>NZ_CM142705.1:0-5575159 GCF_054897785.1 Pseudomonas sp. ZT5P21
ATGTCCCGACTCAATCCCCGGCAGCAAGAAGCCGTGAGCTACGTCGGCGGCCCTCTTTTGGTGCTCGCCGGCGCAGGCTCCGGCAAGACCAGCGTGATCACGCGCAAAATCGCGCACCTGATCCAGAACTGCGGCATTCGCGCCCAGTACATCGTCGCCATGACCTTTACCAACAAGGCCGCGCGCGAGATGAAGGAGCGGGTCGGCACCCTGCTCAAAGGCGGCGAAGGCCGTGGGCTGACGGTGTGCACCTTCCACAACCTGGGCCTGAATATCATCCGCAAGGAACACGTGCGGCTGGGCTACAAACCGGGCTTCTCGATCTTCGACGAAGCCGACGTCAAAGCCTTGATGACCGACATCATGCAGAAGGAATACTCGGGCGACGACGGCGTCGACGAGATCAAGAACATGATCGGCTCGTGGAAAAACGACCTGATCCTGCCACCCGAAGCCCTGGAAAACGCGCGCAACCCCAAGGAACAGACCGCCGCCGTCGTCTACGCCCACTATCAGCGCACGCTCAAGGCGTTCAACGCGGTGGACTTCGACGACCTGATCCTGCTGCCGGTGAAACTGTTCCAGGAACACGCCGACATCCTGGAAAAGTGGCAGAACAAAGTCCGCTACCTGCTGGTGGACGAATACCAGGACACCAACGCCAGCCAGTATCTGCTGGTGAAACTGCTGATCGGCACGCGCAACCAGTTCACCGTGGTGGGCGACGACGACCAGTCGATCTACGCCTGGCGCGGCGCCCGCCCGGAAAACCTGATGCTGCTCAAGGACGACTATCCGTCCCTGAAAGTGGTCATGCTGGAGCAAAACTACCGCTCCACCAGTCGCATCCTGCGTTGCGCCAACGTGCTGATCTCGAACAACCCCCACGAATTCGAAAAGCAGCTGTGGAGCGAGATGGGCCACGGCGACGAGATCCGCGTGATCCGCTGCCGCAACGAAGACGCCGAAGCCGAGCGCGTGGCCGTCGAGTTGCTGACCCTGCATTTGCGTACCGACCGGCCTTACAGCGATTTCGCGATTCTGTATCGCGGTAACTACCAGGCCAAGTTGATCGAGCTGAAGCTGCAGCACCACCAGATTCCGTATCGGTTGTCTGGCGGCAACAGCTTTTTCGGACGTCAGGAAGTGAAAGATCTGATGGCCTACTTCCGCCTGATCGTGAACCCGGACGACGACAACGCCTTCCTGCGGGTGATCAACGTCCCACGCCGGGAGATCGGTTCGACTACCCTGGAAAAGCTTGGCAACTACGCCACCGAACGCAAGATCTCGATGTACGCCGCTACTGACGAAATCGGCCTGGGCGAGCATCTGGACACGCGCTTCACTGATCGTCTGGCGCGCTTCAAGCGTTTCATGGACAAGGTCCGCGAACAGTGCGCCGGCGAAGACCCGATCTCGGCGCTGCGCAGCATGGTCATGGACATCGATTACGAGAACTGGCTGCGCACCAACAGCTCCAGCGACAAGGCTGCCGACTATCGCATGGGTAACGTCTGGTTCCTGATCGAGGCGTTGAAAAACACCCTGGAGAAAGACGAAGAAGGCGAGATGACCGTCGAAGACGCCATCGGCAAACTCGTCCTTCGCGACATGCTGGAACGTCAGCAGGAAGAGGAAGACGGCGCCGAAGGCGTGCAGATGATGACCTTGCACGCGTCCAAGGGCCTGGAATTTCCTTATGTGTTCATCATGGGCATGGAAGAGGAAATCCTCCCGCACCGCTCCAGCATCGAAGCCGACACCATCGAAGAAGAACGCCGCCTGGCTTACGTCGGAATTACCCGCGCGCGTCAGACACTGGCGTTCACCTTCGCGGCCAAGCGTAAGCAATACGGCGAGATCATCGACTGCGCACCTAGCCGCTTCCTCGATGAATTGCCGCCGGATGACCTGGCCTGGGAAGGCAACGACGACACACCGGTTGAAGTCAAAGCCGTTCGCGGCAACACCGCATTGGCGGATATACGCGCAATGTTAAAGCGCTAGAATCGAGCACTTTTCAACCGAACATTTTTTGACAAGCTCGGCGCATATGGCGCCAGTAGAGGAACGCTTCATGGAAGCACTGCACCAGAAAATTCGCGAACAAGGTATCGTGCTTTCCGATCAGGTCCTGAAGGTCGACGCCTTTTTGAACCACCAGATCGACCCGGCCCTGATGAAGCTGATCGGCGACGAGTTCGCTGCGCTGTTCAAAGACTCGGGCATCACCAAGATCGTCACCATCGAAGCCTCGGGCATCGCCCCGGCGATCATGACCGGTCTGAACCTGGGAGTACCGGTGATTTTCGCACGCAAGCACCAATCCCTGACCCTGACTGAAAACCTGCTGTCGGCGACCGTTTATTCGTTCACCAAGCAGACCGAAAGCACCGTAGCGATATCTCCGCGCCACCTGACCAGCAGTGACCGCGTGCTGATCATCGATGACTTCCTGGCCAACGGCAAAGCGTCACAGGCGCTGATCTCGATCATCAAACAGGCCGGCGCTACCGTCGCGGGTTTGGGGATTGTGATCGAGAAGTCATTCCAGGGCGGGCGCGCGGAACTGGATGCGCAGGGTTATCGGGTTGAGTCGCTGGCTCGCGTGCAGTCGCTGAAAGATGGCGTCGTGACGTTTATCGAATAAACCGCAACGCCTCAAACCAATGTGGGAGCGGGCTTGCTCGCGAAATGCGGTGTGTCAGTCAAAGTTGATGTTGACTGTCACACCGCATTTCGCGAGCAAGCCCGCTCCCACAGTTGTTTTGTGTTGGCTGTTATTGCGCGGTGGCCTTGAGGCCGGTGAGCAGTAACCGCTGAAACAGTTCCTCTTTCAATCCCTCCGGATTAGTCAACTGCATCCGCTCCAGATGCTCAGGAAACTCCGAAGCCTCCGGCGCATCCAGCGCCGCCTTGCCCAACTCCAGAATCTCCGTGAGCTTGAACTTGCTCTTCAGCCAATTAAGCGCCCGCAACAAGTCCCGCTCTTGCGCGGTGAAATCACACCCCAGCGGATACTCCGGAAACAGTTGCGGATGCCGCGATTGGATAGCTTGTAAGCGCTCCGGGCTGTTGTCGGTGAACGCGGATCGAGGTGGAAGTTTTCGGCAGTTTCCTCGCATGTGCATTTTCACCGTTGTCAGGCAAAAACCCCGATGGGGGTGACATCCATCGGGGTTTTTCTGAGTTGCGCGTTAGCTGGTCTGGCTTTGTTGCTTGGCGAAGATTGCCGCCATCTCCGGGTCGTCCAGATGATCCAATGCTCGCTCCACCAACAAATGCACCCCGTCGGCCAAGCGGCTCAGCGCCAAGGCTACGGAGCGGCGTGAGCCGTCCACACCGTCGGCGAGATCGGCCGCGATGGCGCTGATGGATAGCAGGTCTTCCGAGGCGTTGGCGAGGAGTGTTTCAGTGTTGATCTTCGGGCAAACGCTGAAGAGATGACCGGGGAGATTTTGTGGATTATGTTCGGTTGGCAGAGGGGAAGGATCGACGACGTGTTCGGCGTCGTCGTTGGGTTTTGTTGAATCGCGAGATCCCGGATCGCTGTCCGGGGGATTGGGTGTGATCTTAACCATTGGCTCTTACCTCTAAAGGTGAGGCCGCAACCCGTTCGCTACTAAACGAAAGGGAGGCAGCTGTGCACAGGTTAGTAGACCGATGAGCCAAGAAATCGGCGCGCCCGAGGGCGCCCTGCGCACAGCCGCCATCGAGTGCAGGAAGAATCCTGACGGATAGAGGCATAGTGCGACTTGGCAGCAACGGGCTACTAAACCCGATCACTGATGGGCAGTGACGGGAATCAAGTTACCGACCGCACCCAAGGCGCACAAGCCGGCGGATTCTGGCGTAGCCGTAGGCAACGACGCAAGGTGTTGTAGCTTTCACGACGTTACCTACAGGTTTTTTAAACAACCGCTCTCGGGCGATGTTTAACCATTGGGATCTTGGCACTCCTTACCAACTTCCATAGGGGATTCCATACTTTTCGACATAGGCTTTGGACTCTTCTGAAAGCGGCCGATGTTTTCCATTGGACGTGCCCCCGTAGGGGCCTTTGGGACTGATTGTGCCTTGGATTCGGGTGACCTCAGTGGACAATAAGCATTGGCCGCCTAGCCATACCTTGGCGATGCCTCCCGGCGCCAAACCCACTATCAACATGTCCCGGTAATCTGTTATCCATTTACCGTCTGCGCGGCAGAAAGTTTTTTCACCCTGGAGCATGGTGTTTCGCGCCGATTCGGGGATCTCGATGTACGCCTCATAAGTTTGCGGTTCCGCCACGGACTGCCAGCGTACGTAGACCAACCGTGGAAGGTTAGAACCCGTTACGGGTCGACCTTTTCCTCTCGGATTTTTAAACCATCCTTTTGCATCACCCTTAAAACGGATGGGTATGCCTTTACTTAGCCCTCGGGGATAGCCGGTCGAGGGAATCCCGCTACCCGCACCTCGAAAAACACGCTCGTTGATATCAATGACATCCGCCGTTTCGATCCAGACCTCCATGTAGTCGGGAGAAAAAAATCTTAGGCTCCAATCCTCATAGGGTAATGATCTGTTATTGCTAAAAGCACATCCGCCTAGCAGTGGGACCAGCAGTACAAAGCCTGATTTAAGCATCCATGGGCGCTTACTCATGGGGATGCACCACGCGTTTATAGTTTTCGGCGGGGCGATCGATAAACACGATGTTCAGGTCGCTGCTGTTCCAGCCTTTGGCAGCATTCCATTTGGCCGATAGATGAATGTAGCGCTGGTAGAGCAACTCCTCCTCGAACACACTCAAGCCCGTGCGGCGAGTGTCGCCTAGCGCATAAGCCATCAGTTTTTCGGCAATCGGTTTTAGCTCTGTCGGTAATGCGTACTTTTGATCCTCTTCGTCAATAAACTGGAACGGGACGTCGTGCCTGGCCCCCAACTCCCGCATGATGCGCAGGTAAATCAAGGCCAAATCGTTGCGCACAATCCGCTTGCTATGGACTGCCGCATAAACATGCTTCGCTTTGAATCTATCGCCCTTGGCGTTGCTGGTAGTCTCTACCGACCAGGTTTTCACTGCCAGTGGCAGCCCATACAGATTGAGCTGGTCCTGAAGACGACCTAGTTCCTGCTGCGCCAAGCGATAGGCGGTTGACTCTGTAGAAGGCATGGACAGTTCCATGTCGCGGCTACAGCGTGGCTTACTCAGCAAAACTCTTTCAGTGATGTCCGGAAGATATCCGCCACCCAAGTCAGAGTGAACGCCGGGCAGCACGATATCCGCAGTCCCGGCGCTGTTGAGTGAGAAATTGTGGCGGCGTTCGTCCCGCGCCACTAAATGCACGATTTTTTTTGCGATATTTGGTGCCAGATACAAGTTGACGCCGGGGTTTATGGCGTCATGGACGTTCAAATCGCCTTCGGAAATATTTGCCACAGCGGCAGCGGTGTCGAAGATGCCGATAAAGTTGATGGAGACATCAATGTCGGCGCGCCAGGCAAAAGTTTCGATGAACAATGATGAATCGGCTGGTAAGAGCGTTGCCAATGGACTCTGCTCTCCCTTCGATACTTCATTGGCAAAGTGCCGTGCGGCAGCGGCGCCGCGACTGAAGCCGAAGATGTCGAACTCGATTGACTCAACTTTACGGTTGGGGTTTGCCAATTCGAATAGTTGTATTTCAGTAAGAATGCTTGCTGGGCTTTGCTTAACTCTTGCCAATACACCGTGTGCACCCACGCCGGTTGCTAGGGAAAAAGGTGAATCCTCTTCACCACCGCTAGTACCGATGCCAGCCAGATAAACGGAGATGAACCCTATGGTTTCGTCATCAGCCAATCGCCGCTCACTGTCATCGGTGTAGAGGTCATAAAGCTTCGCCACATTACTCGTGTCATTCCCATAACTGCTATCCGGCGTATTTCCCTGACCGTCATACCCATGTGCCTGACAAAACCGCTGAATATCCTCGGCCTCCTCCACCAGATTCACATCCCGCGCATAGCACCCGGCAACCATTTCACTGTTGGACCGATTATTCCCGGTGCCATCAAAAAACACGCCAATCCGCAAAGTAATCCCTTCTTCGGCTTCGACCTCTTCTTCTTCCTCCTCCAGTTCGTCTGAGTCTTGGACTTCCGGGGGCGGAGCCTCTTTGGAAACTAACGTGCCCGTGCCATCGCTTAGCAGTACGAACTGAGCAGGCATTTCCGGATTTGGAAAACTGCGTATCTGAATTCCGCTGCTGCTAAAAATTCCTTCCGAAGTAATTGTGACGCTCTGACCTCCGGCTTTCAGCGTAAGAGTTCCGCCCGCACGCAGCTCAATATTTGTACCTGCCTTGATGTGCGTTGCTTCGCCGACTTCGAGAACGAACGTTTCGCCGACTTGCGTATGAGTGTCGCTAGCAACTTGCCGGTATTCATTCGCGTTGAGTTGAACCTTGCTGTCTGCGCCAATAGTTCGATGCTCCTCACCTTCGACCACCGTGAAGCTGTTACCTCTGACGGTTTCCCGTCGATCATTGCCCACCTCAATCCGGCTGTCGTGTCCAACCTTCTGCTCCATATCCCGCTGAGCACGCAAGTGCACCAACTCATCGCCAGCGCGATCGTCCATCGACAGTTCGTTGTAGCCACCCGTGGTGGGGGAGCTGTGGGTACGCAGTACGGTTTTGGTTTTATTTTCGGGCAATGGGTAGGCCGGCGGTGTGACCCTGTTGATGAAGCAGCCGGTGATCAACGGATTATCGGGATTGCCTTCGAGGTAGGTGACGATCACTTCCATCCCGATACGCGGAATGACCACTGTGCCGAAGTTGTTCCCCGCCCAGCTAGACGCTACCCGTAGCCAGCAACTGCTGTTTTCATTGTTGCGTTCAGACCGGTCCCAGTGAAATTTGACTTTCACGCGCCCGTATTCGTCGCAGTAAATCTCTTCGCCAACCGGTCCGGTGACGCGCGCGGTCTGGCAATTCAGCAGGGGTCTTGGTGCCGGCGTCGGTGGCCGATAAAACACATCCCAGGGAATCGCACTGAAGCTGTTGCGGTAGCCCTGAACAAAGCCGTCCTCAGTTTTGGTCGTGTTGGTGGCGAACTCCTGGAGCACCTGAGGTTGCTTGCCGGTGTGAGTGACGCTCAGCAGCAGCCATAGATCGTTGTACGTTTCGTGTGGGGAGTTAGTCAGGCTGAAAAAGTGGCCGCTACGCAGTGTTGGCTGGTCGCTATTGCCTTCCGCCAACTGATAATCGACTCGGTGTCGTTCCAGTGCCTGCCGGGCAAGTTCTTTGCCGCGCTTTTCACTATTTAATAGCAGTGGGTAGCTATAGTCTTCGAGCTTAGGGTCGAACTCAGCAGTAAAGCGACTTTCCAGCAATGCGTTGGGGCGTTTGAGGTCATAGTCACGGCGGGTAACTACGCTGGGGCGGGTTTTGAAACCCATGGAAAACTGGCTGACGACTGGGTACTCAGCCACCATGCCGGCGTCTTGCTGATACGGGGTTTCGCCCAGTTTGGGGAAGTAGGTCTGGTCATCGGTAAACACCAGCATATGGCCTTGCGAAGAGTGCTGGTGATGCCACGTAATGCCGTCCTCCGCGCAGAGCCGCTGGACAAACTCCAAATCATTTTCCCGGTATTGAGTGCAGTATTCGCGCGGGGGACTTGCTTTGACGTGGAAGGTAAATGCATCGGCGTGAATGCCGTGTGTTTTGAGGACCTGAGCGATGATTTGCGGCACGGTCTGATTCTGAAAAATCCGCTGGTCCTGACTGAATTGCAGGTAATACAGTGCCGGCACCAGGCTCACTCGATAGCGGGTCAGGCGTTTGCCAGGATCACTATCGGACACACCGTCGATGTATCCGTGAATACCTTCGCCGTTATGGCCGAATTGCAGAAATGCAGGTTGGTGAAGCAGGCTCTCCAAATCGATATCCGGGTATTCGCTGACCAGATCGACGCTGATTGAATACAACGCGCTGATGGTTTCAGTGCCTTCAAAAGCCAGGACTTTAAAATCGTTGGGAACGTTGGGGATCGTTAGGGTGAATTGAGGGGCGTTGGCGGGTGCGAGCATGCGCTTATCCTTTTGCTTTTTTAGCTCATCCTTGAGCAGAAAGATAAAAAAGGTTACGACGCGCTTATCACGGCGTGAGCGAGTCGCAAGAATCCGAAAAACTATCAGCGCGCGGGAAAGAATGATGTAGGAAGGGGCCGGAAGCTCTGTGCGAAACTTCCTGCGTCACCAAATGTTGCTGTAGACACGAAGCTTGCTCACGATTTGCGTTGGGACAATCAACATTGATGTTGATTGTGAAGCCCTCTTCGCGAGCAAGCTTGGCTCCTACAGGGTTTTGTGTTGGCTGTTACTGCGCGGTGGCCTTGAGGCCGGTGAGCAGTAACCGCTGAAACAGTTCCTCTTTCAATCCCTCCGGATTAGTCAACTGCATCCGCTCCAGATGCTCAGGAAACTCCGAAGCCTCCGGCGCATCCAGCGCCGACTTGCCCAACTCCAGAATCTCCGTGAGCTTGAACTTGCTCTTCAGCCAGTTAAGCGCCCGCAACAAGTCCCGCTCTTGCGCGGTGAAATCACACCCCAGCGGATACTCTGGAAACAGCTGCGGATGCCGCGATTGAATAGCTTGTAAGCGCTCCGGGCTGTTGTCGGCGAAACGCGGATCAAGACGGAAATTCTTCGGCAACTTGCCCACATTCTGCGCCTGCTCAATCAACCCCGGCTGGAATCGCGAATCGCTGATGTTCAGCAACGCTTCGATCACCGCAGCATCGGTCTTGCCGCGCAAATCGGCGATGCCGTACTCGGTGACCACGATGTCCCGCAGATGCCTTGGGATCGTGCAATGGCCGTATTCCCACACGATATTGGAGCTGACCTCTCCACCCGACTCGCGCCAGCTGCGCAACAGCAAAATCGAACGCGCCCCCTCCAGCGCGTGGCCCTGGGCGACAAAGTTGTATTGGCCGCCGACGCCGCTGAGCACTCGCCCGTCTTCAAGTTGATCGGCCACGCCGGCACCGAGCAGCGTCATGGTGAACACCGTGTTAATAAAACGCGCATCGAGGCGCTGCAAGCGTTTGAGTTCTTCCTGACCGTAGAGCTCGTTGATGTAGCTGATGCGGGTCATGTTGAACTCGAGCCGCTTGCTCTGGGGCAACTCACGAAGGCGCTCGTAGAAACTGCGTGGTCCGAGAAAGAAACCGCCGTGCACCGAAATGCCGTCAGTCTGCGCGGCTTCTTCCAGCGTTCCGGCGTTCGCTTGTTGCTGGGTCGGCACATCGGGATAGACCTTGCGCCGCACGATGCCGGCATCAGCCAGCACCAGCAAACCGTTGACGAACATTTCACTGCAACCGTAGAGGCCTTTGGCGAACGGTTCGACGCCGCCTTCGCGGTCGATCAGTTGCGCCCACTGGCTGAGATTCACGTCCGCCAGCAGCGATTTGTAGCCGCTGCTATCCGCCTGCCGCGCCAGCAATGCAGCAGTCAGCGCATCACCCATGGCGCCGATGCCGATCTGCAAGGTGCCACCGTCGCGCACCAGTGTGCTGGCGTGCAAGCCGATGAAATGATCCTGGAAACCCACCGGCATGTTCGGCGTGGAGAACAGCGTGGTGTTGTCTTTCTCGTCGACCAACAGGTCGAACGTGTCGAAACCGATTTCGGCGTCGCCGGGCATGTAGGGCAAGTCGTTATGCACTTGCCCTACGAGCAGGATCTTCTCCCCCGCCGCCCGGCGCTTGGCGATCATCGGAAACAGGTCGAGGGTGATGTCCGGGTTGCAGCTCAGGCTCAGTCGATCCGGGTGATCGGGATGGCTGGCTACCAGTTGCGCGACCAGGTTCAAACCGGCGGCGTTGATGTCCCGCGCGGCATGGCTGTAGTTGCTGCTCACGTAATCCTGCTGCGCGGGTACGCTATGGAGCAGGCTGCCAGGTTGCATGAAGAATTGCTGAACGTGGATGTTGGGCGGCAGGTTGTCTTTGTGCAGGCCCGCGAGGAAGTCCAGTTCCGGGTAATCCCCGAACACCCGATCGATAAAGGGTTCGAGGAAGCGCTTTTGCAAACCGTCACCCAATGCAGGACGGCCGAGGCACAGCGCGGTATAGATCGTCAGTTGCCGTTCGGGCAGTTGCGCAACACGTTGATACAGCGCGTTGACGAAGTGGTTGGGCTTGCCCAGCCCCAGGGGCAAGCCCATGTGGATATGCGCCGGCAACCTTGCCAGCACGTCATCGACCGCCTGTTCGATAGAACACAGCTGCACCATCTGATCCTCCCTTACATTCCGTGAATTGGGTTGGACCGAGCTTGCCGGGTCTTTGCTGCATTGAACAGCCCTTGAAGGAGCCGGCTTGCTGGCGATGAACGTCACGCGGTTTGGCTGGCGAACCGCGTGATCCTTTATCGTCAGCAAGCCGCCTCCTACAGGACGAGACAACAGACACAAAAAAGCCGCTCGAAAGCGGCTTTTTCGCTGAAGATGAAGACTTATTTCAGGCCGGACATCTTCTGGATGGCGCCCTTTAGATCGGCATCAGAGCAATCGGCGCAGGTGCCTTTAGGCGGCATCGCGTTGACGCCGGAGATTGCTTTCGCCAGCAAGCCATCAAGACCGCCTTCTTTCTTGGCGCGGTCGCCCCAGGCTGCCGCATCACCGACTTTCGGCGCGCCCAACAGGCCAGTGCCGTGGCAAGCGTTGCAATGCTTTGCAATCACTGAGTCTGGGGTTTTGGCATCACCGCCACCCGCAGAAGCAGTGACTTCCATCCCCTTGCACTCTTTACCCTGTACACAAACCTGGCCAACTGGCTCAAGTCGTTTGGCAATATCGTCATTGGTCGCAGCTTGAGCGCTGGCAGCCCATAGGGCCAATACGGTTGCTGGTGCAGCCAGCATTTTCATAATTAGATTCACGCGTTCACCCTCAATGGTGGCTAGTCACGCCTACGGCCACGGTTCGCAGGCGGGCGCAAGTATAGCGGTAAGCCCGCCGCACTGAAACAACCCTAAAGTCGAAGGGGTCTTGTTGCGCAGCGGAAAAACCCTTCGGGTGTCGCTGCCGTGCTGGCAGGACGCCTCTTCTCTTAGAAATTCGCCGGCGTGGCTGCGCTGATTAGTCGCGCAGGCGCATCGAACGGATTACGGAAACGGTGAGGCTTGGTACTTTCAAAGTAGTAGCTGTCGCCCGCTTCAAGCACAAAAGTTTCCAGCCCGACCACCAGTTCCAACCGACCTTCCACCAGAATCCCGGTTTCCTCGCCCTCATGGGTGAGCATCTCGTCACCGGTATCGGCGCCAGGCGGGTAGATTTCATTGAGGAAGGCGATGGCGCGGCTCGGGTGGGCCCGGCCGACCAGTTTCATGGTCACGGCACCATCGGAAATATCGATCAGCTCGTTAGCCTTGTAGACGATCTGAGTCGGTTTTTCCTGCAGGATCTCTTCGGAAAAAAACTCGACCATGGACATGGGTATCCCACCCAGTACCTTGCGCAGCGAACTGATCGAGGGGCTGACGCTGTTCTTCTCGATCATCGAAATGGTGCTGTTGGTGACGCCCGCGCGTTTAGCGAGTTCACGCTGCGAAAGACCTTTGAGCTTACGGATGGATTGCAGTCGTTCACCGACGTCCAAGCTTGCGCCTCCAGGATTCAGGTTGTAGGAATATTGAGCGTTATCATGGCGACAGCGTTCAGTATTTACAACACTTTGACCTGAACCCCGTTCGGCGATGCGACTTCCGGTGTGCAGCGTTTTGGCCTAAGCCCCGGAATAGAGCATCGGCACTCGGCGCAGGTTGCAGAAGATCTGGTAAGGAATCGTGTCCGCGGCCGCTGCAACGTCGCTGGCGAGGATGTTTTTACCCCACAACTCCACTGTCGACCCGAGGCCCGCTTGCGGCAAGTCGGTCAAATCCACACAGAGCATGTCCATCGACACCCGGCCGATCAATTGGCTGCGCTGACCGGCGACCAGCACCGGCGTACCGGTCGGCGCCTGACGTGGGTAACCATCGGCGTAACCCATGGCCACCACACCCACGCGCATCGGTTTTTGGGTGATGAACTTGGCGCCGTAGCCGATCGGCTCGCCGGCCGGCAGTTCACGCACGCAAATCACTTTCGATTCCAGCGTCATCACCGGTTGCAGGCGGGACGCTGCGGCGTTGGCTTCTTCGAACGGCGTGGCGCCGTAGAGCATGATGCCCGGGCGAACCCAGTCGCTTGGAATCTGCGGCCAACCGAGCACCGCCGGCGAGTTGCGAAGGCTGATCTCGGCGGACAAACCCTGACGCGCCGCTTCGAACACCGCCACCTGCTCGGCGCTGGCCTGGCTGTGCAGCTCATCGGCGCGGGCGAAGTGGCTCATCAGCACGATCTTCGCGACCTTGCCGCTGGCCAGCAGCCGTTGATAGCCTGCTTGATAATCCTTTGGATGCAGGCCGACCCGGTGCATGCCCGAATCAAGTTTGAGCCAGACCGTGATGGGCTTGCTCAGCGCGGCTTTCTCAATGGCTTCAAGCTGCCACAGCGAATGCACCACGCACCAGAAATCATGCTCGACGATCAGCGCCAGCTCATCGGCTTCGAAAAAGCCTTCCAGCAGCAACACCGGCGCACGAATGCCCGCAGCGCGCAGCGCCAGCGCTTCCTCAATGCACGCCACGGCAAACCCGTCCGCCTCAGCTTCCAGCGCCTGGGCGCAACGCACCGCGCCATGGCCGTAGGCATCGGCTTTGATTACCGCGAGGGCCTTGGCCCCAGTGATTTCACGGGCGATCCGGTAGTTGTGACGCAGGGCTTGAAGGTCGATCAGGGCACGGGCTGGACGCATGGCGGCAGGCTTCTAGGCGGTCATGGGAATAAAAACCGGCGCTGGCTGACGGCGTGAACCGCCAACAGCACCGGGAGAGGGATCTTTCTGAAAGGCTTAAGGCAAAGCGGCGACAACCGACAGCTCCACCAGGATTTCCGGTTCGCATAGCTTCGACTCAACCGTCGCACGGGCCGGGGCGACGCCTTTTGGCAGCCACTTGTCCCACATCGCGTTCATGCCTTCGAAGTGCGCGTCGATGTCTTTCAGGTAAATCGTCACCGACAGCAAATGGTGCTTGTCGGTCCCGGCCAGATCGAGCAAACGCTCGATGTTGACGAGGGTTTCACGGGTCTGCTGTTCAATCCCGGCACTCATGTCGTCGCCGACTTGCCCTGCCAGATACACGGTGCCGTTATGGCTGACGATCTGGCTCATGCGCTCATTGGTGAGCTGGCGCTGGATTGACATGTTTTTCGGACTCCTGTCGTTTGTTGCCGTAACGAGAAATATCGAGGCCTTCGGCGCTGATCTGCGGCGTTTTCTTCGCCATCAGGTCGGCCAGCAAACGACCGGAACCACAGGCCATGGTCCAGCCGAGCGTACCGTGACCGGTGTTCAGGAACAGATTCTTGAACGGCGTGGCGCCAACAATCGGCGTGCCGTCCGGCGTGGTCGGACGCAGACCGGTCCAGAAGCTTGCCTGGGCCAGGTCGCCGCCCTGAGGATAAAGGTCGTTGACGATCATCTCCAGGGTTTCACGCCGACGCGGGTTAAGCGACAGGTCAAAACCGGCTATTTCAGCCATGCCGCCGACGCGGATGCGGTTGTCGAAACGGGTGATTGCGACCTTGTAGGTCTCGTCGAGAATGGTCGAGGTGGGGGCCATCGCCGGGTTAGTGATCGGCACGGTCAGGGAGTAACCTTTGAGCGGATACACCGGGGCGCGGATACCCAGCGGCTTGAGCAACTGCGGCGAGTAGCTGCCGAGGGCCAATACATAGCGATCGGCGGTTTCCAGCTTGCCGTCGATCCACACACCGTTGATGCGATCACCGGCGTAGTCGAGTTTCTGAATGTCTTGGCCGAAACGGAATTCCACGCCCAGTTTGACAGCCATTTCGGCCAGTCGAACGGTGAACATCTGGCAATCGCCAGTCTGATCGTTCGGCAAGCGCAGCGCGCCAGCGAGGATATCGGTGACGTTGGCCAGCGCCGGTTCAACGCGAGCAATGCCAACGCGGTCGAGCAATTCGAACGGTACGCCGGACTCTTTCAACACCGCAATGTCTTTCGCGGCGCCGTCGAGTTGAGCCTGGGTGCGGAACAGTTGCGTAGTACCCAGGCTGCGGCCTTCGTAGGCAATGCCGGTTTCAGCGCGCAACTCGTCAAGGCAGTCGCGGCTGTACTCGGACAGGCGGACCATGCGCTCCTTGTTCACCGCGTAACGGCTGGCGGTGCAGTTGCGCAGCATCTGCGCCATCCACAGGTATTGGTCGATGTCGGCAGTAGCCTTGATCGCCAGGGGTGCGTGGCGCTGCAGCAGCCATTTGATGGCCTTGAGCGGCACACCCGGCGCGGCCCACGGCGAGGCATAACCCGGCGAGACCTGCCCGGCGTTGGCGAAACTGGTCTCCATGGCAGCAGCCGGCTGACGGTCCACCACCACCACTTCGAACCCGGCACGCGCCAGATAATAAGCACTGGTGGTACCGATGACGCCGCTACCCAAGACCATAACGCGCATTTTCATTCCCTCATCGCGGCGTGCCGCTGACGTTTGTTGTTCAGACCGTAGATGTGGGCAGTTTAAAAAAGATTAGCCAGTGCTTTTCACTATATAAGCACTTATATTTGGCGACAATTCTCGGCAAAAACGCTTTTCACGGAGGCGCATCCCCTATGCGTACCAACACCCAGACCAAACGTGAACTGGACAAGATCGACCGCAACATTCTGCGGATCCTGCAAGCGGACGGGCGTATTTCCTTCACGGAGCTTGGGGAAAAGGTCGGGCTCTCAACCACGCCCTGCACCGAACGGGTTCGGCGCCTGGAACGCGAAGGGATCATCATGGGCTACAACGCCCGGCTGAATCCGCAGCACCTCAAGGGTAGTCTGCTGGTGTTTGTCGAGATCAGCCTCGATTACAAATCCGGCGATACTTTCGAAGAGTTCCGACGTGCGGTGCTGAAATTGCCCCATGTGCTGGAGTGCCATTTGGTGTCAGGGGATTTCGATTACCTGGTGAAGGCGCGGATTTCCGAAATGGCTTCATATCGCAAGTTACTGGGCGACATCCTGCTCAAGCTGCCGCATGTGCGCGAATCCAAGAGCTATATCGTCATGGAAGAGGTGAAGGAGAGTTTGAGTTTGCCGATTCCGGATTGAGACTTTGTGGCGCCTGTTCAGTCCCCATCGCGAGCAAGCTCGCTCCCACAAGGACAACGCTGCACCTGTGGGAGCGAGCTTGCTCGCGATTGAGGCGACTAGGTCTACCTAAAGGAACTCAAACAAGTACCTGCCGGGTAGAAGCCATGTACTCATGAATCTGCTTCTCGACCCGCGGATGAATCAGCTCCACCGGCCGCCGCCCATTCGGGCACGGCAAGGTTTTGGTGGTGCCAAATAACCGGCAAATCAGCGGCCGTTCGTCATACACCGTGCAACCGTTCGGCCCGAGGTGCACACAGTTGAGCTCATCCATCGCCGCATCCTGTTCGGCGCGGGTCTTGCGCGGCAGGCGGGACATTTCTTCAGGCGAGGTCGTCACCGGCCCACAGCAGTCATGGCAACCAGGCACGCACTCGAACGAGGGGATCTGCTGTCGCAGCGTGCGAATTTTCTGACTGTTGCAGCTCATCGAAACGGTGACCCCAAGAGGACTGGAGCGCGATTCTGACGCAAAAGTCCCGATCCAGACAGCCACAACCGACCAGTGTTGCCCGTGCCGGAAGGTCCGGCTTATGCTCCGTAAAATTTTCCAGACACAAGCATCAGGATGTCGCGCATGAACGCCCGTGCCCAGCACACCGCTTCCTATTACGCCGCCAGCAGCCTGCCGCAGCCCGATTATCCGCTGTTGAAAGGTGAGTTGTTGGCCGATGTGTGCGTGGTCGGCGGCGGGTTTTCCGGGCTGAACACAGCGCTCGAACTGGCTGAACGCGGCCTCAGCGTGGTGCTGCTCGAAGCGCACAAGATTGGCTGGGGCGCCAGTGGCCGTAATGGTGGGCAACTGATTCGTGGCGTCGGCCATGGTCTCGATCAGTTCACCAACGTGATCGGAGCGGACGGCGTGCGTCAGATGAAACTCATGGGCCTGGAAGCGGTGGAAATCGTCCGACAGCGCGTCGAGCGTTTTCAGATCCCTTGCGACCTGACGTGGGGTTACTGCGATCTCGCCAATAAACCCCGCGACCTGGAAGGCTTCGCCGAAGACGCCGAAGAACTGCGCAGTCTCGGCTACCGTTACGAAACCCGATTGCTGCAAGCCCATGAAATGCACTCGGTGGTAGGTTCCGACCGCTACGTCGGCGGCCTGATCGACATGGGCTCGGGCCATTTGCATCCACTGAACCTGGCGCTGGGCGAAGCCGCCGCCGCGCAGCAATCGGGCGTAAAGCTGTTCGAACAATCGGCCGTGACCCGCATCGATTACGGCCCGGAGGTGAAGGTCCATACGGCTCACGGTTCGGTGCGCGCCAAGACGCTGGTGCTGGGCTGCAATGCCTACCTCAACCAGCTCAACCCGGAACTCAGCGGCAAAGTATTGCCAGCCGGCAGCTACATCATCGCCACCGAACCCTTGAGCGAAGAACTGGCCCACGCGTTGTTGCCGCAGAACATGGCAGTGTGTGATCAACGGGTGGCGCTGGATTACTACCGACTGTCGGCGGATCGACGGCTGCTGTTCGGTGGCGCCTGCCACTATTCAGGTCGCGACCCGAAGGATATCGCCGCGTACATGCGACCGAAGATGCTCCAGGTTTTCCCGCAATTGGCCGGAGTGAAAATCGATTTTCAGTGGGGAGGGATGATCGGCATTGGCGCCAATCGACTACCACAGATCGGGCGGCTCAAGGACCAGCCGAACGTGTATTACGCCCAGGCTTATTCCGGTCACGGCGTGAATGCCACGCATCTGGCGGGCAAGTTGCTGGCCGAGGCGATCAGTGGGCAGCAGAGTGGTGGGTTTGATCTGTTTGCCAAAGTGCCGCACATGACGTTTCCGGGCGGAAAGCATTTGCGTTCGCCGTTGTTGGCGCTGGGGATGTTGTGGCATCGGTTTAAAGAGTTGGTTTGAGAGATTTGTGGCGTCCGTACCGACGCTTTCGCGAGCAAGCCCGCTCCCACATTTGACCGCGTTCCAATGTGGGAGCGGGCTTGCTCGCGAATGGATCTGAAGACCACCACAAGACTCAAATCCGCCAGAAAGGCTTAAGCCCCTCCTCCCGCGCCTGCTCCCGGCTCAATCCAATATCCCTCAATTGCTCCCCCGTCAGCGCCAGCAATGCCTTGCGCGTGTGCAGACGATGCCAGAACAGACCCCAGCGACTCAGGCCGGACGGTGCGTTGCGCATGTCCGCCTCGCGCGCACCGTTTTTTTGCCCTGCCGCCAGTTCCTGACTGCGTAACGTCAGCCGCACATCGCTCAAGCCGTTCATTTTGATTGCTCCTGTTTACTTGGGTATCCAGAGCTTTCATGATGCGTCGATGGCGAAAAGCATTACAGATTCAACTTGTCAGTATTATTTCCATACAGATTTCGCGTTTTAGCCTCTGAATCACAATTTTTGGCCTGATCTGTACTGGTTAACCGAATCACCCACATCGAGACTGCGCCATGACCCTTTACGTCAACCTCGCCGAATTGCTCGGTACGCGGATCGAACAGGGCTTCTATCGTCCCGGTGACCGGCTGCCGTCGGTGCGGGCATTAAGCGTCGAACACGGCGTCAGTCTGAGCACGGTTCAACAAGCTTATCGGGTGCTGGAAGACAGCGGCCTGGCGATGCCGAAACCCAAGTCCGGCTACTTCGTTCCAGTCAGTCGTGACCTGCCGGAGTTGCCGGCGATTGGTCGCCCGGCCCAGCGTCCAGTGGATATTTCGCAGTGGGATCAAGTACTGGAATTGATCCGCGCGGTGCCGCGCAAGGACGTCGTGCAACTGGGCCGTGGCATGCCGGACATCACTACGCCGACCATGAAACCCTTGCTGCGCAACCTCGCGCGCATCAGCCGGCGGCAAGACATGCCCGGTCTGTATTACGACAACATTCATGGCACCCTGGAACTGCGCGAGCAAATCGCCCGCCTGATGCTCGACTCCGGATGCCAGTTGACGGCCAACGACCTGGTGATCACCACCGGCTGCCACGAAGCGCTGTCCACCAGCATTCGCTCCATCTGTGAGCCGGGCGACATCGTCGCCGTGGATTCGCCAAGCTTTCACGGCGCGATGCAAACGCTCAAGGGCTTGAACATGAAGGCCCTGGAAATCCCCACCGACCCGCTGACCGGGATCAGCCTCGATGCATTGGAACTGGCCTTGGAGCAATGGCCGATCAAGGCCATACAGTTGACCCCCAACTGCAACAATCCGCTGGGCTACATCATGCCGGAATCGCGAAAACGCGCGCTGTTGACGCTTGCGCAGCGCTTTGACGTAGCGATCATCGAGGACGATGTGTATGGCGAGCTGGCCTACAACTATCCCCGTCCCCGCACGATCAAATCCTTCGATGAAGACGGCCGTGTCCTGCTGTGCAGTTCATTTTCCAAAACGCTGGCGCCGGGCTTGCGGATCGGTTGGGTTGCACCGGGCCGCTATCTGGAGCGGGTGCTGCACATGAAATACATCAGCACCGGCTCCACGGCGCCGCAACCCCAGATCGCGATTGCCGAATTCCTCAAGGCCGGTCACTTCGAGCCGCATTTGCGGCGGATGCGCACTCAATACCAACGCAATCGCGATGCAATGATCGACTGGGTCACCCGCTATTTTCCGGCGGGCACCCGGGCCAGTCGTCCACAAGGCAGCTTCATGCTCTGGGTCGAACTGCCGGAGGGTTTCGACACCCTGAAACTGAATCGAGCGCTGCACGATCAAGGCGTCCAGATTGCCGTCGGCAGCATCTTTTCCGCCTCGGGCAAATACCGCAATTGCCTGCGCATGAACTACGCTGCAAAAACGACCCCGCAGATCGAAGAAGCGGTGCGCAAGGTCGGCGCCGCGGCAATCAAACTGCTGGCGGAAACCAACACCTTTCCCGACTGACCATTAGCAGAAATTCAGCGTCCATATGTCAACGACTGCCCCAATCGGACGATCCTAAGTGAGAATCAGACTGCCCCTGCTTGCTCTCCTTCTCACCGCGCTCCTGAGCGGTTGCGCCAGTTTCGATGTACAACGGGAGCCCAGTCAGGCGCTGCCTGCCAGCGACTCTGCATTCGGTCGCTCGATCCAGGCCCAGGCGGCGCCTCATGAGGGCCAATCCGGATTTCGCTTGTTGTCCAATAGCAGCGAGGCGTTTACCGCCCGTGCCGAGCTGATCCGCAACGCCCAAAGCAGTCTCGATTTGCAGTACTACATCGTTCACGACGGCATCAGCACGCGGTTGCTGGTGGACGAGTTGCTCAAGGCGGCCGACCGTGGCGTGCGCGTGAGAATCCTGCTCGACGACACCACCAGCGACGACCTCGACTGGATCATCGCCACGCTTGCCGCTCACCCGCACATCCAGATCCGCCTGTTCAACCCGCTGCACCTGGGCCGCGCCACGGGCGTGACGCGCACCATGGGTCGGTTGTTCAATCTGTCGCTGCAACACCGGCGCATGCACAACAAGCTGTGGCTGGCAGACAACAGCGCGGCCATCGTCGGTGGGCGCAATCTAGGAGACGCATATTTCGACGCTGAGCCCAACCTGAACTTCACCGACATCGACATGCTAGGCGTCGGGCCGGTTGCCGAGCAGCTTGGCCACGGCTTCGACCAATACTGGAACAGTGCGTTGAGCAAGCCGATCGAAGAATTTCTGTCGAGCAAACCGACGCAGAAGGACCTGCAAAATACCCGCACGCGACTGGAAGAGTCGCTGGAAGAGACGCGCAAGCAGAATCAAGCGCTGTATCAACAATTGATGACTTACACCACAAATCCGCGCATGGACATCTGGCGCGGGGAACTGATATGGGCCTGGAACCAGGCCTTGTGGGATGCACCCAGCAAGGTCCTGTCAGACGGCGAACCTGACCCGCATTTGCTACTGACCACACAGTTAGCACCTGAGCTCGCCAAGGTCAGCAAAGAGCTGATCATGATGTCAGCCTACTTTGTTCCGGGTCAGCCGGGGCTGGTCTACCTGACCGGTCGAGCGGATGCCGGGGTGTCGGTGAGCTTGTTGACCAATTCACTGGAGGCCACCGACGTACCGGCCGTGCATGGCGGGTACGCACCCTATCGCAGGGCGCTGCTGGAACATGGCGTGAAGTTGTACGAATTGCGCCGCCAGCCAGGCGAGGGCGGTGGCAGTGGACCTGGGTTTTACAGCAAATCGTCCCACAGTTCCGATTCCAGCCTGCACAGCAAGGCGATGATCTTCGACCAGCAGAAATCCTTCATCGGCTCATTCAACTTCGACCCGCGCTCGGTGCTGTGGAACACCGAAGTCGGGGTGCTGGTGGACAGCCCCGAGCTCGCGGCTCATGTGCGCAAAGCGGCCATGGAAGGTATGGCGCCGCCCTTGAGTTATCAGGTGAAACTGGAAAATGAGCGGATCGTCTGGGTGACTGAGGATGACGGCAAAATGCACACGCTGACCAAGGAACCCGGTAGTCTGTGGCGCCGTTTCAATTCCTGGTTCAGCACGGCCGTGGGACTGGAACGAATGCTCTGACAGGCGATAGTCATCCCTGTGGGAGCGGGCTCGTGGCTGTTTTGGCGATTCGGCGTCAAGCAGGCTCGGCCAACGTGCCGAACGCGCCTTGGCGCGACAGCAGAATCACCAACCCCAACGCCCCTGCCGCCATCAACAATGGCAACGCGTGCCCGCTGATCCACTGGCTACCGGCGCCAGCCGCCAACGGTCCGACCAGGCAACCAATGCCCCACAGTTGCGCAATGTGCGCATTGGCTCGCACCAACGCATCGTCGCGATAACGTTCGCCGATCAGAATCAGTGACAAGGTAAACAATCCCCCGGCACTGGCACCAAACAGCACCCACAATGGCCAGATCAGCAACGTGTCGATGAGCAACGGGATCGCCAGGCTCGAGACCAGTAGCACCACCGCACAGCCGGTGAACAGCGTGCGTCGCGACAGACGATCCGCCAGCGCGCCAATCGGCAGTTGCAGCAAGGCATCACCGACCACCACGGTACTGACCATCGCCAAGGCTATCTCAGTCGTGAAACCCTGACGCAAGCAATAGACCGGCAGTAACGTCAGGATCATTGCTTCGAACGCCGCGAACAGCGACACCGCCCAGGCTATCGCCGGCAAACCTCGGCAGAAGCCCCACAAGTCGCTGAAGGTCACGCTGCAGGCTTCGCTGGTCGGTGCGCCGCTGCGGCCCAGCAACAGTAACGGCGCCAGAATGAGCAAACCGACGCCGACCCAGAATCCGTCATCGCGTTCGGTACCCAGAAACCCCAGCAGCAACGGCCCCGCCAACTGACTCAGCGCGTAACTGCTGCCATACAGCGCCACCAGTCGGCCGCGCCATTGTTCGACCACTAGCTGGTTGATCCAGCTTTCGCCGAGGATGAAGACGAGGGTCAGGATCACCCCGATCATCAGGCGCAAAACCAGCCACACCGGATAGCTCGGCAACAGCGCCAGCAAACCGATGGACACCGCACCGGCCCACAGACACAGACGCATCAAATTGGCCGTGCCGAGTTTCGCCGCCAGATGGCTGGAGATCTTCGCCCCCAGCAATACGCCAATCGCTGGCATCGCCGCCATTACGCCAATGGCGAACGAGCCGTAACCCCAACCTTCCAGGCGAAACGACACCAGCGGCATGCTGACGCCCAAGGCCAAGCCAACACTCAAGACGGATGCCAACACGGCGAAATAAGTCGCCCAACGCATGTTCCACGCTCCTGTGGATTGCTATTTTTTACCGACAATACAAAACAAATGTGGGAGCGGGCTTGCTCGCGAAGAGGCCATCACATCCAACATCATCGTTGACTGTTACGGCGCCTTCGCGAGCAAGCCCGCTCCCACAGGGGATCTGCGTTGTGTGATTACAACTTGATCCAGGTCGCCTTCAGCTCGGTGTACTTGTCGAACGCATGCAGCGACTTGTCGCGACCGTTGCCCGACTGCTTGAAGCCACCGAACGGTGCGGTCATGTCGCCGCCATCGTACTGATTGACCCAAACGCTACCGGCACGCAACGCCCGGGCGGTCAGGTGAGCCTTCGAAATGTCCTTGGTCCATACCGCTGCGGCGAGGCCGTACGGGGTGTCGTTGGCAATCGCGATGGCTTCTTCGGCAGTGTCGAAAGCGATGACCGACAATACTGGGCCAAAGATTTCTTCCTGAGCGATTTTCATCGCGTTGCTGACGCCGTCGAAAATCGTTGGCTCAACGTAGGTCCCGCCGGTTTCCTGAAGCGTGCGCTTGCCGCCAGCGACCAGTTTGGCGCCGTCGGCGTGACCGGATTCGATGTAGGACAGCACGGTGTTCATCTGCTGTGTGTCCACCAGCGCGCCGACGTTGGTCGCCGGGTCCAGCGGGTTGCCCGGCTTCCAGGTTTTCAGGGCCTCGATCACCAGCGGCAGGAATGTGTCCTTGATCGAACGCTCGACCAGCAGACGCGAACCGGCGGTGCAGACCTCGCCCTGGTTGAAGGCGATGGCGCCGGCAGCGGCTTCAGCGGCGGCTTGCAGGTCCGGTGCATCGGCAAACACGATGTTCGGGCTTTTGCCGCCGGCCTCGAGCCAGACACGCTTCATGTTCGACTCGCCGGAGTAGATCAGCAGTTGCTTGGCGATCTTGGTCGAACCGGTGAACACCAGGGTGTCGACATCGTTGTGCAGGGCCAGCGCCTTGCCGACGGTGTGACCGTAACCTGGCAGTACGTTCAGCACGCCTTTCGGAATGCCGGCTTCGACAGCCAGCGCAGCGATGCGGATAGCGGTCAGCGGCGATTTTTCGGAGGGCTTGAGGATCACCGAGTTACCCGTGGACAACGCCGGGCCAAGCTTCCAGCAGGCCATCATCAGCGGGAAGTTCCACGGCACGATGGCGCCAACAACGCCGACTGGCTCGCGGGTTACCAGACCCAGTTGATCATGGGGCGTCGCGGCCACTTCATCGTAGATCTTGTCGATGGCTTCACCGCTCCAGCTCAGGGCTTGGGCCGCGCCTGGAACGTCGATGTATAAGGAATCGCTGATCGGCTTGCCCATGTCCAGGGTCTCAAGCAGCGCCAACTCTTCGGCGTGCTGTTTCAGCAGGCTGGCGAAACGAATCATGGTGGCTTTGCGTTTGGTCGGCGCCAGACGCGACCAGACGCCGGAATTGAACGTGGCGCGGGCGTTTTCAACAGCACGCTGGGCGTCGGCGGCGTCACAGCTGGCAATCTTGCCCAGCAGACGGCCATCGACCGGACTGATGCACTCGAAGGTCTCGCTGGAGACGGCATCGGTGTATTCGCCATTGATGTAGGCGCGGCCTTCGATCTTCAGATCGCGAGCCCGTTGTTCCCAATCGGCACGAGTCAGGGTGGTCATTCGAGTGTCCTCCTCTTATTGAATACGAGCGCCCCGCGTTCTTCGCGGACGTCCCCAGAAATTCTGCCCGGCCATCCTGCATTTCGGCCCGAGGCAATCGCCACCCTAAACCAGTGGCCGGGGTTGTTTCAATATATTTGACATAAGGTCGGCAAACGGCCTTGCGGTGTTCAATTTAATAAACATAGACTTTGGGCTTTCCAGCACCTTTCCAGCCACTCGCGCCGCAATTACGGGGGATTACAACAATGAGCATCCAGAACATCGTCGACTTCAGCCAGGCCACTACCGAGCCCGAGCGCTATAGACCGGACCAGGCGAAAGTTCTCAAGGGTGACCCCGAGCAGGCGGTGTACAACCACTACAACAGCCCCTGTGGCCAGCTGAATGCTGGCGTGTGGGAAGGTGCCGTAGGCCAGTGGCTAGTAAACTTCACCGAACATGAATACTGCGAAATCGTTCAGGGCGTTTCAGTGCTGCGCGACAACGACGGCAACAGCAAAACGGTGCGCGCGGGCGATCGCTTCGTGATCCCGGCCGGGTTCCGGGGTACTTGGGAAGTACTGGAGACTTGCCGCAAGATCTATGTGGCGTTTGAACAGAAGGCCTGAAGATTTGTGTTGTCTGGGCCATCGCGAGCAAGCTCGCTCCCACAGGTTTTGTGCTCGCCACCTATCCCTGTGGGAGCGAACTTGCTCGCGATGAGGCCCTGACAGCCAACACAAAACCCTTAGGCAACAAAAAAGGCCCGTATCTCGCGATACGGGCCTTTTTCGTAAGAGGGAAAAATCAATTACTTGATTTTGCCTTCTTTGTAGATCACGTGCTTGCGAACAACCGGATCAAATTTCTTGATCTCGATTTTGTCCGGAGTAGTGCGCTTGTTCTTGTCGGTAGTGTAGAAGTGACCAGTACCGGCGCTCGAGATCAAACGAATCAATTCACGCATGATTATCTCCCTTAGATCTTGCCAGCTTTGCGGATTTCGGCCAGCACGACAGTGATGCCACGCTTGTCGATGATACGCATGCCTTTGGCAGATACGCGCAGACGCACGAAACGTTTCTCTTCTTCAACCCAGAAGCGGTGATGCTGCAGGTTCGGCAGGAAACGACGACGGGTTTTGTTGTTTGCGTGGGAAATGTTATTCCCAGTCACCGGACCCTTACCGGTAACTTGACATACTCTCGACATGCCTCAGCCCTCTAAAACCACATGCCCAACCCGGCATGGGTTGGCCGCTTAATCTCTCAGTCATTTGGCGCCAGGCGCCGCGTTTCTTTAGAGGTCTTACCGGCTACACCTACAAGTGAAGGAACCGGGCCCCTAGAAAAGAGCGCTGCTTTATACCAGAAAGACTAGAGAGCAACAACATTCCGTGTGCACAGACTAGATAAAAATCCCACTTTTCGGCCTCCGGGCGCCTTGGATAAAGGCTATCGTCGATAACGACCGCTCGTCGCAGAGAATCGGCCAACCGGCCAGTTCAGGGTTTTCCTCAGGCAGCACGCACCGAAAACAATCGCACATAGTCCCCTTAAAATGAAAAAGGGGATAGTCATTTGCAAAAGAGCCCACTAGGGTAAGCCTTTTCCAGACTGCACTTGCAGATGGGCCTTCGATCTGTAAAGGAATCCGACCATGCGCCTCGCTGCCCTATCGCTGTTGCTCGCCCCGCTTCTAATGAGCCCGTTGGCCCATGCCGCCGCCCTGAGCGTCTGTACCGAGGCCAGCCCGGAAGGGTTCGACGTCGTGCAATACAATTCGTTGACCACCACTAACGCTTCGGCCGACGTGTTGATGAACCGCTTGGTGGATTTCGACACGGCCAGCGGCAAAGTGGTCGCAGGGCTCGCGGACAGCTGGGAAGTCACCCCCGACGGCCTGACCTATATCTTCAAACTGCACCCGCAGGTGAAATTTCACCGTACGGAATATTTCACCCCGACACGCGACCTGACCGCCGAAGACGTGAAGTTCAGCTTCGATCGCATGCTCGACCCGGCGAACCCTTGGCACAAAGTGGCGCAGAGCGGCTTCCCGCATGCGCAATCGATGCAGTTGCCGGCACTGATCAAGAAAATCGACGCGCTTGACCCGCTGACCGTGCGCTTTACCCTCGACCATCCGGACTCGACCTTCCTCCCGACCCTGAGCATGGGTTTCGCCTCGATCTACTCCGCTGAATACGCGGATAAACTGATCAAGGCCGGCACCCCTGAGAAGCTCAACAGCCAGCCGATCGGCAGCGGTCCGTTTATCTTCACGCGTTTCCAGAAAGATGCCTCGATCCGCTACAAAGCCAACCCGGATTACTTCCGCGGCAAGCCTTCCGTAGACCCGCTGATCTTCGCCATCACGCCGGACGCCAACGTGCGCTTGCAGAAATTGCGTCGCAACGAGTGCCAGATTGCCCTGTCGCCTAAGCCGCTGGACGTACAATCCGCGCTGAAAGAACCGACCCTGAAAGTGGAAAAGACCGACGCGTTCATGACCGCGTTCGTCGCCATCAACAGCCAGCATCCGCCGCTGGACAAGCCGGAAGTGCGTCAGGCAATCAACCTCGCGTTCGACAAGGCCAGCTACGTCAAAGCCGTTTTCGAAGACACCGCCGAGCCCGCCAACGGCCCGTATCCGCCTAACACCTGGAGTTACGCCAAAGGCTTGCCGGGCTACCCGCACGATGTCGAAAAGGCCAAGGCATTGATGGCAAAGGCCGGGCTCAAGGACGGCTTCCAGACGACCATTTGGACCCGTCCTTCCGGCAGCCTGCTGAACCCGAACCCAAGCCTCGGCGCGCAAATGCTTCAGTCGGACCTGGCGGAAATCGGCATTCAGGCCGAGATTCGCGTGATCGAATGGGGCGAAGTGATCCGTCGCGCCAAGGCCGGTGAACACGATCTGCTGTTCATGGGCTGGGCGGGCGACAACGGTGACCCGGACAACTTCCTGACGCCACAATTTTCCTGCGCGGCGGTCAAGTCCGGTACCAACTTCGCCCGCTACTGCAATCAGGATCTCGACAAGCAGATCAGCGCCGGCAAAACCACCGGCGAGCAAGGTGTGCGCACCAAGCTCTATGAACAGGCTCAGGCGCAGATCCAGCAGCAGGCGCTGTGGTTGCCGCTGGCGCACCCGACTGCGTTCGCGCTGATGCGCAAGGACGTCGAGGGGTATTCGGTCAGCCCGTTTGGTCGTCAGGACTATTCGAAGGTCAACCTCAAATAACCGTCTCACACAACCCTGTAGGAGCGAGCTTGCTCGCGAAGAACGTCAACGATGACGCAGCGTGTCTGGTCGCCCCGCGTTGCCTGTTCGTTTTTCGCGAGCAAGCTCGCTCCTACAGGGGGTTCGCATTCGTCCCCACCTCACATCCACCCATACTCCGCCATCGACAGCGGATCGCCGTCGCCGATGATGAAATGGTCTAGCACCCGCACGTCGATCAACTCCAGTGCGTCTTGAAGGCGCTTGGTCAGCATGCGATCGGCCTGACTGGGATTGGTGTTGCCCGAGGGGTGGTTATGGCAGAGGATCAATGCCGCAGCATTGTGAGCAAGGGCGCGCTTGACCACCTGTCTTGGATGAACGCTCGTGCTGTCGATTGAACCGCGAAACAGCGCTTCGAAGGTCAATACTTGATGCTTCGAATCCAGAAACAGGCAGCCAAATACCTCATGCGGCTCGTGCCGGAGCATCGATTTCAGGTAATCACGAACCGCTTGAGGGTTTTCCAGCGCTGGTTTCTGGCGTGCGCGCTCAGCCAGATGTCGCCGGCCCATTTCCAGTACCGCCTGCAACTGAGCAAATTTCGCGGGCCCCAATCCTAATTGCTTGCTGAATGATTGCTGATCGGCCTCCAGTAGCGAACGGAGGCTGCCAAATTCGCTCAACAAGTGCCGCGCCAGATCCACCGCGCTTTTGCCGGTCACCCCGGTGCGTAGAAAAATGGCCAACAGCTCGGCGTCTGAAAGACTCGCCGCCCCCTGCGCCAATAGTTTCTCCCGCGGCCGTTCCGCCGCCGGCCAATCCCGAATACTCATAACACCTCCCTGGTCTGTGGGCGCCGCTGTTCCGTAGCGGTCGCTGTGATATCGTAGCCCATCTTTTTTGCGAGCGATTTCACTCCTGGGGAGGGGGTATCGCCACGCAGTCATCAACGAAATGAAAGGCAGACCTATGCAGCGGCTGTATCGGAAACGCATCGTTCTGGGCGTCGGCGGCGGCATTGCTGCCTACAAGAGCGCCGATCTGGTTCGCCGCCTGATCGACCAGGGTGCCGAAGTGCGCGTGGTCATGACCCGTGGTGGCAGCGAGTTCATCACCCCGCTGACCATGCAGGCCTTGTCCGGGCACCCGGTCCACCTCGACCTGCTGGACCCGGCAGCCGAAGCCGCGATGGGCCATATCGAGCTGGCGAAATGGGCCGACCTGGTGCTGATCGCCCCCGCCACCGCGGACCTGATCGCCCGTCTGGCCCAAGGCATTGCCAATGACCTGCTGACCACCCTCGTACTGGCCACCGACGCCGTGGTTGCCGTTGCCCCGGCGATGAACCAGGCCATGTGGCGCGATCCGGCGACCCAGGCCAACCTGCAACTGCTCGAAAGCCGCCACCTGAAGGTCTTTGGCCCGGCCTCCGGTAGCCAGGCCTGTGGCGACGTCGGTATGGGCCGCATGCTCGAAGCCACCGATCTCGCCCAATGCGCGGCGGACTGCTTCCAGCGTCAGGCGCTGACTGGCAAACACGTACTTATTACCGCCGGCCCGACCCAGGAAAACATCGACCCGGTGCGCTATATCACCAACCACAGCTCCGGAAAAATGGGCTTTGCCCTGGCCGAAGCCGCGGTAGAAGCCGGCGCCCGTGTGACGCTGATCACCGGCCCGGTGCACCTGCCGACCCCGGATCGCGTCACGCGCATCGACGTGGTCAGCGCCCGCGACATGCTCGCCGCTTGCGAAGCCGCGATCCCCTGCGACCTGTTTATCGCCTCCGCAGCGGTCGCGGACTACCGCCCGGAAGTCGTCGCCCCACAGAAACTCAAGAAAGACCCTACGAACGGCGACGGCTTGTTGCTACAGATGGTGCGTAACCCGGACATTCTGGCCACCATCGCCACGCGCCCCGACCGTCCGTTCAGTGTCGGTTTCGCCGCTGAAACCGAACACCTGCTCGATTACGCTGCACGCAAGTTGAAAGACAAGAACCTCGATCTGATCGTCGCCAACGACGTCGCCAACCCGAGTATTGGCTTCAACAGCGAAGAAAACGCCTGCAGCGTGATCGACCGTGAGCTGCACGCCACACTTTTCGCCCAGACCAGCAAGAGCAAGATTGCTCGCCAGCTGATCACTTTTATCGCCGAACGTCTGAACCAGGTTTAATTTACATGCACGCTTTGCAAGCCAAGATCCTCGATCCACGCATTGGTACTGAATTCCCGCTGCCGCAGTACGCCACGCCTGGCTCCGCCGGCCTGGACCTGCGCGCCATGCTGGAAAAAGACACCGTGATCAAACCGGGTGAAACCCTGCTGATCCCCACCGGCCTGTCCGTCTACATCGGCGACCCAGGCCTGGCCGCGCTGATTCTGCCGCGCTCCGGCCTGGGCCATAAGCACGGCATCGTGCTGGGCAACCTGGTCGGTTTGATCGACTCCGATTATCAGGGCCCGCTCATGGTGTCGTGCTGGAACCGTGGTCAGGCCGATTTCAACATCGTGGTGGGCGAACGTTTGGCTCAACTGGTTCTGGTGCCTGTCGTTCAAGCGCACTTCGAGGTGGTTGAAGAATTTGTTGAAACCGAGCGCGGCGCCGGCGGTTTCGGGCATTCAGGCAGCCATTGATCCCGGATTTCCAGGCTGGGCGCCCGGTCCGGCCTGACGTGTTTTCGGCATTTTCAGGATGAAATAGCACAGACGTCATCTGGAAGGTTTACCACTGAAAATCAAGGCGCTGGCCGGCCAAAAACTGGCTAGCGTTAGACATGGCCTTTTCGCACCACGAACTCTCCGCGGAAAACGCCGTCATACCCTTCAGTTTGAGCCAGTCGACGAGTTCTTCGCGGACAGGTACAGCCACTTTCGAGATGGAGCATTCCCACTGATGAACACCCCAGCCCAAATCGCACCCGCGTTCCCCGACAGCATTTTCCGCGCCTACGACATTCGCGGCACGGTCCCGGAATTCCTGAACGCTGAAACCGCTTACTGGCTCGGTCGCGCCATCGGCGCCCAAAGCCTGGCCCAGAACGAACCAAACGTTTCCGTTGGTCGCGACGGTCGCCTGTCCGGCCCGGAACTGGTGGAGCAATTGATAAAAGGTTTGGCTGAAGCCGGTTGCCACGTCAGCGACGTTGGCCTGGTGCCAACGCCTGCGTTGTATTACGCCGCCAACGTACTGGCCGGTAAATCCGGGGTGATGCTCACCGGCAGTCACAACCCGTCGAATTACAACGGCTTCAAGATCGTTATCGCCGGCGATACGTTGGCCAACGAACAGATTCAGGCCCTGCACGACCGCCTCAAGACCAACAACCTGAGCAGCGGCCAGGGCAGCATTACCAAGGTCGACATCCTTGATCGCTACAACACCGAAATCGTCCAGGACATCAAGCTGGCCCGCCGCCTCAAAGTCGTGGTCGACTGCGGCAACGGCGCAGCTGGCGTGATCGCCCCGCAATTGATCGAAGCGCTGAACTGCGACGTCATCCCGCTGTTCTGCGACGTCGATGGCAATTTCCCGAATCACCACCCGGACCCGGGCAAGCCTGAAAACCTTGTGGACCTGATCGCTAAGGTCAAGGAAACCAACGCTGACATCGGTCTGGCTTTCGACGGCGATGGTGACCGCGTTGGCGTGGTGACCAACACCGGCAGCATCGTCTATCCGGACCGCCTGCTGATGCTGTTCGCCCGCGACGTAGTGGCGCGCAACCCGGACGCGGAAATCATCTTCGACGTCAAATGCACCCGCCGCCTCACCCCGCTGATAAAGGAATACGGCGGTCGTCCACTCATGTGGAAGACCGGTCACTCGTTGATCAAAAAGAAAATGAAACAAACCGGCGCGCTGTTGGCCGGCGAAATGAGCGGGCATATCTTCTTCAAGGAGCGCTGGTTCGGTTTCGACGACGGCATTTACAGCGCCGCGCGTCTGCTGGAGATCCTGAGCAAAGAGAAATCCACCGCGGAAGAGCTGTTTGCGACCTTCCCGAACGATATTTCTACGCCGGAAATCAATATCCATGTGACCGAAGAGAGCAAATTCAGCATCATTGATGCACTGCACGACGCTAAGTGGGGCGAAGGCGCTGACCTGACCACCATTGACGGCGTGCGAGTCGACTACGCCAAAGGCTGGGGTCTGGTGCGCGCGTCCAACACCACACCGGTGCTGGTGCTGCGCTTCGAGGCCGATGACGAGGCTGAATTGCAGCGCATCAAGGACGTCTTCCATGTCCAGTTGAAGCGTGTTGCACCTGATCTCCAACTACCGTTCTGATTTAACGATGCACCCGGAGCCCTGAATGACCCTCGAACGCGAAGCCGCCGCCAACACCGCCAAGGTCCTGTCCGAAGCGCTGCCTTACATTCGCCGCTATGTCGGCAAGACGCTGGTGATCAAATACGGCGGTAACGCGATGGAAAGCGAGGAGCTGAAAACCGGCTTCGCCCGTGACATCGTGTTGATGAAAGCCGTCGGGATCAATCCTGTGGTGGTTCATGGCGGCGGCCCGCAAATCGGCGACCTGCTCAAGCGTCTGTCGATCGAGAGCCATTTCATCGATGGCATGCGCGTCACTGACGCGCAGACCATGGACGTGGTGGAAATGGTCCTCGGCGGCCAGGTCAACAAAGACATCGTCAACCTGATCAACCGCCATGGCGGCAGCGCCATCGGCCTGACCGGTAAAGATGCCGAGTTGATTCGTGCGAAGAAGCTCACCGTGACCCGCCAGACGCCGGAGATGACTCAACCGGAAATCATCGACATCGGCCAGGTGGGCGAAGTGGTCGGGATCAACACCGACTTGCTGAACCTGCTGGTCAAAGGCGACTTCATTCCAGTGATCGCGCCTATCGGCGTCGGCGCCAACGGTGAGTCATACAACATCAACGCTGACCTGGTGGCCGGAAAAGTAGCCGAAGCGCTGAAGGCTGAAAAGCTGATGTTACTGACCAACATCGCTGGCCTGATGGACAAGTCGGGGACGGTCCTGACTGGTTTGACCACCCAACAGGTCGATGACCTGATCGCCGACGGCACCATCTATGGCGGCATGCTGCCGAAGATCCGCTGTGCGCTGGAAGCGGTACAGGGCGGCGTGGGCAGCTCGTTGATCATCGACGGCCGAGTGCCGAATGCGATTCTGCTGGAGATCTTTACCGATACCGGTGTGGGTACTTTGATCAGTAATCGCAAGCGTCACTAAGCGATAGCGCATACAAAAAGACCCCGCTCAGCCTGGCTGAGCGGGGTCTTTTTTTGCCTACGATCCCTTGTAGGAGCGAGCTTGCTCGCGATGAACGCCAGAGCACCGCGGGCTCTCAGACATCCCGCGTTATCGTTAACGTTTTTCGCGAGCAAGCTCGCTCCTACAAGGATCGATGTCAGACGCCGAATTGGGCGCGGTAGGCTTCTACGGCTGGCAGATGCTGCTTGAGCTGCGGATCGTCCGCCAGGAATTCCAGCACCTGGTTCAACGAAACAATGCTGATCACCGGAATACCAAAGTCACGCTCCACTTCCTGAATCGCCGACAACTCGCCATTGCCACGCTCCTGGCGGTTCAAGGCGATCAGCACGCCCGCCGCCTTGGCGCCGTCCTGCGAAGCGATAATCTGCATCACTTCGCGAATCGCGGTGCCAGCAGTTATCACGTCGTCGATGATCAGCACATCGCCGGTCAATGGCGCACCGACCAGGCTGCCGCCTTCGCCGTGGGCCTTGGCCTCCTTGCGGTTGAAGCACCATGGCAGATCACGGTTGTGATGTTCAGCCAGGGCCACCGCAGTGGTTGCCGCCAACGGGATGCCTTTGTACGCCGGGCCAAACAATACGTCGAACGAAATACCGCTCTCGACGATGGCTGCCGCGTAGAAACGACCCAGTTGCGCAAGTGCCGAACCGGAGTTGAACAGGCCGGCATTGAAGAAGTAAGGACTGGTGCGCCCGGACTTCAGGGTGAACTCACCGAAGCGCAAAACGCCGCGATCGATGGCAAAACGAATGAAATCGCGCTGATACGCTTGCATGAAAAAAACCCCAAATACCACGGATTTAGCTAATTAGGATGACGCCGTGTATCATACACGCACGCGATTTTTGGGGCCATTTATGCGGATCATCAGTGTGAACGTCAATGGTATTCAGGCTGCAGTGGAGCGAGGTTTGCTCAGTTGGCTGCAAGCACAGAATGCCGACGTCATCTGCCTGCAGGACACCCGCGCCTCCGCCTTTGAACTGGACGATCCAGCCTTCCAACTGGATGGCTACTTCCTTTATGCCTGCGAAGCCGAAGTTCCCGCCCAGGGTGGCGTGGCTTTGTATTCGCGGTTGCAACCGAAGGCAGTCATCAGCGGTCTCGGTTTCGAGACGGCCGACCGCTACGGGCGCTACCTGCAAGCCGATTTCGACAAGGTCAGCATCGCGACCTTGCTGCTCCCTTCGGGGCAGAACGGCGATGAAGACTTGAACCAGAAGTTCAAGCTAATGGACGACTTCGCCCGTTATCTGGATAAACAGCGACGCAAACGTCGCGAGTACATTTACTGTGGCTCGCTGTACGTAGCGCAACAGAAGCTGGATATCAAGAACTGGCGCGACAGCCAGCAATCTCCGGGCTTCCTGGCACCTGAGCGTGCGTGGATGGACGAGATTGTCGGCAACATGGGTTATGTCGATGCCTTGCGCGAAGTCAGCCGTGAAGGCGATCAGTACAGCTGGTGGCCAGACAACGAACAGGCTGAGATGCTTAACCTGGGCTGGCGCTTCGATTACCAGATACTGACTCCGGGCCTGCGTCGCTTCGTACGCAGTGCGCGCCTGCCACGTCAGCCACGGTTCTCGCAGCACGCACCGCTGATCGTGGACTACGACTGGACGCTGACTATCTAGGTTTTCGCTGAACCTGGCATCAGTTGGCCGAAAAAAATGCCCCTATCGCGAGATACGGGCATTTTTTATGCGCCCCTTTCAAGGCTGTAGCCGTCCCGAGAAACTTCAACCAGCAGCGAAAAGCGGCAGCGCGAGGTACAACTTGATCACGATGACATTAATGATGTCGATGAAGAAAGCCCCCACCATTGGCACCACCAGGAACGCTATTTGCGAAGGCCCGTAACGCTGGGTCACCGCTTGCATGTTCGCAATCGCAGTTGGCGTTGCACCCAGTCCGAAACCGCAGTGCCCCGCCGCCAGTACTGCCGCATCGTAGTTACTCCCCATCATTCTGAATGTCACGAAAATAGCAAACAGTGCCATGACCAACGCTTGCGCAGCCAGAATGATAAAGATGGGCAAAGCCAGTGCTGCCAGATCCCACAGTTTGAGCGACATCAGAGCGATCGCCAGAAACAGCGACAGGCTGACATTCCCCAGTACGGAGACTTCACGCTCAAACACCTGATAGAGGCCAAAAGCGGAAAGTCCGTTGCGTAAAACCACACCCACGAACAAGACGCAAACGAACGCCGGCAGCTCAAATGCGGTTCCTTTGAGCAGAACATTCAGGAGAGAACCAACCAGCAAGCTGACCGCAATCAGAGCGAGTGTCTCGATAAACGAAAATGGCGTGATCGAGCGCTCTTTGTTCGGTTGCTCAAAGCCCTTTGGCAGTCGTGGCTTTTCTTGCGTAATTCCGGGCACCTGAACACGCTTGATGAGCAGACGAGCGACCGGCCCCCCAATCAAGCCGCCCAACACCAGGCCAAATGTCGCGGAGGCCATTGCGAGCTCAGAGGCAGAAGCCAGACCATACTTCTCACTGAACACCGTTCCCCACGCAGCGCCTGTACCGTGACCGCCCGCCAAGGTAATGGAGCCTGTCAGCAGACCCATCAAAGGATCGAGTCCCAACGTTTTTGCGAGCGCGATGCCCATGGCATTCTGGACGACCAATAGCGTGGTGACCGCCATTACAAAGATCCCAACTACGCGCCCACCTTTCTTCAGGCTGGCGAAGTCTGCACTCAAGCCGATGGTGGCAAAAAAAGCCAGCATCAAGGGAGTTTGCAGTGAGGTGTCAAATCTGACTTCAATATCAAGTCCCCGCAAAGCCAGGAGAAGCAGAGCAATCACCAGGCCACCTGCGACAGGCTCAGGGATATTGTAACTGCGTAAAAAACCGACTCGTGTAACTAGCCCGCGCCCCAGTAACAGTACTAAAGAGGCGGCCACAAGTGTTCCATAAAAATCGAGCTGAACCATTGGGATTATTCTTTGATATATATTCAGGGGCGAACTTTTTACCTGGACACGCCTCTTGAACATGCTGATCTTCTCAACACTGACTTGCTTTAAATTCAAGGACCTTCAATGGTCTGAATATATCGAAATATTTCTGAAGGAATATTACTTGGGGCAACTTTATCAACCACGAAGTCTCATTGCCAAGCACATAGGCGGTGTTGAAGCGAAGCAGTTGTGACTAGAAGTGTAAGAGCGATAGTGCGCTGCAATACCTGCGGCAACTGGGTATCGCTAATGGTAACTTTTGGGAATCTTGTTTAAAAAAGCAAATGCCCCGATACGTCAGGGCATTGGCTTAAAAGCGTGGTGAACTGCATTGTTCATAGCTATCGCTTCCCAAAGTAGAAGCAAGCCTGCTCGCTCCTGTAAAGGAAGCCCGCGGTGATCGTTATTTGATTAACCGCCAGGTAAACGGATAGCGATACGGGAAACCTTCGTTCGCCTTTACCCCCGCAATGATCGTCAGCACCAGCGCACCAATCGCCACCAGACCCAACAGGAAAAACCCGACGATCACCACCATCAGCAAGAAGCAGATGGCGGAGGCAATGGCGACGGTGATCTGAAAGTTCAGCGCCTCCTTGCCCTGCGCATCCACAAACGGGTCCATCTCACGCTTCATCTGCCACAGAATCAGTGGGCCGATCAGCGTGCCGAACGGAATCCAGATCCCCAGCAAGGCGGACAGGTGACAAAACATCGCCCATTGCCGAACTTCTTTGCTCGGGGCGGGAAGCAACTCTTGCTCGTCACTCATAACGTCCTCCTTGTCTGGAGCGAGTCTGATCAGTCGGCCAGCGCAGCCTTTTGCAGTTCGAAAATCTCGGTCATGCCTTTCTTTGCCAATTCAAGCATGGCGGTCAACTCTTCAGGCTGGAACGGCGCGCCTTCGGCAGTGCCCTGGACTTCGATGAAGCCGCCGGTGCTGGTCATCACCACGTTAAGGTCAGTCTCGGCGGCCGAATCTTCCAGGTAGTCGAGGTCGAGCACAGGCTCGCCCTGATACATGCCAACCGAAACGGCCGCGATCATTTGCTTGAGCGGGTCGCCGCCTTTCAGGCCGCCGCGCTTCTTGATCACTTTCAAGGCGTCGACCAGCGCAACCATGGCGCCGGTGATGGACGCGGTGCGGGTACCGCCGTCCGCCTGGATCACGTCGCAGTCAACGTACAGGGTGACGTCGCCGAGCTTGGACATGTCCAGCGAAGCACGCAGTGAACGACCGATCAGACGCTGGATTTCCAGAGTGCGACCGCCTTGCTTGCCGCGGCTCGCTTCACGCTGGTTACGCTCGCCGGTGGCGCGCGGCAGCATGCCGTACTCGGCCGTCAACCAGCCCTGGCCCTGACCTTTAAGGAAACGCGGTACACCGTTTTCAACGCTGACGGTGCAGATGACTTTGGTATCACCAAACTCGACCAGTACAGATCCCTCGGCGTGTTTGGTGTAGTTGCGGGTAATGCGGATCGAGCGGAGCTGATCGGCAGCGCGACCACTTGGACGTTTCATAGGGAATACCTGTACGGAGGACGGAAAACTGCCGAGCATTATAGAGCCGCGCGCCGAGCCTGGGCACTTCTAAAAAATCCGCCCGACGATTGAAGGCTCTGGCTTGAGCTTAGAACAGGGCTTTACCGACGGCCTGCCGCCCTTTGTCACACCGTGTGTTTGGGCGCATCCGCCCCACTGCGCTACAATCCTGCGCCTTTGCTGCCTGTCGGCTTTAATTCACAGATATCGGGCTCGCGAAACCTTTGGTAACGCAAACCTGAATTTCGAGGTACCTCCATGGTGCACAGCATGACCGCCTTCGCCCGCGTCGAAAAAGCCGGCGCCCAAGGCACCCTGAGCTGGGAACTGCGCTCGGTCAACAGCCGCTACCTGGAACCGCACTTGCGCCTGCCGGAGTCGTTTCGCGACCTCGAAGGCGCGGTCCGCGAAGTGCTGCGTCAAGGCATCTCCCGAGGCAAACTCGAATGCACTCTGCGCTTCACCGAAGAAAACACTGATAAACCCCTGCAAATGGATCGCGAGCGTGCCGCGCAACTGGTTGCCGCCGCCGAGACCATCGCCAGCCTGATCAAGAATCCGGCGGCGCTGAACCCACTGGAAGTCCTGGCCTGGCCTGGCGTACTGGTAGGCGATGCCACCGACCCGCAAGCCTTGAATGCCGAAGCGCTGGCGCTGTTCAACGAAGGCCTCAAAGAACTCAAGGCGGGCCGCGAACGCGAAGGCGCGGAGCTGGCTCGATTGATCAACGATCGCCTGACCTCCATTGAAGAAGACGTGGTGACCTTGCGTGAACTGGTCCCGCAGATGCTTGCCACCCAGCGCCAGAAAGTCCTCGACCGCTTCGCCGACATGAAAGCCGAGATGGACCCACAGCGTCTGGAACAGGAAATGGTCATGCTCGCTCAAAAGAGCGACGTCGCCGAAGAACTGGATCGCCTGAGCACTCACATCATCGAAGTTCGCCGGGTGCTCAAATCCGGCGGCGCTGCCGGCCGGCGCCTCGACTTCCTGATGCAGGAACTCAACCGCGAAGCCAACACACTGGGCTCCAAAGCCTTCGACCCGCGCAGCACCCAAGCAGCGGTCAACCTCAAGGTGTTGATCGAGCAAATGCGCGAACAAGTGCAGAATATTGAGTAAGGCAAACCCGACATGACCCACAGCACCGGCACCCTGTACATCATTTCCGCACCTTCGGGCGCGGGCAAGAGCAGCCTGGTCAAGGCCCTGACCGACGCTGATCCGGAGATCCGCGTCTCGGTTTCCCACACCACCCGAGCGATGCGCCCCGGTGAAGTGAACGGCGTGAACTATCACTTCGTCGAACGCGGCGATTTCGTGAAGATGATCGAGCACGGCGATTTCCTCGAGCGCGCAGAAGTGTTCGGCAACCTCTACGGCACTTCGCAAAGCCACCTGCAGCAGACCCTGGATGAAGGCCACGACCTGATTCTGGAAATCGACTGGCAGGGAGCCGAGCAGGTGCGCAAGCTGATGCCTCAAGCCCGCTCGATCTTCATCCTGCCGCCGTCCCTGCAGGCCTTGCACCAGCGCCTGACCAATCGCGGCCAGGACAGCGACGAGATCATTGACGGCCGGATGCGCGAAGCCGTCAGCGAGATGAGTCACTACGTCGACTATGACTATCTGATCATCAACGACGATTTCTCCCAGGCACTGCGCGATTTGCAGGCGATTTTCCGCGCCAATCAGCTGCATCAGAAGCGTCAACAGCAGCGCAATGGCAAACTTTTGGCTGAATTACTCGGCTAAACAGCTCTTCCCAAAACCGCTGCAAGGGCTTTACATTGGCACTTGCAGCGCGTTGAAGGGCTTGGTCAAAAAATCAGCGCTTCCCTAATCGCTGGTGATTTTTTAAACTGTCGAGTCCGCTCGCCCAACCGGGCAGCGCGCATTTTGCATTCGCTCCGAGGAATACCATGGCCCGCGTAACCGTTGAAGACTGCCTAGAACACGTGGAAAACCGCTTTGAGCTGGTCATGCTCTCTACCAAGCGTGCCCGTCAACTGGCCACCGGCGGCAAAGAGCCCCTGGTTCAGTGGGAAAACGACAAGCCTACCGTTGTAGCCCTGCGTGAAATTGCCGAAGGCCTGATGAGCTACGAGTTCATCGCCAACGCAGAAATCGTCGAAGACGAACCGCTGTTCGCAGCGTTCGAGGACGAGTCCAACGAGGCCGTCTAAGCCTATGCCTGGTCGACGTAGCACGGCGCGGGGTCACAGCGAACGGCAGGAGTCATCATGCCGAGCATAGACGCCCTCGCCGATCGCTTATCGGCCTACCTTGGCAAGGACCAGGTCAATTTGGTCCGCCGAGCGTACTTCTACGCCGAACAAGCCCACGATGGCCAACGCCGCCGTAGCGGTGAGGCGTACGTCACGCATCCTCTTGCCGTGGCGAACATTCTTGCCGATATGCACATGGACCATCAGAGTTTGATGGCTGCGATGCTGCATGATGTGATCGAAGACACCGGTATTGCCAAGGAAGCGCTGCAAGCGCAGTTCGGCGAAACCGTGGCCGAACTGGTCGATGGCGTCAGCAAGCTGACCCAGATGAACTTCGAAACCAAAGCCGAAGCCCAGGCCGAAAACTTCCAGAAAATGGCCATGGCCATGGCGCGCGACATTCGCGTGATCCTGGTCAAACTCGCCGATCGCCTGCACAACATGCGCACGCTGGAAGTCCTGTCCGGTGAAAAGCGGCGGCGAATCGCCAAGGAAACCCTGGAAATCTATGCGCCCATCGCCAATCGGCTGGGCATGCACGCCATCCGCATAGAATTCGAGGACCTCGGCTTCAAGGCGATGCACCCGATGCGTTCCGCACGGATCAACCAGGCGGTCAAACGCGCCCGGGGCAACCGCAAGGAAATCGTCAACAAGATCGAAGAATCCCTCAGCCACTGCCTGGCGATCGATGGCATTCAGGGTGAGGTCAGCGGTCGCCAGAAACACCTCTACGGCATCTACAAGAAAATGCGCGGCAAACGTCGAGCCTTCAACGAGATCATGGACGTCTACGCGTTCCGGATCATCGTCGACAAGGTCGATACCTGCTACCGCGTGCTCGGTGCTGTGCATAACTTGTACAAACCGTTGCCGGGTCGCTTCAAGGATTACATCGCGATCCCCAAAGCCAACGGCTATCAGTCGCTGCACACCACGCTGTTCGGCATGCACGGTGTTCCGATCGAGATCCAGATCCGCACCCGTGAAATGGAAGAGATGGCCAACAACGGCATCGCCGCCCACTGGCTGTACAAATCCAGTGGCGACGAGCAGCCCAAAGGCACTCACGCCCGCGCCCGCCAATGGGTCAAAGGTGTGCTGGAAATGCAGCAACGCGCCGGCAACTCGCTGGAATTCATCGAGAGCGTGAAGATCGACCTGTTCCCGGACGAAGTCTACGTGTTCACGCCCAAAGGCCGGATCATGGAGCTGCCCAAAGGCTCCACGGCGGTCGACTTCGCTTACGCGGTGCATACCGACGTGGGCAATAGCTGCATTGCCTGTCGGATCAATCGTCGTCTCGCGCCGCTGTCCGAACCGCTGCAAAGCGGCTCCACGGTCGAGATCGTCAGCGCTCCCGGCGCGCGACCGAACCCGGCGTGGCTCAACTTCGTGGTCACCGGCAAGGCGCGGACGCATATCCGCCACGCGCTGAAGCTGCAACGTCGGTCCGAGTCCATAAGCCTGGGCGAACGCCTGCTGAACAAGGTCCTCAACGGTTTCGACAGCGCCCTGGACAAAGTCCCGGCCGAACGCGTCAAGGCGATGCTCGCCGAGTACCGCCTCGAACTGATCGAAGACCTGCTCGAAGACATCGGCTTGGGCAATCGCATGGCTTATGTAGTCGCCCGCCGCCTGCTGGGCGAAGGCGAGCAACTGCCAAGCGCGGAAGGCCCGCTGGCGATTCGCGGCACCGAAGGCCTGGTCTTGAGCTACGCCAAATGCTGCACGCCAATCCCGGGCGACCCGATCGTCGGGCACCTGTCGGCGGGCAAAGGCATGGTCGTGCACCTGGACAACTGCCGCAACATCAGCGAAATCCGCCATAACCCGGAAAAATGCATCCAGCTCTCGTGGGCCAAGGATGTCACCGGCGAATTCAACGTCGAGCTGCGTGTGGAGCTTGAACACCAACGCGGCCTTATCGCGCTGCTGGCCAGCAGCGTCAACGCGGCCGACGGCAATATCGAAAAAATCAGCATGGACGAACGCGATGGTCGCATCAGCGTGGTCCAACTGGTGGTCAGCGTGCACGACCGCGTACACCTGGCCCGCGTGATCAAGAAACTGCGCGCACTGACCGGGGTGATTCGCATCACTCGCATGCGCGCGTAAGCCACCTATTACAAGGAGTCATTCATGACCAAGACTGTTATCACCAGCGACAAGGCCCCGGCCGCCATCGGTACTTACTCCCAGGCGATCAAGGCGGGTAACACCGTTTACATGTCGGGGCAGATTCCTCTGGACCCAAAAACCATGGAACTGGTTGAAGGCTTCGAAGCCCAGACCGTCCAGGTGTTCGAAAACCTGAAAGCCGTGGCCGAAGCGGCTGGCGGTTCGTTCAAGGACATCGTCAAACTGAACATCTTCCTCACCGACCTGAGCCACTTCGCTAAGGTCAACGAGATCATGGGCAAGTACTTTGACCAGCCATACCCTGCACGCGCCGCCATCGGTGTAGCCGCCCTGCCAAAGGGTTCGCAGGTTGAAATGGATGCCATCCTGGTCATCGAGTAATGCGTCCGGCGTAACCCTAACAGGCTACGCCGTCTTGTTTTTGAAAGGATTTCACCATGCGCCAAGCGCTAGCTTTTTCGCTGGTCGCCCTTCTCTTGGGCGGTTGTGCCAGCAACCCTGCCGACCGTGATATCAGCGGCACCTGGATCAATCAGGTGGCGATCGATGCCGCATCCAAAGGCGGCCCTCTGCGTGAAGCGCTCCAGGCCTACGGTCCGAACCTGGAATGGGACATCAACACCAAGGCCGGTCAGGCCCGCTACACCAACGGTTTTGAGAATGTCGAAGGCAAGTTGCTGGGCGAAGAGTCTGGCGCCTGGAAAGTCGACATCTATGGCAGTTCCGCCAGCGAACTGAAGCGTGACGGCAAGCAACTGAGCCAGGCCGTCAGTGAAAACGAACCGGAACAGGTCTTCGACCGCGCGTTGATCCCCGTTCCGGACGGCGCACCGATGGGCGCCAGCTTCGAACGCGCGCTTTATTCGGCCTACATGGGCGGTCGCTGGAAAGTTGTCAGCGGCCCCGGCGAAGGCAGCACGGTGCAATTCCAGGCCGACGGCCAGGTGACCGGCCTGCCGGGTGCGGATCGCTATGCACTTTGCCTGGCTGGCGATTGCGCGTCGATGAGCAGTGGCAACGACAACATGTGGTTGCAACAGAACGGCCAGGGCAACACCTGGATCTTTGCGCGCAAGGGCAAGGAGCTGGAGATTCTGCAGGCCGTGAACACCGCGCAGACGGACGAGATGCCTTCGTTCACGCCGGGTGAGCGCAAGTGGTTGCTGGAGAAGCAGTAACCACGGTCTTAAGGCCACTGTAGAGCCAATGTGGGAGCGAGCTTGCTCGCGATGAGGCCCTAACATTCAACATTTATGCTGACTGTCCGGCCGCCATCGCGAGCAAGCTCGCTCCCACAGTTGTTTTGCGGTGCCTGGGAGTTAGCAGCGGCCTTCGAGAATGGCGGCATAACCTTCACGATAGCTTGGGTACTTCGGCGTCCAGCCCAAGGCCTTCGCCCGTGCATTGCTGCATTGCTTGCTGCCGGTCCGCCGAACGCTCGCATCTTCTGCCCATTCCGTCACGCCCAAATACTCGCGCAACCAGCCCACCACTTCGGCCAGCGGCGCAGGCGCGTCGTCGACGCCGATATAAACGTCATCCAGCGCCACACCACGCCGATCCGCCTCCAACAAAAACGCCATCAACCCCGCCGCGTCGTCCGAGTGAATTCGGTTGCCATATAGCGGCGGATCAATCGCCACGCGATAACCGCGGCGAACCTGCGTCAACAACCATTCGCGACCCGGTCCGTAGATGCCGGTCAAACGCACGATGCTCGCCGGGATGCCGCTGTCGAGGGCCACTTGCTCGGCCTCTAGCATCAATCGCCCTGAATAACCGCTGCCCGGCACCGCGGGCGAGGTTTCGTCGACCCACTCACCGTCCTGCTGACCGTAAACGCTACTACTGGAAACGAACAGCAGGCGATTGGGCACCTGCCCGTAGTCGTCCAGCCACTCAAGCACATGCTGCAGACCCTGGACATACGCAGCACGGTAACCGGCTTCATCGTGATTGGTGGCGGCCGCGCAATACACCAGGTAATCCACCGCACCGACCGGCCAGGTTTGCGGACAGTCTTTGTTGAACAAGTCGCCGGCAACACCGATTACCCCCTTGGGCAAACGTGAAACATCACGGCGCAGGCCATGAACCTCCCACCCGGAAGCAAGCAATTGTGTGGCCAGACGACTGCCGACATCACCACAGCCGGCGATCAAAACAGTAGGCGCGGACATCAAAAAACTCCTATCGGAAAGCCCCAGACTAGCGCCGCCAATGGACGAGCGGCTAGCAATGAAGGAAAAAAAGATACTCTATTACTTCTGTTAACAAGAATTACTTGCAATAATGCCCATCACTTTTGTTCTCGGCCTTCGAGGCCTGGAAGAACATTTACCTTCTTTTTTTCTCAGGTCCGGCCAGCATGACACGCAATCAATTCCTCGCTTCGCCAACCAGACGACCTCGCGCCTGGAGCGCGGTGGCCGCACTGCTGCTTACCCTGATGCTCGCACCGATTGCTGTCTTCGCTGATGAAGCCTCGGCACCCGTCGCCCATGAGCCTTTGGCCCAAGCAACACCTGACGTGCCGAGAAATCCTGACGGCAGTGTCGATACTTCGTCCCTGCCTCCGGAAGTACAAAAAGCATTAGCCGAGTTCGGCGAAGCGGCGAAGAAGATGAACCAGTCGCAAGAAGAGGACAACTCGCTGGGCATGGCCCACGACCTGTCGCCATGGGGCATGTACAAGAACGCCGATATTATCGTGAAAATCGTGATGATCGGTCTGGCCATCGCCTCGATCATCACCTGGACCATCTGGATCGCCAAGGGCTTCGAGCTGATGGGCGCCAAGCGCCGTCTGCGGACCGAAATCGTCCACCTGAAGAAAGCCAAAACCCTTAAGGAAGCCAGCGCCTCGGCGACCAAGCCAGGCACCCTTGCCAACCTGCTGGTGCACGACGCGCTGGAAGAAATGCACCTGTCGACCAACAGCCGTGAGAAAGAGGGTATCAAGGAACGTGTTGCCTTCCGCCTGGAGCGTCTGGTTGCAGCCTGCGGTCGCAACATGAGCAGCGGCACCGGCGTACTCGCTACCATCGGCTCCACCGCGCCGTTCGTCGGCCTGTTCGGTACCGTATGGGGCATCATGAACAGCTTCATCGGCATCGCCAAAACCCAGACCACCAACCTCGCCGTCGTCGCTCCCGGCATCGCCGAAGCCCTGCTCGCCACTGCGCTGGGTCTGGTTGCCGCGATTCCAGCCGTTGTGATCTACAACGTCTTCGCCCGTTCCATTGCCGGTTACAAGGCGCAGGTTTCCGATGCTTCGGCAGAAGTCCTGCTGCTGGTCAGCCGCGACCTGGACCACCAGCCTGAGCGCAGCTCGCATCCGCACATGGTGAAAGTGGGGTAATCGGCCATGGGCCTGCATTTGAGAGAAGGCGCAGACGACGATCTGGCCGAGAACCACGAAATCAACGTCACGCCGTTCATCGACGTGATGCTGGTGCTGTTGATCATCTTCATGGTGGCTGCTCCGTTGGCCACCGTGGACATCAAGGTTGACCTGCCTGCCTCGACTGCCAAACCGGCGCCGCGGCCGGAGAAACCGGTGTTTCTCAGCGTGAAAGCGGACCAGCGCCTGTTCCTCGGCGAAGATGAAGTGAAGCCCGACGCACTGGGCGCCACTCTGGACGCCAGGACACAGGGCAAAAAAGACACGACGATCTTTTTCCAGGCTGATAAAGGCGTGGACTACGGTGACCTGATGAGCGTGATGGATAACCTGCGCTCTGCGGGCTACCTGAAGGTGGGTCTGGTCGGACTCGAGACGGCAGTCAAGAAATGATCACGACGCGCCATAAGCTGACGCGTTACAGCGGGAGCCTGGCCCTGGTGCTGGGTGTCCATGCGCTGGCCATTGCGCTGGCACTGAACTGGAAGTCGCGCCCACCGATCGAGCTGCCGCCGCAGGCAATGATGGTCGAGTTGGCACCGGTTCCGGCCCCTCCACCGCCGGCACCGCCGAAGGTGATAACGCCACCACAGCCACCCGCTCCGAAGGAAGAACTGCCGATCCCGAAACTGGCTGAAGCGCCAAACGCCGAGATTGCCGTGCCGAAACCGGTCAAACCCAAGCCGAAACCTCAGCCGCCCAAGCCAGTGGAGAAAAAGCCGGAGCCGCCGAAGGAAAAACCGTCCGAGGAAAAACCGAGCGACGCGCAACCGACCCAGGCACCGACAGAGAAATCCGCACAACCGGCACCGGGCCCATCGCCCGCGCAGCAAGCGGCCAAGGCCAGCTGGCAAAGTGATTTGCTTGCTCACCTGGCCAAGCATAAAGAGTACCCCGACGCTGCACGGATGCGGGGCAAGGTAGGTGTGAACCGTCTGCGCTTCGTGGTGGATGCTGAAGGTAATGTGTTGTCGTTCGAACTGGTGGGCCGCTCCGGCAACGCCGACCTGGACCGGGCCACGCTGAAAATGATCCGTACGGCTCAACCATTACCCAAGCCACCCGCGGAAATGCTGAACAACGGCTCCATCGAAATCGTTGCACCGTTTGTTTATTCGCTGGAAAAACGCCGGCGTTAAGGGAAACGCAGACCCCTTGTAGGAGCCGAGCTTGCTCGCGATGAGGCCCTGACATTCAGCATCAATGTTGACTGTTACATCGTTATCGCGAGCAAGCTCGGCTCCTACAGGTTATGTGGCAGCCACGAGATCTTTTAAGGGCACCGAAAGGTGCCTTTCGCCTATCCGCCAGCGGCAAACCCGCATTGCCCAGTGTCACTCGACACACTCAGTCTGATAACGTGCGTCTATCGATAGCAGCCGGTATGCTTGGCTCGCAACTTCACGGACGTTCGCCATGACTCTTACAGAATTACGCTACATCGTTACCCTCGCCCAAGAGCAGCACTTCGGCCACGCGGCCGAGCGTTGCCACGTCAGTCAGCCGACCCTGTCGGTCGGCGTGAAAAAGCTTGAAGACGAACTCGGTGTGCTGATTTTCGAGCGCAGCAAGAGCGCCGTGCGCCTGACCCCGGTCGGCGAAGGCATCGTGGCTCAGGCACAGAAAGTCCTGGAACAGGCCCAGGGCATTCGGGAACTGGCCCAGGCCGGCAAGAACCAGCTGACCGCCCCACTGAAAGTCGGCGCGATCTACACCGTTGGCCCGTACCTGTTTCCGCACCTGATTCCGCAACTGCACCGGGTCGCCCCGCAGATGCCGTTGTACATCGAAGAAAACTTCACCCACGTGCTGCGCGACAAACTGCGCAACGGCGAGCTGGACGCGATCATCATCGCCCTGCCGTTCAACGAAGCCGACGTCCTGACCCTGCAGCTCTACGACGAGCCCTTCTACGTCCTGATGCCCGCCCAGCATCCGTGGACGCAAAAAGAATCCATCGACGCCGCCCTGCTCAACGACAAGAGCCTGCTACTGCTCGGCGAAGGCCACTGCTTCCGCGATCAAGTGCTGGAAGCCTGCCCGACCCTGACCAAAGGCAACGACGGCGCCAAGCACACCACAGTGGAGTCCAGCTCGCTGGAAACCATTCGTCACATGGTCGCTTCGGGTCTCGGGATTTCGATCCTGCCGCTGTCGGCCGTGGACAGCCATCACTACGCCCCCGGCGTGATCGAAGTGCGCCCACTGACCGCGCCGGTGCCGTTCCGCACCGTGGCCATCGCCTGGCGCGCGAGCTTCCCGCGTCCGAAGGCGATTGAAATCCTCGCCGACTCCATTCGCCTGTGCTCGGTGGCCAAGCCGCCCGTGCCGGTGGTTGCGGCTTAAGTCGCTGTCATGACCGAATTGTCGCAAGTGTCGGTAACGGCACTCAAAGGTGTCGGTGAAGCCATGGCCGAGAAACTGGCCAAGGTCGGCCTGGAGAATCTCCAGGACGTACTGTTTCATCTGCCGCTGCGTTATCAGGACCGCACCCGCGTGGTCCCGATCGGCCATTTGCGACCCGGGCAAGATGCGGTGATCGAAGGCACCGTCAGCGGCGCTGATGTGGTGATGGGCCGCCGCCGCAGCCTGGTCGTGCGCTTGCAGGACGGCACCGGCGGGCTCAGCCTGCGCTTCTATCACTTCAGCAATGCCCAGAAAGAAGGCCTCAAACGTGGCACGCGGATTCGCTGCTACGGCGAAGCGCGGCCCGGTGCGTCGGGGCTGGAGATCTACCACCCGGAGTACCGCGCCATCACCGGCGACGAGCCGCCGCCGGTGGATGAAACCCTGACGCCGGTGTACCCACTCACCGAAGGTTTGACCCAACAACGCCTGCGCCAGTTGTGCATGCAAACCCTGACGATGCTCGGCCCGACCAGCCTGCCGGATTGGCTGCCGACCGAACTGGCGCGGGACTATCAACTCGCTCCGCTGGCCGATGCGATCCGCTACCTGCATCACCCGCCCGCCGACGCCGATGTCGACGAACTCGCCCTCGGTCATCACTGGGCGCAGCACCGTTTGGCTTTCGAAGAACTGCTGACCCACCAACTGTCCCAGCAGCGCCTGCGCGAAAGCATGCGTTCCCTGCGCGCGCCGGCGATGCCGAAAGCCACCCGATTGCCGGCCCAATACCTGGCCAATCTCGGCTTCAATCCGACCGGCGCCCAACAACGCGTCGGCAATGAAATCGCCTACGACCTCAGCCAGCACGAACCGATGCTGCGCTTGATTCAGGGCGACGTCGGCGCCGGTAAAACCGTGGTCGCTGCCCTCGCCGCGCTTCAGGCTTTGGAAGCGGGTTATCAAGTCGCCTTGATGGCGCCCACCGAGATCCTCGCCGAACAGCACTTCATCACCTTCAAGCGCTGGCTCGAACCGCTGGGCATTGAAGTCGCGTGGTTGGCCGGCAAGCTCAAAGGCAAGAACCGCGTGGCCGCGCTGGAACAGATCGCCAGCGGCACACCGATGGTGGTCGGCACTCACGCGCTGTTCCAGGAAGAAGTGCAGTTCAAGAATCTCGCACTGGCAATCATCGACGAACAGCACCGTTTCGGCGTGCAACAGCGGCTGGCGTTACGCCAGAAAGGCGTCGGCGGGCGGATATGTCCGCATCAGTTGATCATGACCGCCACGCCGATTCCACGGACATTGGCGATGAGCGCCTACGCCGACCTCGACACCTCGATCCTCGACGAACTACCGCCCGGCCGAACCCCGGTGAACACGGTGCTGGTCACCGACACCCGGCGCGTCGAAGTCATCGAACGGGTGCGCGGTGCCTGCGCCGAAGGGCGTCAGGCCTATTGGGTGTGTACGCTGATCGAAGAGTCGGAAGAACTGACCTGCCAAGCGGCGGAAACCACTTACGAAGACCTCACCGCCGCCCTCGGCGAGTTGAAGGTCGGGCTGATCCACGGTCGCATGAAGCCTGTTGAAAAAGCCGCCGTGATGGCCGAGTTCAAGGCCGGCAACCTGCAACTGCTGGTCGCCACCACCGTGATCGAAGTCGGCGTCGACGTCCCGAACGCCAGCCTGATGATCATCGAAAACCCCGAGCGCCTCGGCCTCGCGCAGTTGCACCAGTTGCGCGGCCGCGTCGGTCGAGGCAGCGCCGCCAGCCATTGCGTGCTGCTCTACCATCCGCCGCTGTCACAGATCGGCCGTCAGCGTTTGGGCATCATGCGCGAGACCAACGACGGTTTTGTCATCGCCGAAAAAGACCTCGAACTGCGCGGCCCCGGCGAAATGCTCGGCACGCGCCAGACCGGTCTGCTGCAATTCAAAGTCGCCGACCTGATGCGCGACGCCGATCTTCTACCCGCCGTGCGCGACGCCGCCCAGGCATTGCTGGAGCGCTGGCCGGATCACGTCAGCCCGCTGCTCGACCGCTGGCTGCGCCATGGGCAGCAATACGGCCAAGTGTGAGCACCGCCGCAGTTTCTGGACCATCGTCCCAGGCAAGCTGGTTATACTCCTGCAATTGTTTGAATACGGATACAGACCATGACTGAAGCTGCCCTCGTCCCCGAAACCCCGCACGCTCCGTCTGTTATTCGGGTGCTGCTCACCAAACTGGGCATCGCCTGCGAAGAAGTCCTCGACCACCACGGCCTGAACGCCTCGCGCAAAGTGCAGGCAGTTTTGCTCGAAGACGCCGTCGGCGCGCTGATGGTGCTGTTCCCGCAGAGCCAATTGCTCGACCTCAACCGCCTCGCCGAACTGACGGGCCGACGCCTCACCGCCGTGCCCACCGACCGCCTGGAAAAAATGCTCGGCAAACACAGCCTGAGCCTGCTGCCCGGCCTGCCGGCGCTGCCCAGCTCACCATGCCTGTACGAAGAAAGCCTGCTGTGCGAGCCGAAGTTGCTGATCAACTCGGGCGAGCCGGGCGTGCTGCTGGAAATCACCAGCGAAGCCTTTAAAACCATGCTGACCAAGGCCAGCGCCGCCAACTTCGGTGAGAACCTGACCAGCATCCGCCCGAACCTCGACCGCCCCGACGATGACCGCGAGGAAATCACCCAGGCCGTTCAAGCGTTCACCGCGCGACGCATCCAGCAACGCCTGGAAGCCACCATCGAAATTCCGCCGCTGGCCGAGACCGCGCAGAAAATCATCAAACTGCGCGTCGACCCCAACGCCACCATCGACGACATCACCGGCGTCGTCGAAACCGACCCGGCCCTGGCCGCGCAAGTCGTGAGCTGGGCCGCATCGCCGTACTACGCGTCGCCGGGCAAGATTCGTTCAGTGGAAGACGCCATCGTCCGCGTGCTGGGTTTCGACCTGGTGATCAACCTGGCGCTGGGCCTGGCCCTGGGCAAAACCCTGAGCCTGCCCAAGGACCATCCGCAACACACCACGCCGTACTGGCAGCAATCGATTTACACCGCCGCCGTCATCGAAGGCCTGACCCGCGCCATGCCGCGCGCCCAGCGCCCGGAAGCCGGCCTGACCTACCTCGCCGGCCTGCTGCACAACTTCGGCTACTTGCTGCTGGCCCACGTGTTCCCGCCGCACTTCTCGCTGATCTGCCGCCACCTGGAGGTCAACCCGCACCTGTGCCACAGCTACGTCGAGCAACATTTGCTGGGCATTAGTCGTGAACAGATCGGTTCATGGCTGATGCGCTACTGGGACATGCCGGACGAACTGGCCACCGCACTGCGCTTCCAGCACGACCCGAGCTACGACGGCGCTTACGCTGAATATCCAAACCTCGTGTGCCTGTCCGTACGCCTGCTGCGTAGTCGCGGCATCGGTTCCGGCCCGGATGAAGACATCCCCGACGCCCTGCTGGAACGCGTCGGTCTGACGCGCGAAAAAGCCAACGACGTCGTCAGCAAAGTCCTCGAAGCCGAAGTCCTACTGCGCGAACTCGCCTCGCAATTCACTCAGGCCTAAAAGCTTCGCGGGCAAGCCTCGCTCCTACAGGAATCACGAAACCCTGTAGGAGCGAGGCTTGCCCGCGAAGAATCCACCTCGGTCCAACTGAATCATCACACCCCGTGTGGCGAGGGGATTTATCCCCGTTCGGCTGCGCAGCAGTCGCAAACCCAGCCAACACTGCACGCCTGATCCAACCCCGTCTCAGGTGTCAGGACCGCGTCGCAGCCCAACGGGGCGGTGCGACGTTTCGCTAAATCCCCTCGCCAAAGGGTTAATCATCGACCTCAAGCCTTGGCTTTAGCCTTCGCCTTCCGCGGCTTCAAATACTTGGTCAACCCCTGAAACCAGATCACCAACGCCGGGTTGCCCTTGATCTGAATCGACTTGTCCTGAATCCCCGTCTGCTTGTTCTTCGCCTGATCCTCGGCTATCAGCCAGCGAGGACAACAAGCAAGCGCCCAGCTATGATTCGACTGCAAATAGAGGGCGTTCCGATGACCCAAACAGCTGCTGTCAGTGTTGCAAGTCAAATCCGCAAGCTTGCTAAAGATCACAAGGTTACTGCTGATCCTGACGACATGAGCCGTATGGCCGTGAACATTACCCGTTTGGCTGGCGATGTCGTCGAGCTGGATGGCATCGAACAGTTGCTCGTCAACCTCAAGAAAAAAGGTGTTCTGAGCAAGGCTGAGATCCTGGCGCTCCAAGGGCGCTACCTTCAGGAGAGGCGTGCGCAAAAACGTAGCGCATGACTTTTGATCCGTTCAGTGACTTAGAGGCCCGGCCACTAGACGCCCTCGGGCCTCCTGAGTCGGATGACTGAAGAGGCGAGCTTGCTCCGGGCGGCGATCCGACGAAGAATCCTGGCGAACTACCTGAAGGACCTATGCCTTCGACTTGGCCTTCCTCGGCTTCAAATACTTGGTCAACCCCTGAAACCAGATCACCAGCGCCGGGTTGCCCTTGATCTGAATCGACTTGTCCTGAATCCCCGTCATAAACGCCAACTGCTTGTTCTTCGCCTGCATCGTGGCAAAGCCATACGCCGCATCTTTAAACGCAATCGCAAACGCCGGCTCGGCATACACGCCCGACTTACTGGTAATGCGCTGCTCCTTCACAAGGAAATGCCGCGCCACTTTCCCGTCCAGGGTCTGTAGCTGAAACACCAATTCCTTGTCACCCAACTGCTGCTGAAACGCAGGATTAGTCCGACTGGCCTTACCCATCAACAAACCCAGCATCCACAGAAGAAAACGAAATTTCATGCGCACAGCCTCAAAAGGAAAATGAACGGCCGGCGCAGTGTAGCGGCTTCGAGCGATAACGCCACTATTGTGCAGTGTTAGAAGAAGATGCCGTAGTTTTTGACGCTGATGACTACCAAGTCATTGACGAAGTGTTGCTGTTTAAAAGCCGTGCTCTTTTGATCTTTCTACGCTCGGCGCTATCGGAAATTTCCTTCGATACGTGGTGCTGTTCATGAACTAGGCAGGCATAGGCTTCGCCGATAGTCTTTGTTCGTTACTGCAAAAACGGTGACACGGACGTGCAAGTCCGGTACATATCGCCCCACATTCGCCAACCGAACATCGAGCGTATTTCTTGCTCGCTGTAAATGCTTTATGGCGGCTGTGCGTGGGAGGTCCCTTTGGGGTCTGCCGGGTTCCGATATGCCTGGTCTTGCACACCTGCGCACGGCTGCCACCCTTATTCGAATGCAAGCGAAGAGGAGGCGGCGACATCCAAAACACATATCGGGAAACACCAATGATCAAGCCAACTCCGAATCCCCCAGAACACGAAGCCACATCCCCCTACGAATCCTTCGATTCCAAAAAGCTCCATGAAGCCGCCGAACGCGCACTCGACCATCACCTCGGCACACCGCCGGATAAAAAATCCAAACGTCGCAACGGCGACCTCTTCAGCGTCTGCCCCGACATCAACACTGAAACCCTCCTCGCCAACGCCTCGGAAGACCTCTTGTCCATCAGCGCCATCGCCGCCGACCTGGCTGACGGTGTGGAAGGCTCACGCCGCTCCGTAGCCCTGGCACTCAGCCGCATGGCCGACGGGGTGCATTTGCTGGTTGAACGAGCGCTGGATCATCTGGATGAACCGGAATGGCAGCGATTTTTGCCAAGCAACAAAGCCGAGTCAGCTGACCTGGAGCCAGCTTGCTGGCGATGACGGCGAATCAATCGATGTAAAAAAGGGGACTTGGCGTCCCCTTTCTCGATGATCCCTGATTTACCACTGGCAGCCTGTCTCGGGCGGCGAGTCCATATTGCTATCGTGCTCGAATACGTATTTTTTTCCGGATTTGTAGTTCGTATAAAGCATTGCGTAAATCGAAGCGCCCTGGCTGACCATCGCATAATCGCCCGTCATCAGCCCGCCGGACACTTCAACCCATCTAGTCGTGAATTGAGAGGGCCGGTTCGAATCTAACACCTCTTCTTCCGAGTCCTTGTAAACGAGAGAGATAGCCTTCTTCGACTGACTGTACTTGACGCTCGCGCCGATCCATTTGGCGACCGAGTCGTAATAGGTTCTGAACTCAAAATTGATGCTTTTGCCTTCCTGCGAACGAAAGCAATAGACCTCTATCTCGACTTCGCTGTGAGCTGCCATCGGACAGAGGAAAAGCAGAGCTAGAAAAAACGAAGACAAAGATTTCAAACCGGTCATTCCTTTATCGGTTCATGGGTAACTGAAAGCGCATTCGTACAGCGCAATAGGCGAGGTCTTCACGTAACAGACGGAAACTCATGTCGCACTGCGCGTCGGCGTATTGCTTCCAAACTGGATCGTCGAATTCCTCCCCTCCCAGCAGATTCATCGAAGCCTTCAAGCCGCTTTCGCGATTCGGCCCAGCCATCAGCGATGCAGCTTTGTAAAAGCCATCATTCGGCAGCCCTGTCTGTAGATAAATGAGCTCGCCCAACCGGGCATTGGTTGCACGCGCCAAACACGCAAGCTTCTCGATGGGCGCCTCCGCTCCCGGCAAAGCGGACTGATAGATATCCTCGCAATACGTTTCTTTGAAACGCACCCACTTTCTTTGCACATCGGTCAGTTGCTTCTTGTCTGCGGGAGACAAACTGGCCAGTGCTTTTTTGTATTGCTCATTCAACAAGGCATCCACTTTTTCGAGGCTTTGCTGGCCGCAAATAATCAAATCTGGATTGGTGAAACTGTCGGGGTTGCAGGCTTCCTTGGCGCTAGCGGAAACACTTGAAGCAGATGAAGCATTCGCCGCCGGAGGCCTAGCCTTTTCTGATCTGCCGGAAACGCAATTGGACAGGCAGGACACCGTCGGCAGATTCGGATCGTCATTTCCGGCAAATACGTAAGTCGCAACGCCGACACGGGTTCGTGCTGTATACACGGGAACACTTACGGCCAAGGATTTGGAGGGCACGGAGACGGATGGGACTCTCGGCACAACTACCACGTCACCCTCAACATCTCCACACAATGCCTGCATAGCTGATTCGCTGAAAGGCACACCGCTTGGCGGAGTGAATTGTTTGGAGTCAGGTCGGCAGTCGTAACCGTGCCAGAAAGGCCCCGACTGTTTAGAGGTATCTAAGGAGAAGATGTAAATCCTCTGTAGTTCAATTATTCCACCTTCGTATACAAACACCACCCAGCGGCGGGACCGAGCACTGGAAAAACTTTCATTAGCCAGAATGTACTGACTGCCATCCCGATAGAGCTCAAACGAATTCAAAGCGCCAGTCGGCTCCGCCGTGTCGGATAACCTCTTACCGGAACCGGCATCCAACATATAACCATTGCCATCCAGCACCACCGAGCAATTATTCGTGGCACTCCCTTTCTGCGTGCACGACCGCAGGGATTGAAAGATCGGTTCAGCAGCCACAATCGGTGGACATAAGAACATCACCAACAACAAAAATTTATTCAATACTATTTCTTTGTATTGATGCACTGAAATAAAACAGCGAATGCACTTATATACAGCCCAAAAACAATACAACTAACAAACCCTGTCAACCACCATCACACTACCCACACTCAACCAAGGAGGCGGATTTATTTGATGCCTCCCTTAATCAGAGATGGAGACAGCTAAATTAATCTGACGCCTCGCAGTTATTTCCCTGCTTCGGAACAGCTCAGGTCTTTAATTACCGCTGCCGTAACAGGAATGACGCAGCTTCTGCGCTGCTCACCGGTTGGCTGCAGAGGGGTAAGGCTAAGTGTCGAATGAACCCCGTCAGCTTTCACCGAAATATCCTCGAAACCAGCATCAGCAAAGTCCGAACCGAATTTTTTACCTTCAAAGGTACAGAAGTTCGAAGAAGACAGAACTTTCCAGTTTTTCTCAGGGCTAATCACCTGAACATCAAGACAACTATTACCGAATGTTTTTACATACCTGACGACATTATTGCCAACGCGGCCGGCCCCGACTTCGGAGACAGAGACGATATCTGGAATTTCGGCTGCTGCGTGTCCCAGGTAAAAAACACAAAATAATGGTACCAACTTCGAAAATTTCATAAATCACCTAAGATAATCAACACGTCTATTGAACCGATCTTCAGGCACATTGCCCCATTTCGAACGATCGCCTATTACATCTGAAAATGCAGACAAATTATGAAAAGAAAACGGGGACAGATCACCTTTTCAGATAATTATTAGAACGCGACCTGCCCCCCTATTCGCACTACAAATCGGGTAGCGTTTTATCCAGATAGACAGAACGATCCAAACTCATTCGCGCAACACAGTTATTCACAGTAGTAACATAGGCAGGCTGCCCAACTTCAATCTCAAATGCCTCAAGGGCGCAATTCGTATCACGTAGTTTCAACCAAGCACGCTGAGACTCTTTCAACTTTTTCATGAATTCATCGCGCAGAGTAGCGTCAGCTTGGTATTGAGATCCAGCCCTTTTTATCAGTCTCTGATAGCTAACATTAAGGTTAACATCTGCGGACTCTTTCGCCTGCTTTGCGCAGACATCTACTTGTTGACTGGTAGAAATATTAGTGCAATCCGATTGCGTTGCAGCAACTGACAAAGGGATTAAGAGAGCGGCAAAAAGCAATAAATTTCTCATGTATATCTCCTAGCGATTTTTTCTCAAGTAAGCAGCGCGCTTTCGACCTTCTTCGTACTGTCTAATTGTAGGATTATTTTCGATATAGCTTATTAACTGATCAACGTCATCCTTCATCCCTGCCTTCATTGGATTTGCCCCTTTTGTGAATCCTTGGTATACAAAATCCACCAAGATATCTTTAACAATTTGGCTTAATGCATCCCACTCCAAACGCTCTGAAAAAGGAGATGTCCAGTAATTATAATTTGCGACAGCCTTAACAACGTAGCCTGGATAAATCAAATCAAATAGTGCTTCTTGCTGCTCGATTGTTATCGTGCCTATATCGGCGCGATTCTGAGCCACAAAATCTCTCGCGTTTGTGCCCTTAAACTGCCGACCTTTAGATATCTTCGTAGCCTGAGCATCTTCTACCCCAGCAGCGATCATATGGTTGTATATTTCCGTTTCGGATCTAAACCCCATATCATACCCGCGTCCTAAGGTAACGCCTGACAAATCATTCCCTGGCCAGTGTATATGACGACTGAAAAACGGTGAGCCTGGGATGTCATTACCCTCAGCATCGTAGGTAATTTGTCCAGCCTTTGACGACTCTTTGGCTAAAAAATTTCCAATCAATGCGATTGGATGGAAGTGCCAAATATTTCCATCACCAAGACCCTTTTCTTGAATGACTGGATCGTCCCAAAAAACCAGTTTATCAATCCGATCTTTTTCTAGCTTAAGAATCGCCGGAGACCCTTCAAGCATCTGGTTTAGTCGACTCCATTTTGCAGAGTCTGACTTTTCCTTCCACTCAGTGGGATGATAAGCGACTAATCTAGACCAGTGATCTCGAAACTCTGCGTTTTTTAATGCTTCAGGAAAATCCTCCGGCGTCACCTTGTTATCGTGGTTACCAAGTTTATCCAGATCGTCATATAGTTCTTTGAAAAAAGGCGGCATATCATCCGGATCTAAAAACCCGTCAGAATTAGAATTAATTTCCTTTACGACACGAAACCCTAACTTTTCCCAGTCGTGTTGAGTGACTACCTTTGCTTCTGTCTTTTTTATCAATCCGTTAATATCTTGATTGTTTTCCTTAACAGATACTTCATACCACTCAGTCGGATCTTTGTATATCGGCGACTTGCTCAGATCAACACAATGATCCGCTCCCAGGGTCACACTTCCTGTCTCAGGAGCTTTCTTGACCAAAACAGTACCTGAAGGCAGATGAATATATCGTTTTCCTTTTTTTACGCCAGCCGTATTTTTCAGAAAATCGTCGACTTTTGGATCCAGTGTAAAAATCTCCAAATGAACTTGGTGCTTACGGACTACCCCACCGTTAGGACCCGCCAAGACCTCATTGAGGCCAAGGTATCCAATCGTGTCTCCCGCTTTGATCTTCATATTCATTGGAACGACTGCATCAAAACTCGTTGGCGTTATTTCCTGCCATTCGACAACACGATTGGGGCTCACATCCTCTACACAAGCCCAAAAATTAGAAGGTACAGCTGCACTTTGATTTTTAAGTCCAGTAGGTGGATTCGAGGAGCTCGGAATAAATACACACTCGGCCATTCTAAGCAGCTTACCATTCAGCTTTAGCTTAAGGATTTTCGAACTATCGAATTCGATAATACTATTAGTGCTCAAGACCATAGAGCTACCTTTTTTCGTCCCGGCATTGGCTCCATCAGTCAAAGTAGCAGGCGCATTCCGTAGAACTAGCCCATTGCCAGTGACTTTCGCGCGAACCTTACCTTGCCAATACTCGGGCTTCGACCGAGCAATAGTTCCTCCTCCAGGCTCGAGCGGATAGTGCTGAAATGGCAGCAAATGCATGTACAAACTATAGAATGTTAGAGTGTTATTTGTATTAGGAGTTACCTGAGTATTGGACGGAGATTTGTAATCATGTCGTACCAAACAAAAAGAGTTTGAATACTTCAGTACCTCAGAGCCGCTCTCACCCTCAAATGTGGACTTCTCATAGTCTTTGTTCAGACGGTAGGCGACGACCACACCATCAGCCATACAGCGAACTGGCTCATCACTAATGCATTGAGGGGCGCTTGAATTACTTATATGAATTCCCCCATGCCAAAACTTATGATTGCCTAGAAGATAATTGCCCGAAGTTTCACCTTGTAGTGCAGAAAAAACCTCATCCGCATCTTTATACCGTCCGCTGCCCGACTTCCGTATTGGAAACTGAAAATTAAGAAGGCTAAACGCAGCTGATTCAGGTTTTGCTGTGCTCGGAGCAACAGTCTGTTGACCCCACCAAACCTCTGGACTAATAAGGTTGCCGTTTGGATCCTTCATTTGATAGTGAACATGGCGTGGGTATTGGGTTACACCATTCGGCCCTTTCCCCCCCATAGTGCCAATTTCATTACCTGCAGCAACAGTTTCTCCCTGGCTTACAACGTGACTACTCGTATGCAGAATCTCATGACTATTGCCGTCCGCATCTTTGATTTTTATCGTGCCATAATTGCCGCCGGTAAATGTTACGGTTCCGGCTATTGGCGCATAGACTTTTGGATTCTGTAGATTAATACCATTCTGGCCGCCAATATAGTTAAAATCTGTCCCTCCATGAGGGCCACTCGCACGCTGTTCGCCATAAACTCCTGTGATATGAGGTTGGTGACCATCAACTGGAGGCAGAACACGGAGCATCACTTCATTGAAAGACATATAACTTCCTTCTTAATTTTCCATCAAAGCGAGTAGTCTTGAATTTCATCCAAAAACCAACACTCTTCAAACTTAAACACATAGAAAACTTGATAGTCAGTATCTGGCTTCTCTATCTTTACTTTTGCAATACCGTTGACTTCTTCTAAAATTGTCACTTCAACGCCGTCGACGGCTCGTTTCTTTTCCCCAGGAATTACTGGAAAAGTCACCTTTTGCTTATCCAATAGAACTATTTTTTGCTCTGGTTCAGGCTCAGCGTCTACTGTAATTAATTTTTTCAACGGGATATGAGTAAACTCCTGTTGAATGGAAGGATTTTCCAGATAAGCAGATAGAAACTTTGAAAAGACCGTGGATGGACACGAATTTAAATTCGCTCCGCCTGCCATTGCGCAATTTGAAAATATTCCGAACACTGACATGACCAGTGCAAGAGTGAGGCGCCGTTGATATTTCATATATCAGATCCTTTAATCGGATGAGTGATCACTCAGAAAACACAAAAAAAGCCTTCGGTTTAACCTTCTCAGGCGGCGCATTCACCAACGCCTGATCCATCAAACTCCCCGCCTTATCCTTATCCGCAGCCCCCGGCAGCACCGGCGGCTTAATCCCGATCCCCGTCCCCGAGCCCGCCGCCCCGCCGGCATTGATCTTCACAATCGGCCCAACAACCGTCACACCACCGCCATCCAGCTTGATAAAGCTGCCACCACCCAAGATGGTCAGTTCCGACCCCGCCTCGATGACGATCTTGGCGCCCGCCTTCAGGTGTATCTCTTTCCCAACGCTAGTCAGCTGCGCAGTCCCCAACTTCACATGCTGGTTCTGCCCAATCGTCAGGTGATCATCCACCCGCGTTTCAACCTTGCGGTCGGCAATCGTGGTGCGGTGTTCTTCTGCCTTGAACTCGGTGTAGGTGTTTTTCACCACCGTGTCGTGCCGCTCATTGCCGACGCGAATCTTCTGGTCGTGCTCGATGTTTTCATCCCAGTCACGCTGGGCGTGGATGAAAATTTGCTCGGCGCCTTTCTTGTCCTCAATCCGCAGTTCGTTGAACCCGCCACCGCCCGGCGAGCTGAGGGTTTTGAACACTGTGCGGGTTTTGTTCGCCGGCAGGTCGTAGGGAACCTGGTTTTCCTTGTGGTACAGGCAGCCGGTCACCAATGGCTGATCGGGGTCGCCTTCGAGGAAGGTGACGAGGACTTCCATGCCGATGCGCGGGATGACGATGGCGCCGTAGCGGTCGCCGGCCCAGCTCGACGAGACACGCATCCAACAGCTGGTTTTGTCGTCGGCCTGGCCTTCGCGGTCCCAGTGGAATTGCACTTTGATGCGGCCGTATTGGTCGCAGTGGATTTCTTCGCCGGCGGGGCCGGTGACTTTGGCGGTCTGGCTGCCGAGTACGCGGGGTTTGGGATGTTCCAGCGCCGGGCGGTAGAACACGGCCCATGGGGTGGCGAGGAAGCGGTTGCGGTAGCCCTGGTGGAAGTCGTCCTTGTTGTCGGTGGTGTCGCTGGTCACCGACTCTTCGAGCACTTGTGGTTGTTTGCCTTCGTGAACGATTTCGGTGAGCAGCCAGAGGTCGTTCCACTCGGTGCGCGGGTGGTCGGACATTTCCAGGAAGTGGCCGCTGATCAAGCGGGTTTGATCACCGTGACCTTCGGCTTGCTGGTAGTCGGCGCGGTGGCGTTCGAGGGCGCGCTGGCTGAGGAATTTGCCGCGTGCGCGGTCGAGGAAGCGGCCGGGGTAGTCGTAGTCTTCGAGGTCGGGTTCGTCGCTCTGAACATCCGGCTTGTAGGCCGCTTCGAGTTGCAGGCGTGGTTTTTCGAAATCGTAGTCGCGGCGGGTGGTGCGGCTGGTGCGGGTTTCCAGGCGCAGTTTGAAGCCTTTGATCACCGGTTCGTCGGCGACCATGCCGCTGCCTTGCACGTACGCCGTTGGCTGGCCGAGTTTCGGGAACACGGTCTGATCATCACCGAACACCAGCAGGTGGGCCTTTGCGCTGTGTTGGAAGTGGTAGTGAATGCCTTCCTCTTCGCACAGGCGCTGGACGAAGTGCAGGTCGGTTTCGTCGTACTGCACGCAGTAGTCGCGGTCCGGGCACGGCTGGCTGAGCTGGAAGTTGTAGGCGTTGCCTTTGATGCCGTGTTCTTCGAGGATTAGCGCGATGATTTTCGGCGCGGACATCTGCTGGTAGATGCGCTGGTTGGTGCGGTGATGCAGGTATTGCAGGTGCGGCACCAGGGAGATTTTGTAGCGGGTCAGGCGTTTGCCGGCATCGCCTTGGGCGACGCGGTAGATCTGGCCGTGGATGCCGGAACCCTGCGGATCGAACGCCAGGAACGCCTGCTTGTGCAGGAGTTTTTCCAGGTCCAGATCGGGGTTTTCGCTGACCAGTTCAATGTCGAAGCGATACGGCTGAGTGATGCCTTCGGTGCCGGTGAACGACAGCACTTGCAGGTCGCCTGCGTAGTCTTCGACAGTCAGGCTGAAGTGGGTTTCGTTAGCTGAGTTGAACATTGCTTGCTCCCTGTTCGATAGTCATCCGTTACGCCCGAAGTCGCAGACGTTGCAGCAAAGACGAAGTGGCGCCCATGGCGTCACGCAATTGGGCGGCAGTGATCGTTCGATCGGCTGCGTCGAATGCCAGCGCCGTTCGCAGGGCTGGCCAGCAGTGTTTCGGTAGATTGCGTGGGGCGTGCAATTCGCTGTCGAGCCGGGCGTCGCGGGCCTCGTTCGAAGGCAATCGGCGGAACGGGTGTCTGCCGCCCGCCAGTTCGTAGAGCACGCAAGCCACACCGTAGACGTCGGCGCTGGCTGACAGCGGCTGGCCTTCGAGCAGTTCGGGGGCGGCGTAGCCCGGGGTCCAGGCGTTGAAGCGGTCGCGGCTCAGGTGTGGCAAGCCAGGGAGGATGCCCTCCTCGGCCTGGCCCAGACCGAAGTCGAACAGGCGCACGCCTTCTTCGCTAAGCATTACGTTGCTGGGTTTCATGTCGCCGTGCAGCACGCCGCTAGCGTGGGCGTAGGCCAGCGCGTCGAGCAGGGGCAGCGCGATGTCGCGCAGTTCTTGCCACGGTAGGCCAAGGGGCCGCTCGCAGAGCAGTTTGTCCAGGGTTAGCCCACGCATGAGTTCCATGGTGATGAAGGCGCGCTGGCAATCGGTGTCCACTTCAAAGGTGTGCGGTCGTAGCACGTTGTCGTGGCGCAGGCGTCGGGTCAGGGCGAACTCGCTGTAGAGCAAGGCGCTGGCGTCCGGCGACTCGGCAAATTCTTCGCTGAGGATTTTCAGCGCGATGTAAGGGTCGGGATCGCCGAACTGTTCGCTCAGCAAGTCCCGTGCGCGGTAGACCGCGCCCATGCCGCCGGCACCGAGCAGGCGCTCGATGCGGTAACGGCCTGCCAGCACGTCCGGCATCTCACCGACGCTGGCCTTGGTCGGCGCCAGCGCGGGTTCAGCCTTGTGCGACTTGGCGAACGCAAAGTAAGTCAGGTTATTGGCTTCCTCGTCGGTCACCAGCAGGTCGTCGAGCGATGGCATGAGTTGAGTCATTGGCGGATCACCACGGCAGTCAGGTTGTCCCGGGCCGAGCCACGCAGCGCGCCGTCGAACAGACGCTCCAGCGCGACATGCGGCGCTGTCAGGCTCAGGGCGTTGCCCAAGGCATCGCTACTCAGCCCGTTGTACAAACCATCGCTGCACAACAGAAACGCATCGCCGGGGTAAACCTCGAGTTCGAGCACGTCCAGCGTCAGCTGCTCGGCCGCCCCGACCGCACGGGTCAAGGCGTGGGCAGCCGGATGCGCACGGGCGTCTTCGAGGCTCATGTGTTGCTCGTCGATGAGTTGCTGTTGCAGCGAATGATCCTTGGACAGCTGATACAAACGCTGGCCGCGCCACAGGTAGCAACGGCTGTCGCCGGCCCAGATGCAGGCCGCGCGATTACCGTCCACCAGCAACGCCACGACGGTGCTGCCCATGATGCTGTCGTGACGCCCGGCGGTGACGGTCAACTCCTGACCCAAGCGGCGGTTGAGCCAGTGCAAACACTGGCGAATGCCTTTGAGTCGTTCGTCGAAGTCATCCTGCACCGGCAATTCCGCCAGGCTGGCGACGATCAACTGGCTGGCAACGTCGCCACCCTGATGACCGCCCATGCCGTCCGCGACCACCCACAACCCCTGCTGTGGACAGTCGAGAAAAGCATCTTCGTTGCGCGCCCGCACCTTGCCGGCGTCGGTGCGCGCAGCGCTGCGCCAGGGACTGGCAACCAGCATCAGAGCTGCACCGGCATGCGGAAGGTGCGCAGCACGCCCATGTCGAACGGGTTCGGCGTGCGCTGGCTCGACAGCAAGTAGTTGGCGCGCAGGCCACCCACGTCAGCTTTCAGTACCAGCACATCACGACCGCTCAGGTACTCGGTCTGCATCAGGTCGAACAGACGGAACAGCGACCAGGGGCCGGTGTTCTTCTCGATACCGATCGGGCGGCCGGCCATTTTGTCGAGGACCAGGCTGGTGCGACCGCCTTCAGCGTCGGTCGGCCATTTGAACGACACCGGCACGATCGGGCCGTGGCGGTATTCGATGGTCTTGTCGCCGAACTTGAACTCGGAACGGCTGACCGCCGGGTCGAGGGTGTACGGCTCCAGTTTGAACTGCACTTGCGGTTCTGCCGGGTTGATCGAGAAGAAGCTCTGGCGGATCACTTGTGCCGCGGCCATCTGGTCGAGGTAGACCTTGGAGATCGGCATGCTGTGACCGTCGATGCTGCGCAGGCGGTAGTTGCCCGGATCGCCGCTCACGAACGGACGCATGTAGGTCTCAAAGAACCGATCGGCAATGCCCTGCGCCTTGAAGAACTCGCGGAAATCGCTGATCGCGACATCGCTGGTGCTGTGGGCGCTGAACGGATAACGCTTGTTGATCGCCTTGCCGTAGAAGCTGTACAGCTCGCTTTGATAACGCTGGTTCAGGTACTGGTAGGAATCGTTGAGCACCAGACGCCAGGTGTCTTCGGCCAGCACGTTGAACCACACGCTAACCGGACGCGGCAGACGGTTCGAGGCATTGCGCAGGTTGCTCAGCGCATCACGCTGGCCGCTCATGCGGGTCTTGGCCATTTCGAACGCAGCCTGCTCCGGCGCGCTGGCACGGGCGAGGCTCGCCAGTTGCATTTGCTGGTCATTGAGGGCTGTCAGCGCCGGGGTCAAATCAGCGGCCGGGCCGTTGTTGTCGTCCAGCAGACGGTGCAGCGGTTCGAAGCGGCGTTGCAGGGATTTCTTCGCGGTGTCCGGCAGGTTTTTGATCGCGGCCATGTCCGAGGCTTTGTCCGCTGCGGCAGACGCCAGTTTGCCCAGCTTGCCCAACTTGCCTTTCTGCTCGCCCAGTGCCGCAGCGGCATCAGCCGCGCCATCCACCGGATCGGCTTCTGCCGGGAACCGGGTGTTCTCACGCACTTCCACCAGCAGTTGCAGCACCGGCGAGTTCGCCGAAGTCAGGCCCGCCAGTTGCTCGGCACCCTCACTGAAATCGCTGATCGGAGGCAGTGCAACCTGGCTCACGGCTTCGCTCCAGAAGTTGGCGTAGTCGCGGAAGTACAGTTGCTCCAGTTCGACCATCAGGCGACGCAAGTCCATGCCGCTGATACCCGAGCCTTCGCCCAGCACCCAGTTGTCACGCAGGATATCGGTGACCAGTGCGGAGCCCTGGACCGAGAAATACTGCTGGTAACCCTGTTGGGTGTAGAAGCCCGGAATCACGTAATCGGTGCCGACAAACAGCGCACCCTGTGGGCCCAGGTGTTGGCTGAAGCGATACTCCGGCAGGTTGCGGGCCTGCTCGCGCAGCATCCGGTAAACCACGTTGGCCAGCGATTCGCTGCGCAATACCTGACGCGCCTGAGCCACCAGTTGATCATTCAGAGGGTAGATAAACGGCTGCTTGAGCAGACGCTCGAAGTGGGTGTTCAGACCGTTCTGCACCGCGGTGTTGCCGGTGTAACGCTGGGACCAGTCCGTGGCGACCCAATCCTTGAGCCACGCCGTGTCGCGGCGATCTTTCATGTTCAGCATCAGGTACGCACGCAGGCTGTTGAGCAGGCGTTCGCGGTCCTTCATGTTGGCGCGGATCTGCCCTTCCAACAGGGTCGCGACCTTCGGTAACAATTGCGCTTCAAGCTCACGCTCGTAAGCCGCCCTGACCACCGGATTGACGTCTTCGCCCTGGTACAGGCCGCCGCGCTCGTGGTACGACACGTCACCCTTTTTCGGGAAAACCTGAGTCGCCGCGTAGCTGGTATCGAGGGGTTTGAGTACCGCCATGGAATCATCACGCGCGGTCAGGGCCGAGCGTTGCTGCGTCCAGGTTTGTGCGAGATTACGCAGGTTTTCCAGACGCTCGTAGTTGGCCGAGAAACCGCCCGCCCACAGCATGCCGAACAGCGCCAACGCCGCCAGCGCACCGACGTACAACGCACGCTGGCCCCAATGGATGCGGCTGCGTTCGCGCTTGTCCAGACCGGCCAGATCGGCCTCCGGGAAAATCACCCGGCTGAGTAAGTGGTGAATGAACCGCGAACGGCCACTGCGCAAGGTCGGCAGAACACCCGCTTTGACGCCCAGATTGGCACCGATGGCGGCGGCGTCCGGGTCCATTTCCTCAACCAGATGCGGTGCGCTGGTCAGGTAGAAACCGCGCAACTGGCTCACACGCTGGTAACGGTTGCCGGTGAACGCCATGTCGACGAACAGGCACAGGCGCTCGCCGATCTGCCCCAGTTGATGCGGGAAGTCGAGGATGCGGCCACGGCGCTGGGTGTCGCGCTCCTGGTGCATGCGCATGATCACCTGGCTGTTCAGACGACGCAGCAGCTCTTCGAACTCGGCGCGCAGCACGGTCACGTCGGTGCCGCTCTGCTCTTTACGGAAGCTGGTGCCGAGCACCTGATCGCTTTCTTCGCGGGTCAGTTGATCGAAGAACTCGTCGAAACCGAGCAGCTTGTCCGCCTTACTCAGCACCAGATAAATCGGCACATCGACGTGCAGTTTCTGATGCACGTCTTGCAGACGCGCACGCACCTGGCGAGCCAGCGTATCCAGATCCTGCTCGGTATCGCCCAGCAGCATTTCCACCGGAATGGTCACCAGCACGCCGTTCAACGGACGGTTGCGGCGACGCTTGCGCAGCAGGTCGAGCAAGGTGCTCCAGGCACTGCCGTCGACTTCGGCGTCCGGCTGGGTCAGGTAACGCCCGGCGGTGTCGATCAGCACACCGTGGTCGGCGAAATACCAGTCGCAATGACGGGTGCCGAGGGTGTCGCGGGTCAGTTTGCGGTCGATCTTGTTGATCGGAAACTCAAGGCCCGAGAAGTCCAGCAGGCTGGTCTTGCCACTGCCCTGCGGGCCGATCAGCAAGTACCACGGCAAATCGCTGCGCCAGCGCTCGCTGCGACCGCGATAGAGGCTCGAGGTCTTCAGGGTTTTCAACGCATCCTTGAAGCGCACGCGAAGCTCTTTCTGCTCGTCGTCGATCAGCTCTTCACGGCGGATACGGTCCTGACCGTCTTCAGTCTCTTCGACGGCTTTTTTACGCACACCGGCGCGCCAGCTGACGAAGACCATGGTCAGGCCCCAGATCAGAAACAGCACACTGATGGTCAGCAGACGGGAGGTCGAACCTTCCCAGAACTTGTAGTCATCGACCGCCAGCAGCGGCCCGACGAACCACACCAGCAGCGCGACGAACAGCACCAACAGCAAGGTCCAGACCCAGGTCTGGCGCAGGAATACGCCGACTTTCTTGAAAAACTTTTTCATCACACGTCCCTGTTTTACGGCTGCGACTGCGGCTGAACCGTCGCCGGATCAAGCTGTTGATAAGGTTGCAGAACGGTTTCGCGTTGCTCGCCCAAGACCCAGGCGAACCCCGAATACATCACCACCAGGCAGACCACGGTGAACAACACCACCATCCACGCCGGCACGATGCGCACCAGGCTGCGGCGCTGATCGTTCAAGCCTTCCCAATGCGGCGACAGCTCACGTGGCACGTCGCCGCGCAGCTGACGAATCTGCCGATACAAGGCGTCGCGGATGCCTTCGAGCTCGAGCATGCCGCGGGCTTGCACGCGGTACTTGCCTTCGAAGCCCAGCGACAGGCACAGGTACATCAGCTCCAGCATCGGCAGGTGCTTGACCGGGTTTTTCGACAGGCGATCCAGCAGCTGGAAGAACTTCTCGCCACCGAACGTTTCGTTGTGGAAGCTGCTGAGCAGGCTCATCTGCGACCACTCGCTTTCGTTGCCCCACGGCGTGGTCACGACGGCTTCGTCGACCACGGTGCAGAGCACGTAACGCGCAGCCATCACCTGGCTGCTTTCGGCGCCGTTGTGCAGCGCACGCACTTCAAATAGTTTCAACCCGGCCGTCAGGCGCTCGTTGAGCGCGTACAGGTCTTCACGGGTGTCGCTGTGCTTGAGTCGCACCACTTCCGACAGCAGGTCGGAACCGGCGGCCACCAGCGAATTGAGGCTGATGTTGAACGACTCCGCCGGGCGCAGGCGCGCGGCGTAGATCATCCGTTCTTCGAGCTGTTCGAAACGGGGCGGTGCGGCGAAGTCGGTCAGCGGACTTTGCGCCGGGCCGTGGCCCTGGCGGTCGAGCAAGACGGTTTTATCGTCCTGATGGTGTTCCATGTCCTTGATCATGTCGGTCAGTTCCTGATGGCCCAGAATTTCAGTTCAAGCTCGGCGAATTCGCCGGACACGTGGAACGCGAAGCCGCCGGAGCGCTCGAGTTGCGCCAGGTCTTCGGAACTGAGTTCGAGGATGAAATAGGTTTTGTTGGAGTGGAACGCGATCTGCCGCGGGGCCACCGGCAACGGTTTGACCTTGATGCCCGGCAGGTGCAGGTTGACCAGTTGGCGGATGCGCTCCACCGGGCCGACCTTGAGGTGCGCCGGCAAGCGGTGGCGCAGTTCTTCGGAATCGCAGTTGGCACTGGCCGCGAGCACGAACGAGGCCGAGCCCAGCAGTTTGTGGTCGTGCAACGGCGAAACGATGATCCCGTACTGACGCGCTTGCAGCACCAGTTCGATGGCGTGCTGTTCGAGCACCATCGACAGCACCTGACGGATTGCTTCCATCAGTTTGCGGAAACTCGCGCCCTGGTCGCTGTGCTGGTAACGGCTGTCCAGGCGCGGGCGTTTGCTGTCACTGGAAAACGTCGCCAGATCGCCGAGCATGGTCAGCAGCGTGCGGTACAACTCTTCCGGGTGAACCTGTTCCAGACCGAGGTAGTGACGCAGCAGCAACTCGGTGCGGTTGATCAGTTGCAGCATCATGAAGTCGCCGACTTCCGCGCCACCGACCTTGCCGTTGGAGCGGATGCGCTCGGCGATGGTGTCGCCTCGGTGACCGAGCATGCTGATCACTTCTTTCAGGCACGACAGCAGGTAGCTGGAGGAATGCGCCTGAATGTAGGTCGGCACGAAATCCGGATCGAGGCTGATCACGCCGTCGGGCGTGGTGTCGAGCACGTCGCAGATCTTCAGCTTCACGTAGGCCTGATCGCTCTGCTGCTCGCCAAGCAACAGTTTGAAGTCCGGACGACCACAGCTGACCTGGCTGGCGGAATCGTCGCCGGCGTTGGAGTCGGCCACTTCGGCTTCGTACGCGGTGTAGCGCGCCAGCACGTCGGATTGCTCCGGACGGCGTGACTCGATGTGATTGCCCGTGACCAGCGGCAGCGCCAGGTAAATCGGCGTGTTGCCGGTGTTCGGCGGCACGTCCAGCGCCAGCGGTTCGGTGTTGCCACCGAGTTCGAACAGACTGCCGTCGGGCAGAATCCCCGAGGCCTGGCTGACCACCAGTTTGCCCATGTTGAGGAACTGCAAGTCGATGTCCAGATTCAGGAATCCCCAGGTGTAACTGCCCAGCAACTGGGTGCGGGTTTTCATCTGGTGGTCGTAGTAGCGATCGTTGTGCTGGAAGTGCTGCGGACGCAGCAGCATGCCTTCCTGCCAAATGACTTTATGGGAATTCATGATCAGTCATCCGCCTTGGCGAGCGTTTCGTTGCTGTTGCGAATACCGGCCTGGTCGAGGGTCAGGTCAGCCTCGGTGACTTCCACCGGCGTGACTTGCACCGTGTAGCGCCATTTGGTTTCCGGCAGGTCGCGGTAGGCCGCCAGGATTCCGACGTAACGACTGCCCTCTTCCACGCTGAGCTTGAGCTCGATAGTTTCGCCCGGACGCAGCTCAAGTTCTTCGCTGGCCACCAGGTCCGGGGCCAGGGATTCCTTGGCGCGTTCGTAGAGGCTGAAAAAGTCGGCGTTCTCGAACGTCACCGGATGCTTGAGCTCGAACAGGCGCACGACGATCGGCGACGGACGCCCGTTGAGGTCCGGGTTCAGCTGATCGCTGCCGGTCAGCTTCAGGTTGAGCTTGGTGACGTGGGAATACGGCGACAACGACGAGCAACCGGCCAGCAGCGCCAGGGCCGCGAACGCCGTCAGCATCTTGTAAAAAACGGTCGAGCAGCGAGACATGCGCATCATCCTTGGTGGTCGGTGTGAAGGGTGGAAATCAGGCGAATCTGTTCTTCGTAGGCCTGAGCGAAGTCACGGGCCAACAGGCGTTCGCTCCAGTCATCGTCCTGACGCAGGGCCTGGTGATAACGACCGTAAGCTCTCCAGCGACTGCCGGATGTGGCGAGCAACGGTTTGTTGTCGCGCTCGAAACGCAGGGTCAATTGCTGCGGCGAGAAGTGCTCCAGCGTCCCGCGCACGGCGGCGCGGCTGGCGGTCAACAACGCCACCTGATGCGCCTGCAGATCCCGGAACGCGCGCGAGATCGACTGCTCGGCCGGCAATTGGCCCGGCTTGTTCGGCTGCAACAGAATGCCCAGCGCTTCACCGGCATCGACGGCGAATTTCAGTGGGTTCTTTTGCGTGCCTTGCACCGTGGTCTGGGCCAGACGCAGTTCGTTTTTCAGTTCGCTGCGGGTGCGCAGACTCTGCTGCAAACCGCCGACGCTTTGCTTGAGCAAGCGTGCAGCGTTCAGCGCCAATGCTTCGCGAGCGTCGTGGTCGAGGCCTTTGAGGTCCACGCCGAGCGCGGCACCGAAGTGCTCCCAGAAACCTTCGCTTTGACGCTCACGCGCTTTCGGCGCAGGCGCTGGCGCAGGTTCGACCGGGGCGTCGATCAGCTCCGGCACCATCAGGCTTTCCATGTCGATGCGCGCATAGTCGGCGCGCTGACGGGTGTCTTCGATAGTAGTGCTCGGGGAAATCAGTTCGTCGATTTCCGAATACACACGCTCTTGCTGATCGAGGGCGTTCAGCGGGTCCAGGTCGAGAAATGCGTCATCCGGAATGATGCTACCCGCCGCCTGTGGCCGTCCGACTTCGACGTCGAAGGTGGCCGGGTCGCGCACCAGCCGCGCGCGGATCTCGAAATCACCCAGTACGTAGACGCTGCCGTGCTCGATGCGCATCGCTTCGCCCTTGCGCAGGCGTGCGCCGCTTTCGCTGTCCTGAATACCGTTGCTGCTGGTATCGGTCAGGAAAAACGTGCCCCCGCGGTAGCTGATCATCGCGTGATGGTTGGACAGATGACGCTTGCGGTCCGGGATGATCCAGTCGCAATCCTCGCCCCGCCCGATCACGCCACCGGCCTGCTTGAAGGTCTTCTGGCACAGCTCCGTGGGCACGAACTGCTTGGTGTTCAACATTTCGAAAACCAGTTCCATGGTGATACTCCTTGCGGTCACTTGCCGCGATTGACCGCCTGCGGATCACCCAACGGGCGATAGGTGTTGTCGTTGTATTTGTAATTGCCGCTACAGCCGCCGAGGCCGCATAGAACGACGAGGGTCAACAGGACGGCTTGCCAGTGACGAACAGACATCAGAGGGTCTCCAGGGGTAGACAAAGCACAAAGCGCCGGCCCGTTCGGGCGGCGCTGAAATAAGCGGATAAATCTGATTGGAAGGCTCTAAACCAAGCTCTATAACCAATCACAGGGAAATTGGTGATCCACTGTGGCGAGGGGACTTGTCCCCGCTCGGCTGCGCAGCAGTCGTAATCCGGTAACCGCGATTTACCTGAATGAACGGGCAAGCCGGTTTTGGGGTCGCTTCGCAACCCAACGGGGATAAATCCCCTCGCCACAGGAGTTCCACTCACCACAGAAATTCCGGTTGCAGGAATTGGTTTTGGCTCAACCATCGAAGTCACCCAGATTGATATTCAGACGCCCCAGGCGGTACAGCAGCGTGCGGCGCGGCAGGCCGAGTTCGCGGGCGGCGAGGGTCTGGTTGCCGTCGTTTTTGCGCAGGCAATCGAGTAGCAGACTGCGTTCGACCTGCTCCAGGCGTTCGCGCAGGTTCAGGCTGTTGTCTTCCGGCATGGCTTCCATGCGCAGGGAGAAATGCTCGGCCAGCAATTCGCCGCCCTCACACAGCAACACTGCGCGTTCGACCAAGCCTTTGAGTTCGCGCACGTTGCCGGGGAAGGCATAACCGGACAGGTGATCCAGCGCCGCATCGGACCAGCGCACTACGTCGCGCTGCAAAAACGCGCAGGCCTTGTTGGCGAAATGCCGGGCCAGGTCGAGGATGTCGCCTTCGCGCTGACGCAAGGCCGGCAACTCGATGGGGAATTGCGCGAGGCGGTAGTACAAGTCCTCGCGGAAGTTGCCTTCGCTCACCAGCACCGATAAGTCCCGGTGCGTCGCGGCGATGATGCGCACGTCGATCTTGTGGGTGTCGTTGGAGCCCAGCGGACGGATCTCGCCTTCCTGCAACACGCGCAGCAACTTGGCTTGCAGCGACAACGGCATGTCGCCGATTTCATCGAGCAACAGGGTGCCGCCGTTGGCCGCGTCGAACAGCCCGGCGCGGTCGCGGTCAGCGCCAGTGAAGGCGCCTTTGCGGTAGCCGAACAGTTCGCTTTCCAGCAGATTTTCGGGGAACGCCGCGCAGTTCTGCACGATGAAGGCCTGGGAACGGCGCGGGCCGCAGTCATGAATGGCGCGTGCGACCACTTCCTTGCCGGTGCCGGTTTCGCCACGCAGCAGCAAGGTGTACGGGCTGTGCAGGACTTTGCTGATCAGCGAATAGGTCTCGCGCATGGCCTTGCTCTTGCCGATCAGGCCATAACCGCTGGCGCTCGGGACGCTGGGTTTCAGCGGTCGTGCATCACCGGTCGGCTGACGCAGACGTTGCAGCAAATGCAGCTGGCCGAGCACGAACGAACCCAGTTGTCCGAGGGAATCGGCAAAGCCTTGCAGGTCCAGATGTCGGCGACTGGCGCAGAGCAATAAACCTTCCACAGACTTCTGCTGATTGACCAGCGGCACGCACAACAGCGACTGCCACGGTGTGGCCTGTGGTGGCAGGAAGCTGGTTTCGTGCAGGCTTGCGCTGAGTTCGCCGAGGCTCACCACACGGTTCTGACACAGGGCGAATTGCAGCAGTTGTTCACCGTTGTAATCCGCCGGCAGGCTCGCCGACTCACGCGGTTGCAGGATGCCATTGAGGCACTCGGCGTTCATCCCCAGACACGTGTGGGTCGCGTCGAGCAGGTACAACTGCGTCAGCTCGCATCCACTGAGCTCCGCCACCCCGCGCACGAAGTCACCCAGCAGCGCAGCGCCGTCCGCCGCGCGCGACAGGCTGGCGAACTGCGCCAGCAACGATTCGGCATACACCAGCGGCTGCGGCACTTGAGTGAACATCACACCCACCTCAGGCGAACTCGCAGGTCACGCTGGCGCCGCCGTCGAGCGTTGCGTGGACACGCTTGAGGCTTTCCCCGGTGGCCATCGCGTCGAGCAAGCGGTCGGCCACCAGCGGCAGCACGTGCAGGTCGAGCAAGTGATCGATCAGACGCGCGCCGCTGTCGCTTTGGGTGCAGCGTTCGGCCAGGTGATCGACGAGGTCTTGCGAGTACGTGAAATCCAGTTGGCGACGATTAAGGCGCTCACCCAAACGACCGAGTTTGATTTCGATCAACTCGCGCAGCACGGGGCCGCCGACCGGGTAGTAAGGCACTACGCGCATCCGCGCCAGCAGCGCCGGTTTGAAGTGCTTGCTCAGCACCGGGCGAATGGTTTCTTCGAGCACTTCGGCGGTCGGCCTCGCGCCGTTTTCGCAGAGTTCGCTGATGCGGTCGCTGCCCAGGTTTGAAGTCATCAGGATCAGCGTGTTGCGGAAGTCGATCTCGCGACCTTCGCCGTCGTTGGCCACGCCTTTGTCGAAGATTTGGTAGAACAGGTTGAGCACGTCCGGGTCAGCCTTTTCGACTTCATCGAGCAGCACAACGGAGTACGGCTTCTGGCGCACCGCTTCGGTAAGCATGCCGCCCTCGCCGTAACCGACGTAGCCCGGCGGCGCACCGATCAGGCGCGAGACGGTGTGCTTCTCCTGGAACTCGGACATGTTGATGGTGGTGATGAAACGGTCACCGCCGTACAGCAAGTCGGCGAGGGCCAGCGCGGTTTCGGTCTTGCCGACGCCGCTCGGGCCGACCAGCAGGAACACGCCGACTGGCGCATCGGGTTTGTTCAGGCCGGCAGCGGTGGCGCGCATCGAGCGGTCCAGGGCGTGCACGGCTTGTTCCTGACCACGGATGCGCGTGCGCAGGTCGGTGGCGAAACTGGCGACCTTGGCGTTGTGTTCGCGGGCCAGTTGCGCCAGTGGCACACCGGTCCAGGCGCTGATCACTTCGGCGACCAGGCGCGGGCAGACTTCGAAGCTCACCAGGCGCTCTTTGACTTGCAGCTCGGTCAGGGCTTTGTGAGTTTCGTTGAGCCGGGCTTCCAGGTTCTCAATGCTTTGCACTTCATCTGCCGGCAGCGTTTCGATCACGGTGCCTTCGGCGTCTTCTTCCACCGAGGCGGTCGGTTCGACGGCAGCCGCTTCGCGTGCCTTGGCCAGTTGCTGACGCAGGTCCAGCAGGCGTTCGGCCAGTTCTTTCTGTTCGGTCCAGAGGGTTTCCAGCGCAACCCTTTCTTCTTCAGCGGCGACCAGACGATCTTCCAAAGCGTCCAGCGCTTCGTGATCGATCAGCAAACCGGCTTCAGCATCACGGCGCAGGGCCTGACGCTGGCGGCCACCTTCGGCCAGTTCGCCACGCAGACGCTCAAGGCTTTCCGGGGCGGCGGCGAGGCTGATGCGTACGCGGGCGCAGGCGGTGTCGAGGACGTCGACGGCTTTGTCCGGCAGCTGACGACCCGCGAGGTAACGCGCGGACAATTCGGCCGCCGCCACCACCGCGTCATCGCGCAGGTAGATGCCGTGACTCTTCTCGTACACCTGAGCCAAGCCACGAAGGATGGTCACCGCTTCGCTGACGGTTGGTTCATGCAATTGCACCGGTTGGAAACGACGGGCCAGCGCCGGGTCTTTTTCGAAGTACTTCTTGTACTCGGCCCAGGTAGTCGCAGCGATGGTGCGCAGTTCGCCACGGGCCAGTGCCGGTTTGAGCAAGTTGGCCGCGTCGGAGCCTCCGGCATTGCCGCCCGCGCCGATCAGCGTGTGCGCTTCGTCGATGAACAGGATGATCGGTTTCGGCGACGCTTTGACTTCTTCGATCACGCCTTTGAGACGACGTTCGAATTCACCTTTGACGCTGGCGCCGGCCTGCAACAGGCCCATGTCCAGCGACAGCAGTTCTACGCCTTTCAACGCTTGCGGCACTTCGCCGGCGGCGATGCGCGAAGCCAGGCCTTCGACGATCGCGGTTTTACCGACGCCGGCTTCACCGACCACAATCGGGTTGTTCTTGCGACGACGCGCGAGGATGTCGACCATCTGCCGGATTGCGCCATCGCGGCACAGCACCGGGTCGAGCTTGCCGTCGCGGGCCTGTTGGGTCAGGTTGTGGGTGAAGCGCTGCAGAAGCGATTCGCCCGGCACGGCGGGTTTACCAGTGGCCGGTTGTTCCTTCTGCGACAGGGCGAATTCCTTCAGGCGCTCGATGTTCAGTTTGGCCAGCAAAGACTGGTAGCGGCTGCCCGCGTAACGCATCGGGTTGCGCAGCAGCGCGAGGATCAGCGCGGCTTGCTCGACCTGGCTCTGGCCCAGTTCAAGGTTGGCCACCAGCAACGCGTCTTGCAGCCACTGCACCAGTTCCGGGGCGAACACCGGGTTGCGCGAAGCGCTGTGCTCGACCCGTGATTGCAAGGCGGCGCTCAGTTCGCCGGCATCCACTTCCGCGTCTTGCAGCGCGCGTGCGAGCAAGCCTTGCGGGCGCTCCAGCAGGCCCAGCAGCAAGTCTTCGACGAGGATCTTGCTGCCGCCACGGGCGACGCAGCGCTCGGCAGAACTTTCCAGATCACGGCGGGTTTCGGCGTCCAGCGCCTGGATAAGTTGTTGCAGGTCTACGTTGATCATTGGTCATCTGTCCTTAATGAATTTTGCTGCCCAGGGTCACCACGCCGTCCGCTTTTTCGCGGCCCAGCCAACTGGTCCATCCCAGGCGACAAGCGTTCTGCTCACCGATGCGCAGTTCGCGGATTTCTTCCTGGCGCAACACCAGGCGAATGTCGTAATCGAGCGGGTCACGCAGGGTGAACCGCACCAGCGCGCACAACGGCTGATAGCCGAAACCGATCGGCAGGAATTCGTGAAAGCGTTGCCAGTCGAGCTCGCGGATGTGGATGCGAAATTTGCCGCTGCGGTCGCGCACGTGTTCGCCCAGCACCAGGTCTTCGCCGAGCAGGCTGTTGGCGCGGCCCAGACGATTGCGCTGCTCGTCAAGAATTTCCACGCGGCGTTCGATGCACTGCTCGATGGTCAGTTCGGCGTGCTTGAAGTAGTAACGCAGCACCGCTTCGATCAGCGCCGCCGAGTGCGCCCGCAAGCTGAGCAAACCGAGGTACGGCAGCAGGCGTTTCCAGTTCAGTTCCTGGGCCTTGCGGATCTCTTCGCCGCCGAGGCCGATCAACGCGAATAGTTGCGCGGAGAATGGATCGAGCGCGCCGCTCTGGAAGCTTGCGCGGTAGCGGTACTTGCGCCAGATCGGCAGCATCAGCCTTTGCAGGCGATGGTGAAACAGGTCGAGGAAGTGGCGAGTCGGGTTGCCGTCTTCGCTGTCGCCCAGCGCCTGTTCGCCGTAGAACGCCGGCAGCGGCGAACCGGAACCGACCAGGCCGATCAGGTTGAAGCGCAGGCGCGCGCGCATCTGCCCGTGCTCGTGGAAAAACTCCACGCGATCGACGTCACTGCCAGGGAAACCCAGGCTCGGGTTGGCCTGGAATTCCAGCTGGTCGTACAGGTCGTCTTCGCTCAGGTGCGGGTGTGCATCGCGCAGCCGGTCAACCACCAGCAGCACGGCCTGAAACAGCGAGTACTCGCGTATTACCCGGGTCAGCCCGCTTAAAGCAGGGGCTGCAGGCCCATACGTGGTGTCCATTGGTACACCTCTCCCTGTGTGCTTTTTACTCGCAGCTCGTGGTACGAATTGAGACTGGCGTAAAGCGCGAAAAACTCGTTAAGAACCGAAGCGAAAACGAACAGGTCGCCCTCGCCGATATACCCTTCCGGGTCGATGGTCAGCTCGGTGCGCAAACCGCGCACCGGCAGCCCTCGGTGCAGCCGATCGACGTGTTGATGCTTGATCGACTTGAGCCCGCCAAGCAGGCGCTTGCTGACTTTTTCTGCATGCTGGTCGTAGTAGCGCGGCAGGTCGTAGGTTTCGAGAATCACCTTCAACGCATTAACGTCGGCCAGCGACAGATAGTTAAGCGACATGTTGCTGATCAGCTTCCACAGGAAGTCGCGATTCAGCGGCGGCGCATAACTCGGCGTGGCCGGCGTGATGTTGCGGAAACTCAAGAACTCCGGGGTGTCTTCGCAGGCCATGCAGATGTCGCCGAGCTTGAGCTTGCGCGGCAGGTTCTGGTTGGTGCAAATCAGCTCGATCGACAGGGTTTCATGGGCTTCGGTGTGGCGGATGCCGAAGCTCAGGTAGGTGTCGAGGCCGTCGTGTAGCGAAGATGAACGCTGGCGGATGCTGTAATGCGGACGGCTGTTGGGCACGTCGAAACTCGGATCGTGCTCGAAGGATTCGAACGGCACGTATTCCTGATACCCGAGGCCGCCGGGTTTCCAGCCGGTCACAGTCTCAACCGAGAACACACCGCAGTTTTGCAGATCGAATTCAGCGGGCAGCAACAGGTATTCGTCCTGCTTGCCGTCGAGGCGGATCGGCAAGGCGTCGTGCTTGAACAGGTTGACGATGGGCGTGCAGTAGAGCTTCACGTTTTCCAGGGTCGGGCGCATGCGCATGATGCCGCTCTTGCGAATATCGAAGCGCAATTCGAGACCGCGCATTTGCTTCAGCGTGTCTTCCGGTAGCGCTTTGAGCAGGTCCAGACCGTTGATGTCGACGAAGAGAAATTTGTCCTGGAAGGCGAAATATTCCTGCAAGTAGCGATAGCCGCGGAAGGTGTTCAGCGGATACGGGATCAACGCTTCTTCTTCGGCAAACCCTACCGGTTGCACGCGGTCGCCCGGCAACTTGAACGCCATCGGCTGGCCGCTCACGCCATTGATGGGCTTGCCGGCGCCATCCAGCGGAATCAGCTCGATGCCATCGAGGTTGCGCAACAGGCTGAGGTACAACATCTGGCTGATGTAGCGCTCGCCGGCAAAGTGCAGGCGCAGGCGGCTCAACTCCAGCTCACCGAGATGACCGTCAGCGCTCATCTCCAGACGCAGGCTCAACAGCGAACCATCGCCTTTCACCGAGTAGGTCAGCGCGGCCAGATCCAGCGGCAAGACTTCGGTCGGGTAGCAGGTGCGGAAGCGGCAACGCACGTCATCGATCGGCTTACTCTCGACCGGCGTATCGCGCTCGACCATCAACGCCGGGCCCGAACGCTTCAGCGGGTCGAACTGCAAAATGCTGAACGCCGGCAGCGGCCGCATGTAGTTGGGCCACAGCAGGTGCATCAGGGAATGGCTGAGTTCGGGCAATTCATCGTCGAGCTTCTGACGCAGGCGTCCGGTCAGGAACGCAAAGCCCTCCAGCAACCGCTCCACGTCCGGATCCCGCCCGGCTTGCCCGAGGAAAGGCGCCAACGCCGGGCTACGCTCGGCGAATCGACGACCTAACTGGCGAAGTGCGGTGAGTTCGCTTTGGTAGTAGTGGTTAAAGGACACGGGGTACCTTCCTGGTGGTGGATCTCATGAAAAAAACGTCCTGTAGAGCGCGACCGTTAGACCGGCAACTACGTAACCGGCGATGAGCAGGTACGGTAAAAAAGCCAGCCAGCCAAACATCATCGGAAACCCGGCGAAGCTCCCCAAAAACACATGGCCCAATCCATAAATCACCCAAGGGGCGGCGTAAAAAGGGATGAACGTCAGCGGCGCGCGCCACACACTTTTCAAAATTTGCTGTTCGGTTTTTCCGCTCATTACTCGCGTTGCCCACAGGGCAAAGGCGATGTAGGCCGGGATTCCGAATGAGAGGACGTAGATCAACAGCATTTGTTGCAAGTCCAGAACCACCGCGTGTCCGGTGCCCTGCTCGGCCAGTGTCAAAGCCAACATCACCAAGAGCAGAGACCAGAGCGCTGCTTTGAAAATAATTGGATTGGGAACGGTAGGGACTGTCCCCTTTTCGCATTTTGGATTGCGCTCGATACCCGACCTGATCATTGCGTGGCCCTCCCAGGCTGGATCGGCTGGGTACGGCTAGCCGCGTTTCGCAATGCCCAGCGCAACTCGATGACTTGAGTGGCGAGAATTGCCAGCAACGTGACGCAGCCTTGGGCCACACCGTAAAACAAGGCTCTTAACGGATTCTCTGGCAGCATCCAGAGCAAGATGAACCCCACCATCAGAGCCAGGATCACAAGCTTGGCGATGAGGCTCGGAATCAGCGCGGCGACCAGATTCACACCCAGGAAGATGTAGAGCAGCGCGTAACTGGCCATGCCGATCGCAACACCGTGCGATGTGAAACCGCCATTCAGATTCTTGTAAGCATGCACAACCGCGTCATTCAAAAACGCGTAGGCCACACATCCGAGGGCGTGGACAAACAGACACATCGCGAGACGGGCGTAGTTACTCATGCGGGTCTCGTGTTCAGTCTTCAACGTGGACATAGGGAGTGTTACTGATGAACATATTCAGCCAGTGCGACTCCCAAGCGGGCATGGCTATTTCAAAAGTTTTTTTATCATGATCAAAATATAGCCATACCACTCCAACGGTGGTATCGGTCTCGGTAGTTCTCATATCGAGCAGCTGAGTTGAATATAAAGGCGTACGATAAACCTCTTGAGGATTCTCTCTATCTATTACTCTTAAGTAAGCCATTCCACCAAGCGTGAGAATTTTACCAACGGGTACATTTTCTAGAATATAACGACCGGAAGGACTGACCACTGTGACATCGGCAGGATAATTCCGCATTGTGGTAACAACAAAAAACAATAAAATAGCCATGACAACCAGCACAGCAACTGTGCGGCAGACGCCTTTGCGGTGCTTCAAAAAAAATAAACCACCGTACCAAGCCATTACTTGCCACTCCCGTTTAACGGTTGAACTGAGTATGCTGTGTTACTGATAAGGTGGTTCAATCTATACTCTTCCCAATGCTGAGCATAAAAGATGAATTTTTTCTGATCGGTAATAAAATCAACATTAGGTATCCCTATCTTCCCCTTGCTTTCACTGACGCGTATTTCCAACAGCCTCGTCGGATACAACGGACTCCGGTAAATATACTTAGGCGCGTCTTGATCCGTAACTCGAAGATAGGAAAGACTTTCCCCAAAAAAGGAAAAATCAAAAGGTACTCGCTCCACGATGTATTGCCTGGAAGGACTCAACTCAACCACATCTGGACGGCGCTGAGACAGATTATCGACAATAGAATAGAGCGCCAGCAGTCCAACCATCAGGCACGTCAACAAGAATATAAATGCAATTTTCAAACGCATTTATTCTACGACCTTGATCAGAGTGGGCGTTACGCTCTCATACATCATGTCTGAGAACACTGTAAAATCACCGCCTTTTCCAAATTTTTTTCGATACTCGGCAAAATCACTATTTTGAATAAAGTGATAACGTTTGCCGTCAATATCTTTAAATATGGCCTGCACATCTTCGCCGCGCATTGCAGCGGTTCTGGCCATTTCGGCTTTACCGATCGCTGATAGAAAGTTGGAGCCATTACCCGTCACAGGATCTGCTATACCATCATAGTTCCAGTAACCAAGAGGCTGACTAAACCGAGTACCTTCATCACTAAAATCATAACTGTCCTCTATATAGAACCCTATGCGATTCACCAGGAAACTGATTTTTTTGGCAGCGACAATAACTTCGCCCTCAGCAATCACCCTGACATTGAAATTCGCCAGCGCTCCCCTTAGTTCATCAAGCAGAAAAACATTGCTGTTAGGTGTCTGGACTGGAAGCGTATTGGAATAACCAAATTTTTCGGCAGCCCTGGCGCTTCCCGAGAATGTTAACTGGTAGGCCCCGTCTCCCCTGCCCTTGAAATCGCGGAGAATCAACTCTCGAATACGCGGCTGCGCCTTTGGGCTATTCCAAAGCGCTCTCAATTGTTTAATTACTTCGTTTGCTCGCGTAAATTTTATCAGCCAGCTCATTTTGACAATGGAGTCCTCTACATAAGGACCCACTGATTCTTTCTTATGCAGTTTGGTCAGTGCATCCATACCACCATCTTCCGTCGGCCATGGATCTCCTTTAAACCAGAAGTTCATCAGCTTGGCTGCGGTTAGCCAGTTGATTTTTTCCATCGCTCCAGGGATATCCGAGACTCCAAATTCGCGCACAGTCGCCTTCTGCCCGGTCCGATTATTCGCCGGGGTCAACGTTGCGGTCACTGTTGTATTCGCCATCTCAACATCCCTGTCGTTTCTGATTGCCTACCCTGCTACTGACAGGGTGCGAGCTACCGTACATTTTTATGCAATCGCCACTTTTGTTTGCTGCTCAATGATCAGCTCAACTGGCTCGGCAATGTCTGAATGGATCGTCTTAGTCTTGCCATCGGCTCCAGTAACGCCTGTCACCATTTTTCCAGAGGCCGTCTGCAGCGTGTACTCAATACCGGCCAACGGTTTTCCGGTGTCCTGACAATTGATCACAAAGTGCTCGTTGAATGGCCAACTGAGCTCCACCGGCAACGGCGCCACAAACGGCACCGGAGAATGAGAATTCCCGATAATCACTGTCCCGGACCCGGCCGTAACCTTGTTGCCATGAGTCCCAACGGAATCCACCGTCGCCGCCGGTTTGCCGTTAATCAAAACCGTCGTCGCCAACCCGCCCGACATCGCACCACCACACGCCGAGGCATCGCCTTGGCGGGCGGCCGCGAGGCCGTCGAAGAAGACGTCGCCGGAACCGGCGGCGATCGGGTTGGTGCCGTGGCCGGGGAGCGGGCAAGCGGTGGGGTCGGTGACGCGGGCTGCGGGTTTGCCGGACATGCGAATCTCCTTAGGTGACCTTGACTTGACCGCTGCCATCCAGGCGCGCGGCGAAACTGACCTGACGTTTGAAACCATCAACTTCCAGCAAGCCTTCGATGCTGAAGGACAGGCGAAGCTGATCGTGTTCACGCGGCAAGGAAATGACACGCACGTTGCTCAGGCGCGGTTCGTAGGCTTCGATGAAGCTTTCGATGGCCAGGCGGGCCTGACTCAGGGAGTCGTGCAGGCTCAGGCGCATGTCATTGAGATCGGGTAGCCCGTAATCGGACAGCGTTTGCACGCTGCCCGCACGGGTGCTGAGCATCTTGGCCAGATGGGCAGCCACGGACGCCATGGCGGAAACCTCGCGGCTCCAGCCGACGCGTTTGTCCGCGTCGCCACCCAGGCGTTCGAAAAGGCTGCCGTATCCAGTCATGAGTTAGCTCCGCTTACTCTTTGTCCAGCTTGCCAACCAGCGACAGGGTGAAATCGGCACCCATGTACTTGAAGTGCGGGCGCACGTTCAGGCTGACGCGGTACCAGCCAGGCTCACCTTCGACATCGCTGACGATAATCTGGGCTGCACGCAGTGGACGACGACCACGGACTTCGGCGCTCGGGTTTTCCTGGTCGGCGACGTACTGGCGAATCCACTTGTTGAGTTCCAGCTCGAGGTCAGTACGCTCTTTCCACGAACCGAGTTGCTCGCGCTGCAGCACTTTCAAGTAGTGAGCCAGGCGGTTGACGATCATCATGTATGGGAGTTGGGTGCCGAGCTTGTAGTTCAGCTCTGCCGCTTTGCCTTCTGCGCTAATGCCGAAGAACTTCGCTTTCTGCACCGAGCTCGCGGAGAAGAACGCCGCATTGTCGGAGCCTTTGCGCATGGTCAGGGAGATGAAACCTTCCTCGGCCAGTTCGTATTCACGACGGTCGCTGACCAGTACCTCGGTCGGGATCTTGGTTTCGATTTCGCCCATGCTTTCGAAGTGGTGCAACGGCAGGTCTTCAACCGCGCCACCGCTCTGCGGGCCGATGATGTTCGGGCACCAGCGGAATTTGGCGAAGCTGTCGGTCAGCTTGGTGCCGAACGCGTAGGCGGTGTTGCCCCACAGGTAGTGCTCGTGGCTGTTGGCGACGGTCTCTTTGTAGACGAACGATTTGACCGGGTTTTCTTCCGGGTCGTACGGGTTGCGCAGCAGGAAACGCGGCACGGTCAGGCCAACGTAACGGGAGTCTTCCGACTCGCGGAAGCTCTGCCATTTGGCGAATTGCGGGCCTTCGAAGTGATCCTTCAGATCCTTCAGATCCGGCAGGCCGGTGAAGCTTTCCAGGCCGAAGAATTTCGGGCCGGCCGCCGCAATGAACGGCGCGTGGGACATGCAGGCAACGCTGGACACGTACTGCATCAGTTTCACGTCGGGCGAGCTTGGGGACATGAAGTAGTTGGCGATGATCGCGCCCACCGGCTGACCACCGAACTGACCGTATTCAGCGGTGTAGATGTGCTTGTACAGGCCAGCCTGCATCACTTCCGGCGAATCTTCGAAATCGTCCAGCAGGTCTTCTTTGGAGACGTTGAGGATTTCGATCTTGATGTTTTCGCGGAAGTTGGTGCGGTCGACCAGCAACTGCAGACCACGCCACGACGACTCCAGGGATTGGAAGTCCGGGTGGTGGAGGATTTCGTCCATCTGACGGCTGAGCTTGGCATCGATCTCGGCGATCATGCGGTCAACCATGGCTTTCTTGACCGGCTCACCGTTGTTCTGCGGCTTGAGCAGCTCTTCGATGAAGGCCGACACACCGCGCTTGGCGATGTCGTAGGCTTCGTCGTCCGGCGTCAGGCGGGTTTCGGCGATGATGCTGTCGAGAATGCTGTATTCGCCGTTCTCGTTACTCTTTTGCTGCGCTGCACTCTTGCTCATGTTGGCTTCCTTGGCTGATGGAGACTCAGGCGTCCTGGGCGGCGGCGTTCAGGCCCAGCTCACCCAGTACGCGACCGCGGGATTCGTCGTCGGCGAGAACGCCTTCGATGGCTTTGCGGAACGCAGGCGCGTTACCCAGCGGGCCTTTGAGCGCCACCAGCGCGTCGCGCAGTTCCATCAGTTTTTTCAGCTCCGGCACTTGCTCGACCAGCGAGGCCGGGTTGAAGTCCTTCATCGAGTTGACGCGCAGTTTCACGGCCAGTTCTTCAGTGTCGCTTTCTTCCTGAAGACGGTTCGGTACGCTCAGTGTCAGCTCCAGCTCTTGCTTGGCCAGCACCTCGTCGAAGGTCATCTTGTCGATGCTGATCGGCTTGCGATCTTCGACTTTGCGTTCGTCCTTGCGGTGGGTGTAGTCACCGATTGCCAGTAGTTTCAACGGCAGTTCGATCTCTTCCTGGGCACCACCGGTGGCAGGTTTGAAGGTGACGTTGATGCGTTCCTTGGGGGCTACCGAGCCTTCTTTGGCCATGGCTTTTCTCCTTGCGGTTGTGGCCCTGGGGCCTATTCGAGTACCACTTCGAGATCGAGGTGGCACAGCCTGCGATAAATCTCTTCCTTGCGTTCACGTACGGCATGGTTCTGCGGCAACAACTCGCAGCAGCTATGCAGTAAATGCAGCACTTCCAGCGCAAGATCGGGCTCCCAGGCGTTCAGGCCTGAGTCCTGTAATGTTTGGTCGAGGGTTTCGAGTTGGGTCTTGGCCAGTTCGTATTTCTTGGCCATGAAGCACAGCCGCGCGAGGGCGAACTGCCAGAAAAATCGGACGCGCCCGCCCTGGGCACTTTGCAGGCCCTGCTTGAGGATTTGCACGGCGGCCTTGAGGCCGTCCTTGCGCAGAATCGGCAGGACTTCTTCGAGTGCCAGCTCCCAGGCCGGCTGGGTATCGGCGACTTCGACCTTGCGTGGCGCGCTGGCGCTTTGCAGGTGCGGCATGACATTGGCGCTGATCCAGGCGCGAGTCGCCGGATCGGCGAATGGAGCGCCATCATGGAAACGCAACTCGACGATGCCGGGCAGGCGCTGAACCAAAAGCGCGAAGTGGATTTCCACTTCGCGCATCGCCATGTCAGCGTTCAATGCCTCTAGGCATTCCCAGACCATTCGCTGGCCGTCGAACCAGAAAGGCGCCTTCGCCAGGCTTGCCTCCAGTTCCACCAACAGGTCTGCATATTTGGCCTGGTCGTAACGGTCCTGATAGGCCTTGAGCTTGTCCGCCGGCAAGCCGCGCAGAACGGTGACTTGCTCGGCGTTACGCTCGGGGACGGCATCGATGGGCAACCACAGCAACGTGCGATTGAGGCGCAGGGCGCGCAGGTCGGTGGCTTTCTGCTTGAGCCACCAGGCACACAACGGGCGGGCGTTCTCCTGCTGGGCGCGAAGGGCTTTGTGGGCTTCTTTTTCGTTGTCTATTGGTGCGCCGGGGGTGAACAGCTGCGTGGCCGCTTGCTTGACCTGAGCCACGGCGGCACCGACCACACCGGGCTCCGGCTGATTGTCGGCGGCGCGTTGCACCATGTTTTTCAGGCGGCGGGAAATCGGCAACAGCAGCGGTGCATCATCGCCCAAGTGCTCGGTGCAGGCTGCGTCGAGGCCTTCAAGGTGTTCCACCAGACGGCGGAACATCGGCAACTGCTCTTTGATTGCGATGCTTTCAGTCAACACCTGCTCAAGACGCGGCACCAGCCAACTGATCGCAGCGGCGCGGGTGCGGGCCTTGTTCGGGTGGACTTCGGCCCAGTGGCTTTCGCACAGGTAGTGCAGCAAACCGAGGCCGGCGAGCAGGCCTTGAAAGGATTCGCGCTGGTACAGAGCCCAGGTCAGCCACGCGCCAACCCGCAAATCCTTGGATTGGGTGCGTAGCAGGTTTTCGCTGTTTTCACGGATTTTCAGCCAGTCGATCTGACCGCTTTCGTGCATGGACGAGGCTTTGGCCAGCTCGCTTTCCAGTGCTTCATATTCGCTCGAAAAGCGAACATCCTCGCCCGCGAAATTCTCTTTGGAAACAGAGGCTTTTGCGAGGTCGAGGTAATGAGCAGAAAGTTTGCTTGAGTAGGACATCCCTGGCCTTTAGTTTGGATTACGGTCAAACGTCCATTGGGTTGCCAACGGCGTGGGACAGAATCAAAGAGCTGCGAAGAGTCTCATCCAATTGAGATCGTGCTCTTTCAAAGTGGGCGCATCGTACTCACGATGGTGGCCACTAGCAAGCATCTGATTAAACAATAAGACGAAGCGCGTTTATTTACGCTAGGTGATCACCCTATATGTAGCAGGGGTATCCCCTGATAACCGCTTATCTCGCCAGTTTCAGCGTCGTCGGCCGGAAACCGCTGAGATAGAGCCTTGCCCATCGTCCACCGCACTATTCTCGTATTCACTGCCATGCGCTCCCTGAGGTGAACGTGAAGCATGCCAAAAATTCAATGCCATGCATGTAGGAGCCTTCCGAAATGTTATCAGTATCCAGAAATAAGGCGACGAGTGACAACTGCCGACGAGAAAAGTGCCATCACTATGATGGCGCCGCATATATATAAACGGAAGTTCCAGAATGGAACTTTGCGTATCTGCGAAATTTCATACTTGCCTTCAAGATGCGTCCTACATCAACACTTTAGATGCCTTGTTAACGAGCCCGGCATTTTGTCGACACGTCCGGACGCTCCCGTGCTGATGTTCGTTTTCGTTCAGAAACGCAACATTCGGTAGTGCCGGATATTTCGGACACTGCTTCGGGACCCTTCCTACATCGCTAGTTTTTGCCCGTTGCTAGCATTTGCGCCTCGCACTGCACATTGATCGGCCCACTCACTGCTTTCCTCCATGGAAGAAGAAAACCAATGGCTGAAAACTCCCCCCTGCCTGACTTCCACCGTTGCCTGCCCGTCGAGCTGCACGAACAAGCAGACGCCTTCATTCGCTACTTGCGCGAGCTGCCCGACAAATCGACGGTCGAATGCCCGCATTATGGACATCAACAATTCAGAACGGAGGCGCTGACGAACCCGCGCCTTCCCGCTTGCCGCTGTGGAGCGTGCGGAAAAGGCTTTAACTATCCGTCACAAAACCTCTTTCCGGGTTGTGGACATACACAATTGTGGTCCGACTTCGGTCAGTGCCTCTTGGCGGGCTGGTCTACGCCCGTTGCTGCCAATGCGCTGGGCATTTCCTACGGCACCACCTGGCGCTGGATCAAGCCCTGCCGTGCGGTAATGGCTGAAAAGTTTCCCGCCTTACATCAATGGTGGTCTGCGCGACAGGATCGAACCGACCTCACACCGCCGCCGCACATTGCAGTCCAAGCCCGGACGTTCCTGAGTGTCCTGGAGCATTTAATGACGACGCAACAGGCGGTTTGCTCGCAATGTGGCTCGCTCCATATGCAGCACGTCGAGGCGCCGCGCCCTGGCTTTTATTGCTACGGCTGCTCAAAAACGTTGAGCCCGTCGGATGCTACGGAGTTGTCACGCTCGGGACCTCCGGAACAATGGCTGTGTTTTGCTCAAGGGGTGATCAATGGCGAAAGCCTGGCGGATTTGCAACGCCGTACGGCGTTTCGCGAAACAGCCTGCAAGCGCTGGCACGTGCGGTTTATTCAAATGATGGATCAACAGGGGCACGCTGAGTTGATCCAGTGGATTGCCTGGCTGCGCAGTCGCCGGACTAAAGAGCTGCTGGTCAATGGGCGCGCGCGGATAGCGGCGGCGTATCCCAGCTAACATTCGGTTATGCCGGATGTTTCGCACACTTCTCCGAGACCCTTCCTACATCATTCCTCCCCTCGCGCTGCTAGCGTTTCCAGCGCTTGCAACTGGCTCAAGCCAAACATGGCTTGAGCCTCGGAACTTTTTCTCTCTTGGCTCAAGGACGGGCTAAAAAAAGCAAAAGGATAAGCGTATGTTCGCATCGGCGAATGAAGACCTCTTCACGCTCGTCATCCCGGCGGTTCGCAACGATTTTAAAGTGCTGGCGTTTGAAGGCACTGAAGCCATTAGCGCCTTGTACTCAATTCACGTTGATCTGGTCAGTGAGCACTCGGACTTCGATCTGGAGAGCTTGCTCAGCCAGCCTGCATTTCTGAAATTCGGCCTTAACGGCGAAGGTATTCATGGTCGCATCGAAAATGTGGTCGCGGGGGAATCTGGAAAACGTCTGACCCGCTATCACCTGACACTGGTGCCAGCCCTGTACTACTTGCAATTCAGTCACGATCATCGAATTTTCCAGAACCTGACAGTGCCGCAAATCATCAGTCAGGTTCTCAAGAGACATGGCATCCAGCCGGATGTTTTTAATTTCCATGTCAGCACCAGCGTCGAGCGCGAGTTCTGCACTCAATACGGGGAAAGTGACCTCGAGTTCGTCCAGCGCTTGTGCGCCGAAGACGGCATTGCATGGCATCACCAGCATTCGCCTGAAAGTCATTTGCTGGTGTTTACCGACGACCAGGTTTTTTTCCCGACGCTCGGCGCAACCCCCTATCGGCAAGACGCAGGCATGGTCTCCGAGCATCCGTTCGTCAGCCGGTTCGCCATGGGTTTCAGCACCCGTACCAGCACGGTCACACGTCGCGACTATGACCTGAAACGCCCGAGCCTGTTGCTGGAGAGTCGCTTCACCGCCGAGTTCACCCCGAGCTTGAAGACTACCGCTATCCGCTGCTGATGAAGTCTGAGAAACATGGCAAACAGCTCGTCCGCCAAGCACTGGAGCGACACCGCAGCGACTATCAGTTGGTCGAGGGAGCAAGCAATCAGCCGACGCTGCGTAGCGGTTACTTGTTCGACCTGACCGAACACCCGCGCACAACCTGCAACGGCCTGTGGTTGCTGGTGAGCCTTCATCACGAAGGGAAAGAACCGCAATCTCTGGAAGAAGCATTTGTCAGCGACGACCAACCCGCGGACGGTTTCACTCAAGGCTACCGCAACAGCTTCAGCGCCATTCCGTCTGACGTGCTCTTCCGCCCTCCTCTGCGCCCGCGAAAACCTGTGCTGGTCTGCCAGACCGCGCGTGTCACAGGCCCGCCCGGCGAGGAGGTTTTTTGCGACGAGTACGGCCGAGTTCGCGTCGAGCTGCCGTGGGATCGAGCAGAACTCAACAGTGAAAAAAGCAGCTGCTGGCTACGGGTTGCCTCCAGTTGGGCGGGTGAGGGATTTGGGGCAGTGACGATCCCGCGCGTCGGGATGGAAGTGGTCGTGACGTTTCAGGAGGGCGACCCGGATCAACCGTTGATCACCGGATGCGTGGTCAACAAGGTCACGTCCGTCGCTCATCAACTGTCCGAGAACAAAACCAGAACAGTGCTACGCAGCCAAAGCTCACCGCGCAGTGGCGGCTACAACGAATTGTCGATTGAAGACCGCGCCGGGCGGGAAAAAATCTACCTGCGTGCACAACGCGATATCGAGCAACTGATCCTCAACGACAGCCACAGCCTGATCAACAACGACCGCTTCGAGCAGGTGGACAACCACAGCACCAGCCTGATCAAGGGCAAGGAGTTGCACACCACGCAAGGCATGCGCAGCACGGTGATCGGCGGTGATGAGTTGATCACTATCAGCGGCAACAGCAGCACGACGTCCGCTGGTTCGCTGGTGATTCAGGCCGGTCAACAGGCGCATGTCACCGCCACCAACGTGGTGATCGATGCGGGCATGAGCCTGACGCTCCAGGCGGGCGGTCACCACATCGTCATCAATGCAGGCGGGATTTTCAGCAGCGTGCCCATCGTCGAGGGCGGTGCGCCACTGACGGGTGTTCAGCCGCTGCAGGCGCTCCAGGCTCCGGCTCGCACGGCCAATGCCGTCATCGCCAACCCGATGTCCATCGTTGCCAGCGCCCGACAGCAGGCGGCGGACTACTGCCCGCTTTGCGAGGCTTGTCTCGACGGCCAATGCAACATTGGAGAAGTCGCATGAATACGCTTGAACAATGGTTGTTCGATCATTCCCGGTCCGGACGGGAGCTCTATCTGATGCTCGACTCTGACGGTCAGCTCGAGGAGCGCAATGCGTTAACCAAGGAGCTGGGCGCCGATCAGTACCGCAATCTGTATGTGGGCACGGCGGCTAATTCAATGGCGCAAGCAAGCCCTGTTCTTTTTCGGATAGGTACTGTCAAACATCCGGTCATCCAGGCGCTGCTCTCCACGCCGGAGCGTCATTGGGGCTGGCTGGCCAGTGCCGCGCTCACGGACCTGGATGCATTGGTCACTCACTGGCGCGACCGGCTGGTGGTCGGTGAGCGCCCGAATCTGGCGCTGTATCGCTTCCACGATAATCGAGTACTCGGACGTGCCCTCAGCTATCTACAACCGGAGCAGTACGCCGATTATTTGGGGCCGATCGCCAGCGTTTGTTACTGGCACGCTGAGCAATGGACGATCACTGACAACCCTAACCCCGGCGAACACCCGCTGCCGCTCGAACCGGCGTGGCTGAAAACCCCGACGCCGGAAATTGTCTACGCGAACGTGCTATTCGATAACACCCGCCGCTACCTGGTCCGTGAGCACACAGAAGCGCTGGCTGCCCTCGCCGCAGAACGCGATGTGGATGGCTGGTTGTGGGGCTTGATTGAATTGATCTGTTTGTGGGGCTGGCAGCAGCCGGAGCAGGTGCATTTTTTGCTGACGCAGTGCTTGAAGGCGCCGGGGTACTTGCCGCCCAAATCCTGGGAACCAAAGCCCGATGAGGATTCAGCGGCTCATTTTGAGCGGGTGTATCAGCAAGTGTTGTATTGGCAGGGAGATGCGCCGGTATGAGGGATTTACTTCAAAGACTGATCCTCGGCAGTTGCCTTTCCTTGACCGTGGGTTGTTCCGCGCTCGGCAAGTCTGAGAGCTTCACCTTCATTCCGGACTTCCCGCCTGATTTCACCTACGAACTTAAGGCCGTTTACCTTCCCGCCAAAGGGCAGACATGCACGCTCGCGGGAGGGAGAAACGCCCAACTCGGTTTCAATAAAATTGGGATGAAATACGAAACGACTTCTGAGATAGAACTGTACAGGACAGTTGAAAACTGCCCGGTGGCGTTGAACCTCTTAGAGGTCAAAATCATTGGAGTCATCGGCAAAGATAGCAAGCGCAGCTACACCACCTACGAATTCATCTCAATCGCGGTGCGCGATGAGTTGATCAAGAAATACAAGGGTGACTTTAACTCTGAAGGCGAAGGCAGTTTCTCCGGACAGTGTCAATGGTTGTTCCGCACAGTAGGCCCCAATCGCTACATCACAAAAATCCTCGACTGCAGGAAAACCGATGCACAAGGCAATGTCGTAAGCGGTCGTCCTTTTACGGCTTACACGCTGGACCAGCTGCCGGGGAAAACTGTAAAGCTGAAGATCAAGTTAGCGGATGAAGAACTGCCAGGCTGGGGTGACACTTGGGTCAAAGTCCAGGGAGGCTGGAAGCGCTGTATGGGAAAAGGTATTGAAGACCAGCGTGGCTATTGCAATGGAAATTACAAAGATTTCAGCAACTTCAGAATGGTGGATGAACGGATCTGCACCATTTACCCAGGCTGCACGGAAAACAAGGATGAAACCCAATGACGCATCCAAACGCTTGGTATTCGCGAGAAGCTGTCCCGCCCATAAAACGTGTTATTCAAAGCCTGACTCTCTGCAGTTGCCTTTTCTTGACGTTGGGTTGTTCTGTCATCGGCAAGCGAGAAAGCTTTACCTTCGCCCCGGATTTTCCGCCTGACTTTAAGTACGAACTGACGGCCAACTATGTGCCCGCCAAAGGGCAAACGTGCACCGTACCGGGCGGGAAAGGTACTCAGCTCGGGTTCAACAAGGTCTACATGGAATACGAAACGACTTCTGAGATCCCGCTCTACCGAACCGTTAGCGGCTGTCCGCTGGCGTTAAACCGTGTGGAGGTCGAGGTCATGGGCATCTTTGGCCCTGGACGGGGAAACCGCAGTTACGACGATGCCACTATTGCCGTACGCTCAGAGTTGTCGGATCGGAACAAAGGCACGTTCAATGCTGCCGGCGAAAGTCAGTTCTCTGGCGAATGCCAATGGTTTTTCCGCACAGTCGGCCCCAAACGTTACCTCATAAAAATCCTTTACTGCAAAAAGACTGATGCGCAAGGGAACGTCGCGAAAAGTCGTCCCTTCACGGCTTACACGCTCGATCAGTTACCAGGAAAAACAGTGAAACTAAAAATCACGTTGGCCCATGAGGAGGAGCCTTATATGGGCGACACATGGGTGAAGGTGCCTGACGGCTGGAAGCGCTGTATGGGGAAGGGTTTCGAAGACCAACATGCGTTTTGCTACGGCAATCACAAGGATTTCAGCACCTTCCGAATGGTGGATGAGCGGATCTGCACCATTTACCCAGGCTGCACGGAAAACAAGGAGGAAACCCCATGAGCGTCGTAGCTTTGGCTGCAAGTGATATTCCATTTATGAAGGGCAATATCCATGCTTGCCCGTTGCGCGGACATTCGACAAGTTTTCAGCTAGTAGATGAGTTCGGTGATGGCAAGCCTTTCGCCGGTCTGACTTACGAAGTGACGGACTACGAAGATGCCGTTTACACCGGAAAACTGGATGCCACCGGTTCCGCCAAAGTGGAAAACCACTTCTGCGGCCCGGTGTTACTTAAACTAAGTGAGAAGTATCAAGGAGTTAATGATGATTACAGCGAATTAGTTCGCAGGAAGCATTACCCACTCCCCATCACCGAACTACAAGTACGCGCCGAAAAAACCCGCTTTTCTGACAAATCAGGTATGCGCACTCTGGCAAATCCTGCAAAAGATCTCGCTGATCCCAATGCCTATTACCAGGTTGAAGTGAGCGAATTGGTAAAGCACTTAGCGCATCTGCCGCCCCTGGCCGCGCGTAGCAACCCACCCAATATGGCGGTGCACACGCTGTTCCGTCAGCCTGCCAAAACCAGAACGTTTATAACACCGAATGCCAGCGCCCCGGAGGTTGGCCTGAGCGCGGCCAAGCCAAAGGGCGTCGCCCTTCTACCGAACAAACATCATGTGTTGGAAGTACGCCCGATGAGGGCGCTGCGGCCGATGTTGTCGACCAGCAACGAGTTTTGCGCACTCAACCTCTACCAACTGGCACTGATGTCGACGTTGAGTTACACCGATTTTGGTCAAGAGCCGAACACCCAGCCCGTAACCACCGACAGCGTGTCATTTCCATTACGGCCCAGCAGCGGCAACTGGTTCGGTCACGCCTTGCCGCAATTTGAAGAGCTATGGCAAGTCGATGACTCACAGACTGCGAAGTTCTACCCATTGTATGAAGAGGTGCCTTACTCCAAACGTCTGGAAGTAGTGCCGTTCGATCCGCAGTTGTATCCAGAGGTCAACGACCCAGAGTTGGGTGAGGAGCAGGAACACCCGGCGAAGCTGCACTTTCTTGATGACCGCAAACTAGCGGAAAGCTCGGACACTCAGGCCTTTATCAGCCATCACGACGAGTTAATATTGATCAGTGTCAGGGGAACCAGTGAGACGGGACCCGACGCCTGGCTTGATGCGGATGCCCACCAAGTACCCTTCGAGGAAGGGGATGGCAAGGTGCACAACGGTTTTTATCGGGCCGCGAAAGTGGCCTACTAATTTGCTGTGAAGTATTTGGAAAAATTCTACAGCGGACAAAAGCTGGTGATTTGCGGGCACAGTCTTGGCGGTGCGGTGGCGCTGATACTAGCGGAGATGTTGCGACGCGATACCCAATACTCGCCAAACATCGTGCTTTACACCTACGGCGCCCCCCGTGCCGCCGACTCAACCTTTATCGAAGCTGCACAACCGCTGCACCACCACCGCGTCGTCTTCCACAACGACCCCGTACCGAGCGTTCCTTCCACCTGGATGAACACGCCGTCCAACCGCGTTCCGGTATATGCCACCCATGGAGCGGTACTTGCTCTCCACCCGGTGGGTGGTTTGGCTTTCTTCATCGGCGGGATCATCAACTTCACGGGTGACCCCTATGGGCATCACGGCAAGTTACGACACTTCATGCCGGTGGACTTCGGCGATGGACGTCAATCCTCCATTCTCTGGGAACCGGGTTGCAGCACGATCAACGACCATGGCTACGCCGAGGCGCTGCGACAGACCAATGGCTTGCCCAAGCGTGGTTCATTCGTGCGGCAGATAATAGACGGCGGCCATCACTCGATGGTTGGCAGCTACATTCCCGGCTGCTGGGCCACCCTGCGTCGCTGGCAGGAAGCGCAGGAAAAAAGACGTTCGCGGGTGACGTTGACGGAATTCGAACGGGTCAACGCCAATCTGGAAAACGTCAGAGGGCAACTGAGAGCATTGAGCACGAAAATCGAAAGGCAGTCTCGCGCTTATACGAATCCGCAGCGAGATGCCCAAGACATCAGGGATCTTGAAAAAGAAGTCGAAAATCTCCGGATGACCCAGACTCGCCTGGAGGCGCCGCACAAGCACACAGTCACCGTGGCCGATGTTTATGGCAGCCATGCCGACCAGCCCGAGTGGGTGCAAGAAAGCCTGCTACGTTGGAGAGCCCATCCGAAAAATATTGCCCACGATCCACTGGCGATGATTCCGTCACCCCCCGAAGACAATGACGCGGCTATTGCGGCAATGACGGGCGGGCATGCGGTGGGTGCGCCATTTCATTTGGATATTGATTCGATTGTGTAGCGCTTGCCCGAATCAACAAAAGTGCCAGTGTCGCCGCCACTTCAACACCGCTTGACAGATTTTGTTTAAAAGACTTGTAGGTTACTTCCTGAGAGCTACAACACCTTGCGTCGTTGCCTACGGCTACGCCAGAATCCGCCGGCTTGTACGCCTTGGGGCTGGTCGGTAACTTGATTCGTGTCACTGCTCATCAGTGATCGGGTTTAGTCGCCCGGCTAGTCATCTACGGTTGCACAAATGTCATCTAGTCAGGTGTTCGCCTGCACTTGATGGTGGTTGTGCGCATGGCGCCCTCGGGCGCGCCGGGTTTTGGTGGCTTTACCGGTCGACTAACTTGCGCACAGCCGCCTCCCTTTCGTTTAGTCGCGAGATGGTCACGGCCCTACTATAGGAAAGTTACCATGTTCAAGGTCACACCAAACCTGCCAGACGCCGATCCGATCTCCCCATACGAAAGCCCCGACTCAAACAAACTCAACGAAGCCGCCGAGCGCGCTCTCGATCAACCCTTCCCGCCAGCCGAATCGAAATCACCAAAACGCAACGGCCAACTCTTCTGCGTCTGCCCAGGCATCAACACCGAAACACTCCTCTCCAACGCTTCGGAAGATCTACTGTCCATCAGCGCCATCGCAGCCGACCTCGCCGACGATGTGGACGGCTCACGCCGCTCCAAAGCCCTGGCGCTCAGCCGCATGGCAGACGGGGTGCATTTGTTGGTAGAGCGGGCGTTGGATCATCTGGATGAACCGGAAATGGCGGCGATTTTCGCCAAGCAAGAAAACCAGGTCGGATAACTCATCAAGCAGTAAATAACCCTGATGGTGTGTTCCTCCCCATCGGGGTTTTTCTCGTTAGGGTGCCCAGCACACAGCTGCGAGCACAAAAACCAACACAGTTATCTTCCCTGTTTCCGAAACATATGTAGGACGCGTCCGATTGGGCCTCCTTGGTCTTGAACTGCCTCTCTGCCTCGTTACTTTGCACAGGCACACTCAATGTTGAGTGGGTGCGGCACATCGTTCATGGAAGCGCGCCAATAAACAGGGAGTTCAATCAGTCATGGCTAGTCGACACATTAAAAAATGGACCGTGGCATTTGGGTGCTATTGGGTCGCCATGCTTACACTCGTAGCTAGCGCCTCAGTTCGGGCTGAACCAGATATTGGACCCTTTTCACTAACTGGATTTGCGTTGTTCCTCACAACTGTTGGGCCGTTTTATTCGACGTCGAAAGACATCGAGGATGGCTTCTCCAAACATTTCATCCAGGCGGTGAAGGACGATGCCGCCGCTTATATCGCTACCGACGGCGATCTTGATGGACCCGTGCTTGAATCTGCATGGCGCGCGCACTTGGAGCAGCACGCTGATTTTCGGCCAAGCAAGAAAGAGTTTGCCCACATGATTTTAGCGACCTATGGATGAACAACCAAACACGCGGCTTTTTGTGGGAGCGAGCCGGCTCCGGGCGGCGTTCCGACGATGGTGGTTAACGACAACGCTGGAAATCTGATACCCCGCGGTGTTCTCAGATTCATCGCGAGCAAGCTCGCTCCTACAGGGGTGGGCGTTTAATTAGGAATCCAGCTTTACCGTTTACTTGGATCACACTGGATGACCCGGAGATAGGGGCGATTTTCGCCAGGCAGGAAGCCTCCGCGAGCTGATCCGTCACCCACAAAAAATGGGCACCCAACCCGGTTGGCATGCCCATTCTTTATTCCGCTCCCCGTCTACGCGGGATGGGAATACTGATTACGGATTAACGCTGTCTTTCAACGATTTGCCCGGCTTGAACGCGACGGTATTGCTGGCCTTGATTTTGACGGGCTCACCGGTTTGCGGGTTTTTGCCGGTGCGGGCGCCGCGGTGGCGTTGCAGGAAGGTGCCGAAGCCGACCAGCGTCACGCTGTCCTTGCGGTGCAGGGCGCCGGTGATTTCTTCGAGGACGGCGTTGAGAACGCGGTTGGCCTGCTCTTTGGTGAGATCCGCTTTTTCCGCGATGGCGGCAGCGAGTTCTGGTTTACGCATATGTGAAGCCCCTTAGACGGTTTTTTGTTGTTATGTCCGTGCTGTTCTCGTGGAACAGCGCCCAAAGCGCCGCAGGTGCTCTACTCTGCGGCAGACGGGAGTGAGAATGGCACGCACGGAAGAGCCGCGCCAGTCTCGGCGCGACGTTTACAGGGGCAAAAGCGGGGTGATTCCGACAGAACGACTGCTATTTACGCCAGCAGCGGCGGAAGCTCTTTGTTCAGTGCAAGTTTTTCCATCACGGCTGCGCCTGTCAGGGCATAACCGAGGAGTTTTCCGCTGGCATCGCGGCATAAAACCTTAAGGTCAGCGCCCTGCCCTTCGACCGTCCACACGCCCTCCAAACCCCGTGGCGGCGGCGAAACCACCAACGGGCAAACCGGCGTTTTGACGGTGATGGGCATCGCGCCATAGCTCACCGCTGTCGGGTTTCCGGCGAGGGTTTGTGCCAGCGCTCTCGCACAGCTCATCAGGGGCATGACGTACAGCAGATTCAGCCCGTCAACTTCGGCGCAGTCGCCCAAGGCGTAGATATTGGCGTGGGAGGTTTTCAGGTGACGGTCGACCATCACGCCGCGATTGACCTGAACGCCGGCCGCGGCCGCCAAGTCGATGCGCGGGCGCAGGCCAATGGCTGAAACCACGACATCGCACGCGATGACCTGGCCATCGGAAAGGTGCGCTTCCAATCCGTCTTCGAAGCGCTGCAATCGGTTAAGGACTGGCCCCAGGTGAAACCGCGCACCCAGGCTTTCCAGCCCGGCCTGAACCGCAGCGGCCGCCGCCGGGTGCAGCAGCGTTGGCATGACCTGCTCGCACGGTGCAACCAGTTGCACCTCGTAACCGCCGAGAATCAGGTCGTTGGCGAACTCGCAGCCGATCAGGCCGACGCCGAGCATTAACACCCGACGCTTGCCCGCCGCAAAAGCACGAAAGCGTGCGTAGTCTTCAAGGTCGTTGATCGGGAACACCGCGTCCGCCGCATCACCTTCAATGGGCACACGCACGGTTTCGGCGCCCCACGCCAGGATCAGGTCCCGGTAAATTACCGACTCTTCGCCAATCCACAGACGATTGTGGCCCGGGTCGATGCCGCTGATGCGCGTGTGGGTGCGCACTTCGGCCTTCAGTTGTTCGGCCATGGCGCCGGGTTCGGCCATGCTCAGCCCGTCCGCGTCTTTGTTTTTGCCGAAGCCGGTGGAGAGCATCGGCTTGGAGTAGGAGCGCCCGTCATCGGCGGTAATCAGTAGCAGCGGGGTTTCGCCATCGAGCTTGCGAAACTCTCGGGCCAGGTTGTAGCCCGCAAGGCCAGTGCCGACGATCACGACAGGTGCGTTCATTCCCTACTCCTCTAAATGTCTTAGTTGATTTCGATCATTTCGAAATCCATCTTGCCGACGCCGCAGTCCGGGCACAGCCAATCTTCGGGTACGTCCTGCCACAGGGTGCCCGCTGCAATGCCGTCATCCGGCCAGCCGTCGGCTTCGTTATAGATCAGGCCGCAGACCACACATTGCCACTTTTTCATTCAGGTACTTCCTCAGGATTCAGGCTCATTGCTTGCACGAACGGTCGATGATTGCAGCGCTGCCGTCCGGCTCAGGGCGTTTTGTACTGATCGGGCCCGGCAGATGCAAGCCTGTTCAGCGCAATGGCCGGTCGGGTCAATCAAAATCGCCGACCGACATGGTAAGCTCGCCGCCTCATTTGCTGCCAATAATGACTCACTGTGCCGCACTCAAAACCTCCATTCTGGCTAACCCAAAGCCAACTCGCGCCCCTCCCCGACGCTTCTACCCTCGACTGGTTGTTCGACGAAGGTTCGCTGACCCGACGGTTGAGCCGCCTGTCGAATGACGGCTTCAGCGTCACGCCGCTGTTCGAAGGCTGGCAACCGCTGCGCGCGGATGAGTGCGCAGCGCTGGACCTCGCTGAAGGCAGCGAAGGTTGGGTGCGCGAGGTGTATTTGCGCGGCCACGATGAAGCCTGGGTGTTTGCCCGCAGCGTGGCGGCGCGTAGCGCGTTGCAGGGCGACGGTTTGCACATGGACGAGTTGGGCAGCCGTTCGCTGGGCGAATTGCTGTTCTGTGATCAGGCATTTCAGCGGCGCGCCATCGAGGTTTGTCACTATCCTCAGGAATGGCTGCCGCTGGAGTGCCGAACACCGCAATTGTGGGGTCGTCGATCGCGTTTTGACCGTGGCGCCTTGAGCGTGCTGGTGGCCGAGATTTTCCTGCCGACCCTGTGGCTCGCCACCCGCGCCCATCCGGAGAATTGCTGATGTATCAAAGCCTGCTCAAATCCCTGAACCGCTTGAACCCACGGGCCTGGGATTTTGTTCAGCTGACGCGCATGGACAAGCCGATCGGCATTTACCTGCTGCTGTGGCCGACGCTGTGGGCGCTGTGGATCGCTGGCAAAGGTTCGCCGTCGCTGGCCAACGTGATGATTTTTGTCCTCGGCGTGGTGCTGACCCGCGCCGGGGGCTGCGTGATCAACGACTGGGCGGACCGCAAGGTCGATGGCCATGTGAAACGCACCGAGCAGCGTCCATTGGTGAGCGGCAAGATCAGTTCCAAAGAAGCCCTGGTGTTTTTTGCGCTGCTGATGGGCGTGAGTTTCCTGCTGGTGTTGTGCACCAACGCGACGACAGTCTGGCTGTCGTTCGGCGGCTTGGCGCTGGCCTTCACTTACCCTTTCATGAAGCGCTACACCTATTACCCGCAAGTGGTGCTGGGTGCGGCGTTTTCCTGGGGGATGCCGATGGCGTTCACCGCTGAAACCGGTGAATTGCCGGCGGCGGCGTGGTTGCTGTGGATCGCGAATCTGCTGTGGACGGTCGGCTACGACACGTATTACGCGATGACTGATCGCGACGACGACTTGAAAATCGGCGTGAAATCCACGGCGATTCTATTTGGCGAGGCGGACCGGGTGATCATTCTGACCCTGCAAGGGTTGGCATTGGGTTGCTTGTTGCTGGCCGGGTCGAAATTCGAGCTCGGTGGCTGGTACCACCTGGGGTTACTGGCGGCGGCGGGCTGTTTTGCGTGGGAGTTCTGGTATACCCGTGGCAAGGACCGGATGCGCTGCTTCAAGGCGTTTTTGCACAACCATTGGGCGGGTTTGGCGATTTTTGTGGGGATTGTGCTGGATTACGGGTTGAGGTGAGGCGGCTGCCGCCTCCCCCTGTAGGAGCGAGCTTGCTCGCGATGAACTTGAGAGCGACGCGTTTAACCAGACAGACGCGCGTCATCGTTCACGTTTTTCGCGAGCAAGCTCGCTCCTACAGAGGAAGGGTTACATCTTAGGTCCGCTGTTGGTGATGACGTGCCAGACGTCCTTCATTTTGTCGCCGGTCTTTTCTCCCGGTTTCGCGTCCTTCACGAAGTAGTAAAGCGGCTTGCCCTTAAAGGCCCATTGCTGCGTACCGTCGTCACGCTTGACGATGGTCCAGTCACCTTCGGCCTTGGCACCCGCCTCCGCTTCGAACGGCGGCCAGTTTTCCGCGCATTGGCCGGTGCACACCGACTTGCCGCCCGTGTCCTTGTCGAAGGTGTACAGGGTCATGCCCTTATGGTCCGCCATCACACCGTCTTTCATCATCACAGGCTCAGCCGCGAAGGCCATCGATGGCAATGCTAGGGCTGCGGTCAGCATCAGAGCCTTGAAGGAATGCGAGTATTGCTTCATGGAAACCTTCCTTTTGTGGTTGTCAGGATTCGGACTTAGAGCTTAGTTCAGGATCACGACAACCGCCGGGCGACTAAAATACTGTCACACGACTGCAATAATTCCGTTATCTAATGCGGCGCAAGACAGTTAAATGACAAGAGGATTAATGGCATGGTTGGCAGGAGCATTCTGATCGTCGACGACGAAGCGCCCATTCGCGAAATGATCGCCGTGGCGTTGGAAATGGCCGGCTATGACTGCCTGGAGGCTGAAAACTCGCAGCAGGCCCACGCCATCATCGTCGATCGCAAACCGGACCTGATTCTCCTCGACTGGATGCTGCCCGGCACCTCCGGCATCGAACTGGCCCGCCGCCTCAAGCGCGATGAGCTGACCGGTGACATCCCGATCATCATGCTCACCGCCAAGGGTGAAGAGGACAACAAGATCCAGGGCCTGGAAGTCGGTGCCGACGACTACATCACCAAACCCTTTTCCCCACGTGAACTGGTCGCACGCCTGAAGGCTGTGCTGCGCCGTGCCGGGCCCACCGATGGTGAGGCACCGATCGAAGTCGGCGGCCTGCTGCTGGACCCGATCAGCCACCGCGTGACCATCGACGGCAAACCCGCCGAAATGGGCCCGACCGAATACCGCCTGCTGCAATTTTTCATGACCCACCAGGAACGCGCCTACACCCGTGGCCAGTTGCTGGATCAGGTCTGGGGCGGAAATGTATATGTCGAAGAGCGCACCGTCGACGTGCACATCCGTCGTCTGCGTAAAGCCCTCGGCGATGCCTACGAAAATCTGGTACAAACCGTGCGTGGCACTGGTTATCGGTTTTCAACCAAAGCCTGATCCAGCCCTTTCCCGCCCGACAAGCTGACAAGGACGCGCGTTCAAGTGAACCAAAACTGGCATGGCACCCTGATTCGCCACATGCTGCTGCTGGTCACCACCTGCCTGGTGATCGGCCTGATTACCGGCTACTACGGCTGGAGCCTCGCGGCGGGCCTGGGCCTTTATCTGGCCTGGACGCTCAAGCAACTGCTGCGTCTGCATGAATGGCTGCGCCTGCAAAAACCCGAGGAAGCCCCACCCGATGGCTACGGCTTGTGGGGTGAAGTGTTCGACAGCATCTATCATCTGCAACGCCGCGACCAACGGGTGCGCGGCCGTCTGCAAGCGGTGATCGACCGGGTCCAGGAATCCACCGCCGCGCTGAAAGACGCGGTGATCATGCTCGACACCGACGGCAACCTCGAATGGTGGAACCGCGCGGCGGAAACCCTGCTCGGTCTCAAGACGCCGCAGGACAGCGGTCAGCCGGTGACCAACCTGGTTCGCCATCCGCGCTTCAAGGAATACTTCGAGCAGGACAGCTATGCCGAGCCGCTGGAAATCCCCTCGCCGACCAACGACCGAGTGCGTATTCAGCTGTACATCACCCGCTACGGCAACAACGAACACTTGATGCTGGTGCGCGACGTGACGCGCATCCATCAGCTGGAACAGATGCGCAAGGACTTCATCGCCAACGTATCCCATGAACTGCGCACGCCGCTGACCGTGATCTGTGGCTACCTGGAAACCCTGCTCGACAACGTCGAGGAAGTGAACCCCCGCTGGACCCGTGCCTTGCAGCAAATGCAGCAACAAGGCGGGCGCATGCAGACGTTACTCAACGACTTGCTGCTGCTGGCCAAACTGGAAGCCACCGATTACCCGTCGGACAACCAACCCGTGGCCATCGATGGCTTGCTGCAATCGATCAAGAGCGACGCCCAGCAATTGTCCGGGCAAAAAAATCAGCGCATCACACTGGAAGCCGATCCGACGATCCTGCTCAAGGGCAGCGAAGCCGAATTGCGCAGTGCATTCTCCAATCTGGTGTTCAACGCGGTTAAATACACCCCGGCCGAAGGCAATATCCGCATTCGCTGGTGGGCCGATGAGCAAGGCGCGCACCTGAGCGTGCAGGACTCCGGCATTGGCATCGACAGCAAACACCTGCCGCGTTTGACGGAGCGTTTCTACCGTGTCGACTCCAGCCGCAACTCCAACACCGGCGGAACAGGGCTTGGGCTGGCAATCGTCAAACACGTGCTGTTGCGCCACCGCGCACGGATGGAAATCAGCAGCGTGCCAGGCCACGGCAGTACGTTTATCTGCCATTTTGCACCAGCCCAGGTCACCAAATCCCGGATCATCAGCACCGCCGACTGATACCGGCCAGCACTCGCCACTAGTCATTCGCCCGGTCAGCCGCTACATTGGCTGACTTGTGCCTGCCCTTCAGGCACCGCATTAATCCCCTTTTCGAATACACGGAACCCGCAAAACTCCATCATGGACCCTTCCCCTGGCTTGACCCTCGCGACACTTTTCGCCGATTTCGGCATGATTCTTTTTGCTCTGATCCTGGTTTTGCTCAACGGTTTTTTCGTTGCGGCGGAATTTGCCATGGTCAAACTGCGCTCGACCCGGGTCGAGGCAATCGCTGAGAAAAACGGCTGGCGCGGACACATTCTGCGCACCGTGCACAGTCAGCTCGATGCCTACCTGTCGGCGTGCCAATTGGGTATCACCCTCGCCTCCCTGGGCCTCGGCTGGGTCGGCGAACCGGCGTTTGCGCACATTCTCGAGCCGCTGCTGGAAGCCGTCGGTGTGCAATCGCCCGAGGTCATCAGAGGCGTGTCGTTCTTCGCCGCGTTTTTCGTTATTTCGTACCTGCACATCGTGGTCGGCGAACTGGCGCCGAAATCCTGGGCCATTCGCAAGCCCGAGCTGCTGTCGCTGTGGACCGCCGTGCCGCTGTACCTGTTTTACTGGGCGATGTACCCGGCGATTTACCTGCTTAACGCCAGCGCTAACACCATCCTGCGGATTGCCGGCCAGGGTGAACCCGGCCCCCATCACGAGCACCATTACAGCCGCGACGAGCTCAAGCTGATCCTCCACTCCAGTCGCGCCAGCGACCCCAGCGACCAAGATATGCGCGTGCTGGCCTCGGCCGTGGAAATGGGCGAGCTGGAAGTGGTCGACTGGGCCAACTCGCGCGAAGACCTGGTCTACCTCAACAGCACGGCCAAGCTGGAAGAAGTGTTCAGCCTGTTCCGCCGTCACAAGTACAGCCGCTTCCCGGTGTACGACGAGGAAACTGCCAGCTTTATCGGCCTGCTACACATCAAGGACCTGCTGCTGCATATGTCGGTGCTGGAGATGCTGCCGTCCAAGTTCAATCTGACCGAGCTACTGCACCCGCTGGAGCGGGTGACCAGGCACATGCAGCTGTCCAGTCTGCTGGAACAGTTTCGCCAGGGCGGCGCGCACTTCGCATTGGTCGAAGAGGCCGACGGCAAGGTGATCGGCTTCCTGACCATGGAAGACGTGCTGGAAGCCCTGGTTGGCGATATCCAGGACGAACACCACAAGGCCGAGCGCGGGATTCTCGCGTACCAACCGGGCAAGCTGCTGGTGCGAGGTGATACGCCTCTGTTCAAAGTCGAACGCCTGCTGGGCATTGACCTTGACCACGTCGAAGCCGAAACCCTCGCCGGATTGGTCTACGAAACCCTGAAACGGGTGCCGGAAGAGGAAGAAGTGCTGGAAGTCGAAGGCTTGCGGATCATCATCAAGAAGATGAAAGGGCCGAAGATTATTCTGGCCAAGGTGTTGATGCTGGACTGATTGCATCGCGGGCGATGAGCGAGCTCTTGTGGCGAGGGGATTTATCCCCGTTGGGTTGCGAAGCGGCCCCAGCCCTTGCCATTTGTGGACTATCAGTTACACCGTATTGACAGGCTTTGGGACGGCTTCGCCGTCCAACGGGGATAAATCCCCTCGCCACAGATAAATCCCCTCGCCACAGTTGACCTCCATCACCTTCATTGTTTGCCCATCGCAAAGTTGGGCAACGCCCCCACCGGTTGATTGAACTGGTACGGAATCGACACCAGCCCCAACCCGGTATTGCGCTGCACCACGAAATGCAGGTGCGGCCCGCTGCTGTTGCCGGTGTTGCCTGACAACGCCAACGGACTGCCCACTGACACCCGCTGCCCCTCGCGAACGCTCACCGACCCTCGTTTGAGGTGCAGGTACACGCCCATCGTCCCGTCATCGTGCAGCACCCGCACGAAATTGCCCGACGGATCGTTGCCGCGCCCGGTCTGGTCATTCTCGGTTTTCACCACCACCCCGCCTCGCGCCGCAATGATCGGCGTGCCTTCGGGCATCGCAATGTCCATGGCGTAGCGGTTTTTCGCACCGAAGTGGCTGTACTGACCATTGGCGCCCTGACTCAGACGAAACGGGCCACCGCGCCAGGGGAAAGGGTATCGATAGGCCATGGCGGCGCCTGAGGGATCGCCCAAGGAGTATTCAAATTTGGGCGTGTACACGAGCGGCATCTCGGCTTTCGTAGCCGTGAGCAGCGCCAGACGAATGCTGCTGCGCGCCGGCATGACCCGGCGAATCGGTCGGCTCGGCGCACCGCTGACGTTCCGCAGCCCGGCGAAACTCAACTCTATTTCTACTGGCGCATACAGGTCATTGCGCACATAAACGCTGTCTACGACCTGCTTCTTGGTGATGACGAGGTACACCTGACGCTCGAGGTGTTCGACCATGCGATCGCGAAAAGTGAACACTTGGGAGCCCTTCGTGGGGCGGTCACTGTAGGAGACCACGCCATTGGCGTCGGTGGACTTGTAGATCGTCATGGCCCACGCGGAGGTGGAGGCCATGAAAAGACCGCAGAAAAACAGCAGGCGCGCGAGCATGGTCGAAAATTCTGTCGAGTGAGGCCTGGGGATGAGCCTAGCAGCTGCAATGGACCAGGGTAGTCGGCAGATGTTTCAAATGGGCTGTTCAGCGGATGTATGGTGAATTCGAAGGCCTCATCGCGAGCAAGCTCGCTCACACATTGGAATGCATTTCAAATGTGGGAGCGAGCTTGCTCGCGATGGCGGCTTAACAGACGATGCCGAACCTAAGCGCCTGGAACGAAATGCTTCTGCGCCGTACCACGTGCTATCAAACGGGAGATGTAATCCAGTTTCTGCGCGTCCTGGTCGACAAAGCGGAACGTCAGTTGCAGCCATTCGCTGTCGGGTTTCTGTTCGTGGGCGACGATGGCGTGCAGGTAACCGTTCAGGCGGGCGACTTCAGCGTTGTCGCCCTGCTCCAGATCGAGCACGGCGCTGTCGAGCACTTGCGGCAGGGCTTCGCTGCGTTTGACCACCAGCAGCGCTTCCTTGAGGCTCAAGGCCTTGATCACGCATTGCTGAATGCCGTTCGGCAGGCGCAGTTGGCCTTGGCCACGACCGCTGGTTGGCGCGGCGGAGGCCGCTGGTGCTTTGACCGGCGGGCTGTTGAGCAGGCCACGAGATGGCGCAGGAGCCGGGGCGGGTGCAGCGGCGACGGGTTTGGCGAACGGGTTGACCGGGGCTGGCGCCGCTGCTGGCGCAACAACCGCCGCTTTGCCGCCAGTCAACGCGCTCAAGGAATCGTTACCGAACGCCGAGTTCATTTTGGTCGGCGCGCTGTTCATCAAGGTATCGAGCTTGCCAACCTTGTTCAGCGCCTGCTTGACCTTGGTCAGCAGTTGTTCATTGGTGAACGGCTTGCTGACGTAGCCGGATACGCCAGCCTGGATCGCCTGGACGACGTTCTCTTTGTCGCCACGGCTGGTCACCATGACGAAGGGCATGGTCTTGAGGTTGTCCTGCTCGCGGCACCAGGTCAACAGTTCCAGGCCGGACATTTCCGGCATCTCCCAGTCGCACAGCACCAGGTCGAACGCTTCCCGTGCCAGCAAGGCCTGAGCCTTCTTGCCGTTGATTGCGTCTTCAATGCGGATCCCCGGGAAGTAGTTGCGCAGGCATTTCTTCACCAGGTCACGAATGAACGACGCATCGTCCACGACCAATACACTGACCTTACTCATCCATCACCCCTTTAAAAAATCCCGGCAAGCATACCGCTTTGCTGATGGCACATTGCCAAAAACCTTCAGTCACGCCGGGACTTTTCGTTCGCGGGTGCTGCATTCAACTACGTAACCCACAAACAAAAACGCCCGGCCAAAGGGCCGGGCGCTTTACTTGGGCAATCTTACTTATCGTCAACTTCGCCCGGAACATTAGCGGTTTCACCACTTGCGCCTTCAACTTCTTCTTTCATGCGCTTGAGGCCCAGGTGACGCACGTCGGTACCGCGCACCAGGTAAATCACCAACTCCGCAATATTGCGCGCGTGGTCGCCGATGCGCTCCAGCGAACGCAGCACCCAGATAATGCTCAGAACCCGCGAGATAGAGCGTGGGTCTTCCATCATGTAGGTGGCGAGTTCACGCAGGGCGGTCTTGTATTCGCGGTCGATGATCTTGTCGTACTGCGCCACCGACAACGCCAGGTCGGCGTCGAAGCGGGCAAACGCGTCCAGCGCGTCACGCACCATGTTGCGCACCTGGTCACCGATGTGACGCACCTCGACGTAACCGCGCGGCGCTTCACCTTCCTCGCACAGCTGGATGGCGCGGCGGGCGATCTTGGTCGATTCGTCACCAATACGCTCCAGGTCGATCACCGACTTGGAGATGCTGATGATCAGACGCAAGTCAGACGCCGCAGGCTGACGACGGGCCAGAATGCGCAGGCATTCTTCGTCGATGTTGCGTTCCATCTGGTTGATCTGGTCGTCGATCTCGCGAACCTGCTGGGCCAGGCCAGAGTCGGCCTCGATCAGCGCCGTCACCGCGTCGTTGACCTGCTTCTCTACCAGCCCGCCCATGGCCAGGAGGTGGCTGCGCACTTCCTCGAGCTCAGCATTGAACTGCGCGGAAATGTGGTGGGTAAGGCCTTCTTTACTAATCATGTTGGCGTCCTTGGAGCGTCCGGTAAGGTGCGGTGGACCGCAGCGTCAGTTCAGTGAGCAACCACAGCTTCCTAGCCGTAACGACCGGTGATGTAGTCTTCGGTCTGCTTCTTCGCCGGATTGGTGAACAGGGTATCGGTGTCGCCGAATTCCACCAGTTTGCCCATGTACATGAATGCCGTGTAGTCGGAAACGCGCGCGGCCTGTTGCATGTTGTGGGTCACGATGACGATGGTGAACTTCGATTTCAGTTCGTAGATCAGCTCTTCGACTTTCAGCGTCGAGATCGGGTCGAGTGCCGAGCACGGCTCGTCGAGCAGCAGCACTTCCGGTTCCACGGCGATAGTACGTGCGATCACCAGACGTTGCTGCTGACCACCGGACAGGCCCAGTGCCGACTCGTGCAGACGGTCTTTGACTTCGTCCCACAGCGCCGCGCCTTTCAACGCCCACTCGACGGCTTCATCGAGGATGCGTTTTTTGTTGATGCCCTGGATGCGCAGGCCATACACCACGTTTTCGTAGATGGTCTTCGGGAACGGGTTCGGCTTCTGGAACACCATACCCACGCGACGACGCAGCTCGGCGACGTCCTCGCCCTTGCGGTAGATGTTATTGCCGTACAGGTTGATTTCGCCTTCAACGCGGCAGCCGTCAACCAGGTCGTTCATGCGGTTGAAGGTGCGCAGCAGCGTGGACTTGCCGCAGCCGGACGGGCCGATGAAGGCGGTGACGCGCTGCTTCGGAATGTTCAGGCTGACGTCGTACAGCGCTTGTTTGTCGCCGTAGAACAGGTTCAGGCCCGGCACTTCGATGGCCACTGTTTCCTGGGCCAGGCTCAGGCTCTGTTTATCGCGGCCCAGGGCAGACATGTTGATGCCGTGGGTATGTGCTTCGTGCTGCATGGGAGGCTCCCTGTGCTGACAAATTCGGTTCGGAATACCGCTTCACGGTATGCCCAATAAATGTTCGATTGGACGCGGGCTGATGTGGGAGCGGGCTTGCTCGCGAAGAGGCCATCACATTCAGCATCAATGTTGTCTGACCTACCGCCTTCGCGAGCAAGCTCGCTCCCACAAGGTCCGCGCCGACCTATTAACTATCCAGCGCTTTGTATTTCTCGCGCAGGTGGTTCCGGATGTAGACGGCCGACAGGTTCAATGTCGCGATCACCAGTACCAGCAGCAGCGCCGTGGCGTACACCAGCGGGCGCGCGGCTTCGACGTTCGGGCTCTGGAAGCCGACGTCATAAATATGGAAGCCCAGGTGCATGATCTTCTGGTCGAGGTGAAGGTAGGGGTAGTTGCCATCCAGCGGCAGCGACGGCGCCAGTTTCACCACGCCCACCAGCATCAGCGGCGCCACTTCACCGGCGGCGCGTGCCACGGCGAGGATCATGCCGGTCATCATCGCCGGGCTGGCCATCGGCAGCACGATCTTCCAAAGGGTTTCAGCCTTGGTCGCGCCGAGGGCCAACGAGCCTTCACGCACGGTGCGAGGAATCCGCGCCAGGCCTTCTTCGGTGGCCACGATCACCACCGGCACCGCCAGCAGCGCCAGGGTCAGCGAGGCCCAGAGCAGGCCTGGCGTACCGAAGGTCGGTGCCGGCAGTGCTTCAGGGAAGAACAACCGGTCGACCGAGCCGCCCAGCACATAAACGAAGAAGCCCAGACCGAACACGCCGTACACGATGGCCGGAACGCCCGCCAGGTTGTTCACGGCGATGCGGATAATCCGGGTCAACGCGTTTTGCTTGGCGTATTCACGCAGGTAAACCGCAGCCAGTACGCCGAACGGCGTCACGATCATCGCCATGATCAGGGTCATCATCACGGTGCCGAAAATGGCCGGGAAGATCCCGCCTTCGGTGTTCGCTTCACGCGGATCGTCGCTGAGGAATTCCCAGACCTTGCTGAAGTAGAAACCGATCTTGGTCATCGTGCCCATGGCGTTCGGCTGGTAGGCGTGAACCACTTTGCCGATGTCGATGACGACTTCTTTGCCGTTGGCGTCGCGGGCCGTCAGGCTGTCGCGGTTGAACTGCGTGTGAAGGTCGTTCAGGCGTGCTTCGATGTCCTGATAGCGAGCGTTCAGCTCGGCGCGCTCGGATTCCATGTCCGCTTGTGCGGCGGCGTCGAGGGTGCCGGCCAGTTCCAGCTTGCGACTGTGCAGGCGGATGCGTTCGAGGCCGGCGTTGATCGCGCCGATATCGACTTTTTCCAGGGTCTTGAGCTGTGCAGCAAGCTCGTTGACACGAGCGACACGGGCTTGCAACTCAGGCCACGCGGCTTCGCCTTCAGCAATGACTTTGCCTTCCTGTTTGACGTTGACCAGGTAGCCGTAGAAATTGCCCCACTCGCGGCGCTCGATGGCCATCAGCTCAGGCGGCGTCTTCTGGTTGGTCAGCCACTCGCCGACGATCCAGGTGAAGTCGTTGCCGTTCAGGTCACGGTTGCCGACCTTGATCAGCTCGCGGGTCATGAACTCCGGACCCTCGTCGGGCACCGGCAGACCAGCGCTTTTCAGGCGCTCGCGGGGCACTTCTTCTTTCTGCACGATTTCGCCGATAACCAGGTGATTAGCCTGGCCCGGCACGTCGTAGCTGGCGTGAATCAAATCCGCCGGCCAGAAGTGACCCAGACCGCGCACGGCAATCACCGCCAGCAGACCAATGGTCATGATGACCGAAATGGACACCGCGCCACCGCTGATCCAGACGCCGGGGGCGCCGCTCTTGAACCATCCATTCAGGGAGTTCTGTTTCACAGACTTCTACCTTTCTTAAAGCGACGAGTATTTCTTGCGCAGACGCTGACGAATCAGTTCCGCGAGGGTGTTCATGACGAAGGTGAACAACAGCAGCACCAGCGCCGAGAGGAACAGCACACGGTAGTGGCTGCCGCCGACTTCCGATTCGGGCATTTCCACCGCGACGTTGGCGGCCAGCGTCCGCAGACCTTCGAACAGGTTCATTTCCATGACCGGGGTGTTACCGGTGGCCATCAGCACGATCATGGTTTCACCGACCGCACGGCCCATGCCGATCATCAGCGCCGAGAAGATGCCCGGGCTGGCGGTGAGGATCACCACCCGCGTCATGGTCTGCCACGGCGTAGCACCAAGTGCCAGGGAACCGAGGGTCAGGCCGCGTGGCACGCTGAATACGGCGTCTTCGGCGATGGAGTAGATGTTCGGGATTACCGCGAAGCCCATGGCCAGACCGACCACCAGTGCGTTGCGCTGGTCGTAGGTGATGCCCAGGTCGTGGGAGATCCACATGCGCATGTCACCACCGAAGAACCAGGTTTCCATGTACGGGCTCATGTACAGCGAGAGCCAGCCCACGAACAGAATCACCGGAATCAGAATCGCGCTTTCCCAGCCATCCGGCACTCTCAGGCGGATCGACTCAGGCAGGCGACTGAAGACGAAACCAGCCACCAGAATGCCGATCGGCAAGAGCATCAGCAGGCTGAAGATGCCCGGCAAATGCCCTTCTACATAAGGGGCGAGGAACAGACCGGCGAAGAAACCGAGGATCACCGTCGGCATCGCTTCCATCAGCTCGATCACCGGTTTGACCTTGCGGCGCATGCCGGGGGCCATGAAGTACGCGGTGTAGATTGCAGCGGCAACGGCCAGTGGCGCGGCCAGCAGCATGGCGTAGAACGCGGCTTTCAGGGTGCCGAAGGTCAGCGGAGACAAGCTCAGCTTGGGTTCGAAGTCGGTGTTGGCGGCGGTCGATTGCCAGACGTATTTAGGCTCGTCGTAGTTCTCGTACCAGACCTTGTTCCACAGCGCGCTCCATGAAACTTCCGGGTGCGGGTTGTCGAGCAGCAGTGGCTGAACCTTGCCGCCCTGCTCCACGATGATGCGGTTGGCCCGTGGCGACATACCGAAAGTGCCCTGGCCATCGACCACCTGATCCACCAGCAAGGTGCGGTGTGCGGTGCTATGGAACACGCCGAGCTTGCCGGACGCATCGAGGGCGACGAAGCCTTTGCGACGTTCTTCAGCGGAGATTTCAACGATCGGCGTGGTGCCCATCTGGAAGGTGCGGATCTGCTTAAGGCGCTGCTCGCCATCCGGGTCGCGGGCCATGAACCACTGGGCCAGACCACCTTTTGAATCGCCAAGGATCAGCGAGATACCACCCACCAGTTGGGTGCTGGCAGTAATCTCTGCATCGCCGTTTTCGAGCAACTTGTAGCGACCGTTAAGGCTCTTGTCGCGCAGACTGAATACGTCGGCCTGAGCACGACCGTTAATCACATACAGCCACTGCTGACGCGGGTCGACGAAGATGTTCTTCACCGGCTCGGTCATTTGCGGCAGATCGATACGCGTCTGCTCATTGGTGATCTCGCCCGTCATCATGTTCTCTTCGCTGGTCAGCGACAGAACATTGAGTTGCGAACCGGTGGAGCCGACCAGCATCAGGGTCGTGTCGGTGGCGTTGAGGCTGACATGCTCCAGCGCACCGCCCGCCTCGTTCAACGCAACTGGAGTTTCGCCATACGGATATTCGATGGCTGGCGAGATGGTCTTCTTGCCATCCGGGTAGCTGACTTTATAAGTGTGACGGAACACCAGGGCCTGACCGTTAGACAAACCAACCGCCACCAACGGATGACCGGGCTGGTCTTCACCGATGGAGGTCACGGTGGTGCCGGCCGGGATCGGTAGATCGACGCGCTTGAGCTCAGCGCCACTGTCGATGGCGAAAAACAGCGCCTGCCCTTTGTCGGAAACCCGCATGGCGACCTGGTTCTGCTCTTCCAGGGAGATCATCAGCGGCTTGCCGGCGTCTTGCATCCAGGCGGGCGTGATGGCTTCCTTGGCGGTCAGGTCGGCACCCTGGAACAGGGGCAAGACGACGTAGGCAAGGAAGAAGAAGATCAGTGTGATCGCGCCAAGAACAGCGAGGCCGCCAACGAGAACGTACCAGCGGGTCAGGCGATCTTTAAGCGCGCGAATGCGGCGCTTACGTTGCAACTCAGGCGTATTGAAGTCAATTCGCTTGGGGGGATTTGTAGTCATGGTGGAATTGGCCAGATCAGTCATGCGCACACCCTAGCGATCCTGTATGACAGAAAGATGACAATGCAGTGACGCAACAAATCCGCCGCCAGTGGGAACTGGCAGAGGACAGAGAATTAGAGGCGTGTGGGGGTGGGCGTACCCACCCCCACTGGAGCCCGGAAATGAGTCCGGGCTCAAGGTGTTACTTCTTTACGACAGAGCCGCCTTCCGACAGACCCAGGTCAGCCAGTGCTTTTGCAGCAACCTTGGCTGGCAGTGGGATGTAACCGTCTTTCACTACAACTTCCTGGCCCTGTTTGGACAGAACCAGTTTCACGAACTCGGCTTCCAGCGGGGCCAGAGGCTTGTTCGGGGCTTTGTTGACGTAAACGTAGAGGAAACGCGACAGCGGGTACTTGCCGTTCAGGGCGTTTTCTTCGGTGTCTTCGACAAACTCGGTGCTGCCTTTCTTGGCCAGAGCCACGGTCTTCACGCTAGCGGTTTTGTAACCGATGCCCGAGTAACCAACGCCGTTCAGCGAAGAACTGATCGACTGCACGACCGAAGCCGAACCTGGTTGCTCGTTGACGTTTGGCTTGTAGTCACCTTTGCACAGGGCTTCTTCTTTGAAGTAGCCATAGGTGCCCGATACCGAGTTACGACCGAACAGTTGAACCGGCTTGGTGGCCAGGTCACCGGTCACGCCCAGGTCGCCCCAGGTCTTCACGTCGGTTTTAGCGCCGCACAGACGAGTGGACGAGAAGATCGCGTCAACTTGTTCCATGGTCAGGTGCTGGATCGGGTTGTCTTTGTGTACGAAGACAGCCAGGGCGTCCACGGCAACCGGGATCGCGGTTGGCTTGTAACCGTATTTGGTTTCGAAGGCTTGCAGCTCGGTGTCCTTCATCTTGCGGCTCATCGGGCCCAGGTTAGCGGTGCCTTCAGTCAGCGCAGGTGGCGCGGTAGACGAACCGGCAGCCTGAATCTGGATGTTTACGTTCGGGTATTCTTTTTTGTAGTTCTCGGCCCACAGGGTCATGAGGTTGGCCAGGGTATCGGAGCCGACGCTGGACAGGTTGCCCGACACACCAGTGATCTTGGTGTAGCTCGGGATAGCAGGGTCAACAGCGGCAACCGCGTTGGCAGTCGCAACGCCAGCAGCGACAAAAGTCATTGCCGCCATCAAACGCTTCAGTTTCATGCCTTACTCCTAGCAGATAGAGTGTGTTAAGTCGGGGCCAAGTATCAGCAGGCCGTGTGAACACTCTATGGCTGAAATATGACAATTGGATGAAAGGCCAGCATTCAGTGTTTCGAAGTGATTCCGCGTCATCGTTCTTCGCGAGCAAGCCCGCTCCCACATTTAAACGAGTTCTCCTGAAGGAGGGCGGTCGAAGGTGGGAGCGGGCTTGCTCGCGAAAGCGTCAGTCGGTTTAGCGCCCTTTCTTCCAGAGGTACGCGCCGACCAGAATCCCGACCCCGCAAATGATCGCCACATAATAGGCAGGCCCCATCGGGCTTTCCTTGAGCAGCAACGTCACCACCATCGGGGTCAAACCACCAAAAATCGCATACGCCAGGTTGTAGGAGAACGACAATCCGCTAAAGCGCACCACCGCCGGGAAGGCTTTGACCATCACGTAGGGCACAGCACCGATGGTGCCGACCAGCAAACCGGTCACGGCGTACATCGGGAACAGCCAGTCCGGGTGATTGAACAGGCTGTGATAAAAAGTCCATGAGCTGAGCAACAGTAGGGCGCTGCCGAACACGAACACCCGGCCAGCGCCGAAACGGTCAGCCAGTGCACCGGAGGCCACGCAGCCCAGGCTCAGGAACAAAATCGCCAGGCTGTTAGCCTGCAACGCAGTGGTCGGCGAGAAGTGGTAAACGGTCTGCAGCACGGTCGGCGTCATCAGAATGACCACGATGATGCCGGCAGACAGCAGCCAGGTCAGCAGCATGGAAATCAGGATTGCCCCGCGATGGTCACGCAGTACCGCGCGCAACGGCACTTCTTCGGCCAAGGCCTTGCGCAGTTGCAGCTCGGCAAACACCGGCGTTTCGTGCAGCCAGCGACGCAGGTAAACCGAGAACAGGCCAAACACGCCGCCGAGCAGGAACGGGATCCGCCAGGCGTAATCCGACACTTGCGCCGGGGTATAAATGCTGTTGATCGCGGTGGCGATCAGCGAGCCCAGCAGGATACCCGCCGTCAGACCGCTGGTCAGGGTGCCGCAGGCGTAGCCAATGTGCCGCTGCGGCACGTGTTCGGAAACGAAGACCCACGCGCCGGGAACTTCACCGCCAATCGCCGCGCCCTGAATCACCCGCATCAGCAGCAACAGGATCGGCGCCCACATGCCGATCTGCGCGTACGTCGGCAGCAGGCCCATGATCAGGGTCGGCACCGCCATCATGAAAATGCTCAGGGTGAACATCTTCTTGCGGCCCAACAGGTCACCGAAGTGCGCCATCACAATGCCGCCCAGCGGCCGTGCCAGGTACCCCGCGGCAAAGATGCCGAAAGTCTGCATCAGCCGCAGCCACTCGGGCATGTCGGCCGGGAAGAACAGCTTGCCCACCACCGTGGCGAAGAACACGAAAATGATGAAGTCATAGAACTCCAGCGCGCCGCCCAGGGCAGACAGCGATAAAGTCTTGTAGTCATTACGGGTCAACGGACGTGCGGGCTGGGTCGGCTGCGCGATGCTCGAGGGCGCTGAGGTCATGGCAAGGGCTTCTCTTATAGTCGGATCTGCAACCCCAACAACGCTGGCGGAGGCTTGGGCAGGTCCGGCACGATAACAAATTGTTCGAAAAAGCACATGGAGGTGCGTATTTGCCGGTCAAAATGAGAACCGGACGGTCGTCTCGGGGTCTACCGACCGATATACTCGCGATCTTGCAACAGTTTGAAAGGGTTGCTGTGCGAAGACGCTGCTGGCAGTACCAGTCGATTTCGCAGAGTTTCTCTTTAGGCGCCTTACGAAAAACGTGACGAACGTAGTATGTTCGGGGCTGAATCGTTTTTCCAAGACGGCTATTCACCCGCAATACCTATGAAGAATCACGGGTCAGAGGCACCCCTGGCATGATAGAGCTCGAACAAGAAGATCCAATCCCGCAAGGCGACCTGGCCCTGCAAATCACCGCGCTTCCCCGTGAAACCAACGGTTTCGGCGATATTTTCGGTGGCTGGCTGGTGGCACAGATGGATTTGGCAGGCACCGCAATGGCCAGCAAAGTCGCTGGCGGTCGCGTGGCAACGGTGGCGATTGACCGCATGGCGTTCCTGGTTCCGGTCGCGGTGGGCGCTCAGCTTTCCTTTTATACCCAGGCCCTGGAAATCGGTCGCAGCTCAATCCAGATGATGGTCGAGGTCTGGAGCGACGATCCGCTGTCCAGCGAGTGGCGCAAAGTCACGGAAGCCGTGTTTGTGTTTGTTGCCATCGATGGCAGCGGCCGCACTCGCTCTGTTCCACCGCGCGCGCGTTAAACGTAGCGACAGTTTTGCGGTCCATCACAGCCCTGTACCTGATTCGAGAATTGCCCCATGAGCACGCCCGACGTTGAAGCTGTGAAACTGGATGACCTGAACTGCTGGCGCATCCGCCACGGTCAGGCCGAATTGCTGGTGGCCCAGCAAGGCGCGCACATCCTCAGTTATCAATTGGCCGGCCAACCGCCGCTGATCTGGCTCAATGACGAGGCTGTGTTCAAGACCGGCAAGAGCATCCGCGCCGGTGTGCCGGTGTGCTGGCCTTGGTTCGGCAATTTTTCGCGCAATCCGCAGAGCGTTCAGGCGATGCGCGTGAGCAACGAACCACCGACCGCCCACGGTTTTGTACGGGCGATGGACTGGGAGCTGGGCGGTATCGATACCGAAGGTGAAAGCCTGAAGGTAGAGTTCGTCCTGCCGTACCCCGAAGGCGGCTTCCCCGACTGGCCGCATCAGGTGGATTTGAAGTTGAGCATTCGTCTGAATGAGCAATTACACATCAGCCTGAGCAGCCACAACCGGGGCGCCGACGCAGTCACCATCAGTCAGGCACTGCACAGCTATTTTGCAGTCAGCGATGTGCGCAATGTGCACGTTGAAGGGCTGGATGGCTTGAATTACATCGAGACGCTGGATGACTGGAAAACCGTGTCTCAGACCGGTGACCTGCATTTTACCGGTGAGACTGATCGCATCTACCTTAATACCCCGGCGAAGCTGAGCATCGTCGATCCCGTCTGGGCGCGACGCATAGAGCTGACCAGCAGCGGATCGCGCTCGGCGGTGATCTGGAACCCCTGGATTGATCGCGCGGCGGCGCTCAGTGACATGGCTGATGATGGCTGGCAGCGGATGCTGTGCATCGAGACGGCGAATGTGATGGATGATGTGGTGACGCTGGCGCCGGGCGCCCGTCATACCCTGGGCGTAAGCATCGGCAGCAAATCCCTCTAACACCACAAAACCAATGTGGGAGCGAGCTTGCTCGCGATGGCGGTGTAACAGTCAACATGGATGTTGAATAGTATGGCCTCATCGCGAGCAAGCTCGCTCCCACAGTTTTGAACGCCTACAAATCCGACTCTTTCACCACTCTGACTTTCGCCGCATCCAGCGCATACGCCGCATCGGCCAGATCATTGTTGACCTTCTCGATCTTCAACGTGCCCGTCACCCACAACGGCGTATAGATATCATCGAGCTTCAACCCTTTCGGATAACGCACCAGCACCAATTGGTTAGGCGGCGGTGGCGGCACATGGATGCAGGCGCCCGGATACGGCACGAGGAAGAATAGCGTGCTACGGCCTTTGGCGTCGGATTCCAGCGGCACCGGGTAACCGCCGAGGCGGATGTTCTTGTCGTTCATCGACGGCACGGTTTTGGTCGAGTACATCACCGCCGGCAAACCCTTGCTCTGCTTCATGCCACCCTTTTCGGTAAAGGTGCCATTGGCTTCGGGGGAGTCGTGATCGATTTCGGGCATGGCCTCGAGGGCTTTCTGGTCCGACTTGGGCATCAGTTCGAGCCAGTCGGTTTCCGGCAGTTCGCCGGCATGGGCAAGGCCCGTTCCCAGTAGAAGAAGAGTCAACAGAAGACGGCGCATGGAGGTGCTCGGCAAAGGAGAGGACGTTACGTCGCCGAGCATTCTAGCCCTCCCCGCGCGTTTGGCAGAGAGGGCTTTGTCGATTGAATCAGTTCCTTTTGATCAAGCCGTAGATCACCAGCAAAATCACGGCGCCGACCAGCGCACCCAAGAAGCCTGCGCCTTGGCCGGCTTGATAGAAGCCCAGGGCCTGGCCGCCGTAAGTGGCCGCCAGCGAACCGCCGATACCGAGCAGGATGGTCATGATCCAGCCCATGCTGTCATCACCCGGTTTCAAGAACCGGGCGAGCAGGCCGACGATCAAGCCGATAAAGATGGTTCCGATAATTCCCATGGCATTTCCCTCTGATTTGGACAGTTATGACGAAGCCTAGTCAGACTTTGGCATCCTGCCATGAGAGAACGGCGGTCCCTGAATGGTTCCGCCGCTGCCACATGAAACTATTTATTCAGCGATGAGCGCTTCGACCTTGAGGATCTGCGCCGCCAGCGTCTCGCGGTCCGCACAACGCAGGTTGGCATGGCCGACCTTGCGGCCGACCTTGAACGCTTTGCCGTAGTGATGCAGATGGCAATCGGCGATGGCCAGGATTTTTTCGGTCTCCGGCACTTTACCGATGAAGTTGAGCATCGCGCTCTCACCCACCTTGGCGGTCGAACCCAGCGGCAGGCCGGCAACAGCGCGCAGGTGGTTTTCGAACTGGCTGCACTCGGCACCTTCCGTGGTCCAGTGCCCGGAGTTGTGCACACGCGGGGCGATTTCGTTGGCCTTGAGGCCACCGTCGACTTCAAAGAACTCGAACGCCATCACGCCGACGTAGTTCAGCTGCTTGAGTACGCGGCTGGAGTAGTCTTCGGCCAAGGCTTGCAGCGGGTGGTCGGTGCTGGCCACGGACAGTTTGAGGATGCCACTGTCGTGGGTGTTGTGAACCAGCGGGTAGAACTTCGTTTCGCCATCGCGGGCACGCACGGCGATGAGAGACACTTCGCCGGTGAACGGCACGAAGCCTTCCAGCAGGCAGGCAACGCCGCCCAGTTCAGCGAAGGTGCCAACTACGTCTTCAGCGGTGCGCAGGACTTTCTGGCCTTTGCCGTCGTAACCCAGGGTGCGGGTTTTCAGCACGGCCGGCAGACCGATGGACGCCACGGCGGCGTCCAGATCGGCTTGCGACTGGATGTCGGCGAACGCCGGGGTGGGAATCCCCAGGTCCTTGAACATGCTCTTCTCGAACCAGCGATCGCGGGCGATGCGCAGGGCTTCGGCGCTCGGGTAGACCGGGACGAACTGCGACAGGAATGCCACGGTTTCAGCCGGGACGCTTTCGAACTCGAACGTCACCAGATCCACTTCATCGGCGAGCTGACGCAGGTGATCCTGATCGCCGTAATCGGCCCGCAGGTGTTCGCCCAACGCGGCTGCGCAAGCATCCGGCGCGGGGTCCAGGAAAGCGAAGTTCATGCCGAGCGGAGTACCCGCCAGCGCCAACATGCGACCCAACTGGCCGCCACCGATTACACCGATCTTCATCGTCAACAACCTCAGGCGATGCGTGGGTCTGGATTGTCCAGGACGCTGTCTGTCTGCTCAGCGCGGAAAGTCTTCAGCACTTCGTGAAACTGTGGATGCTTGGCGCCGAGGATACTCGCCGACAACAGCGCGGCGTTGATCGCGCCGGCCTTGCCGATGGCGAGGGTGGCAACCGGAATACCGGCTGGCATCTGCACGATAGACAGCAGCGAATCGACGCCCGAGAGCATCGACGACTGCACCGGCACGCCCAGCACCGGCAGGTGGGTCTTGGCCGCACACATGCCAGGCAAGTGGGCCGCGCCACCGGCACCGGCGATGATCACCTCGATGCCACGCGCCTCGGCCTCTTCGGCGTACTGGAACAGCAGGTCCGGGGTGCGGTGGGCAGAAACCACTTTCACCTCGTAAGGGATGCCGAGCTTTTCCAGCATATCGGCGGTGTGGCTAAGAGTGGACCAATCGGACTTGGAGCCCATGATCACGCCAACCAGTGCACTCATCGTCGTGCCTCTTCTCTCTGGGCGCCCGCAGGCGCGTCAAAAACAACAAGCCACGCAAAATGCGTGGCTTGATTGTACGAAAAATGGCCGGACGAACCGGCCGAAGGCCGCGCAGTATACCTCAAAGAAGCAGATAAACAGCCCCCATTGCGACCATCTGTCATACGGCGCAAAAGCCCGGTTTTATTGACCCGAAGGTCAGCGAAAGGCCAACACAAATCCCCCTATGGGAGCGGGCTTGCTCGCGAAGGCTGTGTATCAGTCGACATACATGTTGCCTGACACGCAGCTTTCGCGAGCAAGCCCGCTCCCACATTTTGATCTTCTGCGGTCTCAGGAACCGGTCGCGCCTTGCGCGGCGCCCCCCTCAAGCTTGCGCCACAACAACCGCACGTTGGCTTTACGCACCAACGCGCAGCGATACAGGCGAATCTCCAGCGGCACATGCCATTGCGGGCCGCCGCAGACCACCAGTTCGCCACGCGCCAGTTCGGCACGCACACTGAGTTGCGGCACCCAGGCAATTCCCAATCCTTCCAGCGCCATGCTTTTCAAACTGTCGGCCATGGCGGTTTCGTAAATGGTGGTAAAGCGCAGCGCCCGCTGACGCAGCAGCATGTTCACCGAACGCCCGAGAAACGCACCGGCGCTGTAGGCGAGCAGCGGCACACTGCCCTCACCCTCCAGATCAAACAGCGGCTTGCCGTCGGCATCCGCCGCGCACACCGGGAGCATTTCGGTGTCGCCCAGGTGCAGGGACGGGAAGATTTCCGGGTCCATCTGCATCGCCGCGTCCGGGTCATAGAACGCCAACATCAAGTCGCAACCGCCTTCGCGCAACGCATGCACCGCGTCGCCAACGTTGGTCGCCACCAGGCGCGTAGCAATGTTCAGACCTTCATTACGCAACTGCGCGATCCAGCGTGGAAAGAAACCCAACGCCAATGAGTGAGCGGCAGCGACTTGCATCACCTCGCCCTGCCCGCCTTCCAGATGATGAAGGTGGCGCAGCACTTCGCCCAGCTGTTCGACCACGGTGCGCGCGGTCACCAGAAACAATTGCCCCGCCGCCGTCAGCTCGACGGGCGTACGCGAGCGGTTGACCAGTTGCAGCCCCAGCGCGGCTTCGAGGCTACGGATCCGCCGACTGAACGCCGGCTGGGTCACGAAGCGCCGTTCGGCAGCCTGGGAGAAGCTGCGGGTGGCGGCCAGAGCACTGAAGTCCTCGAGCCATTTACTTTCCAGATTCATCACGTCCTCCCGGACACGCACCAATTTAGGTCACACGTTCGCCGCGCACGCGGCGTCACATGGGCATTATGCCGAATGTGCATAGCCCAGTGTTTAACAGCATTGGCCGAAAATTCTCCACAAGCCTAGCATTTGCAGTGTTCCGGCACAGACCGGGTCCCTATCGAGATGATTTCTATCATGTCCTCCGCTGCATCTTTCCGCACAGAAAAAGACCTGCTTGGCGTACTCGAAGTACCGGCTCAAGCGTATTACGGCATCCAGACCCTGCGAGCGGTGAATAACTTCCGCCTCTCGGGCGTTCCGATTTCGCATTACCCGAAGCTGGTTGTCGGTCTGGCGATGGTCAAACAGGCCGCCGCTGACGCTAACCGCGAGCTGGGTCACCTGAGCGAAGCCAAGCACGCTGCGATCAGCGAAGCCTGTGCACGATTGATCCGCGGCGATTTCCACGAAGAGTTCGTGGTGGACATGATTCAGGGCGGCGCTGGCACTTCGACCAACATGAATGCCAACGAAGTCATCGCCAACATCGCGCTGGAGGCCATGGGCCACAGCAAGGGCGAATACCAATACCTGCACCCCAACAACGACGTGAACATGGCGCAATCGACCAACGACGCCTACCCGACGGCGATCCGCCTGGGTCTGTTGTTGGGTCACGATGCGCTGCTGGCCAGCCTCGACAGCCTGATCCAGTCGTTCGCCGCCAAAGGTGAAGAATTCAGCCACGTCCTGAAGATGGGCCGTACCCAACTGCAAGACGCCGTGCCGATGACCCTCGGCCAGGAATTCCGCGCCTTCGCCACTACCTTGAGCGAAGACCTGGCACGCCTGAAAACACTGGCACCGGAACTGCTGACCGAAGTGAACCTGGGCGGCACCGCGATCGGTACCGGTATCAACGCCGACCCGCGCTACCAGGCCCTGGCCGTTCAGCGTCTGGCGCTGATCAGCGGTCAACCGCTGGTTCCGGCGGCCGACCTGATCGAAGCCACCTCCGACATGGGCGCCTTTGTGCTGTTCTCCGGCATGCTCAAGCGCACCGCGGTCAAGCTGTCGAAAATCTGCAACGACCTGCGCCTGCTGTCCAGCGGCCCACGCACCGGCATCAATGAAATCAATCTGCCAGCGCGTCAGCCAGGCAGCTCGATCATGCCCGGCAAGGTCAACCCGGTCATCCCGGAAGCCGTGAACCAGGTGGCGTTCCAGATCATCGGCAACGACCTGGCATTGACCATCGCGGCCGAAGGCGGCCAGTTGCAACTGAACGTGATGGAGCCGCTGATCGCCTTCAAGATCTTCGACTCGATCCGTCTGCTGCAACGCGCCATGGACATGCTGCGCGAGCACTGCATCACAGGCATCACCGCCAACGAAGCCCGCTGCCGCGAACTGGTCGAGCATTCGATCGGCCTCGTCACCGCGCTGAACCCGTACATCGGCTATGAAAACGCCACCCGCATCGCCCGTATCGCCCTCGAAAGCGGCCGCGGCGTGCTGGAACTGGTGCGAGAAGAAGGCTTGCTCGACGAAGAAATGCTCGCCGACATCCTGCGCCCGGAAAACATGATTGCTCCGCGTCTGGTTCCGCTTAAAGCCTGAGCCGACGCATAGTTGTAGCACCGCTCACCAGGTCGAGGGACTAGACACCTCTCACCTTTTGAGGGCTTGGGGATTTATTCCCAAGCCCTTTTTTTTAACTCTTTGTAGGAGCGAGCTTGCTCGCGAAGATCGCTAACGATAACGCGCTAAACCAGATGTACCAGCAGTGTCCTTGAGGTTTTCGCGAGCGAGCTCGCTCCTACAGAAGCCCGGCGCTAACAACGCGGGGTGTTTCAAAGGCTTCGTTTCGATACTTGCACCACAATCGTGCAGACGGACGGCACACTCATAGGTATAGTGCCGCCCCTCTTCGCGTGAGCGGTCGTCGGTAACGAGGCCTAAACCCATGCGAAACCCGAACTAATAACAAACCCGCAATATGAAATCGGGACGAACCTTCGCCTCACCCGTTTTGCCGCGCGCAAAGCGGTGTAACGCGATGTTTCCGACCGTCCAGCATTTGCCTACACAAAAAACAGCGAGGAATAATCCATGCTCGAAGTCATTAACGACTTCCTCTCAGGGAAAGTACTGATCGTGCTCATTGTCGGGCTCGGTAGCTACTTCACGATCCGCTCGCGTTTCGTTCAATTTCGTCACTTCTTCCACATGTTCGCGGTGTTCCGCGACAGCCTCAAAAGCAGTGCCGGGCAACTCAGCTCGTTCCAGGCCCTGATGCTCAGCCTCGCGGGCCGCGTCGGTGCAGGCAACATCGCCGGTGTCGGCATCGCCGTGACCCTCGGTGGGCCAGGTGCGGTGTTCTGGATGTGGGTGACCGCGTTGGTCGGCATGTCCAGCAGCTTCTTTGAATGCTCTCTTGGCCAGCTCTACAAACGCGCCGACGCCGACGGCACCTACCGTGGCGGCCCGTCCTATTACATCCAGCACGGTCTGCAGAAACGCTGGTTGGGCATGATCATGGCGTTCCTGCTGTTGATCACCTTCGGCTTCGCCTTCAATGGTCTGCAATCCCACGCCGTGACGCACTCGCTGAATAGCGCGTTCGGCCTCGACACCACCTGGACCGGCCTGGCCCTGGCGGTGTTGCTGGGTCTGGTGTTCATCGGTGGGATCAAGCGTATCGCCAAGGTCGCTGACCTGCTGGTGCCGGTGAAAACCCTGGTGTACATCGGCGTGACCATCTACGTGATCGTGCTGCAATTCGATCACGTACCCGCCATGCTGATGACCATCGTCAAAAGCGCATTCGGTCTCGATCAAGCCTTCGGCGGCCTGATCGGCAGCGCCATCGTCATGGGCGTGAAGCGTGGCGTGTTCGCCAACGAAGCCGGTTTGGGCAGTGCGCCGAACGTGGCCGCCGTGGCGTCGGTCGAGCATCCGGTGTCACAAGGCGTGGTTCAGGCGTTCAGCGTGTTCCTCGATACGTTCGTGATCTGCACCTGCACCGCGTTGCTGATTCTGCTTTCGGGCTTCTACACCCCGGGCTTCGAAGGCGACGGCATTGCCCTGACCCAGAACTCGCTCGCCGCTGTCGTGGGTGACTGGGGCCGGATGTTCATCTCCGTGGCACTGGCGTTGTTCGTCTTCACCTCGATTCTCTACAACTACTACTTGGGCGAGAGCAACCTGCGCTTCCTGATCGGTGAAAACCGCAAGGCGTTGATCGGCTACCGCGCACTGGTACTGGTGTTGATCTTCTGGGGTGCGATCGAGAACCTCGGCACGGTGTTCGCGTTTGCCGACATCACCATGACTCTGTTGGCGTTCGTGAACCTGATTGCGCTGTTCCTGCTGTTCAAAGTCGGCATGCGCATCATGCGTGACTACGATGACCAGCGCGCAGCCGGTATCAAGACGCCTGTGTTCGATTCGAGCAAGTTCCCGGACCTGGACCTGGACCTGAACGCCTGGCCAGCCAACCCGCCGGCCACCGCTGAAAAGGCTGAAGCTGAGCCGCAAGGCGTACCCGCAGCGCAACGCTGATGGGTAAACGACGAGCGCCTCCCCCGCGCCCGTCAGTTAAAGTGCATTACTTGTGGGAGCGAGCTTGCTCGCGATGGCGATATGTCAGACACCATTGTGTTGACTGTCAGTCCGCCATCGCGAGCAAGCTCGCTCCCACAATTATCTCTTGTGGAGACCTGCTCATGATTTCCAATACCTACCCTGCCGCCCAGCACGTCATGGTGCTCTACACCGGTGGCACCATCGGCATGCAAGCCAGTGCAAACGGCCTGGCCCCGGCGTCCGGTTTCGAAGCGCGGATGCGCGAGTATCTGACCAGCAACCCTGAACGGGTTGTACCGCAATGGCGATTTCGCGAGATGTCGCCGCTGATCGACAGCGCCAACATGAGTCCGGCTTACTGGCAGCAACTGCGTGAAGCCGTCGTCGACGCCGTTGATGTGCAAGGCTGCGACAGCGTGCTGATCCTGCACGGCACTGACACTCTCGCCTACAGCGCGGCGGCCATGAGCTTTCAGTTGCTCGGACTCAAGGCTCGCGTGGTGTTTACCGGCTCGATGCTGCCCGCCGGCGTGACCGACAGCGATGCCTGGGAAAACCTCAGTGGCGCCATGGTCGCCTTGGGCCAAGGCCTGGCGCCGGGCGTTCATTTGTACTTCCACGGCGAACTGCTCGACCCGACTCGTTGCGCGAAGGTGCGCAGTTTCGGTCGTCATCCATTCAAGCGACTGGAGCGTCAGGGCGGTGGCGTGAAGGCGACTGCTCTACCGGCACAACTGAACTACAACCAGAGTCAGCAACTTGCGAAAGTCGCCGTGCTGCCGTTGTTTCCCGGTGTCGGCGCCGAGCAACTGGATGGCGTGCTGAACAGCGGCATTCAGGGCCTGGTGCTGGAGTGCTACGGCAGCGGCACCGGGCCGAGCGATAACCCCGATTTCCTCGCCGCGCTTTCACGGGCACGGGACAACGGTGTGGTAGTAGTCGCGGTGACACAGTGCCATGAAGGTGGCGTCGAACTGGATGTTTACGAGGCCGGTAGCCGGCTGCGTGGCGTTGGTGTGCTGTCGGGCGGCGGCATGACCCGTGAAGCGGCGTTCGGCAAGTTGCACGGGTTGCTGGGAGCTGGTCTGAACACTGCTGAAGTGCGACGCCTGATCGAACTCGACCTCTGCGGCGAACTGAGCTGACACAACACATAACCCCTGTAGGAGCGCGGCATGCAACTTGCTGCGTTCCAGCCATCCCCAGGCTGGAAAATCCCATGCTCCACTCCCACCTCACCACCCTCAATGCCGTTTCCCTGGTGCTCGACACCTTCAAGGCTCAAGGCTTGTCCAGTGAGGCATTGTTAGCCAGAAGCGGTATCAGCGCGGCGGACCTGAGCCGGGCCGACACGCGCATCACCACCAATCAGGAGATGCAGGTCTGCGCCAACGCCGTCGCGCTCAAGCGAAACATCGGTCTGGAACTGGGTCGGCGCATGCACGTTTCGTCCTACGGCATGCTCGGTTATGCGCTGCTCACCAGTGCCACCTTCGGTGACGCTTTGCGTCTGGCAATGCGCTATCCGGCGCTGTTGGGAACACTTTTCGAGCTGAGCCTGGAAGAGGACGGCGAGCGCGTCTGGTTCGTCGCCGCCGATTACCGGGAAAACCCGGCGCTGGCGGTGTTCAACGCCGAATTCTGCCTGGTGTCGTTGAAAGTCATTTGCGACGACCTGCTCGGTCACCCGCTGCCGCTGCTGGCGGCTCGTTTCGAACATGTCGCCCCCGACTACGAAGCCTCTTACGCCGAGCCTTTCAATTGCCCGCTGCACTTCGGTGCGCGAGACAACGCCTTTGCCTTCGACAAACGTTGGCTTGACCATTCCTTGCCGCTCGCCGACGTCATCACCCATCAAGCCATGGCCGAACGCTGCCGCAAACAGAACATCGAGTTCACCGGGCGACAGGCGTGGCTGGGGCGGATTCGTCATCTGCTCAACGCTCAACTCAACGCAGCGCCGGGTCTCGAAGGCCTGGCCGAGCAGATGAATTGCTCGGCGCGAACCCTGCGTCGGCATCTCAAGGATCTGGGCTGCAGCTATCAGGAATTGCTGGATGAACTGCGCTTCGAACAGGCCAAGCAGATGCTGTGTGAAGAGCAGATGCCGATCTACCGGATCGCTGAAGCGCTGGGTTTCAGCGAGACCGCAAGCTTCCGCCATGCGTTTGTGCGCTGGAGTGGCGTCGCGCCTAGCCAGTTCAGGCCTTGATATGTGGCGAGGGAGCTTGCTCCCGCTGGTCTGCGCAGCCGAGCGGGACGGTGCGGCGATCCGACAAGCTCCCTCGCCACAGAGGGGCGAATTTCGGTCAGCTATTTTGGCCATATCAATCCCCTTTTGGCCTTTCCTGCCGTTCTACGAATCGCCGTTCGCCGCAAGACTGGAGCTAACCGAATCTGCCCTGCGGAGAACAAGAAATGCTGACGATCTACTCGGACGATCACCATCTGCACCACGGCCGTTGTGAATTGATAGACGGGCATCTCAAACCTTGTTTCGAGATGCCTTCGCGTGCCGATCACGTGCTGGCGCGGGTGCACAACCAGAACCTCGGCCCCGTTGAAGCACCGAAGGATTTCGGCCTCGACCCGATCGCGCGCATCCACAGCCGCGACTACCTCGACTTCTTCAAAGGTGCCTGGGCGCGCTGGACCGAATTCAACACGGACGGCGACTTGCTGCCCTACACCTGGCCGGCGCGAACCTTGCGTCGCATCAAGCCCACAAGCCTGCACGGTGAACTCGGTTATTACAGCTTCGACGGCGGCGCCCCGATCACCGCCGGCACCTGGCAAGCGGCGTACAGCGCGGCGCAAGTGGCGTTGACCGCTCAAGCGGAGATCCAGCGCGGCGCCCGCAGTGCCTTCGCGTTGTGCCGTCCACCGGGACACCACGCCGCCAGTGATTTGATGGGCGGGTATTGCTACCTCAACAACGCCGCCATCGCTGCACAAGCCTTCCTCGACCAGGGCCACAAGAAAGTCGCGATCCTCGACGTCGATTACCACCACGGCAACGGCACCCAATCGATTTTCTACGAGCGCAGCGACGTGCTCTTCACCTCAATCCACGGCCATCCGGAAGCCGAGTTTCCGTTCTTCCTCGGTTATGAAGACGAACTGGGCGAAGGTTCGGGCGAAGGTTTCAACTTTAACTACCCGTTGCCCGCCGGCAGCGGTTGGGATACCTGGAGCGCAGCACTCGAACAAGCCTGCGAGGAGATTGAAAAATACGGCGCCGACATCGTCGTCGTTTCCCTGGGCGTCGATACGTTCAAGGACGATCCGATTTCCCAGTTCAAGCTCGACAGCCCGGATTACCTGGCAATGGGCGAGCGCATCGCCAGGCTCGGCGTGCCGACGCTGTTCGTGATGGAAGGCGGTTACGCGGTTGAAGAAATCGGCATCAACGCCGTGAACGTTCTTGAAGGTTTTGAACGCGCTCAGTGAGGAAACAACCAAGTTCTTTTACCGGTGGTAATTATTTACCACCTTCCCTGCCCCGCCGTTTTCTACCTTCGATGCCACCGCCAGGATCGACTCATTCGTCCTGATCACCCGCACCGAAGGAAGAAAACCATGACAGACCACGCCCTCGACGACGGCGAAAACCATCCGCTGGTGGAGAAAAACCATCTGGTCAGTATCCCGCCGCCAGGCCAATTTCTATTGGGAGCAACTGCACTGGCTGTTACCGCTTAAAGCACTGGAAGGAAAATCAAACAGGAAGCGGGCATCGATGAGCGGGGCTATCAATACATTTGTTTAAACTTCATCACGCGCACCTTGAAAGACGCTCACCGGCCTTCGCGAATCCCCGCGGACATGCAGGAAATATTCGATCAACAAGCCGCCAGGCTTGAACAGAGCGCGGCCAGCGTCGAACAGGATCTTGGCCGAACCCGGGAATTCCCGGTGCACAGCTTGGGCGGGGAGCTACGTGCAGTCGCTGCGCAAATGCGCGAATCCGGCAAAAGCATGCGCGCGAGCCTCTCCAAACTGAGGAAGCCTACCCAGAGCATGCTTCGATGGATGCATGACAATGATCAGATCGACATCCGTCGAGACAATGGTCGGGACAGGACGGTTGAATATCTGCGAAAACTGTTTTTCGACCTGGAGCCGCCAACAGAAAACTGAGGTCGTAACGCTCAGGTTCGCCAAACACGCTCCAAGCGCCCGAGTGCTTCGCGAATGGCGGCTTCAGGCACCGCCGCGAAACCCAGGACCAGTCCGGCGCGCTGGTCCACTGGTTTTTGTGAATCCGGCAACCAGTAGCTACTCAGCGCACTGATCTCGACATCGACGCTGATGGCTTTTTCGATCAGCTCCTGCTCGCGGGCATGAGCGTCGACCGCTACCGTCAGATGCAGCCCCGCCGCGACATCGGGCAGGCTGCCGAGGCCGGCAATCCCTTGAGGCCAACCGGCCAGCAAGGTATTGCGTCGACTCAGCGCAGCTCGGCGCATACGACGGATATGCCGCTGAAAATGCCCGGTGGCCATGAACTCGGCCATCACCGCTTGAGTGCTGACTTCCGAGTGCCGGACGTCCACCGCTCGACGTTGAGAAAACGCCTGCGTCAGCGCCGGCGGCAAGACCAGGTAGCCCAGACGCAATGCCGGGAAGGCAACTTTGCCAAAAGTCCCGACGTACAAAACCCGCCCCTGCCGATCAAGCGCCGCCAACGGGGCCAGTGGCGCGCCGCTGTATCGGTATTCGCCGTCGTAGTCGTCTTCGACGATCCAGCCCTGGGTGCGCTCGGCCCACGCCAGCAATTCCAGACGTCGTGCCAGGCTCATCACCACGCCGGTCGGGTATTGATGCGAGGGGGTGACATAAGCCAGACGACAATCACCGAGCGCTGATAATTCGGCACAGTCGATGCCCTCGCTGTCCACCGCAACGCCATGCAAACGGGCACCCGCCACCGCGAAGGCATGACCCGCCGCCCGATACCCCGGATTCTCGATCGCCACCCCGTCGCCCGGCTCCACCAACAACTGTGCACAAAGGCTAATTCCCTGCTGCGCGCCGCTGGTGATCACAATTTGTTCAGCAGTGCACTGCATGCCACGGGAACTGCGCAAATAGGCAGCGATGAGCCCACGCAACCGCGCATCGCCGGCGGGATCGCCATAGCACAGCTGCTGTAGATCCGGTTTGCGCCAGAAAGCCGCATTCAGCTTGGCCCACACCTCGAAAGGAAACAGATCGAACGCGGGAACGCCCACCCGAAATGCGCGCGGCGGACCGCTCGGCGGCAGGGCCAAATGGTTCTTTTCAACGCGCCCCAACGCCCCGCTGTGGATAACTTTACTGGACGAAACCCCAGGTAAATCCAGCCAATTTGTGGATAAGGCTGTGGGTAAGCCTGTTGACAACCCTGTGGATACTTTTGTGGATAGTTTTTTTCCCGGCAATGCACGTTCCGGCAATTGGGCGACGTAAGTCCCGTCACCCACTCGCCCCTCGATGAACCCTTCGGCGTAAAGCTGATCGTAGGCGCGCACCACGCTATTGCGGGAAATTGCCAGCGCCGCCGCCAGATCCCGACTGGCGGGCAACCGAGTGCCGCTGACCAGTCGCCCATCGAGGACACGCGAGCGCAAGGCCTGGTACAGCTGACGACTCAGGCCCTGACGGCGATCAAGTTCGATACCCGCAGGGTTGAACGACAAGGAAAGCGGCACATCCGTCATGGCAATGGACCTATGAAATTGGTCGTTAATGGCTCTTACAACAGACCAATAGCCTGCCTAGGATGCAGGCATTCGCCAAGGAATTTTTCCATGTACAACCCAAGCAGCTTCGCCATCAAAGATCTGGACGACCTGCAGCAGCAGATCCTCGGAACACGTCTCGCCACGGTCGTTACCCACGGCGAGCAAGGCCTGCAAGCCAGTCATCTGCCGCTGTTGTTCAATCCTGACCAAGGTCCGAATGGCACCCTTTACGGTCACTTCGCCCGCGCCAATCCGCAATGGAAAGAACTGGAGAAAGGCGCGCAAGCGTTGGTGATTTTTGCGGGCGCCGATGCCTACGTGAGCCCCGGGTTTTATCCGAGCAAGGCCGAGCACGGCAAAGTCGTGCCAACCTGGAATTACCTCGCGGTGCATGCCTATGGCAGCGCGGAAATCTTCACTGATGCTGATCGCTTGCTTGATCTGGTAAGCGCGTTGACCGACCGTCATGAAGCCAGCCGCGCCCAGCCATGGAAAGTCGCCGATGCGCCTGCCGATTACATCGATGGCATGCTCAAGGCCATCGTCGGGTTTGCCTTGCCGATCCAGCGTCTGGAGGGCAAACGCAAACTCAGCCAGAACCGCAGCACCCCAGACGTCGCCGGTGTGCGTGAGGGGCTCGCCGCCAGCCCCGACGCGCGCGATCAGGCACTCGCCCACTTGATGCGTTAAGGAAACGGACATGAGTCAGATCGACATCCGCCAGGTCACCGCCGACGATCACGCCGCGTGGCTGCCACTGTGGCAAGGCTATCTGCGCTTCTACAACACCGAATTACCGGAGGCTGTGACCGACAGCACCTGGCAACGCATGCTCGACTCGAACGAACCGACCCACGCAGCCCTCGCCTGGGCCAACGGCAAGGCGGTCGGCCTGGTGCATTTCATCTACCATCGTTCGAACTGGAGCATCGAAAACTCCTGCTACTTGCAAGACCTGCTGGTCGCGCCCGAAACCCGCGGCACCGGCGTCGGTCGCCAGTTGATCGAGTTCGTCTACGCCACCGCCAAGGTTGACGGTTGCTGCAAAGTCCATTGGTTGACCCACGAAACCAATGCTACCGCGATCCAGCTCTACGAGCGCATCGCCGAACGCCCTGGCTTCATCCAGTTTCGCAAAGCCCTTTAAGGTTCAAGGAGAACAGCATGTCGACTTCACTCGCAGACTGGAAAGGCGTCCCTGCTCCCTCGGTGCAAACGATTGAAGGGCGCTTTATCCGTCTGGAAAAACTTGATCCGGCACGTCATGGCGACGGCTTGTGGAAAGCCCTGCAGGGCCCGGGTGCCGATCCGAAGCTCTGGGATTATTTACCGTACGGTCCTTTCCCGGAGCGCAGCGCTTTCAATGATTGGCTAAACAATCACGCTGCCAACAGCGACCCGTATTTCTTCAGCGTGATCGACCGTGCCAGCGGCGATGTGCAAGGCATTCTCAGTTTGATGTCGATCGTCCCGTCTCAGGGTCGTATCGAGATCGGCCACGTGACGTTTGGCGCGCCAATGCAGCGTTCGCCGAAAAGTACTGAGGCGATTTATCTGCTGGCCAGGGAGTCTTTTGCGCTGGGTTATCGGCGCCTAGAGTGGAAATGCAACAACGGCAACGCCCGCTCCAAGTATGCGGCGAAGCGGTTGGGTTTCAGTTTCGAAGGGGTGTTCCGCCAGCACATGGTGGTGAAGGGGCAGAACCGGGATACGGCGTGGTATTCGATTGTGGATTCGGAATGGCCGGTGGTTGGTGCTGGGTTCGAGCGGTGGTTGAGCGATGAGAACCAGGCGGGGACGGGGCAGGTGAAGACATTGGCCGAGTGCCGCGGGTAAGTAAGTGGCGTCTGGACTGACGCTTTCGCGAGCAAGCCCGCTCCCACACTGGATTTGTGTCGTTCACGAATCCCCTGTAGGAGCGAGGCTTGCTCGCGATGGGCTTCACGCCAATTTCTGGGCAAGCACCGCAATGTGCTCCGGCCCGATCCCGCAGCACCCACCCAAATGGCTGGCACCGCGCTCTTTCCAGTCAGCCGCCCATTGCAAGTATCCCGGCGGATCAAGATCCTCGCGCAGCGGGTCCAGACCGTCATTGGCCGTCGCCTCTTTCGGTTGCGGCGGGAAGGCATTGGCGTAGGCGCCGATGTGAATCGTCACCCCCAGACGCTCGAACGTTTCTCGCGCCGCATCAATCGCAGCACCGATCACTTCAGGCTGGCTGCAGTTGAACAACAACACCTCGACACCCAACTCGGCTGCCACCGCAGCGGCTTCAGCCACAGGTTCGCCGGAGCGTAAACGCGGCACTTCGTCCGTATCCTCATCCTTAAGGGTAAATGAGAGCCAGAACGGCTTGCCATCCTTCGGCAACCCGGCCTGAATCGCCCGTGCTTCAATGATCGAGCTTTGGGTTTCCGCCAGCCACAGATCGACATGGGGCGCCAAACCATCAACCAGCGGCGTCAGCAGTTCGGTCACCCGAGCCGCGTCGAACAGGTCCGGGCGATAGGAACCGAACAACGGCGGCAAGGAGCCCGCGACACGGACCAGTTTGCCCGAGGCATCCACCGCACGCCGCGCCAACTCACCGGCCAGCGCCGCCAGTGCTTGCCCTTCCTCAGCAAAACGCGCTTCGCCAATGTGAAACGGCACTACCGCATAGCTGTTGCTGGTGATCACGTTTGCACCGCTGTCGATATACGCCGCGTGCACTGCTTCCACGGCCTGCGGCGCTTCACCCAAGGCCAGCGCTGACCACTCGGGTTGTCGGAACGGCGCACCGCGGCGTTGCAACTCACGACCCATGCCGCCATCCAGAATCACTGTATTCACAACGCCCATATGCTTTTCACTCATATGCTTATGAAAATAACTCACTACCAGAGTCGTTCTTATAACTATTTAATACGCACCATCCGGTTAATCACAACCACTTTTTTATCAGGGCTCGACTGTGAAACTTAAATCGCTACTGGCCTTGGGCCTGACGATGCTGGCTGCCTCCACCCAAGCGTTCGGCGGCGCCACGCTGGACCGCATCGAACAAAAGAAAGAACTGGTGGGCGTGCTGATGGAAAGCTATCCACCCTTCTCGTTCCTCAATGACCAAAACCAGCTCGACGGTTTCGATGTTGACGTGGCCAAAGCCGTGGCGGACAAACTCGGGGTCAAACTGCGCCTCGAAACCCCGTCTTGGGACGTGATCGCCGCTGGCCGCTGGAGCGGGCGCTACGACATCTGCATTTGTTCCATGACCCCGAGCAAGGCTCGCGCCGAAGTCTTTGATTTCCCGGTCGAGTACTACGCCTCGCCGGCGGTGATCGTGGTCAATGCCAAGGACGACAGCATTCACAGCGCCAAGGACCTGAGCGGCAAGAAAGTCGGGCTCACCAGTGCTTCCAGCTACGAAAGCTACCTGAATAAAAACCTGGTGATCGAAGGCGCCGAAGACACGCAGTTGCAGTACCCGTTTGAAAACGTGCAGATCGCGCCTTACGACACCGACAACGTCGCGTTCCAGGACCTCGGTCTCGGCGCAGGCGTTCGACTGGATGCCGTCCTCACCAACCTCGTCACCGCGCAACCACGGCTGACGGAAGACAAGCGCTTCAAGCTTGCCGGCGAACCGCTGTATTCGGAGCCAAACTCGGTGGCCATCGAAAAAGGCGATGCGCAGTGGGACGCCAAGGTGCGTGACGTGTTCGCGCAACTGAAACAGGACGGCACCCTGAGCAAGCTCTCGCAAAAGTGGATCGGCGCCGACATCAGTCAATGACTTCTTTCCCGACACCCCCTCAGCCGCCGCAACCGGTGGCTGAGTCCCGCCTGCAACGGATCTTCGGTTTTCGCACGCGGCTGTACCTGACCTGGGCGGCGATGCTGGTTATGTTCGCCAGTTTCTTCCTGAGCTTCGACCTGAAGTTCTCGATCATCCTCGACAAACTGCCCAACCTGATCGGCCTGCACCTGGCGCCGAACGGCTTTCTGCAAGGCGCAGCGCTGACGCTGTTTTTGTGCCTGTGCTCCATCGTCGTGTCGTCACTGCTGGGCTTCATCACCGCCATCGCGCGACTGTCGAAAAGCGCAGTGGCCTTCGGCATTGCGAGTTTCTATGCGTCGTTCTTTCGCGGTACACCGCTGCTGATCCAGATCCTTCTGATCTACCTCGGCCTGCCGCAACTGGGCATCGTGCCCGGTGCCGTCGCCGCTGGCATCATCGCCTTGTCGCTGAACTACGGCGCCTACCTCAGCGAAATCTTCCGCGCCGGCATCCTCGGCGTCCCCCACGGCCAACGCGAAGCATCGCTGGCGCTGGGCATGCGCGAAACCGTGATCTTCTGGCGCGTCACCCTGCCTCAAGCCATGCGCACCATCATTCCGCCGACCACCAATCAATTCATCTCGATGCTCAAGGACTCATCACTGATCTCGGTGATGGGGGTGTGGGAAGTGATGTTTCTGGCGCAATCGTATGGTCGGTCGAGCTATCGCTACATCGAGATGCTGACGACCGCGGCGGTGATTTACTGGGCGCTGTCGATTGGGCTGGAGCTGATTCAGGCGAGGATGGAGCGGCATTATGGGAAGGCGTATTTGAGTCGTAGTTAGTGGGAAGTTCGCGGCCTCAACTGAAATCACGCCGAATCCGCATGACGCCCATTTTCAAGCCAAACGGTCTGAACACCGCGCGGCACGGTATTGGCGGATAGCCTTTGATTGTAGGAAAAGCGCCCTTTTGCAGATGAGTTGTAGGTAACCGCTACGGTATCGCATCGGCATAAACCGCCATTGCAAGACAGCCAAGACTTTTTCCACAAAACGATCCGACAATACCCGGGCTGCGTGCCGGAACCGACTGACATCCGCAAAATCAGCTGCCTTTTAGAGTTTGGCCTCCTGTCAAAAGAGGCCTGACTCAATGCCCGTTCAACACAAATATCGACCCAAACACCTCGCTCTTTCGATAGCGCTTACCGTTGGCTGCGCTGAATTTGCGGTTGCCCAGCAAACAGGTGCCGATCCATCTGCTGCGCCTTTTGAAACGTCAGAAGACCTGATTGCGAAACTCGATTCGTTCATCGGAGCTGCCGATACCAAACTCACTTCGATCAACAAAATCGCTGAGTGGAAAGCTCTGCAACTGGATGATCGTAACGATCTGATCAGCGTGCTTTCCGGAGGGGGCCTTACCAAACGGCTGGACGGTGGTGGTGGCAACAATGTCATCCAGCTCGATCACGCTAAAGGGGGCACTCTGGGTGAAACCCGAAATTTTGTCGGACTGGATATCAAACAGGGCACGTGGACCCTAAATGGCGCCAAAGACTCCGGAGACTTCCAAATCGGGGCCCTGGTCCACCCCAAAGCGATGGTCACCAACAATGGATATATCGAAGGGGGCGCCGTCGCTCAAGGTGCTTTGGTAAACAACGGCGTCATTGGTGGAGGCGTCGAGGTGTACCCTTCAGGCACCTTCAGTGGCGGGGGGCGGGTTGGAAGGCTGGACGTGCACGGCGGACTTCTCGTCAACCGACAGCTTGGCGCGCCGACAGTGGCCGGTGATTTGAAGATGTCCGCGACTGCCGTTCTGACCTATGAACTCAACCCTGACGGTCCGGGCGAAACGATCAAAGTCGACGGCACTGCGAGCCTCGATAATGCGACCCTGAAAATCGTCGCGGCATCGGGTGAATATCCGCTGACCAGACAGCACACCATCATTTCTGCGGTAAAAATCGTAGGCGAGTTCGGTTCGGTGCTCAACAACCTGGCCTTTATGACGCCCAACCTGAATTACGACGACGAAAAGGCTGTCGTCCTGACTTACGCTCGTAATGGCGTGCCGATCGGAAGCGCCGCAACCACCGATAGCGCTCATGAACTTGCAGACGTTATTGAAGAAATCAGAAGCAATCCAGCCGCCACCCCGAATGCCGCCGTCGCTGCTTTGCTTGGGTCCGACATAGCTACCGCCACCTACGCCCTGGAAATTCTGGCCGGCGATAGCAACGCCAACCTCGCCAAGGCAACCTTGAACAGCGACGGCCCGATCGGCGCCACCCTGCTCTCGGCCATGCGCCAACTCGATAACGCCGATGTTTCTTACAATCAGAACAGCGCGCCTCGTCTGGCGGCGGGAAACGAAGCCAAAGGAAGAGTCTGGCTCCAGGCGCTTGGCCACAGCGGGAAACTGAGTCGCGACTATGACCCACTGCAACACTCCACTGAAGGATTGTTACTGGGCGCCGACTGGCAGGTCAGTGAGCATTGGCGGCTGGGTGTGATGGGCGGCAACTCCCGCACTCGCCAGAAAAGCAGAGAACTCGACGGCGATCTGGACAGCTGGCATCTAGGCGCTTACGCCCTGCGCCAGGAAGGGCCGATGTCGTTGCGCCTGGGCGCGACACACAACCGCCACGACGGAAGCAGTGCGCGCCGGGTCGAATTCTACGGTTTCAAGGATCGCCCCAAGGGGCATTACGAGGCCAATACTCAGCAAGCCTTCGCAGAAGTCGGCTACAACCTGGGCCGCGCGAACGTCAGCATCGAGCCGTTTGCCAGCGTCGGATATCAACGTTATCAACGCGATAGTTTCACGGAAAAAGGTGGCGATGCTGCTCTGAAAGTCCACGGGCAATCCGAGGAAAACGTCAACAGCACATTCGGCCTGCGTCTGGCGAAGCTCAATACGCTGGGAAACGGTATGCAACTGACTCCGCGCTTTAGCGCTGGCTGGAAACACACGTACGGCAAGGTATATACCGAAACCAGGCAACGCCTTGTCACCGGTGGCAACGACTACAGCGTCTACAGTGCGCCGCTGGATCGGGACAAACTGATGGTCGATGCGGGCGTGGACCTGAGACTTTCCGCACGCAATACGCTCGGCGTCGGTCTCACGGGTGAAATGGGCAGCGATAGCCGCAGTCATGGCGTAATGGGTCAGTGGCGGATGGCGTTCTGATCAACCACTGACTCACCACCATCCCTTTGGGAGCGGGCTTGCTCGCGAAGGCGATGTGTCAGTCAACAACCATGTCGACTGATACTCCGCTTTCGCGAGCAAGTCGGATCGCTGCACCGACGCTCCCACAATGGATTTTCTGCGGGCGAAAAAAAGGGGAGCACATGCCCCCCCGAGGTTTAAAGCGGTGTATCGAGGCTGTTAACTCAGCCCTCGATCTCGATCAGGATTTCGCCCGGATTGACCCGGTCGCCCTTGGCCACGTGGATGGCGGTGACCTTGCCGGCGATGGCCGCCTGGACTTCGGTTTCCATCTTCATCGCTTCAGTGATCAGCACAGCCTGGCCGGCTTTCACAACATCGCCTTCCTTGACCAGTACGTCGACGATGTTGCCCGGCATGGTGGTGCTGACGTGACCCGGTGCAGTGGCTTGCTTGCGCTTGCTGCTGCCGCCGCCGACGAATTCGTTGAGCGGTTCGAACACCACTTCTTCCGGCATGCCGTCGATGGACAGGTAGAAGTGACGCTTGCCTTCAGCCTTGACGCCGACACCGGTGATGTCGACGCGGTAGGTTTCACCGTGGACGTCGATCACGAACTCGGTCGGCACACCTTCGCCACCGGCGGAGGCCACGCCGCCCGCTTCAGGAATCGGCAGCAGCACTTCTGGAGTGAGGGTGCCAGCAGCACGCTCTTCGAGGAATTTGCGGCCGATGTCCGGGAACATCGCGTAGGTCAGCACGTCCTCTTCGGACTTGGCCACTGCGCCAATTTCGGCACGCAGCCTGGTCATTTCCGGCTTCAGCAAATCCGCTGGACGGACGTCGATGACTTCTTCGCTGCCGATCGCTTGGCGACGCAGTTTTTCGTTCACGGTGCCCGGCGCTTTGCCGTAGCCGCCTTGCAGGTAAAGCTTCACTTCGTTGGTGATGGTCTTGTAGCGCTCGCCAGCCAGCACGTTGAAGAACGCCTGAGTTCCGACGATTTGCGAAGTCGGGGTCACCAGCGGCGGGAAGCCGAGGTCTTCGCGAACACGCGGGATTTCCGCCAGCACTTCGGCCATGCGGTTCAGCGCGCCCTGCTCTTTCAACTGGTTGGCCAGGTTGGAAATCATCCCGCCCGGCACTTGGTTGACTTGCACGCGGGTGTCGACGGCGGTGAATTCACTTTCGAACTGGTGATACTTTTTGCGCACGGCGTAGAAGTACAGGCCGATCTCTTGCAACAGCTCCAGGTTCAGGCCGGTGTCGAATTCGCTGCCTTTAAGGGCAGCGACCATCGACTCGGTACCCGGGTGGCTGGTGCCCGAGGCGAAGCTGGAGATTGCGGTGTCGATGTGATCGGCGCCGTTTTCGATGGCCTTGAGTTGGCACATGGTGGCCAGGCCAGCCGTGTCGTGCGAGTGGATGAACACCGGCAGCGACTGCTCGGATTTCAATGCTTTGACCAACTCGCCAGTGGCGTATGGAGTCAGCAGGCCAGCCATGTCCTTGATCGCCACCGAGTCGCAACCCATGGCTTCCATCTGCTTGGCTTGCGCGACGAACGCGTCGATGGTGTGCACCGGGCTGGTGGTGTAAGCGATGGTGCCTTGGGCATGTTTGCCGGCGGCTTTCACCGCTTCGATGGCCACGCGCAGGTTACGCACATCGTTCATTGCGTCGAAGATGCGGAACACGTCGATGCCATTGACCGCAGCCTTGGCGACGAAAGCCTTGACCACATCATCGCTGTAATGACGGTAGCCCAGCAGGTTCTGGCCACGCAGCAGCATTTGCAGGCGCGTATTAGGCAACGCCGCGCGCAATTGGCGCAGACGCTCCCATGGGTCTTCTTTCAAAAAGCGTACGCAGGCGTCGAAGGTCGCGCCGCCCCAGCATTCCAGCGACCAGTAACCGACTTTGTCGAGCTTGTCGCAGATCGGCAGCATGTCTTCGGTGCGCATGCGGGTCGCAAGTAGCGATTGGTGGGCGTCGCGCAGGATCGTGTCGGTTACGTGGATACGCTTTGTAGGTAAAGAGTTAGTCATTAGAGTATTCCTCACAGGCCTGCGTGGGCGGCGATGGCGGCGGCGATGGCCAGGGCCAGCTCTTCGGGTTTGCGCTTGATCGAGTAGTTGGTCAGTTCAGGATGGCTTTCAACGAAGCTGGTGTTGAACTGGCCGCTACGGAATTCCGGGTTGCGCAGGATTTCCTGGTAGTACGCGGCGGTGGTCTTGACCCCTTGCAGACGCATGTCATCAAGGGCGCGCAAGCCACGGTCCATCGCTTCTTCCCAGGTCAGCGCCCACACCACCAGTTTCAGACACATGGAGTCGTAGTACGGCGGAATGGTGTAGCCCGTATAGATCGCCGTGTCCGTGCGCACGCCGGGGCCGCCGGGCGCGTAGTAACGGGTGATCTTGCCGAAGCTCGGCAGGAAGTTGTTTTTCGGGTCTTCGGCGTTGATCCGGAACTGCAGCGCAAAACCGCGGTGCTGGATGTCTTCCTGTTTCACCGAAAGCGGCAAGCCGGACGCGATGCGGATCTGTTCACGCACAATGTCGATGCCGGTGATTTCTTCGGTGATGGTGTGTTCCACCTGCACCCGGGTGTTCATCTCCATGAAGTACACCGCGCCCTCGGCGAGCAGGAACTCCACGGTGCCGGCGTTCTCGTATCCCACCGCCTTGGCTGCACGCACCGACAGGTCGCCGATGTAGGCGCGCTGTTCCGGGGTCAGTTGCGGGCTCGGGGCGATTTCGATGAGTTTCTGGTTGCGGCGCTGGATCGAGCAGTCACGCTCGAACAGGTGCACCACGTTGCCGAAGCTGTCGCCGAGGATCTGCGCTTCGATGTGTTTTGGATTGACGATGCATTTTTCAAGAAACACTTCCGCGGAACCGAATGCCTTGGTGGCTTCGGAGATCACGCGGGGGAAAGCCTGTTCGAGTTCTTCGCGGCTGTTGCAGCGACGGATGCCACGACCGCCACCACCAGAGGTGGCCTTGAGCATGACCGGGTAACCGATGCGGTCACCTTCAGTCAGCGCTTCGGCGATGTCCGCGACGTTGCCTTCGGTCCCCGGAGTGACCGGCACGCCGGCCTTGATCATGCTGCGGCGGGCTTCGGTTTTGTCGCCCATGCGGCGAATGACTTCAGCCGATGGACCAATGAATTTTATTCCGCGCTCTGCGCAGATGTCGGCCAGTTCGGCGTTTTCCGAGAGGAAACCGTAGCCGGGGTGCAACGCATCACAACCGGTTTCCACGGCCAGGTTCACCAGCTTGCGCGGGTTCAGGTAACCGGCCAGCGGGTCGGCACCGATGCTGTGGGCCTCGTCCGCACGCTTTACGTGCAAGGCATGACGGTCGGCGTCGGAGTAAACCGCGACCGAGCGGATGCCCATCTCGGCGCAGGCACGCACGATTCGTACGGCAATCTCACCACGGTTGGCGATCAGGATCTTTGTTATCACTTGGAGTTTCCCTTGAGCCGGTGGTACCCACGACCTGCTAGACCAGGTCGACGCGTGACCAAATGTTTCAATTTAGTCGCAGCACCACACTAGCCCCCGCAAGGGATTAACAAAAATGAATAATAATTGGGCTAGCCATAAGCAAAGACTTATAGTTGATACATCAGTTTTCGGCGGGAGCCTCCTGGAAATGCGTAAGTCATTGATGCGTATGACATTGCGTCAACTGCAGATCTTCAATGAGGTTTGTGATTTGCGTTCCTACAGCCGCGCGGCGGAAGAAATGTCGCTGACACAACCTGCCGTGAGTCTGCAGATTCGTCAACTCGAGGAGCTGATTGGTCAGCCGCTGTTTGATTACGTCGGCAAAAAACTCTACATGACGGAAGCCGCCGAGGCCCTTCAGCGTGCGAGTCGAGACATTTTCGGACGCCTGGAAAATCTCGACATGCAGCTGTCGGACATGCAGGGATCGTTGCAGGGCCAGCTGAAACTGGCGGTGGAATCCAGCGCCAAGTATTTCGTGCCGCACCTGTTTGCCGCGTTCAAACGCCAGCATCCGGAGGTGAACCTGCAACTGACCGTGGTCAATCGGGGGCAGGTGATTCGGCGGCTCTCCGACAACCGCGATGACCTGGTGATCATGTCCATGGTGCCGCAAGATATGGGGCTGGAATTTCTGCCATTCCTCAACAACCCGATCGTGGCCGTGGCGCCACCGGATCATCCGCTGTGCCATATGGGGCCGTTGCGGCTGCAGGACCTTGAGCCTTACACGCTGCTGCTCCGCGAACCCGGCTCGGGAACGCGAATGGCGTGTGAAGAGTACTTCAAAGAGAAACGTGTGCACTTCAACCAGACCCAGGAGGTCGCATCGGCCGAAGCGCAGCGTGAATGTGTGCTGGCGGGTCTGGGCGTTGCGCTGTTGACGCGCCACGCCCTGAACCTGGAATTGGCCACCGGCGGCTTGATCGAATTACCGGTCGAAGAGCTGCCGCTGTTTCGCAGTTGGTGCCTGGTGCAGGCGAAGGCCAAACGGCTGTCGCCGGTGGCCCACGCATTCCTTGCGTTTATCCGCAGCGAACGGGTGCAGATCAGCGCCCTGGTTGAGCGGTTCGACGGGAAGTTGCGGGAACTGCCTGCCAGTAGTTGAGTTCCAGCTCGGGAAAGTCACCGATCTCGGCCAGCAGCTGGCGGCGCTCGCAGCGATCTTCGATGGCACGGCGAAATTCCATGCGGCGCTGGTCTTCTTGCTGACGACGGGTTTTGACGGCGCTGTTGCGTTCTTCGTAGGGCAAGGCCATTTCGAGTCTCCCAAGGCGAGTACGGGAGTTATAGGATGGGCGTGCGGGATGACGGTTTGGAGGCTTGCGCGTTACAGAACGATGAAACTCGGAGACTGACCGCATACCTGTGGCGAGGGAGCTTGCTCCCGCTCGGCTGCGCAGCAGCCGTAAATAGCTTGATGCGATAGATCTGGAATACCACTGTGGATGGTTTTTGGGGCCGCTTCGCTGCCCAGCGGGAGCAAGCTCCCTCGCCACAATTTCCGCCAAAATCAATCGTCGAGGGCTTTCACCGATTTGGGCGATAGCCGCAAGCTGCGAAGGCTGCGTTTGACGCTCTTGAGGTGGTTGACCAGGCTCGGCCCGCGCGCCATGGCCACGCCCATCGCCAACACATCGATCACCACCAGGTGGGCGATACGCGAGGTCAGCGGCGTGTAGATTTCGGTGTCTTCGTGAACGTCGATCGCCAGGTTGACGGTCGATAGCTCAGCCAACGGCGTCTGGCTCGGGCACAAGGTTATCAGCGACGCGCCGCTTTCGCGCACAAGATTCGCGGTAATCAACAGATCCTTGGAACGCCCGGACTGGGAAATGCATATCGCCACGTCGGTAGGCTTCAACGTGACCGCCGACATCGCCTGCATGTGCGGGTCGGAATACGCCGCTGCCGTCAGCAGCAAACGGAAGAACTTGTGCTGGGCATCGGCCGCCACTGCACCCGAGGCACCGAAACCATAGAACTCGACACGTTGAGCCTGAGACATGAGCGACACCGCGCGCTGCAATTCCACCGGATCGAGCTTCTCGCGAACCTCCATCAGCGTGTGCAACGTCGTGTCGAAAATTTTTAAACTGTAGTCGGCAACCGAATCATCTTCATGGATCGCAAACTGGCCAAAGCTCGCACCGGCCGCCAGACTCTGCGCCAGCTTCAGTTTCAGATCCTGAAACCCGGAACAACCAATGGCGCGGCAGAACCGCACGATGGTCGGCTCACTGATGCCCACGTTGTGGGCCAGGTCGGCCATGGAACTGTGCATCACCGCCGCTGGATCAAGCAGCACGTGGTCGGCGACCTTGAGCTCCGACTTGCGTAACAGGTGGCGTGACTGGGCGATGTGTTGCAGCAGATTCAAGGGGCTGGACTCTTTGTTATTGGCAGGCGCCGGGGATGTAGCAAGCTTGTAGTTATACTACATGAATTGGCTTTTTGCCTGCTCAATGCGTAACCGAATCCCTCGTTTTCAGGCGTTCGCGCTCCATGTAGCACTCGTTGCCAGAGCTTTCGCGCAACCGGAGCAAACCCTTAGGGCTACAAACTACCCCTGATCGACCTATTCGAAGTTTCGGAGCTTAGTTGCTAGCAACACATAAAGATCAAACACGCAAACTTACAAATACAACTAACACACCTCTTCCCAAAACAACTCCATCTCCTTACATTGATTGTGCAGGACGCAATCAAACTAATTACAGGAGTTACATACTATGAGCATTAAAACCAAGAACTGGGTTGCACAGATCGACCGCATGCCAGGCGCAGCTTCCTTCCGCACCTATGGCACCGTAACCGTTGCAAATGCAGGCATTTCGCCAAAACTGGTAATGACTGCCATTCAAGACAAATCCTTCGATCTGCGACTTGAATTGAAACTTGAAGCTTCCGATGAAGTTGCTCTGCAAGTTGAAACCGACAAGTTTGTTGAATACAAAGCAATGGGTGATTCCAACGTTACCGGCGTCAGTATTTTCTATCAAGGCAAACTGCTGCACCATATTGATGACGTTCTAATTACCAACTAATAAGTCATCAATAACTTCGGAGTTTCCCGTCAGGCACCTCTGTGTCTGGCGGGAGCTCCTCTGCCCTGCTTCAGTCGGTGCTTTGCGCTCGCAGTAGGTCCACCAACCTACCCGCTTCTATCGGGCGACTGATCAGATACCCCTGCACCTCGTCGCAACGCTCAGCCTTCAAAAATTCAAGCTGCTCCGGCCGCTCAACCCCTTCCGCCACAACCTTCAACGACAACCCGTGAGCCATGGCAATGATCGCCCGGGTGATCGCTGCATCCACACTGCCCTCCCCCAGACCGCGGATAAACGCCTGATCGATCTTCACGTAATCCACCGGAATACGCTTGAGGTAGCTCAGGGACGAATAGCCGGTGCCGAAGTCGTCGATGGCCAGTTTCACCCCAAGATCACGCAACTGCTGGAAGGTGGCGATGATGTGTTCGACGCTGTCCAGCAACTGGCTTTCCGTGAGCTCCAGTTCGAGGTGCTGCGGCGCCAGGCCGGTTTCCTCCAATACCTGGCGCACCAGGCTGACCAACTTGCCCTGTCGCAACTGATGCACCGACAAATTGACCGACACCCGAATCGGCTCCAGTCCCTGACGCTGCCATTCGCAGGCCTGCCAGCACGCCTGACGCAACACGAATTCGCCAATGCTGCCGATCAGACCAATTTCCTCGGCCAGACCGATAAAGTCTCCTGGTGGAACGCTGCCCAGGGTCGGGTGATCCCAGCGCACCAACGCCTCGGCGGCATTCAGCCGGCCTGTGGCGAGACAGAGTTTCGGTTGGTAAAACACCTTCAGCTGCTTCTCTTCGATGGCTTTGCGCAACTGGTTTTCCAGCTGCAAGCGCTCAAGCGTGCTGGCTTGCAGGCTGTCGGTGTAAAACTGAAAATTATCACCACCCAGGTGTTTGGCATGTTGCATTGCCATGTTCGACTGGCTCACCAGCGCGGAAATTTCCCGTGCGTTGTCCGGCAACATGCTGATGCCCATGGACGCGCTGACCACCAGCTCATGCCCTTCAACGGTCACTGGCACACGCAATTTGGTCGAAAGCCGCGTCGCTACCCGTGCCAGGCTCGAGAGACTGCCGTAAGCGTCGAACAGCACCGCGAACTCATCGCCGGACAATCGTGCAATGGTGTCCGCCTCCGGCAGCGCATTGACCAGCCGCCGGGCCATCTTCTGCAATAGCTGGTCGGCTATTTCATGGCCAAGGCTGTCGTTGAGTAACTTGAAGCGGTCCAGGTTGATGTGCAACAACGCCAGACTACGCCCGCCCTGACGCACTCGCTGATGGGCCTCACGCAACCGTTCACGGAAGAGCGAACGATTGGCCAGCCCGGTCAGTTCATCGTAGTGCGTCAGGTAACGCATGCGCTCTTCGGATTCGCGCCGCGCCGAGAGATCGGCGAAGAAACCGACGATATGACTGACGTTTCCCCGCGTATCACGCACGGCATTGAGTTGCAGCCATTGCGGATACAGCTCGCCGTTCTTGCGGGTTTCCACCAGTTCGCCCTGCCAACTGCCGTGTTGTTCCAGCGACTGATGAATCGCCCCGTAGTGGCGACGGGCGTCGCGACTGCATGGCAACTCCACAACATTGCGCCCGAGCATGTCGTCGATGTCATAGCCCGTTAAGCGGCTGAACGCCTGGTTGACCGCGATGAGTGCGTAGTTCGGATCGAAAATCATGATGCCTTCGCTGGCCGCCTCGAATACCGTCGCCGCCAGTTGCCGCTGTGCTTCCAGACTCTTGCTGGCCGTGATGTCGCGTCGGGTGCCGACCATGCGGATTACCCGGCCGTTTTCGGCACGCTCAACTGCTCGACCACGGTCTTCGATCCAGACCCAGTGGCCATCGCCGTGGCGTACGCGGTATTCGATCTGATAATCCTCGCTGCGGCCCTTTAAATGTTCGACCAGCGCACGCCTCAGCGACGGCAAGTCCTCGGGATGCAGGCGCGGCTTGAGGTGGCGCAGCATGGCCGTTACGAACTCCGGCTCCAGGCCGAACAACTCCTGGAGTTGCGTGTGGTGGACTTCGTCGGTTTGCAGGTTCCAGTCCCATAATCCCAGCTCACTGGCTTTTAATGCCAGCGCCAGACGCGCTTCACTTTTGCTCAAGGCCTGGTTGGCGGCGTCCAGCTCCAGGCTACGCTGGGCGACGCGGCTTTCGAGTCCGATCTGAATTTCGCGCAACTCGTCTTCGGCACGGCGGCGCTGGTCGATTTCCTTGGCCAGTTCGTGATTCAGCTGGTCGCTACGGCTTTGGGCCTGCTGCAAATGCTCGATCAGTGACTCGTTCTGGAAGCGTCGCAGCAGGCCGCGATCAATCAGTCGATTGACCTGCCAGGCGACCACGCTCAACGCCCCTAGCAAAATCAGCCCGAACCAGCCCCAACCTTGCTCCTGCTGGTCGCCGCCCCAGAACATATACGCGATGGCCGGCAGCAGACACGGCAAGGTAAAGGATAGAAAGGCCGACAGACTGACCGCGTAGGCCACGCTGGCCGAGAGTGCTGCTGCACCGATCAAACCAAACACCCAGGCTTGCTGGATGAAATTGTCGGCGGGCACAAGGGCAATGCCGGCGCCGGCCAAGGTCAGGCCGGTCATCGCTGAGCCGAGCAAAAACATGCGACGCCAGATCGGGTGGGCCTGGCGGTTGGGAATGGCCGAATCGAACGCCGCGACCTGAATCACCCGCAACGCCACCAGCGACAGCAACCACACCAGCCAGACGCTGACCAGGAAGTAGCGCTGCGGACTCCAGAGCAAGCCCGCGCACACCAGGCCATTGATCAGCATGAACAGCGTAGGCAGAAGCGAGCCTTGGTAAAGCAGGCGCGTGCGCTCGACCGCCATTTCCATGGCGTACTGTTTGCGGATAACCCGAGGCTCCACAGTGGGGCCCGACAGGTCGGAGCTGAGGGTTATAGGCAATGTTCTTGTTCTTATAATGATGAGCATGAGCCCGAAACGTGGACCGAGCATACACAAGCCAATGCCCTTACCAAACTGCTCCAGATCATAAATTTTCCAAAAGCCCGAAGGCCCTTTGCCCCCCGAAAACCCTGGAAGCGAGGCCCACCAACGCTCGCAGCCAGTGACCGACCAGTCGTCCTGCGCGTATCTTTCATCGGCTAAAGCAAAGCGGGGTTTGCCCGGTGTGACGCAGCCCCCTAGAATGCCCCGATGCGCGATGATCTCTCCCTTCTGCTGAACTCTCTCAACGATGCCCAACGCCAGGCTGTAGCTGCCTCCGTGGGTCGTCAGTTGGTCCTGGCCGGTGCTGGTTCCGGTAAAACCCGAGTGCTGGTGCACCGTATCGCCTGGTTGATCCAGGTCGAAAACGCCTCGCCCCACTCGATCCTGTCGGTGACATTCACCAACAAGGCCGCTGCCGAGATGCGCCATCGCATCGAGCAGCTGATGGGTATCAACCCGGCCGGCATGTGGGTCGGCACCTTCCACGGCCTGGCGCATCGCTTGCTGCGGGCGCATTGGCAAGAGGCCGGGCTGAGCCAGACCTTTCAGATTCTCGACAGCGACGACCAGCAACGGCTGGTCAAGCGGGTGATCCGCGAGCTAGGCCTTGACGAGCAACGCTGGCCGGCCCGTCAGGCCCAGTGGTTCATCAACGGGCAAAAAGACGAAGGTCTACGCCCGCAGCACATTCAAGCCAGCGGCGATCTTTTCCTGGCGACCATGCGCAGCATTTATGAAGCCTATGAGGCCGCGTGCCTGCGCGCGGGCGTCATCGACTTCTCTGAACTGCTGCTGCGTGCTCTCGATCTGTGGCGCGATCACCCTGGCCTGCTGGCGCACTATCAGAAGCGCTTCCGGCACATTCTGGTGGACGAGTTCCAGGACACCAACGCTGTGCAGTACGCCTGGTTGCGCCTACTGGCCAAGGGCGGCGACAGCCTGATGGTGGTCGGCGACGACGACCAGTCGATCTACGGCTGGCGCGGCGCAAAAATCGAGAACATCTATCAGTATTCTGACGATTTCCCGGATGCCGAAACCATTCGCCTGGAGCAAAACTACCGTTCCACCGCCGGGATCCTCAAGGCCGCCAACGCCCTGATTGCCAACAACTCCGGGCGCATGGGCAAAGAGCTGTGGACCGATGGTGGCGAAGGTGAAGCGATCAATCTGTACGCCGCGTTCAATGAACACGACGAAGCACGCTATGTGGTGGAAACCATTGAAAGCGCGCTGAAAACCGGCTTGGCCCGCAGCGATATCGCCATTTTGTACCGCTCGAACGCCCAATCGCGCGTTTTGGAAGAAGCCTTGCTGCGCGAACGCATTCCGTATCGCATCTATGGCGGCCAGCGCTTCTTCGAGCGGGCAGAAATCAAGAACGCCATGGCCTACCTGCGCTTGCTCGAAGGCCGTGGCAACGATGCAGCGCTGGAGCGGGTGATCAACGTTCCGGCCCGTGGCATCGGCGAGAAAACCGTTGAAGCGATTCGCGACCATGCGCGCCACAGCGATGTGTCGATGTGGGAAGCGATGCGCCTGCTGGTCGCGAATAAAGGGCTGACCGGCCGTGCCGCCGGCGCGCTTGGCGCGTTTATCGAGCTGATCGAGAACCTCGCCGCCAAGTGCATGGAAATGCCGCTGCACTTGATGACCCAGACCGTCATCGAGCAGTCGGGGCTGATCGCCTACCACGAAGCGGAAAAAGGCGAAAAAGGTCAGGCCCGGGTAGAAAACCTTGAGGAACTGGTCAGCGCCGCGCGCAACTTCGAAAACTCGGAGGAGGATGAAGATCTGACGCCACTGGCGGCGTTCCTGGGTCACGCGTCGCTGGAGGCTGGCGATACTCAGGCCGACGAACACGAAGACAGCATTCAGTTGATGACCTTGCACAGCGCCAAAGGCCTGGAGTTCCCTTACGTGTTCCTGGTGGGCATGGAAGAGGGTCTGTTCCCGCACAAGATGAGCCTGGAAGAACCCGGCCGTCTTGAGGAGGAACGGCGGCTGGCCTACGTAGGCATCACCCGGGCAATGCAGAACCTGGTCATGACCTACGCGGAAACCCGACGTCTGTACGGCAGCGAAACCTACAACAAGGTCTCGCGTTTCGTACGTGAAGTGCCGAAAGGCCTGATTCAGGAAGTGCGATTGTCCAACAGCGTCAGCCGTCCGTTTGGCGGTGGTCAGCAGCAAAGTTCCAGCAGTCTGTTTGGTAGTAGCGAGATTCCGGACACCGGGTTCAGTCTCGGCCAGGCCGTTCGGCATTCGGTGTTTGGCGACGGCGTGATCCTGAACTTCGAGGGCGCCGGGGCTCAGGCGCGGGTGCAGGTAAACTTCAGCGAAGGCAGCAAGTGGCTGATGCTCGGTTACGCCAAGCTGGAAGCGATCTAAGGACCACATAGGTCTTGTCTGGGAGCGGGCTTGCTCGCGAAGAGGGTGTATCAGCCGGTATAAGTATCGACTGACACACCCTCCTCGCGAGCAAGCCCGCTCCCACAAGGTTTACCTTCTTACAGAACTTATCCACTCGTCCTACAGACCAAAGTTAACAGGCCTTATTGCGCTGACTGAAGCTGAATGCAACCTGTCAGGCAAAAGCCCGAAACACTCTGCCGCTAGCCAGTAACACTTCAGCTGTGCAACATGGCGCGCGTGCCTTCCACAAATGGGAATTCCCTTTATGAAACGTTTTCTTAGCATCGCCATGGCGTTGTGCATCGGCCTGACGATGAGCCTCGACGCCAACGCCAAGCGCTTTGGTGGCGGCAAGAGCTCCGGCGCTGCGCCGACTCACCAGACCAGCCAAATGGCTCCTTCTTCTGCTGCAGGCGGGGCTGCCGCCACTGCGGGCGCAGCCGGTGCCGCTGGCGCTGCCGCCAAGGCCGGCGGTGCTTCGCGCTGGCTCGGCCCTCTGGCCGGCATTGCTGCCGGTGGCCTGCTGGCCTCCATGTTCATGGGCGGCGGATTCGAGGGCATGCAGATCTTCGACATCCTGATCATGGCGGTCATCGCCTTTCTGGTCTTCCGCTTCATTGCCGCTCGTCGCCGCAAGCAACAGGAACACCTGGCTCCAGCCGGCGCGCCGATGCAGCGTGAAGTGCTTGAGCAGAAGCCTGCCGGCATGGGTTCGATTTTCGGTGGTTCGGCTGCACCGGTCGCCGCTCGTCCGGTTATCAATGCACCAGCCTGGTTCAATGAAAAGAACTTCATTGAAGCCGCCCGCAACCACTTCCAGTCCCTGCAACAACACTGGGACGCTAACGAAATGGACAAGATCGCCGAGTTCGTGACCCCGCAGCTGCTCGAGTTTCTCAAGCGCGAACGTGCCGATCTGGGTGAGGGTTTCCAGTCCACCTACATTGATAACCTCAATGTTCAATTGGACGGCGTCGATGATCGTGCGGACAAGACCATCGCCACCCTGACCTTCAGCGGTGTGTCGAAAGCCTCGCGTTTCGACCAGGGCGAAGTGTTCAGCGAAAGCTGGAACATGGAACGTCCACAGGGCGAAAACCAGCCTTGGCTGGTTGCCGGTATCCGCCAGAACGGCTGAACCGACCCGCGTTAAATGTGTCGCAACAAAACCCCGGCCTCGGCCGGGGTTTTCTATTTCGCGGTTGCATCTATAGCGAGCTACTGTATAAACCGCCCCAACTAAACCGCGCCATCAAGCAAGAGGATCCCGGACGTGGAAGAAATCATCGAACAACTGCGTGAAGCCAACGAACCGGTACCGGTCCCCTTGGAGTTGCCCGACGAAGATCTGCTGGTCGAAATCGAAGAACAACTGTTCATCGACATTCCGTTTGTCTTCAGAGAATTTTTGCTGACCGTCAGCGACGTGGTCTACGGCAGCCTGGAGCCGGTGACCGTCACCGACCCGCAATCCCACACCTACCTGCCGGACGTTGCCGCCAACGCCTGGGATGCCGGCGTTGACCGCAGCATGATTCCGATCTGCCAGGACGGTGACGACTACTACCTCGTTGAAGAGGATGGCACCGTGGTGCTGTGGCAGGCGGAAGAAGAACTGATCGCCGAAGAAACCTGGGAATCGGTGTGGCACTGGGCGCGGGATGTCTGGCTGGAAAGCTGATCCGTCCGACGCACCGTGTACGTCAATGCCCGGACAAATCCTTGTGGTTGTCCAGCGTCTCGAGCAAGGCCAGCTGCATCCGCGTATGCACGCGGATGAACCAACGCCAGAGCAACGCCGCCACGGCGGCCGTGACCACGGCAATCAGCATCAGCAACTTGTTGGTCGGCAGAATACTGGCCGACAAGGCTGCCAGCAGCACGAAGATCACCAGCAGCGACAGGATCGGGATCAATTCGGCGATCACCCTACGCACTCGCTGTGTGTGGCGGCCGGCCATCTCCGGTTTCACGCCCATCTCCGCCAACAGCATCGACAGAGCCTTGAGCTTGCGATAGGCGGCAATCAGGAACGGCAGCGACAACAGCAACGCCCCGCCCCAGACCAACGCTTTCTGCCAGCTCGGGTCGCTGATCCATTCTTGCAGGTAAGTGGACATTCGCTCAGCGAAATAAGCACCCGAGAAGAAGATCGCGATCACCAACGCCAGATTGACGCCCACCTGTAACAGGATCCGCCGGATCATCGACGCCAGCAGCGCACCCTCTCCCTGAGGCTGGATGCTGCGCAGCCATTCGCCGTACATCCCCAACACGCGGCTGAGCCGTTGTGGCATCACGGCAGCCAGTTTGATCGACAGCGGATCGGCGGCGCGGATCAGATAAGGCGTCAGCAGCGTGGTGATCACCGACACCGCCACGGCGACCGGATAGAGGAAGTTGCTGGTGACTTGCAGCGTCATGCCCAACGCCGCGATGATGAAAGAAAATTCGCCAATCTGCGAAAGCCCCATCCCTATGCGCAGCGAGGTGCGTCCGTCATTGCCGGCGATAAAAGCGCCGAGACCGCAGGAGAGCATCTTGCCGAGCACAACGGCTACGGTGATCACTGCGATCGGCCACGCGTATTGCAGCAAAATCATCGGGTCGAGCATCAGCCCAATGGCAACGAAGAAGATTGCACTGAACAGGTCGCGAACCGGCTCGATAAGGCGCTCGATCTTCAGCAACTGGCGGGACTCAGCCATGATCGCGCCGATCAGAAACGCGCCAAGCACCATGCTGTATTCGAGCTTGACCACCAGCAGACAGAAGCCGAAACACAGGCCCAGTACGGTAATCAACAGCATCTCGTTGCTTTCGAATTTGGCCACGTAGGCCAGCAACCGCGGTACCAGCAGAATCCCGATGACCAGCGCGACGATCATGAACAACGACAGCTTGCCGACCGTGGAAAACACTTCGCCGGAACTGACCGTGCCGCTGACCGCGATGCTCGATAGCAAAGCGATGATGCCGATGCCGAGAATGTCTTCGACGATCAACACGCCGAAAATCAGTTGTGCAAAGCGCTCGTTCTTCATCTTCAGGTCATTGAGCGCCTTGACGATGATGGTCGTCGAGGAGATCGCCAGGATCGCGCCCAGGAACAGCGAGTCCATGGTGTTCCAGTCGAACCAGCGTCCAATTTCGTAGCCGATCCAGATCATCAGCACGATTTCCAGGAACGCCGCGATGAACGCCGTGGCGCCGACCTTGAACAGCTTACGCAGGCTGAACTCCAGGCCCAGGCAAAACATCAGGAAAATCACCCCGAGTTCGGCAAGGGTCTTGATGGTTTCTTCATCGTGGATCAGACCGAACGGCGGCGTGTGCGGGCCGATGATGAAACCGGCGACGATGTAGCCCAACACCACAGGCTGTTTGAACCGATGAAAAAGCACGGTCACCACCCCCGCAATTAACATGATCACTGCCAGATCCTGAATAAAACTGAGGGCATGCATGTCTGGGGCTCCTTGGGTGACATCGCTCAGTCGCCAGGCGCCGGAAATGTCTGATCGAGCGGAGTAAAAATCCGCTTTCCGCGTAGGAATTGCCCTTGGGGTGGGCTTTTGAAGGGTAACACCGCGACTTCCGGCAGGAAGGCGGTGCAATATATGGAAACAGATCGATCCGGCGTGACGGCGACTACCCGCCCGGCGTCCCGATAACTGTGGTTTGAAAAAACCGAACAGGCGCCCGCAGAGGTGCACCCCTCCGAAACCTGCCTTGAACCGTGAGAACGCTATGGAACCCGGAAACGCCCAGCTGTCGATGACGGTATTGATGACCCCCGACATGGCCAACTTCTCTGGCAATGTCCACGGCGGCACCTTGCTCAAGTACCTCGACGAAGTCGCCTACGCCTGTGCCAGCCGTTATGCCGGCCGCTACGTGGTGACCCTGTCGGTGGATCAGGTGATTTTCCGCGAGCCGATTCATGTCGGCGAACTGGTGACCTTCCTGGCCTCGGTCAACTACACCGGTAACACCTCCATGGAGGTGGGCATCAAGGTAGTGACCGAAAATATCCGTGAGCGCTCGGTGCGCCACACCAACAGTTGTTTCTTCACCATGGTGGCGGTGGATGATGACCGTAAACCAGCCGCAGTGCCGCCGCTGCAGCCGCAGAACAGCGAAGACAAGCGCCGCTTCATGCAGGCTCAACAGCGCCGTCAGATCCGGCAGGAACTGGAAAAGCGTTATCAGGAGATCAAGGGCGACGCTTGAGCTGGTCAGGCAGTTTGATGGCGTTCTTTAAATAGCTTTCGCGAGCAAGTCGAATGGAGCGACACGACATCAGAGGCTGATCGCAGTCGCTTCAAACCGCACCCGCGGATGCGCAATCCGGTCCTGCGCACGCACCAGCTCCAGTTCATAGCTGGCGCAGGCCTGGGTTTCCAGCAGCACTTCATGCACGGCAGACGCTGCAAACTCAAAAGCCGCCACCAGGCTATCGCCCAGCAGTACACGCGCCAGAAACAGCCCGGACGTCAGATCGCCAACGCCCACAGGCTGACGCGGAAATGCCAGCATTGGACGTCGCAGGTGCCAACTGCCTTCGCTGGTCACCAGCAACATTTCGAAGACATCCGCCGGTTTGCCGGGATAGGCTAGGTGCTTCACCAGCACCGCTTTCGGGCCGCGCGCCAGCAAGGCTCGCGCCATGGCCAGGCAATCGAACAGCGACTGCGGCTTGCGCCCAGAGAAGCTGTCCAGCTCCAGCTGGTTCGGGCACATGAAATCCGCCACGGCAGCCGCTTCTTCCAGCAGGAAATCGCTGACTTCTGCTGGCACGCTGCAGCCCTTCTCAGGATGGCCCATCACCGGGTCGCACAGATACAGCGCCTTGGGGTTCATCGACTTGATCCGTGCCACGCCGGTCAGGATTGCCCGGCCCTGGGCTGCACTGCCAAGGTAACCGGACAACACGGCGTCGCAGTTACCCAACTCACCAATCGCCGCAATGCCTTCGACCAATTCGGGAATGTGGTGTGGCGACAGCACTTCGCCCGCCCACTGCCCGTATTGAGTGTGGTTGGAAAACTGCACGGTGTTGAGCGGCCAGACATTCACCCCGGCCCGCTGCATCGGAAAAACAGCGGCGCTGTTGCCGGCGTGGCCGAACACCACGTGGGACTGAATGGCGAGCAGATGGGGCGTACGTTTCATGCGGTGAGTTCCGTAAAACGATTGAAATTCGAGCCGCGCAGTATGCGACTAAACGCAGCCTGTACGACAGACCGGCGACGCAGTTAAGCTGGCACTATCTTGTTGGAGCACCCTGTTGATGCTGACCCTCGGAAATATCTTCGTGCTGATGCTGCTCGCCACCGCTGGTGCGTGGCTGTGGCACAACCATGGCTTGCGCGAGCGCGCGCTGGAGCGGGTCAAGCAGCATTGCAGCAAGCTCGGGATCGAGTTGCTGGACGGCAACGTAGCGCTGAAAAAAATTGCATTCATCAAGGATGCCAACGGCCAGCGACGTCTGGCCCGTGTGTACAACTTCGAATTCACGGTGACCGGCGAAACACGCCACAACGGCACCATCACCCAATTCGGTGCCCACAGCGCGCAGATCGAACTGGCCCCCTACCCAATGCCCTTCGACGACACACCTCCGGTGGTTGACGTAGTGAAGCCTCGCGCTGAAGTGATTGAGCTTAGTCAGTGGCGGCAGGAACACACGAAGTGGCGGCCTTAATTCGACCGGCAGTCGGCCAAATCTCTTTGCAGTGAATCAATCTCCTGCGGCTCTCTGAAAATCAGCTCGATCCGCGAATCGCGGCGCCATTCGCTGGGTTGCCAATCCAGCGTCGAATTATCCAGTGCATTCGCCGAAACCCAACCCTCGACGCTGTGGATAACCAGCTTCGCCCGCCGCCACGCAAGGCGTTCAAGCCATCGGCCAACGCGCGCGCAGTCGAACGTCTGACTCGGATGCCAGCGCCAGCCGATGCTCCAGCCGTCATCCTGTTCCTGGCTCAGGCAAATCGGCAGCGCGGGATCGGTCCAGATGGCCGGCGTCTGCGTCAGTCCTTTGGCTGCAATGAAGTTATCCAGACCCGCCACAGCCTGCGCTTCAAGACCTGGCAGCTCTTTCAAAGGAAGGAAGGCCTGCTGCGTCCAATACAAAGGACGTGACGGCAACTGCGCGATAACTCGCTTTCGATCAGCCTCCTCAAGATTTTCAGACTTATTCAACAGCAACAACCCTGCGCTGTTCAACGCCTCCCGCTGTGTCACCGGCAGTGGTTTGCCAGCGGCGAGCGCTTGGGCATCCAGCACCAACACGCAAGACTGAACCGCCAGCACGCCGACCCACGGCGCCTCACTTAACTGCTTGAGCAACTGCGCCGGGTGGCCGAGTCCGGACGGTTCGATAAACAACCGATCCGGCCGTGCCTTGCGCAGCAAACGGCCGAGACCGATCTGAAACGGCGCACCATTGACGCAACACAAACAGCCCCCGGCCACCTCGCCCAGTGCGATACCATCGACGTCCCGGGCGAGCAACGCGGCATCAAGGCCTATCTGCCCGAATTCGTTGATCAGCACCGCCCAGCGCTCGTTCGCCGGTCGCTGTGCCAGCAGGTGCTTGATCAAACTGGTCTTGCCTGCGCCCAAGGGGCCGGCAATGACGTGAGTGGGAATATTCTGCAGCATGGTCGGTGTTGTCTGAGGAGGTAAAGATGCGGTTGATTGGCTGGACGTTGCTCTTGGTGCTCGTTTCTGGCGAAGCGATGGCCCAGGCTTGCGTGGTACATAGCACGGCTGAGCGACTCGACGTGAAAATCTGTCAGCAGAACCGAAACATCCCGAAAAAACTCTTCGCCGATGGCTTCTGTCAGCCGAACCTTCCTGGCCAGAAAGTCGAGGTGCGATACGTCGATCATTGCCCCAGCGGCGCATTCGGCGTGTGCAGCAATGCTCAAGTCGCCAATATGCCTTACCGGCAGGATATTCACTATTACGGCGTGGCGACCGACGCGGCTTACCTGAAGCCGTTTTGTGAAAGCCAGAGCCAGGGTAACTGGCTCAAGCCTTGATCCGCTAACTCAGCCAATCGAGAGTCAGAATCAAACGGCGTTCGCCCGCCGCGAGCTGCGGCGAGCGATGAATCAGGCCAAAGCCTTCGTTGCCATGCCATTTCTCGCCCTTGAGCAATGCGACACCGCCGCTGCCGATTTGCTGGATCAGCGAATTGTCCGTGGGTTCGGCTTCGGGTTGGCTCAACTGGCGGCGATCCATCGCCCCTTCTTTCAGCCACTGACTGCCAACACCGGCGTACGTGGTAATCAAGCGCACCGGTACATGATCGACGTGGAAGCGCGGGCACATGGCGTTATCCAGCACCCGTAAACGCACGCCGATGCGCTTGGCACCCAGCAGACAGGCGAAGGCGCTGACCAGCCAGGAAACGTCGGTGATGAAACCCTCATAACCCTCAAGATCGCTGAATCCCGAGGCTAATCCGTGGAGGTTGGGTTCGGTGTCTTCGTTGACGATTTCCAGCGATAACGACTCGGCCAATGGCTCATTCAAGGACAGCAGCAGGCTGCCGAAATCGGCGATGTGTGCCGGGAGTTGGCGCTGCCAGATGGCGAGGTTGACACCGTCATCGAGAATCCGGGCAAGGGCTTGGGGCGTCTCGCCCTGAACCTGAGAAATGACCGGCAGCAGCTTCAAGGTCGGTGCCAACATCACGCAGCATCCTCTTCATGCCAAGGACCAAACGGATCAGGCAGCATTCGCCAGCCCTCGACGCCAGATGCCATTTCATCATTGGTCAGCAGGCAATCGTCCAGCTCTGCGGTGAGTTGGGTGAAGTTGATGTTCTGGCCGATGAACACCAGTTCCTGGCGGCAATCACCGATGGTGGCGGTCCAGTTTTCCATGATTGCGGCGGTGCTTTCTTCGTCCTGCGGCCACTGGGTTTTTGGCACGAAACGCCACCAGCGTCCGGCAAAACCATGGCGCATCAAACCGCCCGCCTGAGACCAGCTGCCCGCATCCATGGGCTTGCTCGCCAGCCAGAAAAACCCTTTGGAGCGCAGCAGTTTGCCGTTCACCCAAGGACGGTCGATGAAGCTGAAAAAGCGCTGCGGGTGAAAGGGTCTGCGTGCTCGATAAGCCGCCGAGGCGATGCCGTACTCTTCGGTTTCCGGCACGTGCTCGCCGCGCAGCTCGTGCAACCATCCGGGTGCCTGCGCAGCTTTTTCGAAGTCGAAACGCCCCGTGTTGAGGATTTTCTTCAGGGGAACTTCACCCATGACCATCGGAATGATGTCGGCTTGCGAGTTCAATCGTTCGAGGATCGCGATCAGCTCCTCACGCTCGCGGCTGCTGATCAGGTCGATCTTGCTGATCAGGATCACGTCGGCGAATTCGATCTGCTCGATCAACAGGTCAGTGATTGAGCGTTCGTCCTCCTCGCCGAGGGTTTCGCCCCGGGAAGCGAGGCTTTCAGCGGCCTGATAGTCGAGCAGGAAGTTCATGCCATCGACCACCGTGACCATGGTGTCGAGCCGTGCGATGTCGGCCAGGCTTTGCCCTTCTTCGTCACGGAAGGTGAAGGTTTCCGCCACAGGCAACGGTTCGGAGATACCTGTGGATTCGATGAGCAAGTAATCGAAACGGCCGTCCCTGGCGAGTTTGCTGACTTCTTCAAGCAGGTCTTCGCGCAAGGTGCAGCAGATGCAGCCGTTGCTCATTTCCACGAGCTTTTCTTCGGCGCGATTCAGGGTGACGTCACGCTGAACTTCGCCGCCATCGATGTTGATCTCGCTCATGTCGTTGACGATCACCGCGACCCGCAGATTCTCACGGTTACGCAGCACGTAGTTGAGCAACGTGCTTTTGCCGGCGCCAAGAAAGCCGGACAGGACGGTCACGGGGAGACGATTGGGCATAAGGATTTCCTCACAGGGATGCCCGGTCGCAGTGTATCGGGCTTGATTTTGAAAAAAGGCGTAGTCGATTTTTATGTAATAACATAACATGTTAATCCGACTTCCACGATGAGCCTGTTATGAATGCGCTGACTCTCCCGGATATCGCCGCGCAGGCCTCACACCAAGCCCTGCCACTTGAATGGGTGGGCATGTGCGGCATTGCACTTCCAATTTTCTTCGATGGCCAGCGCTTGAGTGCGAAAGCTGACGCGGGCGTGAGCCTTGACGATGGAGAAGCGCGGGGCATTCATATGTCGCGGCTGTATCTGGCGCTGGACATGCTCGAGCAGGAGAACCTGACGCAAGCCCTATTGCGACGCGTCTTGCAGCGATTTCTCGAGACTCATGAAGGTCTATCCAACAGTGCTTATCTGGAAATTCACGCTGATTTGTTGCTCAAACGGCCAGCGCTCATCAGTCCATTGTCCGGTTGGAAAACCTATCCAGTTAGCATCGCAGCGCGTCTGAAAAGTGCGATGTTCCACGTGGAACTAAAAATCGACATCCCTTATTCCTCAACCTGCCCCTGTTCGGCCGCACTGTCACGGCAGTTGATTCAACAGCAATTCGTCGATGACTTCGCCAACCGATCACTTGAACACGCGGATGTTTTAGCATGGCTTGGTTCCGCAAAAGGCATCGTTGCGACGCCTCATAGCCAGCGCAGCACCGCGCACTCAAAGCTTCGTCTCGACGACTGTCTGGAAAACCTGCCACTGGTTGCGCTGATCAACGATGCCGAAGCCGCCCTCGCCACCGCCGTGCAAACCGCTGTAAAGCGCGCCGACGAACAAGCCTTCGCCCTGGCCAACGGGCAAAAACCTGATGTTCTGTGAAGACGCCGTTCGACGCTTGAATCTGGCGTTGAAGCGCTCTACCGGCATCAACGCCTTCCATCTGAAAGTCGTCCACGCGGAAAGCCTGCACGCCCATGACGCCGTCGCCGAAAGTCGATGGAATTGGGAGGCGGCATGATTCGCTGCGAGGCTTTGCGCTGGGGAGCGCCCAGACACTGTTACTCGACGAACCGCATGCCGCCTCGATGAACTCGGCCAGTCACTGCTGTGGAGCTGCCCGGCGGCCCGGCCATCGCGTTAGTGGCTGGCGTTTTTTATCTGCTGTCGTGGTGTTCGCGGTGCACGGCCTGCTGCACCGCCCGCCTTTGCTCACATCCCAATGAGGTGTTGCCCGATGCGCGTCGGCACCACTCAGCCTTCGATGGTCACGATTACCCGGTCTCGGTAACCCGATCAAATGCGACCGGCGATCGCACGCTGGTGTCCGGACAAATCGCATGGCGTGACAAAGGTCTTAATGACAATCGTCCGGGTTTACCTCTACGGTTTATGCGCCAGCACTCGAGAGCACCGACATGATTCACATCACCCTGAGCAATGGTTCATCGCGTGAATACGACCAACCGTTGTCGATCTACGAATTTGCCGCGAGCATCGGTCCCGGGCTGGCCAAAGCGGCTGTCGCAGGGCGGGTTGACGGCGTTTTGGTGGATTGTGAATTTTTGCTCGAAGCCGATGCCCGGGTCAGCATCGTCACGCCGCGAGAGCCCGACGGGCTGGAAATTCTTCGCCGGTCCTGCGCGTTGGTGTTGGCGATGGCCGTGAAACAACTTTATCCAAAAGCACATCTGCAGTCCGGATCGGCATTGGGTGATGGCTTCTTCCATGAATTCAAATTCGAGCGTCCATTAAACCTGGTCGACCTTGCCGGCATCGAAGCGCGCATGAGGATACTGGCGGCTACCAACCATTCGATCCGCCGCCGCGCGACGCCTACAGAAAAGATATCGTCCTACCTTCTGGGCGACTTCGAGTGTATTTCCATGGGTCCGCATGTTCCTGCAACCCGAATGTTGCAAGCCTTCGCCCTCGATCACATCAGCGGCACGTCACCACAGCGGATTTACGGCACCTGCTGGTCCTGCCAGGAAGAACTGGACACCTGGCGGGCACCGCCACACGTGATCATCGTCAGCATGGATGATCGTCAGGCGGATTACGCGCAGTCGGTGACTGAAGCGTTGCGTCGAAGCGGCGTGCGTGCTCGCGCAGATCTGCGTGACGAGAAAGTCCGGCACAAGATTCGCGAGTACCGTCAGCAGGTGCCGTATCTGGTGGTGATCGGAGAGAAAGAAAAAGAAGGAGGGTTTGTCAGTGTGCGCAGTGGCACTGGGCAGGACTACGGCAGAATGGCCGTTGATACGGTGTGTGCCTGGCTCAGATCAACAAGCATGGCGGGTGCCTGAGCGGACGCCTTCGCGAGCAAGCCCGCTCTCACAGGGTTTATACCACCCTGTAGGAGCGAGCGGTGCGGCGACCCGACTTGCCCGCGAAGCTTTTAAGCCCTTGGCTTAACCGTCCCGCAATCCTGCCCCAACCACACCGCGCGAGTATCAAGACTACCCTTCTGTTGAATGCCAGTGGCGTTGAAGGTGCCATTTACCTTGGTGGTGAACTCCCGATCACTCAAGAACGTCGCCACGCCCGCACCCTGCGCTTTCGGGCAACTGAAGCGGAATTTCCACTGGTTGCCGGTGCGCTCGGTGATTTCCTGTTTGCAACCTGATTGCGGATCCGTCAGCGGGATGTTGTCGGTTTTCACTTGCTCCGGTGTCAAGCAAGCGCGAATGCCCTTGCCACCCATGGTGATGCCCTGTTTCTCCAGTTGCGCGCGCTGTTCAGGCGTCATCTGACTCTGAATCTGGCCAAGGATCAGCTGCAGATCCGGCAGTTTCTGGTCATCGACCTTCATGTTGCTCGAAGTCAGTTCCCACAAGCCCGGTTGCAGCATCTGCGCCTGAGCGGCCACGGGAAGTGCCAAACCAAAAGCCACGGCCAAACCCAGCAGACGAACGTTCATCGTGTAACTCCTGATCAGTAGTGGCCGTTAGACGTCAGCCACAGGCTTCGGTTCATGGGCCAATTAAATAGCGACATTCTGCACGGAACATGGTCTGTTAAGCATTGAATCTTCAGGAGCAAGGCTGCCCCCATGGATTATTTTGGACCGCATGTCTTCGGTTATCTGATCGCGTTTTTGCACTCGTTAGGGCTGATCGCCGCCATCCATGCCGTATTGACCGTTCGGACCGCTCAGGGCTCGATCGCCTGGGCCCTGTCGTTGCTGTTCATTCCCTACCTCACACTCATTCCCTACCTGGTCTTCGGCCGCAGCACTTTCGATGGTTACATCAAGGCGCGGCGACAGGCCAACGAGGAAATGCGCAAGGCGATTTCCGAATTGAACTGGCGGCCGTGGGTAGAAGAGGCGCTGACGGCACGAGCCTCAAACGCTTACGCCTCATTAAGGGCAATGCCGAAGCTGGGACGCATGCCCTGCCTGGCGAATAACGAAGTCAGCCTGCTGATCAATGGCCCGGCCACCTTCGAGGCAATTTTCGAAGCCATCAGCCAGGCCAAAGAAGCCGTCCTGATCCAGTTTTTCATCATCCACGACGACCGCCTCGGCCAGCGCCTGCAAACCTTGCTGTCGAAAAAGGCCGCCGAGGGCGTGGCCGTTTATCTGCTGTACGACCGCATCGGCAGCCACTCCCTGCCTCACAGTTACGTGCAGCCGTTGCGCGATGCGGGTGTCGAGGTCAACGCTTTCGCGACGCGCAGCGGCTGGCTCAACCGCTTCCAGGTCAACTTTCGTAACCACCGCAAGATCGTTGTGGTCGACGGCGAGTTGGGCTTCGTCGGCGGACACAACGTGGGCGACGAATACATGGGCGAGAAACCACCTCTGGCGCCGTGGCGCGATACCCACGTTCGAGTGCGCGGGCCGGTGGTTGCCTGCATGCAGGAGTCCTTCGCCGAAGACTGGTACTGGGCGGCGCGGTCATTGCCGCCGTTGATACTGCCGGATGTGTATCCGGACGACGGTGTGCTCTGCCAATTGCTAGCCAGCGGCCCGGCAGACTCCTACGAAACCTGTTCACTATTCTTTGTTGAAGCCATCCACGCGGCGACGGAGCGGGTGTGGATCACCAGCCCCTATTTCATCCCGGACGAAGCGGTGTTCGCGGCGTTGCGGCTGGCGGTACTGCGGGACGTCGATGTGCGGATTCTGCTGCCGTCGCGGCCCGACCACCGGATTGTCTACGCCGCCTCCAGCCTGTATGCCTTCGAAGCCGTACGCGCCGGCGTGCGGGTGTTCCGCTACCAACCCGGTTTCCTGCATCAGAAAGTGGTATTGATCGACGGCGAAATCAGCGCGATCGGCAGCGCCAATATGGACAATCGTTCCTTCCGGCTGAATTTTGAAGTGATGTTGCTTACGGTCGACAGCGCGTTTGCCGGCGAGGTTGAACAGATGCTCAACGACGACTTCGCCCAGGCCCATGAAATCGCCAAAGAAGAAAGCCGCGAGACCCGCCGCCTGCAACAGGTCGGCATGCGGATCGCCCGGCTTATTTCTCCGATACTTTAAGGGTTGTAGATGTCGTCCCGAGTCCATGGCAATTCATGGCTGCCATCGGGGTGCGCTTTCACCGCGAGGATCTGGTGCAGGTTGATCCAGCCCTTGGCGAATGCATAAGCGCATCCTGCCAGGTACAGCCGCCAGATGCGCAACGCCTGCTCAGGCACGAGCTTGCCGGCGGCTTCCAGATTGTCTTCCAGACGTTCACTCCAGTGGTCCAGGGTGCGCGCGTAATGCAGGCGCAGGCTTTCGATATCGACGATCTCCAGACCCGCTTCGCTGATCTCGGCAGAAATCATCGACAGGTGCGGTAACTCGCCGTTGGGGAACACATACTTCCCGATGAAGTCACCGGCACCGCGCCCCACCGGACGGCCATCGGTGTGCTTGGCGGTGATCCCGTGGTTCATTACAAGACCGCCCTCTTTCACCGTGCCAAACAAGGTTTGGCAGTACTCGGACAGGTTCGCGTGGCCGACGTGTTCGAACATGCCGACACTGACCACCTTGTCGAAACGACCGTCTTGGGGCAGATCACGATAGTCCAGCAGTTGCAGTTCAACGAGGTCGTCCAGGCCTTCCGCCGTCACTCTTTCACGCGCCAAGGCCAGTTGCTCTTTGCTCAACGTGATCCCAAACACTTTCGCACCGAACTCCCGTGCCGCATACCGGGCCAGTCCGCCCCACCCGCAACCGACATCCAGCAGATACTCGCCGGGTTGCAGGCGCAACTTACGACACAGATGACGGAATTTGGCTTGCTGCGCCTGCTCAAGCGTTTCGCTGCCGGTCTCGAAATACGCGCAGGAATACGCCATGTCGCTGTCGAGCCACAGCTGATAAAACGCGTTGGAAAGGTCGTAGTGATAGGAAATCGCCTCGGCATCGGTTTCCTTGTTGTGGGCGGTGCGCACGGGATGACTGTCCAGGTCACCCAGCAATGCCTGGCTCCATTCATCAACGACGCGGATCACGTCGCTGATGGAACCTTCCAACTCGACTTTGCCCTCGACAAACGCCGCTCCGAGCGCATCCAGGCTTGGATGAGTGAACTGGGTAACCAATTGTGGGTCCTTGACCACAATAGTGACGCTGGGCGTCGGCCCCAGATTGAACTCATGGCCGTCCCAAAGTCGCAGGCGCAACGGTAGTTGCAGATTCTGTAAGGCCGGTGGAAGTTGCGCGAGCATGGAATATCCCCCTTGTTTCAGACGCCTGATGTGAGGTTAGACCATCCTTGAAAAATAGCAGGCTACCGATTTAATAGCCCTGCTCTATGCCCAACGGAGCTCGAACCACCTCGTCGCAAATTCACAAAAGTGATCGCCCTTACACTAAATGACTGCGCATTCGGCGCACAGTTCTGAAAAGTTGAAACCCTCAGATATCGTCCTTCAACTTGAGCAACGGCTCCTGAAAACGCAGCAACCGCCCAGCGTTACCCAGCACCAGCAATGTACTCAGGTTATGCAGCAACGCCGCGACCATCGCCCCCGCTGCGCCGAGCCAGCCGAATGCGGCGAAAACCACTATTGCCAACGTCCAGCCCAGACCGATGATCACGTTGACCTGCAAAGTGTTCCGGCATTGGCGACTCAAACGCACGCAGGTGCCGAGCCGACGCAGATCACTGCCGATCAGTACGATGTCGGCGGACGCCAAAGCAATGTCTGCCCCGCCCGCTCCCATGGCGACCCCGACCACTCCTGCCTTGAGGGCCAGCGAATCGTTGATGCCGTCACCGACCACCATTGGCCGGAAGCCGCTGTCGATTTCCTTGAGTACACGATTGAGTTTGTCTTCGGGCAAGGCCTGGGCTTCGACATCGCGGATGCCGACATCCCGGGCTAACGTATCCGCCACACTTTGGCGATCCCCTGTGAGCAACAACTGCCGGCCCAGTCCGAGTTCACGCAACTCGTTCAAGGCAAACCGCGCTTCCGGCTTGACGCTGTCCGCCAGCAACAGCCAGGCGAGAAATTCACCATTCAGCGCGAGCCCGGCAATCGGGCCATCGTGTTCGGGAATATCTGACGTGGGAATGCCCAGTTGTGAGAACAACTCGGGACGACCCAGTGCCGCTTCGCCCTGTTCCGTCATCGCCACCACTCCCAGCCCCTGCCGTTCGTGAATGTTCGAGAGCAACAGAAAATGTTCCTGAGTGACCAACCCGGCGAGCGCGCGACTGACCGGGTGGCTGCTGGCGGAACCGAGGCTGGCGGCGAGTTTCAAAACGTGACTGCGATCTTCCAACGGGCTGTCGATGGATTGCAGGCGCAAGGTGCCGAAGGTCAGCGTCCCGGTCTTGTCGACCACCAGCGACGTCAAATCCGCCAGCTCTTCGAGAAACGCCGAACTGCGAATCAGAATCCCGTGGCGAGCGGCAACTGCAACCCCGGCAATCGCCGTGGCCGGTGCGGACAACACCAACGCGCACGGGCACGCTGCCACCAACACCGCGAGCATCGCCTGCGCATCGTTGGTGATAAACCAGGTGACTGCGGCCAGTAGCAACACCAACACCATGTAGCTGCCAGCGTAGCGTTCCAGTAATCGAGTGATCGGCGGTTTGGAACGCTCCGCGCTTTGCATCAGCGCGATAACTTTGCCGAGGGTCGATTCGCTGCCCGTACGCGTCACTTCAATACGCAGAAGGCCGTCGAGGTTGACCGCTCCGCCGAACACGGACATCCCAACGCCCGCTTCCACCGGCACCGACTCGCCGGTGATTGAAGCCGTGTCGAGGCTGGCCTGACCGGAGAGCACGAGGCCATCGGCCGGCACTCGGTCGCCGGCGCGAACTTCCACCCGGTCACCGGCCTTGAGGGTGCCGTTGTCGACTTCGAAGATGGAGCCATCGGCCTGAACCTTGCGCGCATGGCTGCGCGTCAATTTACCCAGCGCGGAAATCGCTTCCTGTGAACCGATTACGCTGCGTTCTTCCAGCACATGGCCGAAGATCATGATGATCGGTAGTAACGCAGCGGTCAGCAGATCGCCGGTCGCCCAGGCACCCAGCATGGCCAAGGCGATCAATTGGTCGGTGATCCCGTGCAAGCTCGGATAACGCAAGCTGTACCAGGCCGAACGCATCACCGGCAAGGCCACCAGCAATGAGGCAAAACCCAGCAGCAATTGACTGACACCGGCCTGTTCCGGCGACCACCAGCGCCAGATCAAACCGAGCGCCAGCAAACCCAATGCGAGCATGGCCAGGGTCAGCTGGCGAGCGGCGCTACGTTGTTCGGCCGAGGACAACAGACTCGGGGCGGCGGCGGTTCGGGCAGTCATTGTGCAGCTCCCTGAATGATCAGGCGGGAATCGTCTTTCGGATTGACCGTGGTCACCGAGCCGGCCTGACCGAGAATTTTCGGCAGGCGCTCGCGGTAGATGCGTAGCAACATTTGCGGGTCGGTGCCCTGTTGTTGCGCCTTGGCCAGGCTGAACACGGAGGCCGTGTCGGCGGAGGCTTTGGCCAGTCGTTCGGTCGCTTGAGCGTGGGCAACTTGCAACGCACGGTCGGCTTGCTCGTTGGCGGTTTGGGTGAGTTTCTCGGCGTCAGTGCGTGCGTTTGCAACCGCCTTATCGGCTTGCTGACTTGCCGTCAGAACCGCGTTGAAGGCGTTGATAGCCGACCCCGGCAGACTTGATTGCACATCAACACGCGCCACTTCGATGCCCAGGCCCTGCCCGGTTGCCGTGAGTTCGGCGAGACGTTGATTGATGCCTTGCACCAGATCACCGCGTAGACGCTCACGTCTTTCCGCCGCCTGATTTCCCGCGCCGATCAATTCCGGTCGCGCTACCAGGATAGTGTCGAGATCTCGTGCGGCAGTGAGTGCAACGGCGCTACGGGTCACCAGGCGATCCAGTGCCGGCAGCACATGTTCACCTTGAAGAACGAACGCATAGGGTTCGGTGACTTTGTAAAAAACCCGAACATCCAGTTGCACCACGCCCGCGTCACCGGTCAGCAAATAACCGGACCCCGCAAGCGCGTCACTCAGCGGCGCGGCAAACGTGGCGACGCGATCAGCCTGTAACGCGGCATCGCTGCGCAGCAGATTCTCGACCCGACGCTCGATCACCCGGTCGGCTGCTGGCAGCAACATCACCTGCTCGAACGGGCGCGGCCACGCCAGCAGCAGACCGGCATTTTGAATGCGATCCAAAGCGCCAAAGTGCAAAACCACCGCGCGATTCTGCGGATCGATCTGCCGAACATTGGAAAATGCCCACGCCAACGCGGCCAGCACCGTCACCGCATATAGCGCAAGAAACGTCAGTCGCCCGGCCTGAATCCAGGGGCTGCTCAACTCATTTGTTCCACGTGGAACCAAATTCATGGTTGCGACCCGGACTTGTTTTCGAGGCTTGGCGGACCGTCAACCAACACCCGGAACGGCGCGGCATCGGTGCGCAGAATCAATTTGGTTCCAGGCGTGACGATGGTGCTCAAGGTGTCAAGGGAGCGCAGCAAGTTATAGAGCTGCGGCGAACCGGCGTAGGCGCGACCGTAAATCTGCGCCGCTTCGACGCGGGATTGAGCTTCGATGTCGGCGGCTTTTACCGTGGCATCAGCCTGAACGATTCGCGCATCACGTTCGGCGGCTGAGCGAATCTGGGCCGCTTCACGTTTGCCAATAGCCGTGCGTTCGGTGGCGATTGTTTCACGCTCGGCACGCATCCGGTCGACGGTGGCGGTCAGGGTCACCGACGGTAAGGTCAAACGTTCGATGCCGACTTGCAGCACGCGAACGCCATAAGTGGTCAGCAATTGCTGATCAATTTGCTGACGCAACTGTGCCTCGAAATCGGCGATGTGCACTTCGTTCGCGTCGGTATTCACCAGATTGGCCAGATCAAAACTGCTGGCCGTTGTCTCCAACGCCGAGCCGACGAAGGTGCGAATCTGCCGCGCCGCTTCATCCGGCTGATTCTGCACGGCGCGCATGAAGCGCTGCACATTGTCAGGATCGCCTTGAACCTGCCACGCCACGTAAGCCTGAACGATGATGCGCAAACCGTCCCGCGTGCCCACATCCTGCAAACCACTCGACGTAGTGCGCAGACGTAAATCGACAGGAATCGCCGCTTCAAAAGGTGCGGGCCAACGCCAACGGAGCCCCGGCTCGAGCAACACCCGTGACGGGTTGCCAAAGCGAGTGATTACCGTGGCCTCGCCGGAACGTACTTGCACTAGGCTCGCTGCTGCGATGGCAAACGCAACCAATAACGCCGCCCAACCCATGCGCCGCCACGGGAAAGGGCCGGCTTCTTGTGGATCGCCGTGGTGATGATGCCCGTGGTGATGCCCGCCATGGCCGTGATTGTGGCCGGCGTGGTCAGCATGATCGTGAGTGTGCGACTGGCTCATTTGGCAGCTCCTGGCTGAGCAGTTTTATGCGGCGGCGCAGGGTCAGCCGGCAGCGTGAACGTACGGAGGTCGATGGTCGGCGCGTTGTTGGCGCCGCCTAAACGATGATCGATAACCAGCAGCCTCGCGCTGGCCAGACCTTGGGAAAGCTGGCTGAAATACTGCTCCAGCACAAAAGCCTGGCCCGCACTGTTATAGGCTTTTTGCTCGGCGCTGAATTTCAGATCCGTTGCTTGCGCAACCGCATTGATTTCACGAGCGTTGGCTGTCGCCTGATCGCGAGCGAGGCTGGCCTGCAATTGCGCCTGATTGGTGGCTTCCGCTGCCGCACCGCGTTCACGTGAGATCAATGCCTGCGCACCAATCTGTGCCGCTTGCACGCCGTGATAAGCGTTAGCCGCGCCGGCCGGTGGATGAATCGCCTCGACCACGGTCGCGAGAATTTCCACGCCACTGCCGAGTGTTTGCAGGTCCGCCTGTACCGCGCGGCCAATCTCATCGGCGAGCCCTACCCTGTCCTCGCCAAGCAAACCGTCGAGGGTTCGGGAGGCGAAATCGTGAACCAGAATCCGGCTTGCAGTACTGCGGATCAGCGTCGGCACATCAGCATTATTGTACGTCGCGGCCAGCGCCGCTTGATCCGTCAGGCCGATGCGGTAAACGAACCGCACATCCATGTTGACGATCTGGAAGCTCTGCTTGTCGGCACGGCTGCTGGCGATGACCTGGGATTTGTCATTTACATGGCTGGCGTCCCACAAGCGATTGGCAACTCCCGCGGCCGGACCTTCAGCGGGCTGCGCTGCAATGGGCGCCGTTGCTTCGCCGACACTTGTAGCCAACTCATGGACCACGCCGTTCTCGACGCTCAACACTCGGCCCAGCGGCCACGGCAAACCCGCGTGCAAACCGGGACCGAATACCTCCACCGGTTTGCCGAAGCGCTCGTAGATGCCGCGCCCTTGCAGGGGAATTTCGTGAACGCCAGTCAGCGACCAACCGATAAAGGCGACCACCGCCAACACCGGCACGAACGCGCGACGCATGTAGGTGAACGCCCAGATTTGGCGCAGATCGATGCCGAAGCGGTTATGCAGTTCATGCTGTAACGCCAGTAGTGGTTGGGGTGGCCAGCGCAGCATCTCGGCGACGAAGCTTCGGGCGAGCAAGGCGGGTTCAAGTTGTTCACGGCGGGGACTGAACAATGACAGCGTCGCACGTAGCAGCAGTTCGACCGCGACGAGCCCCGGCAGTAGCCCGATCAGCACAGCCAGTCGCACCGGCCAGACCGACACTTCGCTACCGAACAACAGACACAGCGCGCTCAACACAAGACTAATGATTGCAACGCGTGTCAGCTGGGCCAACTGCCCTGCTTCAGGCCACTGGGCGACGTTTTCCTGGGCAAGCTGGCGTTCCAGCACCAGCAAACCGAAGGCCAGCAGCAACGACAATGCAGCGCCGACATTGGCCCCAAGGCCTAACGCGGCAGATGGTAGCGCAAGGTCCCAGACCTGGTTGATGCTGAGCAGGGCCAACAACGCCCAGCCGCCGAGCCACAGCGTCGGGGCGCCGATGTGCACCAGCATCCGTGTCCATCGTTGGCTGATCCACTCCAGTAGGTGTTCGTACCAGCCGACCGGGGCGTCGGCGACGTCGACCTCCACGGGCAGCGCAGCAGGGTTCATTGCCCGTGCGCGCCATTGCGTCACCCACCACGCCGATTGCAGCCCGGCGATCAGCACCAGTAGACCGGAGCTCTGATTGACCAGCAACGCTGGCCAAAGCGACTGCGGTGCAAACAGCCCGGCAAAAAATCCCAGCACCCAGCCCGTCGCTGCAAGCGCGCCGAGGCCGATCGCCAACTGCCACAATCGTCGCCCCTGAAAGACTGCCTGCTGAAAGCGCGGCAACCCGGCTACCGATGCTCCCTCAACTTCGAGATCAACTTGCATACCACCCCAGTGTTTTTCGTGCTCAGTTCGTTACGATATAACGAAATCCGTGAAATTTTTGTACTAAATCGCTCTATCTGAAGACGCTCGGCCTGTCGCCTGGCTGAAGCCTTGACGGAAAGACTGAGGAATGCACATATTACGCTCGTAATTTTCTCTGCGGACTACGTTTATCCCGCCCGATTCCCATTCAATCCAGGAGCAAATCCATGAGTAGCTATGACGTCGTGATACTGGGCGGAGGCCCCGGCGGTTACAACGCAGCGATCCGCGCCGGCCAGTTGGGCCTGAAAGCCGCTTGCGTCGAAGGCCGCGCTACCCTCGGTGGCACCTGCCTGAACGTCGGTTGCATGCCGTCCAAGGCGCTGTTGCACGCTTCCGAACTGTATGACGCTGCCATGGGCTCGGAATTCGCCAACTTGGGGATCGAGGTCAAACCCACGCTCAACCTCGCGCAAATGATGAAGCAGAAGGATGAGAGCGTGACCGGGCTGACCAAGGGTATCGAGTTTTTGTTTCGCAAAAACAAAGTCGACTGGATCAAGGGTTGGGGGCATATCGACGGCCCGGGCAAAGTCACGGTGACTGATAGCCAGGGCGGCAAGACCGAACTGAACGCCAAGGACATCATCATTGCCACCGGGTCCGAACCCACTCCCCTGCCCGGCGTAGCGATCGATAACAACCGCATCCTCGATTCCACAGGTGCGCTTTCTTTATCCGAAGTGCCCAAGCATCTGGTGGTGATTGGCGCCGGGGTCATCGGCCTGGAATTGGGTTCAGTGTGGCGACGCTTGGGCGCTCAGGTGACGGTGGTCGAATTTCTCGACCGGATCTGCCCCGGCGTGGACGGTGAAGCGGGCAAAACCCTGCAACGCTCGTTGAGCAAGCAAGGCATCAGCTTCAAGTTGAGTTCGAAAGTCACCCGCGCCATCCCCTCGGCAAATAGCGTTCAACTCAGCGTTGAACCGGCGGCCGGTGGCAACGCCGAATTGCTGGAGGCCGATTACGTGCTGGTGGCCATCGGGCGCCGGCCTTACACCCAGGGTTTGGGTCTGGACAACGTCGGACTCGCCACGGATAAACGCGGCATGCTCGCCAACAAGGGTCACCGCACTGAAGCGGCAGGCGTGTGGGTCATTGGCGATGTCACGTCCGGCCCGATGCTCGCACACAAGGCTGAAGATGAAGCCATGGCCTGCGTCGAGCAGATCGTCGGCAAGGCGGGCGAGGTCAATTACGATCTGATCCCCAATGTCATTTACACCAAACCGGAGCTGGCCAGCGTCGGCAAGACCGAAGAGCAACTCAAGGCTGAAGGCCGCGCGTACAAGGTCGGCAAATTCCCCTTCACCGCCAACAGTCGGGCGAAGATCAACCACGAGACCGAAGGCTTCGCCAAAGTGCTGGCCGACGAGCGCACCGACGAGGTTCTCGGCGTGCACCTGGTGGGCCCGAGCGTCAGCGAAATGATTGGCGAATATTGCGTGGCCATGGAGTTCAGCGCCTCCGCTGAAGACATTGCCCTGACTTGTCATCCCCACCCTACTCGGTCCGAGGCCTTGCGCCAGGCGGCGATGAATGTGGAGGGGATGGCGACGCAGATGTAGGCCTCGGAGATTTGCTGCGACAGATCTATCGCCTTCGCGAGCAAGTCGGACTGCCGCACCGCCGCTCCCACATTGGTTTTGTGTACGCCACAGATCAAATGTGGGAGCGGCGGTGCGGCGGTCTGACTTGCTCGCGAAGGGGGCAACTTGGTCTAAAGCGGCAAATGCTCTAATGGCAACGCCCCCGGCGTCTTCACCGTGTGAATCGCAAAGTTGCTGCGGATATCGCTAACCCCCGGCAATTTCAGCAATCGCCCGGTGAGAAACCGGTCGTATGCCCGCAAATCCGGCACCACAACCTGCAACAGAAAATCGGATTCCCCTGACACCAGAAATGCCGAAATAACCTCGGGCAACGCCATCACAGCCACGCGAAAGGCTTCGGCTTGCTCATCGTTATGGCGTTCTACCTTGACCCCGACAAACACCGTCAGCCCCAGCCCGACTTCATCGCGATCCAGATTGGCCTGATAGCCGCGAATCACTCCGGCTTCTTCAAGCATTCGAACCCGACGCAGACAGGGCGACGCGGACAGACCGATCTCGTCAGCCAGTTGCACGTTGCTCAATCGACCATCCCGTTGCAGGGCCGCGAGAATCTTGCGGTCGTAGGCGTCCAGTTTCATTTTTGGCAGATCCTGATGGCATCGATTCATTGATTGGCAGGTTATGCCAACCGATGACGATTTAGAAGCAAACTACGCAACCACCTGCCCTGCGCTACAGCCCTAGACTGGCCCTACCGAATCGATAACGAATGGGGTGCACCGTGGCAGGACTCTGGCTGTTTTTCATGGCACTGGCGGTGGTTTTTCTGTTGCCGGGCCCGGACATGATTCTGCTGTTACAGACCGGCGCACGTCAGGGTAAAGGGGCGGCACTGGCGACGGCGGTGGGTTTGGGCATTGCCCGGGGTTGTCACGTGGCATTGGCGGCATTGGGGCTGGCGGCACTGTTCAAGGCTGCGCCCTGGACCTTCGATGCTGTGCGCCTGGCGGGGGCCGCGTACCTGCTGTGGATCGGCATTCAGTGCCTGCGAACCACGATGCTGCCGAACCTGAATGGCGCAGGTACTGCCTGTGGAAAACCACGTTGGCGCGAAGCGATTCAGCGCGGCTTGCTGACCAACCTGCTGAACCCCAAGGCCCTGCTGTTCTGCTCGGTGCTGCTGCCGCAGTTCATCGATCCACACGCCGGGCCGGTACTTGCACAATTCGCGACCCTGGGTGTGGTGCTGGTCGGTGTCGGTTTGTTGTTCGACAGCGCCTACGCATTGGCCGGCGCCGCACTGGGCCGCTGGCTGCAACGCAGTCCCTCGGCCCAGCGTTTCCAGCAATGGCTGTTTGGCAGTCTGTTGATTGGTTTTGCGCTGAGGCTGACGTTTGTTCAGCAGGCGTGATTATCCACGCGCTTTGCGCTTGTGACGATTGATCAGCAACAGCGCGAGACCCGTAAACGCCATGACACCGCCCATTTCCAGCCATGTTTTGTAAGGGCGCAGCGTCGCGCGGATTGGGCTCAATGCCTGTGTGACGTAACGTTTGTCTGCATTCTGGAAATCCGGATAAGGACATCGCTCGCCGAAGAATAATGCCCAATCCACGTAGGGGCCTTCTTTGACGTAGCGTTGATAGAAGGTACTTTTTTCTTCCTGACCACTGTTCCATCCCGTCGCCGCACACAACACTGCCGCAAAGGCCTGACTGGAATGAGGCAAGTGGTCGGCGGCGCGGCGGGCCAAATCATTCGCGATAGCGCGGTAGTGATAACGCTGATCGGGTTGAGCTGCGCTAGCCTGCTGACGCTTGACCTCGTCTTCAGCCACTAACGAACCGACCTTGAGTGCAGTGCTTTCAAGACTGTAATTTCCATCGAAAGTAGCGTAATCCGGTGACATCTCGTAACCCAACAACTCCATACCTTTGAAACGAGCCAAGGTCGCGGCATGGTAGTAAGCGAATGCACGTTTGCTCGGCCACCACTTCGATTCGGCGTCGTGGCGCAACTCCCCGTACCACTTGGCACTAGCCTGCAATTCAACACTCTCGAAATAGGCTGGCGCTTCGTCGTAACGCTGTTCACGCAGTAATCGCCGCCCGAGCAGATTGCGCAGTTTCGCGGCCACGGGCAACGGCACATAGTTATCGCGCTCCTGCTGAGTCAGCGACGGCGGTGCCGGTACCTGCGTGTCGACGTAATGCTTGAGCTCATCGACAGTCAGCACCCGTTCGGCGACGGTCGCGGCGTCGAACCAGTAAATATCGTTGCTGCGATAGAGCTGATCGAACGCTTGCAGATAATCCCCGCGTTGCAACGCCAGGATCGCGCTCTCGCCTTCGACCCGACACTTGGGCTGCACCGTTTCGAAATCCCAGTCCGGCGTTCGCCGCTCACCCCAGGATTCATTCCGCGGGAACGCCTGGGCTGCCTTGGCATAAGCCGCCGCTGCAGCGGTTTTATCGCCATCGCGCATCGCCAGCTTCGCCCGCAGCCACCACGCCAGCCCACCGTCGCCAGCGTGTGCGAGGAAAGCCTCGGCGCTGGCGTAGTCGCCCTGTTGATAATTCATCGCCGCCAGTCGATCGGCGTTATCCAGACTGCCGCGAGTGCTCGCCTGCAACAGTTTGATCAATTTTTGTTCGGTGGGTGGTTGATCACCGAATGACCAACCCAGCCGGCTGATCAGGGACGCCGTGACCAGTTGCTGCACCGGTTTGCCTTTAAGCAACGCGGCCAGTTGATCGTCAGGCATCGCCGTCAGGTGCCCCACCACCAGTTTCAGCGAGGTGTAACCCACCGCTGAACCGTGGAGGTTTTGCGTGGCATAGAGCTCAACGGCACTGTTCCAGTCACCCGCCGTGCGCGCCACTCGTGCTTCTTCGCCAAGGCTGGCGACGCCCAGTTCCAGCGGGTCGCTAAAGCCGTCGATACTCAGCTGCCGAGCCTGCTCGAAGGCTTTGCGCGATTGCGTCAGCAAGTCGGGCGTTGCGTCCGCTTCGGTGCTAATGGCAAACAGCGCGCGGCCCAGCGAATACGCGGCCCAGGTGCTGCGCAACGCGCGTTGATCCGCCGGTAGCGCCAGCACTTTCTGAAAGTAGTCGGCGGCTAACCCATGGTCACCCGCGCTAAACGCCACGGCACCCGCCAGATAGAGCTTGAGCTCGGTCGGCAGGCTCGCGCCCTGAGCTTCGACCTGATGAGCATCGGTCAGCGTGCGCAGCTGTTTTACCAGCGCCTGTTGCTCCGCGGTCAAACCCGCCTGCTCGGCCTTATCCCGCTGCTCTGCATAGCCAGGCGCATCCATGCTGCTGTACACGACTTCGCTGACGTTCTTCAGACCCGCGATCGCATGCCCGAGACGGTTGATCTCGAACTGGAAATTGCCTTCGGGCAGTTCCGCCAGCGACTGGCCCCGGTTGTCGAGCAGGCGCATGGGGAAATCCGGCCCACAGGCCAATGCCGAACCTAGCGGTAAGCTGAGGCTCAGGCAGAGCAAATGGCGGGACCAGTTACGGGTGAACATTCGAACCTCCTTGATCAATGTTTGTGCAACGCGCCCAACCGATGGCGCGCTGCCCGCCGGCTGGTATTCGCCCGTCGCGCAAGCGGGTGAAGGTAAGCAGATCCGGGCTTTGTTGCAACGCATAACCAGCCAGGGCATCGGCGCCCTCGCAGCCCTGCACTGCGAGTGTCAGACGCTCGGGCCAGGCGTTATCGAGGTTGCCTTGATTGCTGATGCTGACGTCATAGAGGCCATCATGGGCCGAGAGTTTCAGCGCCAAGCGACTATCGAGGACGTCGCCGCGGGCTACGGCACGTAAGGTGGACAGGCTCCAGGCCCGGCGATCATTGGCCAATGGCAGGCGAAACCAGATCAGTCCGGCCAGATGAGCCGGCGGATCGTTGCGTAACTCAGTGGCAAGTGTGCGCAGTTGTTGCGGATCGGCCAGCAGTTCCCGACGCTCGCCGCCGCGTTCAACCGGCACTTCGCTCTCCACCAGCGGTGCGCCGCTGGTCTGCGGCAACAACGCCACGCCATAGGCCGGCAACGCCAGATAAAAAGGTTTCGAAGTGATGCGGCTCCAGGCCCACGCCCATTTTCGGGCCTGATCCGGGTCAAACAAGCCCCTACGCGGATCGCTCACCGCATGCACCTGCAACACGCTGCTGTCGACTGTGGATAACAAAGCCGGCAATTCGGGACTGTCGAGCCAGGCTGGTAAGGCGGTAATACTTAGCGGCATGGATGTCGGCAAGATCGCCCGTAAATCCGTGAGGAATTTCCGATACGTCGGTAGCCGGGCGTTCCCGGCATCGTGGTCGATTTCCACACCGGCGAGGATCAACCCCTGCCCTTGCCAATCACTGAGTACTTGCTGAATCTGAGCGGTGACCTCGTCCTGATCCAGCGCCTTAAGCTGGCCATCGAGACGAATCACCGCGATCAGCGGCCTGCCATCCTGTTTGAGCAGCGCCGCATCAATTCGCGCCCGACTCCAACCCGCCCGGGGGAAGGCCTGCAAGGCCAGTACCCGCAAAGTCGAAAAATCCTCGCGGCTGTCTTCGAGTGCAGCTTCGTGGGCCGGCGTCCATTGCCGTTGCCAGACGTAGAGTTGCTGATCGAGCGGCGGCGCGTCCTGTCGTTCGCAACCGGCAAGCAGCGCCACCATCACCAGCAAGCCCGACAGGCGAGCGAGAAAAACCATAAAGCATCCTTTGGAGCTGCTGACGGCAGCGTCCGTCAGATGCTACAGGTCGAGCACCAAAGGCTGCGAGCCCTGCGCCGGAATCGCACAACAGATCAGGACATGTCCTACCTCCGGCACTTCCGCTGGCGGCTGTGGATAATTCACCTGGCCGCTGATCAAGCGAGTCTTGCAGGTCCCGCAGGAACCCCCACGACAACTGAATTCCGGATGCAAGCCACGACTTTCCGCCAACTCCAGCAAACTGCCGCCATCGGGTTGCCAGCGGGCTTCTTTGGCCGAGCGCTGAAACACCACCGGCACCGAAGTGGTTGCGGCGGGCGGTTGCTCGATGACCACCGCGTCGGGGTCCGGCTGGCGGCGCAAGGTCGACGGACCGAACGCTTCGGCATGAATCCGGGTATCACGGATGCCCAGTTCCCGCAGACTGTCGTACAGCCCTTGGGTAAAACTGCCCGGGCCGCAGAGAACAAAATCCAGCTGATCGTAGTCCTCCTCTTCAAGCAGGTTCTTGAGCAAAGCGATATCGATGCGCCCGGTCAGGTCGAAGTCCTCGCCCTCTCTCGACTCGGACTCCGGCTGGCTGAGCAGACGCAACACCCGCACCGCCTCACCAGCACTCTCGAGCAAGCGATCCAGCTCAGAGCGAAACGGCTGATCGGCCAGCGTGCGCGAACTCTGGATAAACCATGTAGGCCGGATGCGCCGGGTACGCAGGCCTTGATACACCACCTCCCGCACCATCGACAGCAACGGCGTTATTCCTACCCCGGCAGCCAACAACACCAGGGGCCGACGTTCATGGGTTGCTACGGTGAAGTGTCCCTGAGGCGCGCGGGCTTCCAGCAGATCACCGACACGAACCTGCTCATGCAGGTGCGAAGACACCAGACCTCCCCGCTTCACACTGATACGGAAAAAATCATCGGACGGCGCGCTCGACAGGCTGTAAGTGCGGATATGCACCTCACCGCCAATGTTGAATCGCAGCGGCAAATGCTGCCCGGCCTGAAACACCGGCAACCCCGCGCCGTCGGCCGGTTCCAGATAGATCGAACGGATGCTGTGACTTTCCACTTCGATCCGCGCCACCCGCAGCATCCGCCAACGATCACCCAGGGCCTGGGCTTGCAGACGGGCGCTGGCCTGCTCCCACGTGCCGGTCATCAAACTGTTGGGGGATACGCCGTCGAAGCGCCAGCGCAAAGCCAACGCTGCGGGCCGACGCACCACCTGCTCTACCTCGAATGTCCATAGACGCTCAGCGCCTTGAAAGGCCTCGACCTGAGGGCCTTCAAGGATAATGTCGGTGCGCCCGCTGAGGTGCAGCAGCTCGCCCGAGTTGAAATCAACAAACAGCAAACCCGCTCGTGGATTGATCAGCAGGTTGCCCAGGGTATTGAAAAACAGATTGCCGGCGAAGTCCGGGATGGTCAGGCGATTGCCCTCCACCTGTACGAAGCCGGACTGGCCGCCACGGTGTGAAACGTCCACTGAACGTTGCCCATCGACATCCACATAACTGGCGACAAAGAAGGTATCGGCTCCGGCAATCATCGCTGTGGTCGCGTCATCCAGGCCATCCAGGTGTTGCGCGACACGAGTTGCAGGATCCGCCAGCGGCACCGAGCGAAACTGCCGCAACTGAATGTACTGCGGGCAGTTGCCGAAAGACTGTTCGACCGTTACACCGAAGCCTGTCTCCGTCACCGTGCCGACGCGACCATTGAGGCGGTTGCGCCGCCGGGTATGCAGTTCTATCCCCAACAGACCGATCGCCGCGCCATCGACCAATTGCGCCGGATCATCCGCCCCCGGCAGGCTGTTGAACAGCAGCGCACCCGGCTCGGGCGAGTGAGCGAAACCCGGTGCCCCTTCAAGGATGCTCGCCCAAGGGTTGCCGTCGGCGTCCACCGCCCCGTAGAGCATGAACGGGAGTTGCTCATAAAATTGGCGGTGCTGGTCCGGCATCTCGGTGCGAACCACCCTACGACCCAACGCCTCCATTCGCTCGGCAACACCGACGTGTGCCTGCAACTGTTTCTCGCCAGCGTGCCAAGGTGAACGATCCATAACGGTTTCTCCCCTGTGCGATAGATGCAATAAGGACGGCCCGACACTGTCGAGCCGCAACATCAGGCAGTTTTTTGCAGGCCGGCGACCGTGCGCGGCATGCCGACAAAACCAGGCAAGGCTTCGATACGCGCCAACCAGGCTCGTATGTTGGCGTAGTCCTCAAGCGACACATTGCCCTCCGGCGCATGAGCGATGTAGCTGTAGGCCGCAACGTCGGCAATGGTCGGTTCGCTGCCCGTCAGATAAGCCGAATGAGCCAGCTCGTGATCGATCTGTTTCAGCCAGACGTGGGCGTAAGCGATCGTCTCTTCAGCGTTGTAGGGTGCGCCAAACACCGTGATCAGCCTTGCTCTGCCCGGACCAAAGGCAATCGGCCCGGCCGCTACTGACAACCAGCGCTGAACCTTGGCCGCGCCGACCGGATCGGTTGGCAGCCAGCGGCCGTTGCCGTACTTTTGCGCCAGATAAACCAGAATCGCATTGGAATCAGCCAGTACCACACCTTGATCGTCGATGGCGGGAACCTGCCCAAACGGGTTAATCGCCAGATACCCGGGCTGCTTGTGCTCGCCCTTGGCCAGATCGACAAGGATCAGCTCGGTCGGCAGTTGCAGCAGGGACAGCATCAGTTCCACGCGGTGAGCATGGCCGGAGCGTGGGAAGTTATAGAGTTTGATGGCTTGCATGGTCGACTCCGCTGGATAGTGGTGCCGCTCAGGAGGAATCAGCACCGATGGCCGCTATCTTCCACCCGCAACCAAAACAACAGAATAACCAGCAAACGCAATCAATTATTTCAGCCTGTGCAATAAATGGTCAGCTTTGCAAGGCCGGGTGTTCCCGCAAGGCGTTTACGGTGTAATCCACAAAACTGCGGATTCGCACGGGGGCGTTGCGCCCGCCCTGATACACGACATGGATGGGCAGCGGCGTCAGTTCGAAGTCAGCCAATACGATTTCCAGTTCTCCGGACGCCACTTTTCCTGCAACTTGATAAGACAGGACGCGGGTCAATCCCAGCCCCAGGCACGCTGCGCAAATGGCTGCCTTATTCGCCGTGACCACCAGGCGTGGTTCAAGTCGAACATTGATGAGTTCACCTGCATCTTGAAAAGGCCAGCTTCTCAGCTGACCGGTAGCGGCCGTCGCAATCATCGGTGCGCGAGTCAGATCCTGAGGATGTGAAGGCCTGCCATGGACCGTCAGAAATTGCGGAGAAGCACAAACCACTCGCCGCACTTCACCGACACGGATCGCGTGCTGATTACTGTCTGGCAATTCACCGATGCGCACCGCCACATCAATTCCCTCCTCGACCATGCTCACCACTCGATCAACCAGCACCCCGTGGATGCTGACTTCAGGAAACTGAGTCAGATAACTCACCATCACCGGCGTCACAAACAACTCGCCGAACAACACCGGTGCCGTGATCGTCAATTGCCCTCGGGGTTCTGCGTGACTGCCCGCGGCTGAATCCTCCGCTTCCTGCACCTCGGCGAGAATTCTCCGACAATCTTCAAGATAACGCTGACCTGCTTCGCTCAAATGCACGCTGCGGGTGGTGCGCGTCAGCAAGCGCGTGCCAATGCGCTTTTCCAGCGCGGCCACTGCACGGGTCACGCTGGCTGCCGACAGGCCCAAACGCCGAGCGGCGGCCGAAAAGCCCTGCTCCTGTGCGACGGCGCAGAAGACCTGCATTTCCTGGAATCGATCCACTGTGCGTGTCCTCCATTCAAAAAAAAATCGCAACCTTCAGGCTGCAATTTTGAGCGCGGCGTAGAAAACGACCTAGTCTGACATGACCGGGAAATAGTGAGGTCTTGGTCATGACGAAGGACAAGAAGCGGACACAAAAGCAGCCAATGGCTGACAGTTTGAAAATGAATAACAAAGACTACCTGAAAGCGCTACGCGAACTGCACGTCGAAACAGTCAAGCTGCAGGAGTGGGTGCGGCACAAGGGCATCAAGGTGTGTATCGTTTTTGAGGGGCGCGACGGGGCCGGAAAGGGAGGGACAATAAAGGCGCTGACCGAACGGGTAAGTCCGCGTATTTTTCGGGTGATAGCGTTGACCGCGCCAACCGAACGCGAGAAAAGCCAGATGTATGTGCAACGCTACCTGCCGCATCTGCCGGCGGCTGGCGAAGTGGTGATCTTCGATCGCAGTTGGTACAACCGTGCGGGCGTTGAGCGCGTAATGGGGTTTTGCACCAAAGAGCAGGTCGCCCGTTTCCTGAAATCTATCCCCCTGGTGGAACGTGCGATCGTCGATTCGGGGGTCATCCTGATCAAGTACTGGTTGGAGGTCAGCCAGGAGGAGCAGACACGACGGCTCCAGGCTCGCATCAAGGATGGACGTAAAATCTGGAAGCTGACCGGCATGGACCTCAAGTCCTACAGTCGCTGGTATGACTATTCCCGCGCCCGGGATGACATGTTCAAGATGACCGACACCGACCATGCTCCGTGGTTTGTGGCCAACTCGAATGACAAGCGACGTGCTCGACTGAACATCATCACCGACCTGCTCAGTCGCATTCCCTACGAGGATGTTCCGAGGGAAGCCGTGAAGTTGCCCAAGCGCCAGAAGCCGGGCGGCTATCGAGAACCGGATTATCCGTTGCGATTGATCCCGGAAAAATTCTGAGCCAAATGTAAAAGGGGCAGGGTCCTGTGAATAAACAGGACCTCGCCCCTTGGATCAGCTGTGGATAACTTATTCCACCGTCACCGACTTCGCCAGGTTTCGCGGCTGGTCAACGTCGGTGCCTTTCAACACCGCGACGTAGTAGGACAGCAACTGCAGCGGGATGGTGTAGAGGATCGGCGACAGGGTGTTGTGGATGTGCGGCATTTGCACCACATGCGTGCCTTCCCCATTGGTCATGCCCGCTTGTTCGTCGGCGAAGACGATCAGTTGGCCGCCACGGGCGCGGACTTCCTGGAGGTTGGACTTCAACTTCTCCAGCAGCTCGTTATTCGGCGCCACGGTCACCACCGGCATGTCGTTATCCACAAGCGCCAACGGACCATGTTTCAGCTCACCGGCCGGGTAGGCTTCAGCGTGGATGTAGGAGATTTCCTTGAGCTTGAGTGCCCCTTCCATCGCCACCGGGAATTGCGCGCCACGACCGAGGAACAACGTGTGGTTCTTCTCGGCGAACAGCTCGGCGATTTTCTCCACCGTGCTTTCCATGGCCAAGGCTTCACCCAAGCGGGTCGGCAGACGACGAAGTTCTTCAACAAGAGCGGCTTCAACACCTTTCGCCAGCGTGCCGTGGACCTGACCCAGAGACAGGGTCAACAACAGCAGACCGACCAGCTGTGTGGTGAAGGCTTTAGTAGAGGCCACGCCGATTTCGCGACCGGCCTGGGTCAGCAAAGTCAGGTCGGATTCACGCACCAGCGAGCTGATGCCGACGTTGCAAATGGCCAGGCTGGCGAGGAAGCCCAGTTCCTTGGCGTTGCGCAACGCAGCCAGGGTGTCGGCGGTTTCGCCGGACTGGGAAATGGTCACGAACAGGGTGTCGGGCTGCACCACCACTTTGCGGTAGCGGAATTCGCTGGCGACTTCGACCTGGCACGGGATGCCGGCCAGCTCTTCGAGCCAGTAACGGGCAACCATGCCGGCGTGGTAGCTGGTGCCGCAAGCGACGATCTGCACGTTACGCACTTTGGCGAACAACTCGGCGGCCTGTGGACCGAACGCCTGTACCAGCACGCCGTTCGAGCTCAGGCGACCTTCGAGGGTGCGCTGCACAACGGCCGGTTGTTCGTGGATTTCCTTAAGCATGAAGTGGCGGAATTCGCCTTTGTCAGCCGCTTCGGCGCCATCGCGATACTGCACGGTTTCACGTGTAACGGGGTTGCCGCTGACGTCCCAGATTTGCACGCTATCGCGACGAATCTCGGCGATATCGCCTTCTTCCAGGTACATGAAGCGGTCAGTGACCTGACGCAGGGCCAACTGGTCGGAAGCGAGGAAGTTTTCCCCCAGACCCAGACCAATCACCAATGGACTACCACTGCGGGCGGCGACCAGGCGATCCGGTTGATCGGCGCTGATCACGGCCAGACCGTAAGCACCATGCAGCTCTTTAACGGTGGCCTTGAGGGCGACGGTCAGATCGTGCAGATCCTTGAGTTTGTGGTTCAGCAGGTGGGCGATGACTTCGGTGTCGGTGTCCGAGGTAAACACATAACCCAGCGCTGTGAGTTGTTCACGCAGGGCTTCGTGGTTCTCGATGATGCCGTTGTGTACCACTGCCAGATCACCGGAGAAATGCGGGTGCGCATTACGCTCGCACGGCGCACCGTGGGTGGCCCAGCGAGTGTGGGCGATACCGAGGCGACCGAGCAGCGGCTCGGCTTCAAGTGCCAGTTCCAGCTCGCTGACTTTGCCTGGGCGACGCATGCGCTCAATCTTCGCGTCATTGGTAAACACCGCCACACCGGCGCTGTCATAGCCACGGTATTCCAGGCGTTTGAGGCCTTCGAGCAGGATGGCGGTGATGTTACGTTCTGCGACTGCGCCGACAATTCCACACATGCTATTTCTCCTGACTGACAGCCGCGCAAATCAAATTGATTCCGCGGGCCTGAATCTGATCACGTGCTTCAAGCGGCAGGCGATCATCGGTAATGAGGGTATGGACACTGCTCCATGGCAGTTCCAGATTGGGAATCTTGCGGCCGATCTTGTCAGCCTCGACCATCACGATCACTTCACGGGCGACATCGGCCATCACGCGGCTCAGTCCCAGCAATTCATTGAAGGTGGTGGTTCCGCGCACCAAGTCGATGCCATCGGCACCGATGAACAACTGGTCGAAATCGTAGGAACGGAGTACCTGCTCGGCGACCTGCCCCTGAAAGGATTCAGAATGCGGGTCCCAGGTGCCGCCCGTCATCAGCAGCACCGGCTCATGCTCGAGTTCGCTCAAGGCATTGGCGACATGCAGGGAATTGGTCATTACCACCAGACCCGGTTGTTGACCCAGTTCGGGGATCATCGCCGCAGTGGTGCTGCCGCTGTCGATGATGATCCGCGCATGCTCGCGAATCCGCGTGACAGCAGCGCGGGCGATGGCTTGCTTGTATCTGGAAACTGTCTGACCGATGTCGGTAACCAATTCCTGAGGCATCGTGATGGCACCGCCGTAACGGCGCAGCAACAACCCGTTGCTTTCGAGTGCCGCCAGATCCTTGCGAATCGTAACTTCCGAGGTTTCGAAACGCTTGGCCAGCTCATCCACACTGACTTCGCCCTGCTCGTTGAGCAAGGCGAGGATATTGTGGCGGCGTTGCGGTGTATTGCGTTTCGACATGATCTGGTAAGTTTCGATTCGAAAGAAAACGAAAGCAATCAAAACCTATTAGCGAAACTTCGTCAAGCGAGACGCGACAAAAAGATTCTTTGGATTTGTAGGAGCGAGCTTGCTCGCGATGGGCGTGAACGATGACGCGGGGAGACAGACACTCCAGAGCGTTCTCAGGTTCATCGCGAGCAAGCTCGCTCCTAAAAGCATTGTGGATAACTCAGCTCTTCTTGATCTTTTCCGGCCGCTTCCAGCCGTCGATGTTCTTCTGACGGGCACGGCCAACGGCCAGTTGATCTTTATCCACATTCTGCGTGATGGTCGTTCCGGCCGCAGTGGTTGCACCGCTAGAGATATCCACAGGCGCCACCAATGAATTATTGGAACCGATGAAGACATCCTCACCCAAAACGGTCTTCCATTTATTGGCACCGTCGTAATTGCACGTGATGGTACCCGCGCCGATATTGGTACGCGCGCCGATTTCGGCATCGCCCAAGTACGTCAAGTGCCCGGCCTTGGCGCCCTCACCCATATGAGCGTTCTTCAGTTCGACAAAGTTACCCACATGCGCGCGAGCCTCCAGCACAGTACCCGGACGCAAACGTGCGAACGGTCCGGCATCGCTGCCTTCGCCAAGGATCGCGCCTTCGATGTGACTGTTGGCCTTGATCACCACGCCTTTACGCAGGGTGCTGTCCTTGATCACGCAATTCGGGCCGATCACCACGTCGTCCTCGATGACAACTTTGCCTTCGAGAATCACGTTGATATCGATCAGCACATCGCGCCCGACCATAACTTCACCGCGCACGTCGAAACGGGCCGGGTCGCGCAGGGTGACGCCTTGGGCCATCAAACGACGACCCGCGCGCAGTTGATAGTGACGCTCCAGCTCAGCGAGCTGTTTGCGATCATTGGCCCCCTGTACTTCCATGGCATCGTGAGGCTGCTCGGTGGCCACCAGCAGACCATCGCTGACCGCCATGGCAATCACGTCGGTCAGGTAGTACTCGCCCTGTGCGTTGTTGTTGGAGAGACGGCTCATCCACCCGCCCAATTGCGCAAAGGGCAGCGCGAGGATACCGGTGTTGCCTTCGGATATTGCGCGCTCGGCTTCGTTGGCGTCTTTCTGCTCGACGATGGCCGTAACTTTGCCAGCGGCATCACGGACGATGCGGCCGTAGCCGGTAGGGTCGTCCAGTTCGACGGTCAGCAAGCCCAATTGCTGCGGCGCAACCTGCTTGAGCAGGCGCTCAAGGGTCTCGACTTCGATCAACGGCACGTCACCGTAGAGAATCAAAACGGTGTCGGACTCAATGAATGGCACCGCTTGAGCAACCGCGTGGCCAGTACCCAGCTGTTTGTCCTGCAGGACGAAATTCAGATCATCCGCCGCGAGACGCTCACGTACGGCGTCGGCACCATGACCAATCACCACGTGGATGCGCTGCGGATCAAGTTGCCGCGCGCTGTGGATAACATGGCCAAGCATCGAGTTGCCGGCAATCGGATGCAGAACTTTCGGCAACGCCGAGCGCATGCGAGTGCCCTGACCAGCAGCGAGGATTACGATTTCAAGAGACATGACTGGCTACCAATCCTGGGTGGTCAGCGGCTGCGACCAAGTGGTGAACATCGAAAAAGAAAAAAGGGTAGCCGAGGCTACCCTTTTTAATCAACCGCGCAACAAGTGATGGCCTGTTAGTGGCCGAACTTCTTGCGGATCTGCTGGACGGTGCGCAGCTGAGCTGCAGCCTCGGCCAGACGTGCGGCAGCAGAACCGTAATCGAATTCCGCGCCTCGCTCATGCAAGGCCTTCTCGGCAGCCTTAACGGCTTCCTGAGCGGAGGCTTCGTCCAGGTCGGCAGCACGTTGCACGGTGTCGGCAAGAACCTTGACCATGTTCGGCTGAACCTCGAGGAAACCACCGGAGATGTAATACACCTCCTCTTCCCCGCCCTGCTTGACCAGGCGGATCGGGCCAGGCTTGAGATTAGTGATCAGCGGCGCGTGGCCCAGGGCGATACCAAGATCACCCAGTGCACCGTGCGCAATCACCATTTCGACCAGGCCGGAAAAGATTTCTCCTTCCGCACTGACGATATCGCAATGGACTGTCATAGCCATCTGATTGCCTCAACCTAAATTAGCGCCCGTTGCCGGGCGCCGGGATTACAGTTTCTTGGCTTTCTCGATCGCTTCTTCGATGCCGCCGACCATGTAGAACGCTTGTTCTGGCAGGTGGTCGTAGTCACCGTTGAGGATGCCTTTGAAGCCAGCAATGGTGTCTTTCAGGGAAACGTATTTACCCGAAGCACCGGTGAAGACTTCAGCCACGAAGAACGGCTGCGACAAGAAACGCTGGATCTTACGAGCACGGTTTACCAACTGCTTGTCGGCTTCCGACAGCTCGTCCATACCCAGGATCGCAATGATGTCCTTCAGTTCTTTGTAACGCTGCAGAACATACTGTACACCGCGAGCGGTGTCGTAGTGGTCCTGGCCGATCACGTTCGGGTCCAGCTGACGCGAAGTCGAGTCGAGTGGATCGACCGCCGGGTAGATACCCAGGGAAGCGATGTCACGGGACAGAACGACAGTGGCGTCCAAGTGGGCGAAGGTGGTCGCTGGCGACGGGTCAGTCAAGTCATCCGCCGGTACGTATACCGCCTGGATCGAGGTGATCGAACCGTTTTTGGTCGAAGTGATACGCTCTTGCAGAGTACCCATCTCTTCGGCCAGGGTCGGCTGGTAACCTACTGCGGAAGGCATACGGCCCAGCAGTGCGGATACTTCAGTACCGGCCAGGGTGTAACGATAGATGTTGTCGACGAACAGCAGAACGTCGTTACCTTCGTCACGGAACTTCTCGGCCATGGTCAGGCCGGTCAGTGCTACGCGCAGACGGTTACCTGGCGGCTCGTTCATCTGACCGTAAACCAGTGCCACTTTGTCCAGAACGTTGGAATCCTTCATCTCGTGGTAGAAGTCGTTACCCTCACGAGTACGCTCACCCACACCGGCGAACACGGAGTAACCGCTGTGCTCGATGGCGATGTTACGGATCAGTTCCATCATGTTTACGGTTTTGCCCACACCGGCACCACCGAACAGACCAACTTTACCACCCTTGGCGAACGGGCAAACCAAGTCGATAACCTTGATGCCGGTTTCCAGCAGGTCGTTGCCGCCCGCTTGTTCAGCGAAGGTTGGCGCAGGACGGTGAATGCCCCAGCGCTCTTCGGTGTCGATCGGGCCAGCTTCGTCGATCGGGTTGCCCAGTACGTCCATGATCCGGCCCAGAGTCGCTTTACCGACTGGTACGGAAATGGCAGTGCCAGAGTCAGTGACTTCCAGACCGCGCTTCAAGCCCTCGGTGGAACCCATCGCAATGGTACGAACCACGCCGTCGCCCAGCTGTTGCTGAACTTCCAGGGTGGTTTCGGCCGCGCTCACTACTTTCAGCGCGTTGTAGATGCTCGGTACGCTGTCGCGTGGAAATTCCACGTCGATAACGGCGCCGATGATTTGAACGATACGTCCGCTACTCATAGCTGGATCCTCTGAATATTTGAACCGTTAAACCGCGGCAGCGCCGCCGACGATTTCCGAGATCTCTTGGGTGATCGCAGCCTGACGCGCCTTGTTGTAGACCAGCTGCAAATCGCTGATCAAATCACCGGCGTTGTCGGTAGCGTTCTTCATCGCGATCATCCGCGCAGCCTGTTCAGCCGCGTTGTTCTCGACCACCGCCTGGTAGACCTGCGATTCCACGTAGCGGACCATCAAGCCGTCTAGCAGCTCTTTGGCGTCCGGTTCGTACAGATAATCCCAGTGGTGCTTGAGTCCTTGATCCGGGGTTGCCACCAGTGGAATCAACTGCTCCACGGTAGGCGTTTGCGTCATGGTGTTGATGAACTTGTTGGACACCACGGACAGGCGATCAATACGGCCGTCCAGGTAGGCATCCAGCATCACCTTGACGCTGCCGATCAGGTCATTGATCGACGGCTCTTCACCCAGGTGGCTGATAGCTGCTACGACGTTACCGCCGAAGTTGCGGAAGAAAGCCGCACCCTTGCTACCCACAACACACAGATCGATCTCGACGCCGTTTTCGCGGTTTACCGCCATGTCCTTGACCAGAGCCTTGAACAGGTTGGTGTTCAAGCCACCACACAGACCACGGTCACTGCTCACCACAACGTAACCGACGCGCTTGATTTCACGGTCGATCATGAACGGGTGGCGATATTCCGGGTTGGCGTTGGCCAAATGACCAATAACCTGGCGGATGCGCTCCGCGTAAGGACGGCTAGCAGCCATGCGCATTTGTGCCTTGCGCATTTTACTGACCGCCACTTTTTCCATGGCGCTGGTAATCTTTTGCGTGCTTTTGATGCTCGCAATCTTACTGCGAATCTCTTTTGCGCCTGCCATGTAACACCTATCAGGTTAGCAAGCGGGAGCCTTGCGGCCCCCGCTGCGGCTTACCAGGTTTGGGTGGCCTTGAACTTCTCGATACCGGCTTTCATGCCAGCGTCGATTTCGTCATTGAAGTCACCCTTCACGTTGATCTTCGCCATCAAATCGGCGTGATCGCGGTTGAAGAAAGCAATCAGCGCTTGTTCGAAGCTGCCGATCTTGGCGATTTCAACGTCAGTCAGGAACCCACGCTCAGCGGCATACAGCGACAGCGCCATGTCAGCGATCGACATTGGTGCGTATTGCTTCTGCTTCATCAGCTCGGTAACGCGCTGACCATGCTCAAGTTGCTTACGGGTCGCTTCGTCCAGATCAGAAGCGAACTGGGCGAATGCCGCCAGTTCACGGTACTGAGCCAGAGCGGTACGAATACCACCGGAGAGCTTCTTGATGATCTTGGTCTGAGCGGCACCACCCACACGGGATACCGAAACACCGGCGTTCACAGCAGGACGGATCCCGGAGTTGAACATGGCCGATTCCAGGAAGATCTGACCGTCGGTGATGGAAATCACGTTGGTCGGAACGAACGCGGAAACGTCGCCAGCCTGGGTTTCGATGATCGGCAGTGCGGTCAGGGAACCGGTTTTGCCGGTCACTGCGCCGTTGGTGAACTTCTCTACGTACTCTTCCGAAACGCGGGATGCGCGCTCCAGCAGACGGGAGTGGAGATAGAACACGTCGCCTGGGTAAGCTTCACGGCCTGGTGGACGGCGCAGCAGCAGGGAAATCTGGCGGTAAGCCACTGCTTGCTTGGACAGATCGTCATAAACGATCAGCGCGTCTTCACCGCGGTCGCGGAAGAATTCACCCATGGTGCAACCGGAGTACGGCGCGAGGAATTGCAGTGCTGCAGATTCCGAAGCGCTCGCTGCCACGACGATGGTGTTAGCCAGTGCGCCGTTTTCTTCCAGCTTGCGAACCACGTTGGCGATGGTCGATTGTTTCTGACCGATAGCCACGTAGACGCAGAAAATCCCGCTGTCTTTCTGGTTGATGATCGCGTCGATCGCCAGAGCGGTTTTACCGATCTGACGGTCACCGATGATCAGCTCACGCTGGCCACGGCCGACAGGGATCATGGCATCGACAGCCTTATAGCCAGTCTGTACAGGCTGGTCTACCGACTTACGCCAGATCACGCCTGGAGCAACTTTCTCGACCGCATCGGTCTCGGTGTTGTTCAGTGGACCTTTGCCGTCAACAGGGTTACCCAGTGCGTCGACTACGCGACCCAGCAGTTCCTTACCCACCGGAACTTCAAGGATGCGGCCGGTGCACTTGGCGCTCATGCCTTCAGCCAGAGACTGGTAGGAGCCCAATACAACGGCACCTACGGAGTCTTGCTCCAGGTTGAGAGCCATGCCGAAGACGCCGCCCGGAAACTCGATCATCTCGCCGTACATGACGTCGGCCAGACCGTGAATCCGCACGATACCGTCAGATACGCTGACGACAGTGCCTTCGTTACGGGCTTGGGAGGTCACATCGAGCTTGTCGATGCGGCCCTTGATAATTTCACTTATTTCGGAAGGATTGAGTTGCTGCATTGCTCTGCTGCCCCTTCAAACTCAAGATTTCAATGCTTCGGCAAGGTTCGCGAGTTTGCCGCGAACCGAGCCATCGATAACCAGGTCGCCGGCGCGGATGACAATACCCCCGATAAGGGATTTGTCTTCCTCGACTTGCAGGCGCACTTCCCGGTTGAGTCGTGCACTGAGAACCTTGGCGAGTTTGTCTTGCTGTTCTTGGTTCAATGCGAAAGCACTGGTCACTTCAACGTCTACCGACTTCTCTTGTTCAGCCTTGTACAGGTCGAACAGAGCGGAAATCTCCGGCAAAAGCGGGAGACGGTCGTTTTCGGCAACGACGTTGATGAAGTTTTGTGCCTTCGCATCAAACTTGTCGCCGCACACGTCAATAAACGTGGCGGCCTTGTCTGCGCTCGTCAGTCGCGGGGCCTTGAGCACGCGCTGCATGGTGTCGTCTTGCGACACTGCTGCAGCCAGGCCGAGCATGGCTGACCAAGAGGCCAGTTGCTGGTGGGCCTGGGCGTGCTCGAAGGCTGCCTTAGCGTAAGGTCGGGCCAACGTGGTCAATTCTGCCATGATCGCCCTCGCTTAAATTTCAGCAGCCAGTTTGTTTACCAGCTCCGCGTGCGCGTTTTGATCGATTGTGGCACCCAGGATCTTCTCGGCGCCGCCGACGGCCAGTGCACCCAGTTGGGCACGCAGCGCGTCTTTGACACTGTTCAGTTCCTGCTCGATCTCGGCCTGAGCCTGAACCTTCACACGGTCAGCGTCGATACGGGCTTTTTCAACAGCCTCTTCAACGATCTGGTTACCGCGTTTCTTGGCTTGCTCAATGATTTCAGCTGCCTGAGCCTTAGCTTCGCGCAGTTGTTGACCCGCTTTATCTTGGGCCAACTCCAGGTCGCGAGCTGCTCGGGCGGCAGCGTCCAGTCCATCCGCGATCTTCTTCTGACGTTCGTGCAAAGCCGCGATGACCGGAGGCCACACGAACTTCATGCAAAACAGTACAAAAATGAAGAACGCAACGGACTGGCCAATCAGGGTTGCATTAATGTTCACGCCAACACCTCGCTCGTTCGTTGCACATCAAACCAATCACTCGAAGGTTCGAGTGATTAGCCAGCGAGTTGACCAACGAATGGGTTCGCGAAGGTGAAGAACAGAGCGATACCAACACCGATCATGGTTACGGCGTCGAGCAGACCGGCAACGATGAACATTTTGACTTGCAGCATTGGAACCATTTCTGGCTGACGCGCTGCGCCTTCCAGGAACTTGCCGCCCAACAGGCCGAAACCAATTGCGGTACCCAGTGCGCCCAGGCCGATCAACAGTGCAACAGCGATAGCGGTTAGACCAACTACAGTTTCCATCTTTCCTCCCGACTTTTACGTCGTATGGTTTAGGTTTTTTAGATTTTAAAGCGGTAAAACAAATCGTTTCATAGCCCTGTTCGGGCCCCCACTCGTTTGACCGAGTGGGACATCAGACCAGTCGAGACTGGTCTTAATGGTTCTCTTCGTGTGCCATCGACAGGTAAACGATGGTCAGCATCATGAAGATAAACGCCTGCAGGGTGATGATCAGGATGTGGAACACAGCCCACGCCCACTGCAGAACTACGCCCAGGCCGCTAAGCCAGAGCAGACCGCTGCCGAACATCACAGCAATCAGAATGAAGACCAGCTCGCCGGCGTACATGTTGCCGAACAGACGCAGTGCCAGGGAGATAGGTTTGGCAATCAGCGTCACGAACTCCAGCAGGAAGTTCACCGGAATCAGCAAGGCTTGAACGAAGATGTTCTTGCTGCCGAACGGGTGCAGGGTCAGTTCGCCAATGAAGCCGCCGATGCCCTTGACCTTGATGCTGTAGAAAATGATCAGCGCGAACACCGACAGGGCCATGCCCAGGGTAGCGTTCGGGTCAGTGGTCGATACGGCACGGAACGGAATGTGCGCATCGCCAGTGATCAGGATGGCCAGTTGAGGAATCCAGTCGACCGGGATCAGGTCGACGGCGTTCATCAGGAAGACCCAGACGAAGATGGTCAGTGCCAGCGGTGCAATCACCGGGCTACGGCCATGGAAGCTGTCTTTCACGCTGCCATCGACGAATTCGACCAATACTTCAACGAAGTTCTGCAAAGCACCAGGCTGACCGGAAGTCGCTTTCTTTGCCGCCATGCGGAAAAGAAGAACGAAGATCAGACCCAAAGCGACCGACCAGCCGAGAGTATCGACGTGGAAAGCCCAGAAGCCCATTTCTTTGGCTTCTGCTGCGGTGTGGGCAAAACCCCACCCGCCGGTTGGGTGCTGACCGAAGGTCAGGTTCTGCAAGTGGTGCTGGATATAGCCCGAAGCGGTTGTTTCTGCCATGGTTGCCTCAAACGCCCTAAGGTCTCGAAAGTCTTGTTCTCATCAGCAGGGGCGCGAACCAGCTGACCAGTTGGGTCAACACGAAGACGCCGAATACAGCTAGCGGCGCCAATGGCTTCACACCTGCGAACGTCAATGCAAAGAGCACTGCCGTCAAAATCAGTTTGCCCGCCTCGCCGGCATAAAAAGACCGAACGATGGCTTGAGCTGCTCGGGCGCCGGAAAACCGAAATGCCCTGTGAGCGAAATACACATTGGGCAGCAAGGCTATCAGGCCTCCGCAAAGTCCCGAGTACCCGGCAACGACTCCGTGCCATTGCCAAAGCGCCAAAGCGGCGATCAGCAGAACGACAAACTGAGCCATCAACACCGGAAAAACTGCCAGGCGATGGAACGGCAAGCGGTTTGGCGTGCGGCTTTCCATCACAATTGCTCCCCAATGGTCGGCTGCCAGAATTCAATAACTTGGCATAATTTGTGCCGACAAAATGCGCGCAGAGTATAGGGGCGGTTCTGCCCCTATTCAACTGTCAGGTAGTGATTTCCGACTGCTCGCTACATGTGGAAATGTTTCAGCGAATGTGTGCAAGCACACCTTGAAGCTCATCGAGGGAGTTGTAACCGATCACCAACTGCCCCTTCCCCTTCTTTCCGTGTCGGATCTGCACCGCAGAGCCTAGGCGCTCAGCCAGGCGCTGCTCGAGTCGGGCGATATCCGGGTCCGGTTTTACCGGTTCGGCAGGCTCCTGTTTGCCACTCAACCACTGGCGAACCAGTGCCTCAGTCTGGCGCACCGTCAGCCCACGTGCGACAACATGTCGCGCCCCTTCCACCTGTTGATTCTCCGGCAAACCCAGCAAAGCACGTGCATGACCCATTTCCAGGTCGCCGTGGGAGAGCATGGTTTTGATGACTTCCGGCAACGCGATCAAGCGTAGCAGGTTGGCCACGGTCACGCGGGACTTGCCCACCGCTTCGGCCACTTGCTGCTGAGTCAGCTGGAATTCCTGCTGCAAACGCTGCAGAGCGACCGCTTCTTCGATCGGATTGAGGTCTTCGCGCTGAATGTTCTCGATCAGCGCCATGGCGATGGCGGTTTCATCCGGTACATCGCGCACCATCGCCGGTATGGTTTCCTGGCCAGCCTGCTGGCTGGCCCGCCAGCGGCGTTCGCCGGCAATGATTTCGAAGCGGCCGCTACCAATCGGACGGACCACGATCGGCTGCATCACGCCCTGGGCCTTGATCGACTGCGCCAGTTCTTCCAGTGCCTGCGGGTCCATGTCCCGACGCGGTTGGTACTTTCCGCGCTGGATCAGGTCCAGGGGCAAATGCTGCAGCTCACGCTGATCGGCTTGTACCGCCTGCTCTTCCAGCGAGCTGACAGTCGGACCGCTCAGCAGTGCATCCAGTCCACGTCCGAGACCTCGTTTCTTGACGGCCATGGGGATTCCTTAATTTGCCTGAGCAGCGGCGGTGCGTGAGTTTTTGCGCTGACGGCGAACCATCTCGCCCGCCAATGCCAGATAGGCAATGGCGCCCCGTGATGTTTTGTCGTACGCCAGCGCCGGCATGCCATAGCTTGGCGCTTCGGCCAAACGGATGTTGCGCGGAATGACCGTGTCGTAGAGCTGCTCGCCGAAGTGTTCTTTGAGCTGAGCCGATACGTCATTCATCAGGCTCAGGCGCGGGTCGTACATCGTTCGCAACAAGCCTTCGACTTTCAGGTTCGGGTTCAGCAGTTCAGCGATGCGCTTGATGTTATCCACAAGGTCGCTCAAGCCTTCAAGGGCAAAGTACTCGCACTGCATGGGGATAATGACCCCGTCAGCCGCGACCAGAGCGTTCAGTGTCAGCATCGACAGAGACGGCGGGCAGTCGATCAAAATGTAATCGTAGTTTTCACGGATCGGCGCCAACGCGCTGCGCAAGCGGCTTTCCTTCATCTGCATTTCCAGCAGAACCACTTCGGCCGCGGTCAGGTCGCGGTTGGCCGGCAGCAATTGGTAACCACCGTGCTCGGAATAGTGCATGGCCTGGGCCAGGTCGCACTCGCCGATCAGCAGGTCGTAAACCGAATTTTCCAGGCCGTGTTTATCCACACCGCTACCCATGGTGGCGTTGCCCTGTGGATCGAGATCGATCAACAGCACCCGGCGCTTGGTAGCAACCAGTGAAGCTGCGAGGTTGATGCAGGTGGTGGTTTTACCCACACCACCCTTTTGGTTCGCAATCGCGAATACCTTAGCCATTCTTGCTTGTGTTCCCAATCATGCCGTGCGGCGCAGTATCAGCAGATGGCGTTGGCCTTGGCAACCAGGAACGGCCAGGGCGTGTTCGCTATCGAGGTGGAAGTCTGCCGGCAATGCTACCAGCTCATCGGCGGGATGAACGCCCTTCATTGCCAACCATCGTGTATCGGCGTCGCCGAGGTGGCGCGTCCAGTTGCTGAAGTTTTCCATGCTGCTGAACGCTCGGGAAATGATCCCGTTGAACGGCTGGGCAGGCTGAAAGGCTTCGACGCGACTGTGGATAACTTGCAGGTTATCCAGTTTGAGTTCGAGTTTGACCTGGGTCAGGAAGCGGGTTTTCTTGCCGTTGCTGTCCAGGCAGGTCACTTGCGAGTCTGGAAACAGGATTGCCAACGGAATACCCGGCATCCCACCGCCGCTGCCAACGTCGAGCCAGCGACCGTTTTCGATGAACGACATCACGCTCAAACTATCGAGCAAGTGACGCGAGACCATTTCGTCGGGATCGCGCACAGCGGTGAGGTTGTAGGCCTTGTTCCATTTGATCAACAGGGCCAGGTAACCCAGCAACTGCGCGTGCTGGGTTTCTGTCAGTGTGACACCGAGCTGGCGAGCACCTGTGGATAACTCTTCGGCGTGTTGCGAGGTGACCAACGAACTCAAGCGCTTTGCTCCAACTGACGGCCCGCGCCGCGTTTTTTCAAATGAATCATCAACAGCGAAATGGCTGCTGGCGTGACACCCGGTATACGCGACGCCTGGCCCAAGGTTTCCGGCCGGGTCGCACCGAGCTTGCTCTGGATCTCTTTGGAGAGACCGGAAATGTTCGTGTAATCGATATCCACAGGCAGTTTTGTGTCTTCACTGGCCCGCAGACGGGCGATTTCATCCTGCTGACGATCGATGTAACCGGCGTATTTGGTCTTGATTTCAACCTGCTCGGCGACCTGTGGATCTTCTGCGCCCCCACCGGTCACAGCGATCAGACCAGCGTAGTCGATTTCTGGACGGCTCAAGAGGTTGAGCAAGTTGTATTCGTGAGTCAGCGGCGTGCCGAATTTTTCGGCAATGGCATCGCCCTGTTCGGTGCCCGGGCGAACCCAGGTACTTTTCAGCCGTTGTTCTTCCAGATCGATGCTTTCGCGTTTCTTGCAGAAAGCCGCCCATCGCACGTCATCCACCAGACCCAGCTCTCGACCTTTTTCGGTCAAACGCAGATCGGCGTTGTCTTCGCGCAGTATCAGGCGGTACTCGGCACGGGATGTGAACATCCGATACGGTTCCTGAGTACCCAACGTAATCAGGTCGTCGACCAACACTCCGATATACGCCTCGTCACGACGCGGGCACCAGGCATCTTTGCCCTGAGCACGCAATGCGGCGTTGGCTCCGGCCAGCAAACCTTGGGCGCCGGCTTCTTCATAGCCGGTGGTGCCGTTGATTTGTCCGGCGAAGAACAGACCGCCGATGACTTTGGTTTCCAGGCTGTACTTCAGGTCACGCGGGTCGAAGTAGTCGTACTCGATGGCGTAGCCCGGACGAACAATGTGAGCGTTTTCCATGCCGCGGATCGATTGCACGATCTGCAATTGCACATCGAACGGCAAGGATGTGGATATCCCGTTCGGGTACAACTCGTGAGTGGTCAAACCTTCTGGCTCGATGAAGACCTGGTGGCTTTCCTTGTCGGCAAAGCGGTGGATCTTGTCTTCGATCGATGGGCAATAACGCGGGCCAATGCCTTCGATCACACCGGAATACATCGGCGAACGATCAAGGTTCGAGGCAATGATTTCGTGGGTACGAGCGTTAGTGTGGGTAATCCAGCAGCTGACCTGTTTCGGATGCTGCTCTTTGGAACCCATGAACGACATTACCGGTATCGGCGTATCGCCGGCTTGCTCGGTCATGACCGAGAAATCCACGGATCGACCGTCGATGCGCGGCGGCGTACCGGTTTTCAAGCGGCCAACACGCAATGGCAATTCACGCAGACGGTGAGCCAAGGCAATCGATGGCGGATCTCCGGCGCGACCACCGGAATAGTTCTGCATTCCGATGTGGATAAGTCCACCGAGGAAAGTGCCCGTGGTCAATACCACCGAATCCGCGAAGAACCGCAGGCCCATTTGGGTGACGACACCACGTACTTGTTCCTGCTCGACGATCAGGTCATCAGCAGCTTGTTGAAATATCCACAGGTTCGGCTGGTTTTCCAATGCTTCGCGGACAGCGGCCTTGTACAGAATTCGGTCTGCCTGAGCGCGAGTTGCACGCACGGCCGGGCCTTTGCGGCTGTTCAATACGCGGAACTGGATTCCACCTTTATCGGTCGCCATGGCCATCGCGCCGCCGAGGGCATCAATTTCTTTCACCAGATGGCTTTTGCCGATCCCGCCAATGGCAGGGTTGCAACTCATGGCACCGAGGGTTTCCACGTTATGCGTCAGCAACAGGGTTTTCGCCCCCATACGTGCTGAGGCCAGTGCTGCCTCGGTACCGGCATGACCGCCGCCGATGACGATCACTTCAAAACGGGAAGGGAAATCCACCACGCACCTCGTGCCTGCTTCAGTTAGGTAATCAGGAATAGTTTGAGCTCAGGTTTCTGGACCTGGGCGGCAAGTATAGGGACTTCGCCCTTCCTAAAGAACCCTTTGCACAAAATTTAACCAGCTGTGGAGAAATCGGGGTTATAGAAATTAAAAAGAGAGAAATTTATTAAATTTTTGTTTTTATGTTTATTTCTACTGAGACTGTTTTCTGTGGATAGATCTCTATAGGCCTTTATATTCAATATGTACAGAGATTCAAAAGCCTGTGGTCATGTGCCAGGGAGACCTTTGGATAACCGGTTTAAGCCTGTGGATGAAAGGGGTGGTTATCCACAGGGGCGGTTATCTTCAGTTTTGAGGCCCTGTTATCAACTGCCCTTAGTGGCAGTTACTCACAGGGCTTAATCCACAGAAAAGTGATGAACGAACAAATTCCGCACACGGAAAGTCCGCTCAAGCAGAAAGAATATGCTCGGCACTGAAGGAAGTTTTAAGAGAATGGAGGGAACAGACAGGCGCGAATGGCCTGTCTGTGGACAACGGAAAGACTATTTACCGATGCAGAAGCTGGAAAAGATTCGTCCCAGCAGATCATCGGAGCTGAAAGCACCCGTGATTTCACCCAAAGCGTGTTGAGCCTGGCGCAAATCCTCTGCCAGCAATTCACCGGCACCTGCCAGGGTCAGTTGAGCACGGCCGTGCTCGAGGGAAGCGCTGGCATGACGCAATGCTTCAAGGTGACGCCTGCGTGCACTGAAGCTGCTTTCTGAGGTCTGCTCGTAGCCCATGCACGCCTTGAGGTGGTCACGCAGCAATTCCAGTCCCTCGCCTGCAGACTTGGCGCTGAGGCTGATGGTGACGTGGCCATCCTCACTGACTTCCAGGGCGATGGTCTCTCCGGTGAGGTCAGCCTTGTTACGGATCAACGTGACATTGGCCGGATCCGGGCGGGTTTCAAGAAACTCCGGCCATAACGCGAACGGATCAAGCGCTTCAGGAGCGGTGGCATCGACGACCAGCAGCACGCGATCTGCCTCGCCGATGGCTTTCAACGCCCGTTCCACACCTATTTTTTCCACATGGTCATCGGTATCTCGCAGACCAGCGGTATCCACAACGTGAAGCGGCATGCCATCGATGTGGATGTGTTCGCGAAGAATGTCCCGGGTTGTGCCGGCAATCTCGGTCACGATTGCAGCTTCTCGTCCAGCCAGGGCGTTCAGCAAGCTGGATTTACCGGCATTAGGCCGGCCGGCGATGACCACCGTCATGCCGTCACGCAACAGGGCACCTTGCCCGGCTTCGCGCAACACAGTGGATAACTCGTCACGCACTTTGTCGAGCATGCTCAGCACGTGGCCATCGGCAAGGAAGTCGATCTCTTCTTCCGGGAAGTCGATCGCCGCTTCGACATAGATCCGCAGGCCAATCAATTGCTCAGTGAGGTTATGCACACGTTCCGAAAAAGCGCCTTGCAAGGAACGCAGTGCATTTCGCGCCGCTTGTGCAGAACTTGCCTCGATCAAATCGGCGATGGCTTCGGCCTGGGCCAGGTCGAGTTTGTCGTTGAGGAATGCACGTTCGCTGAATTCACCCGGACGGGCCAGACGGCAACCCAGTTCCAGACAACGTTTGAGCAGCATATCGAGAACTATCGGGCCGCCGTGGCCCTGGAGTTCCAGCACATCTTCGCCGGTGAAAGAGTTCGGTCCCGGGAAATACAAGGCGATGCCTTGGTCCAGCACCTCTGCGTTTTCATCGAAAAACGGGCCGTAGTGGGCGAATCGCGGCTTGAGTTCACGACCGCTGAAGGCCTTGGCCGCAATGCTCGCCAACGGCCCGGAAATACGGACGATGCCTACACCGCCGCGACCTTGAGCGGTGGCGACGGCGGCGATGGTTTCACGAGAAACGCTCATAAACCGGTTTCCAGACAAAAGTGACAGATAGCAAAACGCCCCACTAGGGGGCGTTTTGAGTGGTTACCCACAGAGTGAGTTACGCCTCGGCTTTTTTGGTAGCCGCTTCGATCTTACGCGTGATGTACCACTGTTGGGCGATCGACAAAACGTTGTTCACTACCCAATACAGCACCAGACCAGCCGGGAACCACAGGAAGAAGAACGTGAAGATGATTGGCATCATTTTCATGACCTTAGCCTGCATCGGATCCGGAGGCGTCGGGTTCAACTGCTGCTGGATGAACATGGTTGCACCCATGATGATCGGCAGAATGAAGAACGGATCCTTGATCGACAGGTCAGTAATCCACAGCATGAACGGCGCTTGGCGCATTTCAACGCTTTCCAGCAGAACCCAGTACAACGAGAGGAAAACCGGCATCTGCACGAGGATTGGCAAGCAACCACCCAGCGGATTGATCTTCTCTTTCTTGTACAGCTCCATCATGGCTTGCGACATTTTCTGCCGGTCATCACCATGTTGCTCTTTTAGCGCAGCCAGTTTTGGTGCCACTGCGCGCATACGGGCCATGGATTTGTAGCTGGCTGCCGACAACGGGAAGAAGATCCCTTTGATCAGCATGGTCAGGAAGATAATCGACCAGCCCCAGTTACCGACCAGCGCGTGGATGTGTTGCAGCAACCAGAAGATTGGCTGGGCAATGAACCACAGAATGCCGTAGTCGACAGTCAGTTCCAGACCTGGGGACAACTCTTTCAGCACAGCCTGGCTTTTTGGACCGGCGTACAGAACAGCGCTGGTCTCGGCTTTCGCACCTGGTGCAACAGTCATTGCCGGTGCGGTGTAGCCGATAATGTAGTTGCCTTTGCTGTCTTTTCGGGTCTGGACGATATTGTTTTCGCCCTTGACCGGAATCCATGCGGTCACGAAGTAATGCTGCAACCAGGCAACCCAACCACCGGTGACGGTTTCCTTGAGCTGAGCCTTGTCCATGTCGCTCATCGACACTTTCTTGTACGGCTCGTTACTTGTCCACAGGGCGGCGCCCAGGTAAGTCGCGGTGCCGGTGGCCGTGCTGGAAGAAGGATCGGAGCTGGCGTCACGCTTCAATTGCGCGAACATTGCACCGGACCAGGGCTGAGCGCTCTGGTTGTCGATCAGATAGGAAACGGTTACGTCATACAGGCCACGTTTCACAGTGAAACGCTTGATGTAGTTGACGCCGTCCTTGCTGAACTTCAGGTCAACGACCATTTGGTCCTGACCGTCAGCCAGTTGATAAGTCTTCTTCTCCGAGGCGTAAACCGGACGACCGGCAGGACTTGCGTCCGGACCGTTTGTGCCGATCAAACCGCTTTGAGCCAGATACGTCCGCTCGTTGCCGTTATCGAACAGCTGGAAGGGAATTTCCGGATGGTCCTGGCGACGTGGATACAGCGGCAGCGTCAGCTGGGCAACATCACCACCTTGGGGATCGATAGCCAGATTGAGCACATCCGTCTTGATCTGGATGAGGTCTTTGTTTGCAGCCACCGGCGTTTCAGCAGGAGCGGTTGCACTGGTATCGCTTGCGGCGCGTGGAATGTCGTCACTGACAGAAGCATTTTTGCCAGTCGCCGTATCCGGTAGGCCCGGTGCGGTCGTACTGGAAGCAACATTCTGAGTCGGCAGGGCAGCCTGGCCATAGTCCTGGTTCCATTTAAGAACCATAACGTAGGACACGATTGCCAGGGCGACGATCAGGATCGTGCGTTTGATATCCATGATTACTCGGCCATCGAAGAAGAACGGGAGGTAGGGATAGGTGGAACCGGGTCATAACCACCGGGATTCCACGGATGACAGCGACCTAAACGACGAAAGGTCAGCCAGCCACCGCGCAGAAGGCCATGATTTTCTATGGCTTCTAACGCGTAGCAGGAACAACTGGGGTAGAAACGACAGTGACTGGCCATCAGCGGACTGATGGCATAGCGGTAAAACTGGATCGGAACGAGCGCCAGTTTACGCATCGGGACTGTCTACCCCTACAGTTTCGGTTTTGACTACTGGTACCGGCGTGCTGCGTGCCAGACGTTTCCAGAGTTTGCCGAAATGCTGAATCAATTCGGGGTTTTCTACGTCCCCCAAACCTTTGCGCGCGACGATAACGATGTCCCAACCGACCAGTGAATCCTGGTTCAGACGGAACGATTCGCGCATCAGACGTTTGAGGCGATTGCGCTCGACGGAGAGCTTTACGCTCTTTTTCCCGATAACCAGCCCGAGACGGGGGTGATCAAGATCGTTGTTGCGCGCAAGGAGCAGGAGATTTTTCCCCGGAACCTTGCCGGTAGGGGAGTCAAAGACTGCCTTGAAATGCCGGGGAGTAAGCAGACGCTTTTCCCGACTGAAGTCCTGACTCACCTCCAGTGCCGGATTATCAAACTGCCAGACGCGCACGACCTTTGGCGCGACGACGCGACAGGACGGCACGACCGTTCTTGGTAGCCATGCGAGCACGGAAACCGTGGGTACGAGCGCGTTTGATAGTGCTTGGTTGGAAAGTACGTTTCATTGTCGTGTTACCTGGTTCGTCCACAACGGGCCGGAATGGCCCCCGTTTTAAGAGACCGGGGATTCTAGAGAAAGCAAGCCTCTAGGTCAATTTCCAACCAACGTTTCCTTATAAATAGATCTCCAGCGGTTTTGCCCGTCGTCACCTCCTGCCAAATATAAAAATAAAGAAGGAAAGTATTTAAAGCTTTTCTGTAAAGCTTATAAAAGCAAGGGCAGCGATCTGCTGTGGATAACTGGCTCTAACCCTTTAAGGACAAGCTGTACAGAGAATGACAACTACGGTGGAAAACGGTGGTCAGCCTGTGCTGCGCTATCGGATAAGCTGTGTGTGAAAGGGGGAGTTATCCACAAGCAGGTTATCCACCGAGTTTTGCCCCCACTTGTACAACGACCTCAGGGGCGGTTATCCACAGAGCTTATGCACAGACCATTGGTCGTCTTTTTTTCGTATAAATCGTTGATTCTTCTTAGTCAGGGACCCACCTACGTGTGGATAAGTCGGCGTCTGGTCGCTACAATGACCGCTTGTTTTTGCCTCACCGGCTTTCGACTTAGGGGATATCCGTGTCAGTGGAACTTTGGCAGCAGTGCGTGGAGCTTTTGCGCGATGAGCTGCCTGCCCAACAATTCAACACTTGGATCCGTCCACTACAGGTCGAAGCCGAAGGCGACGAATTGCGTGTCTACGCACCGAATCGTTTTGTTCTCGACTGGGTCAATGAAAAGTACTTGGGCCGCGTCCTTGAACTGCTGGATGAGCATGGCAACGGTATGGCGCCTGCGCTCTCCTTATTAATAGGCAGCAAACGCAGTTCGGCGCCGCGTGCTGCTCCGAATGCGCCGCTGGCTGCTGCCGCGTCCCGGGAACAGGCCGCTCAAGCGCCTGTCAGCGCTCCGGCCTCCACCGCCGCGGCTACGCCGACCAAGCGTTCGACACAGAAAGTTGCCGAAGTCAGTGAGGAGCCGTCGCGCGACAGTTTCGATCCGATGGCGGGGGCGAGCTCTCAACAGGCCCCGGTGCGTTCCGAGCAGCGCACGGTGCAGGTCGAAGGCGCGCTCAAGCACACCAGCTACCTGAATCGCACTTTCACCTTCGAGAACTTTGTCGAAGGTAAATCCAACCAACTGGCCCGCGCAGCGGCCTGGCAGGTGGCGGACAATCCCAAGCATGGTTACAACCCGCTCTTCCTTTATGGGGGCGTTGGTTTGGGTAAAACTCACTTGATGCACGCTGTGGGTAACCACCTCTTAAAGAAGAACCCGAATGCCAAAGTTGTTTACCTGCATTCCGAGCGTTTTGTGGCGGACATGGTCAAGGCACTGCAACTGAACGCAATCAACGAGTTCAAGCGCTTCTACCGTTCGGTGGATGCGTTGCTGATCGATGACATTCAGTTCTTCGCCCGCAAGGAACGCTCTCAGGAAGAGTTTTTCCACACCTTCAACGCCCTGCTCGAAGGTGGTCAGCAGGTCATTCTCACCAGTGATCGCTACCCGAAAGAAATCGAAGGCCTTGAAGAACGCCTTAAATCGCGCTTTGGCTGGGGCCTGACGGTTGCCGTCGAGCCGCCGGAGCTGGAAACCCGTGTAGCGATCCTGATGAAAAAGGCCGACCAGGCCAAGGTCGATCTGCCACACGATGCGGCGTTTTTCATTGCACAGCGTATTCGCTCCAACGTCCGTGAGCTGGAAGGCGCGCTCAAGCGCGTGATCGCCCACTCGCACTTCATGGGCCGCGATATCACTATCGAGCTGATCCGCGAATCCTTGAAGGACCTGTTGGCACTCCAGGACAAGCTGGTCTCTGTGGATAACATTCAGCGCACCGTCGCCGAGTACTACAAGATCAAGATTTCCGACCTGCTGTCCAAGCGTCGTTCACGCTCGGTCGCTCGTCCGCGTCAGGTTGCCATGGCGTTATCCAAAGAGTTGACTAACCACAGCCTGCCGGAAATCGGCGACGTGTTTGGCGGCCGCGACCATACGACTGTTTTGCACGCCTGCCGCAAGATCAACGAACTTAAGGAATCCGACGCGGACATCCGCGAGGACTACAAGAACCTGCTGCGTACACTGACCACTTGATGAACACCAGCGCAGCTTATTAAGGCAAGGGACTAGACCATGCATTTCACCATTCAACGCGAAGCCCTGTTGAAACCCCTGCAACTGGTCGCAGGCGTCGTCGAGCGCCGACAGACCTTGCCGGTGCTCTCCAACGTGCTGCTGGTTGTCGAAGGCCAGCAACTGTCGCTGACCGGCACCGACCTGGAAGTCGAGCTGGTCGGCCGTGTCGAGCTCGAAGAGCCTGCGGATCCGGGTTCCATCACTGTACCTGCACGCAAGCTGATGGATATCTGCAAGAGCCTGCCGAACGACGCGCTGATCGACATCAAGGTCGACGAGCAGAAGCTGGTGGTGAAGGCTGGTCGTAGCCGCTTCACTCTGTCGACCCTGCCAGCCAACGATTTCCCGACTGTTGAAGAAGGCCCAGGTTCGCTGACGTGCAGCCTTGAGCAAAGCAAACTGCGTCGTTTGATCGAACGCACCAGTTTCGCCATGGCTCAGCAGGACGTGCGTTATTACCTCAACGGTATGCTGCTGGAAGTCTCGGCCGGTATCATCCGTGCCGTGGCCACTGACGGTCACCGTCTGGCCATGTGCTCGATGCAAGCTGACATCGGTCAGCCAGATCGCCACCAGGTCATCGTGCCGCGCAAGGGTATCCTCGAGTTGGCGCGCCTGCTGACCGAGCCGGACGGCATCGTCAGCATCGTCCTGGGTCAACATCACATCCGCGCCACCACTGGCGAGTTCACCTTCACCTCAAAACTGGTCGACGGTAAATTCCCTGACTACGAGCGCGTGCTGCCCAAGGGCGGTGACAAGCTGGTACTCGGCGACCGTCAGGCGTTGCGTGAAGCATTCAGCCGTACCGCGATTCTATCCAACGAGAAGTACCGCGGCATTCGCCTGCAACTGGCCAACGGTCAGCTGAAAATTCAGGCCAACAACCCGGAGCAGGAAGAGGCGGAAGAAGAAGTCGGCGTCGAATATAACGGCGGCAATCTCGAAATCGGTTTTAACGTCAGCTACCTGCTCGACGTGCTGGGCGTCATGACCACTGAGCAGGTCCGCCTGATCCTGTCCGACTCCAACAGCAGTGCGCTGGTGCAAGAGTCGGACAACGACGACTCGGCCTACGTCGTCATGCCGATGCGTCTGTAATCATGCTCAGCAGAAGCTAGATGTCCTTAAGTCGCGTCTCGGTCACCGCGGTGCGCAATTTGCACCCGGTGACCTTCTCCCCCTCTCCCCGAATCAACATTCTTTACGGCGCCAACGGCAGCGGCAAAACCAGTGTTCTGGAAGCCATTCACCTGCTGGGGCTTGCCCGGTCGTTTCGTAGCACCCGCCTACTGCCGGTCATTCAATACGAGCAGTTGGCGTGCACGGTATTTGGCCAGGTCGAATTGGCGGAGGGCGGGCATAGCGCATTAGGGATATCACGAGACCGCCAGGGTGAGTTCCAGATCCGCATCGACGGACAGAATGCCCGTAGCGCGGCGCAGTTGGCAGAGATCCTCCCGCTGCAGCTGATCAACCCTGACAGTTTCCGCTTACTGGAAGGTGCACCGAAGATTCGTCGACAGTTTCTCGACTGGGGCGTGTTCCACGTGGAACCCCGATTCATGTCCACCTGGCAACGCTTGCAGAAGGCCCTGCGCCAGAGAAACTCTTGGCTGCGGCATGGTACACTTGACGCCGTTTCGCAAGCGGTTTGGGACAGAGAACTGTGCCAGGCCAGCGCTGAAATTGATGAATACCGCCGTGCTTACATCAAAGCCTTGAAACCAGTCTTTGAACAGACCTTGAGCGAACTGGTTGAGCTTGAAGGTTTGACGCTCAGCTATTACCGAGGTTGGGACAAGGACCGTGAGTTAAGTGCTGTACTCGCCGGGTCCCTTCAGCGGGATCAGCAAATGGGTCATACCCAGGCCGGACCACAACGCGCTGATTTGCGTCTCAGATTGGGCGCACATAACGCCGCGGACATCTTGTCCCGCGGACAGCAAAAGTTGGTGGTCTGTGCATTGCGGATTGCTCAAGGGCACTTGGTCAGCCAGGCCCGACGCGGCCAGTGTATTTATCTGGTGGATGACTTGCCGTCCGAACTGGACGAGCACCACCGTCGCGCGCTATGCCGCTTGCTGGAAGACTTACGCTGCCAGGTGTTTATCACCTGTGTAGATCACGAATTATTGAGGGAAGGCTGGCAGACGGAAACGCCAGTCGCCCTGTTCCACGTGGAACAGGGCCGTATCACCCAGACCCACGACCATCGGGAGTGAAGGCATTGAGCGAAGAAAATACGTACGACTCAACGAGCATTAAAGTGCTGAAAGGCCTGGATGCCGTACGCAAACGTCCCGGTATGTACATTGGTGACACCGACGATGGCAGCGGTCTGCACCACATGGTGTTCGAGGTGGTCGATAACTCGATCGACGAAGCTTTGGCAGGCCATTGCGACGACATCAGCATCATCATCCACCCGGATGAATCCATCACCGTTCGCGATAACGGCCGTGGCATTCCGGTAGACGTGCACAAAGAAGAAGGCGTCTCGGCAGCCGAGGTCATCATGACCGTACTGCACGCCGGCGGTAAGTTCGACGACAACTCCTACAAAGTCTCCGGCGGTCTGCACGGTGTAGGTGTGTCGGTGGTGAACGCACTGTCCAAAGAGCTGATCCTGACCGTGCGCCGTAGCGGCAAGATCTGGGAACAGACTTACGTACACGGTGTTCCGCAAGAGCCAATGAAGATCGTTGGTGAGAGCGAGACTACTGGCACCCAGATTCACTTCAAGCCATCGGCTGAAACCTTCAAGAATATCCATTTCAGCTGGGACATCCTGGCCAAGCGGATCCGTGAACTGTCCTTCCTCAACTCCGGTGTTGGCATCGTCCTCAAGGATGAGCGTAGCGGCAAGGAAGAACTGTTCAAGTATGAAGGTGGCCTGCGAGCGTTCGTTGAATACCTGAACACCAACAAGACCCCGGTCAACCAGGTGTTCCACTTCAACATCCAGCGTGAAGATGGCATCGGCGTTGAAATCGCCCTGCAGTGGAACGACAGCTTCAACGAGAACCTGTTGTGCTTCACCAACAACATTCCGCAGCGCGACGGTGGTACTCACCTGGTAGGTTTCCGTTCCGCTCTAACGCGTAACCTGAACACCTACATCGAAGCTGAAGGCCTGGCCAAGAAGCACAAGGTCGCCACCACCGGTGATGACGCCCGTGAAGGCTTGACCGCGATCATCTCGGTGAAGGTGCCGGATCCGAAGTTCAGCTCCCAGACCAAGGACAAGCTTGTGTCTTCCGAAGTGAAGACCGCTGTCGAACAGGAAATGGGCAAGTACTTTTCCGACTTCCTGCTGGAAAACCCGAACGAAGCCAAACTGGTTGTCGGCAAGATGATCGATGCGGCACGTGCGCGTGAAGCGGCACGTAAAGCCCGTGAGATGACCCGCCGTAAAGGTGCGCTGGACATCGCCGGTCTGCCGGGCAAACTGGCTGACTGCCAGGAAAAAGACCCTGCCCTCTCCGAACTGTACCTCGTGGAAGGTGACTCTGCTGGCGGCTCCGCCAAGCAGGGACGCAACCGCCGTACCCAGGCCATCCTGCCGCTGAAAGGCAAAATCCTGAACGTCGAGAAGGCGCGCTTCGACAAGATGATTTCTTCGCAGGAAGTGGGCACCTTGATCACCGCGCTGGGCTGCGGCATCGGCCGCGACGAATACAACATCGACAAGCTGCGTTACCACAACATCATCATCATGACCGATGCTGACGTCGACGGTTCGCACATCCGTACCCTGCTGCTGACCTTCTTCTTCCGTCAGTTGCCGGAGCTGATCGAGCGTGGCTACATCTACATCGCTCAGCCACCGCTGTACAAGGTCAAGAAAGGCAAGCAAGAGCAATACATCAAAGACGACGACGCCATGGAAGAGTACATGACGCAGTCGGCCCTGGAAGATGCGAGCCTGCACCTGAACGAGGAAGCTCCGGGTATCTCCGGCGAAGCCCTTGAGCGTCTGGTGAACGACTTCCGTCTGGTAATGAAGACCCTCAAGCGCCTGTCGCGCCTGTATCCACAGGAGCTTACTGAGCATTTCATCTACCTGCCGGCCGTGAGCATGGAGCAACTGTCCGATCACGCAGCGATGCAGGATTGGCTGGCCCAGTATGAAGTTCGCCTTCGTACCGTCGAGAAGTCTGGTCTGGTCTACAAGGCGAGCCTGCGCGAAGACCGTGAACGTAACGTCTGGCTGCCAGAGGTCGAACTGATCTCCCATGGCTTGTCGAACTACGTCACGTTCAACCGCGACTTCTTTGGCAGCAACGATTACAAAACCGTTGTCTCTCTGGGCGCTCAGCTGAGCAGCTTGCTGGACGACGGCGCGTACATCCAGCGTGGCGAGCGCAAGAAGCCGGTCACCGAGTTCAAGGAAGCCCTTGAATGGCTGATGGCCGAGAGCACCAAGCGTCACACCATCCAGCGATACAAAGGTCTGGGCGAGATGAACCCGGATCAGCTGTGGGAAACCACCATGGACCCAAGCCAGCGCCGGATGCTCAAAGTAACCATCGAAGACGCCATTGGCGCGGACCAGATCTTCAACACCCTGATGGGTGATGCGGTCGAACCTCGTCGTGACTTCATCGAAAGCAATGCTTTGGCGGTTTCCAACCTGGATTTCTGATTCAAGGGAATGCCAAACACAAAGGCCAGCGCATTGCGCTGGCCTTTTTGTTTGCAAAAAATTCTCGTATTCGATCTTCGACAATGTATTTCCCGAACTTTGCCAAAAACGGGATTTGGGCTTTACGCTTCGCAGAAACAGCCTACATACGGTATATCCGGTGCTCTTTATCCTACCGCCTCCCTGGCAGGTGTATTACCTGCACGGGAGCTGTCATTGGGGTATCGAACAAGGAATGCAGTTTGCCAACACCCGCGTATTTAGTTACAAACGGTAACCGCCAAGGGATGATTACTGCCGGCACAATTACTTCGGATTCGGTTGGAAACATATACCAAGAGGGGCACGAAAACCAAATCCTGGTCCAGGGATTCAGCCATCAGATAATTATTCCCAGGGATCCTCAATCGGGCCAGCCAACGGGTCCGCGAGTGCATAAGCCACTGATGATTTCTAAGGTATTTGATAAGTCATCACCTCTAATTTTCAATGCGCTCGCCACTGGAGAAGTTTTAGATAACTGACATATTGCCTGGTATCGACCTAAGTCCAGCGGTGTCGGCGGACAGGAACATTATTTCAGTATCGAGTTAAACGACGCTGTAATTGTTGACATACAGTCGAGAATGCCGAGTTGCCAAGATCCCACATGGCGCACTTTACACATCTCGAAGACGTGTACTTCACGTACCGAAAAATTACATGGACTCACGAAATTTGTGGCACTTCGGGATCTGATGACTGGCGTGCTCCAAATCAAAGCTAAGCGTGCCTCCTGAATCGCAGGCATAAAAAAACCGGCTATATCAGCCGGTTTTTTTACGTCCGAAAAAAACTTATGCACCTTTTTTGGTGTTTTATATTTTTAGGAAATATGTATATAAATCATAAGCCTACAAGCAAACTGCGCCGCTTTTCAGCAAAACGGTACACAGGTTATCCACAGAATCTCAGACAGCCATCTGATCACTGGCAGCCGGCGCTTGCGGAGCGGGTGGAAGCGAGCCCATTTCCCGCTGCATCTGTTCATTCCAGGCCTGAACCCGGTCATTGAGGTTAGCAATAGCGCGAGGCCCGCTACCTTCGGCGTACATCGGCTCGCCGATGATCACGGTGATGACGCCTTGCTTCTTCGCCCAACCGGTTTTAGGCCAGAATTTTCCGGCATTGTGCGCAATCGGCAGCACCGGTAGTTCGGCATTGACGGCCAACGCCGTTCCACCTCGAGAGAATTTTCCGACGGTGCCGTAAGGAACCCGCGTCCCTTCAGGAAAGATCAGTACCCAAACACCATCTTTCAGAAGCTCATCACCCTTCTTCGCCACATGCTTGAGCGCGGCCTTCGGGTTATCACGATCGATGGCGATCGGTCGCAACATGGCCATGGCCCAGCCAAAGAACGGCACATACAGCAATGAGCGCTTCAGTACCTGGCTCAACGGCTCGAAGTAAGCCGAGAGGAAGAACGTCTCCCAGGTGCTCTGATGGTTCGACTGAATCACGCAGGGCTGGGCAGGCACGTTCTTGGCGCCCTTCACTTCATAGCTGATGCCCAGAAAGACTTTGCTCAGCCACAAGGCGCAGCGGCACCAGTACACATTGATAAAACGATAGCGCGCCTTGAACGGCAGAAAAGGCGCGATAAAAAAGCTCAGGCTGCACCAGAGCAAGGAGCTGGTGCCCAGCAGCAGGTAAAAGAGGAAGGTTCTGATGGCCTGCAGTATCGACATGGCGACGTTTACCGTGCGGGCTCTGCCCGTCTATATAAAGCGCACTCCCGATCAATCCTTGGTCAGGAAATCCGAAAGCACTCTAATTGTGGATAAGTTCTGCGGCAATCGCCGCCAGATCGTCAAAAATCAAGGTGCCTGCCGGTAGGGTTTTACCCAAAGTCTTTTCACCTTTCCCGGTCTTTACTAAAACTGGCTGAGAATCGACGGCTTTGGCGGCTTCCAGGTCACCGAGACTGTCGCCAACGAACCATAGATCAGTCAGCGACACGTTGTAATGCGCGGCGATGGTTTTCAACATCCCGGGTTTTGGCTTGCGGCAATCGCAGCCTTCGTCCGGCCCGTGTGGGCAATAGACGATCAGCCCGACCTGACCGCCCTGCTCCGCCACCAACGAGCGCAAGCGCTCGTGCATGGCGTCCAGGGTGACAACGTCGTAATAGCCACGAGCGATGCCCGACTGGTTGGTAGCGACCGCTACCGTCCAGCCGGCCTTGCTCAACTGCGCGATGGCTTCGATCGAACCGGGGAGCGGAATCCACTCATCCACCGATTTGATGTAAGCGTCGGAGTCGTAGTTGATCACCCCGTCCCGATCGAGAATCAGCAGTTTCAAACAGTCTTACCCCAGCAGCGAAATGTCGGCGACGCCGAGGAACAGCCCACGCAGACGCGACAACAGCGCATAACGGTTGGCGCGTACCTTGGCGTCATCCGCGTTGACCATCACGGCTTCGAAGAAAGCATCCACCGGCTCGCGCAAGGCCGCCAGACGCGCCAACGATTCGCTGTACTGACGGGCCGCAGCCATTGGCTGAACAGCCTGATCAGCTTGCTGAATCGCCGAGTACAGGGAGAACTCATTGGCGTTGTCAAAGTACTTGGCTTCGACGACCGACGGAACAGAGCCTTCCACTTTGCTCAGCAAGTTCGAAACGCGCTTGTTCACCGCAGCGAGGGCAGCGGCTTCCGGCAATTTGCGGAACGCTTCTACTGCTTGAACACGCTGATCGAAGTCCAGTGCCGAACCTGGTTTCAGTGCGCGCACCGACAGGTAAGTCCCGACATCGACGCCCTCGTCTTCGTAACGGGCACGCAGACGGTCAAAGATGAACTCCAGCACCGACTCGTTAAGGCCGGCAGATTTTACCTTGGTACCGAATGCATTGACGGCGAACGCCACGGCGTCGTTCAGGTCGAGGTCGAGCTTCTTGTCGATCAGGATGCGCAACACACCCAGCGCCGCACGGCGCAAGGCGTACGGGTCTTTACTACCGGTCGGCAGCATGCCGATACCGAAAATGCCGACCAGCGTGTCGAGTTTGTCGGCGATGGCAACGGCCGCACCGGTCAGGGTGGTCGGCAGCTCAGCGCCAGCGCCTCGCGGCATGTATTGCTCGTTCAGCGCCAGCGCGACTTCTTGCGGCTCGCCGTCGTTGAGCGCGTAGTAGTAGCCGGCGACACCTTGCATCTCCGGGAATTCACCGACCATCTCGGTCGCCAGGTCACACTTGGACAGCAGGCCTGCACGGGAAGCCCAAGCGGCGTTGCCGCCAATGCGCTGTGCGATGAATGCTGCGAGTCTGGAAACGCGCTCGGCCTTGTCGTAGACGCTGCCGAGTTTTTCCTGGAACACCACGTTTTGCAGACGCAGGTTGAAGTCTTCGAGTTTCTGCTTCTTGTCTTGCTTGAAGAAGAACTCGGCGTCGGTCAGGCGTGGGCGAACTACTTTCTCGTTGCCGGCGATGATCTGCTGCGGGTCTTTGCTTTCGATGTTGGCTACGGTAATGAAGCGTGGCAGCAACTTGCCTTCGGCATCCAGCAGGCAGAAATACTTCTGGTTGTCCTGCATGGTGGTGATCAGCGCTTCTTGCGGTACGTCGAGGAAACGCTCTTCGAACGAGCACACCAGCGGAACTGGCCATTCAACCAGCGCGGTCACTTCGTCGAGCAGCGAGGGCGGAACGATCGCCGTGCCTTCCTGCATCGTCGCCAGTTCTTCGGTGCGCTTGCTGATCAGTTCGCGACGCTCGTTGGCGTCGGCGAGGACGTAAGCGGCGCGCAGGTCGGTCAGGTAGTTGGCTGGCGAAGTAATGCGCACGCTTTCCGGGTGATGGAAGCGGTGACCACGGGAATCACGACCGGATTTCTGAGCAAGGATCGTGCAATCGATGACCTGGTCACCCAGCAACATCACCAGCCATTGGGTCGGGCGAACGAATTCTTCTTTGCGAGCACCCCAGCGCATGCGCTTCGGGATCGGCAGGTCGTTCAGGGAATCTTCGACGATGGTTGGCAGCAGGCTCGCAGTCGGCTTGCCGGCGATGTTTTGGCTGTAACGCAGTTTCGGGCCGCTCTGATCGATTTCGCTCAGGTCAACGCCGCATTTCTTGGCAAAACCCAAGGCCGCTTGAGTCGGGTTGCCTTCGGCATCGAACGCGGCCTGACGTGGCGGGCCATCGAGGTTGATGCTGCGATCCGGCTGCTGAGTCGACAGCGCGGTGATCAGCACCGCCAGACGGCGTGGCGCGGCGTAGACGGTTTTGGTCTCGTAGTTCAGCCCGGCAGCTTGCAGGCCCTTGTCGATACCGGCCAGAAACGCGTCGGCCAGGGTGTTCAGGGCTTTGGGTGGCAGTTCTTCGGTGCCCAGTTCAACCAGAAAATCTTGCGCACTCATTGTGCAGCCTCCAGCTTGGCCAGTACTTCATCACGCAGGTCCGGGGTTGCCATCGGGAAGCCCAGCTTGGCGCGAGCCAGCAGGTAGGCTTGCGCAACGGAACGCGCCAGGGTGCGTACACGCAGAATGTATTGCTGACGCGCAGTCACCGAGATTGCCCGGCGCGCATCCAGCAGGTTGAAGGTGTGGGAAGCCTTCAACACCATTTCGTAGCTCGGCAACGGCAGCGGCTGGTCGAGTTCGATCAGGCGCTTTGCCTCGCTTTCGTAGAAGTCGAACAGTTCGAACAGTTTCTCGACGTTGGCATGTTCGAAGTTGTAGGTCGACTGCTCCACTTCGTTCTGGTGGAACACGTCGCCGTAGGTCACTTTACCGAACGGACCGTCAGCCCAGACCAGGTCATAGACCGAATCCACGCCTTGCAGGTACATGGCCAGACGCTCGAGGCCGTAAGTGATCTCGCCGGTCACCGGGTAGCACTCGATGCCGCCCGCTTGCTGGAAGTAAGTGAACTGCGTCACTTCCATCCCGTTCAACCAGACTTCCCAGCCCAGACCCCAGGCGCCCAGTGTTGGCGATTCCCAGTTGTCTTCAACGAAGCGGATATCGTGGACCAGCGGGTCCAGGCCGACATGCTTGAGGGAGCCCAGGTACAGTTCCTGGAAATTGTCCGGGTTCGGCTTCAGGACTACCTGGAACTGGTAGTAGTGCTGCAGGCGGTTCGGGTTTTCGCCGTAGCGGCCGTCAGTCGGGCGGCGACTGGGCTGCACATAAGCGGCGTTCCAGGTTTCCGGGCCGATGGCGCGCAGAAACGTGGCAGTGTGGAAAGTCCCGGCGCCTACTTCCATATCGTAGGGCTGAAGTACCACGCAACCTTGCTCGGCCCAGTATTGCTGGAGGGCGAGGATCAAGTCTTGGAAGGTACGCACGGCTGGCGTAGGCTGGCTCACGAAATTCACCTGTTTCTTGGGCTGCGATTTAAAGAGCGGGAGTATACCCGATTCGTTGCTGCGCACGCCCCCTGGAGCCTTATGCCGCGCTGCTTTTGGTGTTCCGAAGATCCGTTGTACATGGCATATCACGACCAGGAGTGGGGGACGCCGCTACGCGATGCGCAGGGATTGTTCGAGTTGCTTTTGCTTGAAGGGTTCCAGGCCGGCCTCTCCTGGATCACCGTGTTGCGTAAACGTGAGCGATATCGCGAGGTGCTGTTCGGCTTCGACGTACAGCGCGTGGCGCAGATGAGCGACGCCGAAATCGATGAATTGATGCTCGATCCCGGCATTATTCGCAATCGACTCAAACTCAACGCGGCCAGGCGCAATGCCCAGGCCTGGCTGGCGCTGGAAGATCCGGTAGAGTTCCTCTGGTCCTTTGTGGGTGGCCAGCCCGTGATCAATCATTTAAAGGATCGAACAGAAGTGCCGGCGGTCACGCCGGTCGCTGTCGAGATGAGCAAAGGCCTGAAAAAGGCCGGCTTCACCTTCGTCGGTCCGACCATTTGCTACGCGTTGATGCAGGCCTCGGGGATGGTCATGGACCACACCCGGGATTGCGATCGCTACGCGACGTTGGCGAACGGCGGTTAGAATAGCCGCCTCGCGCACAACACAAGATCAGGAGTGACCTGTGGATAAGTTGAAAGGCGCCTTGCTGGTAGGCGCTCTGCGGTTGTTTGCCCTGCTGCCTTGGCGGGCCGTGCAGGCAGTGGGCTCGGCCATCGGCTGGTTCATGTGGAAAACCCCCAATCGTTCCCGCGACGTGGTGCGGATCAACCTGGCCAAGTGCTTCCCGGAGATGGATACGGCTGAGCGTGAACGTCTGGTCGGCCAGAGCCTGAGCGACATCGGCAAATCGCTGACCGAAAGTGCCTGTGCGTGGATCTGGCCGGCACAGCGTTCCATTGATCTGGTACGCGAAGTCGAAGGGCTCGATGTCTTGAAGGACGCCCTCGCCTCCGGTAAAGGCGTCGTCGGCATCACCAGCCACTTGGGGAACTGGGAAGTGTTGAATCACTTCTACTGCAGCCAGTGCAAACCGATCATTTTCTATCGTCCGCCAAAGCTTAAGGCTGTTGATGAATTGCTGCGCAAGCAGCGGGTGCAATTGGGAAACAAGGTCGCCGCTTCCACCAAGGAAGGCATCCTCAGTGTCATCAAGGAAGTGCGCAAAGGTGGTGCAGTGGGTATTCCCGCTGACCCGGAACCGGCCGAATCCGCCGGGATCTTCGTGCCGTTCTTCGCCACCCAGGCGCTGACCAGCAAGTTCGTACCGAACATGTTGGCAGGCGGCAAAGCGGTTGGCGTGTTCCTGCACGCCCTGCGTCTGCCTGACGGTTCGGGCTATAAAGTGATCCTCGAAGCTGCGCCAGAGGCCATGTACAGCACCGATACCGAGACGTCGTGCGCGGCCATGAGCAAAGTGGTCGAGCGCTACGTGCAGGCTTATCCGAGCCAGTACATGTGGAGCATGAAGCGTTTCAAGAAGAGGCCGCCGGGCGAAGAACGCTGGTATTGAGTTGATTGGCATGATCTGTGGATAACTGCAGGAGGGAGCTTGCTCACGATGGACTCAAGAGCGCCGCGTTTAGCCAGTAAACACGCCTTTTCGTTAAAGACCATCGCGAGCAAGCTCGCTCCTACAGTTATCCACACCGGTTCAGAAAAGGGCGCAGCTTATGTCCGAACACCGCAAATCGTTTCGCATCAAGATCAGTCATGAAAGCTTCGGCGAGTGCCTCGGCCAGACCTGCAATCTCTCGACCACGGGCGTCTACGTCAAGCACCCGGACTTGTCGGCGCTGCCCAAAGGCGCGGTGGTTTACGGTCAGGTGCAGGACTTACCCACAGGTGCGCCCCGGGTTCGCATGGAAGTGGTGCTGGTAGACGCCGACGGCATTGGCCTGCGCTATCTCTGATCAGTGCGCATGACGCTCAAGCTTCTTCAGAAATACCGTCATTTCCTTCTCAGCCTGCTTGTCGCCGTGAGCGCGAGCGGCGTCCAGCCCCTGCTCCCACGCCTGATGCGCGGCCGGATAATCCGCCAGCGCCAGATACGCCTTGCCCAGCAGTTTCCACGCCGCTGAATACTTCGGATCGAATTCGACGCAACGCTGGAAATGTTCGGCGGCCTTGGTGTTTTCCCCAAGATCCAGGTAACCCTTGCCCAGGCCGAAGCGTAGCAATGAGTTATCCACACCCTTGGCGAGCATTTTTTCCAGGGATTCGATCATCGGGTGAATTCCTACTAGAGGCTCGTCAGTTAGAAATGTGTGTCTTAAAGAAAGCTATCGCGAGCAAGCTCGCCCCCACATTGGTTGTTCAGAGGACATAGATTTTGTGTACGACAGAAATCCACTGTGGGAGCGAGCTTGCTCGCGATGAGGCCAAATCAGCCACCACAAATTCTGAATCAGAAAAAGCTCAACCCGACATGGAACAGCTTTTCCACATCCCGGATATGCTTTTTATCCACAAGGAACAGAATCACATGGTCACCCGCCGCGATCACCGTATCGTCATGCGCAATGATCACTTCTTCATCACGAATGATCGCCCCAATCGTGGTGCCCGGCGGCAAACCGATATTCTCGATGGACTTGCCAATTACCTTGCTCGATTTCGCATCGCCATGGGCAATGGCCTCGATGGCCTCCGCGGCGCCGCGACGCAACGAGTGCACACTGACGATATCGCCGCGCCTCACGTGGGCCAGCAAGGTGCCGATGGTCGCCAGTTGCGGGCTGATGGCGATGTCGATGTCGCCGCCCTGGATCAGGTCAACATATGCCGGGTTGTTGATGATGGTCATCACCTTCTTCGCGCCCAGGCGCTTGGCCAGCAGCGATGACATGATGTTGGCTTCGTCGTCGTTGGTCAGGGCCAGGAAAATATCGGCGTCGGCGATGTTCTCTTCCATCAGCAAGTCGCGGTCGGAGGCGCTGCCCTGCAGGACTACAGTGCTGTCGAGGGTGTCCGAGAGATGGCGGCAGCGGGCCGGGTTCATCTCGATGATCTTCACCTGATAGCGGCTTTCGATGGCCTCGGCCAATCGCTCACCAATTTGCCCGCCACCGGCGATAACGATGCGCTTGTAGCTCTCGTCCAGGCGGCGCATTTCGCTCATTACTGCGCGAATATTCGCCTTGGCGGCGATGAAAAACACTTCGTCGTCGGCCTCGATCACCGTGTCGCCCTGAGGCAGGATCGGCCGGTCACGTCGGAAAATCGCTGCAACGCGGGTTTCGACATTCGGCATGTGTTCACGCAACTGACGCAGTTGCTGACCCACCAGCGGTCCACCGTAATAAGCCTTCACCGCGACCAATTGCGCTTTGCCTTCGGCGAAATCGATCACCTGCAACGCGCCGGGATGCTGGATCAGGCGCTTGATGTAGTTGGTGACCACTTGTTCCGGGCTGATCAGCACGTCCACCGGAATCGCTTCGTTATCGAACAGCTCGGAGCGCGTCAGGTACGCCGCTTCGCGGACTCGGGCAATTTTCGTCGGGGTGTGGAACAGGGTGTGGGCAACCTGGCAGGCCACCATGTTGGTTTCGTCACTGTTGGTTACCGCTACCAGCATGTCGGCGTCGTCCGCGCCGGCCTGGCGCAATACGGTCGGCAGCGAGCCGCGGCCCTGTACGGTGCGGATGTCCAGCCGATCGCCGAGGTCGCGTAGACGTTCGCTGTCGGTGTCGACCACGGTGATGTCGTTGGCCTCGCTGGCCAAGTGTTCCGCCAGCGAACCGCCGACCTGCCCTGCGCCGAGGATGATGATTTTCATCCAGTCACTCCCTTGAAATCCGGTTAACCGCGCGCGGCGGCGATCTTGATCAGCTTGGCATAGTAGAACCCGTCGTGACCGCCTTCCTGGGCCAGCAACTGGCGACCGTGAGGCTGCTTGATGCCGGCCGTCGTGGCGAGGTCCAGTTCACGAGCGCCGGGCGTGCGAGCGATGAAGGCTTCGATGACTTCAGTGTTTTCGGTCGGTAACGTCGAGCAGGTGGCGTAAAGCAGAATGCCGCCCACCTCCAACGTTATCCACATGGCATCGAGTAACTCGCCTTGCAGCACTGCAAGCGCAGCGATGTCATCCGGCTGGCGAGTCAGCTTGATGTCCGGGTGGCGACGGATCACGCCAGTGGCCGAGCAGGGTGCATCAAGGAGGATGCGCTGGAACGGCTTGCCGTCCCACCAGGTGGCAGTGTCGCGGCCGTCGGCGGCGATCAGTTCGGCGCTCAGGCCCAGGCGTGCGAGGTTTTCCCGCACCCGCACCAGACGTTTGGCTTCCAGATCCACAGCCACGACGCCGGCCAGCGAAGGTTCGGCTTCGAGAATGTGGCAGGTCTTGCCGCCCGGCGCGCAGCAGGCGTCGAGCACCCGTTGGCCTGGCGCCAGGTCGAGCAGGTCGGCGGCCAGTTGCGCCGCTTCGTCCTGCACGCTGATCCAGCCTTCTGCGAAGCCCGGCAAGCTGCGCACGTCGGCGGCGGCGTCGAGAATGATGCCGTCCTGGCTGTAGACACACGGCGTGGCGGCGATGCCAGCGTCGGTCAGCAACCCGAGATAAGCATCGCGGCTGTGATGGCGACGGTTGACCCGCAGAATCATCGGCGGATGCGCGTTGTTCGCCGAGCAAATGGCTTCCCACTGCTCAGGCCAGAACGCCTTCAGGGATTTTTGCAGCCAGCGCGGGTGCGCCGTGCGCACCACTGGGTCGTGTTCCAGCTCGGTCAGCAGTGTTTCGCTTTCACGTTGAGCGCGGCGCAACACGGCGTTGAGCAACGCCTTGGCCCACGGTTTTTTCAGCTTGTCGGCGCATCCGACGGTTTCACCGATGGCGGCGTGGGCCGGGACACGGGTGTAAAGCAATTGGTAGAGGCCGACCAGCAACAGCGCCTCGACATCGGCGTCCGCAGCCTTGAACGGCTTCTGCAGCAATTTCGCCGCCAGCGCCGACAAACGCGGTTGCCAGCGAGCGGTGCCAAACGCCAGGTCTTGGGTGAAACCGCGATCACGGTCTTCAACCTTGTCCATTTGTGTGGGCAGTGAACTGTTGAGTGAGGCTTTTCCGTTAAGAACGGCAGCCAGTGCCTTGGCGGCGGCCAGACGTGGATTCATTGAGTGTCCGCCGTTTGACCGAGGACAGTGCCGACGGCAAATTTCTCACGACGGCTGTTGAACAAATCGCTGAAGTTCAGTGCTTTGCCGCCGGGCAATTGCAGACGGGTCAGACACAGCGCTTGCTCACCGCAGGCGACGATCAGTCCGTCCTTGCTGGTGCTGAGGATTTCCCCCGGCGCGCCCTTCCCTTCAGCGAGGCTCGCGGCCAGCACTTTTAGCGCTTCGCCGTTCAGCGTGCTGTGGGTGATCGGCCATGGATTGAAGGCGCGAACCAGACGTTCCAGCTCAACCGCTGGGCGATTCCAGTCGATGCGCGCCTCATCCTTGTTCAATTTGTGCGCATATGTGGCGAGGCTGTCGTCCTGCACTTCGCCTTCCAGCGTACCGGCGGCGAGGCGGGCGATGGCTTGAATCACGGCGGGTGGACCGATTTCCGCCAGACGGTCATGCAGGCTGCCGCCGGTGTCTTCAGCGCTGATCGGTGTGGTGACTTTGAGCAGCATCGGACCGGTGTCCAGACCCAGTTCCATGCGCATCACGGTGACACCGCTTTCGCTGTCGCCGGCTTCTACGGCACGCTGGATCGGTGCCGCACCGCGCCAGCGTGGCAGCAACGACGCGTGGCTGTTGATGCAACCCAGGCGCGGGATATCCAGCACCACTTGCGGCAGGATCAGGCCATAGGCGACTACCACCAACAAGTCCGGTTTCAGCGCGGCCAGTTCAGCCTGGGCGTCTTCGTTGCGCAGGGTCGGCGGTTGCAGCACCGGGATGTTGTTTTCCAGCGCCAACTGCTTGACCGGGCTCGGCATCAACTTTTGCCCGCGACCCGCCGGACGGTCCGGTTGGGTGTAGACCGCGACGATCTCGTAAGGGCTGTCGAGCAGTGCCTTGAGGTGTTCGGCCGCGAATTCCGGGGTGCCGGCAAAGACGATGCGCAGTGGCTCAGTCATGGAGGGTTCTCATTTTAAAAAGCAGTCATTTACAAAGCAGCCGCAAAAGAAAAAGGCTTGCCGCAGCAAGCCTTTGAAAGGAGGGCATCAAGCGTTCTGGCGATGGAGCTTTTCCAGTTTCTTCTTGATTCGGTCACGTTTGAGACTGGACAGGTAGTCGACGAACAATTTGCCGTTGAGGTGGTCGCATTCGTGCTGGATGCACACGGCGAGCAGGCCTTCGGCGATCAGTTCGTAAGGCTGGCCGTCGCGGTCCAGAGCCTTGACCTTGACCTTCTGCGGGCGATCGACGTTCTCATAGAAACCCGGCACCGAAAGGCAGCCTTCCTGATATTGCTCCATCTCGTCGGTCAGGGGCTCGAACTCGGGGTTGATGAACACCCGCGGTTCGCTGCGGTCTTCGGAGAGGTCCATCACGACGATACGTTTGTGCACGTTGACCTGGGTCGCGGCGAGGCCGATGCCTGGCGCTTCATACATTGTTTCAAACATATCATCGACCAACTGACGCACTTCGTCGTCAACTACGGCCACAGGTTTGGCGATAGTACGCAGACGCGAGTCGGGAAATTCGAGGATGTCTAAAATGGCCATAGGCTTATTGCTGCACGTGTGAGGTAAAGTCGGGTCGATGGCCTGGCGGGTCCGAAGATGCCGGCTACCGTTGTGAAACGTAACTCCCTTCTTTTCAGGAATGAGCCGGGAGCGAGCCACGAAGGCTCAGGCGTTTCACGCGAACGCACATAATAAAGGGATTCACCGCATGAGGAAATCACTACTCGCCCTGCTCCTTCTGGCTTCGGCCGGTTTCGCGCACGGGCAAGTGCAACTCAGGGAAGGTTTTCCGCAGCAGTACACGGTTGTCGCAGGCGACACACTCTGGGACATCTCCGGAAAATTCCTCCGTGAGCCGTGGAAATGGCCCGAGCTCTGGCAGGTCAATCCGCAGATCCAGAACCCCAATCTCATCTACCCAGGCGATTTGCTGTCGCTGGTCTACGTCAACGGTCAGCCGCGTCTGACCCTCAATCGCGGCGCGTCCCGTGGCACCATCAAGCTCTCGCCACGGGTGCGCAGTTCCCCAGTGGCGGATGCCATCCCCAGTATTCCGCTAAACGCGATCAACAGCTTCCTGCTGAGCAACCGCATCGTCGACACGGTGGAGGATTTCGACAAAGCGCCTTACATCGTCGCCGGAGATGCCGAACGTGTGCTCAGCGGTACCGGTGATCGTATCTTCGCCCGTGGCCAGTTCGACCCGAACCAGCCCGTCTACGGCATCTTTCGCCAAGGCAAGGTCTATACCGACCCCGATAGCAAAGAGTTTCTGGGAATCAACGCGGACGACATCGGCGGCGGCGAAATTGTGGCCACTGAAGGCGATGTCGCCACCCTCGCCCTGCAGCGCACGACCCAAGAAGTACGGCTTGGCGACCGTTTGTTCAGTAGCGAAGAGCGATCGATCAACTCGACCTTCATGCCCAGTGCGCCAGGAACCGAGATCAACGGGCTGATCATCGACGTGCCGCGCGGGGTTACCCAGATTGGCGCGATGGATGTCGTCACGCTGAACAGGGGCCAACGCGACGGTCTCGCCGAAGGCAATGTGCTGGTGGTGATGAAAACCGGCGAAACCGTACGTGACCGGATCACCGGCCAACCGCTGAAAATTCCTGATGAACGCGCCGGTTTGCTGATGGTTTTTCGTACCTACGACAAGCTCAGTTATGGCCTGGTACTCAACGCGTCGCGCTCGTTGGCGGTGATGGACAAGGTGCGAAATCCTTAGCCTGCTCCACAAGTTACCAACAGAGTTATCCACAGCTTATTCCCGTTTGAACGGGGCTCATAACGATCAAGGATGATCCATGTCGCTGTCTGCTGTTTCACCGGTTTCCCCTGCTGAACTGGAAGCCCGTTTACGCCTGCATCGTTTACCGGAAATCGGCCCCGCCCGTTTCAAAAAGTTACTTGAGGCCTTTGGCTCGGCGTCCAAAGCCATCAGCGCGCCGGCCAGTGCCTGGCGTTCATTGGGCTTGCCCCTCTCCTGCTCGGAAGCCAGGCGCTCGAGTGAAATTCGCGATGGCGCCAGCCACGCACTGGCCTGGCTAGAGCGCTCGGGCCAGCATTTATTGATGTGGGACCAGCCTGACTACCCGGCATTGCTGGCGGAAATCAGTGATGCACCGCCGCTGTTATTTGCGGCGGGCGATCCCGGCATTCTGGAAAAACCGCAACTGGCGATGGTCGGCAGTCGTCGCGCCTCACGACCCGGTATGGACACCGCCGCTGCGTTCTCCCGGAGTCTGGCCAGTGCCGGTTTTGTCATCACCAGCGGTCTGGCGCTGGGCATCGATGCCGCCGCGCATCAAGCCGCGCTGGATGTTGGCGGGCGAACGGTAGGAGTACTTGGCACGGGACTTGAAAATTTTTATCCACAGCGCAACCGGCGGCTGGCGGACGCCATGATTGCGTCGGGCAGTGTGGTGCTTTCCGAGTTCCCGTTGGATGCGGGGCCCACCGCCAGCAACTTTCCCCGGCGCAACCGGATCATCAGCGGTTTGGCCCTCGGCGTGCTGGTGGTGGAGGCCAGCGTCGCCAGTGGTTCATTGATTACGGCGAGGCTGGCGGCGGAGCAAGGTCGCGAGGTGTATGCGATTCCGGGGTCGATTCATCACCCTGGCGCCAAGGGTTGTCACCAGTTGATTCGCGACGGCGCGATGCTGGTCGAAACCATCGACCACATCCTCGAAGCCTTACGCGGCTGGCAGCAGTTGCCATTGTCCATGGAGACGCCGACCGTCACGCACCCGTTACTCAAGCTGCTGCTTGCGACGCCGCACACCAGTGAGGCATTGGCAGACACCAGCGGCTGGGCCTTGCCGAAAGTCCTGGCGGCATTGACGGAACTGGAAATGGAGGGCCGGGCGGTCTGCGAAAACGGGCGCTGGTTTGCGCGGGTGAGCTAGGTTTTACAAGGAAGATCGGTAAACTGCGCAGAGCCTTATTCCGGAGAATTTTTCATGGTCAACAGTTGGCGTGTGCAACAAGCCGCGCAAGCTATTCGCGCAGGGGCGGTAATTGCCTATCCAACCGAGGCGGTCTGGGGCCTGGGATGCGACCCGTGGGACGAAGAAGCGGTAGAACGTCTGCTGCTGCTCAAGGGCCGGTCGGTGGATAAGGGCCTGATTCTGGTCGCCGACAACATTCGCCAGTTCGATTTTCTGTTCGAAGACTTCCCTGAGCTGTGGATGGATCGCATGGCCAGCACCTGGCCGGGGCCGAACACCTGGCTGGTGCCGCATCAGAATATGCTGCCGCAGTGGATCACGGGTGTGCACGAGACAGTGGCGTTGCGGGTCAGCGATCACCCGTTGGTGCGGGATTTGTGCGCAGTGGTCGGGCCGCTGGTTTCGACGTCGGCTAACCCTCAAGGACGGCCGGCAGCGAGGACACGGATTCGCGTGGAGCAGTATTTCCGGGGCCAGCTTGATTTGATCCTGGGCGGGAATCTGGGCGGGCGCAAGAACCCGAGCGTGATTCGGGATCTGGCGACCGGGCATGTTGTGCGCCCGGATTAACGCCGAAGTGAACCCATCGCGAGCAAGCTCGCTCCCACATTAGATCTTCAGTGGACACAAATTTAGTGTTCGACATCGATCCACTGTGGGAGCGAGCTTGCTCGCGATGGCGTCCTTAAGGCAGCAGAACTGTCGAGCCCGTCGTGCGCCGTGCCGACAACTCGGTCTGCGCCTTCGCCGCTTCAGCCAGTGGATATTTATGGCTGATGTCCACCTTCAGCTTCCCGCTGATGATCATCTCGAACAGCTCATCCGCCATCCACTGCAGGTTTTCGGCGTTGTTGGCATAGGTCGCCAGCGTCGGCCGGGTCACGTACAACGAGCCTTTCGCCGCCAAAATCCCCAGGTTTACCCCGTCCACTGCACCCGACGCATTGCCGAAACTCACCACCAGGCCCCGAGGCGCCACGCTATCGAGCGATGTCAACCAAGTGTCCTTGCCGACGCCGTCGTACACCACCGGGACTTTTTTACCGTCAGTCAACTCCAGTACCCGTTGTGCGACGTTCTCATGGCTGTAGTCGATGGTCGCCCACGCACCGTTGGCCTTCGCCAGCGCGGCTTTCTCCGGCGAGCTGACCGTGCCGATCAACTTCACGCCCAAGGCCTTCGCCCATTGGCAGGCCAGAGAACCGACACCGCCGGCGGCAGCGTGGAACAGAATGGTTTCGCCGCCCTTGAGTTCATACGTCTGACGCAGCAGGTATTGCACGGTCAGGCCCTTGAGCATCACACCGGCCGCTTGTTCGAAGCTGATGGCGTCCGGCAGGTGCACCAGATTGGCCTCGGGCAACACGTGAACTTCGCTGTAAGCGCCCAACGGACCGCTGCCGTAAGCCACGCGGTCGCCGACCTTGAAGCGGGTGACCTCACTGCCCACCGCCTCGACCACGCCCGCGCCTTCCGCACCCACACCCGAGGGCAAGGCGGGCGGCGCATAGAGGCCGCTGCGGAAATAGGTGTCGATGAAGTTCAGGCCAATGGCCTTGTTGGTGACGCGGACTTGCTGCGGGCCGGGCTCGGCGGGCTGGTAATCCACATACTCGAGCACTTCGGGGCCGCCGTGGGCGCGGAACTGGATTCGCTTTGCCATCAGAACTCTCCTTAGGTCTTGGCTACTAAAGTTGTAGCGTCAACTCCCTATCGAACTCCCAAGCTTGATCTTCGTCAACTGCGGTGGGTGCACCTGCGATGTTATGCTACGCGCCCATTTGCGCCGGCCCCCTGCTCCCATGGAGCGCCGCGTAGTTTTGCCCGATTCAAGGTGATGACATGACGACCCGCACCGAGGCCGTAAAAGCCTACCTGCTCGACCTGCAAGACCGCATTTGCGCCGCTCTGGAAGCCGAAGACGGCGGCACGCAGTTCGTCGAAGACGCCTGGACCCGGGCTGCCGGCGGTGGCGGTCGCACGCGAGTGATCGAGAACGGTGCGGTCATCGAAAAGGGCGGCGTCAACTTTTCTCACGTGTTTGGCAGCGGTCTCCCGCCGTCCGCCAGCGCCCACCGACCGGAACTGGCCGGGCGTGGTTTCGAGGCCTTGGGCGTTTCGCTGGTGATTCACCCGCACAACCCGCATGTGCCGACTTCCCACGCCAACGTGCGCTTTTTCATCGCTGAAAAAGAGGGTGAAGAGCCGGTCTGGTGGTTCGGTGGCGGCTTCGACCTGACCCCTTATTACGGCAATGAAGAGGACTGCGTGCACTGGCACCGCGTCGCCGAACAAGCCTGCGCACCCTTCGGTCCGGACGTCTATTCACGCTACAAAGCCTGGTGTGACACCTACTTCCACATCAAACATCGCCACGAGCCGCGCGGCATCGGCGGCCTGTTCTTCGATGATTTGAACGAGTGGGATTTCGACACCAGCTTCGCGTTCATGCGTGCCATCGGTGACGCCTATATCGACGCCTACCTGCCGATCGTGCAACGCCGCAAAAATGATGCGTTCACCGCCAAACAGCGCGAGTTTCAAGAATTCCGCCGTGGCCGTTACGTCGAGTTCAACCTGGTGTACGACCGTGGCACGCTGTTCGGCCTGCAATCGGGCGGGCGTACTGAATCGATCCTCATGTCGCTGCCGCCACAAGTTCGCTGGAGCTATGACTGGAAAGCCGAGCCAGGCAGTGAAGAAGCGCGCCTGACCGAGTATTTCCTGCAAGATCGCGATTGGTTGGCGAAGGCCTGAACGAGGAATCCTCATGGACCGTTACGTCGTATTCGGTAATCCGATAGGCCACAGCAAGTCGCCGCTGATCCATCGTCTGTTTGCCGAGCAGACCGCTCAGCCACTGGACTACAGCACTTCTCTGGCGCCGCTTGACGACTTTTCCGACTTCGCTCGGGCGTTTTTCCTTGAAGGTCGCGGGGCGAATGTGACGGTGCCGTTCAAGGAAGATGCCTTCCGCCTGGCCGACAGCCTGACGGAACGGGCGCAGCGAGCCGGTGCGGTGAACACCCTGAGCAAACTCGCCGATGGCACATTGCTGGGCGACAATACCGACGGTGCCGGGCTGGTGCGGGACCTGACGGTCAACGCAGGTTTCAGCCTCAAGGGCAAACGCATTCTTCTGCTGGGTGCCGGCGGTGCGGTGCGCGGTGCGCTGGAGCCACTGCTGGCCGAGCAGCCCGCCTCGGTAATCATCGCCAATCGCACGGTAGAAAAAGCCGAATTGCTGGCGGAGTTGTTCGCTGATCTGGGGCCAGTGTCTGCCAGTAGTTTCGATTGGCTGCAGGAGCCAGTGGACCTGATTATCAATGCGACGTCGGCGAGTTTGTCAGGCGATGTACCGCCGATCGCCGGCAGCCTGATCGAACCGGGCAAGACCGTGTGCTACGACATGATGTACGGCAAGGAGCCGACTTCGTTCTGCCGTTGGGCTACGGAGCACGGCGCGGCAGTGTCGATGGATGGCCTGGGGATGCTCGCTGAACAGGCGGCTGAAGCCTTCTTCCTGTGGCGCGGTGTGCGCCCGGACACCGCGCCGGTGCTGGCTGAACTTCGCCGCCAGTTAGCCGCATAACTCCTGTAGGAGCGAGCTTGCTCGCGATGAACCTGAGAGCCCCGCTGGGTGTCAGGTTTGCAGCGCGAGCAAGCTCGCTCCTACAGTGGGTCGTGTTTCAATCCTCAAACCGAATCGGACATTTCTCCGCCCCTTCGAGCTTCCTCAATTCCTCCACCACTGGCGGTCGCGCTCCGCGCAAGGTCAGGCTGCGATCCTGCTTGCGCAGCCGCCGCGCTTCCTGGTGCAGCATTTCCACACCCGAATAGTCGATGAAGTTGATCTGCTGCGCCTCGATCACCACGCGTGCGCCGTGCATGCGTTGCAGACGCACTTGCAGGTAATGGCTGGCGCCGAAGAAGATCGAACCGCCGACCCGGAGGATGTCTTCATCGCCGTCGCGCCAGTGCTGTACTCGCGGCTGCGATGTGCGTTTCAAATAGAAGAACAGCGAAGCCAGCACCCCGGCATAGATCGCCGTCTGCAACTCCAGCAGCAGCGTGGCGACGCAGGTCAGCGCCATCACCACGAACTCGGCACGACTGACCCGCAGCAATGCGCGAATGCCGCGATGGTCCACCAATCCCCAGGCGATCAACAGAATGCTGGCGGCCATGGCCGGGATCGGAATGTGTGAGATCAGCACCGCACCGAAAATCGCAAACAGTGCCACCCACAACGCTGAGAACACGCCGGCCAGCGGTGAGCAGGCCCCCGCCTCGTAGCTCAGACCGGAGCGGGTGAAGGAACCTGCTGACAATGAACCGGAAAAAAACGCACCGACAATGTTCGATAAACCCTGAGCGCGGACTTCCTGGTTGGCATCGAGCAATTGCTGCGAGCGAGCCGACAAGGAGCGAGCAATCGACAGACTCGTCACCAGCCCGAGCATCCCCACCGCCACAGCGCTCGGCAGCAATCGCAAAATCATGTCCAGATCCAGTGGCAACGGGCTGAAGGGCGGCAAGCGCCCGACAAACGCGCTAACCAGCTTCACATGGCCGAACATCGATGGCCACAGCCAAACCAGCAATCCGGCCAGGATCAGGGTGATCAACAGCGTCGGCCAGCGAGGCAGCAACAATTTCAGAATGATGCCGACAACGACTGTTGCCAGTCCCAGCACGAGCGAGGGTTTATCCACCTCCCCGAGATGTCGCAGCAACATCAGAAAACTGTCCAGTGCGGTGGCCTGGCTGGGCAAGTCCAGCCCCAGCAGGTTGGGCATTTGACCGATGGCAATCACCACTGCGGCGCCGAGGGTGAACCCCAGCACCACCGAGTGCGAGACGAAATTCACCAAAGCGCCGAAACGCAGGAGTCCCAGCAGCCACTGGAAAATACCGGCGAGGAGCGTCAGCAACAGAATCAGCGTGATGTAGTCCTGTGACGCCGGGACAGCCAGTGGACTGATGCTGGCGAACAGGACAATGGAGATCGCGGCTGTAGGCCCACAGATCAAATGCCACGACGAACCCCAGAGACAGGCGATCAGTACCGGGATGATTGCAGCGTACAAGCCGTACTCCGGTGGGAGACCGGCGATCAGCGCGTAGGCAATGGATTGCGGCAGCGCGAGAATGGCGCCGCTGAGACCGACAATCAGATCACGGCCGACGCTGGCGCGGGTCTGCCGGGGCATCCAACTGAGGAAGGGAAAGAGTGAATGGCGGCTGGGAAGGGCCATGGGTCCTCTCGGGCGGAAATTTTGCGCAAGGGTATCAGGACGGGGTGATCATTGTGGCGAGGGAGCTTGCTCCCGCTGGGCTGCGAAGCAGCCCTGAAAATCTGCGGGCGCTTCGCACTGGAGCGCAGGCCGGGCCGAGCGGGAGCAAGCTCCCTCGCCACAGGTAACCCTTACAACTTGGCTTTTACTGCCGGCAACGCATCCTTCCCGTCCACGGTCTTCACACCGTCCAGCCATTTATCCAGCACCGCCGGATTGGCTTTGATCCACGCCTTGGCTGCGTCCGCATTGCTGACTTTCTTGTTCACCACCTCAGACATGATGCTGTTCTCCATCTCTTGGGTGAAACTCAGGTTGGTCAGCAATTTTCCGACGTTTGGGCAGGCTTCGGCGTAACCCTTGCGGGTCAAGGTATGAACGCTGCCGGTGTCACCGAAGTATTTCTCGCCACCCTTCAGGTAATGCATTTTCAGCTGCACATTCATCGGGTGCGGGGTCCAGCCGAGGAAGGTCACGAACTTCTGTTTCTTCACGGCGCGAGATACTTCGGCCAGCATCGCCTGTTCGCTGGACTCCACCAGTTTCCACTGGCCCATGTCGAAGTCATTCTTCTTGATGATCTCTTGCAGCGAAATGTTCGCCGGGGCGCCAGAACCGATGCCGTAGATTTTCCTGTCGAACTTGTCGGCAAACTTGTTCAGGTCGGCAAAGTTATGCACACCCGCGTCCCAGACGTAGTCCGGAACGGCGAGCGTGAACTCGGTGCCATCGAGGTTCTTCGCCAGTTGAGTAACGTCGCCAGTGGCCACGAATTTGTCGTAGAAGCCCTGCTGCGCCGGCATCCAGTTTCCCAGGAACACGTCGACCTGGCCATCCTTCAAACCGCCGAAGGTAATCGGCACCGCGAGGGTGTCGACTTTGGCCTTGTAGCCCATGCCGTCCAGCAGAAACCCGGTGATGGCGTTGGTCGCGGCGATGTCGCTCCAGCCAGGGTCGGCCATTTTCACCGTCTCGCAGCGCTGATCGGCGTACGCCGACGCACTGCCTAGAGCCAGCAGCCCTACCGTCAGTACTGTGGATAACTTTTGCATGGACTTCCCCTTAACATTATTGGTTTTGGCAGGGTTGTGGATAACGTGCTTTGCGTTCCAGGTCGTCGAGGTCGATATGGTTGCGCATGTATTGCTGACTGGCGTCCACCAGCGGCTGGTGATCCCAGCTCTTCAGCTTGCCGATGGTCAGCGCGTCGGCGACAAATCGCCGACGACGCTGACTCGCGAGCACCTGGCGGTGTATCGCCGGGATGTTCCATTTGGCCCGTGCTTCGGCCAGAAATTCCTCGAACAGTGGCCGATGTTGCGGCGATTGGCTGAGTTCTTCCTGCTCACGCGGGTCGTTGTGTACGTCGAAGAGTAGGCACGGGTCGTCTTCGCTGTAGATGAATTTGTAGGCGCCACGGCGAATCATCATCAATGGGCTGATGGTGCCTTCGGCCATGTATTCGCCGAAGACTTCGTCGTGACCGCCCTGCCCTTGCAGGTGCGATACCAGCGAGCGGCCATCCAGCGGCAGGCCCGGCTCCAGCGAGCCGCCGGCCAGTTCCACAAAGGTCGGCAACAGGTCGGCGGTGGAAACCGCTGCGCTGACCCGTCCTGCGCCGAACTGCCCCGGAGCACTTATCAACAGGGGTACTCGCGCGGCCATTTCGAACCAGTGCATTTTGTACCAGAGCCCGCGCTCTCCAAGCATGTCGCCGTGATCGCCGGAGAAGACGATGATGGTGTCATCAATCAGCCCGGTTTCTTCAAGCGTTTGCAGAAGTTTACCGACGTTGCTGTCGATATAGCTGCATGCACCGAAGTACGCACGGCGTGCATCGCGGATCTTATCCACAGGTAGTGGCTTGTCCCATAGATCGTAGACCCTGAGCAAACGCCGGGAATGCGGATCAAGATCGGTTTGTGGCGGAGTTTCGGGCAACGGGATGTCAGCGTTGTCGTACATATCCCAAAAGGCCTTGGGAATCGTGTACGGATCGTGTGGGTGAGTCATCGACACGGTGAGGCAGAAGGGCTGATCACCCTCTTCGCGGATGTGATCGAACAAGTACTGCTGAGCCTTGAACACTACCTCTTCATCGAAATCCAGCTGATTGGTACGCACGCACGGCCCGGCTTGCAGCACCGACGACATATTGTGATACCAGGTCGGACGCACGTCCGGTTCGTCCCAATTCACCGCCCAGCCGTAATCGGCTGGGTAAATGTCACTGGTCAGGCGTTCTTCGTAACCGTGTAGCTGGTCCGGGCCACAAAAGTGCATCTTGCCGGACAGCGCCGTGCGGTAACCGAGGCGACGCAGGTAGTGGGCGTACGTCGGCACATCGGCAGGGAAATCGGCCGCGTTGTCATAGGCGCCGATCTTGCTCGGCAACTGACCGCTGACCAGGGTAAAACGCGACGGCGCGCAAAGTGGGCTGTTGCAATAAGCGGCGTCGAACACCACGCCTTCGGCGGCGAGGCGGCTGAGATTCGGTAATTTGATGGGCGAAGGGCCGTAAAACGGCAACATTGGCGCGGCCATCTGATCGGCCATGATGAAAAGAATATTCTTGCGCTTCATGTGATCGCGGCATTCCATAGTGAATATTTATGCGAAAGTGCTGCGATCGAGCATGTAGTCCATGCTGTTTGTGGTAAAGCCCATGCCAGGCAATGACTAGGATAAGTACAGCTTATGTATGACGCGCTGGGTGATTTGTCCCTTGATCTGCTCCGTGCTTTTGAAGCGGCGGCGCGCCAGCGCAGCTTCACTGCGGCAGCGGTCGAACTCGGCACCACGCAGCCAGCAATCAGTCAGCAGATCAAACGGCTGGAAGATCAGCTCGCCACACGGCTGTTCGATCGCATCTATCGCGGCATTGAGTTGACTGAGACCGGGACGATTCTTTTCGAACAGGTTCAGCTCGGTTTGCAGAATATCGACGCAGGGTTAAGCGCAATCAGCGCACAGCATCAGCATGAAGTATTGCAAGTCGCCACCGATTTCGCCTTCGCCGCCTATTGGCTGATGCCTCGCCTGCACCGCTTTCATGCCGCCAATCCACAAGTGGATGTCAGCCTGGTCACCAGCGAACGCAGCCTCAATATGCTACGCACCGATATTGATGTGGCGGTGCTGTTCGGCGACGGACGTTTCAAACAGGGCGAAAGCCATTGGCTGTTCAGCGAAGAAGTATTTCCGGTGTGCAGTCCGCTGCTTTTGAAGGATCGTTCCCTGCCCTTGTCTGCACAGTCGCTGCTGGAGTTTCCGTTGCTGCATTTGCGCGGCGAAAACAGCGGTAACTGGTTCGACTGGAGCGGCGTGTTTCGCGAGTTGGGGATCACGTCGGCGCCAGCGCCCGGTCAGTTGCGTTTCGACAATTACACCTTGTTGATTCAAGCGGCGATTGGCGGTCAGGGTGTGGCGATTGGCTGGCGGCACCTTGTGGATAACTTGCTCGCGCAAGGTTTGTTGTGTCGACCGATTGCAGACACCGTCATTTCCCGCTTGGGTTATTACGTGGTCCTGCCTCAGCGCAAACGGCGCGGGGTGTTGATTCAACAGTTTGTGGACTGGCTGATGGAGGAACAGGCCAGCAGTGCGCAGTCGCTCAATGGATTACCTTTGCCCTCGATTGCGGTGTGAAAGCAAAAAGATCGTCCGAACGCGACCCGAGCCTTCGGACGATCTTTTTATTGTTCCGAAGCTGCGACGAAATTCACGTGCTCGCCAACGTGAAGGTTCAGCTGCAGTTCATCGGCAATCCCCGCTGCGACACGGCTCAACCGTTGAAGCGGTTCGGCCAGCCCGGGTTCCAGGCTGCTACTGACCTGACTGAAATGCTCAATCGTCAACCCCGCAACGCCGCGTGGCGCATTGACCAGCGTCCAGTGCAACGCGCTGCTTTGCAGAGCCTCGCGGATTTCTTCGGCGGCGTGGCGTTGCAGTTGATCCTCGATCTGCGCATCGTCCAGCACCTCGAAATCGCCCACCAGAAACAGTCTGGCAATGCCGGCGGCCTGCATGCCATCGATCAGCGCATCGACAGCCAGTACTTGCTCGACCGGGCCCGGCACGATGGTTTTTTCTACGTGCTCGCTGTTGAACGGCAAGCCTGGTGCGTCCAGTAGACAGATGACGGCCGAACAGCCCGCTACGCTTTGCTTGACTCGCTCGGCGTCAAACAGATCACCGGTCTTGGTGCGCAAACCGGGGCGCGGCGCCAGCGCCGTCAGGTCGTCGAGAATCGCGATCACTTCATGTTGGCGCCGCAGCATTTCAGCCATCAGCGCACTGCCCAAGCTGCTCATGGCACCATAAAGCACCACTTTCACCACTGGGGTTTCGGCATTTTTCATGGCTGAGCTCCACACTTTCCTACGTATATATGGTGTGTGACCCGTGGAAAACGGTGAGGGTTCGACCGGGTTTTGGAGCGATTCAGATGACCTGGACCTGTCTGTTTTTTGATCACAGGGTTTCTTCGGCTTCACCCGGCAGGTGCTCGTCCAGGTGCAACCACGGCAGACGGCTGTCCGTCCAGATGTGCCGCTCGGCCGGGGCCTGCTCGGGATGGTCCAGGGTGGCGATTGTCAGGTCGATGCTCTCGGGACTGAGATGTGTCACCAGCGCCAGCTGCGCCCCACAGTTCGGGCAGAAATACCGTACGCAGCTTGATGAAGAAGCGTACTGCGCCGGTGCGCCTTTCACCCACTCAAAGACTGACGCGGGCACGGTGATCCAGGTGGTCACGATCCCGCCGCTGACCCGTCGGCAAATCGAGCAATGACAGTGGGCGATGTCCTGCAACGGACCACTGAATTGATAGCGCAGGTGTCCGCAATGGCAGCCGCCGGTGTGAATTGTGACCATGCTGTTTCCTCCTGTTGCGTATGTACCGACGCTTCCCCGACCCGGCCCGACGACCGGTTGCCCATCCGGTCAATGCTTTCACCGCCGAAAGCTGGGTGAAAGCTTCCCCGATTAGGATCGCCCCACTGCCGGCAACAGACCGGTCGGCCAATGCCAGTGTTTTTATCGCTTGCACAGCCCATTTAACAACAACAATGGTGATCCTGATGTCCTTTGCTACCCGCCGCTTCGCTGCAACTCCGCCCGTACGCCTCGTGCTTCCCGTTCTGCGCTGACCCACCCGGTTCGCTCATTCCCTAGCCGCGCTACGCCTGGAGTATTCCCATGCTGACTTTCCTTGGCTTTGCCATGGTCATCACCTTCATGTTCCTGATCATGACCAAGCGCCTTTCCGCGCTGATCGCCCTGATCATCATCCCAATCGTCTTCGCCCTGTTCGGCGGTTTTGCGCCGAAGATCGGCCCGATGATGCTCGAAGGCATCACCAAGCTTGCGCCGACCGGCGTGATGCTGATGTTCGCCATTCTCTACTTCGCCCTGATGATCGATTCCGGGCTGTTCGACCCGGCTGTGCGCAAGATCCTCAAACTGGTCAAGGGCGACCCGTTGAAAGTGTCGGTCGGCACCGCCGTACTGGCGCTCGTCGTTTCGCTCGATGGTGACGGTGCGACCACTTACATGATCTGCGTGGCCGCCATGCTGCCGCTCTACAGCCGCATCGGCATGAGCCCGCGGATCATGGCCGGGCTGATCATCCTCGCCGGCGGCGTGATGAACATGACCCCATGGGGCGGCCCGACCGCCCGTGCGGCCAGTGCGTTGCACGTGGACCCTTCGGCCATCTTCGTACCAATGATTCCGGCGATGGCTGCCGGTGTCCTGGCCATCCTCGCCATCGCTTACTTCTACGGCAAACGTGAACGTGCGCGTCTGGGTGAACTGCATCTGGTGGGTGACGAAATCGACCACAGCGAAATCAGTGTTTCGCAATTCCCGGATGCCCGTCGTCCGAAGCTGATCTGGTTCAACGGCGCCCTGACTTTCGCGCTGATGTGCACCCTGATCGCAGGCCTGCTGCCGTTGCCGGTGCTGTTCATGGTGGCATTCAGTATTGCAATGATCGTCAACTATCCTTGCCTGCAACAGCAGAAGGATCGCGTCGCGGCTCACGCCGGTAGCGTGCTGGCGGTGGTCGGTCTGATCTTTGCCGCGGGCATTTTCACCGGTATTCTGACGGGCACCGGCATGGTCGATGCGATGTCGAAAAGCCTGTTGGCGGTCATCCCGGATTTCCTCGGCCCCTACCTGGCCGTGATTACCGCGCTGGTGAGCATGCCGTTCACGTTTTTCATGTCGAATGACGCATTTTATTACGGCGTGTTACCAGTACTTGCCGAAGCGGCCAGTCATTACGGTATAACCGCGGTTGAAATGGCACGTGCCTCGATCGTCGGTCAGCCCGTCCACTTGCTGAGCCCGCTGGTACCATCGACGTATTTGTTGGTGGCCCTGGCCGGGATTGACTTCGGTGACCATCAGCGCTTCACCCTGAAATGGGCAGTGCTGGTGTGCATGTGCATACTGGTCGCCGCGTTGCTGATGGGGATTTTTCCGCTGTTCAGCACTTTATAAGCCCAAGACTCATCACAACGGGTCCTGGCTTTGCTGTTTGAAGCCCGGGCCCGTTGTGGTTTAACACTCGCTCAAAGGAATACACATGGAATGGCTGACCAACCCTGAAATCTGGGTTGCCTTCTTTACCCTGACCGCCCTGGAAATCGTCCTGGGTATCGATAACATCATCATGATTTCGATCCTGGTCAGCCGCATGCCCAAGCACATGCAGGCGCGCACCCGGATTTTCGGCCTGGCGCTGGCCATGGTCACGCGGATTCTGTTGCTGCTGTCGATCACCTGGGTCATGCGCCTCACCACAGATCTGTTCGTCGTGTTCGGCCAGGGCATTTCCGGGCGTGACCTGATCCTGTTCTTCGGTGGTCTGTTCCTGCTGTGGAAGAGCTCGCAAGAGATGTACCACGCACTGGAAGGCGAAGACGAAACCCACGACGAGCCGACAGGCAAGGGTGGTAGTTTCATCTACACCATCATCCAGATCGCGATCATCGACATCGTGTTCTCCCTGGATTCGGTGATTACCGCGGTCGGTATGGTTTCCCATGTCCCGGTCATGGTCGCAGCGATCATCGTCGCCGTACTGGTGATGATGCTGGCGGCTGGCACCATCAGCGCATTCATCGACAAGCACCCGTCGCTGAAAATGCTGGCGCTGTCGTTCCTGTTGCTGGTTGGTACCGTGTTGATTGCCGAGTCCTTCGAAGTGCACTTGCCAAAAGGCTACGTCTACTTCGCCATGGCGTTTTCGCTGGCGGTGGAAGCGGTCAACATCAAGATGCGCACCGCGATGGCGAAAAAGCGCAAACAGCAGGATCCGGTAAAACTGCGCAAGGATATTCCGGGGCAATAAAACTTTGTAGGAGCGAGCTTGCTCGCGATGGTCGTTAACGATAACGCGTGCTGACTGAATGTACGCGGTGTCCTTGTTACCATCGCGAGCAAGCTCGCTCCTACATGAATCGGGGGCCTTCGGGCCCCTTTTTCACGTCTGCATCAAGCTGTTTCATGACAGTTTTGTTTCAATCACTTCTTTAGCTATGCGATGCTGGCGCCCGGGCCGTTAGCCAACTACAGCTTAAGTACACAACGTAGAACGTCGCGGTACCGTCAACTTGCTCCTTTGGGGCGCTAGCACCACAGGGGGCCGTATGCTCACCCTGCTCAATCTGCTCTCTGCCGTCGCCTTGTTGATCTGGGGCACGCACATCGTCCGAACCGGCATCCTGCGGGTCTACGGTTCCAACCTGCGGCATGTGATCGGCCAGAACATGTCCAGGCGTTGGCTGGCGTTCATCGCCGGTATCGTCGTAACGGCCATGGTCCAGAGCAGCAACGCTACTGCCATGCTCGTCACCTCCTTTGTCGGTCAGGGCCTGATGGCGCTGACACCGGCGCTGGCGACCATGCTCGGTGCCGACGTGGGTACAGCGCTGATGGCGCGGGTCCTGACCTTCGATTTGTCTTGGCTGTCGCCGCTGCTGATTTTCATCGGGGTGATTTTCTTCCTGTCGCGCAAACAGACGCGGCTCGGGCAGATGGGTCGCGTCAGCATCGGCCTCGGGCTGATCATCCTGGCGCTACAACTGATTGTCGAAGCGGCTGCGCCGATCACCCACGCCCAAGGGGTCAAAGTGATTTTCGCTTCGCTGACCGGCGACATCCTGCTCGACGCTCTGGTCGGCGCACTGTTCGCGATGGTTTCTTACTCCAGCCTGGCCGCTGTCTTGCTGACCGCGACCCTGGCCGGCGCCAGCGTAATCAGCCTGCCCGTGGCCATCGGCCTGGTGATCGGCGCTAATATCGGCAGCGGCATTCTTGCGTTCATGAGCACCAGCATGCAGAACGCCGCGGGCCGTCAAGTGGCGCTCGGAAGCCTGCTGTACAAGCTGATCGGCCTGTTGCTGATCATCCCGGTGCTCGACCCGCTCGTGCACTGGATCGACAGTCTGGATTTCAGCCCACAGGAAATGGTCATCGGCTTCCACCTGCTCTACAACACCGCGCGCTGCCTGATCCTGCTGCCAAGCGTCGGGCCGATGGCCAGGCTTTGTGCGTGGCTGCTGCCGGAGCGGCAGGAAATCAACGGCACCGCCAGACCGCGACACCTTGACCCGACGGCGCTGGTGACCCCCAGCCTGGCGCTGGCCAACGCCGTCCGGGAAACCCTGCGCCTCGGCGATCTGATCGACAACATGCTGGAAGCCATGCTCGACGTGCTGCGCGGCAAGCAAACCGCCGTCACCCAGGAAATGCGCCGGCTGACCGATGATGTGGAAGCGCTCTACAGTTCGATCAAGCTCTATCTGGCGCAGATGCCTCGTGAAGACCTCAGCGAGCACGACAGTCGGCGCTGGGCGGAAATCATCGAGCTGGCGATCAACCTCAAACTTGCCAGCGATCTGATTGAACGCATGCTGCGCAAGGTGCAACAGCAGAAAACCTCGCAGCGCCGGTCTTTTTCCGAAGTGGGTCTGGACGAATTGGCGGGGCTGCACAGTCAGCTGATTTCCAATTTGCGCCTGGGACTGTCGGTGTTCCTTAGCGCCGACAAGGAAAGTGCCCGCCAGTTGCTGCGGGAGAAACGTCGCTTTCGCGCACAGGAACGCCGCCTGGCCCATGCACATGTCAGCCGGTTGCAACGCAAGATCGCGCAGAGTATCGAGACCAGTTCGCTGCACCTGGAGCTGATCGCCGACATGAAGCGCTTGAATTCACTGTTCTGCAGCAGTGCGTATGTGGTGTTGGAAACGTCTGACACTGGTGCGCTGGTCGTCGACGATTTGGCTGACATCACGCATTCGCCTTGAACGTCTGGCCGTGTGGTCAGTCAGTAACATTGGTTCAGCGTTAAGGCCATTCGCGAGCAAGCCCGCTCCCACATTGGTTTTGTGAACACCGCAAATTACCTGTGGGAGCGGGCTTGCTCGCGAAGACGGCCTGACTGACTACACGGATCTCCAATCGCTCGTACGGAAACTTGTTATGCGTTGTCTGCTGTTCGCCTGTCTGCTAGTTGGATCACTGCCATCGTTCGCCCTGGATCGCTTTCAGGTCGAGGGCTATACGCTGCCCAACGGTTTGCAAATGCTGCTCAAGCCCGGCACCGAACGCGGGCACGTGGCGATTCGTCTGGTGGTCGGCATCGGTATCGATGATTTCAGCTGCGCCGACAAGGAACTGCCGCACCTGCTCGAGCACCTGCTGTTCAGCGGCATCGACACTACTGGCGAAGGCGGTCTGGAAGAACGCATGCAGGCACTCGGCGGAGAGTGGAACGCTTACACCAGCAACGCCGATACCACGTTCGTCATCGAGGCCCCGGCGAAAAACCAGCGCAAGGTCCTCGATCTGTTGCTGGCGTTGTTGACTCAGACCCGAATCGACGACAACGCCATCAAGGCCGCCAAGCAGGTGGTCGAGCGCGAGGACGGTGGCCATTACTCGCACTTGCAACGCTGGCTGGATCGTCAGGACCTGGGCCACACGGCGAGCAATCAACTGGCCGTGGAGCTGGGCCTCAAATGCCCGGAAAGGGCTGAGGTCGATCACCTGACCCGAAACCAACTGGAGACGGTGCGCAAAGCCTGGTACGCGCCGAACAACATGACACTGATCATGGTCGGCGACCTTGAGCGCTTGTTACCGGCCTATCTCGAACGGGCCTGGGGCGAACTCGAAGCGGTTGACCCGACCGATCACCCGCCACTGCCGCAAATCCAGGCCAGTGCGGCGCACGAGCGCACGTTGAGTCGCGGCGTCGTCGGTGGTGGCGCGAAGTTGCACTGGCTGGTGCCGGAGCCGGTGCTGGAAGGCCAGCACGACGAAACCTTCGATCTGCTCAAGGACTATCTGGACTGGGCGCTCTATCGCCAGTTGCGCCTGGCGCACAGTTTGTCCTACGGCCCCTCGGCTGAACGAGAGGTGTTTGGCGGCGTGGGTTTCATGAGCCTCAACGCCGACCTTGAGCGCGAGGATGTGCCCGACGCCGAACAGGTGCTGGAAGAGTTGAAGGCCGGGCTGTTGAAGGACGGCCTGGACGCCGACACGTTCAACCGCCTCAAGCAGGCGGCCATCGCTCGTCAGGCCTGGGCGGTGCAAGGCAACAGCGCGCTGGCCGATTACTACTGGAGCGCGCTAAGTGACTACGAGGATGGCCGTTTCGCTGACCCGGCCAGGGAACTGCGGGGCGTGACGCTGGAAGAGGCCAACAAGGCCATGCGCGAGTTGCTCTCGCAACCGGGCTATCTGCGGATCGAGAAGCCGTTGATGAGTGATGACCAGTTGTTGTGGGCGATTGCCGGGGTGTTCGCTTTTATTTTGCTCGGGCTATTAGCCTGGCGCGTCCATCGCAGCCGTTAGCCAATTCCTGTGGCTGCGGGGCTTTTGTGGCGAGGGGATTTATCCCCGGTTGGGTCGCGAAGCGGCCCCCAGCGTCCGGCCCAACAAAACTGAATTGTACGGATTGGCGACTGCTTCGCAGCCGAACGGGGCGGTGCGACGTTTCGCTAAATCCCCTCGCCACAGTCAGATATCCAATCCGGGTTTTGTATTTGCCAAAGTGATCGGCACACTCGCCATACCGCCCTTCTCAGCGTTAACCTGTCGGGGATTTTTCCCACGACTATTGTGAATCGCCGAATGCCTACCCTGACCTTGTTCGTACAGCGCATCCTCGAATTGATGAAGCGCTACCCAGGGGTCATTGCGCTCGGCGGTTTCATCTCTGGTGTCGGCAGCTTCATGCTGGTGGATCGTCAGCAAGGCCTGGCGACCTGGATCACCATCATCATGGTGCTCAGCTGGATCTGGCTGATGCTGGAAAACAGCCTCACCAAGCTCTTCACCCGGGTCTTCAAACGGGAAATCCCCCAGCCGTTGCTGCGCTACGCCACGCAGATGATCCATCAGGAAAGCCTGTTCTTCGTCTTGCCGTTCTTTTTCATCACCACCACCTGGAACAGCGCCCAGCTGTTTTTCACCGGGCTGCTGTGCATCGCTGCGCTGATTTCCATTACCGACCCGCTCTACTACAAATGGCTGGCGCCCCGGCGTTGGGCGTTCCTGGCGCTGCACACGCTGACGCTGTTTGCCGCCCTGCTGACCGCCCTGCCCGTCATCCTGCACCTGACCACGTCCCAGAGCTTCAAACTGGCCCTGGGCACGGCCGTCGTCCTGTCGTTCCCGAGCCTGGCATCGATCTTCCCGATCCGAACCCTGCGCAATGCGCTGGCAATTCTGAGTATCACCGTCGGCATCGGCGGCGTGGGTTGGGTGCTGCGCTCCTGGGTGCCGCCGGCCACCTTGTGGATGACCGATGTGGCGATCAGCACCCAGGTGCAGGACCGCACGCCCGGCAAAAGCCTGAAAGAAGTCAGCGCCGAGCAGATCCGTGGAAACGGCCTGTACGCCTACACGGCGATCAACGCCCCGCGCGGTCTCGGCGAGCGGATTTACCACGTCTGGCAGTTCAACGGTAAAGAAGTCGACCGCATCGCGCTGGACATCCACGGCGGGCGCAAGGAAGGCTATCGCGCCTGGACGCACAAGCAGAATTTTCCCGGTAACCCGGCGGGCAACTGGCAGGTTCGGGTGCTGACCGAGGACGGCCAGTTGATCGGTGTGTTGCGCTTCAAGATCACGGACAGCACACCGACCAAAGAAAAGTAATGCGGTTCGTGCTATTACGTAGCTCTGCGTAACAGCCGAACAAGCACGGAGCTTATGACCAGCAACACAACGCCCGGCAGTGCCTTGATGGACACCTCGCACACCCCTGCGCATTTGCGGGTCGTGGGTGACTGGACGCTCGCCCATTACGCCGACCTCAAGGACCTGAGCGAAAAGCTTCACGGCCAATACGACGACAGCACCCACATTGACCTCAATGGCCTCGGTGCGCTCGACACCGCTGGAGCATCGCTGCTGGTGGAATTGCTCGGTTCGGACCGACTCGGTAAATCCACCGAACATCCCGCCTGCACCTTGTCTGGCGCCGATCGTGCCCTGTTACAGACTGTTTATCGCTCAATGACCGATTTCTGCGTGCCGATCAAGGAACCGGAAATCGGCGTCGGCGTCCAGCTGCTGACCCGCATCGGCCGCGCGGTGGACGCTGTCTGGCAGGACACCTTGCAACTGTTGGGTTTCGTCGGCCTGATCCTGGAAACCATCGCCCGTGGATTATTTCGCCCGAAGCGCTGGCGCATCACGCCAATGGTCGCGCACATCGAGCAAACCGGCCTCGACGCCGCGCCCATCGTCGCCCTGCTGACGTTTCTGGTGGGCGCCGTGGTGGCGTTTCTCGGGGCGACGGTGCTGGCGAGTTTTGGGGCGAGCATTTTCACCGTGGACCTGGTGGCGTTCTCCTTCCTGCGTGAGTTCGGGGTGTTGCTGACGGCGATCCTGATGGCCGGGCGAACTGCGAGTGCGTTCACCGCGCAGATCGGCTCGATGAAGGCCAATGAAGAAATTGACGCCATTCGCACCTTGGGCCTCGACCCGATGGAGTTGCTGGTGGTGCCGCGCGTATTGGCGCTGCTGGTGGCGCTGCCGATGCTGACCTTTCTGGCGATGCTGTCGGGAATTGTCGGCGGTGGAGTGGTGTGCGCCGTGGCACTGGATATCTCGCCGGCGATGTTCCTCTCGCTGCTGCAAACCGACATCGGTGTTCAGCACTTTTTGGTGGGGATCGTCAAAGCGCCGATCTTTGCGTTCCTGATCGCCGCCATCGGGTGCCTTGAAGGCTTCAAAGTCAGCGGCAGCGCCGAGTCCGTGGGCGCGCACACCACGTCGAGTGTGGTGCAGTCGATTTTCGTGGTGATCGTGCTCGACGCCGTGGCTGCACTGTTTTTCATGGAGATGGGTTGGTGAGTCGTCTACCCCGAGCGCCCTCCGAGGCGGTGATCGAAGTCCGTGGGCTGTGCAATCGCTTCGGCCGCCAGAGCGTGCACGAGAACCTCGACCTGGATCTGTACAAGGGCGAAATCCTTGCGGTGGTCGGCGGTTCCGGCAGCGGCAAATCGGTGCTGCTGCGCAGCATTGTCGGCTTGCGCCAGCCCAGCGAGGGGGTGGTGAAGGTGTTCGGAAAAAATCTGCCGACGCTGTCCGAAGACGAGCGGTCCAGGGTCGAACGGCGTTTCGGTGTGTTGTTCCAGAAAGGCGCGCTCTTCTCTTCGCTGACCGTGACCGAGAACGTCGCCCTGCCCCTCATCGAACACGCCGGCCTGAGCCGCAACGATGCCGAGCACCTGGCGGCGGTCAAACTGGCGTTGGCCGGGCTGCCACTGTCGGCGGCCGACAAGTATCCCGCTTCGCTGTCTGGCGGGATGATCAAGCGCGCGGCGCTGGCCCGTGCGCTGGCGCTGGATCCGGACATCCTGTTTCTCGACGAACCCACCGCAGGTCTCGACCCGATTGGGGCGGCGGCCTTCGATCAGTTGATCCTGACCCTGCGCGATGCGTTGGGCTTGAGTGTGTTTCTGGTCACCCATGACCTCGACACGCTCTACACCATCACCGATCGCGTGGCGGTGCTGGCGCAGAAGAAAGTGCTGGTGGCGGACGCCATCGACAAGGTCTCGGAAACCGACGACCCGTGGATTCACGAATACTTCCATGGCCCTCGCGGCCGCGCGGCGCTGACGGCCGCCCAACAGTTGAATGAGGTCTGAGATGGAAACCCGAGCCCATCATGTATTGATCGGCCTGTTCACCGTGATTGTGGTGGCAGCCGCCCTGCTCTTCGGCTTGTGGCTGGCCAAGTCCAGCGTCGACACCGAGTTCAAGGACTACGAAATTGTTTTCAACGAGGCGGTCAGTGGCCTGTCCAAGGGCAGTGCCGTGCAATACAGCGGGATCAAGGTCGGCGACGTGGTGACCTTGCGCCTGGACCCGAAAGACCCGCGTCGGGTGCTGGCGCGGATTCGGCTGGGCGGCGATACGCCGATCAAGGAAGACACCCAGGCCAAACTGGCGCTGACCGGGATTACCGGAACGTCAATCATCCAGCTCAGTGGCGGCACACCGCAGAGCCCGACGCTCAAGGGCAAGGACGGCGACTTGCCGACGATTGTGGCATCGCCCTCGCCCATCGCCCGTTTGCTCAATGACAGCAACGATTTGATGGCCGGCGTGAACGTGTTGATGCACAACGCCAATCAACTGTTTTCCTCGGAGAACGTCGAGCGCATCAGCAAGACACTGGAACATCTGGAACAAACCACCGGCACCATCGCCGATCAGCGTGGCGACATCCGTCAGGCGATGCAGCAACTGGCGTCGGTCGGTAAACAGGCCGGCGCTACGCTGGAACAGACGTCAGCGCTGATGCGCAGCGCCAACGGTTTGCTCAACGACCAGGGCAAGCAGATGTTCGGCAGCGCCGAGCAAGCCATGAAGTCGCTGGAACAAAGCAGCGCGACGATCAACAAACTGCTCACCAACAATCAGGACTCGCTCAACAGCGGCATGCAAGGTCTCAATGGCTTGGCTCCGGCGGTGCGTGAGCTGCGCGATACCCTGACGTCATTGCGCGCGATTTCCCAGCGCCTGGAAGCCAACCCCAGCGGTTACCTGCTGGGCAATGACAAGAACAAGGAGTTCACGCCATGAAGCTGACTCACATTGCCCTCCTCGGCGCTTTTGCATTGACCGGCGCCTGTTCGATCCTGCCCAAATCCGATCCGTCCGATGTGTATCGGTTACCTTCGGCCCAGAACAGCACCACAGCCAGCCATGGCACGCCGCAACGCTGGTCGCTGCGTCTGACCAAGCCGCAGGCCAGCGAAGCGTTGAACAGCCCGCAAATTTCCGTGATTCCTCACGGCGATCTGATCAGCAGCTACAAGGCTTCACGCTGGAGCGACCCGGCGCCGGTGCTGCTGCGCAATCGACTGCTTGATGGTTTCCAGCGTGATGGTCGGGTGCCGTTGTTGAGCACCGATGACAGCAATTTCCAGGCGGATCTTGAATTGGGCGGCAATCTGCAAGCGTTTCAGACCGAGTATCAAGGCACAGCTGCCAGCGTGGTCGTGCGACTCGACGCGTTGTTGGTGCGCGGTTATGACCAGCGCATTCTCGCCAGCCGTCGCTTTGAAGTGCGCCAGCCGTTGAGTGATGTGAAGGTGCCTGCGGTGGTTGTCGGGTTTGGCCAGGCGAGTGATCAGTTGACGGCGCAGGTGGTGAGTTGGGCGGTTGAGCAAGGGCAGAAAGTTGCGCAGCCACCAAAGCCTTGAAGGACACCGCAAACCTAATGTGGGAGCGAGCTTGCTCGCGATAGCGGTGTGTCAGTCAGCATCTACATAGACTGACAGACCGCTATCGCGAGCAAGCTCGCTCCCACAGGGGTTCTCGGTTAGCCGAAGAACCAGTAGCAAACGCCGATAGCGCCGAGCACCCCGGCCAGCTCCGCCAACAACGCACATCCCACCGCATGCCTTGCCCGCTGAATCCCCACTGCGCCGAAATACACCGCCAGCACATAGAACGTCGTTTCCGTACTGCCCTGAATCGTCGCCGCCACCAACGCCGGGAAGCTGTCTACGCCCGAGGTCTTCATGGTTTCGATCAGCATCGCCCGTGCGGCGCTGCCGGAGAACGGCTTGACCATCGCCGTCGGCAACGCATCGACAAAACGCGTGTCCCAACCGGCCCATTCCACCAGGTGCCGAATCCCGTCGAGGCCGAAATCCAGCGCCCCGGACGCCCGCAGTACGCCCACCGCGCACAACATCGCCACCAGATACGGCAGCAGATTCCTGGCCACGTCGAAGCCTTCTTTCGCGCCTTCGACGAACGCTTCATAGACCTTCACTTTGCGCAGCGCACCGATCACCAGAAATAGCATGATCAGCCCGAACAGCGTCACGTTGCCGAGGATCGAGGACAACCCGGCCAGCGCTGTCGCCGAGAGCGTTGTCAGCAACGCCATGAAACCGCCGAGGGCGAGGGCGCCGGGGATCAGATAGGCGAGCACCACCGGGTCCCACAGACGCAGGCGCTGCATGAACGCCACCGACAGCAATCCCACCATGGTCGAACAACTGGTGGCGAGCAGGATGGGCAGAAACACCAGCGTCGGATCAGGCGCGCCTTGCTGCGCGCGATACATGAAGATGGTCACCGGTAGCAGGGTCAAGGAGGAGGCGTTGAGCACTAGGAACAAGATTTGCGCGTTGCTGGCAATGGTGTCGCTGGGGTTGAGCTCTTGCAGCGCCTTCATGGCTTTCAGGCCGATCGGCGTAGCGGCATTGTCCAGTCCCAGGCCGTTGGCGGCGAAGTTCAGGGTGATGAGGCCGATAGCCGGGTGACCTGCCGGCACTTCCGGCATCAGGCGCAGGAACAACGGGCCCAGCGCCTTGGCCAGCCATTCGACGATCCCGGCCTTTTCGGCGATCCGCAGAAAACCCAACCAGAGGGTGAGGGTGCCGAACAGCAGGACCATGACCTCGACCGACAACTTGGCCATGGCGAAAATGCTTTCCACCATCGCCGCGAAGATCCCGGCGTTACCACCGATCAGCCATTGCGTCAGCGCCGAAACGGCCGCCACGATGAAGAAGCCAAGCCACAGGCCATTGAGCATCAGTTAAATCCCCGAAAAAAGGTGGCGAATGATAGCGGGGTAGCCAGAAACGACAAACCCCGGATTTCTCCGGGGTTTGTTTAGCGCGATGTACGCGGTCCACTGTGGGAGCGAGCTTGCTCGTGATTACGGTGTATCAGTCGATATCTATCTCGGCTGTCAGTACGCCATCGCGAGCAAGCTCGCTCCCACAGGGTTTTGTATTAACTATTCGAGACTTCACCCACCGGCAACTTTTCCTTGCTGCGCCAGTGTGGCAGCGAGTTCCAGTAGCGCTGGCCCTTGGCATCGTCGTACATACCTTCCCAGCGGGCGATGACCAGTACGGCCAAGGCATTGCCGATCACGTTCAGTGCGGTACGTGCCATGTCCATGATGCGGTCGACACCGGCAATAAACGCCAGGCCTTCCAGCGGAATACCCACGCTGCCCAACGTGGCCAGCAGCACCACGAAGGACACACCCGGTACACCGGCGATGCCTTTGGAGGTGACCATCAGGGTCAGCACCAACAGCAATTGCTGGCTGATCGACAGGTCGATGCCGTACAGCTGGGCAATGAAGATCGCCGCGATGCTTTGGTACAGGGTCGAGCCGTCGAGGTTGAAGGAGTAGCCGGTCGGCACTACGAAGCTGCAGATCGCTTTTGGCGCGCCATAGGCTTCCATTTTCTCGATCACACGTGGCAGCACGGTTTCGGAGGAGGCAGTGGAGTAGGCCAGCACCAGCTCATCCTTGAAGATGCGCATCAGCTTGATCACCGAGAAGCCGAACAGGCGAGCGATCAGGCCCAGCACTACAAAGGCGAAGAAGGCGATGGCGACGTAAACCAGGATCACCAGTTTGGCCAGTGGCAGCAGGGACGCGAAGCCGAAGTTGGCAACGGTCACCGCGATCAGTGCGAAAACGCCGATCGGGGCGTAGTTCATGATCATGTGAGTGACCTTGAACATGCTTTCCGATACGCCCTGGAACATCGTCACCAGCGGGTCGCGCAGGTCGGCTTTCAGGCTCGACAGACCGAGACCGAACAGCACCGAGAAGAAGATGATCGGCAGCATTTCACCGCGAGCGATGGCGGCGAAAATGTTCGACGGGATCAGGTTAAGGATGGTTTCGATGAACGCATGTTCATGCTGTACCTCGGCGGCAGTTGCCTGGTACTTGGAAATGTCCACGGTACCCAGGGTGCTCATGTCGATGCCGGCGCCCGGATGGAACACGTTGGCCAACACCAGGCCGACGAGGATGGCGATTGTGGTGACAATCTCGAAGTAGATGATGGTTTTCAGGCCGATGCTGCCGAGTTTCTTTGCATCACCGACACCCGCAATACCGACGATCAGCGACGAGATCACGATCGGGATCACAATCATCTTGATCAGACGGATAAAGATATCGCCTGCCGGTTGCAGGACGTTGCTGATCCACCATGCCTTCTCGGCACTGAAATGGTTGAGCAGCGCACCGATTGCAATCCCCAATACCAGACCGATGAGGATCTGCCAGGCGAGGCTAAGCTTTGCCTTCTTCATATCTTTACCCTTACTTGCGTTTGACTCGTGCAGATGCAGCAACTGGAACGCTTTTGGCGAAAAAGTCTTGAGCAACTGCCCCCGTATAAGGTGCCCCGGAGCGATTATTTATGGCTCTCTGGCAGGCGAAAAAGGCGCAACTATTCCGATGCAAAGAAGCGACGTCTAATGCCGTAAACGCCTACCCTATGCCGAATCGGCATGAGGTTTTCTGACTGAAACGCACGTCCCAACCGGTTCGAATACGACATTTCGGCAGGCATAAGTGCCGTGAACCGGCCAATTCCGGGCTAGGTGTGTATTTTTCGATTCCTGGAGCAGAAGGGTTATTTCAGAAAAATTCGACAATGAGGGACGAGAAATCTCTGGAAAATCAGTCGGTTTTTTCTCGATGTACGGTCACGCAAGTCACACCGGAAAAAATATTTTCCAGTGAATATTTGCGCGAGTGGGAAGTGAAGCAGCGAAATCGAATGGATCGGTCTGTCTTGACGTTTTGCGCATAAGCTCTTCGCAAGTCCGTCGCGGCCCTGTCGGGACGACGAACTTGCGTCGCAGCTTTTTCCTGACCCGGCCCTTGCGCAGACACTCCCTGTACCCGTAGGTCACTCCGCCCCTGAAACAGGCAGAACGTCCCGGCCCCTTGGTCATGCGTTAACCTTCTTCAGGTCGCGCATTGGAGAGAAGCATGCTGCTTCCTTCGTGTTACAAATTCAGTACCAGTTCGGATCTTTTTTCAGCTGTTCCATCAACAGGTCTTGCATGCCCTGGTCAGGCTTGCCGAGGAAGCGGTAGTCGGCATGCCGCGTGGGCGACTTGTCGGCCGGCAATCCTGCAGGCACTTCGACCAGCATGGCGTAGGCATCTTTCTTGTCGAAGCTGACGGCCACGATGAGGCGTTTGTTGAGGCATGTGTCATGCGATTCGCAGAGCGGCCCCACCAGGTACTTGTCGCCATCTTCTTCCACGGCATTCATTTGCTCGGCATCGCCGGACAGGTTCATGACCCATTCCGGCAAGCGCTCTTCCTTCTTTACCACACCCTGCCAGGTCTGATGGAACTGCGGGTCTGCGCTCAATAACTCGTTGACCCGTGCCTGGCCATCATTGGCCGCCATCGCGATGGCACTGCCGCCCATAACCAGGGCGGCTGCCAACGTTTTCAGGAAAACGTTCATCTTCAACCTCGACCGCGACGGCCAAAGAAGAACGAAGCAATGAACATCACCAGGAACACGACAAAGAGAATCTTGGCGATACCCGTGGCGGTGCCCGCGATACCACCGAAGCCCAATACGGCGGCGATGATGGCAATGATCAAGAATGTGATTGCCCAGCTCAACATGGTGATTCTCCTTACGCTTCTATTTAGAGGTGTTGCTTGTGATGCATTCCCGGCGCATCGAATGCGCCAAGTTCATGTGTTTAGAACACCCAACGTTCCTGACGTGGCGTGTCATCGACAGGCTGAGCCTGGTCGACGTCCATCATTCGCATCGGCACGCTGTCGGCGAAAGTGCTGCTGACGGCGCTGAAGTGGGTTTGGGTCGGATGCTGAATCGACATACGTGGCGTCTGCGGCTGTTGCCCTTGCTCCCAGCGCTGAAACTGCTGGCCACCGATCAGAGTGATCAAGAGCGCCATGACAGCAAACAGGCCTTGTTGGATATGCAGGGGCGAGATACGCAATCGGGCGGCACGTTGGCGACTCATTCTGAAGCTCCTCCCACACGGTGGTGATTTTGCTGAGGGCGTCTGTTCTGAATGCCCTGGTTAGTCAGGGTATTGCAGCCTGCATGCCAGTTTTTTTCTAGAAAAAAATATATAAAAATCAATAAGTTATGTTTGAACTGCATAACAGTTGGGACGCATCCTGCACGATGACCCTTTTGTCGTCGTGCGTAATGCACGAAAAATATGTAGGAACTTTCAGAATTTTTGAATTGCGCAGAGGGCGCAGGTGTCTCAAAGGGAGTCGCATAGCGCTTGAAAGCCGGTGATCTGATTAAAAAACAACGAAATCAAACGATTAGCCGTAGTGTGAGCAGATAGCTACCCTGAATCGCTCGGAATCGACCAGAATAAACCATGCAACTTGCCCGATTTTTCCGGGACTAACCAAGATCATTCATTAAGGAGCGTAGGAAAATGGAATCAGCCACCGAGCATCAGGGCCGCATTCTGCTAGTGGACGATGAGTCCGCCATCCTGCGAACTTTTCGTTACTGTCTTGAAGACGAGGGCTACAGCGTCGCCACTGCCAACAGCGCGGCTCAGGCGGATGCGTTGCTGCAACGCCAAGTGTTTGACCTGTGTTTCCTCGATTTACGCCTCGGTGAGGACAACGGCCTCGACGTGTTGGCCCAGATGCGTATTCAGGCGCCGTGGATGCGCGTTGTAATCGTCACCGCTCACTCGGCCGTGGACACCGCAGTCGACGCGATTCAGGCTGGCGCCGCTGATTATCTAGTCAAACCGTGCAGCCCCGATCAATTGCGACTGGCCACCGCCAAGCAACTGGAAGTGCGGCAATTGTCGGCGCGTCTGGAGGCACTGGAAGGTGAAGTGCGCAAATCCAAGGATGGACTGGATTCCCACAGCCCGGCGATGAAAGTGGTGCTCGAAACCGCCCGCCAGGTGGCCAGCACGGATGCCAATATTCTGATTCTCGGCGAATCCGGTACCGGTAAAGGCGAACTTTCCCAGGCCATTCACGGCTGGAGCAAGCGCGCGAAAAAATCCTGCGTCACCATCAATTGCCCATCGCTGACTGCCGAATTGATGGAAAGCGAACTCTTCGGCCACAGCCGTGGCGCATTCACCGGTGCGAGCGAAAGTACGCTGGGACGGGTAAATCAAGCAGACGGCGGAACGCTGTTTCTCGACGAAATCGGCGATTTTCCCCTGACGTTGCAACCAAAGTTGCTGCGTTTCATTCAAGACAAGGAATACGAGCGAGTCGGCGACCCCGTTACCCGGCGGGCCGATGTGCGCATCCTGGCCGCCACTAACCTTAATCTCGAGGACATGGTGCGAGAGGGGCGTTTCCGTGAGGACTTGCTCTACCGACTGAATGTCATCACCTTGCATTTACCGCCGTTGCGAGAACGACGGGAGGACATTCTGAACCTGGCAGACCGGTTCCTGGCTCGTTTCGTCAAGGAGTACGCGCGCCCGGCACGAGGCTTTAGCGATGAGTCCCGTGAAGCGCTGCTGAGCTACCGCTGGCCGGGGAACATTCGGGAGTTGCGCAACGTGGTTGAGCGGGCGAGCATCATTTGTCCACAGGAACGCGTCGAGATCAGCCACTTGGGGATGGCCGAAACCCCGTTGAACAATGCGCCACGCATTGGTGCTGCGCTGAGTCTGGACGAGTTGGAGAAGGCCCACATCGGCGCGGTGCTGGCCACCGCGGATACGTTGGACCAGGCCGCGAAAACGCTCGGCATCGACGCTTCGACGCTGTACCGCAAACGCAAGCAGTACAACCTGTGAGTCTTGCTTGATGAAACTGGCGATGAAGTTGCGTACGCGGCTTTTTCTGAGTATTTCCGCCCTGATCACCGTTGCGCTGCTTGGGCTGCTGCTCGGGTTGGTGAGTGTGATGCAGATGGCTGGAACTCAGGAAGCATTGGTGCGCAACAACTTCGTGACCTTGGACCTGGGTCTCAAACTGCGCCAGGCCTTGGGCGACCAACTGATTCTGCTGATGGCCGAGAAACCCGACCCTGCGGCGTTTGAAGCGTCCAAACAGCATTATTTTCAGCTGCTGGATGAAGGCATCGCCCATGAACAGAGCGGCGAGGGGCGCCCGTCCGGATTCTTGCAAGCCAAGGACGATTACCTGAGCTTTGTTCAGGCATTGGACCTGTCACGCGATCCTTCTCATGTGTTGAGCGGCAACGAAGCGCTCACCGAAAAATTCAACGTGTTGCGAAACGGTCTGATCGCCGAGCACAAGCACGCGCTGGATAGCATCAATGAAACGCAACGCCAGGCCCGGGATCGGGCACTGCTGATTGCCGGTCTGCTCGGGTTCGTCGGGCTGGCAGTGCTGATTATCGGCTTCGTGACCGCTCATGCGATCGCACGCCGATTCGGCGCGCCAATCGAAGCCCTGGCCCAGGCCGCCGATCATATCGGCCAAGGCAATTTCGAAGTGACCCTGCCGATTTCATCGGCGGCGGAGATGAATCAGCTGACCAAGCGCTTCGGGATCATGGCCGAGGCACTGCGTCAGCACCAAGCCACCAATATCGACGAGTTACTTGCGGGCCAGCAGCGTTTGCAGGCGGTGCTCGACAGCATTGACGACGGTTTGTTGATGATCGATCGCGATGGCCACCTCGAACACCTCAACCCGGTGGCGCAGCGCCAGTTGGGTTGGGACACCAACCGTCTCGGCCAAGGGTTGGGCTCGGCGCTCGAACGCCCCGAACTGGATCAACAGCTGCAACTTGTTCTGCGTGGAGGCACGTTGGAGCGTGCACCGGAAGACCTGAGTATCGAGGTCGATGGTGAATCGCGTTTGCTCACTTACAGTTTGACACCGGTCAGCCATACCCAAGGCCATATCCTGGGCGCGGTGATGGTGCTGCATGATGTTACCGAGCAGCGGGCGTTCGAAAGGGTGCGCAGCGAGTTTGTGTTGCGAGCGTCCCATGAATTGCGTACGCCGGTTACCGGGATGCACATGGCTTTCGGCCTGTTTCGCGAGCGCACACATTTTGCCGAGGATTCGCGTGAAGCCGACCTGCTGGAAACTGTGAATGAAGAAATGCAGCGCTTGATGCAGTTGATAAATGACCTGTTGAACTTCTCACGCTACCAGAACGGCTTGCAGAAACTTTCGTTGGCGCCGTGTTCCATCGAAGAATTGCTGGAGCAGGCCCGGTCGAGGTTTGCCGATTCGGCGAAAGAAAAGGGCATCGATTTGTTAGTGGAGGTGCAGGGGCCATTGCCGTGGTTACAGGCCGATCAGGCACAACTGGAGCGCGTGCTCGATAACCTCATCGACAACGCGTTGCGTCATACCGGCGCTGATGGCCAGATCCGGCTGCAGGCGCGACGCCACGGCGAGCGGGTGATTATCAGTGTCGAAGACAATGGCGAAGGGATCGCTTACGGCCAGCAGGGGCGGATTTTCGAGCCCTTCGTACAGGTGGGGCGCAAGAAGGGTGGCGCGGGGCTTGGCCTGGCGTTGTGCAAGGAAATCGTGCAGTTGCACGGTGGGCGGATGGGCGTCTATTCGCGGCCGGGGCAGGGCACTCAGTTCTATATGGCGCTGGCGGTCTGACGCGCGTTTACGCTTCGTCATCCAGGCGTCGGCCGGCCAGACGCCGGCCACGGGTAATCAGCTCGATGAACTGCACGGCGCTCAACGCATGGGCGAACAACCAGCCCTGGCCGAACTTCACCCCTTCACTGCTCAGAAACGCTGCCTGTGCTTCATGTTCGATGCCCTCGGCAATCACTTTGAGTTGCAGCGCCTGCGCCATGTGAATGATGTGCGGTGCCACGCCGCTGCTGGCGGCGTCATGCCCCAGCGCGTCGATAAACGCTTTGTCGATCTTCAGGCAATCCACTGGCAGGGTTTGCAGGTAGGCGAGGCTGCAGTAGCCCGTGCCGAAGTCGTCGATCAACACCTGATGTCCGACGTCACGCAAGGCTTGCAGGTTTTCCCGAGCCACCACCACGTCGATCAGGCCGCGCTCGGTGACTTCAAAAGCGATCTGCTTGGCCGCGACGCGGTGCAAGGTCAGCAGGCGCGCCATCACCTCGCCGATACGCGGCACCATCACATCGCAGGCCGCCAGGTTGACTGAGATATACAGCTGCGGATTGGCTCGCAGCAAATGCCCAAGCTGCTCAAGCAGGCGTTGCAGGACGAAGTCAGTCATCTGGCGGATCTGGCCGGTGTTCTCCGCCATCGGAATGAACAGGTCGGGGCTGGTCAGGGTGCCGTCGGGTCGGCGCCAGCGCAGTAAGGCTTCGGCCCCGACGCAGTTGCGGCTGTCGAGGTCGAAGATCGGTTGATATAAAACCTGCAACTCACCTCGGCGTATCGCGCCGGTCAATTCGGCGTCGAGCGACTGTCGCTGACGCACCAGCAGAAACACCATAAAACCCACAAGCAATCCCAGCACCACGCTAGCCGGTAGCAACCACCACCAGGCGGCGGGTACTTGCCTGCCTGTGCGCGGGGTGATCAGCACCAGTTGGTATTCCGGGTTGTTGGTCGGCATTCGATAAATCAACCGAGTCTGCGTGACTTGCAACGCATCGCGGCTTGTCGGCTGCCAGGATTCGATGGGGGGCCAGGGCTGTGCCGTACCCAGCACAGGAATGGCTCGTGTGCCGTGGGCGAGGACGACGAGAAGGCTACTGCCGGGCGACAGATCGACCATATCGGTCAAATGCCCACGAGAGGTCGCGACGCGAAAATTGCCACGCCCGAGCATCAGCGCGGCACGGTTTTCATCGGGTTCGGTGGTGGTGTTCAGCCAGTAGCTGTAGGTAGGCCCTTTGATGTCCGGCGCCCGTGCCAGCGACAATCCTTCCTGGCGCGGACGGTTAGAGCAGATTCGCGAGGCATCCATATAAGCGGCTTCGTAAACGAAGCGGTAATTGAAGGTAACCTGCTGCAAGGTCGCGATCATTTCGTCGTCGCAGGTTCGCAGCGGTTGGGCTTCCAGATCATCAAGGCTTTCGCGCAGCTGTCCGAAAAGCTGCTCCAGGCGCGCAAGGAACCGCTCGCCCTGGGCGTTCATCTCCTGGCTTTCGTTCTGCTCGATCTGATGCATGGCCACGAACAGGCTGCCTGCTATCAACAGTGTGGTGCTCAAGGCGGCAGCCAGCATCGCCAAAAACAAAGGGCGATAGAACCAGCTACGTAACGTCTCTTGAGCAGCGGTCATATTGGAACATCCGAAGAATTACCAATGAGTTATAGCTGCTGATCAGGAAAAAGCCCGGACCGTCGGGCGGGCGTCATTATTTTGTCTGGTTTAACACCTGAAGAAGTGCTGCCGTTTGCGCGTCCGGCATCCCGTCGAAACGGGAGGGTCGGAAATGCATCTGAAAAGCTGCAATCACATGGCGTGTCGCAACATCCAGCTCTCCAGTTTGCGGCGTGGCATATCCCAGGCGAGCCAATTGTCTCTGGAACCAGCTGATGCTCGGCAGTTCTACGTTGAACTGCACTTGTTGCCTTGCCACGGCCTGTTCGTCCGGCCAAATTCCCAGGCCTTCGGCCGCCAGGCGCTTCCAGGGGAAAAGCGGCCCCGGGTCCAGCTTGCGCAGCGGGGCAATGTCACTATGGCCGATGATGCCGCGGGGACTGATGGCATAGCGATTGCTGATGTCCTTGAGCAAAACGATCAACGACTGGACCTGGGCTTCGCTGTAGGGGTACCAGTAACGCCCTCCGGTCGGGATTTCCTTGAATCCGGGATTGACGATTTCGATGCCGATGGAGCTGGAGTTCAACCAGGTCCGACCCTGCCACTCACTCTCTCCGGCGTGCCATGCCCGCAGGCTTTCATCCATCAGCTTGTAGATGGTGGCGTCTTTATCGTCGCCGATCAGGTAGTGGCTGCTGACTTCGCCGTGGGTCAGCAGTTGCAGCGAGCGTTCCATTGATGCGGAGGTGTAATGCACTACCACGAACTGAATGCGGCTGTCGTGATTGACGGAAGCATGGCTGGTGTCGAACCGAGGCCCGCTGGCACAGCCGGCCAACAGAATCAGCGACACGATGAGGGCGAGAAATTTCATGGCAGGGACAGTACACGCAAGTCAGTAATGCAACAGTGTAACGTACTGACTTGCGCGACGGCGGCTAACGGGACCATTTAAACAAAATGGAACAATTGGCTATCAGCCGGGTTCCACCCGATTCCGGCCTGCATGTTTGGCACGATACAACGCCTGATCGGCCCTTTTCAGCACTTGATCACTGTGTTCTCCGGGTTTGAACGCAGTCATTCCCATTGAAACGGTGATCGTCACCGGCTCCCCCTTGAAATGGAAAGGGCAGGCTTCGATTGACACGCGCAGGTTCTCCAGCAATTTTGCCCCCGCCGCTGGCACTGTGCCTGGCATCAGCAGGACAAACTCTTCGCCGCCAAACCGGGCGATGAAATCGGTCCCGCGCAGCCGTTTGCGCAGCACGCTGGCGATGATTTTCAGCACCTTGTCCCCCGCCAGGTGGCCATAGTTGTCGTTGATGCGTTTGAAATGATCGAGGTCGAGCATTGCCAGCAATAAGGTATTGCCGTGTTGTTGCCACTGACTAATTTCGTGGTCGAGTCGTTCGCTCCACGCCGCCCGGTTGGGCAGCCCGGTCAGCGGGTCGATCAAGGCTTTCTGGCGCTGTTCTTCAAGATGCTCGCGGTAGCCTTGGGCTTCCTGCTCCATGTGCGCGACGCGTTCGGCCAGACCTTTAAGGCGGGCGGCCACTTCCTGCTCGCGTTCGTCGCGCTGTTTCTGGTGTTGATCCATGGTCCCGAGCAGGCCTTCGAGGTGGTTTTCCAGGACGTGCTTGAGATCCTCGAGATCCGCCGCTTCCTGCATGCTGCTCTGCAGGCCGTCGACCTGCTCGCGAATCTGCGTGTCCATTTCCCGCGCGGCAGAGCGGTTGTCTGCATGGCCATCGCTGGCGGCTTGCAGGTTGCTCTGAAATGACTCGAGGCGCTCGTTCAGTTGTTGCAGATAGGCTTCGAATTCATGCTGGCCGCTGTTGTTGATCGCCAGCATCAAGGTGGCCAGATCGTCGAGAATCGGCAGCAGTTCGTACCAGTTCAAACCATTTTGCAGGCGATCGCGCATCGCTTCGGCTTGTGGGCGATAACGCTCGGGTAGCGACAGGTCGTCAAGCAGGCCGAGTAGTGTGTCTTCGATGTGTTTGGCGACAGAGCTGTAGGACGGTTCTGGCGAGTCCGGGAGGGCGTAGAGAGTATCGTGTTCAGATTGTTCCGGATCGATGGCGGCCAATGCCTGGGCCTTGGCCGAGGGCAGGGGCAGGGCCAAGCGGTCGAGAAATACCGTCGGAGTCAGCTCGTCTGGATTGATCGCCAGTGGAGCCTCGGCAACCATTTTCAGGGCGGCCGATGCAGGCTGCTCTGGTTGTTCACCGTCCGGATGGGCCGGAGCAGACGCTTGCTGAGGCTCATGGACTGGCGGGACAAATGCCACGACTTCATCGAGTGACGTGGTCGCTGTGGTTGCTTCGATCACCTGTCGATCAGGCCGGGCAGGATGATCGGCGGGCGGCGTCACGGGTGGTTCGTGGGCAACTGGCGCGGGATCGACTGTCACTCGTGCCAGTTCGGGAGGTGCCGCAGCAACCTCTTCGACAGGCAGCGGGGTGGATACTTGCGCCTCCGGGGGCGCCACCTGCTGTACCGCATCTTCCGTTTCACGATGGCCAAACAAGCGCTGCAACAAACCTGGGCGACCGGGTTCCGCCGGGTTCTCCAGCTGGCTCAAGGCTTTTCCTTGCAGACCGCTCAGCTCGCTGAGCAGCAAAGGGATCTCGCGAGCCTGACCGACGCGTCCGTCCAGTGTTTTGGCGAAGTTCTTGAGTGGGCGGCTCACCTCCCGGGGCAGTGGCAATGTCTGCAGTTGCGCCACTAGCGCGGCCAGTGCGACGCTGGTCTGATTGACTCGGGTTTCGCGGCGCTGTTCAGAGTCGAGTACCGCTTTTTCCAGTCGTGGAAGCAGCGCCGCCAGGCCAGCGTCCATGTCATTGGTGCGGATTACTTCGCGCATTTCTTTCATGCACTGGTCGACCGAGCGGTCGGTGCCCTCGGCCGCCAAAGTGCTGCGCACCAACCCTCGACGCAACAAGTCGAGCCGGGCGTCCCATCGACGCTCGAGTTTTTCCTGTTGTTCGATGCTTTTGAGGTATTTCTCTTTCCAGCGCTCTGTTTCGTCGCTCATTCATGGGTTCCGCGAAGGGCAGGACTCAACGCGGGCAATGCATCGGCCGTGAGCGAACCCGGCAGACGAATCTCTACCGCGACCGGCAGGTGATCGGAAATGGGTTGTGCCAGCACTTCGACCTTTTCAAGGGTTAGAGTCGGGCTCAACAGAATATGGTCCAGGCAGCGTTGTGGGCGCCAGCTGGGGAAGGTCGCTTCCAGTTGCGGCGCCAATAGGCCGAGGTCGCGCAACGGGGAGTTTTGCAGCAGGTCACTGGCGTGGGTGTTCATGTCGCCCATCAGCACCTGGTGTTTGTAACCGCCGATCAGCTCGCGGATGTAAGCCAGTTGCATGCTCCGGGCGCGGGCGCCCAGCGCCAGGTGCATCATGACCACCACCAGCGCTTCCGGTCCTTCACCGAAACGCACCAGGATCGCCCCGCGACCCTTGGGCCCCGGCAGCGGATGATCTTCAATCGCCCACGGGCGCAGGCGGCTGAGCACGCCATTGCTGTGCTGGCCCAACCGACCGAGATTGCGATTGAGTTGTTGATACCAGTAGGGGAAAGCGCCGAGTTGGGCCAGGTGTTCGACTTGATTGACGTAGCCGGATCTCAGGCTGCCGCCATCAGCTTCCTGCAGGGCAACCAGATCGAAGTCACCCAGCAGACTGCCGATTTTTTGCAGGTTGTCGGCGCGCCCGTTGTGCGGCAACAGGTGTTGCCAGCCCCGGGTCAGGTAGTGACGATACCGCTCGGTGCTGATGCCGACCTGGATATTGAAGCTGAGCAAGCGCAGACGGCTGTCTGCTGGCAAGCCCGTCGATTCCAGGTGATGTTCGTTGACCCGCGGATCATGCAGGCCAACGATGCGGTCAGTACCCCAGCGGCGCATGGCAGGCCCCGGGCTTAGTTGGCAGCAGCCTTGTTAGCCGCTCGCTCTTTGTCGACCAGTTTGTCGGCCAGTTGCAGGGCTTGCTCGGCGCCGCCGGCAGAACCTACGTCAAAGCGATACTTGCCGTTGACGATCATGGTTGGAACGCCGGTGATTTCATATTTCTTGGCCAGTTCGCGAGCCTTGGTGATCTGGCCCTTGATGGCAAAGGAATCGAAGGTCGCCAGGAACTTGTCCTTGTCTACACCTTGAGTCGCCAGGAAATCGGCCATTTCATTTTTATCGACCAGCTTCTTGTGTTCTTTCTGAATGGCGTTGAACACCGCAGCGTGAACCTTGTTCTCGACGCCCATGGCTTCAAGAGTCAGAAACATTTGGCCGTGTGCATCCCATGGGCCGCCGAACATGGCTGGAATACGGACGAAATTCACGTCGGACGGCAGTTTCTCGACCCAAGGATTGATCACTGGCTCGAAAGCGTAGCAATGCGGGCAGCCGTACCAGAACAGCTCCACCACTTCGATCTTGCCAGGCACCGCGACCGGAACCGGATTGCTCAGTTCGACATAAGGGGCGGCGGGTGCTTCGGCGGCTTGGGCAGTCATGCCGAACAGGCTCGCAGCGACGAGTGCGGCGCTGATGATCAGATTACGCATGCTTTACTCCTGGACAATTGGGTCGCCTCGCGCGACCTGTTTTCAGACAGGTCGTGGCGGGCTTCAGTTCTGTAGTGTAACGGCAGCGGCCACAAAAAAGGGCGGCCTGAGCCACCCTTTTTATACTTGCTGCGACGGATTAATAGAGCGTTAACGTTGCAGGAGATGTACATCCCGCCCGACGCCCGATTCGCCAGTCTTAGTGCAGGCCCTGAATGTAACTGGACACTGCTGCGATATCTTCGTCGCTCAGGCGTTTGGCAATGGTCTGCATGGTTTTGGTGTCGCCATCGTTGGTGCGGCCGCCTTCTTCCTTGCGGAAATCGGTCAGTTGCTTGGCGATGTACTGAGCATGCTGGCCGCCCAGGTGCGGGAAGCCGGCAGCGGCGTTGCCTGCGCCATTTGGCGAATGGCAGCCGGTGCAGGCGGGCAGGCCCTTGGCAAGGTCGCCACCACGGAACAGTGCTTCACCGCGAGCCACGACTTTAGGGTCGGCGGCGCCAACGCTACCTTTCTGGCTGGCGAAGTAGGCGGAGATATCGGCCAGGTCCTGATCGCTCAGGTTGGTCAGCAGGCCGGTCATCTCAAGGACGACACGTTTGCCGGACTTGATGTCGTGAAGCTGCTTGTTCAGATAACGCTCGCCCTGACCTGCCAGTTTCGGAAAGTTAGGCGCCATGCTATTGCCATCCGGGCCATGACAGGCACCACATACTGCGGCTTTCGCCTGACCAGCAGTTGCATCACCTGCAGCATGGGCTATGCCGGAGATCCCCACGGTCAACAGCAGACTCACGATCAATTTGTTCATCAGCTAATCCAACTACGGCTAAGGGTTAAAGAGTTATGGACCGGGATCACTTGCTCATCCACTGGATGATGGCCTGGTAATCCTCGGCACTGCAGTCCATGCACAAACCACGCGGCGGCATCGCCTTGAAACCCTGGGTCACGTGTTGCACCAGCGTCTCCATACCTTTCGCCAACCTCGGCGTCCAAGCTTCCTGATCGCCCTTTCGGGGCGCCATGGGTAGTTGGCCGGAATGACAGGCACCACAAACACGGTTGTACACAGCTTCCGGATCCTGTGTAGCCTGAGCGCTGTAAAGCGGCATCAAGACACCGGCAGCTAGCAGCCATTTCGTCATAAAACGACCTTTTCAGGGTTGAGAGCGTTCTGCGTTCTAGTGCGCAATCAAGGTTAATCGCTCTCGTGAACTTCATCCTACGCTGGGACAAAGCGCACACAAAATCTGCGGCATTATATACTGGCGTCACTGAAACGGAAACGACACCGCTTGCCGCGTCCATTCCCGGCGCCGCCCACATCGGAAATCCCATGCAACTCAAGAACCCCATCCTCGGCCTGTGCCAACAGTCCACCTTCATGCTCAGCGCTGCCAAAGTCGACCAATGCCCCGACGACGAAGGCTTTGAAGTAGCCTTCGCCGGGCGTTCCAACGCCGGTAAATCCAGCGCGTTGAACACCCTGACGCATGCCAGCCTGGCGCGGACCTCGAAAACCCCGGGTCGCACGCAACTCTTGAACTTCTTCAAGCTAGACGATGATCGTCGTCTGGTCGACCTGCCGGGTTACGGTTACGCGAAAGTGCCGATTCCGTTGAAGCTCCACTGGCAGCGCCACCTGGAAGCTTATCTGGGTGGTCGCGAAAGTTTGAAGGGGCTGATTCTGATGATGGACATCCGTCATCCAATGACCGATTTCGACCTGTTGATGCTCGACTGGGCCGTCGCCAGCGGCATGCCGATGCACATTCTGCTGACCAAAGCGGACAAGCTGACTTACGGCGCGGCGAAAAACGTCTTGCTCAAGGTTCAGTCGGACATTCGCAAAGGATGGGGCGATGCGATCAGCATCCAGCTGTTCTCGGCGCCAAAACGCATGGGGCTGGAAGACGCCTACACTGTATTGGCGGGCTGGATGGAACTGGCTGACAAGGGCTCCGAGGTTGCCGGGTAAGCGTCCCTGCAAAAACAGTGGGCAAAAAAAACCCCGGACTTCTTATGGGGAGGGGGAAGTTCCGGGGTTCAAGCTCCGGACCGTTAGGGCGGGGTCCAGATATCTGCCAACACTTAACACAACATAGGAGCATGAAGGGCTTCACCAGCCATTCAGTTATTCTGAGTGGCAGTTCACAGGTTTAGTTCCGGCGTTCCAAAAACCATTCGAAATAAGTCGCGTCGATTTCCGAAATAAGCCCGCAGGTCGCATCATCGGACACAGTAGGAGCGAGCTTGCTCGCGATGGTCGTTAACGATAACGCGTGTTACCTGAATGAACGCGGTGTCCTCGAATTCATCGCGAGCAAGCTCGCTCCTACAGAAAGGGATCAGTGAGCCTCATCCCAGTTATTTCCTACGCCAACCTCGACCAGAAGCGGTACATCCAGCTTCGCGGCTTCGCTCATGTGCAGACGGATTTCCTCGCGAACCTGGTCAACCAGATCTTCACGCACCTCAAGCACCAATTCATCGTGCACCTGCAGGATGACTTTGGCATCGAGCCCCGATGACGTCAGCCATTTATCCACAGCCACCATGGCTTTTTTGATGATGTCCGCCGCGGTACCTTGCATCGGCGCGTTGATCGCCGTGCGTTCGGCACCTTTGCGTAGGGCCGGGTTTTTCGCGTTGATCTCCGGCAGGTACAGGCGACGACCGAAGATGGTCTCGACGAAACCTTGCTCGGCGGCCTGCGCGCGGGTGCGCTCCATGTACTCGAGCACGCCTGGGTAACGGGCGAAATAGCGGTCAATGTAAGCCTGGGACTGTTTACGATCCACGCCGATCTGCTTGGCCAGACCAAACGCGCTCATGCCGTAGATCAAGCCAAAGTTGATCGCCTTGGCGCTACGCCGCTGATCAGTGGTGACCTGTGCCAACTCAACACCGAAAACCTCGGCGGCGGTGGCTTTGTGCACGTCCAGGTCATTGCGGAAGGCGTGCAGCAAACCTTCGTCCTTGGCCAGGTGAGCCATGATCCGCAGCTCGATTTGCGAATAGTCCGCCGCCAATAGCTTGTAGCCTTTGGGCGCCACGAACGCCTGACGAATCCGTCGCCCTTCGGCGGTGCGGATGGGAATGTTCTGCAGGTTCGGATCGATGGACGACAAGCGCCCGGTGGCGGCGACGGCTTGCTGATAGTTCGTATGGATGCGGCCAGTACGCGAGTTGATCTGCTCGGGTAGACGGTCGGTGTAAGTGCTTTTGAGTTTGCTCAGCGAGCGGTACTGCATCAATACCTTGGGCAGCGGGTAGTCCTGTTCCGCCAGTTCGGCCAACACCGCTTCGGCCGTCGAAGCCTGGCCTTTGGCGGTTTTGCTGAGTACCGGCAAACCGAGCTTTTCGTAGAGGATGACGCCCAGTTGCTTTGGAGAACCGAGGTTAAATTCCTCGCCCGCAATGGCAAATGCCTCGCGCTCCAGGGCAACCAGTTTCTCGCCCAATTCCACGCTCTGGATGCCCAGTAGTTTCGCGTCCACGAGCGCACCCTGACGTTCGATCCGGGCCAGCACTGGCATCAGGGGCATTTCAATGTCGTTGAGCACTTTACCCAGACTTGGCGTCGCCGCGAGTTTTTCCTGCAGCGCCACATGCAGACGGAAAGTAACATCGGCATCTTCCGCGGCATAGGGCCCGGCCAGCTCCAGGGATATCTGGTCGAAAGTCAGCCGTTTGACGCCTTTGCCGGCGATCTCTTGAATGTCGGTCTTGCTCTCGCCCAGGTACTTCAGCGCCAGGCTGTCCATGTCGTGGCGGGTGGCGGTCGAGTCGAGCACGTAGGATTCAAGCATCGTGTCGTAGACAATGCCCTGAAAAGTGATCCCGTTGTTCTGATCGCCACCAATGGCGCAATTGGCGAGGATGTTGGTTTCGAACTTGGCATTCTGGCCGACTTTCAGCTTGTTCGGGTTTTCCAGTAACGGTTTCAATGCCAGCAGAACGAAATCGCGGTCCAGTTGTTCTGGCACGCCCATGTAGGAATGGGTCAGCGGAATGTAGGCCGCTTCGTTGGCAGCGACGGAAAAAGACAGCCCCACCAGTTGCGCGTGCTGAGCATCGGTGCCGTTGGTTTCCGTGACGAGGGCGATCAGTTGCGCCTTGTCGAGTTTGTCCAGCCAGGCTTCGAAGCGCTTGGCGTCAAGGATGGTTTCGTACTTCGATTCGACAGCCCCCGGCTGCTCCTGAACGACCTCGACAATCTCCTGGCCGGAACGCTTGGCATCACGCTGGTTCTCGTCTGACCAGCTCTTGAATTCCAGCAGCGTGTAGAGTTCGGCCAGTTTGTCGTGATCCGGCTTGCCCATTTGCAGGTCGTCGAGGCCGATGTCGAGCGGCACGTCGATCTTGATCGTCGCCAGTTGATAGGAGAGGAATGCCATCTCCTTGTGCTCTTCGAGTTTGGCCGGCAGGGTTTTTGCCCCACGAATCGGCAGGGTCGGAACGATGTCGAGTTGCGCATAGAGCTCGGTCAGGCCGCCGTTCACGCCCACCAGCAGGCCGGATGCCGTCTTCGGACCGATACCCGGAACGCCCGGGATGTTGTCGGAAGAATCGCCCATCAACGCGAGATAATCGATGATCTGCTCGGGAGCGACACCGAATTTCTCCTTCACGCCCTCTACGTCCAGGGCGCTACCGGTCATGGTATTGACCAAGGTAATGTGGCCGTCGACCAGTTGCGCCATGTCCTTGTCGCCGGTGGAGATGATCACCGGGCGGTCGGCCGCCGCGCTGCTGCGGGCCAGAGTGCCGATCACGTCATCGGCCTCGACGCCATCGACGCACAGCAGCGGGAAGCCCAGCGCTTTCACGCTCTGGTGCAAGGGTTCGATCTGCACGCGCATGTCGTCGGGCATGCTCGGACGGTTGGCCTTGTATTCGGCGTACATGTCATCGCGAAACGTCCCACCCTTGGCGTCGAACACCACGGCAAACGGACTGTCCGGGTACTGCTTGCGCAGACTCTTGAGCATGTTCAGCACGCCTTTGACCGCTCCGGTCGGCAGACCTTTGGAGGTGGTCAGCGGCGGCAGCGCGTGAAAGGCGCGGTACAGGTAAGAAGAACCGTCCACCAGGACGAGGGGGGCTTGGCTCATGAGCAGGATCAACCTTTTCGGCGGGTCCGGCGCTAGAATAGCGGGACCGTTGACGACAAAGGGACAAGGTTATCATGCGCACACTCAATCGCCTGTTGCTGGCTGGCTTGTTTGCAACCGTTCCACTGGCCGCCATGGCAGCGGACGATGCGCCGACACCGGAGCCGGAAGTCACGATCCGCACGGAAGGGGACAAAGTCATTCAGGAATACCGCCAGAACGGTTTCCTGTATGCAATCAAGGTCACGCCGAAAGGTGCACCGCCGTATTTCCTGGTGCGCGCCGACGGTACAGATGCGAACTTCATCCGCTCGGATCAGCCGGATATGCTGATTCCGTCGTGGAAGATTTTTGAATGGAAGTAGTTTCTTAATTTCAATCGGCGCTGGCTCAAGTAGCGGCGCCCGTACTGGCAGTTAAAACATGTCTGTGTTCACCCCGCTGGCTCGGCCCGAGCTGGAAATCTTTCTCGCCCCATACGGGCTCGGCCGCCTGCTTGATTTCCAGGGGATTGCCGCCGGTAGCGAAAACACCAATTTCTTTATCAGCCTTGAGCAGGGCGAATTTGTCCTGACCCTGGTTGAGCGTGGTCCGGTCCAGGAAATGCCGTTCTTCATCGAACTGCTCGATGTGCTGCATGAAGCCGATCTGCCGGTGCCCTACGCCTTGCGCACCACCGACGGTATCGCCTTGCGCGAACTGGCTGGCAAGCCTGCGCTGTTGCAGCCACGTCTGGCCGGCAAGCACATCAAGGTCGCCAACGCGCAGCATTGTGCTCAGGTAGGCGAGTTGCTTGGACACCTGCATCTGGCCACTCAGGCCAACATGATCAAGCGCAAAACCGATCGCGGTCTGGACTGGATGATGGAAGAGGGCACGCAGCTGTTGTCGCACCTGAATGCCGAGCAGAAAGAACTGCTGCAACGGGCGCTGGACGAAATCACACAGCAAAAAGAAAAGATTCTGGCGTTGCCGCGGGCCAACATCCATGCGGACTTGTTCCGCGACAACGCGATGTTTGAAGGCACGCACCTGACCGGGTTGATCGATTTTTACAACGCCTGCTCGGGGCCGATGCTCTATGACGTAGCGATTGCCTTGAACGATTGGTGTTCGGACGACAACGGGTTGATCGACGGGCCACGAGCGCGGGCGTTGCTGGGAGCCTATGCCGCGTTGCGTCCGTTCACTGCCGCCGAAGCTGAGCTTTGGCCAACGATGTTGCGGGTGGCGTGCGTGCGGTTCTGGTTGTCGCGGTTGATTGCGGCGGAGTCTTTTGCCGGACAGGACGTGTTGATTCACGATCCGATGGAGTTTCAGTTGCGGTTGGCGCAGCGACAGAAGGTCAGTACGCCTCTGCCTTTCGCCCTCTGAATGCTGGTCAGATAAAGACCGGCATCACTGCAATCCCCTGTGGGAGCGAGCTTGCTCGCGATGGCGGAGTAACATTCAGCATTGATGTTGACTGAACCGGCGCCATCGCGAGCAAGCCCGCTCCCACAGGTTTGTGCCGGTTACAACGACTCCAGACACCCCGCCAAATCATTCCCCAGCTTCTCCAGCAACTGCTCATACCCCTGAGCAGTGGCCGGCGTGTATCCGCCCAAGGCATCCAGCTCTGCCAGTTTCACCGGCAACCCCGCCACCAGCGTCTCCGCCAGACGCGGACGCAACGGCGGTTCACTGAACACACAGGTCTTGCCTACTGCCTGCAACCGCGTGCGCATCGCTGCGACGTGCTGGGCGCCGGGCTGGACTTCGGCGGCGACGCTGAACACGCCCGCATGCTTGAGGCCGTACGCCTCTTCGAAATAGTCAAAGGCTTCGTGGAACACAAAGTACGGTTTCCCCGCGATGCCCGCCAGACGCGCCTTCAAGCGCAGGTCCAGCGCATCAAGACGCGCGTCAAATGCCTTGAGGTTGCTTTGATAGCGCGCTGCATTGGCCGGATCGGCAGCGCTCAAATCAGCGGCCATTTTCGTCGCGATTACCCGAGCGTTGACCGGCGACAACCACAAATGTGCATCCAGGCTGCCGGGACGGTGATCGTGATCATGTTCATCGGCTTCTTCGGCGTGGGAGTGACTGTCTTCCGCGAAAGAACGCAATTTCAGCCCCGGCAGATCCTGCACTGCGACGCTCGGCAGCGTACGACCCTTCAGCACGCGAGGCAGGAAACCTTCCATGCTTGGACCGATCCAGTAAACCAGCTCCACCGATTGCACCTTCCGTACGTCGGAAGGGCGCAGGGCATAGTTGTGCGGCGAAGCACCCGGCGGCAGCAGCACTTCCGGAACTGCCACGCCGTCCTGCACCGCCGCGGCAATCAGCTGTAGCGGCTTGATGCTGGTGAGGACTGTGACTTCGGCATGAGCCGTACCGATCAACAGAAAACTGGCGACAAATGCGACAAAGATAGAAAAAAGTCGGGACACGATGACCACTCGAAGAGGCGAGAACGGGTAACATAATAACGTCTCTCACAAAACTCGTCGCCGCTCATGCCTAAAACACCGATTGCCAGCCGTCCCCACGACCACTCTCATTGTGTTCATAGTGCTCTGTCTGAGGCCGATGCCCTCTGCGCACGTCAAGGCCTGCGCCTGACTGCCTTGCGTCGGCGGGTGTTGGAACTGGTGTGGCAAAGCCACAAGCCGCTGGGCGCTTACGACATTCTTGCCGTGCTCAGCGAGCAGGATGGCCGCCGCGCTGCGCCGCCGACCGTATACCGCGCGTTGGATTTCCTGCTGGAAAACGGTCTGGTGCACCGGATCTCTTCGCTGAACGCCTTCGTCGGCTGCAATCACCCGGAACACGCCCACCAAGGCCAATTCCTGATCTGCCGCGAATGCCACGCCGCCATCGAACTTGAGCAGAAGTCCATCAGCGACGCGATCATCGGCAGCGCCGGGGATGTCGGATTTGTTGTAGAAACCCAGACCGTCGAAGTGGTCGGTGTCTGTTCGGGTTGCCAGGGGGCTTGATGAGCAACGCGCTGATCCTCCTCGAGCAGGTTGCCGTCACCTTTGCCGGGCAAAACGTGCTGGATAACATCGAGCTGAGCGTCGAGCCGGGGCAGATCGTCACCCTGATCGGCCCGAACGGTGCCGGAAAAACCACCCTCGTGCGGGCGGTGCTCGGCTTGCTGAAGCCGGACAGTGGCAGCGTGTGGCGCAAGCCGAAACTGCGAGTCGGTTACATGCCGCAAAAACTTCACGTCGATCCGACGCTCCCATTGTCGGTGTTGCGCTTCTTGCGACTGGTGCCCGGTGTGGATCGCTCTCGCGCGTTGGCGGCACTGAAGGAAGTCGGCGCCGAGCAGGTGATCGACAGCCCGGTGCAAAGTGTTTCCGGTGGTGAAATGCAGCGGGTGTTGCTGGCCCGGGCGCTGTTGCGCGAGCCTGAATTGCTAGTGCTCGACGAGCCGGTGCAGGGCGTCGACGTGGCAGGCCAGGCCGAACTGTACAGCCTGATCACTCGTCTGCGAGACCGTCATGGCTGCGGCGTGTTAATGGTTTCCCACGATTTGCATCTGGTCATGAGCACCACCGATCAAGTGGTCTGCCTCAATCGGCACGTTTGCTGTTCCGGCCATCCCGAGCAGGTCAGCGGCGATCCGGCTTTCGTCGAGCTGTTCGGAAAGAACGCACAAAGCCTGGCGATTTATCACCACCATCACGACCACGCCCATGATCTGCATGGTTCGGTGGTCACCGCGACCACGCCGGGCCAACCCCACGTTCACGGAGATAGCTGCAAGCATGGCTGATTTTCTGCTTTACGCCCTGCTTGCAGGCCTGGCTCTAGCGCTGGTGGCGGGCCCGTTGGGTTCGTTCGTGGTCTGGCGGCGCATGGCGTATTTCGGCGACACCCTGTCCCACGCGGCCTTGCTCGGCGTGGCGTTGGGCTTCCTGCTGGATGTCAGCCCGACCGTGGCCGTCACCGTAGGCTGTTTACTGCTGGCGGTGTTGCTGGTGACCTTGCAACAGCGCCAGCCGTTGGCGTCCGACACGCTTTTGGGAATTCTCGCGCCGAGCACACTCTCTTTGGGCCTAGTGGTACTAAGCTTCATGCACGAAGTGCGGATCGACCTGATGGCCTACCTGTTCGGCGATTTGCTGGCGATCAGTCCGACCGATCTGGCGTGGATTCTCGGTGGCAGCGCGGCCGTTCTGGCCCTGTTGGTGACGTTATGGCGGCCCTTGCTGGCGATCACGGTGCATGAAGAGCTGGCCAGGGTGGAAGGTTTGCCCGTGCCGGCGCTACGCCTGACCCTGATGTTGCTGATCGCCGTAGTGATCGCAGTGGCAATGAAAATTGTCGGTGTGTTGCTGATTACGTCGCTGTTGATCATCCCCGCGGCTGCGGCGCAACGTCACGCCCGGTCACCGGAGCAGATGGCGCTGGGCGCAAGCTTGATGGGCGTGCTCGCGGTGTGTGGCGGTTTGGCATTGTCCTGGTTCAAGGACACCCCGGCGGGCCCGTCGATCGTGGTGACGGCCGCCGCGCTGTTTCTGCTGAGTTTTGTCCTGCCCCGTCGAGGGGTGTAGACTTGCTCGTTTTTTGCGCAAATAGAGAGTCGCAGGAATGAAGCTGTTAGCCTCCCGTTATCTGCTCCTTGTCGCATTTTCACTGCTACTGGGTGCCTGTCAAAGCACGCCTCCGGCGGCCACCGAGCCCACTGATGCGCAGGCCGCGGCCATCGCGCAGCTCGAGCAAAGCCTCGCCAGCAGCGAGCTGGCCACTGCCGAAAGTCAACTGGCTGCGTTGCAGGCTGAGTCGCCGAACGACCCATTCCTCGTGCAGTACCAACGCCAACTCGCCGAAGCCTATCTGCAACGCAGCCAGATCGTGCTGCAAAAAGGCGATGTGAATGCCGCTGCCACCGCCTTGAGCCGTGCGCGGGCATTGATGCCCAAGGCGCCGGCGCTGACCGGTGGGGTCAACAACGCCATCGTCAATGCGCGCAAGGCTGAGCTCGATAAAGCCGAAGCGGCCCTGTTGGCTGCCGAGGCTAAACCGCAGGCGAAACTGATTGATCCGACCGCCGAAAGCACCACGATTGCGCTGAACCTCACCGATATGTCCAAGCTTCGTCGCCAACTGGATGCGATCGCTGCCGATGTGGTGAATTATCAGTGTGACGTGAGCATTCAGGCACCGCGAACGCAGGACTATCCGTGGTTGGCGACGTTGTTGACCAAACGGGTGAAGAAGCTGGATTCGGACTTTGATTTGAATCTGCAGAAGCAGATTGTGCGCAACATTCCGGCCCAAATAGTTTTGAGCCCGCGTAAACCCTAAAAGCTTCGCGAGCAAGCCCGCTCCCATAGGATCTGTGTCGTTCTCTAATTATGTGAACGACACTGAACCTGTGGGAGCGGGCTTGCCCGCGAAGGCGTCCTCGCTATCGATACAAATCTTTAAGCCGGAATCGCCTTGGCCTTAGGCTCCCGATCCCAAACCCGATGCTGCGCAATCGCGGCAAAAAACGGTTTGGTCAGCGAGGCATCCGCCCCGACGATCAACCCCGCGTCCACTTCCAGCTTCAACACATCCAGCAACTGCTTCGCCTCACCCTGCAGCGCAATCGCCTTCAAATGCTTGTACGCCTCCAACACATAGTGCAGCGCCACGCCATCACCGCTCAACGCCTTGATCGACGCCGCGCCACCCGGCACAAAGACCGCATCGAACGCAATGGATGGCAAGCCTTCCATCGACGCATCCACGGGCAGCAGTTTGCCGTCAGCAGTTGTCACCGGCGCCGATGTCGGGCCGAGCAATTTGGCATGGGCGCCTTCGGCCTTCAGCGCTGCTTTCATCGCATCGATAGCAGCACCTTCAACGCCATTGGCCGCCAGAATCGCGATTTTTCGGGTTTTGATATCACCCGGCAGCAGATTGGCCTGACTCAAGGCCGGCGAGCGGTCCAGCGAAGTTTTTGGCACATCGACAGTTCCAGCCTTTGGCGCCGGCAATCCAAGGTTTTGCGCCACACGGCTGGCCAGTTCCAGGTCGATGTTGGCGAGGATCTCATTCACCTCACGCGCACGGATGTACTCGCGCTCGACCTTGCCCAATTCGAAGCTGTAGGCCGAAATGATGTGTTCCTGCTCGTGCTTGCTCATGCTCTTGAAGAACAGGCGCGCCTGGGAGAAGTGATCGCCGAACGACTCGCTGCGCTGACGGATCTTGTTGGCGTCGATGCGCTCTGGATACGACTCGAAGCCACCATCCTGCGCGGCGGGTGGCGTTTCTTTCGGCCAGCCACCGTCGATGGAGTTCGGCTCGTAGGACGCGCGACCCTTGTCAATGGTGGTGCGGTGAAGCGCATCTCGCTGACCATTATGGAACGGTGCCACCGGACGGTTGATCGGGATCTCGTGAAAGTTCGGCCCACCGAGTCGGCTGATTTGCGTATCGGTGTAGGAAAACAGTCGACCTTGCAGCAGCGGGTCGTTGGAGAAATCGATCCCCGGCACGATATGCCCCGGGCAGAAAGCGACCTGCTCGGTTTCGGCGAAGAAGTTGTCCGGGTTGCGGTTGAGCACCATCTTGCCCAGTGGCGTGATAGGTACGATTTCCTCGGGAATGATTTTGGTCGGGTCGAGAATATCGAAATCGAAGGAATGTTCGTTTTCCTCCTCGACCACCTGTACGCCCAATTCCCATTCCGGGTAATCGCCCATCTCGATCGATTCCCAGAGATCGCGCCGGTGGTAGTCGGTGTCTTTACCGGCGAGCTTCTGGGCTTCATCCCAGACCAGCGAGCAAGTCCCGGCGGCAGGGCGCCAGTGGAATTTGACGAAGCGTGATTTGCCCTCGGCGTTGATCAGGCGGAATGTATGCACGCCGAAGCCTTGCATGCTGCGCAGGCTTTTCGGGATCGCACGGTCAGACATCGCCCACATCACCATGTGCGCTGATTCGGGCACCAGCGAGACAAAGTCCCAAAAGGTGTCGTGCGCCGAGCCACCCGTAGGAATCTCATTGTGTGGCTCGGGTTTTACCGCGTGCACGAAGTCAGGAAACTTGATCGCGTCCTGTATGAAAAACACCGGCATGTTGTTGCCCACCAGGTCGAAGTTACCTTCGTCGGTGAAGAACTTCACGGCAAAACCGCGTACGTCGCGCACAGTATCGCCCGACCCGCGCGGGCCTTGCACCGTGGAAAATCGTACGAAGACTGGGGTTTTCTTACCTGGGTCCTGTAGGAAACCGGCCTTGGTCAATACGGAATGATTTTCGTAGGTCTGGAAAAAACCATGAGCGCCAGTACCCCGGGCGTGGACGATGCGCTCCGGGATGCGCTCGTGGTCAAAGTGCGTGATCTTTTCACGCATGATGAAGTCTTCCAGCAGCGAGGGCCCGCGGGCACCGACTTTCAGCGTGTTCTGGTTGTCCGAAACCTTCACACCCTGATTAGTGCGCAGGGCTTGGTCGGTGGCGTCGGAACGGAATTTTTCCAGGCTGTCGAGCTTGGTGTTGGTGTTGCCGCGGTCCAGGGTGTCGGTCCCGGCCAGTGCGCTTTTGGGGGAGGCAGGCTTCTTGGTACTCATCAGTCGTAAACTCCTCGTTTCGTTCTCGTCCTAGCCGGACTTGTAAGCAAGGTTCCAGCCTCGACATCTGCAGTTATCGAGTTGCTTTAGTAGTGACTGGCGAGGGTTTCAGCCGTTCCTTTTTTATGACCTTTGATCGCGTTATTGCCAAATGGAAGGTTGAATGCGGAATAAATGCTAATAACCTCTATACGGAAAGGCTAAAATGCGCGCCCGGCTAACCGCTGATCCTTTTCTAACGCGCCCCACAAGGTTCGCTACGTGATCGAGTTTCAAAACGTCCACAAAACCTACCGCGTCGCCGGTAAGGATATTCCCGCCCTGCACCCGACCAGTCTGACGATTGAGAACGGTCAGGTCTTCGGCCTGATCGGTCATTCTGGAGCGGGAAAAAGTACTCTGCTGCGTCTGATCAATCGCCTGGAGAACTCCAGTGGCGGCAAGATCATCGTCGACGGCGAGGAAGTCACGGCGCTCGACGCCAACAGCCTGCGACGTTTCCGTCAGCAGGTCGGGATGATTTTCCAGCACTTCAACCTGCTGGCGTCCAAGACCGTTGCCGACAACGTTGCGTTGCCACTGACCCTCGCGGGCGAACTGACGCGCAGTGAGATCGATCAGCGTGTGGCCGAGTTGCTGGCGCGGGTGGGTTTGTCCGACCACGCCAAAAAGTACCCGGCGCAGTTGTCCGGTGGCCAGAAGCAGCGTGTGGGTATTGCCCGCGCTCTGGCAACCAAACCAAAAATTTTGTTGTGCGATGAAGCCACCAGCGCCCTGGACCCTCAGACCACGGCGTCGGTCCTGCAACTGCTGGCCGAGATCAACCGTGAGCTGAAGCTGACCATTGTCCTGATCACTCACGAAATGGATGTGATCCGTCGGGTCTGCGACCAGGTGGCGGTCATGGACGCTGGTGTGATCGTCGAGCAAGGCTCGGTGGCCGAGGTGTTCCTGCATCCCAAGCACCCGACCACCAAGCGTTTTGTGCAGGAAGACGAGCAGATCGACGAAAGCGAACAGCGCGACGATTTCGCTCACGTGCCGGGTCGTATCGTGCGTCTGACCTTCCAGGGCGAAGCGACCTACGCGCCGTTGCTGGGAACTGTCGCTCGGGAAACGGGCGTGGACTACAGCATCCTGGCCGGTCGTATCGACCGTATCAAAGACATCCCCTACGGGCAATTGACCCTGGCGGTTACCGGCGGCGATATGGAGGCGGCGTTTGCCCGCTTCACCGCGGCTGACGTCCACATGGAGGTGCTGCGCTGATGGAAGCCCTGACAAGTTTCTTCGCCAATATCGACTGGTTCGAAATCTGGCTGGCCACCGGCGACACTCTGCTGATGCTCGGCGGTTCGCTGTTGTTCACCGTGCTGTTGGGCCTGCCACTGGGTGTGCTGCTGTTCCTTTGCAGCCCGCGTCAGTTGCTCGAGGCCCGGGGCGTTTACGCGATGCTGTCGCTGGTGGTGAACATTCTGCGTTCGCTGCCCTTCATCATTTTGCTGATCGTGATGATTCCGTTCACCGTGTTGATCACCGGCACCTCGCTGGGTGTTGCCGGTGCAATTCCACCGCTGGTGGTGGGCGCCACGCCGTTCTTCGCGCGTTTGGTGGAAACCGCTCTGCGTGAAGTGGATCGCGGCATCATCGAAGCCACCCAGGCGATGGGCGCGACGACACGTCAGATCATCACCAATGCCTTGCTGCCGGAAGCCCGCCCGGGCATCTTCGCGGCGATTACGGTGACAGCAATTACACTGGTGTCCTACACGGCGATGGCCGGCGTGGTGGGTGCGGGCGGTCTGGGCGACCTGGCGATCCGTTTCGGTTACCAGCGTTTCCAGACCGATGTAATGGTGGTCACCGTGGTATTGCTGCTGGTGCTGGTTCAAGTGTTGCAAACCGTTGGCGATAAGCTGGTCGTACACTTTTCGCGTAAATAAGCTTTTGTCATTAAATGCATGAGCCGGCCATTCGCTGGCAGGCGCCGCAAACAGGCGCCGCACAAGGAGTTAGCTGAATGAAAAAACTACTCGTCGCGTTCGCTGCCGTTGCAGCCTTTTCCGCCCACGCCGACACCCTGACCGTCGCGGCCACCCCGGTCCCGCACGCGGAAATCCTCGAATTCGTGAAGCCGGCCCTGGCCAAAGAGGGCGTGGACCTGAAGGTCAAAGTCTTCACCGACTACATCCAGCCAAACGTGCAAGTGGCCGAAAAACGTCTGGACGCCAACTTCTTCCAGCACCAGCCGTACCTCGATGAATTCAACAAGGCCAAGGGCACGAACCTGGTTTCTGTAGGTGGTGTGCACCTGGAACCGTTGGGCGCTTACTCCAGCAAGTACAAAGCGCTGACCGAATTGCCGGGCGGCGCCAACGTGGTGATCCCGAACGACGCCACCAACGGGGGCCGCGCGCTGTTGCTGCTGGCGAAGGCTGGCCTGATCAAGTTGAAGGATTCGAACAACATCCTGTCGACCGTCAAGGACATCACCGAAAACGCCAAGGATCTCAAGTTCCGTGAACTGGAAGCCGCGACCATCCCACGCGTGCTGACCCAGGTCGACCTGGCGCTGATCAACACCAACTACGCGCTGGAAGCCAAGCTTGATCCGGCCAAGGATGCGCTGGTCATCGAAGGCAGCGATTCGCCGTACGTGAACATCCTCGTGGCCCGTCCGGACGACAAGGACAGCGAAGACATGAAGAAGCTGGTTGCGGCGCTGCACAGCCCGGAAGTGAAAGCCTTCATTCTCGAGAAGTACAAAGGCGCGGTCGTGCCGGCGTTCTGATCTGAAGCTGTAACGACAAATGGGGCGCATTGAATGCGCCCCATTTTTTATGCCTGAAACACCGAAACCTTGTGGGAGCGAGCTTGCTCGCGATAGCGGTCTACCAGTCAACATTGATGTTGAATGTACAGGTCCGATCGCGAGCAAGCTCGCTCTCACAGGTTCTGTCCTGTTACTTGCGGTTAAGCATCACCGGCAACTGCGCCACCAACTTGGCGTTGTTCAACGGCGCCCGAATAAACCCGCGCTGCGTTCCATCCGGCCCGATCACGGCCAGGTTGCCGCTGTGATCAACCGTGTAATTCGGCTTGCGGGTGTCTGCCGGAATAAAGGGAATGCTCACCGCATTGGCCAGTTTCTGGATGTCCTCCACCGACGACGCCGTCAGCCCCTGAAACTGCGGATCGAAGTAGCCCAGGTATTGCTTGAGCTGCTTGGGCGTGTCGCGGTTCGGATCGACACTCACCAGAATGATCTGCAACTTATCCACAGCCTCCGGCGGCAATTCGCTCTTGATCTGGCGCAACTGGGCGAGGGTGGTGGGGCAGATGTCCGGGCAGAAGGTGTAACCGAAGAACAGCAGACTCCACTTGTCTTTCAGCGCATTGACCGCCACCGGTTTGCCGTCCTGATCGGTCATCGTCACGTCCGGCAGGTTACGGCTTTGCGGCAACAGGATGATTCCGGCGTCAATTAACGCGGTCGGGTCGCCCTGGCCTTTGCCGGACAGCACTTTATTGATGGTCAGGCCCAGAACCAGCGCGATCAGGGCGACGAGGATGAAGACGGTTTTCTGAGTTCGGGTCATAGGTTCAACAGTAAGTAGTGGTCTACGAGCAGCGCGATAAACAGCAGGAACAAGTAGTAAATAGAGTACTTGAACGTGTTGATCGCCGCGTGCGGCCGAGTGCCACGGTACAGCACCACGGCCCATTGCAGAAACCTCGCGCCCAGTCCCAGCGCGCAAATCAGGTAGAGGATGCCGCTCATGTGGATCACGTACGGCATAAGGCTCACGGCCAGCAGCGCGAAGGTATAAAGCAGGATGTGGATTTTGGTGTAGTGCTCGCCGTGGGTCACTGGCAGCATCGGGATGTCGGCCTTGGCGTATTCCTCTTTGCGATGAATCGCCAGCGCCCAGAAGTGCGGCGGGGTCCAGGCGAAGATGATCAGCACCAGCAGCAGCGGTTCGGCGCTGACGTGGCCGGTGGCTGCGGTCCAGCCGAGCAGCGGCGGGGCGGCACCGGCCAGACCGCCAATGACGATGTTCTGCGGCGTCGCGCGTTTCAGGAAACCGGTATAGACCACGGCGTAACCGAGCAGGGAAGCCAGCGTCAGCCAAGCCGTCAGTGGATTGGTAAACGCCAGCAACAAAGCCTGGCCTAGCACCGCCAGCACCAATGCGAACGTCAGCGCCGCCGTCGGTGAAACCCGGCCTTCGGCCAAGGGACGCTTGTGGGTGCGCGCCATGACTGCATCGATTCGCCGGTCCACCACATGGTTGACCGCCGCCGCCCCACCGGCACACAACGCAATCCCCAGATTGCCAAACACCAGCACCGTCCACGGTACCCCGGCGCGGGTCGCGAGAAACATGCCGACCAGTGAGGTGATGAGCATCAGCACCACCACTTTTGGCTTGGTCAGCTCCAGGTAGTCACGCCAGATCGCCTGACTTTGACGTGCGCCGATCAGAGTCGCCATGGCATCTCTCCTTTTATTGTTATGGGCCCGGCTGAGTGTTTGCGCGGGCTGAAGCGCCAGCGTGTCTTTTGTTTGACCCGAACCAGACGGGTTCTCGCGTGGTAATTGACCAGCACCATCGTCAGCAATAGCGCTGCCCCACCGGCATTGTGAGCGACGGCCACCGGCAGTGGCAGGTGGAACAACACGTTGCTGATGCCGAGGGTGATTTGTGCAGCGAGAGCGATCAGCACCAGCCCGGCGAGTCGGGTCATGCCGACCACTTTCAGTTGCCACGCCAGACCGAGCAGCACCATTGTGACCAGCAGCGCACCGATACGATGAGTGACGTGAATCGCCGTGCGAGCATCGCTGTCGAGCTGCCCGCCAAGGTAATTGGGGCCGATGTGTTGGGTCAGGTGAAAGCCGTTGGCGAAGTCCGCCTGGGGCAGCCATTGCCCATGGCAGGTCGGGAAGTCGATGCAGGCCACCGCCGCGTAGTTGGAGCTGACCCAGCCACCGAGGGCAATTTGCAGGATCACCAGCAGTAACCCGGCCGTCGCCCAGTACTGCAAGCGCCGGGGCACGGTCAGCGCTGGCAGCACGCCGGACAGGCGCAAGGTCAGTAGAAACAACAGACTGAGCGTGGCAAAACCACCGAGCAAATGCCCGGTCACCACTTGCGGCCACAACTTGAGCGTCACCGTCCACATGCCGAACGCCGCTTGGGCAATCACCACCGCCAGCAGAAACAACGGCAACTTCACCGGTTGGCCCGGATGCCGGCGATGGACCCAGGCACGACCGGCCAGCACCGAAATCAACAAACCCAGCGTGCCGGCGAAGTAGCGATGAACCATCTCGTTCCAGCCCTTGTGGGCTTCGACGGGTGCATCGGGAAAATGCAGTTCGGCATGGGCCAGTTGGGCTTCGCTATTCGGCACGCTGATAAAGCCATAGCAGCCGGGCCAGTCCGGGCAACCGAGGCCGGCGTGGGTCAGGCGGGTGTAGGCGCCAAGCAGCACCACAATCAGTGCCAGCAAGGTGGCAAACAACGCGAGGCGAAATCCAGGTTTGGCCATGACGGATGCCCTTATCCGATGTTCGACAGTTTCAACAGATGACGCAGATCGTTGAGCAGGTCCTTGCCCTTCACGGTCGGGCCGTAGCGCAGCACCAGATTGCCGTGCGGGTCGATGATCCACAGCTGCGGCACGGTTTGATCGCCCGTGGTCTTGCTGAACGTGGTCAGGTCCATGGGATAGCGTTGCAGTTGTGGGTATTCACGGGTCAGCTTGGCGTCGTAGTCGCTGCTCAGTGGTTGCGCGGCTGCCAGTGCATGGCTGGCGCGGGACGCGTCGCGGCCGAGGCCGATCTGGATTTGTCGTGCCAGATACACCAATTGCTGGCAGTCCACCGAGCAGTCCTTCGGTGCGGTGACCAGCAACTGCCAGCGCTCCTCCTGAGCCTGTACACCGAGGTCTGCGCGGGTCTGGCCGTTGCCGATCAGTTCGCCGTGATAGCTGCGACCCTCTGGCACCCAGAACTGCAGTTTGTACATGCCGGTGGCGAGGATCATCGGACCGATCACCCCAAGCAGGATCAGCAACAACTGCAAGCGACCCTTGCGCCGATTCGCCGGCGTTTTCGCCTCAGACGTGCTGGGTGGATTCATGGCCGCTCCCATGGTGTTTCTCCTTTGCGTTGTGCCAGCCGAGATAGAGATAGAGGCCAAGCAGGGCGATCGACAGGGCGAACCACTGCACGGCATAAGCGATGTGTTTTTCCGGCCCCATGGCCACCACCGGCCAGTCGGCCTGGTAGGACGCGGGGCCGGTTTCTGCGCGTAATTCGTAGGCAAAACCTTCACGGTCCAGCGCCCCCCAGAGCTTCGAAGGCTCGACGGTGGTGACTAACCGAGGCCAGGTCGTGGTGTTCGGATCAGCCTGTAATTGAAAGGCCGCGCCGGGCGAAACATAGACCCAGGCCTCCAGGCTCAATGCTTGAGTCGGTGTGGTGAATTGCGCGGGGATGCGCCGGTCCGGCCATGGCAGCCAGCCGCGATTGACCAGTAGCCACAACCCTGTCACCTGATCTTGAAACGGTTGCAGCAGCTCGACGCCCACCTTGCCGTCGCGCTGACGGTTGTCCAATAACAGGCTGTGCGCCGCATCGAACTGGCCGTGCAGGCGAACCCGGCGAAAGGCCGGATCCTCGGTGTGTGGCAGTTCAGTGCTGGGCATCGGTGCGGCGGCACGGCGCTCGGCGTAGGTGTGCAGCAGCGCGCTTTTCTCCGCACCCCGGCTCAGTTGCCAGAAGCCGAGCGACACCAGCAACGGCAGCAGGAGGGCGACCACCAGCGTTGGTACGACGCCCGGCCGAAAGCGCTTCATGGCGTCGCCAGAAAGTCGGTAGTCGCGATAGCTATACTCAAGTGCATCGCCTGTCCCCCGGAGTTCCACCATGCTCAAAGCAGCCATCGTCCTGATGCTGATTGCCACGGTTGTCAGCCTGTTCAGCGGCCTGTTTTTTCTGGTCAAGGACGGCAGCAGCTCGAACCGCCTCGTCATTGCCTTGAGTGTTCGCGTTGCCCTGGCCGCCATCACCGTCGGCTTGATCGCCTGGGGGTTTCTCAGCGGCCAGTTGGTGTCGCATGTGCCCTGGTAGAACCTCAGAGCACGTAGACGAAAACGAACAGCCCGATCCACACCACGTCCACGAAGTGCCAATACCAGCTCGCTGCCTCGAAGCCGAACTGGTGCTCGTTATCGAAGTGCCCGCGCATGACCCGCATCAGCATCACGAACAGAATGATGGTGCCCATGGTGACGTGGGCACCGTGGAACCCGGTCAGCATGAAAAACGTCGCGCCGTAGATACCGGAACCCAGGGTCAGGCCCAGTTCCTTGTAAGCATGGATGTACTCTTCGGCCTGAAAGCCAAGGAACGCGCAACCCAGTAATACGGTGATCGCCAACCAGATTTTCAGCGCCCCGCGATGGCCTTTTTTCAAGGCGTGGTGGGCGATGGTCACGGTCACGCTGGAACTCACCAGCAACACGGTGTTAAGCAGCGGCAGGCCCCACGGACTGATGACTTCCTTCGGCGGCGGGAACAGTTTCGAGTCAGGGTTGTTCAGCAACGGCCAGACGAACTCGAAGTTCGGCCAGAGCATATGAGCCAGGCCTTTGGCGCCTTCGCCGCCGAGCGCCGGACCGGAGACTTGCCGCACATAAAACAGCGCACCGAAGAAGGCGATGAAAAACATTACCTCCGAAAAGATGAACCAGCTCATGCCCCAGCGAAACGAACGATCCATCTGCGCGCTGTATAAGCCGCTGCGACTTTCCTTGATCACCGTGCCGAACCAGCCGAACAGCATGTAAGCCAGCAACAGGCCGCCGACGGAAAAGATCAGCGGGCCGTGGGATTCCGGCCGCGCAGCCTTCAGGTCGTTGAACCAGGTCGCCAGGCCGAACACGGTGACGAACATGCCGACCGTGGCGATGATCGGCCACTTGCTCTGGGTCGGTACGTAATAGTGCTCATGAGTTGCCATTTATTGTTCTCCTTATCGGGCACGCTCAGCCGCCAGTATTTACAGCCACCGGCGGATGTCGGGCGGTGATATCGAACAGCGTGTAGGACAGCGTCAGGTGCTTCACATCCTTGGGCATGTCACGGTCAACGATGAAACGCACCGGCATCTCGATCCGTTGACCGGGCTGCAGCACTTGCTGGGTAAAGCAGAAACATTCGGTCTTGTGGAAATATGCCGCGGCGTTGCTCGGCGCGATGCTCGGCACGGCCTGGGCGCTCATTGGCCGATCGGTAGGGTTGTGCGCGATGAAGATCATCTCGTTCACCGCGCCCGGGTTGGCGGTCAGTTCGTCGCTCTTGGGATAGAAGTCCCAGGACATGTCGGCGGAGTTGGTCGACAGGAACTGCACGCGGACTTGCCGCGAAGTATCGACGGTTTGCTCGCCTTCATATTGCCCGGCGGTCTTGCCGTTGATGCCGAACGCCTTGCACATCACGTCGTAAATCGGCACCAGAGCGAACCCGAAGACAAACATCGCCACCACCACCAGCAACAGGCGCGTGACCAGCTTCTTCATCGAAATAGAATCAGCCATGATTTCTAACCTCTACACCTGCCCCTGTAGGAGCGAGCTTGCTCGCGATGGTCGTCAACGATAACGCTGGAGACCTGATACCCCGCGTCGCTCTCAGGTTTTTCGCGAGCGAGCTCGCTCCTACAGGGCTGAGGCTGTTCATTTCACTTCCGGCGGCGTGGTGAAGGTGTGATATGGCGCCGGTGACGGGATGCTCCACTCCAAGCCTTCGGCCCCATCCCACGGTTTGGCCGGTGCTGGCTCGCCGCCGCGAATGGTCTTGATCACGATGAACAGGAAGAAGATCTGCGTGGCGCCAAACATGAACGCACCGATCGACGACACCATGTTGAAGTCGGCGAATTGCAGGTTGTAGTCAGGAATACGCCGCGGCATACCCGCCAGACCCACGAAGTGCATCGGGAAGAACGCCATGTTCATGCCGATGAAAGAGAGCCAGAAATGCAGCTTGCCGAGGGTTTCGTCATACATGTGGCCGGTCCATTTCGGCAGCCAGTAGTAGGCCGAGGCGAAGATCCCGAAGATCGCCCCCGGGACCAGTACATAGTGGAAATGCGCGACCACGAAGTACGTGTCCTGGTACTGGAAGTCCGCCGGGGCGATGGCCAGCATCAGCCCGGAGAACCCGCCGATGGAGAAGAGGATCACGAACGCCACGGCGAACAGCATCGGCGTCTCGAAGGTCAGCGAGCCTTGCCACATGGTACTGGCCCAGTTGAACACCTTCACCCCGGTCGGTACGGCAATCAGCAACGTGGCGTACATGAAGAACAACTCGCCCACCAGCGGAATGCCGACCACGAACATGTGGTGCGCCCAGACGATGAACGACAGGAACGCGATGCTCGCCGTCGCATAAACCATCGAGGTGTAGCCGAACAATGGCTTGCGCGAGAAGGTCGGAATGATCGAACTGACAGCGCCGAAGGCCGGCAGGATCATGATGTACACCTCGGGGTGCCCGAAAAACCAGAACACGTGCTGGAACAACACGGGATCACCGCCACCGGCGGCACTGAAGAAACTGGTGCCGAAGTGAATATCCATGAGCATCATCGTCACGCAACCCGCCAGTACCGGCATGACTGCGATCAGCAGGAACGCGGTGATCAGCCAGGTCCAGACGAACAGCGGCATTTTCATCAGCGTCATGCCGGGGGCGCGCAAGTTGAGGATGGTCGCGATCACGTTGATCGCACCCATGATTGAACTGATCCCCATCAAGTGGATAGCGAAGATAAAGAACGTCACGCTTTCCGGCGCGTAGGTCGTCGACAGTGGGGCGTAAAACGTCCAGCCGAAGTTCGGTCCACCGCCGGGGGTGAACAGAGTGGACACCAGCAGAATAAACGCCGCCGGCAGCAGCCAAAAGCTGAAGTTGTTCATCCTTGGCAGGGCCATGTCCGGTGCGCCGATCATCAGCGGAATCATCCAGTTGGCGAGGCCGACAAACGCCGGCATCACCGCACCGAACACCATTACCAGGCCGTGCATCGTGGTCATCTGGTTGAAGAATTCCGGCTGGACGATCTGCAAACCGGGCTGGAACAGTTCGGCGCGAATCACCATCGCAAACGAACCGCCCAACAGGAACATGGAAAACGCGAACCACAGGTACAGTGTGCCAATGTCCTTGTGGTTGGTGGTCAACACCCAGCGCATCAGGCCTTTGGCGGGACCGTGGGCGTGGTCGGCATGACCATGGTCATCGATGACGGCGCTCATGGCGTGTCTCCTGCAAACAGATGGGCTGGGCAGGCCGGGGCTCGCAGCCCCGACCGGTTCCTTATATGCGCAATAGACCGGGTCATTTGCTTTCCGCCTGTTTCAGCTCCAGCACTTCTTTAGGTGTGACCATGTCGCCTTTGTTGTTGCCCCAGGCGTTACGTTCGTAGGTCACGACCGCTGCGATATCGACTTCCGAGAGCTGTTTGCCGAACGCTGCCATGGACGTGCCAGGCTTGCCGTGGAAGACGATGTTCAGGTGATCCTTGATCGGTCCGGTGGCGATTTTCGAGCCTTTGAGCGCCGGGAACATCGGCGGCAAGCCCTGGCCTTCAGCCTGGTGACAGGCAACGCAAGAGGTGTGATAGACCTTGTCGCCGCGCTCCTTGAGCTCGTCAAGGGTCCATTCCTTGCTGGTCAACTCTTTGAGCTGCAGGGCCTCGGCCTTGCGTTCGCCCAGCCAATTTTCGAAGTCGGCCTTTTCCTTGACCTCAACCACGATCGGCATGAAGCCATGGTCCTTGCCGCACAATTCGGCGCACTGCCCACGGTAAAGGCCGGGCTTGTCGATGCGGGTCCAGGCTTCATTGACGAACCCCGGGATCGCATCGCGCTTGACCGCGAAGGCAGGCACCCACCAGGAGTGGATGACGTCGGCGGAGGTCACGAGGAAACGCACCTTGGCGCCAATCGGCAGCACCAGCGGCTTGTCGACCTCGAGCAAGTAATGCTCGCCCTTGGCTTCCTTGTTATGGATCTGATCGGCGGGCGTGGCCAGATTGCTGAAAAACTCGACGTCCTGGCCCAGGTATTTGTAGTGCCATTTCCACTGATAGCCGGTGACCTGGATATCGATATCCGGCTCACTGGCGTCGTACATCTTGATCAGGGTCGCGGTGGCAGGAACCGCCATGGCCACCAGAATCAGGAAGGGCACGATGGTCCAGAGGATTTCGACGGTAGTGCTTTCATGGAATTTCGCGGCCACCTGCCCCGTCGAGCGGCGGTGGAGGATCATCGACCAAAACATGGCGCCGAAGACGATGATGCCGATCACTACACAGATCCAGAAAATGGTCATGTGCAGGTCGAATACTGCGTGACTGATTTCAGTCGCTCCAGGCGCCATATTCACAGTCCAGGCGGCTTGCGCCTGACCGAAAATCGACCACAACAGGAGGCCCATCCAGACGTGTGGATGTCGCATCATTGCGGGTTCCCCTTATCGTTCTTGTTATCCCGCCGGCTTTCACCTGCGGCAAGGGAGCGGCTTTTTCAGACTACGAACTTGAATCGCCGGCCTTGCTGCGTGCGCAGTCGGGCGTCATCAGCTAACTCCATTCCCACCCGAGTATAGACAGCGACTGGCACCTCGCAATGTGACGGCGTAAATGATCTGAAACAGCCGGGACTTGCGTTCCAGGTCCCGAATGGAGAAGGATGCGGACGAGTGGTGGCAAATGGATATAACTTTGGTGTCTCAAGGATGAAACAATTATGACAAATGCGTCTTAGCCTTTTTCGTAAGCCAGCTAAGTTATGTCTTCCCTATTTCATTGCCTTTGTTTCCTGGAGTTTTCATGAACACCGCCGCATTGCGCGAGCAGATCCAAAAAGCCCAACAACACGAGGCCGAGACTGGCCTGTTGACGCGTCAACTGGAAAGTAAACTGCCTCAGCTGCACCCATCGATTCAGTTACCGGAGGCTGACGCCAACGGCGTGCTGACGCGTTTTGTCATCGCCTACATCAATGAGGTTCCTGATCTGCTGGATGCAGCCAACGAAGTCGCCAGGGAAGCGGGTATCGAGTCACAGATCAAACCGGTGCTGAAAATTGCCGAACAATACTTTCTCCAGCCGCCGGACATCATGGCCGGTCACGTAGGGCTCGACAGCCTGCTGGACGAAGCCTATCTGGCGCATCGGTTGGTTGAAGAGGTCAACGACCTGTACATCAAGCACTTAGGCCAGCCACTGATCCCCTTGGACATGACTGTCGCCAACCTGATTGCTCACCAACTGATAGGTGAGGAGTTTGCCAACCAACTGGATGAAGTGGTGCACCACGCGGTGGACAACATGCTTGACGACGATAGCTTTGCGCTGGAGTCGGTGGAGGCCTACCGCGAGAAGCTCAGCAGCCCGGATACCGGCGCTGCGTGGAAGCGCTGGCCGTGCATGTCGCGCCGGTTGGGCGTGGGCCTTGAGCTAGACCAGCCTGCTGCGTAAATCCAAAGGCCACCCCCGTAACAAATGTGGGAACGGGCTTGCTCGTGAATGCGTTGGGACAGCCGACATCATTATCGACCGGTCTGACGCATTCGCGAGCAAGCCCGCTCCCACAGGGATTTTCAGCCAGCCGCACCAACACCCGTATTGGTTCGTAAACGCCCTTCCAGCCTGCGCTTCAACCCCCGCGCTTCAATCAATAGCGTCGAACCCTTCGCTGCATTGGCTCGCCCCCATTCCTCCAACAACTCCAGGCACGAGTGATCGATGTAGCTCAGGTTATTGAGCGGCACATGCACCGTCGCACCGGCGGGAATGGTCCCCAGCACCTGAGTCAAAGCCGGCACCTTGAGAAAGGTCGCAGCCCCAATCAATCTCAACTCCATTTCGCCGTCCTTGGGCAGATCGATCAGGCTGATCTTCAGCCGTGAGGCTTTCCACGCAAGCTTGGCCAAGGTCAAGCCGAAGCCGATCAACACGCCCGTCAGCAAGTCGGTAAAGACGATCGCCAGCGCCGTTGCAGCGTAGGTGAACATCGGCATCCGGCCGTATCGGCCCAGACCGCGAAAGGCTTTGAGGTCTACCAACTTGAAACCGGTATAAACCAGCACACCCGCCAGACTCGCCACGGGAATGCTTTGCAGCACGCTCGACAACAGCAAAACGAACGCCAGCAGCCACAGACCATGGAATATGGTCGACATTCGTGTGGTAGCACCGGCCTGCACGTTGGCAGAACTGCGGACGATCACGCCGGTCATTGGCAGTGCACCGAGCAGGCCGCAGAGCATGTTGCCGACACCCTGAGCCGACAATTCCCGGTCGAAGTCCGAGCGTTGACCGTTGTGCATGCGGTCCACCGCAGCGGCGGACAGCAGGGTTTCGGCACTGGCGATGAAGGCGACAGCGAACGCGGCGATCAGCAAAGTCGGGTAAGCGAGATTGAGCAAGTCCGCCGGTTTCAGCCAGTCGATGGCTTCTGCCAGATTGGCCGGGACTTCCACGCGTTTGACCTGTAAAGCGAGCATCAGGCTGGCGAGAGTCGCCAGACCTACACCCAGTAGCGCTCCCGGAATGAAGCGCAGGGAGTGTGGGCGGAGTTTTTCCCACAGGTACATCACCGCTATTGTTGCGATCCCGAGCAGACCTGCCTGCCAACCAAAGGAAGGCAAGGCTTGCGCGACGGCGGCCGGAAAGGCCGCCAGGTTATCCAGCCCCGACGGTTTGGGCACAGCGTCGAGCATCACATGCACCTGTGACAACACGATCAGCACGCCAATCCCGGCGAGCATGCCGTAAACCACCGCCGGCGCTGTTACCCGGAACCAGCAGCCCAGCTTCAAGCGTCCAGCGACCAATTGCAGAAAACCCGCCAGCAGCAGAATCGGCCCGAGCATGTCGATGCCATGCTGGCGCACCAGTTCGAACACCAGAACGGCCAAACCCGCCGCCGGACCGCTGACTTGCAGTGGCGAACCCGCGAGCCAGCCCACGACCAGACCACCGATGATCCCGGTGATCAGGCCTTTGGCGGGTGGTAATCCCGAGGCGATGGCGATGCCCATGCACAACGGCAGGGCGACCAGAAACACGACCACTGAAGCGAGCAGCTCCCGTGGCAGAACAGTTTTGAGTTGCGCAGCACGCATGTTGATTCTCCCGAAGTTTTCTTCAGGCATGGCAAAGCCAGGCTGCTTGATCAGCAGCCTCGGCCAAACCACACAGGATTTAGGAGTCGTTAGAAGCGCGCTTTGGGCGTCGCCACCGGAGTCGGATGGCTGCCATCGAGGGGCAGGAAACAAGCCTGATCCGCGTCGTAAGCTTTGATTTCGCTGGTTTTGATGTCGTAGACCCAGCCATGGATGAACAGTTGACCGTTCGCCATGCGCGAGGCTACTGAAGGATGGGTTCGCAAGTGCTGCAATTGGGCGATCACATTCTCCTCGGTGAGGACCTGCATGGTCTCGTTTTCGTCAGTGCAATTGCAGTTGTCGTGCACCATGGTTTTCGCGACTTCCGCATGCCGCAGCCAGGCCTTGACCGTGGGCATTTTTTCCAGGCTATCGGGATTGAGCACTGCACGCATCGCGCCGCAATCGGAGTGGCCGCAGATGATGATGTGCTGTACGCCCAGCGCCAGCACCGCGTACTCGATGGCGGTGGAAACGCCACCGTTCATCTGACCGTAAGGCGGTACGACGTTGCCAACGTTGCGGGTCACGAACAGATCACCCGGCGAACTATGGGTAATCAGCTCGGGCACTATGCGCGAGTCGGCACAGGTAATGAACATTGCCCGTGGCTGTTGGGCCGTGGCGAGTTTTTTGAAGAGCTCTTCCTGCTGCGGAAAGATCTCATGATGAAAATGCAAAAAACCGTCAACGATATGCTTCAGCGCTGCATCGGCGGTTTCCGCCTCCGGTTGGGCGGAAGCCGACACAGCCAACGGCTGTTTATCCTTGTCACTCATGAATTCATCCTCTTTGGCGGAGTCAGGGGATTTTCCCGTTTTGTCCGGTGTGAAGCCAGTGTCTGTTTAAAAACATTCGGGCGAGAATTTCGACCCGTCCAGTCACTCGATGAAGAAGGTAACTGCCGAAACTTAACTCAAACTGAATCAACCGCTCTAAAACGTGTGTTCCAGGTTACAAAAAATGTGACCAGCCTGACTACGCTGAGCGATTCCCGCGACGCAACCCTAGGCCCATTGTCCTCAAATCAACGACATCTGGCGACCCGGCGGACAAAAGGCTTCGCAATCCAGATTGAACCCTTCCCGGCGATTGAGCCCCAGGCGTTTGATGGTTTTGGCAAACCGTTGCGCCAGCAGGTCGGCAAATGGACCTTCGCCACGCATCCGACTGCCAAACCGACTGTCATAGAGCTCACCGCCGCGGCTCTGGCGGATCAGGCTCAGGACATGAGCGGCACGTAGAGGGTAGTGGGCCGCCAGCCATTCCTCGAACAACGGCGCCACTTCCAGTGGCAGGCGCAACATCATGTAGGCCGCACTTTGGGCGCCGACCGCCTGCGCCTCGGTCAGCAGGCCTTCGAGCTCGCTGTCGTTGATCATCGGAATCATTGGCGAACACAGCACACCTACCGGAACTCCAGCTTCACGCATCACACGGATCGCCCGTAGACGGGCCTTCGGTGCAGCGGCTCGGGGTTCCAGGATACGTTTCAGTTCATCGTCCAGGGTGGTGAGACTGATCATTACCGCCACCAGCCGTTGTTCGGCGAGTTCGGCCAACAGGTCCAGGTCGCGCAGAATCAGCGAGCCTTTAGTGACGATGGTCACGGGATGCCGGTAACGCAACAACACTTCCAGGGTTTTGCGGGTGATTTTGTACTCGCGTTCAATTGGCTGATACGGATCGGTGTTGGCGCCCAGGGCGATCGGCGCGCATTGATAACCACGCCGGGACAGCTGTTCTTCCAACACATCGGCAGCATTGGTCTTGGCGATCAGTTTGGTTTCGAAATCCAGTCCCGGTGACATATCCCAATACGCATGACTCGGCCGCGCATAGCAGTAGATGCACCCGTGTTCGCAGCCACGGTAAGGGTTGATCGTGCGATCGAAGGGCAGGTCCGGCGAATTGTTGCGGGTGATGATGGTTTTCGCGGTCTCGATGCGCACCTCCGTGCCCTGGGTCATTGGCGCTTCCTGATACCAGCCATCGTCCTCGGCCACCGAACGGTTCGGGGCGAAGCGGTTGTGCGGATTGATGGCGGTGCCGCGACCGCGGGGTGGCAAGGGAGTGCTCATCGATTAATACTCGTTGCTGTATGTGCATACAGTATCGGAGGTCGAGCGAGCCGGCCAGTGCCGTTCGGCGCTCTGGTGGGCCTGTCTACTTTTTTGACGCGGGGTTAATCGGGAAGTGCAACTTTGCGCAATGCCGGGAAACATATAACGGTTAGCCTGAAAGTAAATCCTGTAAGTACTATTCGCGGCACACGAGGTCTTCGTGAATTACTCATTAAAAGGAATTAATCAATGTCGTTTTTAATCAGCGCGGTATCTTTTTACAATTGTTGGCGCCAAGCGTTACCAATCCGCGGGAAGCACAAGTCGCCATGCAACTTGCTCGCAAAGTGACGGGCTGGGACCCCGTAAATCAAGAGCCGACGGAGGCACTTGTGGATTCTGTCTACGTGACGGCGATCTCGAATGACGGTGGCCGGTCTTTCAGCATCAAAGCTATTAACAGCGATGTGGACGGAGACGGCGATATTGACAGTGACGACAAGGCGAAGCTACTGGCTTTGGTAAACGCTTATTCCAGTATCGTCAATCCGTAAGTATGTTTGTCAACTAAGCCTGTGCGAACACTCATGCAGGCTTAGTTGTGATGGGTGTGTCGAGTGAGCCATCGCAGGTGTTGTTGAAAAGCTCGGATTCAATGGGCGCTGATTCACGATTCTTTGACAGGGGGCTCACGGACCTTTGACCGCTCAAGGCCCATTGTGGCGTCGTCACCCCCGCCTCTCAATACGGTCGCCGAACATGTCCCCACGCCTTATTCCTGCGATGTGTCTGTCGCTGGTTGCACTGTTCTACCTGACGTTTGTTCATGCTGACGAGACGGTCGTGACCCGTCCTTCGGAGTGGGCTCAACCGGTAGAGGTTCAATACAACCTCTTCCAGATGTCCCCGACCCTCTACCGCAGCGCATTACCCGACCGAGGAGCCGTTCCCTTGCTGGCGAAGCTCAAGGTCGCCACGGTAATCAATTTCCTGCCCGAATCCGATTCAAGCTGGCTGGCCACGCCCGGTATCGATCAGGTTCAACTGCCTTACCGTACCAATCACGTGGATGATGCGGATGTGCTCAGGTCCCTTCGTGCCATTCAGAGCGCCGAGGCCAAAGGCCCGGTCCTGATGCACTGCAAACACGGCTCGGATCGGACTGGTCTGATGGCCGCCATGTACCGGGTGGTCGTGCAGGGATGGAGCAAGGAAGACGCGCTGAGCGAGATGACTCAAGGTGGCTTTGGCGACAGCACCCACTTCCGGGACGGTGTTCGTTACATGATGCAGGCCGATGCCGACAAGTTGCGCACTGCGCTGACCAACGGGGAGTGCAGCACGAGCCCGTTTGCCGCGTGTTCGATGAAAAACTGGTTCAAGTCCGCCCACGTCGAGTAGACACCACCTCCCACGGCATTGCGCTGTGGGAGGTGCTCGCTGTACTCAGTGCTGTTCGTCAGGCTTTTTCTTCAGCTTCGGGTTCGGGAAAAACTGCACGGCTTGAACCTTGGCGTCCGGCACTTTCAGCGCCGAAGTATTGACCCGCGTACCCAATTCCTTGGGCACGGACAGGCCTTGTTCATTCAACGTGTCCGAATACCCGCAGGCCACGCACTCGCGATGCGGGACGTCGTCTTCGTTCCACATCATCAACTTGTCCGGCTCGCTGCACGCCGGGCAGACCGCCCCGGCAATGAAGCGTTTTTTTGTCTTCACAGGCCCGTCACTCATGCTGCTGCGTCCTCACTCAGGCCGCTGTGGCGCAAGAGTGCGTCAATCGACGGGGCACGGCCTCGGAAGTCGACGAACAGCACCATCGGCTCCTGAGAACCACCGCGCGCCAGGATCGCTTCGCGGAAGGCGCGGCCGGTTTCAGCATTGAGCACGCCATCCTCTTCGAACTTCGAGAAGGCGTCGGCCGACAGCACTTCAGCCCACTTGTAGCTGTAGTAACCCGCCGCATAACCACCCGCAAAAATGTGCGCGAAGCTGTTCGGGAAGCGGTTGTAAGCCGGCGGGCGCATGACTGACACTTCGTCTCGCACGCCTTCGAGCACTTGCAGCACGCTGCGGCCATCGCCGTGGGTGGCATGCAGTTCGAAGTCGAACAACGAGAATTCCAGCTGACGAACCATCATCAGCCCGGACTGGAAGTTCTTCGCCGCGAGCATTTTCTCCAGCAGGTCCTGGGGCAGTGGCTCGCCGGTTTCGTAATGACCGGAGATCAGCGCCAGGCCTTCCGGCTCCCAGCACCAGTTTTCCATGAACTGACTTGGCAACTCGACCGCATCCCACGCCACGCCGTTGATGCCGGACACGCCCGCGTGCTCGACGCGGGTCAACAGGTGATGCAGGCCGTGACCGAATTCGTGGAACAGGGTGGTCACTTCGTCGTGAGTCAGCAGCGCTGGTTTGCCGCTGTCGGCCGGGGTGAAATTGCACACCAGATTGGCCACAGGGTTTTGCAGCGAGCCTTCAGCGGTGCGGCGGCGGTCGCGGGCACCGTCCATCCACGCACCACCGCGCTTGTTGGCGCGGGCGTAGAGGTCGAAGAAGAAGCGGCCGACATGCTGGCCGTTTTCCGTGATCTCGAACAGGCGAACGTCCGGGTGCCACGTGTCGAAGCCTTTCTGCTCGGCGATCTCGATGCCGTACAGACGTTGAACGATGGCGAACAGACCGCTCAACACTTTATCGATCGGGAAGTAGGCGCGAAGGGCTTCCTGGGCAACGCTGTAACGTTGTTCGCGGAGTTTTTCGCCGTAGAAACCGCTGTCCCAGCTTTGCAGGTCCGGGCAGCCTTGTTCGGCGGCGTAGGCCTTGAGCTGTTCCAGATCGTGGGCGGCAAAGGGCTTGCTGCGCTTGGCCAGGTCGCGCAGGAAACCCAGTACCTGATCGCTGGATTCAGCCATTTTGGTGGCCAGACTCAGCTCCGAAAAACTGGCGAAGCCCAGCAGTTTGGCCAGTTCCTGACGCAGGTCGAGGATTTCTTCCATGACCGGGCCGTTGTCGTTCTGGCCGGCATTCGGTCCTTGGTCAGACGCGCGGGTGCAGTAGGCGGCGTAGACTTCTTCGCGCAGGGCACGGTCTTGCGCGTAGGTCATCACCGCGTAGTAGCTCGGGAATTCCAGGGTGATCAGGAAGCCCTCCAGACCCTTGGCCTGGGCAGCGGCGGCCATTTGCGCCTTGGCCGAATCGGTCAGGCCGGCGAGGGCGGCTTCGTCGTTAACGTGCTTGGTCCAGGCTTGAGTCGCGTCGAGCAGTTGGTTGGAGAAGCGGCTGCCCAGTTCCGACAATTTGCTTTGCACTTCGGCGTAACGTTTTTGCTCAGCTTCCGGCAGATCGATACCCGACAGACGGAAGTCACGCAGGGAGTGTTCCAGGATAGTTTTCTGCGCAACGTCAAAACCGGCGGCTTCCGGGCTCTTGGCCAAGGCTTCGAAAGCCTCGAACAATTCGCGATTCTGACCCAGTTCGGTGGAGTAGGCGCTCAAGGCAGGCAAGCAGGACTCGTAGGCTTCGCGCAATTCGGCACTGTTGCACACGGCATTCAAGTGACTGACCGGGCTCCAGGCAGCGCCCAGACGGTCGTTGAGTTCGTCCATCGCCAGCACCAGGCCGGCCCAGGTCGGTTGTTTGCCCTGGGTTTTGAGGATCTCGATAATCGCGGCGCGGTTGTCAGCCAGGATCTTTTCAATGGCCGGTTGCACGTGTTCGGCACGGATCGCCGAGAACGGCGGCAGGTCGTAGGACTGCAGAAGAGGGTTGTTCACGCTCACGGTTGGCACCTTGGCTGGAAGAAACATGCGGCCATCTTAATTACAATCGACGCTCACCGCAGCTATCGGCAACAGAGAGAAACCCTATCGTGACCCTTCGCAAGTATCAGAACCACACGCCGCTGCTGGGCAAAGGCGCTTTTGTCGACAGCTCGGCGGTGGTAATCGGCGACGTCGAAATCGGCGATGACAGCTCCGTTTGGCCGCTGACGGTGATCCGCGGCGACATGCACCGCATCCTCATTGGCGTACGCACCAGCGTTCAGGATGGTTGTGTGTTGCACATCACCCACGCCGGGCCGTTCAACCCCGATGGCTTTCCGCTACTGATCGGCGACGATGTGACCGTCGCGCATAAAGTCATGCTTCACGGGTGTAGCGTGGGCAGCCGGGTACTGATCGGCATGGGCAGCATCGTCATGGACGGTGCGGTGGTTGAAGATGACGTGATTATTGGTGCCGGCAGCCTGGTACCGCCGGGTAAACGACTGGAAAGCGGCTTTCTGTATGTAGGCAGTCCGGTGAAACAGATCCGTCCGCTGACTGACAAGGAACGCGCCTTTTTCACCTACAGCGCGGCGAATTACGTGAAGCTCAAGGATCTGCATCTGGCTGAAGGCTACGATCAGCTTTAAGCCTCTGATAACGGAAAGCGTCTCGCACTGGCTCAGGATTTTCCATGCAATACGAAACTGTTTTGTTCGACCTCGATGGCACCCTGACCGACCCGCGCGAGGGCATCACCCGCTCGATCCAGTTCGCCCTGAGCAAACTGGGGATCGATGAACCCGACCTGACCAGGCTGGAACACTTCATCGGCCCGCCGTTGTTGCAGGCGTTCATGCAGTTCTACGACTTCGACGAGCCCAAAGCCTGGGAGGCGGTGAACTTCTATCGCGAGCGTTTCAAGGTCACAGGCCTGTATGAAAACCGCGTGTTCGATGGTGTTACGCCGCTGCTTGAAACCCTGGGCGACCAGGGTCGCCAGCTGTACGTCGCGACCTCCAAGCCGTGGATCTTCGCCCGGGAAATCGCCCGGCACTTCGACTTTGCCAAACACTTCAAGGTCATTTACGGCAGCGAACTGGATGGCACGCGGACCAACAAGGTCGAGCTGATCGCCCACCTGATGGCCGAAGAACGTCTGGACCCGGCCACCACCCTGATGATTGGCGACCGTAAACACGACCTGATCGGTGCGCGCAGCAATGGACTGGACGCGGCGGCGGTGGGGTATGGTTTTGGCAGCCGGGAAGAGCTGAGCGCAGAAGCGCCGACCTATCATTTTGAAACGCTGGAGGAGATGCATCAGGCGTTTTTGCAGCGCTAGTTAAATCGCCTTCGCGAGCAAGCCCGCTCCCACAGTGGATCTGCGACATGCACAAATCCCTGTGGGAGCGGGCTTGCCCGCGAAGAGGCCCATTCAGTCGCCGGAAGTGTTCGATTCCGCCAAGGCTTTCAATGCCGCCTTCCGCTCTTTTACGGGCAACTCGCCAAGCCTTTCCACCGCCGCATAAAACGCCACCCAATCCCCACTTCCCTGTTTGAACAACGCCGCAAACGCCGGCACCCATTGGTCATACAACCCAAACGGCAACAACCGGGCATTGTTCATCGGCGCGTTGATCCACGCGTCATAGCGTTTATCTCCGGCCCATTGGCTGTCTCGCACCTTGCTGTACTCGCTGCGTAGTCGTTCGAACTCTTCAGCTTTACGCTGGCGCATTTGCTCCGCGGCCAACGGCTGAACGTAAAGCCGTTCTAGCCGCGTACGGGTGTCCAGAACCAACTGAATAAACTGATCCCGCCGCTGCGCGGGAGCGCCATTGTCCGGCGCTAACCCGCGATGCGCACGCCACTGCCGAGTGCCTTCCTGCTCCACGAACGTGGCAAAAGACTCGTTGAATTCGGTGTCGTCCTTCACATAAAAGCGCTGGTGCGCCAACTCATGGAAGATCAAGGTCGCCAACCGCTCATCCCCCCAGCCCATCATCGAACTGATGATCGGATCGTTGAACCAGCCGAGCGTCGAATAAGCCTCGACACCGCCAATCGACACGTCCATACCTTGCAGTCGCAGCAATGCTGCTTCGCCACGGGCCGCGCTCTGGCTGTAATAGCCGCGATAGGCCACGCAACCGGCAACGGGGAAACAATGATTTTTCGGCGTCAGGGAGAATTCCGGCGTGGCGAACACGTTCCAGACTACGAACGGTCGGCCAATGTCCGCGTATAAACGGTAACTCTGGTTATCTGGCAGATGCAGTTGCTGGCTGGCGAACATTCGCGCCTTCTGTGACTGAGCCAGATGCACACGCAGCTTCTGGTCGCGAGACGGATCGGCAATCACGTCAGAAACCGGTTCCCGGGCTCGCAGCAACTGCAGTTGACCACTGGCCAATTGACCGTAATAGCTGACGCTGGCGCAACCATTGAGCAACAAAAGCAACACACCCGGAAACAAAACGCGCAAAACGCGATCAAGTAACCCATGGCTTGGACGCGGCTTGATCAAAATAAAATCATCCCTGGAGAGTCTGTTCGCAAGACTATCCCGCCTGACTGGAGCTCCGCTATGCGCAAGATGATGCTGACGGGAGGTCTGTTGATGCTGACAGGCTGTGCAGGATTTGGATTACCTCACCACGATCCCGCTCAAGCGTGGATCGATCTCGAATCACAGCAGGAAGACACCGCGCTGCAGGCGCTGGAAGTCGATGACAAGGCCGCCTCCGACAAGCGCTATTTCGAGGTTCAGCCCGGCAGCCACGAGTTGACGGTGCGTTATCAATTTCCGGTCGAACCGAGCAATATCGGGCCTGACGCAGAGCCGCTGCGGCGGGATTGCCAACTGAATGTGAAATTCAACAGCTTCAACGCGGGTGAGAAATATCAACTGCAGGCAGGGAATATCGGTTTCCGGCCTTGGGCCAAGCTCTATGATCGACAGCGAAAGGTGATAGGCCAAGGCACACCGGCAGGCTGCCAACGCACCTGATCGGCGCTATGCTGAATTGACCAATCCTCGGGACATTCATCATGCGCAGGTTGTTGCTATTGCTCGTGGCAGGCACCTTCGCCGGTTGCCAGAGCCCATTGCCGGCGGTTAATCCACAGATGGCCTGGGTCGAATTTTCTACGCCATTCCCCAATGATAAGTTGCTGATGGCGGAACGACTGGACAAGCAGCGATTGCGTGATGGGCGTTTTTTCCAAGTGACGCCGGGTAGCCATGAGCTGATCGTTCGATTCGACTTTGAAGTGCCCGGTGGCGGGGGCTTGGGTATGATGAACGGCCCCTCCGAACGGTTGTGCTACCTGACCATCAACTACGATCATTTCGAAGCGGGGCAGCGTTATGTGCTGGAAGGCCGTTCGATAGCGTTCACCCCCGGCGCCCGGTTGTACAACGCCAAGCGCGAGATAGTCGCTGAAGATCGAGAATCCTATTGCCTCATGTGAGGCGAATCAGCGGTCGTTCTTCTGGTAAATGATGGCTTTGGTGCCGTAATCACAAGTGCCGACGACCATGGCGACGTCATGCTTGTCGGCCTCTTCCTTGGAAACAATCTCTAGCGTGTAGGAAGGCACCGCGTTCGCCTGAATCTTCACTTCGATCTCGTTCTTCAATTCTTCGCAATCTTTGGGCGCTGCGTACGCCGAGGTCGCCAACGCACTGCAGAAAATCATGAGGGCAAAACGTTTCATTGATGAAGCTCCTTTGAGGCGCACGCGTTTTCGCTGCTGTCATTTATTCGACCACAGTCACGCCAGCCGGGTTTTGTTTCAGCGCAAAAAAATCGCAGCCTGTCGAAGGCTGCGATCACTTATCGCGATAACACGGATCTAGCTGACCAGTGTGGCATCCAGACTGATCTTCGCATTCAGCACTTTGGACACCGGGCAACCTTCTTTGGCTTTATTGCTCAGCTCCTCGAACTGCGCCTGGGTCGCCCCAGGGATTTTTGCCTTGAGGATCAATTTCACTGCCGTGATGGCGAACCCGCCGTCCACCTGGTCCAGTGTGACCTCGGCATTGGTGTCGATGCTGTCAGCCTTGAGACCGGCGTCGCCGAGAATCATCGAAAAAGCCATGGAGAAACAGCCAGCGTGGGCCGCGCCGATCAGCTCTTCCGGATTGGTGCCTTTACCGCCCTCGAAACGGGCCTTGAAGCCGTAGGGTGCTTCTCTGAGAACACCGGTTTCCGTGGAAATCGATCCGATGCCGGTTTTCAGGTCACCTTCCCAATGCGCTGATGCTTTCTTGGTAATCGCCATGTCTGCCTCCTCAAGTTCCGGCGCGGAGTGTCGCGCCTTCGTGGTTTTCGGTTGCTAGGGTTCTGAGGATAGACGGTGGCGCAAAGTTCACCTGATCTGATTAATCCTACCGTTTTCGTAGGAAATTTTGCTCTCGCTATTGAAACTCGGGTATATGCCCTCATTGCATGAAACACGCTTATGGATTCGGCAGGTTTTCGTTACGAGAAAAAACCTGCGCCCTCAATTGGAGAAGCAGGTTTATGAAACGACTGTCCGATATCAAGTTCTCGACTCTTGATCTAGTGCCCGTGCGGGAGAACGGCAGTGCAGCCCAGTCGCTGCGTAACTCCCTGGACCTGGCACAGCACGTCGAAAAATTCGGCTACAACCGTTTCTGGGTGGCCGAGCACCACAACATGGACGGCATCGCCAGTTCGGCGACTTCCGTGCTGCTTGGCTATCTGGCCGGCGGCACTTCCACCATTCGGGTCGGCTCGGGTGGCGTGATGTTGCCCAACCACGCGCCGCTGGTGATAGCCGAGCAGTTCGGTACCCTCGAAAGCCTTTATCCGGGACGGATCGACCTCGGCCTGGGACGGGCCCCCGGTTCTGATCAGATGACCGCCCGCGCCCTGCGCCGTGAGCGCTCCGGCAGCGCCGACGATTTTCCTGAAGATGTGGCAGAGCTGGTGCGCTACCTCGGCCCACGCACGCCGAATCAGCGAATCATCGCGATGCCGGGCACCGGCACCAATGTCCCGGTTTGGTTGCTGGGTTCGAGCCTGTTCAGTGCACAACTGGCGGGCGAGCGCGGTTTGCCCTACGCCTTCGCTTCCCATTTCGCGCCGCGATTGATGCATGAGGCGATTCGCGTCTATCGCAATCACTTCAAGCCTTCAGCGGTCTTGGATAAGCCCTACGTGATGCTTGGCGTTCCGCTGGTGGCGGCAGACACCGACGAGCAGGCCGAGTTTTTGGCAACGTCGGTTTATCAGCGCATCCTCGCGTTAATGCGTGGCCAAAGCCTGGTGCAACGTCCGCCGGTGAACACTATGGACGGGCTGTGGCTGCCTCATGAGAAAAGCGCGGTCCATGATTTCCTTGGGCTAGCGATGGTCGGCAGTCCGCAAAAAATCCGCGCCAAACTGGACGTGTTGATCGAGCAGACCCAGGCAGACGAGCTGATTTTTACCTGCGATCTATACGAACATGCCGATCGCGTGCACTCCTATGAGCTGCTGGCGCAGGTCATGAAAGGCTGACACCTGTAGGAGCGAGCTTGCTCGCGATGGACGTCAACGATAGCGCATGCTTTCTGAATAAACGCGGCGCTCTCCCTTCCATCGCGAGCAAGCTCGCTCAGTGAAGCGGAATCAGCCTACCGCTTGTAGACGATCTCCTTGGAGCCTTTTTCACAGATGCCGACGACTTTTCCGTCAGCAGCGGTGCCTTTATCCACGATCTCAAGCGAATAGCTAGCAACGCCCTTGGCGTCAAGTTTCGCTGCGATTTCGGCTTTCAGCTCTTCGCACGACTTGCCGGCAGCAAACGCTGTACCCGCAAGGCTCAACAAACCTACTGCCAACATAAACTTCTTCATCGGTCGCACTCCCTGGTCGGATCAAAGGGAGCATCCAGCCATGGGCGGGATGCACTCATGTAGCGCTTTGCCATTCCCTATGGCACTCGGCCAGCGCGCAAGTTCAGAAGACTCGCTCAAACTCAGCTACTGGCAATCCGGAACCCGACTTTGAGCGTAACCTGGAAATGTGCAGCCTTACCGTCCTTGATGTGCCCGCGGGTCTCGGTCACTTCAAACCATTCCAAGTATTTGATGCTCTTGTTGGCTTCGGCCAGCGCGTTGTTGATGGCATCCTCGATGCTGCTGGTGGATGAGCCGACAAGCTCGACTTTCTTGTAAGTGTGATGGTCAGTCATGGGCGTTCTCCTTGGGTATGAAATACAGCCTAGCAGTGATTTTTCGTATTACTTCTGTCGGCCATTGCGAGGCAGAAGTTCAGATTTACTGCACTTTCTCGATCCCCTGAAGTCCCAACCAACACACGTCACTCATCACCAATGCAGGAGAGCCACCATGGCCAACACCTCTTTACGTAAAGCCTCATTGCAAAGCATGGAAGCCGAGATCGAGAGTCTGCTGAAGTCTTTGGAAAACCTGAAGGACGATGCCTCGGACGAGTCGCGTAAAACACTCAAGGCCCTGAAAGCCAACGCCGAGAGCGCGCTGAAGCATTCGCGCCATCTGCTCAGCGACGCGTACGAAGAAGTCAGAGTCAAAACCCGTGAAACCGGGATCGCCACGCGGGACTACGCGCAGGAACACCCTTGGACTACAGCCGGTGTCGCTGTGGGAGCGCTGGGTCTGCTCGCGGCTTACCTGCTGTTCAAGCGCGGCGACTAATCTGCTTGGCGCAGCTCGTTTTTGAGCCACTGCGCCAGTTGCCGAGCGCGCCCGTCTGCGGCGCGCTTGGGTAGCCATAACGCCAGTTGCGCCGAAGTTTCACTGAAGCCCCACGGCGCAACCAGGCGACCGGCCTTCAAGTCCTCGGTCACCAGCGGTTCAGGGGCAATCGCGACACCCAGCCCGGCAACCGCCGCCTCCAACAAATAATACAAATGCTCGAAACCCTGCCCGTACTTCAACGCATTGGCGTCGAGGCCGCTTTGCTGCGCCCAACTTGGCCAGGCCTGTGGACGTGAAGTCGTGTGCAGCAACGGCTCTTTCAACAGCGCGCTTGCAGGTGCTTTTTCGAGTCGGTCGTAACCGGCGGTGCGTGGGCTCATGACCGGTCCGATTCGTTCGCTGGCCAATTCGTAGACCTGCATGTCGGACGGCCATGGCGGCTCGGCAAACACCAATAACGCGTCGAGCCCCGGTCGACGAGGATCAAGATCGCCTTCTCCGGCCGACAGGTGCAGGCGCAGGTCCGGTAGGTCAGCATTCAACCGTCCCAGACGCGGAATGAACCAGCGCGCCAGTAGACTTCCCGAGCAGCCGAGCACGAACGGTGCTTCGGCAGTGCTTTGCGTCAATTCGGCGCAGACTGTGCGCAACCGTTCGAACGCCTCACTGCTTGCGTCGCGTAATCGCACACCGGAATCTGTGAGTTTAAGGCCGCGCCCGTCCTTGATGAACAAGCTCACGCCGAGATGCTCTTCGAGCACTTTCAGTTGCCGGCTGACTGCGCCATGGGTGACGTGCAGTTGCTCGGCGGCTTGGCTGACGCTGTTCAGGCGAGCAGTGGCTTCAAAAGCGCGAAGAGCGTTCAGCGGAGGAAGGTCATGGCTCATGGGGTCTGTGAGTTTTCCTGACAGGTTGCGGCGATCTTATCGGTTTTCAGCCTGGGGCGTCAGGGGTAAAGTTAAGCCAACTCTCTTCAAAAGCGTCATCTCACGTATTCAACCGGAGCGACCCATGACCCAGACTAATCTGCGCAACGGCCCCGACGCCAACGGCCTGTTTGGCGCGTTCGGTGGCCGCTACGTCGCCGAAACCCTGATGCCGTTAATCCTCGATCTGGCCCGCGAGTACGAAACGGCCAAGGAAGATCCGGCCTTCAAAGAGGAATTGGCCTACTTTCAGCGCGACTACGTCGGACGTCCAAGCCCGTTGTATTACGCCGAACGTCTGACCGAGTTCTGCGGCGGTGCGAAGATTTATCTGAAGCGTGAAGAGCTGAACCACACCGGCGCGCACAAGATCAACAACTGCATTGGCCAGATCCTGCTGGCCCGGCGCATGGGCAAGAAACGCATCATTGCCGAGACCGGCGCCGGCATGCACGGCGTGGCAACCGCTACCGTAGCCGCGCGTTTTGGCCTCGACTGCGTGATCTACATGGGCACTACCGACATCGAGCGTCAGCAAGCCAACGTTTTTCGCATGAAACTGCTGGGCGCCGAGGTGATCCCGGTTGTGGCCGGCACCGGCACCCTGAAAGATGCGATGAACGAAGCCCTGCGTGACTGGGTGACCAACGTTGACAGCACCTTCTATCTGATCGGCACTGTCGCCGGCCCGCACCCTTATCCAGCGATGGTTCGCGACTTTCAGGCCGTCATCGGCAAGGAAACCCGCGACCAGTTGCAAGCCCAGGAAGGCCGGCTGCCCGACAGCCTGGTGGCGTGCATCGGCGGTGGCTCCAACGCCATGGGCCTGTTCCATCCGTTCCTCGACGACAAAAGCGTCGAGATCATCGGTGTTGAAGCCGCCGGACACGGCATCGAAACCGGCAAGCACGCCGCCAGCCTGAACGGCGGCGTACCGGGTGTGCTGCACGGCAACCGCACGTTCCTGCTGCAGGACGACGACGGCCAGATCATCGACGCCCACTCGATCTCCGCCGGCCTCGACTACCCGGGCATCGGCCCGGAACACGCCTGGTTGCATGACATCGGTCGCGTTCAATACACCTCGGTGACCGACGACGAAGCCCTCGATGCGTTTCACAAATGCTGCCGCCTGGAAGGGATTATTCCTGCACTGGAAAGCGCCCATGCCTTGGCCGAAGTGTTCAAGCGCGCACCGACCCTGCCCAAAGATCACCTGATGGTGGTCAACCTGTCCGGCCGTGGCGACAAAGACATGCAAACCGTGATGCACCACATGGAACACTCTCAACAAGAGCAATCCCAGCAGGAGAAACACTGATGAGCCGCCTGCAAACGCGTTTTGCCGAACTCAAGGAACAAAACCGCGCCGCCCTGGTGACCTTCGTCACCGCTGGCGACCCGAGCTATGACACTTCCCTGGCAATTCTCAAGGGTTTGCCCGGTGCTGGCGCCGACGTGATCGAGCTGGGCATGCCTTTCACCGATCCAATGGCCGACGGCCCGGCGATCCAGCTGGCCAACATCCGCGCCTTGGGCGCCAAGCAGAATCTGACGAAAACCCTGCAAATGGTTCGCGAGTTCCGTGAGGGCAATACCGAGACGCCGCTGGTGCTGATGGGGTATTTCAACCCGATTCACATGTACGGCGTGCCGCGTTTCATCGCCGACGCCAAAGAGGCCGGCGTGGATGGTCTGATCGTGGTCGACCTGCCGCCCGAGCATAACGGCGAACTGTGCGACCCCGCCCAGGCTGCCGGTCTGGACTTCATCCGTCTGACCACCCCAACCACCGATGATGTGCGCCTGCCTACGGTGCTGAACGGCAGTTCCGGTTTCGTCTACTACGTGTCTGTTGCCGGTGTGACCGGTGCTGGCGCGGCGACGCTGGAGCACGTTGAAGAGGCGGTTGCGCGTCTGCGTCGCCACACCGATCTGCCGATCAGTATCGGTTTCGGTATTCGTACACCTGAGAAAGCGGCGTCCATTGCGCGTCTGGCTGATGGCGTGGTGGTCGGTTCGGCACTGATCGACCACATCGCCAATGCTTCGACGCCGGATCAGGCGGTTGATGGCGTGTTGAGCCTTTGCGCTGCGCTGGCCGATGGCGTGCGTAAGGCTCGCGTCAGCTGAAGGTAAAGTTCCTGATGCAGAGGAATTACAGCCTCGTGGCACAGAATAACCAGCAAGACCGAGGGCTTCAGGACTACTTTCTGAAGCCCTTTTTATGGCAGCTCCAACCCGCCCGCTGCTTTATGCAATGTGCGCAAATGCTCACCAACCTGTTTCAGGTTGGCTTCATTGGCGGCCATCTCCATTGCACGGCTCGGCTCGAGCAATGCTCTCACTTCTTTGTCCAGATCACCGGTCAATGCCTGAAGCTGCTTCTGTCGCAGGCTGCTTTCCGATTCCAGGCGTTGCCATTCGCTGGGTTGAGGCAAGCCATAACCGCCGGTGCCGAGTAGCTCCGCCGGACGGCTGAGGAAGCCGCTGTTGGCGAGAATCTGCTGCAACGTCGCGTTGGCTTTGTCCATGCCGCCGTTCTTCAACTCCCGAGCGCCGAGATAGCGTTGCTTCACTTCGTTCTGGGCCAGCACCAGTTGTTGTCGGAAAGCTGCCTGTTCCAGTAGCAGCAACGCCGCGCTGGTGCGTAAATCGGCCTGATCGATCCATTGGCGGCGCTCTTCAGCCTTCAATGCCAGCCAGTCTTCGACCTTGTCCTGTTTGATCGGCAGGTGCTTCTTCAGCACTTCGAACATCGCTTGATAGCGATCGCGGAAAGAGTCGAAGCGGTAGCCCAGGCGCAGTGCTTCGCGAGGATCATCCAAAACGCTGGTATCCGCCAGTCCGCGACCCTTGAGCACTTCCAGCAAGCCGTTGGGCATGATGTTGTCCAGCCCGACCAGCTTTGCGTTGTTGGTGCCACTGCGGAGCAACTTCAGACCTTCTACCGCGCAGTTGTTGGACAGGAAGAAGTAATTGCCGTCGTAGCTCCAGTGCATTTCGGCGGCGTGTTCCACTACGTCTTCAATCTCGTTGCGCGAAAAATTCAGCGGCACCGAGGCGAGGCTGCGCAGTTCGGTCTTGGTGTACTCGTCGATCACTTGGGCCAGCGGCAAGACGAACAGGCGCGACGGGTATTTGCCGACCAATCCGTCCCAGCTCGACAGCTGTACGTCACCCACGAAGGCACGGTAGGACAACACCAGGTGCTGGTCCAGATCCAGCCGACAATCCGGTCCACGTGGCCGGCCGGGTGCGCAGATCACCAGGCGCAACATGCTGTGGCCCCAGCGGCTGACCCAGTTCTGGTTGGCTTCGGCCAGCAGATAATCCACGGCATACACCCGTTCCGGATTGACCTGCCCCAAGGGCTGTTTGGCGAAATCATTGCCGGCGTTCAGGAAGGCGAAGGATTTGCCGCAGGTGTCTTTGGCGGCGGGTGCCCAGCCGAAATGTTCTTTGTAGTAGCGGTACAGCGCAGGGCGGCGACAGGCGTAGCTCGGGTCAAGAAGGAAATACTCCATGTTGACCGGGACGAACTCTTTGGGGCTGCTCGTTTCGTAAATGTCCGGGCTGCGGGCGATCTGTCGGTTGTGCTGTTCACGCTCGCCGCGACGGCCGACGTATTGCGGCCAGCCAGCGAGGTCGAGCAGGCGCGGGTCATCGCTGAGGGTAAAGCGTCGGGAGGATTGGCCACGGCATTCATCCGGAATGCCGATCAGCCCGGAACTGTTGTTGCGCCGGGTGCAGCGCTGGATAAGTGCACGCTCGGTGGTTGACCAGAGACGCGAGCGGTCATAGATGTGAGTGAGCTCGTGCAGCACCGTAGCCAGCATTTCACGGCGGACAGTGCCGTGGGGGCGATAAGTCTTTTTGGTTGCAGCGCTGCCGTCGGTGAGGCTGGCAAGCAGGTTGCGATTGAGATCGAGCTCGGACACCAGTGACGCCTGGCCGTAGGCGTTGCTTGGCATGTCATCGGTCCAGCCGACGTCGATGCGCCGGTCGAGTTGTTCGATGAACCGCGGCGGCAACGCTTGCATGGCTTCATCAAGCAGCGCCTGGCTGGCTTGTTGTTGCGCAGGGCTCAAACCTTCGGCCTTGAGCCGTAATTGCAAGCCGGCCTGAGCCGTGTTGCCGAGTAGCAACACAACCCCGGCCAGCAGCCAGGCACCTAACGAGCTCACAGTGCGAGGATGGCTTCGGCGAGTACTTGGTCACTGGCATCCCGGGCTTCCGGTACGCGGGTGCGCAATGTGTTGAAGGCCGCTTCAAGGTGCGCGCCACGGATTTCACCCTCACTGGCGACGAAGCTGGCCGCATCGTCGTGGGCTTCACGGACGATTTTCGAGTCACGGATAGACGTAGTGGTGTCGGACGTGAAATCAAGCGTGCGTTGGGTGGCGTTGATGATGATGTTACTGGTGGCTACCAGGGTGTGTGCCTGGGCCAGATCGGCCAATAAAACCAAGCCAAGGGTGAGGACAATCAGCGGGCTACGCATGGAACGACTCCGGAGGAACAAGGATAACTATTGGACGAGAATAGCCCGTGCCAGTTCAAGGTCGCTTGCATGAAGTTTTGGCTGGGCTCGACGCAGGTAGACCAGGGCGGACTCCAGTTGCGCTCCTCGCAATTGGCCGTCACTGGCTATGAAGGAAGCGGCGTCATCCCTGGCGGCGAGCAGTAGCTTACGGTCGAAGGGGGGCAGAGGTCACCATGCTTGTGGCGTAGCCTGTGGCCACGAGCCCCTGTGTCGTCAGGTCAAAGGCATGGGCCGAGCCAGCCCACCAGGCCGCCATGAAAACAGGTGTCATCAATAGATGTGCAGGAAAACGCATAAGACTCGACAGTTGAAGGTCAGCCCAAAGGCTATCGCAACGCCCGGTCTAGAGCCAGTGCGAAGCATTGGGACACATTGCGTGTCCCGGGAGGAGAGGGCGTTTTAGATCGTCAGAATAGCCTGAGCCAGTTGAGCATCCGTTGCGTTCAACCCCGGCGCCTGATGGCGAATGTGGTCGAGTGCGCTTTCCAGTTTCACGCCACGGATGGCGCCTTCGCTGGCGACGAAGCTAGCGGCGTCATCACGGGCGGCACGGACGATCTTGTCATCGCGAAAGGACGACGTGACATCGGAAGTCGCGTCGGACGTTGCCTTGAGTGCACCGACGACGGCATCGGTGGTCACGATGAAGCTGGTGGCGTGGGAATTGGCAGCCACGGCAAGCAGGGCTGCGGCGCTGAGCAGGCGAAGTCGGGACATGGTGTAACTCCTTTGGGTAAACCGATTGAGAGTGGCGCGGTATCTGTTGGATCAGACGCCTGTCGCGCAGCCATCGCCACGTTCGGACTTGATATTAGGCGTGTAGGTATCGGTTCGCACAGTCCTGTCTGTTCAAGCCAGCATCAGTAAGTGATCCATGGGTTCCTTTTTGCGGGCGGGGAGGGATTTCCTGAAGATCCCGCCGACACTACGCGACAGATGCACTCAGTTGAAATTGTACTGGTTAGATTTGGATTGTTTTCGACTGTACTTGTTTGCGGTTGTGCCTAGTATTTAGAGGCTTCGGTGACCAAAACGACAAAACCCGTCGTGGTTTCCCACGACGGGTTTTGTTTGTTCAATTCGGGTGCTGGCGGTTGACCCTGAAGGTCAGAGCCAGCGACGCTAAATTAGCGCCAGAACGGCTTGCTCAGCTCTTCGTAGCGTTGTGCTTCGCTAATCCCGGCGTCAGCCAGCAGACGCGAATCCAGACGAGCCAGTTGATGGCGGCTGGCGATGCGGCGCTGCCACAGCATCAGGTTGGCGATAACGCGAAGAGGCATGGAAGCCTGGGTTTTTGCAGCAGTATCTTCGAAGAACAGATCGGAACTGAGTGTACGTTCCATGGTTGACATCCTTCCGCTTGTGGCGGGATTAGGTAGTGGTTTAACTGATGCCAATGATCCTCTCGTTTGGCCAGTCTCTCTAGATACAGTTCACCTGTATTGTGAGGGACCAGTTAACTGTTAAAGGGGGGTGTACTGGTCGAAATTGAGGCAACTGTACCTATCGGCACTGATATGGTGCGTTTTTTATGACTAAGGTCGAAAAGGCTGGTTTTTACTGTAGGAAAAGACCGGTACAGCAGTACAGTTTTAAACGCATTTGTGCCGAACAATAGCGAGCCGACGAAACTGTGTTTGCGTCAGCTGCTATCTGTATCAATTACCCAGCGAGCATCCGCCCGGTTTCTTCCAGTTTAATGTGCCAGCTAAGGGCGTCACGCAGGATATGCGGCGTGTGTCCGCCAATGGCGCACGCGGCGGTGAAGTAGTCGTCCAGCGCTTGGCGATAGTCCGGGTGCACGCAGTTATCGATGATGACGCGAGCCCGTTCCCGTGGGGCCAGACCCCGTAAGTCGGCCAGCCCGATCTCGGTCACGAGGATGTCGACGTCATGTTCTGTGTGATCGACGTGGCTGACCATCGGCACCACGCTGGAGATCGCGCCGCCTTTTGCGATCGACTTGGTCACGAAAATCGCCAGGTGCGCATTGCGCGCGAAGTCGCCCGAGCCACCAATGCCGTTCATCATCCGCGTCCCGCAGACATGGGTGGAGTTGACGTTGCCATACAGGTCAAACTCCAGCGCCGTGTTGATGCCAATGATACCGAGCCGGCGCACCACTTCCGGGTGGTTGGAGATTTCCTGCGGCCGCAAGACCAGTTTGTCCTTGTAGCGATCGAGGTTGCCGAACACATCGGCGTTGCGACGGCTCGACAAGGTGATCGAACTGCCAGATGCGAATCTCAGCTTGCCAGCGTCGATCAGGTCGAAGGTCGAATCCTGCAGCACTTCGGAGTACATGCTCAGATCTTCGAACGGCGAGTCGATCAGGCCGCACATCACGGAGTTGGCAATGTTGCCAATGCCGGCCTGCAGTGGGCCCAGCTTGTTGGTCATGCGCCCGGCCGCCACTTCCTGCTTGAAGAAGTCGATCAGGTGGTCGGCAATGGCTTGAGTATCGACGTCGGGCGGCAGCACGGTTGAAGGCGAGTCGGGTTGGTTGGTGATCACGATCGCGACGATCTTTTCTGGCGGGATCGCAATGGCGGTGCTGCCGATGCGATCGTCGACCTTCACTAATGGAATCGGCGTGCGTGTCGGGCGATACGTCGGGATATAGATGTCATGCAAACCCTCGAGGTTCGGGTTGTGCGCCAGGTTGATCTCGACGATGACGTGTTTGGCGAAAATCGCGAAGCTGGCCGAGTTGCCCACGGACGTGGTCGGCACGATGTGGCCTTGCTCGGTAATCGCCACAGCCTCGATCACGGCGATGTCCGGCAGTTTCAGCTGCTGGTTGCGCAATAGCTCCACGGTTTCCGAGAGGTGCTGATCGATGAACATCACTTCGCCGGCGTTGATCGCCTTGCGCAAGGTGCTATCGACCTGAAAAGGCATGCGCCGCGAAAGAACGCCGGCTTCAGTGAGCTGTTTATCGAGATCGTTGCCCAGGCTGGCGCCGGTCATCAACGTGATTTTCAGCGGGGTGACCTTAGCGCGTTCGGCCAATGCATGGGGCACGGCTTTGGCCTCGCCGGCGCGAGTGAAACCACTCATGCCGACGGTCATGCCGTCCTCAATCAGAGCGGCAGCATCGGCGGCGCTCATCACCTTATCCAACAACGAAGGCAAGCGAATACGATCACGGTACATGGATTGTCATCTCGGGCAACGGAAGCAAGGAGTGCAGTCTAGTGATTTGAAAAAAATCCGTCCCGCTACCATGGTCGAATGTCGAGCCCTGATTTAGAGCCTTTGGTCGGGTTTCACGGGGAATAAAAAAACCCCAGCCTACTAAAGGCCGGGGTTCTTGGTATTGCGCTGGAGCAGGTTTTACTCGACGGCTTTGACCATGTCTTCGATGACTTTCTTGGCGTCGCCGAAGACCATCATGGTTTTATCGAGGTAGAACAGTTCGTTGTCCAGACCGGCATAGCCGCTGGCCATCGAGCGCTTGTTGACGATGATGGTCTTGGCCTTGAACGCTTCGAGAATCGGCATGCCGGCAATCGGCGATTTCGGGTCGTTCTTCGCGGCCGGGTTGACCACGTCGTTGGCGCCCAGTACCAGCACCACGTCGGCCTGGCCGAACTCGGAGTTGATGTCTTCCATCTCGAACACCTGGTCGTAAGGTACTTCGGCCTCAGCCAGCAATACGTTCATGTGGCCAGGCATACGACCGGCGACCGGGTGGATCGCATACTTCACGGTCACGCCGCGATGAGTCAGTTTCTCGGTCAGTTCTTTCAGTGCGTGCTGCGCCCGTGCTACTGCCAGGCCGTATCCCGGAACGATGATTACGGTGTCAGCATTGGTCAGCAAGAAGGTCGCGTCGTCAGCCGAACCGGATTTCACCGGGCGAGCCTCTTTCGAGCCGGCAGGGCCGGCCGCATCCGCGGTGTTGCCGAAACCACCGAGCAGTACGTTGAAGAACGAACGGTTCATCGCCTTGCACATGATGTACGAGAGAATCGCACCGGACGAACCCACCAGCGAACCGGCGATGATCAGCATCGAGTTGTTCAGCGAGAAGCCGATACCTGCCGCTGCCCAGCCAGAGTAGCTGTTGAGCATCGACACCACCACCGGCATGTCCGCGCCGCCAATCGGGATAATGATCAGCACGCCCATCACGAAGGCCAGGGCCAGCATCAGGGCGAAAGCGCTGAGACTGCCGGTCAGCATGAAGGTGATGCCCAGCGCCAGGGTCGCCAGACCCAGCAGCAGGTTCAGCTTGTGCTGGCCGCTGAACTGTACCGGTGCGCCCTGGAACAGACGGAACTTGTACTTGCCCGAGAGCTTGCCGAACGCGATCACCGAGCCGGAGAAGGTGATTGCACCGATGGCTGCGCCGAGGAACAGTTCCAGACGGTTACCGGCAGGAATAGCATCACCCAGTTGCTTGACGATACCCAGCGACTGCGGCTCAACAACAGCCGCGATGGCAATGAATACCGCGGCCATACCGATCATGCTGTGCATGAAGGCGACCAGTTCCGGCATCTTGGTCATTTCAACGCGCTTGGCCATGATCGAACCGGCAGTACCGCCGACCAGCAGGCCGACGATGACGTAACCGATGCCGGCGGTGGCAAGCTCTGCGCCCAGCTTATAGATGAGGCCCACGGTGGTGAGGATTGCCAGCGCCATGCCGAGCATGCCGTACACATTGCCGCGCCGCGACGTGGTCGGGTGCGACAGGCCTTTGAGGGCCTGAATGAAGCAGATCGACGCGATCAAGTAGAGCGTCGTTACAAGGTTCATGCTCATTACTTGGGCGCCTCTTCTTTTACGACTTTCGGGGCTTTTTTCTTGAACATCTCAAGCATTCTGCGGGTGACCAGGAAGCCACCAAACACGTTCACCGCCGCCAGGGCCACCGCGAGGGTGCCCATGGTTTTGCCCAGTGGCGTCACGGTCAATGCCGCGGCGAGCATGGCGCCGACGATCACGATCGCCGAGATCGCGTTAGTCACCGCCATCAACGGCGTGTGCAGCGCAGGTGTAACGTTCCAGACCACGTGGTAACCGACATAAATCGCCAGCACGAAGATGATCAGGTTGTAGATACCGGGGGAGATAAGCTCTTCCATCGTCTGAATCCCTGCTTAGGCGTTTTTGCGGATGACTTGGCCGTCGCGGCACATCAGGCACGCGGCGACGATGTCGTCTTCGAGGTTCAATTCGAACTGGCCTTCTTTGTTGAAGACCAGCTTCAGGAAGTCCAGCAAGTTGCGCGCGTAAAGGGCCGAAGCGTCTGCCGCGACTGCGCCGGCCAGGTTGGTCGGGCCGCAAATGGTCACGCCATTCTCGACCACCACCTGATCGGCAACGGTCAGCGGACAGTTGCCGCCCTGTGCCGCGGCGAGATCGATGACCACCGAACCTGGCTTCATTTGCGCCACGGTTTCCGCGCTCAACAGCGTCGGCGCCTTGCGACCCGGGATCAGCGCAGTGGTGATGACAATGTCAGCCTGCTTGGCGCGCTCGTGCACGGCCAAGGCCTGACGTTGCATCCAGCTGGCGGGCATTGGGCGTGCGTAACCGCCGACACCTACGGCGCATTCACGCTCCTCATCGGTTTCGTAAGGCACGTCGACGAACTTGGCGCCGAGGGATTCGATCTGCTCTTTAACCGCAGGACGCACGTCAGACGCTTCGATCACCGCACCCAGACGTTTCGCCGTAGCGATCGCCTGCAAACCGGCTACACCGGCACCAAGAATCAGCACGCGCGCCGCTTTCACGGTGCCCGCCGCGGTCATGAGCATCGGCATGAAGCGTGGATAGTGGTGAGCGGCCAGCAACACGGCTTTATAGCCGGCGATGTTGGCCTGGGAGGACAGCACATCAAGGCTCTGAGCGCGGGAGGTGCGCGGCGCAGCTTCCAGTGCGAACGCAGTAATGCCGCACTCAGCCAGCTTGGCGATGGTTTCATTGCTGAACGGGTTGAGCATGCCCACCACAACGGTGCCGCTCTTGATCAGAGCGAGTTCGCTGTCGCTGGGAGCGACCACCTTGAGAATCAGCTCGGCACCAAAGGCATCGTTGGCGCTGCCAATGGTTGCGCCTGCCGCTTCATAAGCACTGTCGACAACGCTGGCGTTAATGCCGGCGCCGCTTTGAACAGTGACCTTATGACCTTGGCCGATCAGCTTCTTGATGGTTTCCGGGGTTGCAGCAACCCGTGTTTCACCCGTCTGGGTTTCGATTGGAACACCAATGTGCACGTCAAATCTCCTGCGTGATCTTATTGAGTAAACCCATGCACTACGGATGGTGCGGCTGGGGCGGCCGATCAGCACGGTCCCGCCGAATCAGGGCGGGGCGCGGCATTTTGCAGGCGAACTTTGTGCCCTTCAAGGGTTTATGACGCGTGACGGAAAATTAACTACAAGTCATCCCGTGACCGAATGTCGCACTGACCGGTTCAATCCCTTGCAGGCCGTGCCTTGTAAGGATTTTGGCCGAAATTCAAGAATTTACACATCGGCACGGTGAATGAGGTGATATTGCTGCTGAATAGCGGCTCAAGGCCACGTCTTCAGGCGCTTGTGGGACGTTTGTACCGCTTCTCGGTACAGTCTGCGAATATGCGACAAATACTTATATCTGTAGGGCTTTTAGTTTATTGACTACGAGGTCAATAATCGCGTTGAGCCTTTATCCCTCTAGGCTGTAGCTTTGTGCCTGATTCACCAGCCAGTCGCGAAATGCCTTCAAAGACGCGGATTCGACTTTTCGCTCGGGAATCATCAGGTAATACGCCTTGATGCTGGACAGCGCCTGAGCGTTGGCAATCACCAGGCGCTTCTCCGCCAGTTCGCGTTGAATCAGGAACGGCGGGATTAAGGCGATCCCCATGTCATGCATCGCCGCTTGGGCAAGCATGGAGAATAGCTCGTAGCGCGGTCCTGTCATGTCGCGCGGGATATTAAGGTTTTGCGAGTTGAACCATTGGCGCCAGGCGTAGGGGCGGGTGGTCTGTTGCAGTAGGGGCAGTTCGGCAATTTCAGCCGGTGTGAGACGTGTCTTTTTGCCCAGTAGGGCGGGGCTGCACACGGGCATCGGGTTTTCGCCCATCAATCTGTGGGATTCAGTGCCTGACCAGTCCGCATCGCCGAAGTAGATCGCCGCATCGAAGTCTGTGTCGGCAAACAGGAAGGGGCGGGTGCGGTTGGTGAGATTGACCGTCACTTCAGGATGTTTTTGCTGAAAATCCTTGAGTCTTGGCAGCAGCCATTGGGTGCCGAAAGTTGGCACAACGGCCAGTTCGATCACGTTGGCGCCTTGCTGGCCCATGACCGACAAAGTGTCGCGCTCAACGGCGTCCAGTTGGGTGGCGACCCTGCGGCTGTAGGAAAGCCCTGCTTCCGTCAGCTTGACCCCGCGTCGGGAGCGTCGGAACAATTCCACACCGAGGAACTCCTCAAGGCTGGCGATCTGTCGGCAAATCGCTCCCTGGGTGAGTGAAAGTTCCTGAGCCGCCTTGGTAAAGCTTTCATGGCGTGCGGCCGCCTCAAAGCTGATCAGGGCTGTTGTGCTGGGAATCTTTCTGCGCATGTACATCAACCTCACTAATACATCGCATTAAAGCTGTTTCGCGACGTTTCGGAGTGAGAAATTAGCACAACAGTATGCAAAATCCTCGTTTGCCGTGAAGCCGAGCCGGGCCTAGGATCGTTCCACGATATTTGACCCTATTCGAGAGGACACACTCATGGGCGGTAAAGCTAGCTTCAACTGGATTGATCCCCTGCTGCTGGATCAACAGCTCACCGAAGAAGAACGCATGATCCGCGACACCGCCGAGCAATTCGCTCAGCAAAAGCTCGCGCCACGTGTTCTTGAAGCATTCCGCCATGAGAAAACCGATCCGGCAATCTTCCGCGAGATGGGCGAAGTCGGCCTGCTGGGCGCAACCATTCCTGAACAGTATGGCGGCAGCGGCCTGAACTACGTCAGCTACGGCTTGATCGCCCGTGAAGTCGAGCGCGTCGACTCGGGCTATCGCTCGATGATGAGCGTGCAGTCCTCATTGGTGATGGTGCCGATTAATGAATTCGGTACTGAAGCCCAAAAGCAGAAGTACCTGCCAAAACTTGCCACGGGCGAGTGGATCGGTTGCTTCGGTCTGACCGAGCCCAACCACGGCTCCGACCCAGGCGCGATGATTACTCGTGCGCGCAAAGTGGAAGGTGGCTATAGCCTGACCGGCAGCAAGATGTGGATTACCAACAGCCCGATCGCCGACGTGTTTGTGGTCTGGGGTAAGGACGACGCAGGCGACATCCGTGGCTTCGTACTGGAGAAGGGCTGGAAAGGCCTGAGCGCTCCGACGATCCACGGCAAGGTCGGCCTGCGTGCGTCCATCACGGGTGAGATCGTCATGGACAACGTGTTTGTCCCCGAAGAAAACATCTTCCCTGACGTCCGTGGTTTGAAAGGCCCTTTTACTTGCCTCAACTCTGCGCGTTACGGTATTTCCTGGGGCGCTTTGGGTGCAGCTGAGTTCTGCTGGCACACCGCTCGCCAATACACCCTGGATCGTCAGCAGTTCGGTCGCCCGTTGGCCGCTACTCAGCTGATCCAGAAGAAGCTGGCCGACATGCAGACCGAGATCACCCTGGCGCTGCAAGGTTGCCTGCGTCTGGGTCGCATGAAAGATGAAGGTACTGCGGCGGTCGAGATCACGTCGATGATGAAGCGCAACTCCTGCGGCAAGTCCCTGGACATTGCTCGTATGGCGCGTGACATGTTGGGCGGTAACGGTATCTCCGATGAATTTGGCGTGGCTCGTCACCTGGTCAACTTGGAAGTGGTGAATACCTATGAAGGTACGCATGACGTCCACGCATTGATCCTTGGTCGTGCGCAGACCGGCATCCAGGCGTTCTATTAATAGGAGAACGGTCATGGGCGCGCTTTCACATCTACGGGTACTGGATTTATCGCGGGTGCTGGCCGGACCGTGGTCCGGGCAGATATTGGCGGACCTTGGCGCCGAGGTGATCAAGGTCGAGCGTCCGGGCAATGGCGATGACACGCGCGCCTGGGGGCCTCCTTTTCTGAAGGATGCCTATGGCGAGAACACCAGCGAGGCCGCCTATTACTTGTCGGCCAATCGCAACAAGCAATCCGTGACCATCGACTTCACGCGCCCGGAGGGGCAGAAGCTGGTACGTGAGTTGGCGGCCAAGTCGGACATCCTGATCGAGAACTTCAAGGTCGGCGGTCTGTCGGCTTATGGGCTGGACTATGAGTCGCTCAAGGCCGCCAACCCGAATCTGATCTACTGCTCGATCACGGGTTTTGGTCAGACCGGTCCGTATGCCAAGCGCGCAGGTTATGACTTCATGATCCAGGGCCTGGGCGGTCTGATGAGCCTTACAGGTCGGCCGGAAGGAGATGAGGGCGCAGGGCCGGTGAAAGTCGGCGTGGCGCTGACGGATATTTTGACCGGACTCTATTCGACTGTGGCGATCCTGGCGGCACTTGCGCATAGGGATCATGACGGTGGCGGTCAACATATTGATATGGCGTTGCTGGATGTGCAGGTGGCTTGCCTGGCCAACCAGGCGATGAACTACCTGACCACGGGCAACGCACCGAAGCGTCTGGGTAATGCACATCCGAACATCGTGCCTTATCAGGACTTTCCTACAGCAGATGGCGATTTCATCCTTACCGTGGGTAATGACGGGCAGTTCCGCAAATTTGCGGAAGTGGCCGGGCAGCCGCAGTGGGCGGATGATCCGCGCTTTGCGACCAACAAGTTGCGGGTGGCGAACCGGACGGTGCTGATTCCGTTGATCCGTCAGGCTACGGTGTTCAAGACCACTGCTGAGTGGGTATCGCAACTGGAGCAGGCGGGCGTGCCATGTGGGCCGATCAATGATCTGGCTCAGGTGTTTGCCGATCCTCAGGTAAAAGCGCGAGGACTGGCTATCGAGCTGCCGCACGTTCTGGCCGGAATGGTGCCGCAGGTGGCGAGCCCGATACGCATGTCCGAAACACCAGTGGAGTACCGCAATGCGCCTCCTTTATTGGGTGAGCATACGCTGGAGGTGCTGCAGCGGGTGTTGGGTCTGGATGCGTGTGCGGTGGCGGCTTTTAAAGAGGCCGGGGTGCTTTGAGAATTCCTTCTATATAGAGGGCGTGTTTTCGCTCTTCTATATAGAGGGAAACGGGCTGTTTTCCAGGCTTCTGCAAGTTATTGATAGAAAAGCGTAATTAAGGGTTGACGGCAGATTCTGGAAGTCTATAATTCGCCCCACTTCCGGCGCAGTCGAAACGGAAAACTCCTTGTTAAACAAAGAGTTACGCAGTTTTCGGCAGCGAGTTGCTTCAGGTCATCGAAGCCCAGAAGGAGTTGGTAAGGCAGTGTGTTTTCGCCTTATTGACGTTTCGATCCCCTCGGTCGAAAGCGGAGAAAAAGAGGTGTTGACAGCAGCGAACAACGCTGTAGAATTCGCCTCCCGCTAACGAGAGATCGGAAGCGCAAGTGGTTGAAGTTGCAAAGGAAACTTTGAAAACTTCTGAAAATAACCGCTTGACAGATACAGAGGACGCTGTAGAATGCGCGCCTCGGTTGAGACGAAAGATCTTAACCAACCGCTCTTTAACAACTGAATCAAGCAATTCGTGTGGGTGCTTGTGGAGTCAGACTGATAGTCAACAAGATTATCAGCATCACAAGTTACTCCGCGAGAAATCAAAGATGTAACCAACGATTGCTGAGCCAAGTTTAGGGTTTCTTAAAAACCCAAAGATGTTTGAACTGAAGAGTTTGATCATGGCTCAGATTGAACGCTGGCGGCAGGCCTAACACATGCAAGTCGAGCGGTAGAGAGAAGCTTGCTTCTCTTGAGAGCGGCGGACGGGTGAGTAATGCCTAGGAATCTGCCTGGTAGTGGGGGATAACGCTCGGAAACGGACGCTAATACCGCATACGTCCTACGGGAGAAAGCAGGGGACCTTCGGGCCTTGCGCTATCAGATGAGCCTAGGTCGGATTAGCTAGTTGGTGAGGTAATGGCTCACCAAGGCGACGATCCGTAACTGGTCTGAGAGGATGATCAGTCACACTGGAACTGAGACACGGTCCAGACTCCTACGGGAGGCAGCAGTGGGGAATATTGGACAATGGGCGAAAGCCTGATCCAGCCATGCCGCGTGTGTGAAGAAGGTCTTCGGATTGTAAAGCACTTTAAGTTGGGAGGAAGGGCAGTACATTAATACTGTGTTGTTTTGACGTTACCGACAGAATAAGCACCGGCTAACTCTGTGCCAGCAGCCGCGGTAATACAGAGGGTGCAAGCGTTAATCGGAATTACTGGGCGTAAAGCGCGCGTAGGTGGTTTGTTAAGTTGGATGTGAAAGCCCCGGGCTCAACCTGGGAACTGCATTCAAAACTGACAAGCTAGAGTATGGTAGAGGGTGGTGGAATTTCCTGTGTAGCGGTGAAATGCGTAGATATAGGAAGGAACACCAGTGGCGAAGGCGACCACCTGGACTGATACTGACACTGAGGTGCGAAAGCGTGGGGAGCAAACAGGATTAGATACCCTGGTAGTCCACGCCGTAAACGATGTCAACTAGCCGTTGGGAGCCTTGAGCTCTTAGTGGCGCAGCTAACGCATTAAGTTGACCGCCTGGGGAGTACGGCCGCAAGGTTAAAACTCAAATGAATTGACGGGGGCCCGCACAAGCGGTGGAGCATGTGGTTTAATTCGAAGCAACGCGAAGAACCTTACCAGGCCTTGACATCCAATGAACTTTCCAGAGATGGATGGGTGCCTTCGGGAACATTGAGACAGGTGCTGCATGGCTGTCGTCAGCTCGTGTCGTGAGATGTTGGGTTAAGTCCCGTAACGAGCGCAACCCTTGTCCTTAGTTACCAGCACGTGATGGTGGGCACTCTAAGGAGACTGCCGGTGACAAACCGGAGGAAGGTGGGGATGACGTCAAGTCATCATGGCCCTTACGGCCTGGGCTACACACGTGCTACAATGGTCGGTACAGAGGGTTGCCAAGCCGCGAGGTGGAGCTAATCCCAGAAAACCGATCGTAGTCCGGATCGCAGTCTGCAACTCGACTGCGTGAAGTCGGAATCGCTAGTAATCGCGAATCAGAATGTCGCGGTGAATACGTTCCCGGGCCTTGTACACACCGCCCGTCACACCATGGGAGTGGGTTGCACCAGAAGTAGCTAGTCTAACCTTCGGGAGGACGGTTACCACGGTGTGATTCATGACTGGGGTGAAGTCGTAACAAGGTAGCCGTAGGGGAACCTGCGGCTGGATCACCTCCTTAATCGACGACATCAGCTGCTCCATAAGTTCCCACACGAATTGCTTGATTCATTGAAGAAGACGATAAGAAGCAGCCCGAAATTGGGTCTGTAGCTCAGTTGGTTAGAGCGCACCCCTGATAAGGGTGAGGTCGGCAGTTCGAATCTGCCCAGACCCACCAATTTTTGTGTGGGAACCTGTAGCAATACGGGGCCATAGCTCAGCTGGGAGAGCGCCTGCCTTGCACGCAGGAGGTCAACGGTTCGATCCCGTTTGGCTCCACCACTACTGCTTCTGTTTGTTGAAAGCTTAGAAATGAGCATTCCATTGTGATGATGGTGAATGTTGATTTCTAGTCTTTGGCTAGATCGTTCTTTAAAAATTTGGGTATGTGATAGAAAGATAGACTGGACGTTACTTTCACTGGTAACGGATCAGGCTAAGGTAAAATTTGTGAGTTTAATCGCGAATTTTCGGCGAATGTCGTCTTCACAGTATAACCAGATTGCTTGGGGTTATATGGTCAAGTGAAGAAGCGCATACGGTGGATGCCTTGGCAGTCAGAGGCGATGAAAGACGTGGTAGCCTGCGAAAAGCTTCGGGGAGTCGGCAAACAGACTTTGATCCGGAGATGTCTGAATGGGGGAACCCACCTAACACAAGTTAGGTATCTTAAGCTGAATACATAGGCTTAAGAAGCGAACCAGGGGAACTGAAACATCTAAGTACCCTGAGGAAAAGAAATCAACCGAGATTCCCTTAGTAGTGGCGAGCGAACGGGGACTAGCCCTTAAGTGGCTTTGAGATTAGCGGAACGCTCTGGAAAGTGCGGCCATAGTGGGTGATAGCCCTGTACGCGAAAATCTCTTGGCCATGAAATCGAGTAGGACGGAGCACGAGAAACTTTGTCTGAATATGGGGGGACCATCCTCCAAGGCTAAATACTACTGACTGACCGATAGTGAACTAGTACCGTGAGGGAAAGGCGAAAAGAACCCCGGAGAGGGGAGTGAAATAGATCCTGAAACCGTATGCGTACAAGCAGTGGGAGCCCACTTTGTTGGGTGACTGCGTACCTTTTGTATAATGGGTCAGCGACTTATTTTCAGTGGCGAGCTTAACCGAATAGGGGAGGCGTAGCGAAAGCGAGTCTTAATAGGGCGTCTAGTCGCTGGGAATAGACCCGAAACCGGGCGATCTATCCATGGGCAGGTTGAAGGTTGGGTAACACTAACTGGAGGACCGAACCGACTACCGTTGAAAAGTTAGCGGATGACCTGTGGATCGGAGTGAAAGGCTAATCAAGCTCGGAGATAGCTGGTTCTCCTCGAAAGCTATTTAGGTAGCGCCTCATGTATCACTGTAGGGGGTAGAGCACTGTTTCGGCTAGGGGGTCATCCCGACTTACCAAACCGATGCAAACTCCGAATACCTACAAGTGCCGAGCATGGGAGACACACGGCGGGTGCTAACGTCCGTCGTGAAAAGGGAAACAACCCAGACCGTCAGCTAAGGTCCCAAAGTTATGGTTAAGTGGGAAACGATGTGGGAAGGCTTAGACAGCTAGGAGGTTGGCTTAGAAGCAGCCACCCTTTAAAGAAAGCGTAATAGCTCACTAGTCGAGTCGGCCTGCGCGGAAGATGTAACGGGGCTCAAACCATACACCGAAGCTACGGGTATCACTTAGGTGATGCGGTAGAGGAGCGTTCTGTAAGCCTGTGAAGGTGAGTTGAGAAGCTTGCTGGAGGTATCAGAAGTGCGAATGCTGACATGAGTAACGACAATGGGTGTGAAAAACACCCACGCCGAAAGACCAAGGTTTCCTGCGCAACGTTAATCGACGCAGGGTTAGTCGGTCCCTAAGGCGAGGCTGAAAAGCGTAGTCGATGGAAAACAGGTTAATATTCCTGTACTTCTGGTTATTGCGATGGAGGGACGGAGAAGGCTAGGCCAGCTTGGCGTTGGTTGTCCAAGTTTAAGGTGGTAGGCTGGACTCTTAGGTAAATCCGGGGGTCTAAGGCCGAGAGCTGATGACGAGTTACCCTTTGGGTGACGAAGTGGTTGATGCCATGCTTCCAAGAAAAGCTTCTAAGCTTCAGGTAACCAGGAACCGTACCCCAAACCGACACAGGTGGTTGGGTAGAGAATACCAAGGCGCTTGAGAGAACTCGGGTGAAGGAACTAGGCAAAATGGCACCGTAACTTCGGGAGAAGGTGCGCCGGTGAGGGTGAAGCATTTACTGCGTAAGCCCATGCCGGTCGAAGATACCAGGCCGCTGCGACTGTTTATTAAAAACACAGCACTCTGCAAACACGAAAGTGGACGTATAGGGTGTGACGCCTGCCCGGTGCCGGAAGGTTAATTGATGGGGTTAGCTAACGCGAAGCTCTTGATCGAAGCCCCGGTAAACGGCGGCCGTAACTATAACGGTCCTAAGGTAGCGAAATTCCTTGTCGGGTAAGTTCCGACCTGCACGAATGGCGTAACGATGGCGGCGCTGTCTCCACCCGAGACTCAGTGAAATTGAAATCGCTGTGAAGATGCAGTGTATCCGCGGCTAGACGGAAAGACCCCGTGAACCTTTACTATAGCTTTGCACTGGACTTTGAATTTGCTTGTGTAGGATAGGTGGGAGGCTTTGAAGCGTGGACGCCAGTTCGCGTGGAGCCAACCTTGAAATACCACCCTGGCAACTTTGAGGTTCTAACTCAGGTCCGTTATCCGGATCGAGGACAGTGTATGGTGGGTAGTTTGACTGGGGCGGTCTCCTCCTAAAGAGTAACGGAGGAGTACGAAGGTGCGCTCAGACCGGTCGGAAATCGGTCGTAGAGTATAAAGGCAAAAGCGCGCTTGACTGCGAGACAGACACGTCGAGCAGGTACGAAAGTAGGTCTTAGTGATCCGGTGGTTCTGTATGGAAGGGCCATCGCTCAACGGATAAAAGGTACTCCGGGGATAACAGGCTGATACCGCCCAAGAGTTCATATCGACGGCGGTGTTTGGCACCTCGATGTCGGCTCATCACATCCTGGGGCTGAAGCCGGTCCCAAGGGTATGGCTGTTCGCCATTTAAAGTGGTACGCGAGCTGGGTTTAGAACGTCGTGAGACAGTTCGGTCCCTATCTGCCGTGGACGTTTGAGATTTGAGAGGGGCTGCTCCTAGTACGAGAGGACCGGAGTGGACGAACCTCTGGTGTTCCGGTTGTCACGCCAGTGGCATTGCCGGGTAGCTATGTTCGGAATAGATAACCGCTGAAAGCATCTAAGCGGGAAACTAGCCTCAAGATGAGATCTCACTGGGACCTTGAGTCCCCTGAAGGGCCGTCGAAGACTACGACGTTGATAGGTTGGGTGTGTAAGCGCTGTGAGGCGTTGAGCTAACCAATACTAATTGCCCGTGAGGCTTGACCATATAACACCCAAGCAATTTGTGAACTCGAAAGAGGCCAGATTGCGGTGTGTGAAGACGACACGAACCGAAAGTTCGAGAGACTCGCAAAACACCAAACTATCGCATACCCATTCGCTGGAGCGTGAACCTGCAAAGGCCCACGACCTGGCTACCGAATTTCTTGACGACCATAGAGCATTGGAACCACCTGATCCCATCCCGAACTCAGCAGTGAAACGATGCATCGCCGATGGTAGTGTGGGGTTTCCCCATGTGAGAGTAGGTCATCGTCAAGATTAAATTCCGAAACCCCTATCTGCGTATGCAGGTAGGGGTTTTGTTTTAGTAGAAGTCACCGATTTTGCTGGCACGTTACCGCGTAACGGGCTGGTCACAGAATTTCTTGACGACCATAGAGCATTGGAACCACCTGATCCCATCCCGAACTCAGCAGTGAAACGATGCATCGCCGATGGTAGTGTGGGGTTTCCCCATGTGAGAGTAGGTCATCGTCAAGATTAAATTCCGAAGCCCCTGTCTGCTAACGCAGACAGGGGTTTTGTCGTTTCGGGCTCACTAAAAAGCCCAATCGCCCTCCACACGAATGCTACCTCACGCGCTCTATCGCACCGTTTGGCAGGTATCTGACGCAACGGCCGACCATTTCACACATATCTCTAAGATTTATCTCGTTTGTGCCGACAGACTGATGAGACATGCGTGCACCAAAGTAGAGCGGTCATAGAACGCCGCTCGAGCTGTACATGGAATGTTGCAACCCGGACCGCATCCCCACTTTCTGCATAAGAAGTCCCATGAAATGAATCTCAAGTTCAGCCATAAAATCCTGTTGGCCGCCTCCGGCGTCGTGGTGCTGGCTTTTGCGTTGTTCACTTTGTACAACGACTATCTGCAGCGAAATACCATTCGGCAAAACCTCGAATCCTCTGTTCAACAGGCCGGTGACCTTACCGCTAGCAGTGTGCATAACTGGATGAGCGGCCGCGTGCTGGTCCTGGAAAACCTCGCGCAGAATGTCGCTCATCAAGGCGCCAATGCCGATCTGCCGGGTCTGGTTGATCAGCCGGCCTTCACCTCGAATTTCCAGTTCACGTACGTTGGCCAGACCAATGGCGTGTTCACCCAGCGCCCGGACGCGAAGATGCCGGACGGCTATGACCCGCGTCAGCGGCCTTGGTACAAGCAAGCAGTTGTCGCTGACAAAACCATGTTGACCCCGCCTTACATGGCCGCCGTCGGTGGCCTGGTCGTGACCATCGCCATGCCGGTGAAAAAGAACGGCGAATTGCTCGGCGTAGTCGGCGGTGACCTGAGTCTGGAAACGCTGGTGAAGATCATCAACTCGGTGGACTTCGGCGGCATCGGTCACGCGTTTCTGGTCAGTGCCGACGGTCAGGTGATCGTGAGCCCGGATAAAGACCAGGTCATGAAAAACCTGAAGGACATCTACCCTAACGCGAGCCTACGCATCGAGAAGGGTAATCAGCAAGTCACCCTGAACAACCAGGAGCGCATCCTCTCGTTCACCCCGGTCAACGGTTTGCCGAATGCGGCGTGGTACATCGGTCTGTCGATCGACAAGGCAAAGGCCTACGCGCCGTTGAGCCAGTTCCGCACCTCGGCGTTGGTCGCGATGTTCATCGCCGTGGCCGTGATTGCAGGGCTGTTGAGCCTGTTGATCAACGTGTTGATGCGCCCACTGACAACCATGGGTCGAGCGATGCAGGACATCGCCCAGGGCGAGGGTGACCTGACCCGTCGACTGGCCGTGGAAAGCAAAGACGAATTCGGCGAACTGGGCGGTTCTTTCAACCAGTTTGTGGAGCGGATTCACGCGTCGATTTCCGAGGTGTCGTCGGCCACTCGCCAGGTCCATGACCTGTCGCAACGGGTCATGGCTTCGTCCAACGCCTCGATCGTCGGCTCCGATGAGCAAAGTGCGCGCACCAACAGTGTGGCGGCGGCGATCAACCAATTGGGTGCCGCGACTCAGGAAATCGCTCGCAACGCCGCCGATGCCTCGCAGCACGCCAGCAGCGCGAGCGAGCAGGCGGATGACGGTCGTCAGGTGGTGGAAAAAACCATTCTGGCCATGACCGAGCTGTCGCAGAAAATCAGCCTGTCATGCACACAGATCGAAACCCTTAATGCGAGCACCGACAACATCGGGCACATTCTCGACGTGATCAAGGGCATCTCCCAGCAAACCAACCTGCTCGCCCTCAACGCAGCCATCGAAGCGGCCCGCGCCGGTGAAGCCGGGCGTGGTTTTGCCGTGGTGGCAGACGAGGTGCGCAATCTGGCTCATCGTACGCAGGAATCGGCCGAGGAGATTCACAAAATGATCACCTCGTTGCAGATCGGTTCTCGCGAAGCGGTGACCACCATGAACGCCAGTCAGGTATCCAGTGAAGAGAGCGTTGAAGTGGCGAATCAGGCGGGTTTGCGCCTGGTCAGTGTGACCCAGCGCATCGGCGAAATCGATGGCATGAACCAGTCGGTGGCCGCGGCGACTGAAGAACAGACTGCGGTGGTGGAAACCCTCAACGTCGACGTTAACCAGATCAATTTGCTGAACCAGCAGAGCGTGGCCAACCTCAATGAAACGTTGAAGGATTGTGATGCATTGTCGTTGCAGGCTAATCGGTTGAAGCAATTGGTTGATAGCTTCAAGATTTGATTTTGTTTAGTTCTACCGCGTCATCGTTCATTCGCGAGCAAGCCCGCTCCCACTGGTTGACCGCATTCCTTATGAAGGAACGCGGTCAACCAGTGGGAGCGGGCTTGCTCGCGAAAGCAGCGGCTCAGTCACCGCAGAACAGAACCCCTACGCAAAAAGCTTCAGCACATTATTCATCGCATCATCCGCAAACCCCTGCACAAAAGCCTTGAACCCAGGCAGCGCCTCGGCACTACCCTGAGCCGGTTCGGCAATAATGGTCCAGGTCGCTCGGGACTTGCCTTCACCCAGCGCTTCAACCGACATCGCCGCCCACAAATTTGCTACACCTAAGGTGTTGTAGATCGTAGTCCAGGTCATGCTCAATGCCTGGTCATCCCGCGAGTTGAGTTGCTCGACCACCAGGTTGCCGTCCTTGAAGAATTTCTTGCGCAACGAAGACACGCCTTCGCCGGTCGTCTCGATGTGCGACAGCGCCGGGATGAATTGATCGAAGCCGGCAAAGTTGCCGACCACCGCCCAGACTTTCGTGGCATCAGCCGGCACGTCCACTGAAGACACGACGTGGCAGCCATCAGGGTTTTTGATCAGGGTATCGGGTTTCAGAATGCTCATGGTCTTGCTCCATTGGGTTGAGTGAATCAGATGAAGTTGATTTCTTTGAGGTAGTCGCAGCCACGACGCAGCAGCGCCGGGGATTTTTTTGGGTAGCGCGCGCCCATCTGGCGCACACCGGCCTGGGCGTTGTCGTGGCCGATCATCGAGATGTCACCGATGTCTTCCTCGAAGCCGTTGAGGTAGAAGCCGAGTACACCGAACAGCGCGTTGTCGCTGTCGACCCGGCCCAGTTGCTGCTGCCAGTCGGCAACGCTGACCATGGAGAATGTCCGGCCGGCCTCACGGAAGGACGCGACGTAATCGTCCCAACTTAAGGGTTCGGGGTTGTGCAGGTTGAACACCGCTTTTTCCGCTGAATAGCGACTGGCGTGGAACGCGATGAAACGGGCGAGAAAATCCACCGGCATCAAGTCGAAATTCAGCGCGAACTCCGGCACCTGACCGAGCTGGATCGAGCCCTTGAGCATCAGCATCAACCGATTTTTGTGCGGTTGGCAGACACCGGTGAGGCTGTTGAAACTGATGTTGCCGGGACGATACACATTCACCCGAACCCCAAGCTCCCGCGCTCGTTCGAGGATCCGTTCGCCGACCCATTTCGACAGGTTGTAGCCATTCTTGATGTAGATCGGCGGGGTCTGCGCGGCGGGCAGTTCAAGCACCCGGCCGTCGTCGGATATCGAGCTCGACGCTGACAGTGTCGAAACGAAATTGAAGATCTTTTTACTGCGCCCTTCACACAGTCGCAGGCACTCGAAAATCGGTTCGACGTTGTCCCGCGCCAGCGACTCGTAATCGAGCACGTGATTGACGTTGGCGGCGTTGTGCACCAGCGCGCCGAACTCGCGATCAAGACGCTCGTAAACATCCATCGCGAGCCCGAGTGAGGGACGTGTGATGTCCGCCGCGTAAACCCGCACCCGGCTCAGATCCAGATGCTCCAGACGGTTTTCCCGCAACGCGTGAGCGAAGCGGTCTGCCGCCGATTGCCCGCCGCCATCGCGCACCAGACAAGCCACTTCGCTGGCACCCCAGGCCAGCAACGCCTCGACGATGTGCACGCCGACAAAACTGTTGGCGCCGGTGACGATCACCTTGTGCACATCACCCATGCGGCTCACCGGCAGCGGCTGCACCTCCAGTTCGCGGAAGGCATCGGCCATGGCTTGTTCGCTCAGTACTTCTTCGGTGCCGGAGCCGCGCACCAGCGTCGCCAGTTTTGCAATGGTGGGCAGTTCGATAAAGCGGTTGATCGAGATGCTGCGCCCGAACTCTTCACGCAGACGCAACAGCATGCGCGACAGCAGGATCGAGTGGCCGCCCAGATTGAAGAAGCTTTCGTCGGTAGAAATATCGCTGGCCGGCAACTCCAGCAGCTCGGCCCAGATCTCCAGCAGCAGCGCTTCATCGGCGTTGGCAGGCAAACGCCGCGACACGTTTTCGGCAATGCAGACGGGCAGTTTCAACAGGGCTTTGCGATCGACCTTGCCGTTGCTGGCGAACGGCATGCTCGTCAGTTCGGTCCAGGCGGTGGGCTGCATGTAGTCGGGTAAAAACCGAATGCCGTGCGCCTTCAGCGCTTCGCGCGCGGCGCCCGGTCGGGTTTCCTGAGGCTGGGCGAGGAAGGCAAGGATCCGCCGTTGGCTGTCGATCACCACCGCCACCTGGCGGTACAGCTGACTGTCGCGCAGGCAGCGTTCGATCTCTTCCGGCTCGACCCGAAAGCCACGAATTTTCACTTGGTTATCCCGGCGTCCGCACAGCTCGATGCCTGCGCGGGTCCACTTCGCCATGTCGCCGGTGCGATAGGCGCGCAAACGCTTACCGTTCGGCAGGCACAGGTTCAAATAGCGTTCGGCGGTGTGCTGCGGATTGTTTAAATAGCCCAGGCACACACCCGGCCCAACGATGTACAACTCGCCGACGGTCTGTTCGGTCACTGGCTTAAAATCCTCGTCGAGAATCAGCACCTGACTGTTGGCGATCGGCGCGCCGAGGGTACGATTGCTGTCGCCGGTGCGCAGTTGCCGCGCGGTGATCAGCACCGTGGCCTCGGTTGGGCCATACAGGTTGTACAGGTTGCCCTGACGGGTGAGTTGCTCGATGACATAGGGCTCACAGACATCGCCACCGGTCATCACGTGATCCAGTATCTGCAACTGATCCAGCGGCAGAATGCTCAGCAAGGCGGGCGGCAAAAACGCATGGCTCAACTGTTGACGCCGGATGAGTTCCACCAGTTGCAACGGGTCACGGCGTTGATCGTCGCTGGGCACGGTCAGCTCGGCGCCTTGGAGCAGCGTCGGGAAGATATCGATCAGCGACGAGTCGAAGCTCAATGATGAAAACTGCAATACGCGGCTCTGTTCGGTCAGTTGCACATAGTCGGCGTACCACGCGGTGAAATGCGCGAGGTTGGCCTGGCTGAGCAGCACGCCTTTGGGATGTCCGGTGGTGCCCGAGGTGTAGAGCGCCATGCACGGCGCATCGAGATCGGGGCGCCGGTGCATTAACGGGAGATCAAGGTCCACGTCCGCAATGTCGATGGCGCTGATGTTCAGACTGAGCCTCTCACCCGCGAGCGGATGCTCCCCGTCATGCAGCAACAGCACGGCGCCGGCATTCGACAGAATGTATTGCTGGCGCTGCAATGGATGGCTCGGCTCCAGCGGCAGGTACACCGCGCCGCTGCCGAGAATCGCCAATATCCCCGCATACAACGCGCAGCATTTTGGCAGGCAGATTCCGACCACCAGCGGCCCGTCGTGGTGTTCGAGCAACGGTTGCAGTCGCTGCTGAATGGCGCGGCTGTGAGCGTGCAATTGGCGATAGCTGAGGGAGGTGCCTGCAACGTTCAGCGCTGGTCTTTCGGCGGACTGAATGAGGCGCTGCTGAAGACGCTCAATCATCGGCACCTGAGCGAGTTGCAGCAGGCCGGGTTCAGCGGTCGCATTGAGACGGTGGACGAAGGCCAGGTTGTCTAAAAATGGCAGACTTTCCACCTGTTCGAAATGAACGGGAGTCGCAGGTGTAGCAAGCAGAAAATAGTCCGCATCCCGGGAAAAGCGACTGACCAGCAATGCTGCGTGATCCACCAATTCCGCCACCGCTCGCCGACGCAGCGCCTGACCGTTGCCCGAAGGCTCATCGGCAATCGGCACGCGCGTGAGCAGCGTCGAACCGTGCAGACACAGTAGATCCAGCGGCGGCAAACCTGAGTCACCTGGAACGCCGACACCCAAGCGCAATGTCAGTCGCGGTGTATCGCTCAACGGTTGAAACGGCAGACTGGCATCATCAATCAGCAGATCAGCATTGCCCGACGGCGGCTGGTCGAGGGCCGTCAGCCGCGTCAGTGAATGACCGTGTTGTTCAAGTTCCAGCGCCAGGTCGGTCAGGGCCTGGCTCTGCCCAATGAGCAGGATGTCGAGACGTCTCATGATGTGTCCCTCGTTAAACCAGGTAGTCGCTCAAGGCTGCTTGAACGCACGGCGAATCGAGCAGCGAACTGCTGTGGAAAAACCGCACGATGTTGGCGACCAGTGGGTGATGGCGGTTGATCGGGAAGGCCAGCCCCGACACTTCGCTCTTGAGAGCGCGGCGCGCGGTATCGCTGATCTGCAAAAACTCGATCAGGCGGAAGTCGAAGGATTTCTGAATGTCGTTGGTCAGATAATGGCCGATGAACACCGGCAGAATCTGCGCGATGCATTGACGGTCATCTTCGCTCGCGGTGTGCCAGTAGATGCGCACCATACGTGCCCAGAACCCGGAGTGCCGGCCCTCATCGAGCAAGTGATCGGCCATCAATCCCTTGATCGATTGCTTGACCGTATCGTCCTTGGCGAATGCCGCCACGTCGCCCGTCACGGTGTTCTCCGCGATAGCCACGCAGATCAATTCCACGGCGCTGCGCAAATGCTCCGGTGCCAGCGCCACGGCGGCCGGAATGGCGCGGCTAAGTTCGATTTCATCCGGCAACTCGATCGGCGTGATGCCGGTCATGGCGACGGTTTGCTGCATGAAATCCATTGCGACCAGCGCGTGGTAATCCTCGTCCACCACCACGGTCATGGCGTCGTAACGACAGGCGAACGGGAAGGCCACGGCAAAGCGGTTCTTGGCGATGCTGCGCGCGGTTTTGTCGACGATCTCGGTTTCGAAAATCACCACGTCGTTAATGAATTTGTAGAGCGTCTGCACCAGAGCGAAATCCCGTTGCTCGGGGCATTCGCGCAGAAAGGTTTCGCTCAACACCAGCGGTTGACGGCTGAGCGGGTAGATCAGCTTTTCGTCGTTTTCCAGCACGCGACGCGGGCGGGTGCGGATGGTCGCGTGGCTTTCCCAGGCATCGGCGAAGGATTGGTAGTCGGCGGCGTTCATGCGTTCACCTCCGCCACCGGTTCGCTCATGCTCAGGCGCAGGCCGTCCCATAGAGCGATGCGGCTTTCCACTGCCGCCAGGGCGCTGGCGTAGACGTCTGCTTCCCGCTGCGGATCGCCATCGACCAGCCGCGCGAGGAGTTTTTCCGCTGCCGGGCCATGATCTTCCGAATCGACTTCGATGTGCCGCTCCAGGTAGTAACGAAAGGTCGGCGCCTGTTCGATGCCGATGCCCCAATCGTCGAGAATGCGTTGGAACATCTGCGGAATGACGCTCTCGCGCCCGTGCAGAAACGCAGCCGCAACGCTGTGGCGTGGCGCATGCAGCGCGGTGTGCAGGGTGTGGCGCACGAATGTCGCAGCGGCCGGGTCGACGTCCACGCTTTGCAACGCCACGTCGTAACTCACGCCTTCTTGCTGCAAGGCTACGAAGCGCTCGACGGCAGCGGTGCTGGCACCCACTTCGCGCATCGCATCCAGATACAACTCGAAATGGCTGTAATGACCGTGGGCCGGACGATCATCGGACTCTTCACCTAGTACAATCTCGTTGATCAGTCGGGCAGCCTGCGGATCTTTCGGCGGCAGCCAGGGCAACTGAACGCAGGTCAGCTCCTGTTGAAGGCGCTTGGTCAGCGACATGAAATCCCACACCGCAAAAACATGGGTTTCCATGAAGCGTTGGAGCACCGAAAGCGAATGTATTTCAGAAAAAATTGGGTGAGCACTAAGTTCTGCTTTCTTCTGATTAAGACGGTCTTTAGTCAATTTCATGGCGAGCCTATAAGTGATCCGAAGTGGGGTGAGATCAATAAATGATGGGCGCTTAAAGTATTCTGACGACGAGCAAGTGCCTCAAATGAATTGATCGGTATTAGTTGCTTGTAGGTCGTGTTATTGCGAGCTTGCATCCGGTATCCAGTGGTGGCGGAGAAAAGCTAATACACGAATAAAGTTCCGGGCAAGTCATTTTTATACTATTTTTAAGTTTAACTTTCGCGGGCGCGACAAGTTCCTATAAGACTTTTGGTTTAAGTTTTATTTGGGCGTAGTTGCTCCTTCCGACTTATATAAGTCAAAATCGAAATAAAGAGTGAATGCCTCACTCGAGCAACTTTCTAAGGGTGATCGTTAGTGTGATTTAAGGGGTGGAAGTTGGCCGGGACGCCGATGCTTCCTTTCCCGTGACAAGACTCCTTCCGTAGGTTCTTGATGCGGGGACTGCGCCGCTCATGCGGTACGTCACCCGTTTATTATTTGGTGGCAGGCCAAGAGTGAGCGTAAATCAGAGCAGCCGCTATCTCCGACGCGTCATACGGTCGATGCAATTGTCTGGCTTGGAATAACGGACACGCAGGCGCGGCAAGCGCAGGCGAGCAGGTTGATCTGCTCGCTCCGGTTGCCGGTATGATTTATTTCGAGGTTTTTCTGCTTTGTGCTTCGGGGCTATTGAGGTAGCGCGTGATGACCTCGACGCCTCGGTTCAGGTGATGTTCGAGTAACTTCACCGAGCGCTCGATGGCGCGGTCTTGCACTGCGCGTAACAGCGCACGGTGATCTTCCTGTGACAGTTTGCCCAGGCCCATGGCTTCCAGGTTGAAGCGCAGGAAGCGTTCTTCTTCGTTCAACCCGTCTTCGACCAGTTTCAACAGCCGACGATTAGGTGCCTTGCAGTACATCGCCATATGAAACAGGCGGTTGAGCCGGCCGATCTCGGTGTAGTCGTGCTCCGTCTCCAGTTCGTCGATGTAGCGGGCCGCCCGCTCAAAGTCCTCGCTGGTGAGCAAAGGGATCGACCGGCGCAGTGCTTCGGACTCCAGCAGGATCCTCAACTCGTACGTTTCGGCGGCATCGCCCTGAACCAATGGCGCGACCACCGCACCTTTATGGGCGACCACATTAAGCAGCGCTTGCGCTTCGAGCTGGCGCAACGCTTCACGGACCGGCATACGACTGACCCCGAACAGGTCGGCCAGGTCTTGCTGGCGAAGGGCTGTGCCGCAAGGAATACGGCCGTCGAGAATGGCGGCGCGCAGGGTTTCCTCGATGACGGAGCGGGCCGCATGTGCGGGAATCGGACCGTTGACCTTGATGCTGCTGAGAGGGTTGGGTTTCTGTGTCACTACTACGCACCCTGATTGACTGAAAAAATTTGGATCCAAGAGGACACTAGTGACTGCCTGTCAGGTTGTCAAACACGCCAGAAAACAGCTCACACCCCAAAGTTTAGCGCGCTCCTGGTGATCTCACCGTGCCATTGTCTTTTTAACCGGCTACCCTTCACCATCATTCGATTCCACCTGCCTACCTGGATGCCTCGCATTGGCGGTACGTTTCGCGATCCCTCGGACTTTGCGCTGGCTGTGCTGCGCGTTGCTGCTGGCCGGTGTCATGCCGGGCGGTTTGCATGCCGACTGGGATTTTTCCCTGATCAGCCGCCAGGCGCAGGCATTGTACGGGCCATTGGGCACAGGGCAGCAGCGCATTGATGCCTGGCAGCAGTTGCTGGCCACGCGCAAGCAGATCAGCGAGCTGGAGCAGCTCAACGTGATCAACCTGTTCTTCAATAAACAGATGCGCTACGAAGAGGACATCGACCTGTGGCACGAGGTCGACTATTGGGAAACCCCGATCGAAGCCTTGTGGAAGGGCGCCGGTGACTGCGAAGACTACGCCATTGCCAAGTATTTCAGCCTGCGCCACCTCGGCGTTTCCAGCGACAAGCTACGCATCACCTACGTCAAGGCCGTTAGCCTGAACCGCGCGCACATGGTGCTGACTTACTACGCCAGCCCCGAGGCCATGCCGCTGGTGCTCGACAGCCTGATGGATGCGATCAAACCCGCCAGCCAACGAACCGATCTGCTGCCGGTCTACGCTTTCAATGCGCAAGGGCTGTGGTTGCCTGGTGCAAAGGGCAACAAAAAAGTGGGTGACACCAAACGCTTGTCCCGTTGGCAGGACGTGTTGAAGAAAATGCAGGCGGAAGGTTTTCCGGTCGAGACGATTAACTAGGAGCACGCGCTCAGATGTCTTTGTTCAAACAGCTGTTGATCGCAATCTGTCTGTTCCTGGTGGTCGCCTTCACCGGCAGCTTCATGGTCAGCCTCGAGAGCTCGCGCACCCAGTACGTCAACCAGTTGCGCTCCCACGCGCAGGACGCCGCGACGGCGCTGGCGCTGTCGTTGACGCCGAACATCGACGATCCGGCGATGGTCGAGTTGCTGGTCAGCTCGATTTTCGACAGCGGTTATTACGCGAGCATCCGCGTCGTCGATCTATCGGACGACAAGACTCTGGTCGAGCGCAGCGGTATTCCGGCGGTGAACAACGTGCCGGACTGGTTCGTCAAACTGATCGGTCTGGAGCCGGCGGGCGGCGATGCGATTGTCAGCCGTGGCTGGGAGCAGGCGGCGCGGGTCGAAGTGGTCAGCCACCCGATGTTCGCGCTGGCCAAGCTTTGGCAGAGCGCCTTGGGCAGCCTCGGCTGGCTGCTGCTCTGTGGCGCGGTGAGTGCGGCGTTGGGCGCGTTGCTGCTGCGCCGGCAATTGAAACCGCTGGACTACATGGTCCGGCAATCCCACGCCATCGCCCGCCGGGAATTCCTCAGCCTGCCTGACCTGCCGCGCACACCTGAATTGCGCCGCGTTGTGCAGGCCATGAACCAGATGGTCGAGAAGCTCAAGGCGCTGTTTCAGGAACAGGCCGAGCGCAGTGAAAAATTGCGCGACGAGTCCTATCTGGACACCTTGACCGGGTTGGCCAACCGGCGCTATTTCGAGATGCAACTGAATGCGCGGGTGAGTGATCCGGAACAGGCGAGTTCAGGTTATCTGGTGTTGCTTCGGGTGAGGGATCTCGCTGGATTGAATCAGCGTCTGGGCGGCCAACACACCGATGAATTGTTGATCGCGGTCGGCGAGCAGCTGTCCCGCGAGTGCGCCAAATACCCCGAAACGCTGAACCTCGTCACGCGGATCCGCGGCGGCGAATTCGCCGTGCTGGCGCCGGGGCTGGTGCACGCCGAAGCGTTGCAACTGGCGCAAAACCTCGACACTGCCTTAGCGAGCCTGCATGCGACCGGCGCCACCGATGTGGCCGCAGTGGCCTTCATCGGGCTGGCGCCATTTGTTTATGGCGACTCACCGCAAGCGGTACTCGGGCTGGCGGATCAGGCGCTCGCGGAGGCCGAAGGCCAGGGCGATTCGAGGTGGGTCTGCTTGAATCACACGGCGTCGGCGGACGTCGGCGATGATCATCATGCCTGGCACAGCTTGCTTGATGAGACGCTGAATCAGCGGCGGTTCGAGCTCTATTTCCAGCCGGTGGTGGCGAGCCAGGACACGACACTGGTGCTGCATTACAAAGTACTTTCCCGCCTGATCGACGAGCAGGGTCAGGCGATTCCTGCCGGTCGATTCCTGCCGTGGCTCGAGCGTTTCGGCTGGGCTGCTCGGCTGGATCGCCTGATGCTGGAGCGAGTGCTCGAGCAAATGGCCGATCATGAAGCATCGCTGGCGGTGAACCTGTCTTCGGCGACGCTGAGCAATCCGCAGGCGCTGGACAAAGTTTTCGATATTTTGCACGCGCATTCCAACCTCGGTCCGCGGCTGACCCTGGAAATCGGCGAGGAACAATTGCCGGAGCAAGCGAAGCTGGAAGAACTGACGCGACGCCTGCGAAAAATCGGATTTTCGTTAAGCCTGCAACACTTTGGTGGACGTTTCAGCATGATCGGCAACCTCGCGCGGCTTGGGTTGGCGTATCTGAAGATCGACGGCGTTTACATCCGCGCTATTGATGAGGAGGGTGACAAGCGTTTGTTTATCGAAGCGATTCAGCGTGCGGCGCACAGCATTGATCTGCCGTTGATTGCCGAGCGGGTCGAGACCGAAGGGGAGCTGTCAGTGCTGCGCGAGATGGGGGTTTATGGTGTGCAGGGGCGGTTGTTTGGGGAGCCGAAGCCTTGGGGTTAGGAACCCGAAACCCAGGCGCATTTACGGGCACTTTCGCGAGCAAGTCCGCTCCCACACTGGATCTCGGATTTAGGCAAATGCTGTGTTCGCTGAAGATCTAATGTGGGAGCGGGCTTGCTCGCGAAGGCGTCCGGACGGGCGACAAAAATGTTCAGGCCTAGATCAACCCCGACTCATCATCCCCGATCAGATTACTCAACCCACCCAACGCCTCCCGGGCCTGTGACCGGTCTATGAGTTTGGCCTGCGCAGCGGCCGGCAGGTCGGTGACGCGGATCACGCCTTTATCAGTCAGCACCTGAATCAAATCATCCAGTACCCGGATCATGTCCAGGTCGCTCTGCTTCAACTGCTTGAGCTGTCTGATTTGCTGCAGTTGCTTGTGGCTGGTGGCCATGACTTCGCTGGCGAACCAGGCCTGAAGATCCGGGTGATCGGCGGGCAGGCTTTCAGTGGATCCGGCATAGGCCTCGGCTTCCACGCGCATCAGTTGGCCATCTGCATTGCGTTGCACGTAGAACATCGAGCGTCCCTCAAGCGTTGAGCAGCGTCATCCTGTCAGCAGCATAGGCGAAATAAGCCATATGGTTATTCACTAACGGTATTTAAATTCAAGTTCTTATACCTATAAAGTCAGACTCCTGCGTACCTGCCGACCAATCGGCGCGCCGCACGACACGAACCAACACGGGACCTCCGTGAGTTTCTGATCGACGCGCGCGCCCTTGAGCGTGCCGTGCGTGGGAGTGATTTATGTCTGTCGTCTCTGCAACTCAAAGCATCGCGCCGCAAATTTTCGAGATCCGTCCGTTCAGCGGCGCCGTCGGTGCCGAAATCATCGGCCTCGACCTGTCCCGCCCGGTCAATGACCAGGACTTCGCCCGCATTCACCGCGCGCACCTGGATCATCACGTCGTGGTGTTCCGCGACCAGCGCATTACCCCCGAACAGCAAATCGATTTCAGCCGCCGTTTCGGCGTTTTGCAGATCCACGTGCTCAAGCAGTTCCTGCTGGCCGGACACCCGGAAATTCTCATCGTTTCCAACATCATAGAAAACGGCCAATCCATTGGCCTCGGTGACGCCGGCAAATTCTGGCACTCCGACCTCTCCTATAAAGAATTGCCAAGCCTGGGCTCAATGCTGCACGCCCAGGAATTGCCGTCCGAAGGTGGCGACACCTTGTTCGCCGACATGCACAAAGCCTGGGACAACCTGCCCGGGGCGCTGCGCAAAGCGGTCGAAGGTCGCTCGGCTGCACATTCCTACACCGCGCGTTACAGCGAGACCAAATTCGAAGGCAACTGGCGCCCGACCCTGACGCCAGAGCAACTGGCTCAAGTCGCCGAAGTCGTCCACCCGATCGTCCGCACGCATCCGGAAAATGGTCGCAAGGCGTTGTTCGTCAGCGAGGGTTTCACCACCCGCATCGTCGGTTTGCCGGAAGACGAGAGCAAGCAACTGCTCGATGAGCTCTACGCCCACAGCGTGCTGCCGCACAACATTTACCGCCACCGATGGCAGCCCAACGACCTGGTGTTCTGGGACAACCGCTCGCTGATTCACCTTGCCGCCGGATGCCCGAGTCATCTACGCCGCAAGTTGTATCGCACCACCATCCAGGGCGACGCGCCTTTCTGATTTTTCGGAGATTGAATCATGTCCAAACGTCTTCCCTTTGCACCGTTGGCTGCGGCTATCGGCCTGGGTTTCAGCCTGATCGCCGGCAGCCTGGTGGCGCCGACCGTGGCCCACGCCGAAGGTGAAATCCGCATTGCCGAGCAGTTCGGCATCGTTTATCTGCTGCTCAACGTGGTGCGCGATCAAAACCTGATCGAGAAGTACGGCAAGCAGGAAGGCATCGACATCAAGGTCGACTGGACGCAGCTTTCCGGTGGCGCTGCGGTCAACGATGCGTTGCTCTCCGGTTCAATTGATGTCGCTGGCGCCGGCGTTGGTCCGCTGCTGACCATCTGGGACCGCACCCACGGCAAGCAGAACGTCAAAGCCGTCGCTTCCCTCGGCAACTTCCCGTACTACCTCGTGAGCAATAATCCGAAAGTCAAAACCATTGCCGACTTCACCGAGCAGGACCGCATCGCGGTGCCGGCGGTGGGTGTGTCGGTGCAGTCGCGATTCCTGCAATACGCGGCCGCCAAGCAGTGGGGCGACAAGGAATTCAATCGCCTCGACAAGTACACCATCGCCGTTCCGCACCCTGACGCGACAGCAGCGCTGATTGCCGGCGGCACCGAGTTGACCGGGCACTTCTCCAACCCACCGTTCCAGGATCAGGCGCTGGCCAACCCGAACGTGCATGTGGTGCTGAACACCTATGACTTGCTCGGCCCGAACTCGCCGACGGTGCTGTTCGCCACGGAGAAATTCCGCAACGAGAACCCGAAAACCTACAAGGCATTCGTCGAGGCGCTGACCGAAGCCGCGCAGTTCGCGCAGAACGATAAAGGTGCCGCCGCCGATACCTACCTTCGTGTGACCAAGGCAAAAATCGATCGCGCTGCGCTGTTGAAAATCATCGATAACCCGCAGTTCGAGTTCAGCGTCACGCCGAAAAATACCTATCCGCTCGCCGAGTTCCTCTACCGCGTCGGCGCGATCAAAAACAAACCGGATTCATGGAAGGATTATTTCTTCCAGGACGCCAAACCGCTGCAAGGGAGCTGACCAACATGAACGCCCCTTTGCAAGGCCACACGGTCAGCAAATCGAACGCAGCAGCTCAGGCGCTGCTGTCGGTCGACAAGGTCAGCCTCGAATACCGCACGCCGCAGCGGGTGGTTCGGGCAACTCACCAAGTCAGTTTTGAAATCGATCCGGCGGACCGCTTTGTGCTGCTGGGGCCGTCCGGTTGCGGCAAATCCACGTTGCTCAAGGCGGTTGCCGGGTTCATCCAGCCTTGCGAGGGCGAGATTCGCCTGCAAGGGCAAACCGTCAGCGCGCCGGGGCCGGACCGGATTGTGGTGTTTCAGGAATTCGATCAACTGCCGCCGTGGAAGACGGTCAAGCAGAACGTGATGTTTCCGCTGCTGGCCTCGAAAACCCTTAAGCGTAAAGAGGCCGAAGAACGGGCGCTGCACTACCTCGACAAGGTCGGTCTGGCGGCGTTTGCCGATGCCTATCCGCACACGTTGTCCGGCGGTATGAAAGCGCGCGTGGCGATTGCTCGGGCGTTGGCGATGCAACCGAAAATCCTCCTGATGGATGAACCTTTCGCCGCACTCGATGCGCTGACCCGCCGCAAGATGCAGGAAGAATTGCTGCTGCTCTGGGAAGAAGTGCGCTTCACGCTGCTGTTCGTCACGCACTCCATCGAAGAAGCGCTGGTGGTGGGCAATCGCATTCTGTTGCTGTCGCCGCATCCGGGGCGGGTCCGGGCGGAAGTCCACAGCCATCAATACGATTTGCACAGCCTTGGCGGCGTGGCGTTTCAGGACTCGGCGCGGCGGATTCATCGCTTGTTGTTCGATGAAGGTCAGTCACCGGAAACCGAGCGTGAGCTGGATTTTTCCGACATTCGCATCGCTTACTGAGCCATTGAGAGGAGTGCCCGATGAGCCAGTTTTCATCTGCGCGTGAAGAGTTTGAAACCGTTTTGCAGCCATTGACCAGCGTACCGCTGGAGCGTGAATTACCCCTCGGTCAGCGTCTATGGCAACAGGGATGGGTTCGTAAAAGCCTGATACTGATTTTGCTTGCGGTGCTGTGGGAAGTGGTGGCCCGCATTCAGAACAACGACCTGCTGCTGCCGAGTTTTGTGCAAACCGCCAGCGCGCTGTACGGCGGCCTGCTCAGCGGCGAATTGCTGGAGAAAGTGTGGATATCCCTGGTGGTGTTGCTCAAGGGTTACCTGATCGGCATCGTGCTGGCATTCGCCCTGACCACGCTGGCGGTGTCGACGCAGTTCGGTCGCGATCTGCTGAGCACGCTGACCTCGATGTTCAACCCGCTGCCGGCGATTGCGCTGTTGCCGCTGGCGCTGCTGTGGTTTGGGCTGGGGCAGAACAGCCTGATTTTCGTGCTGGTGCATTCGGTGCTTTGGGCGTTGGCGTTGAATACCTATGCCGGGTTCCTGGGCGTCTCGGAAACCCTGCGCATGGCCGGGCGAAATTACGGTTTGAAGGGCATGCGCTTCGTGCTGTTCATCCTGATTCCGGCGGCGCTGCCGTCGATTCTCGCCGGGCTGAAAATCGGCTGGGCGTTCGCCTGGCGCACGCTGATCGCGGCTGAACTGGTGTTTGGCGCTACCAGCGGCAAGGGTGGTTTGGGTTGGTACATCTTTCAAAATCGTAATGAGCTGTACACCGACAAAGTGTTTGCCGGGTTGGCGGTGGTGATTTTGATCGGGTTGCTGGTGGAGAATCTGGTGTTTGATTCGCTGGAGCGGGTGACGGTTAAGCGGTGGGGGATGCAGCGTTAGATTCTGCTACGTCTGGTCTGGCCTCTTCGCGGGCTTGCCCGCGAAGAGGCCGGCCCGGCCAACACAAAAATTCAGTGTTTATGTATCCGTTGACGGTCGGTGTTGAGTGAAAGCAGGAAGACAAAAGTAGGAGCGGTCCTGATTTATTTGTGTGGGATTGGGGGGCACTGAACGGGCGTTAGTATTTTCCGCTTCCCCCCTGACCGCGACGGTGCTCCAGTGAACACTGAATCCTATGCCACCCCCATTTCGAGCCTTGAGGCGACCGAGCCTGCGCAGCCGACCTTTTATGTCGTGAGCCAACGCAAGTTCATATTGCTGTTCCTGACAACACAGGGCTGGTATTTGATTTATTGGTTTTATAAAAACTGGAAGCTTTATCGCGCGGCGACCGGAACAAAAGTAATGCCTATCGTTCGGACCATACTTTTGATTTTTTTCGTGCACTCACTGTTTACCCGGATTAATCGTCGCATCGTCGTCTCGGGCCAGCGGTATTCCTGGTATCCCCGCAGCGTTGCACTGGTTTTCATCTTCGCGTGCGTCTTAGGTGCAGGGCAAGTCTGGGTGTGGGAGCAATATTTAAAAACCGCGCTCGCGATGTTGTCATTGTTCTTGCAAACAGCGTGTTTGGTGTATGTGCAAACCGCAATCAACTATGGGGAAAGCGACGCCGAAGGTGTAGCCAACTCAAGGCTGACGTTTGCCAATGGCATGTGGGTTAGCTTGGGTTTGTGCATCTGGGCTCTGTTAGCGTTGGGCGTTTACACTGAGTTAGCGGGCATTGCTTATTAATCTTTCGACGACAAATCCGCCATCCCCTTGAGCAATTCAATTGGCAATGGAAATACGATGGTCGAGGTCTTGTCACCGGCAATCGAGCTCAGGGTCTGCATGTAGCGCAGTTGCATGGCGCCCGGCTGACGACCGAGCATTTCGGCGGCCTGCATGAGCTTTTCCGAGGCCTGCAATTCACCTTCGGCGTGGATGACTTTGGCCCGGCGTTCCCGTTCGGCTTCGGCCTGCTTGGCGATGGCGCGGACCATCGATTCGTTAAGGTCCACGTGCTTGATCTCGACGTTGGCCACTTTGATGCCCCAGGCGTCGGTCTGGGCATCGAGCACTTGCTGAATATCGATGTTCAACCGTTCGCGCTCGGCCAGCAGCTCATCGAGCTCGTGTTTACCGAGCACCGCGCGCAAGGTGGTCTGGGCCAACTGGCTGGTGGCCATGAGGAAATCTTCAACCTGGATAATTGCTTTCTGCGGATCGAGCACACGGAAGTACAGAACGGCGTTGACCTTGACCGAGACGTTGTCGCGGGTGATCACATCTTGCGGCGGTACATCGAGCACCACGGTACGCAAATCGACGCGAACCATTTGCTGCACCACGGGAATCAGCAGGATCAGGCCGGGGCCTTTGACTTGCCAGAAGCGGCCGAGCTGGAACACCACCCCGCGCTCGTATTCGCGCAGGATACGAAAAGTCGATCCCGCCAGCGCGATGACCAACAGCAGCAGCGCGGCAAAACCCAGTTGCAGACCCATGGTTATTCTCCACCCGGCGCCGCGTCAGCCGCGGCCACTTGCAGCAGTAATCCCTTGCGCGCCACCACCCGGACCCGTTGCCCGGTTTCCAGCGGCGTGGCGCTGAGGACTTGCCACTTTTCTCCTTGCAGGTGCACCCAGCCGTTGCAGGCATTGCCGGGCTGCAACGACATCACCGGAGCCACGCTGCCCACGAGCCCGGCATCGCCACTGACGGTTTGGCGCGGACGGGTTTTAAGGGCGTGGATCACCAGGAATATCAACAGCAGGGCGCTGATCAGACCCAGGCCGATCATCAACGGAACGGGCACTTCGGTGTTGCTCAGAATCACCGCGCCGACGACGAACATGACAATCCCGCCCAACCCGATGACGCCGTAATTGGGCAAGGCAGCTTCGGCGATCAGAAATGCGATGCCGAACGTGATCAGCCAGATCCCGAGGGGGTTGGAAACCAGCACGATGGTGTCGGCCGCGAACGCCGATCCGCTCAAGGCCAACAGCAACGCCACTGCACAGCAATGAGTGTTCACGTGACCCTCCTTGTAGGAGCGAGCTCGCTCGCGATGAGCCTGAGAACACCGCGCTGATACAGACAGCCTGCGTTACCGTTAACGCCCATCGCTCTACTCAGTCTAGTCGAGCTGTGGATTGTACGAATTTTGCTCAGTTGTCGACGATGTTCCAGTGGGCAGATTTCCCGCGCGGTGGCGTCAGCGGGCCTAGACTTTCCAGTGGAGAAAACGTTTATCCATTGCCCGCGAACGTTGCTGCGGACACCGAGGTGCATCATGCGTATGGCAAGAACCGTGCAGAGCAGCCTGGAAAAGGCGCGCTGCGAATTTGATATCGTCACCCACCCACATTCGGCCAGCAGCCTTGAAACGGCGCGGGTTGCCGGCATTCCTGCCGAACGGGTGGCCAAGTCGGTGATCCTCGACGATCACCATGGTCATTACCTGATGGCCGTGCTCCCGGCGAGTCGTCACCTGGACCTGAGCAAAGTGCGCAGCAGCGGCGAGTGGCAGATCACCCGGGAAAGCACCCTTGCGCGTCTGTTCGAAGACTGCGAACGCGGCGCGGTGCCGGCGTTGGGTGAGTCCTATGGCATGGACATGGTCATCGATCCGATGCTCACCCGGCAGAATGACATCTACCTGGAGGCCGGTAACCACAACAACCTGCTGCATATGAGCATGCCGGAGTATCTGAAAATGGTGCCGCATGCCGAGGTGCGTGAGTTGAGTCATTGAGTTTTTGGGCGTCAGTTTTGACGCCTTCGTCGGCATGCCGCCCAGGCCAAGCCTCGCTCCTACAATGGACCGCAATTCCCGTGTAGGAGCGAGCGGGCGGCGATCCGACTTGCCCGCGAATGACTGCGCAGTAGTCACCCATCATTCAAAATTCCCAAGGAGCAAAACATGCAATCCCCAACCCACAGCCTCCCTTCCCTGTTCAAACAACTCGGCCTGGACAGCGATCCGGTCAGCATCGACCAGTTCATCGCCACCCATTCACCGCTCAAACCGGAATTGCACCTGGCGGACGCCTTTTTCTGGACCCAGAGTCAGGCATCGCTTTTGCGCGACGAGATTCTGGATGATGCGGATTGGGCGGAGGTGGTGGATCAGTTAGACGTGCTGCTTAGAAAGGGGCGAGGGGTGTAAATGATCTGTAAGCTCGAATTCCTGCCGCCAACACGCAAGTTGCCATGAGCCAGATCGATTTGTTTCTGGCTCTGGGCGGTGGCTGGGAAAGCGGACGAACGCAACCCACGAACCCCGGCAAACCCTGAGGCCGTTGCTATGCTTTGATGTGTTGGGCTGACGCACCACGAGCCACGCCAGTCCACGGATCAAGGCTCGCGTTGGTCATGGGGACTCTAATAATGAAAAACCCTTATGCTCTCGGCTTCTGGTGCGCTATTGCGGCATTGGTGTTGCTGTCGGCCACCTATTTCTACGGCATCATGCTGGCCCATCAGATCGACAAGGCGCTGGTGTTCCTCGACAGCGCGATCGCGCTGATCGCCGTGATGGCTATCGTCGTGGTGGCCTGGGCTTCTCTCCAGGGCCAACGCATCAAAAAAAGACAACTCGAACAAGGCAAGACCCTGGTGCTGATCTGGGACACCAAGGTCGCTTTGCGTCGGGTCGAAACGGTGTTCGATCGTTACTTTTGGGGTAGTTACTGGCAACCGGGGCGCACGTTCCAGGAAGTCATGGGCGAACTCACCGGCACGCCGCTGGAAAAAAGCCTCGAAACGCTGAAGAAGCAATGTCTTGAGCTGGACAAGCAAATGGCCGAGGACGACTGGCATTGGCTGAACAACGCCCGAGAACTGTCCGATGTTGCTACCGCCATGGCCCGCGAGCGCTATCAACTGGACTTCTGCGACCCGCGCGCGGACGTGGCGGGCGGGGCGGTGATCAATCGGGATTTTGAAGTGCTGGTGTATACATGGACGGCACGGATGAAGAGCTTTGATCATCAGCTGGATGAGATTGAAGTCCAATACTCCTGATTCTGCGTCGTCAGCTCTGTCGCCTTCGCGAACAAGCCCGCTCCCACAAGGATCACGCCGAACCTGTGGGAGCGGGCTTGCTCGCGAAGGCGATGGTTGAACACTGAAACTCTCAAACTCTCCCCGCGGTCCATAGACACTCTTTAACCTTTAAACATTGGGCCACCCGGTGCGCCCAGTGCTAATCTCCATCGCACTATCAGCGCAGTCGTGACCGAACCCGTCACGGGTTCAAGGAAGACGACTTCAAACAACGGACATTGATCGGGTCATTCATGAATAAATCAGCAGGCGTGTTTCTTGGGATTGTGGTGGCCATCGGTGCAATCAGCGCCGGCGGTGCCTGGTACACCGGGACGAAGCTCGAAGGGGTGCTGAACACTTCGATCGCCGACGCCAACAAGGAACTGCAAGCCGCGCTGGTCGGCGCCAACGGCACCGCGTCGCTGGAGCTGGTATCGCTTGAGCGCCACGTGTTCAGCAGCACGGCGCACTACCGCCTCAAGGGCGAGGGCGAGATGTTCGGCGAAGCGCCGGCCGAATTACTCTTCGTCGATCACATTGAACACGGCCCGCTGCCGTTCTCGCGTCTGGTGTCGCTGAAGTGGCTGCCGGTCATGGCTACCAGTCATTACCAGCTGGAGAAAACGCCGATCACCGAGAAGTGGTTCGCCGCCGCCAAGGACAAATCGCCGCTCACCGGCGTGGTCAATATCGGCTACGACAACGCCACCAACGGCACCCTCGAATTGCTGCCGCTGGACGTAGCGCTGGATGACAAGTCCCACCTGAAGTTCTCCGGTCTGAACCTCGACGTCGCGGCCAACGCCCAGGCGCAGAAAGTCAAAGCCAACGGCTACATGGACCACTTCACGCTGACCACCATCGATGAAAACCAGGCACCGGTAAAAGTCGAATTGAACGGCCTTACCCTCGCCAGCAACCTGGTGAAAAGTACCTATGGCTACTACACCGGCGAGAACACCGTCGAACTGACCGACAGCAAAACCACGTTCGGCGCGCAACAGTCGGTGTTGGGCATCAAGAAATTCGAAATGAAAAACCAGACCGAGGAAACGGGCACCAACGCTTCCGGACGTGCCGATTACAAAATCGGCGAAGTGTCCCTCAACGGCAAGACGGTCGGTTCCGCGAAGTTGGCCATGAGCCTGAAGAACCTCGACATTCCGGCGACGATGTCGTTGATGCAGATTTATCAAACCAAACTGCAGCCGTACGAAAAAGCCGCCGCCGAGGCTGCTGCTGCCGGTGAGCCGGCGCCAGAGCTGGTCTTGACCCCTGCCGAGGAAGCACAGGTGAAAACCGGTCTGGAGAAACTGCTGGCGGCCGGTCCGCAGGTCGCTCTGGAAAACCTGTCGTTCACCACCGCCAACGGTGAAAGCCGCGTCAACCTGGTGCTAGATCTGACCAAACCACAATCCATGGACCTGCCGCCAGACCAATTGACCAGACAGTTGATCGCGCTGCTGGACCTCACTATCAAAGTGTCCAAGCCGATGCTGGTTGATTTACTCAGCGTCCAGGGGCAAATCGACGGTCAGACCGACGCCAAGGTCATTGCCGATCAGGCGACTGCCACCGCTGACATGTTCGGCGCCATGGCAGTCGGCACGCAGTTCGCCAAAGCGGACGGCAATGACATCGTCACCAAACTGCATTACGCCAACAATCAGGTGGAATTCAACGGCCAGAAAATGACCGTCGAGGAATTCATCGGGTTCATCATGAGCAAGCTCGGTGGTGCTGGCGTCATCCAGTAACGCTTAGACGTCCCGAATCAGCCGCCATGCCTCGTCAACAGGCAGCGGCTGTTTCATCCGCTCGGCCAGCATCGCCATCGCCCGCTCTTCATCGCAGGCGACGGCGGCGGATACCACACCGTTCTTGCCGAACAGACCGATAAAAGGTGGATGGTACGGATCGCCCTTGAATTCGACCTCGTCCCAGGCTTCGGCGTGACCGAGGTAGTCGTAGTTTTTGCCAAAGTGGTAAGTCCAGAAGTACGGTACATCCAGGTAATGCTCGTCACCGCCCAGCATATTGGACGCCGCAATTCGCGCGTGCTGTTGCGCCAGCCGCCAATGCTCGATCCGCTGTGGCTGGCCGTTGAGCGGGAAGGTCGCGATATCACCGGCCGCCCACAGCCCTTCGGTCACGCGCATCCCGCCGTCGACCTTCAATGAATGGTCTTTTTCCATGGGCAGTCCGGTATACGGCTCTGTCGCGGGGCTGACACCAATACCGACCAACACCAGGTCTGCTGGCAAACGCTGGCCGTTTTTCAGTTTCACCGCTTCAACCCTGTCGGTGCCCTCAATCTGCGCGGCTTCGCTGTCGGTCATAAACACAACACCGTGAGCCACATGCCGGGCAAGAATCGCTTTGCCGACGGTTTCGCCGAACTGTTTGGCGAAGGGCACCACGTGGCGCGCCAGAACAGTGACGTCCAGACCGTACTCGCGCAGGGCCGCAGCGGACTCCATCGCGATAAAGCTGTCACCGATGATTACTGCACGATGGCCGGGTTGGGCGGCGGTCAGAATCTTTTGTGCCTGTTCCTTCGAGCGCAGCAAGAAAATCTGCGGCAGGTCGGCGCCGGGCACCTCGAGAGGTTTGGGTGTGCCGCCAGTGGCCAGCAGCGCGGCGTCATAGGTCAGTGTCTGGCCGTCCTTGAGTCGCACTGTGCGGTTCTGTGTATCCAGGCTCGCCACTTCGCCGTTGACTCGATCGATGCGTTGTTCGCGATAAAAACTTTCATCACGCAGCGGCGGGACTTCCTCTGGCGGCATCTCCCCGGCGAGCACGAATTTGCTCAACACGGTGCGGTCGTAACCAGCGTCAGATTCGCGGTCGATCAGCAGCACGCGGCCGCCGAAACCCTTTTCGCGTAACGCCGCCGCACCCGCCGTGCCTGCGGCGCCGGCACCGATAATCACAAACGTACGGTCATCATCGGCCGGCGGGGTGTGAGCATCCGGAAGCGGATTTTCGTCGACCCAGACTTCGTCTTCACGCATTTCCAGCGGATAGCGCTTGAGGCTGTCCAGCGACGGTGGTTCGCACAAGGCGCCATCTTCAATCCGATACGCGGCCTTGTGCCATGGGCAAATCAGCCGCCCGTGACACAGCGCGCCTTCGGCGAGCGGCGCTCCCGCGTGCGGGCATTCGCCCTGATAGGCGCGCAATTGATCGCCGACCCGCAGCAAGACGATTTTAGTGTCGCCAATCCGGACTTCCAGGCCACGGTTGTCGGGCACGTCGGCAAAACGGGCGACGCGGTGCAGTGCCATGATCGCTCTCCAGGTAGCGTTTCACTTAAGAGTTTGGCGCTTATCCCGAGGTTCAGCCAATTCCCACTGCCACCGCACGAACGGTCCGGCTATAGTTTGCACGCCGACCACGGCCCCACCCGCACAAGGTGCTCCGGTATGACCCGATTGACCTCTCTGAACCCTTGGCTGGCGGCCGTCGCCGTCGCGCTTTGCGCGCAGTTTCCGGCGCAGGCCGCAGAACGCTTCACCGTCAGCATGCCCGGTGTGACGGACAACCGCCTGTTCACGTCGGTAGCGGCAAGCGATGCCAGCGGCTGCGGCGGCAAGAACCAGTCCCCGGCCCTGAGCTGGACCGCCGCACCGGCGGGCACCTTGAGTTACGCCATCGTTATGCACGATCCGGACGGACAGAAAGGTTTGGGCGTCGATCACTGGATTCACTACGGCATCAAATCCACGACCCGTCAGATTCCGGCTGGTGTGGGCGCCAAATCCGCCCTCGAAGGTGTGAGTGGCAGCAACAGCAAAGGCACCACCGGCTACATCGGTCCTTGCCCTCCGGTCGGCGACAGCTCTCACCACTACATCATCCAGCTCTACGCCCTCGACCTCGCCCCGGACGCCTTGCCCGCCGGCCTGACCCGCGCGCAGTTGCTGGAAAAAATCAAAGGCCATGTGCTGAAAAACAGCAGTGTAGTGCGGCGTTATCATCGCTAAAGTTTTTTTCAGCGGGGTTAACCCGAACCGGTTGGGCTGCCCGTCTCAGAGGATGAATGGATCAATTTCCTCCTGAGGTCAGCCCCCAATTTGGCATCCACCCCTGAAAGCGCGCACTATCGACCCATAGCCGATGCTTTGGAGGATGCCGTGGCAAAAAAAATCGACCGCATCGCCCAAATGCTCAACTGCTCGGAAAAGGGCGAGGAACTGCGGCGAGCAATTACCGAGAGTCGTAAGGAGTTTCTTCTGGCTAAGCAGGCAGAAGCAGCGCCGGAGGAAGACGTTCTTGATGAGGAAGAAATCGAGGGCGACGAGGATGATGAGTACGACGAGTTTGATTGGACCACTGAGTGACGTTCTCTGGTGGAATGACCTCCTGTAGGAGCGAGCCGGTCAGTGATTTTGGGGTTGTTTAAAAGGGCTTTGATTTACTTCCTGCAAGCTACAAATTCTTGCGTCGTTGCCTACGGCTAAGCCAGAATCCGCCGGCTTGTGCGCTTTGGGAACGGTCTGTAATTTGAATCCCATCACTGGTCGTCAGTGATCGGGTTTAGCAGCCCGCCGTAGTTAGTGAAGTGCATAGCATCCTCGTCGGTCAGGTTCCTAACCTGCACGTTATGGCAGCTGTGCGTGGGGCGCCCTCGGGCGCGCCGGTTTGCTAACTCCCCGGTCTGCTAACCCGCGCACAGCCGCCACCCATCGTTTAGCAGCGACGTGTGAACGGCTCCACTTCTGGAGTTAGTCAGATGTCCAAAATAGTCCCCGACCCACCAGTCACCGAACCAGAGCAACCTAAACGCAAAGGCTCGCTCTTCACCGTCAGCCCCAACATCAACACCGAAGCCCTGCTCGCCAACGTCTCGGAAGACCTGCTGTCGATCAGCGCCATCGCCGCCGACCTCGCCGACGATGTGGACGGTTCGCGCCGCTCCAAAGCCTTGGCGCTCAGCCGCATGGCCGATGGCGTGCATTTGTTGGTCGAACGGGCGCTGGATCACCTGGATGAGCCAGAGATGGCGGCGATTTTCGCCAGGCAGCAAAACCAAACCGCTGACGCTTAGGCGCCGGCCACAAAAAATGGGCGCCGGATAATTGTGGTGAGCCGGCTCTGGGCGGCGTTCCGACGATGGTCGTAAACGATAACGCGGGCAGCTTGAATGCCCGCGTTGCCCGGGCATCGCCATCTTGCGGCTGACGTTGCGCGAACCCTCGATTTGAACCGTCGGGACTGTACCTCGTCTAGTTCCACTATTAATCCCTGCTATGCCCGCACACCGATGAATAGCTCCAATTCCTTCGGGAATGACTGGTGTATCGCAATTTCTATTTGTTGGACCTGCCCGCCGGTTAATGGAAGCTCGCCATCAGCTTCGGCTGCTAAGCAATGCCAGCCCAATACGTCCATAACGGCTTGCTCAAACTCGGGACTTACGTCGAGCTCAAATTTGATCAAATCGTCTTCGTTGTCGCCTGCAAGAAAGCCCGTGATCTCTAAAAACATCAAGCAGAACAGGACAGTTGAAAGATGAACTCAGGGCTATTGAAGGTCTTTCCAATCATGCCTTCAAGACAACTAACTTGCTCTGGCGATATCTCATATTCATAAATGGCATCTTCCGGCTCACGCCAAGCCATCAGCTCTGCCAATGTCGCGAACTGGTCAGCAGGGATTTCAATGCTGAAAACCAATTGCTCGGTTTTCTTGTCGAATGCAAGAATTTCATGTTGCATTTTTGGGCTCCTTTCAACTTACTTTGGCGAAGTTCGGCCTGGCTCGGCGTCCTTTTTGCGTTCTCCCGTTTCAGGGTCCAGGTGCTCCAGATCGGGCGCCGTGACTGCCTCCAGCGGCGCACCTGCTCTCACCCCCGGTTAGTCAATGTTGCAGGTGAGCTGAAAAATATGATCGTTATCGTAAAATTGCCTGCGGGCTAATGCCTCAATGGCTGTCGCTTGTTCTGCGCTCAAGTTATAGCCTTCATCGCCACGCTGGGGCATTGTCCAACCCATGACTGCCGCCAGCTGGGTCTCACAACCTTCAGGCAGGTCGATTTCAAAAGCCAGAAACTCGGTGTCTTTGTCGAAAGCTTCAATGATGTATTTCAAGGTTCCACCTCTCGGGTATTGTCCGCTTCTTTGGTTTGCTCGCCTGTATCGGGGTCGAACTCCCCGAGGTGCTTCCCACGCTTGTTGTACTTCTCAACGGCCCCGTGCTGGCTATCCCATTCAAAAATAGTCCCGTCCCTTGTCTTCCATCTTTTTCGTAGACCTCCCCCGCCTTTTATGGGCGTTTTACGAGGGGTAATCCGGGCATCAGGAAAAGCCGTTAGTCCTTTGGGAGCTGGGTGATAGTTGTGATCGCCACCGATAGGTCGTGCAAACACCACATACATCGACTTCAACCCAGTGTCCGCTGGGAACACCAGAATACAGTCGTCAGTGGTGATGTCTTCACCGGGGAGGCCATCGATCTGACTGTCCGTGTTGTCCGGAATCGGATGGACCAGGATGGTGCCAAGCTGTTCGCCGCTGTTGTCGGGGTAGATCAGCGGGGGCATCTGTCCCAGTGGCCCGCGCTGGGGCGTCCACAAGATAGTGATGCCATTGAGCTTGGCCTCCAAGGCGGTTTTATCGGCGTTCCACGTGGCTTGCACCGTGCGCACCGTGTCGTCCCCTGATGCGGTGGTGTGGATTCCGTAGACCTGTAGTGCGCCCTCGGCATCGCCACGAAACTGAAAACGTACGCGGGTAGGTGCATGGGTCATGCTGCGCAACTGATTGTCGGAATGGAGGGTGCCGTCGCCCATCTGAGTTGGGAGCATGCCGAGTATAAAAACACTGGCAGGCCCGCCAGCACCCCGAATCGCCCAGTTAAGACGCTGCTGCAGGATGCCGCCACCGGCCATTCGACCTAGTGCCAGATCGGCGCCGAAGGCCGCCGCTACGGCGGTGCTGGCGGACGGAAAAAGCATGGCGCCCGCGACCATCACCTTGCCGAAGTTCGAAGCAGGCTCCGGAGCGGTGCCGGCGTCGGTGCTACACCAGTTATCCGGGGTACAGGATTTGGCAAAGACCTGATCGTCGCGAGGCTTGGCCTGTGGCCATGGATCTTTTGGCGGGATGTAGACTGGTTCAGGCGCTGGCGCTGATCTAACCATGAGGCCACCGCCTGAGCTGGCAAAGCGTTCCTTTACCAACAGCAATTCACCCTTGCGGACGGCCTCGACAATCTCGCTGTCGCTGCTGATGCGGGAATGACTCCCAAAATTAGCGAGTCCCCCAATGCTATGGCGACCTCGCGCCAACGCGTTCTTTACCAATTGGGCGGCAGTGGCGGGGTTTTCGGTCTGTTCGAGGCCCTTGTCGACATTCCTTATCAAGTGCATGGCGTTCCCTTGGTTAAGTCCTCGGGGGGCATTCTGAAGAGCGTGAAGCGCGCCGGGCAAAAAACAGTTTTGCGGGATTTGTCTGAATGGGGGGGTGTTGAGTAGCGCCCCCTGACGACAACGCCCACAAAAAAGCCCCAGTCCCTAAGGCCTGAGGCTTTCTCGTTTCTACTATATGGTGCACCAGGCGGGATTCGAACCCACGACCCCTGCCTTCGGAGGGCAGTACTCTATCCAGCTGAGCTACTGGTGCAAGCGGGCGCCATGATACTCATATGCACTGCGGGCGTCCATGCTGCTGAATCGACAGCGCTTTTCCTAAGCGTAACCTGCGATTGCTACGCTGATCTGAAATTTGTGGCAAATGCGGCGATTTCGTTCTTTTTTTCGAACAGCCTATTGTCCTTTACCCCCTTTGATCCTAGGATTCGTTTGAGATTTCAAACGCTCTTGTCTGGGTGCTGAACCGCGCGAGTTCATTCCGTGCGCTATTTATGTGCTTCAGCCCGGTGAATGATTTCCCTGACGGCAGCCTTTCAGGCGCCTTTCTACAATCATAATTTGCTCCGCGCCTGTCGCGGTGCTGTTAAGGAAAGCCGACATGCAGCTAAAAGACACCCAGTTGTTCCGCCAGCAAGCCTTTATCGATGGCGCTTGGGTCGATGCGGACAATGGTCAGACGATCAAGGTCAACAACCCGGCAACGGGCGAAATTCTGGGCACCGTGCCGAAAATGGGCGCTGCCGAAACCCGTCGTGCGATCGAAGCTGCTGATAAAGCGCTGCCGGCCTGGCGTGCACTGACCGCCAAGGACCGTGCGAACAAGCTGCGTCGCTGGTTCGAGCTGATCATCGAGAACCAGGACGACCTGGCTCGCCTGATGACGCTGGAGCAAGGCAAGCCATTGGCCGAAGCCAAGGGCGAAATCGTTTACGCCGCTTCCTTTATCGAGTGGTTCGCTGAAGAAGCCAAGCGCGTCTACGGCGACGTGATTCCGGGCCATCAGCCCGACAAGCGCCTGATTGTGATCAAGCAGCCAATCGGCGTGACCGCTGCCATCACCCCGTGGAACTTCCCGGCTGCGATGATCACCCGTAAAGCCGGCCCGGCCCTGGCCGCCGGTTGCACCATGGTGCTCAAGCCTGCTTCGCAAACTCCGTTTTCTGCATTTGCTCTGGCTGAACTGGCTCAGCGTGCCGGCATTCCTGCCGGTGTGTTCAGTGTTGTTTCCGGCAGCGCCGGCGACATCGGCAGCGAGCTGACCAGCAACCCGATCGTGCGTAAGTTGTCCTTCACGGGCTCGACCGAAATCGGTCGCCAGTTGATGGCCGAATGCGCCAAGGACATCAAGAAAGTGTCCCTGGAACTGGGCGGCAACGCGCCGTTCATCGTGTTCGACGACGCGGACCTGGATAAGGCCGTTGAAGGCGCGATCATTTCCAAATACCGCAACAACGGCCAGACCTGTGTCTGCGCCAACCGTCTGTACATTCAGGATTCGGTCTACAACGCGTTCGCCGAGAAGCTGAAAGTGGCGGTGGCCAAACTCAAGATCGGCAACGGTCTTGAAGAAGGCACCACCACCGGTCCACTGATCGATGAAAAAGCTGTGGCCAAGGTTCAAGAGCACATTGCTGACGCCGTTTCCAAAGGCGCCACCGTGCTGTCCGGCGGCAAGTCCATCGAAGGCAACTTCTTCGAGCCGACCATTCTGACCAACGTGCCGAACAACGCCGCCGTGGCCAAGGAAGAAACCTTCGGCCCATTGGCGCCGCTGTTCCGCTTCAAAGACGAAGCCGAAGTGATCGCGATGTCCAACGACACCGAGTTCGGTCTGGCTTCGTACTTCTACGCTCGCGACCTGGGCCGTGTGTTCCGTGTGGCGGAAGCCCTGGAATACGGTATGGTCGGCGTCAACACCGGGTTGATCTCCAACGAAGTCGCGCCGTTCGGCGGTATCAAGGCGTCGGGGCTGGGCCGTGAAGGCTCCAAGTACGGCATCGAAGATTACCTGGAAATCAAATACCTCTGCCTGGGCATCTAAGCTCGAAATACATAAGCCCTGGCAAGGCATTGCTTCAAGCGCAAAGGGCACGAGAGCGCTGACCCTTTGCGCGCTTCAACCGGAATTTTCTCTGTGGCCGGGAACGCTGTGGCAGTCGATCATCGCATGCTGCCGCCGTTGCCTCCCCGCTGCATTTTCCTTGAGCCACGCCGCCCGATGAGCGGTGAATGAGGACTTTATGAGCAAGACTAACGCTTCCCTGATGAAACGCCGCGAAGCCGCTGTACCACGCGGTGTTGGCCAGATTCACCCGATCTTCGCCGAGTCCGCGAAGAACGCCACCGTGACCGACGTTGAAGGTCGCGAGTTCATCGACTTCGCCGGCGGTATCGCCGTGCTGAACACCGGTCACGTGCACCCGAAAATCATCGCCGCCGTGACCGAGCAACTGAACAAGCTGACCCACACCTGCTTCCAGGTGCTGGCCTACGAGCCGTACGTAGAAGTGTGCGAAAAAATCAACGCCAAGGTGCCAGGTGATTTCGCCAAGAAAACCCTGCTGGTGACCACCGGTTCCGAAGCTGTTGAAAACGCTGTGAAAATTGCCCGTGCCGCGACTGGCCGTGCCGGCGTGATCGCGTTCACCGGTGCTTACCACGGTCGCACCATGATGACCCTGGGCCTGACCGGTAAAGTCGTGCCGTACTCGGCCGGCATGGGCCTGATGCCAGGCGGCGTGTTCCGCGCGCTGTACCCGAACGAACTGCACGGTGTGAGCATCGACGATTCGATCGCCAGCATCGAACGCATCTTCAAGAACGACGCCGAGCCGCGTGACATCGCTGCCATCATCATCGAGCCGGTTCAGGGCGAAGGCGGTTTCTACGTCGCGCCTAAAGAGTTCATGAAGCGTCTGCGTGCCCTGTGCGACCAGCACGGCATTCTGTTGATCGCTGACGAAGTGCAAACCGGCGCTGGTCGTACCGGCACTTTCTTCGCCATGGAGCAGATGGGCGTTGCTGCCGACCTGACCACCTTCGCCAAATCCATCGCTGGCGGCTTCCCGTTGGCCGGTGTGTGCGGCAAGGCCGAATACATGGACGCCATCGCTCCAGGCGGCCTGGGCGGCACCTATGCCGGTAGCCCGATTGCTTGCGCCGCGGCCCTGGCCGTGATGGAAGTATTCGAAGAAGAGCAACTGTTGGACCGCTGCAAGGCAGTCGGCGAGCGTCTGGTCACTGGCCTCAAAGCCATTCAGGCCAAGTACCCGGTCATTGGCGAAGTCCGTGCGCTGGGCGCGATGATCGCAGTCGAGCTGTTCGTTGATGGCGACAGCCACAAGCCGAACGCGGCTGCTGTGGCATCGGTTGTGGCCAAGGCGCGCGACAAGGGTCTGATCCTGCTGTCCTGCGGCACCTACGGCAATGTTCTGCGCGTCCTGGTACCGCTGACTTCGCCGGACGAGCAACTGGACAAAGGTCTGGCGATTATCGAAGAGTGCTTCTCGGAGCTCTGATCCCCGAGCTCTGATTGATTTGTGAGCTGATCGACAAAAAAACCCGCTTCGGCGGGTTTTTTTCGTCTACGAAACACACTGCACTGTTTCGAACGCCCCGCATTGACTAAGGTGCAAGCATTGTGAGGGAGCTTGTTGGATGACGGCCGTAGATTTACTCGCTGTACCCCGAGTGCTGATTGCCGAGGCCGATCCCTGGTCGCGCGACCTGCTCAAACAAGTGCTGCTGAGTGTGCGCTGCGACGCACGCCTTGATCTGTGCGCCAATGGCCAGGAAGCGCTGATGCTTTTGGCGGAAAACGTTTACGACCTTGTGATTGCCGACTGGGAGTTGCCCGGCGTCGATGGTTTGAATGTCTTGCGCAATGTTCGTCAGCGCAAACGCAATCCGCTATTGCCCTTCATTCTGATGAGCAGTCGCAACGACAGCGCCAGTGTGCGCGAAGCCTTGCCTCTGGCGCCTCTGGCGTATCTGACCAAGCCGTTGAACATGGAAAGCCTGACCCAGCGTCTGCAGGATTTGCTGCTCAATGCCGGGGAGGAGGTGTTCTGTGATGTACCGGCTCTGGCGCCGGGCATGACCTTGTCGGTATTTCTCGAACGTCGCCGTGAGCTGACTGACGGCGCACCGCTGATGACAGACGTGCAATTGGCGGTCAAACGCAGCCTTAACCCCAACGGACTCGATCTGACGCGGCTGGAAGATGAAATCCGTACCGATCCGCAGATTACGGCCGTCCTGATCGCTGCCGCCAACAGCGCGGCCCAACATCATGGCGTCGCCGTGCAAACCCTGTCCCAGGCGTTGCAGCGGTTGGGTACCGGGCAGAGCATGAATCTAACCCTGGGGCTGGCACTCAAGCGCAGTGCACGGCTTAGCGATCCGTTTTTGGCAGACTATGCCGAGCGCTATTGGGAGCTGTCACTGCACACCGCCGAATATGCCCGGACGCTGGCGCGCTTGCTCGATCTGGATCAGGAGCGTTGCTATTGCGCGGGGATGTTGCATCGCTTGGGTGATCTGGCGTTGCTGCGCTGCTTGCAGGAATGGAAACAGGCCGGTGGCGAGCTGGATGAATGGGAGGAGGTCGGTGATGCCCTCGCTGAATTCGGCGCGGCCTACGGTTCCGCGCTGCGTACCCGCTGGCGCTTGCCTCTGGAGCTGCGCGAGCTGATCGCAGCGGTGTATCACCTCGGTGGCGGGGTTTACTCCCGCGAGGCACTGGTGATGAACATGGCGGCGCAAATGGCACGTCTGACCGAGCATGAGGGCATTGAGGCGCTGGCCAAGAGCCGGACGGCGCGGTTGCTGAAGATCGGGTTGCCGGAATTGATGAGGCTGCGCAAGAAGTAGGTACGACACACATCCCTGTGGGAGCGAGCTTGCTCGCGATAGCGGTCTGCAAGCCAACATCAATGTTGGATGTCAGTACATCATCGCGAGTAAGCTCGCTCCCACAGGTTTTGGGTTAGCTCATCAGCCGGAGATGATCCGGTTCTTGCCCTGACGCTTCGCTTCATACATCGCCGCATCTGCCCTTGCGAACAGGCTCTCGACGCTTTCATCTTCGGCAGTGAGGCTGGTCAAACCCTGGCTGACGGTGATGCCGAACGTCTGGTGGGCATGGGTGAAACTCAATCGCTGAATCTCCCGTTGCAGACGCTCGGCCACTTGCATGGCCATGTCTGGTGCACAGCCGGGGAACACTGCTGCGAATTCCTCGCCACCGATCCGTCCGAACACATCGCCGCGACGCAATGACCCGCGACCGGCCTCGGCGATCCGTTGCAGCACGTTGTCGCCTTCCGGGTGACCGTAGGTATCGTTGATCACCTTGAAGTCATCGATGTCCAGCAGCAGAAACGCCAGCGGTGCGCCTTGTTGGCGAGCCAGTTCGAATTCGCGGTGGGCGCAGTCGAAGAAATGCCGGCGATTGCTGCTCTGGGTCAGGACGTCGGTGGTGGCCAGGCGATGCAACTCACTTTCCATCTGCTTCTTGTCGGTGATGTCTTCGGCAATGCCAACGATGATCACCGGCTCGCCAGGTTCGGCCTGACGGTTGATGAAGCACTTGTCACTGAGCCAGCGCACCTGGCCGTCGGCGGCAATGATGCGGTACTCACGGTCTTCAACGGCACCTTTGACCAGCACTTCTGCGAGGGTGCGCTCGGCGTACTCCAGATCGTCAGGGTAAATACTGTCACGCCACTGGTTGAAGTCGGACAGCAACAGCCCTGCGGAACGGCCGAAAATCCGCTCATAGGCAGGACTCACGTAGACCACCTGACGGGTTTCCCAGTTGAATGCCCAAAGCACCGCGTTAACGCTTACCAGCAGGGAGCTGAACAACTGTTCGCGCTCGCTCAGACGTGCGACCTCGCCTTGGGCATGCATCAATGCCATCAGGGTTTGCGCGGCCTCGGGCCACTGGGGTAGGGATGAGTCTTGGAGGCTCTTATTGACCATCGACACATATCTCAAGGGACGTGCCGCGAGTTCGACAGCGGCCACAGCAAAGCCCGCCGTAGTGGCGAAGTGTCTTTGAGATAGGGGATTTGGAGCTAAGTTCCCGCGTCATGTGGCGAGGGAGCTTGCTCCCGCCGGGCGGTACTGGCGACGCGTTTTTTCAATTGAAACGCGTCGTCAGGTTTTGCGTCTGCTGCGCAGCCGAACGGGGCGATGCGGCGATCCGATAAATCCCCTTGCGACAGTCAGGCGGTAGTGGCAGGGCGCAGGGAGTAGGTCTTCAACTGATCGGCAAAGTCGCGCAAGGATTGAATCCCGCTGGCTTCGGCTTCATGTATCCAATCCTTGATGGCGGCCAGCATGTCGTGACCATTTGAGCTGGTCTTGACCCAGATCTGCTGCAAGGCCAGTCTTTTCTCGTAAATTACCTTCAGCGCCTGGCTGTGCTCGAGCATGGTCTGGATGCGCACATGGTGATTGTCATCGAGCAGGCTGGTTTCCCGCGAGAGCAGGCGTTTGGCCCGGTGGAACTGGTGACGGACCGAGTGATCGACCTTTTCCAGTTCTTGTTTGACCAGCGGCGCGATCACCAATTTGCGGTACTGGGCCATGATCTGGAAGCGGTTGTTGAGGATGGCCATGGCGGTGTCCATGTCCAGACTGCCTTTCCCTTCGACCCGATGGGCAATCGGCGCAACCCGCTGAACCTTGGCCAGGCGCAGGAAACTGAAGACCTGGATCCAGGCCCAGCCCAGGTCGAATTCCCATTTTTTCACCGACAGTTTTGCCGAATTAGGATAGGTGTGATGGTTGTTATGCAGTTCTTCGCCGCCGATCAGGATGCCCCAGGGCATCAGATTGGTCGCCGCATCGCGGCATTCGAAGTTGCGGTAGCCGACGGCATGGCCCAGGCCATTGACCACGCCGGCGGCCCAGACCGGGATCCACATCATCTGGATGGCCCAGATGGTGATCCCGATGGTGCCAAACAGCAGCAGGTCGATGACGGCCATGATCGCCACGCCCAGCAGCGGGAAGCGGCTGTAGAGGTTGCGTTCGATCCAGTCTTCGGGGCAGTTCTTGCCGTAGATGCGCAGGGTCTCGGGGTTCTCCGCTTCGGCGCGGTACAGCTCGGCACCTTTGCGCAGAACGGTGGACAGGCCCTTGATGACCGGGCTGTGCGGGTCATCGACGGTTTCGCATTTGGCGTGATGTTTGCGGTGGATGGCGGTCCACTCGCGGGTGTTCTGCGCCGTGGTCAGCCACAGCCAGAAGCGGAAGAAATGTTTCAGGCCGGCATTGAGCTCGAGCGAGCGATGGGCTGAATAACGGTGCAGATAGACCGTGACGCCGATAATCGTGACGTGGGTCATCAGCAGGGTGACTGCCACCAGTGACCAAGGCGACAAGCCGAGAAAACCTTCGTACCACATAGGCTATTTGGCCCTCGAAAAAAAGAAAAAAACAGCCGTTGCATTATCACCAAGCTCACAGATAAAACCAGTCGCTCTTTCAGATAAGAGTGGCTGGATGTTTCTTTAACCTATAACTCGACTCTTTTTAAAGGGATATGGACGGCCGAATGTCTGCCACCTATCGCGACGCATTGCGTGCAGCGCTGCTTTATCTGTTGCTATCCGTAGTCTGGCTGCAGTTCAGTGGTTACTTATTGAACAGGTTCTTCGATGGGTCGGACGAGCTGTTGCGGTGGCGACTGATCAACGGTTACGCCTGGGTCCTGTTGAGCGCCGGGTTGATCTTTATTGCTCGAGCGCGATTGCTCCGTTGCCTGGGCATCGGCGCCACATTGCGTGAGCGCCATGAAGACCGCGAGCGTTTGCGACAGGCGGCCGCCGTGTTCGATTGCACTCGCGAAGGCGTGCTGGTCACCGATCGCAACGGGTTGATCGTCCACGTTAACCGGGCGTTCATGGAAATCACCGGTTACTCCTTTGAGGAAGTGCTGGGGCAGCGCCCGAGCCTGTTCAAGTCGGGCCATCATCCGGTGGATTTCTACCAGAGGATGTTCGCCACACTCAACAGCATGGGCGAGTGGAGCGGGGAAATCTGGAATCGCCGTAAAAGCGGCGAAATCTACCCGCAGTGGCAGACCATCCGCCTGATTCACGACGACCAGGGTCGGCTCAGCCACTATGTCGCCGTGTTTTCCGATATCAGCGCGATCAAGAACTCCGAGGATGAACTCAAGCACCTTGCTCATCATGACCCGCTGACCGATCTGCCCAACCGTTTGCTGTTTACCGACCGTACCGAGCAGGCATTGTCGTCGGCGCAGCACCACAAGCGCGGCTGTGCCTTGCTGATGATCGATTTGGATCATTTCAAGATGATCAACGACAGCCTCGGGCACACGATCGGTGACGAGTTGCTCAAAATTGTGGCCGAGCGGTTGCAAGCCATGTCCGGCGCGGGAATTACCCTGGCGCGGCTAGGCGGAGATGAATTCGCTGTGCTTGCGGAAAGCTGTCCGCAGTTGATGCAGGCCGCGGCGTTGGCGCAACGGATCATCGACGACCTCAAAGAGCCTTTCATGATCGGGGGGCATCAGCTGTTCATTAACACCAGCATTGGCATCAGCCTGTTCCCAAGCGATGCCTTGAGCGCCGAACAGTTGTTGCGAAATGCCGACTCGGCGCTGTCCAAGGCCAAAAGCGCCGGTCGTGACGGTTACGCGCTTTATACCGAAGAGTTGACCGTGCACGCCCAGAAACGGGTCGAGACTGCCGTTGAGTTGCGCCGGGCGCTCGAACAGCAGGAATTACGCGTGTATTACCAGCCGGTTCATGACCTCAAAACTAGTCGCCTGGTGGGTGTCGAGGCGCTGGTGCGCTGGGAGCATCCGAAGCGTGGTCTGGTGTCGCCGGCTGAATTCATTCCCATCGCTGAGCGCACCGGATTGATCGCGGAAATCGATGTCTGGGTGATGCAGCAGTCGTGTCAGCAAATGTGCCTGTGGCAGCAGGCAGGCGTGGTGTTGTCGTTTATCGCGGTGAATGTTTCGTCTCGATTGTTCGCTCGCCGTGAGCTGTTTCAGCAGGTGGCGAAAGTGCTGCATGAAACCGGTCTGGATCCGTCGTATCTGGAGCTGGAAGTCACTGAAAGCGCGGTGATGGACGATCCGGAAGTGGCGCTGGAGCAAATGCATCGGTTGCGCGAGCTTGGCGTGCGACTGGCCATCGATGACTTTGGCACCGGGTATTCGTCGTTGTTGCGACTCAAGCGTTTGCCGGTGCAGAAGCTCAAGATTGATCAGGGCTTCGTGGCCGGATTGCCGTGGGATGAGGATGATGGGGTCATCGTGCGCGTGATCATCGCCTTGGCGCAGAGCATGGGGATGCAGGTGCATGCCGAGGGGATCGAGCAGGTCGAACAGGCGAGTTTCCTGCTTGAGCAGGGCTGCGATCTCGGTCAGGGATATTGGTTCGGCCGGCCGGTGCCAGCTGATTTGCTGGACTGGATGCGCACACCCGCAATCGATTGACAGATGAGACCGTGTAGGAGCGAGCTTGCTCGCGAAGAATTTGATGTCGGCACATTTGTTACAGGCCGTATGCGTCATCGTTCACGTCCTTCGCGAGCAAGCTCGCTCCTACAGTGATTTTTTGCGTGCCCGAGAGGTAAGCCCGCGCCCTGGCTTGCATTTTCTTTTGGTTATATAAACATTCTTAAATAGTCTTTTTAAGAATATCCGCACCTCTCTACTATTGGCCTCACGCCGCAAGCAGTGCCGGACACTGTCAGGCAACCTCTCAGTCGAAGGAGCAGCACCATGAGCGCATCCCTACGTAGCGTTGACGGTCAAGACGAAGCCACCATCTTGCGTGAGATCCAAAGCGCCCTGCGCGATCTGCGGTTCGGCGCCGTGGAAATCACCGTGCACAACGCTCAGGTGGTCCAGATCGAACGCAAAGAAAAATTCCGTTTGCAGAACCCGAGCAACAAATCGAGCTAGACAACCGGCAACGCGATTTCCGTAACCATAAAAAAAGCCAACACACTAAGAATTCCAGGAGCTTTCACCATGTCGTCGATTCGTCATTTCGCTTTGGCCGCCCTGGCCAGTGCCCTTTTTGCGGGTTCCGCGGTTGCCAAGGATTACGAGCTGCTGAACGTGTCTTACGACCCGACCCGTGAGCTGTATCAGGATTACAACGCTGAGTTCGTCAAGTTCTGGCAGAAAGACCACGCTGGCGACACCGTGAAAATCCAGCAATCCCACGGGGGTTCAGGCAAGCAGGGCCGGGCGGTGATCGACGGGCTGCGCGCTGACGTCGTGACCCTGGCGCTGGCCGGTGACATCGACGAAATCGCCAAGCTCGGCAAGACCCTGCCGGCTGACTGGCAGAAGCGTCTGCCGGAGGCGAGCACGCCTTACACCTCGACCATCGTGTTCCTGGTGCGCAAGGGCAACCCGAAAGGCATCAAGGACTGGGGCGATCTGGTCAAGAACGACGTGTCGGTGATCACTCCGAACCCGAAAACCTCCGGCGGCGCTCGCTGGAACTTCCTCGCGGCCTGGGCCTATGGCCTGAAAGCCAACGGCGGCAACGAAGCCAAGGCCAAAGAATACGTGCAGACCCTGTTCAAGCACGTGCCAGTACTGGATACCGGTGCTCGCGGTTCGACCATCACCTTCGTCAACAACGGTCAGGGCGACGTGTTGCTGGCCTGGGAAAACGAAGCCTTCCTGGCGCTGAAAGAAGACGGCGGCGCGGACAAGTTCGAGATCGTCGTGCCTTCGCTGTCGATCCTCGCTGAGCCGCCAGTCGCTGTTGTCGACAAGAACGCCGAGAAAAAGGGCAACGAGCAGATCGCCGAAGCGTACCTGAAGCACCTTTACAGCCCGGCCGGTCAGGAAATCGCGGCGAAAAACTTCTATCGTCCACGTGACAAGGACATTGCCGCCAAGTACGCCAAGCAGTTCCCGACTCTGGACCTGGTGACCATCGACAAGGACTTCGGCGGCTGGAAAACCGCGCAGCCGAAATTCTTTAATGACGGTGGCGTGTTCGACCAGATCTATCAAGCGCAGTAAGGAATACTGTAGGAGCGAGCTTGCTCGCGAAGAACGCAAGGGTACCGCGGTCCTTCAGAATGGACGCGTTATCGTTGTCCAGCTTCGCGAGCAAGCTCGCTCCTACAGTTGAATTATTCGTTAACCAAGGACTTCTATGTCGCGTCGTATCTCCCCCGTCATACCCGGCTTCGGGCTGACGCTGGGTTACACCTTGGTGTACCTCAGCCTGATTGTGCTCATTCCACTGGCGGCGATGTTCGTGCATGCCGCTCAACTCACCTGGGATCAGTTCTGGGCGATCATTTCGGCGCCCCGCGTGCTGGCGGCGTTGAAGCTGAGCTTCGGCACCGCGCTCTATGCCGCGATCATCAACGGCATCATCGGCACGCTGCTGGCCTGGGTGCTGGTGCGCTACACCTTCCCCGGTCGCAAGATCATCGACGCGATGATCGATCTGCCCTTCGCTTTGCCCACTGCCGTGGCCGGTATCGCGCTGACTGCGCTGTACGCACCCAATGGTTGGGTCGGTCAGTTTGCGGCGGACCTGGGCTTCAAGATCGCGTATACCCCCCTTGGCATCACGCTGGCGCTGACTTTTGTAACGCTTCCATTCGTAGTACGTACGGTACAGCCGGTATTGGCCGATATCCCCCGTGAGGTGGAAGAAGCGGCGGCTTGTCTCGGTGCAAAACCGTTGCAGGTTTTCCGCCATATTCTGGTGCCCGCGCTGCTGCCCGCCTGGTTGACCGGTTTCGCTCTGGCCTTTGCCCGCGGGGTTGGCGAGTACGGCTCGGTGATTTTCATCGCCGGCAACATGCCGATGAAAACCGAGATCCTGCCGTTGCTGATCATGGTCAAGCTTGACCAGTACGATTACACCGGCGCTACCTCCATTGGCGTACTGATGCTGGTGGTTTCCTTCGTCCTGTTGCTGCTGATCAACTTGCTGCAACGCCGCATTGAAACCCCATAAGGAGGCGCACAAATGTCCCAATCGTCTATTGCTGCTGCTTCCTCGAACGCTGCCCGCCGTGGCAGCGCCGGTTCGCGGCGTATCCTCATCGGCCTCGGCTGGCTGGTGTTCGCACTCTTCCTGCTGTTGCCATTAGTGATCGTGGTGTCCCAAGGCCTGAAAATGGGGATCGGCGCGTTTTTCACTGCGATTTTTGAACCCGACGCGCTGTCGGCGCTGAAGCTGACGGTGATCGCCGTGCTGATTTCTGTGCCGCTGAACCTGGTGTTCGGCGTCAGCGCCGCCTGGTGCGTGAGCAAGTACTCGTTCCGTGGCAAGAGCATGCTGGTGACACTGATCGACTTACCGTTCTCGGTGTCGCCGGTGATCGCCGGTCTGGTCTACGTGTTGATGTTTGGTGCCCAGGGTCTGTTCGGCCCGTGGTTGCAGGATCACGACATCCAGATCGTCTTCGCCTTGCCGGGCATCGTGCTGGCGACGATTTTCGTCACCGTACCGTTTGTGGCGCGCGAGTTGATTCCGCTGATGCAGGAACAAGGCACCCAGGAAGAGGAGGCCGCGCGCCTGCTCGGCGCCAATGGTTGGCAGATGTTCTGGCACGTCACCGTTCCCAATATCAAATGGGGCCTGATCTACGGCGTGGTGCTGTGCACCGCGCGGGCGATGGGTGAATTCGGTGCGGTGTCGGTGGTTTCCGGGCACATTCGCGGGGTGACCAACACCTTGCCGCTGCACGTCGAGATCCTCTACAACGAATACAACCACGTGGCCGCGTTCGCCGTGGCGAGCCTGTTGCTGATCATGGCGCTCTTCATCCTGCTGCTCAAGCAGTGGAGCGAAAACCGTATTAACCGCCTGCGCGCCAGCGCCGCGGAGGAATAATTCATGTCGATCGAAGTGCGTAACGTCAGCAAAAATTTCAATGCATTCAAAGCGCTGGACAACATCAGCCTGGACATCCAGAGCGGTGAACTCGTGGCGCTGCTCGGTCCGTCCGGCTGCGGCAAGACCACGCTGCTGCGGATCATCGCCGGTCTGGAAACCCCGGATCAGGGCAGCATCGTGTTCCACGGTGAAGACGTCTCCGGCCACGACGTGCGTGATCGCAACGTCGGTTTCGTGTTCCAGCACTACGCGTTGTTCCGCCACATGACGGTGTTCGACAACGTCGCGTTCGGCCTGCGCATGAAGCCGAAAAACCAGCGTCCGACCGAAAGCCAGATCGCCGGAAAGGTCCACGAACTGCTGAACATGGTTCAGCTCGATTGGTTGTCGGATCGCTACCCGGAACAACTGTCGGGTGGTCAGCGTCAGCGCATCGCATTGGCCCGGGCATTGGCCGTGGAGCCGAAAGTCCTGCTGCTCGACGAACCCTTCGGCGCCCTCGATGCCAAGGTTCGCAAGGAACTGCGTCGCTGGTTGGCGCGGCTGCACGAAGACATCAACCTGACCTCGGTGTTCGTGACCCACGACCAGGAAGAAGCGATGGAGGTCGCCGACCGTATCGTGGTGATGAACAAGGGCGTGATCGAGCAGATCGGCTCACCGGGCGACGTCTACGAAAACCCGGCCAGCGATTTCGTTTATCACTTCCTCGGTGATTCCAACCGACTGCATCTGGGCGAGGACAATCACGTGCTGTTCCGTCCACACGAAGTGTCGCTGTCGCGGCATGAACTGGACGACCACCACGCGGCCGAGGTGCGGGACATTCGTCCACTGGGCGCGACGACCCGGGTGACGTTGAAGGTCGAAGGTCAGAGCGAGTTGATCGAAGCTGAAGTGGTGAAGGATCACGACAGCCTGATTGGGCTGGCGAAGGGCGAAACCTTGTTCTTCAAGCCGAAGGTCTGGCAGAAACTCGCCAACATCTAAAAGCAAAAGCTTCGTCGGAACGCCGCCCGGAGCAAGCCCGCTCCCACATTTGATTGATGTCGTACACATAATTTGTGATCGACGCAGATCTAATGTGGGAGCGGGCTTTCTCGCGAAAGCGGCCTACGCCGCAGCGTTTTTCTGACGCAGACGCACACCCCCAACCCGCGCCTCGATCTGCGCTTTCAGCTCACGCCGCATCCCCAGCAAAAACGCCAATTCCACGACCACAAACAACGGCCCGACAATCAACCCCGTCACATCATCGACAAACGCCGGCTTACGTCCTTCGTAGTGATGCCCGACAAACTGGATCGCCCAGCCGATCACAAACATCCCGATACCGCTTGCCAGCCACACCAGCGTACTCTGCTGCGCCAACACATGACCTGCCCAGACGCACAGGCCCAGTAACACGGTCATCAGCACCCCGAGGCGCACTTCCAGGCGCAGGTAGAACCAGGCCGACGCTAGCGCCGCCAGCACTGCCGGCGAAAACCAGCCTCCGGCCCATTGCGGACGGGACAGTAACACTGCCACCGCCACGACAATCAGCGGAATACCGATAAAATGGCTGGCGATGTTGCGCGGGTCACGGTGGTAGGCGGCGTATTGACTGAGATGGTCAACGAGGCTTTTCATTGTTATTCCTCCTGTAGGGTGATTGATCATGCCCCGGGTTCACCTCTCGCTCTGTCAGCCAGGCGACAATCTCCAGGAGTTTTGATGGACATGCAGGTTTGGCGTTCGCGTCTGATGACGGGGCAATGGTTCAGCCATTTACCTGCACCCTTACAGAATAGTCTGCTGGCCGCCGCCAGGGTGCGGCGCCTGTCGTCGGGGCAGCGGCTGTTCAAGCGCGGCGATCCGCCGTGCGGCCTTTACGTCGTGCTTGAAGGTGCGGTGCGCATCGGCGCGGTGAGCGAGCAGGGCAAGGAGGCGCTGCTGAGTCTGGTGGAGTCGCCGCACTGGTTCGGTGAAATCTGCCTGTTCGACGGTCAGCCGCGGACCCACGATGCGTTCGGCGTGGGTCAGTGCATCCTGTTGCACATCCCGCAAACGGCGCTGTTGGCAATGCTGGATGAGCAACCCGTGTACTGGCGGCAACTGGCATTGCTGATGAGCCAGAAACTTCGCCTGACGTTCATCAACCTCGAACAGTTGAGCCTGATGCCGGCGCCTGCACGGTTGGCGCATCGCTTGTTGATGATCGCCGAGGGTTACGGCGAAATCGATCCGCCGCGACGTGTCTTGCAACTGCCGCAGGAACAGCTGGCTTCAATGTTGTCGCTGTCACGACAGACCACCAATCAACTCCTCAAGGAGTTACAAAGCCAAGGAGTTTTGAATCTGAAGTACGGTGAGATCGAAATTCTGGATACCGAACGGTTGCGGGCGTTGGCGATTTTTTGAAACACAGCGTTAGTGGTGGGCTTTGTCCGCGAAGGCGCCTAGCCTGTGACGACGACAATCGAGGTGTGACATGCGTGTGCTGTTAGTGGAAGACGAACCGGAGACCGCCAGGCTCCTGGCCAACGGCCTGAGCGAGGCGAGTTATTCGGTGGATGTAGCGCTCAACGGCATGGACGGCCGTCGCTTCATCGAGTCCGGCGAATATGAGCTGATCATTCTTGACGTCATGCTACCCGGGTTGAACGGCTGGCAGTTGCAGCAACAGATCCGCAAGCTCGGTGAGACCCCGGTCCTGTTCCTCACCACCAAGGATGGCATCGAAGATCGCTTGCGCGGGTTGGAGCTGCATGAAGACGATTACCTGCTCAAACCGTTTACCGTGGGTGAGCTGGTCGCGCGAGTGCGCAAGTTGTTGCGACGGGATCGGGGGCGGTGACTATTCAAACTTCGGTTAAAAAATGAACTGGACTTCTACTTTGTTCTGCACTAAATACAATGCATATGAACTTTTTGTGGAATTTTGCACGGTATGCGATGCAGGTGAATGAATGGAAAACCTTGGCGAATTGATCCGGTCGCTGCGAAAAGAGCAGAAACTGTCCCAACAGGCACTGGCAAGCCGGTACGGTATGAGCCGCTCCACGATTTCTGGCATCGAGAATAACACCCTCTCCGAAATCGGCCTTCGCAAGGTCGAGGCGATCCTTAACGGCTTCGGGTACGAGCTCACAGCGGTGCCCCGTCAGTCGATGCGTCCCAATCTGGACGCTCTGAAAAAGGCCGGTTTCCATGGCTGAGCCGGAGGACAGGGACCGGTTGTACATCAGCGTCTCTGAGAGGGCTGTTGGCGCTCTCGGTCGTGGTCAGTCTCGCAGCAATTCAGTGTTCAGTTACGCCGCAGACGCGCCTGGGGAAAGCGCCGTTTCGCTGACGATGCCGGTGCGCCTGGAAAGCTACGCGTGGGATCAAGGCCTACCGCCGATTTTTGAAATGAACCTGCCAGAAGGTTCTCTGCGCGAAGAGCTGGTTCGTCGTTTCAGTAAAGCGGTGCGCGGGTTTGATGATTTTTCGATGCTGGCGATCGTAGGTCCGTATCAGCTTGGTCGAGTAGGCATCGCAAACGCGCAAGACGCGTCTCGCCAACCTGAAACCAGCCTCGCGGACCTGCTGGTTCATGACGGTGCGCAAGATTTGTTCGATGACCTGTTGCACACCTATGGCCAATATTCGGGCGTTTCCGGTGTGCAGCCAAAGGTGCTGGTCCGTGACAGTGCGACCACCATAGACCGGCTGACACATCGAGGCGCGACGCACCTGGTCAAATCCTTTCGCCCGGAGGAATACCCTGAACTCGCAGCCAACGAGTATTTCTGCATGCGGGCTGCACTGCATTCGGGCCTTGAGGTGCCGAAGTTTGAACTCAGCGAGCACGGCAAATTTCTGGTCGTCGAACGCTTCGATCTTAATGAAAAAGGGTATTTGGGTTTCGAGGATTTCTGCGTGCTCAATGCCTGGCCGTCGAAGGCCAAATACGATGGCTCATATGAAGGTGCCGCGAGGCAGATCAAAGAATTTGTTTCTCCGCCGTTGCTTAACCGAGCCCTGGAGTCGTTTTTTAAAATTGTTGCGTTGTCGTCCGCTCTAAAGAACGGCGATGCTCACCTCAAGAATTTTGGTGTGCTCTACGAACATTGCGGGGTTGATGCGCAAATCAGGCTGGCTCCGGCGTACGACATCGTCACGACTTCGGTGTACATCAAGTCGGACAGCATGGCGTTGCTGTTAGGCGGATCAAAAGCATGGCCCAAGTACAAAATGCTGATGCGTTTTGGCCGGTCGGCCTGCAACTTGACCGAGGGCCGTTGTAATGAGCTGTTGCAGCAAGTCTCCCACGGGATCGATGTGGCAATGGTCGAGATGGCGAGTTACATCAAGGGCAACAGTGTCTTCGCGAACGTTGGCGAAGCAATGAGGGAGCAGTGGACATCAGGCGTAACGCGCAGCTTGTCAAAAAGCTGATCAACGCATCCCATCCCGAAACTGCCCCGGCGTCATCCCTGTCCAGCGCTTGAACGCACGGCTGAAGCTGCTGGTATCGGCAAACCCCAACAAATAACTGATCTCGCTTAACGAGCATTGCGGGTCGCGCAGGTGCAGCAGCGCCAGGTTTTCGCGGCTTTCATTGAGCAGCGTATCGAATCGGCACCCCTCATCCGCCAGATGCCGTTGCAGGCTGCGCAAACTCAGGTGCAGGGCCTGGGCGATGTGTTCCGCGCTGGGTTCGCCTTCGGGCAATAGCTCTTCGATGGCGTCGCGAACCTTGCGTTCCCAGGTCAGGGGTTTGAGTTGGGCCAGCGTGCGTTTGAGCACGGTTTCGTTGTGTTCGGCCAGTTCCGGATTGGCGTCGTCCAGGTGACTATCGAAGTCCACCAGAGAAAATTCCAGCCGGTCTTCATCGGCCGAAAAGTACACCGGTGCGCGGAAGACTTTGTGCCATTGATGCGCGTCGGCCGGTTCCGGGCGGCGCAGGTACACCGCCAGCGGCGCATAGTCACGGCCGAGGCGATTGCGGCAGGTGCGCACGTAAATCGCGGTGAAGGCGTCGATGGCTTCGAATGCGGGTGCCGGATTGCCTGGCGGGATTTTCAGGCGAAAGCGGTAGCGATCTTCGGCGCGGCTTAATTCAAGTTCCAGGGCATCGCTGACCACCTGGTGATAACGCACGATGCGCTCGAACACTTCCCGCAAACTGCCGCTGGCCACCAGGGCATAACCGAGCGCATGGAACGTGGTCGGGCTGACGAACCGCGACACGCGCAAGCCGATCGCTGGATCGCCACTGACCTGCACGGCGATTTCCCACAGGCGCGTGGTGCCGGACAACGGGTAACGGGCGTTCGGGTCGTCCATCAACTGCGGGTCGAGCCCCGCCTGGTGACACAGGGCGGTGCTGTCGAGGCCCAGCGCATCGAGTTGCTTGCGCAGGGCGCGGGTCCAGCTGGCGAGGGAGGTCGGTTCAGTCATGCTGATTTGGCGCTTCCGGTCAACAGGTTGGCGTCCACAGCTACCGCGTTGTGAGCGTTCACAAGGCAGGATGCGAACATCAATAACCAGAGGATGGAAGCATGGAAGGTACTTCTGCAAGCCCCCAGCGACTGAATGCAGCCCTGCGCTCTGCGCATATCCGCGAAGTGGTGTTGGCCAGAGGGGTCGAACTGCGTAAACGCTACCCGATTCTCAACCATCAGGACGCCTTGGGAGCGGGCATCCTGGCCTTCGCCCTGGCCGGAATGGTCGGCTCTACGGCGCTCTACCTCACCGGGCATATGGCCTGGTGGGTGTGCCTGCTGTTCAACGCGTTTTTCGCCTCATTGACCCACGAGCTGGAACACGACCTGATTCATAGCATGTACTTTCGTAAACAGCGGGTGCCGCACAACGTGATGATGGGCCTGGTCTGGCTGGCGCGCCCAAGCACGATCAACCCATGGATTCGTCGGCATCTGCACCTCAACCACCACAAGGTCTCCGGCACCGAAACCGACATGGAAGAACGGGCGATCACCAACGGCGAGCCTTGGGGCATTGCCCGGTTACTGATGGTCGGCGACAACGTGATGTCGGCGTTCATCCGCATGCTGCGGGCCAAGACCTGGACCCACAAGTTCAGCATCATCAAGCGCGCGTTGAGAGTCTATGCGCCACTCGCGCTGGTGCATTGGGGCGCGTGGTACGTGTTCCTCGGCTTCCACGCCGCTAACGGCATCGCACATCTGCTGGAAGCACCGATTGAATGGTCGGTGACCACGCTTTCGGTGATGCAGGTGATCGACATCGCGGCGGTGGTGATAATCGGTCCGAACGTTTTGCGCACTTTTTGCCTGCACTTCATCAGCTCGAACATGCACTACTACGGCGACGTGGAGCCGGGCAACGTCATGCAACAGACACAAGTGTTGAACGCTTGGTGGCTGTGGCCGATGCAGGCGTTCTGCTTCAACTTCGGCAGCACCCACGGCATTCATCACTTTGTGGTGAAGGAGCCGTTTTACATCCGCCAGATGACGGCGTCGGTGGCGCATAAAGTCATGCGCGAGATGGGCGTGCGCTTTAACGATATCGGAACGTTTGGTCGAGCGAACCGGTTTGTTCGCAAAGAAACCATTGAACCGCGGGAAGTGCGTGCGGCTCGGGCTTGATCGACTGATCCGGAAACTCAAACGCTGGTCATCAATTTGACCCAAAGGGACGCTAAGTTGTGACCTAGAGTGTGATTGGCATATGCGATTCAGGCCTAATAACGCAATTAAACATTCCTTTATTGGATAACCGTTTCCGTCAATCATTGCGCTACAGATTTTGAGTTTCCGGGGCCGTCTCCTTGGCAGGGTGCGGTCCCTTTTTTATTCCGCAGGAACAACATAGATCCAATGTGGGAGCGGGCTTGCTCGCGAAGGCGAAGGTACATCCACCATTCATGTCGACTGACACTCCATGTTCGCGAGCAAGCCCGCTCCCACATGGATCGTCTTCGATATTCGAAATGGATCTTAATAAATAGCTTCTTATTCCTTAACGAATATAACTCTCCTCCTTATAATCGATCAGGAACAGACACGCAGCAGGAGAGTTCCCCATGCGCAACGAATCAATTCGCTACCTGATTGTGCCGGGCTGGCAAGGATCGCCAGAAGATCATTGGCAAAGCCACTGGCAGAACAGCCTGCCGAACAGCGCGCGGGTGGAGCAGGCCGACTGGCTGACGCCGCGTCGTGAAGACTGGGTTGCGGCGCTGGCCGAGGCGATTGCCGCCGATAGCACGCCAGTGATCCTGATTGCCCATAGCCTCGGTTGCATCACGGTCGCGCATTGGGCGGCCACTGCACCGCTGAATTTTCTGCGTCAGGTGCGCGGCGCCTTGCTGGTCGCGCCGGCTGACGTCGAGCGCCCGGCCTGCGTGCCGGCCCTGCGCAATTTCGCACCGATTCCAACCAACCTTTTACCGTTTCCGAGTCAGGTCGTCAGTTCTGACAACGACAGTGCCGTCAGCGCGTCACGTGCCCTGGAACTGGCACGTAACTGGGGCGCCGAGGCGGGGATTCTGTCGGGTGCCGGGCACATCAACGTGAAGTCCGGTCATCAGCGTTGGGAGCAGGGTTTTGCCTATTTGTATCGCCTGCAAAACCGCATGGAACATCACGCTCTGCGCCGCGCTTGAACCTTTACTTCTTTTAACATCGCCCCCCGTCTCCCGGCGGTTTTGGGCGGGAGTCTGCCATGAGTTTTGAAGCCTTCGGTCAGCCGCTGCTGACCTTTCCCGACGCAGAAAAAAGTCCACTGAGCATCCGCGCCAAGGCGCTGGTGTTCGTTGATCCGCGCTCGCGTCAGCTGCGCGAGGAATTGGAGCAACTGGCACCGCGTTCGATCTCCGTGTTGATCCGCGGTGAAACCGGTAGCGGTAAAGAGCTGTTGGCGCGGCACATCCATCGCGCCAGTGATCGTGGCGGGTTATTCGTCTCGGTCAATTGCGGGGCGATCAGCCCGACCTACGCCGACGCCGAATTGTTCGGCTATGCGGCCGGCAGTTACAGCGGTTCGGCGAGCAGTCGCGCCGGTTGGTTCGGTTCGGCCAATGGCGGCACGCTGTATCTGGATGAGATCGGCGACTTGCCGTTGCCGATCCAGATCAAGTTGCTCGCCGCATTGGAAAACCATGAAGTCACTCGTGTCGGCGCGCCTCAACCGAGTCCGGTGGACGTGCGTCTCGTGGCTGCCACCAGCATTGATCTGGCGCAAGCCGTGGCTGCCGGTAAATTCCATGAGCGGCTTTATCACTACCTCAGCGAAGGTCAGCTCGAACTGCCGGCCTTGCGCGATCGGGTTGGCGATATCCTGTCCCTGTCTGAATACTTCCTTGGCATCTACAGCCAGCGACTCGATTTGCCGGTGCCGCTGATCAGCGAAGCTGTGCAACATTTACTGGAGCAGCACAGTTGGCCGGGCAATACCCGAGAACTGGAAAACGTTATTCACTTCGCGTTGCTGGTGAGTACCGGCGACGAGATTTTGCCGGAGCATTTGAATCTGCCTGAGGCGCCGGCGTCGTTGGTGCAGATCGAGCAGCAGCTAACGCAGATTCTCGGCAACGGATCTGCCGCTGAGAAGGAAGCCTTGAAACAGCTCCTGAAAAGCACCGGGCTTCTGTAGGAGCAAGCTTGCTCGCGAAAAACCCAAGGGCGCCGTTGGGCATCCGGTTTCACGCGTTATCGTTCACGACCTTCGCGAGCAAGCTCGCTCCTACAGGGAATGTGTGAGCTGGATCTGTATGAACAAAATGGAATATGAAAGTGAATAAAAGATATTGTTCGGGAATAAAAAATCCCGGTATTGTCCGCTTCACGCCAGCGATAGCACTTCACTGGCACTCGTACTAAACAAGCCGTCGTCGATGGCGACCGTGATTTTCGATAAGGACACTGCATGAAAAAGGTTCTGTTGTTCACCGCATTGGCGGCTGCCCTGACCGCGGGCCTGGCCCAGGCTGGCGAAAAACTGGTAGTAGCGGCGACTCCGGTCCCACACGCCGAGATTCTGGAGCTGATCAAGCCAACTCTCGCCAAAGAAGGCGTGGACCTGGAAATCAAAGTCTTCACCGACTACGTTCAGCCGAACGTGCAGGTCGACCAGAAGCGTCTGGACGCCAACTACTTCCAGACCCTGCCGTACCTGAAAAACTTCAACGAAGGCAAAGGCACCAACCTGGTGACCGTGATCGGCGTTCACGTTGAACCGTTCGGCGGCTACTCGAAGAAGTACAAAAAACTGGCCGATCTGCCAAACGGCGCGACCATCGCTTTGCCGAACGAAGGCAGCAACAGCGGCCGTGCTTTGCTCCTGCTGCAGAAGGCTGGCCTGATCGAACTGAAAGACCCGAAAAACGCTCTGGCCACCCCGAAAGACATCGCCAAGAACCCGCACAACTTCAAGTTCAAGGAACTGGAATCGGCCATGCTGCCGCGCGTTCTGGACCAGGTTGACCTGGACCTGATCAACACCAACTACGCATTGGAAGCCGGTCTGAACCCGGCCAAAGACGCGCTGGTGATCGAAGGTGCCGATTCGCCTTACGTGAACTTCCTGGTGGCGCGTCCGGACAACAAGGACAGCGTGGCCATCCAGAAACTGGCCAAGGCCTTGACCAGCCCTGAAGTGAAAGCGTTCATCGCCAAGAAGTACAGCGGCGCGGTACTGCCGGCGTTCTGATTCGACGCAGCATCGAACCCCTTCAAGTTCAAACGCCGACGGCTAGCAATAGAGTCGGCTTTTTTTTGCGTTTGCATATTTCCATGAGGGAGCGAGCTTGCTCGCGATGACGGCCTCACATGTCGTCTGGCAGTCCGCTATCGCGAGCAAGCTCGCTCCCACAGGGGCCAGATCAGCCCGAGATACGTCAAGCCACCCTGGCCTTCAACGCCCTGCGCAACGCCACCAATAATTTCAATATGTCCTGCGGATCCAGCCGTTGCGGCACTTTTACGTCAGCCATGTTCTCTTCCTTGTGATGGTTTGGCCGGGAGTCTGGCCAAAAGCGGTGCGTCCTTGGAGGGGTAATTCGAAAAAAAGATCCTTCCTACAACTAAAAGGAAAATAGTCGTCTTCTTCCTTCGCAGCAAATTCGCGGGATAGTTTTTTGCGTGATATCAATATGCTTTAACGGTATTTAAATTAAAGTTCTTATGCCTTTAAAGTCGGTGTCTGCCGGGTAATTATCCAGCGCCCATGGACTGCACCACCGTCGCTTATCGAGCGGCGTCCAGGATGTTCAATGAACTTCGATTACGCTTTTATCCTCAGCACCCTGCCGGCGTTTCTCAAGGCCGTGGGTGTGACGCTGCAGGTGGGCTTCATCGCCATCGGCACATCGCTGCTGGTGGCGCTGATCAACACGACGATTCTGGTGTTCCGCACGCCTTACCTGCAACGCTTGGTCGGGCTGTACGTGGAGCTGGCGCGCAACACGCCGCTGCTCATTCAGCTGTTCTTCGTTTACTTCGCCTTGCCGGCACTGGGCATCAAGGTCTCGGGGTTTGCGGCAGCGATCATCACCATGACGTTTCTGGGCGGTGCTTACCTCACGGAAGTGCTGCGAGCCGGTGTGGACGCAGTGCCTCAGGCGCAGCTGGAATCCGGTCGCTCCATTGGTTTGTCCCATGGCCAGTTGCTGCGTTACGTGATACTGCCGCAAGCCGGCATCCTCAGCCTGCCGTCGCTGTTCGCCAATTTTATTTTTTTGCTCAAGGAGACCACCGTGGTCTCGGCCGTGGCGGTGCCGGAGATTCTCTACACCACCAAAAGCTACATCGCGCTCTACTACAAAACCTACGAGATGCTCGCCGTGCTGACGCTGATTTGCGTGCTGCTGTTTTTGCCGCTGTCGCTGCTGCTCAGCCGTCTGGAAAGGAGGCTCCAGTATGGCCAGTTCGGGTCTTGAGTTGTTGTGGGTGTCGTTGCCGCAACTCGGCAAGGGCGCTGCGCAAACGTTGTCGATTTCTTTCTTGAGCATCGCCATCAGCACCGTTGGCGGCGTGCTTTATGGCGTGTTGTGCACGCTGAATGTGAAGTGGTTGAAGGCCATCCTGCGGGTCTATCTGGAGTTGTTCCGGGCGATCCCGGTGCTGGTCTGGTTGTACCTGCTGTTCTTCGGATTGCCGATCTTCTTCGGCCTGAGCATTCCGAGCTATTGGTGCGCGGTGCTGGTGCTGTCGCTGTGGGGCGCCAGCGAGGTCGGCGAAGTGGTGCGCGGCGCGTTGCATTCGTTGCCGCGCGGCCAACGGGAGGCGGGTTTGTCGATTGGCCTGAACGGCCCGCAACTCTACGGCTACGTGTTGTTGCCCCAGGCGCTGAAACGCATGACGCCGCCGACCATCAACGCCTACACGCGAATCATCAAGACCAGCTCACTGGCGGTGCTGATCGGTGTGGTGGACGTGATCAAGGTCGGTCAGCAAATCATCGAACGCACCTACGAATCCGTGCTGATCTACGGCGTGCTGTTCCTGTTTTTCTTTTTCATCTGCTACCCGCTCTCGGCCGCCTCGCGCGTGCTGGAGCGGCGCTGGACGCAAGCATGAGCGCATTGATCGAGTTCGAGGGTTTCAACAAGTTTTTCGGCGAACAGCAGGTGCTGAACGGTATCGACCTGCAAGTGAAGTCCGGCGAAGTGATCGTCATCCTCGGCCCCAGCGGCTGCGGTAAAAGCACCTTGCTGCGTTGCCTCAACGGGCTGGAGGCCGCCCACAGCGGCAGCCTGAAACTGGCCGGCCGCGAGTTACTGGACAAGGGCACCGACTGGCGCGAAGTGCGACAGCAGATCGGCATGGTATTCCAGAGTTATCACCTGTTTCCGCACATGAGCGTGCTCGACAACCTGTTGCTCGGACCGGTCAAGGTGCAGAAACGCGAACTCCGCGAAGCCCGGGATCAGGCCGAAGCCTTGCTGGCGCGCGTGGGCCTGCTGGACAAGCGCGACGCCTTTGCGCGCCAGCTCTCCGGCGGTCAGCAGCAACGCATCGCCATTGTCCGTTCGCTGTGCATGAACCCCAAGGTCATGTTGTTCGATGAAGTCACCGCCGCCCTGGACCCGGAAATGGTCAAGGAAGTGCTGGAAGTCATTCAGGGCCTGGCCCGCGAAGGCATGACGCTGCTGATCGTCACTCACGAAATGGCGTTCGCCCGTGCAGTGGCTGACCGCATTGTGTTCATGGAAGCCGGGCGAATCCTTGAACAAAATCCACCCGAGATTTTCTTTACGAACCCGCAAACCGCACGAGCGCAGCAGTTCCTGGAGAAGTTCTCCTACGTCGCCGCACTACCCAAAACGACTCAAACAAAGGAACTGGAACTGCCATGAAAACTGCCAAGTCTTCTCTACTGCTACTCCCGCTGCTCGGTCTCGCACTGCTGGCCGGCTGCAACAAAACCGAAGAGCCACCGAAGCCGAAAGTTGTCAACGAAAGCACCGCGCCGGCCCGCTACCTGGACAAAATCAAGGCGCGGGACAAGTTGATCGTCGGCGTCTTCACCGACAAACCACCGTTTGGATTCGTCAATGAGGCAGGGCGTTACGTCGGTTTCGATACCGATATTGGCCGCCAATTCGCCAAGGATCTGCTGGGCGATGAAAACAAGGTCGAGTTCGTGGCCGTAGAGCCGGCGAGCCGGATTCCGTTCCTGCAAAGTGACAAGGTCGACCTGATCCTGGCCAACATGACCGTGACCCCGGAGCGCAAGGAAGCGGTGGAGTTCACCAACCCGAATCTGAAAGTCGCGGTGCAGGCGCTGGTGCCGCAGGCCAGCGACGTGAAAAACCTCGATGACCTGGCGACCCGCACCACCATCGTCACCACCGGTACGACGGCGGACATCTGGCTGACCAAAAATCACCCGGACTGGAAATTGCTCAAGTTCGAGAAAAACTCCGAGTCCCTGCAAGCCTTGGCCAACGGTCGTGGCGATGCGTATGCGCAGGACAACCTGGTGCTGTTCAGCTGGGCGAAACAGAACCCGGGTTATCGCGTGCTCAGCCAGACGCTGGGCGCCGAAGCACCGATCGCGCCGGCGGTGAAGAAGGGCAATATCGAGCTGCGCGACTGGGTGAACGCCGAGTTGGCGAAGCTGGGTGAAGAGAAGTATTTGCTCAAGCTGTACGACCAGTATGTGCGCAAGGAATTGAGCGATGACACCAAGCCTGAGAGCGTGATTGTCGAGGGCGGGAAGTGGCAGGGGTGATTTTTTACTGAACTTTGCGGCGGTCTTGCGGCCGCCATCGCGAGCAAGCTCGCTCCCACAGGATTCAGGTCACCCTGTGGGAGCGAGCTTGCTCGCGATTCGGTTTGTCAGACGCCGCTCAGTCCGGCCAATACCACGCCGGCTCGTCCAGCAGCCGCTGCCCTACAATCCCGGTCTGGCCCAGGTTTTTCTCCAGCACGATGCAGTTGCATTCCGGGTCCTCCTGCAACGCCGAGATCAGCCGCCGCGCATGGGACACTACCCACACCTGACAGTGCTCAGACGCTCGGATAATCAAGCGCGCCAGCGCCGGCAACAGGTCCGGGTGCAGGCTGGTTTCCGGCTCGTTCAACACCATCAGCGATGGCGGACGCGGCGTCAGCAGGGCCGCCACCAACAGCAAGTAGCGCAACGTCCCATCGGACAATTCAGCCGCGGACAACGGACGCAACAACCCTTCCTGATAAAACTCGATTGAGAACCGACCACCGGCCAGCGGCTCGATGTGCAGCCGCGCACCGGGAAACGCGTCGCTGATTGCGTTGCGCAAAGCGTCTGGGTCACCAATTTCGATAATCGTCTGCAACGCCGCCGCCAGATCCCTCCCGTCGTGATGCAAGACGGGCGTACGCGTACCCAACTGTGGTTGGCGTACGGGGGCATCCGCGTCGCTGCGAAAGTGATCGTAGAAGCGCCAGCGGCGGATGAACTCACGCATCTCCAGAACCTCCGGCGAGGTACGCAGGCTGCCTACCTGATCGAACAGACTGTCGAAAGTCGGCGTGTGTTGAGCCAGCACGTCCCAGCTGCGGTTGGTTCGGGTGCGGATCATCGGGCCGTCGCGATCCACCAGCAGGCTCGCTGGACGATAGTACGCCCCGGCCCAAAGGCATTCTCGCTTGATTTGCGGGTCGAGGCTGAAACGTGACGGAATGGGTGAACTGTGCCCGGGCAACATGAAATGACCGTTGGAGTAGGGTGACCCCAGGCTGATCGAGTAACCGAAGTCTTCGCCGGCAAACCCCAGGCGCAAGCGCTTAACGCCGTGTCGCACCGTCGCCTCGATCGGCACTTCACCGTTCCGCATGCGTCGGGTGATGTTTTCCGGTCCGGCCCAGAATGTCGAATCCAGCCCACCTTCGCGAGCCAACGCATTCACCACGCCGCCTTGAGCAGTTTCCGCCAGCAAGCGCAAAGCCCGGTAGAGATTGGATTTGCCGCTGCCGTTGGGACCGGTGATCAGGTTCAAGCGACCCAGCGGAATCACCAGTTTATTGATCGAGCGGTAATTGGCCACCGCGAGGGTTTTGAGCATGGGAAGCTTCCTGCTACGTGGTCGCCCAGTTTGCCTTATTGTCGAAAATACTGTGACCCCCTGTGGCGAGCGAGCTTTTGTGGCGAGCGAGCTTGCTCGCGCTGGGCTGCGAAGCAGACCCAAAGCATTCCATGAGGTGTGTCAGGCAAAACGCAATTGCAGGGTTTGTGAGCGCTAAGTACTCGAGCGGGAGCGAGCTCCCTCGCCACAGGGTTCGCCGTAAACCTGTGCACCTGTTGAACCCTGTTCTAAGCTCACAGTCGTATCGGCATTGGCAAGTTCGTACAACGCAAAGGAGTCTGCATGGCTGGTCCCGGATTGAAAAGAGTGGTTGGCCTGAGCCTCCTTGTCCTGTTGAGTGCGTGCGGCGAGAAACCCAAGGTCGAAAAGGACCGTCCGCGGGTTTTCGTGCAGGCCGTCAAATCGGCCGATTACGCCGCATCCGTGACCCTCACCGGCGATGTTCAGGCGCGCGTCCAGACTGAGCTGTCGTTTCGCGTCGGCGGCAAGATCATCCAGCGTATGGTCGATGTCGGTGACCGCGTGTCGGCCAGACAAGTGCTCGCCAAACTCGACCCGAAAGACCTGCAAACCAATGTCGATTCGGCCCAGGCCCAGGTCGCTGCCGAACAGGCACGGGTCAAACAGACGGCTGCCGCTTTCGTTCGCCAGCAAAAACTCCTGCCCAAGGGCTACACCAGTCAAAGCGAGTACGACGCCGCCCAGGCCGCGTTGCGCAGCAGTCAGAGCGCGCTGACGGCCGCCCAGGCGCAACTGGCCAACGCCCGTGAGCAACTGAGTTACACCGCGCTGATTGCCGACGCGCCGGGGGTCATTACTGCCCGTCAGGCCGAAGTCGGTCAGGTGGTACAGGCCACGATGCCGATTTTCAGCCTCGCCCGGGACGGTGAGCGTGACGCGGTGTTCAACATTTATGAATCGCTGCTCGCAGAAGCACCGGAAAACAGAACGATCGAAGTCAGCCTGCTCGACAACCCCGCCATCAAGACCACCGGCACGGTTCGCGAAGTGACCCCGGCGGTTTCCGCGCAGAGCGGCACGGTGCAGGTCAAAGTCACCCTTAACGGTTTGCCGGAAGGCATGCAGCTTGGCTCGGTGGTCAGTGCCACGGCAAAGACGCCGGGCAAATCCGCGGTGGAGCTACCGTGGTCGGCGCTGACCAAAAACCTCAGCGACCCGGCCGTGTGGCTGGTGGATGACGAGGGCAAGGCGCAATTGCACACGGTCACAGTCGGTCGTTACCTGACCGGCAAAGTCATCATCAGCGACGGCCTGAAAGGCGGTGAAAAAGTCATCATCGCTGGCGGCCAGTTGCTTCACCCCGGCGTGAAGGTGGAAATCGCCGAAAACACCTATAAAGACCTGGCTGAAGGAGCCCAGCCATGAAGCGGATGTTGCTGGTGTTCGCCGGTGTGATGCTGGTGGCCTGTTCAGAAAAAGAACCGCCGCCGGAGCCGGTCCGCCCGGTGTTGTCGATCAAGGTCCAGGCGCTTGACGAGGAAAATCTCGGCCGTTTTGCCGGCAGCATCCAGGCCCGTTACGAAACCAATGTCGGATTCCGTGTGCCGGGGCGGATCGCCAGTCGCAACGTCGATGTCGGCGCCGAGGTGGAGAAGGGCGCCTTGCTCGCCACGCTCGATCCCACGGATCAGCAAAACCAGCTGCGCTCGGCCCAGGGCGATCTGGCGCGGGTCCAGGCGCAGCTTATCAATGCCCAGGCCAACGCCCGGCGTCAGCAGGAACTGTTCGATCGCGGGGTCGGTGCGCAGGCCCAACTGGACATCGCTCAGACTGATCTGAAAACCACGCAGGCCTCCATGGATCAAGCCAAGGCTGCGGTCGATCAGGCCAAGGACCAACTCGATTACGTCGAACTGCGCACCGACCACAAAGCCATCGTCACCGCGTGGAATGCAGAAGCCGGGCAAGTGGTGACGGCCGGCCAGCAAGTGGTGACCCTGGCGCAGCCGGACATCAAGGAAGCGGTGATCGACCTGCCCGACACCCTGGTAGACCAACTGCCGGCGGACGTGGTGTTTCAGGTCGCCGTGCAACTGGACCCGAGTATCACCACCACCGCCATCGTCCGCGAAATCGAACCCCAGGCTCAAAGCGCCACCCGCACCCGTCGCGCCCGCCTGACCCTGACCGACACACCCGCCGGTTTCCGACTGGGCACCGCCATCAGCGTGACCCTCAGCTCCGCGATCAAACCACGTATTGAGTTGCCCCTGACCGCGCTGCAAGAGGTCGATGGAAAATCGCGGATCTGGGTCATCGACCCACAGACCCAAACCGTTTCCCCGCGTGATATCAGCCTGATCAGCCGCACTGACTCGACGATGGTCCTGGCCAGCGGCGTGAAATCCGGCGAGCGCGTCGTAAGCGCCGGTGTGAACAGCCTGAAACCCGGGCAAAAAGTGAAAATCGATGAGGACAGCCCACAATGAAAGGGAGTTTCAACTTATCCGAATGGGCCCTCAAGCATCAGTCGTTTGTCTGGTATTTGATGTTCGTCGCGCTGCTGATGGGCGTGTTCTCCTACATGAACCTCGGCCGCGAAGAAGACCCCTCGTTCACCATCAAGACCATGGTGATCCAGACCCGCTGGCCGGGTGCGACCCAGGAAGAAACCCTCAAGCAGGTCACTGACCGCATCGAGAAAAAACTCGAAGAGCTCGACTCCCTCGACTACGTGAAAAGCTACACCCGTCCCGGCGAATCGACGGTGTTCGTCAACCTGCGCGACACCACCAGCGCCAAGGACATCCCGGAAATCTGGTATCAGGTGCGCAAGAAGATTAACGACATTCGCGGCGACTTCCCCAAAGGCCTGCAAGGGCCGGGGTTCAACGACGAATTCGGTGATGTGTTCGGTTCGGTGTACGCCTTTACCGCTGATGGCTTGTCGATGCGCCAGTTGCGCGATTACGTCGAGCAGGTCCGCGCCGAGATCCGTGAAGTGCCGGGGCTGGGCAAGGTCGAGATGGTCGGCGAGCAGGATGAGGTGCTGTACCTGAACTTCTCCACTCGCAAACTGGCGGCGCTGGGCATCGATCAGCGTCAGGTCGTGGAGAGTCTGCAATCGCAAAACGCCGTGACGCCGGCCGGGGTGATCGAGGCCGGGCCGGAGCGGATTTCTGTGCGTACCACAGGGCAGTTCGCTTCCGAGAAAGACCTGGAAAACGTCAACCTGCGGCTCAACGACCGCTTTTATCGCTTGGCGGACATCGCCGAAATCAGCCGAGGATACGTAGACCCTTCGACGCCTGAGTTTCGCTTCAACGGCAAACCGGCCATCGGCCTGGCCATCGCGATGAAGAAGGGCGGCAACATTCAGGTGTTCGGCAAGGCGCTGCACCAGCGCATGACCGACCTGACCGCCGACCTGCCAGTAGGCGTCGGCGTGTACAACGTTTCCGACCAGGCTGACGTGGTGGAAGAAGCCGTCGGCGGTTTCACCAGCGCGCTGTTCGAAGCGGTGGTGATCGTGCTGATCGTCAGTTTCGTCAGCCTCGGCGTGCGCGCCGGATTGGTAGTGGCGTGCTCGATTCCGCTGGTGCTGGCGATGGTCTTCGTCTTCATGGAGTACAGCGGCATCACCATGCAGCGGATTTCCCTCGGCGCGTTGATTATCGCCCTTGGCCTGTTGGTGGACGACGCGATGATCACGGTCGAGATGATGGTCACCCGCCTGGAAATGGGCGAAACCAAGGAGCAAGCGGCCACCTTCGCCTACACCTCGACCGCGTTCCCGATGCTCACCGGTACGCTGGTGACGGTGGCCGGTTTCGTGCCGATCGGCCTGAACGCCAGTTCGGCGGGCGAGTACACCTTCTCGCTGTTCGCGGTGATTGCAGTGGCGATGCTGGTGTCGTGGATCGTCGCGGTGTTGTTCGCGCCGGTGATCGGCGTGCACATCCTCAGCGCCAACGTGAAAGCCCATGACACCGAGCCTGGGCGCATTGGCCGTGCCTTCAATTACAGCATGCTCTGGGCCATGCGCAATCGCTGGTGGGCCATCGGCATCACCGTTGCCTTGTTCGTGGCATCGGTGTTTTCCATGCAGTTCGTGCAGAACCAGTTCTTCCCGTCCTCCGACCGCCCGGAAATCCTCGTCGACCTGAACCTGCCGCAAAACGCCTCGATTGCCGAAACCCGCAAGGTGGTGGACAAGCTCGAAGCCACGTTCAAGGACGACCCGGACATCGTGCGCTGGAGCACCTACATCGGCGAGGGGGCGATCCGTTTCTACCTGCCGCTCGACCAGCAATTGCAGAATCCGTACTACGCGCAATTGGTCATCGTCAGCAAGGGCCCGGAATCGCGAGAAGCCCTGAGTCAGCGTTTGCGCGAGCGCTTGCGCAAGGATTTCGTCGGGATCGGCAGCTACGTCCAGGCGCTGGAAGTGGGCCCACCTGTCGGGCGGCCGATTCAGTACCGGGTCAGCGGCAAGGACATCGACCAGGTGCGTAAACACGCCATCGCCCTGGCCACCGAACTGGACAAGAACTCGCACATCGGCGAGATCATTTACGACTGGAACGAGCCGGGCAAAGTCCTGCGCATCGACATCGCTCAGGACAAGGTGCGGCAACTTGGACTGTCGTCGGAAGACGTGGCCAATCTGATGAACAGCATCGTGGCCGGTGCGCCGGTGACGCAGGTCGATGACGATATCTACCTGATCAACGTCGTCGGCCGCGCGGTGGACGCGGAGCGCGGTACGCCGGAAACCCTGCAGAACCTGCAGATCGTCACGCCGAGCGGCACGTCGATTCCGCTGCTGGCCTTCGCCACCCTACGTTATGAACTGGAGCAGCCGCTGGTGTGGCGTCGCGACCGCAAGCCGACGATCACCGTCAAGGCGGCGGTGCGCGACGAGATCCAGCCGACCGATCTGGTCAAGCTACTGAAGCCAGATATCGATAAATTCGCCGCGTCGTTGCCGGTGGGTTACAAGGTCGCCACGGGTGGCACGGTCGAGCAAAGCGCCAAGTCCCAGGGGCCGATTGCCAAGGTTGTGCCGTTGATGCTGTTCTTGATGGCGACCTTCCTGATGATCCAGCTGCACAGCGTGCAGAAGCTGTTCCTGGTAGCCAGCGTCGCGCCGCTCGGCCTGATCGGCGTGGTACTGGCGCTGATCCCGACCGGCACGCCAATGGGCTTCGTGGCGATCCTCGGGATTCTGGCGCTGATCGGCATCATCATCCGCAACTCGGTGATTCTGGTGACGCAGATCGAAGAGTTGGAGAAAGAGGGACTGGCCCCGTGGGATGCGGTGGCGCAAGCCACGGAACACCGTCGCCGGCCGATTCTGTTGACGGCCGCGGCGGCGAGCCTGGGGATGATCCCGATTGCCCGGGAAGTGTTCTGGGGACCGATGGCGTACGCGATGATCGGCGGGATCATTATCGCGACGTTGCTGACGCTGCTGTTTTTGCCGGCGCTGTATGTGGCCTGGTACAAGATTCGCGAGCCGAAGAAAGAGGTGCATTAAAGCAGAGCGCTACGCGCTCTGTTCGCGAGCAAGCCCGCTCCCACAGGGAACCGCGTTTGCCTGAACAACTCGGTCAACTGTGGGAGCGGGCTTGCCCGCGAAGACGCCGGTACAAACACCGCAAGTCTGAAGGCATTACACCTTACGCCAGACACTCGCCAGCCAAGGCTGCTGCTCTCGCGGCAGCCCGGCTGGCCGGTAGTAATGCTCCAGCTCCACGAAACCCGCCGCGGTCAGCAACGCCTGCCACGCCTGCAAATCGTGATAAGCCCCATACCGCGCCCCATTCCAGCCTTCCTGGTTCTCACCCCGCGGATTGGAGCTGAACAACACACCGCCCGGCTTCAAAGCCCCACGCAACTCCTTCAACACCCGAGGCAATTCCTGACGCGGAATGTGAAACAACACCGCATTGGCGAAGATCCCGTCGAAGCGTTCAGACGGCAGATCAAGCTTCAGAAAATCCTGCTGCCAGACCTCACAACCACTGTCCTCGCGCGCCATCTGCGCAAGTTTTTCCGAGCCGTCAAGCCCGACAGCGGTGTGCCCCATGCGCGTGAACGTCTGCAAATCACGTCCCGGCCCGCAGCCAAAGTCGAGAATGTCGAATGGCGACTCGCCCTGAATATGCCGCAACAGCGCATCGATGTTCTGGCTGACATCATGATCACGCGTCCCTTCGCGAAAACCTTCGGCCACCGAGTTGTAATGGCCCAGGGTGGTGGCGGTGATCTGCTCGAGGTCATCGGGAGTCTGTTTCATCGGTCGGCTGCGCAGGCAATGGGGATTTGCCGAATATACGCCATGAAGCCGGTGGCTGCCGCGCAGCCCCTAAAAAGCTTCGCGAGCAAGCCCGCTCCACATTTGACCCGAGTTGTTCAGGAAAACTCGGTCAAGTGTGGGAGCGGGCTTGCTCGCGAAAGCGGTATCACTGGCAACCAAAAACGTCAGCCGGAATCAACGCTTATTGAGACCCCGCGCCAACCGATCCCCTCCCAACTGAATCATCGCCACCAACACCACCAGCAACACAATCACCGTCAGCATGATCTGGCTATCAAACCGCTGATACCCGTACCGGTAAGCAATGTCCCCCAGCCCACCCGCGCCAATCGCGCCGGCCATGGCGGACGAGTTGATCATCGTCACCAAGGTAATGGTGAAACCGCCGACAATCCCCGGCAGCGCTTCAGGCAACAACACATGCCAGACGATATGCCAGCGCCGGCACCCCATTGCTTGCGCCGCTTCGATCAGTCCGTGATCGACCTCGCGCAAACTGACTTCCGCGATACGCGCGAAGAACGGCGTAGCGGCAATGGTCAACGGCACCACGGCAGCCCAGACACCGTAAGTGGTGCCAACGATCAACCGGGTGAACGGAATCAACGCCACCATCAGAATCAAAAACGGAATCGAGCGGAACAGGTTCACGAACGCGCCCAATGCGCGGTTCAGGGCAGGTGTTTCGTAGATCCCGCCCCTGGAGCTGGTGACCAGGATCACCGCCAGCGGAATCCCCGCCAGCAACGCGATCAATGACGACACGCCCACCATCAAAAACGTGTCGATGAAGCCTTGCAGCAAGCGATCAAACCACATAACCCAGCACCTCCACCCGTTGCGCCCATTGACCGGCACGCTGGCGCAGTTCATCGGCACCGAGGGACGAACCGGCCACCGCTAACAGTAATTGCCCCAGCGCATGGCCCTGAATCCGCTCCACACCGCCTTGCAGCAAGCGCACGCGACCACCGAGTGCGGCGAACAGCGCAGCCAGATCCGGTTCGTCGGTAGCGCTGCCGGTGAATTGCAAGCGCAACACAACAGCGGCGTCCGACGACTGTGGTTGAGCCTGAAGGCGACTTTGCAGCTCTTGCGGCAACGCGTGTTGCAACGGTGCGAGCAAGGTTTTGCTGACGTCGTGTTGCGGGTTGCCAAAGACTTCCCACACTGGGCCTTGCTCGACGATGCGTCCGTGCTCCAGCACCACGACGCGGTCACAGATGTCGCGGATCACCGCCATCTCGTGGGTGATCAGTACGATGGTCAAACCCAAACGCTGATTGATCTCGCGCAGCAGGCCGAGGATCGATTGCGTGGTCTCCGGGTCCAGTGCCGAAGTGGCTTCGTCGCACAGCAGAATCGCCGGGTCATGCACCAGCGCGCGGGCGATGCCGACGCGCTGTTTCTGCCCGCCGGAGAGCTGCGCCGGGTAGGCCTTGTGTTTCTCTTGCAGGCCGACCAGCTCCAGCAGCTCGCGGACTTTCTGCTCGCGTTTTTCCTTTGGCACGCCGGCGACTTTCAGCGGCAACTCAACGTTCTGCCAAACGGTCTTGGCCGACATCAGGTTGAAGTGCTGAAAGATCATGCCGATGCGCCGACGCAGCTTTACCAGGCGGTCTTCATCGAACTCGCCGATGTCCACTTGGTCGATCAGCACGCGGCCGGTGCTCGGTTGTTCGAGACGGTTGATGGTGCGGATCAGTGACGATTTGCCGGCGCCGCTACGGCCGATGATGCCGAACACTTCGCCGCGCTGAATGGCCAGGTCGATGCCATGCAGCGCGGCCACCGGACCTTGCTGGCCGTTATAGGTTTTGCCCAGGCCGATGAATCGCACGTGAGCACGATTCAGGTCCGGGTGTAGTTCGGTCTGTTCGGCTTTTTTAGGCTCTGGAATTTCCAGTCGCCGTTGGATAGCGGCCGTCATTCTCAGCTTTCCCAACCGGCTTGATAGAGTTTGCCGTGCGTCTTGTCGAGGGCTGCTCGAACGACTGGCGAATGCTGGTAGATGTCGATGAATTTGATCAGGCGCGGGTCGGTTTTGCTTTTCGGCTGGATCACGAACTGGATCACGTATTCCTTGTGATCGAGGCCGTCGAACAGCAACGCGGAACCGGCATCGAAGGTCTTCGCCAGTCGGATATAAGCCGGGTAGCCCTGAACCAGATCGGCATCATCGTAGGCACGCACGAGTTGCACGGCTTCGACTTGAAGGATTTTGATTTTCTTCGGGTTGGCGATGATGTCTTCTTCGGTGGCCTTGTAGCCGACACCCGGTTTGAGTGTGATCAACCCGGCCTTGGCCAGCAGTTGCAAGCCACGACCGCTGTTGATCGGGTCGTTGGCGATGGCGACGCTGGCGCCTTGCGGCAGCTCGTCGAAGCTTTTGTATTTCTTCGAGTAGAGGCCGACGTTGTTGATGATGCCCGGTGCGAAGGGCACCAGGTCAAAACCGGAGGCGGCCTTGGCGTTTTCCAGGAAAGGGACGTGCTGGAAGTAGTTCACGTCGATATCGCCGGCGGCGAGGCTGACGTTAGGGGCGATCCAGTCGGTGAACTCGACGAGCTCCACTTTCAGTCCTTGTTTGTTGGCTTCTTCTACAGCGGCCTCCAGCGGAATGGCGAACGCGGCGGTGGTGCCGACTTTCAGGGGCGCGTCAGCGGCGAAGGTGATGGAGCTGAAGAGGCCGAGGGCCAGGGCCAGTGCTTTGACTGGGTGAGAGAGGTAGGTCTTTTTCATGATGAGTTTCCAGTCAGTGCATTAATTTGGGGTATTTGAGCGGGCTTTTAGCGGCGAAATGCCGATCCTGTGTGTTGCTCAGGCAAATGCGCCTCTGCGTGAAACAGCTTTTCCCGCAAGCTGCCATCGTCATAGGCCGTCTTGTACGACCCACGCCGCTGCAGTTCCGGAATCACCAGTTCAATGAAATCCTCATAGCTTTCCGGCGTGACAATCCGCGTCAGGTTGAAGCCATCCAGGCCTGTTTCGGCGATCCACGATTCCAGCTCATCGGCCACTTGTTCAGGCGAGCCGACAGCCGTGATGTAGCGACCACCGAGCGCGTGCTGCTCAAGCAATTTGCGCCGGGTCCAGTCATTGTTTTGCAGGTTTTTGGTGGCCGACTGAATCGCGTTGCTCTTCACGTACTGGATCGGTTCGTCGATGGTGTACTCGGAAAAATCGATCCCGGTCGACGCCGAGAAATGCGCCACGCCTGCCTCGGCACTGGCGTAGCTCAGGTACTCGGCATGCTTCTTCCAGGCAAGCTCTTCAGTGGCGCCGACAATCACGTTCAAGCCCATGAACACCTTGATGTCCTCAGGATTGCGCCCTGCCTCGACGGCGCTGGCGCGCACCTTGTCCACCTGAACCCGGGTCGACGGTTTGTTCTGGCCGCTGATGAACACGCACTCGGCATGCCGCCCGGCGAACAGCAAACCGCGATCCGAACTGCCAGCCTGGAACAGCACCGGCGTACGCTGCGGCGACGGTTCGCAGAGGTGATAGCCCTCGACCTGATAGAACTCGCCCTTGTGCTCGACCTTGTGCACTTTGTTCGGCTGCGCGTAGATCCGTTGTTCGGGATCGTTGATCACCGCGCCGTTTTCCCAACTGCCTTCCCAGAGTTTGTAGAGCACTTCGAGGTATTCGTCGGCCTGGTCGTAACGACGGTCGTGTTCCACCTGTTCGCTCAGACCCATGGCTTTGGCGGCGCTGTCGAGGTAACCGGTGACGATGTTCCAGCCGACCCGACCGCGACTCAGATGGTCGAGCGTCGACATGCGCCGGGCGAACAGATAGGGCGGTTCGTAAGTCAGGTTGGCGGTCAGACCGAAGCCAAGATTTTTGGTGACGGCGGCCATCGCCGAGACCAGCAGCAACGGGTCGTTGACCGGCAACTGGATCGACTCTTTCAGTGGCACGTCTACCGAGTCTTGATAGACGTCGTACACGCCAACGATATCAGCGATGAACAAGCCATCGAACAACCCACGTTCCAGCAACTTCGCCAGATCGGTCCAATACTCGATGGTTTTGTACTGGGTGGAATTGTCCCGTGGGTGCGTCCACAAACCATGGTTGATGTGCCCGATGCAGTTCATGTTGAACGCGTTGAGCAGGATCTTCTTTCTGGCGTCGGCCATCAGATCGTCCCTCGCAACGGCGGGTTTTCATCGTTGAGGTAGTAGTTGCCCACGGCGTGATACTTCCAGCGCACCGGGTCGTGCAGGGTATGCACCCGAGCGTTGCGCCAGTGGCGATCCAGTCCGTGTTCGATCAGGGTCGACTGGCTGCCGGCCAGTTCAAACAGCGTGCTGCCGGCGGCGAGGGAGATTTCGGTGCTGATGGCCCGGGCTTCGGCAACGGCGATTGACGCGGCGGCAACGGTCTCGGCGTTGGTGTGGGCCTGGGCTTTGTCGAGGAATTCACCGGAGCGTTCCAACAGCGCCTCGGCGGCGTGCAGGCGAATGCTCAGGTGGCCGAAGCTCTTGATGGTCAGCGGGTCTTCGGTGGCTTTTTCATGGGTGGCGTCGATCCATGGCCGGGTTTTCGTCCGCACAAAATGCAGCGCATCTTCATAGGCTGCGCGGGCGATGCCGGTGTCGATAGCGGCGTGAAGAATTTGCGCCAACGGGCCGACTGGCGTCGGGCGTTCGAAGGCACTCTGAAACGGGATCACGTCTTCGGCAGCAACGTAGACATCTTCGAAGACCACCGAACCGCTGCCGGTGGTGCGCTGGCCGAAGCCGCTCCAGTCGTCGATGACGGTCAGGCCTTTGCTGTCGCGTGGGACGAATGCCAGTTGCTGCACGCCGTTTTCATCCACCACTGAGGTCGGGATGCGTTGCGCGTAGATCGCGCCCGTGGCGTAAAATTTGCGGCCGTTGATGCGATAACCGTCACCGTCGCGTTTCAGGCTGGTGACGCGGTCGTGAGCGGTTTTTGTACCGAGTTCGGCGAGCGCATTGCCAAAGCGTTGACCGGCCAGAACTTCTGTGTAGAGACGTTTTTTCTGCTCGGTGCTGCCGTTCACGCGCAGCACTTCGAGGGCATAAAAATGGTTCTGAGGAATTTGTCCGAGGGAGCCATCAGCCTGGGCGATCAATGCAATTACCTTGGCCAGCGTGACGTTCGAAACGCCGGCGCCGCCGTACTCCTTCGGCACGCTGATGCCCCACAGGCCCGAGCGGGAAAACACTTCCAGTTCCGGGTGCGGCAAACGGCGTTCGCGGTCGCGCAAAGCGCTGTCGCGTTTGAAATCTTCAGCCAGATCAGTGGCGACGATCAGGGCTTGTTCATCGCTGGTGATGACCGCGACGTGGTGAGAAAGAGTCATGTGTTTCTCCAGAGATCTGGTCGTTAAATCCAGGAGTGGCGAGCCGGTAAAGTACCGTTCAAGTGGTAAGCGCCGACGGCGTGATACTTCCAGCGCACCGGGTCGTGCAGGGTGTGCACGCGGGCATTGCGCCAGTGGCGGTCGAGGTTGAATTCGGCGAGGGTGGCGCGGCTGCCGGCCAGTTCGAAGAGCTTTTCGCTGGCCAGCAGCGAGATCTCGGTGGTCAGCACTTTGGCTTCGGCCACGGCAATCGAGGCGTGCGCGGCGGATTCGGCGGTGAGCGGTGCCGCGTTGACCTGATCCAGCACGTGCCCGGCCTTGCGCAGCAGCGCTTCGGCGGCGTGCAGTTCGATTTTCAGTTTACCGATGTCGGCGATTACGTAGAGGTCATCGCTGGCGCGCTCGACCTTGGCGTCGATCCACGGTCGGGCGCGGGTTTTCACGAATTCGATGGCGTCATCGATGGCGCCGCGAGCGATGCCGGCGTCGATAGCCGCTTGAATCAGTTGCGAGACGGCGCCCTGAATGTTCGGCGTGTCATTGATCTTCCAGTTATCCACCACCAGCTCGGCGTCGACCCGCACGTTGTTGAGTAAAATGGTGCCGCTGGCGGTGGTGCGCTGGCCGAAACCGGACCAGTCATCGACGATGCGCAGACCCGGCGTGCCACGACGGACGAAAGCCAGCACTTGCTTGCCGTCATCGTTCAGCGCCTTGACCGCGACCCAGTGGGCAAACAGGGCGCCGGTGGAGTAGAACTTCTGCCCGCTGATGACAAAACCGTCACCGTCGGCGGTGATCCGTGCCTTGAGTTCGAGGGTGTTTTTGGTGCCGCGTTCAGGCCCCGCATTGCCGATGCGCCAACCTTCGAGCACGCTTTTGAACAGCTGCTTTTTCTGCGCCTCGGTCGCGCTGCCCAGCACCAGGTTGAGAATGCCGAACTGGTTCTGCGGGATCTGTCCAAGTGCCGGGTCGGCCGCGGAAATGATCGCGAACACTTCGGCCAGAGTGACGAACGAAACCTGCGGGCCGCCATATTCGCGCGGGATGGCAATGCTGCCCAGACCGCTGCGGGTGAACTGTTCGATTTCCGACCATGGCAACTTGCGCTGCTGGTCGCGTTTGGCCGCTTGCAGACGAGCGACCTGCGCCAACTCATGGGCGGCCATGACGGCTTGCGCGTCGTTGCGCAAGACCTGCGCGGGCAACAACAAGGGGGCGACGTCCAGATCACTCTGGATGAATGCATCTGCCAGACTGGACATCAGTGCCGCTCCTTGGCTGCACGCAATGCCCTGGCGATCTGCACTGGGGTGATTGTGTTCCGGATCATACCTACCTCACATCTCATGAAACGCCGCGAGGGTTGCGGCGAAGTAAAAACAAGAATGTCCGGTGGTCCGGTGTATATACCCTAAGCGTGTATAAAAAATTAATAAACTAACTTTTTGGAATATGAATAGAAGGGGCTTAAATGGGTCGAGCGCGACCCCTGTGGGAGCGGGCTTGCTCGCGAAGGCGGTAGGTCAAGCGTTGTCAATGTGCATGACACACCGCCTTCGCGAGCAAGCCCGCTCCCACAGGGGCGATGGGTTTTCACTTCTTGTCAGATTCAGCGGCCATTAACATTTCCTTCGGCCGGACCTTCAAATAGGGGTTGGCACACCCAATCTTCAACGTACGTGCCGGCGCCCAGCGCGAGTTGTTGCCCACACGGTCGAGGATGCAGTAGGTCACCTCCAGCCGCAGGTCTTCGCCTGCTTCGAGAATGATGGATGGCGGCACCCAGACCTGAATCGGCTCGCCCACGTCGCTCGCCTTGAGCCGTGGCAGGTCCATGCGCGCATCGCCCCAGCGCAAGGTGATTTCATCGTCGGCGGCCATGTTCAGGTACGGCTCGATGGTCAAGGGAACGCCGCGCTTGACCTGGTTCGGGTTGACACCCTGGCGGCGGATGGTTTCGGGAATGTTCACCGGCGCCAGACTCTGGTTTTCGTCACCACACAGTGCGGATGGCTGGCCACCCGGGCAGTCGAGCTTGATCTGTACGCGGGTTGCCGGTGACAGCGCAGGCCCATGGCCGACCTGCATGAGCCGATAGTGAAGGCGCGAGGAACCATTGGCGATGAAACTTTCCGGCACTCGCAGACTGATCGCTTCACCGACGTCTTGGGCATTCAGCACCCTTGAGGCCACGTAGCAGTTGTCCCAGAACAGCTCGATCAAGTCACCGTCGTCCATGCCGGGGTAAGGTGCCACGTCGATCAGCAGATGAGCCGCCGAGGTGATGTTGATGCCGCTCTTGTGTGATTGCGCCACAGTTGGTGCCGCAAGTTCGGGTCTGTTCGAAGTGTTTTTCATGGGTTTCTCCTTGAAGTCTTGCAGCGAAGTCCGTTTCTGAAAGAGCTGAATTGCCAAGCAACAAACGGCTCATTACTTTCGAATGAAAACAATGATTGATAGTGATTGATTGCATCTGCTGGAGACTAGATAAGAGCGCGCGGGAATAACTGTCAATAGAGCATGTAAGTTAAGTAATGAATCTGATGTTATTCAGAAAGCTCCTACACTTTCAGGTTAAGAAGCCGCATCGTGCTGTCGAACATGACCACTGAATCAGCGGATTTTGGAGGGTGGGGGTGATTTCAGCGCATACACCGCTGGTTAAGTAGCTCCAGGATTTTAGGCGAGGTTTATCTGTAGCAGGACATATATATGTACCGCACACGATATTGAAAGAAGGGTAAATTAATCGAGTGTGCTTAAAGAGGGAATAAAAACGCAGTGTTATTTCCGTCCATGGAAGTTAACACTTTGTTATTGCGGTTCAGTTGTGAGTATTGTTCAGAAACTTGCTGAGAAACTGCTTTGTGCGTTCTTCTTCAGGATTGGCAAACAGTGCCTTGGCTTCGCCTTGCTCGACGATCACACCCTTGTCGAAAAACACCACGCGGTTGGCCACGTCACGGGCAAAACCCATTTCATGAGTGACGATGACCATGGTGCGTCTCTCCTCGGCCAGGCTGCGGATGGTCGCCAAAACTTCACCCACCAGCTCCGGATCGAGCGCTGAGGTGGGTTCATCGAACAGAATCACTTCCGGTTCCATCGCCAGCGCTCGGGCAATTGCCACGCGTTGTTGCTGACCACCGGAGAGGCGTCGCGGGTAAGCGTCTTCCTTGCCCGCCAGGCCAACCCTGGCCAACAGCTTTTTCCCCAGGGCAACGGCGTCGGCGTGCGGGATCTTCTTCACGATGATCGGGCCTTCGATGACGTTTTCCAGGGCGGTGCGATGGGGGAACAGGTTGAAGTTCTGGAACACAAAGCCGACGTGCTGGCGCAAGCGCCGCACCAGACTCTGCTGCTGGTTCAGCGGGCGGCTGCCATCGATTTCGATGTCACCAACCTTGATCCGGCCGCTGGTGGGTTCTTCCAGGAAGTTCAGGCAACGCAGGAACGTGGTTTTCCCCGAGCCGCTTGGCCCGATGATCGCGACGACCTCGCCTTCCTTCACCTCCAGATCGATGCCGTTGAGCACGACTTGACCCTTGAACTGCTTTGTCAGTTTTTCCACGACAATCATTGGGTCAGGACTCCAGATCGTGCCGATTGACCCGGGCTTCCAACTGGTTCTGCAGGTGCGACAGCACCGTGGCCAGAATCCAGTAGATCAGCGCGGCGGCAAGGTACATGGTGAAAATTTCGAAGGTCCGGGCGGTGATCAGCTGTGCCTGACGGAACAGCTCCGGCACCTGAATGGTGGCCGCCAGTGCCGTGTCCTTGACCAGCGAGATGAAGCTGTTGCCCAACGGCGGCAGCGCGGTGCGCATTGCCTGCGGCAGGATGGCCCGGCGCAGGGTTTGCGCGCGGGTCATGCCGATACTGGCCGCGGCTTCCCACTGACCGCGTTCGATGGAGCTGATCGCGGCACGGAGGATTTCGCAGGCGTAAGCCGCCATGTTCAGCGAGAAGCCGATCAGGGCCGCCGGCAGCGGATCAAGTTCGATGCCCAATTGCGGCAAGCCGTAATAGATCACGAACAGTTGCACCAGCAACGGCGTGCCGCGAAAGAACGACACGTAGATGCGCGCAAGCCAGCTCACCGTTTTGAAGCGCGACAGACGCATTAGCGCCAGGCCGAAGCCCATCAGCAGGCCGAAAAACATCCCGCCCAGACTGAGGATTACCGTGTAGTACGCGCCCTTCAGCAGGAAGGGCGCGGAGTCCAGCGCAAGTTGGAAAGCTTCTTCCATTATTGAGTGACGTCAGCGCTGAAGTACTTTTCCGAAAGCTTTTTCAGCGTGCCATCGGCGCGCAGCTTGTCGATGGCCTTGTTGACCGCTGCCAGCAGCTCAGGCTCGCCTTTGCGCAGGGCGATACCGGCTTCCTGGCGGGAGAAAGCTTCGCCGGCGGCGGCAGTGTCCTTGGCCTTCTTGGCGTATTCCAGCGCGGCGAGGCGGTCGATCAGAATGGCGTCGATGCGGCCCACGCGCAGATCCTGGAACTTGGTCGGATCATCTTCGTAGGTGCGGACGTCAGCCTTCGGAACGTTTTCTTTCACCCACTGCTCGTAGTTGGTGCCCAGGCCTACACCGACTTTCTTGCCGGCCAGGTCGGCGGCGGTCTTGATGGTGTCTTTGTTCTTGGTCAGGGTCAGCGCCTGTATCCCGGAAACGGTGTATGGCTCGGAGAAGTCATACTTCTTCTTGCGCTCTTCGGAGATCGTCACCTGGTTGATCACCGCGTCCAGACGCTTGGATTCCAGCGCCGCGAGAATGCCGTCCCATTTGGTCGGTTGCAGTTTGACCTTCACGCCCAGCTCTTTGGCCAGAGCTTCGGAGAACTCGACTTCGAAGCCGGCCAGTTTGCCGTCGGCGTCGACGAAACTGAACGGTGGGTAGGTGCCTTCCAGGCCGACGTTGATCACGCCAGCGTCCTTGATTTTTTGCAGCTGCTCACCGGCAACCGCTTGCCCCAGCAGACCCGCGCTCAGCGCCAGGCCCAGCGAACCCACCAGCAGATTTCGACGTAGTGCGGAAAAATTCATGACAAGCCCCTGTGTTTTCTTATGAAGACGCTATTCGGAATGTTGGCAAAATCGGGATTTGGACGACTGCAATATCCTGCCCTAAAGCAGCGTATGCGTCTCGCTGCAAATTCGCCTGCGGCGTGACTATATGATGGCGCTATTAGATAGGAAAATAATAAATATTCTGTTTGTTATTCTTTAATTGCATATATGGCCAGCGCAATCCCCTGCGGCGAGGGAGCGTGCTCCCTCGCCACAAAAGCACTTCATCCAGCCAGCGAGTCTTTGTACGCAAACAACGCCGGCGCTCCACCTGTATGCAGGAAAATGATCGGCCCTTCATCAAAACGCTGACGACCAATCCCGTCCAGCAAGCCGGCCATGGCCTTGCCGGTATACACCGGATCCAGCAGCAAACCTTCCTGACTCGCGACCAGTTTGATCGCCGACAGCGTTCCGGCATTCGGCTCGCCATAGCGCGGGCCAAAATATTCGTCCCACAACTCGACCTTGAAACTGGCCGGCAGGCTCAAGTTCAACAGCGCCGCGGTGCGTTCGGCCAAGCCCTGGACCTTGGGCCGCTGATCTTCATCGCTGCGCGAAACGGTCACGCCAATCACTGGCAAATCCGGCAATGTTTCGCTAAGCGCGAGTGCCAGGCCGCTGTGGGTCCCGGCGCTGCCCGAGGCCAGCACTACCGCGGCAAACGTCAGGCCGGTGTCCTTGATTTGCTCGGCCAATTCCAGCCCGGCGCGCACATAACCCAAAGCGCCCAACGCATTGGAGCCTCCGATCGGCACCAGGTACGGTTTTTTGCCATTGCTGCGCAGGCGTGCGGCCAGGGATTCCAGTTGTTCGTCAGCGTTGTCGAGGTTTTCCACCAACTCCACCTTGGCATCGAACAGGTCAAGCAACAAACGGTTGCCGTTGCCGACATAGTTGGCGTCATCGGTGCCCAGCGGGTTTTCCAACAGTGCGACGCAGCCCAGGCCCAATTTGGCAGCAAGGGCAGCAGTCTGGCGCACGTGGTTGGATTGCAGCGCGCCGGCGGTGATAAGGGTGTCGGCACCTTGAGCCAGCGCATCGGCGCCGAGGTATTCGAGTTTGCGCAGCTTGTTGCCTCCCATCGCCAGCGGCGTCAGGTCGTCGCGTTTGACGTACACGTCTCGGCCAAGCCAGGCCGAAAGGCGTTCGAGTTTTTCCAGAGGGGTCGGGTGGCCGAGCAGATCGAGGCGGTCAAAACGGGCGAGCTGTTGTTTGATCATGGGTCCGTACTGGCGGAGGAAGATGTCAGGACTATAGGCACGGCTATTAGTACGGGCAACCGCCAATCACATATATCCAAACGTGCTGAGCACAGCACAATCGGTTCTTAATTCGACCTCCAGACCTTGCCGTAAAGTAATCGCCGTTAGCGCGGCCAGACAGTCCGGCCGCCGGTGTGGAGTTTTTACCTTGAGCGAGCGTTCCAGCCATTGGCAATTGCAGACCATCGTCAGCCAACTGCGCACCGCGCGCGACCAGTGGCGTGCCCAAAATGGCCGCGCCAGCGGTGAGCAGGGCGGTCGCGAGTTGCCTTCCCGAGCGGCCATGGCGGAGATTCTTGAAGCCCTCTGCGGTGCTCTGTTCCCGATGCGCCTCGGCCCGGTGGACCTGCGCGAAGAGAGTGAAGATTTCTACGTCGGCCACACACTGGACGTTGCGCTGAACGCGTTGCTGGGACAGGCACGGCTCGAACTGCGTTACGCCGCCCGCCACAGCGCCAAGGTCGACACCGAAGTCGAGGCCAAGACGATCCAGATCATTCAGGACTTCGCCCTCGCCCTGCCAGGCCTGCGCAGCTTGCTGGACACTGACGTCCTGGCGGCCTATCACGGTGATCCGGCGGCCCGCAGCGTCGATGAAGTCTTGCTGTGCTATCCGGGAATTCTGGCGGTGATTCACCATCGCCTCGCGCATCATTTATACCGCGCCGGGCTGCCGCTGCTGGCGCGGATCAGCGCAGAAATCGCCCACTCGGCGACCGGTATCGACATTCACCCTGGAGCGCAGATCGGCCGCAGTTTCTTCATCGATCACGGGACGGGTGTGGTGATCGGCGAGACCGCGATCATTGGTGAGCGTGTGCGCATCTATCAGGCCGTGACCCTGGGGGCCAAGCGTTTTCCGGCGGATGAAGATGGCCAGTTGCAGAAGGGCCATGCGCGGCACCCGATTGTTGAGGATGATGTGGTGATCTATGCCGGCGCGACGATTCTGGGGCGGATCACCATTGGCAAGGGCTCGACCATTGGCGGCAATGTCTGGCTGACCCGCAGCGTGCCGGCCGGGTGCAACCTGACGCAGGCAAATTTGCAGCATGATGACGGGACGCAGAAGTAGGGTTCGAAATCTCTGCTGTTCGATGGACCGCCTTCGCGAGCAAGCCCGCTCCCACAACTGACCGAGTTCTTCCAGGGGAATGCGATCAAATGTGGGAGCGGGCTTGCTCGCGAATGGTTTCAAGGCGAACCGAGATAATGGCATTCAGCCAATTCTCCACTGAACGAATCTACCAAACCCCACGTCATACCCTTCCTTGAGCTAGCGTGGGAAAGATGCCGCTGAGCCCTGCGATTAGTCCTTAGCACCCTATTCATGTTTAACTTGAACGCTCATTCAAGTTAAACCGCCGGTTTGCTGCCCGCTCATAACAGGAGGCTTGCCTTTGCCGAGTCCGTTACTGATTGCCCGGTTTCACCCCTTTGAGGCGCACCTTTCATGAGTGCACCGTCCACCCCCGCCAGCGGTCAGGTCCGCATGAATCCGCCGGTTTTTTACTTCGCGGCGACCTTTATTCTGCTCTTCGGCATCGTCGTCATTGCCATGCCTGAACAGGCTGGTGCCTGGCTGCTGGAAGCGCAAAACTGGGCGGCCAATACGGTCGGCTGGTATTACATGCTCGCGATGACCCTGTATCTGGTCTTCGTGGTGGTCACCGCCTTGTCCGGCTACGGCAAGATCAAGCTCGGTGCCGACCACGACGAGCCCGAATTCAGTTATCTGTCCTGGGCCGGCATGCTGTTCGCCGCCGGGATCAGCATCACGCTGTTTTTCTTTTGCGTCTCCGAACCGCTGACCCACTTGGCGCAACCCCCTCAGGGCGAGGCCGGCACGGCGGACGCGGCACGCCAGGCGATGCAGATTCTGTTTTTGCACTGGGGCCTGCATGGCTGGGGCGTGTTTGCCTTCGTTGGTATGGCGCTGGCCTACTTTGCCTACCGCCACAACCTGCCGCTGGCCTTGCGCTCGGCGCTGTATCCGCTGATTGGCAAACGCATCAATGGTCCGATCGGTTACGCGGTGGACGGTTTCGGCATCATTGCCACGGTGTTCGGTTTGGGTGCCGACATGGGCTTTGGCGTTCTGCACCTCAACGCGGGTCTGGATTATTTGTTCGGCATCGCTCACACCCAGTGGATTCAAGTAGGCCTGATCACGCTGATGATGGGCGCAGCGATCATCGTCGCGGTGTCCGGCGTCGATAAAGGTGTGCGGGTCATGTCCGACATCAACATGCTGCTGGCCTGTGCGCTGTTGCTGTTCGTGTTGTTCGCCGGCCCCACACAGCACCTGCTCAACACCTTGATCCAGAACATCGGCGACTACCTCGGCGCGTTGCCGATGAAGAGTTTCGACCTTTACGCCTACGACAAACCCAGCGACTGGCTGGGTGGCTGGACGGTGTTCTACTGGGCCTGGTGGATCGCGTGGTCGCCATTTGTGGGCCTGTTCATCGCGCGGATTTCCCGTGGCCGGACCATCCGCGAATTCGTCTTCGGCGTGCTGTTGATTCCGCTCGGTTTCACCTTGGCGTGGATGTCGATCTTCGGCAACAGCGCCATCGACCAGGTGCTCAACCACGGCATGAGTGCGCTCGGTATGTCGGCCATCGACAACCCATCGATGACCCTTTACCTGCTGCTGGAAACCTACCCGTGGAGCAAAACCGTGATTGCGGTCACGGTGTTCATCAGCTTCGTGTTCTTCGTCACCTCCGCCGATTCCGGCACCGTGGTGCTATCGACGCTGTCCGCCAAGGGCGGCAACCCGGATGAAGACGGGCCGAAATGGCTGCGGGTGTTCTGGGGCGCGATGACCGCGCTGATCACCAGTGCGCTGCTGTTCTCCGGCAGCATCGATGCGCTGAAGTCGGCGGTGGTGCTGACCTCCTTGCCATTCTCGATGATTTTGTTGTTGATGATGTGGGGGCTGCACAAGGCGTTTTATCTGGAATCGCAGAAGCAGATCGCGCAGCTGCATTCCCTGGCGCCTGTGTCCGGTTCCCGGCGTGGCGGATGGCGTCAGCGCCTAAGCCAGGCGGTCCATTTCCCGTCGCGAGATGAGGTCTATCGCTTCCTCGATACGACGGTACGTCCGGCGATTGAAGAAGTGACCGCGGTGTTCGTCGAGAAGGGCTTGAGCGTGGTCACCCAGCCGGATCCGGCCAACGACAGTGTCAGCCTGGAAATCGGTCTCGGCGAGCAGCATCCGTTCATCTATCAGGTGCAGATGCGTGGCTACTTCACGCCTTCGTTCGCCCGTGGCGGCATGGGCTCCAAGGAGCTCAACAATCGTCGTTATTATCGGGCTGAAGTGCATTTGAGCGAGGGCAGTCAGGACTACGATCTGGTGGGTTACACCAAGGAGCAGGTCATCAACGACATCCTCGATCAGTACGAGCGGCACATGCAGTTTTTGCATCTGGTGCGTTGATTCTAGGTCTCGCTGCTCAACACCATGAACAACACCAACGCCGCCACCGGCACACCAAACACGATGCTGCCGACCATCAGTTCCGTCGTCACGGACTGGCCGGCAGTGACCACGCCGATGGCGCCGTTGATCATCGTCAGGGCCAGCCACAGGACGATGAAGCTGTAGGTCAACGTCTGGCGGCTGAAGCCGATGTTCTCACCGATGAACAGCATCAGCGCCAGAAGGACCAGGCCGAAGGTGATGATGATTGTGGTGTGCATGGTGTGTTACTTCCATTCAGATGTGTGCTGCCCTTGAGACCACTTTCGCGGCCTCGCTGATTCATCCTCTTATATCGAGCATAGTTAAACCCAACTCACCATTGACCCGCAGGATCTGCACGTTGACCCACGCCGAAACCGGCGCAACCAGAAACGTGTATCGGAACGCACGCGGAACGTGGGGGCGATCTTTTATGAAACGTTTCAGCATTTCCTCGAGTCCGGGGTTTATCGGCGTTTGTCTGGGCGTATGCTGGGCAACTTGCGAAGCAGTCGATACCAACTTCAAGACAGACAAGAGAGGATTCGATGACCTACACCGCTGCCGAAAACCGCTACGACTCTATCCCTTACCGCCGCGTCGGTCGCAGCGGTCTGGTGTTGCCGGCGTTATCTCTGGGCCTGTGGCACAACTTCGGCGACAGTACGCCGATCGATACCCAGCGTTCGTTGCTGCGCACGGCGTTCGATCTGGGGATCAACCATTTTGACCTGGCCAACAACTACGGCCCGCCGTACGGCAGCGCCGAGATCAACTTCGGGCGGTTGCTGCGTGAAGACTTCAAGCAGTATCGCGATGAGTTGATCATTTCGAGCAAGGCCGGTTGGGACATGTGGCCCGGTCCTTACGGGCAGGGCGGTGGTTCGCGAAAATACGTGCTGGCCAGTCTTGATCAGAGCCTGCAGCGGCTGGGCCTGGATTATGTGGATATTTTCTATTCGCACCGTTTCGATCCGGAGACTCCGCTGGAGGAAACCGCCAGTGCATTGGCTACGGCGGTGCAGCAGGGCAAGGCGCTGTACATCGGCATCTCGTCCTATTCCGGGGTGAAAACCCGTGAGATGGCGGCGCTGCTGAAAGAGTGGAAAGTGCCGTTGCTGATTCACCAGCCGGCGTACAACCTGCTAAATCGTTGGGTGGAAAAGGACCTGCTGGATGTCACCGACGAACTGGGCACCGGTGTGATTGCGTTCACGCCGTTGGCGCAGGGCCTGTTGACCGACAAATACCTCAACGGCATTCCGAAGGATGCCCGGGTCAATCGCCCGGGCGGTGGTTCATTGCAATCCTCGCACTTGTCCGAAGCCAACATCGCCCATGTGCGCGGGCTCAATGAGATTGCCAGACGCCGCGGTCAGAGCCTGGCGCAATTGGCGTTGGCCTGGACACTGCGTGATCCGCGCGTGACCTCGGCACTGATCGGTGCGAGCCGGCCGGAGCAGATTACCGAAAACGTCGGGGCGTTGAAGAATTTGAGCTTCAGTGCGGAGGAATTGGCGGAGATTGACCGGTTTGCCCAGGAGGGTGGAATCAATCTTTGGGAGAAGCCTTCGACGGCTGAGTAAGTATCAGGCGCCGGAACCTCTGGCGCCTGTCAGATCGCTTTCGCGAGCAGGCTCGCTCCCACAGGATTTGTGTTTGACGCAGATCCACTGTGGGAGCGAGCCTGCTCGCGAAGGGGCCATTACAGGCAACAAAGTAGTCAGGAACTCAGCGGAAGAAAGGCACATCTCCCAACACCGTCGCCCGCTGCATCACCCGCCGCGCCGGCCGGTAATCATCCACCGCGTAATGCTGGGTCACGCGGTTATCCCAGAACGCGATGTCATCCTGCTGCCAGCGCCAGCGGATAGTGAATTCCGGCCGCGTGGCATGGGCGAACAGTAATTTCAGGATCGCCTCGCTCTCGGTCTCCGACAGCTCATTGATCTTCGACGTAAACCCTTCATTGACGAACAGCGACCGGCGCCCGCTCACCGGGTGTGTGCGAATCACCGGGTGCGACAGTGGCGGATTCTTGCGTCGTGCTTCCTCCCACTGAGCCAACGCTTGCGGCGTGTTGCCATAGCGTTCCAGCGGAAACGAACGGGTGAAATCGTGCGTGGCCGTCAGCCCTTCCAGCAAGGTTTTCATCGGCGCGGACAACGCTTCATAGGCCGCGATGCCACTGGCCCATAACGTGTCGCCACCAAACTCCGGCAGCAATTTTGCGCTGAGCACCGCGCCCATCGCCGGGGTCGGCAGGAACGTAACGTCGGTGTGCCAGATAGCGTTGTCGCGCACATCGGTGATCGCGGTGTCGAGGATCAGCACCTCAGGCTGTTCCGGCACGTTCGGGTAGATCGGGTGAATGTGCAGGTCGCCGAAATGAGCGGCGAAACGCGCCTGTTGCTGCGGCGTGATCGGCTGGTCGCGGAAGAACAACACCTGATGCTTGAGCAGTGCCTGCTCGATGGCATCGCGCTGTTCCAGGTTCAGCGGCTGACTGATGTCGATGCCGCTGATTTTGGCGCCGAGGGCCGAGCTAAGGGGGACGATGGTCAGGTTGCTCATGGTCATTCTCTTACTGAATTCGGGGTGCTGTGCTTTTTGTGGGAGCGGGCTTGCTCGCGAATGCGGTGTATCAGTGACAGCAATGTTGCCTGACACTCCGCATTCGCGAGCAAGCCCGCTCCCACATTGGAAAATGTTCAGTGAGCCTGGCCGTGCCATGGCACCAGTTTGCGTTGCAGGGCGCGCAGGCCCATTTCCATAGCGAAGGCGATCAGCGCAATCACCAGAATCCCCAGCACCACCACATCGGTGACCAGGAACTGTGCGGCCGACTGCACCATGAAGCCCAAGCCGCTGGTGGCGGCGATCAGTTCGGCGGCGACCAGCGTCGACCAGCCGACACCCAAACCGATGCGCACGCCAGTCAAAATGTCCGGTAAGGCACTCGGCAAAATCACATGGCGAATCAGTTGCGCCCGGGTCGCACCCAAGGACTGCGCAGCGCGCAATTTCGCCGGGTCGACGGTACGCACACCGGTGGCGGTGGCAATGGCAATCGGGGCGAAAATCGCCAGGTAGATCAGCAAGACTTTCGACAACTCGCCAATGCCGCACCAGATCACGATCAGCGGCAAATAGGCCAGCGGTGGAATCGGGCGGTAGAACTCGATCAGCGGATCGAGAACGCCGCGAGCAACGCGGTTGGCACCGATCGCGATGCCGACCGGCACGGCGGTCAACACCGCGAAACCGAGACCCAAGCCGATCCGTCCCAGACTCGCGCCCAAGTGCTGCCACAACGTCGAATCCATGTAGCCCGTGGTCGCCAGCAGCCAACTTTTTTGCAGCACGGCGGACGGCGGCGGCAGGAACAGCGGCTCGATCATCCCTGTGGCGGTGACAGCCCACCAAAGGGCAGTCAGCGCAACCAGGGTCAGCATGCTGATCCAGCGCGTGCTCAAACTTCGACGAACAGGAATGACCGTCGAAACCTGTTTAACCGTCACGGCCGGGATTTCATAGCTGCTCATGCGCGCTCCTGCCGCGTGGCGGCGCTGCGTTGAGAGAACACTTTAGCGAGTACATGTTCGCGGGTTTCGATAAAGCGCGGGTCGGACTTGATCGCTCGTGCGGATTCACCGGCGGCGTAACGCTGACCAAAATCCAGGCTCAGACGCTCGACGATTTGCCCCGGATTCGGCGCAAGCAGAATCAAGTCTGTGGCGAGAAAAACCGCTTCTTCAATATCGTGGGTAATCAGGAATACGGGTTTGGCGGTGCGCTGCCACACTTGCAACAGCAGCTCCTGCATCTGTTCGCGGGTGAAGGCATCGAGGGCGCCGAAAGGTTCGTCCATCAGCAACACGCGCGGATCTGCGGCGAGTGCGCGGGCCAGGCCAACGCGCTGTTTCTGGCCGCCCGAAAGCTGCCAGATGCGCCGGTATTCGAAACCGGACAGGTCCACCAACGCGAGCATTTCCCGGGCGCGGATTTCGCGTTTGTCGCGTGAAACACCCGCCAGTTCCAGACCGAAACCAACGTTGGCCAGCACGTCTTGCCAAGGCAGCAAGGCATCGTCCTGGAACACCACGCCGCGTTCGGCGCTCGGGCCTTTGACCGGCACGCCATCGAGGGTGATGCGCCCGGCGCTGGGTTCGACGAAACCGGCAATCAGGTTCAACAGCGAAGTCTTGCCACTGCCGGACGGGCCGAGGGCCACCAGCAACTGCTGGGGCCCAAGACTCAGGGAAATATCCGCCAGCACCGGTTCCGGGCTGCCAGGGTACTGTGCGCCGATGCGCTCCAGCTGTAGCAAAGCCATCGCAGTTAACTCCGGATCAATGGGTGATGAACTTGGCGCTGACGTACGGCGCGTAGTCCGGTAGCACGGCTTCGACCTTGCCTTGTTCCTTGAGGAATACGGCGGTGTCGGTGATGGCTTTGGTGGTCGGCGCGCCGAGGGTGATCACCTGATCCGCCGCCAGTGGGAAGACGTTGCCTTGCAGCAGCAACGGAATGTCGCTGGCCTTGGCGCCTGACAGTTTTACAAGCTTGTCGACGTTGGTTTGATTGGCGAGCCAGGCTTTCGGATCCTTGCGGTAATCGGCGTAGGCGTCGAGGGTGACTTTGGCGAACGCGGTGACGATTTCCGGGTGCTTCTCGGCGAAGTCTTTGCGCACGATCCACGCATCAAAGGTCGGCGCGCCGAACTTGGCCAGTTCGCCGGAGGTGATCAGCACTTTGCCGTTTTCCTTGGCCACACCGAGCGCCGGGTCCCAGACGTAAGTGGCATCGATGTCACCGCGTTTCCACGCAGCAATGATTGCCGGCGGCGCGAGGTTGAGGACCGTGACTTTCGACGGGTCGATGTTCCAGTGCTTCAGCGCGGCGAGCAGGCTGTAGTGACCGGTGGAAACGAATGGCACGGCGATTTTCTTGCCGATCAGGTCTTGCGGGGTCTTGATGCCGGAGCCGTCGCGGGCGACCAGGGCTTCAGCGGCGCCGATCTGGGTGGCGATGAGGAAGGTTTCAACCGGGACTTTACGAGTGATTGCAGCCGTGAGAGGGCTTGAACCCAGGTAGCCGATCTGCACGTCACCGGAAGCGATGGCGGCGATGATGTCGGCACCGTTGTCGAATTTGCGCCAATTGATTTTGGCGTTGGTGGCTTTTTCGTAGGCGCCGTCGGCCTGGGCGACTTTTGCCGGGTCCACGGTGGTCTGGTAGGCGACGGTGACGTCAGCCGCCTGGGCAAACACACTTGCCGCAGCCAAAGAAGCAGCTACCAGCAAGCGAAGAGGGGAAGTCAGTTTCATCGGGAAGCTCCTTGTCAGGCGACCGAGAGTCGGCGTGAAAAGGAGACTAAATGATATAAGAATCCAAAAATAAATAACTTTTTAGAATGAGCTTATGAGCGGAAAATTCTAAGGGAGGCTAGTTGCAGATCGCTTTTGTGGCGAGGGGATTTATCCCCGTTCGGCTGCGAAGCAGTCGCAAACCAGTCCATTTGGTATAACTGATATACCGTGTTGACGGTTTTGGGGGCTGCTTCGCAGCCCAACGGGGATAAATCCCCTCGCCACAGAAAAACCCTGTCATCACAGGGATTGCAGTTAGTTGCTAATCGCCAGAATGCTCGCCTGGTACGACCCGACAAAAACATCGAAGTCGCCGACTTCGTTCTGCTCCAGCTCCACTTGCTCAGTCAGCGATGAACGCGCCCGTGCTTCAAACGTCGCCTGGTCTTCGCCACTCAACGGCTCGCTACGGAAAAATTCCGCATGGGTTTGGCTCTGACGCAGGGAGAACTGGCTGAAGCTTTCCTTGCGCTCGGCCATTGCCGCCAGTACCTGTGCCGAGGGCGTCAGGGACGAATCCTTGACCTTGGCCAGTTGCGCATCCAACGCTTTGCTGTGGGCATCGCCGCCATGACTTTGATCCAGCATCGCGGCCAATGGTGCAATCTTCTCCAGCAACTCGCCGGCCCAGTCTTTCAGGTCAACCGGATGACCGTCGCGTTGCAGCTGCAGACCCGGACGGCGGCCTTCCTTGACCACGCTGAGGAAGTTCGAGGTCGCGTTGCCGCAAGACATGCCGGTCAGCAGCGGGCTGTCGTTCAGCGCGCAATACAGCAGGAACGCATCGAGGAAACGCGACTCGGTCAGGTCGATGCCCATCGGCAGGAACGGGTTGATGTCCAGGCAACGCACTTCGACGTACTGAATGCCACGGGCCACCAGCGCCTGGATCGGCCGTTCGCCGGTGTAGGTCACGCGCTTCGGACGGATGTTGGAGTAATACTCGTTTTCGATCTGCAGGATGTTGGTGTTGAGCTGAACCCACTCACCGTCCTGATGCGTGCCAATTTCGACATACGGCGCGTAAGGCGTGGCGACCGCTTTACGCAGGCTGTCGGTGTAGCTCGCCAGATCGTTGTAGCACGGCGTCAGACCGGCCTGGGCGTTGCTCTGGTAACCCAGATCGCTCATGCGCAGACTGGTGGCGTACGGCAGGTAAAGCGTGTCCGGATCCAGTTGTTCCAACTGGTGCGAACGGCCGCGCAGGAAACCGGCGTCCAATGCCGGCGAGGCACCGAACAGGTACATCAGCAGCCAGCTGTAGCGACGGAAGTTACGGATCAGTGCAATGTAGGCCGACGACTGATAGTCGCGGTCGGTGCCGACAAAACCTTCCGCTTCCTTGAGCAGCGGCCAGAGTTTTTCCGGCAGGGAAAAGTTGTAGTGAATCCCGGCGATGCACTGCATGGTCTTGCCGTAGCGCAGGGCCAGGCCTTTGCGGTAGACATACTTGAGCTTGCCGATATTGGATGTGCCGTAATAGGCGATCGGAATATCTTCCTCGGCCGGCAACGGGCACGGCATCGACGGACTCCACAGGTACTCGTTGCCGAGCTTGCTGTAGGCAAAACGGTGAATCTTGTCCAGGCTCGCCAAGGTGTCAGCCGGGTCGGGCAGGGCGGGCGTGATGAACTCCAACAGCGACTCGGAATAGTCGGTGGTGATTTGTTCGTTGGTCAGCGCGGAACCCAATGCTTCCGGGTGCGGCGTTTGCGCCAGGCGACCTTCGCCGGTCACGCGCAGGCATTCACGTTCGATGCCGTGAAGACACTGTTCGAGCAGAGAGAGGTTAGCGCGCTCGCCGAGCAGAGCCAGGCGGCGGTTGAGAAGTTCGCTCAAGTTGGATTCCTTCACGCGTCAGTCGCCCCAATATGGGGGTGGGCAGGACGGTCTACAAGGGTGAAGTTGAAACTGGCGTTTTCGCCTGGTTTGGGAACCCTTGGGACTGTTGTCAGCCGGCCAAGGTTTGAACGCCGCAATCCCCTGTGGGAGCGAGCTTGCTCGCGATGAGGGAGTGTCAGTCAACATTGACCTCGATTGATACACCGCCATCGCGAGCAAGCTCGCTCCCACAGGTTTCGTATTGCCGAAATTAACTCAAATTGATGACTGCTAGCTACAGGACAGCGAACGTGCCTTGTGCTTTTGCGACGAGTTTGTCGCCCTGCATCACGTCGGCTTCGACCACTAACGTGCGGCGGCCCGGGTGAATGACCCGCGCCGTGCACATCACTTCACCGTCGGCGACGGCGCGGATGTAATTGATCTTGCACTCGATGGTCGCGCTCTGTTGGTCAAAGCCGTGGGTGCTGGAACAAGCCAGCCCCATGGCAATGTCCACCAGACTGAACAACGCCCCGCCGTGCAACTTGCCGCCGCGATTGCGCAGTTGTGGTTCCAGCGCCAGGGCGACTTGCGCCACCCCGGTTTCCAGGCTGTGCAACCGGCAGCCCAGCAGCTTGAAAAACGCGCTTTCGGTCAGCCCGGCCGGGATGTCCATCAGCGTTTTTTCAGTTGCTTGGCGTTGGCGAACAGCGAAGCCATGGCGTTGTTGGCCGGGGCCGCCGCCGTGGTTTCCTTGCGCGGTGCGGTGTTCTGGGACTGGCGCGGCGCCGACCCCGGACGCGCGCCACGGGCACCGTCGATTTTCTCGCCCGGCGTGTCGCTCATGCGCATCGACAGACCGACGCGTTTGCGCGGGATATCGACTTCCATGACCTTCACTTTTACGACATCACCGGCCTTCACCGCTTCACGCGGATCTTTAATGAATTTCTCCGAAAGCGCGGAAATGTGTACCAAACCGTCCTGATGCACGCCGATATCCACGAACGCGCCAAAGTTGGTGACGTTGGTCACCACGCCTTCGAGGATCATCCCCAGTTGCAGATCCTTGAGGTCTTCGACGCCTTCCTGGAACTCGGCAGTCTTGAACTCCGGACGCGGGTCGCGGCCCGGTTTTTCCAGCTCTTGCAGGATGTCGGTGACCGTCGGCAGACCGAAGGTTTCGTCGGTGTACTTCTTCGGATCCAGACGCTTGAGGAACGCGGCGTCGCCGATCAGCGATCGGATGTCGCGGTCCGTTTCAGCGGCAATGCGCTGCACCAGTGGATAGGCTTCCGGGTGAACCGCGGACGAGTCCAGCGGGTTGTCGCCGTTCATCACGCGCAGGAAACCGGCAGCTTGTTCGAAGGTTTTTTCGCCCAGACGCGCGACTTTCTTCAACGCCGCGCGGGTTTTGAACGCGCCGTGCTCGTCACGATGGCTGACGATGTTCTGCGCCAGGGTCGCATTGAGGCCGGAGATACGCGCCAGCAGCGCCACCGAAGCAGTGTTCACGTCCACGCCGACGGCGTTTACGCAGTCCTCGACCACCGCGTCCAGGCCGCGCGCCAGTTTCAGTTGCGACACGTCGTGCTGGTACTGGCCGACGCCAATGGATTTCGGATCGATCTTCACCAGCTCGGCCAACGGATCCTGCAAGCGACGGGCAATCGACACCGCGCCACGGATCGACACGTCCAGGTCCGGGAATTCCTTGGAGGCCAGTTCCGACGCCGAGTAAACCGATGCACCGGCCTCGGAGACCATGACTTTGGTCATCTTCATGGCTGGGTATTTTTTGATCAGCTCAGCAGCGAGCTTGTCGGTTTCGCGGCTGGCGGTGCCGTTGCCGATGGCGATCAGGTCCACCGAATGCTTGGCGCACAGGGCGGCGAGAATCGCCAGGGTCTGGTCCCACTTGTTGTGCGGTACGTGCGGGTAAACCGTGGCGTGATCCAGCAGCTTGCCGGTGGCATCGACCACGGCAACCTTGCAACCGGTGCGCAGGCCCGGGTCAAGGCCCAACGTGGCGCGCGGGCCGGCCGGTGCCGACAGCAGCAAGTCGTGCAGGTTGTGCGCGAACACATTGATCGCTTCGGTTTCCGCGCCATCGCGAAGCTCGCCCAACAGGTCGGTTTCGAGGTGGGTGTAAAGCTTGACCTTCCACGTCCAGCGCACCACTTCGCCCAGCCATTTGTCGGCGGCGCGGTTCTGGTTCTGAATGCCGAACTGCTGACCGATCATGCCTTCGCACGGGTGCATGGTGCCCGGCAATTCGTCGCCGACTTTCAGCGCGGAGCTGAGGATACCTTCGTTGCGGCCACGGAAAATCGCCAGCGCGCGATGCGACGGCATGCTTTTCAGCGGTTCATCGTGTTCGAAGTAATCGCGGAACTTGGCGCCTTCCTCTTCCTTGCCGGCGATCACGCGGGCACTGAGGGTGGCTTCCTGCTTGAGGTAGTTGCGCAGCTTGTCCAGCAGACCGGCGTCTTCGGCGAAGCGCTCCATCAGAATGTACTTGGCGCCTTCAAGGGCGGCCTTCACATCGGCCACACCTTTTTCGGCGTCGATGAAGCGAGCGGCTTCGGTGTCCGGGTTCAGGGTGGGGTCGTTGAACAGGCCGTCGGCCAACTCGCCGAGGCCGGCTTCCAGGGCGATCTGGCCCTTGGTGCGGCGCTTCTGCTTGTACGGCAGGTACAAGTCTTCGAGGCGGGTTTTGGTGTCGGCGAGCTTGATGTCGCGTTCAAGCGCAGGGGTCAGCTTGCCTTGCTCCTGAATGCTGGCGAGGATGCTGATGCGCCGTTCGTCGAGTTCTCGCAGGTAGCGCAGACGCTCTTCCAGATGACGCAACTGGATGTCATCGAGGCTGCCGGTCACTTCTTTCCGGTAGCGGGCGATGAAGGGAACGGTAGAGCCTTCATCGAGTAGCGCGACGGCCGCTTCGACCTGTTGTGGGCGGACGCCGAGTTCCTCGGCGATGCGGCTGTTGATGCTGTCCATAAAACCACCTGACAAATTGTGAAAGCAGGCTCGCGGGCATGGGAATAAAGGCCCGGCGAGTCTGGTTGAGCGGCCTGGCCTGCGCCGCTACCTGGATCAACAGGCGTCCCGTTGACCCGTGAAATCGAACAATTGCAGCTGCGGCCATGAAAATAAAAAGCGGCCACCGCAGAAAAGATCAGACGTTGCCTGACACAAAAGGCCGCGCATTATAACCAGCGTTGTGTCATTCGGGGGCATCGCAGGCTGTAGGCACAATGCCCGGATTTCTGGCGGTGAAGGAAAAATCTGCTAACAATGCACACGGTGCGTATAACGGCAGCTACGCCATAATGCGCGCCGAGATCAAAGGAGCATCCAATGAGCAGCACTGCAAACATTGCTGAAGGCGAAAAAATTCTTATCGTTGACGACGATCCGGGGCTCAGCAGCCTGCTGGAACGCTTTTTCGTCAGCAAGGGCTACCGAGCCCGCGCCGTACCGAACACTGAACAAATGGACCGCCTGCTGGCACGTGAAGTGTTCAACCTGGTCGTCCTCGACCTGATGCTGCCCGGCGAAGACGGCCTGACCGCCTGCCGCCGTCTGCGCGGCGCGAACAATCAGATTCCGATCATCATGCTCACCGCCAAGGGCGACGAGTTGAGCCGTATCAAGGGCCTGGAACTGGGCGCCGACGACTACCTGGCCAAGCCGTTCAACCCGGATGAGCTGATGGCTCGCGTCAAAGCCGTCCTGCGTCGTCAGTCCGCTCCGGTGCCGGGCGCGCCGGGCAGCGAAGACGAAAGCGTGACCTTCGGTGACTACGAACTGTCGCTGGCGACTCGCGAACTGAAACGCGGTGACGAAGTGCACATGCTCACCACCGGTGAGTTCGCGGTGCTCAAGGCGCTGGTCATGAACGCGCGTCAGCCACTGACTCGCGACAAACTGATGAACCTGGCCCGTGGTCGCGAGTGGGATGCCCTGGAGCGTTCCATCGACGTGCAGATCTCCCGTCTGCGTCGGATGATCGAGCCCGATCCGTCCAAGCCGCGTTACATCCAGACCGTCTGGGGCGTGGGCTACGTGTTCGTTCCGGATGGCGCCGCCACCAAGTGATCGGCGATTTGTAGGAGCGGGTCGTGCGGATGTTGTTGTCCGCGGACTCGCGATCCGCAATGTGCGAGCATCGCTCGCTCCTGCAAGTGTGTAGCGGTTATCCATGAAAACCCCCGTGTGGTTCCCCCAGAGTTTCTTCTCCCGCACCTTGTGGCTGGTGTTGATCGTCGTCCTGTTCTCCAAGGCGCTGACCCTGGTTTATCTGTTGATGAACGAAGACGTGTTGGTGGACCGCCAATACAGCCACGGCGTCGCCCTGACGCTGCGCGCCTATTGGGCGGCAGATGAAAACAACCGCGACAAAATTGCCGAAGCCGCGACCCTGATCCGGGTCGTGGGTACCGGTGTGCCGGAAGGCGAGCAACACTGGCCTTACAGCGAGATCTACCAGCGGCAGATGCAGGCAGAACTGGGCGCCGACACCGAGGTGCGACTGCGCATGCACTCGCCGCCGGCGTTGTGGGTCCGGGCGCCCAGCCTGGGCGATGGCTGGCTGAAGGTGCCGCTGTACCCGCATCCTTTGCGCGGCCAGAAAATCTGGAACGTGCTGGGCTGGTTCCTTGCCATCGGCCTGCTGTCCACTGCCTCGGCGTGGATCTTCGTCAGTCAGCTCAATCAACCGTTGAAACGTTTGGTCTATGCGGCAAGGCAACTTGGCCAGGGCCGTAGCGTGCGTCTGCCGATCAGCGACACACCAAGTGAGATGACCGAGGTGTATCGCGCCTTCAACCAGATGGCTGAAGACGTCGAACAGGCTGGCCGCGAGCGCGAGCTGATGCTGGCCGGGGTGTCCCATGACTTGCGTACGCCACTGACGCGATTGCGGCTGTCCTTGGAGTTAATGGGCGACCACAGCGACCTGACGGACGACATGGTGCGTGACATCGAAGACATGGACGCGATTCTCGACCAGTTCCTCGCGTTCATTCGCGATGGCCGCGATGAATCGGTGGAAGAGGTGGACTTGACCGACCTGGTGCGTGAAGTCGCCGCGCCGTATAACCAGAATGAAGAGAAAGTTCGCTTGCGACTGGAGCCGATTCAGCCGTTTCCGTTGCGTCGGGTGTCGATGAAACGGCTGCTGAACAACCTGATCGGCAACGCGCTGCATCATGCTGGCAGTGGGGTCGAAGTGGCGGCGTATGTGTCCGGGGACGTGAACGCGCCGTATGTGGTGCTGAGCGTCATGGACCGTGGGGCGGGCATTGATCCGTCCGAGCTGGAAGCGATCTTCAATCCGTTTACCCGGGGGGATCGTGCTCGCGGAGGGAAGGGCACAGGCTTGGGCTTGGCCATCGTGAAGCGGATTGCTTCGATGCATGGCGGGAATGTTGAATTGCGTAACCGGTCCGGCGGCGGACTGGAAGCGCGGGTGCGGTTACCGTTGGGTTTGATGCTGCCGCGGGATGCGGTCTAAACGTCTTACACCACCCCTGTGGCGAGGGAGCTTGCTCCCGCTGGAGGCCGAAGGACTCCCAATCCAGCCAACCGTATTCTTGTAGCTAAAACACGGTTGTCTGGATTTGCGGCTGCTACGCAACCGAGCGGGAGGCTCCTTTGCCACAGGGGACCGGGTTAGCCCTTACCTTTGGTCCGAGTCATATTCGGCCCACCATTTTTCTCCAGATGTTCAATGATGATCCCCGCCACATTCTTCCCGGTGGTGGTCTCAATCCCCTCCAGCCCCGGCGAAGAGTTCACCTCCATCACCAACGGCCCGTGATTGGAGCGCAGGATATCCACACCCGCCACCGCCAAGCCCATCACCTTCGCCGCACGCAACGCGGTCATGCGTTCTTCGGGGGTGATCTTGATCAGACTGGCGCTGCCACCGCGATGCAGGTTGGAGCGAAACTCCCCGGGCTTGGCCTGACGCTTCATTGCCGCGATCACTTTGTCGCCGACCACGAAGCAACGAATGTCCGCACCGCCCGCTTCCTTGATGTACTCCTGAACCATGATGTTCTGCTTGAGGCCCATGAACGCCTCGATCACCGATTCCGCCGCCGTCGCGGTTTCACACAGCACCACGCCGATGCCTTGGGTGCCTTCCAGCACCTTGATCACCAGCGGTGCACCGTTGACCATGTCGATCAGGTCGGGAATGTCATCCGGGGAATGCGCAAATCCGGTGACTGGCAAGCCGATGCCACGGCGTGACAGCAATTGCAGCGAGCGCAGTTTGTCCCGCGATCGGGCAATGGCCACCGATTCATTGAGTGGAAACACCCCCATCATTTCGAACTGGCGCAACACCGCGCAGCCATAAAACGTTACCGACGCGCCGATTCGCGGAATCACCGCGTCGAAACCTTCCAGCGGCTTGCCGCGGTAGTGGATCTGCGGCTTGTGGCTGGCAATGTTCATGTAGGCGCGCAGGGTGTCGATCACCACCATTTCATGGCCACGCTCGGTACCGGCTTCGACCAAACGACGAGTGGAATACAGACGCGGGTTCCGCGACAGCACAGCGATCTTCATGCAACACCTGTGGAGGAGGTAGATACCGGGAACACCGGCTTGTCTTGTACATATTTAATGCCCGGATTGACCACCAACTGGCCGTCGATCAGGGCTTTGGAGCCGAGTAGCAGGCGATATCGCATGGACTTGCGGCAGGCGAGGGTGAACTCGACCCGCCAGACTCGATCACCGAGGGCCAGGGTGGTGCTGACCACGTAGCGCTTCTGCGCCTGGCCGTTGGAGCTTTTAATGGTTTTCATCGTCACCAGCGGCGCTTCGCAGCGGCGGTGACGCAGTTGCACTACCGTGCCCAGATGCGCGGTGAAGCGCACCCAGTTCTCGCCCTCGCGTTCGAACGGCTCGATGTCGGTGGCATGCAGGCTGGAGGTACTGGCGCCGGTGTCGATTTTTGCTCGCAGGCCCGCGACCCCCAGATCAGGGAGCGCCACCCACTCACGCAGACCGATAACGGTCAAATGGTCAAATGTCTTCAATAGGAAAAACCGGCGATTATCGCGTCCAGGCTTCAGGCGATACCTGAGGCAACGCTTTGAATGCAGGTTTGGCGAACCAGTAACCCTGCATCAGAAAAATTCCACAGTCCGCCAGGAAATCCCGTTCTCCGGCGCGTTCAATGCCTTCGGCGATGACTGTAACGTTCAACTCCGCACAGATTGTGACAATCCCTCGAACGATAGCCTGACGAACACGATCGCGGTCGACATCGCGGATCAGCGCCATGTCGAGTTTGATCAGGTCCGGTTGGAAATCAGCCAGCAGATTGAGCCCCGAGTAGCCCGCGCCGAAATCGTCGATGGCGGTCTTGAAGCCGAATTCGCGGTATTCACGCAGAATATTAGTCAAATGGCGATAGTTATCTACGTGCTCGCTTTCAAGGGTTTCGAAAATCAGGCGGTCGATGGGGAAGTCGTATTTTTTCGCCGCCTCCAGCGTGCTGCGAATACACAGCTCCGGGCGGTATACCGCGTTGGGCATGAAGTTGATCGACAAGTGTGTCTGCATGTTTAGACGGGCCGCTCCTTCAATGGCACGAGTCCGGCAGAGCTGGTCGAAGCGGTAGCGATTCGCCTCTGTAATCTGATCCAGCACCGACAGTGCACCTTCTCCGGCAACGCCGCGTACCAGAGCTTCGTGGGCGAAAATCGACTGATCGCGCAAGTCGACGATCGGTTGGTAGGCAAAGGCAAAATCGAAGCCCAGCGGCTCGCTTTGCTGACAGCCCTGGCAACCGCTCTGCGGCGAGGTCAATGAAGACGGAAATATAGTCACTCGATCACTCCATGCCGGGGAACCGGCCAAGTCGACAGTCTATCTGGAGGGCCGGGTTCTTGCGCCCGATAGAAACGGTAGTACAGTTCCGACTATTGGCGGAAAGAGGAATTCAAGTGGCACAAAAACAGGAAGAGGACGACAAGGTCCGTCTCGATAAATGGTTGTGGGCCGCGCGTTTTTACAAAACACGTGCCTTGGCCAAAGCGGCCATTGAAAGCGGCAAGGTGCACTGCCGGGGTGAGCGTTGCAAACCGGGCAAGGAGCCGAGGATCGGCGACGAATTTCAGATTCGAATGGGGTTCGAGGAACGCACGGTCGTGGTCCAGGCGTTGTCGATCGTCCGTCGTGGCGCACCGGAAGCTCAGATGCTGTACGCCGAAACCGACGCCAGCATCGCCAAGCGCGAAGCCGCGGCAGCCATGCGCAAGGCCGGCTCGCTGGGCGTGAGCACCGATGGCAAGCCGAGCAAGAAGCAGCGGCGGGATTTGTTTAAGTTTCGTGGGAGCAGCAACGACGAATGAGGCAGATGTTTCTGTGTCGTCTGGGCCGACGTCTTTGCGGGCAAGCCCGCTCCCACAGTGACCGCGTTGTTCGAATGTTACGCGATCACTGTGGGAGCGTCGCTTGCTCGCGATCGAGTGCGCAGCACTCGCCGAATTGAGCAGATGAAACAGCCACTCGTCGCAAATCACCCACGGCACCCGACCCGTAGGCCATAACCAGAAGGCCGGCAGTACCAGAGGCACAAAATTGCAGAGCGCCAAAAGGCGGGCGTTTCACCTTGCTTGGAACAAAACCCGGATTGTTCATAAAATGCCTCCCTTGGCTGAACATCGCGCACCAATCGGTGCTGCAGAAACGCAGTTTTCACGTTCTTTTGTCATTACTTCAGATACCCAGACCTATGACCGATCTACCGGATACCGACTACACCCAACGCTTCATCTTCGATGACAGCGACACCCGCGGCGAGCTGGTGTCGTTGGAGCGCAGCTACGCCGAAGTCCTTGCCAAGCACCCGTATCCGGAGCCGGTCGCGCAACTGCTCGGCGAACTGATTGCCGCGGCGTCGTTGCTGGTAGGCACCTTGAAGTTCGATGGTTTGCTGATTCTCCAGGCCCGTTCCGATGGCCCGGTGCCACTTTTGATGATCGAATGCTCCAGTGAGCGCGAGATCCGTGGCCTCGCCCGTTACGAGGCCGACCAGATCGCCCCCGACGCAACCCTCGCCGACCTGATGCCCAACGGCGTATTGGCGCTGACCGTCGACCCGACCCAAGGCCAGCGTTATCAGGGCATCGTCGACCTGGATGGCGAAACCCTGTCGGAGTGCTTCACTAACTACTTCGTCATGTCCCAACAGGTGGGCACGCGTTTCTGGCTGTACGCTGATGGCCGTCGTTCCCGTGGCCTGTTGCTGCAGCAATTGCCCGCCGACCGTCTGAAAGACGAAGAAGAACGCGCCGCCAGTTGGCAGCATGTCACTGCACTGGCCAGCACCCTGACCGCCGATGAATTGCTCAGCCTGGACAACGAAACCGTGCTCCATCGCCTCTACCACGAAGAGCAGGTCCGGCTGTTCGATGTGCAAAAACTGCGCTTCCGTTGCAGCTGCTCGCGCGAACGTTCTGCCAATGCGTTGGTCAGTTTGGGTCTGGAAGATGCCCAGGCACTGGTCATCGAACACGGTGGCAACATTGAAATCGATTGCCAGTTCTGCAACCAGCGTTACCTGTTCGACGCCGCCGATATTGCTCAATTGTTCGCCGGTGCGGGCGTCGAGACACCGTCAGATACCCGTCACTAAAACGGTTCAGTGCAGGTAAATTCACTGGTTAGTGCCGGAATAACGCCGTAACGACGGGAGGGCCCTACTTTTTTTGGGCTTTTCTGGCATAATCCGGCCCACTTTTTTCGCGGTAGTAGTGCACGACTTTCTACTACAAAACGTTTGGAGCACTCGGCCACTGGCCGACGGGGAACCTCATGACGCAAGCCAATAACGCCGTGTACACCGATCTGAGTGTTGATGATCTGGTTAAAGAAGCCCTGAATCGCGGTGAAGGCGAGCTTGCCGATACCGGCGCGCTGGTTGTTCGCACCGGTCACCGTACCGGTCGCTCGCCAGTCGATCGCTTCATCGTTGAAGAGCCGACCACTCAGGCCGCTATCGCCTGGGGCCCGATCAACCGCAAGTTCCCGGCCGACAAGTTCGATGCCTTGTGGGCTCGCGTCGAGGCGTTCAACAACGCGCAAGAACATTTCGTTTCCCACGTGCATGTAGGCGCGTCGGAAGATCATTACCTGGCCGTGAAGATGACCACCCAGACTGCCTGGCAGAACCTGTTCGGTCGTTGCCTGTTCATCAATCCGGCCCAGTACAACCCGGCTGGCCGTGAAGAGTGGCAGGTTCTCAACGTTGCCAACTTCGAGTGCGTACCAGAGCGTGACGGCACCAACTCCGACGGTTGCGTGATCCTCAACTTCGCCCAGAAGAAAGTGTTGATCGCCGGCATGCGTTACGCCGGTGAAATGAAGAAAGCCATGTTCTCAGTGCAAAACTTCCTGCTGCCGGCCGCCGACGTGCTGCCGATGCACTGCGCCGCCAACATTGGCGAAGCGGGCGACGTGACTCTGTTCTTCGGTCTGTCCGGCACTGGCAAAACCACACTGTCCGCCGACGAAAGCCGTTACCTGATCGGTGACGACGAACACGGCTGGGGCGAAGGCGTTGTCTTCAACATCGAAGGCGGTTGCTACGCCAAGTGCATCGACCTGTCCGAGAAGAACGAGCCGGTCATCTGGAAAGCCATCAAGCACGGCGCAGTCCTGGAAAACGTCGTGATCGACGACGCCAAGCACGCCGACTACGCCGATGTCAGCCTGACCCAGAACAGCCGCGCCGCCTACCCGCTGGAGCACGTTGCCAAGCGTTCCGAGAAAAACCTCGGTGGCGAGCCAAACGCTGTGATCTTCCTGACCTGCGACCTGACCGGCGTACTGCCGCCCGTCTCGATCCTCAGTGAAGAACAAGCGGCCTACCACTTCCTGTCCGGCTACACCGCACTGGTGGGCTCGACCGAAATGGGTTCCGGCAGCGGCATCAAGTCGACCTTCTCCACCTGCTTCGGCGCACCGTTCTTCCCGCGTCCGGCTGGCGAATACGCAGAACTGCTGATCAAACGCATCCGCGGCTTCGGCTCCAAGGTCTACCTGGTCAACACCGGCTGGACCGGCGGCGGCTACGGCGTCGGCAAACGCTTCAACATCCCGACCACTCGCGGCGTCATCGCAGCGATCCAGAGTGGCGCGTTGATCGGTGCTGAAACCGAACACCTCGACACCATCAACCTCGACGTGCCACTGGCCGTACCGGGCGTTGAGACTGGCCTGTTGAACCCACGTAATACCTGGGCTGACAAGGCTGCTTATGATGAAGCCGCTAAAGCACTGGCTGGGTTGTTTGTTGAGAACTTCAAGAAGTTTGAAGTGAGCGACGCGATCAAGGCGGCTGGGCCGAAGTTGTAAGATTGGTTTGATGGAATGAGAAAGCCGCCCTTTGGGGCGGCTTTTTTGTGAGCGCCAACTAATGTCCGGGTCAATTGCCGGCAAGACGAAACGCCGACGCCATGCTGTCTTGCTCACGTTTCGATAGCCCTAGCGCACCAGCCAGAGTTGGCCACTGGCTGACGACCTCTTTGAAGCTCTCAATAATTTCTTCAGCATCTGCACGGCTTACCCGAAAGTACTCGGCCACTTCGCGAGCGAGCTCAAGGTCCAAAGCGTTGTCCGCATCTGTGACGTTGAGCTTTAAACCATCGGCGTGTGCTACCGGGTTCATGTCGTAGGCATCGGACAGACGCCATCCACGACCTGCATCAAGAATGAAACCATGGTTGCGCATGTGATCGTCGGTATTGGAAACCAGGATGTTGAACACGATACGAGACCACAACTCGCGAAGATCCGCGTTGGCTTCCGAGCCATGCTCCATGAGCACTTCTGCTAACTCAAGGTAGCTGGCTCCTACCGATGCGTCGTCACCGTCAACACGGTCGGTCATGGTCATGGCTGAAGCAAAATGCAATCGGCCACCCTGTTCGGTACGGTCGAAGCGCTTGACCATGAAGCAGTGATGATCACTCGCAAAACGTCGCGCAGTGCCGGTCGCGACCCGCAAGCCACAATGATTTGCCAAGGCATTGACCACCATTTCCCAGCCGCCGACGTCATAGTCATCGCGAGTGCTCGGAAACTTGGCGATCCACAAATGACCACGCTCGTCAGCAACGCTGGCTTTGGGTCTGGCGCCTCCTAGTGAACCACCGGGTGCTATCAGCATCCTCAGCCACTCGCGCCCATCGGGAGATGTGTTGTCCGGATCGCTTTCCAAAGCGCGACTTGCTTCCTCTAATGCGCGTAATTCGACGAAAGGAGGAGCAGCCAAACCATCGCGATCATCCAGAAAGCTGCCTTCGTCATTGAGCTTGTAGCGGAGTGCGCCGACCCGATAGACGTCATGAACGCCTAAAAGGAAATCCGATTCGTAGAGTTTGGTGCCTTGAGGCGCTAACTCTTCACGGATGTCTCGCTCCAGGCGCCGCTTCATTAACAATTGGCCCCATCGATCAGGGCTTGAGTCGGCAAAAACGCCAAACCGGGTTTGATGTTGACCGGGAAACTGTTTGCCTTCGAAGAGCCCGATGCGCGGATCCAGCGATGTGAAATTCAATTCGGGATCGGCTAATGCTGCGGCGTCGTACTCAAACTCGAATACATTGCTGGAGCGAGCCTTTCTGGCATGGAGGAACCCCAGACGCCTCGGGCCATTCAAGGACTCCCAATCGGCATACACCGCGATCCGTGTCATTTTTTACCCATCGTAGGTTTAGGTTTTTTCTTGGTTAATAAACTGGATAAAGAGTGAGTATTCAAAGGGAAATCAGCAGAAAGGTCCGATTTTGAGGTGGGACTATCAGCTGCCCTCGTCTCCCTGTCGCGGATAGGTGGCGATGTCTTTGCGGGAGTCACACTGCGTGCTCGTTGGCGTTTATTGACTGTGAGGTTCGCTCTTGGGATCAATTGAGCGTCTTGCAGTTGGCGGCCCAGCTCATCCACTGCGGCGAGCTTGCTCAAATCTTTCTCCAGCCCCAGCACCTGCATCACTGATAAATAAGCGCCCATCGTCACACCTGATCCACCCGATTCCAGAGAGCGCAGCGTCGTCAGGGACATGCCAGCCCTCTCGGCGACTTGCTTGGCTGTCAGCTTGCGGCGCAGCCGAGCGAGTTTCAGCCGCTCGCCAAACTCAGAGAGCAGCTTGGCTGCTGCGGGCAGGAGTGGCGCTGTTTTATTTGCCATGTGCCGTTATTCCTTCATTTTTCAAACTTAACTGCCAGAATAGTAGCACTTATGTATTGATGTGCTGGGCTAGCTCGATGGATTGCGAAACTGCTATTATTCCAACTGAAATCGTGCTAAACAGCCAGAATAATGGCACTTATGTGTTCGCAAGATGTTTTCCAATGCCTGTGTATCCCACCGTTGCACCTTGATCGCTTTGTAGAGGTGCCGACGGTCAACGGGCTACATGAGCAGGTGCATAGCGTGGTCGTCGGGGAAGTTGGGGGCGAGGTTCATGATGGCGTCCGTTGGAGGAAAGGCTGGCGCTGATGCGTTCAGCGCCTCCTTTCACATAACGTGCAGTTGAGCCGATCCGTCGGAGAGTTCTTTAAACCCTCAAAACTTAGGGTGACTGTTGGTTTACCTAGTTACGGCCATTGTTGTTTTGCATGCAGTATTCGCATTATTTCTACCGTTCTAGCCAAGACCACATAGACCATAACGTAATTTGGTGTAGCGACTATTTCATGAGTGCCAAGAATCCTGCCCTTTCTATAAAGCTTGGGATGCTGGCCTGCTTGCTCTGCTTTGAGGTCAAAGACTTCGTCTAAAGCAATGGCCGCTTCAGGTTGTCCTGGCAAATATAATTCATGATGTTGTCGCGGTCAGTCACTGCCGAGGGACGCCAAACTACCCGCATCAGCGCGCTCGTTGACGTATGGCATCTCGTTTGGCAGCAAAGATTCGGCGGACCTCTTCGTCGCTTACGCTTGGCCGCGGATCATCAATGCTGGCCTGAACCTGCTTCTTGAACCATTCCTCGTAAGCAGCTGCTTCATGAGCTTGCTTCAATGCCTCGGAGCGGTCAGGGCGCGAATAGGTTTTTACTTGTAGAGGGTCATAGTCCGATGTATCGACATCGAAATGACTGATGCCTATTCCTTGCAAATAGATCACCAGAGTTTCGAGTCGCTTAAATAGGCGAATTTGCTGGCTACGTTGCGCTGTCAGGGAATGCAATTTTGATCCATGTCGAACTTGGACCACCCACCCACCTTGCTTGGCGAAAATGTGAGCGGCGTTAACAGCGCCGCTTTCGACCAGTTTGACGAGCGTGCTGTGATCGATCGTTTCGGTAGTCATAAGAAGGAGCCCATGGCTGATCAGTGGCTCACATGCTACGCAATCAATAATAGTTTGCAATCTTCTGCCTCCATTAAGGATGTAGGAATTAATATCCTTTTTCGTGGGCATCCAGCTCTCAGTGAAGATGGATGCCCCGTGATCACGGTGTCTTAGGTTGGTGCTTTCCAGCCCATCATGCGTTGTTGGGCGACTGTGAGCAGGTCGCAGCCGTCTTGGGCCAACAGGTAGAGCGCGTGGGTGATGTGCGGGATGTTTTCGAGATCGCCTTGCTCGAAGCTTTGGCAGTGCAGGGTTCGGAGCAGTTCGCTGGAGGCTCGGACGCGCTGGAGGGCGGCTTCGAGGAGGTCTTGGGGGTTGGCTTCTGTGTCGATGATCAGGGCCGGGGTATCGGTTAGGTTGGTTTTGAGTGGGCGGTAGCGATCGGGGAACGGGTTCAATTTGTTCATTTGGTTGTTCTCTTTTATGTATCTGGAGAACCGCCATCATCGTGACCAAACGACGGGTGGCGGACTGTGTTCAGGTTGGTCAACCAGGGAGAGAAGAACCCAGGTACGCAGAAGCGTCCCAAACACAGCCGCCATATAGCGTGCCGACAAAAAGAAGCCGGCAGCATACAAGGCCATGCGTAAGTTTTCTCGCAAATTCAGGTGACCAAACCCGAGTCGCTGATTTGGCAGCGACGATCCGACTATAGATACGAGCCGCCGGTCGGCGATAGGCGACAAGGTGTCTTCTGTTGTAGGACCGGGATGAAGCTTTGATAGGGCGTTGCCTATGGACTTATCCCCAGGCGAATTTCTCTGGTTTGTTTATACCCAGGTACACCGCGTTATCGTTCATCGCGAGCAAGCTCGCTCCCACAGGGGATTGTGGTGGGGTATTAGCCAGCGGTGATTTTCGGGAGGCGTTGGCGGGCGATTTCGAGGAGTTCGTTGCCGTCCTGGGTTAGCAGGTAGAGCGCACTGACGATGTTGGGTATGTCGCTCGCGTCCGACTGTTTGAAGCACAGACAGTAAAGCGTTTCGAGCAAGTCGCTGGCGGCGCGGATGCGTTGGCGGGCGGCGTCGAGGATTTCGTGCGGATCGGCCTCGGTGTCAATGACGAGGACCGGGGTGTCGCTGTAGCTGCTTTTGAGTGGGCAATAGCGGTCTTGCATCTGGGTCAGTCCTGTAGGAAGTCTGGCAGGCCGACACACTGTTTCAGCCCCGACGAAAACTATGAAGCGGAGGACGCGTTGCGGCAATACGGCCGCAATCGACACAGTTTGTAGGGGGTTTACTGGTCTTCGGGTGTTAGCCCTACACGTTTTCCGAGGTTTTTTTCATCGAAACCCTTACAGCTGAAATTTCCTACGTGTTTGTCAGGCGCGGCGCAGCAAACCTCTGTATCGTGCGCGCCAGAATATGTAGGGCATTTCGAAAATGCCTGTTTAAGCACTTAAAAGGAATTAGGTATGCAGTGGCAACGTATGGCCTCGGTTTTGTTGTTATGGGCGGGTGTTTGTCGTTTGACTGGTGCGGCTGACGCGGGTCACTCGATGGTGCTCGCCAACATGGACCGCACGGGATGGCCGGACGCGCTCACCACTCAGGCGAACATGGACACCGCCTCTCGCGCCGAGGTGTTGATGTTCGGCAAGGCGCTGCTGGCCAGCGAAGCGCTGGACGAACAGGGTCTGAAACAGCGCTTGGGCGTGCAGGCGCTGAAGCTCAAGTCTGTACGCCAGGTGCGTGATGGCTTGTGGGATCGGTTGCTGACCACCTACCGCAACGCCAGTCAAAACTGCGACGGCGAACCGTTCTGCCCGCGTGTGCGAAGCGTCGCTGATTTGCGTCAGTTGGCGGCAGCGTTTACCGGCGAAATCAGCCCAGCCCACGCGGCGTGGGCGAGCAAAAGCCAGGTGTTCCATGAGCAGGCGTTGAATGAGCAGCTGTGGGTGGCGGTGTTGGTGCCGTGAGTCATTTCATGATTATTGTGGTGACTGGGCTGGCGTCATCGCGAGCAAGCTCGCTCTTACAATGGTTCCGGGTCGTATACAAAATCTGAATTCATTGAGGATCAAATGTGGGAGCGAGCTTGCTCGCGATATCGATCTGACAGCCGCCCCATTCCTCAAGCCTTGTAATTCCATCACGCCATCCGCTGTATCATCCCGTATCGTTTTTGCCCCCGACCTTTTCTCGACTCGTTGCGATCACCGGCTAGGCTTTGGGCTTCGCAGCGGTCAACGGAGTGACAGCTTATGCACGACACCCTGGAACAGGTTTTCGGTTATCCACAGTTTCGGCCCGGCCAGGAGGCGGTGGTCAGCGCTGTACTGGCCGGACGCTCGGCGGCCGCGATTTTCCCCACGGGTTCAGGCAAGTCCCTTTGTTACCAGATGTCAGCGATGTTGCTGCCGCACCTGACGCTGGTGGTCTCGCCGTTGTTGGCATTGATGCAGGATCAGTTGGCGTTTCTTCAGCGTCACGGTATCGCGGCGGGCAGCATCGATTCGGCCCAGAGCCGCGACGACGCCAGTGACGTGATGGCCCGCGCCAAGTCGGGAGAATTGAAGATTCTGATGGTTTCCGTGGAGCGTCTGAAGAACGAGCGCTTCCGCAATTTTTTGCAGCAAGTGCCTATCTCGCTGCTGGTGGTGGACGAGGCGCATTGCATCTCGGAGTGGGGCCACAACTTCCGTCCTGACTACCTCAAGCTTCCGGACTACCAGCGTCAGTTCAAAATCCCTCAGGCGTTGCTGCTGACCGCCACCGCGACCCCGAAAGTGATCGCGGACATGGAGGCGAAATTCGCCATCGCCCCTGAAGACGTGGTGACCACGGGTTTCTATCGATCGAACCTCAACTTGCTGGTGGAGCCGGTGCGCGGCCAGGACAAACGCCGACGCCTTGTCGAATGGATGCGCGAACGTCTTGGCCAGCCGAGCATCGTCTACGTCACCCTGCAGAAAACCGCCGAGCACATCGCCGAACACTTGGGGCGCAACGGCATCCAGGCCGAGGCTTATCACGCTGGTTTGCCCCATGAACAACGGGACGCGATTCAAAAGCGCTTTATGGGCGGACAGTCCAATTGCATCGTCGCGACCATCGCGTTTGGCATGGGCATCGACAAGAGCGACATCCGCAACGTGGTGCATTTCGACCTGCCCAAATCCATCGAAAACTACAGCCAGGAAATCGGCCGCGCCGGGCGTGACGGACAGCCGTCGGATTGTCTGGTATTGGCCAACCGCGACAGCCTCAACGTGCTCGAAAACTTCGTTTATGGCGATACGCCGGAACTGGACGGCATTCGCTTCGTGCTAGACGAGTTGCAAGCCTCTGCACCCGAGGAGCAATGGGAGTTTTTGCTGGGACCTCTGGCGGACCAAAGCAACATTCGTCAGCTACCGCTCAAAACCTTGTTGGTGCAATTGGAACTGCGCGGAATCATCGCGCCGCGATATGCCTATTACGCTGAGTATCGCTTCAAATATTTGCAGGAACCGGAAGAATTGCTGGCTCGCTTCGAGGGTGAGCGCAGGGACTTCGTTGCGGCAATCATCCAGACCTCCACTCGCGCGCGGACCTGGGCTACGGTTAATTTTGATGCGTTGTACGAGCAGCATCAGGCCGAACGCAGCCGGGTGGTCAAGGCGCTGGATTATTTCCAGGAGAAAGGATGGGTCGAACTGGAAAGCAAACAAATGACCGAGGTCTACAGCCTGCTGCAAACGGATTTCGACAGTCAGGCCTTGAGTGCCGAACTGCACGCATATTTCACCCGGCACGAACGAACCGAGATCGCGCGGATCCACGCCATGCTGGATCTGTTCGCCACTGATCACTGCCTGGGTTATCGCCTGGCGGAGTATTTTGGCGACGACAACGCGCCGCAGCAGTGTGGGCATTGTTCGGTGTGTCACGGGCACGTGGCGCGGCTGCCCGCACCACCTGAGTTGCCGGCGCTTGTGGATAAAAACTTCGAGGCGCTGTGCGGTGTTTTTATCCACAGGCATGAACAGTACGTAGGCAGTGTTCCCACCGCCGAGCGCGTAACGCGGTTTTTGTGCGGGATCAGCGTGCCGCTGTTTACCAAGCTCAAGGCACGGTCGATTCCGGGGTTTGCGGCGCTGGAGGATTATCCGTATGGCGACGTCCGGATCTGGGCTGAAGCGCATTTGCCAAGTTGAAATTCGTCCAATGTGGAAGCGGGCTTGCTCGCGAAAGCAGTGTGTCAGCCGACATTAATTTTGAATGACACACCGTATTCGCGAGCAAGCCCGCTCCCACAGGGATTCTCACTGCTTAACGGATAGTGCATCCATCCGCTGAATGTCCCCCATCACAGGAATAAATTTCAAAAATGCCCGGTGGCTGACTATGGTGAGGGCTGTCTTTGGATCGCCAACAAGAGAACAACCATGAGCCAGACACCGTTCAACATTCAGCGCGCTGCCGTGATCGGTGCGGGCACCATGGGCCGTGGCATTGTCATGTGCCTGGCCAACGCCGGGCTGCCGGTGCAGTGGGTCGATAATAATCCGCAGATGCTTGAGCAGGCACTGGCGTCGGTCGCTGAGACTTACGCGCACAACGTGCGCCAAGGCCGGTTCGATCAGGTCGAAGCGGACGCTCGTATCGCACGGATTTCGGCGGCCGCCGATTACGCAGCGATCCGCGATGTCGATCTGGTGATTGAAGCGGTCTACGAAAACCTCGAGCTCAAGCAGAAAATCTTCCGCGAACTGGATGCTCTGCTCAAACCCGGAGCCATCCTGGCGAGTAACACGTCGGCGCTGGATATCGATGCGATTGCCGCCGTCACTCGCCGTCCGCAACACGTGCTGGGCCTGCACTTCTTCAGCCCGGCGCACATCATGAAGCTGCTGGAAATCGTTCGCGGTGCACAAACTGCACATGCGGTGCTGGACGCCGCGCTGGAACTGGGCAAGCGCATGGGCAAGGTCAGCGTGGTGTCGGGCAATTGCGAGGGTTTCATCGGCAACCGCATGCTCAATACCTACGTACTCGAAGCGCGCAAGATGTTGCTGGAGGGCGCGTATCCCTATCAGGTGGATGCGGCGCTGCAGGGCTTCGGTTTCGCCATGGGGCCGTTCCGCATGTACGACGTGGTTGGCATCGACCTGGGATGGCGGGCTCGGGAACTGGCGGGCAAACGGCAGGACGCGCCGGAAGTTCAAGTGGATAACCGTCTGTGCGAAATGGGCCGGTTTGGCCAGAAGAGTGGCAACGGTTATTACCACTACGAAGCGGGCAGTCGCCAGGCTGAGCACGATGTGGAGGTGGATGCGCTGGTGCTGGAAGTCAGCGAAGGATTGGGCTTCCAGCGTCGCGAAATCGCACCTGAGGAAATTCTGGAGCGCTGCTTGCTGGCACTGGTCAACGAAGGGGCGAAGATTCTTCAGGAAGGGATTGCCGCATCGGCACATGACATCGATCTGGTGTACCTCAACGGTTATGGTTTCCCGGCGGACAAGGGCGGGCCGATGGCCTGGGCGGATCAGCAGGGCTTGGCGGATATACATCAGCGGTTGATGGCGCTGGAAACCAGGCAGGGTGATCACTGGCAACCGGCGCGGTTGATTGGGGAGTTGGCTGCGGTAGGTAAGGAGTTTTCTGACCGCTGATTGAAGTAGTGCCTCTGATGGCCTCATCGCGAGCAAGCTCGCTCCCACAGTGGATCTCAGGCGAACACTAATGCTGTGCTCACTGAACATCTAATGTGGGAGCGAGCTTGCTCGCGATGAGTACGACGCGGCTTTCGCTTTAGACTGACCATCCAACTCAAGGAACCGACATTGATGTCCAACCCGATGCCCCAACGCACCGACTACCCGCACTTCCAGCCCATCACCACGCGCTGGCACGACAACGATGCCTATGGTCACGTCAACAACGTCATCTATTACAGCTTCTTCGACACGGCGGTGAACACCTATCTGATCGAAGTCGGCGGCCTGGATATTCATGACGGCGAAGTGGTGGGTTTTGTCGTGAGTTCGGCTTGTGATTACTTTGCCTCTATCGCTTTCCCCGACCGGATCGAGATCGGTTTGCGGGTGGGCAAGTTGGGCAACAGTTCGGTGCAATACGAACTGGCGGTGTTCAAGGCCGGTGAGGACGAAGCCTGCGCGGCAGGGCGCTTCGTGCATGTGTTTGTGGATCGGGCGTCGAATCAGCCGGTGGCGATTCCTGCGGGGTTACGCGGGGCGCTGGAGCGGTTGGTGGTTTGACGGGCAAAAAAAATCGCAGCCCGTGGGCTGCGATTTTTTGATCTACCGGTCAACGAGGCGACTCAGGCCTCAGTCGTCGTGGTAGCGATGTTTGTGCTTGTGCTTGCGATGCCCGTAGTGGTGGCCACGATCATGGTGCCCATCACGGTAACGGCGATCGCCACGGCTACGACGATTATCTTCGTCATCGCTCTTGTTACCCATGTAGTTGCCCAGCGCGCCACCGGCGCCGCCACCTGCTGCGGAGCCGATCAGGCTGCCGGTGGTGCCGCCCATGCTGCGGCCGACCACGTTACCGCCCGCTGCGCCCAACGCACCGCCAATGGCTGCTTCGCCACGGCTGCGTTTGTCTGCGCCGACTGCGCTACCACCCGCGCCACCCAAGGCTGCGCCAATGGTTGAACCTGTGTTGCCGCCTAGCGATTGACCGACGACCGAGCCCAAAACCCCGCCCAATGCGCCGCCCACACCTGCTTCGGTGGTGCCTCCGGCAGAAGCGAAGCCACTGACCAGGCCAAGGGACAACAAGAGAATCGAGGAGAACTTCATAGAGGAACCTCAAGGGGATGACGGCGCGATCCTGAGGCTGAGTCCTGGCGCTTACAATCGAAATCCGACGAATGACACGGCTTCAAAAGATATACCTAAGTTGCTGTTTTTTGGGCGGAACTTAAGTGTTTTTTGCCAGTCTTTAGCTACTTCGGAAAGGCCGTTTTTGTGAAAAAACGGCCTTTTTTGTGGGCGCTTGAAAAGTGTTCGATCCGGAAGATTCGTTGGCATTGCTTCCGCCATCGCGAGCAAGCTCGCTCCCACAGTGGATTCGTGCTCGACGCAGATCAAATGTGGGAGCGAGCTTGCTCGCGATGGCGATAGATCAGACGCCGCGTTACGCCGACCTAGCCATGATCAACCCAGTCTCACTCGCCGCTTCCAACCGAATCGCCACAAACTTCGATGTCGGCGTATGGCTGCCGTCCCCGGTGCTCTCCAGCGGCACCAGCGGATTCACTTCCGGGTAATACGCAGCAGCCTGCCCCGCAGGAATATCAAACGCCAGCAGCGTGAAGCCTTTCACCCGACGCTCCCTGCCATCGTCCCAGATTGAAACGATATCGGCTTTCTGCCCCGGCTTGAACCCCAGGCGAATGATGTCCGCCTCGTTCACAAACAGCACATCCCGCTGTCCTTTCACTCCGCGATAGCGGTCATCAAGCCCATAAATGGTGGTGTTGTACTGATCGTGTGAACGCATGGACTGCATGATCAGGTCCGGCAACATGCCTGTGGCGCGCGTGCGCTCGTGCACCAGATCCTTGGGCAGTGCGTTCGGGCGGAAACTGGCGCGACCCGAGGGCGTATTCCAGCGACGAGCGCCGGCGCTGTTGCCGAGGTAGAAACCGCCCGGGTTCTGGATCTTCTCATTAAAGTCTCTGAAGCCCGGAATGGTGTCAGCGATCAGGTCGCGGATGCGCCCGTAATCGGCCACCAGCCAGTTCCAGTCCACCGGTTTGCTGCCCAGTGTCGCCGCAGCGATGCCGGCGATAATCGCAGGCTCGGAGCGCATCTGGTTCGACAGCGGCTGCAGCTGACCATTAGAGGCGTGGACCATGCTGAACGAATCTTCCACGGTCACCGCCTGCGCGCCCTCGGTCTGATAATCGATGTCGGTGCGCCCCAGGCACGGCAGGATCAGCGCGTCTTTGCCGTGAGCCAAATGGCTGCGGTTGAGCTTGGTGCTGATCTGTACCGTCAGGTCGCAATTGCTCAGGGCCTGGAAGGTGCGCGGACTGTCTGGCGTGGCCTGGGCGAAGTTGCCGCCCAGACCGATGAAGACTTTGGCACGACCTTCGGCCATGGCATGAATCGCCTCGACCACGTTGTGGCCGTTGTCGCGCGGCACCTTGAACTGGAAGCGACGCTCCAGGGAATCGAGGAATGCCACCGGCGGACGCTCGTTGATGCCCATCGTGCGGTCGCCCTGCACGTTACTGTGGCCACGCACCGGGCACAGGCCAGCGCCCGGCCGACCGATGTTGCCGCGCAGCAGCATCAGGTTGGCGATTTCCTGGATGGTCGGCACCGAATGGCGATGCTGGGTGATGCCCATCGCCCAGCACATGATCACGTTCTTGCCTTTCGTGTACATGCGCGCCGCTTGCTCGATTTCCACGAGCGTCAGGCCGGACTGCTCGACGATCTGCTCCCACGGGGTGTCGTCGACGGTGCCGAGGTATTCCAGAACGTTGACGCTGTGCTCATTGAGGAAATCGTGATCGAACACGGCGGACTCACCGGTCTTCTGCGCGTCGCGTTCCCATTGCAGCAGGAACTTCGCCATGCCGCGCAACACCGCCATGTCGCCGCCCAATGCCGGGCGGAAGTACGCGGTGTTGGTCGGTTTGTCGCCGTTGGTGAGCATTTCGATCGGGTGTTGCGGGTGCTGGAAACGCTCCAGGCCACGTTCTTTCAGCGGATTGATGCACACCACTTGCGCGCCGCGTTTCACCGCTTCGCGAAGCGGTTCGAGCATCCGTGGATGGTTGGTGCCGGGGTTCTGGCCCCAGACGAAAATCGCATCGGCGTGTTCGAAGTCGCCGAACGTCACGGTGCCTTTGCCGACGCCGACACTTTGCGCCAACGCGACACCGCTAGCTTCATGGCACATGTTCGAACAATCAGGGAAGTTGTTGGTGCCGTAGGCGCGCACGAACAATTGATACAGGTACGCCGCTTCGTTGCTGGCGCGGCCCGAGGTGTAAAACTCGGCCTGATCCGGGCTCGACAAACCGCGCAGGTGCCTGGCGATCAGGGCGAAGGCGTCATCCCAGCTGATCGGTTGGTAGCGATCGGTTTTGGCGTTGTAGCTCATCGGCTCGGTCAGCCGACCCTGATATTCCAGCCAATAGTCGCTCTGTTCCAGCAACGCGCTGACGTTGTGCTTCGCAAAGAATGCTCCGTCGACACGGCGTTTGGTCGCTTCCCAGTTCACCGCTTTGGCGCCGTTCTCACAGAACATCACCATGCCCTTTTCCGGAGAATCGCCCCAAGCGCAACCGGGGCAGTCGAAGCCGCCGTTCTGGTTGGTCTTGAGCATGATGCGGAGGTTTTTCAGCGCGTTGTCGCTGGTCAACCAGGCCTGGGCCACGCTAATCAGCGCACCCCAACCACCGGCCGGGCCTTTGTAGGGCTTGTAGCGGGGGACGGGTTTCTGGTCGGCTTGACGATGTTGACTCACGCTTGATTCTCCAATGCCGGGCTGTAGACCCGCGGCGCATTCTTCTGTGGCAGATGGATAAGGTTCAGGTTGTGACGACGGGCCCATTGCACGGCAAGAACCGTGGGCGCCGACAGGCTGACCAGGGTCTGAATGCCGGCGCGCAAGACTTTCTGGATCAATTCGAGGCTGCAACGGCTGGTGACAATCGCCAGACCGCCGGTGGTCGGGATCTTCTGCCGGATCAGCCCGCCAATCAGCTTGTCGAGAGCGTTGTGACGACCAATGTCTTCGCGGCCTAGCAGCAATTCGCCTTGGCCGTTCATGAACACCGCCGCATGCACCGCGCCGCAATGCTGGCCGAGCGGTTGAAACGCGCCGATGCGTTGGCGCAGACCGTCGAGCCATGCGGCGGGAGGCAAAGGTGCGCCGGGCAGCACGTTGAGATCGGGCAATGCCTGCTCGACCGCTTCGACCCCGCAGAGCCCGCAACCACTTGTGCCCGCCAGTTGACGACGCTGCTGCTTGAGGTTCCAGAAGGCGCGGTTGGCAATGGTCACTTGCGCATACTGCGCCGACCCGAACCCGCTCAGTTGCAGGTCATAAATGTCGGAGGCGTCTTCGATGATGCCGCTGCCGAGGCTGAAACCAACGATGAAGTCTTCCAGGTCCGTCGGCGTCACCAGCATCACCGCCTGACTGATGCCGTTATAGGCAATCGCCAACGCGACTTCCTCGGCCAGCGCGGTGCTGGCCGATTCGGCGTATTGAAGATCGCTGTAACTGTAGGTCTGGCTGGCAGCGGGCGCTGGCGTTTCGAGAGCAGGCGCCGCGCAGGCTGGGCGCTTGGCTTTCATCAGGCATCACCGACGTTTTGGTCAGCTTTAAGCCTAGGCGCGTCAAGATGTCGCGTCTAATCGCTAATACTGATCTGCTGATAGATGACGTCGATCAAGAGTCTGTCGGTGATTTCTGATAGATCGCGAAACAGGCTTCCGCCAGCGCCGAGCGCGGCGCGCTACGACGCATGATCAGCCCTAGCCGGCCGAGGGTCTGGGCGTTTTCGATGGGTTGCAAGCGCAGATGGTCAGTGAGATTTTCCAGGCCACCGTCCAGCGGCATCACGGCGCAACACAAACCACCGTGCACAGCTTGTAACAGTTGATGCACGGCATCGGTCTGCAACAGTGGCTGCGGTGTGAGGCCGCGGCTGTGGAAATTGTGATCGATGGACTGGCGAAAATGCATGCCGCTGGTGAGCATGCCCAGTGGCAGTTCGATCAGCGATTCCCAGCTCAGCGGCGCCTCGCCGAACGTGAAGAAGCGCTGATCATAAAGCAGGCCCATGCGGGTGACGCTGAAGGCCAGGGAATCGAAACGTTCGGCGTCCAGACGATCCAGGTACGACACACCAAGGTCCAGGCGATTGTTCGCCAGTTGTTCGAGGATCTGTTCGGAGCTCAGCGCCGAGAGTTCGAAGCGCAGGTTCGGGTGTTCGGCGTGCAATCGTTGCAGCAAGGGCAGCGGATCGAAACTCGATAATGGCACCACGCCCAGGCGCAACGTACCGACCAGGTTGCCGCGACAGGCGGCGGCTTCTGCCTGCAATCCGTCATACGCCGCCAGCACCGTGCGTGCCCACGCCAATACCCTTTCGCCCGGCGCGGTAAAGCTTTCAAAACGTTGCCCACGGTTGACCAACGGCAACTCGAGTTCTTCTTCGAGGCTGCGCAGGCGCATGGACAGGGTCGGCTGGGTAATGTGACAGCGCGCAGCGGCCTGGCCAAAGTGCCGGGTTTCGTCGAGGGCGATGAGGAATTTCAGCTGCTTGATGTCCATCTTCGCTCCAGGGCGCGGGTAGGTCGGGATTCTAGCGCTTGGGGGCAAGCGGCGTCATTGGTCGGGTGGGAGCCGAGGGTTGCAACCTTGGACTAGGCTTTTGCGTCTGGAACTTTTAAACCAAGGAGAGTGCACCATGAGTATTTTTAGCTTTGTGAAAGAAGCAGGCGAAAAGCTTATCGATCTGCTGACGCCGGGCAATGCCAACGCCAGCGAACAGTTGAAGGAGCACATCAGCAAGGTCGGCCTGGGAAATCCGGATGTGCAGGCCACCGTGGACGGTGACAAGGTCACCGTGACCGGTGAAGTGGCGAGCCAGGAAGAGAAGGAAAAGATCCTGCTGGCGGTGGGCAATATCGCTGGTGTTGGTAGCGTGGATGACCAGATTACTGTGACCGGGCCGGTGGTGAAGGCTGCCACCTTTGTCACGGTGGTGAAGGGCGACACCCTGAGTGCGATCTCCTTGCGCGTGTATGGCGATGCCAACAAGTATCAAAAAATCTTCGAGGCCAACAAGCCGATGCTCAAGGATGTGAACAAAATTTATCCGGGGCAGTCGTTGCGGATTCCAGAGTAAGCCTCTAAACCGGGTGATGGCCTTCGCGAGCAAGCCCGCTCCCACATTAGACTGCGATCAAAATGTGGGAGCGGGCTTGCTCGCGAAGCAGACGACTCGGTCTAAAGCCCTGCGATCAACTCCCGATAATCAACCACCGCTGCAAACTCCGCCGTGTCCTTCGGCCCCTTGCGGCTGTCCGGCTCACTCACTGCCAATAAATGCGTGACCCCGAAATCCCGCGCACTGCGCAGGATCGACAACGTATCGTCGATAAACAGGCTGCGCGCCGGATCGAAGCCGATATCCGCCTGCAATGCCTCCCAGAACTGCGGATTCTCTTTGGGGAAGCCGTAATCGTGAGAGCTGATCAGCCGCTCGAAGTACGGCGCCAATTCAATTCTTTCCAGTTTCAATGACAGTGAATCACGGTGCGCATTGGTGATCATCACCACCCGCTTGCCGGCCTTTTTGATTGCCTCCAGAAACGTGTCCGCATCCGGGCGCAAAGCGATCAGATGGGCGGTTTCCAGTTTCAGTTCGCGCACCGGCAGCTTCAACTCGGCGCTCCAGAAATCCAGGCAATACCACTGCAACTGGCCGGCGTTGCGTTCAAACAGCGGCTGCAATTCCATCTCGGCCATGGCCCGGCTCACCCCGTGCAACTCGGCATAACGCTGAGGCAGATGCTCCAGCCAGAAATGATTGTCGAAATGCAGGTCCAGCAGCGTGCCGTCCATGTCCAGCAGAACGGTGTCGATGTCGCGCCACGGCAGCAGTGACATAAAAAACTTCTCCAACGGTAAAAAAGATATCCGAGGTCAACAATCAGGATAGGCCGGGTATAGTAACCCGCTATCGCCAAGGAGCCGCTCATGCGCCAGAAACCCACCATCCTCGCCCGCGAGATTGTCGCCACCAGCCGTTTGTTCTGCGTCGAAGAGCTCAAGTTACGCTTTTCCAATGGCGTGGAGCGCACTTATGAGCGACTGGTCGGCAAGGGCGCTGGGTATGGCGCGGTGATGATCGTGGCGATGCTCGATGCCGACCACGCGGTGCTGGTCGAGGAATATTGCGGCGGCACCGATGAGTACGAATTGTCGTTGCCCAAAGGCTTGATCGAGCCGGGTGAAGACGTGCTGGCGGCGGCGGAGCGCGAGCTCAAGGAAGAGGCCGGGTATGGCGCGCGACAGTTGGAGCATCTGACCGAGTTGTCCTTGTCGCCGGGTTATATGAGTCAGAAAATCCAGGTGGTGCTGGCCACCGACCTGTACGAAGAAAGTCTTGAAGGTGACGAACCTGAACCGATGGGTGTGGACAGGATCAATCTTCGAGAGCTGTCGGCGCTGGCCCAGAACCCGAAATTCACAGAGGGCCGTGCCTTGGCGGCGTTGTACCTGGCCCGCGATCTGCTGACTCAGCGTGGGGTGTTCCTGCCATGAATTTCCCGCATCCATTGATGGCGCCGGTGGTTGAACTGGCGTTGAAGGCTGGCGACGCGATCCTGCCGTTCTGGCGCACCGGCACTGAGGTGACCGCGAAGGCTGACGATTCACCGGTCACGGCAGCCGACCTGGCGGCTCATCATCTGATTCTGGCGGGGCTGACGGCGCTGGACCCGAGCATCCCGGTGTTGTCCGAGGAAGATGCCAACATCCCTCAGAGCGTGCGTGCCGGCTGGCAGCGCTGGTGGCTGGTCGATCCGCTGGATGGCACCAAGGAATTCATCTCGGGAAGTGAAGAGTTCACCGTCAACATTGCGTTGATCGAGCAGGGGCGAGTGGTGTTTGGCGTGGTGTCGATGCCGACCAACGGACGCTTCTATGTCGGTGGTGCCGACCTGGGCGCGTGGCGTGGTGATAAGGGCGCCGAGCCGCTGCCGATTCAGGTTCGCACCGTGCCCGCCCCGGGCGAGGCCTTCACGGTCGTCGCCAGTCGTCGGCATTCGAGCCCGGAGCAGGAACGCTTGCTGGCTGGGTTGAGTGACAGCCTCGGTGAGCTGCAACTGGCCAATATCGGCAGTTCGCTGAAATTTTGCTTGTTGGCGGAAGGGGCAGCAGATTGCTATCCGCGGTTGGCGCCGACTTCGCAGTGGGATACGGCGGCGGCTCAGGGTGTGCTGGAAGGCGCGGGGGGTGAGGTGCTGGAATTGAGCGGAGCGCCGTTCAGCTATCCGGCGCGGGAATCTTTGCTGAACAATTATTTTGTGGCGCTGCCAGCAGGCGTGTCCTGGCGCGCGAAGTTATTGTCACTAAGTTCAGTTTGAATCAGTGCTTGCCGGGAGAGTTTTAGAGTTAACTACTGTCTGCTTATACACTGTCATGTTTGACAGGTTTCAAATGGCCGGTCGGATGCTAGGATTTCATCACTAACTCGGAAGGGTTAGTTAAGCGGTAAAGTATGTTAGCCATTTATCGGTCGGAAAGCTTTGTTGTGCTGAGTTTATATCTGGCGAGCGTATAAATTGAACAGGCAAGGAGCTTTTAAATGAATTTGAAAAATGCACTATTGTTTGTAGGTTTTTCCTTTTGTACTGGGGTGGCTTTCGCTGGAACGGTAACGATTAATCCCCCCCCGCCGGACTTGGAGTTGCTCTCCAATGACTGGACGTTAAAACACGGCGACCCGCCAAAGGTGCTGACCTCAACTGAACGGGATATTTACGTCAATATCTCGCCGAAGGCCGGTCAAACCATCATAGGTATGGAGTCAATTACTCATTCGCCGCAGCCCACCGGGGTACTGAGTAATCAAACAAGTTGCAGGGTCAACCAGAACGAGGGTTTTGCCGTAACGATTGAACTTGTTGGTGTTAATACAGTGACTTGTAAGGCAGGAGACTACAAGTTGAATCAGCAAAAAGCTGTCGCTGGGGTTAAATCTGCAGATGTGGTCGTTACATACAGCAAGATTCCGCGTGCTGACTAATTTTTAAACTTGACGGAGTCGCCCTGGCATCTAAGATTTCTCGACGGCTCCTAAAGTCATGTTTGCCTGGAATACTGTCATTCCACTTCAACGATGCAACACATACTGGCCAACAAACGTCACCGCATCCTCGTCACTCCCTACATTCACAATCCGCGAATGCAACGTCAGCCTAGCCCTTCCATAGCGCTGATACATCGCCAAAAACCTCTTCCACACCGCCGCACCCGGCGCCTGGCAAATCGCTGTCGCGTCCATGGTCACCGGCAGCGGATAGCTGATCTGCCCTTCGTGAATGACGATGTGCCCGTCCTCAATCCCTTCCTCGCGCAAACGCAAGTGCAGCCAGCCCCAGCCCGCCAGCACCGCGCCGCAATACAGGCTGCCGCCGAACATGGTGCTCTTGTGGTTGACGTTGGCGTCCAGCGGCAAGAACAGGCGCAATTGCTGGTCGTGCCAGTCGAGCACTTTGATGCCCATGGCCTGCGTCAGGGGAATGTCGCGATGGAGGACTGATTCCAGGTGACGACTGTCGCGGTTCATGAATGGGCCTCTAGTTCCAAGTGATGACTCAATCGAGTTCGTCAGTGTGGCTGCTGGCGCCGCTGTCGGCGAAGTTCAGCCCGTGCTTGCGCAGTTTGTCGTGCAAGGTCTTTCGTGGAATGCCGAGGGCTTCGGCGAGGCTGCGCACCGAACTGTGCGAGCGTGCGAGTTCGGCGGCAATCAACGATTTTTCGAAGTTTTCCACCTGCTCGCTTAACCCGCCGCTGACCCATTCAACCGTCGTACTCGCCCCGCCATCCGGCGCGTTGTTGTCCAGCGCCAGTTCCAGGCCCAGGGCAAAACGTTCGGCGGCGTTCTGCAATTCCCGCACGTTACCCGGCCAGGTGTGACGCAGCAGCAACGCCCGTTGCCCCGGTTGCAGTTCATGGGGCGGCAAGCCATGGCGAGCACTGGCTTCATCGGCAAAATGCTGGAACAGCATCAGCGCATCTTCACCGCGCTCGCGCAATGGCGGAATGCGTAGCGGCGCGACGTTGAGACGGTAATACAAGTCGGCGCGGAAGCGGCCCTGATCGGCAGACTGACGCAGGTCTTCCTTGGTCGCGGCGATGATGCGGATGTCCAGCGGGATCAGTTGATTGCCGCCCAGGCGTTCGACCACCCGCTCTTGCAGCAAGCGCAGCAATTTCACCTGCACGTCCAGGCTCATGCTTTCGATTTCATCAAGGAAGACCGTGCCGCCACTGGCGAATTCGAATTTGCCGATGCGGCGCTTTTGCGCGCCGGTAAAGGCGCCCGGCTCGTGACCGAACAACTCGCTTTCCACCACCGACTCGGCCAGCGCGCCGGCGTTGATCGCCACGAACGGGCCGTTACGCCGGTTCGACAAATCGTGCAGCGCCCGGGCCACGACTTCTTTGCCGGCACCGGTTTCGCCGAGTATCAACACATCGGCTTTGGTCGCCGCCAACGCACCGATCTGCTGGCGCAGGCGCAGCATCGGCGCTGAATGCCCGACCAGTCTTGCGCTCAGTTCATTGCGGTCGCTCAGGGCCAGACGCAGGCTGCGGTTATCCAGCACCAACCGGCGCAAGGCCAATGCGCGGCGCACGCTGTCGAGCAGGGCGTCGCTGGCGAAGGGTTTTTCCAGAAAGTCATAAGCGCCGGCGCGCATGGCTTGCACCGCCAGCGGCACGTCGCCGTGACCGGTGATCAGCAGCACCGGCAGCTCCGGGTCTTGCGCGTGCAGTTCGGTCAGCAGTTCAAGACCGTCCATGCCCGGCATGCGGATGTCGCTGACTACCACACCTGGCCAGTCGCGTCCCAATTGCGCGGCCAGGCCCTTGGCTTCGGCGAGCGGCAAAATTTTCAGGCCGGCCAGATCCAGCGTCTGGCCCAGGGCCTGACGCAGATGGGGATCGTCGTCGATCAGCACGACCTGGATGCGGTTGTCGATGGTCATGCACTTCGGTCCTCGGACGGTTGCAGGCTCACGCCCGGCGCGCCTGCGCGCAGTTTCAGGGTGATCAGGGCGCCGCCTTCCTTGTGGTTGGAAAACGACAGTTCCCCACCGAAGGCGCGCATCAGGGTCTCGCAAATCGCCAACCCCAGACCCAAGCCCTGCGTGCGGGTCTTGGTGGTGTAGAAGGGCTCGCTGGCGCGGCCAAGGGCTTCCATGCAAAAGCCCGGGCCGTTGTCGCGAATGTACAGATTGACGCCATCGGCGGTGGATTGGGCACTCAACCAGAGTTTACGCGGCGGACCTTTTTCCGTCAGCGCGTCCAGGGCGTTGGCCAGCAGGTTGCCGAGCACCTGACGCAGACGGGTTTCCCCGGCCTCGACCCACAGCGTGGCGGCCGGCAAGTCGCGGATCAGCTCGACTTCCATGCTCCGTCGACGCTTGGCCAACAGGGCCAGCGCATCATCCAGCGCCGGTTGCAGCGCGACGCTTTCCGGGGCGTGGCGATCGCGACGGGCAAAGGCGCGCAGGTGCGCAATGATCGAGGCCATGCGCCCGGTCAGTTCGCTGATCAGCTTGAGGTTGCCGCGCGCATCGTCGGTGCGCTGATGATCAAGCAGCACTTCGGCGTTTTCCGCGTAGCTGCGGATCGCCGCCAACGGTTGGTTGAGTTCGTGGCTGATGCTCGCCGACATGGTCCCGAGCGCCGACAGCTTGCCGGCCTGCACCAGGTCATCCTGGGCGCGCACCAGTTCCTGCTGTGCGTGTTCGCGCTCCAGGACTTCCTGTTTCAGCCGACGGTTGAGGCCTTCGAGGTCGCTGGTGCGCTCCGCTACGCGGCCTTCCAGTTCTCGGCGGGCCTTGGCTTCGAAGGCGATTCGTTCGAGGTAGTGGCGGCGGCGTTGCATCATCAGGCCGAGCAACAGCATCAACACCAGCAGCGTCGCGCCGCCGATGGCGACCACCGTGCGCACCGGGCGGTCGATCAGCGTGCGCGGCGCAAGGATGCTGACGCTCCAACCGGTTTCGTCAATCTGCCGGGTCTGAGTCAACCACGCGTCCGGATTGAGGTTCAACGGCTTGGGTTCGCGGGTCGGGTACGGCTGAATGGCGGTGATCGCCTCACGCTCCGCGTCGCTTAACGGACGGGTCGCGCGGAACCGCCATTCGGGCCGCGAGGTGAGAATGACCACGCCGTTGTGGTCGGTCACCAGCAATTGTTCCGGGGTTTTACCCCAGAGGCTTTCGGTGTGGTCCAGGTCGACTTTGACCACCAGCACGCCGATGATTTTTTCGCGGTCACGCACCGCTGCCGCAAAAAAATAGCCGCGCTTGCCCGACGTGGTGCCCAGGCCAAAGAAACGCCCCAGGCGCCCGGCCATGGCTTCACTGAAATACGGTCGAAAGGCGAAATTGCGGCCGACGAAACTGTCGTGTTTGTCCCAGTTGGAAGCTGCGATGGTCTTGCCCGTGGTGTCCATCAAATACATGACTTCCGCGCCGGTTTGCGCGCTGATGTTCTTCAGCAGCCGATTGGCGTTGCCTTGCGTTACGCCGTCGTCCGGTGCAGACAGGTCAGCGCGCAGCGCCGGCAGGTCGCCAAGAATCTGCGGCATCACTTCATAACGGTGCAACGTGCCCAGCAGGTTGGCGACGTACAGGTCGAGGGTCTGACGGTTCTGCCCCGCCAGTTCACTGCGGTAATAGCGCTCGGCCAGATGCTCCAGCGGCCACAGCAATGGCGCCAGACACAGTGCGAGCAGGGCCAGGCTGCGCCACCGGGGTCGGCGGGGGAGGGTCGAGTTCATGAGCATCAGACGCCTGTGGGTACAGGCGCATTATGCCTAGGCTTGTCCGGCAAGACACTCGCGCAGTGCGGTTTGCCAGTCAGGCTGACTGACGCCCCATTCGCGGTGCAGGCGGCTGCAATCCAGACGCGAGTTCAGTGGTCGGGCGGCGGCTGTCGGGTAGTCGCTGGTGGTGATCGGCAGCAGGTTTGCGCAAGGCTTGCCCTGTTCCCGCAGCGCTTCGCCGATGGCCTGGGCGAAACCGAACCACGAGGTTTCACCCTGCGCGGTCAGGTGATAGGTGCCCCAGGCGCAGGGCTTACCGGCCTGCCAGCGTTCGATCAGGGCGAGGGTGCTGTTGGCGATGGTGCCGGCCCAGGTGGGCGCTCCGATCTGGTCGGCGACGATGCGCAGCTCCGGTTTTTCTTGCAGCAGACGTTGCATGGTCAGCAGGAAATTGTGGCCATGGGTCGAGTAAACCCAACTGGTCCGCAAAATCAGATGCTGGCCCTGTACCGCCTTGATGGCTTGTTCGCCGGCCAGTTTGCTTTGGCCGTAGACGCCCAGCGGGTTAGGTGCGTCGGCTTCGTTGTAAGGCTCACTTTTGCTGCCGTCGAACACGTAATCGGTGGAGTAGTGGATCAGCGGGATACCAAGCGCCGCAGCTTCTTCAGCAAGGATGCCCGGGGCCTCAGCGTTGACGGCGAAGGCTGCTGCCGCATCGCCTTCAGCTTTGTCGACCGCTGTATAGGCCGCGGCGTTGATGATCAGATCGGGACGAACGCGCCGCACTTGTCGGCGAATCTGCTCCGGTTGAGCCAGGTCAAGCTGATCGCGGCCTGGAACCACCAACTCGCCGAGCGCGCCCAGGCGTTTTTGCAACTCACTTGAAACCTGTCCATGTTGACCGCTGATAAGAATTCTCATGGAAACAGATCGATCTCTTGCAAGGTTTTGCCTAGTTTGTCTTTGGCCGAAAGCTGGGGTGCTTCATCCAGTTGCCAATCGATGCCGAGCGTCGGATCGTCCCAACGGATGCAACGTTCGGCGGACGGGTTGTAATAGTCCGTGGTCTTGTAGAGAAATTCGGCGAATTCGCTCAAGACGACAAACCCATGGGCAAAACCTTCCGGCACCCAGAGTTGGTGACGGTTTTCCGCGGATAAACGCACGGCCACCCACTGACCAAAATGCGGCGAGCTGCGACGAACATCCACCGCGACATCAAGCACTTCACCCGCCGTAACCCGCACCAGTTTCCCCTGAGTGTTTTCCAGCTGGAAGTGCAGGCCGCGCAGCACGCCTTTCTGGGAGCGGGAATGGTTGTCCTGGACGAACTGCCTGTTCAGGCCGGTTGCCGCTTCGAATGCTTTTGCGTTGAAGCTTTCGTAGAAAAAGCCGCGTTCATCGCCGAAGACCTTGGGTTCAAGGATCAACACGCCAGGCAATGCGGTTTCAATCACATTCATCGTTTTTCACCGGCGAGTTTGAACAGGTACTGGCCATAACCGGTCTTGCCAAAATACTGGGCGCGCTCGAGCAAATGCTCGCGGTCGATCCAGCCATTTTCGTAAGCGATTTCTTCGAGGCAGGCCACTTTCAGTCCTTGGCGATGCTCGATGGTCTGCACGTACTGGGACGCTTCAAGCAGGCTGTCGTGGGTGCCGGTATCCAGCCAGGCGAAACCGCGACCGAAACGCTCGACCTGCAGATCGCCGCGCTTTAGATAGGCATTGTTGACGTCGGTGATCTCCAGTTCGCCGCGTGGCGACGGCTTCACGGCCTTGGCGATGTCGATCACATCGTTGTCGTAGAAATACAGGCCGGTCACGGCATAGCTGGATTTCGGTACTTTCGGCTTTTCTTCGATGGACAGTGCGCGGCCTTCGCTGTCGAAATCAATCACGCCGAAGCGCTCCGGGTCTTTGACCCAATAGCCGAATACCGTGGCGCCGGAAGCGCGCTTCACGGCGTTCTTCAATTGGTCGCCAAAGTGCTGACCGTGGAAGATGTTGTCGCCGAGGATCAGGCACACCGGATCATCACCAATGAACTCTTCACCAATCAGAAAGGCCTGGGCCAGCCCATCCGGCGAAGGCTGTTCGGCGTAGCTGAAATTCACCCCGAACTGACTGCCGTCACCCAGCAGGTTGCGGTACTGCGGCAGGTCCTGCGGGGTGGAGATCACCAGGATTTCCTTGATGCCGGCCAGCATCAGTACCGAGATCGGGTAGTAGATCATCGGTTTGTCGTAGATCGGCAACAGTTGTTTGGACACGCCCAGCGTGATCGGGTGCAGACGCGTGCCCGACCCCCCGGCCAAAACAATTCCTTTCATCATGCGATCAGCTCCGCGGTATTGAGGGCGCCCAGTCGTTCACCCTGATAGCTGCCGTCCTGGACACGGCGGCACCACTCCAGGTTTTCCAGATACCACTGGACGGTTTTGCGCAGGCCGGTCTCGAAGGTTTCTACGGGCACCCAGCCGAGTTCACGTTCAATCTTGCTGGCATCGATCGCATAGCGCAGGTCATGACCGGGGCGATCCTGGACAAAAGTGATCAGGTCGGCGAAATGCGCAACGCCCTCGGGTTTGTGCGGCGCCAGTTCTTCAAGCAAGGCACAAATGCCACGGACCACGTCAATGTTCTTCTGCTCATTATGACCGCCGATGTTGTAGGTCTCGCCGACAACTCCTTCGGTGACCACTTTGAACAGCGCGCGGGCGTGATCTTCGACGAACAGCCAGTCGCGAACCTGCAAGCCGTTACCGTAAACAGGCAGCGGTTTGCCGGCCAGGGCGTTGAGAATCACCAGCGGGATCAGTTTTTCGGGGAAGTGGAACGGCCCGTAATTGTTCGAGCAGTTGGTCAGCAATACCGGCAGGCCGTAGGTGCGCTGCCACGCGCGGACCAGGTGGTCGGAGGCCGCCTTGCTCGCGGAATACGGTGAGCTTGGTGCGTAAGGGGTCGTTTCCGTGAACAGGTCATCGACGCCATGCAGGTCGCCGTAAACCTCGTCCGTGGAAATGTGATGAAAACGGAAGGCGCTTTTTTCCGGCTCGGCCAGAGATTGCCAGTAGGCGCGGGTCGCCTCCAGCAAGCTGTAGGTGCCGACAATATTGGTTTGAATGAAATCCGACGGACCGTCGATGGAGCGGTCGACATGGGACTCGGCCGCCAGGTGCATGATCGCGTGGGGCTGGAAACGTGCCAGCACGGCGCTGACGGCGGCCTGATCGACGATATCGGCCTGCACGAATTCGTAGCGCGTGTCGTTGGCGATGCTGGTCAGCGATTCGAGATTGCCGGCGTAGGTCAGTTTGTCCAGGTTGAGCACTTCATGTTCGGTGTTCCGAATCAGGTGGCGAACCAAGGCAGAGCCAATGAAACCGGCGCCGCCGGTGATGAGAATACGCATGTTGGCCAGCCTTTATCTGTAAGACGATTGAAGCAAATGAGCATAGCTTGTCGGCAGGAGCGGGGCGGTGCAATAGGCGTGTGACGGCTATTTGGATTTTGACGCATGAACAGGGGGTTGATTATCGACCGACGCGGTGGCGATATAGGCGCCTAATAACATTTCAGGGGTCGTTGTATGCCGCTCGCCACGTTGATTCATCGCGCCAGTTTGCCCAGCCCGCAAGTGTCTGCGGCGCAAGCGCTCGATCTGCTCGAAGGGCATTACGGGCTGAGCGGACAGTTGCAGGCCCTTGGCAGCCAGCAGGATCTCAACTACCGCGTCGACAGCACGCAGGGGCGTTTCGTCCTGAAAATCTGCCGGGGCGACTATTCGGCGCTGGAGCTGCAAGCCCAGCATGCTGGACTCAAGCATCTGGCCGAGCACTCCGGCGTGCCGGTGCCGCGAGTGATTGCGGCGCAAAACGGCGCCGATCTGCTGTCGCTTGAAGTCGCCGGACAAGCGGTGCATGTGCGCCTGCTCGAATACATCGAGGGCCAGTCGCTTACGCACCTGGATCATCTGCCCGGTCCAGTGGTGGTCGGTTTCGGCCGGCTCTGCGGTGAAATGGACCAGGCGCTGGCGGATTTCAACCATGCGGGTCTCGAACGCACCCTTCAGTGGGACGCCCGCCACGCCAATGCGTTGATCGCGCATTTGCTGCCGGTCATTGAAGATGACGCGCAGCGAATGTTGATCGCGCAAGTGGCCGAACAGGCCGAGCGGCATTTGCAGCCGCTGGTGGACAAATTGCCGGTGCAGGCCATTCATATGGACATCACCGATGACAATGTGGTCTGGCAGCGGGATTCACAACGCCAGTGGCAACTGCAGGGTGTGATCGATTTCGGCGACCTGGTCCGTACCTGGCGCATCACCGACCTGTCCGTTACCTGTGCGGCGCTGCTGCACCATGCCGGCGGAGATCCGTTCTTTATTTTGCCGGCGGTTCAGGCCTATCACGCGGTCAATCCGTTGCAACACGAAGAACTGCTGGCGCTGTGGCCGCTGATCCTCGCGCGGGCAGCGGTGCTGGTGCTGAGCGGCGAACAGCAGGTGAGCATCGATCCGGGTAACCAATACAGTCGCGACAACCTGACCCACGAATGGGAGATTTTCCGCGTTGCCACCTCGGTGCCACTGGCGTTGATGGAAGCGGCAATCCTCACCTCTGTCGGTCAGAGCCTGCCAGGCATCGGCAGCGAAGGCTTCGCGCCGCTGCTGCCGAGCCTGGTCGGGCGTGAATTCGCCTTGATCGATCTGGGCGTCCTCAGCCCGCATTTCGAGGCCGGTAATTGGGAGCAGGAGGGGATCGATCAGCGGCTGTTGAGCGAAGGGGCTGCCGCGCACGGCCTGGCTGCCAGCCGTTACGGACAATACCGTTTGTCCCGCACCCGTCCCGACAGTGCCGACGAACCGGACACTTGCCCGCTGCATGTCGAGTTGCGAGTGCCCCACGGCACAGCAGTGGAATCGCCATTTGCCGGGATGGTCCATCAACCGGCGCCGGGTGTATTGCAACTGGACGGCCCACAGTTGAGCGTGCGGCTGTGGGGCGTGACGCCTTCGCTGCACGTGGGAGCGGCGCTGGTCAAAGGTCAGGTGTTGGGTGCGGTCAGCGGGCCATTGCGGGTGCAGCTGAGTCGAGGCGCTTCGTTCGACGCGCCGTTGTTTTGCACGCCGTCTCGTGCGGCGGCCTGGCAAGCGTTGTGTCCGTCGCCGGCGGCGCTGCTGGGGCTGGCTTGCGATGCTGAAGCGGAGCTTGATTCGCAGACCTTGCTGGCGCGCCGCGACGCCAGTTTCGCCCGAACCCAGAAGCACTATTACGTCGACCCGCCACGCATCGAGCGCGGCTGGCGCAATCACCTGATCGATATGCAGGGCCGTTCCTACCTCGACATGCTCAACAACGTCGCGGTGCTCGGTCACGGTCATCCGCGCATGGCCGCGGTGGCCAGTCGTCAGTGGTCGCTGCTCAATACCAACTCGCGGTTCAACTATGCGGCGGTCGCCGAGTTTTCCGAGCGTTTGCTGAAGTTGTCGCCGGAGGGCATGGACCGGGTATTCCTGGTCAACAGCGGCAGCGAGGCCAACGACCTGGCGATCCGCCTGGCGTGGGCCTACAGCGGCGGTCGCGATATCGTCAGCGTGCTGGAGGCCTATCACGGCTGGACGGTGGGCGCGGACGCGGTCTCGACTTCGATCGCCGACAACCCCAAGGCCTTGAGCAGCCGCCCGGACTGGGTGCATCCGGTGACGGCACCCAACACTTATCGCGGTGAGTTCCGTGGTCCGGACAGTGCACCGGAGTATGTGCGCAGCGTCGAACACAACCTGACGAAAATCGCCGAACAAGGCCGCAAACTGGCCGGTTTCATTTGCGAGCCGGTATACGGCAATGCCGGCGGCATCTCGCTGCCGCCGGGGTATTTGAAACAGGTCTACGGATTGGTTCGCGCCCAGGGTGGCGTGTGCATCGCCGACGAAGTGCAGGTCGGTTATGGGCGTATGGGCAATCTCTTCTGGGGCTTCGAAGAGCAGGGCGTGGTGCCGGACATCATCACCATGGCCAAAGGCATGGGTAACGGCCAGCCACTGGGCGCGGTGATCACCCGCCGCGACATCGCCGAAGCGCTGGAGGCCGAAGGTTATTTCTTCTCGTCGGCGGGTGGCAGTCCGGTCAGTTGCCAGATCGGCATGGCCGTTCTGGATGTGATGGAAGAGGAAAAACTCTGGGAAAACGCCCAGATCGTGGGCGGGTATTTCAAGGAGCGTCTGGAAGCGCTCATCGACAGTCAACCGCTGGTGGGCGCGGTGCACGGCTCCGGTTTTTACCTGGGCGTCGAATTGGTCCGCAACCGCGAAACACTGGAGCCGGCGACCGAAGAAACTACGGCGTTGTGTGATCGCCTGCGGGAATTGGGGATCTTCATGCAGCCGACCGGTGATTTCCTGAACGTCCTCAAAATCAAGCCGCCGATGGTGACCTCGCGCCGTAGTGTGGATTTCTTTGTCGACATGCTGGCGAAGGTATTGGACGAAGGTTTGTAAACGGTATTCCTTGGTGTACACGGTCTAATGTGGGAGCGGGCTTGCTCGCGAAGGCGTCGTGTCATTCGACAATTACGTTGAATGATTAACCGCATTCGCGAGCAAGCCCGCTCCCACAATTAATCGTGTTTAATCCGATTATTATCGGCTTAGGTTGCCGTTTTTTCGACAGGTGGATAACTAATCGCTTCTAAAGTCGATTTTTATCGGCTATAAAGTCGCCGTTGCCCACGGCGTGCTTCGTTACGCCCGGCGCTTCCCTTTCTTGTCATCGGTCGATGCCACCCTCGACCCACAGTACTTGCCCGGAGATGATTCATGAGCCGTATCGTTACTGTCGCCGCCACCCAGATGGCCTGTTCCTGGGACCTTGAAGCCAACCTCGAAACCGCTGAAAGGCTGGTCCGCGAGGCTGCGGCCAAAGGCGCGCAGATCATCCTGATCCAGGAACTGTTCGAGGCGCCGTACTTCTGCCAGAAGCCAAATCCGGATTACCTGCAACTGGCCACGACGGTTGAAGACAACGTCGCCATCAAGCATTTCCAGAAAATCGCCAAGGAACTGCAAGTTGTGCTGCCGATCAGCTTCTACGAATTGGCCGGCCGTGCGCGTTTCAACAGCATCGCGATCATCGATGCCGACGGCTCCAACCTCGGGATTTATCGTAAAAGCCACATCCCGGATGGCCCTGGCTACCACGAAAAGTACTACTTCAACCCGGGCGACACTGGCTTCAAAGTGTGGAACACCCGTTACGCAAAAATCGGCGTGGGCATCTGCTGGGATCAGTGGTTCCCGGAATGCGCCCGCAGTATGGCGTTGCTGGGTGCGGAAATTCTGTTCTACCCGACCGCCATCGGCAGCGAGCCACACGACAAGACCATTTCCTCTCGTGACCACTGGCAGCGTGTGCAACAAGGCCATGCCGGCGCCAACCTGATGCCCTTGATCGCCAGTAATCGCATCGGCAATGAAGAGCAGGACGGCTACGACATTACCTTCTACGGCTCGTCGTTCATCGCCAATCAGTTCGGCGAGAAAGTTCAGGAACTCGACAAGACCGAAGAAGGCGTGCTGGTTCAGAGCTTCGACCTCGACGAACTCGAACACATCCGCAGCGCTTGGGGCTCGTTCCGTGATCGTCGCCCGAACCTATACAATGCGCTCAAAACCCTCGACGGTTCCCTGGAGTCCTGACTGCATGACCACTTTAAACAGCACCCCGCGCGCCGACGGCTTCTACATGCCCGCCGAGTGGGCGCCACAAACCCAGACCTGGATGATCTGGCCGGAGCGTCCGGACAACTGGCGCCTGGGCGGCAAACCGGCGCAAGCCGCACACGTGGCCGTGGCCAAGGCCATCGCACGTTTCGAACCAGTGACTGTGGCGGTTTCCGCCGGCCAATACGAAAACGCTCGCGCCCGTCTCGATGTGCCGAATATTCGTGTGGTCGAGATGTCCAGTGACGACGCCTGGGTCCGCGACACGGGGCCGACGTTCGTTATCAATAACAGTGGCGAAGTCCGCGGTGTGAACTGGGATTTCAATTCGTGGGGCGGTTTTGACGGTGGCCTGTATTCGCCGTGGAACCGTGATTCGCAAGTCGGCGGCAAGATCCTCGAGATCGAGCGCAGCCCGCGTTATCGCACCGAGGGCTTCGTGCTCGAAGGCGGTTCGATCCACGTTGATGGTGAAGGCACGCTGATTACCACCGAAGAATGCCTGCTCAACCGCAATCGCAACCCGCACATGAACCGAGCGGAAATCGAAGCGGTGCTCAGCGCCCATCTGGCTGTGGATAAAATCATCTGGCTGCCCGACGGTTTGTTCAACGACGAAACCGATGGCCATGTGGATAACTTCTGCTGCTACGTGCGTCCGGGTGAAGTATTGCTGGCCTGGACCGATGACCCGCAAGACCCGAACTACCCGCGCTGTCAGGCGGCGATGAAAGTGCTGGAAAGCAGCACCGACGCCAAGGGTCGCCCATTCACAGTGCACAAGATGCCGATTCCGGGGCCGCTGTATGCGACCGCAGAAGAGTGCGCCGGTGTGGACCCCGTCGACGGCACTCAGGAAAGGAATCCGACCGTTCGTCTGGCCGGTTCCTACGTGAATTTCCTCATCGTCAACGGCGGGATTATCGCGCCGAGTTTCGACGACCCGCTGGACGGCCCGGCCAAAGAGATTTTGCAGAGCCTGTTCCCGCAGCACGAAGTCGTCATGGTGCCGGGCCGCGAACTGTTACTGGGTGGCGGTAACATCCACTGCCTTACCCAACAGCAACCCGCACCGCATAAGGAGTGAGTGGAGTTGTAACAGCCTGAGTCGGTTAGGAAATCAGTCAGGCAGAGGTTTCCCCTTGTCGCCTTGCAAGAAGCCCGCAGCCCATCAGGACTGCGGGCTTTTTTGTATCCGCTGGTCGACTGCTGCGACACATTGGCACAGCTCTTGTATCTCTCATGATGTGAAACAGGGAGGGGAGAACTTCGATGTTCTGTCATAAACCTTGGATAAGTTAGCCGCTCACGAACCAGGAGAGAGCGCGGAAATGAACGCCGAAATGAACGTGGTGGGCGAGCGGGCACTGTATCCCCTGGCAGTAAACAATGAATCGCTCCAGATCCTGGCGCACTGGTTGAAGTCCAATGGAACGCGTCAGATCAGAGAACCTGATCCGCGCCGGATGATGATCGAGCGCTACCCCGCTGGTTTATTCAGCGAAGCGGAACTGGATGCGTTGAGGGATGTGATGGAAGGATAAAAAAGAACTACAACGGATTGATAAAAAGCGCTGCCGGGAAGGTGGCGCTTTTTTTATGGGCGAAGAGTTTGTATGGGAATACGGAGCTCTGATCAACACTAAACCCTGTGGGAGCGAGCTTGCTCGCGATGAGTCCATCACATCCAACATCAACGTTGACTGTTAGTCCGCTATCGCGAGCAAGCTCGCTCCCACAGTTTGTTGCGTTGCTTTTTAGAAGCTATAGGTTCCAGTCACCACCAGGCTGCGCGGCTCACCCGGTTGAATCTGCGCCGCGCTGGTGGCCGACGAGTAATACGTTTTATCGTTGATGTTGTTCAGCGCCGTGCGCAAATCCCAATCCTTCTGTCGGAATCCGGCCAGTGCATCCCAACGGCCATAACCCGGCAGAACAGTGGTGTTGAGGTTATCCGCATAACGATCGCCCACCAGGGTCAGACCGGTTTCGGCGTACCAGCCCATTTCCGGTTTCCAGGTCAGGAACAGGCTGCCGTTGTGCTTGGCCACGTTGCTGATGCGCTTGCCTTCAAAGCCGTTGTTGTCCTTTTCGACGGTCGCGTCTTGCACACCCACGCCGCCGCGCACGTACCAGTTGCCGGCAATCTTGCCGGTACCGGTCAGCTCGATCCCGCGGGAGCGTTGCAGGCCACTGAGCAATGTCACGGTCGGGTTGAGCGGATCGCTGGTGCGACGGTTGTAGAGTTCCAGTTCGTAGATCGCCAGCGTGGTGCTCAGACGATCGTCGAGCCAGTCGCTCTTCACGCCGATTTCTTTCTGCTTGGTCAGTTCGGGGCTCAGGTCGTTGGTATTGCCGGCCGCGCCTGGGGTGATGCCGATCAAACCACCGCCGACCGGCGAAAAGGTCTTGGTCCAGGAGGCGTAGAAGGAGTGATTCTGCAGTGGCGTCCACACCAGTCCTACACGCGGACTGGTGCTGTGGCTGTCACGGTCTTCGGAAATATTGCGCAGTTTGTTGGTCGACTCAATGTCGAAAGTGTCGTAACGCAGACCGGCCAGCAATTGCCATTGATCGTTCAGGCGCAGTTGATCCTGCACGTATACCGCACGGCTTTCGACTTCGGTGTGGTTGTCGCTGGACACTTGCATGCGTCCGGTGTGGCGCAAATCCCGATCCGGGTTATACAGATCCAGCGACGGCACGGCCTGGCGGCCAGGCCCGGTAGTGGCCGCTGTGTAGAGCTTCGGATCACGGCGCTGACTGCCGATTTCGACGCCGGTCAGCAGGCGATGCTCAAGGCCGAACGTGTCGAAACCACCTTCCAGCTCAATGTTGTTGTAGACGTTGCGAGTGGTCAGATCCTGCTGCCAGTGCTGACGCGTCACTCGGTTGGTCGCCGGTGTGTAGCCGGTGAGGTAGGTGTTGTCGAATTCGCTGTCGAGCTTGAACACCCCCAGCGTCTGGCGCAGTTGCCAGTCTTCGTTGATGTCGTAGCTGAGTTTCGAGCGCAGCGATTGCGACTTGTCGTCGATGAAATCGTGCTCGCTGCCGTAGGTCGTGTCCCGTCCTACATCTGCCGGGCGTCCGTTGACACCGGGAATACCGCGATCCGGCGTACGGTTGTAGCGGCTGTATTCGTACTGCACCAACCAGTTCAGGTCGGGTGTCAGTTGCCAGCTCATCGACGGCGCAAACAACTGGCGATTGCCGCTGACACCATCACGAAAGCTGTTCTGATCCATGTTGCCCATGTTCAGACGCAGGCTGATGTTCTCGCTGGGATCGGTGCTCAGGTCGGCGTAAAGGCTGCGCAAGTCGTTGCTGCCGCCTTGGGCTTCAATGGAAGAGCGGCGGCCGAATTCCGGCAACTTGCTGACCCGGTTGACGATCCCGCCCTGGCTGCCCCGCCCGTACAACACCGCCGCCGGGCCCTTGAGGACTTCGATACGTTCGATGCTGTGCAGGTCGCGCACGTACTGACTGTCGTCGCGAATACCGTCCAGATAGAAATCGTTACTGGCGTCAAAGCCACGGATGCGCAGGCTGTCGAAGCGGGTATCGGCGCCGCTGCTGACGTTGGGAATACCACTCAGGGCCGTGCCCAGATCGTTGGTGCCGTAGTCGACGACGTTCGAGGTTTTTATCGAGTCGATCGCTTGGGGAACGTAGCGCACCGGTGTGCTGGTGCGGGTCGCGGTGCTGGTTTGTTTTACGCGCGGATCATCCGCTTCTGCTTCCGCTTCGGCACTGATGGAGGTTTCGGGTAGAACCGTAGTTGAAGCGAAGGTAAAACCGGCAGACAGAAAGGCAGAAAGCCCAAGGGTGACGGGCGTAAGGCGGAAGGGGGCAGGCATCTGAAGCGCATCCAAAGGGTGGAAGAATTCGAGGGTGCGAATGATAATGCGTACTATTTGCTTGCGTTAATTATTCCTGAGAAGTCTTACTGCAGGATTGTTTCTAATTGTTTCGATATTGTTACAAGATGCTGGCACGGTCATTCGACCGATTTGCCTATTCACAGACGATTCATGAAATTGACACAGGGTTCAGGGCGCGACTAGGATTCGCCCAACGCCTGTGGCCAACCGCCATGACTCAAAATAATAAATAGGCCCGCCGCGATTGTCGTGGGCGGGCCTTTTTGTTTCGGGTGAAAAAAGAGTGCGATAGCGCCAATTCAGCCGTTCGACACAGCGCGTACCCATCCGTAACAAGGAAAAGAAAAAAATGTTGAACAAGCGAATCAGCCTGATCGCTCTGGGGATGTTGAGCGCGACACAAGCCATGGCTAACGACCAGGCCGAATCCAAGGGTTTTGTTGAAGACAGCAGCCTCAAAGTGTTGCTGCGCAATGCCTACATCAATCGTGATTACAAAGATGGCCGAGCGGACAAAGCAGAGTGGGGCCAGTCGGCACTCGGCACGTTCTCCTCCGGTTTCACCCAAGGCACCGTCGGTGTGGGTGTAGACGCTTTTGGCATGTACGCACTGCGTCTGGATGGCGGTAAAGGTCGCACTGGCGCACAAGGTATCGATTTCTTCAAAAAGGGCGATAGTGGTAACGCGGCTGACGACCTGTCAAAGGGCGGCGCAGCAGTCAAATTCCGCCTTTCCAGCACCACGCTGACTTACGGTGACCAAATGCCGGCCCTGCCGGTGTTGAGCTACGACAACGGGCGCCTGCTGCCGGAAAGCTACACCGGCACCTTGATCACCTCGAAAGAGATCAAAGGCCTGGAACTGAACGCCGGTCGCTTCACCGCCGAATCGCGCAAAAGTGCGGAAGGTCGTGACAGCGGTGGCCTGAAGTCGATCAACGTATTGGGCGGCAGCTACCAGTTCACCGAACAGTTCAAGGCTGCGGTGTACGCGTCCGACGTTGAAGACGTGTTGAAGAAGCAATACGTGAACGCTAACTACGTGTTCCCGATCGACAAGGATCAGTCCCTGACCCTGGACTTCAACGGCTACCGCACCAAGCTGGAAGATTCCTACGTCCGCGAAAGCGGTGCCACCGGCGATGACAACAAGATCTGGAGCCTGGCCGCCACCTTTGCCACCGGCCCGCACTCGTTCACCCTCGCTCACCAGCGCAGCACCGGCGACAGCAACCTGGGCTACGCCTACGGCGGCTACCAGAAAGATCAAGGTCGCGTCGGCGACGGTGGCAACACCATCTACCTGGCGAACTCCTACTGGTCCGACTTCAACGCTGAAGACGAACGCAGCTGGCAGTTGGGCTACGGTCTGGATTTCGGCACTTTCGGCGTTCCGGGTCTGAGCTACAACGTGGCTTACGTGCGCGGCGACAACATCACCACCTCCACCAGCGAAGGCGGTACCGAACGCGAAATCTTCAACCAGTTCAAATACGTCGTACAAAGCGGCCCGGCCAAAGACCTGAGCGTGAAACTGCGCAGCTCGATCCTGCGTGTTTCGCAGAAATCGAGTGAGTACAACGTGAGCGGCAACGAAGTACGGGTGTTTGTGGATTACCCGATCAACATTTTCTGATGATCGTTTGGAGTATCGACGCCTGATTCACGGCTGAGAAGATGAAGCCCCGACGGGTTCGGGGCTTTTTTTCGTCTGTGAATTGGCGAGCTGTTTGTGAATTGGAACGCGAACTGTAGGAGCCGGCTTGCTGGCGATGACGGCCTCGGGATCGCTATCGCCAGCAAGCCGGCTCCTACGAAAAGCGACTTCCACGCTAACTGACTGCTGGAGTCATGTCGCCCAAACGCTATCCGATTATGCGTGTCGCCAATGTGTCGTCCGCGGCGACACGCTCCCAAGACGTGTCGCAAAAAATGAAAAAAAGCGACACGTCCCAAAATGGACTACATCAAAAGGAGCTGAGTCCTACTGCCGGATTGATCGTTTTTGATGCAATTATTTTTTCTCTCAATGCGATGCAACCCATTACACCAAGTAACTAATGATGTTCCCGCCCCCACCTTTATCCCCCCCAGCCAAACGCCTACATTGAGCTCCAACACCTACCCATCATTTCGATGAGCAGGTCACTGGAGATCTTCCTCATGCCTTTCGTAAGCGTCCGCATCACCCGCGACGGTGTTACCTCTGAGCAGAAAGCTCAGGTGATCGCCGAAATCACTGAAACACTGGAACGCGTCCTCAAAAAGGACCCGCACCTGACCCACATCGTGATCGAAGAAGTCGACACCGATAACTGGGGCTACGCCGGCATCACCACCACCCAGTACCGCAAGCAACTGGCTGAGAAGGAGAGCAAGTCGTGAATGCGTCAGTCTCCATCGATTTCATTTCCGACGTGGTGTGCCCTTGGTGTGCATTGGGCACGACGGCGCTAGAGCAGGCGATTGAGAACGTGGCAGGTGAAGTCTCGGTGGAGCTGACCTACAAGCCGTTCGAGCTGAACCCGGACATGCCGCCGGAAGGCGAGAAAGCCGTCGAGCACTTGATGCGCAAATACGGGCGCACCGCCGAAGACGTCGCCGCCGGCAAGGCCATGCAGATCGCTCGAGGCGAGGCCATCGGTTTCACCTTCGACCTGGAAAAGCGCAGCCACTTCTACAACACATTTGATGCGCACCGGTTGCTGTTGTGGGCGTTGCAGGAAGGACGGCAGGTCGCACTGAAGAAGATCCTGTTACGCGGTTACTTCACTGACGGCCAGAACCCGAGCGATCGCGAGACGCTGGTTCGACTGGCGGCCGAGGCGGGACTGGATGCAGCGGCGGCGCAAGAGGTGTTGGCATCCGGAGCATTTGCCGAGGAAGTGCGCGAACTTGAAGCGTTTTATCAGCAGCGCGGTATCAACTCGGTCCCGGCCATGATCCTCAACGGGCGTCACCTGGTGTCCGGTTCGCAATCGGTCGAGTACTACGAACAGATGTTAAGACAAATGGCGAAGGCACCTGCTGAAGCCTGATTAATCACTTTTTTAAACCATCATTTATGAGTAGAGGTTCATCATGAGCAATTCGAAAAAAGTCATCGTAATTACTGGCGCCTCCCAAGGTCTCGGCGCAGGCATGGTTAAAGCATTCCGTGATCTGGATTACAAAGTGGTCGCCACTTCGCGTTCAATCAAACCGTCCACCGATCCGGACATCCTCACCGTGGCCGGCGACATCGGCAACCCGGAAGTCGCTCAGCAAGTCATCCGTGAAGCCATCGCACGTTTTGGGCGCGTCGATACCCTGATCAACAACGCCGGTATCTTCGTTGCCAAACCGTTCACCGAGTACACCGCTGAAGACTACGCCAACGTGCTGTCGGTGAACCTGAATGGCTTCTTCTACATCACCCAACTCGCGATCACAGAGATGGAGAAACAAGGCAGCGGCCACGTCGTCAACATCACCACCAGCCTGGTCGACCACGCGATCGACGGCGTGCCATCGGTACTGGCTTCGCTGACCAAAGGTGGTTTGAACGCGGCGACCAAATCTCTAGCCATCGAATACGCCAAGCGCGGGATTCGGGTGAACGCGGTTTCCCCTGGCATCATCAAGACGCCGATGCACGGCGAAGAAACCCACGCGGCGCTGGGCGCGCTGCACCCGGTCGGGCACATGGGCGAGATCAGCGACATTGCGCAGGCGGTTGTGTATCTGGACAGCGCCAACTTTGTGACTGGTGAAATTCTGCATGTGGATGGTGGGCAGAGCGCGGGTCACTAAGATCTCGTTTATCCAAACTGCGGAAACAACAAAGCCCTCGTACGAGGGCTTTGTTTTGCTGAGTCGAAAATAATCCCGATGCTGTTCTGTGGTTTTTTAGTTGCAGCGTTCTATCCAATGGGGTCGAGGTGCTCCAGTGCACGGTTCACCGAGATTCCCGGCGAAGGAGGCGTGATGCTCGGCGGATGCATTGTCTGCATCCGGGGGATCAGGGGTTACTTTAGGCATCACTATGTTTTCTCTTGGGCGCCAATCTCGTCGGCTACTAAACCAAAAGGGTGGCGGCTGCACGCAGGTTAGCGGACCGGGGAACACAGCAAAGCCGGTGCGCCCAAAGGCGCCCTGCGTACAGCCACCATCGAACGGCAGAGGAAGCAAATCAAGGTAAATTCGCCTCCGATGATCAGGTAGCGGCAATGCGCGCCCGGCGCTGGAGCAGGAATGCGGGTTGAGTGGCTGGAAAAAGCCCTTAAAAACCTGGAAGACGAAGCTAGCTACATTGTGGAATCGAACTCGAGATTTTTTAGATGTCAGCACGGTGTCGGATTGTAGAGCAATGCTCGAGGCGCCGATTGGCAGCTAGACAGGCTTCGCTCCCCACCAGAACAAACTCTATACACGTCATACCAAATTATGAAGGTGGCGCCTGTATTAGCGGGCCCCACCTTCCTCACGTATTAACTGCTTGAGCGTCCCAGGTCGCTTTCTTAAACGGCCTTTTCGGCGTTAAAGCCGTCGGCGTTTTCGAACACGCCCATGAAACCGGCGACAGTCGACTCGCGCGACCAGTCGCGCTGGAGCTCGCAGTACATCTGCACACGGCTGATGAGCTTCGCGCCCGCCTGCTCGATTCGGCGTAGGGCCGCCTCATGCGCGGCGGGCGAAGTACCGCCGACTGCGTCGACCGGCACATAGACCTCATAACCTTCCTGGATCGCGTCCAGTACAGGGAAAGTCAGGCAGGCTTCGGTCCAGAGTGCGGTCATAATGAGCTTCCGGCGGCCGATCGCTTTGACTGCCTGTTTGAATTCGGTGTCCTCCCAGCTGTTAATCGAGGTGCGGTCATAGGTTGGCAGATGACCGATCACGTCCTGCAGCTCCCGAATCGGCGGCTTGTTGCGACCGGTTCCGACGTTGACCGTCGAATGAATGATCGGAAGGTTGTAGTTGATGGCCGCCTTGGCGACGCTCGTTATGTTGAAAACGAGCTCGTCGCGGGACATCGAGCGGATCGAGGAGACCCTGGATCGGCTGATAGTCGATGATGATGAGCATCGAATTCTCAGGCGACAAGAGTTGGTCGGTATGGGGGTTGCGGATAATCTCGCTTGCCATTTGCAGATCCTATTCTCAGTTGTGATGTACGCGTGTGGAGGGTCGAGGCATGCCCGGATGGATGGGCACGGCCGTGACGGCGCTTTTACTGATGTTGTTACTGGGTTGGGTTTTCCGGGAGACGTGCGCCAGCGGCGACGTTGCCAGGAAGCAGGATTGTGCTGTTCCCATACTCGGTGCAGTAGTGCCATCCTGACGCTAGCTGTGTTGCTAAATGGGGAACGCTGACTTGAATATCGAAGAGCTACACACATTCGTAGAAGTTGCTGATGCTGGGGGAGTTTCACCTGCGGCGCTCCGGCTCGGAGTATCCAAATCGATCGTCAGTCGCAGGCTCGCTAGGCTTGAAGCGGAACTTGGCATCCAGCTGCTTTCACGAACCACTCGCGGGGCAGCGCTCACTGAAGCCGGGGCCACGTTCCGAGACTATGCAGCCAGGGTCTGCGCCGAGATTGACGTAGCCAGGGAAACGATCCTGCCCGCCGGTGCCCTTCGCGGCCGTTTGCGAGTTGCCGTGCCGCTTTCTTTCGGCCCGACTCACTTCGCTCCCATGCTCGCGGAAATGGCGCGCCGCCACCCCCAGCTACATATTCAGACCTGCTATAGCGATCGCTTCGTTGATCTCATTGCCGAGGGTTTCGATTGTGCGATACGAGTTGGCTATCTTCAGGACTCAAACTTGATAGCAAGATGCATCGGTCCGATTCATGGCAAGCTCGTCGCGAGTCCGGGTTATGTAAAGGTGCATGGGTCACCTGAGTCCCCGGAGGAACTCGTCGAACATGAGGCCCTCATGCAGGGAACTGAAGCCTGGCAATTCATGGATGGCGAAAAAATCATCACGGTTCGTCCGCAGGGGCGCTTCAAGGCCGACAACGGCACAGCTCTGGTTTCTGCCGCAACGGCGGGACTCGGGATCGCGTACCTGCCAGATTGCCTCACCTATGAACATGTGACATCGGGGGCACTTGTGCCGATCATGACTCGGTATCCACCACCCCCGGCAGGTGCATATGTCGTCCGCCCGCCAGGTCAGCATCCTGCACGGAAGATACGAATCCTCACAGAACTTCTAATCGAGTCTTTCGGACAGTCTCCGCACTTTGCTGGACCTGTCCGTATCTGATCAGACAGCTCACGAAAGGACTGTGACTGCGCACATCAAACTGGCAGTAGAAGAGGCTGACCAAGGTAAATTTGCCACAGATGAACAGATCGCGGTGATGCGGGCCCGTCGTTGGAACAGGGATACGGGTTGAGTGGAAGAGGCCTGCTGACAGTGCCCTTTCAGGGGTGGACACTTTTTGGGCATTTCGGCACTTCATGATCAGCCTGCTCCCTAACTCCCCTCAATCAAAGCCCGCTCTTCCAGCCAAATCTCTTGAACAAACTGATCCGTAATCGCGTAAATCCCATGTCCGCGCCGCATGATGATGTTCTCCGCTACCAGCGCAATGACCACCGGTTGAATCTCTTCAACCCGCACCTCTCGCCCCACTGACTTTGAATACTCAGCCGCTGCGTCGATGGAGAAAATCCCCCGTGCATCGCCTTCCGTAGACGCGATTTTGTTGAAAATGGCTTGAACCAGGCTACCCAGTTGCTCGACTTTTTCCAGCTCAATACTCGCTGCCGCCGAGCGCAAGGTGCTGGCGATTACGGGTAGAAAAAGGTCGGGCTGACCCTCCTGCTGCAAGAGTTGACGTAGGGCCTTGAGCATTTCCTCAGGTCGATTCCCCAAGGTGTTGAACGCTTCGATGGCGACTTCGAGAGACGGTAGCTTTTCCTTCTTCACTGTCATTGCGAGTCGGTTGAGCAGGAACTCCACGTAATCACCTTTCAGCAACGGGTAGGCGGCTGACGTGGCGCCGGAAAACGCATGGTTGCGTTTGGCGGTCAGTTCGCTGACTTGCGCTCTGTGAGAGCCGGTTCCGATAAACAGGAAGTAGCCCGATGTATTCGGACGGGGGTTGATTGCATCGCGAGCGGCCTTGAGTGCCAAGAGCAGTTGATTGCCGTCGTCGGACGAAATGGCGTGCTGCACTTCGTCGATGATCAGTACCAAATCGGTCTTCGCTTGATCGACGACCTCTGTCAGTGCTTGCGCCAGTGTCGGGCCGTCAGCGTTGCCAATGCTGTCGAGTTTGAACCCGAATTTGAATCCCGCAGCGCCTACATCAACATTGCTGACGCGCTTGAGTATTTCCAAGACAGAAGAGCCCGGCGTTTGCAGATCTTTCAGGGTTTTATAGATGGCGTTGTGCACGAGCGTTGCCGGGTTGGCCAGCGTGTCGCTCCATAGGTCGATGTAGATGACCAGAGCACCCGCTTCTTCCAGGGCCGGGATGAGGTCATTTCTCAGAAAGGTCGTTTTGCCTGTACGGCGAAGGCCAGACAGAAACAGACCTGAACGCAGACCTTCGTCGAGTACACCTGGATTGAGAAGTTGGTTTGCCATTGATTCAGCAGTTCAGGGCGCTGAAATATGCTGCTCATGCAATTACCCCTTTTTATGGATACGCCATAATTATTGCCAGTTCATAATTTAGCATAAAGATTGAAATGTGAACTTTTGGGAAAAAGTTGGCGCTTTCAAGATTTTGCAGAGAGAGGAGCGACGAGTCGGTCGAAGTGGGGCGGGGAGGAGTTGCTTTCTAGAGAGGGCGAGGCATTGCCAACGATATCAACACGCCAGAAACAACAAAGCCCTCGTATTTCTACGAGGGCTTCGTTTTGTATGGTGCCGGCACCAGGAGTCGAACCCGTGAACTACTGATTACAAGCGGCTTGTCCCGGCGTTTTTCCATGATTCACTAGGTAACGAAAACAAAACAAATCCTTTGTATTCAAGGTATTTGCCTGATTTCGTTGTTTCGTCTTGTTGCACGTTGTAGTCTAAAGTCATCCAAGAAGCTGTGACCAAAGCTGTGACCAAAGGCGAGGACGACTAATGGCGAGCAACGCATCGAAGACTGTGAATGACCAGAAAGTGCGGGGCATGACTCCCGGCTGCTCACCTCTGGTCGAAAGCCTGCCAGGACGTGGCACGGGGGCACTGGTGTTCAAGCGGGCAAACGAGGGCTCGCCCGTTTGCTACTACCGCTATCACCTAGCTGGCAAGCAAGTGTTGATCAAGCTAGGCGTGTATCGACGTACAGCTCGGGAAGTCGGCTTTACCTTGCCGGAACTGCGCGATCAAGCCGCTGCAATGGCGCAGATAGCTAAAGCGCACGGCGACGTGAAGGCGTACTTGGCAAAACAGGAAGCGGACGCCGAAGCGGCACGTATCGAAAATGAGCGCACTGTCGAGGCTACACGCCTAAAAGCGGAGGAGGGAGCCCGAGAGCGCCAGCACTTAGCCGAAATCGAAGCGTCTCGCGGCACCTTTGGGGAGCTATTTCTCGACTACATCGAATCGCGCCGGGAGAGGGCCACTGCCGGCGTCGTCAAGGAACTGGAGCGGTTGTATCAGACCAATATGCTGGCCCCTCACCCCCGCATCATGGCGATGAAGGCGCGGGACATTCGCCCCGACCACATTCTCGCCATTCTTAATCCGATCTGGGATCGCGATGCAAAGGTACAGGCCGACCGGATGCGTTCATTCTTGTCAGCCGCATTCAATCATGGTCTGCGGGCCGAGAACGCGGTCGGCAGATCGAGCGCCAAGAGCTACAACCTAGAGAACAACCCGGCCATCGTGGTTGCAGTCGAGAAGGTATCGGCCCCCGCTACCCGAGCGCTTTCGGATGCCGAGCTGAGGAAGTTCTGGGGAACAGTCGAAACCACCGAAGGCGTCGGACCGGTCATGGCGCTACTGTTTAAGTTCGTCATTGCCACAGGCGGGCAGCGCATACTCAACATCTGCCAGACCACCTGGGATGACTACGATCTGGAAGCCGGTACCGTACGCTTGATTCACCGCAAGGGTCGCGGAGGTCAAACCATGAGCAGGCCGCATTTGGTCCCGTTGACTGAGCGAGCGGTCGCCATTGTGGAGCGTGTGAAGGAGATCAACGGCTGTCACCCCTGGCCGTGGACCACCACCGGAAAGCAGCACATCGTCGTCAGCAGCCCGCGCCATGCCATAGCCGACTGGCTGAGGTCAGAGCACGCGGTTATTGACGGGAAGCAGACACCGAGCTTCTCACCGCGCGACTTGCGCCGTACCTGCGCCCAACTGATGCAGCGATACGGCATCAGCGATCAACTGTCCGACCTTCTGCAAGCGCACGGCCAGACTGGTGTGGCGAATTTACACTACCGGAATAACCCTGAGGCGGCGTTACCGGAAAAACAACGCGCCATCGAATTGTTCGAACGCGCGCTCACGAAGGTACTGGGGAGACGCAGTTCGACAATGTAGTGCGGCTGTCGAGGACGACGAGAAAGTTGTAAAAAGTTGTAACGAAATTCTATGCGAAAATAAGCAGTCGAGAGCGAAATCAACCACTGCAAAGCAGAACGGTTTGATAAGAAAACCGACCAAAACTGTTTTTAACCAGTTCACCTGAGCGAGCATGGACTTTAAGCCTTATGCACGCCTCGTTACTATGCGGCCACTGGCTAGACGTACAGACCCAGATGAAACGCCCTGCACGCTGTGGCTGGGGGTTGCTGGGAATGCAGTCGCCGCTGGAATGCAGACAAAGAAAAGCCCCCGGCACGCGAATGCCGAGGGCTGATCTGGGGGGACGCGCGAACGTCCTTCTGCATACCGGCAAGCCAGTACACACCCCAAGGGAAGAAGCTTTTGACTGGGCTTCAATATCTACAAGCAGTGCTTATAGACCCAGGGAGTTTAAGCCACCTGAATTTTGCGTCAAACCAAAATTCGTATTGCCGGACCAGCGTAGGTCCTATGACCTGTCGTGCGGCGCTGGTGGCTTTTACTTCGTTCCTGAGGGGCATCCTATGCAGTACGAACAGGAAGCTCATCATGCATCAACGCAACATCAGCTCTACGCCCTCCATTGCAACACCCAATCTGCCGATTCCCGGCACCTTCGGCACCACCGCACAACTCTGCACTCGCTACCAAGTCAGCCGCACGACATGGTGGCGCTGGTCGCAGATGCCTGATTTCCCGCGTGCCGTTCGCTTCGGTCGCTCGGTTCGCTGGCCGGTCGAGGCCGTCGAAGCCTTCCTGACCCAACAGGAGGCGTAACCCATGGGTACCCACCAACCTGCGAATCCACGCGGGCCGGCAGCGTTCGGCCTGAAGAAAGTTGCCCCCAACCTGATCCAGCTTCAGATCCAGCGCATCGCCAATGCTGCCTTGGTCTATATCTACAATCTGCTGACTGACTGGCTGCCGGATGGCACTCGCAAGGGCAAGGAGTATTGGGCGATCAATCCGGTGCGCGGTGACCGTAAGCCCGGGTCATTCAGCATCAACTTGCACACCGGCACCTGGCACGACTTCGCCAGTGGCGACAAAGGCGGCGACCTTGTGTCGTTGCTGGCCTATCTGCGCGGCTGCCGGCAGATCGATGCCGCTCGCATCATCGCCGGGCAACTGGGGCTGCCGTTCGACGGCGACCACAAACGTGACCTGCTCGCCGAGAAAATCGAGCGCCAGCGCATCGCCCGCCAGCGTGAACAACGCCAGCAGCAGGCTGATGTAGAAAGACGGGCCAAGTGGGAGCAGACCGCCACTCGTGCGCGTCGCGACTGGGCGCTTGCCGGACCGGCTGATCCCGATCATCCATACCTGGTCCGCAAGCGCATCAAACCCCACCATCTGCGTCAGTTCGGCAGCGTGCTGCTGGTTCCAATTTGCTGGCGCGGGGAAGTTGTGAACCTTCAACATATTGCGGCCGATGGCAAAAAGCGTTTCCTTCCGGGTGGTCGGATCACCGGCTGCTACTGCCCGTTCGGGCGTGTCGAGCCCGGCGTCGAACTGTTCATCGTCGAGGGTATCGCTACCGCCGCCACGCTTCACGAGCAGACCGGCAAGCCGGTTGCCGCTGCAATGAGCGCCAGTAATTTGTTGCCGGCTGGGTTGGAGCTGAAGCGCCGTTATCCCACTGCTGTATTGATCGTTGGCGGCGACGATGACCGCAGCAAGGAGGCCGAGGGCAAGCCCAACGCGGGCAAGGTGGCTGGCATCAATGCGGCTACGATGCTCGACTGTGGTTATGTGCTGCCGGCCTGGCCGGAGGATGCACCGCTGCATTTGTCCGACTTCAACGATTTGGCAGTATGGCGCGAGGGCCGGGCATGAGCGCGCCGCTGATGACCGAAGTAAAAGTGGCGACTATCGAATGGCGCGTGCCTGACAAGTTGCCCACTGAGCCGCCGCCCAAGCCCTATCCGAGCGACAGCCTGCCACCGATCATGCGGGATGCCGTGCATGCCATCGTCCGATACGTTGACGCGCCGGTAGTGCTGGCAGGTCAGTGCGTCATCGCTGCCGCTGCCTATCTGGCACAAACGCGAATCAACGCGCCACACATGCATATCCCTGAGGGGATGCCTTGCTCGTTGTTTCAGTTGGCCCTGGCCGACTCCGGGGACCGCAAGAGCGAATGCTACCGGCTTGCCTTCAAGCCTATCGAAGAGGCGGAGCGGACCAATCGTGATGAATACACCACGACAATGGTCCAGTACCGCAATATGCAGGTAGGCAAGAGCGGTAAAGCGTTGCAAGAGTACAAGGAGCAGGTTGCGCTGCCGTCCGATCCGCGCACTCTGTATGCCGATGCTACCTATGAGCGTATTGCCGGTGACTTTGTCAATGGCATGTCCTCAGCCATGTGGACGACAGATGAGGGTGGCCGCATTTTCGGCGGGTACAGCATGAAGTCCGACACCGTTCCTGCGACTGTCGGCGGTCTGGTCAAACTGTTCGACAGTGGCCGGGTCGAGCGTGATCGGGTAGGTGAGTTTGGCAATGGCATTGCCTACGACCGCCGCTTCGGCATTCACATGTTGGCTCAGGAAGTCACGGTACGGTCGGCGCTCAACGATCCGTTGTTGCAAGGGCAAGGTTTCCTTCCACGTTTCCTGATGGCCGCTGCACCTTCACTGGCGGGTACTCGTTTGTTGACCATCGAAAAAATGAAGGCCAGCGCCTACCGCGAACCGGCAGTGAAAATCTATTGGAGTCGCTGCAAGGAAATCGCGCGGATGAAGTCGTTCACCGACCCAGATGGTGCAGTGAAACCACCTGTCATCGAGTTGACGCAAGAGGCTGAACTGGCTTGGATGGTGTTCTACAACCGTGTCGAGGCCGAGCAAGGGAGCATCGGTGAGTATGGTGGGCCACTTAAGCCGTTTGCCAGTCGCAGCGGTGAGCTGGCCCGTCGACTCGCCGCTGTCTTTGCGCTTTTCAAGGGGGAGCTGGAGATCAGCGAGCAGACCATGATCGCCGCTTGCGAGATTGTTGAGCATTCGCTGCAGGAGTGGTCGCGCTATCTCGGCCAAAACGCGGCAGAGTCCAACGGTAACCGCGAAGCATTGGAACTGCTCGAATGGCTGAAGATGCAGCCTACTGTGCGCACTGTGACGGGTATTACTAAGGTAGGGCCGCGCAAGTTTCGCCCTGTGGCCAAGGCTCGTGGTGCCCTGCTTACCTTGATCACAGCCGGGTGGGTGGTTTTCCCAAAAGGCGATAACCAAGCATTCGAGATCAATCCGCACCAGCACGCCGATGGAGTGGCGAATTTGGCGAATCCGGCGAAAACCAGCGTCAACGCAGACGTAGTGGTCGGCGAATTCATGGCGAACGATGGCGAATCTACGGCTGAGCAAGATCACAGCGTGAACGTGCCTGGTGAAATTCGCCACCATTCGCCGCTCTTTCGCCATGACAGCGCCCAGCAAGTTCAAGCACATTCGCCAGATTCGCCAGATTCGCCGCCTACGCTTGCAGAAGGCACCAGCGAATGGAGTATGACGCTTTGATCGCTGCCGACTTGATTCGTCGCGCCGCCGATGCTGGTGTGTCAATGACCCACTGCAATGGCGGACTGCAACTTCGTGCGGTGGGCCAGCCGCCCACCGAACTGCTGGCTGAACTGAGTGCGCATAAAATCGAGATCATCGCCGCACTCAGCGCCGCCAATGATCCGATGCTGTCGAGTGCCTGGCTTTCCCGTCTCGCACGCCTGCTTGACACCCGTCCAGCCGTACTGCTGGAAGAGGGGCATTTGGAGTCGCACGACCTTGTCGAGCTGGCTCATGCGGACGTCGTGCTGGTGGCCGACATCATCCGCGCTAGCCCGGCGTGGATCGACCGGCCGCAGCGGGTCGAGCAATCGGTCGAGGTCCACGCCGTGGAGGAAGTTAAGCCGCAGCGCATCATCCACACCGCCGCTACGGCGTCAAAGGCATGGCGAGAGGCCGCTGCGGCGTACAACAACCACTGGATGAGTTGCCCTGACTGTTATGCGGCAACCGGTCGTTACTGCGTGGCTGGCCTTGATCTGCGCCAGCGTTATAACAACACCCCGATGGAGGCGAGCAAATGAACGATGCCCCAGCAGTGGAGTTTGTCATTGAGGAGAATGAGGAAAAGGCCAATGCCCGCAATTACCTGACTCCGGAGTGCGTGAACGCCGCATTGCTTGTTAGCAGTAACCTGCTCGGCAAGACGCCGTTCCCCGAGGCTGTCCTCGAACTGGGTCGGCAGACGACTGCAATCAACCGCGGCGACATGACCCGAGCAGAAGACATGTTGGTATCGCAAGCGCACTCTCTGGATGCTCTATTCGTGCATCTTGCGAGTCGGGCACTGTCGTCTAAAAACATGGACGGGCTGGAGTCCTACATGCGTCTCGCACTCAAGGCCCAGAACCAGGCCCGGGCCACCTTGCAGACCCTGGGCGAACTCAAAACCCCCAAGCAGGTTGCTTTCGTGAAGCAGGCGAATATCGGCAATCAGGTCCAGGTCAACAACGGTATTCAAGAGAAGCCCGCGCGCACGCGGAAAACCAAAAAAGCGCAGAACGAACTATTGGAGGTTGAGCATGGCGAACGGCTGGACACCCGAGCGACGGGCACGGCAGGCGGAGCTGATCCGGCAATGGCGACCTTGGGAGCAAAGCACCGGGCCGCGAAGCGCTGAGGGTAAGGCCGCTTCATCGCGCAATGCCTGGACAGGTGGGATGAGGACGCTGTTGCGAGAGCTGGCCGAAGAGCTGCGAGAGCAGGACAAGATCCGTCGCGAGATCCTAGACTGAGCGAAACGCCACGGATGGCGATTACCAAGTGCTTACACGCCCCGAATTTGTTGACACGTATCACTTTGAGTTGTCCCGACAAAGTGCAACGAAAAATACCTTTCCTAAGCCCTGAAGTTAAGACTCGTCCGTTCCGTTTTGTCCGTTTATGTGTTGCACATGAGGTGCACATAAACTGATACGTAAGCACACCATGTTCATCCGTGCATACACACGCACCACTGGCGTGGCTCCACTTGGTGGTTCTGGAGTCCGGAGCGGTCGTGCAGCATTTCCTCGAGCAGACTACGGCAGAGGTCGAGCAGGATGCTATGCGGCGCCATGGTGCTCTCCTGCTATCCGTAGTGCCCGTGCCAGATATCGAACGAGCGCTGACCGACAAGGAAATCGCCAAGGCCCTTGCCGGCAAGTTGGCGAAGCAGCCGACGCCCGTCATGGATGGTGAGGACTGGTTAGGGCGCCTCGCTCGCGTACTTGCTGAAGCAAGGTTTTCTCGACAGGCATGACCTGGTGGAACAGCAACACCAATTGCTCAAGGCCGGCATGTCTGATCCGCAGCAATCCGGCCTGACATGCTCCTCCTGTGGCTGACTGATCGCCAAAACACTGCTGAGACCCCATGAAACCGCAGCACCCATCAGGCCAAAAATCATGAGCAAAAACAGGATATTCAAGGAAACACCCAAGACCCGGCTGATTGTGTCAGTTGAAACTGAAACCGTGGCCGCGATTGATCGGCTGATCCGTTATCCCAGCGCCAACCGCTCAGAGTTCGTGCGTCTGGCTATCGAAGAGAAGCTGGAGCGTGACGTGGTTCTGTTTCTGAACCGTGTTTCAGTAGCTCCCTAAGCGTTCTGAAACAGTTGGATTTTCGTCGGCCCTAAAGCGTGCGGATTTTGATGATTTTCAGACCAATACGTTCATGCGCGCGTGCGCGCGTTTATAAAGCAGAACACTCAAAAAAATCGTGGCTTTATGTACGTTGGATGGCGGTTTCTTGTCGATTTCCGCCGACTGAGATAGTCAGCAATCGACCAGGCTGTGTGAAAACGTATGCCCCGTTTTGAAGTCTGCGTTGCTACGTAAAATCTGCCAGCGTTTGGTTAATCAGCAGGCCGTAAATTTGCGTAGGAACGCGATTTTCGTTGCAGTCCTGACTGTCAAACCTGCTCCAAAACGTTTTCACACAGCCTGGGCCAAAAGCTGCCATTGGACGTGTTGAAAATATCCGGCGAACGAAAATGTCTCCAGGTACTCCAATGAGCGCAGGATCCGGCAGGAGCAGTTACTGCGCTTCACCGTCCTGAGACGTTGCCATCATTCTTGCCACTAAACGAGTGTGGAAGTGAGATAGCGCTTCGAAGCGCTGATGTGGGCTATCCTTCGAGGAGCCATGATCGCAGCGAGCATCCAAAGGCCTTTGAGTGATAAATGACAATGAGCACTCAAGCTGAACTAGCGGCGAACGAATCTCTTCGGATGGACATCGTTCGCAGATACGCCATCCTTGATACCCCTCCGGATGGCGCGTTTGATCGTGTGACCGCAATAGCAGCACGCCTCCTAGGAACGCCGATAGCAATCGTGAGTATCGTCGATACAGATCGGATCTGGTTCAAATCCCATCATGGGCTCGACGCACAACAAATTCCCCGCAACTCTGGGCTCTGCGCCTCTGCGATCTTACAGAGCGGGCCTTGGTTGGTGACGGACGCTAGGCATGATCCTCGAACGCTCGCCAATCCCCTCGTCGCAGGCGAATTTGGGCTTCAATTTTACCTTGGTGTGCCGCTGCATACGCACGACGGCTTCAATCTGGGTACCTTATGTGTGTTGGACACGCAGCCGCGCACGGTTACTCAAGAACAGATCGACACATTGGCGGATCTTGCAAGCATTGTGATGGATCAGCTTGAGCTGCGCCTTTCCGCCATGCGATCCATAGCTGAAAAGGAAGCTGCACTGAATCATTCCCATTTGATGGCCGAGGAAATTGACCATCGAGTCATGAACAGCCTCCACTTGATTGTGTCGATGTTGAGCATTCAAAGCGCTCAGTTGGGCGGCTCTGAAGCCGCTAAAGAGATTTCTAGAGCGGCCGCCAAAATATTTGCCGTAGCAAATGTGCATCAACATATTAACGTCGGCAAGGCTGCCACTAGTCTCGATAGCGCTGACTATCTGGTTCAACTGTGTGCTGGCTTATCTACAATGTTGGGTTGTGGGAGTCAGGTGGAGATTTCGGTCCACGCCGTCCCTCTCTCCTTGGCCAGCGAACAACTCAGCCGACTCGGCCTTATCGTAAACGAGTTGGTGACCAATGCTTTGAAATACGGAGCTTCCAAGGTCAATGTACAATTAGCACCTTATCGGCACCAATATTGCTTAACCGTAAGTGACAACGGCAGGGGACTTCCAGCAGACTTTGATGTCGATAAAATGTCGGGGCTGGGAATGAAAGTAATTACCTCGCTTGTAAAAAACCTAGGCGGTTCGCTAAGTCATGAGCGCAATGCAAACGTAAGCGGCACCGTGTTTAAGATAAATTTTTCTCCTATGATGAGTTCTCGCCCTCCTCATTGAGGCCGTGCTAAAGAAGCTGGATCACAAGCTGGAGGCCATCATCTTTGATCCGGCCGTATTCGCTAGTTTCGAGGCAGTAAGCAGGCAAACACCAAAGGTGATTGATACGCTCTTGGTTGGTTTGGCGGGCAACCGGGTACTCCACCCGCTTGCGGCCCCAAGCAGACACAACCCCCCGGAACTTGCCGCAGCAGCACGCCGTGCAGCGCGCGCACGCGATACCCCAATTTGAGAGAAGGGTTCTTTTACCCGCCTTCAAGCGTTTTGTTGACAGAAACTATCACCCAAGTCTGGATATAGACGCTTCTAAACTTTTGGCATGGAGAATGCTGAGCGTTTACTAGACCACTAATGAGAGTTGAAGTGGCTAAAAGTGGATTAGTAGCGCTATTCAGCCAGTTCCTAAGCACGCAACCGCTACATAAATAAAAACCTGAAGGCGAATTAGCCGCTCATGGTATTAGCCCAACTTGAGGAGCACCTTTATGCGGTATGAGCCTGTAATTCTTACGTTAGCGCTCATTCTGTTTATTGCCGTGATTGGAGTCGCCTGGAGTCTGATCAGTCTGTTCAGCGGCTAAGGTGAACAGACAATTTAAAATTTGTCTCTCTTGATGTCCGCCATGGGTCAATGCAGCCCTTCGCGTCAGGCAGCAAACGGCCAAAAGCAGTCAATCACAAAATGGGCTCTCTCATCAGACTGCTTCACCGTGATTCGCATTGCGGCGGCGATCCGGCTTACTTTCGAACTCAGAATAAACCGGACATATCTATTTAGCGCCGTAAGCGAATCTGAAAATTGGCAAGTGAACGGGCTAGCTCGTACAGAAAAGGACAATGGTTTTGACTAATGCCAGAAATAGATCGCAGCGCCGAGAGAACCCGGTGGAGTGTTACTTATCAGGACTTGACGGCGGACGATGAAATGTTAGCTTCTGCCTTGGACGTGGCCAAGTATTGGCTGCACCGTATGCAGCAAGTGAATTGGTTGAGATTAGAACGGTTTCCGGCAACTGCGTCCGCGCTACACCAGGCCATCGTTTCTGCGTGTCCCCAATGGGCTGGGGCTGAGCTGCTGACCTTGTTCCGTGCTAAGAGCTATAATATTTATGATATCCCTCTTACTGAAGATCGATACGTTCGAGCAGTTTTAGTAGTTGACTATCTAGCATTTCAAAATCACTCCGTTGACTATCGAACTGGTAGAGCACTTCGATTCTGTCCCCAAACAGACGATCACTTTGATAGGTCATCAATACGCGACTTACATAAACAGGTCGCCTATCTGTCCCCTCAAACTCGTAAACAGTACGATCTCGCAATTTATACTCGCTCCGACCAGCCGTTACAGACGTAGGATTCATTCCTTTCAAAACAGCTTGGTACCGGGGAGTCGGGTTTGCAACAGGTCTAATCCGTACAATCATATGCGAATACTTAATTATTTCAGGCTTCACAATTTTCATATCTGTTAACCGAACACTGAACGTTACAATTTCAGACCCGTGGGATTGTAATAATTTGCACTCTGACGGAGTCACAGAAAACGTAAAACCAGTGACTTCACATCGCTCACTTTGAAGATCCAATGCGACGGCCAAAGAAGTTACGCCTGACGAAAGCAGCAAAAAACCTATTGCTAACGCTATAGAGACCCCCTTACCGATTCGTTGTATAGCGACCATTACATTCAGTAGGACTGGCGAAAGATTTTCAGTTTCTGCATGCCGCCCCAGCAAATTTTGAGGGCAAGGCCATGTGCCAGAACCAAATTGAAGCTCTTTGAAGCGTAACTGTATCGATTTTCGCCCAACTGGAATCGTCGCGCCCGTATTCAAGAAATTGCTCCTATCAGATTATTTGGCTGAAGGTAACGAATATTCGTCAGAGTGTCACCGAAGGCCCCTGATTTGAGTAGTCCACCCTGCTATCGCCAAAGGATTTAGAACCGACCAGCCTTCATCCGACTACCTATCGACTACAGGATGATATAGGGATTCGAACTCACTCACTTGAAGACGGGTATATACCTGAAAAAAACAGCGCTTTCATGCTCTGTATAAGGCATTGCCAAAAGTAGCAGGCGAGTACCGGGAGGAATCGATGAAATATGCGCTAGAAAAGATGGCCCATCCACGTGGTCTCGACGTCATCAAAACTAATCCGAGTGGTGCTCATCGTATGCTATACCCCCTTCTGCGCGGGCTTTTGATTCTCTTGGTCGAATGGCTGAGCAGCCTGGGCCCCGTGGCGCAGAGAGTGGCAATAGGCGTGGGCGCAATCCAACTATCGGTTTGTTCGTATTGCTAGGTCGCCGGAACAAAGCTTGGACGCTCATATTTTACAGACTCCCAGGCCATTGTAGTTACCTTCAAGAACGCTTACCAATCAGTCAATCCTTCCTGGGCTTGACCGGCGGCTATGGGTCGATGACCGCCCTTCACGACCCTCAAAAACCGGCCAATAGCAGACGGTGGGTAAAGTACGACTACGGCCATATAAATAGGAACGAGTCTGAAACGCGCGGTGGGTAAAATACGGTTTTGAGTGTGCAAATAGGAAGTAATCTTATTTGCACGCCGCAAATCACTCTAGAATCAGCAAAACCGACCTTATATGAGAGATCCTCTCATTCAACCCGTACTTTACCCACCCGATTCCGTACTTTACCCACCACCATAAATTGCCCAACCGACAACCGGACAAGCTTGCCGAACAGCGTCTGTGAACAGGCGTTTGCTGACGACCGTGACAGCTGCAATCGGCCAATTGAAGTCACTCCGGAGTCATCATCACTGCGAGCGTTATCTTGATGAACTCTTCATTTTTATCGATGGCTTCTAGTGCGCCGCGTACGTTCTCAGCGACCTCAGCAGAGCCTCGCTGTTCGACCCAGTTCGAAAGCTCCATGATGGCGGCTTCAAGGGCAAGTTGGTTTTCATTGAGTTTGAACAGCAGGGAAGGGAGTAGATCCGAGTTTGGCATGAGGGTTCCTCCATGATGAGGAAAGGGTAGCAGCATGTTGGTCGGGAGAGTCAGAAGCGGGAGTCGGCATTACTTCGCGACATGGAGATTTTTTCGGCGTGAAACAAACGCTGGAGATTGCCCCACAGCGTGGTGAGGTGACGGTCAATAAGAGTGCCATCAGCTTCAATCAAATGAGAAGCTGTGACCAAAGCTGTGACCAAATTTGAAATAAAGCCCCAGAAACAAAGAAGGCCCACCTTTCGGTGAGCCTAAGTTGTTGATCTATATGGTGCCGGCACCAGGAGTCGAACCCGGGACCTACTGATTACAAGTCAGTTGCTCTACCAACTGAGCTATACCGGCGTGTTAGGGCGACGATTATAGCGATTGGGTTGGTTCTGTAAACCCCTGAATTCAGACTATTTTTACGCAGCCATCAGACCAGCCTCGCAGACGCTTCTGCGGGGCTGGCCGGTGAAGCGTTATACGCCGTTTTTCACCGCGTTGATCAGGTCCTGACTCAGCACCTGAGCAGGCGCCACTTGCACGCTTTGCGTGTAGAACGGCGGCAGGTTCTGGGCCAGTGTCGACAACGCTTGCGCGGTGGTGTTGCCCGGCAGCAGCACGTATTGCAGGTTCGACGGATAGCTCTGCGGTACGGGGCCTTCCATGGTTGAACCGTAGGCGCCGAAGGTCATGACGGCCTGCGGTGTTGTCGGGTCGGGGGCGTAGAGGAAGACGAAGGTGCCGTACTTCGGATGTGTCAGGTATTGCTCGGCCTCGGCGCGAACCGCCGGGTCGGGGTCGTTCATCAGAGTCCAGCGCATGACGGCGTAGTTGCGCGTCGTTTCCATGAACGCTGTACGAATTGGCGACTGGTTCTCGACGCCTCCCTGGCACACCAGCAGGTTGCCGAATGGGTCGATCAGCGCTACCGAATTGAACACAGTGCTTTGCTGCGCAGTTTTCAGCAGCGGTGGAGCGAGTTCAGCGCCGGGGTCACGTGGGTTCGTCGATTGCACGGTCAACGCAAACGGGCTGAGCGCGGTCAGCGCCTGGCGCACTTTGCTGTTGGCCGGCAGGGTGGCCGGGTTTTGCAGTTGATCCGGCGGCAGGCCGCTGTTATTGCTGGCATCGCGCACGGTGTTGACGCTGGCGGAGAAGATCGAGCTGCACAGGAAGTACGCCGCCGAGTCGATGGTCTGGCCGCCGAACACCGGATTGGTCGAGCCCTGCCAGGCGCGGCTGACCGGCGCTGCAATCGCGTAATAGCCCCACGTGTTTTGCGCCTGCTGGCGGATTTGCGGCGGCAGCGACGGAAAGGTGAACTGGCTGTTGTAGTTGATGCCCGCGTAGTCATCGATTGCACTGACGGCGACGTTGAATCCTGCAGTCAGTAGCGAGCCGGCGCACATGGCGCACGGGTCGAGCGTGGTGACGACGGTCAGTTGGTTGGGCGGTGGCAGGTTGAGCGGCGCGACGTTTTCGTAATACCAGTCCACCAGTTGTCGTTCACCGTGGGCGGTCGGGTCATGGGGTAGAAAGTAAGTCGTGCCGCTGCCAGGAAAAGGCATCAGCACATTGTTGTGCAATGCGGCGATGATCTCGCCCGTTGCGTTGTTGATGATGGCGCCGCCCACCGCGAAGGTTTGCTGCAGCGCGGCGTAGATGGCTTCGTTGGCGACGGTATCGACGGCTTCCTGCGCACTGTTCAATGTGCTCATGTTTTCCCAGCTCCTTGCTGTCCTTGACGTCAGAGAATTCTGACGCTTGAACAAGATAGTTGAGGATTCCCAGGTCGATTATGTTCTTTTGGCTTAACGCTTATGCACAACGGGGCGATCGACGCACGCGGTTAAGATCGAAAATGTGGATCCATTCTCATTTTCTTGCAAATGCCTGTTTTTCCGGTTTTTTATCCGAGTGTACGAAAATTGAACAGTTTAGTTTCAGCCCTGAAACAGGCATGGATATTGGATCCACGATATTTCATCAACAGAGTTATCCACAGGCTGCGGGTGTTTAGGCGCGTTCCGCCAGCAACAGGAAATTACGCGGCGTGAGTTGGGGTTCGCAGAAAGTGCCGAGGCGAACGGTATAACCCTGTTCGGCGAGGAATAGTGCTCGATCAAGTACCAACCAGAGCTCCAGCGGACGTCGGAAAAGTCCGCGCAGGAGCTCCAGGTTGCGCACTTCAGCCAGTCGCTGCCAGCCGGCGACTTCGCTGGCTGACCAGTCCAGCGGACCGATTGTGGATAACTCTTTAAGTGCGGCCAAATGATGGCAGTAATCGGCGAAGGATCTGTCCAGCCAGGCGCTGGGCAGGGAAGGCGTGGGCAAGTATTCATCAACACCGCGCAGTCGCCGTTGCAGCAGGTCGAACGCCAGGCGTCGGGCCATGGAGGTGTCGCGCTGGCGCCGGACGCGGGCGCCGGCGGTGACAGTTTCACTCGCCGGCAGCGAAAGATCGTCGAGGGACAACTGTAGGTCGGAGCGACGTGCAACCGAGGAAACCGGCACATATTCACTGAGATTGATCCGGTTGTAGCAACACGGCGCAACGGCCAGTTGTTTGCACCCTGCAGCGCTGGCGAGCTGGATCAACCGCACATGCAGATCGCCACAGGCATGCAGTGCGACAGGTGTGTGATCGGCGGTCAGCAAAGAGGCTGCGCCAGGCGTGAGCACATCCTGCTCGACATGCAGCGCATGCAGTTGATGACGCTGGCTGAGTGCCTGGCCGCTGAGGACCAGTGCTGGATCATGCTCAAGGCACGTGAGCTGCTGACCGATTTGCAGCAACCGTCGCCCCAAGTGGCCCTTGCCAGAACACCAATCCAGCCAATGCTTCGACGGCGCAGCAAACGACAACCGACTGGCAAACGCCTCGATTTGCTGCCACTTGCGCCCCGGAACGTCGACATTCAAGCGATGCCCAGCTGGCTCCAGCGCATGAGCCGGCAACTGATCCACAGTGCTCAGCTCAAGCGACAACGCCGCCAGCGAAGCAAACGGCTCGGGCGCATCCAGTAAACAAGGTTGGTTATGAGCCCTTTCTGCGTCTTCCAGCGATCGCCCACGTAGCCACGAAGCCATCTCAGGGTAGGACGCTTCCCAAGGAAGGGTCAGATGAGTAAACGGTCGAGGCTTCCACAGCGCCTGATGCTCGATCAGAAACGCATCCAGCGCCGTGAAGCGGGCGAGTAAGTCCTCGCCCGTCAGCACGTGGGAAGAATCAACGCCCTTGGCAGGCATCGACGCGCAACCAGCGCTCCAGCAGCTTGAAGCCGCGAACCAGCACGTAAGCCATCAGCAAGTAGAACATGCCCGCCGCGAAGAAGATCTCCACGGGCAGATACGTCCGGGCAATGATGGTGCGGGCCATGCCGGTCAGTTCCAGCAAGGTCACCGTACTGGCCAGCGCGCTGGCCTTGAGCATCAGAATCACTTCGTTGCTGTACGCCGGCAGGCCGATACGCGCAGCGCGGGGGAGGATGATGTAGAACAGCGCTTTCGCCCGAGACATGCCCAGCGCCCGTGCTGCTTCGATCTCGCCCGGTGGAATGGCCTGAATCGCGCCGCGCAGGATCTCGGCGATGTAGGCCGCCGTGTGCAAGGTCATGGTCGCAGTTGCGCACCAGAAAGGATCGCGCAGGTACGGCCACATCGAGCTATTACGCACCGCATCGAATTGCGCGAGCCCGTAGTAGACCAGGAACAGTTGAACCAGCAACGGTGTGCCACGGAAAAAGAAGATGTAGCCGTAGGGGAATGCGCGCACCCACCACAGGCGCGACGAGCGCGCGATGCCCAGCGGAATCGCCAGCAACAGGCCGGCAATCACGGCGATGGCCACCAGTTCCAGGGTCAGCGTCGCGCCCTGAGCCAGTTTCGGCAGCCACTTGATGATGACTTCCCAGTTCATTGGGTGCTCCTCGCGAAGCCGCGAGCGGCGCGTTTTTCCATGAAGTGCATGCCTGTCATGGCCAGAATCGTCAGGCCCAGGTACATGAACGCGGCCACCATATAAAAGGTGAACGGTTGCTTGGACACGGTCACGCCGATTTGCGCGTGGCGCATGATTTCTTCCAGGCCGATGACCGACACCAACGCGGTGTCTTTCATCAGGATCATGAACAGGTTGCCCAGGCCGGGCAGGGCGATGCGCCACATCTGCGGCATGATCAGCCTGGTGAATATGCGGAATTTCGACAGGCCCAATGCAACGCCCGCTTCACGGTGACCTTTGGGAATGGCGAGGATCGCACCGCGAAACACTTCCGTGGCGTAGGCGCCGAAGCACAGCCCCAACGCAATCACGCCGGCGGCAAAGGCATTGAGTTCGAGGTCGGGATTGCCGAAAAACTCGCCCAAGGCACGCATCAGATTGACGGTGCCGAAGTAGATCAACAGGACCCAGAGCAATTCCGGGATGCCACGAACCAGTGTCGAGTAAGTGCCGCCAAGCCATTGCAGCGGCTTGTACGGGGAAGTCTTGGCCAAGGCGCCGAGCAAACCGAGCACCAGTCCGAGACACAGGGCCGAGAGTGCCAGTTTCACAGTCATCAGCGCGCCAGCGGCGAGCGCCGGGCCGAATCCGTAGAGATCGATAGTCATGGATTTCTTTTCAAATCGCGGCAGGCAATGCCGGGGACTGGCGCCGTCAGAAAACGGCGCCGGTCCGGCAGGTCAGAATCAATAGATGCTGAACGGGAAGTACTTGTCGTTGATCTTTTTGTAGGTGCCGTCAGCAACGATCTCTTTCAGTGCGACGTTCAGCTTCTCGCGGATCGCGTCGCCTTTACGCACGGCGATACCGATTTTGTCGCTTTCTTCCACCGGGTCGCCTTTGAATTCGTAAGACTTGCCGGCGTCGCTTTTCAGCCATTCGTAGTTGACGTATTTGTCGGCCAGGATGCCGTCCAGGCGACCCGAGGTCAGGTCGAGGTAGGCGTTTTCCTGGGTGTCGTAGAGTTTGATTTCAACGCCTTCCATGTTGTCTTCAAGCCAGGTGCCGGCGAGGGTCGCACGTTGTGCGCCGATCACTTTGCCTTGCAGGGACGCCTTGTCGGTTTTGAAGTCGATGTCTTTCTTGGCGATGAATTGCAGCTTGTTCGAGTAGTACGGGTCGGTGAAGTCGACCGCTTGCTTGCGCTCGTCGGTGATCGACATAGAGGAAATCAGGAAGTCGAACTTCTTGGCGGTCAGAGCCGGGATGATGCCGTCCCAGTCGGACGTGACCACGGTGCATTCGACTTTCATCTTGGCGCACAGGGCGTCGCCGATTTCCTTGTCGAAGCCGACAACATTGCCACTGGCATCTTTGTTGTTGAACGGCGGGTAGGCCGCTTCGATGCCCATCTTCAAGGTCTCGGCGGCGGCACCGGCGCTGAACGCCAGAGTGACGGCGGCAGCCAGGAAGATTTTTTTGTAGTTCTGCATGCGGGTAGCTCCGTTAGCGGTTGCTGGACATGAATTGTTTGCAGCGCGCCGAAAGCGGGTTTTCGAACACCTGCTGTGGCGATCCTTGCTCCTCTACCAGACCCTGGTGGAGGAACACCACTTCGCTGGACACCTGACGGGCGAATCCCATTTCGTGGGTGACCAGCAGCATGGTGCGGCCTTCTTCGGCCAATGCGCGGATGACATTAAGTACTTCCTGGACCATTTCCGGGTCAAGGGCAGAGGTAGGTTCGTCGAACAGAATCACCTTGGGCTGCATCGCCAGCGTGCGGGCGATGGCTGCGCGTTGTTGTTGACCTCCGGACAGTTGCGCCGGGTAGGCGTGACGCTTGTCAGCGATGCCAACCTTGGCCAGTAAGGCTTCGGCGACTTCGGTGGCCTCGGCCTTGCTCTGACCGAGCACGCGGCGTGGGGCTTCTATGATGTTGTCGAGCACGCTCATGTGCGGCCACAGATTAAAGTTTTGAAACACAAAACCAATCTCGCTGCGCAGGCGGTTGATCTGCTTGCCGTCGGCTGCGACCAGTTCACCGTTCTTGGCGGCTTTGAGCTTGAGTTCTTCGCCAGCCACCAGGATCTGACCCTGGTGCGGGTTTTCCAACAAATTGATGCAACGCAGAAACGTGGACTTGCCGGAACCGGAGGAACCCAGGATCGAGATCACATCGCCGTCGCGGGCGGTCAGCGAGATGCCTTTGAGCACCTCAAGCTGTCCGTAGCGTTTGTGCAAGTTGCGGATTTCAAGCGCGGGCGTGGCCTCAGCCATGTGCGTTCCTCATATGTGTTGCGCTCCTGCTGTTGGCGGGCCTTCCTGGCGAGGCGGCCAACCTAGCATAGCGTCTGAATGGCAGCCAACAGCGCTACAGGCGGTAAACGGGTGGCATGTGGCAGGTTGTCGCATCGGTACAGCAGACTGTCGCCCTGCTATCAACCGAACAGCCGTTTGAACCAGATCTGGTCGGCTGTCCCTTAAAAAAGGGCGCGATGTTGCCAGCTTTGGCGGGGTGTTGGAAGCGCTGAGCGGCCAAACGTTCCTCATCCGCACTTTTATTGTGCGCTGAGCCTTTTTTGTGTGTGTTTCCGGTGCGCGCATTCGTTCCTGAAGTGAGTCGCAGGGTAACGTTCTGGCTAACTGCCATTATTTTCAATGACTTGCGATGACTGTCCGGTCAGGGCGAGATCGCCGTATTAGTGTGGTTGAAACATTTTGGCGCATTTATTGCGTGCAGATTCCGGAACGCCCCGTTGGTTTCTTTTTACAGAAGAGAATTCACAGCGGGATGCACGCATTCGCTATTCCTTACAAAGGTAGTTTCAATGAGCAGTATCCAAAGCTCTAATGGCCTCGAACAGGGGCTCAAACCGCGTCATGTGACCATGCTGTCGATCGCCGGGGTTATCGGTGCCGGCCTGTTCGTTGGCTCGGGCCACGCTATCGCTGCAGCAGGCCCGGCCGTGCTGTTGGCCTACGCCGCCGCCGGTATGCTGGTGGTGTTGGTGATGCGCATGCTGGGTGAAATGGCGGTTGCTTCGCCGGACACGGGCTCCTTCTCGACATACGCCGATCGGGCGATCGGTCACTGGGCCGGTTTTACCATCGGCTGGTTGTACTGGTGGTTCTGGGTGCTGGTCATCCCGCTGGAGGCCAACGCCGCCGCAACCATCCTGCACGCCTGGTTCCCTGGCGTGGACATCTGGGCTTTCGCCCTGGTCATCACGATGCTGCTGACAGTCACTAACCTGTTCAGCGTGAAGAACTACGGCGAGTTCGAGTTCTGGTTCGCCCTGCTCAAGGTCGTGGCGATCATTGGTTTCATTGTTCTCGGCGTTCTGGCGATTTTCGGCTTCCTGCCGAACAGCCAGGTCAGCGGTGTTTCGCACCTGTTCGACACTCAGGGCTTCCTGCCAAACGGCATGGGTGCCGTGTTGGGTGCCATCCTGACGACCATGTTTTCGTTCATGGGCACCGAGATTGTGACCATCGCGGCCGCGGAATCGAAAAACCCTGGCAAGCAAATCTCCAAGGCCACCAACTCGGTGATTTGGCGGATTGGTTTGTTCTACCTGGTATCGATCTTTATCGTCGTGGCCCTGGTGCCATGGAACGACCCGGTACTGGCCAGCGTCGGTTCCTACCAGACAGTGCTTGAACGCATGGGCATCCCGAATGCGAAAATGATCGTCGACATCGTGGTGCTGGTTGCGGTGACCAGTTGCCTTAACTCGGCGCTCTACACGTCGTCGCGCATGATGTTTTCCCTGGGCAAACGCGGTGATGCGCCGGCCGTGTCCACGCGCACCAACAAGAGCGGCACGCCGTACTGGGCGGTGATGCTGTCCACTGGTGCAGCGTTCCTGGCAACATTCGCCAACTATGTGGCTCCGACTGCGGTGTTCGAATTCCTGCTGGCCAGCTCCGGCGCCATTGCGTTGCTGGTGTATCTGGTGATTGCGATCTCGCAACTGCGTATGCGCAAACAGCGAATGGCTCGTGGTGAAAAAATCGCCTTTAGCATGTGGCTGTTCCCGGGCCTGACCTACGCGGTGATCATATTCATCGTCGCGGCCCTGACCATCATGTTGTTCCAGGACGCCCACCGCGTGGAAATCCTCGCGACCGGTTTGTTGAGCCTGTGTGTGGTGGTTACCGGGTTGTTTGTGGCTCGCCGTCGCAAGCTGCAAAAAATTGGAGCGGTTGTGCTGAGTTGATTTGCACCGTGTGATGAAAAACGGCCGCTGTCAGTGATGACAGGCGGCCGTTTTTGTTTCTGGGGTCGGTGCTTACTCGCCCTTTTCTTCCTGGGCGTCCAGCGACTGACGATAGCTGTCCAGCGCATCGCCGAAATCGGTGATGAACTGCGGATCGGTCAGCCAGGCCTGGGCGGCATCGCGGTCCATGCCGTCGGCCCACATGCGGTAGTCGATCAGCATGTCGGCGGCCAGGTGGGTGGCGGCCATGGCTTCGTTGTCGGCGTTTTCCATGTCCAGCAGTTCTGGATGGTCGCTGATGATTTCGGCTAGGTTCGTCAGCAGCATCAGCAGCATGCTGTTGCGGCTGATGGATTCCGCGTCGCGCATTTTGCTGAACATCGCCAGGGTGTATTCCGGGATCGGTTCGCCGATTTCGCCAAGGTCGTCATCCAGCGTGGCGGGCTTTCGGCCGTGGATATTGATTTGTCTGGCTTTGATCTTGGCGCGTTTGGCGCGTTTCTGTTGCTTGTTCAGGGATGCCATGGGAACTCAGTTCGGTTTCTGTTGGTTTTGGGCCGCGATGGCTTCGGAAGCCGCCACGTAATCAACCTGGAAGGCTGGGGATTCGATCCAGGCCAGGGCGCCGGCTTCGTCGACTTCGGTGGACCATTGGCTGTACTCGATTAGCGCCCCGATGATGAAGTCTGTGGCTGTTTCTTCGCCTTCCTGCTGCAGCACCAGCGCGAGCAGTGGGTGTTCAAGAAAGGCCGCGCACATGGCTTGTTGGCTGATCTTTTCCGCGTCGATCATTTCTTTGAACAGGTCGGTGAGGTCCACCGATTCAAAGTCGATTCGATCGTCGTTCGGATCCAGCTCGACCGGCGCGGCAGCCCTTTGGGTGCGGTTCTGCTTGGCCTTGGCTTTGGCGCGGGTGGCGCGTTTTTGCTGCTTGTTGGCGGAGGCCATGGGTTTTGATCCGTCGTGCGTTAAAAGGACTCGCTGCGTGGCACTGTCCGCCCGGGGGTATCGGGAGCCAATTCGCCGTTTTGCAGCCAGGACAATGCAATGGGCCATAGTGTGGCTTGGTATGCGCTACGAAAAAAGGCGAAATGTCCGACTTCTGCTTCGCCGATGTCTTCGGGGGCAATTCGCAAGTGGGTGTTCGTACCGCCGCTGAAGTAGCCCAGCAGACGTTCTATGGCCGGGATCGTGCCGTAAGGATCGTCGGTGATGCTGATGGCCAGGGTTTTGGCTGTCATCGTCGCGAAGGGTAGCGAGCCGGTTTTCGCGGAGATAATGCGACCGCTGGGGCGCGTTTCGTACCGGGCGGTGGGCGTGCTCCAGTCGCGGACCACACCGGCGGGTGTGTCTTCCAGCCAGCCAAGGCGCTTTCCGGGGAAATATCCGCAGATCATCGTGATCAGCGGCATCATCACATGCCATTTGCCGAACATCCGCCAGCGATGAGCAGGCGCATAGTCGCGCCAGTAAGCGAATTGCGCGCCGACGGTCACTAGGCGCCGGATCAGATGCCCTGAAGCTCCCAGGCCCGCCGCACAGCCTCCAAAGCTGTGGCCGACGACGTCGATGGGCTGATCGGGAAATTCACGTTGAGCGCGCTTGAGTATCGCCTCGAAATCCAGTGCACCCCAGTCGGACCATGAAGCGTCGAAATCTTTTAATGACGCGGGGCGCGATTCGCCGATGCCGCGGTAGTCATAGCTGATGACGTCGAAGCCGTTGGCAAACAGGTAGTCGGCGAAAAGCGAGTAATGCCGGCAGCGGACTGAGGTGGCAGCGTTGATGATGATGACCGGGCGCGCGATGTCTCGAGCGGCGTGCCGCCAAGTGAAACCGCCGAGGATGACGCCGTCTGCGGCGGGTTCCTTGAAGGGTTCGCCAGAAGCGAAGGCTGGCAGCGGCAACTCGATTTGAGTGGGTGCCAGTGGCGTGTCCTGCAAATTCATCGACTTCGGACCTTTGCGGGTAGCTGCCAACGATAGTCTTCACGCAGCGTGCTAACAATCCATCCGTGGTTATAGAGGGATCTGATCGAGCAGTCGCTCCTCGATTGCTGCGCGTTCCCGATCCAGTTCTGCACGCAGTTCCTCTTCGCTAGGAAGTATTAGCTTGTACTTGCTGGCGAATAGTTGTTCGTTACCCTGTAAAACCGAGTAGCGCACCACTGACTCGTTTTTTTGCGCGCAAAGAATGATGCCGACGGTCGGCCCGTCTTCATCGTTGCGCTTGAGGTCATCATACATTCGGACATACATGTCCATTTGCCCGACATCCTGATGGGTCAATTCGCCTCGCTTGAGATCAAAGATGACAAAGCACTTGAGCAGGTAGTTGTAGAACACCAGATCGACGTAGAAGTCTCTGCCTTCGGTGCTTATGCGTTGCTGGCGCGCTATGAAAGCGAAACCTTTGCCGAGCTCAAGCAGAAAGCCCTGAAGCTGCTCTATGAGTGCTTGTTCAAGTTCGGTTTCCAGAACAACTCCAGTACTGGGTAGGCCGAGAAATTCCAGCATCACGGGATCTCGAATGAATTCGCGCGGGCTGTCGTTCATTGAATGGATGTTCGTAGCGGCTTCCTCCATGACGGTAGTCTTGTCCCGACTCAGCAACAGGCGCTCGTAGTAGAGGGTACTGATCTGGCGCTCCAAGGCCCGGCTCGACCAGTTTTGGTTGGCAGCTTCGTCCATGTACCATTGACGTGCCGTGTCACTATCGACTCGCAGGAGTCTGCGGTAGTGGGTCCAGCTCAATTCGAGACGCAGTGCGTCTCGAATTGGAAACGCTTGATAAAACAGTCGCATTTTTCGCAAGTTGGTTTCGTCAAAGCCCTTCCCGAACTCCACTGTCAGTACCTTCGCCAGTGTTGCCAGCAACTGCTTCCCATAACCTGCACGACGCGCGCCCTCCTGCTCGAATTCCACAATATGCCTTCCGATCTGCCAGCACGTTTGCACCTGGACTGTATCGACTACCCGTAGCACCTTCTGCCGTGCCTCACGAATCAGTTCTCCAAGATTGCCAAGTAGCGAGGCGAGTTGTGGATCTTGAGTTTTATCGGGTCTGAGTGCGCTCATGGAAGTCTTCCGCCAATGGATGAACAGGCAGAAGAGGATTGCAGGGGAGGTGGGGGCTGCGATGCCGGGCGCGGCTGGTAAACCGGAAGGAAAGCCCGATTGGTTTTGCGGGATCGCTCCGACGGCAATCCATGCTGGGGGAATACAACGCGTAGTCCATTTCGCAGTGAGCCCAAGGCCGAATCAATCTAAAACCCGCCGCACACAGGGAAATCAAAAATAAGGTAACGAATGGATTCTGCGGAGCCCGGGAGTGCCCATCATGAAACACGTCCATGCGTTCATTCTGCCGCTCGCTGCCGTGGGGCTGTTGATGTTTCCCGTGATGTTACAGGCGGCCAGTCTGGAGCCAATCGACAGTTCAGGCGTGCACGTTCAGCGGCAAGAGCAAAACGGGATTATCTATCTTTCCGGTGGTGTCGGCGAGGATGAGGCGAAGGCTATCCAGCAGACCACGGGCTACAACTTGCACATGACCTTCGCCATAGGGCCGGAAAATAAATACATCCCCGATGTAGAGGTGGCCATTCAGAAAGCCCAAGGGCAAACCGTGCTCACCCTGAGTGAGGCTGGCCCGCTGGTGTACGTTCAATTGCCTCCCGGCAAGTACACCGTTGTCGCAACGCGCAATGGCGAGGAACGACGTGACACGGCTGATGTGGGAAGCGGTGCGGCCCGCAATCTGGTCTTTCATTGGAACAGCGCCGAATAGAGGCAAATGAAAGAGGCAAAAGCATCGCGCGGCTGGTGATGAAAACCGAGTCCATCAAATCCCAAGCATAAAAAGACCCTGAATCTTCCGATTCAGGGTCTTCGGTATTGGGTGCCAGAGACGGAATAAAACCACCGACACTGGGAGTTCGACGGCGCGCGACGTCAACGTTGATAGCCCTCGAAAGTCTATAAAAAGTAATGCGCAGGGAGGGTGGGCTGCGATCAAAGTTGAAGGCAAGAACTGGTCAGCGCCGCACCGGTAATCATAGCGAAGCCAACGATTCGAGGACCGCAACGCGCAAAGGATTGGTTTCTACGCTCAGCAGCTTGATGGCCAAGGCGCAGCAGACCACGATCAACATGGGTTTGATCAACCGTGGACCGACGCGAACAGCGGCTCGTGCACCCAATTGAGCGCCGATGAAGGCCGCCAAAGCCATGGCTATGGCAACCGGCCAAATAATCACACCTTTGGTAATGAAGACCGACAAGGAACCCAGGTTGCATGAGGCGTTGGCAAGTTTGGTAAAACTCATGGCCCGCATCATGCCCAAGCCGCAGAGGAGTACAAAACCGACAATAAAGAAAGAGCCCACACCGGGGCCAAATATACCGTCGTAAAAGCCCAGGATCGGCGCCACGGTAAATGAAAAAAGCAGAACGCCGATTCTCTTGCGTCGATCTTCATTGGCCAGCTTGGGAGAGAAAGCAAAATAGATGGCCACCAGAATCAGCATGACAGGCACGCAAACTTCCAGATATCGCTTATCAACATAGCTGACCAGCAAGGCGCCACTGGCGCCGCCAATAAATCCGCAGATCACGAGGAAACGGCCTTCGCGCCACTCGATCATTCCTTTGCGCGCAAAGGTTACAGTTGCCGAAATAGTTGCCGAAGCGGCCTGGAACTTGTTAGTTGCAATCGCACTGATGGGGTCTACCCCGGCCAAAAACAGTGCAGGCAACGTAATCAGTCCACCACCACCTGCAATAGCATCAAAAAAACCGGCGCAAAATGCGACGAGCGCCAACACACCAAGTACATCCCAAGACATTACATTCCCTCTTTTATAATTATTGGCCGATTATCCACAAAACCAGCAGTCTGGACGTGTGACAAAATCATCCCTGCAGCCGCAACGGATCCTCTGAAATAACAAGAGGGGTCGAAAATTTCGATAGACCGAAAATGCGGACCAGAACACGTCTGTTGTCTCTGATGACATCGCGGCAGTGCAGGGCTCGGACGTTATTGATGACCATGGCTGACTCTTGCGTCAACGTGTACTCGACTGGAGTTGCTTCGCTTACCCCCTGGCAAAGGGCGGCGTAGGCCGTTTTGACAAAATTCGAGACGTTGTCATTGACCGAAAAGCGATACGAGTTGAAGCGGGCTGCGAACCCGACCTTGTCGTCAAACTCCAGAATCGAAACGTTGCGACCATCTTCCCCTTTGCCACTGACAAAGGAGTCGCTACGAGTGAATTGGAAGTTACCCGTGGTCAATGCGAGGCAGTTGGTGACGCCGATTTTATCGAGTATGGGAGGCAGTGGAATGACCCGCGTAGGTTCCAGGCTCGGGTTCCAGAGGGCGGAAAGTATGAGCGACGACGGAGAGGGCGAGTGCCCGTCTTTAGCGTTCACGGCGCACCAGTAAGGCGCCTCGGTATGCGGGCCAAGCGCGAGGCCGGAATGGGAGCTCAGTTCTTTGATTTCCGGCTCGGCATTGATTTTGATGAGTCCTCCACCTTTGAAGTTGGCAACCAATCGAACCAGTTTCCCTTCGTTGTCCATGTCATAGGCAAAGGCACGGTTATCCACCAGGTTCAACAAGATCTGATTACGGGCGGCCAGGCAAAGGACGTCGCAACGATTTTCCAGGGATGTCAGGTCTGGTAGTTCATCTGGGGGGCTGACATCGGTGATTTTTTGCAGCCCTTCAAAGATCAATACGGAAATGAGGCCGTCGGAGTAGGCAGCCAGCGGTTCGCATTGGTCTGTCGAAAACGAAAGCTTTAGTTCGGTGGCTGCCCGAGAGGCTTTTGACTTGGCTCCTGTTGCCTGCGGCCCGCCGATGGCGGCCAGTTCTTCGGCGAACTTGTGAAGCAATGTTGACTGCCGAATATCAAAGTTGAAAGTTCTGATTTCTTGCTCAGTCAAAAACTCAGCGGTTTCGACGTCTTGTTTAATGGCGCCAGTCATTGTCTACGTCCCTGTTGTGTATCTGCTCCCGGCTATGCGGCAGCTCCTCCTCTGATTCTGCTCAATCCGATCATCAGCGTATGTCGTCCTTTTCCGTTAAAGCATACGGAGCGTTCCGACTTACCTGAGAGACTGCCAAAATGGTGCTTCATCAAATCCCAGGCATAAAAAAACCCTGAATCTTGCGATTCAGGGTTTTCGGTATTTGGTGCCCAGAGACGGAATCGAACCGCCGACACGGGGATTTTCAATCCCCTGCTCTACCGACTGAGCTATCTGGGCAACGGGGCGCATTAAACGGGTTTTTCAGGGGGTCGTCAAGCAAGTTTTCAAAAAAAATTTAACTATTACCGTCGCTTACGTTCCGCCCCCCGATAAAACGGGATTATTCAGCCGGTGGAACGTAGCCGTCAGCCTTGGCGTATTCCTCGCCGGAGAAGTACTTGTCCATCTCGCCCTGAAGGTATTTGCGGTCTTCGGCGTTCATCATGTTCAGGCGTTTTTCGTTGATCAGCAGGGTTTGGTGTTTCTGCCAATCGGCCCAGGCCTTGGCCGAGACGTGGTCAAAAATGTCCTGGCCTTTGGCGCCCGGAAACGGAGCGCGCTCCAGGGCGGGTAATTCTTCTTTGTACTTGCGGCACATGATGGTACGGGTCATGAAGACTCTCCTGCGTTCAATACGGCGGCCGCGCGTTCGAGCAAGGTTTTGACCGGGGCGGCAAGGCCCAGGCGCGGCGGGGTGGCGAGGTTATACCAGAGCCAGTCGGCCTCGGCCACGTGATTGCCGGCCTTCTGGACCTGAACAAGCCAGGGTTCTATGGACAGCTGAAAGTGGCTGAAGGTGTGCACCAGGCTCGGCAGCGCTTGTTGGCTACCCAGTTCCAGCGAGTGCTGTGAGGCCAAGTGTTGCAGATCGTCGAGGTCGTCGAGTTCCGGCAGGCTCCACAGACCGCCCCACAAGCCCGTGGAAGGGCGGCGGTAAAGCAGAATCGCGCCCTCGCCATTGGCGAACATCGGCATCAGCGTGCGTTTTTGTGGCACGGTTTTGCGCGGTTTGGGGATCGGGTAGCGGGTTTCCAGGCCGAGCATGTGTGCTTCACAGCCTTTTTCCAGCGGGCAGAGCAGGCAGCTCGGTTTGCTGCGGGTGCAGAGCGTGGCGCCCAGATCCATCATCGCCTGGGTGTAAGCGTTGACCCGATCATGGGGCGTGAAGCGTTCGGCGTTGGCCCACAGCTGTTTGGCGACCTTCGGTTCGCCCGGATAACCCTCCTGCGCGGTAAAGCGCGCCAGGACGCGTTTGACGTTGCCATCAAGGATCGGCGCCCGTAGGCCCATGCTCAGGCTGGCGATGGCACCCGCCGTGGACAGGCCAATGCCCGGCAGCTCAACCAGCTGTTCCACATCACGCGGAAATTCGCCGCCGTACTCGGCGACGACGATCTTCGCGGTCTTCTGCAAATTGCGCGCGCGGGTGTAGTAACCGAGGCCGGTCCACAGGTGCAGCACTTCGTCTTCCGGCGCGGCGGCCAGCGCTTCGACTGTTGGCAGCGAGGCCATGAAGCGGTCGAAGTAATTCAGTACGGTGCTGACCTGGGTCTGCTGCAACATGATTTCCGAAACCCACACCCGATACGGTGTGATGCCCTGCTGCCAGGGCAGATCGTGGCGGCCATGGCGGTCGTACCAATCCAGCACCGCCGATGAAAACTGCTCGGCTCTCATCGCTTGAACAGTCCCTTCAGCGCGTTTTTCAGTTCAGGGCTGACCTTGTCACCAAGCTTCTCGTCGATCTTTTCGCTGAGCTTGTCGCCGGCCAGTTTGCTGGCGACCTGGCCCATGCGTTCGTTGTCGAGGCGGCAAGCCTTGGCGCCGAGTTCCAGCGGGCCGCGGCAACGCAGCGGCCATTCAATGCCGACGAATTTGTCACCGACCTGACAGGCCGGATCCGGCATGGCGCTCGTATCGCCTTCGACGACGATGCCAACGCGGTAATCCATGCCCAACACCCGCAGGTCGACGTCGCCGTCACCTTTGACGGTCATGCCCGGAATACGGACTTTCAGGTCCGGGTTGCTGGCTACGCCGTTGCGGAACGTCAGGTTGCCTTTGAGCTCCTGGAACGGTGTGTCCTTGCCTCTTGGCTCGCCGCTGAGGGTTTTGCGGTTGAGCGTGGCGATGCCTTTGCACAGTTGCTGTTCGAGGTTGGCATTGAGCAGCACGCCGTCGCCGATGACGAAACTGGCGTTACCGTTGAGGGTTTCAATCAGCGCTTTCTGGCTGTTGCCATTACCGGTCAGGTTGCTGTCGAGCGTGACCAGACCTTTGACCGGCGGATTTTTACCCTGGCTTTCGATGATTTTTTCCACAGGCACTTTGCTGATGCGCGTCTGCATATTCAGCGCCGGTACCTGTTGACGCACGTCGAGGGTGCCCTTGGATTCGAAGGTGCCGTCGTACAGGTCGCCGCGCAGATTCTCAAGCGTCAGCAGGCCTTCCTTGCCGTTGGCCTTGAGCGCCGCGTTCTGGATTGGCAGTTTGTCGAGGGTCAATAAGCCAAAAGTCAGGTCGGCGTCCACATCGAGTTTGCTCAGGCGCTCCACCGGCAAAAGGCGCTCATTGCTCCACGCGTCTTTGGTGGGTTTGTCGGGTAGCGGTGTGCTGCCTGCACTGGCCATGGCATCGGCTTCGGTGCTGGCCACTTCGGCCTGACGCACTTGTGTCGCGCTGTTGGCTTCGGCGGATTTTGGCGGCAGGTAACGGTCGACGTTGAAGGTGTCAGCCTTGAGAACTGCTCGCAGCGATTGCCTGGCGAAATCCTCGATGGCGATGCGGCCGCTAAAGGTGCTGTCGTCGACTTTCAGGTTAATGTCGTCGAACGACACGCTGGTCGGCGTACCGGCAACGCGGCTGGCCAGTTCGACTTTGCTCAGGCTGCCCTCAGCCATGGTCGGGAGTTTCTGGCCGATGCTGTCGATGAATTTCGCCAGGTCGAACTGGGCAATCGAAATGGCGCCATTGATTTGCGGCGTCTTGTCCAGGTCGTTGACCTTAAGCTCACCCAGTGCGCGCAACTGGTTTGCAGAGATCTTGATGCCGGTCCATTCGGCGACGTTCGCAGCTTTATCCAGCAACAACTGGCCTTGGGCGGCGAAGGTCATGGTCTTGCCTTGCAGCGGGTCGCCGGCGACTTCACCGGACAGTTTCAGGTCTTCGAATTTGTAGCGTTGCAAGGCGCGCTCAAAACGCAGCTCGCCATTGAGCTCTGTACGCACCCGTAGAACGGGCTGATTGGTGGCGAGGAACGCGGTGAGTTTGACCGGAATGTTGGTGGAATCGTGGACCGGCCCGGTGCTCAGCTGGATGCTTTCGGCGCTGAACTGCTTGCCGGTTTTCTCGTCACTGTACTCAACACGGGCGTTGTTGACGGTCAGGCTGTCGATGTCCAGGCGAATCGGCTGTGCCGGTTTTTCAACCTGGACGGTGGTTTGGGGTGCAGGTTCGCCAGGAGTGACCGCAGGTGCCGTCGGATTGGCAGTCGCCGGCACCTTGCCGATGTCTTCCCAGTTGCCGTGGCCGTCCTTGTCGCGATTAAGACGCAGGTTCAGGCCTTCGACACGCACGTCGCTCATCTGCACTTCGCGGCGCAGCAGCGGCAGCACACGCACCGACAGACCAAGCATCTGCAAGTCAGCGAACGGCTCGGTGGGCTTGGCTAGGGTCGCGACGCTGGCTTCGTGCAACTCCAGGCCTAGCCAGGGGAACAGGCTCCAGCCGATGTCGCCATTGAGCGTCAGCTCGATGTGGGCCTTGTCGCGGGCGATCTGGCGGATCTCGTCTTTATAATCGTTGGGATCGAAGAGGTGGGTCAGGGCAAAGCCCAGCGCCACAATGATCAGCAACAGCCCGAGAAGTACCAGGCCCAGGATTTTGCCGAACGCTTTCATGGGCGAGTCCTTGTAGTTAGTCGAATTCGAATTTAGCCAGGGAGTATAGCGCTCCAAAGTGGACGACCGGTCAGCGATCAGCCCGGCAATACATCCAGCGGCACTTTCAGTTTGGCCGATAGCGCTTGTGCTTCAAGGTGCCCGGCAGGCGCCAGCAGGCGCAATGTCGCACCAGATCGCGACGCCATTTCCTGGGCTTCGTTCACCAGCCGTTCAGCAACCCCGCGACGTCGGGTGATTTTTCGCACACATAATTGGGACAGATGCCAGACGCTCTGGTGCCTTTGCAGGCGCGCGGCGCCCAACAGGCGATCATTGAATCGCCCGCCAATCAGCGAACCGTCCCGCAGACAACCTTCGATCAACTGCACATCACCGGCAAACGGGGCGAACAACCAGTCCGGCGCGTCGCGGTAGATCTTCTGCAGGTCCTGCTGATCCTGATAGGTGGTTTCGTTCAGCAGCTCGACGATGACAGGCATGGCGGTTCCTTAAGTGGTACGAGATCAGACGACTTGCATAAGGTGATATCAGTTTGGTTTTTCTGTCACGTGCAAATGGTAACCTCTGCCAGTTCGTCCGTCCTTCTGCGACTTGATGTCGCACCAAAATGGAGCTTCACCTAAAGAACAGTCATGCGTGCGCATAAAGGCTGGGGGTGAAGAATGGCTGGCGAACCCTACTAATAATTGGGGGATACACAATGACCACGAGCATCACGGCGGACGGCCTCATCGCCGACCAGCCCGCGTTCCTTTCCAAGGAGCGCATCATCGCCAAGCCCGGTTTCAACCGTTGGCTGGTACCTCCGGCCGCGTTGGCCATCCACCTCTGCATCGGCATGGCCTATGGTTTCTCGGTGTTCTGGCTACCGCTGTCCAAAGCGCTGGGCGTGACCAAGGCAGTGGCCTGCGCGCCGGACATGAGCTTCATCTCGCAAGTCTTCTCGTCCCAATGTGACTGGCCGATCTCGATGCTCGGCTGGATCTACACCCTGTTCTTCATATTCCTCGGCTGCTCGGCCGCGATCTGGGGTGGCTGGCTGGAACACGCAGGTCCGCGCAAGGCTGGCGTGGTATCGGCGCTGTGCTGGTGTGGCGGTCTGCTGATTTCTGCGCTGGGTGTGTATACGCACCAGATCTGGTTGATGTGGATCGGCTCCGGGGTTATTGGCGGTATCGGTCTGGGCCTGGGTTACATCTCGCCGGTTTCGACCCTGATCAAGTGGTTCCCGGACAAGCGCGGCATGGCGACCGGCATGGCGATCATGGGTTTCGGCGGTGGCGCGATGGTCGGTGCTCCGCTGGCCGCAGCCTTGATGGGGCACTTCGCTTCAGCAGACAGCGTGGGCGTGTGGCAGAGCTTCCTGGTGATGGCTGCGATCTACTTTGTGTTCATGATCGGTGGCGCACTGTCCTACCGCGTTCCGCCAACTGGCTGGAAGCCTGAAGGCTGGACCGCTCCGGCGAAAAAAGCCTCGAACGCGATGATCACCCATCGTCACGTGCACGTGAATGTGGCGTGGAAAACCCCGCAATTTCGTCTGGTGTGGCTGGTACTGTGCCTGAATGTGTCCGCCGGTATCGGCATCCTCGGCATGGCTTCGCCGCTGTTGCAGGAAGTGTTTGGCGGCAAACTGATCGGTGTTGACCTGCCATTCGGTCAGCTGGACGCCGGGCAACTGGCTTCGATCGCCGCAATTGCTGCCGGTTTCACCGGCTTGCTGAGTCTGTTCAACATCGGCGGCCGATTCTTCTGGGCGTCGTTCTCTGATTACCTGGGCCGTAAAAACACCTATTTCGTGTTTTTCGCGCTGGGTTTTGCACTGTACGCGCTGATCCCGAACCTCGGTCACTTGGGCAACGTTGCGCTATTCGTGGCGGCGTTCTGCATCATTCTGTCGATGTACGGTGGTGGTTTTGCGACTGTCCCGGCTTACCTTGCCGACCTGTTCGGTACGCAAATGGTCGGTGCGATCCACGGTCGCCTGCTGACCGCCTGGGCTGCAGCGGGCGTGCTGGGTCCGGTGTTGGTGAACTACCTGCGTGAGTATCAGTTAAGCATCGGCGTTGAGCGTGCCGCCGCTTACGACATCACGCTGTACATCCTCGCGGGCCTGCTGGTGCTGGGTTTCATCTGCAATCTGCTGGTGCGTCCGGTGGCCGACAAATATTTCATGACCGACGCCGAACTGGCTGCCGAACAGGCGCTGGGCCACGACAAGGGCGCTGACAGCAGCACCGTGCTGGAGTGGAAAGCGGCGCCGGGCACCAAGCCTTTGGCGATTGCTGCTTGGGCTGTGGTGGGGATTCCGTTGGCGTGGGGTATTTGGGTGACGCTGCAGAAAACGGCGGTTCTGTTCCACTAAGTCGATACCCGGACTGGCACAAGCCTGAGAGGCTTCAGGTCAGTCCGGCATGGCATCGAACCCTTGTGGGATCGAGCTTGCTCGCGATAGCGGTCTTGCAGTCAACATAGATGTTGAATGTCATGGCCACATCGCGAGCAAGCTCGCTCTCACATTTGTTTTTGTGTTCTGTCCAAATGGCTTGTATGGACATGTCTATCGCCGGCGGCACAGATTCACTCCGTCAGTCATATCACCTCTCGTGTTTCTGTTTCACGTCCGCGCCCCTATAATGGCTGCCTTTTTCGCCCAATGATTTTGCGGAGCTGGTGATGGCCGAACGTAAGGCGTCAGTCGAGCGCGACACTCTGGAAACCCAGATCAAAGCCTCGATCAACCTGGATGGCACCGGAAAGGCCCGATTTGATATCGGTGTTCCTTTTCTTGAGCACATGCTGGACCAGATCGCCCGTCACGGGCTGATCGACCTGGATATTGTCAGCAAAGGTGACTTGCATATCGACGACCACCACACCGTGGAAGACGTCGGAATCACCTTGGGTCAAGCCTTCGCCAAAGCCATCGGCGACAAAAAAGGCATCCGTCGCTACGGTCACGCCTACGTGCCGCTCGATGAAGCGCTGTCGCGCGTGGTGATCGACTTCTCCGGCCGTCCTGGCCTGCAGATGCATGTTCCCTACACCCGTGCCACCGTTGGCGGCTTCGACGTTGACCTGTTCCAGGAATTCTTCCAGGGCTTCGTCAACCATGCGCTGGTCAGCCTGCACATCGACAACCTGCGTGGCACCAACACTCACCACCAGATCGAAACCGTATTCAAGGCTTTCGGCCGCGCACTGCGCATGGCCGTAGAGCTGGATGACCGCATGGCCGGTCAGATGCCATCGACCAAGGGCGTACTGTAATGCAGACGGTCGCGGTTATCGATTACGGCATGGGCAACCTGCACTCGGTGGCCAAGGCCCTCGAGCACGTCGGTGCCGGCAAGGTCCTGATCACCAGCGATGCCGACGTGATTCGCGAAGCTGACCGGGTGGTTTTCCCCGGCGTTGGCGCGATTCGCGATTGCATGGCGGAGATTCGTCGCCTTGGCTTCGACTCGCTGGTGCGTGAAGTCAGTCAGGACCGTCCGTTTCTCGGCATCTGCGTTGGCATGCAAGCCTTGCTCGACAGCAGTGAAGAGAACGACGGCGTCGACTGCATCGGCCTGTTCCCGGGCGCGGTGAAGTTCTTCGGCAAAGACCTGCATGAAGACGGCGAACACCTGAAAGTCCCGCACATGGGCTGGAACGAAGTGAAGCAGACGGTCAAACACCCGCTCTGGCACGACATTCCGGACCTGGCTCGGTTTTATTTCGTGCACAGCTACTACATCGCCGCCGCCAATGCGCGCCAGGTGGTGGGTGGCGGTCACTACGGTGTCGATTTCGCTGCGGCGCTGGCCGATGGCTCACGCTTCGCCGTGCAGTTCCACCCGGAGAAGAGCCATACCCATGGCCTGCAATTGCTGCAGAACTTCGCCGCGTGGGATGGCCGCTGGTAAATGGCCGCCAAGAAGAAGCCGCCGATCCTGACCCTCACTCCCGAGCAAGAGAGTGAGGCCAGTCAAAAGATCAAACGCTTCATGGAAGATCGCTTCGAACTGGACCTGGGTTCGTTCGAAGCGGCCGAAATCCTTGAGCTGTTTACCCGTGAAATTGCGCCGCACTATTACAACAGGGCGATTTTCGATGTGCAGACGCACCTCAAAGAGAGGTTCGAAAGCATCGAAAGCGACTTGTGGGCGCTCGAGAAAAACTGATTTCCGAGCGAAGCTGAACACTCGAATTTGAAGGTTTGCCAGATGCTGATTATTCCCGCTATCGATCTCAAAGACGGTGCCTGTGTTCGTCTGCGCCAAGGCCGCATGGAAGATTCCACGGTGTTCTCTGATGACCCGGTGAGCATGGCTGCCAAGTGGGTGGAGGGCGGCTGCCGTCGTCTGCATCTGGTCGACCTGAACGGCGCCTTCGAAGGCCAACCGGTCAACGGCGAAGTCGTAACCGCCATCGCCAAGCGTTACCCGAACCTGCCGATCCAGATCGGCGGCGGTATCCGTTCCTTGGAAACCATTGAGCATTACGTGAAAGCGGGCGTGAGCTACGTGATCATCGGCACCAAAGCCGTGAAGGATCCAGCCTTTGTCGCTGAAGCCTGCCGCGCATTCCCGGGCAAGGTGATCGTCGGTCTGGATGCCAAGGACGGTTTCGTCGCCACCGACGGCTGGGCCGAAATCAGCACAGTTCAGGTCATCGACCTGGCCAGGCAGTTCGAAGCCGACGGCGTGTCCGCGATCGTTTATACCGACATCGCCAAAGACGGCATGATGCAGGGCTGCAACGTACCGTTCACCGCCGCGCTGGCTGCCGCGACGAAGATCCCGGTGATCGCTTCCGGCGGTATCCACAATCTGGGTGACATCAAGTCGCTGCTCGACGCCAAGGCGCCCGGCATCATCGGCGCTATCACCGGCCGGGCGATCTACGAAGGCACCCTCGACGTCGCTGAAGCGCAAGCTTTCTGCGATTCGTACAAAGGCTGAGGACAAACCATGGCGCTGGCCAAACGCATCATCCCTTGCCTGGACGTGGATAACGGCCGGGTGGTCAAGGGCGTCAAGTTCGAGAACATTCGTGATGCCGGTGACCCGGTGGAAATCGCCCGTCGTTACGACGAGCAGGGTGCTGACGAGATTACCTTTCTCGACATCACTGCCAGCGTCGATGGTCGCGACACCACGCTGCACACCGTCGAACGCATGGCCAGCCAGGTGTTTATCCCGCTGACCGTAGGCGGCGGCGTGCGCACCGTGCAGGACATTCGCAACCTGCTGAATGCCGGCGCGGACAAGGTCTCGATCAACACCGCCGCGGTGTTCAACCCGGAATTCGTCGGCGAGGCGGCGCAGCACTTCGGTTCGCAGTGCATCGTCGTCGCCATTGACGCGAAGAAGGTCTCCGGTCCGGGCGAAGCTCCGCGTTGGGAAATCTTCACTCACGGCGGGCGCAAGCCGACCGGTCTCGACGCCGTCGAATGGGCGAAGAAAATGGAAGGCCTCGGTGCCGGCGAAATCCTGCTGACCAGCATGGACCAGGACGGCATGAAAAACGGTTTCGACCTGGGCGTCACCCGCGCCATCAGCGATGCGCTGGGCATTCCGGTCATCGCTTCCGGCGGTGTTGGCAACCTGCAGCATCTGGCCGACGGCATCATCGAAGGCCACGCCAGCGCGGTATTGGCGGCGAGCATTTTCCACTTCGGCGAATACACCGTGCAAGAAGCCAAGGCCTATATGGCTCATCGCGGGATCGTGATGCGCTAAACAATCCAATGCAGGCCAGTGGACATCATGGCGGGCTCAGGGCACTCTTGGGTACGCCATGGATTTCGGTAGCCAGACATGATTAAAAGAGTTCTTCTCATCCTTGCCAGCGCTTCTCTGTTGTTGATCAACGGGGTGCATGCGCAAGACAGTCCCGATACCGACGTGGTGTTGCTGACGGAAAACTTTCCTCCGTACAACATGGCGAGGAACGGCAAGAATTTCGCACAGGACGAGAATATCAGTGGCATCGCCACCGACATCGTCCGTGAGATCTTCAAGCGCGCCGAAATTACCTACAGCCTGACGCTGCGTTTCCCGTGGGAGCGAATTTACAAACTCACCCTGGAAAAACCCGGATACGGTGTGTTCGTCATGGCACGGCTACCGGACCGCGAAAAGCTTTTCAAATGGGTCGGCCCGATTGGCCCGGATGACTGGATCATGCTGGCCAAGGCTGACAGCAAGATCACTCTCGAAACGTTGAATGACGCGCGCAAGTACAAGATCGGCGCCTACAAGGGCGATGCGATAGCCGAGACACTGGCCAAGCAGGGGCTCAATCCGATCGTCGTGCTGCGCGATCAGGACAACGCGAAAAAGCTGGTCAATGGTCAGATAGATCTGTGGGCCACAGGCGACCCGGCCGGCCGTTACCTGGCTCGACAGGACGGCGTGACCGGGCTCAAGACGGTTCTGCGCTTCAACAGCGCCGAGTTGTATCTGGCGTTGAACAAGGATGTGCCGGACGAGACCGTTGCCAAGCTGCAAGCGGCGCTTGATCAGTTACGCAAGGAAGGCGTGGTGGACGAGATCATGGCGCGGTATCTCTAAATCCAAACACCGAACCTGTGCCATGCACATACCGATGTGGGAGCGGGCTTGCTCGCGAATGCGGTTTAACAGTCAACGATGATGTTGAATGTTATGACCCCTTCGCGAGCAAGCCCGCTCCCACAGTGGTTTTGTGGTGGAGCAAAAATTAGCGGTACTTGCCATCCTTGCCGTGCGCAGCCGTTGCGCGGTTGCTGCGTACGCTGATCATCTGTTTGATATCGATCCAGTCGATGCCCTGAGCTTTCAGCTTTGGCAACTCGCGCTCCAACACCGCCAGCGTCTGCGGGTAGGGATGGCCGATCATTACCGCCGAACCCTGTTTGCGGGCCAGGCTAATCGCTGTCTGTAGTTGCGTGAAGATCGCCGCTTCAGTGCGCTCATCATCCAGAAACACATCCCGCGAGACGCTCGCCAATCCGATTTTCTGCGCTGCGGCCGCCGCGACGGTCTGCGCGCTGGTGCGGCTGTCGACGAAGAACTTTTGCCGACGCTGCAAATCCGCCATCAACCAGGCCATGGCGGCCGGCTGAGCGGTCATGCGACTGCCCATATGGTTGTTGATGCCAGCGGTGTGGGGCACGACCTTGAACGCCGCATTCAGGCGTTTCTCCAGTTCGTCGATGGGTAATTCGGGATGCCAGGCAAATGGTCCCGTGGCCGGGTCCATGGGCATGTGCAGGATGACGATTTTGCCGGCGCGATGGGCTTCGTGGGCGAATTCGGTGGCGTGGGGTGTGTCGGGCATGATCGCCGTGGTCACCGGGCCGGGCAGCGCGAGCACGCGGCGATCCCGAGGCAGGTTTTGCCCCAGGTCATCGATGATCAGCGTGATGTAGGCCTTTTGAGAGGCAGGCGCCGCGTGAGCCACACCCGCCAGACAGCACAACAGACCGAGGAGTAACCGCAGGCGCATCTCAGCGACCGGAGGTAATGCTCAACCCTTTGAGCAGGCTCAAGGCCTGGGCCAACTGGTAATCATCATCCTGCGGCATTGCCTTGGCTTTGCCGCTGGAGCCGGTCGGTTTGTCGGCGCCGCCGTTGCCATTGCCCAGGTGACCTTGCAGATCGGCTTCCTTGAAGTACTCGCTGTCCTGCTCGTTGGTGATCTTGGCCTTGCGCACTTCGATGTCCGGAACGATGCCCTGTGCCTGAATCGAGCGACCGTTCGGCGTGTAATACAGCGCCGTGGTGATCTTCAGTGCGCGCTCGTTATTCAGCGGCAGCACGGTTTGCACCGAGCCTTTGCCGAAACTTGTAGTGCCCATGACCACTGCGCGTTTCTGATCCTGCAGGGCGCCGGCGACAATTTCCGATGCCGAGGCGCTGCCGCCGTTGATCAGCGCAACCATTGGCACGGCTTCGCTTTCGTCTTTGCCGGTGGCGGAGAAGCGCAACTCGGAGTTGGCGATGCGGCCCTTGGTGTAAACGATCAGGCCTTTGGTGATGAAGTGGTCGACCACTTCCACCGCCGCCTGCAGCACGCCGCCAGGGTTGTTGCGCAGGTCGAGGATGATGCCGTTGAGCTTCTTGCCGTTGTCCTTGCGCAACTTGGCCAAGGCTTTGGAGACTTCTTCGCCGGTCTTGACCTGGAACTGGGTGATGCGGATGTAGCCGTAGCCGGACTCCAGCAACTGGCTCTTCACGCTCTTCACCTGAATGATGGCGCGGGCGAGGGTCACGTCGAACGGCGTTCCGCCGTCGCGGACCAGGGTCAGGGTGATTTTCTGGCCGATCTTGCCGCGCATCTTGTCCACGGCTTCGGTCATGCTCTGGCCGCGAGTCGGCTGGCCGTTGATCTTGACGATGAAGTCGCCCGCCTGAATGCCCGCCTTGGAAGCCGGGGTGTCATCGATGGGCGAAACCACTTTGATGAAACCGTCTTCGGCGCCGACTTCGATGCCCAGGCCGCCGAATTCGCCGCTGGTGCTTTCCTGCAACTCAGCGAAGTCTTCCGGGCCCAGGTAGGCAGAGTGCGGATCGAGGTTGCTGAGCATGCCTTTGATAGCGTTTTCCAGCAGGGTCTTGTCGTCCACCGGTTCGACATAGGCGGCCTTGATCCGATCCATGACCTCGGCAAAGGTGCGCAACTCTTCCAGCGGCAACGGCGCCTTGGTAGTTGCAGCAGTGCCGGCAGGCGCGATCGCTGGAGCCGGTTGAGCGGCGAACGCCAGAGGCGCGCCGATCACCAGGGCGATCGTCAGGGCCAGCGAGGTAAGACGGGACAAATGCAGCATGTCGAACGAACTCCTAATGTAGGTGACTCAACGCCTATCCTTGCGCGCGGCACCATTGCGCCGGATCACTCGGGTGACCCTGCTGACGAATAGCAAAATACAGTGCTGGCGTGTCCTGCCCGCCACTGTTACCGACAGTGGAGATGGACTCGCCGGCTTTTACCACGTCACCCGCAGACTTGAGCAGTGTCTGGTTGTGACCGTAAAGACTCAAAAAACCGTTGCCGTGGTCAAGGATCACCAGCAAACCCGCGCCGCGCAACCAGTCGGCAAACACCACGCGACCGCCATGCACGGCATGCACCTGGCTGCCGGCGGAGGCGCTGATCATCACGCCATCCCACTTGGTCCGGGGGTCATCGCCACGGGTTTCGCCAAAGCGTGCCAGCAGTCGACCATCAACCGGCCATGGAAGTTTGCCGCGAGTTGAACCAAAAGGGCCGCCGAAGGTTTCGCCTGAACTTGAAACCAGCGCGCCGGCTGTCGATTTAACGGGTTTGCGTGGGGCGTCGGTGGCATTTGCTTGAGCCTCGGCCTCACGTAAACGCTTTTTTTCGGCTTCCTGCTGGGCGATCAGCGCGTTTTGTCGCGCTTCTTCTGCCTCACGAGCCTGGCGGGCCAGGGTTTCTTCGATGGTTTTAAGGACTTTAGACAGGTCCGCCTGGTCCTGCTCGCGGGCTGCCAGTTTTTGATCGCGAGCCTTTACGTCGTCGCTAAGCTTGGCCAGGACTTGCTGGCGTTCCTGACGGACTTTGTCGAGTTCTTCGCGCTGGCTGTCGAGGCTGCTCTTCTGCACAAGCAATTGCGCTTGTTGCAAGGCGATGTCTTTTTCGACGTTGGCCAGTTGGCGCAGGGTTTCGTTGAAATTCTTCAGCTGCTCCAGGCGCGCCTGGCTCAGGTAGTCGTAATAGGTGAGGGTGCGGGCGAATTTTTCCGGATTTTGCTGGTTGAGCAACAGCTTCAAGTACTCCTGACGACCATTCTGATAGGCCGCGCGGGCCTGGATGGCGATCAGTCGTTGCTGTTCAGTGCGCGCGCTTTGGAGTTTTTTTTTCTCGGCATCGAGTCGCTGTAGCTCGGATTCGCTTTTCTTCAGCTCTTTTTGCAGGGCTTCGACCTGTTTCTCGAGCTTGCCCATCTCGGTCTCGGTGCCCTTGAGGTCTTTCTGCACACCGGATTTTTCTTCCTGGAGCTTACCCAGCAGTTTTTTTAGCTCGGCAATGTCCTGACGCGTGGCGTCCAACTGTTGTTGGGTTTGCGCGCGCTCGTCAGCGAAGGCCGGTTGGAGCAGGCAAGTCAGGGCAAGGGCTATCAGGACGCGAAGCATAGAGGCGGGCGACACCAGGGAAAGGGACGGCCTAGTATGCCCGCCATGCGCCGCAAAAAAAACGCCCAATTGGGGCTGTGTGATAACCGGAGCAAGTGACAGGGCGAATTCCATTTCGAAAACCCCACAAACCACTGTGGGAGCGAGCTTGCTCGTGATGGCGTCCTGACATTCAACATGGATGTTGGCTGTCAGATTGCTATCGCGAGCAAGCTCGCTCCCACAGGGTTTGGCTGTGTTTGTGCGACCCGGTTACACCAGGATCGAAGTCCCGGTCATTTCGGCTGGTTTTTCCAGGCCCAACAGCTTCAGCATGGTCGGCGCCACATCCGCCAGAACGCCACCCTCGCGAACCTTGAGGTCACGCTTGCCGACATAAATGAACGGCACCGGCTCGGTGGTGTGAGCGGTGTGAGCCTGGCCGGTGGATTCATCAGACATTTGCTCGACGTTGCCGTGGTCGGCGGTAATCAGCGCTTCGCCGCCGACTTTTTCCAGCGCATCGACGATGCGGCCAACGCACAGGTCCAGGCATTCAACGGCTTTGACCGCCGCTTCGAACACGCCGCTGTGACCAACCATGTCGCCGTTGGCGTAGTTGACCACGATCACGTCGTAACGCTGGTTTTCGATGGCATCGACGATGCGGTCAGTGACTTCCGGTGCGCTCATTTCCGGCTGCAAGTCATAGGTAGCGACTTTTGGCGACGGGATCAGGATGCGTTCTTCGCCCGGGAACGGTTCTTCGCGACCGCCGGAGAAGAAGAAAGTCACGTGGGCATACTTCTCGGTTTCGGCGATACGCAGCTGGGTCTTGCCGTTTTTCGCCAGGTAGTCGCCGAGCACGTTGTCCAGGCTGCCGGCGGCGAAGGCCGAGGGTGCAGGAATGCTGGCGGCGTATTGAGTCAGCATAACGAAGCCGGCCAGTTTTGGCTGGCGCGCACGTTCGAATTCCTTGAAACCGTCTTCGACGAACACGCGGGTCAGTTCACGAGCGCGGTCGGCGCGGAAGTTCATGAACACCACGGCGTCGCCGTCTTCGACTTTCACCGGCTCACCGATGGACGTGGCTTTGACGAATTCGTCGCTCTCGCCACGCTCGTACGCGGCTTGCAGGCCTTCCTGCGCGGTGGCGGCGTTGAATTCGCCGTTGCCATCGACGATCAGGTTGTAGGCCTGGGACACGCGGTCCCAACGGTTGTCGCGGTCCATGGCGAAGTAACGGCCGATAATGCTGGCGATCCGGCCTTTGCCCAGGGCCTGGAAAGATGCGTCGAGCAATTCGATGGACGACTGAGCACTTTTCGGCGGCGTGTCACGGCCATCGAGGAAGGCGTGCAGGTAGATTTTTTCGGCGCCGCGTTTGGCAGCCAGTTCCGCCATGGCAACCAGGTGATCCTGGTGGCTGTGTACCCCGCCATCGGACAGCAGGCCCATGAAGTGCACGGCTTTGCCGGCGGCAACGGCTTTATCCACCGCGGCGCAGATGGTCGGGTTCTCGAAGAACTCGTCGTCGCGGATCGATTTGGTCACGCGCGTAAAATCCTGATACACAACGCGGCCGGCACCAAGGTTCATGTGGCCGACTTCGGAATTGCCCATCTGGCCATCCGGCAGACCGACGTCCATGCCGCTGCCCGAGATCAGACCATTCGGCACGGTGGCCCACAGGCGGTCCAGGACGGGCTTCTTCGCCGCATAGATGGCGTTGGATTCAGGGCTCTCACTGTGACCGAAGCCGTCGAGAATAATCAGGACCAAAGGTTTAGTCGTGGTAGTCATGGATTCCGCTCGTGGCTGAATGAAAAGAGGGGCAATGAAAAAGGGAGTGGCAGTTTAATGCGAAGTTCCGACGGCGTCACCGCCGGACGGGGTTTGGCCCACCATAGTGGCTGTGTATACTGGCCGACATTTTAACGCCCTGGAACCTCCTTCGATGGTTGCTAACCTGATTCAATTCGCCACTAACCACTATCTGCTCGTCGGTATCTTCGTCGTACTGCTGGCGTTGCTGATCGCTTATCAGATGCAAGGCGGCGGCCGCAGCCTGAGCACCGGTGAACTGACCGGGCTGGTCAACAAGGACGCGGGCGTTGTGATCGACATCCGTTCGAACAAGGATTTCGCCGCCGGTCACATTGTTGGTGCGTTGAACATTCCTCACGACAAACTGGCTGCGCGCGTCGCCGAGCTGGAAAAGCACAAGGCCAAGACCATCATCCTGGTTGACGCCATGGGTCAAACCGCCGGCACGCATGCCCGCGAGCTGATGAAGTCCGGTTTCACCGCCGCCAAGCTGTCCGGCGGTATCTCCAGCTGGAAAGGCGACAACCTGCCGCTGGTGAAGTGATATGAGCAACGTCGTCGTCTACTCCAGCGATTACTGCGGTTATTGTTCCCGGGCCAAGCACCTGCTCGAAAACAAAGGCGTGGCCTTCGAAGAGATCAAGGTCGATGGCAAGCCGCAGGTGCGCGCCGCCATGGCTCAGAAGGCTGGGCGGACGTCCGTGCCGCAGATCTGGATCGGTGAGCGCCACATCGGTGGCTGTGATGATTTGTTTGCCCTTGAGCGCGCCGGCAAGCTCGACGCCATGCTCAAGGCCTGAATGCTTTCCCTCTAAGACCCCAAGATCAGAAAGGATCTGAGATGACTGACCAACAGAACACTGCAGCCAGCGAAGAAGAAACCGCACCGCAATTCTCCTTGCAGCGCATCTACGTACGTGACTTGTCCTTCGAAGCCCCGAAAAGCCCGGCAATTTTCCGCCAGCAGTGGGAGCCGAGCGTCGGTCTGGATCTGAACACTCGTCAAAAGGCGCTGGAAAGCGACTTCCACGAAGTCGTGCTGACCTTGTCCGTGACCGTGAAAAACGGTGACGAAGTGGCGTTCATCGCTGAAGTGCAACAGGCCGGGATCTTCCTGATCAAGAACCTGGATGACGCTTCGATGAGCCACACCCTCGGCGCGTTCTGCCCGAACATCCTGTTCCCGTACGCTCGCGAAACCCTGGACAGCCTGGTAACTCGCGGTTCGTTCCCGGCCCTGATGCTGGCTCCGGTGAACTTCGACGCGCTGTACGCCCAGGAGCTGCAACGCATGCAGGCGGCGGGCGAGACTCCAACCGTTCAATAAGCGGTCCAATGTGGGAGCGAGCTTGCTCGCGATGGGGTCGTCAGCTTCAACATTAATGTTGACTGACACACCGCCATCGCGAGTAAGCTCGCTCCCACATTTTTTTGCGTCTTATTTGAAGCCGTTCTGGCGCCACGCTTCGTAAACGGCAACCGCCACGGTGTTCGACAGGTTCAGACTGCGACAGCCTTCACGCATCGGTAGACGCAAGCGTTGTTCACCGGGCAGGGCGTCCAGCACTTCGGCCGGCAAACCACGGCTTTCCGGACCGAACAGGAAGGCATCGCCCTCGGCGAAGCTCGCATCGTGGAACGGCCGCGAGCCTTTGGTCGTGAAAGCGAACAACCGCGGATGGCCAAGGCTCTCCAGGCAGCTGGCGAGGTCTGCGTGGCGTTGCAGGGTGGCATACTCGTGGTAATCGAGGCCGGCCCGGCGCAGGCGCTTGTCGTCCATCTCGAAGCCCAGCGGTTCGATCAAATGCAGGTGGCAGCCACTGTTGGCGCACAGCCTGATAACGTTGCCGGTATTCGGCGGAATTTCTGGTTGGAAAAGGATGACGTGAAACATGCACGGCTCCGAAGGTAAAGATGACGGGCATTCTACGCCGCAAGCGGACTCGCGTTCGAAACTATTCCCGCGCGTGATGGGTTCGCTGGCGATTGTCGGGGTGATGGTGGGGCTGATGATCGGTCGCCTGACCACGCCCGACCCCAGTGAACTGCAGCAAGTCGACGTGACGGACGATGGGCTGGTGGTGTGGTTCAACAACGAACCGAAAACCCACGGCGAGTTCGTCGACGGCAGCCTGGCGTTGCTGTTCGAGGCTGAAGGCAAGGCGCAGAAAGGTCAGCTCAAGCTCAACGACAAGAGCGTGAACTGGCGGGTGCGTTTAAGTGATGGGGGGTTGTTGCTGTCGGTCGTGGCGGCCCGGCCACTGCAAGGCGAGTGGGCCGGTAGCGAGGTCGATGACCGCTGGCGGCTGGAGATCCATCTCCGAGAGCAATAAAAGAGGGAATCCCCGGCCTGCCTGTACCAAGGTTCCCAAAAGGGCAGGGCTCGCGCATTGCGTCGTGAGCCCGGTGTAAAGAAGGAACCCCTGACCTGCCTGTATCAAGGGCCCCAAAACGGTGTGGGCTCGTCGCTTGTGCGGTGTGAGCCCGATGTAAAGAGGGGAATCCCCGGCCTGCCTGTACCAAGGTCCCCGAAACCGGGTAGTGGACTGAACCACTGAATGGACTATTGCAGGGGGCGTGCCAGGTTTTGACAAGTTGAAACAGAAACCCTCTTTGAATCGCTGAAAGCCCCGTGCCCCGGGGCTTTCGTGTTTTTTTGACAGGGGTTCGATTGCGAACGCAGGCGGGATTTCGGATCGGTTGGTGTGCGCGATTGCGGTTCACGGTGCATTGCGGCGGTGCACTCGGGTCCCTAAAAGCATCGCGGGCAACCCCGCTCCCACAGGGTTCAGTGGTGTTCACTCGATAGTGAACACACTGAAAATCCACTGTGGGAGCGGGCTTGCCCGCGATTGGATCTAGCAGTCAGCGAGTATTCAGAGGTTGATTAACCCTCTTCCCCCTCATCATCATCCCCACCATCAACCTTCATCCCCAATTCCTTGATTTTGCGCGTCAGGGTATTACGCCCCCAACCCAGCAAAACCGCGGCATCGCGGCGACGGCCTGCGGTGTGTTTGAGGGCGGTTTCGATCATGATCCGCTCAAACGCCGGCACTGCGCTATCGAGCAGGCTCGACTGGCCGCGAGCCAACGCCTGATCAGCCCACTGGCGCAGCGCTTGCTCCCAGTTGGTGACCGGTGCCGAATCCTGCGGCAGGCTCAGCAACTCCGGCGGCAGGTCGCTGATGTGCACTTCGCGACCCGAAGCCATCACCGTGATCCAGCGGCAGGTGTTTTCCAGCTGACGCACGTTGCCGCCCCACGGCAGGTTCTTCAGGTATTCCTCTGTTTCACTTTTCAGCAGCTTCGGCTCCACTGCCAGCTCTTGCGCGGCGCGGCTGAGGAAGTGCTTGGCGAGCGTCGGGATGTCTTCGCGACGGTCGGACAATCGTGGAATATGGATACGGATCACATTGAGGCGATGGAACAAGTCCTCACGGAATTTCCCGGCGTGCACCAGGGTTTCCAGATTCTGGTGCGTCGCGGCGATGATTCGTACGTCGACCTTGACCGGCACATGACCGCCGACGCGGTAGAACTCGCCGTCGGCCAGCACGCGCAGCAAACGGGTTTGCGTGTCCGCCGGCATGTCGCCGATTTCATCCAGGAACAGCGTACCGCCGTCAGCCTGCTCGAAGCGTCCGCGACGCAGGTTGGCCGCGCCGGTGAACGCACCTTTTTCATGGCCGAACAGTTCGGACTCCATCAAATCCTTCGGGATCGCCGCCATGTTCAGCGCAATGAACGGCGACGTCGCCCGTGGGCTGTGACGGTGCAGGGCGTGAGCCACCAGCTCTTTGCCGGTCCCGGATTCCCCGTTGATCAACACGGTGATGTTGGAGTGGCTCAAGCGCCCGATGGCACGAAACACTTCCTGCATCGCCGGCGCTTCACCGATGATTTCCGGGGTGCGGGTCAGGGTTGGAACGACTTCCAGGCCTTGCTGTTCCTGAGCGTGCTGGTTCGCGCGCTTGACCAGCGACACCGCTTCGTCAACATCGAACGGCTTGGGCAGGTATTCAAACGCACCGCCCTGATAGGACGCGACAGCGCTGTCCAGATCGGAGTGCGCGGTCATGATGATCACTGGCAGCCGTGGGTGTTGCTCGCGAATCCGCGCCAGAAGGTCCAGACCGCTGGCGCCCGGCATGCGGATGTCGGAGATGATCACGTCCGGCTGCTGGCGCGCCAGACGGCTCATCACGCCATCGGCGCTGTCGAAGCTTTGCGTGGTCATGCCTTCTTGCTGCAAGGCTTTTTCAAGGACCCAACGGATAGAACGGTCGTCATCGACGATCCACACGGTTTCACTACGGCTCATGTCGATGTGGCTCCTTGTTCCAGTGGCAGAAAGATCGAGAAGGTGGTGTGGCCTGGATGGCTTTCACATTCGATCAGGCCCTGGTGCTGGCTGATGATGTTCTGGGTAATGGCCAGGCCGAGTCCGGTACCGTCCGGACGACCGCTGACCATGGGAAAGAAAATGGTTTCCTGCAGCTCCGCAGGAATGCCGGGACCGTTGTCGATGATTTCGATCTTGGTTACCAGGCGATGGCGCACGTGGCCAATGGTGAACTGGCGCATGGCGCGGGTGCGCAGGCTGATGCGGCCCAGGCGCAGTTCGTTCTGGCTGCTGATGGCTTGCATCGCGTTGCGCACAATGTTCAGGACGGCTTGAATCATTTGTTCGCGGTCGATCAATACGTCGGGAATACTCGGGTCGTAATCGCGCACCAAGGTGATGCAGCCCTGGCTTTCGGCTTCCACCAGATGAGAGACGCGCTCCAGCACTTCGTGGATGTTGCACATGGCCAGCGACGGCAGCTTGTTGGAGCCGAGCATGCGGTCCACCAGATTTCGCAGGCGGTCGGCTTCTTCAATGATGACGTTGGTGTAGTCGCGCAGGCTCTCTTCCGGCAGTTCGCGGGCGAGTAACTGGGCCGCGCCGCGAATCCCGCCCAGCGGATTCTTGATTTCGTGAGCGAGGCCGCGCACCAGCATCTTGCTGGTTTCCTGCTTCGACAGCTGCGCTTCTTCCTTGGTGATTCGCAGCAAGCGATCACGCGGGTGGACTTCCAGCAGCAGCAGGGTGGCGCCGTTGGACAGGATCGGTGTCACCGCGTAGTCGACGGTCAGCGTCTGGCCAGTGAGGGCGGTGAGTATCGCTTCGCGTTTGGTAAATGGATGCGCCTGCTCGACCGCCTGACGCAAGGAATTCAGCGCTTCGGTGGATTCGGTGAATAACTCACTGATGAACTGCCCATGGCTACGCTGACCACTGATGGCCAGAAGCATCTCCGCCGCCGGGTTCATGTACTCGAGGCGCAGTTCGGCGTCGAGCAGGATGGTGGCGGTGGTGAGGTTGTCGAGAAGCAAGCGGTGTAGCACGTCGCTAATGGTCATCAGGACCTCTTTTGGAGCAGGGCGCGCGCATGAATAAAGCGCTGATGCGAGGAAAATGCAAAAACCAAACCAAGGCTCTTAAAAGAAGCGTTTAAGGCTTGGAACGGGCGTTTGAAGCCCGTTTGCGTGGCGTTCCCCCAGTGTTCAAGGGTATTTTCGAACCAAAATGGGATGGCATGTGGGTATGGTGCAACTTGTTGCACCAATATAGTGCGCAAAGCGGAACGACGTTAGAAGAAACGCAGGAAGGGATTTTTTTCGTCTTCAGGTTTGTCTTTGAGCGGACATTCCGGTCGTTGGCCGTAGTCGGTCAGCGTGCAGGGTTTGACCTGGCGTTTCTGTGCGAGGGAGATACGCAGCATCTGGAAGGGTTGATTGGCCGTGCGCTCGACGGTGCGGCCATGCTTATCGAGAATCTCGACGGACAGATTATGGCTGCCGCGGACAATGTTGCTCAAAGCGAACACCGGACTTTGACCGGGTTCGGCGGTGGGTTGCCCGTCCAGCAACAAACGGTAGCGATGACCCCGCTGCAGGCCGGGTTCACTGGTGATGCTGACGATCAGCTCGCCAGCGCTGCTGCGGACCGTGGCGTCGGGTTCGGGCACCAGCACTCTGAGCATGTCATAGCGGAACAGGGTTTCGGTGTCGGTTTTTTTCTCGGCGACCACTGGCGCTGCGCCGGTCGGGTTGGCGGACATGCGGTTGCTCGTCGCCAGCGGCACGCGCTTTGCGTTGCCGGAGCCGGGATGGTCCGTGAAGACCCGATTGCCCTGGGCGTCGATGTAAGTGAAGACTTCGGCCGACACGGGCAGAACGATCAGGCAGGCGATCAGCAGCCACAACCTCACGGCTTATGCACCCGTTGGACCGTTAAGGTCACGGTCGGGCTCTGCTGGACGATGTCCTCCCCTTCGATCACCTGGACCGCGAGGCTGTGGGTGCCGCGATCAATGTTGACCAGTTGCAGGATCGGCACGTTGCTCGGCTGGCCGTAAGGCTGGTCGTCCAGCAACAGTCTGAACAAATGCGGACCTTGCAGGCGGGGTTTGATCAGCACGTTCACGGTGAAGGTGCCGTTGTTGGCACGCAGCGCCTCGGTGGTGGGCAAGTTGGTCAGCTCCAGCACCTCGTAGGCGCTGCGCGACTGTTCGCGGCTGTTAGCTTCGGCGGGTGGGGCAGGAGGTGACTGTCGCTCGACGCTATTGAGCGGCGGTAACTCGACCGGCTTTGCCCTCACGCCGTCGGGTGGCTGATTGCTGTAGGCGGTGTTGCCGGCGGCGTCGGTGTACTTATAGATCTGCGCTGCGGCGGGCAGGGTGATCAACAGCAGCATCAATAGAAAACCACGACCCATAATATCGACCAGAAACGAAAGCGTTGGGTTGCAGCATAGGCCAGTGGCGGCGGTTGGCCCAAGTGGTAAACATTTCGCCATGATTTACCGAAATCTCCCAAACACCAAAAAACCCCTTGTGGGAGCGAGCTTGCTCGCGATGGCGGCGGATCAGCCAACATCAATGTTGAATGAGCAAATGCCATCGCGAGCAAGCTCGCTCCCACAGGATTTTTTTTCGGCCGTTGAATTGCGCCCACAAAAAAGGCCTCCCGAAGGAGGCCTCTTTTTGTCACGCCGCTTTCGCAGGCGCTACCGGATCAGCAGCTGTAGTACAGCTCGTATTCCAGTGGGTGTACGAAGGTGCGAACCTTGATTTCTTCTTCGCTTTTCAGAGCGATGTAAGCGTCGATGAAGTCATCGGAGAACACGCCGCCTTTGGTCAGGAACGCACGACCTTTGTCCAGCTCTTCCAGAGCTTCTTTCAGGCTGCCGCAAACTTGTGGGATCTCTTTCGCCTCTTCAGGCGGCAGGTCGTACAGGTTTTTGTCAGCAGCGTCGCCTGGGTGGATCTTGTTCTGGATGCCGTCCAGGCCAGCCATCAACAGTGCGGCGAAGCCCAGGTACGGGTTGGCTGCCGGATCCGGGAAGCGGGCTTCGATACGGCGAGCGCGAGGGCTGGACACGTAAGGAATGCGGATCGAAGCGGAACGGTTGCGAGCCGAGTAGGCCAGCATTACTGGAGCTTCGAAGCCCGGGACCAGACGCTTGTAGGAGTTGGTCGACGGGTTGGTGAAGCCGTTCAGCGCCTTACCGTGCTTGATGATGCCGCCGATGAAGTACAAAGCGGTGTCGGACAGGCCGGCATAGCCTTCGCCAGCAAAGGTGTTCTTGCCATCTTTGGCGATGGACAGGTGGACGTGCATACCCGAACCGTTGTCGCCGTACAGAGGTTTAGGCATGAAGGTCGCGGTGCGGCCGTATGCGTCAGCAACGTTGTGTACGCAGTACTTCAGGGTCTGAACTTCGTCAGCCTTGGCGACCAGGGTGTTGAACTTGACGCCGATTTCGTTCTGGCCGGCAGTCGCCACTTCGTGGTGGTGAACTTCGATGACCAGGCCCATTTCTTCCATGGCGTTGCACATGGAGGTACGGATTTCGTGGTCGTGGTCGAACGGCGGAACAGGGAAGTAACCGCCTTTGACGCCTGGACGGTGGCCTTTGTTGCCGCCTTCCACGTCCTGGTCGGACATCCACGAACCTTGTTCGGAGAAGATTTTGAACATCGAGCCTGAGATGTCGGACTTGAACTTCACTTCGTCGAAGATGAAGAACTCTGGTTCCGGACCCACAAATACGGTGTCACCGATACCGGTCGACTTCAGGTATTCCTCGGCACGCTTGGCGATCGCACGTGGGTCGCGGTCGTAGCCTTGCATGGTCGAAGGCTCGATCACGTCGCAAACCAGGATCAGGGTCGGCTCTTCGGTGAACGGGTCGAGCACGGCAGTGCTGTCGTCCGGCATCAGGATCATGTCGGAGGCTTCGATGCCTTTCCAGCCGGCGATGGAGGAGCCGTCGAACATCTTGCCTTCTTCAAAGAAAGCTTCATCCAGCCCGTCGCGAGCCGGCATGGTCACGTGGTGCTGAGTGCCTTTGGTGTCCGTGAAGCGCAGATCAATCCACTTGACGTCATGATCTTTGATGAGTTGAACCGACTTCGACATAGTGTCCTCCGGGTGGATTAGGGCGAGTAGTGGATGCCCTTAAATGTTTGTGATGCCGGCGCGAATACTCTGCCAAGGCAACCTGCCTCACAAGGGAGCAAATTGCATGCCAGTGCCCCAGCATGGGTTTATTGCCCCAATATCACGCTTATAAAGGCACGCATTGCCGTTGTGCGCAAAATATCGCCCTACAATGTAGCGTCAAAATCCGCAAATGACCCGTTTTGGTGCACAGAAAACCTTCTGTACATTAACTGGTTAAACCTTGAGCAATTTCCGCTATAATCCGCGCCCCCCTTTTTCGGCTGGCCCAGCGCGCGCTGTTTTCATGAAACTAATCGTAAAAGTCTTCCCCGAGATCACCATCAAGAGCCGCCCGGTACGGATGCGTTTCATCCGCCAGTTGGCCAAAAACATCCGCACCGTGCTCCGCGATCTGGACCCGGCTGTGGTGGTGAACGGTGTGTGGGACAATCTCGAGCTGGAAACCCGCGTCCGCGAGCCCAAGGCCCTGAAGGAGATGACCGAGCGCCTGAGCTGCATGCCGGGCATCGCGCATTTCCTGCAGGTTGACGAGTACCCGTTGGGCGACTTCGATGACATCGTCGCCAAGTGCAAGCTGCACTTCGGTGATGCGCTGGCCGGGAAGATTTTTTCGGTGCGTTGCAAACGCGCCGGCAAGCATGAATTCAGTTCGATGGATGTCGAGAAATACGTCGGCAGCCAACTGCGTCGTCAGTGTGGTGCCGCCGGAATCTCGCTGAAAGAGCCGGAAATCGAAGTCCGCATCGAAATTCGCGACAAACGGTTGTTCGTGATCCACAACCAGCACAACAGCATCGGCGGGTACCCGCTGGGTGCCCTGGAACAGACGCTTGTGCTGATGTCCGGCGGCTTCGATTCCACTGTTGCTGCTTACCAGATCATGCGCCGCGGCCTGATGAGCCATTTCTGCTTCTTCAATCTGGGCGGGCGGGCCCACGAACTGGGCGTCATGGAAGTGGCGCACTTCATCTGGAAGAAGTACGGCAGCTCCCAGCGCGTGTTATTTGTCAGTGTGCCGTTCGAGGAAGTACTGGGAGAAATTCTCGGGAAAGTCGATAACAGTCATATGGGTGTAGTTTTGAAGCGTATGATGTTGCGCGCTGCTTCCCGTATTGCCGATCGGCTGGACATCGAAGCGCTGGTCACCGGCGAAGCGATTTCCCAGGTGTCGAGCCAGACGTTGCCGAACCTGTCTGTGATCGACTGCGTGACCGACAAGCTGGTCTTGCGTCCGCTGATCGCCAGTCACAAGCAGGACATCATCGACCTGGCCAACGAAATCGGCACGGCCGATTTCGCCAAGCATATGCCGGAGTACTGCGGGGTCATCTCGGTGAACCCCAAGACCCACGCCAAGCGTCCGCGCGTGGAGCATGAAGAGAAAGAATTCGACATGGCGGTCCTTGAGCGTGCGCTCGAGAACGCCAAGCTGGTGCCGATCGATCGCGTGATCGACGAATTGGGCCAGGACTTGCAAATCGAAGAAGTCAGCGAAGCACTGGCGGGCCAGATCATCATCGACATCCGACACCCGGACGCCGCTGAAGACGAGCCGCTGGAACTCGCTGGCATTGAGGTACAGACGATGCCGTTTTATGCATTGAACGCTCGTTTCAAGGAACTGGACCCTACTCGCCAGTACCTGCTGTATTGCGACAAAGGCGTGATGAGTCGCCTGCATGCCCACCATTTGCTCAGTGAGGGGCATGCCAATGTGCGCGTTTATCGACCGAGCTAAGAGCCCGGGGCTGTTTGCCTGTGGCCTGCGTCACCGGCCCCCCGACTCTGCCGTCAAGCTGTAACGGCAAGGCCTGACTCTACTGTAATCGCTGCCAAGACTTGTCAGCACACCGAATCCTCTGATCGAGATACACAAGTGATCGAAAATCTACGCAACATCGCCATCATTGCTCACGTTGACCATGGTAAAACCACCCTGGTAGACAAACTCTTGCGTCAATCCGGCACTCTGGAGCGCAACGAGCTCAACGACGAGCGCGTGATGGACTCCAACGACCAGGAGAAAGAGCGCGGTATTACCATTCTGGCGAAAAACACCGCCATCAACTGGAACGGCTTCCACATCAACATCGTGGACACCCCGGGCCACGCCGACTTCGGCGGCGAAGTTGAACGCGTAATGTCGATGGTTGACTCCGTTCTGCTGCTGGTTGACGCTCAAGACGGCCCTATGCCGCAAACCCGTTTCGTGACCAAGAAGGCTTTCGAAGCCGGCCTGCGTCCGATCGTGGTCATCAACAAGGTTGACCGTCCAGGCGCGCGTCCGGACTGGGTTCTGGACCAGATCTTCGACCTGTTCGACAACCTCGGTGCCACCGAAGAACAGTTGGACTTCAAAGTCGTCTACGCCTCGGCCCTGAACGGTATTGCCGGTCTGGAACACACCGCCATGGCTGAAGACATGACCCCGCTGTACCAGTCGATCGTCGACAACGTACCTGCGCCGAAAGTCGACCGTGACGGTCCGTTCCAGATGCAAATCTCCGCTCTTGACTACAACAGCTTCCTGGGTGTTATCGGCGTTGGCCGTATCGCTCGTGGTCGTATCAAGCCGAACACTCCGGTTGTCGCTATCGACGCCGACGGCAAGAAGCGTAACGGTCGTATCCTGAAGCTGATGGGTCACCACGGTCTGCACCGTATCGACGTTGAAGAAGCAGCTGCCGGCGACATCGTCTGCATCAGCGGCTTCGACCAGCTGTTCATCTCCGACACTCTGTGCGACCCACTGAACGTCGAAGCGATGAAGCCGCTGACCGTTGACGAACCAACCGTTTCCATGACCTTCCAGGTAAACGACTCGCCATTCTGCGGTAAAGAAGGCAAGTTCGTGACCAGCCGTAACATCAAGGAGCGTCTGGACAAAGAGCTGCTGTACAACGTTGCTCTGCGCGTTGAAGAAGGCGACTCGGCTGACAAGTTCAAAGTCTCCGGCCGTGGTGAGCTGCACCTCTCGGTACTGATCGAAACCATGCGTCGCGAAGGCTTCGAAATGGGTGTTGGTCGTCCGGAAGTGATCATCCGTATGGTTGACGGCGTGAAGCACGAACCGTACGAAAACGTGACCATCGACCTGCCGGAAGAATCGCAAGGTTCGATCATGGAACAGATCGGTATCCGTAAAGGCGACCTGACCAACATGGTTCCGGATGGCAAGGGCCGTGTGCGCCTTGAGTACAACATCCCGGCCCGTGGCCTGATCGGTTTCCGTAACGAGTTCCTGACCCTGACCTCCGGTGCAGGCATCCTGACCTCGATCTTCGACCGTTACGACGTGATGAAGTCCGGCGACATGTCCGGCCGTCAGAACGGCGTGCTGGTTTCGGTGGCTACCGGTAAGGCGCTGACTTACTCGCTGGAAACCCTGCAAGCTCGCGGCAAACTGTTCCTGGGTCACGGTGAAGACGTGTACGAAGGTCAAATCGTCGGCATCAACAGCCGCGACAACGACCTGGGCGTCAACCCAACCAAAGGCAAGAAGCTCGACAACATGCGTGCTTCGGGTAAAGACGAAACCATCGCTCTGGTTCCGCCAATCCGTTTCACTCTGGAGCAGGCTCTGGAATTCGTTCAAGAAGACGAACTGTGCGAAGTCACTCCTAAGTCCATCCGTCTTCGCAAGAAGATCCTGGGCGAAAGCGAGCGTACCCGCGCTGCCAAGAAGTCCGGTAACTGAGTCATTTAGTTAGCTGACAAAAAAACGCCCCCGGTCGAAAGGCCGGGGGCGTTTTTGTTTGTCTGGGGTTTGTGGGTGTTTGTGCCGGCCTCATCGCGAGCAAGCTCGCTCCCACAGGGTTAGGTGTCGAACACAGATTATGTGTACGACAAAAATCTACTGTGGGAGCGAGCTTGCTCGCGATGAGGCTCGGTCAGGCATCGAAATTTCGGATCAAAATTTCTCGAGCGGCCGCCGACTGCTGCTGGTCTCACGCGCCACTTCCTTCGGCTTGTAAGCGCAATACCCCGGCCGTGGCCCGATTTTCGGGTGGTTACGGCAAGTGTCCGGGCGCTTTTCATAAATAGTGCACAGACGGCTCTTACGATCCAGGTACAGGCAATCGTTGTTGCTCATGCGCTGAAGGGTGAAGATCTCGGACTTCTGGTTGTAGCGCTCGACGATCCCTTCCTTCTGCAAACGCTTGGCGATGTTCTTCGCCGGTTCGCCGCGCTCGAACTCGTCGACAATGCCGATGCGGATCAGATCCTTGATCTTGGCCTCGACCGGCAGGGTGCAGCAGCTGGACATACACGAGCCGCACATCGGCGCAGAATATTTGGCCCAGGTATCGAGGCGGTCGATCTCTGCGGCGGCGATCAGGTTAGGCTTCATCATCGGTTGTTACCAGCGTGTGCATCAGGGCGCGCGATCATACCGGGACTGGTGGATTTTTGAACAACCTTTCGCCAGATTTTTTCGCGGCTCGACCGAGGCACTCCGTGTTTCGGCACGAGCCCTGCATTCTTTCGTGCACGCGACAAGGTAATGTCGGGCTATTTCGCACTAACAGGGAAAACTGCCGAACCAGTGTTCCATCGGCCTGTCAGACCGTCTAGGCTCAACAACTCTACGCTCGCTCGAGGTCCTATCGATGACTCAAGAACCACTTGTTCGCGAAGCAGAGGTGGCCGCGTTTCGCGATGCCGTCTTGACCAAGCTCACCTACGCGGTGGGCAAAGACCCGGATCACGCCTTCGACCACGACTGGTTCGAAGCCATTGCGCTGGCAGCGCGCGATCACATGGTCGAGCACTGGATGGACCACACCCGGCAGATCTACCGCAAAGGTCAGAAGCGGGTTTACTACCTCTCCCTGGAATTTCTCATCGGCCGGCTGCTTTACGACAGCCTGAGCAACCTCGGCCTGCTCGACGTCGCCCGCGAAGCGCTGACCGAACTCGGCGTCGACCTCGAACGCATCCGTTTGCTGGAGCCCGATGCGGCGCTCGGCAACGGCGGCCTTGGTCGTCTGGCGGCGTGTTTCATGGAAAGCATGTCGACCCTCGGTATCGCCGGTCACGGCTACGGCATTCGCTATGAGCACGGCTTGTTCCGTCAGGCGATTGTCGATGGCTGGCAGCAGGAGCAAACCGAACACTGGCTGGATTTCGGCAACCCATGGGAATTCGAACGGCCAGAAGTCGTTTACCCGATCGGCTTCGGCGGCAGCGTGGAAACCGTCACCGACGAAAGCGGCAAGTCCAAACAAGTCTGGTCTCCCGTGGAAACCGTGCGCGCCATTGCTTACGACACTCCGGTGGTCGGTTGGCGCGGGGCGAGTGTCAATACGCTGCGCTTGTGGCGTGCGCGTGCGATGGAAGATTTGCACCTTGAGCGCTTCAACGCCGGCGACCACTTGGGCGCGGTCGCGGAAGTGGCCCGGGCCGAAAGTATTTCCCGTGTGCTTTACCCGGCGGACAGCACCGAAGCCGGCCAGGAACTGCGCCTGCGTCAGGAATACTTCTTTGTCGCTGCGTCGCTCCAGGATTTGCTGCGCCGCCACCGCAACATGCACACCTCGGTGCTGACCCTGGGTGATCACGCGGCGATTCAGCTCAACGACACTCACCCGTCCATTGCCGTGGCCGAGCTGATGCGTCAATTGGTCGATGTCTACGACGTGGCGTGGGACGCGGCGTGGCAGATCACCGTCGACACGCTCTCCTACACCAACCACACGCTGTTGCCGGAAGCACTGGAAACCTGGCCGGTCGGTTTGATGGAGCGGATGCTGCCACGGCACATGCAGATCATTTACCTGATCAACGCCCAGCACATCGACTCGCTGCGTGCTAAAGGCATTCACGATTTTGACGTGCTGCGCGCGGTATCGCTGATCGAAGAGGACAACGGACGCCGAGTGCGCATGGGCAACCTCGCGTTTCTCGGCTCCCACAGTGTCAACGGCGTGTCCGGGTTGCACACGCAGCTGATGCGCAAAACCGTGTTCTCCGAACTGCACAAACTCTACCCGGAGCGGATCAACAACAAGACCAACGGCATCACCTTCCGCCGCTGGTTGTATCAGGCCAACCCGGAATTGACCTCGATGATGGTCGACGCCCTTGGCGCGGATCTGTTGGACAACCCGGAAGAACGCCTGCTGGATCTGGAACCGTTCGCCGAGAAACCGGCCTTCCGCAAGGCCTTCGCCGAACAACGCCTGCACAGCAAAAAGGCCCTCGCGTACATCATCCACGAGCGCCTTGGCGTGGCGGTCAACCCGGCGGCCATGTTCGACGTGCAGGTCAAACGGATCCACGAATACAAACGCCAGTTACTCAACCTGATGCACACCGTCGCGCTGTATCAGGCGATTCGTGCCGAGCCGGAAATCGACTGGGTGCCGCGAGTGAAGATCTTCGCCGGCAAGGCCGCGGCCAGTTATCACCAGGCCAAGCTGATCATCAAACTCACCAACGACATCGCCCGGGTGGTGAACAACGACCCGACCGTGCGCGGCTTGCTCAAGGTGGTGTTTCTGCCCAACTACAACGTCAGCCTGGCGGAGAGCATTATTCCGGCGGCGGATTTGTCGGAGCAGATTTCCACCGCAGGCTTTGAAGCGTCCGGCACCAGCAACATGAAGTTCGGCCTCAACGGCGCGCTGACCATTGGCACCCTGGACGGCGCCAACGTGGAAATGTGCGAACGCATTGGCGCCGAACACATGTTCATTTTCGGTCTCAGCGCCCAGCAGGTTGAAGCGCGCAAGCAAAACCACGAGTTCAGCGCGGTGCCGGACATTGCCGCGTCCCATCGACTGAACGACGTGTTGCAAGCGATTCGCGGCGGGGTGTTCTCGCCGGATGATCCGGCCCGTTACACCGGCTTGATCGATTCGCTGATCGACTACGATCGCTTCCTGGTCTGCGCTGATTTCGATTCCTATTGGGATGCGCAGATGCGCGTTGAGGCCCATTGGCACAATTCGAACGAGTGGTGGCGTTCAGCGGTGTTGAGCACGTCACGGATGGGCTGGTTCTCTTCCGACCGGACCATTCGCGAGTACGCCACGGATATCTGGAAGGCGTTGGAGTAAGTCTTCTATCGGCTCGATATACTGGCGCGCCGGAAAAGATCGCAGCCTTCGGCAGCTCCTACAGTCGGCGTTCACCTAACATTGGGTAAACGCGGTCGGTGTAGGAGCTGCCGAAGGCTGCGATCTTTGCCGTACGGGCTGCGCTAATCTTCTCGGATTGGCCACTGTGCTTAGGGATATCGACCATGCAATGGATGTTCATGCTGATTGGGCTGGTGCTGGGCTGGATACTCGACGAGTCGTTCAGCGACGCGCTGTTGGGCGCGTTGCTCGGGTTGGGGATTGGCCAGGCGATTCGCATCGGCCGTCTGGATTCGCAGGCTGCCGAGCAGCGCGTTCTGCTGGAGCAGGCGCAGGTAGCGTTGAATGCGGTCCAGCAACGCCTGGCCTTGCTGGAGGCGTCTGGCGTCAACACACCTGAAAGCATCGTGCCGGTTGCTGAGAAACCGCTTCCGAGCGAACCGGCCGCTTCTCCTGTGTTCATTCTCGACGAAATTCCCGTCTCCACTCCGGAGATGATCTGGGAGCTTCCGCCCGAACTCGAATCGGTTACCGCCTCGACGACGCAAACCAGCCGCCCGCTGCCCGATGATGTCTGGAAAGCCGAGCCCGTCGCCCGTGCGCCGCTGCAACCTGCCACTCCGCGCGGTCCGAACTTCATCGAGCGAGCCATCGGTGGCGCGCGTAACTGGTTATTCGGTGGCAACACAGTGCTGCGGGTCGGTGTGGTGCTGCTGTTCCTCGGTCTGGCGTTTTTGCTGCGTTATGCCACCGAAGGCATGGTAGTGCCGGTCGAACTGCGTTACGCCGGGGTGGCGGCGGTTGCGTTGGGCCTGCTCGGTTTGGGCTGGTGGCTGCGTCATCGCAACCACAACTATGCATTGATGCTGCAAGGGACCGGGATTGCCGTGTTGTACCTGACGGTGTTCGCGGCCATGCGTTTGCATCCGCTGCTTGACCCGACGGCAGCGCTCGGTTTGCTGGTGGCGGTGACGGTGTTCTCGGCCATTCTGGCAATCACTCAGGATTCCCTGGCGTTGGCATGCGCGGCGGCACTGGGCGGTTTTGCTGCGCCGATCCTGACGTCCACCGGTGCCGGCAACCACGTCGCGCTGTTCAGCTACTTCGCCTTGCTCAATGCCGGCATCTTCGCCATCGCCTGGTTCAAGACCTGGCGGTTGCTCAACCTGATCGGCTTCGTCGGCACGTTCGGCATCGGTTTCGCCTGGGGCCTGCGTTCGTACACGCCGCAATTGCTGTGGAGCACGGAACCCTTTCTGATTCTGTTTTTCCTGATGTATCTGGCCATCGGCCTGCTGTTCGCGCGGCGCAAGTTGCTGGAAATGAGCGACGCCCCAGAGGATGACAGCCGGGAGGCACTGCTGCGCTGGTCGGCCCGCCAGGGCGATTACGTCGACGGCACGATGCTGTTCGGCCCGCCGCTGGTGGGCTTCGGACTGCAGTTCGCGCTGGTTCAACATCTGGAGTTCGCCGCCGCCTTCAGCACCCTCGCGCTGGGCATGATCTACATGGGCCTGGCCCGTCTGCTGATGGGCGGACGTGCGTTGCTGCTGGCGGAAACCTGTCTGGCTCTGGGCGTGATCTTCGCCAGCCTGGCGATTCCGTTGGGGCTCGATGCGCGCTGGACCTCCGCTGCCTGGTCCGTGGAAGGCGCCGGGATTTTCTGGCTCGGACTGCGTCAGCATCGACCACTGGCCCGCGCTTTTGCGTTGCTGCTGCAACTGGGTTCGGCGCTGGCGTTTCTCAGCGAACTGCGGGTCGGCGACGGCAGCCTGCTCGACGGCGCACCGCTGGGCGCGTTGATGCTCGGCGTAGCGTTGCTGTTCAGTTTCTACCAATTGCGCAAAGCCCTGCCCGAGCAAGCGTCGGAGTGGGAGCGCAAAGGGCTGCCGGTGTTGGCGTGCCTCGGCCTGACCTTTTTCTATCTATTGGCGCCGCTGTTCTTCTTGACCCACGGCACTGCGATCGCTTGGGCGCTGGCCGGTCTGGCGACGTTGTTTGTCGGCCTGCGTCTGCAATCGCGTACCTTCCTGTTCACCGCGTTTGCTGTGCAGTTGCTGGGTGGCGCGTTGTTCCTTTTGCGACTGCAAGGTTCCAGCAATGAGTCCGGCGCGGTGTTCAGCGCGGGCTGGAGCGGCTTGCTCAGCGCGTCTCTGATCGGTCTGGCGTTGATCGTCGGTATGTTGCTGGCCGCGCGGGATGACAGGGTGCGCAGCGACGTTCGGCTCTTGCGCGGTTTGTCGGTAGTGTTACTGGCCGGCCTGGTGCTGATCAATCTGGCGGTGCTGTTCGTGCTGCCATGGCAAACCGCGAGCGCAGTGTGGGCGGTCAGCGGTTTGTTCATTATCTGGCTGAGCCTGTACTTGAAGCAGCGCGTGAGTTTTGTCTTCGGACTGCTGCTGCAGGTAATTGGCGGTGCGGCGTTCCTGTTCGCCGGGCCGGATCTGCTGGGGGCGCTGGCCAGCGAAGGGTTGAAACCCCTCGCTCACAGCGGTTTCTGGACACCCTTGGTGCTGGGGTTGGCGGCGCTGATCGGGGCCTGGCGTCTGCAGCTTGGCAACCACGCTTCGGCTTTCGATGTGCTGAGCTTGCGGCGTTTGTCCGAAGTGCTGTTGCTGTGGGGCGCCGGTTGGTGGTCGCTGGCGTGGGTCAGTGAAGTGCTGCGTTTTGCCCCTGTGAATGTTCAAGCGACCGGGTTGCTGGCGGTCGCGGCGATAAGTGTCGCGATGTGGGGCGTATTGGCGTTGCGCCTGAAATGGCCGTCGCTGGGCTTACTCTGCACGTTGCTGATTCCGGTGGCCGGTATCGTATTGCTCGCAGCCTGGCACTTGCGTTACCACCCGGCGGCCAACTTCGCCTGGCTCGCCTGGACGGCGGTGTTCGTCGTGCATTTCATCACGCTGCGGCGTCTGGCGCCGATGTTGCCGGTGTGGGCCTTGAGCGCTGCTCATGTGCTCGGCGGCTGGCTGTTGATCGGTGTGCTGGCGCTGGAGCTGCGCTACGGCTTGCTGCTGCTTTCCGAGCAATACAACGCTTGGCGTTGGTTGGGTTGGGCGATTCTGCCGAGCCTGTATCTGGTGCTGATGGCTGCGCCACGCAACTGGTCATGGCCAGTGTCGGCGTACGCACGCGAATACCGGGTTTACGCGGCGGCACCTTTGGCGGTGCTGATGCTCGGTTGGTTCTGGCTGGCGAACATCGTCAGCGACGGCACCGCGGAACCGTTGCCTTACGTGCCGCTGATCAATCCGTTGGAGTTGGGCCTGCTGTTTGCATTGTTTGGGGTTTATGTCTGGGCTCGTAGCGCGGTGACGCAACTGGCGATCCGCAGGGATTATTTTGATCACGCCACGCAACTGATCGCCGGGGTCTCGCTGTTCGTGTTCTTTACCGCGCTGGTGATGCGCACGGCTCACCATTGGGGCGGCGTGCCGTATGAGCTCGATGCCTTGCTCGACTCCATGCTGGTACAGGCTGGTCTGTCGATCGTCTGGACCTTGATGGCCCTGAGTCTGATGATCGGTGGCCATTTGCGTCATCGTCGCGAAGTCTGGCTGATTGGAGCGGCGTTGATCGGCGTAGTGGTCGCGAAACTGTTCTTTGTCGAATTGAGTAACCGCGGCGGACTCGCCCGGATCGTCTCGTTTATCGGCGTGGGTGTGTTGCTGTTGGTCGTGGGCTATTTCGCCCCGTTGCCGCCCAAGCGCGCCGACGCTGCGCGCCAAGGCGGAGCCGATCCTGAAATACCGGCGCCGCAAACCGAAGGAGTGTCGTCTTGAGTCAGAAGCTGAACCTGATCTGGTTGGGCGCTGTTGCGTTGGGCGCGGCGTTGTCGGCCAATGCACAGGAAAAACCGGCGGATTTCGTTACGCAGGTGCCGTTGACCGTAAGTGGCGAGGGGCCTTGGTATCGCCTCGAATTGCCTTTGGCGGTGCAATTAAATGCGCGGCAAACCGACTTGAGCGACGTGCGCGTGTTCAACGCTGCAGGTGAGGTTCAGGCCTACGCCTTGGCGCGGGAAACAGCGCAGAACAGTGAACACCGCACCACGACCGAGGTGAAGTGGTTCCCGCTGTACGACTCGGCCGACGCAGCGGAACACGCGCCGAGTGTGCGGGTGCAGTCCAGCGCTAACGGCACACTGGTTGAAGTGCAGCCCTCCAGCCAACTGGAGGCGGGCGAAGAAGTGCTGCGCGGCTGGTTGCTCGACGCCAGCGGCATCAAGGCACCGCTACAGCAATTGATCCTTGACTGGACCAGCGAACGCGACGGCTTCCAGCGTTTCAGCATTGAAGCCAGCGACGATTTGCAGCACTGGCAGTCGTGGGGTGACGGGCAGGTGGCGCGGCTGACGTTTGCCGACGAGCGAGTCGAGCAGCATGATGTTGGCTTGCCAGGGCAATCGGCGCGCTATCTGCGTCTGCTGTGGAGCACACCGCAATCGGCGCCGACGCTGACCTCGGCGCAACTGGAAAGCGCCAGTGGTCGCAGCTTGCCGTTGCCGCTGGTCTGGTCGCAACCGTTGGCCGGCAGTAGCGTGAAGGCCGGTGAATACACCTGGCAATTGCCGATGGGGCTGAATGTCGAGCGCTTGCAAGTCGAGTTGAATCAACCCAACAGCCTCGCGCCGGTGACCTTGTCCGGTCGTCGGGACAGTAGCCTGCTGTGGCAACCAATGGGCAGCGGTTTGCTTTATCGCCTGACGCAGAGTGGCCAGGATGTGGTGCAGAACGAATTGCAGCTGCCGGGGCAAACGGTACAGCAGTTGAAGTTGACGGTGGATGAGCGCGGCGGCGGCTTGGGCGCCGAGGCGCCGACGGTGCGTTTCGCTGTGCGTTCGACCCAATTGGTGTTCCTGGCGCGAGGCGCCGGGCCTTATACGCTGATGGTGGGGAATGCGACGGTGAGGGCGGCGAACCTGCCGTTGTCGACACTGATTCCGGATTACAGCGCGGCGAAATGGGCGGCGTTGGGCCGGGCGACAGTGGCGGGCGGGGTGGTGGCGCCGGTTTCAACAGGGGTTGGAGTGGTGACACCTGACACGGATTGGAAGAAGTTCGGGTTGTGGGCGGTGTTGTTGCTGAGCGTTCTGTTCCTGGCGGCGATGGCGTTCAGCTTGTTGCGTAAACCTCCAGCCAACTCCTGAGGAAGCCGACTGTCAGGCGAAGCGAACATCAAAATTGGCACCTTTCTCCGGCCACATCTCATCCATTTCGAACTACGCTAAACCCGGCGCATGAACTCTATCGGGTGTATCACGTCTGATAGGAGGAAATGCGCCCCGACTCGCGTTAAACTGCGCGGGTTTTTAGCCCCCCATTCCACCGGAGCCTTCCATGTCCCGCGTTACCCTGAGTCGCTATTTGATTGAGCAGACCCGTAGCAACAACACTCCTGCCGATCTGCGCTTCCTGATCGAAGTGGTGGCGCGTGCCTGCAAGGAAATCAGCCACGCAGTGTCCAAAGGCGCCCTGGGTGGTGTTCTGGGCAGCATGGGCACCGAAAACGTCCAAGGTGAAGTGCAGAAGAAACTCGACGTGATCTCCAACGAGATCCTGCTCGAAGCCAACGAATGGGGCGGTCACCTGGCTGGCATGGCTTCCGAAGAAATGGACAATGCCTACCAGATCCCGGGCAAATACCCGAAAGGCGCGTACTTGCTGGTGTTCGACCCGCTGGACGGTTCGTCGAACATCGATATCAACGCACCGGTCGGTACTATCTTCTCGGTGCTGCGTTGCCCAAGCGAATACCTGAGCCAGAACGAAGCCTTGAACGAAAAGGCCTTCTTGCAGCCAGGCACCGAGCAGGTAGCCGCCGGTTATGCCATCTACGGCCCGCAGACCATGCTGGTGCTGACCCTGGGTGATGGCGTCAAAGGCTTTACCCTGGATCGCGAAATGGGCAGCTTCGTGCTGACCCATGAAGACATCACGATCCCGGAGTCCACTCAGGAATTCGCGGTCAACATGTCCAACCAGCGTCACTGGGAAGCCCCGGTACAACGCTACGTGAACGAATTGCTGGCTGGCGAAGAAGGCCCGCTGAAAAAGAACTACAACATGCGCTGGGTCGCCGCGATGGTTGCCGACGTGCACCGTATCCTGACCCGTGGCGGTCTGTTCATGTACCCACGCGATAGCCGTGAGCCGTCAAAGCCGGGCAAATTGCGTTTGATGTACGAAGCCAACCCGATGTCGTTCCTGGTGGAACAAGCTGGCGGCGCCTCCACCGATGGCCATCAACGCATCCTCGACATTCAGCCTGAAGGCTTGCACCAGCGCGTAGCGGTGTTCCTCGGCTCGAAAGAAGAAGTCGAACGCGCCACGGCTTACCATCAGGAATAAACCCATGACCGCGCCCTGGCAGCCGTTGCTCGAATGGTGGTTCGGAAACTCCGAATCGCCGGACGAAGTGGCGGTTGAGAAGGGCAAGTTATGGTTCGGCAAGCACGACAGCCAGGACCTCGAAGCGCAGACGCGTTTCGGGGACTGGGTCGAGCAGGCACTGGCCGGCGGATTGACCGAGTGGGCGCAACGCCCCGACGGTTGGCTGGCCCTGGTGCTGCTTCTCGACCAACTCCCGCGAATGATCTTTCGCGACACACCCAAATCCTTTGCAGGCGATCTCAGGGCTCAGGCTCTCGTGGCGCAAGGCATTGCTGCGGATTTCGATCGGCAGTTGCGACCGATTCAGCGGGTGTTTATCTACCTGGTGTTCGAGCATTGCGAGAATCTGGCGGTGCAGAATGAAGCCGTCTCGCGCTATATCGATCTTGTGGCGCAGCAGCCGGAGAGCGATCGAACACTGTTTATCGATTACCTGAACTATGCCGAGAAGCATCAGCAGGTGATTGCGCGGTTTGGGCGGTTTCCGCATCGCAATGCGGTGTTGGGAAGGGAATCTACGGCAGAGGAGTTGGCGTTTCTTTCGGGACCTGGGTCGCGGTTCTAAATCTTCGTTGTTGCTGATGCCGCCTTCGCGAGCAAGCCCGCTCCCACATGTGGGAGCGGGCTTGCTCGCGAAGAGGCCCGCAAGAGCGTCTTAGATCCTGAAGCTACCCACCAACTGCTTCAATCGCGCCGCCTGCTGTTCAAGGTCAGAACACGCGCGCAACGTTGCCTGCAAGTTCTCCACCCCTTCCTGATTCAGCGTGTTGATCTCAGTGATGTCGACGTTGATCGATTCCACCACGGCGGTCTGCTCTTCGGTAGCGGTCGCCACGGACTGGTTCATCCCGTCGATCTCGCCGATCCGCTGCGTCACGCTACCCAGGCGCTCGCCGGCCTGGTTCGCGATGCCAACGCTGCTTTCGCTCTGGCGCTGGCTATCCGTCATGGTGGTCACCGCTTCGCGAGCGCCGACTTGCAGTTCTTCGATCATCTTCTGCACTTGCTGCGCCGAATCCTGAGTGCGATGGGCGAGGTTGCGCACCTCGTCCGCGACCACGGCAAAACCGCGTCCGGCTTCACCGGCTCGGGCCGCTTCGATGGCGGCGTTCAACGCCAGCAGGTTGGTCTGCTGCGAGATGCTGGTGATCACCTCCAGAATCTGCCCGATGTTCACCGTGTTGCTGTTGAGCGTCTCGATGTTGCCGCACGAATCACTGATCTTCGCTGACAGCTGTTGCATCGCCGCGATGGTTTTATCCACCACCTGTTGACCGTCCTCGGCCAATGCGCGCGCGTCGCTCGAGTGCTGCGAGGCGAGGGCGGCGTTCTGAGCGATTTCCTGGGCGGCGGCGCCCAGTTCGTTGATCGCGGCGGCCACGCTGCTGGTGCGAGAAGCTTGCTGGTCCGAGTTGAACATCGACGAGTTGGAGGCGGCGACGACCCGCAGTGCGACTTCGTTGACCTGGCCGGTGGCCGAGGACACTTCGCGAATCGAAGTGTGGATACGCTCCACAAAACGGTTGAACGAGGTGCCCAGCGCACCGAATTCGTCATGGCCGTGAATGGTCAGGCGTTTGGTCAGGTCACCTTCGCCCTCGGCGATGTCATGCATGGCGCGGCCCATGGTCAGCAGCGGCTGCATCAGGAAACTGATCAGCATGCCCAGCAACGCGATGATGATCACCACGGCGATGACCATGGCAATGATCGCCGAGGTGCGGAATTCGCTAAGCATCGAGAACGCGGTGTCCTGATCCAGCACCAGCGCCACGTACCAGTCTGCCGACGGCACGCCGTTGACGCGGGTGAAGGAGATGAACTGACGCTTGCCGTCGATTTCGACTTCTTTCATGCCCGGGCTGACATTTGGCGCGCCGCTCGGGTAGGCCTCGGCCAGGTTCTTGAGCACCAGTTTGCTGTCCGGGTGAATCAGGATCTTGCCGTCGGCGCTGACGATAAACGCATGACCGTGACCGCCGAAGTTCAGCGAGTTGATGATGGCGCTGACGCTGGACAGGTCGATGTCGGCGCCGGCGACGCCGATCATCTGGTTTTGATGCTGCACCGGGGTGGCGACGGTGATCACCAGCTTGCCGGAAGACGCGGCAATGTAGGGCTCGGTGACGATGGTCCGTTGCGCGCTGTTGGCCGCTTTGTACCAGCCGCGTGCTCGAGGGTCGTAATCCGCGGCACGATTGCCGGCCGGGATCGAGAACATCACGCCGTCGGTGCCGCCGAAGTAGCTCAGCTGGAAGTTGCTGGTGTAGGCGGGCAGGTCGATCGCGCGCTTGAGATTGGCCGGGGCACTGCCATCCACCGTTATCTGCTGGGACAGCGACTGCAGCAACTGAATGCGGCTTTCCAGCCAGGTCTGGATGTTGCTGGTGGTCAGGCTGCCGAGTTCCTGCATCGAGGATTCGGTACTGCTGCGCAGGGTCTGCCGCTGGCGGTAGTCGTTGAACAGGATGAAACAGGCAAATGCGACGGCCACCACAAGGGCAGCAGCCAACAGGATTTTGTGGCTGAACTTCATGTTTCTGGTCATTAAATGAACTACCGCGAAGTGGCTGGTCAACAAGGGGCGCCAATTTGCCACAGGAACGGGGCTTGCGCAGCTTTTATGTCGGCAGATCTGCGTCAAAAGTTAAGCGTTTTTTTTGCCGAAGCCGACGAAATGCTCAGAGTCACTTGAAAGTTCCTGATATTTAAACAAAGCCTGACGAATGGTCCAGCAAATAGCCAGCCTGTCACGGAACCAGACAGGGGTTTCCTCTTCTAAGCTTCAGCTTGGCAGCCATGCCATTCCCTTCCCAGGAGCAACACCATGTCGCTGCGTTCCATCGCTTTGCTTTCGTTCTGCGTGTTGTTGGCCGCGTGCGGCAAGATCAATCAGGAAAATTATTCGAAGCTGTCGACAGGTATGCCCAAGGCCGAGGTTGAAACCCTGCTAGGCAAGCCCACCGACTGCTCGGGCGCGCTTGGCATGTCCAGTTGCACCTGGGGCGACAAGAACAGCTTTATCAGCGTGCAGTACGCCGGTGACAAAGTGTTGATGTTTTCCGGCCAAGGCCTGAAGTAAACCGGGGCGATGCGCCCGCGGGAGAAAAACAATGAAGCGGTTATTGATCCTCCTTTTTGCCGGCCTGGTATTGGCCGGCTGCGCCACTTCTGGCGAATATCCGTTGGCGCCGAAAACCGTCAACAACGTCAATCTGAAGAAGTACCAAGGGACCTGGTACGAATTGGCGCGTCTGCCGATGTATTTCCAGCGCAACTGTGCGCAATCCGAAGCCCATTACACGCTCAAGCCGGACGGTAACGTTCTGGTGCTGAACCGCTGCCTGACGGCGGATTGGCAATGGGAAGAGGCCAAGGGCACGGCTTATCCACAGGTGCCGGGCAAGACCGACAAGCTGTGGGTCGAGTTCGATAACTGGTTCTCGCGATTGCTGCCGGGTGTGGCGAAAGGCGAATACTGGGTGTTGTTCGTCAGCGAAGACTACAAGACCGCCATCGTTGGCGATCCGGGCCGCCGCTATCTGTGGCTGCTGTCGCGAACCCCGACGGTCAATGGTGTCGTGCGCGAAGAGCTGCTGAGCAAGGCGCGTCAGCAGGGTTACGACACCACGCGGTTGATCTGGCGTGCGACGGATACGCAGATGGCCAAGACCTCGAACTAATTACGCTGGACCCTGTGGGAGCGGACTTGCCCGCGATAGCGGACTGTCAGTCAACATAAATGTTGAATCTGATGGCCCCATCGCGGGCAAGCCCGCTCCCACAGATGTTTGTGTCAGCCTAAAAGTTCGCGCAGGACTTGCGTGAACGCGCGATTACTTTCTTCTTCGCCCGCATGATGACCATCCCGCACGACCCACTGGCCATTGACCAGCACATCCCGCACCTGACGATCGCCACCGGCAAACAACCAACGATTGAGAATCCCGTCGCCACTGGCTGTCGCCAGGTACGGATCGCTTCCGTCCAGCACCAGCCAATCCGCGCGTTTGCCAACTTCCAACGCACCAATCGGCTGGCCCAACGCCTGCGCACCGCCGTCCAGTGCCGCGTCGTACAGCGTTCGGCCGACCATCGGCTGATCCGCGCCATACATTCTGTTACGCCGCTGATCGCGTAAACGCTGGCCGTATTCCAGCCAACGCAATTCTTCCACCACGCTCAATGAAACGTGGCTGTCGGAACCGATGCCCATGCGCCCACCCTGGGCGAGGAAATCCACCGCCGGGAAAATCCCGTCGCCGAGGTTGGCTTCGGTGGTCAGGCACAGGCCGGCGATAGCACGACTCTTGGCCATCAGCGTGACTTCTTCTGGATTGGCATGGGTCGCGTGAACCAGGCACCAGCGCTGATCGACTTCGGTGTTTTCGTACAGCCATTGCAGAGGGCGACGACCGCTCCAGCTCAGGCAGTCATCGACTTCCTTCTGCTGTTCGGCAATGTGAATGTGCACCGGGCACTGCTTGTCGCTGGCCGCCAGTACTTCGCTGATCTGCTGGGGTGTTACCGCGCGCAATGAGTGGAAACACAAACCCAGCGACTGCGCTGGTTGCTGCGCCACGATCGGCTGCAAGCGCGATTGAAGCTTCAAGTAGTTTTCAGTGCTGTTGATAAAGCGCCGCTGGCCGTCGTTCGGCGTCTGGCCGCCAAAACCGGAATGGCTGTAAAGCACCGGCAACAGGGTCAAACCGATACCGGCGGAACTGGCCGCCTGGCTAATACGCAGCGCCAGTTCGGCAGGATCTGCGTAGGGCTGGCCGCTGGTGTCGTGGTGTACATAATGAAATTCCGCGACCGAGGTGTAACCGGCCTTGAGCATTTCGATGTACAGCTGACGGGCGATGACGCCGAGTTGGTCGGGGCTGATTTTTCCGACGAGGCGATACATCAGATCGCGCCAGGTCCAGAAACTGTCGTTCGGATTGCCGGCCACTTCGGCCAATCCCGCCATCGCTCGCTGGAACGCGTGGGAGTGCAAATTCGGCATCCCTGGCAGCAGCGGACCGCTTAGCCGTTCGGCGCCATCTGCGTGGGAATCGGCCTGGACATGGGTCAAAACGCCGTCGGCGCTGACCTCAAGACGTACATTGTTGGCCCATCCACTAGGCAGCAGCGCGCGTTCGGCAAAGAAGGCGGACATGGTTCAGCACCCCATCGTGTGTTATTTGTATATACATATACAGACGTTTGCCTGCCCGGTAAACTCCGGCAAGCTAGTCATCTCTTTTCAACGAACAAGGATTAACCGTGCCGACTCCGCCTGCAGTCTCTCCGTTGGCCGCACACATGGGCGACAGTCCGGCGCCCTTGTACGCCCGCGTCAAACAAATGATCACTCAGCAAATCGACAGTGGAAACTGGCCGCCGCACTACCGCGTTCCGTCGGAAAGCGAACTGGTCAGCCAACTCGGTTTCAGCCGCATGACCATCAACCGCGCGCTGCGCGAGATGACAGCCGACGGTCTGTTAGTGCGCATGCAGGGCGTCGGCACGTTCGTCGCCGAGCCGAAAAGCCAGTCTGCCTTGTTTGAAGTGCACAACATCGCCGACGAAATCGCCTCTCGTGGCCATCGCCATACGTGCCAGGTGATCACTCTTGAAGAAGAGGCGGCCGGTTCCGAGCGCGCCCTGGCCCTGGACATGCGTGAAGGCCAGAAGGTGTTCCACTCGTTGATCGTGCATTTCGAGAACGACATTCCAGTGCAAATCGAAGACCGTTTCGTCAACGCGCTGGTCGCCCCGGATTACCTCAAGCAGGATTTCACACTGCAAACGCCTTACGCCTATCTGAACCAGGTCGCGCCGCTGACCGAAGGTGAGCACGTGGTCGAGGCGATTCTGGCCGAGGCTTCCGAGTGCAAGCTATTGCAGATTGAAAAAGGCGAACCGTGCCTGCTGATTCGTCGCCGCACCTGGTCCGGCCGTCAGCCAGTGACCGCCGCCCGTTTGATTCACCCCGGTTCCCGCCATCGTCTGGAAGGACGGTTTCACAAATAGAGAGCCATCAATGAGTCAAGTAAAGGTTCTACGCGCAAAAGATTACCCGCGCATGCCGTGGAAAAACGGCGGCGGCAGCACTGAAGAGATCACCCGTGATTCAGGCACTGGCCTTGACGGTTTCGGTTGGCGTCTGTCGATTGCTGATATCGGTGAGTCTGGCGGATTTTCCACGTTCGCCGGTTACGAGCGGATCATCACGGTGTTGCAAGGCGACGGCATGACCTTGTCGGTCGACGGTCAGATGACGCGGGCGCTGTTACCGCTTGATCCGTTCGCCTTCAGCGGCGAGAGCCATGTTACTTGCACATTGCTCGGTGGGCCGATCCGTGATTTCAACCTGATTTATGCGCCGAAGCGCTACAGCACGCGGTTGCAGTGGCTGGACTGTGAGCAGCGGTTTTTCAGCGAGGCCGGGGCTGTGCTGGTGTTCAGTGTCAGCGAGGCGCTAGAAGTGAAGGTCGGTAACAACACCCTGCAATTGGGTCGCCATGATTGTCTGCAACTCGTCGGTAGCACCGGCCTGCTGGAAATTTCCAGTAACGGTCCATGTTGCGTCATCGAACTGACTGCACGCTGATCCCGTCCCGAGTCGTTCCATTCGCGGGCAAGCCCGCGAAGCTTTTTCCGCCGAGCAAATTCGTTCCCCATCGCGCACTAACTTGTTACCGAATGCCCCGGCGTGGCGCAAATACGCGTTCAAGTAACAAGACCTCACCTCTTCGAAAAAATCCCCCCGAAAAATTTCATCGCTCGCAGAACCCTTGATCTACAGGCTTTCCAGCCCTCTCCGGGTTTTTCTTGAGCATCCATTCAACAAGTTGGCCGCTTGATTGCATATGCTTGTATGTACAAGTAAAGACGTATGCGCATGAGTCGACCGAGACTCTCCGCAGCGTCCACTGATTCGCTTGTGGCGCAACGATGCGCACAGGCTGGCTTACCCACCGCCAGGGTTGGTTTGAATTGATCGCTGAGGAGTCTTTTTCGTGACTGACAATAAGCCCACTAAGTACCGTGACGTTGAAATTCGTGCCGCTCGCGGCAACAAGCTGACCGCCAAGAGCTGGCTGACCGAAGCGCCGCTGCGCATGTTGATGAACAACCTCGACCCGGAAGTTGCCGAGAACCCTAAAGAACTGGTGGTTTACGGTGGTATCGGTCGTGCGGCACGTAACTGGGAATGCTACGACAAGATCGTCGAAAGCCTGACCAACCTCAACGATGACGAGACCCTGCTGGTGCAATCCGGCAAGCCGGTCGGCGTGTTCAAGACCCACAGCAACGCCCCGCGCGTGCTGATCGCCAACTCTAACCTGGTACCACACTGGGCGAGTTGGGAACACTTCAACGAACTCGACGCCAAAGGCCTGGCCATGTACGGCCAGATGACCGCCGGCAGCTGGATCTATATCGGTAGCCAAGGCATTGTTCAAGGCACCTACGAAACCTTCGTCGAAGCCGGTCGCCAGCACTACAACGATGACCTGAAAGGTCGTTGGGTCCTGACCGCAGGCCTCGGCGGCATGGGCGGCGCTCAGCCTCTGGCTGCAACCCTGGCCGGCGCTTGCTCGCTGAACATCGAATGCCAGCAGGTCAGCATCGATTTCCGCTTGAACAGCCGTTATGTCGACGAGCAGGCCATCGACCTCGACGATGCGCTGGCCCGCATCGACAAATACACCAAGGAAGGCAAGGCGATTTCTATCGCTCTGCTGGGCAACGCGGCTGAAATCCTGCCAGAACTGGTCAAGCGCGGCGTGCGCCCGGACATGGTCACTGACCAGACCAGCGCCCACGACCCGCTCAACGGTTATCTGCCAGCCGGCTGGACCTGGGACGAATACCGCGCTCGCGCAAAAACCGAACCTGCTGCCGTGGTGAAGGCGGCCAAGCAATCGATGGCCGTGCACGTCAAAGCGATGTTGGATTTCCAGAAAATGGGCATCCCGACCTTCGACTACGGCAACAACATCCGCCAGATGGCGCAAGAAGAAGGCGTGGAAAACGCATTCGACTTCCCGGGCTTCGTACCGGCGTATATCCGCCCATTGTTCTGCCGGGGCATCGGTCCATTCCGTTGGGCTGCACTGTCGGGCAACGCTGAAGACATCTACAAAACCGACGCCAAGGTCAAAGAGCTGATCCCGGACGACGCGCACCTGCACAACTGGCTGGACATGGCGCGCGAGCGCATCAGCTTCCAGGGCCTGCCGGCCCGTATCTGCTGGGTTGGCCTGGGCCTGCGCGCCAAGCTGGGTCTGGCGTTCAACGAAATGGTTCGCAGCGGTGAATTGTCTGCGCCCATCGTGATCGGTCGCGACCACCTGGACTCCGGTTCGGTCGCCAGCCCGAACCGCGAAACCGAATCGATGCAGGACGGTTCCGACGCCGTGTCCGACTGGCCACTGCTCAACGCTCTGCTCAACACCGCGAGCGGCGCGACCTGGGTTTCCCTGCACCACGGCGGCGGCGTCGGCATGGGCTTCTCCCAGCACTCGGGCATGGTGATTGTCTGCGACGGTACTGACGAAGCGGCCGAGCGTATCGCTCGCGTTCTGCACAACGACCCGGCGACCGGTGTCATGCGTCACGCCGATGCGGGTTACCAGATCGCGATCGATTGCGCCAAGGAACAAGGCCTGAACCTGCCGATGATTACCGGCAAATAGGCGAAATTGCTTTGGGTGGGAGCGGGCTTGCTCGCGATTACGGTGGGTCAGTCGACATTGATGTTGGATGTGCCCACCTCTTCGCGAGCAAGTCGAATCGTCGCACCGCCGCTCCCACAAAAAGCAGTTACACAGTGAATCCCATAACAATCCACAGAGGTTGAATCATGGCTGTTAACAACGATCGTGCAGGCAGCAAACCGTTGATCGAAACGCGTTCGATCGACTACATCCCGGAAGCGGAGAGACACGGTCGCCTGTTAAGCCAGTTCACGCTGTGGCTGGGTGCCAACCTGCAAATCACCGCGATTGTGACGGGTGCGCTGGCGGTGGTGCTCGGTGGTGATGTGTTCTGGTCGTTGATCGGTCTGCTGATCGGGCAAGTGGTCGGCGGTGGCGTGATGGCGCTGCATGCCGCGCAAGGGCCAAAGCTTGGCCTCCCGCAGATGATCTCCAGCCGGGTACAATTCGGCGTTTATGGCGCGGCCATCCCGATCGTGCTGGTCTGTTTGATGTACCTCGGCTTCACCGCAACGGGAACCGTGCTTTCCGGCCAGGCGCTGGGCCAGTTGTTTGGCGTCAGCGACAGCATCGGCATCCTCATTTTCGCCAGTGTCATCGTGCTAGTCACGGTACTCGGTTATCGGGTGATCCATTTCATTGGCCGTGTCGCCAGCGTCATTGGTGTGATTGCCTTTGTGTACTTGTTCAGCCGTCTGATGAGCCAGGTTGATATCGGCGCACTGTTACAGATCCGCCACTTCAGCTGGAGCAGCTTCCTGCTCGCAGTGTCGCTCGCGGCGTCCTGGCAGATCGCCTTTGGTCCCTACGTGGCTGACTATTCACGCTACCTGCCAAGCAAGATTTCCTCGGTGAAAACCTTTTTCGCCGCTGGCGCGGGTTCGGTGATTGGCGCACAGGTGGCGATGATCCTCGGCGTGTTTGCCGCCGCCTCGGCCAACGGGCAATTCGCCGGCCACGAAGTGGCCTACATCGTTGGTCTGGGCGGTACCGGTGCCACTGCTGCGCTGCTGTACTTCAGCATCGCGTTCGGCAAGGTCACCATCTCCACGCTGAACTCCTACGGCAGCTTCATGTGCATTGCGACCATCATCAGCGGTTTCCGTGGTCACTTGCAGGTCACGCGCTTGCAGCGTCTGGTCTTCGTGCTGGTCATCGTCGGTGCTGCGACCCTGATCGCGTTGCTCGGTCAGCACTCGTTCCTCGGTGCGTTCAAGTCCTTCATCCTGTTCTTGCTGGCGTTCTTTACGCCATGGAGCGCGATCAACCTGGTGGACTACTACTGCATTACTCGCGAACGCTATGACGTGCCGGCGTTGGCCGATCCGAACGGTCGCTACGGCCGTTGGAACCCCCTCGGTATCAGCGTCTATGTCTTCGGTGTACTGGTGCAACTTCCGTTCATCTCCACCAAGTTCTATACCGGTCCGCTGGTAGACGCCCTGGGGGGAGTGGATATTTCCTGGATCATCGGTCTGGTGCTTCCCGCAGCCCTGTATTACGTGTGCGCAAAAAAATGGCATGGCGCCGTACCCGATCAACTGATTCTGCCGGTCGAGCAGGACAGCGTTGTACAACCTAAAACAAGCGAAGTCGGTCGCGCCGCGGCGCAGGCCTGATTGGACGTGGACAGGGCTGGATGCCTCTTGACTGCCGTAAGCCAATTCATGATTAGGAGCGTCACACAATGAAATCGAACAAGACCCTGCTGACCACGTTGCTTTCCATGGGCCTGCTGGCCAGCGCCGGCGCCACTCAGGCGGCGGGCTGGTGCGAGTCAGGCAAACCGGTGAAGTTCGCCGGCCTGAACTGGGAAAGCGGCATGCTGCTGACCGACGTGATGCAAATCGTGTTGGAGAAAGGCTACGACTGCAAGACCGACAGCCTGCCTGGCAACTCCATCACCATGGAAAACGCCCTGAGCAGCAACGACATTCAAGTGTTCGCCGAGGAATGGGTCGGCCGCAGCGAAGTCTGGAACAAGGCCGAGAAGGCCGGCAAAGTCGTCGGTGTCGGCGCTCCGGTGGTTGGCGCGATCGAAGGTTGGTACGTGCCGCGTTATGTGATTGAAGGCGATGCCAAGCGCAAACTGGAGCCAAAAGCCCCCGACCTGAAAGCGATCGCCGATCTGGGCAAATACGCCGCCGTGTTCAAGGATCAGGAAGAGCCATCCAAGGGACGTTTCTACAACTGCCCGGCCGGCTGGACCTGTGAGCTGGACAACAGCGAAATGCTGAAAAGCTACGGCCTGGAAAGCAGCTACACCAACTTCCGTCCGGGCACCGGCCCGGCGCTGGATGCTGCGGTGCTGTCGAGCTACAAGCGCGGCGAGCCGATCCTGTTCTACTACTGGTCGCCAACGCCGCTGATGGGCCAGGTCGATCTGGTCAAACTCGAAGAGAAGCCCGGCGTGGACAAGCGCGTGACCATCAAGGTTGGCCTGTCCAAGACCTTCCACGAGCAAGCCCCGGAACTGGTGGCCGTGTTGGAAAAGGTCAACCTGCCGATCGACCTGCTGAATCAGAACCTCGGGCGCATGGCCAAAGAGCGGATCGAATCGCCAAAACTGGCCAAGATCTTCTTGAAGGAACATCCTGAAGTCTGGCACGCATGGGTGAGCGAAGACGCAGCCAAAAAAATCGACGCGGCCTTGTAGGTTGAGCTTCTCCGACTGCTGGTAACGGCAGTCGGACGCTGAATCGCAACCCCTTGATTGAGAGTCTCTTATGTTTCCCGAAAGCTTTACCTTTTCCATCGCCGACTGGGTCAACAGTTGGGTCGATTCGCTGGTCACCAACTACGGCGATGTGTTCCGAAGCATCTCCGACACCCTGTTGTGGGCCATCGTCAATCTTGAAGGGCTGCTGCGTGCGGCGCCTTGGTGGCTGATGCTGGCGATCGTGGCGGGCGTGGCTTGGCACGCGACCCGTAAAGTCGTGACCACCTCCGTGATCGTCGGTTTGTTGTTCCTCGTGGGCGCGGTCGGCCTCTGGGACAAGCTGATGCAAACCCTCGCGCTGATGATGGTGGCGACGGTCATTTCGGTGCTGATCGGCATTCCGCTGGGCATTCTTTCGGCGCGCAGCAATCGCCTGCGTTCGGTGCTGATGCCGTTGCTGGACATCATGCAGACCATGCCAAGCTTTGTGTACCTGATCCCGGTGTTGATGCTGTTCGGCCTGGGCAAGGTTCCGGCGATTTTCGCCACGGTGATTTACGCGGCGCCACCGCTGATCCGCCTGACCGACCTGGGCATTCGCCAGGTCGACGGCGAAGTGATGGAAGCGATCAACGCCTTCGGTGCCAACCGCTGGCAGCAACTGTTCGGCGTGCAACTGCCGTTGGCCCTGCCGAGCATCATGGCCGGGATCAACCAGACCACCATGATGGCCCTGTCGATGGTCGTGATTGCCTCGATGATTGGTGCCCGTGGCCTGGGTGAAGATGTGTTGGTGGGGATTCAGACCCTCAACGTCGGACGTGGCCTTGAAGCCGGTCTGGCGATCGTGATTCTGGCAGTGGTCATCGACCGCATTACTCAGGCGTATGGTCGGCCACGGCATGAGGTGAGCAAATGAGCAACGAAGCCATCAGCAAGATCGAAGTCAAAAACGTCTTCAAGATTTTCGGCAACCGTTCCAAGGAAGCGCTGGGCATGATCGGCCAGGGTAAAACCAAGGATCAGGTGCTGGCCGAAACTGGCTGCGTGGTGGGCGTGAACGACCTGTCGTTGAGCATCGGCACCGGCGAGATCTTCGTGATCATGGGCCTGTCGGGTTCCGGCAAATCCACACTGGTGCGCCACTTCAACCGCCTGATCGACCCGACCAGCGGCGCGATCCTGGTGGACGGCGTGGACATCCTGCAATACGACATGGAAGCCCTGCGCGAATTTCGCCGGCACAAGATCAGCATGGTGTTCCAGAGCTTCGGCCTGCTGCCGCACAAGACCGTGGTGGATAACGTCGCTTACGGTCTGAAAGTGCGCGGCGAGAGCAAGCAGATGTGTTCCGAGCGCGCCCTGCACTGGATCAACACCGTGGGCCTCAAGGGCTACGAAAACAAATACCCGCATCAGCTCTCGGGCGGCATGCGTCAGCGTGTGGGCCTGGCCCGTGCGTTGGCGGCGGACACCGATATCATCCTGATGGATGAAGCCTTCAGTGCGCTCGATCCGCTGATCCGCGCGGAGATGCAGGATCAGTTGCTGGAGCTGCAAAAGACCCTGCACAAGACCATCGTCTTCATCACCCACGACCTCGACGAGGCCGTGCGTATCGGCAACCGCATCGCGATCCTCAAGGATGGCCGCCTGATTCAGGTCGGCACACCGCGAGAGATCCTGCATTCACCGGCGGATGAGTATGTCGACCGGTTCGTACAGCGGCGCGCGGCGGTGGTTTAGGAAGATTTGCGGTGAATTTACTGGCCCCATCGCGAGCAAGCTCGCTCCCACAGGATTTGTGAACACTGGAGATCCACTGTGGGAGCGAGCTTGCTCGCGACGGGGCCGGTGAAGCTGCATCAATATTCAGGTTGCACGCACGAGGTCAATGATGTCCCAGGCTGAAAAAATCGTAATCGCCGACGCTCCGTTGCGTTGGCAGGATGTGGTCGCTGTAGCCCGCCACGGCGCACAGCTCGAGCTGTCGGCCCAAGCCTGGGCGCGGATCGAGAACGCTCAGGCGATCGTCCAGCGCATCGTCACCAGCGGCGAACGCGCTTACGGCGTCAACACGGGCTTGGGCGCGTTGTGCAACGTCTCGCTCAAAGACGAACAACTCAGCCAACTGTCGCGCAACACCTTGCTCAGTCACGCCTGTGGCGTTGGCGCTCCACTGGCTGACGAACAAACTCGCGCGATCATGTGCGCCGCGATCACCAACTTCACCCAAGGCAAATCCGGCCTGCATCGCCGGGTGGTCGAAGCGCTGCTGGCGCTGCTCAATCGCGGCATCACCCCACAAGTGCCCTCCCAGGGCTCGGTGGGTTATCTGACCCACATGGCGCACATCGGCATCGCGCTGCTGGGTGTCGGCAATGTCAGCTATCGCGGGCAGATCGTTTCTGCGCAACAGGCCCTGGCTGAAGAAGAGTTGCAACCGGTTCAGCTCGGCGCCAAGGACGGCTTGTGCCTGGTCAACGGCACGCCGTGCATGACTGGCCTCAGCTGTCTGGCGATTGCCGATGCCACGCGCCTGCTGCAATGGGCCGACGTGATCGGCGCCATGAGCTTCGAAGCTCAGCGTGGCCAGATCGCGGCGTTCGATGCCGAGATCATCGCGCTCAAGCCGCACCCGGGCATGCAGCAGGTCGGCGTCAATCTTCGGGCATTGCTCGATGGCAGCGAAGTGATTGCTTCGAGCAAAGGCATCCGCACGCAGGATGCGCTGAGCATCCGTTCGATCCCGCAAGTCCACGGCGCTGCACGGGATCAACTGGCGCACGCGATTCAACAGATCGAAATCGAACTCAACGGCTGCACCGACAACCCGTTGCTGCTGGGCACGCCGGACAATTTCCGCATCATGTCGCAGGCCAACCCGCACGGTCAGTCCGTGGCCATGGCGGCTGATTTGCTGGCCATCGCCATGGCGGAAACCGGTTCCATCGCCGAGCGACGTCTCGACCGTTTGATCAACCCGCATGTCAGCGGTTTGCCGGCATTTCTGGTGGCCAATCCGGGGGTCAACTCCGGGATGATGATCGTGCAATACGTTGCCGCTTCGCTGTGTGCGGAAAACCGTCAACTGGCGCAACCGGCGGTGCTCGACAACTACGTCACGTCGGGCCTGCAGGAAGACCACCTGAGCATGGGCACCAACGCCGCACTGAAGCTGCATCGCGCGTTGGAGAACTGCACGCAGATCCTTGCGATCGAGTATTTGCTGGCGGCTCAAGCATTTGAATTTCTCAAAGAACAACGCTTCGGCGCCGGCACCGATACCGCATGGCGTCTGCTGCGGGAGCGGGTTGCGGCCTACGACCAGGACCGCTGGTTGGCGCCGGACATTGCTGCCGCCGCTGGCGTTCTGAAAGACCCGATTTTGTTGCACAAGGCTTTACCGAATTTGCACTGATTTCCATCACACCAGCGTGCCAAGGCGCGGCTCCCCAAAAGGCGAGACGCGACGGACAACGGACATTTCCGGAGCGTCTGGTGAGTCTTCTTTGTTTATGAAGAACAAAACTCTCAAAAGGAGAATAAAAGTGACTGCGCTAAACCTGATTCCCGGCCAACTGAGCCTTGCCCAATTGCGTGATATCTATCAGCAACCGGTGAAAATCACCCTCGATAACAGCGCCTCTGCCCAGATTGAAGCCAGCGTTGCCTGCGTGGAACAGATCCTCGCCGAGAACCGCACCGCCTACGGCATCAACACCGGTTTCGGCCTGCTGGCCTCGACTCGCATCGCCAGTGAAGACCTGGAAAACCTGCAGCGCTCGCTGGTGTTGTCCCATGCCGCCGGCGTCGGCCAGCCGATCAGTGACGCGCTGGTGCGACTGGTCATGGTGCTCAAGGTCAACAGCCTGAGCCGTGGTTTTTCGGGGATTCGTCGCGTGGTAATCGACGCCCTCATCGCCTTGATCAACGCCGAGGTTTACCCGCACATTCCATTGAAAGGTTCGGTCGGTGCCTCCGGTGATCTGGCGCCATTGGCCCACATGTCACTGGTGCTGCTGGGTGAAGGCAAGGCGCGCTACAAAGGCGAGTGGATGGAAGCGACCGAAGCGCTGAAAGTCGCCGGTCTGACGCCACTGACGCTGGCGGCGAAAGAAGGCCTGGCGCTGCTCAACGGCACTCAGGTGTCTACCGCTTACGCGCTTCGCGGTCTGTTTGAAGGTGAGGATCTGTTCGCGGGTGCCTTGGCCTTGGGCGGCCTGACCGTCGAAGCGGTATTGGGTTCGCGCTCGCCGTTCGACGCTCGCATTCACGCCGCGCGTGGCCAGAAGGGCCAGATCGACGCCGCTGCCGCTTACCGCGACTTGCTCGGGGAGCGCAGTGAAGTCTCGGATTCGCACCAGAACTGCGAAAAGGTTCAGGACCCGTATTCCCTGCGCTGCCAGCCACAAGTCATGGGCGCCTGCCTGACCCAGTTCCGTCAGGCCGCCGAAGTGCTCGCCGTCGAAGCCAACGCCGTTTCGGATAACCCGCTGGTGTTTGCCGCTGAAGGCGACGTGATTTCCGGCGGTAACTTCCACGCCGAACCGGTTGCGATGGCCGCCGACAACATGGCCCTGGCCATCGCCGAAATCGGCTCGCTGAGCGAACGCCGCATCTCGCTGATGATGGACAAGCACATGTCGCAACTGCCGCCGTTCCTGGTGGCCAATGGCGGCGTGAACTCCGGTTTCATGATTGCTCAGGTGACCGCTGCGGCACTTGCCAGCGAAAACAAGGCGCTGTCCCATCCGCATTCGGTGGACAGCCTGCCGACGTCGGCAAACCAGGAAGACCACGTGTCCATGGCCCCGGCGGCGGGCAAGCGTCTGTGGGAAATGGCCGAGAACACGCGCGGGATACTCGCGGTGGAATGGTTGGCGGCGGTCCAGGGGCTGGACCTGCGCGATGGTCTGAAGACCTCGCCGAAACTGGAGAAGGCTCGCGGGATTCTGCGTAAAGAAGTGCCGTTTTACGAGAAGGACCGTTTTTTTGCACCGGACATCAATGCGGCCACGGAACTGTTGGCTTCGCGTTGCCTGAATGAGCTGGTCACGACGAAAATTTTGCCGAGCCTGTGATGGCCTCTTCGCGAGCAAGCCCGCTCCCACATTGGATTGCGTAACCCCTGTGGGAGCGGGCTTGCTCGCGAATTTTTGAATACTGTGGAGATTATGGGATGAAAACTCTCTGGCAACACTGCCACGTCGCAACCATGGCGCAAGGCGTCTACTCGATCATCGAGGATGCGGCCATCGTGACGTCCGGTGCGCGCATTGAGTGGATAGGCCCCCGCGCTGAAGTGCCGTCCGGCGAATACCCGGCCGTCAACGATTTGAAAGAGGCCTGGGTAACACCGGGCCTTATCGACTGCCACACCCACACGGTGTTCGGCGGTAACCGCAGCGGTGAATTCGAACAGCGTCTGCAGGGCGTCAGCTATGCGGAAATTGCCGCAGCCGGTGGCGGCATCGCCAGCACCGTACGCGCCACCCGCGCGGCCAGCGAAGACGAGCTGTTCGCCAGCGCCGCCAAGCGCTTGAAGAGCCTGATGCGCGATGGCGTCACCACGGTCGAAATGAAATCCGGCTACGGTCTGGACCTGGCCAGCGAACGCAAAATCCTGCGAGTGATCCGCCGTCTCGGCGCCGAACTGCCGATCAGCGTGCGCAGCACCTGCTTGGCCGCCCACGCCTTGCCGCCGGAGTATGTGGACCGCGCCGACGACTACATCAATCATATCTGCGCCGAGATGCTCCCCGCGCTCGCCGCCGAAGGCCTGGTGGATGCGGTGGACGCGTTCTGCGAATACCTGGCGTTTTCGACGGCACAGGTCGAGCGCGTGTTCATCACCGCACAAGCACTCGGCTTGCCGGTGAAACTGCACGCCGAGCAACTGTCATCGCTGCACGGTTCGAGCCTGGCAGCGCGGTACCACGCACTGTCGGCGGATCACCTGGAGTTCATGACCGAAGACGACGCTATCGCCATGGCCAAGTCCGGCACCGTCGCCGTGTTGCTGCCCGGCGCGTTCTACTTCCTGCGTGAAATCCAATTGCCGCCGATGGACGCGTTGCGCAAGCACGGCGTGAAAATCGCCATCGCCAGCGACTTCAATCCCGGCACCTCGCCAGCGCTGTCACTGCGGCTGATGCTGAATATGGCCTGCACCTGTTTTCGCATGACCCCGGAAGAAGCCCTGGCGGGTGCGACGATTCATGCCGCCACCGCGTTGGGCATGGCCACGACGCACGGTTCGCTGGAAGTCGGCAAGTTCGCGGACTTCGTCGCCTGGCAAATCGATCGTCCCGCCGACTTGTCGTACTGGCTGGGCGGTGACCTGGAAAAACGCGTCGTGCGTCACGGCGTCGAAACGAGCGTTTAGGAGAGCAGTTGTGGATAAGGTTTTGAACTTTAAACAAGGCCGTGTGCCGCTGCTGATCAGCATGCCCCACGCCGGCCTGCGCCTGACCCCGGCAGTCGAAGCCGGGTTGATCCCCGACGCGAAAAGCCTGCCGGACACTGACTGGCACATACCGCAGCTGTATGAGTTCGCCGCCGAGCTGGGTGCCAGCACGTTGGCCGCTGAGTACTCGCGCTTTGTCATCGACCTGAACCGACCGTCCGACGACAAGCCTTTGTACGCAGGCGCGACCACTGGGCTGTACCCGGCCACCCTGTTTGATGGCATTCCGTTGTTCCGAGAGGGTATGGAGCCGTCGGCAACAGAGCGCGCGAACTATCTGGAACAGATCTGGACGCCCTATCACACCACACTGCAAAACGAGCTGGCACGACTCAAAGCCGAATTCGGCTATGCGCTATTGTTTGATGCGCATTCGATCCGCTCGATCATCCCGCACCTGTTTGATGGCAAGCTGCCGGATTTCAACCTCGGCACCTTCAATGGCGCCAGTTGCGACCCACAGTTGGCCACTCAGCTGGAAGCGATCTGCGCGCGGCACGGAAACTACAGCCATGTGCTCAACGGTCGTTTCAAGGGTGGCCACATCACCCGGCATTACGGTAACCCGGCGGAAAACATCCACGCCGTGCAACTGGAGTTGGGCCAGTGCACCTACATGGAAGAATTCGAGCCGTTCCGTTATCGCCCGGATTTGGCGGCGCCAACGCAAGTGGTGCTCAAGGAATTGCTGCAAGGGCTGCTGGCCTGGGGCCAAAAGCACTACAAACACTAGAACCTGTCGCATACCCCTGTGGGAGCGAGCTTGCTCGCGATGAGGCCATTACGTTCAACATTGAGGTTGCCTGTCAGTCCGCCATCGCGAGCAAGCTCGCTCCCACAGGTAAAGTTCATCGCCACAGATTTGTGTTCGCGCTTATGAGCGCATCACGACAGTCGCCTCCGTGCAAAACACAGTCGCCACAGTTCGCTTTTATCGTCTCGACGCTGCGTAATGTTCTGTGCACGGTGCATAAAGACACCGGGCCCATAATAATTCTGCCGCACGAGACCATCCCCATGAAAAGACCGTTTACCCGCTGTCTCTCAATCCTCTGCGGTACCGCTCTTCTGAACACCAGCGTCATGGCCAGTGACGACGCTTCCTGCAAGGCCGTGCGCATGGGGGTGGTCAACTGGACCGACGTGATCGCCACCAGCGGCATGGCCGATGTGTTGCTCAATGGCCTCGGCTACGAAAGCAAGCAAACCAGCGCCGTGCAGCAAATCATCTTCGCCGGCATTCGCGACAAGCGCCTGGACATCTTCCTCGGTTACTGGAAGCCGGCGATGGACAAGAATATCGGGCCGTTCGTGGCCGCTAATCAGCTCAAGATCATGGGCAAACCCAGCCTCGCCGACGCTCAGGCAACGCTCGCCGTACCTGAATATGTCGCCGACGCCGGGCTGAAAACCTTCGCTGACATTGCCAGATTCAAAGACCAACTCGGCGGCAAAATCTACGGCATCGAGCCGGGCAGCGGGGCCAACACCACGATCAAAACCATGATCGAGACCAATCACTTCGGTTTGAAGGATTTCAAACTGATCGAGTCCGGTGAAGCCGGCATGCTTGCCGCCGTTCAGCGGGCGGTGAATCGCAAGGAGTTCGTGGTGTTCGTTGGTTGGACCCCGCACCCGATGAACATCAATATGAAAATCGCCTACCTGACCGGGAGTGAAGATGTTTACGGGCCTAACGAAGGGGCGGCCACGGTCTCCACCGTGACGTCACCGGACTACGCCGAACGCTGCCCGAACGTGAACCGTTTGCTTGCGAACCTGACGTTCACCGCCGCTCAGGAAAGTCAGCTGATGGTGCCGATCATGGAGCGCAAGACGCCGCAGGACGTTGCTAGACAATGGCTGCGTGATCACCCGGAAGACCTTCAGCGTTGGCTGGCGGGCGTCAGCAGTTTTGACGGCAAGGACGGCGTGGCAACCGTGCAAGCCAGCCTGAAGAACTGAACTCAGGCGCAACCTTTGTGGGAGCGGGCTTGCTCGCGAAGACGGTGTATCAGTCAGAGCAGTGTTGCCTGACGCACCGCTTTTGCGAGCAAGCCCGCTCCCACAGGAGCGTGCCACTCTCCACAAAACCTCGGCAGCAGACCCATGGCTCCTTATCCCCTTTCTGACCAGATGACAGCGTTCGTCGAGAAGACGGTCACCTTCAACAGCACCGAAAGCAGCCTCGCCGGTTTGCGCCAGGCCTACAGCGAGATGTGTCGGGCGTTCACCCCTTCACGTCCCCCCGGGTTGTATGTGCTGGATTTTGAATTGGCCGGTGTGCCGGTGCGGTCCTATCAGCCGCCGGTGTCGTCAGCGGCCGGTGGTGATCCGTGCGTGGTGTATCTGCACGGCGGCGGTTGGGTGGTGGGCGACCTGGACTCCCATGACTTCATCTGCGCCGAACTGGCGTCGACGCTGGGTGTGTTGGTGATAGCCGTCGATTACCGTCTGGCGCCGGAGCATCCGTTTCCGGCGGCGTTCGAAGACTGCCTGAAGGTCTGGCGAGCCCTGCGCACCGGGCCGTTTCAGCTAGACCCCGCGCGTTCGCTGGTGGCCGGCGACAGTGCCGGCGGCAATCTAGCCGCCGCGCTGTGCCTGGCATTGCGCGATGCGGGCGAGCCACTTCCCGCGGCGCAAGTCCTGATCTATCCGGGACTCGGTGGCGATCAGCGGCTGCCGTCGCGCAGCGAATGTGTCGACGCGCCGTTGCTCAGCACCAGTGATCTGGATTGTTATCACGCGTTGTATTTGCGCGGCAGCCGAAAGCCGGGCGCCTATGCGATGCCGTTGCTCGCCGGGGATTTGCGCGGATTGCCGCCAGCGTTGATCGCGGCGGCGCAATTCGACCCGCTCCGCGATGACGGCGTGCTTTACGCCGAGCGACTGAACGCCGCAGGCGTGGCCGCGACACTTTATTTCGGTGAAGGGCTGGTTCACGGCTGTCTGCGAGCTCGTGGCCAGGTCGCCGAGGTCGATGCGCTCTATGAAACCCTGCTCGGCTATCTGGCTGAAAAAACGGGCAGCAAAACTCTGACTCTGCAAGGGCATGCTCATTGACGTAAATCGGGTTTATGATGCCCAACGGCAGAATAATTGAAGTCCCCCCAGGGATGACCTCGACCCCTTACGGAGCGCGCAATGCAGACTTTGTACCCGCAGATCAAACCCCACGCCCGGCACGATCTGGCCGTCGATGAAACCCACACCCTGTATGTTGACGAAAGCGGTTCACCGGAAGGTTTGCCGGTGGTGTTCATCCACGGCGGCCCCGGCGCCGGGTGTGATGCACAGAGTCGCTGTTTTTTTGATCCGAACCTGTATCGCATCGTCACCTTCGACCAGCGCGGTTGCGGTCGCTCCACCCCCCACGCCAGCCTGGAAAACAACACCACCTGGGATCTGGTTGCCGACCTCGAGCGGATTCGCCAACACCTGGGCATCGACAAATGGGTGCTGTTCGGCGGTTCGTGGGGCTCGACCCTCGCGCTGGCCTACGCGCAAACCCACCCGGAGCGTGTGCACGGTCTGATTCTGCGCGGGATTTTTCTCTGCCGTCCGCAGGAAATCGAATGGTTCTATCAGGCGGGCGCCAGCCGTCTGTTCCCCGATTACTGGCAGGACTACATCGCGCCGATCCCGCAGGATGAGCGCGAAGACCTGCTCAGCGCGTTCCACAAGCGCCTGACCGGTAACGACCAGATTGCCCAGATGCACGCGGCCAAGGCCTGGTCCACCTGGGAAGGCCGGACGGCGACCTTGCGCCCGAACCCGCTGGTGGTCGATCGTTTCTCCGAGCCACAACGCGCGTTGTCGATTGCCCGCATTGAATGTCATTACTTCACCCACAATGCGTTCCTGGAGCCGAACCAGCTGATCCGCGACATGGGCAAGATCGCCCATTTGCCAGGCGTGATCGTCCACGGTCGCTATGACGTGATCTGCCCGCTGGATAACGCTTGGGAATTGCATCAGAACTGGCCGAACAGTGAATTGCAGGTCATCCGTGACGCCGGGCATGCCGCTTCCGAGCCGGGCATTACCGATGCACTGGTGCGCGCCGCCAATCAGATGGCCCGGCGCTTGCTCGACCTGTCCCCTGAAGAAGCATGAAGGGCCTGTTGCAACGCGTGCGTGGCGCGCGAGTCGAGGTAGCGGGGGAGGTGGTCGGTGCAGTCGATCAGGGGTTGCTGGTGTTGGTAGCGGTCGAGCCCGAGGATACTCGGGCCAACGCCGACAAACTTCTGCATAAGCTGCTTAACTATCGTGTATTCAGTGACGCCGAGGGCAAGATGAATCTGTCCTTGGCGGATGTCGGTGGCGGGTTGCTGCTGGTCTCTCAGTTCACCCTGGCCGCCGACACCAGAAGCGGGTTGCGCCCGGGTTTTTCGACCGCTGCCCCTCCGGCGCTGGGCGAGGAGCTTTTCGACTATCTATTAGAGAAAGCGAAACACGTGCATGGCACTGTGGCATCAGGTAGATTCGGCGCGGATATGCAGGTGCACCTGGTAAATGATGGCCCGGTAACCTTCCTGTTACAGACTTGAAAGCGCTTGAAACAACTTTTTAAGGGCTTTTCGACTGAAAACAGGGGTTTTTCGCGATAAATACTTTGTTACGCCTGATGCGTTGTAACGCAGGCTACTAGATAATCGCGCGCTACGGGGATCAGCGTTCGTTGGTCCATTTTGACTTAGGTAGAGACTTGTCCTGAACCTGGTGGGGAATCATTTAGCCCCACAGGAGTCGGAACAATGCTCGCCAACCTGGCATATAGATAGCTGGCCGTTGGTTTTTTGATCTGTTTTCGGCGAGGGTTGCTCGTGATTGTTAGTCCCTGTATTGCACCAAAATTGTTTGCCAAACGGTTACGAAGCGCTCTGGTAGCGGGCTCTGCACTGCTCTGCCTGCTCAGCGCCGGCCAGCTTTGGGCATTCAGTCTGGATGACGTGTCGGCCAAGGCAAAAGAGCTGGCCGGGCAGAAATACGAAGCCCCGCGCAGTAACCTGCCGAACGAATTCCGTGAAATGAAATTTGCGGACTATCAGAAAATTCGCTTCCGCACCGAGAAAGCGGAGTGGGCTGATCAAAAAACCCCATTCAAGCTGTCGTTCTATCACCAGGGTATGCACTTCGATACGCCGGTGAAAATCAACGAAATCACGGCCAACACCGTCGAAGAGATCAAGTACGACGCCAGTCGTTTCGATTTCGGCGATGTGAAGTTCGATCCTAAAGCCACCGAACAGCTGGGTTATGCCGGCTTCCGTGTGCTGTACCCGATCAACAAGGCCGACAAGCAAGACGAAATCATGACCATGCTCGGCGCGAGTTACTTCCGCGTTATCGGCAAGGGGCACACTTATGGCTTGTCCGCTCGCGGCATGGCCATCGATACCGCGTTGCCGTCCGGCGAAGAATTCCCGCGTTTCACCGAGTTCTGGATTCAACAGCCGAAACCGGGTGACAAGCACCTCGTGATTTTCGCCCTGCTGGATTCGCCACGCGCCACCGGTGCCTATCGCCTGACTCTGCGCCCCGGCAGCGACACTGTTGTCGACGTCAAGGCCCAGATGTTCCTGCGTGACAAGGTCACCAAGCTCGGCGTTGCGCCGCTGACCAGCATGTTCCTGTTTGGCGCGAACCAGCCTTCCAAAGTGTTGAACTACCGTCGCGAACTGCATGACTCCAGCGGTCTGTCGATCCATGCCGGCAACGGCGAGTGGATCTGGCGCCCGCTGAACAACCCGAAACACCTGGCGGTGAGCAACTTCTCGATCGAGAACCCGCGCGGTTTCGGTTTGCTGCAACGTGGCCGTGACTTCAGTCACTACGAAGACCTCGACGACCGCTACGACAAGCGCCCGAGTGCCTGGATCGAGCCGAAAGGCGATTGGGGCAAGGGTTCTGTGGACCTGGTTGAAATTCCGACTGCCGATGAAACCAACGACAACATCGTTGCGTTCTGGAGCCCGGAAAAACTGCCAGAGCCTGGCCAGCCGCTGGAATTCGGCTACCGCATGCACTGGACCATCGACGAAGCCGCGCTTCACGCGCCGGACAGCGCTTGGGTCCAACAGACCCTGCGTTCCACGGGTGACGTCAAACAGTCCAACCTGATCCGCCAGCCGGACGGCAGCGTTGCCTACCTGGTGGACTTCGAAGGCCCGTCCCTGGCGGCCTTGTCCCCGGACGCGGACGTTCGCAGCCAGGTCAGCGTTGGCGACAACGCCGAGCTGGTCGAAAACAGCGTGCGTTACAACCCTGAAACCAAAGGCTGGCGCCTGACCCTGCGGATGAAGATCAAGGATCCGGGCAAGTCCACCGAGATGCGTGCAGCACTGGTTCAGAACATCGTGCATGCTGATCTCGCCAAATCTTCGGTTCCAGCGTCCAATTCTTCTGTCGCCAAGGCTGACAAGGTTGCTGCCAGACAAGCGGAGAAAGCGGACAAGGAAGCGAAGGCCGCCGAGGCCAAGCAGGCCGAAGTCAAGCCAGCCGTAGAGGCCAAGGACACGGACAACAAAGACGCCAAGCAGCCTGCTGCTGCGGACGCGGCCCCAGCCACACCGGAATCGGCACCGACTGAAGAAGTCCTGACCGAGACCTGGAGCTACCAGTTGCCTGCCGATGAGTAATTCTCAAGTTCAGCCAGAGACGCTTGCCGAGTATCTGGCGCATTTACCGATGACCGACGAGCAGCGCGCGGAACTCGCGGGCTGCCAGTCCTTCAGCGAGCTGCACCAGCGCCTGTCGTCCTCGACGTTCGACGCACCGACCGAGGCTGCTCAAGCCTCGGTTGGACGTCGTTTGACCCTGAACACTGCGCAAGAGCTGGAAGAAGCGGAAATGCTGGTGCTCGACGCCAGCGGTCGGGTTTGCCTCAAGGCAACTCCGCCGATCCGCCGTACCAAAGTCGTGCCCGAGCCGTGGCGCACCAACATTCTGGTGCGTGGCTGGCGGCGTCTGACCGGTCGCACCAATCCGCCGGCCCCGCCGAAGGATGAGAACGTGCTGCCGGCGGCGCGCTGGCGCACTGTAGGTTCGATCCGCCGTTACATCTTGCTGGTACTGATGCTCGGTCAGACCATCGTCGCCGGCTGGTACATGAAAGGCATCATGCCGTATCAGGGCTGGTCGTTCGTCGACCTGAACGAAGTCCTGCATCAACCCGTGATGCAAACCGTCACGCAGGTGCTGCCCTATGCGCTGCAAACCAGCATCCTGATTCTGTTCGGGATTCTGTTCTGCTGGGTGTCGGCCGGTTTCTGGACGGCGTTGATGGGCTTCCTCGAATTGCTCACCGGTCACGACAAATACCGCATCTCCGGTAAAAGTGCCGGCAACGAGCCGATCGCCAAGGACGCGCGCACCGCACTGGTGATGCCGATCTGTAACGAAGACGTGCCCCGGGTATTCGCCGGTTTGCGCGCGACGTTCGAGTCGGTTGCGGCCACGGGTGACCTGGATCGCTTTGACTTTTTCGTCCTCAGCGACAGTAACGATGCCGATATCTGTGTTGCCGAGCAACAGGCCTGGCTGGACGTCTGCCGCGAAGCCAAGGGCTTTGGCAAGATTTTCTATCGCCGCCGTCGCCGTCGGGTAAAACGCAAAAGCGGCAACCTCGACGACTTCTGCCGTCGCTGGGGTGGTGACTACAAGTATATGGTCGTGCTTGACGCTGACTCGGTGATGAGTGGCGACTGCCTGACCAGTCTGGTGCGCCTGATGGAAGCCACGCCGGACGCCGGGATCATCCAGACCGCGCCGCGTGCCTCGGGCATGGACACGCTGTATGCCCGCATGCAGCAGTTTGCGACCCGTGTGTACGGTCCGCTGTTTACCGCCGGTCTGCACTTCTGGCAACTGGGCGAATCCCACTACTGGGGCCACAACGCGATCATTCGCATGAAGCCGTTCATCGAGCATTGCGCCCTGGCGCCGTTGCCGGGTAAAGGCGCGTTCGCCGGTGCGATCCTGTCCCACGACTTCGTTGAAGCCGCACTGATGCGCCGTGCCGGTTGGGGCGTCTGGATTGCCTACGACTTGCCGGGCAGCTACGAAGAACTGCCGCCTAACCTGCTGGACGAACTCAAGCGTGACCGTCGCTGGTGCCACGGTAACCTGATGAACTTCCGCCTGTTCCTGGTCAAGGGCATGCACCCCGTTCACCGCGCGGTATTCCTGACTGGCGTGATGTCTTACCTGTCGGCACCTTTGTGGTTCTTCTTCCTCGTGCTGTCGACGGCGCTGCTGGCGGTCAACACGCTGATGGAGCCGCAGTACTTCCTCGAACCCCGTCAGCTCTATCCGCTGTGGCCTCAATGGCACCCGGACAAGGCCATCGCGTTGTTCTCGACCACCATCGTGCTGCTGTTCCTGCCGAAGTTGTTGAGCATCATCCTGATCTGGGCCAAGGGCGCGAAAGAGTTCGGCGGCAAGTTCAAGGTGACCCTGTCGATGCTGCTGGAGATGCTGTTCTCCGTGCTGCTGGCGCCGGTGCGGATGATTTTCCACACCCGTTTCGTGCTCGCCGCGTTCCTCGGCTGGGCCGCGACCTGGAACTCGCCACAGCGTGACGACGACTCCACGCCATGGAGCGAAGCGGTCAAGCGCCACGGTCCGCAAACCCTGTTGGGTTTCTTTTGGGCCCTGCTGGTGATCTGGCTGAACCCGAGCTTCCTCTGGTGGCTGGTGCCGATTGTCGGTTCGTTGATGCTGTCGATTCCGGTGTCGGTGATCTCCAGCCGCGTTGGCTTGGGCCTGAAGTCCCGTGACGAAAGCCTGTTCCTGATCCCTGAGGAATACAATCCGCCACAAGCGTTACTGTCGACTGACCAGTACACCCACGAAAACCGTTATCACGCGCTGAAAGACGGTTTCATCCGTTCGGTGGTCGATCCACAGCAGAACGCCTTGGCGTGCTCGCTGGCGACTTCGCGTCACCGTGATGCCGAGCCGATCGAGTGGCTGCGGGTCGAACGGGTACGCCATGCCATGAAAGTCGGGCCTGACGGTCTGACCAACAATGAGCGTGTGCAACTGTTGAGCGATCCGGTGGCACTGGCTCGTCTGCATGAGCAGATCTGGAACGAAAGTCACCCCGCGTGGCTTGAAGCGTGGCGCAAATCGGTGAAGTCCGATCCCCATGCTCCGCTGCTGCCACTCAAGCCAGTGAGTGCGCAACCGCAGTTGGCCTGATAAAAAAATGCCCCGCCCGATTGAGCGGGGCTTTTTTTTGCCTGAACGTCGCCAAACCCTTGTGCAAACGAGCGAGTGCGTTAGCATCCGTCCCCGAATTGGTGCGCCCGGATAATTTTTGTCCGCAGCGGTGCGTTCCCTGAGGGGAGCCGCCGTTTGCGCGCCTCATAACGCAATGGGTTTGGGGACATGATGATGAAGAAGTATCTCTCGATGCTGCTGGTCGGCGTCACGGCATTGGTTGCAGTCAGCGCGGCGCAGGCCGGTGCCATTGATGATGCGGTCAAGCGCGGCACGCTGAAAGTCGGCATGGATCCGACCTACATGCCGTTCGAGATGACCAACAAGCGCGGCGAGATCATCGGCTTCGAAGTCGACATCCTCAAAGCCATGGCCAAGGCCATGGGCGTCAAACTGGAGCTGGTGTCCACCGGCTACGACGGCATTATCCCGGCCCTGCTCACCGACAAATTCGACATGATCGGTAGCGGCATGACCCTGACCCAGGAGCGCAACCTGCGCCTGAACTTCAGCGAACCGTTCATCGTTGTCGGCCAGACCCTGCTGATCCGCAAGGAGCTGGAAGGCACCATCAAGTCCTACAAAGACCTGAACACCGCCGACTACCGCATCACCTCCAAGCTTGGCACCACCGGCGAAATGGTCGCCAAAAAGCTGATCTCCAAAGCCAAGTACCACGGCTACGACAACGAGCAGGAAGCCGTGCTCGATGTGGTCAACGGCAAGGCCGACGCCTTCATCTATGACGCGCCTTACAACGTTGTAGCTCTGAACAAGGTCGGCAATGGCAAACTGGTGTTCCTCGACAAGCCGTTTACCTACGAGCCGCTGGCCTTCGGTCTGAAGAAAGGTGACTACGACAGCATCAATTTCATCAACAACTTCCTGCACCAGATCCGCGAAGACGGCACCTACGATCGCATCCATGACAAGTGGTTCAAAGACACTGCCTGGCTGAAGGATATGGAATAAGGCTCGGTCAAATAGACCGCGTCGCCCCATTCGCGAGCAAGCCCGCTCCCACAGGAATACGCATTCCAATGTGGGAGCGGGCTTGCTCGCGAAGGCGGCCTCCCTGGCTACACATATTCCGGAACTTGCTGAAAGATGAAACAGAAAAAAGCCCAATGGCCCTGGCACGTTTTGACCGTGCTGGTACTGATCGGCCTGGCCGGCGCGTTGTATTACGCCACCTCGCTGATGTCCTACGAGTGGCGCTGGAACCGCGTGCCGCAGTACTTTGCCTACCACGCCGAAGAATCCCAACGCGCCGCCGACATCTCCACCGTCAGCGAGCTGGTGCGCAAGGGCGACAAGGCTGAAGTCACCCTGCGCAACGACGCGGGTGACGAGCAGCACCTGACCGTCGACGGCAACAGCCTGCAAGTCGCCCAGGGCGATGATGTGGCCGAAGGTGACGTGATTGGCGTGACTCGCCACTGGGCTGCCGGGCCGCTGATGTGGGGTCTTTGGACCACTTTGTGGCTGTCCGTGGTGTCTGGCGTGCTGGGTTTACTGATCGGCTTGACCACCGGCCTGTGCCGTCTGTCGAACAACCCGACCCTGCGCGACCTGTCGACGATTTACGTCGAACTGGTGCGCGGTACACCCTTGCTGGTACAGATTTTCATTTTCTACTTCTTCATCGGCACCGTGATGAACCTGTCGAGGGAATTCGCCGGGATCGCGGCCCTGTCGTTGTTCACGGGAGCGTATGTCGCGGAGATCATCCGCTCGGGTGTTCAGTCAATCGCTCGTGGTCAGAACGAAGCCGCGCGTTCCCTTGGCTTGAGCGCGGGGCAGTCGATGCGCCACGTGGTGCTGCCACAAGCTTTCAAACGCGTGCTGCCGCCGCTCGCCGGGCAATTCATCAGCCTGGTCAAGGACACCTCGCTGGTGTCGGTGATCGCGATTACCGAGCTGCTGAAAAGCGGTCGCGAAGTCATCACCACCTCGTTTTCGCCGTTCGAAATCCTGTTCTGCGTGGCCGGCCTGTATTTGTTGATCAACCTGCCGCTGTCGAAAATCGCCAGCCGGCTTGAGCGGAGGCTCGCGCAAAGTGATTGAAGTCCGCGATCTGGTAAAAGTTTTCGACACCCGCGGCCAGGTAGTGCGCGCGGTGGATAACGTCTCCACCCAAGTGGCGAAAGGCGAAGTGCTGGTGGTGATCGGCCCGTCCGGTTCCGGCAAGTCGACCTTCCTGCGTTGCCTTAATGGCCTGGAAGAATTCGATTCAGGCTCGGTGAGCATCGACGGTCTGCAACTGGCCGACCCGAAAACCGATGTGAATGCCTACCGCCGCGAAGTCGGTATGGTGTTCCAGCATTTCAACCTGTTCCCGCACATGACCGTGCTGGAAAACCTGTGCCTCGCCCAAAAGGTCGTGCGCAAGCGCGGCAAGAAGGAGCGTGAAACCAAGGCGTTGGCACTGCTGGAGAAGGTCGGTATTGCGCAGAAGGCCAACGAGTACCCGTCGCGCCTGTCCGGCGGTCAGCAACAACGCGTGGCGATTGCCCGGGCGCTGGCCATGGAGCCCAAGGTCATGCTGTTCGATGAGCCGACTTCGGCGCTCGACCCGGAAATGGTCGGCGAAGTGCTGGACGTGATGAAAACCCTGGCCGTGGAAGGCATGACCATGGTCTGCGTCACCCATGAAATGGGCTTTGCGCGGGAAGTGGCGGATCGGGTGCTGTTCTTCGATCACGGCAAATTGCTGGAAGACGCCTCGCCGTCCGCGTTCTTCGATGCGCCGAAGGATCCGCGGGCGCAGGCGTTCTTGCGGCAGGTTCTCTAACGGCGGCGGCTGTTAAGCCGCCATCGCGAGCAAGCTCGCTCCCACATTGGATTTGTGATCGACACACATCCCCTGTGGGAGCGAGCTTGCTCGCGATGGCCTCACCTCGGTCTCATGTGAACCGAGTCACTCGCACCACCTCAAACTTTGAACCTGCTCACCAGCATCTGCAAATGCGTCCCCAACCGCGCCAGCTCAATGCTGGACGCCGCCGTCTCTTCACTGGCTGCCGAGGTCTGCTCGGACACATCGCGCACGTTCAGCACGCTGCGGTTGATTTCTTCAGCCACCGCGCTCTGCTGTTCGGCTGCTGCGGCGATCTGCTGGTTCATCGACTGGATGGCCGACACTGTGCGAGTGATGCTTTCCAGCGAGCTTCCGGCACGGCGGGTCAGTTCGACGCTGCTGTCGGTCAAGGTGCGGCTGTTGTCCATGATGGTCGCGACTTGCTGGGTGCCACTTTGCAGGCCGACGATCAGCTCTTCGATTTCTTCGGTGGATTTCTGGGTGCGCTGGGCCAAGCTGCGGACTTCATCGGCGACCACTGCAAATCCACGCCCGGCCTCACCGGCGCGGGCGGCTTCAATTGCCGCGTTGAGCGCCAGCAGGTTGGTTTGCTGGGCGACGGATTTGATCACGTCGAGCACGCTGCCGATCTTGTCGCTTTCGCGTTTCAGGTGACCCATGGCCTCGGTTGAGTTACCGACTTCCTTGGCCAGGCGTTCGATTTGAGCGATGGCTTCGCCGACCACCTTGTCACCTTCGCGGGCCTGCTGGTCGGCGGCCACTGCCGCTTCAGAGGCTTCTTCGGCGTTGCGCGCGACTTCCTGCACGGTGGCGGTCATTTCGTTCATCGCGGTCGCCACCTGATCGGTCTCGACCTTCTGGCTGTTGACCCCGGCGCTGGTCTGCTCGGTCACGGCGGACAGTTCTTCAGCGGCACTGGCAATTTGTGTGACGCCGTCGCTGATGCCGCCGATCAATTCGCGCAGGCCCAAGGTCATGCGCTGCATGGAGCGTTGGAGTTGACCGAGTTCGTCCTGGCGTTCGGAAACGAGGTTCTGGGTCAAGTCGCCAGCGGCAATGCGCTCGGCCACTTTTAGTGTCTGGCTCAACGGAATGACGATCTGCCGAGTGATGGCCCACGCCGCAAACAAGCCAAAAACCAGCGCCAGGGCGGTGGCCAGCAACAGCATGTTCCTGGCGCGTGCGGCGTCGGTATCACGCACGATGGTTTGCGAGACGGTGAGTTTTTTGCTGACGTCGAGCAGGATGTCACCTTGCGTCGCCATGCGTTTAAGTGCGGCGGCGGTCGCAACCTGTGAGTCACGGAACTGGCTGACGGCGGCCCGATAGGCCTTCAGCGATTCGCTGGCTTGTTGCAGGATGGCCGTGTGCTGTTGCGGCAGTTTCGATGGCAGGGTGTCGAGGCTGGTCAAGGCGTTGGCGATGGCGTCCAGCGCCGGTTGTTCAGCGTCGGCCTTGCCACTGTAGGTGTATCCGCGAACCTGATAACGGGCTTGCTGAAGCAACTTGCTGACCTCAACCACGCTGTTGAAATCGGTAACGTTGTCACCTTGCAGCATGGCCTTCTGGACGTCGGTCACGCGCGCCACGGCGTTATCTGCATTGGCGCCGAGTTTGCTGCGAGCATCCTCGCGGTTGGCGCCGGCCTGGGTCATGGCGGCGAAGGCTTGCTTGTATTCACTGATGGCGGCCAGTTGCTGGTCGACCATGGCTGCGTCGGCAGGCTGCTCGATCAGCGTGCGCGCGGTTTTCAAACCGGTGTCGAGTTGGCCAAGCAGGTCGTTGACGGCGCCCGGACCTTGTTCGCCACGCCGCATTTCGTAGTCCAGGCGAGCCAAGCGCAAATCTTTGGTCAGGTCATTGAGGCTGGCAATGAACCCCAGCTTGTCGCCGCGATTGACTACGTCTCGCAGGCCTGTCCAGCCTGTAAACGTGGTCAACAGCGTCAGGAGCAGCACCAGACCGAAGCCGACACCCAGTTTGCGATTGACGCTGACGTTCCCCAGTTTCTCGGCTAGCCATCGGTACATGCTGCAACTCCCACGGACCACAAGTTGGTTTTATAGAAGATGTATCGGCTGGCGGGCTGCAATCTGTAGGCGCTGTCCTGATGTTTGTACGAATAATGACCTGCGAGTCGACTCGACCCAATGGAATGGCGGCGTGTTTAGAAGAGGCGTGCGAGCAACGCAGTGACGGCCGTCTCGACGCGCAGGATACGCTCGCCGAGCTGCACCGGTTGCAGGCCGGACTTGCCCAGCAGGTCGATTTCGTAGGGGATCCAGCCGCCTTCCGGGCCGATGGCCAAGGTAACCGGTTCGTCCAGGCCGCGGGGGCAGGGCGAGTAATTGCCGGGATGACCGACCAGGCCGAGGGTGCCCTCGGTGATCGCGGGCAGTCGATCTTCGACGAACGGTTTGAAACGCTTTTCGATGACGATGTCAGGCAACACACTGTCTCGGGCCTGTTCGAGGCCGAGGATCAGTTGTTCGCGAATGGCTTCGGGATCGAGAAACGGTGTCTGCCAGAAGCTCTTCTCGACGCGGTAGCTGTTGACCAGCACGATTCGTGGCACACCCATGGCTGCCACGGTCTGAAACACCCGGCGCAGCATTTTGGGTCGCGGAAGGGCCAATATCAGCGTCAGCGGCAACTTGGCGGGTGGCGGCTGGTCGAGGGTGACGCGCAGTTCGGCTTCATCGGCGTCCAGGCGCAGCACCTCAGCCGAACCCATCAGGCCGCCGATACGCCCGACGCGCAGGCTGTCACCTACTTCACAGCGGTGAACTTCCTGCATGTGCGTCAACCGGCGATCGCGCAGGATCACCCGGTCGGACGCAATGAAATCGGCCTCTTCGAGGAGCAGCAGGTTCACGGCTGGGTTGCTGGCGGCTGGTCGTTGTGATCGTCGACCGGTTGGTCGTCCGGGTGTTCGCCACGCTTGCTGATCAGGCCGCCGAAAAGGATGCCGATCTCGAAGAGCAGCCACATCGGTACGGCCAACAGCGTCTGCGAAAAGATGTCCGGTGGCGTCAGGATCATGCCGACCACGAAGCAGCCGATGATCACGTACGGGCGGATTTTCTTCAGGTATCTGACGTCGACCACGCCGATCCACACCAGCAGCACGACGGCCACCGGAATTTCGAACGCCACGCCGAAGGCGAAGAACAGCGTCATGACGAAATCGAGGTAACTGCTGATGTCGGTCATCATCTCCACGCCAGCCGGGGTAGCGGCGGCGAAGAATTTGAAGATCAGCGGGAACACCAGGTAATAGGCGAATGCCATGCCGGCGTAGAACAGCATGATGCTCGATACCAGCAAGGGCACCGCGATTCGTTTTTCATGCTTGTACAGGCCCGGCGCGATGAAACCCCAGATCTGATGCAGGATGACCGGGATCGCCAGGAACAGCGACACCATCATGGTCAGCTTCAGCGGTGTCAGGAAGGGTGACGACACGTCGGTGGCGATCATCGTCGCGCCGACCGGCAGGTACTGGCGCAACGGTGTGGAGACGAAGGTGTAGATCTGCTGGGTGAAGGCGAACAACCCGGCGAAGATAATGAAAGTCGCCGCTACGCAGCGCAGCAGGCGGGTGCGCAACTCGGTGAGGTGCGAAACCAGCGGCATGTGCTGGTCATTTTCAGGAAGATCGCTCATGGTGCTCGCGGCGCCAGTGTTGGGTCATGAGGGGCCGGCGCAACAGGCGCAGCCGCAGGCGTGGCAGGTTCAACCGGTGGCGCTGCAACGACGGGCGCAGGCTCTGTGGCCGCAGGTGCAGGCACGGCGACAGGAGCATGAATCGTCTGCTCCACCACCGGCTCAACCGGCTGAACCGGTGTGGCTTCCTGCTGGGTCGGCGTGAAGATCTTCCGCGCCTCCTGTTCCAGCGACAGAATGTGCTCGTTGTGCAGTTGCCGACGAATCTCGTCGGCACCGATTTCACGTTCAACTTCCTGTTTGATCGCGTTGAAGCTGCGCTTCAGACGCCCGACCCACAGGCCGGCGGTACGCGCAGCACCCGGCAGACGCTCGGGGCCCAGCACCAGCAGGGCTACGAGGCCGACGAGCAGCAGTTCAGAGAAGCTGATACCAAACATTAGTCAGTGCTCACACGTCTTTGCGGATCGGCTCTTCGACTTTCTGCGCCTGCACGTCGATGGTGTGCGGCTGGTTCACGGACTGTGTGGTCTGTGGCTGAACCGGTGGCGCCGGTTGGGCCGGAGTTACGGTCGGGTCAACGGTTTTGTCTTCATCATTCATGGCTTTGCGAAAGCCCTTGATCGACTCGCCCACGTCGGTGCCGAGGTTTTTCAGTTTCTTGGTGCCGAACACCAGTACGACAACAACCAGGATGACGATCCAGTGTTTCCAGTCAAAAATGCCCATGTTGCTGCTCCTCTTTAATAATTGTTCAGGCGGACGGGCGCGAGGCTTTCTCGGCGTGTCCGGACAGACCGAAACGACGGTCCAGTTCATCGAGTACAGCCTGTGGATGCTGCCCCAGTTGGGCGAGCATGACCATGCTGTGGAACCAAAGATCGGCGGTCTCGTAGATCACATCGCTGCAGTCACCGCTGATGGCGGCGTCCTTGGCGGCAATGATGGTTTCGACCGACTCTTCGCCGACTTTTTCCAGAATCTTGTTCAAGCCCTTGTGGTACAGGCTGGCGACATACGAGCTGTCGGCGGCGGCGCCTTTGCGCTCTTCCAGCACCTCGGCCAGACGGGTCAACGTGTCACTCATGGGTATGTCCTGCGGAGTAGATGGCGTGCGGGTCTTTCAGGACCGGGTCGACGGTTTTCCAGTCGCCGTTTTCGAAGACGCGGTAGAAGCAGCTCTGCCGACCGGTATGGCAGGCGATGTCGCCGATCTGCTCGACCATCAGGATGATCACGTCAGCGTCGCAGTCCAGGCGCATCTCATGCAAGGTCTGCACGTGGCCGGACTCTTCACCCTTGCGCCACAGCTTGCCACGGGAACGTGACCAGTAAATGGCGCGGTTTTCGGCAGCGGTCAGTTCCAGCGCTTCGCGGTTCATCCAGGCCATCATCAGGACACGCCCGGTCTTGTGATCCTGGGCAATCGCCGGCACCAGGCCATCGGCGTCCCACTTGATCTCGTCCAGCCAGTTTTTCATCTTCGACTCCGACAACGGGTTCCACACTTCATGAGTAGAACCCAAGCGTTGAAACAGTGTGCCAGTGCGCAACACAACTGGCTATCGGCGAACGACCAGATACAAACCCACGGCTACCATGATTCCGGCCGGCCAGTAAGCCAGTTCGTTCAGCGGCCCGCCTGCGGCGAGTATTGCGCCGCCGGCCAGATGGGCGGTGCCGAGCAGCCGCAGAAACCAGTCGTCCCGGCGTCGATGCCACGGTGGCGGCGGGTCGTAGGCGTGAGGCTGGGACATGCGTTCGAGCAAATCGCGGGCCATATTGGCCAGGTGCGGTAGCTGCTCGAACTGGCTCTGCACGTTGCCCAGCAATACTTTGGGGCTGACGCGTTCGCGCATCCAGCGTTCGAGGAACGGCTGGGCGGTGTTCCACAGATCGAGGTCCGGGTACAACTGACGGCCCAGGCCTTCGATGTTCAACAAGGTTTTTTGCAGCAGCACCAGCTGCGGCTGCACTTCCATGTTGAACCGTCGGGCGGTCTGGAACAGGCGCATCAGCACCTGGCCGAAGGAAATATCTTTTAACGGTTTTTCGAAGATCGGCTCGCACACGGTGCGAATCGCCGCCTCGAATTCGTTGAGTTTGGTTTCCGCCGGCACCCAGCCCGAATCGATGTGCAATTGCGCCACACGACGGTAATCACGCTTGAAGAACGCGAACAGGTTGCGCGCCAGATAATCCTGGTCTTCCGGGGTCAGGCTGCCGACGATGCCGCAGTCGATCGCAATGTACTGCGGGCTCCACGGGTTGACGGTGCTGACGAAGATGTTGCCCGGGTGCATGTCGGCGTGAAAGAAACTGTCGCGGAACACTTGGGTGAAGAAGATTTCCACCCCGCGTTCGGCGAGCATTTTCATGTCGGTGCGTTGATCGGCGAGGGTCGCCAGATCGGTCACCTGAATCCCGTAGATGCGCTCCATCACCAGCACTTTCGGCCGGCACCAGTCCCAGTAGACTTGCGGCACGTACAGCAGCGGCGAGCCGTCGAAGTTGCGCTTCAACTGGCTGGCGTTGGCCGCCTCGCGCAGCAGGTCGAGTTCGTCGTAAATGGTTTTTTCGTAGTCCTGCACCACGTCCACCGGGTGCAGCAGACGCGCGTCTGCGGACAGTCTTTCCGCGGTGCGGGCGAGGATGAACAGCCACGCCAAGTCCTGCGCGATGATCGGCTTGAGGCCGGGGCGGATCACTTTGACCACGACTTCTTCGCCGGTTTTCAGCTGCGCGGCATGCACCTGCGCCACCGAAGCGGAGGCCAGCGGTTCGACGTCGAAACGGCTGAACACTTCACTGATCTTTTTGCCGAGCTGTTCTTCGATAAGCTTGACCGACACTTGCGAATCGAACGGTGGCACACGGTCCTGCAGCTTCATCAGCTCATCGGCGATGTCTTCCGGCAGCAGGTCGCGGCGGGTGGACAGGATCTGTCCGAACTTGATGAAAATCGGCCCAAGGTCCTGCAGCGCCAGGCGCAATCGTGCGCCACGGCTCAGGTCCAGCGGCTTGCGCGGGAACCAGCGCCACGGCAAGGCGTAGCGCAGCGCCAGCAGGAACCACGGCAGCGGCAGGGCGAACAGCAGGTCATCGAGGCGATAGCGAATCACAACGCGCTGGATGCGCAACAAACGGCGGACGGCAAGCAGCTTCATGCGTTATCGCTTGGGTCGAGGGATCGGGAAAGGCGCTCGAATCGCGCCTCGAGACGTTCCAGATCGAGTTTGATCTGGTCCAGTTCACTGAAACGGGCTTCGGCTTCGCGCTGACCGACAAGGGTGCGCGATTCTTCGGCCAGGTATTCGCCCAGGTTCTGATTGAGGCTGGCGAACCCTTGCTGATACCAGCGTGTGCGACTGCGCAGGTGACCGCCAACCAGTTGCGTGGCGACCGGGCCGAGCCAGCGCGAAAGTTCGTACTCCCAGTCCAGCTCCAGGTCCTGAAGGATCGCCGCCAGTTCCAGCAGCACACCGCTGTCGCCGTCGAGCTCAACTTCAGGGTCATGCAGAACCGAAGTCTTGTCCTTGCTCATCGCCAATCTCAACAGGCTTGAGGCCGGTGCGCGCAAGGTGCAGTCGGCGCCGGTTTCCCATTGGGAAGCGAGCATCAAGCCTTCATCGCTGGGCAGGATGAACAGTTGCAGCGCCGGTCTGCGGCAATCGACGGCGATCACCTTGCCGCTCAAATGCGCCAGCCGCGGCAGCGCCGTGCTGTCGAGACGCAGCACCCGGTTCAGACCGAGTTCAACGCTGGCGAGCAGTCCGGCCAGCAACATCAGGGTTTGATGCCGCGGTGCAAGGCGACGATGCCTGCGGTCATGTTGTGATAGGTCACGCGGTCGAAACCGGCCTCGACCATCATCGACTTCAGGGTTTCCTGATTCGGGTGCATGCGGATCGATTCGGCCAGGTAGCGATAGCTTTCCGAGTCGTTGGTGATCAGCTTGCCCATCAACGGCATGAAGGCGAACGAGTAGGCGTCGTAAGCCTTGGACATCAGCGCGTTGGTCGGCTTGGAGAATTCCAGTACCAGCAGGCGACCGCCCGGTTTCAGCACGCGCAGCATCGAGCGCAGGGCGTCTTCCTTGTGTGTCACGTTGCGCAGGCCGAAGGCGATGGTCACGCAGTCGAAATGGTTGTCCGGGAATGGCAGCTTTTCAGCATCGGCCTGGACGAATTCGACGTTGCCGGCCACACCCAGATCCAGCAGGCGGTCGCGACCGACCTTGAGCATGGATTCGTTGATGTCGGCCAACACCACCTGGCCCGTCGGGCCCACGAGGTGCGAGAATTTTTTGGTCAGATCGCCGGTGCCACCGGCAATGTCCAGCACGCGGTTGCCGGTGCGCACGCCAGACAGCTCGATTGCGAAACGCTTCCACAGCCGGTGCATACCGCCCGACAGGAGGTCGTTCATCAAGTCGTACTTGGCGGCTACCGAGTGGAAAACTTCAGCGACTTTTTCCGCTTTTTGGCTTTCCGGAACGTTTTTGAAACCGAAGTGAGTGGTGGGTTCGGCATCGCTGCCTTTGCGCTGATCAGTCATATCGCTGTCACCAGAAGAGAATGCGGGACATTCTAATCCCGGTGGCCTGCTTTGTCTTGGCAAGGCTGAAGGTAAGATAGGTAACCGCCGGGACGTTTTGCCGCAGCAACGGTCAAGATGCTTCAGGAAAGTATCCATAAAGCAGGAGTCATTCGATGGCCCGTATTAGTGTTGAACGTGCCCACGGCCTGGGCAAGGAAGCGGCCCGCGAGAAGGCTGACAAGTTGGCGCAGAGGCTGTCCGATCAATATGGCCTGGAACCGCAGTGGTCCGGCGACACCCTGAACCTCAGGCGTTCCGGGGTAAAAGGCGCGGTGCATGTCAGCGAGGATTCGATCAGGGTCGATGTCGAACTGGGTATGTTGATGTCGGCCATGAGTGGCACGATCAAATCGGAAATCGAAAAGGCGCTGGATAAAGCGTTGGCTTGATCGGCGCCCGATTTGTGAATGCATTCCCTGAAGGAGCCGAGCTTGCTCGCGATGGCGGTGTGTCAGCCAACAGCCATTTTGAATGATGAACCGCTATCGCGAGCAAGCTCGGCTCCTACAGGTCGAGGTGTGTGGCACACATCGATTTATGTCAGTTGTTAGGGTGCCGTTTCTAATTTTTCTCCCTACTTTGTGCCTGAGCCCGACTCTTTCGCGGGCAGTTCCTCAAACCTTCTGCGCGTGAGGTGCACCATGGCCAAAGTTATTTTGAAGAAAAAAATCGACGCTTCGACAACGGCGCTCAGCGACGTTAAATCCTATGCCCGCAAGATCTGGCTGGCAGGCCTGGGTGCCTACACCAAGGTTGGCCACGAGGGCAGCGAGTACTTTCAAGAGTTGATCGAAGCTGGTCAACTTGTTGAAAAGAAAGGCAAAAAGGTAGTTGCCGAGAAACTTGAAGCGGCCAACTCCGAGATTGATGAAGCCAAGAGCGAAGTGAGCACATTCAAAGGCAAGGTCGAAGTGCAACTCGACAAGATCGAGAAGGCTTTCGACTCGCGTGTCGCAAGTGCCTTGAATCGTATCGGCATTCCGTCTAAACATGACGTTGAGACACTCTCTGCCAAGCTCGATGAGCTGACGGCATTGCTCGAACGCGTCGCGCGTAAATCTTAAGGAGAACGGGATGGCTGGTAAAAAGAACACCGAAAAAGAAGGCAGCTCCTGGATTGGGAAAGTCGAAGACTACTCCCGCAAAATCTGGCTGGCTGGTTTAGGCGTGTACTCGAAGATCGACACTGACGGCAGCAAGCTCTTCGATACATTGGTCAAAGATGGCGAGAAAGCCGAGAAGCTCACCAAGAGCGCTGTCGGCAAGAAAGTCGATGACGTAAAGGACTCTGCTACCTCTGCCAAATCACGCATCACTGGCGTGAAAGATCGTGCGCTGGGCAAGTGGGATGAGCTGGAAGGTGCTTTCGACAAGCGCCTGAACAGCGCCATTTCGCGCCTGGGTGTACCGAGCCGTAATGAAGTCAAAGCGCTGCACAGCAAGGTCGATACCCTGACCAAGCAGATCGAAAAACTCACCGGTGCCAAGGTTGCGCCTGTTGCGGTGAAAACTGCCGCGGCCAAACCTGCTGCTAAAACGGCGGCCAAGCCACTGGCAAAAGCAGCCGCTAAACCGGCTGCCAAACCAGCGACCAAAACTGCCGCAGCAAAACCTGCAGCGAAAACCGCAGCCGCCAAACCGGCAGCCAAGCCAGCGGCAAAACCTGCCGCAGCGAAGAAGCCAGCAGTGAAAAAACCGGCAGCCCCGAAAGCTGCTGCTTCGAAACCAGCAGTGGCTGCCGCCAAACCGGCCGCCTCGTCGACACCGGTCAGCACATCGAACTCTGCTACCGCGCCGACCGCTGCTGCTACCTCGACTGCCGCGTCAGCACCATCGACGCCAACCAGTCAGTCCTGATTTCAGGGCTCAAAAAACGCCCGGCCTGCGAAGGTCGGGCGTTTTTGTTTGTGCACGGTTCTGTCAACACCGCATTACGCCCTGTGGGAGCGGGCTTGAACGCGAATGCGGTGTGTCAGTGGACATCAACGTTGAATGACCTACCGTATTCGCGAGCAAGCCCGCTCCTACAGGGGTTATTCGTGTTCTTCGAGATATTGCATCGCCAGCTGCTCCGTCGCCACCTTGATCGGCGGCAGCAAATGCGGCGCCACCAGCATCATGATCTGATAAACCACCAGCTTCACTTCACCCTCACGGTCCAGAATCCGTTGATAGTCCAGCGAAAACAGTAGCGTCATGGTGATTTGCTCCACCAGTTGGCCCAACGCCTGCGTGTCGCTGACCAGTTGCCCCTGAGCCTTCAGTCGCGCCAGCAATGAAGCCAGCGTGCGCTTCAGCGCATTGAGCAGGTTGCGTATCCCTTTGGCCAGTTTCGGCAGGCGCCCGGCGAGGTTCGACAGGTCCTGGAACAGAAACCGGTAATGAGCCAGACGCTCGACGATCAAATGCAGAAACAGCCAATAATCTTCAGGTGCCAGCTCCACATCGGACGGCGGATCAAGCAGCGGCGCGAGCTCCGCCTGGAAACGCTCGAACAACCCGAGAATCAGCGGTTCCTTGCCGTGGAAGTGGTAGTAGAGGTTGCCCGGGCTGATGCCCATTTCGTTGGCAACTTCCATGGTGGAGACGTTCGGTTCGCCCTTATGGTTAAACAGCTGCAGGGCACATTCGAGGATCCGGTCGCGGGTTTTCATCCAGTCTTCTTAATGATCAGGTCAAGCCACGGCCGAAACCGGCCGTAGTGTGATGAGCGTCAGCGCACACGCACGTAAGTACCGGGTGCCGCCTCCAGCGGTGGATAATTCTGGTTGCCGAGCGCCATGTGGGTTTCTTTCTGCGCACCCGAACGTTCCTGAATCCAGCTCAGCCATTGCGTCCACCAGCTGCCGTCGACTTGCTTGGCGTCGTAATACCAGGCTCGTGGGTCGCTGCTCAGTTTTGTGCTTTCGATAAAGTTGGCTTTCGGGTTTGAGGGCGGGTTAAGAATGCTCTGCACATGACCGCTGTTGGACAGCACAAAACGCCGCTCGCCCCCCAGCAGCAGCGTCGAGCGATACACCGCATCCCACGGAGTGATGTGGTCGTTGATGCCGGCCACGCTGAAACTGTCGACGGTGACTTTCTGCAAGTCGATCGGCGTGCCGCACACTTCAAGACCGCCCGGATGACTCAGCGGGTTGTGCTTGAAGAAGTCGAGCAGGTCGCCGTGAAAGGCTGCCGGAAGACGCGTGTTGTCGTTGTTCCAGTAGAGAATGTCGAACGCCGGCGGTTCCTTGCCCAACAGGTAGTTGTTGACGAAGTAGCTCCAGATCAAATCGTTGGGGCGCATCCAGGCGAAGACCTTGGCCATGTCGCGGCCCTCCAGTACCCCTTTCTGATAGGAGCGACGCTTGGCCGCTTCCAGGGTCTGTTCATCGGCGAACAGCGTCGCCGGACTCTCCATCTGGCTGTCGAGCAGGCTCACCAGGTAGGTCGCGCTGGATACCCGACGCAACTGCCGCTTGGCTTGCAAATGGCCTTGCAGCGCGGCAATGGTCAGCCCTCCGGCGCAGGCGCCCATCAGGTTGACTTCGCGAGCGCCGGTGATCGCCCTACACACGTTCATTGCTTCTTCCACGGCTTCGACGTAGGTCGACAGGCCCCATTCGCGATGGCGCACATCCGGATTGCGCCAACTGATGATGAAGGTTTGCAGACCGTTTTTCAGAGCGAACTGGACAAAGCTATTGCTCGGGCTCAAGTCGAAAATGTAGTACTTGTTGATCTGTGGCGGCACCACCAGCAGTGGTTTGGAATACTGCTTCTCGCTCATCGGCCTGTACTGGATCAGTTCCAGCAGCTCATTGCGAAACACGACAGAGCCGGTGGTGGTGGCGACCGTTTTGCCGACCTCGAATGCCTGCTTGGTGACTTGCCTGGGCAGTCCGTCGTTGTGCAGGAAATCATCGACCAGATGACTGATGCCGCGCACCAGGCTGTTGCCGCCGGAGTTAAAGATTTCCTTGATCGCCAGCGGATTGAGCAGGGTGTTGGACGGTGACACCGCATCGTTGAGCAGGGCGAACGCGAAGTGGGCGCGAGCGCGATCGTCCGGGTTCATGTTGCTTTCGTCGATCCAGCTTTTGACCTGCTTCTGCCAACTCAGGTACGCCTGCAGGCTACGGCGATAAAACGGATTGAGGCTCCAGGCCGGGTCGGCAAAGCGACTGTCCTGCGGGTTGGTCGGGTGCAGGGTTTCGCCCAGCAACACTCGCCCCAGTTGACCGCCCAGCTTCAAGGCGTGGCGGGCGCTGTGCACCGGGTTGCGCAAACCATGGGCGGCAACACTGCGCAGGGTCGAAATCAGATCCCGACCACGCAGGCCGGTAATCGCACTCTGTGCGTTGATGAACGCGGCGGGAGTGGGCAAAAACTCCCTCGCTGGTTTCTCGCGCATGACTCAACACTCCTTCGTCTTCAGGCCAAAAACAAATACACCGAACCAGAACACCATAGACGCTGTAACGGGTTGTTGCGCGGCGCGCTTCCTGCCGACCCTTTTTTGTAACAAAAGTCGGGGTCTGTTAACCGCCGAATGGCGCCGGATGCGGATGCATCACGGCGCGCAGCCGTTCTTCCTCGAGGAACTTCATGATGATCGGCGCAACAGCCTCGGCGCGGGTGATCAGAAACAGATGCCCGTCATCGATGATGTGCAGTTGAGCATTAGGAATACGCCAGGCCAGCAACCGCATGTTGACCAGCGGGATCAGGGGATCGTCGTCACCGGCCAGCACCAGTGTCGGCTGGTGGATTTTGTGCAGCCAGTGAATGCTGGTCCAGCCGAGGCCTGCGAACAGCTGCCAGTAGTAACCAAGCTTGCCTGCCGAACGCACTTTTGCCGCATGGCTGGCGGCGAGGGTAGGATCGCGACGGAACGAGCCGCCGTAGATCATTGGCGCAATGCGAATCACATGAGACGGCTGGATGTAGCGTCGCGGGCTGGCCATCATCCACAGCACTTTCGGCTTGCCCGGCACCATCAAAGCACCGGCCGCGGTGGCCGCCAGCACCAGTTTCTTGCAGCGTTCGGGGTAGTCGTAGGCGAACTGCTGGGCGAGTGCGCCACCCCACGACACACCGATCACGTTGACTTTCCCGTAATCGAGATAGTCGAGCATTCGCGCGGTGAGTCTGGCCAGGCCCGGAAAACGATACGGCCGGTTCGGCGTCGACGAGCCGCCGACACCCGGGACATCGAAAGCGATGACTTCGAGGTCCGGGTCCAGCGCCGCGACGAACGGAAACACCAGCTCCAGGTTGGCGCCGATGCCATTGAAAATCAGCAAGGGCGTCAAGTGAGGCTTGCCGGGGCGTACCGCCGTGCGGAGGGTCTGGCCATCCAGGTCGACGGTACGAAAAATGAACGGTTGCGGCATGCTTCAAGCCCTGTGGGTTAATTCGTCCCCGGTCCCCCCTGTGGGAGCGGCTTGTGTGGCGAGGGGATTTATCCCCGTTCGACTGCGAAGCAGTCGTAAAACCAATGCACTCGGTGTAACTGATACACCGAGGTTGCAGGTTTTGGGGCGGCTTCGCCACCCAACGGGGATAAATCCCCTCACCACACAAGCCCGCTCCCACAGTGGGGCGAGGTGTGTCAGTTACCGCTCATGTACATAAGTGCCCGGCGCTGCTTCACCGGCGGTGTAGGTTTTGTTGCCCAGTTTCACCGGGGCCTTTTTCAGTTCGCCCGAGCGTTCGGCCTGCCAGGATTGCCAGTGCAGCCACCAGGAATCGGTGTGTTTGGTGGAGTTTTCCTGCCAGTCCTCGGCCTTGACCGGCATTTCGCTGCTGGTCATGTAACGTGACTTTGGGTTTCCCGGCGGGTTCAGAATGCTTTGGATATGTCCACTGCTGGACAGCACGAATTCGACCTTGCCGCCGAACAGTTGCGCCGATTTGTAGCAGGACTTCCATGGTGTGATGTGGTCGTTGGTGCCGGCCAGGGAAAAGATGTCCGCCGTGACCTTTTTCAGGTCGATCGGCGTACCGCACACTTCCAGTGCATCCGGACGGATCAGCGGGTTGTTTTTAAACAGCTCGATCAGGTCGCCGTGGAACGCGGCCGGCAATCGCGTGGTGTCGTTGTTCCAGAACAGGATGTCGAACACCGGCGGTTCGTTGCCGAGCAGGTAGTTGTTAACCCAGTAGTTCCAGATCAAGTCATTGGGGCGCATCCAGGCGAACACCTTCGCCATGTCACGACCTTCGAGCACACCGGCCTGATAGGAATGGCGCTTGGCGGCTTCGAGTGTCTGCTCGTCGACGAACAGGGCCACGTCGCTGTCCAGGGTCGTGTCCAGCACGCTCACCAGCAGCGTCAGGGCGTGGACCTTGTTCTCGCCGATCGCCGCGTAGTGGCCCAGCAGGGCGGTGCAGGTGATGCCGCCTGAGCAGGCACCGAGCATGTTTACGTCTTTGCTGCCGGTAATCGCGGTGACCACGTCGACCGCTTCCTTGAGCGCCTCGATGTAGGTCGACAGGCCCCACTCGCGTTGCTCCTTGGTCGGATTGCGCCAGCTGACGATAAAGGTCTGCACGTTGTTGCGCAGGCAGAAACGCGCCAGGCTTTTGTCCGGGCTCAGGTCGAAAACGTAGAACTTGTTGATTTGCGGCGGCACCACCACCAATGGGCGCTCGTGGACCTGCTCGGTGATTGGCCGGTACTGGATCAGTTCCAGCACATCGTTGCGAAACACCACCGCACCTTCGGTCACGCCCAGAGTCTTGCCGACTTCGAACGCGCCCATGTTGACCTGGCTCGGCATACCGCCGTTGTGCACCAGGTCCTTGGCCAGGTGTGAGAGACCGTCGAGCAGACTTTTTCCGCCGGTTTCGAAGAAGCGTTTGACCGCCGCCGGGTTGGCCGCGCTGTTGGTCGGGGCCATGGCTTCGGTCATGAGGTTGATCACGAAATGCCCCCGTGCCACATCCTTGGCCGTGAGGTTGCTGTCGCCGATCCAGTCGTGGAGTTCCTTGCGCCACGCCAGGTAAGTTTGCAAGTAACGTTTATAGAGCGGGTTCTGGCTCCAGGCCGGGTCGGCGAAGCGACGGTCGTCGCTGGTCGGATGCAACTCTGATTTACCGAACAGCACATTCTTGAGTTCAAGGCCGAAATGCGCAACATGCTTCGCGCTGTGAATCGGTTGCCTGATGGCCTGCCTGAGCACCATTCGAGCAGAAGCCAGTAGATCCTTTCCACGCAGCCCAACGACAGGATTCAGCCCCAAGGTGTTTTCCGAGGCCTGATACTTCAAGTCATCGTTATTCTGTTTACTCATCTACGACGCTCCATTGTCCTGAGACGAGTACCGGGATCCTGCTGTGTCAGTACACAGCCAATGCCAGGTACTACTGCTCGGGTGACCGTTAATTCTGCATTGATGCTTTTTGGTTCAGAGATGCACTGCAGGGAACTTGCCAGTTCCATTGGTTACCCGAGTTTAATTTTTTTCGCAAGCAGGCCAACGATCAGCCTCGCGGCCAAGCATTCAAACAGATGAAATTAGAAAATGCCCTCTAAAGCGCAAGAGGCTCGGGCTAGAGCATCAGCTTGACGACAGATTCGTTCGGATCACGGGTTTTGCCGGCAGCTTTCAGTTCGGCAAGATAATCGTTCCAGAGATCCTCCTGACGCACGCCCAACTGGTACAAATAGTCCCAGGTGAACAAGCCGCTGTCGTGGCCATCGTCGAAGGTCAATTTCAGTGCGTACTGACCGGCCGGTTCTACCTTGGTCAGGCCTACGCCGATCTTGCCAAATTGCAGGACAGGTTTGCCGTGGCCCTGGACCTCGGCGGAAGGAGAGTGCACGCGCAGGAATTCGGCGGGCAGGTGATGTTCCTCGCCGGACGCATATTTCAGCGACAGGGTTTTCGAGGCCTTGTGCAGTTTGATGTCAGTGGGGAGTTGGGTCATGACCTGAAGTCCGTCTGTGGGAAACCGCAGGCCAATGTGGGAGCGGGCTTGCTCGCGAATGCGGTGTCAGTCGACATCAATGCTGAATGACACACCGCATTCGCGAGCAAGCCCGCTCCCACAGGTTCCGCGTTCGCCTGTAAGTTTGGCTTACAGGATATAACGCGACAGGTCTTCGTTCTGCGCCAATTCGCCCAGGTGGCTGTTGACGTAGTCGGCGTCGATCAGGATCACCTTGCCGTCGTGGGCGCTGGCCAGGTCGCCGGCGCTGAACGACACCTCTTCGAGCAATCGTTCGAGCAAGGTGTGCAGGCGACGGGCACCGATGTTCTCGGTTTTCTCGTTGACCTGCCAAGCGATCTCGGCGATGCGCTTGATACCGTCCGGCTGGAACTCGATGGCCAGGCCTTCGGTTTTCAGCAGTGCGCAATATTGTTCGGTGAGCGATGCGTGCGGCTCGCTGAGAATGCGCTCGAAGTCTTCAGGCGTCAGCGCCTTGAGCTCGACACGAATCGGCAGACGACCTTGCAGCTCGGGCACCAGATCGCTTGGTTTGCTCAAGTGGAACGCACCGGAAGCGATGAACAGGATGTGGTCGGTCTTGACCATGCCCAGTTTGGTGTTGACGGTGCAGCCTTCGATCAGCGGCAGCAGGTCGCGCTGTACGCCTTCACGGGACACGTCGACGCCACCGGAGTTACCGCGCTTGGCAACCTTGTCGATTTCGTCGATGAACACGATGCCGTGCTGCTCGACCGCTTCCAGCGCCTTGGCTTTCAATTCTTCATCGTTGACCAGACGACCGGCTTCTTCGTCACGCACCAGTTTCAGCGCTTCCTTGACCTTGAGCTTGCGGCTCTTGCGTTTGCCCTTGCCCATGTTGGCGAACAGGCTCTGCAACTGATTGGTCATTTCTTCCATGCCCGGTGGCGCGGAGATATCGACGCCGGCCACTTCGGCGACTTCGATTTCGATCTCCTTGTCATCCAGCTGACCTTCGCGCAGGCGCTTGCGGAACAGCTGGCGGGTGTTGGAGTCGGCCGACGGGGCGTCGTCGTTGTTGAAGCCCATGCGGGCCGGTGGCAACAGGGCGTCGAGGATGCGCTCTTCGGCGGCATCTTCGGCGCGGTGGCGAACTTTGGTCATTTCCTGTTCGCGCAGCAGTTTGATCGCTGCATCGGCCAGGTCACGAATGATCGATTCGACGTCGCGACCGACGTAGCCGACTTCGGTGAACTTGGTGGCTTCGACTTTGATGAACGGCGCGTTGGCCAGTTTGGCCAGGCGACGTGCGATCTCGGTTTTACCGACACCGGTCGGGCCGATCATCAGGATGTTCTTAGGCGTTACTTCAACGCGCAGTTCTTCCGGTAACTGCATCCGGCGCCAGCGGTTACGCAACGCGATGGCGACGGCGCGCTTGGCATCGTCCTGGCCGATGATGTGGCGATTGAGTTCGTGGACGATTTCACGGGGAGTCATGGACATAGTAATTGGCGGTCCTCAAGCAAAAGTGAGCCGTGGCGCTAAGGCCGTAACAGGCTTACTCGGCGAGGTCCTGCTCCTCAATGGTAAAGGTGTGGTTGGTGAATACGCAGATGTCGCCGGCGATGCCGAGCGCGGTTTCGACGATTTCGCGGGCCGACAGATCGGTTTTCTTCAGCAGCGCGCTGGCGGCGGCCTGGGCGTAACCGCCACCGGAACCCATGGCGATCAGGCCTTCTTCGGGTTCGACCACATCGCCGTTGCCAGTGATGATCAGGGAAGCGTCTTTGTTGGCGACCGCGAGCATGGCTTCGAGGCGGCTGAGGGAGCGGTCGGTGCGCCATTCTTTGGCGAGTTCGACGGCGGCGCGAACCAGGTGACCCTGATGTTTCTCGAGCTGGCCTTCGAAGCGTTCGAAGAGGGTGAAGGCGTCAGCGGTGGCCCCGGCAAAACCGGCGATGACCTGACCGTGGTACAGGCGGCGAACTTTCTTCGCATTGCCTTTCATCACGGTATTGCCGAGCGAAACCTGGCCGTCGCCGCCCATGACGACTTTGCCGTGGCGGCGAACTGAAACGATGGTGGTCAAGGGAGAGTCTCCACGCAGCGGGGCGAAAATGCCTTATGCCCATTCATATGGGGGTGGTGGGGAGGATTTCAACTCGAAGACGCGGCGGGGGACGAATGGCGTGCGATGACTGTGGCGAGGGGATTTATCCCCGTTCGGCTGCGAAGCAGTCGCGAAACCGGTATTCGCGCTATATCTGATACTCCGCAGGTGGAGGTTTGAGGGCCGCTTCGCGACCCAACGGGGGCGGTGCGGCGGTCCGCTAATCCCCTCGCCACAGGTTTGTGGGCGACCTCAGATGAAGGTTGCCTACAAATAAAGATCAGCGATTCTGGCGTTGTTGTAACAACAGGTTGCTGAATCCCGCACCGGCCAGTTGCTTCTGGGCTGTGGTCAGTTGTTCACGATTGCTGAACGGCCCTACCAGCACCCGATACCAGGTCTCGTCTTTCACAGTACCGGATTCAACCGCTACGGCCTGGCCGAGCAAGATGATCTGCGCGCGAACCTTGTCCGCATCAGCCTCCTTGCGGAACGAACCGGCCTGCAGGAAGAACCGGGTCACGGGCGCAGCCTTGGCCACGGGCGGGGGCGGTGGCGGGGTGATGCCGGCCAATGCTGCTTGAGCGCGCGCGGTGTCGATCTTCGCTGCTTCCGCTGGCGTTACCGGCGTCGTCGGTACGGCCGGGGTTGGCGGCGTTTTTTCCGGCACGGCATCCGGCGGCACGATGACTTCCGATTCCGGCAGCAGAGTGTAGAAGTCGTACTTGGGCTTCACGGGTTGCGTCGGGCTCGGCGGGGTCTTGTTGGCCTCGGCGATCTTGCTGGCTTTCTGCTGCTCGATCTTCTCGCGCTTGACGCTCTCGCTGCCCTTGCCCGGTTCCAGCTTCATCAGGAACACAATGAACGCGCCGACCGTCAGGCCGATCGCCATCCACAGCCAGCCCGGAATCGGTTGCTTTGCAGGAGCTTGGTAACGACTGGCGCCACGCTTGGGTGCAGGTTTTTTCTTGGCAGCCAACTTACATGCGCTCCAGAGTTTCCAGACCCAAGAGTTCCAGGCCTTGCTTGAGAGTGCGACCGGTCAGCGCGGCGAGGCGCAGGCGGCTTTGCATTTGCGCCGGAGTTTCAGCGCTGAGGATCGGGCAGTTCTCGTAGAAACTGGAGAACAGGCCGGCAACGTCGTACAGGTAGGTGCAGAGGATGTGCGGCGTTCCCTTGTCGGAAACATTGTTCAGCACTTCGCCGAACTGCGCGAGTTTCGCTGCCAGCTCATGTTCGTGCGCCGCTTCGAGGACGATCTGCCCTTCGACTTCGCTGAAGTCCTTGCCGAGCTTGCGGAACACGCCGGCCACGCGGGTGTAGGCGTACAGCAGGTACGGCGCGGTATTGCCTTCGAAGTTCAGCATCAGATCGAAGTTGAAGCTGTAGTCGCTGGTGCGATGCTTGGACAGATCGGCGTATTTCACCGCGCCGATGCCCACGACCTTGGCGATGTTGCGCAGCTCGGCTTCGGTCAGCTCCGGGTTCTTGTCCTTCACCAAGGTGTAGGCGCGCTCCTGGGCTTCGGTCAGCAGGTCGATCAGCTTCACGGTGCCGCCATCACGGGTCTTGAATGGACGGCCATCTTTACCGTTCATGGTGCCGAAGCCCATGTGTTCCATTTCCATCGGGTGCGTCACGAAGCCGGCCTTGCGAGCCACGGCGAACACTTGCTGGAAGTGCAGGGCCTGACGCTGGTCGACGAAGTACAGCGCGCGATCAGCTTTCAGTTTGCCGCTGCGATAACGCACGGCTGCCAGGTCGGTGGTGGCGTAGAGGTAGCCGCCATCCGCCTTGACGATGATCACGGGCAGCGGGTCGCCGTCGGCGTTCTTGAATTCGTCGAGGAACACGCACTGCGCGCCGTTGCTCTCGACCAGCATGCCGGCGGCCTTGAGGTCGTTAACTACGTTGATCAGGTCGTCGTTGTAGGCGCTTTCGCCCATCACGTCGGCCATGGTCAGTTTGACGTTCAGCAGTTCGTAGATTTTCTGGCAGTGGGACAGCGAGATGTCCTTGAACTTGGTCCACAGCGCCAGGCAGTCGGCGTCGCCGGCCTGCAGCTTGACCACCAGGCCGCGGGCACGATCGGCGAATTCTTCGGATCCGTCGAAGCGTTGCTTGGCGGCGCGGTAGAAGTTTTCCAGGTCCGACAGCTCGTCGCTGGTGATCGGGGTTTCCTGCAGATAGGCCATCAACATGCCGAACTGGGTGCCCCAGTCGCCAACGTGGTTCTGACGGATCACGTCGTCGCCGAGGAACTCCAGCACGCGGGCCACGCCGTCGCCGATGATGGTTGAGCGCAAGTGGCCAACGTGCATTTCTTTGGCCAGGTTCGGAGCGGACAGGTCAACCACGGTGCGCTGCACCGGGCCGGCCTTGCGTACGCCGATGTGCTCGTCGGCCAAAGCGGCGTCGAGGCGAGTTGCCAGGGCCTGGGTGTTCTGGAAGAAGTTCAGGAAGCCAGGGCCGGCGATTTCGGTCTTGGTGACGTTTTCGTCAGCCGGCAGTGCGGCGATGATCTTTTCCGCCAGATCGCGCGGCTTCATGCCGGCCGGCTTGGCCAGCATCATCGCGATGTTGCTGGCGAAGTCGCCGTTCCTCTTGTCACGGGAGTTTTCCACCTGGATCGCCGGCGACAGGCCTTCAGGCAACACACCTTCGTTGACGAGTTGGGTGATGGCTTGTTGGATCAGCTGGCGAATGGTGTCTTTCATGGTCTTCTCTTTCGACCGCAAGCGCGGCGGCGCTTCAATGCGCTGGTGGAAAAACTGGGCATTATCCGTTGCGAAAGCGGGCTTGCCAACTATAGCGGGCAGGTTGTGGATATGTGGTGACTATTCGGGACTCTTCGCGAGCAAGCCCGCTCCCAAACTGGATCGGTGGTGGTTACCTATTATGTGCCTGACACAGAACCCCTGTGGGAGCGGGCTTGCTCGCGAAGGCGATCTTCCGATCAATACAAATCCACCGGATCAACATCCAAAGACCAACGAACCGCCCGCCCGCTCGGCATCTGCTCCAGCACCAACAACCAATTGCTCAACAGTCGGTGCAACGGCGCCCGAGCCGTCGCCTGCAATAACAACTGCGCGCGATAACGTCCGGCCCGACGTTCCATCGGTGCCGGCACCGGTCCGAGCAATTCGATCCCGGTCAGATTCTGTTCGGCCAGCAAACGTTCCGCCTCACTGCATGCTTCGTCCAGAAACCCTTCAGCCTGACCCGGTTTATGCGCTTCAGCCCGCAACAGCGCCAAATGCGCAAACGGCGGCAAGCCAGCGGAGCGCCGCTCGCTCAACGCCTGCTCGGCAAAGGCGAAGTAACCTTGTTCGGTCAGTTGCACCAGCAGCGGATGGTCCGCCAGATGCGTCTGGATGATTACCTTGCCCGGCTCTTCGGCTCGGCCCGCGCGGCCGGCGACCTGAACGATCAACTGCGCCATGCGCTCGCTGGCGCGGAAATCACCGGAGAACAATCCACCGTCGGCATCGAGAATCGACACCAGCGTCACCCGTGGAAAGTGGTGGCCTTTGGCGAGCATCTGTGTGCCCACCAGAATGCAGGGATGGCCCTTCTGAATGGTTGCGAACAGCTGATTCATTGCATCCTTGCGGGAGGTGCTGTCGCGATCGACCCTCAGCACCGGAACGTCCGGGAACAAAATTGCCAATCGTTCTTCGGCACGCTCAGTGCCGGCGCCTACCGGGCGCAAATCGACTTTGCCGCACTTCGGACAATGCCGGGGCACACGTTCGACGTAGCCGCAATGGTGGCAGCGCAGTTCGCCGGAGCGCTGGTGCACGGTCATTCGCGCATCGCAGCGCTGGCATTCGGACATCCAGCCGCAGTCATGACAAAGCAGGGTCGGGGCAAATCCTCGGCGGTTGAGAAAAACCAATACTTGCTGACCGGCAGCCAAAGTCTGACCGATAGCTTGCTGCATCGGCCCGGAAATGCCGCTGTCCAGCGGACGACTTTTCACATCCAGGCGCAGGAATCGCGGCTGTTTGGCGCCGCCGGCGCGCTCATTCAGGCGCAGCAGGCCATACCGGCCGGTGTAGGCGTTTTGCAGGCTTTCCAGGGACGGCGTGGCGGAGCCGAGCACGATCGGGATGTTTTCCTGGCGGGCGCGCACCAGTGCCAGGTCGCGGGCGTGATAGCGCAGACCTTCCTGCTGTTTATAGGAGCCGTCGTGTTCTTCGTCGATGATGATCAGTCCAGGATTCTTCATCGGCGTGAACAGTGCGGAACGGGTCCCGATAATAATGTCGGCATCGCCATCCCTGGCGGCGAGCCAGGCTTCAAGGCGCTCGCGGTCATTGACCGCCGAGTGGATCAGCGCAATGCGCGCATTGAAACGCTGCTCGAAGCGCGCCAGGGTTTGCGGACCGAGGTTGATCTCCGGGATCAGCACCAGTGCTTGCTTGCCGGCTTCGAGGGTTTCGCGGATCAACTGCAAATAGACTTCGGTCTTGCCACTGCCGGTGACGCCGGCCAACAGGAACGCGTGATAACTGTCGAACCCCGCGCGAATCGCTTCATAAGCGGCGCGCTGCTCGGGGTTGAGGGGCAGCTCCGGTTGTGCCAGCCAATGTTCGTGACGTGCGCCGGGGGCGTGCTTGCGGATTTCCACTTGCACCAGATCCTTGGCCAGCAGCAGGTCGAGGCTGTCCTTGCTCAACATCAGTTTGCTCAACAATTGATGAGGGACGCCGTGGGGATGCTGGGCCAGGGTCGCCAGCGCTTCACGCTGACGCGGGGCGCGGGCGATGCGCGGGTCATCAAGGCTGGCGCCGGGCGCGGCGGACCAGAAACGTTCCTGGCGTGCTTCGGCCAGCTCGCCCTGGCGCAGCAACACAGGCAGCGCCCAACTCAACGTGTCGCCGAGGCTGTGCTGATAATACTGGGAGGTCCACAGGCACAGCTTGAACAGCGCTGGCGGCAGCGGCGGCGTAGCATCGAGCAGAGCCAGGGCCGGTTTGAGTTTCTCTGCCGGCACTTCGCTGGTGTCGGCAACCTCCACCAGAATTCCGATCATCTCCCGCCGACCGAACGGCACTCGCAGGCGCATGCCCGGTTGCAACTGGGCTCGCAGGACCCCGGCCGGGGCACGGTAATCGAACAGGCGGCGCAGCGGCGAGGGCAGGGCGAGGCGCAAAATGGCGTCGGGCACGCGGGGGTATTCTCTATAGGCGGGTAATAAATGAGGCTGGACGCAATCTTTGTGGGAGCGGGCTTGCTCGCGAAAGCGGTGTGTCAGTCAGCATTCATGTCGTTTGACACACCGCTTTTGCGAGCAAGCCCGCTCCCACAGGCTCTGCATTCAGGTCGGGAGCCTAGCAGACGGTCGGTCTCAGCGACAGCTTGCGTGATTGCAAAGGTCTGGTAGAATCCGCGGCCTAATTACGTGCGGTATTCAACAATAGTGTTGGGTGGCGGCACGCAGCCCGAGGAAGACACCATGAAAGCTGATATCCATCCAGATTATCCAGTCATTGCTGTTACTTGCAGCTGTGGCAACAAGTTCGAAACTCGTTCGACCTTCGGCAAAGCTCTGCCGATCGACGTTTGCAACGAGTGCCACCCGTTCTACACCGGTAAGCAAAAGACTCTGGACACTGGCGGCCGCGTTCAGCGCTTCGCAGACCGTTTCGGTGCTTTCGGCAAGAAACCTGCTGCTGCAGCAGAGTAAGGTTCGAAAGCCCCATGGGCTTTACCTTGCTAATGAAAAAGGCGTCCCTTGTGGGCGCCTTTTTTGTGTCCGCGATTTGGCTCACGGGTGCCCAGGCCTTCTGCCCGGTGCCGAGTGGCCTGACGCCGGTCGCGGTGCAGCGGGTGGTGGATGGCGACACGTTACGCTTGAGCGATGGTCGCAGCGTGCGCATGATCGGCTTGAATACGCCCGAGTTGGGTAAGCAGGGCCGTTCCGACGAGCCGTTCGCCGTAGCGGCGCGCAAACGTCTGGAAGCATTGGTGGCCGCCAGTGACGGGCGGGTCGGTGTGCTCCCGGGTGAAGAGAGCAAGGATCATTATGGTCGCACTCTTGCACATCTCTATGGCACCGATGGCGTCAACCTCGAAGCGCAGATGCTCGCTGAGGGCCTTGGGTTTCAGGTCGCGGTCGCGCCGAATGTCGATCTGGTCACCTGTCAGCAAGCGGCGGAACGAAGTGCGCGGCAGGCCGGGCTCGGGGTGTGGCGTCAGTCACCTGTACTGAAAGCAGAGCAGATCAATACGTCCGGTTTCGCGGTGGTCAGTGGGCGTGTGAGCAAGGTTCAACGCAATCGCGGCGGCGTTTGGATCGAGTTGCAAGACGCGCTTGTATTGCGTATTGCACCCAATTTATCGGGTCATTTCGATGTTGCTGCTCTGGAGCGCCTGAAGGGCAAGCAAATCGAGGCGCGTGGCTGGGTCGTGGACCGTTCGCGCCGTGGCGGATTGAAATCGGGGCAGGCGCGCTGGCTCCTGCCACTGACTGATCCAGCGATGTTGCAAGCGGCGCCTTGATAAAAAATTGTAGACATTTTTTTCGTGGATTGTGAACAGTCTATCCCTTGTGTTCCGTGGCTTTTGGCCCAAAGTCGTAGAGCCGGGCGCTTGACAGGGGTGACTGGTCAGTCTTGTGGGGACTTTGCGAGGCGCGTATCCTCGCTGACCAGTCTGTCCAACAGTAAAAGCGGAATGCCCCCATGTCTGATCTGAAAACTGCCGCTCTCGAATATCACGCCCATCCTCGTCCAGGTAAGCTGAGTGTCGAGCTCACCAAGGCCACCGCTACCGCCCGCGATCTGTCGCTGGCCTACAGCCCCGGCGTAGCCGAACCAGTACGCGAAATCGCCCGCGATCCTGAACTGGCCTACAAATACACCGGCAAAGGCAACCTGGTTGCAGTCATTTCCGATGGCACCGCGATTCTCGGCCTGGGTAACCTCGGCCCATTGGCCTCCAAGCCTGTAATGGAAGGTAAAGGCGTGCTGTTCAAGCGCTTCGCCGGCATCGACGTGTTCGACATCGAAGTCGATTCCGAAAGCCCGCAAGCCTTCATCGACACCGTCAAGCGTATCTCCATCACCTTCGGTGGCATCAATCTGGAAGACATCAAGGCACCTGAGTGCTTTGAGATCGAACGTGCCCTGATCGAGCAGTGCGACATTCCGGTCTTCCACGATGACCAGCACGGCACCGCGATCGTGACCGCGGCCGGCATGATCAACGCCCTGGAAATCGCTGGCAAAACCCTGGCCGATGCCAAGATCGTCTGCCTGGGCGCCGGTGCGGCTGCCATCTCCTGCATGAAGTTGCTGGTGAGCATGGGCGCCAACATCGAAAACATCTACATGGTCGACCGTACCGGTGTGATCCACTCCGGCCGCGACGACCTGAACCAGTACAAGGCTGTCTTCGCTCACGCGACCGACAAGCGCACCCTGGCTGACGCCCTGACCGGTGCTGACGTGTTCGTTGGCCTGTCCGGCCCGAACCTGCTCAGCCCTGAAGGCCTGAAATCCATGGCGGCCAACCCGATCGTGTTCGCCTGCTCGAACCCGGATCCGGAAATCTCCCCGGAACTGGCTCACGCCACCCGTGACGACGTAATCATGGCGACCGGCCGTTCGGACTACCCGAATCAGGTCAATAACGTGCTGGGCTTCCCGTTCATCTTCCGTGGTGCCCTGGACGTTCGCGCCAAACGCATCAACGAAGAAATGAAAGTGGCGGCAGCCAACGCCTTGCGTGAACTGGCCAAGCTGCCGGTGCCTCAGGAAGTGTGCGACGCCTACGGCGGCATCAAACTGGAATTCGGTCGTGAGTACATCATCCCGAAACCAATGGATGCCCGCCTGATCACCCTGATCTCCGATGCCGTGGCCAAGGCTGCGATCGAGACCGGTGTGGCAACCCTGCCGTATCCGAAGAACTACCCGCTGAAAAGCGTGGATGACGTGTTTAACGGCTAAGAGCAGCACCTATAAAAAAACCCAGCCAGGTGCTGGGTTTTTTTATGGGCTTCAAGTGGCAAGCTACAAGCTGCAAGTTTAAAGCGAAGGGCGTTCCGCTTTTGCTCTTTCTTGTGGCTTGCAGCTTGAAACTGGCAGCTGCTTCCTTAGAACAAATCGATCGGCGCCGCTTCATCCGCTGGCAGCGGGCTGCCCGGCGCATTGCCGTTACCCAGTTCATTCACTGACGGTGGCGTGTCTTCGGCCTTGAACAGCTCGAAGTACGCGCCTGGCGTGCCCGGAGTGGCTGCCCGACCACTCACCGGGTCAACCCGCAGGCTGAGAATGCCTTCCGGCTCCGGTTGAGTGTGCGGCGGCTTGTCCTTGAGTGCGGCAGCCATGTAATTCATCCAGATCGGCAGCGCTACGGTGCCGCCGAACTCACGTTTGCCCAGGCTTTCCGGTTGGTCGAAACCGGTCCAGACGGTGGTCACGTAATCGGCGTTGTAACCCGAGAACCAGGCATCCTTGGATTCGTTGGTGGTACCGGTCTTGCCGGCGATGTCAGAGCGGCCCAAGGCCAGCGCGCGGCGGCCTGTGCCGAGTTTGATCACATCCTCGAGCATGCTGTTGAGGATGTAAGTGGTACGGCCATCGACAATGCGTTCGGCCACGGCCGGTGCTTGAGGCGCGGGCTGGCCCGGAATCTCGCCCGGCGTCGCGTTGACCGTGAAGGTATCGGCGGCCGGGGCGGCAATACCGTCCGGGGCAACATCACCTTTCGGCACGCTCGGCGGATTGGCGACGAACAGCGTGTCGCCATTTCGGCTTTCAATTTTGTCGATGATGTACGGACTGACCTTGTAGCCGCCGTTGGCAAACGTGCTCCAGCCGGTGGCGATTTCCATTGGCGTCAGGGTTGCTGTGCCCAAGGCCAGCGACAGGTTGCGCGGCAGGTCCTGTTTGTTGAATCCGAACTTGCTGATGTAGTCGATGGTGCGATCAACGCCCAGGGCCTGCACCAGACGGATCGACACCAGGTTGCGCGACTTGTACAGCCCTTCACGCAGACGGATCGGGCCGAGGAAGGTGTTGGTGTCGTTCTTCGGCCGCCAGACCTTGTCCAGGTATTCGTCGACAAACACGATTGGTGCGTCGTTCACCAGGCTGGCGGCGGTGTAGCCGTTATCCAGAGCAGCGCTGTAGACAAACGGTTTGAAGCTCGATCCGGGCTGGCGCTTGGCCTGCAGGGCGCGGTTGTAGTTACTTTGCTCGAAGGCGAAGCCGCCCACCAGCGAGCGAATGGCGCCGTTCTGCGGATCAAGGGAAACCAGCGCGCCTTGTGCCTGCGGGATCTGGCTGAACTTCAGCGAATTGTCCGGCTGGCGCTGAACACGAATCAGGTCGCCAACCTGCGCGACGTCCGACGGTTGTTTCGGGTTGGCGCCCATGCTGTTGGTGTTCAGAAACGGGCGCGCCCACTTCATGGTGTCCCAGCCAATGTGTTCGTCGCCGGTACGGGTCATCACTTGCAGGCCATTCTTGTCGACCTGGGTGACGATGGCCGGTTCAAGGCCGCTGATGGTGCGTTGCTTGGTCAGCTCGGTGGCCCAGGCTTCCTGCGTTTTGCCCGGCAAGCGCGACTCCGGGCCGCGATAGCCATGACGCTGGTCGTAGGTCATCAAACCTTCGTGAAGCGCGGTGTTGGCCATTTCCTGCAGGTTGCTCGGCACGGTGGTCGTAACGCGGAAACCTTCGGTGTAGGCATCACTGCCATAGCGGCCGACCATTTCAGCGCGAGCCATTTCAGCGATGTACGGAGCATTCACTTCCGGGGTCGGCACGTGATAGCTGGCGTTCAGCGGCTCGTTGATCGCGGCGGTGTAATCGGCTTCGGTGATTTTTCCAAGCTTATACATCCGCCCCAGGATCCAGTCGCGACGTTCCTTGCTGCGCGCCGGGTTGGCCAGCGGGTTGAAGCGCGACGGTGCTTTTGGCAGGCCGGCGATCATCGCCATCTGCGCCAGGCTGACGTCACGAATCGACTTGCCGTAATAAACCTGCGCTGCCGCCTCGATGCCGTATGCTCGGTTGCCGAGGTAGATCTTGTTCACGTACAACTCAAGGATCTCGTCCTTGGTCAGCTGCCGTTCGATCTGCAGGGCCAGGAGGATTTCAGTGGTCTTGCGCGAGAAGCTGCGTTCGCTGGTCAGGAAGAAGTTCTTCGCTACCTGCATGGTGATAGTGCTGCCACCGGACTGAATGTGTCCGCTTTTTACCAGTTGGGTCGCGGCGCGCATCAGGCTGCCGGGATCGACGCCGTAATGGTTGGCGAAATTGTCGTCTTCAGCACTTAGTAACGCATTGATGAAGTTGGGGGGAATGTCGGCGAAACGGATCGGAGTGCGGCGCATTTCGCCAAACTCTGCGATCAACTTGTTGTCGCTGCTGTAGACCCGCAATGGAATCTGCAACTGAATGCTTCTCAGCGCCTCCACAGACGGCAATCCAGGGCTAAGGTAAAGAAATGCGCCGCTCAGACCAAGAAGCAGTCCGCAGAAAACGGCGACGATGGACCAACCGAAAAACTTCAGCAGACGAATCAAGGCTTTGGGATATCCAGGGTAAAGAATGAATAAGGCATCAGGGTTCAGGATAAAAGGAGAACGACCCGCGCTTGACGTAAAAAGCGCAAAAAAACGCTGGGCATTATAAGCATTTTTCCGTCGAGGGCGTCATTTGCGCAGCTGTCAAGACGGGCGGATTGAACGCAATGGACATTACAGAGTCCGTAACTCACGGATAGTCATAGGGAATTGGTAGTGCTTGGACTCTTCAATAAAAAGGCTAAAACGCTGCTGGGGATAGACATCAGCTCCACGTCGGTAAAGCTTCTTGAGCTGAGCCGCCACGGCGACCGCTACCGGGTCGAGGCCTATGCGGTAGAGCCGCTGCCCGCCAGCGCGGTGGTCGAGAAAAACATCGCCGAGCTCGAAGGCGTGGGTCAGGCACTCACGCGCGTGTTGCTCAAGGCCAGAACCAGTCTCAGGAACGTCGCCGTGGCCGTGGCCGGTTCGGCGGTGATCACCAAGACCATCGAAATGGATGCCGGTCTTTCCGACGACGAGATGGAAAACCAGCTGAAAATCGAGGCTGATCAATACATCCCTTATCCGCTGGACGAAGTGGCCATCGACTTCGAAGTCCAGGGGGTGTCGGCGCGCAACCCCGAGCGGGTCAATGTGTTGCTGGCAGCCTGTCGCAAGGAAAACGTCGAAGTCCGTGAAGCGGCGCTCGCGCTGGCCGGTCTGACTGCTCGCGTGGTCGATGTCGAGGCCTACGCGCTCGAGCGATCCTTCGGGTTGCTGACCGGACAGTTGGTAACCACTGAGGAGCGCCTGACAGTTGCCGTGGTCGACATCGGTGCGACCATGACCACGCTCAGCGTTCTGCACAACGGACGCATCATCTACACCCGCGAACAATTGTTCGGCGGGCGTCAGCTCACGGAAGAAATCCAGCGTCGTTATGGCCTGACCCTCGAGCAAGCCGGGCTGGCAAAGAAGCAGGGCGGTTTGCCGGACGATTACGTCAGCGAGGTGCTGCAGCCGTTTCGTGAAGCGCTGGTGCAGCAGGTGTCGCGGTCATTGCAGTTTTTCTTCGCCTCCGGGCAGTACAACGCTGTCGATCACATCCTGCTGGCCGGCGGCACCGCTTCGGTTCCGGGGCTGGACCGGTTGATTGAGCAGCGATTGGGCACGCCGACGCAGGTGGCCAATCCCTTCTCGAGCATGACTCTGAGCAGCAAGGTCAACGCCGGTGCCCTGGCCAGCGATGCACCTGCGCTGATGATCGCTTGCGGGCTGGCCCTCAGGAGTTTCGACTGATGGCACGGATCAACCTTTTACCCTGGCGCGAAGAACTGCGGGAAGCGCGGCGCAAACGCTTCTTGCTGGCGCTGGTCGTTGTGTTGGTGGGGTCAGTGGGAGCGGTGCTGGTTGCGGATCAGGCCATCAGTGGTGCCATCGATCGACAAATCGCACGAAACGATTACATCGGGCAACAGATTGCCGTGGTCGACGAGCGGATCAAACAGATCAGTGACCTGAAAGCCCGTCGCCAACAACTGATCGAGCGCATGCGCATCATTCAGGACCTGCAAGGCAATCGTCCGATCAGCGGGCGAATCTTCGATCAGCTGGCGCGTACCTTGCCGGACGGGGTGTATTTCACCGAGGTGAAAATGGAAGGCAAAACCCTGTCCATAACCGGCGCGGCAGAATCCAATCACCGCGTGTCAGACCTGATGCGCAACCTGGATGCATCGGACTGGTTCGACGCCCCGACCCTGACGGAAGTCAAGGCGACGACCGCCGGCCAGCTGGATCAGGCCAATGTCTTTCAGTTGAGCGTTCGTCAGACCCAGCCTGCTGCTGCGGAGGCCGTTCAATGAGTCCGGCCGAATGGTTTGAAGGCTTGCGCAAGATCGACATCAACGATCTGGACACTAACAACATGGGTTCCTGGCCGCCCGCCATCAAGGCGCTGGCCGGGGTCCTGCTGATGATTCTGGTGTTTGCGCTGGGCTACAGCTTTTCAATCAGCGACCTTGAGAGTCAGCTTCAACTCAAGCGCGAAGAAGAGTCGACGCTCAAAGAGCAATTCGCCACCAAGGCACAGATGGCGGCGAATCTGGAGCTATACGTCCAGCAGATGAAGGAAATGGAGAATTCCTTTGGCGTGCTGTTACGGCAATTGCCCAGCGACACCGAGGTCCCCGGCCTGCTTGAGGACATCACTCGAACCGGCCTGGGCAGTGGCCTGGAATTCGAAGAGATCAAACTGCTGCCGGAGGTCACCCAGCAGTTCTACATCGAGTTGCCGATCCAGATCACCGTCACTGGCGCGTATCACGACCTTGCCACGTTCGTCAGTGGCGTGGCCGGGTTGCCTCGGATCGTCACCTTGCATGACTTCGACCTGGCGCCGGCCAATCCCGAGGGCGGTCCGAAATTGCGCATGAGCATTCTTGCCAAGACCTATCGGTACAACGACAAGGGGCAGGAGGAATGAACCCGAAGCGTTTATTTCCGATGGTCGGGCTATTGGCGCTGCTGGCCGGCTGCGGCGGCGACGCTGACTTCAGCGACCTGGATGCGTACATGAATGAAATGCGCCTGCGTGCGCCGGGCAGGATTGAACCTACGCCGACATTCCGGTCTTACCCAACGTTCACCTACAACGCCGCTAACCTGCGAAGCCCGTTTTCCCGGCAGCTCAGAGTTGACCTGGCTGGACAGAAGCATGGCTCGCGCAACGTCAAGCCTGACCCCAGCCGGGTCAAGCAGTACCTCGAAGGTTTCAACATCGAGCAGTTTGAAATGGTCGGCACGATTTCCAATGCGGCTGGCTCCTTTGCGCTCTTGCGCGGGGCGGGCGGTGTGCATCGGTTGAAGGTCGGCGATTACCTGGGACGTAACGATGGCCGGATCGTCGCCATCAGCGGCTCGCAAGTCGATGTGGTCGAAATCGTTCCCGACGGCGAAGGCGCCTGGCTGGAACGTCCGCGGACCATCCCTTTGAAAGAGCACTCATAGTGGAACTCGAATAATGAACAGGATTTTCGCAACCTTCGGAATTTCGCTATGGATAGCGATGCTGTCACCGATGGTACAGGCGGCCAACCTCAAAGCGCTCGATGTCGCGGCGCTGCCGGGAGACCGCGTCGAGTTGAAGTTGTCTTTTGATGGCGCCCCGCCGCAGCCGCAGGGTTATACGACGGAGCAACCCGCGCGGATTGCGCTGGACCTGCCTGGCGTTGTCAGCAAGCTAGCGAGCAAGACCCGCGATCTGGGCGGTGGCAATGCCCGCAGCGCCACAGTGGTGGAAGCCAAGGACCGCACGCGGCTGATCATCAACCTGACTCAACTGGCGCCGTACACCGCTCGGGTCGAGGGCAATACTCTGTTCGTGGTAGTCGGGCGCGGAGCCGGTAACGCAGCCTCCACCCCAACAGCCAAACCGTCACGTGTCGCCACGTCAATTCCGGCGCCCGCCAAGGTCTATGCGCCGGTGAGCAAGGCGATCCGCGGCGTGGATTTCCAGCGCGGCACCCAGGGTGAAGGCAATGTGGTCATCGACCTGTCGGATCCGTCCATCGCCCCGGACATCCAGGAGCGCGATGGCAAGATTGTCCTCGGTTTCGCCAAAACCCAATTGCCGGAACCGTTGCGGGTACGACTGGACGTCAAGGATTTCGCCACGCCCGTGCAATTCGTCAACGCCAGCGCCAGCGGTGACCGGGCAACCATCAGCATCGAGCCCAGTGGCGCTTTCGACTATTCGACCTATCAGACAGACAACAAACTGACCGTCAGCATCCGCCCCATGACCGTCGATGACCTGCAGAGACGCAACGCCGAGCGTTTTGCCTACACCGGTGAAAAGCTCTCGCTGAATTTCCAGGACATCGATGTGCGCTCGGTGCTGCAATTGATCGCCGACTTCACCAACCTCAATCTGGTGGCCAGCGACACGGTGCAGGGCGGCATTACCTTGCGCTTGCAGAATGTGCCGTGGGATCAGGCACTGGACCTGGTGCTGAAAACCAAGGGGTTGGACAAACGCAAGATCGGTAACGTGCTGCTGGTTGCGCCGGCGGATGAGATCGCCGCCCGGGAGCGCCAGGAATTGGAGTCGCAGAAGCAGATCGCCGACCTGGCGCCGCTGCGTCGCGAGCTGCTGCAGGTCAATTACGCCAAGGCCGCCGATATCGCCAAGCTGTTTCAGTCGGTGACCAGTGCCGAGGCGAAAGTCGACGAGCGGGGGTCGATCACCGTCGACGAACGCACCAATAACATCATTGCCTATCAGACCCAGGACCGCCTCGACGAACTTCGCCGTATCGTCGCGCAACTGGATATCCCGGTGCGCCAGGTGATGATCGAGGCGCGGATCGTCGAAGCCAACGTCGACTACGACAAAAGCCTCGGCGTGCGCTGGGGCGGTTCGATACAGAACAAGGGCAACTGGAACACGTCCGGTGTCAGCAACGGTGCCAACGCGTCGTCGACCATCGGCACGCCCGGCAGCACCAGCACCAACTCGCCGTTCGTCGACTTGGGTACCTCTGCCAACACCTCGGGACTCGGCATCGCATTCATCACCGACAATGTGCTGCTGGATCTTGAGCTGACCGCGATGGAGAAAACCGGCAACGGTGAAATCGTTTCGCAACCCAAGGTGGTCACGTCTGACAAGGAAACCGCGAAAATCCTCAAGGGCACCGAGATCCCTTACCAGGAAGCCAGCTCCAGCGGCGCCACCTCGGTGTCGTTCAAGGAGGCCTCGCTGTCGCTGGAAGTCACGCCGCAGATCACCCCGGACAACCGGATCATCATGGAGGTCAAAGTCACCAAGGATGAACCGGACTACCTGAACAAGGTGCAGGATGTGCCGCCGATCAAGAAAAACGAGGTCAATGCCAAGGTCCTGGTCAATGACGGAGAGACCATCGTGATCGGTGGGGTTTTCTCCAATACTCAGAGCAAGGTTGTAGATAAGGTGCCATTTCTCGGTGATGTGCCGTATCTTGGCCGCCTTTTCCGGCGTGACGTGGTTTCGGAGAAAAAATCCGAGCTGCTGGTATTTCTCACTCCGCGTATTATGAACAACCAGGCGATTGCTGTGAGTCATTGATTCTGTGCGAAATTTGATTCTTGTTGGACCGATGGGGGCTGGAAAAAGCACCATCGGCCGGTTGCTGGCCAAAGAGCTGCGCCTGCCATTCAAAGATTCCGATAAGGAAATTGAATTGCGCACGGGCGCCAATATCCCATGGATATTCGATAAGGAAGGCGAACCGGGCTTTCGTGACCGCGAGCAGGCGATGATTGCCGAGCTGTGCGGATGCGATGGCGTGGTGCTGGCGACCGGCGGTGGTGCAGTGATGCGCGAAGCGAATCGTCTCGCACTGCGTGCCGGTGGTCGGGTGGTTTATCTGCACGCTTCCGTCGAGCAGCAGGTCGGTCGCACCGCCCGTGACCGTAATCGGCCACTGCTGCGTACCGCCGATCCGGCCAAGACCCTTCGGGACCTGCTGGAACTACGCGATCCGTTGTATCGGGAAATCGCCGACCTGGTCGTGGAAACCGATGAGCGACCGCCGCGGATGGTGGTGCTCGACATTCTTGACCGCCTGCAGCGGCTGCCTCCCCGTTAAAGCGCAGCGCGAAATGCGCTATCCTCGGCGTCCTGTCATGACTGTTCAAGGTTGTGGCGGATGGCTACCGAACGGCGTAACACCAACAGATGCTCTGGATATTCGATAACTCAAGGCAGGACGCCTGATTCCATCTTCACTGTGGGGACACATGCAGACACTCAAGGTCGATCTAGGCGAGCGCAGCTACCCGATTCATATTGGCGAGGGTCTCTTGGATCAGCCTGAACTGCTGGTCCCGCACATTCGCGGACGGCAAGTGGCGATCATCTCCAACGAAACCGTTGCGCCGCTCTATCTCGAACGCCTGACCCGCAGCCTTGCGCCGTTCTCGGTGATTTCCGTGGTGTTGCCCGACGGCGAAGCTTTCAAGACCTGGGAAACCCTGCAACTGATTTTCGATGGTCTGCTGACCGCGCGCCATGATCGCCGCACCACCGTTATCGCTCTCGGCGGTGGTGTGATTGGTGACATGGCCGGTTTTGCTGCCGCCTGCTACCAGCGCGGTGTCGATTTCATCCAGGTTCCGACCACCCTGCTGTCGCAAGTCGACTCCTCGGTGGGTGGCAAGACCGGGATCAATCATCCATTGGGCAAAAACATGGTCGGCGCTTTCTATCAGCCGAACGTGGTGCTGATCGATACCGCCTCCCTCAATACCCTGCCGGCTCGCGAGTTGTCCGCCGGGCTTGCTGAAGTCATCAAATACGGGCTGATTTGCGACGAGCCGTTCCTCACTTGGCTCGAAGAAAACGTCGATCGCCTGCGCGCCCTGGACCAGGTCGCCCTGACTTATGCGATCGAACGTTCCTGCGCGGCCAAGGCGGCGGTGGTCGGCGCCGACGAGAAGGAAACCGGCGTTCGTGCCACCTTGAACCTGGGACACACCTTCGGCCATGCCATCGAAACCCACATGGGATATGGTGTGTGGCTACATGGTGAGGCGGTAGCTGCGGGCACTGTAATGGCCCTGGAGATGTCGGCGCGCCTGGGCTGGATCAGCGAACAGGAGCGTGATCGCGGCATTCGCCTGTTCCAGCGTGCCGGCCTGCCGGTCATCCCGCCTGAAGAGATGACGGAAGCCGATTTTCTCGAACACATGGCAATTGACAAGAAAGTGATCGACGGTCGTTTACGCCTGGTGCTGCTGCGCCACATGGGCGAAGCGGTGGTGACCGACGATTATCCGAAAGAGGTTCTACAGGCCACGCTGGGAGCGGACTACCGCGCCCTGGCTCAGCTTAAAGGTTGATAAGATCCCGATGACTAGTTTGCACGCCGACGAGGCTTTCCTCGGCCATTACCAGTTAAGCCATGACCCTTTCGCTCCGCGGGTGCCTGGCTTTAAATTCTTTCCGGCCCAGCGCAAACCGGTGCTGGGTCAGCTGCATCACCTGGCTCGCTACAGCCAGTTGCTGCTGGTGGTCACCGGCCCGCAAGGCAGTGGAAAGACCCTGTTGCGTCAGGCCCTGGTAGCCAGCACCAACAAACAGTCCGTTCAGAGCGTGGTGGTTTCCGCTCGTGGCGCCGGCGATGCCGCTGGCGTGTTGCGTCAGGTGGCTCAGGCGTTGAACGTCGCTCAGGCAGAGATTGGTCCAATCCTGGCTCAGGTCGTGCAGCTCGCGCTGACCGGTCAGGAAGTCTATTTGCTAGTGGACGACGCCGAGCAACTCGACGAGTCTGCGTTGGAAGCCTTGATGGAGTTGGCCGCTGGTGCACCGGAAGGTCGCCCGCATGTGTTCCTGTTCGGCGAGTCATCGCTGATCGCGCAACTCGAGGCGTTGAGCCTCGAAGAAGAGCGCTTTCACGTCATCGAATTGCAGCCTTACACCGAAGAAGAAACCCGCGAATATCTCGATCAGCGGCTTGAAGGTGCTGGGCGCGGTATCGAACTTTTCACCGCGGATCAGATCTCTGATATTCACGAAAGCTCCGACGGCTGGCCTGGCAACATCAACCAGGTTGCCCGCGATGCAATGATCGAAGCCATGATTGCCAGCCGCTCTGCGGTCAAGCGTCCAAGTATGGGGTTCAACATGCCGAAGAAACACGTATTGGCGATTTCCGCCGTCGTCGTGGTCGCGGTAGCCGCCGCCTGGTTGATGCCGGGTCGCAGCAAAGCACCGACCACAGGCGCACCTGCCAACGAACAGGCGCAACTGCCGCTCGGACAGGGCGCGCCACAACCTGGCGGCGGCGCACCGGCCGTGGAATTCGCCGGCAACTCGCAACCGATGCCTTTGCCGCTGGTCGGCAACTCGCAGCCGGTCATGCGTGGTCCGCTGGCCGAAGAGGCCGGCGGCATCACCGAAGGTGACGATGGCGTGCCTGTCGAAGGATCCAGCGATACGCCGCCGACCGTGACCACCACGGCGCCACCTGCGGGCATCCCGGCCGGTCCTGCGCCGACGCCAGCCGCCAAGCCGACACCTGCGCCAGCTCAGGTCGCGACTGCCAAGCCGGTCCCTGTGACGCCTGCGGTGAAGCCGGCTCCAGCGCCCGCCAAGCCAGCTGCCGTCGCAACCGCCAAGCCTGCCGAGAAACCAGCCGCCGGGGCCAAGGCAGCCGGCGGTACCTGGTACGCCGGGCAACCTGCGAGCAATTACGTGGTGCAGATCCTCGGCACCAGCTCTGAGACGTCCGCGCAAAGCTTCGTCAAGGAGCAGGGCGGCGAGTACCGATATTTCAAGAAAGTCCTCAACGGCAAACCGCTTTACGTCATCACCTACGGCAGCTTCGCCAACCGCGATGCAGCCCTTAGCGCCATCAAGGCCTTGCCAGCGAAGGTTCAGGCTGGTAAACCTTGGCCTCGCACTGTTGCCAGCGTCCAACAGGAACTGGCACCAACTCGCTGAAGATTCGGCGGCCTTACCCAGGCCGCCTCTCTCGGCACCTCAAAATTTCTGCAAGCGCATGCTGTCTCTACAGACCGCGTGCCTTGTGGTGTCTGCGTCACAGTAGTCTTTGAGTCGTTGCGGTCAGAATTAAAAAAATTTTGACTAGCACAGCAGATCGCTTTAAACCTTTCACAAATGCGACATAGATTTGCGACAGTTCGTCGTCAAATTTGTGGGCGTCTGTGTCGCTGTGTACAATGACCACCCTTTTGCCACCGCTAAGCCGGCGTACGTTCGGCGCGGAATGCAAGTGGTTGAATTGAAAAGAAATTTGCCTCGAAAAGAGGCAGCCTGGTGAGAAAGTGTCTATGAAAGCAGGTCTGTACCAACCAGATGAATTCAAGGATAACTGCGGTTTCGGCCTGATAGCCCATATGCAGGGCGAGCCCAGTCATACCCTTTTGCAAACGGCCATTGAGGCCCTGACCTGCATGACCCACCGCGGTGGGATCAACGCCGACGGCAAGACCGGTGACGGTTGCGGTCTGCTGATTCAAAAGCCAGATGTGTTCCTGCGCGCGATTGCCCAGGAAACCTTCGGTGTCGAACTGCCCAAGCAATACGCAGTGGGCATGGTCTTCTTCAACCAGGACCCGGTCAAAGCCGAAGCCGCTCGCGAGAACCTGAACCGCGAGATCCGGGCTGAAGGCCTGCAACTGGTCGGCTGGCGCAAAGTGCCGATCGACACCAGCGTCCTCGGCCGCCTGGCCCTTGAGCGCCTGCCGCAAATCGAACAGGTCTACATCGGCGGTGAAGGCTTCAGCGATCAGGACATGGCGATCAAGCTGTTCAGCGCCCGTCGTCGCTCGTCCGTGGCCAACGCCGCCGACGTTGATCACTACATCTGCAGCTTTTCCCACAAGACCATCATTTATAAAGGCCTGATGATGCCGGCGGATTTGACCGCCTTCTATCCAGACCTCAGCGACCAGCGCCTGCAAACCTCGATTTGCGTGTTCCACCAGCGCTTCTCTACCAATACACTGCCGAAATGGCCGCTGGCTCAGCCATTCCGCTTCCTCGCCCACAACGGCGAAATCAACACCATCACCGGCAACCGCAACTGGGCCCAGGCCCGTCGCACCAAGTTCACCAACGATCTGATGTATCTGGAGGAACTCGGCCCGCTGGTAAACCGCGTCGGTTCCGACTCCTCCAGCATGGATAACATGCTCGAGTTGATGGTCACCGGTGGCATCGACCTGTTCCGTGGCGTGCGGATGATCATTCCGCCTGCGTGGCAGAACGTCGAAACCATGGACCCGGATCTGCGCGCGTTCTACGAATACAACTCGATGCACATGGAGCCGTGGGACGGCCCGGCCGGCGTGGTAATGACCGACGGTCGTTACGCAGTGTGCCTGCTCGACCGTAACGGTCTGCGCCCGGCGCGTTGGGTTACCACCAAAAACGGCTTCATCACCCTGGCCTCGGAAATCGGTGTCTGGAACTACCAGCCTGAAGACGTGATCGCCAAGGGTCGCGTTGGCCCGGGGCAGATCTTTGCCGTGGACACCGAAACCGGTCAGATCCTCGACACCGACGCCATCGACAACCGCTTGAAGTCCCGTCATCCGTACAAGCAATGGCTGCGCAAGAATGCCCTGCGCATTCAGGCAACCATGGAAGACAACGACCACGGTTCGGCTTTCTATGATGTCGACCAACTCAAGCAATACATGAAGATGTACCAGGTCACGTTCGAAGAGCGCGACCAGGTGCTGCGTCCGCTCGGCGAGCAAGGCTATGAGGCCGTTGGTTCGATGGGCGACGATACGCCGATGGCCGTGCTGTCTCAGCGCGTGCGCACGCCGTACGACTATTTCCGTCAGCAGTTCGCGCAGGTCACCAACCCGCCGATCGACCCGCTGCGTGAAGCTATCGTCATGTCGCTGGAAATCTGCCTCGGTGCCGAGCGCAACATTTTCCAGGAGTCGCCGGAACACGCTTCGCGCGTGATCCTCAGCTCGCCGGTCATTTCCCCGGCCAAATGGCGCTCGCTGATGAACCTCGATCGTCCGGGCTTCGAACGCCAGATCATCGACCTCAACTACGACGAAAGCGTCGGCCTCGAAGCTGCCGTGCGTAACGTCGCCGATCAGGCTGAAGAAGCCGTTCGCGCCGGTCGCACCCAGATCGTCCTGAGTGACCGTCACATTGCCCCGGGCAAGTTGCCGATCCACGCCTCGCTGGCCACTGGCGCGGTGCACCACCGTCTGACCGAAAAAGGCCTGCGTTGCGACTCCAACATCCTCGTGGAAACCGCCACCGCTCGCGACCCGCACCACTTCGCAGTGTTGATCGGCTTCGGCGCCTCGGCGGTCTACCCGTTCCTGGCCTACGAAGTGTTGGGCGACTTGATCCGAACCGGTGAAGTGCTGGGCGACCTCTATGAGGTGTTCAAGAACTACCGCAAAGGCATCACCAAAGGCCTGTTGAAAATCCTGTCGAAGATGGGCATCTCGACCATCGCCTCCTACCGCGGGGCACAATTGTTCGAGGCCATCGGCCTGTCCGAAGAAGTCTGCGACCTGAGCTTCCGTGGCGTGCCAAGCCGCATCAAGGGCGCGCGTTTCGTCGACATCGAAGCTGAGCAGAAGGCCTTGGCCGCCGAAGCCTGGAGCCCGCGCAAGCCGATCCAGCAAGGTGGTTTGCTGAAGTTCGTTCACGGTGGCGAATATCACGCGTACAACCCGGACGTGGTCAACACCCTGCAAGCCGCTGTGCAGCAGGGCGACTACAGCAAGTTCAAGGAATACACGGCGCTGGTCGACAACCGTCCGGTGTCGATGATCCGCGACTTGTTCAAGGTCAAAACCCTGGAAACGCCGCTGGACATCAGCGAGATCGAACCGCTGGAATCGGTGCTCAAACGCTTCGACTCCGCCGGCATTTCGCTGGGCGCTTTGTCGCCGGAGGCTCACGAAGCCTTGGCCGAAGCCATGAACCGCCTCGGTGCGCGTTCCAACTCTGGCGAAGGCGGTGAAGATCCGGCGCGCTACGGCACCATCAAAAGCTCAAAAATCAAGCAGGTCGCGACCGGCCGTTTCGGTGTTACACCGGAATACCTGGTCAACGCTGAAGTCCTGCAGATCAAGGTCGCCCAGGGCGCCAAGCCCGGCGAAGGTGGTCAGCTGCCAGGCGGCAAGGTCAACGGTTTGATCGCCAAGCTGCGTTATGCCGTGCCGGGTGTGACGCTGATTTCGCCACCACCGCACCACGACATCTATTCCATCGAAGACTTGTCGCAGCTGATTTTCGATCTGAAACAAGTCAACCCGAAGGCGCTGGTCTCGGTGAAGCTTGTGGCAGAAGCGGGCGTCGGCACCATCGCTGCCGGTGTGGCCAAGGCCTACGCGGACTTGATCACCATCTCCGGCTATGACGGCGGCACCGGCGCATCGCCGCTGACCTCGATCAAATACGCGGGCGCGCCGTGGGAACTCGGCCTGGCTGAAACCCACCAGACGCTGCGCGGCAACGACCTGCGCGGCAAAGTCCGGGTGCAGACCGACGGCGGCCTGAAAACCGGCCTCGACGTGATCAAGGCCGCGATTCTCGGCGCTGAAAGCTTCGGCTTCGGCACCGCGCCAATGATCGCCCTGGGCTGCAAATACCTGCGTATCTGCCATCTGAACAACTGCGCCACTGGCGTCGCCACTCAGAACGAGAAGCTGCGCAAGGATCACTACATCGGCACCGTCGACATGGTGGTGAACTTCTTCACCTACGTCGCCGAAGAAACCCGTGAGTGGCTGGCCAAACTCGGCGTGCGCTCCCTCGAAGAGTTGATCGGCCGTACCGATCTGCTGGAAATCCTCGAAGGTCAGACCGCCAAGCAAAACCATCTGGACTTGACCCCGTTGCTCGGTAGCGATCACATCCCGGTAGACAAGCCGCAGTTCTGTCAGGTCGACCGCAACCCGCCGTTTGATAAAGGCCTGCTGGCGGAAAAAATGATCGACATGGCCACGTCGGCCATCAACGACAAGAGCGGCGCCGAATTTGCGCTGGATATCTGCAACTGCGACCGTTCGATCGGTGCGCGGATCTCTGGTGAAATCGCCCGCAAACACGGCAACCAGGGCATGGCGAATGCACCGATCACCTTCCGCTTCAAAGGGACGGCCGGTCAGAGCTTCGGTGTGTGGAACGCCGGTGGTCTGAACATGTACCTCGAAGGCGACGCCAACGATTACGTCGGTAAAGGCATGACCGGCGGCAAACTGGTCATCGTTCCGCCGAAGGGCAGCGTCTACAAGACTCAGGACAGTGCCATCATCGGCAACACCTGCCTGTACGGCGCCACTGGCGGCAAGCTGTTCGCCGCAGGCACCGCTGGCGAGCGTTTTGCGGTGCGTAACTCCGGTGCTCACACCGTGGTGGAAGGCACGGGCGATCACTGCTGCGAGTACATGACCGGTGGTTTCGTCTGCGTGCTGGGCAAGACCGGTTACAACTTCGGCTCAGGCATGACCGGCGGTTTCGCCTACGTGCTCGACCAGGACAACACCTTCGTTGACCGGGTCAACCACGAACTGGTGGAAATCCAGCGGATCAGCGGCGAAGCGATGGAAGCCTATCGCAGCCACCTGCAGCGCGTGCTGGACGAATACGTCGCGGAAACCGACAGCGAATGGGGTCGTAACCTCGCTGAAAACCTCGATGACTATCTGCGTCGTTTCTGGCTGGTCAAGCCCAAGGCTGCCAACCTGAAATCGTTGCTTTCCAGCACCCGTGCCAACCCGCAGTGATATGCGCCTGAAGAGTTTGATGAGGTTTTAACAATGGCTGAACGTCTGAATAACGACTTCCAGTTCATCGACGTCGGGCGCAAAGATCCGAAGAAGAAACTGTTGCGTCAACGTAAGAAAGAGTTCGTGGAGATCTACGAACCGTTCAAACCCCAGCATTCGGCCGATCAGGCCCACCGCTGTCTGGGTTGCGGTAACCCGTATTGCGAATGGAAGTGCCCGGTGCACAACTTCATTCCGAACTGGCTGAAGCTGGTGGCCGAGGGCAACATCCTCCAGGCCGCCGAGCTGTCGCACCAGACCAACACCCTGCCGGAAGTCTGCGGCCGGGTGTGCCCGCAGGACCGTCTGTGCGAGGGTGCCTGCACCCTCAACGACGGCTTCGGCGCGGTGACCATCGGTTCGGTGGAGAAGTACATCACCGACACCGCGTTCGCCATGGGCTGGCGCCCGGACATGTCCAAGGTCAAGCCGACCGGAAAACGGGTTGCGGTCATCGGCGCCGGCCCGGCCGGTCTCGGTTGTGCCGACGTCCTGGTACGCGGCGGTGTGACCCCGGTGGTGTTCGACAGGAACCCGGAAATCGGCGGTCTGCTGACCTTCGGCATACCCGAATTCAAGCTGGAAAAGACCGTGCTGAGCAATCGTCGCGAAGTCTTCACCGGCATGGGCATCGAGTTCCGCTTGAACACCGAAGTGGGCAAGGACGTGACCGTCGAGCAACTGCTCGAAGAATACGATGCCGTGTTCATGGGCATGGGCACCTACACCTACATGAAGGGCGGCTTTGCCGGTGAGGATTTGCCGGGCGTGCATGACGCCCTCGACTTCCTGATCGCCAACGTCAACCGCAACCTGGGCTTTGAAAAGTCGCCGGAAGATTTCGTCGACATGAAAGGCAAGAAGGTCGTGGTGCTGGGCGGCGGCGACACGGCGATGGACTGCAACCGTACCTCGATTCGACAGGGCGCCAAGTCGGTGACCTGCGCTTATCGTCGTGACGAAGCGAACATGCCGGGCTCGCGCAAAGAGGTGAAGAACGCCAAGGAAGAAGGCGTGAAATTCCTCTACAACCGCCAGCCGATCGCCATCGTCGGTGAAGACAAGGTCGAAGGTGTGAAAGTGGTCGAGACCCGTCTCGGCGAACCGGACGCCCGTGGCCGTCGCAGCCCCGAGCCGATTCCGGGTTCCGAAGAGATCATCCCGGCCGACGCCGTGGTCATCGCCTTCGGTTTCCGTCCAAGCCCTGCGCCGTGGTTCGAACAGTTCAGCATCCAGACCGACAGCCAGGGCCGCGTTGTAGCCCCGGAACAGGGTCAGTACAAGCACCAGACCAGCAACCCGAAAATCTTCGCCGGTGGCGACATGGTTCGTGGTTCTGACCTGGTGGTGACGGCGATCTTCGAAGGTCGTAATGCGGCTGAAGGGATTCTGGATTACCTGGGCGTCTAACCAAACGACGCAAAACCCTGTGGGAGCGAGCTTGCTCGCGATAGCGGAGGATCAATCAGCAGAGATGTTGAATGTGACGCCGCCATCGCGAGCAAGCTCACTCCCACAGTTGTTTCGCGTTGTGCCAAACACTGTATTCCACCGCGACAAATTGACCCGATAGACAAAAGGCTGACCTGCAACCGTGCCTTTTGCGTCGCGCTCTGAGAAAATGCCCGCACTTTTTTTCCGGATGCCGACATGACTGCCCTGAAGAACGACCGTTTCCTTCGCGCCCTGCTCAAGCAACCCGTAGACGTCACGCCGGTATGGATGATGCGTCAGGCCGGTCGCTACCTGCCGGAATACCGCGCCAGCCGTGCCAAGGCCGGTGACTTCATGAGCCTGTGCATGAACCCGGCGTTCGCGTGCGAAGTCACGATGCAGCCGCTCGACCGCTATCCGCAACTGGATGCGGCGATCCTGTTCTCCGACATCCTCACCATCCCCGATGCCATGGGCCAGGGCCTGTACTTCGAAACCGGTGAAGGTCCGCGCTTCAAGAAAGTCATCAGCACCCTGGCCGACATCGAAGCCCTGCCGATTCCTGATCCGCACAAAGACCTCGGCTACGTCATGGACGCGGTCAGCACCATCCGCCGCGAACTCAACGGCCGTGTGCCGCTGATCGGCTTCTCCGGCAGCCCTTGGACATTGGCCACTTACATGGTTGAAGGCGGTTCGTCGAAAGACTTCCGCAAGACCAAGGCCATGCTCTACGACAATCCGCAATCCATGCACCTGCTGCTGGATAAACTCGCGCAGTCGGTCACGTCCTACCTCAACGGCCAGATCATGGCCGGTGCGCAAGCGGTGCAGATCTTCGACACCTGGGGCGGCAACCTCTCGGCGGCGGCGTACCAGGAATTCTCCCTGGCTTACATGCGCAAAATCGTCAGCGGCCTGATCCGCGAGCACGAAGGTCGTAAAGTGCCGGTGATTCTATTCACCAAGAACGGCGGCCTGTGGCTGGAAAGTATCGCCGACGCTGGCGCCGATGCGCTGGGCCTGGACTGGACCTGTGACATCGGCAACGCCCGGGGCCGCGTCGGTAACAAAGTCGCCTTGCAAGGCAACATGGACCCGACGGTGCTCTACGCAAAACCAGAAGCGATTCGCACCGAAGTCGGCCGGATTCTCGCCAGCTATGGCAAGGGCAGCGGTCACGTGTTCAACCTCGGACATGGCATTACCCCGGAAGTCGATCCGGAACATGCGGGTGCATTCCTGCGCGCGGTGCATGAGTTGTCGGCGCAGTATCACGAATAGTTTTGACTGAAATTGTAGGAAGCCTGTCCGGCATAAGTCGGACAGGTTTTTTTTTATTTGTTGAATGGCGGTCAGCTTAAAAAAGTAATGGCTGTAAGAATGTTTTCTTTCTCTGTCAGATACGTGAAAAGAAAGATTAATCCTCATGCCAGTGATGACTTGTCCTACATAGATACTTCTTTCATCCCGGTAAGGTTTCAGACCTTCGTTCTGCGTCATGGCGAACGATATTACGAGCATCGGCGCCAGCACAGGCGCCGTCATTTCGATAAGCAGTCTGGAATACATATCATGAAAAAGACTATTTTTTATAAAGGAAGTGCCGCTAGCGCGTGCACCTCCTCAATGATCCTGTTATCGGCAATTTTGACAACTCAAAGTGTTTCCGCACATGGATTTCTGGAAGTACCACCGTCGCGTGCGCTGCTTTGCCAGAAAGGCTTGAACACCAACTGTGGTGGCGCGCAATACGAACCGCAAAGTGTCGGCGAAACCTTTAAAGGCTTCCCGGCCGGCGTTGGCGGTGCTCCGTTGCAAGGGCCGATTGACGGCAAGATCGCTAGTGGTGGTCACTCGTTGTTTTCCGCAATGGATGCGCAGTCCGCCACTCGCTGGCATCTGAATGAAATCATGAATCGCAACATTGATTTCCAGTGGCGCTACACGGCAGTGCACCCAGCCACCAAACACGAATACTTCATCACCCGTAACGGCTGGAACATGAACGAGTCGCTGAAACGCGCCACGTTCGAAAGCACGCCGTTCTGCACCATCGACGGCGGCAATCAGAAGCCTGTGTCCGGTGCCAAGCACAACTGCAACATCCCGGCAGACAAGTCCGGCCAACATGTCATTCTGGGAATCTGGACCGTCGGCGATACCGATGCAGCGTTTTACAACGCGACAGATGTGAACATCCTTGCCGAAGCGGAGCTTCCAGGTGGCTGGTCCTCCGTAGGCAGCATTGCACCTTCCACCCAGTTGCTGGAAGGCGACAAGGTCAAGGCTCGTGCGTTCTCGGCCAACGGCGAAAGTCCGGACTACAGCGTTGAAATCTCCATTGATTCCGCCGAGCAAGGTTCGCCAAACAACTGGTCGTTCAAGTTGGCAGAAGCCATCAACAAAGCCCATACCCTGATCCGCGCGGGCGTGCGTGATGAAAACGGCACGATCGAACCGGTCAAGGGCAACAACAGCCTGTACGCTCAAAAAGAAAGCGGCGTGATCCGTTACGAAGTTCAGCTGGACATGAAGGAAGACACCGCTGCGCGCATGTCGGTGGCCTCCCAGCAAGCCGAATACGTGCTGGAAAAAGGCCTGGCGAAGGTCGATTTCAGCATGATCTCCAATCGTAAAATGAACGTCGAAGCGACCTTGTTCGATGAGAGCAACAAGCCGGTCGGTTCCACCTCGGCGCAGGCGGAAAGCGGCGTGACAAACCTCGTCATCGACATTCGCAGCAATCCAGGCAAACACACCCTGACACTGGTCGGCACCACTCTGGATGGCCGTACGACCCGCCAGGACACCCAGACCACCAATGTCACCGGTGAAGGCGCTGGCGTAGAGCACGACTTCGTGTTCCCCGAAGGCCTCAGCGAGTACACCGCCGGCACCAAAGTGCTGCAACCGAAGACCAATGAAGTCTTCGAATGCAAGCCATTTCCGGCGTCCGGTTACTGCAAGCAGTACACCCCGACCGCCCATGGATTTGAACCTGGCGTCGGTGAGCACTGGCACATGGCCTGGGACAAAATTTAAGTCCTCCCCGTAACCCTTCAGGCGATCTGCAATAGATCGCCTGAAGGCTCATCTTCTGTTGGCAATTCGAGTCGAACATGACGGTTTTGGGTTACTCCGGGCAGCGCGTATGGCTGCACTGGCTGTCGGCGGCTGTGATCATCTGGACGCTGGCGTCAGGGTTCTATGTGGCCAGTGTCGAAGTGCCTGCCCGGATCAGTCAGTTGGTTGCTTTTATCAATGTGTCGCTGACAACGGTGTTCATCCCGTTTTTTGTCTGGCGCCTCGGTCTTTTTGTCGCTCACGTTCGGCACACGAACTTGAGCGCTTCATCGTTGGAAAAAAAAATCGTCTCCTTCGTCCACACGCTGATCTATCTCACGGTGACAGTCGTGCTGGGCACCGGAGTGTTGATGATGGACCGTCCGATTAACGTGTTCGCAGTGGCCGAAATCCCTCAGCCGCTGAGTGATCCAGCCCTCATCGGTTTATTTCTCACGATTCACGTCTGGTCGTGCCTGTTCCTTTCGCTGCTGATCGCGATGCATGTCGGCGCGGTCGTTGTCCATGAGTTGTGCGGTCACCGCGTGCTACGGCGGATGTCCTGGTGCAGCATTGTTCGAAGTGAATCAATCGAGTGAGCAAGCGCCTGTGCACGCTCTGCCTACTGCTGACAGCCGTCGGTTACACAGCGTTTGTGGCATGGCAGGAATGGGACTTTCGCGAAAGCCTCGCCTCGCCGTTGCCGCTCACTGCGACGGTGCCGACGCCACCGCCCCGGGCGCCCCTCAATACCACAGCGGTCGCAACGGTACTCGGTCTGACGGCTGACACCATGTTGCTACCGAGTGCCGAGCCACTGACCTTGCAGGCCAGTTTTGTCCTTGGCACAGGACTGTCCAAAGCATTGCTGGCAGACGCTCAAGGTTCTCGCATTTACCAGGTGGGGGACCCGTTGCCAGGTGGCAGCGTCCTGCGTCGCGTCGAGGTGAATCAAGCGGTGTTATGGAACAGGGGGCGAGAAGAGGTACTGACGTTGCAGACGTCTTCCGCGCGTCTACTGCGTCCACTCGACTCGCCATCCCCCCCACAGACGCCCATTAGTTCCGCGCGTTTTCTACGCCCTCTTTCCGGGCAGTCAGAGTGATCACACCCATGAACAGCTTCATCGGCGCGCATACCCTGCGCACCTTTCTTTTACTGGCCGCTTTGGCGACGGCGTTCTTTCATGACGCGTTGCGAGCCGAGGAAGAAAAATGGCAGTTGGCAATGAACAATGCCGAGTTGCGCGACATCGTTGAAGAAATCTCGACCATTCTCGGGACCACCGTGGTGCTCGACCCTAGAGTCTCCGGACGCATCACCGTCATGTCCCGCCAGGCCCTTGACCGCGAGGGTGTTCGCCGGTTGTTTTACTCGGTGCTCGACGCCCATAACTTTACGGTGATCGACGAAGGTGACCGCATTCTGATCACGCCAGTCACCGAAGCAAAAACTCGTGCAGGCCAAGGCAACGCAAAAAACATCACGGCGTCGCAGTTCGTCACTCAGGTCATTGAATTGAACACCAGCAGCGCCACCGATATGGCCGGGTTGATCCGGCCATTGGTGTCGGTCAATGGTTACGTCGGCCCGTCGGTGTCGGCCAATGCGCTGGTCGTCACCGATACGGCTGCCAACGTGGGTCGTATTGCCAAGGTCGTGCGTCAGCTGGATTCGGGGCAGAACAATCTGCATGCCGTGGTGCAACTGCGTCACGCCCAGGCCGCGGATGTGGCCACGATCATTGAATCTTCACTGGGCAAACGCACCGCCGATACGGCGATTCAGGTGCTGGCCGATACCCGAACCAACCGCCTGGTCTTCATCGGCCCGCCAGCTGTTCGCCAGCGCTTGCTCGACCTGGCGCGCGGCCTGGACACGCCTGCCACCGCGTCCCTCGACAATGCTCGGGTCATTCGTTTGCGCCACAGCGATGCCAAGCAGTTGGCCGAAGTTCTGGAAGTGATGGGGCAGGGTCGTAAACAGGGATCGTCCCTTGGCGGCGTGAAGGAAAATTCGCCCGGCGCGACGTTCATGATCAAGGCCGACGAGAGCCAGAATGCGCTGGTGCTGATCGCCGAGCCGGCGCAAATCCGCACCATCGAAAACATCGTGCGCCAGCTGGACCAGCCTCGGGCGCAAGTGCTGATCCATGCCGCCATCGTCGAAATCTCCGGGGACATCGCCCAAGCCGTCGGCGTCCAGTGGAGCATCAACAGCGGCGACGCAAAGGGCTTCATCAATTTCCCCGGCACCGACATTCCCATCGTCGGCGGGCTGAGCTTCAGCGATAAAAAATCCGCTCCGGAAGGCGCGATCCTGCAATTGGGCGGTGATCGTTTCGGCGCTTTGATTTCTGCATTGGCCAGCAACACCCACAGCAATCTGCTCTCAACGCCGAGCCTGTTGACCCTGGACAATCAGGAAGCGGAAATCATCGTCGGCCAGAACGTGCCGTTCAAGACAGGCTCCTACGCCACCAACAGCAGCGGCGCGGACAATCCGTTCACCACCGTCGAGCGCAAGGATGTCGGCATCAGCCTGAAGATCAAGCCGTACATCAACGAAGGTTCGACCTTGCGCCTGGAGGTGGAACAGGAAGTGTCGGACGTCGCGCCTTCAGTGTCCGGCATCGATTCTTCCGACCTGATCACCAACAAGCGTGCGCTCAAGAGCACCATCCTGGCCGACGATGGCGAGATCATCGTGATCGGTGGCCTGATCCGCGACAGTGTTCGCACCCAACAAAGCGGCGTGCCGCTGCTGCGCGACATTCCTTACCTGGGCGCGCTGTTTCGCTGGAAGCGGGACACGCAAACCAAAAGCAACCTGATGGTCTTTTTGCGGCCCACCATCGTGCGCAGCAAGGAAGACCTGGCCGACGTGAGCCAGCAGCGTTACAACGCACTGCGCAAGTTGAGTCAGCCAGGCGCGCACGAGAACAATTCGTTGCTGCTGCCGGCAGAATCACGTCAGTTGTTCGATCCGGCCACCGATGCGCCCGTGTTCGATTTGCGCAAGCAGACTCCGGTTACGCCATGAGCGAAAAAATCGAACAGCTGCCTTTTGGGTTCGCTCGGCGTTTCGGCGTTCTCCTGGAAGGCGAGGGGGCCGACATGAGCCTCGTGCTGCGAACCGATACGCCGATGACGGCGCTGTCGGAAGCACGCCGGGTATGCGCTCGGAACCTGCCGATCCGGGTGCTGGATGCCACGGTGTTCGCGGCGCGTCTGGCCGCCGCTTACCGTGAAGGTCAAAGCGCGGCGGAGCAGGTTGCCCAAGGGCTGGATGACGAACTGGACCTGCTCAGTCTGGTCGATCAAGTTCCGCAAACCGCCGACTTGCTGGAGCAGCAGGGCGATGCGCCAATCATCCGGCTGATCAACGCCCTGCTCAGCGAAGCCGTGCGCGAGCATGCCTCAGACGTGCATCTTGAAACCTTCGAGCACTCGCTGTCGGTACGCATGCGGGTCGAAGGGCAGTTGCGCGAAATGCTAAGGCCCCGGCGTGAATTGGCGACGTTGCTGGTGTCGCGGATCAAGGTCATGGCGCGCTTGGACATCGCGGAAAAACGTATTCCTCAGGACGGTCGAATGGCTCTGCGACTGGCCGGACATGAGGTCGATGTGCGCGTCTCGACGTTGCCGTCGGCACATGGCGAACGGGTAGTGCTGCGACTGCTCGATAAACAGGCCGGGCGCCTGGAGTTGCAGCGACTCGGCATGCCTCCCGACACGCTTGAAGCGTTGCGTCAGTTGCTCGGAAAACCTCACGGCATTCTGTTGGTGACCGGCCCCACCGGCTCTGGCAAGACCACCAGTCTGTACGCCGCGCTGAGCAGCCTGAATGACCAGACGCGCAACATTCTGACGGTCGAAGACCCCATCGAATATCACTTGCCGGGTGTGGGGCAGATGCCGGTCAATCCGAAAGTGGACATGACGTTCGCCCGGGGCTTGCGGGCGATTCTTCGTCAGGATCCGGATGTGGTGATGGTCGGCGAGATCCGCGATCGCGAGACGGCGGAAATCGCCGTTCAGGCCTCGCTGACCGGGCACCTGGTGCTCTCGACGTTGCACACCAACAGCGCGGTGGGCGCGGTGACGCGGCTGGTCGACATGGGGGTTGATGCCTACCTGCTGGCGTCATCGCTGGTGGGCATTCTGGCTCAACGTTTACTTCGCACGCTGTGCCTGCATTGCAAGGTGCCGTACCGCGCCGATGCCGCCACGTGTCAGCGCCTTGGGCTCGATGCGGTGGCGCCACCGCAGCTGTTCAGCGCCGTGGGATGTGATGAGTGTCAGCACGGGTATCGCGGGCGAATCGGCATCTACGAGCTGATCAGCGTGACGCCCGCCGTGTCGGCTTTGATTCATCAAGGTGCCGCTGAGCAGGCGTTGGTCGAGGAGGCGCGCAAGGTGTCCTGCAGCCTCTTTCAGGACGGTCGGCAACGGGTACTCGACGGCATGACCAGCCTCGACGAATTACTGCGTGTGACGCAGGAGGACTAACGAGTGCCGACGTTCAATTACCGCGCTGACGATGCCCGGGGCCGGCGCTGCAAGGGCCGACTGGAAGCCGACAGCCCGCGCCACGCCCGACAGCTGATGCGCGAGCGCGGTTTGTGGCCGCGTGAACTGGATGAGGTCAGCGCGGGTGGCGCCGCAGGAGCGCTACCTCGCAGCGGGCGTCTGGGCGCGGCTGAACTGGCGCTGTTGACGCTGCAGTTGTCCACGCTCGTTCAGGCAGGGCTGCCCGTGGAAGAAGCGCTGGAAGCGGTGACCAAACAGAGTGCCAGACGCAAGGTCGCGGGTCTGTTGTCGGCGGTCCGCGGCCGGGTGATGGAAGGGCATGCCCTTTCAACCGCGTTGGGGCAGTTTCCCAAAGCGTTCCCTGAACTGTTTCGCGCCACCGTCGCTGCCGGCGAGCGTTCCGGGCACTTGGGGCAAGTGCTGGAGCAACTGGCGGCTTATACCCAGGCGCGACAGGCATCGCGGCAGAAAATCCAGATGGCCTTGGTGTACCCCTTGATCCTGATGCTGGCCAGTGTGGCGATCGTGGGTTTTCTGCTCGGTTATGTGGTGCCGGACGTGGTGAAAATCTTCGTCGACAGCGGCCAGCCGTTGCCTTGGCTGACTCAGGCGCTGATCGGTTTGAGCGACGGTCTGCGCAACCATTTCCTGTTATTGATGGGCGTGCTGGTGACGCTGTTCGGTCTTTGGCGCTGGAGCTTGCGCCAGCCCATATGGCGCCGGCGTTGGCATCGTCTGGCCTTGAAACTGCCGGTAGCGGGCGACGTGTTGCGGGCGATGGAAGCCGCGAGATTTGCCAGTACCCTGGCGATCCTCGGCAGAAGTGGCGTGCCGCTGGTGGACGCGCTGGAAATTGCCGCCGCCGTCATCGGCAACCTGACCATTCGCGCGCGCATGGTCGATGTCGCCCGCTCCGTACGCGAAGGCGGAACCCTGACCCGGGGCCTGGAACTCAGCGGCGACATCCCGCCGATGATGCTGCACATGATCGCCAGCGGCGAACGCGCGGGCGAACTCGATCACATGCTGGTACGGGCCGCCGAGCAACAGGAAAACAGTCTGGCGGCGCGGATCGCGCTGGTCGTGAGCCTCTTCGAACCGGCCATGCTGGTGCTGATGGGCGGCGTTGTGCTGCTGATCGTCATGGCCATCCTTCTACCGATTCTCAGCCTCAACCAATTGGTGAATTGACCCATGCAACTTCTTCACAGCAACTCACGCCGCGCGCAACGCGGTTTTACCCTGATCGAAATCATGGTGGTGGTCGTGATCATCGGCGTGCTGGGGGCCATTGTGGTGCCGCAGTTCATGAGCCGGCCCGATCAGGCCAAAGTTACCGCGGCAAAAATTGATATCCAGGCCATCGCCACGGCCCTGGAAATGTACCGCCTCGACAACTTCCAATATCCCTCGACGCAACAAGGGTTGGAAGCCTTGAGCAATCGACCTTCGGGCCTGCCGACGGCGCGGAACTGGAACCCTCAGGGTTACCTGAAAAACCTGCCGGTCGACCCGTGGGGCACGCCCTATCAGTTTCTGAATCCCGGTGTACAGGCGATCGACGGCAGCTACGACTTGTATTCCCTGGGCTCCGATGGCGTGGTGGGCGGTGAAGGACATGCGGCCGATATCGGCAACCGGAGCGACTGATTCATGCGTCAGCGTTGCCGAGGATTTACCTTGCTCGAGTTGATGATCGTGATCGTTGTTATCGGCGTGCTGCTGGGCATGGTGAGTTTTGTCGTCGGGCCGAATCCGTTGCGTCAGGCCCGGCAGGAAGCGCTCGGGATGGCGGGCATGATTCAACAGTTGCGTGAGCGGGCGGTGCTGGATGGCGAGGAGTACGGCCTGCGGCTCAGTGACAGCGGTTACCGCGCAATGCGGCTCGATGCTCAAGGCTGGGAGCCGGTCGCTGCGATTTACAAGTGGCCCGAAACCTTGCGGCTAAGCCTTGAGCAGGATGGGCATTCCCTGATTCTGGGAGCCGATGAAGGACCGCCGCAACTGTTGATGCTCAGCAGCGATGAGACCAGCGCCTTCACGCTGACGTTCGCTACTCGAGACAGCACGCTCTTGAGTCTTTCGAGCGATGGTATTGGCGAGGCGGTAATTGATGGTTAAGGGCCTGTCGCGGACACGCATGCGCGGTTTCACTCTGCTGGAAATCATGGTGGCCCTGGCGGTCTTCTCGACGCTGGCGGCGGCCGTGCTGTCGGCGAGCCAATACGTGTTGAAGCAGACCGGCGCGGTCGAGGAACGACTCTTCGCCACCTGGTTGGCCGATAACCATTTGAATGAACTGCGCCTGCAGCCGGGGTTGACCCTCGGCCAACAGCAGCACGTGGTCCACATGGATCGCCGCGACTGGCTGCTGCGCCAGCACATCAACGCGTCGACTGACCCGCGGCTGCTTAGGGTCGACGTTGACGTCAGCCTTTCCGGTCGCGAGCACACCCTGCATCGCGCCAGTGGCTGGATACCCGATCGTCATGAATAGGCAAACCGGCTTCACCTTGCTGGAACTGGTGATCGCTCTGGCGATATTCGCCTTGCTCGGCCTGGCCAGTTGGGGCTTGTTCGATGGCGTCGTGCGCGCGCAGCAGGGTACGACGGCCCACGAACGTGAATTTCGTAGCCTGCAACGGGCGGTGGCGGTGATCGAGCGGGACTTGATGCAGGTCACCGAACAGCCTGTCGTCTTCCAGCAAACACTGCTGCAGTTGCAGCGCAGCCACTGGCGCAATCCTCTGGACCAACCCCGCAGCGAGCGTCAAACCCTGACGTACCGACTCGACAACGGTGTGCTGTGGCGTGAAAGCCAGGGTGAGGGCACGCCCTTCATGCAGCGGCAAAAACTGCTCGACGATGTTCGGGACTTGAGCTGGCGTTTGTTTGACCGTCAATCCGGCTGGCGTAGCGAGTGGCCGTCCGGGCGAGACGCGCCGACACCGCTGGCCGTGGAACTGCACGTGTCGGTGGGCCGTTTCGAGGCGATCCGTCGGGTGTTGCTGTTACCGGGCGCGTTGCCATGAGCGGGCATCAACGGGGTATTGCGTTGATCAGTGTGTTGCTGGTCATGAGCCTGGCGTTGTTGATTACGAACGGCATGCTGCGCAGTCATCGTCTGTCGTTGCAAAGCAGCGGGCAAGCGGTGCATCACGTTTACTTGCGCCAACTCGCGGTTGCCGGGGAAACCTGGGCGCTTTTGCAGCTACAAGACGCTGCGCGGGCTACGCAAAAAACGGTCGACCTGACCCAGGACTGGGCGCGGATGGCGCCCGACTTCGACATCGAGGGTGCACAACTACGCGTCGATATCGAAGACCTCGCCGGGCGGTTCAATCTCAATTCATTGTTGACCCAAGGCCAGATAGATCAGGTCACCCTCAATCGTTGGGGACGCTTGCTCGACTTGCTCGATCTTCCACCGCTGCCGCTGAGTCAGGTCGGCGCATTACAGGAACTGAGTCAGCTGCGCCTGCTGCCCGGTGTTGACGGTCAGCTGTTGCGTCAACTGGAGCCATGGGTCGCGCTGCTGCCTGCAGATGCCGCGCTGAACATCAACACTGCACCGGCGCAGGTATTGAGGATGCTCGATGGCGTGGAAGCGACGACGGCCGACGCATTGGTCCGTCAGCGTTCAATGACTGCGTGGGCGAGCGTTCAGGCCTTTACCCAGGACCCGCTGCTCTCCGGCGCAGGCCTGAGCAGCCATGGGCTGGGAACCGCAAGCCGCTGGTTCCGGATCACGGTGCAAGTCATTCAGGGGCAGAGCCGTTTGCGCCTGGCCACTGATGTCGAGCGCGACCCCGACACGCACCAATTCAAGATCCTGCAACGACGTCTTCTTCCTTCGAGTACCCATGAGATGCCGCGATGAACACCTGGCTTTATCTGACCGCCGAGGGCCTGGCCGAACCGTCGACCGACTGGCCGTGCTGCCTGTGGTCTTCGACCGGCCAACGCCAGCTCATGCCATTGAATCAAGCTGCGCAGGCGCTGAACGGGCAAACGGTCGATCTGCTATTGCCCATGGAATTGTGCAGTTGGGTCCGTAGTGATCCGTGGCCTTCCAGGCGCCACCCCGGCGCACACGCCATCGCGTTTGCTGTCGAAGATCAACTGAGTGACGCGCTGGAGAACCTGCATCTGGGCATTGGCGCTCGCGACCGGGAAGGGTGCTACCCGGTGATGGTGATTGGTCGAGAGCGATTCGCCGCTGTGCTCGCGCTGCTGGCTGAATCGGGCGTTGGCGTCCGTTCTGTCTTTGTCGATGCCGATGTGTTGCCCGGCGTTCAGGCGGTCGTCGTCCGGTGGTTCGGGCGATGGCTGATCGGCGGCGGGATGCCGGCCCGCGTGGCGGTGTCGGATGACGGACTGACCTCGCTCAGACCGGCATTGCCCCCGGATATCCGATGGATCGACGAGCGCCACGACGCGGTTGATGTCGACCAGTGCCGGACACTTCGGCACTCACAGGCCATCAATCTGCTGCAAGGCGCATTCGCCCCGCGTGGCGGAGGTCTACCCTGGCGTTTCGTTGGCTGGGCGTTACTGATGCTGTTGCTGCTGACCTGGGGCGCCAGCGCCACGCGAATCCATTTTCTCGAGGGTGAAACCCGTCGGCTCTACAGCCAGAACGAGCAGCGGTTCAAGGCGCTTTACCCTGACCAGAGCCGTATCGTAGACCTGGCGACGCAGCTCAAAGTGCTGCAAAGCCAGACCGCTGAACCGGAGAAAACACGTATTGCAGGTTTGGTGAGTTTGGTCGAGCAGGTCATCGGCGCGAGTCATGTCGAGGTCCGGCGTATTGAATTTCGTGCGGGCGACGGCTGGAAAGTCCAGCTGACCGCCAACAGTTTTGCCGAGCTTGAGCAACTGCGTGAACGCGGACGGCAGCAAGGTGTGCCGGTCAGGCTCGACAGTGCGAGCAAAGAGCGCAACCGCGTGCAGGCGACATTGGCCGTGGAGGACAACACATGACGCTTGTCTGGCAACGCCTGTCCATTCGTGAGCAACGACTGTTGCTGGTTGTTGGTGTGTTTTTGTTGGTCGTCGCGGTGTTCAGCCTGATCTGGCAACCGAGTCTTCAGCGTCTGGAAGCTGTCGAGCGCCGGTATCAACAGCAACTGGCTCTGGCTGCGCAGCTGCAACGGGCGCAACCTCGAAGCAGCGTTGCGGTCGTTGCTGAGCAGCCCTTGTCGTTGCGTATCAGTGAAAGCGTTGCGGCGGTGGGGCTTGAACTGCATCAGATGGAGGCTGACAACGATCTGTTGCGACTGACCCTCAGTGGTGAGGCGAAGACACTGTTGCAGTGGCTGGACCGGGTCGAGCGTGATGGGGCTGCGGTGCAATCGTTGACGCTGGAAAAGCGTGATGCGGTGCTTGAGGCGCGGGTGGTGCTCAGGTAGTTGCGCTTGGCAGGTTTTTTTTGGTGTACATATCCGTTTCTGCGGTAACGGCCGCTTAGGGTTGCGCCCTTACGGCGGGTCACTTGGAAGAGCCCCAAGTAACCAAGGGGCAAAAGCGCTTGGTTACTCGGCGCTTTTCCAAGTGACCCGCCGTAAGGGCGCAACCAATATCAGCCATCACCAAAAAACGGATATACACCCAATTCCACGCTAAACCGATGCAGCCCCAGGCAACAACGGCAACTTCGCCAGTTTCAACGCAATCAACAACGCCACCACCAGCAACGCGCCAATAAACAACCCGATCCCGTTCCACCCACCCAGGTGCCAGAACACCCCTCCCGCCGTGCCGGCAATGCTCGACCCGGCGTAATAGCTGAACAGGTAAAGCGACGATGCCTGCCCCTTGGCTTTGGTGGCACGGCGGCCGATCCAGCTACTTGCTACCGAGTGCGCACCGAAGAAGCCGAAGGTGAAAATCAGCATACCGATGATTACAACCGGCAGTGGCGTAAACATCGTCAGGGCGAGGCCGGCGAGCATCAGCACGATGGTGGCCCAGAGCACCCGGCGTCGGCCCAGTTTGTCCGCCAGTGCACCGATCTTCGCCGAGCTGTAGATACCCGACAGGTACACCACCGAAAGCAGCCCGACAAAGGCCTGGTCCATGTGATACGGCTCGGCGAGCAGGCGATAGCCGATGTAGTTGAACAGCGTGACGAACGCGCCCATCAGCACAAAGGCTTCGAGGAACAACAGCGGCAGGCCGGCATCGCGAAAGTGCATGGTGAAGCCATCGATCAAGCTGCGCGGGTGCAGCGAGCGTGCGCGGAAGTTGCGCGATTCGGGGAGGATTTTCCAGAACACCGCCGCTGCGATCAGCGCCAGTCCGCCGATCACCAGCATCGCCGTGTGCCAGCTGACGAAGTCGATCAACACCCCGGTAATCAAGCGTCCGCACATTCCGCCAATCGCGTTGCCGCCGATGTACAGACCCATCGCCAGGCCGATGTGTTGCGGATGGATCTCTTCGCTCAGGAACGTCATGGCGACCGCCGCCAGGCCACTCAACGACAAGCCAATCAGCGCGCGCATCACCAACACGCCGTGCCAGCTCGGCATCATGGAGCTGGCGATGGTGCACAGCGCCGCGGCAAACAGCGCCGTCACCATCACCGGTTTGCGTCCGACTCGGTCGGATATCGGGCCAGTGATTAGCAAGCCGATGGCGAGCATGCCGGTGGCCACCGAAAGAATCAGGCTGCTCTGCGCCGCGTTGATCGAATACTCGTTGGACAGCAGCGGCATCATTGGTTGTACGCAGTAGAGCAGTGCGAAGGTCGCGAAGCCGCCAGAGAACAAGGCCAGCACCGTGCGCATGAACATCGGCGTGCCTTTTTCGATGTAGATTTCCTTGAGCTCGGCGACAACTTCGTCCAGCGCGGCGGGCGGAACTTCATGGGCGAGTGGGGCGACAGCAGTTTTCACTTCAGACCTCGGGGCAGGCAGCCGGTCAGGCAATGAAAAAAGCATATAGCTGCCTAATGATTCAATCCAATATATTGTTCGACCTGTTTAAGAGGTTTTACGACCTAATGGAGTTTTCATGGAATTGCGTCATCTGCGCTACTTCATCGCCGTCGCCGAAGAACTGCACTTCGGCCGCGCCGCCCAGGTGCTGGGCATCTCGCAACCGCCGTTGAGTCAGCAGATTCAGGCGCTGGAGCAGGAGGTGGGTGCGCGGCTTTTCGAGCGAACCAATCGTCGGGTCGAGCTGAGTGAGGCCGGTCGGCTGTTTCTGGAAGAGGCGCGATTGGTGCTGGCGCAGGTTGATAAAGCGGCTGATGTGGCGCGACGGGCACAGCTCGGTGAACTGGGTGAATTGAAGATTGGCTTCACTTCGTCGGCACCTTTCAACTCGACCATTCCTCAGGCGATTTTTTCGTTTCGCCAGCGCTTTCCCGCGGTGCATTTGAACCTGCGGGAAATGAGCAGCACCCAAGTGGCCGATGCGCTGATGGACGAGTCGATCGAGGTCGGGATCATGCGGCCGTTGGGGTTACCGGACTCACTCAGCGTGGTGGAACTGATGCGTGAGCCGCTGGTGGCCGTGCTCAGCTCCAAGCATCCGTTGGTGCAGGACAGTGAAGCGGGATTGTTTCTGTCGGCATTGGCACTCGAACCGTTCGTGTTTTTCCCACGCAGTTATGGCAGTGGTCTGTATGCGCAATTGCTCAGCCTGGCGCGGGATGCCGGTTTCAGCCCGCACTTCGCGCAAGAGGCGGGGGAAGCGATGACCATCATCGGTCTGGTGGCGGCGGGGTTGGGGGTGTCGGTGCTGCCGGCGTCTTATCAGCGGATGCGGATTGATGGCGTGGTTTATCGGCCGTTGCTTGATCCTGACGCGGTTTCTGCGGTGTGGCTGGTGCAGCGTAAGGATCAGAAGTCGCCGATGGCCAAGGCGTTTGTGGAGTTGTTGACGCGCAAGGTTGAGCCATTGAAATCCTGACGGCTTCGCCGTCAATCGCGGGCAAGCCCGCTCCCACAGAGTTAAGCGGTGTGAACACGTTTGTTGCAACACTGCAAAACCCTGTGGGAGCGGGCTGACTCTGAGGACCTGGGTAATCAGCCATCGCAGAGCCAGACAGGAACGGGGCGATGCCAAACCGACCTGTTTGAGACAACGCTATTGTGGCGAGGGAGCTTGCTCCCGCTGAGTCGCGAAGCGGCCCCAAAAAAAGGACCGCTGCGCGGTCCAGCGGGAGCAAGCTCCCTCGCCACAGGTGACTCATCGCTCGCACTGTCCTCCATCCGACGAGCATTGCCTTGTTAAGACCAGCGCTTAAAAATCAGCGAAGTATTCACCCCCCCAAACGCAAAATTATTGTTCATCACATACTGATTACTCATCTTTCGGAACTCACCCCGCAAGTAATCAAGCTTGCCGCAATTCGGATCAACCTCATCAAGGTTGAAGGTGTGCGCGTACGTATCGCTGTTCATCATTTCAATGCTGAACCAGGATTCCAATGCACCGCAGGCGCCAAGGGTGTGGCCGAGGAAGCTTTTCTGCGAGCTGATCGGCATGTGTTCGCCGAACAGGCTGCTGGTCGCCAGTGTTTCGGCGATGTCACCCTGTTCGGTCGCGGTGCCGTGACCGTTGACGTAGCCGATGTCCGACGGCTGCAAACCGGCGTCTTCCAAGGCCAGTTCCATGGCCCTGCGCATGGTGGCCAGCTCCGGGCGCGTGGCGTGCTGACCGTCGGCGTTGCTGCCGAAGCCGACGAGTTCGGCGTGAATGTGCGCGCCGCGCGCCAGGGCGTGTTCGAGCTCTTCGAGCACCAGCATGCCGCCACCTTCACCGATCACCAGACCATCGCGGCCGCTGTCGTAGGGTCGTGGGGATGTCTGCGGGGCGTCGTTTTTCAGGCTGGTGGCGTAGAGCGCGTCGAAGACCATGGCTTCGGTGGGGCACAGTTCTTCGGCGCCGCCGGCGAGCATCAGTGGCAGACGCCCGAACTTGATCGATTCGTACGCATAACCGATGCCCTGACTGCCGCTGGTGCAAGCGCTGGAGGTCGGGATCAGCCGACCGGTGAGGCCGAAGAAAATGCTGATGTTCGCCGCCGTGGTGTGCGGCATCATGCGCACGTAGGAGTTGGCGTTCAGGCCTTCGGCCACGGAGTTGAGTAGCATGTTGCCGAACGCCTTGATCTCGTCGGTGCTGCCCGTGGAGGAGCCGCACGCGACGCCCATGCGTCCGTCCTTGATCGATTCGTCACCCAGCAAACCGGCATCGGCCAATGCCCGCTCTGCCGCGCCGACCGCCAGCCGCGACACCCGGCCCATGCTGCGCAATTGCTTGCGGGTCCAGTGGCTCGGCACCTTGAAGTCATCGATGGGACCTGCCAGGCGCGTGTTGAGTTCGGTAAAACGATCCCACTCGTCCATCCGGCGGATGCCGCTGCGATTGGCCGCGAAGTTGCCGGCGATGGTTTCCCAGTCGCTGCCCAGTGAGGTGATGCCGGCCATGCCGGTGACGACGACGCGCTTCATCAGCACAGGCCTCCGTTGACGGCCAGCACCTGCCGGGTGATGTACGACGCTTCCGCCGACATCAGGAAATTCACCGCGCCGGCCACCTCTTCAGGGGTGCCCATGCGTTGTGCAGGAATCATTTTCATCAGTTCTTCCACCGGCACGTTTTCGTCGAGCATGGCTGTGTCGATCAGGCCGGGTGCGACACAGTTGACGGTGATTTTGCGCTTGCCCAGTTCAATCGCCAACGCCTTCGCCGCGCCGATCAGACCGGCCTTGGAGGCACTGTAATTGACCTGCCCGCGATTGCCGATCAACCCCGAAACCGAGGTGATGCAAACAATTCGCCCGGCGGCGCGACGACGAATCATCGGCATCATCACCGGGTGCAGCACGTTGTAGAAACCGTCGAGGTTAGTGCGCATCACCACATCCCAATCATCCTCGCTCAGCGCCGGAAAAGCACCGTCGCGCGTCAGGCCGGCATTCAGTACCACGCCGTAATAGGCACCGTGGCTGTCCACGTCGGCTTCGAGAATGGCTTTGCAACTGGCGCGATCGGACACATCGAATTGCAGGACGCGCACATTGCGGCCAATCGCTTCGATCTCGGCTTTCACCGCGATAGCGTCAGCAAGGCCGCTGCGGCAATGCAGCACGATGTCATGCCCGGCCTGAGCCAGACGCAACGCAATAGCGCGGCCGATGCCACGGCTGGAACCGGTGACCAGTACGGATTCAGTCATGACTGGGCTCCTGGGGATTCATGAAGGTATTGAGCGGCCTGAGGCGGGCGAAACACGTTCAGGCGAGCGGTGGCGTGAATGCCGGGGGCGTTGATGTGGCATTCGAACACGCCCATGCCATTGTCGTCTTCCAGCGAGCGAATCCCGTGGATGGTCAGCTCGGTACCGGCGGGAAAATGTTCGACGTTGCATTCGAATTTACGCGTGCCCAGCAGGAAGCCCAGCTCCACCGCATCGCCCCGCTGGCGCGCGTGGCAACCGGCGTAGGCGGCTACACTCTGGGCCATCAGTTCGATACCGACCCACGCCGGCAGGCTGCCGTCAGGCCGGTTGAACAGACCATCGGGTTTGACGGTGAGGCGGGTGTGGATCTGCTCGTCATCGAACGCCAGGATCTGATCGATGAGGATCATGTCGCCGGCGTGCGGTATCAGTTCGGCGAGCGGCCAGTCAATCATGGGGCGTCTCCGATAATCAGGCTGACGTTATTGCCACCGAAGGCAAAGGAATTGCTCATCAGGTAGCGAGGTGCAATGGACGTCAGGCGGTCGGTCGGGGTCACCCAATTCAGGGCCGGCAGTTCGGGGTCGGGCTGGCCGTCCCAGACATGCGGCGGCAGCGCATGTTTTTGATTGTCAGCGCTCAGGCTCAACCAGCAGAACGCCGCTTCCAGTGCGCCGGCCGCACCGAGGGTGTGGCCGGTCATCGGTTTGGTCGACGAACAAGGTACACCGGAAGGGAACAGCGCCGTCACCGCCAGGCTTTCCATGGCGTCATTGTGTTGAGTGGCCGTGCCGTGCAGGTTCAGATAGGCGATTTGCTCGGGTTGCAGGTGCGCGCGGCTCAAGGCTTTGCGCATCGCTTGCAGGGCGCCACGGCCGGTCGGTTCCGGCGCGGAAATGTGGTGCGCATCGGAGCTGGCGCCACTGCCCAATAGAGCAATCGGTTGTGTGTCTCCAGCCACTTTAGTCATCAGGAACAGCACGGCAGCTTCGCCGATATTGATGCCGTCACGATTGACCGAGAAGGGATTGCAGCGCTGCTCGGAGACCGCTTCCAGCGCCGAGAATCCATTAAGGGTCAGCTTGCACAAACTGTCGACGCCGCCACACAGCACCGCGTCGCACAGGCCCAGATCCAGCAGGCGCTGGGCGCTCATCAGCGCCCGGGCGCTGGAGGTGCAGGCCGTGGAAATCACATAGGCCGGGCCGCTCAGTTGCAGCCAGTCGGCGAGAAAATTCGCCGGCGCGCCGAGTTCCTGTTGCTGATAGTCGTACTCGGCCGGGAACTGATGCTCGCGGATGTAATGGGCAAGGCCCTTACTGGCTTCGTCGATGCCGGAAGTGCTGGTGCCGAGGATCACGCCAATGCGGTCGCGGCCGTAAGTCTGGATCGCTTGATCGATGTCGTCGCGAATTTGCAGCGCCGCTTCCAGTAACAATTGGTTGTTACGGCTGCTCTGCTTCGCCAGTTTCGCCGGGATCGGCGCCAGTTCGCCATGCACCGCGGCCACCGGCAACGCGCGTTCCGGCACCCAGCCGGTCTCGCTGCGCATGCCGGAGCAATCGCCGGCAAACAGGTTGCGCGCGACTTCATGTTTGTCGCGACCCAGGGCGCAGATCACCCCGAGGGCGTTGAGGTAAGCGGTCATGGCGTCTCACCGGTCAGGGCCGTGACTAAATACTTCGGACCTTTAGGCAGGTTCAATTCAAAGCTCAACGGTTGTGAGTAACGGACTTCCCAGTGCGACGGCAGGGAACGTTGCGCGCCATGCTGCCAGGCATCGGGGTAGTTGCCGCGCAATTCATCCTTGGGCGTCAGTGCAAACAACAAGGCAGCGAACAACTCCCGTGCTTGCGGATTGGGCGGCAGCAGGCCGTCGGCCTGCCATTGGCCGTCGATCAGTTTCTGACGTGCCTGTGGAATGCCCAGCAAGTCCATCATCGACCAGCGAATGCCCGGGCCTTCACGCGCAATCACCAGCACCCAGTCCTGACGCTGGCCGTCCAGCAGACGCTGGATGTGCAGTTGCTGTGGTAACGGCAGGGTAGGGGATTGCTCGGGCAGTGGTGCCTGGCTGGCGCAGGCGCTCAGTAACAGGACCGCGCCGAGTAGCAAAAATCGCCATATGTGCGCTATCCCTGTGGGAGCGAGCTTGCTCGCGAATGCGGCGTTACATTCAACATTCATGTTGGTTGACCCACCGCTTTCGCGAGCAAGCTCGCTCCCACAGTTTTGATTTGCGCTAGACATCACACAGCACCTTCAAAAGGTTTGCGCGCCACCACATTGACCAGTGTTTCTTCCCGTTGGCCGAACGGTTTTGGCCGGCGCAGACCAAAACGTTCAAGCAGGCCGAAATCCTGGGAGCGACTCCACCACAAGTACGGATAAGACACGTTGTGCGGGCCGAACTCGAAACCCTGACGACGAATCATGTCGAGGTATTCGGCGGCGCTCTTTTGCACCTGCATCGGATGGCGGAACAACCAGCGAATCACCCAGGTATCAATGTAAGCCTCGGTGGATTCGGCGAACAGCAGATAACCGCCGGGTTTGAGCACACGGTAGAACTCGGCCAGTGCCTTCTCCTGTTCCACCAGATGGTGGAAGGTCTGGTGACAGAACAGCAGGTCGACACTGGCATCCGGCACGGCAAGCGTGGCGCAGTCGCTGCCGATCAATTCCACGTCCATACCTTGGCGCGCGGCTTCTTCACCGCTCAAATCGAGACTATGCGGGTCGGCGTCCAAACCGATCAGGCGCTGTGGCGCAAAGGTTTGTCGCAGGTACTGGAACGATTTGCCCTGCCCGCATCCGGCGTCCAGCAACACCGGGTTGCCTGGCAACGATTCGCTGAACAAGCTGCGCAAATCATTTATCGCGACGCGCAACACATGGTGCTGCCAGGTGTGGCTGCGCAGGAACCAGAAACCGAACCGGGTTTCTTCGACGTAATGTTCGCTCAGGTAGCTCAAGAGGCATCACTCGCGCAAATTTCCGAAAGCATGCGCAACCGGCGCTTGGCTTCACTGACGAACGGATTACGCTCGTCCCACGCATAACCGGCCAGGATCGAGCTGATCATGCGGCGAATATCCGCAGAGCCGCCCTCGTGATAAATCACGTCCTGGAAAGTCCCGGCGTACCAACCTTCGACATAGCAGCGGAAGGTGTCGACGCCGCGCTTGAGCGGTTCGGCGAACTCGGTTTGCCAGTCGACACTTTCCCCTTGCAACTGTCGGTGCAAAACCCCGGCGGCCATGCTCGCCGAACGCATGGCGATGGTCACGCCGGAGGAGAACACCGGGTCGAGGAATTCCGCCGCGTTGCCCAGCAGCGCAAAGCCGGGACCGTGCAACGTTTTGACGTTGGCCGAATACCCGCCGATGGTGCGCGCCGGCGTATCCCACACGGCGTTGTCGAGCACGCCGGCCAAGCTTGGCGTTTCGGCAATAAAGCCGCGCAGGCAGTCGTCCAGATTCTCGGTGCGACCCTGGAAATGTTCCGCCGCCGCGACCACGCCCACCGAGCAACGCCCGTTGCTGAACGGGATGGTCCAGAACCAGACATCGCGTTGGCTCGGATGAGTGGTGATGAGGATTTTCGTGCGGTCGAACGTCGAGTGGTCGATATGGTCTTCGACGTGGGTGAACACGGCCTGACGCACCGGGAAATTCGACGGCGCCTCAAGGTCGAGCAAGCGCGGCAAAACGCGGCCGTAGCCGCTGGCATCGAGCATGAAATCAGCCTCGATGCTGTACTGGCTGCCGTCCTCGCGTTGTACGCCGAGCAGCGGTTTTGACCGCTCGATGTTGACACTGAAGATGGCTTCCCCGTGACGGATTTCCACGCCTTGCAGCGCAGCCTGGTCTGCCAGCAGTTTGTCGAAGTCGGCGCGCAGGACTTGAAAGGTGGTCGGCTTGCCCTTGCTGAAGGTGTCGCCGAAATCGAAGGCGCTGTATCGCTCGCCCCAGGCGAACGCCGCACCGGTTTTCAGCTGGAAACCGGCCGCGTTCACCGCCTCGAGCATGCCGGCTTCTTCAACAAAATCCAGGCAGTGCGATAGCAGGCTTTCGCCGATGGAGAAACGGGGAAAATGCTGACGTTCGATCACCACAACGTCATGGCCTTTGCGTTTGAGCAACGCGGCGGCAATGGCGCCCGAAGGACCGGCGCCGATGATCACGACCTGACGACGTTCCATTTCAACGGTTGGCATGGGGGCTCCTTGCCGGGACGGCAGCTAGAGGGATTCGGTGCATGCCGACCAATGCCGGCAGCAATGTCGCGATCAGGCCCATCAGCATCAGCGCAAAGTACAGCGGCGGGCTGATCAGTTGTTGTTGCAGCAGCAGGTTGAGAAAGACGATCTCACTCAAGCCGCGAATATTCAGCAGCACACTTTCGCGCCAGCGGCTGGCGCCTGCAAACGAAGCGCCGGCCCAGCCAAGCCCCCACCAGTTGCCCAGCAGTTTGCTGGCAATCGGCAACAGCAACAGCGCGGCCAGTTGCAGCCAACTCAGGCTGTCCATGGCGCTGTGGACGTTGATTTGCACGATGCCGAACGTGAGGATCAGCGGGATCGCGATCCAGGTCTGCAAGCGATTCATCCAGAGCGCCGGCACCGGCAACACCAGTGGCACCTTGAGCGCGGCCATGCACAGCAGATAGCCGACGCCCATAATGAGTGCATTGAGTTTGTAGTGCTCGGCCACCACCAGCAGCGCGAAAAAACATCCGCTGTACAGCCGTGGCTGGCGCAAGCCGAGTACCCGCAACAGCAAGGGCACGCACGCGCAGGCCAAGGGCAGTAGTAAACTGCTCAGGTGCAGGCTGCCTTGGGCGATGGCGAACAGCGTCCAGCAGGTGAGGTCGATCAGGATCGCAGTCTGCACCAGTCGCCGGGTGGCGGTGGTCGGGTAACCGATATGCCGCAAATACAAATACAACACCGGGATTGCGGTGATGGCGAACAGCAGACCGACCGCCAGCGAACTGATCCACGGCTGTGGCGGCAGCAACCAGATGGCGGTGGCCAGGCCGCAGGCAAACGGCACGCAGAAACTCGGCAGGGCGATTTTCAGGCTCTGGCGGTCGAGTCGCAGATCGATCACGTCGCTGAGGATGTAGCCCAGCAACAGCGCGAAACTCAGGCTGTAGAGGTTTTTCAGCCAGATCGGCGCCACCAGCGTCGCGCCGCTCAATTGCCATTGGGGTTCGATCCAGAAATACATCAGCAACGGCAGTCCGATCGTGGCCAGCAACAATTGGCTGACGATCGGAATCAGGCCGAAATGACGACCGACACGCGTGGCCACGGCGAACAACGCCAGGGCCATGACCCAGAACAGAACCACCATCATGTTGCCGACTCCGCGACCGCAGTCGCATGTACTTGCCGCCCAGCCCATGGCGCCAGCAGGAAGCTGAACGCCAGGCCCAGGCTTACCGACAAACCAAAATTACTCACGGCCGGCGTGCTGGACACCGCCAGCAAGCCGAACGACAGCCAAGTAGTCAGTGCCGCCAGCAAGGTGCCCAGCAGGCTCACGGCGGCACCGCCGACCTGTTCGCGCATGAGGATGGCGTAGTCGACGCTGATCGCTGTCACCAGCAGCAGGCCGAACAGGCTGAACAACGTCAGCGGCTGCCCGAGCCAGCCGAGACTGGCGAGGCTGCACAACGCCGCCAGCAGCGGCAGCGCGACGATGCGCAACGCGCCGCCGAAGCCGAACGGCAAGATCAGCACCAGCACGATCAACACGCAGGAGGCGAGTTTCAATTCGGCGGCGCTGATCTGCGTCTCGGCAAACACCTTGTTCAATTCACCCAGGCGATCCACCAACTCCACGCCTGGCAAGTCCAGCGCCTGAACCCGCAGCAGCGCAGGGTTGTTCAGGCCTTGCAGGCTGACCATCGCCGCTACGCCGTCATCGGTCGGGCCCAGCCACAGGGCGCGATAGGGTTCGGCCAACGGGCCGATCAACGCGCTGTCGATGTCTTCAACAGGCAACGCTTGCAGCTTCGTCAGCTCGGCTTTCAGCGCTTCAAGCGGCACGCCAACATCGAGCAGCGGTTGCCAGAATGGCGGCAGCTTGTTCAGCGCTTCGCGCACTTGGTGTTGCTCGCTGGGACGGCTGACCAGTTGATTGAGCGACAGATAGCCCTGGAGTTTGCCCAGATTGACCAATTGATCCAGCCGCTCGCTCAACGCGGTTTGGCGTTCGAGCAGTTCTTGCTGATTGGCGGCCCGCACCAGGAAGAACTGGCTGGTGGGTTGGTAACCGGTGATGCGCGCAATGGTCCGGGCTTCGTCCGTCAATTGCTGCGGTGCGCCGACCCATTGGCGAATATCGTTCTTGGTATCGAGCTGCAACAGACCGCCGACGCAGAAGGCAATCAGCAGCGCCAGCAGCACCGGCGTTTTCGCGATCTTGAGCAGCGCTTCACGACGATCCAGCAAATACTCGGATACCCGCAGCGGCCATTGCGCCGGGCGCAAATCCGCCCCCTTGAGCAGCGCGGGCAACAGGCACACCGCTGACAGGTAAGCGCCGAGCAGGCCGGCAGCGGAGAACACGGCGATCTGGGTCAGGGCCGGGAACGGCGTCCAGGCCAGTGCGAGGTACCCGATGCAACTGGTGATCAGGCTCAGCGTCAGCCCCGGTAAAGTCAGGCGCAACGCCGGCCAGGCGTGCCAGGGTTTCAGGCTCCAGCTCTTGGACAAATAGTGCAGCGGATAATCGACCGCGACGCCGATCAGACTGGAGCCAAGCACCAGCGTCATCACATGCATATGGCCGAAAAGCGCCACACACGCCACCGCGCCGAACAGCATGCCCACCAGTACCGGGACGAACGCCAGCAACACGCGCCAGCGGCGGAAGGCCAGCAACAACAGCAACAGAATGCCGACGGTGGCACCTCCGCCGACCCAGGTCATTTCCCGGGTGGCTTGTTGTTGACCGGCTGCTGCGTAGAGCAAACCGCTGGCGGCCAGCAGTTGCACGTCGGTCTGAGCCGCTTCTTCGCGGCTTTGCTTGAGCAGATCGGCCACGTGCAGCGGCAGGTTCATGTCGAACGCATTGCCGCTGGTGCGAGCCCGCAGCAACACCCAGCTCTTGCCGTCGGCATCGGCGACCAGCGCACCACTGCCGGTGTCCAGTTGCACCGAACCGTGTTGCGGCTGGCTGTTCTGGATGCGCCCGGTCAGCCCCAGCCAGTCATCCTGGCTCGGCACCAGGCTGAAACCGGTGAACGGGTCGAACAGCGCCTGCACCCGTTGCTGGATAAAGGCGTCGGGGTGCTCGATCAGTTGCTGCCGATCCGTTGCCGACAGCATCGCCAGGCGACCTTGCAGCAACTGCGTACGCAACGACGGCAAGTCGGCTTGCAGGGTCCACTGGACCTTTTCGAACAAACCGCTGGCCTGCCATTGCTCGCCCAGCTTCTGTGCCATGGCGACGGCGTGCTGACGATCCGTGTGACCGACCAGCACCAGCATTTCGCGGTTCAGCGGTTCTTGCATGCGTTGTTCGGCGCGCAGTTCCAGCGCGTCCGGCGCCGTACCCGGCACCAGTTCCATCAGGTTGGCCGACAGCGGTGCGCCGTCACGCCATTGCCAACCGGCGAGCACAAGCACCGCCAGCAGCAGGATCAGAAACAGGCGGGGAAGCGTGCGTTCACTCGGCAAAGTCATGTTGCTCCGCGTCGCTCAACGGTTGGGCGCTGGTGCTGTCCTGCATACGCAACAAGGTGCTGTCGCCTTGGGTTTCCAGTAACTCGATGCTATGCACCAGTTCACCGCCGGTGATGTTGATCTGGTTGAACACCTGCTTGAGCAGCAGCGAGCGCGGAATCAGGGTCAGTGTCCAGTTCTGCGCATCGCCGCTCAGGGACAGTTCGAAGTCCCGTTGCAGCGCGCTGCTGTCACCTTGGAGCACGGCGAGGAACAAGCGGTTCTGCTCGGCACCGGCACTCTTGCTCGGCAATGTCTGCCAACCGTTGGCGTCACGCCGGGCAATGCCCTTGGCGGTGATGCGGTAATCCTGTTGCAGCGGAGTTTTCAGCAGCCAGAGCAGGCCGTGGTTTTTAGCGAGGACGAAGGTGCCCTTGCTGGTCAACGGCTGGGGCAGGGCGCGCAGGTGTTTTTCCTGGATGAAATTGCCGTGGATCACATCGGGTTTGGCCAGTTGATCACTGAGTTGTTGCAGATCGAAGGCGTTGGCCAGCCCTGGAATGCCCAGCAACACGCAGAACACTGTAGGAGCGAGCTTGCTCGCGAAAAACCTGAGAGCGCCGCGGGGTGTCAGGTGCCCAGCGTCATCGTTAACGACCATCGTCGGAACGCCGCCCGGAGACAAGCCCGCTCCCACAGGGGAGCGGCGGTGGCAGAAAATCATGGCAGGGCCCTCTCTACGGCGTCGGTGAAGATTTTGGGTGAGGCCAACTGCATTTCGCGGCTGCTCATGTCGACGGCCACCTGCACTGAACTGGCCCGGGTCAAACGTTCACCGGTTTCCAGATCGCTGATCAGGTAGTTGATCTTCAGACGGTTCTCCCACTCCACCAGGTTCGCCCGCACGTTCAGCTTCTGACCAAATACCGCGCCGCGCACGTAGCGCAATTGCAGGTCGATCACCGGCCAGGCGTAACCGGACTCGACCATGGCGGTGTAGTTATGGCCGATCCTGTCCAGCAACGCGCAACGGGCGATTTCCAGGTATTTGACGTAATGGCCGTGCCAGACGACGTTCATGGTGTCGACGTCAAAGAACGGCACGAGGATTTCCGTATCGGTGTGAAGCACTCCCTTGCTACGCATGCAGCCTCCAGTGTTGCTCGGCAATCCGTTTCAGGCACAAGCGCAATTCGCCTTCCAGCGCGCGGTCTTCGATGACTGGCGGGAAGTCCTTGGCCAGCTCTTCGTGCATGGCGGCGAGGGCCGGTGGCAGCGGGCGCGCGTCTTCGGCCTTGCTGCGCAACCAAACGCCCTGGTTGGCGGCAAGCAGGGTAGCGGCGGCGACCTGTTCGGTCAGCTCCAGCACGCGAATCGCATCGCGGGCGGCGATGGTGCCCATGCTCACTTTGTCCTGGTTGTGGCATTCGGTGGAGCGCGAGAACACGCTGGCCGGCATGGTGTTTTTCAGCGCTTCGGCGGTCCAGGCGCTGGTGCCGATCTGCACGGCTTTGAAGCCGTGATTGAGCATCGCGCGCTCCGTAGTGGCGCCGGACAAGTTGCTCGGCAAACCATGGTTGTAACGCTCGTCTACCAGCAACGCGAGTTGGCGGTCGAGCAGGTCGGCCACGTTGGCCACCAGGTTTTTCAGGCTGTCCATGGCAAACGCGATATGGCCGCCGTAGAAGTGCCCGCCGTGCAGCACGCGTTCGGCTTCGGCGTCGATGATCGGGTTGTCGTTTGCGCTGTTGAGCTCGATCTCGATGAACGAACGCAGCCAGTTCAGGCTGTCGGCCAATACGCCAAGCACATGGGGCGCGCAACGCAGGGAATAGCGGTCCTGCAGGCGATGCAGCGGCGCGGTCGGCGCGTCGATCGCCAGATCCTTGCGCAGCCACGCGGCGACTTGCATCTGCCCCGGATGCGGTTTGGCGGCGAACAGGCGTTCGTCGAAGTGCTCCGGATTGCCTTGCAGCGCGACCACGTTCAGCGCGGTGATGCGCGTGGCCAGTTGCAGCAGGTAATCGGCGCGGGCGTAGGCCAAACAGGCGAGGCCGGTCATCACGGCGGTGCCGTTCATCAGGGCCAACGCTTCCTTCGGGCGCAGAACCAGCGGCTCCCAACCGAGTTCGCGATGCACGTCCGCGGCTTGACGGCGTTCGCCACGGAACATCACTTCGCGCTCGCCGGACAAGGTCGCGGCGACATAGGACAGCGGCGTCAGATCACCGCTGGCGCCCACCGAACCCTCTTCCGGGATCAGCGGCAGGATGTCGTGTTCGAGGAACGCTTGCAGGCGCTCCAGCAGTTCCACGCGCACCCCGGACACGCCGTGGCACAGCGACTGCAAGCGCGCCGCGAGCACCGCGCGGGTGGCTTGGGCGTCGAGCAGTTTGCCCAACCCGCAGCCGTGGAACGTGTACAGATGACGGGGCAACGCCTCGACATGATGCAACGGCACCGCGACCACGCAGGAATCGCCGTAACCGGTGGTCACGCCATAAATCACGCCTTCCTTGTCCAGTAGCGAATCGAGGAATCGCGCACCCTTGGCGATACGCTCGCGGTACGCAGGGTCGCCCTGCAACTGCATGGGCACCTGACGGTTGGCCAGGGCCAGCACGTCTTCGATGCGCAAAGGGAGTTCGCCGAAGGTTACCGGCTCAAGCGTTGGCGTCGTCATCGGTCTTCCAGAAAGGGTAAAAGTTGAACCATTGTTGAGGCGCTTCCAGGCAATAGTGACCCAGGCGCTGGGCGTAGCGGGTCGCCCACTGATGAATGACCTGTTCGCGGTCGCTGCGCTTCCAGGTGATCGCGTCGGCAAACGGTTCGAGGGTCAGCCGATAATCGCCGTCGGGTTTCTTCAGGCACAGCAGCAGGTTGACCGGGCATTTCAGCAGACCTGCCAGCAGCCACGGACCTTGCGGGAATTTCGCCGGATGACCAAGGAAATCCACCGTCACGCTGCGCCCGCCGTGCAACGGCACGCGATCTCCGGCAATCGCCAGCCACTCGCCGCGCTCTAGGCGTTCGTGCAGTTGCAGCATGATCACCGGGTCGAGTTCGCTGACCTGGATCAGCCGCAGATTGGTCGCGCCGGCTTCGCCCAGCAAACGGTTGAACTGCTCGGCGTGCTTGGTGTGCACCAGCACATTCATCGTGACCTTTTCGCCGATTTCCGCCAACGCACGGCACACTTCGAGATTGCCCAAATGGGCGCCCACCAGCAATTGCCCGCGGCTGCCACGCAGCTGATTGCGCAGCAGCGCCGGGTCGATGATTTCGATCTGCTCGATGCTCAGTTTGCCGTTCCACACGTCGAGCTTGTCGAGCATCGAGTCGGCGAAGGCCATGAACTGGCCGAATACGCGCCAGTGGGTCGGGCGCAATTCGTCGCGACCGCTCCAGTCGGTGAGGCGTTGCTGGTATTGCCAGGCGCTGTGGCGGGCACTGCGACCGAACAGGAAAAAGTACAGCACGATGCCGTACAACAGCGGGCTCAACAGTCGGCGGCCGAGTACCTTGGCGCCGAACGCGGTGAGCTTCATCAGCCAGAAACTGCCACGCTCCTGGCGGTCGGCCCAATGCTCTTTGTCTGCGTTGCTGCTCATGCTCGCCACCGTCGCCAGAGGATCACCGGCGCCCGCAGCAGCATGCCGAGGAACAACCGCGTGTGCATGCTCGAAATCAGCACGTTGTCGTGAAACATACGGAAATGCGAGACACCGTCCAGCGGGTAATGCACCTTGGTGGGCAACCACTGCATCGGTTGATTGCGCCAGGCCAGGCGCACCAGAATGTCCGAGTCGAAGTCCATGCGCTTGCCGATCTTCGCCGCGTCGATCAGCGCCAGGGTCGGCGGCAATGGATAGACGCGAAAGCCGCACATGGAATCGCGAATCTGCAGCGACAGGGTGTTGATCCAGACCATCACGTGTGTCAGGTAACGGGCGTACAGGCGACCTTTCGGCACGCTCGCATCGTATTGCGGATAACCGCAGATCACCGCGTGCGGATGGGCGCGTGATTGTTTGATGAAGGTCGCGACGTCTTGCAGGTCGTGCTGACCGTCCGCATCTACCTGCAAGGCGTGGCTGAAGCCCAGACGCGAGGCTTCGCGCAGGCCGGTCATGACCGCGCCGCCCTTGCCCTGATTGGCGGCGAGGCGGATCAGGTAAACCATCTCGCGCCGGGCCAGTTGATCCAGCACCTTTGCGCAAGACTGATCGCTGGCATCGTCCACCAGAATGCACGGCAGGCCGTGGGCGATCAGTGCATCGACCACGGTGGTGATGGCGGCTTCGTGGTTGTAGACGGGGACGATGGCGCAGGGTTTATGCATGTCGGCGTACACCTGAGAATCCGAGGTGCCTGCATCGCGAGCAAGCTCGCTCCCACATTGGATGTGCGAACGACGCGACTCCCCTGTGGGAGCGGGCTTGCTCGCGAATGAGTGCGCAGCACTCACCAAACTTACTCATCACCCGAAGCCTCCAGCAAAATCCGCCCGCTGGAGCAGGTGGCGGTCTCGTTGCGATAGGCGAAGTACAGCTTGCCGCGTACCGGATCGAAGCGCAGGTGCAACTGGACTTCATCGCCCGGGCGCACCAGTTGCTGGAATTTCAGCACTTCCATGCCGGCGAATTTTTCCGGCAGGTTCATCAATTGCTGACCAAGGTGCAGAGCCCACTTCACTTGCACCACGCCGGGCAAAACCGGCGCCTGGGGGAAGTGGCCGCTGAAGTAAGCGAGGTCCGGTGGTATCGCCAGTTGCAGGCTCCACTCGCCATTGGCTTCGATGCGTTCAAGGATTTGCGGCGTTTTCGGGCGCGGCGCCAGCAGCAAGGCTTCCACGTCGGCCTGGGGCAGTTTGCCTTGAGTGTTGAGCGGCATTTGTCGCAGCAGGCGCCAGCGTCGTGGCAGGGCGAGGGCTTCGCAATGTTGGCTGAGGTGTTGGCGCAGTTCCTGGGTGAGGGTGCGTCGACCCTGATTGCGCAAGGCATGCAAACCCGATTCGCTGAGAACCAGCAACGCACCCAGCGAGGCGCGATTTTCCTGAACCACGCCGAGGCGCGCGTCGCAAACCCATTCGTGGGCCATTAGCGCCTGCTCCAGCATCGGCAGCGAGATGCGTTTTTCTTCCAGCTTGACGATCCGGTCCAGCCGACCGAGCAATTCGAAGCGGCCGTCGGCGGCGATTCGCGCAGCGTCCGCGGTGTGTTCGATGTGACCGGGCGGCAGATACGGCGATGCAATGAGCAACGCTCCGTCACTGTCCTGGCTCAATTCGACGTCGGCAAAGGCTTGCCAGAGATCGTTGCCCTGACGCCAGGCGATGCCACCGGTTTCCGAACTGCCGAGGATTTCCGTCGGCCACTGTTGCAGCCGTTGCTGCAGGCTTAGCGCCGCCTCGGCCGGCAACGCACCGCCCGAGGAAAACACCCGGCGAACCGCGCTCAGCGCCGGCCAGTCGAGATTGTCGCCCATGCGCTTGAGCAGTGCCGGGCTGGCGACCCAGGCGAAGGCCGGGTGTTCGCGGCTGGCGCGTTGCAAATCTTCCGGAAAAGCCAGTTGCTTGCGCACGAACGGGCGACCGGCACACAGCGGCCACAACACCCGAAACAGCAACCCGTAGATGTGCTGGGTGGCGACGCTGCCAATAAGGCACGCCTCGCCCAGATCGGCACCCCAGAGCTGCTCCAGCGCTTCGACTTCATTGGCCAGTTGACGCAGGGTTTTGTCGATGCGCTTGGGTTCGCCACTGGAACCGGAGGTGCACAGGCTCAGCGTGCAGCGATCCGGATCCAGCGCGTCGGCACTTAGCGGCACATGACGATAGTCGCTCAGATGTGCATCATCGGCCTGATCCGTCAGCCATAGATCAACTTCGCTCGACCAGCGCTGGCGCGTTTGAGGTTGCAGATCGGCCGGCAGCAGCACGCCGACCCCGGCACGCCAGGCGCCGAGCAGAGCAATCGCCAGGTCGGCGGCGTCTTCGAGGTGCACGGCGATACGCCGCACACCCTGCGATTGCAGGCCGGCGGCCAGGCTCAGGGCCTGTTCGCACAGTTGTGCGTGATTCAGCACCGGCCCGGCCGTCACGGCGCGTTCCGGTTGAGCCTTGAGCAACTGTTGCTCAAGTTTTATCCAATTCATGGGTGGCCTCGTACCCGTTGTCGTATGAGCCATTCAATGGCAAACATCAGGCCGATCAATCCATAGGAGATCAGGCCGGTGTACAACATCCACCAACTCAGCGGCGCCCAGAGGGTCAGGGCGGCGGCGCACAAACCGTTGCAGAGAAAAAACACACACCAGGCAATGGTGACCTGGCGGGTATAGCGAATCGCCTTGGCCGGCAAGCGTGGCTCACGCAGGCGGGCCAGGCGTTCGATCATGGGCGGGCCATATTTCAGGCTTAGCCCGAACAGTACCAGCATGAAGCCGCTGATCAGCACGGGATACCAGCGCAGCATGGCGGGGCTGTCGAACAGGGCGAGCAACAGGCAAAACACGATGGCGACGGTGGCCATCCACAGACTTCCTGGCCGGCGCAAGCCCGTCAGCGCTCGCGCCAGCCACAGGCTGCCCAACAGCAGACCGAACTGCCACGGGGCAAAATGTTCCATGCCGAAATACACCGCGAAGGGGTACAGCAGGCCCGCCAGCAGCAGGCCGAGGCCGATCACTCGGCTCATGCGGCCGGTTGAACCAGACGGTAGACCGCCTCGACGACGTCGCTGACGGTACGCACCGATTTGAATTCTTCGGCGGCGATTTTCTTGCCGGTCTGACGTTTGATGTGGTCGATCAGGTCGACCGCGTCAATGCTGTCGATTTCCAGGTCCTGGTACAGGTTGGAGTTGAGGCTCACACGTTTGGGGTCCAGCTCGAAGAGTTCGACCAAGGCATCGCGCAAGGTATTGAAAATGTCGTCACGAGTTTGCATGGTCCGGTCTCAAGCTGCCTGTTTTGCAGTGACGAACGCCGCAAGGCTCGCCACGTTGCTGAAGTGATTACGGTTGTCCTTGGCGTCGGCGTCGATTTTGATGCCGTACTTTTTCTGGATCGCCAGGCCGAGCTCCAGAGCGTCGACGGAGTCCAGGCCCAGGCCTTCGCCGAACAGCGTCTGGTCGTCGCCAATGTCCTGGGCACTGATGTCTTCAAGGCCCAGGGCATCGATGATCAGTTCTTTGATTTCGTGCTTGAGACTAAGAGTGTGCAGATCGCTCATCTTCGGCGAGCTCCTTAATAAAGTAGTGATGCAGGCAATCATTGAGCTTGCGCGAGGCTTGAGGCGCAGGCCCTTGCGCGGCAAAGGTCTGTGGGTCTATATCGGCCCCGACCCGAAAACTGAAGTGCACGCGCCGTTTGGGGATCCGGTACCAGGGTTCGGCCTTGGTCAATGTGGTCGGGCTGACCTTGATGATCACCGGGGTGAGGATTTTCGCACCACGCAGTGCGATCGACGCTGCACCCCGATGAAAGGAGGGGGCTGCGCCTGGCTGGGTGCGGGTGCCCTCGGGAAAAATGATCAGGGTCTGGCCGCTTTTCAGCGCGTCGGCAGCGGCGTCGAGCATGTCCATGCTGCCGTCGTTGCTGATGTATTCGGTGCGGCGTAATGGGCCACGGGTGAAGGGGTTCTCCCAGAGGCTGCTTTTAACCACGCAGTTGGAATGGCGCACCAAACCGATCAGAAACACCACGTCAATCAGCGACGGATGATTGGCGATGATCATCTGCCCCGGCCGGCCGAGTTTTTCCGCGCCTTGGATGTCGTAGGTCAGCACCCCGGTGCGGGCCATGAAGCGGACGAAAAACCAGAAACAGCGACTGACGGTTTGCCGCGCCCGAAGTCGGTGTTTTTGCGCATTGCCCGGCAGGCAGCCGAGCAGCGGGAAAACCAACAGGCGCAGGCAGAGTCCGCCCAGTCCGAAGAGGGTGAAGCTTGCGGCGGTGGCCAGCAAACGCCAGTAATAGGCGTCGCGGTTTTTTTCGGTTACAGGTTGCGTTGCCAGGTCCATACGCGATTTTTCCAGGCATGTTGGCAGGTGATCTGCTGGCCGAGCAGGGTACGCAAGAGATTCAGGGCATGGGGCCAGTGGGCTTTTGACAACTCATCCGAAGTGCTGTTCAAGGACAGCTGCCAGTCGCGGCCGGGCGTCAGCAGCAAACCCACCGCGTAAGGGAATGGCACATCATTGATCCAGGCCGAATAGGCCTCGGGTGGCTGTTCTTCGGTCACCACCAGCAGGACCGCGGGAGCCCCTTCGGCAAGCAGTGCCGCAGCCTCTAGCATGCCGTGCTCAAGGCCGTCGCCGGCCGCAGCCAGGGCGGTCATTTCGCTGGTTTCGCCGCGCATGATCGACCACAGACCGATGACGGCGTTATGCACAGACAGGCTGAATTGAGTCGGCGACAGTGGCTGATCAGCAGCCAGATCGCTGAGGATATCGAAGGTGCGCGGGGTTTCGCCGTGGCGTGAAATAAAGACCAGCGGTAGGTCAGGGCGACCATCGGCCAGCGGCCAGCCGACACTGAACGCCATCCGCGCAAGACGGCTGAGCCGCCGCCGCTGCATGGCCGGCAGAAATGAGACGTCGGGGGCGGCATCGCTGCTCAGGAGCGCGACCGGTTGTCGGCTCCAGGCCTGCCAATCGTCCACGCTTTCGAGCCCAGGGGCCCACGCGCGCCATTGGGCGATGTTGAAATTGATCACAGGCATTCATCCCGCCCCTGCGGGCTTTCTTGACGCGGCGAGTCGAAATAGACAGCGGTCACCTGACGTGACGCTGAGCGCCGAGTGGCGCGCATTATCCCGGTGCGGCGAGCGCGTAGCAAATGCTGGTTACATTTTGTCCAGCGAAATGTACCGATGGGTTCGTGACTGGATATCGTTTGGCCATTATCCACGTCGAGTCGCGTATGTCTGTCGGCTCCAGGAGCATTTTTCTGGACGAGTTTGCGGCTTTTTCAGTGAGCGTTCGTACCCGACCGTGTAGTCCGTGTGCCGGCGAGGTAGCTAAGCGACGCCGTGGACTACTACACTCGGTCATTCTTTGATACACGGAGGTTTTGACATGCGGCGCGTGGTATTCAATCAGAAAGGCGGCGTAGGCAAATCCAGCATCGCCTGCAATTTGGCGGCGGTTAGTGCCAGCGAGGGCTATCGCACCCTCTTGGTGGATCTCGACGCTCAGGCCAATTCTACCCAGTACCTCACCGGGCTTACCGGTAATGCCATTCCGATGGGCATTGCCGACTTCTTCAAGCAAACGCTGTCTTCGGGCCCGTTTTCGAAGAAAAATCAGGTCGATATCTACGAAACCCCTTTCGATAACCTACATCTCATCACCGCCACCGCCGAGCTGGCCGACTTGCAGCCCAAACTAGAGGCCAAACACAAGATCAACAAGTTGCGCAAACTGCTCGACGAGCTGGCTGAAGATTACGACCGGATCTACCTCGATACCCCGCCAGCGTTAAATTTCTATGCGGTTTCGGCCTTGATTGCCGCCGATCGGGTGTTGATTCCCTTCGATTGCGACAGCTTCTCGCGCCAAGCGCTCTACGGCCTGCTGGCGGAAATCGAAGAGTTGAAGGAAGACCACAACGAAGGCCTGGAGGTGGAGGGCATTGTCGTCAACCAGTTCCAGGCTCGCGCCAGCCTGCCTCAGCAAATCCTCGACGAATTGATCGCCGAAGGTCTGCCGGTATTGCCGGTGTACCTGGGCACCTCGGTGCGCATGCGCGAATCGCACCAGGCCAATACACCGCTGATCCATCTTGATCCACGGCACAAACTGACCCAGCAGTTCGTCGAGTTGCATAACCTGCTCGAAAACGCCTGAATACCAATGTGGGAGCGGCGGTGCGACGATTCGACTTGATCGCGAATGCGGTGTGACAGTCAATGTTGATGTCGACTGAAACTCCGCATTCGCGAGCAAGCCCGCTCCCACAGTGATTGGCGGTGTTCTTAAATCCCCTGGCTACGCAACCAGCTCATCAACTGCGGTAACGGAAACGCCCCGCTCTGTCGCGCCACTTCCCGGCCGTTCTTGAACAGTATCAGACTTGGAATCGAGCGAATCCCCAACTGCGCCGACAACTGCTGATTAGCCTCGCTGTCCAGCTTGGCCAGCCGACACTTGCCCGCCAATTGCCCCGCAGCCTGTTCGAACACCGGCGCAAACGACTTGCACGGCCCGCACCAGTCCGCCCATACGTCCACCAGCAACGGCAGATCGCCCTTGATTTGACTGGGGTAGTCACCTTGTTTCAACTCGAAAGGCTTGCTCAGCAAGACCTCGGCTTTGCATCGACCGCATTTTGGACGGTCGTTGAGGCGCTCGGCAGGAATGCGGTTGAGGCCGTTGCAATGGGCGCAGGGGATCAGGAGTGGGTCGGACATAATTGGACTCTGAACAAATGGGCAATCCATGACACTGATCTGGAGTCAAAGTCAGTGGTTATCAAGGTGACATTCTGCAGGCATACTCAAGACGAACAACTGATCTCCAAATGCTTGCCCCACTCCGGCGGCCGCTCGGCATAGCTCTCCATCCCCGGCTGCTTCTCGAACGGCTTGCTCAGCACCGCATGCAGCCGGCGAACCTCTGAATAGTCGCCGCTTTGCGCTGCATCGATGGCTTTCTGCGCCAGGTAGTTGCGCAGGATGTAGAGCGGATTGACCGCGTGCATCCGTTGGCGCCGCTGTTCCTGGTCGGCCTCGCTTTCGCGAGCAACCCGGGCGACATAACGCTCGGCCCAGGCATCGAAGCCTTTGATGTCGACGAAGTCGTCGCGCAATCGGGCAACGGCCACTTCCGGGGATTCATCGCCAAGGCGGCGGAAAAAAAGGCTGTAGTCGACGCCGCTGTTCTGCATCAGTTGCAGCAGCTGTTCCAGCAGTTTCTGGTCATCATCTTCAGCAGTGGTAAAGCCGAGGCGGCGGCGCATCAGGTCCAGGTAATGAGCCTGGAACAGCGGCAGGTACAGACCCAGGATTTCGCGCAGGGCCTCGACGCTGATGAACGGCGTCAGGGCCTGGGCTAGGGCGCTGAGGTTCCACTGGCCGATCGGCACCTGGTTACTAAAGGAATAGCGGCCCTGGTCATCGGAGTGGTTGCAGATGAAGTTGGCATCGAAGTCATCGAGGAAGGCGAACGGGCCGAAATCGAAGGTGATGCCGAGGATCGACATGTTGTCGGTGTTCATCACGCCGTGGCAGAAGCCATAAGCCTGCCATTTGGCGATCAGTTCGGCATTGCGCTCGACGATTTCGCGGAACATCGCCAGATAGGGTTCGGGCTGTTCGAGGCATTCGGGGAAGTGCATGGTCAGTACGTGATCGCCGAGTTCTTTCTGCTGCTCGGGGCGTTTGGTGTAGTAGAAATACTCGAAATGCCCGAAGCGCACATGGCTTGGCGCCAGGCGCAGGAGCATGGCTGCGCGTTCCTGTTTTTCGCGCCACACCGGCGTATCGGAGCCGATCACGCACAACGCGCGAGTGGTCGGGATGTTCAGCGCATGTAACGCTTCGGAGGCGAGAAACTCGCGGATCGAGGACCGCAGCACTGCGCGTCCATCGCCCATGCGCGAGAAAGGCGTCTGGCCAGCACCTTTGAGGTGCAGGTCCCAATGCTCGCCCGCCTCATTGTAGACCTCGCCCAGCAACAGGCCGCGACCATCGCCCAACTGTGGGTTGTAGGAACCGAACTGATGACCGGAATAGACCATCGCCCGCGGAACCGCATCGGCCCAGAGCTTGTGGCCGCTGAACAGCTCGGCGAACTCCGGAGTTTCGGCCACGGTCGGCTCAAGGTCGAGCAACGCCAAGGCGGCAGGGCTCACGACGACGAGGCGCGGATTGTCGATGGGTTCGGGCAGCACGTGGGCGGAAAACGTATCGCCCAGGCGATCGAAGCGATTATCGAAGGTCAGTTCGTCGAGGGCTTTCACCGGCCATCTCCAGCAGAATGTCTGAGCATTCTGCTGGGGATAGTGCGGTTAGTCGAGTTTGGCGGATGGCGGCGCTTGCGGTGGTTTGCCATCAACCAGTGGCACGATGGTTTTGGTTTTGGTTTTGGTTTCGGACTCGACGGGCACTATTTTGTATTCCTCGCCGTGAAGGTTCTTGAGGTAAACCTCCATCTGCCGGAACGAGATGTTGATGTGCTGCTTCTTGAACTCGCGGTTGATGAAGCGGTTGACCTCATCGAGCACTGGGTTGCGGTCGCCGAGGTCGCGCACGTGCATGCGCAACTCGTGGTCGAGGGTGCTTTCCCCGAAGTTCAGGAAGTAAACGAGTGGCTCGGGTTCCTTGAGCACCCGAGGGTTCTCGCGCGCGGCTTTCAGCAGCAGTTCTTTCACCAGGTCCAGGTCCGAGCCGTAATCGACCCCGAGTTTGAGCGTCACCCGGGTAATGGTGTCGGTCAGTGACCAGTTGATCAGCTGGCCGGTGATGAAGGTCTTGTTCGGGACGATGATGTCCTTGCGGTCGAAATCGGTGATGGTCGTGGCGCGGATGCGGATCTTGCTTACCGTGCCCGACAGGTTGCCGATGGTGATGGTGTCGCCGATCCGCACCGGGCGTTCGAACAGAATCATGATGCCTGAGATGAAGTTCGCGAAAATCTCCTGCATGCCGAAACCGAGACCGACCGAGAGCGCTGCGACCAGCCATTGCAACTTGTCCCAGCTCACCCCGAGGGTCGACAGGGTCGAGACGAAACCGACGCCTGCGATTACGTAGGACAGCAGCGTGGTGGTGGCGTACGCACTGCCCTGGGCCAGATTCAGCTTCGACAACACCAACACTTCCAGCAAGCCAGGCAAGTTGCGCGCGAGGGCAAAGGTGATGCCGATGATGATCAGCGCCCCGAGCATGTCGCCGATGCTGATCGGCACCATGCTCATGTTGGCGCCGGTGCCGCTGGTGTATTCGTAGAGGGTGATGTTGTCGAGGTACGAGAATACCGAAATCAGATCAGACCAGACCCAGTACAGCGCGGCAATGAAGCCGCCGAGCAGCGCCAGACGAATCAGGCGCAGGGACTGTTCGTTGACCTTCTCGATGTCCAGCGTCGGCTCTTCGATCACTGCCTCGCCGTCGCCGGCCTCTTTCGCGGCCTGACGTTTGGCCAGGGCTCGCTGATACGCCAGACGACGCGCCGCCACACTGAGGCCGCGTACGAAGGTGGCTTCGATCACCAGCCAGAACATCAGCAGGTAAAGGGTGTTGATCAACCGATCGCTGAGTTTCAGCGCGGTGTAGTAGTAGCCGAAGCAGACTGCCACGAACAACGCGACGGGCAGGATGGTGAACATGATCCCGACCGCTTTGCGGAACAGTGAAGCATTTTCGTGCGTCGGGCTGCTGATCAGCAATCGGCTCAGCAGCCAGGCCATCAAGGCGTAGCAGATCAGTACGACCGGCATGCCCAAAACGTCTTCGGCCAGCGCCGCCGGTTGCAGCTCGGCAACCGCCACCACCGCGACCAGCGCCATGACCACCAGTCCAAGTCGACGGACCCAGCCTTGCAGAAACTCGACCTGGGGTTTTTGCCAGCGGAAATGCAGTTCGGCCACGCCGCCCGGCGCGAGGATCCGATAGGCGGTGTAGAACACCAGCCAGGCCTGAGCCATTTGCAGCAACGCCGAGCCCATGTTGGCGTTTTGGCCGCGAGCGTCGATTTGCAAAGCCAGGCCGCACAAGGCCAGGCCCAGCGCAACTGGCATCGCCAACAGAATATTGATCAGGATTGCCTGCGGCGTGTGCAACTGGCTGTCACGCTTGAAGTGGCCGATGTCCTGGTGAACCTTGTTCAGTCGGGCATACAGGCTTTTGCGCCGCCACAGCAGGGCGCCGATCAGCAATACCAGCGGCAGAAACAGCAGCGGTCGCTGAGTCAGGCCGTCAATCAATTCGCTCACACTCGACTTCAGGGGCAGGGAAGCCACTTGGCGTTGCAAACGCTCCGGCGCGCCGCGCATCCATTCCGGATCGAGTGGTTTGTTGCTCGGAATCCAGAACATCTGCTCGTCGAGCGTCGCCCGCAGGCTTTGCGCGGTGCTGAGCAGTTGCTTTTGATTGAGTTGCAGGGTGATGGATTCGTTGAGCACCGCGCTCAGTTCGCGGTTCAGGCGTTCCAACAGGTCGGCGCGGGTGGTCGCGATTTCCAGCAGGTTCTTGCGCAGTTGCGGGGTGACTTGCTCGGGAGGCTGAGTCGACAGCAGGTTGTCGACGTAAGTTGTCGGGTTACTGAGCAATTCCCGTTGTTGGCTGACTTCAAACTGATACAGGCGAATGTCGGCGATCTGGTCCGCCAGGTCGCGGTCGAGCTGGAGACGCGGCAGCGCCTGTTTCTGTTTGTAGAGAATCTTCGAGAGCAGCAAGCTGCCCTTGAGCACGTTGATCTGCTCGTCGAGCGCTGAATCGCTCTGGGTCACGTTGTCGAGCTGCTGCTTGGTCTGCAGGTTTTGTTGGGTGACGACGTTCCGGCGGTCGGTGGTTTTGAGCAGATAATCGGAAAGCTTTAGATTCGCCGCGCTTTCGGTGGCCAATAGCGCGCTGCTGCCGGATTTCTGCGCCTCGATGGATTGTTGCGTCACCGTTTCCTGAGACTGGGCCAGACGCTTCTGGTTGATCAGGGTTTGCAGCTCCTGGATTTCCCGGTCCAGACGGTCGGTTTTTTCTGTCAGCAAGTCATGCTGGCTGTTGCCCAGGTCTTGCAGTTGGCTGTTGCCGGCTAGTTCCTGGCGACGCAGCGGGATCAGCGCGTTCAGTGCCGCCAGCTCGGCGTTGAGCAGGTCACGCTGTTCGCCGCTCAGGGTCTTGCCGTTGTCCTTGCCGAGCTTGAGTACGTTGTTGATTTGTTGGATGCGCGTCTGGCTGGTGGAAATTTCCGCCTGGGCGCGCTCGGGGCGGGTCTGAGCGGTAATGACTAGGCTGTTCGCCTCCGCGAGGGCTTTTTGCAGATCGCTTTGCTGGGTCGAGCGTTCGGTCAGCAGTTGCTCAAGCTGCTGAATCGACTCCTTGGCATAACGTTGCGCCACCGGGATGGTGCTGGTGCCTTTCAGGCGAGTCAGTTCGCGCTGGTTCTCGATGTTCTGCTTGGGTGCAGTAGCGAGTTGCTGCTTGAGATCGGCCAGCTTCTGCTCGTAGTCACGCTGGTTGTTGAGCTGTGTCAACGTGTTTTGCAGCAGGGTCTGCAGGGCTTTCTGATCGGCTTCCGGCAGTTTGCGCTCGGCGATCTTGTCCAGGTTTGCCTGCACGGCTTCGCTGGACGGCGGTTCGGCCGCTTTCAGACTACTGACAGAGAGACTCAAGCCCAGCAGGGCCATGATGAAAAAGGTGCGCAGAGATGACATAGAGACCGATCGAAAACGAGACGAAGTGTGGAGTTTAGAGGAAGAGTCCGGGACCTGGGCGACTTCCTTCGGGGAATCTGACGCCCACTTTGCCGATCTTGTTCCCTTCCATGACCGCAACGGTCCAGATGGTGTTGTTCCACTCCACCTGGTCACCGACTACTGGCGCGCCGCCCACTTTCTGCGCAATGAAATGGCCCAGGGACATGTCCGGATCGATGCCTTCGACTTTCAACCCGTACAGGGCAGCAACCGCGGCCAGCTGGGCATCTCCTTCGAGTACGAAGTCGCCGAAGAAGCGCAAATCCAGACCCCGCTGCGGCGCCTGGCTGAACAGTTTTCCAAGGGCCGGCAGGTTGTGTTCGTGGCCGATTACGCAGAGTAAATCATCGACTTCGAGCACCGTACTACCCGACGGATGGAGCAGTTGCTGGCCACGAAACAGGGCCGCGATGCGAGTGCCTTCGGGCATTTTCAGTTCACGGAGGGGCGAACCGATGCACCATTTTTCGGCGCCGAGGCGATAAACGAACAGCTCCCACTCGCTGGTGACATGCACTTCCAGCGCCGCGCGGGAGATCGGCGCCGGCTCTGGCGGAACGGTCACCTTCAGCAGCTTTGCCACCCATGGCAGGCTGGTGCCTTGCACCAGCAGCGAGACCAGCACGATAAAGAACGCGAGGTTGAAGTACAGCTGAGCGTTGGGCAGCCCTGCCATCAAAGGGAACACCGCCAGAATGATCGGGACCGCGCCCCGCAGGCCAACCCAGGAAATGAACGCCTTTTCGCGGCCATGGAAGGCCTTGAACGGCAGCAGGCCGACCATCACCGACAACGGCCTTGCAAACAGGATCATCCACAGCGCCAGGCCCAGTGCGGGCAGGGCAATCGGCAGCAAGTCATGTGGCGTGACCAGCAGACCCAGCACCAGGAACATGCCGATCTGCGCCAGCCAGGCCATGCCGTCGAGCATGTGCAAGATGCCGTGGCGGCTGCGCACCGGGCGGTTGCCTATCACCAGGCCGCACAGGTAAACCGCGAGGAAGCCGCTGCCGTGCAGGGCGTTGGTCAGGGCGAACACCACCAGCCCGCCGGCAATCACCAGGATGGGGTAGAGGCCGGTGGCCAGGTTGATGCGGTTGACCAGTTGCAGCATCAGCCAGCCGCCGCCCAGCCCGATCACGCCGCCGATGCCGAACTCACGCACCAGATGCCCCAACAGGTCCCAGTGCAGGCCGGTTTCGCCGCTGGCGAGCATGTCGATCAGCGTAACAGTAAGGAACACCGCCATCGGATCGTTGCTGCCGGATTCGATCTCGAGGCTGGCGGAGACCCGTTCATTCAGACCTTTGCCGCCAAGCAGTGAAAACACCGCTGCGGCATCGGTGGAGCCGACGATGGCGCCGATCAGCAACCCTTGAATCATGTTCAGATTGAACAGCCACGCCGCGGCCATGCCGGTCAGCCCGGTGGTAATCAACACACCGACCGTGGCCAGCGACAGCGCTGGCCATAACGCTACGCGGAAACTCGACACCCGTGTCCGCAAACCGCCGTCAAGCAGAATGACGGCCAGCGCGAGGTTGCCGACCAGATAAGCTGTGGGGTAGTTATCAAAAATAATACCAGCGCCATCGACGCCGGCCGCCATCCCCACGGCCAGGATAATCACCAGAATCGGGATGCCCAGGCGAGACGAAAGTGAGCTCACCAGAATGCTCGCACCTACCAGCAACGCGCCGATCAAGAACAGGCTGTTGATGGTCGTCGCATTCAAAGGCAGTACTCCAGAAAGCTGAAAGGCGGGCACAAACTGACCATGCAGTCTGCGTGCCAGCGATTCTAACCTGTTGAAATGTGATGCTGTCAAAAAGCTTTTGCGGCAATGACAACGTCGTCCGGTTGAGCTCCCTCGCTACAAGACATAGCTGACCTTGCGTGTTACAGGCTGAACCGCCCAACCATATTGTTCAGGTCCAGCGCCAATCGCGACAACTCATTACTCGCCGCGCTCGTCTGATTGGCCCCGGTCGCCGATTGCACCGACAAATCACGTATGTTCACCAGGTTGCGATCCACTTCCCGAGCCACCTGCGCCTGCTCTTCAGCCGCGCTGGCGATGACCAGGTTGCGTTCGTTGATTTCGACGATGGCGCTGTTGATGGTGTCCAACGACAGGCCGGCACCACGTGCGATGTTCAGGGTCGACTCGGCACGCTCGGTACTGTTGCGCATCGAATCCACAGCATGTTCGGTGCCGCTTTGAATGCTGCCAATCATGCGTTCGATTTCGCTGGTCGACTGTTGGGTGCGATGTGCCAGGGCGCGAACTTCATCCGCAACCACCGCAAAACCACGCCCGGCTTCACCCGCGCGAGCGGCTTCAATCGCTGCGTTCAAAGCCAGCAGATTGGTCTGGTCAGCCAAGCCACGGATCACGTCCAGCACCTTGCCAATGTCACGGGACTCATTCGCCAGGTCGCCAATCAGCGTGGCAGTGCTCTGCACATCGGCGCTCATGCGTTCGATGGCGCTGACCGTTTCCTGAACCAGATCACGGCCATCACCGGCCGACGTGGTGGCGTTCTTCGAAGCTTCGGATGTGCTCACCGCGTTGCGCGCTACTTCTTCCACGGCGCTGGTCATTTCGTTGACGGCGGTGGCGGCCTGTTCGATCTCGTTGTTCTGCTGGGTCAGGCCACGGGCGCTTTCGTCGGTGACGCTGTTGAGCTCTTCAGCTGCGGACGCGAGTTGCGTGGCCGAGCCGGAAATCCGCTGCAGTGTGTCGCGCAGCTTGTCCTGCATCTTCGCCATGGCCGCCAGCAGGCGGCCGGCTTCATCTTCACCATCAACGGTGATCGGGCGAGTCAGGTTGCCTTCGGCAATTGCTTCGGCGGCGCTCAAGGCGTTGGCGATCGGCTTGGTGATGCTGTTGGTCAACAGCCAGGCAAACAGCAGCGTCAGGCCGGAGGCGATGATCAGCAGGGTGATCACTAGATTGAAGGAGGTTGAATACTGCTCACCCGCCGTGCTGTCGGTTTTTTCGATTTGCCGGCTGTTGATCTCAAGCAACTTCGCGAGGGCCGCGTTGACTTCTTCGGAGTTGGCGAGCAGATCGGTGTTCAGCATCTTGCGCAGGTCGTCGACCTGATTGTTGCGCGAGAGCGTCTTCATCCGCTCTTCGAGCTGGCGATACTGCGCCAGCAACTGCACGTATTTATCATAAGCGCCGCGTTCTTCCGGGCCGTTGATCAGCGGTTCGTAGACTTTCTGCGCATCGCGGATCTGCTGGTTGCGCAGGTCGAACAGTTCCATGGTTTTCTGCTGAACATCGGGTTCGCGGTTCACCAGCAAACGGTACGACAACACCCGCAGACGCAAGGTTAACTGAGTGAACTCATCTAGGCTTTTGATGCTCGGCACGCTCATGGAGGCGATGTTCTCACCGGCACCGCGAATCTTGCTCATCTGGTTCAAGGCAAAGACCCCCAGGACCAGCATCAAACCGCCAATTAGAGCGAAGCCGAGGAACGCCCGTGGCGCGATATTCATATTACGAAGTGACATGGTGTTTACCGAAAAGAGCGCATCCGTGCGGCGCTGAGACTGACGTATGGATGACTTATCGGTCATACGACTAAAGTCTTGAGGGGCTGCGTGTATTTGTCGCAGCCAGACCGCCCCCTGTTGGCGACGAAGTGCAGGAACCAGATCCGCCAATCACAGTCTTTACAGTTCGCGAGAAAGGTTATCCGCCAGGAAAATCAAGGCTTTGCGCCCTAAGAATCCTGGCATCCGTGGTGACTTTTCTTTATCGTACGCGCCCTTTGAAATAGCCTGGAAATTCAAAATGTTGGAAGCATCCCTAAGTCAGTTGGAACAGTTGGTCAGCGACCTCGTTCAGCAGAACCAAACCCTGAGCGCAGAACTGGCCCAGGCCAAGGATGAAAACGAAAGCCTGCAACTGAGCCTGATGGAACAGGAAGAGAAACAAGGCGCCACCGCCGCTCGCATCCAGGCCTTGGTTGAACGCGTCAGCGCCAGCCCGGTCAGCGCATGAGTGTCGGCGCCGCAGGGGTAAAAGTCGTCTCGATCCTGGGGGAGGACTATTCGATCAAGGCGCCGGCCGGGGAAGAGCAAACCCTGCTGGACGCCGCCATGATGTTGAAGGCCGCTTTGGCCGACACCAAAAGAAAGTACCCGACGCTGATCGGTGACCGCCTGTTGGTGCTGGCTGCGATGAATCTGTGTTCTCAGCAGATCGAAATGCAAAAGCAGCACAAGCTCGACCTCGACCGTTACCAAGAGCAAGTCAGCGCCACGGTTGAAGTGATCTCCAAGACTATTAGTCAGGCGTAGTCATTTTTCTAACTTGAAGAAGATGCGCCCCTTTTGAGGCGCATTTTTTCTAGGCAGCACTCAGTCGAACCCAATAGCTGTTACTAGAAGAGGTATAAATGTATGTTTTTTTCTGAATCGTGTAAGTCTTTCCATTGAAGTCGAATTCGTCTCCCTTCGAGATATGTTTTTCAAGGTCCTCGATGCCGTTATCGCGAGGTAACACAGTAACTTGGCCGTTTAGTTCTAGTTCACATTTCATGATGTTGTCCTTAGTATTTGAATATTGATTTTGTCTACTGAATCTAAGTTTCACATCTTGGTAATCCCTAAATTCAAACACATGGTAGCGTCCGGATCTTGATCACGAACCTGTCAAATGTGACAGGGTTCATTATCTTTTTGGCGATAAGCAAATTGCGAGATCGTTATTAAAAACTCGTTCTTTCAGGTTTTGAATAGAATTCGAGAGAAAATTGTCGCATTGGTTGTATACAATCGGCACGCCAGTTGCAGTGTTTCAGCCTCTTATTCTTTGGGGGTGCTCCATGCAGTTCTGGCGACGCAGTATTCAATGGCAGTTAATCCTGAGCATGGGCACCGCCCTGCTGGTCAGTATCCTGATCGTGGTTGGCATTTATACCCTCTTGGTCAACCGTCTCGCTCAAGCCTATCTGGTCGAGCAAGCGCTGCCGTCGAGCATCGAAGCGATGCGCAACGACATCGAGCGTATCCTCGTCCAACCCCTGACCGCCGCCAAGGACATCGCCAGCAACAGCATGGTGCGCGACTGGCTGGCCGGGGGTGAAAACAGCGCCCAGACCGCCACGTTCGTGCAGTATCTGGAAGGCATCCGCGCCGAACATAAAGCCTTTACCGCGCTGATTGTCGGCACGGCTTCAAACCACTATTTCACTGAAAAAGGCCTGGACCGGATCCTCAGTCGCTCCAATCCCCAAGACGCCTGGTTTTACTCGTTCCTCGACAGCAACCAGCCGCGCACCCTCAATATCGACAATGACACCGCGACCGGAGAATTGGCGCTGTTCATCGACCTCAAGGTCGAACGGGCCGGCAAAGTCGTGGGCGTTGCCGGGCTTGGTCTGAGCATGAAAGAGCTGTCGGAGCTGATCCACAATTTCAACTTCGGCGAGCGTGGCAAGGTCTATCTCGTGCGTTCAGACGGTTTGATCCAGGTTCACCCTGAAGCGCAATTCAGCGGCAAACGCACCTTGGCCGAGCAGATCGGCGCGTCGGCAGCGCAGGCCTTCATGGGTCAACTCTCTACCTCCAGCGCTACCAACAGCAGCTTTGTGCGCGATGGCGAAGACTTCCTGGCGTTGAGCCTACCGTTGCGTGATTTGGGCTGGACGCTGGTGGCCGAAGTGCCACAGTCGCAGATCTACGCCGAAGCCCGCCGCGCCATGTTAATGAGCAGCAGCATCGGTCTGATGGTGGCGCTCGTGTGCCTGTTGCTGGTGGTGTTGCTGGCCCGTGGATTGGTTCGCCCGATTCGTCAGGTAACAGCTGCGCTAGTAGCCATCGGTAGCGGTGGTGGAGATTTGACCCACAGGTTAGATTCCAGCCGCGCCGATGAACTGGGTGACCTGGCGCGCGGTTTCAATCGATTCCTCGAAAGTCAGCGCGAGATGATTGGCGAAGTGCTGACCACCAGCGAGCGCTTGCGCACGGCCGTCGGCCAAGTGGCGCGGGTGGTGGACAACACCGCCGAACGATCCGGCCGTCAGCAGGAAATGACCGACATGGTCGCCACCGCTGTCCATGAAATGGGCCTGACTGTGCAGGAAATCGCACAGAACGCCGGCAACGCGGCGGTTGCTTCGCAGAATGCTCGTGATGAGGCGATGCAGGCGCGGGAAGCGGTCGGCGGCTCGATCCGGCATATCGAAAACATGTCCGATGAAATTGGCCTCGCCGCCAGTGCGGTGGGCGAACTGGCCGATCAGGTGGCGTCGATTGATCAGGTGTTGGCGGTCATTCGCGGGATATCCGAACAAACCAACTTGCTGGCGCTTAACGCGGCCATCGAAGCGGCGCGGGCCGGGGGCATGGGTCGTGGATTTGCGGTGGTTGCCGATGAAGTCCGGACCTTGGCTCGACGCACACAGTTGTCCACCGATGAGATTCAGCAGATGATCGGCAGCCTCAAGCAAGGCGCGGAGAACGCGGTGTCGTCGATGCACACCGGGCAAGCGGCGACGGGTACGGGTGTCGAATCGAGCCAGCGCACGGGGGCGTCGTTGACGGCGATCACTGGGCAGGTCGAGCGCATCAGCGACATGAACCATCAAGTGGCGACGGCCACGGAAGAGCAGTCGGCGGTGACGGAAGAGATCAACCGCAACGTGCAGGGGATTTCCGATCTGGCTCGGGCGACGGCGGTGGAAGTGAGGTCTTGCCGTGAAGACTGTCAGACGTTGCAGCGCTTGGCGGATGATTTAGCGCGGCAGATGGGTGGGTTCAAACTAATCTGATTTGCTGTCAGCGCGGGCCTCTTCGCGAGCAAGCCCGCTCCCACAGTGGAATGCATTCCAAAATGTGGGAGCGGGCTTGCTCGCGAATGGATTTCAGCACCACCACAAGCTCTGGTTAGAACCACTCATCCTGCATCCCAAGGCACACATCATCCCGCGCCTCAAGAATCGCCAGCTCATGGTGGCAACCCGGCACTTCCCACGTCAGGAAATACCGCGCCGCCTGCAGCTTGCCTTTATAGAAGGTCACATCCACCGCATTCCCTTTGGCCAGCCCTTCCTCGGCACGAATTGCCTGCTCCAGCCAGCGCCAGCCAATCACCGTGTGCCCGAACACTTTCAGGTAAAGCGCCGAGTTCGCCAGGCTGCTGTTGACCTTGCCTTGTCCCAGATCCGTCAGCAAACCAAGGGTCACCGTTTGCAGGCGGGCCACCAGTTTTTCCAATGGTTCACGCAGCGCAGTCAGCGATTCATGTGCCTGCGCGCGCTCGGCGGTGTCGGCGATCAGGCGGATCAGTTGCTTGAGCCCCGCGCCACCATTTTGCGCCAGTTTGCGTCCCAGCAAATCCAGCGACTGAATGCCGTGAGTGCCTTCGTGGATCGGGTTCAAACGGTTGTCGCGGTAATACTGCTCGACCGGGTATTCACGGGTGTAACCGTGACCGCCGAGAATCTGGATCGCCAGTTCATTGGCCTTCAGGCAAAACTCCGACGGCCAGGATTTGACAATCGGCGTCAGCAAATCCAGCAGCTCATGGGCGCGATGGCGCTCAGCTTCAGTCTCAAGCGTGGTGGTGTCGTCGAACAATCGCGCCGCGTACAACCCAAGGTCGAACGAACCTTCGACGTAGGCTTTTTGCGTCAGCAGCATACGTTTGACGTCAGCGTGCTGAATGATCGCCACCGGCGCGGTGTTCGGGTCCTTGCTGTCCGGCACGCGACCCTGCGGGCGCTCGCGGGCGTACTCCAGTGAATACAGATAGCCCGCGTAACCAAGCATCACCGCGCCCATGCCGACGCCAATCCGCGCCTCGTTCATCATCTGGAACATATAGCTCAAACCGTGGTGCGGCTTGCCCACCAGATAGCCGACACACTCACCGTTATCGCCGAAGTTCAGCGCCGTCGATGTGGTCCCACGCCAGCCCATCTTGTGGAACAGCCCGGCCAGCAGCACGTCGTTGCGCTGGCCGAGGCTGCCGTCATCGTTGACCAGGAACTTGGGCACGATAAACAGCGAAATGCCCTTCACCCCGGCCGGTGCGTCCGGCAGTTTGGCCAGCACCATGTGCACGATGTTTTCCGACAGCGGGTGATCGCCGCCGGAGATGAAGATCTTGTTGCCCTTGAGTCGATAAGTGCCGTCGGACGCAGGCTCGGCGCGGGTGCGAATATCCGACAGCGACGAACCGGCATGCGGCTCGGTCAGCGCCATGGTGCCGAAAAAGCGGCCGTCGATCATCGGCTGCAGGAAGCGTTGCTTCTGCTCCTCGGTGCCGAAGCTTTCGATCAGGTTCGCCGCGCCCATGGTCAGGAATGGGTACGAAGTCGATGCCGCGTTGGCCGATTGGAAATGCGCGAAGCAAGCCTGGGACAAGAGCGTAGGAAGCTGCATGCCGCCGGCGTCGAAACTGCGCGCAGCATTGAGGAAACCGGCCTCGAGGAAGGCATCCACCGCCGGTTTCACTTCCGGAATCAGAATTGCCTGGCCGTCTTCGTAGCGCGGCTCGTTTTCGTCGCCCTTGCGGTTGTGCGGGGCGAAGAACTTCTCGGCGATGCTGCGAGCGGTGCCGATGGCGGCATCGAAAGTCTCGCGATTGTGCTCGGCGAAACGCTCACGCTGGGTCAGACCTTCGGCATCGAGGACTTCATACAGCTCGAAAGCCAGATTTCGGGAACTGAGCAACGTCTCGGACATGGCGGCCTACCTTTTTTGGGAATGGACCCAGTCTAGGCGCGGGGAGGAGGGAGGAACAGGATGATTGATGAGCGTGATGGTGGAGCAGAGCACCGACTTAGCAGGCACCACAAAACAAATGTGGGAGAGAGCTTGCTCGCGATTGCGTCGGTACAGCCAACATTGATGTGACTAAAAGGACGCCATCGCGAGCAAGCTCGCTCCCACAGGAATTTGCCAACCAGGCTGCCATTGCGGCTGCCCGGTCTTACATTGGTTTAGCCAATGGTCATCAAACTGGCATTACCACCCGCCGCCGCAGTGTTAACGCTCAACGCCCGTTCAATCACCAGACGCTCCAGCGCAATGTTGGTTTCACCTTGCGACAAACCATGAACCCCGACAATCGCGCCGGCGCGTTTGGCAACCTGCTGGCACACCGTACGCAACTGATCGGAATGGCCATGGTGCAGAACCGCATCAAACACCACTTCGTCCTTGTTCCAGTCGGAAACCAGCTTGATGCGCGCCTGAACGTCCTTCGGCAGACGTGCGAACAACGCCTTGGTCAAGTCAGCTTCCGGCCATACTGCTGAACCGCCTACCGCGAGGACTGCAGCCAGTTGAGTCAGCAGATCGCCTTCGACTTCCGCCAGGCACAGCACGTGTTCGCGCGGCAAGATGGCGTAGCTGTTGCGTTCGCCGGTCGGGCCGGCCAGAACACGGGTGATCCCGCTTTGCGATTGCGCCGCGAACTGCACGCACAGGGCGCTCAGGTCAGCAAACTTGTTGCTGTCGGCCCAGGCTTGCAGGGCGGTCAGCGGTTTGCTCATGGCATCGCGCAGACGCACATCCGGTACAGCAACGGCGTCGCCGCGAGCGAAGGATTGTTCGATCGCATCGGTAGGACGAGTCGACAGCAGACGGTACAGGTACAAAGGACCACCGGCTTTCGGGCCAGTGCCCGACAGGCCTTCGCCACCGAACGGTTGCACGCCAACCACGGCACCCACAATGTTGCGGTTCACGTAGACGTTGCCGGCGTTGACGTTGTCGATCACCTTGGCGATGGTTTCGTCGATGCGTGTGTGCACGCCCAGCGTCAGGCCGTAGCCGGAAGCGTTGATCTGAGCGATCAGTTGATCGATGTCTTTGCGCTTGTAACGCACCACGTGCAGCACCGGGCCGAAGATCTCGCGCTGCAGTTCGTCGAAGCTTTCCAGCTCGATCAGTGTTGGCATCACGAAGGTGCCGCGTTTGACCTCGTCGGCGTCGGCGATGGCCACCTGGTACACGCTGCGGCCTTTGTCGCGCATGGCCTGGATGTGCTTCTCGATGCCCGCCTTGGCTTCGGCGTCGATCACCGGGCCGATGTCCACGGACAGGCGCTCCGGGTTGCCGAGTCGGCATTCCGCCATGGCGCCCTTGAGCATTTCGATGACACGGTCGGCGGAATCTTCCTGCAAGCAAAGTACACGCAGAGCCGAGCAACGTTGACCGGCGCTGTCGAAGGCCGACGACACCACGTCGATCACAACCTGTTCGGTCAGTGCAGAAGAGTCGACGATCATCGCATTCTGGCCACCGGTTTCGGCGATCAGTGGAATCGGCCGGCCCTGAGCATCCAGACGACCGGCGACATTGCGTTGCAGCAAGCGAGCGACTTCGGTGGAGCCGGTGAACATCACGCCTTTGACCCGGTCATCGCCGACCAGACGGGCGCCAACGGTTTCGCCACGGCCCGGCAGCAGTTGCAGCACGCCTTCCGGAATTCCGGCTTCGAGCAACAAGCGTACGGCTTGAGCGGCGACCAGCGGCGTTTGCTCTGCAGGCTTGGCCAATACCGGGTTGCCAGCGGCGAGGGCCGCAGCGACTTGACCACTGAAGATAGCCAGCGGGAAGTTCCACGGGCTGATGCACACCACGGGACCCAGCGGACGGTGAGCATCGTTGGTGAAATCATTGCGCGCCTGTACTGCGTAATAACGCAGGAAGTCCACGGCTTCACGCACTTCGGCGATGGCGTTGGCGAAGGTTTTGCCAGCTTCGCGAGCCAGCAGGCCCATCAGCGGCTGGATTTCGCCTTCCATCAAATCAGCGGCACGTTCCAGAATCGCCGCGCGTTCGGCCGGCGGGGTGGCCTGCCAGATGGGTGCAGCGTTCAAGGCGCACTGGATTGCGTTGTCAACGTCTTCGACGGTCGCTTCCTGGACATGGCCGACCACGTCACGCAGATCCGACGGGTTCAACACCGGCGCAGGGGTTTCGCTACTTGAGGCGCAACCGAGCATCGGTGCGGCTTTCCAGCTGTTGTGAGCGGTGGCCAGCAAAGCGCAGGACAGCGAAGCCAGGCGATGTTCGTTGGCCATGTCGATGCCGCTGGAGTTGGCGCGCTCGGCACCATAAAGGTCACGCGGCAGCGGGATACGCGGGTGCGGCAGACCGAAGCCGCCTTCCAGCGTCGCCATCTGCTCGATGCTGGCCACTGGATCGGCCACCAGCTCCTGGATCGAAATGGACTGGTCGGCGATGCGGTTGACGAACGAGGTGTTCGCACCGTTCTCCAGCAGACGACGCACCAGGTACGCCAGCAATGTTTCGTGTGTACCGACCGGTGCGTACACGCGGCACGGACGGTTCAGCTTGCCTTCGGAAACTTTGCCTACAACCTGTTCGTACAGCGGTTCACCCATGCCATGCAGGCACTGGAACTCGTACTGACCGGGGTAATAGTTCTGACCAGCGATGTGGTAAATGGCTGACAGGGTGTGGGCGTTGTGCGTGGCGAATTGCGGATAGATGACTTCCGGCACCGACAGCAGTTTGCGTGCGCACGCAATGTAGGAAACGTCGGTGTACACCTTGCGGGTGTAGACCGGATAGCCTTCCAGGCCTTCGACCTGGGCACGCTTGATTTCGCTGTCCCAGTACGCGCCTTTTACCAGGCGGATCATCAGGCGATGACGGCTGCGGCGAGCCAGGTCGATCACGTAGTCGATCACGTAAGGGCAACGTTTCTGATACGCCTGGATCACGAAACCGATGCCGTTCCAGCCAGTCAGTTGCGGCTCGAAGCACAGGCGCTCCAGCAGATCCAGCGACAGTTCGAGGCGGTCGGCTTCTTCGGCGTCGATGTTCAGGCCGATGTCGTATTGCTTGGCCAGCAAGGTCAGCGACAACAGGCGCGGGTACAACTCGTCCATCACACGCTCGTACTGCGCCCGGCTGTAACGCGGGTGCAGGGCCGACAGCTTGATGGAAATGCCCGGGCCTTCATAAATCCCACGACCGTGGGACGCTTTGCCGATCGAGTGAATGGCTTGTTCGTACGACGCCAGGTATTTCTGGGCGTCGTGCTCGGTGAGTGCGGCTTCACCTAGCATGTCGTAGGAGTAGCGGAAGCCTTTGGCTTCGAACTTGCTGGCGTTGGCCAAGGCTTCGGCGATGGTTTCGCCGGTGACGAACTGCTCGCCCATCAGGCGCATGGCCATGTCGACGCCCTTGCGGATCATCGGCTCGCCGCTCTTGCCGATGATGCGGCTCAGGGAGGATGTCAGGCCGGCTTCATTATGGGTGGCGACCAGTTTGCCGGTCAGCAGCAAGCCCCAGGTCGCGGCGTTGACGAACAGCGATGGGCTGTTGCCCAAATGCGGATGCCAATTGCCGGTGCTGATCTTGTCGCGGATCAGTGCATCACGAGTGCCTTTGTCCGGGATGCGCAGCAGCGCTTCGGCCAGGCACATCAGTGCCACGCCTTCCTGGGACGACAGGGAAAATTCCTGCAACAGGCCCTGAACAATCCCGGCACGGCCGCCGGCACTTTTCTGATTGCGCAGTTTTTCGGCAATCGAGGCCGCGAGCTTGTTGGTGGCTTCGGCCATGGCAGCCGGCAAACGAGCCTGTTCGATCAGCATCGGCACCACTTCCGGCTCAGGGCGACGGTAAGCGGCGGTGATCGAAGCGCGCAGCACCGATTGCGGCAGAATGCTTTCAGCGAACTCGAGGAAGCACTGGTGCGCATGGTCGCCATGGACTTCGCCACTGTCGTCGGCCTCTTTGGCGGTCAGTCCGTTCAGCTCGGTCAGGGTTGCACCACCCTCGAGTTTTTCCAGGTAATTGAAAATTGCCTGCTTGATCAGCCAGTGCGGCGTGCGATCAATCGAAGTCGCGGCGGCCTTGAGGCGCTCGCGGGTCGGGTCGTCAAGTTTGACCCCAAGGGTGGTGGTAGCCATATTTTTATCCTCATGTTTGCCACGACCGCGTGGCATCAGCTGGCCGCAAGATTAGCTGTGCAACCTTCGGGGTGCAACCGGGTGCAACCTTTTTTTGCCAGAATAATACGCAGCTCGTCAGGAATTAAATTCCCGTACGAACGTGCCGCTCCTGCTTGGTGCTTTTACTTCTAGGAAAGGTCGCTTACTGCGCTAAAAGGGAGCAAAAACCGTCTTTTTTCAGCTTTATAGAACTGGGTGCAACTTATTCTCGAGAAATGGGTTGCACCTTATTTGTGTTGTTGAATAGGATTCGCGCCCAAGGTGCAACCGGTAAAAAAAAAGGTGCACCGGCTGATGGCTTTCCTGGGGAAACATCAGTCCTAAATGCGCGGATCCGGAAATCGTCTGATCAAACATTGTCGTTTGTCGGCGTTTCACACTCTGCCGCTACATAAAAACAAAGCCAGGGCATCACTTAATGAGCGTAAGCAATCCAACCCTGATCACGTTCGTGATCTACATCGCAGCAATGGTGCTGATCGGCTTCATGGCCTATCGCTCCACCAACAACCTTTCTGACTACATTCTGGGCGGTCGCAGCCTGGGCAGCGTCGTGACTGCATTGTCCGCCGGCGCCTCCGACATGAGCGGCTGGTTGTTGATGGGCCTGCCGGGTGCCATCTACATGTCCGGGCTGTCCGAAAGCTGGATCGCCATCGGCCTGATCGTCGGTGCTTACCTGAACTGGCTGTTCGTCGCCGGCCGTCTGCGCGTGCAGACCGAGCACAACGGCGATGCACTGACCCTGCCGGACTACTTCTCCAGCCGTTTCGAAGACAAAAGCGGCCTGCTGCGGATCATCTCCGCGGTCGTGATCCTGGTGTTCTTCACCATTTACTGCGCATCCGGCATCGTGGCTGGCGCCCGTCTTTTCGAAAGCACCTTCGGCATGTCCTACGAGACAGCGCTGTGGGCCGGTGCTGCGGCGACGATTGCCTACACCTTCGTCGGCGGTTTCCTGGCGGTGAGCTGGACTGACACCGTACAAGCGACGCTGATGATCTTCGCCCTGTTGCTGACGCCGATCATCGTGCTGTTGGCCACCGGCGGCGTCGACACCACGTTCCTGGCCATCGAAGCGCAAGACGCCAGCAACTTCGACATGCTGAAAAATACCACCTTCATCGGCATCATCTCGCTGATGGGCTGGGGCCTGGGTTACTTCGGCCAACCGCACATCCTGGCGCGTTTCATGGCCGCGGATTCGGTGAAGTCGATCGCCAACGCTCGCCGTATCTCCATGACCTGGATGATCCTGTGCCTGGGCGGTACCGTTGCTGTTGGTTTCTTCGGTATTGCTTATTTCTCGGCGCACCCTGATGTGGCCGCTCCAGTGACCGAAAACCACGAGCGTGTGTTCATCGAACTGGCGAAAATCCTGTTCAACCCATGGCTCGCCGGTGTCCTGCTGTCGGCCATTCTGGCTGCTGTGATGAGCACCCTGAGCTGCCAGTTGCTGGTGTGCTCGAGCGCCCTGACCGAAGACTTCTACAAAACCTTCCTGCGTAAATCGGCATCCCAACTGGAGCTGGTTTGGGTCGGTCGCGCCATGGTGCTGCTGGTTGCCCTGATCGCCATCGCGATGGCCGCCAACCCGGAAAACCGCGTACTGGGTCTGGTCAGCTACGCCTGGGCTGGTTTCGGTGCTGCGTTCGGTCCGGTCGTCCTGATCTCCGTCATCTGGAAAGACATGACCCGCAACGGCGCACTGGCCGGCATCCTGGTTGGCGCGATCACCGTGATCGTGTGGAAACACTTCGAGCTGCTGGGTCTGTACGAAATTATCCCTGGTTTCATCTTCGCCAGCCTGGCGATCTACATCGTCAGCAAACTGGGCACGCCGACTCACGGCATGCTTCAGCGTTTCGCTGCTGCCGAGGCTGATTTCCGCTTGAACAAGTGATCGGGACGAGCTGAGGCTCTGACCTTTCGCCCGACATGAGAACGGCCCGCTTCCTTTAGGAGGCGGGCCGTTTTTTTGGGCCTGCACCAGGCCCGAGGTATTGAAGTTACCCTGTGGGAGCGAGCTTGCTCGCGATAGCGTCGGGTTAGTCGACATCAATGTTGAATGAACAACCGCAATCGCGAGCAAGCTCGCTCCCACAGGGGACATGGTGATTACGAAGGGAATGTATGTAGTTCTCTGTCCCAACTTTTGAAGGATAAATCTCTAAAAAAGTAGGGTAAATCTGATTTTCCTGTCCCTCCAGTAACACCCGTTTTCGCTCATGCAGAATCGCCCGCCTTCGTTCTGCAGAGACACATCGGATGTTCGCTCTTGCCAACCAATCGCGCTTCACACTGACTGTCGACGGCGACCGGAATGAACTCAAGGTGCTTGAGTTCACCGGCAAGGAAGCCATCAGCCAGCCCTACCGTTTTGAGCTGCAACTGGTCAGCGAGCGACCGGACATCGAACTCGAAAGCCTCCTGCATCGTCAGGCATTTCTGAGTTTCGACGCGCAAGGTTCCGGCATTCACGGTCAGATATTTCGGGTTGGCCAAGGCGATTCCGGCCAGCGTCTGACGCATTACCAGGTCAGCCTTGTCCCGCGTCTGACCTACCTTGACCAGCGCATCAATCAGCGAATCTTCCAGCACAAAAGCGTGCCGACGATCATCGCGCGGATCCTCGAGGACCATGGCATCCAGCGTGATGCGTTCGAATTTCAACTCGGCAGCGAATACCCCGAACGCGAGTACTGCGTGCAATACGCGGAAAGCGATCTCGTGTTCATCCAGCGCTTGTGCGCCGAGGTCGGCATTCACTACCACTTTCAGCACAGCCTCGACGGGCATTTGCTGGTGTTTGGTGATGATCAGACGGTTTTCCCTTTAATAGCGGGGCCGACGCTTTTCTTGCCTGACGCCGGAATGGCTGCCAACGCGCCTGCGGTCAATCGCTTCAATGTACGACTGGAAACCCGCACCACGGCGGTAGTGCGTCGCGATTACGAATTCCATAAACCTGGGCTGCAACTTGAAAGCCGAATCGACAATGGGCAACTGCCGACGCTTGAGGATTACCACTTTCCCGGACAATTCAATGATCGTGAACACGGCAAGGATCTCGCTCGACGAACACTTGAACGCCACAACGCGGATTATCGTCAGGCTGAAGGTCGGGGTGATGAATCTGCTTTGGTCAGTGGGCATTTCCTACACCTGACCGAGCATCCGCGTCAGGCATGGAATGATTTGTGGCTGATCACCGAGATCGAACACCGTGGCCGTCAGCCGCAAGTGCTGGAAGAGACGGCCAGCGGTAGCGGAACGGATGATTTCCAGGGCTATTGCAATACGTTTCTGGCAACGCCGTGGGATGTTTCGTTTCGTCCACCTCTGATCGGGAAGCCCTCTTTCACCGGTTATCAAACGGCTGTGGTAACAGGCCCGAGTGACAGCGAGATTCACTGTGACGAGTACGGCCGCGTCAAGGTTCAGCTCGCCTGGGATCGTGACGGAAAGCGTAATGAACATTCCAGTTGCTGGCTGCGCGTTGCCACGGGCTGGGCGCATGACGGCTACGGCACCGGGCTGATTCCACGGGTCGGCATGGAGGTGCTGGTGGGATTCGTCGATGCCGATGTGGACAAGCCGCTGGTCATGGGCTGCCTGCCCAATGGTGCCAACTCGACGCCGCTGAATCTGCCGGCTGACAAGACTCGCAGTATTTTCCGCAGTCAGAGTAGTCCGGGCGGCGGCGGTCACAGCGAATTGCGCATCGAGGATCGTAAAGGCGCCGAGGAAATCTACCTGCGGGCGCAGCGAAACTGGACTCAGCATGTGCTGAACGACATGCACGTTCAGGTCGAAAGCCAGCGCAGTGCTGTCATTGGTGCAAACGATAACCTGCACGTTCACGGTGACCGGCACATTCGCGTCAACAGCCAGACTCTCAAGGCCAGTGGGCAATTTCATGCCAGGGCCGGCCAGCAAATTGTCATCGACGGCGGTGCCAGCGCGACGATTCAGGCGGGCGGGCACTGGATCAACATCAGCCCCGCAGGAATTTTCAGCAGCGTGCCGATCCAGCTCGGTGGCGCACCCATGCCGGCAATGGGTGCAAAGAGCACTCAACGAAAACTCGCTGCACTTAGCGTCGCACAGTTTCTGACCCTCAAAGGCGATGCGCCGTTCTGCGAAGAATGCGAGCGCTGCAAGGACGGTGTCTGTGCAACCTGATTATCTGTCACCTCGCGAATGGCTGGAGCGCCAACCGCTGAATCCTTCCGAGCAGCTATTCGCGATTTTCAGCAATGCCAGCTCCGCTGCGCCGTTTAAAGCATGGCAAAGCTCCAATCCTCTGCATGCGCCAAGCCCGATCTGGGCGGACACCGTTTACGCCGAGTGGGAACCGGTCATGCCCTATGTCGGAATCGTCTCGGCTGGCAGTGAGTTTCTGGATTGGGTCGCGACGACCGAGTGTCGCGACTGGGGTTGGCTGGCGGTTTCTTCCTCGACTCAAGACGTACTGATCGAACATTTACGCAGCCTCACGCAAGTTCTTTTACCCAATGGCAACGCGGTGTTTTTTCGCTTTTGGGACGGGCGTTATTTGTTGCCGATTCTTCAGTCTGCCGAGGTCGATGTCGCTCAACTGCTGCCTGTAGTCGGGCGCTGCCTGATCAACGACCAGGCGATCGAAATCGGTGGTGACGCGCTTAAAACTAGCCGGGTTTTTCCATGGTGGGAAGTTCCCGTAGCGCTGCTGGATCAACTTGCCGAGCAATCAAACACCACTCGGTTGAATAACTTGCTCAAGTGGCTGAGCGAGGACCGTCCTGATCTGTTCGAGGCGTTTTCCGAAAACGTTATACGGAACAAGGTTGCGAACTTTCTTGAGGCGCCAGACCTGCCGCCAGCACCGAAATCAGCCTTGGTGGATTACCTGATAGCGGAGCTGGACTGATGGATCAGAGCGTTCGGATTGAGCAGGAGCTCGACGGTTTCAAGGACACGTTGGGTGTGTATCGCGAGCAACTTCGGGGATTTTTAAGTCGCACGGCGGACACGGTCAGTCGCGCATTAGACCTACCTTCCCTGATGGACATGGATCGGCAGGTCAAACTGGGCGATACCACCACCTCGGTGAGTAAAAGCGATGACGATTTTTTCTCCAGTGTTGCGCAGTGTCCGCAGAACGGAATTCTGGAAATTGAGAGCAAGTTCGAATCGGTTTATGACATTCCGCTGGGGAACATTGATGTTGATGTGATTGCCGTTGATGGGAGTGCAAGAAAGACGGTCGGGCTTGATAAAAACGGCAAAGGACAGTTCAAAGGTGAGCCCGGCAAGTTCTACCGCGTACATGTCCACAGCGAAGTGACCCCCGAACAAGTCAATGAGCTGTTTAAGTCTTACGATGGCCTGACTCAACAACTGGAAGATTGGCTGCGCAATGAGTGGAAGGCGTTCAGGCCGCAATGGTCACAATCGGCTTTTGCCGCAGCGGGTAACGGAATGCTCGCGGGAAGTTGGGCCGCGATCATAGGTGTGTGGGACAGCATCGGCCTGCTCTCGGAAATCCTCCAGGATCCCGGCAAATTTGTTGGTCGTTTAGGCAGCAGTGCTGACGAGCTGGTCAATCTCGCGAAATCAGCGCCAGCCATGATGGCGAAAGTCCAGCTGCTGGCCAGTGACGAAGCGGCGCTGTGTTTGCTGTTGCGAACCGCCAGCCTCTGGTTGGAAATGCTGCCGCCCAGCGAGATCGCCGGAAAAACCGCCGAAGCCATTTCCACGGTGGTAGTGCAACTGCTCCTCGACATGCTGATCGGGGTGGTCCTGACCTTCGCTGGCGCGGGGGCGGGGATTGCCTACTTGAGCATGCGGCTTGCCCACTACGGCGCTCGGTTCATCAGCGCTGTACTGGGTTTCGTCAAAGCTATCTCTACCGTTGTTAACGGCTTCATGACCTACGTCGACCGCTACAAAAAGGTCGCTGCACGGGGCGTTGCTGGCGGTCTCAAAAACGGTCATATGCAGCTGCGTTGGGATGCCAAAAGCAACACCACCTTCCTGCAAAAACAACACCACGAAGACGCCCCGACCCAAGCGAAAAACCCCAACGGCGACAGCGCCGACGCCGTCGATAATACCGCCACCAACAAATGCCCGGTGTCGATGGTCACCGGCGAAGAACTGCTGACCCTCACCGACGGTTCGCTGGACGGCGTCCTGACGTTCGACTTCACCCGGCTCTATCGCACCAGTGCCGTCGAAATCGATTGCGGCCTCGGTTTTGGTTGGAGCCACAGCCTCGCGCATCGCCTGGAAATCGACGGCGATTCGGTGATCTGGATCGACCACGAAAACCGTCGCACTGCTTTCCCGTTGCCGAATGCTGAACGCCCGGCGATCCACAACAGCCTCTCGCGTGCGGCGATTTTTCTGGGTGACAAACCTGAAGAACTGATCCTCGCCCAGGCGGGCGATGACGCGCGTTTCTATCACTTCATCAACGGTCGATTGACCGCGATCAGCGACGCTTACGACAACCGCTTGCGCATCACCCGCGACCGTCAGGAGCGCATCCAACGCCTCGACAACGGTGCCGGCCGCGCCTTGCTCTTGCGTTATGACCGCCGCCATCTGGTGGCCGTCGACTACCAGCGTTTTGTCCCGGCGGACACGTTGGGCGAGGCCTGGATCACCGAACAAACGCTGATCAGTTACCGCTACGACGAACGCGGGCAACTGATCGAAGCTACCAACGCCGCCGACGAAAGCGAGCGCTACGACTACGACGATCAGCACGTCATCCTGCAGCGGCAACTGGCCGGTGGGGCGAGTTTCTTCTGGGCGTGGGAAAGGTCCGGCAAGGCGGCGCGATGCGTCCGGCACTGGGCGTCGTTTGCGCAGATGGAGGCGCGGTATGTCTGGGATGATCAGGGCAGCGTCACCGTCCACAACAGCGATGGCAGCGAGGAGCTTTACCAGCACGACGACCGGGCGCGGCTGGTGCGCAAGGTCGGGCTGGATGGCGGCGAACAGCTCAAGGCCTATGACGAACAAGGCCGGCTGATTGCCGAGCAGGATCCGCTGGGTGCTGTCACCGAATACCACTACGACGAAGTCGGACGGCTGGTGGCGCTGATTCCGCCGAAAGATGAGCCAACGTCCTATGAATATCGCAATGGTTTCCTGCATGCGCGATATCGCGGCAAAGCCATCTGGAAATACCAGCGCAATGCCCAGGGCGATGTCACCGAGGCGACCGATCCTGACGGGCATGTCACCCACTATCACTACGATGAAAAAGGGCAGTTGCTGTCGATCCGGTATCCGGACAACAGCCGACATGTCTTTGTCTGGAATGCCTTGGGGCAGTTGCTCGAAGAGACGTTGCCGGACGGCGGCCAGCGGCGGTTTTCCTACGACGCACTGGGTCGGCGAATTACCGATCAGGACGAACACGGCGCCGTCACTCGTTACGCGTGGGACGCCGTCGGACGACTGATTCAGACGACACTTCCTACGGGCGCCACGCGCGCCTTCAGCTACAACGCCTACGGCAAGATCACCGCCGAACGCGATGAGCTGGGTCATGTCACGCGCTACGAATATCTCGACGATTTGCACCTGGTCAGTCGCCGGATCAATCCCGACGGCACCCGGCTGCGTTATCGCTACGACCACGCGCAGCTATTACTGACGGAAATCGAAAACGAATCCGGCGAAAAATATCTGCTGGATTACACGCCCAGCGGATTGATCCGACAGGAAACCGGCTTCGATGGTCAACGCACGGCGTATGCCTACGACCTCAACGGCCATCTGCTGGCGAAAACCGAATTTGGCGATGACGGCTCGCAACTGGTTACCGCTTATGAGCGAGACTCGGCAGGACGGTTGCTGGCCAAGACGCTGCCCGATGGCATCAAAGTCGAATACCGCTACGACAGCCTCGGCCGGCTGATCAGCGTCGACGACGGTCACGATCATCCGCTGGAGTTTGAGTACGACCAACAGGATCGCCTGATCACCGAACACCAAGGTTGGGGCACCTTGCGCTATGGCTACGACGCCTGCGGGCAGCTCAACCGGCTGCGCCTGCCGGACGGCAGCAAACTCGCCTACCACCACGAAAAGGGCGGCGCGCTAAGCGCCATCGACCTCAATGGCGCGCGACTCACCACTCACCAATTCACTGTTGGCCGCGAACAACAGCGCCAGCAAGGCCAGCTCACCAGCCACTACCACTACGACGACCAGGGCCGGTTGCAGGCCCACGCGATCAACCAGCAATCCCGACCGCTGTACCTGCGCCACTACACCTACGCGGTCAACGGCAACCTCGCGACCCTCGCCGACAGCCGCCACGGTCAGCGCAGCTATTACTACGACCCGCTCAACCGCCTGACTCGCGTACGGAACACCCGCGACGACCCACCGCAAACCTTCGCTCACGACCCGGCGGGCAATTTGCTAATGCAGGATCGTCCCGGCATCGCAACCGTAAAAGGCAACCGCCTGCTCATGCAAGGCGACCGCCACTACGACTACGACGCCTTCGGCAACCTCATCCGCGAACGTCGCGGCACCGGACAAAAACTCGTCACCGAATACGCCTACGATTGCCAGCATCGCCTGATCGGCATTACGACCCCGGACGGCCGCCACGCCAACTATCGTTACGATGCCTTCGGCCGCCGCATCGCCAAAACCGTCGACGGCAAAACCACACAATTCTTCTGGCAAGGCGACCACCTCGTCGCCGAAAGCTGTCGCGAACACTACCGCAGCTACGTCTACGAACCCGGTAGCTTCAGACCGTTAGCGATGCTCGACGGCAAAGGCCCGCGCAAGGCTTGTCCGTTTTACTACCAGCTCGATCATCTGGGTACGCCGCAGGAGCTGACGGACTACGGTGGCGAAATCGTCTGGTCAGCGAAGTACAACACCTACGGGAAAGTTACCCGCCTAACGTATGGCGGGGGAGAGCAGCTCGAACAGCCGCTGCGTTTTCAGGGCCAATACTTCGACCCCGAGAGCGGCCTGCACTACAACCGGCATCGGTACTATGATCCGGATGTCGGGCGGTACCTGACACCGGATCCCGTCAAGTTGGCGGGAGGGCTGAACCAGTACCGGTACGCGCTGAATCCGACGGGGTGGGTTGATCCGTTGGGGTTGAGCGGGAACTGTCCGCCGCCGAACAAGCCTGGGTGTGGGGCGCCGGATGATACGGCTGGCGCTAAGGTTGATGGGGGTGAGCCCGAGTTACCGAAGCCTAAGTTAAGTGCAGCAGAGCTTGCCGAGAACGAAATTAGACGGTTGGATAAAAGCCAGCGCATGCATATGGTGGGGAAACATAGTCCAGCGGTACCAGATGCCAAATGGAAGCAGCGAGCTATTGATGGTACGAATCCGATAACCGGTAGAAGACCCAGGCACCAACGTGGTAATCCAAGCTCAAGATTTAGCAGTTGGGAGTTGATGTTTGAGGCTTACACTCTTGCGACCACGAGGACGGAACGGGGGCTGCCTAAATTTACCGGGATAGACCTTGAGGGTAACAACATTGTCAGAATGGAACTTCCGGGCGCCGGGGAAGGGTACGTACCAAATGCTAAGTCAAAAGAAAATCCGAAGCTTATTAAGTTGAACGGCTTCGAGATGAAGTTTAATAGTAAAGATATACCGTTTACGTTGTATCCGGTTAAGTGAGGGGAGTTATGTTTATCGATCCTGGTACTGGGCAGCCATACATTCCGACGCCTTCATATTTTTTGGGGTGTTTCGATATTTATGATCGGGAAGAAACTCTTGGAGATGAGTTGGAGAAATTTAATCCGAATGATCCGTTGGATAGGGAGAAATTAATACTCAGGTATTGTCTGGTGAGAAATCGGACCTATCGACATCGCTTTTTGCTTTATAAGTGTTTGGAAGTAGCGCTTCAGGACACAAGCTACGATTTTCAGTCGCTTTTTAAGTATGATCCAGAGGCATATTCCTCATTCCCCTGTGGGTGGGATAAAATGGAAAACACAAGAGCTTTTTTTGAAGATATTTATCGATTGGCAACTATCGAGTGGAAAGAAGACCTTCAAAAGGCCAGTCTTGAAGATCCTACCAGTTGGTAAATAATTTAGGTGATTTTTAGCTTGATTGTCAGTGGCCCGTATTGACATTTTGGATAAAGGTGGCTTTATTTGTGTTGAGAATTATTGAAGAGGAAAAAACTGCATCATTGTATAAGCGAATGTATGACGCCGGATGCGTTTTCCAGTTTGTTGTTCTCGCGCCCGAATCTGCGATTGAAGTAGTTGAGGCCACGCATCGGCAAGCGTTGACTGCACTTCATGACGCGCTGATGAAGGAAGCGCTACAGTGGCACCAGAATCTCACAAAGGATCCAAAGTATGAGGATTTTCCAGAGCCGCTGATTAGTTGGGATTTAGAAGACGCCATAGCTACGCCATTAAGTAGGGATGAGATTCGAAATCTGACCTTGACTGATAGAGCCGATATTTTTGAGCGGTTGGCACTGTATGCCTGCTTTTTAAATCCACCATATCGTGCGAGATTTAAAAAAGGTAAAGCGGAGGCTCAGTCCGTCTTTAAAGAATGGTGCGAGCTCCTTGGTTTGAACGAGTCGAATGATGTCGCTGTAGTAAATTGGGTCGAGGGGTTTAGTACCGGTATGGATGCCAATGAAGATAAAGTTTCAAATGTAGAGCCGTGGAGCAATTATTTTTATGCGGGTTTGGAATGGTGGGGGGTGTGGTGCCTGACTATTTGGAATCCCAAGCGTCGAACTCTGAGCGCACTAATTGCCAGCACAACAGACTGAATCAGGTGGTGTTTAAAATTCTCGTGATGACTGCGAAAAGCCGGACGTCGTCATCAGAAGTTTCTTTCAACCTGCAGCGGACTTCATGAACTGGTTTGAAATGTGTTCCATCGATAGTCTTTGGCGGTCACTGAAAATTCAGTGGTGGGGTGTAGGAACCCTTCAAGACCGATGGGATGCTCATAGCGTCAATGCTTGGTTTGCGGCCGTTAACATGCGTCCGTAATATCAATTTGAGGCGGCTATGCGCGGGCACGCTTCGGCGTGGTCGAGTTTTCCCAAAGGTCTCGATATTCCTACCTCGCGCATAGCTGCCACCCTAGCCTGTAGGAAGGCTTATGGCAGCTCCATTATTCTTTGGGAGTTTCTAATGCCAACAATTAAACACGATCCACCCTACGAAAAACCAACCCCGCCCCCCGAAAACCGCTTCATGGCGCTTACCAGCAACTACGACGACATGCCTACGCTGTTCGTCGATACCCTTGCACCACTCGACGTTTTATACGACGCGGCCAACTATCGAATCCGCGCCGTCACCCAAGTAATGGAAAACCTGTCGATGCGTGGCTCGGTCGAATGTCAGTCTTTCATCCTTAGTGACTTTGCATTGCTCTGCGCCATTCCGTTGCGGGATGGGTGTGATGTGCTGGATGTGCTGGGGCGGCAGTTGAAAGCGCGGCGTTCGGAGTAGCGCCGGACGCTGTTGTGGCGAGGTAGCTTGCTCCCGCTGGGCAGCGTAGCGGCCCCAAAACGTGCAACCCGGTTCTGTCGGTTACACCGATGTGCTTGGTTTTGGGGCTGCTCCGCAGCCCAACGGGGGTAAACCCCCTCGCCACAGGGTTTGTGTGGTGTCACTGCCCGCTCGGCTGTGAGGCCCTGACGTTCGCCTCGGTACAAGGTAAACTTCCCGGCCTTCGCAGGAGCAATCATGAATTATCGTCACGCCTTCCATGCCGGCAATCACGCCGATGTGTTCAAACACCTGACTTTGACCCGCCTCATCGCCTTGATGTCGCGCAAGGAGCAGCCGTTTGCCTATCTCGACACTCACGCCGGCATTGGTCTGTATGACCTGCAGGGTGATCAGGCGAGCCGCACCGGGGAGTACCTGGAAGGCATCGCGCGGTTGTGGGATCAGCCGGATCTGCCGGAACTGACTGCCGATTACATGAAGGTGCTGCACGACATGAACCCGGATGGCCAGTTGCGCTATTACCCGGGCTCGCCGGAATTGGCGCGGCGGCTGACGCGGCCGCAGGATCGGGTGATGCTCAACGAGAAGCACCCGGAAGACGGTGTGCTGCTCAAGGACAATATGGCGGGCGACCGCCGGGTGAAGGTGCACTTGGGCGAAGGTTGGCATGTGCCGCGGGCGATGTTGCCGGTGCAGGAGAAGCGGGCGGTGATGTTGATTGATCCGCCGTTTGAGCAGCTGGATGAAATGCAGCGCTGTGCGGCGGCGTTGAAAGAGGCGGTTGGCCGGATGCGCCAAACGGTGGCGGCGATCTGGTACCCGGTGAAGGACCAGCGCATGTTGCGGCGTTTCTATCAGGATCTGGCTGGCACGGGCGCGCCGAAGTTGTTGCGGGTGGAGTTGCTGGTGCATCCGCTGGACACGCCGAACAGTCTGAACGGGTCCGGGTTGGCGATTGCGAATCCGCCGTGGGGGCTGGAAGAGGAATTGCGTGAGTTACTGCCGTGGTTGTCCAAGAAGCTTGGGCAGACCCAGGGTGGGTGGCAGATGGATTGGTTGATTGCCGAATAAGGCGAACCGACAAGCAAGATCAAAAGATCGTCCGAACGCGGCCCGAGCCTTCGGCAGCTCCTACGGGTTTACACAAAACCCTGTAGGAGCTGCCGAAGGCTGCGATCTTTTGCTTTGTGGGGTCAGATCGGGCAGGTCACGCCTGTGCCACCAATCCCGCAATACCCTTCAGGGTTCTTGGCCAGGTACTGCTGGTGATACGCCTCGGCGAAGTAGACCGTCGGCGCTTCGTCGATTTCGGTGGTGATGGTGCCTTTGCCAGCCTTGGTCAACTCAGCCTGGAACACTTGCGCGCTGTGCTTGGCGGCTGCCAGCTGGGTTGGGTTGGTGGCGTAGATCACCGAACGATACTGCGTGCCAATGTCGTTGCCCTGACGCATGCCCTGAGTGGGGTTGTGCAATTCCCAGAACATTTTCAGCAGCTCTTCATAGCTGACTTTCGCCGGCTCGTAGACCACCAATACCACTTCGCTGTGGCCGGTCAGGCCCGAGCAGACTTCTTCATACGTCGGGTTTGGCGTGAAGCCGCCGGCGTAACCCACCACCGTACTGACCACGCCTTCACGCTGCCAGAACTTGCGTTCTGCACCCCAGAAGCAGCCCAGGCCGAAGATAGCGAAATCCACATCGGTGACGAACGGACCCAGCAGCGGGGCGTCGTGGACGAAGTGTTTTTCCGGCAGGTTCATTGGCGTTTCGCGGCCAGGCAGAGCTTGTTCTTTAGTCGGGAGCACGTTTTTGTTCACCAGAATTTCCGAGCGCAGAACCATGATCAGTCCCCTCAGTCAGGTTGAAATGTCAGACACGCAGTTTGCCCGAGTGCAGCGCCGCTGTCAGGCGATTGGGCCGCGCGGGTAGCGCTTGAGCTTTTCTATCAGCTCTGAGCCCGGGATCGGTCGGTCGAACAGGTAGCCCTGGCCGACGTCGCAGCGGTGACGGCGCAGGAAAGCCAACTGCTCGGCCGTCTCGATGCCCTCAGCCACGACCTTGAGTTTCAGGTTGTGGGCCATGGCGATCACCGCGGAGGTGATTTCCATGTCGTCCTGGTTGTCCGGGATTTCGTGAATGAAGCTTCGATCAATCTTAATGATATCGATTGGGAATTTTTTCAAGTAACTGAGCGACGAGTAACCGGTGCCGAAGTCGTCCATGGCCAGGGTCAGGCCCAGGCGCTTGAGCTGGTCGAGCTGCAAGTGGGTGTCTTCGGTGGCTTCCAGCAGCAGGCCTTCGGTCAGTTCAAGCTCCAGCAGGTTCGCCGGCAGCGCTTCCTCCTTGAGGATGTTGGCGATCGACGACACCAGATCCGGGTCGGAGAACTGCTTGGGTGACAGGTTGATCGCCACCTGCAGTTTGCCCAGGCCCGCAGCCGTCAGCGCTTTGCTCATGCGACACGCCTGGCGCGCGATCCATTTGCCGATTGGAATGATCAGCCCGGTTTCTTCGGCGACGCTGATGAACTGGTCCGGACGGATCATGCCTTTTTCCGGATGGTTCCAGCGCAGCAGCGCTTCCATGCCCAGCAAGCGACCGCTGCGCAGACAGAGCTTGGGCTGATAGAACACGTCCAGCTCGTTTTGGGTCAGGGCGCGTCGCAGGTTGTTCTCGACGAACAGTTTGTAGCTGGCTTCGGCGTTCAGCGCTTCGGTGAACACCTGGACCTGATGTTTGCCGTTAGCCTTGGCCTTGTGCAGCGCGAGCCCGGCGTTACGCATCAGTGTTTGTGGATCGCGGCCATGCAGCGGCGCGCAGGCAAGGCCCACGGAGCCGGTGACGCTGATCAGCTGGTTGTCGACGAACATCGGTTTGTCGAGGGTTGTCAGCAGTTGATTGGCGACTTGCTGGCCCATCGCGAGGTCGGTGTTGTCCAGCAGCACGGCGAATTCGTTACTGGCGAAACGCGCCAGACTGCCGCTCGGGATCAGGCTGTTGCGCAGACGGCGGGCCAGGCTGATCAGCAACTTGTCACCGGTCTGGTGGCCGAGGCTGTCGTTGATCCGTTTGAAGTTGTCGATGTCCACCAACAGCAGGCTGATCGGCGTGTCGCTGTCCCGGGCGAAGCGTTCATCGAGGTTGCGAATGAACGCCGGGCGGTTGCCGAGGTTGGTCAGGTTGTCGGTGTAGGCCAGGCGCTCGATGCGCTGCTGAGCGAGCTTGGTCTGGGTGATGTCTTCGTAGATGCCGATGTAATGCGTCAGCTCGCGGTTGTCGCCGTAGACCTTGGAAATCGACAGCTGGCCCCAGTAGGGTTCGAGGTTTTTGCGGCGGCTTTTGAATTCGCCCTGCCAGCTATTGCTCTTGGCCAGCGCCGAAGGTGCGTCGAACAGCAGTTCGCTGAGGTTTTCCAGGGCGGGCAGTTCCGACAGCCGATGGCCGTGGACTTCTTCGGTGCTGTACTGGGTGATCGCAGTGAAGCTCGGGTTGACGTACTCCACCACGCCATCGCAGTTGACCAGCAAAAAGGCGTTGGCACTTTGCTCTACCGCGCGCTGGAACAGGTGCAGGGCGCTGGTGGCGGTGCGGCGGTTGTGATTGTTAATGACCTGGGCAAACTGGTCTGCCAGCTCGCCGGCGAAGGCGATCTCGTCAGACTGCCAGGCGCGGGTCGCCCCCGTTTGTTCCAGGCAGAGCACGCCGACCACCTGGCCATCGACACGAATGCTGGCGTCGAGCATCGCGTTCACGTCGCGCGGGCGCAGGCTCTCGGCCATTTCCCGGGTGCGTGGGTCGCGAATCGCATTATGGGCATCGATCGCACGGCTGCCGTGCAGCGCGTCCATGTAATCGGGGAAGCCGCTGATGTCGATCGGCTCCGGCAACGCGTATTCCTGAGTAGCGCGGTGGTACGCCGAGATCGGTACCAGCATTGAATCTTCGAGGTTCCACAGGCTGGCGCAGTCGATTTCGTAGATGTCACAGGCGCTGCGGGTGATCAGTTCGGCGGCTTCTTGCAGGGAATTGCCGCTGCTGTAACGCTGGCGGGTCAGCAGCAGGATCAAGTCTTGCTGCGCGCGCACGCGATCCAGATGCAGGAGCTGTTCCTGTTGGGCGCGCTGATTGAGTTCCAGGGCAATCTGCAAGCGCGAGTTCTGGGTTTCCAGGTCCAGCGCCGGGATCAGCGGTTCGCCCTCGAACAGACCGTCGACCACCAGCAGATAGCCGCGCAGCAAGTGTCTATTGTGTTGTTTGTAAGCTTCGCCCATTTCCAGCAGGCTCAAGGTGCCTGCGGCGGTGTGCAAGGTGTAGCGGATCAGGTAATGCGGACTATCGGCGAGTTGCTGCTGGACGGCGTCATGCAGCTGATAGCGCGCTTCGGGTTCCATCAAACTGGCGTAGGGCGAGCCGACCAGGGCACAGAGCTCCACCGCTGGCAGGCCGAACTGTCGCTCGCAATTGGGATCGAGAAACAGCAGTGCCCAGCTTGGTTCATTCAGCCGTTCGAAACGCAGCATGCCGAGCCGCGAGGGCACAGGCAACTGCGTCACTACCTCGGCCACCATACGGCTGGCGGCATCAGGTTGGCTTTTCATTGAGGGAAACTCGCTTCGAATGTGCTGATCGCGCCGGGCTCTCGCCCTCTTTACTGTTGCCTGCGGCAAGGTTGCATCATTGCGACACCGACTGACAAGAGACATGAAGGCCAAGTGCTATAAGAATGTGTCGGCAGAGGCGATTTTTTCTTCAGTCAGCCCCGAAAACTAATGCAGTTGGCCGTATCGGTCCTAACGCAACCTGATGTTCACCGTTTGCAGGGGCTTGCCGTCCCGATCGTGATAACTGACGCGAATCTGCTCGGGCCCGACAACCAGATGGGCAAAGTTGTCCTGGCTGATCACTTTGCTGGTCAGTTCATGCCGATAGTCTCCCGCGGCAGTTCGCTGCAGTGGCTGATCGAGGATGAAGGTGGAGGCCTTGGCATAGGGCAGCAGTTTGCTGTTGCACAGCGGCGAGGAGACGATGGTGTGAACCTCGAAGTCCGGTTCTTCGCTGTGGGTCAGTCGGCTGGTGAGGGAGCCGTGCACATCGCCGGACACGAAGAATACGTTCTTGATGCGGTGCGTGCGAATAGTCTCCAGCAACCGTAGGCGTTGTTCCGGAAAGGCTTTCCAGGCGTCATCGCCCAGGCGTTTTCGGTCGGGGTAGAACATGACGCTGGTGACGACGAATTTGACCCGCGCCGGGCTGTGAATCAGCCAGTCACATAAAGCACTTTCCTGCTCTTCATCGAGAATGCGCCGGTCGCTGGCCGCCAGATTGCGCCGGGTCCGGCTGTCGGTGACAAACCATTCGATATCACCGTTGGTGAATTGGTACCAATAGCGCTCCAGGGGGCGATAGATGTTTCCATCTTTAAGTAACTCATGGGCCGGGCTGTGGCTGGCTTGATATAACTCATAAGCGGCGATGGCATTGTTGTATAGATAGTCGTCGTTTTTGTTTTTATTGGCGGGCCAGTTGTCTTCGATTTCATGGTCGTCGAGGATCATGTAAGTCGGCGTGCCGGACATCAACTTTGCAATATGAGGTTGAGAAAAAGCTATGCGGTACTTGCTGAGTATTTCCTTGTATTCCCTATCAGGCGCGATGATGTTCAAGTCATCGATATAGACTTGGTCGCCGGTCATCAACAGGGCGCTGATGGGCGTTTCGGCGCGCTGCGCCAGATTCGTGATGGAGGCAAAGATCCGGTCGCCCAGATGTGGGAGCGATGGCATGCCGGCGGTCATTCGCAGGTAACGGCATGAGCCGACTATGTACGCCCGGGGCGCGGTAATTTCCCCGGGCTGCGTGTTGAAACGATAGATTTCCCTGGGCCATTGCAGCGGCAGTTCCTGAATCGTCTCCACGGTGTGAACAGGGCTCATGGGACTGAACCAGCCCGCTTGGTATTCGTACTCGGTATCGGCGTCGAGGTCGTTTAGCGCATAGACGTCGCACATGTCACGCGCACTTGTCAGTTGCGTGAAAATGCCTTTGGACCAAGGTGTGTCACCGCTGCGTCGATAACGAATTCCACCAAATACCAAAGTATATTTTTGTAGTTCGCCACGTAAAAAGATGCGTGCATGATGAGTTGTAGTGTGGCCAATAATCGGGCCGACGGTAGGTTTAAGCATGTTCGAATCCGTTCGAAGGGTATTAACTAAGCAAGTAAACTGACATAAGTTTTATGTCTGTCATTTGTGTAACTAAGCCTAGTGGGTGGCAGGCAAAAAAAATCGTGCCGAAGTGGATTCGAGTTGTGGCCGAATTCAGCCGCGAACGTAGGAAAGAGACTTTCTTCAAGGCAAAAAAAGCCCCGCCAAATTGGCGGGGTTGAGGTACGAGCGTGGCGCTCGGAAAGCGTAGAACGCGACAGGCCCTCCGGTGAAGGAGGGCCGGCCGGTGTTACAGCAGGATGGTGCGGATGTCCGCCAGCAGGCTGCTCAGACGCTGGGTGAAGCGTGCAGCAGCGGCGCCGTTGATCACGCGGTGATCGTAGGACAGCGACAGTGGCAGCATCAGTTTCGGCTGGAAAGCTTTGCCGTCCCAGACTGGCTGGATGGTTGCCTTGGAAACACCGAGGATCGCCACTTCCGGCGCGTTGACGATCGGCGTGAAGCCGGTGCCGCCAATGTGGCCGAGGCTGGAAATGGTGAAGCAGGCGCCTTGCATGTCGTCAGCAGTGAGCTTCTTGTCGCGGGCCTTGGCGGCCAGCGCAGCCGCCTCAGCCGCAAGCTGCAGAAGGCTTTTCTGGTCGACGTTCTTGATGACCGGTACCAGCAGGCCTTCAGGGGTGTCGACGGCGAAACCGATGTTCACGTACTTCTTGCGGATGATCGCCTTGCCGCTGGGTGCCAGCGAACTGTTGAAGTCCGGCAGTTCCTTGAGCAGGTGCGCGCAGGTTTTGAGCAGCAGCGGCAGGATGGTCAGCTTGACGCCGGCCTTTTCTGCAACCGCTTTCTGCGCGATACGGAACGCTTCCAGCTCGGTGATATCAGCCGAATCGAACTGAGTCACGTGCGGAATGTTCAGCCAGCTGCGATGCAGGCTCGACGCACCGATCTGCATCAGGCGAGTCATCGGCACTTCTTCGGTTTCACCGAAGCGGCTGAAGTCCACGACCGGAATCGGTGGAATGCCCGCGCCGCCGGTTGCGCCCGCGGCAGCGGCCGGTGCTTCCTTGGCCTTCTGCATCATCGCTTTGACGTAAACCTGCACGTCTTCTTTCAGCACACGACCGTGCGGGCCACTTGGGCTGACCGCGTTCAACTCGACACCGAATTCACGGGCCAGTTGGCGTACAGCCGGGCCAGCGTGAACCTTGGCGCCTGGCTTGGCCGGAGCCGCCGCAGGTGCTGGAGCCGCAGGAGCAGCGGCGGCTGGCGCCGGAGCGCTCGGTGCCACAGCGGCTGGAGCCGACGCCGGAGCCGGAGCCGTAACAGGTGCAGCGCCTTTGACTTTCAGCTTCAGGATCAGATCGCCGGTGCCGACTTCGTCATCAAGCTTGATGGAAACGCTTTCCACCACGCCCGCGGCAGGCGATGGAATTTCCATGCTGGCCTTGTCGGATTCCAGGGTGATCAGCGACTGGTCGGCGGTGACGGTGTCGCCTGCCTTGACCAGCACTTCGATGATCTTGGCCTTGCCCGCCGAGCCGATGTCCGGGACGTGAATGTCCTGAACGCTGTCGGCAACCGGTGCAGCCGGAGCGGCAGCGGCAGGCGCCGGAGCAGCGGCCGGATCTGCCGCCTGTGCTGGCGCGGCAGCAGCCGGTGCCGCAGCACCCGCCACTTCCAGATCCAGGATCAGGTCGCCGGTGCCGACTTCGTCGTTGAGCTTGACGCTGATGCTCTTGACCACGCCAGCGGCAGGCGATGGAATTTCCATGCTGGCCTTGTCGGATTCCAGGGTGATCAGCGATTGATCAGCCTGGACGGTGTCGCCGACCTTGACCTGGATCTCGATAATCTGGGCCTTGCCCGCCGAACCGATGTCCGGCACGTGCACTTGCTGGACCGAAGCGGCAGCCGGCGCAGCAGCCGGAGCGGCCGGGGCTGGAGCAGCGGCCGGTTTCTCTTCAGCTTTCGCGGCAGGTGCAGCGGCAGCCGCAGGGGCCGCAGCAGTGGCACCTTCGACTTCCAGTTCCAGCAGTTCGTCGCCTTCTTTCAGACGATCGCCCAGCTTCACTTTCAGGCTCTTGATAATGCCGGCCTTTGGCGCAGGCACTTCCATGCTCGCCTTGTCCGATTCCAGCGTCAGGATGCTCTGGTCGGCTTCGATACGGTCGCCGACCTTCACAAACAGTTCAATTACTTCACCTTCACCGCTGCCGATGTCAGGTACGCGAATGAGTTCGCTCACAGAGTGTCTCCTCAGCAGTCCAGTGGGTTGCGTTTTTCCGGGTCGATACCGAACTTGGCGATAGCCTCAGAGACCACCTTGGGTTCGATGTCGCCACGGTCAGCCAATGCTTCCAGGGCTGCCAACACCACGAAATGACGGTCCACTTCGAAGAAATGACGCAGTTTCTTGCGGCTGTCGCTGCGGCCGAAACCGTCGGTGCCCAGGACCTTGAATTCCTTGGACGGTACCCACTGACGAATTTGCTCTGCGAACAGCTTCATGTAGTCGGTAGAAGCGATGACCGGACCTTTACGGCCGTTCAGGCACTCTTCGACGTAGCTCAGTTTCGGCTTCTGGCCCGGGTGCAGACGGTTGGTGCGCTCGACGGCCAGGCCATCGCGACGCAGTTCGTTGAAGCTGGTCACGCTCCATACGTCAGCGCCGACGTTAAACTCCTCACGCAGAATCTTCGCCGCTTCGCGAACTTCACGCAGGATGGTGCCGGAGCCCATCAGCTGAACGTGGTGCGCCGCTTCGCGGGTGTCTTCTTCGAGCAGGTACATGCCCTTGATGATGCCTTCCTCGACACCGGCCGGCATGGCAGGCTGCTGGTAGGACTCGTTCATCACGGTGATGTAGTAGAAAACGTCCTGCTGCTCTTCGGTCATTTTCTTCATGCCGTCCTGAATGATCACCGCCAGCTCGTAGCCGTAGGTTGGATCAAAGGTGCGGCAGTTCGGGATGGTGCCGGCCAGGATATGGCTGTGACCGTCTTCGTGTTGCAGGCCTTCGCCATTCAGCGTGGTCCGGCCGGCGGTGCCGCCGATCAGGAAGCCACGGGTACGGCTGTCGCCGGCAGCCCAGGCCAGGTCGCCGATACGCTGGAAGCCGAACATCGAATAGAAGATGTAGAACGGCAGCATCGGCTGATTGTGGCTGGAGTACGAGGTACCGGCAGCGATGAAGGAGCTCATGGCGCCCGCTTCGTTGATGCCTTCTTCGAGAATCTGGCCCTTCTTGTCTTCCTTGTAGAACATCACCTGGTCTTTATCGACTGGCTCGTAGAGCTGGCCGACGGACGAGTAGATGCCCAACTGACGGAACATGCCTTCCATACCGAAGGTACGGGCTTCGTCCGGGATGATCGGGACGATGCGCGAACCGATTTCCTTGTCCTTGACCAGCTGCGCCAGGATCCGCACGAAGGCCATGGTGGTGGAGATTTCACGGTCGCCCGAGCCATCGAGGATAGCCTTGAGGGTATCGAGTGGCGGCGTCGGGATGTCGAAGCTCTTGGCGCGACGCTGTGGCACGAAACCGCCCAGTGCAGTGCGGCGCTCACTCAGGTAGCGAGCTTCTGCGCTGCCTTCTTCTGGCTTGAAGAACGGCAGGTTTTCCAGCTCATCATCCTTGACCGGGATATCGAAACGATCACGGAACAACTTAAGGCTGTCGACATCGACTTTCTTGGTGTTGTGCGCGGTGTTTTTCGCTTCACCGGCACCGGTGCCATAGCCCTTGATGGTCTTGGCCAGGATGACGGTCGGTTGTTCTTTGTGGTTGACCGCTTCGTGGTACGCCGCGTAGACCTTGTACGGGTCATGGCCGCCACGGTTGAGCTTCCAGATCTCGTCGTCGGACAAGTCTGCAACCATCGCCTTGAGTTCCGGCGAGTTGAAGAAGTGTTCACGCACGAACGCGCCGTCTTTGGCTTTGTAGTTCTGGTACTCGCCGTCGATGACTTCGTCCATGCGACGTTGCAGGATGCCGTCGACATCCTTGGCCAGCAGTGGGTCCCAGAAACGGCCCCAGATGACTTTGGTCACGTTCCACTGAGCACCGCGGAACACGCCTTCGAGTTCCTGGATGATCTTGCCATTGCCGCGAACCGGGCCGTCGAGGCGCTGCAGGTTGCAGTTGATGACGAAGATCAGGTTGTCGAGTTTCTCGCGGCCAGCCAGGGAGATTGCGCCCAGGGATTCCGGCTCGTCGCACTCGCCGTCACCCAGGAAGCACCAGACTTTCTGCTTGCCTTCCGGGATGAAGCCACGGGCTTCCAGGTACTTCATGAAGCGTGCCTGGTAGATCGCCTGGATCGGGCCCAGACCCATGGATACGGTCGGGAACTGCCAGAAGTCAGGCATCAGCCAAGGGTGCGGGTAGGACGACAGGCCCTGACCGTCCACTTCCTGGCGGAAGTTGTTCATCTGGTCTTCGGTGATGCGGCCTTCCATGAACGCACGGGCGTAAACGCCTGGCGAGGTGTGACCCTGGAAGTAGATCAGGTCGCCGCCGTGTTCGTCGGTCGGGGCCTGGAAGAAATAGTTGAAGCCGATGTCGTACAGGGTGGCGCTGGAGGCGAAGCTGGAGATGTGACCGCCCAGGTCAGAATCTTTCAGGTTCGTACGCATCACCATGGCCATCGCGTTCCAGCGTACCAGCGAGCGAATGCGGCGTTCCATGAACAGGTCGCCAGGCATGCGTGCTTCGTGGGTAACGGGAATGGTGTTGCGGTATGGCGTGGTGATGGCGTAAGGCAATTGCGAACCGCTGCGGGTTGCGAGTTCGCCCATACGGGTCATCAGATAGTGAGCACGGTCTTCGCCTTCTTTGTCGAGAACCGATTCCAGGGCGTCCAGCCATTCCTGGGTTTCGACGGGATCGAGGTCTTGCATGGCTTGCTCCAGGGCGGAAAGGCTTCCAGAATCGGTTGCCTGAGTTTGCGACTGGCCTTGTGGGCAGACGATATAAATTCTTGGATTGCCGAGAGGTAGGTTCCGGCGGCGTGTAGTTTTACTACAAATCATCGGGCATTTCAGCCTTTCGAATGTATAGACGAGTAGTAAAACTACAGATGAGCGGCTTGTGGTCTCCGGCTGCGTTGTGAGAATAATCGTTAAGGTTGGTCTTTTGCCAACCATGAAAGGTGAAGGCTTGATGCTGTCTGCCAAAAATATAGAAATTTCAGCTATTTCTAACCTTTGTTCGACAGTCGATCACGTAGTGCTTTTTGCCGAATCACTACATGCAGCCCTCTACACGCCGATCAAGGATAGACCATGAGCCTCCCTTCGCTTGCCGAACTGCCCGGCATTCTCCTGCCGTTTGTCACCCGTGCCGAGCAGTCGTTCCGTGCGGCCGTCGAGGCGCTCGATGATGATCATGGTCTGTCTGACTGGACGCCTGAACGTTGGGCGCAATTCGCCCGCGTCACTGCCGCCAGCGACTTCGTGATTGAACAGAGCGTCCGTGACCCTTTGATGTTGCTGGCGCTGGTGCAGTCCGGCGAACTGGATCGCGGTTTTGCCCCCGGCGAGTTGTGCGCGCAGATTGCGGCGGCGGTGCATGCGGCTGAAACGGAAGACGAACTCGGTCGCGCCCTGCGTCGCCAGCGCACCCGTCAGCAAGTGCGGATCATCTGGCGTGACCTGACCCGTCAGGCCGACCTGGTCCAGACCTGCCGCGACCTCTCGGACATGGCCGATGCCAGCATCGATCAGGCCTATCAATGGTTGTACTCACGGCATTGTCAGCAGTTCGGCGTGCCGACTGGCCGGCGCAGCGGCGAGCCGCAGCAGATGGTCATCCTCGGCATGGGCAAGCTCGGCGCGATGGAGCTCAACCTGTCGTCGGACATCGACCTGATCTTCGCCTACCCCGAGGGCGGCGAAACCGTCGGGGTGAAACGTTCGCTGGATAATCAGGAATTCTTCATCCGTCTCGGCCAGCGTCTGATCAAGGCGCTGGACCCGATGACCGTCGACGGTTTTGTGTTCCGCGTTGACATGCGCCTTCGCCCATACGGTTCGGCCGGTGCATTGGTGCTGAGCTTCAATGCGCTGGAGCAGTATTACCAGGATCAGGGGCGCGACTGGGAGCGCTACGCAATGATCAAGTCGCGGGTGGTGGCCGGCGATCAAGTGGCTGGCGCGCAGTTGCAAGAGATGCTGCGGCCGTTCGTTTACCGGCGATACCTGGACTTCTCCGCCATCGAAGCGCTGCGCACGATGAAGCAGTTGATCCAGCAGGAAGTCCGGCGCAAGGGCATGGCCGACAACATCAAGCTCGGCTCCGGCGGTATCCGCGAAGTCGAGTTTATCGCCCAGGCTTTTCAGCTGATCCACGGCGGCCGCGACCTGAGCCTGCAACAACGACCTCTACTAAAAGTACTGAGTATCCTGGAAGGTCAGGGTTATCTGCCACCGGCGGTGATCAACGAGTTGCGCGACGGTTACGAATTCCTCCGTTACACCGAACACGCAATCCAGGCGATTGCCGACCGCCAGACCCAGATGTTGCCGGACGGCGCACAGGACCAGGCGCGCATCGCCTTTATATTGGGTTTTGCCGATTGGGAGGCCTTTCATGAGCGGCTTATGTATTGGCGCGGTCGAGTGGCCTGGCACTTTGGCCAGGTGATCGCCGATCCCGATGAAGAGGAAGGCACCGAGAGCGAAGTGGTGGTTGGCGGTGAATGGCTGCCACTGTGGGAAGAAGCGCAGGACGAAGAGGCCGCTTGTCGTCAGTTGGAGGAAGGCGGTTTCGCCGACGCCACCAAAGCGTTGAAAGCCTTGTCCAGTCTGCGCAGCAGCCCGCAGTTGCGTGCGATGCAGCGCTTGGGTCGCGAACGTCTTGATGCCTTTATTCCGCGGTTGCTGGCTCAGGCCGTCGAACACGCCAATCCGGATCTGGTGCTGGAGCGCGTGCTGCCGCTGGTGGAGGCTGTGGCACGGCGCTCCGCGTATCTGGTGTTGCTGACGGAAAACCCTGGCGCGCTGCGACGATTGTTGACCTTGTGCGCCGCGAGCCCATGGATCGCCGAACAGATCACTCGCTTCCCGCTCTTGCTCGACGAGTTGCTCAATGAAGGCCGGCTGTTCAAGCCGCCCTTGGCGCCGGAGCTGGCCGCCGAACTGCGCGAGCGTCTGACGCGAATCCCCGAGGACGACCTCGAACAACAGATGGAAGCCCTGCGCCATTTCAAACTGGCGCACCGCTTGCGCGTCGCCGCATCGGAAATCGCCGGCAGCCTGCCGTTGATGAAAGTCAGCGATTACCTGACCTGGTTGGCCGAAGCGATCCTCGAACAAGTGCTGGCCCTGGCTTGGCGCCAGACCGTGGCCAAATACGGCACGCCGTTGCGCAGTGACGGTACGCTGTGCGATCCGGGCTTCATCATTGTCGGTTACGGGAAAGTCGGCGGGCTGGAATTGGGGCATGGTTCGGACCTGGACCTGGTGTTCATTCACGACGGTGACCCGCAAGCGGAAACCGACGGGCCGAAACCCATTGATGGTGCGCAATTCTTCACCCGGCTCGGGCAGCGGATCATTCACTTGCTCACGGCACAGACCAACTCCGGTCAGTTGTATGAAGTGGACATGCGCCTGCGACCTTCCGGTGCTTCCGGTCTTTTGGTGAGTTCGCTCGGAGCGTTTGCGCGTTATCAGGAAAACGAAGCCTGGACCTGGGAGCATCAGGCGCTGGTGCGGGCGCGGGTGCTGGTGGGCAGTCAGGACGTCGGCCAGGCGTTCGAGAAGGTTCGCGCGGCGATATTGGGCAAGGCCCGGGATTTACCGACTTTGCGCCAGGAGGTCAGCGAAATGCGCGCCAAGATGCGCGACAACCTCGGCAGCAAGAGCACCGCGGCCGGCACCGGGGCGAATGCCTTCGAGGCCACGGCGCCGTTCGATCTCAAGCAGGACGCCGGAGGTATCGTCGATATTGAATTTATGGTGCAATACGCCGCCTTGGCGTGGTCCGAAACACACCCGCCATTGCTGCGCTGGACCGACAACATCCGCATTCTGGAAGGGCTGGAACACGAAGGGCTGATGCCCGCCGAAGACGCCAGCCTGTTGCGCGAGGCCTATAAAGCCTACCGCTCCGCTGCGCACCGGCAGGCCCTGCAGAAGGACGCCGGGGTGATACCGGGGGACCAGTTCGTGGATGAACGACGTCAGGTATTGCGGATCTGGCACGAGTTGGGGTTAAGCTGAAACCGGATAGTCGAAACACCCGATACCCCCTGTGGGAGCGGGCTTGCTCGCGAACGCGGAGTGTCGGTCGACATTGATGTTGGATGTGATGGCCCTTTCGCGAGCAAGCCCGCTCCCACAGTGGATCTGCGTTGTTTTGTAGATTGAGGCAGCTAAGCTGCACCGCACTGGATGTGCACCAACACCCAATGTGGGAGCGAGCCTGCTCGCGAATGCGGAGTGACAGTCGACAGTCATGTTGAAGGTGATGACCCATCGCAAGCAGCCCCGCTCCCGCAGTGATTCTCGAAGCGGGGAGGCGTAAGGCCTCCCCGGTTCGTTTTTGGAAACCACATGAAAATTCTGATCGTTGGGCCCAGTTGGGTCGGTGACATGGTGATGGCGCAGACACTGTTTCAGTGTCTCAAGCAACGCCACCCGCAGTGCGAAATCGACGTTCTGGCCCCCGAGTGGAGTCGGCCGATTCTTGAGCGCATGCCCGAAGTTCGCCAGGCCTTGAGCTTTCCGCTCGGTCACGGCGCCCTGGAGCTGGCGACGCGTCGACGCATCGGCAAATCCCTGGCCGGCCACTACGATCAGGCGATCCTGCTGCCCAACTCCCTGAAGTCGGCGTTGGTACCGTTCTTCGCCGGCATCCCGAAACGCACCGGCTGGCGTGGCGAATTCCGCTACGGTCTGCTCAATGACGTGCGCACGTTGGACAAAGAACGTTACCCGCTGATGATCGAACGGTTCATGGCCCTGGCTTACGAGCCCGGCCTTGAACTGCCGAAACCGTATCCGCGCCCGACCTTGCAGATTGATCCAGTCACCCGCGAAGCGGCGCTGGCCAAATTCGGTCTGACCCTCGACCGTCCCGTGTTGGCGCTGTGCCCCGGTGCCGAGTTTGGCGAATCCAAGCGCTGGCCGTCCGAGCATTACGCCAAGGTCGCCGAAGCGAAGATTCGCGAAGGCTGGCAAGTCTGGCTGTTCGGTTCGAAAAACGATCACGCCGTGGGCGAAGACATCCGCGCGCGGCTGATTCCCGGCCTGCGTGAAGAGTCTGTGAACCTCAGCGGCGGCACGTCCCTGGCCGAGGCCATCGACCTGATGTCCTGCGCGGACTCGGTGGTGTCCAACGATTCCGGCCTGATGCACGTCGCCGCGGCGCTGAATCGCCCGTTGGTGGCCGTGTATGGTTCGACGTCGCCTGGTTTCACGCCGCCGCTGGCCGAGCACGTCGAGATCGTGCGCCTGGGCATCGAATGCAGCCCGTGCTTTGATCGCACGTGCCGCTTCGGTCATTACAACTGCCTGCGCCAGCTCATGCCGCAAGCGGTGAACGAAGCCTTGCAGCGGTTGCAGGGCACTGTGGTCGAGGTCAAATAGTTTGCGGGTTTTGCTGATCAAGACTTCTTCGCTGGGCGACGTGATTCATGCGTTACCGGCGCTGACCGACGCGGCCCGGGCGATTCCCGGCATCACGTTCGACTGGGTGGTGGAAGAAGGTTTCGCCGAGATCCCGACCTGGCACCCGGCCGTGGGCAAAGTGATTCCGGTGGCGATCCGTCGCTGGCGCAAGAACATCTGGCAGACCATCAAAAGTGGCGAGTGGAAGCGCTTCAAGCAAAGCGTTCGCGCCACGAAATATGATCTGGTGATTGACGCGCAGGGCCTGCTGAAAAGCGCCTTGCTGACCCGCTACGTCAAGGCGCCGGTGGCGGGCCTCGATAAAGGTTCGGCACGGGAGCCGATCGCCGCGCGTTTCTATGATCGGCGTCTGGCGGTAGCTCGTGGCCAGCACGCGGTGGAGCGAGTGCGTCAGTTGTTCGCCATCGCCTTGGGCTACGACCTGCCCAAAGGCCTGGGCGACTATGGCCTGAACGTCGAGCGTCTGGTGGAACTGCCGCGCAAGAATCCTTACGTGGTGTTCCTGCACGGCACTACGTGGGATACCAAACACTGGCCTGAAGCCTACTGGCGCGAGCTGGCCGAGCGTGTCGGCTATCTGGGCGTCGGCGTGAAGCTGGCCTGGGGCAATCCGGCCGAGAAAGCCCGTGCCGAGCGCATCGCCAAGGACATGCGGCACGTCGAAGTGTTGCCCAAACTGAATCTGGCGGGCGTCGGCAAAGTGCTGGCCGGCGCGCAGGCGTGCGTAGCGGTGGACACCGGTCTCGGTCACCTTGCCGCTGCACTCGACGTGCCGACCCTGTCGCTGTTCGGCCCGACCAACCCGGGACTGACCGGCGCCTACGGTAAAGCGCAAATCCACATCGCCAGCGATTTCCCCTGCGCACCGTGCCTGCAAAAGAAATGCACCTATCAACCGACGGCCGAAGATACCCGCCGGTTTGACCTGAAACGCGAGTGGCCGCTGTGCTTCACGCGTCTGAATCCCGAGCGTGTCGCGACCCGACTGAGCACGTTGTTACTGGCTGAGGAGCTGCGTTGATGCAGTTGGCATTCGTCTTGTACAAGTACTTTCCGTTTGGGGGCTTGCAGCGCGATTTCATGCGCATTGCCCTGGAGTGTCAGCGGCGCGGTCATCAGATTCGTGTCTACACGCTGATCTGGGAAGGCGACATTCCACCGGGGTTCGAAGTGCTGGTGGCGCCGGTCAAGGCGTTCTTCAACCACCGTCGCAACGAGAAGCTCAGCGAGTGGATGGAAGCCGACCTGGCCAAGCGTCCTGTGGACCGTCTGATCGGCTTCAACAAGATGCCAGGCCTGGATGTTTACTACGCCGCCGACGGTTGTTTCGAAGACAAGGCGCAGAACCTGCGCAACTCGCTGTACCGTCGTTGGGGCCGCTACCGGCACTTCGCCGAGTACGAGCGCGCGGTGTTCGCCAAAGATGCAAAAACGGAAGTGTTGATGATTTCCGAAGTCCAGCAGCCGCTGTTCATCAAGCATTACGACACGCCGCTGGAACGCTTCCATCTGCTGCCGCCGGGCATCTCCCAGGACCGTCGCGCACCGGCCAATGCCGCCGAGGTCCGTGCCGATTTCCGTCGGGAATTCAACTTGAAAGACGATGACCTGCTGCTGGTGCAGATCGGCTCCGGGTTCAAGACCAAAGGTGTGGATCGCAGCCTCAAGGCGCTGGCCGCGTTGCCCGCCGATCTGAAGAAACGCACCCGGCTATTTGTAATTGGCCAGGACGACCCCAAATTGTTCCAGATGCAGAGCGCTGCTTTGGGGCTCGGCGATAACGTGACGTTTCTCAAGGGCCGCAGCGATATCCCGCGTTTCCTGCTCGGGGCCGACCTGTTGATCCACCCGGCGTACAACGAAAACACCGGGACCGTGTTGCTCGAAGCCCTGGTGGCCGGGTTGCCGGTGCTGGTGAGCGCGGTGTGTGGATACGCTCATTACATCGCAGAGGCCGACGCTGGTCTGGTGCTGGATGAACCCTTCGATCAGGCGCAACTGACGCAATACCTGACCGGCATGTTGAACGACGCCAATGCACGAGCGGCCTGGAGCCGCAACGGTCTGGCCTTCGCCGAGACGGCCGACCTCTACAGCATGCCGCAACACGCGGCCGATGTGATTCTGGCGGAGCACGCTTAATGAAGTTAATGCTGGCTGAACCGTTCAAGAGCCTTTGGGCTGGACGCGATCCATTCGCCGAGGTCGAAGGGCTTCAGGGCGAGGTTTACCGTGAGCTCGAAGCCCGGCGCACGTTGCGCACCGAGGTGAACGGCAACGGGTTTTTCGTGAAGATCCACCGTGGCATCGGCTGGGGCGAGATCTTCAAGAACCTGCTCACCGCCAAGCTGCCGGTACTCGGCGCGGGCCAGGAATGGAAAGCCATTCAACGATTGCAGGAAGTCGGCGTGCCCACCATGACCGCCGTGGCTTATGGCGAAAAGGGCAGCAACCCCGCCGACCAACACTCGTTCATCGTCACCGAAGAGCTGGCGCCGACCGTCAGCCTCGAAGATTTCAGCATCGACTGGGTCAAGAACCCGCCGCAGCCAACACTCAAGCGCGCGCTGATCGCCGAAGTCGCGCGCATGACCGGCATGATGCACCGTGCCGGTGTGAACCACCGCGACTGCTATATCTGCCACTTTCTGCTGCACACCGACAAACCGGTGACGGCTGAAGACTTCAAGCTCTCGGTGATCGACCTGCACCGCGCCCAGACCCGCCGGGCGATCACCCAGCGCTGGCGCAACAAGGATCTGGCCGCGCTGTACTTCTCGGCCCTGGACATCGGCCTGACTCAACGTGACAAGCTGCGTTTCCTCAAGGGTTATTTCCAGCGGCCCCTGCGCCAGGTCCTGGGCGAGGAAGCCGGGTTGCTCGCCTGGCTCGAAGGCAAGGCCAACAAACTCTACGACCGTAAACAGCGATACGGGGATGCGCTCTGATGTCGGGCTGGAAACTGGAACCTGCTTACAGCGATCTGGTCGATGACTTCGGCAGCCTTGAGGCGGTGTTTGCCCTTCAAGGCGAGCAGTTGACCCGTGACCTGTTGTCCGAGGTCGTCCGCGTCCAGCGCAATGGCGTCAACTATTACGTCAAACGCTACGTGGGCGCCGGCAAGGGCTTGCGTCGTTACATTGGCAAGCCGCGCGTGAAAATGGAATGGCAAAACCTCAAGCGTTTTGCCAAGTGGGGCATTCCCACTGCAGAAGTGGTGGCCTGGGGACTTGAGCGGCGCGGTGCAACCTACGCTCGAGGGGCGATGATCACCCGAGAACTGCCGCATACCGAAGACCTGAATGTACTGGCTGAGCGGCGTGACCCGAAACTGAGGGATCGCGCCTGGGTCGATCACATCAGTCGACAACTGGCCGGTTATACCCGGACGATGCACGACAATCGCTTCACCCATAATGATTTGAAGTGGCGCAACCTGCTGGTCGACGATGAGGCACGACTGTTTCTGATCGACTGCCCCAACGGTGATTTCTGGAGCGGCTTCTGGCTCAAGTACCGCATCACCAAGGATCTGGCGTGTCTGGACAAGGTCGCCAAGTATCACTTGTCGGCCACCCAGCGCCTGCGCTTTTACCTGCAATACCGCCAACGGACGCGGCTCAATGCCGCCGATAAAAAACGGATCCGGCACGTGGTGAGATTTTTCGAGGGACGCGAATGACTGATTTTCTGGCCGCTGAAGACCGTGCGCTACTGGAGCGTCACGGCCTCGGCACTTTCGATGCACTGTGGGCCAGACAGCTCGAGGCTGTGGATGAGCCCAACACTGCGCGCGGTGGCTGGAGCAGCGTGTTTCGGCTGGATCTTGAAGGTCACGGCTTCTACCTCAAGCGTCAAAGCAACTACCAGATGCGCACCTTCCATGCGCCCTTCGGCGAACCCAGCTTTGCCCGGGAGTTTCGCAACATCAGCCGTTATGAAAAGCTCGGCATTCCGGCGCTGAAGGCGGTGTTCTTCGGTGAGCGCAAGGTCAACGGCGAAGTCCGGGCGGTGTTGCTGACCCGCGCGCTCGACGGTTGGGATGACCTGGATTCGCTGTTGCAACGCTGGTCGGATCTGGGCCCTGCGCAGCATTCGGCCATTTTGAAGGCGTGTGGACAATTGGCTCGTAGCCTGCACGGCGCGCGTCAGGTTCATGGATGCTTCTACCCCAAACACATTTTTCTCCAGGCCACCGGCGATGGTTACATGGCTCAGCTCATCGATCTGGAAAAAACCCGGCCGCTGCTGTTCGGTCAGCGAGACCGGGTCAAGGATCTGGAACCGCTGACGCGGCGGTCGCCGCAATGGAGTGACGCGCAGTTGCGCGAGTTGTTGGCCACCTACCTGGATCAACCGCAGGACAGTTCGCTGATCGACAGCTGGCTGACGCGATTGACCGCGCGACGCAGTTACAAGGGGGCGAACTGATGCGTTTGTCCGAACTGAAAAAGGCTGGTCGCCATCCGGATCTGCCGCTGAGCATTTCTCTGGCCGATGCCGCCGGGCCTGCCGAGTTGCAGCTTTTGAGTGTGTTGCGGGTGTTGCCAGGCCAGCGTTACGTTGGCGCCGGTGTCTGGCGTGGCCGACCCGTGTTGGCCAAGTTGCTGGTCGGTAGCAAGGCCGCTCGGCATTTTCAGCGTGAACTGGACGGTGTGCGTGTGCTCGCCGCCCAAGGGCTGACCACGCCGAAGCTATTGGTCGATGGCCTGAAGGATGGCGAGGGTGGCTGGCTGCTGTTCGATTTCCTTGAAGGAGCCGAAAGCCTGGGAGATACGTGGAAACAGGTGGAGCACCTGCCGATGTTGGCGGACGAGCAAACGGCGGTGATGGCCGATGCGCTGGGCGCGATTGGTCAAATGCATCGCAAGGGGCTGTGGCAGGAAGACCTGCATCTGGACAACCTGTTGCGCCAGGGTGGCCGACTGTATTTGATCGACGGCGCCGGGATTTGCAGCGAAACCCCGGGTCAACCGCTGTCGCGGCAGAAAGTCCTGGAAAACCTCGGGGTGTTTTTCGCTCAGTTGCCCAAGTCGCTGGAACCGTTCACCGAAGAACTGCTGGTGTATTACCTCCTGAGCAACGGCGAACATGCCTTGCCGATGGAAGCGTTACAGAAACAGGTCGACAAGGTGCGCAGTTGGCGCCTCAAGGATTTTCTGATCAAGGTCGGCCGCGAATGCACGCTGTTCAGCGTTCAGCGCGGAGCGTTCGGTCTGCGGGCGATTCGCCGCGAAGAAGAAGCAGCAATGTTGCCGGTGCTGGAACAGGCCGACGCGTTGCTCGATCAGGGGCATCTGTACAAGACCGGCGGCGCGGCGAGCGTCGGCAAGGTCGAAGTGGCCGGTCGTACGCTGGTGATCAAGCGCTACAACATCAAAGGGTTTGCCCACTGGCTAAAACGCTTCTGGCGCCCGAGCCGTGCCTGGCATTCCTGGCGCGAAGGCAATCGATTGGCGTTCCTCGGCATTGCCACGCCGAAACCGTTGGCGGTACTGGAAAAGCGCTTCCTCTGGTTGCGCAGCCGGGCATATCTGGTGACCGAGCACTTGCCGGGGCCGGACATCATCGAACGGTTCGCACCGTACGTTGACAGCGGTGACGCGCCCGAAGCCGAATTGGTGGCGCTGGACCATCTGTTTGCGGAGCTTATTCGCGAGCGGATCAGTCACGGTGACTTCAAGGGGCATAACCTGTTCTGGCAAGAGGATCGCTGGGCGCTGATCGATCTGGATGCGATGTGCCAGCATGGCTCACTCCCCAGTTTCGCTCAGGCCTATGCGCGGGACCGGGCTCGGTTCATGCGTAACTGGCCTGAAAGCAGTGCGCTTTATCAGGTGATTGATCAGCGGTTGCCCAAAGACATCCCCAGCGCAGCCTGAATCGGACCTTCGGTCCTTTCGCGAGCAAGCCCGATCCCACACTGATTCGGGGCGTACGCAGATTTTGCGGAAGGCCGGAAACTGTGGGAGCGGGCTTGCCCGCGATTGCGTCAGACCAGTCACCCGAGATTTAGGGACAAGTTCTTATGAAATGTCCTACATGATCTCCAGACCCCATGATCTGTCCCCTGAATAGTCACGATGCTAGTTTGCCTGACGAACCCGGAGGGCAGATTTTGACTATAAAAACGGCGGTTATGCTTGGCGTATGCTCATTGGCCCTGTCCGGTTGCGGCACCGCGGTCACGGTCCTGCAAAATGACGAAGACGCGGCGCGCAGCCTTCGAAAGCAAAAAACCTACTGCCAGTCCATCCCCCGCATTTACAGCGGCCTCGCCTACGATTTCTGCGTGCTGAACGCGCCGCCGGACCCTACGGGCATTCTTGTACCTTTGGTTCTGCTGGACCTGGCGCTGTCAGGTGCGCTGGATACCGTAGCCTTGCCCTACACGATTTACCGGCAAGGGATGGATGGCAATCTCAGGATCTACTGGCGGGCGAGTCGCGGATAACCCGGGGTTTCGTCATCGCGCGAGCCATCATTGCGCCGCTGATAACCGTAGGGTCATTCCTGCCATGTTTACGCTATAATCCCGCCCTTTAGCTGTCTCTCGCCCCTTGCGAGGGCACATCCATTTTGAGGCGCCTTGCGCCTGCATGCAGACTAAAGAGGCTAGACCCCTGTGGCATTGACGATTCTTGGCCTGTCCGGCGCCCTTAGCCATGATCCTTCCGCAGCCTTGTACATCGACGGCAAGCTGGTCGCGGCGGCTGAAGAAGAGCGCTTCGTGCGCGACAAACATGCAAAGAACCGCATGCCTTACGAATCGGCGAAGTTCTGCCTCGAGCAGGCCGGCATCAAGCCGTCCGACGTTGACGTGGTCGCCATTCCGTTCGCGCCGATCAGCCTGTTCGGCAAGGCGCGCTGGCACTACGCCAAGCGTTACTGGTACGCCCCGGACCGCGCCCTCGACGCGATCCTGATGGGCAACCGCCGCTACAAGCGCTACCGCAACAAGATCGTCTGGTGCCTCGAGCAACTGGGCTTCGATCCGAAGAAGATCAAGATCGAGCCGGTCGAACACCACCTGGCCCACGCCTCGAGTGCTTACCACTGCTCCGGTTTCAAAGAGAAAACCGCGATCCTCGGCATCGACGGCAAGGGTGAGTACGCCACGACCTTCTTCGGTTATGGCGAAAACGGCAAGATCCACAAGATCAAGGAATTCTTCGATCCGGACTCCCTCGGCGGCCTGTACGGCGCGATCACCGAGTTCCTCGGTTTCGAGATGCTCGATGGCGAGTTCAAGGTCATGGGCATGGCGCCTTACGGCGACGCCAGCAAATACGATTTCTCCCGTCTGGCCTCGTTCGAAAACGGCGAACTGGTGATCAACACCGACTACGCCAACGTTATCGGCCTGCGTCGTTATAAAGAGAAGGGCAAGGGTTTCTACTTCTCGCCAAAGCTGATCGAGTGGCTGGGTCCGAAGCGCGAAGGCGACATCGCCGACGAGCCGTACATCCATTACGCCGCGAGCATGCAGGCGCTGTTCGAGAAACTGGCGTTGCAGATGATCGACCACTACCTGGGCGATGTGCTCAAGGAAACCGGCAAGCTGGCCTTCGCCGGCGGCTGCGCGTTGAACGTCAAGCTAAACCAGAAAATCATCGCCCGTGACGACGTCAAGGAACTGTTCGTACAGCCTGCGTCCGGCGATGCCGGCACCGCGGTCGGCGCGGCGGCTTATGTGTCTCATGCCCGTGGCGTCCCGGTCGAGAAGATGGAACATGTCTACCTCGGCCCGTCGTACAGCAACGAAGACGTGCTCGCCGCGTGCGCCCGTCACCCGAGCAAACCGGTGTGGCGCAAGCTTGAGAACATGCCGGAAAACATCGCCAAAATCATGGTAGATGGCAACCCGGTGGCCTGGTTCCAGGGGCGTATGGAATTCGGTCCGCGTGCCTTGGGCGGTCGTTCGATCATCGGTTGCCCGAGCGCGACCGGCGTGGCTGACCGCATCAACCACCAGATCAAGTTCCGCGAGCGTTGGAGGCCTTTCTGCCCGTCGATGCTCGACACCGTTGCGCCGCAGATGATCAAGATCGATCACCCGGCGCCGTTCATGACCTTCACGTTCGAAGTGGCGGAAGAGTGGAAAGCCCGTGTGCCGGAAGTCGTCCATGAAGACGGTACGTCCCGGGCCCAGGTGCTCAAGCGCGAGTACAACCCGCGCTACTACGACATGATGAAGGCGCTGGAGGTACTGACCGGCAACGGCGTATCGCTGAACACCTCGCTCAACCGTCGTGGCGAACCGATGATCTGCTCACCGACGGATGCCCTGAACATGTTCTTCGGTTCCGACCTACAGTATCTGATCATGGAAGACATTCTAGTGGTCAAAGAGGGTGCGGACGCATATGACACGCTCGGCTGAACGCCACGTGCTGCAGTTCTGTCACGGCTATGACGGGCCGTTTCTTGACTGCGCCCGGCAATACGCCAGCCTGTTCGCGGGGACCGGTTATCGAGTGACCACGGTTTTTCTGACCGGGGTTGCCGATGCCGGAGTCGCCGCGGCCTGTGCCTCCGATGAAGTGCTGTTCATGGAATACAGCTCCAAGGCTATTCGTGGCCTGAAGCTGGGCGCCATCGGCGATCTGCGCAAGATCGCTGCTTCGCGCAATTTCAGTTTCTGCATTGCTCACCGCTTCAAGCCGGTCTACATCGCCTTGCTTGGCACATCGATGCCGGTGATCGGCGTACATCACGCGTTCGACGACTACAAACGCGGCACTCGAAAACTCTTTGTGAATTTTTTCCGCAAGCGTTTGAGTCTGCTCGGGGTCTCCGATGCCGTGCGCGACGACATGCGCAGTTGCCTGCCAAAATGGCCGGCTGCACGGATTCAGACGCTCTATAACCGCATCAATGTGCAAGCCTTGCAGGACAGTCACGTGCCGTTTCGCGAGGCTCGGGAAACCCTGGGTTTGTCCATGGATGCGTGGATTGTCGGCAACGTCGGCAGACTGCACCCGGACAAGGACCAGATCACGTTGCTGCACGGTTTTGCTGCGGCGTTACCGGGTTTGCCGGCTAACAGCCAGTTGGTGATTCTCGGTATCGGTCGGCTGGAACAGGAACTCAAGGCCATGGCCCGTGAACTGGGAATCGGCGACCGAGTGCTGTTCCTCGGTCAGGTGCCTGAAGCCCGTCGTTATTTCCGTGCTTTCGATGTGTTTGCCTTGAGCTCCGATCACGAACCGTTCGGCATGGTACTGCTGGAGGCCATGGCCGCTGGCGTGCCGTTGCTTGCGACGGCATGCGGCGGTGCGAAGGAAGTGGTCGAAGGCGTCGGCATCCTGTTCCCGTTGGGCGATGCCGAGCACTTGGCTCAAGGGCTGCAGCACCTGGCCGCGATGGATGATTTGCAACGCCGTCAGTGCGCCGAGTTGATGCTCGACCGCTTGCGTGAGCGTTTCTCCGACCGTGCGGTGCGCGATGCTTTCTGGCATTTGCCAAACGTCACCGAACTGGCGGCGAGGGGTTGATGCTCAACCGATTCCAAGGATGGCGCGAGCGTGGCTGGTCGGTGATCGACGCCTCGACGTACACTGAGGCCTGGAACCGTTATGGCGGCAGCGTCGCCACTCATCCAATGGTGGTCGAGCGACTGGCGCAGTTGGCCGATATTCCGGTGCGTTACCTGGCGTGGGCGCCGAATGGCGATGTCCAGGCTGCGATTCCGACCTGGGGTCGCGACCTTGCCTTGTCCAAGGACGTGCTCAAACGTCGCGGTAAGAAGGGCCTGTTCGACCTCGGCAATGCAGAATTCATCCTGCCTGCCGCCGCTGATACGCAAGCCCCCCTGCGCCATCGTGCACGTTACTTGTCCGCGCTGAATGAAGGCCGCTTCAGCGGGATCAGGCTGCAGGCGGAACAACTGGCTATGGCCCGCACTCCCGAAGAACTGTCGAAGAAGTTTCGCTATAACCAGCGTCGCGAATTGCGTTTGCTGGAAGAAGCGGGTGGCGTGGTGCGGCCGGTCAGCGAGTTTTCCAGCGGTGAGCTGGCGTCGATCTATTGCGACTTGTTCCAGCGTCGTTGGGGTTTTCCGGCAACCGGAGCCGGGCGCATGGCCGAAGTGATCGAGTTGTTGCGTGATTTGTTGATCGGCTCGGTGATTTTCCTCAACGATGCGCCGATCGCGATTCAACTGGTGTACCGCGTCGAAGCGCCGCAATGGATCAGCGTCGAGTACATCAATGGCGGCGTCGATCCCGAAACCCGCGAATTCAGCCCCGGTAGCGTCTTGAGTTTTCTCAATACCCAAAGTGCCTGGGAGCATGCACGTGCGCTGGACAAACCCCTGCGCTTTTCCTTCGGTCGCGCCGACCGTGAATACAAGGACCGCTGGTGTAATCCTGTGCCGGTCTTCACCGTATGAGCGAACCCGTGAGCCGTAAACAGCAATTGCTCAAGCGCCACCGGCGCAACAAACGCATCGGCCTGTTGATCGCCCTGGTGCTGTTGATTGTCGTCGGCGTGCTGGTGGCCTGGTGGCTGCCGCTTCTATTGGCGGTGCTGGGCTGGATCGCTCACGAAGCATGGTTCGCCGACCATTTGTTTTATTCGCCCAAGGACGATTACGCGTACAGCTTCCCGCCTTACACCCCGCAACCCAAGATTCACCTGGACGGTGAGCGTTTGCGCCTGGATGAGGGCGTCATGCTGGTGGACGACGCTACGCTGGTATTGGCCCTGCGGATCAAAAGCACCTGGCTGGGACGCTTTATCGACCCGGCGGTAGAACTGTCGGGTGGCGATACGCCCGATCGACAAACCTTCGAACGCGGTACCAACGGGCTGCGCTATCTCAACCTGAGTGGTCAGGCGCAATTGCTGTCGCGGGGCGAGTTGCGCGTGCGCGGGCGTTTTTGCAGAGTGCTAGGCGAACCCGTGCTTTGGGCGTTCGAACAACCGGATTACCGTCGTCAGCGGGTGATGGTCATCGCACCTCATGCCGACGACGCCGAATTGGCGGCCTACGGTCTGTACAGTCAGGCCGACGAAGCCTGGATCGTTACCCTCACTGCCGGCGAAATCGAAGCTGAGCATTATCAGCGGATCGGGCTGAGCAAGGTCGAAGCGGCGCGCCTCAAGGGGCGGTTGCGGGCCTGGGACAGCATCGCCGTGCCACGTTGGGCCGGCGTGCCCGAAGCCCATTGCGTGCAGTTGGGTTATTTCTGCCTGCGACTGACGGAGATGCAGGCAGCACCGTCCCGGCCAGTGGGTTCGCGGGAAGCGGAGATGGACGACACCCGCTTGTTCCGTCAATTGAATCCTTTTGCACTGCCGGGCGACGCCGATGGTGCGCCAACCTGGAACAACCTGTTGGCCGACCTGCGCGAATTGCTGTTGCGGGCCCGTCCTGAAGTCATCGTGTTACCGCACCCGACGCTCGATCCGCACCCGGACCACATTTGCGCCCGGCAAGCGATCCTTGAAGCACTGCGAGGCCTGGAGTGGCAGCCGACCACGTTGCTCGGTTATGCAAACCATTTGCATGACAACGATCGCTGGCCCATGGGGGATGCCGGCCAGGGTATCGCACTGCCGCCCGCCTTCGATTCGTCGGTGCCGATGCGGCCTTACTGCCTTCCGGTTTCCCCGGAACTTCAGCGTGATAAAGCCATGGCGCTGGGAATGATGCACGACCTCCAGCCCCGCATGCCCTTCAAGCGGCGACTGCGGCGGTTGATACAGTGGCTCTTGGCCAGTAGAGTGCCGCCCCTCCATGGCGAGAATGAATTCTTTCGCAAGGCGGTCAGACGCCAGGAATTGTTCTGGCTTCTGGAGCATGTCGGAACACCTGTGAAGCAGAACTGAAGTACAACTCTGCCTAGCATGGCGGCGTTTCCAGCAATGACAGTGAGTTTTCCCGTGATCAATCCATGCCCGCGTATTTTGTTTTTGATGCCTTATTTCGGTCGTTGGCCGTTCTGGATGCCGTTTTTTCTAGAAAGCTGCCGGCGCAATCCAGACATCGACTGGTTGTTCTTCACAGACTGTGGCGTTCCTGACAATCTGCCACCGAACGTGACGGTCGAATGCATGATGTTCAGCGATTACTGTGGTTTGGTGTCTGAGCGGCTGGGTATCGACTTTGCGCCAACCGAAGCTTACAAACTGTGCGACATCAGGCCCGCGTTTGGACTTATTCATGCCGACCGCCTGGAGGGCTATGATTTCTGGGCATTCGGCGATATTGACCTTGTGTATGGCGACCTGCGCAGCTACTTCACTGCGGATCGGCTTGCTTCATACGATCTGTACTCCACCCACGAGCGGCGAGTGGCAGGGCATCTTTGCCTGATCAGAAACACCGCTCGCAAGCGTGAGTTGTTCAGGCAGATCAAGGACTGGGAAGCGCGGTTCACTGACCAGAAACATCACGCCCTGGACGAAGGGGCGTTCAGTCGAATCTTCCTCTGGCGCAAAAATTTCCCCGAGCCCTTGTTCAAACTGGCAGGCAAGTTCAACCCATGGCGCCGACGCAGCGAGTTCACAGAGGCATTCAGCACACCAGGTGGCTGCATCAAATGGCATGACGGGACCGAGAATTTTCCGCACCAATGGCATTGGCGCGACGGCCACCTGACCAATGATCGCGATGGCGATCGCCGGTTTCCGTATTTCCATTTCGTTTGCTGGAAGCGCAACGAATGGCCACGGTTGCCTCAACCCGATCCGGCACAGGTCAGGCAGCTTGCCTCTGAGCCCGCCTGGGTCATCGATGCAACGGGTTTTCACCGGGGAGAGTTATGAGTCAACGGTCAAAGGTTCTGCAGTTGCAGCCTGACTACAATGTCAAAGCCCATGACTTTGCCGACCTGGCGGAGCAGATCGTCAAGGCTTTGCCGGGTGATCGCTATGAGGTGACCGCCGCGTTTCTGCGCGGCAAGCCAGGTCCGGGCGAGGCCGTGAGCCGTGCCGCGCGTTCCGTTTATTTCGAGTTTTCCGACAAATCGCTCAAGGGCATGCGCCTGCGTGCCATGTGGCGGCTGTATCAGTTTTGCCGCAAAGAAAAATTCGATGTGGTGATCTGCAATCGCTTCAAGCCGGTCAACATGATGCTGACGCTCAACCGCTGGTTGAAAGTGCCATTGTGCATCGGTATCTCCCACGGCTTTGGTGAGTACGACCGGTTCTACCGGCGTCGCCAGACCCGGAGCCTGATTGATCGTCACTGGCGTTTTGTCGGTGTGTCGCCGGCGGTCAAACAGTACCTGCTGGACTGTGATTGCGGTTTCACCGATCAAAACACCTATGCCATTACCAATGCGATCGACATCGAACAGGCCGAAGGCTTGCAGCACAACCGCGAACGCGCTCGTGAACTGCTCTGCATTGATCCATCGGTGCGGTTGATCGGCGCTTTGGGCCGATTGGTGCCGGTCAAGGGGCACACCTACCTGTTGCAGGCGTTTGCGGCGCTCAAGGACAAGTATCCGAACACCCAATTGGCGATCATCGGTGCCGGTCGCGAAGAGTCGCGCCTGGCCGCCGAGATCCAGCGTCTGGGCCTGAGCGGGCGTGCACACCTGCTGGGCTTCAAGGAAAACGCCTTGCAGTACGTTCGCGCCTTTGACATCTGGACCATGCCATCGCTGGCCGAAGGTCTCGGGCTGGCATTGCTCGAGGGCATGAGCGGTCATCTTCCGGTGATCGCCTCCAGCGTACCGGCGATGCTGCCGCTGATTCAGGGCGCGGGCGGTCTGGCGATTACGCCCAAGGATGTGCCGAGCCTGGTCGCGGCACTGGATACTTACCTCGGGCTCTCGGATGACGCGCTGAAGGCCAAAGGCGAACAGGCTTACCGTTATCTCCAGGAACAACACGACATTGAGGTGTTCCGTCAGGAGTACCTGAACCTGATCGACTCCGGCTTGAGCAAGGCCCGCAAGGAACAATCATGAGCGACGCACAACCCATCGTCACGGTCATCATCGCGTCGTATAACCACGGTCGTTATATTGAGGAGAGCATTCTCAGCGTCCTCAACCAGACCTATTCGAACATCGAACTACTGGTGGTCGATGATGGCTCCAGCGATGACAGTGTCGAGCGGATCAATGTCTTGCAGGCGCAACACGGCTTTGATTTCCGTGTGCAGCAGAACCAGGGACTGACCAATACCCTCAACGGTGCCATTGCGCGCGCAAAGGGCACTCTGATCGTGCCCTTCGGTTCCGATGACATCATGCTGCCCGAGCGCATCGCTACGCAGGTGGCGTACATGGATGGCAAACCCGAGGTCGGCATCTGCGCCGGCAACATCGAACTTATCGACGCTGACGGCGACCCGTACCCGGAGTCGCGTCAGCGTCGCGATGTGCCGTTTCGCCGCCTGGATTTCGATGACATGTTCCTGGAGCGCAAGCCCTATCCGCCAGCGCCGACCCTGATGATTCGTCGCGAGGCGCTGGACAAGGTCGGCGGGTTCGATCCGAACATTCGACTGGAAGATTTGTTGATCGAGCTGAAGGTGACCCACGCCGGTTACTTCATTGATGGCTTGAACGTGTTGATGGCGCGCTATCGCAAACACGCCACCAACTCCTACAAGAATCACCGCTTCATGATCGACAACATTCTGCGTTCCTACGCACTGTTCAGCGATCACCCGCTGTACGAGCACGTGCGCTACAAGTTTCTCAGTTCGATGTTCCTGAAAACCGCCAACCGCGACCGCAAGCTGGCGCGCGAACTGCTGGCGCAGATTCCGTTCAAAGCGTGGAACAAGAAGACCTGGCGTGGCTTGGGGCGGTTGTATTTCTCGCCGCTGGAAAAGGATTGAGCTGCCGACAACCCTGTAGGAGCGAGCTTGCTCGCGATGGACTTGTGAACGACGCGTGTATTCAGACAAAACGCGTCTTCGTTAACGTGCATCGCGAGCAAGCTCGCTCCTTGGTGAGGGGAGATCAGTGAACCTGAGCAGGCGGGCTGGTCGTCAGCACCTGTTTGTGCAGGGTATCCACAGCAGATTTCGATGCTGTCACGGCATAGCCTTGCAGCAGTGCCTGGAAATGATCCTCGAACAGCCAGCGTCGATCGACGGTGTATCGCTGCATATGGCGCAGATTGCGCTGGCGCAGAGACAGGCTCAGTGACGAAGGGTAGATGCGCAGGTCAGCCACATCGATCAGACCAAATTCGCCGTCCTCGAGCACCAGCACGTTACCCAGATGCAGGGAGCGGAAATACACGCCTTGTTCGTGCAGCTGCGCCATGAATTTTCCGAAGCGTTCCACCAGCGCATGGCGCACGTCCGGTGCCGTGATCCCTTGCAGAACCTGGCGCAGGGTATGGCCTGGCAGAGGCGTGTAGTGCACGGCGCTGCTGCCATCCGCGAGGCGGTAAAGATCCAGAATGTGCGGCGTCGGGAAACCCATCAGGCGCAATCGTTCACTGTTGGCGGCAAAGCGTTCGGAATACGGATCGAAGCTGCCCGAGGTGTACCAACGGCGACGGCGGAACAGCTTGAGGAAGCTGCCATCGATCAGGCGCAAGACCTTGGGTCCCAGACCATCTTCCTCGATCACTTGAGCGTTGGCGGTCAGTTTTTGCAGGGCTGTCTGCGCCAGTTGCTTGATCGGCATGGCCAGCAGGCGACCTGCGCGCTGGTTGATGCTCAGCGCGGCGATCAGCGCCAGTGGAATCCACAGCAGAAACCAGTGTTCCTTGGGGCGCGAAATGATCCCGCCGCCTTCGGTCAGGCCCGCACCGATGCCGAACACCAGCCAGGTCGAGGCGATGATGAACAGCGGTTGCACTCGATGGCGCCAGCTGCTCAGCAGGCCCCAGGCCTGGAAGAACAGCCACGGGATAAAACCGAAAATACCGACGTAGTAGAGAACGCCCAAGGCGAAACTGTGAGGTTCTGCCAGCATGTAGCCCAGGCCCAGATCGACGTCCAGACTGGCGTCGTAGCCATGGCCGATCCACGGGTGTTCAGCGATTCTTTGCCAGACCATCTGCCAGATTTCAAAACGATAGGAATTGCCTCGTCCGAAAATCATGTCCGAGAAAAGCGCAACCACCGACGCCCCGCCGACGAGCATGATCCCCAGCAATACGACGGACCGGCGGTTCCAGCAGATGCAGCCCAGCCACAGCGCCGCCAGTGTCAGGGCAACCAGCGGTGTCCGGGAGCCGGTGGCGATCACTGCACTGAACATGACCGCCATGGCCGGGATACTCAACCAGAGTATCTGCGGGCGCTTGCAGGTCATGCTCAGGCTCAGCCAATAGGCGCAGAAGAAACCGAACAAGTGCGAGCTCAGCAGTGGGTTGTCGAACGCGCCGCCACCGATCAGGCGCATGCCTGGCTCATAGATATGAGCAAACGTGTACAGGTTATAGATCGACGCGATCAGTCCGACTATCGCGGCGCTGAACAGCAGGGGCTGGACGATATCGCTGCGGAAGCGCACCAGAAGGTAGCACCCGGCGAACAGCATCAGCGTGTGGAGGGGTGGTTTGAGCTTGCCGGAAAATCCATCATCGCCCGGGCTCCAGCACAGACTCAACAGCGCCCAACCTGCGAACAGCAGCATTGCGATGAAGATCGGCTCGCGCAACAATTCTTTGAGCTCTCGAGGTCGCAAGCAAAGCGCGATCAATGCTGGAATGCTGAACAAGCCATAGTAGAGCTTATGAAGCAGACTGCGGTCCGGCAGGAAGAACAGCGAGCAGAGAAGCAAGAGGTAGCCGAGTGGAAGCATCCACAGGCAAATGAAATCGAAGACTCGATTGGATGTACTGTTGAAACCGCTGAGTTGCATGCTGAGAAATTCAATCCTGAGGTTGATCGGCCATTCCGGTGATGGCTATATGATACCGTTTGCGCCGTCTAACAATAACAGCCTTTATGCGATTGCCAGAACCCTGAGGAAGCTGTGCTAAAGTCAGCGTCCTTTTTATCGACATTCGCGTGATATGACCGACTCCAGTCTCTCCGCAAGCCCCTCGAGCTTGAAAATCTACTTCCGTCTGCTCGGTTATGTCCGGCCGTACATCAGCCTGTTCCTGATCAGCATCGTCGGTTTTCTGATTTTCGCTTCGACGCAGCCAATGCTCGGCTACATCCTCAAGTACTTCGTCGATGGCCTGTCCAATCCCGAAGCGGTGCTGTTTCCCAGCGTCCCCTATCTGCGCGACCTGCAACTGTTGCAAGCGGTGCCGTTGCTGATCATTCTGATCGCCGCCTGGCAGGGGTTGGGATCTTATCTGGGCAACTACTTCCTGGCCAAGGTTTCTCTTGGGCTCGTCCACGACCTGCGGGTACAGTTGTTCAATAACCTGCTTGTTTTGCCCAACCGGTATTTTGACAAGCATAACTCCGGCCACCTGATCTCCCGTATCACCTTTAACGTGACCATGGTCACCGGGGCGGCCACAGATGCGATCAAGGTCGTCATCCGTGAAGGCATGACGGTGATCTTCCTGTTTGCCTCGCTGCTTTTCATGAACTGGCGCCTGACCCTGGTCATGGTCGCGATCCTGCCACTGATCGCGTTGATGGTCCGTACCGCGAGCAAGAAATTCCGCAAGCAGAGCCAGAAGATCCAGGCGGCCATGGGCGACGTGACGCACGTGGCGTCGGAAACCATCCAGGGGTATCGCGTGGTGCGCAGCTTCGGCGGCGAAGGATACGAAGAGAAGCGGTTCTTCAATGCCAGCCAGGGCAACACCGACAAGCAATTGCGCATGACCCGTACCGGCGCCATCTACACGCCGTTGCTGCAGTTGGTGATCTACAGCGCCATGGCCGTGCTGATGTTCCTGGTACTTTTCCTGCGTGGCGATGCGTCTGCCGGTGATATGGTGGCCTACATCACCCTGGCAGGCCTGCTGCCCAAGCCTATCCGTCAACTGTCCGAAGTCAGCTCGACCATTCAAAAAGGCGTGGCCGGTGCCGAAAGTATCTTCGAGCAACTGGACGTTGAACCGGAAGTCGATACCGGCACTGTCGTGCGTGACGCCGTAACCGGGCGCCTGGATGTGCGGCATCTGAGCTTCACCTACCCTGGCACTGAACGTCAGGTACTCGACGACATCAGTTTCTCGGTCGAGCCTGGGCAAATGGTGGCGCTGGTAGGGCGTTCTGGCAGTGGCAAGTCGACCCTGGCCAACCTGATTCCGCGTTTCTATCACCACGACCAGGGTGAGATCCTGATTGATGGCGTCGAGGTGGAACAGTACAAACTGTTGAATCTGCGCAGGCACATCGCCCAGGTCACCCAGCACGTGACGTTGTTCAGCGATACCGTGGCCAACAACATTGCGTACGGCGATCTGGCTGGCGCGCCCCGTGAAGATATCGAAAAAGCGGCGAAAGACGCTTATGCGATGGACTTCATCGCACAACTCCCCGAAGGCCTGGACACCCAGGTCGGCGAGAACGGCGTATTGCTGTCCGGTGGCCAGCGTCAGCGTCTGGCAATTGCCCGGGCCCTGTTGAAGAATGCGCCGTTGCTGATTCTCGACGAAGCGACATCGGCCCTCGACACCGAATCGGAACGGCACATCCAGGCGGCTCTGGATCAGGTGATGAAAGGCCGGACGACCCTGGTGATTGCTCACCGTCTGTCGACCATCGAGAAGGCCGACCTGATTCTGGTCATGGATCAGGGCCGGATCGTCGAACGCGGCACACATGCCGAACTTTTGGCGCAAAACGGCTATTACGCCCGTCTGAACGCCATGGGCCTCGATGCCCCGGCTGAAGATATCGCCTGATTCCTGTCGACGTCATTCGTCGTGAGCGACCGAAAAAAATCGCAGTCTGAAGTTCCGAACTTGTACAGGCTGCGATTTTTTTTGCTTTTGGCACCCTCGTTCATGCCATGAGCAAGTCCCACGCCAACCCTGTGCTAATATCCCGCCCTTGTTCATTTTGTATGTGGGTTGCTCCATGAAGTTGTCCATGCCGCGATTCGATCAAGCCCCTGTATTGGTGGTCGGCGATGTCATGCTCGACCGTTACTGGCATGGTGGTACCTCACGGATTTCCCCTGAGGCGCCGGTCCCGGTGGTCAAGGTCGAGCAAATCGAGGACCGCCCGGGCGGTGCCGCTAACGTTGCCCTGAACATTGCCGCGCTCGGCGCACCGGCCTCGCTGGTTGGAGTGACCGGCGACGACGAAGCTGCCGACAGCTTGGCCAATAGCCTCAAGGGTGCTGGTGTGCGCGCATTGTTCCAGCGTATTGCGCACCAGCCGACCATCGTCAAGTTGCGGGTCATGAGTCGTCACCAGCAGTTGCTGCGTATCGACTTCGAAGAGCCCTTTGCCACCGACGCCCTGGCGCTGGGCGAACAAGTTGATGAGTTGCTTCAAGGCATCAAGGTGCTGGTGCTGTCCGACTACGGCAAAGGCGCGCTGAAAAATCATCAGGTACTGATCCAGGCTGCCCGTGCCCGTGGCATTCCGGTGTTGGCCGATCCCAAGGGCAAGGATTTTTCGATCTACCGGGGGGCGAGCCTGATTACCCCGAACCTCAGTGAATTCGAAACCATCGTCGGCGGTTGCGCCGATGAGCACGAACTGGTGAGCAAGGGCGCGCAACTGATGCACGACCTGGACCTTGGCGCTTTGCTGGTGACGCGTGGCGAGCATGGCATGACCTTGTTGCGCCCGGATCATCCTGCATTGCACTTGCCCGCCCGCGCGCGGGAAGTGTTCGACGTGACCGGCGCCGGCGACACGGTGATTTCCACCCTGGCCGCTGCGATCGCTGCTGGTGAAGAATTGCCTCACGCGGTGGCGTTGGCCAACCTGGCGGCCGGCATCGTGGTCGGCAAGCTCGGCACGGCGGCCATCAGCGCTCCGGAGCTGCGGCGTGCCATTCAGCGTGAAGAAGGCTCCGAGCGCGGTGTGTTGGGCCTTGAACAGTTGCTGCTGGCGGTTGACGATGCGCGTGCGCACAAAGAGAAGATCGTCTTCACTAACGGTTGTTTCGACATCCTGCATGCCGGCCATGTGACCTACCTCGAGCAGGCACGGGCCCAAGGGGACCGTTTGATCGTCGCGGTCAACGACGATGCATCGGTAAGCCGCCTGAAAGGGCCGGGACGTCCGATCAACAGTGTTGACCGTCGCATGGCTGTGCTGGCGGGGCTGGGGGCGGTGGATTGGGTGATCAGCTTCCCTGAAGGCACTCCTGAAAACCTGCTGCGCGAGGTCAAGCCGGACGTGCTGGTCAAGGGCGGCGACTACGGGATCGATCAAGTGGTCGGTGCAGATATCGTGACGGCTTACGGCGGTACCGTGAAGGTGCTGGGATTGGTGGAAAACAGCTCGACAACCGCGATTGTCGAGAAGATTCGCAGCCATTGATGAGATTAATGACGCCCGTTTCATACAGTGTATGTACGGGTTTATCGTGAGCTTATAACCGTCTCCGAGGATGTTGACGGGTATGACCCAAGGCTCTTGTCTGCTTTGTCTTGTGGTAAATGATTTATGAAAGTCATGCTCTTGGTGATGGACGAGCAACGCGTGATTCTGGATCGACTGTATGAAATCGTGCAGCACAACTGCGACGAGTGTGTCGTTTATCGTCTGAGCAAAAAGCAGCAAATGAAGTTGGGTCCGTTTCTCGCCTCCGTCCATTACCAGAACTTTGACCGGGTCGTGATCTTCTCCAGGGTCAAGCGTCTCGTCCCTCAACTAAGCGTCCTGAAATGTATTCCCGGCCTGGTTTTTCTCGAGCATGATGCTTATCAGAATTACATGCCGGAGAGTAAGTACCTGCGTGTCTACTCGCGTCTGTACAGCCGTCTGCCAAGTTCTCGCGTGCTGGTTTCCGGCGCTGTCGTAGCGCGTCGGATGCAAGCTGAAAACATTGACGCAGTGTTCGTTTCGAAGGGATATGACGAACAAATGCTGCAAAACACCGAGAGTGTTCGGGACATCCCGGTGGCCTTTCTGGGCAGTCTGAAAAGCACTGAATACGCGCAACGCAGGGCACTTCTGGAATCACTTTCCCGGCGTACCGGCATGATGGTGGGCCGCACCAAGTCAGGCGCGGAATACCTGGAAATGCTCAATCGCATCAAAATTTTTGTGAGTGCCGATATCGGCATGAATGAATTCATGATCAAGAACTTTGAAGCGATGGCGTGTGGCTGTGTATTGCTGGCCTGGAGTCAGGGTGAAGAAGACCAATTGCTGGGCTTCCGGGATATGCACAATACGGTTTTCTATCGCTCTGAAGATGAGGCCGTGGAAAAACTCCATTTGCTGCAGAGTGACCCCTTGCTGACTGCTCGTATTGCCAGTAACGGGCAGGCATTCGCCGAGAGCCAGTATTCCTTTGCTCGTGTGGGTCGCACACTCGCGGCCGAGATTCAGCGTGAAATGCGTCCGTGGCAACCACCTTCAGTGTTCACTCGCCTTTGGGTAAAGCTGCGATACGGTATGCAGGTTCCAGAGTAGATATGGAACATCGACAGCCTCAAGCGGATGAGCCGATGGCGTTGGATGCGTTGCCCGGTGGTCATCAATCTGTTCCGGACGGGCTGCCGCAGGCGCTGAAGGAGTGCTTGCGCGGCGCTTCCCGGGTTCTGCTTGTTGCCAACAATCCAGCCATTACCCGGGACGATTTCCAAGCGCTGAATATCGGCGCCGATGACGTCGTCGTCAGCTTCAACAACTGTGTCCTGGCGACGCTGCTTTGCCCACAAAGCGTTAATCTCTTCGTGCATGGTTTCAATGCGCCAGACGCCTACTTTTTTGGCCTCCCCTATGGGCCTGAAGTGCAGCGGCTTTTCGGTCAGACTGACTCGCGATGTTTCACGATGTTAGTGGGATGCACCGGGGCCATGTGCCCCTTGCCGGAGGTGGCGCTTTATTGGGAGCGAATCCCGTTGCCAGCATTGTGGAATTATCCGATCGATCGCCCGGGTGGTAAACGCTATGTCGGACCTACCACCGGCTTCAATGCGCTGGTGTTGTTTGACTGGCTGCGCGGTCAGGCGGGATACGACTACCAGCTCATGACGTTGGGTTTTTCCAACGAGGCCGGTAAACGCTGGGGCGGGCACGCCTGGGATTATGAACGGGACTGGTTGCAAAAATCAGACGTCATCGTGGTACCGCTGCGGCGTCGCCGTTGGTGGCAGAAGCTGTTCAGTCGCCAATGAATGAAGAGTTGTCATCGGTTGCCAGCGGGGCACCGAAGAACGAGCCGGATTATTTTTCGAGGGGTACTGTCGAGTGCTGAATATTGCGGTGGCTTTTTTTGGTATCCCGAGAAATTCGCAGATCTGTTTTCCTTCCATTCAAGAAAACGTCCTTGCGCTGCTACCTTCGGACAGCAACGTAAAGTGCTTTTATCACCTGTATAAAATCGACGAAGTGCAGAACTCGCGCTCGGGTGAACAGGGTCAGTTGAAGGCTGATAATTACCAGCCCTTCGAAACCATGACCGGGCTGCTGTCCTCGACCGAGGGTGTTCTCGATCGCTGGAACTTTGAGCAAGTGAAAGCGTTGGGCGATACCTGGGCTGATGATTACGCCTCGCTCAGAAACCTGATCTACCAGCTCAATTCGTTGCACACGGTCACGACCATGATGGAGTCGTTCAATCCCGATTTCGTCGTCTACGTGCGGCCGGACAACTTCTTTCACTCAGCGCTTCCCGCTTATGTGTTCAAGCATCCCGACGCCCGACGGCACAATACTTACATTCCCGACTGGCAGTGGTGGGGCGGGCTGAACGATCGTTTTGCCATTTGCGGTCGTGACACCTACGTCGCTTATGGCAAACGGATTGAGCGCATTTTCGATTTCAGCAAGGTGACGGGCAGGAAGTTGCACTCCGAGCGGCTGCTCAAATTTGCACTGCAACAGGCAGGAGCGAAGATCTGCACCATGGAGACGAAGGCGTCGCGCGTTCGTATCACCGGAGCCTTTGCCGAGGAATCGTTCTCACCCAAACGCGGCATGGGCAAGCGCGAGAATCGCTATTTCCATTTTTTTGCGCGGTTGCGCACCTTCATGGACAAGCAACGAGCAGGTTAGATCGAGCCTGACTTACTGGCGCAAACTTCCCCGAACCAACCGCACCAGGCGCAGGGCCTTGACGCTCAGTTTCTTCAGTGCCCGTCGCGGGGCTTTTGGTACTTCCAGCCCTTGTTGTGCAACCCAGTCCTTCCAGCGAATACGCTCCTCCCGGACTGTCCAGCCTTCCTGGATAGCAAAGCTCTCCGCCAGATAAAGTCCACGGGTACTGGCGGGTACTAACTTGTCGCGCTTGAGCGTGTACAGCTCAGGGCGCGGGACGCCTTCTACCAGAGGCATCAAGTACAAGTCCGGACGTTTACGATCCAGCCGGGCCACCAGTTGGTCGCCTTCCAGTCGCTCGTCGACATGAAACAGGCTCAGGGACTTGGCTTCCTTGGGCACGTCCAGGCGCAAGTCATAGATCAATTGCAGCGACGCTGTCGGCAGATGAACGTACGCCTGCGGACGCTCGATCAGCTGCAGGTTGGCGCAACGCACCGGCCGCGCCGCGCCGGATAACGGCGTCAGGCGAAACGGCAACGCCTCGCGATAATGCAGCGCAGACGAGTAGGGCGCCGGCAGCCAGGTGTCGTTGAAACGTCCCCCGAGCCAGCCTTCCGGGGTTTCCAGCAGGCATTCTTCGGCGATCTCCTGAATCGCCGTGTGCAGCGGCAGATTCAGCTCGTGGGCCGGCACGTAACCGGAGATCAGTTTGAGCACCACGTCGCCGCGGTCCTGGCGACGTTGGCGTACCAGCACCCAATAATCGCGATTCTGCCAATGCAGCGTCAGGCGAACCGAGACCCCGAGGTTGGCCAGCTCCAGCGCGAATCGCTCGTTGTCAGCCACTGTCACCGGGCGGCGACGTTGCAGGGTCTGGGAAAAATTGAGCGGCATCCCAACGCTCTGATAGCTCAAGCCTTCGGGAGTCGCTTCGACAAATAACGGCAGTGTCTTGAAATTGCTCGGGTTCTTTCTGATGAGCGTACGCGGCATGTCGGCTCCTGCTTAAGGCCGCGTGGGGCGGCATCAGTTGCTACGTAGGACCTGGGCAGCGGTCGCGACGTTGTGGGCGAGGTGCAGCGGATTGATGGTCCCGACAATAGCACTGGCCACACCCGGATGTTCAAACAACAACTCGAAGCTGGCGCGCACCGGGTCCACGCCCGGGCTCAGGCAGACGTGACCGCTGGCCAGAGCTTTTTTGACCAGGATGGCTTTGCCGTGAGCAGCAGCATAGTCAATGACCGGCTTCTCGTTCTGTTCGTTCAGATTGTAGGTGACCATCGCGCAATCGCCTTGCTCCAGAGCCTTCAAACCGCCTTCGACTGTTTTACCGGAGAAACCATAGCCGCGAATCTTGCCTTCGGCCTTGAGCGCGGCGAGGGTCGCGTAGACTTCGCTGTCGTTAAGGATCGCCAAATCGTTGCCGTCGGAATGCACCAGCACCAGATCGATGAAATCCGTTTCCAGACGTTGCAGGCTGCGCTCCACCGAGAGGCGAGTGTGCGCGGCACTGAAATCATGGCGAGATTGACCGTCGGCAAACTCTTCGCCGACCTTGCTGACGATCACCCAGTCCTGACGCTGGCCCCGCAGCAGCGGGCCAAGGCGTTCTTCGCTGCGGCCATAAGCCGGCGCGGTGTCGATCAGGTTGATGCCCAGGTCGCGCGCGAGTTTGAGCAACATGCGCGCTTCGTCATCGCCGGGGATCTGGAAACCATTGGGGTATTTGACGCCTTGGTCGCGGCCGAGTTTGACCGTGCCGAGACCCAGCGGCGAAACCATCAGGCCTGTGCTACCCAACGGGCGATGCAGATCGTGCAGGGTCGGTTGGCTCATGGCAGCAGTTGCTCCCAGGCCGGGACGCCCATGGGTGGTTTCGGCAATTCTGGCAATGGCGCCGGGTGGCCCGGATGGATGCCGTCACGTTGCAAGGCGTTGATCACGCGGTCGGCGAAGTCCGGAGCCAGGGCCAGTTTGGTTGGCCAGCCGACCAGCAGCCGGCCTTCTTCGGCGATGAATGCGTTGTCCGGACGGGTCAGGCCCGATTGCAGCGGCTCGGCGCGGTCCACGCGCAAGGTCGCCCATTGCACGGTGCTCAGGTCGATCCATGGCAGCAACTGGCCAAGTTCTTTCTGCGCGGTCGCAATTTGCTCGGCAGGTTCACGGGCGACACCTTCAGCTTCGGCGATGTCGCCACCCAGGTACCAGACCCATTGGCCATCGGCGGCCGGATGGGTAGTCACGGTGATCCGCGGTTTGGTGCCGCCGCCCAGGCAGTGGGCATACAGCGGTTTGAGGCTCGGGCCTTTGGCGATGATCATGTGCAACGGTCGGCGTTGCATGGCGGGCTGGCTCAGGCCCAGCGCTTCAAGCAGCGCCGCCGTGCCCGCACCGGCGCTCAGGACGATGCGCTGGGCGCGGATCTCGCGCTCGTCGACCTTCAGGCCCACCAGAACGCCACCTTCCAGCAGCGGTTCGATTGTCTGGCCGGCGAGCAAGCCATCACCCGCCAGATCGGCCAGTCGCTGGATCAGGCTTGGCACGTCGACCACCAGTTCCGCCAGGCGATAGACCTTGCCCTTGAAGCGCTTGTCTTGCAGGGCCGGCGGCAGTTGATCGCCCTTGACCTGATCGACGCGGCCGCGCACGGCTTTGCTGGCGAAGAAACTGGTGAGGTTGCCGGCGATCGTGCCGGGAGACCAGAGGTAGTGGGCTTCGGACAGCAGGCGCACGCCCGACAGGTCCAGCTCACCGTCGCCGGCCAGGGCTTCACGCCAGCGACGCGGCATGTCGGCGATGGCTTCTGAAGCGCCAGTCAGGGCGCCATGCAGCGCGTATTTGGCGCCGCCATGGATGATGCCCTGGGACTTGACACTCTGCCCGCCGCCAAGGCTGGTGCTTTCCACCAGCACGGTCGAAAAACCCTGGCGGCGCAGGCGCGCATTCAGCCAGAGGCCGGCGACACCAGCGCCGACAATCAGAACGTCGGTGGAAATAACGGATGGCATGCGGCGACCTCAGTGTTCAAGACGAGGGCGCAGTATACAGACTCGAAGATTGGAGGGGCTGCTGCACCTGTGGGAGCGGGCTTGCTCGCGAATAGGCCGTGTCAGGCAACAAAGATGTCGACTGACACGGCCTATTCGCGAGCAAGCCCGCTCCCACATGGATCGTGTTTCAGGTCTTAGTGGCCGGCGGTTTTGGAGAAGAGCTGGATCACTACGACGCCCAACACGATGAGTGCCATCCCCAGCATGGCCGGCACATCCAGCTTCTGCCCGTAGATAAACAGCGCCGCAACGCTGACCATCACAATCCCCATGCCGGCCCACACCGCGTAAGCCACGCCCACCGGAACGCTGCGCACCACCAGTGTCAACATCCAGAAGGCAATGCCATAGCCGACGATCACCAGAATCAGCGGCAGCGGCGTGCTGAAGCCTTTGATGGCTTTCATCGAAACAGTCGCGATCACTTCGGCGCAGATGGCAATGGCCAAGTAGTAGTAAGCGGTCATGGGTGAATCCTCGTGTGCAGTGTTGCTTTCTAAGGTCGGCATTCTAGAGACTCTTCAGATGCGGTAAAGTCATTACCTATCTATCCTGAAGATGGGTTTGCCCATGAATATGCAATGGAATCTGGAACAGCTGCGCTTGTTTGTCAGCGTTGCGGAGCAACGATCGTTTTCCGCTGTGGCGCGGGATCAGCGCAAGGCGCAGTCGGCGGTCAGCAGCTCGATTGCGTTGCTGGAAGAAGACTTGGGCGTGAGCCTGTTCGACCGCAGCAGCGGCCGTCAGCCAAAACTCACCGAAGCCGGAGGTGCCTTGCTGGAGGAGGCGCGGGAAGTGCTGCGCCAGTGCGAGCGCCTCAACGGCCGGGCGCTGGCGATGATGCGCGGGCAGGAGGCCCGACTGCGCGTGGCTCAGGATGAGGCGATGCCGTATCAGCCAATCATTGAAAGCTTCGAAGCGCTGGCGAAACAATTTCCCAGCCTTGAAGTGCAACTGACCAGCGCCGCCCAGGGGGATGTGGCGCGCAAGCTGGTGGAGCGCCGGGCCGATCTGGGTTTATTGTTTTATCACGATCAGATTCCCGAGGCGCTCGAGCGTCGAGTGTTGGGCAGCGTCGAAATGGTCACCGTGTGCGGCGTCGGGCATCCACTGGCAAATCAGGCTCAGGTCGATTGCCAGCAACTGGCGCAACATCGGCAGTTGCTGATGTCGACCCAATCCAGCGTGTATCCCGGCAGCGAGCCGGCCAGCCCGCAGGTCTGGCGTGCCGACAGTTTCTACGTGATGGCTGAATGGCTGGTTCGCGGGCTCGGTTGGGCCTGGCTGCCCCGGCACGTTGTGCAGTACCCGGCGTATCAGGGGCAGATGGTCGAACTGGTCAGCGAATGGACACCGCCAGCGCTGGTAGTGGAGCTGGTTTGGCGCCGCGACGAACCCCTTGGCCCGGCGGCCCGTTGGCTGGCGGAACGTTTTGCCGTGCACTTGCAGGCGATCGGCGAGAAAAGCCGATAAACTCCGCCGCCATGAATAGAACTCTCTACACCGCGCTGTTTTACCTGGGGCTGCCACTGGTAGCGATTCGGCTGTGGCTGCGCTCGCGCAAGGCGCCGGCGTATGCAAAACGCATCGGCGAGCGTTTCTCCCTCGGGCTGCCGGCGATGAAGCCGGGCGGCATCTGGGTGCATGCAGTGTCCGTGGGCGAAAGCATCGCGGCGGCGCCGATGATTCGCGCGTTATTGCAACGCTATCCGGCGCTGCCGATCACCGTGACCTGCATGACGCCGACCGGGTCCGAACGCATCCAGGCGCTGTTCGCCAATGAACCGCGCATTCAGCACTGTTATTTGCCTTATGACTTGCCATGCGCCGCGGCGCGATTTCTTGATCGGGTCCAGCCAACACTGGCGGTGATCATGGAAACCGAACTCTGGCCCAACCATATCCACCAATGTGCCAAGCGCGGGATTCCCGTAGCGCTGGCCAATGCGCGTCTGTCTGAACGTTCGGCCAGAGGCTACGGCCGTTTCGGCAAGTTGACCCAGCCAATGCTTGCCGAGATGAGCCTGTTCGCGGTGCAGACCGAAGCCGAGGCCCAGCGCTTCCGCGATTTGGGTGCCCGTGCAGAAACCGTTGAAGTGACCGGTTCGATCAAGTTCGACCTGACCATCGACCCGCAACTGCTCCAGCGTGCCGCCGAGTTGCGCGGGCAATGGCAGGCGCAGGAACGTCCGGTCTGGATCGCTGCCAGTACTCACGACGGGGAAGATGAAGTGGTGCTGGCGGCGCATCGCCAGTTGCTTGCCGGTCATCCCGATGCGTTGCTGATTCTGGTGCCGCGTCATCCGGAGCGATTCAATTCGGTATTCGACCTGTGCAAGCAACAGGGCTTTGCCACGGTGCGACGTTCGACGGGAGCGCCGGTGAGCGCGGGGACTTCTGTGTTGCTCGGCGACACCATGGGTGAGTTGCTGTTTCTGTACGCCCTGGCCGACAGCGCTTTTGTCGGCGGCAGTCTGGTGCCGAACGGTGGCCATAACTTGCTGGAACCCGCCGCCCTGGCGAAACCGGTACTGAGTGGACCGCACCTGTTCAACTTTCTGGAAATCGCCGCGCAGTTACGCAGCGCCGGAGCGTTGCAGGAAGTGGAGGACGCCGAAGGACTCGCGCTGGCGGTGCAGCGGCTGTTCGAATTGCCGCGAGATGCGCAGCGAATGGCGGAGGCGGGGTTGAAAGTGATGCGCAGCAATCAGGGCGCGTTGCAGCGATTGCTGGATGGGTTGGATCGGTTGGTCGACAAAACTTGATCTACCGCTGAGCAAACTGTGGGAGCGAGCTTGCTCGCGATAGCGGACTGACAGGCTACACAAGTGTTGAATGTACTACTGTCATCGCGAGCAAGTTCGCTCCCACAAGGATTGTGGCACCTGAAGTCTGGCGGTCAGGGCCGGGCTTTGAGTTGCTCGGCCGCAGCCTTGGCCAGATCCGGCGGCAGGAAATCCTTGTCGGGATTGTAGTCCGCCTTGAGATAGCGCTTCAGACCCTGCAAATCCCCCGGGTTCAACGTGCCGGCGACCTGCTTCAGGCGCAGGTTGTCGAGGATGTAGTCGTAGCGGGTGTTGTTGTAATTGCGCACCGAGGTGTACAGCTGACGCTGGGCATCGAGCACATCGACGATGTTTCGCGTGCCCACCTGATAACCGATTTCGGTGGCTTCCACCGCGCTCTGGTTGGAGATAATCGACTGCTTGCGCGCCTGCACCTGCTCCACATCGGTGTTCACCGCACGGTGCAGGTTGCGGGTGTTTTCCACCACTTGCCGACGCAGGCCTTCACGCTGTTGTTCAGTCTGGTCCAGGCGCGAGTATGACTCGCGAACCTGAGAGCTGGTCAGGCCGCCGCTGTAGATCGGTATGTTCAGTTGCAGGGCCAGCGTGCGTTGCTCGACGGGGCCACCATACGCCTGGCCGAAGCCGTTCGGGTTGCTGAAGCCCAAGGCGTCGTTGTCGCCTTTCTCGTACTTTGCCACCGCATCCACGGTGGGCGCGTGGCCGGCCTTGCGCTGCTTGAGCGTTTCCTCGGCGGCGCTGACCGCGTAGTTGCTGGCCAGCAGATTCAGGTTCTGTTTCGCGGCGGTGTCGACCCAGGATTTGGCGTCATTGGGCGCCGGCGGCAGGATCGGCAAGGTGTGGACGATGCCTTGAATCGAGTTGTACTGGCGGTTGGTCAGGGTGATCAACGCTTCAAACGCATCATCGACCTGACGCTGGGCAACGATCCGGTTGGCCCGTGCCGTATCGTAACTGGCCTGCGATTGCAGCACGTCGGTCTTGTCCGACAGGCCGACATCGAAGCGCTCGTTGGACTGATCGAGTTGGCGTTTGAATGCCGCTTCCTCAGCCTTGGTCGAAGCCAGATTGTCCTGGCTGCGCAGTACATTGAAGTAGCTTTCGGCGGTTTGCAGAATCAGGTTTTGCTCGGTCGCCGAGAGTTGCAACGCTGCCTGCTCATTGACGTCCTTGGCGGCCTGGTACTGGAACCAGCGATCGGCACGAAACAGCGGCTGAGCCAGCGTTGCCTGCCAGGAATTGGCGCTGCGGTTGGCAACGGCGGCCGGCTGATCGATGTCGGTGCGTACGTTGGCCACCTCGGCGCCACCCGAGATATTCGGCAGCAGACCGGCGCGGGCCTGGGGCACGACTTCTTTCTGCGCGCCGTACTGGGCGCGGGCGGCGGCCAGGTCGGCGTTGTTGTCTACCGCTTCCTGGTAAACGCTGACCAGATCGGTGTTGGTCGATAAGGGCGCTTCTGCTGCCCAGGCCATTCCGTTGGACGCACAAGACACGGCGAGGGCCAGTGAGAGTTTGCGCAGCATGAGGCGATCCCTTGAAATTACACTGATAATTTGAGCGCCAAGGCTACGGCGCGGCACATACAGCGTCAATGCGCGGCATGGCCGTTGCGAGTGTAGTTGCGCGCAGGTGCGGCAACAATCCTGCAATTACGCCATTCATCACGGTGTTTGCCGCGGTGTTGGCGTTCTTTGTCGGTTGTGTCTAGACTGGCCGGGTTCTTGTCGGGGTGCCTTGCTATGAGGCTGAGATCGAATAATTTCGGATCCCGTTGAACCTGATCAGGTTAGCGCCTGCGTAGGGAACAAGATTTCTCGTCCCCCGGCGAGTCCTCTTGTGCTTCGTCCGGGATGTTGTTCGACAATCGAACACCCCTCGAGCACTGAGCACAGCACGGCTGGTTTACCCAGCGCCCGTGCGTCCATTCGTTTGCAGGTTCGCTCCGACAAAAATCCACTGCCTGGATGTGTTCGGAGAGCCCGTGATGACGATAAAACCAAAAAACATAACGAACCTGAGTGATTCGGCCCAAGTCGATCAACAATCGGTTCAGCCGTTTACCCGCTCGCAAAAAATCTATGTTCAGGGCTCTCGTCCGGACATCCTCGTGCCGATGCGCGAAATCAGCCTCGATGTGACCCCGACCGACTTCGGCGGCGAGATCAACGCGCCTGTCGTGGTGTACGACACCTCGGGTCCGTACACCGATCCCAACGTCATCATCGATGTGCGCAAAGGCCTGTCCGACATTCGTTCGCCGTGGATCGAAGCCCGTGGTGACACCGAGCGTCTGCCGGGTCTGAGCTCGAACTTCGGCCAAGAACGTCTCGCCGATGCGGAGCTGACCAAGCTGCGTTTCGCTCACGTGAACAACCCTCGGCGCGCCAAGGCCGGGGCCAACGTCAGTCAGATGCACTACGCGCGCAAAGGCATCATCACCGCCGAGATGGAATACGTCGCCATCCGCGAAAACATGAAGCTCGAAGTCGCTCGTGCGGCAGGTCTGCTGGACCAGCAGCACGCCGGTCACAGCTTCGGCGCCAGCGTGCCGAAAATCATCACCCCCGAATTCGTTCGTGACGAGATTGCCCGTGGTCGCGCGATCATTCCGGCGAACATCAACCACACCGAACTGGAACCGATGATCATCGGCCGTAACTTCCTGGTGAAGATCAACGGCAACATCGGCAACAGTGCCTTGGGTTCGTCCATCGAAGAAGAAGTGGCGAAACTGACCTGGGGCATTCGCTGGGGGTCGGACACGGTTATGGACCTGTCCACCGGCAAGCACATTCACGAAACCCGCGAGTGGATCATCCGCAACTCGCCGGTGCCGATCGGTACCGTGCCGATCTATCAGGCGCTGGAAAAAGTCGGCGGCGCTGCCGAAGACCTGACCTGGGAACTGTTCCGCGACACGCTGATCGAGCAGGCCGAGCAGGGCGTCGACTACTTCACCATCCACGCCGGCGTGCTGCTGCGCTATGTGCCGCTGACCGCCAAGCGCGTGACCGGCATCGTCTCCCGTGGCGGCTCGATCATGGCCAAGTGGTGCCTGGCGCACCACAAAGAGAACTTCCTCTACACCCATTTCGAAGACATCTGCGAAATCATGAAGGCCTACGACGTCAGCTTCTCGCTCGGCGACGGCCTGCGTCCGGGTTCGATTGCCGACGCCAATGACGCCGCGCAATTCGGCGAACTGGAAACCCTCGGCGAGCTGACCAAAATCGCCTGGAAACACGACGTGCAGTGCATGATCGAAGGTCCCGGCCACGTGCCGATGCAGTTGATCAAAGAGAACATGGACAAGCAGCTCGAGTGCTGCGACGAGGCGCCCTTCTACACCCTCGGCCCGCTGACCACCGACATTGCGCCGGGTTACGACCACATCACCTCCGGTATCGGTGCGGCGATGATCGGCTGGTTCGGTTGCGCCATGCTTTGCTACGTGACGCCGAAAGAACACTTGGGCTTGCCGAACAAGGATGACGTGAAGACCGGGATCATCACTTACAAGATCGCCGCGCACGCCGCCGATCTGGCCAAAGGGCATCCCGGTGCGCAGATTCGCGACAATGCCTTGAGCAAGGCGCGTTTCGAATTCCGCTGGGAAGACCAGTTCAACCTGGGCCTTGATCCGGACACCGCGCGTTCGTACCACGATGAAACCCTGCCGAAGGATTCGGCCAAGGTCGCGCATTTCTGTTCGATGTGCGGACCGAAATTCTGCTCGATGAAGATCACCCAGGAAGTCCGTGAGTACGCGGCTAACCAGCGGATCGAAACCGTCGACGTCGAAGTCGCCCAGGGATTGGCGGAACAGGCTGAGCGGTTCAAGCAGGAAGGCAGTCAGCTGTACAAGAAGGTTTAATCTGATCCGAAAGGTCGGGGCCTGAGAGGGCCCCATCGCGAGCAAGCTCGCTCCCACATTTGATTTGTGTCGTATACACATCCCCTGTGGGAGCGAGCTTGCTCGCGATGACGATCATCAAAACAACAAATGTCCCTCTGAGATAACACCCTTGAGCATTCAACCCAGCACCTACTCCCCTGATATCGCGGTGCCGATCCACAAACGTGTCTTCGGCGGCCGCGATCTGTTTTCCCTGTGGTTTTCCCTCGGCATCGGCCTGATGGTGCTGCAGACCGGCGCATTGCTCGCGCCAGGTCTGGGCCTGTCCGGCTCGCTGCTGGCGATCTTTCTCGGCACGCTGGTCGGCGTTTTGCTGTTGGCCGCCGTCGGCGTGATCGGCAGCGACACCGGCCTGTCGTCGATGGCCGCGCTCAAGCTCAGCCTCGGCAAACGTGGCGCGAGCCTTCCGGCGGTGCTGAACCTGCTGCAACTCATCGGTTGGGGCTCGTTCGAAATCATCGTGATGCGTGACGCTGCCAGCCTGCTCGGTGCGCGTGCGTTCAGCGAAGGCAGTCTGTTCTCCAGTCCGCTACTCTGGACTTTATTCTTCGGTGCCTTGGCGACCTTGCTGGCCGTCAGCGGTCCGTTGACCTTCGTGCGGCAGATCCTGCGCAAGTGGGGCATCTGGTTGTTGCTGGCCGCGTGCATCTGGCTGACCTGGAACCTGTTCGCCAAAGCCGATCTGGCCGCGTTGTGGGCGCAGGCCGGTGACGGTTCGATGCCGTTCGCAGTGGGCTTCGACATTGCTATCGCAATGCCGCTGTCGTGGCTGCCGCTGATTGCCGATTACTCGCGTTTCGGCAAGCGTGCGAAAAACGTGTTCGGCGGAACGGCGATCGGCTTCTTTATCGGTAATTTCTGGCTGATGAGCCTGGGCGTGGCCTACACCCTGGCGTTTGCGCCGAGCGGTGATGTGAATGCCTTGCTGCTAGCATTGGCGGGCGCGGGGCTGGGGATTCCACTGCTGCTGATTCTGCTGGATGAGTCGGAAAACGCGTTTGCCGACATTCACTCGGCGGCCGTATCCAGCGGGATTCTGTTGCGCTTGAAAGTCGAGCACCTGGCATTGGCCATCGGCGTGGTCTGCACCCTGATCGCCTTGCTGGCGCCGTTGGCTCAGTACCAGAACTTCCTGTTGTTGATCGGTTCGGTATTTGCGCCGCTGTTCGGTGTAGTGCTGGTGGATCACTTCATCTTGCGCAGGCGCTCTGCTCAAGTGGCGTCAGCCGCATTGCGCTGGCCAGCGTTGCTCGCCTGGTTGGGCGGGGTGAGCACGTATCACTTGCTGGCCAATCTGTATCCGGACATCGGCGCAACCCTGCCGTCGTTGATTCTGGCAGGGCTGCTACAGCTTGTGCTGGGTCGGGCCTTCAGTTACGGCCGGGAAACAGCTCGGGCTTGAGAATGCCGTTAAGGCGCGGGTAAGGGATCTTCAGTTCGACGTGGCCCAGCGCATAAGGTGCGATGGTGCTCGTTTCGTACTTGAGGATCACCCCGCCGTAGGTCAGCGCCACGTTCTGGGTTTTCTGGAACGGCCAGCTCTTCACGAACTCCGGTTCCTGATCGAGTTTGGTGCTGATCAGCCAGCTGTTGTGCGCCACCTGCGCCGCTTTCCAGAATGCCTCTTCCTGCCCCGGCAGCAACATGTCGGACAGGGTCAGCACTTTATGTTGCTGGCGCGAATAGTTGATGAAGCTGCGGCCCGGCGTGCCATGGGCACTGCCGGTGTCCAGGTAGCTGGAAAATTCGATGATCACCAAGCCGTCATGCTGCTCACGTACTTTGGCTTGCAAGTAGCTGCTGTAGCGCGGGCCGGCGGTGCGCAAAAATTCATCACGATACGCCGCCAGCGTCGGTGCCGCCGGGGCGTCGGGCGAGGTACGGGTCATTTGCAGCAGGCGTTTTTCGATGATGCCGTCAAGCTGAGGCTCGGCGGGAAAGCGCAGCGTATCGATGTTCACCAACGGGCAATCGGGGGTCGTGCAGCCCGGCTTCAGCGTTTCTGCGGCATCGCGGGTGGTTTCCAGCGGCGCCCGGTAGTTGGGCTGGAACAGACTCTGGCAAGCGCCCAGGGTCAGGGCGATTGCGGCCACGGAGGCGATTTTAAAAAGCGACATGGGCGTCCTTCATAAAACAGGGAAAGGCGAAAAGTTATCCGCTTCGACTCTCAACGAAGCAGTCAGTTCGCCACTAAGCTAATTAGAGTTGGTTTAGCCCTCACCGTCTATCCCGCTGACGGGAAAGGGGCTGCATCAAACGTCACGGCCGCGTTAGGATGGCGCGAAGTCGAGGCAGGAGCCTCGGTGCAGATACGAGGATTGTCATGACTGATTTTGCCAACGCCATTCCGACCGCCGTTGATATCGTTCGGCGCGAAAAGTGCTACGAGGGCTTTTACAAGCTCGACCGTGTGCACTTGCGCCACGAGTTGTTCGCCGGTGGGATGAGCCGCGAAATCAATCGTGAAGTGTTTGTTCGCCACGATGCCGTCTGCGTACTGCCGTACGATCCGCAGCGCGACGAAGTGGTGCTGATCGAGCAGTTTCGCGTCGGTGCGATGGGCAAGACCGATAACCCGTGGCTGATCGAACTGGTCGCCGGTCTGATCGACAAGGATGAAGTGCCGGAAGATGTTGCTCACCGCGAAGCGCAGGAGGAAGCTGGGCTTGTATTCGGGGCGCTGTGGCCGATGACCAGATATTTCCCATCGCCGGGCGGCAGCAATGAATTCGTGCATTTGTACCTGGGGCGTTGCGAGACAACCGGGGTCGGCGGCCTGCATGGGCTGGAGGAAGAAGCAGAAGATATTCGCGTCACGGTGTGGGCGTTCGAAGATGCCTTGCAAGCCGTGCGCGACGGACAAATTGCCAACGCGGCCAGCATCATTGCCTTGCAATGGCTGGCATTGAACCGCGTTGAAGTGAGGGGGTTATGGTCGTAAACAAGCTGCGCGATCGCTACAGGGTCGACCTCGTCGGGCTGCAAGCCTCTTGCGAGGCCAACTACGCGCGCCTGATGCGACTGTTGCCGGACATGCGCAACGAACCGGCGGCGCGGCGCATTGCCGTGACCCACGGCGACCAGATGCTCGGCGTGCTGGCCCTCGAAGTGCTGCAGGTCTGTCCTTACACCACGACCCTGCAAGTGCGCCAGGAACACAGCCTGCCATGGCTACCGGTACCGCAACTGGAAGTCCAGGTCTATCACGACGCGTGCATGGCCGAAGTCGTCAGCGCCGAACATGCACGTCGTTTTCGCGGCATCTATCCTTACCCGAACGCCGCAATGCATCAGCCGGACGAAAAGGCCCAGTTGAATATGTTCCTGGGTGAGTGGCTGAGCCATTGCCTGGCGTGTGGGCATGAGTACGCCGTTGTGCGTTGAGCTCGCTAGATGTGAACTGCGTCAGGATCACAGGTTTCCCCTTTTGATCGTCCCCCAGCATAATTGCGGCACTCATCCAATCCCGTGATTCAGCCCTGGGAGAACGCCTTGCCGAGCGTATCCACATTGACCACCGCCGATTCGGCGCTGCTGGTGCAACTGTCCGACAGTCATCTGTTTGCCGAGGCCGACGGTACGTTGCTGGGCATGAATACGCGCGCCAGCCTGCAAAAGGTCATCGAACTGGTCAGGCGGCAACAGCCGCAGATCGATCTGATCATCGCCAGTGGCGATCTTTCCCAAGACGGGACGCTGGAGTCGTACCAGCAGTTCCGCGAACTGACCCGACAACTCGATGCGCCGGCGCGCTGGATTCCCGGTAACCATGATGAACCACAGATCATGGCCGAGGCTGCGGTGCAAAGCGCGCTGCTGGAGCCGGTGGTGGACATCGGCAACTGGCGCATTACCTTGCTCGACTCGGCTGTGCCCGGTTCGGTGCCGGGGTATTTGCAGGATGAGCAGTTGCAACTACTGGCTCGCTCGTTGAGCGAGGCGCCGGAGCGGCATCATCTGGTGTGTTTCCACCATCATCCGGTGTCGATTGGGTGTGCATGGATGGAGCCCATCGGGTTGCGCAATCCAGAGGCGTTGTTTTCCGTGCTGGATCGGTTTGCGCAAGTGCGTGCCGTGCTTTGGGGGCATGTGCATCAGGAAATCAATCAATGGCGTAACGACGTGCGCCTGATTGCATCGCCGTCGACCTGCATTCAATTCGAACCGGGTAGTGAGGATTTCAAGGTCAGTGATCAGGCGCCGGGGTATCGGTGGTTGCGGTTGCTGCCGGATGGACGGATTGAGACTGGTGTGGAGCGCGTGACCTGCTTCGACTTTCAGGTTGATTACGGTGCCGACGGCTACTGACACAACCCTTGTAGGAGCGAGCTTGCTCGCGATGGTCGTCAACGATAACGAGTGCTGTCTGAATGTACGCGTTGTCCGGACGTTTTTCGCGAGCAAGCTCGCTCCTACAGGGGATCATGCTAATTCCCGGCCCCCAATACTCCCCACACCTTGTAAACTCCGCCTTCTTTACCCGACGCACAGGGAGTTCAAATGTCCGGTTCGATCCTTTATATCCACGGTCTCAACAGCGCGCCTTCGTCGAAAAAGGCCACTCAGTTGATCCAGGTGATGGACCGTCTGGGTTTGAGCGATCACTTGCGTGTTCCGGCCTTGCATCACCACCCGCGCGAGGCCATCGGTCAGCTGGAGCAGGCGATTTCCGAGCTGGGGCGGCCACTGCTGGTCGGCAGCTCACTCGGCGGCTACTATGCGACTCACCTGGCCGAGCGCCATGGCCTCAAGGCCCTGTTGATCAACCCAGCCGTCAGTCCGCACCGGATGTTCGACGGGCACCTGGGGACGCAGAAAAACCTGTATACCGGTGAGGCCTGGGAATTGACCCACGACCACGTGACGGCCCTCGCCGAGCTGGAAGTGCCGGCGCCCCAGGATCCGCAGCGGTATCAGGTTTGGTTGCAGACCGGCGACGAAACGCTGGATTATCGCCTCGCCCAGCAGTATTACCGGGCCTGTGCCTTGCGCATCCAGGCCGGCGGCGACCATAGTTTCCAGGGTTTTGCCGGGCAATTGCCGGCAATGCTGAGTTTTGCCGGCATCGGCGCAGATTTGTATCAGGCGATTGATTTCACAGCACTGTGAGTCTTCGCCTCTATTTCACAGAACACTTTTTATAGAAGACGGACGACGAGACCCCATGGCCACTCCCAGCGCTAGCTCTTATAACGCAGACGCCATCGAAGTCCTCTCGGGCCTCGACCCGGTGCGCAAACGCCCCGGCATGTACACCGACACCAGTCGGCCGAACCACCTTGCCCAGGAAGTCATCGACAACAGTGTCGACGAAGCCTTGGCCGGGCACGCGACGTCGGTGCAGGTCATCCTGCACGCCGATCACTCCCTGGAAGTCAGCGATGACGGCCGCGGCATGCCGGTGGACATTCACCCGGAAGAAGGCGTTTCGGGCGTCGAGTTGATCCTCACCAAGCTCCACGCGGGCGGCAAGTTTTCCAACAAGAACTACCAGTTCTCCGGCGGTCTGCACGGGGTGGGTATTTCCGTGGTCAACGCCTTGTCGACCGAAGTCCGGGTGCGCGTGAAGCGCGACGGCAATGAATACCAGATGACCTTCGCCGACGGCTACAAGAAGACCGAGCTGGAAGTGGTCGGCACCGTCGGCAAGCGCAACACCGGCACCAGCGTGTTCTTCGCGCCGGACCCGAAATACTTCGATTCACCAAAATTCTCCATCAGCCGCCTCAAGCACGTGCTCAAGGCCAAGGCTGTTCTGTGCCCGGGGCTGCTGGTCAGTTTCGAAGACAAGGCCACCGGCGAGAAAGTCGAATGGCATTACGAAGATGGTCTGCGCTCCTATCTGGTCGACGCGGTCAGCGAATTCGAACGCCTGCCGGACGAGCCGTTCTGCGGCAGCCTGGCCGGTAACAAAGAAGCGGTCGACTGGGCGTTGCTGTGGTTGCCGGAAGGCGGCGACAGCGTGCAGGAAAGCTACGTCAACCTGATCCCGACGGCCCAGGGCGGTACTCACGTCAACGGCTTGCGTCAGGGCTTGCTCGATGCGATGCGCGAATTCTGTGAATTCCGCAGCCTGCTGCCGCGCGGTGTGAAGCTCGCGCCGGAAGACGTCTGGGAACGCATCGCCTTCGTCCTGTCGATGAAGATGCAGGAGCCGCAATTCTCCGGGCAGACCAAAGAACGCCTGTCGTCCCGCGAGGCTGCGGCATTTGTTTCCGGCGTGGTCAAGGACGCGTTCAGCCTGTGGCTCAATGCCCATCCGGAAACCGGCATGCTGCTGGCGGAACTGGCGATCAACAACGCCGGCCGTCGTCTGAAGGCCAGCAAAAAGGTTGAGCGCAAACGCATTACTGCCGGGCCGGCACTGCCGGGCAAACTCGCCGATTGCGCCGGGCAGGACCCGATGCGCTCCGAACTGTTCCTGGTGGAAGGTGATTCCGCCGGCGGTTCAGCCAAACAAGCGCGGGACAAAGAGTTTCAAGCGATCCTGCCGTTGCGCGGCAAGATCCTCAACACCTGGGAAGTCGACGGCAGCGAAGTGCTGGCCAGCCAGGAAGTGCACAACATTGCCGTGGCCATCGGTGTCGATCCAGGCTCGGCGGACATCGCCCAACTGCGCTACGGAAAAATCTGCATCCTCGCCGACGCCGACTCTGACGGTCTGCACATTGCCACCCTGTTGTGCGCGCTGTTCGTCCAGCATTTCCGCCCGTTGGTGGATGCCGGTCACGTCTACGTCGCCATGCCACCGCTGTACCGTATCGACCTGGGCAAAGAGATTTACTACGCCCTCGACGAAGCCGAGCGCGATGGCATCCTCGATCGTCTGGTGGCCGAGAAGAAGCGCGGCAAGCCGCAGGTCACCCGATTCAAAGGTCTGGGTGAAATGAACCCGCCGCAACTGCGCGAAACCACCATGGACCCGAACACGCGGCGTCTGGTGCAACTGACCCTGGACGATTTCGAAGCGACTTCGGAAATGATGGACATGTTGCTGGCGAAGAAACGCGCCGGCGACCGTAAATCCTGGCTCGAATCCAAAGGCAACCTGGCCGAGGTTCTTGGCTGATGCGGGTTGGCTTTGCCCTGGCGTGTGCGTTACTCCTGACTTCGGTTTCGGCATTGGCCGAACCGGCACCGGAGTTGCGCCTGTTGTCCGAGCATCCCGTCGAGGGTATGCGCGGTGGCAATCTGTCGGGGCTGGCCCAGTGTGGCAAGAATCTGTGGACCATTTCCGATCGCGACGACGATCAGATCTACCGACTCGAGACTCGCGACACGGTCTGGCAGGCTGAAGCCGTGCGCATCGGTATGCCGCCGGTGCAGGACAGCGATTTGCCCTGGGGCCTGCGTTCGCGAACCTGGGCGTCGTCGTTTGTACGTGGCGGGGACCTGGATTTCGAAGGCATCACCTGCGACAGCGCCGGTAATCGCTACATTGTCAGCGAATCCCATGCGGCGATTCTGCAAGTGCCGCCCGTTGGGCCAACGTCCTGGCTGAAAATTTCGCCAATGCTGGTTCGCGAAGCCCGGGCCAGCGGCATGTTGTTGCATTTCAATGCCTTGTTCGAAGGCCTGGCGATCAACCCTGCCGGTGATCAGTTGTGGTTGGCCGCCGAGCGTGAGCGCCGTGGTCTGCTGTTGATCAAGCGCCAGCAAACGGTCTGGGATTGTGATGGTGGTTGCGTGCTGCTCAGCGAAGCCGGGATGGAAATGCAGCCGGCGAAATTCCCGAGGGCCAGAGCGGTGTCGCGGGATTTTGCCGATCTGTCATTGTTCAACGGCAAGCTGTTTACCCTTGAGCGCAATGCATTCGAGATTTGCCGGCGTGACGCGGTGACGGCCAAGGTCGAGCGTTGCTGGTCGTATGCCGACGAGGCGTTGCAGGAGAATCGTCGTTATCCACAGGGTTATGGCCTGGCGGAAGCGCTGATCGTGGACGCCGAGGGCGCCTGGGTCGGCATCGACAACAACGACGGTGCCCGTGCTGATGGCGAATACCGCCCGATCGTCTGGCGCTTCGCCGCGCCGGAAGGTGGCTGGAGTGCCAAGCCGTGAAGCCGCAAACACCGGGAAAACGCGCCGGTCGGGTGTTTATGGTGTTGGCCTGGTGCGCGGCGCTGTTTCTGGCGACGCGGTTTTTCGGTCAATGGGAGGAGCGTCAGCAAAATCCTAATGTCGTTGTCACCTCGCAGCGGGGCGAAGGTTTTATCGAAGTGAAACTGTCCAGCAACACCCAGGGACACTTCGTCGCCAGCGGCCAGATCAACGGCCAGCCGGTGGATTTCCTGCTGGATACCGGGGCAACCGATGTGGCGATCCCGGCGGAAATGGCCAAACGGCTGAAACTTGAACAAGGCTTCGGGGTGACCCTGAGCACCGCCAACGGTCGTACCGAGGGTTATCGAACCCGCGTCGACCGCCTGCAACTGGGCGACATTGTGCTGCGTGATGTGCGCGCCATCGTCGTGCCAGGCCTGGATGGCAAGCAAGTGCTGCTCGGTATGAGCGCGCTGAACAAACTTGAATTTACCCAGCGCGGTGGCACCATGCTGCTGCGCCAGACAACGAACCGATGAGGCCCGCATGAGCGACTCCCTTGATCTCAGCCTGGACGGTGTAGAACGCCGGTCACTGGCTGACTTCACCGAAAATGCCTACCTCAACTACTCCATGTACGTGATCATGGACCGTGCCTTGCCGCATATCGGCGACGGCCTGAAACCGGTACAGCGGCGCATCATTTATGCGATGAGCGAGTTGGGGCTGGACGCCGATTCCAAGCACAAGAAATCGGCGCGTACCGTCGGTGACGTGCTCGGTAAATTCCACCCGCACGGTGATTCGGCCTGCTACGAAGCCATGGTCCTGATGGCACAGCCGTTCAGCTACCGCTACACGCTGGTCGACGGCCAGGGTAACTGGGGTGCACCGGATGATCCCAAGTCCTTCGCCGCCATGCGTTACACCGAAGCGCGGCTGTCGCGTTATTCCGAAGTGCTGCTCAGCGAGCTGGGTCAGGGCACTGCGGACTGGGGCCCGAACTTCGACGGCACCCTCGACGAACCGCTGGTATTGCCGGCGCGTTTGCCGAACATCCTGCTCAACGGCACCACCGGGATCGCCGTGGGCATGGCCACCGACGTACCGCCGCACAACCTGCGGGAAGTCGCGACCGCTTGCGTGCGTTTGCTCGATGAGCCCAAAGCCACGGTCGAACAGCTCTGCGAACACATTCAGGGCCCGGATTATCCAACCGAAGCGGAAATCATCACCCCCCGCGCCGACCTGCTGAAAATCTACGAAACCGGTCGCGGTTCGGTGCGCATGCGCGCCGTGTACCAGATCGAAGACGGCGACATCATCGTCACCGCGCTGCCGCATCAGGTGTCGGGCGCCAAGGTGCTGGAGCAGATCGCGGCCATGATGCAGGCCAAGCCATCCAAAGCCCCGCAGATCGCTGACCTGCGCGACGAATCCGACCACGAAAACCCGTGCCGGATCGTGATCATTCCGGGCGCACGGAAAAACTTTGACCACGACGCGCTGATGCAGCATTTGTTCGCCAGTACCGAGCTGGAGTCGAGCTACCGGGTCAACATCAACATCATTGGCCTGGACGGCAAGCCGCAGTTGAAAAACCTGCGGGCGCTGCTGGTCGAGTGGTTGGAGTTCCGCGTTCAAACCGTGCGACGTCGCCTGCAGTTCCGTCTCGACAAGGTCGAGCGTCGTCTGCACCTGTTGGACGGTTTGTTGATCGCTTACCTCAATCTGGATGAAGTGATTCACATCATCCGCACCGAGGAGCACCCGAAAGCCGCACTGATCGAGCGGTTTGCCCTGAGCGAAATCCAGGCCGACTACATTCTCGACACCCGATTGCGTCAGTTGGCGCGACTGGAAGAAATGAAGCTGCGTGCCGAGCAGGATGAACTGCTCAAGGAACAAGCCAAGCTGCAAGCCCTGTTGGGCAGCGAAGCCAAGTTGAAAAAACTGGTGCGCACCGAGCTGATCAAAGACGCCGAAACTTACGGCGATGACCGTCGTTCGCCCATTGTCGAGCGTGCCGAAGCCAAGGCCCTGACCGAACACGATCTGCTGCCGAACGAGAAAGTCAGCGTCGTGCTGTCGGAAAAAGGCTGGGTGCGCTCCGCCAAGGGGCATGAAATCGACGCAACCGGGCTTTCCTACAAGGCCGGGGACGGTTTCAAGGCCTTGGCCGCCGGGCGCTCCAACCAGTTTGCGGTGTTCATCGACTCCACCGGTCGCAGCTACTCGGTGGCCGCGCACACATTGCCGTCGGCTCGTGGCCAGGGCGAACCGCTGACCGGTCGTCTGACGCCGCCGCCAGGGGCGAGTTTCGAATGCGTGTTAATGCCGGAAGATGATTCGCTGTACGTGATCGCCTCCGACGCCGGTTATGGTTTCGTCGTCAAGGGCGAAGACTTCCAGGCCAAGAACAAGGCCGGTAAAGCGCTGCTGAGCCTGCCGAACAACTCGAAGGTCATTCTGCCGCGCCCGGTGGCTGATCGTGAGAACAACTGGCTGGCCTCGGTGACCACCGAAGGTCGCCTGCTGATCTTCAAAATCAGCGATCTGCCACAATTAGGTAAAGGTAAAGGTAATAAAATCATCGGGATTTCCGGCGAGCGTGTAGCCAGTCGCGAAGAATATGTCACGGACATCGCCGTTATACCGGATGGCGCCACGTTGGTGCTGCAGGCCGGAAAACGTACCTTGTCACTGAAAGCGGACGACCTTGAACACTACAAAGGTGAGCGGGGGCGTCGTGGTAACAAATTGCCACGTGGCTTTCAGAGAGTGGATGCGCTGCTCGTCGAAAACCTCAATTAAGCGTCCTAGAGCGCTCGATCTGCGATTTAACCCGTAGATCGACGCTTTGCCGCTGGAGTCGGAACGCATATTCACGGATGATATGGCCTTTCCAAGCGCCGGCGTGGCTGAGCGTTCTTCATATTTATTGAGTATTTTCACTTTGGTTAGCCTTGTGGCAACCACCTGGATGGGACGATGACTGCTCTGCGCCTTCCTTTTATTTTGATGCTCGCCGGCGTTCTTGGCCTGGCGGGTTGCAGCACTCACCAACCGGTGTCGCTGTATCAGCTGGACAGCGGGAGTCCGGCCCCGCCTGCGCAAAGCGCGGGCATGGCGGTATTGCTCGGCCCGGTAATCGTCGCCGACTACCTGCAACGTGAAACACTGCTGCAACGTCAGCCGGATGGCAGCCTGCAAGCTTCGACCGATGGTCGTTGGGCTGGAAGCCTTTCTTCCGACATTGATCAGCTGTTGCTGCGTCAGGTTGCGGGTCGTCTGGACAGTCAGCGCGTGGTGCTGGCACCGGCCACAACCGGCTTCACGCCGGATGTTCAGGTGCTATTGACCATTACGCGTCTGGACTCGGGTGAGTCGCAACCGGCGATCCTTGATGCGCAATGGCGTTTGATCGACCGTCGCGGTCAGGTTCGCGATAACCGCATCATTCATCTGCAAGAACAACACGCCGGCGGCACTGCCGCGCAGGTTCAGGCTCAGGGTGTGTTGTTGCAGAAACTCGCCGAACAGCTGTCGACCGCGCTCAAGCCTCTGGCCAACCAGCCACCGATTGCAGAAGCGCCAAAAAAACCGGCTGCCAAGCCTGCGGCACCTGCGGCCGAACAGGAAAAACAGCCGAAGATCCCGATGGCTTCGCCGATCCGCACCGATATGGAAGTGTTCAGGTTCTAAGCCTGGATTGATTTGAAACAGAGCCCGCATTGATGCGGGCTTTGTTGTTTCAGCAGGTTGGAATCTACATCGCCTGTTCCGGCCTCTTCGCGGGCAAGCCCGCTCCCACAGTGATCTCAGTAAACACAAAACTCATGTACGACTGAACTCCCTGTGGGAGCGGGCTTGCCCGCGAAGGGGCCGGTACAGGCAACAAAAAAGCCCGCAGACAATCACTTGTCTGCGGGCTTCGTCATATCAGCGCTAAAGCTTACGCCCGACGCTCATGCATCCGCGCCAATTGCCGCTCCAGCATCGATGGATAAGGCTCCATCAACCGCTCCACGCAGCACGCGCCTTCAGGGCTGGCAATCGGGCGGATCCGCGCGCGCTGGCGAATCAACGCGTCGTCGCTGATCTTGCGCTCCACCAGCAGCAGGTTGCGGCTGTGTTGCGACAGGGCCAGGGCGTCCAGTGCGGTTTCGGTCAGCAGCAGGTCGATCTGGCTCAGCCCGAACAACTCACCGCCAAGCGTGAGACCCAGCTGCAATTGCAGGGTGATACCGCTGTCCGCGACTTCGATCTGCAACTGATGGCCCAGCGCGCGCAACAACTCGCCGCAGCAAATGGCGTTGGTCAGGTAGTCGTCGCCGCTGTCCTCGGTGTGAAACACCATCAGCGTGCTGCCATCGTTCAGGCTATGCAGTTCGCCCTGATAGAGCGACGCAGCCTGGTCTAGGCAGCCGCGATAGCGTTTGAGCAATTCTTCCAGACGCGCACGTGGCAGGCGACGTAGCTGATCCTGGGCGCCCAGTTGCACGGCCAGTACCGCGCTGTGTTGAGGCACGTTCGATACCGGCGGTTTTACCAGCGGTTTCGTTGCGCTTGCCGCCGATTCGTCACGCAAATCGGCAAACGCATCATCGTCATCATCATCTTCTACGGTGCTGACGATGTGCCGTGGCGCAGGCTTGAGGCCAGCGACAGGCCTGGTTTCATCGAAGCTCGGGTCCCGCAGATTGCGCACTTCGAAGGACGGCTCGTCGGCGTCTTCGTATTCGCTATCGTCGTATTCGGGTTCCGGCGCAGGCTCAGGCTCGGCGGGTTCCGGCGCGAAGTTGGCGTGCAGCTGGCGAGCCAGGTCGCCAATCTCATCCTGACGATCGGTCGCCGGGGTGTATTCGTCGATATTGCGCAGCCACACACGCAATTGCAGCAGCGGCGTGGAGATGTGTCGACCCAGGCGCAGGCTCAAGGCCAGTGACAGGGCCAGCAGAATCGCGCTCAAAATGCCCATGCTTTGCAGGCTGATGGTCATCGGCTGCTGGAATTGATCCATGTCCAGGCTGATGCGCAGTTGCCCGGCGGTCACGTCCTGGAAGGTGATCTTGCTCTGGTACATGCCCTCGGCTTCGCCCAGCAGGCTGTGTTTTGGGCGCTGACCGGCTTCGGCGAGGATGCGGTTATCCACGCTATAGATAGCGGCGTGAGCCACCAGCTTGTTTTTGGTCAGGTTGTTGAGTAGGACGTTGAGGCTGAGGATGTCGTTGGACACCAGCAGCTCCGTGGCGGACGTGGCGGTCTGCGTGGTCAGGCTTTCGCCCAGGGCATCCGCCTGTTCGTGCATGGCCTGCTTGAACTGCAAACCCATCACGCAGGCGTAGATCACCAAGGCCAGAGCGACAAGGATCACGTTATGGCTGGCGATGCGCAATGCAATCGGTACACGGCGGTGGCGCAGTGCCCGGAAGATCAGCAGAAAGAAGTTATCGGTTTTTACTGGCGTGGGCCGGTTCACTTGAGCTCGGCTCTTTAGTCCGTGAAGTTGACGCGCAGTATAGCGACAGGCCCCGGACCGTCAAAGCGCTCGCGGTGCCCGATGGTCACTGAAAATAGGTAGAATGCGGTTTTTTTCCACCTGCGGGGGTGCGCCTTGCGCGAAATCGTCCTGATAAACATCACGGGAGTCGACCGTCCGGGTCTGACTGCGGCCATTACCGGCGTTCTGGCCCAGGGTGGTGTGAACATTCTCGACATTGGTCAGGCGGTGATCCACGACACCCTGTCGTTTGGCATCCTGGTTGAAATTCCTGACACCGGGCAAGGCAAGTCGGTACTCAAGGACATACTGTTCAAGGGCTATGAACTCGACCAACAGGTGCGTTTCACGCCGGTATCCGAAGAGGATTACCAGCAGTGGGTGGGCAATCAGGGTAAAAAACGCCACATCGTGACGCTATTGACCCGCAAAGTGACGGCCGGGCAATTGCAGGCCGTGAGCTCTATCACGGCCAAATATGGCCTGAACATCGATCACATCGATCGTCTGTCCGGGCGTATGCCTCTGGACACGCCGGCTGACAAGGGCAAAGGCTGCATCGAGTTTTCGGTGCGCGGCGAAGCGGCTGATCCGCAAGCACTGCGGGCTGAGTTCCTCAGCGTTGCCCAGGAATTGAACGTCGACATCGCCTTTCAGGAAGATTCGCTGTTCCGCCGTAACCGGCGCTTGGCAGTTTTCGACATGGACTCGACACTGATCGAAGCCGAAGTCATCGACGAATTGGCCAAGGCCGCCGGTGTGGGTGACAAAGTTTCGGAAATTACCGAGCGGGCGATGGCCGGCGAACTCGACTTCCGCGCCAGCTTCAAAGAGCGTCTTGCCTTGCTCAAAGGTCTGGACGTCAGCGTGCTGGATTCGATCGGTGCGTCCTTGCGTCTGACCGAAGGTGCCGAAACCCTTTTCGCCGAACTCAAGCGTCTGGGCTACAAGACCGCGATTTTGTCGGGTGGTTTTACTTACTTCGCCAAGCAATTGCAGGCCAGGCTGGGCATTGACTACGTGTTCGCCAACGAGCTGGAAGTGGTCGACGGCAAAGTGACCGGCGTGGCGGTCGAGCCGATTGTCGATGCTCAGCGCAAAGCGGATCTGCTGAAAGAGCTGGCGCATAAGGAAGGTTTGCGTCTGGAGCAGACCATTGCGGTCGGCGACGGCGCCAACGACTTGCCGATGCTGGCGATTGCCGGGCTGGGTGTGGCGTTCCGCGCCAAACCGCTGGTCAAGCAGTCGGCGAAACAGGCGATTTCCACGTTGGGGCTGGACGGGGTGTTGTATCTGTTGGGCTTTCGGGATCGTGACGGGCAGCTCTGAAATCTCGGTCGCCTGATCAGGCCCCTTCGCGAGCAAGCCCGCTCCCACATTAAGTGTGCGTTCTCCTGTGGGGGCGGGCTTGCTCGCGAAGGGCGCGCCGCGTTCTTACCAATTCACCTCAAAGCGTCTTCCACAACGAATCAAATTCTTCCTCTGAACTGACCATGCCGCTCCCCGCGGCGTTGTCGTTTCTGGCCGTCTCTAAAGAACGATAGGCAAACTGATTGAAGCTGTTGGTGCTTGCCAACTGCCGATCCAGTCCGGCCCGGCGTTCCTCGCCGTTGGTGTTGATCAGCACCTTGTTGCCTTCCTGAAAGGGCAATCGCGGGGCGAGCAATGTGGCCGGCAGGTCTATCGCGCTGATGGCTGGCAATAGCAGGCCGCGCAAGTATTGGCTGTGGTCGTCATGGGTGCGCACCAGTTGCAGGCCGCAAGGCTCGGCGTAGGGGGCGACTTGCTCGATACCCATTTGCGTACCGCCCCCGCGAACCTGGCGGATCCAGCGCACCACCGCGATGCTCCAGCCCTGGCCTGCCGTATCCCCAATGCCGACCATCTCGCCAGCCTGTAACTCGGCCGGCACTGCGCCGGGCCAGGCCAGGCAATAACCCCCCGGGCTGTGATTGACCACCGGCAGGGTGTACGTCGGAAAGTCGCGGTTGCGGTCGGAAGCTACGTGACTGTCATCGTTCTGAAGTTGCGGGTATTCGATTTCTTCGTAAGGCAGCAGCGAGTCGGCGGTGCCTTGCGGCGCCGCGTCGAAGGCGTGATGCCATTGGTCTTTATCCCGGGCGGCGGGCGAGGTTGCCGTGAACTGCGCGCGGCCGGCGCCGGGATTTTTCAGGATCTCATTGAAGGGGCGTTGCCCGCCCAGATAGAAGTGCAGTGCGCTCATTCCCACGCACAAGGTCAAGGTGCCTTGACTGGGCGTGCGCTGGAAACTGCGCTCGACCGCCTGGCCCCAGGCGGCATTCAGGTGTAATAGCGTATCCAGGCTCAGTCCGGCCGGTACGGGGAGTGGCGATGAGCTGTCTTTTTTTTGCAAATGGGCTTCGATGGCCGCGACCAGCGGCTGCGGATCGAGCCCCAGCAAACTCTCCTGTTGCTCGGGCCGAAACTTCGACCGGTAACGCGGCCCGATGTCGAGCTCCGGCGCGACGCCAAACAGCCCGTCAGCCGGCGTTTCCGGTTGCAGCTTGATCAATTTGCTCCACGGCTCCAGCACTTCGGCAAGCCGCGCGATCTGATTCTGGCGCAGTTGATTGCAACGTGCGGCACCCAGCAGCAGTGCGACCACGTAAGTCTGTTCGACGCTCAGGGTTTGCGTCTGGCTGGCCAACTCATCGCGCAGACTCAGGTGCTGCAGCCGATGGGAACAGGCGATCCGATACAGCTGATGCAGTTCCTGCCACACACCTTCCGGCACCGGGCAATAGAGCTGGGTGGCACGGATCAGTGGCCCGTTGAGGCAATGGATCGCCCGTTGCAACGCCTGAGCCAGTAGCGGCGCACGGTCCTTGCTGAAGCGCGGCAGGATGCGCACGATGATTTGTTTATAGCCAATCGCCAAATGACTTTGCAGCGCCTGGCAAAGGTTGGCGATCTTGCGCGAGCGCTCGTCGAGGACAATCGACTGGTGCAGGAAATGCCGCTCCAGGTGCTTGCAGACGTAATACACCTCGGGCCGCAGTAACTCGAGTAGCTGAAGACGATTGTCGCTGGGCGTCAGTAATTGGTTCAGTTCGCTCAAGCCCTGATAGAGCTGACGCGCGGTTTCGCCGATGTTTGCTTTGGGCAGGTTGGCGATCCATCGCTTGAGGTCGCGCGGGGTGGCCTCGCAGAACGACAGGCGCAACTGTGCAGGGATCGGGGCACGCAGCAGCAGGTGGGGGCTGGTCTCATTCATGCCGTGAACAAACTCCTGCCAGAAAAATGGGCAGTGAATGAACTGACTGTAGCAGTTCTGCTCGGCGACCGTTTGTCTGTCAGCCGAATGAGGTTCGGGCGTGCAACTAATCTGACAGACGTGCGACTGGAAACGCACGGTCGTACGGCCTGCTGCCTACGCAGGGCAGGTTTCTCGCAACTTCAAGGAGATGAAGTTTATGTCTAGATACGTAGTGGCAAATCAATGGGGCGGTAGTTCGGCACCCTGGCATCCGGGCGGAGACTGGGTGTTAGGCGGGCGGGACAACCAGAAGGTTGTCGCAATCGAGATCAAGTCGAGCGATGGCGGCAAGAGCTTCACCGGCACCATGACGTACTCGGGTGAAGGTCCCATTGGCTTCAAGGCTCAACGCACGGGCCAGAACCAGTACAACGTTGAAAATCAGTGGGGCGGCAACGATGCTCCATGGCATCCGGGTGGCAAATGGGTCATCGGAGGTCGGGATAATCAGAACGTTGTCGCGTTGAGCGTGACCTCTAATGACGCAGGCAAAAACCTCAGTGGCACCAATACCTACGCCAACGAAGGCCCCATCGGCTTTCGCGGGCAGATAGAGTAACGGCACCACCGAAATGTCCGACCTCACGAAGACGTTCGTGGGGTTCGGATCAGGGGATCAGGCCTTTGGCAAACCGATGCCCTGGCCCATTTGCACTGGCGAACCCGCCGCCAGTTCTTCAGTCCACTGGACTTGATCAGGGCCGAACAATACGACCGCCGTCGAACCCAGTTTGAAACGACCCAGTTCCGCGCCTTTTTCCAGATGGATCGGCGCGCGGGCAGCTTCGTCGTAACGGAAGGTTTTCAGTTCGCGCTTCGGGGGAGTTACCAGCCCCGCCCACACGGTTTCGATCGATGCCACGATCATCGCGCCCACCAGCACCACGGCCATTGGCCCGCGCTCGGTGTCGAAAATGCACGCCACACGCTCGTTGCGGGCAAACAGTTCCGGAACGTTTTCAGCGGTGGTTTGGTTGACCGAGAAAATTCGGCCCGGAATGTAGACCATCTCGCGCAAGGTGCCGGCCAGCGGCATGTGCACGCGGTGGTAGTCCTTGGGCGACAGGTAAATGGTCGCGAAATCACCGCCCATGAACGGCGCTGCGTTGGCGGCGTCACCGCCGAGCAATTCCAGCACGCTGAAACTGTGGCCCTTGGCCTGGAATACACGGCCGTGCTCGATTGGGCCGAGCTGGCTGACGGCGCCGTCGGCCGGGCTGAGGATCGCGCCCGGGGTTTCGTCCAGCGGACGGGCGCCGTCTTTCAATGCGCGGGTGAAGAACGCGTTGAAATGCTCGTAAGCCGTCAGGTCTTCGACCAGAGCCTGAGACATGTCCACCTGATAACGCTTGGCGAACCACGCAGTGAACGCATTCTTGAACCAGCGCACACGGCATTCGGCGATGCAGCCGGCCAGTCGCGAGAGCAAGTGGTGAGGCAGCAGGTATTGGCTGAGGATAAACAAACGCTTATTCATTAACTGTCCTTAAAAACCTTAAATCTCTACGGGCGTATCGGGATGGTTGCCCCATTCGCCCCAGGAGCCGGCGTAGCCTTTGACCCGCGGATAACCGAGGGACTTGGCCACCAGATAGGTGAAGCCAGAACGGTGGTGGGTCTGGCAGTGGGTAATCACTTCTTTGTCTTTGCTGATCCCGAGTCGTTCGAGGATCTGCGGCATGTCCTTGCGGATTCGCAGGTTGCGCGCCTGATCCATGCCCGCGGTCCATTCGAAATTGACCGCACCAGGAATGTGTCCGGCCTTGGCCGCCAGGACTTTTTCGCCGGAGTACTCCAGTGGTCCACGCGCGTCCCAGATGGCCAGGTCCGACGCGCCAAGACGGCTTTGCAGGTATTCGCGGGTAGCGGTGGGTTCGTCGTGCAGGGTCAACGCAACCGGGCCGCCGACCGCGGGCGGAATCTGGATCGACATGGGCATGCCTTCCGCCAGCCAGGCCGTCAGACCGCCGTCGACATAGTGATATTTGCTGTGGCCGATGACATCCAGCAGCCAGATAAAACGCCCGGCCCAACCGCCGCCTTCGTCGTCATACACGACGTAGACCGCATCGGGATTGTGGCCCAGTTCACCGAACAACGCTTCGAGTGCGTTTTGCGGCGGCATCAGGCCTGGCGCAGGCGGTTGGCCAAGTTGCGTACGTTTCGGATCGACAAAGCGCGCACCGGGAACATGCCCTTCGGTATAGCGGGCGCTGCTGGTCAGGTCCACCAGAATCAGATCGCGGGCATCGAGGCGAGGGAGCAAGTCGCTCGGTTCGATCACCAGCGGCAAGCCAGAGAAGTCAGACATGTGAGGTCTCCAGAGCACAAAGGGGTGGATTGTAGCGGGTCATTGGCCGCGATGGCTAAAGCTGTGCAGGGCTTTCTCGATGCACTGCGCGGTTTTGCCAAAGGCCTGCACGGTGATTTCAGAAAATGGTCCGCCGCCTTGATCTGCCGCCACGATCATGATCACGCGGTCGTTGTTGACCAGCGAGCGTAACAACAGGTGTTCGCCACCGAACTGCGACCGCAGGCTGGCCGGTAGCAGCGCCGAAAATTGTGCGTTGTTGGCCGGTGTCAGGCGCACTTGGGCTTGCTGCGAGAGCAGGCGTTGCAGCACGGTGCTTTGGCTGACCACGAAATTCAGACCCGCCGCTTCTTTCGGCAACCCGGCAATCTGGTGCACCCGCAGATTGGCGTGCGCGCGGTCGGCCATCAGGATCATCACCCGACGCATGCCGCACGCGACCAGCGCGTCACGGGCCGAGTTGGTCAAGTGCATGGCATTGGTGAAACGGCTCGGCTCCACCAGCAGCTCGGCGCATTGTGCGCGCCACTTCGCCAGGTCTTCGGCGGTCGGCGCCGGGGCCGGCAGCAGGCCTGCGTGAACGCGGTGCATGCCCCACGGCCAGAGCAGCGAAACGGCTGGGTGCCAGAGGTCTGGCATGGCGTGTTGGCGCGCACTGTTGGCGGCCTGCTGGTGCAATTGTTGTTGCACCTCGTCCATCGGCATTTGCAGGTAAAGGCTGGTCAGGTATTGCCAGCGTTCGCTGTGCGGACTGTCCCAGGCCTGTTGCGCCGACAGCGCCAGTCCGTTTGCCAGCAGCACCGTGTTGGCCGGTTGATTGAGCCAGCGGCGTAGCGTCGGATCGTCATCGAGACGGTTCTGTTGGCGCAATGGATGATCGTTGTCGCGCGCAATGCGCAGGACTTTCACCAGTTCCCGCTGTTCGTTGAGCAACGCTTTGTAACCCTGTTGCACCCAGATCGGAAGGTGCCAGATCTCTACCAGCGCCTGAGCGATTTCCAGCAGGCGGACGCCGAACAGTTGTTGCTCGACCTTGCGCGCCGACTCGCCTTTATGGATGACCCGCAACTCCCATTCTTCGAGCAGTTGCGGATGGGTCAGCGCCAGGGGCCACAGCGGCGAAAGAAACAGCAGGCTGCCCCAGTGGATGTCCTGCCACAGACGCGCCAGGCGAGCGGCGAAAAAACCGTTGGCCTGTTGCGTCGCGTGCTGGCTGATCATCTGCAACTGGCGCAGGGCCACGGGAATGTCCGATTCCGGTTCCGCGGGCAGCCGCGCAAGCAACTCTTCGGTGCGCTTCAAACCGAGGCGATTGATCGCCACCTCAAGGTTTTCCGCAGGCTCGGTCATGCTGCCGTGGGTGTGCCGGTTGGCTTCGCGGATCACGCTCAAGGCCAGGGCGGGGCTGTCTTGCATCAGCTCGGCGATGTCGCGCAGCGAGCTGCGGTCGTTGCGAATGGCCTTGCAGACCCGATCATGACTGGCCTGCGGAACCGGCAGGCGCACGCCATCGAGAAGCTTTACCCAGCCTTGGAGTGTGGTCGGTTTTGGAGTTGGAACGTTCGTTTCGTTAGCCATGGTTGGACGCGATCACCGTCTGCATTACCTATGCCCGGAGCGGGCCAAATTGGCTTTTCGCCTGAACTGCCTATAGTCTGGCGCAGTTTTGCCGATAAGTAGAAGAAGAGATTTTTTAACTTCCGAATATGACCTTGAACCCGACTCAGTAAGTGCTCTCCTACCTATGGCTAAAATAATCGGCATCATCGTCGTATTCGCGAGCGTGCTCGGCGGATACGTGCTCTCCCACGGCAAGATTGCCGCCCTGATCCAGCCTTTCGAGGTGATGATCATCGGTGGTGCTGCCCTTGGCGCCTTCTTGCAGGCCAACCCCGGCTACATGACGATGCACGTACTCAAGAAGTCCTTGAGCATGTTCGGTTCGCGCTTCACTCACACCTTCTATCTTGAAGTGTTGGGATTGATCTACGAGATCCTCAACAAGAGCCGCCGCGAAGGAATGATGGCCATCGAAGGCGACATCGAAGATGCCGCCGCGAGCCCCATCTTCGCCAAGTACCCGACAGTCCTCAAAGACGAACGCATGACCGCGTTCGTCTGTGATTACCTGCGCATCATGTCCTCTGGCAACATGGCTCCCCACGAGCTGGAGGGACTGTTCGACATGGAGCTGTACAGCCTCAAGGAAGACCTTGAGCATCCGTCACACGCCGTCAACGGCATCGCCGACGGCATGCCCGGTTTCGGTATTGTCGCTGCCGTTCTGGGTATCGTGGTGACCATGGCCTCCCTGGGCGAAGGCGACCAGGCCTCCATCGGTCTGCACGTGGGCGCGGCTCTGGTCGGTACCTTCTTCGGTATTCTCGCGGCGTACGGTTTCTTCGGTCCGCTGGCTCACTCCCTGGCTCACGATGCCAAGGAAGAACTGAACGTCTACGAAGCCATCAAGGCCTCGCTGGTGGCTTCGGCGTCCGGTATGCCGCCATCGCTCGCGGTGGAGTTCGGTCGCAAGGTTCTGTACCCGGCGCACCGTCCCAGCTTCGCTGAGCTGGAACAAGCGGTTCGTGGTCGCTAAGCAATGGAAAATAACCAGCCAATAATCATCAAGCGCGTCAAGCGCATCGCCGCCGGGCATCACGGGGGCGCCTGGAAAATCGCCTTCGCCGACTTCGCGACGGCGATGATGGCGTTCTTCCTGGTGTTGTGGCTGCTGTCCACCGCAACACCGGAACAGAAGATCGCCATCGCCGGTTACTTCAAGGACCCGGTCGGCTTTTCCGAAAGCGGCACGCCTTACATCATTGACTTGGGTGGCTCGCCGACCCTGGCGCCTGAAAACACCCTCAACCCCGAGGTGAAATCCCAGCCGCAGCCGGACAAGGTGACCGTCGACGCCGAACAGGTCGAAGGCATGGCCGAGATGGTAGAGAAGGAGCGCCTCGAACTGTTACTGCAAGAACTGCAGAACAAGGTCGAAGAGAACCCGCAGCTGAAGAAATTCAAGGACCAGATTCTGTTCGAGATCACGCCGGACGGTTTGCGCATCCAGATCGTGGACGCCGAAAACCGCCCGATGTTCGACTCCGGCAGTGCCCGTCTGAAACCGTATTTCGAAGACATCCTGCTGGCCATGGCCGACACCATCAAAGCGGTGCCGAACAAGATCAGCATCAGCGGTCATACCGACGCCAAGCCATACTCGGGCACCGGCGACTTCGGTAACTGGGAGCTTTCAGCCAACCGGGCCAACGCTGCACGTCGGGCGTTGGTGGCGGGCAGTTATCCGGAGAAGCAAGTGGCGCGCGTCGTCGGTTATGCCTCGTCAGCCTTGTTCGATCGCGAGAAACCGCTCAACCCGGTCAACCGCCGTATCGACATTATCGTGCTGACCAAGAAAGCCCAGCGTGCCATCGAAGGTTCGCAAGGCGCGGAGCCGGCTACAGAGCCGACGCAAGGGCAGGGCGGCCCGGGTGAAGTGCCTGCCGACCCGAACGCGTTGCCGGCGGATAAAGAACCATTGCCGGCCCATGAGCTTCGTGAGCGATTGAATCTGTTTGATGACCCGGCGCCGAAACCGGGTGAACCGCCGAAGCAGTGACCACAATAAAGCCGACAGCGATGTCGGCTTTTTTTTGTCTGTCGTTTGTGAGGTGGGAGATTGCGTCTTCATCCCGTGCCGATGCTTCCGAGGGCATTATTGATAGCTGTAGGAACGATCTGAAATTTCGTGCCGGGGTTCTCAGTCGTGCAAGCATCTGCCTATAGTTCCGCCGTTGCTGCCAATGTGGTGACCGATCTTAGCCGGTCGAATAAAGATGAAACCTCTTAAACGTATCTGGAGTTTTTGACCATGGCTAAGTACCACCCGCTCCAAGGCAACTTCAGCGTCGGCCCCACCCTGTACATCGACACCGAAGCCCGCGCTGCCGACCTCCTCGAAACCGCCGTCCACCGACTCAAAGCCGCGCGTAATCTGCTCAACAGCGTCACTTGCCTGTGCGTCAAAGAAGCCGAAGGTCACGACCTGGAGCATTTCGCCAATGCTGCACACATGTTAATTCAAGACGGCTGTGATGCCTTGGATGTGCTGGGCTGGACGCTGGAAAAAGCCGCACGCTGAAAACGAGAAAGCCGCGATATTCGCGGCTTTTTCGTTTCGAATTGAAGGTTGCTGATCATTTTCGCGGCGTCACGAAAATGATCAGGGCTGCTTAATAGCTGCTCTCCGGCAAACTCGCAATAATCGAGCGATAGCTGTTCATCCGTTGCTGCTGCACGCGGCCTTCTTCCAGGGCGATGAGCAATGCACAACCCGGTTCGCGGTCGTGCTTGCAATCGCGGAAGCGGCAAGTGCCGATCAAATCGTTGAACTCGATGAAACCGGCTTCGACGTCGGCGCGGCTGACGTGGCCCAGGCCGAATTCGCGGATGCCCGGGGAGTCGATCAACTCACCGCCACCGGGGAAGTGGAACAACCGCGCGGTGGTGGTGGTGTGAGTGCCCTGGCCGGACAGCTCGGACAGCGGGCCGACGCGGGTTTCGACTTCCGGCAGCAGACTGTTGACCAGCGATGACTTGCCGACACCGGACTGGCCGACGAACACGCTGATGCGCCCGTCCAGTTGTTCCTGAAGTTGCTCCATGCCGTTGCCGTGGTGCGCCGACACTTCCAGCACCGGATAACCCAGCGTGCGATAAACCGCGAGCAAGGCGTTCAGCGCCGGCGCGTTCTGCTCGTCGATCAGGTCGAATTTGTTCAACAGCAGCAGCGGCCGAATGCCGGCGTGCTCTGCAGCGACCAGATAGCGGTCGATCAGGTTGGCGTGAGGCTCGGGCAACGGCGCGAAGACAATGACGATCATATCGACGTTGGCCGCCACCGGCTTGAGCTGGCCACGGCTGTCCGGACGGCAGAGTTCGGTTTTACGCGGCAGTTGCGCCACGATCACCCCGATGCCCTGGTTGCCGGCACGCCAGACCACCTGATCGCCGGTCACCAGCGCCGGCAGGTTGGCGCGCAAGTGGCAGCGGAACACCTGGCCGGCCAGTTCACCTTCAAGGGCTTCGACTTCGACTTGAACGCCAAAGTGCGCAATCACCAGGCCCGTCTGTTCCGGGCCCAGGTCGCCACCTTCAAGTGCCTCGACAGCGGAGGACTCGCGTTTGGCGGCGCGGGCAGCGCGTTCGCCCTGAATTTTTTCGATGCGCCAGTTTTGACGACGATTGAGTTGGCGTTTGGCCATGGGTGTTCCGTATGAAGAATGCAGCGATTAGGTAAAACGGCCGCGAGTTTAGCACGCCCGGCCATCTGCCTAGGCTAAACTGCGCAGCATTGCCTAGGAGCCGACACATGCAAAACCCGCAGAATCTGATCTGGATCGACCTGGAAATGACCGGTCTGAACCCTGATACCGACGTCATCATCGAGATGGCCACCATCGTCACCGACAGTGATTTGAACACCTTGGCCGAAGGGCCGGTGATCGCCATCCACCACAGCGATGAAATCCTCGCTGGCATGGATGAGTGGAACACCCGTCAACACGGCGGTTCGGGCCTGACCCAGCGAGTTCGCGACAGCCGCATCAGCATGGCCGAAGCGGAAGCCGAGACCATTGCCTTCCTGGAGCAGTGGGTGCCGAAAGGCAAGTCGCCGATCTGTGGCAACAGCATCTGCCAGGACCGTCGCTTCCTTTATACGCACATGAAATCCCTGGAAAGCTTCTTCCACTACCGCAACCTCGACGTCTCGACCCTGAAAGAACTGGCAGCGCGCTGGGCACCGGACGTGCGCGACAGTTTCAAAAAGGGCAGCACCCACCTGGCGCTGGACGACATCCGCGAATCGATCGCCGAGCTGCAGCATTACCGCAAGCATTTCATCAAGTTCTGATGCTGCGAGGCTTTTGTGGCGAGGGAGCTCGCTCCCGCTCGGCTGCGAAGCAGTCGTAAATCGGCTGGCGCGGTCTATCTGAAGGTATGCGTTGTCAGGAAATGAGGCTGCTGCGCAGCCCAGCGGGAGCAAGCTCCCTCGCCACAGGTACTCAGAGTCTGTTCTTGCCCTCTTTTGGTGCTGCACCGAAATGGCTAGACTGCGCGCCTTCCTGCAAGGACCGCCACCATGTTGCTGATGCTGTACCTGATCGCCATTACCGCCGAAGCCATGACCGGCGCCCTGTCCGCCGGCCGTCGTGGCATGGACTGGTTTGGTGTGGTGTTGATCGCCTGCATCACGGCGTTGGGCGGCGGTTCGGTGCGCGACGTGTTGCTCGGCCATTACCCGCTGACTTGGGTGAAACACCCGGAATATCTGGTACTGACATCGATTGCGGCCATGTTCACGATCTTCGCTGCGCGCTGGATGCGTCACTTGCGCTCGCTGTTTCTGGTGCTCGACGCCGTAGGGCTGGTGGCATTCACCCTGATCGGTTGCATGACCGCTTTGGAAATGGGTCACGGCATGCTGGTGGCTTCGGTCAGTGGCGTGATCACCGGGGTATTCGGCGGCATCCTGCGCGACATCTTCTGCAACGACATCCCGCTGATCTTCCGCCGCGAACTCTACGCCAGCGTGTCCTTCGCCGCGGCGTGGTGCTACATGCTGTGCCTTTATCTGAATGTACCGGGAGAACAGGCAATTCTGATCACGCTGTTTGGAGGCTTTTTGCTGCGGCTGCTGGCGATCCGTTTCCACTGGGAAATGCCGAAATTTGTCTACAACGACGAAGCTTGACGCGGCACTTGTAGGAGCGAGCTTGCTCGCGATGGACGTAAACGATAACGCTGCGAACCTGACACCCCGAGGCGCTTTCTAGTCCATCGCGAGCAAGCTCGCTCCTACAGTTGACCGTGTTGTTTCAGGGCCCACTCTACGTGTTCGCGGACCAGTTCCGACGGATACTCGCGCCGCGCCTTCAGCGCTTCCAGCACCGGAATGCTCGACGGCGCGTTACCCAACCCCACCGCCAGATTGCGCAACCAGCGCTCGTAACCGGCGCGACGTAAAGGTGAGCCTTCGGTGCTGCTGAGGAACTTGTCCTCGTCCCACATGAACAATTCGGCCAGTTCGGCGTTGTCCAGGTTGTGCCGTGGCTTGAAGTCGGTTTCACCGGACGGGCGAGCGAAGCGGTTCCACGGGCAGACGATCTGGCAGTCATCGCAGCCGAATACCCGATTGCCGATCAATGGCCGCAAGTCTTCGGGAATCGCGTTTTTCAGTTCGATGGTCAGGTAGGAGATGCAGCGTCGGGCATCCAGAACATAAGGGCCGACAAAGGCGTTGGTCGGACAGACATCGAGGCATGCGGTGCAGCGGCCGCAATGTTCGGTGCTGTGGGGCGGGTCGACCGGCAGCGGCAGGTCGACAAACAGTTCGCTGAGGAAGAAGTAGCTGCCGGCCTTGCGATTCAAGACCAGCGTATTTTTGCCGATCCATCCAAGACCGGCCTGTTCGGCGATGGCTTTTTCCAGCACCGGCGCGCTGTCGACGAACGCGCGGTAGCCGAACGGGCCGATGACTGCCTGAATTTTTTCTGCCAGTTGTTGCACGCGTTTACGGATCAATTTGTGGTAATCGCGGCCCAAGGCATAACGCGAGACGTAGGCTTTTTCCGGTTGAGCCAGCAATTGCGCCATTTGGGTATCGCCGGGCAGGTAGTCCATGCGCAGGGAAACCACGCGTAAAGTACCGGGCACTAGCTCTTCCGGGTGTGAGCGTTTGCTGCCGTGGGCGCCCATGTAGTCCATTTCGCCGTGGTAGCCGGCTGCAAGCCAGCGCTCCAGGTGCTGCTCATGCTCGGCCAGATCCAGGCCGCTGATGCCGACTTGCTGGAAGCCCAACTCGCGGCCCCAGTCCTTGATGGATTGGGCGAGGGCGGGCAGGTCTGTGGTAATAGCGGGCATGAGGCGAGAGAAACCGGAGCTGAGGTGCGTATAATTCTGCCAGACATCGGAGCCCGAAGACGCATGCCGCACACTAAAGATGATTTACCCGACGCGCTGTACAGCGCCGCGCAAGTGCGAGCCCTCGATGCGAGCCTGATTGCGGCGGGAACGCCGGGCTTCGAATTGATGCAGCGTGCCGCGCGGGCGACCTGGCGGGCGTTGGTCCGGCAGTGGCCGGCGGCCAACGAACTGACGGTGGTCGCCGGTCACGGAAATAACGCCGGTGATGGTTATCTGGTCGCGGTCCTGGCCAAGCGTGCAGGCTGGCATGTGCGCGTGTTGGCGGCCGGTGATCCCCAGCGTTTGCAGGGTGATGCCAAGTCAGCCCATGCCGCCGCCCTGTCCGAAGGCGTTGCCATTCAAGACTGGAGCGCGCAGGCGGAATTGCGCGGTGTCGTGCTGGACGCCTTGCTGGGCACCGGTTTGACTGGCGAGGTGCGAGAGCCTTACGCCAGCGTCATCGCGTCGATCAATGCCAGCGGCCTGCCGGTTGCGGCGGTGGATATTCCTTCGGGGCTTTGTGCTGATACAGGGCTCGTGCTCGGTGCTGCGGTGCGGGCCAATCTGACCGTGACCTTCATTGGTTTAAAGCTGGGGCTGTTTACGGGCGACGCGGCGGATGTGGTTGGCGAACTGGTTTTCAATGATCTGCAAGCTACCCCTGAGGCGTTAAGCGGAGTCGCCTTCAGTGCGCGTCGGCTGACGGCCGGCAACTTGCCGCGTCTGGCGGGTCGTGCGCCGACTGCCCATAAAGGCAAGTTCGGCCACGTCTTGCTGATTGGCGGTGATCGCGGTTTCGGCGGAGCCATTCTGTTAAGCGCGCAAAGTGCCCTGCGCAGTGGCGCGGGCATGGTGTCGGTGGCCACTCGTAGCGAACATGTGCCCGCTGTGCTGGCCCGAATCCCCGAAGCCATGGTGCTTGGCACTTCCTCAGCCAATCAATTGATGGGATTGCTGCAAAAGGTTTCCGTGCTGGTCGTGGGGCCGGGCCTGGGGCAGGCTTCGTGGGGGCGCAGTCTGTTGTCGGTGGCGGCAAATGCGCCGTTGCCGCAAGTTTGGGACGCCGACGCGCTGAACCTGCTGGCCGAAGAACGTGTGAGTTTGCCCAAGGACTGCGTGATCACTCCGCATCCGGGGGAGGCGGCGCGGTTGCTCGGGATCAGTGCCTCAGAGGTTCAGGCCGACCGTCCGTCCGCTGCTCACGCATTGAGCAAAAAATATACAGCTGTAGTAATTCTGAAAGGCAGCGGCAGCCTGATCGCCAGTCCCGACGGGCGCCTGGCGTTGTGTCATCAAGGCCATCCGGCCATGGCCACTGCCGGACTTGGCGATGTGCTGGGCGGATTGGTTGGCGCCTTGCTGGCCCAAGGTGTGGAAGCGTTCGACGCGGCCTGCCTGGCGGTCTGGCTGCACGCCAACGCCGGCGCGCAACAAGGTAAATCGGGCCGTGGGCTGGCGGCCAGTGATCTGATTCCAGCCATTCGTCAGTTGTTGGAGGAGCAAGCACCGTGTCTGAAGTAACCCTGTACCTGGCCGATGAAGAGGCGATGACTGCGTTTGGCGCACGCATTGCACGAACCACCGAAGGGCATGGTCTGATTTTCCTTGAGGGGGATCTGGGCGCCGGGAAAACCACGCTGTCCAGGGGCATCATCCGTGGCTTGGGGCATGTGGGCGCAGTAAAAAGTCCGACCTTCACACTGGTGGAGCCCTACGAAATCGGTGAGATCCGCGCCTTCCATTTCGATCTCTACCGTTTGGTCGACCCTGAGGAACTGGAGTACCTGGGCATCCGCGACTACTTCGAAGACGACGCATTGTGCCTGATCGAATGGCCCCGCAAAGGTGCAGGCTTTTTGCCAAAGCCCGACCTGACCATTACCATTAGCCCGCAAGGCAGCGGGCGTTCGCTGAAAATTTTGTCCCAGGGCTCGCGTGGCGAGTCGTGGTGTGCCGCTTTGGCATTGGAATCCAATTAAATGATGGGGTCAGGTATGCGCTTTCGCGCGATGGTAGCTGCCGTAGGGATGTTGTTTTTGGCGGTAACCGTCAACGCTGTGGCCGAAACAAAGGTCAACAGCGTTCGCCTGTGGCGGGCGCCGGACAACACCCGGTTGGTGTTCGACCTGACCGGGCCGGTGCAACACAGCGTTTTCACCCTGACATCCCCGGATCGATTGGTTATCGACATCAATGGTGCGACCCTCGGAGCACCCCTGAACGTCAATGCTTCGAACACGCCAATCACCGCCATGCGCTCGGCCCAACGCACGCCGACCGATCTGCGCGTGGTCATCGACCTGAAAAAAGCCGTCACGCCCAAAAGCTTTACCCTGGCGCCGAACGCCCAATACGGCAATCGCCTGGTGGTCGATCTGTTCGATAACGCGGCCGACGCCGCGCCGATTCCTGCGCCGACCAACGTCGCGACTGTCGCCCCGGTCCCGGTCACCCCGATAGATCCCCCGGTCAAGCTGCCGCCCGCACCGGCTGGCAAGCGCGACATCGTCGTGGTCATCGATGCCGGCCACGGCGGTGAAGACCCGGGCGCCTCCGGCTCTCGCGGCCAACGTGAAAAAGACGTGGTACTGGCAATCGCGCGGGAATTGCAGCGTCAGGTCAACGGTATGAAAGGCTTCCGCGCCGAACTGACCCGCACCGGCGATTACTTCATCCCGTTGCGCGGCCGTACGGAAATCGCCCGCAAGAAGGGCGCCGACCTGTTCGTTTCAATCCACGCCGATGCCGCGCCTTCGACCGCTGCGTTCGGTGCGTCGGTGTTCGCCCTGTCCGATCGTGGGGCCACGTCCGAAACCGCCCGCTGGCTGGCCGACAGTGAAAACCGTTCCGACTTGATCGGCGGCGCCGGCAACGTCAGCCTCGACGACAAGGACCGCATGCTTGCAGGCGTTCTGCTCGACTTGTCGATGACCGCCTCCCTGACCTCCAGCCTGAACGTTGGCCAGAAGGTTCTGAGCAACATCGGTCGCGTCACGCCACTGCACAAACAGCGTGTGGAACAAGCCGGGTTCATGGTGCTGAAATCGCCGGACATCCCGTCGATCCTGGTGGAAACCGGATTCATCTCCAACGCCAACGAAGCGTCGAAACTTGCCGCAGCGAACCACCAGCAGGCGCTGGCACGTTCCATCAGCAGCGGCGTGCGTCAGTTCTTCCAGCAGAATCCGCCACCGGGCACTTACATTGCCTGGCTGCGTGACTCTGGCAAGATCGCCCAAGGTCCACGGGATCACCGGGTCAATCCGGGCGAAACCCTGGCGATGATTGCCGTGCGTTATCAAGTGTCCCCGGCTACCTTGCGCAGTGCCAACAACCTGAAAAGTGACGAGCTGAAAGTCGGTCAGACCCTGACCATTCCCGGCACCGAACTGGCGTCCAAAGAATGAATCAGGCCGTCATCAACAGCGCTCGCATCGAGCTGCTCAGCCCGCGACTGGCGAACCAGATTGCCGCCGGCGAGGTGGTCGAGCGCCCGGCTTCGGTGATCAAGGAGCTGCTGGAAAACAGCCTCGACTCCGGCGCCAAGCGTATCGATGTCGACGTGGAGCAGGGCGGCGTCAAGTTGCTGCGGGTGCGCGACGATGGCAGCGGTATTTCTGCCGATGACCTGCCGCTGGCCCTGGCACGTCACGCCACCAGCAAGATCCGCAACCTGGAAGATCTCGAACAGGTCATGAGTCTCGGGTTTCGCGGTGAAGCACTCGCCTCGATCAGTTCCGTGGCACGCCTGACCCTGACGTCGCGCACCCGCGATGCCGATCAGGCCTGGCAGGTTGAAACCGAAGGCCGGGACATGGCGCCCCGCGTACAACCGGCCGCCCACCCGGTGGGCACTTCGGTGGAAGTGCGCGACTTGTTTTTCAACACCCCGGCGCGGCGCAAATTCCTCAAGACCGAAAAAACCGAATTCGATCACTTGCAAGAAGTGATCAAGCGTCTGGCATTGGCGCGTTTCGATGTGGCGTTCCACTTGCGCCACAACGGCAAAACCATCCTCAGCCTGCACGAAGCCCACGATGATGCGGCCCGCGCCCGGCGTGTGGCAGCGATTTGCGGTTCGGGTTTCCTCGAGCAAGCGCTGCCGATCGAGATAGAGCGCAATGGTCTGCATTTATGGGGTTGGGTTGGCTTGCCGACGTTCAACCGCAGCCAGGCGGATTTGCAGTACTTCTTCGTGAATGGCCGTGCAGTGCGCGACAAACTGGTGGCCCACGCGGTGCGTCAGGCGTATCGCGATGTTCTGTTCAACGGCCGGCACCCGACGTTCGTGCTGTTTTTCGAAGTCGATCCGGCGGGCGTCGACGTCAACGTGCACCCGACCAAACACGAAGTGCGCTTCCGTGACGGACGCATGGTCCACGATTTTCTTTACGGCACGTTGCATCGCGCCCTGGGGGATGTGCGGCCGGATGATCATTTGGCTGCGCCGGTAGCAACGGCGACCGTGCGACCAACCGGCATCGACGCCGGCGAGTTCGGTCCCCAAGGCGAAATGCGTCTGGCGGCCAATGCGCTGCTTGAGCAGCCTCAGCCACAACCGTCGTTCAACACCGCGGCGGGTTCCGGCGCTGGCGCCGGTTATCAGTATCAATACACGCCGCGTCCTCAGTCGGGCGTGCCGGCGGCTGAAGCCCAGGCAGCGTATCGTGAATTTTTTGCGCCGTTGCCAGAAGCCAGCGCCGTCGCGCTGCCGGCCGGTCAGGACGATATTCCTCCGCTGGGTTATGCGCTGGCGCAGCTCAAAGGCATCTACATTCTTTCGGAAAACGCCCAGGGCCTGGTGTTGGTGGATATGCACGCCGCGCACGAGCGGATCATGTACGAACGCTTGAAAATCGCCATGGCCAGCGAAGGCCTGAGCGGTCAGCCGCTGTTGGTCCCGGAATCGTTGGCGGTGAGCGAGCGCGAAGGCGATTGCGCCGAAGAAAACGTGGCGTGGTTTCAGCGTCTGGGTTTCGAGTTGCAGCGTCTTGGTCCGGAAACATTGGCGATCCGGCAGATCCCGGCCTTGCTCAAGCAAGCAGAGGCCAATCGTCTGGTCAGCGACGTACTGGCGGACCTGATGGAGTACGGCACCAGCGACCGCATTCAGGCGCACCTGAACGAATTGCTCGGCACCATGGCCTGCCACGGCGCGATTCGCGCGAATCGGCGTCTGGCCCTGCCGGAAATGAACGGTCTGCTGCGTGATATGGAGAACACCGAACGCAGCGGTCAATGCAACCATGGCCGACCGACCTGGACCCAGCTGGGCCTGGACGATCTGGACAAACTGTTCCTGCGCGGTCGCTGATGAACCAGCTCCCTCCTGCGATTTTCCTGATGGGCCCGACCGCAGCGGGCAAGACCGACCTGGCCATCGAACTCACCAAAGTCTTGCCTTGCGAGCTGATCAGTGTCGATTCGGCGCTGGTCTATCGCGGCATGGACATCGGCACCGCCAAGCCCTCGAAAGAGATTCTGGCCGAATTCCCACACCGTCTGATCGACATTCTCGACCCGGCAGAGAGCTATTCCGCTGCTGATTTCCGGCGTGATGCCCTCGAAGCCATGGCCGACATCACCGCGCGCGGCAAAATTCCGCTGCTGGTGGGCGGCACAATGCTCTATTACAAGGCTTTGGTTGAAGGGCTGGCGGACATGCCTGCCGCCGATCCTGAAGTCCGCGCGCAGATCGAAGAAGAAGCTGCGCGCCTTGGCTGGCTAGCCCTGCATGACCAATTGGCGATTGTCGACCCGCAATCCGCAGCACGTATTCACCCGAACGATCCTCAGCGCCTGAGTCGAGCACTGGAAGTTTATCGCGTCAGCGGTCAGAGCATGACCGAGCTGAGACTGCGACAATCTGCGCAAAGTACTGAAGCAGCCGCTTCGGGACTGCAACAATTGCCCTATACTGTCGCGAACTTGGCCATTGCTCCGGCAAATCGTCAGGTATTGCACGAGCGAATTAAACAAAGATTCACGTTAATGTTGGAACAGGGATTCATTGACGAGGTCGTAGCCCTGCGTGAGCGAAGTGACCTGCATTCCGGGTTGCCGTCTATACGTGCGGTAGGCTACCGACAAGTCTGGGACTACCTGGATGGCAAGCTGACGCAAGCCGAGATGCGGGAGCGTGGAATCATTGCCACGCGCCAATTGGCAAAACGTCAGTTCACCTGGCTGCGCAGTTGGGCTGATTTACATTGGTTGGACAGCCTGGATTGCGACAATCTGCCGCGCGCCTTGAAATACCTGGGGACCATCTCCATATTGAGCTGAGTCCTTGCAATTGCCGTCTATCCTTGGGGGTGTGACGGCCCCAAGCCATCTGTTTACCTATTTTTATATTGAATCCTTAAAGGAGTGCGGCACATGTCAAAAGGGCATTCGCTACAAGACCCTTACTTGAATACTTTACGTAAAGAGAAAGTGGGGGTTTCCATCTACCTGGTCAACGGGATCAAACTGCAAGGCACGATCGAGTCTTTCGACCAGTTCGTAATCCTGCTGAAAAACACCGTCAGCCAGATGGTTTACAAACACGCTATCTCTACAGTGGTGCCGGTTCGTCCGATTCGTCTGCCTAGCGCAACCGAATCCGAGGCAGGCGACGCTGAGCCAGGTAACGCCTGATAGGAGTCTCCTTTGTTCTTTGAGCGCCACGGTGGTGGTGAGCGGGCAATTCTCGTTCACTTGGATGGTCAGGACCCTGAGGCGCGCGAAGATCCGCAGGAGTTTCAGGAGTTGGCAATGTCGGCAGGCGCCGAGACCGTCGCGTTTTTCAACGTGCCGCGTCATCGGCCAACCGCCAAATACCTGATTGGCAGCGGCAAGGTCGAGGAATTACGCGACCTGGTCAAAGCCGAACAGGTCGATCTGGTGATTTTCAATCACATCCTCACGCCCAGTCAGGAACGTAACCTCGAACGTGTTTTCGAGTGTCGCGTGATCGACCGCACGGGTCTGATTCTTGACATTTTCGCCCAACGCGCCCGCACCCATGAAGGCAAGCTCCAGGTCGAACTGGCCCAGCTTGAGCACATGAGTACGCGGCTGGTTCGTGGCTGGACTCACCTTGAGCGGCAGAAGGGTGGTATCGGTCTGCGCGGCCCGGGTGAAACCCAGCTCGAAACCGACCGGCGCCTGTTGCGGGTTCGCCTGCGCCAGATCAAGGGGCGCCTGGAAAAAGTCCGCAGCCAGCGCGAGCAGTCTCGTCGCGGGCGCAAACGGGCTGACATTCCGACGGTTTCACTGGTGGGTTACACCAACGCCGGCAAATCGACACTGTTCAACTCGGTGACCGATTCCGACGTTTTCGCCGCTGACCAGCTCTTCGCCACCCTCGACCCGACGCTACGCCGACTCGAACTCGACGACCTCGGACCGATCGTGCTGGCCGACACCGTGGGCTTCATTCGCCACCTGCCGCACAAACTGGTCGAGGCATTTCGGGCTACGCTCGAGGAGTCGAGCAACTCCGATCTGTTGCTGCACGTGATCGACGCCCATGAGCCCGAGCGTATGGCCCAGATTGAACAGGTCATGGTGGTGCTCGGGGAGATCGGGGCGCAAGACTTGCCGATCCTTGAGGTATACAACAAACTCGATCTGCTCGAGGGCGTAGAGCCGCAGATCCAGCGCGATGCCGATGGCAAGCCGCAGCGGGTCTGGTTGTCGGCCAAGGACGGTAGCGGCCTGGATTTGCTCAAGCAGGCTGTGGCCGAACTGCTCGGCGATGATTTGTTTGTGGGTACCTTGCGTTTGCCGCAACGATTTGCTCGACTGCGTGCGCAGTTTTTCGAACTCGGTGCAGTACAGAAAGAAGAGCACGACGAAGAAGGCATCTGCCTGCTGGCCGTTCGTTTGCCACGGATCGAGTTGAATCGTCTGGTGAGCCGCGAAGGATTGCAGCCGATGGATTTCATCGAACAACACACTTTGCAATAAAAGCCTGAGAAAGCGGTTGTGCCGTGGTGACAGGCATTCTGTAGCATTGGTCGGCGCGCCGTGGGTGCGTCTTTGCTTTATCAGATGGAGAGCGCTATGGCTTGGAATGAGCCGGGTGGCAACTCGAATAATCAGGATCCTTGGGGTGGCAAGCGCCGCAATAACGGCGACCGCAAGGGACCACCGGATCTCGACGAGGCCTTCCGAAAGCTGCAGGAAAGCCTGAACGGGTTGTTCGGTGGTGGTAAGAAACGCAGTGATGACGGCGGTGGTTCGGGCAGGAGTGGCGGCTTCGGCGGTCTGCTCGGCATCGGCCTGGTCGTGTTGGCGGCCGTGTGGCTGTACAGCGCGGTCTATGTCGTCGACGAGCAGGAGCAAGCCGTGGTGCTGCGCTTCGGCAAGTACTACGAAACCGTCGGCCCGGGTCTGAACATCTATTTCCCGCCGCTCGATCGCAAGTACCTGGAAAACGTCACGCGTGAGCGTGCCTATACCAAGCAGGGTCAAATGCTGACTGAAGACGAGAACATCGTCGAAGTGCCGCTGACCGTGCAGTACAAGATCAGCAACCTGCAGGACTTCGTGCTGAGCGTCGATCAGCCGGAAATCAGCCTGCAGCACGCGACCGAAAGTGCCTTGCGCCATGTGGTGGGTTCCACCGCGATGGACCAGGTGCTGACCGAAGGCCGTGAATTGATGGCCAGCGAGATCAAGGAGCGTCTGCAACGCTTCATGGACACCTATCGCACCGGTATCACTGTCACCCAGGTCAACGTACAGAGCGCAGCCGCACCGCGTGAAGTGCAGGAAGCCTTCGATGACGTGATCCGCGCCCGTGAAGACGAGCAACGTTCGCGCAACCAGGCTGAAACCTATGCCAACGGCGTCGTGCCGGAAGCCCGTGGTCAGGCCCAGCGCATCATCGAAGATGCCAACGGTTACCGTGACGAAACCGTCTCGCGCGCCAAGGGTGAGGCTGATCGCTTCACCAAACTGGTCAGCGAGTATCGCAAGGCCCCTGAAGTGACCCGTGAACGTCTATACCTGGACACCATGCAGGAAGTCTTCAGCAATACCAGCAAGGTACTCGTGACCGGCAACAAGAATGGCCAGAGCAATCTGCTCTACTTGCCGCTGGACAAGATGGTCGATAGTGGTCGCAACACCAGCACTCCGGTGACCGGTGCGGCAGCCACCAGCAATGAAGCGAATGCGCGTGCGGCAGCTGATCTGCAGCAACAGCCATCACGTACCAGGGAGAGTCGCTGATGAGCAATAAATCGCTGATCACCCTTATTGTGGTCGTCGTTGTGGCGATTGCAGCCTGGAACTGCTTCTACATCGTGGCTCAGACCGAGCGTGCGGTGCTGCTGCAATTTGGTCGTGTGGTTCAGGCCGACGTCCAGCCAGGCCTGCATGTGAAAGTGCCTTACGTTAACCAGGTGCGTAAATTCGACGCACGCCTGATGACCCTGGATGCACCGACACAACGCTTCCTGACGCTGGAAAAGAAAGCCGTCATGGTCGATGCCTACGCCAAATGGCGCGTCAAAGATGCCGAGCGCTTCTACACCGCGACCTCCGGCCTCAAGCAGATTGCTGACGAGCGTCTTTCCCGTCGTCTGGAATCGGGCCTGCGGGACCAGTTCGGTAAGCGCACGCTGCACGAAGTGGTGTCCGGTGAGCGCGATGCGCTGATGACCGATATCACCGCGTCACTGAACAAGATGGCGGAAAAAGAGCTGGGCATCGAAGTGGTCGATGTTCGGGTCAAGGCCATTGATCTGCCGAAAGAAGTGAACCGCAGCGTTTTCGAGCGCATGAGTTCCGAGCGTGAGCGTGAAGCTCGCGAGCATCGCGCCAAGGGTAACGAGCTGGCGGAAGGCATTCGTGCCGACGCCGATCGTCAACGCCGCGTGTTGCTGGCTGAAGCCTATCGTGAATCCGAAGAGGTTCGCGGTGATGGTGATGCCCAGGCCGCTGCGATTTACTCCAAGGCCTACGGCCAGGATCAGGAGTTCTACGGTTTCTACCGTAGCCTGCGAGCCTACCGTGAAAGTTTTGCGAACAAATCCGACGTCATGGTCCTCGACCCAAGCAGTGACTTCTTCCGTTACCTGGAAAAAGCCAAGCCTTGATACGACGTTGACCTGAATCACTCCCCCGCTTGGCGGCTAAAGCCTCGGGCGGGGTGATCCTTTGGGAAAACGTGTGTATGATGCGGCAGCCGGGAAATTCCCGGCTTTTTTGCGTCTGCACGTTTGATTGTTATTTTTATGCAGGCGCCCGAGTTGAATGACTCGACAGGTTTTTCGAGGAAAGTGGCAGGCGAAGCTTGTTTTAAGGCTTTTCGCCACGTTGTTTATGCGCGTGGTTTGCACATGAGCCGATCATTTTCTGCTTCACTCAAGGCTCGCCCACAGGCTGGCCGCCCGGACCATAGGGGAATGGCGTAATGGCAACGGTAGACCGCTGGCTGCTGCCAGATGGCATCGAAGAAGTACTGCCGCCGGAAGCGGCGCGCATTGAAGTTGCGCGTCGTCAGGTGTTGGATCTGTTCCAGAGCTGGGGTTACGAGTTTGTCGTGACTCCCCATATCGAGTACCTGGAATCCCTGCTGACCGGCGCGGGCCAGGACCTCGATCTGCGTACCTTCAAGGTCATCGACCCGCAATCGGGCCGGCAGATGGGTTTCCGTGCCGACATCACGCCGCAAGTGGCGCGCATCGATGCGCACACCCTGCGTCGCGAAGGTCCGAGCCGTCTGTGCTATGCCGGCAGCGTGCTGCACGCTCAGCCACGTGCCTTGTCGTCCTCGCGCAGCCCGATTCAACTGGGCGCCGAGTTGTACGGCGATGCCAGTCCGAGCAGCGACGTGGAAGTCATCAGCCTGATGCTGGCCATGTTGCAACTGGCCGATGTGCCGGAAGTGCACATGGACCTTGGTCATGTCGGCATCTACCGTGGCCTGGCCCGCGCGGCCGGCTTGTCCGGTGAAGTTGAACAACAGTTGTTCGATGCGTTGCAACGCAAGGCCATCGACGAGGTCATTACCTTGACCGAAGGTTTGCCTGCCGATCTGTCGGGCATGCTGCGAGCGTTGGTTGACCTGTGTGGCGGCCGTGAAGTGCTGGATGCTGCACGGGTACGTCTGGCGAATGCGCCGGCGCCAGTGCTGGCGGCGCTGGATGATTTGCTGGCGATTGCCGAGCGTCTGTCTACGCGTTTCCCGGAGCTGCCGCTGTATTTCGATCTGGGTGAGCTGCGCGGTTACCACTACCACACCGGTGTGGTGTTCGCGGTGTTCGTGCCGGGTGTCGGCCAGTCCATTGCCCAGGGCGGTCGTTACGACGACATCGGTGCTGACTTCGGTCGTGCTCGTCCGGCAACCGGTTTCTCTACCGATTTGAAAACCCTGGTGACCCTGGGGCGTGCTGAAATCGAGCTACCGTCTGGCGGTATCTGGATGCCTGACAGTACGGATGCGGCACTCTGGCAGCAGGTTTGCCAGTTGCGCAGTGAGGGTCAGCGTGTCGTTCAGGCATTGCCTGGACAACCTTTGGCCGCCGCCCGTGAAGCGGACTGCGACCGGCAATTGATTCAGCAGAACGGGCTGTGGCAAGTATCGCCACTGGCTTCTTGAGTTTTCCTGTCGGCCTGTGGCCGGCACCAAGTTTGCGCGAATGAGGACAAGTGTTATGGGTAAGAATGTCGTAGTCCTGGGCACCCAATGGGGTGATGAGGGCAAAGGCAAGATCGTTGATCTGCTGACCGAACATGCTGCCGCCGTAGTGCGCTACCAGGGTGGCCACAACGCGGGTCACACCCTGGTGATCGATGGCGAGAAAACCGTCTTGCACCTGATCCCGTCGGGCGTGCTGCGCGAAGGCGTGCAGTGCCTGATCGGCAACGGCGTGGTGGTTGCACCCGACGCACTGCTGCGGGAAATCATCAAGCTGGAAGAGAAAGGCGTACCGGTGCGTGAGCGCCTGCGTATCAGCCCGTCCTGCCCGCTGATCCTGTCCTACCACGTAGCGCTGGACCAGGCGCGTGAAAAGGCCCGTGGCGAGCTGAAGATCGGTACCACCGGTCGCGGCATCGGCCCGGCTTACGAAGACAAGGTTGCACGTCGTGGCCTGCGCATCGGTGACCTGTTCCACCGTGAGCGTTTCGCCGCCAAGCTGGGCGAGTTGCTGGATTATCACAACTTCGTCCTGGTCAATTACTACAAAGAGCCGGCGATCGACTTCCAGAAGACTCTGGACGAGTGCATGGAATACGCCGAGCTGTTGAAGCCGATGATGCTCGACGTCACCGCTGAGCTGCACGAACTGCGTCGCGCTGGCAAAGACATCATGTTCGAAGGCGCTCAGGGCTCCCTTCTGGACATCGACCACGGTACTTACCCGTATGTCACCAGCTCCAACACCACCGCGGGCGGCATCGCCACCGGTTCGGGTTTTGGTCCGATGTACCTGGATTACATTCTGGGCATCACCAAGGCCTACACCACCCGCGTCGGTTCGGGTCCATTCCCGACTGAGCTGTTCGACGACGTTGGCGCGTTCCTGGCCAAGCGTGGCCACGAGTTCGGTGCGACCACCGGCCGTGCCCGTCGTTGCGGCTGGTTTGACGCTGTCATCCTGCGTCGCGCTATCGACGTCAACAGCATTTCGGGCCTGTGCCTGACCAAGCTGGACGTGCTGGACGGTCTGGAAACCATCAACATCTGTGTTGGCTACAAGAACCAGGATGGTGCAGTGATCGACGCACCGACTGACGCCGACAGCTACATCGGCCTCGAGCCAGTGTACGAAGAGATGCCAGGCTGGACCGAATCCACCGTCGGCGCCAAGACCCTGGAAGAGCTGCCGCAAGCCGCTCGCAATTACATCAAGCGCGTCGAAGAGTTGGTTGGCGCGCCGATCGACATTATTTCGACGGGCCCGGACCGCAACGAGACCATCGTTTTGCGTCACCCGTTCGCTTAATAACTCGTTGATGTAAAACACAAAGGGCCCTTAATCGGGCCCTTTGTCGTATATGCCTGTTGGACGGCATGACCTTTGCTGTGATCTTCATTCAGGTGCATCGCTTCTGGCGTGCCATCAATTTAATGGCGTCAAAGCAGAGGGATATCAAGTGTCGGCAGTTCTCTCATTGTTACAAAGCCGTCTTCTACGGCCTGTGTTCGTTACCCTTGGTATCGCCCTTTTGGTGCAGGTGCTGGTGGCTGTTGCCCTGACTCGGAGCACAGTGACAGCACTGGAAGCCGATTTGGGTGTGCGCCTGGGTGCGGACAGTCAAAAACTCTCTGGCGAGCTGGAACAGGCGGGACGTGAAGTCACCTCGAGCCTGGATAATCTCTCCACCAGCACGCGTCAGCGCCTCACGGCCGGTTTGTCCTCGCGTCTGGAGGACGAGCAGGCGCAGCTGCGTGCCACGCTGGAAAAGGACCTGAAGGATTCCGCCAATGATATGGCGCAGCTCTTGGCCTCGGTGGCGCCCCGTGCCATGTGGGACAGCGACGTGCCAACCCTCTCTGAATTCGCCCGTCGGGCCCAGCGCAATCCCAATGTACTGTTCGTGGTCTATGACGACGCGACGGGTCAGCACCTGACGCGCTACCTCAACCGCGAAAACCCGATCAACAAGGCGCTTCTGGAGAAAGGCCAGGGCGAGCGCGCGCTGGATAAAGTGCTGGATGCGGCGAAGAATGATCCGTCGGTTTACTACCTCGAGGCGTCCATCAACCCTAACGGTGTGGAAATCGGCAAGGTCTTGATGGGCGTCTCCACCGCTTCTGTGGAAACCGATCTGGCGGCGCTGGACAAGCGCTTCACAGCGCTGATCGCCAGCAGTGATCAACTGGTCGGCGACAGCCTCAAAGGCGCGGCAGCTGACAGCGCCACCGCAATGCGCGCACGCCTGACGTCCGCTCAGTCCACCGCTTCTGAAATGAAAGCCAATACCACCAGCACCGTGCAGGAAGCCGCGGCGACCTTGCGCTGGCGCATTGGCATGGGCCTGGCCTTGGTGGGTTGCGGCGTGTTGCTGTTGCTGGCCGTGGTCTTGGGTCGTCGTGTGGTCAACCGCTTGAAGATGCTGATTGCCGCGATGGACGACCTGGCGGCAGGCGAGGGTGATTTGACCAAGCGCGTGCAAATCAACAGCAAGGATGAAATTGGCGACATGGCCTCGGCGGTCAATCGCTTTGTGGATAAGTTGCAACCGATCGTGCGTGAAGCGGGTGATGTGGCTCAGCGCACGGGCGTTGAAATCGGCGCCATGACCCTGCGTAACGCCGGCGCTGATGCGGCAGCGGGCATGCAGCGTGACGAGGTTGCCGAGAGCCTGCGTGCGTTGTCGCAAATGGCTGATGAGGCGCAGTCTGAAAGTCATGCGATGCAGGCGGCCTTGCAGCAGGTGGTGGACATTCGTTCGGCCACCGATGAAAACACTCGGACCTCGGCGAAAGTCGGCAGCCTGATCGAAGCGCTGGCCGGGCAGGTCGATACGGGTGCGAAAGTCATCGAGCGGCTGGCGCAGCAGAGTGAGCAGATTGAAGTGGTGTTGACCGTGATTCACGGGATCGCCGAGCAGACCAACCTGCTGGCGTTGAACGCTGCCATCGAAGCGGCGCGTGCCGGTGAAACGGGTCGTGGCTTTGCCGTGGTAGCGGACGAAGTGCGCGCGCTGGCGAGCAAGACCCAGAGTTCCACAGGCGACATTCAGGCGCACATCGTGGCCTTGCAACAAGGGGCGCGTGAGGCGGTGGCAGCGATTGGTCAGGCCGGGCGTCAGGCCAACGAAGGTCTACTGGTATTGCGTGACAGTGCGCGGTTGCAGCAATCCGTGCAGGTGTCGGTCGAACAGGTGCATGCGGCAATTGGTCTGGCGACGCAGGCAGCAGCGCATCAGGCTCAGGGCGCGCAGGCGGTGCGGGGTCGGGTTGAGACCATTCATGCGCAGGCTGAGAAAGCGGCTCAGGCGGTGGTAGAGACCACGGCGAGCGGCAAGGTGCTGGACGGGTTGGCGGCGCAGTTGAAGGCGAGCCTGGGGCAGTTCAGGGCTTGATGGGTTGTTTGGGTCGGCCTCTTCACGAGCAAGCCCGCTCCCACATTCGAACGCATTCCATCTGGAGTATCGCGGTCTAATGTGGGAGCGGGCTTGCTCGCGAAGAGGGAGAGTCAGTCAACATTGATGTAGCTGAGACACCGCTTTCGCGAGCAAGCCCGCTCCCACAGGGATTGCGCTTGACTGGAGATTTTTTAAAGGCCAGAAACGCAAAAACCCGCTTTCGCGGGTTTCTGTGAAATTCAAGATCGTGACCTTGAATTTGAATTGGTGCCCAGAAGAAGACTCGAACTTCCACGACCTTGCGGTCACCAGCACCTGAAGCTGGCGTGTCTACCAATTTCACCATCTGGGCATTATCTTCAGCGTTTCCGCCGTTGATGTGGCGCACTATACGGAGAGCGTTTTGATCTGTAAACCCCTGATTTGGTTTTAATAAATCAGATGCTGGAATGCAAAAAACCCGCTTTCGCGGGTTTTGTGTGAGCCTTGAAATTGTTCTAATCTCAAGCTCGAAATTGGTGCCCAGAAGAAGACTCGAACTTCCACGACCTTGCGGTCACCAGCACCTGAAGCTGGCGTGTCTACCAATTTCACCATCTGGGCAATATCGGCAACGTCTCCGTCGTCGATGGCGCGCACTATACGGAGCGTGTTTTTAACTGTAAACCCCTGGCATTAAAAAAACCTGAAAAATATTACCAGTGGCATTCAAGTAAGCTTTGCGGTGTCGATAAAGGGCTTTAGATGGGCTCTCACAGCCTGAAATTTCCCGTTTCATTAAGCCTATGCCAAACTAACCCGCATATAGACAAGGTGAAAACTCTCTAATGGCCGATTGGCAGTCCCTCGATCCCGAGGCCGCTCGTGAAGCGGAAAAATACGAAAACCCTATTCCTAGCCGCGAACTGATCCTTCAGCACCTTGCTGATCGGGGTTCGCCTGCTAACCGCGAGCAACTGGTCGAAGAGTTTGGTCTGACCACAGAGGACCAGATCGAAGCCCTGCGCCGCCGCCTGCGCGCCATGGAGCGCGATGCGCAGCTTATTTACACGCGTCGCGGCACGTATGCGCCGGTGGACAAGCTTGACTTGATCCTGGGCCGCATCAGCGGTCACCGTGACGGCTTCGGCTTCCTGGTCCCGGATGACGGCAGTGACGATTTGTTCATGAGCCCTGCGCAAATGCGACTGGTGTTCGATGGCGACCGAGCCCTGGCCCGTGTTTCCGGTCTTGACCGTCGCGGTCGCCGTGAAGGCATGATCGTCGAAGTGGTCTCCCGCGCTCACGAAACCATCGTCGGCCGTTACTTCGAAGAGGGCGGCATCGGCTTTGTCGTCGCGGACAATCCGAAAATCCAGCAGGAAGTGCTGGTCACGCCGGGTCGCAATGCCAACGCGAAGATCGGTCAGTTCGTCGAAGTGAAGATTACTCACTGGCCGACGCCACGCTTCCAGCCGCAAGGCGACGTGGTCGAAGTCGTGGGTAACTACATGGCGCCGGGCATGGAAATCGATATCGCCCTGCGCACTTACGATATCCCGCACGTCTGGCCTGAGGCCGTGCTGAAAGAAGCCGCCAAACTCAAGCCGGAAGTTGAAGAAAAAGACAAAGAGAAGCGCATTGACCTGCGTCATCTGCCGTTCGTCACCATCGACGGTGAAGATGCGCGCGACTTTGATGACGCGGTCTACTGCGAAGCCAAACCGGGCAAACTGCGCCTGTTCTCCGGCGGCTGGAAGTTGTACGTGGCGATTGCCGACGTCTCCAGCTACGTGAAGATCGGCTCGGCGCTGGACAACGAATCCCAGGTTCGCGGCAACTCCGTTTACTTCCCGGAGCGCGTGGTGCCGATGCTGCCTGAGCAGCTGTCCAACGGCCTGTGCTCGCTGAACCCGCACGTCGATCGCCTGGCGATGGTCTGCGAAATGACTATCTCCAAATCCGGCGAGATGACCGATTACTGCTTCTACGAAGCGGTGATCCACTCCCATGCCCGTCTGACCTACAACAAGGTCAGCTCGATGCTGGAGACGCCGAAACTCACCGAGGCGCGTCAGCTTCGCGGCGAGTACAACGACGTTCTGCCGCACCTCAAGCAGCTTTACGCACTGTACAAAGTGCTGTTGGCCGCTCGTCACGTGCGTGGCGCGATCGATTTCGAAACGCAGGAAACCCGAATCATCTTCGGGACCGAGCGCAAGATTGCCGAAATCCGTCCGACCGTGCGTAACGATGCGCACAAGCTGATCGAGGAATGCATGCTGGCGGCCAACGTAGCCACGGCGGAATTCCTGAAGAAACACGAAATCCCAGCGTTGTATCGCGTTCACGATGGTCCGCCGCCGGAGCGTCTGGAAAAGCTGCGCGCCTTCCTCGGCGAGCTCGGCCTGTCCCTGCACAAAGGCAAGGACGGCCCGTCGCCGAAGGATTACCAGGCTTTGCTGGCAAGCATCAAGGACCGTCCGGATTTTCATCTGATCCAGACTGTCATGCTGCGCTCGCTGAGCCAGGCGGTGTACAGCGCTGATAACCAGGGCCACTTCGGCCTGAATTACGAAGCCTATACCCACTTCACCTCACCGATCCGCCGCTACCCGGACTTGCTCACGCACCGGGCGATCCGCAGCGTCATCCACTCGAAAATGGACACCCCGCACGTTCGCCGTGCTGGCGCGATGACCATTCCGAAGGCGCGCATCTATCCTTACGACGAAGCGGCCCTGGAGCAGCTCGGCGAGCAGTGCTCGATGAGCGAGCGCCGTGCCGACGAAGCGACCCGCGACGTAGTGAACTGGCTCAAATGCGAGTTCATGAAAGATCGCGTGGGCGAGTCGTTCCCGGGTGTGATCACAGCCGTGACCGGTTTCGGCCTGTTCGTCGAGCTGACCGACATCTACGTCGAAGGCCTGGTGCACGTCACGGCGCTGCCGGGCGATTACTACCACTTCGATCCTGTGCATCACCGCTTGGCCGGTGAGCGTACCGGTCGCAGCTTCCGACTTGGCGACACCGTGGAAGTGCGCGTGATGCGCGTCGACCTCGATGAGCGCAAGATCGACTTCGAGATGGCTGAAAAAACCATCAGCGCGCCGATCGGTCGCAAGAAGCGTGGAACTGAAAAAGCTGAGCCGGCCGCCAAATCGGCTGCTAAAACCGCCGCAGAACCGGCACCGGCGAAAACCGGTCGTCGTCCTGCCAAGGAAAAGGCTGTCGAAGCTTATCGCCCGAGCGATGCCGCGGCAAAAAATGCCGAGCTGCGCAAAAGCCGTGAACTGAAGCAGGCGTTGCTGTCTGAAGCGAAAAGCGGTGGTAAAGCGGCGTCTGGGGGAAAGACCGGACGGTCGGCGCCTGACAAGGCTCCCGGCAGCAAACCGAGCAAGCACCGTAAAGGCCCGCCAAAAGCGGGTTCCGCTCCAGCCAAAAGCGGCGGGGCGCGTAAACCTAAGGCCAAGTCATGAGTCAGTTGGAGAAAATCTACGGCGTGCATGCGGTAGAAGCATTGCTGCGTCACCACCCGAAACGCGTCAAGCAGATCTGGCTGGCGGAAGGTCGCAGTGATCCGCGCGTTCAAACGCTGATCGAGCTGGCTGCCGAAAACCGCGTGGCCGTCGGCAATGCCGAGCGTCGCGAGCTGGATGCCTGGGTTGAAGGCGTGCACCAGGGCGTGGTGGCGGATGTGAGTCCGAGCCAGGTCTGGGGCGAAGCAATGCTCGACGAACTGCTCGATCGCACCGAAGGTGCACCGCTGCTGCTGGTGCTCGACGGCGTGACCGATCCGCACAACCTTGGTGCCTGCCTGCGCTCGGCCGATGCGGCCGGTGCGCTGGCGGTGATCGTGCCGAAAGACAAGTCCGCCACGCTGACCCCGACGGTACGAAAAGTCGCTTGTGGCGCGGCGGAAGTGATTCCGTTGGTCGCCGTGACTAACCTGGCGCGCACTTTGGAAAAACTCAAGCAGCGCGGCTTGTGGGTCGTCGGTACGGCGGGCGAGGCTGAGCAAAGTCTGTATCAGCAAGACATGACCGGCCCGACCATCCTGATCATGGGTGCGGAGGGCAGCGGCATGCGTCGTTTGACTCGCGATCTTTGCGACTACCTGGTGCACCTGCCGATGACCGGCAGCGTCAGCAGTCTCAACGTGTCCGTTGCGACGGGCGTTTGTCTGTTCGAGGCTCAGCGCCAGCGCAGCGTCAAAGCCGCCGGGGCCGCTAAAAAGTCTTAAGTTGGTTGTAATCCCTGTGGGAGCGAGCTTGCTCGCGATAGCGGAGTAACATTCAGCATCAGTGTTGAATGTTGCGCCCTCATCGCGAGCAAGCTCGCTCCCACAGTGGTTTGTGGCGGGGCGAAAATTTGTGGATGAACGAACTGTTCAAATAATCACCAATTGCCTTGCGCCTCTTCCGTCCCTTCTCTACAATTGCGCCCCTTGCTGTGACGGCAGGCACGCATGTGTCTATCGCAAGCAAGTCCATAAGTGTCATTCACTCCTTGTCTGACCGCTTTTGAGCGGCAGGCTACAACCCGTAAGGAGCATTCATGCGTCATTACGAAATCATCTTTTTGGTCCACCCGGATCAAAGCGAGCAAGTCGGCGGCATGGTTGAGCGTTACACCAAGCTGATCGAAGAAGACGGCGGCAAAATCCACCGTCTGGAAGATTGGGGCCGTCGTCAACTGGCCTACGCAATCAACAATGTTCACAAGGCTCACTACGTGATGCTGAACGTTGAGTGCACTGGCAAGGCCCTGGCCGAGCTGGAAGACAACTTCCGCTACAACGATGCAGTGATCCGTAACCTGGTCATCCGTCGCGAAGAAGCCGTTACCGGCCAATCCGAGATGCTCAAGGCTGAAGAAAACCGCAGTGAGCGCCGTGAGCGTCGCGACCGTCCTGAGCACGAAGGCGCTGAAAGCGCTGATAGTGATGACAGCGACAACAGCGATAACGCTGACGAGTAATCCACGGACCTTTTAAGGAGCCTATCAAATGGCACGTTTCTTCCGTCGTCGTAAATTCTGCCGCTTCACCGCTGAAGACGTGAAAGAGATCGATTACAAAGATCTCAACACTCTGAAAGCATACGTATCCGAGACCGGCAAAATCGTTCCAAGCCGCATCACCGGTACCAAAGCACGTTATCAGCGTCAGCTGGCCACCGCTATCAAGCGCGCCCGCTTCCTGGCCCTGCTGGCCTACACCGACAGCCACGGCCGCTGAGACCGGGCAGTCGACTCGTAGCAAAGGATTGAATGCATGCGCGCCATAGCTGAGTTCATCATGCGAGGCCGTATGCAGGCCACTCTCGTAGTGGCTGGATGCGCGGCATTGCCGTTGTTGTATTGGTTGGGTGCTGCCGCGGGATGCTTTGTGCTCCTGCGGCGCGGATTGAAGGACGCGTCGAGCGTTCTTGCTCTGGGATTGCTGCCGGCATTGATCTGGTGGCTTTACGCCGATGACCCACGCTCACTTCTGGTGTTGCTGGGGTCTTGGAGCCTTGCGTTGGTTTTGCGCGCAAGCGAGTCCTGGAACCGCGTGCTGCTGGTCAGCATAGCGATGGGAGTGGTGTTTTCAGTGGTGCTGGGGACGGTTTTTGCTCCCCAAATCGAGATGCTGGCGCAGGCTTTGATAAAAGTCATGCCGTCGCTCCTCGGTGATGTCTACCAGAAGTTGTCGGTAGATGAGCAAGCGCATTTTGCGTCTCTGATTGCACCGGTCCTGACCGGCCTGATTGCGGCTTTGTTGCAAATCGTCAGTGTGCTGAGCCTGATTGTCGGGCGCTACTGGCAGGCGTTGTTGTACAACCCGGGTGGTTTTGGTCGCGAGTTTCGCGCCATCCGCTTCCCGCTGGGGCTGGCGATGTTACTGCTGGCGTTCATGCTTCTGGGGCCGAACATCGGCCCGCAGATGGCCATGTTGACGCCGTTGTGCAGTGTACCGCTGGTGTTCGCCGGGCTGGCCCTGATTCATGGGCTGGTGGCGCAAAAGCGACTGGCCAGGTTCTGGCTGGTGGGGTTGTACGTCACGTTGTTGCTGTTCATGCAGCTGATCTATCCGTTGCTGGTGGTCTTGGCCATCGTCGACAGCCTGATTGATTTTCGCGGTCGTTCGGCGCCGAAAGACGTCGATAGCGCGAACGGTGAAGGTTAAAAGTTAAGAGGATTTTCACATGCAACTGATCCTTCTGGAAAAAGTCACCAACCTGGGCAACCTGGGTGACAAAGTGAACGTTAAGGCTGGTTACGGTCGTAACTACCTGCTGCCTTACGGCAAAGCTACCGCTGCGACCGCTGCCAACCTGGCTGCGTTCGAAGAGCGTCGCGCTGAGCTGGAAAAAGCCGCAGCAGACCGTAAAACTTCGGCTGAAAGCCGTGCCGCCCAACTGGCTGAGCTGGAAGTGACTATCACTGCCACCGCTGGTGACGAAGGCAAGCTGTTCGGTTCGATCGGTACTCACGACATCGCTGATGCACTGACCGCCTCTGGCGTCGAAGTTGCAAAAAGCGAAGTTCGTCTGCCGAACGGCACCATCCGCAACGTAGGCGAATTCGACGTAGCCGTGCACCTGCACGCCGAAGTTGAAGCCACCGTACGCGTTGTCGTGGTAGCAGCTTAAGCAGCACTTGTCGGCTGGCACCCTTGGGTGCTTGTCGGTAACATCGGGCACGATCCTGTTTACAGGTCGTGCCCTTTGTCTTTCTGAACCCCCTGCTTTTCCTAAATAAACCAAGTGGCCATGAACGATATCTCCGCTCCCGAGCAATATGATCTGCAAACCGCTTCCCTGAAGGTCCCTCCGCATTCCATCGAGGCCGAACAGGCCGTGCTCGGTGGTTTGATGCTGGACAACAACGCCTGGGAACGTGTGCTCGATCAAGTCTCCGACGGCGATTTTTATCGGCATGACCACCGCCTGATCTTCCGCGCGATTGCCAAGCTCGCCGAGCAGAACTCCCCGATCGACGTCGTGACCCTTGCCGAGCAATTGGACAAGGAAGGTCAGACGTCGCAGGTCGGTGGCCTTGGTTACCTCGGTGAGCTGGCGAAAAACACGCCGTCCGTCGCCAACATCAAGGCCTATGCGCAGATTGTCCGCGCACGGGCGACGCTGCGGCAGTTGATCGGCATCGCTACCGAGATTGCCGACAGCGCCTTCAACCCGGAAGGCCGCACCGCTGAAGAGATTCTCGACGAAGCCGAACGGCAGATCTTCCAGATCGCCGAGGCCCGGCCTAAAACCGGCGGCCCGGTGAGCGTGAATGACCTGCTGACCAAGGCTATTGACCGCATCGACACCTTGTTCAACACCGACAACGCCATCACTGGCTTGTCGACCGGTTACACCGACCTCGACGAGAAGACCAGTGGCTTGCAGCCAGCCGACCTGATAATCGTCGCCGGCCGTCCGTCCATGGGTAAAACCACCTTTGCGATGAACCTGGTGGAAAACGCCGTGTTGCGCAGCGACAAGTGCGTGCTGGTGTACTCGCTCGAGATGCCAGGTGAATCGCTGATCATGCGTATGTTGTCGTCCCTGGGTCGTATTGACCAGACCAAGGTCCGTGCCGGCCGCCTGGATGACGACGATTGGCCGCGCCTGACGTCGGCGGTCAACCTGCTGAACGATCGCAAGTTGTTCATCGACGATACGGCGGGCATCAGCCCTTCGGAAATGCGCGCGCGGACCCGGCGTCTGGTGCGTGAACACGGCGACGTCGCCTTGATCATGATCGACTACCTGCAATTGATGCAGATTCCGGGTTCCGGTGGTGACAACCGGACCAACGAGATTTCCGAGATCTCCCGTTCCTTGAAGGCCCTGGCCAAGGAATTCAACTGCCCGGTGGTGGCGTTGTCCCAGCTCAACCGCTCCCTGGAGCAACGACCGAACAAACGGCCGATCAACTCCGACCTCCGGGAATCCGGAGCGATCGAGCAGGACGCCGACGTCATCATGTTCGTGTACCGGGATGAGGTTTATCACCCGGAAACCGAGCACAAGGGCATCGCCGAGATCATTATCGGCAAGCAGCGGAACGGTCCGATCGGTACGTCGCGACTGGCGTTCATCGGCAAGTACACCCGTTTCGAAAACCTGGCGCCGGGTAGTTACAACTTCGACGACGAGTAAGCTATGCAGGGATTTTGTGGCGAGGGAGCTTGCTCCCGCTCGACTGCGCAGCAATCGCAAACCCAGAAACAGCGGTCTATCTGAAAAATATCGGTCGCAGTTTTTGGGGCCGCTTCGCAGCCCAGCGGGAGCAAGCTCCCTCGCCACAGGGGGTTGCATGTTTTCAGGAGCTTTGCGCCAAACAGCGTCCGTAATTTCCGACCATGGTCGTCGGAATTGGTCATTTTTTGTGCTATATTCCGCGCCCGCGATTTTTCATCTCAACACCGGTCACCGTCATGCAAACAGCCAAGCCGTTATTTGACTATCCCAAGTACTGGGCCGAATGTTTCGGCCCGGCGCCATTCCTGCCGATGAGCAGGGAGGAGATGGATCAGCTTGGCTGGGATTCCTGCGACATCATCATCGTCACCGGTGATGCCTACGTTGACCATCCGTCGTTCGGCATGGCGATCATCGGCCGGCTGCTGGAGGCTCAGGGCTTCCGCGTCGGGATCATTGCCCAGCCGAACTGGCAGTCCAAAGACGACTTCATGAAGCTCGGCGAGCCGAACCTGTTCTTCGGCGTCGCGGCCGGCAACATGGATTCGATGATCAACCGCTACACCGCCGACAAGAAAATCCGTTCGGACGACGCCTACACCCCCGGTGGCCTGGCGGGCAAACGTCCGGACCGCGCGAGTTTGGTCTATAGCCAGCGCTGTAAGGAAGCCTACAAAAATGTGCCGATCGTGCTTGGTGGCATCGAAGCTTCCCTGCGCCGCATCGCCCATTACGATTACTGGCAGGACCGGGTGCGCAACTCGATCCTGATCGACGCCTGCGCCGACATCCTGCTCTACGGCAACGCCGAGCGTGCGATCGTCGAAGTCGCCCAGCGTCTGTCCTACGGTCAAAAGATCGAAGACATCACCGATGTGCGTGGCACCGCGTTCATCCGTCGTGATACGCCGAAAGACTGGTATGAAGTCGATTCCACGCGTATCGATCGTCCGGGCAAGGTCGACAAGATCATCAACCCGTACGTCAACACTCAGGACACTCAGGCCTGCGCGATCGAGCAGGAAAAAGGTCCCGTTGAAGACCCGAGCGAAGCCAAGGTCGTGCAGATTCTGGCCAGCCCACGGATGACCCGCGACAAGACCGTCATTCGTCTGCCGTCGGTTGAAAAAGTTCGTGGCGACGCGGTGCTTTACGCTCACGCCAACCGCGTGCTGCACCTGGAAACCAACCCCGGCAACGCCCGCGCGTTGGTGCAGAAGCACGGCGAAGTCGATGTCTGGTTCAACCCGCCGCCGATTCCGATGACCACCGAAGAAATGGACTACGTGTTCGGCATGCCTTACGCACGTGTCCCGCACCCGGCGTACGGCAAGGAAAAAATCCCGGCCTACGACATGATCCGTTTCTCGGTGAACATCATGCGTGGCTGCTTTGGCGGCTGCACCTTCTGCTCGATTACCGAGCACGAAGGGCGGATCATCCAGAACCGGTCCGAAGAGTCGATCATTCGCGAGATCGAAGAGATTCGCGACAAGGTCCCAGGCTTCACCGGTGTCATCTCCGACCTCGGCGGCCCGACCGCGAACATGTACCGTATCGCCTGCAAGAGCCCGGAAATCGAATCCGCCTGCCGCAAGCCGTCGTGCGTGTTCCCTGGCATTTGCCCCAACCTGAACACTGACCACTCGTCGCTGATCCAGCTGTATCGCAGCGCCCGTGCGTTGCCGGGGGTGAAGAAAATCCTGATCGCTTCCGGTCTTCGCTACGACCTCGCGGTCGAGTCACCGGAATACGTCAAGGAACTGGTGACCCACCACGTCGGCGGTTACCTGAAGATCGCCCCGGAACACACCGAGGAAGGTCCGCTCAACCAGATGATGAAACCGGGCATCGGCAGCTATGACAAGTTCAAGCGCATGTTCGAGAAGTACACCAAGGAAGCCGGGAAAGAGCAGTACCTGATTCCGTACTTCATCGCTGCCCACCCGGGCACCACCGACGAAGACATGATGAACCTGGCCCTCTGGCTCAAGGCCAACGGTTTCCGCGCCGACCAGGTTCAGGCGTTCTACCCGTCGCCGATGGCCACCGCCACGGCGATGTACCACTCGGGCAAGAACCCGCTGCGCAAAGTCACTTACAAGAGCGACGGCGTGACCATCGTCAAGAGCGAAGAGCAGCGTCGTCTGCACAAGGCATTCTTGCGCTATCACGACCCGAAAGGCTGGCCGATGCTGCGCGAAGCGTTGACGCGCATGGGCCGCGCCGACCTGATCGGGCCGGGCAAGAGTCAGTTGATCCCGCTTCATCAGCCGGCGACCGACAGCTATCAGAGCGCCCGTCGCAAGAATTCGACACCCGCCGGTAGCCACAAAGTGGCCGGTGAGAAAACCACCAAGATCCTGACCCAGCACACCGGCCTGCCACCGCGCGCCAGCGATGGCGGTAATCCTTGGGACAAGCGCGAGCAGGCCAAGGCAGCGGCATTCGCCCGCAACCAGCAGGCGGCCAAGGAGCGCAAGGATGCAGCCAAAGGCAAAGGGCCAAAGCCGGCGCGCAAGCCGGTCGTGCCGCGCTAAGCCTGGCTTGAACTGAACAGAACGCCAACCCTCGGGTTGGCGTTTTGCGTTTCTGAACCAAAGAAAGCCGGGGGCTTGCTCGCGAAGAGGCCGGTAATGGCGGCGACTATTCAACTGAATGCCACAAATCCGTGCAACTCCCTCAAACCAAATTCCCGCATCGCCCGGATTTGGTGCTGTACTGCCCTAAGCAAACGATGAAAGCGTGAGCGCCACGGGATGGCATAAGTCTTGCGCGCTTTCTAATACGCTTAAGGCTCGCAGGAGGCACGCCGTGTCGATACATGTCGCATTGCACCACGTCACGCATTACCGCTACGACCGCGCCGTCGAGCTCGGGCCTCAGATCGTTCGCCTGCGCCCGGCCGCCCACAGTCGCACGCGGATACTGTCTTACGCGCTGAAAGTCTCGCCCGAGCAGCATTTCATCAACTGGCAGCAAGACCCCCAAGGCAATTACCTGGCGCGGTTGGTGTTCCCGGAGAAAACCGACGAACTGCGGATCGAGGTTGATCTGCTGGCAGAGATGGCGGTGTTCAATCCGTTCGACTTCTTCCTTGAGCCTTACGCGGAAAAGATCCCTTTCGCCTACGCGGCGGACGAGCGCAAGGAGCTGGCGCCGTACCTGGAAACCTTGCCCCTGACGCCGAAGTTCAAGGCCTATCTGGCCGGCATCGACCGCACGCCACTGCCGAGCGTGGATTTTCTGGTGGCGCTCAATCAGCGCCTGAGCGAAGACATTGGCTATCTGATCCGCATGGAACCGGGCGTGCAGACCCCCGAACATACCCTTGAACATGCCTCCGGTTCCTGCCGCGATTCCGCGTGGCTGCTGGTGCAACTGCTGCGCAACCTTGGGCTGGCGGCGCGTTTCGTCTCCGGTTATCTGATTCAACTGACTGCCGACGTTAAAAGTCTCGACGGACCTTCTGGCACCGAAGTGGACTTCACGGACCTACACGCCTGGTGCGAGGTTTATTTGCCCGGTGCGGGCTGGATCGGCCTGGACGCGACGTCGGGGCTGTTCGCCGGTGAAGGACACATTCCGTTGGCGTGTAGTCCCGATCCGGGCTCTGCGGCACCGATCAGTGGCCTGGTGGAACCGTGCGAGTGCGAATTCACCCACGTAATGTCCGTGGAGCGGATTTGGGAGGCGCCGCGAGTCACCAAGCCTTACACCGAAGATCAATGGCTGGCGATCCAGGCGCTGGGCCGGCAGATCGATGCCGACCTGCTGGAAGGCGACGTCCGCCTGACCATGGGCGGGGAGCCGACCTTCGTCTCCATCGACGATCCGGACGGCGCCGAGTGGAACACCGCCGCGCTCGGGCCGGACAAGCGTCGTCTGTCCGCCGAACTGTTCCAGCGCATGCGCAAACGTTACGCGCCCAAGGGCCTGGTGCATTTCGGTCAAGGCAAGTGGTACCCCGGCGAACAACTGCCACGCTGGTCGCTCAATTGCTACTGGCGGCGGGATGGCGTACCGATCTGGCACAACAGCGCGCTGATTGCCGATGAGCAAGAAGACTACGGCGCCGATGGCGAGTTGGCCGGGCGCTTTGTGGCGAGTGTCGCCGAACGCCTAAAAATTCCGACACGTTTTGTGTTTCCGGCCTACGAAGACAATTTCTATTACCTCTGGCGCGAAGGCACATTGCCGCAGAACGTCAGCGCCGAAGACTCACGCCTGGATGAGCCGCTGGAGCGTGCGCGCCTGCGCAAAGTCTTCAGTCAGGGGCTGGATAAAGTGATCGGCCAGGTCCTGCCGCTGGCGCGCACCGCCAAGGGGGATCAATGGCAGAGCGGTCGCTGGTACCTGCGTGACGATCACTGCCGATTGGTGCCGGGGGATTCGCCGCTGGGGTATCGCTTGCCACTGGGGTCGCAGCCTTGGGTGAAAGCTGCCGAGTATCCGTTCATCTACCCCAACGACCCCAACCAGGAATTCCCGGCACTTCCAGACACCCTTGCATTGAACAGTCCTGGAGCAGCGGCAGAAACGGTCGAGCGGGATCTGGAGGTCGACGAATCCGCCGACTGGCTGACCCGCACCGCGTTCTGCGCCGAGGCGCGGGAAGGGCGTTTGTATCTGTTCATGCCACCGTTGGAGCGAGTCGAAGACTATCTTGAACTGGTCACAGCGATCGAAGCCACGGCGCAGGAGTTGCATTGCCCGGTGTTGCTGGAAGGCTATGAGCCGCCGAGCGATCCGCGCCTGAGCAACTTCCGCATCACTCCGGACCCGGGCGTGATCGAAGTCAACGTGCAGCCGTCCGCCACGTGGGACGAACTGGTCGAACGCACCGAGTTTCTGTACGAAGAGGCGCGCCAGACGCGACTGACCACCGAGAAATTCATGATCGATGGTCGACACACCGGCACCGGTGGCGGTAACCATTTCGTACTGGGTGGCGCGACACCGGCTGACTCACCCTTTCTGCGCCGCCCCGATTTGCTGCGCAGCCTGATCAGTTACTGGCATAACCATCCGTCCTTGTCCTACCTGTTTTCCGGATTGTTCATCGGCCCGACGTCCCAGGCGCCGCGTGTGGACGAGGCGCGCAATGATTCGCTGTACGAGCTGGAGATCGCCTTTGCCCAAATGCCGGAACCGGGCGAAGAGTGCGCACCGTGGCGGGTGGATCGACTGTTGCGTAATCTGCTGATCGACGTGACGGGCAACACCCACCGTGCCGAGTTCTGCATCGACAAGCTGTATTCACCGGACGGCGCGACGGGGCGCCTTGGCTTGCTCGAGTTGCGTGCATTTGAAATGCCACCGCATGCGCGCATGAGCCTGGTCCAGCAGTTGTTGCTGCGAGCGCTGGTCGCGCGATTCTGGCGCGAGCCTTATGCGCCGCCGAAACTGGCGCGCTGGGGTACACAATTGCACGACCGGTTCCTGTTGCCGCATTTTATCGAGCAGGATTTCGCCGACGTCATCGTGGATCTCAACGCTTCGGGTTATCCGGTGCGGGCCGAGTGGTTTGCGGCGCACCTGGAGTTCCGTTTTCCCAAGGTTGGCGATTACGCGGTCAGCGGCATCGAGCTGGAAGTGCGTCAGGCGCTGGAGCCGTGGCATGTGCTGGGCGAGGAGGGCGCGGTTGGCGGTACGGTGCGGTATGTGGATTCGTCTCTGGAACGTCTACAGGTCAAACTCACCGGCCTGTCGCCGCAGCGTTATTTGCTGACGTGCAACGGCGTTCCGGTGCCTTTGCAGTCCACCGGACGGGTTGGCGAATTCGTGGCCGGCGTGCGTTTCCGCGCCTGGCAACCGGCGAACTGCCTGCAACCGACCATCCCGGTCCATGCGCCGCTGGTGTTTGATTTGCTTGATACCTGGATGCAGCGTTCGCTGGGAGGGTGTCAGTACCACGTCGCTCATCCGGGCGGGCGCAACTACGACAGTTTGCCGGTGAATGCCAATGAGGCTGAGAGCCGGCGAATGGCGCGTTTCTTCCGCATCGGACACAGCCCTGGGAAACTTCCTATACCGATTCTGGAAATCAACGACGAGCTGCCGTCGACTCTCGATTTGCGACGTTACTAAACCGTACGCGACGCTCGGATTTTTCGTCTATCCGGGCGTCATGAGCCTGCGTTAGTCTGACCGTTCTTTGCTGTCTGCCGAGCTTTCCATGCCTGACCTGCTAGACCGCTACCCGCTGACGGCGGGCCCTTATCACGAACTGCTCGACGACAGCGGCGCCGTGCGCCCGCACTGGCGTCGACTGTTCGACCAGTTGCAACGCAGCACGCCAGCGCAGTTGGTGCAGCGTCAGGCGCTGTTGACCCGGCAGATCCAGGAAAACGGCGTGACCTATAACGTCTACGCCGACCCCAAGGGGGCTGATCGGCCATGGGAACTGGACTTGCTGCCGCATGTGATCGCGGCGGATGAGTGGGCGCAGCTGTCAGCCGGGATCGCTCAGCGGGCGCGTCTGTTGAATGCCGTGCTGGCGGATCTGTACGGCCCGCAACGGTTGATCGCTGAAGGCCTGCTGCCGGCTGAACTGGTCTTCGGTCACAACAACTTCCTCTGGCCATGTCAGGGCATCACGCCGCCCGACGGGGCCTTCCTGCATCTGTTTGCCGTGGATCTGGCGCGCTCGCCCGACGGGCGCTGGTGGGTGACGGCGGACAGGACGCAGGCACCGTCCGGCGCCGGTTACGCGCTGGAAAACCGCACCATCGTGTCCCGGGCCTTTCCCGAGCTGTATCGGGATTTGAAGGTGCAGCATCTGGCGGGTTTTTTCCGCACGCTTCAGGAGACCCTGGCCCGTCAGGCACCCAGCGACAATGAAGTGCCATTGGTAGTGCTGCTGACGCCGGGGCGTTTCAACGAAAGCTATTTCGAACATTTGTATTTGGCGCGACAGCTCGGTTACCCATTGGTGGAGGGCGGCGACCTCACGGTGCGCGATGCCACGGTCTACCTGAAAACGTTGAGCGGCCTGCGCCGGGTTCACGCAATCATGCGGCGGCTCGACGATGATTTCTGTGACCCGCTGGAACTGCGTACGGATTCTGCGCTGGGTGTGCCGGGTCTGCTCGAAGCCGTGCGACAGGGAAGAGTGCTGGTGGCCAACGCACTCGGCAGCGGCGTACTGGAATCGCCGGGACTGCTCGGTTTCCTGCCGAAGATCAATCAGTTCCTGTTCGGCGAAGAGCTGATCCTGCCCTCCATCGCTACGTGGTGGTGCGGCGAAGCGCCAGTGCTGGCCCAAGCGTTGGAAAAGCTGCCGGAGTTGCTGATCAAACCGGCGTTTCCGTCGCAGAGCTTTGCTCCGGTGTTTGGCCGGGATTTGAGTGACAAACAGCGCCAGACCCTCGCCGAGCGCATGCGGGCGCGACCTTACGCTTATGTGGCGCAAGAACTGGCTCAGTTGTCTCAGGCGCCGATCTGGCAAGCCGAGGATGGTCAACTGCAACCCCGTGCCATTGGCATGCGCGTGTATGCGGTGGCCAGTCGCGACGGCTATCGGGTTCTCCCTGGTGGTTTGACCCGGGTTGCCGCCGAGGCCGACGCTGAAGTGGTGTCGATGCAGCGCGGCGGCGCGAGCAAGGACACCTGGGTGTTGGGAGATCGTCCGCCCAGCGGCGAGCAGTGGAAAGCCCAGCGCGCTATCGGCGTGCACGACCTGGTGCGACGCGATCCGTATCTGCCGTCGCGGGTGGTGGAAAACCTGTTCTGGTTTGGCCGTTACTGCGAGCGCTGCGATGACAGCGCGCGGTTGCTGCGGATCATGCTGGCGCGCTATGTCGATGGCGATGACCCACAAGCTCTGGAGGCAGCAGTCGATCTGGGTGAACGGCTGATGTTATTGCCCGATGAAGGTGAATTGCCTGAACGGTTACTGGCGGCGCTGCTCGGTGATGACTGGCCGTTCAGCCTGCGCTCCAACCTGCAGCGATTGCAGTGGGCCGCTTCGCAGGTGCGCGGCAAGCTCTCGCGGGAAAACTGGCAGGCGCTGGTGGAATTGCAGCGAGAAGCTATCGAACTGGAAACCGAAGAACCGGATTTTGGCGAGTTACTGGATTTTCTCAACCGTTTGGTAATGTCGCTGGCGGCGCTGTCCGGTTTCGCCCTTGACGACATGACCCGGGACGAAGGCTGGCGCTTCCTGATGATCGGCCGACGAATCGAGCGCCTGCAATTTTTCAGCGGCAGCCTCGCGGCGTTTCTGCGCGGCAGTGGTGCCTTCGATCAGGCCGGACTGGAATGGTTGCTGGAACTTGGCAACAGCAGCATCACCTACCGCTCGCGGTATCTGGCCGTGGCGCAATTGATTCCGGTGCTGGATCTGTTGCTGCTCGATGAGCAGAACCCGCACGCGGTGTTGTTCCAGCTGAAACTGGTGACCCGGACCGTTAAACGTTTAAACGATGATTTTGGCGCACCGCGCGAAGCCGCTCTGCCGCAATTGGTTGAGCGTCTGGCGCGGTTCGATCTGGGATGCCTGGAGAATTCGCTGTTCGGCGAAGCCAGCGTTCGCGCCGCCATCGATGGTCTGGCCGATCTGCTGCAGGAGATCGCCGATGCCAGCGGGCAAGTGTCGGATCGTCTGGCGTTGCGCCATTTCGCCCATGTCGATGATGTCAGCCAGCGCACGGTGTCCGTCTGATGAGCACCCGTTACCAGATTTTCCACGACACCCATTATCACTATGACAGCCCGGTGTCCCTCGCTCAGCAATTGGCGCACCTGTGGCCGCGATCGTGTGCCTGGCAGCGCTGCACCGAGCAGCAATTGCAGATAAGCCCGGACCCGACATCGCGCCGGGATGAGCTGGACGTGTTCGGTAACCCGCTGACCCGACTGGCCTTCGAGCGGCCGCACGATGAATTGTTGGTCAACGCCCGGCTCACCGTCGAGGTGCTGGCTCGGCCAACCTTGGACTTTAATCAATCCCCCGCGTGGGAAGAAACCCGCAATGCGCTGACCTACAGCAATCAGCCGCTTACGCCCGAATTGTTGGAAGCTTGCCGTTTCCGGTTCGAATCGCCCTATGTGCATTTGAAGCGCAACTTCGTCGAGTTCTCGGAAAGTTGTTTCCCCGTGGGCCGTCCGCTGTTGCTCGGCGTTCAGGCCCTGATGGAGAGAATCTTCAGCGAGTTCACCTTCGACGCTGAAGCGACCCAAGTGGCAACGCCACTGGTGGAAGTGCTGGAGCGTCGGCGCGGGGTGTGCCAGGACTTCGCCCACCTGCTGCTCGCGTGTGTGCGCTCCCGTGGGCTGGCGGCTCGTTACATCAGCGGTTACCTGCTGACTCAGCCGCCACCAGGTCAGCCGCGATTGATCGGCGCCGATGCGTCGCACGCCTGGGTTTCAGTGTTTTGCCCGGTGCTGGGCTGGGTGGATTTCGATCCCACCAACAATGTGCAACCGGCACTCGAACACATCACCCTGGCCTGGGGCAGGGATTTTTCTGATGTCTCGCCGTTGCGGGGGGTGATTCTGGGAGGCGGCAATCACGACCCGGAAGTCCGCGTCACCGTGATGCCATTGGAGCTGTAGGAGCGAGCTCGCTCGCGATGGACGTCAACGATGACGCGTCCTGTCTGGAAAAACGCGCTGTCTTCGTTATCTTCGCGAGCAAGCTCGCTCCTACACTGGACACAGATCCGGTGGGCCTGATCAGATCATCGGGCCCTGAGGGTCTCAGGCGTCGGGCGCCTGATCTTTCGGTGCTTCTACATCATTTTCTGCGGCCACTTCACCGTCTGTTTCCGGGTTCAGTGCGGCGGCTTCTTCTTCAGCTGTAGCTTTCTTGCGCTGAAGCTTTTCCTCTTTCTTCTGCTCCTTGGCCAAGTCTCTCTGACGTTTGGCGAAGGAATAATTAGGTTTAGCCATGGGCGATCCTCTGGGGTCGAAGGTGAGGTTGAGCGGCGCATATTCTGCCCTGTATCGGTGCCGAGCCGTTAGCTGGGTTTTTGCTCTGTCCACTTTGGCAGCACGGTCGGCTGCCAGGCATCCAGGGCATCGAGCAGGGTTTGCGGCGATTCGCTCACTTGCAGCATGTCACGGTGTGCTTCGCGAACGAAGCCTTCGCCGACGATATGATCAAGAAAACCGGTCAATTTGCTGTAGAAACCGTTCACTTCCAGCAGTCCCAGCGGTTTGCCGTGGTAGCCGAGCTGGCCCCAGGTCCAAACTTCGAACAGTTCTTCCAGGGTGCCCAGGCCACCGGGCAGCGCGATAAAGGCATCGCTGAGCTCGGCCATCCGCGCCTTGCGCGCATGCATGCCGTCGACCACTTCCAGGCGAGTCAGGCCGCTGTGGCCGATTTCCTTGTCTTTGAGACTTTGCGGGATGATCCCGATCACTTCACCGCCGGCGGCCAGCGCGGCATCGGCCACGATTCCCATCAGCCCAACGGCACCGCCGCCATAGACCAGGGTCAGCTTGCGCGCGGCCAATGCTTGCCCGAGGGCGACAGCCGCTTCACGATAAGCCGGATTGGTGCCGGTGCTGGCACCGCAAAATACACAAACGGATGCTAAAGACATGCCTTACTCCAGGGTCAGGATGGCCACAGAGTAATGGCAGAGGCGCGGTGCTCCAAGGTCTAAACTTCTCGCTGCGGCATCTCACAGGTGCCACAGGCGCCACAGGCGTAAGCGGCAAGCAAACTGCACAAAAAGCTGTTAATGGTCATGACAGACGCTCCGGCCAGGTGATGAGGAGCTGATGATAAGGCCGCCCTAGACATCTGGCTGGTAGATTGTTTCGATAGGTGTCATAGCTCGAAAGTTGTATACAATTTTTGATTCAGGTCATAGGAACTTGCGAAGTTTTCAGGCAGTCTTCTGTCCATTCGCACTTTTGTTAACCCTGCCTTGGAGATTCACCATGTTTGCCAAACTTGTTGCGGTATCCCTGCTGACACTGGCCAGCAGTCAACTGATGGCTGCCGAGTGCAAGACGACCATCGACTCCACTGACCAGATGTCCTTCAGCACCAAGGCCATCGAAATCGACAAAAGCTGCAAAACCTTCACCGTTGAACTGACCCACTCCGGCAATCTGCCGAAAAACGTCATGGGCCATAACTGGGTGCTGAGCAAAGAGGCTGACATGCAGCCGATCGCCACCGATGGCCTGGCGGCCGGTATCGACAAGAGCTACCTGAAAGAAGGTGATGCGCGCGTGATCGCTCACACCAAAATCATCGGCGCCAAGGAAACCGATTCGGTGACTTTCGATGTGGCGAAGCTGGCTGCTGGCGAAAAATACGGTTTCTTCTGCTCGTTCCCGGGCCACATTTCGATGATGAAAGGCACGGTTACGCTGAAGTAAGAAGGTTAACCGCGTCATCGTTCTTCGTCGGAACGCCGCCCGGAGCAAGCCCGCTCCCACAGTAGATCGCGTTTAGTCAGACAACGCGGTCAACCTGTGGGAGCCGGCTTGCTCGCGAAGGGCCCTCAGCATCGATAAATGCTTACGCCAAAGAAAAGCCCGCTGAAGATCAACGCTTCAGCGGGCTTTTTCATTCATTCACGAATCAAGGCGCAAACGGCATCACCCGCTTGTGATGGGTCTTTTTGTACGTATCGCAAATGATCTTGAACGCTTCTTCACGCACCGGCTCGCCGTGCAGAAACGCATCGATCTCGGCATAGGTCACGCCGTGGGACGCTTCGTCAGGTTTGCCTGGCGACAGGTCTTCGAGGTCGGCAGTCGGGATTTTTTCCACCAGCGATTCCGGTGCGCCGAAATGGCGGGCGATGGCTCGAACCTGATTTTTCACCAGGCCGCTCAACGGTGCCAGGTCGCAGGCGCCGTCACCGAACTTGGTAAAGAAACCCATCACCGCTTCCGCTGCGTGGTCGGTGCCGATCACCAGGCCATGAGCCGCGCCGGCGATGGTGTACTGGGCGACCATGCGCATCCGCGCCTTGGTGTTGCCGAGGACGAAATCCACCGAAACAGCGTGCTGGCCTTCAAAGGCTGCCACCTCATTGGCCAGGGCTTTGACTGCCGGGCCGATGTTCACGGTGTGGCGCTCGTCCGGGGCGATGAAATCCACCGAAGCCTGGGCGTCGTGTTCATCGAACTGGGTTTCGTACGGCAGGCGCACGGCGATGAACTTGTAGTTGTCATCACCGGTGCGCGTGCGCAGTTCACGCATGGCGCGCTGGGCCAGCAGGCCGGCGGTCAGGGAATCAACCCCGCCGCTGATGCCAAGCACCAGGGTTTTGAGCCCGGAATTGACCAGGCAATCCTGGATGAAGGTAACGCGCCGGGCGATTTCCGCTTCGAGAGCGGCCTTGTCGGCGAATGGCGGTTGAACCTTGAGCTGCTCAGCAATCTCACGCTGTACGGCTTGCATGAATTCACTCCTTGCTTGGTGTGCTGGAAAGGGCGGCAGGAACTTTGAAAACGTGTCGCAAGTAGGCGACGAAATTCGGATCTTTGCAGTGAGTCTTGCCAGGCTCGTCGGAGATTTTTGCCACCGGCTGGCCATTGCAGGCTGCCATTTTAAGCACGATGCTCATCGGTTCAACACCTGGAATATCGCACGTCAGGTTGGTGCCAATGCCGAAGCTGACATTGATCCGACCGCGTAATGCACGAAATATTTCCAGCGACTTGGGCAGCGTCAGACTGTCGGAGAACACCAGGGTCTTGCTCATCGGGTCGATGCCCAGCTTATGGTAGTGGGCGATGGCCTTCTCCGCCCAAATCACCGGATCTCCGGAGTCGTGGCGCAGGCCGTCGAAGAGCTTGGCAAAGTACAGGTCGAAATCATTGAGGAAAGCATCGGTGGTGATGCAGTCGGTCAGGGCGATCCCCAACAGGCCGCGGTATTCGCGGACCCAGCAATCGAGGGCGGCAATCTGGCTGTCGATCAGCCGCGGGCCGAGTTGCTGGTGCGCCATGATCCACTCGTGGGCCATGGTGCCCAGCGGTTTCATGTCGAGTTCCCGGGACAGATGCACGTTGCTGGTGCCGACGAAACGTCCGGGGAAATCGTGCTTGAGCACGTTCACCACTTCTTCCTGCACGCGGTAGGAAAAGCGACGACGGGTGCCGAAATCGGCTACCTGCAATTCGGACAATTCGTCGCTGCTGGCGTGGGCGGTCAGCCAGTCGAACTTGCGATAGAGCTGCTCACGCGCCTGCTCCAGAACGATGTCCCGGTATCGATAGCGGTTGCGCACTTCGCTGACAATGGACAGCAGTGGCACTTCAAACAGGATCACATGCAACCACGGCCCGCGCAGACGGATAAACAGCTCACCGTTTTCGATACCGGTGTGGACGTAGCGCAGGTTGAAGCGGAACAACCCGAGAAAGCGCAGAAAATCCGGCTTCATGAAACTGATGCGCTCCATGAAGCTCAACTGGTCAGCGCTCAGGCTCAACTCGGCCAGGCGCTCGATCTGGAAGCGGATTTCCGCCAGGTACGGGCGCAGATCTTCACTGTTCCGGCAACGAAACTCCCATTCGACTTCCACGTTCGGGTAGTTGTGCAGCACCGCCTGCATCATCGTCAGTTTGTAGAAGTCGGTGTCGAGCAGGTTCTGCACGATGCGATCGGCAAACACGCTCTCGCTCATAGCGGGGTTCTCCACATTGAATACGGACAGTGGCGCATATCGGTAGTGGTCATTGCCAGCGATTTTTAGATCGCTGCAGATCATTGTGGGAGCGGGCTTGGGTGAAATCCTAAACCGGTGCTGCATCCGGGCTATCGATCTGCTCCAGCATCCATTTCACAAAATCCCGCACCTTGGGCACTTCCGCCGAATGCTCCGGGTAGGCCAGGTAATACGCGTCGGAACTGGCCATCGCATGCTGCCAGGGAATGACCAGTTTGCCGTCGGCCAATTCCTCTTCCACCAGAAACCGTGGCAACAGCGCCACGCCGCAGCCGACCTGTGCGGCGCGAATGCACATGTAAAAGGTCTCGAAACGCGGGCCGTGATAGCTGTGTTCGGTGTGGTAACCCTGACTGTCGAACCAGTCGTGCCAGGCCTGCGGCCGGGAGGCGTTTTGCAGCAGGACCAGGTCGGTGAGTTGGGTTGGATCGGTGAACGGTGTGGCCGGCAGGCTGCCCGGTGCACACACGGGAACAAGCTCTTCGCCGAACAGCTTCAGGCATTCGGTGCGGGGCCGTGAACCCTGGCCGAAATAGAACGCCAGATCGCTGCGACCTTGCAGCAGATCGTCGGCTTCCTGCTCGCTGCACAGGTCCAGATGGATCGACGGATGACGCAGGCGCCAACCTTTCAAGCGGGGCACCAGCCAGCGGGCGCCGAAGGTCGGAGGGGTGGAGACGCGCAGGACTTCGGTTTCCCCGCCGTAGGAACGCAGGTAATGGGTCGACATCTCGACTTGCGTGAGGATTTTTCGTACTTCGACCAGGTACAAATCACCGGCCGGGGTCATTTGCAGGCGTCGACGCACCCGGCGGAACAGCAGGTGCTGCAACAACTCTTCCAGTTGCGCGACCTGTTTGCTGACCGCGCTCTGTGTCAGGTTCAGCTCTTCGGCGGCCCGTGTGAAGCTCAAATGCCGGGTCACGGCCTCGAAACACTGCAGCGCGGTGATCGACGGCAGGTAACGTTTATTCAGCATGGGTTGTCCTTTTTCTTGTTTCTTACTGACCAGCAATTCGCAGCATGAATAAACGGAATGATATCTCTCTTAAAGGTCGTTTGTTGGGTAACCTCCGGCGAGCTAAAACTACAGGTCTGATCAGTCGTGATTTCCGGCTGCACGTATTCTGTTATTTGTTTGAGGAGTGACCCATGGTTGCCGCATTGCTTGATCGTCTTGGTGTAAACCCGGCCCTGTACCAGAACGGCAAAGTGCCGGTGCATTCGCCGATCGATGGCAGCAAGATTGCCTCCGTGAACTGGGAAGGCGCCGCTGAAGTCGAGCAGCACATCAGTCGCGCAGATCATGCGTTCGAATTGTGGCGCAAGGTCCCGGCCCCGCGACGTGGCGAGCTGGTGCGTCAACTGGGCGACATTCTGCGCGAATACAAGGTCGATCTCGGCGAGCTGGTGTCCTGGGAAGCGGGCAAGATCACTCAGGAAGGCCTGGGTGAAGTTCAGGAAATGATCGACATCTGCGATTTCGCCGTCGGCCTGTCCCGTCAGCTGTATGGTTTGACCATCGCCTCCGAGCGCCCTGGTCACCACATGCGCGAAACCTGGCACCCGTTGGGCATCGTCGGTGTGATCAGCGCGTTCAACTTTCCGGTGGCGGTCTGGGCGTGGAACACTACGCTGGCGCTGGTCTGCGGTAACCCGGTGATCTGGAAACCGTCGGAGAAAACCCCGCTGACCGCACTGGCCTGCCAGGCGCTGTTCGATCGCGTCCTGAAAAACTTCAGCGACGCACCACCGCACCTGAGCCAAGTGATCATCGGTGGCCGCGACGCCGGGGAAGCGCTGGTCGACGACCCGCGTGTCGCGCTGATCAGCGCTACCGGCAGCACCCGGATGGGCCGCGAAGTGGCACCAAAAATCGCCGCACGTTTTGCGCGCAGCATTCTGGAACTGGGTGGCAACAACGCGATGATCCTCGGTCCAAGCGCTGATCTGGACATGGCGGTTCGCGCCATTCTGTTCAGCGCCGTCGGCACCGCCGGTCAGCGTTGCACTACTCTGCGTCGCCTGATCGCTCACGAATCGGTGAAAGAAGAAATCGTTAGCCGCCTGAAGGCCGCTTACTCGAAAGTGCGTATCGGCAATCCGCTGGAAGGCAACCTGATCGGCCCGCTGATCGACAAACACAGCTTCGACAACATGCAGGACGCGCTGGAACAGGCCTTGAGCGAGGGCGGCCGGGTCTTCGGCGGCAAGCGTCAATTGGAAGACAAATACCCGAACGCTTACTACGTCTCGCCGGCCATCGTCGAAATGCCGGAGCAAAGTGATGTGGTCCGCGACGAAACCTTTGCGCCGATCCTGTACGTGGTCGGTTACAAGGACTTCGAGGAGGCCCTGCGCCTGAACAACGCCGTGCCACAAGGCCTGTCCTCGTGCATCTTCACCACCGACGTGCGTGAAGCCGAGCAGTTCATGTCGGCGGTAGGCAGCGACTGCGGCATCGCCAACGTCAACATCGGCCCGAGCGGCGCGGAAATCGGCGGTGCGTTCGGTGGCGAGAAAGAAACGGGCGGTGGTCGAGAGTCGGGCTCCGATGCATGGCGCGGGTACATGCGTCGCCAGACCAATACCGTGAACTATTCGCTGGAGTTGCCGTTGGCGCAGGGGATTACGTTCGACTGAGACTTGAGTCGAACGAAATCCCCTGTGGGAGCGGGCTTACTCGCGAATGCAATCTGTCAGCCGACATTAATGGTGGATGACACACCGCTTTCGCGAGCAAGCCCGCTCCCACACTGATTTGTGTGGGTTGGTTAGGTTTCTGTTGGAGTCTGGCAATGCCGTTACGCGAAGAGTGTCTGTGGGAAAAACTGACGCCGCAAAGACCTGACAATGCGGCCCTCAAGGGCGAGGTCACGGTCGATGTCTGCGTCATCGGTGCCGGTTTCACCGGGCTGTCGGCGGCGGTGCATTTGCTGGAGCAGGGCAAAACGGTGTGTGTGCTGGAAGCCCATCGCGCCGGTCATGGCGGTTCGGGGCGCAACGTTGGGCTGGTCAATGCCGGCATGTGGATTCCACCGGATGAAATCGAAGCCGGATTCGGCGTAGCGGTAGGCAGTCAGCTCAATCGCATGCTGGGGGCGGCGCCTTCGCTGGTGTTCAGCCTTGTGGACAAATACAAGATCGATTGTCAGCTACGCCGCGAAGGCACGCTGCACATGGCGCACAACGCCCGTGGCGAAGCGGACTTGCGCAGTCGTGAAGAGCAATGGAAACGCCGCGGTGCACCGGTCGAGTTGCTAACGGGTCAAGCCTGCGAGCAGGCAACCGGCACCCAGAAAATCGCTGCCGCGTTGCTGGATCGGCGCGCGGGCACGATCAACCCGATGGCTTACACCACAGGGCTGGCCAAAGCAGCCATCGGCTTCGGCGGCCAGCTGTTCGATCATTCTCCCGTGACGCGACTCGAGCGTCAGGGCCAACGCTGGTCGGTGCAAACCGCGCAAGGTTCGGTGCTCGCCGAGCAGGTGGTCATCGCTTCCAATGCCTACACCGAAGGCGACTGGACGGAGCTTCGGCGTAACTTCTTCCCCGGTTATTACTATCAGGTGGCTTCGGTGCCGCTGACTGAAGATGCCGCACAGCAAATCCTTCCCGGTGGCCAGGGTTCCTGGGACACACGCCAGGTACTCAGCAGCATTCGTCGCGACAAAGACGGTCGCTTGTTGCTTGGCAGTCTGGGTAATGGCAACCAGAAGCCGACCTGGTTCCTCAAGGCTTGGGCCGATCGGGTTCAACAGCACTATTTTCCGTACCTCAAAGCGGTGGAATGGGAATGCACCTGGACCGGTTGCATCGCCTTCACCCCCGATCATTTGATGCGCTTGTTCGAACCGGCGCCGGGTCTGGTGGCGGTCACCGGCTACAACGGCCGGGGTGTGACGACGGGCACGGTGGTCGGCAAAGCGTTTGCCGATTATTTGTGCAATGGAAATCCTCAGGCACTGCCTATTCCCTTCGCCCCCATGCAACCGCTGACCGGGGTGGGACTTCGCAGCTGTCTGTATGAGGCCGGTTTTTCGCTGTATCACGCAGGCCAGTGCCTGCGCATCGTTATTTGATTGTTGAAATTTGTTGCTAAAAGCGGCGCTTTTCGGCGCAGCGACTAGCCTGTAATGGTGCGAGTTGTAGCAGTCCCGCACCGGCAGTGTGCACTTCGGTGACGCACGTTGTTACAGGCTGGTTGCACGTCGTTTGGCGCCGCGGTTGCAATGATGGCGCGTGCGGGTTGCGCCTATGCAATTAAACGGTTTCACCTTCCGCGGTTTAGACGGTTGCACGCCCAATGAAAATGGGATCAAAACAGTCGAAATAACAATAAAGCAGCGACTTTTTTCAGAATAAAAAACCGATGGCACGGCCCTTGCTCTGAGCTTTCAGAGAAGTCGAAGTGCCAACTAAAAAAAACCTTGGAGCACCACCTCATGTCCCAGACGTTTTACAAAAAAGGCTTTCTGGCCCTCGCAGTGGCAGCTGCGCTGGGTGTTTCTGCGTTTGCACAGGCTGACGTAAAAATCGGTGTGGCGGGTCCGATGACAGGCGCCAACGCAGCATTTGGCGAGCAGTACATGAAGGGTGCACAGGCAGCGGCCGATGCGGTCAACGCAGCGGGCGGCGTGAACGGGGAAAAGATCGTACTGGTCAAGGGCGATGACGCCTGCGAACCGAAACAGGCTGTGACGGTCGCCAAGGACCTGACCAACCAGAAAGTGGCGGGCGTGGTCGGTCACTTCTGCTCGTCGTCGACCATCCCGGCTTCGGAGATCTACGACGAAGCGGGCATCATCGCGATCACTCCGGGTTCCACCAACCCTGCGGTTACCGAGCGCGGCCTGAGTGCCATGTTCCGTATGTGCGGGCGTGACGACCAGCAAGGCATAGTGGCCGGTGACTATATCGTCGACGTGCTCAAGGGCAAGAAGGTTGTGGTGTTGCACGACAAGGACACCTACGGCCAAGGCCTGGCAGATGCCACCAAGGCCCAACTGGAAAAACGCGGCGTGAAGCCGGTGCTGTATGAAGGCCTGACCCGTGGCGAGAAAGACTTCAGCACTATCGTCACCAAAATCCGCGGCGCCGGCGCCGATGTCGTCTACTTCGGCGGTCTGCATCCGGAAGCCGGTCCTCTGGTTCGTCAACTGCGTGAGCAAGGCCTGAAAGACGTCAAGTTCATGTCCGATGACGGCATTGTGACCGACGAACTGGTGACCACCGCTGGCGGCCCGCAATTCGTTGATGGCGTGCTGATGACCTTCGGCGCTGACCCGCGCATGCTGCCAGACAGCAAGACCGTGGTAGACGCGTTCCGTAAAGCCGGTACCGAGCCTGAAGGCTACACCCTGTACGCCTACGCTTCGGTTCAGACCCTGGCCGCTGCGTTCAATGGCGCCAAGTCCAACAAGGGCGAAGAAGCTGCCAAATGGCTGAAAGCCAACACGGTCAAAACCGTGATGGGCGACAAGGCCTGGGATTCCAAGGGCGACCTGAAAGTTTCCGACTACGTTGTGTACCAGTGGGACAAGGATGGCAAATACCACCAACTGGAAAAACAGAAGTGATATGAGCTGCTGATCTGCCCTGTGGTGAGGGGGTTAATCCCCTCGCCACAGCGTGTTCACCTTCAGCAGACTGAAATCAGTCATGGCTCGTCTGTCTTTTCTCGTAGAGCTGCACACGACCGTGTTGCGCGGGTGGCTGAACCCCGGTCCGTCGCACCTGGCTTATGTGCAGTCTCTCAAATGCGTGAGATTGCGTTATGGATGGTATTTTCCTGCAGCAACTGGTCAACGGCCTGACCCTCGGGTCGGTCTATGGCCTGATCGCCATCGGCTACACAATGGTCTATGGCATCATCGGCATGATCAACTTCGCCCATGGCGAGGTTTACATGATTTCCGCTTACCTCGCGGCAATCAGTCTGGCTCTGCTGGCATACTTCGGTATTGAATCCTTCCCTCTGTTGATGCTTGGCACCCTGATTTTCACCATCGTGGTCACGGCAGTGTACGGTTGGGTCATCGAGCGTGTCGCATACAAACCTCTGCGTAACTCCACCCGACTGGCACCGCTGATCAGCGCCATCGGTATTTCGCTGATCCTGCAAAACTATGCACAGATCGCCCAGGGCGCGAAGCAACAAGGCGTTCCAACCTTGCTGACGGGTGCCTGGCGCGTCGAAGTCGGCACAGGGTTTGTGCAACTGACTTACACCAAAGTCTTTATTCTGGTCGCAGCGTTTGCCGGGATGGCCCTGCTGACCTATGTCATCAAGTACACCAAGCTCGGCCGCATGTGTCGCGCAACCCAGCAAGATCGCAAGATGGCCTCGATTCTGGGGATCAACACCGATCGGGTGATTTCCTACGTGTTCATCATTGGTGCTGCCATGGCCGCCCTGGCCGGTGTGCTGATCACCATGAACTACGGCACGTTCGACTTCTATGCCGGTTTCATCATCGGGATCAAGGCATTCACCGCCGCGGTACTCGGTGGCATCGGCTCGCTGCCTGGCGCGATGCTCGGCGGGATCATTCTCGGGATTTCCGAGTCGCTGTTCTCCGGCCTGGTCAATTCGGACTACAAAGACGTTTTCAGCTTCTCGCTGCTCGTTCTCGTTCTGGTCTTTCGGCCCCAAGGCCTGCTCGGCCGTCCTCTTGTGTCGAAGGTGTAAGCGATGTCTTCAACCACTAAAAAAACCATTGATTTCAAAAGAAGCCTGGTTGACGCGATTCTTGCCGGTCTGGTCGCCCTCATTGTGTTTGGCCCGATTGTTGGCGTAGTCCTCGACGGCTACGGCTTCAATCTGGAAACGACCCGCGTGGCGTGGATTGTTGCCATCGTCATGGCTGGCCGCTTTGCATTGAGCCTGTTTCTGCAAACACCCAAAGGCCTGAAAATTCTTGACGGCTTTGAGAGCACCGGCTCCGGGGTGCATGTTCTGCCGCCTGATTATAAAACCCGGTTGCGCTGGATCATCCCCCTGGTGATCGTCATCGCCGTGGTGTTCCCGTTTTTCTCCAACTCGTACTTGCTGGGCGTGGTCATCCTCGGGTTGATCTACGTGCTGCTGGGTCTGGGCCTGAACATCGTGGTCGGTCTGGCCGGCCTGCTCGACCTCGGTTACGTGGCGTTCTACGCCATCGGTGCCTATGGGCTCGCGCTGGGTTATCAATACCTCGGGCTGGGTTTCTGGACGGTGCTGCCACTGGCGGCGATCACAGCGGGGCTGGCCGGTTGCATCCTTGGTTTCCCGGTGTTGCGTCTGCACGGCGACTACCTGGCGATCGTGACCCTGGGCTTCGGTGAAATCATCCGTTTGATTCTCAATAACTGGCTGACCCTGACCGGTGGCCCGAACGGCATGGCTGCGCCGTTGCCCACCTTCTTCGGCATCGAATTCGGCAAAAGGGCGAAAGAGGGCGGGGTGCCATTCCATGAGTTCTTTGGCATCGCCTACAACCCGGACGTGAAGTACTACTTCATCTACGCGGTGTTGTTCCTGGTGGTATTGGCCGTGTTGCACATCAAGCACCGCCTGACCCGCATGCCGGTCGGTCGCGCTTGGGAAGCCTTGCGTGAAGATGAAATCGCCTGCCGTTCCATGGGGCTCAACCACGTGCTGGTCAAGCTTTCGGCGTTCACCATCGGTGCATCGACGGCCGGTCTCGCGGGCGTGTTCTTCGCCACTTATCAAGGGTTCGTCAACCCGACCTCGTTCACCTTCTTTGAATCGGCCCTGATCCTCGCCATTGTCGTACTCGGCGGCATGGGCTCGACCATCGGCGTGGTCATCGCAGCCTTCGTGCTGACCGTGGCCCCGGAGTTGCTGCGTGGCTTCGCGGAATATCGCGTGCTGCTGTTCGGCATCCTGATGGTGTTGATGATGATCTGGCGACCGCGCGGCCTGATTCGGATCAGCCGTACCGGTGTGACCCCGCGTAAAGGAGTAGCGCCATGAGCGAAGTCGTACTCTCGGTCGAGAAGCTGATGATGCACTTCGGCGGCATCAAGGCGTTGAACGATGTCAGTCTGAAGGTCAAGCGCAACTCGATCTTCGCCCTGATCGGTCCCAACGGCGCCGGCAAGACCACCGTGTTCAACTGCCTTACCGGGTTCTACAAGGCCTCGGGCGGCAAGATCGAACTCAACGTGCGTGGCGAGCGGACCGATGTCATCAAAATGCTGGGTGAACCGTTTAAGGCAACCGATTTCGTATCGCCGAAAAACTTCCTCAGCCGGCTCCATTACAAGATGTTCGGCGGTACTCACCTGGTGAACCGTGCCGGCCTGGCGCGGACCTTCCAGAACATTCGCCTGTTCAAGGAAATGTCGGTGCTGGAAAACCTGCTGGTGGCCCAACACATGTGGGTCAACCGCAGCATGTTGGCCGGCATCCTCAACACCAAGGGTTACCGCAAGGCCGAAAGCGATGCGCTGGACCACGCTTTCTACTGGCTGGAAGTGGTGGACCTGGTGGACTGCGCCAACCGTCTGGCGGGCGAACTGTCCTACGGTCAGCAACGCCGTCTGGAAATCGCCCGGGCCATGTGCACCCGGCCGCAGATCATCTGCCTCGACGAGCCGGCCGCCGGCCTCAACCCTCAGGAAACCGAAGCGCTGAGCGCGATGATCCGGCTGCTGCGCGACGAGCACGATCTGACCGTGGTGCTAATCGAACACGACATGGGCATGGTTATGAGCATTTCCGATCACATCGTGGTGCTGGACCACGGCATCGTCATCGCCGAGGGCGGGCCCGATGCGATTCGCAATGACCCGAAAGTGATTGCGGCCTACCTGGGCGCCGATGAAGAGGAGGTGGTATGACCCAACCCATCCTCGAACTCAAGGAACTTGACGTGTTCTATGGACCGATCCAGGCCCTGAAGAACGTCTCGCTGCACATCAACGAAGGTGAAACGGTCAGCCTGATCGGTTCCAACGGTGCCGGCAAGTCGACCCTGTTGATGTCGATCTTCGGTCAGCCAAGGGCGGCAGATGGGCAGATCATTTATCAGGGTGTGGACATTACCCATAAGTCGTCGCACTACATCGCCTCCAACGGTATCGCACAATCGCCGGAAGGCCGACGCGTATTCCCCGACATGACCGTCGAGGAAAACCTGCTGATGGGCACTATTCCGATCGGCGACAAATACGCCAAGGAAGACATGCAACGCATGTTCGAACTGTTTCCGCGGCTCGAAGAGCGGCGCACCCAGCGCGCCATGACCATGTCCGGTGGTGAGCAGCAAATGCTCGCCATCGCCCGTGCGCTGATGAGCCGGCCCAAGCTCCTGCTGCTCGACGAGCCGAGTCTGGGCCTGGCGCCGATCGTGGTGAAACAGATCTTTGCCACCCTGCGGGAGCTCGCCAAGACCGGCATGACCATTTTCCTGGTCGAGCAAAACGCCAACCATGCGCTCAAGCTGTCGGACCGGGCTTACGTAATGGTCAACGGCGAGATACGCCTCAGTGGCACCGGCAAGGAGTTGCTGGTGAACGAGGAGGTGCGCAACGCTTATCTCGGCGGGCACTGAGTCCTGTTGAAATATCCAAAGCCCCGACGAGCAATCGCCGGGGCTTTTTTACGCCTCCAAACACCTCCAATCCCTGTGGGAGCGAGCTTGCTCGCGAAAGCGACGGCACAGTCAGCATTGAGGTGACTGACCCACCGCTATCGCGAGCAAGCTCGCTCCCACAGGTGACTGGGGTGTGCTTTCGGTGAATTGTGGAAAACAAATTTGCCAAGCTCTCAAAGCGCGACATAAAGCCGCTGCAAATTGTTGTTTTGTCACGGTTTTGACTTGTCCCCGTTTACTGTGGAGCTGGCTGTGAATAACGTGGGAGTAGCTGGCTGGGGGCCTTTAGATACGTGGCTTGCAGAGGTGTGGTTGTTTTTTGATCAGGGGCGCTTACTGAGCCGAAGCTCAGCTTTGTCAATCTTTTTATTGGTCGCGAAATCAGTCTTAAACGGAGGGGTAGTTCCTGTGGATAAGTCTGTGGTTAAACTCTGGAAAGACTCGGCTGAGGGCCGTGGTTACTGGCTTGGCGCCATCGCTGATTTGTCGAGTCAATCGTGCAAAATGCCATGGGCTACACAGTGAACACTGCAGGGTCAAGCAAAAAACTTTGTAATCTGCCCGCAAAGCCGTGTGCTCAGCGGCTTTCAGCTTTTTCACTTGCCCCCGGAAACTGTGGAACGGCCTGTGGATAACGTGCGCGTACATGGCTGCAGGCCACGGGGGATATAGCGTCGCCGGTGCTGATCGTTTTTTGTACAGCTTTAGTGGTGGTTGCCGCTGTCGAAAAGGCCGGGCATGCTGCCAGCTGACTTTCTATTCCAATGGCTGCCGGTCGGCCAAAGCAAGGAGAACACGATGTCCAACACCCTGTTTATTACCGGCGCAACTGCCGGTTTTGGTGAAGCCTGTGCCCGTCGCTTTGCCGAGGCTGGCTGGAAACTGGTGCTGACGGGCCGTCGTGAAGAACGCCTCAATGCTCTGTGCGCCGAGTTGTCGAAACAGACCGAGGTTCATGGCCTTGTGCTTGACGTACGTGATCGCAAGGCCATGGAGGAGGCGATTGCCAACCTGCCACCCTCTTTCGCCAAGCTGCGCGGGCTGATCAACAATGCTGGTCTGGCGCTCGGTGTCGACCCTGCACCGAAGTGCAACCTTGATGATTGGGACACCATGGTCGACACCAACATCAAAGGCTTGATGTACAGCACTCGTCTGCTGTTGCCGCGCCTGATTGCCCACGGCCGTGGCGCCAGCATCGTCAACCTCGGATCCATCGCCGGTAACTATCCGTACCCGGGCAGCCATGTGTACGGCGCGAGCAAGGCGTTCGTCAAACAGTTCTCTCTGAACCTGCGCTGCGACCTTCAAGGCACGGGCGTGCGTGTCAGCAACATCGAGCCGGGTCTGTGCGAGAGCGAGTTCTCGCTGGTGCGCTTTGCCGGTGATCAGGAGCGGTACAACGCGACCTACGCCGGTGCCGAGCCGATCCAGCCGCAAGACATCGCCGACACCATTTTCTGGGTACTCAATGCACCGGCACACATCAACATCAACAGCCTCGAGCTGATGCCGGTGAGCCAGACGTGGAGCGGGTTTGCGATTGAGCGTAATGGTGGCAAGGCGTAATTGTGGCGAGGGAGCTTGCTCCCGCTGGGCCGCGAAGCGGCCCCACTTTTGCCAGAAAAAGGGGACTGCTGCGCAGTCCAGCGGGAGCAAGCTCCCTCGCCACAGAGGTATTAGTCGAGATAGTCGGCGAGCCCGCGATAGCAGGTCGCCAAATGATAAGGGGTGGTCGAAGGCATATCCCGGCGGCTCACTTCACCATTCTCATCGCGACACTCGTACCAGCCGTGCGCATGCAGAGAGCGCAGTTGCAGCGCCTGCAACTGGCGCAACACCGATGTCTCGCTGCCGGGACGTAGCGTCAACGCGCGCAGGTATTCAGCCTGAGCCCAGATGCGTTGGGTGCCATCCTTCGATTGCCCGTCTAGCGTGAGCATGGCCCGCACGGCGCCACTCGGTTGATCGACACCCAAATGCTCGGTGAATGCAAAGGCGCGGTCCAGAGAGGCGTGCAGTGCCGAACCGCGCAACAACGGTGAAGATTCCAGCAGGAAATACCACTCGAACTGATGCCCCGGTTCGAACCAGTTATCCACAGCGCCGAGCGGTTTTTCCATCAGCACACCGTGCTGCGGATCGATAAAGCGCTTCTGCATCGCTGTGCATAACGCAACGAGCGCGTCCTGCACAGCGGCGTCTTTGCGTACCGACAGCGTGGCGAGGAACGCTTCGGCCAGGTGCATCAGTGGGTTTTGCAGTGGCCCGGTGTTTAACGACGACCAGTCACGTTCGAGGCTGGCTTCGTACAGGCCGTCGCCCGTGGCAAAACGCTGCGCAACCACTTCAAGCACGGCATTGAGCACCGACTCCACCAGCGGCTCGCGAACCTTGTCCCAGTAATGGGCGCAGGCGAAGAGAATGAAGGCGTGGGTGTAAAGATCTTTGCGCTGGTCCAGCACAGCACCCTGCGGATCGATGCTGTAGAACCAGCCACCGTGTTCGGCGTCATGGAAATGCTGCTGCAACGAGCGGAACAACGCCGCGGCACGCTCTTCGGCGCCAGGCATCTGGCCGATGAGGCTGGCAAACAGATACAGCTGCCGCGCGCAGGCCATGGCCCGGTAGCGTTGAGGTGGCAAGGGTTGACACCCGGCGTCCAGCGCCTCGTAGGGCAGCGCCAACTCGGCATTCCAGCCGGGACCTTGCCAGAGGGGCACGATTACGTCCTGGAAATGCTGTTGCACCGAAGCGAACAGAGCGGTCAATTCAGGTTGGGAAGCGGAGCGGGAAACAGGTGGCATGGGCTGGCGTCGTCACGGCAGGTTTGATTGCGCGACATGTTATCAGGCCTGAGAGTTACGGTGTCTGTGAGTCCGCCTTCGCGAGCAAGCCCGCTCCCACATTGGAACGCGTACACCTGTGGGAGCGGGCTTGCTCGCGAAGAGGCCATCACAAGCAATACCAAATCAACCCGCCAACAACCAAACCCCGGTCGCCGCAGAAGCCGCACCCGCCAAACGAACCAAAGGCGCCGCTTGTGGCACCACACGAACCACCGCATAACCCGCCGCGTGCAATGTCGCCGTCGCCGCCACAAACCCTGCGGCATACGCCCACGGACTCGACATTTCCGGCAATTCCAGCCCATGCGCCACACCATGGAACAGCGCAAATAACGCGGTCGCGCCCACCGCCATGCTCAACGGCGGACGCACCGCCAGTGCCACCGCCAGGCCCAGCGCCAGCACTGACGCCGCAATTCCGCTTTCCAGCGCCGGTAGGTTCAGCCCCTCAAAACCCAGCAGTCCACCGATCAACAGGGTGCCGACAAACGTGCACGGCAGCGCCCAGCGTGCGGTGCCTTTTTGCTGCGCCGCCCACAAACCGACGGCTAGCATCGCCAGCAAGTGGTCCAGGCCGCCAATCGGGTGGCTGATGCCGGCAATCAAACCGTTGTCGCCGTGACCAGGATGGGCGAAGGCGATGGCCGGGGTCAGCAGTAGGGCCATGGCGCCCAGAATGCGTTCAAGTGTCATGGATAAGCTTCCTTGTTGATAAACGTTGGTCGGTATCAGGCTGCAGTCAGCAGGCCCTGGCGCTCGATGAACGCGATGATTTCTTCCAGGCCCAGCCCGGTTTTCTGGTTGCTGAAGACAAAAGGTTTGCCGTTGCGCATGCGCTGGGTGTCGCTGTCCATCATCTCCAGCGACGCGCCTACGAGCGGCGCGAGGTCGACCTTGTTGATCACCAGCAGGTCGGATTTGCAGATCCCCGGCCCGCCCTTGCGCGGCAGCTTGTCGCCGGCAGAGACGTCGATCACGTAGATCGTAAGGTCCGACAGTTCCGGGCTGAACGTGGCAGACAGATTGTCGCCACCTGACTCCACCAGGATCAGGTCCAGCCCCGGAAAGCGGCGGTTCAGTTGGTCCACGGCTTCGAGGTTGATCGAGGCGTCTTCGCGAATCGCCGTGTGCGGGCAGCCGCCGGTTTCCACGCCGATGATCCGCTCCGGCGCCAGGGCTTCGTTGCGCACCAGAAAATCAGCGTCTTCGCGGGTGTAGATATCATTGGTCACAACGGCCAGGTTGTAGCGGTCGCGCAGCGCCAGGCACAAAGCCAAAGTCAGGGCGGTTTTGCCGGAACCGACCGGGCCGCCGATGCCAACGCGCAGAGGTTGTGTGTTCATGTGATTCTCCAAAATAACAGACCCTAGGAACGGAACAGACGGCTGTACTGGCGCTCATGGGCCATGCACGCCAGGGACAGGCCGAAAGCGGCGCTGCCATAGTGTTCGGGGTTGATTCGAGTAGCGTTCTGTTGGGCTTCCTGCAGCAACGGCAGCAGTTCGCTGGTCAGGCGTTGCGCGGCTTGCTGGCCCAGGGGCAGGGTTTTCATCAGCACCGCCAATTGGTTTTCCATCCAGCTCCAGAGCCAGGCGGCCAACGCGTCCTGCGGACTGATGCGCCAGGCGCGCGCGGCCAGCGCCCAGCCAAGTGCCAGGTGCGGTTCGGGACGTTGTTCGAGAAAGGTGCGGGCCGGTGCATCGAGTTCCGGCAAACCGTCGAGCAGTTGCTGCAAGGAGTAACCCATCTGCCGGCTTTCCTGATGCAACTCGCGAGTTTCCCGGCTGGCGCGATGTTCTTCGCAGCGTTGCAGCAACCCGGCCCAGTTTTCTTCGGCGGCAGCTGTGCAATGGGCGAGTAGCAGCGGCGCTTCAAAGCGCGCCAGGTTCAGCAGCAATTGATCGCTGATCCAGCGCCGGGCGCTCTCGGAATCGTTCACCCGGCTGTTATCCACCGCCATTTCCAGCCCCTGGGAATAGCTGTAGCCGCCAATCGGCAATTGCGGACTGGCCAGGCGCAGCAGCGCCCAGGCCGGGTTCATAAACGTACGCCGAACTGGTGCAGTTTCGGCGGGTAGTTGAAGTCCTCGTCGCCATGCCGCGAATGGTGATGACCACCGCCATAAGCGCCGTGCTCCGGCTGGAACGGCGCTTCGATACTTTCGGTGGTGGCGCCGAGTTGTTCGAGCATGGCCTTGAGCACGTAATCATCGAGCAGGCGCAACCAGCCATCACCGACTTGCAGGGCAACGTGGCGATTGCCGAGGTGATACGCCGCACGGGTCAGTTCAAAAGCGTTGGCGCAGGAGACGTGCAGCAGTTGTTCGGGGCGGGCGTACACGCGGACGATGCGACCGTCGTCTGCTTCAAGGCATTCGCCGTCATACAACGGCGGCTGACCGCGCTCCAAAAACAACCCGACGTCTTCTCCCGCGGCACTGAAACAGCGCAAGCGGCTTTTGCTCCGGGCTTCGAAGGTCAGGTGCAATTCAGCGGCCCAGACGGGTTGAGGGTCGATTCTGCGATGAATCACCAGCATCGGAAGGCTTCCAGCAATGGACATTGCTGAGGCTAGAGCAAGGGGCTTGCCAATCGTGGGAAGTGTAGGAAATGCCTGTCCGAAGCGTAGGGCGAGGTGAGGTGGCGTGTGGGGTTTTGAGTGAAGTTGGTGCGAGACTTTGTCGTGCGCACCAAGTTGATGCAGCGAAGATTTCCCGTGGAGTCGCACCGCCGCTCCCACAGGGTTATTCGGTGCTACCAAGACCCTGCCAGTGTTTGAGGCCGATAAAGATAAAGCGTAGCTGCTGAGTGATCTTCGCCTGCGGCGTCAGATGATCGGGCAATGCTTCTGCCGGTGGATCAATAATGTCGGGCAAGGTGGCAAACACGCTTTTAACGATGAGATCGGCAATCACGCTTAGACCGGCGATGTCCAGATGTTGCAGTTTGGGCATCAACGACAAGTCGGCCGCCAGGTCCGAGGTGATGTCTTCGCGCAACCGCCCGATGGCCAGACGCACCTGCAGCGAACCGCCATACTGCTCGCGGGCGAGAAACAGGAATTGCGAACGATTGGCCGACACCACGTCGAGAAAGATCCGCACCGAGGCATCGATGATGCCGCCCATCACGAACTCGTTGTGGCGCACCAGGCGGATGGTTTCACGGAAGGTCTGACCGACTTCACTCACCAGCACCAGACCCAGTTCATCCATATCGGCAAAATGCCGGTAGAAACCGGTGGGCACGATGCCGGCGGTTTTCGCCACTTCGCGCAGGCTCAGGCTGCCGAATCCTCGGCCGCATTCCATCAAATGGCGAGCAGCGTCCATCAGGGCGTTACGGGTTTGTTGTTTCTGTTCGGCGCGGGGCAGCATCGCAAGGGTGTTTTTCTGGACAAGACTGCGGCGCACTCTAGCAAATCGGCTTTGCCGGCGTCGAACGAGTATTAAGAGGGATCAAGCGGGGAAGTGCTGCTTCTATAAAGTCAAAAGCCCAATCCGTGGATTGGGCTTTTTTTCAGAGCCGCCATGGGCTTAGCTCAAAGCGCTGTTGCGTTCGATCACGCGGTCACCTCCACCTTCAGCGAGGGTTTGACCTTGAGGAGTGCGATCGGAACCGTCAGCGGCCAGCGTTTGACCTTGAGGAGTGCGATCGGAACCGTCAGCGGCCAGCGTTTGACCTTGAGGAGTGCGATCGGAACCGTCAGCGGCCAGGGTTTGACCTTGTGGGGTGCGATCGGAACCGTCAGCGGCCAGGGTTTGACCTTGAGGAGTGCGATCGGAACCGTCAGCCGCTAGGGTTTGACCTTGTGGGGTACGGTCCGAGCCATCCTGAGTGATCAGGCCTTTTTCTTTCAGGCGATCATTACCACCTTCGGCAACAGTCTGGCTGAACACCGAGTGGCTCGATTTGACTTGCGGGGTTGCCTGATCAGCAGCGGGCAAAGCGAAAGCGGTGCTGGCCAGCATTGAGAGGGTAAGGCTTAGCAGCAATTGGCGTTTCATGATTGGGTGCTCCGTAGGAGGGCTTTAAAGTGGGTACGAGGGCAATGCTACTCTCGATAAGTCGATATAAAAGTTCATAAACGCAATGGTAATAATCAACGGAATTGATTGTTCCGTGCGGAGGCTCTAAAACGGGCCTTCCCGGCGAACGTTTTCGCACTGAAGTGGGTGATTTCGACCCACTTGTGCCGCGCAAAAGTGCGGGGTCGGTAACGCCGGATTGCGAGAGCAGGGTGACCCTGAGCGATTACTTGAGCGTTAAGCGCATTTCGGTTAAACCTGCGCGCCGTTTCCCAGTCCTAGCTTTCATGGCCGGCCGGTTCTGGCCTAACGTTTCACACGTGCGTCGCAGTCAGGACGCTCAGTCGTATTCAGGAGCCCTGTGCAATGATGCGCACCCCCAAGATCTTGACCTGGACCTTTGCCAGCCTGGTTGTTCTGCTGGCGATGCTGGTTCTGATCATCGCGTTCTTCGATTGGAACCGGATCAAACCGACCCTTAACAACAAAGTCTCCGAAGAACTGCATCGACCGTTTGCCATCAACGGCAACCTCGCAGTGATCTGGCAGCGCGAGCCCGACGAGGGCGGTTGGCGGGCGTGGGTACCGTGGCCGCATGTGGTGGCAGAGGACCTGAGCCTCGGCAATCCGGATTGGTCGAAGCAGCCGCAGATGGTCACGCTCAAACGCGTCGAACTGCGCATCTCGCCGCTGGCCTTGTTAGCTCAACGCGTGACGATCCCGCGCATTGACTTGACCGAGCCAACGGCAGACCTCCAGCGTCTGGCCGATGGCCGCGCGAACTGGACGTTCAGGTTCGACCCTAAAGACCCGAACGCCGAACCTTCTGACTGGGTGGTGGACATCGGCGCAATCGGCTTCGACAAGGGCCACGTCACCCTTGACGACCAGAGCCTGAAAACGCAGCTCGACCTGATCATCGACCCACTGGGCAAACCGATTCCATTCAGCGATATCGTTGGCGAGAAAGCGGCGAACAGTGCGCAGGAGAAGGGTGCCGCGCCCCAGGATTACGCGTTCGCGCTGAAGGTCAAAGGCCAGTACCACGGCCAGAAACTCAATGGCGAAGGCAAGATCGGCGGCCTGTTGGCCTTGCAGGATTCGGCTCGACCGTTTCCGCTTCAGGCCCAGTTGAAGATCGCTGACACCAGTGTCGAGCTGGCAGGCACGCTGACCGACCCGCTCAACCTCGGCGCGTTGGACCTGCGGCTGAAGCTGGCCGGCAGCAGCCTCGGCCATCTCTATCCGCTGACCGGCGTGACCCTGCCGGATACACCGCCTTACGCCACCGACGGCCATTTGATCGCCAAGCTGCAAGAGGCGGGCGGTGCAGTGTTCCGTTATGACGCGTTCAACGGCAAGATCGGCGAGAGCGACATTCATGGCAGCCTGGCCTACGTCGCCAGCCAGCCACGACCTACACTCAGCGGTTCGCTGATCTCCGATCAACTGTTGTTTTCTGACCTTGCACCCTTGATCGGCGCCGACTCCAACGTCAAGCAAAAGGCCCGTGGCGGTGAAAGCAAGCAGCCGACGGACAAGGTGCTGCCCGTCGAAGAGTTCAAGACCGAACGCTGGCGCGACATGGATGCGGATGTTGAATTCACCGGCAAACGCATCGTCCACAGTGAAAAACTGCCGTTCAATGACCTTTATACCCACTTGGTGTTGACCGATGGCGTGCTCAGCCTCGAACCCCTGCGCTTCGGCGTGGCCGGTGGCAAGCTGGAGGCGCAGATTCGCCTGAATGGTCGCACCGAGCCGTTGGAAGGCAGTGCCAGACTCACCGCGCGCGGGTTCAAACTCAAGCAATTGTTTCCGACCTTTGAACCGATGAAGACCAGTTTCGGCGAGCTCAATGGCGACGCCGAGATCAGCGGTCGCGGCAACTCGGTGGCCAGGCTGCTGGGCACTGCCAATGGCAACCTGAAGATGCTGATCAACGACGGCGCGATCAGTCGCGAGTTGATGGAACTGGCCGGACTCAACGTCGGCAACTATGTGGTCGGCAAGATCTTTGGTGACAAGGAAGTGAAGATCAATTGCGCGGCGGCCGACTTCGACATCAAGACGGGCCTTGCGACCACACGGCTGTTCGTTTTCGATACCGAGAACGCGATCATCTACATCGATGGCACGGCGAACATGGCGACCGAGCAGCTGGATCTGACGGTTACACCGGAATCCAAAGGCTGGCGCCTGATTTCGTTACGTTCGCCGCTGTACGTGCGGGGCAAGTTCATCAAGCCGGATGCCGGCGTGAAAGCCGTTCCGCTGATCCTGCGCGGTGCGGGGATGGTCGCGCTGGGTGTGATCGCTGCGCCCGCGGCGGGGTTGCTGGCGCTGATTGCACCGAGTGGGGGTGAGCCGAATCAGTGTGCGCCGTTGCTGCAGCAGATGAAGGCGGGCAAGGCGCCAGTGACCGTTAAACCCACACAATGAATCTTCGGCGTCTATGAAGACGCCTTCGCGGACAACGCTGCTTCTTCCTTTAGCCAGGAAAAGAATGCACGCACGGGCGGATGGCGTTCACGACCCGGTACGCAAAGTGCGCTGTAGCCGGCGCCATTCACCTGAACTTCACTCCGGTAAGCCACCAGCAAACCGCTGGCCACACTTTCCGACACCAGAATATTGCTCGCCAGCACCAGGCCTTGCCCGGCGATGGCGGCTTGCAGTGCGTAATGCTCCTCATCGTATTCCCGGACTGCCGGTTGCCCTGTCAGCCAGGTTTCGCCGGACTGCACGCACCACGCTTCCCAGCCATGGGCGTACAGCTTCGAGTTATGCCAGCGCACGCTGATCAGCGTCGGCGTGCGATTGGACGCGAGGGCAACCTGCTCGGGCGAGCCATAAACGCCGAACGATTCATCGAAGAGGCACAGCCCATAAAGGTTTGGATAGTTATCGAGGCTATAGCGCACCGCAAGGTCGACGCTGGCGTCCTGATGCAAATCGATCACTTCGCAATGGGCGTCCAGGCGCAGGCTGATGTTCGGATGCCGGGCGTAGAAGCGCCCGAGCCGAGGCACCAGCCACAACGCGGCAAATGCGGCGGTGGTGGAGATCGTCAGGCTCGCGCCGCTGCGTTGCGGGCGCAAGGTGTCAACGCTCTGGGCCACTTCCAGAAAAGCGCCGTGCAAGCTGCGAAAAAGACGCTCACCGCATTCGGTCAGGCGAACCTGCCGTGGCAGTCGCTCAAACAGCGGCACGCCTAGCCAGCTTTCCAGCGAACGAATCTGATGGGAAACCGCCGTTGGCGTTACGGACAGTTCTTCGGCGGCGGCCTTGAAGCTCGACAGGCGAGAGGCAGACTCGAAGGCGCGCAGGGCGGTCAGCGGCAGCGAGGCAAACATTTAACACTCCATGGGTGAAATGAACTCATCCAGACTGATTTCTGCTCATTTGAGACGAGGCGGCGGCGAGCTCAAGCTGCACACCACAAACCGTTCGAGTGTAGTCCTCAGGAGATTCAGATGAACAGAGTTCTTGCCATCCATGCCAGCCCACGGGGCGAACGTTCCCATTCTCGTCGCCTGGCCGAAGTTTTTCTTGGCGCCTGGCAGGCGCGCCATCCGCACTCGCGGTTGACCCGTCGTGAAGTCGGCCGGGCGTTAATTCCACCGGTCAACGAAGCCTTTGTGGCGGCCGCGTTCTACCCCGAGCCCGAGGCGCGATCGCTGTCGATGCAGGCCGATCTCGCGTTCAGCGATGAGCTGGTGAGTGAATTGCTGGGCCACGAGTTGCTGGTGATCTCCACGCCCATGCACAACTTCAGCGTGCCCAGCGGCCTCAAGGCGTGGATTGATCAGATCGTTCGGCTCGGCCTGACCTTCAATCACACGCTGGACAATGGCGTCGCGCAGTACGAGCCGCTGGTGCAGGGCAAGAGAGCGCTGATCGTCACCAGCCGTGGCGGTTTCGGTTTCGGGCCCGGGGGGGAACTCGAAGCCTTGAACCATGCCGACACACTACTGCGCACGGCGTTGGGTTTTATTGGCATCACCGATGTCACGGTGGTCGCCGCCGAGGGCGAAGAGTCCGCCGAGCGCACCTTCGAGATCTCCTGCGCCGAAGCCGAGCAGCGTTTGCTGACGCTGGCCAGGGAGTTCTAGATGGCCTGGGTGTTTTTACTGATCGCGGGTTGATTGTGGCGCAGTGGCGGGGCTCAAACAGGGTGGATGTCATAGACTGTCGTCGAGTTGTCATTTTTGATAACGATGCTTGGCGGATGTTTTGCATTCAGCCTTGCGTCACCTCACAGATCACAAGGATGTCCGCCCATGTCGCAAGGTTCTGCCACGCGTTATCCGTTGGTGCTGGTCCCGGGAATGCTCGGGTTTATCCGTCTGGTGCTTTATCCATACTGGTACGGGATCGTGGCGGCGTTGCGCCAAGGGGGGGCGACGGTGATTGCGGTGCAGGTCTCGCCGCTCCACTCGACCGAGGTGCGCGGGGAACAATTGCTGACGCGCATCGACGAGATCCTGCGGGAAACCGGCGCCGAGAAGGTCAACCTGATCGGCCACAGCCAGGGCTCGCTGACTGCCCGCTACGCTGCTGCGAAACGCCCGGATCGCGTGGCGTCTGTCACGTCGGTGGCAGGTCCCAATCACGGTTCCGAACTGGCGGATTACCTGCACAAACATTACCCGGCGGACAGCGCGAAAGGCCGGCTGCTCGCGTTTTTTCTTCGAATCATTGGCGCGTTGATGAGCCTGCTGGAAACCGGCTATCGCGGGCCAAAGCTGCCGGTGGATATTCACGCCTCCCATGAATCGCTGACGACGGCGGGAGTGACGTTGTTCAATCAGCGTTATCCACAGGGCTTGCCGCAAACCTGGGGCGGGCACGGGCCGGAAGAGGTCAATGGCGTGCGCTATTACTCATGGTCCGGCACGTTGCAGCCGGGCAAAACCGATCGTGGGCGCAATCTGTTCGACGGGACCAACCGCAGTTGTCGGCTGTTTGCCAAAACCTTTGTGCGCGAAGCCGGGCATTGCGACGGGATGGTCGGGCGTTACAGCTCGCATCTGGGCACGGTGATTGGCGATGAGTATCCGCTGGATCACTTCGACATCGTCAATCAGTCGCTGGGACTGGTGGGGAAGGGAGCCGAGCCGATCAGGTTGTTTGTCGAGCATGCGGCGCGTTTGAAAGCGGCAGGGGTTTAGACCGCGTTATCGTTCATCGCGAGCAAGCTCGCTCCCACAGGGGTATGCGTTCGGCCACGCAACACCGATCACTGTGGGAGCGAGCTTGCTCGCGATGGCGCCAGATCAGGCAATACTGACCTTTCGGCCTAACACTGTCGTCCAGCGCTCCGAAACGATCACCCCACCCAACGTCAACACCCCGCCCACCAAGTGATACAACGCCAATTGCTCATGCAGCACCACCGCGGCAATCAGCGCTGTCAGCAGCGGCAGCAGATTGAAAAACAGCGTGGTCCGGCTCGGCCCCAGGCGCAACACGGCCTGCATCCACGCCAGCGGAGCAACCATGGAAGCCAACAGGCAGGCATACAGCACCAACGGAATGTTCTGCAGCGTCGGGCCGGTTTTCGGCGACAGGGCGAACATCGGAAACAGCACCACCACTGCCACCAACACCTGCAGATACAACAACACCAGCGGGGGCAAACGCAGTTGCCACTTTTTCAGCAGCGTGCTGTAGATCGCATAAGCCAGCGTGGCGATCAGCATCATCGCGTCGCCCGGATTCACCCCGTGTTCGAGCAATGCACCGAGGCTGCCGGACGACACCACCACCCACACACCGGCAAACGACAACACGGCACCGGCCAGCGCTCCCGCCGTCAGGCGCTGACCGAGGCTGACCATGGCCATGGCCAGTGACATCAACGGCATCAGCGACAGGATGATCCCCATATTGGTGGCCGACGTCAGCGTCGCCGCGAAATACGCCAGGCTCTGATAAACCGCCATGCCCAGCACGCCAAGGATGAAAATCTTCCCCAGGTTCGGGCGAATGGCCGACCAATGGGCGATGACCGGTTTGAGCATGAACGGCGTGAACAGCAATCCAGCCAGCAGCCAGCGATAAAAACCGATCTCGGCGGGGAAGATCGCACCGGCCGACATTTTGGTGATCACGGTGTTGCCGGCCCAAATGAAAATGGCCAGCAGGGGATAAGCGTATTGCATCGGAAAAACCAGGACGATATTGAGGGGCGATTATCGCCTGTCTGGATAGAGCCTATACAGCGGTTCGGCGTTTATTGCGATGTTCCAGCGTCAGGCCGGGTGCGCGCCGGAACAGCATCGCCGCAGCCATCTCGAGAGCGGGAAGGTGTAACAGGCTTTGTCTACACTCCAGAGCGAGGCCGCGCCCCTTGGTGCGGCAACAAGGAGAAAACTCCATGAAGATGTTGCGTGTCCCTTTGTTGATGATCGGTTTGCTGATCTGTTCCCAGGGCTTCGCCGCCACTGCCCAACAGAACAAGATGACCACTTGCAATGCCGACGCTACCGCGAAGAGCCTCAAAGGCGATGAGCGCAAAGCCTTCATGAGCACTTGCCTTAAAGCCGAGCCCGCCGCCAATGACGCCAAAACCCTGACCCCACAGCAAGAGAAGATGAAAACCTGCAATGCCGATGCCGCGACCAAGGCGCTCAAGGGTGATGAGCGCAAGGCGTTCATGAGTGATTGCCTGAAGAAAAAATAAGCACTGGGCCGGGATGTGTGGGGGCTATGAGGGCCCCATCGCGAGCAAGCTCGCTCCCACAGTAGTTCTGGGTGCGCATGACAAATGTGGGAGCGAGCTTGCTCGCGATGGGGTCGGTAAGGGCACTGCAAAAAACCGACCGAGCCCCCGACCAAGGTCGCCCCACACAATCCCTAGTGCTGACACTCGAACGCTGGCAGACTGCCAATCCTTTTATGCCGTTCGTTTTGAGGCTGTATGCCGACGTTTTCTCAACGCCAAGTCTTGCTGCTGATCAGTTGGGTCATCATTTTTGGTGGTTTGTTACTAGTGCTTCCGCTGCGTTTGTTGCCAAGCCTGCTGGCTGGCCTGCTGGTGTTCGAACTGGTCAACATGCTCACCCCGCAATTGCAGCGCCTGATCGAAGGTCGGCGTGCGCGCTGGCTAGCGGTGGCGTTACTGGGGACGTTGGTGGTGAGTGCGCTGGCGCTGATCTTCGCCGGGGCCATCAGCTTTCTGCTGCACGAGGCGGAAAACCCGGGCGCTTCACTTGATAAGTTCATGGGTGTGGTCGATCGTGCGCGCGGGCAATTGCCGCCGTTCATCGACGCCTACCTGCCGGCCAGCGCCGCCGAGTTCCGCGTGGCCATTGGCGAGTGGGTGAGCAAGCACCTCAGCGACTTGCAACTGGTCGGCAAAGACGCGGCGCACATGTTCGTGACGTTGCTAATCGGCATGGTGCTTGGGGCGATCATCGCCTTGCAGCGGATACCGGACCTGACCAAGCGCAAGCCGCTGGCTGCCGCACTGTTTGATCGTCTGCACCTGTTGGTGCAGGCGTTCCGCAACATCGTGTTCGCCCAGATCAAGATTTCCCTGCTCAACACCTTCTTCACCGGGATTTTTCTGGCGTTGGTCCTGCCCATGTTCGGCATCCATCTGCCGCTGACTAAAACCTTGATCGTGCTGACCTTCCTGCTTGGTCTGCTGCCGGTGATCGGCAACCTGATGTCGAACACGCTGATCACCATCGTCGGTTTGTCACTGTCGATCTGGGTCGCGATGGCGGCGTTGGGTTATCTGATTGTTATTCACAAGCTCGAATACTTCCTCAACGCGCGCATCGTCGGCGGGCAGATCAGTGCCAAGTCGTGGGAGTTGCTGCTGGCGATGCTGGTGTTCGAGGCCGCATTCGGCCTGCCGGGGGTGGTGGCGGGGCCGATTTATTACGCGTATCTGAAGAGTGAGTTGAAGCAGGTGGGGATGGTTTGATCGGTTTTGATCAAACCTGTGGCGAGGGAGCTTGCTCCCGCTGGGCCGCGAAGCGGCCCCGCTTATCCTTAAAAAGAAGGGGACTGCTACGCAGTCCAGCGGGAGCAAGCTCCCTCGCCACAGGGTTTTTGATCAATCCATCGTGCCGTAACGCTTGGCCGCTTCGATGGCCAGGCCGCTGCCGATGCTGCCGAAGATGTTCCCTTCCACATGCCGCGCATTCGGCAACATCGCCGAAACGCTGTTGCGCAACGCCGGAATCCCGCTCGAACCACCGGTGAAGAACACCGTATCCACTTGATCAACCCGCACGTTAGCGTCGTTGAGCATCTGGGTCACGCTGTTGCGCACGCGCTCCAGCAGGTTGTCGATGGCCGATTCGAACAGCGCGCGGCTCAGTTCCACACTCAGTCCCGGCTCAATGCGGTCCAGCGGCACATGGCGGCTGTCGGCGTGGGTCAGCTGAATCTTGGTTTCTTCCACTTCCATCGCCAGCCAGTGACCAGCGCGCTGCTCGATCAGCTTGAACAGACGGTCGATGCCGCCGGTGTCTTCGATGTCGTAACGCATGCTGCCCAAGGCCAGGGTCGATTTCTGCGAGTACACCGAGTTGATGGTGTGCCAGGTCGCCAGGTTCATGTGGTGGCTGGTGGGCATGTAGGCGCCGCTCTTCATGCGGCTGCCGTAGCCGAACAACGGCATCAGGCCTTGCAGGCTGAGCTGCTTGTCGAAATCGGTCCCGCCAATGTGCACGCCACCGGTGGCGAGGATGTCGTCGTGTCGGTTGTCGTGGTTGCGGCGTTCAGGGGACAGACGCACCAGCGAGAAGTCCGATGTACCACCGCCGATGTCGACGATCAGTACGAGCTCTTCCTTTTCGATGGTCGACTCATAGTCGAACGCCGCCGCGATGGGCTCGTACTGGAACGACACGTCCTTGAAGCCGATGGCGCGGGCCACATCCACCAAGGTGTTTTCCGCTTCCTGGTCAGCCATTTCGTCGTCATCGACGAAGAACACCGGGCGACCCAGCACCACTTCGTCGAACTCGCGACCGGCCGCCGTTTCGGCGCGCTTCTTCAATTGGCCGATAAACAGCCCTAGCAGGTCCTTGAACGGCATCGCCGTGCCGAGCACGCTGGTGTCGTGCTTGATCAGCTTGGAACCCAGCAGGCTCTTGAGCGAGCGCATCAACCGGCCTTCGTAACCTTCCAGGTACTCGTGCAGCGCCAGCCGGCCGTACACCGGGCGGCGTTCTTCCATGTTGAAGAACACCACCGAGGGCAGGGTGATCTTGTCGTCCTCCAGCGCGATCAGCGTTTCCACGCCGGGGCGCAGCCAGCCGACGGTGGAGTTGGACGTGCCGAAGTCGATACCACAGGCACGGGCTGGAGATGCGTTTTTCATGTCTTTCAGGTTCCGGTTAAAAAACGGCCGCGCAGTGTATGCCAGTGCGACGCAGATTCGAAGGCCGACTATCCGCTAAATCGCAGCTAATAGCGCCTTGATAAGCTGGCCGGATGCCCCAAACTTGTCTGCATCGAGCCTGGCAGCCATCGGGCGGTCACAAGAACCGCCCACCGCTGCCGATAAACTTCTCATGCGCTACCCGGTCACAACCTTGAGATCGGTCAACCTGACGGCTGCCAATGAGCGCATGCTGCCGGTGGTGGCGCGATTTGATAACGGATGGTGATTCTTAGATGGACTTCAAAGACTATTACAAGATTCTCGGTGTGGAGCCGACCGCGGACGATAAGACGATCAAGGCGGCTTATCGCAAATTGGCGCGCAAATACCACCCCGACGTCAGCAAGGAAAAGGACGCCGAGTCCAAGTTCAAGGACGCCTCGGAAGCCTATGAAGCGCTGAAAAGCGCCGACAAGCGCGCCGAATACGACGACTTGCGCAAATACGGCCAGCACGGCCAACCGTTCCAGGGCCCGCCGGGCTGGCAGGGTCGTGGTGCCGGTGGATTTGGCGGTGGTCAGGACTCGGGCGATTTTTCGGACTTCTTCAGTTCGATCTTCGGCAACCGTGGTCCGGGTTTTGGTGGAGGACAGTCGGGCCGCAGCGCCGGACGTAGAGGGCAAGACGTGGAAATGGAATTAGCGATTTTCCTGGAAGAAACCCTGTCCAACGAGTCGAAGAAGGTCACCTTCCAGGTGCCGCAGTACAACGCGGCCGGCCAGCACGTCAGCAACACCAGTAAAAGCCTGAACGTGAAGATCCCCGCCGGCGTGACCGACGGCGAGCGCATCCGCCTCAAGGGGCAAGGCGCGCCGGGCATCGGTGGTGGGGCCAATGGCGACCTGTTCCTGATCATTCGCTTCGCGCCACATCCAAAGTTCGATGTCGAAGGCGAGAACCTGATCATCACCCTGCCGCTGGCACCGTGGGAATTGGCGCTCGGCACCGAAGTGGCAGTGCCTACACTGACAGGCAAGATCAACCTCAAGGTGCCGGCCGGCAGCCAGAACGGCCAGCGCATGCGCGCCAAGGGCCACGGCTTGCTGAACAAGGCTGGCGAGCGCGGTTACCTGTTTGTGCAGTTGAAGGCGGTCATGCCGAAGGCTTCGAGCGAAGAGGTCAAGGCGTTATGGCAGGAACTGGCAAAAAAAGCGGCGTTCGATCCAAGAGAAAACTTCTGATCCAAGAGACGGAGTAGCCCATCATGAGCAACCCCCTGATCGTTCAACTGGACATGGCAGAATTCTGTGAGGCGACCGACTTGTCGGACGTCTACGTGATCGAAATCGTCGAACTCGGCATCCTCGAACCTCAGGGCACACAGCCCGACGATTGGCGTTTCAACGATTACGAACTGGCTTTGGCCAAGCGTGCCGCCAAGCTGCGGCACGACCTGGAGCTGGAGTGGGAAGGCGTCGCCCTGGCGCTGGACCTGCTCGAAGAGGTCCAGCAACTACGGGCAGAGAATCGGATGCTCAAGCAGCGGCTGGGGCGGTTGGTGGTGGAGTAGTCGTTCTGATGTTTTTGTGCCGTCTGCCGGTGCGCTTTCGCGAGCAAGCCCGCTCCCACAATGGACCGGCCTGCTCCAGATGGAATACGGTCAAATGTGGGAGCGGGCTTGCTCGCGATTGAACGATAACGCGGCCTATCAGGTTCGCACTTTCCTGGGCAACACCACTGTAAACAGCGTCCCGTCAGTCTCATTCGAGCTGACCTCGATCGTCCCGCCGTGGGCATCGACCACTTCCTTGACGATAAACAATCCCAGCCCAAGGCTGGTAGATGGCTGGCCGAGTTCTTCGTCGGCACTGCGTACCAGCGGGTCGAAGATTGTGAGGATTGTGTCCTCTGGAATCGGGTTGCCAAAGTTATGCACCGCGACGCGAACCGCATCGGGCTCGCCCGTGAGCGTCACCGTCACGTCTCGTTTGTTCGAACCATGCTGCAATGCGTTGCCGATCAGGTTTCGCAGCAGTTGATCAAGCCGCCCCGCATCCCAGACGCCACGGGTATCACCCTGCACCTCCACCGTGGGATCGCATTCAGGGTTGCCCGCGCAAGCTTCGGCGATCGCGGCATGAGCCGCATCGGCCAGGTCCATGGGCGCCGGTTCGATCGGCAGGCTCTTGCCCAGGCGGCTGCGTACCAGCTCCAGCAAGTCGCTGACCATTACCGACATGTGCCGCGCACCGCGCTTGATGTTGATCGCGCACTTCAGCGCGTCGCCTTCGAGGGTGGTTTTGCGCATGAGCATTTCAGTCGACATGCTCACGGCTTGCAACGGCGCGCGCAGATCATGGCCGAGAATGGCCAGAAAGATGTCCCGCGAGCGATTGACCTGCTCGGCGTAGGCCTCCGTGGATTCGGCGAGCGCTTCGTCGATGGCTTCGTTGAAACGAATCATGTCCTGAAAGTAGGCAAGGGTCGGAGATTCCAGGCTGGCGACCCACAGACGAATTACACACGCCCGCAGATGGCGGAACTCGCTGGTCATCTGCACCAGATCGAAGCCCACGGTATGCCGCAGCTCGCCGTGGCTGGCACCCGCCTCATCCAGACTCGGGGTTTTTTCCGGACCTTCACCCTTGGCCTTTGCGAGCTGTTCGGCGGCGGTTTGCGCAGTGGTCATGTCCCGCGCTGCGGCCAGCAGTATTTCCTTGGCGTGATCACGCAAGGCTGCCCGATCCATATTCTCGGCCGCCGGGGTGATCGTTCTGGCGAACTGCTCCCATTCATCGACGATTCGGTCTACGTGTTGCCTGATGAATTCGGGTAGGCGCATGGCCGGATTCCTGGGGACTTTGAGGCGGGACGTTTCGCATAGTAGCGTCTTTGCGGTGGAAAAAAACCTCTTGGCGCGCGGCGGCATGCCGAGCATTTATCGGGGTGGTAAATATGTGTGTTTTCCGTCCTGTTTTTCGAACGATACGCGTACTCATTTCAGTTTAATGGGCAACAAATCGAGCTTTTTTTTTGTCTCTGCGTGATTAGTCTATGGGCTTCACTATTCATTTAAAGGTTTAAACCATGTCTGAATTGCAAGGAAGCAATCCGACGAACACTCACTCTGCAATCAGGGTTGCCGAAAGTGTTCACACGCAACGAATGACCGAGGTCATTCCTGCCGCCGTAAAAAAAGCATCACCGGCCTTGCTGGAATCAATGTTGCCGCTAAAGGCAACGATGCCGGATTGGTATATGAACGCGCGGGAAATGGATCGGCAATATCTGAAAGATCTGATTAACGAACGCTGGCGCTTGCAAGGCGAACTGGATGAACTTCTGGGGGATCTTCAGAGCGATATCGAGGCCTTCGGAAAACCTTTGCTAAATACAGTGTTGCAATCGAGTTTCAATACTGACGAAGATCCCGAAACACTGTCGCTGCATCTTTACATTCCGGACAAGATTATTTTCGGCATCGATAAAGGTGCCACCCGTATACGTCGCAGTTCGTTACTTGCCGCGGCGCTGCACAATTTTGAAGAAGCGGAAACTCAAGAAGGTGCATTCAGAATCGAGTCGGGCGTTTTCCGCGACGACTCTCAAGGTAATCCAAATCAACTCAAAATAATGACTTCGGCAAGATTCGCCACGCTGTGCCGCAGGCTGGACATTGGTGGTCAATACCAAACCCATATCAAAGCCAGACTGTTGCCAACGGACTCCGAGGCGAAACTCAGGCTTCAGAAGCGCTCTGTAGCCAGTGAAAAAGCAGCCTTCAGGTCATCGGCTTTCATTGCCCGTCTGAACGGTGATGTCAGCGCATATGCCTACGACCGGCTACGCGAAGTGATCGAACAAAAAGCCAAGGTCAGCTTCCACGGCTTGCCGCTGCGCAGTCATCGGTTGTCGCTGATGGGCTTTCGCCTGAAGTCTATCGTGCTGTTCAGCGCCGTGGGCGAGGCATCGGTGTTGAAGAAGGCTGTCGATGCCCTGACGCCCGATACCGTGAAATTCTGGCTGGACTGGTCGCGGCGTGTACCGTTTTTATCGGGCAACGAGTATGAGAAGTTCAAGCTGGTCCAGGCCTTTTTCGCCAACGGCCCGACCGGTGTCGCGGACGAAATGCTGCGCAACGATGCCATTTATCAACAGAGCCGGTTGACCGGCCCTTTGATCGCCTATGTCCCGGATGACCCCGACCATCCGCTGAAAGAATATGCCTCGCTGGCCGAGTTCATGAAGGCGTTGATCAGCCAGTTGCGTGATCCGGATTACCAGGCATTTTTCAGCCGGTTTGTGGCGCAGAAGGACAAAGGCCACTTTTTCACCCGGGTCAATGAGCGCCTCAAGACCATGACCTGGAAACAGCGAGAGCCCCTGGACATGGGGCCCTGGTGGCGCGAAACCGCGATCGAGAATCCCGACGCAGAACCCATCACCAATCTGATCGCCGATGACCTGTGGAACACGCTGTTCCAGGAGCGACGGAACAAGGTCATCAGCGATGCGCGCTTCATTGCCGTACCGACCGGCGACGAAGACGCGACCAGCCGCTGGAAGCGCTTGACCAGCTATCTGGACATCGGCTGGAACGTGTTCAGCTTCGGCGCGATGTTGGTGCCCGGGTTGAACGAGGCCGTGCTGGGCATCATGGTTGCGCAGATGTTGGCGGAGGTGGCGGAAGGGGTCGAGGACTGGAGCAAAGGGGATACAGAGGAGGCCGCCGCCAGTATTAACGGCGTATTGATCAACTTTGCGCAGTTGGCGCTGATGGGTGCGACGCACGTGATACCGAAAGTGCCCGTCTCTGTTTCGCCCTTCGTCGAAAATCTCAAGGTCGTGCGCGTCAATGGCAAAGAGCGTCTGTGGAATCCGGACCTGTCGCCTTACGAACACACGGTGACATTGCCGCCAGCCTCTTCTCCCAACGAGCTGGGCCTTTACCCGCATGAGGGCAAGGAGGTGCTGCGCCTCGATGACAAGCATTACGTGGTGGCGCAGGATCCGGAGACCGGATTGCACCGCCTCCAGCACCCGCAGCGGCCTGACGCATACCAGCCGCCGGTGAAGCATAACGGCGCGGGCAGCTGGAAGACTGAATTTGAACGCCCGTTGGAATGGGACAAAAATCGCGTGTTAAGGCGAGCGGGTGGTGTAACGGATGCGCTGTCCGATGAATCCCTGGAGCAGGTTCTGACCGTCAGTGGCATCAAGGAAGACGCATTGCGCAGGATGCATGTCGAGCACGAACCGCCTCAAGCCATGCTGGTGGACTCCCTTGAGCGCTTTAAGCTTTACGCCGAGGCCGGTGAGCTGGCCAATCAAATACTGGCCGGACGGATTCCCGAAGCGCTGGAAAATTCGGTCGCCGCCTTCATGATCGATCTGCCGCGTTGGCCTGAATCCCGGGGCATCGCGCTGTTCGACGGGCCAAATCTAAATGGGGCTTCCTACGATTTCGGTAACGTCGCGGTTACGCCTGAACGACAGATCAAATTGACCCGTGCCGAACTGCGCGCCGGGCAGTTGCCGCAACGGGTGATTGAACACTTCAGTGAACCGGACATTCATGAATTGCTGGGCCGGGATATTTCCAGCGACAAGCAAGTCCGCATAAACGAACTGCGAAAACGCCTTGCCGGACAGGCCGAAAAAAATCGCCGCAGCACATTCGAAACCCTCTACAAAAAACATGACGTGGCCGACGATTCCTGGGTGCGGTTACTGCGTAAGGATTCTCCTCAATTGCCAGTGGTGGTCGCCGAGGAACTGTTGCGCGATGCCAGCCCCGAGGAGCTGCAACATCTGCTGGCGAAACGCAGTGTCCCTCTGAGCCTGCGCGAACGGGCGCGAACAGCACAAGCTCGGGTGCGATCGAGCCGCGCTTTTGAAGGGCTTTATCTGGAGGCCTTGGAAAACGCTGATACGCGCCGATTGGAACTGGCCTCGCTGTCCGCGCTGCCCGGCTGGTCGGCTGAGGTGCGCATCGAGATTCGTGCTTATTCATTCACCGGTGAATTGCAAGCCAGCGTTGGTGCCGAAGAGGCGCCGATACGCAAAGTCTTGTTTTTCGATGAAAAAGGTCTCTATCACGCCCGTGACGAGCAAGGGTTGCATCTGCACGGTGGCGACGACTTTTATGCGTCCGTATTACGTGCGTTACCCGACCGCGAGCGCAAAGCCTTGGGGTTCGAGATCCATCAGGGCGACAAGCTCAAACTGACTCTTCAGCGCGCACCGCTGAGCCACGAATATTTTGCCCCGACGCTGGAAGCGCACCCGGTGCGCAAACCGGCCTACGATCCACGCAACATGCGCCTTCGTGGCGGCATGCCAGGATATCGGTTGCAAACGAAAGTCAACTCGATCCGCAAACGCCTTGGCTGGCTGTATCCGGGATTCTCCGAAGCGGAAGTGGGGGAGTTGATGAGCAGTTTTGGCGCCGCGGCGCCTGAGCGTTTGAAGGCATTGGAGAATGAGTTCGACCAGTTGGTGCTGTCTCTGGATCGATGGGCGAAGTCGCCGTTGATTACCTCGAACATTCGCACGGCGGTGGCGGAAAGTGGAGCCAGGCAGGAGCTCAGTGCGATCATCAAGCGATGCTGGCAACGGGCCGGCCCGAGGGGCATCGAAGTGCCAGGTATTGCCCATCCGCAGGCGCTCATTCTGGATGGGCAAGCTATGGGCCGGTACCTTGAGAGCATGCCGCAGCTGACCGCCAATTTCGACCATGTCACTTTCTTGAGCATGCGGCAGGCGAATATGCTTTCGAGCCAAGCGCACTTCCTCGAGCCCTTCCGTCAACTGCGCTCGATGGACCTCACGGGGAACTTGCTGAACCGATTGCCACCGGCCATTGGTGAAGCGCATTACCTTGAAAATCTGGGGTTAAGCGACAACCGGATCGAACTGACCCATCAAGCGGTGGCTCATTTGAAAAGCTTGGTCCGTCTGCAGGTCCTGGGGTTGAGGGGTAATCCGTTGAAACTGCTGCCCGACATCAGCCGGATGCCGGATCTGCATATGCTGAATCTTCAAAACACAGGCATAGATAGCTGGCCAACAGGCCTGTTTTCCCAGGCTCGTCCGCGCAATATTTACCTGGATCTTCGGAGCAATCCGATCAGCCGGATACCCGAGGTTGCACCGGGTTCGTTTCGGGCCGAGTTACTGGCGCGCACCTTGCTGAGTCGAGACCCCGAATGGATGTCGGCGGAAAACCTGGACACGCTCAGAATGTATACCGAATCGGTCGGCCTGGACCCCGAGCGGCCCTATCCGCCCCGAGGAACCCTGGACAGCGCCGAATGGGGCGAGGGAATGCCCAAGGACTGGCAAACCCGGCAAACGATCTGGGATGCGGTCGAGGATGAACACAACTCCGAGCATTTTTTCAACGAACTCAGACGGCTCACGCAATCAGCCGATTTCAAGGCCGGTGGCCCGTATCGGCAAGAACTGACCGCCAAGGTCTGGCGCATGCTGGAGGCCATGGAAGCCAACAGCGAATTATGCACGACCATTTTTGCCGAGGCCGTGGCGCGAACCCAGTGTGTGGATGGGGCTACGCAGCTGTTTAATGTTCTGGGCATGAAAGTGCTGGTGGAAGAAGCGTATGAACTGGCGAGCCCGGGATTGATCGAAGCAGAGTTGGTCGAACTGGCCAAGGGCAAGTCGCGGCTCGACGAACTTGAACGGATTGCCGAGCGCCATATCGCCGAGCGCGTTGCGCAAGGTGAGGAAATTCGTCGCGTAGAGGTCGACGGTGACGTGAGGGGAACCATTGATATCGTGGAGGTTCACCTGGCGTACACGACAGAGCTGGCAAAGCCGGAATCGCTCAATGGTCTCGACTTGCCCTGGCAGTCACGCACCATGCAATTTCGCACTATCGCGGGAGTCAGCCTGCAGGATATTGAAAATGCCCGGCTCAGGGTTCTGGAGTTGGAGGAAGGGGATCTGCTGCGCGATTCGATTGCCGAACAACCCTTCTGGAAATCCTACGTGCAGGGGGCCAACCGGGCGCGCTTCCGGCAGATTGACCGGCGAATGAATGCGCTTTACGAGTTCAAGGTGGCGCTGGATGAACGAGCGGACGGTGCGGCCCTCTCAGCTGAGGCAAAGGACCGTTTGAAAACGCAAATCAGAGTGCTGGCTTTCGAGCTGGAAATTCCCGAGAGCGATTTTGCTCCAGGCAAGGTCATGACCGATGACGAGTTCGCAGAGCAATACAATGCGCTAAGGACCGAGGAGGGCAACCTGCTCAAGGAGTTGACGCAACAAGCCATGGATCGGGCGAAGGTGCAAAGGGTCGACATCCCTTTTGCCGTTGAATCGACCCACTGACCAAACTGTGAAAAAAGCGATGGATTAGGGGCCATCGTTTTTTTCTGGGCGCAGGTAACGCGCTTCTTATCGAAAAGGCGGTACATATTTAAGCTTTTTTTCCGTTGTCGTTCATTAGGCTGATGACTTTCACTCAGTCATGGATGACCGGTTATGACCCACTCACAAACACAACCTTCCACCTCCCCCGGCACGGTCAATAGCGACCTTCGCGGCGTACATTACGACTTCCTGAAAGACCGCCTGCCCAGCTGGTTTACCGATTCCGACGCTAAGCGACAGAGGGAACTCGCAGAGCACCCACTGGAAATTCCCGCCTGGTACCGCAAAGCCACGTCTGAGCAAAAAAAGGCGCTGGCAGAGACCCACAAGCGCTATCGCGAGACCTTGAATCGGATCGACACCACGCTCGGCAGTATCAAGGATGTTCTGGCGTTTGCCGAGCAACCGCTCAAGGACGCGATCAAGGCGAAGTTCAATCTCGAACTGGACGTTAAAAATGTCTATTTCGCCCGTAAATTCGCCCCTAAAGGCCGGGATGATCTATTGGGTGCCTTTGTTTTCGATCAGCAAAAAGACCCACGCCTGACCTACGAATATCGGGGCACCTCGCTGCTTGAGGCTGCCCTGGCCAACTTCGAACCCGACGAAGAAAAGCCTCTAGCCTGCGACGATTGCCACATCATTACCGACTGGAATCGCTACGACGGCGAGGTCATTCCGAGCTTCGAAACGCTCAAGGCCGACGCCAGGCCCATCCCCACCCATGAATTTGCCAGGCTTTGTCGCACGCTGGATCTGGGGGCTCTTTATCAGAAACACATCAAGGAGGTCGTACAGCCAGAAGACGCCAGCGAGCGCGAGGTGCTGGAAAAACAGCTGGAAGAGCATCAGCGGCAAAAGCTCGCGGTGTGTATCGAACTCGCGCGGCACTCATTCGAATTGAAGCCGGGCAGCAGCCAGATCAAATCGGGCATCAGTGCCGACGTCTACCAGATGCTCAAGCAAGTGCTTGTCAGCGACAAAGCACCAAAACTGGATGATAAGCCGGTGACGTTCGCGGCATTGAGAGTGTTCGGCATCGAGCTGACGGGCCCCCTGCTTATTGGGCCGGAGCGCCAGAGCTCCGATAGGGTCGAGCGTCTGGTGGTCTATTTGCCCGATGATCCGGAGCAACCGCTGAAAGAATATGCGTCCAGCGCCGAGTTCATGGTGGAGTTGCGGGCCCGTTTGCACAAAAGCGATTACCGGCGTTTTTTCAGCCAGTTTGTTCCCATGCGGCAACAGGGCATTTTTTTCGCCAAGCTTAATCAGGCGTACAAGCCTTCCGATGTCGGCCCCCAGGCGGATTATCCACTGAAGCCAAAACCGGCCAAGCTGCCGATGGATGAAGCACCGATCAAGGGCGATCCGTGGCAGCAACTGCGCCAGAGGACGATCTACAAGATTTTCAACGACGCGAGAGCGGTCGTTGTGCCTACCGGCGATGAGGACCGCAAGGCTCGTGTTGCCCGGCTTGAAAGCTATCTGGATGCCGTGAACAGCGTGTTCAACCTCGCCGCCTTTGTCGTGCCGGGGCTGGGTTGGATCATGCTGGCGGTGGGGGCTACGCAAATGTTCGACGAGGCGTTCGAGGGCATCGAAGCGGCTGAAGAGCGCGAATGGAAGGAAATGTGGGCGCATTTTTCCAGCGTTGCGTTGAATGTGGCGTTCCTCGCCACCGGGGCGAAGGTGGTGCCCCGGATCAACGCCTCGCCGACGGTCGACCATTTAAAACCCGTGACCCTGCCCAACGGCAAGCAAAAACTCTGGAAGCCGGATATCTCGCCGTACAAGGCCGGCGTCACATTACCGCCCGAGGCCACCCCCGACGCGCTGGGCCTGTACGCGCACAATGGACAGACGGTCCTGCCTCTGGAGGGTGACTACTATGTGGTCGAGCCGGATGTGGCGGGTGAGCAGTATCGTATTCAGCATCCGACCCGCCCCGAGGCGTATACCCCTGAGCTTGTGAGTAACGGCGAAGGGGCATGGCACCATGAACTGGAGCACCCGCTCACCTGGAAAGGCGCGAAGCTGATGCGAAGACTCGGGCACCTGGTCGACGGCTTAAGCGATGCCGAGCTGGAGCAGGTCTGGCGGGTCAGTGGGGTCGATGCCGGTGTACTGCGCCGTTTGCATGTCGAGGGTGAAAAAGTCCCTGCGATCTTGCTCGAAACGCTCAAGAAGTTCAGGGCCTACAGCGATGCGAAACGGGTCGCCCGAGGTATCCGTTCGGGCGCGCTCTCGAGCGCGCTGTGCAGCTATGCCGCTTCGCTGGCGGTGGAATTGCCGGGGTGGCCGGCAGGCAGGGCGATTGAGGCATTTACAGGTGACCGCTTGAGCGGACCTTCGACCAAGTACGGTAACGCGAATGCCTTGCCGCAAGACACCCTCCCGATCACCCGTTCGGACTTGATGAACGGACGCTTGCCCCAGCAGATCATCGAGTCCTCGAGCGAGGCGGAGGTCAAGTCACTCCTGCCCCAGTACACCCCCAGTACCGCGCAAGAACGTATTCGCGCCCTGCAAAAAAAGCTCGCGGAGCAGGCAGACAGCGCCAGGGCGAGATTGACGCGCAGCCTCTATGCCGAAAAACAACCGTCAGCCAACGCGGCGGTCGCTGTCGTCCAGCGGGATTTCACGGGCTTGTCCACGGCGATGGTTGAGGAGCTGCTGGCCGATGCAACGCCCGCCGAGCTCGAAACCCTGACCACCGCCAAACGTGTTCCATTGCGCCTGGCGGAAGGCGCACGGCGATTACAGCAACACATGCGCCTGACCCATGCTTATGAAGGGCTGTACCTCGAAGCGCTGGTCGACAGCGACACCGAAATCCTCGTGCTTAATTCTTTAAAAGCCTTGCCGGGATGGACGGACGATATCCGTTTGGAAGTCCGCGTTGGTCATATCGAGGGTGAACTGCGCGCCAGTGTCGGGCCGGACGATGCCATGGAGCGCAAGGTGTTGCTGTGGAAGGATGATGGGCGGTACGAGGCGCGAAATGAGCGCGATGAACATTTGCACGGCGCCGATGACCTCTATTCGTCGATCCAGCACGCCTTGCCCGACCGACAGCGCCAGGCCATCGGGTTGCCCCATGTGGGGCAGGGCTCGCAGCTGAGGGCGAAGATCATTGAACATCAGTTGCCTCGCGATCAGCTCCGTCCATTGCTGAAGATGCGACCGCGCCAACACCCTTTCTTCAAACCGCCTGTGCGGCTGCCCGGTGATCGCATCGGCTACCCGTTGAGCGATCACCCCGACGTCCGTCAGTGGGAGCGAACGATCGAGGAGCGGCTTCGTGCGCTGTATCCCGCCATGCCACCGGAGGAGGTCAATTCGTTTATCGAGGGTATGGACGAGGCGCGGGAGAGGAGCTTGAGGAACCGGGAACTCGAGTACGAGTCATTCAAAAGCACGTTGACCAACTGGTACCTGGCGCAAGCGCAAGGCGTGTCGGAAGAAGAGCGTTCGACCGTTGCCTTTCGTCAACGTCGGGAGGCTCGGGTGGAGATCATGAGAGCCCTCAAACAGGCCTGGCAACGCACGGGAGAGGTGGACATTGACAATACCGGCTACCCGCAGGGCCAGCGCATTGATTTGTCCGACGTTGCCCTTCATGGACAACTCGATGAGCTGCCGCCGCTGACGGCGAATTTCGACCACGTCACTTATCTGGATTTATCGGGTACTGGCCTTGAAGGTAACGTGAACGGGTTTCTGCGCCATTTCAAACGTCTGCGCACGTTGAATCTCGGTAATAACAACCTGGTTGGGCTCCCGGAAAATCTGGGGAAGATGACCCAACTGTCCTCACTGGATCTGGCCGACAACCTGATTGAACTTGACGCAACCGCTGTTGCACAGTTGCGCCGACTCAAGCGCCTGCGATTCCTGGAGCTTGAGGGCAACCCGCTGGGGTTACCTCCGGACATCGGACAGATGCCGGATTTGCAGTTCCTGTTACTGGCCGAGACCGGCATTAATACCTGGCCCGTGGGGTTATTCGATCAGGTGCGGCCACGCACGTTCTATCTGGATATGAAGTCCAATTCTCTTGAAATCATTCCAGACGTTGAGCCTGGATCGGTGCAGGCGGAGCTCGTCGCGCGCACGCTCATCAGTCACGAACCTGCCAATATTTCCGCGCAAAATCTGCAACGGATCAGAGACTATGGCCACTCGGTAGGCTTTGAACCAAATCGCCCGGTGCACGCCCGCGGTGCCGCCGACAGTGTACTTTGGGCAGAGGGACTGACCGAGGAGCAATGGACAGGTAAGCAGGATCTGTGGGCCGATCTTGAAAACGAACACGGATCGGAGCCGTTTTTCAATGAACTCAGGAAGCTCGCGGAGTCCGCGGATGCGGTAGCGCCAGACAAAGCGGCCAAGGTCGAGTTGTGCCGTAAGGTCTGGTCAATGATCGAAGCCACTGCCGGTAACACCGCCTTGCGGGAAAAGCTGTTTCGCATGGCGGCTGCCCCTACGACCTGCGTGGATGCCGGCGCGCAATTGTTCAATGCCATGGGCCTGGAAGTCTTGATTGTTCAGGCGTATGAACTGGGCGCACACGACCTGATCGAGCCGGAGTTGCTGACGCTGGCACGGGGCAAGTCGCGACTGGACGAGTTGGGCCGGATCGCCCGCGAACGGATCGGCGAGCTGGTTGAGGAGGGGCATCAGTTTTCCGAATTCGATGAGGATGGGCATTTAATCCCCCATCTTGATGCGCAAGGGCAACCGGTCACGGACATCGACGAGGTAGAGATTCATATGATCTACCCCACAGCGTTGGCGAAGCGGCTGGAGTTGCCTTGGCAATCCCGGGAAATGATGTTCAGCGCTCCCGATGTATCGACCGCGATGCTGGAAACTGCCTATGTTCGGGTGCTGGAGAAGGAGCAAGGTCCTATGTTGCAGGAGCGGCTGATCGAACAGCCATTCTGGGTTGACTACCTCAAGCGAAACTATCCGGAGCCTTTCAGGGCCTTGCACGCAAAGGGCGAGCCTCTGCTGGACCTGCAGGCCGCGCAACAAGCCTGGCTCGACAGCACTTCATCGGTGCAGAAAATTCACTGGCGCTCGGAAATTATCCGATTGGCGAAAGTGGTGGGAAAACCGGAAACGGAGGTCAAACCTGGCACGGTGATGAGCGATGCGCAGTATTACGCCGAGATGGAAAACATCGCGGCGCAAGAAAAAGCACTGATCGGCAAACTGACCGGCGAAGCAATGAAGCGTGCCAGACTGCCGCGTGATGAAGCTGCGATTCAGCGTCAGGCAAATACCACCCCTCGAACCTGATCGAAACCCAGGCCTCCACCGCTGTGCGCGGCGGTGGAGGCTGGCATGTCCTCAGAACAGAAAGTAACGCTGCGCCATCGGCAACGTTTCTGCCGGTTCGCACCACAACAACATACCGTCAGCCTTGACCTGATACGTCTGCGGATCGACGTCGATGTTCGGCAGGTAATCGTTGTGGATCAAGTCGGTTTTCTGCACCTCGCGGCAACCTTTGACCACGGCGATTTTTTTCTTCAGCCCCAACTTTTCGGGCAATCCTTCGGTCTGCGCCGCCTGGCTGATAAACGTCAGGCTGGTGGCGTGCAGCGAGCCGCCGTAACTGGCGAACATCGGACGGTAATGCACCGGTTGCGGTGTCGGGATTGAGGCATTGGCGTCGCCCATCAGGCTGGCTGCGATGGCGCCGCCCTTGAGGATCAGCGTCGGTTTGACGCCGAAAAATGCCGGACGCCAGAGCACCAGATCCGCCCATTTCCCGACTTCGACCGAACCGACTTCGTGGCTGATGCCATGGGTAATCGCCGGGTTGATCGTGTACTTGGCGATGTAGCGTTTGGCGCGGAAGTTATCGTTGCCGGCGCCATCACCGGGCAACGGTCCGCGCTGTCTTTTCATCTTGTCGGCGGTCTGCCAGGTGCGCGTGATCACTTCACCGACCCGGCCCATGGCCTGGCTGTCGGAGCTGATCATCGAGAACGCGCCGAGGTCGTGGAGGATGTCTTCGGCGGCGATCGTCTCGCGGCGGATGCGGCTTTCGGCGAAGGCCACGTCTTCGGCAATGCTCGGGTCAAGGTGGTGGCAGACCATCAGCATGTCGAGGTGTTCGTCGATGGTGTTGCGGGTGAAGGGCCGGGTCGGGTTGGTGGAACTCGGCAGCACGTTGGCAAAGCCGCAGGCCTTGATGATGTCCGGCGCATGACCGCCGCCCGCGCCTTCGGTGTGATAGGTGTGGATGGTGCGGCCCTTGAACGCGGCGAGGGTGGTTTCGACGAAGCCGGACTCGTTGAGGGTGTCGGTGTGGATGGCGACCTGCACGTCAAACCGGTCAGCGACGCTCAGGCAATTGTCGATGCTCGCAGGGGTGGTGCCCCAGTCCTCGTGCAACTTCAGACCGATGGCGCCGGCCTTGACCTGTTCGATCAACGGCTCCGGCAGGCTGGCGTTGCCCTTGCCAGTCAGGCCGATGTTCATTGGGAACGCGTCCGCCGCTTGAAGCATCCGCGCCAGATGCCACGGTCCTGAAGTGCAGGTGGTGGCGTTGGTGCCGGTGGCCGGCCCGGTGCCGCCGCCGATCATGGTGGTGACGCCGCTCATCAGGGCTTCTTCGATCTGCTGCGGGCAAATGAAATGGATGTGCGTGTCGATGCCGCCGGCGGTGAGGATCATGCCTTCGCCCGCAATCACTTCGGTGCTGGCGCCGATGGCGATGGTCACGTTCGGTTGCACGTCCGGGTTGCCCGCCTTGCCGATACCGGCGACGCGCCCATCCTTGAGGCCAACGTCGGCCTTGACGATGCCCCAGTGGTCGATGATCAGCGCGTTGGTGATCACCGTGTCGACCACTTCCGCAGCCAGTAACTGGCTCTGGCCCTGGCCGTCACGAATGACTTTGCCACCGCCGAATTTCACTTCTTCGCCGTAGGTGGTGAAGTCTTTTTCCACCTCGATCCACAGCTCGGTGTCGGCCAGGCGGACCTTGTCGCCGACGGTAGGGCCGAACATGTCGGCGTAGGCCTGACGGGAGATCTTCATCGCAATTCCTTGCACAAATTTATTGTGGCGAGGGGATTTATCCCCGTTCGGGTGCGAAGCACCCGCCATCCAGCCAATGAGTTATTGCAAATAAAACCGAGGTGGCAGGTTTACGACCGCTACGCGGCCGAACGGGGATAAATCCCCTCGCCACAGGGGTGGTGTCAGTCGAGATCGCCCATGATCCTGCCGGCAAACCCGAACACCCGACGATGCCCGGCCAAATCCACCAGCTCGACCTCGCGGCTCTGCCCCGGTTCGAAGCGCACGGCGGTGCCGGCGGGGATGTTCAGGCGCATGCCGCGGCTGGCGGTGCGGTCGAAGGTGAGGGCGTCGTTGGTTTCGAAAAAGTGGTAGTGCGATCCGACCTGAATCGGCCGGTCGCCGCTGTTGGCCACTTTCAGGCTGACGGTGCGGCGGCCGACGTTGAGTTCGATGTCGCCGGGCTGTATCTGAAATTCACCGGGAATCATCAATGAGCTCCCTGGAGAATCTTGTAGTAGAGGGCGGTCGGTTTGTACCGGCCGCTCGGGTCGCAGGCGTAGTCGGGGATTTCACCGGCGCGGGTGTAACCCAGCGCCTTGTAGAAATCCTCGGCTGGGGAGCCGGCTTCGGTGTCGAGGTAAAGCATGCCGCGCTTGTGCTGGAGCGCGGCTTGTTCCAGAGCGTTCATCAACTGCTGACCCAGCCCTCGGCGGCGCGCGTGTTCACGCACCAGCAGTTTCTGCACTTCGGCGCGGTTCAGCCCATTGGCTTTCTGGCACAGGGTCAGTTGCACGCTGGCCTGCACCTGTTCGTCCTTGACCACCACCCACAGCAGCACGTTGCCCTTGTTCAGGTTGTCCTGGACTTCATCGAAATGGGCGCGTGCCTGAGTCGCATCCAGGTCAGCCATGAAGCCGACGCTGGCGCCATAGCCGACGGCGTCGAGCAGCAGATCAATCAAACCCTGACGATAGTGCGCAAAGCTTTCAACATTGACGCGGCGCAATTGGGCTGCATTCATCGGGCGTTACTCCTTGCTGGCGGGCGGCGGTTCGACGCCAGGATTGAGGGTCAGTTGCATAAAGGTCAGGTCCAGCCAGCGGCCGAACTTGGTGCCCACCTGAGGCATTTGCCCGGTGGTCACGAAACCGGCCCGTTCATGCAGGCGGATGGAAGCTGCATTGCCGCTTTCGATGGCAGCAACCATCACATGCTTGTCGCAGCCTTTGGCGCGCTCGATGAGTTCGTCCATCAATTGCGGCCCCAGACCATTGCCGCGCTGGTCGCTGCGCACGTAGACCGAATGCTCCACGGTATGACGGAAACCATCGAATGGTCGCCAGTCACCAAATGAAGCGTAGCCGAGTACGCTGTTATCACCGTCGACGATCACCAGGATCGGATAGCCCTGGACCTGTCGGGTGCTAAACCAGGCCTGGCGGTTGCCCAGGTCCACGGCCTGTTCGTTCCAGATCGCCGTGGTGTTGAGCACGGCGTCGTTGTAGATGTCGCGGATCGCCGGCAGGTCAGCAGGCACCGCATCGCGAATGTGATAAGTCATGGCGTGGCCTCAGGCGATCGGTTGGTGGACGGTGACCAGTTTGGTGCCGTCGGGAAACGTGGCTTCGACCTGGATCTCCGGAATCATCTCCGGGATGCCTTCCATCACTTGTTCGCGGCTGAGCAGGGTGGTGCCGAAGTGCATCAGCTCGGCCACAGTCCGACCGTCCCGCGCACCTTCAAGCAGCGCCGCGGAGATGTAGGCCATGGCTTCCGGGTAATTGAGTTTCACGCCGCGCGCCAAACGCCGTTCGGCCACGAGGCCGGCGGTGAAGATCAGCAGCTTGTCTTTTTCGCGTGGGGTCAGGTCCATCGTAGAAATCCATCTGGGCAGATTAAAAATTCGAATCTTGCGAACGCATTCCCTGTGGGAGCGAGCAAACCCGCTCCCACATGTAAATCGCGTTTCAGGTGCTCCATATTCTCGGTGGGACGGCTTCCCGGCCTAATAACGCTGGCCTGAGCAACCGCCACAACTCAATCAGCCAGCCCCGCGCCAACAGCGCTTCAGTGGCCAGGCAACGGGCGACGAGCAATCCCGGCAACTGCGTCAGATCCCCGCGTACCTCATTGCTCAACGAGCGGCATTTTTCCAGCAAATCACTATCAATCTGTCCGGTCACCAACAACGTCGCAAACACCGGTTGCCCGTCCAGCCCGATCGGCGAATCGAGCAACCCGTCATTCCCGACAATGCGCTGGCGTTCGTGCCAGAGCAACTGGCCGTCGCGGCGGATATCCAGCTGCGCCTGAAAATGCCCGAGGTCAAAACGCTCGCCACTGGCCGGGCGACCGAGTGCTACGACATCCCAGTAGAACAGCCGCGCATCGCCTTCCAGATCAATGGAGGTGCTGAGCTCGGCCTGGGCGGCGCTGAAGATAATCGTCTCTTGCGGCAGCCACTCCAGTGTCCCGCCGGCGGCCACGTGCAGCTCAAGTTTCTGATACGCCGGACCTGCGGCGCGATACCACTTGGCAGCGCCGGGGCTGGTAATTTGCGCCCATGCCTCGCGACCAACACTGGCCGAGATATCCAGCCGATCACCGCCCGCAATACCGCCGGGCGGGTGCACGATGATGTGCTGGCAGACCTCGGGGCCTTCGGCGTACAAATGCTTTTGCACCCGCAACGGACCTTTGTGTCGCCGTTGAACCGGGCGCGTGCTGTCACCAAATCGGGCATAACCCAGTTCCAGCTCGGCGTGCCAGCTGGGAGTAAACAGCGCAGTTGAAAGTGGTAAATTCATATCTTCTAATTATCGTCAGGACGCTACAGATTAGATTGTAACCAGACCGCGTACACCCTCGGCTTCCATGTTTTCTCCGCGACCCTGCTGCACGATCTCGCCGCGTGACATCACCAGGTATTGATCGGCCAGTTCGGCGGCAAAATCATAGAACTGCTCCACCAGCAAAATCGCCATGTCACCGCGCGCCGCGAGTTTTTTGATCACCGCGCCGATCTCCTTGATCACCGACGGCTGGATGCCTTCCGTGGGTTCGTCGAGAATCAGCAACCGTGGACGACTCGCCAGGGCGCGGCCAATTGCCAACTGCTGTTGCTGACCACCGGACAGGTCACCGCCACGGCGTTGCTTCATTTGCAGTAACACCGGAAACAGCTCGTAGATGAACGCCGGGACTTCCTTTGCTTCACTGCCGGGAAATCGCGACAGGCCCATCAGCAGATTTTCTTCCACGGTCAGCCGCCCGAAGATCTCGCGACCCTGAGGTACGTAAGCGATCCCGGCATGCACCCGCTGGTGTGGCTTGAACGTGGTGATCGGCTTGCCTTCCCAGTTCACCGCGCCTTCTTTGGCCGGCAGCAAACCCATCAGGCATTTGAGCAGGGTGGTTTTGCCCACGCCATTGCGCCCGAGCAAGCAGGTGACTTCACCGACCTTCACGTCAAACGTCAGGCCCCGCAGGATGTGGCTACCGCCGTAGTACTGGTGCAGCTTGTCGACGTGCAGCATTCTAAAATTCCCCTCAAATCCACTGTAGGAGCGAGCTTGCTCGCGAAGAGCCTGAGATCGACGCGTTCGTTCAGGCAGCCCGCGTCATCGTTAACTTCCATCGCGAGCAAGCTCGCTCCTACAAAGAGCAATCATCGTCCCAGATAAACCTCAATCACCCGCTCGTTATCCTGCACCTGCTCCAGCGACCCTTCGGCCAGCACGCTGCCCTGATGCAACACGGTGACGTGGTCGGCGATGGAGCCGACAAAACCCATGTCGTGCTCCACCACCATCAGCGAATGCTTGCCCGCCAGGCTTTTGAACAGCTCGGCGGTGAATTCGGTTTCGGCGTCGGTCATGCCCGCCACCGGTTCGTCGAGCAGTAGCAGTTGCGGGTCTTGCATCAGCAACATGCCGATCTCCAGAAACTGCTTCTGACCGTGGGAAAGCAAGCCTGCCGGGCGATTGACCGAGGTGGTCAGGCGGATGGTCTCCAGCACTTCGCTGATGCGATCTTTCTGTTCGCCCGTCAGACGAGCCCGCAGGCTGGCCCACACCGACTTGTCGGTTTTCTGCGCCAGTTCCAGGTTTTCGAAAACGCTCAGCGCTTCGAACACCGTTGGCTTCTGGAACTTGCGTCCGATGCCAGCCTGAGCGATCTGCACTTCGCTCATCTGTGTCAGATCAAGGGTTTCACCGAACCAGGCCATGCCGTGACTCGGGCGCGTCTTGCCGGTGATCACGTCCATCAGCGTGGTCTTGCCCGCGCCGTTGGGGCCGATGATGCAGCGCAATTCGCCGACGCCGATGTACAGATTCAGATCGTTCAGCGCCTTGAAGCCATCGAAGCTGACGCTGATGTCTTCCAGGGTCAGGATGGTGCCGTGGCGAGTGTTCAGGCCGGGGCCGACCCGTTGGCCGAGGCCAATGGCGTCGCGGCTGCTGCCGGCGTCCTTGTTGGGCTGCGGTGGATAGAAGGCCGGCTCGAGCATGAATTCAGCCGTGGCAGTCACTCTCATTGGTCACCCCTTTTCTTCAGCAGGCCGATCACGCCTTTGGGCAGGTACAAGGTCACGACGATGAACAACGCGCCAAGGAAGAACAGCCAGTATTCCGGGAACGCCACGGTGAACCAGCTCTTCATGCCGTTGACCACACCGGCGCCGAGCAGCGGCCCGATCAGCGTGCCGCGACCACCCAGCGCTACCCAGACCGCGGCTTCGATGGAGTTGGTCGGCGACATTTCGCTCGGGTTGATGATCCCGACTTGCGGCACATACAGCGCGCCAGCGAGACCGCACAACACCGCGCTCAAGACCCAGACAAACAGCTTGAAACCCCGAGGGTCGTAGCCGCAGAACATCAGCCGGTTTTCCGCATCGCGCAGCGCTGTCAGCACACGGCCGAATTTGCTTTGCGCCAGGCGCCAGCCGATGAACAGACTCGTTAGCAGCAACAGCACCGTGGCGAAAAACAGCACTGCACGTGTCCCCGGCTCAGTGATGCCAAATCCGAGAATGGTGCGGAAGTTGGTGAAGCCGTTATTGCCGCCAAACCCGGTTTCGTTGCGAAAGAACAGGAGCATCCCGGCGAAAGTCAGGGCCTGGGTCATGATCGAGAAATACACGCCTTTGATTCGCGAACGAAAGGCGAAAAACCCGAATACCAGCGCCAGCAATCCAGGCGCCAATACCACCAGACACATCGACCAAAGAAAGCTGCTGGTACCGGTCCAGTACCACGGCAACTCGGTCCACGACAGGAAGGTCATGAACGCCGGCAAGCCGTCACCCGAGGCCTGGCGCATCAGGTACATGCCCATCGCATAACCGCCGAGGGCGAAGAACAGGCCGTGTCCCAGAGACAACAGGCCGGCGTAACCCCAAACCAGATCCAGCGCGAGGGCGACGATGGCATAGCAAAGAATCTTGCCCACCAGGGTCAGCGTGTAAGCCGAGACGTGAAACGCGCTGTCCGGAGATAACAACGACAACAGCGGCAACGCCAGCAGCAGAACGAGGATCACCGCGCCGACAGCAAGGGTGATTGTCGGTCCGGCCTTTTGCGTGGCCTTGAGCATCAGGGGCTGGTTCATCAGTCGATCACCCGTCCTTTCAGTGCGAAGAGACCTTGCGGACGTTTCTGGATGAACAGAATGATCAGCGCGAGGATCAGGATCTTGCCGAGCACCGCACCGATCTGCGGCTCGAGAATCTTGTTGGCGATGCCCAGACCGAACGCGGCGAACACGCTACCGGCCAACTGACCGACACCACCGAGCACCACCACCAGGAAGGAGTCGATGATGTAGCTCTGACCGAGGTCCGGGCCGACGTTGCCAATTTGGCTGAGCGCCACGCCGCCGAGACCGGCAATGCCCGAGCCGAGGCCGAACGCGAGCATGTCGACACGGCCGGTCGGCACGCCGCAGCAGGCCGCCATGTTGCGATTCTGAGTGACGGCACGCACGTTCAGGCCCAGGCGCGTTTTGTTCAGCAGAAGCCAGGTCAGCACCACCACAAACAGAGCGAACGCGATGATGACGATGCGGTTGTAGGGCAGCACCAGATTCGGCAGCACCTGAATCCCGCCCGATAGCCACGCGGGGTTGGCCACTTCAACGTTCTGCGCACCGAACACCAGGCGCACCAGCTGAATCAACATCAGGCTGATGCCCCACGTTGCGAGCAGGGTTTCCAGCGGGCGGCCGTAGAGGTGGCGAATCACCGTGCGCTCCAGTGCCATGCCGATCGCGGCGGTGACAAAAAACGCCACGGGTAATGCGATCAGCGGATAGAACTCGATGGCCTGTGGCGCGAAGCGCTGGACCATCAACTGCACCACATACGTCGAGTAGGCACCGAGCATCAGCATCTCGCCGTGGGCCATGTTGATCACGCCGAGCAGGCCGAAAGTGATCGCAAGTCCCAATGCTGCGAGTAGCAAAATCGAGCCCAGCGACATGCCGCTGAAGGCCTGACCGAGCATCTCGCCAATCAACAGCTTGCGTTTGACTTGAGCGAGGCTGGTTTCGGCGGCGGTGCGCACGGCGGCGTCGGCTTCGACACCCGGTTGCAACAGGCTTTCGAGGCGTGTGCGCGCCAGTGGATCGCCGGTTTCACCGAGCAGACGCACAGCGGCGAGGCGCACGGCCGGGTCGGTGTCCACCAGTTGCAGATTGGCCAGCGCCAGGCTCAACGCCCCATGAACGCTTTCGTCTTGTTCACCCGCCAACTGCTGGTCGAGGAATTTCAGCTGTGCCGGTTTGGCGCTTTTCTGCAGTTGCTGCGCGGCGGCCAGACGGAGGTTGGCGTCGGTGGCGAGCAATTGGTGGCTGGCCAGCGCGGTGTCAATCAGACCCCGCAGGCGGTTGTTCAGGCGCAGGGTTTTGGGTTGGCCATCGACGGTCAACTCGCCTTGTTGCAGGGCGTTGATCAGTTCGATGCGGGCTGGGTCGGGCTGCGCGGCCCAGGATTCGAGAAGCTTGGCTTGCTGTACGGGATTGGCGGCGACGAAGTCTTCGGCGTCGCCGGCGTGCGCGGCTATCGGCAGCACTAGCAGGCACACGAGAATCCAACGGTAAAGGGCAGTGGACATAGAGAGTCGCCTTGCACGGACTAATGTGGGAGCGGGCTTGCTCGCGAAAGCGGTGTGTCAGCCACATTGATTGTTGATGTGCCGCCGTCTTCGCGAGCAAGCCCGCTCCCACAGGAATTTGTGCCGGCCTCAGGTACTGAGGCCGGCACCCAGTGGCTTAGTTGCTCTTCACCGCATAATCCGGCTTCTTGTCGTTACCCGAGATGTATGGGCTCCACGGCTGGGCACGGATCGGGCCTTCGGTCTGCCACACCACGTTGAACTGACCGTCCGCTTGAATCTCGCCGATCATCACCGGTTTGTGCAGGTGGTGGTTGGTCTTGTCCATGGTCAGGGTGTAGCCGGACGGCGCGGCAAAGGTCTGGCCAGCGAGGGCTTCGCGGACTTTGTCGACGTCGGTGGACTTGGCTTTCTCCGCCGCTTGCGCCCACATGTGGATGCCGACATACGTGGCTTCCATCGGGTCATTGGTCACGGCTTTATCGGCGCCTGGCAGGTTGTGTTTCTTGGCATAGGCTTTCCAGTCGGCGACGAATTTCTTGTTCGCCGGGTTCTCCACCGACTCAAAGTAGTTCCACGCCGCGAGGTTGCCCACCAGCGGCTTGGTATCGATGCCGCGCAGTTCTTCTTCACCGACCGAGAACGCCACGACCGGAACGTCGGTGGCTTTCAGGCCTTGGTTGGCCAGCTCTTTATAGAACGGCACGTTGGAATCGCCATTGACGGTGGAGATAACCGCTGTCTTGCCACCGGCGGAGAATTTTTTGATGTTGGCCACGATGGTTTGATAGTCGCTGTGGCCGAACGGGGTGTAGACCTCCTCGATGTCCTTGTCTGCCACACCTTTGGCGTGCAGGAACGAGCGCAGGATTTTGTTGGTGGTGCGCGGGTAGACATAGTCGGTGCCGAGCAGGAAGTAACGCTTGGCGCTGCCGCCTTCTTCGCTCATCAGGTATTCCACCGCCGGGATCGCCTGCTGGTTCGGCGCGGCGCCAGTGTAGAACACGTTCGGCGACATCTCCTCGCCCTCGTACTGCACCGGGTAGAACAGCAGTCCATTGAGCTCTTCGAACACCGGCAATACCGATTTACGCGACACCGACGTCCAGCAACCGAACACCACGGCAACCTTGTCCTGAGTCAGCAACTGACGGCCCTTTTCCGCGAACAGCGGCCAGTTCGACGCCGGGTCGACCACCACCGGTTCCAGCAGCTTGCCGTTCACGCCGCCCTTGGCGTTGATCTCGTCGATGGTCATCAACGCCATGTCCTTGAGCGACGTTTCGGAGATCGCCATGGTGCCGGACAACGAATGCAGAATCCCGACCTTGATGGTCTCGGCGGCCTGGACCGTCCAGGTCATGCCCATCGCGGCAATGCTTGCCGAAAGTGTAAAAGCCTTGATCAAGCTGCGACGCTTCATTGTGCGATCTCCATGAACTTATGAATTTTCTTGGTTGGCAGATGCGGACTACTGAAGGCTGTTTTGCAAGGGCTGTGCCCAGTCGGAAAAAGGCAGGGAAATGTCGTATCAGAGCGGTTGTGTGGTTGGTGGTGCGCACCATGAGGGATCGCGAAGGATGCGCTGGTGCGGCGAGGTGCGCCACATTGGGGCGAAGACAGGCTGCCCATTTCTAACACTTGGCACCCGTTACTGTAGGAGCGAGCTTGCTCGCGATGGTGTGTCAGCCAATGTGATGTCGACTGATACACCATCGCGAGCAAGCTCGCTCCTACAGGGATCAGCGGCGGCGCATCAGGCCGATGAAGAACAGGCCGCCGATTGCGGCGGTGGCGACGCCGATGGGCAAATCTTCGGGAGCGATCAGCGTGCGCGCCGCGACATCGACCCAGACGAGAAAAACGCTGCCCAACAGTACGCAAACGGGAAGAAGCCGGCGGTGTTCAGCTCCAACCAACCGTCGTGCAATGTGCGGCACCATCAACCCGACGAAACCAATTGACCCGCTGATGGACACCAGCACCCCAGTCATCAGCGACGCAATCAAAAACACCTGCAGGCGCACGGTGCGAGCGTTCAAGCCAAGCGTCACCGCTGTCTGTTCACCCGCCATCAATGCATTCAACGGTCGCGCCATGCCGGAAAGCAAAACCAGCCCGAGCAACACGCTGGCAGCGGGCACCGCGAGCAATTCCCAGCGTGCCAGTCCGAGCCCGCCAAGCATCCAGAACATCACCGCCGAACTGGCGCGGTGATCACCGAGAAACAGCAACAGGTTAGCGATCGCCATCATCACGAACGACACCGCCACACCGCACAACAGCAGTCGATCACTGTCCAGTCGACCGTTGCGGTTGGCGATCATCAGCACGATCAGCATGCTCAGCAACGCGCCGATAAATGCCGCGATTGGCAACGTCAGCAGGCCGACGATTTCACCGAGATGCAGCACCACGATCACTGCGCCAAGCGTTGCGCCGGACGTCACCCCGAGCAAATGCGGATCAGCCAACGGATTGCGCGTCACCGCTTGCAGCACCGCGCCGATCAATGCAAGGCCAGCGCCCACCAGCGCGCCGAGCACCATGCGCGGCATGCGGATCAACCATACGATATGTTCCTGTCCCGCCGTCCAGCTCACGTCGCCGATACCGAACGCCTTGTGCAGCAGAATCCTCCACACCACGTCCACTGGCACCCGCGCCGGGCCGAAGCCCAGCGACACCACGCACGACACCAGCAACAGCGCGCCGAGGGCGATCAGCAACAATGCGTAGCGACGATTAATCATTCGCCGTGGAAACCCTTGGCCAGGGTTTCGACTGCCAGCACGTTATCGATGCCCGGCGTGGCCTGCACATACGGGATCACAATGAAGCGCTGATTTTTGATCGCGTCCACTGATTGCAGCGCCTTGTTGTTCAGCAGGAATTGCTCCTTCTGTTCGGCGGTGACTTCGCCGTAATCGACGATCACGATCACCTGTGGATTGCGTTCGACCACGTTTTCCCAGTTCACGCGGGTCCAGCTCGCGTCGATGTCATCCAGGATGTTGCGCCCACCCGCCGCGGCGATCAGCGCTTGCGGCATGCCGAGGCGGCCGGAGGTCATGGCGCGGTCTTCACCACTGTCATAAAGGAACACACGAGGTTTATGGGCGGGCAGATCCTTGCGCACTTCGGCGACTTGCGCCTGCATCTGCGCGATCAAGGCATTGGCACGGTCCTGCACGTCGAAGATTTTGCCGAGGTTGCGCAGGTCGTTGTAGGTGTCTTCCAGGCTGGCCGGTGGACGCTTCATGACGAAGGCGCAGGACTCGGTGAGCTCGTAGACGTTGATGCCCAGCGGCTGCAGCGTCTGCGGCGTAAGATCACCCCCCACGCGCATGCCGTAATCCCAGCCGGCGAAGAAGAAATCGACATTGGCATTGAGCAGGGATTCAACTGATGGGTACTTGGCCGCCAGTTCCGGCAAGCCGTCGAGGAGGGTCTGCATGTCGGGCGTGACCGACTTCCACCCGGTGACGCCGCTGTAGCCCGCCATACTCGTTTTGAGTCCGAGGGCGAGCATCATTTGGGTCATGTTGATGTCGTGACTGACCGCGTGTGTCGGTGCTCGCTTGAACGTTACTTCGCGGTTGCAACTCTGGATTTTCAGCGGATATTTCGTGGGCTCGGCAAACGCTTGGGCACTGCCCAGCAACAGCGCGACGCACAGCAGGGAACGCAAAGTCATGGTTGGGTTATCCAGGTGATTCGTGGGTAGCCGTGCAAAGGGTGTTCATCGATCAGCGCTTGGACGCCGAACACATCGTGCAGCAGTGAGGCGGTCAGGACTTCTTTTGCTGTGCCGCTGGCGACGATTCGGCCGTGATTGAGCACGTACAGCCGGTCGCAGAAAGCGGCGGCAAGATTAAGGTCATGGATGCTGGCCAGTGTGCCGATCTTCAGGCGCTTGACCCGTTGCAGCAACTCCAGCTGGTAGCGTGGATCAAGGTGATTGGTGGGCTCGTCGAGGATCAGCACTTGCGGTTGCTGAGCCAAGGCGCGGGCGAGAATTACCCGTTGCTTTTCACCGCCGGAGAGGGTGGCGAAAGCGTGGTCTTCGAAGCCTTTCAATCCGACCGATTCCAATGCATGTGTCGCAAGGGTTCGGTCCTCCTGCGTGTCGCCGTCGAACAGACCTTTGTGCGGTGTGCGACCCATGGCGACCACTTCGTCGACGGTCAGGCCGAAGGCATCGGGGAATTCCTGCAACACCACGGCGATGCGTTGCGCGCACCAGCGGGAGGATTGGTTCCAGACGTTATGGTGGTCGAGACGGACCTCACCGTTCTGCGGTTTGCTGAAGCGATAAGCACACCTCAGCAGGCTGGTCTTGCCACTGCCGTTGGGGCCGATCAACCCGACGAACTCACCGGCGGCCACGTACAGGGAGGCATCACGCAGCTGGAACTGGTGATGACAGTGGCCGTGGCCCAGAGGTGTCCACGCGAGGTGTGTGAGGTTCAGCGAGGTCATGCATGTGCTCTGAGATGTGCGGGGATGCTGATAGCGCCTTCGCTCCCACAGGGATTGCGCAAAACCTGTGGGAGCGGGCTTGCTCGCGAAGGGGCCCTGAGCAGCCTGAAGAGTTCGTTTAAAGGCGCGAAGTTTACAGAACCCTCTGCCTCGCGCATCTCGCCCGTTTCATTATGAAGATGAGGACAATTCAGTTTTTTTGTTTAACAGGTTTTTAATCGCCAGACGGTATAGCGAACTATCACTTCTGACAGTAGATCGAAAAATCTGGCGGTTTTAGTTTCGGACCTTGTCGAGATTAAAAAGGGAGCGCCCACCGTGCGGGTATCAAACGCCACCAGAACGATTGGCTCTTTAGTTTTCTGGTACTGCGCAGCGCTCATGGCAGAACAGGATTGCCTCAGCATCTGGCAGCAGAATCCGGTCAGCCAAAGCTGTAAAGCCTACGTCCGTGCGGCCGCGCCGGAGCAGATCACACCGATGCTCGTCGATCTTCAGAACGGCGAGTGTCGAATCACGCTCACTTGCAAAAACTGGTACGGGGGCGGTACGCCTAATCTGTCCCGGGATATCGAGAAAGCCGAGTTGTTAAACCTCCGCAACTGTGACGGCGAGTTACAGATCGGGCCCTGTTGAGTCGATCAACCTGAACAGGGTCAGCGAAAACACTGACCCTGAGTCAGGTCATCATTCAAGCCGCCGAATCAGGCTCAGCTTGCCGGTTCAGGCGTGTCAGCAGCACTCGATCCAGCAGCCAGACCACCACCAACGAAGCGCCCACCAACGGAAACGCCACTGCCAGCACCAGCATGATCGTCACGCCGGTTTTCCATGTCGGCAAGTCATGGCGCAGCGGTGGAACACCGAACTTGCCTTGCGGGCGACGCTTCCACCAGATCACCACGCCGCTGACGGCACTGAGCAGAATCATCAGGCAGATCAGCAGCACGATGATCTGGTTGACCACACCGAACATCTTGCCTTCGTGCAACATCACGCCGATTTCCGTGGCGCGGGCGACGGTGCCGTATTGCTCGAAGCGCACATCGGCGAGGACGTTTGCGGTGTACTGATCGACATGCAGGGTGGCGTCGTTGCGCGGGTCGTCGGCGAACACTGCGATGGTGAAAACGCCGGTGGCCGTGGTCGGGAACGTAATGCTGTAACCCGGCTCGACCTTGCGCTGTTCGGCGATGTTCTGCACGTCTTGCAGGCTGATGGTCGGTGCTGCAGGGCCGGCTTGCGGGGCGCCGTGGGTCATGTGTTCGGCGTGGTCACCGGACATCGGCATCGGTGTGTTTTCCATCGCCCAAGGCACGGTCTGGCGGGTGGCAGTGTTGAGGCTGCGGGCCTCGACGTCAGAGGTCGGCACGTTGTCCCACATCGCAGCCGGGAACACGTTCCAGACGCCGGCGTATTGCTTGCCCCAGAACCCGGTCCAGGTCATGCCGCTCAGCAGCATCACCAGCAGAAGCGCGGCACCCCAAAAGCCGGTGACGGCATGCAGGTCGCGCCACAGCACGCGACCGCGACTGCTCAGGCGCGGCCACAAGATGCCGGCGGCCTGGCCGCGTGGCCACCACAAAAACACGCCCGAGACCACCAGCACAATGCCCCAACCGGCGGCCAGTTCGATCAGCCGATCTCCGACCGTGCCGATCATCAATTCACCGTGAATCGCACGGGCAACGGCTTGCAGATTCTTCTTCGCGTCTTGCTCGCCGAGGATGTCGCCGTGAAAGGGATCGACGAATACATTCAGCTCATTGCCGGCAATGAGCACGACAAACTGCGCGCTGCGTTCAGCGTTGATCGGCGGCAGGTATTGCTTGATCGTGGCGTGTGGATAAGCCTCTTTTACCCGCTTGAGCAGGTCGTCGGCCGGGACGCTGTGGTGACCGGCCGGGACGTTCATCAGGCTGCCATACATCAACGGATCGAGTTGCGGTTTGAACAGGTAGATGACGCCGGTTATCGCCAGCATCACCATAAATGGCGCGACGAACAGACCGGCATAGAAATGCCAGCGCCAGGCCAGGTTGTAGAAATTCGGTTTGGGCTGTTTCATTGGTTGTGCTCCGCTTGGCTTGGGTCTTTGTTGTTGTCTGGTTCCTTGTAGGAGCGCGCTTGCTCCGGGCGGCGTTCCGACGAAGAACTCGAAGACACCGCGTTCATTCAGGCTGGTCGCGTTATCGTTAACGACCATCGCGAGCAAGCTCGCTCCTACAGGGCTAAGTTTTTAAAAGCTCATATCCACCTTGGTCCAGAGCGTGCGCCCCGGTTCCTTAATGGCCTGCGGGTCATTGGCCGGGTAGCCAAAACCGGCGTTGCCGGCCAGGTTCAAGTGCTCGGCGTAAGCCTTGCCAAACAGGTTGTCGACGCCGCTGCTGACCTTCCAGTTCTTGTTGATCCGGTACGCACCATTAAGCGAGAAAACGCCAAACCCCGAGGTCTTGTCGAAGTCCTTGCCGACCACGTTGCCCTTGTTCTGGTCGATGCGGTTTTGCGCCGCGACCACCCGCCACAAGGCACCGGCGCTCCACATGTCTGTGCTGTAGGTCAGGCCGAAACGTGCGTCCAGCGGCGGCATTTGCGGCAATGCGTTGCCTTCGCTGCTGTTCTTGCCCCAGGCATAGGCCAGGGTCGCATCGGCTTTCCAGTTCGACGTCAGCTTGTAAGCCGCACCGAGTTCACCGCCCATGATCCGCGCGTCGATGTTCTCGGCCTGCGAGCTCATGCCCATCATTCCGGTCGTGTAGTTGAACAGGATGTAATCGCGCACCTGCCCGACGTAACCCGAGGCCCAGGCTTCGAGGTCCGCGGTCTTGTATTGCAGGCCGAAGTCGAACTGGGTGGTTTTCTCGGGCTTGATCGAATCGAAGGCGTTCACCGAGCCGACGGGGCCCGAGTCGGGCGAGAACAGTTCCCAGTAATCGGGGAACCGCTGGGTATGCCCGAGGCCTGCATACAACGTGGTCGGGCTGTCCTCCAGGTCGTGCTCGTAGCGGATGAAGCCGCTTGGCAGGGTGTCGGCGCGGGTATCGTCGGCGGTCGGGTTAGGGCTGGTCATCATTCCCGAGCCGGTGGTTTGCCGGAAGTCTTTGGCCGAAGCGCGGTCCAGTCGCGCACCGGTGATCAGCCGGTCACGGTCGGCGGCGTACCAGGTCAGTTCGCTGAACACACCGTAGTTATGGAAATCGGCGTCCTTGGTGTATGGCAGGTTCTTGTAGGTGTCGATGCCCATGCTGCTGCGTTCGCGATGTTCGTTGGTCTGCGCGTCGATGCCGCTGATCAACTGCACATCGGCCCAGCGCCAGGTGGCTTTGATCCGTGCACCGAGGGTGCGGCGGTCAACGTTGGACGCCATCGGGCCGGCCATCATCCCGGTGCCGGACGGCGTGCGCAGCGTGTAGTTGTCCATCACGTGATCGGCGTAGTTGTAGTAGATCTGTGCTTCGATCTTGTCCAGCACGTCGCCGATGCTGGATTTTTCGAAGCGCAGGCCCAGGCTTTCGCGCAAGAACTGTGAACCGTCCATGCCGCGTCCTGCGTAACGGGCTTCGCCATCGCCTTTGCCCGCAGTGAGTTCCAGAAGCGTGTCGGCATCCGGGGTCCAGCCAACGGCGACGTCACCGTTCCACTTTTCGTAGCGCGACGCCACGGTGTCGTTGTTGCCGTCGCGGTAGTCGTCGGAATGCGCGGTGTTGCCGATCACGCGTACGTAACCCGACGGGCCACCCGCGGCAGCATCCACCACTTTGTCGAAACGGCCGTTGGAACCAACCAACACGCTGGCATTCACTCGTGTCCCGAGTTCGCCAAAACTTTCCGGCTCACGGTCGAACAAGATGGTGCCGGCCGATGCACCCGGTCCCCACAGCACGGATTGCGGGCCTTTGATGACGGTGAGCCTGTCGTAGGTTTCCGGAGAGATGTAGGAGGTCGGTGCGTCCATCCGGCCAGGGCAGGCGCCTAGCATCATGCCGCCGTTGGTGAGGATGTTCAGCCGTGAGCCGAACATGCCGCGCAGGACCGGATCACCGTTGGTGCCGCCGTTACGCACCAGGGCGAAGCCGGGAATGGTCTTCAGGTAATCGCCACCGTCACTGGCCGGCACCGGTTGGCGCGGGTCCTTCGGGTTGGTGACGATGGTCAGCGGTGAACTCGGCGCGATGGCAGTGATCACCGTCGGGCTCAGTTCTTCAGTGTGGCCGGCATGTTCGTCGGCCAACACCATAGGGGTCAGCAGTGCGCCGCAAAGAACGGCAGTGGCGTGCCTGAAACGAACGCGCGTTTCGTTCAGGGCAAAAGTAGCCTGGGCAGCGCTCAAGCGTGTGTCAGCAGAAAACCTGGACATGACAATTTCCATCGAACAGTCGTAAACGACACGGCCGGCAGCCTGCGTATTCCCTGTGGGAGCGGGCTTGCTCGCGAATGCGGTGTATCAGTCGACATTAATGCTGAATGACACACCGCTTTCGCGAGCAAGCCCGCTCCCACACAGGTTGCGGTAGCAGTTCCAAGACCGTGTGAGATCGGGTGGTGTTTACGCGACGATGGGCGGTGCGCGGGTGCGGGCGCCGGGAAAGAAGGTTTGCCGGGCGTGGCCCAGGCGTGTGGGAGGGGTGCTGAAGGTGCTGGTTTTTGGTGGATCGAATGCTACGAAGGACTGGCCACCCGTCAGCGCCGGGCAATTGAACAGCAGGCTGCAATACCCGCATTTTTCCCAAATTGCGTGATGAGACGCCTTGGGTGGGCAGTGTTCGGCGGCGGCTTGCGCGCCATGGTCGCCGTGCTCCATGGCCGGCATGTCCATGGGCATGTCCATCGACATGCCCATGGAAACTTTTATCGCGGAGGCGCGCTGATCCATCGGCATTGACTGAGAAATCAGCGGGCCGATGAAGATCATCAACATGGCGAACAGGCTGATCCAGCTACCGCGGTTCAGGCTCAAGGGCTGACGGCGGGAGGCGGATGACCTGGTGCTAAGCGGGCGCATGGGCGTATTCAGCTCTGGCGATTACGGTGTGTGCGCATGTGCTTGCATGCCGTCCGGCGCCGTTTTCTGCACCGTGACCTCGACGGTCACGTTACCGGACTTCTCGAAATGCATCGTCAGCGGGAAACGATTGCCATCGTTCAGCAGGTTGCGGTCTTTCAGTTCCAGCAGCATGACGTGATAGGCCATCGGTGCGAACGTAACGTCGCCACCGGCCGGGATTTCGACGCTCGGCACCTGGTGCATTTTCATCAAATCGTTCTGCATCACGTGCTCATGCAATTGAGCAATGCCGGCAATCGGCGAGTCGACGCTGAGCAACTTGTCAGCCGTTTTACCGCTGTTGTGAATCACGAAATACGCCGCGACCGTCGGTGCGTTAGGCGGTAATTCTTGCGACCACGGATGAGCGATCTCCAGCTCCCCAGCCTTGTATTCATGGGCATTGGCAAAGCAGGCAGGCAGCAGCAACGCAGCCAGAACGATAAGTTTGTTCAACATGGCAGTTCTCCGGAACGATTCAAAACGCAGGTCAATTGCGAGAAGGAATCACACCAGAGGGGAAGCACGGGGGTTGAGACTCGGCCATTGCTGATGCGGAGTGGGGGTGTCGAGAGAGGCGGCGGGCAGGCTTCGATTGGCTTCGAAACGCGCGAAATACAACTGCGGCACATGCCCGGGCAACGCCACCAGTGGTGCTGAGCCGGAACAGCACCAGCAATGCTGCATGTTGGAATGATCGTGGTTCTGTGGAGCTTTCTGTTCAAGCGCCCCCAGAGAAATCGCCACCATTTTCGTGCCAGTGGACGAACAGAAACTGCCCCACAATAGCTGTTCTGCCGGCGATTTCGCCGTCTGCGCCATCGCTCCGGTCATCGGCATGGCGAGCATGTTGAACAGCACTGCGAAGCAGGCTATCCAGGCAATTGCGAGCCGTTGTCGGGACATGGGAGAGATCCGGTTGAGTGGGCGATCAGGCGCGGCTATTTAGCCTGATCAGTGCCGATAAGTAAAAAGACCGCATGCGGTGTGGTGTCGCAGCGCATCAGATCGCAGTGGCATGTAAACGCAGGCCCAAGGCTTTCATAACCTTCATGATAGTCGCGAATTCCGGATTGCCAGTGCTGCTCAATGCTTTATACAGGCTCTCGCGACCCAGGCACGCATCACGTGCAACCTGCGTCATTCCCTGTGCTCTGGCGATGTCGTTGAGCGCCGCGCGTATCAGAACGCCGTCGCCGGAATCTTCTTCAAAGCAAGCGTCCAGATAAGCGGCCATTTCTTCTGGGGTTTTGAGAAACTCGGCGGCATCGAAACGGGTGAATTGTTCGGCCATAATCTACTCCTCATTACCCGTGTTTTGCGCCATTTGAATAGCGCGTTTGATATCTCGTTTTTGAGTCGATTTGTCCCCTCCCACCAGAAGCAGATAAACCTTCTCACCTCGATGAGTGAAGTACACGTTGTAGCCCGGACCGTGATGAACAGGCATTTCATGGACAGATTCACCTACAGGTTCGCAATCGCCAAAATTTCCATGTCCGGCTGCAGTTGGTCTGGCGATGATCCGAGCTTTTCCAATGGTGTCTCTCAGCGAATCGAGCCGGACCGAAATATAGAATTGAAGCTATTGACGTTACAGCCGGCTCTTTCCTAGAGTTTTGCGGGCAAAGTCGCAGGGCTCTCCAGGTTTCAGGAAAGGTCCGACACAGACAGGGCCGTCAGAAGGTTACCCACATCCCCAAACTGCCGATCAACCCCCGGCAACACCGGCCTTTTCAACACCAGCACCGGTACCCCCCGTTCCCGCGCCACCTCCAGTTTCGGCTCGGTGGCGGTGCTGCCGCTGTTTTTGCTGATCAGCACATCGATCTGCCGACGTTCAAACAGCTCGCGTTCATCGTCGATCAGAAACGGCCCGCGTGCGCCAATCACTTCGCAGCGTTCGTTGCCCGGATAAACATCCAGTGCGCGCAACGTCCAGAATTGCTCCGGCGGGATTTCTCGCAGATGTTGCAAGGGTTCGCGGCCGAGGGTGAACAGTGGTCGCTGGAACGGTTTCATCGCTTCGATCAACTCGGCCCAGTCGCTGACTTCGCGCCAGTCGTCCCCGGCTTGCGGCTGCCAGGCCGGACGCCTGAGTGCCCAGCAGGGAATGCCGGCCAGCTGCGCGGCAGTCGCCGAGTTCTGGCTGATTTGTGCCGCGTACGGATGCGTCGCGTCCAGCAGCAGATCAATGGATTCATCGCGCAGGAACTGCGCCAGGCCCTCAGCACCGCCATAGCCGCCGACGCGCACCCGGCAATTCAGATCGGTCGGTACTCGACCGACGCCGGCCAGGCTGTAAATGTGCGTGGGTCCAAGCGTACGAGCGATCGCCAGTGCTTCTGTCACGCCGCCGAGCAGCAAAATGCGCTTCATTGAAAAGCTCCCGCATGGCCAACAATCGCGCCCTGGCGATCGATGGCAAACACTTCGACCTGAACCTGCGCCGGCACCACACTGCGCGCAAATGCCAGCGCGCGCTGACAGACCGCGTCGCCGAGCGCGATGCCCGCCGCGCTGGCCATCGCCATGGCTTGCTGACTGGTGTTGGCTTCGCGGATCGCCTGCTGCAACGTTTCATCAGCGCCAACGTCCGCGGCCCATTCGGCCAGTTGCGGCAGGTCGATGCTCGAATGCCGACTGTGCAAATCCATGTGCCCGGCTGCCAATTTGCTGATTTTGCCAAAGCCGCCGCACAGGCTGAGTTTATCCACAGGCACTTTGCGCAGATGCTTGAAGACGGCGCCGACGAAATCGCCCATCTCGATCAGGGCAATTTCCGGCAAGTCGTAGACTCGGCGCATGGTGTCTTCGCTGGCGTTGCCGGTACATGCGGCGATGTGCAGGTAACCATTGGTTTTCGCCACATCGATGCCCTGATGGATCGAGGCAATGTAAGCCGCGCAGGAAAACGGCCGGACGATGCCGCTGGTACCCAGGATCGACAAGCCACCGATAATGCCCAGCCGTGGGTTCATGGTTTTCAACGCCAGCGCCTCGCCGCCCTCGACGTTTACCGTGACCTCGAAACCGCCGTGATAGCCAAGCTCTTCAGCGAGCAAGGTCAGGTGGTCGGTGATCATCTTGCGTGGCACCGGGTTGATCGCCGGTTCGCCAACACCCAACACCAGCCCTGGCCGAGTGACTGTGCCCACACCATGGCCAGCACTGAAGCGAATACCCGGTTCCGCGTTCAATCGCACCTGGGAAAAGAGCAGCGCGCCGTGAGTCACGTCCGGATCATCGCCGGCATCTTTGATAGTGCCGGCTTCGGCGCCGTCAGCCACTAGCCGACAAAACTCCAGGCGCATCTGCACATGCTTGCCTTTGGGCAGGACGATGTCCACTGCATCCGCGCGCTCGCCACCGAGTAGCAAGCGAGCGGCCGCAAGGCTGGTTGCGGTGGCGCAACTGCCCGTCGTGAGGCCGCTGCGTAGCGGTGCGGGTTGTTCGGCGGTTTCATCACGCATCGAAAGGTTTGACCACGTCCAGCAAGGTAATCGGCAGCGCCTGGCGCCAGGTGTCGAAGTCGCCCAGCGGTTGCGCCTGGGCAATGTGAATGCGCGTCAGCTCGCCGCCGTGCTGCTCGCGCCAGGCCATGAGAGTCATTTCACTTTGCAGCGTGACGGCGTTGGCGATCAGGCGGCCACCGGGTTTCAGCTGGGCCCAGCAGGTGTCCAGCACGCCCTCGCGAGTGATGCCGCCACCAATGAAAATCGCATCCGGGCGCTCAAGTCCGGCGAGGGCTTGCGGTGCTTTGCCGCGTATCAGTTGCAAACCGGGTACGCCCAGCGCGTCGCGGTTTTGCTCAATCAACAGTTGCCGTCCTTCATCGGTTTCGATGGCCAGTGCCCGGCAACTCGGGTGGGCCCGCATCCATTCGATGCCGATCGAGCCGCTGCCGGCGCCGACATCCCACAGCAGTTCACTGGGCACCGGGGCCAGTCGAGCGAGGGTGATTGCGCGCACATCGCGTTTGGTCAGTTGACCGTCATGCTTGAACGCCGAGTCCGGGAGGCCGGCCAATCGCGACAGACGAGGCGCATCGGCTTCGGCGATGCATTCGATGGCGACCAGGTTAAGGTCGGCAATCACCGGGTCGGCCCAATCGTGGGCGACGCCGTCGATGCGCCGTTCGGCTGCGCCGCCCACATGTTCCAGCACGGTAAGACGGCTCGGCCCGAATCCGCGCTCGCGTAACAGCGCAGCGATCGCCGCAGGGCTTTGGCCGTCGTTGCTGAGCGCCAGCAGACGAACGCCGCTGAATAACTGCGCGTTCAGCGCCGAAATCGGGCGGGCGACGATCGACAGCGTGACCACCTCCTGCAATGGCCAGCCCATTCGCGCGGCGGCCAGCGAGCAGGATGAGGGCGCCGGCAAGATTAGCATTTCGTCGCTGGGCAGTTGCCGGGCGAGGCTGGCGCCGACGCCGAAGAACATCGGGTCGCCACTGGCCAAGACGCAGACCGGTTCCCCGCGCAGGGCCAGCAATGCATCGAGGGAAAACGGGCTTGGCCACAATTGGCGTTCACCAGGGATGCACGCCGGGAGCAGATCCAATTGTCGTTGGTTGCCGAAGATCTTCGACGCAGCCAACAACGCATGACGGGCGTTTTTGCCCAAACCTTTGAAGCCATCCTCACCAATGCCTGTCACGGTCAGCCAGCGTGCCATGTGTGTGCTCTGTTCATCTGTATAAAGCGGCACATGATACGCGCCGGCAGTGAATGCGAGTAATAGAATGTTTTAAGTTGGCTGTTTCGGGCGGTGGATGGTGGTTTGAAAGTTGTATAGCCTGAACTTTCTTGGATTAACTATTTAATGGTTTAAAAGGAATTGACTATGGATATCAAGAAAGCAGGATGCCTGGACTTGACGGCTTATTCCGAAACATTCGAACGTGACTTCGGGCCGAGACAGACAACGGTCATTCCGCGTTTTGTCACGGTTGATCAACCAGGCGCCGCGGGATCTTTGTTGGGAGGAAATCTGGTCAGCACGGCAAGGGGCGTGTCCCGTCAGGACAAACGAGACGTCAACGCCAGCGTGCGGTATGCGCAGTGGTTTGCGAGTCAGGAGCGCGATCGTCAAACAGATCCCCAAGGTTGGTTTTCCCTGTTTGCCATCACGCTGTGGAGCATGGGCTGGGAGTACGAAGATGGCAGCGTTGTCGAGAAATATTACAGAAACTTCTCTGGTCAACTAAATCAGGCTTATTGGGATGTGATCTCTGCTGTTAACAGTCCAATGGCGAAAGTTACAAAAGATATGTTTGATGCGTTATTGACTAATTCATCAGCCCTTTGGTCATTGTCCAAAGGAAGCCTGCGTGGCAAGGAGTTTGCAATTGCGCCCGCTGAATATGACAGCCAGGGGCGATTGTCATTGGGTTTGAATGATTACTCGCTGAGGGCGCGAGTCCAGCGCGAAGAGTTTCTGTTTTGGGACTGGAACGAGAGCAACGTAACGCTCACGCATCGAGCTGTGCCATTCACGCTGAACAGAGCAAGGTTTGATGAGGTCCGTCCAACGTTAAACGACCGGCTCGACATTGTCGCTGACGCGATATTCGAGTTTTATTCAGAGCGTCTGTGAGGGGCGTCGTTGATTGATTGAGGGGCGAAGCGTTTGCGACACGCGGTCTTAGGATGCCGTACGGCAAAGCAGGCATAATACCGCTCGCTTCCATCCGGAGGCGCTTCCACTTCTGATCGGTCGTCCTTTTGAACAAACTCCCTTTGCCCCTCGCGTTGCGCCCCTCGGCTTGTCCGGGGTTGCTGCGTATCGTGCAGGCCAGGGATGGGGGTATCTGCCGGATAAAACTCGCCGGCGGCGCCATCAGTGCTGTGCAGGCCAACGCCATTGCCGATGGTGCACAGCGTTACGGCAGTTCAGTGATCGAGGCGACGAACCGGTCTAACCTGCAGATTCGTGGCATCGCACATGAACAGGCTGCGTTGATCGCAAGTCTGTTCGCCGCGGGCCTCGGCCCTTCGAATGCGGCGGGCGACGATGTACGCAATCTGATGCTAAGCCCGGGCGCAGGAATTGACCGGCAGATGCTGTTCGACACCCGCGATTTGGCTCAGCAGATCCTCGCTACCCTGCAAGAGCACGAACCCTTTCACAACCTCAGTGCCAAATTCGCCGTGCAGCTTGATGGTGGTGAAGGGGTCGCGATGCTCGAACACCCCCATGATCTGTGGTTGTCCGCCGTCGAGCGAGCGGGCGAGCGGCGATTGGCATTCGGTTTGGCGGGGTGTCCCACCGACTGGCCGGCAGGTTCGGTTGCGCTGGAAGATGGCCATGCGTTGGTGGTCGCCGTGCTGGAGTTGTTCCTGGAACTGGCGCAGCCCGATCAAACGCGAATGCGCCATTTGCTAAGCGAAATCACTGCCTCCGGGTTTCTCGCCCGCCTGGCCGAACGTGTGCCATTCAAATCCGTTGTAGCCTGGCAGCGTTCATTGACCTCAAACATTCTGCACATTGGCGCCCATCCGCAGGCGCAAGCCGAGTATGTCTATATTGGCGCCGTACCGCCGCTGGGGCGACTCGATTGCGCGATGCTGCGGGGTGTCGCTCGATTGGCGCAGGAGTACGGCGACGCAACGCTGCGGTTCACGCCATGGCAAAGCCTGCTGTTGCCGAACATTCGCCAGGAACATGCAGATGACGTCATCGGGCGCCTGCATCGGTTGGGCCTGTTGTGCGACGCGGATCAGCCCTTGTCCCGGTTGATTGCCTGCACCGGTTCCAGTGGCTGCGGCAAAGGCCTGGCCGACACCAAAGGCGACGCTCGACAACTGGCCGCGCTGCTGCGGCGTCATGGCCAGTTACTGAACGTGCATCTGACCGGCTGCTTGCGTTCTTGCGCCGCCGCGCATACCGCACCAGTCACTTTACTGGCTGTCAGCCCCGGTCATTACGACCTCTACTTTCGCGAAGCGGGGCAGCCGGGTTTCGGCGCCCTGCACGCACGCAACCTTACTATTGAAGCGGTCGACGCCTTGCTCGCCGCCCGTTCACGGAGCCCCCTTGATGCTTGATTACATTCGCGACGGTCAGGAGATCTATCGCAACTCCTTCGCGATCATTCGCGCCGAGGCCAACCTCAAGCGAATCCCTGCCGATCTGGAAAAACTCGCGGTCCGTGTGATTCACGCCTGCGGCATGGTCGATGCGATTGATGGGCTGCAATTTTCTGAAGGTGCGGGCAAGGCTGGTCGCGATGCGCTGGCCGCTGGCGCGCCGATTCTGTGCGATGCGCGGATGGTGTCCGAAGGCGTGACCCGCACGCGCTTGCCGGCGAACAATGAAGTGATCTGTACCCTGCGTGACGAAAGCGTTCCGGATCTGGCTCGCGAGTTGGGCAACACTCGCTCTGCCGCCGCGCTGGAGCTGTGGCGTCCGCACCTGGAAGGCAGCGTGGTGGTGATCGGCAACGCGCCGACCGCACTGTTCTATCTGTTGGAAATGCTCGACGCCGGCGCCCCGAAACCGGCGCTCATTCTCGGCTTCCCGGTGGGCTTCGTCGGCGCCGCCGAATCCAAGGCAGCGCTTGCGGCGGACAGTCGCGGCGTGCCTTTCGTCATCATGCAAGGCAGGCTGGGCGGCAGCGCCATGGCCGCCGCCGCCGTCAATGCCCTCGCCACGGAGATCGAATGATGCAGCAACCTGGACGTTTGATCGGCCTCGGCGTCGGCCCCGGTGATCCGGAACTGATTACCGTCAAGGCCTTGCGCCTGCTGCGCGAATCGCCGGTGGTGGCGTACTTCGTCGCCAAAGGCAAAAAGGGCAACGCCTTCGGCATCATCGAAGCGCATTTGCAGGATGCACAAACCTTGCTGCCGCTGGTGTATCCAGTCACCACCGAAGCGTTGCCGGCGCCGCTGTCCTATGAACAGGTGATCAGTGATTTCTACGATGCAGCCGGCGACGAACTCGCTGCTCATCTCGATGCCGGACGTGACGTTGCGGTGATCTGCGAAGGTGATCCGTTCTTCTACGGTTCCTACATGTACCTGCACGATCGTCTGGCCGAACGCTATGAGGCCGAAGTCGTGCCCGGTGTCTGCTCGATGCTCGGCGGCGCTTCGGTACTCGGTGCGCCGCTCGTGTACCGCAATCAGAGCTTGTCGGTGTTGTCCGGCGTGTTGCCTCACGACGATCTCAAGCGCCGGTTGGCCGATGCCGACGCGGCGGTGATCATGAAGCTGGGGCGTAACTTTCCCAAGGTCCGTCAGGTGCTCGAAGAGCTCGGTCTGGCGAAGCGTGCGCTGTACGTTGAACGCGCAACCATGGCCAATCAGAAGATCGTGCCGCTGGGCGAGGTGGAGCCGATGTCCTCGCCATACTTCTCGCTGATCATCGTTCCGGGTGAAAGGTGGCAAGGCTGATGACTCGTCCAGTTCCGGCGATTGTCATTCTCGGCAATGGCAGCCTCGCGACCGCGCGCAAGATTCAGCAGGTGTACACCGGGGCCTTGATCCACGGTCTGGCCGAGCGGGTTGAGGGCGCGGACCGTGTCTATCACGAATTCGGCGCCACCTTACGCGAGTTGTATCAGCAGGACACGCCGATCATTGCCCTGTGCGCGGCCGGTATCGTGATCCGCACACTGGCGCCATTGCTGCTGGAAAAAGGCGCTGAGCCGCCGGTGCTGGCCGTTGCCGAAGACGGCAGCGCGGTGGTGCCGCTGCTCGGTGGTCTGGGTGGCGTGAACGTGCTGGCGCGAGAAATCGCGGCTGCACTGAACGTGGCGGCGGCGATCACCACCAGTGGTGAGTTGCGATTCGGCACGTGCCTGCTTAATCCACCCAGTGGTTATGCCCTCGGCGACCTGGAGCTTGGCAAGCGCTTTGTTTCTGACTTGCTGGCCGGTGAAACAGTGCGCATCGAAGGCGAGGCGCCGTGGTTGGCGCAGGCGCAGTTGCCCGAAAACCCGCAAGCGCGGCTGGCCGTTCATGTGGGCTATGCCGAGCGTACGCCTGCGGCGAACGAACTTTTGATTTATCCGCGCAACGTGTTGGTGGCGGTCGGCGCCAGCGTGGGCAACTTGCCGACGTCGATTCGTGATGCATTGCATCAGGCAAAAATCGCTGTGCAATCCGTGGCGTTGCTGTTGGCTGCCGACAGTGAAATGGCCAGCCCGACGTTGCGTGAAGCGGCACTTGAGTTGGGCGTGCCGTTGCGCTTTGTCAACGATGCTGGTGCGCTCAGCGAACTGGTGTGCAATGCCGCCGGCCAGCCTGTTTCGATTTTTGGCGACGACGCCATTGCCATCGCGGTTGCGGAACAGCCTTTGGACCCAATGTCGATTGGCCGTGCTCGCGGCCGTCTGGCGGTGATCGGTCTGGGCCCTGGCGCTGCCGAGTTGATGGTGCCGGCGGTAAAGGCTGAACTGGCGCGCGCCAACGATGTGCTGGGCTACGAAACCTATGTGCGCATGGCGGGCCCGTTCCGCGCCGATCAAACGATGCATTGCACCGACAACCGCGAAGAGATGCAGCGCGCGCGTCACGCTTTCGAGCTGGCGGCGCAAGGGCGTTCGGTGGTGGTGGTTTCCTCGGGCGATCCGGGCGTTTTCGCCATGGCCGCTGCAGTGCTGGAAGCGCTTCACGAGTCTATCGATGTGTCGTGGCACAACGTCGAGCTGGAAATCCTGCCGGGTGTCTCTGCCTCACTGGCAACAGCCGCCCAGGCCGGTGCGCCGTTGGGGCATGACTTCTGCGTGTTGTCGCTGTCGGACAACCTCAAGCCTTGGGACATTATCGAGAAGCGCCTCGACCTGGCGTCGCAGGCCGATCTCGCTCTGGCGTTCTACAACCCGATCTCACGCTCCCGTCCCTGGCAGCTTGGGCGAGCGCTGGAAATCGTCGCTCGGCACCGTACGCCGCAGACGCCCGTCGTTTTGGGGCGCGACATCGGCCGCCCAGGTCAGACGTTGCGAGTGACAACCCTCGGACAGTTGACTCCGGACCAGGTGGATATGCGCACCATGGTCCTGGTGGGATCGTCCACGACCTGCGTGTTTACGCGTGCGGGTGGTGGTGATTGGGTGTACACCCCGCGCTGGTACGGAGAAAAACCCTCCTCCTGAAGATTTGCTCTTCGTTGAAAGGCCATGGCAGTCGAGTGATCGCTCGAAGTGTCGTGGCTTTTTTCATTTTAGTCGGTAAAAAAAGCGTTGGAGAATGTAGGTTAACTCCTGTCCGAGTAGCGAAACGTTACTTGCGAATGAACTTGGTGAGTGGGATTATTTACTTTTTTGTATAGGTCAGGTTCTCGCTTTATTGGCGCGAGGCGCTGAAGTGTGCGTATTCATTTGCTTGAAGCTAGCCTGGTTCTATTTGTTCTGATGTGAGTTTTGTGGTGGGGTTGTTATTTGTTAGTTCCGGTTTTCTTTTTTTGTATTTTTAAGGGTGTTGAAAGACTTTGTTTGGTGCGATAGGTTTTAGTGAGTGGCCTGATTGGGTCGCTTTATATTTACAATTAAATGGATTTGGAAATGAATAAAAAGAATGAAGTTGAGTTGAGTGCCTATTTTGATCAGTGCCTTGAAGAGTGTCAGGCTAAACTAAAGCTGATCGGTCCAAAGATTCAGTCGCGCTCGGCAGCGGTAGTGCAATTACCGATTGATCGGGATGAATTGAACGCCGCGATCATGGGCAGCGGTATCGTTGGCTTCCTGGAAGGGATGACACGGCGTAACAAGCGCATCGTAAAAAATACATACGCTTATGCCGATATTGCTTCCAAACTTCTTTATCCTGATAAAGCACAGAAGGTCGACCGCTACGACTGCTTCAATAAACTGATGTTCGCCATGGGCTGGACCCGCTATAACAGTGCCTTTACTCAATACAAGTCCACTACCGCCAAATTGATGATGGATAATGTAGCGCTGGATATTGTTTACTCTGTTGCCGGCGGCGTGGCGGGCCCCGCTGGGAGTGCATTGAAAGTTGTAGCAGAAAAAACCATTGAGGCACTAAAGAAACAACCCGATGCTGTCAAACTGTTCGAGCGTCATGCAATGGAAGGCAGTGGTGCAAATTTCGGCGTTTCCGTTTGCAAGCAAGACGCCGACGCTGAAGTCACTATGGTCGTAGGCACGGTGCGCTACGACTCATCGACCAACAATACAAAAGTTATTTTTGTTGAGTGGAACAGCTCTGACGTTGAGATCTATCAAGGTAAAGCACACTTTACTATCCACGAGGAGGACTTGAGGAAAGAGGCTGAGTGCATCAAGTATCTCGACGCTCTCAGAGAAGCAGTTTTCATGGAGTTTTCACCGGTTTAAATCATTCCGGTTGCCAGAGGCTTCGCGCCTCTGGCTTCCAGTCGTCGCTGCGGTTATGGCACCAGATATCCCTTGACCCCCGTGAAAATGATCTGCGCCGCCAGTGCACACACAAATAACCCCATCAACCGACTGACAATCTGCAGCCCTTGGTCGCCAAGAATCCGCTCGATGCGGTTCGACAGATAAAGCACAACCCCTACCGTGAAACTGGCCAGGGCGATGCTGAGGATGGCGGTGAGTTTGTCGTCCCAGTGTGGCTGGCTCACACCCATCACCAGCAGCGCGCCGATGGTGCCGGGGCCGACGGTCAGGGGGATGGTCAGCGGCACGATGGTGACGTCCTGCTGCACGTTGTCGGTCTGGACCGCCGACTTGCCTTGTGCCATGCCCAGCGCCGAGATGAACAGCACGCTGCCGGCGCCGATGCGGAACGCGTCCACGGTGATGCCGAACACGTTGAAAATGACCCGGCCGAACAGGTACAGCAAGACGCTGGATACCAGCGTGGCAGTCGCCACTTTCCACGCCAGCCGACGTTGTTCCTTGCGTGAGTAACCGCGGGTCAGGCTGATGAAGCAGGACAATACGAAGAACGGGCTATAGAGCACCAGCATCTTCAGATAAACGCTGAACAACACATGGAGCATGGTGCAAGCTCACTGGCGAGGGAAGTCGTGGGGGAGTCTATCAGGCGTTGCCGGGTCTGTCGGCTCAGGACGTTTGAGCTGTCGCCCGGATCTGCTGATCGCGCTGGGCCACCCAATGCTCGATCAGTTCGCGCAACTGCGACAACTCGACCGGTTTGGCCATGTGCCCGTCCATGCCGGCCTGACGTGCACGCTCTTTATGTTCGGCGAGGATGTGCGCGGTCAACGCCACGACAGGGGTGCGAACCCGCTGGTTGCCGACTTCCCAGGCGCGCAATTGCTGGGTGGCCGAAAAACCGTCGAGGATCGGCATTTCGCAATCCATCAATACCAGGTCGTAACGCTGCGCTTTCATTGCCTGCAAGGCCTCTTCCCCATTGCTGGCGGTGTCCGGTTGCAGGTTGAGTTTGCCCAGCATGCCGCGAATGACCTTGGTCGAAATGCTGTTGTCTTCGGCGACCAGAATGCGGAAATCACTGGGCACCTTGACCGGCAGGGTCGGGCCTGTAGGCTGGTGCGGCGAAACGGCAAGGCCCTTGTTGCGCTGGTTCAGTTCGTCCGCCAACGTGGTCTTGAGGGTGTAGCCGGCCACCGGTTTGGCGAGGATGCGCTTGATCCCGGAGTTGCGCGCGATGATCTTGCTCGGCGCATTGCTGATGCCGGTGAGCATGATCAGCAGGATGTCGTGGTTCAGGCTCGGGTCTTCCTTGATCTTGGCCGCCAGTTGCATGCCGGTCATGCCGGGCATGTTCTGGTCCAGCAGGACCACGTCGAAGTAATCACGCAGGTGCGCCTTGGTACGCAACAGTGCCAACGCTTCCTTGCCGGACGGCACGGCACTGACATTCAGCCCCCAGGCGCTGCACTGTTGCACCAGCACTTTGCGGCAGGTGTCGTTGTCGTCCACCACCAGCACCCGTGCACCCTGCAGCGGGCCATCGAGGTCGGAAGTCGGGTGTTCGAGGCGGTCAGGGTCCAAGGGCAAGGTCAGCCACAAGGTACTGCCCTGGTTGGCGCCGCTCTTGACGCCGAATTCGCCTTGCATCAAACGAATCAACTGGCGGGCAATCACCAGCCCGAGGTTGCCGCCCAGTCGGGTGGCCGAGAGGAAGTTCTTGCTGTGCAGTTCGGCGTGCATCAGCGCGTCGCGCTCTTCGGCATCCATAGGCTCGCCGCTGTCCTGCACGGCAATGCGCAAGCGTGGTTTGGCGCTGCGCTCGTCGAGGGCGACGACGATCAGGATTTCGCCTTCGTCGGTTTTCTTCAGGGCGTTTTCCAGCAGGCTCAACAGGGTCTGGCGCAGGCGTGTCGGGTCGCCGCTGATAACCCGCGGCACCTGCGGCTGGATAAAGCTGATCAGTTCGACGTTCTGCTGTTCGGCCTTGGCGCGGAAGATGCTCAGGCAATCTTCGATCAGCGCGTTGAGATCGAACTGCACGTCGTCCAGTTCGATCTGCCCGGATTCGAGTTTGGAGATGTCGAGAATCTCGTTGATCAGGGTCAGCAGTTCATTGCCGGCACTGTGGATGGTCTGCACATAGTCGCGCTGTTTGACCGAGAGTGGTGTGCCCAGCAACAGCTCGGTCATGCCCAGCACGCCATTCATCGGGGTGCGGATTTCGTGGCTGATTTTCGCCAGGAATTCAGCCTTGGCGTTGATCTCGGCGTTGCTGGCAGCGAGGTCGCGGCTGACACTGAAACGGTCTTCGGTGATGCTGCGCTGGCGTTCACTCAGGGCAATACTCATCAGCAGGCCGCTGATGCAGATGAATACCAGAAGGGCGGTGATCAGGCCTTGCGGTTCAATCAGTGTCAGCCCCAGCAGAGCCGGCAGGATAATCAGCGTGCCGACGTTGAACACCGCCATGGCTGCCACGAACAGCCGCGCCGGGCGATAGCCTTTTTGCCAGTGCCAGGCGCTGACGAACAACATCGTCAGGCCCGCCAGGGCGACCAGCGTATAGGTGATGATGTTCAGCGGCAGCGTATTGACGAACAACAGCAGCAGGCCGCAGACGGTGATGAGCAGAATATCGCCGAGCAGCAGTTTGTTCAGCGGATGCGGGCCGAGCGGGGCAAAGAAGCGGTAGGCAAACATCAGCCCGCACGGAGCGGTCAATAGCAAGGCGAGGTAGGCGCCCGGTGTTTGCACCGCGCGCCAGTCCGGTAACCACGGTCCCGCGAGGTTCAGCAGCAGCGCCAGGCTGAGCATCAGCAACGCTTCACACCCCGCCAGCCACAGGCTACTGCGCGACCGGGTGTACGCGTATCGAATCAGGTTGTGCAGAACCAGCATGCCGATGCAGCCGAACAGCAGGCCGTAAATCAGTGTCTGACTCTGATTGGCTGCGGTCATGATTGCTGATTGCAGGGTGATGTAAGGCCGCAACTGGTGTTCGGAAACCAGGCGCAGGTAAACATCAAGGGGTTTGTCGCTTTGCGGCAACGGCAACATGAAGTCGCTGTTGGGTAATGGCCGTTCAACCTGAGGCTGTTCGGTGCCGGTGTTCAGCTGATCGATCAGCTTGTCACCGTCCAGCACATAAAGATTGAGGTGCGACAGGTCGGGCGCAAACACCCGTAGTAGCTGCTCGTGCTTGCCAGGTGACAGCCTGAAGCGCAGCCAAAGCGCACCGCCGGGCTCGGCCGCGGTGAGGCGTTCAAGTTCGGTGGGGCTGAATTGGTTGGTGTAGCGAGCGGAACGGATATCGCTCAGCTGCAGGTCGCCCTGTTCGTCGAGCAATACCGCCCAACCACTGCCTTGCGCGGCCTGGGCCGGGAGCATGCAGAGCAACGTCAGCAACGTGACAGTGAAACCTATGGCAATCCTGAGCCAGCGCACGGCGAAATCCCTTCGTAGGTTAATGCCAGAATATAACTATGCGCGGCGGCGGAATAGTCCGGCAAGGGTCTGAAACCCTTGCCCGACCGAATGGAACGCTTATTCCTGATTTTCGCCACGCTCGCGGGCAATGGCACGATAGCCAATGTCCTTGCGATAGAAACAGCCTTCCCAGTCAATCTTCGCCGCCAGCTTGTAAGCCTGCTGCTGAGCAGCATCGACGCTGGCGCCCATGGCGGTGGCGCAGAGCACCCGACCGCCGGCCGTCACCACTTGACCGTCTTTGAGCGCAGTACCGGCGTGGAAGACCTTGCCTTCCAGTGCCGCCGCTGCATCCAGACCGCTGATGGCGACGCCTTTAGCGTAGTCGCCAGGATAGCCGCCTGCAGCCAACACAATACCGACGCTCGGACGTGGATCCCATTGGGCTTCGACCTTGTCCAACGCTTGCGCCAGGGCCGCTTCGACCAGCAACACCAGGCTCGACTGCAAACGCAGCATAACCGGTTGGGTCTCAGGGTCGCCGAAACGGCAGTTGAATTCGATGACTTTTGGGTTACCAGCCTTGTCGATCATCAGGCCGGCGTATAGGAAACCGGTGTAGACATTGCCTTCCTCGGCCATGCCACGCACGGTCGGCCAGATCACCAGGTCCATGACGCGCTTGTGCACTTCGCTGGTGACGACTGGAGCAGGGGAGTAAGCACCCATGCCACCGGTGTTCGGGCCGGTGTCGCCGTCGCCGACCCGTTTGTGGTCCTGGCTGGTGGCCATCGGCAGTACGTTCTTGCCGTCGACCATGACGATGAAGCTGGCTTCTTCGCCGTCCAGGAACTCTTCGATGACCACGCGCGAACCGGCATCGCCGAACGCATTGCCGGCGAGCATGTCGCGCACGGCGTCTTCGGCTTCGGTCAGGGTCATGGCAACAATCACGCCTTTGCCGGCAGCCAGGCCGTCAGCCTTGATCACGATCGGCGCGCCTTTTTCACGCAGATAAGCCAGGGCTGGCTCGATCTCGGTGAAGTTCTGGTAGTCGGCAGTCGGGATCTTGTGACGTGCCAGGAAATCCTTGGTGAACGCTTTCGAGCCTTCCAGCTGGGCAGCGCCCGCGGTCGGGCCGAAGCAGTCCAGGCCACGGGAGCGGAACAGATCAACGACGCCAGCCACCAATGGCACTTCCGGGCCAACGATGGTCAGGGAAACGTTCTTCTCGGCAAAATCAGCCAGTTGCTCAAGCGCCAATACGTCGATAGCGACGTTTTCGCACTTGGCTTCAATGGCGGTGCCGGCGTTGCCTGGCGCCACGAAAACCTTCTGTACGCGCGGATCCTGAGCCACTTTCCAGGCCAGGGCGTGTTCACGGCCACCGCTGCCAATGATCAAAACATTCATTTCAAAAACCTCGGATGACGCTAATTTTTGATAGCACCGCAGGGGAGCTTTTATGTGGGAGCGGCGGTGCGACGATTCGACTTGCTCGCGAAAGCGGTGTGTCAGTCACTACTATTGTCGCTGACAGATTGCATTCGCGAGCAAGCCCGCTCCCACAGTTGATCGAGTTAATCAGTGACGGAAATGGCGCATGCCGGTGAATACCATGGCAATACCGGCTTCGTCTGCCGCTGCGATGACTTCTGCATCACGCATCGAACCACCCGGTTGGATCACTGCCGTAACGCCTGCCTTGGCCGCATTGTCCAGCCCGTCGCGGAACGGGAAGAAGGCATCGGATGCCATGACCGAACCGACGACCTGCAAACCAGCATGCTCGGCCTTGATCGCAGCAATACGAGCAGAATTCACACGGCTCATCTGGCCAGCACCGACACCGATGGTCTGACGGTTCTTGGCGTAGACGATGGCGTTGGACTTGACGTACTTGGCGACTTTCCAGGCGAAGATAAGGTCGTGGATTTCCTGTTCGGTCGGAGCACGCTGGGTCACGACCTTCAGGTCATCGGCGCCGATCATGCCAATGTCGCGGCTCTGCACCAGCAGGCCACCGTTGACGCGTTTGTAGTCCCAGGCAGCCGCGCGGTCAGCCGACCACTCGCCGCAAGCCAGCAGGCGCACGTTGGCTTTTGCCGCGACGATGGCGCGAGCTTCTTCGCTGACGCTTGGGGCGATGATCACTTCGACGAACTGACGCTCGACGATGGCCTTGGCGGTTTCAGCATCCAGTTCGCGGTTGAAGGCGATGATGCCGCCGAACGCGGATTCGGTGTCGGTAGCGTAGGCCAGTTCGTAAGCCTGACGGATGCCGCCTTCGGCGTCCGGGCTCACGGCAACGCCGCACGGGTTGGCGTGCTTGACGATCACGCAGGCCGGTTTGACGAAGCTCTTCACGCATTCCAGCGCAGCGTCGGTGTCGGCCACGTTGTTGTACGACAGCTCTTTGCCTTGCAGTTGGGTCGCGGTGGCGATGCCGACTTCGGCAGGTTTGGCTTCAACGTAGAACGCCGCGCTCTGGTGCGGGTTCTCGCCGTAGCGCATTTCCTGAGCCTTGATGAACTGGCTATTGAAGGTGCGCGGGAATTCGCTGCGACCTTCTGTGCTGAGGGTGTCAGCGGCCTGGTTCACAGTGCCCATGTAGTTGGCGATCATGCCGTCGTAAGCCGCAGTGTGTTCGAACGCCTTGAGCATCAGGTCGAAACGCTGAGCGTAGGTCAGGCCGCCGGCCTTGAGGCCTTCAAGAACACTGGCGTAGTCGCTGGCATTCACCACGATGGCCACGTCTTTGTGGTTCTTGGCTGCGGAGCGGACCATGGTCGGACCACCAATGTCGATGTTCTCGATGGCGGTCGGCAGGTCGCAGCCTGGCTTGTTGATGGTGGCTTCGAACGGGTAGAGGTTAACGGCCACCAGGTCGATCGGCTTGATGCCGTGCTCGTTCATGATGGCGTCATCGATACCGCGACGACCGAGGATCCCGCCGTGGATTTTCGGGTGCAGGGTTTTGACCCGACCGTCCATCATTTCCGCGAAACCGGTGTAATCCGCGACTTCCACTGCGGCGACGCCGTTGTCCTGCAGCAGCTTGAACGTTCCGCCGGTGGAGAGGATCTCGACGCCCAGGGCTTCAAGCTCTTTGGCGAATTCGAGGATCCCGGTCTTGTCGGAAACGCTGATCAAGGCGCGGCGGATCGGCAGGCGGGTAGTCTGGTCGGTCATTTCAATTTCCATCAAAAGCAAAGGAGTCAGCAAAAAAGGCGACCGTTTTTACGCGGGCGCCTTTCTGGTTTGATTGAATGCTTACAGCAAATCGTACTGCTTGAGTTTTTTGCGAAGGGTGCCTCGGTTCAGTCCGAGCAGCTCACTGGCCTTGGTCTGGTTACCCTTGACGTAGTTCATCACGCACTCGAGCAGAGGCGCCTCGACTTCGGAGAGCACCAGGTTGTACACATCCGTGACGGCAGCGCCCTCAAGGTGGGCGAAATAATTGTGCAGCGCCTTCTCGACATTGCCGCGAAGGGTCTGACCTTCTTCGCTCGGCGTGTTGAGGTGCTGTTTCAAATTCACGTTGTCGCTCACGGGTGTTGTTCCACTCACTAAAGTCTCGGTCATCATCGTCATGCGGCCACCTCGTCTCCGTCCCCTGTCAGGCTCTTGTAACGTTCGGCGAAGAAGCCCTGAACGTTGGCGCATTGTGCTTCCGTATCTTCCAAACGATTGAAGTGGGCGCGGAACTCCCTGGCGCCCGGCAAGGTTGCGAGATACCAGCCCACATGCTTTCGAGCAATGCGTACGCCCATGACATCTCCATAGAAGACGTGCAGCGCAGCCAGATGCTCTAGCAGAATGCGTTCCACCTCGATCAGTTCCAGCGCCGGGAGTTTCTCGCCGGTACGCAGGTAATGGTCGATCTCGCGAAAAATCCATGGCCGCCCCTGGGCAGCCCGTCCAACCAGCAGTCCATCGGCACCGGTCGCGTCGAGCACGTATCGGGCCTTCTCCGGCGAATCGATGTCGCCATTGGCGAAGACCGGAATCGACACCGCCTGCTTGATCGCGGCAATGGTGTCGTACTCGGCTTCACCGGTGTACAGATCGGCACGGGTGCGGCCATGAACCGCCAACGCCGTAATGCCTGCCTGCTCGGCGATCTTCGCTACCGTCAGACCGTTCTTGTTGTCCCGGTCCCAGCCGGTACGGATCTTCAGGGTGACCGGCACATCAACCGCAGCCACCACGGCCTGCAGGATTTCGGTCACCAGTGCTTCATCCTTCAACAGTGCTGAACCGGCAGCCTTGTTGCAGACCTTCTTCGCCGGACAACCCATGTTGATATCAATAATCTGTGCGCCCAGTTCGACGTTGGCCCGGGCCGCATCCGCCAGCATCTGCGCATCACCACCGGCGATCTGTACCGAGCGTGGCTCGGGATCGCCCTCGTGGATCATGCGCATGCGCGATTTGCGGGTGTTCCACAAACTCATGTCGCTGGTGACCATTTCTGAGACTACAAGTCCTGCGCCCAGTCGCTTGCACAGCTGACGAAAGGGTTGGTCGGTGACACCCGCCATAGGGGCGAGAATCAAGCCGTTGTGTAATGTGTATGGACCGATGCGTACCGCCGACATAGGACTTCCCTGTTGTGGGGCCGGATCATGAGAGTTCGAAAAAGGGTTGGCATGATACCCGCTCTCGATGACTGGATAAAGGCTGAATTGAACAAAATCTGAACAGTTATTCTGTTATCGCCAGCAGTTCGGTATGAGCGGTCTCTGTCAGAAATGTGCCGTCAAACGCGTAGCACTGAAGCGTTTCACTCGGGTGAATGAAAACTCAGGCTGTAGTTCACGGCTTTGGCGCCTGGGTCGAGAATATCCAGGGCGATGTGGATCGGCGTTTGCGGTGGCATTTCCACCATGCCTTCGAGATCGCCGTTGAGGTACTCGCCGGGCTTGAAGCGACGGCTGGCGATCAGGTGACCGTTGAGGTCGGCAAAGCGTAGCTCCAGCAGCGGGAACGGCTGGGAGAAGGGCGCGCGGTTATAGATGATTGCGTCGACCACCAGTGCGCCGTTGAAATCCGGGTGGCTGCGCACCACCAGGTTGCTGCTCTTGATTTTCGCGATGTCGACTTTGGACGGCACGGTGCAACCGATTTGCGGGCACAGTTGTTGGAACCATGGACGGTACTGATCCTGGCGCGCCAGTTCATCGAAATGGTAAGCGACGTACTGGCCGACGAGCGCACCGGCACCGAGCAAAATCAGCAGCAACCAGAGAAACCGCCGCCCCCAGGGTGATCGGCGTTTCTGCCAGTCGAGTTGCAGCGGATCGTCGGTCAGGTCTTGCAGGAGTTCGGCACGCACCGCCGGCTCGCTGCGTTCGCGACGCTTGCGCAAGGGTTCGATCGAAGGCAGGTCGTCGAGCTCGTCAATGGTGTCAGCCGCTGACAGGCGTTCGCGATGAAGCGGGGCGTCGAGTGGATCGTTGAGGCGCAGCTGTGGGGGCTCTTCGTCGTCCAGGCCTGCCGGATCGAGGGAAAGCGAAGGTTCGGTGCGCGCGAGTATGCCCGTCTCGACCAGCGGTTCTGGTGTGACAGGGGGAGCGATCGTCTGCGCGCGATCGGCGGCCGATTCGCTGAACAGACTGTCGGGCCATGGCTCTTCATTGTGCTCGGTGTTATCGCGGCGGGCGCTCAGGCTGTCTTCGCGGTGCCGGCCGAATTCCGTGGTCGGCTGGATTTCCCGTTGTTCGAGACGGGCGAGTTCTTCGTCCAGGTCGAGGCTGTCCAGATCCAGTTCGGCGGCGGACCATTGCTTTTGGCTGATAGCTCGTGGTTCCGGTTCCGGCGACGCGGCGAAGGCCGGCGCAACCGGCGTGACCGGCGTGACCGCTTCCTTGCCTGCCTGCGCAAGCAACTGCTTGGCGGCGTTGAACACCTGCAGGCACGAGCCGCAACGAACCACCCCGCGGGCTACGCTCAATTGAGCATGGCTGACGCGGAAGCTGGTTTGGCAATGCGGGCACTGAGTGACGAAGCTGTCGGTCATGCGGCGATCCGGAATATGCAGGCGTTCATTCTAGCGCCGACGGCCAGTGATGCGCACCCAGCCATCGCGATTGGCGATCGGGTCCAGATCGAAGTCCTTCGCGTAGGCTTTGGCAACCTCTTCGCCTTGTTCGGCAAGGATGCCGGACAGTGCCAGACGGCCACCCGGCTTTACTAGACTGGACAATTGCGGTGCCAGGGACACCAGCGGGCCGGCGAGAATGTTGGCCACCAGCACATCGGCCTGAACCTGCGGCAGGTCCTCCGGCAGATACAACGGAAAGAGCTCTTCAGCGATGTTGTTGCGACCGGCGTTGTCGCGAGAGGCTTCCAGAGCCTGCACGTCGATGTCGGTGCCGACGGCTTCCCTGGCGCCCAGCAGCAGCGCGGCAATCGCCAGTATCCCCGAGCCGCAACCGAAGTCCAGCACGTTGCAATCCTTCAGGTCTTGACCGTCGAGCCATTCCAGGCACAGCGCGGTGGTCGGGTGTGTGCCGGTGCCGAACGCCAGGCCCGGATCCAGCAGCAGGTTCACGGCCTCCGGTTCAGGCGCGGCGTGCCAGCTCGGCACGATCCACAGGCGCTGGCCGAAACGCATCGGCTGGAAGCCGTCCATCCAGCTGCGCTCCCAGTCCTGGTCTTCGATGACTTCGCTGTGATGCTCGGGCAGCGGGCTGCCGGTCAACAGTTCCAGATGCGCCAATACGCTGGTGGCTTCGGTGCCACCTTCGAACAGGGCCAGCAGGTGCGTGTGTGACCACAGCGGAGTGGTATTGAGTTCCGGCTCGAAGATCGGCTGATCTTCGGCGTCCATGAAGGTTACCGACACAGCGCCCACTTCGAGGAAAGCGTCTTCGTAGGTTTCGGCTTGTTCCGGGCTGATGGCGAGACGGACTTGCAGCCAAGGCATGGCAGGCACCTTTGAAAAATATTGATTGCAGCCTAGCGGGCTGCGAGAAGCGCGCAAGTTTACGCGAGCGCGGAGGGTTTGTGGGAGTCCGCTCCCACAGGAGTACGTGTATTGCTTGATGAAACCTTCAGAAACAACAAAGCCGCTCGAAAGCGGCCTTGTTGGTCCGGATCACAGACTAGTGCTTTTCGCCAGCCAGCTTGTGTTCCAGGTAGTGGATGTTGATACCACCTTTGCAGAAGCCTTCATCGCGGACCAGATCGCGGTGCAGCGGGATGTTGGTCTTGATCCCGTCGACAACGATTTCTTCCAGCGCATTGCGCATGCGCGCCAGGGCTTCGTCACGGGTTGCGCCGTAGGTGATCAGCTTGCCGATCAACGAATCGTAGTTCGGCGGAACGGCATAACCGCTGTACAGGTGCGAATCGACGCGAACGCCGTTGCCGCCCGGGGCATGGAAATGCTTGACCGTTCCCGGGCTGGGCATGAAGGTTTTCGGGTCTTCGGCGTTGATGCGGCATTCCAGCGCGTGACCGCGGATGACGACGTCATCTTGGGTGAACGACAGCTTGTTGCCGGCGGCGATGCTGAGCATCTCCTTGACGATGTCGATGCCGGTGACCATTTCCGAAACCGGGTGCTCTACCTGGACGCGAGTGTTCATCTCGATGAAGTAGAAGTGACCGTTTTCGTAAAGGAACTCAAAGGTGCCGGCGCCGCGGTAGCCGATGTCGATGCACGCCTTAACGCAGCGAGCGAGGACTTCAGCGCGTGCTTTCTCGTCGATGCCCGGTGCCGGCGCTTCTTCGAGAACCTTCTGGTGACGACGTTGCAGCGAGCAATCGCGGTCGCCCAGATGGATGGCGTGGCCCTGGCCGTCGGAAAGCACCTGGACTTCCACGTGGCGTGGGTTGGTCAGGAATTTTTCCAGATAGACCATCGGGTTGCCGAACGCTGCGCCCGCTTCGGTGCGGGTCAGTTTGGCGAAGGAGATCAGGTCTTCTTCTTTATGCACAACGCGCATGCCGCGACCACCGCCGCCGCCAGCGGCTTTGATGATCACCGGGTAACCGACTTCGCGACCGATGCGCAGCGCGGTTTCTTCGTCTTCCGGCAGTGGGCCGTCGGACCCCGGAACGGTTGGAACGCCAGCAGCAATCATGGCGTGCTTGGCCGAAACCTTGTCGCCCATCAGGCGAATGGTGTCGGCTTTCGGACCAATGAAGGCGAAGCCGGAGTTCTCTACCTGTTCAGCGAAATCAGCGTTTTCCGCAAGGAAACCGTAGCCTGGGTGAATGGCGGTAGCGCCGGTCACTTCAGCTGCGGCAATGATGGCCGGAATGTGCAGGTAAGAGTGGGCGGCCGAGGCCGGACCGATGCAGACGGATTCGTCTGCCAGGCCCAGGTGCATCAGCTCTTTGTCGGCCTTGGAGTAAACGGCGACAGTCTTGATGCCCATCTCTTTGCAGGCGCGCAGAATCCGCAGTGCGATCTCACCGCGGTTGGCGATCAGAACTTTTTCCAACTTCGCAGTCATCAAAGTTTCTCCGCGGTTCAAACGATGGTGAACAGCGGTTGGTCGTACTCAACCGGCTGGCCGTCTTCGACGAGGATGGATTCGATCACACCGCTGGTTTCAGCTTCGATGTGGTTCATCATCTTCATGGCTTCGACGATGCACAGGGTGTCGCCTTTCTTCACGGTCTGACCGACTTCAACGAAGGACGGTGAGCTCGGCGAAGACTTGCGATAGAAGGTGCCCACCATTGGCGAACGGGCAACGGTGCCGTTCAGGACAGGGGCGGCCGGAGCGGCAGGCGCAGCGGCTGCAACCGGGGCAGCAGCCACAGGCGCTGGAGCCGGAGCATGCATTGGAGCCGGTGCGTAGTACTGCTGAGCCGGGGTCTTGCTATGGCGGCTGATGCGTACGGACTCTTCGCCTTCCTTGATCTCGAGCTCGTCGATGCCGGACTCTTCCAGCAATTCGATCAGTTTCTTAACTTTACGGATATCCATGAATCATCAACTCCCAAGGGTCGGTCAGGGGCGTTTACGCTTGTTGTTCAAGCTGTTGCCTGTTTTTCAAGCTGCTCTAGGGCGGCCTCCAGGGCCAGTCGATAACCGCTGGCGCCAAGGCCGCAGATCACTCCCACCGCAACGTCGGAGAAGTAAGAGTGATGGCGGAAAGGTTCGCGTTTGTGCACGTTAGACAAATGCACTTCGATGAATGGGATGCTCACCGCCAGCAGCGCGTCACGTAATGCGACACTTGTGTGCGTAAAAGCTGCTGGGTTGATCAGAATGAAGTCCACACCTTCACTGCGGGCAGCGTGGATGCGGTCGATCAATTCGTACTCGGCGTTGCTTTGCAGGTGCAGCAAATGATGGCCGGCTTCGCGAGCGCGGCGTTCCAGGTCCTGGTTGATCTGCGCCAGCGTCGTAGCGCCGTAAGTGCCCGGTTCGCGGGTGCCGAGCATGTTCAGGTTGGGGCCGTGCAGAACCAATAGGGTCGCCATCTGCTGTTCCTTGTTATCCGTGTGCATTTGTCAGAACCCGGCGACTATGCCGCAAAGGCTTTGTGACTGTCCAGTTCTATGCAATAGCCAGCACGATGGCCGATGTTTGCGCGAAATATGTGACCGGCTGATTAAATCCGGTCATTTGCTTTGGCCGCGCGCTTGCGCAACACGTTCGGCGAAGTCCGCGGCGTTGATCTCGCCGATCACCCGCACATCGGCGCGTTCGACGCCGTCCTTGCCGAAAAACATCAGCGCCGGAGGGCCGAACAGTTTGTAGCGGTCGAGCAACGCACGTTGCTCGGCGTTGCTGGCGGTGATGTCGAAGCGGATCAGCCGATAGCCCTTGAGGCGTTCGACGACAGTGGCGTCGTTGAGCACTTTATGCTCGATGACTTTGCAGCTGATGCACCAATCTGCGTACCAGTCGAGCAGCAGCGGGGTGCCGGAGGATTTGGCTTCGCTGAGAACGCGATCAAGCTCCGCCTGGGTGGTGATAGTTTGCCAGTCGCTGGTGCTTTGCGGCGGCTCGTTACCGCTCATTATGCGCGGCTGGCCGATTGGATTGAGCGGATCAGTCTGGCCACTGAAGGCGCCGTACCAACATGCCAGCGCGTAAAACAGCAGGAACACTCCGAGCAACTGACCGACACGTTTTCGAGGAGGTTTGTAGATGAACTCCAGTGCGCCCATGAACAGGCCAACGCCACCGGCGAGCAAGCCGATCAGCAGCAAAGTGATCGGCCCCGGCAAAACCCGACTGAGCAGACCGATCGCCAGCCCCAGCAACAACACGCCAATCGCGTTTTTCACGTAGACCAGCCATGGCCCGCTTTTCGGCAGCCAGGCTGCGCCGCCCGTGGCCACCAACAATAGCGGGGCGCCCATGCCGAGGCCGAGCATGAACAACTTCAGTCCGCCGCCCAGCGCATCGCCGCTGGCGCTAATGTACAGCAGCGCGCCGGCCAGTGGTGCCGAGACGCAGGGCGAAACCAAAAGACTGGAAACCACGCCCAGTACTGCAGCCCCCCACAACGAACCGCCTTCGGTGCGACCCGCGATGCGGTCCAGTCGGCTGCTGATCGCCTGCGGCAGCTTAAGTTCGAAGACGCCGAACATCGCCAATGCGAACAGCGCAAAAAACATCGCGAACGGCACCAGCACCCATGCCGATTGCAGCCGCGCCTGTAGATTGAGCTGCGCGCCGAACATCCCCATCAGCGCGCCGAGCAGGGCGAAACAGACGGCCATCGGCAGCACATAAGCGAGAGACAGATTGAAGCCGCGCAAGCCACCGACCTGGCCGCGCAACACCACACCGGACAGGATCGGCAACATGGGCAGCACGCAAGGAGTGAACGTCAGGCCTAAACCGGCGAGGAAGAACAGCGCCAGCTCCCGCCAGCTCCAACTCGTGGTGGCGCCGCCAGTGCCATCGATACTCAGGCGTTCGGTTTCAGGCGGATAACACAGGCCTTTGTCGGCGCAACCCTGATACGTCACGGCCAGCGTAAAGGCACGTTCATCGGTGCGCGGCAGTTCTACATCGAGAATGCCGTGGTAAACCTCGACATCGCCAAAGTATTCATCGTGCTTTTGTTCGCCCTTGGGCAATTGCGTCGTGCCGAGCGCAACATCGGCCGGATCGGCGCGAAATTGAAAGCGATGGCGGTAGAGGTAGTAACCCTCGGCGGCGACAAAGCGCAGCTTGATTGACTGTGGTGTGCTTTCCACCAGGCTGAGTTGAAAGGCTTCGCGCACCGGCAGGAAATCGGCGCTGTTGTTGATCGAGCCCAGCGTGGCGCTTGGCCGACTCTCCAGCAACCCGGCGGCGTAGGCCGGCAGGGCGAGGACCAGGAACAGTAGGCAGAGCAAGCGGCGCATGACAATCTCGCGTATCGAAAGTGAGGGCATGATAGCGGACGGCGGGCGGGCGGGTGTGCAGGGCGGGGAATTTTGTGGTGATTGTTCTGACGCCATCGCGAGCAAGCTCGCTCCCACAGTGAAACCGTCGCTCACAAAACCCCTGTGGGAGCGAGCTTGCTCGCGATGGCGGTAGGTCAGACGCGGAAAGCTTGAACGGCCGTATGCAAACGTCCACCCAACACCAACAAATGCTCGCCTTGCTCACGTCCTTCACCAATGCGCAGCAAGTTATCACCTCCCAGTTGATGAATCCGCTCACTGTGATTACGGATTTCACTCACGGCCCCACTCTGCTGAGCAGTGACATCGGCAATGCGTACGGCGGTGTCGGAAATCGTCTGGATCGCCCCGACGATTTTATCCAGTGCGCCGTCAGCGGCCTGGGCCTGATTGGCGGTCGCTTCAGCATGCTCAACCTGCGCGCGCATACCTTCCACCGATTGCTGCGCCGCCGTTTGCAATCCGGCGATCAAGGTCTGAATTTCGGCCGTGGCACCCGCGGTGCGTTGCGCCAGTGAGCGAACCTCTTCGGCCACGACGGCAAAACCGCGCCCCATTTCTCCGGCACGGGCCGCTTCAATGGCGGCGTTCAGGGCCAGCAGGTTGGTCTGGTCGGCAATCGAGCGGATCACCGTCAGTACACCGCCGATGGTGGCCGATTCCGAGGCCAGGTGTTCGATCATCTGTGCATTGCCTTGCACTTCATCGACCAGCGCGTGCAGCCCGGTGAGGCTCAGCCCGATGACTTTTTGCCCATGCTCCACCGCCAGTCCGGCATGGCGGCTGGCGTCAGCGGCCTGGCTGGCGTCGCCGGCGACTTGTTGAATGGTCGCTTCCAGTTCACCGAGAGAATCACGGATGAGCGCCGTGTCACCTGCCTGATGCTCGGCGCCGCTGTGCAGGTCATTGCTCAATTCGGCCAGGGTCCGGCTGCTGCCTGCAACCTGTTCGGCATTGAGGCGAATGGTCCCTACCAGATCGACGAGATAGGCGCGCAAGCGGTTGAGCGAGGCTTGAATGTCATGCAGCTCGCGATTGGTCTTGCCCAATTCTATGTCCTGGCTGAAGTCACCCTCGGCCCAGGTCGACAGCGCCGGCGCGAGGTTGGTCAGGGTTCGGGCCAGACGCCGTTGCAAGGTGTCGATGAGCAGCGCTATCAGCAGAATCAGGCCGATCATTACACCTTGCATGAGCCGCACTTCGCTCTGGATGTGCCCGTGCTGGGCGCGGACCACCGGTTCCAGTCCGGCGATGGCCTGCTGCACCGCAGCGATCTTCAGATGCGTCGCGGCGCTGAGATCAGCGCGTTTGCGGATTTGGTCGCGGGTACGTGCAAGCTCTGCGGGATAGCGGGTCAGCAGGCTGTTGAGTTCGCGCTTGAGTCCGACGCCAGCATCTTCGGCCGCAGCTTTTTCGGTGTTCTCCAGGCCCATCATCGCGGCGAAGTCGTCAGTGCTCGATTCACTTTTGCTGGCCACGCCCAAGAGCGGCAAGGCGTTCAGCAATTCGGCCTGGGCGCGGATGTTAGTGACTTCACGTTCAACGTCGGCCGCCAGCTCGCTGCGACCGCTGCTGACCAGTTTGTCTCGGGCCAGCGACAGTTTGCCCAGATGCTGAGAGGCGGTCAGTAAAGGCGTCAGGTAAGTCGCGTTGCCGCTGGCGTACTGGCTGAGCTGATCGAGGCTGGCACCGAGCTCGCGTTCGGCTTGCAACAACAGGGCTTGCGGGTCGCCCGCGAGTTTACCGGCGGCCAACAGGTCGGTTTTGCTGAATTCATCCAGGTTCGACAGGCTCGGGCGCAAGGTGTCGGCCAAGGCCGGCGGCAATTCACCGAGTTCCTTTTGCAATGCATCGATGGCCTGGCCGGCACTGCTCAGGCGCAAGGCATCACCGCTGGCGAGGTAATCCTCGACGTTGCGCGCCACTTCATTCTGAAATTGCTGAGACAACCCCAGGTAACGCTCCATCAACAAATATGGGCGTTCCAGGGCTTTTTGCGACCACCAGAGCGTGGCGCCGAGGGCCACGCACACGGCGACTAAAAGGAGGGTGTTGAGATTGGTCAGCAGCTTCAGGCGCATCGCGGGACTACCAACGGAAGAATGGTAAGTGCCTGAAGTTATTGCGTTTCTGTTACAAGGTTGTGACGGAATGGCTAGATTCCGATGAAAAGGTGGCACTTTGCTTTGATGTCCGCGCCGCCTGTACGCGGTTGCGCCCGGCGTGCTTGGCTCGATACAGCGCCTCGTCAGCCTGGCTGGCCATCATCAGACCGTCGGAGTCTTCGCACAGCTCGACCACCCCGGCGCTGAAGGTGCACCAGAGGTCCTGAGGCTGAGCGGGGTAATGAATTTCCGCAAAGCGCTGACGAATTTCATCGAGAACGTTGTAGGCCGCTTCGATATCGGTATCCGGCATGACGATGGCGAACTCTTCGCCGCCGTAACGGCCGATGAAGTCAGTCTTGCGCAGGCGCTGCTTGAGGAACAGCGCCAGGCTCTTGATCACACGGTCACCCATCGGGTGCCCGTGAGTGTCGTTGACCCGCTTGAAATGATCGATGTCGAGCATTGCAAAGCTCAACGGCTTGCACTCGCGGCGGGCGCGAAACGAGCAGTCTTCGAGCAATTGCAGGATGTGCGTGTGGTTGTACAACCCGGTGAGGCTGTCGCGGACCATCCGCGCTTTCAGATTGCGTGCGCGCGCCGCGCGGTTGCGTACGGTGGTGATCAGGTGGCGCGGCTTGATCGGTTTGGTCAGGAAGTCGTCGCCGCCCTCGCTCATGGCGTCGAGCTGTTTGTCCAGATCGTCTTCGGCTGACAGGTAAATGATCGGCACGCTAACGTAGCGGTCGTTATGGCGAATCACCTTGGCCAGTTCCGTGCCGGTGCAGGTCGGCATGTACATGTCGAGGATGATCAGGTCGGGCTGGAAGTCCGCCAGTTCGGCCATGGCCTGGATCGGCTCGATCAAGGTCCGCGTGACGATCCCGGCGCTGTTGAGCAGGCGCTCGGTGTGCAAGGCCTGGGCGCGGGAGTCGTCGATGATCAGCACTTTATAGGGTTCGTATTGGGCGACGCAGGTCAGGACTTCGATCTTTTCCAGCAGGCTCGAGGCTTCGAGGGTGCCGGTGAGAAATTCCTGACCTCCTGCACGCACCGCCGCGAGGCGAGTCGGGGTGTCGGTTTCGAGCAGGCTGAAAAACAACAGTGGCAACGGTTCATCCAGACCGATCTGAGCCTCTGCGGCGAGTTTCAGGCCGATGCCGGGACCGCTGAAGTCCACGTCCATGACGATCGCGGCGGGCAATCGTTCGACCATCGCCGTGCGGAACGCGGCCACGCTGTCGAGGGATTGGGCGCTGAGCCCGAAGAATTCCAGCTGCTTGGCCAGGCGCTCGGCACGGTCGTGATCCTGCAGCATCACATAGATCGGCTTGCGCAACGGTGGCAGGAAGGTCTGTTCGAGTTGATCGCCATGGCGCAGGCCAGTGCGTGACAAGCGCTGCATCAGGCGATTGAGATCGGTGATCAGGTCGCTGCTCAGGCGTCCGCGATTGGCGTCGACAGCTTCCAGCGACTGACCGATGTGGCGCGCCAGCTGGATGTGTTCCGGTTGTTCGAAACGCTCGGCGAAACGCAGCAGGCGCAGGTTGGCCTCGCTCAGTTCCGATAAATCGGTGGCGGACCACTCACTGCGTTGCAGGCGCTGCCAGATCTCTAGAATTTGACGCGCCTGATGAATTACCCGCTGGGCAAAATGGTGCTTGAGGCGCTCACGGCTGGGGTCTTCTGGCTCGGTCATATCCTGACTACTAGTTAGGGTGCATGCTGAGATCGACTGGTGGCTCTATGCTAGCACCTCTTTTCGATTGGATGAGTGTCGTACGTCAATAATCTGCTGAGCGAGGTCATTCAGTTTGTGACTGGTCGGTCTTAAAACAAGACGTTCTTGATTTTGAAAGGCCCGGGGTTCGGGTTCCACAGAGCATCTACTGAGTATTTGTACGAAATATCTGTAACCCGTAGGCGCGTTACTTGTGAGCTGATTCTGATTTTTCGACAGCGGGATTCAGGGGTGATTTGTGGCTGATAGGGTTCAGGGATTCCCCTAGACGCAGTTCCAGCCATGACCGAGTGTTTCAAAGTACAGCCTTGCGACAAACAGCTTCTGAACCAGAACACCACCCCCGTGGCTGACTGTGAATGCAAAGAAGAGACGCTTTATGGCGAGCGGACGCTGGTGACCGAGGTGCCGATTCTTACGTGCGCCTGCCTATGGCGTCATTACCAACGCGCGGCGGAAGAAATCGTTGCTCCCGGCGGGGTTCTGATCGTTGATCCAGTGGCGCGCAATCGTGCGATCAATGCGGCTTACGCTCGGCTGTGGCTGCACGATCGGAGGTTCCAGTGGGCGGGGTTGGCTGCATTTGCTTCGAAACAGGTGGGATGCGGGTTGCTGCATGCGGCGGACAGTATCGAACTTATCCGCGAAGAGCACGAGGCGCGGGAGCGCATGCGCGATAGTCGTCGTGAGTCCGGACTGTTGACTGCGGGCAGGATGGCTGAGCAGGCGCAAGAGGTGCGTGACTATAAGGAAGCGGATGCGCGCAATCCGGTGCCTTCGTTGGATTTTCGTTCTGGAGGAGAGGAACTATCCCTGGTGCAGCAGCAGTTCCGGCATGTGCACGACATGATGGCGCTGGGGAATACACGCTGTTTCTGGATGTTTTTCCGTTGCATGAGTTTTATGCGAAGCGTGGGTGGCAGGAGTTCAAGAAATGCCTGGGCGCCCGGGAAGAAATTTATGGGCATTCGAAGTTTCCGGTGTTGTGGCCCGTGGGGGAGAGAAAGCTTCCTTTCGGCCAGAGTTACTTTGAAATACTTGACGCTTTCGAGGCGATAGAGTCGGGAAGTATCGCCGCGAGCGTCAGGTATCTAGCCTGGCATGAGCAGCTCAATATTCTCCAGCCAACCATTTATGACGACCGGCAACTGGTGACGTTGCTGCGCGGCAACCACGCATCCTACGGGACTGGTTTTCCTTCCGGTGTCGCTCAGGCTATCGAGTTGACCCTCACCAGCCAATGCCAGCGTGTCGAAGATGATCGCACCATCGAGTTTGACAACAGCCCGCTCGCAGATCTGTCGGACATCAACCAAAGAATGGCGTTCGTACTAAGGGCTGCAGCACGCTTTGATCAAATGCTCCACGATGACAACCGTCCTGCACTCGTGCAATCGATTAACGAAATCGCAGCGGGCGGCGTAAATCTGTGACCCTGTGGCAGTGGCGTTCCTACTTGCGTCATGGCGCAGGCCTGCTATTTCTGGCTGTTTTGATGGCCGCCGCCATACGTCACTTACAGCAGCCTCTTTGGGACGACCCGGAAATAGTTTTGGAAATCGGCGGGACATATGAAGAGATGAGCAAAAACTCGACGGCCCCGTTCAGTCCCCTGATACGCGGACACGTCTGGGGCGGAATTCCCAAGACCGATGCTCGCATGCGATTTATCGACCCGCAATATGGTTTCGATACCCCTTTGGCGCGTTTTTTTGCCGTTACATTCAACGACAACGTCATTGAAGGCGTTCGTATGTCGCCACAGATCGAACCATTACTGATCGACGACGCCCTGAAAGTCGTTCTCGACCTGCAAGACCAGTTTCGCGCCCAAGGCTGGGAGGCAAAAGGGTTGCGAAAGAACCCGACGATCACCGATACGCCTGAATGGCGGGCTTATCTGAGAAAAGGAATTCTGCGCGGGCATTCCAATTGGCAAGCGGGTGACAAGTATCAGGTCACGCTGGCTGTGGGACGCTTCGAGGACTACAGAAACCCCACCGAAGAGCGCTACCTCATCACCCTCGCACTCGCCAAACCCTGGATTCCCTTCGACGAAATCGAAGACATGTACGACGAACCTTCTCACTTTCCCGCCCCACAACCCAAGTAAAAGTAGGTTCACCCTGGGCTATTAGCTGATCCAGATTCACGTCAGTGTCGGCAACGTTTCGGTGCTTTTGGGCTGGTTTGTACGAAATATCTGTAACCCCTCGGAAGAATGCCTATCAGGAAATTCTGATTTGCTACTGGCTGGATTCGCCCGGGTTCAGTGGCTGTTAGGGTTCACGAATTCTCTTTAACGCTATCCGCCGATTATGACTCAGTGTTTCAAAAATCAGCCTTGTGACAAGCAGCCTCTGAACCAGAACACCACTCCCGTGGCCGACTGTGAATGTAAAGAAGAGAGGCTTTACGGCGAACGGACGCTGGTGACCGAGGTGCCGATTCTGACGTGCGCCTGTTTATGGCGGCACTACCAGCGGGCGGCAGAGGAGATTGTCGCCCCCGGCGGCGTTTTGATCGCGGATCCGGTGGAACGCAACCGTGCGATCAATGCGGCTTACGCCCGATTGTGGCTGCACGACTCGCGGTTCCAGTGGGCGGGGCTGGCGGCGTTTGCCTCCAAGCAAGTGGGCTGCGGATTGCTTCATGCCGCAGACAGTATCGAACTCATCCGCGACGAGCGGGAAGCGCGGGAGCGCGTGCGTGAAAGTCGCCGCGAGTCCGGGCTGTTCACGCCGGACAGAATGGCCGAGCAGGCGCAAGAGGTGCGTGACTATAAGGAAGCAGATGCGCGCAATCCTGTGCCTTCGGTGGATTTTCGTTCACAAAGCGAGGAATTGTCCTTGGTGCAGCAGCAGTTCCAGCATGTGCACGACATGATGGCGCTGGGGAATACCACGCTGTTTCTCGATGTTTTTCCGTTGCATGAGTTTTATGCGAAGCGTGGGTGGCGGGAGTTTAAGAAATGCTTGGAAGCCCGGATGGGAATTTATGGGCATTTGAAGTTTCCGGTGTTGTGGCCCGTGGGGCAGGAAAAGCTCCGTTTCGGCAAGAGTTACTTTGAAATACTTGACGCTTTCGAGGCAATAGAAGCCGGAAGTATCACCTCGAGCGTCGAGCATTTAGCTTGGCACGAGCAGCGCAACATCCTCCAACCAACTATTTATGAGGATCGGCAATTGGTGTCCTTGCTGCGCGGCAACCATGCATCTTACGTGACTGGTTTCCCTTCCGGTGTCGCTCAGGCCATCGAGTTGACCCTCACCAGCCAGTGCCAGCGTGTCGAAGATGATCGCACCATCGAGTTTGACAACAGCCCGCTCGCGGATTTGTCGGACATCAACCAGAGGATGGCATTCGTACTTCGGGCAGCAGCACGCTTCGACCACATGCTCAACGATGACAACCGTAGTGCATTGGTGCAGTCGATTAACGAAATCGCAGCGGGCGGCGTAAATCTGTGAATCTGTGGCAGCGTTGTCCCTATTTGCGTCATGGCGCAGGCTTGCTGTTTCTGGCTGTTTTGATGGTGGCCGCGATACGTCATTTACAGCAGCCTCTTTGGGACGACCCGGAGATTGTTTTGGAAATCGGCGGCACATACGAAGAGATGAGCAAAAACTCGACGGCCCCCTTTAGTCCACTCATACGCGGACATGTCTGGGGCGGAATTCCCAAGACCGATGCTCGCTTGCGATTTATTGATCCGCAATATGGATTTGAGACGCCGTTGGCGCGTTTTTTTGCGGTTACGTTCAACGACAACGTCATTGAAGACGTTCGTATGTCGCCGCAGATCGAACCCTTACTGATTGACGACACCCTGAAAGTCGTTCTCGACCTGCAAGACCAGTTTCGCGCTAAAGGCTGGGTCGCGAAGGGGCTACGAAACAACCCCACAATCGACGACACCCCCGAGTGGCGGGACTACTTGAGGAAAGGAATTCTTGCCGGGCGATCCTTTTGGCAAGCGGATGACAAGTATCAGGTCTCGCTGGTTGTGGGCCGCTTCAGGGACTACAGAAACCCCACCGAAGAGCGCTACCTCATCACCCTCGCACTCGCCAAACCCTGGATTCCCTTCGACGAAATCGAAGACATGTACGACGAACCTTCTCACTTTCCCGCCCCACAACCCAAATAAAAAAGGAGCCTCCGTATGCCAACGCCCGCCTTCATGACTCTCCACGGGGTAAGCCAAGGCCTGATCAGCGCCGGCGCCTTCACCGAGGCGTCCGTCGGCAACGTCTACCAACTGGGTCGGGAGGACAAAATCATGATTCAGGCCCTGAGCCACGGCATCTTCGTACCTAAAGGGTCAGGCGCCGGACGACGGATGCATAAGCCCCTGATCATTACCAAGACCCTCGACAAAGCGTCGCCGCTGATAAATAACGCTTTGTGTTCGGGAGAATTGCTTACCCAGTGCCGCGTCGAGTGGTACCGCACCTCGGCTCGGGGCATTCAAGAACATTTCTATACGATGGAGCTGGAAGATGCGGTGATCGTCGGTTCGGAAGTGCTTATGCCACATTGCCAGGATCCCGGCACTGCGTACGTCACTCAACTTGAGAAGGTCCACTTCAGTTATCGGCGAATTAACTGGCGGCATGAAATCAGCCGCACCCTGGGTTGCGATGAATGGAACAGCGGGGTGCAGGAGTGAAATTGGTCAGCGAGAACCTTCTGTCCGACTGGCAGCGACAACATGCGTGGGCCTGCGAACAGGCGCGGGACCTGGTGCGCCAGGCAATGCTGGATCGCCAATCGGTCGAAGGCCTGGACGAGTTGCGGGCAGGCCTGCCAACCAATCTCGACAGCGAAGTGCTTGACCGGATCGAGCGGGGAGAGTGGTGGTTGGTAAAGCCCGAAGCCGACTACGTGGAGTGGACAATGCCGGAGGGGGCCTTTGATCCAAAAATCATCGAGCTGCTGCACAATCCGCCCGCGCAGCCCAAGCGATCGCCAAGACTCTTTCGGCTCGTAGACAGCGTCACGGGCGAGCGGCTGGCACAGCGCGATTACCTCGCGACGGTGAAGGGTGACACGGCGCCGCGCAGAACCGACGGCAAGGGCATCGCACATCTGTTTATCGCGGCTGAGGTGCAGCAGATTTCCATGAAGATCATTGGCGTTTAATCCGGGCAGTACGACTAGAGTTCAACGGTAATTTCCCCCCATAACCCGACGACGGGTGCCGGGCAAAGGCACGTTGTTGTATGGTTGTGGTCGAAACCGATGAACTCAAGTGATTGAAAGGATATCGCCATGCTGGACTGGAAGAACCGCGCGGGCAGCGCGCCTGAACGTGCCGCTGAACCGAAATCGGCCACCCGCAGTTACATCGGCGGCCTGTTGTTCAGCCGCGCGCTGGCCACGTTGATCGGCCTTTACCTGATTGTGACCATTGCGCTTGGCTGGTACTGGAGCCAGGAGCCGGCGCTGTTTCCGGTTCAGCAGAATGCCCAGGTGGCTGCCGAGAAAGAAGGCAAGCAGATGGTCATCGGCTACACCACGGTGGAAACCCTCAAGACCGTTGCCGACACCTTGCTCACCAAACCGGGCGGCTACATCTCCAACGACCGTTTGCCGCCGGGCCTGTGGATGGATAACACGCCGAGCTGGGAATATGGCGTGCTGGTCCAGGTCCGCGACCTGACGCGTGCGCTACGCAAAGACTTCGCCCGTTCGCAATCGCAATCGGCCGAAGACTCTGATCTGGCAAAGGCCGAACCGCGTTTCAACTTCGACAATAAAAGCTGGGTGCTGCCATCCAGTGAGTCCGAGTATCAGGAAGGCATCAATTCTCTTAACCGCTACCAGGCGCGTCTGTCCGACCCTTCGCAGAAGAATGCGTTGTTCTACGCTCGCGCCGACAACCTGAACAACTGGCTGGGCGATGTGGGCACTCGTCTGGGTTCGCTGTCGCAACGGCTGTCGGCCAGCGTTGGTCGGGTCAAATTGAACACCGCGCTGAAAACCGAAGTGGTCGCGCCGGGTCAGGTGCCACAGGTTGACGAAGAGATCGTCGAAACCCCGTGGATGCAGATCGACAACGTGTTCTACGAGGCACGCGGTCAGGCGTGGGCGCTGTCCCACCTGCTGCGCGCCATCGAGGTCGACTTCGCCGATGTACTGGCGAAGAAGAACGCGACGGTCAGTGTGCGCCAGATCATTCGTGAGCTGGAAGCCTCGCAAGAGCCGGTCTGGAGCCCGATGATCCTCAACGGCAGCGGCTTTGGCGTGCTGGCCAACCACTCGCTGGTGATGGCCAACTACATCTCCCGCGCCAACGCCGCAGTGATCGATCTGCGTCAGCTGCTCAATCAGGGCTAAGTCATGGACGATAGCGCCAAAGAGGCCGCCCATCGCGCGGCCTCGGATGCCGAACAGATCGCCTGGGTCGACGAGCAGGACAACCTGCTCGGCGCCCTGGTCCGCTCCGACTTGCGCGGGCGCGGGCTGATCGGGCGCGGTACGTACATCATGCTGTTCAATTCCGCCGGCGAACTCTGCGTGCATCGGCGCACCTTGAGCAAGGCGATTTATCCCGGTTACTGGGACGTCGCGGCAGGGGGGATGGTGCTGGCCACCGAAACCTACGCCGAATCGGCAGCCCGTGAACTGGAAGAAGAGCTCGGTGTGAGCGGCGTTGAACTGACCGCCCATGACCATTTTTTCTTCGAAGACACCGGCAATCGCCTCTGGTGTTCGGCGTTTTCGGCGGTGTGGGACGGGCCGTTGATCCTTCAACCGGAGGAAGTGCTGGAAGCGCGCTTTATTCCGATCGATCAGGTCATGCGGGAAATCCAGCAAAAGCCTTATTGCCCGGACTCTCTGGCCGCATTGAAGCGCTATCTCCGGGCTCGCGGGGAAGGCGTCGCAAAAGAGGCATGAATTGGCGTCGATTGGCTCTTAGCAATCGGCGTTTTTGCCGTTACACTGCGCGACCTTTTCAAACTGAACCGGCATTGCTTTTTGTAGGAGCGAAGCTTGCTCGCGATGGACGTTAACGATAACGCGTGCATCCAGATTGTACGCATCGTCCTTGCGTTCTTCGCGAGCAAGCATCGCTCCTACAATGTTGTACCGTTTCAGTAGCGCTGCCCCTGCCTGAGTGGGGCTTCGCGGTCGATGGCAACCAGTGCCGCGACCAGTCTTTGTCCTCCCAAGAGGATTGCCGGTGGCCAAAAAAGCCGCATCCTTCGCCGCCCTTGGTGGCCTGGTATTTTCCACCGACGCAGGTCGTCATTGCCCGGAATGCAGTAAACCGGTGGACGCCTGCATCTGCAAACAGACCGTTATCCCGGCCGGCGACGGCATCGCTCGCGTGCGTCGCGAAAGCAAGGGCCGTGGCGGCAAGACGGTGACCACCATCACCGGCGTGCCGTTGGCTGAAGACGCACTCAAGGACCTGGCCACCACGTTGAAGAAACGCTGTGGCACCGGTGGGGCGTTGAAAGACGGAATCATTGAGATCCAGGGCGATCATGTCGAGCTGCTGTTGGGCGAGCTGATCAAACTCGGTTTCAAGGCAAAGAAGTCCGGCGGCTAGCAGCCTCTGTGAAAACCACGCCCGGCTTGATCCGGCCCTGATTCAACCCGGGTCCGGCGTCGCCTACATGGTTTTCACAGAGGCTGTTCTGATCGGTTTCTAAACTCACTGCGGTCAGCGAGGTCTATCCCCTCGTTGACGAACCGTCATTTTCATCCTTTAGACTGCGCCGGCCTGAACCCAGGCGACGCTCTATGACTTCTTTATAGGGGACTTCAATGTCCGTACGACGCACACGCAAAGACGATGGCAGCCAATGGACAGTTGCGGACAGCCGCAGTGTTTACGGGATCCGCCATTGGGGGGCCGGGTATTTCGCGATCAATGACGCCGGTCGCGTCGAGGTTCGTCCGAACGGTCCGAACAGTTCGCCTATCGACCTCTTCGAGCAAGTCGACCAGCTGCGCAAAAGCGGCCTGTCCTTGCCGTTGCTGGTGCGTTTTCCTGACATTCTGCAAGATCGCGTCCGCCAGTTGACCGGTGCCTTCGATTCCAACATCGAGCGCCTTGAATACCAGAGCAAGTACACCGCGCTGTACCCGATCAAGGTCAACCAGCAAGAAGCGGTGATCGAGAACATCATCGCTACCCAGGACGTGTCCATCGGTCTGGAAGCCGGCTCCAAGCCGGAGCTGCTGGCCGTACTGGCGCTGGCGCCGAAGGGCGGCACCATCGTTTGCAATGGTTACAAGGATCGCGAGTTCATTCGTCTGGCACTGATGGGCCAGAAGCTTGGCCACAACGTGTTCATCGTGATCGAGAAAGAATCCGAAGTAGAGCTGGTGATCGAAGAAGCCGCTTCGCTGAAGGTCAAGCCTCAGGTCGGTTTGCGCGTGCGCCTGTCGTCCCTGGCATCGAGCAAGTGGGCAGACACCGGCGGCGAGAAATCCAAGTTCGGTCTGTCGGCAGCGCAACTGCTGTCGGTGGTCGAGCGTTTCCGCGCGGCCGGCCTGGATCAGGGCATCCGCCTGCTGCACTTCCACATGGGCTCGCAGATCGCCAACCTGGCGGACTACCAGCACGGCTTCAAGGAAGCGATTCGTTACTACGGCGAACTGCGCAACCTCGGCCTGCCGGTGGACCATATCGATGTCGGTGGCGGTCTTGGCGTCGATTACGACGGCACGCACTCGCGCAACGCCAGTTCGATCAACTACGACATGGACGATTACGCCGGTGTCGTGGTCGGGATGCTCAAGGAATTCTGCGACGCGCAGAGCCTGCCGCACCCGAACATCTTTTCCGAAAGCGGCCGCTCCCTGACCGCGCACCACGCCATGCTGGTGGTACAGGTCACCGACGTCGAGAAACACAACGACGACGTACCGCAGATCGAAAACAAGGAAGCGCTGCCGGAAACCGTGCAATGGCTGGTTGACCTGCTTGGCCCGACCGACATCGAAATGGTCACCGAAACCTACTGGCGCGCCACCCACTACATGAGCGACGTGGCCACCCAGTACGCCGACGGCAAGCTGACCCTGGCCGAAAAAGCCCTGGCCGAGCAATGCTACTTCGCCGTGTGCCGTCGCCTGCACAACTCGTTGAAAGCGCGTCAGCGTTCGCACCGCCAGGTGCTCGACGAACTCAACGACAAGCTGGCCGACAAGTACATCTGCAACTTCTCGGTGTTCCAGAGCCTGCCGGACACTTGGGCCATCGGCCAGGTTCTGCCGATCCTGCCGTTGCACCGTCTCGACGAAGAGCCGCTGCGCCGCGCTGTGCTGCAGGATCTGACCTGTGACTCCGACGGCAAGATCAAGCAGTACGTCGACGAGCAGAGCATCGAAACCAGTCTGCCGGTGCACGGACTGAACGAAGGTGAAGACTACTTGCTGGGCATCTTCCTGGTCGGTGCCTACCAGGAAATTCTTGGCGACATGCACAACCTGTTCGGTGACACCGACTCGGTGAACATCTACCAGAATGCCGATGGCAGCGTGTACCACGCGGGTATCGAAACCCACGACACCATCGAAGACATGCTGCGTTACGTGCATTTGTCGCCGGAAGAACTGATGACCCACTACCGCGACAAGTGCGCCAGTGCGCGTATCACTGCCGCCGAGCGCACCCAGTTCCTCGACGCATTGCGTCTGGGCCTGACCCGTTCGTCTTACCTGTCTTCTTGAGGTAAGTCGCCGTTCTCATCAGGTTGTCTGAAAATGTTCCGTACGCTGCGGAAATTTCAGATGACCTGGTGCGGCGGTTCTTCTTTTTTCAGCGAAACATCCTACCTTCCCGGCTAACCAAGCCAAATCGTCCTCTTTTCGCGTAGGTCATTTCCTAAGTTGTACTTCGGCACTCTACTCGGGCATGTCTCTCGGCGAGAATCCCCGACCGCCCCTCCTGTAGAGAATCGCCGATGTTCGATCCAGTCAACGAACCTTCATTTCGTCTGGATGTAGCCGGTTTGCCCGACCCTTTCGAAGTCCTGGCCTTTACCGGTAGAGAAGCGATCAGCGAGCCTTTTGTGTTCGACTTGGATCTGCTGATCGATGATCCGACGCTCGACCTGGCAAGCCTGCTGTACCGTCCGGCCGTTTTGCATTTCGCGCCTGAGGGCAACGCATTGCATGGCCTGTTGCACGAACTCGTCCAGCGTGACCATGGCCCTGCCGTCAGGCTTTGTCATGTGCGTCTGAGGCCGAGGCTGGCTTGCCTTTCCCAGCGCTTCAGTCGGCGAATTTTCAGCGACCTCTCGGTGCCCGAGATTATCAGCCAGGTGCTCAGGGAACACGGCATCACGGGCAAGGATCGACGCTTCGAGCTGAATGGCGATTACCCGCTTCGTGATTTCTGCACGCAGTATCGAGAATCGGATTTGCAGTTTCTCCAGCGCCTGTGCGCGCAGGAATGCCTGCATTACCACTTCGAGCACAACGCGCGCGGTCACTGCGTGGTGTTTGGTGACGGCCGCGTCCATTTTCGTCTCGGCGCGAGCGCGCAATTTCAGGTCGATAACGCGCAGCCGGCGGTGCGGCAGTTTCACCTTCAGGCGGGGCCGCGTGCCGCCCCAAGTGCCGAAGGTCGTACAGACCTGACGACGTTGCGCAGTGGTCAGTTGATGCCGTTGTCCGGCCACCCGGTCACCGAGTGGAATCATCTGTGGCTGCTGACCCACGTCGAACATCAGGGCAGCCAGGACCCACTGGCCCCCTACAGCAATCAGATCCGCGCGATTCATTGGGAGGCACCCTTCGTCCCGCCCGCTTGCGCGCTGAAACCGCGGATGCACAGCCTGCAACGCGCCTGGGTGGTCGATGTCGATGAGCCTGGGCCGGATCCCTCCCGGCCGGTGGCCGTGCAGTTTGACTGGCTCTATCAGGGCGAAGGCGCAATACCCAGCCATTGCTGGTTACCGCTGGCCGCTGAGCTGGAAGATCCGAGCGTCTCGCCGCTGAGCGCGGGCACCGAAGTGGTGGTGAGCTTCATCGAGGGCGATCCGGATCAGCCCTTGATTTGCGGGTTTCTGCCCACACCCTCGACGGTCGAAGACGCCGACGTCGCCAGGCCGACAGAAAACAGTTCGCCCGAGGCTGGGTTGCTGGAACTCCTGCGCTCGGGCGAGCCTTTAGTGCTGCTGTGTCTGTTGCCTGGCGGCGGCAGTTTCATTCATTGCCCACAGGCGCTGTGCACCTGTCGGGCGGTGACCGGGTTTGGCCAGAGCGGTGCGGCATGATCGGCGCGACCCCGCAATGGCTGTTGCTGGATGTGCCGAGTGCACCTCAGGCGACGGCACGGCTGCAACAGACGGTCGCGCAGGCCCAATGGTTCTGGTTGTTCGAGGACACAGAATTGCACGCGCTGCGCAAAGACGGACCGGTCCTGATTGACCTTCGGAACTGCCCGGCGCTGGCCGAGTCGTGCTACAGCGAAACGCAGGTCTGGCGTGGCCTGCTGGTGGTCAGCGAGGCGTCGTCTTCGCCGTTGCTGGAACATCTGCGGCGCATGCTCTTTGTCACCTTCGGACTGCATCACCGGGCCCTGTTGAGTTATTACAACCCCAACACGGCCAGCTACTTTTTTGATGCCTGCGATGCCTTGGAACTGAGTCGCTGGCTGGGTCCCATCAGCCAGTTGCACTGGTTCGGCGGCACCTGGGCCGACCGCGCAATCGGCAGTCAGGGCTGGCAGCAGTTACTCAATCCGGAGCTCGTCGTCAGCCCGTTGGCGGTCGAAGAAAGCCTCAGCCCTCGTCAGCGGGAAAAGCTGCAGACCTGCCTGCTGGAACAGCATGCCTGGCACTGGAGCCAATCCAGCGGCACCGATTACCAGCGCTTGTGGGCTCATGTGCAGGAAGGCCTGGCGCTGGGTTTCAGCGAGCGACCGGTACTCGATGGCTGGTTATGGCTACGCTTGCAGTACCCCCGTGCTTTGCTGGTGCCGCCGCTGTCGGGGCTGACGCAGCAGGAACGTCTCGACTGCTTGCGTCAACGGTGGCAAAACGATCAATCCTGAACACGAGGTTCGACCTGCATGGCGAGCACTTTCCAGCGACTGTTCAACCTGGCAATCGGCGGATTTCTGCTTTTCGCGATGACGGCGTGCTCGCCGTTGAAATTGCTGAATGCACTGACCCCTGACGGCAGTTTCGACAAGACCGAGGGCATTGCCTACGGTGATGATCCACGACAAAAACTTGATGTGTATGTACCGCGCCATCCCGCGGAAAACGCTCCGGTAGTCGTATTTTTTTATGGCGGCAGCTGGAACAGCGGCTCACGCGGCGATTATGGTTTTGTCGGCGAGGCGCTGGCTTCGCGAGGGATTGTTGCAGTGCTGGCGGACTATCGGTTGTATCCGCAGGTGCGTTATCCGCTGTTTCTGGAGGATGGGGCGCAAGCAGTGGCCTGGACGTATGCACACATTCGGCAGTTTTCCGGGAGTCCGCAACGGTTGTACCTGATGGGCCACAGTTCAGGGGCGTACAACGCGGCGATGCTGGCGTTGGACCCCGGCTTGCTGGGCGGCGTGGGCCTGTCGCCGCACAACCTCAGTGGCTGGATCGGCCTGGCCGGCCCTTACGACTTCTTGCCGATCAAAAATCCGGACGTGCGCCCGGTGTTTTATTGGCCGGATTCACCACCGAAGTCGCAACCGATCAATCATGTCAGTCGCGGCGCGCCGCCTGCTTTGCTGATGGCCGCGACGGACGATGATCTGGTCGACCCGGTGCGCAACACGGGCGGTCTCGCGCGCAAGTTGCGGGAGGCGGGCGTGCCGGTGCATGACTTGTATTTTTCGCGTCCCGGGCACGCCACGCTGGTGGCGACGATGTCACGACCGATGCGCGGTCTGGCGCCGGTGCTGGACCAGATCGTGGCGTTCGTGAAGGCGACGCCCGGTCAGTGAGTTCTACCGCTGAACCAGCCATCGTTATTGCGCAAAAACCAGGCAATCGCCCCCAGGGTCAGGCTGCGCAACACCATGAACAGCAGGAAGGTTATCCACAGCCCGTGGTTGCCCAAACCTTGCAACGCCCAGCCAAACGGCAACAGCAGAAGCACCGTCAGCACCATACCGTTGCGCATTTCCCGGGCGCGGGTCGCACCGATGAACAGCCCGTCGAGCAAGTAACTCCAAACCGCGATCAACGGCAGGGTGGCGAGATAGGGCAGGTAGATGAACGCCGTGTCGCGCACGCTCTGAATGTCGGTCTGCATTTCGATGAACAAGTGCCCGGCGAACAGAAACAGCACGGCAAACCCGAGGCTCGCCAACAACGACCAGCCACAGGCAACGACCAATGAGCGGCGCAGCGCATCTCGGTCGCGAGCGCCAATCGCATGTCCGCACAACGCTTCCACCGCGTGGGCCAGGCCATCGAGCGCATGGGCGGTCAACAGCAAACCGTTGAGCAGCAAAGCGTTGGCCGCGACGGTGGCATCACCCAGACGCGCGCCTTGCACGGTAATCAGGAAAAACATCGATTGCAGCAACAGGCTGCGGATGAAAATGTCGCGGTTGACCGCCAACAACGGTCGCCAACTCTGCCACAGCGCCAACGCGGCCCAGGCAATGTGGCCGGGGTAGGCGCGCAGGGCTTTGCGGGTCATCAGCAGACCGATCAGCGCGCCGGTCCATTCGGCGATTACCGAGGCCCGGGCTGAGCCGACCACGCCCCACTCCAGACCGAGGACAAACCACAGGTTCAGCGCAATGTTGACCAGATTGGTGCTCAATAAAATCGCCAGTGGCGCCCGGGCGTTTTGCGTGCCGAGGAACCAGCCGACCAGCGCGTAACTGGCCAGCGCGGCCGGCAGGCCGAACAGTCGTGTGTGGAAAAAATCGCGGGTCAGTTGATCCAGTTCTGCGGAGGGTTGCATGAAGTGCAACGCGACTCCGCTCAACGGGATACCCAGCGCGCCCAATGCAATGGCCAGTCCCATCGCCAGCAACAGACCTTGCAACAAAATCTGCCGCAACGCCGCGCCATCCCCGCGTCCGGCGGCCTGGGCGGCAAACCCGGTGGAACCCATGCGCAGAAAGCCCATGGCCCAGGCGAGAAAGGTATACAGGCTGGCCCCTACCGCGACGGCGCCCAGTTGATGGGCATGAGGCAAGTGGCCGATAACGGTACTGTCGACCAGCGCCACCAGCGGTACCGAAATATTCGAGAGGATCATGGGCGCGGCCAGCGCCCAGACCCGGCGATGGGTCTGGTGGTCGCGCCAGTCGGCAATCAGGTTGGACATGCAGGCTCCTTGGGGAGCGGGCATTGTAGCGGGCGGTGAGCACAATCTATAAAGGACCGCCGATTTAATGTGGGAGCGAGCTTGCTCGCGATAGCGGTCTGTCTGTCACATCAACAATAACTGGACGGCCGCCATCGCGAGCAAGCTCGCTCCCACAGGGTTTGGTGGTGTCAGTGAATAATCCAGCTCAACAACCACAACCCCAGCAGCAACCAGATGATCCCCATGATGATCGACGCATTCATGAACGCCCGGATCGCCGACCACAACAGCATCAGGCCCAGGATCAACGCGATGATGCTGATGATCGACGTGTCCATGCCCAGCGCGCGGGACAACCCTTCGACAAAATTGCTGCCGGCGTTGCTCAACAGTTTGAACAGGCCGCTGAGGCCGTCAACGATAAAGCGGATGACCGAGCCGAGCGCCTGGCCGAGCCATTCGAAAAAACTTTCTACCTGCATGTCGTTAACGTCCTGATGTAAGTGGTTGAGCCTTGGGCCATTGAACGCACTGGCGAGTTCCCTGTAGGAGCCGAGCTTGCTCGGATGGCGGTGGTACATCCTACATAAAATGGCGCCTGGTACACCGCTATCGCGAGCAAGCTCGGCTCCTGCGAGGGAATCCCACTTGCCTTCACTCTCCATCCCCCCGAAGCTATACGCCTTCAGGAGAGCCCGATGAACCTTGTTGAACTGACCGAACGCCTGCACGCCATCCGTGACCGCAATGACTGGCGGCAATTTCACAGCCCGAAAAATCTGGCCATGGCCGCGAGCGTGGAAATGTCCGAACTGGTGGAAATCTTCCAGTGGTTGACCGAAGACCAGTCGCGCCGGTTACCGGCGGAAAAACTGGCCCATGTCGGGCAGGAAGTCGGCGACATCGTGCTCTACCTGCTGCTGCTGTGCAGCGAGTTGGGGTTGGACATGAATGAAGTGGTGCGCAGCAAACTCGCGGACAGTGAACGGAGGTTCAGCTGATGAGCGACCGTCATTTCGACCAACTGGCGACTCGCTTCGCCGAAAAGATCTACGGCGGCGCCAAAGGCGCGATCCGTCTGGCGGTGCTTCAGGCCGACCTGGCCGAAACCCTGCCGGACCGCCCGCTGCGTGTACTCGACATCGGCGCCGGCCTGGGCCACATGTCGTTGTGGCTGGCCCAGCGCGGTCATGACGTGACACTGGCCGAACCTGCCGAGCCGATGCTTGAAGGCGCTCGTCAGCGCTTTGCCGAAGCCGGGCAGACCGCGACGTTCATTCAGTCACCGTGGCAGGACCTGCTCGGTCAGCTCACCGAGCCTTATGATCTGGTGCTGTGCCACGCGGTGCTGGAATGGCTGGCTGAGCCCCATGCAATCCTGCCGGTGCTGCATCAACTGACAAAACAGGACGGCTGGTTGTCCCTGGCCTTCTACAACCGCGATGCGCTGATCTACCGCAACCTGCTCAAGGGCCACTTCCGCAAAATGCGCAAGAATGACATGGCCGGTGAAAAGCAGAGCCTGACCCCGCAGCAGCCGCTTGATCCGCGTGAATTGGCGGCGCAACTTGAAGGCCTGTGGCAGGTCGAAACCCAGAGCGGGGTGCGTGTTTTTCACGACTACATGCCGGTGGAATTCCAGGCCCGCGCCGAACTGGTGGACTTGCTGGAAATGGAGCTGGCCCACCGGCGCCACCCAAGCTTTGCCGGACTTGGGCGTTACTTGCACTGGATCTGTCGGCCGGTCTGATCGGAGCGTGAAATGAAAAGTCGTTCAGGGTTACTGGTGATCTGTCTGGGGTTGGCGGCCTGCCAGGGCACCAATCCTTATGTGGCAAGTTCCAAGCCCTTGCCACCGGCACCGCCGCAAGCAGCCACCACGTTTGATCGCAGCGCTTACCCGGCGCCGCCGCGTGACTACGGACGCTATCGCAGCTGGGCCTGGCTCGACGGGCGTCTGCCACCGGGCACGGCGTGGGCGGATTCGGCGCAAGTCGCCGAGGCCGTGAGCAACGCTCTGGATCAGCGCGGCTTGCGTCCGCTGCATGACAATCGCCCGGCGGACCTGTTCGTCAGCGCCAACGTGCATCTGGAAACCCGCTTGCGACAGGAGCGCGACGATTACGGTTACTACGGCGGTGGTTATGGCGGTTACAACCGTTACGGCAGCGGTTATGGCAGCGGTTACGGTATGTACAACACGGTGCCGATCATCCGGACTTATTCAGAGCAGGTCGTGGTGGTGCAGGTGGACATGTTCGACGCTCAAAGTGGTCAGCCCGTCTGGAGTTCAAGCGGTGAAACCAGCAACAAGAGCAGCCAAAGCGCGCGCGCCGATGCGATTCGGGAGGCTGTGGAAAAGGCCATGTCGGCGTATCCTCCCAGTTAACTTCTATAGTCAAGAAACGTTCCGCAGGTTCATGTCTTCGACTGGAGAATCCTCATGTTCCGCCGTATCGCTCTACTTGCCGTGGTTGCGCTCATCAGTGCCTGCGCCCACCAGGTCAATCAAGACTTCGACGCCAGTCGCGACTTCGCCGCCTATCGCAGCTGGAGCTGGAAAGACCCCGCCCTGCAATATCGCCCCGATGACCCACGAATCAAGAGCGACCTGACCGAACAGCGCATCCGCCAATCGGTGGAGGATCAACTGGATCAGCGCGGCCTGCGCCCGGCCGCCGCTGGCAGCCAGGGCAATGTGTTGGTGCAAACCTACCTGATCGTCGAAGACCGTCAGCAACAAGTGAGCACCAACTACGGCGGCGGTTGGGGTAACCCATGGAATGGCTACTGGGGCGGGCCGATGTACACCGAAACCCGCAACGTCAGCTACAAAGTGGCGATCATCCAGATCGACATGCTCGACGGCAAGGACGGCAAGCTGGTGTGGCGCGGCAGTGATGAACAAATCCTCAGCCGCTCGACGAACCCGTCGGATCGCAGCACGGCAATACGCGAAACGGTCGGCAGAATATTGGCCAACTACCCACCCCGATAAACACCACAAAACCCTGTAGGAGCAAGCAAGCTCGCTCCTACAGGGTTTTTTGTTGTCTGGGCTGGCGAGTTGCCAGCAGGCTCGCCCGGCCTTGTCTACACTGCTTTTCACCCATGGAGGTAGCGCTCGGCAGTGCGCCGGCAAAGGAGTGCGCGATGTTTCCCCGCTGGCAGTTTCAAGGCCCGGCCCGGCAACGGGGGGGCGATCGGTATGATGGCGGCGTTGACCCTGGCCGTGGCTCTGGGGTTCACCGTGCTGGTCGTCGACAGTGGACGTCTCTATCTGGAACAACGCAAATTGCCAAATTGTCTAAGGGGTTCTACCGTCAGCGCTTAGTCCATTTCAGGTGTTGCCCATGAATGCTCCCGCGCTTTCTCGTCAACAACTTCTCCTGGTCGATGATGAGGAGGATGCCTTGTTGGAGTTGGCGGAGTGGCTGGAGAGCGAGGGCTTTCATTGTTTGACGGCCACCTCGGTGAAACTCGCACTGCAGCACCTGACCCGGCACCCTGATATCGGATTGGTGATCACGGATCTGCGCATGCCGGAAGAAAGTGGCATGTCGTTGATCAGGCGGTTGCGAGAGCACACGTCACGCCAGCATCTGCCAGTGATTGTGATGTCGGGGCATGCCGACATGGAGGATGTCAGTGACTGCTGCGCCTGCAGGTGCTCGGCCTGTTTCGCAAGCCGATTTATCACGTACGGTTACTGGAAACGCTGAGTAACCAGTTTCCGCAGCCTCTGGTCAACCGGGATCCTTGATGCCGTCAAGGTAAACGCCAGCTCATTCACGACCGGATAGCTGCGGGTGCGACTGAAAACTGAAACTCAGGCAACCGGTCGCCAATGCCCGACCATATGCTCCAGATCCCCGGCCCCCGCCAGCTGAAAATCGCCACTGGAACCTGCCACACTGGCGAGCAACGCCACGTCGCTGGGTAACCGCACCGGCTTGCGAAACTGCACAGCAATTTCGACATTGGCGGTCGGTAATTGATCGTTCAGCGCTGCGAGTGTCCGCGCCTTGTTCCACAACCCATGGGCGATGGCGGTGGGGAAGCCGAACAGTTTGGCGCTCGCTGCACTCAGGTGGATGGGGTTGTAATCGCCGGACACTTTGGCGTATTGCCGGCCAATGTCCGCCGGCGCTTTCCAGCGGGTGACTTCGATCAGCGGCAATGTCGAAGTCAGCACTTCCTCGACCGGTTCGCCCTCGAGTTTCACCCCGCGACAGAGCATCTGGCTTTCTGCTTCCCATAGTGGCCCCAACTGATCGTCGAGTGTCGTCACCAGATCGAAGGTCGCCCCCTTGGCGTGAGGTTGCAGGTTCTGCACCTGCACACTGACCCGCACGCGATTCACCCCGCCCATGGGCCTGAAGACCCGAATGCGGTTGCTCAGGTGAATCAGCCCCAGCAGCGGAAACGGAAATTCTTTGGCGGTCAGCAATTGCATCTGCAACGCAAACGCCAGGATGTGTGGATAAGTGGGCGGCAACAGACCGTTGTCGGCAAACCCGCAGACCTCGCGGTAGGCTCCCAAACGTCTTGGATCGACATCGACCCAGCAACGCAAACCCGCATGGGGCAGCGTGGTGCCGGTGATCTTGCGGCGCGTCGCGGCCTGTACGTACAACCTTGGCAGGTGGGGTTCGCGGTTGAGTGTTTGCCAATCGGTGATCATCATTAAGCCCCCAAAACACTTTGTCCACAGACCCGCAGCGCTTGCCCGGTGAACGCGCCGGTGCCCGGTTGTGCCAACCAGGCCACCGCTTCGGCGACGTCCTGCGGCAGGCCGCCCTGCCCCAGCGAACTCATACGCCGGCCGGCTTCACGCAAACCGAGGGGAAGGTGCGCAGTCATTTGAGTCTCGATGAACCCCGGCGCCACCGCGTTGATACTGATGCCGCGTTCATTGAGCAGTGGCGCCCAGGCCTGGGCGAGGCCGATCAATCCGGCCTTGCTCGCCGCGTAATTGGTTTGCCCGCGATTGCCGGCGATGCCGCTGATGGACGCCAGCAGAATCACTCGCCCGTTGTCGTGCAAAGTACCGCTGTCGAGCAGTGCCTTGGTCAGCACTTGTGGGGCATTGAGGTTGACCGCGAGCACCGCGTCCCAGAATTCCGGGGTCATGTTGGCGAGGGTCTTGTCCCGCGTGATGCCAGCGTTGTGCACCACGATGTCGATTCCGTCGGGCAGCAGTTCGATCAATTGCGCGGCGGCGTCTTCGGCGCAAATATCCAGCGTTATGCTGCGCCCGCCAAGGCGTGCGGCAAGGGCTTCGAGGTCGGTTTTGGCCGGGGGCACATCGAGCAGAATCACCTCGGCACCGTCCCGGGCCAGAGTTTCGGCGATCGATGCACCAATGCCGCGCGCCGCGCCGGTGACCAGCGCCTTGCGCCCCGACAGTGGGCGCGTCCAGTCCGTCACCGGCGTGTCGCAGGCGTTCAAACCGATCACTTGCCCGGACACGAATGCGCTTTTTGGCGAAAGAAAAAAACGCAGCGGGCCTTCCAGTTGATCCTCGGCGCCCTCGCCGATATGGATCAGTTGCAAGGTGCCGCCGCTGCGCAGTTCCTTGGCGAGCGAACGACTGAAACCTTCGATGGCGCGTTGAGCGCTGGCGGCAAACGGGTCGCTCAAGGTCTGCGGCGCGCGCCCGAGAATCACAAGGTGTGCACAGTGATCGAGGTTTTTCATCAGCGGCTGGAAGAATTCGCGCAACTGTTTGAGCTGATCGGTGTGCACCAGATCGCTGGCGTCGAAAACCACCGCTTTGAGTTTGGGGCCGTGGTCGGGAATCCACGCCGTGGCTGTCGAAGGCTCGGTGCCGTAGCTGTAGATCGCATCGGTCAGGCGATTGGCGAAAGCGCTGACTTTTTCCGCCAGCGGCCCGCCGCCGACCAGCAGCGCGCCTTCGACCGGGCGAAGCCGGCCCGCTTGCCAGCGCTCAAGCCGCACCGGCTGCGGTAGACCCAGGGCCCCAACCAGTCGATGGCCGATGGACGAATTGGCGAAGTCGATATAGCGGTCAGACATGGAACGCGCTCCAGCAGCTGGGGTTCAAAGTGTGGACCACGAATGGCAATCAGTCGTTCGATCCACGAGATAAGGCCTACGCTTGGACAATTGCAGATAGAACTTGCAGGGGAAAGCGGAACCTGTGGGAGCGGGCCTGTGGCGAGGGGATTTATCCCCGTTCGACTGCGTAGCAGTCGTAAAACCATCGCACACAATGTACCTGGTACCGATGGAGCCGATTTTTGGGGCGGCTTCGCCACCCAACGGGGATAAATCCCCTCGCCACAGGCCTGCTCCCACATGGGTTGGTGTTGGTATTTGAATTTTACAGGGAGCTTTTCATGACTCAGCTGCGCCGCGTCGCGATTATCGGCGGTAACCGGATTCCCTTCGCCCGCTCCAACGGGCCGTACGCCACCGCGAGTAACCAGGCGATGCTCACCGCCGCGCTCGAAGGCCTGATCGAGCGATTCAATCTGCACGGTTTGCGCATCGGCGAAGTGGCGGCGGGCGCGGTGCTCAAGCATTCCCGGGATTTCAACCTGACCCGCGAATGCGTGCTCGGCTCGCGGTTGTCGCCGACCACCCCGGCGTATGACATTCAACAGGCTTGCGGCACCGGCCTGGAAGCGGCCTTGCTGGTGGCCAATAAAATCGCCTTGGGCCAGATCGAGTGCGGCATCGCCGGCGGCGTCGACACCACGTCCGACGCGCCGATCGGTATCAACGAGGGCCTGCGCAAAATCCTTTTGCAAGCCAATCGTGCGAAGACCACCGCCGATAAGTTGAAAACGTTTTTGCAACTTCGACCGGGGCATCTGATCCCTGAGTTCCCACGCAATGGCGAGCCGCGCACCGGCCTGTCGATGGGTGAACACTGCGAGTTGATGGCTCAGACCTGGAGCATTCCGCGCTCGGAGCAGGATCAATTGGCGCTGGAAAGTCATCAGAAAATGGCGGCGTCGTATTCCGAAGGCTGGCACAACGACCTGATGACGCCGTTCCTCGGCCTGACCCGCGACAACAACCTGCGTCCGGACCTGACCCTGGAGAAACTCGCCTCGCTCAAACCCGCCTTCGAAAAAAGCGCCAAAGGTACCCTGACCGCAGGCAACTCGACCCCGCTCACCGACGGCGCGTCGCTGGTGCTGCTGGGCAGTGAAGAATGGGCGAAGGAACGCGGCTTGCCGATTCTTGCGTATTTGCGCGATTGCGAGGCGGCGGCGGTGGATTTCGTCAACGGCGCCGAAGGGCTGTTGATGGCGCCGGTCTACGCGGTGCCCCGTCTGCTGGCGCGCAATGGCCTGACCTTGCAGGATTTCGATTACTACGAAATCCACGAAGCGTTCGCCGCGCAAGTGCTCTGCACCTTGAAGGCCTGGGAAGACCCGGAGTACTGCAAAACCCGCCTCGGCCTCGACGCGCCACTGGGCTCCATCGACAGCACCCGGCTTAACGTCAAAGGCAGTTCACTGGCGGCCGGGCATCCGTTTGCCGCCACCGGCGGGCGCATTCTAGCGAGCCTGGCCAAGTTGCTCGATGCCGCTGGAAAGGGGCGGGGGTTGATCTCGATTTGTGCGGCGGGCGGTCAGGGTGTCACCGCAATAGTCGAACGTTAATCGAAAGCTGTGGGACCGGGCTTGCTCGCGAAGGCGGTGTGTCAGTTGACATGTCGTTGACTGACACATCGCCTTCGCGAACAAGCCCGCTCCCACATTGTTTTGCTGTGCGTTCGGGATCAGGTTCTGAACCGACGAACCAACCCGTCCAGCTCATTCGACAGACCTGCCAGGCTCTGTGAATCCAGGCGCGCCGAGTTCGCCAGTTCCGCCACCAACTGCGCATCGCCATGAATCTGGCTGATGTGCCGGTTGATGTCTTCCGCCACCTGATGCTGTTGCTCCGCCGCCGTGGCGATCTGCGTGTTCATGTCGCGGATCACGTCCACCGATTCACGAATCTGCCCGAAGCTGCTGCGCGCCTCACCGATGCGGGTCACCGACTGCTGGGACACTTCCAGGCTCGCGTGCATCTGCTGAGTCACCTGGCTGGTGCGCTTGGCAAGGTTGCCGAGCAGGCCATCGATTTCCGCGGTGGAATCTGCCGTGCGTTTGGCCAGCGCCCGCACTTCGTCCGCTACCACCGCAAAACCGCGACCTTGTTCACCGGCCCGTGCCGCTTCGATGGCCGCGTTCAGCGCCAGCAGGTTGGTCTGTTCGGCGATGGAACGGATAGTCCCGAGAATCGATTGAATGTCATTGCTGTCGCGTTCCAGCTGTTGCATCGACTGCGCCGACTGTTCGATTTCCTGGCTCAGTCGGTCGACGCTGGTCACCGCCGCGTCAATCTGCTGCTGACCTTCACGCGCCTGACGCTGGCCACTGTCGGCCGATTCGGCGGCCTGGCTGCAAGAACGCGCGACTTCGTTGGCGGTGGCGACCATTTCGTGGAACGCGGTGGAGACCATGTCCACGGCTTCACGCTGACGGCCGGCCGCTTCAGCCATGTCGCTGGATACCTGGGTCGAGCTCTTGGAGGTGGCGAGAATTTTGGTCGCGGCGCCGCCAATGCTTTGAATCAGGTTGCGAATCGCCGTCAGGAACTGGTTGAACCAGTTGGCCAGTTGTGCGGTTTCATCGCTGCCACGGATCTGCAGGTTTTTGGTCAGATCGCCTTCACCCTGGGCGATGCCTTCCAGACCGCTGGCCACGCTGCGGATCGGTCGCACGATGACGCTGGCGAAACTGGCGCCGACGACGGCGAAGAGCACGCCCAGCACGGCGGCGATAATCGCGATCAGCCAGGTCAGTTGAGTGGCGGAACTCATCACGTCGCTTTGTTTGATCAGGCCGATAAAGGTCCAGCCCAACTGCTCGGACGGCCAGACGTTGGCCATGTAGCGCTCGCCGTTCAGCTCGACTTCCACCAGCCCTTTACCGGCCTTGGCCAGCTGCGCGTAGCCCTCGCCGAGGCTACTCAAGGCCTTGAAGTTATGCTCCGGTCGCTTCGGATCGACCAGCACGGTGCCGGAGTTTTCAAGCAGCATCAGGTAGCCGGTTTCGCCCAGCTTGATCTGTTTGACAATTTCGGTGAGCTGCTTGAGCGTCACGTCGATACTGACCACACCGCCGTTGGTGCCCAGTTTGTTGTCGATAGTGCGTACGGTACTGACGTAGGTCGCATCGTCCTGAGCCCAGTAGTAAGCCTCGGTGCGGAAGGGCTTGCCCGGCTTGGCCTGGGCGGCCTTGTACCACGGGCGCTGACGCGGGTCGTAATTGTTCAGCTTGGCATCGTCGGGCCACGACACATAACCGCCCGCGGCGGTGCCGAGAATGGCATAAGCATAGGACGGGTGACTGTTACCCAGGTTTTGGAGGAGGGCGAAGACTTTTTTGTCCGCCTCGCCCTGGGGAATGCTTTCCGCATTGGCGCTCATGTAGGTCTTGAGGCTGTCGTCGGAGTCTTTGATCAATGGCTGGCTCGCCAGGTAATCGACGTTCTGGCTGATGCCGTCAAAAAACAGCTGCATGGCATTGCTGACCTGACGAATTTCCCCGCCACTGCTGTTGACGAAATTGTCCTTGGCATCACTGCGCAAGTTCAGCACCACGAGAATGGCGACCAGCACCACGGGCAAGCAGGCGATGATTGCAAACGCCCACGTCAACTTCTGTTTGATGTTCATCCGCGCTCCAGTTTTTTTTTGTAGGCCCACGCAGTGCAGATGACTCGCGGAATTGTAGGCAGCCGTAAATGGTTTGTTGGATCCGATCCCTTGGGTGCGCCATCGTCTTCTGTCGGAACGATCGTCGGACAATTCACTTTGTTACTGATGACTTCGGCTGCCGGAGGAGGAAATTGAGGGCTGTTGAGAAAAATCCTGCCAAGGGTTTGGACCGGTATGTCGGATTCTGTCGCAAATCCCCTCGCATCCCTGCTCCAACAAGTGCTGTCGGCTCGGCTATGATCCTTGGCGACCGATGAACATCGGCAGGTTTGACGGGTTTTTTCGGCACATTGTGTGCTTCCATAACGTTCATAGGTCGGCAACCCCTCCCCCGAACGAGTGGATTGCCGTATAACGAATGACTTTCGCGTGTTTGGTAATAAAGGACCCCCAATAAAAGCTGATGAAGACTCCAAAACGCATTGAACCCCTGATCGAGGACGGTCTGGTCGACGAGGTGCTGCGCCCACTCATGAGTGGTAAAGAAGCAGCTGTTTATGTGGTGCGCTGCGGCAACCAGTTACGTTGCGCGAAAGTCTACAAGGAGGCGAATAAACGCAGTTTCCGTCAGGCAGCCGAGTATCAGGAAGGCCGCAAGGTGCGCAACAGCCGTCAGGCCCGTGCGATGGCCAAAGGCTCCAAGTTCGGCAAGAAAGAAACCGAAGACGCCTGGCAGAACGCCGAAGTGGCGGCGTTGTTCCGTCTGGCCGGCGCGGGTGTTCGGGTTCCACAGCCTTACGACTTCCTTGAAGGCGTGCTGTTGATGGAGCTGGTGGCCGACGAGTACGGCGATGCCGCGCCGCGTCTGAACGACGTGGTGCTGGAGCCGGACCAGGCGCGTGAATATCACGCGTTCCTGATTTCGCAGATCGTGCTGATGTTGTGTACCGGTCTGGTGCACGGTGACCTGTCCGAGTTCAACGTACTGTTGACCCCGACCGGCCCGGTCATCATCGACTTGCCGCAAGCGGTGGACGCGGCAGGCAACAACCACGCGTTCAGCATGCTGGAGCGGGACGTGGGCAACATGGCGTCCTACTTCGGGCGGTTTGCCCCGGAGTTGAAAAAGACCAAATACGCCAAGGAAATGTGGGCGCTGTACGAAGCCGGCACCTTGCACCCGGCCAGTGTCTTGACCGGCGAGTTCGACGAGCCGGAAGAATTGGCCGACGTCGGCGGGATCATGCGCGAAATCGAGGCCGCACGCCTGGATGAAGAGCGCAAGCAAGCGGTCCGCGCGGCAGATGACGCGCCACCGAACAAGACCGAAGAGCCGCCTCCGCCGTGGATGCAGTGATCGGTTAACGAAAAACCCGGCTTCGGCCGGGTTTTTTGTGGGTGCGCCGCCGAAATCCTTGGACGCCGGGGAACTACTGTAGGAGCGAGCTTTGCTCGCGAAGGACCAGAGGCCACCGCGGGGTATCAGGCATGCAGCGTTATCGTTGACCACCATCGCGAGCAAGCTCGCTCCTACGTGGGTTATTGACGGACAGGTTCGGCGCAGCACCCCGATTCAAGGTTCTTGAGAATCGGACAATCCGGCCGGTGATCGCCGTGGCAATGCTCGACCAGATCCTGCAGCGTGTCGCGCAACTGGCCGAGTTCGAGAATTTTCCGGTTGAGCTCGTCAATGTGCTGACGCGCCAGCGCCTTCACGTCAGCACTGGCGCGCTGGCGGTCCTGCCAGAGGGTCAGCAGTTTGCCGACCTCTTCCAGTGAAAACCCCAGGTCCCGTGACCGCTTGATAAACGCCAGCGTGTGCAAGTCGTCATCGCCGTACACGCGATAACCGCTGTCGGTGCGATGGGCCGCCTTGAGCAAACCGATGGTCTCGTAATAACGGATCATCTTCGCGCTCAGGCCGCTTTCGCGGGCTGCTTGGCCGATGTTCATCGGTTGTCCTCCAGTTCCTTGGGTTTCCAGGTTTTCAACAGTAGCGCATTGCTCACCACGCTGACGCTCGACAACGCCATCGCCGCGCCGGCCAGCACCGGGTTGAGGAAACCGAAGGCGGCCAACGGAATGCCGATCAGGTTATAGACGAAGGCCCAGAATAGATTCTGACGAATTTTCGCGTAGGTCTTGCGGCTGATTTCCAGCGCTGCCGGCACCAGTCGTGGATCGCCGCGCATCAGGGTGATGCCGGCCGCGTGCATGGCGACGTCGGTGCCGCCACCCATGGCGATGCCGATGTCGGCGGCGGCCAGGGCCGGGGCGTCGTTGATGCCGTCGCCGACCATCGCCACTACGCCAGTTTTCTTTAATTCGGCGATGGTGGCCGCTTTGTCGGCCGGTAGCACTTCGGCGTGGACATCCTTAATGCCGAGCGCCTCGGCGACCACTTTGGCGCTGCCGCGATTGTCGCCGGTCAGCAGATGGCTGCTGATGCGGCGGTCGCTGAGCTGTTGCACCGCTTGCAATGCGCCGGGTTTGAGGGTGTCGCCGAAGGCGAACAGGCCCAGCACCGTCGGTTCAGGACTTTGCTCAATTAGCCAGGACAAGGTCCGACCTTGGATTTCCCATGCAGTTGCCGAGTCAGCCAAAGAACCGCCGCTTAATCCGCTTTCTTCCAGCAAGCGACGATTACCCAGCGCCAACCGCCGACCCTCGAGCGTGCCCGCGATGCCACGCCCCGTCAGCGATTGACTGCCGCTGACATCCGCCACGGTCAAACCGCGCTCGACGCACGCATCCAGCACCGCCTTGGCCAGTGGATGCTCGCTGCCGCGTTGCAGGGATCCGGCCAATTTCAACAGGGTGGCTTCATCACCGTCGATGGCACTCAAATGAGCGATGCGAGGCGCACCCGAAGTCAGCGTGCCGGTTTTGTCGAAGACCACGACGCTGACTTCATGGGCACGTTCCAGTGCCTCGGCGTCCTTGATCAGAATCCCATAGCGCGCCGCCACGCCGGTGCCGGCCATGATTGCCGTTGGCGTTGCGAGCCCAAGGGCGCAAGGGCAGGCGATCACCAGCACCGCGACGGCGTTGATCAACGCGGTTTCGATGGGCGCGCCGTACAGCCACCAACCGATCAGGGTTGCCAATGCAATCAGCAGAACCGTTGGCACAAATACCTGGCTGACTTTATCCACCAGTTTCTGGATCGGCGCTTTCGCGGCTTGCGCGTCTTCCACCAGACGGATGATTCGCGCCAACACGGTTTCTGCGCCCAAGGCCTGGGTGCGGACCAGTAGCCGGCCTTCACCATTGATTGCGCCGCCAGTGACCTTGTCGCCGGGCTGTTTCGGCACGGGCAGGCTCTCGCCACTGATCAGGGCTTCGTCAGCGTGGCTCTGGCCTTCGACCACTTCGCCGTCCACCGGAAATCGTTCACCGGGTTTGACCAGCACCCGATCATTGAGGCGCAAGACGCTGATGGCGACGTCCAGTTCGCGGCCGTCGATCACCTGAACCGCCCGCTCCGGGCGCAGCGCTTGGAGGGCGCGGATAGCGCTGGCGGTCTGGCGTTTGGCGCGGCTTTCGAGGTATTTGCCCAACAGAACCAAGGCGATCACGACGGCCGAGGCTTCGAAATACAGGTGCGGCATGCGCCCGGCGGCGGTGGCCCATTCGTAGAGGCTCAAGCCATAACCGGCGCTGGTGCCGAGGGCGACCAGCAGGTCCATGTTGCCGGCGCCGGCGCGTACCGCTTTCCATGCTGCTACATAAAAGCGTGCTCCGAAGATGAATTGCACCGGCGTGGCCAACGCAAATTGCGCCCACACCGGGAGCATCCAGTGCACGCCGAACGGTTGCAGCAGCATCGGCAACACCAGCGGCAAGGCGAGGGTGATTGCCATGATCAGCATCCAGCGTTCACGGAGCAAACGCTGTGGCTGAGTGTCGGTTGTTGGATGTTCCACTTCCCGGACGCTGGCGTTGTAGCCCGCCTTGGTCACTGCGCCGATCAGGGTGTGCGGATCGATCTGCCCGAGCAGTTCGAGGTGGGCGCGTTCGTTGGCCAGGTTGACGCTGACGCTTTTGACGCCCGGCACTTTGGCCAGCGCTCTCTCGACCCGACCGACGCAGGACGCGCAGGTCATGCCGTCAATGCTCAACTCCAGACTTTGCTGCGGCACGCTGTAACCGGCCTGCTGCACCGCGTCCATCAACGCCGGCAAACTGTCGCTGGGCGCTTGAACGCGAGCCTGCTCGGTGGCGAGGTTGACGCTGACAGCGGAGGCGCCGATCACTTTGCTCAAGGCACGCTCGACACGCCCGGCGCAGCTGGCGCAGGTCATGCCGGCAATCGGCAGGTCGAAATTGGTGGATTCGGACATCGGTCACGCTCCCTGTAGAAGATGCCTACAGGATCAACCTTGCCATGCTGGCAAGGTCAAGCGCCAGTTTTGAACTCGCCGCTCCCACAGGTATTTCGTCAATAATCGAGGGCCGTAGGCTTCAGATACATCCCTTCCTGCGTCATCGCAATCCGGAACTTCAATACATCCCCGGCCTTGAGCGTGATGTTCTGCGACCCGGGGGCCAGCATCCCTGGATTGCAGCCTGGCGCCTGCCCCGGCAGCAGTTTCAGGCGCAGGGAAACATTGCCCGGCGGCAGATTGAACGAGGTGCTTTGCTCCTGAAACAGCCGCGCCGACAGTTGATCCTGGATGTACACGCCGATTTCGCAGTTGGTCGACACTTCCAGACGCTCGCGGGAAATGATCAGCACGCCGTAATCCTCCCCGGCAGCGTTGACCGAGGGCGCGGCGGCGAAAAGGCTGAGGAAGCTAAACAGGCTGAGAGCTGACCAGCGCATGGCTGTATCTCCTGAGATCGAATCATAGATGCACGCAGCTTGGCCGAGCGCGACACCGATTGCCAGCCCGGCAGATCACTTCAGAACTTGACCTTGCCACGGTGACAAGCTCGAGACTGCTCCCAATCTCACTAAAGGAGTCATTCCATGCAAGTGTTCAACGTTCAAGGCATGTCCTGCGGTCACTGTGTCAAAGCAATCACTCAAGCGCTGCAGGCAAGGGATCCCGCGGCCAGCGTGCGGGTTGATCTGGCGGCCAAGGAAGTTGGCGTCGAGAGTGCATTGACAATGGATGAAGTGATCGCCGCGATCACCGAAGAAGGCTACGAAGCGAAAATCGCCTGAAGCCACACACAAATCCCTTGTGGGAGCGAGCTTGCTCGCGATAGCGGTCTAACAGTCACTGAGATGTTGAATGTTCCACCGCCATCGCGAGCAAGCTCGCTCCCACACGTTCTGCGTTTCAGCTGATAGGCATCAATTGACAGTGGGTATTTAATAGTTAGCGACCTATCGGAATGTTCAAGGCAGCCTTGCGCGGCTAGACTGTGGGGCTGCCGACCTCAGTCCCACTGGATGCCTGATGAACCTCCGTACCATTTTGATACTTGGCGCCCTTAGCGCTTTTGGGCCGCTTGCGATCGATTTCTATCTGCCGGCGTTCCCGGCCATGGCGCTGGCGTTCGGCACCGATGAACAACACGTTCAGCTGACGCTGGCGGCGTATTTTCTGGGATTGTCCATTGGCCAGCTGCTGTATGGCCCAGTGGCGGATCGGTTTGGCCGGCGTGTGCCGTTGCTGACGGGCGTCGGCCTGTTCACTGCTGCTTCTTTGGCGTGCGCCTATGCGCCGAACCTTGAATGGCTGCTCGGCGCGCGTTTTGTCCAGGCGCTGGGTGGTTGCGCGGGGATGGTGATTTCCCGGGCGATCGTCAGTGATAAATGCGATGCGGTGGGCTCGGCCAAAGTCTTTTCGCAGTTGATGCTGGTCATGGGGCTGGCGCCGATTCTCGCACCAATGCTTGGTGGCTTGCTGGTCAACACCACGGGCTGGCAGTCGATCTTCCTGGTGCTGACCGGTTTCAGTGCCCTGGCGGCGCTGGCCGTGGCGCTCGGACTGCCGGAAAGCATGCCTGCGCATGTGCCCCGGCAACCGCTGTCGGGCGCGCTGCGTCAGTACGGTCGCCTGTTGTCGGACCCGATTTACCTCGGCCACGCGCTCACCGGTGGCATCGCCATCGCCGGGATGTTTGCCTATATCGCCGGTTCCCCATTCGTCTTCATCAAACTCTACGGCGTACCGGCCGAGCATTTCGGCTGGTTGTTCGGCACCAATGCGGCGGGTTTCATTCTGGTGGCGCAGGTCAACGCGCGGCTGCTGGCCAAGCGTGGCCCCGGGTTTTTACTGGCGCGTACTGTGTGGATTTACCTGGTGGCCGGCCTTGCGCTGCTGGCCGTCAGTTCGCTGCACACCGAGCAGTTGTGGCCACTGCTGATTCCGTTGTTCATCTGCATCGCCAGCCTCGGTTGCATCCTCCCCAACGCTTCGGCCTGTGCCATGAACGGGCAGGGGGCCCGTGCCGGGAGTGCGTCGGCGATGCTCGGGTGCCTGCAATTCAGCGTCGCCGCCGGGGCTGCCTCGTTGGTGGGTATTTTGTACGACGGCAGCGCCATGCCGATGGCCATGGTCATCAGCTTGTGCGGAGTTATGGTGGTGAGCGTCGCGATGCTCACCCGGCGTTTGCAAAATGCCCGGGCATTGACGCACGCCCAGGTCTGAAGAGGGCCTCAGCCAGCAGCGCGTTGCTGATGGTCGGGAAACTGATGAGGGGCGTGCAATCGTGCTTCAAGAACACGGGTGAAAGCGCGAGCTTCCGCTTCGCTACGGAACGTCACAACGTGCTGGTCCAGGCGGACTTGCCACTGTGATTTTGCCAATTCTTTTATCAGGATCTTCATTGCTGACCTCCTCGGTTAAAAGATTGCATCGTAGAGTTCAAGATTGTAGACCCGAATACGATCGCAATTATGACAAGGGTCAACCATCGGACTGACGGTGTCGTCTATTCGGACGACACCTGTTTCAATGTGTTTCAAAAGCCTTCCAGCACAATCTTGCCCTTGGCCTTGCCGATCTCTAGCAGCTCATGCGCACGCCGCAAATTCCTGATCGACAACGAGGCGCATTAGGCAATGGCTTTCAGCTGGACGAGTTCCAGCGTGAGCATCCGAAACTCACGGTGCGCCTGCTGTTGGGCGACCCGCCGGGTAGCCGGGTGAGCGCGCACCGCTGAATTTGCTGTGCGCCCATCGCGCACAATTGAGTAAGCCGGTGAACCTTTTGCGGGAAATGCTTGCCAGCCGATGTACTCGATCAGGCAGTCAATTTCCCGTGTTGGCGGGTGTCGATCATTAGTCGCAGGCAAATAGCGAAATTTCTCTCAGGATCAATCACCACCAATGGTTTCCGGGGGGCAGGAACCGGCGATCAACGCGCTTATACTAGCGCCCGCCTCTTGTGCGCACCGTCGCTCTCGCCATGGCGAGACCGCGTTCGAGTCGGTCAGGCTCCACCGTCAATCGCCGGCCTTTGCAAGGTCATCGAAGCAATGGCTTGTGTGAGTGGATGCATTGCCCGGTTTATGGCGGTTTCCACGTCTTGGCCGACGACACATTACTGGTCAAGATGTCTCCGAGCAGTAGACGAAACGATTCAACAGGGAGTGAATACATGGAACATGCACCTTGCATCAGCCAGATTGCCACGTTGCTGGCTGACCCAAAGCGCAGCGCAATGATGTGGGCCTTGATGGACGGCGCTGCGCGGCAGACCGAAGAGCTGGCTTTGCTGGCCCGCCTGTCACCGTCTTCAGCCAGTGCACACCTGGGGCGTTTGTCCGCCGGAGGTCTGTTGAAAGTCGAAACCCGCGGCCGCAAGCGATTCTTCCGACTGGCCGCACCCGAAATCGGGGCCGCGATAGAAGCGCTCGCCAGTGCGACGATTGCCAGCACACCTCGGGACATTCCCGATATTTTCAAACGCAACCCCCCTATCCCCAAACGTCAGGCCGCGCCCTCATCTTTGTTGCGCGCCCGGCTCTGTGACGATCATTTAGGCGGCACGCTGGCCGCCGATCTTTACCAGCGCTTGCTGGATGCAGACTGGATCGAACAGTTCGATCACCGGGTATCGATCACGCACAAGGGCGCCACGCAACTGGCGACACGTGGCGTGTTTGTCCAGGCGCTGGCACACACCACCAGCCGAGCCGCGTGTGCCTGTCCCGACTGGAGCGAAAGACGTCCGCACATGGGCGGTTCATTGGGCGCGGCATTGCTGCAATTGTTCATGCAGTCCGGCTGGTTGAGCTTGCCGAGCGATTCGCGAGCCTTGCACGTCACCGCGACGGGTCAGCGTGAAATCCAGCGCTTCGCCAAGGAAAACGAATTGGAGAGGGTGTTGTAGACACATCTTAGGGAGATGGAGAGCACTGTCCAATGTGGGAGCGGGCTTGCTCGCGAAGGCGGAGTGTCAGTCAACATAAATATCGACTGACACTCCGCCTTCGCGAGCAAGCCCGCTCCGACAGGGGGGGTGGTGTGGCTCAGGGTTTGACCAACCGCGCATCCAGGCTGTTTTGCGCCAGGCGTCTGGCCTGATCCTGGGTCATGCCCAGATCGGTGTAGAGCGCGTGGAAGTTCTCGGTCACATACCCGCCGAAGTACGCCGGGTCATCCGAGTTCACTGTGACTTTCACGCCGCGTTCAAGCATGTCGAGAATGTTGTGCTTTGACATGTGATCGAACACGCAGAGCTTGGTGTTGGACAACGGGCACACGGTCAACGGGATCTGCTCGTCAATGATTCGCTGCATCAAACGCTCGTCTTCGATGGCGCGCACGCCATGGTCGATACGCTGGATTTTCAGCAGATCGAGGGCTTCCCAGATGTACTCCGGCGGGCCTTCTTCACCGGCGTGGGCAACGGTCAGGAAACCTTCGTCACGGGCACGGTCAAACACCCGCTGGAACTTGCTCGGCGGGTGACCCATCTCCGAACTGTCCAGGCCGACGGCCACAAACGCATCGCGGAATGGCAGCGCTTGATCGAGGGTCTTTTGCGCTTCGTCTTCGCTCAAGTGACGCAGGAAACTCAGGATCAAACCGCTGGTGATGCCCAGTTGCTGCTCGCCGTCCTTCAATGCGGCGGCGATGCCGTTGAGCACTACTTCGAAAGGGATGCCACGGTCGGTGTGGGTCTGCGGGTCGAAGAACGGTTCGGTGTGAATCACGTTCTGCGCCTTGCAGCGCAACAGGTACGCCCAGGTCAGGTCGTAGAAATCCTGGGAGGTGCGCAGCACATCGGCGCCCTGGTAATACAGGTCGAGAAACTCTTGCAGGTTGTTGAAGGCATACGCCTTGCGCAGGGTTTCAACATCGCTCCACGGCAGGGCGATTTTGTTGCGTTCGGCCAGGGCGAACAGCAGCTCGGGCTCCAGCGAACCCTCGAGGTGCAGGTGCAGTTCTGCCTTGGGCAGGGCGTTCAGCCAATCGTACATTGTTGAAATCTCATCAGGTGCAATGACGGCATTCTACAGATGCTCGCTGCAACAATTGGTAAAACCTGACCAAGCGGTTCAACTAATCGCTTCCTGCTCTCGCCGATATGCATACGTATCGGCAAAGCGCGAAAGCAGGAACTCGGCGCAGGTGGTGGCCGGGTATTTCGCCGGGTGTAATGCATCCTGGCAACCAGGCAGGCATTCGATGCGCGTGTCGGGATGCGGCTCGGCGAAGAACGGCATCGAGTATCGATCGACACCCAGCGGGCTGATCACCCGGTGCGGCGTCGACCGGTAACGATCGTTGCTCCAGCGCGCCATCATGTCGCCGAGGTTAACCACGAAAGTGCCTTCGATCGGCGGCGCCTCAATCCATCCGCCTTGCACATTGCGTACTTGCAAACCGCCAGCGGAGTCTTGATACAACAACGTGATGCAACCGTAATCGGTGTGAGCACCGGCACCTTGTTGCTCTTCTGAACTGGCGGTATGGCGCGGCGGGTAGTGGATCATTCGCAGCACGCTGACCGGGTCTTTGAAGCGCTTGTCGAAGAAGTCGCGCTCGATGTTCAACGCCATCGTCATCGCGCGCAACAGGGTTTGGGCGAGAGCCTGCATGCCGCCATAGTGCTGCTCCATCAGCGTTTCCCAGCCAGGCATTGACGGATGACGGTTGGGGCCACGCAACGGCTTTTCCGCGAGCACTTCAGGGTGATCGGCCGGCAGGTGCAGGCCCATGTCGAAGGTTTCTTTGAGATCGCCGGGTTTGCTTGGGTCCAGTTGTTCGGTGGCAATGGCGCCGTAGCCGCGATGGTGTCGGGTCTGGGTGATGTCGATCTTGAGTTTTTCCGCGGCGGGCAGGGCGAAGAAACGCTGGGCGTGGTCGAGCACGGCGCTGATGCGCTCGGTCGAAATCGGATGACCTTTGATGTAGAAAAAGCCCCAATCGCGGCAGGCGCGGTCGATTTGCGTGGCGACTGATTGCCAGGCGGTCTGGTCTTCAGTGTAGAGCGGGGCGATGTCGATGATCGGAAGGCTGTTCATCCGCAGTCCTCAAGAACGCTGAAAATCTAATGTGGGAGCGAGCTTGCTCGCGATTGCTGACTGACAGTCAACATCGATGCTGAATGTCAGGGCCTCATCGCGAGCAAGCTCGCTCCCACAGGTGCAGTGGTTTTTTCTGGAATGATCTACTTCGGAATATCGGCCTTCATTCCTTCAACGTAGTAATTCATCGAGGCCAACTCCCCGTTGCTCGCTGTTGCGCCCGCCGGGATTTTCTCGATACCCGCCTGATCCTTGATCGGCCCGGTGAACGGATGCAGCGCACCGCTCTTGATGTCCGCAATGATCTGCTCGGCCTCGGCTTTCACCGGCGCGGGCACCAGATCGCTGATCGGCAGTTCAACCGTGCCTTCCTTCAAACCGCCCCAGTAGTCCTGCGACTTCCACGCGTGGTCGATCACACTTTGGGTCGCCTGAATGTAGTGCGGTGCCCAATCGTTGACGATTGAAGTCAACACCGCTTTCGGCCCGAAGTGCTTCATGTCCGAAGCGTAGCCGACGGCATAGACGCCGCGACGCTCGGCGGCCTGAATCGGCGCCGGGCTGTCGGTGTGCTGGAACACCACGTCAACGCCTTGGTCGATCAGCGCGTTGGCGGCATCGGCTTCCTTGCCCGGATCAAACCAGGAATTGACCCAAACGACTTTTATCTCGGTACCGGGGTTGTACTTGTTCAGGGCCAATTGGATGGCGTTGATATCGCGGATCACTTCCGGGATCGGGAACGAGGCGACATAGCCGATCTTCTTCGTCCTGGTCATCTTCGCCGCGAGGAAGCCGCCGACATAGCGACCTTCATACGTACGCGCCAGATAGGTGCCGAGGTTCTTGTCCTGCTTGTAGCCGGTGGCGTGTTCGAAGGTCACTTTGGGAAATTGCTTCGCAACTTTCAGGGTGGGGTTCATATAGCCGAAGGACGTGGTGAAGATCAGGTCGTACTTGTCCTTGGCCATGTTGCGGATCACCCGCTCGGCGTCAGCACCTTCGGCGACGTTCTCCACGTAGTTGGTCGTGAGCTGATCGCCGAATTTTTCGGCCAGCGCTTTGCGTCCTTGTTCATGCTGATACGTCCAGCCGTGGTCGCCGATCGGGCCGATGTAGACGAAGCCGACTTTCAGCGGGGCGTTGGCACTGGCGGTCAGGCTGGCGCTCAGACCGATGGCCGCGACGACGGCGCACAGCAGCTTCTTCAACGGACGTTTATGCATGAATTCCAACTCCATTTTGTTTTGAGGTTGGAGGGGTAATGCAAATTGCTGACCAACAGGACAACAAATAATCCGGAACCGTGGTGAGGCCTTCGTCGGAACGCCGCCCGGAGCAAGCCCGCTCCCACATGACCTGCGCAAATCCTGTGGGAGCGGGCTTGCTCGCGAAGAGGCCCGTAAGACCGATAAAAGTGCATTTGCCTTGCCAGGCTGCATGCCACTGGTGCGCTAAGGTGTAACGAAACGTTAGCGCCGCCCTGGAGTCAGTAGCTCACCACACTGATTTCGCTTCATTCGGCAAATAGGCCTGCAATGCTCACACTTCTCAAGCAAGAAAAGTTTCTGCTGCTGGCCCTGATCGCTGCCTTCATCGCTTACCCGATGGAACACGGGATGCTCCACAGCGGCCAGCCCATCGCCCTGACCGCCGGCCTTGTGCTGATCGCTTTCATCGTCGCCGCGTCCATGCGCGTCGCCCATCACGCCGAACTGCTGGCGGAAAAAGTCGGCGACCCCTACGGCACGATGATCCTGACCCTCGCCGCCGTGCTGGTGGAAGTGGTGATCCTGGCGATCATGATGAGCAACGAAGCGTCGCCGACACTGGTACGCGACACGATTTATTCGGCCGTGATTTTCTAGACACACCCCTCTTTGGTGTCAAAGCCCTTAGGCTTTGATCTGCTCCTGCTCCTGCTCCTGCTCCTGCTCCTGCTCCTGCTCCTGCTCCTGCTCCTGCTCCTGCTCCTGCTCCTGCTCCTGCACTTGATCTTGATCAGGTAGAGAAGAATGCTTGTGCTAGATGCTGGCCCCGCCGTGTGCCCTGATAATCAAAACGACACACATTTAAAGCCATGTGCCATGGTTGGGGGGGGGGGCGGCGCGATTCTTTAGGGTGATGGCCATTTGGCGCTTTTCGAGTCATGATCTATTTCTGTGTTCGCGCAAGCGTAGTGAACAGTGTCAGCCTATGTCGTAGGCCAAACCAGGGATCGGATCAGTGTCATCATCTGCAGATAGTGCGCCGTCGCTCAGTAGTGTCATCCAGAAGCTGTTGGATAAATCACCTCTGGATCGTTTCGTGAAGTGTACGGTGGACATAGCTACCGTACCTCCATATAAGGCTCCACGAGTCGCGCTACTGCATGTCCGATTCAAAGAAGATATTCCCAGTATCAGGGCGTTTGCAGATTTCCTTGGTAACCAAGCAGCGAACTATGCGTTGAGCCGGCGGCGCCGAGATGCGTACCAGGCCCGGATAGCTTCTGCAGAAAACGGAGATGTTTCAGCTGCACAAGAGCTTAGTCGGGCTGTAAGGAATGCATTCATCGAGTTTCGAAAGGCTCACCCCTCCAGGGCTAGCGAAGTGGGGGAGGTGCTGGCTTACTGCGTCGCCGTTCACCATCTACAGGCGTCCCAGCTGATCGCCAAGATGGCCTTGAAGACCAGCAATAACATGCCGGTCTACGGCCTTGATGGTATCCACGCCTCGGTGATCAACGGTGAATTAAATGTATTTTTCCTAGAGTCGAAGCTTGCAGGTACTGCCGCCAGCGGCACAGCTGATTACGCGGAATCTGTCTCAGGCTTCCTCAAAGATGATGGGCAATATGAGCATGAGTACGGGCTGGTTACTAGCCTGGGGAATCTTGATGCGCTCGACCCAGCTGATAAAAATTTGATGATGGACTATCTCGATGTATTCAGTAATCCAAATGCCCCCAGGCGTGAGCGATCTGTGGGAGTAGTGTGTTACTCAGAGGTCAAGCATTTTGCGAACAAGCTTGAAGTCGATGAAGGGTCAATATCCAAGCATGAGGATCATTTCGGTGAACTCTATAGCAGCGATTTCAACAGACACCATACCAATCTGAGCAATCAGCTGGGTGTTAAGAAAGTTGATCCGAATAAATGCATGGTTTATTTGATAGCGGTTCCCGATGTCGACGAGCTTAGAGAGATGTTTTACGACTCGATAGGCCTTACAGGCTTGGAATCAGATGTTCCTCTTACTCCGCCTTCCGTCATCGAGGGGGACGCGCCATGAGCACTTTCGCGGCGGAGCTATCCTCACGTTTTGTCCAGAATGAAAAATTCAGACGTTCGCTAGGTCACCTCCAGGCTTGCGGTGCCGCCAGTGCGCTGCCTGGCTCGGTCGTGCAGCCGCATGGAATACCCGATCAGAATGCGATAGGAAAAATGCTGTATTGCGCATCAGTGTTTGCACAATCTGGCTCTGAGTTGCATATCAGTCTGGCTCAAACGATTGCGTTTAATGCAATGTTGATCTCGCAGGAATCGAGCGTACTTGAACGGTGCGCAACGATATTGACAGAGATCGGAAATTTTCCAAGTTTGACTTATGCGGAGAAGCGGCACTCTACAAAGCCTTCAACATTGCTAGGGATGATTCAGAGGAATATTGTTGAGCAGCTGAATACTGTTGAGGTGGCAGGGTCGGCGATTACTCTCACCGATTATCAGCGTAAGGTGTGGGACTCTCTTCAGGAGGGGCGCTCTTTAGCGATATCTGCACCTACGTCCGCTGGAAAGTCATTCCTAGTAATCGAACACTTGTGTAGAGATGCGCTGGCGCTTCCACATTTTGTGTTTGTGTACATCGCACCTACGCGAGCACTGTTGTCCGAAGTTCATTTGAAAATAAAGGAGCGTCTTGCAAGTGACGTGACTATTCGCGTCACCGATATCCCCACTTTTGAGGACGTGCCTCGACAAATTTTTGTGCTGACTCAAGAGCGATTTAAAGTTCTTCTTTCGATAACCTCATCTCCGATAAAATTCGTGGTTGTTGACGAGGCTCAAAACTTGTCTGATGGCGCCCGGGGGATGATACTGCAGGACTGTATTGAGCAATGCTATGCCCGAGATCATAAAACCCACGTGGTGATGCTCGCACCCGGCGCTCAAGGTTTTGCGAATGCACTGGAAAGCCTAGGTATGCCTGGAATTCCAGAGGTCAGCACCACTGTCTCACCTGTGCTGCAAAACCGCATCGTGGTATCTAAAACTCCGGCCCTCAATCAGCTGGAATTCAAGCTGCTCAATGCCCATGGATACTCTTTTATTGGCACGATGCCCTGCAAAGTCGGTCTTGACTTGGTTGAAAGCAAGCTTGCCGCTGTCGCATTGGAATTGGGGAGCGGTGGTGCATCCCTGGTCTATGCAAAGACGCCTACCGAGGCGGCAAGTCTCGCCGGTTCAATTGCTCTAGGTTTAGATGATGTGGCAGATGCTGGAGCCAATGAGCTGGTAGAGTTCATTAAAGATCATATACACCATGAGTATCACTTGATCGGGATGGTTAAGAAGGGAGTCGCCTTCCACTATGGACAAATGCCATCCCTACTTCGTGAAGCTATTGAGGCAGCATTTCGTGCTGGTATCATAAAATTCCTGGTGTGCACTACAACCCTGTTTCAGGGTATCAATCTTCCTGCTCGTAATGTTTTTATAAATACCCCGGCCAGGGGACGGGGAGAAAAGGTAATGTTGGATCCTGCCCTGCTTTGGAATTTTGCCGGTCGAGCAGGGCGCATGGCTAAAGACATAGTCGGGAACGTATTCCTCATCGATTACGACGCCTGGAGTACGCAGCCAATGGATACGTTCTACAAATTCACCATTCGATCCGCACTTTCTGAGTTTGTCACTGAGAATGCTATGGATGTCCTGACGGTGTTAAATAAAGGGAAGCTTGATTCCAGGCCAGGGGATGAGCGTTCTCGGAATGCAACTGCATCAGCCGGCATGCTCGTGAATAAAGCTCGGCAGGGCGACGTTACGGATTATCTGATCCGGGTCGCCCCGACGCTAGATTATTTTGAATTCCGGGATATCCAAGAGGCGGCTAATAGGGCCTCTGAAGAGCTACTGCTGCCCCAGCATGTAATAGAAGGAAACTGGACATTAGATTTGTTCGCACTGGACAGGTTGATGGCTCACCTCGTTGAGCGCCTCAACAATGGAACCTTAGACAGCGTCGTACCTAAAAGCCCTTCGGATTTAGGTAGAGCGGCCTTCAGTCACTACCAAGAAATTTTTAATATCTTGTTCAGGTATATAAAAGGTTTTGATAAAAATTTTGGGGCCTACGTTGCCCGTATTGCAGTGAAATGGATGGAAGGTAAACCCTACCCCTTTATTTTGAGTTACGAGATCAGATCCGAAAAGCTTCGTATCACGAAGAAACGTAATCAAGAAAAGCTCAATCTCATGGCTGATTCTAATTACAGGGTTAAACGTATCGCTGAGGCAGATCCGAGTAAGGTGATCAAAAAGACGTTTGATACCATAGAAGATGTCGTTCGTTTTCAATTAGTGCAGATGGGTAAGGCTTATAACGATATATTGATACATATTTTCAATGATAATGGTCTCACGCACAAGGTGCCCGAAATTTTTGATTTTGCGTTGGCCTTGGAGCTTGGAGTTAGCACAAATACTGGGCGCGCGTTTTTGGAGTTGGGTCTCTCTCGAATTGCTGCTTCCGAACTTCAGAAGTTAATTCCTAATAGCGATCTTGATATTTCAAGTGCCAGGCAGAAGCTGTTAAGTTTTGATTCGTCGCCGCACAAGCTGAGCTCGGTCATCTTGGCTGAGATAGATAAGGTGAGATCTACTATCGCACCTGTTGATACCTCAGTTTCGGGTTGACCCACCCGTAAATCGTTTCTGACGGCTTACAGGTCAAATGTCCTTGACACGGGAATGAAGTGAATCATCTCGTTGCGCAGTCAAGGGCGTGAATATTCACTGCATCCATGTATGAACGGGCTGGTAAGTCAATTGTCTAGTAAAGGTGCTTTCCGTCTCACATGACGGGATTCATCTCTGAGCCTACGGAGAGCGTATGTAAAGCATTGGCCCCGGAATGCCTGAAGTGGCCGGGAGCAAAATACCGGAAGGAGCCTTAGATGGCTGGCAGTAGCTTGTTCGCACTATTGGATGACATCGCCACACTGCTAGACGACATCTCGCTTATGAGTAAAGTCGCCGCAAAGAAATCGGCTAGCGTCATGAGCGACGACCTTGCTGTGAATGCTGAGCAGGTTACCGGCATGAAAGCTGACCGAGAGCTGCCGGTGGTATGGGCTGTATTCAAGGGGTCGCTGAGAAACAAGGCAATCTTGGTGCCCTGTGCCTTGGTGTTGAACGCGCTGTTGCCTGCGGCGGTTCACTGGCTGCTAATGATTGGGGGCGCATATCTCTGTTACGAGGGATTTGAGGCCATCAAGGACAAGCTCACGGCTAGTCCAGACGATGGCACCGGGCAGCCAAGGAAACCGAAGCCCAAGACACCAGAAGAGCTCGCGGCTTATGAAAAGCGGAAGATTGCTGGGGCTGTACGAACGGACTTCATCCTGAGTGCCGAAATCATCGTTATCACCCTGAATATTGTTACTGATGCCCCGATGCTCCAGCAGGTATTGACGTTAGCACTGATCGCGCTGGTCATGACAGTGGGCGTTTACGGCTTGGTTGCGGGGATCGTCCGCTTGGATGATGCCGGCCTTATTCTGCAGAAGTCCGAAGCTACCGGTACATGGGGTTCTGTGGTGAGAACTGTCGGAGGATGGCTGCTGTCGGCTGCTCCGAAGCTTATGAAAGCATTGTCCTGGATTGGGACTGTTGCGATGTTTCTAGTCGGCGGGGCGTTCATTACAGAAGGCATTGGGCCTGTACAGCGCTTTGCCGAAACGCTCTTTGCAGGGGCAGGGGCGTGGGAAACCGTCGCAACACTAGGCATTCACTGCCTGGTAGGTGCACTTGTCGGCTTGGTTACGGTACTTGTCGTTAAAGGCATTACGACTCTCTTTGGCAAAGGATCAGCGTAGGCCACGCGAGCTGAACTGGTGCACTCGCTCCCGCGCTTTTTCAGCCGACATTCGAAGGGCTTTGTGCACCGCAGAAGCTTAGGCAACCCTTGAGAGAAAAATCCGCTGGCCTTCACGAGAGCGTCAGCGCAACGAACAATCCTGGCTGCTCGGAAGACGGTACACTCTAGGCATTCTGCCAGTATGACTACCAGCTTTCGTCACGGACAAACCATGGATTACAGACGCATTAGGGGCAAGGATTCAGGACAACGCCTCGCTTTCGAAGAACTCGTTTGCCAGCTTGCACGGCGCGAACCACCAGCCGCTGATGCGGAATTTAGACGAATTGAAGGTGCGGGTGGTGACGGTGGCATAAGGGATTCGGCGCTTGGGATTATAGAGTTGGCCCAATTCAAAAATTGCTTACCCGCGACCGTCGACATCCATAAGGCGCGTCCACCCTACACCTCGAAGGTGATTCGCCTGTCCGTCACAGAGGAAGCACTTGATAGAATTGCTAAGCGGGCTTGTGATTCTCAAATCAAAGTCTCTTGCACAGGATGGGGCGGCGATTTTGCCAGCTATGAAATACAACCGAGAGTCAGTTCATTCCTCAAAATTTCGTTGACCTCTCCCGAGCCACTTACTATATCAGAGAAGTATGAGCTGTTTGAGCAAGAAGTAATTGACCATTGCCCCGTAAGAGCTCAGCTACTCAAGCTAATGCATAGCTTCAGCTACAATCCTTTCCGCAATATTAGGGATCGCCATAAAGACAAAGAGCCCACAGATAATTCCGAGGATTTCAAGGAGTGTGAAAAGTTACTGCTTGAAATGCTAAGTGATGATGAAAAAACCAGATATACCAAGGAGTATAAAGAGCGGTTTGTATTCTCAATGAGCAGTCCCGGACAACTCCCGCATATCGATATAAAAGCGGCGCAGCGATGGATTGCCAAGCGAGCCTATGTATTAGGGTGGACAAAAAAGCTGTTTCCGGATGACCGAAGCCGCAGGCATGACTACAGTCGTGATCGGCCATTAGTTGAGCGCATCGGTAAGAAATACCAATGGCTGGCTCTAGATGAGCTTCTCTGCAGCCTTGCTGATAACAAATGGATGTCGGAGCGAGCCCCCCATGGTTCGCGTCAGTACGCGGGGCCTCTCGACATCGGATTCCACCGGGACATTGACCCTACCATTTTGCTTACCGATGAGACCGGTGGAGCCTCGCCCCAAGAGTTCTTGATTGAAAAATTCGAGATCTGCATGCGGGAGACCACGGAAGACGAGGTGGGAAAATGGCCGTTCGAGGAAGATCCGACGACACGTATGGCAGACCTTCTCTGCAGGAGCGGCTCTTCAGAAGGGAAGTGGGTAGTCATGCACGAACATCGCTCCCTATCAGAGCGTTACGATGACAAAGCAAATCGAGAGCATGGTTTGCGTAAACAGGAATGGCGTTTCTTGCTGCCTGTGATCGTGCGGACAGAAGACGAGCAGCTCCTGCTCGAATACATCCAGAAGCAAGAAAGCATCAATGTTGATTCTTGGACTACCCGTGACTCGACGGACAATGGTTTCCTGAAAGAGGCGCCTTGGCGCTCTACATGGGATCAAGAGCAGTGGTTATCCCAATATTTTCACGATTTGGGGGAAATCGAGATCGCGTACCCTTGCTTCCGTTATCAATGGGAATCACATCTGGATGCGTCATTATCCGAAGGTGCCCACTCACTAATGCCAGCGCCTTGGCTAGCCCATCGGCTTGACTTGAAGCCCCACAGCGAAGACCCAAATCTTTACGTGGATGGCACCGGCAACACTCGTTTTGTAAGCGGTCGGAGCCCATCTGACGGCTCGCATGCCTATATTGACCAGGAGCTATTTGAATCTTTCCTAAAGCAGGATGAGCTCGCATGTGTATGGGTCTTCGTAGCAGAGCGTGGCGCTTGGCCTGGTGGTGAAAATGAAAATGCATCCCGACGCCGCTCAGAGGGCGTTATATGGCATGAGCGCGGCAAACCAAAAATGGCTTGCTGGAATGACGATTGGGGCAGGGGCAACTCAAAACGGTATGTTTCTGCAAAGGTGTAGCTGACAGGGCCATTTCAACACCTTGAGGCCGGGCGGTACTGAAACGCCGCCTGAGGCCTACTATCTACATCTATCCCCCAGCCTAATCCCAGCGCCTCCCCGCGCTCCAAAGGTGGCTGCTTTCAACAAAGAGTCCTGCTAGACACCTCGAACAGTTTCCTATTCATTCACTGCCTCACGCTCTACCAAAGCAGCGGAATCTTCATCCCTTTCAGCTGGAACCGCCAGTCCACTGCCAGAACTGCAGCACCGCTTGAATCCCAAACAGCGCTCGGCATAAGGTGCCCTAATCGGCACATTAAGCCTAAAAAGTAGGGTTAATGTGCCGTTTGGGGATCATTACACCTACCCTCTGGTTGCTGGACATCTGCCATGGTGAACTGCGCTCCCGAGGGGATAGCTTGGAGCTCATGCCCGTTCTGCTTTTACATGCCAGCTACCTGAGCCCTCTGGCACCCTCTGGCCAGCTTTCATAGAGCCAGAGTGTGAAGCTCTCGAAACAGCGGGCACAAAAAAACCGCCTTTGGGGGGCGGTTTCTTTGAACATATTACTTTCACAGGAGACGGTATTAGCCGTGTCGCCGAGGTGGAGTCCTGCACTCTTAGCTCGACCATGTGAGGCTGATTTTAGAGGCTAAGTGATATCGTTGTCAACCCGATTGACAGAAACACTCAGCGGCCTCACTAGGCTTGAGCACCATCTAGCTCTCGCTGAATCTCGAGATCTTGGTCAAAATCCAGCTCCCATTCGAATGCCCACCGTTTCGCCATGCTCTCGACTGTCGTCAGCACTTCCAGGGCAGCACGAGATGTCTCGAGTTCTCGATTCAGACGCACCACGTCCTGCTCAAGCTGATCGGCCTTGAGCTTTTCCTGTAGGTAATCGTTGTGAGGGACGTAGTTAGTAACCCCGACCGCGTGTAACAGCGCCGCCTTGAATAGCCTATCCTCACCTCTCGAGAGCATAACCGTATAGTTGACATTACGGTGAGAGTTGCGGGGGCCGTAACTCAAGGGGGGTAGTAATCGCTGGATGGAAACAGACTCTGTCCTACCGCAAAGCACATAACTGGATTTACCGCCAAGTTTGTAGCGCGGCATCTTATCCAACGTCGCCTGGGATATCTGGAATACCGATTTATCCCCTGCGGGCGGGACAACGGAAGTAACTGGAGCGACCTGAACCAGATTGCCCGATACCACCTTCACCACGACAGCCAACCGACGCTTATACATTTCTCCGGCGAGGAGCATGTCGCAGTGGCGCTTATTCGTCTTCATGCTCGCATCCATGCGGCCCGAGTGCTGGACGAAGCCGTAATCGACCTCAACCAGCGTGCCAGGCCACAGCAACCTTTGCAGCCTCTGGTTTTTGTCTTTCTTCAGCGTTTGATAGAGGAACACCTCATTGGAAACGTCAACCGCCTCGAGGAAGATCGAAAAAACAGCAGGCTCTGTGACGGTAGCTGGTGTAGCCGCGACGGAGACCAGCTCCCAACGATGGGACTGGGAGGTGGAGAAGCATTTAGTGAGGAAGACTGGTGGCGGTGTCTTTCCTGCCTTTGCCGGAGGTAAGCCTGGGATAAGCGCCTCACGAATGTCTTCGTAGGACTCACTGCCAAGCTGCCTAGGAACCGCTTTCCCCGACGCCTGATCGATCACGGTCTCGAAGTACCGAACAATGATCGTCTGCATTAAACATCCCGTAGTTGTATGTCTATGGCGTGCCCGACTAATCCAAATTTAATGGCTTAGAAGCGGGCTCCTGTCCGCCACCGATGGCGAAGCGGTGCCATCATATTCCACTTCCAGCAATATTAAAATGCTTCCATTTTGCCATCAAATAGTGAAGTAGTGATTCCATTATAATATTAAAATGACATCAACTTTTTGAGTTCGAAAAGTTGGTCAGCTTCCTTGAAAGCTTCGTCCGTAGTATCGAAAAATATTAATAAACTTAAGGGCAAAACGCTTTTTCCAATTCGCCAGACTGTCGCAGATCCATCAGCAAAACTTCCGCTTTGCCGTACTTGAAGCCTGGTCGGAAAATACGATTGACGGCTTCGGTTGATCGTTCACTTCACTCAGTCATTATTTGAATAAATCATCCAATGGCACGAATGCAGCACCTGTTTCTGCGGCTGCCCTCACCTTGCGGTCGATGACTTCAGCGATGGGTATCCGCTGGCCTAGGGCCTTGTAGATGTCCTCGCCGGACATGCAAATCACTTTCCGGCCTTTTCCAAACGCGTAAAGGCCCTCTTGCGTAAACCCGCCGTAACTGATGAACACCCCACGTGCCCAGGCAGCTTTTTGATCCAGTTTGCCGTGAAACGTATGTAGTTCAGCTACCCAATCGATCTCTGACCCATTTGGCTTCGATCAAATACGTTTCATGGCCGAGCTGGAAGCTACCATCGATTTGCTCGCCAACCAGGCTGAATGGCGAACGCGCCTGGAGCTTGGAGGAGTCAAAGAGCTCTTTGAGAAATCCTTCGAACTCGTAGCCACGCTTCTGGGGTGGTAGATCCCGCAGATCGTATAGCCGCTGCCTTAAAGCATCGAGGACTTGGCCCTGATCAATGACCGCTGCCGTAGCGAAAGGATTTCGTACAACTTCTGCATGCTGCCCAGGCGATCTTATTGACTCGAGCAGGGAAAGGAATCGGCCCTCGGCGTTCACTACAGCCTCTTCGGCCTTTGTCTCTTCCTGCCTGGTCTGCCGGTACTTCCAAAGAGCTTCGAGCACTCGGGTTACCGTGGGGTGATCTGCGTTTTGAAGAAGACATCTGAGTCGCCTGGCCTTCGAGGTGCCATCCTTGGAAAACATCTCGTGGGAGATGTCGATCTCAAGCTCCTCCATGAAGAACTCGTCCATCGTGCGGTTGGAGAAGTCGAGAACGTATCCGCCGCCCATGTCGAAGATCGAATCAAGGAACCGCATCTCAGTCGATTTGAAATTCGCCACGCCTGTCCTCAGTCTTTCAGTTGCCCGACATCAGATGCCAAGCCAAGATCGTTGAAAAAGTCAGTTAATAATATGCCGCAAACCGAGCCAATGCGCATTCCAGCAACTCTACTGGCCCAGTTTCATATTTTGAAAACCTATCGTAGACGCTCTGTAGATTGGCATGCTAATTTCGCCGCCTCTGATCTCCCTGGATCAAACGGTCGGCTCGTGAAGGCTCAAATGCCACAGGTTTCAACACCCCTTTATCGCACGCATTTCGACGATAGTCAGCGGGCAGCCGACACCCTGGCGACCGGAGAATTGCTATGCGCGTCCCAGTCTATCCAAAAGACCTGATCCGTAATCGTGGCTTCAAAAGCCTGGCCAAGCAGTTGCAAAAGCAATGGTGTGGCCTAACCCCGATCTCGCTTGCAGATGCTCAAAAAGCGCTCGCGCAAGGGTTGGGTTACCAGAACTTTCACGACCTCGACAAAGCCTCAAAGGCTTGCCCACCAGATGAGCCTGTGCCGCCAGAAGCAATTGTCAGGCAGGCAATTCATTCTGCCCTCCAAGCTACTCTGCAGCGGGAAGCAGGGCTGCCTACAGATCAACTCGATCTGGAACGCCTTGTAAACGATCTTCCCCTGACAAACCTTGTGGCCTTCAAACATGTGCAGGTTTCTCCCGATGCTGGTCAAAGCCCGTTACTAAAACTGGTTAGCGGGGCTCAGTCAGGATTGACCAAAGAACACGTTCAGGCCTTGGAAAGGATCTTGAAGGAGTCGGGGAGCTTGAGGGATCGAGCGCTGTTCGCATGCATGCTGGGTGCACTGCGGAAAAATGAGTTCCTATCGGCGAAGATGCAAGGTGGCGCTGCGGTATATGGGGTGAAGACCGTTGATACCGATATCAACGTACAAGAAGCAATTCCCCCTAGCCACAGATCGACTTTTAAGCAGTACGTGAAAGCATCAAGGTTGTCGGAGGGGGAATACCTTTTCCGTGCTGCTAATGCCCCTGGTCGTCCATTATCGTCTGACGCACTGAGAAGGATCTGTATCTCCTGGGCTCGCAAAGCGGATATCGATGTGGGTCTGCTTACTCCCCATGGCATCCGCAAAACCACGGATAAGTACGCGGACTTGATGCGCCTTATGGGCGAGAAAATGGGGCATCGCTCGCCAAACTCGACCCTGGCATATGTGGCTGGACTGACGACAGACATCAGCTAAAACGACTGGGTGCGAATGGGTCGCTGAGTCCATTTGCACCGGTAAACCAGCCTCAATACGCGAACCTACCTTCCTGCCTCATAGTTCGATGGCGACTCACGGTATATCCGCTTTGGGCTTGCCCCCTTCGGGCTACGGCTGTCGTGAACCAAACCCGGCTGCGCCAGGTTTTGGCCCTCCGGGCGTCCATCCTCAAGCCTCTGGCCCATCGTGGGCCGGCGCGCTCCGCTTGCGCTCGACGTACGCGTGACAAACGGGTGGCTCAGTCTGCCGCCTAGCCAGGCCAGCGGGAGCGTCTACATCGATTTGACCGATACCACTTCCACATACTTGTACTTCTTCCTGGCAGCCTTCACAGCCTCTTGCTCGGCAAGCAACGAGCTCAAAGTATCGGCCTCGTGAGTCAACTCCTGCATCTTCCCTTCAAATTCGTTCCCGACCCGGAGCGTGACCCTAAGCCTGGGCGTAAACGCTTTCGCCGCTTTCTTCTTCGCTACGGGAGCAGCTACCGGCTTCGTAATGACAACCTCTGGCACAGGCTCCTCTACTACAGGAGCAGAAACCTGCTCTTCAGGCTCAGGCGTACCGAACAGGGCACGACGCATTTCTTCTTCAGTTAATTCAGAGTTCATACAACATCTCAAAGGGCGGAGCTTAGCTCGACAATTTCTAATAGGATTGAAGCACACCCTCTAAGCCCAGATGCTCGAGAGCCATCTCTCATGGGTAACCTTCCTGCGCCATATGTAGGCGAACCCTAGTCATCACGGAGTGCTAACAGCATGAGGCTCTTTCTTGATTGCGAGTTTACCCGGCTCTCAGCGTCAGCGAAGCTTATATCGCTCGCATTGGTGGCCGAGGATGGACGCGAGTTCTACGTGGAATTACTCAACACATGGCGGGAATCAGATTGCAGCGACTTCGTCGTAAAGATCGTCCTTCCGCAGCTCTGGGGCGGAAGCTATGCACTACCGATCATTGGGGCAAGATCAGCGTTGTTGGAGTTTCTTGCGTCGTTCGACGAAGCCTTGGCAATTGTCACAGACGCTCCACAGTATGACTGGGAGCTTTTCTGCGAGCTCGCATATGCCGATGGGAAATGGCCAAAAAATGTTCGGATTTACCCCACCGATGCAACCACTCTAGATGCCATAAACGACGGGATTCCACTTCCACATCACGCTCTCCTGGATGCCCGTATCATTGCCAGCATGTTCGCCCCAGAGAGTCCAACGTAAGGGCTAAATTCTAACTTGCATTCGACCCACGGGCAGTCAAGAATTCTACGATTCGATGGGTTCATGGCGAGCCCAGCGCAACGTAGCTATCGACATGAATTGCCTAATGGCCAATGCTCCCCGTTCATTTCTGGATTTCGACCCTGGCAAGGTCAGCGCTGCCTCCACCTTTGCGCGACCCGCCTCGTACATTGCAAAGGCATTGAATTCCGAATCAAGCAGCACTAACAGCACGGAATCGAAAGGTTGCCTCAAATCAATCGAGCCCACGCGCCCAGTGATCTTTAGCGGATTCAGGATGCATCGGCCTTTGATCTGAATTCTTGCGACGCCATCGTCTTTGCTTTCTGTAGCGTCATAACCAGCCTGTCTGGCAGGGTGCAGTTCGAGTCCAAGTTTCGTAGCCGCTTCGTACTCGGCCACCTCGCCAGTAATCCCCAGCGGTTTACCGGTCAGTCGATAGAACCTCCGTGCGAGCACCTTGGCCTCACTCAGCACCTCCAGGACTTCTTTTTGGATCATTTCAGCGTCCGGCGACGCGTTGGTACGGCTGCATAGCTCAGTCATCTGCAAACGCCTCAAGCGCGGTGAGAAGTTTGGCTAGCTCAGTAAGGTTGGCCGCAGTGACGATGTCGTATTCTCCTCGACTGCTCAGCCGATAAACCTCGCGTGCCTTTTTAACGCGCTCGAGAAGAGGGACGACGATGCCCGATGCTCGCTGCAGGAAGTCGTTAATGTCCGCACGCGTTTGGGGAATCTTGTAACCCTTGACCGCGCTGGAGATGATTACCCCTGCATCGCGAAGCTTGGCAATGCCGCTGGAGCGAATTCTCTGGCCGTCAACCACTCCGAACCCACTCTCTTTTAGATGGGCGATGATTTCGGTAGTCAGCACGTAGTCCTTGGTGACGAATTCGCTTTGAAATCTCAAGAACCGCAAGATGCCTAGCTGCAGGCGCTCATCCTCATCAGAGTGCTTACCAACCCGCTCGCTAAAACTGTCAGCCTGGCGAAGAGCTTCCTGGTGTATTTGGTAGTCTGCATAGCCAGACTCATTCGTCGGCGGCGGCAGAAGAGACTGGTACTTGGATGGCCACTCCAGCATGCCGAGAGTCTGGCTGCGAAGGATCTTCTTGTAGGCGAGAACTGCTTCTTCCGATGCTTTCTCTTCGTAGATCTGAGCCACCGAGCCGGCGAAAAAATCTGCAACCTGAACCAAAACGTTGTCCTTACTGGACTTCGTCTGAAAGGCATCCTCATCGCCAAACAGGTCGTCAACGAATCGCTCTACAACGTAGCTTTTGAGGCTCTCCTGAAATTCCTGTCCACCATGCTCGTCTACGATCATCCGGAGGTCAGGGTGTGCCCTGAAAAGACGTTCATAGAGCAACCCGTTCACGTATTTAACGAACGAGGTCTTGATACGGAGGCCGCCATCTTTGCGGATTTGGGACTTATCAACGACGGTGAAATAGAGCTTGAATGGCAGCTCGGTCAGCTCGGTCAAGATCCGGGCACGACGATCTGAATCTTTGGGCTTCAGGTTGCTGGATTTGATCTCGCCTGTTTGAAAATGACGCTTCCTGATTGCTTCAGCTTGGGCGTAGGCAGAATCCAAATCTTTCTCTGCCACCAGAATGGAACAAACGATGAAGAAGCCCGAGCTTCCACTCTTTGACGTATCAAGGTCGGAATTTCCGGACTCATCCACGAAGGCATACGTTCTGTCCATGTGGCATGCTCCATCAGCATCTGACTGAGCGCGATAAATCGCCCAGTAGCTAGGTGGTGATTTTAGTTCGTAGCAGTGGTTGTGCCGGGCGCTGGGCCTTCGCTGAATGTGTAGTTGATGACCACATCATTGCGGATCAGGACGTCGAGCGTTTTCTGAGTGCCAGTAGTCGTTACCTTCATGGTGACGACATAACTTTGGGCGTGGGCTGAGCCGTTGGTGTATGTGTAGACCCACTTCTCGTCAGTCTCGGTGACGGCGCTCTTGGCGTAGGGCTCACCGAACAGCGACTTCAACTCAGTAGTCGTGGTTTTACCTTTGGTGATGCTCGCTACACTGGCCGAAGGAAAGTCTCGGCCTGCGGTGAAGTGCGAAGTTGCGCAACCGCCCAGTGCGACACACATCCCCATAATTGCGATGAGCTTTCTCATATCCGTCCTTGATCGTAGAAAGCACCAAATCTAGCTGGCATCGAAGCTAAAAGCCATCACGAGGTAAATCATCTGCTTTCGCGCTTTCACAGGAATCAGAACATCTTAGGAATAGCCATCTAGCCCCTGCTTATCGACCTTGATTAGGTCTCCCTTTACGATGTGCTCCTGTTCAGAGAGACCACTTCCTAGCCGCTTCAGGCTGAGACGTTGGCACTCACCTTCAGCTTCTACTCGGGTCTGATAGGTAGCCTTCAGGCGCAATTTTTCCTCGTTGTCATAAATGTTGAAACCTACAGGCGCGGTTTCGCAGTAGAAGCGCGTTCCGTTTCGCATGGATCCCGTTTCCGTAGGGATTGCAGGAACAACAACAAATCTCGAAATCATCTTCACGCCCTCTTCAAGCACCTTTTCACTAATAGCGGCTATAAGCCACCACAGCAAGCAATCCTCCTCAGTTTCCGATGAGAAGCATGGTTGGCGCAGTGGTGCTGGTTTGTTACTTGGACTTTGTGAGCTGTCATTCTGAAAAAAGCTCTACACCCGAGGTCGGCATCCGGAAATTTGTATGTAAACGCACGCCGTCTGTTACGGCATTTGAATCACTGCAAGGTCAGAGGGTCATCTGTGTGGAAGGTTGATTTCACAAAACCGTTATAGGCACGAAGCCCGAATAAAAAGAGGCCTTGGGGCGGGACGTACATCTCTCATAGCCAACCATGTTCTAGGCGTGAATGGCCCCAGAGCGAAAATGGCGTTAGCATTCCATTTACTCGGCTTTAACAGCCTGTTTTTCAGATCAGGGTCGCATTGTGGAAAAGCTAAAACGCCTCCAAAGTGGAATCGAAGGGCTCGACGCTCTGCTTAAGGGAGGGCTGGTCGCAGGCGCGTCATACATAATCCAAGGGCGCCCAGGGTCTGGAAAAACGATCCTCGCCAACCAGCTTGGTTTCCATCATGCGAGCAATGGAGGCCGGGTTCTGGTCGCCACGCTGCTGGCCGAGTCACACGACCGTCTTTTTCAGTTCCTTTCTACTCTGAGCTTTTTCGACTCTTCCAAGGTGGGCGCCGAAATTCAGTTTGTCAGCGCGTTTGACACTCTGGAAAACGAAGGACTGGACGAGGTGGTGAAACTGCTTCGGCGCGAGATAAGCCGCCAAAAAGCCACAGTGATGGTGGTGGACGGCTTGCTCAATGCCCGCTCAAAAGCCGAATCGCACATCGACACCAAGAAATTCATTTCCGAGTTGCAAGGGCACGCTGCTTTCGCTGGTTGCACGGTGCTGTTTCTCACCAGCTCCCGTCTCGACGACGGCAGCCCTGAGCACACCATGGTTGACGGAGTAATAGAGATGGGCGAGGAGCTATATGGAACTCGCTCAGTACGTCGTATTCAACTGCGTAAAACTCGCGGCAGCGGAGCAATGACCGGTCTTCATGAGTGTGAAATTACCGAAAATGGCTTGGTGGTTTATCCGCGACTCGAAAGTCTCTACAGCCACCCGTCCTCTCCTGACAGCGCCGACATGACGCGTATCGCCAGTGGCATCGAATCACTGGACGACATATTCGGCGGAGGTCTGCACAGTTCCAGTGTGTCTCTGGTCATTGGCCCATCAGGAATTGGCAAAACGACGCTGGGTCTCAAATTCCTGGCCGAATCGACGGTGGAAGCTCCGGGCCTTCATTTTGGCTTCTACGAAAGTCCGCAACGGTTAAGGCTCAAAGGCCTGTCACTGGGTATCGATATCAAAGGGATGGAGGATAGTGGCGCACTTAGCATTGCTTGGCAGCCTACTACTGAAGGCCTGCTGGACGGATTGGGCGCACGACTGCTGAGTATCGTTGAAGAAAAGGGTATCAAGCGCCTGTTCATCGATAGCCTTAGCGGTATGACACGAGTCTCTACAAATCCGGCGCGGATTACTGACTTCTTCAGTGCTTTGATGAACGAGCTGCGATCCAGGGGCGTTACGGTATTTGCATCTTGGGAAATGCGCGATCTGTTTGGCTCTGAGGTCAGCGCGCCAAACTCTGACCTGTCCAGCATCGTCGACAACCTGATGCTGATGCGGTTCTCTGAGAATCACTCTGAACTAAGCAGGACGCTATCCATTCTTAAAGTAAGAGATAGCTCTTACGATCCCTCTCGATTTGAGGTCGTCATCCGTGATCAAGATGTTTTCCTGAAAAAGGCTTCAAGACATGAACCATCAGTCCCCACTGAGTCATCGCCCGGTTCAATTTCTTAAGCTTTTGAGTGGGTTGAATTAACATGACCACCATCCTGGTCGTCGACGACGAGTATTTGATCGCTGACATCCTCAGCTTCGCGCTGGAGGATGAGGGGTTCATGGTAGTGACGGCCAGCAATGGTCGAAAAGGACTCGAGGTTCTTAATAGAGAACAGCCAGCCTTGATCATCACCGACTTTATGATGCCGGTTATGGACGGCCTGGAATTCGCCACCGCCGTCCGAGCCCTCCCTTCCGCTAATCATTTGCCGATCATCTTGATGAGCGGTGCTCAGGCACATATCGGTATGCAGAGATCGGATTTGTTTGATGTTGTATTGGCAAAGCCATTCAACATCGACTTGATCATCGCCGAAGTTAAAAAGCTCTTGGCTGCTGATTAGTCAGCTGTTTTGCAAGGCATATTTGAGGGACAGATCGACGCCGATCTGCCTATGGAGCAGGCTGAAGATGCCTGCTTGGTTCAGATCTACATGCCCATATCAATCTCAAGCCTGGCCCCCTTCAAGCTGGTTGGCAGCTTTTCGACTGGCATGGCCCGCAACAACTTGTCGGCAAGATGCTCGGCGTGAGCGGAATAGATCGCGATTCTGCCTGACTCAACCGGCCTGTAAGGCACAACCGCACCTACAGCGATTTGAGCAATTCTCAGTAAATTCAGCACGTCACCGCAAACGTGGTCGCTGTCCAGGTACTCGACAGTTGGACGAGCTGCAGGCCGGGTGCTAGCCCAGATCTCCACCACAAATTGATGGAGATCTTTCGGGCCAAGGTGTTCCAGAGCAGTCTTCCACAGCAGTCCTTCCTGTGACATTTTCAGTCGGGTGCTGGTCATTTACAGGTCATTCAGAAATCACGGGTGTTCGAATGTGGTTGTTTTCAGGTATCTACGGACAGTAGCTTCAGACAGCCCTAATTTTTCCGCGATCTCGACAACGGGCATTCCTTCCTTCTTCAATCGAATGGCCTCAAGCGCATTAGCCGCCGCCGCAGATCGGGCTGGTCGACCAGGAGGTAGCTTCCCAGCCCGAACCAGTGACTCAATTTCAAGATCGATCCCAGCCTTCTTGATTCTGTTTAGCTGCTTCGAGAGACGTTTTAGACCGTCCTTGAAAGACTCGTGAGCTTGCAGCGAGGTTGCCATCAGAATCAGCGCAGCCGGTTCGAGATCTAAGATCCCGGCAAGCCGCACCAGGACGTCAAGCGTGATGCTTAATTCCCCCCGCTCGATCCGACTGAGATGAGAGCGCGCGATGCTATTGACGTCCTCTTGAGACAGGCCTTGTCCTCTGCGAATCCCACGAACCACGACAGCCAGCGCTTCTGCCGCATCCATCGGTATTTTCCCCAAGTAAATTTGAGGATAAGGCCACACACCAATCCGTCATAACACGCCTTAAAAGTGTCATTATGATTGCCTATCGGCTTTCGTAACGGTTTAATGGCCTTACCCATGAGGCCAAGACATCGCTGGCGTGGGTCAGCCCGGCCACCGTGAACGGCGCCAAGAAGGGTCGTATTGTCAATTTAATGAAAATTAGTGAAAGGAAATTCTATGGTTAGCGTCGAAGAGTCCGACGTTGCAGGTGGGCCACGTACCCCGCGTATTGGTCTACCAAGCAGTTCAGAAGCTCGAGCTCTTGTCTCCGAAAAATTCTCTGGCAGGGCGTACTGCCTGGTTGAAGACTGGACAGTTTTTCGCATCGATATCACGCCCGAAGAGCTCACCACAGTTCATGCCGCCGGCCAGCTCCCACTGATCGTGTTTGCCCACAATGTAATTGAGGACAGCCAAGGGCGTTTCCAACGAGGCGACTGGGTTCGTTCAAGCATGTGCACCAGTTTCGATGACGGGGCCGTATTCGAAACCAGAAATACGATTTACATCTTGATTGGCCCAGGGCATGAACAAACCGCGAGCCTGAAGACCATTTTTTCCTTCTTTTAACCTTGGTTCCCACGTAGAACCCGTTGAGCTTCAGAGACACAGAATGTTCAGAACCCATGACAACGAGATGATTGGCCTCCCTGGTATGTTCGGCGAAGGCCAATGCCATTGGCAGAAGGTATCCAGAGTGCTACGAACCCATTGGTATCACGTGACCGTCCAAGCAAAGTACCAGGACAAAATCACCGAAGCGGCGCTGATGGTCGACAACGAAAACCGGCTACAGCAAATTTTGATTGCCCAAGACGCCGAGACAATCGTCACCGATGTTCAGGTAGTCACGCCCGCCCACATGAATGGCACAAAAGGTTGGCGCATGGAAACTCTGACCAAGGTGACACTTGGTGAAGACGAAAACGAGTGCGTGGTGTGTCTAGTAGAAGTAGAGACGGGCTCCACATACCACAGCTCCCACAACCCTGCTTTCCAAAGCAACTTGCTGACCAATCTCAGCCCGATTTTTCAAGTGGGCATGATCCGCGCAGCCTGAAATCCATCAGGTTTTCGTCACAGCATCAGCGTGGATGATTCCGTGTCGAATTCCTGGTCTCCATACGAGCGGTCAAAGGTACGCAATTATGCTGAATACGATTGAGGTAAGTTTTCACGTAAAGCGCCACACAGATTTCGAACTTCTGCGAATCATCAAAGCTCAGAAGCAAGGATTTGAGGAGCCAGTCACCGCCTACCTTTGTGGAGTCGCCATCTGGGCGCGCACTGGCATAGGCGTAGTTTTTGGCCACAAGCGCGAAGACCAGTACGGTCGGTTCGGCGATGGTCATTTAATCCGAACTTCAGACGTTATTAAGGCTGAACGCGAGGGACGATTTTGGGTGCTGACAACGGTGAATTCACGGTACGTGATCGCAACTTTTCAGAGAGAGAACGGACGCTTTAGCCTCCGTGAGTACCTGAGTCTTTCACAGAAGCACCACCATTTGACCCCTCACGTGCTGCAGTGATGGTCGTGTTTTTCTTCGCCATAGGTGAAGCCTCCTGAGTACCTCCAAGGTGGTGTCATGATCGTCAAGGCTGGCGAAATCATCTGCATAGCCTCGGGCATTTTCGAAGGGTACGACCGCGCCGGGCCATTTGTCGCTACGCAGGACTTCGACCTCGATTCATTCGTTGCAGAGGTAATAAAGCCGCTGACCGAGAGATGGGAGGTGTCGAGCTTATTATCGGAAATACCAAGGATGCTTTTCGAATGCGGATTCATCACCAAGTTACCTTGTCGGAACATTCACCTCGGAGCGATGGGCGAAGTCGACATTCGGGAGGTGCAGGAAGACTTCTGATGACGACGCTTCAAGCATCTGACTAAAGCGTCATGATGGTAGCGATAGAGCTGAGATGGTTCGCACTACGCCAGTGGTTTTGAGAGCGCTGAAAAAGCAGGTGATTTCAGCGGATGCATCGGCCTCCAGGCTAAGGCGGCTCAGGACTATCAGACGCTGGCAGGGTTGGTTGCGTAGTCGTCAATTGCTAGGATAATCGGCGACTACTTGATCGGTACCCGTTAGGGTCTGACCTATCACCTGATACGGCTGTTTGGTTTGGCCGTACTCCATTCCAGGCGAACCAGCGGGCATACCCGGCACCGCAACTCCGACGAGGTCGGGGTGATTCTTCAGGTCGAGAATCTGTGCTACCGGTACATGGCCTTCGACAAATTTTCCGTCAATCATCGCGGTATGACAGGAGGCCAAGCGCGGAGCGACGCCGAGGCGCTGTTTGACTTCGCTCATGTTGGGCTCGACATGGTCGCGCACGCTGAAGCCATTAACTTCAAGATACTTTATCCAGTCCTTGCAGCAGCCGCAGTTAGGATCGCGGTAAACGTCGATGACTTCAGCGGCTTGTGCCGCTCCGGTCATGAGTAGTGTCGTGAACGCAACAATTCGCAGACTGGCATTCATGGGAGTTCTCCTGTTTATAAAAAATGCTTACCGGCAGCAGCAACCGCCGCCGTTCCCGCCACAGCCCGAGGTTTTCTTACTCGCTACGCTTTCCACTGTCGCCAGCTGTGCTGGATAGCCCGCGTTCTCCAGGGCTGCAAGCAGCGCATGGCTGTCCGAATCGCCGCTGACCTTCACCCGTCCGGCTTGTAAATCCACCGCTACGTCACTCACGCCTTCAACTGGGCGCAGCGCTTCGGTGACATGTTTGACACATGAACCACAGCTCATGCCTTGGACTTGCAGTTCAACAGTTTTCATTGGTGACTCCTCACAACAAAGTTGATCATGTAAAGACTGACGCATGAGGCTTTTCTGCGGCGTTGGCTTATCCTCAACCTTGCTGCCATGGCAAGGTCAAGCGGTCGTTTCACTCAATCAATGGAAGCCTGGCGCAGACGCAAGGCGTTGAATACCACTGACGCCGAGCTCACGCTCATGGCCAGGGCGGCAATGAGCGGTGACAGAAGGTGACCGGTAAGTGGAAAGAACAAGCCGGCAGCCAGTGGGATACCCATGGCGTTGTAAAGGAAGGCGAAGGTCAGGTTCTGGTGCATATTTCTCACCGTTGCGACTGACAGGCTGCGAGCACGCAGGATACCGAGCAGATCCCCCTTGACCAGGGTGACCTGAGCGCTGTTCATCGCCACGTCAGTGCCAGTGCCCATGGCGATACCTACATCAGCGCGAGCCAGCGCGGGGGCATCATTAATGCCGTCGCCGGCCATCGCCACCCGGTGTCCGGCTTGTTGCAGAGATGCCACCAGACGTTCTTTATCTTGCGGTTTGACCTCGCCGTGAACCTGCTCGATGCCCAACTGGCGAGCTACCGAGCGAGCAGTCGTAAGGCCATCGCCAGTGGCCATGATGACCTTGACGCCATCCGCCTGCAGACGCTCGACGGCCAGCTTCGTGGTGGGTTTGATGGGGTCGGCAACAGCCAGCAAACCCGCCAGGGCGCCATCGACTGCCAGGTACATGATGCTGGTACCGTCGCCGCGTAGCGTCTCGGCATGTACTTGCAAGCTCTCGGTGGAAACGCCCGCCTCCTGCATCAACGCGGTATTGCCTAGCATCAGGCGGCGACCCTCCACCTGACCGCTTACACCGATACCTGAGGCTGACTCGAAGGTTTCAGGTGTCACCAGTTTCAGCCCTGCGGCACGAGCCTGCTCGACGATGGCGTGGGCCAATGGATGCTCACTGCCCTGATCGAGACTTGCGGCCAGGCGCAACACTTCATCCTGAGTAAATCCGGGTACGGCCTCGACGCTATGGAACGCTGGTCGACCTTCAGTGAGGGTGCCAGTTTTGTCGACTATCAAGATGTCTATCTTGCGCAGGTTTTCGATGGCGGCGGCATCGCGAAACAATACGCCGCTGCCAGCAGCCTTGCCGGTGGCAACCATGACTGACATCGGTGTCGCTAGGCCAAGGGCACAGGGACAGGCGATGATCATGACCGCGACAGCGTTGATCAGTCCGAACACCCAACTTGGCTCGGGCCCCCACAGCCCCCAGCCGAGTAGAGTCAGCGCGGCGATAGCAATCACAACGATCACGAAGTAACTGGCAATCACGTCTGCCAGCCGTTGCATCGGCGCTTTTGAGCGTTGTGCCTGCACAACCATCTGCACAATCTGTGCGAGCAGGGTCGCCGACCCTATCTTCTGCGCCTGCATCACCAGACTGCCGTAGATGTTGAGAGTGGCGCCAATCAGCGCGTCGCCGGCTCTCTTCATGATCGGTATCGGTTCGCCGGTGAGCATCGATTCATCTACAGCGCTTTCGCCTTGCAACACCTGACCGTCGACAGGCACTTTTTCGCCCGGTCGCACACGTAACGTGTCGCCGCTGTGTACGTGTGTCAGAGGGATGTCTTCTTCCGTGCCATCGGCATTGATCCGTCGGGCTGTTTTGGGTGCCAGTCCAAGCAGCGACTTGATGGCAGCCGAGGTTTGCGAGCGAGCCTTGAGTTCAAGCATCTGGCCGAGAAGGGTCAGTGAAATGATCACAGCCGCCGCTTCGAAGTACACCCCGATGCGGCCCTCCATCATGAAGTTGCTGGGGAATACATCGGGGGCCAGGGTGGCCACGACGCTGTAGAGGAAGGCCGCCGCCGTGCCGAGGCCGATCAGCGTCCACATGTTCGGACTTCGCTGAATCACCGAACGCACACCACGCACATAAAACGGCCAGCCAGCCCACAGCACGACGGGTGTAGCCAATCCCAGCTCGACCCAATTTTGCGTGGTGCCATGGAACAGCACCAGGGCATGGCCACCCATAGCCAGCACGGTTACGATCACTGTCAGTGGCAATGTCCACCAGAAGCGCCGGGTGAAGTCCTTAAGTTCGGGATTCTCATCCTCCTCTAATTCGGGAATCACCGGCTCTAAGGTCATACCGCACTTAGGGCAGACGCCGGGGCCGATCTGGCGAATTTCCGGATGCATGGGACATGTGTATTCAGCGGCACCCGTTACCGGTTCTGCTGTTGTCTGATGGACTTGTTCGATTTTCAGTTGAGATATTCGATAACGCTCGGGTGCTGCCCTGAAGGTCGTTTGGCATTTCTGGCTGCAGAACCGGTAGTTTTGCCCCTCATACTCCGTGCTGAACTGGCTGTCGTTACTGACGGTCATGCCACATACCGGATCATGGGAGCCGGTGGGTTGAGGTTCAGACTTCTGTATTACATCGTGCTCTTGACGAAGCTCAGGGGTGTGCATGAGCTAACTCCTGTTCGCATCCTTGGTTGAGGCTGAGGTTTCGCCGTGATGACTGTGACCACCGTGGTGGTGCCCGAAAAAATGCATCAGCGGGCACAACAGCAAAATCATGTAAGGCAGTAAGCCCAGCATATGGCCGTAGTGTTCTCTTGCTAGATAGAACAGCACGATCACCAGCAGCATGCCCAGCGCTATGCCGGGTTTGCTCCTCCAAAATGTTGGAGAGGTGTTAGCGGAATGTGGTGAATTCATCATGGTTCTGTACTCCTGAGGGAGTGCTGTTTAGTGATACGTCGTAAAGGTGCAACGGGCGGCAGTTTTACCCTTGGCATATTGGCTAAAGTAAAACCGTCGCTGCATTGCCTACAGGCTTGTGCGCGTCACTTGCTCATCGGCATGTTCATCATGCTCGTTTGCTGATCCATCATTTTCATCATCATGTTCATCATTCCCATCTCCATGCCGTCTTTGTTGCCGTCCATGCCCATGCCCTTGCCATGACAGTTCTTATGCATCATGGCCATGCTGTCCTTCATCGTCTTCATGCTCTCCTGCATGGCGGCGTGTCGCTCGGCAGGGGTCTTGGCGGCGGCAGCCTTGTCGTGTGCAGCCTGCATTTTTTGCATTTGCTCGGTCATGACATTGTTTTGCATCGGTGTAGCTGCTTCGCTTGTCTTGGCGGGCGCGGTCTGCCCCTCCGGGTGATGCTCATCGACTGCCGAGGCGATAAGTGGGCTGCTCACGAGCAGGGTGGCGAGGATAAATTTCAATGTGGCATGCATGGCAATCTCCAAAGGGTCAGGACAACTCAGGTAATACCAAGCCGCGCCAGGTTGGCGCAGTCAGACAGTGCGCCGAAGATCGGCGCGCAGAAGGTCGGATTAATCGTTGAAACGGACGAAAATCAGGCGGGCAGGAGGTCTGACCGGTACAGGGCGCCGTAATGCAAGAAAGGCAAAAGCGGAGGGGTTGGCGGGATACAAAATCAGCAACGCTGGGATAAGGAGCAGAAACGTCCAACTGAACAGTTCAAATATTTGAAGATGGAGCGAAGGACTCACAGCTATTGCCGCATCGGCGCAGTGCTGAAGGCAACCGAGGGCATGGGCGTCGTGGCTATCGTGATCTTGCGCGGTGATCAGCGAGACATGAGTTGTAGCCGGATTGTGGCTGGGCTGTGCCAGACATCCCTGGGTCGCTGCCAGACCAAACGCTAACACCCACAGCACGATGGCGAGGCGTATGAACGTTGGTTGACGATGGCGAAACCAGAACATGGAGAATCTCCGGTACTGATTAGCGGATTTTGATTTTTCAACATACGCCACATTGAAGTGCCACGGTTGATCTACATCAATTTATGCAGCCGGCTGTCGGTTCTGTGGTGCGGGCAAATTTTATGACGCCCGTCGATCATTCAGATGTTGAGTTTCTCCGTGTGCTGTCAAAAGTGTAATCACCGGCTAAGCGTGCTGACAGGTGCGTCCCCTCATCATCCTCATCGAGCTGACGCTCAAACTCTCTAGTTTCATCGAGAGTCAATTCCTTGAAGGAGATGCACTATGAAAGCAACCAACGTTGTGATTCTTACACTCAGTTTGGCTATATCGTCCCTGGCCTTTGCCGAAGGTGGCGGCGACCGTGCGGTTGAGCGCATGGAACGAGCTCGCGAGACGGCAATGGCCACCACCAAACCCGTCCCACAAGCGCAAGTGCAAGTGCAAGTGCAAGTGCAAGTGCAAGTGCAAGTGCAAGTGCAAGTGCAAGTGCAAGTGCAAGAGGATATTGCACAGGAAAAGCCCACGGCTGAAGAGCAGAAGCATCAATGCTGAGCCGCCCAGCTTACGCAAATGTAATCACCCCGTTTGCTTGCTTATGGCATCTTCCAATGTATCAAGCGCACTAGCTATCCAAAGCGTGAACCCTCGGGAACACGCTAACGTGCGTGCACCTGACATCCGACTGACGGGACATGAATCGGTATGCATTCCAAAACTTCTCGGCGCACCTTTGTGAAAGGTCTCACCGCAGGCGGGATTCTCGGTGGCTTAGGCCTCTGGCATACCCCTATATGGGCGGCCCGTAGCTTGGGCGAGACTAATGTCCTGTCAGGTACAGAGTTCGACCTCTTTATCGGAGAAACACCGGTAAATATCACTGGGAATGCCCGGACTGCCATGACAATCAATGGCGGGATTCCGGGGCCTCAGCTGCGCTGGCGTGAGGGCGATACCGTGACCTTGCGGGTCAAGAACCGCCTCAAGGATATGACATCAATCCACTGGCACGGGATTATCCTCCCCGCGAATATGGACGGTGTGCCGGGCCTTAGCTTCCATGGGATCGAGCCTAACGGCACGTATGTCTATCAATTCAAGGTCAAGCAAAACGGAACGTACTGGTATCACAGTCACTCCGGCTTCCAAGAACAGGTAGGTGTATACGGCCCATTGGTAATCGACGCGAAAGAGCCCGAGCCATTTGAGTATGACCGTGACTACGTGGTGATGCTTACTGACTGGACGGATGAAGATCCTGCTTCGCTGATGAAAACATTGAAGAAACAGTCTGACTACTACAACACCCACAAACGCACAGTCAGTGATTTCATACATGACGTAGCTGACAAAGGTTGGTCAGCTACCGTCGCTGACCGCAAGATGTGGGCAGAAATGAAGATGAATCCCACTGACATTGCAGACGTCAGTGGCGCGACATACACCTACTTGATGAACGGCCACGCGCCGAACTCCAACTGGACGGGCACCTTCAAACCTGGCGAAAAGATTAGGTTGAGGTTCATCAATGGTTCGGCCATGAGCTACTTTGATGTCCGTATTCCGGGTTTGAAGATGACTGTCGTGGCTGCCGATGGCCAGTATGTCAAACATGTGAGCGTGGATGAGTTCAGGATCGCCACTGCCGAGACTTTCGATGTGATCGTCGAACCAACTCAGGACGCCTACACACTGTTTGCGCAGTCGATGGATCGGTCGGGGTTCGCAAGAGGCACCTTGGCCGTCCGGTCTGGCTTGGCCGCTCCGGTACCTAAGCTAGACCCACGTCCTCTCGTCACCATGGCCGACATGGGTATGGCCGGTATGGATCATGGCGCGATGGCTGGTATGGGCGATATGGCTGGAATGGATCACAGCAAGATGGCCGGTATGGGGGACAGCTCAATGGAGGGCATGTCAGGCATGGACGGCGGCGCCATGAAAGGTATGAACCATGGCGCTACGCAAGACATGTCCGGCATGGACAGCATGGCTGGGATGGATCACAGCAAAATGTCTATGGGCGGCATGAGTGGTATGGGAGAAATGCAGTCGCACCCAGCCACAGAATCCAACAATCCTCTCGTCGACATGCAGGCAATGTCGACGTCGCCAAAGCTTGATGATCCTGGCATGGGCCTTCGCGAGAATGGTCGAAAGGTGCTGACGTATTCCGACCTAAAGAGCACGTTTGAGGATCCAGATGGCCGTGAGCCAAGTCGAACTATCGAACTGCACTTGACCGGGCATATGGAGAAGTTTTCCTGGTCTTTCAACGGCGTGAAGTTTTCGGACGCCGAGCCTTTAAAACTGAAATACGGCGAGCGAGTCCGGATCGTTCTCGTCAACGACACCATGATGACTCATCCCATCCACTTGCATGGCATGTGGAGCGACCTTGAAGACGAGAATGGCCAATTCCTTGTTCGCAAACACACCATTGATATGCCGCCTGGATCAAAGCGCAGCTACCGAGTGACAGCCGATGCACTAGGACGCTGGGCCTATCACTGTCATCTCCTGTACCACATGGAAATGGGGATGTTCCGCGAAGTGCGTGTAGAGGAATAAGGAGTCGACTATGAGCAATTATTTTTGCGGGACTCGCATGCACTCAGCTGTGTTTACGGTCGCTCTGACCGCTGGTTTTGTCTTCCCCGCAGCCGCTGAAACAAGCCAGGGTACCGAAGACGGGCAGATGCAGACTATGGATCACGGCCAGATGCAGGGTATGGATCACAGCCAGATGCAAGGTATGGATCATAGCCAGATGCAGGGTATGGATCACAGCCAGATGCAAGGTATGGATCACAGCCAGATGCAGGGTATGGATCACAGCAAAATGGAGGGTATGCAGCCCGCCAAGCAACAACCGCAGACCCAAAGCCGGACGCCGATACCGCAATTGACTGATGCCGACAGAGCCGCAGTCTATAAGTCCCCAGGTGGTCACGCGGTTCATGACACAGCCCTCAACTCATTTTTTATATTTGAGAAATTGGAATGGCAGGATGCTGACGATGGAAGCGCACTGAACTGGGAAGCCCAAGGTTGGATAGGGGGAGATGTTGATCGTCTATGGTTACGTTCTGAAGGCGAGCGCACCAATGGGAAGACTGAAAAAGCTGAAGTTCAAGCATTGTGGGGGCACTCAATCAGCCCCTGGTGGGATCTAGTCGGCGGTGTTCGTCAAGACTTCAAACCAGAAGATCCTCAAACGTGGGCGGCTTTCGGTGTCCAGGGTTTGGCGCTCTACAATTTCGAGGCCCAGGCCACAGCTTATCTAGGTGAAGGTGGCCAGACCGCAGCGCGTTTAGAAGGGAACTACGACATTCTTCTAACCAATAAGCTGATTTTGCAACCAACGGCAGAATTCAATTTCTATGGCAAAAACGATCCCAAACGTGGAGTCGGTTCAGGGTTGTCTGAGAGTGAAGTCGGTTTGCGGCTCCGATACGAAATCCGTCCAGAGTTCGCACCTTACGTAGGTGTGACTTGGAATCGGTCTTATGGAAAAACCGCTGACTATGCCAGCGAGGAAGGCGAAGACCGCAGCGAAGCACGTCTAGTGCTTGGCGTCCGGGTGTGGTTCTAAATCACGGTAAGCGGCACCAAATAATTACTTAACCTCATTACAACAGCTACGCGCTGTGAGGAGCCTTGCATGTCTGTATTTAAATCCTGTGTTGTGGCCGTCGCTATTTCATCCAGCCTTCTGCTCACCGCAGTGGCCCAGGCTCACCCGAAGCTGGTGTCTTCAACTCCAGCTGAAGGCGCGAACGGCCCAGCCCCAGCAAAGATTGAGCTGCACTTTTCTGAAAACCTGGTTACCCAGTTTTCCGGAGCCAAGTTGATCATGACCGACATGCCCGGCATGCCAAACTCTCCTATGGGTGTGAAAGCCAGCGTGGCCGGCAGTAACGACCCTAAAACCATGGTCTTGACCCCGGCCTCTCCTCTCACAACTGGCACCTACAAAGTGGAATGGCGAGCGGTTTCGTCCGATACCCATCCGATTACTGGCAGCGTCACCTTCAAAGTGAAATAAGTATGAGCGACCCAATTAACGTGGCGCTGCGCCTCGCGCTGTATTTGGATCTGATGCTCCTCTTCGGTCTTGCCGTCTTTGGGCTATACAGCTTTCGGGGAAAAGAGCGTGTATCGGGAACGCTGTTGCATTTTGGGTCGCTACTACCTGGCACTGCTGTTATAGGTATGCTTTTGTCCATAGCAGCTTTTGTAGTTATGACAAAAAATATGAGCGGCGCATCCGACTGGGCGGAGCTGCGACCTCACATGGAAATGATGCTGTATGAGACTGAGGTCGGCTACAGCTGGGTGACACGCATGATCTCGCTAGCAGTGGTGATTTTTGCTGGAAGCCAGAACAGGCGATGGCCGACGGGCAGTCTCTGGGTCGCTACCATTGCGGGCAGCATTGCCTTAGCGACAATCCCATGGACAGGTCACGGGGCGATGGATGAAGGCGCCCTGCGATTCTGGCACTTTGTCGCTGATATTCTGCACCTACTTGCCGCTGGCGGATGGATCGGAGCTCTCGCGGCGTTTGGTCTGATGTTGAGTATTAGGGGGGCTAATTCGGAGCAACTGGTACGAGTGCTATCGCGAGCGCTCAAGGGATTCGAAACAGCGGGCGCATTCATTGTTGGTACGATCATAGTTACTGGCGTCGCTAATTATCTCTTCATTGTCGGGCCGACAGTAATCGAAGTCGTAACCAGTACCTATGGCATTCTCCTGCTCGTGAAGATCCTACTTTTCGTGGGCATGATCGGGCTAGCTACCCTCAATCGTTTCTACCTGAGCCCTTCACTAGAGCGATCTGTGGTGGCCGGTGATTTTTCTCTAGCGGCAACTGCTTTGAAAAAAAGTGTGGTGATCGAATCGACCTGTGCTGTCGTCATCGTTTGCTTGGTGGCTTGGCTAGGAACATTGAGCCCCTCAATCGAGATGGCTCAAGGGTGATCCAGGAGCTAGATCCGAGCGGCCCCAAGGGCGCTCAGATCTGAGCAACGACTATCGGCTGATGGGGTAGTCAGCGACCACTTCTTGCGCACCTGCCTTGGTGAGCCCCAGGACTTGGTAAGGTTGATGATTCTGGCCGTAGTCCATACCAGGAGAACCTGCGGGCATGCCTGGCACTGCAATTCCTGCGAGGTCTGAACGACCATTCAGCTTCTTGATTTCATCGGCTGGGACATGACCCTCTACGAATTTGCCGTCAATCACAGCCGTATGGCATGAAGCGAGTCCCTGTGGCACGCCCAGGTTCTGCTTGATAGCGCTCATGTTGGTTTCCACGTGGTCGACCACCTTGAATCCATTCGATTCGAGGTGCTTGACCCATTCCTTGCAGCACCCGCAGTTCGCGTCCCGATGCACATCGATTGTGAGGGGCTCACCTGCCTGCACAACCCCACAAATCAGCAATCCCACAGCAAGCGATAGCTTTCGTTTGAACATTCGATGCACCTCGTCACGTTTTAGTGTGCGGTTGCGCTGTATGCACTGGCCGTAGGCCAGGAGTCGTGCTTCCGCACTGGATGGAAGGTAGGTTAAGCGCAAAAAGCTCAGGTTCCCGATTACATTTTTGTAAGCCGCGTCTTCGCTGCCCCCGCTGAATTGCCCCCAAGCCTGTCGTGACTGCGTGCTTTCTGTTTGCTGTTGGGGCAATTACATTTGCGTAAGCTTCCGCACAGTCGTCAGATTGGTAGCACACTAGAACATCGCAAAACCGGAGCCCCTGCATGAAAATCTTGGTTGCAGAAGACGAACCCAAAATTGGAATGTACCTACAGCAAGGCCTCCTGGAAGCTGGCTTCAGTGTCGACCGGGTTGTGACGGGAACAGAGGCGCTGCGCCAGGCGCAAAATGAGGCCTACGATCTTCTAATCCTGGACGTAATGATGCCGGGCTTGGATGGCTGGGAGGTCATTCGCTCTGTCCGCACAGCCGGGAGCTCAGTTCCTGTGCTGTTTCTGACGGCAAGGGACGGAGTTGATGACCGGGTCAAAGGCTTGGAATTAGGTGCGGACGATTATCTAGTCAAACCCTTCGCATTTTCCGAGTTGCTTGCTCGCGTTAGAAGCTTGCTTCGCCGTGGTGCCGCCGTACCCAACCAGACATCTATTAAAATCGGAGATTTGGAGGTCGATCTTCTGAAGCGTCGGGCTTCGCGCTCAGGTCGACGCATTGACCTTACCGCCAAGGAATTTTCACTGTTAGAGCTGCTGATGCGCCGTCGGGGGGAAGTCTTGCCGAAATCACTGATCGCATCGCAGGTTTGGGACATGAATTTCGACAGTGATACCAATGTGATCGAAGTCGCGATTCGTCGGCTCCGGGCCAAAATCGATGACGATTTCGACACCAAGATGATTCAGACCGCGAGGGGAATGGGGTACATGCTAGATGCTCCGGATACAGAATGAAGCGCGCATCTCTTACCCTCCGTTTAAGCATGATGTTTGTCTGTGCCGTGGTGGCCGTGTTGGTAGTAGCAGGCTTTACCTTTGATGGGTTCAGTCAGCATCACTTTAAGGCCATCGACCGTCAAGCGATGACGGAAAAGCTCGAATCCATTCGGCAAATAATGGATGGCGAAGCTGGCTCCGCAGACCCTTCAGAAGTTGTGTTGCAACTACAAGCACTCCTTGGTGCTCACCAGGAACTTTCAGCCTCAATTATCGCGATGGGCGGGAAGACGTTCTTCGCGACTTCAAATGCAGTTGGACATCCTTCTTCCTCCTCTGGTGACCCGAGGGAAGATATGTGGGAGTGGACAGCTGGAAGCCATATGTACCGAGGCATGAAAGCTCAAGTTCATTTGGCGAATGAAGCTGAGCCAATGACCGCGTGGCTGAGTCTAGACATCACAAGCCATATGCATTTCGTTGAAACTCTGCGCTGGTGGTTAGTGATCGGGCTGGCGATTAGCGCCTTGGTCAGCGCAGGTTTAGGGTGGTTGGTCGCGCTCAGCGGGCTGAAGCCGGTCGCACAAGTAACGAAAGTCGCGGCCTCGATGTCAGCCGGATCGCTGAAGGAGCGTATTCCGATGGATTCTGTGCCTCGCGAGCTTGAGCTCCTTGTCACTTCGTTCAACGCTATGCTGGCTCGCCTTGAAGAGTCATTTGCTCGGTTGTCTAACTTTTCAGCCGATATCGCGCACGAGCTACGTACCCCTATCAGCAATCTGCGCACACATACCGAAGTCATCCTCACAAAGAAACGTGCACCAGAGGATTATGAAGAGAATCTCTATTCCAACCTGGAAGATCTGAACCGACTTTCCAGCATTATTGACGGCATGCTTTTCTTAGCAAAGTCGGACAACGGTCTGGTTCTCCCTGCCAAAGAGAAAATTGAGTTGCGTTCGGTCGTCGAGAAACTATTCGAGTATTACCAGCTTTTGGCAGACGACACAGGGGTAAAGCTACAGGTAGTCGGGCACGGCGCGGTGAATGGTGACAGGACGATGCTGGATCGGACGATCTCAAATTTGCTGTCCAATGCACTCAGGTATACCCCACCTGACTGTACGATCTCCGTGAAAATCGAGCCCCTTGGCGACATGATCAGCTTGTCAGTGGAAAACCCCGGCGAGGAGATAGCGGTAGAGCATCTGCCCCGGCTGTTTGACCGTTTTTACCGAGTCGATCCCGCACGGAGAGAGAGCGCTACGAACCATGCGGGGTTAGGGCTGGCAATCGTCAAATCACTGGTTGACGCCCATGACGGCAACGTTGGATGTGTCTCCAGAGCAGGTCATACGACCTTTATGATCAGCCTACCCGCGTGGCCTGCTGACCACGAGTGAAAGCAAAGAGATCGCCCGGCCCCGTCCACAAACATGGCAAGAACAAACGCGAGTACCACCGTCATTGTGAGTGTTCTGCTGAACATGGCGTTCGGGTTTAAACTCGTCTTATCGGGTTTTGATACGTTTGACCTATCCCCCTGGGGGGGATAGGATGCCGGCGTAATTCATTGAGGCCCGAGGCTCAAGCCATGAGTGAGCAAGAACACCAACATAGCCATCCGCACACCCACCAAAGTCACGACGCGATCATCAAGCGTCTCAAGCGAGCGGATGGCCATTTACGCGGCATCATCACGATGATCGAAGAGGGCCGCGAGTGCGTGGACATCGCACAGCAGCTGCATGCTGTTGAAAAAGCGGTCTGCCAGGCGAAGCGCACGCTCATCCAGGATCACATCGATCACTGCCTTGAGGACACCGTTTCGGCGCTAGGCAATGGCGAGCGCGCACCGCTGGAAGCCTTTAAGCAAATCACCAAATACCTCTAGGTCTGACATGCCCAACTTCGCTGAACTGCTACAACAGGGCGGGGCTCACGCCTGGCTGTATTTCCCTAGCGCCATTCTGCTCGGTGCCTTGCATGGCTTGGAGCCCGGCCATTCAAAGACCATGATGGCAGCGTTCATCGTGGCCATTCGTGGCTCGGTTAAACAGGCCGTGTTGCTGGGCTTGGCCGCTACGCTTTCGCACACTGCCGTAGTGTGGCTAGTCGCTATCGGCGGGATGTATCTGGGCAAAGGCTTGGACGCACAAACCACTGAGCCATACTTCCAGCTCGCGTCCTCTGCACTGATCATCGCAATTGCGCTTTGGATGCTGTGGCGTACCTGGCGCGGTGAGCAGATGTTCAAGTTCGAGCAAGGTGATGACCACCATCACGGCGAGCATGACCATGGACATCATGATGAAACCCACCGAATCGATACCGGCCACGGGCGCATCGAACTGTCGATTTTTGAAGTAGGTATGCCACCGCATTGGCGCCTAAAGACATTGACCGGACATGCCTGGGCTGCCTCAGATGTTCGCCTGATGATTACCCGTCCAGACGGCAGCACCCAATCGTTCTCTTTCGTCGAGCGCGAAGGCTTCCTGGAGTCGACGGTCGATATTCCCGAGCCACATGAGTTCAGTGCCCGCCTGAGTCTGGGCCATGCCGGCCATTCCCATGATTACGACCTGGAATACCAAGAACATGAACACCATCACGCGCATTCCGAACTGGAAGGGTTGGAATTGTCGATTGACGGTTATCAGGATGCGCATGAGCGTGCCCATGCCAACGATATCCGCAAGCGCTTCACCAACCGCGAGGTCACCACGGGCCAGATCGTCGTGTTCGGTTTGACGGGCGGTTTGATTCCTTGTCCGGCTGCCATCACCGTTCTGTTGCTGTGTCTTCAGGTTAAAGAAGTGGCGCTGGGTGGCATGCTCGTCCTGTGCTTCAGCATCGGCTTGGCCCTTACCCTAGTCACGGTCGGTGCTGCGGCAGCCATCGGTGCTAAACAGGCCTCCAATCGCTGGCCGTGGCTGGGAACCGTGGCTCGTCGTGCACCGTATTTATCCAGCGTGTTGATCATTGGTGTTGGTCTGTACGTAGGGTTTCATGGCTGGATCGGCCTGAACGCATAAGGCGATGTCCGAATGTTCGAACTCACCAGCTACGTTGGTCTGTTTCTGGCGGCATTCGGTGCCGCCACGTTATTGCCAATGCAATCTGAAGCCGTGCTGGTCTCAATGTTACTCTCAGACCGGTACATCGCTTCGACGTTATTCCACTTAAGAATGTCCTTGCGTCCTTGCGTCCTTGCACTCTTTGCAACGCATCGGTGTCCCCTGCGGCAACCCGCAGGACATCATCTCGTTCGAACTGTCGCATGGCGTCGATTAAACGTCCTCTCTCGTCGCAGTTCCGGTCAGAATGGAAAATCCAGTTTTTTCTGCACTGCAAATTCGCCTGGTGCTTTACCTCGTTCGAAAGCAATTAAATACGACATCTGGACAGTCAAGGGCTTCGCTTCTGACTGCTCGCCAGACACCTTCAGATGTACCTTGCGAGTAGCATATTGAATCGATACTTCAAGCCCTTGTAGTTCATCGATCAGCTCCTGCATCTCGTCGTACACAGCAAATTTGGCGCTTTCTGAGTAATCGCTGGCACAGTCCCTATAGTCGCGAAAATAGTCCACGAGCGACGCAAAGACCTCGTGGGCATCACGTTGCATTTCAAATCCAGGCTGGGAAATATCCACTGTGGAGCTTTCTGCAAGCTTAGCGAGCTGGTGTCCAGTCGAGAGAGGCAGTGCCGGTAAGGTGATGTAGTCGCGCTCAATACGGGCTTTCTCTACTCTCAATGCCTCTTCCGTGGGGATGTCGAAGGGCTTGTTGAAGGCGTCGATGTCTTCGATCTCGAAAGCAGCTGCGAGCGCACGTCGAGTATGAGTACTTGCTGACTTGGCATTCTCAACGCGTTGTACAGTCCGTACGTTCAAGCCTGCAAGCTCGGCCAGAGTCTCCTGTGACCACTGAAACACCTCCCGCATTTTGCGGATGAGAGCGGCGAATTCTTCGAGACTCAACACGCGAGGTTGGCCAGACGAGGTATTCGTATTCATTTTTAAGCTCCATGAGATGGTTAGTGCGACTCATGATGAAGAAGCTGCTGATGACACAACACGACAGGAACCCGACAGAGAACCGACAAGTCCTGAGGCTCTGCTGAGGTTACGAGGAATTGAAGCTGGCTGCAGACACTTGCACCTCTCCGCCCAGCGTAGTCGTGATAACGTCGTCCGAGCCCGTGATCATAGTGCGGGCCCGGAAATGACAATCACCTACCAGGACAACGAAATGGACATTCGGCACTTCCTTGAACAGCGGCTGGCTTTTATCAAGCAGCTCTATCTAAATGGGGTCAGCCCGTTTGAAGATCGCAAAAGGAAAATTGAGAATGAGGAAGCCCCCTTCATCCCGCCCTATAGCGAAGATGGGGAGCCTGCATATTTGAATGAATGGCTAGAAGCTGATTCGTCAATGCAGGTGCTGGGTAGCGCATGCTTATCAATGATTGCTGCGTCGCTACACTTATACTTCAAAGAATGGGAGCGTCAGCTTGGGCCTGCTCCTGGGCCTTCACTCAAATCAGAATTCAAAAATGGCGGATGGCCAAATGGCTACAGGGCATTCTACTTGGCCCATGGTTCAGAACGGTTTGAGGATGGCCCATTCGATTTCGCTTTGATTGAAGAACTCGTGCTGGCGAGGAATAGCATCCAACATCCCGACTCACTGATCTTCGAGACATCTCGATACTCTGACGATGCGCTCCAAAAGCTGCCAAGCCCTTTTTTTGTAAGTGATCGAGAGAGAAGTTTGATTGAGGAGGCCGATGGAGAGAGCCGGCAATGGCTCTATCGCCCCCATATCTACATCACTACCGAGAAATTTCTGCATGCTGTTTCTCAGGTATCTGCATTCGTGAAGTGGCTGGAGGATCAAGGGGAGACCATGATGCATACGCGTTATCTTGAGCGAAAACGTCAACGCGAGATAGGCGCTGGCTCCAATCCGTTCTAGCCCCCGCCAGAGGCTTCTTTCCCCATTTAAATCTGAAGCAATGGTTGGTCAGAACGAATGCAAATGACCGGCAAGGTCGAATAAATGCCCAAGGGATCCTTTGTGCCTTCAACTCTAGTAGACATTATTATCCGCGACCGTGGCGCGGAGGCCTATTCCGATTACGCAGAGTTTCAGATTACCGATCCCGATGTAATCGTTAGCGCCGCTAGGCAAACGCTCGATTCGATCCCTCCATCATTTGGTTCTTGCGTCATGGTCAGTGCTGGCTTCACTGCCATTCTCAAATCTCAAGGGATACCCGCAGTTGTCGTCCTCGGAGACCTACTGATTAACGGCCAGTATGCTTTCGAATGCCGGGGGAACATTCCAGGGGCAACCTATGAGGGAGAGTTTGTGGAAGCCAAGTGGGACGGTCACGCCTGGGTAATGCTCGCAGGTGTGCTCTGCGACCTGTCGATCTTCCGAAGCGCCTACGCCACTCAAACGCCAAGCAACCTCAAAACTTTCATCAGCGAGCAGTTCGGTGAGGGCAAGGGAGCACTGATGTGTCCCCACGATAGCTTGCCGGTCGGCATGGAATTTGTGCCCAAATTTGCTCTCAGTGACGCTCAGATTCTGGGGATTCTGGATGGTTTGTCCAGACAAACACTTGAAAACTAAGTGACGAAATTCTACGTGGCATTCCCAGTTGAGCTGGGAGCTGAAGACGGCTAGAACCTAAGAGCGGCGCTGACTTCACTGCGATTTTTAGCCAGGCCTTCTTTTTTTGCAGTCTGCCCATTTCGAGAAGCTTCGGTTTTCCTAAACCTAACTACATTAGGAGCTCTTGCCTGTCCCCAGGTGAGGGAAACCAATCAGCCACTTCAACATAGCAGTGGACGGCCTCGCTCAGTGCCCACCTCACAATGATATCCGCTGCTGCTCGATAGTTATCTGCCATGAAGAGCCGTCGATCCTCTGCAAACTAACCACGCTTATCGGGAGCAGTGGATCAGCCAAGGGCAAATTCAGCTAGGCTTCTCGCATCGGTTACTCACGGACGATACCCATGCTAAATAACTCAGACGCCAACATAGCCACAGCGGACGCCCTCACACTGCTCCTGCACAATCAGCATGCCTTAGCAGCGGCCATAGAAGAAGTTACCAAGTGGCTTTCAGAGAATGGAGTGGGGAGTGTCGCCGACAATGCGGTTGCTGCCATGGACACGCTGGACACAAATGCCCGTGGCATCACGGACGCCATCATGCGACTACGCCAGTTGTAGGCATCCTCACACTGTAAGATGGAGCACAAGAGCACATAGACGGAGGGCCAGAGATGGAGTGTACTTTTTCTCTGAAATACCAATTGCCGACAGACGACATTGATATAGATGCGGTAATAGATCGCTTGGCGGAAGAAGGCTGCGATGATGCGTTGGTAGGCGTCGGACTGCCCAGTTACCTGGCGTTGGAGTTTGTCCGTGAAGCCCCCTCATCACATCACGCAATTGAGGGCGCCATCGAAGACGTGCGCCGAGCCGTACCCACCGCACGCTTGATCGAGGTAGCAAACCGACCCAGCGAACGTAGCATTTAGGATGTTAGAAATCATGGCGTACACGTTCAAAGATTACTCAGCGCGCGAGTGCCTGAATCAGCAAAAGCTGTTCACAGCTCCTGCTGGTGCGTACGGCACCACGTTTGTTTGATGCTGTCGTTCATTGAAGAGTACAAATCCGGCGCGCCTTCCCCTGCTGGCATCTGGGCACAACTAGGAATACCTAACCGGGGCTCTGCGCTTCATGAGCGCATTCGTGAAGGACTACCTTTTTCGTTCCTGGAACAGCTAGCAAAGCTGGTTCAGATCGAGATGAGGTTGCTCAGTGAGGGAGTTGGCATATCAAGGTCTTTGCTGGGCCGCAGGATGAAGACGGGACGTCTCACACTGTCCGAGAGTGACCGCCTTATCTCATTTATGACTGTGTACGAGCGCGACATTGCGCTGTTCGAAAGCGATTCAGTCGCTACATCAAAATGGATGATCACGCCGCTTCGTGCGCTGGGCTCGAGACGCCCACTCGACATGCTAGGAACGAGAGCGGAAGCGAATGCGGTCTTAGATCTTATCGGTCGATTAGAGATGGGAGTGCTGGTGTAGTTCACAAGGCGGTAGTCGAGCACAATCCAGTCCTGGCCTGCCATCGCTCCTTCGAGCCGACGGCTCGGCTCAGTACGCCAGCAAGATCGCAGATGGTCATCGCACGAATCGCTTGAGTGATCGTCGACTCGCTATTACTTGCTCTCGTATCTCGTCTGGGTCAATCGACATGCCGCCATTAGGTGTCACGCGAAGCGACTGCAGTTTATTGAGGGCAGCAATGAAGGCGCGATCTCTCGCTTGCTCTGAGCCAGATCTTTTGTCACGCCAAACGAATTCGATGCATCGCCATAAAAAAATCATACCGCTCTCCATTGCTGTCGAAACATGGAACGCATTTTCATTGGGGGGATACCGTGGCATTTCGTTCTGCTCATCGCAGCGCTTCAGCAAACGATATCTGGGTTCTCCTACCCTCAGCGACGGGCACTGATATGCCGAGCCATAAAACTCAAAGGGCTCGGGTTATTCGTTCCACATCGACCACCTGGCGCTTAACCGGGCGTATCAAAAGAGGGAGCGATTAGCCGCGAGATATTGGACAACTTGCTCGAGACCCGCTCTGCATTTGATGAGGCCACGAGGTCGACTACACAGACTACGATTCTCGCTGCTGAGCCAGTTTCTTGCATTTTGCTCGTTACCTACGGCTGCGAGCAACGCCTGATACACCTCAACTAAAAGTAAGGCCCGGCTCCACGATTCCGTGCTTGGTCGAAGCAGTTCATGTCCTTGGCGTAGAAGCAGCACCGTGGAAACATGCTCGTCCAAGACAGCCGCTAAATCAGTGTCATCAAGCCCCAGCCCTTCGCCGGCGCGGATAAAAGCTGTGCCAAGTACTGCGCTTTCAGCGCTCGATGTGGATCTCATGTTCCACCATATGGTTGGTGATGACTGGTCTGTAACGTAATTCTATGCTCTGTAACGCTGCTTACGTTACAAGTCAAAAGTTACGTTACAGTCTGTGGTTAAACTCATAAGGCAAGCGGAGCGCGCAGGCGTGCAGGATGTCAGCCCGAAGGGCCGAGACGTGGCTTGCTACGGCTCGGTTCACGACAGCCCTCCGCCAACGGCGGCACGCCACTATCGAATCCCAGCTTCAACCAACCTGAAAGAGGCTGAAATGACCCACGATGAACTCCGGAAGCTGGAAGGCACCAGGCGAAGAGCTCTTTGGGAGATTGCCAGATTCCTTCCAGGTGATTCGGAGGCAGCCGATGCCTTAGCCATCCTTGATGACCTCGACGACAAAGAGCGAAACGGCAATCCCTTTACCGATAAGCCACTTGAACTCAACGACGTTCGTAACTCTGTCCCTGTGCAGCCTCACCAATGCGGCATCGACATAGTGTTGGAAATGAATATCCCCCAGCCATGGAGAGAGCGCTTCCTTCAGGCGAGCATCGGATCAACGCGACTACCCGAAGCGCCATATGCTGGCGACTGGGAGAAGTTTCTGAGGAAGTGGGAATCCGAGATGGCCCACCTTGAGAGGCATAGAGCGCTCAGGGCGAAGGTGGATAGCTCTAGCTAAAACAAGGAGGCCGTATGGGGCCTACCGAGGATTGCACCGTACGAATGCCGCGCTCTCGGTGCTTGAGGCTACTTATCCAGCTCTGCATCCTGCCAGCAATCTCGAATGCCCCATCTGTGTACGATTAAGCGTTCTACGGCCTCGGTGGCTGATAAACCTTCACGCTCACGTGCGAGTAAAAAATCCTGGTCAAGCATTGCCTGGTTTTCAGCTATCAAGTCCTGGAATGGAGTATCAACATCTGGAGGCGGGCGACGGTCAGAAGGGGCACGCGCAAGCCATAGCACCTTTCCGTCAAAAGCTTATCAATAACCATTGACCTGCCGCGACTCGAGATGTCTGTCCATGCATCATGTACTCCACAAAATAACTACGTTTAGCCTCACATACGCGACGGGTCATCACTGGGATGTGTTGGCTTGAGGAGGGCAAGCTCAGCGATGACTTATTGGTGCTCATTCCGAGAGATGAGTGCTTCGCAGATGGTTACGAACGATTGGTCATTGCCATGCTCGTGGTGCCAATTAGCAAGCTCCTGGTAAATCCCACGGTGACGGCTATCGAAGCCTCCCCAACAGTCGTCCTTACGAAGACGAAATCTTCTAGGGTCATAAAAACCGAGCACCAACTCCCCAAGTCGATATGCAGTGCCGTACTTCTCATGCAGCAGAATATTCTCGTACTTCAGGTATGGTGACTGTTCCATAGATGAAATCTCGGTTGATGTGAGGTTTTACTTATTATGCCGATAGCGCTCTGATCGTAGACTCTTGATTTAAAAAAACAAGAAAATTGCTGGTGCAAATCTTTTGGTAGCCGTTGCCTTAATGTGCCCTAAAAGGGACATTAAGGCAGGATTCGGCACTTAATGTCCCTCATAGCGGCCACTAGCGATGAAGCGTAAAATAGAAATAATTTCAATGGTGGTGGGCTACTTGGTGTCGTTGGCTCAATCCTACGAGAATTCAACAGCCGGAAGACTTGGTGTCAGTGAGCATCCCCACGGCCATAGAGCACTGCATCCACGGATCAGTGGCTGCTACCGTCATGAACCGATGGCTCTAATAGTCTCATACGGAATGAGCAACTTGCTCGAATGTGTTAGCGTCGACCCACGGCAGGAGACTATCCGTGCCGCCTCCGAGCAGGCCATCCCTCGCGATATCGAATCGACCCTAGTTCGTAGACTGGAGGCACGCATAACGTAAACCGACGCTGCAGGAAAGACGACGCCAAGTAACGATCTGAAACAGTCCAGGCTAAATGCTAGAGCCTCTACGGTTGAACTGACGTCATATTCCACCTGTAGATCTTCCGTAGCCTTGAATGGCTTGCTAGGCACTTATGGGTCGTCGACCAGATGGTTCAACTGATCACGTAAGGCGACTATCTGTTCGCGAAGCTTTTCGAGGTGGATAGACATGCACCCCGGTCGATAGTCGAAATATTCAAGGCTGCTAACTGCGACGATGAAATCGCGCTCTTATATGTCTTGCCTTTTCGTGCGGCGGGCAGGGACAAAAGATTCCATATCGTGTGAATTATCCATATCTGATTCCGCCCTTGGAGATGTTTTGTAACCACTCCGTGAGATGATTTGTATCGTTATACACCCAAGCTTAGCTTCTGTCAGTCCGACGTGTTACTCCGGCAGCTCTGAATTGCTTAGCCGCATTTCCAGCTTCTCGGCCATGGCTTTGATGTTCTGGATTTCGGTCGTGAGGTCGATCCTTTGGAACTTAGATTTGTGTTCAAGAGAAGTGAGTGTGTCCTTTATAGAGTCCAGCTCATCTTGAGCCTCAAGCAGCGAGCTGTAACTTGAGCTTGAAGTGAGAGCTTTGAATTCTGCATGAAAATAGTGGAAGAGGGATGCTGGATCAGAATGACCGGTTAGACGAGCCACCTCTCCACATATGTCGTCACGCAGTGTTGGAGTCCATCCCTCTCTGAGGCGTGGATTTTTGTTGAATTTCGCTTCCAGCCTGATGTTGATCTGACGGGTTATAAAACGGTGTCTGAACATGGATAGGCAAACACGGATATTAGTTAACCCGGCACCTTTGCACAGCCGATCAAACTCCTTAGTTATTGACTCTTTCTTCAAGCTACCCCCGTGCTCACCTATAAAGATGTTAGTAGGTTGGATGCAGAAAATTCCTCGAATATGTAGGAGGTCGATGTACGCCTGCCTATTGTCGACGTACACCTTGAACTGTCTAGCAGCTGCGGCATTGACTTTGAAGCGGCGGATAGGCGCTGGGGTTCCCCGCTTTTTAGTGGGGATCACAATTTCTAGAGTGTCTGAAACGTTTCGGTTCAGCAAAAGGTCTAGGTCGAATAGCTCTTCTGGGCGCAATCCAGTGAGCTTCATCATTCTTATTGTAAACATTCGTCTTTCATACAAATACACACTGGTAGCATCATAGAGCTCAAGGTCACTGATCGATTTCAACTTGGATTGGACGGGCAGTTCATCCCACTCACGCTTGCGAAAAATTTCGTTCTGAATTTTTTGTATTGTGTGCTCGTCTATGGCTACCTTGTCATCATTATAGGGAACTGGGGCTACGAGCGATGGATGATCCATGTAAGAACGCTTGGTCTTGGGGTTTATCTCAAAAGATACGATAATGTTAGCTCCGCTATGCACGGTTCCTACCAACGGTCTCTCTGGTATTGATGGGTGTTTTGTGGTGACCCAGTACAAAAAATTAAGTGTGGTGTGTTGGATCAGTCGGGTGCGGTTGTTATTCCTTTTGGGCCTTACACCCGTAAGCGTTGAAACAGTTTCTTGCACTAGCTGCTCAGTGAATTCATCGAAGTGAGATTCGCTGAAGTCCTTGAAATGGACAGGCTTAACAAAGCAGTAGCGTATGAAGTGTGTAATCAGTGCGGCCATTACCTGCGCAGAGTCCCTGGCGCCTGTTGAAGCACAAAATTCTGCAATCCAAAAGTTTACAAGGTTGCATGGCCTACCGTTGGGCCAACGAATCAGTACGTAGTTCGTGACAATACGCGGCTTTCCTACAAATCCGCCCGTTTGTTGGATCGGAATAGGATGGCCTGGAACGCTTACCGACTCGTACTCTGAGTAGAGTTGTTTAGCCATTCTTTTTGCCGCCATCAATAATCTTTATATTTTGAGATGTAATCAACTGGTCGCTTGTCAGAAAAGTATGGTACTTGGCTCTGGATGTTTTTACTTTTAGCGCGATAGTCGCCCGAATTTCTTCGGCGCTGTGTGAGCTTTGAGGGTCGATTCGTTCCAGGAAGGTAAGGACGTCAAAGTAGGCCATCGAAGCGATGTGAGCCTCGAGTAGCGCGATACGTGCTTGCTCGTTAAGTGAGGGTAGGCTGGGAGCGGTCGCTTCGATCACCCTAGGAGTCGATAGGGCGAATGCCTTGGCTCTCATATCTAGCATCTCGCTCCAAATACTCAACCTGGAACTACCTAACATTGAGGACTTTGCCGCTTGTTTCAGCGAGTTCAGAGAAATGCGCTTGAAGCGATCCGAGACCTCAAGTGCGCAGAAGCTCTTCATGGTAGACAAAGCCAGAAATTCCTCCATAGAAGGCGAAATTTCACGGGAAAGCACCTTCGTTAACCATGTATGCCTAGAACAGAAATTTTTATTTGTTGTAGTTCGCATCTTTTTTATTTCCCAGACAAATTGCAAAGTCAATTGCGTAGATCTCGTCTTCAAATGTCTCGAGTCTAACCTTGTAGGTGGTCATTTTAAACTCAGGTTGTTGAAGTGCTTTGTCGAGATATTTGAGGAACTCCGGGTTGCTAATTGTGGCAATGCTTGTAACTTTGAAGTCTTTCAGCGCTTTTATATAAAGAGCTAGAAGTCCTTGGTTTTGATCTTCGGCCAATAGACCATTTTCAAGAGCAATCAGCTTGTCATCGATACATTCGGACTCATAGCGAATGGCTTCAGAGTCCGAAGGATCATACGCGATGTAATCGTCAATGTTATCCCTGTCAGAGTGCCCGGCCATATATCTTAGTAATTCTTTTCCTGAATCACCTACGTGTCTGTGTGTTAGAAGTAAGAAAAATTTTCTCATCTCATGAATGCGTACATACCAGCGGCGACCTAGTTTATCAGTGGGCATCTTAATGAAGTCGCAAAACGTATCGATACATTGGTTAACCTTCCAGTCGGCTTTTTTGCCGCTAGGGCATTTGAATCCCCTTCCTGGAATGTAAAATAGGCTCTTGGCGTACTTTGAATTGTCTCCATATATGGCGGTCAGAGAATTGCCAAGCACTTGAAGCAATTGAATAGCGTGAGCCGCTACGTAAGGAATAGGACGTTCAATAATTTTATTAACCCCCAAAGCCCCTGTTTTACCTATCATGTGCCTAATAAAAGCGCCATTATTGCCAGTATCGGTAGATAAGCAGTTTCGTTCGAGGGTGCTCAGTTCAGCGTTGCGAATCGGTTTCACCATCCCGATTATGATGGCGCATGCGCCAAAGAAAGACTCCATTACCATCTTGTAGTTCGACTGATCGACAGGAAAGTTTTTCTTCACTTTGGTTTGAAGCCTGCTTATGTTGAGGGCTTGCGATAATGGTTGGGATGGTAGGTTTGGCATCCCCTTTGTGATCCACAGATGCTTGGTCTCTTGAAAGAAATCATTCTTCTTTTTGGATTGGCGTGGTAAAGGGTAATGTTCATCAAATTTGACGAAGTGCTCAGTATAAAAAATCAACGAATCAACAATTGCCTGGCCATATACTACTATCCATTTGCTAGCTTGGTTCAAGAACTTGAATCCGATGTCCAGAGGTAATAGCTTGGTGTGACCTCCGGGTTTTAAACGCTGGGAATACTCATGGACTAGCTCATTGACATTAATATCAATTTCTGGGATGTCCTCTGGTAAAGCGTCATGTCCCTGAAAGAAAATCTTCAGCATTACCATGTTGTCCTTAAAAGATCCAATGCCTACTTCTCCTCTAGACACTTCTTCGATTGTTTTGGTGTTTTGAGTATTATGAATATTCTTTCGCACGCTTTTCTGCAGCAACTGTTCGTGGAAAAGATCTGGTTCGAATTGCCTGATAAATAGCCGAAAATTTGCGTTATGAAGGCTGTATGGGGAGCTGCCGAGGATAGATCCAATATAGTCTCTGGAAAGCAGCCCATTTTCATAGGTGCTGGTTTGCGCGCTAGCAACATAAAGGTTATTTTCGGTGAAGTATGCAATCGCCTCACTTGTTAACTCAACCGGAAGGGTGTCTGGATCTAATATTAGATCCTGAAGTGAAAACGACACAGGCAAGACATCGATCAGGTGAGCGATGAAACGCTCTTTCAACAACAAGGCAGCAGGCCACCCTCCTTGGCTCAATTCCTCGGCGATAGACTTGCAAGCATCTTTGTCGAATAGCTTAAAGCCATATTCGCTAGGTTTATATATGTCTTGGTAAAGGTTGGCTCGCGCCGCCAGATTCATTGCGAAGTTAAAGTACACAATCCATCGATTTCGCGCGACTGGCTTACCAGTGATGGTGCCCATGCGACAGTGGAACAACCATTTTTGTAATAACTGTAGGATTTTGTCGTTAACTTCGTCAGTTAGCTTGGTTCCATCCGGCATTAAACGTTCAAAACTCATGCTATGAAGCTGTGCTGACCCTGGAAAGCTTACCATCCATTCCGAGCTTCCGATCCCTCCTTGTACAAGCCAGTCAGCCTGATAGTTATGGGTCTGCTTGTAAATTTTGCTTTGTTGTTCGGCATGTTCGATCATCGCCTTGATGCGGCTGTTATCGAATGATGAGTCTTTAGTCATCATGCCCTCGCGTTTTGAATTGAGACTAGCGGACGGAGGTCTTTCTTAAGAATGGTCGCACGGAGGTGCGATTTTCGGAGCTCATTCATGGAGTCTCCTGATACGCGGTCTGCTATAGCCATCTCAGCGTTGGATGCGCTATCAAAGTCCAGGCTAATTGTTTCTGCGACTAAATCCCTGATCGTTGGGAACACCCACAGTGGTACGTTCGTGCCTTCATCAAACAGCAAACGATCTTCCGGTTGAAGCGCATCAACTGCTTCCGCGTATGCATAGATTGCTGCCAAGCTATTAGGACTGCGATCAAACAACAGTTCGTGCTCTACGAACATTTCAACGATAGAGCTTGGATCGGGCGAATAGCGACCAAGCTTATCCCGTATCGCTTGACTCAACGGATCACCGTTTGTCAATCCTAACAATACGCGCCGGATAAAAATTTGAAGCTCTTGTCGGCTTGTAAAGTCGGATGCAGCCAACTGCCATGGTTCGCCTTCAGTGGCAACCAGCATAATTTTTTGATGTAATACTCTGAAGAACCTAACCGCCCAGCGATGAGTCATCCAAGGTGGAATATAGTTCGTTCTGACAACCTGCAGGGAGTTTCCCAATAAGTCCGCCACGGCTTGGAGGCTACCGCTACGCAAGAATTCCAGTATGCCTTGAGTGCATCGAATTCTGTGAAGATTCATCATTTCCGGAGCGACACCGACGGCCTCGAACTCTTCCTTGTGAATGTCATAGAAAGAGAGACCCGTATTAGTAGTCAAAGCTTTTGCAAAATCAGGATTAGACCCTATTTGGCTGTTGCTTGAGATAAGAAACAGCTTTCTCCAGCCACTTTTTCCCTCCGACATAAGGCGTCGCCTTGGCATGCTTGTGCATCGAATTACGTCCATGACGATTTTGGTGCTCAACGGTGGAAGTACAGATAGCTTGCGTGACCGGGCCCGAGGTTTGCTGACGCTTATTGTAATTCGTTTAGTATCGCCATTCCCACGAAGATAAAATTTCCCATCATGTCGATATAGTCGTATTTTGGTTAATGATGTTGGATTAAAATTAGGGTTTTCCGAAGCAATAATGGCGCTGGCTACCGCGCAGTCCCTCGGAGAGAGGTACCCTAACAATCGGTTGAAAGTTTCGTTGACCTTGTTGTTGGCGATGCCGTCGTCCCCAGCAGCCTCCCATACCCTTGCCACAAGTTTTGGCTTGCTATGGCAGTTGTAAATGACCGGTTTGAAGAAAGGCAGCTTTTGAAGTTCGCTAAAAGTTACTGATTTAAGCTCGTCAGTCTGCTCGGCGTAATAACGAGTAACAGCTAGAAACCAGTTTAGACCTGTTGGCGAGTCAGGGTGTGCGAGATGTATCCCATCCTTGTAGAAACATTTGCTCTTAAGCATAGTCTCAATTTGATCTACCGAAATATCTTTGCAAAGCTCATCACCTCGTGCGTGACACCTCAGCATTAGATCCCAGTAGTCCACCGAACATTCAACAATTGCGCCAGCTCGCGTCTCGAGAGTGTTTTTGAGATTAATAAGATATACATCATCTTCAAGACTTAAACCTTCTTCCACAAGATATTTTTTGGGAAGAAGGAATTCCGACGATTCAGGGATAGGTGTGTGCACAGTACCGTAGCCGTGCGGTTGAGCCATGGATTCAGGCTGACTCACGCCTTTGGCTGATGCATCTGGAATGAATGTATTAATGGGGATGAAACCCACGCGCCTAAGCGCTTTATAAAGGTTCGCTAAGTTAGTCCACTGAGCGAAACGGGTTTCGGGCTTGTTAGTTATATCTGTCAGATGAATCGCGTAATGCGTAACGATAAAGTTGTTCCAGCCATCGTCCGCAGGTGGGAATCTGAGGCGAAGCTTTACTACATGGTCGAAGATGTGTTTGCCAGATCTGAAATGCGATCTATAGCTTGTTTGAGCTCCGGGAATGCACAGCAGTTTGATAGCCTCAGCTATGGCCTTAAGTGCTGGGTCTTCGATCCATTTAGGTGTGTGCAAGTTATGGGTTCGGTAGCCGCTAATGGTTTCATCGTCATCCCACCTGAAGGTGATTTCACCATCCACAACTTGGTAGTTAAGCATCAGGGGCTCTCCGCGAAAAGTGCCATTAGAGATTCGCTTTTATGTCCGAGTCAAGAGTTTTCTATCAGGTTTTTTTCTCGATTAGTATGCTAACAATATACCGTTAGTTTGATTTTAATGGTGTGTTTTCTAGATACCGTTACTTTATGTTTGTTGGATTTTGCATTAGGGCGGTAATAATCATCAAGGGTAGGCAATGAGTATTCACGTGCTATTGGTATGCTTTCCTATTAATTGATTAAGCAGTTACGTATTGTCTCGGATTTTAGCAGTGGCAGCTTAGCCTAGCGTAATCCTGATTTTCGTTCGCTTCCATCTCCATTCTCCTGCAACAAGGTGCCGTACCCCTCTAGGCTTGCCGTATAACCGACTAAATGAATAGCATTATGGTGCGCTGGTTCCGGCGTTCTGACCATTCGATCCTCGAGGACGAAATTTTGGGTTGCCCATATGATAAGCCCAACTTTAACCAATATTGACATAGTGTTTAGTCGCCTTCACAAGGTGAAGCGGCATTCTCTGTGGGACAATGTCAATGTTATATAAGATGTTTTATCTGGCTGATCTGCAATATGTTGCTCGGAGCGCCGTGGCGTTTATGTTGCTCCAGATAGGATAGCTCCAGGCTCTGAAGTCAGTTTGTTTTATGTAGTAACCAGCCCTACGGCGATTGTCCTAACCCATTTTGAGCAGAGTATCTGCTCCCAGGCGCTGAGAATGGTCAGTCGGAAAATCGAATTTTGGTAGAGTTAATCTCCAGCCCCGAGGTCAGGTCTAGCCAGTCTGACGTGAGGCAAAACCGCTGCTGTTCCTTCGCGCTCACAGGCCAGGAAGGCACCACTCTGCCGATCAACTCGGTGCGTGGCGCTTTTCTGCCCGCTTGGAGTCGTTCGCCGTAGTTCAATGTCGCTGTCAAATTCTCAGTGTCAGATCAGTAGCTAACTTATTGATGTCCAATAGGTTTACTGCTTTTAGGCATTCATGTGTCTAGAAAACAGTGATGCTCGACATCAACGGCATCCTCGGCCTCGCCGCATTAATGGGCGGGATCAAGCACGGCGAACAGTCCTACAACGATGATTCGGCGCGCAGCTACAGCGTGATGATCCTCACCGCGATGGGCGTATCCATGGTGGTGCCGGAGTTCATTCCCGAAGCGAACTGGAAGATGTATTCCGCGTTCACCATTGGCGCGATGGTCGTGCTTTACACCCTGTTCCTGCGCATGCAGGTCGGGCCGCACAGCTATTTTTTCAGCTACAGCTACCCGGAAAAACGCCGCAAGAGAATCCCGGAGGAAGAACCTGAGCCGGTCAACCTCGCATTGAGTATCGGGACGCTGGTGTTTGGCGTGGTGGTGATCGGCGCATTGGCCGAGGTGATGTCCAAGACCCTCGACCTGGGCCTGGAAGGGACGGGCGCGCCGCCGGTGATCACGGCAATTCTGGTGGCGGCGATTTCCGCGGCGCCAGAGATTTTGACGGCGCTGCGCGCGGCGCTGGCCAACCGCATGCAGTCGGTGGTCAACATCGCCATGGGCGCATCGCTGTCGACGGTAATTCTGACGGTGCCGGCGATGGAAGCGATGGCGCTCTACACCGGCCAACCGTTTCAGATGGCGATGACGCCGGTGCAGACGGTGATGATTTTTCTTACGCTGATCGTCAGCGCGATCAACCTCAACGACGGCGAAACGAATGCCATCGAAGGCATGACTCACTTTGTGCTGTTTGCGACGTTCATCATGTTGTCGGTGCTCGGTCTCTAATCCCACACAAAACCAATGTGGGAGCGGGCTTGCTCGCTACCACCTTAGATCTCCGTCGACTTAGACGCCAGCGATCAACTGCCGAGCCGCCTGGCTGTGATCGGCGATCAGACCTTTGAGATCCAACCCCTCAACCTGACCATCAACCACTCGCCACTTGCCACCGACCATCACCCGATCCGCCCGGTCCGCACCGCACAGCAGCAGCGCCGACACCGGATCATGACTCCCGGAAAAACGCAGCTCATCCAGCTTGAACAGCGCCAGATCCGCCTGCTTGCCCACCGCCAGCTCACCGATATCGCTGCGCCCCAGCAAACTCGCCGAACCCTTGGTCGCCCAACCCAGCACCCGTTCCGGGGTGATCTTCTCGGCGCCATAACGCAGCCGCTGGATGTAGAGCGCCTGCCGGGTTTCGAGCATCATGTTCGACGCATCGTTGGACGCCGAGCCGTCCACGCCCAGCCCCAGCAACGCCCCGGCGGCGGTCAGGTCCAGTGTCGGGCAAATGCCGGACGCCAGACGCATGTTCGAGCTCGGGCAATGGCAAATGCCGGTGCCCGCCGCGCCGAGGCGGGCGATTTCCTCGGGGTTGAAATGGATGCCATGCGCCAGCCAGGTGCGCGGGCCGAGCCAGCCGACACTGTCCAGATAATCCACGGTGCGCAGGCCAAAGCGTTGCAGGCAGAAGTCTTCTTCGTCGAGGGTTTCCGCCAAATGAGTGTGCAGGCGCACGTCGAGTTTATTTGCCAGTTCGGCGCTGGCCGACATGATTTCCGGGGTCACTGAAAACGGTGAGCATGGCGCCAAAGCGATCTGGATTTGCGCGCCGTCGCCGCGCTCGTGGTATTCGGCGATCAGGCGCTGACTGTCAGCGAGAATGACCTCACCTTCCTGCACAGTCTGTTGCGGAGGCAGGCCGCCGTCCTTTTCGCCGAGGCTCATGGAGCCGCGGGTCAGCATGGCGCGCATGCCCAGATCGCGGACGCTTTCGACTTGCACGTCGATCGCATTCTCCAAGCCTTCGGGAAACAGGTAATGGTGATCGGCCGCCGTGGTACAGCCAGACAGCAGCAACTCGGCCAGCGCGACTTTGCTGGCGAGGGCGAGTTTTTCAGGCGTGAGGCGCGCCCAGACCGGGTACAGGGTTTTCAGCCACGGGAACAGCGGCTGATTGACCACCGGCGCCCAGGCGCGGGTCAGGGTTTGATAGAAGTGGTGATGGGTGTTGATCAGCCCAGGCAGGATCACATGCTCGCGGGCATCGAAGATGTGTTCACAGGGCGAAGAAGGTCGCTGGCCGACGGCGAGCACTTCAACGATCAGACCGTCTTGCACAACCAGGCCGCCACGGCCATCGAGGCCATTGGCAGTGAAGATTGCCAGGGGATTTTTTAACCAGGTACGGGTCGCAGGCATGTTGGCCGGCTCCTCTGAAAGTGGGGTTCAGGTTAGCCAGCTCAGTGATTACCCTGTCTGCTGATCCAGGGACGTCGCGTGGGACGAGGTGCGGAGTTTACTCAGTTTGTGCGCCGCAGATCTACTGTGGGAGCGAGCTTGCTCGCGATAGCGGACTAATGGTCAACATTGATGTTGAATGTGTAATCGCCATCGCGAACAAGCTCGCTCCCACCTTGGACAGTGGTGTTTACCAGGGAATGGTCTCACCCTTGTAATTCACAAAATGATGCCCGCCCTTACCGGTGTAAGCATTCACCTGATCAACCAGCCCACGGGTACTGGTTTCCACATCGATATCAGCACCTTCGCCGCCCATGTCGGTTTTCACCCAGCCCGGGTGCAGCGATAGCACAGTCAGTTTCCGATCACCCAATTGCGTCACAAAGCTGTTGGTCATCGAGTTCAGTGCCGCCTTGCTCGCCTTGTACAGCGCCAGCTCCGGTGCGTCCGGCATGGTCACGCTACCGAGCACCGAACTCATGAACGCCAGCACGCCGCTGTCCGGGCGAATCTGCCCGACAAAACGCTGTGCCAGGTTGATCGGCGCCACGGCGTTGGTGAAGAACAACTGGCCCACTTCGGCCAGCGTTGCGCCGCCCGGCGTCTGCACTTCCGGCCCCTTGACCCCCGCATTCACGAACAACAGATCGAACACTTCCCCCCTCAGCTGCTGACTCAAAGCGATGACCGCCTGCTGATCATCCATGTCGAGTTTTTCGATCCGCACCTTGCCCAGCGCTTGCAGGGCGTCGGCATTCTGCGGGTTACGCACGGTGGCGGTGACTTGCCAGCCGTCGGCCAGCAGGGTTTGCACCAGGCCGAGGCCCAAGCCCCGGGAGGCGCCGATGATGAGTGCGGTTTTTGCCGTAGACATGAGTGGCTTCCTTGATTAATGAGGATCACGGAGTTAAGGGACAACGTTGCCCGAGCCGTTGTTGCAACTCGTGTCGCAGCGCGCCGAGTTCGTCGATTCGGGTTTCGATCAGTTTGAGTTTGTCTTGCAGCAGTTGCGTGACGGCGCTGTCGGGGTCGGGCGACTGCCACAACGAGGCGACGCTTTTGCCGATTTCGCCAAGGGTAAAGCCTAGCCGTTGAGCGGTCTTGATGTAGAGCACCAGTTGCACCACGTCCGGTGGATAATCGCGATAACCGTTGGCGCTGCGTTGCGCGGCGATCAATCCGCGTTGCTCGTAGAAGCGTAGCGTGTCACGACTCACAGCGCTGGCCAGGGCTAATTCACCAATGCGCATTCTGATGTCTCGAGAAGGGCTTGACCCTGGAGCATACTCCAGGCTTTAGCTTGGTTGCTCCCTGAATTTATGGAGCAATGCCGATGTGGACTTCAATGCAATATCGCCGGTTGGTGCGTGGTAGCGCCTGGTATGACTTGGTCGTGATGGCAGCGTTTGTCACGCCTTGGAGTTTTGCTGCGTTGCATGGGATTTTGTCGAGCGTGAGTCAGTTCTTTAGCCTGTCTGGCGAGCTTCCGGCGTTCGAACCGATGCACATGTTGATGGCGAATCTGCTGGGCTCGATTGTTTGCATTTGGGCGGTGCTGCGGATTCGTGATCCGCAGCAGGTTTATGGCCGTTATGACGCAGCGGGGCGGTTTCTGTTTTCGGCCTGGCAGCTGTATGCCTTGCTGCATGGCGCCAGTTCGCTGCTGGTGATTTTCCTGTTCTTTGAATTGGCGTGGGGCATTGCTCAGGTGTTGCCAGTGCGGGCCTCATCGCGAGCAAGCTCGCTCCCACATTTTCCGAGTTGACCTCGGAATTTTTGGCCGACACACAACCCTGTGGGAGCGAGCTTGCTCGCGATGAGGCCAGTCTGGTCACCACTAATGCCCGCCCTGCCAAGGCTGCCCCAACGACACCGGCGCATACAACCGCGTGCGCAGCGCATCCCGCGACAACAGCACCAACACCACAATCGTCGCGACATACGGCAGCATCGCCAGCAGATTCGACGGAATCGCCAGCCCCAATCCCTGCGCCACCAGGTGCAAGATGCTGGCGAGCCCGAACAGGTACGCGCCGAGCAGCAACCGCCAGACCCGCCAACTGGCAAACACCACCAGCGCCAAGGCAATCCAGCCACGCCCGGCGCTCATGTTCTCTGCCCACATCGGTGTGTAGGCCAGCGACAGATACGCCCCGGCCAATCCCGCCATCGCCCCGCCAGACAACACCGCCAGCGTACGCACGCCCAACACCGGCAAACCCATTGCACTGGCGGCATCCGGGTTTTCGCCGACGGCCTGAATGATCAAACCGATGCGACTTTTCAAAATCACCCACGCCACCAGCGCGAACAACGCAAACGACAGATACACCAGTAGATCCTGCGCAAACAGCATCCGCCCGATCAGCGGGATCTCACTCAAATAAGGAATCGCAACCGGCTCAAACCCCGCCAGCGGTTTACCCACCCACGCCGCGCCAACAAAAGTCGAAAGGCCCACGCCGAAGATCGTTAGCGCCAACCCGGTGGCCACCTGGTTAGCGTTGAACACGAGCGCTACCAACGCAAACAGCGACGACAGCAACATCCCGGCGAGCATCGCCAGCAGCACGCCGAGCCACAGGTTGCCACTGTTCAGTGCGACGATAAAACCGATCACCGCACCAAACAGCATCATGCCTTCCTGGCCCAGGTTGAGCACGCCGCTCTTCTCGCAGATCAGTTCACCCAGCGCCACCAACAGCAACGGCGTACCGCAGCGAACCATGGCGTAGAAAATATTACTCAACAGATCGATATCCATCACAGCGCTCCAGCGTGAACGGCGGTGGCTGGTGCGCGGCGGGCCCAGCGCAGATTCAAACGCGGTCGATAGAGAATCAGCACATCACTGGCCAGCAGGAAAAACAGCATCATGCCCTGGAACAATTGCGTAATCGCTTGCGGCAGATTCAGGCTCATCTGCGCACTTTCGCCGCCGATGTACAGCAGCGCCATCAACAGGCTGGAAAACAGAATCCCGATCGGATTGAGCCGCCCCAGAAACGCCACGGTGATCGCGGCATAGCCATACCCCGGTGAGACTTGCGGCACCAGTTGGCCAATCGGCCCGGTGACTTCGCACACACCGGCCAGCCCAGCCAATCCGCCGCTGATCAGCAGCGCCAACCAGATCAGCCGCTTTTCGCGAAAGCCGACGAAACCCGCCGCCCGCTTGTCCAGCCCTAGCACTTTGATCTGGAACCCGACAAAACTTTTCTGCAACAACACCCACACGGCGACCAACGCCAGCAAAGCGAAATACACCCCGGCATGAACCCGACCGTCTTCCAGCAACAGCGGTAAGCGGCTGGCATCACCAAACATCGCCGACTCCGGGAAGTTGAACCCGGCCGGATCTTTCAACGGCCCATGCACGCAGAACAGCAACAAGTTGAGCGCGATGTAATTGAGCATGATGCTGGTGAGGATTTCGTTGGCATTGAAGCGCGTGCGCAACCACGCCGTCAGCCCGGCCCATGCCGCGCCCGCGAAAGTTCCGGTGAACAGGATCAATGCCAGAGCCCAGCGGCTTTGCAGATCGATGGTGTTCACTGCCAACGCACTGCCGGCGAGCGCGCCGAGCAACAGTTGGCCTTCGGCGCCGATGTTCCAGATTCGTGCTTGATACGCCACGGCCAGACCCAACGCGCAGAGCAGAATCGGCAGCGCCTTGACCAGTAATTCGGAGACGCCGTAGAGGTCGCTGACCGGTGCGATCAGCAACGTATGCAAGGTCAACAACGGGTCATGGCCCAGCGCGATAAACAGCAGCGAGCCGCAGCCCAATGTCAGGACCGCCGCCAGCAGCGGCGAGCACCACAGCATCAGGCGCGATTGCTGGCCACGGGGTTCGAGAGAAAGCAGCATGTGAAGCTCCGTTAAACCGTTGCGGGTGCGGGTGATTGAGGCGTGTCGAACTGGCCGGCCATCCAGCCGCCGACATCGATCGGACGCGTGTCGCCCGTGGCCCTGAGCGGCGACAAGCGACCGCTGCACAAGGCGCCGAGACGGTCGCTGATCTGGAACAGCTCATCGAGGTCTTCGGAGATCACCAGGATCGCCGCGCCGGCGTCACGCAAGGCAATCAGCGCACGGTGAATGGTCGCGGCGGCACCGACGTCCACGCCCCAGGTCGGGTGCGCGGCCACCAGCAATTTCGGTTGCTGGAGGATTTCCCGGCCGAGGATGAATTTCTGCAGGTTGCCGCCCGACAGACTGCGGGCCGGCGTTTGCGAGTCGGGCGTCTTAACGCCGAAGCGGCGAATGATTTCATCGGCCAGCGCTGCGACCTTGCCGCGCTGGATCAGCCCGTTGCTGACCAGACCTTGTTGAAATGCGGTGAGCAGGGCGTTGTCCGCCAGGCTCAATTCCGGCACCGCGCCGTGGCCCAGACGCTCGGCGGGCACGAACGCCAGTCCGAGTTTGCGGCGCGCATCCGGCCGCAAATGGGCGACCGCTTGCCCACTGAAACGGATCGTTTTGCCTTCATCACGAAGAAGGCGTTCTTCGCCGCTGAGCAACGCCAGCAACTCATCCTGCCCATTGCCTGCAACCCCCGCGATGCCGACGATTTCGCCGCTGCGCACTTCGAGCTCGATACTCTCAAGCGAGCAACCGAATGGGTCCGGGTTGTGCCACGACAATCCGTTCACGCTCAAAAATGCATCACCGCCCGACACCTTCGGGTAGTCGGTCATCAGTCCGGCTGTTTCACCGACCATCAATGTCGCCAGTTGTTGATCCGAGCACTCGGCGGGTATGCAATGGCCGGCCACCCGACCGCCGCGCAGCACCGTGGCGCTGTGGCACAAGGCGCGAACCTCACCGAGCTTGTGGCTGATAAACAGAATGCTGCAACCCTCGACTGCCAGTCGGCGCAGAGTGATGAACAATTCGTCGGCCTCCTGCGGCGTCAGCACCGACGTCGGTTCATCAAGAATCAACAGGCGGATGTCCTGCATCAGGCAGCGAATGATTTCCACCCGCTGCCGCTCGCCGATGGACAGGCTGTGGACAAGTCGCTCCGGTTCCAGCGCCATGCCGTAGCGCCGGGACACTTCACGGATTTTTGGCTCAAGCTGTTTCGGCGTACCGGCGGCCACGCCCATCGCCAATGCAATGTTCTGCGCAACGCTGAGGGTTTCGAACAGCGAGAAGTGCTGGAACACCATACCGATCCCGAGGCCACGGGCCTGAGCCGGATTGCGCATGCTGACGCGCTGACCCTGCCAGATCATCTCCCCGGAATCGGCGTGGGTCACGCCGTAGATGATCTTCATCAGCGTACTTTTGCCCGCGCCGTTTTCGCCGAGCAGCGCATGAATTTCACCCGGTGCAATGCTCAAGTCGATGGCATCGTTGGCCAGGCAACCCGGGTAGAGCTTGCTGATTCTGCGCAGTTGCAAGCGGGGTGTTTGATCGGGGATCGGCACTGGGTTGGGCATGACAGGCTCGGGTCGATTGAAGTGATGCCTGTGGATAAAGCAATTTCCTGGCCATTGAGTCAGGAAAAATGAAAAACCATGGCGACCAAGGTGTTGAGGACGCGCCTCGCCACATTTCGGCTGCCAATCCGGCACCACTTGAGGGCGAAGCCGTTGATCAGGCTCCGTTTTTGCTCATCGAGTTTTGGTTAAAAAACGAGCAACCCATTGCAAGCCATGCCGGATATGGGGCCGCGACAGGCATGAACGGGTTATCCACAGATTGCTCCACAGTATTTGTGCGCAAGCGTGAAGTTGGGGCATAAGCACTGAGCGGCTTTCTTCTAAAGGTGCTAAACCCCGCTAACTGATTGTTTATACGTAGATTTAGTCGTTGTGATGGCAAAGTGGGCGAAAAATGAGCAATGCCCGCAAAGCCGCATGACAGAAGGGTTGCAGCGGTATGTGCTCAGGTTATCCACAGCCGGGTGCACAGTAGATGTGGGCAACTACGACGGTTCGACGAGAGAGTTGTGTGCGTTGTTGGTGCGATCAGCGCTGTAACAGGATGCGCCCGCGACTCAAATCCGCGAGCTGGGTTTGCAGGGTTTCGATCTGCGCTTCGCCCATCGCCAATTTCAGCTCTACACCGTTAGCCGTGAACGTTTCTTCTACAACCAGTCCGCCAAGCTCCGCCACCCGAAGCTTCACCAGCGTCAGTTCAGCAAACCCGCAGGCACAACGCACCGGCACTCGGCTGATCAGCTCAATTTTCGGCGCTGCTTGCAGGCACTTGTTGGCGCCACCGCCATACGCCCGGGCGAGGCCGCCGGTGCCCAGTTGAATGCCGCCATACCAACGGATCACCAGCACCGCGACCTGATCGCAATCCTGTGCGTCGATTGCCGCCAGAATCGGACGGCCAGCGGTGCCGCCCGGCTCACCGTCATCGGTGCTGCGGTATTGAGCGCCGAGCTTCCACGCCCAGCAATTGTGCGTGGCGTTCAGATCGCTGTGCTGCTCGATGAACGCCTGGGCTTGCGCAGGACTGCTGATCGGCGCGGCGAAGGTGATGAAGCGGCTTTTGCGAATCTCTTCGCGGTATTCGCAAAGGCCGCTGAGGGTGAAAGGCATAGGCGTCTTATAGAGTTGGTGTCAGGCCGCAGCCCTTGAGAATGATGCGGATCAGGTTGTTAGAGGCGTCTTCCATGTCTTGCTTGGTCAGCTTGGTACGGCCGCTGACGCGGCAAATTTGCGTGGCGAAATCCGCGTAATGCTGGGTGCTGCCCCACAACAGGAAGATCAGGTTGACCGGGTCGACCGGGTCCATTTTGCCTGCGTCGATCCACGCCTGGAACACCGCTGCCCGGCCCTGGAACCAGGCGCGATAGTCCTGGTTGAAATATTCGGTCAGGCATTCGCCGCCGCTTATGACTTCCATCGCGAAGATCCGCGAAGCCTGCGGCTGGCGACGGGAGAACTCCATCTTGGCGCGGATGTACCGCGTCAGCGCTTCGGCCGGATCATCCTCGGCCGTGAGGGTGTTGAAGGTGCTGTCCCACAACTGAAGGATGTTGCTCAGCACCGCCACGTACAACCCCAGTTTGTTGGTGAAGTAGTAATGCAGGTTTGCCTTGGGCAATCCGGCATTCAGGGCGATGGTGTTCATGCTGGTGCCTTTGAACCCGTGTCGGGCGAACTCGTCTTCGGCGGCTTTGATGATGGTCTCTTCGTTCTTCTGACGAATGCGGCTGGCGGGTTTGTCGCCATGAGCAGGGACTTCAAAGGTCATAGGCACTTCCGGACAGGTGAGTGGGTGCAACCATTGCGTTGATAGCGCACCCATGGGGGATCCGACAAGTCCTGACGCAATAAAAGCCCCGCGACTATCTATCTTGTCGCGGCCAGGCTCTCCAAAAAGCTTTCCAGCACCAAATGCGGGCGACGTCCCTTGCGTGTGACCGATGCGAGGCTGAGGTCATAGAAGCGCGCTTTAGGTTTAAGCGCGCGTAAGCGACCTTGTTGAACCCAGAGGCTGGCGTAGTGATCGGGCAGATAGCCGATATAGCGTCCGGTAAGAATCAGGAATGCCATGCCTTCGCGGTCCGACGCACTGGCGGTGCAGTTGAGTGCCTGGTAATGCGCCTGAATTTCGGCCGGCAACCGGAAGGTTGGGGCAATGGCGTCCTGACTGTTCAGACGCTCGTCGTCCAGTTGTTTGTCGTCGACATAAAACAATGGATGCCCGACCGCGCAGTACAGCAGCGAACGTTCACTGTAGAGCGGCTGATATTCCAGACCTGACAATGCGCTGGCCTGCGGCACCACGCCGACATGCAAGCGGCCGTCGAGCACACCTTGTTCGACTTCGTTAGGCGCGATCATGCGGATCTGAATCTGCACGTCCGGCCCACGCTCCTTCAATTGCGCCAGGGCGTGGGTGATGCGCATGTGGGGCAGGGTGACGAGGTTGTCGGTCAGGCCGATGGTCAACTCGCCGCGCAGATGTTGGTGCAGACCGTTGACCTCGGTGCGGAAACTTTCCAGTGCACTTAATAGCTGCAACGCGGACTGGTAGACCTCGCGACCTTCCTCGGTCAGGGAAAAACCGGCACGACCGCGTTGGCACAGGCGCAAACCGAGACGCTGTTCCAGGTCGCTCATCTGCTGACTGATCGCCGAGCGCCCAATGCCGAGCACCGATTCCGCTGCAGAGAAACCGCCGCATTCCACCACGCTGCGAAAAATCCGTAGCAGGCGAATATCAAAGTCACTGACTTGTGCCAGCGGATCGGGGCGGCGATTGCTCATAGTTTAGTGGCGGCCTGACTGAAGGTCTGAAAAATTGGATTTCAACGACTTTATCCCCGTGGCAATTTAGCTGCAAGAACGCTTTTTATCTCCACGCCGCTTATTGCCCTGCGAGGTTTGCTCATGAACTTGCCTGAAAACGCCCCGACTTCCCTGGCCAGCCAGCTCAAGCTTGATGCTCACTGGATGCCCTACACCGCGAATCGAAATTTCCATCGCGATCCGCGACTGATTGTGGCGGCTGAAGGCAGTTGGCTGACGGACGACAAAGGCCGCAAGGTCTACGATTCGCTCTCGGGTCTGTGGACCTGTGGTGCCGGGCACACTCGCAAGGAAATCCAGGAAGCGGTCGCCAAGCAGTTGGGCACCCTCGATTACTCGCCGGGCTTCCAGTACGGTCACCCGTTGTCGTTCCAACTGGCCGAGAAAATCACCGACCTGACGCCTGGCAATTTGAATCACGTGTTCTTCACTGACTCGGGTTCCGAGTGCGCGGACACTGCGGTGAAGATGGTCCGCGCTTACTGGCGACTGAAGGGCCAGGCGACCAAGACCAAAATGATCGGTCGTGCCCGTGGCTACCACGGTGTAAATATTGCCGGCACCAGCCTCGGCGGCGTGAACGGCAACCGCAAAATCTTCGGTCAGGCGATGATGGATGTCGATCACCTGCCGCACACCTTGCTGGCGAGCAATGCCTATTCCCGCGGCATGCCTAAAGAGGGTGGTATCGCCCTGGCCGATGAACTGCTCAAGCTGATCGAGTTGCATGACGCTTCGAACATCGCCGCGGTATTCGTCGAACCAATGGCTGGTTCCGCTGGCGTGCTGGTTCCGCCTGAAGGCTACCTTAAGCGTCTGCGTGAGATCTGCGATCAGCACAACATCCTGCTGGTGTTCGACGAAGTGATCACCGGTTTTGGCCGTACCGGCTCGATGTTCGGCGCCGACAGCTTCGGCGTGACTCCGGACCTGATGTGCATCGCCAAGCAAGTCACCAACGGCGCGATCCCGATGGGCGCGGTGATTGCCAGCTCCGAGATCTATCAGACCTTCATGAATCAGGCGACGCCTGAGTACGCGGTGGAATTCCCGCACGGCTACACCTACTCCGCGCACCCGGTGGCTTGCGCCGCAGGCCTGGCCGCACTAGACCTGCTGCAAAAGGAACACCTGGTGCAGAGCGTGGCCGAAGTCGCACCGCATTTCGAAAATGCGCTGCATGGTTTGAAGGGCTCGAAAAACATCATCGACATTCGTAACTACGGTCTGGCCGGCGCGATCCAGATTGCCCCGCGTGACGGCGACGCCATTGTGCGGCCGTTCGAAGCGGGCATGGCGCTGTGGAAAGCCGGGTTCTACGTTCGCTTTGGCGGCGACACCCTTCAGTTCGGCCCAACCTTCAACAGCAAGCCGCAAGACCTTGATCGGCTGTTCGACGCGGTCGGCGAAGTGCTGAACAAAATCGACTGATTTTCCCTTCTATATAGAGGCGCCCAGTCCAGGGCGCCCGTGGACAACTTTTCAGGAGCCCTGCATGAGCCTTATCCCGCATTTGATCAACGGCGAACTGGTGACCGAAGACGGTCGCACGGCCGACGTGTTCAACCCGTCCACCGGCCAGGCGATCCACAAGCTGCCTTTGGCCAGCCGCGAAACTATCCAGAAAGCCATCGATTCGGCCAAGGCTGCGTTCCCGGCCTGGCGTAACACGCCACCGGCCAAGCGCGCTCAGGTGATGTTCCGCTTCAAGCAATTGCTGGAACAGAACGAGGCACGTATCGCCCAATTGATCAGCGAAGAACACGGCAAGACCCTGGAAGACGCGGCGGGTGAACTGAAACGCGGTATCGAGAACGTCGAATTCGCTTGCGCGGCGCCGGAAATCCTCAAGGGTGAATACAGCCGTAACGTCGGCCCGAACATTGATGCCTGGTCGGACTTTCAGCCGTTGGGCGTGGTAGCAGGAATCACGCCATTCAACTTCCCGGCAATGGTGCCGCTGTGGATGTATCCGCTGGCGATCGTCTGCGGCAACTGCTTCATTCTCAAGCCGTCCGAGCGTGATCCTAGCTCGACGCTGTTGATCGCTCAGTTGTTGCTGGAAGCGGGTTTGCCCAAAGGCGTATTGAGCGTCGTGCACGGCGACAAGGCGGCGGTGGATGCGCTGATCGAAGCACCGGAAGTCAAAGCGTTGAGTTTCGTCGGCTCGACACCGATTGCCGAATACATCTATGCCGAAGGTACCAAACGCGGCAAACGTGTTCAGGCACTGGGCGGCGCGAAGAACCACGCGGTGCTGATGCCGGATGCAGATCTGGATAACGCCGTCAGCGCACTGATGGGCGCGGCTTACGGTTCTTGCGGTGAGCGTTGCATGGCTATTTCGGTGGCCGTGTGTGTTGGCGACCAGGTGGCGGATGCGCTGGTGGCCAAGTTGGTGCCGCAGGTCAAGGCGTTGAAAATCGGCGCGGGTACTTCTTGTGGGTTGGACATGGGGCCGCTAGTTTCCGGTCAGGCTCGCGACAAAGTCAGTGGCTATATAGAAGACGGCGTTTCTTCGGGTGCTTCATTGGTGGTGGATGGTCGTGGCCTGAGTGTGGCCGGTCATGAGGAAGGGTTCTTCCTGGGTGGTTGCCTGTTCGATAACGTAACTCCCGAAATGCGCATCTATAAAGAAGAGATCTTCGGGCCAGTGCTGTGCGTCGTTCGGGTGGACAGCCTGGAAGAGGCGATGCAGCTGATCAATGATCACGAATATGGCAACGGCACCTGCATCTTTACCCGTGATGGGGAAGCAGCGCGGTTGTTCTGCGATGAGATTGAGGTCGGCATGGTCGGCGTCAACGTGCCGTTGCCGGTGCCGGTGGCTTATCACAGCTTTGGTGGCTGGAAGCGTTCGCTGTTCGGCGATCTGCATGCGTATGGCCCGGATGGTGTGCGTTTCTACACCCGCCGCAAGGCCGTAACCCAGCGTTGGCCGCAGCGTGCGAGCCATGAAGCGTCGCAATTTGCGTTCCCTAGCTTGTAACTAGAAGGGAAAAAGGCCGAGCCCTTGGGGCTCGGCCTTCATGTTTTCGCGCTTTTTTGCCCTATATGACAGAAGTGTGAAAATAAGGGTTGACGGCAGATTCTGGAAGTCTATAATTCGCCCCACTTCCGGCGCAGTCGAAACGGAAAACTCCTTGGTAAACAAAGAGTTACGCAGTTTTCGGCAGCGAGTTGCTTCAGCTCATCGAAGCCCAGAAGGAGTTGGTAAGGCAGTGTGTTTTCGCCTTATTGACGTTTCGATCCCCTCGGTCGAAAGCGGAGAAAAAGAGGTGTTGACAGCAGCGAACAACGCTGTAGAATTCGCCTCCCGCTAACGAGAGATCGGAAGCGCAAGTGGTTGAAGTTGCAAAGGAAACTTTGAAAACTTCTGAAAATAACCGCTTGACAGATACAGAGGACGCTGTAGAATGCGCGCCTCGGTTGAGACGAAAGATCTTAACCAACCGCTCTTTAACAACTGAATCAAGCAATTCGTGTGGGTGCTTGTGGAGTCAGACTGATAGTCAACAAGATTATCAGCATCACAAGTTACTCCGCGAGAAATCAAAGATGTAACCAACGATTGCTGAGCCAAGTTTAGGGTTTCTTAAAAACCCAAAGATGTTTGAACTGAAGAGTTTGATCATGGCTCAGATTGAACGCTGGCGGCAGGCCTAACACATGCAAGTCGAGCGGTAGAGAGAAGCTTGCTTCTCTTGAGAGCGGCGGACGGGTGAGTAATGCCTAGGAATCTGCCTGGTAGTGGGGGATAACGCTCGGAAACGGACGCTAATACCGCATACGTCCTACGGGAGAAAGCAGGGGACCTTCGGGCCTTGCGCTATCAGATGAGCCTAGGTCGGATTAGCTAGTTGGTGAGGTAATGGCTCACCAAGGCGACGATCCGTAACTGGTCTGAGAGGATGATCAGTCACACTGGAACTGAGACACGGTCCAGACTCCTACGGGAGGCAGCAGTGGGGAATATTGGACAATGGGCGAAAGCCTGATCCAGCCATGCCGCGTGTGTGAAGAAGGTCTTCGGATTGTAAAGCACTTTAAGTTGGGAGGAAGGGCAGTACATTAATACTGTGTTGTTTTGACGTTACCGACAGAATAAGCACCGGCTAACTCTGTGCCAGCAGCCGCGGTAATACAGAGGGTGCAAGCGTTAATCGGAATTACTGGGCGTAAAGCGCGCGTAGGTGGTTTGTTAAGTTGGATGTGAAAGCCCCGGGCTCAACCTGGGAACTGCATTCAAAACTGACAAGCTAGAGTATGGTAGAGGGTGGTGGAATTTCCTGTGTAGCGGTGAAATGCGTAGATATAGGAAGGAACACCAGTGGCGAAGGCGACCACCTGGACTGATACTGACACTGAGGTGCGAAAGCGTGGGGAGCAAACAGGATTAGATACCCTGGTAGTCCACGCCGTAAACGATGTCAACTAGCCGTTGGGAGCCTTGAGCTCTTAGTGGCGCAGCTAACGCATTAAGTTGACCGCCTGGGGAGTACGGCCGCAAGGTTAAAACTCAAATGAATTGACGGGGGCCCGCACAAGCGGTGGAGCATGTGGTTTAATTCGAAGCAACGCGAAGAACCTTACCAGGCCTTGACATCCAATGAACTTTCCAGAGATGGATGGGTGCCTTCGGGAACATTGAGACAGGTGCTGCATGGCTGTCGTCAGCTCGTGTCGTGAGATGTTGGGTTAAGTCCCGTAACGAGCGCAACCCTTGTCCTTAGTTACCAGCACGTGATGGTGGGCACTCTAAGGAGACTGCCGGTGACAAACCGGAGGAAGGTGGGGATGACGTCAAGTCATCATGGCCCTTACGGCCTGGGCTACACACGTGCTACAATGGTCGGTACAGAGGGTTGCCAAGCCGCGAGGTGGAGCTAATCCCAGAAAACCGATCGTAGTCCGGATCGCAGTCTGCAACTCGACTGCGTGAAGTCGGAATCGCTAGTAATCGCGAATCAGAATGTCGCGGTGAATACGTTCCCGGGCCTTGTACACACCGCCCGTCACACCATGGGAGTGGGTTGCACCAGAAGTAGCTAGTCTAACCTTCGGGAGGACGGTTACCACGGTGTGATTCATGACTGGGGTGAAGTCGTAACAAGGTAGCCGTAGGGGAACCTGCGGCTGGATCACCTCCTTAATCGACGACATCAGCTGCTCCATAAGTTCCCACACGAATTGCTTGATTCATTGAAGAAGACGATAAGAAGCAGCCCGAAATTGGGTCTGTAGCTCAGTTGGTTAGAGCGCACCCCTGATAAGGGTGAGGTCGGCAGTTCGAATCTGCCCAGACCCACCAATTTTTGTGTGGGAACCTGTAGCAATACGGGGCCATAGCTCAGCTGGGAGAGCGCCTGCCTTGCACGCAGGAGGTCAACGGTTCGATCCCGTTTGGCTCCACCACTACTGCTTCTGTTTGTTGAAAGCTTAGAAATGAGCATTCCATTGTGATGATGGTGAATGTTGATTTCTAGTCTTTGGCTAGATCGTTCTTTAAAAATTTGGGTATGTGATAGAAAGATAGACTGGACGTTACTTTCACTGGTAACGGATCAGGCTAAGGTAAAATTTGTGAGTTTAATCGCGAATTTTCGGCGAATGTCGTCTTCACAGTATAACCAGATTGCTTGGGGTTATATGGTCAAGTGAAGAAGCGCATACGGTGGATGCCTTGGCAGTCAGAGGCGATGAAAGACGTGGTAGCCTGCGAAAAGCTTCGGGGAGTCGGCAAACAGACTTTGATCCGGAGATGTCTGAATGGGGGAACCCACCTAACACAAGTTAGGTATCTTAAGCTGAATACATAGGCTTAAGAAGCGAACCAGGGGAACTGAAACATCTAAGTACCCTGAGGAAAAGAAATCAACCGAGATTCCCTTAGTAGTGGCGAGCGAACGGGGACTAGCCCTTAAGTGGCTTTGAGATTAGCGGAACGCTCTGGAAAGTGCGGCCATAGTGGGTGATAGCCCTGTACGCGAAAATCTCTTGGCCATGAAATCGAGTAGGACGGAGCACGAGAAACTTTGTCTGAATATGGGGGGACCATCCTCCAAGGCTAAATACTACTGACTGACCGATAGTGAACTAGTACCGTGAGGGAAAGGCGAAAAGAACCCCGGAGAGGGGAGTGAAATAGATCCTGAAACCGTATGCGTACAAGCAGTGGGAGCCCACTTTGTTGGGTGACTGCGTACCTTTTGTATAATGGGTCAGCGACTTATTTTCAGTGGCGAGCTTAACCGAATAGGGGAGGCGTAGCGAAAGCGAGTCTTAATAGGGCGTCTAGTCGCTGGGAATAGACCCGAAACCGGGCGATCTATCCATGGGCAGGTTGAAGGTTGGGTAACACTAACTGGAGGACCGAACCGACTACCGTTGAAAAGTTAGCGGATGACCTGTGGATCGGAGTGAAAGGCTAATCAAGCTCGGAGATAGCTGGTTCTCCTCGAAAGCTATTTAGGTAGCGCCTCATGTATCACTGTAGGGGGTAGAGCACTGTTTCGGCTAGGGGGTCATCCCGACTTACCAAACCGATGCAAACTCCGAATACCTACAAGTGCCGAGCATGGGAGACACACGGCGGGTGCTAACGTCCGTCGTGAAAAGGGAAACAACCCAGACCGTCAGCTAAGGTCCCAAAGTTATGGTTAAGTGGGAAACGATGTGGGAAGGCTTAGACAGCTAGGAGGTTGGCTTAGAAGCAGCCACCCTTTAAAGAAAGCGTAATAGCTCACTAGTCGAGTCGGCCTGCGCGGAAGATGTAACGGGGCTCAAACCATACACCGAAGCTACGGGTATCACTTAGGTGATGCGGTAGAGGAGCGTTCTGTAAGCCTGTGAAGGTGAGTTGAGAAGCTTGCTGGAGGTATCAGAAGTGCGAATGCTGACATGAGTAACGACAATGGGTGTGAAAAACACCCACGCCGAAAGACCAAGGTTTCCTGCGCAACGTTAATCGACGCAGGGTTAGTCGGTCCCTAAGGCGAGGCTGAAAAGCGTAGTCGATGGAAAACAGGTTAATATTCCTGTACTTCTGGTTATTGCGATGGAGGGACGGAGAAGGCTAGGCCAGCTTGGCGTTGGTTGTCCAAGTTTAAGGTGGTAGGCTGGACTCTTAGGTAAATCCGGGGGTCTAAGGCCGAGAGCTGATGACGAGTTACCCTTTGGGTGACGAAGTGGTTGATGCCATGCTTCCAAGAAAAGCTTCTAAGCTTCAGGTAACCAGGAACCGTACCCCAAACCGACACAGGTGGTTGGGTAGAGAATACCAAGGCGCTTGAGAGAACTCGGGTGAAGGAACTAGGCAAAATGGCACCGTAACTTCGGGAGAAGGTGCGCCGGTGAGGGTGAAGCATTTACTGCGTAAGCCCATGCCGGTCGAAGATACCAGGCCGCTGCGACTGTTTATTAAAAACACAGCACTCTGCAAACACGAAAGTGGACGTATAGGGTGTGACGCCTGCCCGGTGCCGGAAGGTTAATTGATGGGGTTAGCTAACGCGAAGCTCTTGATCGAAGCCCCGGTAAACGGCGGCCGTAACTATAACGGTCCTAAGGTAGCGAAATTCCTTGTCGGGTAAGTTCCGACCTGCACGAATGGCGTAACGATGGCGGCGCTGTCTCCACCCGAGACTCAGTGAAATTGAAATCGCTGTGAAGATGCAGTGTATCCGCGGCTAGACGGAAAGACCCCGTGAACCTTTACTATAGCTTTGCACTGGACTTTGAATTTGCTTGTGTAGGATAGGTGGGAGGCTTTGAAGCGTGGACGCCAGTTCGCGTGGAGCCAACCTTGAAATACCACCCTGGCAACTTTGAGGTTCTAACTCAGGTCCGTTATCCGGATCGAGGACAGTGTATGGTGGGTAGTTTGACTGGGGCGGTCTCCTCCTAAAGAGTAACGGAGGAGTACGAAGGTGCGCTCAGACCGGTCGGAAATCGGTCGTAGAGTATAAAGGCAAAAGCGCGCTTGACTGCGAGACAGACACGTCGAGCAGGTACGAAAGTAGGTCTTAGTGATCCGGTGGTTCTGTATGGAAGGGCCATCGCTCAACGGATAAAAGGTACTCCGGGGATAACAGGCTGATACCGCCCAAGAGTTCATATCGACGGCGGTGTTTGGCACCTCGATGTCGGCTCATCACATCCTGGGGCTGAAGCCGGTCCCAAGGGTATGGCTGTTCGCCATTTAAAGTGGTACGCGAGCTGGGTTTAGAACGTCGTGAGACAGTTCGGTCCCTATCTGCCGTGGACGTTTGAGATTTGAGAGGGGCTGCTCCTAGTACGAGAGGACCGGAGTGGACGAACCTCTGGTGTTCCGGTTGTCACGCCAGTGGCATTGCCGGGTAGCTATGTTCGGAATAGATAACCGCTGAAAGCATCTAAGCGGGAAACTAGCCTCAAGATGAGATCTCACTGGGACCTTGAGTCCCCTGAAGGGCCGTCGAAGACTACGACGTTGATAGGTTGGGTGTGTAAGCGCTGTGAGGCGTTGAGCTAACCAATACTAATTGCCCGTGAGGCTTGACCATATAACACCCAAGCAATTTGTGAACTCGAAAGAGGCCAGATTGCGGTGTGTGAAGACGACACGAACCGAAAGTTCGAGAGACTCGCAAAACACCAAACTATCGCATACCCATTCGCTGGAGCGTGAACCTGCAAAGGCCCACGACCTGGCTACCGAATTTCTTGACGACCATAGAGCATTGGAACCACCTGATCCCATCCCGAACTCAGCAGTGAAACGATGCATCGCCGATGGTAGTGTGGGGTTTCCCCATGTGAGAGTAGGTCATCGTCAAGATTAAATTCCGAAACCCCAATTGCGAAAGCAGTTGGGGTTTTGTTTTGCCCGCAGGAAAGTTCATACCGCAACACCGGACGGCTTCCGGCTGTCACAGTCTCCCGACAATGCTAAGGTTCGGCCCCTAGCTTTTGTATTTTTCCAAGGAAGCCTTTATGCCGGACGCGACGTCCCTCAGTGCTGGTTTTATGGTGGTTCACGGCAACCGCCTGGACGAGTTGCGCAGCCTGGTGGTCAGCTGGATGCGGCGCTACCCGCTGGCACCCTTGGAAAATGAAATCGCTTTAGTACAGAGCAATGGCATCGCCCAGTGGTTGAAACTGGCGCTGGCTGAGGATCCGAAAGAGGACGACATGGGCGGCTGCGGTATCGCCGCAGCGATCGATGTGCAGTTACCGGGCAGCTTCATGTGGCAGCTCTATCGCATGGTCCTTGGACGAGATGAAATCCCGGTCAAATCCCTGCTCGATAAAGCTCCGCTGACCTGGCGCCTCATGCGCCTGCTTCCGCAGTTGATCGATCAGCCACACTTTGAGCCGCTGCAACGCTTCCTTACCCATGACACCGATTTGCGCAAACGCTATCAATTGGCCGAGCGACTGGCTGACCTGTTTGACCAATACCAAGTGTACCGAGCCGACTGGCTCGAAGACTGGGCAGAAGGTCGTCATCAATTACGCAACGGTCGGGGTGAAGCAAAAGCCCTGCCCCCGGCCAATTGCTGGCAGGCAGAATTATGGCGTGCATTGTTGCTGGATGTCGGTGAACAAGGCATGGCGCAAAGCCGCGCCGGCGTCCATCAACGGTTTATCGAACGCATCAATAGCCTCGACGTTGCGCCTGATGGACTTCCTTCACGAGTGATCGTTTTCGGTATTTCTTCACTTCCCGCTCAGGCTCTGGAAGCGCTCGCCGGGCTGGCCCGTTTCAGTCAGGTTTTGCTGTGTGTTCATAATCCGTGTCGCCACCATTGGGCGGACATCGTCGCCGATAAAGACCTGCTAAGACATCAATACAAACGTCAGGCTCGCAAGAGCGGCATGCCGGTTGTTCTGGATCCGCAAACCCTGCATCAGCATGCCCATCCCCTGCTGGCTGCGTGGGGCAAGCAGGGGCGGGACTACATCAATCTGCTCGATAGCTACGACGATCCCAATAGTTATCGCTCGGCGTTTCGTGACGGGAGAATCGACCTGTTCAGTGACAGCCAGCCGCTGAACATGCTCAGTCAGTTGCAGGACGACATTCTTGAATTACGTCCTCTGAATGAAACGCGTGAGCGCTGGCCGGCAGTCGATCTAAAAGCGGATCAGTCAATCCGTTTTCACATCGCCCATAGCCCTCAGCGCGAGGTGGAGATCCTTCACGATCAGTTGCTCGCCCGCTTCAGTGCAGATCCTGAATTAAGGCCTCGCGACGTCATCGTGATGGTTCCTGATATCGACAGCTACGCACCGCATATTCGTGCAGTATTTGGTCAGCTTGAACGCAATGACCCGCGCTTCATTCCCTTCACGCTTGCGGATCAGGGGCAACGTGGCCGCGATCCGCTGCTGATCGCAGTCGAACATCTGCTCAAACTGCCGGACAGTCGATTCCCCGTCAGCGAAATCCTCGACCTGCTGGACGTTCCTGCGCTACGCGCTCGATTTGGCGTGGAGGAGCGAGACCTGCCCACCCTGCATCGCTGGATTGAAGGCGCCGGCATCCGCTGGGGCATGAACGCCGGACAACGAGCGGGTTTGGGCCTGCCTCAGAAACTGGAACAAAACAGTTGGCGTTTCGGCCTGCGACGGATGCTGCTCGGCTATGCCGTGGGAAGTGGCAGTGCCTGCGAAGGCATCGAGCCCTACGATGAGATCGGAGGTCTGGATGCCGCGCTCATTGGTCCTCTGGTTGCGTTGCTGGACGCGCTGGAGATTGCCCATCAGGAACTCTCTCAATCGGCTCCTCCCAAGCGATGGGGCATGCGGTTGCAGGCGCTGATGCAGTTGTTCTTCCGGGCTAGTAATGAACATGACGACTACTTGCTGGCCCAGCTCGAAGAGCTGCGCGAAACCTGGCTTGAGACCTGTGAGTCCGTCGGTTTGCACGACGAATTACCGTTGACTGTCGTTCGCGAAGCCTGGCTCGCCGGCCTCGATCAAGGTCGCTTGTCCCAGCGCTTTCTCGCCGGCGCAGTCAATTTCTGCACATTGATGCCGATGCGCGCGATTCCCTTCAAACTGGTCTGTATGCTGGGCATGAATGACGGCGATTACCCGCGCGCTCAACCGCCCTTGGACTTCGACCTGATGGGCAGCGATTACCGACCGGGTGACCGCTCGCGCCGCGAAGATGATCGCTATTTGCTGTTGGAAGCGCTGCTGTCGGCATGTGACCAGCTTTATATCAGTTGGGTCGGCCGTAGCATTCGCGATAACAGCGAGCGTCCCGCATCAGTATTGATCGGCCAGTTGCGCGACCATCTTGCCAGCGGCTGGCGATTGCACAATGCAGATGAAGATCTGCTTGAGGCCATGACTCAGGAACATCCGTTGCAACCATTCAGCGCCCGTTACTTTCATGAAGGCGATACCCTGTTCAGCTACGCCAACGAATGGCAGGTGCTTCACAAAGCTATTGAGCCATTCACCGATAACAACATCCTGGACCGTTACGTTCAGGAAGAGCCGCTGAGCCTCGGTCAGTTGCAGGATTTCCTGCGCAATCCGGTGCGACATTTCTTCAGCCAGCGGCTGAAGGTGTTCTTCGAAGCCGCTGAAGTGCCGCTGGCGGATGAGGAACCCTTTGTACTTGATGCACTGCAACGCTATAGCCTCAGCGATAGTTTGCTCGCAGCTGCGCTGCAACAGATGGATCTCGCAGAAGAGGTGCTGGAATCGCAGGCAAAACGCCTGCAAAACAGCGGGCTGCTGCCCATGGCCGGTTTCGGAGAATGTCTGCAACGCGAGTTGATCGAGCCATTGCCGGATCTGCTGCAACGCTATCAACAACTTCTGGCGTTATGGCCTACACCGCTCACCAGCGCGCTGCCGGTCAATCTCGAACTCCAAGGTTTGCGCCTGGAAGGTTGGCTCAGCGGCTTGCAGCAACGTTCGGACGGTGGCTTGCTGTCTATCACCACGATTCCAAACAGCATTGGTTCGGTCAAGTCTCGCAAATGGCATCGCCTCACTCGACCATGGGTCAATCATCTGGTTGCCTGCGCCAGTGGCAGGACGATGACCACTGCGCTTGTGGCCAGTGACGACAGCTTGCTGTTGGGACCGATGGAAGAGGATGCCGCATTGCGGATTCTTGGCGACCTGTTGATGGCCTGGCAAACGGGCATGCGCCAGCCTCTGCCCATTGCAGTGAAAACAGGGTTTGCCTGGCTCACTCAGACCGATCCGGCCAAAGCCGATGCCGCTGCCCGCAACGCCTATGAGGGTGACGGCATGACCACTGATGGCGAGCGTCGGGAGAGTCCCGCACTTGCCCGACAGTTCACCGACTACGACGCGCTGATAGCCGACGAGACCTTCCCCGATTGGTGCACCGCCTTATACAAGCCAATGCTTGAAGCGCCGTGGCGCTCATTGACCAGCGAGGAGGCGCGCTCATGACCGCGAAAACACCGCTGGCCCTGGCATTCCCGTTGCGCGGCAGTCAACTGATCGAAGCCAGTGCCGGGACCGGGAAGACCTTCACTATTTCCGCGCTGTATCTGCGCCTGGTCCTCGGCCACGGTGGCGAATCGAGCGGCTTCGGGCGTGAATTGTTGCCACCGCAAATCCTCGTCGTGACCTTCACTGACGCCGCGACCAAAGAGCTGCGCGAACGCATTCGAACGCGCCTGGCAGAAGCCGCGCGGTTTTTCCGCGATGAAACACCGCCGCCGGATGCCCTGATCGCGGAGTTGCGTGATCAGTACCTTCCGGAGCAGTGGCCCGGATGCGCGAACCGTCTGGACATCGCTGCGCAGTGGATGGATGAAGCGGCTGTCTCGACTATCCACAGTTGGTGTCAGCGAATGTTGCGCGAGCACGCATTCGACAGTGGCAGTCTGTTTACCCAGACGCTGGAAACCGATCACAGCGATTTGCTCGGCGAGGTTCTGCGCGATTACTGGCGATTGTTTTGCTACCCGATGCAAGGCGACGCACTGAACTGGGTGCGCGGCAACTGGGGCGGTCCGGCGGCCTTGTTGCCACGAGTCCGTGGATTGTTCGCCAGTGAACGCAACAGCGTCGAAGGCAAAGCGCCTGCCGAACTGATCGTCGAATGTTTACAGGAGCGACGTGCAGCCTTGATCGAACTCAAAATGCCCTGGCGTCAGTGGGCAGACGAGTTGCTTGCGATCTGTCACGAGGGTGTTGCGAGCAAAAGCGTTGATGGTCGCAAAATGCAGGCGCGTTACTTCGAACCTTGGTTCGAAAAGTTAAAGGCGTGGGCTGAAGACGAATTGCTTGAGCAGTTGGATATTGGCACCGGTTTCACCCGCCTGACCCCCGATGGCATGGCTGAAGCGTGGAAAAAGGGCGAGGTCCCCGATCATCCCGGGCTGGACGCGATGCCCGGCCTCAAGGTCAGTCTCGATCGCTTGCCGACTCCCGATGCGATTGTTCTGCAACACGCCGCTCAGTGGGTGGGGGCACGGTTCGAGGCAGAAAAGCGGCGCCGCGCGGAAATGGGTTTTGATGACATGCTGCTGCGCCTCGATGCCGCGTTGCAGTCCGAAGGTGGCGAACGCCTGGCGACCTTGATCCGCGAACAGTTTCCGGTGGCGTTGATCGACGAGTTCCAGGACACCGACCCGGTGCAGTACCGGATCTTCGAAAGCATCTATCGCATCGAAGACAACAATCCCGAATGCGGGCTGTTCCTGATCGGCGATCCGAAGCAGGCGATCTATGCCTTCCGTGGTGCCGATATCTACACCTACCTGCGCGCCCGCCAAGCCACTGCTGGCCGACTGCATACTCTGGGCACTAACTTCCGTTCCAGCCACGGCATGATCGGTGCGGTAAACCATGTATTCGAGCGCGCCGAGTCGCGCGAGGCCGGACGGGGCGCGTTCCTGTTTCGCGAAAAGAATGGCGAAAACCCCGTGCCGTTTCTGCCGGTCGCCTCTCAGGGACGCAAAGAAATTCTGAGCATCGAGGGGCAGGTTTTACCGGCGCTGAACATCTGGCAACTGTCCGCCGATCAACCCCTGTCCGGCGCGGTTTACCGAAAAAAACTGGCCGCTGCTTGCGCCAGTGAAATCACCGCGTTGCTGAACGGCGGACAGCAAGGCAAGGCAGGTTTCATCCAGGACGGCAAGGATTTCAGGGGCTTGTTGCCGGCGGATATCGCGATTCTGGTGCGCGACGGTAAAGAAGCTCAGGCCGTCCGCGCCGAACTCTCCGCCCGTGGTGTGCGCAGCGTTTATCTTTCGGACAAGGACTCGGTGTTTGCCGCCCAGGAAGCTCACGATCTGCTGACCTGGCTCAAGGCCTGCGCCGAGCCGGATGTCGAACGCCCGTTGCGGGCAGCGTTAGCGAGCATCACGTTGAACCTGTCGCTGGCAGAACTTGAGCGGTTGAATCAGGACGAGCTGGCCTGGGAAGCGCGCGTCATGCAGTTCCGTGGTTATCGCGAGCTCTGGCGCAAGCAGGGCGTGTTGCCGATGCTGCGACGCTTGCTGCATGACTTCCAGCTGCCTCAGGCATTGATTGCGCGCAACGACGGCGAGCGGGTGCTGACCAATCTGCTGCACCTGTCCGAGCTGCTGCAACAGGCTGCCGCTGAACTTGATGGTGAGCAAGCGTTGATCCGGCATTTGTCCGAACATCTGGCGCTTTCCGGTCAGGCGGGTGAGGAACAGATCCTGCGTCTTGAGAGTGACGAGCAACTGGTCAAGGTCGTGACCATTCACAAGTCCAAGGGGCTTGAGTATCCCCTGGTGTTTCTGCCGTTCGTGTGTTCGGCAAAACCTGTAGACGGTAGCCGTTTGCCGCTGCATTACCACGACGAAGCGGGAAATGCTCAGGTGACCCTGAAGCCCACGCCCGAGTTGATCGCACTGGCGGATGATGAACGGCTGGCCGAGGATCTGCGTTTGCTTTATGTGGCGCTGACCCGGGCTCAACACGCCTGCTGGCTCGGCGTCGCAGACCTCAAGCGCGGCAATAACAACAACTCGGTGTTGCATCTCTCTGCGTTGGGTTATCTGTTGGGCGGCGGTGCTCCATTAGCGCAGTCGCAAGGTTTGAAGCGTTGGCTGGAAGACCTGCAGCAGGATTGTCCCGCGCTCAATTTCAGTGAAATGCCTGAAAAGACCGACGAGCAATATCATCCACCGCAAAACGATGCGACCTTGCTCGCTCCGCTGATTCCCAAGCGCAAGGCCAGCGAAAACTGGTGGATTGCTTCCTACAGCGCCCTGCGCATCGGCGAAAGTCTGAGCGTGGGCAGTGACGAAGCCCCTGAAAACCCGCAAGCGCAAAAGCTGTTCGATGACGAGCGCCTCGATCCTGAATCGCCGCGCGAGGTGATCGCCGGCGGTGCCGATATCCATCGATTCCCTCGCGGTCCGAATCCCGGCACCTTTCTCCATGGTTTGCTGGAGTGGGCCGGTGACGAAGGTTTTGCCGCCACGCCGAAAGCGTTGGAAGACGCCATTGCCCGTCGCTGCAATCGACGCGGCTGGGAAGGCTGGATCACCACGCTGAGTGAATGGCTACAGCACTTGCTCAAGTCCCCGATGCGCATCGGCGCCGGGCGGGCGCCCGTGACCCTGGAGCAATTGAAACACTACCGTGTCGAGATGGAGTTCTGGTTCGCCAGTCATAAGGTCGATGTGCTCAAGCTCGACGAACTGGTTCGCCAATACACCCACAACGGCGTTGCCCGGGTCGCGGCAGAGCCGGTGCTGCTCAATGGCATGTTCAAAGGCTTCATCGACCTGACGTTCGAGCACGATGGTCGCTATTACGTCGCCGATTACAAATCCAACTGGCTGGGCGTCGATGACATGGCCTACACCGAGCAGGCCATGGAACAGGCTATCCTGGACAATCGCTACGACCTGCAATATGTGCTGTACCTGTTGGCCCTGCATCGCCAGCTCAAGGCGCGGCTTGCCGATTACGATTACGACCGGCATGTCGGGGGGGCGTTGTATCTATTCCTGCGCGGTACGCGAGCGTCCAGTCAGGGCGTGTATTTTGCCCGTCCGCCAAGAGAACTGATCGAGCGTCTGGACCGGTTGTTTCAGGGTAAACCGGAACCCAAGGCCGAACCGGCCTGGGAGCAGGGAGTATTGCTATGAGCCGCACCTTCGCCGATTTGTTGCCCACCCCGTTGGCAGCCGAAAGTCTTGCGAGTCTGGCGCCGTTGAGTCGCGCCGATGATTTGCTGTTGTTGCTCACGCGCTGGGTCGAGCGCGGCTGGTTGCGAGCGCTGGACAAAGCCTTCGTTACCTTTTTGCACGAGCTTGCCCCCGATGATGATCCGCTGGTGCTGATGGCGGCCGCGTTGACCAGTCATCAACTGGGTCACGGCCATGTCTGCCTGGATCTGTTCGAGACTCTCAAGGAGCCGGACTTCGCCCTGTCGTTACCACCGGAAGGCGATCTGCAAAGTGGCGCCATGCTGCTGCCTTCGCAATTGCTTGAGACGCTGGACGGCGCCCATTGGTGCAAGGTCCTGGCCTCCAGCCGTCTGGTTGCATTGGCGGCCGATAGCAGCGAAAAGGCGCAGCAAAGGCCGTTGGTGTTATCGGGAAAGCGCTTGTACCTGCGCCGTTACTGGGCATACGAGCGACGTATTGATAACGCGCTGCGCTTGCGTCTGGCGGAACACGAATCCACACCAAAGGACTTGCTCCAACGCCTCACCGGTTTGTTCGGCCCGGCCAGGCCCGGCGAGGTGATCGACTGGCAGAAACTCGCGTGTGCCTTGGCGACCCGCAGCGCGTTCAGCATCGTCACCGGCGGTCCCGGGACCGGCAAGACCACCACGGTCGTGCGGTTGCTGGCATTGCTCCAGGCACCGGCGGTGGAGGCTGGCAAACCACTGCGCATCCGCCTCGCCGCTCCCACCGGCAAAGCGGCGGCACGGCTGACGGAGTCCATCAGTCAGCAAGTCCGGACACTGGAAGTTGCTGAGGCCGTACGAGAAAAAATTCCGTCGGACGTCACCACTGTGCACCGCCTGCTCGGCAGCCGTCCCGGTACCCGCCATTTCCGCCACAACGCCGGTAACCGCTTGCCGCTGGATGTTTTGGTCGTCGACGAAGCGTCGATGATCGACCTGGAGATGATGGCCAATCTCCTCGACGCCATGCCGGCCCATGCCCGACTGGTGCTGCTCGGTGACAAGGATCAACTGGCATCGGTGGAAGCCGGCGCCGTACTGGGCGATTTGTGTCGCGACGCCGAGGCGGGTTGGTACACCTCGCAGACGCGCCAGTGGCTGGAAATGGTCAGTGGTGAAAATCTCGGCACCAGCGGTTTGCAGGAAGACACCCACGGCACTCATCCGCTGGCCCAGCAGGTGGTGATGTTGCGACACTCGCGCCGGTTCGGCGAGGGCAGCGGTATTGGCCTGCTGGCGCGCTGGGTCAATCAGCAACAACCCGAAGAAGCTCGCAAGTTGTTAGCGGCTGGAAGCCATGAAGATGTGTTTTCCCTGTCCCTCAAGGGGGAACAGGACAGGGCGCTGGAGCGCTTGTTACTCGAAGGCCATGGCGATGGACCGCAAGGTTATCGGCATTATCTGAGCCTGCTGCGCAACCGGCGGCCACCGCTCGACAGCGCCCTCGATGATCCACGCTGGATCAATTGGGCGCGCGAAGTGCTGCAAGCCTTCGATGCCTTCCAGTTACTGTGCGCCGTACGCAAAGGGCCTTGGGGAGTGGAAGGCCTGAATCAGCAAGTGACAGAAGCGCTGCTCAAGGCCCGACTGATCGACAGCAATCAGCAGTGGTACGAAGGTCGGCCGGTACTGATGACCCGCAACGACTATGGCCTGGGCTTAATGAACGGCGACATCGGCATTGCTCTCAAGCTGCCGGAACGCGAGGGTCCCGACGCTGGGCGTCACGTGCTTCGCGTGGCCTTTCCGCGCAACGACGGCCAGGGTGGTGTGCGCTTTGTCCTGCCGAGCAGGCTGAATGATGTCGAAACCGTGTACGCCATGACCGTGCACAAATCCCAAGGCTCCGAGTTCGCCCACACGGCGTTGATTTTGCCGGACGCCCTGAATCCGGTTCTGACCAAGGAACTGATCTATACCGGCATCACCCGCGCCAAACACTGGTTCACGTTGATCGAACCTCGAAACGGCGTGTTTGAAGAGGCGGTGCGACGCAAGGTCAAACGCTTGAGCGGGTTGATGCTGGCGTTGGAAGAGGCTGTGCCACCGCGGGATTGAGGAAGCAGCGCCCGAGTACGGAAACTGTAAGAGGCGCCGCCTTGCGCAACCTCGCGGGCGTTTCGGCGCTATGCTATCGTTGCGGCATCATCCTGTTACGATCGAAGAGAATCCCTGCATGAAGGTGGCTGTCTGGACGACAGAGCGCATTGTTGTCTGCAAGCAAGTCATGCTGGCAGGCATTCTCTGTTTGCTCAGCGGCCTCGTTTTCGCGCAAGCAAAAACGCCATCCGGCACGGCCGATCAGCGCGCCCAAGCCGTCACGCAGGTTGTGCTCGGCATACTCAGTTATGCCCGTTGGCCTGTTGAGCCAGCACACCTGCACTTATGCGTAATCGGTCCCACCGAATACACCGACAATCTGGTCAAAGGCACGACCCAGGCCACCGGTCGGCCTGTCACCGTGAGCCGGTTGCTGGCCGACAACCCGTCCATTGTCGGTGAGTGCGACGCGGTGTACATCGGCAAACTGACCAGCGAGGAACGCAGCCGGCTATTCGCTTCGCTCGCGGGGCGGCCGGTGCTGAGCATCAGCGAAAGCGACGACCCATGCACCGTCGGCAGCCTGTTTTGCCTACGAGTCAGCGATGAACAAGTGTCCTTTGAGGTCAATCTGGACTCTGTCGCCCGCAGTGGCGTGCGAATTCACCCCAGTGTGCTGCAACTGTCCCGCCGCAAGCCGGCGGCACCATGAAGCTATTCAAACCGGGTAGCCGCCCGACCTTGCGCTCGGTCATCGGGCGCGGTCATTTGATCGTTGCACTGGTGGCTGTGGCAATGGCCAGTGTCTCGCTGACGTTGCTCGGTGTTCTGGCTTTGCGGGTCTATGCCGACCACAACCTGCACCTGATTGCACGCTCCATCAACTACACCGTGGAAGCGGCGGTGGTGTTCAACGACAAGGTGGCCGCCACCGAAGCGCTGGCATTGATCGCGTCCACCGAAGAAGTGGCCGATGCCCAGGTGCTGGACGAGCAAGGCACGTTGTTGGCGCGTTGGCAGCGGCCGGAAACCGGATTGTTCTCGGACCTTGAAGTGCAAATGGCAAAAGCGTTTCTGGAAAAACCGATCAGCATGCCGATTGTCTATCAGGGCCAGAAAATCGGCAGCATCCAGCTCACCGGCCACGGTGGCAGCCTGATGCGCTTTCTGCTCAGTGGTCTGGTGGGTATCGTGCTGTGCACTGCCATCAGTGCCTGGGTAGCGCTTTATCTGGCGCGCCGACAACTTCGGGGGATCACCGGCCCGCTGCGCAACCTGGCTTGCGTGGCTCACGCCGCACGCAGCGATCGTGCCTTCGACCGGCGCGTACCCCCCGCCCGCATTGCCGAACTCGACAGCCTGGGCAACGACTTCAACGCATTGCTCGATGAGCTCGAATCCTGGCAAACCCACCTGCAAATCGAAAACGAAACACTGGTCCACAAGGCCAGCCATGACAGCCTCACCGGGTTGCCGAATCGTGCGTTTTTCGAAGGCCGGTTGATTCGTTCACTGCGTAACGCCAACAAGCTTAACGAGCGGGTAGCGGTGCTGTTTCTCGACAGTGACCGGTTCAAGGAGATCAACGATAATTTCGGGCACGCCGCTGGCGATGCAGTGCTGGTGGCGGTAGCCAGCCGCGTTCGCGCGCAGCTGCGCGAAGAAGATCTGGTGGCACGTTTGGGGGGCGACGAATTTGCCGTCCTGCTGAGCCCGCTGCACAAGACCGAAGACGCCGAGCGGATCGCCGATAAAATCCTTGCGAGCATGGAAGTGCCGATCCCGTTGCCGGGGACGACGCACGTGTTGACGTCTCTGAGCATCGGCATCGCCGTGTACCCCGATCATGGGACGACGCCTAGCGCTCTGCTCAATGCCGCCGATGCAGCCATGTACCAAGCCAAACGCCTCGCCCGAGGCGCTCAGCACACGTCAGGCGCGGAGCGCCCTGTCGCCGATGTTCAAACCAGGAGCTAATGCACGTGTTTTCTCTCACCTTGCGATTTTTCACGATCACCCTGTTCATGGCAGTGTTGGCCTTGACCGGCTGCCAGACGGCACCGCAAAAAGGCCTGACCCCGGCCCAGGTCGCAGTGCTCAAACAGCAAGGTTTCGAATTGACCGATGAGGGCTGGGCGTTCGGCCTGTCCGGCAAAGTGTTGTTTGGCAGTGATGTCGAACGTCTGAATTCGCAGAGCACCGTGATCGTTCAGCGCATTGGCAAGGCGTTGCTGGGCGTCGGGATCGAGCAGGTGCGGGTCGATGGTCACACCGACACGTCGGGCAAAGAACCGTATAACGAACAGCTGTCCCTGCGCCGTGCGAAAAGTGTCGGCAACGTTCTGACCGCAGTGGGCATGAAAGAACAAAACATCCAGCTGCGCGGCCTCGGCAGCAGCCAGCCCGTTGCCTCCAACGACACCGCAGGCGGCCGAACCGAGAACCGCCGGGTGTCGATCGTGGTCAGCGCTGATTAGTCGGCGAATACCATGCCCCGCGTTTCCGCCATCAACAGCCCCCGATTCTGCTCAGTGACTTCCCTGATGTAATCCCACAACAAAGTGATTCGCTTGAGCTTCCTCAGGTCCTCGCGGCAGTACATCCAGAACTTCAAGGAACTCAGGTTACTCCTTATCACTCTTGGAGTTAGCCAAAGTGGGACTTTGGGCGAAGCCTTTGGGAATGTCGTCTGTATTCTACTCGGTGGCTGTACTGAGTGACCTTGCCGTGGTGCTGGTAGGACGCCTCAGGGGCGGAAAGGGTCAGGTTCGCCTGCACACTGTTTCAAACGACTAATAACGTCAGGGGCAGTTATAGCAGTGTCGATTCGACCTGTAGCATCAAGGTAAATGTCTATCATCCTTCCCCATTTCGGCGTTACATAGAAACACCTCTGAGCCCCCTTGTCGGTCCACCAATCGAACCTCATGAAGAAATCCTTATCAGGAAAAATATGGCCCCACTCAACGGATGCGCCGCCACCTATGGGCATTTCACCCTTATAGATTCGATGCTGAGTGTTCCAGATGTATCGAAACTCTTCCTTTCCTTCATGTGAAAAATTGACTGCTACGACTGGAGACGCCAAGTACCAAAATGCAATCGGGAAGACTAATAGGACGACAAGCGCCCAACGGCCATACCTGGTTTTAGTTTTGCTTGCATTTGTGTTCACGGATGCCTGCCCCCCATGCTTCTGGTGCTACTGCAAGTACTTCGTTCATTACCATTTTTGCCGTAACCCCCCCATTCGGATGTTGGCTGAATAGCTTAATCCCAATGCTGATCGAAGTCCGGTCCGGGGCGTCGTCCCATGCACGTAGCCCGTCAATGTCGGCCGAGCGATTCGGCCCCGGAAGTTTTCTTTCCTCTTTAGGTTTCTTCAGGACCTCGCCCACTTTTCTGAGTGAGTCTGAAACGATCTGCTCGGCGCCTGCACCATCCAAAAGGACGCTTTCGGACAGTCCACCAGCTCGCCCAACGTATCCATAGTGGATGTTCGACCAAATATCATAGAAGTAATCGTAATCACCCTGTTTGTGGTAGACGACGCCATTGTATTTCGCGGCGAGTATCGGCTTGTGGTCCCACGGGCGATCTTGACCCACACGCTCAGTAAAAAGAGCCATAGCAGCCGCGCCATTTGAAGCACCAATAGCTTGGGGGCTGGTTGCACCAATCTGGGCATATCAAGGCAGCGCCATTTGCTTGCGTGTCTCCTCCGCTACGTCGTAGCTGAGCAGCGCCTTCATCTTCAAGACTGATGGATGGTTAATGTTGGTGTTCATCTCTCCAGCGATGTAAGTCGCAAGTTCTTCCATCATGTCAGGGTCTTTACAGACGGCAGGTTCCGCTTTTGCCTCAGGCTTCTCAGCGGCTGCTTTAGGTTCAACCAATGCGTTCGCCGCTTTGGCCTTCTCTGTGAGCTTAGGGTCGGCCAACAAGGAAGCCATCTTCTCGTCGTCCACAGAGCCATCAGGCCGGAACGCTCCAAGGGCCATGAAGTTGATGATGGTTGCGCCACCAGCGTCCCCCATGACAAAGCCACCACCGACATCCCCAGACCCCGTTATGATCGTCCCGCCATGGCTGGTAGGACTCCCTAAGTGGGCCATAGGACGGCCATTCACCTGAATGGAAGGAAAGCCTGTAGTGATGACCGCCCCACACCCGCAGGTATCACCAACACGAGCGGAGCCCATAAAGTTAATGTTGACGTCACCGCTGGCAGAGGCAATAGGGGTAGTGCCGTGACCCGGCAATGGGCAGACGTGTTTGTCACCCAATCGAGCAGAAGAAATCATTGCGTGTCGTCCTTGCGTCTTTCATTCCATGGGACCGTAACCGGTCTTTAAGCTGGCTCGCGGAAGGCTACCGGAAACTGATGGAGGAGTCAGTAAGACAAGTCCTAATACTGACCGGAGCGGCCCTATGAGAATCTGACAGAAAAATCTGCATGACCACCTCAGTACGGGGTGTGCAGGCGTCCCACCATGGGAGCCCTCGCGTGGCCTTTATCCCATGCCTGTTCGTCTCTGCATTTCGTTATCGAGGTGTTACAAGTTGAGTACCAACTCCTCTTACAAACCGTTGGAAAAGGCCTTCTGACCTCGTTACGATGCCGCCACCTGATTCCTTGAAAAACTGTCAATCGGCGAACACCATGCCCCGCGTTTCACCCATCAACAGTCCCCGATTCTGCTCAGTCACCTCCCTGATGTAATCCCACAACAGGGTAATCCGCTTGAGCTTCCTCAGGTCCTCGCGGCAGTACATCCAGAATTGCCGCGTGATGTTGATCTCTTCCGGCAACACCGGCAGCAGACGCGGATCCTGCGCCGCCAGGAAGCACGGCAGAATCGCCAGCGACCGCCCTTGCTGCGCCGCCACGAACTGCGCAATCACGCTGGTACTGCGTAAGTTGGCACTGGCGCCGGGCAGCACGTTTGCCAGGTACAACAGCTCGGAGCTGAAGGCCAGATCGTCGACATAACTGATGAATGAATGCTTGCCCAAGTCTGCCGGGCGGCGGATGGGCGGGTGTTTGTCCAGATAGTCCTGGGTCGCATATAGCTGCAGCTTGTAGTCGCAAAGTTTGCAGCAGACATACGGGCCATGTTCCGGGCGTTCCAGGGCGATGACGATGTCCGCCTCGCGCTTGGACAGGCTGATGAAGTGCGGTAGCGGCAGGATGTCCACCGAGATCGCCGGGTAAGCATCGACGAAATGGCTGAGCTGCGGGGTGATGAAAAAGCTGCCGAACCCTTCCGTGCAGCCCATCCGTGCGTGACCGGATAGCGCCACACCGGAACCTGATACCTGTTCGCAGGCCATGTGCAGAGTGCTTTCAATCGACTCGGCATAACCGAGCAATCGCTGACCTTCGGCGGTCAGGACGAAACCGCTGGTCCGGGATTTCTCGAACAGCAGTGTGCCCAATGCTGCTTCCAGCGAACTGATGCGCCGGGACACGGTGGTGTAATCCACTGCCAGGCGCTTGGCCGCGGTGCTGGCCTTGCGGGTGCGGGCGACTTCGAGGAAAAACTTGAGGTCATCCCAGTTCAGCGAACCTAACGACGTGATGTTTTTTTGCATGATGGACCGGCTTTTATGTGCGTTCTTATTAGAAGTTTGCACATCTATACTCCAAAAACAGTCCGACAACCATTCGCGACACACGCCTCATCTCAAGGCGACTTTCTCGCCTTGGCTCCCTAGATAGCTCTCTAAATAAGAACAAAGTCCCGGAGACCAACATGAACGCATCGCTCACGCCAAACGAAACCACTGTGCAGAAGGTCAAGCTGTTGATCGACGGCGAGTGGGTCGAGTCCCAGACCACCGAATGGCACGACATCGTCAACCCGGCGACCCAACAAGTGCTGGCCAAGGTTCCGTTTGCCACGGCGCAGGAAGTCGACGCCGCGATCAGCGCCGCCCATCGCGCCTTCCAGACCTGGAAGCTGACGCCGATCGGCGCGCGGATGCGCATCATGCTTAAGCTCCAGGCGTTGATCCGCGAGCACTCCAAGCGCATCGCCGTGGTGCTCAGCAACGAGCAGGGCAAAACCATTGCCGACGCTGAAGGCGATATTTTCCGTGGCCTGGAAGTGGTCGAACACGCCTGTTCCATCGGCAGCCTGCAAATGGGCGAATTCGCCGAGAACGTCGCGGGCGGTGTCGATACTTACACCCTGCGTCAGCCAATCGGCGTGTGCGCCGGCATCACCCCGTTCAACTTCCCGGCCATGATTCCGCTGTGGATGTTCCCGATGGCCATCGCCTGCGGCAACACCTTCGTGCTCAAGCCGTCCGAACAGGACCCGATGTCGACCATGCTGCTGGTGGAACTGGCGATCGAGGCCGGCGTTCCGGCGGGCGTGCTTAACGTCGTTCATGGCGGCAAGGACGTGGTGGACGCGCTCTGCACTCATAAAGACATCAAGGCTGTTTCCTTCGTCGGTTCGACGGCGGTCGGCACTCACGTCTACGACCTGGCCGGCAAGCACGGCAAGCGCGTGCAATCGATGATGGGCGCGAAGAACCACGCCGTGGTGCTGCCGGATGCCAACCGCGAACAAGCGCTGAATGCACTGGTCGGTGCCGGTTTCGGCGCTGCTGGTCAACGTTGCATGGCCACGTCTGTGGTGGTGTTGGTGGGCGCGGCCAAGCAATGGCTGCCCGACCTGAAAGCGCTGGCACAGAAACTCAAAGTGAATGCCGGCAGCGAGCCGGGCACTGATGTCGGCCCCGTGATTTCCAAACGGGCCAAGGCGCGGATTCTCGATTTGATCGAGAGCGGCATCAAGGAAGGCGCCAAACTGGAGCTGGACGGTCGCGACATCACCGTTCCTGGCTTCGAGAAGGGCAACTTTGTCGGCCCGACCCTGTTCTCCGGCGTGACCACAGAGATGCAGATATACACCCAGGAAATCTTCGGCCCGGTGCTGGTGGTACTTGAAGTAGATACGCTCGACGAGGCCATCGCACTGGTCAACGCCAACCCGTTCGGCAACGGCACGGGGCTGTTCACCCAGAGCGGTGCGGCGGCGCGTAAATTCCAGAACGAAATCGACGTCGGCCAGGTCGGGATCAACATTCCGATTCCGGTACCGGTCCCGTTCTTCAGCTTCACCGGTTCGCGCGGTTCGAAACTCGGTGACTTAGGCCCGTATGGCAAGCAAGTGGTGCAGTTCTACACTCAGACCAAGACCGTCACCAGTCGCTGGTTCGATGACGACAGCGTCAACGACGGTGTGAACACCACCATCCACTTGCGTTAAGGAGCCGGACATGAAAATCGCTTTTATCGGTCTCGGCAACATGGGCGCGCCGATGGCGCGCAACCTGATCAGGGCCGGCCACTCGCTGCGGCTGGTCGACCTGAACAAAACCGTTCTGGCCGAGCTGGAGCAATTGGGCGGCAGTATCGGCGCCACCGCCCGTGAAGCGGCTCAAGGTGCGGAACTGGTGATCACCATGCTGCCCGCCGCTGTGCATGTGCGCAGCGTGTGGCTGGGTGAAGACGGCGTGCTGGCGGGGATCGCCAAAGGCGTGCCGGCCGTGGATTGCAGCACCATCGATCCGCAGACGGCGCGTGATGTGGCGGCTGCGGCAGCCAAACAAGGCGTGGCCATGGCGGATGCGCCGGTGTCTGGTGGCACTGGCGGTGCAGCGGCCGGGACGCTGACCTTCATGGTCGGCGCCACGCCGGAACTGTTCGCCACCCTGCAACCGGTGCTGGCGCAGATGGGCCGCAACATCGTCCATTGTGGCGAAGTCGGCACCGGGCAAATCGCCAAGATCTGCAACAACCTGCTGCTGGCGATCTCCATGGTTGGCGTCAGCGAAGCCATGGCGCTCGGTGATGCACTGGGGATCGACACCGGCGTGCTGGCCGGCATCATCAACAGTTCTACAGGGCGTTGCTGGAGTTCGGAAATGTACAACCCGTGGCCAGGCATCGTCGAAACGGCGCCGGCCTCGCGCGGTTACACCGGCGGGTTTGGTGCCGAACTGATGCTCAAGGATCTGGGGCTGGCCACGGAAGCGGCACGTCAGGCGCACCAACCGGTGGTGCTCGGCGCAGTGGCTCAGCAGTTGTATCAGGCGATGAGCCAGCGTGGGGAAGGTGGCAAGGACTTCTCGGCGATCATCAACAGCTACCGCAAACCGCAGTAACAACCGTTTTCAATCTGTGGGAGCGGGCTTGCTCGCGAAGAGGGAGTGTCAGTCAACATCAATGCTGTCTGACACTCCCTCTTCGCGAGCAAGCCCGCTCCCACAGTTATCGCACGCACCTCTCGGCATTTACCGGGACATCACGTCGGGTGATCTCCCGGTTTTTTTGCATCAGGCAAACACGAAATACTTGCGCACGGTTTCAACCACTTCCCACGTGCCTTTCATGCCCGGCTCGATGACGAAAATATCCCCCGCACGCAGATGGATCGGGTCTTTTCCTTCCGGGGTGATGATGCAATACCCCTCGCGGAAATCGCAGTATTCCCACTTCACGTATTCCACATACCACTTGCCCGGCGTGCAGATCCAGGTGCCCATGATCTTGCTGCCGTCTTCGCTGGTGTAGGCGTTGAGGTTGACGGTGTGCGGATCGCCTTCGAGTTTTTCCCATTTGCAGGCGTCGAGCACTGGCAGCGGGTGGGTGTCGCGAAGAACGGTAATCGGTGCGGACATGATGACTCCGGGCGTGAGGGAGAACTGAAGTCGCACCCTATAGGGCCTGATGCGGCAACAGTTGTCTGTGCTCGACATCGAGGTGTCCAGAAACGCTCGGTGCATCCAAAAAAAACGCCCCGGTATTCATGAAATGCCGGGGCGTTTTTATAGGCGTGGCTATTGAGCCACTGGCAGATCTCTATGTCGGGCCATGCGCAACCGGTAGCAACCGTAGATCACCAACACCCACACCGGCATGGCATACACCGAGGCACGCACCGGCGGAATCATCCAGATGACGCAGATGATCACGGCCATGAACGCCAGGCAGAGGTAATTGGTGTACGGCGACCAGAAGGCCTTGAAGCCTGGCACGATGCCGCGCTGGACCATGGCCTTGCGAAACTTCAGGTGCGTCAGGCTAATCAGCGCCCAGTTGATCATCAGTGAAGCGACCACCAAGGCAAACAGCAACTCAAGCGCTTCTTGCGGAGCGACGTAGTTGACCAGTACCGCCAGCATCGTGATCAGCGCCGATACGCCCAGCGCCAGTAACGGGACGCCTTGTTTGTTCAGCTTCATCAGAACCTTGGGTGCGTCACCTTGTTCGGCCAGGCCGAAGAGCATGCGGCTGTTGCAGTAGACACCGCTGTTGTAAACCGACAGCGCCGCGGTGAGCACCACGAAGTTGAGGATCTGCGCGGCGGTGTCGCTGCCGATCAGGGCGAAGATCTGCACGAACGGACTGCCGCTGTAGGGATCGCCCGAGGCGCCCAGGGTCTGCAGCAGTTGATCCCAGGGATACAGCGACAGCAACACGGTGAGCGCGCCAACGTAGAAAATGAGCACCCGGTAAACCACCTGATTGATGGCCTTGGGAATGACCTTTCTCGGCTCGCTGGCTTCAGCCGCAGTGATGCCGACCAGTTCCAGACCGCCGAAGGAAAACAGGATGAACGCCATCGCCATCAGCAGACCGCTGTAGCCGTTGGGGAAGAAACCGCCGTGGCTCCACAGGTTACTCACCGACGCTTGCGGGCCACCGGTGCCGCTGAACAGCATGTAGCAGCCCAGCAGGATCATGCCGATGATGGCCACGACCTTGATGATCGCGAACCAGAACTCCATCTCGCCGAAGACTTTGACGTTCAGCGTATTGATCAGGTTGACCAGCACAAAGAACACCGCCGCGCTGACCCAGGAGGGCACCTCCGGCCACCAGAACTGCACGTATTTGCCGACGGCTGTGAGCTCGGCCATGCCCACCAGTACATACAGCACCCAGTAGTTCCAGCCGGACAGGAAGCCGGCAAAGCCGCCCCAGTAGTTGTGAGCGAAGTGGCTGAACGAGCCGGCCACCGGTTCTTCGACAATCATCTCACCCAGTTGGCGCATGATCAGGAAAGCGATGAAACCGGCAATCGCATAGCCGAGGATCATCGACGGTCCGGCGGACTTGAGCACTCCCGCGGAGCCCAGGAACAGCCCCGTACCAATGGCGCCGCCCAAAGCAATCAGTTGAATGTGGCGATTTTTCAATCCGCGCTTGAGCGTTGTCTGTTGCAAAATTTCATCCGCCATCTGCTTCCCTTATTGTTGATTGTGTCCAGCCTGATTGGAAAGGGCAGATATTACTCTGAGCACACATTCTGTAATACAGGCGTCAGCGGATCAGCGCCGTGCTGTTCAAGCGCATGTTCTTCATCGGCCTCGGTGTGCTCGGCGGCCACTTGCTCATCAGCGGGTAGCGGACGACGGGCTGAGCATCTCGATGGCCCGAATATCGAAATCCCGTTCCAGGTAGTCCTCGCGCTGATCGAGGAACTGCTTCATATGCGGCAGGTTCGAGTGCACGTCGAGGTGCGCCTGAGATTTCCAGATTTCGAAGAAGATAAACAACGTCGGATCCTGTTTGTCGCGCAGCATGTGGTACTCGATGCAGCCGGGCTCGGCGCGGCTTGCTTGCACATAGCCACGGAAAAACGCTTCGAAGGTGTCGGATTTTTCCGGGCGGGTCTTCGCGTGCAGGATGAAGCCTTGCATTTCACTCATCAGAAGTCTCCTCAAGTTCAGAATCGGCGCGAGTGTATGGCAACAATCGCTTAGTGATTCGTGCGTATAGGTCAAATGAGTTTTGCTAATTCAGGGCTTACTCCGCGCGAGGCTGATCGATAACCTGCCGCGATTCCCATTTCTCAACCTTCCGAGATTTCTCATGAAAAAAGTTCTGTTGCTCAATGGCGGCAAAAAGTTCGCTCACTCCGATGGCCGCTACAACACCACCTTGCATGAAGCCGCATTGAGCGTGCTGGACCGCGGCGGTGTTGATGTGAAAACCACCTTCATCGACGAGGGTTACGACGTCGCCGAAGAAGTTGCCAAATTCCTCTGGGCCGACGTGATCATTTATCAAATGCCGGGCTGGTGGATGGGCGCGCCGTGGACCGTGAAAAAGTACATCGATGAAGTCTTCACTGAAGGCCACGGCAGCCTTTACGCCAGCGACGGTCGCACCCGTTCCGATGCGTCGCAAAAGTACGGCAGCGGTGGGTTAGTGCAAGGCAAGCAATACATGTTGTCGCTGACCTGGAATGCGCCGCAGCAAGCCTTCGACGACCCAAGCGACTTCTTCGAAGCCAAGGGCGTGGACGCGGTGTACTTCCCGTTCCACAAGGCCAACGAGTTTCTTGGTATGACGGGTTTGCCGACCTTCCTGTGCGTTGATGTGATGAAACGTCCGAATATCGACGCGGATGTGGCGCGCTATGAACAGCATCTGGCCGAGGTGTTTGGCCTCAAGGTTTAAGGCTCGGCTACTATCGATGTCTTGAGCGGACGCTGATTTGTGGCGAGGGGATTTATCCCCGTTGGTGCGCGAAGCGGACCCAAAACCAGCAAGCTCGGTGGTTCAGGTCATCCGCGTTGGCTGATTTGCGACGGCTGCTCCGCCGAACGGGGATAAATCCCCTCGCCACATTGGTCCCCTTCACCAGAGTCGAATGGCGCAGGACTATCGATAAGGGACACACGTGAAAGCCAGATCCGATGAGTTGCACATTTTCGTCTGCGTGATTGAGTGCGGGTCGATTTCGGCTGCGGCCGAGCAGGTCGGGCAGACGCCTTCGGCGGTCAGCCGTACGCTGTCGCGGCTGGAGGCGAAACTCGATACCACGCTGATCAACCGCACCACGCGACGCATGGACCTGACCGAAGAGGGCAAGTATTTCTTCGAGCACGCCAAGCTGATTCTCGATCAGATGGACCAGCTCGAAGAGCGCCTGTCCTCACGCCAGCAGACCCCGTCCGGGCGCTTGCGGATCAACGCTGCCGCACCGTTCATGCTGCACGCCATCGTGCCGTACATCGACGAGTTCCGCCGGCTTTACCCGGACATTCAACTGGAACTCAACAGCAACGACCTGATCATCGATCTGCTCGAACAGAGCACCGACATCGCCATCCGCATCGGCGCGCTGGCCGACTCGACATTGCACGCCCGTTCGCTGGGTTGCAGCCCGCTGCACATCGTTGCCAGTCCGGCCTACCTTGAGCGACACGGCACACCGCTGGTCGTCGAGGATCTGACCGGGCACGCACTGTTGGGCTTCACTCACAATGAAGGCCTCAACCAATGGCCGCTGCGCTATGTGCAGGGTGATCGCTGGCCGATTCAGGCGTCGATCAGCGCGTCCAGCGGCGAGACGATCAGGCACCTGGCGCTGGAAGGTCAGGGCATTGCCAGCCTGTCGCATTTCATGACCATCGAAGACATCCGCGCCGGGCGCTTGAAGGTGCTGCTGGCGGATTTCAACAGCGGCTATCGCCAACCGATCAACGCGGTGTACTACCGCAACTCGCAACTGGCCCTGCGGATTCAGTGCTTCCTGGACTTTATCCAGGGCAAGTTGGCGGTGTACGCGAATTCGGATTTCAAGGGCTGACAACCCATACCCCCGGTTTCATTAACGATTCCGAGTATTGCTTCGCAGTAGTGGCACATCGCAGTTAAAGAAAGCCATCACCAAGCCGAAGCGCTGACACTAGCCCGGCTACACTCTGGGCCTTTCCAGTCTGGGAGCAACTTCATGAGCTTCGGCAAAACCACCCCGATCCTGCGGATTTTCGACGAACACAAGGCCGTGGAGTTCTACGTCGAGTTTCTGGGTTTCAAGATCGACTGGCAGCATCGTTTCGAGCCGAACTTTCCGCTGTACCTGCAGGTCTCGCGCGGTGAATGCGTGCTGCACTTGTCCGAGCATCATGGCGATAGCACGCCGGGTTCGGCATTGCGCATCGAGACGGATGAGCTGGAGGCGTTTCAGCAGCAATTGCTGGCCAAGGAATACAAGTTCTCGCACCCGCAGATTCAGGCCATGCCGTGGGGCAGCCAGGACATGACGATTGCCGATCCGTTCGGGAATCGGTTGGTGTTTACCAATGCGATTAGTGTTTAGGCAGGTAGGTTAGTTAATTGATCGTTCCCACGCGGGAGCGTGGGAACGATCATGGGTGCGACTTAAACCCTGAAGTGACTCACCATCATCTGCAACTGATTCCCCAACCGCGCCAGTTCAACACTGGACTTGGCCGTTTCGTCGCTGGCGGCGGCGGTCTGTTCGGAGACGTCGCGCACGTTGATGATGCTGCGGCTGATTTCTTCAGCCACGGCGCTTTGCTGTTCGGCAGCGGCGGCGATCTGCTGGTTCATCGACTGGATGTTGGACACTGTGCGGGTGATGTTTTCCAGTGACACACCGGCCTTGCGGGTCAGGGCGACGCTGCTGTCGGTGAGGGCGCGGCTGTTTTTCATCACCGCCGATACTTGTTGCGTGCCGTTTTGCAGACCCGCCACCAGGCCTTCGATTTCCTCGGTGGATTTCTGTGTGCGCTGGGCCAGGCCACGGACTTCATCGGCGACCACGGCAAAACCACGACCGGCTTCACCGGCACGGGCCGCTTCAATTGCTGCGTTGAGCGCCAGCAGGTTGGTCTGTTCGGCGACGGCCTTGATCACGTCCATGACGCTGCCGATCTTGTCGCTTTCCTGTTGCAGCACGCTCATGGCTTCGGTGGAGCGCGCCACTTCGCTGGCCAGACGTTCGATCTGGGCGATGGCTTCGTTGACCACTTTGTCGCCTTCGCGAGCTTCGCCATCAGCGGCGGCGGCGGCTTGCGAGGCTTCTTCGGCATTGCGCGCGACTTCCTGCACGGTGGCAGTCATTTCGTGCATGGCGGTGGCCACCTGATCGGTCTCGATCTTCTGGCTGTTCACACCGGCGCTGGTCTGCCCGGTCACCGCCGAGAGTTCTTCGGCAGCGCTGGCGATCTGGGTAACGCCGTCGCGGATGCCGCTGATCAAGTCACGCAGGGTCACGCCCATGCGCGCGATGCCTTGCTGCAACACACCGAGTTCGTCGCGGCGGGTCACCTTGACGTCCTGGGACAGGTCGCCGCTGGCGATGCGCTCGACCACGGCCAATGTGTCGCGAAGCGGGCCGGTGATCTGGCGGGTGATGAGCACGGCGGCAATGATGCCCACCAGCAGTGCCAGCAAGGTGCTGATCAGTTGCAAGGTGCGGGCTTGTGCGCTTTCGGCGTCACGGCGGTCGAGCTGGATCTGATACAGCTGCTCGCTGAGGGTCACGATGGCGGTGCCCTGGTCAGTCATTTCCTTGCGTGCCTGCACCGCATCGCTACTCGCGGTTTTATAGGCCTGCAAGGCACTGCGGTAACTGCTCAACGCCGTTTCCAGCTGACGCAGGGCGTCCAGCTGAGTGTCGGCGAAATACACATTCAGCTGTCTCAGGCTGGCGATGGCCGTGTCCAGTTGGCCGACGGCTTTCTGCTCGGTCTCTTCGTTGCTGGTCGCGGTGTAGCCGCGCACTTCGTAGCGCGCCAGCAGGAACGCTTCCTTGGCCGCCGTGATGGCCTGGAACTGTTCGAAGCGCTGGTCACTCAATGGCATTTGCTGCACGTGGGTACTGATGGCGTTGATCAGCGTATTGGCGGTTTCCGCGTTGGCACCCATGGCAACGCGGACACTGTTGCCGGTGCGGTAGGCGCTGCGCATTTTGTTCAGGGACGTCTTGTAGGCCTCGATGACAGCGCCTTGCTCTTTGAGCAGCTTGACGTTTTCCGGGCTTTTGAATTTCACCAGTAACGCTTGCTGCTGGGCAGAGAACGCGTCGAGGGTGGTCTGTACGTTCTGTGCGGCGGTTTCGTCGCCGTTGGTCAGCATGTATTGCAGGCGAACCACGCGCAGTTTGGTCAGGCCGGCATTGAGCTGGGTGATGTCGCTCATCCAGTTGCTGCGGTCAATCAAACTGCCCAGGCTTGTCCAGCCGGTCAGGGCGAGGACGCAGGTCAGTGCCAGGACCAGGCCAAATCCCAGGCCCAGTTTCATGTTCACGCTGATGTTGCCGAACCAGCTATTCATCAAATTCCTCCAGGAACGTTGCGCTTTTGGTCGTCGGTTGGCTGGAAGATTGTTTTTTTTTGGTAGCCAAGGATGTGTAACAGGACTGTATCGGCAGCAATCACGAGAGCTGAAAGGATTTTGTCGGGGCGATGTGTAACAAGGTTGTTGCGGGCGGATTAAGCTTTTTTTCACATCGGTTTCACCGCTCGCCGACGCCAGGCTCTCTACCCTCGCGGCATCGAATCAAGTGATGCATGCCGGTGAGGCGGCCTGATGTGGAGTTGAGAGTGAGTCTGTTCGGGGTAACGCGCTCGATTGACCTGAGCCGTTTTGCCCGCTATCGAAATACTGCGGTAGTTTTGGCCTCGGTGCTGCTGATGATTCCGCTGGCCGTCTGGCTGCTGCGGCCTGCTGCTGTGCCAGACCTGGCTCATGGAAATGTCGCCGGCGCCCAGGCGTTGTCCTCTGGTTGGGCAAGGGGCGACATAATTGTGCTGGTGCGTCATGTCGAACGCTGCGATCACTCCAAAGCCGCGTGCCTGGTTGGCAATGACGGCATTACCGATCGCTCGCGCAGCGTCGCCGTGAGTGTTGGTGCGCAGTTCGAACAGCTGGGGCTGGACAATGCAGACATCTACAACAGCCCGATGATGCGTACCGCACAGACTGCCAGTTATATGTTCAACAAGGTTGGCGTCAATGAAGACTGGTTGATCAGTTGCAAGGGCACGATGCTTCGCGATGCCCTTGCGCACAAAGTGGTGGGTCGCAATCTGATTCTGGTGACGCACAGCGAATGCATGGCGCAGATTGAGAAAGACCTCAAGTTGCCGACTGCCACTCTCGGCTATGGCGCCTCTTTGTTTGTCTCCGCAGCAACACCAAAGGCACCGCAAATGCTCGGTTTTATCGAAGCTTCCGACTGGCGCACGGTGACCCGCCAATGAGTACGGCCATGCGCTTTTACTGCATCAACTTCGGCATTCCCCTGGCCTGCGCGGCCGTGGTGTTCCTGTTGTTCGACATGACCAGAATCGACATCGCGTTCAGCAATCTTTTTTTTGATCCGGTGACCCACACCTTTCCGCTCGACCAGCTTCACTTCTTCGAAAAACTCACCCACAAGTGGGCACGCATCATTCCGAACTGGACCGCTGAACTCGCTTTGATCGGCGCGATGCTGTCGTTTATCGGACCGCTGATCAACCCGCAGAAGCATCCGCGCCTTGGCCGTTTTCTGACGCGTAGCAAAGCCGCTCCGGTACTGAGGTTTGCCAACGACCATCGTCGGGATTTTCTGTTTGTGGTGTTCGCGTTTGCCATTTGCACCGGCGTGATCCACTTCCTCAAGTCGCACACCAGCGTGTATTGCCCGATTGAAACGACCCTCTACGGCGGGAAAATGGCCCACATGGAGTGGTACAACAATTTCCAATTGTTCAAGGAAGCCGGTGATGGCCGCTGCTGGCCGGGCGGGCATGCTTCCGGTGGGTTCACCATGCTCGCGCTGTACTTTGTCGCGCGCCGTTACCGCTGGCGCTATTCGAAAGCGCTGATGTACGGCTCGCTGTTACTCGGTTTCGTCTACGGCACGACACGGGTTCTGCAAGGCTGGCACTACATGTCCCACACCTTCTGGGCCGGAATCTTCGTGTGGCTGGCGTGTTTGTTGACCGCGTTGGCGTTTTACGGGCGAGCGCACCTGGACATGCCGATGCTGCAAAAACAGGAAGAATCGGTAGTTTCAATACAGTCGACCAGACTTTCCTGAAGGCAAAAAAAAGCCCGCGGGAGGGCGGGCAAATCTTGGTTTCTTGAATGAGCGAGGGCAATGTACCGGTTGGCGAGGCGCCTTGGGGTGAAGATAAATTCATGTAGCTGAAGCTCGACTCAAGTACGACTACGGCAAATGAGCCTTTGTGAAATCGGCCTGTGATCAGCGCTCTCAATTTGATATCGCAATAATGTTCCATATACAGTACATTTTGATTTAAATGTTACGGTAACTGAACATGGACTACGCTCTGCTGATTTCACGTCTTGGTCGGCAAATACGCGAGAAGCGTATATACCGTGGCCATACCCAAGCAAAACTTGCCGAACTTGCGGGGCTGACTCGGCAGAAAGTCATCGCTATCGAGAGGGGGGCGCCGTCTGTGAGCATAATGGCTTACGCGCGGGTATTAAGTGCTCTGGATTGTGAGATTGCGGTCATTCCAGCGGCGATGCCGACCCTGGAAGAGCTGGGGGAACTGTTTTAAATGAAAATGACTTCGCTCATGGTCAATACCCCGGAAGGCTACAGTGGACGGATCCTCACCAGCGCGGACGATTTCATTTTCCGTTATGACGAAGATGCACTGCCCAACAGGGCGATCAGCCTGTCGATGCCCGTGCGACTGGATGAGTTCCGTCGGCGAGATCTGCACCCTGTCTTTCAGATGAACTTGCCAGAAGGGTATGTGCTGGAGCAGTTACGTAATCGCTTGGCCAAGACCGTCAATGTCGATCCGATGCTACTGCTTGCGCTTTCCGGTAGCAGCTCACCCATTGGTAGAGTCCGGATACGTTCGGAAACAGTTGATGCCCTGCTTGGGGAGCAGACATTTCCCGGAGAAAGACTTGAAGAGATTCTCACGTGGGATGGGGCGGAAGATATCTTTGCAGATCTGCTTGATCGCTACATTCTGCGGGCGGGTATTTCCGGTGTTCAACCCAAGGTGCTGGTGCCTGAACAGCAGGAAGCCGACTTGCCACGCGTCACATCAAAGACCTCGGATTTGATCATCAAAAGCGGCCGTGACGAGTTCCCGGGGCTGGCGATTAACGAATTCCTTTGCATGTCGATTGCAAAAGAGGCAGGCATTCCCGTGCCGGAGTTTTACCTGTCGGACAATACCAAGCTGTTTGTCATGCGCCGGTTTGATCGCGACGCCCAGCTAAATCCGATTGGCTTCGAGGACATGGCAGCGCTTATGGGGTTATCCGCCGACCAGAAATACAGCAAAAGCTACGCGGCCATCGCCAAGGCCATTCGCTTGTTTTGCCCTGCGCAACATGTGAGATCTTCCCTTGATCAACTCTTCGACAGCGTCGCCTTGAGCTGCATCGTCGGAAATGGCGATGCGCATTTGAAAAACTATGGCTTGCTCTACTCGGAGCCGACGCAACGCGATGCGCGCCTGGCGCCGGCGTATGACATTGTCAATACAACCGCCTATATCCCGGAGGACGTTCTGGCACTGGATCTGGCGGGTAACAAGTCAATGTTTGCCTCGCGTCAGGGCTTGCTGGAGTTCGCGCAGACAAGTGAAATTGAAAAGCCGGAACTGCGTCTCCAAAAAATCCTTGTAGCGCTTGAAGTCGTACTGGACCGTTATCCGCAGCATCGTGAGAACGCACCTCATGTAGTGGCGGCGATTCAAAGAGCAGCAGCGCCTTTTGTTCTGACTTTTGGGTAGCGTCAGCTACTTTCGAAGCGGGGATGTTGATACCTGGAAGTTGCACCGTGCGCTTGAAATGATGCTCCAAAAACTCACCCTCAATTTCCCCGACCGACCCAGCGATGGTCCCTGCGGACAGGCCCGGATCAACGTCGGTTGCGACCCTGCGTCCAACAACGCAAAAACTGCCATCAGTCCGTCGATCAGCTATTGAGGTGGCGCGAAGCCGGGCTGAATGTCAAAAAACATCGGTTTGATAAGGCGGTGTCGCACGGCGCCTTATCATGTCGAGATGTAAATATTATGCATCGTCAAATAAGTGGCGCTTTTTTTGCGGGTGGCACCGTATGGCGGCAGCGCAGACAAACTATTGACAGTATCGTTTCGATCTCACATTATCGGCGGCGGTTTAGTGGCCTAGCGCCATAAACTCGGCGTTGGCAGTACAATACCGACCTACGAAGTTGACCCTTCGAGATTGGGGCAATGCCGCAGACAAAGGGCTATGGGCTAAAGGCCATTGGTCTGATTCAATGATCCACCGCGCCACCGTATGGCGGACGTTACATTCGAAGTGTCCGTTTGAATCCTCAGGAATAAACTTCATGCTCGATGGGCGAATACTGGTTACCGGCGGTGCAGGATTTATTGGGTCGCACCTTGTGGAAGCTTTGCTTGGCAAAGGCTACAAGGTTCGCGTACTGGACAATTTGTCGACCGGAAAGGTCGGAAATCTGCCAGTCGGTAATGCCCACCTGAACCTTGTCGTTGGCGATGTAGCGGACAGTGCAGCTGTAGAGCAAGCCATGCGCGATTGCACCGCAGTCGTGCACCTGGCGGCGGTGGCCTCGGTACAAGCGTCGGTAGATGATCCGGTCGGCACCCATCAAAGCAACTTTGTCGGCACGCTCAACGTTTGTGAACACCTGTTGAAAGCCGGGATCAAGCGCGTGGTGTTCGCGTCCAGCGCGGCCATCTACGGCAACAATGGCGAAGGCTCGGCTATAGACGAGGACACCCCCAAGTCACCGCTTACCCCTTATGCCAGCGACAAACTGGCCAGCGAGTATTACCTGGACTTCTATCGCCGTGAACATGGCCTGGAGCCGGTGATCCTGAGGTTTTTCAATATCTTCGGCCCGCGCCAGGACCCTTCGTCGCCGTACTCCGGAGTGATCAGCATCTTCACTGAACGGGCCATGTCCGGTAAGCCTGTGGCGATTTTTGGCGACGGCGAACAAACCCGTGACTTTGTCTACATCAAGGACTTGGTGAGTATTCTCGTACAGGCCGTGGAAGCGAGTGAGCCGCGCCCCGGCGCGGTGAATGTCGGGCTCGGTCGTTCCACCAGCCTCAACGATCTGATCACCGAGTTGGGGAACGCTACCGGCAATCCTTTGACGGTGAATTATCAGGCTCCGCGTCAAGGCGACATACGCCATTCACGCGCCAATAACGCTCGCCTGCTTGAGCGTTTTACGCTTCCGGCACCGACCTCGATAGGCAACGGTTTAGCGCAGCTTTTGCGCAGTTTATAACCGGCCCGCTCCTCATGTCCGACGTTCGAGTAGTATCGGTTCAGTCATTTCAAGAGTGAATTATGGAAATCGTTTTTCGCAGGACGCGTGTCCGCGCGATAGCCAAGCGGCTGTTAGCGGCCCTGGCACTTTTCGTAAGCGGGCCGACCGTCCAGGCTGCAGCCTTGCCACAACCCTATAGCGTGGGTTTTTGGTACGCAGACCAACCGCCCATTCCCGAGTTGGCGCAATTCGACTGGTCGGTGGTCGAGCCGGGGCACCTGACTGACAGCGACGTCAAAACCCTGCGCAAGCTCGGTAGCCAGCCATTCGCGTACCTGTCGATCGGTGAGTTCAGCGGCACCAAGGCTGAAATCGAACAGGCCGGCCTGAGAAAGGCCGTCAGTCCTGTGCGAAATGACGCCTGGGACAGTCAGGTCATGGATCTTTCGGCAGCGGCCTGGCGCGAGCATCTGTTCGGTGCCGCCAAGGCCCTCCAGGCGCAAGGCTATGCCGGTCTGTTTCTCGATACGCTCGACAGTTTCCAGTTATTGCCAGAAGCCTCGCGTGAGGCGCAGCGTGTCGCTCTTGTCAGTTTCCTGCGTGAATTGCACCAGCGCGAGCCAAAGCTGAAGCTGTTTTTCAACCGGGGCTTTGAAGTGCTGCCGGACCTGGACGGTGTAGCGGCGGCGGTCGCTGTCGAGTCGATCTACGCCGGCTGGGATGCGTCCGCCAAGCGTTACCGTCCGGTGTCCGAATCCGATCGCCAATGGCTCGAAACGCACCTGCAACCGTTGCGCGCCAAAGGCATTCCTCTGGTGGCCATCGACTACTTGCCACCGGAGCGTCGCGAAGAAGCGCGCAAACTGGCCAAGCGTCTACGCGATGAGGGTTTCATTCCGTTCATCGGCACCCCTGATCTGGACTCGATGGGCATCAGCAACATCGAAGTGCAACCACGCCGGGTCGCCATGGTTTACGACCCGCGCGAGGGTGATCTGGCCAACAACGCCGGGCACAGCTATCTGGGCGGCTTGCTCGAGTACCTCGGCTATCGCGTCGATTACCTGCCTGCCACCAGCAACATGCCGGATTACCGTTTCAATGGTTTGTATGCCGGCGTCTATACCTGGATGACCAGTGGCCCGCCGCAGGACAGCCCGGCGTTCAACCGCTGGATCAGCAAACGCCTGGACGAACACGTGCCGGTGGTTTTCTTCGCCGGGTTGCCGATTGAAGACAAGCTCCTGCTCAAGCGCATGGGCCTCAAGCGCGAAGCCCCTCCGGGCACGCAAACACTGACCATTACCCATCAGGACAAGGCGCTGCTCGGAGCGTTCGAAGCACCGGTGCAGCCCCGATCCCGTGACCTGACCGCTGTTTCGGTACTGCCCAACGGGCCGAAAGCGGCGTTGACGCTGACCAATGCCGGCGGCGAGGTATTCAATCCGGTGGTGGTTGGTGAGTGGGGCGGTCTTGCGCTCGCGCCTTATATTCTTGAAGTAAACAACGAACGCAGTCGCTGGATTCTCGATCCGTTCGCGTTCCTTCAAGCCAGTCTGCGTCTGCCGGTGCAACCACGTCCGGATACCACCACGGAAAACGGCCGTCGTATCGCTACCGTGCACCTCGATGGCGATGGTTTCCCCTCCCGCGCGGAAGTGCGTGGCACGCCTTATGCCGGTCGACACACGCTGGAAGAGTACATCAAGCCCAATCCGTTTTTGACCTCGGTATCGATCGTCGAAGGCGAGATTTCACCGCGCGGGATGTTCCCGTTCCTGGCGCGTGAACTGGAGCCGATCGCCCGTGAGATTTTCGCCAACCCGAAAGTCGAAGTGGCTACCCACACCTTCAGTCACCCGTTCTTCATGCAGCCGGACAAAGCCAGAAAACGCGAAAACTTCAAACCGGAATACGGCTTGAACATGGCGATTCCGGGCTACGACAAAATTGATTTCCGCCGGGAGATTTTTGGCTCGCGCGACTACATCAACCAGAACCTCACCACCCCGGAAAAACCGGTGAAGATGGTGTTCTGGCCGGGCGATGCGTTGCCGTCGCCGGAGACCCTGAAGCTGGCCTACGATGCCGGGCTGAAAAACGTCAACGGCGCCGAAACCATTATGACCAAGGCCAATCCGTCGCTGACCGGATTGAACCCGTTGCTGCGCCCCACCGAAGGTGGCTTGCAGTATTACGCGCCGATCATCAACGAGAACCTCTTCACCAACTTGTGGAAGGGGCCGTATTACGGCTTCCGCGATGTGATCGACACTTTTGAGCTGACCGACAGCCCACGGCGTTTGCGTGGCCTGCACCTGTACTACCACTTTTATTCGAGCACCAAGCAGGCCTCGATCAAGGCGATGCACGAGATCTACGGCTACATGGGCGAACAACAGCCGATGTCGCTGTGGATGAGCGATTACATCGATCGTCTGCACGGCTTGTATCAGGCCAGCCTGGCGCGTACCGCCGACGGTGCGTGGCAGGTTCGCGGGATGGATGCGTTGCGTACGGTGCGACTCGACCCGCAAATGGGCTGGCCGGATTTGCTGCGTTCGCAAGGCATTGCCGGCGTGCGCGACTTGCCTCAAGGGCGCTATGTGCATTTGAGCAGCGATCGGGCGTTACTGGTTCTGCGGCCCGATCGAGATGACAGACCGGCGCTGGAGGAGGCCAATCTGCCGCTGCTGGACTGGCGCTACCTGGATGATCGACGTGTGAACTTTTCCTTTGCCGGGCAGTTCGGTCTGACCTTCTCGGTACGCTCGGCAACTGCTTGCCGGGTCGAAGTGGATGGACAGCGTTTTGCGGGCAAGGCCTCGGCCGGTCTGTGGAGTTTTCAGTTACCAATGAAGCAGGTGAGTAATGCTCAACTCATCTGCAACTAAGGCCTCAGCAACAAAAAGCAGCCGCCTGCTCAATCCCGGGGCATTGGCGGTGGTGGCGGTCGCCGTGGGCGGCCTGCTATGGGCGACCTTTCAGCGCGAAGAAGTGTTTCAGCCCGATGGACGCGAGCCAGATGCGGTCTCGGCCAATTACGCCGAGTTGCTGCTGACAGCCCACCCGGATGACGATCGCTTGCGCATCCAACTGGTCGATCTGTTGATCCGTCTCGGTGACTACACCAAGGCGCGACAACATCTGGAAGCGTGGCCCAGGCCGGAGCCGGAAATTCAGGCGTACTACCGTCTTGAACTGGATGCACGGGTCGCGGCGAACAGCAACGATCTGATCGCGCAGCAAGCGTTGGTGGAGCGCCTGAAAAGCTTCGATCATCGCAAACTGCCGGTGCCGTTGTTGCAGAGCCTGGCGAAGCTGGCGTTGACGTTGCAAGCCCCGGCCTTCGCGGCCAGTGTCTTCGAAGAAATTGCCGGTCGTGATCCTCAGTTGCGCAACGAGTCGCTCAAAGCCGCCGCTCAGTGGTACATGGCGGGTGAGCAGCCGGGCCATGCAGCGGACATTTACCAGCAACTCAAAAAGGACGCTCAGGCAGCCGAGCGGCGGGATTACGCGCAGCTGGCGTTCAACAGCCTGTTGTCCGCCGGTCGAGGCGACGAGGCTGCACAAGTGCTGTCCGACGAATTGCCGCACCTGGACAACCCGCAAACCGATGCGCCGTGGCTGGAGCAGGGCGTCGATGTCGCGGTGGCGAGCAAGCGTTTCGATCTGGCGCAGCGTGTGCTCAAGCAATGGCAAGTGCTGCAACCGGACAATCAGCAAATCCCGCTGAAGGATTTCCACATGCGCCTGGCCATCAACGACCTCGCCGGAGCCTGGGAAACCGGCCAGCAATTGGTCGTCGATCATCCAGACGATGCGGCGCTGCTCGAGCAAATGGCGCACCTCGGCGAGTGGCGTGGCGATACCCAGGCGGCACTGGCTTACTGGATTCGCCTGCTCGCACTGAAGGAAGATCCGGCGACCCGCGAACACGCGTGGCGCCTGGCGAGTCAGCAGTTCGACTTTCACCGATCGATCCCGCTGTTGGCCGACATCATGAAGCAACGCGCGCTCACTGACGTCGAGCTCGACGCGCTGATCTACAGTCACGAATCACGAGGTACGCCGAACGAGGCCGAGGCCTGGTTGCATGCGTACTTGCGCAAGTACCCCACGCATCGTCTGGCCTGGACGCGGCTGCTGCAGAATCTGGAAAACACCGGGCAATTTGCGGCCAAGGCCAAGGTCTACAAGACCTATTCAAAACGCTTCAAGTTGAACACCACCGAGCAGGTCGACTGGGCCAACACCTACCTGAAATTGTTTGATAACCAGTCGGCGTGGAACGTGGTGAAGGCCGATGACACGAGGATCACTGACTCGAATTATTGGCGAATCCGGGCCTCGCTGGCGTGGGACCTGGAACGCGATGAGGACTTGCGGGTTTCCCTGGAAAAAATGCTCGCCCTGGATGGCAAGCTGACCAGCGGCGACGAGAGCCAGTTGATCACGCTTTATCGCACCAGCGACCCGCAGCGTGCGCTGAAATTGATGGTTGCCAGCTGGCGGCGCGGAAGGGATCCGCAACGTCTGGTCGAAGCCTTGCAGCAAGCGCAAGATCTTCAGGATTGGCCGCAAGTGGTTGCGTTGCTCAAGGATGCCGAGCAATTCCCCGACGCCTATGGACATGCGCAAGTGTTGGCGGCGCGTGGAGCGTTGGCGGTGCAGCAGGGACAAAGCGACGAGGCAGAGCGCCTGTACTTGCAGGGCCTGTCGCGATTCCCCGAAGACAATTTGTTCCGCGAACGACTGGTCTGGCTGTATGTCGATCAGGGCAACACAACAAAACTCAAGCCACTGCTGACCCAATGGCGTGCGCAGGCACGGGGAGACCGTCTGCTGTGGCTGCCGTTCGCCAGTGCCAGCCAGATGCTGGGTCGCGACAGCGAAGCGTTGGCCTGGTACCGGATGTATCTCAAAACCGGTCCGAACGATTGGCTGGTGCAGGCAGCCTACGCTGATGCCCTGGACAGCGCCGGTTATCAGGACGCTGCCCAGCGTCTGCGTCTGAAGTTGCTGCGCAGCCCGGAAGGGGAAAATATCCAACCGTCGTCCCAGCGTTACGCCATCTGGTTGCGCCTGATGGCGAGCAGCTATTCGCCACGCAAGGCTCAACAGGAAGTGTTGAAGTGGAAGGACGGTTCGCCAGCGATGCTGCAGTTGTGGTTCGAGCGGTTGCTGGCGCGTCTCGACGCGACGAACCAGGAATCGCAGAAAGACCAGTGGCTGGATTGGGCGCGCGGTCAGGGCTTGAAAGTCGATCGTTATGAGCAGATTCAGCAGGCGCTGCGCAGCCGTAACAAGGCCCAGGTCGAAACGCTGTTGGCGAGTAGTGATCTGAACCCGGCACAACGGGCTCAGGCCCTCAGTCGTCTTGGGCGTCTGGGTGAAGCACTCGACACCAGCCTGTCCGCGCTTGGCGACGAGCAGCCGATGGCGGTGCGCGAACAACTGCGACGGCAGGCCGTGGAAATCCACGAGGTGACGCCACAAGGCGCTCTGCTGTCCTGGCATGAGCAGGACTTCGGTGGGCTGGAGTTCAATGCGCCACGTTTGCAGATTGCGCACAACCTGGGCGACAACTGGTACGCCGATCTGACGCTGGAGCAAGGGCATTACAACGGCGACCAGATTCAATCGTCACGTCTGGGCGAAGAGCGTAACGCCGCCCTGACCCTTCAACGTCCGGTGGAAAACGGCAGCTACAAGCTGTTCGCCGACACCAGCCAGCGCAGCGACGATGACCGCAATGGCCTGGGCCTTTCGCGCACCTGGCAGCTGGGTGCCAGCGACGAGCTGGAAACCGGCGTCGACTGGCATCGCAAGAGCGAAGACAGCGGCTTGATGCGCGCTTACGGCCAGCACGACAGCGTGTGGGTTGGTGGTCGACATGGGCTGACCGCCCGCGATCAGATCAGTTGGGAAGTGGCGCAAAAGTCATTCTCCACCCGTACCGGCGACAACCTGGGCAACGGCCAGGCACTGAAGATGGAATACAACCACACGCTGGAATTCGCCGGGCCTAACTGGACCGTGCGCAGCGGTGTCGATTATCAGCACAACAACGTGAAGGACCGCACGCTGGACGACTTGTCCGTCGACGATGGCGGCGCGGTGAAGAACGTTGATGATTCCGATGATCCCGTCACCGTGGTAGGCAGCGATCTGCTGCAAAGCACCTACGGTCAACTGTATGTCGGCAGCTCCTGGCGTCGCGGGATTCCCGGCGCACTGGTGCGCACCAAGCCGCAATACACCTGGCTGGTGGACGTGACGGCGGGCTGGCAATGGCTGGATCAGACTTTTAACTACGGCATCAACACCGGGATCGGCGTCGAAGTGTTGGGTGATGACGAACTGGCCCTGACCTTTGGCTACCAATCCGCGCCACAGGGCGGGGATGGTCAGTCCGGCGGAACACTGGGTGTGAGCTACGGCGTGCGGTTTGGACGCTGATCATGGAATGTATACGGAGAAAAACTATGCAAGCAATTCGTAATCTGGGCCTCGCCCTCGCCGTCCTGTTCGTTGCCGGCTGCGCCAGCTTCACCGATGAAGCCAGCCCGAACCTGCCGCGCAACGCGCAGTGGGGCATCGTGCCGATGGTCAACTATTCGCAGACGCCGCAAGCCGGTGAGCGTAGCGAGCAGATCCTGCTCAGTGTGCTCAGCAGCCACGGCCTGCAACCGCGGGTTTATCCGGCCAGCACCCAGGGTGAGCAAGCGCTGATGGATGACAACGAGCGTCTCGCCGGCGCGCTGGAATGGGCGCGCGAGCAGAAACTCGATTACGTGATCGCCGGTAGCGTTGAAGAGTGGCAGTACAAGAACGGCCTGGACGGCGAGCCAGCGGTCGGTATCAGCCTGCGCGTACTCGAAGGCAGCAGCGGTCGCGTACTCTGGAGCAAGAGTGGCGCGCGTGCGGGCTGGTCCCGTGAAAGCCTCGCAGGCACCGCTCAAACGGTGCTCGACAAACTTGTCGGCGCCCTTCGGTTCGAGTGATCGCAATGAATTCTCCCCACATGGATTACAGCCTGGCGCCTCAAGCCAGCGGCCCGGTGTCTTGGCTGGAAACGTTTCTGGTGACCGGCGCGGCGATTGGCCTGGGCTTGTGGTTGACCCCAGAAGACCCGCTGCAGATAAACGGCGGGTTCCCCTGGTCGATTCTCGCGCCGCTGTTGTTGGGCGTGCGTTACGGTTTTGTGCGCGGCCTGTTCAGCGCCAGCCTGCTGGTGCTGGCGATGTTTGCGCTGCGCCACGCCGGTTACGAAGGCTACGCCCGGATCGATCCGTCATTCATTGTCGGCGTGCTGGTGTGCGGGATGCTGGTGGGAGAGGTTCGCGATCTGTGGATGCGGCGCCTGGAGCGGCTGCAGATGGCCAACGAATATCGTCAGTATCGTCTCGACGAATTCACCCGGGCACACCAGATTTTGCGGGTCTCCCACGACCTGCTGGAGCAGCGTGTGGCCGGTAGCGACCAGAGCCTGCGCAGCTCCCTGCTGGGCTTGCGTGAAAAATTGCGGGTGATGCCGGACGCAGGCGATGCGCTGAGCGCGCTGGCAGATCCGATCGTGGCGATGCTTGGACAGTACGGCGCGTTGCGAGTGGCCGGTCTGTACCGCGTGGACGAGCGCGAAAAAAATGTCCTCCCTGAAGCGTTGGCAACCATCGGCGTCATGGGGCCGTTGGGCACCGAGGACGGTCTGGTCAAGCTGTGCCTGGAGCGTGGCGAACTGGTCAGCGTGCGTCAGGACCTGATTGATTCCGGCACCTCGGCGCAGTTTTCATCGCTGCAGGCGTGCATTCCTTTGATCGATGCCGAAGGTCGTCTGCTGGCGATTCTGGCGGTTCGGCAGATGCCGTTCTTTGCTTTCCAGGATCGGACCCTGAGCCTGTTGGCGCTGCTCGCCGGGCACATCGCCGACCTGTTGCGCCGGGACCCACAAGTGCTGCAATTGCCTGACGCCGATGCGCAGCAGTTCACCCTGCAGCTCAAGCGCTCGCTGGTGGATGTCGAGAAACACAAATTACCGGCCGGGCTGTTTGCCTTTGAAATGACCCGACCCAACGAAGAGCTGACGCGCTTGCTGGAACGCAGCCAGCGCGGTCTTGACTTGCACTTGCCGGTGCGCAACAACCGTGATCATCAGCTGTTGCTGGTGCTCTTGCCGTTGACCAGTCCGCAAGGCACCGAAGGTTATCTGGCGCGGATCAGCCTGTTGTTGCATGAGCACTTTGGTATTGAAAGTGACATGGACAGCCTGGGTGTGCGGGTGATGCCTTTCAATCTGGAGCCTGGATGTGATCGCAACGGGCTGCGTAACTTCCTGTTCAACGAGTGTGGCCTGAATGATCAGCAAGTGGCTGTTTAGCGGAGCCTTGTTGTTAGAGGCGGGCAGTTGGGCCAGTTTGTGGCTCGCGGCGCCCGAGTGGCAACAATTGCTGGTATTCACCTTCAGTCATGGTCTGGCGTGCGTGATGTTGTGCGCTGCGGTGTGGTTGTTGTTACCGGCACGCTACCGTGCACCGTTGCCGTGGAGCCCGCTGTTCATTTTCAGCCTGGCGTTCTTCGTGCCGGTGATCGGGGCGGTCGGTGTGGTCGCGGCAATCTTTCCGGCGTTGTACCTGCCGCGCAAACGCGACAAGCAGGCCTGGCAAGCCGTCGGTATTCCGAGCCTGCCGTTTCGCGCGCAAACACAGCATCATTCGCCGATTTTCGCCGATGGCGGATTGCAGGATGTCTTGCGTCATGCACCTGATCCGGATCAGCGCCTGGCCGCGTTGCTGGCTACGCGCCGGATGCCCGGCAAGGAAGCGGTGCCGATCCTTAAACTGGCGCTCGGTGATCCGAGCGATGACGTGCGGCTGCTGGCATACTCGATGCTCGACAAACAGGAAAGCGACATCAACCTGCGCATCCAGATTGCGCTTGGGCAACTGGTCGGCGCCAATGCCAAAACCGCGGGTGCGCTGCATGGCACGCTGGCGCGCTGGTATTGGGAGCTGGCGTACCTCGGCCTGGCGCAGGGCAGCGTGCTCGAACACGTGCTCAACCAAGCCAGCGAACACGCCGAGCAAGGCCTGCAAGCGGGCGAGGGGGGGGAACTGTTCTTGCTGGCGGGACGCATTGCGCTGGAAAGAGGTGATATCGAGCGCGCCGAAGTGCTCTTGCATCAGGCCCAGGACAACGGCATGGGCGCTGCGCAAGTGTTGCCGTTCCACGCCGAACTGGCGTTCGAGGCCGGTCGTTATCACGAAATCCCCGGGTTGCTCGAGAAACTCCCCGAGAAAACCCGTCAGCGACCACCCTTCGCTGAACTGGTGAGGAGCTGGACATGAATCCCAAGGACGAGGCGCCGGCCGCTGACATCTGCCTGCTGCTCGAAGGCACCTGGCCCTACGTGCGCGGCGGCGTGTCGAGCTGGATTCATCAGATGATTCTCGGTTTGCCGGAGCTGACCTTCTCGGTGATGTTCATCGGTGGCCAACGTTCGGCCTACCCGTCGCGACGCTATGAAATCCCGTCGAATGTGCTGCACATCGAAGAGGTGTTTATCGAGGACGCGACGCGTCCGACCAACACCCATGGAACGCCGCGAGAGGCCGACCCGCAGCAGTTGCTGGATCTGTATCGTTTTCTGCACCACCCGGACGCGCCGGAGCCCGAGCTGGGCGAGCGCCTGCTCGACTGCATCGCCCAGGGCCGCATGACCCTCGACGACGTACTGCGCAGCCGCGCCAGTTGGGAGGCATTGAGCGAAGGGTATCGGCTGCATTGCGCCGACCCGTCCTTCGTCAATTATTTCTGGACCCTGCGTTCGATGCAGTCGCCGTTACTGATGCTGGCCGAAGCGTCGCGCAAAATGCCGCGAGCGCGGATGCTGCATTCGATTTCCACCGGTTACGCCGGGCTGCTGGGGTGCATTCTCAAGCAGCGCTGGAACTGCACCTACCTGCTCAGCGAGCACGGGATTTACACCAAGGAACGCAAGATCGACCTGGCCCAGGCCAGCTGGATCGCCGAGAGCTCTGGCCAGGCGCTCAATCGCAGCCTCGACTCTGGCTCGGGTTACATCCGTACGCTGTGGGTGCGTTTCTTCGAGCGCATCGGTCAGCTGACCTACAACAGCGCCGACAACATCATCGCGTTGTATGACGGCAATCGTCAGCGGCAGATCAAGGACGGCGCCGACGCAGCCCGCACCCAGGTCATTCCCAACGGCATCGACCTGCCGCAGTGGACCGCTGCACTGCAATCCCGTACCCCCGGTATTGCGCCAGTGGTGGGCTTGATCGGGCGTGTGGTGCCGATCAAGGATGTGAAAACCTTCCTGCGGGCCATGCGCGGTGTGATCAGCGCCATGCCGGAGGCCGAAGGCTGGATCGTCGGTCCCGAAGAGGAAGATCCGGAATACGTCAGCGAATGCCGCAGCCTGATGGCCAGTTTGGGTTTGGAGGGCAAGGTGCATTTCCTTGGTTTCCAGCGAATCCAGGACATCCTGCCGAAACTCGGCCTGATGGTGCTGACCTCGATCAGCGAGGCACAACCACTGGTGATCCTCGAAGCCTGGGCCGCCGGTACGCCGGTGGTTTCGAGCGACGTGGGCTCGTGCCGCGAATTGATCGAAGGCGGCAGTGCCGAAGACCGCGACCTCGGGCTCGCCGGCAAAGTGGTGGCGATTGCCGATCCACAAGCCACCTGCGCCGCGATCCTCGAACTGCTGCGCAATCCGCAACGCTGGCAGGCCGCTCAGGCCAGCGGCCTGTTGCGGGTCAATCGTTATTACACCGAAGCCTTGATGCTGCAGCGTTATCGCGACTTGTATCAAGCAGCCATGGAGAACAGTTGAATGGCCGGCATTGGCTTCGAACTGCGCAAGATCCTTTCGCGCGACTCTTACACGGCGACCTTGCACGCTTACGTGTATGCAGGTCTGATCAGCTCCGGGCCCTGGGTATTATCGATCATCAGCGTGATGCTGGTGGGCATCATCAGTTTGGGCCTTGTGATACCCAATTCGTTGGTGGGTCAGTTTCTGGTGACGGTGACCTACCTGATGGCCACCTCGTTGATTCTCACGGGTGGCTTGCAGCTGTTCTTTACCCGGTTCGTGTCCGACCGGTTGTTCGAGCACAAGTACGAACAGATTCTGCCCAACTTGCTGGGCATCCTGTTACTGGTCACGGTCGCTGCCGGAGTGTTGGGCATCATCGTGCTGGGTTTGCTCTTCGACCAGCCGCTGATCTACCGGGTGCTGGTGCTGTCGAATTTCGTGGTGCTGTGCAACTTGTGGCTGGTGATCATCTTCCTGTCGGGGATGAAGGCCTATAACCGCATTCTGCTGGTTATGCTGGCGGGCTACACGCTGATGGTCGCCAGCGCCTATGTGCTGACCTTCCTGAAGCTACCCGGCTTGCTGTTGGCGCTGTTGATCGGACACAGCGCACTGCTGTTTCTGTTTCTTTACGACATCCTGCGCGAGTACCGGGCGGAAAAGCTGATCGCCTTCGATTTCCTCGATCGGCGCCAGGTATTCCTCAGTTTGCTCGCCACCGGTTTCTTCTACAACTTCGGCATCTGGATCGACAAGTTCCTGTTCTGGTTCAACCCCGGCACCTCGAACATCGTCATCGGTCCGCTGCGCGCGTCGATCCTGTATGACCTGCCGATCTTCATCGCCTACCTGGCGATCATCCCGGGGATGGCGGTGTTTCTGGTGCGCATCGAAACCGATTTTGCCGAATGGTATGACCGTCTGTTCCGGGCGATCCGCGAGGGCGAAACGTTGCAACACATCGGTTCGCTGAAAACCGAGATGATCTTGTCGATCCGTCAGGGGCTGCTGGAAATCTGCAAGGTGCAGGGGCTGACGGCGGTGCTGTTGTTCCTGTTCGCACCACGTTTGCTGGATTGGTTGGGCATCTCCAGCTATTACCTGCCGCTGTTCTATATCGACCTGATCGGCGTGAGTATCCAAGTGGTGTTCATGGCCTTGCTTAACGTGTTTTTCTACCTGGACAAGCGCACTGTGGTCCTGGAGTTGTGCGTGCTGTTTGCGGTGTTGAACGGGGCGTTGACGCTGCTCAGCATGTACCTTGGGCCAAGCTTCTTTGGCTACGGATTTACCCTGTCGTTGCTGGTTTGTGTGTTGCTGGGGCTGCATCGACTGTCCACGGCGCTGGAAGACCTGGAGTACGACACGTTTATGTTGTCATCGCGCTAACGGTTATTGCGGATGTGAAAAAGGCACTGGCGATCATCGTCCAGTGCCTTTTTTTTGCTTGATGGTTTCCGACTGACGTCGCTTGAAAGCCGATTTGGCGCTGCTAGGCTTGGACGGACGGATTCACCCCGTAAAACAGTTCAGGAGTTACCGTCATGAGTACTTCCTTGGAAACCGTTCTATACACAGCAAAAACCCACACCGTCGGCGGCCGCACGGGCACCGGAAAATCCAGCGATGGCGAATTGGACGTGAAATTCAGCTCACCCGGCTCGGGGAAGCCGGGTACCAATCCAGAACAACTGTTTGCTCTCGGGTATTCAGCCTGTTTTATCGGTGCGATACAGGTCGCCGCTGGCAAAATGAAGATCAAACTGCCGGAGGACACGTCGGTGGATGCCGAGGTGGATTTGGGCAAAACCAAAGCCGGGGACTTCCAGTTGGCGGTCCGCTTGAACGTCAATATTCCGGGTCTGGAGGAGGGCGTGAAACGCGAATTGGCTGAGGCCGCCCATCAGATGTGTCCGTATTCGCGGATGACGCGGGGGCATGTGGAGGTGGAGTTGAAAATCGTTTGAAGTTCGGAAAGTCCCGGAAAAAAGCCGTGAAGCCCCGATTTCTCAAAGCTTCACGGTCCCTGTAGGAGCAGCCGGTCGACGTTCGATTGCTCGCAATGATCTCCAGCGCCACGCTCAACCAGACAACACGCAGTGCACGCCTCTCCCACACCAGATTACTTGGCCTTCGCGCTCTTGATGTCGCTGATAATCTGCTGTGCAATTGCCTGAACCTGCCTTTTGGTCATGGCAGACATCACACCTTCCCAGGCCGACGACGACGTATCGTAGGTTCGGCTACCGATCAGGCTCCCCGATTTCAGGTCTGAAAAGTCTGCGCTCGAGTTGACCCAGGCATTACCCACCATAATGCCAGCGCCATAGCGCGCACCCGGCGTCAGGTAGCGGAAGTTGCTGACGTTGATGGTAATGCCGACGCCATCCTTGGTGCCTGAGCTTAGGGTCTTGCTCTCTGAAATGCCGTAGCCAGCACGGATGGCCTCTGCCTGCAGGGCTTCTTTCCAGTCACGCTGCAGGAGTGGCCAGTCCTCATTCTGCTGGACCTTGTCGTTCCCTTTGAAATTCACCACGAGGTTTTGCTTGGCGGATTCCTGGATGGCTAGCGTGTCACTACCGCCGCTTTTAACGGACGCCGCGCAACCGCTCAGAAGTGATAGAGCCAGAACGCATGAGGGGAGTAAAAACTTGCTGATTTTCATTGAATTTCCATATCCAGGACGATTGGTTTGGCAGTGATGGTGGGTAGTGGCTAGATGATGGCTGGCGCTGGGGTCGCGCGCAATACTGGGGTGGATCATTTGAAGTCTTCAAGTGACCCGCAAGGAGGCGAGGCTTGAATGACTAATTCCCAGACGCAACAAATCCGCACTTGGCGGGTTTTGTCTGCTTCGTACTTGGTTCGTTGACTAAGCCGCTTCACTGGATTTCAGGCACAAAAAAAGACGTCCGTGGACGTCTTTAGATGATGAAGTGGTGGAGCCGGGGGGATTTGAACCCCCGTCCGCCAGTACTCCGCTGTCGGTACTACATGCGTAGCCGTGTCTATTAAGTTAACCCTCAGCGACCCGACGGGCAGGGTGCTTTGGGCGAGTTGTGTAAGTTTTAGCCGCTTCGTCCACAACGTACTGCACGGCGATTCTGTTCTATATGACAATCACTTTGGGTTTACAGACATCCCCTGATGATTGCTGGACCCGAAGGTACCAGGAGGGAAGGGCTAAGGCTGCTTACGCAGCGAGAGCGTATTCCCCGTAGGTTTCGTCATTGGCAACTATAAGAAGTTGCAACAGTGGATTTACGAGTTCTGTTACCAACTCGGCATGCACCTAAAGTTTCGCAACCGGCGTCGAATCCTAAACGGCCCCGAGCCTGCTGCTCTGTGAATCAAGGTGAGCAACAAGCCTGCGCAGTGTACGCCAACGCGGCCAGAAGGCCAACCCGAAGGTTGGACTCCACAGATTATGGGTTGGGATCGCTGCGCAGTTTGTCAGTAAGTGCCGATGCCTGAGTGGCCTCGGTGACGCATTTTTTGTCGTCCCCGGAAGCTTGCGAAGCTTCGGCGCTGGATATCAGTCTTTTGATCTCCATTGCGGTGTTGCTGGCGCTCGCGGGCAGTGAATTCACTTTGCTTTTGAGCTCTTGCAGCTTGCTTGTACAAAGGTTGTTGTCCGCAGCAAATACGGGCGAGGCCAACATGGCAGCAGAGATAAACAGACCAGCGATTGCGGTACATTTCATGGATATCTCCTTGAACTGATGGTTTCGGTGCTGCCGTAGGAGCGGGCGCTCAGCCGAGGTCGGAAAATAAGCCACGATTTGATGGGCCTACTTAAAAGACTGCGATATTGCGCAAGAATTCGTTTTCTGCAGAAGAGGCTATGAAATTGCCCCCACCCAGATGCAACAAAACCCGCAAATTGGCGGGTTTTGTTTTGCTTCGTTCAGGTGGCGCTGGGGGAGCCAAAAGGCCAACCCGAAGGTTGGCATTGTATTGGGGCTATTGTTTGCCGCCGTCACCTGTTTTCTGAATGGCTTGAATAGTTTGGGTGGTCTCGGCGATGCAATCATCAGTCCCTTGCTTGGTGCCTCTTGCATGATCCGCTTTGGCTTTCTCGACGCTGTCCATTACCTGTTCAGTCATATCCGGAGGAATCTGTGCCTTGGCATTTTCGATGGTTTTCAGGTTGACCGCACAGAGGTCTTCGACGGCAAACGAGGGGGACGCCATCAGCGAGACAGTAACGAACAGACCTAACAGTACAGAACGTTTCATGTGTATCTCCTTGAACTGAGGGGCCAGGCTTCGCTGGCCGTCAGGATGGGCTGCCATTTGGGGAAGCCCCACATTTATGGGGCTTGATCAGTGGACTACGGCAGCGCATGAGGGTTCTATTTTTCTTGCATATCCCTCGCTCGAGTAACCCGGTCCACCAGATAGACCAGCCCGTGATAGTCAATTCCACCGTGTTGCGTCAGACCGATCTCACAGGTGCGACTGGTCGATATGCCCTCGCTGCACTGTTGCACCGCATCCTTGAGCGTGCGTAGCGAATGGGCATTCAGTTCCGGGGTGGTAAAGCCCTTGTCGCCGGCAAATCCACAGCAGTGAATACCTTCGGGAATAACCACGTTTTTGCTGCACTTGCGCGCCAGATCGATCAACGCCTGACTTTCTCCCAAATGTTGGGTGCTGCACGTGACGTGCACGGCGATTGGCGCTTCCTGCGGCGTGAATTCGAGCCTGTCCATCAAATGCGTACGGATGAAACGCACCGGATCGTACAGGTCCAGTCGAACATCACCGATGTCCTGAACCAGGCGCAAGGTGCAGGGGCTGGTGTCGCAGTAGATCGGATCGAGGCCGCCACGGCTGGCGTGCAGCAACGCGCCTATCAATTCCTGGCGTTTGTGTTCGGCCTGTTCGGCGTAGCCCTTGGACGCGAAGGGCTGACCGCAGCAGAGGTTGTCCTGATTGTCCGGAAAGACTACCTGGTAACCGGCTTTTTCCAGCAAGCCACGGGTTTTGTCGTACAGCGACATTTGCTCTTTATCACCGGCTGCGGGACCCATCACCCGCGAGACGCAGGCCGCCAGGTACACCACTCGCGGACGCGCATCCATCACGGTCGGGCTAAAGCGAATGGCCTTTTCCGGCTGCGGCATGGCATGGGTCCATTGCGGGACCTGACCTTTGGATAACTTCGTCAGCGTTGCCGAAAGTTTCGCCAGGCGTGGCGCTCCCAGCAGCATCCGCGCACCGTTGGCCACGTGCAGGGTGAAACGGGCGCCTTGCAGCGCGGTTGCGAAATTGCCTTCCAGCCAGTTAGCGGTTTTCGTATGCGTCGCCTGACGGCTGCGCAGCTTTTTCACCAGTTCGCCGGTATTGATTCCTACGGGACAACGCTGGGCGCACAAACCGGTGGCGGCGCAGGTCTCGATGCCCTGGTATTCGTAAGCAGCTTCCAGTTCGGTGGTGTCCACGCCTGCGCGTTTCTTTGCCTGAATGTCACGCCAGATCACGATGCGCTGGCGCGGGCTCAGGGTCAGGCCTTTCGACGGGCAAACTGGTTCACAAAAACCGCACTCGATGCACTTGTCCACAATCTCGTCGGCGGCCGGCAGCGGTTTCAGATGCTTCAGGTGGATCTGCGGATCAACGCTGAGTACCACGTCCGGATTGAGAATGCCGTTGGGATCGAGCAAGCGTTTGAGCTGCCACATCAACTGATAGGCATCGCTGCCCCATTCCAGTTCGACGAAGGGCGCCATGTTGCGACCGGTGCCGTGCTCGGCCTTCAGCGAGCCGCCGAACTCCACGGCGACCAAGTGCGCGACGTCGTCCATGAACGCCTGGTAGCGTGCGACTTCTTCCGGGTTGTTGAAGCCCTGGGTGAAGACAAAGTGCAGATTGCCTTCCAGGGCGTGTCCGAAAAGAATCGCTTCGTCGTAGTGATGTTTTTCGAACAACTCGATCAGACGGTTTACGCCGATGGCCAGTTTTTCCACCGGGAAGGTCACGTCTTCGATGATCACCGTGGTGCCGGTTTTACGCACCGCGCCGACGGCGGGGAAGGTGTCCTTGCGGATGGCCCAGAGGCGGGCGTTTTCGACCGGGTCTTCGGTGAAGTCGACCTGTTTCTCCACCGGGAATGAGGTCAGCGACGCCATGATCTGCGCCAGTTGTTCGTGCAGCAAAGTGGGCGACGCCGCGCGGGATTCAATCAGCAATGCGCAGGCATTGTTCGACAGGTGCTGTACGAAAGCCGGCATTCCGGGCTTGTCCTGCACCGAACGCAGGCTGCGTCGGTCGAGCAGTTCCACGGCTGACACTGGTTGGCTTTTCAGCACGGTGACGGCATTGCAGCAGGTTTCCACATTCGGGAACACGATCAGCGCCGACGCCTTGTTCGGGTGGTCGATCACGGTGTCGTAAGTCACCGCACTGATAAATCCGAGGGTACCTTCGGAGCCCACCAGCAAGTGGCTCAAGATATCCACAGGCTCATCGAAATCCACCAGGGCGTTGAGTGACAGGCCGGTGGTGTTTTTCAGGCGATATTTGTGGCGGATTTTTGCGGCTAAACCGGAATTGGCGCGGGTCTCGCGACCCAGTGTCGCCAGACGTTCAAGCAGCGTTGCGTGGCTCTCACGAAACGCCGCGACACTCGCCGCATCTTCGGTATCGAGGCGGCTGCCGTCGGCGAGCACCAGGCGAATACCGGCCAGCGTGTGATAGGTGTTTTGCGCCGTACCGCAGCACATGCCGCTGGCGTTGTTGGCGACGATACCGCCGATTTTGCAGGCGTTGATCGAGGCCGGGTCCGGACCGATCTTGCGTCCGAACGGTGCCAGCCACGCGTTGGCCTGCGCGCCGATCACGCCGGGTTGCAAGCGGATTTGCGTGCCTTGCCCGCGGATCTCGCGACCGTTCCAGTTATCCCCAAGCACGATCAGCACAGAATCGCTGATGGCCTGGCCGGAAAGGCTGGTGCCGGCGGCGCGGAAGGTCACCGGGACCTGATCCCGTTGCGCTAGTTCGAGCAGTGCCACCACTTCATCTTCGGATTCGACGCGGATCACCAGTTTCGGAACCAGTCGGTAGAAACTGGCGTCGGTGCCGAAGGCCAATGTCGACAGCGGGTCGTCAAACCGTCGCTCTTGGGGGATCAGTTGCTGCGCATCTCGCAGGAAAGCCGCCGGTAGACTCATTGGTCCTCCAGGATCAAAACCACGAGGTCTTTCGGACCATGAGCGCCGTAGGCCAGGACCTGCTCAATGTCGGCGGTCTTCGACGGGCCGGAGACCAGCAGGGCGTTGGTCGGCATGCCTTGCGCCCAGCTGAATTCCTGTTGCACCTGATAGAAGTTGTCGCGGATTTCACTGGCCTTGAGCAAGGCGAAATGCACCGGCGGCACCAGGCTCATCAGGCGCGGCTCTTCCCGCGTCGGCCAGAGAATCAGACTACCCGTCGCGGCGATTGCGCCGAGGGTGGTAGTCAGGCTGGCCGGGGTGTCGTTAAACAGCTCTGCTTTCCATTCTTCGACCCGACGGTCGTAGGACTTAAGCGTGGGCAGCTCGGGATTGTTCGCCCAGTGCTGAGTGACACGCTGACCGTGAGGCGTAGTCGGCGCGATCAACAAGCTGGGTAGTTGGCGATCGCGTAGCAATTGCGCCAGCAGCTCTGGCCAACTGTCCGCTGATGTCAGATGGATCTCCGTGTGTACCGCTTCCATCAGTTTGCGCAACTGCGGAATACGTTGCTCGGGCGCGTAGGTATAGGGCGCGGTCACCAGTTCGACATCGAACTCGTCAGGCACGGGCGTGGTGCCGGTCAGACTTTTCCGTAGTTTGGCGAGGATATTCTGCTTGGCGCTCATCAGCGGCCTCCGTGTTTGGCCAAATGCTCGCGGGCCATGTCATGCAATGAGCGTGCAGCGGGTTTCGGTGCGCTGTGGTTTTGCGTCCATGGGCCGACGTTGCTTGGTACGAGGGCGCGCAGTCGCGTGGCAAAAAAACCGAACAGACGATACAGCGTCGGTGAGCTGTTGAGCTTCGCCCAGGCGTTCCAGATAAAGCGCTCCTTGCGCGAGTACTTGCTGCCCTGACCGCGCATGACTGGGTGCGGGCTGTCCGGGGCTTTGACGTTCTCTTCCCGTAGGCGGCGCAGCAATGCCGGGATAGGAATTTTTACCGGGCACACTTCACCACACGCGCCACACAGCGACGACGCGCTTGGGTGGTCCGGGACATTCGCCAGGCCGACCATGTGCGGGGTGATGATTTTTCCGATAGGCCCTGGGTAAACCTCCCCATAGGCGTGGCCGCCGATTCGAGTGTAGACAGGGCAATGATTCATACAGGCGCCGCAGCGGATGCAGTTCAGGGTCTGGCGCAATTCGCTGTCCGCAAAGGCCTGGCTGCGACCGTTGTCCAGCAGCACCAGATGCACTTCTTGCGGGCCGTCGAGTTCATGGGCCTTGCGCGGGCCGGAGATCATGTTGACGTAGGTGGTGATCGGCTGGCCAAGGGCGGAGCGGGTCAGCAACGACAACAGAGGCACCACGTCGCGCAGGTTTTCAACCACTTTTTCGATGCCGGTGACGGCAATGTGCACCGGCGGAACTGTGGTGGTCATGCGGCCGTTGCCTTCGTTTTCCACCAGCAGCAAGGTGCCGGTTTCGGCCACGGCGAAGTTGACGCCGGAGACGCCGATGTCTGCTTCAAAGAATTTCTGCCGCAAGACTTTGCGGCCGATCTGAATGAGTTGGTCAACGTCCTTGGTGTACTCCACGCCAAGTTTGTCGTGGAACAAGGACGCGACCTGACCGGCATTCTTGTGGATCGCCGGCATAATGATGTGTGAAGGCTTCTCGTGGTCGAGCTGGACGATGTACTCGCCCATGTCCGATTCCAGGCATTCAATGCCCCGATCAGCGAGGAAGTGGTTCATCTCCATCTCTTCGCTGACCATCGATTTGCCCTTGATCACTTGCCGCCCCTCGTGAGCGCGGATGATCGAGAGGACGATGCCATTGGCTTCGTCCACCGTTTCCGCCCAGTGCACTGTCACACCGTTGCGGGTCAGGTTCTGTTCAAGCTGCTCAAGCAGGTCGGGCAACTTCGATAACGCACGGGCGCGGACGGCATTGCCCAGCGCTCGCAAATGTTCTCTTTCGTGGGCATCGCTGAAGGACGACGCCCGCTTTGTCATCAGTGAATCCATCGCAGTGCGAAAGTTGTTTCGCAGTTGCTTGTCACCCAACGCCGTGTGAGCACGGGTGCGGAAATCTTCTTCTACGGCAACCGTAGGAATAATCGCGGAAGCGTTCATTGGCCACCTCCGGTTCGCTGCCAGAGGAAACTGGCCAGATGCTGACCGCGCAACGCTTCCTTCTGTTTCTCCAGCGAGCCATTGATGTTCATCAGGCAACCGCAGTCGGCACTGAGTACCTGGTGCGCGCCGGATTCCTTCAACGACCGGGTCTTGTCCGTCACCATCGCGCCGGAAATGTCTGGCATACGGACGCTGAAAGTCCCACCGAAGCCACAGCATTCGCTTTCATGGCTGTGGTCGACACGTTCCACATTACCCAACTGCGCCAACAACTCGCGGCCGTGCAGGTGGGTGTTCATCTCACGACGTGCCGAGCATGAGGTGTGCAAAGCCACTTTTACCGGATCGCCACTGTCCTTGAGCTGCACCTTGCAGACGAACAGCAAAAACTCGGCCAATTCGTAAGTCCGGGCCGCCAGGGCCTGAACCTTTTTCAGTGTCTCCGGATCGTCCTTGAACAAGTCGGCGTAGTGTTCGCGCAACATACCGGCACACGATCCCGACGGCACCACCACCGGATAATCCCCAGCGAACAGCGCCAGTTGCGAGCGTGCCACGGTCCGGGCCTGGTCGGTGTAACCGGAGGTGTAGGCCGGTTGCCCGCAGCAGCTTTGCCCCTGCGGGTACTCGACACGAATACCTTCGCGTTCCAGCAGATGAATCGCGTCCATCCCGGCTTCCGGGTAGAACAAATCCACCACGCAAGTCCCGAACAAGTAGACCCGTGACGGTTTCTCGCTGGGATATTGCCGCGGCTCGGGCAGTGGCGGGGCGACGCGGGTCGCGTTCGGCACGGCATTGTAAAAAAGCTCGCTCATCAGGCGTGTCTCTCGGCCGGTTATCCGTCCGCTGAGGCTGCTGAAATATAGAGAGTGATTCTTTCAGCAGCCTTACAGACCGGGTTGTGGATAGCTGACGCCGGAATCGTGGTCAGGCGTCGGTTTTTGCGTTCAGTCTTGTAGTACTTAGTGGACCAGCATGCCGGTGAACCAGTAGGCCTGAGACAGGGTGATCAGGCCGACAATGGTTGCAAAGAACAGGCTGTGCTTGAGGGTGAAACGGAACAGATCCGATTCCTTGCCCACCAGGCCGGTAGCGGCGCAGGCCACGGCGATCGATTGTGGCGAGATCATCTTGCCGGTCACGCCGCCGCTGGTGTTTGCCGCCACCAAAAGGGTGTCGCTTACGCCGATCTGGTGCGCGGTGGTCGCTTGCAACGAACTGAACAGTGCGTTGGACGACGTATCGGAACCGGTCAGGAACACCCCCAGCCAGCCGAGGAATGGCGAGAAGAACGGGAATGCCGCGCCCGTGCCTGCCAGTACAAGCGCCATGGTTGAGGACATGCCCGAATAGTTGGTGACAAAAGCAAACGCCAGCACCATGCCGATGGACAGAATCGGCCAACGTAGCTCGTAAAAAGTCTCTCTCAAAGTGGTCAGACCAGTTTTGATATTGATCTTCAGTACCAGCATCGAGATCAGTGCGGAGAAGAATATCGCCGTGCCGGTCGCGGAAATCGGATCGAGCTTGAACACGGCCGGAATGGCCGTCGGGTTGGTCACGATCGGTGCAACCTTGATCACCATTTGATCCAGGTGCGGAATGGCGAAGTTGAACACCCAGCTATACATCGATCCGCCGGCAGCGAACATCGCCTTGAACGGTTTCAAGGTCCAAATGGTGACCAGCACTGTAAGGATCAGGAACGGCGACCAGGCTTTGATAATTTCACCCAGGCTGTAAGGCGATGCCACGGTGCTGCGCGGCAGACCAAAACCACCGGTACTGGCGGTCACCACGGAGGCCGAGACGGCGCCGGTGATGTGTTGGCCTGCGGCGCGTTTTGGCTGCCAGACTTTCAGGAACAGCGTCAGGGAAATCAGGCTGGCCAGGGCCGAGGTGATGTCCGGCAGTTCCGGGCCGATGAAGTTCGACGTGAAGTATTGAGTGATCGCGAAGCTCAAGCCGGCCACCAGCGCTGCGGGCCAGGTTTCACAAACGCCGCGCAGGCCGTCCATCATGAATACCAGCCAGAATGGCACGAATAACGACAGCAGCGGCAGTTGGCGGCCGGTCATGGCGCCGATCTTGAACGCGTCGATACCGGTCACTTGTCCGGCCACGATGATCGGAATCCCCAGCGCGCCGAACGCCACCGGCGCGGTGTTGGCGATCAGGCACAGGCCTGCGGCGTACAGCGGGTTGAAACCCAGTCCTACAAGCAGTGCGGCAGTAATCGCTACCGGCGCACCGAAACCGGCTGCACCTTCAAGGAACGCACCGAAGCAGAATCCGATCAGCAGCACCTGCAGGCGCTGGTCGTCGGTGATCGACAGCACGGAGCTGCGAATCACCTCGAACTGACCACTTTTTACCGTCAGTTTGTAAAGGAAAACCGCTGCCACGATGATCCACGCAATCGGCCACAGACCGTAGGCGAAACCATAACCGGCGGCGGCGAATGCCATATCGACCGGCATCTGGAAGGCGAAGATGGCGACCGCAATGGACAAGGCCAGCGTGATGCTGCCGGCGACATGTCCCTTGAGCCGGAATACGGCCAGCGCCAGAAAGAAAAACACGATGGGAATTACGGCCGCGAGCGCGGAAAGGCCGAGGCTGCCGAGTGGGGTATAGAGCTGTTGCCAGGTTTGCATATGGGGTGGCCCCTAATTGTTGTTGGTCAGGCACTGTTCAGCGTTCTTGGATAATTGGTAATACCAATTTACAATCGCTGTTCGCTAGGGTAAAAGCCTTGTAGGCGGTGTGTCAATTTGCCGCCCTGAATCTTTTGTCGAATAAGCGCAGTGGCGCCCGAGTGATCCGTTCGAACAAATGCCGTCTGGTAGGTGCTGGCACAGCACCGATAGGCCAGAATAGAGAGCCCGCCAACCGTCGGGATCGTGGAGAACTGAGTTATGGGGTTTGATCAAATTCGTCAGCGCCGTCTGTCTGACGATATTGTCGAGCAGCTCGAGGGGATGATCCTCGAGGGCACGTTGAAGGCGGGTGAGCGCTTACCGGCAGAACGCGCGCTGGCCGAGCAGTTCGGCGTGTCACGCCCTTCGTTACGCGAAGCGATTCAGAAACTGGCGGCCAAGGGCTTGCTGGTCAGTCGCCAGGGCGGCGGCAACTATGTGGTGGAATCACTGGGCACGACCTTCAGCGATCCGCTTCTTCACCTGCTGGAAAGCAATCCTGAGGCCCAGCGTGATCTGCTGGAGTTTCGCCACACCTTGGAAGCGTCCTGTGCTTATTACGCAGCACTGCGTGCTACAGATGTCGATCGCGAGCGACTGACTGCGGCCTTCAATGAATTGCAGGATTGCTACACGCGTCACGATGAGGTGAGCCGCGCGGAAGAGGGCGCGGCGGATGCGAAATTTCATTTGGCAATCGCCGAAGCCAGTCACAACGCGGTGTTGCTGCATACCATTCGCGGGTTGTTCGATCTGCTAAAGCGCAACGTGGTGACCAACATCGGTGGTATGTACAAACAGCGCACGGAAACCCGCGACATGCTGATCACGCAGCACCGGGAGTTGTACATGGCGATTATCGAAGGAAGGGCAGAACAGGCGCGAGAAGTCTCCAGTCGACACATTTTGTATGTGCAGGAAGTGCTGGAAGAGGTGCGTCAGGAAGTGCAGCGCGTGGCCCGGGCGGAGCGGCGCAAGGGGATGTAGTGGGAGTCTGTGGCGAGGGAGCTTGCTCCCGTTCGGCTGCGCAGCAGTCGCCAGCAGGTGTGATGATGGTTGCAGCCAAGCGAGGGGCCGCTTCGCGCCCCAGCGGGAGCAAGCTCCCTCGCCACAAGATCGCGCAGGGCAGGAGAATTACTCTTCCTTGCCCTTGTTGCGCACCGCTCGCTGCAACTCGCGACCGGCGTCGCGTTCGCGTTCGGTGTCGCGCTTGTCGTATTCCTTCTTGCCCTTGCCCAGCGCGATCTCGCACTTGACCATGTGCTTGCTCCAGTACCAGGACAGGCACACGCAGGCGTAACCCTTTTGCTGCACGGCAGCGGCCAGCTTTTCCAGTTCGCGCCGGTTGAGCAGCAGTTTTCGGGTGCGGGTCGGATCAGCGATGACGTGGGTACTGGCAGTCGTCAGGGGCGTAATGTGGCTGCCGAGCAGCCAGGCTTCGCCATCCTTGAGCAGCACATAACTGTCGACCAGTTGCAGCTTGCTTGCTCGCAGACTTTTTACTTCCCAGCCGGCCAGGACCAGACCAGCCTCGAACCGATGTTCGATGAAGTAATCGTGTCGCGCCTTTTTATTTTGCGCGATGGTCCCTGTTGGGTGTTTCTTCTGTTTAGCCATAGGGGCGGCATTATAGGGAGTTGCACGCGAGTCGGCTACGGTGATGCTGTGTGCTTGAGCAGGTTGATTGAATCCCGGACAATGCGCCCTCTTTTTCAATGCTTGGACGTGGTAACGATGTCGACAGACAAGGTTTCTGTCCACGGCAGTTGGGCTAGCCGCTGGGTCTTCATACTCGCCGCGACCGGTTCGGCCGTGGGGCTGGGTAGCATCTGGAAGTTCCCGTACATGGTCGGGTTCTACGGCGGCGGCGCGTTTGTCTTGGTTTTCCTGGCGTGTATCGCACTGATCGGCGTGCCAGTCATGCTGGCGGAAACCCTGATCGGCCGGCGTGCCCGGCAAAGTCCGGCCAACGCCTTGAAAGTACTGGCGCTCGAGGCGGGCCATTCGGGCAAGTGGTCCTGGGGCGCGTTCGCCGGAATGATCACGGCACTGCTGATCCTGTCCTTCTATAGCGTTGTCGGCGGCTGGTCGCTGGATTACATCATCGACATGGGGCGCGGCGATTTCCAGGGTATAACGCCTGAGCAGGTCGGCGCGTACTTTGGCAAGGTGATCGCCGATCCGTGGCGCCTGACACTTTGGCACACTATTTTTATGCTGCTGTCCGCCATTGTGATCGCCAAAGGTGTCGTCGCCGGGCTTGAACGCAGCCTGCGCATCATGATGCCGTTGCTCTTTGTGATGATTCTGGTGCTGCTGGGCTACAGCATGACCACCGGCCATTTCATGGAGGGCGTGCATTTCATGTTCGACTTCCAACCGGAAAAAGTCCTCGACGGATTGCTGCCCGCCATGGGGCACGCGTTCTTCTCTTTGAGTGTGGGCGTGGGCTCGATCATGATCTACGGCGCTTACATGCCGAGAGACTCATCGATATCCGGCACCGTCGTCGGTGTCGCGTTGCTCGATACCTTTGTTTCTCTCGTGGCCGGCCTGGCATTGTTTCCGATTGTGTTCGCCGCAGGCCTGAACCCGAGTGAAGGCCCTGGCCTGATGTTCGTCAGCCTGCCATTTGCCTTTGGTAACGTAGCGTTCGGCCAGTTGATGGGCGTAGTGTTCTTCGTGCTGGTAGCGATTGCGGCCTGGAGTTCGGCGATTTCGTTGCTGGAGCCGATGGTGGCTTACCTGGTTGAACGTACTAAAGTCAGTCGCGCCTGGGTGACGTTCTGGCTGGCGTTCACTTGCTGGTTCGTTGGTCTGGGCACGGTGTTTTCCTTCAATATCTGGAAGGAAGCCAAATTTTTCGTGAACGATGGCGGGAAGTTTCATCTCTATCAATGGGGTGCTGCCGGCGGCCTGGATTTCTTTGGTGTTATCGACTTCTTCACCTCGCGGATCATGTTGCCACTCGGTGGTTTGTGTTTCGTGGTGTTCGCGGGTTGGGTGATGGGGCGTGAAGCAGTGCGCGACGAGTTGTCGATGCGCAGTCCCAAGTTGTTCACGCTGTCCCTGTTTTTGATGCGCTATGTGGCGCCCATCGGCATTCTCGTAGTGTTTGCCGCCCAGCTGTGGAAGTGACGCTGACATGACGACACACATTCAACGTTCGGCTCTGCTGCCGTATCCGGCGCAAGCGCTGTACGACCTGGTCAATGACGTGGCGCGTTACCCGGAGTTTCTGCCGTGGTGTTCGACGGCTGAAGTCCTGGAAAGCTCTGCCGGGCATATGCGCGCCAGCGTCGGCGTGGCCAAGGGCGGCCTCAGTCAACATTTCGTGACGCGCAATACGCTGGTCCCCGGGCAATCGATCGAAATGAATCTCGAGGAGGGTCCATTCACTCAGTTGCACGGTGTTTGGGAATTCAAGGCGTTGACCGATAAAGCTTGCAAGATCAGCCTGGACCTTTCGTTCGATTACGCCGGTCCGATTGTTCGTGCGACCTTGGGGCCATTGTTCAATCAGGCAGCGAATACGCTGATGGACGCGTTTTGCCAGCGCGCCAAGCAGATGCATGGTTGACGCCGTGATCGAGATTGAGGTGGTGTATGCCGCGGTGGATCGTCAGGTGCTTCTCTGTGAAACGGTGCCTGCGGGCACGACAGTGCGGATGGCTTTGCTGAAGTCGAGGGTGGCCGAGGAGTTTCCGGAGCTGGATCTGACTCATTGTCCGGTTGGGATATTCGGCAAGGTAGTCGCGGATCCGGACATTCGTCAGGTTCGGGCGGGGGATCGCATCGAGATTTATCGGTCGCTACTGGCAGATCCGAAAGAGGTTCGCCGGCTTCGCGCCGCCAAGGCTGCCGAGGCCAAAGTGCGGAACCAGTGATGTGCCAAACGCCAGGCAATAAAAAACCCGGGAATCCGGGTTTTTTATTGCGTCGCAAATTATTGCGGCGAGGTTTCCAGCGGTTCTGGCGTCGGGACTGGAACGGTTTCTACACCGTCGACGTCCTTCTGGATCTGATCCAGCAACGAACCTGGCTTCGCCGGTTTTTCCGGCTTCGGCTTCTCGGCGTTTTCAGCAGGTGCGGTCACGCTAGTGCCGCTGTCCTTGCCGAGAATGGCTTCGTCCCGGCTAACGCCTGGCATGAAATCACCAGAGAGGCTGACAAGTTGGTCATTTGGGTTGAAGATAACGCTGATGCGTTCCTGTTGGCGTTCACCGCCACCCGGTTGCAGACTGTACAGATAATCCCAGCGATCGGCATGGAACGTGTCGGTCAGCAGTGGGTTGCCCATGATAAACCGTACTTGCCGACGGGTCATTCCCGGGCGTAACTGGTCTATCATGTCCTGCGTGACGACATTGCCCTGCTGGATGTCGATTTTGTAAACCCCGGGGAATGAACAACCGGCGAGTGCGAGCAGTCCCACAAAGGTGAAACTGGTTAGCAAGAGCTTGGTGTTTTGCATCGGTGGGCGACTTCCACTATCTTGGCTGGGACAACGTAAACGCCGATCATACCCGCATTAAGAGAAGCTGCGAAGCAGCATCGCGAGAAAGCTGACCATGGTTGAAAATAGCGAACTACGCAAAGCCGGCCTCAAAGTGACCCTTCCACGGGTCAAAATTCTGCAAATGCTCGATTCCGCCGAGCAGCGCCACATGAGTGCCGAGGATGTATACAAGGCGCTGATGGAGGCTGGTGAGGACGTCGGTCTGGCCACGGTTTACCGTGTACTGACCCAGTTCGAGGCAGCTGGCCTTGTGGTGCGGCACAACTTCGACGGAGGCCATGCGGTCTTCGAGCTGGACGACGGCAAGCACCACGACCATATGGTCAACGTCGAGACCAGTGAAGTGATCGAATTCTTCGACGAAGAAATCGAGCGCCTGCAGAAAGCCATTGTCGACAAATATGGCTTTGAGATGGTTGATCACAACCTTGTACTGTACGTGCGCAAGAAAAAGTAAGCATGTCGCGCGAACTTCGGGTTCGCGAAACGAGCGAAGGCGACCCCTGGGTCGCCTTCGTGCTTTCTGCCATTCCTAAATTTTTGCGGTAACGACCATTTTTTTCGCGTGAGCCAAGGATTCCTTGGTCAGGTCGATGCCACCCAGCATCCTTGCGACTTCTTCGACACGATCATTTTTGCTCAGCTTGGAAACTGCCGTGTGGGTCGCATCCTCGCCGCGAACCTTGTGCACAAATAGATGTTGATGACCTTGTGCCGCCACTTGTGGCAAGTGAGTCACCGTCAGCACCTGTCCGCGTTCACCGAGGCGGCGCAGTAGCTGGCCAACAATCTCTGCGGTCGGCCCGCCGATACCCACGTCCACTTCGTCGAACACCAGGGTCGGTACGCGAGAAGTCTGCGCAGTGATCACCTGAATCGCGAGGCTGATCCGCGACAGTTCGCCGCCCGAGGCTACCTTGGCCAACGCTTTCAGAGGCTGGCCGGGGTTGGCGCTCACCAGCAACTCGACTTGCTCCAGCCCGTTGGGCAGTAATTCATCACTGCCGTTGGGGCGCAACTCGATGGTGAAACGACCGCCGGGCATACCCAGTCGATGGATCTCCTGCTCCACGGCGCTGGCCAGGCTAGTGGACGCTTGATGGCGCAGATCGCTCAATTCCCGAGCCTTCTCCTGATAATGGCGGGCATAGGCGGCCAGCTCATCACTCAGCCGCTCAATGGATTCGTCATTGGCATTCAAGGTTTCGATTTCATCCAGCAACCGCTGCTGCATCTCGGCGACCTCGGTGGGCTGGATGCGGTGTTTGCGCGCCATGGTGTAGATCGCATCGAGGCGTTCTTCCAGGTATTGAAGGCGCGCCGGGTCGGCGTCGAAGCTATCGAGGAAGCGATTCAGCTCGCCCACGGCTTCTTCTACCTGGATTTGTGCACTGGTCAGCAAGCTGCTGGCTTCCCCCAGCGCTCCGATTGAGTTGTTCACGCTAGACAGACGATTGAGGCTGGCGGTCAGGGCATTCAGCACATTGCCGGAATCACTTTCGCTGCATTGCTCGACCACTTGCCGGCAGATCCCCAGCAGGGTTTCAGCGTTGGTCAGGTTCTTGTGTTCCTGTTCCAGCTGCTCCAGTTCATTGTCGCCGAGGCCGAGGTTTTCCAGTTCTTCGAGCTGGTAGCTGAGCAGTTGATGGCGAGCGCGCTGCTCATCGCCGGAATTGGAAAGGCGCTCCAGCTCCTGACGGGTCTGGCGCCAGCGTTGTGCAGCCAGTTGCACTTGGCGGGCAAGGTCGGTGGCATCGGCATACTCGTCGAGCAGGCGGCGGTGAGTATCGGTCTTGAGTAGGGATTGGTGTTCGTGCTGGCTGTGGATATCAATGAGCAGTTCACCCAAGGCCTTGAGATCGCCAAGCGGGCAGGGCGTGCCGTTGATGTAGCCGCGCGAGCGCCCTTCGGCGGTGATTACCCGGCGCAGGATGCACGGGGCCTCGCTCTCGAGGTCGCGCTCCGCCAGCCAGGCGCTGGCTTCCGGAATGTCGATCAGGTCGAAGGTGGCCAGGATGTCGGCCTTGTCGGCGCCGGGGCGGACCACACCGCTGTCGGCTCGATCGCCAAGGGTCAGGCCGAGGGCGTCGAGCATGATTGACTTGCCAGCGCCGGTTTCCCCTGTGATCACACTCATCCCACGATCGAGTTCGAGATCGAGATGTTCAACGATGGCGTAGTTGTGTACGGACAGGTGCACCAGCATATAGGCCGCTCCCAAGCTTTAGGTCTGGTTATTTATACAGTGTTTTATTTGTACCTGACAATGCCCCCGCCTAGCTCGATTTGCTTGATCCGACGAAATCGTCAGCGCATCAAGGAATCACAATGCAGCTGTTTTTTGTGGGGTTAATCACAACAGGCCCCTTGAAGCTGATTTTTGCGGCCCCATATACCGGGACAGAAGCGCGAGTTGAGCTCGCGGACGATATTGAAAGGAGAGATCTATGGCTGACGAACAGACAGTGGATACGCAAAATCTAGACGCCGATCAGGCTGCCCAGGATTCGGGTAATGACCTGGCGGCTCGTGTACAAGTGCTCGAAGAGCAACTGGCTGGCGCCCAGGATCAGGCCTTGCGTGTAGCAGCTGATCTGCAGAACGTCCGCCGCCGCGCCGAGCAGGATGTAGAAAAAGCGCACAAATTCGCCCTGGAAAAATTCGCTGGCGATTTGCTGCCGATCATCGACAGCCTGGAGCGTGGTCTGGAGCTGTCCAACCCGGACGACGAAAGCATCCGTCCAATGCGCGAAGGCATCGAGCTGACCCTGAAAATGTTCCAGGACACCCTGAAGCGTTATCAGCTGGAAACAATCGATCCGCATGGGGAGCCGTTCAACGCCATTCAGCATCAGGCAATGGCCATGCAAGAAAGCGCCGACGTCGAGCCGAACAGCGTGCTCAAGGTGTTCCAGAAGGGCTATCAGCTCAACGGTCGTCTGCTACGCCCGGCCATGGTCGTGGTCAGCAAGGCCCCTGCGCCAGTTTCGCCTTCTATTGACGAGCAGGCTTGAAATTAGCCGCAAGGCCCCCATTTAGAAGTCAAGCGTTTAAGTGCTACCGCAGTTAGCCACCACTGCTGCGGCAACCAAATCCAAAGTTTCGGGAGAGTGAACATGGGCAAAATTATCGGTATCGACCTAGGGACTACCAACTCCTGCGTCTCCGTGATGGAAAACGGCAAAGCAAAAGTTATCGAAAACGCAGAAGGCGCGCGTACTACGCCTTCGATCATCGCGTATGCCAACGATGGCGAGATCCTCGTTGGTCAGTCGGCCAAGCGTCAGGCTGTGACCAATCCGCACAACACTCTGTATGCGGTGAAGCGTCTGATCGGTCGTAAGTTCGACGAAGAAGTCGTACAGAAAGACATCAAGATGGTCCCCTACAAAATCGCCAAGGCTGACAACGGCGACGCGTGGGTAGAAGTGAACGGCCAGAAAATGTCGCCGCCACAAATCTCGGCTGAAATTCTGAAGAAAATGAAGAAGACCGCCGAAGACTACCTCGGTGAGCCAGTGACCGAAGCGGTGATCACCGTTCCAGCCTACTTCAACGACAGCCAGCGCCAGGCGACGAAAGACGCCGGCCGCATCGCGGGCCTGGACGTAAAACGTATCATCAACGAACCTACCGCAGCCGCTCTGGCTTACGGTATGGACAAGGCGAAAGGCGATCACACCGTAATCGTTTACGACCTGGGCGGCGGTACTTTCGACGTTTCCGTGATCGAAATCGCTGAAGTCGATGGCGAGCACCAGTTCGAAGTATTGGCCACCAACGGTGATACGTTCCTGGGCGGTGAAGACTTTGACATTCGTCTGATCGACTACCTCGTTGACGAATTCAAGAAAGAAAGCGGCATGAACCTTAAGGGTGACCCGCTGGCCATGCAGCGCCTGAAAGAAGCCGCTGAAAAAGCCAAGATCGAACTGTCTTCGAGCATGTCGACCGACGTGAACCTGCCGTACATCACAGCAGACGCCACCGGTCCCAAGCACTTGAACGTGAAGATCTCCCGCGCCAAGCTGGAAGCACTGGTTGAAGACCTGGTTCAGCGCACCATCGAACCTTGCCGCATCGCTCTGAAAGACTCCGGCATCGACGTTGGCGCCATCAACGACGTGATCCTGGTGGGCGGTCAGACCCGTATGCCACTGGTTCAAAAGCTGGTGACCGAATTCTTCGGTAAAGAAGCACGTAAAGACGTGAACCCGGACGAAGCCGTTGCCATGGGTGCCGCAATCCAGGGCGCCGTATTGGCCGGTGACGTGAAAGACGTTCTGCTGCTCGACGTCAGCCCGCTGACCCTGGGTATCGAAACGATGGGTGGCGTGATGACCGCGCTGATCGAGAAAAACACCACGATTCCTACCAAGAAATCGCAAGTGTTCTCGACCGCCGATGACAACCAGGGCGCCGTGACCATTCACGTGCTACAAGGCGAGCGTAAGCAAGCCGCCCAGAATAAGTCCCTGGGCAAGTTCGACCTGGCCGAGATTCCACCAGCACCACGTGGCGTGCCACAAATCGAAGTAACCTTCGACATCGACGCCAACGGCATCCTGCACGTAGGCGCCAAAGACAAGGCTACCGGCAAGACTCAGTCGATCGTGATCAAGGCCAACTCCGGTCTGTCCGAGGAAGAGATTCAGCAGATGATTCGCGATGCTGAAACCAACGCCGACGAAGACCGCAAGTTCGAAGAACTGGCCGCTGCCCGTAACCAAGGCGATGCACTGGTCCACTCGACGCGCAAAATGGTCGCAGACGCTGGCGATAAAGTGACTGCTGAAGAGAAGACTGCAATCGAAGCTGCCGTGGTTGCTCTGGAAGCCGCCATTAAAGGTGACGACAAGGCTGCTATCGAAGCCAAGGTTGAAGAGTTGTCGAAAGTCTCCGCTCCAGTGGCGCAGAAGATGTACGCCGAACAGGCTCAGCCTGCTGAAGGCGCTGCACCGCAAGGCGAATCGGCCGAGAAAGCTGACGACGTTGTCGATGCCGAGTTCGAAGAAGTCAAAGACCACAAGTAAGTTAGTGGTCGCCCGGTTGACTGCCTCAAGGCGGTGACTGGTAGGATGTCGCCGCGCGGGAGCCTGCTCCCGCGTTGGCGTGTCTGGAGTACACGAATTTTTACAGCGTGCGACAACGCTCGCGCTGGCGGTATGGCCGGGAATGCTCCTGCTTTTCGAGCCGAAAGTACTGCAATGAACCAAAGACCAGGATCGTTGAATTGACGTGAGTTGGGTCCGGGCCTGTATTGGGGCTCAACGAGTTTGGCGAGGCTCAGGAGAGGTTTGCCGAACGTCCTTAAGAGTGCAAAGACTTATGGCAAAGCGTGACTATTACGAAGTATTGGGTGTTGAGCGTGGCTCGAGCGAAGCGGACCTGAAAAAGGCTTACCGTCGCCTGGCGATGAAGCACCACCCGGACCGTAATCCCGATGACAAAGCGTCGGAAGAGATGTTCAAGGAGGCCAACGAGGCCTACGAAGTGCTGTCCGATTCCAGCAAACGCGCGGCGTACGACCAGTACGGTCATGCCGGTGTCGACCCAAGCATGGGTGGCGGCGGTGCCGGGTTTGGTGGGCAGAACTTCTCCGACATCTTTGGTGATGTCTTCAGTGACTTCTTCGGTGGCGGTCGCGGCGGTGCTCGTGGCGGTGCCCAGCGCGGCAGCGACCTGCGTTACACCCTGGAACTGAATCTGGAAGAAGCAGTGCGCGGCACCACCGTGAACATCCGCGTTCCGACGCTGGTGAACTGCAAGCCGTGCGATGGTTCGGGTGCGAAGAAAGGCTCCTCGCCAGTGACCTGCCCAACCTGTGGCGGCATCGGTCAGGTCCGCATGCAGCAAGGCTTCTTCTCGGTACAGCAGACCTGTCCGCGCTGCCATGGCCAGGGCAAGATCATTTCCGATCCGTGCAGCTCCTGTAACGGTGACGGTCGCGTCGAAGAGTACAAAACTCTTTCCGTGAAAGTGCCGGCCGGTGTGGACACCGGTGACCGCATTCGTCTGTCCGGCGAAGGCGAGGCGGGCGCTCAGGGTGGGCCTACTGGTGACCTGTACGTAGTAATCAATGTGCGAGAGCACGCGATCTTCCAGCGCGACGGCAAGCACCTGTTCTGCGAAGTGCCGATCAGTTTCGTTGACGCGGCATTGGGCGGCGAACTGGAGATTCCGACCCTTGATGGTCGGGTCAAACTGAAAATCCCTGAAGGGACTCAGACCGGCAAGCAGTTCCGCGTTCGCGGCAAAGGCGTAGCGCCCGTGCGTGGCGGTGGTGCCGGTGACCTGATGTGCCGTGTGGCGGTGGAAACACCGGTCAACCTGGGTCGTCGTCAGCGCGAATTGCTGGAAGAGTTCCGCAGTTCGCTGGCGGACGACAACAGCCATTCGCCGAAAACGACCGGCTGGTTCGAAGGTGTGAAGCGCTTCTTCGGCGATCTGTAAGGAGTGAGCATGCGACGTATAGCTGTGATGGGCGCTGCTGGCCGAATGGGCAAAATCCTGGTCGAAGCCGTGCAGCAGCGCGCACCGCTGACCGGCCTGACAGCAGCCATCGTGCGCCCTGGCAGCACGCTGATTGGCGTGGATGCCGGTGAGCTGGCCTCGCTGGGGCGTATCGGTGTGCCGTTGTCCGGTCATGTCGAGGCGGTGGCGGATGAGTTCGATGTGTTGATCGACTTCACGCTCCCCGAAGTCATGCTGAAAAACCTGGCGTTCTGCCGCAAGGCGGGCAAAGCCATGGTCATCGGCACGACGGGGCTCGATGCTGCGCAGAAGCAGTTGCTGGTCGAGGCGGGCAAGGACATTCCTATCGTGTTCGCCGCCAATTTCAGCGTCGGCGTGAACTTGTCATTGAAGCTGCTCGACATGGCCGCGCGTGTGCTCGGTGATGATGCGGACATCGAAATCATCGAAGCTCACCATCGGCACAAGATCGATGCGCCTTCAGGGACCGCTCTGCGCATGGGTGAGGTAATTGCCGGTGCGCTGGATCGTGACCTGCAGAAGGTCGCAGTCTACGGGCGTGAAGGACACACTGGTGCGCGTGAGCGTGAAACGATCGGTTTTGCCACCGTTCGCGGCGGCGATGTGGTCGGTGATCACACGGTGCTGTTTGCTTGTGAGGGCGAGCGCCTCGAAATCACGCACAAGGCGTCCAGTCGCATGACCTTCGCAAAGGGCGCCGTGCGTGCGGCGTTGTGGCTGGACAGTCGCGAGGCTGGACTCTACGACATGCAAGACGTGCTCGACCTGCGTTAAGATGCACCCGAAACCGGGTTCCAGCCCAGCGTTGGGGCCCGGTTTTATTACGCCAAGCGACGTCCTGTCGCATTCTCCAGCCTTTAGGGCTCATTGGCGGTAGACCAAAAATGCCTTTTTCTGTAAGCTACAGCTTTAGTGTGTCCACTAAAAGCGCGCAGAATAATTCGGTGAAGAAGCGGGGTGACGTGTCCATACGTCACTCCGCTTTTTTACAACCTGCGATCGCCCTTTCAGGCTTTATTTACGGGAGGTCTTCTTGACTAAGCCAGCCATACTCGCCCTTGCTGATGGCAGCATTTTTCGCGGCGAAGCCATTGGAGCCGACGGTCAAACCGTTGGTGAGGTGGTGTTCAACACCGCAATGACCGGCTATCAGGAAATTCTTACCGATCCTTCCTACGCCCAACAGATCGTTACCCTGACTTACCCGCACATCGGCAACACCGGCACCACGCCGGAAGATGCAGAGTCCGACCGCGTCTGGTCCGCTGGCCTGGTCATCCGTGACTTGCCGCTGGTTGCGAGCAACTGGCGTAACACGATGTCCCTGTCCGATTACCTGAAAGCCAACAACGTTGTGGCCATCGCCGGTATCGACACCCGTCGCCTGACGCGCATCCTGCGTGAAAAAGGCGCGCAGAACGGCTGCATCATGGCCGGTGACAACATCTCCGAGGAAGCCGCCATCGCCGCCGCTCAGGGTTTCCCTGGCCTAAAGGGCATGGACCTGGCGAAAGTCGTAAGCACCAAAGAGCAATACGAATGGCGCTCGACTGTCTGGGACCTGAAAACCGACAGCCATGCGACCATCAACGCGTCCGAACTGCCGTACCACGTGGTTGCCTACGACTACGGCGTCAAGCTGAACATCCTGCGCATGCTGGTCGAGCGCGGTTGCCGCGTGACCGTGGTGCCGGCTCAAACACCTGCCGCTGATGTGCTGGCGATGAAGCCGGATGGCGTGTTCCTGTCCAACGGCCCGGGTGATCCGGAGCCTTGCGACTACGCGATCCAGGCGATCAAGGACGTGCTGGAAACCGAGATTCCGGTGTTTGGCATCTGCCTCGGTCACCAACTGCTGGCCCTGGCCTCCGGCGCCAAGACCCTGAAAATGGGCCACGGCCACCACGGTGCCAACCACCCGGTTCAGGATCTGGACAGCGGTGTTGTGATGATCACCAGCCAGAACCACGGTTTTGCGGTCGACGAAGCGACCTTGCCGGCCAACGTGCGCGCGATTCACAAATCGCTGTTCGACGGCACCCTGCAAGGCATCGAACGTACCGACAAGAGCGCCTTCAGCTTCCAGGGTCACCCGGAAGCCAGCCCTGGCCCGAACGACGTAGCGCCATTGTTTGATCGCTTCATCAACGAAATGGCCAAGCGACGCTGATCGCTCGCCTTGATGCAGCGAAGCTTGAGGGCGGTCCCGTAGCCGGCGGCCCCCTCAAGGCTTCAAAGATTGAACAAGACGGCTTGCCGACTGACCTGCGGACTTGAGTGACAAACCCATGCCAAAACGTACAGACATTAAAAGCATCCTGATTCTCGGCGCTGGCCCGATCGTTATCGGCCAGGCCTGCGAATTCGACTACTCCGGCGCCCAGGCCTGCAAAGCCCTGCGCGAGGAGGGTTACCGCGTCATCCTGGTGAATTCCAACCCAGCGACCATCATGACCGACCCGGACATGGCTGACGCCACGTACATCGAGCCGATCAAGTGGCAGACCGTTGCCAAGATCATCGAGAAAGAGCGTCCGGACGCGCTGCTGCCAACCATGGGCGGCCAGACTGCTCTGAACTGCGCACTGGACCTGGAGCGCGAAGGCGTTCTGGAGAAGTTCGGCGTAGAGATGATCGGCGCGAACGCTGACACCATCGACAAGGCTGAAGACCGTTCGCGCTTCGACAAGGCAATGAAGTCCATCGGTCTGGACTGCCCGCGCTCGGGTATCGCCCACAGCATGGAAGAGGCTAACGCAGTGCTCGAGAAGCTGGGCTTCCCGTGCATCATCCGTCCTTCCTTCACCATGGGCGGCACCGGTGGCGGTATCGCCTACAACCGTGAAGAGTTCGAAGAAATCTGCGCCCGTGGTCTGGACCTGTCGCCGACAAAAGAGCTGCTGATCGACGAATCCCTGATCGGCTGGAAAGAGTACGAGATGGAGGTTGTCCGCGATAAGAAGGACAACTGCATCATTGTCTGCTCCATCGAAAACTTTGACCCGATGGGCGTGCACACCGGTGACTCGATCACTGTTGCGCCGGCACAGACCCTGACGGACAAGGAATACCAGATCATGCGTAACGCCTCCTTGGCAGTACTGCGCGAGATCGGCGTGGAAACCGGTGGCTCCAACGTCCAGTTCGGCATCTGCCCGGACACCGGTCGCATGGTCGTCATCGAGATGAACCCGCGTGTTTCCCGTTCCTCGGCGCTGGCGTCGAAAGCTACTGGTTTCCCGATCGCCAAGGTCGCAGCCAAACTGGCTGTCGGCTACACCCTCGACGAGCTGTCGAACGACATCACTGGCGGTAAAACCCCAGCGTCCTTCGAGCCGTCGATCGACTACGTCGTCACCAAGCTGCCACGTTTTGCTTTCGAAAAATTCCCGAAAGCCGACGCACGCCTGACCACTCAAATGAAGTCGGTCGGTGAAGTCATGGCCATCGGCCGGACCTTCCAGGAATCCCTGCAGAAAGCCCTGCGTGGTCTGGAAGTGGGCGTTTGCGGTCTCGACGAGAAGCTCGACCTGAGCAACCCGGAAAGCATGAGCGTGCTCAAGCGCGAACTGACTGTGCCGGGCGCCGAGCGCATCTGGTACGTGGCTGACGCCTTCCGCGCCGGCCTGTCGGTCGAAGACATCTTCGGCATGAACATGATCGACCCGTGGTTCCTGGTGCAGATCGAAGACCTGATCAAGGACGAAGAGAAGGTCAAGACCCTGGGTCTGGCCAGCATCGACCGCGACTTGATGTTTAAGCTCAAGCGCAAAGGCTTCTCCGACATGCGTCTGGCCAAGCTGCTGGGCGTCACCGAGAAGGCTCTGCGTCGCCACCGTCACAAGCTGGAAATCTTCCCGGTCTACAAGCGCGTTGACACTTGCGCAGCCGAGTTCGCCACCGACACCGCTTACCTCTACTCGACGTACGAAGAAGAGTGCGAAGCCGCACCGTCGGGCCGCGACAAGATCATGATCCTCGGCGGCGGTCCAAACCGTATTGGCCAGGGCATCGAGTTCGACTATTGCTGCGTACACGCCGCGCTCGCTCTGCGCGCCGACGGTTACGAGACCATCATGGTCAACTGCAACCCGGAAACCGTATCCACCGACTACGACACCTCCGACCGCCTGTACTTCGAACCAGTCACCTTGGAAGACGTACTGGAAATCGTCCGCGTCGAGAAGCCGAAAGGCGTGATCGTCCAGTACGGCGGCCAGACTCCGCTGAAACTGGCTCGCGCCCTGGAAGAAGCAGGCGTACCGATCATCGGCACCAGCCCTGACGCCATCGACCGTGCCGAAGACCGTGAGCGCTTCCAGCAGATGGTTGAGCGCCTGAACCTGCGTCAGCCGCCAAACGCCACCGTGCGCAGCGAAGACGAAGCGATTCGTGCCGCCGCCAAGATCGGTTACCCGCTGGTGGTGCGCCCATCCTACGTATTGGGCGGTCGCGCGATGGAAATCGTCTACGAAGAAGAAGAGCTCAAGCGCTACCTGCGTGACGCGGTGAAAGTGTCCAACGACAGCCCGGTGCTGCTCGACCACTTCCTCAACTGCGCCATCGAAATGGACGTGGATGCGGTCTGCGACGGCACCGACGTGGTGATCGGCGCGATCATGCAACACATCGAGCAGGCCGGTGTTCACTCCGGTGACTCCGCTTGCTCCCTGCCGCCGTACTCGCTGCCTGCCCACATCCAGGACGAGATGCGCGAACAGGTCAAGAAAATGGCCCTGGAACTGGGCGTGGTCGGCCTGATGAACGTTCAGTTGGCGCTGCAAGGCGAAGACATCTACGTCATCGAAGTCAACCCGCGAGCTTCCCGTACCGTGCCGTTCGTGTCCAAGTGCATCGGTGTTTCCCTGGCAATGATCGCGGCACGCGTGATGGCCGGTAAAACCCTGAAAGAAATCGGCTTCACCAAAGAAATCATTCCGAACTTCTACAGTGTGAAAGAGGCGGTGTTCCCGTTCGCCAAATTCCCAGGCGTGGACCCGATCCTCGGCCCAGAGATGAAGTCCACCGGTGAAGTGATGGGTGTGGGCGACACCTTCGGCGAAGCGTTTGCCAAAGCTCAGATGGGCGCCAGCGAAGTGCTGCCGACCGGCGGTACCGCGTTCATCAGCGTGCGTGACGACGACAAGCCACTGGTTGCAGGCGTGGCCCGTGATCTGATCAACTTGGGCTTCGAAGTGGTCGCCACTGCCGGTACTGCCAAGCTGATCGAAGCCGCAGGCCTGAAAGTGCGCCGTGTGAACAAGGTGACCGAAGGCCGTCCGCACGTGGTCGACATGATCAAGAATGACGAAGTTACCCTGATCATCAACACCACCGAAGGTCGTCAGTCGATCGCTGACTCGTACTCCATTCGTCGTAATGCCTTGCAGCACAAAATCTACTGCACCACCACCATTGCTGCTGGCGAAGCCATCTGCGAAGCGCTGAAGTTTGGTCCCGAGAAGACCGTACGCCGCTTGCAGGATCTACACGCAGGATTGAAGGCATGATCAAATACCCAATGACCGTCCAGGGCGCGAAAGCCCTGGAAGAAGAACACGCTCACTTGACCAAGGTCGTCCGTCCGAAGCTCAGCCAGGACATCGGTACGGCTCGCGAGTTGGGTGACTTGAAGGAAAACGCCGAATACCACGCTGCTCGCGAGCAGCAAGGTATGGTCGAGGCGCGGATTCGTGATATCGAAGGCCGGATTCAGAATCAGGTCATCATCGACGTCACGACCATTCCTCACACCGGCAAAGTGATTTTTGGCACCACTGTTGAAATCGCCAACGTCGAGACGGATGAGCGCGTCACTTACCACATCGTGGGGGAGGACGAGGCTGACTTCAAACTCGGCAAGATTTCGGTGGGCTCGCCGCTCGCTCGCGCCTTGATTGCCAAGGAGGAAGGTGATGTGGTTGCCGTGAAGACGCCGGGTGGCGTTATCGAGTACGAGATTGTCGAGGTTCGCCACATTTGAATGCAGGCGCCCGCTTCGCGCGGGCGCGATGCTTTGGCTGCTGGCTCAGATGTCGTGGGTCGGCGGTACGTGGCTGTTATTTATTGATTGGTTACCGGTGCCGGACCGTTTTGGTCGGGCGCCGACTGCAATCGATGTCAGGGCAGAGCGGCAGGGTGCGCGAAGCACACCCTTGACCCTTGTCATCACTTGAAGCGATGGACGTTCGACAGCTGCTTGTTGACGCTGAAGTTCTTGCGGTAAATCAGTGCCATCTTGCCGATGACTTGAACCAGATCCGCTTTACCGGCCTTGCAGAGCTCTGCAATGGACGCCAGGCGCGATTCGCGATCGAGGATGTTGAGCTTGATTTTGATCAGCTCATGATCCGCCAAAGCGCGTTCAAATTCGGCTAACACACCTTCAGTCAAACCGTTGTCAGCCACAATCAAAACTGGTTTCAGATGGTGGCCAATGGATTTGTACTGTTTCTTCTGCTCTTGAGTGAGCGGCATAATCTGACCCTTTAGTCTGGATTCTGTAAAATGGCGGCCATTTTACCCGAGGGTTCGTGGATCCGCCCAATTAATCACGACCCTATCATCGAGGTGCCCAATGGCGCGTTCCAAGACAAGCCTTGGTTGGCTGAAAAGACATGTCAATGATCCCTATGTGAAGCAGGCGCAGAAGGATGGTTACCGCTCGCGTGCGAGTTACAAGCTTCTGGAGGTCCAGGAAAAATACAAGCTGATCCGTCCGGGTATGAGCGTTGTCGACCTGGGTGCGGCGCCCGGCGGCTGGTCGCAGGTCACTAGTAGGCTGATCGGTGGTCAGGGGCGTCTGATCGCCTCGGACATCCTGGAAATGGACAGCATTCCGGACGTGACTTTCATCCAGGGTGACTTCACCCAGGACGAAGTGCTCGTTCAGATCCTTGAAGCCGTGGGTAATTCGCAGGTGGACCTTGTGATTTCCGATATGGCCCCCAATATGAGTGGTACGCCTGAGGTGGACATGCCAAAAGCCATGTTTCTATGTGAGCTGGCTCTTGATCTGGCGGCTCGGATACTTAAGCCGGGTGGTAATTTCGTGATCAAGGTGTTTCAGGGCGAAGGGTTTGATGCTTACGTGAAGGACGCTCGTCAGAAATTCGACAAGGTCCAGATGATCAAACCGGACTCTTCTCGTGGCAGTTCCCGCGAGCAATACATGCTGGCTTGGGGCTACCGCGGTCGTAGTGAGTAAATCGAGGTTTTTTTGCGGGTCGATAGGATTTTCGTATTTCGCCCTGTGGGAAATAGCGAATATTGTGTAGAAAGTGTTTCACAAAGGGTTACAGACGGCGCCTGCCAGAGCCGTAAGTAATGTAGTAAGTTAGGCCGGTGAATATCATGCGAAGCGCGCGCCATTAGCGGAGCTTGCTTCAGAGGGTAGTTAATTGAACGATATGGCAAAGAATCTGATCCTGTGGTTGATCATCGCGGCTGTCCTGGTGACAGTGATGAACAACTTCTCCAGTCCTAACGAGCCGCAGACCCTCAACTATTCCGACTTCATCCAGCAGGTCAAGGATGGCAAGGTCGAGCGCGTAGCCGTTGATGGCTATGTGATTACCGGTAAGCGCAACGATGGCGACAGCTTCAAGACCATCCGTCCCGCTATCCAGGACAACGGTCTGATCGGCGACCTCGTGGATAACCACGTTGTGGTCGAAGGAAAGCAGCCTGAACAGCAAAGCATCTGGACTCAGCTCCTGGTCGCAAGCTTCCCGATCCTCGTGATCATTGCCGTATTCATGTTCTTCATGCGGCAGATGCAGGGTGGCGCGGGTGGCAAGGGCGGGCCGATGAGCTTCGGCAAGAGCAAGGCGCGCCTTCTCTCTGAAGATCAGGTGAAAACTACCCTGGCTGACGTTGCAGGTTGCGACGAAGCCAAGGAAGAAGTTGGCGAGCTGGTCGAGTTCCTGCGTGATCCGGGCAAGTTTCAGCGCCTGGGCGGCCGCATTCCTCGTGGCGTGCTGATGGTAGGTCCTCCGGGTACTGGTAAAACCCTGATCGCAAAGGCGATTGCCGGCGAAGCCAAGGTGCCGTTCTTCACCATTTCCGGCTCCGATTTCGTCGAAATGTTCGTCGGCGTTGGTGCCAGCCGTGTTCGCGACATGTTCGAGCAGGCCAAGAAGCACGCACCATGCATCATCTTCATCGATGAAATCGACGCCGTCGGTCGCCACCGTGGCGCTGGCATGGGCGGTGGTCACGACGAGCGTGAGCAGACTCTCAACCAGTTGCTGGTGGAGATGGATGGCTTCGAAATGAATGACGGCATCATCGTCATCGCCGCAACCAACCGTCCGGACGTATTGGACCCGGCGTTGCTGCGTCCGGGCCGTTTCGACCGTCAGGTCGTGGTCGGTCTGCCGGACATCCGCGGTCGTGAGCAGATTCTCAAGGTCCACATGCGCAAAGTGCCAATGGGTGACGACGTCGCTCCGGCCGTGATCGCTCGTGGTACGCCCGGCTTCTCCGGTGCCGATCTGGCTAACCTGGTGAACGAAGCGTCGTTGTTCGCGGCCCGTACCGGCAAGCGCATCGTCGAAATGAAAGAGTTCGAGCTAGCCAAAGACAAGATCATGATGGGTGCTGAACGCAAATCCATGGTCATGTCCGAGAAAGAGAAGCAGAACACCGCTTATCACGAAGCAGGCCATGCCATTGTGGGTCGCGTCGTGCCTGAGCATGACCCGGTTTACAAGGTGTCGATCATTCCGCGCGGTCGTGCGCTGGGTGTGACCATGTTCCTGCCGGAAGAAGATCGCTACAGCCTGTCCAAGCGTGCGTTGATCAGCCAGATCTGCTCGCTGTACGGCGGTCGTATCGCTGAAGAAATGACTCTCGGCTTCGACGGTGTAACCACGGGTGCGTCCAACGACATCATGCGAGCCAGTCAGATTGCACGCAACATGGTGACCAAGTGGGGCCTGTCGGAAAAACTCGGTCCGTTGATGTACGCCGAAGAAGAGAGTGAAGTGTTCCTCGGTCGCGGCGGTGGTGGTCAGGGTGCGAGCTTCTCCGGTGAGACAGCCAAGCTGATTGACTCCGAAGTGCGCAGCATCATTGATCAGTGCTACGGCACGGCAAAGCAGATCCTCACGGATAACCGTGACAAGCTCGACGCCATGGCCGATGCCCTGATGAAGTACGAAACGATCGATGCCGATCAGATTGACGACATCATGGCGGGTCGTACGCCTCGCGAACCTCGTGACTGGTCGGGTGGCACCGGTACTTCCGGAACTCCTCCGGCAGTGCAGGATCCGCGTCCGGAAACACCGATCGGCGGTCCGGCTGCTGACGTTTAAGGTTTGAAATGACTTTTGTTCAGTCCTCGACCCGGTTGCCTTGCGGCAACCGGGTTCTTGATTTGGCCCAGACGCATGTCATGGGCATTCTCAATGTCACTCCCGATTCCTTCTCCGATGGCGGCAAATACAGCCAGCTCGATGCGGCCTTGCGCCACGCCGAAACCATGGTGTTGGCGGGTGCGACACTCATTGATGTCGGCGGTGAGTCGACCCGGCCCGGTGCCAGGGTAGTTTCACCCCTCGAAGAGCTGGAGCGCGTAGCGCCAATCGTCGAGCGCATCAATCGCGAGCTGGATGTGATTATCTCGGTCGATACTTCCACGCCAGCCGTCATGCGCGAAACTGCGCGGCTGGGGGCAGGCTTGATCAATGACGTCCGCTCGTTGCGCCGTGAAGGCGCCTTGGACGCAGCGGCGGAGACCGGTTTGCCGGTTTGTCTGATGCATATGCTCGGCGAACCGGGTGACATGCAGGACAATCCGCATTATCAGGACGTGACCAGGGAAGTGCGCGAGTTTCTCGCCGAGCGCATGGCGCAGTGTGCATCTGTCGGAATCCCGGCTGATCGGATCATCCTGGATCCGGGTTTCGGCTTCGCCAAAACCTTGCAGCACAATCTAAGCTTGTTCAAACATATGGAAGCCCTGCATGTCTTCGGGCGCCCCCTGTTGGTCGGGGTTTCGCGAAAGAGCATGATAGGTCAGGCCTTGAATCGCCCGGTCGGAGAGCGATTGTATGGTGGCCTTGCGCTCGCGGCGCTGGCTTCATCCAAGGGTGCGCGTATATTGCGCGTCCATGATGTGGCCGAAACCGTCGATGTGGTGCGGATGATCGCCGCTGTTGAATCTGCCGAATAAGAATGATGGAGCACTTATGACTAAGAAATATTTTGGCACCGACGGCATTCGCGGTCGGGTCGGCGTATACCCGATTACTCCTGAATTCATGCTCAAGCTCGGTTGGGCTGCGGGCATGGCGTTCCGTAAAATGGGCGCCTGCAAGGTTCTGGTTGGTAAAGACACCCGCATCTCCGGGTACATGTTCGAGTCGGCGCTCGAGGCCGGGCTGACTTCGGCGGGTGCTGATGTGATGCTCCTGGGGCCGATGCCGACTCCCGCCATCGCTTACCTGACGCGTACGTTCCATGCTGAAGCCGGAATCGTGATCAGTGCCTCGCATAATCCTCACGATGACAACGGCATCAAGTTTTTTTCCGGAAAGGGCACCAAGCTGCCGGATGAAGTCGAGCATATGATTGAAGAGTTGCTCGACACCCCGATGACTGTGGTTGAGTCAAGCAAGATCGGTAAAGTGTCGCGAATCAACGATGCTTCGGGCCGTTATATCGAATTCTGCAAGAGCAGCGTGCCGACTGGCACCAGCTTTTCGGGCCTGAAGATCGTGATCGATTGCGCTCACGGTGCGACATACAAAGTGGCGCCTAGTGTGTTCCGTGAGCTGGGGGCCGATGTTGTTGTGCTTTCGGCTCATCCTAATGGCCTGAACATCAATGAAAATTGCGGTTCGACCCATATGGAACCGTTGCAGGCTGCTGTATTGGCTGAACATGCTGATTTGGGTATTGCCTTTGATGGTGATGGTGATCGAGTCCAGATGGTCGATCACACAGGCGCCGTCGTCGATGGTGACGAACTGTTGTTCATCATTGCTCGTGATCTGCACGAGCGTGGAAAGTTGAACGGCGGTGTAGTCGGGACATTGATGAGCAATCTGGGCCTGGAACTGGCGCTTGCGGATTTGTCGATTCCGTTCGTGCGTGCCAACGTCGGCGACCGTTATGTCATCGCGGATCTGCTGGAGCGCAACTGGCTGGTGGGTGGAGAGAACTCGGGTCATATCGTTTGCTTCAATCACACCACCACCGGTGATGCGATCATTGCAGCGTTGCAGGTGCTGATGGCGCTGAAGACGCGTTCCGAAGGTCTGGCTCAATCTCGCCAGTCGCTACGCAAATGCCCTCAGGTGCTGATCAATGTGCGGTTTGGCGGCGGCGCGAGCCCCTTGGATCATCCGGCGGTCAAAGAGGCCAGCGAGCGCGTGACCCAAGCCATGGCGGGTCGGGGGCGCGTGCTGTTGCGCAAGTCCGGCACGGAGCCGTTGGTGCGTGTCATGGTCGAAGGCGAGGACGAAACACAGGTTCGCGGCTACGCCGAAGAGTTGGCAAAACTGGTTACTGAAGTTTCTGCCTGAATTCGGCTTGCCAGCCATGATTGTGTTGGGTAACATCTGCGCCCACTTTGACCGACGAGGTACAGCATGCGTCGCCCTATGGTAGCTGGTAACTGGAAGATGCACGGTACCCGCGCCAGCGTCGCTGAGCTGATCAACGGCCTACGTCATTTGGCCTTGCCGAGCGGTGTTGATATTGCGGTATTCCCGCCTTGCTTGCATATCAATCAAGTGATTGATGGCTTGAAAGGCAAGTCGATTTCGGTCGGTGCGCAGAACTCTGCGGTGGAATCCATGCAAGGCGCATTGACCGGTGAAATTGCACCGAGTCAGTTGGTGGATGCAGGTTGTTCCTTTGTGCTTGTCGGGCACTCCGAGCGCCGCCAGATTATGGGTGAGCGAGACGGTATGCTGAATCGCAAGTTCGCAGCGGCACAGGCATGTGGCTTGATTCCAGTGTTGTGCATAGGGGAAACCCTGGAACAGCGCGAAGCTGGAAAAACTCTTGAGGTTGTCGGGCGTCAGCTGGGCAGTATCATTGAGGAGCTGGGTGTTGGTGCCTTTGCAAAGGCAGTAATCGCTTACGAGCCGGTCTGGGCCATTGGCACCGGGCTGACTGCTTCGCCGCAACAGGCGCAGGATGTGCATGCAGCCATTCGCGCTCAGTTGGCGGCAGAGAATTCTGAGGTTGCACGAGGTGTGCGGCTTCTATACGGCGGCAGCGTGAAGGCGGCCAATGCGGTCGAACTGTTCGGCATGCCGGATATCGATGGGGGGCTCATTGGTGGAGCTTCCCTGAATGCAGATGAGTTCGGTGCGATCTGTCGCGCCGCGGGAAACTGAAAAAATGCTGGAAACAGTCGTAGTCGTTTTTCATCTGCTGGGTGCATTGGGCGTAGTTGCTCTGGTATTGCTGCAGCAGGGTAAAGGTGCGGATGCTGGTGCGTCTTTCGGAGCAGGTGCTTCAAATACTGTGTTCGGAAGCCAAGGTTCCTCTACCTTTCTTAGTAAGTTTACTGCTATACTTGCCGCCGGTTTCTTCATAACCAGCTTGGGGTTAGGTTACTTTGCTAAAGAGAAAGCTCACCAGCTGACTCAGGTAGGTTTGCCAAACCCGGCAGTGTTGGAAGTTCCAAAGCAACAACCGGCTTCTGATGATGTCCCGGTGCTTCAAGAGCAAAAGTCGGCTACCCCAGCGACTGACGTGCCTCCAGCTCAAGAGCAGAAGTAAGAAGGGTTTCAAACGTAGTATTGCCGAGGTGGTGGAATTGGTAGACACGCAACCTTGAGGTGGTTGTGCCCATAGGGTGTAGGGGTTCGAGTCCCCTTCTCGGTACCAATTATCAGGAGAGCCCGCTGTTGCGGGCTTTCTTGTAGGTGGAAGGTTACATTGACCCTGTCAGGGATCGGTCGTATACTTCCGCCCCAGCTTTGTCGCGGGGTGGAGCAGTCTGGTAGCTCGTCGGGCTCATAACCCGAAGGTCGTCGGTTCAAATCCGGCCCCCGCAACCAGTTTAAGGAGCCCCTTTTAAGGGGCTTTTTGTTAGCTGGACACTTTCTACGCCGCTGTTCGACGGCGTTTCAAGGATGGGCGTTTCGCCCATTTTTTTATTTTGCATAGCATGCACATACATGCACGAGGGGGTTCAGGTGTCGAGCAAGCTAGAAGAGTTGCAGGCCTTGCTGGCCCCGGTGGTCGTGGCCCTAGGCTATGAATGCTGGGGTATTGAGTTCTCGGCTCAAGGTCGCCACTCAATGTTGCGCGTTTATATTGATAAGGAAGGCGGCGTGCTGGTGGACGATTGCGCCATCGTCAGCCGTCAAATCAGCGGTGTCCTGGATGTTGAAGATCCAATCGCCGTTGAGTACACCCTTGAAGTTTCCTCGCCTGGCATGGAACGCCCACTGTTCACTATTGAGCAGTTTGCAAAATTTGCCGGTGAACAAGTGAAGATCAAGCTGCGCTCGCCTTTTGAAGGGCGACGCAACTTTCAGGGCCTTCTGCGCGGTGTAGAAGAGCAGGACGTCGTGGTGCAGGTTGAAGACCATGAGTTCCTGTTGCCGATCGATATGATCGACAAGGCCAACATTATTCCCAGTTTTGACTGAGACGCGGATCCCGCGGATCCAATGGCTTGCGAAAGGCGAGGCGTACGATGAGCAAAGAAGTACTGCTGGTTGTTGAGTCGGTATCCAATGAAAAGGGCGTACCGGCAAACGTAATTTTTGAAGCGCTGGAGCTGGCTCTGGCCACTGCTACCAAAAAGCGGTTTGAGGACGAAGTCGATCTGCGTGTGGAAATCAATCGCCACACGGGTGCTTACGAGACATTCCGTCGCTGGACGGTTGTCGAAGAAGCAGACCTGGACGATCCGGCCATCGAAACCTGGCCGAGCAAGGTTGCAGAAACGCATCCTGGCGCCAAGGTTGGCGATGTAGTCGAAGAAAAAATCGAATCCATCGAGTTCGGCCGTATCGCGGCACAGACTGCCAAGCAAGTCATTGTGCAGAAAGTTCGCGAAGCAGAACGTGCTCAAGTCGTTGATGCCTATCGCGAGCGCCTGGGGGAAATTATCTCGGGCACCGTGAAGAAAGTGACCCGCGACAACGTGATCGTCGACCTGGGCAACAACGCTGAAGCGTTGCTGGCTCGTGAAGATATCATCTCTCGCGAAACCTTCCGGGTTGGCGTGCGTTTGCGTGCGCTGCTCAAGGAAATCCGTACCGAGAACCGCGGTCCGCAGCTGATCCTGTCGCGTACCGCGCCGGAAATGCTGATCGAGTTGTTCCGCATCGAAGTGCCGGAAATCGCTGAAGGCCTGATCGAAGTAATGGCTGCCTCCCGTGACCCGGGTTCGCGTGCCAAGATCGCGGTCCGTTCCAAAGACAAACGCATCGACCCACAAGGCGCTTGCATCGGTATGCGCGGTTCGCGCGTCCAGGCAGTGTCGGGTGAGTTGGGCGGTGAGCGTGTGGACATCGTCCTGTGGGACGATAACCCGGCTCAGTTCGTAATCAACGCCATGTCCCCGGCTGAGGTTGCGGCAATTATCGTCGACGAAGATGCCCATGCAATGGACATCGCCGTTGGCGCAGACAATCTCGCTCAGGCCATCGGTCGTGGTGGTCAGAACGTGCGTCTGGCCAGCCAATTGACTGGCTGGACCCTGAACGTGATGACCGAATCGGACATCCAGGCTAAGCAGCAAGCAGAAACCGGCGACATCCTGCGCAACTTTATCGACGAGCTGGAAGTCGACGAAGACCTGGCGCAGGTGCTGGTAGATGAAGGCTTCACCAGCCTGGAAGAGATTGCCTACGTACCGGTGGAAGAAATGCTCAACATCGACGGCTTTGACGAGGAAACCGTCAACGAGCTTCGCGCTCGTGCCAAGGATCGTTTGTTGACTAAAGCTATCGCTACTGAGGAAAAGCTGGCAGACGCCCATCCGGCCGAAGACCTGCTCTCGCTTGAGGGTATGGACAAGGATTTGGCGATGGAACTGGCGGTGCGCGGCGTAATTACCCGCGAAGACCTGGCCGAGCAGTCTATTGACGATCTGCTCGACATCGACGGCATTGACGATGATCGTGCCGGCAAGTTGATCATGGCCGCCCGAGCCCACTGGTTCGAGTAATTAGGCGCGGCCTGAGGAGAGAAGTGCATGACGCAAGTCACGGTGAAACAACTGGCCGATGAGGTCAAAACACCGGTAGAGCGCCTGTTGCAGCAGATGCGTGAGGCAGGTCTGCCGCACACCGCCGCCGAAGAACATGTGACTGACAGTGAGAAGCAATCTTTGCTGACTCACTTGAAAAGCAGCCACAAGGCGAAAGTGGAAGAACCACGCAAGATCACACTGCAGCGTAAAACCACCAGCACCTTGCGTGTTGCTGGCAGCAAAAGCATCAGTGTTGAGGTACGCAAGAAGAAAGTTTTCGTACAGCGCAGCCCGGAAGAAATCGAAGCCGAGCGCAAACGCGAACTGGAAGAACGTCGCGCAGTAGAAAATGCTGCTCGTCAGAAGGCTGAAGAAGAAGCCAAGCGTCGCGCCGAAGAAGAAGCGCGTCGCCAGCCTGCTGCTGCGCAAACCGCTTCCAACGACGCCGTTGCAGCGCCGGTTGCAGTTGCCGAACTTGTACGTGAAAGCGCACCGGTTGTTGCAGCAGCACCCGCTCCGTCTGCTGACGTTCGCAACAAGCAGAACGAACAACGTCGTCCGGACAAACCACGTGCCGACGATAACAATCGTCGTGGCAGTGGCGATGGCGAGCGCAAAAACGCTCCGCATCGTGCTTCGGTCAAAGAAAAAGCGCCTGCTCCACGTGTTGCGCCACGTACTACCGACGAAGAAAGCGATGGCTTCCGTCGCGGTGGTCGCGGCAAAGCCAAGCTGAAGAAACGCAACGCTCACGGTTTCCAGAGCCCAACCGGCCCTGTAGTGCGCGAAGTGAAGATCGGCGAGACCATCACTGTTGGCGATCTCGCCCAGCAGATGTCGGTCAAGGCTGCTGAAATCATCAAGTTCATGTTCAAACTGGGTACTCCAGCGACCATCAACCAGGTGCTGGATCAGGAAACTGCTCAGCTTGTGGCTGAGGAATTGGGCCACAAAGTGACCCTGGTCAGCGATACAGCCCTGGAAGATTCCCTGGCCGAGTCCCTGAAGTTTGAAGGTGAAGCGTTCTCCCGTGCTCCAGTCGTGACCGTAATGGGCCACGTTGACCACGGTAAGACCTCGCTGCTCGACTACATCCGTCGTGCCAAGGTAGCTGCTGGCGAAGCCGGCGGTATCACCCAGCACATCGGTGCGTACCACGTTGAAACCGAACGCGGCATGGTTACCTTCTTGGACACCCCGGGTCACGCCGCGTTTACCGCCATGCGTGCTCGTGGCGCCAAGGCGACCGACATCGTGATCCTGGTGGTTGCAGCGGACGACGGCGTAATGCCGCAGACCGTTGAAGCAGTTCAGCACGCCAAGGCTGCCGGTGTTCCGCTGGTTGTAGCTGTGAACAAAATCGACAAGCCGGGCGCCGATCTCGATCGCATCCGTAGCGAACTGTCGGTTCACGGCGTGACCTCGGAAGAGTGGGGCGGCGACACCCCGTTCGTATCGGTTTCGGCGAAAGTCGGTACTGGCGTGGACGAGTTGCTCGAAGCTGTTCTGCTGCAAGCCGAAGTTCTGGAACTCAAAGCAACTCCGTCGGCTCCAGGCCGTGGCGTTGTGGTCGAATCGCGTCTCGACAAAGGTCGTGGCCCGGTTGCAACCGTCCTGGTTCAAGACGGTACCCTGCGCCAAGGCGACATGGTGCTGGTCGGTTCGAACTATGGCCGTGTACGTGCCATGCTCGACGAGAACGGCAAGCCAATCAAAGAAGCCGGTCCTTCCATCCCTGTCGAGATCCTCGGCCTGGACGGTACTCCGGATGCTGGCGACGAGATGAGCGTGGTTGCCGACGAGAAGAAAGCCCGTGAAGTGGCTCTATTCCGTCAAGGCAAGTTCCGCGAAGTCAAACTGGCCCGTGCTCACGCCGGCAAGCTTGAAAACATCTTCGAGAACATGGGTCAGGAAGAGAAGAAGACGCTCAACATCGTCCTCAAATCCGACGTCCGTGGTTCGCTGGAAGCGTTGAACGGCGCCTTGAACGGCCTGGGTAACGACGAAGTGCAAGTGCGTGTGGTCGGTGGCGGTGTCGGTGGTATTACCGAATCCGACGCCAACCTGGCACTGGCCTCCAACGCTGTACTGTTCGGCTTCAACGTGCGTGCCGATGCCGGTGCTCGCAAGATCGTCGAGCAGGAAGGTCTGGATATGCGTTACTACAACGTGATCTACGACATCATCGAAGACGTCAAGAAAGCCCTCACCGGTATGCTGGGCAGCGATGTTCGCGAGAACATCCTCGGTACCGCTGAAGTTCGTGACGTGTTCCGTTCGCCGAAGTTTGGCGCGATCGCCGGTTGCATGGTTATCGAAGGTGTTGTTCACCGTAACCGTCCAATCCGTGTACTGCGTGAAGACATCGTTATCTTCGAAGGCGAGCTGGAATCCCTGCGCCGCTTCAAGGATGACGCTTCCGAAGTACGTGCCGGCATGGAATGCGGTATCGGCGTGAAGAGCTACAACGACGTCAAAGTCGGTGACAAGATCGAAGTCTTCGAGAAGGTTCAGGTTGCTCGCAGCCTCTAACTCGCGCACTTCAAGGGCCACGTCGAGCCGCCGCATGCAGATGCGCGGCACAGCGTCAGGACTCTAAACGCAACGCCCGGTCTGGCTTTTGTCAGGCCGGGCGTTTGCCGCTTTCAGACCCTTCGGGTTTCACCGTGGGGCAGTAACAGGTAACAAGACATGGCAAAAGAATACAGCCGTACCCAACGTATCGGCGATCAGATGCAGCGTGAGCTGGCACAGCTGATCCGTCGTGAAGTCAAAGACCCGCGCGTCGGCCTGGTCACCATTACCGCTGTTGAAGTCAGCCGTGACGTCGGTCACGCCAAGATTTTCATCACTGTAATGGGTCAGGACACCGCCGAAGACATCGCGCAAAGCATCAAGGTGCTCAACTCCGCCGCCGGTTTCCTGCGTATGCAGTTGGCTCGCGAAATGAAGTTGCGCAGCGTTCCCCAGTTGCATTTCCACTACGACGAAAGCGTCGTGCGTGGCGCGCACCTGTCGGCACTGATCGAGCGTGCGGTGGCTGAAGACAATCAGCACCCGGTTGCGGCAGAAGCCGAAGACACCAAGGAGTAATCGGTGGCTCAGGTCAAACGTATCCGTCGTAACGTCAGCGGCATCATCCTGCTCGACAAACCGCTGGGGTTCACCTCCAACGCGGCGCTGCAGAAGGTTCGCTGGTTGCTGAATGCCGAGAAGGCCGGGCACACCGGCAGTCTCGATCCGCTGGCTACCGGCGTGTTGCCGTTGTGCTTCGGTGAGGCCACCAAGTTCTCGCAATACTTGCTCGATTCCGACAAGGCTTACGAGACACTGGCGCAACTGGGCAAAACCACCACCACGGCGGATGCCGAGGGTGAAGTTTTGCAGGAACGCCCGGTGACCGTTGGTCGCTCCGATATCGAAGCGGTACTGCCGAATTTTCGTGGGCAAATCAGTCAGATACCGCCTATGTACTCGGCGCTCAAGCGTGATGGTCAGCCGCTGTACAAGCTGGCGCGCGCAGGCGAAGTAGTGGAGCGCGAACCGCGTTCTGTTACTATTGCGCGCTTGGAATTGCTGGCCTTTGAAGGTGATACTGCGCGGCTGGCGGTGGATTGCAGCAAAGGCACCTATATCCGCACCCTGGTGGAGGATATTGGTGAGCAACTCGGTTGTGGTGCTTACGTTGCTGAATTGCGACGTACCCAGGCCGGGCCTTTCACGCTGGCGCAGACGGTCACGCTTGAAGAGTTGGAAGCGGTACATGCCGAAGGCGGCAACGAAGCGGTCGACCGCTTCCTGATGCCATCGGACAGCGGCCTGCTGGATTGGCCACTGCTGCAGTTCTCGGAGCACAGCTCGTTCTACTGGCTTAACGGCCAACCGGTACGAGCCCCGGACGCACCGAAATTCGGCATGGTACGGGTACAGGATCACAACGGTCGCTTCATCGGTATCGGTGAAGTGAGCGAAGACGGGCGCATCGCGCCGCGTCGACTGATTCGGTCAGAATGACCGGAACCAGTCTGTGTAACAGCAGGCTGGCGAGGGTGGCTGTTAACAGGCACGGTCACTACTCATTTTTAGATACAGGGATTTGTCCCTGGCCTGTTGAAGCTGTTTCTTTGAAACAGTTTCCTGATAAAAGGATTGCCTCATGGCTCTCGACGTTCAAGAAAAAGCTCAAATCGTTGCTGACTACCAGCAAGCTGTTGGTGACACTGGTTCGCCAGAAGTGCAAGTTGCACTGCTGACCCACAACATCAACAAGCTGCAAGGTCACTTCAAGGCCAACGGTAAAGATCACCACTCCCGTCGTGGTCTGATCCGCATGGTAAACCAGCGCCGTAAGCTGCTGGACTACCTGAAAGGTAAAGATCTGGGCCGTTACCAGGCTCTGATCGGTCGCCTGGGTCTGCGTCGCTAATCAGCGATTGCGCTAGAGGTTGGTTGTCTGTCGTACGTCAGTGGGTTTCCCGCTGGCGCATGGCAGGCTCCCAGCCTCAAGTTTTATATGGATACACGCTTTCCCCCTGGACAGGCGTTGGGCCGATTCCCGACATTGCCCAAGAATTTCGCAAGAAGACAAGTTCCCCAAGAGCCACAAAAGAAGGTAGGACACCGTGAACCCGGTAATCAAAAAATTCCAGTTCGGTCAGTCGACCGTTACCCTCGAGACTGGCCGTATCGCCCGTCAGGCCTCCGGCGCAGTATTGGTCACCGTTGACGACGACGTCAGCGTATTGGTGACCGTAGTCGGTGCCAAGCAAGCCGATCCAGGCAAGGGCTTCTTCCCTCTGTCCGTTCACTACCAGGAAAAGACTTACGCTGCCGGTAAGATCCCTGGCGGTTTCTTCAAGCGCGAAGGCCGTCCTTCCGAGAAAGAAACCCTGACTTCCCGACTGATCGACCGTCCGATCCGTCCGCTGTTCCCAGAAGGCTTCATGAACGAAGTGCAGGTTGTCTGCACCGTCGTTTCCACCAGCAAGAAGACCGATCCGGACATCGCTGCGATGATCGGTACCTCGGCTGCGCTGGCCATCTCCGGCATTCCTTTCGATGGCCCGATCGGCGCTGCCCGCGTCGCGTTCCACGAAAGCACCGGCTACCTGCTGAACCCGACTTACGAACAACTGAAAGCATCGAGCCTGGACATGGTCGTTGCCGGTACTTCGGAAGCCGTTCTGATGGTTGAATCGGAAGCCAAAGAGCTGACCGAAGATCAGATGCTGGGCGCGGTACTGTTCGCCCACGACGAGTTCCAGGTGGTGATCAACGCTGTCAAAGAACTGGCCGCCGAAGCTGCCAAGCCGACCTGGACCTGGGCTCCACAACCAGAAGCCACTGCTCTGCTGGGCGCTATCCGTGCCGAGTTCGGCGACGCGATCTCCCAGGCTTACACCATCACCATCAAGGCCGATCGTTACGCTCGCCTGGGTGAGCTGAAAGACCAGGTGGTTGCCAAGCTGTCCGGTGAAGAAGGCCAGCCTTCTTCCAGCGAAGTCAAAGCGGCTTTCGGCGAAATCGAATACCGCACCGTTCGTGAAAACATCGTTAACGGCAAACCACGTATCGACGGTCGCGACACCAAGACCGTACGTCCTTTGAACATCGAAGTTGGGGTTCTGCCAAAGACCCACGGTTCGGCACTGTTCACCCGTGGCGAAACCCAGGCTCTGGTCGTTGCAACACTGGGCACCGCCCGTGACGCACAACTGCTGGACACGCTGGAAGGCGAGAAAAAAGACCCGTTCATGCTGCACTACAACTTCCCTCCGTTCTCGGTAGGTGAGTGTGGTCGCATGGGCGGTGCCGGTCGCCGCGAAATCGGCCACGGCCGTCTGGCTCGTCGTTCGGTTCAGGCCATGCTGCCTGCCGCCGACGTGTTCCCGTACACCATTCGTGTGGTGTCGGAAATCACCGAGTCCAACGGTTCCAGCTCCATGGCTTCGGTCTGCGGCGCTTCCCTGGCTCTGATGGACGCTGGCGTTCCGATGAAGGCACCGGTTGCCGGTATCGCCATGGGTCTGGTTAAAGAAGGCGAGAAGTTCGCCGTCCTGACGGACATCCTGGGTGACGAAGACCACCTGGGCGACATGGACTTCAAAGTAGCCGGTACCGCCAAAGGCGTTACTGCGCTGCAGATGGACATCAAGATCAAAGGCATCACCGAAGAAATCATGGAGATCGCCCTGGGCCAAGCACTGGAAGCGCGCCTTAACATTCTCGGTCAGATGAACCAGATCATTGGCCAGTCGCGTACCGAACTGTCGGAAAACGCTCCGACCATGATCGCGATGAAAATCGACACCGACAAAATCCGTGATGTCATCGGTAAAGGCGGCGCGACCATTCGTGCGATCTGTGAAGAGACCAAGGCTTCGATCGACATCGAAGATGACGGCTCGATCAAGATCTTCGGCGAAACCAAGGAAGCGGCTGAAGCAGCACGTCAGCGCGTTCTGGGTATCACCGCAGAAGCTGAAATCGGCAAGATCTACGTCGGTAAGGTTGAGCGCATCGTCGACTTCGGCGCATTCGTTAACATCCTGCCGGGCAAGGACGGTCTGGTTCACATCTCGATGCTGAGCGACGCTCGCGTCGAGAAAGTGACCGACATCCTGAAAGAAGGCCAGGAAGTGGAAGTGCTGGTACTGGACGTGGACAACCGCGGCCGTATCAAGCTGTCCATCAAAGACGTAGCAGCAGCCAAGGCTTCGGGCGTTTAATTACCCCCGCGCCTGACCGCTTCAACGTTATGAAAAATGCCCCGCAGTGAACGCTGCGGGGCATTTTTTTGTCTGCATGAAATGAGACGAATCGTGAAGTTGCCTGACCTGAAGGTCAGTGCTAGGTTTAGCCCACTGCCCGTGTAGCTCAGTTGGTAGAGCAGCGCACTCGTAACGCGAAGGTCGCAGGTTCAATTCCTGTCTCGGGCACCAAGCAAGGCTTTGTTTTCAAATGATCCACGAATGGTTCTGAAGGCCAGACAAACCGGGCTTCAACACGGTTTTTCTGCGTCAGAGAGATCCTTGATGATCCAGATCCATCTTCCATTCCCCCGATCAGCGAGAACGACATGACTATTAAAGAATTGACCCAGGAAGCCAGGCACGAAGAAGCGCTGAAAAAGTACGTGCTTGAGTCGCCCCAGTTAGCCGAAGAGATCAAGGACTTGCCCTCCGACGATCAGAGAGACCAGATCCAGTGGGCGTTCGAGGATGAGGCGGAATCCCAGGGCTTGCAGCCCTGGGAACTGACGCTCAAGTACACCTCGAGCCCGGAAGAATTCGAGGCGGCGCGTCTGGCGCTGCACAAGGAGGCGGCCGAGGTATTGGGCGTCGAGTGGGAAGAGTACTGCGAGATGAACAATCTGGTCGTCTGACAAAACATGTAGGAGCGAGCTTGCTCGCGATGGACTCAAGAGCTCCGCGTTTAGCCAGTTAACACGCGTTATCGTTAACGACCATCGCGAGCAAGCTCGCTCCTACACTTTTTCATTCTCAGTCAGAGACTGAGGCGCATCGACAGATCGACAGCCTTCACATCCTTGGTCATCGCGCCGATCGAAATGTAATCCACCCCGGTTTCGGCGATCGGCAGCAATGTGCTTTCGTTGATACCGCCGCTGGCCTCCAGTTTTGCCTTGCCGCCATTCAGGCGCACGGCTTCGCGCATATCATCCAGGCTCAACTCGTCGAGCATAATGATATCGGCCCCGGCTGCCAGGGCTTCCTTGAGCTCCGCCAGGCTTTCCACTTCGATCTCCACCGGTTTGCCCGGGGCGATCTTGTGCGCGGCGTTGATTGCTTCAGGGATGCCACCGCAGGCGGCGATGTGGTTTTCCTTGATCAGGAACGCGTCGTACAGGCCGATGCGGTGGTTGTGGCAACCGCCGCAGGTCACGGCATATTTTTGCGCCAGACGCAGCCCCGGCAGGGTTTTGCGTGTATCGAGCAGCTTTACTTGAGTCTCGGCAACGAAATCCGCCAGATATTGCGCGCGTGTGGCCACGCCGGAAAGCAACTGCAGGAAATTCAGTGCGCAGCGTTCGCCTGTGAGCAGCGAGCGCGCAGGGCCTTCGAGGTGGAACAGTGCCTGATTAGGCTGCACACGTTCGCCATCACGCACCTGCCAATGAACAGCCACTCGCGGGTCCAGCTGCCGGAAAACTGCTTCGACCCAGGCGGTGCCGGCGATGACAGCGGCGTCACGCGTGATAATGGTGGCTTTGGCCAGGCGTTCGGCCGGGATCAGCTGCGCGGTGATGTCGCCGCTGCCGATGTCCTCGAGCAACGCACGGCGCACGTTGGCTTCGATTTCGGCGGTCAAATCGGCGAGACGTAGATTCGGCATAACGGACTCCAGAAACAAAGTGGCCCGATTATAGGGCCATGGTACGGGGCAACCCAAGGCGTGAGAGATCTTCCGGTCGCGCTGAAACCTGCATTTGGTCGATTTGCCCGAGCAATTAGCGTTCAGCGGCGGTCAATCTGACACGTCTATTTTAATAAGGCGCACAGAGTCCGCTGGCACACGGGACATCTTTTGCAAGATAATGCGCCTTTCATTTGACGTCATAGCTTTGACGTGTCGGCGCGCCGATCTACCGCCGCATCACCGTTTCAGGAGGCCAGGATGCACAACGACGGGAATGTAGTGCCTTTGCACAGGGTGGCTACTGCTCAGGCAATACCTGCACCGCTCGCCCGTGTGCCTGTGACGCTGCTTCAGGTTCGCGACAAGGCCGCGCTACAGCTCCGGCATTGTTTGCAGGAGCTGTTCGATAACGCCGACGACACGCTGTTCGAAATGGCTGACCGCGCCAGAAACGATGTCGAGCAGAACATCTTCTTCGAAGCCATGCGCGACTTGCGCCTGAAGCGCAAAAGTATCGAACGGGTTTTTCTCGATCAATTTCTTGAGGCTTTCCTGCGCCTCAGCGATAGCGTCAAGACAGCACTACCGCAGGCACTGGACCTGGAAGCTTCGACGGCGCAGCCAAGCGATGACCTGGAGCGTCGCGTGGCGGTGGACGCGATGATCAATAAAGTACTGAACCGCGACGGTTTTGCACTTGACCAACTGACCGCCCGACTCAGCACCTTGATGGGCAAGAAACTGGTGACTCAGCACAATCCGCTGGGACCGGCGATGCTCTGTGAGTATTTCATGCAGGCCGGGCGCAACCTCGGGGTGGAGATCAAGGTAAAGCTGATCATCCTGAAACTTTTCGAACGCTATGTGCTCAGCGATGCCGATGAGATCTACGCTGAAGCCAACCAACTGCTGATCGCCACCGGTATCTTGCCCGACCTTAAGCCGGCCCGGGCGCGGCGCGCTACTGATCTTGCTCAGGCCAGTGTCGATGCAGACTCTGCAGAAGTCGCTACCCTGATCAACGGCACGCCGGCCGACGAGGGCGTGCGGGAAGTTTTCGCCGCGCTGCAGGAGCTGCTGTTCCACGTACGCGGCAGTGTCGCGCCGACGTTGGAAGTCAGCGCCCCGGCGCAGCCGATTTCGACCCGCGATCTGTTGCGCCTGCTATCGCACTTGCAGCAATACGTGCCGCTCCCGGCCGTCAGGGACGACTTCGACTTGCGCAGTCAGCTTGAACAGTTGCTCACCCGGAGCAGCGTGAAAAGCGGCAAGTCGCGCGTAGTCGGCGTGGCCGATGAGGACGTGATCAACCTGATCGCCATGCTGTTCGAATGCATCCTCGATGACCGCAACCTGCCGGATTCTCTCAAGGCGCTGATCGGTCGCTTGCAGATCCCGATGCTGAAAGTGGCCGTGCTCGACAAGAGTTTTTTCAGTCGAAGCAGCCATCCGGCTCGTCGTCTGCTCAACGAAATCGCCGCTGCCGCCATGGGCTGGGGCGAGTGCGATGACCATCAGCGCGACAGTCTGTACCTGCGTATCGAACAAGTCGTTCAGCGTTTGTTGAACGATTTTGTCGACGATCCGGCGATTTTTTCCGAACTGCTGGCGGACTTTCTCGCGTTCACCAGCGACGAGCGACGTCGCAGCGAGTTGCTGGAACAACGCACCCGCGACGCCGAGGAAGGCCGCGCCAAAACCCAACTGGCCCGTCAGCGCGTCGAGCAGGCCTTGAATCAGGTGCTGTTGGGCAAAACGTTGCCACAACGGGTGATAGCGTTTCTCCAGGAGGCCTGGAGCCAAGTGCTGCTGCTGACCTGCCTCAAGCATGGCGATCAATCGGCCGAATGGCATGCCGATGTGCAAACTGTGGAGCAACTGGTCTGGAGCGTGCAGCGCCATGACGAACCTGATACGAATTTGCGTCTGTTGGCATTGGTACCGGGGTTGCTCAAGTCCTTGCGTGACGGGTTGAGCCGTTCAGCGTTTGATCCGTTCGCCACCGGGGAGTTTTTCAGTGAGCTGGAAAGCCTGCACGTTCAACGGTTTGAACGCCGGGATCAGACACTTGCACCCACCCACGAGGCCGATTCGCCGGTGATGGTGCAAGTGCAAGAAGAAATTGTCCTGCGTACCGCCGATGAAGGAACGGTGGTGTCGACCTCAGTACGCTTGCCGACGGACGATGCGGGCCTGGTTCAGGTCGATCAACTTCACGTGGGTTGCTGGGTCGAGTTTCAGGAGGATGAGGATCACAACCTGCGCTGCAAGCTGGCGGCGATCATCGAGGCCACGGGCAACTACATTTTCGTCGACCGCACCGGGATGAAAGTACTGGAGCGCAGCCGTACCGGCCTGGCGCTGGATTTTCGCCGTGGCGCGGTGCGAGCCCTGGACGACACCTTGCTCTTCGACCGGGCTCTGGAGTCGGTGATCGGCAACCTGCGGCGTCTCGATCGCGGCAAGTGATCGCGCGCCGAGGGGCTATCACGGCATACTGGGCGCCCACACAGTCGACGTTGAAGGAACCTGTATGCAGTTGGACCCCGCGAGCGGTTGGTGCCAGGGCGTGAATATCTGCCCTTCACCCAACTTCAATGCGCGCCCCACGGGCGAAGTATCCCTGCTGGTGATCCACAACATCAGTCTGCCGCCGGCGCAGTTCGCCACCGGCAAGGTGCAGGAATTTTTCCAGAATCGGCTGGATGTCACAGAACATCCTTACTTTGAAGGGATCGCAAACCTGCGGGTATCTGCGCACTTTCTGATTGAGCGTGACGGCACCGTGACTCAGTTTGTCTCTTGTCTTGAGCGTGCGTGGCATGCGGGCGTGTCATGTTTCGATGGTCGGGAAACCTGTAACGATTTTTCCGTGGGCATCGAGCTCGAAGGCACGGATGATCTGCCGTTCACCGACGCTCAGTATGATGCGTTGACGACCCTGACCTTGCAGTTGCAAAGCAACTTCACGGCCATTACCGCACAGCGCATCTGCGGGCATAGCGACATCGCGCCGGGGCGCAAGACCGATCCGGGACCGGCGTTCGATTGGGCGCGATATCGCGCTGCCCTGGCTAAAGAGGAACAATAATGAGTTTTCTGGTGTTGCTGTTGGCGGTGTGGATCGAGAAATTCTCGGCCCTGCGCCATCGGATTCAACGTGACGGCGGCTGGGTGCGCGAGCTGCACAAGCTTGAAGTCAGTCCGCGCCTAGTCAATCGTCCGTGGTTGATATTGGTGATTCTGGTGTTGCTGCCGGTGGCGCTGCTGGGCCTGCTCCTGGTGGTTCTGGAACCGGTTGCTTACGGTCTGTTGGCGTTGCCGGTGCATTTGCTGGTGGTTATCTACAGCCTGGGTCGCGGTGATTTGCTAGCCGGTCTCGGGCCGTTTCGCGATGCCTGGCGCCGGGAAGACCTGCAAGCTGCCGCTCACGTGGCAGAACGCGATCTGAATATCTGCGCCGACAGCGGCGAGCAACTGCTGGAACGGGTTGAAGGGCATCTGCTCTGGGAGGCGTACCAGAGCTTTTTTGCGGTGATTTTCTGGTACTTCCTGTTGGGCCCGGTGGCGGCGCTGAGCTATCGACTGCTGGCACTTGCCGAAGAACATGGGCAGAACCTCGCTGTCGTCGAGCGCGCCGCACAATTGCGCCATGCGTTCGATTGGGTGCCGGTGCGTCTGCTGGCGGCCAGCTTCGCGTTGGTTGGCAACTTTGTGGCGGTCAGCCGGGTGATGCTGCACGAACTGCTGAACTGGAACATCAGCGCCGCACGGTTGATCGAGAAGGTCGGGCTGGTGGCGGGTGAAATTCCTGCGCCGGTGGTTGGGCCGGACGGCATCAACAGTCTCGACCGGATCTGGGAATTGCTGCTGCGGGCGGCGGTGCTCTGGTACGCCGGTTTTGCCTTGTGGACCGTCCTTCCCTAAATACACCGACCTCTGTCGGAGCAGAGCTTGCTCGCGAAGACGGTATGTCATTCAACAGTTAAGTTGCCTGACACAACGTCTTCGCAAGCAAGCTCTGCTCCTACAAGGACCGTGCCCTCTCTCACGTTAACCTTAAGTTACAAACCCCCCCGCCGATTTGAGCTATACAGAGATAGCACTGAATAGTGGCTATCTGCTGTCTGTCAGTGCGTGCCAATAAAAATAAGAATTCAAAAGGGAGACTTCCAGTGAAGAGCTTGCTCTATCCCGCCGTCGCGCTAATGAATCGCCTGAGCTTCGGCATGAAGTTCAGCCTGATCAGCGTTCTGTTCCTAGTGCCGATGCTGGTGACCAATTTTTACCTGGTACGCGATTCCTATCGTGAATTCCAGGGCACTCAGGTCGAACTGCAGAGCCTGGATTTGCTGGGCAGCAGCCTGGCCCTGCGACGCGATCTGGAAACCCTGAATAACCTGGTGCAGATCAACGTCATCCTCGGCCAATCCGGCAAGGCCGGCAATCTCGAACCCAAGATCACTGCCCTGGAACAAAGCGTTCTGGTCCGCCTGCAAGGGCTGACGGCGATGACCACCGATTCGGAACAGATCACGGTTTTCGATGGCAAACGCGATGAAATGATCACCGCGTTCAAGGCCCAGCAAGCGGAAAACTCCCTGCAGAGCAAAAGTGCGCTGATCGGCAAGTTGCTCGGCAACGCACAGATTTTCAGCCAGATCATCGCCAGTCAGGCGGGTTTGAGCCGTGACAATCAGAGCGACATGCGTCAGCTCACCGAGCTCGTCACCAACGTCACGCCGCCCGTCACCCAGATCTTGGGCGATGGCCGCGCAATGGGCTCTTACTCGCTGGGGCAAGGGTTTCTCAATTCGTCGTCGAGCACCCGTTTCGACGAGTTGCTGGCTCAGATCGAAAAGTTGCAGGCCGAATACAGCCTGAAGTTGCAGGACGCGCTGGGCTCGAGCAAAGCGGCGCGCGAAACGCTGGCGGCCCAGGCCGAGAGCAGTAAGGCGTCGCTGAAAAAGGCCAGTGAACTGTTTGAAGAACACGTAGTGATGGCCGACACCCTCGATGCGCCGTGGCAGGCCTTTTACGATCAGGTCACCGGCCTGATGGACCAGACTTACCAACTCAACGAAGCCACCCTGAAATTTCTCGATACCCAATTGCAGCAGCGACTGACCGAGAACCGCACGCATATGGTCCTGCAGGCCGTCGCGTTGTCGGTGGTGTTTGTATTGATCTTCTACCTCTATGGCGGCTTTTACGCCTCGACCCGCACCACCCTCAAGCGTCTTGGCGCGATGATGGACAAAGTGGCGGCCGGTGACATGACCGTGACCTTCAATGCCAATAGCCGCGATGAGCTGGGCGAGTTGGGAGAGGTGTTCAACGGCACCGTGAAGAAGATCCATGACTTGATCGAGCGTGTCGGCCACACCGTCGGTGAAGTCGAGCGTCAGGCCGGTCAGGTCGAAAATGTGTCAGCCCAGAGTAACCAGGCCGTAGCGGGGCAGCGCACCCAGATCGAACAGGTTGCCACGGCCATGAATCAGATGTCGGCCACGTCGCTGGAGGTGGCACGCAGTGCCGCGGCGGCGGTCAGCAGCGCCCACAGCGTCAACGACGAGACCATCAGCGGGCGCGGTCTGGTGCAATCGCAACAGGGCAGCATTGCCGCACTGGCCAGCGAGATCGATCAATCGGTGCTGGTGATCAATCAACTGGCCAGCGACAGCCAGTCCATCAGCCGCGTGCTGGAAGTGATCAAAAGCATCGCTGAGCAGACCAACCTGCTGGCGCTCAACGCGGCCATCGAGGCGGCGAGGGCGGGCGAGCAGGGTCGAGGTTTTGCGGTGGTGGCGGACGAGGTCCGGACCCTGGCCAAACGCACTCAGCAATCCACCGAGGAAATCGAGCAGATGATCGCCAAACTGCATAGCGGTGTCGGTGCGGCGGTGAAGGCCATGGGCACCAGCCATCAAATGGCCAATGGCACGGTGGGGCAGTCGGAAAAGGTCCAGCAGGCGCTGGAAAATATCCTTGGGGCGGTGGGAATGATCGTCGACCAGAACCAGCAGATCGCCGCCGCAGTGGAACAACAGACTGCCGTGGCGCACGACATCGACCAGAACATCGTCGAGATCAACCGTGCCGGCGAGCGCACCGCTGAAGGTGCGCATCAGACCGAAGACGCCAGTCGGGCGTTGTCGGCTCAGGTGGTGGAGCTCAAACAGCTGATCAGCGCGTTCCGGGTTTGATGCTGGAACCGGTTCCCTGTGGGAGCGAGCTTGCTCGCGATAGCGGTGTGTCAGGCAACATCAATGCGGATGTTAGACCGCCATCGCGAGCAAGCTCGCTCCCACAGGTATTGTGTAACGACTACCAGTTAAACAACTCACAGGCATTGGCGGTGCTGACGGCCGCCAATTGATCCGGACTGACCGCCATGATCCCCGCCAGCGCCTCGCAAATCGCCGGCAAATGCGTCGGACTATTACGTTGGCCGGCAAACATGGCGGGCGCCATGTCCGGTGAGTCAGTTTCCAGCACCACCGATTCCAGCGGCAGCTCGGCCAGCACGCGGTGCATGCGCAAGGCCTGCGGCCAGGTCGCCGCGCCGCCAAGGCCCAGTTTGAAACCGAGCTTGATGTACTCGCGAGCCTCTTCCTTGCTGCCGGCGAAGGCGTGAATGATGCCCGCGCGTTTTAACTTGAAGCGCTTGAGCGTGGCAATCACCGCCGCATGGCTACGCCGCACGTGAATCAACGCCGGCAGGTTAAAGTCCGCCGCCAGTTGCAGTTGCGCGTCGAACAGCGCCTGCTGGCGCTCACGGTCGAGGGTTTCGATGAAGTAATCCAGGCCTATTTCGCCCACTGCACATAGCTGGCGGTGACCGGCCAGACGGGTCAGCCAGTCACCCAGTTCGTGCAAGTCTTCAGGGCGGTGATCATCCAGATACACAGGGTGCAAACCGAACGCGGCATACAGATCGGGATCGCGTTGCACCATATCCCAGACCCTCCGCCAATTGGCCTGATAAACCCCCAACACCACCATCCGCCGTACGCCGAGGGCGCGGCTCTCGGCGAGCAGCGCCTGACGATCCTCGTCGAAGTCCGGAAAATCCAGATGAGTGTGGCTGTCGATCAGCTCCACGGTTCAGTCCTGGCGAATACGCTGCTTGAAGGTCCGCGCGATGGCTTGCACGCCGGGCTGGTAATCAGACTGCTCGATGGCGGCGAGGGCCAGTTGCAGCGCTTTGTCGGCGATCAACTGATGCTGCTGCGCCATGGCGTTGACTGGCAGCGGCAGGAAGTCCAGCAACTGCGTGTCGCCGAACGTGCCGAGGCGCAGCGGACGGGTCTTCAGCGGGAAGTCATGCAATGCGTCGAATACGCCCTGAAGCAACACGTAGGACGTGGTCACCAACGCATCCGGAAAATGACCCAGACGCTGCAGCATTTCTTCCATCAACTGCTTGCCGCACTCGCGGCTGAACGATTCGCCGTGTTCGATCAGGACTTCGCCTTTGAAACCGGCCAGCGCTTCTTTGAAACCGGCCGCCCGCTCCTGGCTGATGCTCAGTTCAGGGCGCGCGCCGATCAGGGCGATCTGCTTGGGCAGCGGATCAAGCAGGCTGCGCGTCAGTTGCAGGCTGGCTTCGCGATCATCGCTGATCACCGAGCAGAAATGCTCAGGCTCCATGACCCGGTCGATGGCGATAATCGGAATACCCTTGGCTTGCAACTGACGGTAACTGTCGTCACCGGCGGGCAGGCAACTGGCGACGATCAACGCGTCGCAACGCCGGGCGCGGAACAGTTGCAGCAATTGCCGTTCGCTGTCCGGCGCATCGTCGGAGCTGGCGATCAGCAACTGATAACCGCGGGCTCGGGCACCTTGCTCCAGCAGTTTGGCGATTCGCGCGTAACTGGGGTTTTCGAGGTCTGGCAGAATGAATCCCAATGTGCGGGTGTGTCGACTGCGCAACCCGGCCGCTTGGGGATTGGGCGTAAAGCCATGCTGCTCGACGACCGCGCGCACGCGCTCGACGGTGGCGCTGCTGATGCGTTGCTGTTCGGCCTTGCCATTGATGACATAACTGGCGGTGGTCACCGACACACCGGCCAGTTGGGCGATATCACTGAGTTTCAACTCGGGTTTCCTTGTTTGTCGGCCGACATTTTCGTCAATCCTACTCGATTCAGGCCGGCAGCTATTGTCGCAACGTATCCGACAAGTTGGACTTCAAGGATGGAACATTATCGAGTAACGTGCCAATCATTCTAGATTAAACGTTTCAGCAAGCGTATTTTCTACGCTTTAGGTTCATTTGGCCGGTTCTGCCGCGAAACCGCCAAAAGTGATCACCAACGGCCTAAGCTGATTCATTCAAAACAATACCTGGCGCCTGAAGGTGCCAAAAAGGAGAAAGCATGCTCGAGCTCACGATAGAGCAGATTTCCATGGGCCAGTCGGCCGTGGACAAATCCGCAGCGTTGCATTTACTGGCTCAGCATCTGGTCGCCGATGGTCTTGTGGCCGAGGGTTATCTCGCTGGTTTGCAAGCGCGCGAGGCCCAGGGCTCGACCTTTCTCGGTCAAGGTATTGCCATCCCCCACGGTACGCCGGAAACCCGCGACCAAGTGTTTTCCACCGGCGTGCGGCTGATGCAGTTTCCCGAAGGTGTGGACTGGGGCGACGGTCAGATTGTCTACCTGGCGATCGGTATCGCCGCTAAATCCGATGAACACTTGCGACTTCTCCAGTTGCTGACCCGCGCCCTCGGCGAGACCGATCTGGGCCAGGCCCTGCGTCGCGCCAGTTCTGCCGAGGCGTTGCTGAAACTGCTGCAAGGCGCTCCACAGGAACTGGCGCTGGATGCACAGATGATTGGCCTGGGTGTGTCGGCCGATGACTTTGAAGAACTGGTCTGGCGCGGTGCCCGTTTGCTGCGTCAGGCGGATTGTGTGAGCAATGGTTTCTCTGCTGTCTTGCAACAGGTCGAAGCGCTGCCACTCGGCGATGGCTTGTGGTGGTTGCACAGCGAACAAACGGTCAAGCGCCCGGGCCTGGCCTTTGTGACCCCGGATAAACCGATTCGTTATCTCGGTCAGCCGCTCAGCGGTCTGTTCTGCCTGGCCAGCCTTGGCGAGGCCCATCAGGCCTTGCTCGAACGCCTTTGTGCGTTGCTGATCGAAGGCCGTGGCCATGAACTGGGCCGCGCCACCAGCAGCCGTAAAGTCCTCGAAGTGCTCGGCGGTGAACTGCCGGCGGACTGGCCGAGCGCGCGCATTGCGCTGGCCAATGCCCACGGTTTGCACGCGCGGCCGGCGAAAATCCTCGCGCAATTGGCGAAAAGTTTTGAAGGCGAAATCCGCGTGCGCATCGTCGACGGTCAGGACAGCGCCGTGTCGGTGAAGAGCTTGAGCAAGTTGCTCAGCCTTGGCGCCCGTCGCGGTCAGGTGCTGGAATTTGTCGCCGAGCCAAGCATCGCCGCCGACGCTTTGCCAGCCTTGTTGGCGGCCATCGAAGAAGGTCTCGGTGAAGAAGTCGAGCCGCTGCCGGCGGTGAGCCAACAGCGCGAAGTGCTCACTGACGTGGCCGAAGTCCTGCTCGCGCCGGCGTCCGGCAGTCTGGTTCAGGCCATCCCCGCTGCGCCGGGCATCGCCATTGGCCCGGCGCATATTCAAGTGCTGCAAACCATCGATTACCCCATGCGTGGTGAGTCTGCCGCCATCGAGCGCGAACGTCTCAAGCAAGCGCTCGCGGACGTGCGTCGCGACATCGAAGGCTTGATCGAACGCAGCAAATCCAAAGCCATTCGCGAAATCTTCGTCACCCATCAGGAAATGCTCGACGACCCGGACTTGACCGATGAAGTCGAGACCCGCCTCAAGCAGGGCGAAAGCGCTGAAGCGGCGTGGATGGCGGTGATCGAAGCGGCGGCGAAACAACAGGAATCGCTGCAGGATGCTTTGCTCGCCGAACGTGCGGCAGATTTGCGCGACATCGGCAGACGAGTGCTGGCGCAACTGAGCGGGGTCGAAACCCCGAGTGAACCCGATCAACCCTACATTCTGGTGATGGACGAAGTCGGCCCTTCCGACGTGGCGCGTCTTGATCCAACCCGTGTCGCCGGGATCCTCACCGCCCGTGGCGGCGCCACCGCGCACAGCGCCATCGTCGCCCGAGCACTGGGCATTCCGGCCCTGGTCGGTGCGGGTGCGGCGGTGTTGCTGCTGGCGCCGGGCACGCCGTTGCTGCTCGATGGCCAGCGCGGTCGCTTGCATGTAAACGCCGATGCGGCGACCTTGCAGCGCGCCACCGAAGAGCGCGACACCCGCGAGCAACGCTTGAAAGCGGCGGCCGAACAACGTCATCAACCGGCGCTGACCACCGACGGACATGCGGTGGAAGTGTTCGCCAACATCGGTGAAAGCGCCGGCGTCACCAGCGCCGTGGAGCAGGGCGCCGAAGGCATTGGACTGCTGCGCACCGAACTGATTTTCATGGCCCACTCGCAGGCGCCGGACGAAGCGACTCAGGAAGTCGAATACCGCCGTGTGCTCGATGGCCTCGCCGGTCGGCCACTGGTGGTGCGCACCCTCGACGTCGGCGGTGACAAGCCGTTGCCCTATTGGCCGATCGCGAAAGAAGAAAACCCGTTCCTCGGCGTACGCGGCATTCGCCTGACCTTGCAGCGTCCGCAGATCATGGAAGCGCAATTGCGCGCCCTGCTGCGTGCGGCTGACAACCGTCCGCTGCGCATCATGTTCCCGATGGTCGGCAGCGTTGACGAGTGGCGTCAGGCGCGAGACATGACCGAGCGGCTGCGTCTGGAAATTCCGGTGGCCGATCTGCAACTGGGCATCATGATCGAAGTGCCCTCGGCGGCATTGCTCGCGCCGGTGTTGGCCAAGGAAGTCGACTTCTTCAGCGTCGGCACCAACGACCTCACGCAATACACCTTGGCCATCGACCGTGGTCACCCGACCTTGTCGGCCCAGGCTGACGGCTTGCACCCGGCGGTGCTGCAACTGATCGACATCACCGTGCGTGCGGCCCATGCCCATGGCAAATGGGTCGGCGTGTGCGGCGAACTGGCGGCTGATCCGCTGGCCGTGCCGGTGCTGGTCGGCCTGGGCGTGGATGAGTTGAGCGTGTCGGGCCGCAGCATTGCCGAGGTCAAGGCGCGCATCCGCGAACTCAGCCTGACCCAGACTGAAACCCTTGCCCAACAGGCGCTGGCCGTGGGCAGCGCGAATGAAGTGCGCGCATTAGTGGAGGCTCTGTAATGGCCCGGATTCTCACCTTGACCCTCAACCCGGCGCTGGATTTGACAGTGCAGTTGCCGCGCCTTGAACCCGGTCAGGTCAATCGCAGCGACGACATGCACACCCACGCTGCCGGTAAAGGCGTGAACGTGGCGCAGGTGCTGGCGGACCTCGGGCATCAGCTCACCGTCAGCGGTTTTCTCGGCGAAGACAATCTTCAAGCGTTCGAAACCCTGTTCGCCAAACGCGGTTTTGTCGACGCGTTTATCCGCGTCCCCGGGGAAACCCGCAGCAATATCAAACTGGCGGAAAGCGACGGGCGCATTACCGACATCAACGGCCCGGGACCGATGGTCAGCGAGGCGGCGCAGCAGGCGTTGCTGGATCGACTGGAGCAGATTGCGCCCGGGCACGACGCGGTCGTCGTCGCCGGCAGCTTGCCGCAAGGCATCAGTCCTGAGTGGTTGCAGGCGTTGGTTCAGCGCTTGAAAAACCTCGGGCTGAACGTCGCCCTGGACACCAGTGGTGAAGCGTTGCGCGCGGCGCTCAAGGCGGGTCCGTGGCTGATCAAACCGAACACGGAAGAACTGGCCGAAGTGCTCGGCTGCGAGGTGGTTTCGGTCGCGGCCCAAGCCGAAGCAGCGAGCCGCTTGCACGCGCAAGGCATCGAGCACGTGGTGATTTCCCACGGGGCCGACGGCGTGAACTGGTTCAGTGTCGGCTCGGCGATGCATGCCTCGCCGCCCAAGGTTCGCGTCGCCAGCACAGTGGGCGCAGGGGATTCGTTGCTGGCCGGCATGCTTCACGGTCTGCTCAGCGCCGACACGCCGGAACAGACCCTGCGCACCGCCACGGCGATTGCCGCGATGGCGGTGACCCAGATCGGTTTCGGAATCGGCGACGCGGCTCAATTGGCGCGGCTTGAACAGGGTGTGCGCGTGCGTCCCCTGACAGAACAATAAGAGGGTTTGTCATGAAGTTAGCCATTGTTACGGCCTGTCCGAACGGCATGGTCACCAGTGTGCTGTGCGCCCGTTTGCTCGATGCCGCAGCGCAGCGGCAGGGCTGGAGCACCAGCGTCGAAGTCACTGATGCGGCGCATCCAGAGCGCCAGTTATCGGCCGCCACCCTTGAGGGCGCCGAGTGGGTCTTGCTGGTGACCAGCGCGCCGGTGGACATGTCGCGGTTCGTCGGCAAACGGGTTTTCCAGAGTACCCCGGCGCAAGCCCTGCAAGATGTCGAAGCCGTGCTGCGGCGCGGTGCTGAAGAAGCGCAGGTTTACGTCGCGCCCGAAGCCGCTATCGACTCCGCTGCCGTCACTAAAAACGCCCCGCGCCTGGTCGCGATTACCGCATGCCCGACCGGCGTTGCGCATACCTTCATGGCCGCTGAAGCCTTGCAGCAAGCGGCCAAACGTCTGGGTTATGACTTGCAGATCGAAACCCAGGGCTCGGTCGGCGCGCGCAATCCCTTGAGTGCGGCAGCGATTGCCGAGGCTGATGTGGTGTTGCTGGCCTGCGACATCGAAGTCGCCACCGAGCGTTTTGCCGGCAAGAAAATCTATCGTTGTGGCACCGGCATCGCGCTGAAACAAGCCGAGGCGACGCTGAATAAAGCGCTGGCTGAAGGCACGCAGGAAAGTGCTGCGACGGGTGCCAAGGGGCCGGCCAAACAGGAGAAGTCCGGCGTCTACAAACACCTGCTGACCGGTGTGTCGTTCATGCTGCCGATGGTGGTGGCGGGCGGTCTGATGATTGCGTTGTCGTTCGTGTTCGGCATCACCGCGTTCAAGGAGGAGGGCACGCTTGCCGCCGCACTGATGCAGATCGGCGGCGAGACCGCGTTCAAGCTGATGGTGCCGCTGCTGGCGGGTTACATCGCCTACTCGATCGCCGACCGCCCGGGCCTCGCGCCGGGGATGATTGGTGGCTTGTTGGCGAGCACGTTGGGGGCCGGTTTCATCGGCGGGATCATTGCCGGTTTCATCGCCGGTTACGCGGCGCAGGCGATCAATCGATATGCACGATTGCCGCAAAGTCTTGAAGCGCTGAAACCGATTCTGATCATCCCGTTGCTGGCGAGTTTGTTCACCGGTCTGGTGATGATCTACGTGGTTGGCAAACCGGTGGCCGGGATGCTCACCGGGCTGACCCAGTTTCTTGACAGCATGGGCACCACCAACGCGATTCTGCTCGGTGTGTTGCTGGGCGGGATGATGTGCGTCGACCTTGGCGGGCCGATCAACAAGGCGGCCTATGCGTTCTCGGTGGGGTTGCTGGCCTCGCAGAGTTATGCGCCGATGGCCGCGACCATGGCGGCCGGCATGGTGCCGCCGATTGGCCTGGGCATCGCCACCTTTATTGCTCGACGCAAGTTTGCCCAGGCTGAGCGCGAAGCCGGTAAAGCGGCATTGGTGCTGGGGCTGTGCTTCATCTCTGAAGGCGCGATTCCGTTTGCCGCCAAGGACCCATTGCGGGTGATTCCGGCGAGCATTGCCGGTGGTGCGCTGACGGGTGCGTTGTCGATGTACTTCGGCTGCAAACTGATGGCGCCGCACGGCGGGTTGTTCGTGTTGGCGATCCCGAATGCGATCAACCATGCGCTGCTGTATTTGCTGGCGATTGTGGCGGGGAGTCTGGTGACAGCTGTGGCGTATGCGCTGCTCAAGCGACCGGAAGCGGTGGAGGTAGCAGCAGAACCCGTCAACGCCTGACCCCAATCCAATGTGGGAGCGGGCTTGCTCGCGGATGCGATTTTTCATTCAGCAATTATGTTGGCTGGAAGTCCGCTTTCGCGAGCAAGCCCGCTCCCACAGGGTATCTCCAGCGGACGCAAAGTCTGTGTACGACACTGATCCCCTGTGTGCGAGCCTGCTCGCGATGACGTCAGTGGCTACACCGCTAAATCGTGGTTTTGTACTCATTCTCCCGCTGCAACGCCCGCGCCTGAACCACGTTTAGTACCGCACAGCCCTCACGCATGAGCAGATGCACGGCGCGGGTGATGCGGGTCAGGTCGCAGTCGGAAGTGTTTTTTAGATTGAGGCTGGTCAGCGTATCCGCCAAATCGCGAACCACGGTGAAGCGATGCATGGCGCAGGCGGTGAGTTCACTGAGTTCTTTGTGGGTGTTGACGAAGAGCACTGGTGTTTCGGCGTCGTAGGTGTCGATTGGGAGGTAACGGGGCATGACTTGGAACATAGGTGTAACTCCAAATAGAGCTACCACCGTTTGCGGCCAAGCGAAAAAGGTGGCAGCTGTGTGCGGGTTGGCCGACCGGCACACCCAACCCCGGCACACCCTAAGGTGTCCCGCGCACAGCTGCCATAACACGACATCCAGACATGAAAATGTCTAAACAATGACGCTGATGCGTTTGGTGTGGTCGACCGGCCAAGGTCGTTCGCGGATTTTTCCGCGAGCCCGAACTATGGAGTCGATACCGAAACGCGGCAACAAGATACGTTGTAGGAAACGTCTTGAAAAGTTGTGTGCCTCACGATGATCATTTCCACCCGTGTGGGAGATCAGACGCAGACCCTGTAGGCAGGTGCTGTGTCATGTCCGGGGTCACACGGCCATGTTTTAGTTTTCCTTTTTCAGGGAGAGCACTATGAGCGAATTCGACCTCGGTCGCCGTCGTGTCATGCAAGCGGTCGGCGCCGGGCTGTTGTTGCCCGGCCTCGCGCCGGCGGTGATCGCTTCGGTCAAGGATCGACCGCAACTCACCGATGGCGTGCAATCGGGCGACGTGCTGGGTGACCGGGCGATGGTCTGGAGCCGCAGCGACCGTCCGGCGCGGATGGTGGTGGAGTGGGACACGCGCAGTGTGTTCAGCAACCCGCGCCGATTCGTCTCGCCCCTGGCCGATGCTCGCAGCGATTTCACCGCGCGGGTGGAGCTGACCGGCCTGCCCGCCGATCAGGCGATTTTCTATCGCGTGCACTTCGAAGACGCCCAGACCGGCGTCGCCAGCGAACCCTGGTTTGGTCACTTGCGCAGCGTACCGCAGACCCAGCGCGACATCCGTTTCGTCTGGAGCGGCGACACCGCCGGCCAGGGTTTCGGCATCAACCCGGACATCGGCGGCATGCGCATCTACCAAGCCATGCGATTACGCCTGCCGGACTTCTTTATCCACAGCGGCGACGGCATCTACGCGGACGGCCCGATACCGGCGCAACTCACCACCGAAAGCGGCCGCGTGTGGCGCAACATCACAAGCGAAGCCAAGAGCAAAGTCGCCGAAACCCTCGACGAGTATCGCGGCAATTACCGCTACAACCTGATGGACGAAAACGTCCGCCGCTTCAACGCCGAAGTGCCGCAGATCTGGCAGTGGGACGACCATGAAGTGGTGAACAACTGGTCGCCCGGCAAGCAACTCGATGAACGATACAAGAGCAAGGACATCCATGGCCTGGTGGGGCGCGGGCGTCAGGCCTGGCTCGAATATGCACCGATGCGTCTGCAGAGCGCCGATAGCGGCGGGCGGATTTATCGCAAGCTCGGTTACGGGCCAATGCTCGATGTGTTTGTGCTCGACATGCGCAGTTATCGCGAAGCCAATGACGACAACCTGGGCGCCGCAAAACCTTTTCTCGGGCGCGAGCAACTGGACTGGCTCAAGCGTGAATTGAAAGGCTCTCAGGCCCAGTGGAAAGTCATCGCCACCGACATGCCCATCGGCCTGGGTGTACCCGACGGCGAAGTCAGCCCCGGCGTGGCGCGCTGGGACGCGGTGGCCAATGGTAATCCGGGACCTGCCCAGGGGCGCGAACTGGAAATCGCTGAATTGCTCGGTTTTCTGCGGGCACAACACGTGCGTAATTTCGTTTTCCTGACGGCGGATGTGCATTACTGCGCGGCGCATCATTACCATCCGGATCGTGCGGCGTTTCAGGACTTCGAACCGTTCTGGGAGTTTGTCGCCGGGCCCTTGAATGCGGGGAGCTTCGGGCCTGATCCGCTGGATAAAACCTTTGGTCCGGAAGTGGTGTTCGAAAAGGCACCACCGGCACAGAACATGTCGCCGTTTGCCGGGTTTCAGTTTTTTGGCGAGGTGAATATTGAGGGGCAGACGGGGGAGATGAGTGTGGTGTTGCGGGATCTGGACGGGGTCAGTGTGTTTGAACAGAAATTGCAGCCGGTAGAAGGTTAATGGACGACACTCGGCCCCTGTGGGAGCGGGCTTGCTCGCGATGTCGGCTTCACATTCAACAATTTTGTTGGCTGTTGGACCGCCATCGCGAGCAAGCTCGCTCCCACAGGGGTTGGTGTGTGTCAGTAAACGTCGCGGCGGTAGCGGCCTTGTTCGATCAGGCGTTCGACCTCTTCGATGCCCAGCAATTCGTTGAGCACGTGATCCACACCCGAAGCCATGCCTTGCAAGCTGCCGCAGATATAAATGACAGCGCCGTCGGCCAGCCATTGCTTAAGCAGATCACCTGATTCACGCAGGCGATCCTGGACGTAAATCTTCTCGGCCTGATCCCGTGAGAAGGCCAGATCCAACCGCTCGATATCTCCGGACATCAGCCACTCTTCCAGCTCGGCGCGGCACAGGTAGTCGTGCTCGCGATTGCGCTCGCCGAACAGCAGCCAATGACGTTGCTGCCCATCGGCAATCCGCGCCTTGAGCAAACTGCGCAGCCCGGCCAGGCCGGTGCCGTTGCCCAGCAGGATCATCGGCACCGGTTCGACCGGCAGATGGAAACCGCTGTTGCGTCGTACCCGCAAGCTGATGGTACTGCCCACCGGCGCATGTTCGGTCAGCCATCCGGAAGCAATGCCCAGACTGCCGTCGGGATGCAGTTCCTGGCGCACGATCAGTTCCAGCACGCCGTCGGCGGCAATCGAGGCGATGGAGTATTCGCGCATGGCCAACGGCACCAGCGCGTCCACCAGCGCTTGCGCGTGCAAGCCGACCAGATGGGCGCGGTTCTCGGGCAGTTGTCGAGAGGCGAGGGCGTGGTCCAGAGGTTGCGACAGGCCCTCAAGGATCACCGTAGCCCGACCATCAATGCCCAGGCCATCGAGGAAATGCTCGATCGCCCACGGGCAGTGGCGCGGCAAGACTTCCACCAGGTCACCGGCCAGCCAGCTACTGGTCGTCGGGGCTCTCAGGCCCAGCAAGTACACCGGCGAGCCGCTGCTGTCAGGGTTTATCAATTCGCGGCGGGTGAGTGTCCAATTGTCGTAGCTCGGCGCTTGCCAGGTGTCCACCGGCGCCTGTCCGGTCAGCAGACCGAGTTGCTGCTGCCAGTGACGCAAAGCGTAAGGGTCGCCGCAATCGACTTCCACAGGCGCGAACAGGTGCTTGCCGCCGTGCTCGCCGAGCCAGGTGTGCAAGCGGCGGGCGAAACCGCAGAAGTGCTGATACTGGCGATCACCGAGTCCGAGCACCGCGTAATTCAGGCTCTCCAGGGTCGACGCGCGGCCCAGCACTTTGCGTTCGAAACCGCGGGCGCTGTCCGGCGCTTCGCCGTCGCCGAAGGTACTGACCACGAACAACGCGTTGCTGGAATCACGCAGGTCCTGTTCGCTGAGTTTCGCCAGCGGCTGAACCTTCACCGGCAAGCCGGCGGCCTGCAATTGCCCGGCGGTCTGCCACGCCAGTTGTTCGGCAAACCCGCTCTGGCTGGCGAAACCGATCAGCCACGCCGGTATGTCGTTGCCCGGTTGTGCGAAACCTTTGCGGGCGTCCTTGATCTGCTTTTTCTTGCGTCGACGATCGAGGTACAGCAACCAGCCGGTGATGAAAAACAGCGGCATGGTCAGCGCGCTGATCGTCAGGATGATCCGTCCGACCATCCCGAAGTAACTGCCGACGTGCAGCGCGTAGATGCTGGTCAGCAGTTGCGCCTTGAGGCTCTTGTCGCTGTAACGGTCGTGGCGCTTGACGAGGCCGGTGGCTGGATCGAGGCTGATCTGGTTCAGCGCGCGGTCGTGCGGCGAGGAGTTCAACAGGTAAAACACGGTCGCCGGTTGCCCGGCCACTGGCGGCATGCGAATGTTGTAAGCACTCAATGCCGGGCCGGCAGCGCTGTAGATGCTGCTCCATATCAGGGCGTAATCGGCTGTCGGTGCCGGACCTGCAGGCGCCGGGCCACGACCGGCGCGAACCCGCTCGGTCTGCGGCGAATCGGACAGCAATCGGGTCAGGCCTTTGTTGTACCACTCGTAAGACCACGACAACCCGGTCAACGCTGCCAGGAGGTAAAACACCAGGCACCAGGTACCCGCCACCGAGTGCAAATCCCAGTTGAAGCTGCGGCCCTTTTTCTTCCAGTCGAGCGTTAGCCAGGCGCGCCAGCTTTTCCACTGGCGCGGCCAGCGCAGGTAAAGACCGGACAGGCAGAAAAACACCAGGATCAGCGTGCAGGCACCGGTGATTTGCCGACCGGTATCGCCCATGGCGAGGAAACGGTGCAGTTGCAGCATCAGGCCGAAGAAGTCTTGCCCGGTGGCATCGCCCATGAACTCGGCGGTGTACGGATCGAAGTAACGCATCTGCCCGCGACGTTCGCCCGGCGGCGGCGTGAAGATCACCCGCGCGGCGTTGCCGCTGTCGGTCTCGACCCAGAGCATCGAGACTTTCTTGCCCGACGCACCTTCGATTTTTTCCACCAGTTCGGCGGGCGGCAGCACGCCGGCGACCTGCTTCTCGACCTGCAACACAGAAGGGTTGAGCGCGCGCAGGATTTCATCCTGAAACGACACCGTCGCCCCGGTGATGCCCATCAGGGCCAGGACCAGCCCGGCACTGATGCCGAAAAACCAGTGCAACTGGAACAGGGTTTTCTTCAACACGTTGCTCGCCTTGTCCGTTCGAAAATTGTGATCACGGCGCGCATTATGCCGTGAGTTGTCGAGAAGCATTCTTTTTTACGCACAAAAACCCCGTTCATGTGGATGAACGGGGCCAAGTCCTTTGTAGGAGCTCGCTCCTACAGGGTGCTAACTATCAAAAGTGGAAATTGGTGCTCAGCAATGCGGTACGACCGGCGGCCTGATTGGCAAAGTGGTTCGAGAAGGCTTTGTCGTAATAGGTTTCGTCGGTCAGGTTCTGCACGTTCAATTGCAGGTCGATGTTTTTGGTCAGCTTGTAGGCGGCCATTGCATCGTAGCGAACGTAGGAGTCAACCATGGTGGTATTGGCGGTGCTGCCGAACACTTCATCGACGTAGAACGCACCGCCACCGATGGTCAGCTTCGGCGTGACTTGATAAGTCGTCCACAGGCTAGCGCTGTTTTCCGGCGTGTTGGGTAGCTGGTTGCCGTTGTTGGCTCTGTTGGCCGGCATGTCACCACCATCGATTTGCTCGCTGTCCATGAAGGCGTAACCGGCGAAGACTTGCCATTTGTCAGTGAGCTTCCCGGTGGCCGACAGCTCGAAGCCTTGAACGCGGGTCTTGCCGACGTTTTCATAAGACGTGGTATTGACCTGTACCCGGGCGTTTTCTTTCTCGGTGCGGAAGATGTCGGCAGTCAGGGACAGACGATCATTCAGGAAGTCCCACTTGGTGCCGATTTCGTAGTTTTTGGTGGTTTCCGGCTCCATGTCGCTGCTCAGCAGGTTGCCGTTGCGATCCGGTGTGCCGCCCAACGGGTTGCCGTCCACGCCTTCGCCGAGGGTTGCGCCCGGTGGCGTGGCCGAGGTTGCGTAAGATGCATAGATGCTGCCGTTTTCCGCCGGCTTGTAGACCACGCCGAACTGACCGGTGACGAACTCGCTGATGTCGTCGCCTTTGGAGGTCGTCGTGCCGGCAGCGTTGTAGGTTTTGTAGTCAGTGTCGAAATGATCGTAGCGCAGGCCCATGTTCACCAGCCACTGCTCGGACAATTCCAGGGTGTCGAACACGTATAGCGCGTAGGTGTTGGCCTTGGTGTCCGTGCCGGCGTAGTTGCGTGAAATCGCACCGCTCCATGGATCGTTCGGGTTCGGATTCGACAACGAAGTGCAGTTGTAGCCACTGGGTGCGCCGATGATCGCAGGGCGGCAGTTGTTGCTCGCTGCAGGAACGGTGGTCAGCGGCGTAGTGTCAGTGTTGACGTTGTACGAAGATTTCTGGCTTTCCTCACGGCTGAATTCGATGCCGGTGGAAAAGCTGTTCTTGAAGCCGGCGATGTAGACATCACCAAACAGGTCGGTCTGGTTGGTGGTGGTTTCAGTGTTGCTGACACGGGTGTTGGCCCGGCGCCAGACGCTGCCGTTGTTGACGTTGCCCTTGCTGTCATCCGGTTGGGTCAGGATGTAATCCTGCATGCTGCTACCGTGGCGCAGGGTGTTCTTGATGGCCAGCGCGTCGTTCAGGTCATGCTCGATGGCGAAGGTCGCGGTATCGGTACGGCCCTTGCGGAAATCGCGGTCCAGGCCGTAGAAGTTGCTGCTGTCACCACCGTCGTTTGGTTTGTCCGGGTTGGACTTGGTGCGAGCAGCCGCGAGACCGGTCGGGATGGAGTACGGAATCCCGGAGTCCGGCGTGTCGTTGCTTTCCAGATGGTAGTAATCGAGGTTCACCCGGGTGTCAGTGCCCAGGCCGAACACCAGGGATGGCGCGATACCCCAACGGTCGTAGTCGACTTTGTCACGACCGGCAACATTGCTCTCGTGGCTCATCAAATTCAGGCGACCGGCAGCGCTGTCGCTGAACTGATAGTTGCCATCCATCGTGTAACGCTGGGTGTGGTCCGAGCCCCAGGTAAAACCACCATCGAAGGAGTTGCCTACGTGAGCTTTTTTGCTGACCAGGTTGATGGTACCGCCGGCAGCGCCACGGCCACCGATCGCCGAGTTCGGGCCTTTGCTGACTTCGATCGATTCAACGGCAAAGATTTCACGGCTCTGCGAGCCCGTATCGCGTACGCCATCGAGGTAAGTGTCACCCTGGGCATCAAAACCGCGAATGAATGGGCGATCGCCCTGTGGATTGCCACCTTCACCGGCACCGAAGGTAATGCCGGGAATGGTGCGCAGCGCGTCCTGCATATTCAGTGCGCCGGTGTCCTTGAGAACCTGTTGCGGAATGACCGTGACCGAGCGCGGCGTGTCTACGAGTGGCGCGGTGTACTTGGGCGAGGAAGCTTTTTCCACGTTGTAGGAAGTCTGGTCCTGGGCTTCGCCGGTGATGGCCGTGGCATCCAGGGAAATCGCTCCGTTCGGCACTTTTTCATCAGTCTTCTCAGCGGCGAACACCATATGGCCAGCAGAGCCGGCAGTGATCGCCACGCCTATTGCAGAGGCGAGTAAACGCGGTGAACTGACCTGTAATTGTGGTTGTTGGCGTGACATGTGAATTCCCCTCCCCAAGGATTTGAGGTCGCGGAATATAGGGTAGACGCGTATTTGTATCAATTGCGAAACGTTACTATTCGCACTGAATTTACATTCTTTACAATTTATCCTTACGGTTTTTGATGTTTCATCCGTCGTGGGGGTTTTACACGGGCAATAAGAATCAATACCATTGCCACCCCTTCGCCTTCAGGTCTTTTCCCCATGCTGCTGCATATCCCCGGCGTGTTCGCTAAAGAAGAAGTGCAGCGCATCCGCGAGGTTCTGGAACAGGCGGATTGGGCGGATGGAAAAATAACTGCCGGCTACCAGTCGGCCAAAGCCAAGCACAATCTGCAACTGCCGGAAGGCCATGCGCTGGCCAAGGAAGTCGGCGCGGCGATGCTGGAGCGGTTGTGGAAAAATCCGCTGTTCATGTCCGCGGCATTGCCGCACAAGGTTTTTCCTCCGTTGCTGAACTGTTACACGGCGGGTGGCAGTTTCGACTTTCATATCGACAACGCCGTGCGTCAGCCCAAAGGCAGCATCGAGCGCGTGCGCACGGACTTGTCGGCGACGCTGTTTTTCAGCGAGCCTGAGGATTACGACGGCGGTGAACTGGAAATCCAGGACACCTACGGCACTCAGCGCGTGAAGTTGCCCGCCGGCGACATGGTCCTGTACCCCGGCACCAGCCTGCACAAGGTCAATGCCGTCACCCGTGGCACTCGCTATGCCTCATTCTTCTGGACCCAGAGCCTGGTCCGCGAAGACAGCCAGCGCGCGCTGCTGTTCGAGATGGACGGGGCGATCCAGCAACTGACGCAGGACATGCCCGACCACCCATCGCTGATCCGCCTGACCGGTACGTATCACAACCTGTTGCGGCGCTGGGTCGAGGTATGAGTTTTCAACTGCGCCGCGAAGAAGTGCTCGACGGCGATCAGCTCAAAGCCATGCTCAATGAAAGTCCCGCTCGCGCGGCTCAGGCGATTCTGATCGCGGCCCGCGAAGGTGTGCTCGATGCTCAAGCCTTGCTTGGGCAGATCCTGTTGGACGGGCAGGGCATCGCGCGGGATCAACCGCTAGCGCTGCGCTGGTTCGAGATAGCCGCTCAGCGCGGGCACCTGATGGCGCACAACATGCTCGGCCGTTGTCATGAACATGGCTGGGGCTGCGAGGCCGACGCTTCTGTCGCTGCGGTGCATTATCGCGTCGCCGCCGAAGCCGGACTGGATTGGGCGATGTACAACTACGCCAACCTGCTGGCGACCGGGCGCGGTGTGATCGAAGATCAGTTGCAAGCGCTAAATCTCTATCGCCGCGCCGCTGAACTGGGCCATGCAAAGTCGATGAATCTGTTGGGCCGTTATCTGGAAGACGGACGCGTTTGTCTGGCAGATCCGCAAGCTGCGCGTGATTGGTATCGACGTTCGGCAGTTGGCGGGGATTTTCGTGGGCAGTTCAGTTATGCAGCCGTGCTGGCGGATGAGGGCAAGATCGATGAGGCGCTGGGTTGGCTGCACAAGGCGCTGGACGGTGGGAATCTGAATTTTCTGCGGGTGGCGAGCAAGGCGCTGTTGAGTGCCGCACATCCGCAAGTTCGTGAATTGGCGGCCCTCTATCATAAACGCGTCGTTCAGATGAGCGATGAGCGGAGCGTATCAGGGGTTGTTGAGCTGATTTAAATCACTATGATTGGAAACTAATCACATCTCATCAAATTGTCACCTGGAGACGAAATCATGGCTGCAACCAAAGTGCTGACTGCCCATGTACCCCTGGAGCTGGCTGATAAAGTCGATCAGATGGCTGCGAAGATGGAGCGTTCACGGGGCTGGATCGTGAAGCAAGCGCTTGCCGACTGGGTCGATATGGAAGAGGAACGCAGCCGACTTACTCGTGAAGCAATGGCTGACGTTGACGCCGGACGGGTGATTGATCATCAGTCTGTCCAGGCCTGGGCAGAAAGTTTGGGGACTGATAAGCCGTTGCCGGTGCCGTACTAATGGAGTTGAAGTGGACGAGCAAGGCGTTATCGGATCTCGCTCGACTTTTTGATTTTCTTGCGGTGGTCAATCGTCCTGCGGCAGCCCGCACCGTGCAATCTCTCGTTCAGGCCCCCACGGCCTTACTGAGCAATCCGCGAATTGGAGAGCGGGTCGACGAGTTTGAACCGCGAGATGTGCGACGACTTTTGGTCGGCCATTACGAAATGCGGTATGAGATTCAAGGCTCCACGCTCTACATCCTTCGTCTGTGGCATGTGCGGGAAGACCGATAAAAGCTGCTCCGACAGCCTGGAACATCAGACACAAAAAAGCCCATGACACGTCATGGGCTTTTTGATTTCTACCTGCAGCGTTTTACACGTAGAACGATTTCAGCGGCGGGAAGCCATTGAATTCAACAGCGCTGTAACTGGTGGTGTAAGCACCGGTCGACAACCAGTACAAACGATCGCCAATCGCCAGGTTCAGCGGCAGGCCGTATTTGTAGTTTTCGTACATGATGTCGGCGCTGTCGCAGGTCGGGCCGGCGATGACCACTTCTTCCATTTCGCCTTTCTTTTCGGTCCAGATCGGGAACTTGATGGCTTCGTCCATGGTTTCGATCAGGCCGGAGAATTTGCCCACATCCGTGTACACCCAGCGCTCGACCGCAGTACGCGATTTACGCGCAACCAGCACCACTTCGCTGACCAGGATGCCGGCGTTGGCGATCAACGAACGGCCTGGCTCCAGGATGATTTCCGGCAGCTCGTCGCCGAAGTCTTCCTTGAGAAAGCGGATGATTTCTTCGGCGTAGGTTTCCAGGCTGTTGGTGCGGGTGATGTAGTTGGCCGGGAAGCCGCCGCCCATGTTGATCAGCTTCAGGTGGATGCCGTCTTCTTCTTTCAGACGCTCGAAAATCACTTTGACCTTGGCGATCGCCGCGTCCCAGACGCTGATGTCGCGCTGTTGCGAGCCGACGTGGAACGAGATGCCGTAAGGCACCAGGCCCAGGTCACGGGCGAGGATCAGCAGGTCCATGGCCATGTCGGTCTGGCAGCCGAACTTGCGCGACAGCGGCCAGTCAGCCGTGGTCGAACCTTCGGTGAGGATGCGCACGTAGACTTTCGAACCCGGTGCGGCCTTGGCGATGTTGCGCAGGTCGGCTTCGGAGTCGGTGGCATACAGACGCACGCCCTTCTCGTAGAAGTAGCGGATGTCCTTGGATTTCTTGATGGTGTTGCCGTAGCTGATGCGATCCGGGCCGACACCCTGGTTCATCACTTTGTCGAGCTCGTAGATCGAGGCGATGTCGAAGTTCGAGCCTTTCTCTTTGAGCAGATCGATGATCTCGACGGCCGGGTTGGCCTTGACCGCGTAGTAGACCTTGGCGAACTCGAAACCGGCGCGCAGGTCGTCATAGGCCTGACTGATCATGGCGGTGTCGATCACCACGAACGGGGTTTCTTGTTTGTCGGCGAAGGCCTTCATCTTCTGGAAGGTATCGCGCGCGAAATAGTCTTCGACGTTGATCGACATACTTGGGAGCTCCTACTGGCAAACGTTAGTAATCAATGGGTGCAAATGAACGTCCTCCGTATCCCCACTTTGGTTCGCCTACTTCCCAAGGCATGTCGCCGAAAGCAAAAAGGCCACGGGAGGCGGTGCTTCCCTTGGCCTTGCTGTCTCGTCGTCAGTACTTGAGCCGGATGGATCGTTTCCAGCATGGACGTTCGGCGCGAACTTTAGGGCGTGAGGGGATTGAGATCAACAAAAAATGTCGCGTTTTTGCACGCTTCCGTCGTGCGGTCCCGGACAGTTACTGATGTAACCGACCTGCATGACAGTGTGATGTTGCCCGGTTGGGCATTTTTTGAAGGGGGCTGCATTGCCTTTGTGGCGAGGGGATTTATCCCCGTTGGGTTGCGGAGCAGCCCCAAAACCTGCAACCACGGTGTACCTGGTGCACCGCATGCATTGGTTTACGACTGCTACGCAGCCGGACGGGGATAAATCCCCTCGCCACAGGTTTCATTCATGCCTCAGGGATCAGGCCAACGCCGTCTCCGCAGGCGAAACAATGCTGGTCTTGCCGCCACGAGACTTGCCGGAGCTCAAATACTCGGCAATCGACTCCTGCGTCACTTCACCCAGGAAAACCCGCTCCGCATCCATCACCGGCAACCACGAGCGATTGAACTCGTACATGCGCGACAACAGGATCCGCAAATGTTCGTCGTACGCCGCCGTGGCATTGAACTCACGCAGGTACTGCGCGCACGTGCCAGTCTGACGGAGCAAGTCGCGACGTCTTACATAACCCAGCGCCTTGTTTTCACTATCCGTGACCACGAAGTAACGACGGTCATGTTCATCCATCAACTCCAGCGCATCGGCCACCGTTGTTTCCGGGCTGACCGACGGTGCGTTGTCCGCGGCGTCTTCGGCCTTCACCAGCAACAGACGCTTGAGCGTGCTGTCCTGACCAACGAAGTTGCTGACAAATTCGTCCGCCGGGTGCGCGAGCAGGGTGTCCGGGTGATCGATCTGCAACAGTTTGCCGGCACGGAAGATCGCAATCTTGTCGCCCAGCTTGATCGCTTCGTCGATGTCGTGGCTGACCATGATCACGGTCTTGTTCAGCGCGCGTTGCATCTCGAAGAACTCGTTCTGGATTATTTCGCGGTTGATCGGGTCGACCGCACCGAACGGTTCATCCATCAACAGCAACGGCGCATCCGCCGCCAGTGCGCGAATCACGCCGATCCGTTGCTGCTGGCCGCCGGACAATTCACGCGGGTAGCGTGTCAAGTACTGCTTGGGCTCGAGCTTGATCATGCTCATCAACTCGCGGGCGCGGTCGTGGCATTTCTGTTTGTCCCAGCCCAGCAGGCGCGGAACGATGGTGATGTTTTCCTCGATGGTCATGTTCGGGAACAGACCGATCTGCTGGATCACATAACCGATGTTGCGGCGCAGGGTCACGGCGTCGAGGTCGGTGGTGTCTTCGCCGTTGATCAGAATCTTGCCGGAGGTCGGCTTGATCAGGCGGTTGATCATCTTCAGCGTGGTGCTTTTGCCACAGCCCGAGGGCCCGAGGAACACGCAGATCTCGCCTTCGTTGACGGTCAGGCTGACCGAGTCCACGGCTTTCACGTCTTTGCCGTTGCTTTGGAAGGTCTTGCAGAGGTTTTGAAGTTCGATCATTTGAGCAGTCCTTTTGGAGTCAGCGTGCGTTGCAGCCATTGCAGAAGCAGGTCGGCGAAGATGGCCAGGAGACTGACTAGCACGGCGCCGACGATCAGCATCGACATGTCGCTGCGGCTGATGGAAGCGAGAATGAGTACACCGAGGCCACCGGCACCGATGGTCGCGGCGATGGTCATGACACCAATGTTCATGACCACGGCGGTGCGCACGCCGGCGAGGATCACCGGCACGGCGATCGGCAGTTCGACCATGCGCAGGCGTTGGCCGAAGGTCATTCCAATGCCGCGGGCGGCTTCGCGAATGCCCGGTTCGACGCCGGTCAGGGCGAGGTAGGTGTTACGCATGATCGGCAGCAGCGAGTACAGAAACACCGCGGTGATCGCCGGCATCGGACCGAGGCCCTGGCCGAATTTCGAGTAGAACGGCAGCAGCAGGCCGAACAGCGCAATCGACGGCACGGTCAGCAGCACCGTGGCGCTCGCTTGCAACGGGCCGGCGAGCGTCGGGAAACGCGTCATCAGGATGCCGAGCGGCACGCCGACCAGAATCGCCAGGGTTACGGCGATGCCGACCAAGGTGATGTGCTGCCAGGTCAGGTGCATGACCTGCGGCCAGTCGAGATGGGAAAAGGCGTTGAGAAAGTCCATGTCTTTTCCTCTTAGTTGATTGGATGCTGGCGCAGGAAATCAGCGGCAACGGAGGAGGGGCTTTCGTGATCGACATCGACCCGCGCATTGAGCTGGCGCATGGTTTCGTCATCGAACAGCTCGGCCAGTGGTTTCATCTCTTCCGCCAGTTTCGGGTGGGCGTCGAGGTAAACCTGACGCACCACCGGCGCGGCGGTGTAGTCCGGGAAGTAGTGCTTGTCGTCTTCCAGCAACTTGAGCTTGAAGGCGTTCAAACGCCCGTCGGTGGTGTAGACCAGACCGGCGAACACCTGGCCATTGCGCAGCGCGGTGTAGACCAGACCGGCGTCCATCTGGCGGATGTTTTTGCGGGTCAGGTTCATGCCGTAGAGGTCGACCATGCCATCCAGACCGTCGGAACGGTTGGCGAACTCGGTGTCCAGCGCGACCAGGTGATTGGTTTTCGCCTCAGCCTGCAGCACCGCGTTCAGTTCGCTGATGGTGTTGATCTGCGGGTAGGCCTTCGCGGTTTTTTCCGGCAGGGCCAGGGCGTAGGTGTTGCTGAATTTCGACGGGGTCAGCCAGATCAGGCCCTTTTGCGCGTCGAGTTCTTTCACCTTGGCGTAGGACTGAGCGCTGTCGAGTTTCTCGGTGACATGGTTGTAGGCCACCAGCGACACGCCGGTGTATTCCCACATCAAGTCCAGTTGTCCGCTTTCGTGGGCGCTGCGGGCCAGATTGCTGCCCAGACCGCCGGTCACTTGGGTGTCATAACCCTTGGTGCGCAGGTACTGGGAGGTGATTTCCGCGAGCAGGGTTTGCTCGGTAAACACCCGGGCGCCGATGCGGATTACCGGTTTTTCAGCGGCTTGGGCGAACCCTGCGAACAGCAGAACGCAGCCCATGATTAAGGTTAGCTTCTTCATAAATTTTCCTTTGCCGAGGCTTAAGACGGGCGCAAGCCGCGTTCGAGCCAGAGGCGGCTGGCGAGTGTCACCAGACCGTCGAGCAGCAAGGCCAGCAGCGCAGTGCAGGCTGCGCCGAGCAGCAATTGCGGCTGATTGTTCAAGGCGATGCCAGGGAAAATCAGGCTGCCCAGGCTGTTAGCGCCGATCAGGAACGCCAGCGGCGCGGTACCGACGTTGATCGCCAGCGCCACCCGCACGCCACCGATGATGATCGGCACGGCATTCGGCAGTTCGACCCGCCACAGCACTTGAGTCGGCGTCATGCCGATGCCGACGGCGGCTTCCTTCAGCGAACCCTGAACATTCTTCAGCCCTTCATAGGTGTTGCGCACGATCGGTAACAGCGAGGCGAGGAACAGGGCGAAGATCGCGGGGCCGCTGCCGATGCCGAGGATGCCCAGGGCGATGGCGAGTACGGCGAGTGGCGGCACGGTATTGCCGATGTTGAAGATCTGCATGAAGCGTTCAGCACGGCCCACCATGGTCGGGCGGCTGAGGAAGATGCCGGCGGGGATGCCCACAACGAGGGCGGCCAGCATGGATACGAGGACGAGAATCAGGTGAGCTTGCAGGTAAAACAACAAGTCGTCGCGGTAATGTTCGATCGTGTTGATGCCAATCCAGTGGACCAGCAGGGCCAGAAGGGCGACGACAACCGCACCTCCTATCAGCCCTTTGCCATAGCGAATAGCCACAGGCGGACTCCTTTTTTCTTTCTTTGTCGGCGAACGCAGTCCGATGTCGCATGCCACTTCTGGCTGCCGGGATCATCGTTCGCGAGAAGCAGCTCGTCATTCGCCGAACGCGCTCCCCAGTAGGAGCGAGCTTGCTCGCGAAGATCGTCAACGATGACGCGTACCGTCTGGATGAACGCGTTGTCTGGACGTTTTTCGCGAGCAAGCTCGCTCCTACAGGGGAGGTGTACAGCCAGATAGAGCCATAAGCGCAGCCTCGTCAGGCTGATTGGCTGATTTTCAGCCCCTGACGAAAGCCGTAACAGGGAAGTGGACGTCTGCACCTTTTAAAAGGTTCCATCTTTATCAGCAGACAGCGTTCGCGAAAGTCCCCGCGTCCGGGCGGGTGGTGGTCCGTGATGGTCGGTTTGCGCTATACTCGCCGCCCTTTTTTGAATCACCGCCAGGCGATTTCCCATGACCAAACAGGCCGCCGAAGTCGCGAAACGCCGCACTTTCGCCATCATTTCCCACCCCGATGCCGGTAAAACCACCATCACCGAGAAGCTCCTGCTGATGGGCAAGGCGATTGCGATTGCCGGTACGGTGAAGTCGCGCAAGTCCGACCGCCATGCCACGTCCGACTGGATGGAAATGGAAAAACAACGGGGTATCTCGATTACCACGTCGGTCATGCAGTTCCCGTATCGCGAGCACATGATCAATCTGCTCGACACCCCGGGCCACGAAGACTTCTCCGAAGACACCTACCGCACCCTAACCGCGGTCGACTCGGCATTGATGGTCCTCGACGGCGGTAAGGGTGTAGAGCCACGGACCATCGCGTTGATGGACGTTTGCCGTCTGCGTGACACGCCGATTGTCAGCTTCATCAACAAACTCGACCGTGATATCCGCGACCCGATCGAACTGCTCGACGAAATCGAGGCGGTCCTGAAGATCAAGGCCGCGCCGATCACCTGGCCGATCGGTTGCTACCGCGACTTCAAGGGCGTTTATCACCTCGCCGACGACTACATCATTGTTTACACCGCCGGCCATGGCCACGAGCGCACCGATGTGAAAATCATCGAGAAGCTCGACTCCGACGAAGCCCGCGCTCACTTGGGCGACGAGTACGATCGCTTCGTCGATCAGCTGGAACTGGTGCAGGGCGCCTGCCACGAATTCAACCAGCAGGAATTCCTCGACGGCCAACTGACGCCGGTGTTCTTCGGTACTGCACTGGGCAACTTCGGTGTCGATCACGTGCTCGACGCCGTGGTCAACTGGGCGCCGAAACCGCTGGCCCGTGTTGCCAACGAGCGCACCGTGGAACCGGTTGAAGAGAAATTCGCCGGTTTCGTGTTCAAGATCCAGGCGAACATGGACCCGAAACACCGCGACCGCATCGCCTTCATGCGCATTTGCTCCGGCAAGTACGAAAAAGGCATGAAGATGCGCCACGTGCGTACCGGCAAAGACGTGCGGATCGGCGATGCCCTTACATTCTTCTCCTCCGAGCGTGAGCAACTGGAAGAAGCGTTTGCCGGCGACATCATCGGCCTGCACAACCACGGCACCATCCAGATTGGCGACACCTTCACCGAAGGCGAAGTCCTGGGCTTCACCGGCATCCCGCACTTCGCCCCGGAACTGTTCCGTCGCGTGCGTCTGCGTGACCCGCTGAAATCCAAACAACTGCGCCAAGGTTTGCAGCAGCTGGCCGAAGAAGGCGCCACCCAGGTGTTCTTCCCGGAGCGCAGTAACGACATCATTCTCGGCGCCGTCGGTGTGCTGCAGTTCGATGTGGTCGCCAGCCGCTTGAAAGAGGAATACAAGGTCGAGTGCTCGTACGAACCGATCACCGTGTATTCCGCGCGCTGGATCGATTGCGACGATAAGAAAAAGCTTGAGGAATTCCGCATCAAAGCCGTGGAAAACCTCGCGGTCGACGGCGGCGGTCACCTGACTTACCTGGCCCCGACCCGGGTCAACCTGGCGCTGATGGAAGAGCGCTGGCCGGACGTGAAATTCCGCGCGACGCGTGAGCATCACTAAAAGCAGGGTTGAACAATCCAAGACCCCGGTCGCGAAAGCACCGGGGTTTTTTATTGCTAACTCGGTCCAATGTGGGAGCAAGCCCGCTCCCACTGGGGATCACCATTGTTAGGTGGTTCGGTGATAACGCTTATGCCAAACCAATCTCCCCACCCATGGCATTTCCCGCGCATCGTTAGGGTCCTATCTGGAGAACCCGCCCCATCGGAACCGGATGTCTATCAGTTCCGTCGGGCTTCCACGTTTCACCTGGGAAAGGAAGGAATCGGTTATGAGCATTTTTCTACGCATTGTGTTGTTACTGAAGGTTTTGGTGATGCTGTCCGTTGGCATGTCGACGGCGGCGTGGGCGCAATGCCCTGATCATGATGAGCAGGCGTCGAGCGGGCAGGTTTCGCACACGACTTTGATGATCGCCCAGTCTAAATCGGAGCCCTATGATCAGGAGCAGGGTGGTAGTGCGGACGATGATGATTCGACTACCGAGGATCCCGATGCCGATACCGACGAGGATGAAGGGGCCTGATTCACAGGCAAAAGAAAACCCCTTCTTCCCGACTGTGCGCAGTCGAAGTAGAAGAGGTTTCTGAAAAGGCCGCCTATCTCATGTGGGAGCGGGCTTGCTCGCGAAAGCGGTGTGTCATTCAACAGTGAGGTCGATTGACACGCCCTCTTCGCGAGCAAGCCCGCTCCCACATTTTGTTTACGCCGCGCCGTCGAGGAATTGCTCGGCGTAGTGGCAGGCCACCTGACGGTTATCGAGCAGACGCAACGCCGGCTCTTCCGTGCGGCAACGCTCGGTCGCGTACGGGCAGCGCTTGTGGAACGCGCAGCCCGATGGCGGGTTCAGCGGGTTGGGCAACTCGCCGACGATCTTGATTTTCGGCTTGTTCGGGTCCGGGTGAATGGTCGGGGTGGCCGACAGCAACGCCTGGGTGTACGGGTGCAGCGGGCGTTCGTAGATGTCGTTCTTCGGGCCCATTTCCACCGGGCGGCCGAGGTACATCACCATCACGTCATCGGCAACGTGTTGCACCACCGCGAGATTGTGCGAGATGAACACGTAAGCGGTGTTGAACTCTTGCTGCAAATCCATGAACAGGTTCAACACCTGCGCCTGAATCGACACGTCCAGCGCCGACGTCGGCTCATCCGCTACCAGCACTTTCGGTTGCAGCATCATCGCCCGAGCGAGGGCGATCCGCTGGCGTTGACCGCCGGAGAACATGTGCGGGTAACGCTGATAATGCTCGGGGCGCAAACCCACCTGCTTCATCATCGCCTGCACTTTCTCGCGACGTTCGGCGGCTGACAGGTTGGTGTTGATCAGCAGCGGTTCGGCTAGCTGATCACCGACTTTCTGCCGCGGGTTCAACGAGGCGTAGGGACTCTGGAACACCATCTGCACGTCTTTACGCAATTGCTTGCGTTGCGACTTGTCGGCGCCGGCAACTTCCTGCCCGGCGATTTTCAGCGAACCGGAGGACGGCTCTTCGATCAACGTCAGGGCGCGGGCCAGGGTGGATTTGCCGCAGCCCGATTCGCCTACAACGGCGAGGGTTTTGCCGGCTTCCAGTTCGAACGACACACCGTTCAGGGCGCGGACGGTCGCATGCCCCTTGAACAGGCCTCGGGACACTTCATAGTGACGGGTGAGGTCGCGGGCGGTAAGTACGACGGCCATTACGCCACCTCCTGGTTCAGCGGGTAGAAGCAGCGGGCGAGGCTGTTGCTTTTCGGGTCAAGGGCCGGACGTTGCGCGCGGCAGTTGTCCTGCACATACGGGCAGCGCGGCGACAGCAGACAGCCTTGCGGGCGGTCATAACGACCGGGAACGATGCCCGGCAATGTCGACAGGCGTGAGGCGCCGAGGCTGTGTTCCGGAATCGCCTTGAGCAGTGCTTCGCTGTACGGGTGCGCCGGAATGTCGAACAGTTGTGGCACCTGACCGACTTCGACCGCCTGGCCGGCGTACATCACGCACACACGCTGGGCGGTTTCGGCCACGACCGCGAGGTCGTGAGTGATCAGTACCAGGCCCATGTTCTGCTCTTTCTGCAACGCCAGCAGCAGGTCCATGATCTGCGCCTGAATCGTCACGTCCAGTGCCGTGGTCGGTTCGTCGGCGATCAGCAGTTTCGGCTCGCCGGCAATCGCCATGGCGATCGCCACGCGTTGGCTCATACCGCCAGACAATTGATGCGGGTAAGCGTCCATACGGCTCGCGGCGCCGGGGATTTCAACTTTCTGCAACAGTTCGATGGCGCGTGCGCGAGCCTGCTTGCCGGACATCTTCAGGTGCAGTCGCAGCACTTCTTCGATCTGGAAACCGACGGTGTAGCTCGGGTTCAGCGCGGTCATCGGGTCCTGGAAGACCATGGCCAGGTCTTTGCCGACGATTTGCCGACGCTGACGGTTGCTGAGCTTGAGCATGTCCTTGCCGTCGAAATTCAGGGCGTCGGCAGTGACGATCCCCGGATGCTCGATCAGGCCCATCAGCGCCATCATGGTCACGGATTTACCCGAGCCCGACTCGCCAACGATCGCTAGCACTTCGCCCTTGTCCACGGAAATGTCGAGGCCATCGACCACCGGAACGGCGTTCTTGTCGCCGAAGCGAACGTTGAGATTCTTGATTTCTAACAGTGACATTTGAATCTCCTCAGGCGGCGTTCTTGAGTTTCGGGTCCAGCGCATCGCGCAGGCCGTCGCCCATCAAGTTGATTGCCAGCACGCTGAGCAAAATGGTCAAACCAGGCAGACTGACCACCCACCAGGCGCGTTCGATGTAGTCGCGAGCCGAAGCCAGCATGGTGCCCCACTCGGGGGTTGGCGGTTGTACGCCAAGGCCGAGGAAGCCCAGTGCGGCGGCATCGAGAATCGCCGAGGAGAAGCTCAGGGTCGCCTGAACGATCAGCGGCGCCATGCAGTTGGGCAGCACGGTGATGAACATCAGGCGCGGCAGGGTGGCACCGGCCAGGCGCGCGGCGGTCACGTAGTCGCGGTTCAGCTCGCCCATCACCGCAGCGCGGGTCAGACGAACATAGGACGGCAGGGACACCACGGCAATCGCGATCACGGTGTTGATCAGGCCAGGGCCGAGGATGGCGACAATCGCCACGGCCAGCAGCAGCGACGGCAGGGCCAGCATGATGTCCATCAGACGCATGATGGTCGGGCCAAGCAAGCGCGGGAAGAACCCGGCGAACAGTCCTAAAAGGATGCCGGGTATCAATGACATCACCACCGACGACAAACCGATCAGCAAGGACAGGCGCGAACCCTGGATCAGGCGCGACAGCAGGTCGCGACCCAATTCATCGGTGCCGAGCAGGAACTGGATCTGCCCACCTTCCAGCCAGGCTGGCGGGGTCAGCAGGAAGTCGCGGTATTGCTCGCTCGGGTCATGTGGGGCGACCCACGGCGCGAAGATCGCGCAGAAAATCACCAACAGCATGAACATCAGGCCGGCGACGGCGCCTTTGTTGCGCGAGAACGCGTGCCAGAATTCTTTGTACGGAGACGGGTAAAGCAGGCTTTGATCGACTGCTACCGCTGGAATTGGAGTGGTCATGGTCATGATCTCAGCGCTGATGACGGATGCGTGGGTTGGCGAAGCCGTAGAGGATGTCCACCACGAAGTTCACCAGAATCACCAGGCAGGCGATTAACAGGATGCCGTTCTGCACCACGGGATAATCCCGTGCGCCAATGGCTTCGATCAGCCATTTGCCGATGCCGGGCCAGGAGAAGATGGTTTCCGTCAGGACCGCACCGGCCAGCAATGTGCCGACTTGCAGGCCGACCACGGTCAGCACAGGAATCAGTGCGTTGCGCAGGCCGTGCACAAACACCACGCGCGACGGCGACAGGCCTTTGGCGCGGGCAGTACGGATGTAGTCCTCACGCAGCACTTCGAGCATCGAAGAGCGGGTCATCCGCGCAATAACAGCCAGCGGGATGGTGCCGAGCACGATGGCCGGCAGGATCAGGTGATGCAGGGCATCGAAAAACGCACCGACGTCATCGGCCAGTAGCGTGTCGATGAGCATGAAACCGGTGCGCGGCTCGATGTCGTAGAGCAGGTCGATGCGCCCGGACACCGGGGTCCAGCCCAGGGACACCGAGAAGAACATGATCAGGATCAGGCCCCACCAGAAGATCGGCATCGAATATCCCGCCAGGGAGATGCCCATCACCCCGTGGTCGAACAGGGATCCTCGCTTGAGTGCCGCGATCACCCCGGCCAGAAGGCCCAGGATGCCGGCGAACAACAGGGCGGCCATGGACAGTTCCAGGGTCGCGGGGAATAGAGAGCTGAATTCGGTCCAGACACTTTCGCGGGTACGCAGGGATTCGCCGAGATCGCCGTGGGCCAGTTTGCCAATGTAATCCAGGTATTGGGCATACAGCGGTTTGTTCAGACCTAGGCGTTCCATTGCCTGAGCATGCATTTCGGGGTCGACTCGACGTTCGCCCATCATGACTTCCACGGGGTCGCCTGGAATCATGCGAATCAGCGCGAAAGTCAGCAAGGTGATGCCGAAGAACGTGGGAATCAATAACCCCAATCGGCGGGCAATAAAACTAAACATCTTCTGGTGTACCTCATCAGCCGGTTAGGCGTGCCTGGTGTCCCTGGAGTCAGGGACACCGGGAGTTTTCTTATCTACTTCACCTGGGTGGTGGCGAAGTTGTTAGTGGTGAGAGGGCTAATGTGATAGCCCTCTACGTTGTTGCGCATTGCGGTGAACATTCTAGTGTGTGCGAGGCTGATCCACGGTTGATCCTGGTTAAAAATAACCTGGGCCTGTTCGTAGAGCGCCGCACGTTCGGCCGGATCGACTTTCGCGCGCGCCTCGTCGAGCAGTGCCTGGAACTTGTCATTGCACCAGCGCGCGTAGTTTTCGCCGTTCTTCGCCGCTTCGCAACTGAGCATAGGCGTCAGGAAGTTGTCCGGGTCGCCGTTATCGCCCGCCCATCCGGCAGAAACCATGTCGTGCTCGCCGTTTTTCGCGCGCTTGAGCATTTCGCCCCATTCCATCACGCGAATGTCGATTTTGATCCCGACCTTGGCAAGGTCGGCCTGCATCATTTGCGCGCCAAGCATCGGATTCGGGTTGGTCGCGCCACCGCCGTTGCGGGTGAACAGCGTAAACACGGTGCCTTCCGGAACGCCTGCCTCTTTCAACAGCGCGCGGGCCTTGTCGAGGTCGCGGGCCGGGTTTTTCAGGCTGTGATTGTAGCCGAGCAAGGTGTCCGGGTACGGATTGACCGCTGCCGTCGCATTGCCTTTGCCAAACAACGCGTTAACCGTTGCTTCCTTGTCGAAGGCGATGTCGATGGCTTTACGCACGCGAACATCACTCAAATATTTGTGAGTGGTGTTTATGGCGATATAGGCGACGGTCATCGCGTTCAGTTCGTCAACCTTCAGGTTGGTGTCTTTCTTGATGCTCGGAATGTCATCCGGCTTTGGATACAGCGCGACCTGACACTCATTGGCCTTGAGCTTTTGCAGGCGCACATTGTTGTCGGTGGCGATGGCCAGGATCAGTGCGTCAGCCGGTGGCTTGCCACGGAAGTAATCCGGGTTGGCCTTGAAGCGAACCTGTGCGTCCTTGTTATACCGCTGGAAAACAAACGGGCCGGTGCCGACCGGTTTGTTGTTGAGGTCGCCGGTCTTGTTCGCCTTGAGCAGCTGGTCGGCGTACTCGGCGGGGTAGATCGACGAGAAGGCCATGGCGATGTTGGCCAGGAATGGCGCTTCGCGGCGGGTCAGGGTGAATGTGACGGTGTTGTCGTCAATCTTCTCGACGCTTTTCAGCAGTTCCTTGAAGCCCATGCTTTCAAAGTACGGGAAGCCCACGCTCGACAGTTTGTGCCACGGGTGATTCGGGTCCAGCTGGCGCTGGAAGCTCCAGACCACGTCGTCGGCGTTCATGTCGCGGGTCGGCTTGAAGTAGTCGGTGGTGTGAAACTTGACGCCTTTGCGCAGGTGGAACGTGTAGGTCAGGCCGTCCTCGCTGATGTCCCAGGAATCGGCCAGCGCCGGAATCACCTCCGTGGTGCCGGGCTTGAAGTCCGCCAGACGGTTGAAGATGGTTTCGGCCACCGCATCGGCTGTGACTGCAGTCGTGTACTGGACCATGTCGAAGCCTTCCGGACTGGCTTCGGTACAAACCACCAGGGGTTTGGCCGAGACGCCAACGGCAACACTCAGCAACGCGGCAGCGATGGCCGCACGTAGGGGAAGCATTTTCATCAAGAACCCTCTGCAATCGGTTAAAGGACAAAGCCGAACGGCCGATTCATCGCTGAATCAGCCGTTCGGCAGGTGTATTACAGAATATTGAACGGGATGGTGGTCACGAGACGGAACTCGTTGAGGCTGCCATCCGCCTGGTTTTCACTGGCACGGTGAGCGGTGTAGGTCGCGCGGATCGCAGTGGCTTTGAGTGGGCCGCTCTGCACAGCGTACGAAGCACCGATGCCGTATTCGTAGTGGTGCTCGCCGTCCATCTCCTTCACATCGGTGTAGCCGGTGCTGTTGTAGTGAGTACCGTCGATGCCCCAGCCGCGAGCCTGGTAGATGTTGAACTTCAGACCTGGAACGCCGTACTCGGCCATGTTCAAGCCGTAGGCGACCTGGAAGGATTTCTCGTTCGGGCCGTTGAAGTCCGACAGCAGGGAGTTGGCCAGGTAGATGCCGTTGGTTTCGTGCAGGTAGTCGAAGTACTCGTTACCGTTCACTTCCTGGTACGAGAAGGTCAGGCTGTGGGCTTGGTGAGTCAGGCCGAACGACAGGGAGTAGGTGTCGTTGTCGATCTGGCCAAGCTTGGCCTTACCTTCGTCAACGGTCTTGTAGTAGTTCAGGCCGGTGGTCAGGCTCAGAATCGAGCTGTCGCCCAGTACGTGGCTGGCGCCGAAGTAGTACTGGTTCCACAGGTCTTCGGCCTGGGTGCCCCACAGGCTGGTGGTCAGGCTGGCGAATGGCTGGTAGGTGATACCGGCGGTGTGGACGTGATCGGCCTCGGCCGTGCCGTCGCCGTATTCGGAACGGAACTTGCGCTGGCTCTGTTCGGTACGCGGCGAATTGCGGTCGAAGGTGCCGAGGTCGAACGACAGGTTTTCCAGTTCTTCGCTGTGCAGGGTCACACCTTCGAAGCTCGAAGGCAGAGGGCGGTTGCCGATGACATCCACTTGCGGGCTGCTGAAGTTCTGGCGCCCGGCCGTCAATGTGGTGTTGGAGAAGCGTGCCTTGACGTTGGCCAGTCCCAGTTTGCTCCACTGATCAACAGCGTCACCGCCATTTTCGGTCAGGGTACGGTTGTTACCCCGGCCACCACGGCCTGGTTCAGGAGCGCCGCCATTGTTGGACGCGAGATCTTTGCGGTCCCGGTCCAGGGCGATAGCGTTGTACGCCGCCAGTTCAGTGCTGAAACCCACGGTGCCTTCAGTGAAGCCCGAGTTGTACTTGATGATCGTGCCTTGCACCCAGTTGATACGACGATCAGTCGTGCGAGTTTCGCCATTTTTACGATAGTTGAGCGTCGCACCCCGCTTGAAATGCTCGTTCGCATACCAGTTACGCGTGGAACCGGTGATCGATTGGCCTTCAACAAAGCCGGTGGCTTCGCTTTGGGCGCTCTTTTCCTTGACGGTAACCGGGGTAAAAGCCTGGCTCTGAGATTCTGCGTACGCCGTGGCGGTAACGCTGCTGATGGCCAAGGCCAATAACGCGGTGCTGCTCAGTTTCATGGGTGACGCTCCTTTCTTTCTTTTTTTAATGCCGGTCTTTTTTGGTTATCCGGCTATTTGATTTAAAACTCACTCAGGTCATCGCAAACGTTTGCTTAAGGCCGGACAGGCGAATTTCGGCAATACGCTTGCGAGGGGGCGGAATCCGCCCCCAGCGTTTTGGCTAATCGGTTATTGGTCGATACTGACGCCCGAGAACACATTGCGGCCGAATGGACTCACCTTGAATCCTTCGACTTTGACGCTCAACGGCTGGTTGACCGTCGAGTGGGCGACAGGCGTGATCGGCACTTGCTGCTTGAGCAATTGCTGAGCCTGTTTGTAGAGCACGGTTCGCTGGTCACGATCGGTGACGACCTTGGCCTGCTTGATCAGCTTGTCGTAAGCCGGATCACACCATTGGGAGTAGTTGTTGCCGCCAATGGCGTCGCAGCTGTAAAGCGTGCCGAGCCAGTTGTCCGGGTCCCCGTTGTCACCGGTCCAGCCAATCAGGCTGACATCATGCTCGCCATTCTTGGTGCGCTTGATGTACTCGCCCCATTCGTAGCTGACGATCTTCACCTTGAGACCGATCTTCGCCCAGTCAGCCTGGAGCATCTCGGCCATCAACTTGGCGTTGGGGTTATACGGGCGCTGAACCGGCATCGCCCACAACGTGATTTCGGTGCCTTCCTTCACGCCGGCAGCCTTGAGCAGTTCCTTGGCTTTTTCCGGGTTGTAGGCGACGTCCTTGATGGTCTCGTCGTAGGACCATTGGGTCGGCGGCATGGCGTTTTGCGCAAGTTGCCCGGCGCCTTGGTAAACGGCGTTGAGAATGCCTTGCTTGTTCACCGCCATGTCCAGCGCCTGGCGCACTTCGAGCTGATCAAACGGTTTGTGGCGCACGTTGTAGGCGATGTAACCGAGGTTGAAACCGGGCTTCTCGATAAGGTTGAGTTTTGCGTCGTTCTTCAACGCATCGACGTCGGCAGGGCGCGGGTGCAGGGTGATCTGGCACTCGTTGGCCTTGAGCTTCTGCACCCGCACCGAAGCATCGGTGTTGATCGCGAAAATCAGGTTGTCGAGCTTGACCCGGCTCGGGTCCCAGTACTGCTTGTTGCCGCTATAACGAATGTTGGAGTCTTTCTGGTAGCTCTTGAACACGAACGGCCCGGTGCCGATCGGCTTCTGGTTGATGTCACTCGGCTTGCCTTCAGCCAGCAGCTTGTCAGCGTACTCGGCGGACAGGATGGCGGCGAAGCTCATGGCGATGTTCTGGATGAACGCGGCATCTACGCTGTTGAGCGTCATGACCACGGTCAGCGGCCCGGTCTTCTCGACCTTGGCGATGTTCTTGTTCAGGCTCATCCCGTTGAAGTACGGGAATTCGGTTGGATAAGCCTTACGGAAAGGTTGCTGCGGATCGAGCATGCGATTGAAGGTAAACAGCACGTCGTCGGCATTGAAATCACGGGTCGGCGTGAAATACTTGGTCGTGTGAAATTTCACCCCTTCGCGCAGGTGGAAGGTGTACTTGAGGCCGTCTTCGGAAATATCCCAGCTTGTTGCCAGGCCTGGTACGACGTTGGTGGCGCCTTTTTCGAACTCTGCCAGTCGGTTGTACAAGGGCTCGGCGGCGTCGTTATCGGTCGCGGTCGTGTACTGCGCGGTGTCGAAGCCAGCCGGGCTGCCCTCGGAGCAGAACACCAGGCTGTTATTGGCGGCCTGGCTGATGGAAGTGGCGGCCAACAGGCCGGTGCCCAGCAATGCGGATAAAACCAAGGTATGGCGCATGACGCTCCCTTTTCTCTTTCGCTAAGTGTTTTCAATGAACCACCGTCTCGTCCGGGAACGTGGGGGCATCACTGATCTCAAGCCATGACGTGCAGCAATAACCGAGAGCCCACGGATGAACTGGTCAGATCCCGACGGTATGAGCGACGGGTCTGGCAGTAAATGCGTAAAGTCCTAAAGACTCGTAGGAAAGGTCAACGCGTCCGACTCCACTGTTGTCATACTCAGCGGAAATGGATGTAGGTTGTTTCCTACTTTCTCGGCAGAAAAAACAACGGCGACGTCAAGGACGTCGCCGTTGCAGGGTCTTATTTGCTGACGCTGACGCCGTAGAAGGAGTTCAAGCCAAACGGGCTGATCTTGAAATCCTGCACTTCGTTGCGCATGGGTTGGAACACCGTCGAGTGAGCGATAGGTGTCATTGGAACGGCGTCTTTAAGGACGTGTTGCGCCTGCTTGTACAGTTCGGTGCGCTTGGCCTGATCGGTCGTGCGCTTGGCTTCTTTCACGATGCCATCAAACTTCTTGTCGCACCACTTGGAGAAGTTGTTGCCTTGCAGGGAGTCGCAGCCGAACAGCACGTTCAGCCAGTTGTCCGGGTCACCGTTGTCGCCGCTCCAGCCAATCAGCATTGCGCCGTTTTCGCCACCTTTGGAACGCTTGATGTACTCGCCCCACTCGTAGGTCACGATCTTGGCTTTGATGCCGACCTTGGCCCAATCGGACTGCAGCATTTCAGCCATCAGCTTGGCGTTCGGGTTGTAAGGACGTTGTACCGGCATCGCCCACAGGTTGATCTCGGTGCCTTCCTTGATGCCGGCTTCCTTGAGCAGCTCTTTGGCTTTCTCAGGGTTGTACGGCGCATCCTGGATGGTGGTGTCATAAGACCATTGGGTTGGCGGCATGGCGTTGACGGCCTTTTGGCCAGCGCCCTGGTAAACCGAGTCGATGATCTGCTGCTTGTTGACGGCCATGTCCAGTGCCTGACGCACTTTCAATTGAGCCATCGGGTTTGGCTGGTCGCTGCCCTTGATCTTGTCCATCACGTTGTAGGCGATGTAACCCAGGTTGAAACCGGCCTGGTCAGGCACCTTCAGGGTCTTGTCTTCTTTCAGCGCCTTCAGGTCCGCCGGACGCGGGAACAGAGTGATCTGGCACTCGCCTTTCTTCAGCTTCTGGATACGCACCGACGGGTCGGTGGTGATGGCGAAGATCAGGTTGTCGATCTTGACGTCTTCAGGCTTCCAGTAGTCCTTGTTCCCGGTGTAGCGGATGTTGGAATCTTTCTGGTAGCTCTTGAACACGAATGGGCCAGTGCCGACCGGCTTCTGATTGATGTCAGCGGCTTTGCCTTCTTTCAGCAGTTGAGCGGCGTACTCGGCGGACTGCACGGACGCGAAGCTCATGGCCATGTTCTGGATGAACGCGGCATCAACTTCCTTCAGGGTGAACTTGACGGTCTTGTCGTCGACTTTGTCGATCTTGGCGATGTTGGTGTCCATCGCCATGTCGGTGAAGTACGGGAATTCGGTCGGGTACGCCTTACGGAACGGATCATCCTTGTTAATCATGCGATTAAAGGTGAACAGCACGTCGTCGGCGTTGAACTCACGAGTCGGCTTGAAGTACGGAGTGGTGTGGAACTTGACGCCTTCACGCAGGTGGAAGGTGTAAGTCAGACCGTCCGGGGTAATGTCCCAGCTAGTCGCCAGGCCAGGAACTACGGCGGTGCCGCCGCGCTCGAACTGGGTCAGGCGGTTGAACATGGTTTCTGCAGAGGCGTCGAAGTCGGTTCCGGTGGTGTACTGACCAGGATCAAAACCGGCCGGGCTCCCTTCGGAGCAAAACACCAGGTTAGTCGCCGCTTGGGCGAAAGGTGCGGCAGCTAACAAGCTGGCGCCGACTAAAAACGGAATGACCGCGTGTTTAAGCATGTTGGCCTCATGATTTGTTGTCATTTTTGGAATTGAGGACGACCTCGTGAGCCGTGCCTGCGGATACTTATGCAGGGGCCATACCCAATGCAAGATCCTGAATGGCTGCAAGCCTTAAACAGTGGCACGAACGTACCTTAATGTCGCATATGTATAAATTGACGCGCATTTGACCGTTTGCGCAGGTTTTTTCCGGTGCAAGTAACGCACCGACCGGGGGCGATCGTGGCATCTGGCGCACCCCATTGGAGCGTGGTGTTACTTATTTATACCCACCCCGTAGGCTACATTTTGACTCATTGCTGTTTGTCCGTGGACACCTTGGCGGCCTTCGGGCCGACCAGGTTCTTGCTGTCGGTGTGCATATCCATTCCTGTGGTAACGGCGGCTTAAGGTTTCGCCCTTACAGCGACTCACTTTTTTTTCAAACGCAAAAAAAAAGTAAGCAAAAAAAGGCTCGCCCCGAGCGTCCGGCCCCTCGCTAAGGCTCGGCGTTCCTTCGCTCCGGTATCCATCCGGGGACACTGCCCTCCGGTCTGCTTCGCGACGACCTACATGCAGCGTGTTCGACTGCGTCGAACGGCGCTGCGCGCCACTCCCCGGATGAACACCTCCACTCAGCCTCCCGAAGGGGCGGGTGGATCAAGATCAAAAGCGCAAGGCGAGCTAACGCTCGGCCTTGTGGTTTGGTGGGGTGTACGCGGATCTGCCTTTTTAGGGGCCGGTTTGCTGGCGAAGGCGGCCTGACAGCCGACCGATCTCTCTCAGATGTTCGCTGACTCAATGTGGGCGCGAGCTTGCTCGCGATGGCAGTGGTGCAATCTCCCCAAATTAGACAGTTCCACCACAGACTATTTTTCAGGCAATAAAAACGGCGATCACTTGGTGATCGCCGTTTTTTTGAATGAATTACGAGATCAAGGCATCAACACTTCAATCGCCCCATCCGCCGTCATGCTGACCTGGCTGGTGCCGGCTTCAACTTCCGGTGTCACCGGTGCGGCGTCCATGCTCGCCGCTTTCATCATCATCGGTCCGCGCATGTACGGTTGTGGATAACCGTTGCTGTTGAGGTTCAGGTTAACGATTTTGTAACCCTTGCCGCCCAGTGCATCGGTGGCCAGTTGCGCGCGGGCTTTGAAGGCCGTTACAGCATCTTTGAGCAGCGCGTCTTCGCTGGCCTTGCGGGTCGGCGTGGCGATCGCGAAGTCCATGCCGCCCATTTTCAGGTCGGTGAGCAGTTCGCCGGTCAGCTTCGACAGCGCGGCGAAGTCGGCGCTTTCCAGGCGCAGTTCGGAACGTTCACGCCAGCCTGTGATTTTCTGACCCTTGGTGTCGTAGATCGGATAGCTGTTGCGGCTGCCCTGGCGCAGGGTGATGTCTTTGACTTGCTTGGCCTGGGCCAGCGCCTTGTTCATGGTGGTGCTGACGTCGGCGGCGAGTTTGGCCGGGTCGGTGTTTTGTTCTTCGGTGTAGAGGGTCACGATCATCAGGTCGCGGGCGACTTCCTGACTGACTTCGGCGCGCAGGGAAATCTGGTTGTAATGCAGCTCGTCGACGGCCAGGGCCGGTAGGCTGGCGGCGGTGCCAACACTGAAGGCAAGAAGGGCGGCGCTGCGGCGGAAAGTGTGCATGAAAACTCCTTGGACGATGCGCAGGGGTTAGGTCCGAGCCTGCGTGAAACCATCAGACTCTAGCTTTAATGATCCGGTTCGCACAGTTACAACTTCTATACAGATGCCTTAACTGGCGAGCGAGGCATTGTGGCGAGGGAGCTTGCTCCCGCTGGACTGCGAAGCAGTCCCAAAAGATTTCCGACTGCTGCGCAGCCGAGCGGGAGCAGGCTCCCTCGCCACAAAGGGCATCCTCCACCGATATACGGACTGTGGCCGTTTGCCGCACTTTTGCCTGCCAACCCCTGCGCTTGGTTATACTCCGTGCGATCCGCCTGGAGCGCTCATCAGGAGAGCTCATGCTCGCCCCCGTTCAAATCACTTCTGCAACCCGCCAGAATCTCTGGCGGCTGACGTTCATCCGCACCTTGGTACTGGCTGCCCAGGCCGGTTCCGTTTTTCTGGCCTACTGGCTCGACTTGCTACCGCTGCCCTGGTTTCAACTGGCCGCGACGCTCGGTTGCTCGATGTTGCTGTGTGCGTTCACGGCGATTCGCCTGCGCACCTCATGGCCCGTCACTGAACTCGAATACGCCGTGCAACTGGCCTGCGACCTGTTTATCCACAGTGCATTGCTGTATTTCTCCGGCGGCTCGACCAACCCTTTCGTCTCGTATTACCTGGTGCCGTTGACCATCGCCGCCGTGACGCTGCCGTGGCGGTATTCGGTCATCCTGTCGGGCATCGCGCTGACGATGTACACCTTGCTGCTGGCGCGTTTCTATCCGCTGCAAACCTTCCCGATTGCCCGGGAAAACCTGCAGGTGTACGGGATGTGGCTCAGTTTCGCCCTTGCCGCGGCGGTGATTACTTTCTTCGCCGCGCGCATGGCTGAAGAGCTGCGCCGTCAGGAAGAGCTGCGCGCTATCCGACGCGAAGAGGGCTTGCGCGATCAACAGCTGCTGGCCGTCGCAACCCAGGCCGCCGGGGCCGCCCATGAATTGGGCACACCGCTGGCGACCATGAGCGTGCTGCTCAAGGAAATGCGCCAGGACCATCACGATCCGATGTTGCAGGAAGACCTGAGCGTGCTGCAGGATCAGGTCAAACTCTGCAAAGAGACCCTGCAGCAACTGGTGCGCGCGGCCGAAGCCAATCGTCGTTTGGCGGTAGAGATGCAGGACGTTACCGACTGGCTTGACGAAGCGCTGAATCGTTGGCACCTGATGCGACCGGAAGCCAGCTATCGCTTCCAGCGTTTGGGCCAGGGCACCGTGCCGCGAATGGCGCCGCCGCCGGACCTGACCCAGGCACTGCTGAATTTGCTGAACAACGCCGCTGATGCGTGCCCCGAAGGACTGCAAGTGACGCTGGACTGGAATGCCGAGGATTTGACCATCAGCATTCGCGACCACGGCGCCGGTGTGCCGCTGGCTATTGCCGAACAGATCGGCAAGCCGTTTTTTACCACCAAGGGCAAAGGTTTCGGCCTGGGCCTGTTTTTGAGCAAGGCCAGCGTGACACGCGCCGGCGGCTCAGTGAAACTCTACAGTCATGAGGAAGGCGGCACGCTCACCGAGCTGCGCCTGCCCCGTGTCGCCCGAGGAGACGAACATGAGTGACGAGATCCAAGTCGAAGGCGAGGAACTGCCGCATTTGCTGCTGGTAGATGACGACGCCACGTTCACCCGCGTGATGGCGCGCGCCATGGCCCGCCGTGGTTTTCGCGTCAGCACGGCCGGTTCCGCCGAAGAGGGCCTGACCATCGCCCAGGCCGACATCCCGGATTACGCCGCGCTGGACCTGAAAATGGACGGCGATTCGGGCTTGGTGCTGCTGCCCAAACTGCTCGAACTCGACCCGGACATGCGCGTGGTGATCCTCACCGGTTACTCGAGCATTGCCACCGCCGTCGAGGCGATCAAGCGCGGTGCTTGCAACTATCTGTGCAAACCGGCGGATGCCGATGACGTTTTGGCCGCGCTGCTGTCCGAGCACGCCGACCTCGATACCTTGGTGCCGGAAAACCCGATGTCGGTGGACCGCCTGCAGTGGGAGCACATCCAGCGCGTGTTGACCGAGCACGAAGGCAACATCTCCGCCACTGCCCGCGCCCTGGGCATGCACCGCCGCACGCTGCAGCGCAAACTGCAGAAGCGGCCGGTCCGTCGCTGAACCTGCGCTGAACGAATGCCGGCCGCGCCTCGCGATAAACCGAACCGATCATTTATGATCGGTTTGTGTGTGTTCTTTTCTTTATCGAGCCTTTTCCATGAATCAGAACGCTGAATATTCCGCGGTCAACGATGCGGTGCGCGGGCAGTTTTTTCGCAAAGTCTGGGCGATGATCACGCCTTACTGGCGCAGTGAAGAGAAGGTCAAGGCCTGGACATTGCTGATCGCCGTGATCGCGCTCTCGCTGTTCAGCGTGGGAATCTCGGTGTGGTTCAACACGTGGTACAAGGATTTCTACAACGCCCTGCAACAAAAGGACGAAGCGGCGTTCTGGCGGCTGATTCTGTATTTCTGCGCGATTGCGGCGGTGGCGATTATCGGTGCCGTGTACCGGCTCTATCTGACCCAAATGCTGACCATTCGCTGGCGTGCCTGGCTCACGGAAAAGCACTTCACCCGCTGGCTCGGCAACAAGAATTACTACCAGATGGAACAGGGCGGTTACACCGATAACCCGGACCAGCGGATTTCCGAAGACCTTAACAACTTCACCTCGAACACACTGGAACTGGGCATTGGTTTGCTTCGCAACATTGTCAGCCTGGTGTCGTTCTCGATCATTCTATGGGGCGTGTCGGGCAGTATCGAAGTGTACGGTTTTACCATTCCCGGCTACATGTTCTGGTGTGTGCTGGTCTATGCCGTGATCGGTAGCTGGCTGACGCATTTGATCGGTCGCCGATTGATCGGCCTGAACAACCGGCAACAACGTTTCGAAGCCGACCTGCGTTTCTCCATGGTGCGGATTCGCGAAAATGCCGAGAGCATTGCGCTGTACAACGGCGAGCCCAATGAAAACCGTCGTTTGAGCAATCGCTTCGGGCTGGTGTGGCACAACTTCTGGGACATCATGAAGGTGTCCAAGCGTCTGACGTTCTTTACCTCCGGTTACACCCAGGCCGCCATCATCTTTCCGTTCATGGTCGCCGCGCCACGTTATTTCACGGGCAAGATCGAACTCGGTGAGCTGATGCAAATCAGTTCGGCGTTCGGCAACGTGCAGGAAAGTTTCAGCTGGTTTATCAGTGCGTACCAGAACCTCGCGTCGTGGCGCGCCACCTGTGATCGTCTGCTCAGTTTCCGTCAGGCCATGACCGACAATGAAGAGCGCGCGCCTGCCATCGACGTGCAGAATCAAGGTGATGCGTTGAAGGTACACAACCTTGGCCTCGATCTGGCGGACGGTCGGCATTTGCTGACCAATGCCGACATGACCGTGGAGGAGGGCGAACGCGTGATGCTCAGCGGCCGTTCCGGCAGTGGCAAGTCCACATTGCTGCGGGCGATGGGGCATCTGTGGCCGATGGGCCATGGCAGTATTCGTCTGCCGGCGGCACGTTATCTGTTCCTCCCGCAAAAGCCATACCTGCCGATTGGCACGTTGCGCGAGGCGTTGAGTTATCCACAGGCCGGCGACACCTATCCGCACGAGCGTTACGTTCACGTGCTCGAAACCTGTCGTTTGCCGCACCTGGTTTCGCGTCTGGATGAAGCCAATCACTGGCAACGCATGCTCTCTCCGGGTGAACAGCAACGTCTGGCCTTTGCCCGTGCGCTGCTTTATGCGCCGCAATGGCTGTACATGGACGAAGCGACATCGGCGATGGACGAGGAGGATGAGGCGTCGCTGTACCAGGCGCTGATTGATGAGATTCCGGGGTTGAGCATCGTCAGTGTCGGGCATCGCAGCAGCTTGAAGCGCTTCCACCCGCGACATGTGCGCATCGACAACGGCCATCTGGTGGATCAAGCCGTAACCGCGTAGCTCCAAAAAACTGTTGTGGGGCGGAATTTTGTGGTGAAGGGATTAATCCCCGTTCGGCGGCGTAGCCGTCGCAAACCCACCTGCACTCGGTGTATCTGAATGTACCGAGACGGCAGGTTTTGGGATCGCTTCGCCATCCAATGGGGATAAATCCCCTCGCCACAGCCCGCTCCCACAGGGGCGGGGTGATCGTACAACCGCGTTGAGCTATGATGCGGTTTCAGCCGAATTTTTCGAGACAGACGTTCACCATGGAAAACCCGATCGACACACCACGCCTCCCTCGCAAGCGCCGCAGCCTCGCACAGGAACTGGTGACGGTGCTGTCCGAGCAGATTCGTGACGGTCACCTCAAGCGGGGCGACAAGTTGCCCACAGAGTCGGCGATCATGGATGTCCATGGCGTCAGCCGCACCGTGGTGCGCGAGGCGATTTCCCGTTTGCAGGCGGCCGGGCAGGTGGAAACCCGCCATGGCATCGGCACCTTCGTGCTTGATACTCCAAGCCCGAGCGGTTTCCGCATCGACCCGGCCACCGTTGTGACGCTACGTGATGTGCTGGCGATTCTGGAACTACGCATCAGCCTCGAAGTGGAGTCCGCCGGCCTCGCCGCACAACGCCGCAGCCCTGAACAGTTGGCGTTGATGCGCGCCGCGCTGGACGCCTTGAATGAAAGCGCGGCCCACGCCAGTGATGCCGTAGCCTCGGACTTTCAATTCCACCTGCAAATCGCGCTGTCGACCGGCAACCGCTATTTCACCGACATCATGACCCACCTGGGCACCAGCATCATTCCCCGTACGCGCCTCAACTCGGCGCGCCTGGCCCATGATGACCAGCAGCACTACATGAGCCGTCTGAGCCGTGAACACGAAGAAATCTACGATGCGATTGCCCGGCAGGATTCCGATGCGGCGCGGGCGGCGATGCGCCTGCATTTGACGAACAGCCGCGAGCGGTTGCGCCACGCGCATGAAGAGGCCGAGGCGCAGCGGGGGCAGGCATTTTGAATGCTCGGAGACTGAAGCGCTTGACTACGCCACTACGTCTGCGATTGCATCGTCAGATTTGACTTTGTTTGGATCGTTCAGGCGCTTCACTGTGTAGTAAGCGCTGACTTTTTTGCCTATCTCATTTGCGAAGACAGCGTGGATGATTCTACTGTCAACATAACCTGGATTGTTATTCCCGATAGTATGGTCTTCGCTACCCCATTGCTTACTCATGAACACTGACACTACATCGCCAACTGCCATACCATTGGTCGCGACGCGAACATAAATGTCTCCCGGATTATCAGCTACCGAAATCCTGTTTCCAAGATCTGTATGGTTGATATTTTGAAAGTTTGGAGCAGGATAATTTTTGGGTTGCGTAACCATGCTGAAATTTCCTTCTTCAAGAATTGAGATAGCCTAGAATCGCTTGAACCGTTCGAATCCGGCTCAAGCCAGACACTACTCAGACGAAAATAAGTAATCTACTGTCAGAAATAACAGTCCCGATGAGTGGAAAATCTGCCCATTCAAGTGTCGTTTCTCAAGGCTCGACACGAATCAGCAACGGTTCCGAGCAGGGCTCAAGGCTCGACTCATCCGCAAATTTGTAGCGTAATTCGACTTTTCTACCCGAATACCTTTCCAAGTCCGCTTTCGGGATTTTCATTTCGATCCCGCTCCGTTTCACCATGTCTTCAATGGCATCGTCCCAAAGCCCTGTGGGCTCCTCGGCACCGCGCCAGTCAGGCTCTTCCGGATCCAGCCCAAGAATCGGATACACGTCCCAGTTCGGCGGAATATCGTTGGGCTTCGGCACCCGGACGATCAAATAATCCCTCAGCTCCGAAAGCGTAATGACGGCAGTCTGGTCGGCGTCGCGGTGTGGAAACAGGGGAAGTATCGGTGAGGGGAAATTCATATCAGAGCGCTCCGTGCGAGGTCCGCCACGATCCATTCGCGGCAATGGCAGAACTCTAGGTGATGAATTCATGTTGTGCCGACCGCGACTTTTTCCGGGCATTTCCGTCGCGGACCCAGACCGGCCGAAAAGGGCCGCGGAGAGCGGAAAACCTTGGCAGAACGTTGTTTGCCTTGACTCACGCACTACGGTCTGTGCCACCAATTTCAGGTATGGCGATGAAATGCAGTTGACGGTTGTTTTTTAAGTTGTACGATGACCTACAACTTCGGCGCAGGCTGAACGATTTCTTCACACACATACGTGCTACCCAGGGTGTTCGAATAATGAATCCACAAGAACTGAAGTCCATCCTCTCTTCCGGTCTGCTGTCTTTCCCGGTTACCGATTTCAATGCTCAGGGCGACTTCCATCGCGCGGGCTATATCAAGCGTCTCGAATGGCTGGCCCCATACGGCGCCACGGCGTTGTTCGCCGCGGGCGGCACCGGTGAGTTTTTCTCTCTGGCGGCCAGCGAATATTCGGAAATTATCAAGACTGCCGTCGACACCTGCGAAACCAGCGTGCCGATTCTGGCAGGCGTGGGCGGTTCGACCCGTCAGGCCATCGAATACGCACAAGAAGCCGAGCGTCTGGGCGCCAAAGGTCTGTTACTGCTGCCGCACTACCTGACCGAAGCCAGCCAGGACGGCGTTGCCGCCCACGTTGAAGCCGTGTGCAAGTCGGTAAAAATCGGCGTTGTGGTCTACAACCGTAACGTCTGCCGCCTGACTGCTCCGCTGCTGGAACGTCTGGCCGAGCGTTGCCCGAACCTGATCGGTTACAAGGATGGCCTGGGCGATATCGAGTTGATGGTGTCGATCCGTCGCCGTCTCGGTGATCGCTTCAGCTACCTGGGCGGTTTGCCGACCGCTGAAGTCTACGCAGCGGCCTACAAGGCCTTGGGCGTACCGGTCTACTCCTCGGCGGTGTTCAACTTCATCCCGAAGACCGCGATGGATTTCTACCACGCCATTGCTCGTGAAGATCACGCCACTGTTGGCAAGATCATCGACGACTTCTTCCTGCCGTACCTGGATATCCGTAACCGCAAAGCTGGCTACGCAGTGAGCATCGTCAAGGCCGGGGCAAAAATTGCCGGCTATGACGCAGGTCCTGTGCGCGCGCCACTGACCGATCTGCTGCCAGAAGAGTACGAAGCGCTGGCCGCGCTGATCGACAAGCAAGGTGCGCAATAACACACCCGATTAAACAAGGCCGCTGAGTGATCAGCGGCCTTTTGCGTGAGGAGACGTTCCCGTGGCAGATGCAAAGCGTTTTGATAACTACATCAATGGTGAATGGGTGGCTGGCAGTGATTACTGCGCCAACATCAACCCGTCCGAACTGACGGATACCATCGGCAACTACGCCAAGGCTGACCTGGCTCAGGTCCACGCCTCCATCGACGCCGCTCGCGCTGCGTTCCCGGCCTGGTCCACCTCTGGCATTCAGGCCCGTCACGATGCGCTGGATAAAGTCGGTACTGAAATCCTCGCCCGTCGCGAAGAGCTCGGCACTTTGCTTGCCCGTGAGGAAGGCAAAACCTTGCCTGAAGCCATCGGCGAAGTGACCCGAGCCGGTAACATCTTCAAGTTTTTCGCCGGTGAAACCCTGCGTCTGTCCGGCGACTACCTGCCGTCGGTGCGTCCGGGCGTCAACGTCGAAGTCACTCGCGAAGCGTTGGGCGTGGTCGGCCTGATCACCCCATGGAACTTCCCGATCGCGATCCCGGCGTGGAAAATCGCCCCAGCCCTGGCCTATGGCAACTGTGTCGTGCTGAAACCGGCGGATCTGGTACCGGGTTGCGCCTGGGCGCTGGCTGAAATCATCTCTCGCGCAGGCTTCCCGGCTGGAGTGTTCAACCTGGTGATGGGCAGCGGTCGCGTAGTTGGCGATGCACTGGTGCAGAGCCCGAAAGTCGACGGCATCAGCTTCACCGGTTCCGTCGGTGTGGGTCGTCAGATCGCGGTCAGCTGCGTCTCGCGCCAAGCCAAGGTTCAGCTGGAAATGGGCGGCAAGAACCCGCAGATCATTCTGGACGACGCCGACCTAAAGCAAGCGGTCGAGCTGTCGGTGCAGAGCGCGTTCTACTCCACCGGCCAGCGTTGCACCGCGTCGAGCCGTTTCATCGTCACCGCCGGCATTCACGACACGTTCGTCGAAGCCATGGCAGAGCGCATGAAGTCGATCAAGGTCGGTCATGCGTTGAAAACCGGCACCGACATCGGCCCCGTCGTCTCGCAAGCCCAGCTTGAACAGGACATGAAGTACATCGACATCGGCCAGTCCGAAGGTGCGCGTCTGGTCAGCGGCGGTGGTTTGGTGACGTGCGATACCGAAGGCTACTACCTCGCGCCAACCCTGTTTGCCGACAGTGAAGCTGCGATGCGCATCAGCCGTGAAGAGATCTTTGGCCCGGTGGCGAACGTGGTTCGCGTGGCCGATTACGACGCCGCGCTGGCCATGGCCAACGACACCGAATTCGGTCTGTCGGCAGGCATCGCCACCACGTCGCTGAAGTACGCCAACCACTTCAAGCGCCACTCCCAGGCCGGGATGGTGATGGTCAACCTGCCGACAGCGGGCGTGGATTACCACGTTCCGTTCGGTGGGCGTAAAGGGTCGTCCTATGGATCGCGTGAGCAAGGTCGTTACGCGCAAGAGTTCTACACCGTGGTGAAAACCAGCTACATCGGTTCGTAAACGCAATACCCCTGTAGGAGCGAGCTTGCTCGCGATGGTCTCGAGGCCGCGGCGGTTAACCTGATGCCCCGCGTCATCGTTGACGACCATCGCGAGCAAGCTGCTCCTACAAAAAACATCGTTATTACCCGCATAAAAATAATCAGTGGGAGTACATCTACATGCAATCGACCCAGAAGCCGACTCACGTCCGCTATTTGATCCTGCTCATGCTTTTCCTGGTGACCACGATCAACTACGCCGACCGGGCCACTATCGCTATCGCGGGCTCCAGCCTGCAAAAAGACCTCGGCATCGACGCGGTCACCCTCGGTTATATCTTTTCCGCATTCGGTTGGGCGTACGTGGCCGGGCAAATTCCCGGTGGCTGGCTGCTGGACCGTTTCGGCTCGAAAAAAATCTATGCGATGAGCATTTTCACCTGGTCGCTGTTCACCGTGCTGCAGGGTTATGTCGGCGAGTTCGGCATGTCCACGGCAGTGGTGGCGCTATTCATGCTGCGCTTCCTGGTGGGTCTGGCCGAAGCGCCATCCTTCCCCGGCAACGCACGCATTGTGGCGGCCTGGTTTCCGACCGCTGAACGCGGCACCGCTTCGGCGATTTTCAACTCGGCGCAATACTTTGCCACCGTGTTGTTTGCTCCGCTGATGGGCTGGATCGTCTACAGCTTCGGCTGGCAGCACGTATTTATCGTCATGGGCGTGATCGGCATCGTCTTCTCGGGTATCTGGCTCAAGGTGATCTACAGCCCGCGCCAACACCCGATGATCAACGACGCCGAGTTCAAGCACATCGCCGACAACGGCGGCATGGTCGACATGGACCAGGACAAAGGCAAAGGCGCCAAGGCCGATGGTCCGAAATGGGACTACATCCGCCAGTTGCTGACCAACCGCATGATGCTCGGTGTGTACCTGGGCCAGTACTGCATCAACGGCATCACCTACTTCTTCCTGACCTGGTTCCCGGTGTACCTGGTGCAAGAGCGTGGGATGACCATTCTCAAGGCCGGTTTCATCGCCTCGTTGCCGGCGATCTGCGGCTTCATTGGTGGTGTGCTGGGCGGGGTGATTTCCGATTATCTGTTGCGCAAGGGCCATTCCCTGACCTTTGCCCGCAAGGCGCCGATCATTGCGGGTTTGCTGGTCTCCAGCAGCATCGTGGCGTGTAACTATGTCGATGTTGAATGGATGGTCGTCGGCTTCATGGCCCTGGCATTTTTCGGCAAAGGCGTCGGTGCGCTTGGCTGGGCGGTGGTGTCCGACACCTCGCCGAAACAGATCGCCGGTCTCAGCGGTGGTCTGTTCAACACCTTTGGCAACATCGCTTCGATCACCACCCCGATTGTGATTGGCTACATCATCAGCTCCACCGGTTCGTTCAAATGGGCCCTGGTGTTTGTCGGTTGCAACGCACTGGTCGCGGTGTTCAGCTACCTGGTGATCGTCGGTCCGATCAAACGTGTGGTGCTCAAAGAGCCACCGGTCAGCGGTCCTGAAGCACATAAATTGTCACAAGCGCATTCCTGAGGAGCGGCGTCATGCAGTTGATTGAACATTCCGACTCGCCGCGCTACATCCGCCTGCACGAGCGGGACAACGTCGTGGTCGTGGTCAACGATCAGGGCGTACCGGCGGGCACCGAGTTTGCGGATGGCCTGGTCACCGTGGACTTCGTGCCACAGAGCCACAAGGTCACGCTCGAGGACATCCCCGCGGGCGGCCAGGTGATTCGTTACGGCCAGACCATCGGCTACGCGCTGCAACCAATTCCGCGCGGCAGTTGGGTCAAGGAAGATCAACTGCGCATGCCCACCGCGCCACCGCTGGACAGCTTGCCGCTGTCCACCGAAGTGCCAGCCGCGCAGGCACCGCTGGAAGGTTTCACATTCGAGGGTTATCGCAACGCCGACGGCACCGTCGGCACGCGCAACATTCTCGGGATTACCACGACGGTTCAATGCGTCACTGGCGTTCTGGATCATGCCGTCAAGCGCATCAAGGATGAGTTGCTGCCCACGTACCCGAACGTCGATGACGTGGTGGCGCTCACCCACAGCTACGGCTGTGGCGTGGCGATTACGGCCACCGACGCGTACATCCCGATCCGCACCGTGCGCAACCTGGCGCGCAACCCGAATCTGGGCGGCGAAGCGTTGGTGATTAGCCTGGGCTGCGAGAAATTGCAGGCCGGGCAGGTGATGCACGAGGGCGACAGCTCGGTGGATTTGAGCGATCCGTGGCTGTACCGCTTGCAGGATTCGAGTCACGGCTTCACCGAGATGATCGAACAGATCATGGCGTTGGCCGAGACCCGTTTGAAGAAGCTCGATCAACGTCGCCGGGAAACCGTGCCGGCGTCCGAACTGATTCTTGGCATGCAGTGCGGCGGCAGTGATGCGTTTTCCGGCATCACCGCCAACCCGGCACTGGGTTATGCCTCGGACCTGTTGCTGCGCGCTGGTGCGACAGTGATGTTTTCCGAAGTCACCGAAGTGCGCGATGCGATTTATCTGCTGACGTCTCGTGCGGAGACTGAGGAAGTCGCTCAGGAGCTGGTGCGGGAAATGGACTGGTACGACCGTTATCTGGCCAAGGGCGAAGCGGATCGCAGCGCCAACACCACGCCGGGCAACAAAAAGGGCGGGTTGTCCAACATCGTCGAGAAGTCCCTCGGGTCGATCGTCAAATCAGGCAGCAGCGCGATCAACGGTGTGCTGGGTCCTGGCGAGCGCTTCAAGCGCAAAGGCCTGATCTTCTGCGCGACCCCGGCCAGTGATTTTGTCTGCGGGACGTTGCAACTGGCGGCGGGGATGAACTTGCATGTGTTCACCACCGGGCGCGGTACGCCCTATGGGTTGGCGATGGCTCCGGTGGTGAAGGTGTCGACCCGGACTGAACTTGCGCAGCGCTGGCCGGACCTGATCGACATTGATGCCGGGCGGATTGCGACCGGACGGGCCTCGATCGAGGATCTTGGCTGGGAGTTGTTTCACTACTATCTGGACGTGGCCAGCGGCAAGAAGCACACGTGGGCGGAGCGGCACCAGCTGCATAACGACATCTCCCTGTTCAACCCCGCGCCGATCACCTGATACGGCGTCACCTGCATCGCGAGCAAGCTCGCTCCCACACTGATCGCATTAGCACTGGAGATCAAATGTGGGAGCGAGCTTGCTCGCGATGGCGGCTTAACAGACGACAGGGGACTTGGTGGCTTATCATTAGCCCCCTAACGACGCCCACCCAAGGTAACTCCCGGCATGCTGGCAATCTTCCTCGAAACCCTGAACATCACCGCGCCGGTGTTTGCCATGCTATTTCTGGGTGTGCTGCTCAAGCGCATCGACTGGATCAACGACAACTTCATCCACACCGCGTCGGCGCTGGCGTTCAACGTCACCATGCCGGCGTTGCTTTTTCTGGGCATCCTGCATGCCGACCTGCACGCTGCGCTGCAGCCGGCGCTGTTGATCTATTTCTCGAGTGCGACCCTGGTGGGTTTCGCCATCGCCTGGGGCTGGGCGATCTGGAAGTGTCCGCGTGAAGACCGGGGGATTTACACCCAGGGCGCCTTTCGCGGCAACAATGGCGTCATCGGCCTCGCACTGGCGGCGAGCATGTACGGCGATTACGGGATATCCCTCGGGGCGATTCTCGCGGCGCTGGTGATCCTGTTCTACAACACGCTGTCGACCATTGTGTTGGCGGTGTACAGCCCGGTGATCAAGTCCGATCCGTGGAGCATCTGCAAAAGCGTGATGATCAATCCGCTGATCATCAGCGTGTTCGCGGCGGCGCCGTTTGCGTATTTCAAGATTGGTTTGCCGGGGTGGCTGGAAACGTCCGGTCAGTACCTGGCGCAAACCACGTTGCCACTGGCGTTGATCTGCATCGGCGGCACGCTGTCGCTGGCGGCAATGCGCAAGAGCGGTTCGATGGCGCTGAGTTCAAGCCTGGTGAAGATGATCGGTTTGCCGGTGCTGGCGACGCTGGGCGCGTGGCTCTGGGGCTTTCGCGGGGCGGAGTTGGGGATTTTGTTCCTATACTTCGGCAGCCCGACCGCGGCGGCCAGTTTTGTCATGGCCCGGGCGGCCAATGGTAACCATGAGTTGGCGGCAGCGATCATTGTGATCACCACGTTGATGGCGGCGGTGACCACCAATCTCGGGATTTTTTTGCTGCAGTGGGGTGGGTGGATCTAACCTCGGGATTTTTGCTGTTCTCCAGGGCCTCCTCGCGAGCATGCTCGCTCCCACATTTGTAATGCATTCCCCTGTGGGAGCGAGCTTGCTCGCGATGGCGGCAGACCTGTCACTACAACGTCTGAATACTTACTCTGGCTTCTGATAGCTATCAATCACTTCCTGCGCTGCCCGAAACGCATCGATCGCCGCCGGCACGCCGGCATATACCGCGCAATGCAACAGCGCTTCGCGAATCTCTTCCACCGTGCAGCCGTTGTTCAACGCACCGCGCACGTGGCCTTTCAACTCCTGCGGGCACTTCAACGCAGTCAGCGCGGCGAGGGTAATCAGGCTGCGGGTTTTCAGCGGCAGACCTTCGCGATTCCACACGGCGCCCCACGCGTGTTCATTGACGAAGTCTTGCAGCGGCTGGGTGAACTCAGTGGCATTGCCCAATGCGCGATCTACGAAAGCGTCGCCCATCACTTGGCGGCGGACTTCGACGCCGGGTCTTTTATCGTCGGTCATGGCAATTCCTTCTTGTGGTGTTGGCGACGCCAGGCGCGAAGCGAGGTGAACAACAGAAACGCCCCTAGAGCCGGCAGGACGAAAAACAGCATCAAGTGTTCAAGCTTACCGGCCAATGGCATGCCAGTAGTGAATGACACCACGTGCAGACCGTAGGCCAGGTACAAACCCAAGAACAGCAGACCTTCGGCGCGAGTCACCCGGTAGCCGGAATAGAACACCGGCAGACACAGCGTCGCGACGCCGAGCATCACCGGCAAGTCGAAATCCAGCGCGTTGGGCGAGACCGACAACGGCGACGGCGCGATCAGTGCGGTCACGCCCAGCACGCCCAAAAGGTTAAACAGGTTGCTGCCGATCACGTTGCCTACGGCGATGTCGCGCTGACCACGCAAGGCAGCGATCAACGAAGTGGCCAGCTCCGGCAGGGACGTGCAGACGGCGACGATGGTCAGGCCGATGATCCTTTCCGACAACCCCAGGTCAGTGGCGACCGACACCGCGGCGCCCAATAGCAAGTGCCCGGCGTACACCAGCATCGCGAGGCCGGCGACGATCATCAGCAAGCTGGTGAACCACGGGACTTCAGGGCCTTCGTGGGAAGTCGATTGCGGACGGACCGAGTGCCGCGACTGTCGCAGCAATAAACCCAGATACAGCGCCAGCGCCATCAGCAGCATTACGCCATCGATCCGGGTCAATTCTTCATTCCAAGCCAGAACGAACACCAGCAGGCTGGCGCCGATCATCAACGGAATGTCCAGACGCACCAGTTGCCGCGAAACCCGCAGCGGGATGATCAGCGCCGAGAGCCCAAGGGTGACGAGGATGTTGAAAATGCTGCTGCCGATCACACTGCCGACGGCGATGTCGGGGGTTTGCGCCAGGGTGGCTTGCAGGCTGACTGCCATCTGCGGCGCGCTGCTGCCGAGGGCGACGATGGTCAGACCGATGATCAGTGGGCGAACGTGCAGTCGCGCGGCCACGCGCACGGCGGCGCGCACCATCAGCTCGGCGCCGGCGATCAGTAAAATCAGGCCGCTGAGCAGTTCAATCACGCTGAGCAGGGGTAAGTCGGCAAGTCCGAAAATGGTCGGCGCTCCGTGGGTCAGTCGAGTGCTTGTACGCGAACTCGCGCAGTGCCGCTGCGGAGCATGCCCAGTTGCTCGGCGGCTTCGTGAGACAAGTCGATCAAACGTCCGCGCGTGTGCGGCCCGCGATCGTTGATGCGGACGACGCAGGACTCGTTGTTTTTCAGATTGGTGACCTTCACCCGCGTGCCAAAGGGTAGCTGGCGGTGGGCGGCGGTCAGGGAATTCTTGTTGAAACGTTCACCGCTGGCGGTGCGTTTGCCCTGGTGTCTGGCGCCGTAATAGGACGCCACGCCTGTCTGGTCGTAGCCGTGCGGGTCGACAACATCGGTGCTGGCGCAACCGGCCAGCAGAAAGAGCAGGGCGCAAGTGCCAAGTAGACGCTTCATTTGAGAGGCTTCCGGAATGAATGTGGCGAGGGAGCTTGCTCCCGCTCGGCCGCGAAGCGGTCGCAAGATCGGCTGATACATTCTTACTGGAGGAATGCGATAACCGATTTGGGTCTGCTTCGCAGACCAGCGGGAGCAAGCTCCCTCGCCACAGGGAACAGAGCCAGTCTTTGGAGCTGGCTCCATTTTCATCAGCCTTCGAGCTTGCTTTTCAGCAGTTCGTTGACCTGTTGCGGGTTGGCCTTGCCTTTGGAGGCTTTCATGGCCTGGCCGACGAAGAAGCCGAACATCTTGCCGCGTTTGGCTTCGTCTGCCGCGCGGTATTGTTCGACCTGCTCGGCGTTGGCCGCGAGCATTTCGTCCAGCACCGCCGAGATCGCGCCGCTGTCGGTCACCTGCTTGAGGCCGCGCTTGTCGATGATTTCATCGGCGCTGCCTTCGCCGTTGGCCATGGCTTCAAACACCACTTTGGCGATCTTGCCGGAGATGGTGTTGTCCTTGATGCGCAGCAGCATGCCGCCCAGTTGCTCGGCCGAAACCGGCGACTGCTCGATGTCCAGGCCCTGTTTGTTCAACAGGCTGCCCAGTTCAACCATCACCCAGTTGGCCGCCAGCTTCGCGTCGCCGCTGATGCTTACGGCTTTCTCGAAGTAATCGGCTTGCTCGCGACTGGTCGCCAGCACACTGGCGTCGTAGACCGACAGGCCAAACTGCTCCTGGAAGCGTTCACGTTTTTGCGGTGGCAATTCCGGCAGGGTCGCGCGCACGTCATTGAGGAACGAATCTTCAATGACCACCGGCAGCAGGTCCGGATCGGGGAAGTAACGGTAGTCGTTGGCTTCCTCTTTGCTGCGCATCGGACGGGTTTCGTCCTTGTTCGGATCGTACAGACGGGTCTGCTGGATCACCTTGCCGCCGTCTTCGATCAGCTCGATCTGACGGCGCACTTCGCTGTTGATCGCCTTCTCGATGAAGCGGAACGAGTTGACGTTCTTGATCTCGCAGCGGGTGCCGTATTCAGCCTGGCCCTTCGGACGGATCGACACGTTGCAGTCGCAACGCAGCGAACCTTCGGCCATGTTGCCGTCGCAGATGCCCAGGTAACGGACCAGTGCGTGGATCGTCTTGACGTAGGCCACGGCTTCCTTGGCACTGCGCATGTCCGGCTCGGAGACGATCTCCAGCAGCGGCGTGCCGGCACGGTTCAGGTCGATGCCGGTGGCGCCGTTGAACTCTTCGTGCAGGCTCTTGCCGGCGTCTTCTTCGAGGTGCGCACGGGTCACGCCGACACGTTTGATCGTGCCGTCGTCCAGTGCGATATCCAGGTGGCCCTTGCCAACGATCGGCAATTCCATCTGGCTGATCTGGTAACCCTTTGGCAGGTCCGGGTAGAAATAGTTTTTACGGGCGAATACGTTGTGCTGGCCGATTTCGGCATCGATAGCGAGGCCGAACATCACGGCCATGCGCACCGCTTCCTGGTTCAGCACCGGCAGTACGCCGGGCATGCCGAGGTCAACCAGGCTGGCCTGGGTGTTCGGCTCGGAACCGAAAGTGGTGGAGCTACCGGAAAAGATTTTCGACCGGGTGGTGAGCTGGGTGTGAATCTCCAGCCCGATCACGACTTCCCATTGCATGTGTTTCTCCTCAGAAGCCGGTTGGGGTGCGGGTGTGCCAGTCAGTGTTTTGCTGATACTGGTGCGCAACGTTGAGCAAGCGGCCTTCCTGGAAATACGGGGCGAGCAATTGCACGCCGACCGGCAGACCGTCGACAAAACCGGCTGGCATGGACAAGCCCGGCAGACCGGCGAGGTTGGCGGTGATGGTGTAGACGTCTTCCAGGTACGCAGCGACCGGGTCGCTGTTCTTGGCGCCGAGCTTCCAGGCCGGGTTCGGCGTGGTCGGGCCGAGGATGATGTCGACCTCGTTGAAGGCGGTCATGAAGTCGTTCTTGATCAAGCGACGAATCTTCTGTGCCTTCAGGTAGTAGGCGTCGTAGTAACCGGCGGACAGGGCGTAAGCACCGACCATGATCCGGCGCTGTACTTCCGGACCGAAGCCTTCGCCACGGGAGCGCTTGTACAGGTCTTCCAGATTTTTCGGATCTTCGCAGCGATGGCCAAAACGCACGCCGTCGAAACGCGACAGGTTGGACGAGGCTTCCGCCGGAGCGATCACGTAGTACGCAGGAATCGCGTGCTGCATGTTCGGCAGGCTGATTTCCTTGATCACGGCGCCGAGTTTTTTCAGCTCTTCGACACTGGCCAAGACCAGGTCAGCGATGCGCGGGTCCAGGCCGGCGCTGAAGTATTCCTTCGGCACGCCGATGCGCAGGCCTTGCAGCGAACCGTTGAGGCTGGCGCTGTAATCAGGCACGGGCTCGTCGATGCTGGTGGAATCCTGCGGGTCGAAACCGGCCATGCCTTGCAGCAGGATCGCGCAGTCTTCGGCCGTGCGCGCCAGAGGACCGCCCTGATCGAGGCTGGACGCATAAGCGATCATGCCCCAGCGCGAAACGCGACCGTACGTCGGTTTCAGGCCGGTGAGGTTGGTCAGGGCCGCGGGCTGACGAATCGAGCCGCCCGTGTCCGTGCCGGTCGCCGCAGGCAGCAGTCGCGCCGCAACCGCAGCCGCCGAACCGCCGGACGAACCGCCCGGAACGTGTTCCAGGTTCCACGGGTTCTTCACGGCGCCGTAGTAGCTCGACTCGTTGGCCGACCCCATGGCGAATTCGTCCATGTTGGTCTTGCCCAGCGTCACAGCGCCAGCGGCCGCCAGTTTGGCAACCACGGTGGCGTCGTACGGTGCTTTAAAGTTGTCGAGCATCTTCGAGCCGCAGCTGGTGCGGATGCCCTGAGTGCAGAACAGGTCTTTATGGGCGATCGGCGCGCCGAGCAGAGCGCCGCTCTCGCCATTGGCCCGGCGTGCGTCGGCGGCTTTCGCCTGCTGGAGCGCCAGGTCTTCGGTGAGGCTGATGAAGCTGTTGAGTTGAGGATCGAGCTGGGCGATACGCGCCAGCAAGGTTTTGGTCAGCTCTTCGGAAGAAAACTTTTTATCGGCGAGTCCGCGGGCGATCTCGGCCAGAGTCAATTGATGCATTGCAGGCTCTTTCCCTTTAGTCGATGACTTTCGGAACCAGGTACAGGCCGTTTTCGACCGCTGGTGCGATGGACTGATAGGCCTCGCGATGATTGGTCTCGGTGACGACGTCTGCACGCAGGCGCTGACTGGCTTCCAGTGGGTGGGCCAGCGGCTCGATACCGTCGGTATTGACCGCCTGCATTTCGTCGACCAGCCCCAGAATGCTGTTCAGGGCCGAAGTTATGTGTGGAAGATCGGCATCATTGAGGCCAAGGCAGGCCAAATGAGCGATTTTTTCCACGTCGGAGCGTTCAAGCGCCATTGCGATTCTCCAGCGGAAAACAGAACGGACGGCGTCCGTGTGTTAGATTGTCGGAACACTACCGCATTTCTACGGTCATAAGGCCGCGATTGTGGGGGTTGGTGCACAGAAAAGCGGCCAATTTAACATATTGGCGCCTTGCCCAAAATCCCTGTCGTTGTTAGAGTTTGCCGCACTTTTTTACCCACGCGTTGCCTAGGGTCCCTTTCCCATGTTCAAGAAACTGCGTGGCATGTTTTCCAGCGATCTCTCCATTGACCTGGGCACTGCCAACACCCTTATTTACGTGCGCGAGCGCGGCATCGTCCTGAATGAGCCATCGGTTGTGGCTATTCGGACACACGGTAACCAGAAAAGTGTCGTTGCTGTCGGCACCGAGGCCAAGCGCATGCTCGGCCGTACGCCGGGCAACATCGCGGCCATTCGTCCGATGAAGGATGGCGTCATTGCCGACTTCAGCGTTTGCGAAAAGATGCTGCAATACTTTATCAACAAGGTTCACGAAAACAGCTTCCTGCAGCCTAGTCCTCGTGTGCTGATCTGCGTTCCGTGCAAATCCACTCAGGTCGAGCGTCGAGCCATCCGTGAATCAGCCCTTGGTGCCGGCGCACGCGAAGTGTTCCTGATCGAAGAGCCAATGGCTGCTGCGATCGGTGCCGGCCTGCCGGTTGAAGAAGCCCGCGGTTCGATGGTCGTCGATATCGGTGGCGGTACCACTGAAATCGCGCTGATCTCCCTGAACGGTGTGGTTTACGCTGAATCCGTACGGGTTGGCGGCGACCGCTTCGACGAAGCGATCATCACCTACGTGCGTCGCAACTACGGCAGCCTGATCGGCGAATCCACCGCCGAGCGCATCAAGCAGGAAATCGGTACAGCCTACCCGGGCGGTGAGGTTCGTGAAGTCGACGTTCGTGGCCGTAACCTGGCCGAAGGCGTTCCACGTGCATTCACCCTGAACTCCAATGAAGTGCTGGAAGCTCTGCAAGAGTCCCTGGCTACCATCGTTCAGGCGGTGAAAAGTGCGCTGGAGCAATCGCCTCCGGAACTGGCTTCCGATATCGCCGAGCGTGGTCTGGTACTGACCGGTGGTGGCGCCTTGCTGCGTGACCTCGACAAGTTGCTGGCCCAGGAAACCGGTCTGCCGGTGATCGTCGCCGAAGACCCGCTGACCTGCGTTGCTCGCGGCGGTGGCCGTGCATTGGAAATGATGGATAAACACACCATGGACCTGCTGTCGAGCGAGTGATCTCGCCCGATGCATCTATGCTGTTGAGCGCGCAGGCGGCACTTTGCAGTGCTGCCTGTTGGCGTTTATCTTCTGTCAGTCTGCATCCACGCCGGTCTGCCGTATGAATAAACAAAACATTTGCCTGGGAGGAGCGGCTCATTAAACCGCTTTTCACCAAAGGGCCTTCACTGGGCGTGCGCTTGTTGGTGCTGGTCGTGCTATCGGTCGCGCTGATGGTGGTCGATGCCCGCTTCACACTGCTCAAGCCAGTGCGTAGCCAGATGTCGCTGGTGCTGATGCAGTCATACTGGATCACCGACCTGCCGCAGCGGCTATGGCAAGGTGTGGCCAGCCAGTTTGGCAGCCGTACCGAGCTGGTCGCCGAAAACGAAAAACTCAAGACTGAAAACCTGCTGTTGCAGGGGCGCATGCAAAAGCTTGCCGCCCTCACCGAGCAGAACGTTCGGCTGCGCGAGTTGCTCAATTCCTCCGCGCTGGTCAACGAGAAGGTCGAAGTGGCCGAGTTGATCGGCATGGACCCCAACCCCTTCACCCATCGCATCATCATCAATAAAGGTGAGCGCGATGGTGTGGTCCTTGGTCAGCCGGTGCTCGATGCCCGCGGCCTGATGGGGCAGGTGGTCGAGTTGATGCCGTACACCTCCCGTGTGCTACTGCTGACCGACACCACCCACAGCATTCCAGTGCAAGTGAACCGTAACGGTCTGCGGGCAATTGCCAGCGGCACCGGCAACCCGGAACGCCTGGAATTGCGTCACGTTGCCGACACGGCGGATATCAAGGAAGGCGATCTGCTGGTCAGTTCCGGCCTTGGTCAGCGGTTCCCGGCGGGTTACCCGGTGGCAACGGTCAGAGAGGTGATTCACGATTCGGGTCAGCCGTTTGCCATCGTTCGCGCCGTGCCGACGGCCGCATTGAACCGCAGTCGTTACTTGCTGCTGGTGTTCAGCGACACCCGTACACCGGAAGAGCGCGCCAATGATGCTGCTCAGGCCCAGGAAAACCTGGACGCACAGGGCGGCGGGCCCATCATTCCCGCCACTGTGCCGAAACCTGCCGCCCTGATGGTTCCTGCTGCTGCCCCGGCCGTTCCTGCTGTTGCCCCTGCGCCTGCGACTCCGGCCAAACCAGTCGTGGCACATCCCGCCGCCGCCAAGCCGCCCGCGACGGCACCGGCCGCCAAACCACCGGCGACGCAACCCGCGGTCGTAAAGCCTGCTGCTAAACCGCCTGTCTCCGCGCCGGCGACCACTGGGGGAAGAGAATAATGGTGGGTGCTACTGCTTCCCGAAACGACTGGATGGTCTGGCTGACATTCGCTATCGGCATGTTGCTCAGCGTTTCGCCGCTGCCGCAGTTCATGGAAATTCTCCGCCCGTTGTGGCTGGCGTTGCTGCTGGCGTTCTGGGCGTTGGCCTTGCCGCAGAAAGTCGGCATGGTCACCGCGTGGTGCCTGGGCCTGGCCGAAGATGTGCTCTACGGCACGTTGCTGGGTCAGAATGCGCTGATCCTGACCCTCATTACCTTCTTGGTGCTGTCGCTGCAACAGCGGCTGCGGATGTTCCCGATGTGGCAGCAAAGCCTGGTGATCCTGGTGATCTTCGGCCTCGCGCAGCTCGTTCAGTTGTGGCTTAGCGCCCTGACCGGCAATCGTCAACCGACGCTGGCGCTGGTCTTGCCGGCACTGGTCAGTGCGTTGCTCTGGCCGTGGATCAGCTTCGGTTTGCGCGGTTTGCGCCGACGCTACAAAATCAATTAATTCGGTCAGGCATTTGCCCTTGATCGGTGCCCGCCGCCAAAAAGGAACAGTATTTGTGAGGCAGGGCACTAAACAGGGAGATGTCTTGATGAAACAGCTCTATCTGGCCTCAGGCTCGCCGCGTCGGCGTGAACTGCTCACGCAGATCGGCGTGCCGTTCTCCGTCATCAGCGCTGACATCGATGAAACCCCTTTGACTCATGAATCGCCGTCGGCCTACGTCGAACGCCTTGCACGCGGCAAAGCCGAAGCCGGGCGCGGCGCGGTCGTGTCCGACGCAGCATTCTGCGTGTTGGGCGCCGATACCGCCGTGGTGCTGAACGGGAAAATTCTCGGTAAACCGTTGGACGAAGCCGAGGCGTGCGCCATGCTTATGATGCTGGCCGGTCAAGAGCACGAAGTGCTGACCGCCATTGCCGTGCTTGACGGTGAGCGTTGCGAGTCGCGGGTTGTGCGCAGCCTGGTGCGTTTTCGCCCCATCGATCTCAATGAAGCGGTGGCCTACTGGACCAGCGGTGAACCTCGGGACAAGGCCGGTGGCTATGGCATTCAAGGACTGGGCGCGGTGTTTGTCGCCGGACTCAATGGCAGCTACTCGGCGGTGGTCGGACTGCCGTTGTGCGAAACCGCTGAGCTGCTCGGCCATTTCGGCATACCCTGTTGGCAAACCCTTAACGCGCGCTGAGCGTCGTACTGACAAGATGCGGCCACAATCGTGAACATGCCTGAACGAGACCCTGCCATGAGTGAAGAGATCCTGATCAACATCACGCCGATGGAATCGCGCGTGGCGGTGGTTGAAAACGGTGTCCTGCAAGAGGTCCACGTCGAACGCACGCAAAAACGCGGAATCGTCGGCAACATATACAAGGGCAAAGTCGTACGGGTATTGCCGGGCATGCAGGCGGCCTTCGTCGACATCGGCCTGGACCGTGCCGCATTCATTCATGCTTCCGAAATTTCCCTGCGCGAAGGCCCCGCGGTCGAAAGCATCAGCGCGCTGGTTCACGAAGGCCAGAGCCTGGTGGTGCAAGTCACCAAAGACCCGATTGGTTCCAAAGGCGCACGCCTGACCACGCAACTTTCCATCCCTTCGCGTTATCTGGTGTACATGCCGCGCACCGCGCATGTTGGCATCTCGCTGAAAATCGAAGACGAAGCCGAGCGCGAGCGCCTCAAGCAAGTGGTGACCGATTGCGTGGCCAAGGAAGGCATCAAGGAGTCCGGTGGTTTCATCCTGCGTACCGCCGCCGAAGGGGCCGGGGCCGATGAAATCCTTATGGACATCCGCTACCTGCGCAGGCTCTGGGATCAGATCAACGAACAGATCAAAACCATCAGCGCGCCGAGCGTGATCTACGAAGACCTCGGCCTGGCGCTGCGCACCTTGCGCGATCTGGTGAGCCCGAAGATCGAGAAAATTCGCATCGACTCCCGGGAAACCTTCCAGAAAACCACGCAGTTCGTCGCCGAACTGATGCCGGAAATAGCCGATCGTCTGGAGCATTACCCGGGCGAGCGGCCGATCTTCGACCTCTACGGCGTCGAAGACGAAATCCAGAAAGCCCTCGAACGCAAAGTTCCGCTGAAGTCCGGCGGTTACCTGGTGGTGGACCCGGCGGAAGCCATGAGCACCATCGACGTCAACACCGGGGCGTTCGTCGGCCATCGCAACCTTGAAGAAACCATCTTCAAGACCAACCTCGAAGCCGCGACCGCCATCGCTCGCCAACTGCGCCTGCGCAACCTGGGCGGGATCATCATCATCGACTTCATCGACATGGAAGACGAAGAGCACCAGCGTCAGGTGCTGCGCACGCTCGAGAAACAACTGGAGCGCGATCACGCCAAGACCAACATCATCGGCATCACCGAGTTGGGCCTGGTGCAAATGACCCGCAAGCGCACCCGCGAAAGCCTCGAGCAAGTGCTGTGCGAGCCGTGCAGCAGCTGCCAGGGTCGCGGCAAGCTCAAGACTCCGGAAACCGTTTGCTACGAAATCTTCCGCGAAATTCTTCGCGAGGCTCGCGCCTATCAGGCGGAGGGCTATCGTGTATTGGCGAACCAAAAAGTCGTCGACCGCCTGTTGGATGAAGAGTCAGGCAACGTCGCCGAGCTCGAAGGTTTTATCGGACGCACCATTCGGTTCCAGGTGGAAACCATGTATTCCCAGGAACAATACGACGTGGTGCTGCTCTGAATCGCTGTGTTTCAACCCCACTAGAACGGCTGGCCTCAGCTTTTTGCAGCTTTTTTGCCTTGGGAGCCAACTGACATGGAGCGTCTGACACGCCTTTTGGCCGCACTGACCCGCTGGGGTCTGGGCCTGTGCGCGTTGGCTTTGGTGCTGATGGCGCTTTACGTCAGTCTTGGCCGCGAATTGACGCCGCTGGTGGCCGAGTATCGGGCCGAAGTCGAAGCCAAAGCCGGCGCTGCCTTGGGTATGCCGCTGCACATCGGTGAACTGGAAGGTAACTGGCGCGGTTTCGCGCCGATTTTGCTGGCTCACGACGTGATGGTCGGGGAGGGCGCCAATGCTTTGCGCCTGGATCAGGTACGGGCGGTTCCGGATCTGTGGGCCAGTCTGCTGGCTCGTGAAGTGCGCATCGCTCACCTCGAACTCAACGGTTTGAAGATCAGCCTCAAGGAAGGCGAGGACGGTCATTGGGCGCTGGAAGGCTTACCGGTTCAGCAGGATCAGCCGCTGGACCCGGAACAGTTACTGAATCGCCTGCAAATGGTCCAGCAACTGTCGGTGCTCGACAGCCAGGTGACCTTGCAGCCGCTGGGCCAGCCGCCGCTGACCTTGACCTACGTTGGCCTGAATCTGAAAACCGGCGTCTCCCGTCAAAGACTCGACGCGCGGTTGACCCTGCCCGACGGTCAGCCGGTAGCCCTGAGCCTGCGGACACGCATTCGCGCCAGCCGGTGGAAAGAAGGAAAGGCGGAAGCTTACGTGAGCCTGCCGCAAAGCGACTGGTCCGAATGGCTGCCCGAACGCCTGACTCGGCAATGGCATTTTTCCGAGATCAAGGCCGGTGGCGAGCTTTGGATCAACTGGAACAAAGGCGCGCTGCAAAGCGCCGCGATCCGCTTGAATGCGCCGCAGCTCAAGGGCGCCTACGCTGAACGCAAGCCGATCCAGATCAACAATCTGGCGCTCAACAGCTATTTCCAGCGCAGTGCCGAAGGCCTTCTGGTGACGGTGGACTCACTGTCCATGAACCTCGGCGAAACCCGCTGGGCATCGCGCCTGCAACTCACGCAAAGCCTGGCCACCGACACGGCCGAAGAGCGCTGGCATCTGCAAGCCGACCGCCTCGACCTTACCCCGCTGACACCGCTGCTCAATGCCTTGGGGCCATTGCCCGAAGGCGTCGCCACTGCCGTGGAGCGGCTCAAGGTGACCGGTGGTTTGCGCAACGTGCTGGTCGACTTCCGTCCCAACGCCACCGACGACACCAAGCTCAGTTTTGCCGCCAACCTCGATCAGGTCGGCTTTGATGCCTATCGCGGCGCCCCTGCCGCGCGAAATGTCAGCGGCAGCATCAGCGGTGACCTTGGCCATGGCGAGCTGCGAATGGACAGCAAGGATTTTGTCCTGCACCTCGACCCGATTTTCGCCAAGCCGTGGCAATACCTTCAGGCCAATGCCCGGCTGACCTGGAAGCTTGATAAAGAAGGCTTCACCCTCATCGCGCCGTACCTGAAAGTGTTGGGCGAGGAGGGCAAGATTGCTGGCGACTTCTTCATCCGCCTGCATTTCGATCAAGCCCAGGAAGACTACATGGACCTGCGGGTCGGCCTGGTGGACGGCGACGGCAAGTACACCGCCAAGTACCTGCCACAAGTGCTTAGCCCTGCGCTGGACGAATGGCTGCGCACGGCCATTCTCAAGGGCGCGGTGGACGAGGGCTTCTTCCAGTATCAGGGCTCGCTGAATCATGGCGCCGCCGATACTGCGCGCAGCATCAGCCTGTTCTTCAAGGTTCACGATGCCGAGCTGGCGTTCCAGCCGGGTTGGCCGCCTGTCAGCAAGGTCAGCGGCGATGTCTTCATCGAGGACAGTGGCGTGCGTATTCTGGCCAGCCAAGGCCAGTTACTCGACACACAAGTCAGAGACATTTACGTCAATATTCCCCACGCGCCCGCCGGGCAAAATCCTCACCTGTTGCTCGATGGCGATTTCGCCGGCGGGTTGGGTGATGGCCTGAAAATTTTGCAGGAAGCGCCGATCGGCACCGCCGACACTTTCGCCGGCTGGGAAGGCGAGGGCGATCTGAAGGGCAAGCTGAAGCTGGATGTTCCGCTGGCCAGAGGCGAGCTGCCGAAAATTCTCGTCGACTTCAAGACCGCCAAGGCGCGCTTGAAACTTGCCGAACCAGCCCTTGAGCTGACCCAGCTGAAGGGCGATTTCCGCTTCGACAGCACCAAGGGGTTGAGCGGGCAGAACATCACCGCTCGCGCCTTTGACAAACCCGTCACTGCGCAGATTTTCGCCGACGGCAGCCCGGGCAATCTCAAAACACGTGTCAACGCCTCGGGCCAGGTCGAGGTGAAGAAACTCACCGACTGGCTGAGCGTGACCCAGCCGTTGCCGGTGTCCGGCCTGATCCCTTATCAGTTGCAACTGAACCTGGATGGCCCCGACAGCCAGTTAATGGTTAATTCCAGCCTAAAAGGCGTGGCCGTCGATTTGCCTGCGCCGTTCGGTATGGCTGCCGATGTCGGGCGCGACACGATGTTCCGCATGACCCTGCAAGGACAGGAGCGGCGTTACTGGGTCAGGTACGGCGAGCTGGCGAACTTCACGTTTGCAGCGCCGCCCGGCAATTTTGCCGACGGTCGCGGCGAATTGTTCCTCGGTGGCGGCGAGGCCGTGTTGCCCGGTGCCAAAGGCCTGCGGGTGCGTGGGGTGCTGTCGGAACTCGATGTCGGCCCGTGGAAAGATCTGGTGGACAAGTATGCCGGCCAGGATCCGGGTGGCAACGCCAAGCAGTTGCTCAGTAGCGCGGACTTCAAGGTCGGCAAGCTCAGCGGCATCGGCACCACCCTCGATCAGGCATCGGTGCAGTTGAACCGCAAGCCGACTGCGTGGGCCTTGCAGCTCGACAGCCAGCAGGTCAAGGGCAGCGCCGCTATCCCGGATGCGAAAGGCGCGCCGATCGCGATCAATCTGCAATACGTGCGCCTGCCGGCGCCGGACCCGACGGTCCTGGCCGATGAAAACTCCCCGGATCCGTTGGCCACGGTGGATCCGACAAAAATCCCGGCGCTGGATATCACCATCAATCAGCTGTTCCAAGGGCGGGATCTGGTCGGGGGCTGGTCGCTGAAAGTGCGTCCGACCGCCAAGGGCATCGCGCTCAATGCGCTGGATCTGGGCCTCAAGGGCATTCTGTTGCAGGGCAGCGGTGGCTGGGAAGGCGCGCCCGGTGCTTCCACCAGTTGGTACAAGGGCCGGGTCAGCGGCAAGAACCTTGCGGATGTGCTGAAAGGCTGGGGCTTTGCGCCCAGTGTCACCAGTCAAGAGTTTCATATGGATGTCGACGGTCGCTGGCCTGGCTCACCGGCCTGGCTGGCCACCAAGCGTTTCTCGGGCACCCTTGATGCATCGCTGAACAAAGGCCAGTTCGTTGAAGTCGAGGGCGGCGCCCAGGCGTTGCGGGTGTTTGGCCTGCTCAATTTCAACTCCATCGGCCGGCGCCTGCGCCTGGACTTCTCCGACCTGTTCGGCAAAGGCCTGAGTTACGACAGGGTCAAAGGCCTGCTGGTGGCGACCAACGGGGTTTATGTGACCCGCGAGCCGATCGTGATGACAGGCCCGTCGAGCAATGTTGAACTCAATGGAACCCTGAATCTGGTGGGCGATCAGATCGACGCCCAACTGCTGGTGACCTTGCCGGTGACCAACAACCTGCCGATTGCTGCGCTGATCGTTGGTGCACCGGCCATCGGTGGCGCGTTGTTTCTGATCGACAAGCTGATCGGTGACCGCGTGGCGCGATTCGCCAGTGTGAGATACACCGTCAAAGGCCCATGGAAAGATCCGAAAATCACTTTCGACAAACCTTTTTGATGCGGCCAATGGAGTAGCATGGCCGTAAGCTCCCATCCTGTAGGAGCGAGCTTGCTCGCGAAAAACGTAAGAGCGACGCGTTTATTCAGATAAAACGCATCATCGTAACGTTCATCGCGAGCAAGCTCGCTCCTACAAGGGATGTGTTGATTTCAATCAGGGATAAAGCCATGTCTTTTGCGGTGATTCAAATGGTCAGCCAGAGCGATGTGCTGGTTAATCTCGCCCAGGCCCGTCGGCTGCTCGAACAGGCAGCGGCCGGTGGCGCGAAGCTGGCTGTGCTGCCGGAGAACTTCGCCGCCATGGGCCGTCGCGACATTGCCGACATTGGCCGCGCCGAGGCGTCGGGCGAAGGTCCGATCCTGCCCTGGTTGAAACAGGCCGCCCGCGACCTCAAGTTATGGATAGTGGCCGGCACATTGCCGTTGCCGCCGGTGAATCAACCGACGGCCAAAGTGCACGCCTGCTCGTTGCTGGTCAACGATCAGGGCGAAACGGTGGCGCGATATGACAAGCTGCACCTGTTTGACGTGGACGTAGCGGACAGCCGCGGTCGTTATCGTGAATCCGATGACTATGCTTATGGCAGTGGTGTAGTGGTCGCGGACACGCCCGTCGGTCGGGTTGGACTGACGGTGTGTTACGACCTGCGCTTCCCCGAGTTGTACAGCGAATTGCGTGCTGCTGGTGCGCAGTTGATTACCGCACCATCAGCCTTCACGGCGGTGACCGGCGCGGCGCATTGGGATGTGCTGATTCGTGCGCGGGCCATCGAGACTCAGTGTTATGTGCTCGCGGCTGCCCAGGGTGGAACGCATCCGGGGCCGCGAGAAACCTGGGGCCATGCCGCCATTGTCGACCCTTGGGGTCGTGTGCTGGCGCAGCAGGATCAAGGCGAGGCCGTGCTGCTGGCCGAACGCGATAGCAGCGAACAGGCGTCCATTCGGGCGCGGATGCCGGTGTCCAGTCACCGGCGCTTTTTCTCGCGGGGCGCGCAGCGACCTGCCTCGGAACGATGAATTTAAGGCGTAAAGCATATGAGCGAGTTGTTGTCCTCCGTCAGTGAACACCTCCTGGCGCCCGGCGGCGTCACCATCGAGAGTCTGCAAGGTGTGCTCGGCGATCTGGCCGGCCCGGGCATCGATGCAGCCGACCTGTATTTCCAGGGGCAGATCTCCGAGTCCTGGGCGCTGGAGGACGGGATCGTCAAGGAAGGCAGCTTCAACCTCGACCAAGGCGTCGGCGTGCGGGCGCAATCGGGTGAAAAAACCGGTTTTGCCTATAGCAATGCCATCACCCTGGAAGCCCTGGGTGCCGCCGCTCGCGCCGCGCGTTCGATCTCCCGCGCGGGGCAGAATGGCACAGTGCAGGCGTTCACCACTCAGGATGTCGCCCAGTTGTACGGGCCGGATAACCCATTGGAAGTAATGACCCGCGCCGAGAAAGTCGAGCTGCTCAAGCGCATCGACGTCGCAACGCGCGCCCTCGACCCGCGTATCCAGCAAGTGACCGTGAGCATGGCCGGTGTCTGGGAGCGCATTCTTGTCGCGTCGACCGACGGTAGCCTGGCGGCGGATGTGCGGCCGTTGGTGCGCTTCAATGTCAGCGTGATCGTTGAGCAGAACGGTCGCCGTGAGCGCGGCGGTCATGGCGGCGGCGGTCGTACCGATTACCGTTATTTCCTTGGCGAAGACCGTGCGATGAGTTACGCCCGTGAGGCGTTGCGTCAGGCGCTGGTCAACCTTGAAGCCATTCCGGCGCCGGCCGGCACGTTGCCCGTGGTATTGGGGTCGGGCTGGTCTGGTGTGCTGCTGCACGAAGCGGTCGGCCACGGTCTGGAAGGTGATTTCAACCGCAAGGGCAGCTCCGCTTACAGCGGTCGGATGGGCGAAATGGTTGCGTCCAAACTCTGCACTATCGTCGATGACGGCACGCTGGCCGGTCGCCGTGGCTCGTTGAGCGTCGACGACGAAGGCACCCCGACCGAGTGCACCACGCTGATCGAAAACGGCGTACTCAAAGGCTATATGCAGGACAAGCTCAACGCACGGCTGATGGGCGTGGCCCGTACCGGCAACGGTCGCCGCGAATCCTACGCGCACCTGCCGATGCCGCGCATGACCAACACCTACATGCTGGCGGGCGAAAGCGATCCGGCGGAAATCATCGCGTCGGTGAAGCGCGGCATCTACTGCGCCAACCTTGGCGGCGGTCAGGTGGACATCACCAGCGGCAAATTCGTGTTCTCCACCAGCGAGGCGTACCTGATCGAAGACGGCAAGATTACGGCGCCGGTCAAAGGCGCGACATTGATCGGCAACGGGCCTGAAGCGATGAGCAAGGTGTCGATGGTCGGCAACGATCTGGCGCTGGACAGCGGTGTGGGAACGTGTGGCAAGGATGGGCAGTCGGTGCCGGTGGGTGTCGGCCAGCCAACGCTGAAAATCGACGCGATTACCGTGGGTGGCACGGGCGCGTAAGAAATGGAGCTTCGGGTGAGTTGCGAGGCAACCCACCCGATTCGGGAATCAACGCAGACCGCGTTGAGTCTCGTCCAGCTCACGGATGTACTTGAAGATTTTACGGCTCGATGCCGGTGGCTTGTTGGTCGCCAGTTCGTGCTGGGCCTGACGGATCAGGGAGCGCAGTTGCTGACGATCAGCCTCCGGGTAGTCGAGCACGAACTTCTCCAGGACTGCATCGTCGCCCGCGATCAAGCGATCGCGCCAGCGTTCCAGGCCATGAAAACGTTCGTTGTACTGCCGTGTGGAGGCATCGAGTTGATCGAGCAAAGTCAGAATGGCGTCAGTGTCCTGATCGCGCATCAGTTTGCCGATGAACATGAGGTGCCGTTTACGCGCGATATTCGCGGTGTGCTTGGGCGCATCGGCCAGAGCCCGGCGCATAGCGTCGGTCAACGGCAGTTTTGCCAGCAAGTCAGGCTTGAGCGTTGTAAGGCGTTCGCCGAGGTCAACCAGAGCATGCAGCTCGCGTTTAACCTGGGATTTGCTTTTTTCTCCCGTATCGAGGGAGTCGTCGTAAGAATCAACCATGGTGGCCGTCCGCAAAGAAACGCCGCCATGATAACCAGTCGGGGGCCGCTTGTCCGGCCCGGTCGCTCGAAGGCCTTTACCGAAAGCAGATTTTGAGTGGAGAACAGCATGAGTGCAGTTGAAAGCGTCGGCCCACAAGCGTTGCCGGCACTGCAGGAACAAGTCGAGCAGATCATCGCTGAAGCCAAGCGCCAGGGCGCCAGTGCCTGTGAAGTGGCGGTGTCGCTGGAACAGGGCCTGTCGACCTCGGTGCGCCAGCGTGAGGTCGAAACCGTCGAATTCAACCGCGATCAGGGCTTTGGCATCACCTTGTATGTGGGCCAGCGCAAGGGTTCGGCCAGCACCTCGGCCAGTGGGCCTGAAGCCATCCGCGAAACCGTCGCGGCGGCCTTGGCCATCGCCAAACACACCTCGGAAGACGAAGCCGCCGGCCTGGCGGACGCCGCGCTGATGGCCAAGGATCTGCAGGATTTCGACCTGTTCCACCAATGGGACATCACGCCTGAGCAAGCCATCGAGATGGCTTTGACCTGTGAGGCCGCAGCGTTTGCCACCGACAGCCGGATCAAGAACGCCGATGGCACCACACTCAGCACTCACCAGGGCTGCCGCGTTTACGGTAACAGCCACGGTTTTATCGGCGGGTACGCCTCGACCCGCCATAGCCTCAGCTGCGTAATGATCGCCGAAGCCGACGGCCAGATGCAGCGCGATTATTGGTACGACGTGAACCGGCAGGGCAGTTTGCTGACTGACCCGGTGAGCATCGGCCAGCGTGCTGCGCAGCGGGCGGCCAGCCGACTGGGCGCGCGTCCGGTGCCGACCTGTGAAGTGCCTGTATTGTTTTCCGCTGAACTGGCTGGGGGCTTGTTCGGCAGTTTCCTTTCGGCGATTTCCGGCGGCAGCCTGTATCGCAAATCGTCATTCCTGGAAGGTACCCTTGGGCAGAAGTTGTTCCCGGAATGGTTGACCATCGATGAGCGCCCGCACCTGATGCGCGCCATGGGCAGTTCGGCGTTCGATGGCGATGGTCTCGCGACATACGCCAAACCGTTCGTCGAAAAGGGTGAGCTGGTGTCCTACATCCTCGGCACCTATTCCGGTCGTAAACTCGGTATGCCAAGTACCGCCAACGCCGGCGGCGTGCACAACTTGTTCGTGACCCACGGCGATGAAGATCAGGCGGCCTTGCTGCGGCGCATGGGCCGTGGCTTGCTGGTCACCGAGCTGATGGGCCAGGGCATGAACATGGTCACCGGCGATTATTCTCGCGGCGCGGCGGGCTACTGGGTCGAGAACGGCGAGATCCAGTTCGCGGTCCAGGAAGTCACCATCGCCGGCAACATGCGCGACATGTTCAAGCAGATCGTTGCGGTGGGTAATGACCTGGAGTTGCGCAGCAACATTCGTACGGGTTCGGTGCTGATCGAGCGGATGACAGTCGCCGGTAGCTGATCTTTACAGCTATAAAAAAGGCACGCCACCCATTGGGTGGCGCGCCTTTTTTATGCGCCTTGCACGGAGCCAATGTGGGAGCGGGCTTGCTCGCGAAAGCGGCATGTCAGTCAACGAAGATGTTGAACATAATGGCCTCTTCGCGAGCAAGCCCGCTCCCACAAAGGACGCTGTATACCTTCGGGATTGTTTTGTTTCTCATTAGCGAGCAGGGTTACTCGCCTTCGTCGAAGTAGTTGTTGATCAACGCCACCAGCGCATCCAGCGCTTCGTGTTCCTGCTCACCTTCCGTACTCAAATGGATTTTGGTGCCCTTGCCGGCCGCGAGCATCATCATGGCCATGATGCTTTTGCCGTCGACCATGGACTCAGGCGTGCGCCCGGCTCTGATCTGACAAGGGAACTGACCCGCCACCCCAACGAATTTGGCGGAAGCGCGGGCATGCAAACCCAGCTTGTTGATGATTTCGATTTCCAGAGCAGGCATCGCGATGTGAATCCTTTAGCTGAGGTCGCGGTGGCGAACCTGGACGTTCTTCAGGGATTTTTGCAGGACCTGGCCCAGACGTTCGGTCAGGTAGACGGAGCGGTGATGCCCGCCGGTGCAGCCAATGGCAATGGTGACATACGCACGGTTGCTGGCGGCAAAGCGGGGCAGCCATTTGAGCAGGTACGTGGAAATGTCCAGGAACATCTCCTCGACGTCCGGCTGGGCCGCCAGGTATTCGGCAACCGGTTGATCAAGCCCGGACTGCTCGCGCAGTTCCGGCTTCCAATAGGGGTTCGGCAGGCATCGCACGTCGAACACCAGGTCGGCGTCTACCGGCATGCCACGCTTGAATCCGAAAGACTCCACCAAAAACGCAGTGCCGGGCTCCGGCTGATTCAGCAGGCGCAGTTTGATGGTATCGCGCAATTGATACAGGTTAAGGTTGGTGGTGTTGACCTTGAGATCGGCGAGGTCGGCAATCGGCCCGAGCAGGTTGGATTCATCGTTGATTGCCTCCGCCAGCGAGCGATTGGCACTGCTCAGCGGATGACGACGACGGGTTTCCGAAAAGCGTTTGAGCAAGGTTTCTTCGTCGGCATCCAGATACAATACATCGCACTGGATATGTCGGCTGCGGACTTCTTCGAGCAGTTCCGGAAACCGGCTCAGGTGGCTCGGCAGGTTGCGCGCGTCAATGGAGACGGCAACCAGTGGCTGAGTAAGCTCAGTGTGAATCAACGCACGCTCGGCCAGTTCGGGCAGCAACCCGGCGGGCAGGTTGTCGATGCAGTAATAGCCGTTGTCCTCGAGAACATCGAGTGCGGTACTTTTACCTGAGCCGGAACGGCCACTGACGATGATCAAGCGCATGATTAGTGCTCGTTTTGCTCGTCCAGGACAACCTGATACAAGGCTTCATTGCTCGGGGCGCTACGCAGGCGATCACGGACTTCCTTGCGATCAAGCATGCTGGCGATCTGGCGGAGCAATTCAAGGTGCGCATCGGTAGCGGCTTCCGGGACCAGCAGAAGGAACAGCAGGTCAACCGGAGCACCGTCGATGGCGTCGAAATCGATGGGGGCATCCAGGTGCATCAAGGCACTGATGGGCGAGGTGCAACCTTTCAGCCGACAGTGGGGGATAGCGATGCCGTTACCAAAACCGGTCGAGCCAAGTTTTTCACGGGCAATCAAAGCCTCGAAGACATCTTGCATCTCCAGAGCCGGCACTTCGCGGGCGATCAGGTTGGCAATTTGCTCGAGGGCTTTCTTTTTACTGCCGCCCGGCACGTTCACGAGAGAACGGCCGGGGGTCAGGATGCTTTCAAGTCGGATCATGGGTTGGGAGTGTTAACGACCGGTCGCGCCCTGGAGGAGGCTTTGGGTCTTTTCCTTATGCTTTTTGAGTTGTTTATCCAGCTTGTCGGTCAGCGCGTCGATCGCGGCGTACATGTCGGTATGTTCCGCGTTTGCGACCACTTCATTGCCGGGAATATGCAGCGTGGCTTCGATTTTCTGTTTCAGCTTTTCGACCGTCATCGTGACTTGCACGTTGGTGATCTTGTCGAAATGCCGCTCTAATCGTTCGAGTTTTTCGCCGATGTAGGTGCGAAGAGGTTCGGTCACTTCCAGTTGGTGTCCACTGATGTTGACTTGCATACAGCTTCTCCTTCGTTGCCAGTGCATAAAGCGGTAGATCAGATGATCTACCACTGGAACGCTGTGGCGTGGCTCTACATCAACCGCTTGCGTTCGCTCGAAGGCGCGATCCCGAGGGATTCGCGGTACTTGGCGACGGTGCGGCGAGCCACCTGAATGCCTTGTGCCTCCAGTAAACCAGCGATCTTGCTGTCACTCAACGGCTTTTTCTGATTTTCGGCAGCAACCAGTTTTTTGATGATAGCGCGGATCGCCGTGGACGAGCATTCGCCGCCTTCCGAGGTGCTGACGTGGCTGGAGAAAAAGTATTTCAGCTCATATATGCCCCGAGGGGTATGCATGAATTTCTGCGTGGTCACCCGGGAAATCGTCGATTCGTGCATGCCCACCGCTTCGGCGATGTCATGCAGCACCAATGGTTTCATCGCTTCGTCGCCGTACTCCAGAAAACCGCGCTGATGCTCGACGATCTGGGTAGCCACTTTCATCAGCGTTTCGTTGCGGCTTTGCAAGCTCTTGATGAACCATCGGGCCTCTTGCAACTGATTGCGCATGAAGGTGTTGTCGGCGCTGGTGTCGGCACGGCGCACGAAGCCGGCGTATTGGGCGTTGACCCGCAGCCGCGGCACCGACTCCTGGTTCAGTTCTACCAGCCAGCGCTCGTTATCCTTGCGCACGATCACGTCGGGAACGACATATTCGGCTTCACTGGACTCGATCTGCGAGCCCGGACGCGGGTTGAGGCTCTGTACCAGTTCGATGACCTGGCGCAGTTCATCTTCCTTGAGCTTCATGCGGCGCATCAGCTGGCTGTAATCGCGGCTGCCGAGCAAATCGATGTAGTCGGTGACCAGGCGCTTGGCCTCGGCCAGCCAGGGTGTCTTGGCGGGCAGCTGGCGCAATTGCAGTAGCAGGCACTCTCCAAGGTTGCGGGCGCCGATGCCGGCCGGTTCGAATTGCTGGATTCGATGCAGAACGGCTTCGATCTCGTCCAGTTCGATGTCGAGTTCCGGGTCGAAGGCCTCGAGGATTTCCTCGAGGGTTTCGTCCAGGTAGCCCTGATTGTTGATGCAATCGATCAGGGTCACGGCAATCAGACGGTCGGTGTCGGACATCGGCGCCAGGTTCAGTTGCCACAACAGGTGGCTTTGCAGGCTTTCACCGGCCGATGTGCGGGTGGTGAAATCCCACTCGTCGTCATCATTGCTCGGCAGGCTGCTGGCGCTGGTCTGGTAGACATCTTCCCATGCGGTGTCGACGGGCAGTTCGTTGGGAATGCGCTCGTTCCAGTCGCCTTCCTCGAGGTTGTCCACCGTCGGGGCGGTTTCCTGATAGGAAGGTTCCGAAACATCGGCGTTGGGTTGCTGTTCGGCTTTGTCGGCCAAGGGGTCGGCGTTATCGAAGTCGTCGCCTTCTTCCTGGCGTTCGAGCATCGGGTTGGACTCCAGGGCCTCCTGGATTTCCTGTTGCAGGTCCAGGGTCGACAATTGGAGCAGACGGATGGCCTGTTGCAGCTGCGGTGTCATCGTCAGCTGCTGGCCCATTCTCAAGACTAGCGATGGTTTCATGGCAGGGGCTAAACACCTTATTCGCCGGCGCACATGCGCCATCCACTACAGGGCGCCGGAGCGCCAAACATAAGCAAATTATATGCCCGAAACTGCAACGTTTGCCTAGAGCGCTGTAACAATAAAAAAGTATTGATTTTTTATCGAAACAAGCGCTCGTGGCGACTAGCCAGACACCTCAGCGCTTACAGGCGGAACTCGTGGCCCAAATACACTTCCTTGACCAGGTCGTTGGCCAGGATGGTGGCAGAGTCACCTTCGGCAATCAGTTGGCCATCGTTGACGATATAGGCGGTTTCGCAGATATCCAGGGTTTCACGGACGTTGTGGTCAGTGATCAGCACGCCAATGCCCTTGGCCTTGAGGTGGTAGATGATCTGCTTGATGTCGCCCACCGAAATCGGGTCCACGCCGGCGAACGGTTCGTCGAGGAGGATGAATTTCGGGTTCGTCGCCAGTGCCCGGGCGATTTCCACGCGGCGGCGTTCACCACCGGACAGGCTCATACCGAGGTTGTCGCGGATGTGGCTGATGTGGAATTCCTGCAGCAGGCTTTCCAGCTCTTTGCGACGACCAGCCTTGTCGAGTTCCTTGCGGGTCTCGAGGATTGCCATGATGTTGTCGGCGACCGAGAGTTTTCGGAAGATCGACGCTTCTTGCGGAAGATACCCGATGCCGGCTTTCGCGCGACCGTGCATCGGCTGGTGGCTGACGTCCAGATCATCGATCAGGACGCGGCCCTGATCGGCCTGAACCAGGCCGACGATCATGTAGAAGCAGGTTGTCTTGCCGGCGCCGTTAGGGCCCAGCAGGCCCACGATCTGACCGCTGTCGATGGACAGGCTGACGTCGCGCACGACCTGACGGCTCTTGTAGCTCTTGGCCAGATGCTGAGCTTTCAGAGTTGCCATTACTGGGCCTTTTGCTCGTCGGTTTTCTTTTTCGGCTGGATCACCATGTCGATGCGCGGGCGCGACTCTGTGACCTTGGAGCCTGTTGCGCGACCGGCACTGGCGAGCTTTTTGTTGGTGTCGTAGACGATTTTCTCGCCTTGGGTGACGTTACCGTCTTTATCGACAACTTTGGCGCGATCGATCAGCACGACGCGGTCTTGCGACGCGTGATACTGGATGGTGACACCCCAGCCCTGAACCGGCTTGGTGTCGCCCGCCGTTTGCAGTTGTTCGAAATAGGCGAGGTTGCCCACCGAAGTCACCACGTCGATGTCTCCGTTCGGGGTGCGGGTCATGGTCACGGTATTGCCGGTAACCTTCATCGAGCCCTGGGTGATGATCACGTCACCTTTATAAGTAGCGATACCGTTCTTGTCGTCCAGTTGGGCGTCGTCGGCCTGGATGCGGATAGGCTGCTGTTGATCGTCCGGCAGAGCCCAGGCGCTCACGCTTCCCAGTGCTGCGCCCAGACCGAGCAAAATAGGGAGAGTTTTAACGAGCCTCATACTGTCCTCTTACGTTCGATAGCAGGTGTATCCTGCTTTCTTTCAAATACGCTTTCATTCCCTTGCCAGTCGAGACACCACCAGCGCCGTCGATTCTAACGGGTTGATCGGTCTGCGCATATTGCTGCTGCGGGAACACTGTCATGCGGGTGGTGGTAATCAGGGTCTTGCGGTTTTTCTCGTCGAAACGCGTGATGCGCACCGAGTCGATCAATTCGACCTGCGTGCCATCCGGGTTGACCTCGCCATGCTCGCTCTGGACGTGCCAGGGGAATTGGGTGCCGCGGAACAGGTTCAGGTCCGGATTTGTCAACAGCGTCACTTCGGTCGCTTTCAGGTGTTCAACCTTGTCGGACGTCATTTCGTACTGCAGTTTGCCGTCCGGCAGGTACTGGACGCTGTGTGCGTTGAGTGCGTAATAGTCGATTGCGGTTTCATCGACCTTTGCCGCCGGTTTGTCAAGGAAGCGTTCCGGGCTGATGTTCCAGTAGCCGACCGCAGCAAAAATCGCCGCGATACAACCGAACACCAGGATGTTGCGAAATTTCTTGCTCAGCATAGTTGGCTCACAGGTACGCGGCGTTGGCCGCATCGAGGCGGCCCTGGGCGCGCAGGATCAATTCGCAGAATTCGCGGGCGGCACCCTCACCACCACGGGCCTTGGTAATGCCATGTGCGTGTTCACGCACGAAGCTGGCGGCGTTGGCCACCGCCATGCCCAGGCCGACGCGGCGAATCACCGGCAAGTCTGGCAGGTCGTCACCGAGGTAGGCGACTTGTTCATAGCTCAGGTTGAGCTGGGCGAGAAGTTCGTCCAGCACCACCAGTTTGTCTTCGCGGCCCTGATACAGGTGGGGAATGCCGAGGTTTTTCGCCCGTCGCTCGACCACGGGGGTTTTGCGACCGCTGATGATAGCGGTCTGTACGCCGGCTGCCATCAACATCTTGATGCCCTGGCCGTCGAGCGTGTTGAAGGTCTTGAATTCGCTGCCATCTTCAAGGAAGTAAAGGCGCCCGTCGGTCAGGACGCCGTCGACGTCGAATACTGCCAGCTTGATCTGTTTGCCGCGTTGCAGCAGGTCCGTGCTCATTACATTACTCCTGCACGCAACAAATCGTGCATGTTCAAGGCACCGACCGGACGGTCTTCGCTGTCGACCACGACCAGCGCGTTGATTTTATGGTCTTCCATGATTTTCAGGGCCTCGGCGGCAAGCATCTCGGCACGGGCAGTCTTGCCGTGGGCGGTCATGACCTGGTCGATCGTGGCGCTATGGATGTCGATGCTGCGATCAAGGGTGCGGCGCAAATCGCCGTCAGTGAAGATCCCGGCGAGTTTGCCGTCGGCTTCCAGAATAACGGTCATGCCCAGGCCCTTGCGGGTCATTTCCATCAGCGCGTCCTTGAGCAGCGTCCCGCGCTGTACTTGTGGCAGCTCTTGCCCGGCATGCATGACGTTTTCCACTTTCAGCAGCAGGCGTCGTCCCAGCGCGCCACCGGGGTGGGAAAAGGCGAAGTCTTCAGCGGTAAAGCCGCGGGCTTCGAGCAACGCAACGGCCAGAGCATCGCCCATGACCAGGGCGGCGGTGGTCGACGACGTAGGTGCCAGGTTCAACGGGCAGGCTTCGTGTTCGACATGCACGTTGAGATTGACTTCGGCAGCCTTGGCCAGCGGTGAGTCGGGGTTGCCGGTTACGCTGATCAATTTGATGCCCAGACGTTTGATCAACGGCAGCAGGGTGACGATTTCATTGGTGGAACCGGAATTCGACAAGGCCAGGATGATGTCGTCCCGAGTGATCATGCCCATGTCGCCATGGCTGGCTTCGGCCGGGTGCACAAAGAAAGCCGTGGTGCCGGTGCTGGCCAGGGTGGCGGCAATCTTGTTGCCGATATGCCCCGATTTGCCCATTCCGACCACGACCACGCGGCCTTTACTGTCCAGAATCATCTCGCAAGCGCGTACGAAATCTGCGTCGATATGGGGCAGCAAGCCTTGTACGGCTTCCAGTTCGAGGCGGATGGTGCGTTGTGCTGATTGAATCAGGTCGCTGGATTGGCTCATGTCAAAAATCGTATAGCCTGATGAAAAGGCGGCGATTATAGCGGTAATGATCGAAACCCTCACGCAAGTTCGTCGCGCTTTGACATTCCCTGTTACCGAATCCTTCCAAATATAGCTTTTAGACCGTCATGTTGCGGAACATGGACGGGCTTGGCCCTTGGGCGCTTGACCTTTGCAGTGATATAGTTCGCCGCCAGTTCGGCCTGCCCGGGAGGTATGTGCTTTCGTCAGAAAGCCAGGCGTCCGAGTGAGAGGCTGCATCGCAAGGAGTTTAGATGAGTGCCGATAACGCCTACGCGGTCGAGCTGAAGGGACTGACCTTCAAGCGCGGTGCGCGCAGCATTTTCAATAACGTCGATATCCGTATTCCGCGCGGCAAGGTCACCGGCATCATGGGGCCTTCCGGGTGTGGCAAGACCACACTGTTGCGTTTGATGGGCGCCCAATTGCGTCCCACCAAGGGCGAAGTCTGGGTCAACGGTCAGAACCTGCCGAAACTGTCGCGCAGTGATCTGTTCGATGCGCGTAAACATATGGGTGTGCTGTTTCAGAGTGGCGCGCTGTTTACCGATCTCGACGTGTTCGAGAACGTCGCCTTTCCGCTACGCGTTCATACCGAGCTTCCGGAAGAAATGATCCGGGACATCGTGCTGCTCAAATTACAGGCTGTGGGCCTGCGTGGCGCCATCGACCTGATGCCTGACGAGTTGTCCGGTGGCATGAAGCGCCGTGTCGCGCTAGCCCGAGCGATTGCCCTTGATCCGCAGATCCTCATGTATGACGAACCCTTCGTCGGTCAGGACCCGATCGCCATGGGCGTATTGGTGCGCCTGATCCGTCTGCTCAACGATGCCTTGGGTATCACCAGCATTGTGGTCTCCCACGACCTGGCGGAGACCGCGAGCATTGCTGACTACATCTATGTGGTTGGCGAAGGCCAGGTGTTGGGGCAGGGCACGCCCGAGGAGCTGATGAACTCGCAAGAGCCAAGGATTCGCCAATTCATGACCGGCGAACCCGACGGCCCGGTCGCATACCACTTTCCAGCGACGGATTACCGCGCAGATCTTCTGGGGAAGCGTTGATGCGCAAGATTTCACTCATAGAACGCGTGCGCCGGTTCGGTCACGCCGGCATCGACGTACTGGCGGTGTTTGGCCGTTCGACGATATTCCTGTTTCATGCCTTGCTGGGCCGAGGCGGCATCGGCGGCGGTTTCGGTCTGCTGATCAAGCAACTGCATTCGGTGGGCGTGATGTCCTTGGTGATCATTGTGGTCTCCGGGGTGTTCATCGGCATGGTGCTGGCGCTGCAGGGGTTCAACATCCTCTCCAGCTACGGTTCCGAACAGGCGGTCGGGCAGATGGTTGCCCTGACCTTGCTGCGCGAACTGGGCCCTGTGGTTACGGCATTGCTGTTCGCCGGACGTGCCGGTTCGGCCCTGACGGCCGAAATCGGCAACATGAAATCCACCGAGCAGCTGTCCAGTCTGGAAATGATTGGTGTCGACCCGCTCAAGTACATCATTGCCCCGCGCCTGTGGGCCGGCTTCATTTCCCTGCCGGTGCTGGCGATGATTTTCAGCGTGGTGGGTATCTGGGGCGGTTCGTGGGTGGCCGTCGACTGGCTGGGTGTGTATGAAGGTTCCTACTGGTCCAACATGCAGAACAGCGTGACGTTCACTGACGATGTGCTCAACGGCATCATCAAAAGTATCGTTTTCGCCTTTGTCGTGACCTGGATCGCCGTATTCCAAGGCTATGACTGCGAGCCCACCTCCGAGGGGATCAGTCGTGCCACTACCAAGACCGTGGTGTATGCCTCGTTGGCTGTACTCGGCCTGGACTTTATTCTGACCGCCTTGATGTTTGGAGATTTCTGATGCAAAACCGCACCCTGGAAATCGGTGTCGGCCTTTTCTTGCTGGCTGGCATCCTGGCTTTGCTGTTGCTGGCGTTGCGGGTGAGTGGCCTGTCCCCGAGCGCAGCCACCGATAGTTATAAACTTTATGCCTATTTCGACAATATCGCCGGTTTGACGGTCAGAGCTAAAGTGACCATGGCCGGTGTGACCATCGGCAAGGTTACGGCGATCGATCTGGACCGCGACAGTTTCACCGGTCGGGTGACGATGCAGCTGGAAAAGCGCGTGGATAATCTGCCGAATGATTCCACTGCATCTATTCTGACGGCTGGCCTGTTGGGCGAGAAATACATCGGTATCAGCGTGGGCGGCGAAGAAGCGCTGCTCAAGGATGGTTCAACCATCCACGACACCCAGTCGTCGCTGGTGCTCGAGGACCTGATCGGTAAATTCCTGCTCAACACCGTTAGCAAAGAAGCCAAATGAGGAGTTTTTGAATGATCTCTACCTTGCGACGTGGCCTGTTGGTATTACTCGCGGCCCTGCCGTTGATGGCTAACGCCGTGGCGGCGCCTTCCGCGCACGAACTGGTACAGGACACCACGACCCGATTGTTGGCGGACTTGTCAGCCAATAAAGAGAAGTACAAGCAGGACCCGCAGGACTTTTATACGGCGCTCAATACTATCGTCGGCCCTGTGGTGGATGCCGAGGGCATTTCCAAGAGCATCATGACGGTCAAATATTCGCGCAAGGCCACGCCTGCGCAAATGAAGACCTTTGAAGAAAACTTCAAAAAGGGCTTGTTCCAGTTCTATGGCAACGCCTTGCTCGAGTACAACAACCAGGGGATTATCGTAGACCCTGCCAAGGACGAGTCGGGAGACCGCACGAGCGTTGGCATGACGGTCAAGGGCAGCAACGGCGCGATCTATCCTGTGTCCTACACGCTCGAAAAGATCAATGGCGAGTGGAAGCTACGCAACGTGATCATCAATGGCATCAACATCGGCAAGCTGTTCCGTGATCAGTTCGCTGATGCGATGCAGCGCAATGGCAACGACCTGGACAAGACCATCAATGGTTGGGCCGGTGAAGTCGCCAAAGCCAAGGAAGCCAGCGAGAAGCAATCCACCGAGACGCAGTCCCAATGAGTGTATCGGCCATTCGCATGAGCGAATTCGGCGAGCTGATGCTTAGCGGCATGCTGGACTACCGCACCGGTCCTGGCCTGCGCAAGCAGGGTCAGGCGCTGATCAAGGCCAGCAAGGCCGCCGCACTGGTGGTGGATTGTTCGGCGGTGTTGAAGTCCAGCAGTGTCGGCTTGTCGCTACTGCTGTGTTTCATGCGTGATGCTCAGGAGGCCGGCAAGCCGCTGAGTATCCGTGCAATGCCCGATGACATGCGTGAAATTGCTCAGGTCAGCGAATTGACCGAGCTGTTGGCGCATCCCTAACCGCATCGATAAGAAAGCCCCCCGTCAGAGTCCTGCTTCGCGGGGTTCGCAGGCGCGGGGCTTTTTTGTATGATGTCCGACCCGCGCGCACAGGGCGCCGATTGAGGTTGAGCATGCAGGCCGTAGAAGTGAAGAGCTTCCTTGAAGGAAAGCTGCCAAACACAAAGGTGGAAGTTGAAGGCGAAGGCTGCAACTTTCAGCTGAATGTGATTAGCGATGAACTGGCGGCGTTGAGCCCGGTGAAGCGTCAGCAGCAGGTCTATGCCCATTTGAACCCATGGATCACCGATGGCAGCATCCATGCGGTCACTATGAAATTTTTCAGCAGCGCGGCCTGGGCCGAGCGCACCTGAGCCCAAGGGCGTCGAGATTCTTATGGATAAATTGATTATTACCGGTGGCGCTCGTCTTGATGGCGAGATCCGCATTTCCGGGGCAAAGAACTCTGCCCTGCCGATCCTGGCTGCAACCTTGCTGTGCGATGGCCCGGTTACCGTTGCCAACCTGCCGCACCTGCACGACATCACCACCATGATCGAGCTGTTCGGTCGCATGGGCATCGAGCCGGTGATCGACGAGAAACTCAGCGTCGAAATCGACCCGCGCACGATCAAGACCCTGATCGCACCGTACGAACTGGTGAAAACCATGCGTGCGTCGATCCTGGTGCTGGGCCCGATGGTTGCCCGCTTTGGTGAAGCCGAAGTCGCACTGCCTGGCGGTTGCGCCATCGGTTCGCGTCCGGTGGACCTGCACATTCGTGGTCTTGAAGCCATGGGCGCGGTCATCGACGTCGAAGGCGGTTACATCAAGGCCAAGGCCCCTGAAGGCGGTCTGCGCGGTGCGCACTTCTTCTTCGACACCGTCAGCGTGACCGGTACCGAGAACATCATGATGGCGGCCGCTCTGGCCAAGGGCCGCAGCGTTCTGGCCAACGCCGCACGCGAGCCTGAAGTGGTGGACCTGGCGAACTTCCTGATCGCCATGGGCGCCAAGATCTCTGGCGCCGGCACCGACACCATCACCATCGATGGCGTCGAGCGTCTGCACACTACCACTTACAAAGTGATGCCTGACCGTATCGAAACCGGCACCTACCTGGTTGCCGCTGCCGTGACCGGCGGTCGTGTGAAGGTCAAGGACACCGATCCGACCATCCTCGAAGCCGTCCTGGAAAAACTCCGTGAGTCGGGTGCCGAAATTACCTGCGGCGAAGACTGGATCGAGCTGAACATGCATGGCAAGCGGCCCAAGGCCGTCAACGTGCGGACCGCTCCGTACCCGGCGTTCCCGACCGACATGCAGGCGCAGTTCATCTCGCTCAACGCCATTGCCGAAGGCACCGGTGCCGTGATCGAGACGATCTTCGAAAACCGCTTCATGCACGTCTACGAACTGCACCGCATGGGCGCCAAGATCCAGGTCGAAGGCAATACCGCCATCGTCACCGGCACCGAGAAGCTGAAAGGCGCGCCAGTGATGGCTACCGATCTGCGTGCTTCGGCCAGCCTGGTGATCTCGGCGTTGATCGCCGAAGGCGACACTCTGATCGACCGGATCTACCACATCGACCGTGGTTACGAGTGCATCGAAGAGAAACTGCAGATGCTCGGCGCGAAGATCCGCCGCGTACCGGGCTAGTTTCTGCTTCATGGGCGCAAGGATGTGCCCGTTGGTTTCGTTTCAAGTCGAGGGTGTCTTTTCATTATTGAGAAAGCCCTCGATGTGTGTCCGGCGTCATTTGCGACCGGGCATCAGTAGCCTGATAAGGACCGACGTTTCCCATGTTGACCATCGCACTGTCCAAGGGCCGCATCCTTGACGACACCCTGCCGCTTCTGGCTGAAGCGGGCATCGTGCCGACCGAGAATCCGGACAAGAGCCGCAAGCTGATCATCCCCACGACCCAGGCCGATGTGCGTCTGCTGATCGTGCGTGCCACCGATGTGCCGACTTACGTCGAGCATGGTGCCGCTGACCTGGGCGTCGCCGGTAAAGATGTGCTGATGGAATACGGTGGCCAGGGCCTGTACGAGCCTTTGGACCTGCGAATTGCCCTCTGCAAGCTGATGACCGCTGGCCGTGTCGGCGATGTCGAACCCAAGGGCCGCCTGCGCGTGGCAACCAAATTCGTCAACGTTGCCAAACGCTATTACGCCGAACAGGGCCGTCAGGTCGACATCATCAAGCTCTACGGCTCGATGGAGCTGGCACCGTTGATCGGTCTGGCGGACAAGATCATCGACGTGGTCGACACCGGCAACACTCTGCGCGCCAATGGCCTGGAACCTCAGGATTTCATTGCCGACATCAGCTCCCGGCTGATCGTCAACAAAGCTTCGATGAAAATGCAGCACGCCCGTATCCAGGCGTTGATCGACACCCTGCGCAAGGCAGTGGAGTCTCGACACCGCGGCTGATTCACCTGCGCGACCTTGAGTCGCGCCCGTCTATCCGCCTCATAGCCAGAATTCTCAGGTGCCCAAGCGGAAACGACTGCTAAGTTAGGGCGCCTGAGTTTTTGCCAATCCTATGAGGCTCTCGCTATGACCGCACTGACTGCAATTCGCCGACTCAACGCTGCTGACCCGGATTTCGCACATCATCTGGATCATCTGCTGAGCTGGGAAAGTGTGTCTGACGATTCGGTCAATCAGCGAGTGCTGGACATCATCAAAGCCGTGCGTGAGCGCGGCGATGCGGCGCTGGTGGAATTCACCCGACAGTTCGACGGCCTGGACGTCGCCTCGATGGCCGACTTGATTCTGCCGCGCGAACGGCTGGAACTGGCCCTGACCCGAATCACCGTGCCTCAGCGTGAAGCGCTGGAAAAAGCCGCGGCCCGCGTGCGCAGTTACCACGAAAAACAGAAGCAGGATTCCTGGAGCTACACCGAAGCCGACGGCACCGTGCTGGGCCAGAAGGTTACGCCGCTGGATCGCGCCGGCCTTTACGTACCCGGCGGCAAGGCGTCGTACCCGTCGTCGGTGTTGATGAACGCGATTCCGGCCAAGGTTGCCGGCGTGACCGAGGTGGTCATGGTGGTACCGACCCCGCGTGGTGATATAAATGAGCTGGTGCTGGCCGCCGCCTGCATCGCCGGCGTTGACCGCGTGTTCACCATCGGTGGCGCACAAGCCGTTGCCGCGCTGGCTTATGGCACTGAAAGCGTGCCGAAGGTCGACAAGGTTGTCGGTCCGGGCAACATCTATGTCGCCACCGCCAAGCGCCACGTGTTTGGTCAGGTCGGCATCGACATGATCGCCGGTCCGTCGGAAATCCTCGTGGTGTGCGACGGCAAGACGGATCCGGACTGGATCGCCATGGACCTGTTCTCTCAGGCTGAGCACGACGAAGACGCCCAGGCGATTCTGGTCAGCCCGGACGCCGAGTTCCTCGACAAGGTCGCCGAGAGCATCGCCAAGTTGCTGCCGACCATGGAGCGTGCGCAGATTATCGAAACTTCGATCAACGGCCGTGGCGCGCTGATCAAGGTGCGCGACATGGAACAGGCCATCGAAGTGGCCAACCGCATCGCGCCGGAGCATTTGGAGTTGTCGGTCGCTGACCCGCAAGCCTGGTTGCCGCAGATCCGCCACGCGGGCGCGATCTTCATGGGCCGTCACACGTCCGAAGCCTTGGGCGATTACTGCGCCGGCCCGAATCACGTGTTGCCGACCTCCGGCACTGCACGCTTCTCGTCGCCGCTGGGTGTGTACGACTTCCAGAAACGCTCGTCGATCATCTTCTGCTCCGAGCAGGGTGCGTCCGATCTGGGCAAGACCGCTTCCGTGCTGGCCCGTGGCGAGTCGCTGACCGCCCACGCCCGTAGCGCCGAATATCGCATCGTCGATGAACAGCAGGGGAACTGAACATGAGTAAATTCTGGAGCCCGTTCGTCAAGAATCTGGTGCCTTACGTGCCGGGCGAGCAGCCGAAACTGGCGAAACTGGTGAAGCTCAACACCAACGAAAACCCTTACGGTCCGTCGCCCAAAGCCTTGGCGGCGATGCAGACCGAACTCAACGACAACCTGCGTCTGTACCCGGATCCGAACAGTGATTTGCTGAAGAACGCAGTTGCCAGGTATTACGGCGTGCAGAGCAATCAGGTGTTCCTCGGCAACGGATCCGATGAAGTGCTCGCGCACATTTTCCACGGTTTGTTGCAGCACGATAAACCGCTGCTGTTCCCGGACATCAGCTACAGCTTTTACCCGGTTTACTGTGGGTTGTATGGCATCACGTTCGACGCGGTGCCGCTGGACGCGCAGTTCCAGATCAACCCGGCGGACTACGCCAAGCCGAACGGCGGGATCATTTTCCCTAACCCGAACGCACCGACCGGTTGCCTGCTGGCGCTGGATGCCATTGAGCAAATCCTCAAGGCCAGCCCGGATTCGGTGGTCGTGGTGGATGAGGCTTACATCGACTTTGGTGGCGAAACGGCGATCACGCTGGTGGACCGATATCCTAACCTGCTGGTGACCCAAACCTTGTCCAAGTCCCGTTCGTTGGCCGGCCTGCGCGTGGGGCTGGCGGTCGGGCACCCGGATTTGATCGAGGCGCTGGAGCGGATAAAGAACAGCTTCAACTCTTACCCGCTAGATCGCATGGCCAATGTCGGCGCTGCGGCTGCGTTCGAGGACCGTGAGTACTTCGACAAGACATGCCGTCTGGTGATCGAACACCGTGAATGGGTGATCTCGCAGTTGCTGGCCTTGGGCTTTGAAGTGCTGCCGTCGGCGGCGAACTTCATCTTCACCCGTCATCCGCAGCACGATGCGGCGGGGTTGGCGGCGAAGCTGCGTGAGCAGGGTGTGATCGTCCGGCACTTCAAGCAGGAGCGGATTGCCCAGTTCCTGCGGATTTCGATTGGCACGCCGGAGCAGAATCAGGCGCTGATTGACGGCCTCGGCGACCTCTAAACCGTCTTCGTCGGAACGCCGCCCGGAGCAAGCCCGCTCCCACATTGGATTTATGTGGTTCACACATCCAATGTGGGAGCGGGCTTGCTCGCGAATGAAGCACCACCGACTTCAAGCCTTATTCGTGATGCGGCTTGCCGAGGAACGTCAGCGAACTGAACAGCCCCCGGCTGCTCACCTCGGTGCTGTCCTTCACCGGCACTTCCATGTGCGCCGCAATTACATTTAACCCCTCATTGCGCACCAATACCTGCGCCCGTCCCTGGGCATCGGTCTCGGTACTCAGCGTGTTGGGCGCACTGCGATAGTCGCCCATCAACTTCACTCCCGCCGCCGGTTTGCCGTCCAGTAGAACGCGTACCGGCAACGACTTGCCCGGCCCGACCATCAGCGGATCCACTTCCGGCAAAATCAGCAGTTTCATCTGATCAAGCGCCGGTAACTTCGCCCCTGGTTGATAAATAGCCAGGCTGTACTTGAAGGTCTGGGTCGACTCGATCGCTCCCGGCACTTTGCTGCGTCCTTCGTTGACCCACTTTTTATCAGCCTTCTGCGACCACATGCCGTTATTCAATGCCACGGCCATGACCGCAGGCGGTTTCAGCGGTTGCAGGCGGGCATGGTCGGCCAGTCGTTGCACGGTCACCGGGATCATGTTGCCGTTGCCGTCATAGGCCCAGGCGCCGCTGATTTTCTGCGGCTTGAAGGCGTTGTCCTCCGCACCGTGGCCGTAAACGACTTCGATATTGCCGCGGCGTTGTTCGGTCCAGAGGCCATGAGCCGAGGCCTCGGTGGCCAGGGACAAACCCGCCAGCGCCAGATATTTGAGGGATTGCATGGTGACGTCCTTTTACAGAGTGAGTGTCAGGTTGACGGTGAAATTGCGCGGCTCGCCGGGGGTGACCCAGTAACTGCTGTACGAACGCTCGAAGTATTTCTCATCGAACAGATTGTTCAGGTTCAGGCCCACGGTGAGGTTTTCACTGGCCTTGTAATGGGCCAGGAGGTCGACGGTGTGGTAAGCCGGCAGTTCAAATTCGCCGCCGGCTTCAACCGAGCGATCACCGACATACGTGAATGCCGCGCCCACATCTGAACCGCGTAGATGACCATCTTGAAACTCATAAACCCCCAGCAGACTGCCGCTGCGTTTAGCCACGCCGAGGATGCGACTACCGGTGGGAATGACTTTGTCACCCTCAGTGACTTCAGCATCGATGTAGGCCAACGCGCCGATGACCCGCACCGCGTCGGTCAATTGGCCGGTGACTTGCAGGTCGAAGCCCTGACTGCGAGCCTTGCCCATGGCCCGGCTGGTGTCGGTGCCCGGATCGAGCGCCAGAACGTTTTCCTTCTCGATGCGGAACGCGGCGAGGGTGCCACTAAGGCGGTCGTCGAACAGCTCACTTTTGATCCCGACTTCGTAACCGACGCCTTCTTCCGGGTCGAACGATTTTCCGCTGGCGTCCATTCCGTTGTTTGGCTTGAACGAGGTGGAGGCGTTGGCGAACAGACCGACTTCAGGGGTGAGTTGGTAGAGCAAGCCGGCTCTTTGGGTCAGTGCGTCGTGGCGCTGGCGGCTGCTGGTAACGCGCGCGTGATCGTCGATGCGTTGCTCAAAGTGTTCGACGCGTGCACCGAGCACCCCGCGCAGTTTTTCGGTGAAGATGATTTGGTCCTGCACATTCAACGCCTGACTTTCTACGTGTTCGAAGAAGTCGGTGCCTGAGCGGGCGCCGTTGGGTTTCGGCTGGCCGTAGACCGGCTGATAAAGGTCGATGGCGTAGGCGCTGCCGGCAATCGTCGTGACCCGTTCGTTCTTGCGGTAGTTCTCGTATTCAGTGCCGATCAACACTTCGTGCTGCCAACTGCCGAGGTCGAACTGACCACGCAATTCGAGTTGGGTAATGCTGTCGTGCCAATCGTTGTCGCGCTCGCGGTAGCGTCGATTGATCGTGTGGCCGTCGGCGTTCAACGGACGGGATTCGGAGGCGAAGCCCCAGAGTTTGCCTTCTTTGTAATGGCTGGCGAGGCGCAGTTTCCAGCGGTCGTCGAGCTGATGTTCTAGGGCTGCTTGCAGCATGTTGTTGTGGTTATCGATGTCGCCATCGTTGGGCTCGCCGAGGAAGGTGGAGCGCGAGACGTCGCTCCATTTATTGTTCGGCGCCACGATGCCGCGGTCGAACGTCGAGCTGTGGCGGACGAATTCGCTTTCCACCATCAGGCTGGTGGCCGGGTTCAACTGCCAACTGAAGGAAGGGGCGACGAACACGCGCTGGCTGTCGACGTGATCGCGAAAGCTGTGGTTGTCTTCGACCGCCAGGTTGACTCGTGACAGCAGGTTGCGGTCGTCGTCCAACGGTGTATTGACGTCCAGAGCGGTGCGATAGCGATCCCGATTGCCGACACCGGTCTGCAATGTGGTGAAGGCTTCGGGTTGCGGTTTCTTGGTGACGATATTCACTGTGCCGCCCGGATCGCCACGGCCATAGAGACTGGCGGCCGGACCTTTGAGCACCTCGATGCGTTCGATGTTGGCCACGTCCGGTGTGCTCGGATATCCCCGGTTGGCGCTGAAACCGTCTTTGTAAAACTCGGAGGTGGTGAAGCCGCGCACGCTGTATTCGTAGAGCGTCAGGCCGCCAAAATTGTTTTGCTTCGACACGCCACCGGCAAAGTCCAGCGCGCGCTCCACGCTGGTGCTGCCCAGGTCCTGGAGGACGCTGGCAGGAATCACGCTGATCGATTGCGGGATGTCGCGAAGGGCGGTATCGGTTTTGGTTGCGCTGGAGGAGCGAGTGGCGCGGTAGCCTTTCACCGGGCCTGTCGGGGAATCGTACTCAGTGGTGACGCTGATGGCGTCCAGTTCGAGGGGCGCGGACGGTTCGGCGAAGACCGGATCCCCCAGCAAGCCAAGGGCGAGACTGGCCACGGAAACCATTGTTCGAGACGACATGTTATGTTGTTCCAATTGTGATATTGAAACAATATAACATGCCTAATGAGAATGTATGCTGTTAGCCCGGACTGCTTGGGCTAATGCTTACTGCCCTTCTTTTTCCTTCATTGGCGCGGGCGGCGGACGCAAACCGATTTCTGCGGTTAGCTTGAGCTCCTTGCCGTTACGTATCACCTGAATCGTGACTTTGTCGGTCGGCTTGATTCGCGCGACCTGATTCATCGACCGACGACCATCACCGGCCGGTTCACCATCGATGGCCAGAATCACGTCGCCCAATTGCAGGCCAGCCTTCTGCGCCGGCCCGTCACGGAAAATCCCTGCGACCACAATGCCTGGACGCCCCGACAGACCAAACGATTCCGCCAGCTCCTGGGACAACGGCTGCACTTCAATCCCGAGCCAGCCGCGAATTACCTGACCGTGTTCGATGATCGATTTCATCACTTCCATCGCCAGTTTCACCGGGATCGCGAAACCGATGCCTTGCGAGCCGCCGGACTTGGAGAAGATCGCCGTGTTGATGCCGGTCAGGTTGCCGTTGGCGTCCACCAGTGCACCACCGGAGTTGCCGGGGTTGATCGCGGCGTCGGTCTGGATGAAGTCTTCGTAGTTGTTCAGGCCCAGCTGGTTGCGGCCGGTGGCGCTGATGATGCCCATGGTCACGGTCTGACCGACGCCGAACGGGTTGCCGATGGCCAGGGCCACGTCGCCGATGCGGATGTTGTCGGAGCGGCCGACGGTGATCGACGGCAGGTTTTTCAGATCGATCTTCAGGACCGCGAGGTCGGTTTCCGGGTCGCTGCCGATGACGCGTGCCAGGGTTTCACGACCGTCCTTCAACGCGACCACAATCTGGTCGGCGCCGCTGGTCACATGGTTGTTGGTCAGTAAATAACCTTCCGGGCTCATGATCACGCCGGAGCCGAGGCTCGACTCCATGCGCTTCTGCTTGGGCGAGTTGTCACCGAAGAAGCGGCGGAATTGCGGGTCTTCGAACAGCGGATGGTTCGGTTTGTTAATGACTTTGGTGGTGTACAGGTTTACCACCGATGGCGCGGCGGTGGTCACCGCGTCGGCATATGACACAGGACCTTGCTGCATCGTGGTGGTTTGCGGGGCTTGCTGCAGGTTGACGTCAAGGCTCGGGAGCCCGACCCATTCCGGATAACGCTGGATAATCAACAGAGCGATAAGCACGCCGGCCAACAGCGGCCAGCCGGAAAAACGCAGCGCCTTGAGCATTAAGCACGTCCTGAGAGGTTGCAGGCGGTATGAGACCGCCCATAATGTCGCGCATTATACGAGGCCGCGCGCGCCTCTGAACGGGATATTTAGGAGTCTTTTATGGCCGTCGCCCTGAGCACCCTGGTCGAAGAAGCCGACCGTTATCTAAACAGTGTAAAGATTGCCGATTATTGCCCCAACGGGTTACAGGTCGAAGGTCGGCCGCAGGTGATGCGCATCGTCAGCGGCGTCACCGCCAGTCAGGCGTTGCTGGACGCTGCAGTCGAAGCCCAGGCTGATCTGGTGCTGGTGCATCACGGTTATTTCTGGAAGGGCGAGAACCCGTGCATCACCGGCATGAAGCAGCGTAGGTTGAAAACCCTGCTCAAGCACGACATCAGCCTGCTGTCCTACCACTTGCCGTTGGATCTGCATCCGGAAGTCGGCAACAACGTGCAGCTCGCGCGTCAGCTGGACATCACCGTCGAAGGTCCGCTCGACCCGGATAACCTTAAAGTTGTCGGTCTGGTGGGCTCTCTGAACGAGCCGATGACACCGCGTGATTTCGCCCGCCGCGTGCAGGAAGTCATGGGTCGCGAGCCTTTGCTGATCGAAGGCAGTGAGATGATCCGTCGGGTCGGCTGGTGCACCGGTGGCGGCCAGGGTTACATTGACCAGGCCGTACTGGCCGGGGTCGATCTGTACCTCAGCGGTGAAGCGTCCGAGCAAACGTTTCATAGCGCCCGGGAAAACGACATCAGCTTCATCGCCGCCGGCCACCACGCCACCGAGCGCTACGGTGTGCAGGCGCTGGGCGATTACTTGGCGAGACGGTTTGCGCTGGAGCACATCTTCATTGATTGCCCGAATCCGATCTGAAACGCCCCTGTAACTGTAGGAGCGAGCTTGCTCGCGAAAAACCCGAGAGCGCATCGGTGTGTCAGGTTTCGCGCGTTTTCGTAGACGACCATCGCGAGCAAGCTCGCTCCTACAGTGAGTCGCATTGCCCGAACGAGGGGGTATATTCATATACCCTTTCGATCTAGTAGGCGTCCTGATTAGAAGAGGTCGCTGTGCTAGGATTCCTCGCTCGAACACGGCCCGCTGGCCGTCCATAAGATCGTTTTCGTGAGTAGCCATGGTCGACAAACTGACGCATCTGAAACAGCTGGAGGCCGAAAGCATCCACATCATCCGCGAGGTCGCCGCCGAGTTCGATAACCCGGTGATGCTGTACTCCGTCGGTAAAGATTCCGCCGTGATGCTGCACCTTGCGCGCAAGGCATTCTTCCCGGGCAAACTGCCGTTCCCGGTGATGCACGTCGACACCCGGTGGAAGTTCAAGGAAATGTACGCGTTCCGCGATCAGATGGTCGAGGAGCTCGGTCTTGACCTGATCGTGCACGTGAACCCCGATGGCGTCGCGCAGGGCATCAACCCGCTGACCCACGGCAGCGCCAAGCACACAGACATCATGAAAACCGAAGGCCTCAAACAGGCCCTCGACAAGTACGGCTTCGACGCCGCGTTCGGTGGCGCTCGTCGCGACGAAGAGAAATCCCGTGCCAAAGAGCGCGTGTATTCCTTCCGCGACACCAAGCACCGTTGGGACCCGAAAAACCAGCGTCCTGAGCTGTGGAACGTCTACAACGGCAACGTCAACAAGGGCGAATCCATTCGTGTTTTCCCGTTGTCGAACTGGACCGAACTGGACATCTGGCAGTACATCTACCTCGAAGGCATCCCGATCGTGCCGTTGTATTTCGCCGCCGAGCGCGACGTCATCGAGATGAATGGCACCTGGATCATGATCGACGACGAACGCCTGCTCAATCACCTGAGCGACGAAGACAAGGCGCGCATCGTCAAGAAGAAAGTCCGTTTCCGCACACTGGGTGACTACCCGTTGACCGGTGCGGTCGAGTCCGAGGCCACCAGCCTGACCGACATCATTCAGGAAATGCTCCTGACGCGAACTTCCGAACGCCAGGGCCGGGTCATCGACCACGATGGCGCAGGCTCGATGGAAGAAAAGAAACGTCAGGGTTATTTCTAAGGGGTTGTCATGTCGCACGCATCTGATTTGATCAGCGAGGACATCCTCGCCTACCTGGGCCAGCACGAACGCAAGGAAATGCTGCGCTTTCTGACCTGTGGCAACGTCGACGACGGCAAGAGCACCCTGATCGGGCGCCTGCTGCACGACTCCAAGATGATCTACGAAGATCACCTGGAAGCCATTACCCGCGACTCGAAAAAAGTCGGCACCACCGGTGAAGACATCGACCTCGCATTGCTGGTCGATGGCCTGCAGGCCGAGCGTGAGCAAGGCATCACCATCGATGTCGCTTACCGCTACTTCTCCACCGCCAAGCGCAAATTCATCATCGCCGACACCCCTGGCCATGAGCAGTACACCCGCAACATGGCCACCGGTGCTTCCACCTGTGACCTGGCGATCATCCTGGTCGACGCCCGTTACGGCGTGCAGACCCAGACCCGTCGCCACAGCTTCATCGCCTCGTTGCTTGGCATCAAACACATCGTTGTCGCCATCAACAAGATGGACCTTAACGGCTTCGACGAAAGCGTATTCGAGTCGATCAAGGCCGATTACCTGAAGTTCGCCGAAGGCATCGCGTTCAAGCCGACCACCATGGCCTTCGTGCCGATGTCGGCGTTGAAAGGCGACAACGTGGTGAACAAGTCAGAGCGCTCGCCTTGGTACACCGGCCAGTCGCTGATGGAAATTCTCGAGACTGTCGAGATCGCCAGCGACCGCAACTACACCGACCTGCGTTTCCCGGTGCAGTACGTCAACCGTCCGAACCTGAACTTCCGTGGTTTCGCCGGCACTCTGGCCAGCGGCGTCGTGCACAAGGGCGATGAAGTCGTTGTCCTGCCGTCGGGCAAGAGCAGTCGCGTGAAATCCATCGTCACCTTCGAAGGTGAGCTGGAGCACGCCGGCCCGGGTCAGGCTGTCACGCTGACCATGGAAGACGAAATCGATATTTCTCGCGGCGACTTGCTGGTGCACGCCGACAACCAGCCGCAGGTGACTGACGCTTTCGACGCCATGCTGGTGTGGATGGCCGAGGAGCCGATGCTGCCAGGCAAAAAATACGACATCAAGCGCGCCACGAGTTACGTGCCGGGTTCGATCACCAGCATCGTCAACCGCGTTGACGTGAACACCCTGGAAGAAGGTCCGGCCAGTGCGTTGCAACTGAACGAAATCGGTCGGGTCAAGGTCAGCCTCGACGCCGCCATCGCGCTGGACGGTTACGCGAGTAACCGCACCACCGGTTCGTTCATCGTCATTGATCGTTTGACCAATGGCACCGTCGCCGCCGGCATGATCATCGCTCAGCCGCTGAGCCATGGCAGCAGCACGCACCACGGCAAACTGGCGCACGTGGCTACCGAAGAACGCGCTCAGCGTTTCGGCCAGCAACCGGCCACCGTGTTGTTCAGCGGCTTGTCGGGCGCGGGCAAAAGCACCCTGGCTTACGCGGTTGAGCGCAAGCTGTTCGACATGGGGCGTGCGGTATTCGTGCTCGATGGCCAGAATCTGCGTCACGACCTGAACAAAGGTCTGCCACAGGATCGCGCCGGGCGTACTGAGAACTGGCGTCGTGCGGCGCACGTGGCGCGTCAGTTCAACGAAGCCGGTCTGCTGACGCTGGCAGCCTTCGTTGCACCGAGTGCCGAAGGGCGTGAGCAGGCCCGAGACCTGATCGGCAAGGAGCGTCTGCTGACGGTCTACGTCCAGGCCTCGCCAACGGTCTGTGCCGAGCGTGACCCGCAAGGGTTGTACGCAGCGGCCGGTGACAACATCCCGGGCGATTCCTTCCCGTACGACGTGCCGCTGGACGCTGACCTCGTGGTCGACACCCAGTCGCTGTCGCTGGAAGAAAGCGTCAAGCAAGTGCTGGATCTGCTGCGCAAGCGTGGCGCGATCTAAGCGTTAGCCGTTAATAAAAAACCCGCCGATGAGTGATCATCGGCGGGTTTTTTGTGTCTGGTGATTTCCAAATGTGGGAGCGAGCTTGCTCGCGAAAGCGGTGGGTCAGTCGATATCAATATTGAATGTCAGTCCGCTTTCGGGAGCAAGCCCGCTTCCACAGGGGATCAATGTTTGGCTGGATACTCGCGGTGCATCTGATCAAGCAGCGCATCCTTGTCTTCCCACAACTGATTGATCCACCCCTGAAACTGCAATCGATACTCGCCATCCTGGTCGTAGTTCTTGCCGATAAACTGCGGCGGAATCTTCAGCTCCTGAAAATGCACCACCACGTCAGCAACGTTGCCGCAGAGCAAATCCCAGTACCCCGGACGCCCGCCCGGGTAGTGAATGGTCACGTTGACGATCGACTCCAACTGCTCACCCATCGCATCCAGCACAAACGCAATGCCGCCGGCCTTGGGCTTGAGCAGATATTTGAACGGTGATTTCTGCTGCGCATGCTTGCCTTCAGTGAATCGCGTGCCTTCGACGAAATTGAAAATGCCCACCGGGTTATTGCGAAACTTCGCGCAGGTCTTGCGGGTGGTTTCCAGATCCTTGCCTTTCTTCTCCGGGTACTTTTCCAGATAAGCCTTGGAGTAGCGCTTCATGAACGGAAAGCCCAACGTCCACCAGGCCAGACCAATCACCGGCACCCAGATCAGCTCTTGCTTGAGAAAAAACTTCAGTGGCTGGATGCGCCGGTTGAGCACGTATTGCAACACCATGATGTCGACCCAGCTCTGATGATTGCTGGTGATCAAGTACGAGTGTTGATAGTCCAGCCCTTCGAGCCCGCTGAGGTGCCAGCGGGTGCGGCAGACCAGATTCATCCAGGCCTTGTTGTTACTGATCCAGGCTTCATGGGTATGGCTCATCAGCCACAGCGAGAAGCGCTGGGTGAGGGCGAAGGGCAATACCTTGAAAATCGCTACGCAGAACAGAAACGAGCAAAGCAGAATCGTATTCAGTGCCAGCAACAACGATGCAATCACGCCGCGTACGGCGGCAGGCAGGAAATCCAGCATTTAAAGGTCCAAAGGTCGGTTGGCAGCTTGAATCGCGGTCAACGCGATGGTGTAGACGATGTCATCGACTTGCGCGCCGCGCGGCAGGTCATTCACCGGTTTACGCAGGCCTTGCAACATCGGCCCGAGGCTGACGCAATCGGCGCTGCGTTGTACGGCTTTGTACGTGGTGTTGCCGGTGTTCAGATCGGGGAACACGAACACCGTGGCGCGACCAGCCACCTGACTGTTCGGCGCCAGTTGCCGGGCGACGTTTTCGTTGGCGGCGGCATCGTATTGCAACGGGCCGTCGATCAGCAGTGAGTTCTGCTGTTCATGGGCAAGCAACGTCGCTTCGCGCACTTTCTCGACTTCTTCGCCGCTGGCCGATTCTCCGCTGGAGTAACTGATCATCGCCACGCGCGGTGTGATGCCGAAGGCCGCCGCCGAGTCAGCGCTTTGCAGAGCGATCTCGGCCAGTTCGCTGGCGCTCGGGTGTGGGTTCATCACGCAGTCGCCGTAGACCAGCACTTCTTCGGGAAACAGCATGAAGAATACCGACGACACCAAGGTGCAGCCCGGCGCGGTCTTGATCAACTGCAGGGCCGGGCGGATGGTGTTGGCGGTGGAATGAATGACGCCGGACACGAGGCCGTCGACTTCATCCAGCGCCAGCATCATCGTGCCTATGACCACGGTGTCTTCCAGTTGCTGCTCGGCCATCGGCGCATTGAGGCTTTTGCTTTTGCGCAGGGCAACCATCGGCTCGACGTAGCGTTCGCGAATCAGGTCCGGATCGAGAATTTCCAGGCCCGGTGGCAACTCGATGCCTTGGGCGCGCGCAACGGCTTCGACGTCTTCCGGTTTCGCCAGCAAGACGCAACGGGCGATGCCGCGCGCCTGACAGATCGCCGCCGCCTGTACGGTCAACGGCTCGCTGCCTTCGGGCAAGACGATACGTTTGTTGGCGGCCTGGGCGCGCTGGATCAATTGATAGCGGAACACCGCAGGCGACAAGCGCATTTCCCTGGGCGTGCCGCAACGTTGGTGCAGCCAGTTGGCGTCGAGGTGGCTGGCGACGAAGTCGGTGATGATCTCCGCACGCTCGCGGTCGTCAATCGGGATTTCCTTGTTCAGGCCATTCAACTGGTTGGCGGTGTCGTAGGACCCGGTGCTCACCGACAACACCGGCAAACCGGCCTGCAACGCGCCACGGCACAGGTCCATGATGCGCGGGTCGGGCAGGGTGTCGCTGGTCAGCAGCAGGCCAGCCAACGGCACACCGTTCATGGCGGCGAGGCTGACGGCGAGGATGATGTCGTCGCGGTCGCCGGGCGTCACCACCAGTACGCCGGGCTTGAGCAGCTCCACGGTGTTGCGCATGGTGCGGGCGCAGATGATGATTTTGGTCATGCGCCGGGTTTCGTAATCACCGGCATTGAGGATTTGCGCACCCATCAGATCAGCCACGTCGCGGGTGCGTGGCGCGTTCAGTTCCGGCTGGAACGGGATGCAACCGAGCAAGCGGAAATCACCGCTGCGCAGCAACGGCGAATGCTCCTTCAGGCGAGAGGCGAAGGCCTCCATGCTCTCGTCGGTCTTGACCTTGTTGAGGATCACGCCGAGGACTTTCGGATCCTTTGGACCGCCAAACAATTGCGCCTGCAACTCCACGCGGCCGGAGAGCTCGGTCAGCACTTCGTTTTCCGGCGCCGAGACCAGGATCACGTCGGCGTCGAGGCTCTTGGCCAAATGCAGATTGACCCGCGCGGCGTAGCTGGCGCTGCGGGTCGGGACCATGCCTTCGACGATCAGCACATCCTTGCCGATGGCCGCTTCCTGATAGAGCGTGATGATTTCTTCGAGCAGCTCGTCAAGTTGGCCGTCGCCCAGCATGCGCTCGACGTGGGCCAGGCCCAGCGGCTGAGGCGGTTTCAAACCGTGAGTGCGCGCCACCAGCTCGGTGGAGCGTTCAGGCCCGGTGTCACCCGGATGGGGCTGGGCGATCGGTTTGAAGAAACCGACTTTGAGGCCGGCTCGCTCAAGCGTACGTACCAGCCCGAGGCTGATGGAGGTCAGACCCACACCAAAATCGGTGGGCGCGATAAAAAAAGTTTGCATGCGGATTCTCTGGAGGTGCATGGCAATGGTGACGACCTATGGCTGGTCGACTACCGAAATTCAGTCGCCAAGGTTATCGCTAACCGAGCCTTGTGCGCACCAACCACATTCAAAGGGTCGGCCTATTTTTTCAATACGTTGCGCGGGGTCAAGGACCCAGGCGCGCGATTGCCAGGGTGGCTGGTGCCGCAAGTGTTGCGTGTGGCCGCAGGACAGCTCGGCCACCCAATGCCCGTCCTCGTCCTGATGGAAACCGGTGACTGTCGAGCCTTTGGCCGCAATCCGTCTGTCCGGGTTGTGTTCGCTTTCGGACGATTGCTTCGCTAAACTTGGCCTTTCTAAATTCTTATGCAAAAGGTCTCGCCCCATGCTGATCGCCGCCAATAAGGCTGTCTCCATCGACTATACCCTGACCAACGACGCTGGTGAGGTCATCGACAGCTCCGCCGGCGGCGCGCCGCTGGTCTACCTGCAAGGTGCTGGCAACATCATCCCGGGCCTGGAAAAGGCCCTGGACGGCAAAGCAGTCGGCGACGAGCTGACCGTAGCCGTTGAACCTGAAGATGCCTACGGCGAATACGCTGCCGAACTGGTCAGCACCCTGAGCCGCAGCATGTTCGAAGGCGTCGACGAACTGGAAGTGGGCATGCAGTTCCATGCTTCCGCTCCGGACGGCCAGATGCAGATCGTCACCATTCGCGATTTGGATGGCGACGATGTCACCGTCGACGGCAACCACCCGTTGGCCGGTCAGCGCTTGAATTTCCAGGTCAAGATCATCGACATCCGTGACGCCAGCCAGGAAGAAATCGCTCATGGCCATGTCCATGGCGAAGGTGGCCATCACCACTGATTTTCTGCGCTAAGCTTTCGATAACTGGAGAGGCGCCCGAGGGCGCCTTTTTAGTCCGCGGCTGTCCCGGGTGACGCCGCCAAGAGGCTGTTTCGAGAAGAACACAGGAATTTTGGAGTTCGTCATGAGTGCTTTTCACGACCTTAAATTGACAGCCCTGGATGGTCAGGAGCTTCCGCTGGCGCCCTTCAAGGGGAACGTCGTGCTGGTGGTCAACGTTGCCTCCAAATGTGGCTTGACCCCACAGTACGCGGCGCTGGAAAACCTCTACCAGCAATACAAAGGCAAAGGCTTCAGCGTGCTGGGCCTGCCGTGCAACCAGTTTGCCGGACAGGAGCCGGGCACCGAGCAAGAGATTCAGGAGTTCTGCAGCCTCAACTATGGCGTGACTTTCCCGTTGTCCAGCAAACTGGAAGTCAACGGTCATGAACGTCATCAGCTGTATCGCCTGCTGGCAGGCGAGGGTGCCGAGTTCCCGGGCGACATTACCTGGAACTTCGAAAAATTCCTGCTGGGCAAGGATGGTCGTGTACTGGCGCGGTTTTCGCCGCGTACGGCGCCGGATGATCCCTCTGTCATCCAGGCGATTGAAAAAGCGCTGAGCTGAATCCTCCTTTGTAGGCGCGAGGCTTGCCCTCGAAGACGGTCTGTCAGTTGACATCATTGCTGACTGGCTTGACGCCTTCGCGGGCAAGCCTCGCTCCTACAATACGCTGTGTCTTTTAATCTTTAATCACCCAAATCAATAGTGCTGTTCAACGCATTGCGCAGTCCATATTATCGCCGTCATAAAGTCTATTCCCGTGGAGCGTCCCATGCCTGTAAAAGCCCTGTTCAAACCGTTCCACCTCGGCACCCTTGAACTGCCGACCCGCGTCGTCATGGCGCCGATGACTCGCTCCTTCTCGCCGGGCGGCGTACCCAATTCCAAAGTGATCGAGTACTACCGTCGACGCGCCGCCGCCGGCGTGGGGTTGATCATCACCGAAGGCACCACCGTCGACCACAAGGCCTCCAACGGCTACCCGAACGTGCCGCATTTCTACGGTGAAGCCGCGCTGGCCGGCTGGAAGAAAGTTGTCGACGCAGTGCACGCCGAAGGCGGCAAAATCGTTCCGCAACTGTGGCATGTCGGCAGCGTGCGTCGTATCGGCACCGAGCCAAATGCGAGCGTGCCGGGTTACGGCCCGTCGGAAAAATTGAAGGATGGTCAGGTCGTGGTTCACGGCATGACCCAACAGGATATTCAGGACGTGATCGCCGCGTTCGCCCAAGCCGCCAAAGATGCCCAGAGCATCGGCATGGACGGCGTGGAAATCCACGGTGCCCACGGCTACCTCGTGGACCAGTTCTTCTGGGAAGGCACCAATCAGCGTACCGACGAATACGGTGGCAGCCTCGCCAACCGTTCGCGCTTCGCCATCGAGCTGATTCAGGCGGTGCGTGCAGCGGTTGGCGAAGGTTTCCCGATCATCTTCCGTTTCTCCCAGTGGAAGCAGCAGGATTACACCGCTCGTCTGGTTCAAACCCCGGAGGCGCTGGGTGAATTCCTCAAGCCGTTGTCCGACGCCGGCGTGGACATTTTCCACTGCTCGACGCGCCGTTTCTGGGAGCCGGAATTCGACGGTTCCGAGCTGAACCTGGCGGGCTGGACGCGCAAGCTGACCGGCAAGCCGACCATCACCGTGGGCAGCGTCGGCCTGGATGGCGAGTTCCTGCAGTTCATGGTCAACACCGACAAGATCGCGCAGCCGGCCAGCCTGGAAAAACTGCTGGAGCGTTTGAACAATGATGAGTTTGATCTGGTGGCGGTAGGGCGTGCGCTGCTGGTGGACCCGGACTGGGCGCAGAAAGTGCGGGACGGCCGGGAGGAAGAGATTCTGCCGTTCAGTCGTGAGGCGTTGATGACGCTGGTTTAAGCAGCGTCTGCACTGACGCTATCGCGGGCAAGCCCGCTCCGACAGGATTTGCGAACGACGCAGGTCCACTGTGGGAGCGAGCTTGCTCGCGATGACGGATTCAATGTCAGCAAAGATTCAGGGCACGGTCGGTGCATTCGGCACCACCTGCTCCCCAACACAAGCCCCGCGCAACTGCCCTTCAAACTGCTCGATAATCGCCGCCCAACCCTGACGACTCGCATGCTGACGCGCATTGAGCCTTATGCAACGCAGGGTTTCTCGCTCTTCCAGCAACCACGCCGCGGCATCGCTGAAAGCCTCTTCATCCCCCGGCATCGCCAGCACGCCGTTATAGCCGTGGCGGATGTGCTGCGCCGCCGCCGCCTGATCATAAGCCACCACACCCAGCCCCGAAGCGAGCGCCTCAAGCACCACATTGCCGAAGGTTTCGGTCATGCTCGGAAACAGAAACACATCCCCTGACGCATAGTGGCTGGCCAAGGCTTCGCCCCGTTGCGAGCCGCAGAAAATCGCCTCGGGCAGTTCCCGCTCCATCGACGCTCGTTGCGGGCCGTCGCCGACGATGATCAGCTTTATTTTTCGCTGTGGATAAGTCGCTGTCAGGTTGTTGAAACAGCGCTTGAGCAAACCAGGATTTTTTTCCGGCGCGAGGCGTCCTACGTGGATGAGCGCGATGTCCTCCTCACCCAGGCCCCATTGTTCACGCAACGATGGCAGGCGTTTTATCGGATGAAACAATTGACTGTCGACCCCGCGAGACAGCAATGCCAGGCGTTCGAAATGCCGGCGCTCCAGTTCAAGTCGCTGGCTGACACTCGGTACCAGGGTCAGGGTCGAACGATTGTGAAACCAGCGCAGGTAGTGGGTCAGCAGGCGGGTGAGCAAGCCGAGCCCGTACTGGTTGGAATATTGCTGGAAATTGGTGTGAAAGCCACTGACCACCGAAATCCCCAAACGCCGCGCCGCGCGCAGCGCCGATAAGCCCAGCGGCCCTTCCGTGGCGATGTACAGCACGTCCGGGCGCTGACGTTTCCAGCGCCGCAGCAGCTTATGCATCGACGACTGACCCCATTGCAATCCCGGATACCCCGGCAGCGGCCAGCCCCGGCACAGCAGCAATTCATCGTCGCTGCCCAGTTGCTGATCGCAACCCTGCCGCGGTCGTACCAATTCCACTTGATGCCCGCGCGCGCGCAAACCGTCGCACAAGCGGCCAAGGGTATTGGCCACGCCGTTGATTTCGGGAGGGAAGGTTTCGGTGATCAGGGTGATATGCAGAGCTGTCGTCATGACCTCAGTGTCGGCTGAGGCCATGTCTTCGTTGTGGCGTTTTAATGATGGATTTATGACAGGCTCAGCGTTGGGTCGATAGCCGCCCGGCCCGGCAGCTATAAGAAGCACGCGAAAAAAAGTTTGATCGGGCGCATGCAACGCAAGATTGAATACGCGAAAGCGCAGGTACGGGCCAAGGTTGAACATCCGTTTCGCGTGATCAAGCGCCAGTCTGGCTATACGAAAGTGCGCTTTCGTGGCTTGTCGAAAAACATCGCTCAACAGACAACCTTGTTCGCTTTGTAGCCTTAAGTAGCGAGGGCATGAAAAATCGGTGGGTACTTCAAGCCTTCCCTATAGGCCGGCCCTGGTCTCGATTTTCAGAAAATCTATAAATGCCCGAAGGGGCGAAGGCACGTGCCTGCGGTCATTGTAGTATAGATAAGGGCCGTCGAATGCCTGCCACCAGTTTTCCAGTACCGGTAATAACCTGCCCTGCTTGATCAACGGCCCAAGGTATTCCTCGAAGGTATAGATAATACCGACACCGCCTAACGCAGCGCCCACCTCCAGGTCCTGGGATGAGCTGAGCAGCGGTCCGTGAGGCGGTACGCGTATGGTGGTGCCGTCTTTTTCAAATTCCCACACCCCCAGCTTGCCGCTCTCGAAGCGATGACCGATCAGGCGGTGGTTAAGAAGGTCGCGGGGATGCAGCGGTGTGCCGCTCTTCTCCAGATAACCAGGCGATGCAGCGGCCAAGAAGCGCTGTCGACGCGGGCCGATGGGTACGGCAATCATGTCCTTGGCCAAGCTTTCCTCGTAGCGCACGCCCGCGTCGTAGCCTGCTGCGATGACATCGATAAGGGTGTTATCCATTGTCACTTCAATGCTCACCCCAGGGTAACGTTCTAGAAACCCGGGGATCAGCTTAGGCAGTACGAAACGAGCGACGGGCACCGGGACGTTAAGGCGTAAGGTGCCTACCGGCCTCAGCGTATTGTCATCGAGGTCGCCAAAGGCTGCGCCTATTTGCTCAAGAGCCGGGCGTAGCCGCTCCAGCAGGCGTGCACCGACTTCCGTCGGGATTACGCTACGGGTCGTGCGATTGAGCAGCCTGACGCCCAGGTCGCTTTCCAGCCGGCGTACACCATCGCTGATGGATGAAGCCGACATGCCACGTTTCTGCGCCGCTACCCGGAAACCGCCAGCCTCCACAACTGCAGCAAAGAGTGCGACATCGGTCAGGTTGGGCTGGCGCATGGCCGCTCTCCAAAAGAGGAAGGCCAGATTGTACGTCTGGGCGTACACAGCGTCCATTTCAATACGGCTTATCGGCAGCAATCCACGGATGAACAATGCCTCACGTCGACGTACCGATTTGAAGTGGTACATCAGGTCACTACCCGCGAGAGGATTTAACAATGACGAATACGCTGCAGGTACAACCCCTACGTGCTGCCCGCTCGGCGTGGCGCAATATCCTGATGACGCTTGGCTTGGTCTTAAGCTGTGTGCTTGAAGCAGGAAGTGCCGTGGCGCAAAGCTTGCCCAAGCCGGATTGGAGCTTGGCGGACATGCCCTCGCAGAGCGGGCGTATTTTTCTGGTTACTGGCGGTACCAGCGGCATGGGCTACGAGGATGCCAAAGCCCTGGCAGCGGCTGGCGCTCGGGTAGTGATCGCCGCACGCAATCTGCAGCGCGGCGAGGAAGCAATTGCCCGTATCAAGCAGGAGGTTGCTGGCGCCCAAGTGCAGTTCGAAGCGGTGGACCTGGCCAATCTGGCATCGGTTCAGGCGTTGGGCGAACGCCTCAACGCCACCTTGCCGCACCTCAATGGGCTGATCAATAACGCAGCGATCATGTCCCCCGCACAACGTGGCACCTCGTCCGATGGCTTCGAGTTGCAACTGGCCACCAACTACCTGGGCCACTTTGCTTTGACCGCCCATCTACTGCCGCTACTGCGCAAAAGCGACGGCGCACGGGTGGTGACGGTGTCCAGCATCGCGGCCGCGCGCGGCAGCATCAATTTCGAGGATCTGCAGGCCGAACAGGCCTTTAACCCATTTCGGTCCTATGCCCAGTCGAAACTGGCCGGTCTGATATTTGCCTTCGAGCTGCAACGCCGCAGCGAGGCGCAAGGCTGGGGGATTCAGAGCATTGCGGCGCACCCTGGTGTGGCTGTGACCGAGCTGATCAAGCGCGGCCCAGGCCTGGATAGCGAATTCGGAGGCAACTGGGCCAAGGACCGCGAACGCTACCACTCCGCCGCTCAGGGTGCGCTGCCGACTCTTTACGCAGCCACCGCGCCCGATGCTCAGCCAGGCGCCTATTACGGCCCGATTGGCGAAGAGGAAAAGCGTGGTCCACTGGGGTTGGCCAGCGTACCGGCAGCTGCCAAAGACGCTGTGGCTACCGCTCGCCTGTGGACAGTAAGCGAACAGTTGACCGGTGTCAGCTACCGTTGAGTCCCGCACCAGGAGAGTCTTCATGCTGTCAGCAACTCTGGTGCAGCGCCTCGGCGTCGCCATCAACGCCGAACGTCACGAGCTGAATCCCGCGCTCGCGGGGGTAGGTTTGTTTTTCTGCCTGTTCTGCGGCTATTTCATGTTGCGGCCGATTCGCGAGTCGATGGGCATCATGGCCGGTATCGAGAACCTGCAATGGCTGTTCACCGCCACCTTCGTGGTCATGCTGGTGGCCGTGCCGTTGTTCGCCTGGCTCAGCTCCCGGGTACCGCGTATTCACTTCGTGGACTGGGTCTACGGATTCTTCTTTCTGAACCTGCTTGCGTTCGCCGGGCTGTTTCAATTCAGCGCTGACAACGTCTGGCTGGCCAGGGTGTTTTACGTGTGGATCTCGGTCTATAACCTGTGCGTGGTCTCGGTGGCCTGGAGCCTGATGGCCGATGTCTTCGACGGGCGTCAGGCCGAGCGGTTGTTCGCCTTCATCGCTGCTGGCGCCAGTGTCGGTGGCCTGGTCGGGCCGGCAATGAGTGCGCTGCTGGTCGGGATCATTGGCCAGTCCGGGCTAGTGCTGCTGGCGGCCGTGCTTTTGGGCGTCGCCCTTGCACTGAAAGCGCCGCTGATGCGCTGGCGGGAAATCGGTGGCGTCGGCAGACCGGGCGCGCCTCTCACCGAGAGCACCAGCATGCCGGTAAGGGGCAACCCGTTCAGTGGCCTGACACGCGTCTTGAAATCACCTTACCTGATGGCAATTGCCGGTTTTGTCGTGCTGCTCGCCACCGTGACGACCTTTCTGTATTTCGAACAGGCACGCCTGGTGGCCGAGCGTTTTCCTGATCGCGAATCGCAGATCAGGGTGTTCGGCATCATTGATGTGATCGTCCAGACCGGTGCCTTGCTGTCGCAGTTGTTTATAACCGGGCGCATCGCTCAGAAGCTGGGTGTGCGTATGCTGCTGGCGATCGTACCGATGCTGGTCTGCGTGGGCTTTATCAGCCTCGCCCTGGCCCCCACGTTCGCCATGTTGGCAGCACTGATGATCGTCAGGCGCATCGGTGAGTACGCCTTCGTCAAGCCTGGGCGGGAAATGCTCTTCGCACCGCTGGACGCCGAGAGCAAATACAAGGCGAAAGGCTTTATCGATACTGTCGTCTACCGGGCCGGCGATGCGCTCAGTGGGTGGGTGAAGGGTGGCCTGGACATGTTTAGTCAGGGCGCAGTACTGGTGGCGTTGGTAGGCGCAGCCTGCGCATTGCTCTGGGGCGCGCTTGGCTGGTACTTGGGCAGGCATGCTGACGAGCTGAGCAAACGCTCGAAGCCTGGTCAATTGGTTGATGCGAATGCCTTACATCATCAGACCAGCGAACTGTCATTTGTCAGGCAGGGAGCGGCTGACTGAGTGCTGTTGAAAAGGCCCAGAGCTTCTGGCTCTGGGGTAACAGCTGGGTGTGGTCAGGCGAACCCGGCACCCTGCGTCGGAGGTAGTAGATGCCCGAGTCGGGGTGCCGGAGTGGTTGCGCTATCAATGCCATGTGTACCAGCCTTGTGTATCAGTGGGCTGGGAAAGGGCGTGTTCAAGCGAGCATGCGAAAGGGGTTGTCCGATGGATTTGTGACCGGCTCAGCGTTGCGTCACCAGACTCTCCGCGCCACGCTCACGCACCCAAAACAACGTCGCCCCTGCCACAGCTGCCGGCATCATCAGAATATTGACCACCGGAATCAGCAACACCAGATAAACACTCCCGCCAAAACCCATGCTCTGCCAGCGCTTCTCGCGCAGCCAGGCGAGCATTTCGTTCCAGCCGAGTTTGTGGTTGTCCGCCGGGTAGTCGATGTATTGGATCGCCATCATCCACACCCCGAACAACAGCCACAGCGGTGCGGCGATGATGTTCACCACAGGGATGAACGAGAGAATGAACAGCCCGATCGCCCGCGGCAGGAAGTAGCCGAGTTTGCGCATTTCCCGAGCCAGTGTGCGCGGGATCATGGCGATCAGTTCGCCCCAGCTGAAGGCCGGGAAGTCGTCGGTGCCGCGTACTACCACTTCGACCTTCTCCGCGAGAAAGCCGTTGAACGGCGCGGCGATGATGTTAGCGAGCATGGTGAAGGTGAAAAACACCATCAACACCACCAGCACTACAAAAATCGGCCAGAGGACGTAGTTGAGAAAACTCAGCCAGTCGGGCAGGGACGGCATCAGCGTATCCACCCAGAGACTGAATTGATGGCCGGCCAGATAGATCAATCCGACGAACAGCACCAGATTGATTGCCAGCGGCAACAACACGAACAAGCGCAGGCTGGGGCTCAGGACCAGCTTGAGGCCTTCGCGCAGGTATTGCGGGCCGGACAGAACAGGTGCGGGCATATCGTGCTCCGAGCAGAGGGGAAACGCGCCGACCTTACCGGCTTTGCATTGCGGGCGAAAGCGCGGTCGCAGCATCGACATCAACTGTAACAAAGGCGTCCTCACATAGACGGAAACAGGATAGAGACCGCCTATGAGCTGGATTGTTAAACCGTATTTCCTTAATCTTCGCCCCCTCGATACGCTGCACCCATCCTTTTTACAGGACTGTCGAGCTCAAGCCTTCCCCAAGTGCTTTCAACAGTCCTTTTTTTATTCCCGCCGGTAAACCGGCGTTCCGCGCCAGGTGTTTCGGGCCGGTCAACAGGAGCAGGTCATGTCTGAAGTCCGTCATTCGCGAGTGATTATTCTCGGTTCCGGCCCTGCCGGTTACAGCGCCGCTGTCTATGCCGCCCGTGCCAACCTCAAGCCACTGCTGATCACCGGCATGCAGGCCGGCGGTCAACTGACCACCACCACCGAAGTCGACAACTGGCCGGGCGACGTCCACGGTCTGACCGGCCCGGCGTTGATGGAACGCATGAAAGAGCACGCCGAGCGCTTTGAAACCGAGATCGTTTTCGATCACATCAATGCCGTGGACTTCGCTGCCAAGCCTTACACCTTGACCGGCGACAGCGCGACGTACACCTGCGACGCGTTGATCATCGCCACCGGCGCCAGCGCCCGTTACTTGGGTCTGCCATCGGAAGAAGCGTTCATGGGCAAAGGCGTTTCGGCCTGCGCGACCTGCGACGGTTTCTTCTACCGCAACAAGCCAGTGGCCGTGGTCGGTGGCGGGAACACCGCTGTCGAAGAAGCGTTGTACCTGGCCAACATCGCCAGCACGGTGACCCTGATCCACCGTCGCGAAACCTTCCGCGCCGAGAAGATCCTGATCGACAAGCTCAATGCCCGCGTGGCCGAAGGCAAAATCATCCTGAAGCTGAACGCGAACCTGGACGAAGTCCTGGGCGACAACATGGGCGTGACCGGCGCGCGCCTGAAGAACAACGACGGCAGCTTCGACGAGCTGAAAGTCGACGGCGTGTTCATTGCCATCGGCCACACCCCGAACACCTCGTTGTTCGAAGGTCAGCTGACGTTGAAAGACGGCTACCTGGTGGTGCACGGCGGTCGTGAAGGCAATGCGACTGCGACCAACGTCGAAGGTATCTTCGCGGCCGGTGACGTGGCTGACCACGTTTACCGTCAGGCGATCACTTCGGCTGGCGCCGGCTGCATGGCCGCACTGGACACCGAGCGTTACCTTGACGGTCTGCAGAACGCTTCGTTCTGATTCCGTTGAAATGAAAAACCGGCCTCGGCCGGTTTTTTCGGGTCCCGATAAACGCGGCCAACCCTGTGGGAGCGGGCTTGCTCGCGAAAGCGGCATGACAGTCGATATAAATGTTGCCTGAAACGACGCCTTCGCGAGCAAGCCCGCTCTCACATGAATCGCAGGGTCAGGCCAATTTCTTCAAACACGCCTCGAGGATGTCCAGGCCCTCTTCCAGTATGGCTGCCTCCGTGGTCAGTGGCGCCAGCAATCGTATGATGTGGCGCGACTTGCCACTGGGCATCAGCAGCAAGCCCGCTTCGCGTGCCAGGGCCAGCAGTTGCGTCAGCTGCGCCGAGGCCGGTGCGCCGGCGGCATCGATCAGTTCGATGCCGCGCATGGCGCCGACGCCGGTCAGTCGCCCGAGACAGGAGGAAATCTTGTTGGCGCGCCAGGATTCGTAGCGGCTGACGATCGCTTCTTCCTGCTGCGTGCCCCAGGCTTGCAGGTTGGCATGGGTCATCTCATCGAGCGTCGCCAACGCGGCGGCGCAGGCGATGGGATTGCCTGAGTATGTGCCGCCCAGTCCGCCCTTGGGCAAGGTGTCGAGCAGCGACTTGCGCCCGACCACCGCACCCAGCGGCACGCCGCCGGCGATACTTTTGCCGAGCAGGATCAGATCCGGCTCGATGCCCAGCCGCGAAAACGCAAAGCGCTGACCGGTACGGCCGAACCCGGACTGGATTTCATCGGCGATCAGCAGGATGCCTTTCTCGTCACAGAAGCGGCGCAATGCCTGGGCGAATTCCACGTCCAGCGCCAGGAAGCCCGCTTCGCCCTGCACCGGTTCGACGATAAAACAGGCGACATCGTCAACATCGATTTCGACGCTGAACAGTCGATCCATCGCCTTCAACGCCTCAGCACAGGTCACGCCGTTGTCTTTGCTCGGGTAGGGCAAGTGAAACACAGGACCGGGCAGCACGCCGACTTTCTGTTTGTAGGGCGCGACTTTGCCGTTGAGGTTCAGCGTAGCGAGTGTGCGACCGTGAAAGGCACCGTCGAAGGCAATGACGGCCGTGCGACCGGTCGCGCCACGGACGATCTTCAATGCGTTTTCCGCCGCTTCCGCGCCGCTGTTGGTGAGCATGCCGCTGACCGGGTAATCCACCGGGATGAACTCGGCCAAGCGATCCATGAAGGCGAGGTAAGGCGCGTGCGGAGCTGCATTGAACGCGTAATGTGTCAGCCGGGTGGCTTGTTCGCGAATGGCCTCGACGATGCGCGGGTGGCAATGGCCGAGGTTTAAAACGCCGATGCCGCCGACAAAGTCGATGTAGCGTTTGCCGTCGGTATCCCACACCTCGGCGTTTTTACCGTGGCTGAGGGTAACGGGATGAACGATGTTGATCGACCGGCTGATGGATTCGCTGCTCATGGATGACCGACTCTGAAGAAGGGAGACTTCTTTTTATCTAAGCCGTGAGCAGCGATGCCCGGCAAACGAAATAAAGTGGTCGGGTCAATCTTAAAAGTCGGGATGTGTGGTCACACCTCTGTAGGAGCGAGCTTGCACGCGATGGTCGTAAACGAACCCGCGTAAAACCAGATGCCCAGAGGCGTCCTTAAGTTTTTCGCGAGCAAGCTCGCTCCTACAGTTTTAGCGGCGGGTCAGTGGCTGCTGAGTGAACCTCACACCGGCCAGACCATGCGCAATCAACGCACGAATATTGCCGTGATCACTGCCTTCAGGCGTCGCCATCACCGAGCGGTAATGCTCGCCGAATGCCAACAGCGCTTCTTCATCGCTCAAGCCTTCCAGCAATGCCAGGCCTAAGGTCTTGCACGAGCCTTCGTTCTGCCCGGCGGCATTTTCCACTCCGCCGTTGTTGAAAGCCTGAGACTGATAGTCGTAGCCTGCGGCGATGAACGCCAGGGTCTCGGCAAAAATGTGTTCTCCGCTGTTGAGGCTGGCGCGCAGGGTGTTCAAATCACTCATGGGGTTTTCCTTTGGCGAACGCCGCTTGTTGTTCGGCGCTGGCTTCTTGCTGGTATTGGGCTTTCCACTCGGCGTACGGCATGCCGTAGACCACTTCACGGGCGTCATCGAGGCTGACCTCGATCTGGCGTTCGTCAGCCGCGGCCTTGTACCACTTGGACAGGCAGTTGCGGCAGAAACCCGAGAGGTTCATCAGATCGATGTTCTGCACATCCTTGCGGCTGTCCAGGTGCGCGACCAGCCGGCGAAAAGCGGCGGCTTCAAGTTCGAGGCGTTGTTGGTCTGTCATGGAGGTCTCTGCGAGACAGCTACAAGCTTCAAGCCGAGCTGCAAGAATGGATGGAGGTGGCCGGCAGTTTACAGCGTGAAGCTTGAGGCTTGAAGCTAGCGGCTCGCTGCAAGGGTAATCGACACCGACTCGGCGAAACGCAGGGCATGGGGTTTGTCGACTTCGACCTCAGCGTACAGCACCGACGCATTGATCATGACCAGGTCGAGAATTTCCTGGGTCAGGCGCTCGAGCAGGGCGAAGCGATGACCCTCCACGTGAGCAATGATCGCCTTGGTGATGGTGCGGTAATTGAGCGCGTGATCGATGTCGTTGTCACGCACCGCTTCCTGGGCTGCGTACAGGATGGTCAGGTTGATCAGCACATCCTGCTTGTTGAGGATTTCATCCTCGTTGATCCCGATGAACGTGCGCAGGCACAGGTCTTTGACCCGGATACGTGCCATTCCTGGTTGAAGTTGTGGCATTGCTACTTGCTCCGTCCAATCAATTGCAGAAACTCCTGACGGGTGTTGCTCGACTCGCGGAAGGCGCCGAGCATCACCGAGGTGTTCATGGTCGAATTCTGTTTCTCGACGCCGCGCATCATCATGCACATGTGTCGGGCTTCGATGACCACCGCGACACCCGCGGCACCGGTCACCTGTTGCACCGCGTCGGCGATTTGCCGGGTAAGGTTTTCCTGTATTTGCAGGCGACGGGCGAACATGTCCACCAGCCGTGCAATCTTCGACAGGCCCAGCACTTTACCCGTTGGAATATAAGCCACATGCGCCTTGCCGATGAAGGGCAACAGGTGATGCTCACAGAGCGAGTACAGCTCGATGTTGTCGACAATGATCATTTCATCGTTGTCGGACGCGAACAACGCGCCGTTGACGATTTCTTCCACACTCTGCCCATAACCGTGACACAGGTACTGCATGGCTTTGGCCGCGCGCGCAGGCGTATCGAGCAAGCCTTCGCGGTCAGGGTTTTCACCGAGGCCGATGAGGATCTCGCGATAGTTCTGGGACAGGGATAAGGTCATGGAACATCCTCGCGGGGTAACCTATTTGAGGTGCCGCCCGCCGTTGACGGTCAGCGTCGTGCCGGTGACATAAGGGTTGTCGAGCAAATAGCGCAGGCTCTGGTAGATCACTTCGCTGCCGGGTTCGATGCCCAGCGCAGACTTGGCCAGGGTCTTGGCACGGTAGGCCGCATCGTCGTCCGGATTAAACATTAGCAGGGCCGGGGCGATGCCGTTGACCTTGATGCCTGGCGCGTACTTCGCGGCAAAGGACAGCGTGAGACTGTCGAGCCCGGCTTTGCTGGCGCAGTAGCCGATGTGCTTGCTGCTGCCTTTGCGGGTGACATCATCGCTGATGTGCACGATGTCGGCCGGCCTCGAGCGTTGCAGCAAGTCGGCGCAGTGCAGGTTGATCAGGTAGGGCGCCAGCATGTGCACGCTGAACAGGCGGGTGAAGGCTGCTGCGTCGGTGTCCGGCGTTTCGGTCAGCCATTCGGAGGCGTTATGGATGATTGCGCGCAGGCTGTCGGTGTGGGTTTTCAGTTTGCTGATGAAGGCGAAAATTCCGGCTTCGGTAGAAAGGTCCGCGAATACCGCCGTCGCACCCAGGTCGCGCAACGCCTGTACACCGGGGCGTTCAGTGCGATAGCTGAAGATTACGGCATGGCCGTCTTCGAGCAGACGCTGCGCGCAGTGCAGGCCGACACGCTGGCCGGCACCGGTAATGAGGATCGGGGCGGATGAAGAAGTCATGAACGGCTCGCGTCGCGGTGAGTGCAAAACTATACCAGCGACGGGAGTTGCACACCTCTGTCCCGTAAGAGCAAAGCTTGCTCGCGATGAACGATGACGCGGTTCAACCGACAGACCGAGGCGTCTTCATCGCGAGCAAGCTTTGCTCCTACAGGGGATCAGCGGCTTTGCGAGGACGGCTCGGCAGGCAACGGACGTGCTGGTGCGCTGTTCAGCCAGCTTGCCAGCAGACGCGTCGACAACGGAATAAAGAAGTAGACCATCAACGGCGTCAGGCATAGCGTGCTGATCAACACCCGAGGCAGCAGGCTCATTTCGCCGATTAGCGGCCCCAGTACAAAGTTGAACAACAACGACACCGGGAAAAACGCCACCCAGATCGCCACGGCCTGCTTCCAGCGTGGTGGACGCTGGCCGGCGGCGCCGAACCAGCCTTCGATGCCGCTTACGCGATGTTCTGTCTTATGCGCAAACAGGTCGCTGCCGCGTGCGAGCCAGGCGGTACGCGAGGCGGAATGCTCCCAGGCGTGCATGGTCTGCTCGTTGGCGAAACGGAAAATAATCTGGAATTCGTCATCGTCGGGCGGCGGGGCGAGCACGCCAGAGCCGAGATAACCCTGGAAGTCGGTGGCCAGTTGCTCGCCTTCGCGCAACCAGGCCATCAGGTCCTGATAACGCCCATGGGCGACGCGGCGCGCAACCATCAGCGTGACGGGTGAAGTAGACATTTTGTATCTCCATATTACGAACGCGCCACTCCGGGTAGGAGTTTTGCCAGACGCAACGCCGGGGTGATGGGCTGCGTCTCGGATCAAGCAAGGATTGTTCCGGATTCTACAGGTTATGCCCCCGACATTCGTCGTTCATCTATGTCTTGATTGATGACAAGGCAAGAGCGTTAAATGGGATCCAATTTGCACGCGGACGTAAACTGCCATATGCCTGTCTTGTCTGACAATGTCACTGGTACTCAGACCGCTGTTCCGCTTGAACAGGAAGAGCTGTACCCGATTCGCGAGGTATCTCGGCTCACTGGCGTCAACCCGGTCACGCTACGAGCATGGGAGCGCCGTTATGGTCTGATCCAGCCTATGCGCACCGAAAGCGGGCATCGGTTGTATGCGATGGCCGATATCGAGCGGGTCCACAGCATTCTTGGCTGGATCGACCGTGGCGTCGCCGTCAGCAAGGTCGGCAAGATCCTGGCCAGGGCCGCTCCGCTCCAGGCGCTGTCGCACCTCATCCCCAATGAACTGGTGCAAGCGGACTACACGCAGTGGCAGCAACAGGTCAAAGCAGCCGTCAGTGAGTTTGACGAGGTCCAACTCGAGCTGGTCTATGGACAGATCTTTTCCAGTTACCCCCTGACGGTGGCGTTCCAGGACATTCTGATTCCGCTCTGGAAGCAATTGCTGCAACACCGCGAAGGCTTCGGTCAGGCCAGCGAATGGATTTTCCTGGATGGCTTTCTGCGTGCTCGCGTGTTGCAGCGCCTGCTGCTGGTGCGAGTCATGCAGCCACGCCGTGTGATTGTCTGCGCCCTGAACGATCAATGTCGTGAGCTTGAAGTGTTACTCACGGCGTTGTTTCTCAGCAGTGTCGATTCGGCTATTCAATTGCTGGCGATCGGTCAGCCCTTCGACGAATTGACCCTGATCTGCGAAAGAGTCAAACCACAGGCGTTGGTGCTGGTGTCCAATCATGCTCCTGCCCCTGAGTTGCCGCGGCGTTTGAACCGGCTGGCCATGAGCCTGGATTGCCAGGTGATGCTGGCAGGCGATGCGTCCGATCTGGCGCAGGAGAGCCTGACCGGATCGTCCATTGGATGTCTGGGGAACGAGGGAATGGTGATGCGTCAGCGTCTGAAGCAGTTCCTGGCAGGCAACCTGGATACCTGAATCAGAGGTGCAGGGCGGGATGCGTCAGCCGGTGCTGTTGAAGGATGTACTGGCGCAGGCGCTCGGTTTCGTCCGTGTCGCTCTGGCTCAGGTGATACGCATAGAAACCGTTCCTGGTTTCCTTCTCGAAGGTGCCGCGCATCGCGATTCGTTCATAGCCTGAAGGACTGAACCACAACGCGAAATGTTTGGGCGGTTTGGTCTTGTTGCGAACTTCCAGCAGGACGCCTTTGAACGACACCTCGTGCACCCACATCGTACCGGGCTGGCCACTGGCATTTTCCAGGGCGACCGGCTCTTCGAGTACCAAGCGCCATGGTCGGACCATCGGCCCGTCTTCATAGATGCTCGGGACGCCCAGGCGTAAATGCAGCGCATGAAACTCGTCTTCCACCAGGTGCAGCGGAAAGGTCATTTGCTGGTTTTCGAAGTTGGCCTGGATCGTGACTTGCTCGTGCGCGGCGAGGCGCGTGAGCAAGTCACGGATTTGCGAACCACCGTTGACGAGCAGGCTCGACGTCGCATCCCGCACATTGAGCTGCGGGTTGTGTTGCATTTTCTGGATGAAATCCAGTTCATCCTGAGTCAGGAGTGCGTCACGCTGCATGATCTGCTCGAAAAAAATAGTTACAAAGACATTGGTGATTCTAGTTAATGACAATTAATTCAGTGTTTTGTTTTTGCCGTTGGTCGCTTTTAGCTCGGCAAGCTCTTTTTGCAGGTCGGCGACTTGCTGCTCCAATTGCGTCACCCGCTGCTGCGCCTTGACTTGAACGGTGACGTCTTTTTGCACACCGACAAAATAAGTCTGACCATCGCTCGGGTTTTTCACCGTCGAAAGCGACAGCTCGTTCCAGAACGGCGTGCCGTCCTTGCGGTAATTGCGAAGGATTTCCCTACAGGAACCGCCACTACTCATTGCCTCGCGAATCAAGGCCAGCGCCTGTTGATCGCGGTCTCCTGACTGCAGAAAGCGGCAGTCCTGGTAGAGGATTTCTTCGCTGGTGTAACCGGTCAGGCGTTCGAACGCCGGGTTGACGTAAATCAGAATGTTGTCGTGTTCACCTTCTTTTTCAGCAATCACGATGCCGTCGTTGGACGCATTAATCACCATTTGCAGCAGATGGGCGTTGATCATAGAAGAGTCCCTTCCTGTTTGATTGACGACCTGCATTCTAAAAGAACATTGAGGACTGCTGTTAAGATCCGGGTCTTTAATTCCGCTTCAGGATCAGATTGATGAAAGTCGCCATTCTTTCCGGCTCGGTGTACGGCACGGCTGAAGAAGTAGCCCGTCACGCTGCGAACATTTTGAGAACCGCGGGTTTCGACACCTTCCACAACCCGCGCGCGAGCCTCGCCGATGTTCAGGCCTTCGGCCCCGAAGCCTTTCTGGCGGTGACCTCAACCACCGGCATGGGTGAACTGCCGGACAACCTGCAGCCCTTATATTTTGCCATTCGCGATCAGTTGCCGGCGGCCTGGCGGGGTTTGCCGGGTGCCGTGATCGGTCTGGGCGATGCGAGCTACGGCGACACGTTTTGCGGCGGTGGCGAGCTGATGCGTGAACTGTTTGGCGAACTGGGCATCCGCGATGTGCTGCCAATGCTGCGTCTGGACGCCAGCGAAAGCGTTACGCCGGAAACCGATGCCGAGCCCTGGCTGGCGGAACTGGTCACGGCCCTGCGGGGTTGACCGGCCGTTAGTCTGATCGTGAAAGCTGAGCGACTTTTGGCGGCGAGGAACGTCCGGTGGCCAGGTGGGTCAGGGTTCTGACGCGGCTGTTGAACGGGGGCGCTGCGCCCTTGCTGGCGTCGGTACTTTGACATGGATCCAGGCTTGCTTGGGCACTGACTCGCTGAGCCATCAAGCTGGCTGCCAATGCAACTACACGAACCTCGGGGGCTGACTAGACTCGGTAGTCATTGGAAACACTCCATAATAAAAACGAGGTTCCTTGCCGTGAGCGTAACCCCCCTGCAATCGCCCCACAGCGTCAAAGACCAGGTCAGTGCTGCCGAATGGCAGACTCGCGTCGATCTGGCGGCCTGTTACCGTCTGGTCGCTCTGCATGGCTGGGATGACCTGATTTTCACCCACATTTCCGCCAAGGTGCCCGGCACCGAAGACTTCCTGATCAACCCGTTCGGATTGATGTTTCACGAAATTACAGCGTCAAGTCTGGTCAAGGTCGATCAGGCCGGCAACAAGCTGATGGACAGTCCTTACGAGATCAACCCGGCGGGTTACACCATCCACAGCGCCGTGCATGAAGTACGTCACGATGTGGTCTGCGTGCTGCATACCCATACGGCGTCGGGCGTTGCGGTGTCGGCGCAGAAACAAGGCATTCTGCCGATCAGTCAGCAATCGTTGTTTGTCCTTTCCAGCCTGGCTTACCACGCCTACGAAGGCGTTGCGCTGAACCATGAAGAGAAGGCGCGGCTGCAAGCCGACCTCGGTGAAAGCAATTTCCTGATGCTACACAACCACGGTCTGCTGACCTGTGGCGGCACCATCGCCGACACGTTCCTGATGATGTTCACCTTTCAGCGCGCTTGCGATATCCAGGTGATGGCGCAGAACGGTGGCGCGGAACTGATCGTTATCGAACCGCAAATTCTGGCGGGCGCCAAGGCGATGATTGCCGGCGTCACCAAAAGTGCACAAGGGATGGGCGGCACACTGGCCTGGCCGGCGCTGCTGCGCAAACTCGATCAACAAGACCCGGGGTTTAAACTCTAATGCCTCTCACCGAGATCCCCCTATGCGTCTGGCGCAAACGCGGCCAGACGTTCGTATTCCGTGGCCAGACGATCCGTTATTGGACTTCGGGGCAAGGTGAGCCGCTGCTGCTCATCCATGGCTTCCCGACGGCCAGTTGGGACTGGCATTACCTGTGGCAGCCGCTGGCCCAGCGCTATCGGTTGATCGCCTGCGACATGTTGGGCTTCGGTGATTCCGCCAAACCGGTGGACCACGAATACAGCCTGCTGGACCAAGCCGATCTGCAACAGGCATTACTGGAGCATTTGAATGTCGAACAGCCAGTGCACGTGCTGGCCCACGATTATGGCGACAGCGTGGCTCAGGAACTGCTGGCCCGGCATTACGAGTCGCGTATTCATCTGGCCAGTTGCGTGTTCCTTAATGGCGGCCTGTTTCCGGAAACCCATCGCCCGATACTGATGCAGAAGCTATTGCTCAGCCCGTTGGGCTGGGTGATCGGCCGGGCGTTTTCCCGGGATGCGTTGGTCAGGAGTTTCCGGCAGATCTTCGGACCGCAGAGCCGTCCTACCGAGAGTGAGATGGATGATTTCTGGAGCCTGATCGACAGCAATCACGGGCCCCGGGTCATGCACAAACTTATTGCGTACATTCCCGAACGACGTGTCCAGCGCGAACGTTGGGTCGGTGCGATGCAGCGCCGTGGGGTGCCGCTGCGGGTGATCGATGGCGAGGACGATCCGATCTCCGGCGCGCACATGGTTGCACGCTATCGGGAATTGATCCCTGAACCGGATACGGTGTTGCTGCCTGGCATTGGCCACTACCCACAGACGGAAGCGCCGGCGCAGGTGCTGAAACACTATCTGGCGTTCCGCGATCGGCTTGTTTCAGCGCCGCTGAAGGCGGCCTGCTCCTGATTATCCCTCAGCCTTATCGAGCACCATTCAGCCTCACCGGTGTTCATTGTGACCAGCAACGCCTTGCCTGAAACTCGGGCTCATTGTCCCTTGGCCTGCTGGAGTCCCCCAATGAATGAGCCTGTGCGCTTCGAAGATAAAGTCGTGATCATCACGGGAGCCGGCGGCGGCCTCGGGCGCGGCCATGCGCTGTTGTTCGCGAAACAGGGCGCCAGGGTGCTGGTCAACGATCTCGGCGGCTCGGCTCAGGGCGAAGGCGCAAACGCTTCTGCCGCTGACCGTGTAGTGGCGGAAATTCGCGAGGCCGGCGGCACCGCCGAGGCCAACCATGACTCCGTCACCGATGGCGACAAACTGGTGCAACACGCCCTCGACGCCTTCGGCCGTGTCGACGTGGTGGTCAACAACGCCGGGATTCTGCGGGACAAGACCTTCCACAAAATGGACGACGCCGATTGGGACGTGGTTTACCGCGTCCACGTCGAAGGCGCCTACAAAGTCACCCGCGCCGCGTGGCCGCACCTGCGCGACCAAAACTACGGCCGCGTGATCTTCACCGCGTCGACCTCGGGCATCTACGGCAACTTCGGTCAGTCCAACTACGGCATGGCCAAGCTCGGCCTCTATGGCCTGACCCGCACGCTGGCCATCGAAGGCCGCAAAAACAACATCCTGGTCAATGCCATCGCGCCCACCGGCGGCACCCGCATGACCGAAGGCCTGATTCCGCCGCAAGTCTTCGAACAACTCAAACCCGAACTGGTCAGCCCGCTGGTGGTGTATCTCGCCAGCGAGAACTGCCAGGAAACCTCCGGGTTGTTTGAAGTCGGTGGCGGCTGGATGGGCAAGGTGCGCTGGGAGCGCAGTCTGGGCGCCGGGTTCGATCCACGGGTCGGGTTTTCACCGGAAGATGTGGCGGCGCACTGGCAGCAGATCTGCGATTTTGAAGGCGCGGCGCATCCGAAGGACAACATTGAAGCGTTGAAGGAAATGATGGCGAATTTGCAGAAGTACGCCCTCTGATTCCATCGCTTTCGGCAGGGCTCGCCTGAGACCTGCCGTCCCTCAAAAAACCATCGCCCATAAAAAAGGCCGCTGCAAACGCAGCGGCCAAAGTAAGACGTTGGATCAAGGAGCTACAAATCAACGTCAGTGAACACGGGGCGATGAGTCGAAACCTTCGATTCATCTGAAATCTGTCGCGAATGGCATGGACTGATCACACGTTATCGTTGAGCGCTGTCAGGCGGTTTGCCGTGAAAGCCCGGCAAGAATAAGCGTTTGAGTCGAAAGGAAAAATAGCGATTCCGGACATGCAGTGTTGCAGTCTGAACAACAGTGGCGCGCTACGGATAATTCGTTATCGATTCCGAATAGCTGTCTGTTGTAGGTAGCGCTTGTCATCCCGTTCAACATCTCAAGAGAGTGCTTTTTAAACGCCAGACCTTCGCCGTCGCGCATCGCCAAAGGGCGGAAGGTGCCCGACTCTTAGATGTAACTGCGATTGAGATTTTGCCGCTTTCTGCGATTAGGCGTTCGTCTTGCCACAGGAATTACGTGGTGTGACCATCGACGGTTTTGGCGATTCGGCGGTCGAAGGCGCAATGAAATCTCTTTTAATTAGTATCGACAAATGTCTAGCGGGCCAACCTTGGCTGTCAACTCCAGGACAAATGCATCCTCGGACGTCAACCTCGACATTTCCTTGAAGGCAATAAACCACTCCACGTCCAGTGCCGCGAATATCTGCAGCCAGACAGCCTTTTTGGCTTCGCAAGCCGGAATTGCTGTCCCTCCTAACCCATGTCCCTTGCCTTCAAAAAACAAGTAGTAGTCATCTGCGTAGCAATAGCCGATCAATTTAGGCCAGTCAGAGCTATGAGGTTGCTCCGGCACAAGATCCTTTTCGGCAATCACGTAAAAACTTCGGACTTTATGCGCCTGTGGGGCTGGATGGTCGCCAGAAAGCCAGATCAGGCATTGGCTTGCCTTGTCGGCGTCATCCATCATGGCCGATTTTTTCTTATCCAGCTCACTAAAGGTCCCGGCCACATCTCGGCGATAGTACATTAGCCAACCATCTCGTCCTTCGTTGACGATCAAGTAGGTGTGTCCATAACCTTCGACGGTCAGCGACCAACAACCGAAGTACGTTCGCTGATCCAAAAACTCGGTGACGGTAAACCCGGCACGTTGTATAGCGTTTTGCAGATCAAGATATGGCAAATGACAGACTCCTTCTCTAAAGGTGTTCTATGTCTTTAGGGCCGCCATCACTGATGAGCTTATTGCGTCGATTGTAAAGGTCGATGTCCTGCGCGTCGGTGGCCTTGCTAAGCTCTTTACGCAGAAACTCCATTGTTTCGGATATCTTTCTCTTTTTTGCACTATCCAAATCGTTAATAAGATCGAAGCCGTTTTCAGATAAGGCGGGAACCTTTTTGCGCATGTAGTAATAACAGCCTATGTTCTCGAGGAGGTCATTTGCTTCCGGTACGCTAGTTTTTATAGTGTTTACATATTTTTCGAATGCGTTTTTCAATATTGCATCTGGTTTTTTTTGTGTTTTAAGAAACCCGCAAAGTCCTTGCCAGTTAATAACGTGTAACTGGGTTCCCCAGTCAGGGTCCTTCGTGAAATAAATACCATTTCCTCTGAAATGGTCAGGGAATTCATCTCTGTTTGAGGTGTGCTTTCTACTCTTTACTCTCTCGGTCAAGCAGTGTGGCATCGGGCGCATGAGGCTATTCGGATAATATTAAAGGTTGATGAGCGTTCTACGGTGGGATGAAAAGGGAACCGGTATTGTAAATAGACTGATCCTCTTTCATCTTGATCTGTTTTTTGTGTACTTTATCGAAAGGAGTAGGGCATTTAGGTAGCGACGCCGCGATCTGCTCCAGGTTTAAAAATCAACAATTCATCTTCCTGTCTGTTTCTGCATCGCCTAACAAAGTCCAATGCTGCAGTTGGATTGTTTAGATAAAGCTCATAGGAATTGCGATCTATTTGATAGTGCTCGTCGTAATCTACCAGCCGATTGCTCACCGGTATGGAGACATAATATTTTTCTGTGCTCTCTTCTATGCCAATAGTGAAGCGCTCATTTGTATTTATAAGTGTGTCGTTGAATTTCATTCTTGACCCTGGAGGTCATATTTTGTTGGTTCAAGTTTTTGTTTGTTTGCATCAATGGAATTGATAATGGGCTCGTTATTTTTGTTTGGTGATTTCCACAACTAAGGGGTGTGATTAATTCATTTTGTGTAAGTGCATAAATATATTTCGTGATTTAAAACTCTATAGTTTCAGGTTGGTCGATTAGTTTTGTGATCTTGTCGATGAAGTCGTGTTCATCAACGAAGTTTGTATTGTCAATCAGGTCTATGAACCATAGCAGGTCTAAGGCTATAAATAGTCCAAGCCACTCCGAACTTTTAGCTTTGGTTTCAGGCATGTCGCTTGCGGCGAATCCATGCCCTTTACCTTCGGCCAAGTAGAAGCAGTTATCCTTATATGAGTAGCCTATTAATTTTGGCCATGCAGCGCTATGGGGCAGAGTTGGCTCCATATCTTTTTGGGCGATTACATAGAAAGTTCTCATTACTTATCCGGAAGTATATCGATTTGGTCGAACTTTACCTTCTGATCGTCCCAGGTCGCCAGTGGATAGCTGAGCAAATGCTAATTTGCTCATGGTTCGAGGTAAACTCGAGTCTGCAATATTTTATTTATATTTTTATTTTTTGCACTGTCATTTGTCACGGGTAATAAAATACTTATGAGGGGCCGTCCAGCTGATCATTGTAAAATTTCCGATTAAAAGCCCCTTGTCTCTTAGGTACTCAAATACCTCGGCAGGGCACCACTCTCTACCATCGGAAAAATAAACTTCAAGCTCCCTGAGCTGGTTAAATATTCCAGCTTTATTTTCATCGTTTGGTGTGATGATTTTGTATTCATTAAGATCAATGTCATTTGTGAAGCCAATGCCAATAAGCTTTTCTATTATTTTTGCATCAAGAACTTTTACTCTAACAAAATCGCTGTCGGATTTTGTAACATAGGCTTGGGCTGTATTCATTTAACTAGTACCTCTGTCATGGTAGATACACCAAGTGCATCGGTAGTAGGGGTGGAATCTAAGCTAAAGGGAGCAGAATTATTTCATTGGTATGCGTTCGTAGAAAATAAATCTGTCCCCTTTTTAAGCTCGAAACGTACTTATTGGTATGTTTTCTTTGTCGAGCGCTTTGATGAAATCATTTAGTGTGGAGGCATTTGATTTCTTTAAAAAGTCTAATATCCAGAGTGCGTTTAGTTCGATAAATAAAGGTGTCCAGTCGGGGTCGGAAGCTTCAGCCTCCGGTAACTCGAATCCCGATAGTCCATGGCCCTTTCCTGCTGAAAACAACAAGCATTTATGCTCGTAGGAGTATGCAATAAATTTTGGCCAGTCCGGATCGTGAGGGCTGTCTGACGGAATGTCTTTCTTTGCTAAAATAAAGTAGTCTTTCATTATTCTTCCGGTAGGACCTCAACTTTGTCGAAATGTATAACTCTGCTATTTGTGTGAATCTGTTGTGCACCACCTTCTCCATATTCTGGATATGCGTCAGCAAATGGCTCCAGCTTGGTTTTATCTTCGTCACCTTTCCAGAATGGCGTTCGAGCATCAGGCTTCCCATCGACGTAGAGTTGTAATGTGTCAAACTCTCCTCTCAGGCGTGCATCGCTCCATGAGCCTTTACCGTTAATGTCAGGACCTACCTCAGGCCCTTTAACCTGGAATGCTTTCCTCGCTTCAGAACCAGTATCAAACTTCTCAAAGCCAGCGTAGGTCACTGGCGCAGATTTCGTTTTCAACGTACCGAGTGCTCTGGTATCGACAGTCCCGTCATCATGTTGATATCGCATGTATCTATAGCCTGTAGACGGCATCGTCGAATCGGGGCCAGAAGGGCCGACATAAAAATCTGGTTTGGCTTGCGCAATCTCGGGAACCTTTTGACCGTCGTCCACACTGGCTTTGGCCGCCGGATCTTCCACCACATTCGATGGCGTGCAGTTCGGTCCTCCGGGGCAATTGTCCAACCCCAACGGATCCACCCACCCCGTAGGGTTAGGCACGTACTGGTAGTTGTTCAACCCACCCGCAAGCTTGATCGGATCCGGCGTCAGAAACCGTCCAGTGCCCGGATTGTAGTAGCGATGCCGGTTGTAATGTAAGCCCGTTTCCGCGTCGAAGTACTGCCCCTGAAAGCGCAGCGGGTTGTCGATTTCGGCAATGTCGAGGGCGGCGAGGTTGCCGTAGGCGCGGTATTTGGCTGACCACATGATTTCACCGCTGTAGTCGGTGAGTTCCTGGGGGGTGCCGAGATGATCGAGCTGGTAATAGAACGGTTCAGCTTTGAGCGGACCTTCGCCATCGAGCATCGCCAAGGGACGGAAACTGCCCGGTTCGTAGATGTAGCTGCGATAACGGTTGTCGGCGCTTTCGGCGATGAGACGTTCGCCTTGCCACAGGAATTCGGTGATGTGGCCATCGACGGTTTTGGCGATGCGGCGCCCGAAGGCGTCGTACTGGTAGCTTGCGATGCTGCCGCCGGGGAGGCTAACGCCGATCAAGCGATGTTGGCAGTCGTAACGATACTCTGTGACGAGTTTCTGCCCGGTGCCGCGACGTTCGCGAATCAGGTTGCCGTGGGCGTCGTAGTCGTAGTGGCGGTCGCCCTGCATCAGCAGGCGATTACCTTTGACGTTGGCCAGGTTCGCGGTCGGCTGGTCGCCTTGGCCCAGGAGGTTGCCCGCCGGGTCGTGGGCGAAGCTTTCCGGGGTAGTGCCACGGACGTTGATCAGGCGATCGAGCGGATCATAGTGATAGCTGCGGTTGCCTTTGCGGCTGTCGTCGATGCCCGCGAGGTTGCCGTTGGCATCGTAGGCGTAGCGGCGACGGAACAGGTTGCGGTCTTGCTGGCTGACGCTGTGGGCTTGCAGTCGGCCTTGTTCGTCGTACTGGTATTGGCTGAGCAGCAGGCCTTGTTGGCGCTGCTGTTCGCGACCGGCACTGAACTGGTGCGTGGTGAGACGCGAGCCGTTGAGGTCGATGCTGCTCAGGCGACCGCCGGCCTGGTGACGGTAGTCGAGTTTGCTGCCGTCGGGGAGACGGCAGTGACTCAGTTGGCCGAGATTGTCGTATTCGTAACGCGTGGTGCCCCAGCCTTGGTGTTCGGTGATCAGGCGATCTTGCAGGTCATATTCGTAGGCAAGGGGCCAGTGGCCGTCGTCGACGTTGACGAGGCGGCCGAGAGCATCGTAGCTGTAGTGAATTTCCTCGCCGTCGGCCAGGGTTTTCACCAGCAAACGGCCTGCGGCGTCGCGTTGGTACTCCGTGACCAGCTCACTGCCGTCGTCGCCGAATTCGGTTTTCTTCAGCAGCTGGCCGTTGAGGTCGTATTCGTAGGCAGTCCGGCGACCGTCGAAACCGGTTTCCTGCTGGATCAGGCCGTTCGGGTAGTAGTCGAGGTGGTACTGCTCGCCACGTTCGTTTTCGATGTCGCTGAGCAACAGGCGCGAGTTGTCGTAGCGGTAGCGAAGCTGGCTGCCATCCGGGTTGAGGCGACGGCTGACCAGGTGCAGGCCATCGGCGTATTCGTAGCGGGTGACGCGGCCTAACTCATCACGCTCAGCGGTGACTTTGCCGTAGGCGTTATAGGTGAACGCGCGGGTTGCACCGCCGGGCAGGGTGATTTGCGCGAGGCGGTTGGCGGCGTCCCATCGGTATTGAGTGGTCGCACCGCTTTCGTCCTGACGAGTGATCTGCCGACCCAACGCGTCATAACGGTATTTGCGCTGGCCACCGTTCGGTAGCTGTTCTTCGAGCAGTTGGCCGAGGTTGTTCCAGCCCAGTTGATGACGGCTGCCATCCGGGTGACGGATTTCCAGCAGACGGCCTTGGCGGTTGTAGCTGTAGTGGGTCGAGTTGCCGTCCGGGTCGACTTGTTCGGTGATGTCGCCCTGATCGTTGCGCCAGTAGGTCCACTTTGCCGGGCCACGGTTCACCACACGGACGTAGCCGTGGTAGTACTCGTAAGTGGTGGGGGCGTCTTCTGGCGGAATCACCGCAACCAGTCGACCGGCTTCGTTGTACTGGTATTCGGTGACTGCGCCGAGTGGGTCTTTTTCGGCGATCAGGCGGCCCTTGTCATCGTAGGCCTTGAGGTGTTCAGCTCCATCCGGATCGACTTTGGCGACCAGTCGAGCCTGATCGTCGTGGGTGTAGACCTCTTCGCTGCCGTCAGCGTTGGTCACCGTCACGCTACCCTTGTCATCCCAGGTGTAGTGCGCGTCCATCTGCGAGAAGCTTGCCCAGTGATGGATGCAGCGTGCCGACTTGCCTTCCTTTTCCCATTCCCAAAAGAAACTCGCACCGCCAGCCAGTTGCCGCTCAAGAATCACGTTCTGATGGTTGTAGGCGTAGCGCTCGGTTTCGCCGGCGGCGTTCTTCGCCTCGATCAGGCGTTGCTGTGCGTCGTAGCGGTAGGTGACCAGGGTCTGGACAGTGCTCCAGGCATCTTCCAGGTTGTCCGCCGGGCTGAACTGCTGGTACTCGATGGCGACGATGTGTTTGCGATCGTAACGCACGAGGAGGGCGCGACCGGTGCCGTTATCGACACGTTTGATTCGTCCGTGAATGTCACGGGTGATGTGCAGGCGGTTGTCGTAGTTGTCGCTGATGGCGATCAGCGTCGCACCTTTGCTGTTGTAGCGGAAATGGTAGAACTGCTTGCGCTCGCCGGCCTGCGTGAGGACCAGCTCGGAAGGGTCATCACCGATGAAAATGGCCGCTTCCGAGAGGCTGTTGGTGATCGCCGGACGCTGCACGCTTGGCAGTGGGAACGTGGTGACGCGGTTCTCGTGGTCGGTCCAGATGACTTCGTCTTCGTTGATGTCAACGCGTTGCGCCAAGGCATGGCTCCAGCCGTAGCCGAGGCCGCAATCGATTTCTGCGGCGCTGGTGCGATAGAGTCGCGTCCAGCTGAAGGGCAACAAACCACCGAGCTCGCCATCGGTCAGGGTCAGCAGTTCTTCGCCCGTGACCATCGATACGGGGCAACCATTGGTGCAGGTTTTCTTGGCGCAGGTAGCACTTTTATCGTCAGGCGTCTTCGACTGCGTCGAAACGTCGTCGACCTTTTCCTTTGGGGTCAGGGTGGTCTGTTTTTCTTTCTTGCCACGCGGAAACGAAGAAGCATCTTTGACTTCTTGTTTCGGCGTATCCGTGGTTTTCGGTACCTGACTTTTAGACCCGTTGGCGGCAGCCTCGTCGATTTTGATCGCCGCCGTTTTGGTCGGCTTCATCGGCACATTCCTGGCGCTGGCAATCAACGGTTTCGACACTTCAGCGTGTGCCGGCAGGCTGTGTTTGCCGCTCAACGTCATCAGTTTCGCGGCCAGCTCTTCAAGGTACTTGATGGCTGTGCCGGACTTGACGGTAGACAGGGCTTTGGTGCCCACCCGCACCGCGATCCCCGCACCACCCGTCAGGCAAATGCCCAGCACCACGTTGATCAGAAACTCCGCTGCAATTGCCGTCACCACGTCAACAATGACCTGCGGAGGCAGCATGCCGACCCAGGCGACAATTGCCGAAACATAGATGAACATCAGGGGTTCATCACTGAGGATAAACAGGCCTGAAGCAATGGATTCCTTGGAGGCTGCGTAGAGCTTGTCGATCTCGACATCCGACAGGTATTTACGCAGTTTTTCGAGGTTTTCCTTCGGATGTGCGAGCAGTTCGAACAGGCTTTTGATGTCGTCCCACAGCCTGAGCAACGCTTTTTCCAGGCCATCCATCGCTTGTTTCAGCAGGATGACCGAACGGCCCATGCGGTCGGCCGCCGAGTAGCTGGCCCACTGTGGCTGAAACTTGCTCGACCACTCACTTTGCAGCCAGCCTTCGAGATTGCCGATTACGCCCTGATAAGAGTCGTAGAGCGCTTTGACGTTGCTCTGGGAAACGTTGGGGAAAAAGGTGATGCGGTACATCTGGCCTTTTTTGCAGCCGTCGATCACCTTGATGCCGCTGGGGCCGATGGTTGTTTCAATGGCAGGGCCGGTGACGTCGTCGTAGAGCGTGCCTTTGGTGACGGGCTCCAGTTTCACCGGCGTATTGCCTATGGGGACGAAGCGCGCCGATTCGAACATGTGGATCAGGGTGAAGTCGCCCGCCAGGGGGCAGGTCGCGTAGGTCTCGACCTTGCCGGTTTTGGTCTTGCGTTTGGTCACGCTGACTTCATTGCCGACCTTGAAGGTTTGATCGACATCCAGTGCCCAACCGGTGAGAAAACCATCTGCCCACTCCTTGTAATCGCTCAGGCAGTTCTTGAAGTCTTTGAGAATCAGATTCACGTCAGGCGTTTTGGCGTCCAGCACGCGCAGGACCAAGGTACCAATCGGGGTATTCATGACGTGACTTCCTTTGTCAGCTGAGCAGCAAGACGCTCTGCCATATCTTCTGTGTTGGGTTGTTGGCGAACGAAGCGCTCGACCTTGTGGCGCAAGTTACTCTCGGGGAAGGCGAAGTACGGTTCCGGGCAGTCCTCCCCCAGCCACTGCATCAGGTTGTCGACGACGGTGGAGTGGTCTTTTTCGGTCAGCGTATCGAGCAGCTTCTGTGGAACTTCCCACCACGGCCATTCCTTCGCCGGAGGTACGGACCTTGGTCCCACGGTCAGGCTCTGCCCGTTGATCAAGTAACGGTCGAACACGGGCAGCACTTCGCCAGCGCTGGCACCCAGATCTTCAAGAATCGGGTAAATATGCCGCCCGTCCCAGAACCTGAAAAACACCTCGGTACCATCGGGTGTACGTACTTGAGTCAGGCTGCGCAGATGTTCAAACACCACGTCCGCCGTGCTGGTGGACACCGCCAGCCAACCCCAATCCCGAGCATCGGTTTCGGTGATCCACTGCAGAAACCCAGTGTTGGGTTTCAGCTCGGCGAGATAGGGCATGACTGGTAGCCAATCGGCGTAAGGCGTGCCGTTCCAGATAGGCATCAGTTCCGGTGCCATGTCTTGCTGGTAGAGGGCCTTGAGCGGCTCTGCATCGCTGGCATTGCTGATAACGGCGTAAAGACGTTCACCCGAGAGCAACGGGGTTTCCGATAGCCAGACCTGCGGAATGATATTTTCAGATGTCACAACAGCCGTCCTTGATGAGTGAATCTAAAAACTCATATCAGCTTCAATATTTTCTTTATAAGTAGAGAGCAACTTCTCAACGCTTTCGTTTCCGGAGTATTTTTCTTTCAACTGCTTCAGCTGCTGGTCTGTACCCTTGCAGTATTTATTTATATCGCTGATGACACGATCGAGATTTCCCGGGTCGGCGGGGTCTGGCTCAGGAATATTTCCACGCAGAGAATCACAGTTGTCTCTGCTTTTGATGTAGCTGGAGACGTCTGTCGGTATGGACTCATGATTTTCTGTTTCGCAAAAATTAGATGTTGGCTCTACATCGTATCCGAGGCTTAAATACAGGTGACCATTCAAGGTCCCATTTTTTCTTGAGAAAAGATGAACGCCTTCTTGACTTAAGCAGGTGCTGATAGTTGTAGTTTGATCCTTGACTTCAACGGCTGAGGCGCCGTTTTCGGTTGCATTTTTACCAACTACAGCTATGCCAATGAAAGGCTCTTTGTATTGAATGTCAAGCCCATAGATGTGCATGTCGGATTCGTTGAGCAGGTCCATTGCATCGCCCGGTTGCTGTTTTTCCCCAGTTGTCTTCGTTAACTTGCAGCAAGCAACGGATCCCTTATCTTTAGGGAACTGGACTGAAATGGCTTCGTTACTTGAAATTTTCTGGGTCGTATATAAATAAGTCTTCCCGTCTGGATTGTTTTTAACGAATCCAAATCCAATGTCTTGTGCAGATACTGACCCTGAAAAAATAGTCAGAATGATGGAAAGGGCATGTTTAATGTCCATCGGTTGACCAATGCGGAGGGTCGGAAACAAGCTTTTTAACTCCATATGTAGTACCTACTGGATTCAAGTCGCTTAAGTGAGTGATCAAAACGGAGGCGCCAGAAGCATTTACAATTGTTCTCCCGGACATGTTGGATATTGTCATGTCTATAGCTTTTCGCTGTGTGTGGCGACTTGTCAGTGCGGGCGGATACACAATTCCGTAGCCCGACGCCATGCTGGTCGCGGCGCTAATTGATTGCGCTAACGTGCTATGAACCCATTCAATGTTTACACCGTCCATTTCAGGTACGTCTTCTGGTGCAATAATTCCTTTAGATATAGCTGAGGAATAGTGCATCAAATACGCACGCTCTTTAGGCCGATAAGTTGCAGAAATTGCCACGCTGCCTCCGGCTTCTTTTATGGCTGCAATGAATTTGTTCACACTGGCTTCGAATTCAGTCGTGAGATCGCCCGCACTTGTACTGGTGGGGAATCGTGCAACCCATTGCGTGCCGCTTAGCTCCTTGGTCGGGATGCTAACAGTTACAGGTGTCTGATCCGTGGTTGGGGTGAGCGTCGCTTGTTGTGTTGCCATAATACGGGGCCTCGATAGTGGCTTTTTCAGCTTTGTTAGATGAGACTTTTTGGGTCATCCCCTTATCGTCAGTGACACCATCAACAATAATCCCGGATTCAAGCGTTATTCGATATAGGATGTTCTGCTTTGGTTTACCCGTTTTTTCATCATTGACTAAAAAGACTAAGTCGTGGCTGGTTTTTTCAGCATCTTGGGCAGGTATTGCTATATCGCATATACCCGCCTTGCACCTTTCGCACTCTTCACAAAACGGCGCATTACGTTTCAGCGTATTGATTTGCGCCGGTGTCAACATGGCACCAGCCTTGTCCGCGTCCGCCTGTTTCAACACACCCGGCATCAGAGGTGCCGCGTCAGTGCCATTGCCGGGACTACCCCCGGAGTTCATATTGATCACCGGCCCGCTCAGCGTGACACCGCTGCCGTCGATCTTGATGAAGCTGCCGCCGCCCTTGAGGGTCAGTTCGCTGCCGGCTTCGAGCACGACTTTCATGCCGCTGCTCAGGTGGATTTCCTGGCCCGCATCGATGAATTGCCCGGTGCCGATCTTGATGTGCTGGTTAACCCCCACGGTCGGGTGGTCGTTGGCGCGGGCTTCGACTTTGCGGTCTTCGTAAACGGTGTGGTGTTCTTCGGCCTTGAATTCGCTATAGCTGTTCTTCTCCACGGTGTCGTGGCGTTCGTGGCCGACGCGGATTTTCTGGTCGTGTTCGACGTTTTCGTCCCAGTCGCGCTGGGCGTGCAGGAAGATTTGTTCCTGGCCTTTTTTGTCTTCGATGCGCAGTTCGTTGTAACCGCCGCCACCGGGGGAGCTCAGGGTCTTGAAGGTGCTGCGGGTTTTGTTCGCCGGCAGGTCGTAGGGGACGACGTTTTCCTTGTGGTAGAGGCAGCCGCTGATCAGCGGTTGATCCGGGTCGCCTTCAAGGAAGCTGACCAGCACTTCCATTCCGATTCGTGGGATGGCGATGCCGCCGTAGTGGGCGCCGGCCCAGGCGGAGGAGACGCGCAGCCAGCAGCTGGTTTTGTCGTCGGCCTGGCCTTCGCGGTCCCAGTGAAATTGCACTTTGACGCGGCCATATTGGTCGCAGTGGATCTCTTCACCTTTGGGCCCGGTGACCACGGCGCTTTGGCTGCCGAGGATCCGCGGTTTGGGGTGGTTCAGCGGCGGGCGGTTCGGCACGTCCCAGGGAGTGGCCTGGAAGCGGTTGCGGTAACCCTGATGGAAATCATCCTTGAGCTGGGTCGTGTTGCTGGTGACCGATTCTTCCAGCACTTGCGGCTGTTTGCCTTCGTGCAGGATTTCGGTCAGCAGCCAGAGGTCATTCCACTTGGCTTTCGGGTGCTCGGTGAGGGCCAGAAAATGGCCGCTGACGAGGATCGGCTGATCGCTTCTGCCTTCGGCCAACTGGAAGTCGCTGCGGTGACGTTCGAGGGCACGTTTGGCCAGGTGCTTGCCGCGTTCGCGGTCGATGAAACGACCGGGGTAGTCGTAGTCTTCGAGATCGGGCAGGGCGTCGCCACGGTTTTCCGCTTCGAGGGTCAGGCGCGGCTTTTCGAAGTCGTAGTCGCGGCGGGTGGTGCGGCTGGTGCGGGTTTCCAGGCGCAGGTCGAAGCGCTTGATCACTGGGTTGGTCGCGACCATGCCGGAGTCTTGCTGGTAGGCCACGGGGGCGAGTTTCGGGAACACCGTCTGGTCATCGCCGAACACCAGTTTGTGGGCCGTGGCACTGTGCTGGAAGTGGTAGTGAATACCTTCTTCCTCGCACAGGCGCTGGACGAACCGCAGGTCCGATTCATCGTACTGAACGCAGTAAATGCGTTCCGGATAAATCGCCCCGACGTTGAATGCGTAGGCATTGCTTTGGATGCCGTGCTCTTCGAGGACACTGCCGATGATTTTCGGCACGGTGAGGTTCTGGAAGATGCGTTGGTTGATGCGGTGCGCCAGGTAGGACAGTTGCGGACGCAGGGTCACCGCGTAGCGGGTCAGGCGTTTGCCGGAATCACCCTGGGCGGCGCGATAGAGCTGGCCATGAATGCCGCTGCCGTCGGGGGAGAGCTGCAAAAAGGCCGGTTTGTGCAGCAGGCTTTCGAGGTCCAGGGACGGCTTTTCGCTGACCAGTTCCACCTCAAACACAAACGGCTGGCTGATGGCTTCCCGACCTTGCAGGGACAACACCTGGAAGTCACTGGAAAGACCTTCGATGGTCAGGGCAAAGTGAGTCTGATTGGCCGGCGCGAACATCCCTTGTTCCTCGTGCAGTGCTGCGGCGTAAACGAATACCCGATCAAAGGATCAGCAGACGCAAAATTCTGGAAAGGCGTAAACAACATCGACCAGCAGAGCTGGCCGATGCGTGAAGCGGTCAGCCGCGATTAAGCGACTGGCTGACGCCAGTCATCGGAACCCGAAGTACCGGATACTTCGTGGGTCCAGGTGATTTTGCGGTAGGTGAATTGCACTTCTTCCAGGTGCGTGAAGTGGGAGTTCGACGGATCCTGGCAGTTGTGCATTTTGTTGTTGATGGCGACGATGATCGCGTCTTCCAGTTTGGTGGTGTAGTAGTGCTCTTGGGTACCCTGAGCAGAAGTACGGAACCACTGGATAACGATTTCGCTCATGCGCTCGCCGGAAGTCAGCGCCGCTTGCAGCAGTGGCGAAGCCTTGTCGTAGACCTTGGTGATCACGACTGGCTTGTGCACGCGCTGACCGGTTGGCTGGCCGGACTGCGGGTCACGCGGGATGATCACGTCGTGGCTGAACGCCTGAACCATGACCTGGTCTTCGTGACCTTCCTGGTAGGTGTTGCCAACGGAGTCGGCGGTGAAGGCGCCGGCAGTGATCAGACCTTGTTTTTCGCCAGTGACGGACATGTACGCTGGTGTTGCCATGGATGCTCTCCTTGCTGAATAAGTGAGGGTGCCCGGGAGGCGATATCGCCCGGTGGGTGCCTGACGGTTATCAAGGTCCGTGCCAGAAATGTTTATCGCTATATAAATCAAGTTGTTGAGAAGATTTTTCCAGCGCCGAAAGGGTCCTCGGCAAGGATCACCTGAAAAAGTGCGCAAGAAGTTGCGCAGCACTGCGCAACTTCTTGCGCACTTGGCTGGAAGGCCTGCTAAACGGGGCGTTCAGCGCTGAAGCAGCGTGTTTCGCCAGATCGATTGCGCAACTTTTGCGCACAGTGGCAATAAGGCAACGGTCCCCGTGCATCCTGGCTTTTGAACATCATGCATCTGACTGATAGACCCCCATCCACTCCATCCATACCCCACCCAAACCCGTGCCTCGCAAGCCCCTTCATCCTTTAGAGCGACACGACGAATACCTCCTTCGTGCGCTTATCGCCCCCGACCTGCGGCAGTAGGGTGTGGCCTTCTGTCACTCACCGGGGAAGACGCATGACAAAAACAACAATGCGCGCCATCTTCACACCGCAGGCGCTCGCCGCTGCGGTGGCCTTGGGCAGTTGTGCCCAGGCGCAGGCTGTTTCATTCAACATTGGCGAAATCGAGGGGACCTTCGATTCTTCGTTGTCCGTTGGCGCGAGCTGGGGCATGCGCGATGCCGAAAAATCGCTGGTGGGCACGGTCAACGGCGGGACGGGGCAGGCGTCTACCGGTGACGACGGGCGACTGAATTTCAAGAAGGGCGAGACCTTCTCCAAGATCTTCAAGGGCATTCACGACCTTGAACTGAAGTACGGCGACACCGGCGTATTCGTCCGTGGCAAGTACTGGTACGACTTCGAACTGAAGGATGAAGACCGCGAGTTCAAGCCGATCAGCGACCACAATCGCAAGGAAGGCTCCAAGTCGTCCGGCGCGCAGATTCTCGATGCCTTCGTCTACCACAACTACTCCATCGCCGATCTGCCGGGCACCGCGCGCGCCGGCAAGCAAGTGGTCAGCTGGGGCGAAAGTACCTTCATCGGCAACTCGATCAACAGCATCAACCCGGTCGACGTTTCAGCCTTCCGCCGTCCAGGCGCGGAGATCAAGGAAGGCCTGATTCCGGTGAACATGTTGTTCGCCTCTCAGGGTCTGACCGACAAGCTCACCGTGGAAGGTTTCTATCAACTGGAGTGGGACCAGACCGTACTCGACAACTGCGGAACCTTCTTCGGTGGTGACGTAGCGGCCGACGGTTGCACCACGGGATACACGGTCGCCAGCCCGGCTATCGCGCCGTTGCAGCCGATCGCCGCCGCCTTTGGTCAAGGCTTCCAGGTCGGCAGGGAAGGGGTGATCGTTCCCCGTGGCGGCGACCGCGATGCCCGCGATTCCGGGCAATGGGGCACGGCGCTGCGCTGGCTGGGCGACGACACCGAGTACGGCCTCTACTTCATGAACTACCACAGCCGCACGCCGAATGTCGGCACCACCACCGCCGGGCCGGGCACGCTGGCGCGGATTCCGGCGATTGTCGGTACCGCCAACGCCATTGCACCTGGCACCGGGGCGGCACTGGCCCAGAGCGTGATGCTCGGTCGCGGTCAGTACTACCTCGAATACCCGGAAGATATTCGCCTCTACGGCGCGAGCTTCTCCACCACCTTGCCTACCGGCACGGCATGGACCGGCGAGATCAGCTATCGCCCCAATGCACCTGTACAGGTCAACAGCACCGACCTGACCCTGGCCTTGCTCAACCCGATCGCTGGCGGCGCAGCTTCGCCTATCGCCACCCGGCCCGGCGCTGACAACAAAGGCTATCGCCGCAAGGAAGTGACGCAGGTCCAAAGCACCCTCACGCACTTCATCGATCAGGTGGCGGGCGCGGATCGTCTGACCCTGGTGGGTGAAGCGGCGGTTGTTCACGTCGGTGGGCTGGAGGACAAGAGCAAGCTGCGTTACGGCCGTGACTCGGTGTTCGGCCAGTACGGTTTCCGCGGTGACACCGACGGTTTCGTGACCTCGACCTCCTGGGGCTACCGCGCCCGCGCCATCCTTGATTACAACAACGTGATCGCCGGGATCAATTTCAAACCCAACCTGTCGTGGTCCCACGACGTCGCCGGATACGGCCCCAACGGGCTGTTCAACGAAGGCGCCAAGGCGATCAGCGTCGGCGTCGATGCCGAATATCGCAACACTTACACCGCGAGCTTGAGTTACACCGATTTCTTCGGTGGTGACTACAACACCCTGGAAGATCGTGACTTCCTGGCGTTGAGCTTTGGCGTGAACTTCTGATCTGGCTGAGAAGGATGATTTCAATGCGCAAGATGATTCTGCAATGCGGCGTTCTGGCCCTGAACCTGTTGGCTGCCAATGTGATGGCCGCGGTGTCGCCGGAAGAAGCGAACACACTCGGCGCCAGCCTCACGCCGTTGGGCGGCGAGAAGGCCGGCAACGCCGACGGCTCGATTCCGGCCTGGACCGGCGGCCTGCCCAAAAACGCCGGTGCGGTGGACAGCAAAGGTTTCCTGGCGGATCCGTTCGCCAATGAAAAACCTCTGTTCACCATCACCGCGGCCACCGTCGACAAATACAAGGACAAACTCTCCGACGGTCAGATCGCGATGTTCAAGCGCTATCCCGAGACCTACAAGATTCCGGTTTATCCGACCCATCGCACGGCGGCCTTGCCGGCGGACATCTACGAATCGGCCAAGCGCAGTGCCCTGAATGTGACGCCGATCAACGACGGCAATGGCCTGGCCAATTTCACCGGCAATCGCTACTACGCGTTTCCGATTCCGAAGAACGGCGTCGAGGTGATCTGGAACCACGTCACCCGTTATCACGGCGGCAATTTGCGTCGCACCATCACCCAGGCCACACCGCAGTCCAATGGCGATTTCACGGTGATCCGCTTCAAGGATGAAGTCGCGGTGCCTTCGCTGCTGGGGGATTTGAAGCCGGGTAACGATGAGAACGTCCTCAGCTATTTCAAGCAGGAAGTGACGGCGCCGGCGCGGCTGGCGGGTAACGTGCTGTTGGTTCACGAGACCCTCGATCAGGTCAAGGAGCCGCGCAAGGCCTGGATTTACAACGCCGGCCAGCGCCGCGTGCGGCGCGCACCGCAAGTGGCCTATGACGGCGTCGGCACGTCGTCCGACGGGCTGCGCACCACCGACAACTTCGACATGTTTTCCGGCGCGCCGGATCGCTACGACTGGAAGCTGATCGGCAAGAAGGAAATGTACATTCCGTACAACAGCTACAAGCTCGACTCGCCCAACCTCAAGTACACCGATGTGATCAAGGCCGGGCATATCAATCAGGACCTGACGCGTTACGAGTTGCACCGGGTCTGGGAGGTCGTCGCCACGGTCAAGCCCAACGAGCGGCATGTGTACGCCAAGCGTCACATGTACATCGACGAAGACACCTGGCAAGTGGCGCTGGCGGATCACTACGACGGTCGTGGTCAACTCTGGCGTGTGGCCGAAGGGCACGCCCAGTTCTACTACGATCACCAGGTGCCAGCGTATACCGTCGAAGCGTTGTATGACCTGATTGCCGGTCGCTACATCGCATTGGGTATGAAGAACGAAGAGAAGCGCAGCTTCGAATTCGGTATCGATGCCAAAGCAGGTGACTACACGCCAGCAGCGCTGCGGAGTACAGGGGTGAGGTAATCATTCCTACAGGGTCTACCGAAAAAGGTGACTTTATGGTCACCTTTTTTATAGGTGTCGATCAGTGTGTTGAATACTTCTTCAACAAGCTGTGTGGAGAGGGCTAGGGTGGCGCCACAATTATAAAAAGGCGCACCACTATGACCGCCATGACCCCGTGTCTGGAGCGTCCTGGACTCCTGCCCCGTTTGTCCTCTCATCACCTGTCTCGCGACCGGTTGATCGAGCCGTTGCTGGCCTCGACAGCGCGGGTGAAACTGCTTTGTGCGCCGGCTGGCAGTGGCAAGAGTGCGCTGCTCATCGAATGCCTGTTGCGGGCGCCCCAACAGTGTCACGTCTGTTGGCTGCCGCTGGCAGGTGCGTTGTTGAGTGCCGGCGAATTTCGCCAGCGGCTGGCCCAGGCGTTGGGATCGGACTCAGCGGACGAAACCGGATTGCTGGCGTATCTGGCGCAATTGCAAGCGCCGACCTGGCTGTGTCTCGATGACTATTGCCGCACGCCCAACCCGGAGCTGGATAGTTTGCTCGACCGGCTATTGGCGATCAGTAGCCCGATGGTCACCTGGTGGCTGAGTGGTCGTCGCCGTCCGCCCTGCAACTGGCCACGCCTGTTATTGGCAGATGAGCTATACGACTGTGAACGTTCCACGCTGGCGTTCACCCCATCGGAAATCGCCCGACTGTTGCATCACCTGGAACCGGAGCAGGCCGCCAAACGTGCCAGCCGGGTTGTCGAACAGAGTGGCGGCTGGTGCGCGGGCGTGAGGATTGCGCTGCTGCAAAAATGTGACTGGTCGCGCAACGAGCACCTGCACGGTCGACCCGACACGCTGCACGATTACCTTGAGCACGAACTGTTCAGCAATCTGACCCCGGAGCTCGCGGAAGCCTGGCGGGTGCTCGCCCACCTGCCGCGTTTCAATGCACGGCTGTGCGACCACTTGTTCGGTGCGGGAGAGGGCGCCCAGTGCCTGAGCACATTGCAGGCGCTGGGATGTTTTATCGAGCCTTGGCAAGACTCGACAGACTGGCTGCAGATTTTCGCGCCTCTGACTCAGTTGGTGCGTGAAGAACAATGGCCGGAGGGACGCTCCTGGCATCGTCGGGCCTGTCAGTGGTTCGCCGCCGAACTGGACTGGAAAGCCGCGTTTGAACAGGCCTTGCTGGCGCAAGAGTTCGAGGTCGCGGTCAGCCTGTTGCAGCATTTCAGTTTCGAGCATCTGTTAGAGGCGCAGACGGTGGTGCTGTTGTTGCGTTTGCATGAGCGGCAAGGCGAGGAACTGATGCTGGGCTCGCCGCAATTGGTGGGGCTGATCACCGCAGCGTTGCTATTTGCCGGACGATTCGAGCAGGCGGGCGAATGCATCGAACATCTATCGCGCTTCATGCCTCAACCGTCGGCACTCGACCAAGGGCAGCTGATTGCACGGTGGCAGGCATTGCAAGGTTGGCTCCTGCATTTGCAGGGGCGGATGGAGCCTTCGAGGGCGCATTTGCTGGAGGCGCTCAGCGAGCTCGGTCCGCAACTGTGGAGCGCCCGGCTGATGTGCCTGTCCGGCCTGACCCAGCAAGCGCTGCTGCGCGGTGAGCTTGACGTGGCGCAGGCTCTCAACCGTGACGCGTTGTGCCTGGCGCGAGCGCAAGGCTCGTTGGTGTTTGAAGGGCTGCTGGAACTCGACCACGCGCAGTTGCTCGAGCAGCGGGGAGCGTGCGGCAGGGCCGAGCACTTGCTGGCGAACATGCAAGGTTTGCTTGCCCGACGGCAACCGGTGGCCGAACCGTTACTCGGACGGATTGCCTTGCGCCGTGGGCGTTTGAGCCTGTCTCAGGGACACGATGTACAGGCGGCCGAGTACTTCGAGAGCGGACTGCAGATGTGCCTGCGCAGTCAGGACAAGCGCGTGCTTTACGGTTTTCTCGGACTCGCGCAACTCGCCGCCAATCGCCTGGACTACGCCCAGGCGTTTGTCCATCTACGTGACGCCGAACGGTTGATGCAGCAACGGCGAATTCCCGACACCGTTTACCGGGGAGTCTTGCTGCACATCAGCAGTCATTTCTGGCTGCAACAGGGACGCCCTGAATTGGCCCACGAAGCCCTGACGCGGGTGCTGCGCCACTATCATTGCCCCCATGCACGTCAGGCTCCGCCAGCCACGCTGGAACTGATCCCCAGTCTCGAATATCTGCTGGTACTGACCGACGTTTATCTAGGGCAGGCATCAAGCCCTTTGGACCGACTTGAGTGTCAGTTGCAGTGGGCGCGGCAGCGGGGCATGTCGGGGTTACAAGCGCAATTGCACCTGGCGCTGGCCGAAGTCGCCTGGCTGACGGGCGAGACGCTTATCGCTCGCCAGGCGATGCAGGATGGACGGGGGCTGATCGAGCGCTGCAACCTGCAACAGACCCTGCGTGAACTTCAGTTGCGCCAGCCACGGTTGCCGGACGCTATCGGGCATGCCGGTTCAGGTAACCCTTCCGAGCCGATGGCTCTACTTAAGAGCAGGTTGAGCCAGCGAGAAATAGAAGTTCTTGAATTAGTGGCTTTGGGTAACTCCAATCAGCAAATAGCCGATCAACTGTTTATATCGTTACATACGGTAAAAACCCATGCGCGGCGAATCAATGGAAAGTTGGGCGTAGAACGTAGGACACAGGCTGTTGCCAAGGCGAAAGTATTGGGTCTGGTTATTTAAAGTGGCAGCGTTTTTAGAAGGGGGTTTTATCGTTTACGAATACATACAAGTCTTGGGATGTACTTGACGTGCTCGGGCGCTTATAAGTTTTCGTCGAGGCGATCATATTTAATACTGTCTGAAATAATCGATGGCCTGTAAGTTTGGCAGCGCCATCATGGTTGCATTGCCAGGCATCTCAATTTTGAAGTGTGCAAAAGGAATGGCGCATGATTACTCATGTTTTAACAAATCAGGAAGAACTTCAATGGCCTTCCAGGCAGCTAATGGCCCAACAACCGCAGCCGATACCCGATTGGTTGCAACGCGCCAGTGAAGAGGATCGCCAGTATTACTTCGATGCGGAAGAAGCATTGGCAAAAAATGAACAAACGCTGGATGAATTGCTGAAGGAGACCAAGTCCCTGAAGGCATTTGCACATTTTTATGCGGCCAGTTTCGTCAGTATTCTCAGCGGCGAAGTCATCGATCCACAGCAGATCTTCGTCAACGCCCGGCACACGTTTTATGTTGGAAAGCAAAAAGTCGTTCAGCGCAATCGCCTGACGCTTCCCGAGTTCATGCTCAACGGTTTGTATGACCCGGCCACTGTTCCACTGGATATTACCCTCGAAGGCGAAACGCTGCCTTCCGGCGTGACTGAAGAAGACCTGCTGGATGTGCTGGGTGGCACCGCAAGCATGCGTTCGCTGTACGTGGAAAAGTTTGAAGAGAAGTTCGCCAGCGAGGACGTGCTTCATGCCCTGCAAGCTCGCCTGGACAGTCGCACCGACTTGAGTTTGTTCAGTGCGAAATTGCAGGGGTACATCAGTGATCAAAGTCTGACAATGGTTTATCTGGCAACCAACCACGCTGAAGGTTATTCGCTGGGAGCACTTTCGTTCGACGGTTGGGAAAAACCTTTCCAGGGGATCATCGTTTATTGCGGGCCGCAAGGCGAAGAGGGTCCTTGCGTGATCTATGCGCCGGAGGCACCGGGGGGTAGAACGTGGTACGAGTTTGCAAGCTTCAGGCAATTGAACATTCATGTGGTTGACTGGGTGGGATCGCCGGAAGGACGCAGTTACCTGAGTCGCCAGACTCATGCCAGCAAGCGAGGAAGCATTGAATCGTATATGCGGCGGGTATTTGACTTGCCAAGTCAGTGGAACGGCATCAGTCGTCATCCCTGGTCTTCGGCCGGGGCTGGTGCGTTACGTCCCGGTGTGTTGCTCAATATCGATTGGCTGCGGGGCGAGTTGGAGGCGGTTACCCCGGCGGGTTATCGGTCCGCATCGTCTTATCATCGGAAATATTTCGCCCGATTGAACACCGAGCTAAAAGCACTTACCCAACTCGCCAATCGGGAAGCGGGGTTGATCAGCTACGAAAAGTTTGCATTCAACCTCATCAAAAAGAGGGCTGACGATCTGCTCGCGGACAACGGTGAATCCGTATCCGTGAATCCCGACCTCATCATGGTCGAGCTGGACAGCTCACGTGAGATGACACTGACGCAACTCATCATTAAAGAGCATCACATCACCGAAGAAAGTGGTCCGGAGCATAATCCCGGTCTCTATCCAAGGATCAGGCTTTTGCCCGGTCACCCACCGGTATCAGACCTATTGATCAAATACATTCCCGGTTGGTCGAGGACGCTACGCCCGGGTGAAAAATACATCGATATGTTGTATTCGGATTATCTGGATAAAGAGTCGCCCGGTTATGACTTCAGACGCGATGTGTATCTAAACCTGCAACTGCACGAGATGCAGCGAGGCGCACTGGCGGAGTTGTTCAGCGGTGTGCTGGGGCGTATTCACTATGAGCGTATCGAACAAACCATTGACCGATTGCGCGTAGCGGAACCCACCGATCCAATCGAGGTGGATTACCCTGATGCTCCCAAGCGCGACGGTGTCTATGAATTTCACCTGGCCTCTCGCAAGATACAGGGTGTGTATGTCTTCCGCACCATGGACGACGGTATCGCCGAGGATTGGTTGTATACCCCGCATGCGCCTGATGGCACGTGGTTTCGGCCGCTGGCCGCGTTTTCAACCTCGATAAAAAAAGTCGGCCTGGGCGACTATTACTGGAAACGCGCCAGGTTTACCGATCAGCGAGTGGTAAAGGCGTACGTCGACGAGGTGAAGCGAAGTAGCGACGATGTCGAGCCACCGGCGCTGCACGTCAATAGCCGCGTCTTCAACTTCTCGCATTGCTATCGGGACATGATCACTCAGATCATCAACGGGGTGGATGCCCAGACCTCCAGCCTCATCGAGATTATGGCCAAGCTGTCCTACGACGCTGCGGTGGCGGCAGTCGCTGTCATAGGCTGTGTTTTTCCACCGATCGGTCTCGGATTGAGCGGTGTAGTGATGGCGAAAGCTGTGTTTGAGGGCGGGTTGGCCTATCACGAGGGTGATTACAAAAAAGTGCTTTCCAGCTACCTGGATTGCATGCTGGAACTGACCGTTCTGCGCATTGCCAAGGTAGGGTTTTCCCAGGCGCAGAAATTGATCGCCAGGCAGTTGGGCGACGTGAATACCTGCCTGAGCGCGATCTCCGCTTGCACGGGTAAAACGGCCGATCTGGCGGTCATCACCGAACTCATGAAGCAGGCATTGGCCGAGCCAGATTCCAGCGAGCAGACGCTGCTGGAATAAACCCGACTAACCGGGGATGACAGTCGGCTCATAGCCCATCCGCCAACTCACGGCCCGCGTCGCCGCCAGCAACCGCTGCGCAGCCGGGCCGTTTTCATCGGCGTGGAACAGCGACGTTGGGCCAACAATGGTCATGACCGCCGCCACGTTGCCGGCGGCGTTGAAAACAGGCGCCGACAAGGCATCGACGCCTGGCATCAACAATCCATGCACATGATGCAGACCGCGCTCGCGAATCTGTTCGCACAGTGCGGCATAAACCTGATCGTCCGCCAGCGCATGGGTATTAGCGTTGTGCAGTTCCTGCTCACGCAGGTCCACGGTTTCTCGCTTCGGCAAATAGGCGCCGAACACCAGCCCGGTCGACGAACTGAGCAACGGCAACACCGAGCCCAGTTGCGTCACCACCGTCACTGCGCGCACCGCCGGTTCAATATGCACCACGGTCGCGCCTTGATTGCCCCACACCGCCAGAAAGCAGGTTTCGTTCAGTTCATCGCGCAATTCGGCCAAGGGCAGGGCGCCAACTTTGAGCACGTCCATACTGTTGAGTGCCGCTAACCCCACCCGCAAGGCTTCGCGACCCAGGCCGTAGTGGTTAGTGGCCGCGTTCTGCTCAGCAAAACCGCTGGCAATCAAGGCCTGCAAATAGCGATGGACCTTGCTCGCCGGCATCTGCACGTGCTCGGCCAGGCGCGACAAGGAAGTCGACGGCGATAACTCGGCCAGTGCCTTGAGAATGTCCGTGCCAACCTCGGCCGAGCGGACTTTCTGTTTGTCGTTGTTGCGCGGCGTTTCCATGGAGGCGGTCTGATCCCGGGACGAATGGGCGTCTTTATAGCTTGACGGTCAATACCAATCAAATTACGTTGTGCGTAATTGAATTACGATAAAAATAACCCAGGCACGCCAGGACCTCTGAAACAGAGTGACAGGCCATTGCCTACTCCCTGTTCAGGAGGCTCCATGAACCTCGATTCAACGGCGCCAGCGCTGGCTTATCAGTCCGGCTTCGGCAATGAATTCAGCAGCGAAGCGTTGCCCGGCGCACTGCCCATTGGCCAGAACTCCCCGCAAAAAGCGCCTTACGGCCTCTACACCGAACTGTTCTCCGGTACCGCGTTCACCATGGCCCGCAGCGAAGCGCGGCGCACGTGGATGTACCGCATTCAGCCATCGGCGAATCACCCGGCGTTCGTCAAACTGGACCGACAACTGGCCGGCGGGCCGCTGGGTGAAGTGACCCCCAATCGCTTGCGCTGGAACCCGTTGGACATCCCGACCGAGCCCACCGATTTCGTCGACGGACTGGTGAGCATGGCGGCCAATTCGGCGGCGGATAAACCGGCCGGGATCAGTATCTACAGCTACCGCGCCAACCGCTCCATGGAACGTGTGTTTTTCAACGCGGACGGCGAAATGCTGTTGGTGCCAGAGCAGGGTCGCCTGCGCATCGCCACCGAGCTGGGCGTGCTGGAACTTGAGCCGCTGGAAATCGCCGTGTTGCCACGCGGTCTGAAATTCCGCGTCGAACTGCTCGACCTGCAGGCGCGCGGCTACGTCGCCGAGAACCACGGTGCTCCGCTGCGTCTGCCGGACCTTGGGCCAATTGGCAGCAACGGCCTGGCCAACCCACGAGACTTCCTGACCCCGGTCGCCCATTACGAAAACCTCAAGCTACCGACCACCCTGGTGCAGAAGTTCCTCGGTCAGCTGTGGGGCTGCGAGCTCGATCATTCGCCGCTCAACGTGGTCGCCTGGCACGGCAACAACGTGCCGTACAAATATGACCTGCGCCGATTCAACACCATTGGCACGGTCAGTTTCGATCACCCGGATCCTTCGATTTTCACCGTTCTGACGTCGCCTACCAGCGTCCACGGTCTGGCCAATCTCGACTTCGTGATCTTCCCGCCACGCTGGATGGTGGCCGAGAAAACCTTCCGTCCACCCTGGTTCCACCGCAACCTGATGAACGAATTCATGGGCCTGATAAAGGGCGAGTACGACGCCAAGGCCGAAGGCTTCGTGCCCGGTGGCGCGTCGCTGCACAGCTGCATGAGCGCCCACGGCCCGGACGGCGAAACCTGCACCAAAGCGATCAGCGCCGAGCTGGCACCTGCGAAAATCGACAACACCATGGCGTTCATGTTCGAGACGAGCCAGGTGCTGCGCCCAAGTCGATTCGCCCTCGATTGCCCGCAACTGCAAACCCACTACGACGCCTGTTGGGCCACGCTGCCCGCTACTTTCGACCCGACCCGGAGATAACCCATGACTCAGACTTCCATCACTCGTAGCTGGGTTGCCTCCGCCAACGGCCATGCGGATTTCCCCCTGCAAAACCTTCCGTTGGGCGTGTTCAGCGTTAAGGGTTCTGCTCCGCGCAGCGGCGTGGCGATTGGCGAACACATCTTTGATCTGGAAGCAGCACTGGAGGCCGGCCTGTTCGACGGCGTGGCAAAAGCTGCCGTCGAAGCCACCCGTGGCGGCCAGCTCAATGCGTTTTTCGAACTCGGCCGCGAGGCTCGCGTTGCCCTGCGTGAACGCTTGATCGAACTGTTCGAGGAAGGCAGCACTCTGCACGGCAAGATCGAAGCCCAAGGTGCAAAACTGCTGCCGCTGGCGGCGAATTGCGAGATGCACCTGCCAGCAAAAATCAACGATTACACCGATTTTTACGTCGGCATCGAACACGCGCAGAACGTTGGCAAACTGTTCCGCCCCGACAATCCTTTGCTACCGAACTACAAGTACGTGCCGATCGGTTACCACGGTCGCGCGTCAACCATTCGTCCATCCGGCACCGACGTTCGCCGTCCGAAAGGCCAGACCTTGCCGGCCGGTCAGACCGAGCCGACCTTCGGCCCGTGTGCACGGCTGGATTACGAACTGGAACTGGGTATCTGGATCGGCCAGGGCAACGAGATGGGCGACTCGATCGCCATCGGCGACGCCGCCGATCACATCGCCGGTTTCTGCTTGCTCAATGACTGGTCGGCGCGGGATATCCAGGCGTGGGAATACCAGCCGCTGGGGCCGTTCCTGTCGAAGAGTTTTATCACCAGCATCTCGCCGTGGGTCGTGACCGCCGAAGCGCTGGAGCCGTTCCGTCGCGCGCAACCGGCGCGCACTGAAGGCGATCCACTGCCACTGCCGTACCTGTCCGACAAACGCGATCAAGCCGCCGGCGCTTTCGACATCGAGCTGGAAGTGCTGCTCACCACCGAGGCCATGCGCGAGCAGAACCTGCCGGCCCACCGTTTGACCCTGAGTAATACTCAGCACATGTATTGGACCGTGGCGCAGCTGGTTGCGCATCACAGCGTCAACGGCTGCCAGTTGCAGGCCGGTGACCTGTTCGGTTCGGGCACGTTGTCGGGGCCGCAAAGCGGTCAATTCGGCAGTCTGCTGGAAATTACCGAAGGCGGGAAAAAACCGATCGAACTGGCGTCGGGCGAAGTGCGTAGATTCCTTGAGGACGGCGACGAAATCATTCTGCGTGCCCGATGCAGCCGCGAAGGTTTTGCCTCCATCGGATTCGGCGAATGCCGCGGCAAAGTGCTGCCGGCGCGTTAAGAGGAACGGGTCATGGAACTCTATACCTATTATCGTTCGACCTCGTCTTATCGAGTGCGCATCGCGTTGGTATTGAAGGGGCTGGATTACCAGGCGCTGCCGGTCAACCTGATCGCGCCGCCGGGTGGCGAGCATCGCCAACCTGCGTATCTGGGCATCAACCCGCAAGGCCGGGTGCCGGCCTTGCGCACCGATGAAGGCGAGTTGCTGATCCAGTCACCCGCGATCATCGAGTTCCTGGAGGAGCGTTATCCACAGGTGCCGCTGCTGTCCAAAGACCTCGCTGCTCGTGCTCATGAACGGGGTGTGGCGGCGGTGATTGGCTGCGATGTTCACCCGCTGCACAACGTCAGTGTGCTCAACCGGCTGCGGCAGTTGGGGCACGATGAAGCGCAGGTGGTCGAGTGGATAGGGCACTGGATCGGTCAGGGCCTGGCAACGGTCGAGCAGTTGATTGGCGATGAAGATTTTTGCTTTGGTCATGATCCGGGATTGGCGGACGTGTATTTGATCCCGCAGCTGTACGCGGCTGAGCGGTTCAACATTGCGCTTGAGGCGTACCCGCGGATTCGTCGAGTTGCAGCACTCGCCGCGACACACCCGGCATTCATCAAGGCGCACCCGGCGAACCAGCCCGACACTCCTTGACGATTCACCTCGAACCAATGTGGGAGCGGGCTTGCTCGCGAATGCGGTTTATCAGTTGCCTTTATGCTGCTGACACACCGCCTTCGCGAGCAAGCCCGCTCCCACAGGGTTTTGCTATCAGTGAACGATTGAGTTCGGTGGCAGGTGCCCTAGTCGTTCAGTCAGGCGAATCCGCTGGATCGGGTCGTCGCTGAGCAGTAGCGCATGCTCCAGATCGAAACGCTCGGCGTTCGGGCAGTCCAGCCGTTGGTAGAGGCTGGCCCGGGCCAGGTAGTCGGAGGCGTTCGCGTTGCCCATCTCCAGCACTCGCTCGGCGTCGATCAGAGCGCCGATGTAATCATCGTGAGCAAGGTGCAACTGGCGCAGGTTGCGCGACAGCCGCTGCAGCATCTGCCCCGGTTCGGCAGTAAGTAAATGCTCGGCGCTGAGCTTCACATTCGGGCCGTACTGGCGTTGCAGCAGTTCACGGCAATCGTTGGGGTACAACCGGCGTCCACCGCAAGGGTCGAGCAAATGATCGGCCCCCGGAACCCGCAGCAGAAAATGCCCTGGGAAGTTGACCCCGACCATGGGGATTTCCAGGCCTCTGGCCAGTTCCAGCGCAATCAGCCCCAGTGCCAGCGGTTGTCCGCGCCGGCGTTCCAGCACTTTGTCGAGCAAGGCCGCTTGCGGGCGCAAGGGTGTGTAGTCGTCTTGGGCGTACCCCAAGTCATTGAGACGTCGCAACAGCGGCTGGGCCAGTTCGCTAACCGGCAGCATCGGCAGGCCATAACTGACGCGTTGTTGCAGGTCCTTGAAGTGGGTCAGGACAGCCGCTGGATTCACTTCCTTGTCATGCTCGACGGACATCCACAGCGCTGCCTCGAACAGCGCCGGCGGTGATCGTTGCAGACAGTCGAAGAAGCGTTGGCGGGGCGTCATCAAAATCTCCGGGGAATGCCTCGTTTTAGCCTCGTCTGCGGCGTTCGTCCAGTGGCACGCCAGGTTATGTCCGAAACCGCTGAATAGCTGCGATGCTTATTCCGGTGCGCTTCTGCAATTTTTGGGCGCGAGCCTATACTGGCGACTACAAGAAGTGATTCGGGAGCCCCTACGATGTTCGCTCTCATGCAAAGCACTCGCCTTGAATCGCTGCATCTGAGTGTCGACTCGGTCACCGGGTTGAAGGCGGTCATTGCCATTCATAACAGCCGTCTGGGGCCTGCCCTGGGAGGTTGTCGTTACCTTGCCTATCCCGACGACGAGTCCGCGGTCGAGGATGCCATTCGCCTCGCCCAAGGCATGAGTTACAAAGCGGCGCTCGCCGGTCTTGCGCAGGGTGGTGGCGTAGCGGTGATTGTGCGACCGGTCCATGTGGAAAACCGCGCGGCACTGTTCGAAGCGTTCGGCCGCTGTATCAATCAACTCGATGGCCGCTACATCACTGCCATCGACAGCGGCACCTCGGTGGCGGACATGGATTGCATCGCCCAACAGACCCAACACGTCACCAGTACAACCTCGGCGGGCGACCCGGCGCCTCACGCGGCGATGGGAGTGTTCACCGGCATTCGTGCCACCGCCATGGCCCGTTTGGGCAGCGATAACCTCGAAGGCTTGCGCGTGGCCATCCAAGGCCTGGGCAACGTGGGTTTTGCCCTGGCTGAACAGTTGCACGCCGCTGGCGCTGAACTGCTGGTCAGCGACATCGATAACGGCAAGGTGCAGCTGGCCATGGAGCAACTCGGCGCTCACCCGATTGCTAACGAGGCGTTGCTCAGCACACCTTGCGATATTCTCGCGCCGTGCGGCCTGGGTGGCGTGCTCAACAGCAATACCGTTACACAACTGCGATGCTCGGCAGTGGCCGGTTCGGCGAATAACCAACTGACTCATCTGGACGTCGCGGATCAACTGGAACGCCGAGGCATTCTTTACGCGCCGGATTATGTGATCAATGCCGGCGGGCTGATCTACGTCTCGCTCAAACACCGCGGCGAAGAGCTGACGACCATCACCGCGCACCTGTCGAAAATCAGCTCGAGGCTGACGGAAATCTTCGCCCATGCCCAGGCGGAGAAACGTTCCCCGGCGCGGGTGGCAGACGAGTTGGCGGAGAAAGTGTTGTACCGCTGAGCAACGCTTTAATTCCAGACATGAAAAAGGCCCTGAGTCATTTGACTCAGGGCCTATTCAATTCGGGCATGTCTTACTTGGGTGTCTTGGCTGCTTTGGCTGGCTTGGCAGTCTCAGCAGTCTCAGCGGCCTCGACTGCTTCAACAACGGGTTCAGCTATTTCAGCCGGCGCATTCAGCAGCTCGGACAACGCATCCGGCTGGCTCTTGAACGCCTTGGCGAACACATCACGATTCTTCGCCATGTAAATCCCGGCTTCTTCCACTTGCTGCTCGGTCAGGGACGGAACGGCTTTTTGCAACACTTCAGCCAGCAATTCTGCCAGTTCGAGCATTTTGTCATGACGGTCAGCTTCGGCTTTATCCATGAACAAGCGCTCCAGATCTCGGCTGCTGCGGTATACCACTTCGACGGCCATTCACCACCTCACATGCCTTCACGATAGTTGTCTGTTTCGACACTGTATTTATATACAGCGAAAAGGATAAGCGAATCCCTGCGCTTTGGGTAGTGGCTTTTTAATGTAGACCGAAATCAGCGTTTGTCAGGTAGACCGTGTCGCCCCCTTCGCGAGCAAGCCGGCTCCCACAAGGGATCTGCGGCGTTCACAAAACCAGTGTGGGGGGCTTGCTCGCGAAGGGTGCGACTAAACGCCACGGAGCGCGATTTAGAGCACCTCGCCATCATGTCACGGACGCCTCTGGCCTTTTTTCTGCATGCAGAACAACCGTCACGTCCAACCCGCATCATCCGCTCGAACCGAGCTAAGGAAGAATCATCGTGAAAATCAACTGGGCCGAGAACCTGCGGCAGAACGTGCACCAATTGGCCGAATCCCTGGGCAATCTGTTCGTCGAGACCTTCCACTACCTGGCGCTGTTCGCTATTGGTGCGGTGACCGCATGGGCGGCGGTGATGGAGTTTCTGGGGATGCTCGAACAGGGGCACATCAAGATCGATGACATCTTGCTGCTGTTCATCTACCTGGAATTGGGGGCAATGGTCGGGATTTACTTCAAGACCAATCACATGCCAGTGCGTTTCCTGATCTACGTGGCGATCACGGCGCTGACGCGGCTGTTGATCTCCAACGTCTCGCATCACAACCCGCCGGATCTCGGCATCATTTACCTGTGCGGCGGGATTCTGTTGCTGGCGTTTGCAATTCTGGTGGTGCGTTACGCTTCGTCGCAATTCCCTTCCGTGAAGATCGAACACCCGCAACGCAAGGTCGGCACGGGCTCAGGCGAGCATCCCGAAGTCGAGAAAGGTGAAATCTAAAGCCGCAGGCCTGGCCGCGGCTGGTTTTTGATGGCCGGCGGCGGCGGCAGGTTGCGGTTGTCGCCATCGGTCATGGCTTCGAGGATCGTCAAGGCGCTATGGCCCTGCTCGATGGCGATGCCGAACTGGATACTTTGCACTAAACGTTTGAGGCGCTTGGGGTCATTGCGTTGTTCAGCGCTGATCATCCGTTTCGCCACGACACGGCCGCTGGTGGATAGGGTCAGCATGATGCTGCCGTCCAGACCCTGAATGCTCAGGTTGATCTGGTAATCCGGTGCAAAGGCATCGGTAATGAGCTGAAAAGGGTTGTCCATGATGCGTCACCGCCTGATTGAACGTGCAGTTGTTGACCGGCCATGATCGGGTTGGTTCGCCACACCAGACCATCGGCATGTCGCTCGCAGTTTCATGAGGGAAGAAGCAAGGGGCATGCCGAAAGATTGTCAACGTCTGTAGGAGCGGGCTCGCTCGCGATGGACGTCAACGATAACGCGTGTTCACGGGATAAACGCGGTGCTCTGAAGCCCTTCGCGAGCAAGCTCGCTCCTACGAAGTTCCTTGCCCGTTTCAGGGCATGAATGCGTAGATGATCACTGACAGTGCAATCAGGCCGATCAGCACCATGAACACGCTCGACATCTGTCCCGAATACTGGCGCAAGGCCTGCACGCGGTGGATGGCTTATATCGGCATCACCCGCTGGGGAGCGGCAGATGTGAGTAATTATGACAAAGAAGTGAAGCGACCCAACTCCCGACCTTAACAGCGCTTTTGCCGGTTGTCCGGCTTTTTTTGCGTATGAAAATTTATCTTTTTACAGGGGTTGAAATGTTCAGCGCACAGACCGATTGTGTAAGTAAGAGGTCACGGTGACGACGCCCAAGGGCCAGCCGAAAGGCCTCTCGCGAGCTAGCTGAAATAAGGGATGAACTATGCAAATCCAAGTCAACAGCGATAACCATATTCAAAGCAGCATCCGACTGGAGGAGTGGGTACGTACTACCATTGAGAGCACGCTCGAACGTTATGAAGAGGACCTGACACGCGTCGAGGTCCACCTGCGGGACGAGAACGGCGACAAGCCCGGTCCCCATGATTTGCGCTGCCAACTGGAAGCGCGGCCCAAAGGCCACCAACCGATTTCTGTCACCCATAAGGCCGAGAACCTGGAACTGGCGATCGACGGTGCGGCTGAAAAACTCGAACATGCGCTGGAACATCTGTTCGGCAAACTGCGGGGCAAACCACGGGCCGCGGTAGTGCCGTTCGAAAGAACGGCGGCCGACGCGCTGCTGGAAGACGAGTTCCTCGAGAACGAACAGGCAGCACTGAACGGCTGACGCCTGATTCACTTTCCTTCCCCACTCAAAACGGGCCTGCATTGCAGGCCCGTTTTCGTTGGTGTTGCTCACTGTAGGAACAAGCTCGCTCCTACAAAAGCGAAAACGGATTGGGAACATTCGTCAAAGTCAGGTCGAAGGTCAGGCCGCCCTCGCGAGCAAGCTTTGCTCCTGCAGAAGCGGATTGCAGGCAGCCGCGACAATCAATGGAGCGTCCCCCGTTCTCACCGAATATCCCGGGACTGGCGCAAAAACGCCTGTCGATATTCCCCGGGCGTTCCCCCCAGAACCTGACGAAACCGGTTAGTGAAATGACTCGCACTGGCAAACCCGCACGCCAGCGCAATCTCCCCCAACGGCTGGGATGTCGTACGCAAGAATTCCCGCGCCCGGTTCAGCCGGCGCGCCAACACATACTGATGCGGCGGCAAACCAAAGCTCTCACGAAACATCCGCGCGAAGTGATACTCCGACAGCGTACACAACCCCGCCAACTGCCCCAGACTAACGGCTTCGGCCAGTTGACTGTCGATGAACTCGACCAATTGCCGTCGCTGGTGCGCCGCCAATCCGCCCTTGAGCCGCAAACCGTCGCGCAGGCCGACTTGACTGAGCAATGCGTGGCTGAGCATTTCATGGGCCAGGCTGCTGGTGAGGAGCCGTTCGCCGGGTTCCTCCCAATTGAGCGTGAGCATCTGGCGAAAACGCCGGGCCTGCTGCGGGTCATCGAGAAAGGTCCTTTCGCGCAACTGCAGCTCGCGAGGTTCGCGGTCCAGCAGCGTGACGCAACCGAGGGCGAATTGTTCGGGGCTGAAATACAGATGGGCCAGGCGAATGTCGCCGTTGATCACCCACCTGACTGATGGTCGGCGGGCAGAATGCAGAGTTTGTCCGGGCCGCCCTTGTTGTCGGGCTGGTCGCGGCGAAAGGTGCCGGTGCCGCCCGCGATGTAACAGGACAAGGTGTGGTGGCTCGGCGCTTCGTAGTCCTGGGCGTCGTGATGGTTGCTCCACAAGGCTGCAGCCATGCCGTCACCGAGCTCGGCGCTGTGCTCGAGGCGAGCATTAGGCGAGCGGTTGAGGGCTTGAAAGACTTGCAGGGATTCCAGTGCGGGCATGTTTGATTCTCCAACGCCTTGCATCCTACGCCGCAGGCATTGCGCTGCCAGCCCCGGCCTGAAAAAAGCGCAAGTTTATGCAAGTGGAAAAGGTATTGGCGCAGGACACTGAGCACCTATCGAGGAGTCTTCGCCATGAACCTTTCGTTGTATCTGCTGACCGTACTGATCTGGGGAACCACCTGGATTGCCCTGAAATGGCAACTGGGCGTGGTGGCCATTCCGGTGTCGATCGTTTATCGCTTCGGCCTCGCAGCGCTGGTGCTGTTCATGATGCTGTTGCTCAGCCGCAAGCTGCAAGTGATGAACCGTCGCGGGCACCTGATCTGCCTGGCGCAAGGCCTGTGTCTGTTTTGCATCAACTTCATGTGCTTCCTGACGGCCAGCCAATGGATCCCCAGTGGCCTGGTGGCCGTGGTGTTTTCCACTGCCACGCTGTGGAATGCCCTGAATGCGCGGGTGTTCTTCGGCCGGAAAATCGCCCGCAACGTCCTGTTGGGCGGCGCGCTCGGTTTGTCCGGGCTGGGCTTGCTGTTCTGGCCGGAGCTGGCCGGTCACACCGCCAGTCCGCAAACCTTGCTTGGCCTGGGCCTGGCGCTGCTCGGCACACTATGTTTCTCGGCGGGCAACCTGTTGTCGAGCCTGCAACAGAAGGCCGGTCTCAAACCGCTGACCACCAACGCCTGGGGCATGGCCTACGGTGCGGCGATGCTGTCGGTGTGGTGCCTGGTCAAGGGCATTCCATTCGACATGGAATGGAATGCCCGTTACATCGGGTCGTTGTTGTACCTGGTCATTCCGGGCTCGGTGATCGGTTTCACCGCCTACCTGACGCTGGTCGGGCGCATGGGACCTGAGCGTGCAGCCTATTGCACAGTGTTGTTCCCGGTGGTGGCGCTCAATGTGTCGGCCTTTGTCGAAGGTTACCAATGGACCAAGCCGGCGTTGGCCGGGCTGGTGTTGGTAATGCTGGGCAACGTGCTGGTGTTTCGTAAACCCGATTTGCCGATGGTGCAGGGAAACGGCAAGCTGGCTTGAAATCGCTTCGGGTCGAGTGCATGTTTACTTATCGCTCGATCCGGAGGGTCAGATAGATCAATAGTGGCATGATGAAGTCGACGACATATCCAGCCCATTCTTTGTAACTCCAGTGTGGTGAATCATCCATGTTAAACCATTCTGTGCCGATCACTTGAAAGCAGACGTAATAGATGAAGATAGCGATCGTCAATCCAATAAGTGCAAACTTTTTCGCCTCATGAAATTTTTTTGCGCTTGTGTTTATGTTTTTGTACAACTGGTATGTGCCCACTAGGCAAAAGACCGTAAAGAGCACCTCGAGTGTAATGATTAACCAGTAAATCCTGTGGTGAACCATTGGCGAAGTAATGGCGCGATAGCTGTATCTGGCGCCTCCGCGAGTCGTGTCCATGCTGAGAATACGTGCGACGTATTCATAATTGGTGGGGTAGTCGGTGAAGTTGCTATACAAAACCAGAATACCCAAAAAGCTTATAAACAGCATCAGCGTGGCTTTGCTGATTTTAATGGTTTGATTGATTGTCAGGCGGTTCAAGATAGTTCTCCGAATTTGTTTTTCCGTATGGGGTCGGACAAGTAAGGAGAGTCTATAACTTAGTTTGTTTGTTGCGTGACGGACTAAATTGCAAAGTGTGTACTGCTGATTTTATGTTTGTAAGTTTTGGGGGTTTATCGGCAGGCGTTACAAACGCCTGCCCGATTCCATCAGCCTTTCCAGACTTGCGGGTTGACCAGATCCTGCGGTCTTGCACCGAGCAAGGCGCTACGCAAATTAGCCAAGGCACGGTTGGCCATCGCTTCACGGGTTTCGTGGGTCGCCGAGCCGATGTGCGGCAAGGTCACTGCGTTTTTCAGTTGATACAGCGGTGATTCTGCCAGCGGTTCTTTCTCGTAGACATCCAGCCCGGCGCCGCGGATCCGGTTGTTTTGCAGCGCTTCGATCAGTGCCGGTTCGTCCACCACCGGGCCGCGGGCGATGTTGATCAGAATCGCACCGGGCTTCATCAGCGCCAGCTCGCGGCGGCTGATCAGGTGTTTGGTCTTTTCACTGAGCGGCACCACCAGGCAGACAAAATCGGCCTCGGCCAATAGCTCATCCAGGCTGCGGAACTGCGCTCCGAGTTCTTGTTCCATTGCGGTTTTGCGGCTGTTGCCACTGTAGAGGACCGGCATGTTGAAACCGAGTCGACCGCGACGGGCGATGGCTGCACCGATGTTGCCCATACCGACGATGCCGAGGGTTTTGCCGTAAACGTCGGTGCCGAATAGCGGAGCGCCGACAGTCGCTTGCCATTGGCCGGCCTTGGTCCATGCGTCGAGCTCGGCAACGCGGCGGGCGCTGCTCATCAGCAGGGCGAAGGCCAGGTCGGCGGTGCTTTCGGTGAGGACATCCGGCGTGTTGGTCAGCATGATCCCGCGTTCGTTGAAGTAGGCGACGTCGTAGTTGTCGTAGCCGACCGACACGCTGGACACCACTTCCAGTTTGCCCGCGTTTTCCAGTTGGGCCCGGCCGAGCTTGCGACCCACGCCGATCAGGCCATGGGCGTGAGGCAGGGCTTCGTTGAATTGAGCGTTGATGTCGCCGTTTTTCGGGTTCGGCACGATGACGTCGAAGTCCTGCTTGAGGCGGTCGATCATGTCAGGCGTGATGCGGCTGAAGGCAAGGACGGTCTTTTTCATGAGATGAGGGCTCGTCGGGCGTAAAGAATGCCAAGCACGCTAACATTCTTCCCCGCTTTTATGCGAGTGCTCAGGCTTGCCGGCTGTACACCGTTCAACACTGTGGGAGCGAGCTTGCTCGCGATGGCGGATTAACATTCAACATTGATGTCGGATAACACACCGCTATCGCGAGCAAGCTCGCTCCCACAGGTCATGTGCTCGCGAATCAGTTTGCCAACCGCGCGCCAGCCAGACTCCCGCTCAACTCATACGCCGCCAATTCCGCCTGATGCGCCGCCAGAATCTCTGGCAGCGATCCGCGCAAATATTCGACCCAGGTCTTGATCTTCGCATCCAGGTACTGCCGGGATGGGTAGATCGCGTACAGGTTCAGTTCCTGCGACCGGTAGTTCGGCATCACCCGCACCAGCGAGCCGTTACGCAACCCTTCAATCGCCGCATACACCGGCAACACGCCAACGCCCATGCCGCTGATGATTGCGGTTTTCATTGCGTCGGCGGAGTTCACCAGAAACGGCGAACTGTTGATCGTGACCATCTCCTGACCTTCCGGGCCGTTGAAGGTCCATTTCTCCAGTGGAATCACCGGGCTCACCAGGCGCAGGCACGCATGGTTCAGCAAATCGCTGGGCTTCTGCGCGCAGCCGTTGGCTTTCACATACGCCGGCGAAGCACAGACGATGCTGTAGGTGATGCCCAGACGCTGGGAGACAAAACCCGAATCCGGCAGTTCGCTGGCGAGGACGATCGACACGTCATAGCCCTCGTCGAGCAAGTCCGGCACGCGGTTGGCCATGGTCAAGTCGAAGGTCACGTCAGGGTGAGTCTTGCGATAGCGGGCGATGGCGTCGATCACGAAGTGCTGACCGATGCCGGTCATGGTGTGCACCTTGAGCTGGCCGGCGGGCCGCGCGTGGGCGTCGCTGGCCTCGGCTTCAGCTTCTTCGACGTAGGCCAGAATCTGCTCGCAGCGCAACAGGTAGCGCTTGCCGGCCTCGGTCAGGGCGATGCGACGGGTCGTGCGGTTGAGCAGGCGGGTTTGCAGGTGGGCTTCCAGGTTGGAGACCGCGCGCGAAACGTTGGCCGTCGTGGTGTCGAGTTGCACGGCGGCGGCGGTGAAGCTGCCAGCCTCGGCCACGTGACTGAAGGCGCGCATGTTTTGCAAAGTGTCCATGGGGTGCTCTCGGGTGCGATGGCAAATTGTTACACGGAGTTGCCGATTTTTTACAGGCGACTAAAGATGGACCAAGGATTATCGCGTTAACGGTAACAAAGATTCACAGGAATCCCAGCTTATCGCCATTCCTGTGGCCCTCTAGAATTGCGCCGCTCCTACAGATCTCCCCCTCCTCAGGATTTTCAGCAGTGCCGCGTCGCATCAACAGAGCGCTTCAGACGCTCAGTGTTTTGGCTTTAACCCTGGCAATCAGCGGCTGCATCGGAACCGCAGGTATTGCCCCGAAAGGCAAGGCACTGGAAGCCAATTCACTGGCCACCGACGAAGCCATCCAGAGCGCCGTGCAGGACGCTCACTGGCCCACTGCGCAATGGTGGCGAGCCTACGGCGACCCGCAACTGAACCGCTGGATCGACCTTGCGCTGCAAGGCAGCCCGACCATGGCCATGGCGGCGGCGCGAGTGCGTCAGGCCAAATTCATGGCCGGCATTGCCGAGTCCGCCGAGTCACTGCAGATCAACGGCCAATCCACCCTCACGCGCCACAACTGGCCTACCGATCAGTTCTATGGGCCGGGTGAACTGGCCAATTCGACGACCTGGGACAACAACGCCGCACTAGGCTTCAGCTACGACCTCGACCTCTGGGGCCGCGAAAGCAATGCCACCGAGCGGGCCGTGGACATGGCGCACATGAGCGCCGCTGAAGCGCGCCTGGCCCAGCTCGAATTGCAGAACAACATCGTGCGCGCCTACATCGAACTCTCACTGCATTACGCACAACGGGACATCGTCGCCGCGACCCTGAAACAGCAACAGCAAATACTCGAACTCGCCCAGAAACGTCTGAACGGCGGCATTGGCACCCATTTCGAAGTCAGCCAGGCCGAAACGCCGCTGCCGGAAACCCACCGTCAGCTCGATGCGCTGGACGAGGAAATCGCCCTGAGCCGCAATCAACTCGCGGCCCTGGCAGGCGTTGGCCCGGGCGACGGCGCGCAGTTGCGACGACCGAGGCTGGCGTTGGGCGCGGCGTTGAAACTGCCGTCATCGCTGCCGGCGCAATTGCTCGGCCAACGCCCGGACGTGGTCGCCAGTCGCTGGCAAGTGGCGGCTCAAGCGCGGGGTATCGATGTCGCACATGCCGGTTTCTACCCCAATGTCGATCTGGTCGGCAGCCTCGGTTACATGGCCACCGGCGGCGGAGCGCTGGAGTTCCTGACCGGCAAGAAACTGAATTACAGCGTCGGCCCGGCGATCTCATTACCGATTTTCGACGGCGGCCGCTTGCGTGCCGAGTTGGGGGAAGCCTCGGCCGGTTATGACATCGCCGTGGCGAAGTACAACCAGTCGCTGGTCAATGCGCTGAAGAATATCTCCGACCAGTTGATCCGCCGCGAGTCCATGGACAAGCAGCAAACCTTTGCCGCCGAGTCCGTCGCGACTGCGCAGAAGACCTACGACATCTCGATGATCGCCTGGCAGCGCGGGCTCACCGATTACCTCAACGTGCTCAACGCTCAGACCTTGCTGTTCAAACAGCAACAGGTCCAGCAGCAAGTCCAGGCCGCGCGCCTCAGTGCTCATGCGGAACTGGTAACGGCGCTCGGCGGTGGACTGGGTGCGGGCGACGATGTGCCGAAAGACAGCCAGACAGCTGCACCGAAAACCCCGGCCAGCTTGACGAGTCTGCTGAATTGAACACCAAACCTGTGGGAGCGGGCTTGCTCGCGAAAGCGGTGTGTCAGCCAGTATTAATGTCGCCTGACACACCGCATTCGCGAGCAAGCCCGCTCTCACAGGTCCCGCATCGACCAATGAGCAAAATTTCATGACTCCCTTGCCCGCACCTTTGCGCTGGCTGTATTCCCTTGATTGGCGCCGGGGTTTCTTTGACTGGGCACGCAGCGATGGCGTGACCTGGGTCTACATTTTCAAGGTGTTGTTCGCGGGCTTCCTGACCCTGTGGCTGGCGATGCGTCTGGAGTTGCCGCAGCCGCGCACAGCGATGATCACTGTGTTCATCGTCATGCAGCCGCAAAGCGGTCAGGTGTTTGCCAAGAGTTTCTACCGCTTTCTCGGCACGTTGACCGGGTCGGCAGTGATGGTCGCGCTGATCGCCTTGTTCGCGCAGAACACGGAACTGTTCCTCGGCTCGCTGGCGATCTGGGTAGGCATCTGTTCGGCGGGCGCGGCGCGGTATCGCAACTTCCGGGCGTATGGTTTTGTACTGGCCGGCTACACGGCGGCGATGGTCGGGCTACCCGCTTTAGCGCATCCGGACGGCGCATTCATGGCGGCGGTCTGGCGCGTGTTGGAAATCTCCCTGGGGATTCTTTGCGCCACGCTGGTCAGCGCCGCGATCCTGCCGCAAACCGCCAGCGCCGCGATGCGCAACGCCTTGTATCAGCGCTTCGGCGTGTTCGCGCTGTTCGTCACCGATGGTTTGCGCGGTCGTAGCAAACGGGACGGGTTCGAAGCGAGCAACGTGCGCTTCATCGCCGAAGCGGTCGGCCTCGAAGGCCTGCGCAGCGTCACCGTGTTCGAAGACCCGCACATGCGCCGGCGCAACGGTCGGCTGAGTCGCCTGAACAGCGAGTTCATGGGCATCACCACGCGCTTCAACGCTTTGCACCAGTTGCTGGAGCGGTTGCGCGAGAGTGCTGCGAATCATGTGGTGGCCGCCATCAAACCGGGTTTGCAGGACCTTGCCGAAGTGCTCGACGGGTTCAGTGGTCGTGCGTTGACCAGCCCTGATGCGGCACGTCTGGTGATTGCTCTGAGCGCTTACAAGGAAGGGCTGCCGGCAAGGGTTCGCAGCTTGCGGGGGCGCTTTCAGGAAAGCGATCCGAGCGACGCCGAGCAGCTCGATTTTCATACCGCGTATGAGTTGCTCTATCGCTTCGTCGACGACCTGCACGGTTATGCACAGACCCACGCATCTCTGGCCGATCACAGTCATGAACGGGAGCAATGGGATGAGCCGTTCACCCCACAAACCAACTGGATGGCGTCCGCCGCTTCGGGGATTCGCGCGGCGTTTATTCAGCTGCAGGTCACCGAATATTCGATAGTGGTCGGCAGTCAGCGCCAGTCCACACAGCAACCGATCCCGGTGACGTCTCCGCTGCTGATCCGCCTCAAGGGCAAATCCTTGAACAAGGGCGCGACCATCAGTCAGGTGCTGGTCAACTTCGATGGCGAAAGCAAAAGCCTGAAAAAGCCGATCTACGACGACAAGAGTAAAACCCTGACGCTGTTTTATCCGATGGCGCAGTACCGCGTGGTGATCGACTTGTTGCGCAATGACACGGTGTACTGCCAGTTTCTCAGCTACGCCAACGGCCATGTCTGGGCTGACCTGCACACCGGGGCCGTTCGTCCGCGTTGAGCCCGTCGGCCAGTGAGAGGTAAACTGCCCGCCCGTGAAATGTCTGCGAGCTGGAGTCGGCAATGCGTAAAGATAAGAAGCAAGTGATTGGTGACGAGATCGGCGATGAGCAGATCAAATTGTTTCTCGATTTCGAACCGGTCGACGCCACTTCGCCGTCCCTGCACAAACTGATCAAGGCTTACCGTGGCCTGCGCATCGACGACTTCGAGCGTTTTCTGACGTTCTTTGTTGAAGCCGGTCTGGATTTGAATGGCAAGGATGAGCACGGCAATGACTTCGTCGCGTTGATCAAGGATCAGCGCAACGCGGCCGAGTACATCGAGCTGATCGACAAGGCTCGCGGCTAGCATCAGGCACACATACACCGGTTATTGGCCCGACTTGGTTGGTGTTTGTGCCGGCCCCTTCGCGAGCAAGCCCGCTCCCACATTAGATCGCGGTTTAATGTGGGAGCGGGCTTGCTCGCGAAAGCGGTGTAACCAACACCGAATATCTTGGGGCTAACTGTTTCACCGGCCAAAAAAAAACGCCCCGCTCTCAGTGAGAACGGGGCGTTTTTATGCGCGACGATCAAGCGTAGCTTGGGGTCTCGCTGCTTTCTTCAACCAGTTCCAGCGCGATGTTGTTCTGCGTGTTGATCTTGCGATACAGCGCAGCATCGGTTTCCAGGACCTTTTCCCGAGCCGGGAAGATTTCCGCCAGTTTGCCAGCCCACTCGCCGGACGCTTTGGCCGGGAAGCATTTCTCGATCAGCTCCAGCATGATCGAAACGGTCACCGAAGCGCCTGGCGAAGCGCCGAGCAGTGCAGCAAGGGAACCGTCTTTGGCCGCGACCAGTTCGGTGCCGAACTGCAGAACGCCGCCCTTTTTCGGGTCTTTCTTGATGATCTGCACCCGTTGGCCGGCCACTTCCAGGCGCCAGTCTTCGGCTTTCGCTTCAGGGTAGAAACGACGCAGGGAATCCAGGCGTTGCTCCATCGACTGCATCACTTCGCTGACCAGGTATTTGGTCAGGTCCATGTTGTTTTTCGCCACCGCCAGCATCGGGCCGATGTTGCCGGCGCGAACCGACATCGGCAGGTCCATGAAGGAGCCGTGCTTGAGGAACTTGGTGGTGAAGCCGGCGTAAGGTCCGAACAGCAGGGACTTCTTGCCATCGACCACGCGGGTGTCCAGGTGCGGCACGGACATCGGCGGCGAACCCACGGCAGCCTGGCTGTACACCTTGGCCTGGTGATGCTTGACCACTTCAGGGTTGTCGCAACGCAACCACTGGCCACTGATCGGGAAACCACCGAAGCCTTTGCTTTCTTCAATGCCCGACGCTTGCAGCAACGGCAATGCCGCGCCGCCCGCCCCGAGGAAGACGAACTTGGCGTCGACTTCACGGGAGTTGCCGCTGTTGACGTCCTTGATGCTGACGGTCCAGCCGCCATTGTTACGCTTCAGGCCGGTCACGCGCTTGCAGTACTTGACCTGGGCATCGGGTGCGCTGGTCAAGTGCTTGAGCAACTGGTTGGTCAGGGCGCCGAAGTTGACGTCGGTGCCGTTCATCACGCGGGTCGCGGCGATGACTTCGTCAGCGGGACGACCAGGCATCATCAACGGCATCCAGTCAGCCATTTTTGCCTTGTCTTCGGTGTATTCCATGTCGGAGAAGGCGTGGTGCTTGCTCAGCACGTTGAAGCGTTCCTTCAGGAAGGAGACTCCGCTGTCGCCCTGCACGAAACTCAGGTGTGGCACCGGGCTGATGAAGGTCTTGCACGAGCCGAAGGTGCCTTTTTTGGTCAGGTACGACCAGAACTGCTTCGACACCTCGAACTGGGTGTTGATGTGCACGGCTTTCTTGATGTCGACGGTGCCGTCGGCGGCCTGTGGCGTGTAATTGAGCTCACACAGCCCGGCGTGACCGGTACCGGCGTTGTTCCACGGGTTGGAACTCTCCGCGGCACCGGAATCCATCAGCTCGACGACTTCCAGCTTGATCGCGGGGTCGAGCTCTTTGAGCAGTACCGCCAGGGTGGCACTCATGATGCCGGCCCCAACCAGTACTACGTCGACTGCTTCGTTATGCGCCATTTAACGCGTCTCCAAAATCTGCAGCACCAAATTGTCGGCATGGCTGCCAGGCGTTCCGGGGCGAGTCAGTGATGCCCCAGGTACCCATGGCAGTGTCGCCATGTCCGAATCTTCGCAATTTATCGCAACTTCGACGGACGCTACCGGCCGGGTCAATGAGGTCTATGAACTCATTTCAACGCGCGACTGGCAATTCGACTTATGGTCGAGACATCCGTTTGTGCAACCAAATCCGTAGCGGACAGGCTTCAGGCTCCGGTGTTCGAGGAATACTCGGTCCTGTGTCGTTGGGCTGTTTCAGACGCTAATGGTGCATGTTCAGACGCAAAACTATTCATTTGCTCGCCACACTCTTGTGAAGTTGTGAAAACCCGTTTTTTTCACGCTCTTTTGAAGACGTGAACCTCAAAAAAGGGCTGCCCCAGCCTGGCACCGTGCCCGGAAGGATTGCCGTCATGGGGTACATGACAGGCAAAACGGGCAAACAACTCAGTGACCGAGCGTAATGACAGCTCTGCAGATTCGCGAAAAGTGGGGGTTTTGCTCAGGGAACAGCAAGCGCGCCAGCTTCACTCGATCTGTGTGGGCGGCTCTCTGTGGGCGGTGCGGGGTGCCAATACCGAAGCATTGACGATGCTGCGAGGCCCGATCAGGAGACGTCCTTATAATCGGGGGGAGATTGTATCTAAGAAATGCAGGGAAAAGGACGTGTTTAATGACTTTTATTAGGCGTCTGGTCAGGTGGCCAACAGCTGTTGCGCCCGCGCGCGCGGTTGGGGCTGGCTGACACGGGCACTGGCGGGCAAGGGATGGTGCAGCCAGTTGAGGCGGATTTCTTCGATTTCGACCCAGCCATCGCCCATCGGCTGCAGGCTGCACTGCTTGAACGCCTGGCAATGACCGTTGCGGTCGAGCAAGGCGAAGCAGCGATGCAATGGGCGTGGCGCGAACAGCGAGATCAGGTGGCGCATGGCAAAGTACCTTGAAGGGGTGACTGCCGTGAAGGATGTCAGAGCGCCGTGACATACAAGTGTATGGGCGGTGACATCTGTGTGACAGGAACCGGTTTCCCAAGGGTTTGTCAGACATTTCAGTATTCACTGCGAGGTGCTAGTTCGCGACGATGGCGCACCGCTATACTGCCGGCCTGTTTGTGCCTGATTCTGGAGAGAAGAGCATGTTGCAACGCCTGTTGTTCGGTTTGATCACTGTGACCAGTTTGACCCTGGTTGGTTGCGCCCACAGCCCGCAGCAACTGAACCCGGAGCCGAAGCTGACGACTCAGCTGGCGCCGGTCGGCCATGGTCAGCCAGTGGTGGTGCGTGTGGTGGACGGTCGTCGGTCGCCAACCCTGGGTACCCGTGGCGGTCTGTATCCGGAGACCAGTGCGATCACGGTGCAGGGCGCGCAGATCCTGCCGAAGTTGCAGGCCCAGGCCGAAGCGGCCGTGCGCCTGCTGGGCTTTACCCCGACGTCCAATGCGCTGAATGCACCGCAATTGACCGTGACCCTGGACGAGCTGAAGTACCAGTCGCCCAAAGAGGGCATGTACGTGACTGAAGCGACCATCGGCGCGACCTTCCGCTCCGACGTACAGAACGCCAATCGCCGCTACAGCGGCCGTTACGGTGCGTCGCTTGATCAGCGTTTCGGCATGGCGCCGAATCAGGAAACCAACACCAAGCTGGTCAGCGATGTGTTGAGCGACGCGTTGACGCGTCTGTTCAAGGACCCGACGATTGGTCAGATCCTCGGCGAATAATGCGAGCCCTGTAGGAGCGAGCTTGCTCGCGAAGGACGTGAACGATGACGCGTGCAACCTGAATAAACGCGGTGCCTTTACGTTTTTCGCGAGCGAGCTCGCTCCTACAGGGTGTGGGTGTCAGGCGGCTTCGGAATAAAACTCAAGCACACTCACACCCGTCAGCAAATCCGCCTCCGGCAAATCCGCATGTTGATGCCCGCCCAGTGCGCAATACACCAGCCAATGACGATCCTGGACGTTGAAGGCAAGACTGCCAACCAAGGCTTGTTGTTCGTCGCTTTGCGCGATGAGGTAGAGGCGATCCTGGTTTTCGGCGTGAAGCATGACGGTTTCCGTGTCTGTTTTGATGGGGCGAGAGACTGGCGTATTCAGATGACGAAGCCGTGACGCAAGACAGGAATCTGCCAAATGGTGAGTTATTTGTTGTAAAGCGGCGGGTAGGGGTTTCGGGCGCGCAGCCCAGTCTGGCAGCGCAGCGACAGAGCCGTCCCAGTGAAGAGCCCGTGCTGGATTGGGAAACCTTGCGTATGAACCGGTTTTTCTATCGTCTCGGTTCTGCTTGCCTGGGATTGGCATTGCTGGTGTCGTGGATCAGCACTCGCGTTTGAACCTCTAATGTAAAACCTGTGGCGAGGGAGCTTGCTCCCGCTGGGCCGCGAAGCGGCCCCCTTTTTGTCAATAAGAAAGGGGACTGCTGCGCAGTCCAGCGGGAGCAAGCTCCCTCGCCACAAGGCGCCGTTGTCGTATCCAGCCAAAAAACTTTACAGCGGCAATCGCGCCTTCACCCGGTACTGATTGCGAACCGGCGTGGCGTATTGCAGCACCAGAAACGGACGATGCTCTTCAGGGCATGCGTCCAGACGCTGTTGCCATTCTTCCTGGGCCTTGGCCAGTTCGTCAGCCGCAAACACTTCAGCCGCTTTGGGCACCTGCAGCTGCGGATCGGCGTCTTTCCACTGCGCATACGCCAGGTAGTGCACCGGGAACAAGCGGTAACCGCCGAGGATCTGCCTGTCCATCTCGATCGCCAATTGCTTGGTGTCTTCGAACAGCTGGGTGATCGGCGCGGCGAAGTTCACGTGGACGCGGCCCTTGTAGCCGGTGATGCCCTTGGCGATGCTCACATCGTCCTCGCCCGGCACTTTGGTGTAGCTGCCGGTGGTGGCACGAATGTAGAGCTCGCGTGCCTTGGCCTGGTCGCACGGATCGTACTCGTAGCTGATCGATACCGGGGTGACGTTCAGCGAGCGGATGACTTCGCCGAATGGCTCGTCCTTGCGGCTCATGTGGAACATCTTGAGGATCGCCGACTCGGTGCGGTCGTCGCCGTCCTTCGCCCGGCCTTCGGCCTGAGCGATCCAGATCGAGGCGCAATCGTTGCGGATCGAGTGGTTGATGTAGGCCGACAACAGTTGATAAGCCGCCATTTTTTCCCGGCGACCGGTAATCGAGCGGTGCACGATGAAGCTTTTGTTCAGGCGCATCAGGTCGCTGACGAAGGGTTTCTGCAGCAGGTTGTCACCAATCGCGATGCGCGGTGTCGGCAGGCCGGCGTGGTACACGGCATAGTTGACGAAGGCCGGGTCCATTACGATGTCGCGGTGGTTGGCGATGAACAGGTAGGCGCTGCCGGACTTGAACTGCTCGACGCCGGTGTACGTCACACCGTCCGTGGCGCGTTCGATGGTGTGGTCGACGTAATACTCGACTTTGTCCTGCAGCGTGGCCACCGAATTGATACCGGCGAACTCACGGCGCAACCGATGAGCTATAAGAGGTTTAAGCATCCAGCCGAAGGCACCGGCGAAACGCGGGAAGCGGAAGTGGGTGAGGATATCTAGAAACGCCTTGTCGCCGAGCAAGCGTGCCAGCACCGCTGGGACTTCGCTGTCGTCGTAAGGTCGGATGGCATCGAATTCGCCCATCATGCTCTCTTGTTGGAAACGGCTAGGGTAAGTAAAGGTTTTGATCGAAAACCAACGGGGCACGGTCTGAAAAGTCCGCCAGACAAAAATAGCCCTGCAAATAGACCGGCGATTATACGCACAAGTCACCCTGGAGACCGCGATGCTGGAAACTGCGCAGTATGAATGTCCGTATTGTGGGGAAGAGGTTGAGACGTCTGTCGATCTGTCAGGGGGTGATCAGACCTATATCGAGGACTGTCAGGTGTGTTGTCGGCCGATTACCTTCGTGTTGCAGGTCCATGGAGAGGAATGGCATCTCGAAGTTTTCAGTGAAAACGAGTGAGGGGCATCTATGCAGCGAATCTACGAACCGGAAAACCTGATGGAAGGCGAGCTGCTGCAAGGCATGCTCGCCAGCGAGGGCATCGAGGCGCATCTGGTCGGGCGTGATTTACTTGGCGGCACTGGCGAATTGCCGATCTTCGGCCTGCTTGGCTTGTCGGTGGATAACGACCAGGCCGAATACGCCCGGGAGTTGATCAACGCGTACAATGCCGCGCTGCCGTTGCCCGGTGATGAACCGGAAAGCTTTCCCGGCACGCTGGTCTGTTAGGCTGACGTTCGTTTTATCAAGAGTCGTGTTGCCCCATGTGTGGACGTTATGCCCTGTTTCGCTGGAACCCCGCCTTCGCGGCCTTGCCTGGCTTTCCCGTCGATCAGCAGGCCCAGTGGAATATTTCCCCGAACGATTCGGTATTGATGCTGCGTGCCGGCGTTGACGGCCAGCGTGAACTGGCCCGCGCACGTTGGGGTTTGACGCCGCCGTGGCTGACCGATCTGTCCCGCACGCCGGCCCATGCCCGGGCCGAAACCGTGGCCGAGCAACCGATGTTCCGTCAGGCACTGCGCGAGCGCCGGTGCCTGCTGCCGGCCAACGGTTTTTACGAATGGCGCGGCACCACCCGCAAGCGACCGTATTGGCTGACGCCGGGGGAGGGCTCGACGCTGTTTTTTGCGGCGATCTGGGAAGCCTATCCGGTGCAGGAACAGGTGTGGTTGAGCACGGCAGTGATTACCCAGCCGGCGGCGAGCCAGCGTCGGCCGTTGATACTGGATGCGGCGGGGCAGGCGGCGTGGCTTGATCCCGAGACGCCGTTGCATGTGTTGCAGGGGTTGCTGGCCAGTGAGCCCGCGGCGCTGCGCGAGCGGGTGTTGGCGAATCTGGTGAATGATCCGAAGCTCAATGGACCGGAGTGTTTGACCCCGGGTTGATGTGCTGCCTGGATTGACGCCATCGCGAGCAAGCTCGCTCCCACAGGGATTTGCGGCGTTCACAATACCTGTGGGAGCGAGCTTGCTCGCGATAAGGTCCGCAAGACCTTCCGGCAATCCTTAAACCTTGAACTGATTGATCAACCGCCGCTGCTGCTCGGCCAGCTTGGTTAGATCCGCACTCGCCGCGCTCGACTCATCTGCCCCACCCGCCACCTCATTGGCCACTTGCCCGATGTTGATCACGTTACGGTTGATGTCATCCGCCACCGCGCTCTGTTCCTCGGCCGCACTGGCAATCTGGGTGTTCATGTCATTGATCACCGACACTGCCTGAGTGATCGCATCCAGCGCTTCGGCCGCTTTCGCCGCCTGTTGCACGCTTTCATCGGTACGGCTCTGGCTGTCCTCCATCACCCGCACCACATCGCGCGTGCCTTGTTGCAGATGCTGGATCATGGTCTGGATTTCTTCAGTGGCCTTCTGGGTCTTCTGCGCCAGGTTACGCACTTCATCGGCTACCACCGCAAAACCACGGCCCTGTTCACCGGCGCGTGCCGCTTCAATCGCGGCGTTCAAGGCCAGCAGGTTGGTCTGTTCCGCGATACCGCGAATGGCGGTGAGGATCGCGTTGATGTTCTCGCTGTCCTTGGCCAGGGTTTGCACAACGCTCACCGCCTTGCCGATTTCCACTGCCAGTACACCGATCGAATTCGACGTATCCCGCACGATCTGTTTGCCCTGAGCCGCCGCCTGATCCGCATGGCTGGCCGCTTGCGCCGCCTGGGTCGCGTTGCGCGCCACGTCCTGGGCGGTGGCGGTCATTTCATGCACCGCCGTGGCGACCTGATCGATCTCGACCATTTGCTTCTGCACGCCAATGTTGGTGCGAATCGCGATATCAGCGGTGTGTTCCGACGAATCGCTGACGCTCTGCACCGACGTCACGACCTGAGTGATCATCGCCTGCAACTTGGCCAGGAAGGTGTTGAACCCTTTGGCGATCGAGCCCAGTTCGTCGGCGCGATCGCTGGTCAGGCGGCGAGTCAGGTCGCCTTCACCTTTGGCAATGTCGTCGAGCATGGCGACCATCTGCTTGAGCGGCCGGGCAATGCCGTGGCCCACCAGCCAGATCACCAGCAAGCCGATACCGGCGATCAGCAAACCGACCATGGCCATGCCGAAGGTGTCGGATTTGCGTTGCGCATCGAGATCGCCCTGAAGTTTTTGCAGGTCGGCCATCACTGCGTTCAGCGGCAGCTGCAGCATCAGTGTCCAGCGAGCGTCGGTCTGGCCGATGCCGAACGGCAGGTACAACTCGATCCGGCCCTTGGCCTTGTCGACGGTGTAGGTCACTTCGCCGCGCTTGAGATTGGCCATGTTGGCGATCTGTTGGCTGTCGAGGATGTCACTGACCTTCTCGCCGAATTTGCTCGGGTCCTTGGTATAGGCCACGATCCGGCCATTTCCGCCAATCAGGGCCATGACGCCCGAGCCGCTGTACAACTTCTGGTTCGCGCCCAGGAGCATTTCCTGAATGAAGTTCACCGACAGGTCCGCGCCGACGATGCCCTGGAAGGCGCCGTCGAGCATGATCGGTTCAATAAAGGAGGCGAGCATGACGATCTTGTCGCCGACCTTGTAGGGGGCCGGATCGATCACGCAGGATTTTTTGGTTTCTTTCGAGCACAAGTAGTATTCGCTGGCGCGCACTCCGGTGGACAGGGTTTTCTGGTCGTCGACGTCCACCAGTTTGTCCAGGCCCAGGCTGCCGTCCTCATTGCGGAACCACCACGGCAGGAAGCGCCCGTTGCTGGCGTCGATGCCCGCCACCTGAGTGTCGACGTAGGCCGCGTCGTTGTGGTCGAGGGCGTTTTTTTCCCAGCCGATGTAGGTGCCGAGGATCTTCGGGTTCTTGGCGACGTTTTCCTTGATCAGGCTGATCAATTGCTCACGGCTCAAGCTCAGTTGCGGCTGACCGTCGGCGCCCGGCGTGCCGATCAAGGCGTTGACCCGCACCAGTCCGCCGGCAATCAGCAGGGGTGCTTCAAGTTCGCGCTGGATCTGACTGACCTGGGTTTGCGCCAGAGACGTGAGGCGCTGTTCGATGACTTGCTCGAATTGCGCCTGCGTCCGCTCTTGAACCATGTCTTGAGTGCGTGCACCGGAAAACAGCGCGTACAGCACCAGCGCCGCCACGACGCTTAAAACAATGGCACCGGCCAGGGCCGCCACGGAAAACTGGATCGACTTGAATTTCATGGGTGCTCCGCACGCAAGAGGACATCTGCGGTGGTGTATCGGCAGAGGGGGTGATGGGCATGAGCGGGGTGGTGCGAAATGGCTGTTTTGGAGTGTTCGATGTCGCAAATGAATCATTGCGGGCGGATACCGGCCGTGGCGGGGGAAGTTATGTGAATTTTTTTCTATGGCAATGAGAGCTTTGTCCGAAATATGCGTCTGAATGTCTGTTGTATCTGGCGCCGATACATTTCCCCGCCTAGGATACCCGGCATGTTTTCAGGGAGTTTTTTGATGAGCAAGCGATTGGTTTTGTGTGCACTGAGCGCGGGTCTGTTACTCGCCGGTTGTCAATCGGTCAACACCACCAGCGGCGGCGCCGTGGGCGTGGAGCGCAAACAGTACATGTTCAGCATGTTATCCACGGACGAAGTCAACCAGATGTATGCCCAGTCTTATCAAAAGACGGTTGGCGAGGCGACCAGCAAAGGCGTGCTGGACAAGACCAGCAACGATGCCAAGCGCGTCCAGACGATCGCTAATCGACTGATTGCCCAGGCGCCGATTTTTCGTCCTGATTCGGCCCAGTGGAAATGGGAAGTCAACCTGATCAAGAGTGACGAGCTCAACGCCAACTGCGGGCCTGGCGGCAAGATCATTTTCTACACCGGACTGATTGACAGCCTGAAACTCACCGACGATGAAATCGCCGCGATCATGGGTCATGAAATTGCCCACGCCCTGCGCGAGCACGGTCGTGAAGCGATGTCCAAGGCGTACGGTATCGAAATGGCCAAGCAGGGCGCCGGTGCCTTGTTCGGTCTGGGCCAGGACAGCCTCGCCCTGGCGGACACCGTGGCCAACTATGGCATGACCCTGCCGAACAGCCGCGCCAACGAAAACGAGGCTGACCTGATCGGCCTGGAGCTGGCGGCCCGCGCCGGGTACAACCCGAACGCCGCGATCACCTTGTGGAACAAGATGAGTAAGGCCTCGGAAGGTTCGCCGCCGGAGTTCATGAGCACTCACCCTGCGTCGAGCAGTCGGATTGCTTCGTTGCAGGCGGCGATTCCGAAGGTGATGCCGTTGTACGAGAAAGCGCCGAAATCCTGATTGTCATGTGTTGAGGCTAATGACGCCTTCGCGAGCAAGCCCGCTCCCACATTGAAATGCGGTCAAAATGTGGGAGCGGGCTTGCTCGCGAAGAACGATTACACGGTATTACTGACTAACCGCGTCAAACCCACCCGCTGCTCTGCATCGCCTTGTACACCGCGACAATCGCCAGGACGAAGAACGCCGATGCTGCGAGGCGACGGATCAACGTCAGGGGCAGTTTGTCCGCCGCAAAGTTACCCGCCAACACCACCGGCACGTTGGCAATCAACATGCCCACGGTGGTGCCGATGATCACCAGCCACAGTTCCGGGTATTGCGCAGCAAGCATTACTGTCGCGATCTGGGTCTTGTCGCCGATTTCCGCGAGGAAGAACGCGATCAGCGTGGTCAGGAACGGCCCGAACTTGCGGGCGGTGCTGGCTTCGTCGTCATCCATCTTGTCCGGCACCAGGGTCCACAACGCCGTCGCGGCGAAGCTCGCGGCGAGAATCCAGTGTAACGTCGTATCCGAGAAGAAACTGCCGACCCAGGCGCCTACCGCACCGGCTGCCGCATGGTTGGCCAGGGTTGCGGCGACGATGCCGGCGATGATCGGCCATGGTTTGCGAAAACGGGCAGCGAGAATGAGCGCGAGCAATTGCGTCTTGTCGCCGATTTCGGCCAAGGCAACGATTGCGGTGGGAACGAGAAGTGAATCCAGCATCAGGGTTTTCCTAAGGGGCGGGTCGACACGGCTATGACACGTACAGCCTTCCCGCCCCGGGTAAGGTGTTCGTGTCATAGGTCTTGTCAAACCCTGGCGATCCGTCTGATGCGGTCGCGTGGGTCGCATACGCCATGGTCTGAGGACCAAGTATGTTGACGTATGCCGGACGAGCATGGCGCTCGTGGGAGACTACTCCCCTAGGACGGAGCGGATTCTGCCTAAGCAAATCCGATTGGGCAAGCCTCTTTTTTAAAAGAAGTTTCAGCCGCGCTTGGCCCGGTAGATCCTGAAACCCTGCCCTTCAGCCTTGATCGCGCACACCCCGAGGTGCTCTTCGATCAACGGCTGGTACTTCAGGAAGCTGTTCGCGACCAGACGTAGTTCGCCGCCGTTTTTCAGATGTTTGGCTGCTTTTCGCAGCAAGTTCTCCGTGGCGAAATAGTCTGTGTGTACACCGACATGGAACGGCGGGTTGCTCAGAATCGCACTCAAACCCATCGGCGCCGCATCGATGCCGTCACCGGTAATCACGTCTGCTTCCAGGCCGTTGGCGGCCAGGGTCAAGCGACTGCTGGCGGCCGCAAAAGCATCCACGTCGAGCAGTGTGACCTGATTGTGCGGATAACGACGCTTGACCGCGGCGCCCAACACGCCCGCGCCGCAGCCGAAGTCCAGCAAATGACCGCTCGGCAGTTTGTCCAGATGCTCAAGCAGCAACGCACTGCCGCGATCCAGGCGACCGTGGCTGAACACACCGGGCAGGCTGATGACTTTCAGCGGACCTTCGGCCAGTGGCAATTCGTAGGTCTGGGCCAGGCTTTCCAGCGACTTGGCTTCGGGTGCATTGGCCACGGTGACCAGCCAGAGCTGGCAGTGACGCGCGCTGTCGAGCTTGCGCGGTTTGCCGAACGGGTTGAGCTGCTTGGCCGCGCCTTCGATGCCGCTGCGTTTTTCACCCACCAGATACAGTTCACGACCAGCCAGTCGCGAGGCGAGGGCGTTGAGGATGTAGTCGGTGAGGTCCTTGGACTTGGGCAGAAAAACCACAGCGGTATCGAACTCGCGCTCGGGCGCGGTCACGCCGAAATGGCTGCGCTCGGCGAAGCGAGCGTCCAGCGCGGCCTGGTCGCCGGCGTGCCAGCACCAGCCATGGGCGTCGGGCAGACGCCCCAGCAAATCATCGGCGGGCAAACCGGCCAGCAGCACCGAACCCTGGAACAACTCGGCCTGACGAAGCAGTACTTCACTGCGCGGATCCATACTCTGCTCCCTGAAAAAAAGTGCCGCAGTCTATCAACTGACGACCCGCTGCGCTTTACCGCTGAAGTAGCCCTGAGCGTTTTCGGTCAATTGGCCAACGATCCGCTGCCGCGCCTCGCGACTGCCCCACGCGTTGTGCGGCGTGACGATCAATCGTGGAATGTCGGCGGCGAGTAACGGGTTGCCGCCGGTCGGCGGTTCGACGCTCAGCACATCGGTGGCGGCGCCACCCAGGTGGCCGTTGCGCAAGTCCTCGGCCAGCGCCTGTTCGTCGATCAAGCCACCACGGGCGGTGTTAACCACGAAGGCGCCCGGTTTCATCGACGCCAGTTCGCGGGCACCGATGAAGTGACGAGTATGTTCGTTGAGCGGGCAATGCAGGGTCAGCGCATCGATCTGCGGCAGCAACTCATGTAGCGGCATACGGTCCGGCCGGGCAGGACGTCCCGGAATCTGCCCGAGCAGCACGCGCATGCCGAAGGCTTCCGCCAGTCGTGCAACCGCGCCCCCCAACTCGCCGTGACCGAGCAAGCCCAGGGTTTTGCCTTCCAGTTCGACGATCGGGTAGTCCAGCAGGCAGAACTGTTTCGCTTGTTGCCAGCGACCTTCGCCGACGGCTTTCTGATAATCGGCGAGGCGCGTCGCCAGGTTGAGCAGCAACATGATCGTGTGCTGCGCCACCGATGGCGTGCCATAACCCTGGCAGTTGCACACAGTAATGCCATGGGCGCGGGCGGCGGCGAGGTCGACGTTGTTGGTGCCGGTGGCGGTGATCAGGATTAGCTTCAGCTCGGGGCTGGCGGCAATGGCCGCGGCGTCGATCAGGATTTTGTTGGTGATGGCGACGGTGGCGCCCTTGAGACGGTCGATGACCTGTTCGGGCGTGGTCTGCGCGAATAGCTGCAAATCGTCGAAGCAAGCACGCAAGGGGCTGAGGTCGAGATCGCCAAGGTCCAGCGATGGATGGTCGAGGAAAACGGCGCGGCGAGGGGTCGTCATCAACTGTACCTTTTGTGCATTGAATGGAAGGCGTAATCTGCGGAGCCTACCAGATGAAACAAATCGTTACTTACGGCCAGGCCAGACGCCGAACCTGTGGGAGCGGGCTTGCTCGCGAAAGCGGTTTAACATTCAACATTTCCGTTGTCTGACACACCGCCTTCGCGAGCAAGCCCGCTCCCACAGGGGAGATGCAGCCTTTAATTCGACTGATCAGCCCCAGAGGAGCCCCCATGTACTGGACAGAGTTCTTGACCGTCGCCTTCATTCATTTGCTGGCCGTCGCCAGCCCCGGCCCGGACTTTGCGGTGGTGGTGCGTGAGAGCGTGACCCACGGTCGTCGCGCTGGCACCTGGACCGCGCTGGGCGTCGGTACGGCGATTTTCCTGCACGTCGGCTATTCGCTGCTCGGCATCGGCCTGATCGTGTCCCAGTCGATCGTGCTGTTCAACGCCTTGAAGTGGGCCGCCGCCGCTTACCTGCTGTACATCGGCTTCAAGGCCCTGCGTGCGCAACCGGTCCCACCTGCGGCTGACGATCTGCACAAGGTAGCCGGCGAGCGCACCGCTCGAGGCGCCTTCACCTCGGGTTTCGTGACTAACGGTCTGAACCCGAAAGCCACGCTGTTCTTCCTGTCGTTGTTTACCGTGGTGATTAATCCGCACACACCGCTGGCAGTGCAGGCGGGTTACGGGATTTACCTCGCAGCGGCTACCGCCGTCTGGTTCTGCCTGGTGGCGATGCTGTTCAGTCAGCAGCGTGTGCGCGCCGGTTTCGCCCGCATGGGCCACTGGTTCGACCGGACCATGGGCGCCGTGCTGATCGCCATCGGCGTAAAACTCGCATTCACCGAAATGCATTGATCGAGGTAGGAGCTGCCGCAGGCTGCGATCTTTTGGCGTTCTCAGTCGAGCCAGGATCAAAGATCGCAGTCTGCGGCAGTCCCTACGAATGCTGGCGCAACGCTAGCATTTGCTGAATGTTGCAAATCATCCCTTTGGCTGATTTGGCTGGCGTTGAAGGTCACTAGAGTGCTTACTTTCAGTCACGACCGTGCAGTCAGAAAAGGGATTCTTATGTTGCAGACTCGCGTTATCCCCCCAGCCGAAGGCGCTTATCAGTACCCGCTGTTGATCAAACGGCTGCTGATGTCCGGCGCGCGCTATGAGAAAACCCGCGAGATCATCTACCGTGATCAGTTGCGATACAGCTATCCAACCCTGATCGAGAGGGTCGCACGCCTGGCCAACGTACTCACGGCGGCGGGCGTCAAGGCCGGCGATACCGTGGCGGTGATGGACTGGGACAGCCATCGTTATCTGGAATGCATGTTCGCCATCCCGATGATCGGCGCGGTGATCCACACCATCAACGTGCGCCTGTCGCCGGAACAGATTCTCTACACCATGAACCACGCCGAGGACCGCTTCGTGCTGGTCAACAGCGAGTTCGTCGGGCTGTACAACGCGATTTCCGGGCACCTGACCTCAGTGGAGAAAACCCTGCTGCTGACCGACCTGCCGGAAAAAACCGCCGACTTGCCGAACCTCGTCGGCGAGTACGAGCAGTTGCTGGCGGCCGCGAGTACGCAATACGACTTCCAGGACTTTGACGAGAATTCGGTCGCGACCACGTTCTACACCACCGGCACCACCGGCAATCCCAAAGGCGTGTATTTCACCCACCGGCAACTGGTGCTGCACACCATGGGCGTGTCGACGATCATGGGCGCCATCGACAGCGTGCGACTGCTGGGCACCAACGACGTGTACATGCCGATCACTCCGATGTTCCATGTGCACGCCTGGGGCTTGCCGTATGTGGCCACCATGCTCGGGCTCAAGCAGGTCTATCCCGGTCGCTACGACCCGGAATATCTGGTGGAGCTGTGGCGCAAGGAAAAGGTCACCTTTTCACACTGCGTGCCGACGATCCTGCAAATGGTCCTCAACGCCAAGGCTGCGCAAGGCACGGACTTCGGTGGCTGGAAAATTGTCATTGGCGGCAGTGCGTTGAACCGTTCGTTGTACGAAGCCGCCAAAGCCAATGGCATTCAGCTGACGGCCGCCTACGGCATGTCGGAAACCGGGCCACTGATCTCGTGTGCGCACCTCAACGATGAGTTGATGGCGGGCACCGAAGACGAACGCACCACGTATCGAATCAAGGCCGGCGTGCCGGGGCCGCTGGTGGAAGCGGCGATTGTCGACACCGACGGCAATTTCCTGCCCGCCGATGGCGAGACCCAGGGCGAGCTGGTGTTGCGTGCGCCGTGGCTCACCGAAGGTTATTTCAATGAGCCGCAGAAGGGCGCCGAGCTCTGGGCCGGCGGCTGGTTGCACACCGGTGACGTGGCGACACTGGACAGCATGGGCGTGATCGACATTCGCGACCGGATCAAGGACGTGATCAAGACTGGCGGCGAGTGGATTTCCTCCCTGGACCTCGAAGACCTGATCAGCCGCCACCCTGCGGTACGCGAAGTAGCAGTGGTGGGCATCGCCGATCCGCAATGGGGCGAGCGGCCATTTGCACTGCTGGTAATCCGCGAGGGCCATGTAATCGGGGCCAAGGAACTCAAGGAACACCTCAAGCCGTTTGTCGAGCTGGGGCACCTGAGCAAGTGGGCCATCCCCAGCCAGATCGCCCTTGTTACTGAAATTCCCAAGACCAGTGTCGGCAAGCTCGACAAGAAGCGGATTCGCGTCGACATCACCGAGTGGCAAGCCAACAACAGCACCTTCCTCTCGACGCTTTAAGTGTCTTGCGGCGTGCCTGAAAAGGCACGCCAGCCCCACCAAGCAAGCGCTTGGCTTGTCAAATCCGAATTTTCAGCCATCCTTCCCGTGCCGACAGGTGTCGGCTTGGCGAAAGGACTGTTCCAGAGTGGCTGGCAGCTGCAAATCACACTTTAGAGGGATCAAGCAGTACTACCTGCTGGCTATAGTCCGCTCAAGGATTTTTAAGAACGGGGCAAACGCACAAAACGGGGCGATGCAACTTTGGCGTGACTTCGGGAAGCCTTGGCTCTCAGTCAACCACAGCGTTTTTAAAAGGACTCACTGCCATAACAATAATGCACATGGAGTAGCGTCGATGACATCAGTAAACCAGTTCTGGCGCCGGGCAAAACTGCCTCTGGCCGTCAGTCTTGCCTCTACGCTCGCCGGGCCCGCATTCGGCGTCAGTTTCAACGTTGGTGAAATCGAAGGTCAGTTCGATTCATCCCTGTCGATCGGTGCCAGTTGGTCCACTGAGAGTGCCAACAAGAACCTCATCGGCGTCAACAACGGTGGCCGCGGTCTGTCCCAGACCTCTGATGACGGCCACTTGAACTTCAAGAGCGGGGAAACCTTCTCGAAGATCTTCAAGGGCATCCATGACCTTGAATTGAAATACGGCGACACCGGCATCTTCGTCCGGGGCAAATACTGGTATGACTTCGAACTCAAGGACGAAGACCGTCTGTTCAAGGACATCAGCGACAGCAACCGCAAGGAAGGCGCCAAGTCCTCCGGCGGGCAGATCCTCGACGCCTTCGTCTACCACAACTACGCGATTGCCGATCAGCCGGGTTCCGTGCGTCTGGGCAAGCAAGTGGTCAGCTGGGGCGAGAGTACATTCATCGGCGGCGGCATCAACTCGATCAACCCGATCGACGTTTCCGCGTTTCGTCGTCCAGGTGCCGAGATCAAGGAAGGCCTGATCCCGGTCAACATGTTCTACGTGTCCCAGAGCCTCACCGAGAACCTCTCGACGGAAGCCTTCTATCAATTGGAATGGGACCAGACCGTTACCGACAACTGCGGCACGTTCTTCTCGCAACCGGACGTGATCTCGGATGGCTGCGACAACAACCTGGCCGTGCTGCGTACCCGTAACGGCCTCAACAGCGCGCTGGCGGGCGCTGGACTGCCGGCCGCGCTGCGAACCAGGGCGATCAACACCCTGGCTGCTCGGGGCGTAAGCTGGGGCGACCCGGACGAAGGCGTCATCGTTCGTCGCGGACCGGATCGCGATGCACGTGACAGCGGCCAGTTTGGCGTGTCCTTCAAGTACATGTTCGAACCGCTGGACACCGAATTCGGTGGCTATTTCATGAACTACCATAGCCGTGCGCCAATCTTCAGCGGCAAGGGTGGTCCGGCGAGCGCCTACAGCGCGGCGGGCCTGGTGGGCTCCCTGATAGGCGCTGGTATTCCGGCCGGTGTCGCGGCGGGCCTGGCTCCGACGTTGCTGCCGTTGCAGGTGGCGGGTAACTCCAGCTACTTCGTCGAGTACCCGGAAGATATCCGCCTGTATGGCCTGAGTTTCTCCACCACATTGCCAACCGGTACCGCGTGGAGCGGTGAAGTCAGCTACCGTCCGAATGCGCCGGTACAACTCAACACCACCGACATCCTTTTCTCTGGCCTGACGCCGCTGAACCCTAACGTTTCCGTACTTCAAGGACGTCCGGGGGCGGATCAACATGGCTATCGCCGCAAGGAAGTGACGCAGCTGCAGACGACCCTCACTCACTTCTTCGACCAAGTGATGGGCGCGGAGCGACTGACCCTGGTTGGCGAGGTGGGCTGGACCCATGTTGGCGGGCTGGAAAGTACGTCGAAAGCGCGTTACGGTCGTGACCCGAGCTACGGCCCTGGTCCATTGCCAGGTGGTCAGTGCCAGACATTGAACAGCGGCACCCTGGCGGGTGGACCACAAAACAACGTCAATCGCTACTGCGAAGACGAAGGTTTCACTACGGCCAACTCCTGGGGTTATCGCGGTCGTGCCATCTGGGAATACAACGACGTGTTCGCCGGCGTGAACCTCAAGCCGAACGTAGCCTGGTCCCATGACGTTGAAGGTTATTCGCCTGGCCCTGGCGGCAACTTCGAGGAAGGTCGCAAAGCGGTCAGCCTGGGTGTCGATGCCGAGTACCAGAACACCTACACAGCGTCCTTGGCGTACACCAACTTCTTCGACGGCAAGTACACAACCGTGGATGATCGCGATTTCGTTGCGCTCAGCTTCGGCGTGAACTTCTAAGCACTGCATATTCAGGACGAACACACCTATGAAAACAACCAAGAGTCTGTTCCACGCTGGATTTCTGGGGCTTACGCTGCTGGCAACCAGCGTCATGGCGGCGGTCCCTGCGGCCGAAGCGGACAAGCTGGGCAAGAGCCTGACGCCAATGGGCGCCGAGATGGCGGGCAATGCTGACGGTTCGATTCCGGCCTGGAAGCCAATCGCAAAAAACGCCGGCAACGTCGACGGCAAAGGTTTCCTGTCCGACCCGTACGCCAGTGAAAAACCGCTGTTCACCATCACGGCGCAGAACGTCGACCAGTACAAGGACAAGCTTGCTCCGGGCCAGTACGCGATGTTCAAGCGCTACCCGGAAACCTTCAAGATGCCGGTTTACCCCTCCCATCGCGGCGCTACCGTGCCGGATGCGGTGTTCGCCTCCATCAAGAAGAACGCCACCAGCACTAACCTGGTGTCCGGCGGCAACGGTCTGGAAAACTTCGAAACCGCCGTTCCGTTCCCGATTCCAAAAACCGGCGTCGAAGTCATCTGGAACCACATCACCCGCTATCGCGGTGGTAGCGTGACCCGTCTTATCACCCAGGCCACGCCGCAGCCGAACGGCTCGTACAGCCTGGTGTACTTCCAGGACCAGTTCGTGTTCCGCGACAAGATGAAGGATTACGATCCGGCGAACCCGGGCAATATCCTGTTCTACTTCAAGCAGAAAGTGACCGCGCCGGCACGTCTGGCCGGTGGTGTGCTGCTGGTGCACGAAACCCTCGACCAGGTGAAGGAGCCGCGTTCGGCGTGGGTCTACAACGCCGGTCAGCGTCGTGTGCGTCGTGCACCGCAAGTGTCCTATGACGGGCCGGGTACCGCTGCCGATGGCCTGCGTACCTCCGACAACCTGGACATGTACAACGGTGCACCGGATCGCTACGACTGGAAGCTCGAAGGCAAGAAAGAGATCTACATCGCTGCCAACAGCTACCAGCTCGACTCGCCGCAAAAGAAGTACGACGACATCATCAAGGCAGGTCACATCAACCAGGACCTGGCTCGCTATGAACTGCGTCGGGTCTGGCATGTGGTCGCAACCCTGAAAGAAGGTCAGCGTCACATCTACGCCAAACGTGATTTCTACATCGACGAAGACACCTGGCAAGCGGCTGTGATCGATCACTATGACGGTCGCAATCAACTGTGGCGTGTGGCGGAAGCTCACTCCCAGAATTACTACAACGTTCAAGTGCCGTGGTACACCCTGGAAGCCTTGTACGACCTGCAATCGGGTCGTTACCTGGCGCTGGGGATGAAGAACGAAGAAAAATCGGCGTATGACTTCGGCTTCACTGCTAGCACGAGCGACTTTACCCCGGCTGCGTTGCGTCAGGAGGGGGTTCGTTAACCTGCACGGAACAGAGGCCGCATCCTCAAAAACGCCCCGACTGGTTCGGGGCGTTTTTTTGTTCGTAGACTTTTTGTAGCCATTTGTAGCAATAACCTTCATTACCTCTTCGTTTACCGCTAGTCTGCGGACATCTGCAACGCCGCCAACAGCAATTCAAACAAGAGCCGGCCATGACTGATCTGTCCCCACTCCCGGGCCCTGCAAACATTGCCGTCGCGACACTGGACGGTCGTTTCTTTCGGCCACCGCTGCCCGACGGACACGTACTGCGGCCTCGTTTATGCGAGCGCTTGAGTGCCGGTCTCGGGGGCAGGCTGTTGCTGGTCAGCGCGCCAGCGGGGTTCGGCAAGAGTTCGCTGGCAGTGGAGTTCTGTCAGGGGCTGCCGGCTCACTGGCAAAGTCTGTGGCTGGGGCTGAGTCCGCGAGACAACGACCCCGGCCGTTTTCTCGAGCGGTTGCTCGAAGGCCTTCAGGATTTTTTTCCGCAGTTGGGCAGGCAGTCACTGGGCCTGTTGAAAATGCGTCAGCGGCATCAGCCGTTTGCCTTCGAAGAATGGCTGGACGGCTTGCTCGACGAACTGGCCGTGCATGTGTTGCCGACGGCGCCACTGCTGCTGGTACTCGATGACTACCATCTGGCCCAGGGCCCGGTGCTCGATCGTTGCCTGCAATTCTTCCTCAATCATCTTCCCGACGGCTTGCTGGTGATGGTCACCAGTCGCCAGCGTCCGGACTGGCATCTGGCACGTCTGCGCCTGTCACGGCAATTGCTCGAGTTGCATGAGCAGGATCTGCGCCTGACCCACGACGAAGCCTTGACGCTGCTCGATCGACACAGCACGTCCTTGCGTGGAGAAGCGCTGGAGAGCCTGATCCAGCGCAGCGAAGGCTGGGTCGCCGGCCTGCGTTTCTGGCTGTTGGCGGCTTCCGAAGCCGGCTCCGAAGGCGCATTGCCCCAGTCCCTGCACGGCGGGGAAGGGCTGATTCGCGATTACCTGCTCGAAGAAGTCATCGATTGCCTGCCTGCCGAGGTGCAGTCATTTCTGTATGACACAGCGCCTCAGGACCGTTTTTGCAGCGAGCTGTGCGACGCCGTTCGCGAGGCGCATGACAGTGCCGAGATCCTGGGGTTTCTGCTCGCGCATCAAGTGTTCCTGGTGCCGCTGGACGAACACGGCCACTGGTATCGTTATCACCATCTGTTTTCCGACCTGCTGCGCACCCGGCCTACCCGTCAGGTGATAGTGCCAACGGCCAGCCTGCACCTGCGCGCCTGTCGCTGGTTCAATGCTCAGGGCCTGCTCGATGAAGCGGTGGAGCAGGCGTTGCGCGCCGGGCACCTGGACGTGGCGGCGAACCTGGTACAGAACCTTTCCGAAGAACAACTGCTGGCCGAACAGAACATCGGCATGTTGCTGCGCTGGAAAATGGACTTGCCCGACAGCCTGCTGATCAGCACGCCACGGTTGATCGTGCTCTACAGCTGGGCGTTGGGACTGGCCTGTCAGCTGGATGCCGCCGAGGAGCTGGCCAGTCACCTGAGCCGCTTCCTGCCGGCGCCGTCGGCCACCGCGCAGAAGTCCATGCTCGCGCAATGGCTGGCCTTGAGCGGCATCATCGCCCGCGGTCGCGGCAATCGCGAGTTGACGCTGCTGTATTGCACTGAAGCGCTGGAGAGTCTTCCGTCCAAGCGTTACGGCCAGCGGTTGATGTGCCTTTCAACCCTGTCCAACCTGGCCATTGCCGACGGCGACTTATGGCGGGCTCGCGGCCTGAACCGTGATTCTCTGGAGCTGGCGCAACGGGTGGGCAATCCATTGTTCGAAGCGTTGGCTCATTACGACCGAGCACGAGTGTTGCAGGCGCGAGGAGAGATCCTGCGCTCACTGGATGAAGTCCGCCAGGGGCTGCAACGGCTGCACGGATTGTCGCCGCAACGGCTCTATGCCGTACGCGCCCGGCTGACCTTGTACGAGGGATTCCTGCTGGCCCTGCGTCTGCAGCCGCAGGCGGCGCGGGTGCGCTTGCAGGCGGGATTGACTGAAGCCCGCGCCTGTCGCGACATCAGCGTACTGATCGGCCATTGCGTGATCGCCAGGCTTGAAGGCAGCAGCGGCGAATTCGCCAAGGCCTTCGCCGAACTCGCTGAAGCCGAGCGACTGATGCACATCTGGGACGTACCGCCGATCTACTATCTGGCGATGATCACCCTGGTCAAATGCGAACTCTGGCTGGCTCAGGGGCGTACCGATCTGGCGGAAGCCTGGCTCGCGCGACTGGGCCAGACCTACAACGGCGAACAGCCGGCAGCGCCCCCGGAATTTCATCCGCAACTGCCGCTGCATATTGAGTTGCAACAGGCCTTGCTGGAGGTCATTCAAGTGCAGCCGATGCGGGCCGAGGGGCGATTGAATGCGTTACTTGAGCATGGTCAGCAAACCGGTCGGCAGTTGCTCAGTGTGATGGCTCTGACGCAGAAAACAGAATTGCTCCTTGCACACAACCGTGAGCCTGAAGCCCGGAAAGCCTTCGCTCAGTCCCTGGAAGTGGCCAGCGGCGGCGTGCTGCAGCCTTTTGATGGCTTGTTGAGCAAGTACCCCGACTGGCTTCGCGAGCAACTGCAGAACTGTGCGAAAGCGGCGGTTTCGCAGAGCCTTTCAGAACGGCTCCCCATTGTCGCAGCGCGTATTGCTCCAGAGCCCTCGCAAGCCTGCGAACAGCTCAGCTCCCGCGAACTGTCGGTTCTGAAACTCATTGCCCAAGGCTGCTCAAACCAAGAAATCAGCGATCAGCTGTTCATTTCCCTGCACACGGTTAAAACCCATGCCAGTCATATCAACAGCAAGCTTGGGGTTGAGCGGCGTACACAGGCGGTGGCGCGGGCGAAGGCGTTGGGGGTTTTGGGCTGACGTTGTTTGTCGAAACACATGGCGGTAAAGGGCGGGATCCCAATGTGTGCGAAAATACGCCGTCCCTGTTTATCGAGCGTGCCCCGATGTCCCAGAAACCGACCCTCATCCGCGAAACCTTCCCCGTCGGCCCTTTGCAGTGCAACTGCACGATCATCGGCGATCCCGTCACGAAAAAGGCCATCGTGGTCGATCCGGGCGGCAATCACGAGCTGATCCTCGCTCGGCTCGATGCCTTGGGCCTGAAGGTCGTCAGCATCATTCACACTCACGCGCACCTGGATCATTTCCTGGCCTCGGGTCAGTTGAAGGAAAAAACCGGCGCAACCTTGCACCTGCACAAGGAAGATCAGTTTCTCTGGGACAATCTGGAGATGCAATGCCAGATGTTTGGTGTGCCTTATACCCCGGTTCCATCCCCTGATCGCTGGTTGGCCGATGATGAAGAATTGGACTGTGGCTGCGGCGTGGCATTGCACACTCCAGGTCATACACCGGGCTCCATGAGCTTTTGGTTTTCAGAGGCCAAGCTGCTGATCGCCGGTGACACGCTGTTTCGTCGCGGGGTGGGGCGCACGGATTTGTGGGGTGGCGATCAGGCGACCATCGTGCGTTCGATCAAGCAGCGCCTGTACACCCTTGATGAAGACGCGACAGTGGTGACCGGGCATGGTCCGGATACGCGTCTGGGCGATGAGATGCGCGACAACCCTTTTGTGCGGGCTTAAAACGGTTGTCGATGGAATTTTCGTCGCCCGGAATGATCCAACGCCCGCTAAGGCCGATGCCTTGTTCCGTTGCACCACAGAATGCAATAAAAGTAGGAGCTCTTCATGTTCACCAAGCAGCGTTTGATTATTGTCGCTACGGCTGTCGCCTTGCTGTCTGGCTGCGCCTCGCCTAACCCTTACGACAACCAGGGTCAGGCCGACAGTGGTTCCGAGGGCATGAGCAAAACCGCGAAGTACGGTGGCCTTGGCGCACTGGCCGGCGCCCTTGCAGGTGCCGCTATCGGCCACGATAACCGGGGCAAGGGTGCGCTGATCGGCGCGGCTGTGGTGGGGGCTTCCGCTGCCGGTTACGGTTACTACGCCGACCAGCAAGAGAAAAAACTGCGCGCCAGCATGGCCAATACCGGCGTCGAGGTGCAGCGCCAAGGCGATCAGATCAAGTTGATCATGCCGGGCAACATCACGTTTGCCACCGATTCGGCGAATATCGCTTCAAGTTTCTATCAACCGCTGAACAACCTGGCAGGCTCGCTCAAGGAGTTCAGCCAGAACCAGATCGAGATTGTCGGCTACACCGACAGCACCGGCAGTCGTCAGCACAACATGGACCTGTCCCAGCGTCGCGCTCAGAGCGTGGCGACTTACCTGACATCCCAGGGTGTGAGCGGTGCCAACCTGTCGGCGCGCGGTGCCGGTCCGGATAGCCCGGTTGCCAGCAACGGTGACGTCAATGGCCGGGCGCAGAATCGTCGGGTCGAGGTCAACCTCAAGGCGATCCCGGGACAGCAGTATGGTGGTCAGCAGCAGGGTACGGTTCAGCAGTATCCTTGATCGTCTGATTGAACCCCAGGCGTAAAAAAGCCCGCCCGATCCTCAACAGATCGGGCGGGTTTTTTGTGACTACAGTTCGGGCCTCATCGCGAGCAAGCTCGCTCCCACAGGGATTTGTGTATGAACTCTATCTTGTGATCGACACAGAACACTGTGGGAGCGAGCTTGCTCGCGATGGGGCCAGAACAGACACCCAACCAATCAGCGACAAAAAAAGCCCCCGAACAATCACTGTCGAGGGCTTTTTGTGTCGCGCGAAACCTGATTACTTCTTCAGGCCATAGTGCTCATCGAGCATGCCCGGCGCATTCGGGGCTTTTGGGGCGTAATCGCGAGGCGGTTCCTGATTGCGCGGTGGCGTCAGGCGTTCCCGTGGGGCCGCTGCCGTGTCGGCGTGCAGCGAGGCCAGCAGTCGTTGGCGGGTCTGCTCGTCCAAGGCCAGACGGTTGGCACCCTCGGCGAGATGATCCTGCACTTCCTGATAGCTCTGAGTCAGTTTCTTGACCAGGGTTGCAGTGCTGTTGAAGTGAGTAACCACCTCGTTCTGATAACTGTCGAAACGTTCCTGAATGTCATCCAGCTGACGTTGTGTGCTGCTCGGCGCGGCGTTCGGCACCAGACGAGCAATCAGGAATCCAATGGCGACACCCACAACCAGGGCAAGAGTCGGCAACAACCAAACTAAGAGCGAGTGTTCCACGAGTCCTTCCTCTATAAACGGCTTTGCTTTACGTTAACGGCTCGAACCTGCGCTGTATACCGCGATTCGCTCGCAATACACTCGCACAGACAATTTGCTAGACGAGTCGACCCGATTCGAGGTCACGGAGTTCCTTCCTTGCTAATGCGCGAAACCCCTGTAGTCATTGATGGCCCGGTCGGTCAACTGGAAGCACTGTATCTGGATAACGAAGTGCCTCGCGGCATCGCGTTGATCTGCCATCCGAACCCGGTGCAGGGCGGCACCATGCTCAACAAAGTCGTCTCGACCCTGCAACGCACCGCGCGCGACGCCGGTTTGATCACCTTGCGTTTCAATTACCGTGGCGTTGGTGCCAGCGAAGGCACTCACGACATGGGCACCGGCGAAGTCGACGATGCGCAGGCCGTCGCCGAATGGCTGCGGGCCAGACATCCGGAATTGCCATTGACCCTGTTCGGTTTCTCGTTCGGTGGTTTTGTTGCAGCAAGTCTCGGCGGGCGTCTTGAAGCCAAGGGCGAGCAGCTCAAGCATTTGTTCATGGTCGCGCCTGCAGTCATGCGCCTGGGCGATCAGGATCAACTGCCACATCAAGGCGAGCTGACCCTGATTCAGCCGGAAACCGACGAGGTCATCGATCCGCAAGCCGTCTACGACTGGTCTTCGAAACTCGAGCGCCCCCATGAGCTGCTGAAAGTGGCAGAATGCGGACACTTTTTTCATGGCAAGCTGACCGATCTCAAGGATCTGATCCTGCCGCGTCTTTCGAATTGATTGCAGTCTGACAAGCGATTACCCATGACGACTCGTACCCGTATTCTCACCGGCATCACCACCACCGGCACGCCGCACCTTGGCAATTACGCCGGCGCCATCCGCCCGGCGATCCTGGCCAGCCGGGACAGCAATGCCGATTCGTTCTACTTTCTGGCCGACTACCACGCCCTGATCAAATGCGATGACCCGCTGCGCATCCAGCGCTCGCGTCTGGAAATCGCCGCGACCTGGCTGGCCGGTGGTCTGGATGTGGACCGCGTGACGTTCTATCGCCAGTCCGACATTCCGGAAATTCCCGAGCTGACCTGGCTGCTGACCTGCGTTGCCGCCAAGGGCCTGCTCAACCGCGCCCACGCCTACAAGGCCTCGGTGGACAAGAACGTCGAAACCGGCGAAGACCCGGATGCTGGCATCACCATGGGCCTGTACAGCTACCCGGTGCTGATGGCGGCGGACATTCTGATGTTCAACGCGCACAAGGTCCCGGTCGGTCGTGACCAGATCCAGCACGTGGAAATGGCCCGCGACATCGGCCAGCGCTTCAACCACCTGTTTGGCCAAGGCAAAGAATTCTTCACCATGCCCGAGGCGCTGATCGAAGAAAGCGTCGCGACGCTGCCAGGCCTCGACGGTCGCAAGATGTCGAAAAGCTACGACAACACCATTCCGTTGTTCAGCAGCGCCAAAGAGATGAAAGACGCCATCTCGCGGATCGTCACCGACTCCCGTGCGCCGGGCGAAGCCAAAGATCCGGACAATTCGCACCTGTTCACCCTGTTCCAGGCCTTCGCCACCCCGGCGCAGTCCGACGAGTTCCGTAGCGAACTGTTGCAGGGCCTGGGGTGGGGCGAGGCGAAGAACCGACTGTTTCAACTGCTCGACAGCGAGTTGGGCGAATCCCGCGAGCGTTACCTCCAACTGATTGAGCGCCCGGCTGATCTGGAAGACATCCTGCAAATCGGCGCTAAAAAGGCGCGTGCCGTGGCGACGCCGTTTCTCAACGAATTGCGTGAAGCGGTGGGCCTGCGTTCTTTCGTGGCCCAGACTCAAGTCGCGGCGACCATCAAGAAGAAAGCCGCAAAAGCTGCGCGTTTTGTCAGCTTCCGCGAGGACGACGGCAGTTTCCGTTTCCGTCTGCTGGCGGCCGATGGCGAGCAATTGCTGCTGTCGCGCAATTTCGCCGACGGTAAAACCGCCGGGCAGGTGACCAAGCAACTGCAAGCGGGCCAGCCATTGGACGTGCGCAGCGAAGCCCTGAGCTTCAGCGTCTGGCTGGAAGGCGAGTGTGTTGCCGATAGCCCGGCCTTCGGCGACAGTGCTGCTCGCGACTTCGCGATCGACTCCTTGCGGGTTGCGCTGACGCCGGTTCAGGAATAATCAACGGCTCGGCCCGACCAAGGGCCGATTGCCATTCCCACGGGCCGTCGCTACAGTGACGGCCCGTTTTTGTTGCCTTGCTAACGAATTATGACGCCCCTAGAACGATATCAAGCTGATCTGAAACGCCCGGAATTCTTCCATGACGCCGCGCAGGAAACCGCCGTGCGCCATTTGCAGCGACTGTACGACGATCTGGTTGCAGCCTCGCAGAACAAACCGGGCCTGCTCGGCAAGCTGTTTGGCAAGAAAGAGCAAGCGCCGGTAAAGGGTCTGTACTTCTGGGGTGGCGTAGGTCGCGGCAAGACTTATCTGGTCGACACCTTCTTCGAAGCGCTGCCGTTCAAGGAAAAGACCCGCACTCACTTTCACCGCTTCATGAAGCGCGTGCACGAAGAAATGAAAACCCTCGGCGGCGAGAAAAACCCGCTGACAATCATCGCCAAGCGTTTCTCCGACGAGTCGCGGGTGATCTGTTTCGATGAGTTCTTCGTCTCCGACATTACCGACGCGATGATCCTCGGCACGTTGATGGAAGAGCTGTTCAAGAATGGCGTGACCCTGGTCGCCACCTCGAACATCGTGCCGGACGGCCTGTACAAGGACGGCCTGCAACGTGCGCGTTTTCTGCCGGCCATCGCCCTAATCAAGCAGAACACCGAGATCGTCAACGTCGACAGCGGCGTCGATTATCGTCTGCGTCACCTCGAACAAGCGGAGCTGTTCCACTTCCCGCTCGACGAAGCGTCCCACGAAAGCCTGCGCAAAAGCTTCCGCGCGCTGACGCCGGAGTGCACGGCAGCCATCGAGAACGATGTGCTGATGATCGAAAACCGCGAAATTCGCGCGTTGCGCACCTGTGATGATGTGGCCTGGTTCGACTTCCGCGAACTGTGCGACGGCCCGCGCAGCCAGAACGATTACATCGAACTGGGCAAAATCTTCCACGCCGTCCTGCTCAGCGGTGTCGAACAGATGAGCGTCACCACCGACGACATTGCCCGGCGCTTTATCAACATGGTCGACGAGTTCTACGACCGTAACGTGAAGCTGATCATTTCGGCTGAAGTCGAGCTCAAGGATCTCTATACCGGCGGTCGCCTGAACTTCGAATTCCAGCGCACCCTCAGCCGTTTGCTCGAAATGCAGTCCCACGAATTCCTGTCGCGGGCGCATAAGCCGTAGGCGAATTCTGAGTACAAAAAAGGGCCTGCCAAATGCAGGCCTTTTTTGTGCGCCGAAGATCCTTTGTGGTGTGTGAATTTTATAAAATATAACTCGCCAGGTCATCCTGCCGCTGGCAGCCCACCAGCAGCCACAGCAAAATTCTGGCTTTGCGCGGGCACAGAAAACCAGCCATTACCGCGCCTCTGCGCGCCAGATCGATCTCGCCGCCCTTGAAGCCATACGTCGAGTGAGCCGTGGAACCGGAACCGGTTCTGGTGGCAATGATGACGGGAATTTTACTGGCGATTGTTTCGATCCTGTCAGCCCAGCTCGCTGACACATGTCCAGCCCCAAAACCGGCAATTACCAGGCCGTCGTAGCCCAAAGCAAGGGTGTTTTCCAGTAACAGACTGTCCGCAGACAACGACGCTTCCAACAGAACAATTCTTTGCGTGGTCTGTATCGGCAGTGGCAGTACGTTGCGCCGGGACGGCGGGCGTAGATAGCGAACGTTGTCTTCGACCAGCAGGCCTGCGGGCCCGACGATGGGCGAGGAGAACGCCTGCAACGCCAATGAGTCGGTTTTGCGCACGGCACTCGCCGAGTGAATCTGTCCGTTCATGGCCACCTGGACACCTCGATGACGGCTGCTTGATGTCAGTACCACCCTGCACGCATCCATCAGGTTCGCCGGGCCATCAGCCCCCGCCTGAGATGCCGAACGCATGGCACCTGTCAGGATCAGCGGTTCGTCGTGAGCCCACAAGAAGTCAAAAAAGGTGGCGGTTTCTTCCAGGGTGTCGGTGCCCTGGATGATGACGACACCCGCAGCGCCTTGCTTGATCTGGAAGTTCGCCCAGGAAAGTACGCTCAGCAAAAACTCGAAATCCAGTGAGGCACTGGGCAGCAGTCCGAGGGTTTCAATCGTCACCCGGGCCAGCGTCGTCAATTCCGGCACGCACGCCAGAAGGGTTTCGCCACTGACGGTCGGAATAACACCTCCACCCGCAGGACTGGCTTGCATGCTCACGGTGCCGCCAAGTGCGGCGATGGCCAGTTTGGGCAAGTCCATGTGATTACCTCGCTTGAGTGTGATGAAGTCGGCTGCACCCGTCAGTGGTGCAGCCGAATGGCGACGTGGGTCAGTTGGCGATCAGGAAACCGATAAACGGAATGATCAGCAGCGTACTGATGGCCATGGACAGCACATTGCCGATGAAGCCATGCATGTCGGGCGGCAGTCGTTTCGCGATTGCGCACGCCAGAGGCGGTGCAATCAGGGCCCCCAGCAATGCGCTCATGACGATGACTTGCCAGCTACCGCCGTACGTCAGAATCGCCGCCGGCACCACGGATACAAGCGGAACGTAGGTGGGATACCAACCGAGCGTCATCCAGTGCCGGCGCCAGATCACCACACCCAATGCCGAGGTCAGCGCCTGTGCGCCGATCAGTTGTGGCAACAAGTTCGAGCCGTAAGCCGGACTCAAAGGGTTCAGCGTGAACGCCAGCAGCGCGCCCAGTATCAGGCCGAGGCTGGCCCATTCGTTGCCATAGAACGGGGCTTCGGAAAAGTCAGCCAGGACCCGGCGAAGGCTCCAGATGACGCCGTAGTCAGGCACTTTGGTAATGGCTGTTTCCGGCGCTGGGTCGGACGGTCTGTCGCAGGGACCGGATTTCACCAGGCCGGGCACGTAACGACACAGCAAAAACGCCGCCACGCTGGCAACCGCCATGCCCGAGACATTGCCGATCACCACGGGCAAACCCAGTGGGTTGCACACGTAGTTGACGATCAGTAAACACATCGGGGTAACGAGTATGGCGCCCATGATTGCGCCGTTGATCGTGACCTTCCAGCCGCCACCAAACATCAGCACCATCGCGGCCGGCAGGGAAACGAATGCGGCAAACGTGGGTTGCCAGCTGTTGGCAGTTACCGTCCAGCCCCACAGCAGGTTGCTCAGCAGCAGTCCCAGCAACGAGCTGGTCACCAGCCATGGCCACAATCCGCTGCCGTATGAGATGGCGAAGCCTTGCCAGGATTTTCCGGTGCGGTTCGCCCAGTAGGCCAGATAGGCACCCGCCAACAACCCGATGGAGGCGAACTCGTGTTTGTAGAACGCAACCTCGCTGATGTCCCCCAGTACCCAGCGCAACCACGAACTTGGTTCGGGGAGGTTCGAGAGCAGATGACGATAGTCGGGCCAATGGGCAGCCCAAGTAGAACGGTGAGTGAATGACAGCCAGAGGATCAGCACTGCCGTGCCGAGAATCAGCAAGAGGATGGCGATGTCCAGTGATGATCTGGCGGCGAGACGGTTTGGCAGGTTTTTTTCAGTTGTGGATTCCATCAGTCATGGCCCCTTATCAGCGCGGCAGACAAGGGTGTTGGGTATATCCAAGCATCTGATCGTAGAGATCGGCTCGACGATCACGATGCAGATCGTTCAAGTCGTTCCAGATCGGCGCACTGCGGGAACTGGTCAGGTCGATGTCAGCGAACAGGATCTCCTGTTTGTCTGCCGAAGCCACCGGGCCAATCGGCCAGCCATTGGTGCCGGCGATCAGCGAGCAACCCAAGTAACGCGCGCCTCGTTCTTCGCCGATCCGGCTGGCCGCCGCGATAAACACATTGTTTACGTGGGCCGCCGTCATCGTCAGGTATGACGCCATGCACTTGCCGGCCTCGTCAAAGAGCGGCGGTGGCGTCCAGACCCAGTTGTTCAGGCTGCAAATGATATCTGCACCTTGCTGGCTGAGGATTCGTGGCACTTCCGGAAACCAGATGTCCCAGCAAATCAGCAAGCCAATGCGGCCGATCGGCGTATCGAATACCGGAAAGCCCAGATCGCCGGGGGTGAACCAGAGTTTTTCCAGGTTCCACAAATGAGCTTTTCGATACTTGCCGATAAAGCCGTCGGGCCCTACCAGTACGCCGGTGTTGAACAGACGCATGCCGTCGCGCTCGGTCAAGCCGGCCACAAGGTAAACCTTGTGTTTACGCGCGAAGTCCAGCCAGAGCTGCACGCTCGGCCCGTCGGGCACGGACTCCGCATGGGCAAAGGCATCCTGGCGATTGCTGAAGAAATAGCCGGTATTGGAAAGCTCTGGCAGGACGATGAGATTCGCACCGCCGTTTACCGCTTCCTCGGCTAATTTCAGGCTACAGCGCAGGTTGTTTGCACATTTCTCGATACCGACCTGGGGGTCGAATTGCACGACTGCTACACGAACAGGGCTTGTTGGATCGCTCATTGCCGATGACCTCTTTTTTATTGTTATTCACGCTGTTTAATTGCGTGTTTATAAGAGTCGAAAACGGTAGAGGGGCGTAAGTCGGCGGCTTCCGGTACGGCTGTAGTCCGTTTCCGAAGATGGGGTGAGTGAGGGTTGAATCGGTTTCCAGGGGAGGCACAGGGTGAGAGCCAATGCACCGGGTGCATGGCTCTGGAATGGGCGTGTCAGGCCTTCAGTCGGTAGTGCGGATAGTCATTCATGGAGAAACCACCATTGAAGGTCGCGGCGGTTTTGTTGCAAATATGAATGACGGCATCGACGGCACCCCGAAAACAGGGCTCCGTCCAACCAGCATCGACAGAAAATGATTCACCGGAAAAATAAAGGCCGGACATATGCGCGAAATCCCGGTTGTACTTCATCAGGCTCACGGCATCGTAGTAGGTGCCCGGCCGGTATAACTTTGCACAACCCAGCGCATTTTTATCGGTCATCCAGCGTTGGACGACGGCTTGGTCAAGACCAATGTACGGTGAGATTTTCTGCTGAATATTGGTGCAGTTCATGAGGATGCGATCCAGTTCCTCGGCGCACTTGGCCACCAGTTCCTTGTCGCTGTAGGAGGCAAGCTTGGTGGCATCGTCCTCCCATGTGTAACTCAGCAAAATGCAGTCGAAACTGTAGTGATCGTTGTAGCGGTAGGTGTAGACGTCATGGATAAAACTGTCGGTGACGATGGCTTGCGGGATGCTGAAATTCTCCGAAAGAAATGATTTTTTCAACGGTGCGAAGACCTTGCAACTGGTTTCCCAGTGCGCGGTTTTATAGGCATTGATGGTGTCGAAGGGCAGCATTTCCTGGGTGAAGTTTTCGAGCTTGATGCGCGTTTCGATCAGCCAGGAGGGAAGGGTCATGATGACTGAGTCAAAGTCTTCAAAGTGCTCCTGGGTGTGCTCGGGTTGGCTGCATTTCCAATTGAAATAAACGCGGATTTTCTGATTGGTCAGTTTTTTGAGTCCGGTCACTGAAGAGTCGGTCAGGAGGCCGGTATTTGTTTCGCGGCTGTGTTCGTAGACGGATTTTCCGGTTTCCTCAGTCTTCATGAACATCAGGCATTCGTTCAAAGCGGCGAGCCCGATGTAGCGAGGTCTGTCGAAGCAGAGTCCAGCGCAATCATAAACAGCTTCGCTGTGCAGGTAGGGTGAGACCAGCGGATCGCCCTTTGCATCGACCCGACCGTGGATCAGTTGCAACCGGCTACTGAATCCGAAGATGGCTGTGCGCAACGGGTAAAGGCTGCAGACATCGTAGAACGCGCCCCAGCTACCGTCACCGATGCCAATCGCATAGAAAATCGCAGATTCTTCTGCGGACATTCCCAAGCCACCGAAGTCCCCAGGCGAGCGTTCATCCAAGGCTTCCAGTGCCGGCATGCGGACCAGATCGCGGAACGAAACGCTCTCGTATTTTTCGACGATGGCGCCCCATATGGCTTCCCATTCCCGGCTGGCATACACCTGTGCAACATGCCGGGTCATGCGATCGGAAAAGGTTTTCCACTTGGCGTAGACCTTTTGCAGATCTTCGCCCGGAGGTGGCGTCACGCCATCGACGTTGGTCCATATCAACATGTGCGGCGTCGGCCCGCCGCCCATGCGTCCCTCTCGAAGATAAATACCGGTCGAGCGGACCCATTGGCTTCCGGGGTTGGGGAAATCCGAAAACGCCAGATCAAATGCCTTGGTGTAATAGGCCATCAGCGACCGGCCCTCAGTCGGTGCCTCGTCCGCCCGGTTGAAGAAGGGCATGCGCATGGCGCCCATTTCAAAAGGTGTATGGCTTTGCGTGGAGTGTCGGCTTCCAGCAACGGTCAGGTGCCTGCCGCCGATGCGCGTGGATTGTTCGATTAGGGATATATGGGTGAAGCCGCAGCGATACAGTTCTCTGGCCGCAGTCAGTCCGGTGACTCCGGCGCCGATGATACAAATCCTGTGCTGTGGATCAGTTGCCTTGGCGATGCCGCTTGCCTGCTCGACAAGTGCTCGATAGTCGAAGCACAAATCTGGTGGGTTGGGGAAACGAGCGGCCCACTTGCTTTTCGCCGAGTGCTTTTTTGGGGCACTTTCCCGGGGCAGGTATGGAGGGTAGTCGTAGCTTGATCCGATAGTCACTGATGATCTTCCCTGATGGTGTTTGCAGGGAAGATGTTGAGGTCTCAGGCGATCAGCGTATAGCCGTCAAACTGGGCTCGCGGGTACTCTTCATTCGTTTTTTTTCGTGGGAAAAGACCTGCATGGCAGGTCTTGTTTTGCGGCAAGAAGCCCTTCTGGATCCAGGCCTACGCCGCTTGTTGAAACTGCTGCCGATACTGGTTTGGCGACAACTCCGTGTGCTGGCGGAACAGTCGCGCAAAGAAGCTCGCGTCGTCGTAACCGACCTCATAGCTGATGGTCTTGATGCTTTTACGGCTGCCGGACAACAGGCCCTTTGCCGTTTCGATGCGCAGGCGTTGCAGGTAATGCAATGGCTTGTCGCCGGTGGCGGTCTGGAAGCGGCGCATGAAATTGCGGATGCTCATGCCGTGCTCGCGCGCGACGTCTTCGAAGCGGAACTTGTCGGCGAAATGTTCTTCGAGCCAGTGCTGTATCTGCAGAATGATCACGTCCTGATGCATTTTCTGACCGCCGAAACCGATCCGTCCCGGCGCGTAGCTGCGCTGCACTTCATAGAGAATGTCGCGGGCCACGGCCTGGGCGACGTTGGCGCCGCAGAAGCGCTCGATCAGGTAGATGTAGAGATCGCACGCCGAGGTGGTGCCGCCGGCGCAATACAGGTTGTCGGCGTCGGTGAGGTGCTTGTCCTGATTGAGATGAACCCTCGGGAAGCGCTCGGCAAACGCATTGAAGAAGCGCCAGTAAGTGGTCGCTTCCTTGCCATTGAGCAGCCCGGCTTCGGCGAGCCAGAACACCCCCGTGGCCTCGCCGCAGAGTACTGCACCGCGAGCATGTTGCTGGCGCAGCCACGGCAGGACCTGTGGATAACGTTGGCAAAGGGTTTCGAAATCGTCCCAGAACGCCGGGAGGATGATGACGTCGGCGTTTTCCAGGCCGCCGTCCACCGGCATGATCACATCGCTGAAGCTGTTCACCGGTTTACCGTCGGGGCTGACCAGCCGCGTTTCGAACGCCGGTGTCAGGCCCTGGCCCAGTTGTTTGCCGTAACGCAAGCTGGCCAAGTGGAAGAAATCCTTGGCTTGCATGAGAGTGGAAGCGAAAACCCGGTCGATTGCCAGGATGCTGACGCGCCGCAAGGGCGTGGAGACTTGGTTAGACATAATTCAACTTTATTCTTATAGGGGAAAGTGGTCACCAGACGGCTGGATCGTCTTATTTTTTGTCTGATGTGTCCAGTGTCCTGTATCGGATGCGCGGCTTAGTCTCTGAAGGTCAATTTCTTCTAACAATAACGACAGGTGTCGCATGATTCCCAGAACCTTGTTCAGTCCCGAGCACGAACTTTTCCGCGACAGCGTGCGAACGTTCCTTGAAAAAGAGGCCATGCCGTTTCATGGTCAATGGGAAAAGCAAGGCTATATCGACCGCCAACTCTGGAACAAGGCGGGGGAGGCGGGAATGCTCTGTTCGCACCTGCCGGAGGAATACGGTGGGTTGGGTACAGACTTTCTCTACAGTGCGGTGGTCATCGAAGAGATCGGTCGGATCGGCCTGACCGGCATCGGCTTTTCCCTTCATTCCGACATCGTCGCGCCGTACATCCTGCATTACGGCAGTGAAACGCTGAAACACAAATACCTGCCAAAACTGGTGTCTGGCGAGATGGTCACTGCGATTGCCATGACCGAGCCGGGCGCCGGTTCCGACCTGCAAGGGGTGAAAACCACCGCAGTGCTCGATGGCGACGAATACGTGATCAATGGTTCAAAGACCTTTATCACCAACGGCTATCTTGCGGATCTGGTGATAGTCGTGGCCAAGACCGATCCGAAGGCGGGCGCGAAGGGCACCAGTCTCTTTCTGGTCGAGGCCGACACACCTGGCTTCGCCAAGGGCAAACGCCTGGAAAAAGTCGGCATGAAGGCGCAGGACACGTCGGAGCTGTTCTTTCAGGATGTTCGCGTGCCGAAAGAAAACCTGCTGGGGCAGGCCGGGATGGGGTTTGCGTATCTGATGCAGGAATTGCCGCAGGAGCGTCTGACTGTCGCTGTTGGCGGACTGGCGTCGGCTGAGGCTGCGCTGCAATGGACGTTGGAATATACCCGCGAGCGCAAGGCGTTCGGCAAGGCGATTGCCGACTTCCAGAACACCCGTTTCAAGCTGGCGGAAATGGCGACTGAAATTCAGATTGGCCGGGTGTTCGTCGACCGCTGCCTGGAGTTGCACCTGCAAGGGAAACTCGATGTGCCGACGGCGGCGATGGCCAAGTATTGGGGCACCGACCTGCAATGCAGGGTGCTCGACGAGTGCGTGCAGTTGCATGGCGGCTACGGGTTCATGTGGGAATACCCGATCGCCCGGGCGTGGGCGGATGCGCGGGTGCAGCGGATTTATGCCGGCACCAATGAAATCATGAAGGAGATAATTGCGCGGTCGCTCTGATTTTGCGGCAATTGGGCTGACGCCTTCGCGAGCAAGTCCGCTCCCACAGGGATTGCGCTGAACCTGTGGGAGCGGGCTTGCTCGCGAATTGGTCTATGAATCCATCAAGGTGCCGGGTTTGGGTGATCTTTATGGATCGCCTCGATCCCCGCCAGCACTTCATCGGAAAGTTTCAGCTCGAAGCTGGCAATGTTGCTGTCCAGCTGTTCCAGCGTCGTCGCGCCAATGATGTTGCTGGTCACGAACGGCTGCTGCGTCACGAACGCCAACGCCATTTGCGCCGGATCCAGGTCGTGCTCACGGGCCAGAGCCACATAGCGGCTGCACGCTGCTTCCGACTGTGGATTGAAGTAGCGGCTGAAGCGGCTGTAAAGACTCAGGCGACCCTTCGGCGGACGCGCGCCACCTTCGTACTTGCCCGACAGAAAGCCGAACGCCAACGGCGAATAGGCAAGCAGGCCGCACTGTTCGCGGATGGCGATTTCCGCCAGGCCGACTTCGAAGCTGCGGTTGAGCAGGTTGTACGGGTTCTGGATCGACACCGCGCGCGGCCAGCCACGGGCTTCGGCCAGCGCCAGGAAACGCATGGTGCCCCACGGCGTTTCGTTGGACAGGCCGATGTGGCGGATCTTGCCGGCCTTGACCTGTTCGTCCAGTGCTTCGAGGGTGTCCTCCAGCGGCGTCAGGTTGGCCTCGATCTTGTGTTTGTAGCCCAACTGACCGAAGAAGTTGGTGCTGCGCTCCGGCCAGTGCAACTGATAGAGATCGATGTAATCGGTTTGCAGGCGCTTGAGGCTCGCATCCACCGCTTCGGAGATGTGCTGGCGGTTGTGGCGCAGGTTTTTGTCGCGGATGTAGTCGATGGTGTTGCCGGGGCCGGCGATCTTGCTGGCCAGGATCCAGTCGGCGCGATCACCGCGGCTTTTGAAGTAATTGCCGATGTAGCGTTCGGTGGTGGCGTAGGTTTCGGCCTTCGGCGGCACCGGGTACATCTCGGCGGTATCGATGAAATTGATCCCGGCGTTCTTGGCCCGTTCAATCTGGGCGAAGGCCTCAGCTTCGCTGTTTTGCTCGCCCCAGGTCATGGTTCCGAGGCAGATTGCACTCACGTTCAGATTGGTTCGGCCTAGCTGGCGATAGTCCATCGGGTGCTCCTTGGGCAAAACAATCATAAAAGCAGGTTGAAATATTTTTCGCAATCTGCATAATTGCGCACCTCTTTCTGCAGTGGAAGTGATGCGCCGCCGCCGAAGAATCTTGCCGTTGAACGGACGCGCCGACCCGAGCCCCCGAAAGCGTCTGTATCCGGCTGCCTTTGACTTGTCAAAGTACGCACTATTCAGTAAGATCCGCCGTCTAATTTACAGGGCGGCCCCTGAGGCTATAAAGAATGAAAACTTTTACTGCTAAACCGGAAACAGTACAGCGCGACTGGTTTGTCGTCGACGCTGCAGGTCAGACCCTGGGTCGTCTGGCCACCGAAATCGCGAGCCGTCTGCGTGGCAAGCATAAAGCTGAGTACACTCCTCACGTTGACACCGGCGATTACATCGTTGTTATCAATGCCGAGCAGATTCGTGTAACCGGTGCTAAAACCACCGACAAAATCTACTACTCCCACTCCGGTTTCCCGGGCGGCATCAAGTCGATCAACTTTGAAAAGCTGATCGCCAAAGCCCCTGAGCGCGTGATCGAGACCGCGGTCAAAGGCATGCTGCCTAAGAACCCGCTGGGTCGCGACATGTATCGTAAGCTGAAAGTCTATGCGGGCGCTGTACACCCTCATACTGCTCAGCAGCCCCAAGAACTGAAGTTTTAACGGAATAGTTCATTATGTCGGCGACTCAAAATTACGGCACTGGCCGTCGCAAGACCGCAACCGCACGCGTTTTCCTGCGTCCGGGTACTGGTAACATCTCCATCAACAACCGTTCGCTGGATAATTTCTTCGGCCGCGAAACTGCCCGCATGGTAGTTCGTCAGCCGCTGGAATTGACTGAGACTGTCGAGAAGTTCGACATCTACGTCACCGTGATCGGCGGTGGTGTAAGTGGTCAAGCTGGCGCAATCCGCCACGGTATCACTCGCGCACTGATGCAGTACGACGAAACCCTGCGTGGCGCTCTGCGCAAAGCTGGCTTCGTTACTCGCGATGCTCGTGAAGTTGAACGTAAGAAAGTCGGTCTGCGTAAAGCGCGTAAGCGTCCGCAGTACTCGAAGCGTTAATTCGCTTTCGCGTTCAAAAAGAACGCCCAGTTTCCTCGCGAAGCTGGGCGTTTTTTTATGGGCGCGATTTATCAAAGAATTGCTCTGTGACAACTTGCCACAGCCGTGGAGCCCCTATACTGCAAGGCTTGGCAGTGGAGCCCCTCGGTAATTACCTTGTCAGGATTGGGGCTTTTCATTACCATTCGGCAAAATTTTTATAAGTACATAGTTTTACTTAGTAGATGCCTGATTTAACAGGCCACAAAGCTGATGGGAGAGGACTGAATGAGCAATGACGGCGTGAATGCAGGCCGGCGTCGCTTCTTGGTAGCAGCCACATCCGTGGTGGGTGCTGCAGGAGCGGTGGGGGCTGCGGTCCCGTTCGTGGGGTCATGGTTTCCCAGTGCCAAGGCGAAAGCCGCAGGTGCACCGGTGAAAGTGAATGTCAGCAAAATCGAGCCAGGCCAGCAGATGATTGCTGAGTGGCGCGGTCAGCCGGTGTTCATCGTCCGCCGTACCGAGGAAATCCTGGGGAATCTGAAAAAGATCGAGGGCCAGCTGTCTGACCCGACCTCCAAGAACTCGACACAACCGACCTATGTCGACCCGGAAACGCGTTCGATCAAGCCGGAGGTTCTGCTGCTGATTGGTATCTGCACACACCTCGGTTGCTCGCCGACCTTCCGTCCAGAAGTGGCACCTGCGGATCTGGGCAAGGATTGGGTAGGTGGTTATTTTTGCCCTTGCCACGGTTCCCACTACGATCTGGCTGGCCGCGTCTACAAGTCGCAACCTGCGCCTTTGAACCTGCCAGTTCCCCCGCATTCCTATGAGACCGATGAGATTATTGTCATCGGCGTCGATACGGAGAAAGCGTGATGAGCAAGTTCATGGATTGGGTTGATGCGCGCTTTCCCGCCACCAAAATGTGGGAAGACCATCTCAGCAAGTACTACGCCCCGAAGAACTTCAACTTCTTCTACTTCTTTGGTTCCCTCGCACTGCTCGTTCTGGTCAACCAGATCGTCACCGGTGTCTGGCTGACCATGAGCTATACCCCCTCGGCAGAAGAGGCCTTTGCCTCTGTCGAATACATCATGCGCGACGTCGAGTACGGCTCGATCCTGCGTCTGTTGCACGCAGTCGGTGCTTCGATGTTCTTCATTGTGGTTTATCTGCACATGTTCCGTGGCTTGCTCTACGGTTCGTACCAGAAGCCACGTGAGCTGGTGTGGGTCTTCGGCATGCTGATTTACCTGGCGCTGATGGCGGAAGCCTTCATGGGTTACCTGCTGCCGTGGGGCCAGATGTCCTACTGGGGCGCCCAGGTGATCATCTCGCTGTTCGGTGCGATCCCGGTCATCGGTAACGACCTGACCCAGTGGATCCGTGGTGACTACCTGATTTCCGGTATTACCCTGAACCGCTTCTTCGCCTTGCACGTTGTTGCCCTGCCGATCGTGATCCTCGGTCTGGTGGTGCTGCACGTTCTGGCGTTGCACGAAGTCGGCTCGAACAACCCGGACGGCGTGGACATCAAGAAACACAAAGACGAAAACGGCGTACCGCTGGACGGCATTGCTTTCCACCCGTACTACACCGTGAAAGATATCGTCGGCGTGGTGGTGTTCCTGTTCATCTTCTGCTCGATCGTGTTCTTCTTCCCGGAAATGGGGGGCTACTTCCTCGAAAAGCCGAACTTTGAAGTGGCGAACGCCTTCAAGACCCCAGAGCACATCGCTCCGGTCTGGTACTTCACGCCGTTCTACGCGATTTTGCGCGCGGTTCCGGACAAGCTCCTTGGCGTTATCGCCATGGGCGCGGCCATTGCGGTGCTGTTCGTCCTGCCGTGGCTGGATCGTAGCCCGGTCAAGTCGATGCGCTACAAAGGCTGGCTAAGCAAAATCTGGCTGGTGGTGTTCTGCGTATCGTTCGTGATCCTCGGCATTCTGGGTGTTCTGGCTCCGACTCCAGGTCGTACGTTGCTGTCGCAGGTGTGTACCTTCCTGTACTTCGCCTACTTCATTCTGATGCCGTTCTACACCAGGCTCGAGAAGACCAAACCGGTTCCGGAAAGGGTGACTGGCTGATGAAAAAGCTATTTGCTGTACTGATTCTTGCTGCTATGCCTGTGTTTTCGTCCGCGTCGACAGCGGGTGCTCCTGAGCTGGAAAAGGTCGACATCGACGTTTCCGACAAGGCTGCAATGCAGGATGGCGCACGTACGTTTGCCAACTACTGCATGGGCTGCCACAGCGCCAAGTTCCAGCGCTACGAGCGTGTGGCCGATGATCTGGGGATTCCTCACGATCTGATGCTGTCGAAGCTCGTGTTCACCGGCGCCAAGATCGGCGATCACATGAGCATCGGCATGCAGCCGGCTGACGCCAAGACCTGGTTCGGTGCTGCGCCGCCTGATCTGACTCTGGTGGCTCGTGTTCGGGGCACCGACTGGCTTTACGGTTACCTCAAGTCGTTCTACGAAGACCCGTCGCGCCCTTGGGGTGTGAACAACACAGTCTTCCCGAACGTCGGCATGCCTAACGTCCTGGCTCCATTGCAAGGTCGTCAGGTCGTCGGTTGCAAGCAGGTCCAGATCGTCGAAGATGGCAAGAAGCAATTCGATCCGCTGACCGGTACCGCGCTGACTCATGAAGCGTGCGATCAACTGACCATCGTGCCGAAGAGCGGTGCTCTGACTGAAGAGCAGTTCGATGAGAAGGTCAAGAATCTGGTAACCTTCCTCGCTTACTCGGCTAACCCGGTTAAGCTGCAGCATCAGCGCATCGGTACCTACGTCTTGCTGTACCTGGCGTTCTTCTTCGTATTCGCCTACTTGCTCAAGCGCGAATACTGGAAAGATGTGCACTGATAAAGTTTCAAGCAATTGCTGTTAATCGCGCGCGCCCAAGGGCGTCTCTGAAGGTGTAACGAGCCTGGTGATCCAGGCGTTACGGGAGGCGCCCTCTGGGCGCGCGCGTTTTTCCGCTTCCGATAATTTCAACAAGCGAGGAGGACCGCCATGGGCGTGACCAATCGGTTGGCCTGTTACTCCGACCCCGCCGACCACTATTCCCACCGAGTGCGCATCGTACTTGCAGAGAAGGGTGTCAGCGCCGAGATCATTTACGTGGAAGCTGGCCGCCAGCCGCCTAAACTGATTGAAGTGAACCCTTACGGAAGCCTGCCCACCCTGGTCGATCGTGACTTGGCGTTGTGGGAGTCGACCGTGGTGATGGAGTATCTGGATGAGCGTTACCCGCATCCGCCGTTACTGCCGGTTTATCCAGTGGCGCGTGCCAACAGCCGTCTGCTGATTCATCGTATTCAGCGCGACTGGTGTGGTCTGGTGGATCTGATCCTGGATTCGAAGACCAAGGAAGCAGCCCGTGTCGTCGCTCGTAAAGAGCTGCGCGAAAGCCTGACCGGCGTGTCGCCGCTGTTCGCCGACAAGCCGTTTTTCCTCAGTGAGGAACAAAGTCTGGTGGATTGCTGCCTACTGCCAATACTCTGGCGCTTGCCGATTCTGGGTATTGAACTGCCGCGGCCAGCCAAGCCGCTGCTTGATTATATGGAGCGCTCGTTTGCGCGTGAGGCTTTCCAGGCGAGTCTGTCTGGTGTCGAACGCGATATGCGCTAAGGCTTAAGGAGCCGCTATGAACTCCAGTCGACCTTATCTGGTCCGCGCGCTCTACGAGTGGATTGTGGATAACGATTGCACCCCGCACATGCTGGTCAATTCCGAATACCCGTCGGTGCAGGTGCCCCAAGGTTTCGCCAGTGACGGACAGATTGTCCTGAACGTATCGCCGGCCGCCGTGCGTCATTTGCACATGGACAACGAAGCGGTCAGCTTCGAAGGGCGCTTCGGTGGCGTGCCACATACCTTGTACGTGCCTATCGCATCGATCCTGGGCATTTACGCCCGGGAGAACGGTCAGGGCATGGTGTTCGATCTGGAATCGCCTATGGAAGACGAGGAAGAGATCGAGCCGGATGATGATATTCCGCCACCGGACAGTGAACCACCGCGTCCCAGCGGTCGACCCAGTTTGAAAGTGGTGAAGTAATAAAAAAGGCGATCCGAAAGGATCGCCTTTTTTATTACTTGTAGGAGCACAGCTTGCTGGCGATGGCGATCTCAAGTACGCCATCGCCGACATGCGTTTATCAGTCGATGTACTCAAACAACTTCACAATCTTCTGCACGCCGGAAACACCCTGCACCAGATTGGTCGCCTGAGCCGCTTCCTGTTTGGTCAGCAAGCCCAGCAGATAAACGATGCCGTTCTCGGTGACAACCTTGATGCGCGAGCCCGGTATGTTCGGATCGGTGAGCATCTGGGTCTTGATCTTGGAGGTCAGCCAAGTGTCGTTCTGGCGGGCGAGGAAGCCAGAGGGTGGCAGCACCTGCAGTTCGTTATGGACCTTCTTCACGCGCTGGACCGCAGCGGCGGCCTGTTCGGCCTTGGCCTTGAGGTCTGCGCGTGGGGTTTGGCCGGCGAGCAGCACGACACCATTGAAGCTGGTGACGACGATGTGCGAATCGTTGTCCAGGGCAGGATCGGCCTTGGCGATGTTCACACCCACCTTGGTGTCGATCAGAGAGTCGTCGATCTTGCTGCCTAGGGTGCGCGTGCCGCGGTCATCATCGATCGGCGCTTCACGGCTGGCATTCACCACCGAGGTGCAGCCGCTGATGCCGAGGCACAGGGTCAAGGCCAGAAGGCCTAGGCGATTAGGGGTCATTCTTCACTCCCGAACAGTTGGCTGTCGATTAAGTCGCAAAGGCAATGGATCGCCAGCAGGTGGACTTCCTGAATACGTGCGGTGACGTTGGCCGGTACGCGAATTTCGACGTCCTCGGGCAATAGCAGCGAGGCCATGCCACCGCCATCACGACCGGTCAATGCTACGACAATCATTTCGCGATCATGTGCGGCCTGTATCGCTTGAATAATGTTCGCCGAGTTGCCGCTGGTGGAAATCGCCAGCAGTACGTCGCCCGGCTGGCCGAGCGCGCGGATCTGCTTGGAGAAGATTTCGTTGTAGCTGTAGTCGTTGGCGATAGAGGTGATCGTCGAGCTGTCGGTAGTCAGCGCGATGGCTGGCAGGCTCGGACGCTCGCGTTCGAAACGATTGAGCAGCTCGGAGGAAAAGTGCTGGGCGTCGCCGGCGGAACCGCCGTTTCCGCAGGAAAGCATTTTGCCCTCGTTGAGCAGGGCGTTGACCATCACCTGGCTGGCTTGCTCGATGTGCGGTGCAAGTACGTCCATCGCCATTTGCTTGGTGTCGATACTGGCCTGAAAAAGCTGGCGAATTCGGGATTGCATGTCCATCTGTGTGACCTTAATTAGCGCGGCTACTCGGCACATGAATGTGCAGCCCGCAAAGCAAAGAGCAAAATTGTTGGGTGAAAGTGTCCGTTTCGGGGCGCTCGCGATCAGCTGTCGAAGGCATTCTGCAGCCAGTTCAACTGATCGTGGTTGCTGTCGATGGCAACCACGTCGAAACGGCAAGGGGAATTGGCCCAACGCGACTCGCGCTGAAGAAAATACTGCGCGGCAAAAATCAGTTTCTGCCGTTTGCGCCCATCGATGCTGTCGAGCGCGCCACCCCATTGAGTGTTTTTTCTGTAGCGAACTTCAACGAATACTACTGTATCGCCATCAAGCATGACCAGATCAAGCTCGCCGCGTTTACACAACCAGTTCTGCGCCAGCAGGCGCAGACCTTGTTGCTGGAGATGCTCGAGCGCATGGCGCTCGGCATCTTTACCGCTTTGCTGGCGTGACTTGTCCGGCATCAGCGCGGGGTGTCCGGCAGCCGTTGAACCTGGCCGCTGACGAACTGTGCCCACGGCAACTGACGCACGACGCGTTGGTTCTGAGTCATGCCCAGGCTGCCCGATTGACCTTCGATGCGGCTGTCCGGCAGGGCTTTGAGTTGACCCAGGCGTGGAGCCAGGCGATAGGCATCGACGCCCATCGCATACAGGCGACCCAGGCTACCGCCGGCCTGTGGCCATTGTGCGGTCACTTGCTTGCGCAGTGGATCGTTGGCATCCAGCAACCATGGGGTTTCGCAAAAGCGAATGCCGTTCATGTCGTTGTACTGGTTCACGTCACCGCTGGCGCTGAACACGTGGGACGTGGCGTAAACCGGCACGTCACCCGCGTACTGGAAGTTCAGGGTCGGTTTGATCTGCTGGGCCTGCTGAGGCGTTGCGGCCAGAAAGATGAATTCGATGTCCTGGCGACGCGACGGCTGGGCAGCTACTTGCGAGCCAACCGTGCTTTGCAGGCTCTTGGCGCGACCTTCGCTCTGGCGCAGCTGGAACATGTCGGCAATCTGCTGGGCCAGTTGCACCGGCTGATCAACCCGTTCGGTGGCAACAATGCTGCCGCCGTTGGCTTGCCAGTCCTGGCTGAACGCTCTGAGTACGCGGTCGCCCCATTCGCCTTTAGGCACCATGATCGCGGCGCGATGCAGGCCGTCGGCGCGAGCGCGACGGGACACTTCGCGGGCTTCGTCCTCAGCAGCCAGACCAAACTGGAACAGCTGCGCCGGGCCTTGTTCGCCTTCGCTGTAATTCAGCGCCAGGGTCGTGATCGGCAGTTGAGGGCGTGCGCTGAGCTGTTTGACCAGCGGCTTTTCCAGCGGGCCGATGACCAGTTGCACGCCATCAGCCTGAGCCTTGCGGTAGAACTCGTCGAGGGAGGTCAGGCGCGAGCTGTCATAAAACTCGATGGCTGGCGGCTTCTGGCCGGCTTGTTGAGCCTGGTAGTGAGCGGCCATGAAACCTTCGCGAAGCGCTTTGCCGACGGATGCCAATGGACCGTCCTGCGGCAGCAACAGCGCGATCTTGCTCAGGGGTTGGCTGGCCAGTTCCTTGAGTTTGGTCAGTGGCAGCGGCAACTGGAGGGCTGCCGGGTGTTTCGGGTTCTGGGTGCGCCAGTTGTCGATCGCGGTTTGCTGCTGCTCCAGGGTGCCGGCCGTTTTTACTGCCAGCGCCAGGCCGAGCCAGCCACCGAGGTCGTCGTTGGTAGTCGGCTGCAACTGGTCGGTTGGCAGCGAAGCGATCAGGGTCCAGATCGCTTCGTGGTTTTTGCCTGCCGCTTCACCGCTCAGCATCGGCGCGATGAAAATGCGTTCCCGTGCAGCGGCGAGGGTCTGGCCATCGGCCTCAAGAGCACGGGCGCGCACGGTGCCGGTGCGAACCTGTTGCTCGACTGGCAGTTCGCTCAAGCGTTGCAGGCTCGGGTGGCTCAACGCGGTCAGCGCTGCTTTCGGCTGATTACGGACCATGGCCAGTTCAGCCGCCAGGGTGCTGGCGAACACCTGTTGGCCGGGCTTGAGTTGCTCGACTGGCACTTGCTGAAGGATTTGCGCGGACTGACCGGCATTGCCCTGGCGATAAGCGAGGTCTGCCGCACTCAGGCGTAGCAGCGCGGCTTGTTCCGGGGTTTTGCTTTTGGCAGCCTGGTCGAGCAGTTGCTCGATGCTGGCATCCGGGGTCCGTGGAAGTTCGCCAAGGCTGGAGGAGGGCGAGCTGGCGCAAGCCGCCAGCAAGGCAGCAAGGCAGAGGGCAGTGAACAGCCGCAGGCAAGCGATCATGTAGTGTTCCTGATACTCGATCAAATTAGCGTGGAATTGTACCCAAGCACTGGCCGGGGCGCGATGTTACTGGCGTGAATCGATCAATTTAGCTCGTGCAAATGTTGCAGCACCGCACAAAAGACTGAAAAAACCGCGCTTGCTTGCGCGTATCGAAAACATCGCTACGCGCTACAATGGCGGCTTTTACCGATCATGAGGTGTGCGCTTTGACTGCTCCAGGTGCTTTGAATTCCGCTGCTGGCTCGCTTTATGTGGTGGCGACGCCCATCGGCAACCTGGACGACATCAGTGCGCGCGCGCTGAAGATCTTGCGCGAGGTGGCATTGATCGCCGCCGAGGACACGCGTCATTCCCAGCGGTTGATGCAGCACTTCGGCATCCCCACGCCGCTGGCGGCTTGCCACGAACACAACGAGCGGGATGAAGGTAGCCGCTTTATTACCCGCCTGCTGGCCGGCGACGATGTGGCGCTGATCTCCGATGCCGGCACGCCGCTGATTTCCGATCCGGGTTATCACCTGGTACGTCAGGCCCGCGCGGCGGGGATCAATGTGGTGCCGGTTCCGGGCGCCTGTGCATTGATCGCTGCATTGTCGGCAGCGGGTCTGCCGTCGGACCGTTTTATCTTCGAAGGATTCTTGCCCGCCAAGGCCGTCGGGCGGCGTGCTCGTCTGGAGCAGGTTAAGGAAGAGCCGCGCACGCTGATCTTCTATGAAGCACCGCACCGAATCCTTGAATGCCTGCAAGACATGGAGTTGGTGTTCGGCGGCGAACGCCCGGCGTTGCTGGCCCGTGAAATCACTAAAACCTTCGAAACCCTCAAGGGTTTGCCCCTGGCCGAGCTTCGCGAGTTCGTTGAGTCGGACAGCAATCAGCAGCGCGGCGAGTGCGTGGTATTGGTGGCAGGCTGGTCAGTCCCTGAAACTGAAGACGCGGTCAGCAGTGAAGCCATGCGCATCCTGAACCTTTTGCTCGAAGAAATGCCGCTCAAGCGTGCCGCAGCATTGGCGGCGCAAATTACCGGCGAGCGCAAGAATGTTCTGTATCAGGTCGCGCTGGATAAACAGAAGGGTGAGTAAAACCCGACGTGCTGGAGTGGCTTCAGGCGTTTAGCGCTTGTTCTTCGGGCTCTCTGCCGTTAACCTTCGCGGCGGAGAGTCGATCGGACAGTCGCTGCCCTCTATGAAAATTAGGGGGGGGAGGAAAGTCCGGGCTCCATAGGGCGAAGTGCCAGGTAATGCCTGGGAGGCGTGAGCCTACGGAAAGTGCCACAGAAAATAACCGCCTAAGCGCTTCGGCGCCGGTAAGGGTGAAAAGGTGCGGTAAGAGCGCACCGCACGTCTGGCAACAGTTCGTGGCTAGGTAAACCCCACTTGGAGCAAGACCAAATAGGGTCCCAAGGCGTGGCCCGCGCTGGGACCGGGTAGGTTGCTAAAGATGTCCAGTGATGGCCATCGTAGACGAATGACTGTTCAAGACAGAACCCGGCTTACAGATCGACTCTCCACCTTTTTCCCCTCCCTGTTCGAATGATTGAGCAGGGCGCTCGTAACGGCAGTTCCCTCCTTGCACAATCGATCGCATATCCTCTTTTGTAATACCGAAAAAATCTTACTCTTAACAAACTACTTTAACTTCTGAGTGCAGCCTTCAGTGCTCATTCAAGTTATTGAACGAATTCATCCGCCAGATTCTCATTGCCCCTCCTAATACGCTCCTAAATCTCAGTTCTGTAAGGGTTTTCCTTCAATCCGCGCCTTGACGGTGCAGTGGCCGCATTCCTATAGTGTGCGCAAGTGGCGGAAAGTGGCATGAAGTGGGTTTTTTGAACGCAAAACGCTAATATTTGGAGAAACGCTGACGTGTTTCGCGGAGCTAACGCTATCAGTCTCGACGCAAAGGGCCGTCTCGCCATGCCGAGCCGGTACCGTGACGAGCTCGTTTCGCGTAGTTCCGGTCAGTTAATCGTCACAATTGATGCCGTTGATCCGTGTTTGTGTGTTTACCCCCTCGATGAGTGGGAAATTATTGAAACCAAACTGCGCGCACTGCCTTCGCTTCGCGAAGAGAACCGTCGCCTGCAACGATTGCTGATCGGTAATGCCGTCGACCTCGAGCTCGATGGCAGTGGTCGTTTTCTGGTTCCGCCGCGTCTGCGTGAATATGCCCGCCTGGATAAGCGCGCGATGCTGGTAGGCCAACTGAACAAGTTCCAATTGTGGGACGAGGATGCCTGGGATGCGGTTTCTGCCGCCGACCTGGCTGCTATTCAACAACCGGGCGCCATGCCTGATGAACTGCGTGATTTGATCCTGTGACTATTGATAGCGGCTTTAACCACATCACCGTACTGCTTGACGAAGCCGTCGAGGCTCTCGCCGTACGTCCTGATGGCTGCTATCTGGACGGCACGTTCGGGCGCGGTGGGCACAGCCGGCTGATCCTTAGCCAGCTCGGTCCCGAGGGTCGGTTGCTCGGATTCGACAAGGATCCTCAAGCGATTGCCACCGGGCAGACGCTAGCGGCCGAAGACGGCCGCTTTGTCGTTGTGCAGCGAAGCTTTGCCGAGCTCGGTTCGGAAGTGACCGAGCGTGGTCTGGCCGGCAAGGTCAGCGGCGTTTTGCTCGACCTGGGCGTGTCTTCGCCACAGCTCGACGACCCTGAGCGCGGTTTCAGCTTTCTCAACGATGGTCCGCTGGACATGCGCATGGACCCGTCCCGCGGGATCAGCGCTGCCGAATTCGTCAACACCGCGCCGGTGGAAGAAATCGCCCGGGTGTTCAAGGAATACGGCGAAGAACGTTTTTCCGGCCGCATGGCCCGTGCCGTGGCCGAGCGTCGCGACATCAAGCCGTTCGAGCGCACCGGCGACCTCGCTGAAGTCCTGAAAGTCGCCAACCCCGCATGGGAAAAAGGCAAGAACCCGGCGACCCGCGCGTTCCAGGGCCTGCGCATCCACGTCAACAACGAACTTGGCGATCTGGAAGCGGGTCTCGAAGCCGCGCTGGAATGCCTGGAAATCGGTGGCCGTCTGGTGGTCATCAGCTTCCATTCGCTGGAAGACCGCATCGTCAAACTGTTCATGCGCAAGCTGGTGAAAGGCGAAGCCGACAACCTGCCGCGCAACCTGCCGGTCCGTCACGTCGCGTTCGAACCGAAAATCAAAGTCCATGGCAAAGCGCAGTCCGCCTCCGAGGCCGAACTCAAAGCCAACCCACGTTCCCGTAGCGCCGTCATGCGCGTGGCGGAGAAGCTGCGGTGAGCAAGCTTTTCGCCAAGCCACTTCCCGGCGGAAGCTTTTTCATGCTGCTGCTGTTCGTTGGCGTGCTTGTGTCGGCCATCGGCGTGTCGTACAGCGCCCACTGGAACCGTCAGCTGTTGAACTCGCTCTACAACGAGTTGAGCGTGCGCGACAAGGCGCAGGCGGAATGGGGCCGGTTGATTCTCGAACAGAGCACCTGGACCGCGCACAGCCGTATCGAAGTCCTGGCCACCGAGCAACTGAAGATGCGCATTCCTGGCGCCGCTGAAGTGCAGATGGTGGCGCCATGATGAAACTCGAAGGCGCAATGTTCCCATGGCGTTTTCGCCTGGTGCTGGGTTTGCTCGGCGTCATGGTCGCGGCCATTTGCTGGCGCATCATCGATCTGCAAGTAGTCGACCGTGCCTTCCTCAAAGGTCAGGGCGATGCGCGCAGCGTTCGTCACATTCCGATTCCGGCTCACCGTGGTCTGATTACCGATCGAAACGGCGAGCCTTTGGCCGTCAGTACACCGGTCACCACCCTGTGGGCCAACGCCAAGGAAATGCAACTGGCCAAAGAGAAGTGGCCTGCATTGGCGGCCGCGTTGGGACAAGATCCAAAAGCCCTGGCCGAGCGTCTCGAAGCCCAGGCCAACAAAGAATTCATTTACCTGGTGCGCGGGCTGACGCCTGAGCAAGGCCAGTCCGTGCTCGACCTGAAAGTACCAGGCGTTTACGGTATCGAAGAGTTTCGGCGCTTTTACCCGGCCGGCGAAGTGACGGCGCACATGGTCGGCTTTACCGACATCGATGACCACGGTCGTGAAGGTGTCGAACTGGCTTATGACGAATGGCTGGCCGGTGTGCCTGGCAAGCGGCAGGTCATCAAGGACCGGCGCGGTCGACTTATCAAAGATGTGCAGGTGACTAAAAACGCCAAGGCCGGCAAGCCCTTGGCGTTGTCCATTGACCTGCGTCTGCAATACCTGGCCAACCGCGAGCTGCGCAACGCGATCATCGAGAACGGCGCCAAGGCCGGCAGCCTGGTGATCATGGACGTGAAGACCGGCGAGATCCTCGCCATGGTCAACCAGCCGACCTACAACCCGAACAACCGTCGCAACCTGCAGCCGGCGATGATGCGTAACCGCGCAATGATCGACGTCTTCGAGCCGGGCTCGACCATGAAAGCGATTTCCATGAGCGCCGCGATCGAAACCGGTCGCTGGAAACCGACCGATACCGTCGAGGTGTATCCAGGCACATTGCAGATCGGTAAATACACCATCAAGGACGTCTCCAAGACCGAAGGGCCGGTGCTAGACCTGACCGGCATTCTGATCAACTCCAGTAACGTCGGCATGAGCAAGGTCGCGTTCGATATCGGCGGCGAAACCATTTTCCGCCTGGCGCAGAAAGTCGGCCTCGGCCAGGACACCGGCCTCGGCTTCCCGGGCGAGCGCGTGGGCAACCTGCCGAACTACCGCGAATGGCGCAAGGCTGAGACCGCCACATTGTCCTACGGCTACGGTATTTCCGTGACCGCGATCCAGTTGGTCCACGCCTTCTCGGCACTGGCCAACAATGGTCGCCTGGCCCCGCTGACCCTGATCAAAACCGACAAGGCACCGCAAACCACGCAAGTGCTGCCGGAAGCCGTGGCAAAAACCATGCAGACCATGTTGCAACAAGTGATCGAGGCCCCGCGCGGCGTGTTCCGGGCACAGGTGCCGGCTTATCACGTAGGCGGGAAGTCCGGTACGGCGCGTAAAACGTCGGTCGGCACCAAAGGCTATGCCGAGAATTCCTACCGCTCGCTGTTCGCCGGTTTCGGCCCGATGAGCGATCCCCGTTACGCCATGGTGGTGGTGATCGATGAACCGACCAAGGCCGGTTACTACGGTGGCCTGGTATCGGCGCCGGTGTTCAGCAAAGTGATGTCCGGGACCTTGCGCCTGATGAACGTCACGCCGGACAACCTGCCGCCGGTGCAACAGGCCAACGCAACACCTGTCGTTCCGCTGAAAGCCAATGGAGGGCGCGGCTGATGTCTCTGAGTCTGAACAAGATTTTCGCCCATGCCGGCCACGATTTGTTGATCCGTGAACTGGCGCTGGACAGCCGCAATGTGCGGGCAGGTGACCTGTTTCTCGCCGTTCCTGGCGGAAAATTCGACGGTCGCACGCACATCACCGACGCCTTGCAGCGCGGTGCTGCCGCCGTGGCGTATGAAGTCGAAGGCGCCTCTGTATTGCCGATCACCGATGTGCCGATGATTCCGGTCAAAGGCCTGGCAGCGCAACTGTCCGACATCGCCGGGCGTTTTTACGGTGACCCGAGCCGCCACCTGAATCTGGTGGGCGTGACCGGCACCAACGGCAAAACCAGCGTGACCCAGCTGGTGGCGCAAGCATTGGATCTGCTCGGCCAACACTGTGGCATCGTCGGCACATTGGGCTCCGGTTTCTACGGCGCGCTGGAAAGCGGCCTGCACACCACGCCGAACCCCATCGCCGTACAAGCGACGCTGGCTGACCTGAAAAAGGCCGGCGCCAAAGCCGTCGCCATGGAAGTGTCGTCCCACGGTCTGGATCAGGACCGCGTCACCGCATTGGCGTTCGATGTCGCGGTGATGACCAATTTGTCCCGCGACCATCTGGATTACCACGGCACCATGCAAGCCTATGGCGAAGCCAAGGCCAAGCTGTTCGCCTGGAACGATTTGAAATGCCGGGTGGTTAACCTCGACGACGATTTCGGCCGACATCTGGCGGCGGAAAAACGTGAATCGCGCCTGATCACCTACAGTCTGGAAGATTCCAGCGCCTACCTGTATTGCCGCGAGGCAAAATTCGGCGACGAAGGCGTGCGCGCGACGTTGGTTACGCCGCAGGGCGAGCACCATCTGCGCAGCACCCTGCTCGGGCGCTTCAACCTGAGTAACGTGCTGGCGGCGGTCGGCGCCTTGCTCGGTCTGGACTATGCGCTGGACGAAATCCTCAAGGTCCTGCCGAAACTCGAAGGCCCGGCCGGACGCATGCAGCGGCTCGGCGGTGGTACTCAGCCGTTGGTGGTGGTCGATTACGCCCACACCCCGGACGCGTTGGAAAAAGTACTGATGGCTCTGCGCCCGCACGCCAAAGGGCGGTTGCTGTGCCTGTTCGGTTGCGGCGGTGATCGCGATCGCGGCAAGCGTCCGCTAATGGCTGAAGTGGTCGAACGTCTGGCCGATGGCGTGCTGGTCACCGATGACAACCCGCGTACCGAAGACCCGGCCGTGATCTTCGACGACATCCGCGCCGGTTTCACCGATGTGGATAAGGTGACCTTCGTCGCCGGTCGTGGTCGGGCGATTGCCCAATTGATCGCCAGCGCTTCAGTGGATGACGTGATTGTCCTGGCCGGTAAAGGTCACGAGGACTACCAGGAAATCAACGGCCAGCGCCATGAGTTCTCTGATCTGGTCGAGGCTGATCACGCCTTGACCGCGTGGGAGGTGGCCCATGCTTAAGCACCTGAAACTGAGCGAACTGGCCGGCGCACTGAATGGCCGATTGCTCGTCGCCGATGCCACGTTCGAGGGCGTCAGCATCGACAGCCGTGCGATCAAACCGGGCCAGCTGTTTATTGCCCTGACCGGTCCGCGCTTCGACGGCCATGACTATCTGAACGATGTGGCCAGCAAAGGCGCCGTGGGTGCCCTGGTCGAGCGCGAAGTTGCCGACAGCGCGCTGCCGCAATTGCTGGTCAAGGACACCCGTCAGGCACTGGGTCAACTGGGCGCGATGAATCGTGCGGCGTTTATTCATCCGGTCGCGGCGATCACCGGTTCCAGCGGCAAGACCACGGTCAAGGAAATGCTCGCAAGCATCCTGCGCACGCGCGGTCCGGTGCTGGCGACCCGTGGCAACCTGAACAATGACCTCGGCGTGCCACTGACCTTGCTCGAACTCGCGCCGGAACACACCGCTGCCGTGATCGAACTGGGTGCTTCGCGTCTTGGCGAAATCGCCTACACCGTGGGCATGACCAAACCTCATGTGGCCGTACTCAACAACGCCGGAACCGCCCACGTGGGCGAGTTCGGCGGGCCGGAAAAAATCGTTGAAGCCAAAGGCGAAATTATTGAAGGGCTGGCGGCCGACGGCGTCGCGGTGCTCAATCTTGACGACAAGGCATTCGGGATCTGGAAGACCCGTGCCGCCGGTCGCAAAGTGCTGACCTTCGCCTTGAGCAACGTCAGCGCCGACTTCTACGCCAGCGATCTCGACCGCGATGCGCGCGGGTGCCCGGCCTTCAATTTGCACAGTCCTGACGGTGTCGAGCGCGTTCAACTGAACCTGCTCGGCACCCATAACGTCGCCAATGCCATGGCCGCTGCCGCTGCCGCGCATGCCTTGGGTGTGTCGCTGTTCGGCATCACCACCGGCCTCGGCGCGGTGCAACCGGTCAAGGGGCGCACCGTCGCGCAACTGGCCAGCAATGGCATGCTCATCATTGACGACACGTACAACGCGAACCCCACCTCCATGTGCGCCGCCGTTGATATACTCGCCGGCTTTTCCGGTCGCACCGTTCTGGTGCTCGGAGATATCGGCGAGTTGGGCGATTGGGCGGAGCAGGGGCACCGCGACGTGGGCGAGTACGCCCGTGGCAAGGTTTCTGCGCTTTACGCGGTTGGTCCAATGATGACCCACGCCGTGAAGGCTTTCGGCGAGCAGGCTTTTCACTTCAGTACCCAAGCTGAATTGATCAAGGCCCTCGGCGCCGAGCAAGACACAAACACCACCATTTTGATCAAGGGCTCGCGCAGCGCTGCGATGGAAAACATCGTCGCCGCTTTGTGCGGGTCCAGTCTGGAGAAACATTAATGCTGCTGCTGCTAGCGGAGTATCTGCAACAGTTCTACAAAGGCTTCGCGGTCTTCCAGTACCTGACCCTGCGCGGGATTCTCGGTGTGCTGACCGCGCTGGTCCTGTCGCTGTGCTACGGCCCGTGGATGATCCGCACGTTGCAGAACCGTCAGATCGGTCAGTCCGTTCGTAACGATGGCCCACAATCGCACCTGTCCAAATCCGGCACGCCGACCATGGGTGGCGCGCTGATCCTGTCGTCCATCGGCGTAAGCACTTTGTTGTGGGCTGACCTGAGCAACCGCTATGTGTGGACCGTGTTACTGGTGACGTTGCTGTTCGGTGCCATCGGCTGGGTCGATGACTATCGCAAGGTGATCGAGAAAAATTCCAAAGGCCTGCCGAGCCGCTGGAAGTACTTCTGGCAGTCGGTGTTCGGCCTGGGCGCGGCGATCTTCCTTTATATGACCGCTGCGACACCGGTCGAAACCACCCTGATCCTGCCAATGCTCAAGGACTACAGTATTCCGCTGGGTGCTGGCTTCATCGTCCTGACCTATTTCGTGATCGTCGGCTCTAGCAATGCGGTCAACCTGACCGACGGCCTAGACGGCCTGGCGATCATGCCAACCGTGATGGTCGGCGGCGGCCTGGGGATTTTCTGCTACCTGTCGGGTAACGTGAAATTCGCTGAATACCTGCTGATCCCTTATGTACCGGGCGCGGGCGAACTGATCGTATTCTGCGGTGCGTTGATCGGTGCGGGTCTTGGGTTCCTCTGGTTCAACACGTATCCGGCACAGGTTTTCATGGGCGATGTCGGCGCACTGGCGCTGGGCGCGGCCCTGGGCACCATCGCGGTGATCGTCCGTCAGGAAATCGTCCTGTTCATCATGGGCGGTGTGTTCGTGATGGAAACCCTGTCGGTCGTCATTCAGGTCGCGTCCTTCAAGCTGACCGGTCGCCGTGTGTTCCGCATGGCGCCGATTCACCACCACTTTGAACTCAAGGGCTGGCCCGAGCCGCGCGTGATCGTCCGTTTCTGGATCATCACCGTGATTCTCGTATTGGTCGGCCTTGCCACCCTGAAGCTGAGGTAGAACGAGTGTCTCTGATCGCTTCTGACCACTTCCGCATCGTTGTCGGCCTCGGCAAGAGCGGCATGTCCCTGGTTCGCTTCCTGGCGAACCGGGGCACGTCGTTTGCCGTCGCCGATACGCGGGACAATCCACCGGAACTGGCCACGCTCAAGCGTGACTATCCGCACGTGGAAGTGCGTTGTGGCGAGCTGGACGTTGAATTCCTGTGCCGTGCCGACGAGCTCTACGTGAGCCCCGGCCTGGCGCTGGCGACCCCGGCCCTGCAGGCCGCTGCTGCGCGTGGCGTGAAATTGTCCGGCGATATCGAACTGTTCGCGCGTAACGCGAAGGCACCGATTGTCGCCATCAGCGGTTCCAATGCGAAAAGTACCGTGACCACGCTGGTGGGCGAAATGGCGGCAGCGGCGGGCAAGCGGGTTGCCGTCGGCGGCAACCTGGGCACCCCGGCGCTGGACCTGCTTCGCGACGACGTCGAGCTGTACGTGATGGAGTTGTCGAGCTTCCAGCTCGAAACCACCGACCAACTCAACGCTGAAGTGGCGACCGTGCTCAACGTCAGCGAAGACCACATGGACCGCTACAGCGGTCTGCCGGCCTATCACTTGGCCAAGCACCGGATTTTCCGTGGCGCCAAGCAGTTTGTGGTCAACCGTCAGGATGCCCTGAGCCGTCCTTTGATGGGCGAGGGCCAGCCCTGCTGGACCTTCGGTTTGAGCAAACCCGATTTCAAGGCGTTTGGTATCCGGGAAGAGGACGGTGAGAAATACCTGGCCTTCGAATTCCAGAACCTGATGCCGGTACGCGAGTTGAAAATTCGCGGCGCCCATAACCAGTCCAACGCCCTGGCGGCATTGGCCCTGGGGCACGCGGTCGGCCTGCCGTTCGACGCCATGCTGTCGAGCTTGCGCACGTTTGCAGGGCTTGAGCATCGCTGCCAGTGGGTTCGTGACCTCGATGGCGTGGGCTATTACAACGATTCCAAAGCCACCAACGTTGGCGCCGCACTGGCCGCCATCGAAGGCCTGGGGGCGGACATCGACGGCAAGGTTGTGCTGATCGCCGGTGGCGACGGCAAGGGTGCCGAGTTCAATGACTTGCGTGACCCCGTGGCGGCCAACTGCCGCGCCGTGATCCTGATGGGCCGCGACTCCGACAAGATCGGCGAGGCCATTGGCGATGCCGTGCCGCTGATCCGCGTTGGTTCGCTGGTGGAAGCGGTGGGGCGATGCCGCGCCGCTGCGCAACCGGGCGACGTGGTGTTGCTGTCGCCAGCCTGCGCCAGTTTCGACATGTTCAAGAATTACGAAGACCGTGGTCACCAGTTCGTCCGCGCCGTGGAGGATCTGGCATGAGCCTGCTTAACATCATCAAGCCGTATCCTTCGCCGATCATCACCGGACGCGGCATCGACCTCGACTTTCCGATGCTCGCTGGCTGTCTGGCACTGCTTGGCCTCGGGCTGGTGATGATTGCATCCGCCTCGACCGAAGTGGGCGCGGTGCAGTCGGGTAGCGCGCTTTATTACATGATTCGCCACCTCATCTACGTGGTGCTGGGGCTGGGCGCCTGCATCGTCACCATGATGATTCCGATCGCCACCTGGCAACGCCTGGGCTGGCTGATGCTGATCGGTGCGTTCGGTTTGCTGGTGATGGTGATCATTCCGGGGATCGGCCGTGAAGTGAACGGTTCGATGCGCTGGATCGGTTTCAGTTTTTTCAACGTTCAGCCTTCAGAGATTGCCAAGGTTTTTGTGGTGATCTACCTCGCCGGTTATCTGGTGCGCCGCCAGAAAGAAGTGCGTGAAAGCTGGATGGGCTTCTTCAAGCCGTTCATCGTGCTGCTGCCGATGGCGGGCCTGTTGCTGATGGAACCGGACTTCGGCGCCACTGTCGTGATGATGGGCGCGGCTGCGGCGATGCTGTTTCTCGGCGGGGTCGGGCTGTTCCGTTTTTCCTTGATGGTAATCCTCGCGGTGGCGGCGGTGGTGCTGTTGATTCAGGTGCAGCCGTATCGAATGGCGCGTCTGACCAACTTTGCCGATCCGTGGGCTGACCAGTTCGGTGCGGGCTACCAGTTGTCCCAGGCATTGATCGCATTTGGTCGAGGCGAGTGGCTGGGCGTTGGCCTGGGCAACAGCGTGCAGAAGCAGTTCTACCTGCCGGAAGCTCACACCGACTTCGTGTTCTCGGTCCTGGCTGAAGAGCTGGGTGCCGTGGGTTCCTTGTGCACGGTCGCGCTGTTCGTCTTTGTCTGTGTGCGTGGCATGTACATCGGTTATTGGGCCGAGAAAGCCAAGCAGTTCTTCGCGGCCTACATCGCGTACGGCCTGTCATTCCTGTGGATTGGTCAGTTCCTGATCAATATCGGGGTGAACGTCGGCCTGCTGCCAACCAAGGGGCTGACCCTGCCGTTCCTCAGTTATGGCGGCAGTTCGTTGGTGATCTGCTGTGCCTGTCTCGGCTTGTTGCTGCGCATTGAGTGGGAGAGTCGAACCCACCTCGGCAGCGAAGAGATGGAGTTTCATGAGAGCGACTTCGCCGAGGAGTCGACCCATGGGCGCTAACGTTTTGATCATGGCGGGCGGCACCGGCGGCCACGTGTTCCCGGCGCTGGCTTGCGCTCGCGAGTTCCAGACGCGCGGTTACACCGTGCATTGGCTCGGGACGCCGCGTGGCATCGAAAACGATCTGGTGCCGATGGCCGGTATCGAACTGCACCGGATCAACGCCAGCGGTCTGCGCGGCAAGGGCAAATTGTCCCTGCTCAAGGCGCCGCTGATGTTGCTCAAATCCGTCTGGCAGGCGCGGGCGATCATTCGCCAGCTGCGGCCGGTGTGCGTGGTTGGCTTCGGTGGTTACGTGACCGGCCCTGGCGGCGTTGCAGCGAAACTGGCCGGCGTGCCAGTGATCGTTCATGAGCAGAACGCCGTGGCCGGTACCGCCAATCGGTTGCTGGTGCCGTTGGCCGCCCGAGTCTGTGAAGCGTTCCCCGACACCTTTACCCTGTCGGACAGCCGACGGACCACCGGTAACCCGGTGCGCACCGAGCTGTTCCTCGACACACCGCGACCAGCCTTGGCCGGTCGCAAGGCGCGTTTGCTGATCCTGGGCGGAAGCCTGGGCGCAGAACCGTTGAACAAGTTGCTGCCTGAAGCCCTGTCGCACGTCGCCCCCGACCTGCGCCCGGAAGTGCTCCATCAGGCCGGCAAAAACCACGATGAAGTGACTGCAGAGCGCTATCGCGCGGCTGGCGTCGAGGCGCAAGTGCAGCCTTTCATCAAAGACATGGCCCATGCCTATGGCTGGGCTGACCTGGTGGTGTGCCGTGCAGGCGCGTTGACCATCAGTGAACTGGCCGCCGCCGGTCTGCCCTCGATGCTGGTGCCCTTGCCCCACGCGATTGACGATCACCAGACTCGCAACGCCGATTATTTGGCCCGTGAAGGCGCTGCCTTCCTGATGCCGCAAAGAACGACTGGCGCAGCGGATCTTGCCGCACGCCTGACAGAGGTCCTGATGCAACCACAACGACTCACCGACATGGCCACGGCGGCACGCCGTCTGGCCAAACCCGATGCGACCCGTAACGTGGTCGATACCTGCCTGGAGGTGGCCCATGGTTGAGAATCAGAAAGCCATGCCGCAACCGGAAATGCGCCGCATCCGTCGCATCCACTTCGTCGGTATTGGTGGAGTGGGCATGTGCGGTATCGCCGAAGTGTTGCTGAACCTGGGTTATGACGTGTCCGGTTCCGACCTGAAAGCTTCGCCGGTGACCGAGCGTCTCGAATCATTCGGCGCCCACATTTTCATTGGCCACCGCGCCGAAAACGCTGCTACCGCCGATGTGCTGGTGGTGTCGAGCGCCGTGAACACCTCCAACCCGGAAGTCGCCACCGCTCTTGAACGGCGTATTCCAGTGGTGCCGCGTGCGGAAATGCTCGCTGAACTGATGCGCTATCGCCACGGCATCGCCGTCGCCGGTACGCACGGCAAAACCACCACCACCAGCCTGATCGCTTCGGTGTTCGCCGCCGGTGGTCTGGACCCGACGTTCGTCATCGGCGGCCGTCTGAATGCCGCGGGCACCAATGCCCAGCTCGGCACCAGCCGTTACCTGATCGCCGAAGCTGACGAAAGCGATGCCAGTTTTCTGCACTTGCAGCCGCTGGTGGCCGTGGTCACCAACATCGACGCCGATCACATGGCGACCTACGACGGCGACTTCAACAAGCTGAAGAAAACCTTCGTCGAGTTCCTGCACAACCTGCCGTTCTACGGTCTGGCCGTGGTGTGCCTGGACGACCCGGTGGTGCGTGAAATCCTGCCGCAGGTCAAACGTCCGGCCGTCACTTACGGTTTCGGCGATGACTGCGACGTGCGCGCGATCAATGTGCGTCAGCAGGGCATGCAGACCTTCTTCACCGTGCTGCGTCCTGATCGCGAACCGCTGGATGTCTCGGTGAACATGCCGGGCAACCACAACGTGCTGAACGCGCTGGCCACCATCTGCATCGCTACCGACGAGGGCGTCAGTGATGAAGCCATCGTCCAGGGCCTGTCCGGATTCCAGGGCGTCGGTCGACGCTTTCAGGTCTACGGCGAACTGCCGGTCGAAGACGGCAGCGTGATGCTGGTCGACGACTACGGTCACCACCCGACCGAAGTCGCTGCCGTGATCAAAGCCGTGCGCGGTGGCTGGCCGGAGCGCCGTCTGGTGATGGTTTACCAGCCGCACCGTTACAGCCGCACTCGCGACCTGTACGACGATTTCGTCAATGTACTGGCCGACGCCAACGTCCTGCTGCTGATGGAAGTGTATCCGGCCGGCGAAGAGCCGATCCCGGGCGCCGACAGCCGCAAGCTGTGCAACAGCATCCGTCAGCGCGGTCAGCTCGACCCGATCTACATCGAGCGTGGTGTTGACCTCGCGCCGGTGGTCAAGCCGCTGCTGCGTGCCGGTGACATCCTGCTGTGCCAGGGCGCCGGTGATATCGGGGGCCTCGCGCCAAAACTGTTGAAGAGTCCGTTGTTCGCTGGCGCCGTTGCCGCGCCGAGCGTGGGGAAGTTGAAATGACTGCTGCTTACGCCAACCTCGTCTCCACTGTCGCGCCGAAAGATTTCGGCCGTGTCGCCGTGCTGTTCGGCGGCAAGAGTGCCGAGCGTGAAGTGTCCCTGAAGTCCGGCAACGCCGTTCTCGAAGCGCTGCAAAGCGCCGGTGTGGATGCGTTCGGTCTCGATGTGGGCGATGACCTTTTGCAGCGTTTGCTGAACGAAAAAATCGACCGTGCTTTCATTATTCTTCACGGCCGTGGCGGTGAAGACGGCAGCATGCAAGGCCTGCTGGAATGCCTGGGCATTCCGTACACCGGCAGCGGCATTCTGGCCTCGGCACTGGCCATGGACAAACTGCGGACCAAGCAGGTCTGGCACAGCCTCGGCATTCCGACGCCACGCCACGCGGTACTGACTTGCGAGGCTGATTGTATTTCGGCGGCGACGGAACTGGGCTTCCCTTTGATCGTCAAACCGGCCCATGAAGGTTCAAGTATCGGGATGGCCAAAGTGACGTCCGCGTCGGAGTTGATCGACGCCTGGAAAGCGGCCAGTACCTACGATTCACAAGTGTTGGTCGAGCAATGGATTCAAGGTCCGGAGTTCACCATCGCCACCCTGCGTGACCAGGTGTTGCCACCGATTGCCCTGGGCACGACACACAGTTTCTACGACTACGACGCCAAGTACGTGGCCTCCGATACCCAGTACCGGATTCCATGCGGCCTCGACAGCACCAAGGAAAAAGAACTGATGGACCTCACGGCGAAAGCCTGTGAGGCGCTGGGCATCGCCGGTTGGGGCAGGGCAGACGTGATGCAGGACGCCGACGGGCAGTTCTGGTTCCTCGAAGTCAATACCGCACCGGGCATGACCGACCACAGTCTGGTGCCGATGGCGGCCCGTGCTGCGGGTCTGGATTTCCAGCAATTGGTCCTGGCGATTCTGGCCGCAAGCATAGAGGCCCGAGGGTAAGACCATGCAAGGCGCACATTTAAGACATCAGCCCCCTCCAGCACCCGGCCGCAAGCCGGTGCCACGGGGTGCCAGCCGAATGGTGGCCAAAGAGCCGATGTCCGCGCGCCTGCCGAAAGCCAATTTTGGTTTTCTGAAAGCTTTGTTCTGGCCGGTGCTGTTGGTCGGGCTGGGGTTCGGTACTTATGAAGGCGCGCAACGCTTGCTGCCGTACGCCGACCGGCCGATTTCCAAAGTCGCGGTGCAGGGCGACCTGAGCTACATCAGCCAGCAAGCGGTGCAGCAGCGGATCGCGCCGTATGTGGCGTCGAGCTTCTTCACCATCGACCTGGCGAGCATGCGCACCGAGCTGGAACAGATGCCATGGATTGCCCACGCCGAAGTGCGCCGGGTGTGGCCGGATCAAGTAGTGATCCGCCTGGAAGAACAACTGCCGGTGGCCCGTTGGGGCGATGAATCGCTGTTGAACAACCAGGGTCAGGCGTTCACTCCACGCGAGCTGGCGAACTACGAACACTTGCCACAGTTGTTCGGCCCACAACGGGCCCAGCAGCAAGTGATGCAGCAATACCAGGTACTGAGCCAGATGCTCAGGCCGCTGGGCTTCTCGATTGCACGCCTGGAGTTGCGTGAACGGGGCAGCTGGTTTCTGACCACCGGTGCCGGTAGCTCGGGCCCGGGGATCGAACTGCTGCTGGGCCGCGGAAAACTGGTGGAAAGGATGCGCCGCTTCATTGCCATCTATGACAAGACACTTAAAGAACAGATTACGAACATTGCGCGCATCGATCTGCGCTACGCCAACGGCCTCGCTGTTGGCTGGCGGGAACCTGTAGCGCCCACGACAGCCCAACCCGCTGTCGCGAAGAATTAAGAAGAGGCAGGACCCATGGCAAACGTGCAAAGCGGCAAAATGATCGTCGGTCTCGATATCGGCACCTCCAAGGTGGTGGCGCTGGTAGGCGAAGTTTCGGACGACGGCACGCTGGAAATCGTCGGGATCGGCACTCATCCGTCCCGCGGCCTGAAGAAAGGCGTGGTGGTGAACATCGAGTCCACCGTGCAGTCGATTCAGCGCGCCATCGAAGAAGCGCAGCTGATGGCCGGTTGCCGGATCCACTCGGCGTTCGTCGGCGTGGCGGGCAATCACATCCGCAGCCTGAACTCCCACGGCATCGTGGCGATTCGTGATCGCGAAGTCAGCTCCGCCGACCTTGAGCGCGTTCTCGACGCCGCCCAGGCCGTGGCGATCCCGGCTGACCAGCGTGTGCTGCATACCCTGCCGCAAGATTATGTCATCGACAACCAGGAGGGCGTTCGTGAACCCCTGGGCATGTCCGGCGTGCGTCTGGAAGCCAAGGTTCACGTGGTCACCTGCGCCGTCAACGCCGCACAGAACATTGAAAAATGCGTGCGTCGCTGCGGTCTGGAGATCGACGACATCATTCTCGAGCAACTGGCGTCCGCGTACTCGGTGCTGACCGACGACGAAAAAGAACTGGGCGTGTGCCTGGTGGACATCGGTGGTGGCACCACCGACATCGCAATCTTCACCGAAGGCGCGATCCGTCACACCGCGGTGATCCCGATTGCGGGCGATCAGGTGACCAACGACATCGCCATGGCGTTGCGCACCCCGACCCAGTACGCCGAAGAAATCAAGATCCGCTACGCCTGCGCCCTGGCCAAACTGGCCGGTGCCGGTGAAACCATCAAGGTGCCAAGCGTTGGCGACCGTCCACCGCGCGAGCTGTCCCGCCAGGCCCTGGCCGAAGTGGTCGAGCCGCGTTATGACGAGCTGTTCACGCTGATCCAGGCCGAACTGCGTCGCAGCGGCTACGAAGACCTGATCCCGGCCGGCATCGTGCTGACCGGTGGTACTTCGAAGATGGAAGGTGCGGTCGAACTGGCCGAAGAGATCTTCCACATGCCAGTCCGTCTGGGCGTGCCCCATGGCGTCAAGGGCCTCGACGACGTGGTGCGCAACCCGATTTATTCCACTGGCGTTGGCCTGTTGATGTACGGCCTGCAAAAGCAGTCCGACGGGATTTCGTTCTCGGGCATCGGCAGCCGTGACAGCTACAGCAATGAAGAGCCGAAAGCCGCCTTGATCGATCGCATCAAGAGCTGGGTACAAGGCAACTTCTGAAGAATTACCGCAGCACCGTTGTAGATACAGGCAGTAGGCGAAAAAACTAGAGAATCAAAGGAGAGGGAAAATGTTCGAACTCGTAGACAACATCCCCGCAAGCCCGGTCATTAAAGTTATCGGTGTTGGCGGAGGCGGCGGCAACGCTGTCAATCACATGGTCAAGAGCAACATTGAAGGCGTTGAGTTCATCTGCGCCAACACTGATGCCCAGGCGCTCAAGAGCATTGGCGCGCGGACCATCCTGCAACTGGGCACCGGCGTGACCAAAGGTCTCGGCGCTGGCGCCAACCCTGAAGTAGGTCGTCAGGCCGCTCTCGAAGACCGTGAGCGCATTGCCGAAGTCCTGCAGGGCACCAACATGGTGTTCATCACCACCGGCATGGGCGGTGGCACCGGTACCGGTGCTGCGCCGATCATTGCTGAAGTGGCCAAGGAAATGGGGATCCTCACCGTTGCGGTGGTGACCCGTCCGTTCCCGTTCGAAGGTCGCAAGCGCATGCAGATCGCCGACGAAGGTATTCGTCTGCTGTCCGAAAGCGTCGACTCGTTGATCACCATTCCCAACGAGAAGCTGCTGACCATTCTCGGTAAAGACGCCAGCCTGCTGTCGGCTTTCGCCAAGGCAGACGATGTACTGGCCGGTGCCGTTCGCGGTATCTCCGACATCATCAAGCGTCCGGGTATGATCAACGTCGACTTTGCCGACGTGCGTACCGTGATGAGCGAGATGGGCATGGCGATGATGGGCACTGGCTGTGCCAGCGGTCCGAACCGTGCACGCGAGGCCACCGAAGCGGCCATTCGCAACCCGTTGCTGGAAGACGTGAACCTGCAAGGTGCACGCGGCATCCTGGTGAACATCACCGCCGGTCCTGACCTGTCCCTGGGTGAGTACTCCGACGTGGGTAGCATCATCGAAGCCTTCGCTTCCGAGCACGCGATGGTCAAGGTCGGTACCGTTATCGATCCGGACATGCGCGACGAGCTGCACGTGACTGTCGTTGCTACCGGTTTGGGCGCTAAAATCGAGAAGCCTGTGAAGGTCATCGACAACACCGTTCACACCTCCATGGCATCGCAGCCGCAACAATCGGCTCCCGCTCGTCAGGAAGCGCCAGCGGTCAACTACCGTGATCTGGACCGTCCGACCGTCATGCGCAACCAGGCTCAGGCCGGTGCAGCGACTGCCGCGAAGATGAATCCGCAAGATGACCTGGACTACCTGGACATCCCGGCTTTCCTGCGTCGTCAGGCCGATTAATGGAATGTATCAGGGCTATGAAGGTGATTGGTGTTCAGCAAAGGTCTGGTCTGCTATCATCGCCAGCCTTTGTTGATACCAGTTCGCAATTTGCGCTGAAGCGGCCCAAGCCATGATTAAACAACGCACACTGAAAAATATTATCCGTGCCACAGGTGTCGGCCTGCACTCGGGGGAGAAGGTATACCTGACCCTCAAGCCCGCACCTATCGACACCGGCATTGTGTTTTGTCGTGCTGACCTCGACCCTGTGGTGCAGATTCCTGCCCGTGCGGAAAACGTTGGCGAAACCACGATGTCGACTACGTTGGTCAACGGTGACGTCAAAGTGGATACGGTGGAGCACTTGCTCTCGGCCATGGCTGGCCTGGGCATCGATAACGCCTACGTCGAGCTCTCCGCGTCCGAAGTCCCGATCATGGATGGTAGCGCTGGACCTTTCGTATTCCTGATTCAATCGGCCGGCCTGGAAGAACAGGACGCACCGAAGAAATTCATCCGGATCCTGCGGGAAGTGACAGTGGAAGACGGCGACAAGCGCGCCACTTTCGTCCCTTTCGAAGGCTTCAAGGTGAGTTTCGAGATCGATTTCGATCACCCGGTTTTCCGTAACCGCACACAAAGTGCAAGCGTGGATTTTTCCAGCACTTCGTTCGTAAAAGAAGTCAGCCGCGCCCGTACCTTTGGTTTCATGAGTGATATCGAGTACCTGCGCAAGCACAACCTCGCACTCGGCGGCAGCGTTGAAAACGCTATTGTGGTCGACGCGGATGGTGTACTGAACGAAGACGGCCTTCGCTATGAAGACGAATTCGTGAAGCACAAGATCCTCGATGCAATTGGTGATCTCTACCTGCTGGGCAATAGCCTGATCGGTGAGTTCAAGGGCTTCAAGTCCGGACATGCATTGAACAACCAGCTGCTGCGCAAGTTGATTGAGCAGACAGATGCTTGGGAAGTCGTGACTTTCGAAGACGCCAGCACTGCACCGATCTCTTACATGCGTCCGGTTGCGGCGGTGTAAGTAAAAAACCTCTCTAGTTTTTAAAGGCTGCCTTCGGGTGGCCTTTTTTTATACCTGTTTTTTGTGGAGTCTGGGCCGGCCCCTTCGCGAGCAAGCCCGCTCCCACATTGGAATGCATTTCAAATGTGGGAGCGGGCTTGCTCGCGAAGGGGCCAGGGCCACCACGCAAAAACATCAGACAGAAGCCACCACCCGATTCCGCCCGCTTTCCTTCGCCTGATACAGCGCCTTGTCAGCTGCAAACAGCAACTGATCAAGGCCGCCATCGGTAGTCGTGGTCCAGGTGCTGATGCCGATACTGACAGTAATCGGCGATTCTACGCCCGCCACAAACGGCAGTTGCTCCACTGCAATGCGGATATGTTCGGCAATCTGCTGCGCCCCCGCCCTGTCCGTCTCCGCCAGGACCACCGAAAATTCCTCTCCTCCGTACCGGGCGACCAGATCCGCCGGTCGCCGCACGTTTTCGCCGATTACCTTGGCCAGCGCGCGTAGCGCATTGTCGCCGGCCTGATGGCCATGTTGATCGTTGAACGCCTTGAAGTGATCGGCGTCGATCATCAGCACCGACAGCGGTTTGCCCGTCCGTTGTGCGCGAAACCATTCGTGGCGCAGGGTCTGATCCAGCGTTCGGCGATTGGCCACTCCGGTCAAGTCGTCGGTAGCGGCCAGTTGCGCCAGTTCTTGCTCGGCAGTATGGCGCAGGCGCAGTTCCCGGCACAGCAACCAGGTCAGCCACAGCAGGCCAATGCACAACACGCCGGTGGCGCCGCTGATTGCGACCGCTGTGCGTTTCCAGGCGGCGAACACATCATTGCCGGAGAGCGCGACGATCACCGTCAAAGGCAGGTTGCCAACCCTGGAAAAGGTATACAGGCGTTGCTCATGGTCGATGCTCGATACGCTGTCGAAACTGCCGTTGCGTTCGCGCAGGATGCGCATGACATTGGGGCGGTTGGCGAAGCTTTTACCGATCGAGTCATTTTCCAGGTGAGGCTTGCGCGCCAGCAGAATGCCGTCGTCGTTAATGATGGACAGCGTGCTGTCGCTACCGATGTTCAAGGTGTTGAACAACTGATCGAAATAGCTCAGGCGCATCGAAGCGACGGCAACCCCCAGGAACTCACCCGTGGTCGATGAGATGCGGCGGCTGAAGCTGATTCGCCATTCGTTGCTGTCATCGCAATCGCAACGGGGTTTGAACGGTCGGCTGATGAACATGCCGGTGTCACGGTTGAAGGCATGTGCGAGGAAATAATCGCGATCGGCAAAATTACCGGGCTTGGGTTCGACCAGTGAGGAGTCCGCTAGCACCTCGCCATGCTTGTCCAACAGCAGAATGTCGCCCTTGAAGCGTGTCGTGGTGGAGCGGTCGAACAGCACCAGATGGCGGATCTGCGGCGAAACCTGCTTCAGGTCATCGCGTTGCGAGGCGGCAATCAAGCCTTGCAGGGTCAGGTCGTAAAGTTCGACCGTGCGCAGCACGTCGGCGTCGATCAGTTGCGCAATCGTTGTGGCGCTGCGGGTAGCGGCCTCTTGGGCGTTGGCGTGTTCGCGGATCAACAGGAAAGTGACGATGCTGATGATCGCGATGACGGTCAGGGAGCTGCCGAGGATCACCATGAGTTCCGGGCGGCCAGTCTTGCCTGAAGGGTGTGGGGGGCGGCTCGCGGGCATGGGGATGATGTCTGCTTGAGGAGCAAAAAAAAGGCCAGCAAAACGCGCTGGCCTCTACTCATTCAAGCTTAGAAGACATTGAGCGGGTAGTCGACGATCACCCGGTATTCATCGGTGTCCTCGTCCAGCGCGCCGAAAGCCAACGCAAGATCCTGTGGCGAGTGGGGTCACACGGGCAGGTGGATGCCGAACGTGTTCATGCCGTGGTCACTGCGTACAAACACATCGCCGCCGTGCATCAGCGCAATCGCTTTGACGATCGCCAGCCCCAAGCCGTGGTTGTTGCCACTGTTGCTGCGCGACGCATCGACCCGGTAGAAACGTTCGAACAGCCGTGGCAGGTGCTCGCTGGCAATCGGCGATCCGGGATTGGCGACGCCGATGCTGACCTGGTGCGCCTCGACCTCGATCCGCACCTGAATCACCTGTCCGGGCTCAGTGTGTTGCACTGCGTTGCTGAGCAAATTGATCAACGCACGGCGCAAATGAGCGATTTCGATCCGCACTTGCGCATCGCCACTGACGTGCACCTGAACCTGCGCGTCCTCGAGGATGAAATCCAGATACTCAAGCGTCGTTGCCACTTCATCGGCCAGCGAGGTGGACGTCAGTTTGGTGGCCTTGCTGCCCTGATCGGCACTGGCCAGGAACAGCATGTCGTTGATAATCGAACGTAACCGCTCCAGCTCTTCCAGGTTCGATTGCAGTACTTCGAAGTAGTGTTCGGCCGAGCGTCCGCGCGTCAGTGCCACCTGTGTCTGGCCGATCAGGTTGGTCAGCGGCGAGCGCAATTCGTGAGCGACGTCGGCATTGAATGACTCCAGTCGCGAGTAGGCCTGCTCGACCCGCTCCAGCGTGGAGTTGAACGAGTTGACGAACTGATTCAGTTCCGGCGGCAGCGACGACAGGCGCAAGCGCCCGGAGCGCAGCGGCGGCGCCAGTCGCTGGGCTTCCTGAGACAGCTTGATCAGCGGCTTGAGACCGATCCGCGCCACCCAGTAACCGAGTGCCGAGGCCAGCAGCACACCGACAATCGCCAGGCTGATCAGGGCAATCAGCAAATGATGCTGGGTCTGGAAAAACGTCTCGGTGTCGATACCGATCAGGAAACGCAACGGCGGTCGTTGATCCTTGGCCGGGAACTGGCTGACCAGCACTTTGAGCGGATAAGGCTGATCCGGTAGCTGCAAGTCGCGCATGCCCAGCGGTCCTTCGGCGAAGGCGCGGATCTGTGGCGTCAGGTTGCCGTATTCGTAGTGCGGATCGCCGCTGATGATCCAGAAACTGATGCGCTTGTCTTCTTCACCCAGCAGCTTGAGCTTGTTGTTGATCTTCACCCAATGCTCGGGCGTGCCGTAACGGCCGACGGTGGATTCGAGCACGCTGTACCGCGCCTCCAGTTCGGCTTCGGGCAGTAAGCCCAAGCCTTTGTCGACCTGTTGATACAGCGCCCAGCCGATCAGCAGGAACACCAAAAGCGCCACCAGCGTGAACATTCCACTGAGGCGCAGCGCAATCGAATTACTGGACACCACGGCTCTCCAGCACATAACCCATGCCACGGATCGTGTGCAGCAGTTTCTCGTCGAACGGCCCGTCGAGTTTGGCGCGCAGGCGTTTGATCGCGACTTCGACGACGTTGGCGTCACTGTCGAAATTGATGTCCCAGACCATTTCCGCGATGGCGGTTTTCGACAAGATTTCACCTTGTCGCCGGGCCAGTACGCTGAGTAGCGAGAACTCTTTGGCGGTCAGGTCCAGACGTGTGCCGGCGCGGGTGGCTTTGCGGCTGATCAGATCGATCCACAGGTCGGCGATGCTCACTTGCACCGGTTCATGGCCGCCGCTGCGCCGGGTCAGTGCTTGCAGGCGCGCCACCAGTTCAAGGAAGGAAAACGGTTTGCCGAGGTAATCGTCGGCACCGTCACGCAGGCCTTTGATGCGGTCTTCGACACGCTCGCGGGCGGTGAGCATGATCACCGGGGTTTGCTTGCGCGCACGCAACGCGCGCAGTACGCCGAAGCCGTCGAGGCCGGGCAGCATGACGTCGAGGACGATCACTGCGTAGTCGTTTTCCAGCGCCAGGTGCAGTCCTTCAACGCCGTCCCGCGCCAGGTCCACGGTGTAACCCTGTTCCGTCAGACCACGGTGCAGATAATCCGCGGTTTTTTCCTCGTCTTCGATAATTAGAACGCGCATGACCTCGCCTCAGTCTGTGGTCGCCAGCGCCGGTACAGGTGCTGGTTCTTTTGGCCGATGGAAAAGCCGCTCAAGCCACAAGTATATGACCGGCGTGGTGAACAGCGTCAGCGCCTGGCTCACCAGCAAGCCGCCGACGACCGCGATGCCCAATGGCTGGCGCAACTCGGCGCCGGTGCCATAGCCGAGCATCAGCGGCAGCGCGCCGAGCAGGGCGGCGAGGGTGGTCATGATGATCGGCCGGAACCGCGTAATACAGGCCTGGTAAATCGCTTCTTCCGGTGGCAGGCCACCCTTGCGCTGTGCTTCCAGGGCAAAATCGATCATCAGGATGCCGTTCTTCTTCACGATCCCGATCAACAACACCAGCCCGATCAGCGCCATGATCGAAAAATCCTGCCCGCAAATCCACAGCATGATCACCGCCCCGAGCCCCGCCGATGGCAGCGTCGATATGATCGTCAGCGGATGCACGAAGCTCTCGTAGAGCACGCCGAGAATGATGTACACCGCCACCAGCGCCGCCAGAATCAGCCACGGTTGACTCGCCAATGAACTCTGGAACGCCTGGGCCGCGCCCTGGAAGTTGCCGCTCATAGCGGCCGGCATGCCGATGTCGGCCTTGGCCTGGTCAAGCATGATCACCGCATCGCCGAGCGCTACGCCGGGCGCCAGGTTGAACGACAGGTTGGCGGCCGGGAACATGCCGTTATGGGCGATGGACAATGGACCCACCGTCGGCGCATCGAACCTGGCCAGCGCCGACAGGGGCACCATTTCCCCGCTCAACGGCGATCGCAGGTAGAAATAATTGAGGCTTTCAGCCTTGCCGCGTTGCCGGGTGTCCAGTTCCAGAATCACGTTGTACTGGTTGATCTGGGTCTGGAATTCATTGATCTGCCGCTGCCCGAACGCGTCGTACAGCGCTTCGTCGACATCGCTGGCAGTCAGGCCGAAACGCGCGGCGGCGCTGCGGTCGATGCTGATGTGGGTGATGCTGCCGCCCAGTTGCAGGTCGTTGGAAATGTCGCGGAACGCCGGGTTGGCGCGCAGTTTTTCCGTGAGGCGTTGGGTCCAGGTGCTGAGGGTTGCGCCGTCGTTGCTCTTGAGCACGTATTGGTACTGCGCGCGGCTCGGGCCGGAGCTGAGGTTGATGTCCTGGCCAGCGCGCAGATAGAGCACGATGCCGGGAACTTTCATCAGTTGCGGGCGGATACGGTCGATGAACTGGCTGGCCGAGACGTCGCGGTCGCCGCGTTTTTTCAATGAAATCCAGAAGCGGCCGTTGGCGATTGTCTGGTTACTACCGGAGACACCCACGGAGTGGGAAAACGCTGCAACCGCCGGATCTGCGGCGACGATTTCCGCCATTGCCAGGTGTTTTTTCACCATGTCGCCGTAGGAAATGTCGGCGGCGGCTTCTGTAGTACCGAGGACGAAACCGGTGTCCTGTACCGGGAAGAAACCTTTCGGAATGAAGATGTAACCGGCGATCGCCAAGGCCAGGGATAAACCGAACACCCCGATCATTAATTTCTGATGGGCGAGGGCGCGACGCAGGCCTTTTTCGTACCACGCCAGCAAGCGTTCGCCGAACGTGGCTTTGCTGTGGGCGTAGTGCACCGGCGCACGCATGAACAGCGCCGCGAGGGTCGGCGCCAACGTCAGCGACACCACTACCGAAATCATGATGGTCGAAGTGGCGGTCAGGGCGAACTCCTTGAACAGCCGTCCGACCACGCCGCCCATGAACAGCAGCGGAATGAACGCCGCCACCAGCGAGAAACTGATCGAGACCACGGTAAAACCAATCTCGCCGGCGCCCTTGATCGCCGCTTCGCGCATGCCGTCACCGGCCTCAAGGTGACGGTGAATGTTTTCCACCACCACAATCGCATCGTCGACCACAAACCCCACGGCTACCACGATCGCCACCAGCGTCAGGTTGTTCAGGCTGAAACCCATGACGTACATCAGGGCGAAACTGGCAATCAGTGATACGCCCAGCACCGCAGACACAATCAGCGTCGCCGACCATTGGCGCAGGAACAGCGCCATCACTGCCACCACCAGCAGGATCGCAATCAGCAAGGTGATTTCCACTTCATGCAACGAGGCGCGGATGGTCTGGGTGCGGTCCACCAGCACTTTGACCTGAACCGACGCCGGCAGCATCGCTTCGAGGGCGGGCAGGGCGGCTTGAATGCGGTCCACGGTCTCGACGATGTTGGCCCCCGGCTGCCGGGAAATCACCAGGTTCACCCCTGGCTTGTCACCGGCCCAGGCTTGTACGTAGGCATCTTCCGAACCGTTGACGACTTTCGCTACATCCTTCAGGTGAACCGGCGCACCGTCCTTGTAGGAAACGATGAGTTGGCTGTATTCCTCGGGATGAAACAACTGATCGTTGGTGGACAGCGTCGAGATGCTCGACTCGCCGTACAACGCACCTTTGGCCAGGTTGAGACTGGTTTGCTGAATTGCCAGACGAATGTCCGCCAGCGTCAGGCCGATAGCCGCGAGTTTGTCCGCAGAGACCTGAACGCGAATCGCGGGACGTTGCTGGCCGGTGATGTTGATTTGGCCTACGCCGTCGATCTGGCTGATCTGACGCGACAGCAGCGTTTCCACCAGGTCACTGAGTTCGGGGCCGGGCATCAGGGTTGAGTTGATGCTGAGAATCAGCACAGGGCTATCGGCCGGGTTGACCTTGCGCCAGGTCGGCAGGTTCGGCATGTCCTTGGGCAGTTTGCCGGCGGCGGTATTGATCGCGGCCTGCACTTCCTGGGCGGCGGTGTCGATGCTTTTGTCGAGGTTGAATTGCAGGGTCAGGTTGGTCGAGCCGAGGGCGCTGCTCGAAGTCATCTGGGTCACGCCGGGGATGGCGCTGAATTGCACTTCAAGCGGTGTGGCCACCGACGATGCCATGGTCTCCGGACTGGCGCCGGGTAGTTGGGCGGCGACCTGGATAGTCGGGAATTCGGCTTCCGGCAGTGGCGCGATCGGAAGTCGCGGGAACGCGATAACGCCGAGCAATACCAGGGCAAAGGTCAGCAGGATCGTCGCCACCGGGTGATCGATGCACCATGCTGAAACCGAGCCATGGCCCTTCATGGCTTCGACTCCGACTGGACCACTTGCGGTGGCTCGGTCAGCACCTGCACGGTCGAGCCGGGTTTGAGTCTTGATTGGCCGTCGCTGACCAGCACGTCGCCCGGTTTCACACCTTTAATGATGTCCTGGCCGCTGCCTTGATAGACCATCTGCACCTGAACCGTTTCGACTTTGTCACCGTTGACCCGGTAGACGAAGTGTTGATCAAGACCGCGTTGTACGACTGTGGGCGGCACCACCAGCGCATCTTTATCCAGCGCTGTCTGAATCTTTACCGTCACCAGCAGCCCCGGCCAGAGTTTCTGCCCGGGGTTGTTGAATTCGGCCTTGGCGCGGATGGTGCCGGTGCTGGCGTTGATCTGGTTGTCGATCAGGGTCAGGTGACCCTCGCCCAGCAGGTTGCCGGTTTCGCCGTCGGTGTCGGCGCCAATGTAGGCCTTCACCTGAGCGTGCTGCGGATCGTTGATCAGGCCTTGCAGGGTCGGCAGCATTTGCTGCGGCAGGGAAAACTCCACGGCGATCGGGTCGATCTGAGTCACCGTGAACAAGCCTTGCGTGTCGGTCATGCGCAGGAAGTTGCCTTCGTCCACCGTGCGAATGCCGACGCGACCTGTCACGGGGGAGCGAATCTGTGTGTAGGAAAGCTGTACTTGCGCGGCATCAATTGAAGCCTGATTGCCTTGGGCGGTGGCCTTGAGCTGGTTGACCAGCGCTTGTTGTTGATCGTAGGTCTGCTTGGACACGCCATCGTCGACGCTCAGCAACTTGTAACGTTTGAGATTCACCAGCGCCACTTGCAACTGCGCCTGGCTTTCGCCGAGCTGTGCGCGGGCCTGATCGAGGCTGGCGCGGATCGAGCGGTCATCGATGGTGGCGAGCAAGTCACCTCTGCTGACCAGTTGCCCCTCCTTGACCAGGATTCTGGTGAGGATGCCGTCGATCTGCGGGCGCACCACCACGCTGTGCAGGGACAGCACCGAGCCGATACCGCTGATGTAGCGCGGGACGTCTTTTTCGGTGACGTTCACTACCCGAACCGGAATCGCCGCAGGCGCGGCGAGTTTGGCCGTCACGGGTTTGGTGGCGTACCACACGCCCAGCGCTGCCAGGACAATCAGAAGGGCGGCGATCAAGGCTGGTTTTTTCTGAATTCGCATGCGAGTGGTGCGCCGGGGCTGGGTTGGACGGAGTTGTGTCAGGTTATACCTCCCTTTATAAACCTGTTCGCCGGTCAGGAAGGTGACCGCTAACTGACGGCGTTGTCAGTTTGGACGGATGATGAATACAAAGGGAGCATTCCTTGGATATGGCCAGCTCGCGAAGGCGTCGGGTCCATCACCACAAAACCCGACAGACTCGTGTGCGGTTAGAAGCCTGCCGCCCCCGACACAGGTATACTGCCGCCTTTCGCGGCTCGCTGACCGGGCCCGACTCTTTTGCATCACCCGGAGCTTTCATGACTTCCCCGACACAACCGCCGGTTGCAGACGCCTTGAGCGACGACCAGGCAGACCTGCCAGACAGCGTCGACTCCAGCGCAGACAGCGAAATCAAAGCCGCGATCCCGGCGTTCAAGTTCCCGTTCAAACCGGGTGAACTGGCGGCCGCGAAAACCGCCAGCCAGCCGTGGTACAAGAACGGCGCCAAGAACGGCCACACCAAGACCCCCGGCGCAGCGCCTCCCGGCACCCGTCGTTCGATGGGTAAGCGCTGAGTTTTCACCCCCCGCCATTGGCCATTGGCCGCGGTTTTCAATCGCGGTGATGGCTAAGTGCTCATACCCTGAGCCAGATCAACGTTTGTGGAATCAGTGCGCTTAGAGTCAGCAGCCCTGCCGACTCTTTCCCTACAACGAGCGCGCTTTCCATGAAGATCAACCTCCCGGTGACCGGCCGTAATGTCGACGTTGCGGCTGATGCGAACATCCTCTCGACCACTGATCTAACCAGCGCCATCACCTACGCCAACGACGACTTCATCAACATCTGCGGATACAGCCGTGAGGAGTTGCTGGGTTCCACGCACAATCTGCTGCGTCACCCGGACATGCCCTCAGCCGCTTTCGCGCACATGTGGCAGACCCTCAAAAGTGGCCGTTCGTGGATGGGGCTGGTGAAGAATCGCTGCAAGAATGGCGATCACTATTGGGTGAGCGCCTTTGCCACGCCGGTGACGCAGAACGGTCGGGCCGTGGAATATCAGTCGGTCCGGACACGGCCCTCGGCGCGGCAGATCGAAGCCGCGGGAAAAGCCTACACACACCTTCGCGACGGTCGGGTGCCGCTGCTGCAGCGCCTGCCTGTGCTCGCACCAGGTCTCAAAGTCGCGGCACTGTTCAGCGGGACGCTGGCCTGTGTGGTGGGTGTCGAGTCGTGGCTGAATCCTTCATCAGCGGTGTCCGGGATGCTCGCGTTTGTCATCGGCAGCGGTGTGGCGGCGGTCGGAACCGGGGTGATGTTGCGCCCGCTGACGGCATTGGCCGAACGCTCCCGGCAGATTGCCGACAATCCGTTGAGCCAAGCCATTTTCACTGGTCGCCGAGATCAGTTCGGTCAGATCGAGTTTGCCTTTCAAATGCTCGAAGCCCAGATCGGCGCAGTGGTGGGGCGAATTGGCGATGCCTCGCAACGCCTGGCCGGGCACGCGGTGGAGCTGGTCGAGCACTTGCAGAGCAGTCACAGCAGCACGCTGGCTCAGCAGTCTGAAACCGATCAGGTGGCGGCGGCGATTCATCAGATGGCCGCCAGCGTGGCCCAGGTTGCCAGCCATGCGCAGCAAGCCTCCCAGGCAGCCGATCTGGCCGGCAGCGAAACCCGCGAAGGCCATCAACTGGTGAGCGAGAGTCGCCATGCGGTGCTGCGTCTGGCCGAGGAACTGGCGCACGCCACCGAGGTGATTCATCAGCTGGAGGGGCACAGCAGCGAGATTACCGGGGTGCTTGAAGTGATTCGCAGCATCGCCGAGCAAACCAATCTGCTGGCCCTCAACGCGGCCATCGAGGCCGCGCGCGCCGGGGATGCCGGGCGCGGTTTTGCGGTGGTGGCCGACGAAGTGCGGGGCCTGGCCCAGCGCACGCAGCAATCGACCAACGAGATTCAGCGCATGATCAGCACCCTGCAAAACGGCACGCAGGACGCAGTGCTGGTGATGCAGCAAAGCAGTGAGCAGGTGCAAAGCAGTGTGGAACAGGCCCAACGCGCCGCCGATGCGCTGGACGCGATCAGTCGGCGGGTCAATCAGATCACCGAAATGAGTCTGCAAATCGCCTCGGCGGTGGAAGAGCAGAGCACCGTCAGCGAAGACATCAACCGCAACATCAGCAGCATTCGCTCCGCCTGCGAAGTCACGGTGAGCGAGGGGCGGCAAATCCAGGCCAACTCTGAGGACGTGGCGGGGCTGGCGGAGGATTTGCAGCAGTTGGCGCAAGAGTTCTGGCGAGAACGCCGTTAAGCTGTGCGCAACGAAATGAACGCGTAGTCGAGCGGCGTCTCGGTGGTCACTTGCGCGCCGGCCGCCAGCACTTGCCCGGCGATGTCGTCGCCCGACACGTGGAACCGCCAGTCGCTGCTCGAGCCCGTCAGCGGTTGTTGCGTCACCTGGTCGATGACCGTGGCAAACGCGGTCATGTCCGGCAGATAAGCGGTGAATCCATCGCCCTTGAGCGCTGTCGTCCGAATCCCCAGTAATGCGCAAATCGCATCCTTGGTGCGGATGTCATCGCGATCAGCCTGACGGGAGCGCTGAATAAGTCCTGCGAGTTCCTGATCGACCAGTTCACCGCCTACGATCAGATCCGGTCCTTTCTCCCACGATTCGGGCGGGCATTCCTTGATCGCCAGGTTGAGGGGAATGTGCGGATTGATTTCCATCGGATAGATACGGCACACCAGCGGCCGGCGTGCGTAGATGCGGCAGAGGTTGTCCTCGTCAAGATTTCGACAGGGACCGATGTTGTAAGCGGCAAACGTGATGGCCACGTACGCTTCGGACGCGCCGCTTTGAACCACCACCGAACGGCGTTCGGCATGTTCGCGTTGCTGCACCGGCAGGCCCAGGCCATTTCCCAGGAACCCTTCCACCAGCACGATCACCTGGCCACCGTCGGCCGCCCACATCCGGGCTTCTGTCAGGGTAAGGGGCACGTGATGGTCATTGCAGCATTTGCCACAACCTACGCAGGAAAACGTTGTATTCATCGAAGGATCAGTCGCTTGTCGGGGCCGAAAACGGCGACAGAATGCCACCGCGAAGGTCTGTGTCGAAGCAAGTTATGCGCCATTCATTGCGATTTGGCGGGTATGCGAATGGAGTCCCATTCGGTCACGTAGGCGGTTTTGCTTTTCTTGTTGTAGAGGCACAGCTCGGTGCCCTGTTGGCCTTTCATGTGTTTTTGCGGGTATTGACCTTGCAGTAGCACGGCGGTGTAGTCCACACGGTCATCGAACTGTGCGGCTTTGCCAATGGGGCTGGCGTTTTTCAAGCCGCTGGCCTTGGTGCAACTGGCGAGCATGGCTTTGTCGAAGGCGGCCCAGGCGTCGGGGCTGGAGGCGTGTGCTTGAGTGGCGAGGGCGGTGAGGCAGAGGTAGGCGAGGGTGGTGGATTTCATTGATCAGGCATCCTTGGGCAGTTGGTTGGCCTGGGTTTGGAGTATGCCTGACGGTTTTAGTTTGAATGTGTCGGCCCCATCGCGATGGCGATCTGTCAGGCTGGAACCGCTTCCCGGCGGACCACATACATCCCGGCACTTTCATACAACTGCTGCGCCCGAACGTTGTCCTCCAATACCTTCAAATCCACAAATCCTTCACGGCGCTGCTGAAACACCTTGAATGCATTCAACAGCAATGCCCGACCCAGCCCCTGACGCTGAGCGCGCGGGTGTACCACCAGATTCTTGATGTAGGCGCTGGTCCAGCACTGGCACACGCCGACGATGCCGTCGGCATCCAGAGCGATGAAGCACAGGGAAGGATCGTACTCGGGATCGGTTTCGAATCGCTGTTGCCAGATATCCAGCATCGGCACACGTCCACCCCCCTCTTGGGAGCCCAGTTCCATCAAACGATGAACGGCTTCTGCCAGTTCGGGCCGGTAATCGTGCAGGACAATGCCCTGAGGCCAGGTGATTGCCGGCGCAACCTCAGCCAGATTGCGCCGCATCAACAAACAAAAGGCCTTGGCCAAACTCAATGACCTTGTTCGGCGACCGCCTTGGCCGCTTCGATCAGGCATTTGGTCAGTTCCGGCGAGGAGAACTTGGTCAACACGGCGTTGGCGCCCGCAAGACGTGCCTTTTCGCTGTTCATCGCGCTGTCCAGCGAGGTGTGCAGGAGCACGTAAAGGTGCGAGAAATCCGGGGTTTCGCGCAGGGTGCGGGTGAAGGCATAGCCGTCCATCTCCGACATTTCGATGTCCGAGACGATCAGGTTGATTTGCTGTGCCGTGCCTTGCAGGTCCAGCAGGCAGTCGATGGCTTCCTTGGCACTGCGCGCGGTGTGGCATTGCAGGCCGAGATTGCGCAGGGTGTGCACCGACTGCTGCAAGGCTACCTGGCTGTCGTCGACTACCAGGATGCGCGCGTTTCCCAAGACTTCGGCGTCTTCCATGCTCAATTCGGTCGGGGCCATTTCGATCTGTGCCGGGGCGATGCCGTGGATGACTTTTTCGATGTCCAGCACCTGCACCAGCGTGCCGTCGACCGAGGTCACACCGGTGATGTACGAACGCACGCCGCCAGAGCCGAAGGGCGGCGGACGGATGTCGGTGGTCAGGCAGTGGACGATCTTGCTCACGGCCTGAACGTGCAGGCCTTGCTTGGAGCGGCTGACGTCGGTGACGATCAGACAACCACCGTTCGGGTCTTCCAGCGGCCGCTCGCCGATGGCGCGGCTGAGGTCGATCACCGACAGCGACGCGCCGCGCAGGGTGGCGATGCCTTTAACGTGGGGGTGCGACTCCGGCAGCTTGGTCAGCGGCGGGCAGGGGATGATTTCACTGACTTTGAGCAGGTTGATCGCCATCAGCTTGCCACTGCGCAAGGTAAACAGCAGAAGCGAAAGTGAGTCTGCGCGGGCTTTGGTGGAGGACATAAAAACCTTCTGTGGAAAAAGGTGATGGGCGAATGGACAGTCGCCAAAAGCTATCGATGCCGGGTTATCGACTTGAGGGGGGCAGGCTTTAGAAAATCCGGTGAATGGTATGACGCCATCGCGAGCAAGCTCGCTCCCACAGGGGATTTGTGAACGACACAAATCAAATGTGGGAGCGAGCTTGCTCGCGAAGGGACCGTCACTTCATGCCCAGTCTTTTGGCCATCCGCCCAAGATTTGCCCGATCCAAGCCTAGCTCACGCGCCGCGCTCGCCCAGTTATTGTGGTGCCGCTCCAGGCACGCGCCGATCAACTGGCGCTGATAACTTTCAGTCGCCTCGCGCAAATCCCCAGACACCAACGCCACCGTAGCCGCGACCGGATGCTCGGCGGCCATCTCAACGCTGCCAGTGGGCAGGTCCAGATCCGCCGCACTCAGGCTGAGAATCTTCGGCCGTTCCTTGCAATTACCCAGCGCTTTCAGCGCGCTTCGACCAATCAAGTGCTCCAGCTCTCGCACATTGCCCGGCCAGTCATACGCCAGCAATGCCGCTTGAGCATCACTGTCCAGGCGCAGGCTGTTGAGGCCCATGCGCGAGCGGTTCTGCTCCAGGAAGAAACCGCTGAGCAGCAGCACATCTCGCCCTCGAGCGCGCAGGGCCGGCACCAGCAACGGATAAACGCTTAAACGGTGATAGAAATCGGCACGGTAACGGCCCGCGCGCACTTCTTCGGCCAGGTCGCGATTGGTCGCTGCGATGAGCCGCACGTCGACCTGATGTTCCTTGTCCGACCCGAGTCGCTGCAGTTGGCCGCTTTGCAGCACGCGCAGCAATTTGGCTTGCACGGTCAGCGACAGTTCGCCGACTTCATCGAGAAACAGCGTGCCACCATTGGCCAGTTCGAACTTGCCTCGGCGGTCGCTGGTCGCCCCGGTAAAGGCCCCGCGCACATGGCCGAACAGTTCGCTTTCCACCAAGGTGTCCGGCAGCGCGGCACAGTTCAGGCTGATGATCGGCTTGTCGGCCCGCAGCGACGCAGCGTGAATGGCCTGGGCCACCAGCTCCTTGCCGACCCCGGTTTCGCCGGTGATCAGCACGGTCAGGTCACTGCCGCCCACCAGGCTGATCTCTTCCACCAGCCGTTTATGGGCCTTGCTCTGGCCGATCATCTCGCGGTTTTGCTGACCGCTGGCCTGACGGTACACCTCGGCGCGCTGGTGTTCGTCTTCGACACGATTGGCCAGTCGTTCGATGCGCTCAGCTGCATTGACTGTGGCGGCGGCGAGGCTGGCGAAGGCTTCCAGAGCGTCCAGTTCGATCGGTTCGAAACGCTCCGGGTCGAGCGCATCGAGGGTCAGCAAACCCCACGGGCGCTCGTCGATAAACAAGGGGCAGCCCATGCAGTCGTGGACTTCCAGATGTTGATGGAGGCCATCGACCAGCCCGTCGTAAGGATCAGGCAGGTTGCTGTCGGCGGCGAAGCGGGTCGGACCGGGGTTACTGAGCAGGGCTTCGAAGCGCGGGTGTTCGCTGACCTTGAAACGTCGGCCGAGGGTGTCGGTGCTCAAGCCGTCGACGGCCAGTGGCACCAGCCATTCGCCATCGAGGCGCAACAGTGCGGCGGCGTCGCAGGGGAGCAGGGCGCGCATGGCTTCGAGCAGGCGTCGATAGCGCTCGCCTTCGGGGAGTTCGCGGGACAGGTCGGAGACCAGAGGCAATAGAGCGGTTAGCAGGGATTTTGCAGTCATAGTGACTCCGTGTAGTCCAGATGACTATAAGTCAGGCTATGTCATTATGACTATTATGTTCTTAACCTATTGATTTTTAACGATTAAATACTTGGCATGGAAACTGATAAACATAGGGCAATCAGTTAGAAACCCAAGTAGCTCAGGAGTCACCTTATGCTTAGCGTTCAAGACCGTGCAATTGTCAAATCCACTGTGCCGTTGCTGGAGAGCGGTGGGGAAGCATTGATCACGCATTTCTACCGCATGATGCTCTCCGAATACCCGGAAGTCCGCCCGCTGTTCAACCAGGCCCACCAGGCCAGCGGTGATCAACCCCGCGCCCTGGCCAATGGCGTGTTGATGTATGCGCGGCACATCGATCAGCTCGACCAGTTGGGCGACCTGGTGGCCAAGATCATCAATAAGCACGTGGCCCTGCAAATTCTCCCGGAACACTATCCGATCGTCGGCAGCTGCCTGCTGCGTGCGATTTCCGAAGTGCTGGGCGACGAGATTGCCACGCCGCAAGTGATGAGCGCCTGGGGTGCGGCGTACGGTCAACTGGCCGAGATTCTGATCGGCGCTGAAACCAGCATTTACGACCAGAAAGAGCAGGCTCCGGGCGGCTGGCGCGGGGCGCGGGAATTCATCGTCACGGCCAAGGTCGAGGAAAGCGCAGAAATCATTTCGTTCTACTTCGAACCGGCTGACAAAGGTCAGATCCTCGCCGCAGAGCCCGGCCAGTACATCGGCATGAAACTGATCCTCGATGGCGAAGAGATCCGTCGTAACTATTCGCTGTCGGCCCTGGCGAACAAAGGCCAGTACCGCATCAGCGTCAAGCGTGAAAACGGTGGCCGCGCCTCGAACCATCTGCACGATCAACTGCATGTCGGCGCCAGCATTCAACTGTTCCCGCCATCGGGTGAGTTCACCCTGACCGACAGCGACAAACCGCTTGTGCTGATCAGCGGCGGTGTCGGTATCACTCCGACACTGGCCATGCTCGAGGCGGCGCTGGAAACCGAGCGGCCGGTGCATTTTATTCACTGCGCACGCAACGGCAGCGTTCATGCGTTTCGCGACTGGATTGATGGGTTGGCCGAGCGTCACCCGCAACTCAAGCGATTCTATTGCTACGACGAAGATGACGGCGTCAGCCCGGCGGCGCACAAGGTCGGGTTGTTGAGTCAGGAACAACTGGGCGAGTGGTTGCCGCAGCAGCGTGATTTGGATGCGTATTTCCTGGGGCCTAAAGGCTTCATGGCGGCGGTGAAGCGTCATCTGAAAGCGTTGGGTGTGCCGGAGAAGCAAAGCCGATACGAGTTCTTCGGGCCGGCTTCGGCATTGGAGTAACCGCTAAAGCGGGTGAACCTGTGGCGAGGGAGCTTGCTCCCGCTGGGCTGCGCAGCAGTCCCATCTTTGGGGCCGCTTCGCGACCCAGCGGGAGCAAGCTCCCTCGCCACAAAATTACTTAGCGTCCTTCAGCCCTTCAATTCCTTCAAATGCTTGTACACCGTCGCCCTTCCCATGTTCAGCACGTTCGCCACATAGTTGGAGGCGCTTTTGCCTTTGAAGGCGCCTTCGGCGTGCAGGGCCAGCACCAGTTCGCGTTTGTGGTCGCGGGTCAGCAGGTTCAGGCTCAGCTGACGTTCGCGCAGCCAGCCGTGGAGGAAGGTGTTGATCCGCTCCTGCCAGTCATCGCGAAACAGAGCATCCGGTTGCGGAATCAACTTGCTCGGCGACAGAAACAGGTCCAGTGCTGCCTTGGCAGTTTCGAACAGCGAAATATTCAGATTGATGCACAGCACAGCCAGCGGATGACCGTTGCTGTCGCGCAGGACGCTGCTCAGGCTGCGAATCTTCTGACCATCCCAATTGAGCTTTTCGTACGGACCGATGTTTCGTTCGCTGATGTCCTCGCTGAGCATGTCCTCCAGCGCCGAGTCGTCACCGACTTCCCGTTTCGACAGGTTGTTGGCGATGTAGTCGACCTTTTGTGTGCGCAGATCGTGCAGCACCACCTCGGCGTGGGGAAAGAACAACGTGGCGATGGCATCGGCGATCGCTCTAAAGTTGTCCAGAGCCGGGTCTTTTACAGGTGCGTTCATACAATGGAACTCCAGGCAGCGTCAGCGCCCTGCAAAAAGGGCGCTGGAAGTTTGCCGCAATCGTGTCGGCACGTCACCTGAGCGCGAAGGTCAGCCCAGGCGAGACGGGGAGAGCATCCCGGCATCCAGGCCGAAACGCGTGAGTTGCTCGGGCAAGGGTTCGCCACGCACCAGTGCGGCGCTGGCCTGGCCCATGGCGGGCGACGTCTGGATGCCATAACCGCCTTGCGCTGCCACCCAGAACAAGCCTGGCACCTGCAGATCGAAACCGGACAGCAAGTCGCCGTCGGCCACGAAGCTGCGCAGGCCGGCCCAGGTGCGGGTCGGACGGCGGATGGTCAGGGTGGTGGCTTCTTCGATCTGGTAAATGCCCATGGCGATGTCCAGTTCTTCGGGCTGCACGTCGTGCGGTTCCACCGGGTCGGCGTTGGCCGGCGAACCGAGGAACATGCCGGCGTCGGGCTTCATGTAGAACGATTCGTCGAGGCTGACCAGCATCGGCCAATGGTGGATGTCCACGCCTTCCAGTCCGGCGAAGATGAATGCGGCGCGACGCTTCGGTTGCAGGCCCAGCGGTCTGGCGCCGGCGAGTTCGCCGATCTTGTCGGCCCAGGCGCCGGCGGCGTTTATGATGACCGGGGCGCTGAAGGTCTGGCCATTGGTTTGAACGTGCCACACACCTTCGGCATCGCGGGTCAGGCTCAGGACTTCGCTGTCGGTGCGCACTTCACCTTTATTGCGCCGGATGCCGCGCAGATAACCCTGGTGCAAGGCGTCGGTGTCGATGTCGCTGGCGGTCGGGTCGTAGATCGCGCCGTGGACTTTTTCCCGGCGCAGGATCGGCAGACGCGCGCAGGCTTCGTCGGCGCTGAGCCGTTGCATTTCGGGCACCGTGGCTTTGGCACTGAGGTATTGATTGTTCAACTCGGCCGGGTCGCCGATGAAATCCACGGTCATCTCGCCGCGCGGGGTCAGCAGCGGGTGTTCGCAGAAACCGGCGGGCGGGGCGTCGAAGAAATCACGGCTGGCCTGGGTCAGTGCCCGGACTTGCGCAGTGCCATAAGCCGCGGTGAATAGCGCGGCCGAACGTCCGGTGGAGTGATAGGCCGGATGGGATTCGCGTTCGAGCACAATCACCCGGGCGTGCTGCGACAGCCAGAAGCCGGTGGAAGCGCCGGCAATCCCGCCGCCAATGATGATGAAGTCTGCCTGGCTCATGAATGTCTCCTGTCGAGCGCAAATGCCAATGGTGTCGGTGCCCCCCGTAGGAGCTGTCGAGTGATGTCAGGGGTGTAGTCGGTAAATGGCATTCGCCAGCGCGATGTCTTCCAGGCCCAGGCCGATTGAGCGGAAGAACACGTGACGGTCATAACGGGGGCGCCGGACTTTTTCGCTGAGCAGATCGGGCAGGTCGCCCACGATGGCGCTTTTGTCCCAGCCATGCTGTTCGCCGGCAATCAGCATTTCACCCGCCGAGCCCGGAGTGGTCAGACAATAGTCGCAGAACACCTGCATGTCATTGAGGCGCTGCGGGGGCACTTCGTGGGCGCGCGGGGCGTTGGTGCTGATGGAGGTGATCAACGCCGGTTTGCTCAGGCTGGCCGGGTCGATCACAGGTCCCGCGGAGGAAGTGCAGAGCATGATCACGTCAGCGTCCTCAACGGCCGCTTCGCGACTGTCGACGAGGGTCAGGCGTGGATGGAGGCTTTTGAGCTGTTTCAGTTCTTCCGCATTTTTACCGCTCAGACTCGGCGAATAGAGGTTGATGCTCTGCCAGTCACGCAGGCCCTTGACGTAGTGCAAGTGCGCTTGGGCAACCTTGCCACTGCCGATGATCGCCAGGCGTTGTGCCTTGAGCGGAGCGAGGGCATCGACCGCCACCGCCGTCGTTGCCGCAGTGCGGGCCGTAGTCAGTTCGTCGGCATCGCAGAGCAACAGCGGCTGACCGGTTTGCATCGACATCAGCAAGGTCCATGCGGTCACCAGCGGGCCGTGTTCGCGCACGATGTAGGGCGACGTCTTCACGCCGTAGACTCCGTCTTCGGCGAGCACACCCAGATAGTTGATGAAGTCACCGGCACCCTTGGGGAACTCCACCCGTTGCTGCGCCGGTTGCACCGCCTGCCCCGCAGCGAGATCGCGGAACAGTTTGCGCAGGATCTGCGGTACGTCGACCTGCGCCAACAGTTCGCGGGCCTGGGGTTGGGTGATCACGTACGGCGTGCTGGACATGGGCGGCTCCGGGAGCTGGGAGTAAACTAATTTGTCTATTATGGACTTTTAGTTATGGCGAGCAAGCACCTGATGTAAAAAAGCCGGGCGAAAAAAAAGCGCAGTCCGTTGCCGGCTGCGCCTCTTTATTGCGACCCGGTGCTACGGACGCTTGCGCTCAACGGCCCGCAGCAGATGCGTCGGTGGCGTTTCACAGCTGATTTTGCGGCCCAGCAGCGCTTCGATGGACGGTAGCTGGTAGGAGTCGTCTTCCCCGGCAAAACTGATGGACACACCGTCGGCACCGGCGCGACCGGTTCGGCCGATGCGGTGCACGTAGTCGTCCGGCACTTCCGGCAGGGTGAAGTTGATCACGTGGCTGATGCCGTCGATGTGAATACCGCGACCGGCCACATCGGTGGCCACCAACACGCGGATCTTGCCTTCGCGGAAACCTTCCAGTGTTTTGATGCGCTTGTGCTGGGGCACGTCGCCGGACAGTTGCGCGGCATTGACGCCATCGCGCACCAGGCGCTCTTCGATGCGCCGCACTTCATCCTTGCGGTTGGCGAAGACCATCACCCGCTCCCAACCGTTGTCGTTGATCAGGTTGTAGAGCAGTTTGTACTTGTCTGCACCGGCCACCGCATAGATGTGCTGCTCGACGTTTTCGCTGGCCACGTTCTGCGATTCGATCTCGACGATCGACGGGTCGGTGGTCCATTGCTTGGCGAGGTTCATCACGTCTTCGGTGAAGGTTGCGGAGAACAGCAGCGTCTGGCGCTCGTTCTTCGGCGGTGTCTGGCGAATGATCTGACGCACTTGCGGGATGAAACCCATGTCGAGCATGCGGTCGGCTTCGTCCAGAACCATGACTTCGACCATGTCCAGGTGCACGTCGCCGCGCTGGTTGAAATCGAGCAAGCGGCCCGGGGTCGCGACGAGGATGTCGCAATGACGTGCTTCGAGGTGCTTGAGCTGCTTGTCGAAGTCCATGCCGCCGACGAAGGTCATGACGTTGAGGCCGGTGTACTTGGTCAGGTCGGCGGCGTCCTTGGCGATCTGCACCACCAGCTCCCGGGTCGGCGCGATGATCAGTGCCCGTGGCTCACCCATGTAGCGCTCTTTCGGCGGCGGGGTTTGCAGCAACTGGGTGATGATTGAAATCAGGAACGCGGCGGTCTTGCCGGTGCCGGTCTGAGCGCGACCGATGGCGTCTTTGCCCGCGAGGGTAAAGCCCAGCACCTGAGCCTGGATCGGCGTGCAATAAGGGAAGCCGAGGTCCTGGATGGCGTGCATCAGTTCCGGGGCGAGTTTGAAATCATGGAACCGGGTTTTGCCTTCCTGGGGCTCGACGACGAAATCTTCGAGTTTCCACGGGATGACCGGCGCCTTTGGCTTGGGCTCGCGACGCGGCCGGACAGGTTTGGCCACTTCGCTTTTGGGGGCTTCGGCGGCAACAACCTCGACAGCGGGGATGGCTGGTGCGGGCTTAGGCGCGTGTTTCGGTGCCGCTACGGGTGCGGTCCGGCCAGGCTGCTTACCGTCGGTGCGGTGGCTGGGGGTGTGAGACGGAGCGCTGGAGACTGGCGCGAGCTGCTCAGTCTCGCTTTTACCGAACATTTTCTTGAGTGCTTTGAGCACGGTCATCTCATCAATAGGTTAAGTGCCGGCCAGTGTAATGCAAGAAACGGGCGCGGCGTAGTGGGAGGGATCAATGGGCTGTTTTTCGCCTGAACCGTTAACGCAAGCGTTCGGCGAGCCACACGCCGATGTCGCGAATCTCCTCGGGTAACACTTCGTGGCCCATTGGGTATTCCTGCCATGTCACGGTGACACCATGCTGCTTTAGATACTCGTAGGCGGTGCGACCCATGGCGTTTTGCACTACGTCATCGTACTGGCCGTGCAGCGACAGCACCGGAATGCGCTGTTGACTGGCGGAAAGCTCCAGTTCGTCACTGAAAGTCGGTGCATAAGTAGAGAGGGCAAGTACGCCACCCAACGGCCCCTGCCATTTCAGAAACGCGGTGTGTAACACCACGGCACCGCCTTGGGAAAAACCTGCCAGATAGATGCGCGAGGCGTCTATTCCGCCAGTCTTCTGCTCTTCAATCAAATCAATAACCCGCTGCGCCGAGGCATCCAGCTGCTCACGGCTGATCGCCCGCGCGGGGCTCATGGCCAATATGTCGTACCAGCTCGGCATTTCGTAACCGCCGTTGATGGTCACGGCGCGGGTCGGTGCTTGTGGCAGAACGAAGCGGGTGGTGAGCAGGCTTTCCTGCAAGGCTTCGGCCACAGGCAAGAAGTCATAGCGATCAGCGCCCAGGCCGTGCAGCCAGATAACGCAGGCGTCTGCGGGCTTGACGGGTTGAAGAATCAAGGGCTCGGTCATGGGTGCTCCAAATGTGTGCATGCGCTCTCATTGAGTGCGTGATCTGAGTGCGCGTCAGGTTGATCCGTTACGAAGATGTCGCAAGGCTACAAGTTTTGCTATTGACGTGTCGCCGAAAGGCTTTGGCGAGCGGTCTGGTACGGGCTTTGCTATAGGAATGCCTGTACGAAAATCCCACGCCTGTCGGTAACACTATCAGGCCATTGTTCGTGGTGGGATAGCAAAAAAATCCGGTGATGGATGTTCGCCAGTGGCCGCTACGGGCTTCGCGAACGTGAAAGGGCTACAGCCCGTTCGGCCGATTGGTGAGAAGTGAGTGGTCCATGATGTGGATTTTCTCCTACTAGACTCATAGCGCAGGTCCTACGTCGGTTGACCCTAAAAAAAGCCAACACGGGTCGACTACGCCTCATAAGGGTGCGACTGGACTCAAGCTCCGACACAACAAGAGCAAAACTGGAGGTTTGAATGAAGATGTTGAAATCCACCCTGGCCATCGTGACTGCAGCCGCAGTACTCGGTGTCAGCGGGTTCGCTCAGGCGGGTGCAACCCTGGATGCAGTGCAGAAGAAAGGTTTCGTACAGTGCGGCGTCAGTGATGGCCTGCCGGGTTTTTCGGTTCCGGACTCCACTGGCAAGATCATCGGCATCGATGCTGACGTCTGCCGCGCTGTGGCCGCTGCCGTATTCGGCGACGCGACCAAGGTCAAGTTCAGCCAGTTGAACGCCAAAGAGCGCTTCACCGCGCTGCAGTCCGGCGAAATCGACGTGCTGTCGCGTAACACCACCTGGACCAGCTCCCGCGATTCGGGCATGGGCCTGGTGTTTGCCGGCGTGACTTACTACGACGGCATCGGCTTCCTGGTGAACAACAAGCTGGGCGTGAAAAGCGCTAAAGAGCTCGACGGCGCCACCATCTGCATTCAAGCCGGTACCACCACCGAGCTGAACGTTTCCGACTACTTCCGTGGCAACGGTCTGAAATACACCCCGATCACTTTCGACACCTCCGATGAAAGCGCCAAGTCGCTGGAATCCGGTCGTTGCGACGTGCTGACCTCCGACAAATCCCAGCTCTACGCACAACGCAGCAAGCTGGCGACCCCGACCGACTACGTCGTTCTGCCGGAAACCATCTCCAAGGAGCCTCTGGGCCCGGTCGTGCGTAAAGGCGACGAAGAGTGGTTCAGCATCGTGAAGTGGACCTTGTTCGCCATGGTCAACGCTGAAGAAATGGGTATCACCCAGAAGAACGTTGAAGCGGAAGCCAAAGCCACCAAGAACCCGGACGTCGCTCGTCTGCTGGGCGCTGATGGTGAATACGGCAAAGACCTGAAAGTGAAGAAAGACTGGGTCGTGCAGATCGTCAAGCAAGTAGGCAACTACGGTGAAGTGTTCGAGAAAAACCTCGGCAAGAGCACTCCGCTGGCCATCGACCGCGGGCTGAACGCTCTGTGGAATAACGGCGGCATTCAATACGCACCACCAGTGCGCTGATGGTTCTATCACCCGGTGGGCCAACCGCCGGGTGATGTTCTGTTCCATTACATCCGGGGCACTTCATGCAAAATTCAATCGGCGCACCAAAGCAGAGGCTCAGCCTCAGCGATCCCAAAGTGCGTGCGTGGCTATTTCAGATCATCACCATTGTGGCGGTGGTCTCGATGGGCTGGTACCTGTTCGACAACACGCAGACCAACCTTCAACACCGGGGCATCACCTCCGGTTTCAGCTTTCTGGAGCGCAGTGCCGGTTTCGGTATCGCTCAACACCTGATCGACTACACCGAATCGGACAGCTATGCCCGGGTGTTTGTCATCGGCCTGCTCAACACGCTGCTGGTGACCTTCATCGGCGTGATCCTGGCGACCATCCTCGGGTTCATCGTCGGCGTGTCACGGCTGTCGAAAAACTGGATCATCGCCAAGTTGGCGACTGTTTATGTGGAAGTCTTCCGCAACATTCCGCCACTGCTGCAAATCCTGTTCTGGTACTTCGCGGTGTTCCTGACCATGCCGGGGCCACGCAACAGCCATAACTTCGGCGACACCTTCTTCGTCAGCAGCCGCGGCCTGAACATGCCGGCCGCGTTGACGGCGGACGGTTTCTGGCCGTTTGTGGCCAGCGTCGTCGTGGCCATCGTCGCCATCGTGCTGATGTGCCGCTGGGCCAACAAGCGTTTCGAAGCCACTGGCGTTCCGTTCCGCAAGTTCTGGACCGGCCTGGCGATGTTCCTGGTGATCCCTGCGCTGTGCGCGCTGATCTTCGGCACGCCCGTGCACTGGGAAATGCCCAAGCTGCAAGGCTTCAACTTTGTTGGCGGTTGGGTGCTGATTCCGGAATTGCTGGCGCTGACCCTGGCCCTGACCGTGTACACCGCGGCGTTCATCGCCGAGATCGTGCGTTCGGGCATCAAGTCGGTCAGCCACGGCCAGACCGAAGCGGCGCACTCCCTCGGCCTGCGCAACGGTCCGACCCTGCGCAAGGTGATCATCCCGCAAGCCCTGCGCGTGATCATTCCACCGTTGACCAGCCAGTACCTGAACCTGGCGAAAAACTCTTCGCTGGCGGCCGGTATCGGTTATCCGGAAATGGTCTCGTTGTTTGCCGGTACGGTGCTGAACCAGACCGGGCAGGCGATCGAGGTGATTGCGATCACCATGAGCGTGTACCTGGCGATCAGTATCAGCATTTCCCTGCTGATGAACTGGTACAACAAGCGCATTGCGCTGATCGAGCGGTAAGGAAAAGCGCATGAGTACTCATACTTTCAAACCTGACATGCCGCCACCGAGCAAAGTCTTCGGGCCGGTGGCGTGGATGCGCGCGAACATGTTCTCCAGCTGGCTCAACACCCTGTTGACGCTGTTCGCGTTCTATCTGATTTACCTGGTGGTTCCGCCGATTCTGGAATGGGCGATCATTGACGCCAACTGGGTCGGCACCAGCCAGGCCGACTGCACCAAGGAAGGCGCCTGCTGGGTCTTCATCCAGCAGCGCTTCGGCCAGTTCATGTATGGCTACTACCCGGTGGATCTGCGCTGGCGCGTGGACCTGACCGTGTGGCTGGCGGTCATTGGCGTGGCGCCGTTGTTCATTTCGCGCTTCCCGCGTAAAGCGGTGTACGGGCTGAGCTTCCTGGTGGTGTATCCGATCGTTGCCTGGTGCCTGCTGCACGGCGGTGTTTTCGGCTTGACCCAAGTGGCGACCAGTCAATGGGGCGGTCTGATGCTGACCCTGGTGATCGCCACCGTCGGTATTGCCGGTGCGTTGCCGCTGGGTATCGTCCTGGCGCTGGGCCGTCGTTCGAACATGCCGGCGATTCGGGTGGTCTGCGTGACCTTCATCGAGTTCTGGCGCGGCGTGCCGTTGATCACGGTGCTGTTCATGTCTTCGGTGATGCTGCCGTTGTTCCTGCCTGAAGGCATGAACTTCGACAAACTGCTGCGAGCGCTGATCGGCGTGATCCTGTTCCAGTCGGCCTACGTCGCCGAAGTGGTGCGCGGTGGTCTGCAAGCGATTCCCAAAGGTCAGTACGAAGCGGCTGCCGCGATGGGCCTCGGTTACTGGCGCAGCATGGGCCTGGTGATTCTGCCGCAAGCCCTGAAAATGGTAATCCCCGGCATCGTCAACACCTTTATTGCGCTGTTCAAGGATACGAGCCTGGTGATCATCATCGGCCTGTTCGACTTGCTCAACAGCGTCAAACAAGCCGCCGCCGACCCGAAATGGTTGGGCATGGCCACTGAAGGCTATGTATTCGCGGCCCTGGTGTTCTGGATTTTCTGTTTTGGTATGTCCCGCTATTCCATGCATTTGGAACGTAAGCTGGACACTGGCCACAAGCGTTAGGAGTTGAGTCATGAGCGAAGCGATCAAACAGCCTGTGAGCCCTGAAGGCATTATTCAAATGCAGGGCGTCAACAAGTGGTACGGCCAGTTCCATGTATTGAAAGACATCAACCTGAATGTCAAACAGGGCGAGCGTATCGTCCTGTGCGGTCCGTCGGGTTCCGGCAAATCGACCACCATCCGTTGCCTCAACCGTCTGGAAGAACACCAGCAGGGCCGCATCGTGGTCGATGGCGTGGAGCTGACCAACGACCTCAAACAGATCGAAACGGTCCGTCGTGAAGTCGGCATGGTGTTCCAGCACTTCAACCTGTTCCCGCACCTGACCATCCTGCAGAATTGCACACTGGCGCCGATGTGGGTGCGCAAGATGCCGAAACGCCAGGCTGAAGAAATCGCTATGCATTATCTGGAGCGCGTACGCATTCCGGAGCAGGCGCATAAATTCCCGGGGCAACTGTCCGGCGGTCAGCAGCAGCGTGTGGCGATTGCCCGTGCACTGTGCATGAAACCGAAAATCATGCTGTTCGACGAACCGACTTCGGCACTCGACCCCGAGATGGTGAAAGAGGTGTTGGACACCATGATCGGCCTGGCTGAAGACGGCATGACCATGCTCTGCGTGACCCACGAAATGGGCTTCGCCCGCACCGTGGCCAACCGCGTGATCTTCATGGACAAAGGCGAAATCGTCGAACAGGCTGCGCCGAACGACTTCTTTGATAATCCGCAGAATGAGCGGACCAAGTTGTTCTTGAGCCAGATTCTGCATTGATCCAAGCCAGGCAATGAAATAAACCCGGACAATGTTCCGGGTTTATTTTTGCCCGAAGAAATACACCACCCTTGTAGGATTGCGGTGTATCAGTCGATATCTCTGTTGAATGTGAGACTGCCATCGCCAGCCAGCTGGCTCCTACTCGCTGAGTGTCAGGGGTTGTCCTGTCGGACGAAGCTGACTAACATGTCAGAAAATTCATCCTATGATTGGATGAAAGGGCGAGTTCTATGTCAGACATTTCTCCACTAATTAAGCGATCCTTGGTCGATCAGGCCCTTGAGCAGTTACGTCAGCGCATCAATCAAGGGGTGTGGAAGGTCGGTCAACGCCTGCCCACCGAGCCCGAGTTGTCCGCCGAGCTGGGCATCAGCCGCAACACCGTGCGCGAAGCTATGCGCGTATTGGCGTTTTCCGGGTTGATCGAAATCCGTCAGGGCGACGGCAGTTATTTGCGGGCGGTGATTGATCCGCTGGACACCCTGAAAGCGTTGTCCCGCTGTTCGCTGGAGCAGGCGCGGGAGACGCGGCACATCCTTGAAGTCGAAGCGATCGGTCTTGCTGCGTTACGGCGGACCGACGAGGACCTGGTGGCATTGCGCGAAGCGCTTAACGTCAGTGGCGGTCACTACCACGGTGATCTCGACACTTACATCGCCTGCGACCTGGTGTTCCACCGTCGTTTGGTCGACGCGGCACACAACCCGACGCTCAGCGAGCTGTATCGCTATTTCTCCAGCGTCATCGGCGCGCAATTGCGCCAAACGCTGAACATCACCCCGCGCCGCCAGGAAGTGTTCGACCTGCACATCGAACTGCTCGATGCCGTCGAACAACGCGACCCGGAACGGGCCAAAGCCTTGTCGAGACAATTGATCAATGAACCTTGAAACCGAAAACGCCGTGTCCAGTCACAAGCGCACAGCAGAGCTTGAAGAGCTGCTGATCGACGCCGAGGCCGATGACGAACAGGTCCAGCAAAGTCACCCGATCCTGCGTCGCCCGTGGTTGCTGTTACTCGGCTTGATCCTGGTCGCACTGAACCTGCGCCCGGCGCTGTCGAGCATGGCGCCGATGCTCAGCGAGGTCTCGAAAAGCCTCGGATTATCGGCGGCGCACGCCGGTTTGCTGACCACATTGCCGGTGCTGTGCCTCGGCCTGTTCGCGCCACTGGCACCGATTCTGGCACGACGTTTTGGCGCTGAACGCGTGGTGCTGGGCATCCTCCTGACGCTGGCTGGCGGGATCATTCTGCGCAGTTCGTTCGGTGAAATCGGCCTGTTTGCCGGCAGCGTGCTGGCAGGCGCGAGTATCGGCGTGATCGGCGTGTTGTTGCCCGGCATCGTCAAACGCGACTTCGCCAAGCACGCCGGCGCCATGACCGGCGTCTACACCATGGCGCTGTGCCTGGGCGCAGCGATGGCGGCCGGCGCGACGGTGCCGTTGAGCGAACACTTCGACAAAAGCTGGGCCCTGGGCCTCGGTTTCTGGGTCATTCCGGCACTGGTCGCGGCCATGTTCTGGTTGCCGCAAGTCGGCCAGAAACACGGTGCACACAACGTTGCCTACCGGGTTCGCGGGCTGCTGCGTGATCCACTGGCCTGGCAAGTGACCTTGTACATGGGCCTGCAATCGTCCTTGGCGTACATCGTGTTCGGCTGGTTGCCGTCGATCCTTATCGGTCGCGGGTTGACACCAACCCAGGCCGGTCTGGTGCTCTCGGGCTCAGTGATCATCCAACTCGCCAGCTCACTCGCGGCACCGTGGCTGGCCACGCGCGGCAAGGATCAGCGCCTGGCGATCGTGATCGTCATGGCGCTGACGCTCGGCGGCCTGTTCGGCTGCCTTTATGCACCGATAGAAGGCCTGTGGGGTTGGGCGATTCTGCTCGGTCTGGGGCAGGGCGGTACGTTCAGCCTGGCATTGACTCTCATCGTTCTACGCTCGCGGGACTCGCACGTCGCGGCGAACCTTTCGAGCATGGCCCAAGGCTTCGGTTACACCCTGGCATCCATGGGGCCGTTCGCGGTCGGCATCGTGCACGACTGGACCGGCGGCTGGAACGCCGTTGGCTGGATCTTCGCCGTGATCGGTCTTGGCGCGATCATCGCCGGCCTCGGTGCCGGGCGAGCCCAGTACGTACAGGTGCAAAGCGAAAAAATCTGAAACGCTGCATCACTGGTATTCGGCCCACGAATGCCAGTGGTCCTGCGTGCATTTGCAGACTATCGTGCAGACAATCGTTTGATGCCATTTTGCACAACAGGGAGTCTGCCCGTGAGTGAAGCCCATAACGCCTTGATCACCCGTTTCTACCAGGCCTTCCAGCGCCTGGATGCCGAGACCATGAGCGCCTGCTACACCGACGACGTGGTGTTCAGTGACCCGGCATTCGGCGAACTGCGCGGGCGTGATGCCGGCGACATGTGGCGCATGCTCACCACCCGCGCCAAGGATTTTTCCCTGACGTTCGACAACGTGCGCAGCGATGAACGCAGCGGCGGCGCGCATTGGGTGGCGACCTACTTGTTCAGCCAGACCGGCAACACCGTGGTCAATGACATTCAGGCACGCTTCGTTTTCCGTGACGGCAAGATTTGCGAGCATCACGACAGCTTTGATCTGTGGACCTGGTCCCGGCAGGCGCTGGGCTTCAAGGGCCTGCTGCTGGGTTGGACGCCAGTGGTGAGAAACGCGATCCGCGCTCAGGCCTTGAAGGGGCTGAAGGCATTTCAGGCCGGTCGCTGATAAGATCGCGGCTTGTTCCCTTTCAAGCCTTGATCGTTACGTGAACACACCCAGCGAATCTACCGTTATTGCCGCCGAACCGTTGCCGGTCAGCAAACCCTGGTTCGTCTACCTCGTGCGCGCGGCCAATGGTTCGCTCTACTGCGGGATCAGCGACGATCCTGCGCGCCGCTTTGCCAAACACCAAAGCGGCAAAGGCGCCCGCTTCTTTCTCTCCAGTCCGGCCATGGCCCTGGTTTACACCGAAGTCTGCCGCGACAAGAGCGAAGCGTTGCGCCAGGAACGGCTGATCAAAAAACTCAGGAAGAGTGCCAAGGAATGTCTGGTGGCGACCTTTGCCGCGGCCTTATCAATCTGACTGATCATTTCCCATCAGGCAGATCGGTAGGCTGCTCGCGGATTGCGCGATAAGCTGCGGTTTCCTTTCCCTGCGGCGGAGCCGACATGTCCGAGTTGATTCTTCATCATTACCCGACGTCCCCATTTGCCGAAAAGGCCCGCCTTTTGCTGGGCTTCAAGGGGTTGTCCTGGCGCTCGGTGAAGATCTCGCCGGTGATGCCGAAACCCGATCTGACGGCGTTGACCGGCGGTTACCGCAAGACCCCGGTGTTGCAAATTGGCGCGGACATCTATTGCGACACCTCATTGATCGCCCGTCGACTGGAACAGGAAAAAGCCTTGCCGGCGTTCTTCCCGGAAGGTCAGGAAATGATCGCCGCGACCTTCGCTGCCTGGGCTGATTCGGTGGTGTTCCAGCACGCTGTGAGCCTGGTGTTTCAGCCGGAATCGATCGCCGTGCGTTTCGGCAGTTTGCCGCCGGAAGCGATCAAGGCATTCCTGGCGGATCGCGCCGGGTTGTTCAGTGGAGGCAGCGCTACAAAGTTGTCAGCTGAGCAAGCAAGGCATCAATGGCCGACGATCATGGCGCGTCTGGAGCAGCAGCTTCAGCGCGAGCAGGGCGACTTCCTGTTTGGCGAGCCGTCGATTGCCGATTTTGCATTGGCCCATTGTTTGTGGTTCCTGAAGGCGACGCCGGTGACCGCGCGGTTGGTTGATGCCTACCCGGCGGTGGCTGCCTGGCATGCGCGGGTGTTGGGTTTTGGTCATGGCGCATCCAGCGAGATGACATCGATAGAGGCGCTGGAAGTGGCGCGCAATGCCACGCCTGCAACATTGCCGGACGAGCAGTTCGATGAGCCGAATGGTTTTGAGGAAGGTCAGCAGGTGGTCATCGCCGCGACCGATTACGGCGTTGATCCGGTGGCCGGGGAGTTGCTGTTTGCCGGGCGTGAGGAGTTGATTCTGCGCCGAGAAGACGAGCGGAGCGGCGTGGTGCATGTGCACTTTCCGCGGTTTGGTTTCCGGATCGAGAAGCGCTGATGCACCCACCTGTGGCGAGGGAGCAAGCTCCCTCGCCACAGGGATTGTGTGAGCTTGATCAGTTATTTCAGGGCAGCGAGGATCGCATCCGGGTCATACCCGCGAATCAGCGTCCCGTTCACATCGATGATCGGAATCCCGCCGCCACCCAGCGCTTCATAAGCCTTGCGCGCTTCGGCATCGTTCTCGATATCGAATTCCTGGTACGGAATGCCTTTCTGATCGAGAAAGCGCCGCGTCAATTTGCAGTAACCACACCACTCGGTGGCGTAGAGCACGACATTGGCTTTGGCCTGGGTCTGCCCGGACACCACCTGCGAAGGGTTAAACACCCGCTCGATCTTGCCCCAGTTCTGATAGACCACGACCACCAGCACGACCAGCAGGCATTTCTTCAGCACGCTGCCGAGCATCAGTTGCGCCGCTTGAGCTGATCGGTCAGCTGCGTCGGCAGGCCTTTGATGATCAGCGTGCCGGCCTCTTCGTCGTATTCGATTTTCGAGCCCAGCAGGTGCGCTTCGAAGCTGATGGACAAGCCTTCAGCGCGACCGGTGAAGCGGCGGAACTGGTTCAGCGTTCGTTTATCTGCCGGAATCTCCGGCGACAGGCCGTAGTCCTTGTTGCGGATGTGATCGTAGAAGGCCTTCGGGCGTTCTTCATCGATCAGCTCCGAGAGTTCTTCCAGGCCCATGGGTTCGCCCATTTTTGCCTGGCTGCTGGCGTAATCCACCAAGGTCTTGGTTTTCTCGCGGGCGGACTCTTCCGGCAGGTCTTCGCTTTCGACGAAGTCACTGAACGCCTTGAGCAGCGTGCGGGTTTCGCCCGGGCCGTCGACGCCTTCCTGACAGCCGATGAAGTCGCGGAAATACTCCGAAACCTTCTTCCCGTTCTTGCCTTTGATGAACGAAATGTACTGCTTGGATTGTTTGTTGTTTTGCCACTCGGAGACGTTGATCCGCGTTGCGAGGTGCAATTGGCCGAGGTCGAGGTGGCGGGACGGCGTCACGTCCAGCTGATCGGTCACGGCAACGCCTTCGCTGTGGTGCAGCAGCGCGATGGCCAGGTAATCGGTCATGCCCTGCTGATAATGGGCAAACAGCACGTGGCCGCCCACAGAGAGGTTCGACTCTTCCATCAGTTTTTGCAGGTGTTCCACCGCCACGCGGCTGAACGCGGTGAAATCCTTGCCGCCATCGAGGTATTCCTTCAGCCAGCCGCTGAACGGGTGTGCCCCGGACTCGGCATGGAAGAAACCCCAGGCCTTGCCTTGTTTGGCGTTGTAGCTCTCGTTGAGGTCGGCCAGCATGTTCTCGATGGCGCTCGACTCGGCCAGTTCCGAGTCGCGAGCATGAAGAACTGCGGGCGTGCCGTCGGGTTTTTTGTCGATCAGGTGGACGATGCAATGACGGATCGGCATGGGCTTCTCGGCTGATTGATGAGAGGAGGGCGTGCTCCCCCAAAAAGTGCCAAGTGTACCGCAACCACTGGTTTTGGCGTGGTGCGAAGGGCTATTCGCAGGCGTCCTGAAGCGCTTATGCAGTTTTTTCCTGTTTTAGAGCAATAAAGCTGACCAAATGGGTAGCTAGAGGCGGATATTTCCCCGTCTCTGTGCTAGTTTTGCCCGGTCTTACGCGAAGTCACTGCGTTAAGCGTGCATTCAGCATTTGTCAGGTCGAACCAAACCCTGATTTCGGTATCTATAACCCCGATCCCGTGGTTATTGGCCGAGGGTGCCAGATCCAGAAGATCGGGCTCGATGGCTGACACTGCACTCTGCAATCCATATGAATTTGATAGGGAAGGAACACTACATGGCTCTTACTAAAGACCAACTGATCGCCGACATCGCTGAAGCTATCGACGCGCCAAAAACCACCGCGCGTAATGCTCTGGACCAACTGGGCCAAATCGTTGCCGATCAGCTGGAAAACGGCGGCGAAATCACTCTGCCAGGTATCGGCAAACTGAAAGTGACTGAGCGTCCTGCCCGTACCGGCCGTAACCCTTCGACTGGCGCTGCCATCGAAATCGCTGCCAAGAAAGTTATCAAGCTGGTTGTGGCCAAAGGCCTGACCGACGCTGTTAACAAGTAAGACGCAGTAAAAAAGCCGTGCTCCGGAGCGATCCGGGCACGGCTTTTTTGTGCGTGCGATTCAACGACTGACCCGCAAACACCGCCGAACCCAAGTGGGAGCGAGCTTGCTCGCGATGAGGTCATAACATTCAGCAGAAGTGTTGACTGACAGGCCGCCATCGCGAGCAAGCTCGCTCCCACAGGGTCCGTAAATCAGCTTTTACGCGCCCAGCGCTCGCGCCATACCTGCTGCTCGGATTTGGTCTGGAAGGTCCAGGCGACGAAGCGGCTTTGCTTCTGACCCTGAGACATTTCCACCACCTGGCTTTCCAGTACGCCGGCCTTTTTCAGCGCCGTCTGGATCGCTGGCAGGTTCGAGGCTTTCGAGACCAAGGTGCTGAACCACAGCACTTTGTGCTGAAAGTGCGCGCTCTCGGCGATCAGCTGCGTCACGAATCTTGCTTCGCCACCTTCACACCACAGTTCAGCCGACTGGCCGCCAAAGTTCAGCACCGGCAGTTTGCGTTTCGGGTCGGCGCGGCCCAGCGCGCGCCATTTGCGCTCGCTGCCTTTGGTCGCTTCGTCCATCGAAGCGTGGAACGGCGGGTTGCACATAGTCAGGTCGAAGCGTTCGCCGGGCTCAAGCAAGCCCAGCAAGATGTGTTTTGGATTGCTTTGCTGGCGCAACTGAATGGCTTTGTTCAGCCCGTTGGACTGGACGATGGCTTTGGCGGCGGCCACGGCCGTCGGGTCGATTTCCGAACCGAGGAAGTGCCAGCGGTAGTCGCTGTAACCGATCAACGGATAGACGCAGTTCGCGCCCATGCCGATATCGAGCACCTTGACCGGCGCGCCGCGCGGGATTTCGCCGTCGTTGACGCTGGCTAGCAGGTCAGCGAGGAAGTGCACGTAATCGGCACGGCCCGGCACCGGCGGGCAGAGGTAGTCGGCCGGAATGTCCCAATGGGCGATGCCATAGAACGACTTGAGCAGCGCCCGGTTGAATACCCGCACCGCGTCCGGGCTGGCGAAGTCGATGCTTTCCTTGCCGTACGGGTTGATGATCACGAACTTGGCCAGTTCCGGCGTGGTTTTGATCAGCGCCGGGAAGTCGTAACGACCCTGATGGCGATTGCGCGGGTGCAGGCTGGCCTTTTCGCGCGGTTCCACGGCTTTGGCCGGGGTGGCGGAGTCGGGCTTCTTGCGCGCAGGTTTGGGTGTGCGGGGGGCGGTCATGGGCGTGGTCGATTCGGGTATGGCTGAAAGTGGCGGGCATTGTCCCACATCCTGGCCTTGTGAACCCAATACCTGTGGGAGCGGGCTTGCTCGCGAAAGCGGTGTGTCAGTCAACTTCAATGCTGACTGACACGCCGCTCTCGCGAGCAAGCCCGCTCCCACAAGGGGATTTTTGGTGTTTGGGGGAAAGTGGCGGGCACAAAAAAGGGAGGCCGTTTGGCCTCCCTCTTTCATTGCGATCTGCCGTTACAAACTGGCAATCCGCGCATGCTGCTCGGCCAGCTTGCCCAACGCCTGTTCGGCTTCGGCTAGCTTGGCGCGTTCCTTCTCGATGACTTCGGCCGGGGCCTTGTCAACGAAACCGGCGTTGGACAATTTACCGCCCACGCGCTGGACTTCGCCCTGCAGACGCAGGATTTCCTTGTCCAGGCGCGCCAGTTCGGCGTCCTTGTCGATCAGGCCGGCCATCGGCACCAGCACTTCCATCTCACCCACCAGCGCGGTGGCGGACAGCGGTGCTTCTTCGCCGGCAGCCAGAACGGTGATCGATTCAAGACGAGCCAGTTTCTTCAGCAGCGCTTCGTTCTCGGTGAGACGACGCTGATCTTCGGCGCTGACGTTTTTCAGGAACAGGTTCAGTGGCTTGCCCGGACCGATGTTCATTTCGCCACGAATGTTGCGCGTACCGAGCATCAGCTCCTTGAGCCACTCGATATCGTTCTCGGCGGCCGGATCGATGCGCTCTTCATTGGCCACTGGCCAAGGTTGCAGCATGATCGTCTTGCCTTCGATGCCGGCCAGCGGCGCGATGCGCTGCCAGATCTCTTCAGTGATGAACGGCATGAACGGGTGCGCCAGACGCAGCGCGACTTCCAGTACGCGAACCAGCGTGCGACGGGTACCGCGCTGACGTTCAACCGGCGCGTTTTCGTCCCACAGCACAGGCTTGGACAGTTCCAGGTACCAGTCGCAATACTGGTTCCAGATGAACTCGTACAAGGCTTGCGCCGCGAGGTCGAAGCGGAACTGATCGAGTTGACGGGTCACTTCGGCTTCGGTGCGTTGCAGCTGCGAGATGATCCAGCGATCGGCCAGGGAAAGTTCGTAGGCTTCACCGTTCTGGCCGCAGTCTTCGCCCTTGTCCAGCACATAACGCGCGGCGTTCCAGATTTTGTTGCAGAAGTTGCGATAGCCTTCGACGCGGCCCATGTCGAACTTGATGTCGCGACCGGTGGACGCCAGCGAGCAGAAGGTGAAGCGCAGGGCGTCGGTGCCGTAGCTGGCGATGCCATCGGCGAATTCGTCGCGAGTCTGCTTTTCGATCTTCTTCGCCAGTTTCGGCTGCATCATGCCGGAAGTGCGTTTCTGTACCAGATCTTCCAGCTCGATGCCGTCGATGATGTCCAGCGGGTCCAGGACGTTGCCCTTGGACTTGGACATCTTCTGGCCTTGGCCATCGCGTACCAGACCGTGCACATAAACAGTCTTGAACGGAACCTGCGGCGTGCCGTCTTCGTTTTTCACCAAATGCATGGTGAGCATGATCATCCGGGCAACCCAGAAGAAAATGATGTCGAAGCCGGTGACCAGCACGTCGGTGGAGTGGAATTTCTTCAGGAATTCGGTTTGCTCAGGCCAGCCAAGGGTGGAGAAGGTCCACAGACCTGAACTGAACCACGTGTCGAGAACATCGTTGTCCTGTTGCAGCGCAACGTCCGGACCGAGGTTGTTTTTGGCACGTACTTCGGCTTCGTCGCGACCGACGTAGACTTTGCCCGACTCGTCGTACCAGGCCGGAATCCGGTGGCCCCACCACAACTGACGGCTGATGCACCAATCCTGGATGTCTCGCATCCACGAGAAGTACATGTTTTCGTATTGTTTCGGCACGAACTGGATACGGCCGTCTTCAACGGCGGCAATCGCAGGCTCGGCCAACGGCTTGGTGGACACGTACCACTGGTCGGTCAGCCACGGCTCGATGATGGTGCCGGAACGGTCGCCTTTCGGCACTTTCAAGGCGTGATCGTTGACGCTGACCAGCAGGTCGGCAGCATCGAATGCAGCAACGATCTGCTTGCGCGCTTCGAAGCGATCAAGCCCGACGTATTCAGCCGGTATCTTGCCGTCGATGCTTTCGTTGAGCGTGCCGTCAAGGTTGAACACCTGACAGGCCGGCAACACGGCGGCGTTTTTGTCAAAGATGTTCAGCAGCGGCAGGTTGTGGCGCTTGCCGACTTCGTAGTCGTTGAAATCGTGGGCCGGGGTGATTTTCACGCAACCGGTGCCGAATTCAGGATCGCAGTAATCGTCAGCGATGATCGGGATGCGGCGGCCGACCAGCGGCAGCTCGACAAATTTGCCGATCAGGGCCTGGTAGCGTTCATCGTTCGGGTTAACGGCCACGGCGGCGTCGCCGAGCATGGTTTCCGGGCGAGTAGTCGCGACGATCAGGTAATCATTGCCTTCGGCGGTCTTGGCGCCGTCGGCCAGCGGGTATTTCAGGTTCCACAGGAAACCTTTTTCGTCGTGGTTTTCCACTTCGAGGTCGGAAATCGCCGTGTGCAACTTGGTGTCCCAGTTGACCAGACGCTTGCCGCGATAGATCAGACCGTCTTCGTGCAGGCGCACGAACGCTTCTTTAACGGCTTCCGAGAGGCCGTCGTCCATGGTGAAGCGCTCGCGGCCCCAGTCCACGGACGAGCCGAGGCGGCGGATCTGACGGCTGATGTTGCCGCCGGACTGATCCTTCCATTCCCAGACTTTCTCGAGGAATTTTTCACGGCCCAGATCGTGACGATTCTGACCCAGAGCTTCGAGTTGACGCTCCACCAGCATTTGCGTGGCGATACCGGCGTGGTCGGTGCCCGGTTGCCATAAGGTGTTGCGACCCTGCATGCGGCGGAAACGGATCAGGGCGTCCATGATCGCATTGTTGAAGCCGTGACCCATGTGCAGGCTGCCGGTGACGTTCGGCGGCGGGATCATGATGGTGTAGGACTCGCCCGCGCCTTGCGGGGCGAAGTAATTCTCAGACTCCCAAGTGTTGTACCAGGAAGTTTCAATGGCGTGCGGCTGGTAGGTCTTATCCATGCGCGGCGGGACCCTATTGGCATTAATTCAGGAAAAGCCGACGAGTATAGCGGGGCATGGGGCGCAGGGCGAGCGGGGGCGGACAGGGCGCAGGGCAAATTGTGGGGGTGGGGTTTTGTGGGGCTGGGCTTTTGTGGTGAGGGGATTTATCCCCGTTCGGCTGCGCAGCAGGCGTCAACCCTGTAAATGCATATCGCGAATGAAATGCTGGGGCCGCTTCGCGACCCAACGGTGCGGTGCGGCGTTCCGATAAATCCCCTCGCCACAAAAGCCCGCACTCACAGTCGTTCAGTCGTTGTACTGACTCAACAACCGTTCCAGTCGCGCGCTGAGGCGGCGTTTGATTTCGGTTTCGATGTGCGGGGCGAAGTCGTCGATCACGTCTTGCATGATCAATTGCGCGGCGGCGCGCAGTTCGCTGTCCAGGTGCAACAGGTCGTCGGGATTGTTGCCGGGGGTGGCTGCTGGCGGGGTGGCCGCGGCGGGTGGAGTCGGTTCGACGGTTGGCTGAGACGCGCTAACCGTGTCGAACAACATCGGAATCTGTTCCTGGTCACCGTCCTCGACCGTGTCGGTCAGCAGCGGTGGTTGCAGGTTGTCATCGCCGAGCAATTGGCGGATCGACTCAAGGTCATCCAGCAGGTGCGCGGACTTTTGCAGCGGTTTTGGAGTGTCCATCGTAAGGCTCAGAGTCGCTGTAAACGGTGATCTTGCAGAGGATAGCCCTGTTCGCGGTAGAAACGGAAACTCTCCCGCGCCGCCGCGCGTATCGCCGGATCTTCCACCACCACTTCCGCCACCCGGGCGAATTGGTTGGCAAAGGCCGGGACTTTCAGGTCCAGGTTGACCAGCAAATCCTGGTGCTGACCGCAGTCAATGCCAAGGCCCAGGACAATCAAGCTTTCCGGTTCGCTTTCAGCGGGGCCGTGGGGCACGAAACTTTCGCCCTTGAACGCCCACAGGCGCGCATCGAGATCGTCACGCTGCGCGGCATCGCTGCAATGCAGGTAAATGCGGTGGCCCATGCGCCAGGCTTTCTCGGTGAGCTTGCAGGCGAAATCCAGCCGCGCCGAAGGATCGGCGCTGGGCAGGATATAGAAATCGACTTTGGTCATTGCGTTTCCTGAGCCTGGAGCGGCGTCACCCGAAAGTGACGACGCCCGAGGTCATCGGTTTCAGGCTTTGGCGCGGTCCAGCAGGTATTGGGTCAGCAGCGGAACCGGACGGCCAGTGGCGCCCTTGTCCTTGCCGCCACTGGTCCACGCCGTGCCGGCGATGTCCAGATGCGCCCAGTTCAGGTTCTTGGTGAAGCGCGACAGGAAGCAGGCGGCGGTGATGGTGCCGGCTTTCGGGCCGCCGATGTTGGCGATGTCGGCGAACGGGCTGTCCAGCTGCTCCTGATACTCATCGAACAGCGGCAGTTGCCAGGCGCGGTCGTCGGCAGCTTTGCCGGCGCTCAGCAGTTGGCCGATCAGTTCGTCGTTGTTGCCGAGCAGGCCTGAAGTGTGGGACCCCAGTGCAACCACGCAGGCGCCGGTCAGGGTCGCGATGTCGATCACGGCTTGTGGCTTGAAGCGCTCGGAGTAGGTCAGGGCGTCGCACAACACCAGACGGCCTTCGGCGTCAGTGTTGAGGATTTCCACGGTCTGGCCGCTCATGGTGGTGACGATGTCGCCCGGGCGCGAAGCGTTGCCGCTCGGCATGTTCTCGGCGCAGGCGAGGATGCACACCAGATTGATCGGCAGTTTCAGTTCGAGCACGGCGCGCAAGGTACCGAACACACTGGCTGCGCCGCCCATGTCGTACTTCATTTCGTCCATGCCGGCGCCGGGCTTCAGGCTGATGCCGCCGGTGTCGAAGGTGATGCCTTTGCCGACCAGCGCGTACGGCTTCTCGGTTTTCTTGCCGCCGTTGTACTGCATGACGATCAGGCGCGGCGGCTGGGCGCTGCCCTGACCGACGGCGTAGAACGAGCCCATGCCCAATTCCTTGATCTTCTTCTCATCAAGGACTTCGACTTTCAGGGTTTTGAATTCTTTACCGAGGTTCTTTGCTTGTTCGCCGAGGAACGTCGGGTGGCAGATGTTCGGCGGCAGATTGCCCAGGTCGCGGGTAAACGCCATGCCGTTGGCAATCGCGGTGGCGTGGGCAACGGCGCGCTCGACTTCAGCCTGGGCGGCCTTGATGGTCACCAGGGTGACTTTCTTCAGCGCGCGAGGCTCGGCTTTCTGGCTCTTGAACTGATCGAAGGAATATTCGCCGTCCACCAGGGTTTCCGCCAGCAGACGGGTTTTGCCGTAGCTGTCGCGACCTTTGATCACGACTTCGTCCAGCGCCAGCACGGCATCGCTGCCGCCCAGGCCTTTAAGGGTGTTGAGGATGCCAGTGATGATTTTACGGAACGGGCGGTCGCCCAGTTCTTCGTCCTTGCCCACGCCCACGAGCAGCACGCGTTCGGCTTTCAGGTTCGGCAGGCTGTGCAGCAGCAGGCTCTGCCCGACTTTGCCGGCCAGGTCGCCGCGCTTGAGCACCGCGCTGATCGCGCCGCCGCTCAGATCGTCGAGTTGTTTGGCCACGGCACCGAGCTTGCGGCCTTCGCCGACGGCGACCACCAACGTGCCGGTCTTCAACGTTTCCGGGTTAACGCTCTTTACAACCAGTTCCATGTCCGGGTCCCTGAATGATGGGTCAGCACGCGAGTGCTTATAGATAGGAGGACGCAAGTCACGGCTTGCGACAAAGGCCGCAGTTTGAACCTCGGGCCCCGAGCCTGACAACCCTGGACTGAACGATTGTAGGAGCGAGCTTGCTCGCGAAGAACCGGAGACCGCCGCGGGTGTCTGGCTCCCCGCGTTCTCGTTAACGACCATCGCGAGCAATCGAGCGTCGACCGGCTACTCCTACGCCGCATTGCGCAGTGACAGGCGCACCCAATCACAGGATAATGCGCCAACTTTTTCGGCGGCTCTGTCCTACAGCGCTGCCTGATACGTTTGCTTGTTTGGCCGCCTTAGCCTGACAAACCTGGAGTGTCTGGTTTGATTGTCTTCCGTTATCTGTCCCGCGAAGTCCTGTTGACCTTGAGCGCCGTCAGCGCCGTGCTGCTGGTCATCATCATGAGCGGACGCTTCATCAAATACCTCGCCCAGGCGGCTGCCGGCCTTCTGGATCCGGGTTCGCTGTTCCTGATCATGGGCTTTCGCCTGCCGGGCTTCCTGCAACTGATCCTGCCGCTGGGTCTGTTCCTCGGGATTCTGCTGGCCTACGGTCGCCTGTACCTTGAAAGCGAAATGACTGTGCTGTCGGCCACCGGCATGAGCCAGCAACGTCTGTTCACCATGACGCTGTTTCCGGCCACGCTGGTTGCGCTCGTAGTGGCCTGGCTGAGCCTGAGCCTGGCGCCCCAAGGGGCCAATCAGTTCCAGTTGCTGCTGAACAAACAGGACGCCCTGACCGAGTTCGATACCCTGGAGCCGGGTCGCTTCCAGGCGCTGCGTGACGGAACCCGGGTGACCTACACCGAAACGTTGTCGGATGACCGTATCCACCTCGGTGGCGTGTTCATTTCGCAAAAGAACATCTCGTCCGACAAGAAGGACCGCGGGATTTCCGTACTGGTGGCCGAGACGGGCCGTCAGGAAATCCGCCCGGACGGTAACCGCTACCTGATTCTCGACAATGGCTATCGCTACGACGGTAATCCCGGGCAGGCTGACTACCGTGCTATCAAGTACGAAGAGTACGGCGTGTTGCTGCCCAAGCCGGATGTCAGCGACGAAGTCACCGACCGTGACGCGATGACCACGAGTTCCTTGTTCGGCAGCGACGACCTCCGTTCCCGCACCGAACTGCAATGGCGTCTGTCGTTACCGTTGCTGGTCTTCATCGTGACCTTGATGGCGGTGCCGCTGTCGCGGGTCAATCCGCGCCAGGGCCGTTTCCTCAAGTTGCTGCCGGCGATTCTTCTTTATATGGCTTACCTGAGCATCCTGATTGCCGCTCGTGGCGCCCTCGAAAAGGGCAAGATCCCGCCCGCGCTGGGCCTGTGGTGGGTTCATGGGATTTTCCTGGCCATCGGCCTGGGCTTGCTCTATTGGGAACCCTTGCAGTTGAAGCGGGCAAGCCGCCGTAGCGCGCTGGAGGTGGCCCGTGGTTAAGCTCGATCGCTACATCGGCAGCAGCGTATTCGTCGCGATCCTGGCGGTACTGGGGATTATCCTCGGTCTGGCCACACTGTTTGCCTTCATCGACGAAATGGGTGATGTCACTGATACCTACACCTTGGTCGATGTGTTGAGCTACGTCCTGCTGACGGCGCCGCGTCGTCTCTACGACATGCTGCCGATGGCGGCGCTGATCGGCTGCTTGATCGGCCTCGGCAGTCTGGCCAGCCACAGCGAACTGACCATCATGCGTGCTGCGGGCGTGTCGGTCGGTCGAATTGTCTGGGCAGTGATGAAGCCGATGCTGATCCTGATGGTGGTGGGTGTGCTGATTGGCGAGTACGTAGCGCCGGCAACCGAAAGCACGGCACAGGCCAATCGCTCGCTGGCCCAGGGCAGCGGCGATGCGCAGAGTGCCAAGCATGGCCTGTGGCACCGTCAGGGTGACGAGTTCATCCACGTCAACTCGGTGCAGCCCAATGGTCTGCTGTACGGCGTGACCCGTTATCGCTTCGACGATCAGCGGCACATCCTGTCCTCGAGCTTCGCCAAGCGCGCGGAGTTCGATAAGGATCACTGGCAGTTGAGCGATGTCACGACCACGCTGTTCCATGACAAGAGCACCGAAGTGGTGACAGCGCCGGTCGAGCGCTGGGACGTGGCGCTGAGCCCGCAATTGCTCAGCACTGTGGTGATGTCGCCCGATTCGCTGTCGATCACTGGTCTGTGGGGTTACATCCATTACCTGGCGGATCAGGGGCTGAACAATGGCCGGTACTGGCTGGCATTTTGGGTCAAAGTGTTGCAACCGCTGGTCACTGCCGCCCTGGTACTGATGGCGATTTCCTTCATTTTTGGTCCGCTGCGTTCGGTCACCCTCGGTCAGCGGGTATTCACCGGCGTGCTGGTGGGCTTCACCTTCCGCATCGTCCAGGATCTGCTGGGGCCTTCGAGCCTGGTGTTCGGTTTCTCGCCGTTGTTTGCGGTGCTGGTGCCGGCGGGTGTGTGCGCCCTGGCCGGGGTCTGGTTACTGCGCCGCGCCGGTTGATATCGGGTATTTCCCGACGTCGTAGCGGATAAAAAACGCCCCTGTCGCAAGACCGGGGCGTTTTTTGTAGGTGCCGTCTGACCTGCGAACGTGACGCTCGCGCCGTGGATCAGGTACAATTCCCGGCTATTTTTCGGCGGGCTATGCCTGCAGCCTTTTTGAGTGTTGATCCGTGAGTGATTTGAGTCATATCCGCAATTTCTCCATCATCGCCCACATTGACCATGGCAAGTCGACGCTGGCCGACCGCTTCATCCAGATGTGCGGCGGCCTTGCCGAGCGCGAAATGGAAGCCCAGGTGCTGGACTCCATGGACCTGGAACGTGAGCGCGGGATCACCATCAAGGCCCACAGCGTCACCCTGTATTACACCGCTCGCGACGGCATCAAATACCAGTTGAACTTCATTGACACCCCGGGCCACGTTGACTTCACCTACGAAGTCAGCCGGTCGCTGGCGGCCTGTGAAGGTGCGTTGCTGGTAGTCGATGCCGGTCAGGGCGTGGAAGCGCAATCGGTCGCCAACTGCTACACAGCGATCGAGCAGGGCCTGGAAGTCATGCCGGTCCTGAACAAGATCGACCTGCCGCAGGCCGATCCGGAGCGCGTCAAGGAAGAAATCGAAAAAATCATCGGTATCGATGCCACCGACGCAGTCGAGTGCTCGGCCAAGACCGGCCTGGGCGTCGACGAAGTGCTCGAGCGTCTGGTTCATACCATTCCTGCGCCGACCGGCAACATCGAGGATCCGCTGCAAGCGTTGATCATCGACTCCTGGTTTGACAACTACCTGGGCGTTGTTTCCCTGGTACGCGTGCGCCACGGTCGCGTGAAGAAGGGCGACAAGATCCTGGTCAAATCCACCGGCAAGATCCACCTGGTGGACAGCGTCGGTGTATTCAACCCGAAACACACCGCCACCGTTGACCTGAAGGCCGGCGAAGTGGGCTTCATCATTGCCGGCATCAAGGACATTCACGGTGCACCGGTCGGTGACACCCTGACCTTGAGTTCCACGCCGGACGTTGACGTGCTGCCCGGCTTCAAACGCATTCAGCCGCAGGTCTACGCCGGTCTGTTCCCGGTCAGCTCCGACGATTTCGAAGATTTCCGTGAAGCCCTGCAAAAGCTCACGCTCAACGATTCGTCCCTGCAGTACACCCCGGAAAGCTCCGACGCCTTGGGCTTCGGCTTCCGTTGCGGGTTCCTCGGCATGCTGCACATGGAAATCATCCAGGAGCGCCTGGAGCGTGAGTACGACCTGGACCTGATCACCACGGCACCGACGGTCATTTTCGAGCTGTTGCTGAAAACCGGTGAAACGATTTACGTCGATAACCCGTCGAAGCTTCCCGACCTGTCTTCGATCGAAGACATGCGTGAACCGATCGTGCGGGCCAATATCCTTGTGCCGCAAGAGCATCTGGGCAACGTTATTACCCTGTGTATCGAGAAGCGTGGCGTGCAGCACGACATGCTGTTCCTCGGTACTCAGGTCCAGGTGACCTACGATTTGCCGATGAACGAAGTGGTCCTGGACTTCTTCGACCGACTGAAATCCACCAGCCGCGGCTATGCTTCGCTGGATTACCATTTCGATCGTTATCAATCGGCTAATCTGGTGAAACTGGATGTGCTGATCAACGGTGACAAGGTCGACGCCCTGGCGCTGATCGTGCACCGCGACAATGCGCATTACAAAGGTCGCCAGTTGACCGAGAAGATGAAAGAACTGATTCCACGGCAGATGTTCGACGTTGCGATCCAGGCCGCCATCGGCGGGCAGATCATTGCGCGGACTTCGGTCAAGGCACTCAGAAAGAACGTATTGGCCAAATGCTACGGCGGTGACGTTAGCCGTAAGCGCAAGCTGTTGGAAAAGCAAAAGGCCGGTAAGAAACGCATGAAGCAAGTCGGCAACGTGGAAATTCCACAAGAAGCCTTCCTTGCAGTGCTCAGGTTGGATAGCTAGGTCCTATGTCACTAAATTTCCCGCTGTTGCTGGTCATCGCCGTGTTCGTCTGCGGCCTGTTGGCGTTGCTCGATCTGGTTTTCCTGGCGCCACGTCGGCGTGCCGCCATCGCCTCCTATCAGGGCAGCGTCAGCCAGCCTGACGGGGTGGTGGTCGAAAAACTGAACAAAGAGCCGTTGCTGGTCGAATACGGCAAGTCGTTCTTCCCGGTGTTGTTCATCGTGCTGGTGCTGCGTTCGTTCCTGGTGGAACCGTTCCAGATTCCTTCCGGCTCGATGAAACCGACCCTGGATGTCGGCGACTTCATTCTGGTGAACAAATTTTCTTACGGGATCCGCCTGCCGGTGATCGACAAGAAAGTCATCGAAGTCGGTGATCCGCAACGCGGCGACGTGATGGTCTTCCGCTACCCAAGCGATCCGAACGTCAACTACATCAAGCGTGTGGTCGGCCTGCCGGGCGACCAGATTCGCTACACCGCGGACAAGCGTCTGTTCGTCAACGGTGCTTCGATTGCCGAGCAGTTGGTCGGTTCCGAGCCGGGCACGCTGGGCAGCGCCGAGCTCTACAAGGAAAAACTCGGCGCCGCCGAACACCTGATCCGCAAGGAAATGAGCCGCTATCGCGCCTCGCCGGACCATACGTGGACCGTGCCGGCCGGGCACTACTTCATGATGGGCGACAACCGCGACAACTCGAACGACAGTCGCTACTGGGATGATCCGAGCATTCCCAAGGATCTGCTGGGCATGGTTCCCGACAAGAACATCGTCGGCAAGGCCTTCGCAGTCTGGATGAGCTGGCCGGAACCCAAACTCAGTCACCTGCCGAATTTCTCGCGGGTTGGCCTGATCAAGTAATCACACACGGCGCTGTTGAACACAGCGCCGAATGCATTTCTGGAACCGCCACAATCGGCACCAGACGCATGAAAACATGATATCCAGGACGTAATTTTTGAACACAGCGTTAATTGTCCCAAGCCTGCGCCGCACCAAGGCGATGGCAGTGGAATCCAGCCACGAACTCAGCGTGGGTAAACCGTGAGCGTCTCCTTAAGCCGTCTAGAGCGTCAGCTCGGCTACACCTTCAAGGATCAGGAACTGATGGTCCTGGCCCTGACTCACCGCAGCTTTGCCGGGCGCAACAACGAACGCCTGGAATTCCTCGGTGATGCCATCCTCAACTTCGTCGCTGGCGAGGCATTGTTTGATCGCTTTCCGCTGGCCCGCGAAGGCCAGCTGTCGCGATTGCGTGCACGCCTGGTAAAAGGTGAGACCCTGGCCGTACTGGCCCGCGGTTTCGATCTGGGCGAGTACTTGCGTCTGGGTTCCGGCGAGTTGAAAAGCGGCGGTTTTCGTCGCGAATCGATTCTGGCCGATGCCCTGGAAGCGCTGATCGGAGCGATCTACCTGGACGCCGGCATGGACGTTGCCCGTGAGCGCGTGCTGGCCTGGCTGGCCGGAGAGTTCGAAGGCCTGACGCTGGTCGATACCAACAAAGATCCAAAAACCCGCTTGCAGGAATTTCTGCAATCGCGTGGTTGTGAGCTGCCGCGTTACGAAGTGGTGGATATCCAGGGTGAGCCGCATTGCCGGACGTTTTTCGTCGAATGTGAAATCACCTTACTGAATGAAAAAAGCCGAGGTCAGGGTGTGAGTCGTCGTATTGCCGAACAGGTAGCGGCCGCCGCAGCACTGATTGCCCTGGGTGTGGAGAATGGCAATGACTGATTCAACCGCAACACGCTGTGGCTATGTTGCCATCGTCGGCCGTCCCAACGTGGGCAAGTCCACGCTGCTGAACCACATCCTCGGTCAGAAGCTGGCGATCACTTCGCGCAAGCCGCAGACCACCCGCCACAACATGCTGGGCATCAAGACCGAAGGCGCCGTCCAGGCGATCTACGTCGACACCCCGGGCATGCACAAGGGCGGCGAAAAGGCCTTGAACCGCTACATGAACAAGACTGCGTCGGCGGCGTTGAAAGACGTCGACGTGGTGATCTTCGTGGTCGACCGCACCAAATGGACCGACGAAGACCAGATGGTCCTCGAGCGCGTCCAGTATGTGACCGGCCCACTGATCGTGGCGCTGAACAAGACTGACCGCATCGAAGACAAAGCCGAGCTGATGCCGCACCTCACCTGGTTGCAGGAACAGCTGCCGAACGCGCAAATCATGCCGATCTCGGCGCAGCACGGGCACAACCTCGAAGCGCTGGAGCGCGTGATTGCCGGTTACCTGCCGGAAAACGATCACTTCTTCCCGGAAGACCAGATCACCGACCGCAGCAGTCGTTTCCTCGCCGCCGAACTGGTGCGCGAGAAAATCATGCGTCAGATGGGCGCCGAGCTGCCGTACCAGATCACCGTGGAAATCGAAGAGTTCAAGCAGCAGGGCAAAACCCTGCACATCCATGCCTTGATCCTCGTCGAGCGCGATGGCCAGAAGAAAATCATCATTGGCGACAAGGGTGAGCGCATCAAGCGCATCGGCACCGAGGCGCGCAAGGATATGGAGCTGCTGTTCGACTCCAAGATCATGCTCAACCTTTGGGTGAAAGTGAAAGGCGGCTGGTCCGACGATGAGCGCGCGCTGCGTTCATTGGGTTACGGCGACTTGTAAGTCTCGGTTCCTGATACACCAGAGAACCCCTGTGGGAGCGAGCTTGCTCGCGATGGCGGTCTGTCATTCAATGTTGAATGTCAGGACCTCATCGCGAGCAAGCTCGCTCCCACATTAGTTTTTGTTGTTGGTAAAGCTGCATTCATTCATTTGAGAAAGCTGACTTTCATGTCTCAAGCTCCCCCCGGCCAACCCGCCTACGTCCTCCACTCCCGCGCCTACCGCGAAACCAGCGCGCTGGTGGATTTCCTCACGCCGCAAGGTCGGCTGCGGGCGGTGTTGCGCAGTGCGCGGGGCAAGGCGGGGACGCTGGCGCGGCCGTTTGTGCCGCTGGAAGTCGAATTCCGGGGACGTGGGGAGTTGAAGAATGTCGGGCGTATGGAAAGCGCCGGCGTTTCGACCTGGCTCAACGGCGAAGCGCTGTTCAGCGGTCTCTATCTCAACGAGTTGCTGATTCGCCTGTTGCCATCCGAAGATCCCCATCCCGCTGTCTTCGATCACTACGCCGCAACTTTGCTTGCGCTGGCCGAAGGTCGTCCGCTGGAACCCTTGCTACGTTCTTTCGAATGGCGTTTGCTCGACGATCTCGGTTACGGCTTCGCATTGAGCAGCGACATCCACGGCGAACCCATTGCCCCGAACGGTCTCTACCGTTTGCAAGTGGACGCCGGTCTGGAGCAGGTCTACCTGCTGCAGCCCGGTCTGTTCCATGGCACAGAGTTGCTGGCCATGGCCGACGCCGACTGGTCTGCGCCCGGTGCACTGTCCGCCGCCAAGCGTTTGATGCGTCAGGCACTGGCCGTGCATCTGGGCGGGCGACCGCTGGTTTCCCGAGAGTTGTTTCGAAAGCCGTAAATTCTCCCTGTATGCTGTGCACCGAACTTTCCCCTCTTCAGGAGCGCTTCCGTGACCACCAGCAATCGCATTCTTCTTGGCGTGAACATCGACCACGTTGCCACCCTGCGTCAGGCCCGGGGCACTCGCTATCCCGATCCGGTCAAGGCCGCACTGGACGCGGAAGAGGCGGGCGCTGATGGCATCACCGTGCACCTTCGCGAAGACCGTCGACACATTCAGGAGCGTGACGTGCTGCTGCTCAAGGATGTGCTGCAAACCCGCATGAACTTCGAAATGGGCGTCACTGAAGAAATGATGGCGTTCGCCGAGCGCATCCGTCCGGCGCACATTTGCCTGGTCCCGGAAACCCGTCAGGAACTGACCACCGAAGGCGGCCTGGACGTGGCAGGGCAGGAGGCGCGGATCAAGGCCGCCGTGGATCGCCTGGCGAAGATCGGTTGCGAAGTGTCGCTGTTCATCGATGCGGATGAGCGGCAGATCGAAGCGTCCCGCCGCGTAGGTGCCCCAGCGATTGAATTGCACACCGGCCGTTATGCGGACGCCGAGACGCCAACGGACGTGGCTGAAGAGCTCAAGCGAGTGGCGGATGGCGTGGCGTTTGGTCTGGCCCAGGGGCTGATCGTCAATGCCGGCCACGGTTTGCACTATCACAACGTTGAAGCGGTCGCTGCGATCAAGGGCATCAACGAACTGAACATCGGCCATGCGCTGGTGGCGCATGCGTTGTTTGTCGGGTTCAAGTCGGCGGTGTCTGAAATGAAAGCATTGATTCTGGCCTCCGCAAAAGCCTAAGCCGCACACAAAAAATTTGTGGGAGCGAGCTTGCTCGCGATGAGGTCATTACAATTCAGCAGAGATGTTGACTGTCAGGCCGCTATCGCGAGCAAGCTCGCTCCCACATTTGTTTTGTCTGATGTCAGAGCTGCGGGGATTCCTGGTTCGACTTGGTCTTGTCGACCCCCGGTACATGCAGATTGCCTTCGGCCACCTGATTGCCTTCGAGCTGCGGTTGCGTCACCCACGTCAGGATGTCGTAGTAGCGACGGATGTTCGCTACAAAATGCACGGGCTCGCCGCCACGGGCGTAGCCGTAGCGCGTCTTGCTGTACCACTGTTTCTGCGACAGGCGCGGCAGGATCTTTTTCACGTCCAGCCACTTGTCCGGGTTCAGCCCTTCCTTCGCCGCCAGTTTGCGCGCGTCATCCAGGTGACCGCCGCCGACGTTGTAGGCCGCGAGTGCAAACCAGGTGCGATCCGGTTCCTGGATCGATTCGTCCAACTGATCCTTTATGTACGCCAGGTACTTGGCGCCGCCCATGATGCTTTGTTTGGGGTCCAGTCGATTGGACACACCCATGGCCTGCGCGGTGTTCTGGGTCAGCATCATCAAGCCGCGTACGCCGGTCTTAGACGTGACAGCGGGCTGCCAAAGGGATTCCTGATAGCCGATGGCCGCCAGCAGGCGCCAGTCGACTTTCTCTTTCTTGGCGTAGGCCTTGAAGTGTTGCTCGTACTTGGGCAGTCGTTGCTGCAAGTGCTGGGCGAAGGTGGTGGCGCCCATGTAGCCGAGCACATCGACGTGACCGTAGTACCGGTCTTTCAGGCGTTGCAACGTGCCGTTTTTCTGCACCTTGTCGAGATAATCGTTGATCTCGTTGAGCAAGCTGTTGTCGTCGCCGGCGGCCACGGCCCAGCTCTGGTTGCTGGCGTCACCCAGGTCAAAGGCGACCCGAATGTTGGTGAAATAGACCTGGTTCATCGCCACTTCGTTGGAGTCGACCAGGGTCAGATCGATCTGGCCTTCATCCACCATGCGTAGCAGGTCGACGACTTCAACGGCGTCGGACTCTTCGTATTCAATGCCGGGAAATTTCTGTTTCAGCGCCGCCAGTTGCCCGGCGTGGGTGCTGCCCTTGAGCACCGTGATCTTCTTGCCGACCAGATCTTTTGCATCAGTCGGCCGCGACTGGCCGTTGCGATAGATGACTTGCGGGGTGACTTCCAGATAGGTGTGGGAGAACCGCACCTGCTTCTTGCGCGCTTCACTGCTGACCAGACCGGCCGCAGCGATCACCGGCCCGTTGGGCTTGCCCACCTGATTGAACAGGTCGTCGAGGTTGTCAGCGGTTTCGATCTTGAGTTCCACCCCCAGATCTTCGGCGAAGCGCTTCACCAGCTCGTATTCGAAGCCGGTTTCACCGTTGCGATCCTGAAAGTAGGTGGCGGGGCTGTTTCGGGTAACCACCCGCAGCACGCCATCCTCCTTTACGCGCTCGAGCGTGTTGGGTTTATCAACACAGCCACTGAGCACCAGGAAGAGTCCGGTTGCGATCAGCCATTTGGCGTACCGCGGACGCAAAGCCGTAGGGGAAAACATCTGCGCAGTATACGCAAAGGACCACGAGCGCCATATCTCGACAGCGAAGGGCTTGTCTGCTAGGGAGCTAAAAACCAGGCTGAAGCCCGCAGGAATGGGCTCGAACGGTATTTGGTGACACAAAAAATAACACTTGGCGGACCTCTGTTTCAGGCCCGAATTCCCGGCCCGACGTTCGGGTGCGGCCGTGCGTACCGTTTCGGGTGATGTCGCGGGCGGTTTAGGCTAGAATGCACGGCCTCAAAGCACACCCCTTCCCGAGGCTGTCCCGAAGATGTTGATCCTGCGCGGCGCTCCTGCCCTTTCTGCCTTTCGCCACAGCAAACTCCTTGAGCAACTGAGCCAGAAGGTCCCGGCTGTCAGCGGCCTGTATGCTGAATTCGCTCACTTCGCCGAAGTGACCGGCGTCCTGACCGGCGACGAACAGCAGGTGCTCGCGCGCCTTCTGAAGTACGGTCCAAGCGTTCCGGTACAAGAGCCGACCGGTCGCCTGTTCCTGGTGTTGCCGCGTTTCGGCACCATCTCGCCGTGGTCCAGTAAAGCCAGCGACATCGCTCGCAATTGCGGCCTGAGCAAGATCCAGCGCCTGGAGCGCGGCATCGCGTTCTATGTGGCCGGTCAGTTCAGCGACGCCGACGCGCAGCTGATCTCCGATGCGCTGCACGATCGCATGACTCAGATCGTACTCGGCAACCTCGAACAGGCCGCCGGCCTGTTCAGCCACGCCGAGCCGAAACCGCTGACCGCGATCGACGTGCTGGGCGGCGGTCGCGCCGCGCTGGAAAAAGCCAACACCGAGCTGGGCCTGGCCCTTGCCGAAGACGAGATCGACTACCTGGTCAATGCCTTCCTCGGCTTGAAGCGCAACCCCCACGACATCGAACTGATGATGTTCGCCCAGGCGAACTCCGAGCACTGCCGTCACAAGATCTTCAACGCCAGTTGGGACATCGACGGTCAGAGCCAGGAAAAAAGCCTGTTCGGCATGATCAAGAACACTTACCAGATGCACAGCGAAGGCGTTTTGTCCGCTTACAAGGACAACGCCTCGGTGATCGTCGGTAACGTTGCCGGCCGTTTCTTCCCGGACCCTGAAACCCGTCAGTACGGCGCGGTGCAGGAACCGGTGCACATCCTGATGAAAGTCGAAACCCATAACCACCCGACCGCGATTGCCCCGTTCCCGGGTGCGTCCACCGGTTCCGGTGGCGAGATTCGCGACGAGGGCGCAACCGGTCGTGGTGCCAAGCCAAAGGCCGGCCTGACCGGTTTCACCGTATCGAATCTGCAGATCCCGGGCTTCGAACAGCCGTGGGAAGTGCCGTACGGCAAGCCTGAGCGCATTGTTACCGCGCTGGACATCATGATTGAAGGCCCACTGGGTGGCGCCGCGTTCAACAACGAATTCGGTCGTCCGGCCCTGACCGGTTACTTCCGTACCTTCGAACAATCGATCACCACCCCGCGTGGCGACGAAGTTCGCGGTTACCACAAGCCGATCATGCTGGCTGGCGGCATGGGTAACATCCGTGCCGAACACGTACAGAAAGGCGAGATCACTGTCGGCTCCAAGCTGATCGTGCTCGGCGGCCCGGCGATGTTGATCGGTCTGGGCGGCGGCGCGGCTTCCTCCATGGCCACCGGCACCAGCTCGGCTGACCTGGATTTCGCTTCTGTTCAGCGTGAAAACCCTGAGATGGAACGTCGCTGTCAGGAAGTCATCGACCGTTGCTGGCAACTGGGCGACAAAAACCCGATCAGCTTCATCCACGATGTGGGGGCGGGCGGTCTGTCCAACGCCTTCCCGGAACTGGTCAATGACGGCAACCGTGGCGGCCGCTTCGAACTGCGCAACATTCCAAACGACGAGCCGGGCATGGCCCCGCACGAAATCTGGAGTAATGAATCCCAGGAACGCTATGTTCTGGCGGTGGGGCCTGCGGACTTCGAACGCTTCCAGGCGATCTGCGAACGCGAGCGTTGCCCGTTCGCCGTGGTCGGTGAAGCCACTGCCGAGCCGCAGCTTACTGTTACGGACAGCCACTTCGGCAACAGCCCGGTAGACATGCCGCTGGAAGTGCTGCTGGGTAAAGCCCCGCGTATGCACCGTTCGGCTGTTCGTGAAAATGAACTGGGCGACGATTTCGATCCGAGCACGCTGGACATTGCTGACTGCGTCGAACGTGTTCTGCATCACCCGGCCGTGGCGAGCAAAAGCTTCCTGATCACCATCGGCGACCGCACCATCACCGGCCTCGTGGCCCGTGACCAGATGGTCGGCCCGTGGCAGGTTCCGGTGGCCGACGTTGCCGTCACCGCCACCAGCTTCGACGTCTACACCGGCGAAGCCATGGCCATGGGCGAGCGTACTCCGCTGGCACTGCTGGACGCTCCGGCGTCGGGCCGCATGGCCATCGGCGAAACCCTGACCAACATCGCTGCGTCGCGCATCAACAAGATCTCCGACATCAAACTGTCGGCGAACTGGATGTCCGCCGCCGGTCACCCGGGTGAAGACGCGCGCCTGTACGACACCGTGAAAGCAGTCGGCATGGAACTGTGCCCTGATCTGGGCATTACCATTCCGGTGGGCAAGGACTCCATGTCCATGGCCACGCGCTGGAACGACAACGGTGAAGACAAGACCGTCACCTCGCCAATGTCCCTGATCGTGACCGGTTTCGCGCCAGTGGCTGACATTCGTCAGACCCTGACGCCGGAATTGCGCATGGACAAGGGCACCACCGACCTGATCCTGATCGATCTGGGCCGTGGCCAGAACCGCATGGGCGCCTCGATCCTGGCCCAGGTTCACGGCAAGCTCGGCTCGCAAGCGCCGGACGTCGATGATGCCGAAGACCTCAAGGCCTTCTTCGCCGTGATCCAGGGCCTCAACGCCGACGGTCACCTGCTGGCTTACCACGACCGTTCCGACGGTGGTCTGTTGACCAGCGTTGTGGAAATGGCCTTCGCCGGCCACTGCGGTCTGAGCTTGAACCTCGACGGTCTGGCGGAAACTTCTGCCGACATCGCCGCGATCCTGTTCAACGAAGAACTGGGCGCCGTGATTCAGGTTCGTCAGGACGCCACCCCGGACATCCTCGCGCAGTTCAGCGCTGCAGGCCTGGGCGACTGCGTGTCGGTGGTCGGTCAGCCGATGAACAACGGCGAGATCAACATCACCTTTAATGGCGACACCGTCTTCGAAGGTCAGCGTCGTCTGCTGCAACGTCAGTGGGCCGAGACCAGCTACCAGATCCAGCGTCTGCGCGATAACGCCGACTGCGCCGAACAAGAGTTCGACGTGCTGCTGGAAGAAGACAACCCGGGCCTGAGCGTCAAGCTGAGCTACGACGTCAACCAGGATGTCGCCGCGCCTTACATCAAGAAAGGCATCCGCCCACAGGTTGCCGTGCTGCGTGAGCAGGGCGTCAACGGTCAGGTGGAAATGGCGGCCGCGTTCGACCGCGCCGGTTTCAACGCGATCGACGTGCACATGAGCGACATTCTGGCCGGCCGTGTCGACCTGAACGAGTTCAAAGGTCTGGTGGCGTGCGGCGGTTTCTCCTATGGCGACGTGCTGGGTGCCGGCGAAGGCTGGGCCAAGTCCGCGCTGTTCAACAGTCGTGCTCGCGATGCTTTCCAAGGCTTCTTCGAACGCAACGACAGCTTCACCCTCGGCGTGTGCAACGGTTGCCAGATGATGTCCAACCTGCACGAGCTGATCCCGGGCAGCGAGTTCTGGCCGCACTTCGTGCGTAACCGTTCCGAGCAGTTCGAAGCCCGCGTGGCAATGGTTCAGGTCCAGGAGTCGAACTCGATCTTCCTGCAGGGCATGGCCGGTTCGCGCATGCCGATCGCCATCGCACACGGTGAGGGCCATGCCGAGTTCGAAAGCGAAGAGGCACTTCTGGAAGCCGATCTGTCGGGTTGCGTGGCGCTGCGTTTCGTCGACAACCACGGCAAGGTCACCGAAAACTACCCGGCCAACCCGAACGGCTCGCCGCGCGGGATCACCGGCTTGACCAGCCGCGACGGTCGCGTGACGATCATGATGCCGCACCCGGAGCGCGTGTTCCGCGCCGTGCAGAACTCGTGGCGTTCGGAAGACTGGAACGAAGACGCACCGTGGATGCGTATGTTCCGTAATGCTCGCGTGTGGGTGAACTAAGCGTCGTGTACAAGCTCGGATTTTTTGTTCCCGACAGCCATGTCGAAATGGTCAAAAGCGCCGTATTCGCTGCCGGTGGCGGGCGGATCGGCGCTTATGATCACTGTTCATGGCAGGTGTTGGGCCAGGGCCAGTTTCGCCCACTGGACGGCAGTCAGCCGTTCATTGGCGAAGCGGGGCAGGTCGAACAGGTCGAGGAATGGAAGGTTGAGCTGGTGGTGGCGGATGAGTTGATCGTGGCCGTGGTGGCCGCGTTGAAACTCAGCCATCCCTATGAGACGCCGGCTTATGAGGTGTGGCGGCTGGAGGATTTTTGATCTTTCCAGGCTGCTGAAATGAAAAAACCCGCTGATTTCGTCAGCGGGTTTTTTATTGCCTGGGCGGGCCTCTTCGCGAGCAAGCCCGCTCCCACACTGGTTCTGTGTCGTACACGGATCAAATGTGGGAGCGGGCTTGCTCGCGAAGGCGGACTATCCGACGCCAACGTTTCAACCTTTGCGGGCTACGGTCGGATTTCGATCATCGTGCCGTCCGGCACCAGGTTCCAGATTTCACGCATGTCCCTATTGCGCATGGCGATGCAGCCGTCGGTCCAGTCCAGGGTGTGGAACAGGTCTTCAGGGGTCTCTTCAGTGTCCGGCGTACCGTGGATCATGATCATGCCGCCGGGCGCGACGCCTTCGCGGCGTGCGCGAGCGGAATCGGTGATGTTCGGGTAGGAGATATGCATCGACAGATTGAAACGATCGCTGGTCTTGCGCCAGTCGATCCAGTAGAAGCCTTCCGGCGTGCGTTTGTCGCCTTCCATCAGTTTCGGCCCCTTGGGGCGTTTACCCAGGGAAATGCGATAGGTCTTGAGCGGCTTGCCGTCGGTGATCAATTGCAGTTGGTGGGTCGATTTTAGAACCAGGATTTTTTCGATGACTTTGCCATCCAGGGTTTCCGCAACGGAAGCCTGTGACAGGGCAACGAACGACAAGCAAAACACGGCAAGCAACCAGCGCATTGAAACGATATCCCTAAAAGGTGTCGCGGCTATTTTATTTATAGAAGTTTTTTTAAGTAATGGCAGGCTGAGCAAGCGGCGGGATCGACTCGGACCGCACGGGGTAGACCTCGGTCCGCCGGTCAGCGAAGAAGCATTCTAAGGTACGGCCCACCGTGCGGAAAGCCAGGTCGGACCACGGGATGTCGGCTTCGTCGAAAAGAGCCACTTCCAGGCTCTCGGGGCCTGCGGAAAAATCCAGGTCCACCAGCTCCGCGCGAAAGAACACATGCACCTGACTGATGTGCGGCACGTCGATCAACGTATAGATGCTCAGGTTGCGCACCCGCGCACAGGCTTCTTCAGCCGTTTCACGAATGGCCGCTTGCTCGATGGTTTCGCCGTTCTCCATGAAGCCGGCGGGCAGGGTCCAGTAGCCGAGCCGTGGCTCGATGGCACGTCGGCATAGCAACACTTTCGAGCCCCAGGTCGCCACGCAGCCGGCGACGATATTGGGGTTCTGGTAGTGAATCGCGTGACAGCTGTCACAGACAAAACGCAGACGGGAATCGCCTTCCGGAATGCGTTGGTTCACCGGGTTGCCGCACTGGCTGCAAAATTTCATGCTTGGGTTCCTGAATGCTGCGCCTATCTTGGCGTGCGGCGGTGTCTGTCGGCAAGTTGTCGTTTAGCGACACGTGGCAGTTCGGGGGTTGGGTGGTCGATGTGATTGGTGCATGATGCAAAGTAGAGAACAAATCGAGAAGACTCATGCTGGACGAGCTACTGCATCGAGTAAGCAACCACACTCCACGCACACTGGAAACCGACAAGCGTTTCCCTGAGGCTGCGGTACTGGTGCCCATCACTCGCAGTGATGAACCGGAACTGGTTCTGACCCTGCGCGCCAGTGGGCTCTCGACCCATGGCGGTGAAGTCGCCTTCCCTGGCGGACGACGGGATCCTGACGACCCGGACCTGATTTTCACCGCGCTGCGTGAGGCCGAAGAAGAAATCGGCCTGCCGCCCGGGCTGGTCGAAGTCATCGGCCCGCTGAGCCCGCTGATTTCCTTGCACGGCATCAAGGTCACGCCTTATGTCGGTGTGATTCCGGATTTCGTCGAGTACCGGGCCAACGATGCCGAGATCGCAGCCGTGTTCAGCGTGCCCCTGGAGTTCTTCCGCAAGGACCCGCGCGAACATACCCATCGCATCGATTATCAGGGGCGCAGTTGGTACGTGCCGAGTTATCGGTATGGCGAATACAAGATCTGGGGCCTGACGGCGATCATGATCGTCGAGTTGATCAACCTCCTCTATGACGCCAAGATCAGCCTGCATCAGCCTCCCAAGAGTTTTATCAATACCTGAAGCCATCGCTCGATGGCGTGAGATTGCGGCTGCCTGAGCCTGAGGACAACACGATGAAATACCGCCTGGGCGACGCCCGCGTCGACACTCATCCGCAGAGTTGGGTCGCCCCCAACGCCGTGCTGGTGGGCAAGGTCAAACTGGAAGAGGGCGCCAACGTCTGGTTCAACGCGGTGCTGCGTGGCGACAATGAATTGATCCTGATCGGCAGGAACAGCAATGTCCAGGACGGCACCGTGATGCACACCGACATGGGCTACCCGCTGACCATCGGCACCGGCGTGACCATCGGCCACAACGCCATGCTTCACGGCTGCACCGTCGGCGATTACAGCCTGATCGGCATTAACGCGGTGATCCTCAACGGCGCGAAGATTGGCAAGAACTGCATCATCGGCGCCAACTCGCTGATCGGTGAAGGCAAGGAAATTCCGGACGGTTCGCTGGTCATGGGTTCGCCCGGCAAGGTTGTTCGTGAGCTGACCGAGCCGCAGAAAAAAATGCTCGAGGCCAGCGCCGCGCACTATGTGCATAACGCCCAGCGTTATGCACGCGATCTGGCAGAGCAGGAAGAATGAGCACGCCCGAACGCCCGGTACGCTCGCCCTGCGTGAATATCTGTGCGCTGGACGACGATGACATTTGCACCGGGTGTCAGCGCACGGTGGAAGAGATCACGCGCTGGAGCCGGATGGACAACGCAGAGCGCCGTCTGGTGTTGGGGTTGTGCCACGAGCGGGCGAAATCGAGCGGGTTGCTCTGGATGATCGGCAACAAATCCAACAGTTGATCGCTCCTACAGCCAAACCCTCGGGTTCATGTAAAATGCCGCGCTTTCTCCCCATGGGAAGCGCGCATGGCGCTGCGCCCCTAGATGATCCGCTCCTTCGAGGACCTGAGATGACCCGTATCGGAACTCCATTGTCGCCAACCGCGACCCGCGTATTGATGTGTGGCTGTGGCGAGTTGGGCAAGGAAGTGGTGATCGAGTTGCAACGCCTGGGCGTTGAAGTGATTGCCGTGGATCGCTATGCCAACGCGCCGGCGATGCAAGTCGCCCATCGCAGCCACGTGATCAACATGCTCGACGGCGCCGCCCTGCGTGCAGTGATCGAAGCCGAGAAGCCGCATTTCATCGTGCCGGAAATCGAAGCCATCGCCACGGCGACCCTGGTCGAACTGGAAGCTGAAGGCTTCACCGTGATCCCGACCGCGCGCGCCGCGCAGTTGACCATGAACCGTGAAGGCATCCGTCGCCTGGCCGCTGAAGAGCTGGACCTGCCGACCTCGCCGTACCACTTCGCCGACACGTTCGAGGATTACAGCAAGGCCGTTCAGGACCTGGGTTTCCCCTGTGTGGTCAAACCCGTGATGAGTTCGTCGGGCAAAGGCCAGAGCCTGCTGCGCAGCGCAGACGATGTTAAAACCGCGTGGGATTACGCCCAGGAAGGCGGCCGCGCCGGTAAAGGTCGGGTCATCATCGAAGGCTTTATCGACTTCGACTACGAGATCACCCTGCTGACCGTGCGTCACGTCGGCGGCACCACGTTCTGTGCGCCGGTCGGTCACCGTCAGGAGAAGGGCGACTATCAGGAATCCTGGCAGCCGCAAGCCATGAGCCCGGTTGCCCTGGCGGAATCCGAGCGCGTGGCCAAAGCGGTCACTGAAGCCTTGGGCGGTCGTGGTCTGTTTGGTGTCGAGTTGTTCATCAAGGGCGATCAGGTGTGGTTCAGCGAAGTCTCGCCGCGCCCGCATGACACCGGTCTGGTGACCCTGATTTCTCAGGACCTGTCGCAATTCGCGCTGCACGCGCGGGCTATTCTGGGCCTGCCGATTCCATTGATCCGTCAGTTCGGGCCTTCGGCATCGGCGGTGATTCTGGTGGAAGGGCAATCGACTCAGACTGCATTTGCTAACCTGGGGGCTGCGTTGAGCGAGCCGGATACGGCGTTGCGCCTGTTCGGCAAGCCGGAGGTGAATGGTCAGCGGCGGATGGGTGTGGCGCTGGCGCGGGATGAGTCGATCGAAGCTGCTCGTGCCAAGGCGACCCGTGCTGCTCAGGCTGTTGTAGTCGAGTTGTAAACGAGGCGCGCCCTTCGCGGGCAAGCCTCGCTCCTACAGATCCAGTGTGATCTCCTGTAGGAGTGAGGCTTGCCCGCGAAGCTTTATCCCCGTTGGGCAGCGAGGCACGCCCCATGACTTCAAGTGAGGTTTTCCAGGCAACCCGGTTGCAGAGATTTTGGCGCTGCTTCGCAACGCAACCGGGATAAATCCCCTCGCCACAGGGGAATTTGTCCGGCTTTAGATAATGGCTGGAACAGTGCTGGTATGCCAGATCAACACACGGCTGACACGATTGTCTTCCGTCTCCAGAATCTCCAGCCGATAACGCCCGATCTTCAGGCACACCGCGCTGTCCGGAATTGTCTCCAGTGCCTCGGTCACCAGTCCGCTGAGGGTTTTCGGGCCATCGCTGGGCAAGTGCCAGCCGAGGCTTTTGTTCAGGTCGCGTATCGATGCCGCCCCATCGATTACCAGTCGTCCATCGGCCTGCGGATGGATGTGCGGGTTGTCCAGGCTGTGCTGGCTTTCGAATTCGCCGACGATTTCTTCGAGAATGTCTTCCAGGGTGACGATGCCGAGCACTTCGCCGTACTCGTCGACCACCATGCCCAGTCGTCGCTGCTGCTTGTGGAAGTTCAGCAGTTGCAGTTGCAGCGGGGTGCTTTCCGGCACGAAGTACGGATCGTGACAGGCAGCCAGCAGCGCTTCGCGAGTCAGGTGCCCGTCGGGCAGCAGGTGGCGGATCTGTCGGGTGTTGAGCACCGCTTCGACCTGATTGATGTCACTGTGGAAAACCGGCAGGCGCGTGCGCCGATTGGTACGAAGCTGCTCGAGGATTTCTTCGATCGAGTCGTCCAGGTTGATCCCGTCGACATCACTGCGCGGCACCAGAATGTCGTTGACCGTGATGTTGTCCAGCGCGTGGATGCCCGACACAGGGTGCGGACGACAGACAGGGTGTTCAAGGTCGTCGGGCCGCTCATTCGTCGTTTCGTCTTCGCTCTGCTGCACCACGTTGGCCTTGCGGGCAAACGGGCGCATCAGCAACTGGCTGATGCCGTTAAGCAGCCAGGCGGCCGGGTAGATGATTTTCAGTGGTGCGCCAAGCAAGATGTTGCCCAGGGCCAAAATCGCGTCCGGGTAGCGGGCGGCGAGGGTGCGCGGCAGGTAGTCGGCGAATACCAGTAATATCGCGCCAGCGCCGATGCAGGCCACCCATGGGCCATTTTCGGACCACGTGAAAATCGCCAGCAAGGTGCTGATGACTGCCACGAGCGCGCGGCACAGGGTGTTACAGAAAATCAGGCTGTCGAGCGGAAAACTCAGCTTCGCCACCGGCTTGTCGCTGGCGCGTGTGGCCGTGCGCTGTGCCAGCAAATGCTGTTGCGCAGCCTCGATGGCAGTAAACAGCCCCGACCATAAAATCAGCAAGGCCACCACTGCGAGCATCGGCCCTATGGGCAAGTCGTCCATTTATGCCGCCCGTCAGATGTGCAGGATGTATTCACGGACCAGCTTGCTGCCGAAATACGCCAGCATCAGCAGGCAGAAACCGGCGAGGGTCCAGCGAATGGCCTTGTGTCCGCGCCAGCCGAGGCGGTTACGACCCCAGAGCAGCACGCTGAAGACGATCCAGGCCAGGCACGCCAGCAGGGTTTTGTGCACCAGGTGCTGGGCGAACAGGTTTTCGACGAACAGCCAGCCAGAGATCAGTGACAGTGACAACAACGTCCAGCCCGCCCAGAGGAAACCGAACAGCAGGCTTTCCATGGTTTGCAGTGGCGGGAAGTTCTTGATCAGCCCGGACGGGTGCTTGTGCTTGAGTTGATGGTCCTGAACCAGCAACAGCAGGGCCTGGAACACCGCGATGGTGAACATGCCATACGCGAGGATCGACAGCAGGATGTGCGCGAGGATGCCCGGCGCTTCATCGATGATCTGCACCGTACCGGCCGGGGCAAACTGCGCCAGCAGCACGGTGGCGGCACCCAGCGGGAACAGCAATATCAGCAGGTTTTCCACCGGAATCCGTGAGCAGGCCAGCAGCGTCAGGGCGATGACCGCCGCGGCAATCAGGCTGGCGGCGCTGAAGAAGTCCAGGCCCAGGCCGATTGGCGTCAGCAGATGGGTAAACAGGCTGGCGCTGTGAGCCAGCACGGCCAATACGCCGAGCGTGACGAGCAGGCGTTTGTTCGCCTTGGCGCCAGTGGCCAGGCGAGTGCCCTGATAGATTGTCGCAGCGGCATATAAGCAGGCGGCGGCGAGAGTGGTCAGCAAACTGGGTGACAAGGGGAGCATAAATCCTGTTAGGCAAGCCCGAAAGGCGCTGAGTTTGGCATAGAACCCACATCGCACGAAAGTGCGAGGTGTCCGCCAGTCGCAGTCTTCGCTATAATCCGCGACCTGCCCACGCCGCAGGCTCGCCGAGCACATGTTGATTCCGGTCTGGGCCGCCATTATCCCGGTCTACACAGGGCCTGAAAGGATCGCGCAATGTTTGAAAACTTAACCGACCGTCTCTCGCAGACGCTGCGCCATGTCACCGGCAAGGCCAAGCTGACCGAGGACAACATCAAAGACACCCTGCGCGAAGTGCGCATGGCGTTGCTCGAAGCCGACGTCGCCTTGCCGGTGGTGAAGGACTTCGTCAATTCGGTCAAGGAACGCGCCGTCGGCACCGAGGTGTCGCGCAGCCTGACGCCGGGCCAGGCCTTCGTGAAGATCGTCCAGGCCGAACTTGAAAGCCTGATGGGCGCGGCCAACGAAGACCTGAACCTGAGCGCCGTTCCACCAGCCGTCGTATTGATGGCCGGTTTGCAGGGCGCGGGTAAAACCACCACCGCCGGCAAACTTGCGCGCTTCCTTAAAGAGCGCAAGAAGAAGTCGGTCATGGTCGTTTCCGCGGACGTCTACCGTCCGGCGGCGATCAAGCAGCTGGAAATGCTCGCGGGTGAAGTTGGTGTGACCTTCTTCCCGTCCGACCTGAGCCAGAAGCCGGTCGAGATCGCGCAAGCGGCTATTAAAGAAGCCAAGCTGAAATTCATCGACGTGGTCATCGTCGATACCGCCGGTCGTCTGCACATCGATGAAGAGATGATGGGCGAGATCAAGGCGCTGCACGCCGCGATCAACCCGGTCGAAACGCTGTTCGTGGTTGACGCCATGACCGGTCAGGACGCCGCCAACACGGCCAAGGCCTTCGGCGATGCACTGCCGTTGACCGGTGTGATCCTGACCAAGGTCGACGGCGATGCCCGTGGCGGTGCCGCGCTGTCGGTGCGCGCCATCACCGGCAAGCCGATCAAGTTTATCGGTATGGGCGAGAAGAGCGAAGCGCTCGAACCGTTCCACCCTGAGCGTATCGCGTCGCGCATCCTCGGCATGGGCGACGTGCTCAGCCTGATCGAACAGGCCGAAGCGACCCTCGACAAGGACAAAGCCGACAAGCTTGCTAAAAAATTGAAGAAGGGCAAGGGCTTCGACCTTGAAGACTTCCGCGATCAGTTGCAACAGATGAAGAACATGGGCGGCCTGGGCGGCCTGATGGACAAGCTGCCGAACATCGGCGGTGTGAATCTGGCGCAGATGGGCAACGCCCAGGGCGCAGCCGAGAAACAGTTCAAGCAGATGGAAGCCATCATCAATTCCATGACGCCGGCCGAGCGCCGCGACCCTGAGCTTATCAGCGGTTCGCGCAAACGCCGGATCGCTATGGGTTCCGGTACCCAGGTGCAGGACATCGGTCGCTTGATCAAGCAGCACAAGCAGATGCAGAAGATGATGAAGAAATTCTCCGCGAAAGGCGGAATGGCCAAAATGATGCGCGGCATGGGCGGTATGTTGCCCGGCGGCGGCATGCCGAAAATGTAAAGAATCTGCGCAGGGGCTTGCTCCTGCGTCGCCCACAGCAATGTGGGATCCCCAGCAAACCCGCACTTGGCGGGAGCTGACTGGCCGTTTTCAACGACGGCTCTATAGCAAATCTGGATGGCGTCCGATAGGCCGCCGGAAAAAGTCATTTGCAAAAGTCCGGATATTCCTTAGAATATGCGGCCTTTCGGGCACCTATGCCCGCTGTGCCTTTAGATTTGCAGCACCGACTACAGGAACGATGTTCACATGCTAACAATCCGTCTTGCCCTTGGCGGCTCCAAAAAGCGCCCGTTTTACCACTTGACCGTAACCGACAGCCGCAACCCGCGCGACGGTTCGCACAAGGAACAGGTTGGTTTCTTCAACCCTGTTGCTCGTGGTCAAGAAGTCCGTCTGTCCGTGAACCAAGAGCGCGTAGCCTACTGGCTGAGCGTTGGTGCACAACCTTCTGAGCGTGTTGCTCAGTTGTTGAAGGACGCTGCTAAGGCTGCGGCCTGAGCAATATGAACGCGACGCCAGCTGTTGCTGATGATTTGATCGTTATCGGCAAAATTTATTCTGTTCATGGCGTTCGCGGCGAAGTGAAGGTGTATTCCTTTACTGATCCAACTGAAAACCTGTTGCAGTACAAAACCTGGACGCTCAAGCGCGAAGGTAATGTGAAACAGGTCGAGCTGGTCAGCGGACGTGGGAACGACAAGTTCCTGGTCGCAAAGCTCAAGGGTCTTGATGATCGTGAAGAAGCGCGTCTTCTGGCTGGTTATGAGATCTGCGTGCCACGCAACCTGTTCCCTGAACTGACCGACGGCGAGTACTACTGGTACCAACTGGAAGGTCTGAAGGTTATTGATCAACTTGGGCAATTGCTCGGGAAAATCGATCATCTTCTGGAAACCGGCGCCAATGATGTGATGGTGGTCAAGCCTTGCGCTGGCAGCCTGGATGATCGCGAACGCCTGTTGCCCTATACGGAACAATGCGTGTTGGCCGTTGACCTTGCGGCAGGCGAGATGAAGGTGGATTGGGACGCGGACTTCTAAGCGTGGCTAACTTGCGCGTAGAAGTGATCAGTTTGTTTCCCGAGATGTTCTCCGCCATCAGCGAGTACGGCATCACCAGTCGGGCGGTGAAACAGGGGCTCTTGCAGCTCACCTGTTGGAACCCGCGAGACTACACGACGGATCGGCATCACACTGTGGATGATCGCCCATTTGGCGGTGGTCCGGGCATGGTGATGAAGATCAAGCCCCTGGAAGATGCTCTGGTTCAGGCCAAGGCAGCAGCCGGGGAGGCGGCGAAGGTGATTTACCTGTCCCCCCAAGGCCGTCAACTGACTCAGTCGGCGGTACGCGAGTTGGCGAATCTGGATGCATTGATCCTGATTGCCGGCCGTTATGAAGGCATTGACGAGCGTTTTATTGATGCTCATGTCGATGAAGAGTGGTCGATTGGCGACTATGTACTGTCTGGCGGCGAGCTGCCGGCGATGGTCCTGATCGATGCGGTTACACGACTGCTGCCTGGAGCTTTAGGGCATGCGGACTCCGCCGAGGAAGATTCCTTTACGGATGGTTTGCTGGATTGCCCGCACTACACCCGACCGGAGGTGTATGCGGATCAGCGTGTTCCCGACGTGTTGCTAAGTGGCAATCACGCGCATATCCGGCGTTGGCGTTTACAGCAGTCCCTTGGTAGGACCTTTGAACGACGCGCCGATCTTCTGGAAAGCCGCTCGCTTTCTGGAGAAGAGAAGAAGCTGCTCGAGGAATACATCCGCGAGCGGGACGATAGTTAACAACGTATCGATGGTAAATCCGACGATTTACCTTAGGAGCACAGCATGACTAACAAAATCATCCTTGCACTCGAAGCAGAGCAGATGACCAAAGAAATCCCTACCTTTGCCCCGGGCGACACCATTGTCGTTCAGGTGAAAGTGAAGGAAGGCGACCGTTCGCGTCTGCAAGCGTTCGAAGGTGTTGTTATCGCCAAGCGTAACCGCGGCGTCAACAGTGCTTTCACCGTTCGTAAAATCTCCAACGGTGTTGGCGTAGAGCGTACTTTCCAGACCTACAGCCCGCAAATCGACAGCATGGCCGTTAAACGTCGCGGTGACGTACGTAAAGCCAAGCTGTACTACCTGCGTGACCTGTCCGGTAAAGCAGCTCGCATCAAGGAAAAACTGGCTTAAGTCCAGCTTCCGATGCAGAAAAAAGCAGCCTACGGGCTGCTTTTTTGTTGCCTGCGATTTATCTTCCTTGGCCGTACTGTCGGTCTTGCCTGAGTTTTTATGCCCGCCATCGATCATCCTTTGATAGACCAGTTTCTCGACGCGCTGTGGCTGGAGAAAGGTCTTTCCGATAACACCCGCGATGCCTACCGCAGCGACCTGGCCTTGTTCAACGGGTGGCTGCAGGAAAAGGGGCTGGAGTTGATCAACGCCGGGCGTGATTTGATCCTCGATCACCTGGCCTGGCGTCTGGAGCAGAACTACAAGCCCCGTTCCACTGCAAGATTTCTCTCCGGCGTGCGCGGCTTTTATCGCTATCTGCTGCGGGAAAAATTGATCGCGGTCGATCCGACGTTACGAGTCGATATGCCTCAGCTCGGTAGGCCGTTACCGAAATCCTTGTCAGAAGCCGATGTGGAAGCGCTGCTGAAAGCGCCCGACTTGAGCGAAGCCATCGGCCAGCGTGACCGCGCCATGCTCGAAGTGCTTTACGCCTGCGGCCTGCGGGTGACGGAGCTGATCAGCCTGACCCTGGAGCAGGTCAACCTGCGCCAGGGCGTGCTGCGGGTGATGGGCAAGGGCAGCAAGGAGCGGCTGGTGCCAATGGGCGAGGAAGCGATTGTCTGGGTCGAGCGTTACATGCGCGACGCGCGGGGCGAACTGCTCGGCGGGCGTCCCAGCGATGTGCTGTTTCCCAGTCAACGCGGCGAGCAGATGACTCGCCAGACGTTCTGGCATCGCATCAAGCATCAGGCCAAAGTCGCGGGGATCGGCAAATCGCTGTCGCCGCACACCTTGCGCCACGCCTTCGCTACGCACCTGCTCAACCACGGTGCCGACTTGCGGGTGGTGCAAATGCTCCTCGGCCACAGCGACCTGTCGACCACCCAGATCTATACTCACGTCGCCCGCGCACGTTTGCAGGACTTGCACGCCAAACATCACCCTAGAGGCTGACCAGTTCCTGTAGGAGCGAGCTTGCTCGCGAAAAACGTCTGGATAACACGTTCATTCAGGCAGCACGCGTTATCGTTGGCGACCATCGCGAGCAAGCTCGCTCCTACAGAAAAACGATCGCACAACCCTTGTATCACCCGCATTCGGCCACACAGCCCTTATGTGGTAGGCTTTGCCGGTTTGCACGATGGGCGGTTATGACCCGGTGTTTCGGCACTGGCGTTCTGATCGTCCCATTTGTCCGCCTTCAGGAGTTCTCATGCGTCTGACCCAGATTTTCGCCGCCGCAGCCATTGCGTTGGTCAGCACCTTTGCCGTCGCCGATGACGCGGCCGACAAAGCCATTCGTAAAAGCCTGGAAAACCTCCAGCTCGAAGTGCCGGTAGAAAGCATTTCCGCCAGCCCATTGCCTGGCCTGTACGAAGTCAAACTCAAGGGCAGCCGTGTGCTTTATGCGAGCGCCGACGGCCAGTACGTGGTTCAGGGCTACATGTTCCAGCTCAAGGACGGCAAACCGGTCAACCTGACCGAGAAGACCGAACGCCTTGGCATTTCCAAACTGGTCAACGAAATTCCGGTCGCGGAAACCGTGGTGTACCCGGCCATCGGCGAAACCAAATCGCACATCACCGTGTTCACCGACACCACCTGCCCGTACTGCCACAAACTGCACGCCGAAGTGCCTGAGCTGAACAAGCGCGGCATCGAAGTGCGTTACGTTGCGTTCCCGCGCCAGGGCCTGGGTTCGCCGGGTGACGAACAGCTGCAAGCGGTCTGGTGCTCGAAAGACAAGAAAGCGGCCATGGACAAAATGGTCGACGGCAAGGAAATCAAGGCCGCCAAATGCGATAACCCGGTTTCCAAACAGTTCGCCCTCGGTCAGTCGATCGGCGTGAACGGCACACCGGCCATCGTTTTGGCTGACGGTCAGGTCATTCCGGGCTACCAGCCTGCGCCGCAAGTCGCCAAACTGGCGCTGGGCGCGAAGTAAATTCGCATCGTCACGGCCAGCCTTTGACGATCATGGTCCGGTGGCAACATTTACCGGGCCACTAATAGAGAGCCGCGAGCATGCGGTTGTTTTCACGGCCGGCCTTGAGTCGGCCGTTTCATGGGGAGTTCACAGTGAAACCGGTCAAAGTAGGCATCTGTGGGTTAGGGACCGTCGGTGGCGGTACCTTCAACGTACTTCAGCGCAACGCCGAGGAAATTGCTCGTCGTGCCGGGCGTGGAATCGAAGTGGCACAAATTGCCATGCGCACGCCAAAGCCTCAGTTCCATACGACCGGTATTGCGATTACCAACGATGTCTTCGAAGTGGCCACGAACCCTGAGATCGACATCGTAATAGAGCTGATGGGCGGCTACACCGTTGCCCGCGAGCTGGTACTCAAGGCCATCGAGAATGGCAAGCATGTCGTCACCGCGAACAAGGCACTGATTGCCGTTCACGGTAATGAAATTTTCGCCAAGGCTCGCGAGAAGGGCGTGATCGTTGCGTTCGAAGCGGCCGTGGCCGGCGGCATTCCGGTCATCAAGGCGATTCGTGAAGGCCTGTCGGCCAATCGTATCAACTGGGTCGCCGGCATCATCAACGGCACCGGTAACTTCATCCTCACCGAAATGCGCGAGAAGGGTCGCACCTTCGAAGACGTACTCGCCGAGGCGCAAGCACTGGGTTACGCCGAAGCCGATCCGACCTTCGACGTTGAAGGCATCGACGCAGCCCACAAGCTGACGATCCTGGCGTCCATCGCGTTCGGCATCCCGCTGCAATTCGACAAGGCTTACACCGAAGGCATCACCAAGCTGACCACCGCTGACGTGAACTACGCCGAAGCGCTGGGCTATCGCATCAAGCACCTCGGTGTCGCTCGCAGCACGGCGGCCGGCATCGAACTGCGCGTACACCCGACGCTGATCCCGGCCGATCGTCTGATCGCCAACGTCAACGGCGTGATGAACGCGGTGATGGTCAACGGTGACGCTGCCGGTTCGACCTTGTTCTACGGTGCTGGCGCCGGCATGGAGCCGACCGCTTCGTCGGTGATCGCCGACCTGGTGGACGTGGTTCGCGCCATGACCTCCGACCCGGAAAACCGCGTGCCGCACCTGGCCTTCCAGCCGGATTCGCTGTCGGCGCATCCGATCCTTCCGATCGAAGCCTGCGAAAGCGCTTACTACTTGCGCATTCAGGCCAAGGACCATCCGGGCGTGCTGGCTCAGGTCGCGAGCATCCTGTCGGAGCGCGGCATCAACATCGAATCGATCATGCAGAAAGAAGTCGAAGAGCATGACGGCCTGGTGCCAATGATCCTGCTGACTCACCGTGTGCTGGAACAGCACATGAACGACGCGATCGCCGCCCTCGAAGCCCTGACAGGCGTGGTCGGTCCGGTCGTACGAATCCGCGTCGAGCACCTGAACTAAGCCGTCATCGTTCACCGGGCCTGCGTGCGGGCCCGGGTATGTGAACACTGTCTATTGGAGCCAGTCATGCGTTATATCAGTACCCGCGGCCAGGCACCGGCCCTGAACTTCGAAGATGTCCTGCTGGCCGGTCTCGCCACCGACGGCGGTTTGTACGTCCCGGAAAACCTGCCACGTTTCACTCAGGAAGAAATCGCTTCCTGGGCCGGCCTGCCGTATCACGAGCTGGCTTTCCGGGTGATGCGCCCGTTCGTCACCGGCAGCATTCCTGACGCCGATTTCAAAAAGATTCTGGAAGAGACTTACGGCGTGTTTTCGCACAACGCCGTCGCACCGCTGCGTCAGTTGAACGGCAACGAATGGGTGCTGGAGCTGTTTCACGGCCCGACCCTGGCGTTCAAGGACTTTGCCCTGCAACTGCTTGGTCGGCTGCTCGACTACGTGCTGGAAAAGCGCGGTGAGCGCGTAGTGATCGTCGGCGCTACTTCCGGCGACACTGGTTCGGCCGCCATCGAAGGCTGCAAGCATTGCGAAAACGTCGACATCTTCATCCTGCACCCGCACAACCGTGTGTCAGAAGTGCAGCGTCGGCAGATGACCACCATTTTCGGCGAGAACATCCACAACATCGCCATCGAAGGCAACTTCGATGACTGCCAGGAAATGGTCAAGGCCAGCTTCGCCGACCAAAGCTTCCTCAAGGGCACGCGCCTAGTGGCGGTGAACTCGATCAACTGGGCGCGGATCATGGCCCAGATCGTTTACTACTTCCACGCGGCCCTGCAGCTGGGCGGCCCGGCGCGCTCGGTGTCGTTCTCGGTGCCGACCGGCAACTTCGGCGATATCTTCGCCGGTTACCTGGCGCGCAACATGGGCTTGCCGATCAACCAGTTGATCGTCGCCACCAACCGCAACGACATCCTGCACCGCTTCATGAGCGGCAACCAATACGTCAAGGAAACCCTGCACGCTACGTTGTCGCCGTCGATGGACATCATGGTGTCGTCGAACTTCGAGCGTCTGTTGTTCGATCTGCACGGTCGCAATGGGGCGGCGATTGCCGGTTTGATGGATTCGTTCAAGCAGGGCGGTGGTTTCAGCGTTGAACAGGAGCGTTGGACCGAAGCGCGCAAGCTGTTCGATTCGTTGGCTGTGGATGATGCGCAAACCTGCGAAACCATTGCTGAAGTCTACGAGCAGACCGGCGAGGTGCTGGATCCGCACACGGCCATTGGCGTGAAGGCAGCACGTGAATGCCGTCGCAGTCTGGATATTCCGATGGTGATTCTCGGGACTGCCCATCCGGTTAAATTCCCGGACGCGGTAGAGAAGGCTGGCGTTGGCAAAGCGCTGGAGTTGCCTGTGCACCTGGCTGATCTGTTTGAGCGGGATGAGCGTTGCACCGTGTTGCCGAATGACCTCAAGGCTGTGCAAGCGTTTGTCAGTCAGCATGGGAATCGTGGCAAGCCGCTGTGATCGGGTAGTTTGGTTTACATTTCCGTTTCTGCGGTAACGACGGCTATTGGTTCCGCCCTTACGGCGGGTCACTTTGGAAAAGCCCCAAAGTAACCAAAGGGGCGCAGGCGCTTGGTTACTTGGCGCTTTTCCAAGTAACCCGCCGTAAGGGCGGAACCATTAGCAGCCGTTACCAAAGTAATGGATATTCACCCAATCCCAATCCCAATCCCATCTCCAATCCAAATTCCCACTGCCGCATAAGCCCATACACAAACCTGTCATCTGCGCCATGCATGCTGTATCAACCAGAGACGCCGACGCGTCTGCGACACAAACCCAGAACTTTCTTCTCGGGCGGATGGTCATCTAAAGTAGACCTGCCCTAGGCACTTTGTTTTCGGACTATTGAGTGGTGATCGAGATGGAAAGTATCAGTCTATTGCTCGGTGAGGCTCTGAGCCCGTACCAGGTGACGTTGACCCCGTCGGGCACCCATGGCGAATGCCTGGTGACATTGAAAAGCGCGACTGGCGCTATCGTGGTCGAACGGGAATTCAATCAGGCTCAATTGACCGACAAACGTCTGCTCACGGATGTGGTCGACGGCTTGCATCGCGATCTGATGATTGCAGAAGGACGCCTGGAACCCTGCGTTATCGCGGCGTTGCGCAATGCAGCACAGGACAAGGTCCTGGGCCGGCCGTAATTGAATTGGATTGTGTGGGAACCTTCCTGGGTGAAGGTCAGTCAGAGCATGTAACAGCAGGATCAAACATTGTGCTCCGGTGTTTGTAGTCGTGCTGTTACTGGTCTTTATGTAGACCACGTTTAACCCCGAGTCGTCTCCCCACTTCTCGGGGTTTCTTTTTGCCAGCGATTTGTCATTGCCCAGACTGATGCTCAAAAAATGCCTTGGTTTCCTTCAGGTAATCGCTGCGGCGTGCCGGGTCCAGCCAGTCTGCATAAAGTGAATCCAGGTGGTCGCGGGACAGGTTGCGCAGCAACTGGTTGATCTCGTCGGTCGCCTGCCGTCCTTGAGGCGTATTCGAACAACCGATGTGCCCGGACAGGTACTTGCCGGTGCCCTTCACCGGATAAAACTCCAGTTGGTCGGCAGCGATAAGTTTTTGACTGGCCTGATAGCGGATCTCTGGCCAGTAACCCAAGACCACCTGCAACCGGCCCAGGCGCTGCATCTGCAGCAAGCTGCCAAGGGCATCGTTGCCGTAATGAGGCGTCAGGGCGCCTTCCGGTGCCCGCCGCAGAAGGGCGTCGACCACTTCACCGTAACTGCGCTCGGCAACCACACCGACTTTATTCGTGCCGCTTTTCAGCAGCGCCGCCAGATCGACTTCTCCTTCAATCAGAAAAGGTTCCAGTACCGGTCGATCCTCCTGGCGGACGACGAGGCCATTGCTGACAGCGCGGAACGCTGGAACAGAAAACGAAATCCACTGTTCGCGCTCCTTGGTCCTGAGCAAGGAGGGGTCGCACGTCAAAGATTCTTCGTGGAGCATTTGCAGGGCACGTGCCCGGTTCACACGCATCAGCGTGTGGTGGTATTGCGGCATACCGGCGATCAGTTGAGGCAAAATTTGATCGATGATCCCCTGACCTTTTTTCGGCCCCTCGAAGATCATCGTGGGTGGTAGATCTCGCAGCAGCCAGATTAGAGTTTCCTTCGGTTGTGCCCAGATGGTCGATGCCGGCCCTGCCAATAGCGCGAAAGCCGCCGCTGCCCGCCAGACACGGGAGTGGTTGAGTGCTGTTGAAAGCAGGCCCTTCAGCTTAGATGGCCCCGTCTTCACGCAGCTTTGCGATCTGTTCCTTGTCATAGCCAAGTTCGTTGAGTACCTGCGTATTGTGCTCGCCCAACTGCGGCCCGACCCATTCCGAACTGCCGGGTGTCTCTGAGAGTTTCGGCACGATTCCCGGCATCTTGAAATCTTTGCCGTCCGGCAGCTTTGCTTGCAGGAACATTTCCCGCGCCAGGTACTGCGGATCATTGAACATGTCTTCGGCACTGAAGATCCGGCTGGCGGGAACGTCCGCCTCATTCAACTGCTCGATGATGGCGTCCAGCGGCAGCGAATTGACCCAGCGATCAATCACCCCATAAATCTCGTCGCGACGGCTGTCACGCCCGTCGTTACTGGCCAGAGCCGGGTCGTTGGCCAGGTCTTCACGGCCGATGATCAGCATGAACCGTTTGAAAATCGCATCGCCGTTGGCGCCGATCTGCACATGTTTGCCATCAGCGCTGGTGTGGATCGAAGAGGGCGTTATGCCCGGCATGATGTTGCCGGTACGTTCGCGAATAAAGCCGAACACGTCGAACTCCGGGACCATGCTTTCCATCATGGCGAAGATCGCTTCGTACAGCGCCACATCCACCACTTGACCCAGACCACCGTTGACTTCGCGATGACGCAAGGCCATCAGCGCACCGATCACGCCCCAGAGCGCGGCAATCGAGTCGCCGATGGAAATCCCGGTGCGCACCGGTGGTCGATCCTCGAAGCCGGTGATGTAGCGCAGGCCGCCCATTGATTCACCGACAGCGCCAAAGCCTGGTTGATCTTTCATCGGGCCGGTTTGACCGAACCCGGAGAGTCGCACCATCACCAGTTTCGGGTTCAGTGCGTGCAAGACTTCCCAGCCCAGACCGAGCTTTTCCAACACGCCGGGGCGAAAATTCTCGATCAGGATGTCCGCTTCACCGAGTAGTTTTTTCAGGATCGCCAGGCCGTCCGGGTGTTTCAGGTTCAGGGTCAGGGACTTCTTGTTGCGCGCCTGAACGAACCACCACAACGAAGTGCCTTCATACATTTTGCGCCATTTGCGTAACGGGTCGCCGCCGTCCGGGGATTCGATCTTGATCACTTCAGCACCGAATTCGCCACAGATGCGCGAGGCAAATGGCCCGGCTATCAAGGTGCCCAATTCAATGACTTTCAGACCTGAGAGTGGTTTGGCGGTGAACGGCATGCTGGATCCTGTAGGACAAAGGCTTGGCTGATAGACCGTTTTAGCACAGCCCGCAGTCAGTCGCTCAAGGTTGATGGTCGCGAATTCGTTGATTGCCTGCCGCATCGGTTAGACTTGCCGCCTTTCCACGTATCAAGAAGCCCGTTCATGGCCCAGCCGTCCACGACCTACAAGTTTGAACTGAACCTCACCGACCTCGACCGTAGCGTTTACGAGACGGTGAAGCAGACCATCGCCCGTCACCCGTCGGAAACCGAAGAGCGCATGACCGTGCGGTTGCTGGCCTACGCCTTCTGGTACAACGAGCAGCTGTCGTTTGGCCGTGGTCTGTCAGATGTGGATGAACCCGCCCTGTGGGAAAAGAGCCTGGACGACCGCGTCCTGCACTGGATCGAAGTCGGTCAGCCAGACGCCGATCGCCTGACCTGGTGCTCGCGTCGCACCGAGCGCACCAGTCTGCTGGCCTACGGCAGCTTGCGCGTTTGGGAAACCAAAGTGATCCCGGCGATCAAGAACCTGAAAAACGTGCACATCGCCGCGGTTCCTCAGGAAGTCCTGGAAACCCTGGCCAAAGATATGCCGCGCGTTATCAAGTGGGACGTGATGATCAGCGAAGGGACGATTTTCGTCACCGACGACCGTGGTCAGCACGAAGTCCAGTTGCAGTGGTTGAGCGGCGAACGCGGCTGATTTCTTACCGCATCATCCGGTTTTATCCTACGTATTCCAGAGAAGCACCTGTCACCCCATGCGCATCGAACCTCGCCTGTTGCCCGACACCCTGCCATTCCTCGGTGATCTGCCACCACTGCTGACCCGCCTGTATGCGGCGCGGGGCGTGCAGTCCGAGGCTGAACTGGACAAGAGCCTGGCGCGGCTGATTCCGTTCCAGCAGCTCAAAGGCATCGATGCGGCGGTGGACTTGTTGGTGACGGCGCTGGAACAGCGCCAGCGAATTCTGATCGTCGGCGATTTCGACGCTGACGGCGCGACGGCCAGTGCCGTCGGCATGCTGGGCTTGCGCCTGTTGGGCGCGGCGCATGTCGACTATCTGGTGCCGAACCGTTTCGAGTACGGCTACGGCCTGACACCGGAAATCGTCGAAGTGGCGCTGACCCGTACGCCGCAGTTGTTGATCACCGTGGATAACGGCATCTCCAGCGTCGAAGGCGTGGCGGCGGCGAAAAAAGCGGGCCTCAATGTGCTGGTCACCGACCACCACTTGCCCGGCGATGAACTGCCATTGGCCGATGCCATCGTCAATCCCAACCAGCCGGGTTGCGGGTTTTCGAGCAAGGCGTTGGCCGGCGTCGGGGTGATTTTCTACGTGCTGATGGCCTTGCGCGCGCGTTTGCGCAGCCTCGGTTGGTACGAGAACACGTCGCAGCCGAACATCGGCGAACTACTTGACCTGGTGGCGCTGGGCAGCGTCGCCGACGTGGTGCCGCTCGACGCCAACAACCGGATTCTGGTGCACCAGGGCCTGGAGCGAATTCGCGCCGGACGCGCGCGGCCGGGGGTCAAGGCGATCCTCGAAGTCGCCAAGCGTGACCACACGCGCATTACCTCAACCGACCTGGGGTTCATTGTCGGTCCGCGCCTGAACGCGGCAGGGCGGCTGGATGACATGAGCCTGGGCATCGAATGCCTGCTCACCGACGATGCCGGCCTCGCCCGGGAAATGGCCATCCAGCTCGACGGCATGAACCAGGACCGCAAATCCATCGAGCAAGGCATGCAGCGCGAGGCGCTGGCCCAGCTCAAGGACTTGCCGGTTGAGTCGATGCCGTTTGGCTTGTGCCTGTTCGATCCCGAATGGCACCAGGGCGTCATTGGCATCCTCGCCTCGCGTATGAAAGAGCGCTATTTCCGTCCGACGATTGCCTTTGCCGATGCGGGCGATGGCATGCTCAAGGGCTCGGGCCGTTCGGTTCAGGGCTTCCACATTCGCGACGCCTTGAGCGTGGTAGCAGCGCAGCATCCAAACCTGATCAGCAAGTACGGCGGCCACGCCATGGCGGCCGGTTTGACCTTGCCAGAAGCGAATTTTTCGTTGTTCGCCGAAGCCTTTGACGCTGAAGTGCGCAGGCAATTGCGTGAAGAAGACCTGACCGGGCGTTTGCTGTCGGACGGGACATTGGCGGTCGAGGAGTTTCACCTCGAACTGGCCCGTGCGCTGCGTCATGCCGGCCCTTGGGGGCAACACTTCCCGGAGCCGTTGTTTCACGGGGTGTTCCAGTTGGTCGAGCAACGAGTTGTTGGCGAACGGCACCTCAAAGTGGTGCTGAGAAGCGAATGCGGCTCGGTGAAACTGGACGGCATCGCTTTTGGAATCGACCGTGATATCTGGCCGAACCCGACGATCAAATGGGTGGAACTGGCCTACAAACTCGACCTCAACGAGTTTCGCGGGAATGAGACGGTGCAACTGATGATTGCTCACATCGAACCGCGTTGACGCCTTCGCGGTGCAAGCCCGCTCCCACACGGTACGCGAACCCTGTGGGAGCGAGCTTGCTCGCGAAGCTATTTCCCTCACACCGAATCTCTCGGAACCCTACTTTATCCCCTGATGTCGACTAGGCTCTAAGCACTGCTTGATTGGCCTTGTGACGTCTTGTCGAATTTTTTGCCCGCGGGGGCGGGTGCTGCACCTTTATGTCCTGTCACTCGTCGACTTTTCAAACAGAACCCTGGAGCCTGCCCACTGATTCGAGAGGTGCCCCATGAGTCTGCTGCTTGAACCCTATACCCTTCGCCAATTGACCCTGCTCAACCGCATCGCGGTGTCCCCGATGTGCCAGTATTCCAGCGTCGATGGCCTGGCCAATGACTGGCACCTGGTCCACCTTGGCAGCCGTGCCGTTGGCGGGGCCGGTTTGATTTTTACTGAAGCCACGGCCGTCACTGCCGATGGACGCATCACCGCTGAAGACCTCGGTTTGTGGAATGACGAACAGATCGAGCCCCTGCAACGCATCACCCGCTTCATCGCAGCCCAAGGGGCTGTCGCCGGCATACAGTTGGCCCATGCCGGGCGCAAGGCCAGCACCCATCGGCCGTGGATTGGCAAGCACGGCAGCGTCAAACCTGAAGATGGCGGCTGGACACCAGTCGGTCCGTCGCCAATTGCCTTCGACCCGCAGCACACACCACCGAAACAGCTCGATGAGGGCGAGATCGTCGAGGTCATTCAGGCTTTCGTCGACTCGGCGAAACGGGCACTGACCGCCGGTTTCAAGGTCGTCGAAGTCCACGCTGCCCACGGTTATCTGTTGCACCAGTTTCTATCGCCCTTGAGCAATCAGCGCCGCGATCAATATGGTGGCTCGTTCGAAAACCGGATTCGGCTGGTGTTGCAAGTCACCGAAGCGGTACGCGCGGTGTGGCCAGAAGAGTTACCGGTGTTTGTTCGCGTATCGGCTACCGATTGGGTCGAGGACGGCTGGAACCCTGATGAAACCGTCGAGCTGGCGCGACGCCTCAAAGATTTGGGCGTGGACCTGATTGACGTCTCCTCGGGCGGAACGGCGGCCAACGCGGAGATTCCTACGGGTCCCGGTTATCAGACCCGGTTCGCTGAGCGTGTGCGCAAGGAGTCAGGTATTGCCACGGGCACAGTAGGAATGATTACCGAGCCGGCGCAGGCCGAGCACATTCTGCGCACATGTCAGGCGGACATTATTTTTCTCGCCCGTGAGTTGTTGCGTGATCCGTACTGGCCGTTGCATGCGGATGATGATCTGGGAGGGCGTAAGGCGATCTGGCCGGCGCAGTATCAGCGTGCTACGCATCGGGATCAGCCGATTCATGAGTCGGATTTGCGGGATTGAAGCGATCCTGCCAAAGGTGTGCGCATTTCCCTGTAGGAGCAGCCGGCCGTCGCTCGATTGCTCGCGAAGGACGTTAACGATAACGCGTACTTTCTGGTTTAACGCGGTGCCCTGACGTTTTCGCGAGCAATCGAGCGACGGCCGGCTGCTCCTACAGGGGAAACGTACTTTGGCTTTTGGTCGTGCATCAAGCGCTTGTTGAAATCCAGCCAGAGCCCCAGCAGTGCCATCAACCCGGCCCCCACCAACGCGGTGAATATCTGCATGGCAAAGGCATCGTCGGTCATTGCATTGACCATATCGGCCAAGGGTGCCAACAGCACGCCGAGGCAGAAAATCTCCAGTGAGTAACGCCCCATTCGACAGCATTGCTGCGCCAGCCAGTTTTGCGTCCAGCCAGTGTCCGGCAACAGTTTTGCGGTGACGTACGCCAGCGCCAGGAAGTGCAGTAGCCGCACCGGTGACAGGTCAGTCTTGCTGATCGGGTACAACAGGTTGCTCAGCCAGCCCGGCATCATCGCGTCATGTATTTTCGGCCACCTCCACGAGACGGTAATCACGCCGGTAATGACCACATACACCAACGCACTGACGAACAATGGCTGATACCACAGCGGACGAGTTTCGGCTAACCGTGGCCGCTGCCTGTAAGTCGCAGCAGCACCGCCGAGCACAAACAACAGCTGCCAGACGACCGGGTTGAAATACCACACACCGTCTTTGATCGCCGCCAGGTTCCAGCCGAACCATGGCGCCAGCAGGTACACCGTCAACGACACCGTCACCACCGCCCAGGCCTTGCGCACCAACATCGGCAACACCAGCGGCAATCCGGCCAGCAGTACGATGTACAGCGGCAGCGGGTCCATGAGGTTTGGTTTGAAGCGCAGCAGCAGTTCATCCACCAAAGCTTGCTGAGGGTTGGTGATGAAATGGTGCATGCCCATTTCTTCCACCAGGTCCCGGGTTTCCACGTGACTGTTAGCGAAGAACACGATGCCCATCAGCATCGCCAGCAGGAAAATATGCACCACGTAGAGCACCCAGGCGCGGCGCAGGATTTTCACGCAGGCAATCAGATAGCCATCGCGCTGAAGGATTTTTCCGTAGGCCAGGACGGCCGCGTAACCAGCCAGAAACACGAAGATTTCGGCGGCATCGCTGAAACCGAAATTACGCGGGGTGAGTTGACCGAGGGGATTGTGTGGAACGTGATCCCAGAAGATGAAGATCAGCGCCAGGCCTCGAAAAAAGTCGATTCGGTGATCGCGTTCAAACGTCATGACAGCGGGCTCGTGAACGGGTGTTTAATTAAGAAGTGGACGGAAACGCCAAGGGTTGCGCACCGCACATCGGCGGCGCGCAGGGTGGCGTGATTTATCGGGAAATGCAAAAACGGGGATGTTGCTTGATGTCTCAGACAACCCGCAATGGCTGTAGCAGCAGGTCGGGACCCTTTCGCGAGCAAGCCCACTCCCACATTGGGATTTGTTCAGGTGACTGGTTTGCTTTGGCGAACGGGTAATTCGATCCTGAACGTGCTGCCCATCCCGACTTCACTCACGACCGAAATATCCCCCCGGTGTTTCTTCACGATGCCATAGGACAGGGACAACCCCAGCCCTGTCCCCTGGCCCACCGGTTTGGTGGTGAAGAACGGATCGAAGATTTTCTGCAGGCTGCCCGGCGGGATGCCGGCGCCGGTGTCGGCGACTTCGATCCATACGGTTTCCCCTTCAGACCCGGTGCGCAGGGTGAGGGTGCCGCGTTCCGGGCCGATGGCCTGCGACGCGTTGACGATCAGGTTCATGATCACCTGGTTGATCTGCGAAGGCAGGCATTCGATATCGGGCAGGTCCTGATAGTCCTTCACCACATCGGCCTTGTACTTCAGTTCATTGGCCACGATGTTCAACGTCGATTCGATGCCTTGTTGCAGATTCGCCCATTGCCATTCCTGATTGGAGTCCACCCGCGAGAAGTCCTTCAGGTCTTTGACGATCTGCCCGACGCGGCTGATGCCGTCCTTGGATTCCTTGATCAGCAGCGGTATGTCGTCGCGCAGAAATTCGAGTTCGACCCGGTCACGAAGTTGTTCCAAACGCTCGACCAGCTCGCTGGAAGCAATCGCCTCTTCCGTGTCACGATAGGCGTCGAGCATTTCCTGCAGCTGTTTGAAATAGCCTTCGAGGGTGCCGAGGTTGGAGGAAATGAAGCCGATGGGGTTGTTGATTTCATGGGCGACGCCCGCCGCCAGTTGCCCCAGTGAAGCGAGTTTTTCCGATTGCACCAGTTGCGATTCCAGCTGTTTGCGCTCGTCGATTTCGCGTTGCAACGCCTCGCTGGCCTGTTTGAACTGGGTCGTGCGTTGATCCACCAGATGTTCCAGCTGGCTCATCTGCACAAAGGCCCGTTCGGTCATGTCCCACTTGGTCAGCAGGGTGTTGGCCATCTGCTGGACTTCAATGTTGTCGAACGGTTTTTTCAGAATCAGCAACCGATCATGGGCCTGTAACCGGTCCAGCAGTTCATCCCACGAATAGTCGGAGTATGCGGTGCACACCACCACTTGCAGGCGCGGGTCTTCCTGCCACAAATGCTCGATGGTTTGCGCGCCGTCCCAGCCGTCGGGCATGCGCATGTCGACGAAGGCCAGCGCGTAGGGACATTTTTCCTGCAAGGCTTCCTTGAGCTTGCCCAGGCCTTCTTGCCCGCCATACGCCGAATCCAGCTCGAACAGGGCGCGGGTCGATTTTACTTCACTGCCGAACAGCGCCGCTTCCATCGCGTCCAGCTCGACGGTCGGCACCGGCGTCGGCGTGAGGATCTTGCGGAAATCCTCATGAATGGACGGTGTGTCGTCGATCAGCAAAATACGACGGTTCGACAGTTCGCTCATGCGTCCTCCGTGACGGCTTTCAGCGGAATCTGCAGGGTGAACTGTGCGCCTTTGCCCGGCCCGTCGCTGTGGGCGGTGAGGTGGCCGTTCATTTCGATGGCAGCCAGGGCGCAGCTATGCAGGCCGAAGCCATGACCTTCCTTGCGCGTGGTAAAACCGTGGGCAAAGATGCGCGTCATGTTTTCCGGGGCGATGCCTTCACCGTCATCCTTGACGCTGACTTGCAGCGTCGTATCGTCGACGATTTTCACTCCGAGGGTCATTTGCCGCTGGCGATTGCTGAGGTCGGACATGGCGTATTTGGCGTTGCTGATCAGGTTGATCAGGATCAGCAGCAAGCGGTGTTTATCGCCCATGACCTGCGGCACTTCGCCGTACTCCTTGACCACCGTGACGTGATGCCGGGTCAGCGCGCCGGCGTTCATGCGCAAAGCGTCCTCGAGTAATTCGCTGATGTGCAGCGGTTCCATCAGGTTGTTGGCGCCCGCGTAGGATTGCTGGGTGGCGACGATGTCCTTGATGTGATCGACACTCTTGCTCAACTGCGCGAGTTCGTCGGACATGCCTTGTTGTTCGAGGGCGATGGCCTCCACCAGTTGATTGAGGTAACCGGGCAGCAGCTTGCCTTTCTCGTCCTGGGTCAGGAAGGTGCCGAGGTCGCCGGGGTGTTCGTTGATCAATTGCATCGCCTTGCCCAGCCCCTGGGCCTTGCTGGCGCGCAGTTTGCGGCTGACCAGATCGGCCGAGATGTTGACGCTGTTGAGCACGTTGCCGACGTTGTGTAACACATTGGTGGCGATCTCGGCCATGCCCGCCAGGCGCGCGGTGTCGAGCAGTTCGCTCTGGGTGTCCTTGAGTTCACGGGTGCGTTCTTCCACCCGCAACTCCAGGTCGTCATTGGCGGTTTTGAGGGCTTTGTTGACGCGGTTGATGACGGTGAAACTGCGCATGAGATGGATCGCCAGGTACACCAACAACAGGACCAGCAACACTGAAAACACCAACATGTAGAAGTGATAGCGCTGATCGGTCGCCTCGGCCTGTTGCTGATCCTTGTTCAGCAGGCTGGTAATGTCGTCCAGGCGTTCGGCCACGGGAATCGCTTCGATATTTTCCAGCAAGCGGTTGACCACCGGTTGTTCCCGCAGAATCAGTGAAATGTGGTTGCTCAGAATATCGATCGGGCTGTGAAACTGCTCGGGCAATCGCCCCTTGTTCACCCCCAGTTTGTTCAGTCCGACCAGAATGTCAGCCGCCTTGTCGTCGGAAGTGACTTGAGCGAATTCCATGCTGCTGAGCAACAAATCGTAAGTGTCAGTAGCGATGTTCTGCAGTTGCAGTTTGTCGCGATCAACCACCTGAGCCAGTTGCTCCTGAATATCGTCCTCGGCAGTAGGCAGGAACGCCAGTGAGTTGCGCAGCACGGCGTTGTGCGACTTGAACTGCTCCACCAGTCGGGTCTTTTCCAGAATGGCGACCAGGTACGCATCATGGTTGGTGCGCCAGATCGGCGAGTCGTTGCGACCGTGGTTCGATTCCATGGTGGCGAACCGCTCCCACAGCTGCGCCATCTCGATCAGCGGCGTGACCAGCGGATCATAGTTGTGGTTGGTAGCGATCCTGGCCTTGAGGATCTCGGTTTCCCATTGCGCGTTCAGCTGTTTGATCCGACCGATCAGGTCCCGGGATTCGGCGTAGGTCGACGTCTGGCTCGCATTCGATTTGAGGTAGAGAAACAGCAACGTCGAGGCCAGTATCACAGCGACGATGCCCAGCAGCGCCAGGTTGCGACGGTGAGATATTCTCATAAGGGTTTGCCTTCCCATTCACCCGTCAGGGTCTTGAGGAATTTGATAATCAGGGTTTTGTCCTCGGTGGAAGGAACGCGACCGAGCTGGAACTTGAACATCACGTCCACCGCCTCTTCGAGGCTGCTGGCAGAACCGTCGTGAAAGTACGGCGCGGTCACCGCGACATTGCGCAGGCTCGGCACTTTGAACACGTTGCGATCCTCTTCATCCCTGGTTACCAGATAGCGTCCGAGGTCGGTGTCGGTCGGATTGCCGCGAACCTTGAAGTAATCGCCCATGACGCCGAACTTCTGGAACATGTTGCCGCCGATGTTCACGCCTTGATGGCAGGCGATGCAGCCGTAGTCCTTGAAGCGCTGATAACCGTATTTCTCCTCCCGAGTGAGTATTTCGGTGTTACCCAGCAGGTACTGATCGAAACGCGAGTTGGTACTGATCAACGTGCGCTCAAAGCTGGCAAGGGCATTCTGTACATTGTTCATGGTCACGCCGTCCGGGTAGGCGTTGCCAAATGCGCTGCGGTACGCCGGATCGGCGGCCAACACCTTCACCACGTGATTCCAGTTACTGCCCATTTCACTGGGGCTCTTGACCACCTCATGGATCTGGGTTTCGAGGGTGTCGGCACGGCCATTCCAGAACTGCCTGAAATTCAGGCCGGCGTTGAACACGCTGGGGGTGTTGACCGTCAATGGCACACCGTTGAAGCCGATGGAAAACGCCTGGGTGTCGGCACCACCGTTTTCCAGCCGGTGACAACTGGCGCAGGACAGCGTGTTGTTGACCGACAGACGCGGCTCATTGAACAACTGGCGGCCGAGTTCGACCCGCAGCGGGTTTTGCTTTGGCACCGGGGGCAGCGGTTTGAGCGGTTCATCCAGCGGCGCGGCGCCCACGCTCAGACAGAATCCGAGCAGCGGCACCAGGAGCAGGTAGTGAAGAGATGACGACATTTGATGATTCCCTGGCGGATAGCCTGTGTGTCGCTGGTTCACTTGGCGGTAGATGCGGCAGTTCTCACAGACTCAAGGTAGCGGGCAAAGGCGTCCGGTTCGACGGCTTTGCTGAAGTAGTAACCCTGGCCTTCTTCACATTGATGAGCCTTGAGGAAATTCAGTTGTTCAAGGGTTTCCACGCCTTCGGCGATGATGGTCAGCTTGAGGCTGCGGCCCAGGCTGATAATGGCGCTGACCAGGGCGGCGTCATTGCTGTCGGTGCTTAATCCGCGAATGAACGACTGGTCGATTTTCAGCACGTCGATGGGAAAGCGCTGCAAATAACTCAGGCTGGAATAACCGGTGCCGAAGTCATCAATGGCCAGACGTACGCCCAGTGCCTTGAGCCGATTCAGGGCAGCAACGGTGGTCTCGATGTTCTGCATTAACACGCTTTCGGTGATTTCCAGTTCCAGCAAGGCCGGTTCGAGGCCGGTTGGTTTGAGGATCTGTTCGATACTGTCGACAAAGTCTCGCTGACGGAAATCGATGGCCGACATGTTCACCGACATACAGATCTTCGGTAGCCCGGCGGCCTGCCAGGCGCACGCTTGCCGACAAGCTTCGGCCAGCACCCATTTACTCAACGGTACGATCAGGCCGCTGTCTTCAGCGACGCCGATGAACTCCGATGGGTAGACCAACCCCTGCCCGGGTTTTTGCCAGCGGATCAATGCCTCGGCGCCGACCACCTGGCCGCTGCGCAGATCCAGTTTGGGTTGGTAATGCAGGATAAATTCATTGCGCTCCAGCGCCAGGCGAATGCCGGTTTCGATACTTTGCTGATCCCGGGCGCGCTGGTTCATTTCGTCGATGAAAAAACTGAAATCGTTCGGGCCGCTTTCCTTGATGTTGCGCATCGCGGTTTCGGCTTTCTTGATCAGCTCGATGGCGTCGAAACCGTCATCGGGATAAATGCTGATGCCCAGGCTCGCGGTCACGCTCAGGTCGTGGCCGGCTATGTGCTGGGGTGCGCGGATGGCGTTCAAGAGTTTTTCGGCAATGCCCATGGTTTGCTGGGGGTGGCGGATGTCGGCGAGGATCACCACGAATTCGTCGGAGCCGTAGCGAAACACCGAATCGGACTCGCGCACTGTGGCCACCAGATTGCGGCCTACCTGTTTGAGCATCTCGTCACCGGCCGGATGGCCGAGGGCATTGTTGATGCGCTTGAAGCGATCAAGACCCAAAAACATCACCGCCAGTTGCTTGTCATGGCGTCGGGACAAGGCCAGCGACTGGTTCAACCGGTCACCCAGCAACGTGCTGTTGGGCAACTCGGTCAACACGTCGTACTGCAACAAATGAGACACCTTGAGCAATTCGTGAACTCGCGCTTCGATGGTTTGCTCCAGGCTCAGCACCTTCATCGCCGCGTCCTGAGCCATCTGCCATTTCCAGGTCAGGGCGCTGGCCATCTGGCGGATCTCCAGGCTGTCGAAAGGTTTTTTCAGCACTAGCAGTTGGTCGCCAAATTCGAGCCGTTCGGCCATGGCCTCCCAAGTGTAATCCGAGAAAGCGGTGCATAGTGCGATTTGCAGGTGCGGATCGGCCTTCCATAGTTGTTCGATGGTTTCCAGGCCGTCCCAGCCGGGCGGCATGCGCATGTCGGTGAACACCATGGCGTAAGGGCGGCCTTCGGCCAAGGCGAGTTTGACCCGCTCGAGGGCTTCCTGACCCTGATAAGCCGAGTCGAGCTGAAACGTCAGTCGATCAATCTGCGGCGTGCCGAACAGTGCTGCTTCGGTTCCGGCCAGGCGCTGCTCGTCTGCTGATTCGGCACCGAGGATCTTGCGAAAATCCTCATGAATCGAAGGTGTGTCGTCGACGATCAGGACGCGCCGGTTGGTCCGCACGAAAGCCGCTTTCATCCTTTGTCCTCCGTGGACCGTTGCGGGTTGTCGTGGATCGGCCCGATGCCATGGCTCGGCGGCACGATGCTCCCGGCTTTCAGCAACTCGGCGGCCTGCTGGCTGCTGACGGCCTTGCTGAAGAAATAACCCTGGGCGTTCATCGGTGACCCGGTGGCCATCAGTGAACTGCGTTGCTCCTGGGTTTCGACACCCTCGGCGATGATGCCGATGCCGACGTCCCGAGCAAAATTGATGATGGCGCGTAAGGTGTTGGCACTGGCCGGGTCGCGGGCGGCGGTGTCGAGGAAGGGTTGAGCGAGCTTGAGGTGATTGACCTGGTACGTCTTGAGGTAATCGAACGAGGAATACTCGGTGCCGAAGTCGTCGATGGCGACTTTCACTCCCAGCTCACGCAAGCGTGGCAGCACGTCGTTGTGGGTCCATTTGGTCTGGGCCAGCGTCGCTTCAGTGACGTCGAACCGCAGGTCTCCGGCGCAGAGCTCCCAACGCGCGGTGGTGCGCAGCACGTCATAGATCAGCTCCGGGCCACTCTTCAGCTGGGCCAGTGACAGCTTGATCGCAATCACCGGTGGCGCGACACCTTCATCACGCCACTGGCGCATCTGCCTGCAGGCTCGATCCAGTACCCAATGACCGAGGGCGATGATCGTACCGGTCTTTTCCGCGGCGGGCAGGAACGCGGGGGCTTCCAGTAAACCGCGCTCGGGGTGATTCCAGATGACCTGCGCTTCCATCCCGAGGATCCTGCCGCTGCTCAGGTCCACTTCCGGCCAGTAACGCAGTTCGAGTTCATCGTGTTCGATGGCCGTTCTCAAGTCGCTGGCGATGGTCATACGCTCGACCACCTCCTGATTGATCTCCTCGGAGTGGAAGTGGTACTGGTTACGGCCCTTTTCCTTGGAGCGATAGAGCGCCATGTCAGCCTGGGTCAGCAGGCCGTCGGCACTGGTGATGGCCGGGCCGTAACTGCTGATGCCGATGCTGACCGACACCCGCACATCGTTGCCGGCCAGGGAGTAGGGCACCACCAGCGCATCTCGGACCTTGGTGGCGAGGGCGGCAGAGTGGGTCGGGTCGCTGACGTCCAGCTGCAGGATCGCGAACTCGTCGCCACCGAGGCGGGCGACCACATCGTTTTCCCGCACGCAGGCCTTGATGCGCCGGGAAACTTCTTGCAGCAACAAGTCGCCCACCGGGTGGCCGAGGGTGTCATTGATGCGTTTGAAGTGGTCCAGGTCCAGGTAAAACATGGCGAACGGTGTCGCGCCGCGACGTGCGGCAGCGAAGGCCTGGTGCAGCCGCTCGATCAGCGTGGCGCGGTTGGCCAGCCCGGTCAGTCCGTCGGTGCGTGCCAGCAGAGAGATTTTCTCCTCGGCCAGTTTGCGTTCGGTGACGTCGATGATGATGCCTTCGACTTCCAGGAGGCGGCCTTCGTCGTCGCGTACCGGGATATAGCGGTTTTCCACCCAGCGCCAGTCACCGTTGCCGGTACGCATCCGAAACTCGATGGAAGCGCCTGCGGCATGGCGGTCCAATACCCGCGCCATGGCGATGTCGACCTTCGATTGATCGTCGGGATGGATCAACTCCTGGGCCCAACTGGGCGAGGCGACCAGTTTCGCCGCGACATGACCGTATTTGGTGATGTTGTGGGAGATGTACATCAACGGAAACGACGGCTCACCCCGCAGTCGATACAGAATGGTCGGGCTGTTCTGCACAATGATGTTGGCATCGGACAGTTCCCGTGTGCGCTCCTCGACGGCTTGTTCCAGCAGCGACATCTTAAGCGCCGCGTCTTCGGTCATCTGCCACTTGGCGGTCAGCGCGCTGGCCATCTGGCGGATTTCGATGGCATCGAAGGGTTTTTTGAGTATCAGCAGGCGGTCGCCGAGTTCCAGGCGTTCGTCGATGTCTTCCCAGGAATAGTCGGAGAAGGCCGTGCACAGCGCCACTTGCAGCTTGGGGTCGACTTGCCACAACCGTTCAATGGTTTCCAGGCCGTCCCAGCCCGGTGGCATGCGCATGTCAATAAACGCCATTGCGTAGGGGAGGTCGTTGGCCAGGGCGGTCTCGACCTTGGCCAACGCTTCGAGGCCCTGGAACGCCGAATCGAGCACGAAATGTTGGAGTTTGGCCGTCACCGCAGTGCCGAACAGGGCTTGTTCAGCACGGGTCAGGCTGTCGTCATCGGACGATGGCGGGCTGAGGATCTTGATGAAGTCCCCATGGATCGAAGCGGTGTCGTCGACAATAAGAATCCGCCGGTTGGTCCGCGCCAGTAGCGTATTCATCGCCAGGTCCCTGGAGCGACAGCGGTTTGGTGCGCAGTGTTCATAAGGGGCATCCTTTTCCCTGATCACTTGGCCGAACGTACAGATGATGGATCCGAGTGAAGTGAGCATAGTCGCCCGGATCAGACTTCGCGCAACTGACTGAAACGAATCATTGCGGCGACGGGGCGAAAATCATCTAGCCTTTAGGTCAGGATCAGGCAATAGGGGATGTTTGCCCGGATCCGACATGACTGTGTGCCCGTTTGAGCCTGAGGTAATGCCATGGAAGAGCAAATCCCCACGACGTATGCCGTTAAACCCAAGGTACTGCTGGTCGATGATGAGGAATCCATCCTCAACAGCTTGCGTCGCCTGCTACGCGGCCAGCCCTACGAGGTGCTGCTGGCCACCAGCGGCGCCCAGGCCCTGGAAATCATGGCGCGACAGCCGGTCGATCTGGTGATGAGCGATGCACGCATGCCCAACATGGACGGTGCCACGCTGCTGGCCCACATCCACCATCGTTATCCCGATACCGTCCGGATCATGCTGACCGGTTATGCCGATCCGTCAGCCATTATCAAAGCCATCAATGACGGGCAGATTCACCGTTACATCAGTAAGCCCTGGCACGATGAAGAGATGTTGCTGACGTTGCGGCAATCACTCGCGTATCAGCATTCCGAGCGTGAACGGTTGCGTCTGGTACAGGAAGCGTGGGATCAGAACGAGAAATTGAAGCTGCTCAACACCACTTTGGAAAAACACGTCGCGGCCCGCACTGCCGAACTGCAGCAGACTGCGGATATGCTCGACCTGGCTTACGAAGAGCTCAAGCACAGTTATGTCACCGGGACCGAGGTGTTCTCGTTGCTGGCCAACCTGCGCCTGCCGCCGGCCAAACAGACCAACCGCCAGATCATCGAGCTGGTGCGGGTCTACTGCAAACTGCATGGTCTGGATGAAGGCTCCACCCGCGACCTGACCATGGCCGCCGCGCTCTACAACATCGGCAAGTTGAGCTGGACCGACAGCATGATGACCGCACCGGCGGATCTGCTGCATCACAACGATCGGGAACGTTATCGCGGGTATCCGAAGCAGAGCGAATCGCTGTTGATGACGCTCGACCCGATGAAGGATGCCGCCCGTCTGATACTTCACCATCAGGAGCGCTGGGACGGCAGCGGTTTCCCCGACCGGCTCAAGGGTGAGGCGATACCGTTCGGTTCCCGGCTGTTGAAACTGGCGGTGGATTTCATTGAGTTGCAGCGTGGGTTGATCCTGGAACGGCAGATGAACAGTGATGAGGCGCTGGTTTATATCCGCAGCTATGCCGGAAAACTCTACGACCCCGAGATGGTGGAGGATTTCATTCGGGTGTGTGCCGCCTACTTGAGCGATGTTTCTCTGGCCGATCCGACAGTCAAGGTCATGACCACCCGGGAATTGGCAGCTGGAATGATCCTGGCGCGCAATCTCAATGCCGACAACGGCATGCTGTTGCTCAATGCCGGCAAGGTGTTGAACGGTCCGCTGGTGGAGAAGTTGATCGCCTTCGAAGCTATGGAGGGTGCGAAATACAGTATTTTTGTGAAGGTGCCGGAGGAAGGGAGCGGCGCGATTCTGGAGGCAGGCCAGCTTTCTCAGGCCTAGCACTGATCCCCTGTAGGAGCTGCCGCAGGCTGCGATCTTTTGATTCTGATTTTTGCAAGATCAAAAGATCGCAGCCTGCGGCAGCTCCTACAGGGGCCGTGTTTCACAGAGATTTTTTCGGCGTGACGACATCCCAACACTCATGTGATCCTTGCGCCTTTTAACCAAGGCCACGCCTCACCCATGACGCTTACATCCACCGCTTCACCCCGACTCATCCATATCGCCGCCGCCCTGTTGATCGGTCCCGACGGTCGTACCCTGCTGGTTCGCAAGCGCGGCACCGAGGCCTTCATGCAACCGGGCGGCAAGATCGAGGCCCATGAACAACCGGTCGGCGCGCTGGCTCGTGAGTTGGATGAAGAGCTGGGGCTGGTCATCGATCCGGCGCACGCCATTTATCTGGGGCAATTCTCGGCACCTGCCGCCAATGAGCCGGGATTTATCGTACAAGCCGAACTCTTCCAGCTGACGATCGATTCAGACGTGTTCCCGGCAGCGGAGATTGAAGAGGTGCGTTGGATCGACCCGGCCACCGACGGTGATGTCACGCTGGCGCCATTGACACGGGACCTGATCTTGCCGTTTTATCGAGCCTCGCTCACCGCGATCGCCTGATCAATCACGGACCAAGGATTGCCCATGATTCCGCTTCAAGACTGGCTGATTTTCGCCGCTGCCGCGCTGCTGATGGTACTGACGCCGGGTCCGAACATGATTTATCTGATCTCCCGCTCGATCTGCCAGGGCCGAAAGGCCGGGGTGACCTCGTTGCTCGGCGTAGTCGCCGGATTCTTCGTGCACCTGTTCGCCGCGGCGGCGGGTTTGACGGCGGTGTTCCTGGCAGTGCCGATGGGCTATGAAGTGTTGAAATGGGCCGGCGCGCTGTACCTGTTGTGGCTGGCCTGGCAGGCGGTCAAACCGGGTGCCCGTTCGCCGTTCGAGGCGCAGCAGTTGCCGCCGGACTCGTCGCGCAAACTGATCACCATGGGTTTTCTGACCAGTGCCCTGAACCCGAAAATCGCCGTGTTTTACCTGTCGGTGTTTCCGCAGTTCATCACGCCTGAGCATGGCTCTGTGTTCACCCAGAGCGTCGTTCTCGGTTTGACCCAGATCAGCGTCAGTTTCTGTGTCAACTTGTTGATCGCGGTGTTTGCGGCAGGCATCGCGTCCTGGTTCGTCAACAATCCGGCCTGGCTGGCGGTGCAACGCTATTTCATGGGGTTCGTGCTGTCGGCGCTGGCGGTGCGACTGATGCTTGAGCAACGAAGGGCGGCGTGAACATGTGGATTGAGCGTCTTGATGCCAGCCATGCTCTGGACTATCGGGCGCTGATGCTCGAAGCCTATGACCGGCATCCTCAGGCGTTCACTTCCAGTGTGCGCGAGCGCGCCACGATGCCGCTGAGCTGGTGGGAGTCGCGCCTGACCAGCAAGCTGGATGTCGTGCTCGGCGCATTCGCGGATGGACAGTTGGCAGGTATCGTCGGCCTCGCCTTCGAACCTCGGGAAAAGGCCCGGCACAAGGCGACGTTGTTTGGCATGTATGTGTCCGGCCAGGCCCGTCAGCAAGGACTCGGTTATCTACTGGTGCAGGCAGCGTTGGCGGAGGCGCAAACTCATCCGGGCCTGAGGCTGATCCAGCTGACCGTCACCGCCGGCAACGCAGCGGCGTTTAACCTGTACCAGCGATGCGGCTTCATCCAGTTCGGCCTGGAGCCGATGGCGCTGCGGGTCGGTGAAGACTACTTCGACAAGATTCATATGTGGCGCGAGATCTAAGGATCACCGCGATCAATGTGGGAGCGGGCTTGCTCGCGAATGCGGTCTGACATTCGACATTGATGTTGGCTGATCCACCGCATTCGCGAGCAAGTCGGACCACCGCACCGCCGCTCCCACATTTGATCAGCGTACGGCACTCACGCCATCCAACGTCGAAAACGACGTGTCCTTGGCCGTCAGCAGGAAGTCGCGCATATACGGCGCATCCAGCATGTCTGCGCGAATCCCCGCGTACAACGTCGCAAACAATCCCTTCTCGCCCAACCGCTTGGCCTTCACGTAACCCCGTGAACTGTATTCATGCAGCGCCCAGTGCGGCATGCCGCACACGCCGCGGCCGCTGGCCACCAGTTGCATCATCATCACCGTCAGTTCCGAAGTGCGGACCTGGGCCGGTTCGATGTCGGCGGGTTCAAGGAAGCGGGTGAAGATGTCCAGCCGATCACGCTCCACCGGGTAAGTGATCAAGGTCTCGGTCAGCAAATCTTCCGGCACGATGTACGCCTTGCCCGACAAACGATGCTGGTTAGCCACCGCGAGCATCGCTTCATAAGTGAATAGGGGCACATACGTGATGCCGGCGATTTCCAGCGGATCGGAGGTCACGACCAGATCCAGATCGCCACGGGCCAGGGCCGGCAGCGGTGCGAAGGAGAAACCCGACGCCAGATCCAGTTCGACTTCCGGCCAGGCATCGCGGAACTGGTCGATGGTCGGCATCAGCCACTGGAAGCAACTGTGGCATTCGATCGCCATGTGCAAACGCCCTGCGGTGCCACCGGCCAGCCGCGCGATATCGCGCTCAGCGCCGCGCAGCAACGGCAGGGTGGCGTCGGCCAGTTGCAGCAGGCGCAACCCGGCGCTGGTGAAACGCACCGGTTTGGTCTTGCGCACGAACAACGGCATCCCTAGCCGTTCCTCAAGTTCCTTGAACTGGTGGGACAGGGCCGATTGCGTCAGGTGCAGACGGTCGGCGGCATCGACCAGGCTGTCAGCTTCGCGCAAGGCGTGCAGGGTCTTCAGGTGACGGATTTCAAGCACCGGGGGCTCCATGAGGAAAACTTGTGATCAGCGCGAAAAAGTTGAGTTTGTCTCATGTTTGGTTGGCTGTCGACAATAGGCCATCTTTTACAGGGAGAAACTCACCATGGCTCTGGCCCACACACTTGGTTTTCCGCGCATCGGCGCTGACCGTGAACTGAAAAAAGCCCTCGAATCCTACTGGAAGGGCGATCTCGATCAGGACACGCTGAAAAGCGTCGGTCGCCAACTGCGCGCCACCCACTGGCAATTGCAAAAAGACGCCGGCATCGACTTGCTGCCGGTCGGCGACTTTGCCTGGTACGACCAGGTGCTGACCCATTCCCTGACCTTCGGTGTGATCCCGGAGCGTTTCGACAGCGCCAAAAACGCCCGCGGCCTGCCAACCCTCGACACCCTGTTCGCCATGGCCCGTGGTGCTACTGCAGCCTGCTGCGGCGGCGAACACACCCAAGCGCAACACGCGCAGGAACTGACCAAGTGGTTCGACACCAATTACCACTATCTGGTCCCGGAGTTCACCGCTGGCCAGCCGTTCAAACTGAGCTGGGAACAGCTGTTCGACGAAGTCGATGAAGCCAAGGCCCTGGGACACAACGTCAAACCGGTGATCATCGGTCCGCTGACTTACCTATGGCTGGGCAAGGCCAAAGGCAATGACTTCGACAAACTCGACCTGCTGGAACGCCTGCTGCCCATCTACGGCGAAATCCTCGGTCGCCTCGCCGCGCAAGGCGTTGAGTGGGTGCAAATCGACGAGCCGATCCTGACCCTCGACCTGCCACAAGCCTGGAAGAATGCCTTCGAACGCGCCTATCACATCCTTCAATACTCGCCGCTGAAAAAACTGGTGGCGACCTACTTCAGTGGCCTGGAAGACAACCTCGGTCTGGCGGTCGGCCTGCCGGTACAAGGCCTGCACATCGACGCGGTGCGGGCGCCGGACCAGCTCGGCCAGGTGCTCGATCGACTGCCGACTTACAAGATTCTGTCCGTGGGCCTGGTCAACGGCCGCAATGTCTGGCGCTGCGAACTGGAGCCCGTGCTCGCCCAACTGCAATTCGCCCAGGAACGCTTTGGCGACAATCTGTGGGTCAGCAGTTCCTGTTCGCTGCTGCACAGCCCCGTGGATTTGGAGCGTGAAGACAAGCTCGACCCGGAACTGAAAAGCTGGCTGGCGTTTGCCGTGCAAAAGTGCTGCGAAATTGCGGTGCTGCGTGATGCGCTTAACGACCCGCAATCGCCCAAGGTGCAAGCCGCCCTAGCCGAGAGCCGTGCGATTCAGATCAGCCGCGCCGAGTCGCCACGCATTCACAAAGCTGCCGTGCAGACACGTATCGCGGCCATCAGTGCAGCGGACAGCCAACGCCATTCGCCGTTTGCCAAACGCATCGAGCTACAACGTGCGCGGTTGAAACTGCCGGCGTTCCCGACCACCACCATCGGCTCCTTCCCGCAGACCGGTTCAATCCGTCTGGCGCGTCAGGCGTTCAAGCAGGGCAAGCTGTCGGCCAACGATTACACCGACGCCATGCACAGCGAAATACGTCACGCCGTGCAAGTCCAGGAACGCCTGGGCCTGGACGTGCTGGTACACGGGGAGGCCGAGCGCAACGACATGGTCGAGTACTTCGCCGAGCAGTTGGATGGTTATGTCTTCACCCGGTTTGGCTGGGTGCAGAGCTACGGTTCGCGTTGCGTCAAACCGGCGATCATCTACGGTGACCTCAGCCGTCCGAACGCCATGACCGTCGACTGGATCACCTACGCACAGAGCCTGACCGACAAGGTCATGAAAGGCATGCTCACCGGTCCCGTGACCATGCTGATGTGGTCGTTCCCGCGCGAGGACGTGCCGCGCAAAGTCCAGGCGCAGCAACTGGCCCTGGCGCTGCGCGACGAAGTGGTCGATCTGGAAAACGCCGGTATCAAAATCGTGCAGATCGACGAAGCGGCGTTCCGCGAAGGTTTGCCGCTACGTCGGGCGCAATGGCAGGAATACCTGGACTGGGCGGTGGAGGCGTTTCGCTTGAGTGCGTCCGGTGTGCAGGATGAAACCCAGATCCATACCCACATGTGCTACAGCGAATTCAACGATGTGATCGAGGCCATCGCGGCCATGGACGCTGACGTGATCACCATCGAAACCTCGCGTTCGGACATGGAATTGCTGGAAGCCTTCGAAGCCTTCGACTACCCGAACGACATCGGCCCGGGCGTCTATGACATCCACTCGCCACGGGTGCCGGACACGGCGGAAATGGTCAAATTGATGAGCAAAGCGGTGAAGCGGATTCCGGCGCAGCGGTTGTGGGTCAATCCGGACTGCGGTTTGAAAACCCGCGCGTGGCCGGAGACTGAGGCAGCGTTGGTCAACATGGTGGCGGCGGCGCGGCAATTGCGCAGTCTGTTAGCCTAAAGTCCGGCGGCGCCCTTTCGGGCGCCATCGCGAGCAAGCTCGCTCCCACAGGATTGATGCCGCACTCAAAATTCATGATCGACATAAATCCAATGTGGGAGCGGGCTTGCTCGCGAAGCAGGCGACGCGGTCTCGAATACGACCGTTCAGCATTCTTCATCAAACTGTCACGGAAGTGTGGCAGCGCGATTGAACAAACTTCATCAGACTCGCGCTCTACTGGGGTTCTGCGTTTCGGTGTTTTTTCATGCGTGCACGATTTTTCTCGACAGCGGTTTTTCTGGCCGCGTTGTTGTTCGGCCTGCCGTCCTTTGCGGCGTCTCGATGCGATATTAATGTTCCGACCGAACACGTTGACCTGGCGCAGGTAAGCCTGGCGTACCAGAGCATCGGCCGTGCCTCGGATCCGGCACTGCTGTTGGTGATGGGCTTGGGCGGGCAGTTGATTCACTGGCCGGACGAGGTGGTGGTCGCGTTGTGTCAGCAAGGCTTTCGGGTGATTCGTTATGACAATCGCGACGTCGGCCTGTCCACCTGGCGGCAGGCGCCTGTCGATGCCAATCTGACCTTCGAGGTGCTGCGCTACAAACTCGGTTTGCCGGTGGCGGCGCCGTATTCGCTCACGGACATGGCCGATGATGCGCTGGGTTTGATGGATGCCTTGCGCGTCGAGCAATTCCACGTGCTGGGCGCAAGCATGGGCGGGATGATCGCCCAGCATATGGCGGCCATGGCGCCGCAGCGGGTCGAAAGCCTTACGCTGATCATGACCACCTCGGGTGCCGAAGGCTTGCCGGCGCCGAGCGCGGCACTGGTGCAGTTGCTTTCGCGCCGGGGAGCACCGAATCGCGCAGTGGCACTCGAGCAACAAGCCGACTTGCTCGCGGCGCTGGGCAGCCCGACGGTGAGCGATGATCGGCAGGCGCTGCTGCATCAGGCGGCGCTGTCCTATGACCGGGCGTTCAACCCTGAGGGCGTGAAGCGCCAGATTATGGCGATCCTCGCGGAGCCGAGTCGGGTGGGATTGCTCAACCAGTTGCGCGTGCCGACGCTGGTGGTGCACGGCACTGCCGATCCGCTGTTACCGGTGATGCATGGGGTGCATTTGGCGGCGCATATCCGTGGCAGTCAGTTGAAACTGATTCCGGGTTTGGCTCATCGTTTTCAGGAGGCGTTCAAGGCGCCGTTGCTGGCGGCGGTGTTGCCGTACTTGCAGTCGCATCGCGAAGACACTTCGCACTGGGCGCAGATCGATCCGCTGCCGACGCCTAACCTGCTGTAGGCACTGGCTCGCTCGCAGTAAGCGGTTGGGCCATGAGCAAAGCGAAGGGCGGTACGGTCAACTGATTTTTGTCAGTTGAAAAGAAATATATCAATGTGCCACTATGGTTTTAGCCGTTGCTGCCGACATAGACAGCGACGATTTCAATCATAGGGATTTGATCCATGACACTTCACGCTTTTCGCACGTGGGCAGTGCTCACCTTGCTCGCCTGCCTGACCCTTACCGGCTGCGCACACGTTCAACCACCTGTTCCGCTGGATAAACAATTCTGGGATGCCAAAGAGCCGACCATCGGCGTGGCGATCACTGTGGTGCCGGCGCCGGTGCTGGCGTTGACCGGTCAACAGGGGATGCTCGATTACGCGATCAATAGAGGCGTCAACAGCAAGCTCATTGACAGCGTCGAAAAATGGCAAGTGCGCGACCTGAACACCTTGCCGGATGTCATCGTCGCCAAGCTGCAGGCCAAGGGCTACAAGGTCAAGCGGATCAACGAGCCGGTTGACCTGAACGTCTACAAGCAAACCAGTTTCCGTGAAGGCTACATGGGCCGTGACTTGGCGCCGATCAAGGCCACCTACGGCGTCGATCGTCTGCTGCTGGTGAATGTCTTCGCCACCGGCGCCACTCGCAGCTATTACGGATTTGTGCCGACCAGCGTACCGATGGCGCAGGTAAGCGGGCAGGGCATGGTGGTCGACCTGGCCGACAACAAACTGCTGTGGTTCAAACCCTTTGCCACGGTGCAAGCCGCTCAAGGCGAGTGGGATGAGCCGACCTATACCAACCTCTCCAATGCCTTCTATCAGGCCATGGATACGAGCCGTCAGCAAATGATCACGCCGTTCGAGCAATGAGACCCACAATCCTGGGCGCCAGTGCGCTGGCCCTGTTGATGCTGACCGGTTGCGCGCAGAAACCGGCGCCCGAGGCCGGTTTCAAGTCGCAGAGTGCTGCGTCCTACGTCCAGGCTCATGGGCTGAAAGTAGACATGCAGCTACCGCAGGCGTTTGTTGGCGCCAGCACGGTGATTGACGCCGAGGCGGCGCAGAAGGCGGCATCGTCGAGTCATAATCTGGTGGCCAGTTCCAATGCAGCAGGACTGGCCGGACTGCTCGTGGCCAGTCTGGTCAACACTCAAATGGGCAGTGGCAGCCTGCAACGCGATGCGGAAAAGACGGCGCTCAAGGATTCGCGTCCGATGGCCGACCTGCTCGCCGGCGTGCCGTTGCAGGAACGTCTGCAGCAGCGCTATCAACAGGCGTCGCAAGGGGCCGGGCTCAAGCAAGGGGAGGGGCAAGTCACCGCACGGCTGGTGATCGAACCGAAACTGATGCTCACCCCCGATCGCGGCAGCTTTGTGCTGGTCAATCAGGTGCAGGTCCAGGACATTGCCGGTTCGGCGCTGTACCGCATGCGCATCGAAGTGGCGAGTCAGCCGATTCGGCGCTGCGGCAAGCAATGCATTGACGACGGCAGTCTGGACTTGGCGAAGGTCACGGCCGTCCTCGACGAGTGCATCGACGAGTCCATGCGCGTGCTGGCCGCCGACCTGATGCAACCGGCACCGCCGGAAGCCGCCCAGGAAACCTTGCGCTATGTGCTCGATGGCCAGCGCGTGGTCGAGCGCGGTTACCAGTTGGCCAACAACGGCAGCTACTGGCGTTACCGCAACCTCTACGGCGCAGTGAAATCAGTGCCAGTGCCGTTTGAAGACGCACTGACGCAGGCGCAGTTGCAGAAGGTTTATGGGCAGTAACACACCCAACCTTGTGGGAGCGGGCTTGCTCGCGAAGACGGCGGCACAGTCAGCATTGATGTGACTGACACACCGCCTTCGCGAGCAAGGGATCTCGGTCAGGCTTGAATGCGCACCCACACCGTCACCAGCACGGTAGCCGCCATCAACCAGGCCACCGCCGCCACGGCGAGTGAAGCCTCCAGCCGCATCCGGTCTACCATCACGTACAACGTCGCCAGGTAGATGAAGTACGGAATGATCGACCACATGCCAAACACGATAGTGGTCTTCAAATCGTCCAGCGAGCGCCCCTTGCCGACGATGTAATGCGCGATCAGCGCAAAGGTCGGAAACAGCGGCACCAGGCCGGCGATGTAATAGTTTTTGGTCCTGGCCAGCGCAGCGAGGATCACCACCACTGCTGCGCCCAAGGTTGCCTTGAGCATCAAGTCCATCAGTGGCTCAGCCCGTACTTCTTCACTTTGTCGAACAGGGTGGTCTTGGCCATGCCCAGTTCAAGGCTGGCCTGGGTCAGGTTGCCGCCGCTGCGTTGCAAGGCGTCGCTGAGCAGGTTGCGCTCGAAGGCTTCCACCGCTTCGGCGAAGGCCAGGCCTTGGTTGCTGCCGCTGGTGCCGGACTTTTTGAAGGCCGGCAAACCGAGGGCATACCGCTCGGCAACGTTGCGCAATTCGCGCACGTTACCCGGCCAGTCGTGGCTCATCAGGTTCGACAGGGTCTGGTTGTCCAGTTCCGGAACGGCGCGGTCGAAGCGCAAGGACGACTGCTGCAGGAAGTGCTCGAACAGTTGCAGGATGTCTTCGCGACGTTCACGCAGAGGCGGCAGCTCCAAGGTCACCACGTTCAGGCGGTAATACAAATCGCTGCGGAATTCGCCGGCCTTGCTCGATTCATCCAGGTCGGATTTGGTCGCCGCGATCACCCGGCAATCCACCGCGACACTCTGGTTCGAGCCAAGGCGTTCGAGGGTGCGCTCCTGCAACACCCGCAGCAGTTTGATCTGCAACGGCAGCGGCATGCTTTCCACTTCGTCGAGGAACAGTGTGCCGCCGTCGGCGTGTTCGATCTTGCCGATCCGCCGCTTGCCGGCACCTGTGAAGGCGTTGGCTTCGTGGCCGAAGATTTCGCTTTCGAACAGATTTTCCGGCAGACCGCCACAGTTCAGCGCAACGAACTGCTTGGTGTGCCGCCGACTGAAATCGTGCAGGCAGCGCGCAACCAATTCTTTACCGGTGCCGGTCTCGCCTTCGATCAGCACATTGGCCGAGGTGTCGGCGACGTTGGCGATCAGTTCTCGCAGATTCTGCATCGCTGGCGAGCGGCCGATAATCCGGCCTTCCAGAGAATCCCGCTCCGCCAGTTGCCGGCGCAGCGAAGAAACTTCACGCGCCAGGCTGCGTTGCTCCAGCGCGCGACGAGCCACGTCCACCAGGCGTTCCGGGGAGAAGGGTTTCTCCATGAAGTCATAGGCGCCTTTTTGCATCGCGCCGACCGCCATGGAAATGTCGCCATGACCGGTAATCAGCACCACGGGCAGGCTGCGATCGCGAGCCTTGAGCCGCGTCAGCAGTTCGAGGCCATCGATGCCCGGCAGACGGATATCGCTGATGACGATGCCGGCAAAGTTGTCGCCCACCCGCTCCAGCGCTTCTTCGGCGCTGCCCACACCGACGCAGGGAATGTCTTCCAGGGTCAGCGCCTGTTGGCAGCCGAGCAGGACATGGGGGTCGTCTTCGACAATCAGCACACTGAGGTCGTTGTTCATATTGGCTCGGCGTAAGTGGGGCTTACCAACGGTAAACTGAGGACGAAGGTGGTACCACCGCTGGCCGGGTGTTCGACACCCAAATGACCACCCGTCGCGGCAGCCAGACTGGCGGAAAGGGTCAGGCCGAGGCCCAGGCCCTGCTCACCGGGTTTAGTGGTGAAGAACGGTTCGAACAGATGCTTGCGCGCTTCGGCGTCGATGCCGTGGCCGTTGTCGCGTACGCGCAGACGATATTTGCCATCGAACTCCTCGCCTTCGAGCCACAACTCCGGCAATGGTTGTGCCTGCATGGCATCGAGCGCGTTGCCGATCAGGTTGACCAGAATCTGCTCCAGGCGAGTCTGGTCGATCAGCACCTGCACATCGGCGAACTCGCGATGCACTTGCAGATGGACACTTTCGACTCGTCCTCCAAGCAGTTGCAGAGCGGCGTCTACGGCTTTGCCGAGGCAGGCCTGACCTTTGTCGTCACCCCGTCGGGCGAAGGAGCGCAGGCTGGCGGTGATCCGGCCCATGCGGTCGATCAGTTCGTTGATGGTCTTGAGGTTGGTGCTGGCCACGTCCAGCTGACCGCGCTCCAGAAAGCGCACAGTGTTGCCGGACAACGTGCGAAGCGCGGCCAGTGGCTGGTTCAATTCGTGGGCGATGCTGGTGGACATCTGGCCGATGGCTGCAAGTTTTCCGGCCTGGACCAGTTCATCCTGGGCCCGACGCAAGGTCTCTTCGGCCTGGCGCCGTTCGCGGATCTGGCCTTTGAGCCGTTCGTTGCTGGCGCGCAGGTCGGTGGTGCGTTCGGTAATCCGACGCTCCAGTTGATTGTTGGCTTCCTGCAAGGCTTCCCGGGCGGCGAGGCGAGTGGCGATCACTTTGCGCCGCTCGTTCCAGGCGATCAGCAGGAACGCCACGAGGGCAAACGCCACGGCGACCAGAATCCCCTGATTGATCGCTTCGCGACGCAAATCCTGCAGAGGTGTGAGCAGCGTAAAATTCCACGGCGTGTCGCTTAACGGGCGGGTTTGCGAGAGGTAGCTGATGTCTTCTTGGTCGGACTCCACTTCGCTGTTGGCAGGGAAGGTCAGCTTTTCCTCGCCTTCGGCCAGTTTTTCCCGGGCCAGCGGTTGCAGTTCGTTCAGTGGGAACCAGTAGTACTGAAGGCTGCGGGCGAGTTTTTCTTTGGTTTCGTCACTCAACGGCACGACTGATTTCAATCGCCGCGCCGGATCGCTGGAGAGAATGATAATGCCGTTTTCGTCGCTGACGAAGGCTTCGAGACGCGCGCGCTGCCAGCGTTCTTCCATGGCTTCAAGGCGCACTTTGACCACGGCGACGCCGATGATCTTGCCTCGCTCTTCCAGGCCGTGGGCCAGGTAATATCCGGGTTCGCCGCTGGTGCTGCCGATGCCATAAAAGCGGCCTGGTTGGCCGCGAACAGCATTCTGGAAGTAGGCGCGAAAGGACAGGTCTTCACCCAGGTAACTGTCGACGTCGCGCCAGTTGCTGCTGGCCATGACGCGGCCGGTAGTGTCCATCACGTAGATGGCCCGACTGCGGCTGCGCCGGTTCAGGCCTTCGAGGTACTCATTGACCGTTTGCCGGTGTTCCGGCGACGAATCGGCCAACAGCCTAGACACACTGGATTCGAGTTCCAGCAGGCTGGGCAGGTAGGTGTATTTGCTGATCTCGCTCTCGACGGCGCGTGCGTGCAGTTCGAGCTGACGCTGGCCGTTCTCGCTGAGACCGCGGATCCCGTAGTGCTCACTGACCCAAAAGCCGACGTAGCCCAATCCGATCATCATGGCGATGATCAGCGGCGGCAGGAACAGATGACGAATCAGACGGGGTTTCACGGCGAGTGATGGCGGCGCAGCGCGATAGAGAGTGGGGTCGCATTTCATCACAGATGCCTTGGGTCAACCACAACACTTGATCGCGAGCCACCATCGTCCCCTGTGGGAGCGAGCTTGCTCGCGATGAGGCCATTACAGTCAACATTGATGTTGAATGTCAGTCCGATATCGCGAGCAAGCTCGCTCCCACAGGGTATTGATGTGGCTTCGAGTAAGCGTCCGGTGCTTAGTGCTGCAGAATCTTCTCGAGAAAATGCTGCGCACGTTCGGAACGGGCGCTGATGTCGCCGAAGAATTCTTCTTTCTGGCAGTCTTCGATGATTTTGCCCTGGTCCATGAATATCACCCGATCCGCCACTTTACGGGCAAAGCCCATTTCGTGGGTTACGCACATCATGGTCATGCCTTCGTGGGCCAGTTGCACCATCACGTCGAGCACTTCGTTGACCATCTCGGGGTCGAGTGCCGAGGTCGGTTCGTCGAAGAGCATGACGATCGGGTCCATCGCCAGCGCACGGGCAATCGCCACGCGCTGTTGCTGACCGCCGGAGAGTTGACCCGGATGCTTGTGAGCGTGCGCCGAAAGACCGACGCGCTCCAGCAGTTGCAGGCCCTTCTTGGTGGCTTCTTCCTTGCTGCGGCCCAACACCTTGATCTGCGCGATGGTCAGGTTTTCGGTGATGGTCAGGTGCGGGAACAGTTCGAAATGCTGGAACACCATGCCAACACGCGAGCGCAGTTTCGGCAGGTCGGTCTTCGGGTCGGCGATGGACGTTCCATCGACTACCACGTCACCCTTCTGGAACGGTTCCAGCGCGTTGACGCATTTGATCAGGGTGGATTTGCCGGAGCCGGACGGGCCGCAAACCACGATCACTTCGCCTTTTTTGACCTCGGTGCTGCAGTCAGTCAGTACCTGGAAGTCGCCATACCACTTGTTGACATTCTTGATAGAGATCATACGGCAAACCTTTTTTGCAGACGCTTGACCAGCAGCGAGGCGGCAAAGCTGATTGTGAAGTACACGAGACCTGCGAAGATCAGGAACTCATTCGAGCGGCCAATGATGTCGCCACTGGCACGCGAAGCATTGAGGAAGTCCACCAGGCCGACGGCGTAGACCAGCGAGGTGTCCTGAAACAGGATGATGCTCTGTTGCAGCAGCAGCGGGGTCATCTTGCGAAACGCTTGCGGCAGGATGATCAAGCGCATCATCTGGCCGTAAGACATGCCCAGGGCCTGGGCCGCGCCCATCTGGCCCTTGGGAATCGACTGCACACCCGCGCGGACGATTTCGCAGAAGTACGCGGCTTCGAACATCATGAAAGCCACGATGCAGGAGGCGAATGCCCCGATAGGCGTGTCTTCTCCGGTGATCCAGCGCAGCACGAACGGCACCGCCAGGTAGAACCAGGTAATGACCAGCAGCAGCGGGATCGAACGGAAGTAGTTAACGTAGGCGCCGGCGATGTTCGACAGCAGTTTGCTGTGAGACAGGCGCATCAGCGCGAGAATCGTGCCGAGGATGATCCCGCCGACGACGCCCAGCGCCATCAGTTGCAGGGTCATGACCATGCCGTTCCACAAACCCGGCAGGGACGGGATGATGCCCGAGAAATCGAATTCCATCATTTACCCCCTACGGAGATCAGGCCCGGTACGGCGACTTTCTTCTCGACCAGACGCATCAGTAGCATCAGGCTCATGTTCAGGGTGAAATAAATCAGGGTCGCCAGGGTGAACGCTTCAAACAGGTTCGCGGAGAACTCGGCGGTCTGTTTGGTCTGTGCGAGCAACTCCATCAGGCCGATCAGCGAGGCGACGGAGGTGTTCTTGAACACGTTCAAGAATTCTGAGGTAAGCGGCGGAATGATGATCCGGTAGGCCTGGGGCAGCAGCACGTTCCAGTAGATCTGCGGCAGCTTGAAGCCCATGGCGCGAGCGGCGGATTCCTGACCACGCGGCAACGCCTGAATGCCGGTGCGCACCTGTTCGCAAACGCGAGCGGTGGTGAACAGGCCCAGGCAGACAACAACGCTGAGGAAAGCCGAGGTGGTCGGGTTCAGGTCCTGTTTGTACCAGTCCTGCAGGTTTTGCGGCAGCAGATCGGGCACCAGGAAGTACCAGATGAACAGCTGAACCAGCAGCGGCACGTTACGGAAGAGTTCAACGTAGCAGGTCGCGATGCCCGATACGATGCGATTCGGTACGGTGCGCATGACCCCCAGAATCGAGCCCAGTGTCAGGGCGATGATCCAGGCCACGATGGCGATGGCGATGGTCCAGCCCAAACCGGAGAGGTACCAGTCGAAATAAATCTCGCTGCCCACGCCGGTGGACTTGAAGAACACGCCCCAGTCCCAGTTGTAATTCATTAGGGTCTCCCCTCGGATTCGATCGATGTACAAGTGCCCGCTTGGGGAAACTCCGTTCCCGCCCCGATCTTGAAGATCAGGCACACACGAGCGGCTCGACAGCTACCGGTTCGAGTGTTTCCAGAAATGCCAGCAGGGAGTGACAACCTCCTGAAAGGGCAGTGGCCCTTTCAGGAAGTAAGGTTAGTCAGAAATCAGGATTTCTTGTCGTCAGCCGCTTTATCGGTCGGATTGGCGATCAGGGCCTTGAGCTCGTCGCTCATCGGGAACATCAGGTTCAGGCCTTTAGGCGGGATTGGTTGCATGAACCATTTTTCGTAGATCTTGTTGATCTCACCGGATTTGTAGGTGGCGACAATCGCGTCATCCACAACCTTCTTGAACGGCTCGTCACCCTTGCGGACCATGCAGCCGTAGATTTCGTAGGACTGTGCAGTACCCGTTACGGCCCAGGCAGTCGGCTGCTTGGCCTTGGCCATTTCACCGGCCAGCAAGGCATCGTCCATCATGAAGGCCACGGCGCGACCCGATTCCAGCATGTTGAAAGACTCGCCATGGTCTTTGGCAGAGATAACGTTCATGCCCATCTGCTTGTCGGCGTTCATCGACTTGAGGATGCGCTCGGACGTGGTGCCGGCGGTGGTCACGACGTTTTTGCCTTTCAGATCGGCAAAGTCTTTGTACGGCGAATCTTTCTTGGCCAGCAGCTTGGTGCCGATCTCGAAGATGCCGACGGAGAAGTCAACTTGCTGCTGACGTTCCACGTTGTTGGTGGTGGAGCCGCACTCGACATCCACGGTGCCGTTTTGCACCAGCGGGATACGGGTTTGCGAGGTGACCAGGTTGTATTTGACCTGGAGGTTCGGCAGGTCCAGGTCTTTCTTGATCGCTTCAACGATTTTCAGCTGGATATCGTGGGAGTAGCCAACCGGTTTGCCGGAAGCGTCCGCGATATAGGAAAACGGAATGGAAGCATCACGATGCCCGAGGGTGATGACACCGGACTCTTTGATCTTCTTCAACGTGCCGGTGAGCTCGGCAGCGAAAACTGGAGTGCTGATCAGAGCGGCAGCAATGGCTGCGCCCAGAATATGGGGAACGATGCGCATCAAATTTTCCTCGACATTGTTTTTATATGGAGCCAGTTCATCGGCCCTTTTGTGCTTCGAATGAGTGTCGGCTTCTGTAGGTCGGCGCAACAAGCATTCGTTCCAAGAGTGTAGAGCATGACTCGTGCCAGGCTAGGTGATATCGGACAACATGTTGATTATTAAGGATATTAAAAATTTATGGCGTGGGTTTCGTAGAAAGATAATCCGGTTAACCGAATTGACCGGCAGGTCGCGTTCGGAAAACCGAATGCAATATCGAAGTGCGAGCACAGACCCTGTGGGAGCGGGCTTGCTCGCGAACGCGGTCTTTCACCCACATTGATGCTGGTTGACACACCTCTTTCGCGAGCAAGCCCGCTCCCACAAAGGGATTTATGGTGTTCTGCGAATACAAAAAAACCCCTGAATCGTCAGATTCAGGGGCTTTCGCTTAACCGGATTTCGGATCAGGCCGCTTCGATCTTGCTGCGGTTCTGTTCGACCTTGTTCAGGTAATTCGCAAGTTTCTGTTGCTCGGCCTCAGTGGTGAACAGGCCGAGCTTGCTGCGGCGCCACAGAATGTCATGCGCCGTGGTTGCCCACTCTTCGCTGCACAGGTAATCAACTTCGCGGGTGTAGAGACCCCCGCCAAGGTGTTCACCCAGATCGCTGAGGTTCTGCACGCCCTCGAGCATGCGCCAAGTGCGGCTGCCGTAGGTGGTGGCCCAGCGGCGGGCGATTTCAGTGGGCACCCAGTCGAACTGGTCGCGAATTCGTGAGCTCAGCGCCTGCGGTGTGGTCATGTCTTCGCCCCCCGGCAGGGTTGCCGTGGCGGTCCAGCTCGGCTTGATGTGCGTGAAGTACGGCGCCAGCTGTGCCAACGCCGACTCGGCCAGTTTGCGGTAGGTGGTCAACTTGCCACCGAATACCGACAGCAATGGCGCTTCTTCTCCAGTGCCCGACAAGGCCAGGGTGTAGTCGCGGGTGACGGCCGACGGATTGTCGGATTCATCGTTGCACAGCGGACGAACACCGGAATAGCTGTGCAGGATGTCGTCGCGGCTGAGCTGCTTTTTGAAGTGAGCGTTGACCACTGTCAACAGGTAATCGGTTTCACCTTCGGTGATCGCCACCTTCGCCGGATCGCCGGTGTATTCGCGGTCGGTCGTGCCGATCAGGGTGAAGTGGTTCAAATACGGAATGGTGAATACGATGCGCTGATCTTCGTTTTGCAGAATATGCGCATGCTCGCCTTCGTAGAGCTTTGGCACGATAAGATGGCTGCCCTGGATGAGGCGGATGCCGTAGGGCGATTCCATCTTCAGATCGTCACGAATGAACTTGGCGACCCACGGACCGGCCGCATTCACCAGTGCCTTGGCGCGAATCGAAAACAGGCTGCCGTCGGCGCGCTCCAGGTGAAGATGCCACAGGCCTTTGGTGCGACGAGCGCTGACGCAACGGGTCTGGGTGTGAACATGGGCGCCTTTCTCGCGGGCAGCCATGGCGTTCAGTACCACCAGGCGAGCATCGTCGACCCAGCAATCGGAATATTCGAAGCCTTTAGTGATTTCACTTTTCAGCGGGCTGTCAGGGCCGAACCTCAGGCTTTTCGAACCTTCCAGTTTTTCTCGTTTGCCCAGGTTGTCATACAGAAACAGGCCGGCGCGGATCATCCACGCTGGACGCAGGTGCGGGCGGTGCGGAAGCACGAAGCGCATTTGCTTGACGATGTGCGGTGCCTTGGCCAACAGCACTTCGCGCTCGGCGAGGGCTTCGCGCACCAGGCGGAATTCGTAATGTTCAAGGTAGCGCAGACCACCGTGGATCAGCTTGCTGCTGGCCGACGAGGTATGGCTGGCCAGATCATCCTTTTCGCAAAGGAACACCGAGAGACCGCGGCCGGCGGCATCCGCTGCGATCCCCACGCCATTGATCCCGCCACCGATGACGGCAATGTCGTAGACCTCAGCGAGAGGGGGCGTAGGCAAGGTAGAAGTGGGCATCGGCTGGCCTCGGGCTCTTTTGATTTTCGGTATTGGAAATCGAACATGAATGTTCATTTACGAAAATCTTAGCCCATAAAGCTGTGCACGACCAGTCAACTTCGATTAAAAATACTCATCGAAGGGCTGTTAAAGGAAAATTTACGAACATTTATGTCGTTGCGAAGAACAACTGTGGCGAGGGGATTTATCCCCGTTGGGCTGCGCAGCAGCCCTAAAACCTGAAACTACGGTAAGTCTGATACACCACGTGCGATGGTTTGACGACTGCTTCGCAGCCGAACGGGGATAAATCCCCTCGCCACAGGGGAGGGTTAAACGACTTCGAGTCTAATCTTGTGCTGACTCAACAACTGCGCCAAGGCCGGCACAGGCTGCTGATCCGTTACCAGGCAATCAATCAAACTGATCGGCCCCAAGCGAATCATCGCGTTGCGCCCGAATTTGCTGGAGTCCGCCGCCAGAATCACCTGCCTTGCATTGGCAATGATCGCTTGCGACACCCGAACTTCCTGATAATCGAAGTCCAGCAGACTGCCGTCTTCATCGATACCGCTGATGCCGACCAGCGCAAAATCGACCTTGAACTGGTTAATGAAATCGACACTCGCCTGACCGACCACACCGCCGTCGCGCCGCACATTGCCACCGGTCAGCAGTACGTCGAAGTCGTCCTTGGCACTGAGCATCGAAGCCACGTGCAGGTTGTTGGTGATGATCTTCAGGTGATTGTGGTTGAGCAGCGCCCGGGCGATCGATTCAGTGGTTGTGCCGATGTTGATGAACAGCGAGGCGTGATCGGGGATCTGTGCGGCAATGGCTTCGCCGATACGCTGTTTTTCATCGCGCATCTGATCGGCGCGCATGGCGTAGGCAGTGTTTTCGACACTGGAGTCGTAGGCCGCGCCGCCATGGTAGCGACGCAACAGATTGGCTTCCGCAAGCTGATTGATGTCGCGGCGGATGGTCTGCGGTGTAACGACGAACAGCGTGGCCATCTCCTCAATGCTGACATAACCGCGTTCGCGGACCAGTTCGAGGATTTGCTGCTGACGGGGAGGCAGATTCATGGGGCTTCCTTTGGGCTGCCGTGCAAAATTTGCCCATGATGCCGCAGGAATCTGCTCCCGACCAGTTACAACCGGATACGAGTCCGGTGCGTGACTTATTCAGCGCCTTCGTGCGGTTCCCAATCACGCGTGCGGCTGACCGCTTTTTTCCAGCCAGCGTAGAGTTTTTCCTTCGCGGTCTCGTCCAGCGTCGGTTCGAATTCGCGTTCGATAACGGCCTTGCCGCGCAGCTCTTCCAGGCTGCCCCAGAAGCCACACGCCAGGCCGGCGAGATAAGCAGCGCCGAGTGCTGTGGTTTCGCGCATTTGGGGACGCTCGACCTGAGTACCGAGAATGTCGGCCTGGAACTGCATCAGGAAGTTGTTCGCCACTGCGCCGCCATCCACGCGCAGGGCCTTCAGGCGTTCGCCGGAATCCTGCTGCATGGCGTCGAGAACGTCGCGCGTCTGGTAGGCAATCGACTCCAGCGCTGCACGAATGATGTGATCCACGCGTACGCCGCGAGTCAGGCCGAACAGTGCGCCGCGGGCATACGGGTCCCAGTACGGCGCGCCGAGGCCGGTGAAGGCCGGTACCAGGTACACCCCGTTGCTGTCCTTGACCTTATTGGCGAAGTATTCGGTGTCGTGAGCGTCATTGATGATCTTCAATTCGTCACGCAGCCACTGAACGGTTGAACCGCCGTTGAACACTGCGCCTTCCAGCGCGTAGGCCACTTCGCCACGCGGGCCGCACGCGATGGTGGTCAACATGCCGTGCCTGGATTTCACCGCTTTGTCGCCGGTGTTCATCAGCAGGAAGCAACCGGTGCCGTAGGTATTTTTCGCCTGGCCGGGCTCGACGCACATCTGGCCGAAGAGGGCGGCCTGCTGGTCGCCGGCGATACCGCCAATGGCAATGCCGCTTTTGGTATGGCCGTAGATTTCAGACGAGGACTTAACTTCCGGCAGCATCTCGCGCGGAATATCCAGCACCTCCAGCATCTTCTCGTCCCACTGCAATGTGTGGATGTTGAAGAGCATGGTGCGCGAGGCGTTGGTGTAGTCGGTGACGTGTACCTTACCTCCGGTAAATTTCCAGATCAGCCAGGTGTCGACGGTGCCGAACAGTAACTCGCCTTTGCGCGCACGTTCACGGCTGCCTTCGACGTTGTCGAGGATCCACTTGAGTTTGGTGCCGGAGAAGTACGGGTCGGTGACCAGGCCGGTGGTTTCGCTGATGTATTGCTCGTGGCCGTCGCGCTTGAGCTGTTGGCAGATCTCGGTGCTGCGGCGGCACTGCCAGACGATGGCGTTGTAGATCGGCCGGCCGGTGGTCTTGTCCCAGACCACGGTGGTTTCACGCTGGTTGGTGATGCCGATGGCCGCCACCTGGTCGTGATGCAGACCGGCTTGCGCCAGGGCCTCGACCATCACGGCGCTTTGGGTGGCGAAGATTTCCATCGGGTCGTGTTCGACCCAGCCGGCTTGCGGGTAATGTTGGGCGAATTCGCGCTGGGCGGTGCAAACCACGTTCGCGTCGCGGTCGAAAATGATCGCGCGGGAACTGGTCGTACCCTGATCGAGGGCAATGATGTAGTTCTTATTCTGAATGTCGGTCATGTCGATCGCCTTGGACGAAATAAGGGAGTGAAGTCAGGCGCGCGATCAAATGGGCAGGATCACGCGCCAACGGTATCAAGAAGTTCTTGGTTTGCCGTCAATGGCCGGTGTTGCGTCCTTTGTAGCAGGTTCGGTGCTTGGCAGATGACGGGCAATCAGCCCGCGATACGCCGCAGCACCGAGGCAGGCACCGACAATTGGTGCAAAAACCGGAATCAGGAAGTACGGGATATCGCGCCCGCCGGTGAAGGAAATTTCACCCCAGCCCGCAAAGAAAGTCATCAGTTTCGGTCCGAAGTCCCGCGCCGGGTTCATCGCAAAGCCGGTCAGCGGACCCATCGAGCTGCCAATCACCGCAATCAGCAGACCGATCAGCAGCGGCGCCATGGGTCCGTTAGGCAGACCGTTGTTGTCGTCGGTCAGGGACATGATCACGCCCATCAGGATGGCGGTAATGATCACTTCAACCAGGAAGGCCTGGGCGGTGGTCAAAGCTGGGTTGGGAAACGTGGAGAACACCGACGCTAGCTCGAGGCTGGCTTGAGTGCCACGAACCATATGGTGAGTTTGTTCGTAATCGAAGAAGAGGTTGCTGTACAGCGTATAAACCAACAACGCCCCGCAGAAAGCGCCAGCCAGTTGGGCAAGGATATAGAACGGCAGTTTGCGCTTCTCGAAGTCGGCGAAAATGCTCAAGGCGATGCTCACGGCAGGGTTGAGGTGAGCCCCGGAAACCCCGGCGGTCAAGTAGATCGCCATGCTCACGCCGACGCCCCAGATGATGCTGATTTCCCACAAGCCAAAGCTGGCACCCGCGACCTTGAGCGCGGCAACGCAACCGGTACCAAAAAAGATCAGCAGTGCAGTACCCAGAAACTCGGCCATGCATTGGCTCGAGAGCGACGGTTGTTGTAAAGCAGTTGTCATTGAAAACCTCTTTGTTTTTGTTGTCTGGCGCTTTTTTCGTCATGGCCAAAGCGCGATTTTCGCCGGGCAGGATCCCCATCCTGTTTCCCGGCTTGTTGCTGGGTGCCGCGTTGTCACTGTGTACGGTATTCAGATTCGAAAAAATATAGACAAGAAACACTGCTGTCAAAGGTCGAAAGTGAACCATCGGTCACAATGAAACTATTAGTCACATGAATGATCGTTTTGTTTTACCGGCGGGTCGAACGCTGACGAACGGTAAAGAGTCGCGTCAGGCTGTGGAAACGCTGCCGTAATAGAGCCTTTTATGGAGCAATGCCCTAGAATTCAGCGCAGTATTTTTCTCTGCCGCCCCGTCTGGAGCTGTCATGACCCCCGCATTGGATTTGTTGAAAAAAGTTCGTGCCGAACATCGCGTGCACAGTTACGAACATGATCCAAAGGCAGCGTCCTATGGGCTAGAGGCCGCGGAGAAACTGGGGCTCGACCCGGCGCAGGTGTTCAAGACGTTGCTGGCAGCCAGCGAGAAAGGAGAATTGCTGGTAGCCGTGGTGCCGGTCGTCGGAAGTCTGGACTTGAAAGGCCTGGCTCATGCAGCCGGTGTGAAAAAAGTCGAAATGGCCGACCCGGCCGCCGCGCAACGTTCGACGGGTTATCTGTTGGGCGGCATCAGCCCGCTGGGGCAGAAAAAGCGCCTGCGCACTTTTATCGACACTTCGGCTCAGCCTTTTGCCAGCATTTATGTGAGCGCCGGTCGGCGTGGTCTCGAAGTTGAGCTGGCGCCTGCGGTGCTGGCCGAACACACCCAAGCGACATTCGCCGATATCGGTCGCGTCTGAACCAAGGAGAAAGGTATGCAGCTTGAGTTTCATCAGGTCGACGCGTTCAGTGATCGGCCATTCGGTGGTAACCCGGCGATGGTTTATCGTCTCGATGCCTGGCTTGCCGATGAGTTGATGCAGAAAATTGCCGCCGAACACAATCTTGCCGAAACGGCGTTTGTGGTGCGTGAAGCGCTGAATTGGCATATCCGTTGGTTCACCCCGACTACTGAGGTGCCGTTGTGCGGGCACGCCACTCTGGCCAGCGCTTATGTTTTGTTTGAGATCTACAAAGAGTCCGCCGCGCGTCTGGATTTCATCTGCAAATCCGGCCCGTTGAGCGTGAGTCGCGAAGGTGAGCGGCTGTGGCTGGATTTCCCGGCAATTGTGCCGTCTGAATTGGGCGTGACACTGGATGTCGAACGCGCCTTGGGCGTCGAAGTGGTCGATGTGCTGGGTTCAAATGAACTGTTCGTGGTGTTGGAGTCGGAGCAGGCCGTGCTTGATTGTCAGCCAGACATGGTCGCGTTGGCCAAGCTGCCGTGGCCAGGCGCTATCGTTACCGCAAAGGGCAACCAGCATGATTTTGTGTCGCGGTACTTCGCGCCGGCGATTGGTATCAATGAGGATCCGGTGACCGGATCAACCCATTGCAGCCTGATTCCGTACTGGTCGAAACGCTTGGGCAAGTCGAGTCTGAGGGCGTATCAGTGTTCAAAGCGCGGCGGAGAGTTGTTCTGCCGGCTGGAAGGGGATCGAGTGAAGATAGGCGGGAATGCGACGCTCGTTGCGAGCGGCACGCTGATGCTGGGGTAAGTGGGATCCAGTGTGGGAGCGGGCTTGCTCGCGAAGCGGAGTGTCAGTCACCGTCATCATTAACTGACATGCCCCCTTCGCGAGCAAGCCCGCTCCCACATTTGGCCGTGGGTATCAGCTGGCAGTGCTGTAACGACGGACACCGGCCTCGACCGCCAGGATCTGCGCCGCCATGCTGCCGGATGCCTGGAACAACACCAGATGTTCAGCCGCGACGCGAATGCCAACCTCCGCGCCGATCAGATGATCGGCATGGCTCGGGAAAATCGATTCGAGCTGCGCACCTGTCGGCAACTGCAATCGATACAGCGTCGACGCACCCTGGAACGACTTGCCGACAATCCGCGCCTTTAAATCGCTGTCCGGCGCGTAAACGATATCGTCCGGCCGCAGCAGAACATCCACGGCGCCACCAATCGGCCAGGTGTAAGCCCGATTGCCGCGCAGCTCGCCCAACTCGGTCTGCACTGATTCAGGGCTGCTCAATTGGCCGCGAATGAAGTAACCCTGGCCAATGAAACTGGCGACATACGGCGTCAAAGGTTCGTGATACAGGTTGTAGGGCGTGTCCCACTGCTCCAGACGACCTTCTTTGAAAACCCCCACATGATCGCTGACTGCAAAGGCTTCTTCCTGGTCGTGGGTGACCAGAATCGCGCTGGTGCCGCGAGCCTTCAGAATGTCGCGCACTTCATGGCTGAGCTTGCGCCGCAGTTCGCCGTCGAGGTTGGAGAAAGGTTCATCCAGCAACAATAATTGCGGTTCCGGCGCCAGGGCGCGGGCCAACGCGACACGCTGCTGCTGACCACCGGAAAGCTCATGGGGAAAGCGCTTGCCAAGGTTTTTCAGGTTGACCAGTTCCAGCAGCTCTTCAGTCACGCGGTCCTTTTGCGGATGTTTGCGAATACCGAAGGCGATGTTCTCGGCCACGCTCAAATGCGGAAACAGGGCGTAATCCTGGAACACCATGCCGATCCGGCGTTTCTCCGGCGCAAGGGTAAAACCGGCGCTGGAGATCGTCTCTCCCGCCAGGGTGATTTCGCCTTCGTGCACTGGTTCGAACCCGGCAATCGCGCGCAGGGTCGTGGTTTTTCCGCAACCCGAAGAGCCGAGGAGGCAACCGATGTCACCTGCATTCAAATGCAGGTTGAGGTTCTGCACGACACGCTGGTCTTGATAGCCGCAGGCGAGGTTGCGCAGGTTTAGCAGCAGTGGCTGGCTCATGCGTGGTGATACGCCGGCTCGACGAGAAACTCGAGCAGGGCCTTTTGGGCGTGGAGGCGGTTTTCTGCTTGATCCCAGGCGACGGAGCGCGGGTCATCGAGCAGGTCGAGGCTGATTTCCTCGCCACGGTGGGCGGGCAGGCAATGCATGAACAATACGTCCTCAGCGGCCAGATCCAGCAGCGCGCGATTGACCTGGAACGGCGCGAACAGCTTCAGGCGCTTGGCGGTTTCCTCTTCCTGGCCCATGGAGGTCCAGACGTCGGTGCTCACCAGATGTGCACCACGCACGGCATCCTTCGGGTCACGAACGATGGTCACCCGATCACCGGCCTTGGCCACGAATTCAGGGTTGGGCTCGTAGCCTTCCGGGCAGGCAATGCGCAATTGGAAGTCGAACTGGATCGCTGCTTCTATATAGCTGTTGCACATGTTGTTGCCATCGCCGATCCAGGCCACGGTTTTGCCCTGGATCGAGCCGCGATGTTCGAGGAAGGTTTGCATGTCCGCCAGCAACTGGCACGGGTGCAAATCATCGGACAAGCCGTTGATCACTGGTACACGGGAGTTGGCGGCGAATTCGGTCAGGGTGCTGTGGGCAAAGGTGCGGATCATCACCGCGTCGAGCATGCTCGACATGACAATCGCGCAGTCGCCGATCGGCTCGCCACGGCCCAATTGCGTGTCGCGCGGCGAGAGGAAGATGGCCTGGCCGCCGAGCTGGATCATGCCGGCCTCGAACGAGATACGGGTGCGGGTCGAGGACTTCTCGAAAATCATCCCGAGTACGCGGTTTTTCAGAGGCTCGAACAGTACGCCGCGGTTACGCAGGTCTTTGAGCTCAACGCCTCGACGGATCACGCTGACCAGCTCTTCGGGCGTGCAATCCATCAGGGAGAGAAAGTGCCTTGCGCTCATCATTGACTACCTTTTGCAACAGACCGCAGATACTCAAAGCCTTGTTTAACTGAAAAACGGGCGAGACCTGCGGCGTAAGCCGCACGGGGCGACGAAATAGGGAAGGCGCGATCTTGACATTAAATGTCGCGTTTTTCCAATAGGCTACGGTGTTTAGGGGATTTCAGAAGGGCTACGGGGTGACGGCGGTGGCGCGTTTGAAGCCGGTTTCCTGACAGCAGCCCGTCATTTGTACACTGCGCTCACGGGGCTTTGCAATCAAGCGGGGCGGGGATCGCACAGTGCCGGTCAGTTTTTTGAGCTATTGTTCGAAGTCTTCAATGGCAATGTGCCTCATCTGAAACACTTGCTAATGCAATGTGCTGGGTTATAACTATGTCAGGAATGACGCAGGAAGCCTTCGGAATGGAATCGAAAGAACAGCAACTCATGGAACTGCTCGGCCTCACGGCCCGCTCACTGACGCATCTCACGGCTTCCATGACCTCGATGTCCTTCGAGCTTATGCGAAGCAACGACGAGGTGACCAAGGCTGCGGGCCGGCGGATGATCGATCGCATGGCCACCATCAGCGCAGGGCTCGACGAGCACTGGCGACTGATCGGCGAACTCACCGGCGTGCACGTCGCCCACGAGCAGATTGAAACCATTCAGGAAATCCAGTTGCAGGCGCCGAGGCTGACGCCGAACTGATCCCGAGCGGCCATCGGCTGGCCTGATGGTCGCCGATTCACAAGACGAACGTCGCTGGCGCAACGCCGGGGCCAGGGCCATAGTTTTGTTCCCGCGGCCGACATTGCCCGCCCAGAACAAACAGAGACTGGCCATGACCAAGACTCTCCATCACCGTGCTTGCCACTTGTGTGAAGCCATCTGCGGCCTGACCATCGAGACCACCGAAACCGATGGCAATGTGCAGATCACGTCGATCAAGGGCGACGCTCAGGATACGTTCAGTCGCGGGCACATCTGCCCCAAAGCTGTCGCCCTGCAGGATATTCAAAACGATCCGGACCGTCTGCGTCAGCCGATGTTGCGGGTCGGCAGCGAATGGCAGCCCATCGAGTGGGAAGATGCCTTCAAGCTTGTCGCCGAACGCCTGGCCGAGATTCAGGCGCGGCACGGGCAGAACGCGGTGGCGGTTTATCAAGGCAACCCCAGCGTGCACAACTACGGGCTGATGACCCACAGCAATTACTTTCTCGGCCTGTTGAAAACCCGCAACCGGTTTTCCGCGACGTCGGTCGATCAGTTGCCCCATCACCTCACCAGCCATTTGATGTACGGCCACGGTCTGCTGTTGCCGATCCCGGACATCGATCACACCGATTTCATGTTGATCCTCGGCGGTAATCCGCTGGCCTCAAACGGCAGCATCATGACTGTGCCGGATGTGGAAAAGCGCTTGAAGGCGATTCAGGCCCGGGGCGGCAAAGTAGTGGTGGTCGACCCGCGTCGCAGCGAAACGGCGGCGATGGCCGATCAGCATCTGTTCGTGCGTCCCGGTGGCGATGCGGCGCTGTTGTTCGGGCTGCTCAATACCTTGTTCGCCGAAGGCCTGACCCGCGACAGCCATCTGCCGGTGGACGGTCTGGATGAGGTGCGCGAAGCCGTCGCGAGTTTCACTGCCGAGGCCATGAGCCCGCTGTGTGCTGTGCCGGCCGAGCAGATTCGCCAACTGGCCCGGGAATTCGCAGTGGCACCGACGGCGGTCTGCTACGGCCGCATGGGTGTCTCGACCCAGGCGTTCGGTACGTTGTGCCATTGGGTGGTGCAACTGATCAATCTGGTCACCGGCAACCTCGACCGCGTGGGCGGCGCGTTGTGCACTGAACCTGCGGTCGACCTGGTGGCGTCCACTTCAGGCGGGCATTTCAACCTGTGGCAGAGCCGCGTGTCCGGGCGTCCGGAATATGGCGGCGAGTTGCCGGTGTCGGCGCTGGCCGAAGAGATGCTCACTGAAGGGGAAGGGCAGGTTCGCGCGCTGATCACCGTGGCCGGCAATCCGGTGTTGTCGACGCCCAATGGCCGACAGCTTGAACAGGCGCTGGACGGGTTGGAGTTCATGGTCAGTGTCGACCTGTACATCAACGAAACCACGCGCTATGCCGATCTGATTCTGCCGTCGACATCGGCCCTGGAAAACGATCACTACGACACCACCTTCAACATGTTCGCGGTGCGTAACGTCACCCGGTTCAACCGTGCGATTCTGGCCAAACCGGAGGGCGCGCTGCACGATTGGGAAATTTTCGTCGGGCTGGCCAAGGCCTTTGCCGCGAAGACCGGCAAAGAGCTAAAACCGACGATTCCACCCGCACAGATGATTGATGGTGGTTTGCGGATGGGGCCGTATGGCGATGCTTCGGAGCACAAGTTGTCTCTGGCCACCTTGTTCGATCAGCCGCATGGTGTGGACTTGGGGGCGCTCAAATCCAACCTTGCTTCACGCCTTAAAACCGCCAACCAGCGAATCCAGGCCGCTCCGGCCGCCATCCTTGCCGACCTGGTGCGCTTTGCCGCGCTGCGAGCGCCGGCCGCCGATGAGCTGCTGATGATTGGCCGTCGTCACGTACGCAGCAACAACTCATGGATGCACAACTACCACCGACTGGTGAAGGGCAAGCCGCGCCATCAATTGCTGATGCATCCGGACGACCTGGCCAGCCGTGGGCTCAGCGATGGGCAGCGGGTGCGCGTCAGTTCCCGGGTCGGCATGATCGAAGTGGAAGTGCAGGGCAGTCTGGATATGATGAAAGGGGTGGTCAGCCTGCCGCACGGTTGGGGCCATGCGCGGCCCGGCGTGCAGATGACGATTGCCAGCAGCCAGCCGGGATCCAGCGCCAATGACCTGACCGACGAGTGTCAACTCGATGAGTTGTCGGGGAATGCGGCGTTGAACGGTGTGCCGGTGACCGTGGCGGCGGCTTGACTGAGTCTGTCGGGGAGACCGAGCATGGCGCTTGGGTTTCCGTTACAATGCGCCACCGTGCCGACCCCTGAGTCGGAAAGTTCAGCCGAGGTGCTCCATGGATATCATCGAAACGATTAAAGAGCAGATTGCCAACAACACCATTCTGCTTTACATGAAAGGCTCGCCGAATGCCCCGCAGTGTGGCTTCTCCGCGAAAGCCGCGCAGGCTGTGATGGCATGTGGTGAAAAGTTTGCGTACGTGGACATCCTGCAGAACCCGGAAATCCGCGCCAACCTGCCAAAATACGCCAACTGGCCAACCTTCCCGCAGCTGTGGGTCGGTGGTGAGCTGGTCGGCGGTAGCGACATCATGACCGAGATGGCTGCAGACGGTTCGCTGCAAGCCACGATCAAAGCTGCTGTTGAAGCCGCCGCTGCGACCAAGTCCGAAGCCTGATCCGCCTTGTGTGGGGGCGGGCTTGCTCGCGAAAGCGGTAGGTCAGTCGACTTATCTATTGAATGTTTCACCGCTTTCGCGAGCAAGCCCGCTCCCACATTTGTTTCAGGGTGAACCTGAAACCGGGCATGAAAAAGCCCCGTCGCTTCAAAAGAGCGCGGGGCTTTTTATTGTTTCGAGTTTAGCGGGCGCTGTTACTCTTCGCCCATCTGCGATTGCAGATAGTTCTCAAGGCCGACTTTATCGATCAGGCCCAGTTGGGTTTCCAGCCAGTCGATATGCTCTTCTTCGGATTCGAGAATGTCTTCGAGCAGCTCTCGGCTACCGAAATCGCCAACTGTCTCGCAATGAGCAATCGCGACTTTCAGGTCAGCGTGGCCGGTACGTTCGATGCGCAGGTCGCACTCCAGCATTTCCTGGGTGTGCTCGCCGATCTGCAGCTTGCCCAGGTCCTGCACGTTCGGCAGGCCTTCCAGGAAGAGGATCCGCTTAATCAGCTTGTCCGCGTGTTTCATCTCGTCGATGGATTCGTGGTATTCGTGCTTGCCGAGCTTGTTCAGACCCCAATCTTCATACATGCGCGCATGCAGAAAATATTGATTGATCGCGACCAGCTCATTGGCAAGGATCTTGTTGAGATGCTGGATGACTGTAATGTCGCCTTTCATGATGGGGTCCTGCCCTGTATTAACTGTCTATAAAGCAGAGTCTGGGCCGCCCAACTAAGAGTGTCAAACCTAAGTTATTGAAACTTAAATGAAAATTAATCGGAATAAGAATGTTTGTGTTCCGCGTCTGGCCTGTAAGCAATTGATTTTCAGGCATAAAAAAACCGGACATGAAGTCCGGTTCCTTGAAATGGGGGTACTACGCGGCAGTAAATTCTACGGGGAAAGGAATTGAAGCCTGAGCTGTTTGCAATTTGGTCAGGGTTTCACGCACCACTTCCTTGGCAAGGCAGGCGCATTTGCCGCATTGGCTGGCTACGCCGGTAGCCTGGCGGACTTCCTTGTAGCTGCAGCATCCTTCATAGATTGCTTCGCGGATTTGTCCGTCGGTGACGCCAGTGCAGAGGCAGACATACATAAGTGAGAACCGTCGCTGGTTGTGGCTCAATTGCGAGGGATCTTAATGTTAACGAGAATGATTGTCAAAGTGGTTTCTGAAAGCTTTGCGTTATAAGCATGCATGACTGACGAACGGTTTTCTCAAGAGCAATCTGCCAGTAATCGCGGCGACGGCAATTTAAGGTGTTGGCGAAAAACCGTTGAGGACAGCTCAAAAACGCAGTGTATGATGGCCGGTCCTTATGAAGCGGGTGGGTGTCACAGGGCTGTCGCCTGAGGGTGGCAGGCTGGCGCAAACCCGGAACTTCACGTTTTTACACCAGGAGATAATCAATGAGCGTACTCGTAGGCAAGCAAGCCCCTGACTTCACCGTACCGGCCGTACTCGGCAATGGCGAAATCGTCGACAGCTTCACTCTGTCGTCGGCCATCAAAGGCAAATACGGCCTGGTGTTCTTCTATCCACTGGACTTCACCTTCGTTTGCCCATCCGAGCTGATCGCTCTGGACAACCGCATGTCCGACTTCAAGGCACGCAACGTCGAAGTGATCGCCGTTTCGATCGATTCGCACTTCACTCACAACGCATGGCGCAACACCCCGGTGAACAATGGCGGTATCGGCCAGGTTCGCTACACCATGGCTGCCGACATGAAGCACGAAATCGCCAAGGCCTACGACGTTGAGTCCGAAGGTGGCGTGGCTTTCCGTGGCGCGTTCCTGATCGACGACAAAGGCGTTGTTCGTTCGCAGATCATCAACGACCTGCCGCTGGGCCGTAACATGGAAGAGCTGATCCGTCTGGTCGACGCTCTGCAATTCCACGAAGAGCACGGCGAAGTCTGCCCTGCCAACTGGAAAAAAGGCGACAAAGGCATGACCGCTTCCACCGAAGGTGTCGCGGCTTACCTGACCGAGAACGCTGCTGCCCTGTAAGGCGCGTTCGAGGCATAAAAAAACCGGCTGTTGAGGCCGGTTTTTTTATGGGTGCGAATCAGTCGTTGAAATCTTCCCAACCGCCCATTTGCTTCCAGCGATTGACGATGCCGCAGAACAGCTCTGCCGTCTTCTCGGTGTCATAACGCGCCGAGTGGGCCTCACGTCCGTCGAAATCGATGTCGGCAGCCTGACAGGCTTTCGCCAGCACGGTTTGACCGTACGCCAGGCCGGCAAGGGTTGCCGTGTCGAAGCTGGAGAATGGATGGAACGGGTTGCGCTTCATGTCCAGTCGCGCAACCGCCGCATTGAGAAAGCCCAGATCGAAACTGCTGTTGTGCCCGACCAGGATCGCCCGCTTGCAGCTGTTGGCTTTCAACGCCTTGCGGATGCCTCGGAAAATATCGGTGAGCGCTGCTTCTTCGCTCACAGCCATGCGCAACGGGTGATCGAGTTTGATCCCGGTGAACTCCAGGGCGGCCGCTTCGATGTTGGCACCTTCAAAAGGCTCGACGCGGAAGAAGTAAGTGTGATCAGGGTATACAAAACCCCTCTCATCCATGGCGATGGTGGTAGCGGCTATTTCCAGCAAGGCGTCAGTGGCAGAGTTGAAACCACCGGTTTCAACGTCGACAACGACTGGCAGGTATCCACGGAATCGAGCTGCCATCGGGTGGCGTGGACCACCTCCGCCGCCTTGACCGTCCTGTTCGTCGTCGAAATGGTCTTCACTCACGCGTGTTCCTCCAGCAGGCGCCAGCGCAGTTTTTCACCGGCGCGCAGCGGGATAACGGTCAGCTCGCCAAATGGCAGGCTGGTTGGGGCGGTCCACTCGTCGCGGACCAGGGTGATGCGATCGGTGTTCACCGGCAGGCCATAGAAACGTGGGCCGTTGAGGCTGGCGAAAGCTTCGAGCTTGTCCAGCGCATTGCGCTGTTCGAACGCTTCGGCGTACATCTCGATCGCCGCATAAGCGGTGTAGCAACCGGCACAACCGCAAGCGGCTTCCTTGGCATGCTGAGCGTGCGGCGCCGAGTCGGTACCGAGGAAGAACTTTTCGCTGCCGCTGGTGGCGGCGTCGAGCAAGGCTTCCTGATGCGTATTGCGCTTGAGGATCGGCAGGCAATAAAAGTGCGGCCGAATCCCGCCGACCAGCATGTGGTTGCGGTTGTAAAGCAAATGATGCGCGGTGATGGTCGCGCCAACGTTGGCCGAAGCCTCATTGACGAACTGCACGGCGTCCGCGGTGGTGATGTGTTCGAACACCACTTTGAGCGTCGGGAAACGCTCGACCACACGACGCATGTGCTCATCGATGAAGATTTTTTCGCGGTCGAACACATCGACATCGCTACGGGTGACTTCACCGTGAACCAGCAAGGGCATCCCGACGTCGGCCATGGCCTCAAGCACAGGGAAAATCTTGTCGATGCTGGTGACGCCAGAATCCGAATTGGTGGTCGCGCCGGCCGGGTAAAGCTTGGCGGCGTGAATGAAACCGCTGGCCTTGGCCTCGCGAATTTCTTCGGGCTGGGTACGGTCGGTCAGGTAAAGGACCATCAACGGTTCGAAACGGCTGCCGGCCGGACGTGCAGCGAGAATCCGCTGGCGATAGCCGTCGGCTTCAGCGGCGTTGCGCACCGGAGGTACCAGGTTGGGCATGATGATGGCGCGGCCAAAGGTGCGCGCGACATCCGCGACGGTATTGGTCAACACGGCACCATCGCGAAGATGAATGTGCCAGTCGTCGGGACGCAGCAGGGTCAGGCGGTCGGACATGAGGGGATTCCAGGCGGGTCAAACTGAGGGGAATCGTACCGGAAAAGACTCTCTCAGGCACTCGCTATCAAGTTTTGCAGGAAGCTTCCGATATCCAACAGGTATGCCGTAAACATGTGTGTGTCGGTCTTTTTGTTGTAGAAGCCAGTGGAGCCTCCCGTGCGCCAGCGTTATTTAGCCTTGCTCAGCGTGTTTGCCAGCCTTCCCGCGATGGCGCTCACTTTCCAGACCCGTCTGGAGAGCATCGAGTGGACGGTCGAAGGGGACAAGTTCGAGTGCCGCCTGACTCAACCGATCACCGATTTCGGTTCGGGTGAGTTCGTGCGCCGCGCGGGAGAGCAAGCGACGTTTCGTCTGAAAGTCTATAACTCGATGGTGGGCGGCGGCTCGGCGACCTTGCTGGCGGCCGCTGCACCCTGGCAGCCGGGGCGTGGCGACATCAATCTCGGTTCCGTCCAGATCGGCAGCGGTAATGTGCTGTTCAACAGCTCGCAAGTTCAAGCCGGACGTTTGATCAGTGGCCTGATAGATGGGCGCAGCCCGGTTGTTCGACATTATTCGGGTGATGGCCGGGTGTCGGAAGTGCGGCTGTTACCGGTCAAGTTCAGCAAGGCGTTCAACGATTATCAAGGCTGTGTGGCGAAACTGCTGCCGAAGAATTTCGAGCAGGTCAAACAGTCGCAGATCGGCTTCCCCGGCGATGGCCTGGATCTCGATGCGCAGGCCAAGGCTCAATTGCAGGTGATGCTGGAGTTCATGAAGGCCGATCCGACGGTCAACCACATCGAGCTCGACGGTCACTCCGACAACAGCGGCAACCGCCTGAGCAATCGAGACCTGTCGCGGCGTCGGGCGTTGGCGGTCATGGAGTTCTTCAAGGCCAACGGGGTTCAGGAATCGCAGATCACCGTGCGCTTTCACGGCGAGCGTTATCCGTTGGCACCCAACACCAATGCAGCCAATCGGGCGAAGAACCGTCGGGTCAATGTGCACCTCGCGCGGGTTGCACCCACCGAGCAGCCGGCGCCTCAGGCCACCGTTTCGGCCAGCGCGGCGAAGACTTCCTGACCCGTCGGTCATCGTCGCGAGTTCGACACAATCTGTCGCTTCGTCGTCATAAGCTGTCGCGCCTCTGTAAATTATCCTGCATGACCGGTAGACTTGACGGCTTTCCGTAGAACCCCGTGGAGTGATGGCATGGCGGACGTAAACAAGGTCGTTCTGGCGTATTCCGGCGGCCTGGACACTTCGGTGATCCTCAAGTGGCTGCAGGATACATATAACTGTGAAGTCGTGACCTTCACCGCTGACCTGGGTCAGGGCGAAGAGGTCGAACCTGCACGCGCCAAGGCTCAAGCCATGGGCGTGAAAGAGATCTACATCGACGATCTGCGCGAAGAATTCGTACGCGATTTCGTTTTCCCGATGTTCCGCGCCAACACCGTTTACGAAGGCGAGTACCTGCTGGGTACTTCCATCGCTCGTCCGTTGATCGCCAAGCGCCTGATCGAAATCGCCAATGAAACCGGCGCTGACGCCATTTCCCACGGCGCCACCGGCAAAGGCAACGACCAGGTTCGTTTCGAACTGGGCGCGTACGCCTTGAAGCCAGGTGTGAAAGTGATTGCACCGTGGCGCGAATGGGACCTGCTGTCCCGTGAAAAGCTGATGGATTACGCTGAAAAGCACAACATTCCGATCGAGCGTCACGGCAAGAAAAAATCCCCGTACTCGATGGACGCCAACCTGCTGCACATCTCCTATGAAGGCGGTGTGCTGGAAGACACCTGGACCGAGCACGAAGAAGACATGTGGCGCTGGACCGTCTCTCCGGAGAAGGCTCCTGACAAGGCGCAGTACCTGGAGCTGACCTACCGCAACGGCGACATCGTTGCACTGGACGGCGTCGAAATGACCCCGGCCACCGTGCTGGCGACCTTGAATCGTATCGGTGGCGAACACGGTATCGGCCGTCTGGACATCGTCGAAAACCGTTACGTAGGCATGAAATCCCGTGGCTGCTACGAAACCCCTGGCGGCACCATCATGCTGCGCGCTCACCGTGCGATCGAATCGATCACCCTGGACCGCGAAGTGGCTCACCTCAAAGACGAGCTGATGCCGAAATACGCCAGCCTGATCTACACCGGCTACTGGTGGAGTCCTGAGCGTCTGATGCTGCAGCAGATGATCGATGCTTCCCAGGCTCACGTGAACGGCGTTGTGCGCCTGAAATTGTACAAGGGCAACGTGATCGTCACTGGCCGCAAGTCCGACGAATCGTTGTTCGACGCCAACATCGCGACATTTGAAGAAGATGGCGGCGCCTACAACCAGGCTGATGCGGCCGGCTTCATCAAGCTAAACGCCCTGCGCATGCGTATCGCGGCGAACAAGGGTCGTAAGCTTTTCTGAAGTTTTTGACTTGGTAATGGAATTTGTGGCCTTGTTTTCGACAAGGCCACAAATTTGGAAATAGGGGTTTTCTTTCTGACATTGCGATTCATCTTTCTTGATTTGTAAACACCATCCCGCCTGCTGCTCTCCGTTGATCCTGAAAAGCTACTGACCGCTGCGTGTCAGTTTGGCGAGTTGATCAATGACCGTCACGTCCTGTGAGCTCAAACTGTAAGCAATGCAAAACGGCGCGCCGCTGCGTTTCTTTACGTGCCTGAAAAATTTGAGCGCGTTTTCTTTGAGTAAATTTTCTGATTCGACATTGATGAGAAACACGACAACTTGCGCCGAATCTCCCTTGGGTAACCGAATCCTTTCCAGTAGCTCGCGGAACCCGATTTTTCTGTTCACCCATCGCGCATCAATGATGTACAGGTCCTTCAGCCGCTCCGGCAACTCGATGTGGTGCTGCACCGAGAGGTTTTCCCGTCCGTCGTTCTCGTCAGGCGTGCCTTGAGCAATATCCGGACGCTCGGCATTGTCCATGACTTTTATGAAATGTTTTCCTTTCTCAAAATCGGACGGCGCATAGAGCGATCGATAATTGAAGTTGAGTGTGGCGAAAAACAAAAGAAGCAAATAAAAAGGAAAGCTGATCAAAAACCAGATGTAGAGCTCTCGTTCCTTATTGTCGAGGAAAGGCAGGGAGAGTGCTGCTGATGTTTCAGACAGTGTTGCGAATATTGCGATGACTGTCATGGGGTTGGTGATTCTTTGTTTGAGTTTTATCATGTTTTGTACTCATAAAAGTTTATCTTTTCTCATTTGGTTAGTGGGTAATGGTTGGGTGTTGCCGTCTTTATATTAGCTGTGGATTTATAGTTAGCATATATCTGTTTTATTCTGCTTGGATCATTGAAGGCCTTTTGCTGTAAAGTTTTATGTGTGTTGCTTTCAAGGTGATATATGCCCTGTAATGCAGGTTCTCATGAAGGGTAGCTCAACTGTCTGGGCGCGTGGGACCACCGTTATGAAATTTTTATTCTGTTTTTTTCTTGTAAATTGATACAAAAAAATTGTTGAAGAATGGAATGTTGTAAAGCAAAAAAAGTTTCCGGCGCTCTGGTCTTGAGGATTTCTTGTAGGATTATTCCGCGTTATTTGTAGGGAATGTCTCTCGGTGTGGGTGGCTGGGGGAGGCGGCATGCCATGGGTGAAACGACTAGGCTATTGTGCGGGCTCTAAAAATTCGAACAGCGAAAATTGGACTTGCCCATGAATAAAGTGCTGATCGTGGATGATCACCCCGTCATTCGTCTTGCGGTACGTATGCTGATGGAACGTCATGGCTACGAAGTCATTGCAGAAACAGATAATGGCGTGGATGCATTACAACTGGCTCGTGAACATATGCCGGATATTGTTATCCTGGATATAGGAATACCGAAGCTGGATGGACTGGAAGTCATTGCGCGCCTGGTTTCGGCAGCAATGCCAATGAAAGTACTGATATTGACTTCTCAGGCGCCTGGACATTTTTCGATGCGTTGCATGCAGTCGGGTGCTGCCGGATATGTTTGCAAACAACAGGATCTCACTGAGTTGCTCAGTGCAATAAAGGCTGTATTGTCAGGCTACAGCTATTTTCCCAATCAAGCCTTGCATACAGTGCGTTCCAGTCTGGGGAATGCCAGTGAAGCCGATATGGTGGATCGCCTGTCGGGGCGAGAGATGATGGTTTTGCAACAGTTGGCCCGAGGCAAGACCAATAAGGAAATTGCCGATGGAATGTTCCTCAGCAATAAAACCGTCAGTACTTACAAGACTCGCCTGTTGTTGAAGCTCAATGCGCGATCCTTGGTGGACTTGATCGAACTGGCTCAACGCAATGGGCTGGTGTGAGTAGTGCTTCACGGGGCTAGGTGAATGGGCGTTTTCGAGGTTTCGCACTAAAAAGCCTCCGTTTCGGGAGGCTTTCAGGTGCTACAGGTCAAAATCGTAATCGGCCAACTGCTTTTGCAGCCGGCGCTCCTCCAGCAGGTTGTCGATCGTGCGGCGTTTGCTCAGGTTGGTCTTTGCCACTTCCACCACCGGTTCCGCGTCATCGGCCTCAACGGGTGTGAAGTCTTCTTCTGCGTCCAATTGCTCGTTGCCAGTGCTCATAAGGTTAACTCCAGGCTAAGACTGCCTTTGGCGCTCCTTATAGCGACAATCTCTCCGCGGGTAAAAAAGATTTTTTCAATCGATAAATCAAAAAACCTAATAGCGCCTCAATCGTCCGAAGTCTTGTGCCTGTATTCGCACAGGTCTTCAATCCGACAACTGCCACAACGGGGCTTGCGGGCCAGGCAGACGTAACGTCCGTGAAGAATCAGCCAGTGGTGGGAATCGAGCAGGTATTGCCTGGGCACAAACTTCATCAGTTTGTTCTCAACCTCCACCACGTTTTTACCCGGCGCAATGCCGGTACGATTACTGACCCGAAAAATGTGGGTATCCACGGCCATGGTCAGTTGGCGGAAGGCTGTGTTGAGCACCACGTTGGCGGTTTTGCGGCCAACGCCGGGTAGCGCTTCCAACTCCTCACGGGTCTGTGGTACTTCGCCTCCATGGCGTTCCACCAGCAAGCGACAAGTCTCGATCACGTTTTTTGCCTTGCTGTTGAACAAACCGATGGTCTTGATGTATTCCGATAACCCTTCCACGCCCAAGGCATAAATCGCCTCTGGCGTATTCGCCACCGGATAGAGTCGGGCAGTGGCCTTGTTCACGCCAACATCGGTCGATTGCGCCGAGAGAATCACGGAAATCAGCAATTCGAAGGGCGAGGAGTAGGCCAGCTCGGTCTTCGGTTCCGGGTTGTCTTCATGCAGCCTGCGGAAAATTTCCAGACGTTTTGCAGCATTCATGGGTAGTGCGTTTCCTCGAAAGCGGTCAGTGTGAGGGATTCGGGCGAGGCCAGGCTTGCCAGCCGGCGATCACGAGCCCCAACACAATGAATCCACCGGGAACCAGAGTGGCCATGTGCAGGCCTCCATTGCCGATGAGTTCGCGCAGCAGGCCCAAGACCACCATCAGCGCGCCGTACAGGCCACATAGGCGAAGACGGTCACGCAATGCGCTCTGGAAGAAGCCCGTGTGCTCAAGAACGACACATTGCAAGGCGATCAGTCCGGAATAGATTCCCATCTGCTGGTGCCATTCCAGTAACCAGACTTGTGCAGCGATTTCCGCGCAACTGGTCAGCGTGGCAGCCAGCAAAATGCCGGCATACAATCGGGCAGACGGTACAAGCCGTGGTCGCAGGGCCGACATGCCGACGCCATACGCACTGATCACCACAATGAACATCAACCACAAGCCCATTGCGGTCATCCATGAGTCGGTGGCACCAATCAGCGGTGCGAGCATCAGCGAGTTCTGCAGCGTCGATGACTTATTCATGGGGACTGTTCCCGATCAACTGTGGCCGATGTTCATCGAAGTAGCGCAAAGCGTCGTGGATGGCGTTGATCACCGCTCTTGAAGTGATGGTTGCCCCTGCGATCTGATCGAACTGGCCCTGATCCTTTTTCAACGCCCAGCCATTGTCGGCCGGTTCGCTTCGCGACTTACCGGCAAAGTCACTGAGCCAGGCATTCGGCCAGTCGGCGATTCGCGCGCCCAGCCCCGGAGTCTCGGATTGCTTCAGGGTTTTGACCGCCACCAACTTGCCGTTTGCACCGATGGCGATCAACAAGTCGATGCTGCCCGCATAACCCAATGCCTGACTGCGCAACAATACGATAGTGGGCCGGCCAGCCTTGGTTGCCAAGTAGCCGCCCTGCAATGTGCTGTTGGTCAACACGGTATCGTCGAGGCGCAACGGTTGTTCCAGCGGTTGATTGTCGTAGCTGGCGGCAGGCAGCAGGTCCAGCAGGTTGCGACTGTCGATCAGGCGCTGTTCGGTGGCAATGCGTGGCGCGCTGCGCTGTTGCACAAAGTAAGTTGCGCCAATTCCCAGACCTGCCAGCGCTACCAGAATCACCACGCTCGACGCTCGGCTCATGGCGCAGCACGCTCCTGTCTTGACGCGACAAACCGGTCCAGCGCCGGCACGCAGAGGTTCATCAGCAGCACCGCAAACGCCACGCCGTCCGGATAACCGCCCCAGGTACGAATTAGGTAAGTCAGCAACCCGACCCCCGCGCCGAACAACAGTCGGGCGCCAGGGTTTTTGGCGCCGGACACCGGTTCTGTGACAATAAAGAATGCAGCCAGCATGCTCGCGCCGCTGAGCAGATGAAACAGTGGCGAGCCATGGGAATCGGAGCCCGACCCGTTCCAGCACAGCAGGCTGATGACGAACAGACTGGCAAGCATGCCGACCGGCGCATGCCAGCTGAACACTCGCCGTTGCAGCAAAAACACGCCGCCCGTCAAAAAGGCCAGGTTGGCCCATTCCACGCCGCGCGCGCCGAAGTGGCCGAATGCCGGATTGCCGGCGAAGAGTTCGTCCATGGTCAGGCTTTTGTTGATTCGCAAGCTGTCCAGTGCCGTGGCCTGGACCCAGGCATCCGGCGTCTGGCTGAGACTGAAGCCGAACACTTGCTGCAAACCGCCGAGCAGGTCCATGCAGTGGGACGACGGCCAATGGGTCATCTGCTGGGGAAACGTCACCAGCACCAGGGCAAAACCGAGCATCGCCGGGTTGAACGGATTTTTTCCGACTCCGCCATACAGCTGTTTGCCGAACAGCGCGAACGCCGTGGCACAGACCGTCAGCCACCACGGGCAATACGGCGGCAAGGCCAAAGCCAATAACGTCGCACTGACCAGCGCGCTGCCGTCGCTCAAGGTGGGTTTGAGCTCCCGCTTGCGCAACTGCAACACCGCCGCTTCAACGGCCAACGCGGTCACGCCGGCCAGAATCAGGTTGATCAATACGCCCCAGCCATACAACCAGAACAACACCAGCATGCCCGGCACGGTGGCCAGCAATACCAGCTTCATCGCCTGCTGCAGGCGCTCGTCGACTGATTCAAGGGGCGACATAGGCATCCACCTGGCGCTCGGCTTCCTGCAGACGGGCGCGTGCTTTTTTCATCAGCTCGGCGGATGTGTCGGTGCGTCGTTCGAGTTTGCTGACGTCGGCGCGAGCGTAGGCCAATTCGGTTTTCAGCTGGCGAAGCTGCTTGTCGATGGGACGCTTTTCAATCCGTGCCAGGTCAGGCGGCGGTTGTTCGCTCTCGGTTTCAGCGGCATGCAGGGCTTTTTCGGCGTCGCCGAGTGCACGTTCCAAGGCTTCGATCTGCTCGGCCGGCGCTTCGCCGGTTTGAGCTTTCTTGAGTTCCGCGCGGCGCATGGCTAACTGGATTTTCGCCCGTTTCAGCTCGGCGTCCTTCACTGGAGCAGAGGGCGCAGCGGCTGGCGGTGCGCTGCTTTCCAACTGCGCCAAGGCTTGTTCGGCCGCTTCGAACTGCTGTTGCAGGACGATCAGTTGCGATTGCTGTTCGAAGGTCGGCGGATGCCCGAACGCCTTGAGCGACTTGTTCAACTGCGCGCGGCTCATTGCCAAATCGATCCTGGCTTTCTTCAATGCAGCATCGGCATTCGCCGCTTTCTGCGCGCGGACCCTTTCGAGCGCGGCCTGAACCGGATCGAGCGTTGTCACCTCTGTGTGTTGCAGCGCGCGATGCGCTCTGGCTAGGCGCTCAGCGAGTTTCTGTTCTTCTTCACGGCGCAAGCGTGCATTTCGCTGTTCAAAACGGCGCCGTGCGTGATTGCGTTTGGCGGCACGCGCCCGTTGTTCTTCAGGGCTGAACGCCAGGCCGCCGACAATCGGCAGCACCGTTGCCAGCGGCAACGGCCGCATCTCGATGCAGTCCACTGGGCAAGGCGCCACGCAGAGGTCGCAACCGGTGCATTCGTCGATAATCACCGTGTGCATCAGTTTCGCCGCGCCGACAATGGCATCTACCGGGCAGGCCTGAATGCATTTGGTGCAGCCAATGCATTCGGCTTCGCGGATATAGGCGATTTGCGCCGGGGCCGAACCGCGGCTGACATCCAGCTCCAACACCGGGACTTTCAGCAAATCGGCCAGCGCCGAGATAGTTTCGCTGCCACCGGGCGGGCACTTGTTGATCGGCTCGCCGCTGGCAATGCCCTCGGCGTACGGCTTGCATCCGGGGTGGCCACATTTGCCACACTGGGTCTGCGGCAAAAGGGCGTCGATGCGTTGAATCAGACTCATGTTTTGATCAGTCCGCTGAATCCGAGAAAAGCCACTGCGATTAATCCGGCGCCGATCAGGTCGATCGGCAGGCCGCGAAAGGGCAGGGGAACATCGTTATCGAGGGTGCGCTGGCGCAAGTCGCAGAACAGACTCAACACCAGCCAGAAACCCAACCCGGCGCCAAGGCTCAGGGCTGTGGCGTGGAAAAATCCGTTGTCGTCCCGCACGTTGATCAGCGCCAGCCCCAGGACGCCAGCATTGCCGAGAAGCAAAGGCCAAAGACCTTCGAACGAAAACGTTGGAAAGACCTTCGGCAGCAGCGTCAGCAGCGGCGCGATCAGCAAAACGCTCAGTGGTAAAAATACGAATAGCCCCAGCGAACTCAACCCCAGCGGCACCAGCAGCCAGTGGTAGAGGGCATGACCGAGCATGCCGACGATCAGCATCAGGCACGTCGTCGCGATGCCCAGCGCATGAACCTGACGACGTTCAGTACCCAGCAGCGGATCGACGCCCAGCGGCCAGTGCAACACCAGGTTGTTGATCAGGGCAGCGCTGATAAGCGTAAGAACAATCTCGGTCATGATCTTGCCGGAAGAAAGAGGGCTCTTTAACGGGGTGGTCTAAAAAGCTTAGGCATTATCCGGCAAGGAAGGAGGGTGGGCCAGACATGAAAATCCCACAGTCGCGCCGGGCACGACTGTGGGATCGATTTACCGGGGACTTACTTTATGCGCTGACCTGGCTTGGCACCGCTGTCGGGGCTGAGCAGGTAGATTTCTTCACCGCCAGGGCCGGCGGCCATCACCATGCCTTCGGAGATCCCGAATTTCATTTTGCGGGGCTTGAGGTTGGCGATCATCATGGTCAGGCGACCATCGAGCTTGGACGGATCCGGGTAAGCGCTCTTGATGCCGGAGAACACGTTGCGTTGCTCGTCACCGATGTCCAGGGTCAGGCGCAGCAGCTTGTCGGCACCTTCTACGTGTTCAGCCTTGATGATCAGCGCTACGCGCAGGTCAACCGCGGCAAAGGCATCGAACTCGATTTCCGGCGACAGTGGATCCCTGGTCAGTTCGCCGTTGCCGGCAGGCGCCGCTTCGCCAGTGTCGGTCTGGCTGGCGGTCAGGTCTTCTTTCGAGGCGTCGGTCATGGCTTGCACTTTCACCGGGTCGATACGGGTCATCAACGGTTTGAACTCGTTCAGCTGATGGTTGCTGAGAAGGGTCGCGTGATCGTTCCACGTCAGCGGCGCGACGTTCAGGAACGCCTCGGCATCGGCAGCCAGCAACGGAAGTACAGGCTTGAGGAAAATCACCAACTGGCGGAACAGGTTGATGCCCAAGGCGCAGATGGCCTGGACTTCGTCGTGCTTGCCTTCCTGTTTGTTCAGCGACCACGGTGCCTTGTCGGCGATCCAGGCGTTGGCGCGGTCGGCCAGGCCCATGATCTCGCGCATGGCACGGGCAAAGTCGCGAGCCTCGTAGGCCTCGGCGATGCCTGGCGCTGCGGCGAGGAAGGCTTCGGTCAGTTCCGGTGCGGCGTTACCCGCGACCAGCACGCCGGCGTTGCCTTTGTGGATGAAGCCGGCGCAACGGCTGGCGATGTTGACGACTTTGCCGACCAGGTCGGAGTTGACCTTTTGCACAAAGTCTTCGAGGTTCAGGTCGAGGTCGTCGACGCCACGGCCCAGTTTGGCCGCGTAGTAATAACGCAGGTATTCCGGCGACAGGTGATCGAGGTAGGTCCGGGCCTTGATGAAGGTGCCACGGGACTTGGACATTTTCTGACCGTTGACCGTCAGATAACCGTGCACGTTGATGCCAGTCGGTTTACGGAAACCGGCGCCTTCGAGCATCGCTGGCCAGAACAGGGCGTGGAAGTTGACGATGTCCTTGCCGATGAAGTGGTAAAGCTCGGCGGTGGAATCCTTGTTCCAGAACGCGTCGAAATCCAGCTCCGGCGTACGGTCGCACAGGTTCTTGAAGCTGGCCATGTAGCCGATCGGCGCGTCCAGCCAGACGTAGAAGTACTTGCCCGGCTCGCCTGGAATTTCGAAACCGAAGTACGGCGCATCGCGGGAGATGTCCCACTGTTGCAGGCCGGCATCCAGCCATTCGGCGATCTTGTTGGCAACGGCATCTTGCAATGTGCCGCTGCGGGTCCAGGTTTGCAGCATGGCCTGGAAGTCCGGCAGTTTGAAGAAGAAGTGCTGGGAATCCTTGAGCACCGGGGTGGCACCAGAGATCGCCGACTTCGGATCCTTCAAATCGGTCGGCGCGTAGGTCGCACCGCACTTTTCGCAGTTGTCGCCGTACTGGTCTTCGGTGCCGCATTTCGGGCAGGTGCCCTTGATGAAGCGGTCGGCCAGGAACATTTTCTTTTCCGGGTCGAAGTATTGCGTGATCGAACGCGTGGCGATGTGCCCGGCGTCGCGCAGCTTCAAGTAGATCTGGCTCGACAGCTCACGGTTTTCTTCGGCGTGAGTGGAGTGGAAATTGTCGAAGTCCACCAGGAACTCGGCAAAGTCGGCGCTGTGTTCAGCCTGGACGTTGGCGATCAGTTGTTCCGGGGTGATGCCTTCCTTTTCCGCGCGCAGCATGATGGCCGAACCGTGGGCGTCGTCGGCGCAGACATAGATGCATTGATTGCCGCGGTGCTTCTGGAAGCGCACCCACATATCGGTCTGGATGTATTCCAGCATGTGGCCAAGATGGATCGAACCATTGGCATAGGGCAGGGCGCTGGTGACGAGGATCTTGCGTGGCTCGGACATGGGGCTCGGCTACTTGATGAAACGGAGGTCGGCCACTATAAAGCGCCGGCGCATATTTTTCACCCCCGAGGCCCGAGCGGTTGCTGGTACAACCTTGCTTTTGCGGCGAGGGGATTTATCCCCGTTCGACTGCGAAGCAGTCGTAAAACCATCGCACACAATGTACCTGGTACACCGATGTAGCCGATTTCGGGGCGGCTTCGCCACCCAACGGGGATAAATCCCCTCGCCACAGATAAATCCCCTCACCACAGACGGGGTTCCCGCCACAGTAATCTGTTCGCCACAAATGTGTCTGCGGCGTACGATACCCGCCTGATTTTCCAGTCTTGCTATCGGAGTTGCCCATGAGCGCCGTCAATCGCGCAGCGGTGGAAGCCGTCCTTCGCCAGTACACCGACCCTTACCTGAACCAGGACCCGGTCAGCGCCGGGTGCGTGCGCAACATCGACATCCAGGGCGATCGGGTCACCGTCCAGCTGGAGTTGGGTTACGCCGCCGGTCTGTTCAAAAGTGGCTGGGCACAGATGCTGCAAATGGCCATCGAAGGTCTCGACGGCGTTACCGGCGCCCGCGTCGAAATCACCACTGTGATCGCCGCCCACAAGGCTCAGGCCCAGATTCCGGGGTTGGCCAACGTCAAGAATGTTGTAGCCGTGGCGTCCGGCAAAGGGGGCGTGGGCAAGTCCACCACCGCCGCCAACCTCGCCTTGGCCCTGGCCCGCGAAGGCGCCAAGGTCGGGATCCTCGATGCGGACATTTACGGTCCGAGCCAAGGCATCATGTTCGGCATTCCTGAAGGCACCCGCCCCAAGGTCAAGGATCAGAAGTGGTTCGTACCGATCGAGTCCCATGGCGTCGAAGTGATGTCCATGGCCTTCCTGACCGACGACAACACGCCGATGGTCTGGCGCGGCCCGATGGTTTCCGGCGCGTTGTTGCAACTGGTGACACAAACCGCCTGGGGCGATCTGGATTACCTGGTCATCGACATGCCGCCCGGCACCGGCGACATCCAGCTGACCCTGGCGCAGAAAGTCCCGGTGGCCGGTGCGGTGATCGTTACCACCCCGCAAGACCTGGCGCTATTGGACGCGCGCAAAGGCGTGGAGATGTTCCGCAAGGTCAACATCCCGGTGCTGGGCGTGGTGGAAAACATGGCCGTGCACATCTGCTCGAACTGCGGGCATGCCGAGCATCTGTTCGGTGAGGGTGGTGGGGTGAAGCTGGCCAATCAGTACGGCGTCGAACTGCTGGCCTCGTTGCCGCTGTCGATGGTCATTCGCGAACAGGCCGATGGCGGCAAGCCAACGGTGATCGCCGAGCCAGACAGTCAGATTGCGATGGTGTATCAGGAACTGGCCCGTCACGTCGGCGCGCGGATCGTGTTGCAGGAAGCGATATCGCCGGCGATGCCGAACATCACCATCAGCGACGATTGATAGCTTTGAGCTAACGCTGAATACCTGTGGGAGCGAGCTTGCTCGCGATGGCGGATTAACATTGAACAAGTATGTTTAATGAACTACCGCTATCGCGAACAAGCTCGCTCCCACATTTGTTTGCGGTGGGCTTAAATCCGCAACCCGCCATCCATCTCCAGAATCCGACCGGTGTAGTAGTCGTTCTCGAAAATGTAAGCCGCCGAATGCGCGATCTCTTCCGGTTTGCCCATGCGCTTGAGCGGAATCCCCGACGTCATCTTCTCCAGCGCTTCAGGCTTCATGCCCAGCGTCATCTCGGTCTCGATAAAGCCCGGCGCAATACCCGCAACGCGAATGCCGTAGCGCGCCAGTTCCTTGGCCCAGGTCACGGTCGCTGCCGCGACACCGGCCTTGGCGGCGGAGTAGTTGGTCTGGCCGACGTTGCCGGCACGGGAGATCGACGAGATATTGATGATCGCGCCGCTGTTTTTCAACTCGACCATTTTTGCCGCGACTTCGCGGGTGCACAGAAACACGCCGGTCAGGTTGACGTCGATCACTGCCTGCCATTGGGCCAGGCTCATCTTGGTCATCTCGCCGTCCTTGACCTTCAGCAGCAAGCCGTCACGCAGGATCCCGGCGTTGTTGATCAACCCATGGATCGCGCCGAAATCTTCGGCCACTTGAGCGACCATGTGCATTACTTGCTCTTCATTGGCGACGTTGCACAGGTAAGCTCGGGCCTCGACACCCATGGCCTTGCACGCGGCAACGGCGTCGTCGAGCTTTTCCTGGTTCAGGTCAACCAGCGCAAGCTTCGCGCCCTTGCCGGCGAAATACTCGGCCATGGAGCGGCCTAAACCCTGGCAACCGCCAGTGATAATGATTACTTTGTCAGTGAGTTGCATTCGCATGCCCCGGTAACAGGTTGGAGTGGTCTTCCTTCAAGAGAGCCTCTCGATCTGCACCGGATGTAACCTGGTTGCACATGAGAACTGCCCCGATGGCGCACTGAAACTTTCACCAGGCGCCTGTCCGTTTTTTCGACGGATTCTATATAAGGAGTCATAAATTGAGCGTAGAAGCGGCCAAGAATGCCCGAGAATTGCTTCTCAAGGAATACCGTGGAGTGCTTTCGACGCACTCCAAGGCGATGCCCGGTTTCCCGTTTGGCTCCGTGGTTCCTTACTGTCTCGACGGGCAGGGCCGGCCGATGATCCTGATCAGCCGCATCGCCCAGCACACGCACAACTTGCAGAAAGATCCGAAATGCTCACTGTTCGTGGGCGAGCGTGAGGCCGAAGATGTGCAAGCCGTCGGTCGCCTGACCTACCTCGCCGAAGCAGAAAAGCTTGAGGACGAGGTCGCCATCGAAGCGGCGGCCGAGCGTTACTACCGCTATTTCCCGGATTCGCAGAGCTACCACAAGGCCCACGATTTCGATTTTTGGGTGCTCAATCCCGTGCGTCACCGCTACATCGGCGGTTTCGGCGCCATTCACTGGGTCGATCACCTGACATTGGCCAATCCCTTCGCGGGCAAGGCGGAAGTGAGCATGGTCGAGCACATGAACACCGATCACGCCAAAGCCATCGCCCACTATGTCGAGCTCGCCGGCCTGCCGAAAATCGAACCGGCACAATTGGCCGGGATCGACACCGAAGGCATGCACTTGCGCATCGGTCAGGGACTCTACTGGCTACCGTTTCAAGCGCCATGTAATACGCCGACACAAGTGCGCGAAGCCTTGGTTTTCCTGGCTCACGCCGCGCAATGGCCAAAAAATGAAGTGGCTGACGCTTGAATTCACGAATCCTCGACGTCATCTAGGGGAGACTGGCAAGGCATTCTTGCGTTGAGGAACCATTTGATGCGCCCTTTTTTGTTGCTCTTTGTACTGTTTCCGGTGTTGGAGCTGTTCGTATTCGTCAAGGTGAGCGGGGCGATCGGGTTTTTCCCGGCCCTGCTGCTGGTCATTCTCGGCTCGATGCTCGGCGTGTTCGTGCTGCGTATCGCCGGCCTGGCAACTGCGCTGCGTGCGCGTGAAAGCCTGAATCGCGGCGAGCTGCCAGCCCAGACCATGCTCGAAGGCCTGATGCTGGCCCTGGCCGGAGGTCTGTTGATCCTGCCGGGCTTCGTCACCGACGTGCTGGGTCTGATCATGCTGTTGCCGATCTCTCGCCGGTTGCTGGCCAATAAAATGCGTCAGCGCGCCGAAGAGGCGGCAGTCCGTCAGCGTGCGTTCGCCGACGATCTTCAGCCACGTGGTGGACCTGCTCCCCGCGAGCCGCTGGGTCGCGAACCCAACGTGATCGAAGGCGAATTCGAGCACCGCGACTCCAAGTAAACCGCTTCCCCTTCACGGCACCTTCGGGTGCCGTGTTCGTTTTCGGGGCATCAATGTAAAAAATTTCGATCCCCGCCCTTGTAATAAGCTTATGCGCCCTTATGTAACGGTCACCGCAAGGTTTCTGGCGATTGCGCCAGACAGACTTCCGCGGTTCGCTTGACGAACCGCACCCGGCACCGCCGGATTTGTTAAACCCGCCGGGAATACACCGGCCGATGAAAACCACAATTAGGAGAGATCGACAATGAAGCTTCGTCCTCTGCATGACCGCGTCGTCATCCGTCGCAGCGAAGAAGAAAAGAAAACCGCTGGCGGTATCGTCCTGCCAGGTTCGGCTGCCGAAAAAGCCAACAGCGGTGAAATCCTCGCTGTTGGTACCGGTAAAGTGCTGGACAGCGGTGAAGTGCGTGCACTGGCCGTCAAGGTTGGCGACAAGGTTGTGTTCGGTCCTTACTCCGGCAGCAACACTGTGAAAGTCGACGGCGAAGACCTGCTGGTAATGAGCGAGAACGAAATCCTCGCTGTTATCGAAGGCTGATTCCCCGCTCATTTTCCCGCTACTACAAAGTATTTAAGGAATATCGATCATGGCTGCTAAAGAAGTTAAATTCGGCGATTCCGCCCGCAAGAAAATGCTCGCCGGTGTCAACGTCCTGGCTGACGCAGTAAAAGCGACCCTGGGCCCTAAAGGCCGTAACGTGATCATCGAGAAGAGCTTCGGCGCTCCGACCATCACCAAGGACGGCGTGTCCGTTGCCAAAGAAATCGAGCTGAAAGACCGCTTCGAAAACATGGGCGCGCAGCTGGTCAAAGACGTTGCCTCCCGTGCCAACGATGACGCAGGCGACGGCACCACCACCGCGACCGTTCTGGCTCAGTCGATCGTCAACGAAGGCCTGAAAGCCGTCGCTGCCGGCATGAACCCGATGGACCTGAAACGCGGTATCGACAAAGCGACCATCGCGATCGTCAAAGAGCTGAAAGCCCTGTCCAAGCCTTGCGCTGACACCAAGGCTATCGCTCAGGTCGGCACCATCTCGGCCAACTCCGACAACTCCATCGGCGACATCATTGCCGAAGCCATGGAAAAAGTCGGTAAAGAAGGCGTGATCACCGTTGAAGAAGGCTCGGGCCTGGAAAACGAACTGTCGGTTGTTGAAGGCATGCAGTTCGACCGTGGTTACCTGTCCCCGTACTTCGTCAACAAGCCAGAGACCATGACTGCCGAGCTCGACGGTCCGCTGATCCTGCTGGTCGACAAAAAGATCTCAAACATCCGCGAAATGCTGCCAGTACTGGAAGCCGTTGCCAAAGCCGGTCGTCCACTGCTGATCGTTGCCGAAGACGTTGAAGGCGAAGCCCTGGCGACGCTGGTTGTGAACAACATGCGTGGCATCGTTAAAGTCGCGGCCGTCAAGGCTCCAGGCTTCGGCGACCGTCGCAAGGCTATGCTGCAGGACATCGCTGTTCTGACTGGCGGTACCGTTATCTCCGAAGAGATCGGTCTGAGCCTGGAAAGCACTACCCTGGAACACCTGGGTAATGCCAAGCGCGTGATCCTGTCCAAAGAAAACACCACTGTGATCGACGGTGCCGGCGTTGAGGCTGACATCCAGGCTCGCGTTCTGCAGATCCGTCAGCAAGTGGCCGACACTTCGTCCGACTACGACCGTGAAAAACTGCAAGAGCGTCTGGCCAAGCTGTCCGGCGGCGTTGCAGTGATCAAGGTTGGCGCTGGTTCCGAAGTTGAAATGAAAGAGAAGAAAGCCCGCGTTGAAGACGCCCTGCATGCAACCCGTGCAGCCGTTGAAGAAGGCGTGGTACCTGGCGGCGGCGTGGCACTGGTTCGCGCTCTGCAGGCTATCTCCGAACTGAAAGGTGACAACGCCGATCAGGACGTGGGTATCCAGTTGCTGCGTCGCGCTGTTGAAGCACCACTGCGCCAGATCGTTGCCAACTCCGGCGACGAGCCAAGCGTAGTTGTAGACAAGGTCAAGCAGGGTTCGGGTAACTACGGTTACAACGCTGCGACTGGCGAATACGGCGACATGATCGAGATGGGTATCCTGGACCCGGCCAAAGTGACTCGTTCGGCTCTTCAGGCAGCGGCTTCCATCGCTAGCCTGATGATCACGACCGAAGCCATGATCGCCGAGATCAAGGACGACGCTCCAGCTGGCGGCGGCATGCCAGACATGGGCGGTATGGGCGGCATGGGCGGCATGATGTAAGCCAGCCTTACCCCCGTACGAAAAAACCCCGCCTGCGAAAGCAGGCGGGGTTTTTTGTTGTCCGTGGTTTCCCCTGGCTTTTAACCTGCATCGGCCCCTGTGGGAGCGAGCTTGCTCGCGATGAGGCCATCACAGTCAACATCAATGTTGAATGTCAGTCCGCCATCGCGAGCAAGCTCGCTCCCACATTTTTGATCTGTGTTTCAGGCGCTAACCGGTTCTGCCTTGGTTGCTCGATCAACCTTCACCGCCGGTCGATAAAGAATGTAGTAATACGACCCCAGACAAATCAGCCAGCAGAAAATTGCCGTCCACACGTTGTGGGAGAAGAAGTGTGCCCCCTGCATCATCCGGCCAATGGAAAACACCGTGCCCAGTGTGAAGGCGAAAACAAACACCACACGTGCCATGCGTGGACGACGGTCACGCAACACAAAGAACAACGCAAACAACGTGAAACCGGTCGCGGCATGCCCGCCGGGCCAGCAGCGGCCGGGTTTTTCCGTGGCTGGTCGAGGGCTCAACAATTCGCTGTAGGTCTCATGACCGCCGAATTGCTCAAGGCTCCAAGGGCACTGCACCGCCGTCAGCGCTTTCATCGGGGTGACAAAGGATGTCGCCAGGCCCAGGGTCAGCACCAGACAACCCAGTTCCCGTTTGAACGGTTTGAGCCTGTCGATGAAAAAGGTACCCATGAAACCCAAGATCGCGAACACCGAGAAAGCGATGACCACTTGCTTGGCACGGTCATGCAGGATGTTTTCGAGGAAGTAACTGTGTCGTCCGATGAAGTCTCCAGCCGCCGGGTCATAGAACAGCCGGGCCAGGTCCATGTCCAGGGACGTCAGTTCGAGCAGCACCAGAATGATCGCCGCAGTAAAGGGAACGCCCAGGCACACCCGGAAATCGAGAGGGCGAGAGGCGGGGCGGGCAGGGGTCGCAACCATGGCAATTCCTTGGTCGGTTAAATGTTTTTGAGAGCGCAGCCGCGCGGAGTGTGAGCCCGGTTGTGTCGACTCTGTGTGAATCGATAGTGAAAAACTCGTCAAGGACTCAACAGGGTTAACGACAGGATTTTCAACTGCACACAGTCCTAGCCCTGAGCCACGCCAAGCCTTAAGCTGCGCGGGCCAAGACGGCCGTTACTGTGTACGGAGGAGGTGCCCATGCGCATTCTGTTGGTTGAAGACAACCGCGATATCCTGGCCAATCTGGCCGATTACCTGGGGCTCAAGGGCTACACCGTGGATTGCGCGCAGGACGGTTTGTCAGGCCTGCACCTGGCGGCCACCGAGCACTACGATTTAATCGTGCTCGACATCATGCTGCCCGGCATCGACGGCTACACCCTGTGCAAACGCCTGCGTGAAGACGCCCGTCGCGACACACCGGTGATCATGCTCACGGCCCGTGATCAACTGGATGACCGCCTGCAAGGCTTCAAGTCCGGCGCCGATGACTACCTGATCAAACCCTTTGCCCTGTCTGAACTGGCCGCGCGGATCGAAGCAGTGATGCGTCGGGCACAGGGCGGCGGCCGTCGCACCTTGCAGGTCGGCGATCTGATCTACGACCTCGATACCCTGGAAGTCACCCGCGAAGGTCGCTTGCTGAAACTCAACCCGGTGGGCCTGAAGTTGCTGGCCGTGCTGATGCAAAAAAGCCCCCACGTCCTGCGCCGGGAAATTCTCGAAGAGGCCCTGTGGGGCGATGACTGTCCGGACAGCGACAGCCTGCGCAGCCACGTCCACCAATTGCGTCAGGTGATCGACAAACCGTTCGCCAAGCCATTGCTGCAAACCGTGCACGGTGTCGGTTATCGCTTGGCCGAGGGCCGTGATGGAGTTTAAACAGAGCCTTGCTCAACGGATCATCATTGCGTTCGCGCTGATGAGCGCACTGGTCGCCGGGGCCTTCGCTATGGGCATTGTCGCGACCGTGCACCTGGTGGAAGAAAAACTGATTTCGGCGGGTCTGGGTGGCGATTTGCAACGCCTGTTGCTGATGGACAGTGTTTCGGACTGGAGCCATCGCCCCGAGCCCGACCAACTTTTTTATTTCAGCGGCGGCCCGGGCGATTTCGAGCTGCCCAAGGATTTGCGCCATCTCAGCCCGGGTTTCCACGAAGTGTTCCGGGAGCAGCTGTCGTACCACGCGATGGTCGAGGTCGTCGATGGACGGCATTATGTGTTGATGCAAGACCAGAGTGATTTCGAAGAACGTGAGCGGGTGTTGTTCGCGGTGGTGCTGGTGGGCTTCGTTCTGAGTCTGGCCTTGGCGGTGTTTCTCGGTTGGATACTGGCGCGCAAAGTGATGGCGCCGGTAGTACGGCTGGCTCGTCAGGTGCGCCATCGTGACCAGTTGCTGGGGTTGGCGCCACCGCTGGCACCGGACTATGCCGCCGATGAAGTGGGCGAGTTGGCCGTGGCCTTCGACGCCACCCTCGGGCGTCTGCGCCAGGCGTTGACCCGAGAGCGCTTGTTCACCAGTGACGTCAGTCACGAATTACGCACCCCGCTGATGGTGCTGGCCAGTTCCTGTGAGCTGTTGCTGGAGAATCCAGGTATCGACCAGCGTGGCCGGGCTCAGGTCGAGCGAATCGCCCGTGCCTGCGAAGAGATGCGTGAGCTGGTGCAGACCTTCCTGATGCTGGCCCGTGCCCAACGTGAAGACGCCGGCATGGCGCCGCAACAGTCGCTGGCCCAGGTCGCTGACGGGCTGCTCAACCTGTGGCGCGAACCGATCGAGGCCAAAGGGCTGTCGCTGATGTTCGAACCGGGCGATCCGGCCAGCACCTGCTACAACGCCACCCTTCTGCAAGCGGTCATGGGCAACCTGTTACGCAATGCGCTGCACTACACCGAACGCGGCTTCATCCGCTTGACCCTGACAACTACCGGTTTCACGGTCGAAGACAGTGGCGTTGGCATTCCCGAAGAAAAACGAGAAGCGATGTTCGAGCCTTTCGTGCGGGGCAATGAGAAACGCGGCGAAGGCCTGGGACTGGGCCTGTCGCTGGTGCAGCGGATTTGCGAAAACCAGGGGTGGAGCGTCAGTCTGACCAACATGGAGCCCCATGGCTGCCGGTTTCAGGTGGAACTCGTTTCATCGCCTATAAACTGATCGAACGCCTGGAAAGGAGTGGTCCTCAGCGATCAATGGCGCCCAGTAAAACCTTGAAATGACTTAGGGTTTACATGACAATTTTTTCACAAAGGCATGACCTGACGCTGACAGGGCGCTACCTAAGGTAGTTGTCATCAGACGTTCAGGAGTCTTTGATAATGGCCGCCCCGATCAAGCTCGAGTTTTCCGAAAAATACGACGATCAACACGCCCAGAAATACCTGCGAAAACATCAGGAGGGCGTCCGTCGTCGACTGTCCCATTGGCGTGACGAGCAACTGGCGCGCAAGGCACTGACGTTGGCTGGCGAGCCCGGTCTGATCATCGATTTACCCTGTGGTGCCGGTCGCTTCTGGCCATTGCTGGCGGAAAAAACCAACCGCGTGATTATCGGTGCGGACAATTCCGAATCCATGCTCAGGATCGCTCTGCAGGCGCAACCCGCCGAAGTCATCAAACGGGTACAACCCTTGCACACTTCTGCATTCGACATTGCCTTGCCTGATAACGCCGTCGACAGCATTTTTTGCATGCGCTTGCTGCACCACATGGGTGAAGCCGAGCATCGACTGGCCATTTTGCGTGAATTCGAGCGCGTCACTCGGGACAGCGTGATCCTTTCGTTGTGGATTGATGGCAATTTCAAAGCCTGGAAACGCAAGCGTTCCGAGAAGAAGCGCGAGCAGGAAGGTTACCAGAATCGATTTGTGTTACCCGCTGCTACGGTTGAAAAGGAATTCGAGCAGGCGGGTTTCCGTATCCAGGAACAACTGGACTTTTTACCGCTCTATGCCATGTGGCGGGTTTATGTATTACGCAAGAGGTAACACGATGGCAGTGCAATGTGCAGCAGGTACGGACGTCGCTTCCCAGGATCTCTTCGACTGTTTCTGGAATCAGCGCGGTGAGTGGGTTGAAGAGCCCAACGTCCGTCGAGGCGGTGAAAGTGGTGTGCAACGCGTCAAGGGCAGCGATGGACAGCTGTTCTACGCCAAGCGTCAGACCGGGCATGTCTACCGAAGTTTTCTGCACCCTTTCGGTCGGCCGACAGTGCTGCGCGAACGCGATGCGCTCGTCGAGCTGAGTCGGATTGGCGTGCGCGTTCCGGAAATCGTTTTCTGCGGAGCGCAGCGCGATCCCGTGCACAAGTGGCGCGCATTGCTGGTGACCAAGGCACTGGACGGTTTCGAGGAAATCGAACACTGGTACGCAGGCGGCGGCCGCGAGCGTCACGGTGAGAGTGTCCATGATCGGGTGCTTAAGGAGCTGGCCGATAATCTGGCGCGCATGCACAAGCGCCGGAGGCAGCACAGTTGCCTCTACGTCAAGCACGTCTTCGTCCGGATCACCGGTGAAGGCGAGTCGGTCAACGTCGAGGTAGCGATGATCGATCTGGAAAAAAGCCGCCGACGTTTGACCGCCCGTCTCGCTGCGACCCATGACCTGAAGCAACTGCGTCGCCATTCGTCGTTCAGTACCACAGACTGGAAAAAATTCGTCTACTTTTACGAGACAGCGTTTGGCAGCGCTATCAAAGGTTTGTAGCAATGAAACTCGAAATTGCACGAGGTTTGTTCTTCATAGGAGCCTTGGCAGTTGCTTCACTGGCGGTGGCGGCTTGGGAGCAGCCCCGCACGCAAGTCCTCGGTTCATTGAACGGAGACGCGCGTTGTCCGATGCCGCGGGTTGCGAAGGCATCCGTTGCAACCCAACCCGATCATGATTTATTGCTGTTCATGTTCGGACTTTCTCAAGGACTGAGGCCGCAGAGTTGACCAGATTGAAGCCCAAATAAAAGGCCTCGCAAATGCGAGGCCTTTTATTTGGGGCGTCCCCTGTGGGAGCGGGCTTGCTGGCGAAAGCGGTGGGTCAGTCTAACTGTCCGGTGATTGACACTCCGCTTTCGCGAGCAAGCCCGCTCCCACAGGGTTATGCGTGTTCTTTGGATTTATCGGGTTTAGCCAACAACGTGTACACGCATGGCAACACAAACAGCGTAAACAGCGTTCCGATCGACATCCCCGTCGCGATCACCGTGCCGATGTCGAACCGGCTGACAGCACCCGCCCCCGTGGCAATGATCAACGGCACCATGCCGAATACCATCGCTGCGGTGGTCATCAACACTGGGCGCAGGCGAATGGCCGCCGCTTCCTCGACTGCTTCGCGCGGCGTCAGGCCCTTTTCCTTGCGCAGCTGGTTGGCGAATTCGACGATCAGGATCCCGTGCTTGCTGATCAGTCCGATCAGCGTCACCAGTCCGACCTGGGTGTAAATGTTCATGCTCGACCAACCGAGGAACAGCGGGATCAACGCGCCACAGATCGACAGCGGCACCGTCACCAGAATCACCAGCGGATCGCGGAAACTTTCGAACTGAGCCGCCAGCACCAGGAAAATGATCGCCAGCGCCAGGGCAAACGTCACCCACAGCGCGCTGCCTTCCTGAACGTACTGCCGCGATGCCCCGGCATAGTCGACGGCAAAACCCGCCGGCGCTTCTTCCCGGGCAATCTGACGTACGGTGTCGAGGGCTTCACCCATGCTGACCAGCGGAACCCCCGACAGGATCGCCGAGTTGAGTTGCTGGAACTGATTCAACTGCCGCGGTCGCGCCCGGTCGGACACGGTGATCAGGGTCGACAGGGCCAGCAGTTCACCCTGGGTGTTTTTCACGTAGTAGTTGTTCAGCCAGTCGGGGTTGTCCCGGAACGGTCGTTCGACCTGCGCGATGACTTTGTAGCTGCGGCCTTCAATGGTGAAACGGTTGATTTCTGCCTCACCCAGCAACGTCGCCAGTGTTCCGCCCAGATCCTGCATTGACACACCCATCTGCGCGGCCTTGGCACGATCGATATCCACCACGACTTCGGGCTTGTCGAACGCCAGGTCGACGTCGACGAAGGCGAACTTGCCGGACTCCATTGCGCGTTTTTTCACCCGGTCCATCACTTGCAGCAGCGACTCGTAGTCGTTGGCGGTATTGACCACGAATTGAAAGGGTAGCCCCTCGCCGGTGCCCGGCAGGGAAGGCAGGTTAAAGCCGAAAATCTGTAACCCTGGAATGCTTTCCAGTTTGCTCTGCACCTCGGGCAGGATCTCCATCTGCGTGCGATCGCGATCGTTCCACGGTTTGAGCAGAAAGCCGCCTATCCCCGATTGCACGCCGTTGAAGCCGTTGATCTGGAACGAGGAGTAGTACTCGGGAAACGCCTTGAAGATGGTGATGAACTCGTCGGTATAAGTATTCAGGTAATCCAGGTTGGTCGGCTGCGGGGCGTTGGCCAGCATGAAAATGATGCCCTGGTCCTCGTCCGGCGCCAGTTCCGATTTGGTGAAGGTAAGCAGCACCGGAATCAGGCAGAGCACGATCCCCGCGAACACCAGCACCACCGGGCGCGTGTTAAGCGTGCCGTGCAGCATGCGCTGGTAGCGGCGCTTGAGGCCTTCGAAAATCAGGTCCAGACGATGGGCCAGACCAGTGGGGTTTTCGTCGTGGCGCAGCAAAAAGGCGCACATCATTGGCGACAGGGTCAGGGCGACGATGCCGGAGATCACCACTGCCCCGGCAAGGGTCAGGGCGAACTCCTTGAACAGTGCCCCCGTGAGGCCGGTGAGGAAACCGATCGGCGCATAGACCGCCGCCAGGGTGATGGTCATCGAGACCACCGGCATGGCGATTTCCCGGGCGCCCTCGATGGCCGCGTCGAGCGGCGTCTTGCCTTCCTCGATGTGACGGTGGATGTTTTCCACCACCACGATCGCATCGTCCACCACCAGGCCGATGGCGAGCACCATCGCCAGCAGGGTCAGCAGGTTGATCGAGTAGCCCATCATCTGCATGAAGAACATCACGCCGATCATCGACAGCGGAATCGTCACCACCGGGATCACTACCGAGCGCAGCGCCCCAAGAAACAGGAACACCACAACGATCACGATGAGCACCGCTTCAAACAGGGTTTTCACCACTTCGTCGATCGAGGCCTGGATGAATAGCGTGGCGTCGTAGGCAATTTCACCCTTGAGGTTCGGCGGCAGCTGGGCCTCAAGGTCCGGCATGATCTTGCGCACTTCCTTGATCACGTCCAGCGGGTTGGCGCCGGGCGTGGCCTTGATGCCGATATACACCGAGGGCGTGCCACCAAAAGAGCTGATGGTGTCGTAGTTTTCCGCACCCATTTCAACCCGCGCGACATCGCTGAGCAGCACGCGACTGTCGCCATCGACCTTGAGTGGAATCGCAGCGAAGGCTTCAGCGGATTTGAGCTCGGTGTTGGCGTTGATACTGGTGACCACATACTCGCCTTTCACTTCGCCAGCGGCGGAAAGGAAGTTGTACTGGCGCACCGCATCGGTCACGTCACTGGCGCTCAGGCCGAAACCGGCGAGCTTCATCGGGTCCAGCCACAGGCGCATGGCGAACACTTGGTTGCCGAGAATCTCGGCTTCGGCCATGCCCGGGAGGGTCGCCAGTTTTGGCTGAATCACTCGCGACAGGTAGTCGGTAATCTGCGGGTTGCTCAGTTCCTTGCTGAAGAAACTGATGTACATCAGCGCCGAGGCGTCGGCGGCCTCCTTGCTCAGCACCGGGTCTTCGGCATCCTGAGGCAGTTGGTTTTTTACCTCGTTGGCTTTGGCCAGCAGCTCGGTGAACAAACGGTCGCTGTTGGAACCGATACGCGCGTAGATCGAGATCACCGAGAAGTTCTGGCGGCTGACCGAGGTCATGTAGTCGATACCCTCGGCGCTCGCCAGACTCTGTTGCATCGGTTGGGTGATGTAGCCCTGGATCGTTTCGGCGTTGGCGCCGGGATATGCGGTGGTCACCGTGATCAGTGCGTTTTCCATTTGCGGATACTGGCGCAACGGCAGCTTGCTCCAGGCCTGGAAGCCCAGCAGCACAATCAACAGGCTAACCACGGAGGCGAGCACCGGGCGGCGGATGAACGGGTCGGTAAAAGCCATGGGGATTCCTTGATCAGTCCGCGCGCGGCGGGCTGTTCTTCTCGGCTAAAGTCTTGTCGTCGCTGATGGCAATGTGTGCGCCGTTGTCCAGTTTGATCTGGCCGGCCGTGACCACTTTTTCGCCGTTCTGCACACCTTTGGTAATCATCACTACGCCGTCACGGCGTTCACCGGTTTCGATGAAGCGGCGTTCGGCGATCAGGATCGGTTCACCCTTGTCGTCTTTTTCCACTGCCCCATCTTCGGCTTTCTTCTGCGCGACGACATAGAGCGAGTTGCCGTACAGCGTGTAGGTGATCGCGCTTTCCGGCACCACGATGCGCGGCTGCGGGTCGGGCAACATCACTTGCAGGCTGGCGAACATGCCGGGCAACAATTTGCCGTCGGGGTTGGCCAGGGTTGCGCGCACTTGGACGTTTCGAGTGCTGTTTTCGACTTTCGGGTTGATCGCGCTGATGGTGCCGGGAAAGGTAAGCGAGGGGTAAGCCGTCGCAACAATCTGCACCGATTGGCCGATGGCGATTTTAGGCACCGACTGTTCGGGCACAAAAAAGTCGACGTAGAGACTGCTGATGTCTTGCAGGGTGGCGATCATGGTGCCGGTGGCTACGTAGTCGCCGACGTCCACCTGACGAATACCGATGGTGCCGCTGAAGGGGGCCAAAATGCTTTTTTTGCCGAGCGCAGCCTTGAGCTGGTTGACCTGAGCTTTGCTCTTTTTCAGGACCGCCGAGAGCCGGTCGAACTCGCCTTTGGAAATCGCTTGGCTGCCCACCAGTTGACTCCCGCGGCTGTAATCCACCTGCGCCAGCCCGAGGTCGGCCAGGGCGGTTTCGAGCAAGGCGCTTTCCACTGCACTGTCGAGCCGGACGATAGGTTGCCCGGCCTTGACCTTCTGTCCCGACTCGAATTGCACATCAATGACGGTGCCGTCGCTCTCAAGACTCAGGTCCACGCCTTGCAACGCTTTGAGCGTGCCGACGGTCGGCAGGCGTGCTTGCCACGGCTGCTCGGTAGCAGTGGCCACGGCAACGCTTATCGGCGGTTTTGGTGCGGAGAAGCCTTGAATCATCGTGTAGACGGAAAAGGCTTTGTATCCGGCCAGGACCAGCACGATCAGCAGAACGATACCCAACATGATCAGCATGCGGCGACGCAGCATATTTCCACTTCCTTGGAGAAAATCAGGTGAGACAGGCGGGCACATTACTCTGAGTGCGGCGGGTATTCCAACTGCCACTTCTAACAGACAGTCAGATAAGGTGCAGGTGGTTGTCCCAGAGCCCCGCCGGCAGCTCCAGCGGTTTTGCAACCAAATCTGTCCGGCGGCAATCGTAGTACCGGCAACGACCTTGCCCGGAGGTCACTACAAAACCGTCGGCCACCGCACCGACGCCTGCGCAATCGGGAAGTGGCGCATCCAGGCGCACTTCACCGCTGTCCAGGTCCCAGATGAAAAAACGGTTGCCCCGTGGCGCAGTCAACGCGACCAGACGCAAGTCACTGTGCACCGCGACGCTGGCGGTGTAATGCCCCATCGCCTGCAACTGATGCTCAGGCACCGGAAACGCCACGAACGGTTGACCGGGCCGCTTGATGGCCAACAGCTCCGAGGATTCGTGAGAGGGGCCCATGAATTGCTGACCGGCGACGATGGTGCCGTCGCTGGCGATCCCCAGATGCCGCACGCTGTTCATCTGCTGGGCGAGGGTTTCCTTGCTCAACAAAGTACCGTCGCGTTGCATCAGCACCAGGCTGGGTTCCATGGCGTTGAGGTTCATCTCGACCCGGCTTTCGGCCTCGGTGCGGATGCCGCCGTTGGCCACCACCAGGGTTTCGCCATCAGGCAGCCACGACACCTGATGCGGACCGATACCGTGCGTGGAAATTTCGCCGCTGTGCACCAGGCGCTCACCTTCAAACTTATACACACCGAGCAAGCCGCGACCCGGGTCGGACGTGTCGTTTTCGGTGGCGTACAGCCAGTCGCCGCTCTGGTGAATCACCGCGTGACCGTAGAAATGCCGGTTCGGCTGCGAGCCCACGGTTTGCAACAGCGTGCCATCGCGCAGGTCGATCAGGTAGCTCTCTGTGCCTGGGCGCCGGGCGACAAATAGCGCAATCGGCAGCGTCGGGTGATTGATGATGTCGTGGCAACGCTGGCCGACCCGGGTGGCGAACACCCGGGTGCCGTCCAGCCGATAACCGACGGCGTAATGCTTGCCGTCAGTATCGTCCCGCGCCGAGAGCAACAGCGGGCTCTTGTCCTTTTGCTTGAACAGCGTCCAGCCGCCCAGTGTCACTGCTCCCAGCAGCAAACTGCCTAACGTCAGAGCCTGTCGTCGCAGCATGGCACTCGCCCTCATCAGTCACCGTCGTTGGCGTTGAAGCCCAGTTGGATGCCCAGCGCCTTCGCCAGTTCGCCTTCGTGCAAGCGATGGACGACGTTGAGGCTGTCGTAGATGTCGTTGAGTTGCTGACGCCCGGCGTCGTCGTTGAGCATCTCGGTCAGCGAGCGCTGGTTGCTGGCGAACAGTTTGAGGGACGCGGCGTAAGCGGCGTCGATCTTGTCGGCCAGGGGCTTCTGCTCGCTTGGCAGCAAACCGCGCAAGCCTTTGTTGTCGACGCCTTCCCACACCGTTTTGGCGGCGGCGAGGCTGGCTTCGAGGCCGGTCAGGGACGATTGGCTGCGCCACGCATCGGCCTGGAACGGTTGTGGCACACCCTTGCTCTGACGGCCCATCGGCGTGCCAAGTTTCTTCTTCAGGCTGTCCAGCGCGGTGACCTGCACGCGCAAGAGATCGGCGATGGCTTCGTGAGAATCGGCGTAACGCTGGTTCGGAAACTTGCTCATCTGCGCGAGCATGCCGTCGGTGTTGTTCCAGCTTTTCAGAATGTCCTCGGCGAGCAGTTTCTGGCGCTCGCCAATGGCTTTCAGCAGCGGGCAGTATTTGGCTTTCTGCGTATCGCTGGCGACGTCCGGCTTGCTGTCGAACAGGATGTATTCGTAGGCGGAAAGGCCTTGAACCACCACGCTGGACTTCGCCAGATCCTCAGCATTGATCTGCGGCTGGGCGCTGACCAGTTGCTCGACCTGACGGCCGACGAGGTTTTTCTTGTCCGGCCAGAACTGCACCTGCCAGGCGCGATTGCCCTCGGCCAACGGCCCGATCAGCAGCGGTTGCAGCTCGGCCCAGGCTTTCTGCGCGTGCAGGAAGTCGGCGCGGGCGGTGTCGAGGTTTTCCTTGCCTTCGCAGTAGGCCAGCGCGCTGACAGCCAGTTGGCGGTCGGCTTCAACCCAGCGCGTGTAGGTCGGCAGGATCACCGACTTGGCGATGGCCGCCGACGTGACGGCCTGCGGATCCTGCGGTGAGCAGGCGCTGAGGGCCAGTGCGGCAAGGCTGGTGAACAACAACTTGGGACGGAACATGTGAGGCTCCCGCTGATTGAACGCGTATTAAAGGGAATTCAAAAACGCCAGCAACGCTGCGCGCTGCTCGGCGTTGAAAGACAAAACCTGTTGTTGCGCCGCTTGCGCCTCTCCCCCATGCCAAAGCACGGCTTCGAGCAAGTTGCGGGCGCGGCCGTCATGCAGGAACTGGGTGTGGCCACTGACCGATTGCGTCAGGCCGATGCCCCACAACGGCGGGGTGCGCCAGTCGCGGCCACTGGCCTGGAATTCGCTGCGGTGGTCGGCCAGGCCGTCGCCCATGTCATGCAGCAGCAGATCGCTGTAGGGGCGAATCACTTGATTGGCCAGTTCAGGTTCAGCCGCGTTGGCGGCGGTGGTGTATTTGGGCGTATGACAGGACTGGCAGCCGGCCTGGAAAAACAGATTCTTGCCGGCCAGCACTTCAGGCGTGCCGACATCGCGGCGGGCCGGCACCGCGAGGTTGCGGCTGTAGAACAGCACCAGGCGCAAAATGTTGTCGCTGACTTCCGGTTCACCTTCGGGGCCGTTGCCGTTCGGGGCCTGCTTGCATGCGGTTTGCGCGTCGGTGCAGTCGTCAAACGGCCGCAGGCTGGTGGTGAGGCCCATATCACCCGAGAACGCGTGCACATTTTGTTGATTGAGGTTTGGCTGCCCGGCCTTCCAGCCAAATCGTCCGAGCACGGTTTTCTGTTGGATATCATCCCAGACCCGGTTCGGGCGGCCGGCGATGCCGTTTTTATCTTTTGCCTGAGCGTCGGCATTGGCCAGGATGGCTTCCTCGGGGATCGCTTCGAGCAAGCCGAGACCAATCATCGGCGGAGCGATGCGAGCCGAGAAACGGGTGTCTGGGTGCATCGGCCCGTAACCCAGCTGGGTCATGTTCAAGCTGGGTTTGCGCAACTCGATTTCGCTGCCGTCCTTGAAGCGCACCAACACCGGCGTGTACTCGACCCGGACCTTGCCTTCCGGAATGACACCGGGGATCGCCATGTCCTGGAATTGCCCGCCGTACACCGGCTCTGGAACCACACCGAGCTGTTCGATGACTTTGGTGTAGGCGGGGGCATCGGGTATCGACAGACGCACCAGCATCGACACGGCATTCGCCGCATCAGGCGTGGGCGGATGACCGCGGCCGTCCTTGATGTGGCAGTTCTGGCAGGCATTGGTATTGAACAACGGGCCGAGACCGTCCCGGGCGGTAGTGGTCGACGGGGCGATCACCCAGGGGTTGCGGAAGAAACTGTTGCCGACGCTGAAGTCCACGCGCCGGGAGGGCGGCAGGTTGGCGGAAGGCAGGGAGAAGGCGTTCTGATCTGTCTTGCGCACGGTCGCACTGCCAGCGGACCGGGCTTCACCGGGTTCGGCTTCGGTAAAACGCGGGGCGTCATCGCAGGCACTCAGGCCCAGGGCCAGCAACAGTGCGGACAAGCGAAGAAGCAGCGAGGGCATCAGACATCCTGCAAGACGAGCAAACAAGGGCGCAAAGTCTAACAGGGCAGGGGAGATTGAATAAGAGGAATTATCGTTTGGTTGATGTGGGGCAGGGTTTTTCCTGCAAACCGCGATCCCCTGTGGGAGCGGGCTTGCTCGCGAAAGCGGTGTGCCAGTCACCAAAACTATCGAATGTGGCGCCGCCTTCGCGAGCAAGCCCGCTCCCACATTTTGATCTGTGTTCGGGCCAATCAAAAAGGCGACCCGAAGGTCGCCTCTTTATTCAGCCGGCGTTGATCAGAACTCGTGATCAGCGTTGTCCGGGTTCAGGTCGCTGATACCCAGTTTGCCAGCGGCCGCTTCGATCGAGCCGGTCTGCTTGACCAGCGAAGCGATGGCGTCACGGACGATCTGGTTGCCAGCGGTGTTGCCGGCGGCGATCAGCTGGTCGTAGTGCTCGCCCTTGTTGGCGTGATCGACGATGACCTGCATTTTGGCTTCGGTCGCCGCCAGGTCTGCCTTCAGTGCGGTGTCGGCGGCCGGGTCGGCTTTGACCACCAGGGACGACAGGCTGGCGCCGGTCATTTTGGTTCCGTCGACGCGGGTGTATTCGCCCAGGTACACGTTACGAACGCCTTTGGCATCGTAGAACTGCGAGTTGTGGGTGTTGTCGCTGAAGCAGTCGTGTTCGTCTTCCGGGGAGTTGGCTTCCAGGGAAACCTTCATGCGCTCGCCCGCCAGTTCGCCCAAGGACAGGCTGCCCATGCCGAACAGCATTTTGCGCAGGCCGGACTCAGCCGGTTCCGCTTCCAGGGTGGCGCGGTAGTTGTCGGCCACGTTCGGCTTCCAGTTACCGACCATTTCTTCAAGGTCGTTGACCAGTAGCTGGGTCACGGACTTCAGGTAAGCGCGACGACGATCGTTGTGACCACCGGTGGCGCCTTTGCCTTCCAGGTAGTCGGAAGCCGGACGATTGCCGGCGCCAGGGCCGGTGCCGTTCAGGTCCTGGCCCCAGAGCAGGAATTCAATCGCGTGGTAACCGGTGGCAACGTTGGCCTCGGAACCGCCCAGCTCGTTCAGGCTGGCGAGTTTTTCCGGGGTGATGTCTTTCACGTCGATCTTGTCTTCGCCGACCTGGACTTGAGTGTTGGCGATGATATTGGCCGTAGCGCCGGGGTTACCCAGTGCGTGCTCATAGGATTTGTCGACATAGTCGATCAGGCCTTCGTCGAGTGGCCAGGCGTTCACCTGACCTTCCCAGTCGTCGATGATGGTGTTGCCGAAGCGGAACACTTCGCTCTGCAGGTAAGGAACGCGAGCAGCGACCCAGGCAGCCTTGGCGGCTTTCAAGGTGTCGGCGTTCGGCTTGGCGAGGAAGGCGTCGACGGCGGTTTGCAGGGTTTTCGCGGTGGATTCGGCATCGCTGTATACGGCGAAGACGATGTCGGCGTAATGCGCGACAACGGCTTTGGCGGCGGCTTCATCGACTTTACCGGCAGCGGCAGGTGCAGGTGCAGGCGCGGCCGCCGGGGCTGTGGTGGTAGCGGCTGGAGTCGGCGCCGGAGCGGCAGCTTTGTCTTTGCCTTCGCCACAACCGGCGAGGGAAATAGCGATGGCCAACAGACTGGCGGTAGCCAGAGGCATACGAATCATGGCGAACATCCTGCTTCGAGAGGGGGTGGAATGGCGCTGCAAGCGCGCAAAGCTGCGACATAATGCAAATCTTTCGCATTATGTGTAAAGGGTTGTGCTTGTAAATATTTCTTATTCAGATAGCGGATGTCGTTCTTTGTAGGAGCAGCCGGTCGACGCTCGATTGCTCGCGAAGGTCGTGAACGATAATGCGGGCTGTCTGGATTAACGCGGCGCCTGTGCGTTTTTCGCGAGCAAGCTCGCTCCTACAGGAAGGCGCCGCGAACGATCCTATAAAATCGCCGCGTTACTGCGCTGGGCCTGTTTCAGGTAGGCGCCCAGTTCTCGCGCCGGCAGCGGTTTACTGTAGAAGTAGCCCTGACCTTCATGGCAGCCTTCAGAGATGATGTAGGCCTCTTGCTCGGCGGTTTCCACGCCTTCGGCAATGACCTGCATGCCCAGGCTCTTGCCCAACTGAATGATGGCCCGAACGATGGTCGCATCGTCGTCGTCATCGAGCAGGTCCTGAACGAAGCTCTTGTCGATCTTGATCTTGTCCAGCGGCAGGCTTTTCAGATAACTGAGCGATGAGTATCCGGTGCCGAAGTCGTCGATCGCGATCAGCGCGCCGGAGCGACGCAGGCTCAGCAGGTGCTGGGCGGCGGTGCTGATGTCTTCCATCAGGCCGGTTTCGGTGACTTCCAGCTCCAGACTGCGCGGTGGCAGGCGGTACATCTGCAGCAGGTTGTTGACCACTCGCGGCAGCTCGGCGTGGTGCAACTGCACGGTAGACAGGTTCACGGCCATGCGCAGGTCGGTGAAACCCTGGTCATGCCAGTCGCGCAATTGTTTGCAGGCCTGATCCAGTACCCATTCGCCGATGGCGATGATGGTGCCATTCTGCTCGGCCAGCGGGATGAACAGGTCCGGCGGCACCAGCCCATGCTCGGGATGTTGCCAGCGTATCAATGCTTCGACGCCCACCACCCGATGATCGCGGTAGCTGATCTGCGGTTGGTAGACAAGGTAAAACTGGTTGCGGGCCAAGGCATCGCGCAGGTCTTTTTCCAGCTCGCGACGGCGGCGCATTTCAGTGTCGACGCTGGCGATATAGAACTGATAACGGTTGCGCGAACGAGTCTTGGCCAGGGTCATCGTCTGCTCGGCCTTTTGCAACAGTTTCTCGGTGCTGTCACCGTCCTCGGGGAACAGCGTGATACCGATGGTGGCGCGCAGGCGAATCTCCTGATGGTCGAGGGCGAACGCCGCTTCCAGGTCATCGAGAACGCTTTGTGCCAGTTCGGCTGCTTCGTAGGGTTGTTCGATATCGGCCTGAACGAGAGCGAACTGGTCGCCGCCAAGACGGGCGAGAGCGCCGAGGCGACCACTATGGGCCCGCAGGCGATCGGCCAGGGCCAGTAGCAACTGGTCGCCGGTCTGATAGCTGAACTGTTCGTTGATACCTTTGAAGTCATCGAGGCCGACACACAGCACCGCGACCCGCCGTTGCAATCTGCCGGCGTCGACGAGAATCTTGTCCAATTGCTGCTGCAACTGCTGGCGGTTCGGCAGTCCGGTGAGGAAGTCGTACTGGGCCATGCGCAGCAGGCTGTTTTCCGCTTCGTGTCGCAGGTGCGTGTTGCGTTCGATGGATTCGAGTAGCTGGTTGGCGGTGTTGATCCAGATTCCCAGTTCGTTTTTTTCGTGACCCCTGAGCTGCGGAATCTTGTGTTCGCTGGGGCGATCCGGGTTGATTTCGGTCAGGTGCTCGATGATCCGCGACAGCGGTTTGGTCAGCAGCCAGTGATAGACCAGATACAGCACCAGCCCCATGGCCAGGGCCCGCAATACCCCGGAAATGAAGATGATCACCGAACTGACGATGAACCCTTCCCCGTAAGTGGCGGTGTCGAGGGTGATGCTCAGGTCGCCGTAGTACTCACTGTAAGGACCACGGCCCACCAGTTGGGTGGTGAAGGTGCGTTCCTTGCCCAAGATCAGGTCGGTCAGCCAGCGACTGTTGGATTGCTGCAAGTCACGGGACTTTTGCGCAAGCATGGCCTCATGGGGATGACCGATTGATGCGTTACGCACAGCGTCGTCCTGAAACAGGCCTTCTATCACCTGCATGCCCATCTCCCGGTCCAGGCTGTAGACGGCCTGGGTCGAGGGGTCGCGAAACATGTCGAGGATGCGCTGGGCATCGCTGGCCACGGCCTGGTGGGTTTTATAGGCATCGAAAACGATCTGCGCGCAGCTCAAGACCACGCCGACGATCAATGCCGACAGGAGCACGACCCGGAGCAACTTTACCGACAAGCTGTTCTTGAGTTCCAGCTTCAAAGAGTCATTCCTTGTTCCGTGCAGGTAGCATCAAGTTGCCATGATTATTGGCAATCCCGTGATGGCAGTCAAAGGGACAATCAAACACAGGGGAATTTGCCTGTGGGTTGGCCGAAATGCTGTTGTCGGGAGTATTTGCCCTATTAGTACTGTGTCGGTAGTCGAGTTCTTCAACTTGAGGGGGATTTTGGACAAATTTTCCATTTGGTTGATGTTAGACGGCTATGTCGTTGGGGCAAGGGGCTGAAGGCTGGTTTCATTGTGGGAAATCGGCCTGGTTTTTGCGGATGTACCCCGTTCAAGTGTGGGAGCTGGCTTGTCGGGTCGCCGCATCGCTGCGAAGGCGGCCTGACAGCCGACCTGTCTTTTGTTGACGGAGTACATATCCATTTCTGCGGTAACGGCCACTTAGGGTTTCGCCCTTACGGCGACTCACTTTTTTTTCAAACGCCAAAAAAAAGTAAGCAAAAAAAGGCTCGCCCCGAGCGTCCGGCCCCTCGCTAAGGCTCGGCGTTCCTTCGCTCCGGTATTCATCTGGGGACACTGCCCTCCGGTCTGCTTCGCGACGACCTACATGCAGCGTGTTCGACTGCGTCGAACGGCGCTGCGCGCCACTCCCCGGATGAACACCTCCACTCAGCCTCCCGAAGGGGCGGGCAGATCAAAATCAAAAGTAGGCGAGACGAGCTAACGCTCGACCTCGTGGTTTGGTGAAAGTACGCCGATCTGCTTTTGTAGGAGCCGAGCTTGCTCGCGATGGCGGTCCAACAGCCGACAAATCTCCTGCGGTTGTACGCGAATTCTGTAGGGATTTTAGAAGGCAAAAAAAACCCGGCTAAAAGCCGGGTTTTTTGAATGGCGTCGATCTTAAGCAGTGAAGGTCTTGCCTTCGAACTGCTCAGCCACGAATTTCCAGTTAACCAGGTTCCAGAATGCTTCGACGTACTTCGGACGCAGGTTGCGGTAGTCGATGTAGTAAGCGTGTTCCCAGACGTCGCAGGTCAACAGCGGGGTGTCGCCGCTGGTCAGCGGGTTGCCGGCGCCGATGGTGCTGGCCAGGGCCAGGGAACCGTCAGCCTTTTTCACCAGCCAGCCCCAACCGGAACCGAAGGTGCCGATGGAGGTTTTGCTGAACTCTTCTTTGAACTTGTCGAACGAACCGAAGGACGCATTGATCGCGTCGCCAAGTGCGCCGGATGGTTGACCGCCGGCGTTTGGCGCCAGGCAGTTCCAGTAGAAAGTGTGGTTCCAGACCTGAGCGGCGTTGTTGAAAATACCGCCCGAGGAAGACTTGACGATTTCTTCCAGAGTCTTGCCTTCGAACTCGGTGCCTGGCACCAGGTTGTTCAGGTTCACGACGTAGGTGTTGTGGTGCTTGTCGTGGTGGTATTCCAGAGTTTCCTTGGAAATGTGCGGCTGCAAGGCATCGTGTGCGTAAGGCAGCGGCGGCAATTCGAAAGCCATGATGATTCTCCTAATCAGGTCAGTTGCGGTGGTCGCAAGGCCGATCACGGGCGGCCGGACAAGCGCCGGGGAGTTTGTACTCTTTGCGGCGCATCGAACCGGATCATAGCACCGGGGGTGCGGCATAACCACGCAACAACTGTGTGGGATAGAGGTTCCAGAGCTGTTTGAAATAATCAGGAGGCGATAATCAACTGACCGGCCACGGTGAACATCATGACCGCCACCAACAGATCAAGGATTCGCCAGGTACTTGGCCGAGCCAGCCACGGCGCCAACCAGGCGGCGCCCAGTGCCAGCGTGAAAAACCACAGCAATGACGCACTGGCCGCGCCGATGACATAAGCACCGGGCTCGGTTTGTTGTGCACCGAGGGAGCCAATCAGCAAAACGGTATCCAGATAAACGTGCGGGTTAAGCAACGTCACCGCCAGGGCGCTGAGCAGCACCGCGCGCAGTGAACGTACCGTCTGGTTTTCGCCTGATTGCAGACTTTGCTTCGAGCAGGCCCGGCGCAGCGCAAGACTGCCGTACCACAGCAGAAACGCCGCGCCGCCCCAACGGGCGATGGCCAGTAATGTCGGGTTTTGCGCCAGCACCGTCGCCAGGCCGAACACGCCGGCAGCCACCAGCAATGCATCGCACGTCACGCAGAGCGCTGCCACCGGCAGATGATGTTCACGTCGAAGGCTCTGGGCCAGCACAAACGCATTCTGGGTGCCAATCGCCATGATCAGCCCCGCGGCCACCAACAGGCCGTTTACATAGCTTTGCCACATAGGTTTTTACTCCGCGTTCGCTGCCAGATCCCGCAGTACTTGCAGGGCACGCTCGGCATCGGCCTGGCCGACGAACACATGGTCGTGGTAGTAACCGGCGATTACGTTGCAACTGATGCCGGCCTGACCCAATGCCGTGGCGAATGCAGCCGTCAGTCCGACGGCTTCCAGCGCCGAGTGCACGTTCAAGGTGATCCAGGCTGCAACGTAGTCGAAGCTGAAACCTGCCTGTTCCGCGTGGGGACGTTCCAGAATTACCGTCAGCCCTTCCTGCTCGCGAAAACTGCCGACAATCTCAAGACCTGGCGGCAATTGGCCGTCGCGCAGTGTGCAGAACACATACTCGCCAGCGTTGAGTTGAGGGCTCATGCTTCGTAGAAGCGTTGCCAATGAAGTTTCGCCAGCCATGTCGGTGTCCTTGTTCAAGAGTTCTTGCCGGGCATTCTCCGCTGCTACCCTGTATAAGAAAAACCAATCATGCTGATCGCTCATTAGGAAAACTGATGTTCGACTATAAATTGCTTTCTGCGTTGGCCGCCGTGATCGAGCAGGCCGGTTTTGAACGCGCCGCCCAAGTGCTCGGTTTGTCACAATCGGCGATTTCCCAGCGCATCAAACTGCTGGAAGCGCGGGTCGGCCAACCGGTGCTGGTGCGGGTCACGCCGCCAGCCCCGACGGAAATCGGCCGACGTTTGCTCAATCATGTGCAGCAGGTGCGCTTGCTGGAGCGCGACCTGCAAACGCTGGTTCCGGCGCTGGACGAAGAAGGCCTGCCGGAACGTCTGCGCATCGCCCTGAATGCCGACAGTCTCGCCACGTGGTGGGCGCAATCGGTGAGTGAGTTTTGCGCCGAGCAACACCTGCTGCTTGATCTGGTAGTCGAAGACCAGACCGTTGGTCTCAAACGCATGCGTGCGGGCGAAGTGGCAGCGTGTGTCTGTGCCAGCGAACGTCCGGTGGCCGGTGCGCGTAGCGTCCTGTTGGGTGCCATGCGTTATCGCGCCCTGGCCAGCCCGGCGTTCATCGCACGGCATTTTCCGCAAGGCGTTCGCGCGGACCAGTTGTCGAAAACGCCAGCGCTGGTCTTTGGTCCTGACGATTTCCTACAGCATCGCTACCTCGCGTCGCTCGGCGTAGATGGCGGTTTCGAACACCATCTATGCCCATCTTCCGAAGGCTTCATTCGCCTGGCCGAAGCCGGCCTCGGCTGGGGCCTGGTGCCTGAATTGCAGGTGCGCGATCAACTGGAACGAGGGGTTTTGCGCGAGCTTTTGCCAGATAAGCCCATCGATGTGCCGCTGTACTGGCATCATTGGCGCAATGGCGGTCAGTTGCTGGGGTTGCTGACCGATCAATTGGTCCATTCGTCCAGGCAATGGTTGGTGCCGTTGGACTGACCGGCAGCGTCAAGACCTCTCGCACTACGCAAAACGAAATATTCGGAGCACTACATGAAGATTCTGGTCACCGGCGCAAGCGGCTTCATCGGCGGACGCTTTGCGCGTTTCGCCCTGGAGCAGGGCCTGGACGTGCGGGTTAACGGTCGCCGGGCCGAAAGCGTCGAACACTTGGTGCGCCGAGGCGCCGAGTTCATTCAGGGCGACTTGAGCGACCCGGAGCTGGCGCGCGACCTGTGTTCCGACGTCGAAGCCGTGGTGCACTGTGCCGGGGCTGTCGGTGTGTGGGGACGTTACCAGGACTTTCTTCAAGGCAATGTGCAAGTCACCGAAAATGTGGTCGAAGCCTGTCTGAAGCAGCGTGTCCGGCGATTGGTTCACTTGTCCTCGCCGTCGATCTACTTCGATGGCCGCGATCACCTCGGGTTGACCGAAGAACAGGTGCCCAAGCGCTTCAAGCATCCTTACGCCGCGACCAAATACCTGGCCGAGCAAAAGGTCTTCGGTGCTCAGGAGTTCGGCCTCGAAACCCTGGCCCTGCGCCCGCGCTTCGTGACCGGTGCCGGCGACATGAGCATCTTCCCGCGTCTGCTCAAGATGCAACGCAAAGGTCGGCTGGCCATCGTCGGCAACGGTCTGAACAAGGTCGATTTCACCAGCGTGCAAAACCTCAACGAGGCGCTGCTCAGCAGTTTGCTCGCCAGCGGATCGGCGTTGGGCAAGGCCTACAACATCAGCAACGGAACGCCGATTCCGTTGTGGGACGTGGTCAATTACGTCATGCGCAAGATGGATGTCCCACAGGTGACCCGCTACCGTTCCTACGGCCTGGCCTACGCTGTCGCGGCGCTCAACGAGGGCGTGTGCAAGCTGTGGCCGGGTCGCCCCGAGCCCACCCTGTCGCGCCTCGGCATGCAGGTGATGAACAAAAATTTCACCCTGGACATCAGTCGTGCGCGGCATTATCTGGACTACGATCCGAAAGTCAGTCTCTGGACCGCTCTCGATGAATTCTGCGGCTGGTGGAAAGCCCAGGACATTCATTGACACACACGCAGCCCCGATACTGAACCGAGCCCGGGAATGAAAGGTCAATCGATGCAGCTGACGGGTTTATACTTCGCCGCATCAAGCCATCACCGCGTTCCACAAAGGTTGACTCAATGTCCATGCGTAACGATGCCAACGACGACTTCGACGATGTACCGAGCCTGCGTGCAGACTTCCCCGATGACGATGATTTTCCGACCACCGCGCGCACCACGGTTCATTCGCGCACCCCGCCGGTGGTCAAGGTCAAGGCTGCCAGTACCGGCCCGTTGTGGGCACTGGTCGGCGCCATGTTCTTTGCGTTCGCCGGCCTGGCCTGGTGGAGCTTTCAGCAAATCTCGCTGATGGAACAGCAACTGGTGGCGACCCAGGAAAGTTTCGCGCGCATCAGTGAGGACGCGGCGGGGCGCTTGCAGGACATTTCCGGCAAAGTCGTCGCCAGCCAGACTAATGTCAACAGCGACAGCGAAGCGCTGAAACTGCAAATCAGGCAGCTGGAAAGCAAGCTTCAGGATCAGAGCAAGCAGCAGCAAGGCGTTGTCGGCCAGACCTCGGATCTGGACAAACGTCTGGCGCAGATGACCGCGCAAACCACCGATCTGGATAAGCGCCTGGCGCAAGCCACCGCGCAGAACACCGAGTTCCAGACGGCCAACACGCAATTGCAGGCCCAGGTCAAAGCCTTGAGCAATGAACTGACCGCGCTGAAAAATGCTCCGCCGGGCACTGACATCTTCGACGCACAGCTCAAAAGCCTCGGTTCCGACATCGTTGCGCTGAAAAAACAAGGCAACCCGAGCGCCGCCATTGAGCGTCTGGAACAAGACATGATCGTGCTCAAAAGCCAGCAGGACAACCGCTCGGCGGGCTCTTCCAACACCGCGGAGTTCGACGCCTTCCGTGGCCAGGTCACCCGCAACATCAACTCCCTGCAGGCGCAAATTCAGAATTTGCAGCAGCAGTTGCGAGCCAGGCCTTGAGTGTGAAGGCTTGGTGATCCGCTGCAATACCATTTTGCGACTCGGTCCACGCGACCAGAGTCGGTGAATTATTTTTATGGATCGAGTGCTTGCATTTTTCACTTGCGGGTCTGTCAATTGAAGGTGAAAACTGAGTCGATAGCTGTGCATTCTGCCAATCGGTGCGATTATCGCCCGCCACCTCCCGAGGCCTGGATTGAAGTTATGAACAAGCCTGACCTGCCTTCGATGCCGGTGTTCAAACTCTACGGTGAAAGCCTGGACTGGCCGACTCCGGACTTGCTGCACTGCGAGACCATTTCCAGGCGCGGCCGCGAACATCAATGGGAAATCAAACCCCATCGACACGCCGATTTATGCCAGTTGCTCTTTGTGTTCAAAGGTCAGGCAGAGCTTGAAATCGAAGGCAAACGTCGGCAGTTGAGCGAACCGGCCATCCTGGTGCTGCCGCCGCTCTCGGTGCACGGTTATCGTTTTTCCGAGGATGTCGAAGGGTTTGTCGTGACTTTGGCCGCGCCGCTGGTTGCCCATCTTCAGGCGCAACTGGGCAACTCGGTGAATGCCTTGGCCCAGGCCGAAAGTTATCTGGCCGGCCCTGACAGCGAGTACCTCAACAGTTTGTTCTCTGCTTTGCAAAACGAATACACCGGCCATCAACCGGCCCGCGAAATGCTCATGCATTCGCTGGTCAGCGTGATTATGGTGTGGGTCAGCCGTCAGGCGCTGCAGCGTCGCTCGGCCAGTCAGCGTCCGCAGCGCGCTCGGGAATACCTCAATGGGTTTATCCAACTGGTGGAAGAGACCTATCGCCAACACGTCAAGGTCGAGGACCTGGCGCATCGGCTGGGGATTTCCGTGTCGCACCTCAACGGCACCTGTCGCGAACTGGCGGGGCAACCGGCGTTGCAGATCATGCACGAGCGGCAATTGCTGGAAGCCAAGCGCTTGCTGACCTACACCAGCATGACCATTTACGAAATGTCCGACGTGTTGGGGTTTTCCGACCCGACCAACTTCACGCGCCTGTTCCGGCGCCGGGTAGGGATCTCGCCCAAGGCCTTTCGCGACCGCTTGAAGGCCGATCAGGACAGCGAGGCCTGATTACTTTCGTTACCGAAGGGCGTTGAGGGTCGCGTTGTGGGGGATGCAACGCTCGAAGTTACAGCTCGCGTATTCGCGGGGCAGTTGCCGCAACTGCTCGACGCGCCAGGCCGCTGTGCCATACAGCGCCAGCGTGGCCGCGCAGGTGATGAAAATCGCGAGGTATCTTCTTGTTTTGATGTTCATGGCGTTGACCTCTGAACGAATACCCTTGGGTACTACTTTCAGCATAGGTCAGCGGCAGTGAGTTGCCAGTCAGGTGGTTTCGCATGTAACCCGGTATTCAGAACATTGATATCCCCATGTGGGATCGGGCTTGCTCGCGAAGGCGGTGGGTCAGTCACTATCTGTGTTGGATAATCCACCGCCTTCGCGAGCAAGCCCGCTCCCACATTTTGATCCGGTTACAGGCCAGCATCCCACTCTGGCTCTTCCGGGAATCTCAACACCAGAAAATCCAGCACGCTGCGCAACGCCGTGGGCATGTGCTTGCGGGAGGCATACACCGCGTAGATGTTCATCCGGCGCGGTTCGGCCTGGGGCAGCAGCCGGATCAGTTCACCGTTGTGAATATGCACACCGGCCTGATAGCTGGGCAGCATCGCCACCCCGGCGCCGGCCATCGTCGCGCGCAGCAGCGTGCTGGCTTCATTGGCGCTGATGTTGCCCTGCACCGGCACCGAGACCGGTTCGGCGTCCCGTTCGAAATGCCACAGGCTTTTGCCGAAATAGGAGTGCGTCAGGCAATTGTGTTGGCTCAGGTCTTCGATTTTTGTCGGTGCGGGATGTTGTTGCAGGTAAGCGGGAGCGGCGCAGATCACCGATCGGCAGACCGTCAGCCGTCGGGCGATGAGGTTTGGGTCCAGGTCATTGCTGGTGCGAATGGCCAGATCGATACGCTCATCCACCAGGTTTACCGTGCGGTCCAGCATCTGCAGGTCGATGCTGACGTGGGGGTATCGCCTGACGTAGGCGGCCATCGCGTCCGCTAACTGTGCCTGGCCAAACGAGGTGCTGACGCTGATCCGCAGCAGTCCGCGCGGCGCATCGTCAGGTTCGCTGACGGCGGCCTGCATGTCCGAAGACAAGTCGAGCATCTGCCGACAGCGCGGCAGAGTTTCACTGCCGGCGGCGGTCAGACTCAACTTTCGCGTGGTGCGGTGCATCAGGCGGGCGCCGACCCAGTCTTCCAGGTCCGCCAGATACCGCGAAACCACCGGCCGCGACAGGTCCAGGTGATCGGCGGCGGCCGACTGGCTTCCGAGATCGACCACCGTAACGAACACGCGCATTGCTTGTAGACGATCCATGATTTGCCCGCTTTCAGAAACAAACTATGTTCCAGCATCGCATTTTTTGTACTGAGTCAGGCAACTAAGCTCTGTTCCATCGCCAAACACGTACTCGGACAACGGAGCAACAGATGATCGGTTTCACTTCCCTCAAGCGCATTTTGCTGGCCACGGCCACCCTTGGCTTCGCAGCCCACGCGGCGGCCTCGACGTTGACATTGGATGTGTACAACCCGGGTGACAAAGCGATCTTCCCGGTGACCTCGGTTTTGGTCAGCGGCGAGAAAGACGCGATCCTGGTGGACGCGCAATTCGGCAAATCCCAGGCTGAGCAGGTGGTGGAGAAAATCCGCGCCAGCGGCAAGCAACTGACTACCATTTACATCAGCCACGGTGACCCGGATTACTACTTCGGGCTCGACACCCTGACCGCTGCGTTCCCCAACGCCAAAGTACTCGCCTCGCAGCCCACCGTGGACCACATCAAGAAAACCGTCGACGGCAAACTGGCTTTTTGGGGGCCGAAAATGGGCGCCGATGTGCCGGCCAAAACCATCGTGCCAGGCGTGCTCAAAGGCGACAGCCTGATGCTCGAAGGGCAGAAGTTGCAGGTGGTAGGGCTTGAGGGCAAGCAACCGGATCGCACCTTTGTGTGGATCCCGTCGATCAATGCAGTGGTCGGTGGTGTGGTCGTCGCGGAAAACATTCACGTGTGGATGGCCGACACCCAAACCGCGCAATCCCACGCTGACTGGTTGGCTACCCTGCACGCCATAGAAACCCTGAAACCGAACACCATCGTGCCGGGTCACTACCTCGGTCAGAGCGCGCGTTCCCTGGCGGCTGTTCAGTTCACCGGCGATTACATCAAGGCTTTCGACAAAGAAGCCGCCAAGGCCAAAGATTCCGCTGCATTGATGGCAGCGATGAAAAAGCGCTACCCGACACTGGGCGAGGAAAGCTCACTGGAGTTGAGCGCAAAAGTCGCCAAGGGCGAGATTAAGTGGTAACCCGCATTTAAAACCGCTGCCCATCGACTTCAGCGCTTTACAGTCAGTTATTCATACATAAGTTACATAAAGCACCCACCCTGTACAGCGTGTGTGCTTTTTGTTTTTTAATGGATTGGTCGTAAGTTTTCGTTTCTTGAATTTTCAAGTGGTAAGCAAGCAGTGTGTTTTTTTAAGTTCGATTGCAGCGGAACATCTTTAAAATTTCGAGTAGTTTTTGCCGGCGTTAAAATTCGACAGTCACGTGGTTTTAGTTTCCTACGTCATTGCTTCATTGTTCCGATTGAATGTTGGAATCTGGCCGGTTAGTGTCGATCTGCGTTAATCATTGTTTTCAGGTGCTTGAGTTTTCTGAGGCTTGATTAACTGGATTGTGATTCTTTTCAGCTGGATTTTTATGGAAGTGGATATGAGACAGGATTTAGGAAGTCAATTAAAGCGAGTCGCGCTGGACGCTGTTGATAATCTGGAAGGGGTGGAAACGGTTACTGAAGCAGCCAAGTATGTGCCGGTGCAATACTTTGGCGTGATGGCTGGTAAAAATGCCCCTGATTACAAGGACGGAACTTTTATAGTAAAGAAAAGCAACATTGTTGCCATCAAACGCTATGTCAATTTGAGCCTTCTTCTACCGGTCGACTTGGGCGCGGTGGAGAGATTGCTCGGTTATATACACGCCGATTCGGCGGGGTTGGAGCCTAGGGATATACAAGCGTTGCACCAGGAAATTCATAAACATGCGCTTTCCTGGGGGACGCTGGAGCGCGAAACAAAAGATCTCGGTGGACGACTTGATCTATTTTCCAGAGGCTTTATTAACACCGGGGCATTGGTCGTCGATCACCTGAAGAGCTTCACTGGTTACAGGAATCTGTTCGGTACGATTGACACTCTGACGCCTGAGGAGCAGGCAGCGCTGGCCTCAATTCCGCTCGGCAACTCCGACACAGAGAAGGTGAACAGCCTGATCAGGTACCTCGGGCGCATGAAATCTGATATTGAAAATTTCTATAATCGAGTTAGTAGTGTTAAAGCGCTTGCCACTGAGTTTTCCCGAAAAATAACGGAAGATCTCCTGCCCGCAATCAATATTAAAGTGCGTGATGTTGAAGCGGCCGGGATTGAAAAAGATGCCAAGGATGAACAGTTGAAGCTCGAACTTAAAGAGCTGGATGAGCGAATCGCCGAAAAGCTTGCCGAGTACAGCGGTTTGGTTGGCTACGCCTTTACCGGATTAGTGTTCGGGCCGATTGGTGTTGCTATTACCGGTGGCATTTTTGGATCGCAGGCTGAACGCGTCAGGGCTGAGAAAAATCGCATGCTTGAACGGCGAGGTGCACTGCTGGAGCAAATGCGCAGTGCCAATATATCGAAGCTGATGAATGATTTGGCAGGGCGCTTGATTGATATAAGAACATTGATGGTTGATGCAGAGAAAGGCGCCAGGAACCTGGAAGACGTATGGGCCATTATCTGGCTCAACATAGATGAGTCTGCAGTTCGATTGTCAGAAGTTGATAATGCTCTGGATCTGAATATGCTGGTTCTGGATTTGCAGGCGGTCGTTGAGCCTTGGAGGGTGATTTCGGGACATGCCCGCGCGTTGTCCAAGGTGTTTAATGAAGTCGTTGGTTGAGTCGTCTATTTAATTAATTCAAGGATGAAATGTTCATGACAGTTTTTACGTTTAATAATGCCAATAATTTTGATCTGCCCGACAGGCAGGTCATGAAAGCCAGCCAAAATCACTTCAATCTTGCGGTGGCTGGTAAAACATTCGCCTTCCTGCCCGGGGTCCAGGAAAAAACCCTGTACGTACGCAATCAACTGAATGCGGATGATCAGCAGATTGGCGAAGATATCAGGCGGGTAGTCGCTTCACTTAGCAACGTCGGATTCGCCACCGTTCTGATGCGTATTGAAGAGATTCAACGCACCTCGACTATTTCGCCCAGCGTCTGCGAAGAGAAAATCGACGAGCTGGTGAAGTATTGCTCCCGTCGCGTTGCAAGTGCGCAGGTACCGGTGGATAGCGCGGTACATCACTTGAAGCAAATTGTTCAGAACCTGGACGAAATCAGTTTTTCCGATGTTGGAACAGACCTTGTCCGGATCGAATCAGACCGGCTTGCGCGGCTGCGCCAGAGTGCCGCCAGACTGACAGACGATCACGAAAAACTTCTATTGGAAAAACGCACTATCGACCTGCAAATCTCCCAGTTCAATGCGCCGGGCTGGCTGGATATTTTCAATAAGCAGATCCCCGGCGCCGCTGAAATTGAAGCGGCCATCAAACTCGTGGCCACGAAAAAACCAGACCGTGAGTTTCTGGAGTTGGTGCTCAAACGTCTCAAAGGCAATCTGGAAGGCATTGAAGAAGGGCGCCGCTATGCGAGCCTTGCGGAAGCGAGGGATGGCGTTGGCATTCGGCTCGAAAACGCGCGGTCAGAACTGGCTGATATCGATACACAGATGCGTGATCAGGGCCGCAAACTGGAAAAACTCGAGGCCATTGGGGCGCTGGATCAGATGACTGGGAACTGGCTGCGGGAAGCCGAAAAGGTTCTGGCAGCCTATGTGCAATTTTCGAAGACAAGTCAGCCCCAGTCGATTCGCGATGTGCAATCCATTCAGCTCATGGCCGGATCCCATGAAGCGATGCTCAACTACCTGAGGCAAATCACCTGGCGTTGATTCCTCTATGACGGTGCATGGGCCTGAGTTTGCAGCCAATCCAGCAACTCGGCCAATGGCCCACTCGGGGTTGGCTTCCGGGGATGAACCAGGTAATACGCCAACCCCGTTCGTACCTTCAGCTCAAAGGGCATCACCAATCGGCCAGCGCGCAAGTCCTCGCCGATGAGGGACCAGTCACCGATGGCGACCCCGGTTCCTTGTGATGCCATCGACATCGCGAGGTCCAGGGTCTCGAAATGCTGGCCTTTGCTGACGTTGCTCAATTGAAGATCCGCCGCCTTCAACCAGGCATTCCAGTCGCGTTCATCCCGCGTCGGGTGCAGCAGCAAGTGCTGTTGCAGGTCGGCCGGCGTGTGCAAGGCAATCGGCCCTTCCAGCATCGGCCGTGAACAGACTGGCGTCAGTTGCTCATCGAACAGTAGATAAGAAGTCAGCGCGCTGTCGGGTGGTGCGCCATACATCACCGCCGCATCGAATTGTTCGCGATGGAAATCCACGCCGTGCTTGACTGTGGTGGTCAGCTCCACCGGCACGTCCGGACGCTCCCGTTGCCACTGCAAAAGACGCGGCAACAACCAGCGCATCACGCAGGTCGGCGCCTTGAGTTGCAGGGTTTCGCGCTTCTCGCCGATCTGCTCCACCGCCTCATCGATCAAACCGAAAATCTGCTGCACCCTTGGCAGCCACTCCCGTCCTTGCGCCGTCAGGTCCAGTCCTCGTGCCTGGCGGATGAACAGCTCATAACCCAGATGTTCTTCCAGCCCGGCGATCTGCCGACTCACCGCACCCTGGGTGATGAATAGCTGTTCGGCCGCACGGGTGAAGTTGCAGCACTGCGCGGTGATCAGAAAAGTGTGCAGCGCCGGCAGGGGAGGCAATCGTTTCATTGGGATCCAAGGTATGACATGAGGACATGGCTAGTATGACTTTTTATCCATTGTTGCGGCTACGTGTCGCCCGTTCCAATGAGGCCATCCCTGGACCTGCCCAATCATCATAAACACTGCGCAGGCCCGGCGTCTCAATCGAACAAGAAGGGCAAAGACATGGCGACGTGCGGCGAAGTATTGGTCAAGTTACTCGAAGATTACGGGGTCGAGCAGGTGTTCGGCATTCCGGGGGTTCACACCGTGGAGCTGTATCGCGGTCTGGCCCGTTCGAGCATCAACCACGTCACTCCGCGTCACGAACAGGGCGCCGGTTTCATGGCCGACGGCTACGCTCGCACCAGCGGCAAGCCGGGTGTGTGCTTCATCATCACCGGCCCGGGCATGACCAACATCACCACCGCCATGGGCCAGGCCTACGCCGATTCGATTCCGATGCTGGTGATCTCCAGCGTGCAATCGCGCAGCCAGTTGGGCGGCGGTCGCGGCAAGCTCCACGAACTGCCGAACCAGAGCGCACTGGTCGGCGGAGTGGCGGCGTTTTCCCACACCCTGATGTCGGCGTCCGAGATGCCGGGCGTATTGGCCCGCGCCTTCGCCCTGTTCCAGGCCGGTCGCCCGCGTCCCGTGCACATCGAAATTCCGCTGGACGTGCTGGTCGAAGAGGCCGATGACCTGCTCGGCAGCCTGCCGGTCAACATTGACCGTGCCGGGGCTTCGCCAAGCGCGATCAGTCGCATGACTGAACTGCTCGCCGGGGCCAAGCGCCCACTGATTCTTGCCGGTGGCGGCGCCATCGATGCGGCTGCCGAGCTGACACAACTGGCCGAACTGCTCGACGCGCCGGTGGCCCTGACCATTAACGCCAAAGGCATGCTCGAATCCAGCCATCCGCTGCTGATCGGTTCGACCCAAAGCCTCGTCGCGACCCGCGCCCTGGTGGCGGAGGCCGATGTCGTGTTGGCGATCGGCACCGAACTGGCCGAAACCGACTACGACGTCACCTTTGCCGGTGGTTTCGAGATTCCGGGCGTGCTGCTGCGCGTGGACATCGACCCCGACCAGACCGTGCGCAACTATCCGCCGAAAGTCGCCTTGGTGGCCGACTCGCGCAACGCGGCCCAGGCTTTATTGAGCGCGCTGTCCCACAAGTCGCTGGCCGAGCGCCGCAACGATTGGGGCCAGGTCCGCGCCGCACGTCTGCGCGAAGACCTCTCCGCCACTTGGGACGCTCCGACGCTGGCCCAGACTCGCTTCCTCGAAACCGTTCTGCACGAATTGCCGGACGCCGTGTTCGTCGGTGATTCGACTCAGCCGGTGTACACCGGCAACCTGACTTTCAACCCGGAACGCCCGCGTCGCTGGTTCAACTCGTCCACCGGTTACGGCACCCTTGGTTACGCGTTGCCGGCGGCGATTGGCGCCTGGCTCGGCGGTAGCGTTGCAAGCGGCGCGCGCCCTCCGGTGGTGTGTCTGATTGGCGACGGCGGCCTGCAATTTACTTTGCCGGAACTGGCCAGCGCCGTTGAAGCGCGCACGCCGGTGATCGTCCTGCTGTGGAATAACCAGGGTTACGAAGAGATCAAGAAATACATGGTCAACCGCGCCATCGAACCGGTCGGCGTGGACATCTATACCCCGGACTTCATCGGTGTCGCCAAGGCGCTGGGTTGCGCGGCTGAAGCGGTCGACGGTGTTGATCAGTTGCGCAGTGCACTGCGTGGCGCCACCGATCGACAGGGGCCGACCCTGATCGAGATCGATCAGACTCAGTGGATGAAGGCGGTGTCCAAATGAGTTTTCCAACGACGCTCGATGGTCTGTTCATCGATGGCCAATGGTCGGCCGGCAGCGAACACCTTCGCGTGATCAACCCGGCCACCGAAGCGCTGCTGACCACCGTAAATGGCGGCGACGCTCAGGCTGTCGATCGAGCGGTGATCGCCGCAACCGACGCCTTCAAAAGCTGGTCGCAGACCACTGGCGCCGAGCGTGGCGCGATCCTGCGCAACATTGCCGCAGGCGTCCAGGCCGGTCGTGAGCAGTTGATGCAGTTGCAGTCGAGCAACAACGGCAAGCCACTGTTCGAAGCGGCCATCGACGTCGATGACGTGATCGCCACGTTCGAGTATTACGCCGGTCTGGCCGAAAGCCTCGACGCCAGACAGGACAGCAACGTCGAGCTGCCCAGCGACGACTTCAGCGCCCGCGTGCGCCGCGAGCCGTGCGGGGTGGTCGGGCTGATCGTGCCGTGGAACTTTCCGATGGTCACCACCGCCTGGAAACTCGCACCGGCCCTGGCCGCCGGGTGTTGCGTGGTGCTGAAACCTTCCGAAGTGACGCCACTGCCGGAGCTGGAACTGGCGGCGATCATCGCCGAGGCCGGCTTGCCGAAGGGCGTGTTCAACGTGGTCTGCGGTACCGGTCTGGGGGTGGGTGCGCCGCTCTCGGCGGACCCGCGCATCGCAAAGATTTCCTTTACGGGCAGCAACGCGGTAGGCGTGCAGGTGATGCAGCGCGCCGCCGAAACCGTGAAGGGCGTGAGCCTGGAACTGGGCGGCAAATCCTCGCTGCTGGTGCTGGCCGATGCCGACATCGACCTCGCGGTGGAAGTGGCCTGTGGCGGCGGTTTCTTCAACGCCGGGCAAATGTGTTCGGCCACCAGCCGCGTGCTGGTCGCCGATGAGCTGGCCGACGAATTCCTCCTGCGCCTGAAGGCGCGCGCCGAAGCCATTCGCGTGGCCGACCCGTTCGACCCAAATGTGGAGATGGGCGCGCTGGTCAATCAGGCGCAATACCAGCGCGTGCTTGGCCACATCGATCGCGGTTTGAGTGCCGGCGCCAAGTTGATATGCGGCGGTAATCGTCCTGCAGATCTTCCTCGCGGCTATTTTTTGCAGCCGACGATTTTCACCGAAGTGCCCCTCGACAGTGCGTTGTGGTGTGAAGAGATTTTCGGCCCGGTGATCTGCGTGCGCAGTTTCGACACCGAAGCCGAGGCGATAGCCTTGGCCAATGACAGCCAGTTCGGTCTGGTGGCGAGCGTCGTTACCCGCGACGCCGAGGCGGCCGATCGGGTCGCCAACGCTTTGCAGGCGGGGCTTGTATGGATCAACGCGCCGCAAGTGATCTTCCCGCAGACCGCCTGGGGTGGCTACAAGCAGAGCAGCATCGGCCGCGAGTTGGGGCCGTGGGGCTTGCAGGCTTTCCAGGAAATCAAACACGTGATTCGCGCCGTCTGACGGCACGAAAAAGGTGAGCGCATGCCTCTTGTTGAGGCATGCATTGGCGTCATGGCTTCAATGAATATTTATCGATAGTCAGGTGTTTTGCACGACCTCAGGATGAAGCGGTCGGCTCAGCTCAAGTCCTTTGAAACCGGGGGTTTACAGCTGATCTGACCGCGCGGATGCAACGGTTGCGACCAACCTCATACTTAAAAAAACAAAGGGAGTCCTTCATGGGCGAGCATGATTTAAACAGACGTCAATTCATCAAAACCGTGGGCGTGGCCTCGGTGGCTGCGGCGGCCATGAGCTTGCCCTTCGTGCGGGCCAACGCCAGCGACACCCGTTTTCAGGGCAAGACCCTGCGCTTGCTGACCTGGTCCGACGACACCGGCCTGGCCGCGCTGCGCAATATCGCCGCCACCTTTGAAGACAAATACGGCTGCAAGGTCATTGCTGACCGCACCGGCAGTACCTCGGAAATGGTCGCCAAACTCAAGGCCGCTGGTGATCGTCCGCAGTACGACATCATCACCCTGGCCGGCGTCGGCGCCGAAGGTCTGGCCGCCGCCAACCTGCTGGAAAAACCTGACCTCAACCGCATTCCCAACCTGGTCGATGTCCCGGAGAAATACCGCACCGGCGCCAATGGCCACGGGATCGGTTACCTGCTCTGGTGCAACAGCCTGGTCTACAGCACTCGCACCATCAAAGAGGCGCCTAACAGCTACGCTGCCTTGTGGGACGCGGAGCTGTCGCCAAACATCTTCCTGCCGCCGCCGAACTGGACCGAGGCCATGGACCTGATCATCATCGCCGCCAAACTGGCCGGTGGTGACGAACACAACATCGAACCGGGCTTCAAGAAACTTGCCGAATTGAAGGACCGCGTGGTGACTCTCGGCGAAAACCCGAACCAGATCGCCGAGCTGTTCCGCACCGGTTCCCTGGACATGGGCGGCTTGTACGCGCCGGCCTTCTTTCCGAAACAGATTCGCGATCCGGCCTACGGCCTGGGCGCCACGTTCGGCATGAAGGAAGGTTTCTACACCGACCTGATGCTCTCGGTGATGCCGAAGAATCGTCCGGGCGATACCGACCTGACCTACGCGTTCATCAACCACTCTCTGGATCCGCTGGTGCAGGGCAAGATGGCTGAAGACATCTACAACGGCCCGGTCAACGCCAAGGCGATCATTTCCGCCGAAGCGCGCAAGAGCCCGTACATCCTCACGCCGGATCAGATCGCCGAGAAAGCAATCATGCACGACAACGCCTTCCTGGCCACCGTGCATGACCAATGGATTCGTCGTTACACGGAAATCTTTTCTTCCTGATTGAGTAGCGAACTCAAGCCCATCAAACACTGCAAAACACTGTGGGAGCGGGCTTGCTCGCGATAGCTGACTGACATTCACCATTGATGTCGACTGATACACCGCTATCGCGAGCAAGCTCGCTCCCACAAGGGGTCCATGTGGCTTCGAGTCTTGTGTTCGCCAGCTGCCTTCCATTGACGAGACCCTTTCTATGGAACACCAACCTCTGACTCATCCGGTCGTTACCGCTGCGGCGCGCGCCCGTCGGGGTGTTTCGCCGACGACGCGCGCCTGGTTTTTCCTGTCGCCGTCGATGCTGTTTCTGGGCGTGCTGATCGCCGCCAGCCTGCTGGTGCTGCGCATGAGCGTGGGGACCAAAGGCGCGGAATGGACCGGGTTCAGCCTGGCCAGTTATGCCCAGTTGCTGGAACCGTATTACCTCAAATCCTTGCTGCTGACCTTGCGCCTGGCGCTGATCAGCGCGGTGATCGCCGTCGTGCTAGCGATCCCGGTGGCCTACACCATGTCGCGCCTGACTTCGCCGTTTGTGCGCAGGATCTTCCTCGCCGCGGTTCTGCTGCCGTTGCTGGTCAACCTGCTGCTGCAAAGCTACGGCTGGCTGGTGATTCTCGGCCCGGGCGGCATGCTCAATCAGGCGCTGATGGGCATGGGCCTGATCAAGCGACCGATCATGCTGCTGTACAACCAGAACGGCGTGTTGATGGGGCTGGTGCAAACCGCCTTCCCGTTGGCCGTGTTGCCGATTGCCAGCGCCATGCGCGGCGTCGCCCGTACGTACGAAGAGGCCGCCGCCACCCTTGGCGCCAGTCGCTTGCAGGTATTCCGCCAAATCGTTCTGCCGATGAGTTTGCCGGGGATCATTACCGGCGCGACGTTGGTATTCGCCTACAACGCCAGCAGTTTCGTGGTGCCTTTGCTGCTCGGCGGCCGGCGCGTGCCGATGCTGGCGGTGATGGTGCATGACCAGATCGCCCCGCTGATGAACTGGCCCGCCGCCTCCGCCGCCGGTGTGGTGCTGATTGTCACCACGCTCGCGATCATGACCTTGTCCGAATACATCACTGGCCGTCGTCGGCGCATGCTGGAGGCTTCGCAATGAGCGCTGTGATCAAGAAGCGTCACACACTGTTGCCGGGCGATACCGGCAAATTTGCCGGCATCCTCTCGGGCTTCATTCTGCTGCTGGCGGTGCTGCCGATCCTGACCATGATTGTCATGTCGTTCAGCGGTGCGTCGAACCTCGACTTTCCGCCGAGCAGCTACAGCCTGCAATGGTACAAGGCGGCCTGGCACACGTTCGTGTCGCCGGATTCCAGCGATGTGCTGAGCCTCGGCAAAGCCATGACCACCAGCCTGATGGTGGCGTGCCTGACCATGGTCTTCGCCACGATCATCGCCGTGCCGGCGGCCTACGCGCTGACCCGTTGCGAGTTCCGTGGCAAAGCAGTGGCGCTGCAGCTTATGTCTTTGCCCTTGGTGTTTCCGATGGTGGTGTTGGGCCTGGCGTTGCTGCTGGTGTTCGACAGCCTGCCGTTCCAGATGACCACCTCGCGGCTGGTGATTGCCCACGTGATTCTGGCGCTGCCGTTCGTGGTGAAAAACTGCACCGCGGCGATGCTCTCCATCGGCAGCGAAGTCGAAGAGGCCGCGCAAATGCTCGGCGCCTCACCGTTGCGGGCGATTGTCGATGTGGTGGTGCCGCTGATGAAGTCGGGGATCCTGGCGGGGATGCTGCTGGCGTTCATCGTTTCATTCAACGAGTTCACCGTGACCTATTTCCTCTACACCATCGACGTGATGACCGTGCCGATCTGGATGTACAGCCGCACCGTGTCGTCACTCGACCCCACCGTGTTTTCGTTTGCCGTGCTGATCGTGCTGATCGACTTCGTCCTCATCTGGGCGCTGGAGAAGCTGGTCGGTGAAGGTGGCGTTTCGTTCTGATTCTTGAGGTGCTTCATATGTCTGGTCTGATTCTGGAAAACGTCGAGAAACACTACGGCTCGGCCTGCGCGGTAAAGGATGTAAACCTGCATTTGCCGGAAGGCAAACTGGTGTGTTTTCTCGGCCCGTCGGGTTGCGGCAAAACCACGCTGCTGCGGATGATTGCCGGGCTCGAAACCCTGACCGGCGGCGAGATTCGCCTGGACGGTGAGGACATCGGCCACACGCCGGCGCATCAACGTAATTTCGGCATGGTGTTTCAATCCCTGGCGTTGTTCCCGCACATGACCGTGGGAGAAAACATCGCCTATCCGCTGAAACTGCGCGGGGTCAGCAAGGCTGACCAGCAGGCGCGGGTGGTGGAGTTGCTGCAACTGATTCAGTTGCAGGAAATGATCAACCGCCCGGTGTCGAAACTGTCGGGCGGCCAACGTCAGCGCGTGGCGATTGCCCGGGCGATTGCCAACCACCCGAAAATCCTCCTGCTGGATGAACCACTGTCGGCGCTGGACGCCAAGTTGCGGGAGTCGATGCAGGTGGAAATTCGTCAGCTGCAACAGCGTCTGAACATCACCACCATCATGGTGACCCACGACCAGCGTGAGGCGATGACCATGGCCGATATCGTAGTCGTGTTGGGTGAGCATCGCGTGCAGCAGGTCGGCACGCCGATCGAGATTTATCGTCATCCGGCGAACGAGTTCGTCGCGGACTTCATCGGCTCGGGCAACATCTTTCCAGCCACGGCGCTGGGCAACGGCAAGATTGGTTTGCCGGGTGGCGATGCGCTGGAAGTGCCGATCTGCAGCAGCATCGTGGTCGGCGAGAAGGTGAAAATGCTGATCCGCCCTGAAGACCTGCAACTGTCGCATCCGCAGGCGACGGCGGGGAATCGGCTACTGGGCAAGGTGACGTTCGTGCGTGACATCGGCGCGACGATCGAGACGACGGTGGAGTGTTCCGGGGTTTCGTTCACCGCGTTGAGCACGCCGTCTCAGGGGTTTGGGTTGAGCATTGGCAATCCGGTGTCGGTGACGTTGCCGGCGCAGGCGTGCCGCGTACTCGGCGCCTGACCCTAGAGGCAGGCTGACTGGACTGGCCCCTTCGCGAGCAAGCCCGCTCCCACATTGGATTGGTGTACACCAAACCCCTGTGGGAGCGAGCTTGCTCGCGATGAGGCCGTCACAACCCACACAAATCTCAACTAAACCGTCAACCTTAATCGCGCCAAATCCCGCAACGGCGGCGCCCCGAACAACCGGCTGTACTCCCGGCTGAATTGCGACGGGCTTTCATACCCGACCCGATACCCCGCCGCCGACGCTTCGAGCCCTTCTGCCAGCATCAACCGCCGCGCTTCCTGCAAGCGCAATTGCTTCTGATACTGCAACGGACTCATCGCCGTCATGGCCTTGAACCGGTGATGCAACGTCGACACGCTCAGGTTCACTTCCTTCGCCAGATCGTCAATGCGCAGCGGTTGCTCATAATTGCCGTTGAGCCATTTGATCGCCTGGCTGATGCGGTGGCTCTGGCTGTTGGCGATGGCAATTTCATACAGGCGATGGCCCTGCGGGCTGCGCAACAAGCGATAGAGAATCTCCCTGCGTATCAGCGGCGCGAGCATGGCGATGTCTTTCGGTGTATCCAGTAATCGGGCCAGGCGAAGCACCGCGTCGAGCATCGCGGTGTCGATCCGTTCGACATACAACCCGCGACCGGTAGGGCGGGTCGGTACGCCCAAAGGCCCGGCGTCGGCAATCAGCGCGGTGATTTCCGCCGGATCAATGTCCAGCCGCACCGCAAGGATCGGTTCTTCAGACGTGACATTCACCACCCGACCGCTCAGGGGCATGGAGACCGAGACCACCAGATAATTCAACGGGTCGTAATTGAAGTACTCATCGGCCAGCCGAACCTCTTTGCGCCCCTGCGCCATGATGCACAACGCCGGTTGCGCCAGCACCGGGGCGAAGTCATGGGACTGGCTGTGTTTGCCCATGAACAGTGAGCCGACGGCAGTCGCATAAGTGCCATCCTCCTGCGTATTGCGGCGGATGATGGCGGCCAGTTCCGCGCGCTGTTTCTCCATGTCGGCGTCCAGCGGGGCTTGAAAGTGATCGAGCGACGACATGCAGGGCATCCTCGGCGAAGCAGTGGGAATGAGCTGAGCTTAAATTTGTGCAAGGCATGGCGGTAGACACATCCTGCGAAAAGCTTGCCTGATTCTGCACCGAGTTGAAGGACTCGGTGGTGACGACATTCCGCGCCGGGAAAAACTTGCTCGAACCTCGCGTTTCAGTCGTGTGACAGTATTCACACATTGTTACAGGTACGTCATGCGCCCTCGCAGGATCGTGCAACAAGCCGGCAGGAATCGACTAACGGGACGGCGTACGGGCGCTTAACCTTGGATCCTGTCGCAGCCCGTCCCACGGCTGCCACTCGCGTACCTGGGAGGGTTGAACATGTCTACGCAGATCCCCGTCAGTCATATGGCCTTTGTCCGCGCCCGCGCCGGGCGTTCGGCGGAACTCGGTGCGCGCCTCAGCGCCTTGATCGAACCGTCGCGCACCGCGCCAGGCTGCCTGAGTTTTTCCCTGCAGCATTCGCAATGCGATCCCGAGTTGTGGCTGGTGTCCGGTTTCTGGACTCATCAACAAGCCATGACCGCCTACTTCAGCACCCCGGCCATGGAAGTGTTCGCCGAGCTGGTGCAGGAGCTGGTGGTCAACAGCCTGGATTTTCATACCTTCAAAGAAGTATCGGTGGCCCAGGCGCTCGGTGATTCCCGGTCATGGGTACACAAACTGGCGGGTTGAGGGTTTAATGGCTCAATTTTCATTCAGCCAGGATCCGCGACATGGCACGCAAAGCCTTTGAAACCTTCGAAGCCGTATCCGCCGTAGTGCCCCGCGAGGGCGGTTACTACGCGGCGATTGCCACCAAACAGACCGGTGGCTCGGGCGCACCGCGCTTCAACAAATTGCTGGAAGATCAAACCTTCAAGACCGCCAAAGACGCGGACGAGGCTGCCGCCCTGGAACTGACCCGCCTCAAGGGCGTTGGCGAAGACGGCGAGCTGATCTGGTAATTACTTGACCGCCCCCGGGCGGAACATCTTGAACAATGCCTCCGGGCCCAGCTGAAAGTAATCCGCTGGACCGCCGCCGCGCAGGATCGGTTCTGCCGCCGCGGTGTCGTACACGCCGTCTTTCAGCAGCCACTTGGCAATATGCACGGCCACCACTTCGCCGAGAATCAGCCAGCTCGGCACCACGTTGCCATCGGCCCGCTGCAGCTGAATGATCTGCGTGACCTTGCACTCAAAGGACACCGGGCTTTCGGCCACCCGTGGCACCTGAATGATTTTCGACGCGACGGGCGTCAGACCGGACAATTCGAACTCGTTGACCTCCGGTGCGACCATCGCGCAGCTCTGGTTCATCTGCTCGGCCAGCGGCCGGGTCGCCAGGTTCCAGGCGAACTCGCCGGTCTGCTCGATATTGTTCAGGCTGTCCTTGCGCCCGACGCTGGAAAATCCAATGATTGGCGGAATGTAGTTGAACGCGTTGAAGAAACTGTACGGTGCCAGGTTCAGGCGACCGTTGGCGTCTTGCGAAGAAATCCAGCCGATCGGGCGCGGACCGACGATGGCGTTGAATGGATCATGCGGCAGGCCGTGGCCGTTGGCGGGTTCGTAGAAGTGGATGTCGTCGGGCATGAGGGAGGGGCCTGGGTTATTATTTTGGGGGGACTGTAGGAGCTAGCTTGCTCCGGGCGGCGTTCCGACGAAAAACGTTTGGACGACGCATTCTTTCAGGCGGCCCAACTTATCGTTGTCGTACATCGCGAGCAAGCTCGCTCCTACAGGGGGTGTGTCGATTCAATAAAAAAGGGGCAGACCCGTTAAGGTCTGCCCCATTTTTTTTTCGCTGGCGAACTCAGTCCGTCTCGATCCGCGAATGCTTGCGGGTGTCTTTCATGGTGATGTACACCAGCAACGACACCGCAATACACGCGGTGACATACCAGTAGTAGCCGGTTTCCATGCCAATGCTCTTGAACCACAGCGCGATGTATTCAGCGGTACCGCCGAAGATCGACACGGTCAGTGCATACGGCAGGCCAACGCCCAGTGCGCGGATTTCGGTCGGGAACAGTTCGGCTTTGACCACGGCGTTGATCGAGGTGTAGCCGCTGACGATGATCAGCGCCGCCATAATCAGGAAGAACGCGCCCCACCACGTCTGGATGGTGTGCAACGTGGTCAGGATCGGCACGGTGAACAGTGTGCCGAGAATGCCGAAGGCGATCAGGATCGGTCGGCGACCGACTTTATCCGACAGTCCACCGATGATCGGTTGCAGGCACATGAATAGGAACAGCGTGGCCGCCGAAATAGTGGTGGAGTCGGAGATGCTCATGCCGACGGTGTTCACCAGGTATTTCTGCATGTAGGTGGTGTAGGTGTAGAACGCCAGGGTGCCGCCCATGGTCAGGCCGACCACGGTCATCAGTTCCTTCGGATGGCGCATCAACGTGCGCATGGCGCTTTCTTTTTTCTCTTTCTTGACCTTGTTGAACGACTCGGTCTCCTCCATGCCACGACGCAGGTACAGCGCCACCACGGCACACAGCGCGCCGATGGCGAACGGAATGCGCCAGCCCCAGGCATACAGCTCTTCGGTGGTCAGGATGTTTTGCAGCACGATCAGCACGCCCAACGCGATGAGCTGGCCGGAGATCAGGGTCACGTACTGGAAGCTGGAGAAGAAGCCGCGACGTTCCTTGGTCGCCATCTCGCTGAGATAGGTCGCCGAAGTGCCGTACTCACCACCGACCGACAGGCCTTGCAGCAGGCGGGCGAAAATCAGCAGGATCGGTGCGCCAATGCCAATGGTTTCATAACCCGGGCTCAGGGCGATCAGCAGCGAGCCGAAACACATCAAATACACCGAAGCCATCAGCGCTTTCTTGCGACCGGCCTTGTCGGCGTAGAGGCCCATCAGCCAGCCACCGATCGGGCGCATCAGGAAGCCCACGGCGAAAATCGCGGCGGTGTTCAGCAGTTGTGCGGTGGTGTCGCCTTTGGGGAAGAAGGCCTTGGCGAAGTACAGGGAGAAGGCGGCGTAGACGTACCAGTCGTACCACTCGACCATGTTGCCGACCGAACCGCTGAAAATCGATTTGATGCGGCTGGCGGTGGTTCTTTCTTTGACCGGCAAGGCAGCCGACCCAAGGGGCAGGGCGTTGGAGTTATCCATTGAAGGATCCTTCGTTTAATTGTTTTTGTGGAGCGCGTTGAAACGCAGCCTGCAGGGGCTATAGCAGGAGGTGTGCCAAGGAGAGGAGGGGCGGTTTAGAGGGGTGTTGATGCTTAAGTGAGCGGAAATCCGCTTATGTGTTTCGGGTCCGCAAGCGGAATTCCGCGCATTCAGCTTGTGGATTTGTTTTGCCTGGACCGGCCTCATCGCGAGCAAGCTCGCTCCCACAATTGAACGGTGTACACCAGACCCCTGTGGGAGCGAGCTTGCTCGCGATGAGGCCAGACCAGCCACCCAAAAACTAGCTGTCCGGGAGAAACATCTCGCGGGTAAGCCCATGCCGCTGCATCTTTTCATTGAACGTGCGACGTGGCAGTTGCAGCTCTTCAAGCACCGCTTTCACATCGCCCTTGTGCCGGGTCAACGCCGCGCGCAGGCAATGCGCTTCGAACGCTTCCTGCTGCGCCGCCAACGATTGCCCCGGATCGATGCCCGCAGGTGTAGGCTCCTCCAGCCCCAACACCTGCCGCTCAGCAACGTTCGCCAGTTCACGCACATTGCCCGGCCAGTCGTGGCTGAGCAGATGGCTCAACTGCGGGCCGCTGAGTGGTGGAAACGTCCGGCCCAATCGCTCGGCAGCTTTTTGCGCAAACGACTCGAACAACAACGGAATGTCCTCGCGGCGCTCGCGCAACGGTGGTAGCCGCAACTCGGCGACGTTCAGTCGATACGCCAGGTCCTCGCGAAAACGCCCGGCGCGGGCCTCATCCAGCAAATCAGGTTTGGTCGCAGCGATGATCCGCAAATCAACGCGAATGCTCTGATTGGAGCCCAGGCGCTCCAGCTTTTGCTCCTGCAACACCCGCAGCAATTTCACCTGCTGGGCCAGAGGCATGCTTTCGATTTCATCGAGAAACAAGGTGCCGCCATCGGCGTATTCGAGCTTGCCGATGCGTTTGCCCTGAGCACCGGTGAACGCGCCGCTCTCGTGACCAAACAACTCGGCCTCGAACAACTGCTCGGGAATCGCCGCGCAGTTGAGCGCGACAAACGGCTTGTCGGCGCGTGGTCCGAAGTCATGTAGGCAACGGGCAACCAGCTCCTTGCCGCTGCCGGTTTCACCCCGGATCAATACGTTGACCGGCAACGCCGCCAGATCCAGCACCTGCCGACGCAGCGTCTGCAAGCCACGGGACACACCCAGCAGCGTTGCGTCGAGTTTGGCGCGGTTGTCCGCCTGCACGTGCAAGGCGCGGTTTTCCAGCACCAGCCGGCGCTTGTCCAGTGCACGGCGCAGGCTGGCGAGCAGGGTTTCCGGACTGAAGGGTTTTTCGAGGAAATCGTAAGCGCCATCGCGCATGGCATCGACGGCCATCGGCACGTCGCCATGGCCGGTCAGTAGAATCACCGGCAAGTCGGCATCGCGGCGCTGAACTTCGGCCAGCAGTTCCAGCCCGGACATGCCGGGCATGCGCACGTCGCTGAGGATCACGCCGGGGAAATGCTTCGGCAACTGCGCCAGGCACTCATCGGCGCGGCTGAACAGTTGCACCTCGAAACCCGATAGGCTCAGCCATTGTTCAACGGCGCTGCGGATGCTGCTCTCGTCGTCGACCACCATCACTGAATTCAGCATGCGCCAGGAGTCTCCGGGTCGATGGGCAGGGTGAGTGTGAACACTGCGCCGTTGTCGTGATTATCGGCGCTCAGGCGTCCGCCCGATTCGTGAACGATGGCGAAGGATACGGCCAGACCGATGCCCAGACCATCGCCCACCGGTTTGGTGGTGAAAAAGGGATCGAAGACCTTCGCCAGGTTTTCTTCGGCGATGCCGCTGCCGTTGTCAATGACGCTCAGGCGCCAGAGCTGTTCTTCGGCTTGGAGGCGGATTTCCAGGCGTTTACAGGGTTTATCCTGCATCGCATCCAGCGCATTGCGCAGCAGATTTATCAGCACCTGTTCCAACCGGATTGCGTCACCACGTACCCACGCCGGACGGGTCAGGTGCAGCACGGTGCTGACCTGTTCATCACGAAGACGCGTGTCGAGCAGTTGCAAGGATTGGTCCACCACCGAAGCCAAATCCAGACGCTCGCGCAAGCCGCTGGGGCTTTTGCGGGCGAAGGTTTTCAGGTGGCCGGTGAGGGCGGCCATGCGCGTCAGCATGTCATCCACCGGTTTGAGCGCCTTGTAGGCGTCGTCGACCCGGCCGTGATCCAGTAACAGGCGCAAGGTCGCCAGCTGCATGCGCTGGGCGGTCAGCGGTTGATTGATTTCATGGGCCAACGCCGCCGACATCTGGCCGAGGGCCGCGAGTTTGGCCGATTGCACCAGACCGTCTTGGGCCGTGCGCAGGTCGCGGGTGCGTTCTTCCACCAACTGTTCAAGCTCTTCGCGACTGCGCTGGCGCATTTTCGCCAGACGCCAGCGCTGGTTGAGGAACAGCAGCAGAAACACCAGCGTCAGCCACAGGCCGGCAGCGGCGAGCGCGGCGTTGCGACTGTCTTCGAACGCCACCTGCGGGCGGCGCAGCAGGTGCAGCGTCCAGGCTTCGGAGGTCAGCGGCAGGGATTCCCACAGGTAGTCCGCTTTGCCGTCGGGTCCGTTTACCCGCGCCAGATCGCTGTTGTCGTCAAAGCGGCGCAGCGATTGAAATTCCAGGGGCGTCAGCGGCTGCTTGTCGTATTGGCGCGTGGCTTTCAACTCAGCGTGATCGCTGTCACTCAGTGGTTTCAGCAGGCGATAGCGCCAGCCCGGCTGATTGGCGATGAAGATGATCCCGCGTGCGTCGCTGACCAGCAGCGTGTCGCTGCCGTGACGCCATTCGCGTTCCAGTTCGGGAAATTCGAGTTTCACCACCATCGCGCCGAGAAACTGCCCTTCGTCACTCGTCACCGCACTGGACAGGAAGTAACCGGGAATTCCGCTGGTCACGCCCACCGCATAAAAGCGCCCGGTGCCCTGGGTTCGGGTCTGACTGAAGTAGGGACGAAAACCGTAGTTGTGGCCGACGTAACTGCTGGGCAAACGCCAGTTGCTCGCCGCAACGGCGAGGCCGGTGTGATCGAGCAGTTCCAGGGTGGAGGACTCGGCGGCGCCGTTGATTTTTTCCAGTTTGCGGTTCAACGCGTCCTGTTGTTCGGGGCTCACCGAACCCTTGAGCGCCGAACGCAACTCCGGGTCCAGCGCCAGCACGGCGGGCAGGGCGCGGTAACGTTCGATCAGGGTGTGCAGGGAGGTGGCGTACAAGCCCAGTTGCAGATTGGCGCGGGCCGCGTCTTCCACCAAAGCCTGACGCTCGGCGTGACGCATGGCCAATGTGGCGGCGAGGGCTGCACCGGCGAGGATAAGAAAGGTGTACAGCGTCAGGCGCAGGGTGCGAGAAGACTCAGACATGCCGGGCATTACACAATGTTTACGGAGGGGGCGCACCATAACATGAGCAACAAAAAAGGCGACAGGAGCCTGCTCCTGTCGCCTTTTTCCTTAGTCAGTCGAAGCGCTTATTGCACTTCCACCGCCAGACTCTCACTGATCTTTTGCTGCCAAATGGCAGGACCGGTGATGTGTACTGACTCGCCTTTGCTGTCGACCGCAACAGTCACAGGCATGTCTTTAACGTCGAACTCGTAGATCGCTTCCATGCCCAGTTCGGCGAAAGCCACCACGCGGGATTTCTTGATGGCTTGCGCCACCAGGTAAGCCGCGCCGCCAACCGCCATCAGGTAGACAGCCTTGTGGTCCTTGATCGCGTCGATCGCGGTCGGGCCGCGCTCGGATTTGCCGATCATGCCCAGCAGGCCGGTTTGCTCGAGGATCTGACGAGTGAACTTGTCCATCCGCGTGGCAGTGGTCGGACCGGCAGGGCCCACCACTTCTTCGCGCACCGGATCAACCGGGCCGACGTAGTAGATGAAGCGACCTTTGAGGTCTACCGGCAGGGTTTCACCCTTGTTCAGCATCTCGACCATGCGCTTGTGCGCGGCGTCGCGACCGGTGAGCATCTTGCCGTTGAGCAGGACGGTTTCGCCCGGCTTCCAGCTCTGCACGTCTTCCGGGGTCAAGGTGTCGAGGTTGACGCGACGGGCCGACGGACCGGCTTCCCAAACGATTTCCGGGTAGGCGTCCAGCGGTGGTGCTTCCAGCGAGGCCGGGCCGGAACCGTCGAGCACGAAATGCGCGTGACGGGTGGCGGCGCAGTTCGGGATCATGCACACCGGCAACGAAGCGGCGTGGGTCGGGTAATCCATGATCTTCACATCGAGCACGGTGGTCAGGCCGCCGAGGCCCTGGGCGCCGATGCCCAACTGGTTGACCTTCTCGAACAACTCCAGGCGCATCTCTTCGATACGGTTGGACGGGCCGCGCTTTTTCAGCTCGTGGATGTCGATGGATTCCATCAACACTTCCTTGGCCATGACCGCGGCTTTCTCGGCGGTACCGCCGATGCCGATGCCGAGCATGCCGGGTGGGCACCAGCCGGCGCCCATGGTCGGAACGGTCTTCAGTACCCAGTCGACGATCGAGTCGGACGGATTGAGCATGGCCATTTTCGACTTGTTCTCGGAACCGCCGCCCTTGGCCGCCACGTCCACTTCCACGGTGTTACCCGGCACGATGGAGTAGTGGATAACGGCCGGAGTGTTGTCCTTGGTGTTTTTACGAGCGCCCGCCGGGTCGGCGAGGATCGAGGCACGCAGGACGTTTTCCGGCAGGTTGTAGGCACGGCGCACGCCTTCGTTGATCATGTCGTCCAGGCCCATGGTGGCGCCATCCCAACGCACGTCCATACCCACGCGGACGAAGACGGTGACGATGCCGGTGTCCTGGCAGATCGGGCGGTGGCCGGTGGCGCACATGCGCGAATTGATCAGTATTTGCGCCATCGAATCACGGGCCGCTGGCGATTCTTCGCGCAGGTAGGCTTCGTGCATCGCCTGGATGAAGTCAACGGGGTGGTAATAGGAAATGAACTGCAGGGCGTCGGCAACGCTCTGAATCAGGTCGTCTTGCTTGATCACGGTCATGAGTCGCGCTCCTCTAAAAGACGGGAACATTCAATTAAGGTGCTTGCAGCTTGGGTGCATCGGTCGGTTGCAAGCACCTTTCAAGGCACGCCGGGCATGCTGGCGCGACGCTAAAAAGGCGCGGCAGTATAACGCGCCTCGCAGGCGGGTACACTCGCCGGCAGTCAATCGTTGGTCGCATAGGTACACGATGCAACGTGCGGATGGGCTTTTTGTGGGAGCGGGCTTGCTCGCGAAGGCGGTGTGTCAGCGACATCAATGTTGGAGGTGCCGACGCCTTCTCGAGCAAGCCCGCTCCCACAAAGGTTTGTGTGCAATTTTTTGAAAGTCGAAGGTCATGGCTTTGACGCCAGTTTTTCGCTTTGAAAATTGAATGGTCATTTGTCAGACACGCCACTAAAGTGGCATTCGGTCTGTAGAGTAGGACACTCAATCAGCCTCCATTCGCACGGTGAGTCAACGATTGACCCATAACGCCATCCAGCGCCTGTTGCTCAAACGTTTTGCCCTCGCAGCCGGCACCTACGCCCTGGCCTTGCTGCTGCTGTGGCTGGCGTTTTTCACTGGCCATTACGATGAACCCCTGGCTAACGTCGCCGTCGGCAGCGCGCTGGTGGTCATCAGCCAGGCGACGTTGTTCGCGGTGTTTTACAGCGGCTGGAATCTGCGTTTTTCCGACCCCAGCCTGACCGAAGCGCAAGTGTTGCTTGGGCTGGGCTGGCAAACCTGGCTGATCGCCAATCTGGATGAGGCACGCGGCGCGTTTCTGGTGTTCTACATGCTGATTCTGCTGTTCGGGCTGTTTCATCTGTCGCGTCGTGCCTTTGCGCGGTGCGCGTTGCTGGTGTTTTTCAGTTTCAGCGCGATCACGCTGTGGGAGGGCTACCACTTCCAGTTGGCCAACCCCGTACTAGCCGCGTTGCAAGTGTGCGTGCTGTTTATCGTGCTTGTCTGGCTGGAGCTTTACGCCCGATACGTCCAGGCCTCACGCCAGCGGATGCGTCAGCGCCGGTTCGCCTTGCAGGCGCATCAGGACACCCTGCGCGGAATGATGCGTCAGCTCGAAGACCTGGTGGCGACCGACGAATTGACCGGTCTGTTCAATCGCCGGCATTTTCTGCGCCTGGCCTCCCGCGAGCTCGGCGCCATGGAGCCCGGCGTGGTGCATGGCCTGGCGCTGATCGACCTCGACCATTTCAAACGCATCAACGATGTGCACGGCCACGCGGCTGGCGATCAAGTGCTGCAAGCCTTTGCCGGTGTGGCCAGTGCCTGTTTGCGTGAGGGTGACGTGCTGGCCCGTTATGGCGGCGAAGAATTTGTGTTGCTGCTGCCCGATTGCAGCGCTGAACGCCTGACATCCTGTTGCGAGCGACTGCGCATCGCATTCACCGATGTCGAGTTGATCGGCTTGAAGGTGGGCAACCTCAGCCTGTCGGCGGGCATGACGCTGCTGGAACTGGGCGATGATCTTGACGATGCCTTGCAACGGGCCGATCAGGCGCTCTACCGCGCCAAACGCGATGGCCGCAATCGTTGCGCGGCGGCGTGGGAGAACGTCGATGCCTGAGTTGCGGGTCGGCGATCGTCAATGGTCGGTGGCAGTGGGCAGCAACTTGCTCGATGCGTTGAATCAAAAGGGTGTGTCCGTGCCTTACAGCTGTCGCGCCGGCAGTTGTCACGCGTGCCTGGTGCAATGCACGCAAGGATTGCCGAGCGACAGCCGACCCGACGCCTTGAGCGCCGAGCAGCGTCAGCAAGGCTGGCGCCTGGCGTGCCAGTGCCAGGTGGTCGAGGATTTACAGGTGCATGCCTTCGACCCGCAACAGGACGGCCATCCAGCCGAGGTCGCCGCCGTCGATTGGTTGAGCAGCAGCGTGTTGCGTCTGCGCCTGACCCCTCAACGACCGTTACGCTACAGCGCCGGCCAGCATCTGGTGTTGTGGGCCGGACACATTGCGCGGCCTTATTCCATTGCGAGCCTGCCAGAAGAAGACCGCTTCCTGGAGTTTCACCTCGACTGTCGTCAGCCCGGTGAATTCAGTGACGCCGCGCGTCAGTTGAAGATCGGCGACCCGCTGCGTCTCGGTGAATTGCGTGGCGGGGCCTTGCATTACGACCCGGACTGGCACACCCGGCCGCTCTGGCTGATGGCCGCCGGCACCGGGCTGGGCCCGCTGTTCGGCGTCTTGCGCGAAGCCTTGCGCCAGGATCACCAGGGCGCCATTCGCCTGATACACCTCGCCCATGATGCAAATGAGCATTATCTGGCCAAACCGCTGCAAGCCGTGGCTGCCAGCCGCCCGAACCTCAGCATCGAACTGTGGACACCGACCGGGTTGCCCGCGGCTTTGGCGCAACTACGGCTTGTTTCCCGGCAAACCCAGGCCTTACTCTGCGGGGCCCCCGACAGCGTCGACGCCTTTGCCCGGCGCCTGTACCTGGCGGGACTGCCGCGCAATCAACTGCTGGCCGACGTCTTCCTGCCCCGCGGTTGAGCGCTGATTTTTGTGGCGAGGGAGCTTGCTCCCGCTGGGCTGCGCAGCGGCCCCAAAAGCTTGTGAGCGCTTCGCACTCAAGCGGGAGCAAGCTCCGTCGCCACACTGGATCCTCCCAGATCAGGACACGCCATGACCGAAGCCATTCTGCAGCAACGCGAACGCGGCCTCATCATTGCGCGGTGACTGAGTCGGCCGCTTCGCGAGCAAGCCCGCTCCCACATTCGATTGCATTCTTTTTGGAAGAACTCGGTTAAATGTGGGAGCGGGCTTGCTCGCGAAGAGGCCCACACAGGTGACACTTCTTCTGAATCAAAAACCAGAAAGCCCCGCCATTCACATGGCGGGGCTTTCGATTTTCAGCAACCGGTCACTCAGACCATCGGGTCGCCAACGTGCAGGATTTTCATCCCGTTGGTGCCGCCGATGGTGTGGTAGCTGTCGCCCTTGGTCAGAATGACCCAGTCGCCTTTCTCCACAACGCCGCGTTTCAACAACTCGTCGATCGCAGCCTGGCTGACTTGCTCGGGCGGCAAGGACGCAGGGTCGAACGGTATGGTGTAGACGCCACGGAACATGGCTGCGCGAGCCTGGGTTTCGCGGTGCGGGGAGAACGCGTAGATTGGCACCGAAGAACGGATGCGCGACATGATCAGTGGCGTGTAGCCACTTTCGGTCAGGGCGATGATCGCCTTCACGCCCGGGAAGTGGTTGGCGGTATACATGGCCGCCAGCGCGATGCTCTGGTCGCAGCTTTCGAAGACCTTTCCGATGCGGTGGCTGGAGGTCTTGCTGGTCGGGTGCTTTTCCGCGCCGACGCAGATGCGCGCCATCGCTTGCACCGCTTCCAGCGGGTACAGGCCGGCAGCGCTTTCGGCCGAAAGCATCACGGCGTCGGTGTAGTCGAGCACAGCGTTGGCCACGTCGGACACTTCGGCACGAGTCGGCATCGGGTTCTGGATCATCGACTCCATCATCTGGGTCGCCACGATCACAGCCTTGTTGTGGCGGCGTGCGTGCAGAATGATTTTCTTCTGAATGCCCACCAGCTCGGCGTCGCCGATTTCCACGCCGAGGTCACCACGGGCGACCATGACAGCGTCGGAGGCGGCGATCAGTGCATCGAGTGTGGCATCGTCTGCAACGGCTTCGGCGCGTTCAATCTTCGCCACCAGCCAGGCAGTGCCGCCGGCTTCGTCGCGCAGTTGACGGGCGTACTCCATGTCAGCGGCGTCACGCGGGAAGGACACAGCGAGGTAGTCGACTTCCATCTCGGCGGCGAGCTTGATGTCGGCCTTGTCTTTCTCGGTCAGGGCTGGCGCGGTCAGGCCGCCACCGCGACGGTTGATGCCTTTGTGGTCCGACAGCGGGCCACCGATGAGCACGGTGCAGTTCAGTTCGGTGGCGGTGGCGGTATCCACGCGCATCACCACGCGGCCGTCGTCGAGCAGCAGCTCGTCGCCCACGCCGCAGTCCTTGACCAGGTCCGGGTAGTCGATGCCGACCACTTGCTGAGTGCCTTCGGTCAGAGGATGGCTGGTGGAGAAGGTGAATTGATCACCGATCTTCAGCTCGATCTTCTTGTTGGCGAATTTGGCGATACGGATTTTCGGGCCTTGCAGGTCACCCAGCAGGGCAACGAAACGGCCGTGCTTGGCAGCGAGGTCACGCACCAGCTTCGCGCGAGCCTTGTGCTCGTCGGGGGTGCCGTGGGAAAAGTTCAGGCGGGCGACGTCCAGGCCAGCCAGAATCAGCTGTTCGAGAACTTCCGGCGAGTTACTGGCCGGGCCAAGGGTAGCGACGATTTTGGTACGACGGACGGACATGCAAAGACTCCTGAGTTCAAGCGCTGAGTGAGGCTACTATGCTCTCCGGTTGTAGTCATTGTTCATGTGCACTACTTATTCGTTTATATCTTTAACTGAACAATCCTGAAGATTTCCGCTCACGGGTCGATAAAGAGCTCAAGACAGGAGAACCCCCATGCGATTCGTGCTCATAGCCATTCTTGCCCTCAGTGTTGTGGGCTGCACCCGTTTTGCGATGAACCATCATTTGAACAACGCTTACAAAGCGTACGATCGTGGCAATTGCGAGCAAGTGACGCTCGAACTGTCGAAAGTCGAACGTGACAGCCGAGCGCGGCCTTATGTGTGGCCGGAAGTGTCGATGCTGCGCGGTTTGTGCCTGGAACGGCAAAAAATGTTTGTCGATGCGGCGCAAACCTACCAGTTCATTATCGCCTCCTACCCGCAAAGCGAATACGCCTACCGCGCACGAGCGCGTCTGGAAACCTTGCAGTCGCTGGGTCATTACCCGCTGCGCAGCACAGCAGCCGTGGTTCGCCCGACCCGGTTCTGATTGCATCAACGGCTGGCTCACTGGCGGTGGTGAGCTATAGTCGAATAAACCGGTTTAGAGCCTTGCTGTTAAACCGATGTAACACCTGTGATCGGCAGGAGTAGGCGACAGCGTTCCATGGACTGTCGCACCGGGATCGGGGAGAGCGCGCCCATTGCCTGGCTCTCGTTTTATACAGGCAGGCCCGTTCCGAAGCATTAGTGCGGCTCTGCTTAAGGGCCTTGCTGGGCGAATTGCGCATGTTCACTGACCGCCGGATCGAGCGGCATCAACTGCCGTATTTTTTGAGAGTGTTCAACAGCGTCACCGACAAACCGATTGGCTTCCTGGGTAACGTCTCCGAAGACGGGCTGATGCTCATCAGTCAGTTGCCCATCATGATCGGCGCGGATTTCGATTTGCGCCTGAAAATCCCCATGGCCGCTGGCTGCCAGCAGGTGATAGACCTCAAGGCCTGTTGTCTGTGGTGCCATGAAGACGCAACCCCCCACCATTACGACGCCGGGTTCAGCCTGCAACGGGCACCGCCGGAGTATGGGCAGTTGGTGGAGGCGTTGAAGTTGTACTTCAGTTTTCAGTCGTTGCCGGCGTCTGCTTGAAGGTTGCGGTGTTTGAACTGACGCCTTCGCGAGCAAGCCCGCTCCCACAAGGTTTTATGGCGATCACATAATTTGTGAACACCCCCACAACACTGTGGGAGCGGGCTTGCCCGCGAAGGCGTCGGCTCAATCAACACATTCCTAACGGTTAAACGCTAAACCGTGCTGCTTGCCTGTTCATTCGCCAGCGACTTCTCCACCAGCATCAACCCCAACTCACTCAACTGATAAATCGCCACGGCCATATGCCGCGCCTTGTCGTCGAGGCTGTCGGCCAGGTCGAGCAAGAGGTCGTTGACGGAGCAGAAGGTTTCGAAAGCTTGAATGGTGATGGATCTGGGGTCGGCGTCGGGGGCGACGGTGAACATCGACATGCCGCGTACGGGGGGATTCGGTATTGAGTCAGACATTTGTTTTACACCCTTTTAATAAGCCGCTACCGATTCGCGACTAAACGAAGGGGTGGCGGCTGAACGCAGGTTAGTCGACCGGGAGGGTATGGAAAACCGGCGCGCCCGAGGGCGCCCTGCGCACAGCCACCATAAAAGTCAGGGATGGGGATCACCTGACCTCATGACGCTTGTACACATCCAAACCCCGCCCGGGCGACTAAACCCGATCACTGAAAATCAGCGACGCGGATCAAGTTACGTGGCGAGCCCAAGGCGCACAAGCCGGCGGATTCTGGCTGATCTGTAGGCAACGGCGCAAGCCGATGCAGCCTCTTTACGTCCCGCGCGCGTTCCCGTTCCGCACTGGCGTCACAGTCACTAAAACGCCCCGGCTTTCTTCCATTCCAGGTAGCGCGTCACCAGTGCGGCGCCGAGTTCATGAGTGCTTGCGTCCAGCACTGGCACGCCATGGGCATGCAGCCGTTCATGCAGTTCGGCCCGTGCATTCAAGAAGTCCACCGTCCCGCAATAGACCAATGCGTCTGACAACGTTTGCACCGTTGTCTGACGCAAACTGTCGAGTACGTCTTCGCGCAAGCTCGCGACCAGCACCCGATGCTGCTTGCTCAGGCGTTTGACGGCAGTCAGCAGTTCCTCATCGTCTTCGTCCCGCAGGTTGGTCACCAGCACCACCAGCGAGCGGCGTTTTTGTCGGGCCAGCAGTTGAGTCGCCGCGGCTTGATAGTCTGCGTTGCGTTGGGTGCTGTTCAGGTCGTAGACCGTGTTGAGCAAAACGTTGAGTTGCCCGGCACCTTTCACGGGGGCGAGATAGCGCGGTTGTTCCACCGCAAAGGTGCTGAACCCCACCGCATCGCCCTGGCGCAGGGCGATGTAGCTCAGTAGCAGACAGGCATTGAGCGCGTGATCAAAATGCGCGAGTTCACCGTCCTGGCTGCGCATGCGTCGACCGCAATCGAGCATAAAGATGATCTGCTGGTCGCGCTCATCCTGATATTCCCGAGCAATCGGCGTGCGCTGGCGAGCGGTAGCTTTCCAGTCGATCTGGCGCAGGCTGTCACCTTCGCGGAATTCCCGCAGCTGATGAAACTCCAGGCCCAGGCCGCGTCTTTGCCGCTGGCGCACGCCGAGCTGGCTGAGCCAGTTATCCACCGCTAGCAACTGACCGCCGTAGAGGCGGCCGAAGTCGGGGTAGACGCGCGTGTGGTCGGGCACATTTAGCAGGCGTTTGTCGGACCACAGGCCCAAGGGGCTCGGTAAATTGATTTCGCAGTGTTCGAAGGTGAAGCGGCCGCGTTTGAGTGGACGCAGGCGATAGCCGATCTGACTGTGCTGGCCGGGTTGAAGCTCGACAGATAGAGGTAGATTTTCGAAGCCCAGCCCGTCGGGTACGTGGTCGAAAAGTTGAATGCTCAGTGGCTGGGAAAAGTCATGCTCGACCTCCAGACGCACTTCGCTCCAACGGCCGAGCGCCAGACTGCCGGGCATATGTCGTTTCACGCGAAGCGACTGCAGGCGTTTGAGACGGACAGCGTCGAGCAACGCCAGGGCCAGTAGTGCCAGCAACAATCCCCAGTTGATCGATAACAGTGTTGATGGAACGGCGAACTCCAGCGCCCGCAATACGCCCAGCACAATGCCGATGGCTAGCAGCAGTGCCAGCCAGACCAGCAGCAGGCGCGAGGGTTTCACAACCGTGGCGCCGGCACTTGATCGAGCAATTGCTGCAATACCTGATCGACTTCCAGCCCTTCGATATCCAGCTCTGGCGCGATGCGTACGCGATGGCGCAACACCGCCAGTGCGCACCCTTTTATGTCATCCGGAATCACAAACTCGCCGCCACGCAACAAGGCGCGCGCCCGTGCGCAACGCACCAGTGCAATGGACGCCCGAGGCCCGGCGCCAAGGGTCAGGCCGGGCCATGTTCGCGTGGTCCGGGCCAGGCGCACGGCGTAATCAAGGACCTGATCGTCCAGCGGCAAATCGCTGGCGATGCGTTGCAGTGCCAACACGTCCTTGGCTTGCAACACGGTCCGTAGCGGTTGCACGTCGAGCATGTCGGCCCGGGTCGAGCGGCTGACCTGGCGCACCATGTCCAACTCCTGATTGGCGTCGGGGTAGTCCATGCGCACCTTGAGCATGAAGCGATCCAGCTCGGCTTCCGGCAGGGGATACGTGCCTTCCTGTTCGATAGGGTTTTGCGTGGCAAGTACCATGAACGGCTGCGCGATGGGCAGGGCGCGGCCTTCGAGGGTGACTTGGCGTTCCTGCATGGCTTCGAGCAACGCCGCCTGGGTTTTCGCCGGGGCGCGGTTGATCTCATCGGCGAGCAGCAGGTTGGTAAACAATGGGCCTTTGCGCAGTTTGAATTGCTCGGTTTGCAGGTCGTACACCGCGTGCCCGGTGACGTCGCTGGGCATCAGGTCCGGGGTGAACTGAATACGCGCGAATTCGCCACCGAAGCAGCGGGCGAGGGCGCGCACCAACAGGGTTTTGCCAAGCCCCGGCACGCCTTCGAGCAGCACATGGCCACCGGCAATCAGCGCGGTGAGTACGTCGTCGATCACCGTGTTTTGGCCGATCACGGCTTTCTGCAATTCGCTCCGCACGGCCTGAGCCAGCTGACTGGCGCGCTGGCGTTGCTGCGCGGCGTGGCTCGGTGCGCCAGGCTCGATCTGTTCACTCATGACTTCCGGAGCCCTGCTAACAGTTACATGTGTTTTATCTTCCATAAATCAGTCACTTACCTAATCTAACTTTTTTCCACATATTTTTTTGTGTGGAACGAGTGAGTGGCTGCCAACCTACATTATTGCAATCCCATGGCACCCTTATTGAGCGCTCGACAGAAGTGCAGGTTAGTCCATGATGGTTAAAGGTACGCGATTCAGGATCGATTACGAAACCGAAGAAATACAAGCCCTCCCCTTCGGAGGCTTGCAAATTTGAGAGTTGCTACAGAGTCGGGCTGACTCTAGATAACGGCGGTTGATTCTCGTATTGACATATCGAAAAATCTCGATATGCTCGGGTTATGGAATTGATCGAAATATTCAAAGCCCTCTCAAACCCTACACGCCTTGAAATTTTGAAAGGTTTGAAGGATCCCGCAAAGAACTTCCCTCCGCAGGATGAAGGTGACGTTCTGACGGTGGGAGTCTGCGTCAGTAGTATTCAAGAAGGTATCGGACTGTCGCAGTCAACGGTGTCTGGCTATCTTGCAACTCTGCAACGAGTGGGCTTGGTCGAAGTCAGGCGCATTGGTCAGTGGACCTACTATAAGCGGAATGAAGCAACCATCAGAGTTCTTGCCGAGATCATCGGGAAAGAGCTGTAATTTTTTACCGTATGGTATCGAGATATCTCGATATCCCTTTTTGTCGATACGAGGATTTACAATGAAAGCGATGATACTCAAATCATTTGGCGGCCCGGAATCGTTCGAACTCTGCGACGTGCCCAAGCCAGTGCCGCAAACGGGACAAGTCTTGGTCCGGGTGCACGCTACCTCCATCAATCCTTTGGATTATCAGGTCCGACGCGGCGATTATTCCGACCTGGTGCCACTTCCGGCGATTACCGGTCACGACGTATCTGGCGTTGTCGAAGAAGTCGGGCCGGGTGTGACGGCCTTCGCTCCCGGCGACGAAGTCTGGTACACCCCGCAAATATTTGACGGCCCGGGAAGTTATGCCGAGTACCACGTTGCGGCCCAAAGCATTGTCGGGAAGAAACCTGCCTCGCTGAGCCATCTTGAGGCGGCAAGCCTAAGCCTGGTCGGCGGCACGGCGTGGGAAGCACTGACCGTGCGAGCGGCGCTCAAAGTGGGCGAAAGCATTTTGATACACGGCGGCGCGGGAGGCGTAGGTCACGTAGCGATCCAGTTGGCAAAAGCCATTGGAGCGCGGGTCTTCACGACCGTGCGCGAAGCAAACTTTGAGTTCGCACGAAGCATGGGTGCCGATGTGATCATCGACTACGAAAAGGAGGATTACGTCGACGCCATCAATCGGGAAACGGATGGCCGTGGAGTCGATGTGGTGTTTGACACCATCGGCGGCAACACATTATCCCGCAGCCCCGACGCCCTCGCCCAACTCGGCCGAGTTGTCACCATCGTGGACATTGCCCAGCCACAGAACCTCGTTCAGGCCTGGGGCAAGAACGCGAGTTATCACTTCGTTTTCACCAGACAAAACCGCGGCAAGCTGGATGAGTTGAGCACGTTGGTAGCGCGCGGTCAGCTGCGCCCCCACGTTGGCGCCGTCTATTCACTTGCCGACCTTGCGCTCGCCCATGCGCGGCTGGAGAGCCCCAACAACGGTCTTCGAGGAAAAATCGCGATTGCAGTCGAGCCATCGCTCATCTCGTAAGTGCGTACTTTTAACTGTTTAAGTCATTTTCGAGGAACACCATGATTTATGAAGTCGCTCTGCTCCCGGTTCACAAAGAACGCATTGAAATGTTCAGACGTGCATTTGCCGAGGTCGCTCCTTTGCTCTGCCGCGCAAAAGGTTACTGCGGGCACATGCTGGCCCAAGGGATCGAAACCCCGCAGCAATTCAACCTGATCGTGCGATGGCAATCCCTCGAGGATCACACGCCGGGCTTCGAAGCGAGTGAAGACCATCGGATGTTCATGATGGGCTTAGAGGAATTTTTTTCGGAAGAACCGAAGGTCTACCATATTGAGGGGGCAGCTTTTACTACTGGAGAACAGGATGATCCGAACAACATGCAGTGATCGCGATTTGATCTGACGGTTACCCGCTTTGAAGTCTGCGACTGCCAGGACAAATTTAGCTGTTCAGTAGGGTGATTTTATTGCGGTCAAGCTGAATAGCCACTGATCGGAGACTAGACCGAGTGACTGCTTTATGGCCGATTGCTGCCTGTCGCGAAGGGCTGTAATCGGAACGACGCCGGAAAGTTCGTGCTGGTTTGCAATCTCGCCGGGAGCCAGGCGTCGTCAGTTGCTCGAATGAAACCCGAGAGGTTGGCTCCCATGCGACTTGCTCCTTGGGTTAAGTCGTCCTGTTTCGTTGGCTGGACATCAGAATCGCCAGGTCATGTTTCCGGTCAAAGCTTGTATCCAGGCATTGTCGAACTGACCGGAGATTCGATTGCCCGACGTGGACTTGGTTTGATCCAAGGGCTGGTCGCCGAGCCAGGCCACGACCCAACTAACGTTGACATCGGTATCCTTGTTCAGCGCAAAGGTGGCCCCTGTTGCAATGCGCCAGGATTCGCCCATGGGTACAGTGACAGTTCGGTTGCTGTCCGATACGGCGCTGCTGTCATAGGCCACGCCGAAGTTCCATAACAGCTGCTCGGTGGCCTGGTATTGCGCGCCGAGGGATAGGTGCCAGGTGTCCTTGAAGCCCGCGTCGACGGTTCTCGACTGCGCGCCAAACGCCGTGGTGTCGACCTGTACCGCGATATCGCCGAACTCCGACCAGTCTTGCCAGTTGGCCGAGGCCAGCAAGGCCCATTTCCGGTCCAGTTGCTGGAACAGGCTCAGGGTGACGGTTTGCGGGACCTTCATGTCGAGTTCGGTATTGGTGTTGTTGACACGTTCCAGCAATCGTCCGTCACCTTTCACATCCAGCCGGTCTGCGAAATCCAGGTCAACCTGACTGGTGTAGGTCAGGCCGATGCGCGTCCCCGGTTGAGGGGCGTAGATCATCCCAACGTTGGCGCCATAGCCCCAGGTACCATCCTTGTATTTGAACTGGCCGTCTGTGCGGTCGGTGAAACCGAAAGGCGAACGGTCGATGGCGGTTTGCGCCTGCAACATGCCGTACATGGCTTTGATGCCCAGGCCCACCGACCATTGCTCGTTGAAGCGGTAAGCCACGCTCGGCACCAGGGACAAACCGAGCAGGCTGGAGTTCTGCGCAAAGTAGCGACCGGACCAGTCGTTGTCGTAATTGACCGCCAGCCCGAAGTCGCCGTACTGGCCGAAGCCGACGCTCCAGTGGTCATCCAGTTCATGGCTGATGAAGAAGCTGCCGCCGGGAATCGGATCGAGAGCGTTGCCACTGCCGCTGCCCGCGACGTTGGTATCCGAATCGCGGTCAAAGGACAGGTCGCCATAAAGCACCTGCAAACCGCCGGTGATCTGCGTGCCCGACAAGTAACTCATGCCCGCCGGATTGCTGGCGATGGTCGAGGGGCCTTGAGCGCGGGCGGCAGCACCGGCGTTGGCCAGGCCGGTGTTATCCGTGCCGATTTCGTAGAGCATGATGCCGCCAGCCCAAGCTTGCTGACAGCACAACGCAAGGAGCGTAAGGGTGGGCAGGGCAGTTATTCTGGTTTGCATAGGTTAAAACCTCGGCAAATATCCATAATCGAATTAGGGCTTAGCGCCGAAAGTCAGGCTAACTGGCCAAGCAAGCGCTTAACCCGGTCGCCGCGCTATACAGCGTGCCCATTCACAACCCTATTGATCCAGTCCTGAGCGTCTCACCGCTGCTTTACTGAAACCGCGACTCATTCGACGCTGTGAATCACCGGCTGAGCTTTAGCCTCAGTAAGGGGCTACTGGCGATTGTCATCACTGCACAGTGGTGTCAAAGGGATAAATCCTACGCCACTCTTTCGCCATATCGACTACCGTCCAGTTTTGCGCCTTGGCCTGATCCAGCGCTTTGTCCAGCTTGCCGACCTTCGATTCTCGGTCATAGGCCCATTCACGCTGTGCATCTGTGTGATGGACCAGACCCATGAAGCGCTTGCCGTCGCCTGCGGCGGTCCATTGCAACATTTGCTGATCGCCGTCGGAGTTACCAAAAGCGAAGATTGGGCGACGACCAATCACGGCATCAATACTGACGGGTTTGCCGGGGCCGTCGTCGTTATGCGCCATTTCGGGCATGCGCATAATGACCGGCTTGCCGTCGTTGTACTGATACTCGCCGGTGAAGGTGGTGCCGATCACCTGCTCCGGTGGAATGCCATACACTTCCTCCGTCCAGGCGCGCATGAACTCCACCTCGCCACCCGACACGATATAAGTTTTGAAGCCGTTGGCTCGCAGATAGGCGAGCAACTCCAGCATCGGTTGATAGACCATCTCGGTGTAAGGCTTATGGGTCTTGGGATGAACGGCTTTGGCCAGCCATGCTCGGACGTTGGCCAGAAACGCTTGAGTGCTGATCTGTGTATGGGTGGCATCGAGGATCTTCATCAGACCCTCCATTCCGCTGTTGGTCAGGGTTTTTTGGTCGTTTTCCAGCACTGCTTTGAATGGCTGCTGCTCTTTCCATTCTGGATGCTGTGGTGCCATGCGTTTGACTTCATCGAGGGCAAACAGCATTTGAAAGTACAGAGGCTGTTCGCTCCACAGCGTACCGTCGTTATCGAACACTGCAATGCGTGCAGCCGGTGACACAAAATCCTTGGAACCCTCAGTCGTCACTGCCTCGACGAATTCAACTATGGCGTGTTTGGAGGGACCCTCTTGCCAAGAGGGTAAGGGTTCGGCAGCTTGCAGCAGTAGCGGCCACAATAGGATAAGCCAGTACCAACGTAACGACGACCGAGGTGATTTGATGTTGTTCATTAGATTTCTTCCCTACCACATCCAGCCAAGACCCTGAACCAGGAATATCTACTGCGATGTCTGCCGGAGCTTCATGCGCGACTGGCCAGCCGTAACTGTAGGGACAGGCCAGATGGGCCGAAGCCGCCTGCTAATTGCTATTTCAGGAACGTTTTCAAGTCGCGCATCGTGTCTCCGATCGCTGCTTTGGCCACAGTGTCATAGGCCGAGGGCTTGAAATCGGGCGCGACCCAACGAAGCACCGGATGGCCACTGGGTGATGCCACTTGCTGCAAGCCTTCATAGCTGGAGAGGAAACCCGAAAATTGCTCTTTATCTGTAATTTTGGAGGTGCAGCCAGCAATAAGCAGGCTACATAAAACGGCACTGACACGCCATTGATAGGCAGTTTTCATATGGGGGCTCCTGGCAGTGAGTTATTGACGCATAGCGAATACTCATAACTTCAGGTAGCAAAATGACGGCCCCGAGGAGACCGCCATGCTTGCCTGATCGATCAGTTGCCGTTGGGCATCGACAGGTTGATACCTTCTTTTTTCAGACTTTCCCGTACGCTTTCGAATTTATGGTATTGGGACAGTTCGAGCGGCCCGTCATAACCCATGCTTTGCAATTTGCGCGGTGGGTAGTCGACGTACGTCTTCATCAATTTCATGATCGCGGCGCTGATCGGCACGACCGACCAGGTATGCTCGGTGAAGTTGGTCATGAAAATGTCGTAGCGTTCCTGCGGGTCTTGCAGCAGGTCGAACACCTGCGGAATGGTCGCAACGTAACTCGTCGGCCCTTTCCAGCCCCGGTTGGTGTCCACAGCCAATCCCCCGGTCTGGGCTCCGTTATCACCCCGCAGGTTGAACACTGCCTTGAACTGATTCACCCGGGCAGCGCCAGGCGATAATTCGTTTTCGGTAAAGTAGAACCACTCCTTACGCGGGGAGGGCGCAGCACCGGTGAGCACAGAGGTCATGTCGTAACTGTCGAAAATGATGGGCTGACCTTCACGATCTTTCTCGGGCAACTTCACGCCCGCCACCGAAGCAAACGTTGCCATCAGATCCAGGCCTCCGATGATTTCATGGTTTTTTACGCCGGGCTTGATCTTGCCTGGCCAGAGGGCAATCGCCGGCACCCGATTTCCGCCTTCGCGCACCGTGCCCTTTGTCCCGCGAAACGGCGTATAGCCGGCATCGGGGTAGACATCCTGCCAGGCACCGTTATCCGTGGTGTAAACCACCAAGGTGTTTTTATCCATGCCAAGCGCTTTTAGCTTGGCCATGATGCGGCCGATGCGGGTGTCCAGTTCTACCACGGAGTCGGCGTACTTGGACTTGGAAATGGATTTGTGAACGAACTCCGGTGCCGGCATGTTTGGCTGGTGCACTTTCATGAAGTTGACGTTGATGAAAAACGGCTTGGTCGATTTGGCCGCTGTGTCGAGAAACTCCAGCGCGGCTTTTTCAACATAGCTGTCAAAGAACGGAATGCCGACCACGCCGGGTTTGCCATCGACCACAGGGGTATCCACGTACTGGCCATTGACCTTGAACTCTTCGACCGGTTTTTCGCCCGCCTTGCCGGACAAGGCCCCTTGGGTCACTTTGGTAAACATCGCGCGAGTTTCCGCGTCCATGTCCGGGAACCACGTGGGGTCGGCGTAGGTATAGGCGTTGAGGTGGTATAGGCCGACGTATTTCATGACGTCATAACCCTGGGCATTGGGAAGCGAATATTCAGCTTCGCCCAAGTGCCATTTGCCGGTGAAAAAGGTTTCGTACCCACCGGTTTTGAGCACCGACGCGAGTGTCCATTCGGCTGCCGGCAAGCCGCCGCCTTGACCCTGGAAAGCCACTGTGGTCATTCCGCTACGATTGGGGATTCGTCCGGTCTGCATGGCGGCCCGGCCTGGTGTGCAACTGGGTTGGGCATAGAAAGAGTAAAAAGTCATACCTTCGGCCGCCAGTTCGTCGATGCTCGGCGTAGGCATACCTCGGCCGACGCCTCCGCCATACGGCCCGAGGTCGCCATAGCCGGTATCGTCAGAGACGATAAACAGGATATTGGTCTTTTCCGTCTGAGCCGCGTGGGCGACACCATTCAATGACAGCAGCGCAGCAAATGCGATCGACAGCCTGAAGTGATTCGAGAACTTATCCATACCAGGATTCCTCGTTGGTCCGTGGTGTTCGCAAGGGTGATGAGTGCACATCTACAAACCCTTCGTGCATTGACCACCGAGTCATTAGCCTAGATACGGGTACAGAAACACGTTCCCCCTGCGCATGGTCATGTTCCAATGAAGGCCCACGACACAGTCTAGTGCGGTTTCTTAAATTTGAAGGGTAGACTTTGCCTGATCGAAGAAGCGTGTTACATCACCGTTACAACTCCATCGTTTTTCAGCATCGACGTATTGATACTGACCTTTTCTTTTCAACTAGTTTGCTTTTTTTATATCGCCGCAGAATATATCCACGCTGCCATCCTCTGGTGCTGTACGTACGACGATGGAGTACTCGTCGGAAAGCAAGTCGGACAGCGATATCGGCGCGCTTCTGTAAAAACTCCAGCCACGGGTACCAGCATTGCTTTCAGTGTTGACCTTATCGTTCATGGCGTACGCGGCGGGCCCCGGTTGCTGGCAGCTGCCCCCGTTGATGAACGTGTATATTCGAGGGGGCAAGATGGTTCCGCTTGGAACTCCGGTGATGTAGAAGTCAAAATTGGTTTGATTGCCCGTGCCGGTCAATGTGGTCTTGGCGATCTGGCCGGGGTTTTTGTGTGTCGCTGCCAAAGAAAGATTAACCGATTGGTTTGGTGAATGGGTGCAGCCGAATAGACTCGCGGTGACCAATATTACTGCCAGCGTTGTGCCGGGATTCATGACAACCTCCAATAGTGGAGAAGTGCGGAATATTGGGTATAGCTCATTAATACAGCGTTGCATTTCAGGGTGTGTTGTTTCAGGCAAGTTCTACCGGTAAACCCTCCGCTACTTCATCTTCAATTCGGCCAGCTGACGTTCACGCCGGGTAACTTGCTCTTCCACGGCCCGCACTTCGCTCATGTAAGCCTGCACGGCTGGCGGCAGCGAACGCTCTTTGAGGTAGATAAAACCGTAACGGGTGTACAACGCCTGATCGTGAATCGGCAGGGGTACAATTTCTCTCGCGATCAACTCCCGCTCAAAGCTCGACAAAGTGCCTACCGCCAGCGCATCGCTGTTCTCGACGAATTGAACAATCTGCATGGGTACGTCAATTTCAATCGCAGGCACGAAATCGCCATTCACCGTGTCATACGCGCCGGCGCACCCCAGCGTCGCGGGCGACAAATGACCGGCCAGGCGTAACGGAATACGCGAAGCTACCCAAGGGTAATCGAGCGTTTGAGCCAGGCTAAGAGTGCGTTGCGAAAGCAGCGGATGTCCGGGCCGGCAAAACAATCGTCCTTGATGTTCACCCAACAGCTCACAATGGAATTCCTTCCGGTCTTGCAAGGCGCTGATTTCAGCGATCCCCAGATCCACGACACCGTTGGCGACCTGGTGCGCTACGTCACGCCATCCGGCGACATGGGCCGTCACCTTGAGGTGCGGATGTCGGGCGTGCAGCCGGGCAATGCCGGGATAGCCGCTGGTGATGCTGGGGTACGGCCCCAAGGCTACTTTGAGTGCGCCGATATCTCCGCCGGCCAATAAGGCGATGTCGCGCCGTAAGTCCTCTTCGGCCATTAACAAACGCTGGCTCTTTTCTCGAAGCGCATGACCAAAAGCTGTCAACACGACGCCTTCGGTGCGTCGATCGAACAGCGTGACCCCGAGCTCCTGTTCCAGCAGTTGAATGCTTTTACTCAGCGCCGGTTGAGACACTCCCAAGGCCTTGGCGGCGCGACCAAAATGGGCATGTTCAATCAGCACCAAAAACTGGCGCAAACGACGCGGGGTCATAGCATAACCTTTATGTTATCGAATCGTGCTGAAACGGAATTTTTCGTAATCGGATGAATATGCTATTCCTTGTCCGGCGGGTCAAGATGACCACGAGCAAACCCGCGCCATCAACGGCATTGACATCCCCTGGCGAAGGAACACTTCATGTATAACAAGACCCTCTATTGCGCCCTGGCAATCGCGTTGGCTACGGGCATCAGCCCGGCCATTTTTGCTGCCCAGACAACTGCCGAACCGGCTGCAATGCAAAACGGGCATTTCGATAACAAAGGCAAAGCGCCGTCGTCGTACACGATCGAACTGCAGAATGGAGTGCGCGGGGCACTTCCTTTTGCAGACAAGCGCGACTTTGACGAAGCAAAAAAAGGCTTCATCGCAGCACCGGCCTACAACAAGATTATGGCCGAAGCGGGCAACGTCGCCTGGAACATGGGCAGCTACAACTTCCTGCTTGATGGCAAGGACTTCGACACTGTCAATCCGTCCCTGCAGCGCCAAGCCGTGCTCAATATGGCCTATGGTCTGTACGAGGTAGTTCCGGAGAGGATCTATCAGGTTCGCGGCTTTGATCTGGCCAATATCACGTTCATCAAGGGTGATACCGGCTGGATTGTTTTTGACACCCTGACCTCGAAGGAAACCGCCAAAGCGGCACTGGAATTCATCAATGAGAAACTGGGCAAACGCCCGGTTGTGGCTGTGGTGATTTCTCACTCCCATGCGGACCACTTTGGCGGCGTGCGCGGCGTGATCGAGGAAGCGGACGTGCGCAGCGGCAAGGTCGCGCTCATCGCCCCCGTGGGTTTCATGGAGCATGCGGTGGCTGAAAACGTTTACGCCGGCAATGCCATGAATCGACGCGCACTCTATCAGTACGGTCTGCTTCTGCCGCGCAGTCCTTATGGTCATGTCGACATGGCCATCGGCAAAAACGCCGCCGTCGGCAACATGGGCCTGATCACACCCAATCGATACATCGAAAAGGATTTTGAAACCCTGACCATTGACGGGGTGGAAATGGAATTCCAGAACACCCCAGGCACCGAAGCGCCATCGGAAATGAATACCTGGTTCCCGCAATTCAAGGCGTTCTGGGCTGCCGAGAACATTACCGGCACCATCCACAACATCTACACCCTGCGCGGTGCCTTGGTCCGTGATCCGCTGGTGTGGTCGAAGAACATCAACAACGCCCTGTATCGATATGGCCAGCAGGCCGACGTGATGCTCGCCTCCCACAATTGGCCGCGCTGGGGCAATGAGCGGATTCAGGAGGTAATGCGCGCGCAACGCGATGCCTACGCCAACCTGAACAACGCCGTCCTGCACGCGGCCAATCAGGGCGTCACGATCAATGAGATTCAGAATGTCTACAAGTTGCCCGAAAGCCTGAAGAATAACTGGGCGACTCATAGCTACCACGGCTCGGAAGAACACAACAGCCGCGCCGTGATCAATCGCTACTTGGGTTATTGGGACGCCAACCCGGCGACGCTGATGCCGCTGTCACCGAAGGATTCGGCACCGCTGTACGTCGAGATGATGGGTGGCGCAGAGAGGATCATGGCCAAGGGCAAAACCTTGTTCGATCAGGGCAAATACCGCGAAGCTTATGAAATTCTCAATAAACTGGTGTACGCCGAGCCGCAAAACAGCCCGGCCAAGGACCTGCTGGCGGACGTCTATGAGCAGGTCGGCTATCAGAAGGAAAGCGCCGGCGTGCGCAACAGCTTCCTGGCGGCGGCCTATGAACTGCGACACGGCATGCCCAAGGGCTTGCCGCCAAAATCCGGCGGGCCTGACATCATCCGCGCCATGAGCACAGAGTTGTGGCTCGAATACCTTGGCATCAGCCTGGATGGCAGCAAGGTTGCGGATCTGCATTTCATCCTGAACCTCAAGACCCCAGACAATGGTGAACAATTTGTGGTGGAGTTGAGCAATTCGACTCTGACCAATATCAAGGGACCGCAGGCAAAAAACGCCGATCTGACCATTACCCTCGATCGCTCGGCGCTTGAGGGTGTGATGGCGAAGAAGATCAGCTTCAATCAGCTCGTTGCAGACGGCAAGGCTACCTTCGAAGGCGATCGCAAACCTTTCGAACGGCTCATGGCAGCCATGACCCCGTTTACCCCAGACTTTGAACTGTTGCCGGGTACAAAGCAGTAACTGGATGGCGCGGTGAATTCCGCTAAGGGGGCAAACAACCTTGGCGCGCCTGTTGCTTGGACGCGCCCATTCAATACCTGCAAAGGATTTCCATGAACGTTGCACTGAAAAAGTATTTTCTGATCATCTCGTTCCTGACCGTAGGCAGCATTGCACTGATCTACGGCATAAGCCCAACGTGGTTTTATTTCAGTGACGGATCATCACTGTTCATTTTCTTCCAGTCCTGCAAGAGCATCTGAGCCTTCGATTCCTGCCCGCCTTCGAGGTAGTACTGGATCAACGCCACCCGCACATTGCGGTTGGCGGGCTGTATCTTCAACAGCTTTTCCAATTCCTCACACGCCGCCTCAACCTTGCCGCTGTCATGCAGCGCCACGGCCAGGACGTAGCCGTATTGCGCATTTTCCGGCTCGAGTTGCGCGGCTTTGCGCAGAGCCGGCATGGCTTGATCCGTTTTACCCGCACGGATTAGCGACATGCCTTGGGTATGTTGCAGCAGGGCGGCTTCCGGGTGATCCTTCAGGCTTTGCGCGAGCAGCACCTGAGCTTCCTGGCTGCGTCCACCCGCTTCCAGCCATTGGACCAGCGTCACCAGTGCCGGGTAGAAATCAGGGTCACGCTTGAGGGCTGTGCGCAGCAGCGCTTCGACTTCGCCGTTGCGACCGCCGGCCTGATACAGCATGGCCAGGTTGAGATTGGCTTCGGCGCGTTCGGCCAGGCTCTTCTGTACCGCCTCGTATTCGGCAATGGCCGCATTCCAGTTGTTCTGTGCACTGCCTAAACCATTGCGAGCCACACTCAACAAATCCCGGGCTACGGCGATGCGTACTGCCTTCACAGGATCGCTAAGCAACGGCGTCAACAGTGGCGCGCGGTCCGAGTGTGGCAGGAACGCGCTGATCGCCCGAACCGCGCTTTCACGCACTTGCGGTGCCGGGTTGCTCAAGTCCTTGGTGGCAAGTTTCAGCGCCTGTTCGCTGGGATACAGCGCCAGTTCCGCCAGCAAGGTTGCCCGTTGAATGGACGGCAGGTTACTGCGTTGCAGCTGTTCATATAAGGCTAGCGCCGCTCCGGGCTGACCGTTGCGAATCAACCAAAGGCTTTCGTCGTAACGTGGCGCCTGTGTGGGGGTGGCGGTGTTCCAACGCTGGAATTGTTCGGTGATCTTGTCGCCGGCCTTGCCCTGATGACAGGTCAGGCAAGCATCCGGCGTACCGAGTTTTTTCGCCCGCTCTGGATTGGGAATGCTGAAGCTGTGGTCATGCCGGAAGTCATTGCCCATGTAGAACTTGCCGGGCATGTGGCAATCCACGCACTGCGAACCTGGCTGGCCCAAGGCGTGGCGGGTGTGTTCGATGGAATCGTAGTTCTTCGCTTGCAGGCCTTTGCCATCGACAGCTGCAGCCGACGAATTACCCGCGGTGTTGTGGCATTGCAGACAAACGCCATTGCCCGGCGCCTTGAGTTCGCTGCTGTGAGGGTTGTGGCAGTTGCTGCAGCGCACGCCCTTGTCGAACATTTTACTCTGGGCGAAGGAGCCGTGTTCGAACACTTCACCCTTGATTTTGCCGTCCAGTGCATACAACTCGCGAGTCAGGGGGCTCGGCAGATAATCATCCATCAGTCGATTGCCACCGGTGAAACCATCGCCCAGCGGCGCACGGCGGGAATGGCAGCGGGCGCAAGTTTCGATCTCGACGGTGGCATCCTTGTCCTTGAGGTCGACGGAGAAACCGGCATGAATCTGATCTCCTCTTTTCGCGGTCCATTCCAGGTGGTTGGAAGCCGGGCCGTGGCACGCCTGACAGCCTACACCGAGGCTGTTCCAGTGACTGTCGAAGGTGTTTTTCGCTGCATCGAAATTGCGCTTGTAACCCGTGGTGTGGCACTCGACGCACATGAAGTTGGCGTTCTGGCTTGGCTTGCTCCAGTGCAACGGATTCTTGGAATTCACACCCTGACTCGGATAGAGGTCAAACCAGCGGTGTTTCTCGGTATCCCAGGCGATGCCCAACGCTTGCAACCGACCTTCGCCAACCTCGATCAGATATTGCTGCAGCGGCGCGATACCGAAGGTGTAGCCAACCTTGAAGTTGGCGTTCGTGCCGTCAATGCCCGGAGTGTTGACCCAGAATTCGTCGTTCTTGCGCGAGAAGCGGGTGGTTTCGTTTCCTGCGTGGAACGTGGCGTCGTTGAAGTCCCCCAGCACGGTGTCGGCGCTCACCGTCTGCATCGCCAGTTGGTGATGCGAGCCTTGCCAATCCTGCACCTGCTCGCTGTGGCAGCCCTGGCATTGTTGCTCATCGACCATCGTCGCCGGGGCTATTGCCACCTGTGGCAATTTGATAGGCGCGGTGACCGGCGTAGCGGCTGGCGCATAGGTCACGCTGGCCGGTTTGGTGCTGAGCAGAAACCAGCCGATGCCCGCAATGGCCAGGAGCAAAACGCCGATGAGAACGAGAAACAGGTGGCGAGAAATCGAGGCCAATGGCGAGTCAGGGTCAGGGGGCAGCGCTTTATTTTTATGTTTCGGCATTGCGACTTCCAGAGTCCGGGTGCGTTTGCCATCAAGCGCGCGTTCAAGCTTGATTCAGCTTTGTCGGAGGACCGGCGACTGTCAATTATCTATGTGAAAGTCGGATCAATCCTATTGATCGCAACGCCGTATTCGGTGTCGCTCCTTCCTACGATGAATTTAGGACATTGGATCGATTCACATAGGGCAGATATCTAACGCTTTCCAAGGGCCGGATCATAAGGCATTCCTCAAGGTTTGCAGGTGGGCGACCTGACGGCTGAATTCAACGCTGGAAAGCCGTTGCTTCGGTCGGGGGCTCATGGCCTGGCTGATAGCGCGTGTGGTTTGGCCGGTCAGTCGTGCAAGCACCAGCCATTGTTCGGCGACGCCGAGTTGTTCAAAACCGGGATGACGGTGCCGCACCCGGTGCAGGATGTCGTGCTGCAAAGCTTGCAACAGGCTGTCTTGACCTGTGCGGCGCCACATGAAATCGGCGCTGGCACGCAGGTGCTCATGGAGTTGCCGACGGGCGCTCGGGTTGGGTTCGATCAACGGACCATGGCGCACGCCGACATGCCAGAGACCAAGGCCGATCAAGGCGAAGAGGGCAACCAGCGCCTGGGGGAAATAGCGCAGCAACAAGGTCGGCAGGCTGTCGTGGTCGGTGTTGAACAGCAGAGTCACGTTCGTGTCCGCGGTCAGGTACCAGAGCAGCCAGGCGTTGTCGTACTGGTCGATGGCCGGGGTTTTCCAGAGGTCGGCGTCGGTGACCACGATGATCGAACCGAGCCCGTGGTTCAGTTGCATCATGTGCGTGGCCTTGCCGCTGTTGGCCCAGGCTTGCGCGAAATTTTTCGGGTCTTCGAGATGGAACGCGGTATCGAAGGTGGCGTAGGCCGGCGCGTCTTCGTCCTCAAGGTACAACTTGGTCAGTTTGGGGTAGGGATCCTTGCCGATGTCGGGCAGCGGGTCCTTGAGGTCTTTGCTCAATGACTGGTGCACCTGGATCCGGTCGAGCAACAGGTCATTGCTCTGACCCAGTTTTTCATCCCACAACGACTCGGCGATGAATAAAAGACGCCCGCCGGCGCGGGTCCAGTTCAGCACTTGATCGATCTGGCGCGGGGTCATGCCGGAGCGGTCTCCGAGCAACAACAGGCTGTGTTGTCGAGGCTCCAGCGTGGGCAGGATGTCGAGGCTATTGGCATGGCTGACGGTCAGGCCCTGTTTGCGCAGGAAATGCTCGGCGGCCAGATAAGGGTTGGCCTGGGCTTCGGGCGACGGGCCGTGATCGATTTCGGCCTGATAGGGCGTCGCCCTGGCGTACAGATAAAGACTCAACGCGCCCGACAGCACGGCGATGAACACGCCGGCTGCCAGCCACAATCGCCGGTTCAATGCGTTGCTCCCGGACCGAACAAGGTTCGCCAGCGGTCACACAGTTCCTGTTGCAAATGCGCGGGTGGCAGGCGATGCCCGTAGGCCATGTTCTGCCAGTGCCCAGTGAGGTTTTTGCTAAAGGACAACAGCGCGGGTTGTTGCAGTTGTTCGACGCGCTCCAGCACCTGGCCTTCAGTGTCGGCGGGTTTGAGCGCCATGTTGTAATCGTGCAGCAAGTGACTGAGCAGGGCGCGATAGAGCAACCCAAGCGCCTCGCGGGGATTGGATTGCCAGAGACTTTCGGCGCTGGCGGCAATGTCGTGGGGCAGGGTTTCGCGGTTCAGGTCCAGGCCGAATGCCTGCTTCGGTAACGGTCGTGCGCCTTTACGCTGCAACGCCGGTCGACGACTGACGAAGGCCTGCAACCACTCCCGGTAACGGCAGATCAACAAACCGAGTGCGCTGATGATGGCGCCCCACAGCACGACTTCTATAAAGGTAGCCAATGCGCCGAAGCGCTGGTTATCCAGCAACTGGAGCAGGGCCTTCAGCCATTCGGGGGCTTTTCCATCGTCAGGGGTTTCGCTGACGGGCTTGTCCTCGCCAAAACGATAGCGCGTGACGGTTTCCTTGTTCTTGAACGGCGGCTGATCGAGGATCGCCTTGATGCTGTCCCGGGACGCCTGGCTGGTCAGTGGCTGGTCCAGCAGACGCGGACTGTCGGGGGAAATGGCTGGCTCGGCGGCCCAGACGTTTTGCCCGGCTGGCATCAGTAGAAAGGTTGCCAGCAGCAGGGTGAGGGCGGCGCCGCTCAAGCGTTGGCGCAGGCGGCGGAACACCAGTTCGATGTCCCAGGCCTCTAGCACTGTGCGTCGATTCAGGTAAAGACTGAAGCCGCAGGCTACGTAGATTGGTTCCCACATCACCAGCACCAACACGTAAAACGCATTGGTCAGGTGCTCCAGCCAGCGCCAGTCTTGTGTGGCGGCGGACAGCAACGTCTGCCAGCTCCAGTCGAGTTCCACCTGTTGGGGCAAGAGCATGTAGAACAACACCATCAGGCCGATCCACAACGCACTTTCCAGATGCACGCCGATGATCGTCAGCCACCGCGCTGCCCCGCCGTCGCGTTGCAACAGCACCTGCAAGCGTTGTTGTCGCGCCTGACCACTCAGGCCTTCGAGTTGCACCACGGGCAACAGGAAGCTGCGACTCAGGCTCAAGCGTCGCCAGGTCAGACTCGCCAGCAGTTGCGGCTTGAGCAGTCGTGGCCATTGGCGCAGCGCCTGTTTCAAGGTGGGCGTTTCTCCGAACATGGCTTTGGACAGTATGTACAACGGCAGGCGCTCGAACGCCGGTTTCAGCCACCAGAAGATAAACGCGGCGAGGGACGGGGAATCCCACAGCAGCATGGTGAGCAGGGCGAAAACCGGCAGGGTCACGAGGGCCCAGCTGGTCATCAGCAGGCGTCGGTGCCGCTGGCTCAGCAGCACGCCCAGGTCCATGGCTTCCCAGGTGGTGCGTGGGCGGATCACCACGGTCGCGTCACTCAGGCGCATGGCGGGTCCGTCCGGCAAACAGAAGATACATCGTCACCAAAACCCACAGCACCGCGCCGACCAGATACTTGGTCATTGGCGCCGGCCCGGTCATCGACGACCAGTAGGCTTCGATAAACGCTGCAATCAGTAGAAACAGCATGACCCCGCAAATCAGCAGCACACTCTTGCGTGCCGCCACTCGCAAGGCTTCGGTGCGTGGCAGTCGCCCCGGTGCAATCAAGGCCCAGCCCAGTTGCAGGCCGGCGGCGCCCGCCAGGGCAATGGCACTGAGTTCGAAGGCGCCGTGGCCGATCACGAACGACCAGAAGGTTTGCCCGTAGCCGATCTGAGTCAGGTGCCCGGCCACCGCGCCGATCATCAAACCGTTGAAGATCAGGAAAAACGCGCTGCCGAGTCCAAACAGCAAACCGCTGGCAAAGGTCTGAAAGGCAATGCCGATGTTGTGCATGATGTAGAAACCGAACATCACCCAGTCTTCACTGGCCGCCCGCTCCGCCGAGCGCCCAAGGTGACCGGCGACAGGGTCGTACATGCCTTGCATTTCGCTGACCTGTTCGGCCGGGATCAGGTTGTAGACCAGGTCCGGGAACAGGTACACCAGCAACGCAAAGCCGATCAGGCTGCCAAAAAACATCAGGCTGGCGGCGAGCACGAAACGCCATTGCTCGCGCACCAGTCGCGGGAAATCCGCAAGAATGAAACCCAGTACATGGGCGCCCAAGTGGCTGCGATGCCGATAAAGCTGTTGGTGCCCGCGCAGGGCCTGTTGCTGCAACGAGTCGATCAGAAAACTGCTGTAACCGCGCTCTCGAGCCAGAGCCAGATGCTGGCAGAGTCTTCGATAATCTTTCGGGAAACTGGTGAGTCGTGAGGTGTCCTTGTTCCGCTCCAGCCTGTCGAGCAGGAGGGAAAACTGCGCCCATTCAGCCTTGTGGCGATTCTCGAAAAGACTTTGCTTCATGCGGGGCCCAAGCCGCGGGCGATGCCGTTGAGTTCCGTCACGGCTCGTGGCGCTGAAACCTTCAACGGTTGCGCGAGGATGGAAGCGAGTTCCGTGACCCGCGCTTCGGAGAGTTCACCCTGGCGTTCGGCAAACCCGAGGATGGCGCGTTGTTCGGGCAGCGTCAGGGCAAACGACGGACGCCGTGGCTCGGCGTCGGGTAGTTGCGGTCGGGTGAGCGGTTGTTCGCGGTAGATCACCAGCGTGCCGGCGGCCAGGTCGCCGAGGCGCTTGAATTTGGAATGTTGCAGGCAACTGATGACGCCGAGGAAATAGCCGAAGGGCAGCAGGTCGACAAACCGTAACAGGTTGCGCAACAGCGAGGCGGACCAGCCGATCGGCGTGCCGTCGTCCTGCACCACCCGCAGGCCCATCCATTGCTTGCCCGGCGACCGCCCCTGATTGAGCACTTCAAACAGCACCATGTACCACCAGCTCACTCCGAACAACAGGATCGAGCCCAGCCCGGCGCCGAGTTTTCCCAGAAACGCGAGGACAATAAACAGCAGACCCAGAATCAGCCCGCGCAGCCCGAGGTCGATGGAGAACGCCAGCGCACGCACCATCAACCCGGCTGGGCGCAGTGGCAAGTCGATGCCTTCCGGCGTTTCAACCTGATACCGCGTATCCAGTGGCGGGGACAGCGTCGCTTTCCTTGGCAGTGCTGTGGTCTCGAGCATGGGCAACCTGATGACTTGGCCTGATCGGGATTCTCTGTCCGGCCGATGCTAGCAGCCTCTTGGGGATAAACGACATAACTATGTACGGGGTACAGGGGATCTCAAGGCTCTGGCGCAGGTCGCCATCATTCATATTTCTGAATAGTCCGCCCACGATTTCGCAGGGTTACCGCTCATCGGGACTGTCAGATTTAACAGGTTGGAGCAAGAGTTCGGACAGAGTAGAAAGTAATTTCAAATCATGTTTGAACCCACCTATGCAACAGGAGATAAGTTCATGACAGACATTGACGGCGAATTGAGCGATATCGATGAATTTGAAGAAACTCAGGATGATAGTCCCCCGCACATCAAAACCCCGGTAGAGGGAGCCACAGTGACACCCCCAGTAGTGGTCACCGGCGCCGGTCATGCCGGTCGTAACGTCCGAATGGTGACGCCTGGCTTGGAAGACGCACTCAGTACTACGGTGCAGATGGGTTCGAATGGTAACTACCAGGTAGCGATGCTCAACCCTCCAAGTATTGGAAGAAACTTTATTCAGGCGTTCCAGTGGAAGCAGATGCCGAGTAGCTATCGACGCTCTGCCGTTCGTACCTTTTATTACATGCCCCCACACGTCCCTACTGCGCCTGCTCTCGGCGCTGTCGTTAATAGGCGACCAATCTTCTCTGGACATAGCGCGGCACCCGGGGCGACCGTGCATGTATTTCAGGCAGGCTCGGGTGTTGTTCTCTATGCCAGCATCGCTGTGGCCGCCAATGGCACCTTCAGCGGCTCTGCCACGACGGATTTACCTTTGGGGCAATTTATTTATACCGCACGTTATACGCTCGACGGTCGCGATAGCGCATGGGCTCAAGATGTCCTTGTAACTGTCAAGTAACCCCGCTATTTGGTTGCGGTGTGTAGATCGAAGCGCCCAGGCTTTCTTCCAACTCAACCATCACGTCACCCACTCCGCGCGCGGTCCACTGAACTGCGCATCTCCCACGGGGCACACCATGAGTGGGTAACCACTCATGGCGTTGGGCCCGCGCTTTCAATTAGTCCACCGTCCCGGAATAAGCAATTGGGGAAAACGACATAACTATGTATTGCACAGTGCGTTGTCAGAGATGATTGAATGCAAGATGACTGGTCGGGGCGGGATGCAAACGCCTAGACTTTGCCGATCTTCAGTTCAGGAACAGCCCGTGACCTCGATCTTCTGGTACGACTACGAAACCACCGGCATCAACCCTCGTTGCGACCGTCCGCTACAAGTGGCGGGGCTTCGCACTGATTTCGATCTCAATGTCATAGACGAGCCGGTCAACCTTTACTGCCAACCCAGTGAAGACATCCTGCCGCACCCGGCGGCCTGCGCGATCACGGGCATCACGCCAGGCCAATTGAGCGAGCACGGTTTGAGCGAAGCCGATTTCATGACCCGCGTGCATGCCCAGCTGGCGGCGCCGGGCACCTGCGGCGCGGGTTACAACACCTTGCGTTTCGACGACGAGATGACTCGTTACAGTCTGTACCGCAACTTTTTCGACCCCTACGCCCGCGAGTGGCAGGGCGGTAACAGTCGTTGGGACTTGATCGATGTGGTGCGCGCGGCGTATGCCTTGCGTCCGGATGGCATGGTTTGGCCGAAGGATGACGAGGGGCGGGTAACGCTCAAACTCGAGCGCCTGACGGCGGCCAACGGCATTGACCACGGCAATGCTCACGAAGCGCTCTCGGACGTTCGCGCGACCATCGCCCTGGCCCGTCTGATTCGTGAAAAGCAGCCGAAGCTGTACGACTGGCTGTTTCAGTTGCGGGGCAAACAGAAGGTGATGGATCAGATTCGGCTGTTGCAGCCGATGGTGCACATCTCCGGGCGCTTTTCGGCGGCGCGCAGTTACGTCGGCGTGGTGCTGCCATTGGCCTGGCACCCGGGCAACAAGAATGCGTTGATTGTCTGTGATCTGCATTTTGACCCACAGGGCTTGCTTGATCTGGATGCTGACACCTTGCGCCAGCGCTTGTATACCCGTCGCGATGATCTGGCCGAAGGCGAGTTGCCGGTGCCGCTCAAGCTCATCCACATCAATAAATGCCCGGTGGTGGCGCCATTGTCGGTCCTTCGTCCCGATGATCAGCAACGCCTTGAACTGGATATGGCGCTTTATCAGGAGCGTGCGCTGCGGCTAAGTGACGCACAGCAAGTTTGGCGAGATAAAGTGTTGGCCATTTATGCCAGCGAAGATTTCACCCAGAGCCAAGACCCTGAGCAACAGTTATACGATGGTTTTATCGGTGATCGGGACCGGCGTCTTTGTGAGCAAGTCCGAGCGGCTGACCCGGCGCAATTAGCAACGAAACACTGGCCTTTCGATGATGAACGTTTGCCCGAATTAATGTTTCGATATCGAGCACGCAACTTTCCCGACACGCTGAATTTCCAAGAGCAAGAGCGTTGGCGAATATTCTGTCAGCAACGTTTGTCAAACCCCGAACGGGGAGCGCCCAATACGTTGGAAACTTTTGTAGAGGCCGCGGCTCAATTGAATGTTACTGCGACGCCATTGCAGCAAGCGGTGCTCGGTGAATGGAGCAATTATGTCCAGGCATTGCGCAAACGTTTGAATCTTTGAAAATGAAAATGCCCGGCACTGAATGCCGGGCATAAAAAAACGCCAGCAATTGCTGGCGTTCTTTTTGTCGCGGCTTAAAGCGGCGGCTTAGCCCAGCAGGGTAGCCCAGCCTTCAACCACGTCACCGCCCCACTTGGCTTTCCACTCTTTCAGAGTTTTGTGGTTGCCACCTTTGGTTTCGATGACTTCGCCGTTGTGCGGGTTTTTGTACTGTTTAACTTTGCGAGCACGCTTGGTGCCAGTCGTTTTTACTGCGCCGCCGCGTGGTGCTTTGGTTTTGGATTCTGGATCCAGCAGCGCGATGATGTCACGCAGGGACTTGGAGTATTCGCCCATCAGGGTGCGCAGTTTGCCTTCGAATTCCAGCTCGGTTTGCAGTTTGTCGTCTTGGGACAGGTTCTTCAAACGGGCTTGCAGCTCTTTGATAGCTTCTTCGGTGGCACGATATTCGTTGATCAAGGACATGGGGACTACCTTATGTTTTGCGCAGGATGGCAGGGGACAGTGTCGCAATAATAGTCAGGGTGTTTCATCAAGTAAACATTTAACCGGGGTTTATTTAAATTAGTTGTGCTGAATAGTGCGCCAACTGGATGTGCAGTTAAATAGTGTGACGCAGGTAGCACAGATATTCTCAGTTGAGCACTTGATTATTGGCAACAAGAGCACCATTGCGCGGGTGAGCGGACGCTTTTAACGCCTGCGTCTGCCACTGTCGCGCGACGCAAGGTGTCATCTATACTGCAGTTTTGCGGCACAGTCGCTAGAATGGCAGCCTTTGCGAAGTTCTGGAGTTTCCCCCTCATGCGCACTTTTCGGCTGGTGATTGCTTGCCCGGACCGCGTCGGCATCGTTGCTAAAGTCAGTAACTTTCTGGCGTCACATAACGGCTGGATCACTGAAGCGAGCCATCACTCGGACAATCTCAGTGGCTGGTTCTTCATGCGTCACGAAATTCGAGCCGATTCGCTGCCTTTCGGTATCGAGGCCTTCCGCGAAGCGTTCGCGCCGATTGCCGAAGCGTTCTCGATGAACTGGCGCATCACTGATACCGCGCAGAAAAAGCGCGTGGTGTTGATGGCCAGTCGCGAGTCGCATTGCCTGGCCGACTTGCTGCACCGCTGGCACAGCGATGAACTGGACTGCGAAATCTCCTGCGTGATTTCCAACCATGACGATTTGCGCAGCATGGTCGAATGGCACGGTATTCCTTACTACCACGTGCCGGTCAATCCACAGGATAAGGAACCGGCGTTCGCCGAAGTCTCGCGTCTGGTCAAACAGCACGAAGCCGAAGTGGTGGTCCTTGCCCGTTACATGCAGATCCTGCCGCCCGAGTTGTGCAGTGAATATGCCCACAAGGTCATCAACATTCACCACAGCTTCCTGCCGTCGTTCGTTGGCGCCAAGCCTTATCACCAGGCTTCCATGCGTGGAGTGAAGCTGATCGGTGCGACGTGCCACTACGTGACTGAAGAGCTGGACGCCGGCCCGATCATCGAGCAGGACGTGGTGCGTGTCAGCCACAGCGACAGTATCGAAGACATGGTGCGTTTCGGTCGTGATGTCGAGAAGATGGTGCTGGCTCGTGGTCTGCGTTATCACCTGGAAGACCGGGTGCTGGTGCACGGCAACAAGACCGTGGTGTTCTGATACCCGCACGATACGGTTGAAATTCGAAGGGCCTGGGCGTTCAATCGCTTCAGGCCCTTCGCCGTTTCTGCACTGAGGATTTCACCATGGCCGATCCGCTCGACAAAGCTACTTCCAAGGCTCCCGCGACGTTGGGGGAGGGGTGTTTGAGCCGTTATGACCCGGATGACTTGAGTCCTGAAGACGGCACGGAGTTTCCGGGGGCGGTGGAGTTGTGGGAGCAGTTGAATCCTGAGCCTGACCTTGTGCCTGTAAGAGATGGGTTGCCGGCGAAGAAGCCCTGAGGTCTGGCGGTATTTTTTGGGTTATGGGTTTGTTGATTGTGTACATATCCGTTTTTGCCGTAAGGGCGGAACCGTCAGCCGCCGTTACCGCAGCAACGGATATGTACACCATCAAAAAACGCCACCAGCCCAGACATCCTAAGCCTGCTTAAACCTCATCAACTTCTTCAAAAGCGGCCGCCCAAGCATCAACAAAAACACCGGCCCCCCCACCACCAGATAAAAGTAATAAGTCACCGCCCGCCAAATCAGAATCGCCGCTGCCGCCGTGGATTTCCCCACCATCGGCGCCAGCAGCGCCGCCGAGGTCAATTCCGCCGCACCGGCGCCGCCAGGCAACAGGCTGAACTGCCCCGCGCTCAGCGAAAGCATCTGAATCAGGAAACTCCAGGCCCACTGCAAATCCGCGCCAAGCCCGCGCAACGCCAGATACAGCACACTGTATCGCAGCACCCAATGCACACAGGTCAGGGCAAACACTGTGATGAGTGTCTGAAAGGGCAACTTCAGCGTGTCAGTGAATGCCGCCAGAAAATGCAGGAGTTTTCGCGCCCAACGCATTCGCGTGCTGCCTTTGACATTCAGGCGAATGAGCAGGCGGCCACTCAGGCGAATCAGCAGTCGATGGTAGCGCGCGATCACTACGCAACTGAGCAACCCGCCAAACATCGAAATGGCGCTGACTGTCAGCAGCCACTCCATGCGTTCGCTGAGGTGCTGGAACAGTGCATAAATCAGAATGCCGCTTAACGCACAGAGAAAGAACAGCAGATCGCTCAGTTGATCCATGGCGAACACCGCGCTGCCCCGTGCCGGGCGCACGCCGTTGCGTGCCAGCAGCGCCATGATCGTCAGCGGTCCGCCGCTGCCGCCCGGTGTAGCGCAGTAGGCGAACTCGGCCGCCATCACCACGCCAAGGCTTTTGACCGGGCTGACCTTATCGCGCTGGTCACCCAGCAACAGACGCAAGCGCATCGTGTTTACCACCCAGCACAACAGAATCATGCCGAACATGATCAACAGCCAGTTCAATGGAAAACTTTGCAGTCGCGACCAGGTCTGGTTACCGCCGAGCAACAAAGGAATCAGCACCGCAGCGAGCAGCGCGACAAACAGCAGAATGGCGCGGCTCATGCGGCGTGACCGGCACGGTCGTTGTGCAGTGCCAGCCACCGCGCCTTGGTCATTGGTACGCGGCCCTCGTCGAGCAGGCGCTTGAGAATTTGCAGCCAGTAATTGCGTGAGAATGAATGACGCATGTCCACCGGATGCAACCCCAGACGAATCACCGGAGCGAGACGCCAGCGTTTTTCGCGCTGATCGCTGACCAGCTTCGACAAACCCCGGCGCCAGGCACTGCGCGCACTCCAGACCAACCCCGGGGCATCGACCGGGGTGAAATCCGGCAGCCGATACAGGTGCTGCGGATCGCTGGTGTAACTCAAGGGTAACTGGCGTAATGCCTGGCGCGTACCTTCGCTCATCAACCACGCAGGGGCGACAAAACCCTCCAGCGGCCAGTGGTAGCGATGGAACACTTCTATACCGGCACGCAGGCGGGCGAGGGCGGCTTCCTGAGACAAGCTGTAAAATTCGCCTTCGTGGGTGTAGATGCGGCGCATGAACCAGTCGCGTGGTGTGCGGGGTGTCGGGCTTTCATCGCAATGAAAATAGCCGTGCAGTGCGAGTTCGTCACCTCGGGCAACACGGCTGGTGAGCAAACGCCGAAATTCCGGATGGGCCTCCAGATCGTTGTGCCTGTGGAAATCCGGCACCACCAGCCAGGTCATCGGTACTTTGCCCAAGGCGTCGACGGCTTCGATAAAGGGTTGGTAATCGGCCCAGGTTTGCGGCGCGACGTCGTGCAACACCAGTAACAGGCCGGGCGCGTTCATGAACTCAGCCATTGGCGATCAGCGGCCAATGGCTGCCAAGGACGGCTCGATAATGGCCCAGCAGGCTGTTGACCACCGTGTCCCAGGAATAATGTCGCTCGACATGGCTGCGGGCTTGTTGGCCCAAAAGGGCACTGCCCGAACCGAACAGTTCCCGTACGGCGTGGGCCATCGCCATTGAATTGTTCGGCGCACAAAGCAGGCCGCATTCTGCGCTGATGATTTCCTGAAAGGCCCCAGCTGCCACGGCCACCACCGGAATGCCGCAAGCCATGGCTTCGAGGATCACCAGGCCAAAGGTCTCCTGATCGCCGGCATGCACCAGCGCATCGGCACTGGCCATCAGCCTCGCCACTTGCGTCGCCGGGCAGAACTCATCGATCACGGTCACGTTGTCCGGCACCACCGTCGGCATTGGCGAACCCACGAGCAGCAGGTGATAGCGTCGGCCCAGGCCTTTCATGCAGTCGAGCAACACCGGCAGGTTTTTTTCCTTGGAGCCGCGTCCGGCGAAAATCAGCAGATGCGTATTTTCGTCGATGCCCAATTCTGCGCGCAGGCCCGGGTCTCGGGCATCGGGATGGAAGGTGTGCAGATCGACACCCAGCGGTTGTACGAAAACGTTCTTCACACCGAGGCTGGTCAATTTGTCGGCCATGATCCGGCTCGGCGCCAGCACCCGGTCGAAATTACCGTAGAGCTTGCTGACGTAGGCCTCGACATTGGTGGTGACCCAGTTGCCCATGCGGTTGCTGACCAGCAGCGGCAGGTCCGAGTGATAAAAGCCAATCACCGGCACATCGAGTTGGCGGCGGGCATCGAGCGCCGCCCAGGCCGTGAGGTATGGATCGCCGACCTCAATCAGATCGGGCTGCAAATCATGTAGGACATTGCGCCAGGGCGCGAGACGGAGGGGGAAACGGTAACCTTTGCCGAAAGGCAGGGCGGGGGCCGGAACCGTGTAAACGCCATCCTGTTCACTCAGGTGTGACCCAGGGATCAGCAGACTGTGGCGAATGCCCGGCTTGATCCCCAGGCGACGGTGTTTTGCATCCAGATAAGTGCGAACGCCACCGCTGGCAGGGGCGTAGAACATGGTTATGTCAGCGATATGCACGATGAACGTCCCTCCGGTCCGTTGTTCTCCTTGGGTTGACCTTTATGAAGGATAGATGTTCGGTTGGGGTTTTGTGGTGAGTCAGTGAATTGCGCGGTGGCTGGGCGATTCCTTCGCGAGCAAGTCGAATCGTCGCACCGCCGCTCCCACAGGTTTTTGGCGAACACAAATTTTGTGTACGACTGAGACCCCTGTGGGAGCGGGCTTGCCCGCGAAGGGGCCCGCAAGAGCGATTTAAATCCTGAAGCTACCGACCAATTGCTTCAGACGCGCCGCCTGCTGCTCCAGGTCCGAACACGCGCGCAACGTCGATTGCAGGTTTTCCACGCCTTCCTGATTCAGGGTGTTGATCTCGGTAATGTCGACATTGATCGACTCGACCACCGCCGTCTGTTCCTCGGTCGCCGTGGCCACCGATTGGTTCATCCCGTCGATTTCACCAATGCGCAAGGTCACGCTGTTCAGACGCTCGCCCGCCAGGTTGGCGATTTCCACGCTGTCCTGACTGTGACGCTGGCTGTCGCTCATGGTGCTGACGGATTCGCGGGCGCCGACTTGCAGCTCCTCGATCATGGTCTGCACCTGCTGCGCCGATTCCTGCGTGCGGTGCGCCAGGTTACGTACCTCATCGGCCACTACGGCAAAGCCACGCCCGGCTTCACCGGCACGGGCGGCTTCGATGGCCGCGTTGAGCGCCAGCAGGTTGGTTTGCTGGGAAATGCTGGTGATGACTTCGAGAATCTGTCCGATGTTCACGGTTTTGCTGTTCAGCGATTCGATGTTGGTGCTCGAGGCGCTGAGCATGCTCGATAGCTGGTTCATCGCGACAATGCTGCGATCCACCACTTGCTGGCCATCTTCGGCCAGGCTGCGGGCATCGCTGGCCTGATTCGACGCCTGGGCGGCGTTGCGCGCAATTTCCTGAGCCGCGGCGCCGAGCTGATTGATCGCGGCGGCGACGCTACTGGTGCGCGAGGCTTGCTGGTCGGAGTTGTACATCGACGAGTTGGAAGCCGCAACCACACGCAGGGCAACTTCGTTGACCTGCCCGGTCGCCGAGGACACTTCGCGGATCGAACCGTGAATGCGCTCCACGAAGCGGTTGAACGCGGTGCCGAGCACGCCGAATTCATCGTTGTTCTGGATGGTCAGACGTTTGGTCAGGTCGCCTTCGCCGTCGGCGATATCGGCCATGGCGCGGGTCATGACGTGCAGCGGCCGGATCAGGATGCGGATCAACATGCCGAGCAGAGCGATGATGATCGCTACCGCGATGACGGTCGCAACCACCGCGGAGGCGCGGAATTCGCTGAGCATCGAGAAGGCTTTGTCCTTATCTACCGACAGGCCGATGTACCAGTTGACCGACGACAAGCCTTTGATCGGGGTGAACGTGACTATGCGGGTTTTGCCATCGACCTCGATTTCACTGAAGTCGCTGCTGATGCGCGGGGTGTTTTTCGGGTACGCCTCGGCCAGGGATTTCATCACCAGCGCTTTGTCCGGATGCACCAGAATCTTGCCGTCGGCGCTAACCAGAAAGGCAAAACCCATGCCGTCGAAGTCCAGCGCGTTCAGGCTGTCGGCGATCACTTGCAGGCTCAGGTCGCCGCCGACAACACCGATGTTTTGACCGTCTTTCAGTACGCTATTGACGATGGAAATGACCAGTTGGCCGGAGGCCAGATCGATGTAGGGTTCGGTCAGTGCCGAGCCGCTGGTGCCTTGGGCACTCTTGTACCAGGGACGGGCGCGCGGGTCATAGCCGTCCGGCATTTTACTGTCCGGGCGGATGATGAAGGTGCCATCCTGATTACCCAGGTAGGCACCCATGAAGGTCGACGTCACCGCTTTCTGCTCCAGCAGCTTGGCGACGCTGCCGATGTCAGCATTCAGCGCGACGTTTTGCGAAAGATTTTCGATCAGAAGACTGCGTCCGGTCAGCCAGGTCCGGATATTGTTGGCTGTCACGCTGCCCATCTCTTGCAGATAGTTGTCCAGGTTCTCGCGGATTGCATTGCGCTGCAAATAGTCGTTGTACAACGTAAACGAGGCGAACGCGGCAATGACGATGAGGGCGGCGGCAAGCAGGATTTTATGGCTGAAGCGCAGATTTTTGTTCATGGCTTGGGGTTCCGCTAAGGTCTTAATGCCCAAGGCGTGCTTTTATAAAGAAACGCAAATGGGGCGGTCATGAAAACAAGCTGATATTTCCGTCCTCTCCTTAGGGGAATTACCGACGCTTTTCAGTCTTTTATATCGGCCGGGAAGGAGCAAAGATTAACCATGGGTGACCAAATGCCTGATTCATCGCAATTCGTTATCGGTGCCGATCTCGCCGGGCAACCGATCGCCCAGGCCATGCGCCTGGCGAATCGTCACGGTCTGGTCGCGGGCGCTACCGGGACCGGCAAGACCGTCACCTTGCAACGACTGGCCGAAGCGTTCAGCGATGCTGGCGTGGCCGTGTTTGCGGCGGACATCAAAGGTGACCTGTGCGGTCTCGGCGCGGCCGGCAACCCTCAAGGCAAAATTGCCGAGCGAATCGCCGGGATGCCCTGGCTGAACCACACGCCTCAGGCGTATCCGGTCACCCTGTGGGACATTCACGGTCAGTCCGGTCATCCATTGCGCACAACCTTGAGCGAAATGGGACCGTTATTGATTGGCGCCTTGCTGGAGCTGACCGACAGTCAGCAGTCGGCGTTGTACGCCGCGTTCAAGGTCGCGGACCGCGAAGGTTTGCTGCTGCTGGATTTGAAGGACCTGAAGGCGCTGCTCAATCACCTGCGTGACCACCCCGAATTGCTGGGGGACGACGCCGCGCTGATGACCACGGGGTCGAGTCAGGCGCTGTTGCGGCGTCTGGCGATTCTGGAACAACAGGGCGCCGAAGCGCTGTTCGGCGAGCCGGCGCTGCAACTTGAAGACATTCTGCAGCCAACCGCCGACGGTCGCGGGCGTATTCATTTGCTGGATGCCAGTCGTCTGGTGCACGAGGCGCCCAAGGTCTACGCAACGTTCCTCTTGTGGCTACTGGCCGAACTGTTCGAGCAACTGCCAGAGCGTGGCGACGCCGACAAACCGCTGCTGGCGCTGTTTTTCGACGAAGCCCATTTATTGTTCGCAGATACACCCAAGGCGTTGCAGGAACGTCTGGAGCAAGTGGTGCGGCTGATTCGCTCCAAAGGCGTGGGCGTGTATTTCGTCACCCAGTCGCCGGGCGACTTGCCGGATGACGTGCTGGCTCAACTCGGCCTGCGCATCCAGCATGGCTTGCGCGCGTTCACTTCCAAGGAACAGAAATCCCTGCGGGCCGTGGCTGAGGGCTTCCGGCCTAATCCGGCGTTCGATGCCTTGTCGGTGTTGACTGAGCTGGGGATTGGCGAAGCGCTGGTCGGCACATTGCAGGACAAGGGCACGCCGGAAATGGCCCGGCGTGTCTTGGTCGCACCGCCGCAATCGCGGATCGGGCCGCTGAGCGAAACCGAGCGCACGGTGCTGATCGCCGGCTCGCCGTTCAAGGGCCGGTATGACAAACCGGTCGATCGCGAATCGGCCTACGAAGTGCTGATGGGTCGTAAAGGCTTGGCGCCGGAGCCCGAAGCCGCGCCGGGCAAAACTGCGCCAGAGGAACCGGGCTTCACCGACAAGGCCGGGGAGTTTCTCGGCACGGCGGCGGGGCAGGCGTTGAAATCGGCGATGCGACAGGCGGCGAATCAGTTAGGGCGGCAGTTGGTGCGCGGGCTGATGGGCTCGCTACTCGGCGGCAGCAAACGCCGCTAGACGCAAAAGATCGCAGCCTGCGACAGCTCCTACATTGGAATGTGTACACCTGTAGGAGTTGCCGAAGGCTGCGATCTTTTGATCCTGCTTTTAAACCTTGGGTTTGGCGTGAGCCGCCAACCGCTCCAGCGCTGCTCGCAGGTTGGGGTCAGTAATCCCCTCGGCCGTCGCCTGAATGGTCGCGCCCGCATCGGTGGACAAACTGATGGTATGCCCAGCCGCCCCTTGCTGAACGGTCGGTGGTTGCACCTTGAACAGAATCCGGGTCAGGCTGGCGAATTCCTCAAACATCTGCAACTGCCGTTGCAGACGCTTCTGTTGATAACGCAGACGCGTTGCCCAATGACCATCGGTGACAATCAGCAACAAACTGCCTTCGCGCCACGACGCTACATGGCAATGCTCGCGGGCGGCGGGCTGCAACTGGCTTTCCAGCAGACGCTGCAAATGGCCCAGGCGTTGAGCGTGGCCGAAGATGGCTTTGAGCGGTTTGGCTTCGCGAAGCAGAACGGCGGGTGCTCTGGCCGTAAGAGGGCGAAATGCCATGATCAGACACCTGAAGTAACAGAGCCGCCATGGTAGCAGAAAGCACTGAACGCACCCGACCCATTGCTTTGCGCGCGCTTTACCCATTAAATCAACGAGTAACTTCTGCCGTAACTGGCTTGAAGTTCAGCAAAAAGCCCTTATTTTAAGTGAGCCCCGTCATAGCGCAGTGCATGCATCGTGGAACAACGCCACTTTCCTCACCATCGTTTCCGGGTAGAATGCTCGTTCGCATGCGGCCATGAGGGCTGCACGGGCGACTCACGGGGCCGCCCTCCATCCCTTTAGTGTGGAAGATCCTGCCGATATGTTTGCGCCTTTGTTAAAGAAACTTTTTGGAAGCAAGAACGAGCGTGAAGTCAAACGCATGCTCAAGACGGTGCAACTCGTCAATGCCTTCGAAGAGCAAATGGTGGCCCTTTCGGACGATCAATTGCGTGCCAAGACAGATGAGTTCAAGGCCCGCATCGCCAAAGGGGAAACCCTCGACAAGCTGCTGCCAGAAGCTTTTGCGGTCGCCCGCGAAGCTGGCAAGCGCGTCATGGGTATGCGCCACTTCGATGTCCAGCTGATCGGCGGCATGACCTTGCATGAAGGCATGATCGCGGAAATGCGTACCGGTGAAGGCAAGACCCTGGTGGCGACACTGGGCGTTTACCTCAACGCGCTGTCCGGCAAAGGCGTGCACGTTGTCACCGTGAACGACTACCTGGCCCGTCGCGACGCCAACTGGATGCGTCCGCTCTACGAATTTCTCGGCATGTCGGTCGGCGTGGTCACGCCATTCCAGCCGCCGGAAGAGAAACGTCTGGCGTACGCAGCCGACATTACTTACGGCACCAACAACGAATTCGGTTTCGACTACTTGCGCGACAACATGGCGTTCAGCATGGAAGAAAAATTCCAGCGCGAACTCAACTTTGCCGTGATCGACGAAGTCGACTCCATCCTCATCGACGAAGCCCGTACCCCGCTGATCATTTCCGGTCAGGCCGAGGACAGCTCGAAGCTGTACATCGAGATCAACAAACTGATCCCGCAGCTGGAGTTGCACGTCGAAGAAGTCGAAGGCGAAGTCACCAAGGCCGGCCATTACACCGTCGACGAGAAGACCCGCCAGGTCGAACTCAACGAAGCCGGACACCAGTTCATCGAAGACATGCTGACCCGCGTTGGCCTGCTGGCTGAAGGCGAGAGCCTGTATTCGTCGCACAACCTGGGCCTGCTGACCCACGTGTATGCCGGCCTGCGCGCTCACAAATTGTTCAATCGCAACGTTGAATACATCGTGCAGGATGGTCAGGTCGTCCTGGTCGACGAACACACCGGTCGCACCATGCCGGGTCGCCGTTTGTCCGAAGGCCTGCACCAGGCCATCGAAGCCAAGGAAAACCTGAACATCCAGGCCGAGAGCCAGACCCTGGCATCGACCACGTTCCAGAACTACTTCCGTCTGTACAACAAGCTGTCCGGCATGACCGGTACAGCGGACACCGAAGCGTTCGAATTCCACCAGATCTACGGCCTGCAGGTCATGGTCATTCCGCCGAACAAGCCTTTGGCGCGTAAAGACTACAACGACCTGGTGTTCCTGACCGCCGAAGAGAAGTACGCGGCGATCATCACCGACATCAAGGAATGCATGACTCAAGGCCGTCCGGTGCTGGTGGGTACTGCGACCATCGAAACCTCCGAGCACATGTCTGCGCTGCTTGAGAAGGAAGGTATCGAGCACAAGGTCCTGAACGCCAAGTTCCACGAAAAAGAAGCCGAGATCATTGCCCAGGCCGGTCGTCCGGGTGCACTGACCATCGCCACCAACATGGCCGGTCGCGGTACCGACATCCTGTTGGGCGGTAACTGGGAAGTGGAAGTTGCGTCGCTGGACAATCCAACGCCGGAGCAGATTGCCCAGATCAAGGCCGACTGGCAGAAACGCCATCAGCAGGTGCTCGAGTCGGGTGGTTTGCAGGTGATCGCGTCCGAACGTCACGAATCGCGCCGTATCGACAACCAGCTGCGGGGTCGTGCCGGGCGTCAGGGTGACGCCGGTTCCAGCCGTTTCTACCTGTCGCTGGAAGACAGCCTGATGCGCATCTTCGCCTCTGACCGGGTGAAGAATTTCATGAAAGCATTGGGCATGCAGTCCGGTGAAGCGATCGAGCACCGCATGGTGACCAACGCCATCGAAAAGGCTCAGCGCAAGGTTGAAGGCCGCAACTTCGACATCCGCAAGCAACTGCTCGAGTTCGACGACGTCAACAACGAACAGCGTAAAGTGATCTATCACATGCGTAACACGTTGCTGGCCGCCGACAACATCGGTGAAACCATCGCCGACTTCCGTCAGGACGTACTCAACGCGACCGTCAGCGCACACATTCCGCCGCAATCGCTGCCTGAACAATGGGATGTGGCCGGTCTGGAAGCGGCGTTGCAGAGCGACTTCGGTGTGGCACTGCCGATCCAGCAATGGCTGGACGAAGACGATCACCTGTACGAAGAAACCCTGCGCGAGAAGCTGATTCAGGAGCTGATTGCGGCGTACAACGAGAAAGAAGACCAGGCCGGCGCCGATGCGCTGCGCACCTTCGAGAAGCAAATCGTTTTGCGCGTGCTGGACGACCTGTGGAAAGACCACCTGTCGACCATGGACCACCTGCGTCATGGCATCCACTTGCGTGGCTACGCCCAGAAGAACCCGAAGCAAGAGTACAAGCGCGAGTCGTTCACGCTGTTCTCCGAGCTGCTGGATTCGATCAAGCGCGACTCGATCCGTGTACTGTCGCACGTTCAGGTTCGCCGCGAAGACCCGATCGAAGAAGAGCAACGCCTGCGTCAGGAAGCCGAGGCACTGGCGGCGCGCATGCAGTTCCAGCACGACGAAGCACCGGGTCTCGAGCAACCGGAGCTACTGGGTGAAGAGGTCGATGTAGCCCTCGCCACCGCGCCGGTCCGCAACGAACAGAAGCTGGGCCGTAACGCACTGTGCTACTGCGGTTCGGGCAAGAAGTTCAAGCATTGCCACGGGCAGATCCAGTAAACCCCGTTTCATACGCTGAAATACCCGCGCCGCGACCGGCCTCAGCCGTCGCGGCGTTTTGCCATTTACACCACCGTTCTTCCTGAAAGCGGTGCTGACCTCATTTATTAAGGAGCGCATTCATGGCTGTTGGTCTTGGTCCTTTGCCAACGTTGCACCCGGTTGCCGGTTTTGAACTCGGTATCGCCTCGGCCGGCATCAAGCGCCCTGGGCGCAAAGATGTCGTGGTCATGCGCTGCGCCGAAGGTTCCACGGTGGCTGGTGTGTTCACCCTGAACGCTTTTTGCGCCGCTCCGGTGATCCTGGCCAAGCAGCGTGTGCAAGGTCCGGTGCGTTACCTGTTGACCAACACCGGCAATGCCAACGCCGGCACCGGCGAACCCGGCCTGGCCGCCGCCGAGCGCACCTGCGCGAAACTGGCTGAACTGACAGGCGTCGATGCGAGCCTGGTGCTGCCGTACTCCACCGGTGTGATCGGCGAACCGCTGCCGGTCGAGAAGATCGAAGGCGCACTGCAAGCCGCGCTCGACGACCTGTCGGTCAACAATTGGGAAGCGGCCGCCACCGGCATCATGACCACAGACACCCTGCCAAAGGGCGCCAGCCGCCAGTTCCAGCATGACGGCGTGACGATCACTGTCACCGGGATCAGCAAAGGCGCGGGCATGATCCGTCCGAACATGGCCACCATGCTCGGCTACATCGCCACCGACGCCAAAGTCTCCCGTGATGTGTTGCAAGACCTGCTGCTGGACGGTGCCAACAAGTCGTTCAACCGCATCACCATCGACGGCGACACCTCGACCAACGACTGCTGCATGTTGATCGCGACCGGTCAGGCCGCGCTGCCGGAAATCACTTCCGCGAGCGGCGAATTGTTCGCCAAGCTTAAGCAAGCCGTGTTCGAAGTGTGCATGGACGTCGCCCAAGCCATCGTTCGCGACGGCGAAGGAGCGACCAAGTTTGTCACCGTGCAAGTGAATGGCGGCGGCAATCACCAGGAATGCCTGGACGTCGGTTACACCGTGGCTCACTCGCCGTTGATCAAGACCGCGTTGTTCGCCTCCGACCCGAACTGGGGCCGCATCCTCGCCGCCGTTGGCCGTGCCGGCGTGCCGGATCTGGATGTGAGCAAGATCGACGTGTTCCTCGGCGAGGTGTGCATCGCCAGTCGTGGCGCCCGCGCATCGACCTACACCGAAGCCCAAGGCGCGGCGGTGATGCAGCAGGAAGAGATCACCATCCGTATCGAACTGGGTCGCGGCGAGTATAGCGAAACCATCTGGACCACCGACCTGTCCCACGAATACGTGAAGATCAACGCCGAATATCGTACCTAAGCAAAGTCAGGACCCAGTTGCTGCAATCGCGAGCAAGCTCGCTCCCACAGTAGATCTTCGGTGAACACAGATTTTGTGTTCGGCGGAAAAAAATGTGGGAGCGAGCTTGCTCGCGATGACGGTCTGTCAGTCACCACCTAGACTGGCCTGTTTCCTTCATAAAAAGGTCCCGAACATGAGCCTCCACCTGATCATCGGCGACAAACTGCTTTCCTCCTGGTCCCTGCGCGGCGCACTGGCCCTCGATCTGGCCGGCGCTCCGTACACCGAAGAGCTCATCAAGCTGAACCAGCCGGACACCCGTGAACGTCTGCTCAAGCATTCGCCGACCGGTAAAGTCCCGCTGCTGAAAACCGCACACGGCACCATCGCCGACTCCCTGGCGATTGCCGAGTACCTGGCCGAACAATTCCCTGACGCCGGCCTCTGGCCCAACGATGTCGCCGCCCGCGCCCAGGCACGTTCGGCGTGCGCGCAGATGCACGCCGGGTTCTTCGCCATGCGTGGCAACATGCCATTCGATCTGAGTCACGACGCACCGCTGTCGCCGACGCCCGCTGACGTCCAGGCGGACATCGAACGCATGTTGGCGCTGTGGGCCGAGTGTCGCGCCGCGGCGACTGAAACCGGTCCGTACCTGTTTGGCGGCGCGACCCTGGCCGATGCTTTCTTCGCCCCCATTGCCGTACGCCTGCGCACCTATCAGGTGAAATTGCCGGCGGCGGATGAAGCCTACGTCGAGACGATCTACCAATGGCCAGCCTTCAAGGCGTGGCAGAAGGCGGGTCTGGAGGAGATCGGGCAGTGAAACGAGTACACGTAGCAGCCGCCGTCATTCGCGATACCAGCGGCAAGATTCTCATCGCCCGCCGTGCCGACACTCAGCACCAGGGCGGTCTGTGGGAGTTTCCCGGTGGCAAGGTCGAGGCCGATGAATCCGTCGAAACCGCGCTGGCTCGCGAGCTTCACGAAGAGTTGGGGATTGTGGTCAACACTGCACGACCATTGATCAAGGTCCGCCATGATTACCCGGACAAGCAAGTGTTGCTGGATGTCTGGGAAGTCTCTGCCTTCACCGGCGAACCGCACGGTGCCGAAGGCCAGCCTTTGGAGTGGGTAGCGCCGCGTGATCTGCCGGGCTATGAATTTCCGGCGGCCAACCAGCCGATTGTCGCGGCCGCAAGGTTACCTGCGCAGTACCTGATCACCCCAGAAGACCTGGAAGCCCCGGCCTTGCTGCGCGGTATTCAGAAATCCATCGCCGGCGGGATCAAGCTGATCCAGCTGCGGGCGCCCAACGGTTACGATCCGAAGTACCGCGACCTGGCGGTGGATGCGGCGGGGCTGTGTGCCGGCAAGGCGCAGTTGATGATCAAGGGGCCGTTCGAGTGGCTGGGCGATTTCCCGTCGGCCGGTTGGCACATCACCTCGGCGCAACTGCGCAAATACGCGGCTGCCGGCCGCCCGCTACCGGCGTCGCGCTGGTTGGCGGCGTCCTGCCATAACGCTGAAGAACTGGCGCTGGCGGAGCAGATGGGTGTGGACTTTGTGACCTTGTCGCCGGTGCAGCCGACCTTGACGCACCCGGGGGCTCAGCCGTTAGGTTGGGAGCAGGCTTCGGTGCTGATCGAAGGTTTCAGCAAACCGGTGTTTTTGCTGGGTGGTGTTGGGCCGGCAGAGCAGCAGAAGGCGTGGGAGGCGGGGGCGCAGGGCGTGGCGGGGATTCGGGCGTTCTGGCCTGATTCTTTGGTGTAGCGGCTGGCCCCTTCGCGAGCAAGCCCGCTCCCACATTCGACTGTATTTCTTCTGGGAAAACTTGGTCGAATGTGGGAACGGGCTTGCTCGCGAAGGCGGTCTTACACGCGCCGACTAAATCTCTGGCTTCACCGCCGGCTGCCACAAAATCTCCGCAATCCCCTGCCGCCTGGCAATCAACCGCGCCGCCACAAACAGCAAGTCCGACAGCCGATTGATATAGGCCAGCCCAAGCCCGGTCAACGGCTCGACGGCATTCAAATGCTGACACCGCCGCTCGGCACTGCGCGCCAGACTTCTGCACACATGCGCCTGGGCAATCAACGCGGAACCCCCGGGCAGAATAAAGTTTTCCAGCGGTCCCAGTTCTTCATTCCACACATCGATCGCCGCTTCCAGGCGTTCAATCTCTGCCGCGTTCAGCGCCTGATACACCGGCATCGCCAGCTCTCCACCCAGATCGAACAGCCGATGCTGACAAGGCGCCAACACCTCGATCACTTCGTTCAATCCTGGAAACCTGCCGGTTTCGGCGGCGAGTCCGGCCAGCAACACGCCGACGTGACTGTTCAATGTATCGACTTCACCAATGGCCTCGATCCGAGGGTGATCCTTAGGCACGCGACGGCCGTCCCCCAGTCCGGTTTCTCCTGTGTCGCCGGTTCGGGTGTAAATCTTCGACAAGCGAAAACCCATGGTTACCTCGATAGTTGATTGAGTTCTTGAGAGACGAGCGGGGTACTCGCCAACGGCAGGCGCAAGGTGAAACAGGTGCCCTGTCCCAGGGTCGATTGCACTTCCATCTGACCTTTGTGGTTGTTGGTGATGATGAAATACGAGACCGACAGCCCAAGCCCGGTGCCCTGACCGATTTCCTTGGTGGTGAAGAACGGTTCGAAGGTGCGTTTGCGCACGCTCTCACTCATGCCGATGCCGTTGTCTTCGACCTGGATTTCCGCCCACGGTGGATTCAGCTTCGTGCGAAGAATGATTCGCCCCGGCTCACGGTCGTCTTCGCGCTGGTGAATGGCTTGCGCGGCGTTTTTCAGCAGGTTGAGCAGCACTTGCTCGAGTTCGTTGGCGGTGCCGGGCACCGGGCCCAGCGCCGGATCGAACTGGCGAATGATCGCCTGGCCCTTGAAGTCGAAGCCGATCGCCAGGTCGAAATCGTTGCCGGCGATTTCCACGGCCTGATCGATCAGCGCCGGCAGATCGCACGGGGCCATTTGCCGGGTGCTGCGGCGGCTGAAACTGAGCATGTGGGTCACGATCTTCGCCGCCCGGGCGCCGGCCTGCTGGATGCCGTCGAGTAACTGCGGCACTTCACGCGCTTTCAGGTACTCGTTGACTGTGTCCAGCTCGATGCCCATCTGTTCGGCCTGTTCGAGGTTTTTCGGCAGCTCGGGGGACAGTCGTCGGCGAATGTTCTGCACGTTATGCAGGATCGCGCCCAGCGGGTTGTTGATCTCGTGGGCCATGCCGGCGGCGAGGCCACCGACCGAGAGCATTTTTTCCGACTGCACCATCATTTCTTCCAGGGACAGGCGCTGGGTAATGTCGTCGATTCGGATCACCACGCCGCGCCCGGCGCCGCCCATCAGCGGATAAAAGGTCAGGGCGTAGTGCCTGGGCTCATCGTCCTTGAACCAGGTCACGCGCTCGATCTTCGCCACGGTGTGCTGTTCGACGGTTTGTTTGAGCTGCGGCAGAAACGGCTTGAGCGGTTCGAAGGCGAGGAAGATCGGCTGATTCAGCGCTTCGTCCAGTCGCGTGCCGGAGAGGGCGCTGGCCTCCTGATTCCATTGCGTCACGTAGAGCTGCTCGTCGAGGGCGATCAGCGCTGATGGCATGGAGTCGATGATGCTGTTGAGGTAATTCTGGAATCCGGTGAGTTTTTTCTCGATCTTGCTGCGCACCTGGACTTCGAGCTCCAGTTTGCGGTTGGTGTGACGGGTTTCTTCGGCCAGGCCCTGGGCCTGATCGTAAGCGGCCTGGGAATCGTCACGCGCGCGTTTGAGTTGCTGCTCCCGCGCCTCGATCCGCGAGAGCATGGTGTTGAAGGCTTCGGCCAGACTGCCGATTTCGTCATGGTTGCCGCGGGAAGCGCGCAGGGCGTAGTTCTCTTCCCGGGTCACTTGCCGGGACAACTCTTCAAGCTGATGGATCGGCCGGGTAATCAGGCGTTTGATCTGCCGGGCGATCACCAGCCACAACAGCACACTGAAGATCAGGATGCCGAGGCTTGCGGTCAAAGTCCCGGTGTAGAAAGCCATGGGCAACTCGCTGCTGGCGACCAGTAACAAGTGGCCGGGCGCGGTGCCGGGGCGGGGCAGGGTGATCAATTGATTGCTGCGAAATTCAGTGGCTTGCCAGGATTCGATGTGGCGGAAGCGCTCCGGCAGGTTCAGATGATCGCCATGTTGCAATTGTGCCAGCCGTTCACCCTTGCCGTTATAGAGGGCGGCGGCACGCAGCGGTGAGTAGCTGTTGAGTTCATCGAGCAGGCGTTGCGCACTTTGGGGCGATGCCAGTGCTTCGGACACCAGGCTCGGGTTCGACACCAGTCGGCCGATGGTCTGCAACGCCTGAGGCGCCATGCTTTCCTGGGAAATGTAATAAGCGGCGCTGATAAAGGTCAGGTTGGCGACCAGTAGAACGGTGGTCAACAGCACCAGCAGGGCGGCCAGCAATTTCTGGCCGACCGGAAGGTTCTCGAGGCGCTCGCGCAATGGCATCAGGTGTTATCGCTGCAAAGGAACAAGTGGCCAGCGTAGCCGCTGCTCAGTCGCTGGGCAATCCAAGGCTGTGCAGATGGGTGATCAGCCGCTGTTGCAACTGGTTGAGGTGCGGAATGTTCAACTGATGTCGCGAGGCAACTTTGCAGACGTAACCCAACAGGTAGCTGATTTCGGTTCGGCGCCGATTCGCGACGTCCTGATACATCGAGGAGTAATTGGCTGCTGTGGCATGAATCACCCGTTCCACTTCCTGCTGGAGGTCCTCGGCCGCTGCCGGCTGGCCGCAGCGTTCCAGCAGCTCGGTCAATTCACTGCAGAGCGTGGCAATTTCGCAGTGATGGTCTTGCAAGCCGCCGTTGCGGCAGTCGTGCAGCACCGTCAGCGGATTGATTGCACAGTTGAGCGCCAGTTTGCGCCACAGCCGGGTGAGAATGTCGGTGCTCCATTCGTGGGGAATGCCGGCGGCACTCACGTCATCCAGCCAGATGGGCGCCACGGGATGTCCGGCATCCCCTAGCCAGGTGTAACCGTGACCGGCGAACACTACGCGCCAGTCGCCATCGCGAAACGCACCTTCAGTGCTCGACGCATAAATGCAGCGCGCCTGCGGAACCTGCGCGGCGACGGCGTCCTGACTGCCAAGACCGTTCTGCAACAGGATCAGCTCGGCGCCAGGCGTCAGCCGCGGTGCCAGTCGAGCCACGGCTTGCTCGGCATCGTAAGCTTTGCAGGCCACCAGCAGGCGATTGACCGGCTCGTCGCTGTCGGCAGTCTCGCCGGGGATGTCCCAGGTTTTTGCTTCGCCATGTTCCACCAGCGTCAGACCGCCCGCCGACTGATAAGCCTGTAGACGCGCTGCATCTCGCACGATCAGCCTGACCGGCACCCCGCCCCGCGCCAGGCGCGTAGCCCATAAGGTGCCGAGGCTGCCGGCGCCCAGAACATGCCAGGGGGTGGACATCAGTTTTTTGCTCTGTATAAGGCGCGCATCGGAGGCTCGCAGTGAATGATGGGAAAGACCCGTTATAATCAGCGCGGATTTTAACCGCAAGCCAGGCGAGCTCCATTTTGATCGAGCGCGCCCTTTATTGGAGAGATTACATGCCGTCGTTCGACGTGGTATCCGAACTGGACAAACACGAAGTCACCAACGCCGTCGAGAACGCCGTCAAGGAACTCGATCGTCGTTATGACCTGAAAGGCAAAGGCACCTTCGAGTTCAAGGAAAAGGACCTGACCGTCAACCTGACCGCTGAAGCCGATTTCCAGCTCGAAGCGATGATTGAGATCCTCAAGCTGGCGCTGGTCAAGCGCAAGATCGACGTGCAGTGCCTTGAAGTCAAGGATGCCTATGCGTCGGGCAAGCTGATGAAGCAGGAAGCGGTCCTCAAGGAAGGCATCGACAAAGAACTGGCGAAGAAAATCGTCGCTCACGTCAAGGACGCCAAATTGAAGGTTCAAGCGGCCATTCAGGGCGAGCAAGTGCGCATCACGGGCAAGAAGCGTGACGATTTGCAGGAAGCCATCGCGGCCCTGCGCGCCAAGACGTTCGACATGCCGTTGCAGTTCAACAACTTCCGCGACTGACTTTTCAGTCGAGACCACCTCAATTGTGGTCAACCTGGCGGGATATTTCTGCTCGCATTTTTTTGTGCAGGGCAGCCGGAAAACAGGAGATAAAAGATGGATTTGAATACTGAAGTGGACAACCTGGTCAAGGCGTCCCAAGCCTGGATTCCGATGATCATGGAATACGGCAGCCGTGTGCTGCTGGCGATACTCACGCTGGCCATCGGCTGGTGGCTGATCAACAAAGTGACGCAAAAGCTCGGCGGCCTGCTGGCACTGCGTAACGCCGACCTGGCACTGCAAGGGTTCATCAGCAGTCTGGCGAACATTATTCTCAAGGTGTTGCTGATCGTCAGCGTGGCCTCGATGATCGGTGTGGAAACCACTTCCTTCGTCGCGGCCATTGGTGCGGCGGGTCTGGCCATCGGTCTGGCCTTGCAGGGCAGCCTGGCGAACTTTGCCGGTGGCGTGTTGATTCTGCTGTTCCGTCCGTTCCGTATCGGCGACTGGATCGAAGCCCAAGGGGTGGCCGGTACTGTCGACAGCATTCAGATCTTCCACACCGTGCTGCGTACGGGCGATAACAAAACCATCATCGTGCCTAACGGTAACCTGTCGAACGGCATCATCACCAACACTAACCGTCAGCCAACCCGCAAGGTTGTGTTTGATGTGGGCGTGGATTACGAAGCCGACTTGCAGAAGGCTCGCGAAGTGTTACTGGATCTGGCCAAGGATGAACGCATCCTGGCCGAACCGGCCCCGGAAGCGGTCATTTCCACCTTGGGCGACAGTTCGATCACTGTTTCCCTGCGAGTGTGGGTGAAGACGGCAGATTACTGGGATGTGATGTTCATGTTCAACGAACAGTCCCGGGACCGCTTGAAAACGGCCGGTATAGATATCCCGTTTCCACAGCGGGTGATTCGAGTGGTTCAGGAGTCTGTTGCGTAATACGCGATACACAGGCAACAAAAAAGGCCCATCCGAAGATGGGCCTTTTTGTTTGTTACCGCAAATTAACTGGATGCGATTACAAGATCGACAATGGGTAGTCGACGATGACACGGAACTCTTTCACGTCGCCTTCACCTTCGTCGGCGTTAGCAAAGTGCCAAGCTTGACGGAAGCGGACGGACAGATCTTTTGCCGGGCCAGACTGAACAACGTACTTGGCTTCGAAGTTAGTTTCGTTGTGCTTGCCGTCTGCACCGTACAGTGGATCGCCGTCGCTGTTACGGTATTGGCTGTTGGCCGCCAGACCGGTGCCATCAATGTCCCAACCTTTAACGTAACGGGTCATGAAGCTCAGACCAGGAACGCCGTACTCAGCCATTTTCAGATCGTAACGGATCTGGGCAGACTTCTCGTTAGGAGCGTTGAAGTCGGAGTACTGGATGGAGTTGGCGAGGAAGATCGAGTCGCCGCCGCGGTTGTTCTTGCCGATACCGATGTAGTCGAACGGGGTATCGCCATTAACCTTTTGGAAGGCCAGGGTGATGGTATGTGCTTTCAGGAACGAGAGAGCAGTTGCCAGCGAGAATGTTGTGTTGCTGATGTCGCCGACTTTCGCGTCACCGGTGTCGGTGGTGCGGTAGATGTTGAAGTCGGTGTTCAGCGACGTGTCACCGCTAATCGGGGTGGTGAGGTTCACGTTGGCGTAGTACTGGTTCCAGATGTCTTCCAGCTTGGCGCCATACAGCGATGCGGAAAGGTTATCGGTAATGCCGTACTTGCCACCGAAATAGTCGATGCTGTCGGCTTGAACGCCGGCGTAGTTTGCAAACAGGTCGCCGTCACGGGCGTTTTTGTCCTGGCTGGAACCCGAGTAGAAGTGACCGGCTTCGAGGTCAAGGTCTTTGACTTCACTGCTTTGCAGTTGGAAACCGCTGGCCACTTGCGGAAGGATACGGGAACCGCCAACAGCAAACACTGGAGCAGTGCTTGGCGACATGTCGCCGGCTTTCAGCTCTGTTTTGGAGACGCGGAATTTAACGGCTGCGCCGGCTTTACCCTGGCTGTCGTTGACCTCGCGGGCACCGTTGGCTTTGCGGGTGTCGCTACGGCTCATGTTACCCGAACCGGAAGTGCCATCGCCGCCATCCAGTTTGATGGCCAGGTAACCGAACGCATCAACGCCAACGCCAACAGTACCTTGGGTGTAACCGGAGTTGAACGTGCCCCAAAGACCTTGAGTCCAGTCTTTGACGTCGGCGGCGCCATCCTTGTTGTCACGGTTGAAGTAGTAGTTGCGAACCAGCAAGTTCAGCGAGCTGTCTTCAACAAAACCTTTGGCTTCAGCCTGGTCACTTACGAAAGGTGCGGCCATAGCCACTTGAGTACTGGCTGCTGCTGCAACTGCCAGTGCGATCATGCTCCACTTCATCACGCGCATCGTGATTTGCTCCTTTGGTTTTAGAAGAGTACTGCCGTCCCACCTGATTTATTATCTGGGCGGCTCTTTCTTTTTGTGTCGGCGCAAACTTATATCACGCCGACCATGTTGGCGATACTTGCGCATCTATCCTTTCAGCTTCTTTACGACCCTGTCGCAAACGGCTTGGTAGATGTCGCAAATTTACAGCCCCAATGCAATAGGAATCACAACTTCAACGCTGTTTTTCCAAGGTTTGAGCATCGGTAAAAAGAGTCCTTGGTGAAACGTTTGAATCTCCATCGGGCAACCCTGCCACCGTTTTTATTGCCTTGAAGGCTTCCACTTCCAGCGGACGCTTTGAAGGCGATGTGAGTGTGAATGCAACAAGCGTGCACAAATCAGCAATTCGCTGTTTTTTTTTCAGAATGCCAGCCTGTTACCGTAAAAACCTCATAAAACCGGGGGTTACAAGCACCTTTTGATGGGGCTTGACGCCATGGTTTGCATCGTGTTGCACCTCTCTGGTCGACTGCGCGACAACCAAAAACGTTACCGGTTCACCCCGTCAGTGAGTAGATGGCGGATGCCCGACGCACTCAGCGTAGACGCACTGTGCGGTTTTGGTGCAAAAAATTTTAATCGCTGTACTGAATTCATACAGCAAGGTCTGTGATGGGATGTGAACTGACCTTGGTTTCACGGTCATTTCGACGTTTGATGCGTGGTTGCCGGTTCTGTAATGGTGCGCTCTCGCGAAATATGTCTCATCTCGGGGCGTTCGCAGTGTGGCTTGTCGGTGTGGTCGCGCTTTGACTGGTTCGTCGTGAAGCCAGCGCCGTTCGCAGGTATGCTGGCGTCCTGTCGCTTGGTGCGCCGTCTCTCAGGATGGGCGCTAAGCTGAAAATGATGAGCAGCCGGGAGTGCGCGCAGTGTTCGCTTTAGATCCACGACTTCAACAAGACACGTTACCGATCGGGGATTTCCCGCTCAGTCGGCTGCTGCTGTCCAATGATTCGAACTACCCGTGGTTTATCCTGGTGCCACGACGCGACGACATCAGTGAGATATTTCAGTTGGATGTCGCCGATCAGCGGCAACTGTGGCAGGAAACGACCGCGTTGGCGGAGATGCTCAAGGATTCGTTTGACGCAGACAAGTTGAATGTCGCGGCCTTGGGTAACGTTGTCAGTCAGTTGCACATGCATGTGGTTGTGCGCAAACGCGAGGACGCCGCCTGGCCCGCGCCGGTGTGGGGCAAACACCCGGCCAAACCGTACACGGCGGAGCAGATCGCGGTCATTCGCGAGCGGCTGCGTCTGGTGTTGACCGAAGATTTCACGTTTCTGGAGGGTTGAATCATGAGCCTGGAAGAACGCGTTACCGATCTGGAGAGCCAGCTGGCGTTTCAGGATGACACCATCCAGGCATTGAGCGATGTGCTGGCGACGCAGCAGCGCGCAGTGGAACGCCTGCAACTGCAAATGGCCGCCCTGCTCAAGCGGCAGGAGGAAATGGCCGGTCAGTTCGAAACCTTTGAAGAAGAAGCGCCACCGCCGCATTATTAAAAGCAGGCAATAAAAAACCGCGAACAGCCTGGCTGCTCGCGGTTTTTTTTAGCCTTGAATCAGCGTCGCGGCAGCGCGGCGATCACGTCTTCGGCTTGCAGGCCCTTGTCACGATTCATGACGGAGAACTCCACGCGCTGGCCTTCGACCAGAACGCGATGGCCTTCGCCACGAATAGCCCGGAAATGCACGAAAATATCATCGCCGGAATCACGGGAAATGAAGCCGAAGCCTTTGGAGGTGTTGAACCACTTGACGGTGCCGGTATCGCGGTTGCTCATGTCGTAGCTTGGCGAGGCGGTAGCCGGTGTGGATTTGTAGAAGCTGATTGCCAGGTGCAGAAGAACGGCGATCAGGGCTGCCACCAGACTGAACAGAACGGCAGGTTGACCGGCGATGACAGGCATCGGCGCGAGCAGCGTCAGCGTTTGCAGAACAACAGTCAGAACCAGCAAGGCGCTGACCAGATTTTGCAGTTGATGACGCGGACCTTTGTTCCAGTATGGAATGACAGGTGCGAGGGTGAGGTTGAGCAGGCCGAAAAAGGCCAGGTACAGCGCATCGGGTTGTTGCAGGTAAGGAACAGCTTCGGATCGCAGGCTAGGGATGAAGGACAGCAGCAGGGCCGCTGCGCCCGTTAGCAGGTGGACGATTTTCAACATTTTGATTAACTCACGTTAAGACGGATCACAAGGAAGAGCTGATGGGGCGCGGTTCGCTTCAGGACTATTTAAGAGGCGTTGGGCACGCACCTGGTATCAGCCTATGCGCCGCGCCCGAAAAAAAAATAGGCGCCAGCGACACACTGTCTATTTAACAGCAAAGCTTGCAGCTACTCAAATCAGGGAGTCCAGCGGTGCATCGGGAGCGATTTGTCGCAGGTCGCGGGCAATCCGGGCTGCGGTTGCGCGACAGGCTTGCTAGAGTGGTCCAGCACCTGTCGGATGAAATTCATCACCTTTAGGGGAAAAACATGGCAATCGATATCGGTATCAGTGAAGAGGACCGCAAGTCCATCGTCGACGGACTGTCGCGTCTGCTGTCGGACACTTATGTACTTTATTTGAAGACCCATAACTTCCACTGGAATGTCACCGGTCCCATGTTTCGGACCCTGCACCTGATGTTCGAGGAGCAATATAACGAGTTGGCGCTGGCGGTCGATTCGATTGCCGAACGAATCCGTGCGCTTGGCTTTCCTGCTCCCGGCGCCTATTCGATATATGCGCGCCTTTCTTCCATCAAGGAAGAAGCGGGTGTGCCCAGTGCAGAGGATATGATCAAGCAACTTGTCGAAGGACAGGAAGCTGTCACGCGCACTGCACGCGGGATCTTTCCCTTGCTCGACAAAGTCAGCGACGAGCCAACGGCGGACCTGCTCACCCAGCGCATGCAGGTTCACGAGAAAACCGCGTGGATGTTGCGTTCATTGCTGGACTGACACTGTTTCAGTGCGCGGATGACGCTGTCAGGTGTTGTTCGCGCTCTGTCGGTCGCAGCCTGTTCGTTGAATGATTTTTCACTCGATTGCGTAGGACATTGTCCCGACTAGGACGGTGTCCATGATCTGCCTTCAGTTGTTGGCTTATCCTACGCTGATGGTCATAAAGTCATCTGGATATAACTCTGCGCCTGCGCTTTTATAAGACCCGCAACATGGCTCTTATAGAAACCAGGGATGGCAAAGGAGTGTCAACGGATGGTTTATGGAAGCAGGTTAAACGAGGGGGGGTTAGGTCCGTTCAAGGAAGTAAGGGTCGATCCGTTTGTCAGAGAATTCGACATGGGCCTGGCTCAGCCGTTGTCCCGGTCAGTGCGTTTGAATGGCTTTGCCACCTGTTTGCGGCTTGAGCAGGTTTATTGGGATATTTTGGCGGAAATGGCCAGGATCAATTGCTGTTCGGTCAGTGCTCTGCTGTCCCACGTGGATCGCCAGGTGCATTTGCGACACGGCGGGGTGAAGAACTTTACCGGGCTGGTGCGAGTTGTCTGCGTTGTGCACAGCCTGAAGGAGGAGCGTTGTGGCGTAATGGCCTAGAGCCTTGGCGGCGGAAGGCGTCGAGTGTCGGTCTGTGCAGTCTTACGGCTGCACAGGCTGCATTTAATGGATATAATCCCGCGCTTTGCCGCAAAACCCAGCGTGTGCGGTAGCAATCTGATCGCCGAGACGACCCCCATGCCGATGTACGACTATCAATGTGCTTCCTGTGGTCATCAGTTGGAAGCCATTCAAAAGATCAGCGCAGCACCGCTGGTCGACTGCCCTGCATGCCAGGCGCCAGAGCTTAAAAAGATGCTGTCCATGCCGGGCTTCCGCCTCAGCGGCACCGGCTGGTACGAAACCGATTTCAAGACCGGCTCCAAGAAGAACCTGGCCGGCGGCGACAAAGCCGACTAGGGTCTGGAACCCGAGTTGAACGACACGTGCGAGCTCTTGCATCATCCAGCACTTGATGCACGCAAGGCCTCCAACCGAATTTCGAATTACGAGAAGCGAAACCACTACCATGATGCGCAGCCATTATTGCGGCCAACTGAACGAAAGCCTGGAAGGCCAGGAAATTACCCTTTGCGGATGGGTTCACCGTCGCCGTGACCACGGTGGGGTGATTTTCCTCGATATCCGTGATCGTGACGGTCTGGCCCAGGTGGTGTTCGACCCGGACCGCGCTGAATCCTTCGCCGCCGCCGACCGCGTGCGCAGCGAGTATGTGGTCAAGATCACCGGCAAGGTCCGTCTGCGTCCCGCCGGTGCCACCAACGCTAACATGGCGTCGGGCATGATCGAAGTGCTGGGCTACGAGCTTGAAGTGCTGAATGAATCGGAAACCCCGCCGTTCCCGCTCAACGAGTTCTCCGATGTTGGCGAAGAAACGCGCCTGCGCTACCGCTTCCTCGACCTGCGCCGCCCGGAAATGGCCGAGAAGCTGCGTCTGCGTTCGCGCATGACCACCAGCATCCGTCGCTACCTGGACGAGAACGGTTTCCTAGACGTCGAGACGCCAATCCTGACCCGGGCCACCCCTGAGGGTGCTCGCGACTACCTGGTGCCGAGCCGTACTCACGCCGGTTCCTTCTTCGCCTTGCCGCAATCGCCGCAGTTGTTCAAACAGTTGCTGATGGTGGCCGGCTTCGACCGTTACTACCAGATCGCCAAGTGCTTTCGCGACGAAGACCTGCGTGCCGACCGTCAACCTGAATTCACCCAGATCGACATCGAAACCAGCTTCCTTGATGAAAAAGACATCATGGGCCTGACCGAAGGCATGATCCGCAACCTGTTCAAGGAAGTGCTGGATCTTGAGTTCGGCGACTTCCCGCACATGACGTTCGAAGAAGCCATGCGCCGTTACGGTTCCGACAAACCGGACCTGCGTAACCCGCTGGAGCTGGTGGACGTTGCCGACCAGTTGAAAGAAGTCGACTTCAAGGTCTTCAGCGGCCCGGCCAACGATCCGAAATGCCGCATTGCCGCCCTGCGCGTTCCTGGCGCGGCGAGCATGCCGCGCAAGCAGATCGACGACTACACCAAGTTCGTCAGCATCTACGGTGCCAAGGGCCTGGCGTACATCAAGGTCAACGAGCGCGCGAAGGGCGTCGAGGGGCTGCAATCGCCTATTGTCAAAAATATCCCTGAAGCCAACCTCAACGTGATCCTCGATCGGGTGGGTGCGGTTGACGGCGACATCGTGTTCTTCGGTGCCGACAAAGCCAAGATCGTCAGCGAAGCCTTGGGCGCGCTGCGAATCAAGGTCGGCAACGATCTGGACCTGCTGACCTGCAAGTGGGCGCCAATGTGGGTCGTCGACTTCCCGATGTTCGAAGAAAACGACGACGGCAGCTTCAGTGCCTTGCACCACCCGTTCACCGCGCCGAAGTGCACCCCCGAAGAACTGGAAGCCAGCCCGGCGACCGCGTTGTCCCGTGCCTACGACATGGTACTGAACGGCACCGAGCTGGGTGGCGGTTCGATCCGTATCCACCGTAAGGAAATGCAGCAGACAGTATTCCGCCTGCTGGGGATCAACGAAGCGGAACAGGAAGAGAAATTCGGCTTCCTGCTCGACGCCCTGAAGTACGGCGCACCGCCACACGGTGGTCTGGCCTTCGGTCTGGACCGTCTGGTGATGCTGATGACCGGCGCCCAGTCGATCCGTGAAGTGATCGCCTTCCCGAAAACCCAGAGTGCTGCCGACGTGATGACGCAAGCACCGGGCGTGGTAGATGCCAAGGCATTGCGCGAACTGCACATTCGTCTGCGCGAAACGCCGAAGGCCGAGTAGGGCTGACCGCAAAGGCGCATCCTCTGGGGTGCGCCTTTTCTTTAGGTCGAGATTTTTTATTGCTGGCTGGCGCATTGTGCGCAGCGGGTAATGGTTTCAAAGAGAATTCGGAGCGAGTTATGGCGGGTCATTCCAAGTGGGCGAACATCAAGCACCGCAAAGAACGTCAGGATGCCAAGAAGGGCAAGATTTTCACCAAGTGGATTCGTGAACTGACCGTTGCGGCCCGTCAGGGTGGCAGTGATCCGGGCTCCAACCCGCGTCTGCGTCTGGCCCTGGACAAGGCGCTGGGTGCAAACATGAGCCGCGACATCATCGATCGCGCAGTGGCGCGCGGTGCCGGTGCTGCCGACACCGACGACATGGTCGAGTTGACCTACGAAGGCTACGGCCCGGGTGGCGTGGCGGTGATGGTCGAGTGCATGACCGACAACCGTAACCGCACCGCAGCGGCTGTTCGCCATGCCTTCAGCAAATGCGGCGGCAACCTGGGTACCGACGGTTCCGTGGCCTATCTGTTCGAGCGCAAGGGGCAGATTTCCTTTGCGCCGGGCGTTGATGAAGACGCCTTGATCGAAGCGGCCATGGAAGCCGACGCCGATGACGTGGTCACCCACGAAGACGGTTCCATCGACGTGTTCTCCTCGTTTGCCGGTTTCTACTCCGTGCGTAACGCACTGGAAGCGGCCGGTTTCAAAGGTGACGACGCGGAAATCGTCATGCTGCCGACCACCAGTGCCGAACTGGATCTGGAAGGTGCCGAGAAGGTTCTCAAGCTGATCGACATGCTTGAAGACCTGGATGACGTGCAGAACGTTTACTCCAACGCGGATATCCCGGAGTCGGTGGCCGCACAGCTCGGTTGATGCGCCCTTTGTAGGAGCGAGCTTGCTCGCGAAAAACCTGAGAGCGCCGCGCTCATTTCAGGCGAACCGCGTTATCGTTAACGTCCATCGCGAGCAAGCTCGCTCCTACATATGTAGCGTTATGACTCTAATTCTAGGTATCGACCCCGGTTCGCGCATTACCGGTTATGGCGTGGTACGCGATACCGGGCGTGGCTGTGTGTACGTGGCGTCTGGCTGCATTCGCACTGGTTCCGGTGAACTGCATGAGCGTTTGCAAATCGTCTATCGCAGCGTGCGGGAAGTCATCCAGACCTACGGCCCGACGACCATGGGCATCGAAAAGGTCTTCATGGCGCGCAATGCCGACTCCGCGTTGAAACTCGGTCAGGCCCGCGGTGCGGCAATCGTTGCCGGCGCCGAAGAAAATCTGGAAATCGCAGAGTACACCGCCACCCAGGTCAAGCAGGCCGTGACCGGAACCGGCGCGGCGAATAAAGAGCAGGTGCAGATGATGGTCATGCACATGCTGAAACTGACCAGCAAGCCGCAAATCGATGCCTCGGACGCCCTGGCAATTGCCATATGCCATGCTCACACCCGTTCCAGCCTGCTGCCACATGGCTTGGGCACGGCACGCAGTCGTGGCGGGCGCCTGCGTCTCTGATAGCATCAGCAGTCATTTTTACGGAGTAAGGGTTTTGCGCCTGTGTTGTCGGTGCAAAACCCTTGTTCTGTCAGTCGCCAGCACCGGTCTGGCCAACGCTCAAGGATCTGAAACGTGATTGGACGCTTGCGCGGCACTCTGGCTGAGAAACAGCCGCCGCACCTGATTCTGGATGTAAACGGTCTGGGGTATGAGCTGGAAGTGCCCATGACCACGCTGTATCGCTTGCCGTCGGTCGGTGAACCGCTGACCTTGCACACCCATTTGGTCGTACGCGAAGACGCGCAGTTACTCTATGGCTTCGCCAGCAAGCGTGAGCGAGACTTTTTTCGCGAGTTGATCCGTCTCAATGGTGTCGGGCCGAAACTGGCACTGGCCTTGATGTCGAGCCTGGAAGTCGATGAGCTGGTACGTTGCGTGCAATCCCAGGACACCTCGGCGCTGACCAGGGTCCCGGGCGTGGGCAAGAAGACGGCCGAGCGTTTGCTGGTGGAACTCAAGGATCGCTTCAAGGCGTGGGAAACCGTGCCGGCGATGTTTGCCCTGGTGCCGAACCAGCCGGGTGGGCCAGATGCGCCGCATCCGGTCGCTACCGCCGAAAATGACGCGGTCAGCGCGCTGATCTCCCTGGGCTACAAGCCGCAGGAAGCCAGCAAGGCGATTTCCGCGATCAAGGAGAAAGGTTTGAGCAGTGAAGACATGATTCGTCGTGCCCTGAAGGGAATGATCTAAGTGATTGAAGCTGATCGTCTGATAACCGCCACGCCTGGCCCTCGCGACCGCGAGGAAGTCCAGGACCGGGCGATTCGTCCTGTCAGTCTGGCCGAATACATTGGTCAGCCGACCGTTCGCGAGCAAATGGAGTTGTTCATCCAGGCTGCCCGTGGGCGTAACGAATCCCTGGACCACACGCTGATCTTCGGCCCGCCGGGCCTGGGTAAAACCACCCTGGCCAACATCATCGCCCAGGAAATGGGCGTGTCGATCAAAAGCACCTCGGGCCCGGTCCTTGAGCGCCCGGGTGATCTGGCCGCGCTGCTGACCAACCTTGAGCCTCACGACGTGCTGTTCATCGACGAAATCCATCGGCTGTCACCGATTGTCGAAGAAGTGCTGTACCCGGCCATGGAAGATTTCCAGCTCGACATCATGATTGGTGAAGGGCCGGCTGCGCGTTCGATCAAACTGGATTTGCCGCCATTTACGCTGGTAGGGGCGACGACGCGCGCCGGCATGCTGACCAATCCTTTGCGCGACCGCTTCGGCATCGTCCAGCGCCTCGAGTTTTACAACACGGCTGATCTGGCAACGATTGTGAGCCGCTCGGCAACCATCCTCGGCTTGCCGCTGGACCCCGAAGGCGCCTTCGAAATCGCTCGCCGTGCCCGTGGTACGCCGCGTATTGCCAACCGTTTGTTGCGTCGGGTGCGTGATTTCGCCGAAGTCCGCGCCAAGGGCCATATCACCAAACCCATTGCCGACCTCGCGTTGAATCTGCTGGATGTCGACGAACGTGGTTTCGACCACCAGGACCGGCGTCTGCTGTTGACCATGATCGAGAAGTTCGACGGTGGGCCGGTCGGCGTGGACAGCCTGGCCGCCGCGATCAGCGAAGAGCGCCACACGATCGAAGACGTGCTGGAGCCGTACCTGATCCAGCAGGGCTACATCATGCGCACCCCGCGGGGGCGAGTGGTTACACGGCATGCGTACCTGCACTTTGGTTTAAACATTCCGTCACGATTGGGCGAGATGCCCGTGGTAGACGAGTTCCTTGATGCAGTGGACGATTAATTAACCTTTACGCGCTGATTTTTCGGGCATTGTGCTGTCCCAGGACCGTGGTTTTGCCAGAAAGCCGTGAATCAATGAAAAACAGTTGCCTGGCCGGATTGGCAACCTGAGGAGTAAGCACTAGAGTATGCGCGCGCAAAACGGGCTTGAGCCGTTCGCACATCGTTGTCGCGTTTATTACGAGGACACCGATGCGGGCGGCATCGTGTATTACGTTAATTACCTCAAGTTTATGGAACGGGCTCGAACCGAGCGGCTCCGGGAGCTGGGCTTTGCCCAATCCCAGCTGGCAGGAGAGGACCTGTTGTTTGTCGTGCATTCCAGCGAAGCGCGTTATCACGCGCCGGCGCGACTGGACGACGAACTGCTGGTAAGCGCTGAAGTAATTGAATTGAACCGTGTCAGCCTGCGCTTCAAACAGCAGGTCAGGCGAGCCACGGATAATGCGCTGCTCTGCGAAGGGCAGTTTTTGGTGGCCTGTGTGCGCACTAACAGTTTGAAACCCCGGGCCATTCCCGAAGCTCTACGTGCGGCCTTCGCCGACGTGAGCGGCGCGGGTACACACTCAAAGCAGGAGATAAAGCGTGGAAGCTAACGTCGTCGACCATTCCTCCATGTGGAGCCTGGTCAGCAATGCCAGTATCGTGGTGCAACTGGTAATGCTGATCCTGGTAGCCGCATCGGTGACCTCATGGATCATGATCTTTCAGCGCAGCAACTTGCTGCGCGCCGGTCGACGTGCCCTGGAGAGCTTTGAAGAGCGCTTCTGGTCGGGTATCGATTTGTCCAAGCTGTACCGTCAGGCCGGCAGCAACCCTGACCCGGATTCGGGCGTCGAACAGATCTTCCGTGCCGGTTTCAAGGAATTCTCTCGTCTGCGCCAGCAGCCAGGTGTTGATCCGGAAGCGGTCATGGAAGGCGTGGCCCGCGCCATGCGCGTCGCCATCTCCCGCGAAGAAGAAAAACTCGAGCAGAGCCTGCCGTTCCTCGCCACTGTCGGTTCCGTCAGCCCGTACATCGGTCTGTTCGGTACGGTCTGGGGCATCATGAACTCCTTCCGTGGTCTGGCCACTGCCCAGCAAGCGACCCTGGCCACCGTGGCCCCGGGCATCGCCGAGGCACTGATCGCCACCGCGATCGGTCTGTTCGCCGCCATCCCCGCCGTTATCGCTTACAACCGTTTTGCCGCTCGCAGCGAAACGCTGATCGGCCGTTACTACACCTTCGCCGACGAATTCCAGGCGATCCTGCACCGCAAAGTGCACACCAGCGAAGAATAAGCAGGTAATTTCCAATGGCTTTAATCGCTCGAGCTCGCAAAAAGCGCAAGCCGGTCGCCGAGATGAACGTGGTGCCTTACATCGACGTGATGCTGGTACTGCTGGTCATTTTCATGGTGACCGCGCCGATGCTCAATCAGGGCGTGAAAGTTGATCTGCCCAAGGTTTCCAGCGAAGCCTTGCCGCAGGACAACAACACTCAGGTCCTGACCATTTCGATCAAGGCTGACAAGACCTACTACTGGAACCTTGGCAGCGAAGTCGACACCGAAAAGCAACAGGACAAGGCAATGACCTTGCCGCAGATGACTGACGCGGTGACCAAGATCATTCGCGCCGGCACTGAAGGCGGCAAGCGTACCCAAGTGTTTATCCGCGGCGACAAGACCGTTGATTACGGTTCCGTCATGGGCGCGATGGGCGGGTTGCAGAAAGCCGGAGTCGGTAACGTTGGCTTGATTACCGAGGCGCCCTGATGCAGCAACAGCGAGAGCCAACAGCCTCGGAAAGCTACTTCTGGCCGAGTGTCTGGGCGATTGTCTTGCACGTGCTGGTTTTTGGCATGCTGTTCGTCAGTTTCGCCTTCACACCGGAGCTGCCGCCGGCCAAGCCGATTGTCCAGGCGACCCTGTATCAGCTGAAGTCGAAAAGTCAGGCGACCACCCAGACCAATCAGAAGATTGCGGGTGAGGCGAAGAAATCCGCCGCGCGCCAGACCGAAGTCGAACAGATGGAGCAGAAGTTGATCGAGCAGGAAGCGATCAAAGCCGCGGAACAAAAGAAGGAAGACGCGGCTCAAAAAGCCGAAGAATCCAAGAAGGCCGACGAGACGAAGAAAGCGGAAGAGGCTAAAAAGGCTGATGAAGCCAAGAAAGCCGATGAAGCGAAGAAAACCGCCGAAGCCAAAAAGGCCGAAGAGAAACAATTGGCTGATATAGCCAAAAAGAAATCCGAAGAAGAAGCCAAGAAAGCGGCTGAAGAAGAGGCCAAGAAAGCGGCCGCTGAAGAAGCCAAGAAGAAGATCGTCGAAGACGCGAAGAAGAAAGCCGCGGAAGACGCCAAGAAGAAATCTGAAGCTGAAGAGGCGAAAAAGAAAGTCGCCGAAGACGCGAAGAAGAAAGCTGCTGCCGATGCTGCGAAAAAGAAAACGCAGGAAGCGGCACGTAAATCCGCCGAAGAGAAAAAGGCTCAGGCCTTGGCAGATTTGCTTTCCGACACGCCGCAACGTCAGCAGGCCTTGGCGGATGAGCAGGGTGACGAAGTCGCCGGCAGTTTCGATGATTTGATTCGTGCACGCGCAGCGGAAGGTTGGGCTCGTCCACCTTCAGCACGCAAAGGCATGACGGTCGTGCTGCAAATAGGCATGTTGCCGGACGGTACGGTGACCTCGGTCAGCGTGGCCAAGTCCAGTGGCGACGGTCCGTTTGATGCCTCAGCAGTTGCTGCGGTGAAGAATATTGGACGTTTGACAGAAATGCAGGGAATGAAGCCGGGCGATTTCGCCCCGTATCGTTCATTCAAGATGACATTCACACCTGAGGATCTAGCCTTGTGAGAAACCTTCTTCGAGGAATGCTTGTCGTGATCTGCTGCCTGGCAGGGATTGCGGCGGCAGATGAAAAAAACATTCTGGTCACCAGCGGCAGTGATCGGGCTACCCCGATCGCCGTCGTACCGTTCGGCAACCAGGGCGGCAGCGTGCTGCCGGATGACATGGCCGAAATCATCGGTAACGACCTGCGCAACTCGGGTTATTACTCGCCGATTCCAAAGCAGAACATGATCAGCCAGCCGAGCCAGGCCAGCGAAATCATCTTCCGTGACTTCAAGGCGCTGGGCGCCCAGTACGTCATGGTCGGCAGCATTGCTCCAGCAGGCGGTCGCCTGCAGGTTCAATATGCTCTGTTCAACGTTGCTACTGAACAGCAAGTGCTGACCGGCAGCGTGTCGGGCAGCGTTGATCAATTGCGCGACATGTCGCACTACATAGCGGATCAGTCGTTCGAAAAACTCACCGGTATCAAAGGTGCGTTCTCGACGCGTCTGCTGTACGTGACTGCAGAGCGTTTCTCCGAGAAGAACACGCGCTACACGCTGCAACGTTCTGACTATGACGGTGCCCGCGCCGTGACCCTGCTGCAATCGCGCGAGCCGATCCTGTCGCCGCGTTTCGCACCGGATGGCAAGCGCATCGCGTATGTGTCATTCGAGCAGAAGCGTCCGCGTATTTTCATGCAGAACATCGACACCGGTCGCCGTGAGCAGATCACCAACTTCGAAGGCCTGAATGGCGCACCCGCCTGGTCGCCGGATGGCAATCGCCTGGCGTTCGTACTGTCGAAAGACGGCAACCCGGACATCTATGTAATGAACCTGGGTTCGCGTCAGATCACGCGCGTCACCAACGGTCCCGGCATCAACACCGAGCCGTTCTGGGGTAAGGATGGTTCGACCATCTACTTCACTTCAGACCGTGGCGGCAAGCCACAGATCTACAAAACCAGCGTGGGTGGCGGTGGTGCGGAACGCGTGACCTTCATCGGTAACTACAACGCCAACCCGAAGCTTTCGGCTGATGAAAAGACCCTGGTGATGATTCACCGCCAGGATGGCTTCACTAATTTCAAGGTGGCGTCCCAGGATTTGCAGCGCGGGAGCGTAAAAATCCTCACTGATAGCACTCTGGACGAGTCGCCTACTGTTGCGCCCAACGGCACCATGGTAATCTACGCCACCCGCCAGCAGGGCCGGGGAGTCTTGATGCTCGTGTCCATTAATGGACGCGTGAGGCTCCCGCTTCCTACCGCACAAGGCGAAGTCAGAGAACCGTCCTGGTCCCCTTACCTGAACTGACGCGGCGCTACACGTTTTACTTAACACACTGGGGTTCATTAGGAGTTTCACGATGGAAATGCTGAAGTTTGGTAAATTTGCTGCGCTGGCTCTGGCCATGGCTGTAGCTGTAGGTTGCTCGTCCAAAGGCGGCGACAATGCCGGTGAAGGCGCTGTTGATCCAAACGCTGGTTACGGCGCTAACACTGGTGCCGTTGATGGCTCCCTGAGCGAAGAAGCTGCTCTGCGCGCAATCACCACCTTCTACTTCGAATACGACAGCTCGGACCTGAAGCCAGAAGCCATGCGCGCTCTGGACGTTCACGCCAAAGACCTGAAAGCAAACGGCGCTCGCGTTGTTCTGGAAGGCAACACCGACGAACGTGGTACTCGTGAGTACAACATGGCACTGGGCGAGCGTCGTGCGAAAGCCGTTCAACGCTACCTGGTACTGCAAGGTGTTTCCCCAGCTCAGCTGGAACTGGTTTCCTACGGCGAAGAGCGTCCAGTTGCTACCGGCAACGACGAGCAGTCCTGGGCTCAAAACCGTCGCGTCGAACTGCGTAAGTAATTCGTCATGCGAACGTGCCGTCGTGCTGTAACTGTTTTGGCTCTCAGCCTCGCACCGCTCGCGGTGTGGGCTGCGGTTCCTGTGGTCGAGGACAACTCTGGCTATAACAATAGCGGGAGTAGTTATCCGCCTGCGGGTTACGGTACGAACGGCGCCTATGCCGGGGGAGGGGTTTCGGCCCCTGTCTCGGCACAGGGCGAGCTGTTCAACCAACTGCAATCGATGCAGGAGCAGATCTCGCGCCAACAAGGCATCATCGAAGTTCTGCAAAATGATGTAGCGCGCATGAAGCAGGAAAGCCTGGAGCGATATCAGGATCTTGATCGGCGCATAGGAACCGGCGTTGCACCAGCCGCGACTCCTGAGAATTCTTCTACCGGTGGCGATCTGAATGCCCCCGGTGCAGCAGCTGGCGCAGGTGCAGGGGTGGCAGCCGCTGCCACTTCCACTCAAGCGCCTGCCGCGGGTAGCGAACCGGCGGATCCGGCGAAGGAAAAACTGTATTACGATGCAGCCTTCGACCTGATCAAGGCCAAGGATTTCGACAAGGCCAGCCAGGCTTTTGCCGCTTTCCTGCGCAAATACCCGAACAGCCAGTACGCGGGCAATGCCCAGTACTGGTTGGGCGAAGTGAACCTGGCCAAAGGCGATCTGCAAGGTGCAGGTCAGGCATTTGCCAAGGTGTCGCAGCTGTATCCAAAGCACAACAAAGTGCCTGACTCGCTGTACAAGCTGGCTGATGTAGAACGCCGCCTCGGTCATCCCGACAAGGTGAAAGGCATTCTGCAGCAAGTTGTGTCCCAGTATCCGGGCACTTCCGCCGCTCAGCTGGCCCAACGCGATCTGCAGCGCATGTAAGCCTGCGAGACCCGTTTTGAAGAAACCCGCGCTTGTCGCGGGTTTTTTCGTTAGAATTCACGCCCTTTTTATGAAACACGCTTTTTGGGATCTGCGCATTGGCGGGGTTCCTTGAAGTGCCTGACGGAGGCGGACAGCCTGTTTAGCTGTTACGCCCGTGGCGACTATGCAAGACACATTGAGAATCACCGAAGTTTTCTACTCGTTGCAGGGAGAGACGCGGACTGCCGGGCTGCCCACTGTTTTTGTGCGCCTGACCGGTTGCCCATTGCGTTGCCAATACTGCGACAGCGCCTATGCGTTCACTGGCGGCACTGTCCGCGCGCTCGACGATATTCTCGAGCAAGTGGCCGGCTTCCGCCCGCGTTATGTGTGTGTCACCGGCGGCGAGCCGCTGGCGCAACCAAATGCCATCCCATTACTCAAGCAGTTGTGCGACGCCGGTTACGAAGTGTCACTGGAAACCAGTGGTGCACTTGATATCTCGGCGGTAGATTCACGGGTCAGTCGCGTAGTCGACCTGAAAACCCCGGGTTCGAAGGAAGCGCATCGCAACCGCTACGAGAACATCGAGTTGCTCACGCCCAACGATCAGGTGAAGTTTGTCATCTGCTCGCGGGAAGACTACGACTGGGCTGTGTCCAAGCTGATTCAATACGGTCTGGACCGGCGTGCCGGCGAAGTGCTGTTCTCGCCAAGCCACCATGACCTGAATGCTCGGGACCTGGCGGACTGGGTGGTGGCGGACAACCTGCCAGTACGTCTGCAATTGCAGCTGCATAAATATCTTTGGAATGACGAGCCGGGGCGCTGATATGACTGAACAACTGAATATTGCTGAAAAACGCGCGGTCATCCTGCTGTCCGGCGGCCTCGACTCCGCGACGGTTGTGGCGATGGCCCGTGCTGAAGGCTACAACTGCTACACCATGAGTTTCGATTACGGTCAGCGGTCCCAGGCCGAATTGCATGCCGCCGAGCGTGTTGCCCGGGATCTGGGTGTAGTCGAACACAAGGTGATCGGACTGAACCTGAACGGCATCGGTGGCTCGGCACTGACCGACAGTAGCATCGATGTGCCGGAAGAGGCAGGCGAAGGCATTCCGGTGACTTACGTGCCGGCGCGCAATACGGTGTTTCTGTCCCTCGCGCTGGGTTGGGCTGAAGTGCTGGGCGCGCGTGACATCTTCATCGGCGTGAACGCCGTCGATTACTCCGGTTACCCGGATTGCCGCCCCGAGTTCATCGAGTCCTTCGAACGCATGGCCAACCTGGCGACAAAGGCCGGTGTTGAAGGCAATGGCTTCCGTATCCAGGCGCCGCTGCAAAACCTGAGCAAGGCGCAGATCGTCCAGGCGGGTGTAAAGCTGGGCGTCAATTACGGGCTGACCGTTTCCTGCTATCAAGCTGACGATGATGGCCGTGCATGCGGCAAATGCGACAGCTGCAGATTGCGTGCGGAGGGCTTTGCGGCGGCCGGAATCAGCGATCCAACACCTTATTTCTGATTTATTTCAAATAAGGTGTTGAATAACCTTTAAAAATCAGTATTATACGCGCCACCACACAGCGGGTCGTTAGCTCAGTTGGTAGAGCAGTTGGCTTTTAACCAATTGGTCGTAGGTTCGAATCCCACACGACCCACCATTTTTGTAGCAGTTTTAAAAGTCTGGAAGGCCCACGCAAGTGAGGATTTCCGGATTTTTTTTTGCCCGCGATTCAAGGTCGACCCCGTTCGGGGTTGCACCGCGTGACACAGGTCAGAATCATCTTTTGCATCAACGGGATATTCTGTAGCCTTGCGCAGCTTCAACGCTGTCCGTACCTGATGAATACCCACTTTCCCGGCGGTACCCTGCAGGGTCCGGAGCCGGGTGTATACTCGACTTTCGCGCGAACGCGCCTGCAGGTCTTGCGAACATGACGCAGATTTCCGAACGCCTTCTGGTTCAAGCCCACCTCGACGCCAAGCAGCCCAAGCCGCTGACGGTCGAAGAGGAGGCCTATTACCGTGCTGCCATCGCCGCCGAGCTCAAGGCTCAGGACGCGGTGCTGGTTGCCCACTTTTATTGTGATCCGGTCATTCAGGCGCTTGCCGAAGAAACCGGTGGCTGTGTCTCCGACTCGCTGGAGATGGCCCGCTTCGGCAATGCTCACCCGGCCAAGACCGTGGTGGTCGCCGGTGTGAAGTTCATGGGCGAAACCGCAAAAATCCTCAACCCTGAAAAACGCGTGCTGATGCCGACCCTGGAAGCGACCTGCTCGCTGGACCTGGGTTGTCCGGTGGAAGAGTTCTCGGCGTTCTGCGACCAGCACCCGGAACGCACTGTCGTGGTGTATGCCAATACATCAGCAGCCGTTAAAGCCCGGGCGGACTGGGTTGTGACTTCAAGCTGTGCGCTGGAAATCGTCGAAAGCCTGATGGATAACGGCGAGACGATCATCTGGGGCCCGGACAAGCACCTGGGCACCTACATTCAGCGCAAGACGGGCGCGGACATGCTCCTATGGGACGGTGCCTGCATCGTTCATGAAGAGTTCAAGTCCAAGCAGCTTGAAGACATGAAGGCGCTGTATCCGGATGCGGCGATTCTGGTGCATCCGGAATCGCCAACCTCGGTGATTGAACTGGCGGACGCCGTCGGTTCCACCAGTCAGCTGATCGCTGCGGCACAAAGCCTGCCGAACAAGACGCTTATCGTCGCCACCGACCGCGGCATTTTCTACAAGATGCAGCAGCTTTGCCCGGATAAAGTCTTTATCGAGGCACCGACGGCGGGTAACGGCGCGGCGTGCCGCAGTTGCGCACACTGCCCGTGGATGGCGATGAATACGCTAGAGCGCACCCTGAAGAGCTTGAAGGAGGGGGCGAATGAGATCTTTGTCGATCCGGCATTGATTCCTCAGGCGATTCGGCCGTTGAAGCGCATGCTCGACTTCACTCAGGCTGCGCGGATGAAGCTGGCCGGGAACGCTTAAGAGCGAAAATCAAAAGATCGCAGCCTGCGGCAGCTTTTACATGAGAATGCGTTCTCTGTAGGAGCTGCCGCAGGCTGCGATCTTTTTTTGTGGGCGTTATTTGATCTTCTTCGGAATCCGCACCAGCTGTGTATTGGAATACATGTCGTGCCAGCTGCGTTTCTGTTTATCGAACAGCGACCAGATGAACCCAAGGCCCACACACAGCAAGGATGCGATTGACACGACAAACCGCAGCAGCGCCTGCCACAGGCTGATCGACGAGCCATCGGCATTCTGCACGCGAATGCCCCACACCTGCATGCCAAGGGTTTGGCCAGACCAGGTCCAGAACTTGGCAAAGAAGCCGAACAGCACGAACAACAACACCGTCGACAGCAAGGGATCACCGTCCAGCGCGCCGGCTTCGGTCAAGGTGCGCATTTTGTCTTCGCCGATGATCGCCATCTGGATCATCTTGTAAAGGCCGCTGGTGACGATCAGCAGAGCGGTGCACAACAGGAAGTCATAGAACATCGCTGCCAGGCGACGACCCAGGGTCGCGGCGGGAAAGTCGCCCTGTGGTATGAGCAGGTGTTTCGACATGGCAGGTCTCGGCGAAAAAGGAAGTCATTTTACGGGTTTACGCGCACAAAAAAGCCCCTGATGTCAGCATCAGGGGCTTTTTCGTAACAGGAGGTCAGGCTTCTGCTTGTACTTCGTCAGCCTGCATGCCTTTCTGGCCTTGCACGGCGATGAAGGTCACTTTCTGACCTTCTTTCAGGCTCTTGAAGCCGTTGCCCTGAATAGCGCGGAAATGCACGAACAGATCCGGGCCGCTTTCTGGAGTGATAAAACCAAAACCTTTCTCGTCGTTAAACCACTTGACGGTACCGCTCTGACGTTGGGACATTTCTTATTTCCTTTGACACAAAAATTAATGACAGCCTCCTTCTCATGAAAGAGTACTGGGGCTGGTTGCAGGAGAGTAAGAAGACGTCGAACGGGATGTAGCTAACTTGTAGGCTACTGCCCAGGTCACGATTCCAAGCGACCCATGCAAACACAGTGAACAAACTCTACGCCAACTACGGGAGAAAAAACAAGCCCTGTGAGAGGCCCGGTTTTGCTCGGGTTGGTGGTATTTGTCGGTCCACTAGAGAAGTCTTGTTCACTGGCGTTGTTCAATTGTTTTCGATCGTTATAAGCAAAGTTCATAAATGAAGCTTACAGCCAAAATGATGCACTGTTTTATGGCGGTTGCGTTACACATTAGTGCACTGTTAACGCAATCGCGTTACTTATAGAAACAGTCAATCAACCACGATAGTAGCGTTGTGGAACAAATGGCATTTTACTTACAAGCAAAGCCACCTTTTTCCCACGAACGATCGCCCAAACGGGCGTGTCGATGGCGATGTAAGCGCTGTCGAGGTAACCCATGGCCAACGGGCCGCCCAACGTCGGGCCGAACCCGCCGCTGCACACAGTGCCAATGATGTCGCCCGCTTCGTTGACGATTTCTGCACCTTCGCGCACCGGCGTACGTTCCTGCGGCAACAGGCCGACGCGCTTACGGCTGACACCGGCTTGCTGCTGGGCGAACACGGTTTCTGCGCCGGGGAAGCCGCCGGCGCGCGCGCCATCGGCACGACGAGGCTTGGAGATGGCCCACAACAGGCTGGCTTCGATCGGGGTGGTTTCGGTGTTCATGTCATGGCCGTAGAGGCACAAGCCGGCTTCCAGGCGCAGGGAGTCACGAGCGCCTAGGCCGATGGCAGCCACTTCCGGTTCGGCCAGCAGCGCGCGGGCCAGGGCTTCGGCGTTGGCGGCGGGCACCGAAATTTCGAAACCGTCTTCACCGGTGTACCCGGAGCGGCTGACAAAGCAGTCCACACCCAGCAGTTTTACACGGGCGAACTGCATGAAGGTCATCTTGGCCACTTCAGGTGCCAGGCGCGCGAGCACGGTGACTGCCGCCGGACCTTGCAGGGCCAGCAGTGCGCGTTCTTCGAACAACGGTTCGATCACGCACTGATCCCCGATGTGTTTCTGCAGGTGCGCCAGGTCCTGATCCTTGCAGGCTGCGTTGACCACCAGGAACAGTTCGTCGTTACCGAGGTTGGCGACCATCAGGTCGTCGAGGATGCCGCCGGTCGAGTGGGTGAACATGGCGTAACGCTGCATGCCCACCGGCAGGTCGATGATGTCCACCGGCACCAGCGTTTCCAATGCCTTGGCGGCATTGGCGCCGGTCAGGCGGATCTGGCCCATGTGCGAGACATCGAACAGTCCGGCCTGATCACGGGTGTGCTGGTGCTCTTTCATCACGCCCAACGGGTATTGCACCGGCATGTCGTAGCCGGCAAACGGCACCATGCGGGCGCCGAGTTCGATGTGCAGTGCGTGCAACGGAGTTTTCGACAATTGTTCGGTGGACATATCCAGCTCCTGAAAAAGTGTGCAGATGCAATCAGCGCGCATCAGCACTCGATAATGTTGACCGCCAAACCGCCACGGGCGGTTTCCTTGTATTTGCTTTTCATGTCGGCGCCTGTCTGGCGCATGGTGCGGATGACTTTGTCGAGGGAAACGTAGTGCTGACCGTCTCCACGCAGGGCCATGCGCACCGCATTGATGGCTTTCACCGAACCCATGGCGTTGCGCTCGATACACGGCACTTGCACCAGTCCGCCGATCGGATCGCAGGTCAGGCCGAGGTTGTGTTCCATACCGATTTCGGCGGCGTTTTCCACTTGCTGCACGGTGCCGCCCAGTACCTCGCACAAGGCGCCCGCCGCCATGGAGCAGGCCACGCCGACTTCACCCTGACAGCCGACTTCGGCACCGGAGATCGAGGCGTTCTCTTTGTAAAGAATGCCAATGGCGGCGGCCGTCAGCAGAAAACGTACGACGCCGTCTTCGTTGGCGCCGGGGATGAAGCGCATGTAGTAATGCAAAACCGCCGGGACGATGCCCGCTGCACCGTTGGTGGGCGCGGTGACCACGCGTCCGCCGTTGGCGTTTTCTTCATTGACCGCCAGGGCGTACAGATTGACCCAGTCCAGCACCGACAGCGGATCGCGCAACGACGATTCCGGGTTCTTGCACAGTTGCCGATGCAGCGCCGCCGCCCGCCGTTTGACCTTCAACCCGCCGGGCAGAATGCCTTCGTTACGGCAGCCGGCGTCGACGCAATCCTGCATTACTTGCCAGATTTTCAGCAGTCCGGCGCGGGTTTCCGCTTCCGGACGCCAGGCACTTTCGTTGGTCAGCATCACCTGGCTGATGGACAGGCCGTAAGTGGCGCAATGACCGAGCAGGTCTTTGGCGCTTTTGAACGGGAAGGTCAGGGGCGTGGCATCCTCGACAATGCGGTCGGCGCCAGCGGCGTCTTCATCGACCACGAAACCGCCGCCGACCGAGTAGTACTCACGACTGCGGATCTGCAGACCGGCTGCATCGAACGCGCGAAAGATCATGCCGTTAGGGTGATAGGCAAGCGGTTTGCGGATCATCGCCAGATGTTCTTTCTCGTTGAACGCAATGCTGTGTTCGCCGAGCAGGTTCAAGCGACCGTTGCCACGAATGTCTTGCAGGCGGGCGGCGACGGTTTCGGTGTTCACAGTGTCCGGGTGTTCACCTTCCAGGCCCAGCAGCACAGCCTTGTCACTGCCGTGTCCTTTGCCGGTGGCGCCGAGTGAGCCATAGAGCTCGACTTTGACGCAGGTGGTGGCGGCCAGCAGCCCTTCACGGCGCAAGCCTTCGACAAAACGCGCAGCGGCGCGCATCGGGCCGACGGTGTGGGAGCTGGAGGGGCCGATGCCAATCTTGAACAGGTCGAACACGCTTAACGACATGAGTTGTTCTCCGGTTTCTTGTTTTGGGATGGCGGGACCTGATGTTTCAAACAGATCCCTGTGGGAGCGGGCTTGCTCGCGAAAGCGGTGGGTCAGTCACCATCAAAGTTGCCTGATTCACCGCTTTCGCGAGCAAGCCCGCTCCCACAAGGGGATATGCGGTGTTCTTGAGGGGGCGAGTGAAACCGCCCCCATTGGTTTAAGCGTAGCTTTCGATCGACGGGCAGGCGCAGACGAGGTTGCGGTCGCCGAAGACATTGTCGACGCGACCGACCGGTGGCCAGTACTTGCCTTCGATCAGCGACGCGACTGGATATACAGCTTGCTCGCGGCTGTACGGGTGCGTCCACTCGCCAACGATTTCCTGTGCGGTGTGCGGAGCGTTTTTCAGCGGGTTGTCGTCTTTGTCCAGGGTGCCGTTTTCCACTGCGCGGATTTCTTCGCGGATGCGGATCATGGCGTCGCAGAAGCGGTCCAGTTCTTCCTTGGATTCGCTTTCGGTCGGCTCGATCATCAGCGTGCCAGCCACCGGGAACGACATGGTGGGCGCGTGGAAACCGAAGTCGATCAGACGCTTTGCGACGTCATCGACGCTGATGCCGCTGCTGTCTTTCAATGGACGCAGGTCGAGGATGCACTCGTGCGCCACCAGGCCATTGCTGCCGGTGTACAGCACTGGATAGTGCTCTTCGAGGCGACGGGAAATGTAGTTGGCATTCAGGATCGCCAGTTGCGAAGCACGCTTGAGACCCGCGCCACCCATCATTCGAATGTACATCCAAGTGATCGGCAAAATGCTCGCGCTGCCGAACGGTGCTGCGCAGACCGCGCCTTCCTTGCGCTCCATCTGGGCATGGCCCGGCAGGAACGGGGTCAGGTGCGATTTGACGCCAATCGGGCCGACGCCCGGGCCGCCACCACCGTGAGGGATGCAGAAGGTTTTGTGCAGGTTCAGGTGCGACACGTCGCCGCCGAACTTGCCCGGTGCGCAGAGGCCGACCATCGCGTTCATGTTGGCGCCGTCGATGTACACCTGGCCGCCGTTGTCATGAATGATGCCGCAGATTTCGCGGATACCTTCTTCGAACACGCCGTGGGTCGACGGATAGGTGATCATCAGCGCGGCGAGGTGTTCGCGGTGCTCGATCGCCTTGGCGCGCAGGTCTTCGATGTCAACGTTGCCACGGGCATCGCAAGCCGTTACGACCACACGCATGCCAGCCATGTTGGCGGTGGCCGGGTTGGTGCCGTGGGCGGAGGACGGGATCAGGCAGATGTCGCGACGGTCTTCGCCACGGCTCTGGTGATAAGCACGGATTGCCAGCAGACCGGCGTATTCACCTTGCGAACCGGCGTTCGGTTGCAGCGAGATCGAGTCATAACCGGTGGCAGCGCAGAGCATCGCTTCCAGTTCATCGGTCAGTTGCTGGTAACCGGCGCTTTGCTCGGCCGGTGCGAACGGGTGCAGGGCACCGAATTCAGCCCAGGTCACCGGGATCATTTCGCTGGCGGCGTTGAGTTTCATGGTGCAGGAACCCAGCGGGATCATGGTGCGATCCAGGGCCAGGTCCTTGTCGGCGAGCTTGCGCAGGTAGCGCATCAGCTCGGTTTCCGAGTGATAACGGTTGAACACCGGGTGGCTGAGGATTGGCGATTGGCGAACCAGAGCGGCCGGGATCGCGCTAACGACTGAAGCGGCGATGGCAGCGAAATCAGGCAGCGCCTTGCCGTCGGTGAGCAAAGCCCACAGCGTTTCGACGTCAGCTTGCGAAGTCGTTTCGTCGAGGGACAAGCCCAGACGATCGGTATCGACCACACGCAGGTTGATCTGTTGCGCGCGAGCCTTGTCGTGCAGTTTGGCGGTGTCAGCGCCGGTGTTCAGGGTCAGGGTGTCGAAGAAGCTGCTTTGCTCGACGGTCAGGCCCAGTGCGCTCAAACCCTTGGCCAGAATCGCGGTCAGGTGATGAATGCGGTTGGCAATCTGCGTCAGGCCTTTCGGGCCGTGATACACGGCGTACATGCTGGCGATGTTGGCCAACAGCACCTGCGCGGTGCAGATGTTACTGGTGGCTTTTTCGCGACGGATATGTTGCTCGCGGGTCTGCATCGCCAGACGCAGGGCCGGCTTGCCGAAACGGTCCACGGAGACACCAACCAGACGGCCCGGCATGTCGCGCTTGAACGCATCTTTGGTGGAGAAGTACGCCGCGTGCGGGCCACCGAAGCCCAGCGGTACACCGAAGCGTTGCGCGCTGCCGATGGCCACGTCGGCGCCGAACTCGCCCGGTGGGGTCAGCACGGTCAGGGCCAACAGGTCAGCGGCAACCGCTACCAGTGCGTTGGCGGCGTGGAAGCGTTCGGTGAGTTCGCGGTAGTCGAACAGGTCACCATTGCTCGCCGGGTATTGCAGCAGGGCGCCGAAGAACGGCGTCACGTCAGTCAGTTCAAGCTCGTCGCCGACGACTACATCGATGCCCAGTGGTTCGGCACGGGTGCGCAGCACATCAAGGGTTTGCGGGTGGCAATGAACCGACGCGAAGAACGCGTGGCTGCCCTTGTTCTTGCTCAGGCGTTTGCAGAAGGTCATCGCTTCGGCAGCGGCGGTCGCTTCATCGAGCAGCGAGGCGTTGGCGATCGGCAGGCCGGTGAGGTCGCTGATCAGGGTCTGGAAATTCAGCAGCGCTTCGAGACGGCCCTGGGAAATTTCTGGCTGGTACGGGGTGTACGCGGTGTACCAGGCCGGGTTTTCCAGCAGGTTGCGCAGGATCGGCGACGGCGTGTGCGTGCCGTAATAGCCTTGGCCAATGTAAGTATTGAACAGCTGGTTTTTGCCGGCGATGGATTTGATCATCGCCAGGGCATCGGCTTCGCTCAAGCCGTCGTCCATGCCCAGAACGCTGGTGCCTTTGATGCTTTCCGGAATGACGCTGGCGCTCAGGGCTTCCAGGGAGTCGAAACCGAGGCTGTTGAGCATTGCTTGCTCATCGCCGGCGCGCGGGCCGATGTGGCGAGCGATGAATTCGTTGGCAGTGCTGAGATTGATAGTCATGGTGGCTCCTCAGGCTTCGGCGTTGGCTTTGATCAGACGGTCGTAGGCGTCTTGATCGAGCAGTTTGGCGACAGCCGAGGCGTCGGTTGGCTGAAAGCGGAAGAACCAGCCTTCGCCCAGTGGATCTTCGTTGACCAGTTCAGGGCTGCTGTCCAGCGCCGGGTTCACTTCCAGCACTTCACCATCGAGTGGCATGTACACGCCGCTGGCGGCTTTTACCGATTCCACGGTGGCGGCTTCTGCGCCTTTTTCGTAGGACTGCAGCTCAGGCAGTTGTACGAAAACCACGTCGCCCAGGGCGTTCTGCGCGAAAGCAGTGATGCCGACAGTAACGCTGCCGTCAGCTTCGGTGCGCAGCCATTCGTGATCTTCAGTAAAACGCAACTCGCTCATGGAAACTCCTAAGGGGCCAGACTCGTCTGGTGGACGCGATTGAATGCTTGGGCAAAGCCCTGCTTTATGGGGATGTTGCTTAGCAAGATCGCTGCCAATGTAAATTTATTGTTATAAATCAATAATTTGAGTGTTGTAGTGACGGAAGGGGAATTGATGGTTGTAGCGAAATCGCTACACCTTGAAGGAGAGAAAAAAGCTTAGGTGGATCAAAGCCTTGCACAGCAGTGATCAGAGAGGCGTGTAGTGATATCGTTCCACTGTAGCGCTTTCAGTACAGATGGAGGTCGCTTTTAAGCAGGGTTCAGGCTGTACACAAAACCTGTGGGAGCGGGCTTGCTCGCGAATGCGGTGGGTCATACAACATTGTTGGGACTGACCAACCGCATTCGCGCGCAAGCCCGCTCCCACAATTTGAACGAGTAAGGCTTAAGGCTTACTCGGAATGCCGTACTTGCGCAACCGATGGGCGATCGCGGTGTGGGAGGTTTGCAGGCGGCTGGCCAACTGCCGGGTCGAGGGGTAGCTGACGTAGAGTTTTTCCAGCAAGGTCTTTTCGTACTCTTCCATTGCCTGCTCAAGGCTGTCGACGTCGTTGTCGCTCTGACGCGCCACGGACGTGCCGGCGATGTCGAGGTCGCCGATGTCCACCAGACTGCTTTCGCAAATCGCGGCGGCGCGGAAGATCACATTCTGCAGTTGCCGCACGTTGCCTGGCCAGCGGTTGCCCAGCAGCGCCGGATAAGTGCCCGGAGCCAGACGACACACCGGTCGCTGAATCTGCGCACAGGCCTGCTGCATGAAATAACGGGCCAGCAGCAGAATGTCCTGGCCACGTTCGCGCAGCGGCGGGACTTCGACGTTCAGGACGTTGAGGCGATAGAAGAGGTCTTCACGGAACGTGCCTTCGCTGACCATTTTTTCCAGATCGCGGTGCGTGGCGCTAAGAATCCGCACGTTGACCTTCACCTCCCGATCGCCGCCCACACGCCGGAAGCTGCCATCATTGAGGAACCGCAGCAGTTTCGCCTGTAAGTACGGCGACATTTCGCCGATTTCATCGAGAAACACCGTGCCCTGGTTAGCCAGTTCCATCAGCCCCGGTTTGCCGCCCCGTTGCGCGCCGGTGAAGGCGCCGGGTGCATAGCCGAACAGTTCGCTTTCGGCGAGGTTCTCCGGCAATGCCGCGCAGTTGAGCGCCAGAAAGGGCGAACTGTGCCGGGCGCTGATGGCGTGACAGGCGCGGGCCACCAGTTCTTTGCCGGTGCCGGTTTCGCCCTGAATCAACAAGGGCGCATCAAGCGCCGCTACACGTTGTGCGCGGGCCTTGAGGGTGCGAATCGCCGGGGATTCGCCAAGCAACGCGTCGAACCCTTCGGCATGGTCGTGATGTAGCGCCGAAAGACGTTCACCGATGCGGTTCGGTTGATACAGCGTCAGCAGCGCGCCGGCATCGGTGATCGGCGTGGCGTCCAGCAGCAGGGTCTGGCCGTTGACGGTGATCTCGCGCAGCGGCAAGCGAAAGCCGTGTTCCAGCAGGGTGTCGAGCAGGGCGGGATCAGCAAACAGATCCGCCACACTTTCACCGGCCGGTTCACGCCCGTACAGGGCGATCAGTGCCGGATTGGCCAATAGCACCTTGCCGGCGCTGTCCAGTGCCAACACCGGATCGGTCATCGCCGCCAGCAATGCATCGAGCTGCAAGTGCCGGCGCTGACCGGGGAGGATATCGACCACCGTCATCGCTTGCACACCGCGCACGCTGAGCAACGCATCGTGCAACTCTTCGAGCACCTCGGCACTGAGGGTCGGGGCGTCGATGTAGACGTTGGGTGGAACCATTTCCACCGCATCCAGATTGAGATTGCGCCCACCGAGCAAGGCCAGGACTTCCTGGGTGATGCCGACGCGGTCGATGAAGCTGACGTGGATACGCATGGGGCGGTTTGGTTCTGGAGTGCGGGAGGTGGCAAGTATGCCTTGGGGCGGGCGTAAGGTGAAATCTGGCACAGGTCTTGGGCGACATGCACACCCCCTGTGGGAGCGAGCTTGCTCGCGATAGCGGTGTATCAGTCGGCGTCCATAGTGACTGTCAGTCCGTCATCGCGAGCAAGCTCGCTCCCACAGGTTCAGCATCGACAGTAGAACCGGATTATTCCAGATGCTCGGGTTTTACCGGGTCACCGGATTTCATGTTCAGCTGGACCCGCACATCTTCGAACATTGCATCGTAGTTCTTGTGGATCGAGCCGATCTGGCTGTGTGTCTTCGGAATGCCGTACTTCTCGGCGATTTTCGTCACGTTGCTGGCGAAGTTGTAGGCCTGATCCTTGGGCAGGAAGAATGATTCCTTCATGTCCTTGCCCTGAATGTTGCCATGCATGGTGAACAACATCCCTTTGCCTTCCTTGGGATCCTGAGTGACTTCATAGTCGATGCATACGTTGTAGTTGACATCGTCATCGGTCAGCGCGTGGCGCTCAATGTGCAAGTGACCGGGCTCGAACGTTGCCATAGACGGTTCTCCTTATAAATAAGTTATGCCAGGTGTTGCCGTACTGATCCGCGTGCCGGCCTTGCCCTGGACGATCGCTTCGATGTCCGAGAGTGAACCGATCACTGCAACTTTTCCAGTATGGCGGGCGAATTCACAGGCCGCCTGGACCTTCGGTCCCATGGAGCCGGCGGCGAAGCCGAGTCGTTCCATCTCGTCCGGGTGCGCCTGGGCAATGGCTTTCTGGGTCGGTTTGCCGAAATCGATGAAGGCGGCGTTGACGTCAGTGGCGATCACCAGCAGATCGCTTTCCAGCTGTTCGGCCAGCAGCGCCGAGCACAGGTCCTTGTCGATCACAGCTTCAATGCCTTGCAGCTTGCCGTGAGCGCCATACATCGTCGGGATGCCGCCGCCACCGGCACAGATCACGATGCTGCCTTTTTCCAGCAGCCATTTGATCGGGCGGATTTCGAAGATGCGTTTCGGTCTCGGGCTGGCCACCACGCGACGGAATTTGTCGCCGTCCGGGGCAATCGCCCAGCCTTTTTCGGCGGCGAGTTTTTCCGCTTCGGCTTTGGTGTACACCGGGCCGATGGGTTTGGTCGGGTTCTGAAAGGCCGGGTCGTTGGCGTCGACTTCGACCTGGGTCAGGAGCGTGGCGAAGGGCACTTCGAAGTCCAGCAGGTTGCCCAGTTCCTGTTCGATGATGTAGCCGATCATGCCTTCGGTTTCGGCCCCGAGTACGTCCAGCGGGTAAGGCGAAACCGAGGTGTAGGCCGCCGCTTGCAGCGACAGCAGGCCGACTTGTGGGCCATTGCCGTGGGCGATCACCAATTCGTTGCCGGCATGGATCTTGGCGATTTGTTCGGTGGCGATCCGGATGTTGGCGCGTTGATTGTCCGCGGTCATGGGTTCACCCCGGCGGAGCAGGGCGTTACCGCCCAGAGCAACGACGATACGCATGATTCAGTCCTTCCAAAGCTGAGAAATTGCGAGCGGCTCGGTCGCCCTGCAGGTACTCGGTCAATGTGGGAGCGAGCTTGCTCGCGATGACCATTTCACATTCAACAGAGATGTTGACTGTTACTCCGCTATCGCGAGCAAGCTCGCTCCCACAGAGGCCTTGTTCCAGCCTGGCGATCCGGTTGAGCCGTTAAATATCCGCCAGTGCCGACACCAGAATCGCCTTGATGGTGTGCATGCGGTTTTCCGCTTGCTCGAAGGCGATGTTGGCCGGCGATTCGAAGACTTCTTCAGTCACCTCGACGCCATTGGCCAGGTTCGGATACCGCGCGGCGATGTCCTTGCCGACCTTGGTTTCGCTGTTGTGGAATGCCGGCAGACAGTGCATGAATTTCACGCGCGGGTTGCCTGACGCTTTCATCATGTCCGCGTTGACCTGGTACGGCAGCAACTGCTCGATGCGTTCGTCCCACGCTTCCACTGGCTCACCCATCGACACCCAGATATCGGTGTGAATGAAGTCCACGCCTTTGACCGCTTCTTTCGGGTCTTCGGTGATGGTGATGCGTGCGCCGCTGTCTTCGGCGAAGCCTTTGCATTCGGCGATGAAATCCGCGTGCGGCCACAGCGCTTTCGGCGCGGCAATGCGCACGTCCATGCCCAGTTTGGCGCCGATCATCAGCAGCGAGTTGCCCATGTTGTAACGCGCGTCGCCGAGGTAGGCGTAGCTGATGTCATGCAGCGGTTTGTCACTGTGTTCGCGCATGGTCAGGGTGTCGGCGATCATTTGCGTCGGGTGGAATTCAGCGGTCAAACCGTTGAACACTGGAACGCCGGCGAACTTGGCCAGCTCTTCGACGATTTCCTGCTCGAAGCCACGGTACTCGATGGCATCGAACATCCGCCCCAGTACGCGGGCGGTGTCTTTCATGCTTTCCTTGTGGCCGATCTGGGACGACACCGGGTCGATGTAGGTGACGTGGGCGCCCTGGTCATGGGCCGCCACTTCGAACGCGCAACGGGTGCGGGTCGAGGTTTTTTCGAAGATCAGCGCGATATTCTTGCCTTTGAGGTGCGGACGCTCGGTGCCGGTGTACTTGGCGCGCTTGAGGTCGCGAGACAGGTCCAGTAGGTAGTTCAGCTCGCGAGTGGTGTGGTGCATCAGCGAGAGCAGGCTGCGGTTGCGCATGTTGAAAGCCATTTTCAATCTCCCAAAATTAGTAGTCGATAGGGTCGCGAATGATCGGGCAGGTCATGCAGTGGCCGCCGCCACGCCCGCGTCCCAGTTCGCCGGCGCTGATGGTGATGACTTCGATACCGGCCTTGCGCAGCAGGGTGTTGGTGTAGGTGTTGCGGTCATAACCGATGACCACGCCAGGCTCCACGGCCACCACATTGTTGCCGTCGTCCCACTGCTCGCGTTCAGCGGCGAAGCTGTTGCCGCCGGTTTCCACAACGCGCAATGCTTTGAGATTGAGGGCTTTGGCCACGGTGTCGAGGAAGTTGGTTTCTTCGCGGCGGATGTCGATGCCACCCGGTTTGCTTTCGTCAGGACGCAGGGTGAAGGCGACGATCTGGTTCACCACTTCCGGGAAGATGGTCACCAGATCGCGGTCGCAGAAGCTGAACACGGTGTCCAGGTGCATCGCCGCGCGGGACTTGGGCAGCCCGGCGACGATTACTTTTTCCACAGCCTTGTTCTTGAACAGGTTCACCGCCAGTTGCCCGATGGCCTGACGGGAGGAACGCTCGCCCATACCGATCAACACCACACCATTGCCGATCGGCATGACGTCGCCGCCTTCGAGGGTGGCGCTGCCATGGTCCTGGTCCGGGTCGCCGTACCAGATTTCGAAGTCGGCGTTGGTGAACTGCGGATGGAACTTGTAGATGGCGGTGGCCAGCAAGGTTTCCTGGCGACGTGCCGGCCAGTACATCGGGTTCAGCGTCACGCCACCGTAGATCCAGCAGGTGGTGTCGCGGGTGAACTGGGTGTTGGGCAGCGGCGGCAGAATGAAGCTGGAGTGGCCGAGGAAGTCGCGGAACATCTGGATGGTCTTGCCGCCGAAACTGTCCGGCAGGTCATCGGCGGACACACCGCCGATCAGAAATTCAGCGATTTTGCGTGGTTCCAGGCTACGCAGCCACGAACCCACTTCATTGATCAGACCGAGGCCGACAGAGTTGGCGGTGACCTTGCGTTCCAGAATCCAGTCCAGCGCTTCGGGAATCGCGACGATGTCGGTCAGCAGATTGTGCATTTCCAGCACGTCGATGTTGCGTTCACGCATTTTGGTGACGAAGTCGAAATGGTCACGCTTGGCCTGGGCAACCCACAGCACATCATCGAAAAGCAGTTCGTCGCAGTTGTTCGGCGTCAACCGCTGGTGGGCCAGGCCGGGGGAGCAAACCATGACTTTGCGCAGTTTGCCAGCTTCGGAATGGACGCCGTACTTAACTTTTTCCGTGGTCATTACAGTGTTCCTCCAGTTACAACGAGTCAGAGGGTCAGGAAGCCGTCGTACAGTCCGTAAGCCGCCACCAGGGCGCCCACGACCACCGCAGCAAAAATCAGCTTCTCGACGTTGGTGAAAACCGGTTTGTTGAGTTCGAGCTTGGCCTTGGCGAACAGGATCACGCCGGGGGCATAGAGCAGGGCAGACAGCAGCAGGTATTTGACCCCGCCGGCATAGATCAACCAGATCGCGTAAATCAATGCGACGGCGCCGATGAACAGGTCTTTGCGGCGTTCGGCCGCGGCGTTTTCATAGCTCTCGCCGCGCACCGCCAGTAACAGTGCGTAAGCCGCCGACCACAGGTAAGGCACCAGAATCATCGAGGTGGCGAGGTAGATCAGCGACAGGTAAGTGCTGGCCGAAAACAGCGTGATGATCAGGAACAGCTGCACCATCGCGTTGGTCAGCCACAAGGCGTTGACCGGCACGTGGTTGGCGTTTTCCTTGCGCAGGAAGGCCGGCATGGTGTGGTCCTTGGCGGCGGCGAACATGATCTCCGCACACAGCAGCACCCACGACAGCAGCGCACCGAGCAGGGAAATGATGAGACCAACGCTGATCAACACCGCGCCCCAGTGACCGACCACGTGCTCCAGCACCGCGGCCATCGACGGGTTCTGCAGTTTGGCCAGTTCCGGTTGAGTCATGATGCCCAGCGACAGCACGTTCACCAGCACCAGGAACAACAGCACGGTGATGAAACCAATCACGGTGGCTTTACCAACGTCGCTGCGTTTTTCTGCGCGGGCCGAGAAGATGCTCGCGCCTTCGATGCCGATGAACACCCAGACAGTCACCAGCATCATCTTGCGCACCTGGTTCATCACGCTGCCCAGGTCCGGGTTTTTCACACCCCAGATGTCAGCGGTGAAGATGTCCAGTTTGAACGCGAAAACAGCGATCAGAACGAACAGCACCAGTGGCACGACCTTGGCGACGGTGGTCACCAGGTTGATGAACGCCGCTTCCTTGATTCCGCGCAGCACCAGGAAGTGCACGGCCCAAAGCAGCACGGATGCGCCGATCACGGCAGCAACGGTGTTGCCTTCGCCAAAGATCGGAAAAAAATAACCCAAGGTGCTGAACAGCAGGACGAAGTAGCCGACGTTGCCCAGCCAGGCACTGATCCAGTAACCCCAGGCGGATGAGAAACCCATGTAGTCGCCGAAACCGGCCTTGGCGTAGGCGTAAACACCTCCGTCCAGGTCAGGCTTGCGATTGGCAAGGGTTTGAAAGACGAAGGCCAGGGTCAGCATGCCGACCGCGGTGATAGCCCAACCGATCAGCACAGCGCCAACGTCGGCGCTGGCGGCCATGTTCTGGGGCAGAGAGAAAATCCCCCCACCAATCATTGAGCCGACAACCAACGCAACAAGTGCACCGAGTTTCAGTTTTCCGGGTGATTCAGACATCGCATGACTCCAATGCAGGAGAAGAGAGACAACAGATTAATTCTGTTAGCAATTCAATCAGCTGACATAGATCAGTGCATGGGCACATTCCATTGTTAATGAAAGACTTATGAATCTTTCCCAGGCATAACGGTATTACCGGAAAAGCCCTGTCCAGAGGCTTCGGTCAGATCAAACTGAAATAATGCGTATCGCATGGAGTTTTTACGCTAGTTCGTTTTCGCGATTTCGCAAATTTTTCTTATCTGTTCGTAGGTGAATTGATTTATTACGACCGGTGCACAAAACTGCTATTGAAGAAGCGTGGCGATAGAAGCGTCGGCTATAAATAAAAAGGCGTGCATTGAGTATTAAATTAACAGACGTTATTACGGCTTAGCTGTTTAGTTAAATTCAACTATGTGACGGTTATGCGACGCTGATCGCGCCGTGCAAGGGAGACGCGGAATGTCGCAACCGACGCAAAAGCTTCGCCTCAGTGCGCTGATCGCTTTGGTAGTGGGATCGATGATTGGCGGCGGGATATTCTCTCTGCCACAGAACATGGCAGCACGAGCCGATGCCGGGGCGATTTTGATCGGCTGGGCCATCACCGCCGTCGGCATGCTGACGCTGGCCTTCGTGTTTCAGACGCTGGCCAATCGCAAACCCGAGCTGGATTCCGGGGTGTACGCCTACGCCAAGGCCGGGTTCGGTGACTACATGGGTTTTTCTTCGGCCTGGGGTTACTGGATCAGCGCCTGGCTGGGCAACGTCGGTTACTTCGTTCTGCTGTTCAGCACTCTGGGTTACTTCTTCCCGGTGTTTGGCCAAGGCAATACGCCCATCGCCATTGGCTGCGCGTCGGTATTGCTGTGGGCCGTGCATTTCCTGGTACTGCGCGGGATCAAGGAGGCGACGTTCATCAACCAGCTAACCACGGTCGCGAAGATTGTGCCGCTGATCATGTTCATCGTCATCGCCGCGGTGGCGTTCAAGGCAGACATCTTCACCCGCGACATCTGGGGCCGCAGCAACCCGAATTTTGGCGGTGTGATGGACCAGGTGCGCAACATGATGCTGGTCACTGTGTTCGTGTTCATCGGCATCGAAGGGGCGAGTGTGTATTCGGCCCGGGCGGAAAAACGTTCGGATGTCGGACGGGCAACGGTCATCGGTTTTCTCGGCGTGCTGGCGCTGTTGGTGCTGGTCAATGTGTTGTCGCTGGGGATCATGAGTCAGCCGGAACTGGCCAATCTGCAGAACCCTTCGCTGGCGGCCGTGCTGGAACACATCGTCGGGCCGTGGGGCGCGTTATTGATCAGCGTCGGCCTGGCGATTTCGCTGCTGGGTGCATTGTTGTCCTGGGCGCTGCTTTGCGCCGAGATCCTGTTTGCCACGGCGAAAGACAAAACCATGCCGGCCTTCCTGACAAAGGAAAATGCCAATCATGTGCCGGTCAACGCGCTGTGGCTGACAAACGTGATGATCCAGATCTTCCTGCTGATCACGCTGCTTTCCGCTGGCACTTACACCAGTCTGATCTACCTTGCGTCTTCGATGATTCTGGTGCCGTATTTGTGGTCGGCGGCGTATGCGGTGCTGTTGAGCGGGCGGGGTGAAACCTACGAGCACGCATCAGCGGAACGGACCAAGGACCTGATGATCGGCGGCATTGCCCTGGGTTATGCGGTGTGGTTGTTGTATGCCGGTGGGGTCAAATATTTGCTGCTGTCGGCGCTGCTGTATGCGCCGGGAGTGATTCTGTTCGCCAAGGCCAAACACGAACAGGGGAAGCCTTTGTTCACGACGATAGAGAAAGGAATTTTTACCGGCGTGATCACCGGCGCGGGGATGGCAGCCTACGGGTTGTACAGCGGCTTGCTGTCGTTATGAGGTTGTTGCTGGACTATCAACCGACCTACGACTGGCCGGCGAACCGGTCTGACTGAACTGATCGCATATTGACTATTTGGCCGCCTTCGCGAGCAAGCCCGCTACCGCCGGGATTGGTTTTGCTTTGGGCGAACGCGGTCAATGTGGGAGCGGGCTTGCTCGCGAAAAGGCCGGTACAATCACCACCACTGCGCGCGATGAGAACCCAATTCCCCTGCCGGAAGCGCCCACTGCAATGGCGTCCCGGTGATCTTCAGTGGAACGTGAAGCCGATGCGCCGGCCCCCACGGTGTCTGCTCGACTAACAGGCCATGATCGTTTTCATCCTCTGCCCGCAATGACTCATGTGGGCCTGCGCCCTGGTCAATCAACACCTTCGCCGTCCGCGCCAACGACAACCTGGCTGATCCGCCGCGTCCCAGTAATGTGATCGCCGCAGCCGCCATCAAATACCCGGTAGCGTGATCCAGCGCCTGCACCGGCAACGGCGTCGGCTTGTCCGCTTTGTTCCACTGCATGCCAGCCTCGGCAATCCCGCTGCTCATCTGCACCAGGCTGTCGAAGCCGCGACGGTTCTGCCATGGGCCACTCCAGCCGTAGGCGTTCAGGCAGACATCGATCAGGCCGGGAGCGAATGCCTGCCGTTGGGCGACGCCGTAACCCAAACGCTCCAGCACATCGGCGCGGTAGCCGTGAAGCAAAATATCGGCATCCTTGAGCAGGCTTTCAAAGACTGCGCGATCAGTCTTGTCGTGCAAGTCCAGGCGCGCGCAACGTTTGCCCAGCGTGACTTCCGGCACCACGCCAGGCTCGTTCCAGGTCGGTGGGTCGATGCGCAAAACGTCGGCACCGAGGCCTGCAAGAAAACGACTGGCGACGGGGCCGGCGAGCACTCGGGTCAAATCCAGCACCTTGATCCCGGCCAGTGGTTGCGCCACAGAACCTTGCCACGGCTTTGGCGGTTTATGGTTGCCGGCGCTGAACAGAACCAGCGGTTCAGCATTAACGGCTTGACCTTGGGGATGCGCCTGCCATTGCGCCCAGCTACGCATCTCGGCGGCGCAGCCACCGGCGTCGACCACGGCCTGTTCAAGATCCCATTTTGCCCATTGCGCAACCTTGCTCGCCACGGCGGTGCGGTCGGCACAGGCGCCGAGTACGCTTTCGGCGGCGGCACGATGATGAGGGGCGTTGGTGTGCAGGCGGATCCAGCCGTCGTTGGTCGCGTAGTCGCCGGTAATCGGGTCCCACAGCTCAGGAACGCTCCAGCCCACGGGACGGATCGATGTCGCGAACCAGAAAGATGCCAGACGCCTGTCGACTTCAAGGTTGGGCAAGCGACCGGTTTGCTGCAGCAGCAGTTCGCTGACAGCCTGACCGGCAGCGGCGATGCTGGCGCAGGCCAGGTCCGTGACGGCAAACGCCGAGGGCAAGGCGCCACTCGAGGTGAACGAAATAGGGCTCCGGGGCAAGTCGAGTGCGGCTTGAATGGACGTGAGTAAATCAATCATCGAAGGCCCTCCGGAACGAGAGCCCGAGCATAGTTCAAAACACGGGCCGCCCGGATGAAATCCCCCTTGTGGGACCGGGCTTGCTCGCAAAGGCGGTGTCACCTAAGACAGAGATGTTACCTGACACACCGCTTTCGCGAGCAAGCCTGCTCCCACAATGGGCGGTAGCGATCTCTACACCCGGAACTGATCCATCAACTTCATCTGATGGTTGGTCAGCGAGTTGAGCTGGCCGCTGATCTGTGCTGACTCGGTGGCCTGGCCGGTCAGGGTTTCGGTGACGGTGCGGATCGCCGAGACGTTGCGGTTGACCTCTTCGGCCACGGCGCTTTGCTGTTCGGCGGCGCTGGCGATTTGCAGGTTCATGTCGCTGATCACGGTCACTGCATCGCTGATTTTGCTCAAGGCTTGCACGGCTTGCTGGATCTGCCCGGCGTTGCTATGGGCCTGAGTCTGACTCGAATGCATGGTGGCGACCACACCGCGAGTGCCGGTCTGGATGCGTTCGATCACGATGCGGATTTCCTCCACCGAATCCTGAGTGCGTTTGGCCAGGTTGCGCACTTCGTCGGCCACGACCGCAAACCCGCGACCGCTTTCCCCGGCACGGGCCGCTTCGATGGCGGCGTTGAGCGCCAGCAAGTTGGTCTGCTCGGCGATGCTGCGGATGACTTCCAATACCGAACCGATCTGCTCGCTGTTGACCGCCAATGTTTCGACTTCGGTCACAGCCTTGCTGACTTCGTCGGCCAGTTGATTGATATCACGGGTGCTGCGTTCGATGATCGACATGCCATCGCGGGCCGATTGATCCGCACCTTTGGCCGCGTTGGCCGCGTTCGAGGCGCTGTTGGCGACTTCATGGGCAGTGGCGCTCATTTCGTTGGACGCGGTGGCAACCTGGTCGATTTCGCGAAACTGCACTTGCATGCCTTCGCTGGTCTGGCGAGCGATTTCAGAAGACTGGTCGGCAGTGCCACGGGCGTCGGTGATGCTCTGCTTGATCTGGGCGATGGTCGGTTGCAGCTTGTCGAGGAAGCGGTTGAACCAGCTGACCAGTTCGCCCAGTTCATCTTTCTTGCTGTAGTGCAGACGCTGCGTCAGATCGCCGTCGCCACTGGCAATCGCCTTGAGCATCTCGGCCACGCTGTTGATCGGCCGGGTCACGCCCGATGCGGTGAGCCAGATCAGCAATAGACCCACGAGGCCGGCAGCGACGGCCACCAGCACCGCGGTGATCGTGCCGCTTTGCTGCGCGTCATCGAGTACCGCTTGCAGCTTCACCGAATCGGCCAGTAGCACGTGTGTCGGCAGGTCGATCACTACGCCCCAGGCTTTGGAATCGCTGATCGGGCTGACCGGGTACACGGCACGGATCAAATCACCTTGTTCGAGGATTTTTGGTGTGCCACCGCTGAGCAATTGCAGGACGTCCTTGCCGTCTGCGCCCAAGGTGTCACCAATGCTCTTGCCGACCTGGCTCGCGTCAGCACTGTAACCGGCGAGCACGCCGCTGCCGGAGACGATCAGCATGTGCCCGGCGTTGTTGAACAGATCACGCTGGGACTCGACCGCCGCTGCTTGCAGGGCGTCGAGAGCGATGTCCACACCGACCACGCCGATGGATTTGCCATCCACCAGCAGCGGTACGGAAATCGTGGTCATCAGCATTTCCTTGCCGCCGACGGTATCGGCATACGGGTCCAGCAGGCAGGTGCGCTTGCTGTCGCGAGGGCAGGTGTACCAGCTGTTGTAAGGCGTGCCGCTGACGCTCAAGGTGGTTTTTGTCATGTCGGCTTCGACCATGACCGTGTTAATCCCGGCACCACCGGCGCGGCTCCAGTAACTGGCGAATCGACCGGCTTCGTTGGACTGGCGAGCCGCGTCATTGGCGAACTCACTGTCCTTGCCGTCCAGCCCGTTGGGCTCGAACGCCAGCCAGATCCCCAGCACTTTGCTGTTACGCTCGAACGCGGTTTTCAGGCTCTGGTTCAACTCTTCACGCAGGGCTCCGGCCTCAAGCGAGTGCTTGGCGGCCAAGGTGCGCATGTCCTTGATCTGATCGGCCAGGGCGGTCACCACCAGCAGGCTTTCACCGAACGTCTTCTGCACCCTTACCGCCTGTTCGGCAGCCTTGGCTTGAAGCAGGTCCTGCACACTGTCCGTGAGCATTTTGCTGCTGGAGGTGCTGACCAGTTCATCGTTCTGGTTGGTCTGGTAGAAGTTCATGCTGACGATCAGGACGATCACGCCCAGCAGGCAGAGACCGGAGAGCAGAACGATTTTCAGGCGGATGGACAGAGAGTCGAACATAGGACGAACCCGCGAATGAATGAAGTGTTGGCTGTGAGTCGAGGTCGACCCGGTTCGCCAAATCCATTCAGCGCCATTCACAGCAATCGGCGAGGGGCGAGGATGCATGATGGTGGCTCCGACGAACGGTCATGGTTGAACGTTTGCGCGGGAAAATGTGCCGAAAATGGGAGTAAAACGGGGATAAATCGCGGTGCGCTTCAGGAGGGTTGCGGCAAAGATTCCGGTCGCGACCAGATCCACACATTGCCCAGGCTCATGCCGGTGATGGCGAGGTAAACCGTCCAGCCGTGATCGAGCATGACCCACATCAGTCCGGCGCACAGCAGCATGCTCAGGGTGGCGCTGACCTTGGCCCGACGCGCGACGATCCTGCCGTTGCGCCAGTTGCTGAGGATCGGACCGAACAACCGATGGTTCTCCAGCCAGGCACTCAGGCGCGGCGAACTTTTGGTCGCCGCCCAGGCGGCCAGCAGGATGAATTCGGTGGTCGGCAGGCCGGGCACGACGATGGCGATCAGGCCGATGGCGAGGCTGACGTAGGCGACTGCGCCGAACAGCAGGCGGGTGAGTTTGGAGGATGCTGGATGAGGCATGGGCTCAAGGAAACACGTGTGAGGCTGATCGAGGATCTTGCAGACTTGCCCAGTCCCTGTGGGAGCGCATTCAGTCAGGCAAGTTCCGGGGAGGTGGCGTAGGCCTGTTCCAGCAGAACGGTGAAGCGGTTGAACGCCGCGATGGCGCCTTTATCCAGCTCGGCTTCCTCCTGCGCGGTGAGCTCCATACCATCCAGGGTTTTGACAAAGCTTTTCCAGCCTTCAGCGCGGCCGCCGGCCGGCTCGCCGAGGTGACGAGCGCCGAAGATTTCGCTCAGGCCAAGACCGACTGCGCGCTTGATCAGGAACGCAGCGCCAAGCTTCGAGCCTTCGGAAACAAACAGCCAGCCCAACGCTTCGGCTTTGGTCGGATTCTTCACTGCACCCGCGACGGGCGCCGGCACTTCTGTTTCCAGATCGGCCAGGTCAGCCTTGGCTGCTTCGGCACGGCAACGCGCCGGCAGGTCAGGAACGATGGCGATCAGTTTGGCATCGTTGTACAGCCCCACCAGTTCCGACTGAAACAAGTACTGCGCAACCACAAAACGAGCGAAGTTGGCCTGGGTTTCGAACGGCGCGTGGGCTTTGACCAACGTATCGAGTCTGGTATGCGGCTCATTGGTGATCTGGTTCAAACGCTGTGAACGCAGAGCCGGGCGTTGAGCAGTGTCCTGGGTAGTCATGAGAAATCCTTGAAGAAAAGAGGCGCCTGGTAACGAGACGAACAAGAAGACGCCGGAGAGTAAAAAAACCTCGCTGTGCGGCTCTTTAGAACCGCCCGGCGAGGTGGGCAGGATCAGATGTCCCAGACCAGATTGACCGCGAAGTTGCGACCCGGCTGAGTCAGGCGATCGAGGTTGGCCGGTTGCGTCACCGAGGCTTCGCCGACGCTGTCGTAACCGCGCACGTCATCCCACTGCCAGTATTTCTTGTCGGGCAGGTTGTACAGGCCGGCATTGATGGTCACGTCGTCGGTGACCTTGTAGAAACCGGCCAGATCGAGCACGCCAAAACCCGGGGTCTTGAACTGGGTGCTGGTGCCGTCAGGGGTTTTGAAGCTGGTGCTGTCGACTCGGGTCTTGCGTTTGACCAGCGTCCAGCTCAACAACGCGCCGTAATTGTCCTGGTCGTAACCCAAGCCAAACACGCCGGTCAACGGGTTGACGCTATTCAGTGGCTGACCATTGTCATCATTGCGGCCATACAGGTAGGCGACCGAGCCTTGGGTGTACAGGCCGCTCGGAGCGCCGAGGCTGTCGAGGTTCAGGCGACCTTTGAGCTCGACGCCCTTGATGGTGGCGTGTGCGATGTTATTGCTCTGGAACGTGGTCTCGGTGTAACCGGGCGTGATGGCGTTTTCGTCGATGAAGTCGCGGAATTTGTTGTAGAACACTGCGACATCGAACGTGCCTGCCTCAAATTGCCCGCGCAGACCGGTTTCATAGCTCTTGCTTTTTTCCGGTTCCAGGTCCGGATTTGGCGCGACCCGATAACCACCCGCCAGGTTTTCGAAGCGACCGTACAGGGCCTTGGCCGTTGGTGTGCGGAAGCCTTCGGCGTACTGGCCATACCAGGTGTAATGGTCATTGAAGCTGTAGGTGGTGCCGAATTTCGGTGACAGCCGATGCCAGGTCTTGGTGTCGTCGCTCACCGCACCGTTGCCGCTCTGGTCGGCGGTGGCCAGGAACTCGTCGGTGATGTGCGGCTTGAGCTCGGTGTAGTCATAGCGAGCACCCGGCAGGAAAGTCCAGTTACCCCAACTGATCTGATCCTGAGCGAACAGGCTGTAGCTGTTGATCGTCGGATCAGGGAAGTCGCTGGCGGGTTTCAGCGTGTCGGAAGCACTTGCAGCACCGATAACCCGGCAGGCACCGGCCACGGTCAGGCAAGTGCCGCTGCCGGTGCGAAGGCCGGTGACTTTGTCCTGTTTGATCGTGGTGCCATAGGTGACGACGTGATCTGTGTCGGCGATGGCGAAGGCTTTGTCAGCCTGGGCATCGAACACCCATTGGCGATCCTTGTACTGGGTATCGCGCTCGCGCAACACGGTGCGTGACGGTGCGTAGATTTCCTCGGTGCTCTGGTCGGTTTTGGCGATCTGGTAGTTCAGCGACCACTTGATGTTATCGGCCAGCACGCTGTCCAGACCAAGGCTGTGCTCCAGAGCGAAACGCTCGCGGGTGACCGTGTCGTTGCCGGTACGGGATTTGTAGAAGCCAAAACCGCGCCCCGCGTTGAACGGACCGCCCACCGCGCTCAGCTGGTTGGTATCTCGATCGTCTTTGTAATGTTCGTAGGTCAGACCGAAGCGCGCGTCGTCGGCGTAGTTCCAGCCCAGTTTGGCCAGCACGTTGGTGGTGCGCACATCTTCCGGGTTGGCTTCGGTGCGGTTCAGCCCGGTGCCGCCGGTTTCACCGTAGGATTCGGTTTCGTGACCATTGCGCTGGCTCAGGTGCAGTAAGCCGTCGAAGTCGCCGGTGCGGCCGGCGACCGTACCGGACTTCAGCCAACTGTCATCCGCCGAGCTGTAGCCGGTTTTCAGACGTGCGCCGACGTCCTTGCCCGGTTTGATGATGTCGTCCGGGTCCAGCGTGTAGTAGCTGACCGCGCCCCCGATGGCGTTACTGCCGTAAAGCACGGAAGCCGGGCCACGGAGAATCTCGACGCGTTTGACGATCTCGGGGTCGACGTAGTTGCGGCTGCTTTGGGCGTAAGGGCCGTTGAAAAAGCTGTCGGGGACTTGTACGCCGTCGACCTGGGTCAGCACGCGGTTGCCGTCGATGCCGCGAATGTTGTACCCGGTGATTCCGGCCCGCTGACCGGCACCGCCCACCGAAACACCCGGTTCGTAACGCACCAGATCCTTGATGGAGTTGACGTTGTTGCGGTCCAGCTCTTCGCGGGTGTGAACGGTGACGGTGCCTGGTACGCTTTCAACACTTTGCTCCTGGCGGGTGGCGCTGATGGTCACCTGTTGCAAGTTGAGGGCGCCGCTGCTCAGGCGCTTCTCCAGGACGATGTTGTTGTTGCCCAGTTTGCGGTAGCTCAGGTTGGTCCCCACCAACAGGCGATCCAGGGCTTTTTCCGGCGACAAGGACCCGCGCGCACCCGGCGAGGCCACGCCTTGCGCCAGTTCGGCCGGCAAGCCGACCTGCCAGCCCGTCACCGCCGTGAAAGCATTGAGTGCCGAGACCAGAGATTGTTGAGGAATGGCAAATGCGTAATCGCCCAGGTTGCGCGCCGGCGATTCGGCGGCGGTCGCGGCCATGAGCGTCGCGCTGCCGGCCATCAGAATGGCGGCGGTCAACAGCGAAAGTACACGCGAAGGTGAGGAAGAGTGGCGGGTAAGGCGAGAGGACATCGATAGCGCTCCGTGTCGCACGAATCTTTATAGGTGCTGATTGGCATTCGTATATGCGAATCAATTGCATTGGCTATAACGAGACGTACGAGCTTCAGTTATCGAGTAAAAATAATTCTCATTTAGTTCAAAATCACCAGCGCCGGGAATTCCTGGAGCCGCGCCGAGGTGATGTGCGCCAGCGAGCGGACCACGTCCAACGGCTGGTCGAGACGGTAATTGCCCGTCACGGCGACGTCCGCCAACTGCTCGTTGTTGTTGATGATCCAGCCCGGATAGTAGCGCCGCAGCTCAGCCAGCACCTGGCTCAACGGGCAGTTTTCGAACACCAGTCGACCCTGGACCCAGGCCAGGTCGGTCGCGGCATCGAGTGTGGCGGGCCGATCAAAACCGTTGGGGCCGATGCGGACGCTCTCGCCGGCGGACAAGCGAATCCGCGCGTCGTCACGAGTCGCGCGCAAATCGACATCGCCGCGCTGCACGCGAACCTGCGCTACGCCATCGAGGTAACGCACGGCGAACGCCGTGTCGTGCACGCTGGCCTTCACCGGGCCGGCGTCGATTTCCAGCGGCTGGCCAAGATGGGCCGGCACTTCGAAAAACGCCTCACCCTGATACAAACGGGCGACGCGCCTTTGATCATTGATGGTGCTGGAAAACGCCGAATTGGTATTGAGCAGGACTTTCGAGCCGTCTTCCAGTTGCAGGTGCTGACGTTCACCAATCACGGTCAAGTGATCGGCCTGGAGGCGCATGGGCAAATTGCTGAAGCTGAACAAACCGAGCATCAGCACGGTAGCGGTGGCCAGCGGTTTCCAGTGCGGGCGCAGGCGCGACAGCACGGTCACTGTGGGTGGCAGGGCGGCCAGATTTTGCGCAGATTGCACGACGTGCGGGCCATCCCAGATCGCCTGGGCCTTTGCGAACGCTTGTGCATGCGAAGGATCGGCGTCGAGCCATTCGTGGAACTGGCGACTCTGTTCTTCGCTCGGACTGCCCATGACGATCAACCAGTCCAAAGCCTGATCCATCGCGCTTGCGGGGCCCTGCGCCGGAGAGGGCGGGGAGCGGTGGGTGTCCGTCACGGTGTTTCCTCGGCAGTGTCTTTGCACAGCTGTTTTTTATTGAAACCTGAAAGTGGGCAAGGGTAGCAAAGCCTTGCGTGATCAGTCGCCGTTTAACCGCTCTGCGACATCGACGCAGATGGCCATGATCAGCTTCAACTCCTTTTGCACAGTGCTCAACGACACGCCGAGCTTCTCGGAAATCTCCAGGTAACTGTGCCCGTGCAGACGACTGAGGATGAAGATCTGTTGCTGACGGGCACTGAGTTCACTGAGGCTCACGTTCAAACGCTCCAGCAATTGTCCGGCATGGGCGGCGTCCTCGGCACTGCTGGCCGGCGCGGCGATGCTTTGCACCACGTCCAGCGGTACATCGTCGAGCATCGTGCGGGACTGAATGCGCCGCGCACGCAAATGGTCCAGCGCCAGGTTGCGGGCGGTCTGGAAAACAAAGGGTTCAAGGTGATCGATGGCGCGCTCGCTGAGCGCACGGGTCACGCGCAGGTAGGTTTCCTGCAAGAGGTCTTCGGCGGTGCTGTGATTGTTGACCATCCGCTCCAACGTGCGCAGCAGCGAAACCCGCTGGGCGATGAAGACGTGATTGAAGCGCGATTGACTCACGGGAGGACCTGATCCATTTCTAGCGAATGATAATGCTTATCATCTACTGTCGCGGTCAAGCGATCATTTGTGAAGGGTTGTACCCGTCGCGAACGTGTAGGAGCCGGCTTGCTGTGGGCGGCTCCTACGGGTTTGTGTCGTGTTGTTTTGGCAGTAGCGTCATCACAGGCAAGTTTTATTCGGCGTTGCACAACGCCAGACAGTTATCGAGCATGCGGTTGGAGAAACCCCATTCGTTGTCGTACCAGGCCAGTACCTTGAGCAACTTGCCGCTGGATTTGGTGTGGTTGGCGTCGAAAATCGACGACAGCGGGTTGTGGTTGAAGTCGCTGGAGACCAGCGGCAGGGTGTTGTAGCCCAGAATCTTCGAATGCTGGCTGGCTTCTTTGAGCAGTGCGTTGACTTCATCGGCCGACGCTTCGCGCTTCAATTGCACGGTCAGGTCGACCAACGAGACATTGATCACCGGAACGCGCACTGCCATGCCGGTCAGTTTGCCCGCCAGTTCCGGCAACACCAGGCCGACGGCTTCAGCAGCGCCGGTCTTGCTCGGAATCATGTTCTGGGTGGCCGAACGGGCGCGATACGGGTCGGTGTGGTAGACGTCGGTCAGATTCTGGTCGTTGGTGTAGGCGTGAATCGTGGTCATCAGACCGCTTTCGATGCCCAGCTCGCGGTGCAGCACCTGGGCCACCGGGGCCAGGCAGTTGGTGGTGCACGACGCGTTGGAAATAATCTGGTGGGACTGGCGCAGAATGTCGTGGTTAACCCCATAAACCACGGTGGCGTCGGCGCCTTTGGCCGGGGCCGAGATGATCACTTTGAGTGCGCCGGCCGTAATATGCGCGGCGGCTTTGGCCCGGTCGGTGAACAAACCGGTGCATTCGAACACGACGTCGATCTTTTCCGCGGCCCAAGGCAATTCGGCCGGGTTGCGAATGGCACTGACGGAAATACGGTCGCCATTGACGGTCAGGCTCTCCTGGTCGTGCTGGACATCGGCATCGAACGTGCCGTGAACGGTATCGTATTTGAGCAGATGAGCATTGATCGAGCTGTCGCCCAGATCGTTGATGGCAACGATCTGCAGATCTTGACGATAACCTTGGGTATACAGTGCGCGCAGGACGTTGCGGCCGATACGGCCAAAACCATTGATTGCAATTCGAAGAGTCATTTAACAGGGCCGCCGTCGTTTTGTTGTTGGAATTACAAGATTATTCGCATAAAAATAGAAAACAAGCCTTTTTAGTGGCAATATTTTGTTCAATCTACAACGAGTGACCTGAATCAACTGGTCCGAATGATCGAGAAAACCGTCTGTCATCCCATCGACAATGGCTCTCGCTCAGCATAGACAATCAGGTCGCCACATCCGTTAGCCTGGAGTTCTACACATGCATCCCCGCGTCCTTGAGGTCACCGAACGGCTTATCGCCCGCAGCCGCGCAACACGCGAGGCTTACCTTGCGCTCATTCGCGGAGCGGCCAGCGACGGTCCCATGCGTGGCAAGTTGCAATGCGCCAACTTCGCCCATGGCGTGGCCGGTTGCGGCACCGAAGACAAGAACAGCCTGCGGATGATGAACTCCGCCAACATCGCGATTGTTTCGTCATATAACGACATGCTCTCGGCGCACCAGCCGTATGAAGTCTTCCCTGAACAGATCAAAAAAGCCCTGCGCGAGATTGGCTCTGTCGGCCAGTTCGCCGGTGGCACCCCGGCCATGTGCGATGGCGTAACCCAAGGCGAGCCAGGCATGGAGCTGAGCCTGCCGAGCCGTGAAGTGATCGCGCTGTCCACCGCTGTTGCCCTTTCTCACAACATGTTCGACGGCGCGCTGATGCTCGGCATCTGCGACAAGATCGTGCCGGGCCTGATGATGGGCGCGTTGCGCTTCGGTCATCTGCCGACGATTTTTGTACCGGGCGGGCCGATGGTCTCGGGCATTTCCAACAAGCAGAAAGCCGATGTGCGCCAACGCTACGCCGAAGGCAAGGCCACGCGCGAAGAGCTGCTGGAATCGGAAATGAAGTCCTACCACAGCCCTGGCACCTGCACCTTTTACGGCACCGCCAACACCAACCAGTTGCTGATGGAAGTCATGGGCCTGCACTTGCCGGGCGCCTCTTTCGTCAACCCGAACACCCCGTTGCGCGAAGCGCTGACCCGCGAAGCGGCGCATCAGGTCACGCGCCTGACCAAGCAGAACGGCGACTTCATGCCGATCGGTGAAATCGTCGACGAGCGCTCGCTGGTCAACTCGATCGTGGCGCTGCACGCCACCGGCGGCTCGACCAACCACACGCTGCACATGCCGGCCATCGCCATGGCCGCGGGTATTCAACTGACCTGGCAGGACATGGCCGACCTCTCCGAAGTCGTGCCGACCCTGAGTCACGTCTACCCGAACGGCAAAGCCGACATCAACCATTTCCAGGCGGCCGGCGGGATGTCGTTCCTGATCCGGGAACTGCTGGAAGCCGGTTTGTTGCACGAAAACGTCAACACGGTTCTGGGCCACGGCCTGAGCCGCTATACCAAAGAACCCTTCCTCGATAACGGCGAACTGGTCTGGCGCGAAGGTCCGATCGAAAGCCTCGACGAAAACATCCTGCGTCCGGTGTCGCGCGCGTTCTCCCCGGAGGGCGGTTTGCGCGTGATGGAAGGCAACCTCGGTCGTGGCGTGATGAAAGTCTCGGCGGTCGCTTTGGAAAACCAGGTCGTCGAAGCGCCTGCGATGGTGTTCCAGGATCAACAGGATTTGGCCGATGCGTTCAAGGCCGGTTTGCTGGAGAAAGATTTCGTCGCGGTGATGCGCTTCCAGGGCCCGCGCTCCAACGGCATGCCGGAACTGCACAAGATGACGCCGTTCCTCGGTGTGCTGCAGGATCGCGGCTTCAAAGTCGCGCTGGTCACCGACGGGCGCATGTCCGGCGCCTCGGGGAAAATCCCGGCGGCGATTCACGTCAGTCCCGAAGCGTATGTGGGCGGTGCTTTGGCGCGCGTCCAAGAGGGCGATATCATCCGCGTCGATGGCGTCAAAGGCACCCTGGAGCTTAAGGTGGACGCCGAAGAATTCGCGGCGCGCGAACCTGCCAAGGGCCTGTTGGGCAATAACATTGGCAGCGGTCGCGAGCTGTTTGGTTTCATGCGCATGGCCTTCAGCTCCGCAGAGCAGGGCGCCAGCGCCTTTACTTCTGCCCTGGAGACGCTTAATTGAAACTGGCTTTGGTCGGTGACATCGGTGGGACCAACGCACGTTTCGCGTTGTGGAAAAACCAGCAGCTTGAATCGGTCCAGGTGCTGGCGACGGCTGACTTCCCCACCCCGGAGGACGCCATTGCGCTGTACATGAGCGCGCTCGGTCTGGAATTGGGGTCCATCGGTTCGGTGTGCCTGTCGGTCGCCGGCCCAGTGAGCGGTGACGAGTTCAAGTTCACCAACAATCACTGGCGCTTGAGCCGTCGTGGATTTTGCCAGCTGTTGCAAGTCGATCATCTGCTGCTGGTCAACGATTTTTCGGCGATGGCACTGGGCATGACCCGTTTGCAACCGGGCGAATTCCGCGTCGTCTGCGAAGGCACGCCGGAACCGTTGCGTCCTGCAGTAGTGATCGGTCCGGGCACGGGCCTGGGCGTAGGCACCTTGCTCGACTTGGGCGAGGGCCGCTTCGCTGCACTGCCGGGCGAAGGTGGTCATGTTGATTTGCCCCTGAGCAGCCCGCGCGAAACTCAACTGTGGCAGCACATTTTCAATGAGATCGGGCATGTCAGTGCGGAAACGGCGTTGAGCGGCAGCGGTTTGCCGCGCGTTTATCGGGCGATCTGTGCGGTGGATGGTCATGAGCCGGTGCTGGATACCCCGGAGTCAATCACGGCGGCCGGGCTGGCCGGCGATCCGATTGCGCTGGAAGTGCTGGAGCAGTTCTGCTCCTGGCTCGGTCGCGTCGCGGGGAACAACGTGCTGACCACTGGCGCGCGTGGTGGCGTGTTCATCGTCGGTGGGGTGATTCCGCGGTTTGCCGATTTCTTTATAGAAAGCGGTTTTGCGCGCTGCTTTGCCGACAAGGGTTGCATGAGCGATTACTTCAAAGGAATACCGGTGTGGCTGGTGACGGCGCCGTATTCTGGCCTTGTTGGTGCGGGTGTGGCGCTCGACCAAGCTTGAAATGCGATCAAATGTGGGAGCGAGCTTGCTCGCGATAGCGGTGTGTCAGTCAACGAGGATGTTGAATGTGATGACCCCATCGCGAGCAAGCTCGCTCCCACACTGGTTCTCGGTGTCTGTTGGATCCGTGCTTAAGGCATAATCCGCCCCAACTCAAACAACAAGGACGCCGCCCCGTGAGCTCAGTCAGGTCGATTTTGTTGGTCGATGACGATCAAGAGATACGCGAGTTGCTGGACACCTACCTGACCCGCGCGGGATTCCAGGTGCGTACCACGCCCGACGGCGCCGGTTTCCGGCAAGCGATGAACGAGGCACCGAGCGATCTGGTGATCCTCGACGTGATGCTCCCCGACGAAGACGGCTTCAGCCTCTGCCGCTGGATTCGCCAGCATCCGCGTCAGGCGCAGGTGCCGATCATCATGCTCACTGCCAGCTCCGACGAAGCCGACCGCGTCATCGGTCTGGAACTGGGCGCGGACGACTACCTCGGCAAACCCTTCAGCCCGCGTGAACTGCAGGCGCGCATCAAAGCCTTGTTGCGCCGCGCACAGTTCGGTCAGGAACGTTCCGGCGGTGAAGTGCTGGCCTTCGATGACTGGCGACTGGACATGGTCAGCCATCGGCTGTTCCACATCGACGGCGAGGAAGTGATTCTCTCCGGCGCCGATTTTGCCCTGCTGAAACTGTTCCTCGATCACCCCCAGGAAATCCTCGACCGTGACACCATCGGCAACGCCACCCGTGGCCGCGATCTGATGCCGCTGGATCGTATCGTCGACATGGCCGTCAGCCGATTGCGCCAACGCCTGCGCGATACCGAAAAACCGCCACGGCTGATCCGCACCGTGCGCGGCAGTGGCTACCAATTGGCAGCCAATGTGGTTGCCAGCAATGGTCACTGAGTTTTTCCGCAAGCTCGCGGCAAAGGTGCCAGTGCCACGTTCGCTGCTCGGGCGGATGTTGTTGCTGACCTTGCTGGCGGTGCTGTTCGCTCAGGCGTTGTCGAGCGTGATCTGGGTTTCGCAACTGCGCGCCACACAGCTCGAAGGCCTGGTTACCAGCGCCCGCAGCCTCGCCCATTCGATGACCGCCAGCGTCAGTTACTTTCGCTCGTTGCCGGTCGCGTTCAGGCCGCTGGTGCTCGACCAGTTGCGCAGCATGGGCGGCACCCGTTTTGTCGTGACCCTTAACGACAAACCCCTGGGCATGGAAGTGTTGCCGATTACCCCGCGCAAAGAAGCGGTGCTCAAAGCGGTGGACGAAGTGCTGCGCCAGTCGCTCGGCCAGGACACCGATATTTCGGTGACCTTCGTCAGCCCTGAAGACCTGCGGATTTTCAACGGTGGCCTGAAACTCGACGAGCTGCCACGCTCCTGGGCGCATTACGCGTTGACGCTGGAGCCGGTGAATCCACCAGTGCTGGTCACGCAAATCCAGATGGCGCCGGGCGAATGGCTGTACATCGCTTCGTTGTTGCCCGAGCCCTACACCAGTCTCGAAGAGCAAGGTCTGCCGGCGCAACAAGTCTGGTTCATCGTCCTCACCAGCGGTTTTTTGCTGTTGTTCATCGGCCTCCTGGTGCATTGGCAGAGCCGGCCGCTCAAGCGCCTGGCGCGGGCGGCGCGGGACATGTCCCTCGGTGCTGAGGTCGAGCCAGTCGCTGAAGGTGGCGGCAGTGAAGTGGTTGAAGTAGGTCGCGCGTTCAATGCCATGCGTGAACGCATCAGCCGTTACCTGACTGAGCGCAGCCAGTTGTTCAGCGCGATTTCCCATGATTTGCGTACGCCGATTACGCGCTTGCGACTGCGTGTCGAATTGCTCGAAGACGAGAAGCTGCAAGCCAAGTTCGGCCGCGATCTGGATGAGCTGGAGCTGCTGGTCAAAGGCGCACTGCAATGCGTGAAAGACACCGACATCCACGAAAACATCGAGCCGGTCGACCTCAACCATGTGCTCGATTGCCTGGTGGAGCCGTATCTGGCGCCCAACGGCAATGGCCGCGTGACCCAACAAGGCCGGGCGCTGGCGGCGTATCCGGGCAAACCGCTGGCGCTCAAGCGCTGCATTGGCAACCTGATCGACAATGCCCTGAAGTACGGACAGAACGCGCATCTGCATATTGATGACGATGAGAACGCGTTTGTCCTGCATGTCGATGACGAAGGGCCGGGTGTGCCGGAGCAGCGGCTGGAGCAGGTGTTTGAACCGCACTTTCGCTTGGCCGGGCAGCAGCAGGGTTATGGGTTGGGATTGGGGATTGCCCGCAACATTGCCCATAGCCATGGCGGGGAAGTCAGCCTGCAGAATTTGCGTGAAGGTGGATTGCGGGTGACGCTTCAATTGCCTCGCAGTGTGGATTAGTCAGACCGCGTTATCGTTCTTCGCGAGCAAGCTCGCTCCCACAGGGGTTCTGCGTCGCACACGAATCTAATGTGGGAGCGAGCTTGCTCGCGATGACGTCAGATCAATCAACACATCCTCCAAGGCCAATGTCACAAGTCGGTGACAGAACTCGCCCCCTTCGTTACAAGGCCGCCCCCGCCCGTTGTTTAGACTGCCCGCAGTCAAAACAACAAAAAAGGCACCCATGGACACTTTCCAACCCGCCTTCAGCAGTTGGCTGAACGCACCAGCCCATCAGCAATGGCTCGCCGCCGAAGGCCTGCGCCTGTTGGCGTTCGCCAAGGCGTCAAAGCTCCCCGATGGCTTCGGCAATCTCGATGAAAAGGGCCGCCTCCCAGCCAACGCCCACGCCGAAACCATGAACACCGCGCGCATGACCCACAGCTTTGCCATGGCGCACATACAGGGCCTGCCGGGTTTCGCCGAACTGGTGGATCATGGCGTCCAGGCACTCAGCGGCCCATTGAAAGATGCCAAACACGGTGGCTGGTTCGCCGCCCCCGAACACAGCGGCGGCAACACTGGCAAAGCAGCTTACCTGCATGCCTTCGTCGCCCTGGCCGCCAGTTCTGCCGTGGTCGCCCAGCGCCCCGGCGCGCAAGTTTTGCTCGATGACGCGATCAGCATCATCGACACGCATTTCTGGAGCGAGGAGGAGGGTGCGATGCGCGAATCCTTCAACCGTGACTGGAGTGAGGAAGAACGCTATCGCGGCGCCAACAGCAACATGCACGCCACCGAAGCTTTTCTCGCGCTGGCTGATGTCACCGAAGACAACCGCTGGCTGTGCCGTGCCCAACGCATCGTCGAGCGGGTCATCCATGGTCACGCCGCCGCCAATGACTATCGGGTGGTCGAGCATTTCGACCGCGACTGGCAACCTCTTCGCGAGTACAACCACGACAACCCGGCTGATGGTTTCCGGCCTTATGGCACCACACCGGGCCACGGTTTCGAATGGGCGCGGCTGTTGCTGCACCTCGAAGCCGCGCGGGTGCAGGCCGGAATGCTGACGCCGGGCTGGCTCATCACCGACGCGCAAAAACTCTTCGAGCACAGCTGCCGTCACGGCTGGGATGTCGACGGGCTGCCAGGGATTGTCTACACCCTCGACTGGGACAATCGCGCGGTGGTTCGCCATCGCCTGCACTGGACCCATTGCGAAGCCAGCGCCGCCGCCAGCGCGCTGCTCAAACGCACGGGCGAGGCGCAATACGAAACCTGGTACCGACTGTTCTGGGAATTCTGTGACAGTCATTTCATCGACCACTGCGATGGCAGTTGGTATCACGAGCTTGATCCGCAGAACCGCCCGAGCGCCGATATCTGGGCTGGCAAACCCGATCTCTACCACGCCTGGCAAGCCTTGCTGATTCCACGCCTGCCGCTGGCGCCGAGCATGGCCAGTGCCTTGGCAGGGTTGTCCCAGAGCGGTTCTATGTAACCATGCGGTGACATTTACGCGTCCCTTCGTTACCTGCGAAGGGATGACTCCCGTTTAAAATCCTATGCAGCGCAAGCACCAGACTTGCATGCATAACAACAAGAAAGGTACTTCCAGATGAATGCGATTTCTCGCCTCGCTACTGTCATTTCTCTCGCATCCCTGTTTCCCCTCAGTGCCCTTGCCGCCGATTCAAAAGGTTCAGTGGAAGTCGTTCACTGGTGGACGTCCGGTGGCGAAAAAGCAGCGGTCGATGTCCTCAAGGCTCAAGTCGAAAAAGATGGCTTTACCTGGAAGGACGGCGCAGTCGCCGGGGGTGGCGGTTCCACGGCCATGACCGTATTGAAAAGCCGCGCCGTCGCCGGTAACCCGCCGGGCGTTGCCCAGATCAAGGGGCCGGACATCCAGGAGTGGGGCAGCACCGGCCTGCTCAGCACCGACACCCTGAAAGACGTGGCCAAGTCGGAAAACTGGGATGGCCTGCTGTCGAAGAAAGTCTCCGACACCGTCAAGTACGAAGGTGACTACGTTGCTGTTCCGGTGAACATTCACCGTGTGAACTGGCTGTGGATCAACCCGCAAGTGTTCAAGAAAGCCGGGATCGACAAAGCCCCGACCACCCTCGAAGAATTCTATGCCGCTGGCGACAAGCTCAAAGCCGCCGGCTTCATCGCGCTCGCCCACGGTGGCCAGCCTTGGCAGGACAGCACTGTGTTTGAAGACGTGGTGCTCTCGGTCATGGGCGCCGACGGTTACAAAAAAGCACTGGTAGACCTGGATCAGAAAACCCTCTCCGGGCCTGAGATGATCAAGTCGTTCACCGAGTTGAAAAAAATCACTGGCTACATGGACCCGAACCGCGCCGGTCGTGACTGGAACATCGCGGCCGCCGAAGTCATCAACGGCAAGGCCGGTATGCAGATGATGGGCGACTGGGCGAAAAGCGAATGGACCGCTGCCAGCAAAGTCGCCGGCAAGGACTACCAGTGCGTGCCGTTCCCGGGCACCGAAAAAGCCTTCACCTACAACATCGACTCGATGGCGGTGTTCAAGCTGAAAGCTGATCGCAAGGGCGACATTGCCGCTCAGCAAGACCTGGCCAAGGTTGCTCTGGGCACAGACTTCCAGAAAGTCTTCAGCATCAACAAGGGGTCGATTCCGGTCCGCACCGACATGCTGAACGAGATGGACAAACTCGGTTTTGACGCCTGCGCTCAAACCGCCGCCAAGGACTTCCTGGCGGACGAGAAGACTGGCGGCCTGCAACCGAGCATGGCGCACAACATGGCCACTTCCCTGGCCGTGCAGGGCGCGATCTTCGACGTGGTCACTAACTTCATGAACGACAAGAATGCGGACCCGGCCAAGGCCAGCGCCCAACTGGCATCGGCTGTCAAAGCCGCCCAGTAATCCCCGGCACCGAGTGACCCCCTGTAGGAGCCGAGCTTGCTCGCGATGACGGACTGACATTCAAAACAGATGTCGGCTGTTACACCGCTATCGCGAGCAAGCTCGGCTCCTAAAAGGATCCGTGCCGATTCAATTCTCTAAACCTGGATTATCCCGATGAGCTCTGTGGCGGTTTTCAGCAAAGCCTCACCGTTCGATGCGCTGCAACGCTGGCTACCCAAGTTGGTACTCGCGCCGAGCATGCTGATCGTGTTGGTTGGTTTCTACGGTTACATCATCTGGACATTCGTACTGTCCTTCACCAATTCCAGCTTCATGCCGAGCTATAAGTGGGTCGGCCTGCAGCAGTACATCCGTCTGATGGACAACGATCGCTGGTGGGTCGCGAGCAAGAACCTCGCGGTGTTCGGCGGCATGTTCATTGGCATCAGTCTTATCCTGGGCGTGTTCCTCGCGGTGCTGCTGGATCAGCGTATTCGCAAGGAAGGCTTCATCCGCACCGTCTACCTGTACCCGATGGCGCTCTCGATGATCGTTACCGGTACGGCGTGGAAATGGCTGCTCAACCCGGGCCTGGGCCTGGACAAAATGCTGCGTGACTGGGGCTGGGAAGGCTTTCGTCTCGACTGGCTGGTGGATCAGGATCGCGTCGTCTACTGCCTGGTGATTGCTGCCGTGTGGCAAGCCTCCGGGTTTGTGATGGCGATGTTTCTCGCCGGCCTGCGCGGTGTGGATCAATCGATCATCCGTGCCGCGCAAGTCGACGGCGCGAGCCTGCCGACCATCTATTTGAAGATCGTGCTGCCAAGCCTGCGCCCGGTGTTTTTCAGCGCCTTCATGATCCTTGCGCACATCGCGATCAAGAGCTTCGACCTGGTGGCGGCCATGACCGCGGGCGGCCCCGGCTACTCGTCCGACCTGCCGGCGATGTTCATGTATTCCTTCACCTTCAGCCGTGGCCAGATGGGTATTGGTTCGGCCAGCGCCATGCTGATGCTCGGCGCCGTGCTGACCATCCTCGTGCCGTACCTGTACTCCGAGCTGCGAGGCAAACGCCATGACTAATCAACTCGGAAAACCAGCGCTGAGTTTCAGCCGCATCGCGATCTATGCAACTTTGCTGTTGGCCGCCGCGATCTATCTGATCCCACTGGTGGTGATGCTGCTGACCAGCTTCAAATCCCCTGAAGACATCCGCACCGGCAACCTGCTGAGCTGGCCGACCGTGATCGATGGCATCGGCTGGTTCAAGGCCTGGGACGTGGTAGGCGGCTACTTCTGGAACTCGGTGAAAATCACCGTGCCGGCGGTTCTGATCTCCACCTTCATCGGTGCCATGAATGGTTACGTGTTGTCGATGTGGCGCTTCCGTGGTTCGCAACTGTTTTTCGGTCTGCTGCTGTTCGGCTGCTTCCTGCCGTTCCAGACCGTGCTGCTGCCAGCCTCGTTCACCCTCGGCAAGTTCGGCCTGGCGAACACCACGACGGGTCTGGTGCTGGTGCACGTGGTCTACGGCCTGGCATTCACCACGCTGTTCTTCCGCAACTATTACGTGAGCATTCCGGATGCGCTGGTCAAGGCTGCACGCCTGGATGGCGCCGGCTTCTTCACGATTTTCTGGAAGATCCTGCTGCCGATGTCGATCCCGATCGTGATGGTCTGCCTGATCTGGCAGTTCACCCAGATCTGGAATGACTTCCTGTTCGGCGTGGTCTTCGCCAGTGGCGATGCCCAGCCAATTACCGTGGCCCTGAACAACCTGGTCAACACCAGCACCGGGGCCAAGGAATACAACGTTGATATGGCCGCCGCGATGATCGCCGGGCTGCCGACACTGCTGGTCTACATATTCGCTGGCAAGTATTTCCTGCGTGGGCTGACGTCCGGCGCGGTCAAGGGGTAGAACATGGCAACTCTCGAATTACGCAACGTCAACAAGACCTACGGCGCCGGTTTGCCGGACACCCTGAAAAACATCGAACTGAAGATCGATGACGGTGAGTTCCTGATCCTGGTCGGCCCGTCAGGCTGCGGTAAATCCACACTGATGAACTGCATTGCCGGCCTGGAAACCATCAGCGGCGGGGCAATTCTGGTGGACGACGCTGACATCAGCGGCATGAGCCCGAAAGATCGCGACATCGCCATGGTGTTCCAGTCGTACGCGCTGTACCCGACCATGAGCGTGCGCGACAACATCGCCTTCGGCCTGAAGATTCGCAAAATGCCCGCCGCTGAAATCGACGAAGAAGTTGCCCGTGTCGCCAAGCTGCTGCAGATCGAACATTTGCTCAGTCGCAAGCCGGGCCAGCTTTCCGGTGGCCAGCAACAGCGCGTGGCGATGGGGCGTGCCCTGGCGCGGCGGCCGAAGATTTATCTGTTCGACGAGCCGCTGTCCAACCTCGACGCCAAGCTGCGCGTCGAGATGCGCACTGAAATGAAACTGATGCACCAGCGCCTGAAAACCACCACGGTCTACGTGACCCACGACCAGATCGAAGCGATGACTCTGGGCGACAAGGTGGCGGTGATGAAGGATGGGATCATTCAACAGTTTGGTACGCCAAAAGACATCTACAACAACCCGGCCAACCTGTTCGTGGCGAGCTTCATCGGTTCGCCACCGATGAACTTCATCCCTCTGCGTTTGCAGCGCAAGGACGGTCGTTTGCTGGCGTTGCTCGACAGCGGTCAGGCACGTTGCGAATTGCCGCTGGGCATGCAGGACGCCGGTCTCGAAGACCGCGAAGTGATCCTCGGTATGCGCCCTGAGCAGATCGTGCTGGCGGGCAGCGAGCCGAACGGTTTGCCGACCATTCGCGCCGAAGTGCAGGTCACCGAACCGACCGGTCCCGACACGCTGGTATTCGTCAATCTCAACGACACCAAAGTCTGCTGCCGCCTGGCGCCGGACGTTGCGCCGGCCGTGGGCGAAACCCTGACCCTGCAATTCGATCCATCGAAAGTGCTGCTGTTTGATGCGAAGACCGGGGAGCGTCTGGGGGCTGCCGGCCTGCCAAAGACCGAAGTTCACAGCGCTAACGTGACCCAATTCAAAGGCCGCTGAAGATCAAAGCTGTAGGAGCGAGCTTGCTCGCGATGGACGAGAACGATAACGCAGGCTGTCTGAATTAACGCGTTGTCCTGAGGTTTTTCGCGAGCAAGCTCGCTCCTACAAGGGGATATGCGGTGAGCGGCCTGTCGCTCTCCGCAACCGATGTAACCGCGTTAAATAAAAACAGTTAATAACAATAAAACGAGGATGTAGGGATGAAGAAGAAGACCAACGCTCAGCTTATCTGCCAGTTGTCCGCAGTTGCGGCAATGATGCTGGCTGGTAGTGTGCACGCGGCTGACGCGTTTAGCGCCGATTCCGAATGGATGACCGGCGATTGGGGCGGCGAGCGGACCAAGCTGATCGAGCAGGGCATCGACATCAAGATGGACTACGTCGGTGAAGTGGGTGGCAACCTGCACGGTGGCTACAACAACGACAAGACCGCACGTTATGCCGACCAGTTTGGTCTGGGCGTGGCGCTGGACCTGGAAAAGCTGTGGGGCTGGGATAACACTCAGGCGAAGATCCAGCTGACCAACCGAAACGGCGAGAACATCTCCAATGACCGCGTCGGCGACCCGCGTGCCGGCACCTTGAGTTCTTCCCAGGAAGTCTTCGGCCGTGGCCATATGGTCCGTCTGACCCAATTGTGGATCAAGCACCAGTTCCTCGACGGCAAACTGGACGTCAAAGCCGGTTACTTCGGCGAAGGCGAAGACTTCAACACTTTCCCTTGCGAGTTCCAGAACCTGGCGTTCTGCGGTTCCCAGGTGGGTAACTGGGCGACCAACATCTGGTACAACTGGCCGGTCAGCCAGGCCGCGCTCCGTGTGAAATACAACATCTCGCCGCAGTTCTATGCACAGATCGGCGCGTACAACCAGAACCCTTCGCAACTGGAGCACGGTAACGGCTTCAAGCTGAGCGGCAGTGGCACCAAGGGCACCGTTATCCCGGTCGAACTGGTCTGGTTGCCTAACCCGAACAACCTGCCGGGCGAATACCGTGTCGGTTATTACAAAAGCACGGCCAACGCCGACGACGTTCGCGAAGACGCCAACGGTAATGACGCGGCCACCAGCGGCAACGCTTACCGCAGCCACGACAGTAAATCCGGCTACTGGTTTGTGGCACAGCAACAGCTGACCGACCACAACGGTGACAAGAGCCGCGGTCTGACCGTTTCGGCCAATGCCACGTTCCACGACAAGGACACCAACATCGTCGACAACTACCAGTCGCTGATGTTTGTGTACAAGGGCCCGTTTGATGCTCGTCCAAAAGATGACGTCGGCATCGGTTTTGCCCGTATCCATGTCAACGACGACGTGAAGAAAAATGCCGAGCTGGTCAATGCCGCCAATGGTGTCACCCAGTACGAAGATCCGCTGTTCTCGCCACTGCGCAACACCGAGTACAACTACGAGATCAACTACGGTTTCCACGTTACCAACTGGCTGACCGTGCGTCCTAACCTGCAATACATCACTCACCCGGGCGGGGTGGATGAAGTCGATAACGCGCTGGTGGCCGGCCTGAAAATTCAGTCGGTGTTCTAACGCTGTTGCGATAAGCTCCTCTCTATGTGCGCATTTTTGCGGACAGCCCAGGCTGTCCGCTTTTTTTTGGGGCGGCGCACCCAGGTAAAGATGAAATTCAGGACCGTGGCACATGCATGAGCATCCGCTACAACGCTTCTTCAAATCCTTGCGCGAACGTCCGGTGTTCGCGTGGGAGCGCTATCAGATGCGCGACGTGTTGGTGATCGATCACCCGCTGTGTCAGGCGGTGTTCAGTCGGCAGGGCGCGCAATTGCTGCACTTCCAGCCCAGAGGGCAGAAACCCTGGCTCTGGTGCGCAGCGAAGTGGCCACACGTCGGCGCGATTCGCGGTGGCGTGCCGGTGTGTTGGCCGTGGTACGGCCGGCATCCGAGTGAAAACGCGTGGCCATCTCATGGCTGGGCACGGTTGCTGGACTGGAAACTGCTCGACAGCAGCCATGATGACGATGGCGTGCACCTGCACTGGCAACTGCAGTTGTGTGACTGGCAAGTTGACCTGCATGCCCACCTTGGCGAACGCATGGATTTGCGCCTGAGCACCGAGCATCAGGACAGTCTGCCGTGCCAATTGAGTCAGGCGTTGCATGCCTATTGGCGTATCGGTGATGTTGGTGAGGTAGCGCTGTCTGGGCTCGACGGTGCGCAAGGCTATGACCAGTTGAACCGCCAGGTTTGCCAGCAGGAAGGCGAGTTGCGGGTAGAGGGTGGCTGTCAGCGCGTGTTCCAGCATGACGGCGAATTACAGCTCAAGGACCATGCCTGGCAGCGGGAATTGTGCATCGATACGGGTGACCATGCGGACACGGTGGTCTGGCATCCGGGGGCGCGGCCGTTACTGGGGGTGAGCTGGAACGAGATTTCCGAGTTTGTGTGTGTCGAGGCGGCGAGTGGCGGGACCGACAGCCTGAGCCTGGCGCCGGGGCAGAAGGCGCATTTGAGTTTGCAGGCGCGGGTTGGGGCATGATTTTGCGGTGTTGCGGCTGACGCCTTCGCGAGCAAGCCCGCTCCCACATTTGATCGGCACTGTGTCCGCTGGAGATCTAGTGTGGGAGCGGGCTTGCTCGCGAAGAGGCCGGGTCATTCAATGGATATTTCGGGTTAGTTGAACTCGTCACCCACCGGATACCGGCTCGCGTTCAGACTCTCCTTGATCTTGCGCAAATGCGGCTGGAAATCCACGCCCCGACGCAAGGTCATGCCGGTGGCGAGGACATCAAGCACGGTCAGCTGAATGATCCGCGAGGTCATCGGCATGTAGATGTCGGTGTCTTCTGGCAGCGGGATGTTCAGGCTCAATGTACTGGCCTTGGCCAGCGGCGACCCTTCGGCCGTCAGTCCCAGCACCGAAGCGCCGTTTTCCCGGGCGATACGCGCCACTTCCACCAGTTCGCGGGTGCGGCCGGTGTAGGAAATGATCACGAACAACTCGCCGGTGTGGGCCACCGACGCAATCATTCGCTGCATCAGTACATCCGCATGAGCGGTCACGGCCAGATTGAAGCGGAAGAATTTGTGCTGCGCATCCAGCGCCACCGGGGCTGAGGCGCCGAGGCCGAAGAAGTGGATCTGCCGGGCCTGGATCAACAGGTCGACGGCGCGGCTGATCAGGTTCGGGTCCAGGGCCTGCAATGCACTGTCCAGCGACGCGATGGCGCTGCCGAAAATCTTCTTGGTATACGCTTCCGGATTGTCATCGGCCTCGACCGCCCGGCTGACATACGCCGCGCCACTGGCCAGGCTCTGGGCCAACTGAAGCTTGAGTTCCGGGTAGCCGCTGACGCCGAACGAACGGCAGAAACGGTTCACCGTCGGCTCGCTGACCTTGGAGGCCTGGGCGAGGGCTGCGATGCTGAACCGGGTGGCCTGCTGTGGATTGAGCAGGATTACTTCGGCGACTTTGCGTTCCGCCTTGTTGAGGTCTTCAAGGCGATTCTGGATCTGTTCCAGTAAATTTCGCACGCGGTCCATATGATTTCCTAGGTTCGCCTACAAGAGTGCTCTGCAATGCAAATAAGGGTGTTGCTATGCAAATTGGGCCTTTGATGCGGCCCCAAGCGGTGGCCTATCCTACTGATGGCTCCGACCGACCACCACTCGGAATCCATATTTTGCGAAAATGTTGTGGTTATTACTACATTTTCTCTTGAGCGATGCCTTGAAAAAAGGTATTTGTAGCTTAACTTGATAAAAGAACAAACATCATGCCTTCGATTACGGTTGAACCGTGCACCTTTGCCTTGTTCGGCGCCCTCGGCGATCTGGCCTTGCGCAAGCTGTTTCCTGCCCTTTATCAACTCGATGGTGCAGGCTTGTTGCACGAGGACACGCGAGTCATCGCGCTGGCCCGTGAGCCCGGCAGCGAGCAGGAGCATCTGGCGTTCATCGCTTCCGAGCTGCGCCGCTACGTCGGTGCCAAAGAGCTGGACGAAGCGGTGGTCGAACGCTTTCTGGCCCGTTTGAGTTATCTGCACGTCGATTTCCTCAAGTCCGAAGACTACGTGGCCCTGGCCGAAATGGCTGGCAGCGCTCAACGAGTGATTGCCTACTTCGCCACGCCGGCCGCCGTGTACGGCGCGATCTGCGAGAACCTGGCGAAAGTCGGTCTTGCCGAGAACACCCGCGTGGTGCTGGAAAAACCCATCGGTTCCGATCTGGAATCCTCGCGCAAGGTCAACGATGCCGTGGCGCAGTTCTTCCCGGAGAACCGCACCTACCGCATCGACCACTACCTGGGCAAAGAGACCGTTCAAAACCTCATCGCCCTGCGTTTCGCCAACAGCCTGTTCGAAACCCAGTGGAACCAGAATTACATCTCCCACGTGGAAATCACCGTGGCCGAGAAGGTCGGTATCGAAGGCCGCTGGGGCTACTTCGACAAGGCCGGTCAGCTGCGGGACATGATCCAGAATCACCTGCTGCAACTGCTCTGTCTGATCGCCATGGATCCGCCGGCCGACCTGTCCGCCGACAGCATCCGCGACGAGAAAGTCAAAGTCCTCAAGGCACTGGCACCGATCAGCCCGGAGGGTCTGACCACACAAGTGGTGCGCGGCCAATACATCGCCGGTTACAGCGAAGGAAAGCCGGTGCCGGGCTACCTGGAAGAACCGAATTCGAACACCCAGAGCGACACCGAAACCTTCGTCGCCCTGCGTGCTGACATCCGCAACTGGCGTTGGGCCGGCGTGCCGTTCTACCTGCGTACCGGCAAGCGCATGCCGCAAAAGCTGTCGCAGATCGTCATCCACTTCAAGGAACCGTCGCACTACATCTTCGCCCCGGAGCAGCGCCTGCAGATCAGCAACAAGCTGATTATCCGCCTGCAACCGGACGAAGGCATTTCCTTGCGCGTGATGACCAAAGAACAAGGCCTGGACAAGGGCATGCAGCTGCGTAGCGGTCCGTTGCAGCTGAATTTTTCCGACACCTGGCGCAGCGCACGGATTCCCGATGCCTACGAGCGGTTGTTGCTGGAAGTGATGCGCGGCAATCAGAACCTGTTTGTCCGTAAAGATGAAATCGAAGCCGCGTGGAAGTGGTGTGACCAGTTGATCGCCGGGTGGAAAAAATCCGGTGATGCGCCCAAGCCGTACGCGGCCGGGTCCTGGGGACCGATGAGTTCCATTGCTCTGATCACGCGGGACGGGAGGTCGTGGTATGGCGATATCTGAATTGAAACTGCCTCAGGGCGTCAGCGCTCATGAGTTCAAGAGCCCGGTGTTGCTGGCCGATGGTTTGGCACTGAAGGTAGTCAAACAACTGAGTGACGCGATCGACGCTCGCGGGACCGCGACGCTGGTGGTGTCCGGTGGCCGCAGCCCGGTGGCTTTTTTCCAGAACCTGGCCAAGCAGAAACTGGACTGGTCCAAGGTCTTCGTGACTCTGGCCGATGAGCGCTGGGTTCCGGTGGAACATGCCGACAGCAACGCCGGTCTGCTCAAGCGTTACTTGTTGCAAGGTCCAGCGGCCCAGGCTCAGTTCCTGAGTCTGTACAGCGCCACCGCGAACCTGGAACAAGCCGCCGAGCAAGCCGACCGCCTGTTGACAGAGCTGCCACCGATCGACGTGCTGATTCTCGGCATGGGCGACGACGGCCACACCGCGTCGCTGTTCCCGAACAGCCCGAACCTGGCCGACGCCCTGAAATCCGACGGCACACGTCGTTGCTGGCCAATGCTGGCGCCAACCGTGCCGCATCAACGCCTGACCATGAGTCGCGCGCTGCTGGCCTCGGCCAAACACACTGTTCTATCGATTTCCGGTCAGTCCAAGCTGACCACCTTGAGTGTCGCATTGGCCGGTGACGATGTCGCCGCCATGCCGATTCGCGCGTTTCTGCAACCTACGTTAGAGATTTACTGGTGCCCATGAGCCAAGGAACAGCCGCTATGAAAAACCCATCCCCGACCGTTTCCATGGCGGACAAAGTTGCCCTGATCGACAGCCTCTGCGCCAAGGCGCGGATTCTGCCGGTGATCACCATTGCTCGTGAGCAGGACGTGCTGCCGCTGGCGGACGCACTCGCGGCCGGTGGCCTGACCGCGCTGGAAGTGACCCTGCGTTCGCAGTTCGGCCTCAAGGCTATCCAGATCCTGCGCGAGCAGCGTCCGGAACTGGTGACCGGTGCCGGCACCGTGCTCGATCGCCACATGCTGGCCGCCGCTGAAGCGGCGGGTTCGCAGTTCATCGTCACGCCAGGGATCACCCGTGACCTGCTCGAAGCCAGCGTCGACAGCCCGATTCCGCTGTTGCCAGGTATCAGCAACGCCTCGGGCATCATGGAAGGCTACGGTCTGGGCTATCGCCGCTTCAAGCTGTTCCCGGCGGAAGTCAGCGGTGGCGTCGCGGCCATCAAGGCCCTGGGCGGCCCGTTCGGCGAAGTGAGATTCTGCCCGACCGGCGGCGTTAGTCCGGCCAACATCAAAAGCTACATGGCGTTGAAAAACGTGATGTGCGTGGGCGGTAGCTGGATGCTTGATCCGGAGTGGATCAAGAATGGCGATTGGGCCCGCATTCAGGAATGCACCGCCGAGGCCTTGGCGCTGCTGGACTGATCTGCTTTACCTGACACTTCGTTGTGTGTTCTACGGCTTTACGGTGCGCTTGGTCGGTGCACCGTTTTTTTTTGCCCAACACAAAACCCTTGTGGGAGCGGGCTTGCTCGCGAAAGCGGTGTATCAGCCGAATAAATGTTGAATGTGCCTCCGTCTTCGCGAGCAAGCCCGCTCCCACAGGGGACATCACGCGATACATAGTTACCGCATCTCTTCACTCGCCCGGCGTTAACCTGCGTTCATCTTATGGAAGAGAGAACGACATGGACGACCACACCTCAGTTGCACCCTCCGCAGCGGCTTACCTGCTGTCACCCGAACAGATCGCCGGCCCGTATTTTCGAAACCCGAAACTGATCAGACGAAACATCAGCGAAGGCATGGACGGCATCCCACTGGTGCTGAGACTGACGATCGTCGATGCGATGACCGGTCAGCCGGTCAACGGCGCCATCGTCGATATCTGGCATTGCAATGCGCGTGGTGCGTATTCGGGCTGGAGCAAGATCGACCCGGACAAGGAAGTCGACGTCGGCGATATCGGCGCGATCCCGCGAACCGACGACGAGACCTACCTGCGCGGCGGGCAGTTCACGGACCTCAAAGGCATCGTGCGCTTCTCCACGATCTATCCGGGGTTCTATGCCGGGCGTGCGTTGCACATTCACGTCGCTGTACGCGTGACGGCCGGCAACAACTATCTGGAAGAACGTCACGTCGCCTGGGTCGGTCAGCTGTACTTTCCCGAAGTGGTTTCACGCACCGTACTCAACGCCAGGGTCTACAGCGGTCGAACCATCGCGGCGCTGACGAACGATCAGGATTTTTTCTATGAAACCATGGGCGGCGAAGCCTCGACCCTGAGCATTCATACCCTCAGTCGCGACTCGAAAGAAGACGGATTTTTCGGCCACATGACCATCGGCATCGACACCTTTGCAGCGTCATCGCAGATCAAACCGGAGGATTTCGACAAATACACCGTGTGACGTCAGCACAGTTCGTGCAGTGCCTTGCTCAATACGTCCATATGCGCTGCGGTGGTGGTCAGCCCCGGTGTGATGCGGATGCACGGGCCACACGCTGCACCGCTGCGCATCACGGTAAACAGGTTGTAGTCCTTGAGCAGCCGCTCGACCATTGCCTGCTGGTCGGCATGTCGGGTAAAGCGCATCGACGTGATGCCGCAGTACAGTCGCGGGTCTTCCGGGGTCATGACTTCGATGCCCGGAAGCTCGCGTACCGCGTTGACCCACCGGTTACGCAGGTAATTGAGCCGTGCACCCTTGGCCGCCGAACCGCCCATGGCCCGATGCTCCTCGAACACCAGCGGCAGCGTCAGTAACGCCGGGATGTTGGGCGTGCTGTACGGTGTGCGGGCGCGAATGTCAGTGATCGGGAAATGCACCTCGCCCATGTCCGGGTCGATGTCGGCCAGGCGCTCCGGGGCGATATAGATAAAACCCAGGGTCAACGGCGCGCCGATCCATTTATGCAGGTTGAAACCGGCAAATGCGACGCCGAGATCATTGAGGTTGAATTCGATCTGGCCGAGGGCATGGGCGCCGTCGAGGATCACGTCGATACCGTATTCCTTGGCTGCGGCGACAAGCGCTTTCACCGGCATCACCAGCCCGGTGCGGTGGGTGACATGGGTGAGCGCCATCAGCTTGAGCTTTGGATAACGCGCGAAAGCGTCGTGATAGGTGGCCAGCAAACTGTCGAAGCTGGCGGGGTGCACATGTTCGATCTCGATCACTTCCACGCCGCGATGCCGGGCTAGCCAACGCATCGCACCTTTGACCGTGTCGTACTCTAGATCGCAGATCAGCACCTGATCGCCCGGCTGCAGGCGATTGTAGTTGCGGATCAGCGATAGCAAACCGTCAGACGCGTTGTGGGTGAAGGCAACGGTGTCGGCGGACACGCCAATCAGATCGGCCAGTTGTGTGCAAAGCTGCTGGCTTTCGCCTTGTTCGAAGCGCTGACGCACGTGCACCGAGTTGCGGCGGTTGATGAGTTCGATGTTGCGTTGGTATTCCTCGACCACCGTACGCGACATGCGCCCGAAGTAACCGTTTTCCAGGTTCACCGGTCCGGGTTCGACGGCATAGCGGTCGGCAAAGATCTGCCAAAACGTTTCATCACGGGCGCGGCGGGTGTTATCGGGCATGGGGACGGCTCAGTGGCGAGGGGCGGGTTTGCCATGTTTGGCGCGCAGCGGTTCCAGCAGCTCTGACAAGCCGTTGTGATCGATTTCCTGCATCAGGGCCAGCAAGCCGCCCAGTTCGCCATGGGGGAAACCTTCACGGGCGAACCAGTTCAGGTAGGGGCCGGGCAGGTCAGCGATGATTCGGCCCTTGTATTTGCCGAAGGGCATTTCACGGGTAATCAGCAGTTCGAGCTTTTCAGGGTTCATCAATCGGGTCGTCTTGATTCAGTCAGTCCCTGGAAAATACAGGCATTCTGCATGCAGGCCAATTGACAGATCATGCAAATAACGCGGATGCAGATTTCAGTTGTAAAGTTAAGTTATTGAAAAATAAAGACTAAGTTATCAATTCAAAGCTGGCATGCACGGTGCAATACCTATTGCATCTTTCATCCACCCGCAAGGAATTGAAAAATGACCGACATGAACAAAGAAGCGATCTCTGTACTCAACGACCTGATTGAAACCTGCAAAGACGGTCAGGAAGGGTTCAAGACTTGCGCTGAAGACATCAAACACCCAGAACTGAAAACGATCTTCATCCAGCGTTCCGCCGATTGCGCCACTGCGGCTTCGGAACTGCAAACCGCCGTGCGTTCGATGGGTGGCGATCCGGAAACTTCCACCAGCGTCAGTGGTGATATGCACCGTCGCTGGGTCGACGTGAAAGCCATGTTCACCGGCAAGGATGAAGAGGCCGTGCTGAACGAAGCCGAACGCGGTGAAGACCATGCGCTGAAGGCTTACAAAGAAGCCATGGAAAAAATCAACAAGCACAACCTGGTGGGCATTCGTGACCTGGTTGAACGTCAGTATCACGGCGTGCAACGCAATCACGATCAGGTGAAAGCCCTGCGTAATCAGGCTCGCGCACGCTCGTAAGCGTACAAAACCTGTCAAAAAACGCCGGCCAGTCTGGCGTTTTTTTGTGCCCGGTTTTTAACGCTGGACGGGAGATAGATAGCCAGCTAATAATTTGCTGATCAAGTCGCTTCGACGAATCCGGCTATCGTTGAATCCTTTCAAGAGTGCTTTACGTGCCTATCAACTTGCAGGCTTTATTTGCGCCTGACCGTCGCGCCTTGCAATTCGCGATCAAGACGCTGCTCGGCGGCGGCCTCGCGCTGTGGCTGGCATTGCGCTGGGGGCTGGAGCAACCGGCCTGGGCGTTGATGACGGCGTTCATTGTCGCTCAGCCGTTGTCCGGGATGGTGGTGCAAAAGGGCTTGGCGCGCCTGTTGGGGACGCTGATCGGAACGATCATGTCGGTGGTGTTCATGAGTCTGTTTGCACAGACGCCGTGGTTATTTCTTTTGGCATTGGCGTTGTGGCTCGGGCTGTGTACGGCGAGTTCGACCTTGCTGCGCAGTGCCTGGTCCTATTCGTTTGTGCTGGCCGGTTACACCGTGGCGATCATCGCGTTGCCGGCCATATCCCATCCGTTGACGGTGTTTGATCAAGCGGTGGCTCGCTGTACGGAAATCTGTCTGGGCATTCTCTGCGCCACCGCCGCCAGTGCCTTGCTGTGGCCGATGCGGGTTGAACGGCAACTGGCGGATCAGGCACGAGCCGCGTGGCAGAGCGGGATGAATGCCGCGCGCGCAACATTGTCCGGCGATGGTCAGGCACGCAAGGGGCTACTGGAAATCCTCGGCCGGATCGTCGCGGTGGACGCTCAGCGCGAGCACGCCTGGTTCGAAGGCGGGCGCGGCCGGCAACGTGCGCGGGCCATCAGCGGGCTGAGCCAGAAATTGTTGATGCTGCTGCGCATCGCCCGATCAGTGCGCCGGCAATGGAAGCAGTTGGAACCGCAGGAAGCCGAGTCATTAAGACCTTGGTTGATCGAGGTTCAGGAAGCGCTCGACCACTCGGATAATGCCACCCTGCAAACCTTGCGACCGAGATTGCTCGATGCTTGCCACGATCCGCTGATCAGCTCCGCGCAAAGCTACTGGCTGGCCCGTAGTGCGTTGCTTCTCGACAGCGCGATGGCGGCGTGCGCGGCATTGAAAGCGGTGGAAGAGGGCCGGGAAACGGTCGACCCACCGCGAACCCTCGCCCCGCACCGTGACCTGTCATTGGCGCTGGTGTTCGGTGCCCGCAGCGCCCTGGCGTTTCTGGTGGTGGCGTGTTTCTGGCTGGCGACTGCCTGGCCGGCAGCCTCGGGTGCGTTGCTGCTGACCTGCGTGGTGTGCAGCCTGTTCGCCAGTCGCGAAAACGGCGCGCAGATCGGCATGAGTTTCATGCGCGGGATTTTTCTGGCGATCCCGGCGGCGTTTATCGTCGGGCAGATTCTGCTGCCGCAGTGGAGCGGCTTCGCATTGCTCTGTCTCGGGATGGGTGTGCCGTTGTTCTTCGGTGCGCTGGGCATGGCCAAACCGCAGATCAGTGCCACGGCCACCTCGTTCTGCCTGCACTTCATCGTGTTGGTAGCGCCGCTTAACGCGATGAAGTTCGACGTCGCGAATTTCTTCAACGGCGCCCAGGCGATGGCGATCGGGGTGGGTGCGGCGGTGCTGGCATTCAAGTTGTTGATCCTGCGCAATCCCGCCTGGCATAGCCGTCGCTTGTTGGAGGCGACGCTTCACGATCTGGTGCGTCTGACCCGTCGCAACCTGCGCGGTGCCGAAAGCTGGTTCGGCGGGCGCATGGCCGACCGTTTGCTGCAATTGGCGCGACACTATCCGGAACTGCCGGAACCGGCGCGCAGTCGCTGGGATGACGGCTTGCTCGGTCTGGATATCGGCGACGAACTGCTGCATTTGCGCTTGAGCCTGGCGGTGGCGCAGGCGCCGGTCAGTGCAGCACAGCGACGCTACCTGGAGGAACTGGAAAAAGTCCTCGAACAAGGTCCGAACGGTCGTTGTGCCAATGCCCTGGAACAGCCCAGCGAAGCATTCTTGAAAACCTTGTACGCGTTGCCGCCCAGCGATGCCGTGAAACTGGCGCAGGGCGCCGTGCTGCAATTGCAGCACAGCTGGCGCGCATGGTGCCGTCAACAGGAGCAAAACCATGGGCTTGCGTGAATGGTCGGTGGGCGGTGTGCTGCTCAGTCCATTTCTTATTTATGTGCTGCTGGCGTTGCTCGTTACCGGGGCCTTGCGTCTGTTGTTGCGCCTGACGCCGGTCGGCCGCTGGATCTGGCACGAAGCATTATTCGATTGCGCCTTGTACGTCTGTGTATTGACCCTGATCACCGTCGTCCTCGGACCTTTATAAAGGAGTTGAACATGCGTACATCCGTACGTGTCGCGGTAACCCTGTGCCTGGTGGCAGTGGCGATTTTTTCCGGTTTCCATTTGTGGCAGTACTACATGCTCACGCCATGGACGCGTGATGCGCGGATTCGCGCCGATGTGGTGGTGATCGCCCCGGACGTGTCGGGTTGGGTGCGCGAGCTCAAGGTGGTCGATAACCAGCCGGTGAAGGCCGGCGACCTGTTGCTGAGCATTGATCGCGACCGGTTTGAAGCCGCGCTGGAGAAGGCGCATGCGGTGGTGCAAACCCGCCAGCAGCAACTTAGTCTGCGCGAGCACGAAGCCAGTCGCCGCGCTGCCCTCGGCCCGCAGGCGATCAGTGCCGAGCTGCGTGAGAACGCGCAAATCAACGCCGGCATCGCCCGTGGCGAACTGCGCGAAGCCCAAGCCGAAGCCAAGGTGGCTGAACTCAACCTTGCCCGTAGTCAGGTTCATGCGCCACGCAGCGGACACATGACTAACTTGCGTCTGGCCCAAGGCAATTACGTAAATGCCGGGCAAGCGGTGATGGCGCTGATCGACGATTCGACGTTCTATGTGCAGGCGTATTTCGAAGAAACCAAACTGCCGCGGATTCGCGTTGGCGACCCGGTGAAGGTCTGGTTGATGAGCGCGGGCGAAGCGCTCAGCGGGCATGTGGAAAGCGTCAGCCGCGGGATTACCGATCGCAATACCACGCCGGATGGGCAGTTGCTGGCGGAGGTGGAGCCGACGTTCAACTGGGTGAGGCTGGCGCAGCGGATTCCAGTACGGATCAAACTGGACAAGTTGCCGGAGGGGATCATTTTGAGTTCGGGGATGACGGCGAGTGTGCAGGTGCAGGAGCGGGATCAACAGTAATACCGAGGTGACACCATTCGCGAGCAAGCCCGCTCCCACATTTGACCGCGTTCTTATTGCATACGGTCGAATGTGGGAGCGGGCTTGCTCGCGAATGGTGCAAACAACGCCTTAGCCGATGCTTATCGTCGGCAAGGTCGGCAACGTCACGGTCTGCTGTTTGCGCGGCGCCAGGATTTCCGCCTCGCCATCCACCACCAACTCATCGCGCTGGTTAAACACGCGGGTCGCAATGCGCACACGAAACTTCGGCAGCTTCTCCAGAATTTCAAGACGTACAGTCAGCGTGTCGCCAATCTTCACCGGCTTCTGAAAGCTCATCTGCTGGCCAATATAAATAGTGCCCGGCCCAGGCAACTCGCAGGCAACGGCGGCGCTGATCAATGCACCGCTGAACATGCCGTGAGCGATGCGTTCCTTGAACATGGTGCCGGCGGCGAATTCCGCGTCCAGGTGCACCGGGTTGTGGTCACCGGACATCGCGGCGAACAGTTGAATGTCGCGCTCTTTGACCGTCTTGCTGTAGCTGGCGGTCTGCCCGACTTCAAGGGCTTCGTAAGGGGTGTTGGTAACCTGGGTCATCGGGTTCAATTCCTGTGACAAATAAAAAAACCACAAAAAACTATTCGGATCGGGGTGGGCGGCGGTGGCTCAGGGCTTGCGCGATCCAGCTCAGCACGTCGGCCGTCACTTCATCGCGATTGCTTTCGTTGAACAGTTCGTGCCGTGCCTGCGGGTAAATCGTCAGTTGCAGGCTCTGACTGCCAGCGGCGCGTAGCGCATCGGCCAGATCTTTCAGACGCTTGCCGTCACTCACCGGATCACATTCTCCGCCAATCACCAACAGCGGCAGGCCCGGATCGATCTGAGCGAGATTGGACGCTTTGCTGATCTGCTGCAAGCCGCCGAGCAAATCGATCCAGAACTGATTGGTGCAGCGGAAGCCGCACAGCGGGTCGTGGGCGTACTTGTCGACTTCGGTCGAGTCGCGGCTGAGCCAGTCGAACGACGTGCGCACCGGTTTGAACTTCTTGTTGAACGAGCCGAACGACAGCCATTCGATCAGTGCGCTACGACCCTTCGGCCCCTGGCGCAATCGTTCGAGGAGGGCGATCTGCCGTGCTGCGCGATAAAGCGTCACGGGCTGGAAGTTCGAACCACTGAGCACCGCGCCATACAGGCTGGCGCTGTGATGCAGCAGATAAGCCTGAGCAATGTAACTGCCCATGCTGTGGCCGAGCAGCACGATTGGCACGCCGGGATGTTGCTGGCCGATGTGCTGATTGAGACTGGCCAGGTCGCCGACCACCTTGCACCAGCCATCGTCGTCGGCGAAGTGACCAAGTGTCCCGTTTTCGGCAGTTTTGCCATGTCCACGCAGATCCGGCGCGTACACACCGTAGCCCTGATCACAGAGTTTCCCCGCCAGACGGGCATAACGGCCACTGTGTTCGGCCATGCCGTGGGCCAGCAGGATCACCGCTTTCAAAGGCGCGACAGGCAGCCACTGGTTGACGAAAAGGCGGCTGCGGTCACTCGCGGTCAGCCAGAAGGTGTCGTGGGTCATGGCGATTCCTTTGCATGGGCTCGGTGCATTGTATAGCGCATCCTTCGCTTGCCGTCTGATCAGGCCATGCCACGGCACCAAGATTCACACGATCAATGTCACCCGTTGGCATATTTGCCTGTTTCGTCATAGCTGCTAGTGTCCGTGAAGCTCCGCTTTTTGCTTTTTGTTTTTCAGACAGCGCAGAAAGCGGCCCCGGATAGGTTCAGGTAAAGAGGACAAGAACAATGCAACCTGATTTCTGGAATGACAAACGCCCGGCCGGCGTGCCACTGGACATCGATCTAGGGGCCTATAAATCGGTGATCGAGGTGTTCGAGCGTTCCTGCAAGAAATTTGCTGACCGCCCGGCCTTCAGCAACATGGGCGTGACCCTGACCTACGCCGAACTGGAACGCTACAGCGCCGCTTTCGCCGGTTACCTGCAAGCCCATACCGACCTGGTCCCCGGGGATCGCATTGCGGTGCAGATGCCCAATGTCCTGCAATACCCGATTGCCGTGTTTGGTGCGTTGCGCGCCGGGCTGATCGTGGTCAACACCAACCCGCTGTACACCGCGCGGGAGATGCGTCACCAGTTCAAGGATTCCGGGGCCCGGGCGCTGGTCTATCTGAATATGTTCGGGCAGAAGGTTCAGGAAGTGCTACCCGACACCGACCTCCAGTACCTGATCGAAGTGAAGATGGGCGACATGATGCCCGCCGCCAAAGGCTGGCTGGTCAACACGCTGGTCAGCAAGGTCAAGAAAATGGTTCCGGACTATTCCTTGCCGGAGGCCATTTCCTTCAAGAGCGCGTTGCGTCTGGGCCGGGGATTGGGCATCAAGCCGCTGAACGCCGGCCTCAACGATGTCGCCGTGCTGCAATACACCGGCGGCACCACCGGCTTGGCGAAAGGCGCGATGCTGACTCACGGCAACCTGGTGGCGAACATGCAGCAGGCGCGGGCGTGCCTGGGGCAATTCGGCAATGACGGCCAGCCACTGCTGCGCGAAGGTCAGGAAGTGATGATCGCGCCGCTGCCGCTTTACCATATCTATGCGTTTACGGCGAATTGCATGTGCATGATGGTGACCGGCAACCACAACGTGCTGATCACCAATCCACGGGACATCAAGGGCTTCATCAAGGAGCTGAAAAACTGGCGGTTCTCGGCGTTGCTGGGGCTCAACACGTTGTTCGTTGCGTTGATGGATCACCCGGATTTCAAGACCCTGGATTTTTCCAGCCTCAAACTGACCAACTCCGGCGGCACCGCGCTGGTCAAGGCCACCGCCGAGCGCTGGGAGCAACTGACCGGTTGCCGCATCACCGAAGGCTACGGCCTGACCGAAACCTCGCCGGTGGCGTGCACTAACCCATACGGCAATAAATCACGGATCGGCACGGTCGGCCTGCCGGTGCCGGGCACCACGCTCAAAGTCATCAACGATGAAGGCGTCGAGCAGCCGATGGGCGAGCGCGGCGAGCTGTGCATCAAGGGCCCGCAGATCATGAAAGGCTACTGGCAAAAGCCCGAAGCCACCGCCGAAGTGCTGGATGCCGAAGGCTGGTTCAAATCCGGCGACATCGCGGTGATCGACCCGGACGGTTTCGTGCGCATCGTCGATCGCAAGAAAGACATGATCATTGTCTCGGGTTTCAACGTGTACCCGAACGAGATCGAAGACGTGGTGATGGCTCACCCGAAAGTCGCCAACTGCGCGGTTATCGGTGTGCCGGACGAACGTTCCGGGGAGGCGGTGAAGTTGTTTGTGGTGGCGCGTGAGTCGGGGGTCAGCCTTGAAGAGCTGAAAGCCTACTGCAAGGAAAACTTCACGGCGTACAAAGTGCCCAAGCACATCGTGCTGCGTGAGTCGTTGCCGATGACACCGGTGGGCAAGATTTTGCGGCGGGAGTTGCGGGATATTGCCTGATCGGTGAATGGCCGCGCTCGCGGATCCCTGTAGGAGCGAGCTTGCTCGCGAAGGTCGTCAACGATAACGCGAGAAACCAGATGTCACGCGGTGACCTCTGGTTTTTCGCGAGCAAGCTCGCTCCTACACCGTCGCCTTAAGCGCCGGTTTCAGGGGGTTTCAGGGCTTTTATAGAATTTTTGCTCTAAAATGACTGCTTGTAATTCTTGAGTCACAAATGTGACTTTGTAGGACACTTTTGGCTCTAGTAGGCCCTTGGCAAAGCTGCTACTCTCGGCGCGTTTTGTGACCTCTAGGCCTTCTGTAAAAGCCAGACTCACCAACAATCAAACACCAATAATAATCGCATCAAATGCGATATTTGAATTCGCGTTGCTGAGGAGTGGGCTTCCATGATCGAAGACTTCTGGAAGGATAAGTACCCTGCCGGGATTGCTGCCGACATCAATCCGGACGAGTATCCGAATATTCAGGCAGTACTGAAACAGTCCTGCCAACGCTTCGCCGACAAACCGGCATTCAGCAACCTGGGCAAGACAATTACCTACGGTGAACTGTACGAGTTGTCCGGTGCCTTTGCCGCTTACCTGCAACAGCATACCGACTTGCAGCCGGGCGATCGAATCGCCGTGCAGTTGCCCAACGTCCTTCAATACCCGGTCGCTGTGTTCGGTGCCATCCGCGCCGGGCTGATCGTGGTCAACACCAACCCGCTGTACACCGCGCGGGAAATGGAACACCAGTTCAACGACTCCGGCGCCAAAGCCCTGGTGTGCCTGGCCAACATGGCGCACCTGGCCGAGACCGTCGTGCCGAAAACCGGCGTCAAGCACGTCATCGTCACCGAAGTGGCCGATCTTCTGCCGCCGCTCAAGCGCCTGCTGATCAACAGCGTCATCAAATACGTGAAGAAGATGGTCCCGGCGTACCACTTGCCCAAAGCCATCAAGTTCAACGACGTGTTGAGCAAGGGCCACGGCCAGCCAGTGGCTGAAGCCAACCCGGCCAACAGCGACGTGGCAGTGCTGCAATACACCGGCGGCACCACCGGCGTGGCGAAGGGCGCAATGCTGACCCATCGCAACCTCGTGGCGAACATGTTGCAATGCAAGGCGCTGATGGGCTCCAACCTGCATGAAGGCTGCGAGATCCTGATCACACCGCTGCCGCTGTACCACATCTACGCGTTCACCTTTCATTGCATGGCGATGATGCTGATCGGCAACCACAACATCCTGATCAGCAATCCGCGCGACTTGACGGCGATGGTCAAGGAACTGTCGAAGTGGAAGTTCAGCGGTTTCGTGGGTCTGAACACGCTGTTCGTTGCCCTGTGCAACAACGAAGGTTTCCGCAAGCTGGATTTCTCGGCGCTGAAAGTCACCCTGTCCGGCGGCATGGCCCTGCAACTGGCTGCGGCCGAGCGTTGGAAAGCGGTCACCGGTTGTGCCATCTGCGAAGGTTACGGCATGACCGAAACCAGCCCGGTGGCGACGGTGAACCCGATTCAGAACATCCAGATCGGCACCATCGGCATTCCGGTTCCATCGACCCTGTGCAAAATCATTGATGATGCCGGCGTCGAGCAGCCGTTGGGCGAAATCGGCGAGCTGTGTGTGAAAGGTCCGCAAGTAATGAAGGGCTACTGGCAGCGCCAGGAAGCCACCGATGAGATCCTCGACAGCGAAGGCTGGTTGAAAACCGGTGACATCGCGCTGATCCAGCCTGACGGCTTCATGCGCATTGTCGATCGCAAGAAAGACATGATCCTGGTGTCCGGTTTCAACGTGTACCCGAACGAACTCGAAGACGTGTTGGCGACCCTGCCGGGCGTCCTGCAATGCGCGGCCATCGGCGTGCCGGACGAGAAGTCGGGCGAGGCGATCAAGATTTTCATCGTCGCCAAACCGGGTGTGACACTGACGAAAGAGCAGGTGATGGAGCACATGCGTGCCAATGTCACTGGCTACAAGGTGCCGCGTTCGGTCGAGTTCCGCGATGCGCTGCCGACTACCAACGTCGGCAAGATCCTGCGTCGGGAATTGCGTGATGAAGAGCTGAAGAAGCTCAACGCGAAGAAAGTAGGCGCGTAACAAACAAAAAGCCCCGCAGATGCGGGGCTTTTTGTTGGCAGCGATATCAGAAGTGCTCTTGTGGCGAGGGAGCTTGCTCCCGCTCGACTGCGGAGCAGTCGCTATCCGGGCGAGGAAGAAACACCAGAAGTACCGCGGCGCCTGATGTGGGGCCGCTTCGCAGCTCAGCGGGAGCAAGCTCCCTCGCCACAGGGGATTGGTGTTATTGGCGGAACGGCGCGAAATTAACGTTGGTGCCCGCCGGGCGCATGTCCTGCAGATACGAATCCTTGTCCGCACTCAGTTCCAGGCTCAACGCAGCCTTGCGCTTGCCCTGGTTACGCACCACCAGCCCTTCGAGCTTCTCGCGCAGGAACACCGTCGGCACTTTCAGGTGCAGCAGTTCGTCGGTGTCCGGCGTGTGCATCAGCAGGTGAATCCATTCGTACTGACCAATGGCCAGGCGCGCCACCGGGATATCGAACCACCAGATGTTGCGGTTGCGGTTCAATTCGGTGAAGTGGCAGTTGTTGACGCCAAGCACAGCACCGCCGAGTTCCTGGTTTCTGCGGGCAATGGCCTGCTTTTTATCGAGTTTCATAACATTCCTACGGGATTGGATCTTCAGCGCCATCGCCTGAATACGTTGCGCATTCTCGGGGGTTGGTCGGCAAACATAAAGCGCAACCTGCATTGAACGATGAAAAGTCGCTGTGAAAATAAATGAAACTCCGTGCAAACCCCTCCGGTCAATCTTTGTGTAACGACTTTTTCTCGTTCAATTGTTCACAGGAGAAACACCATGAGCAGCACTGGCGATAAAGTAAAAGGTGTAGCAAACGAAGCCGTCGGCAACGTCAAGCAAGGCGTCGGCAAGGTTACAGGTAGTGATAAAATGCGCGCCGAAGGCGTGGTGCAGGAAAAGAAAGGCGAAGCTCAGCAAGCAGTGGGCAAAGCCAAAGACGCGGTCAAAAAAGGCGTCGATAAGGCTTGATTCGGCCTTTGGTGAATATCAGAAACGGCCATCCACGGATGGCCGTTTTTGTGTCAGCCTGAACCTGGCTGGTTTACCTTGAGCATGGAAATTGTTTCAAAGTCGCCAAACAGGCTACTTTGATGTAGAAAACGGCCCCTGAGTCGCCACGACTTCAACCGATTTGCGGCGAAAGGAGACGCTTATGATTTTCCCGGACATGAAAGGTTTGCCCATCCACCGTGTGATGGTGCGCACGGTCACCGAGTTCGTTGACGACGAGATGTCGACCTATGCCTCGGCGCTGGCCTATCAAATGCTGTTTTCGTTGTTTCCCTTCATTCTTTTTCTGATCGCCCTGATCGGTTTTCTGCACCTTCCGGACTTCTTCTCGTGGCTGCGCCTGCAATCGGAACTGGTCCTGCCGCCCCAGGCGCTGGAACAGGTGAATCCGGTGATCGACCAGCTCCAGCAAGCCAAGGGTGGCTTGCTGTCGGTCGGTATCGTGATCGCTCTGTGGACGGCATCTGCCGGTGTGCGGCTGATGATGAGCGCGATGAACGCTGCTTATGACGTGGTCGAAGGCCGCCCGGCCTGGAAGCGTTTTCCACTGTCGATCATCTACACCGTCGGCATCGCCGGCATGTTGCTGATCGCCGCTGCGCTGATGGTGCTCGGGCCGCAGGTGATGAGCTGGATCGCTGCGCAAGTGGGCCTCGAATACTTCATCGTCACGCTGTGGACCGTCGCCCGCTGGCCGGCGGTAGTGATTCTGCTGATGGTGGCCGTGGCGCTGATTTATTACGTCATGCCCGACGTCAAACAGGAGTTCCGCTTTATCACGCCGGGTTCTGTGCTGGCTGTCGTGGTGTGGATCCTCGCGTCCCTGGGCTTCGGTCTGTACGTCAAGGAGTTCGCCAACTACAACGCCATGTATGGCAGTATCGGCGCGATCATCGTGCTGTTGCTGTACTTCTATATTTCCGCGGCGGTGCTGTTGCTCGGCGCGGAGATGAATGCGGTGATCGAACACATGTCGGCCGAAGGCAAGGACCCCGGCGAAAAGGCCCCCGGCGAGCCCGATGTTGAACCTAAACACCACGTTTCGGGACTGGGTCGGGATCACTCGATCAAGCCGAGCACTGACGAAGTGATCAAATGATCCGTGAAATCCTGAAAATGGGCGACGAGCGCCTGCTGCGCGTTGCGCCGCCGGTCCCAGCCGAAATGTTCGACAGCCCGCAGTTGTGGCAGTTGATCGACGACATGTTTCAGACCATGGAAAGCGTCGGCGGGGTCGGCTTGGCTGCGCCGCAGATCGGGGTCGACCTGCAATTGGTGATCTTCGGTTTCGAGCACAGCGAACGCTATCCGGATGCCGAAGCGGTGCCGCAGACCATTCTGATCAATCCGCTGATCACGCCGTTGAGCCCGGTGATGGAAGAGGGGTTTGAAGGTTGCCTGTCAGTGCCCGGCCTGCGCGGCGCGGTGGACCGTTATCAACAGATTCGTTACGAAGGCTTCGACCCCAAGGGCGAACCGATCGTGCGCATCGCCGAGGGCTTTCATGCGCGCGTGGTGCAGCACGAATGCGATCATCTGATCGGCCGGTTATATCCGTCGCGGATTACTGATTTCAGTAAATTCGGGTTCACTGAAGTGATGTTCCCGGATCTAGACCCCAACGCCGATGATTGAAACCACCATAACCCCCTGTGGGAGCGAGCTTGCTCGCGATGAGGCCGTGACAGTCAATACTGTCGGTGATTGACACACCGCAATCGTCGGAACGCCGCCCGGATCAAGCTCGCTCCCACATTTGATCTCCATGCCTACCCAACCGGCTCCAGCCCCATCGCAATCATCGGCTTGCTGCGCGCATAACGGTGCAGACGTTCGACCATGGCGTAAGGCATGCTCGGATCGAAGGCAAAGCCGCGTCGTTCATAGAATCCGCGCAAATCCGGATGACAGAACAGCCACACCGGTTGTTCGAGACCTTTCACCGCTTCTCCGATCAACGCCGCCGCAATCCCTTGCTCGCGGCACGTCGGATCGACGAATAAACCGGTCAGCCAATGCCCGCCCGAGACGGGTCGCAAGCACAGTGCGCCAACAATCTCCTCGCGCCTGGCGACCCAGAGCTGAGCGTCACGCACCGCTTTCATCGACGATTGGTGAGCGCGATAGAACTTGTTCATCAGCGGCCATAACTGCTCGGCGAGCAGGGTGTACTGGATGTCGGGCATGGATTGAGTTTGTCGCTGGGCAAAGCGGGTGATTATAAAAGAACGCGCGGCCGGGGATAGGTGTATACCTGATCTCACATCCCGTATGAGTGGAGTACGTATCATGGCCAAAGGCATGGATTCAAAAAAAGCGGCAAAGAAGAAACCGGCGAAAACCGCCGATGAAAAACGCGCGGACAAGAAGGCCAAAAAGGTGGATGTGTTCGGCCATTGATCCCGCGACAAGGGAGCCCGGTCCTCGGGCTCCTGCTGCTCTAACGATAACCAAATAATCTGCAAGATTTCCCGACGCCATTGCACAGAAGGGGACTGGTCCCGATCTGAGCAACGCCATGCCTCATTACTTCGATAGCGCCCACCGAGAAGAAATCGAATCCCTGCGCCAGCGCCTCACCGCTCGCACAGAGTGGCCGACCTGGTTGCTGCTGATCGGCGTGTACGCCGGATGGTTCAGCCTTGTGTTGGGCAGTGCCCGACTGGGTGTGTGGTGGAGCACGCTGTTGTTGATTCCATTGGTGGCGCTCTGGTTGTCGGTGCAGCATGAATTGCTGCATGGTCATCCCACCCGCTGGACCACGCTGAACAAAATCCTCGGCTACGCACCGTTCGCCGTCTGGTACCCCTACACCTTGTATCGCGACAGCCACTTGCTGCATCACCGCGACGAAGACCTGACCCTCCCGGGTCTCGATCCGGAAAGCCGCTACCTGAGCGCCGAGCAGTGGCAGGACCGTTCACTGTTCGAACGGAGCCTGCACCGGCTGAACAAAACTGTGCTCGGGCGCTTTATCCTCGGTGCACCGCTGGCTTTGCTGGCGCTGGCGCGCGAAGAACTGCAACGTCTGAAAACGGGCGAAGGGCAGGCTTGGTTGATGTGGCTGACCCACGGCGCACTGACCATGTTGATGTTGCTGTTCATCGCCCGCTACAGCGCGCTGTCGGTGTGGCATTACCTGTTGCTGATCAGTGTGCCGGCGCTGTCGATTGCGATGATCCGCTCTTATTACGAACACCGTCCCCATGCGCAGCCCGAGCAACGCACCGTGCTCAATGAAGCCGCGTGGCCGTGGCGCTGGCTGTTCCTGAACCTCAACTTTCATCTGGTGCACCACGACTTGCCAGGACTGCCCTGGTACGACTTGCCCCGCGCCTATTACACGCGCCGCGAGCAGTGGCTGGCACGCAGCGGCGGGTTTCTGGTGCAGGGTTATGGCCAGTTGTGGCGTGAGAATGGGATAAAGGCAATCGATAGTCCACGGCATCCGTTTCACTGATTTTTTATGATCAACACCTGACCCCTGTGGGAGCGGGCTTGCTCGCGAAAGCGGTGTGTCAGGCAACATTTACATCGACTGACACGGCCTCTCGCGAGCAAGCCCGCTCCCACATTAGATTTTTCTTGTACGGGAAGATTTTGATGACTCAAGACATCGCTGAGCTGCTCATGTACGTCGCCCCCGAACCCATCCGCCAGGCCAACGAGCGCTGGTTGTCGCGGATACTTGGGCGTTTGGGCGCCACCCGCCGCAACGCCGAAGGGCTGGCGCTGATGGAGCTGTGGCTGTCCCCCCACTTGCTGCTGACCCAAACCTGCGGCTATCCGCTGATGACCACATTGCGTGGCCAGGTTCGGGTCATCGGCCGGCCTCGCTACGAACTGCCGGACAGCAGCGGAGGCAATCACTGTAGCCTGCTGCTGAGTCGCGCCGATGACCCACGCCGGACCTTGCCCGCTTTTTTTGGCGGCCGTGGCGTGATCAACGGCGAAGACTCCAACAGCGGCATGAACCTGCTGCGTCAACGATTGGCGCCGCTGCATCGGGATGGACAGTTCTTCGACAGTGTCGGTATCAGCGGCAGCCACCACGAAAGCCTGCGCTGGCTGCGTGAAGACCAGGCCGATTTGGCGGCCATCGACAGCGTGACCTTCGCCTACCTCGCGCGCCACGCCGAGGAGGAAGTCGCCGGTCTGCGCGTGGTGGTGCGCAGCGCGTTCAGCCCGACCTTGCCGTATATCACCGCTGCGACGCTGACCGATGAACAGATTGAGGCGCTGCGGCAGGTGATGAACGAGGCGTTGCGGGAGCTGCCTGATGTGGTTGAAATCCTTGGTTTGCACTCGGTGCTGCCAGCCAGCGAGAGCGACTATCAAGTCATTCTCGATTATCAACAGGAAGCTGAGGCGTTGGGGTTCGGGTGCCTGCGTTGACTTAAGATTTTTTCGCGGGCAAGCCACGCTCCCACAGGTTCTGTGTCGATCACGAAATTGATGACCGACACAGAACCTGTGGGAGCGTGGCTTGCCCGCGAAAGCGATCTATCAGGCGTTATAGATTTTAATGCCTCTATGGAATATAAAAATTCATTTTAAGTATTATTAAAGAATAAGCCTCCTTGCTAGGATCCGCCTCACCGGACCACCGGACATTCAGCGACCCTAACCTTTGGAGCCACTATGTCCGGCACCGACTTTTCCCATCACAACGACGTGGGCGGATTGTTCCGCGCCCATTACCCCTGGCTGTGTGCACGGTTGCGACGGCATCTGGGGGGAAGTCCCAGTGTCGAAGACATCGCCGCCGAAACCTTTGTGCAACTGCTCGAAGCGCCGGGCCTGACTCCGATCCGCGAGCCCCGCGCCTTGCTCACCACCATCGCCCGCCGACTGATCTATCAGCTCTGGCGCCGCCGCGATCTGGAACGTCAGCACCTCGATCAACTGCAACACCTCGATCAGCCGCAAGCGAGTTCGCCCGAGGAACTGCTGCAATGGACCCAGGCGTTGCACGGCTTCGACCGAACGCTTCAGCGCTTGCCGGGCAAGGTCCGGGCAACGTTCCTGTTGTCGCGAATCGATGGCCTGACCTACCCGCAAATCGCCGCCGAGCTGGGCATTTCCCAACGCTCGGTCAGCGTCTACATGACCCGCTCCCAAGCGTTGTGCGCCCGGCACAGCGCCAATGAACCCTTGCACCAGAGGTCCGCATGAAATCGATCAAAACCCTGCTCGGCAGTTCGCTGCTGGCCCTGAGCCTTGTGGCCAGCCACGTTCCCGCCGCAGAAAAAACCGCACCGATCCACTTCGGTGACATCACTTGGGAAAGCGGCAGCCTGATCACCGAGATCCTGCGGTTGATCGTCGAAAAGGGTTACGGCTACCCCACCGATACCTTGCCTGGCAGCACCGTCAGCCTCGAAGCGGCGTTGGCCAGGAACGACATCCAGGTGATCGGCGAAGAGTGGGCCGGGCGCAGTCCGGCCTGGGTCAAAGCCGCAGCGGAACGTAAGGTATTTGGTTTGGGCGATACCGTTAAAGGCGCCACCGAAGGCTGGTGGGTGCCGGAGTACGTGATCAAAGGCGACCCGGAGCGCGGCATCAAACCGCTGGCGCCTGAGCTTAAATCCGTCGCCGACCTGGCGCGCTACAAGGATGTGTTTCGCGACCCCGAAGACCCGAGCCGCGGTCGCTTTCTCAACAGCCCGACCGGCTGGACCTCGGAGATCGTCAACAGTCAGAAACTCAAGGCCTATGACCTGACCACCAGCTTCGTCAACTTCCGCACCGGCTCTGGCGCGGCGCTGGATGCGGAGGTCGCGTCGTCGATCCGTCGCGGCAAGCCGGTGTTGTTCTACTACTGGTCGCCGACACCGCTGTTGGGCCGTTTCAAACTGGTGAAACTCGACGAGCCGCCGTTCGACGCCGAAGCCTGGAAGACCCTGGCCGATGCCAACCACCCTAATCCCAAAGGCACGCGCTCGATGCCGGCAAGCCTGGCCATCGGCGTGTCCGCACCATTCAAGACGCAATATCCGGATTTGGTGGCGTTCTTCGAGAAAGTCGATTTCCCGATTGATCTGCTGAACCAGACCCTCGCCCAGATGAGCGAAAAGCGCCAGCCACCGCGTCAAGTCGCGGAAGCGTTTTTGCGGGATCAGCCGCAGATCTGGAAAGGTTGGGTACCGGGGGAGGTGGCTACAAAAGTGAGTGCGAGTTTGTAATCTCGCTTAATGTTTTGCGGTGCCTGAACAACCGCTTTCGCGAGCAAGCCCGCTCCCACAATGGATCTCGCGGTGGGATACGAATTCCTGTGGGAGCGGGCTTGCCCGCGATGGTCTCCAGCCTTACACCCACTCCGCGGCCAACGCCGCTTGCACTGTCGGGCGCAAATCTACTCGGGCCTGAAACCGCACCAACGCCGGCCATTCATTCAAATCAATCGCAAACAATGGCGCCCATCGCAACACCGTGAACAGATAAGCGTCCGCAACGCTGAACCCATCCGCCATCAGGTAATCCTGCCGCTCCAAGGTCTGGCACAACACCGCAAACCGCTTGAACAACTTCTCCTTGATCGGTGTTTTCACTTCCTCCGAGAACTGCGCGTTGAACAGCCATCCCAGCCCGCCATGAATCTCCGTCGAAACGAAGTTCAGCCATTCCTGCAACCGCACTCGCGCGAACGTCCCATTGGCTGGCGCCAGGTTCGCCTCCGGTCGCAGGTCCGCCAGGTACTGGAGGATCGCCGGGCCTTCGGTCAGCACTTCACCGTTGTCGAGTTGCAGCGCCGCGACGTAACCCTTCGGGTTGATGACGAGGAAGTCGGAGCCGCTAATGGTCTGTTTGGTGCGGTTATCGACGCGGATCAACCCGAAGGGCAGGCCAAGCTCGCGTAGCACAATGTGCGGGGCGAGTGAGCAAGCTTGTGGTGCGTAATACAACTTCATCGGCAGGTCTCTGGTCCGGGGTTTTCGCCAGTGTCATAGTGCGCGACGCCCTCGGTAAAATTAATCTTTCAGAAAACTGCCCTAAGGAAAGCTACTGCCATGATGAATCTGATGCATTGGCGAATGGTGGTGGCGGTGGCCGACACGGGCAACATCACCCGCGCGGCCGAGCGGATCGGCATGACTCAGTCAGGGGCCAGCCAGGCGCTGGCGCTGATCGAAGAAACCCTCGGCGTTCAACTGTTCAGCCGGGAAAACCGCCAGACCGTACCGACGGCCATCGGTCTGCCGGTCATCGAGCAGGCGCGCAGCATGCTCGGTTCCTTGGAAAACATCCGCAATACCGTCGATGCCGCGAAAGGCATTCAGCGTGGAACGATTCGCCTGGCCAGTTTCCCCATGGTACTGGCGACCTTTCTGCCGCCGCTGCTGCGCCAGTTCAATCGGCTTTATCCCGGCATTCAGGTGGTTGCCCTGGAAGTCAGCGACGATGAAGTGGAAGCACTGCTTGGCGCCGGTCTGGTGGATATCGGTGTGGTGTTGAACCCGGCGCCGGAGCGCAATGCCGGCCTTTTGGGGCGCGATGCCTGGGTGGCGGTTCTGCCGGGCGGTCATCCGTTGGCGCGGCGCTCGGTTGAAGAGGGGGTCACCCTCGCCGAATTAGCGGATCAACCCTTTGTCCTGGCCACGGGCGGCTGTTCGACCAACGCCCGCAGCCTCGCTATCGATGCGGGTTTGCAGCTGCATGACATCCGCGTCGAAGTCCGTGAATGGAACAGTGCGTTCACCTTGGTGCGGGAAAACATCGGTGTGACCCTGGTGCCGGAAATGACCCTGCCGAACCAGCTTCCGGGCCTGCGTGTGGTGCCGCTGAAACCGCGAATCGATCGCGAGTTCGCCTTGGCGGTCGCGGCTAACAAGCCACCCTCGGTGGCGGTGCAGGCATTGTTAGGCATGCTGGCTGAAAAGTGAATCGGTCCTGAGCTGAACCGATTTTGTCCTCAATGCTGGCCGACTAGTGGCCTTGCAAGGCCATTACGGCTGTCTATGCTGACTCGTAATTGACTATTCGGCCGCCGTAAGGGCCGATATACAGGGTTCAAGAGTGCGCAACCCAAGGCACCGGCGCTGAGCGACAAGGAGCTTTTCAGTAAAGGGAGTTACTTATGGAAACATCAGGGCTGGCCCGGTCCCGGGCTATCAAGAGACGGATGTCTTGATAAGAGCGTCGCCGCATGGACTCTCCGATTCAACATCATCGATCACCTGACCGTTCCTCCCGTGGAGGAATGCGTGTGCCTGTGCCATGGAAGATTGTCGTGGATACGTTGAAAGACCGAAGAACTTTCATCAATCAAAAGACCGCGCTTAGGGTGATACGACTATGTTTAACCTACATCACAAAGCAGACCTGCTGGAAATCGAACGCTGCCGCTGCGCGCTGACCGAGGCCAACGCCAAGTTGGCGGCCGTCAGCCGTTCGATGGCAATGATTGAGTTCACCCCTGAAGGCATCATCCTCGATGCCAACGAAAACTTTTGTGCCGCCATGGGTTACAGCGTCGAAGAAGTGCGCGGCAAACATCACCGGATCTTTTGCGAAGAAGCGTTTTACCGCAGCGAAGACTACGCCCGATTGTGGCGTGACCTGGCCCGTGGCGAACCGGTCGGCGGCACCTTCTTGCGTTTGAACAAGAGGGGCAAGGAGATCTGGCTCGAAGCGAGCTACATGCCGGTTTTCGGCCCCGACCGCCAGGTAAAAAGCGTGATCAAAGTCGCCACGGACATTTCTGCCAGGGTTAACAAAGAACACGAAAACGAAAGCATGCTCGCGGCAATCGGTCGTTCCATGGCGGTGATCGAATTTACCCCCGGAGGCCATGTGATTACCGCCAATGAAAACTTCCTTAAGACCACGCATTACTCGCTCAACGAAGTCGTCGGTCAGCACCACAGCATGTTTTGCCACCGCGCCGACGCAGAATCCCAGGCTTACAAAGCGTTCTGGGCCTCACTGAATCGCGGCGAATATCACTCACACCGTTTTGAGCGCAAAGATAAACACGGCCACACCATTTTTCTTGAAGCGTCCTACAACCCGTTGTTCGACACCAAGGGCCGGCTGTACAAAGTGGTCAAATTCGCCAGCGACATCACGAACCAGGTGACCACCCTGCAAACCGCTGCCGAATCGGCCCACAGCACCTCGGTCCAGAACGACGCCTGCGCGCAGAAGGGGTCGCAGGTGGTGCAGCAAACGGTGCAGATCATCCAGGACATTTCCAGGGACTTGAACGAGGCGGCGCTGAGCATCGACGCGGTCAGCAAGCAGTCTGACATCATCGGCACCATCGTCCAGACCATTCGCGGCATTGCCGATCAGACCAATCTGCTGGCGCTTAACGCGGCGATCGAAGCGGCCCGGGCCGGTGAGCATGGGCGTGGGTTTGCCGTGGTCGCCGATGAGGTTCGCGGCCTCGCCGCACGTACAAGTCAGGCGACGCTGGAAATCGTCGAAGTGGTGCGCAAAAACCATGATTTGTCGTTGAGTGCGGTGTCGAGCATGCAGTCGAGTTTGAGCCGGACCGGCCTTGGGGTGGAGCTGGCGAACGAAGCGGGGGAGGTGATCCTGGAGATTCAGCAGGGATCGCGGCATGTTGTTGACGCGATCAGCCAGTTCAATTCGACACTCCAATTGAATTGATACGCTGACCTGCAGGAGCCGGCAAGCCTGGCTCCTGCAACAGCATCTCTCGCTGTTAAAGCGAGGCGAGGAACTTGTCGACTACTTGGGTGCTGCCTTTCTCGCTACCACTGTTTTCTTTCTCGGCCTGCGCCAGTTTTATCTTGTCTTGCAGGCGGTCGGCGATTTCCTTACCGATCGCCAGTTGTTTCTCTGGCGGCATGGCTTTCAAGTCTTCTTCGCTAATCCCCATCTCCTCGAGAATACTGTCGCGCAACCGCTGTTCCGGCGTTTTGCTCATGTAACCCTTGAAGTCGGCCATGGCGGTGCTTTCACCAGCCTTTGGCACTGTCGAGGACTCGGTGACTTGCAGCGCGACCCGGGTTTTGGCGAACGCCTCATCGATGTTGTCGCTGATTTTGCTGGCGGCGTTGACCTGTTCCGTGGCGAGTTGAGAGGCGGCGGCCTGGACCCTGCCATCGTTCTTCACCTTTTGCAGCTGGATATTGTTCTGCACGTTCTGCATCACAGCGGCTTGAAGGCCGCCCTGAAGACCGGCGGCAGCTTCCGCGGTCGGATCTTCACCTGGTTTCTTGGGAAGCGGCGTCATTAAATTCTGTTTGGCACTGACCAACATGATGAGAAGACCTGTAGGTGTTAGCGGTGCAGCGTGTGGAGCAATTAGTGTGCCTAAGAATTTCAGGACAATAGTTTCAACAAGTTATGGCTGTAGGCTTGCGCTTGCTTTCGAGGAGGGCGGTCAAACTTTGCCGCTTGGCGGCAGAGGTCGATTCATCAGGGAAGGCCGTTGCAGCCGTGTTTCAAGAAACCCGGACGTTGTGCCAATCGTTGAAAATACTCGTCGATGGCCGGGTAGTCGGGGCGTTCCATCGGGGTCATCAGCCAGCGGTTGACGGACAGTCCGATGACAATGTCGGCCAACGTGAACCGTGGTCCGGCGACATAGGCTTTGGTCGACGCGAGTTGATGCTCGAGAATGCTCATCTTGTGATTCCAGTCGCGCAGGCCGGTGGCAATGAGATGCGCGTCCTGAAACTCTGGATCCTTGCGAACCAATGCCGTAAACGCATAGCTCCACGACCGATTGAGTTCGGTGGCTTGCCAATCCATCCATTGCTCCACCCGGGCGCGTGCAGCCGGTTCGTGCGGCAGCAGATCCGTATTCTGGTGTTTGCCGGCCAGATAGCGGCAGATGGTGTTGGATTCCCACAGCACGCCGGCGTCGTCGATGATCACCGGTACGAGTGCGTTGGGATTGAGCCTGAGAAATTCCGGCGTGTGGGTCGACGTAAAACCGCCGCCCCAATCCTCACGTTCGTAGGAAACACCCAGTTCCTCACAGGTCCACAGGACCTTTCTGACGTTGATTGACGAGGCTTTACCCAGAATCTTCAGTGCATGTTCCATGGGGCTACTCCGTTAGCGGTTCGGGGCTTCGGGAATTTAATAGTGTGCCTGCCAACGGGCGACATCAAGTCTGTTTAAGCCGGGGCTGGTGGCACCGGTAACAGTTCGGTCCAGTTTGGGGTCGAGCAGTCACTGGGGATGTGCTGATTGAGGATAGGTTGTCTGAGGATCCAGCCTTGAAGCTTTTCGTCTTTGAATACCGGGGTGGGTTCTATGCACTCACCCTTGGGCGCAACCTTGACTTGGTCCACCGAAACAAACAGCGGACCGGGCAGATCGAACACGGTCCGGGATTGGCTTTCCAGCCCCGTATCCTTGCGGGCAGAACATGAGTTTCTGCGCCCGCTCAGGTCGGTTGTCATCACACCGGCCTCTTCCAGATTTGCATGCCAGACATTCATTACAACAGCGGGTCCCTGACCTCTCGGGTGAGCGGCAAGACAGCTTTTGATCGCCGGCATGAAACGAGGATTGTTTAAAAAATGAGTCCAGTTGTCTGGCTCGGAGGCTTGTGCCTGGATCGTCAGCCCAAGGAAGGCGGCCTGTAACGAGGCCATGATGATTATCTTGCGCAATGTGAGTATCCGCCTGGAAAGAATTGGGCGGATTCTGGACTCGACGCTCATGAGGTGGTGGGTAAAAGGTGTTTCCAAATATGCTTAAGCAGTTTTTGATACTTGTGTAGGACTGGTGCGTAAAAACAGGTTTCACCGCAGGTAGCGGTTCGCTGCAAATTCAGCGATCGGGTCTAGTAGCCTGGATACTTTAGGCGCATGGCGTCCACCGTTCGTGATCGGTTCGCATTATGGCGACTGTGTGTGGGAGGACCTTCGGGTCTACCGGGTTCTAGAGTCCTGGTCTGCTAGCCCGTGCACAGCTGCCACCTTATTTTCGTCTAGCAGCGAACCGGGGCAGCTCCATCACTCTTGGAGCATTGCCATGTTCAAACCTACGCCCAACCCTCCACGCAATCCCGGCACCATGTTCTTCATAGCCCCGGACATCAGCACCAAAAACCTGCTGGCGCACGCCTGCGAATCGTTGGCCTCTGCGAGTGTCATGACCAATGACTTGGCTACTTTTCTTGAGGGCAGTCATTGCAACACGGCACTGGCGATCGCCCAGATCGTCATGCTGGCCGAGCTGGCTGTGAATCGGGCGCTGGAGAACCTCGATCCGCAGGACTGGTTCGTAGCTGCAGATCATTCCCACGCTCTGCGTGGTAATGCAGCCAGGGACGCTCCGCGTCCCAAAAGCGGGCGCAGAACTTTCGTTGAGCTATTCCCACGCGGACGGTTCGACGCCTCGACGTGGGAAGGTTTATCGGACATCACCCTGTTGCACTTCGCTAGTCGAACTAATCAGGTCCGCGACCACTGTTGACCGATTAGCCTTTCGTGTGGCCAATCCAAGGATCGCCTTGGGCCAATCAAGCTGAAGCGGCCTGTAGTGCAGGCCATCGCGTTGAATTCGTTGCATCGATGCGGGTACCACGGCGATACCCATGCCCGCAGATACCAGATTAACAGCGGACGATAGCTGGGGCGCCTGCTGACGGATGGTCGGATTGAAACCGCTTTGTCGGCAGGCGGCCACGATATCCGCACTCAGACCATAACCGGATTTTCGCGAATACAGGATGAAGTTCTCCTGCCGTAGATCAACGAGCGACAAACGCTTGCGTGACGTTAAGGGATGGCCATCAGGCAGGACAACAATAAGTGGTTCTTCGGACAGCGTGATGAACTCAATGTCGCCACCCATAGCAAACGGAGGTCTGACAAACGCGGCATCAATTTCTCCACGGCCGAGCCTGGAAATTAGCGATTCGCTATCGTTCTCTTCAAGGTTTACCTCCACCTTGGGGTGCTGTCTCTGGTAGCGACTGATCAAACCGGTGACGGTATCGTTGAACGAAGCGGATTCGGTGAATCCCAGTTTCAACGAGCCGACCTCTCCTCGTGCGGCGCGGAGCGCATTTTTTTGGGCGTCCTCGGCACGCGCAAGAATATCTTGTGCCGATACCAAGAATACCTTCCCAGCATCACTGAGTATGACGCCGCGTCCTACCCGGTGAAAAAGCGGCGTACCGATTTCATCCTCCAAATCACGTATCTGCTGTCCAAGCGGGGGTTGGGCGATCCCAAGTTGCTCGGCTGCTCGTGTGAAGTTCTCCGCTTGGGCCGTGACGACGAAATAACGTAGATGCCTGAGTTCCAATTAGGACTCCAAAGATACTAATTCTGTACTTTCTAAATATTAGACATTTTGTTTGTCTGACGCCATGCTTCTTGTGCACCAAAGATACCGTCTGTGGTTCGGTCAGTCCGAGATTCAGGAGAACTTCATATGAAACCAACTCGACAATTGCGTGAAAAACTATCCTCAGGTTCTCCTGTGATAGCACCAGGCGTCTATGACGGTATATCCGCTCGTCTAGTTGCTATGGCGGGTTTCGACGCGGTCTACGCCAGCGGTGGGGCAATTGCGCGTTCTGCTGGATATCCGGACATCGGTCTACTGAGCTTCAGCGAAGTGTTAGAACGGATCGAGAAAATTGTCGAAGCGAGTGACCTGCCAGTGATTGCAGACGCCGATACGGGATTTGGGGGGGCAGCCAACGTTCAGCGCACGGTTCGAGCTCTTGAGCGTGCCGGTGTCGCCGCCTTCCACCTTGAGGATCAATCGTTTCCCAAGCGCTGCGGCCACCTGGATGACAAAAAGTTAATAGATGTAAGTGAGATGTGCCGAAAAATTCGGATTGCACGCCATACGCTTATAGATCAGGACTGCATGATTATTGCCCGTACCGATGCAATTGCGACAGAAGGTTTTGAGTCAGCGTTAACCCGAGCCGAACAGTATGTGAAGGCAGGGGCAGATATGATTTTCGTAGAAGCCCCGGAGACTCTGGATCAGATTCGCGTGATTGCCCAACGTATCCCAGGACCGAAGCTGATGAATATGTTCTACGGGGGCAAGACTCCCTTGATGCCCATTGAAGAGCTGTCCTCTCTTGGTTACGTCATCATTCCTTCGGATATGCAGCGTGCTGCGATACACGCGATGCAAATCGTTTTGACTGAAATCAAACGCTCAGGGGATAGCAGCGCCATCGCAACGCAATTGACGAGTTTCGAGGAGCGCGAAAAAATCGTTCAGACCAACCGGTATCTTGCGCTGGATTTGTTATAAGTCCGGCCATGAATGCGGACTGCAGGAACTGAGTTAAATCAAGACGTAAAAGCGAGCCCGCGGACCATAGGAAAGCAACATGGATGCGCAACTCATTACCGTCCAGTGAAGAGTTTGGTCAAGAGGTAAATCATCGTACCGCGGTCTATGTCGCAGCAATCCTCGGACTCGCCGCACTTGTAGGACAAAGTGGGCTCGGAACATTAATAGGTAATGAAGTACTCACCCTCGCACCGTTGGATCCGGCCTCACCTTTCCGCAGTTACGCCTCAGTCGTAGGTCTTTCCACGCTGCTCAACTTTGTGGTTACAGCGAACGGAGTACCAGCGCTATTTACTCCTTTGGCGCAGTCGTTAGCCACCGCGTCCGGGTTGCCTTTACTTAGTGTTCTGATGATTCAGGTCATCGGGTTTTCAACACCGCTTCTGCCTTACCAAGCCTCTCCGATTGTTCTTGCTATTGAAATGGGAAGAATCCCTTTCGTGGCAGCGTTGCGATTGAGTCTAGCGCTTGCATTCATCACGTTTGTTGTATTGGCTCCCATCAATTACGGATGGTTCGTTTTTCTAGGTTGGTTACCATGATCCAGCAGTTTGCTTGAAGTGAATCACACGTTAACCGAATAACCAAAGTCGATCTCGCTAGCGGGGATACCGCCTCGCATTCCCCAATTCTCCGCATCGTGCTCATCCAGTAGGATGAGTACCGAAGACGGAGCAATAGTCAGCAACTCCGCCAGTGTGTTGCTTAGCTCCTTATATAATTTGCGTTTGGTTTCCAGCGTACGGCCTTTGAACACAGTAATGTTCACCTGTAGATACTCCGGCTTATCACCGGGAGCGCGAAAATCTTCTTCGCGATAGTGTTTGTATCGGGCTTGTAGTTCTTCATCGCTGACCCCAAAGGCCCGTTTCAGGCATCGATAAGTCGTTTCAATGACCTCGCGTCGGATGCCCGGGGGGCGGTTGACCGGATCTTCAACTCGTACGATTGGCATAGGAAAACTCACGAAAGGTGAAGAAATGAGGAGAATTCGAGAAATTGTTTATGGACGATCTTGTGTTGTTCCACCAGCCAGTTCAGGGCGGATGTTTGGTCTTGCGGTGGTTTGTCTTGAGACAGCTTGAAGCGGCCTTCGATGGTTTCTGGGTGTATGGCAAGGCCGAGGATGTGTGGCACGTTCCGTATGATTCTCGGGTCTTGAGGGTCGACGCGATACTCGCAACCCTCGGGCGCGAACCGTTGTGCGCTTTGCATCAGAATGTCGAGGTTTTCAGTTTCTTTATCGATCACCTCGATGTCGGCCTGCATATGGACCGCCAGGTAGTTCCAAGTAGGCAATTGCGCATTGCGGTAGGCTTCTGGGGGGATATAACTCGACGGCCCGATAAAGGCGATATGACACTTGAACGATGCAGCCTCCCTGAACTGGGGGTTGCGTCGATCCACATGGCCAAACAGGGTCCCATCCGGATTGCGCAATAAAGGGATATGGCTGCTGTGAAAGTTGCCACCCGTCTGGGACGTAATCAGCGCCAATGGAAACGTGTCGATAAAACGATTGATCAGGCGCTGATCCGTACAACGATGCTCACGGTAGTGGAAAGGACACTGACTCAAGAGGGGTCTCCCGACAGACTTGGACGGTTAATAAGAGCGAGTACGCGACGACGTTGTTTGTAGCGGTCGACGGCGATAAGCGTTTGCGCCAGCCACCCAAGGACGCCGCCCCTGTGCCAGTAACGAGAAGAGGGAAAGGGCAGCTTCATGCTGTCTTTACCCAGCAGCCGGTCTGTCAGCGTACGGCCCATCAAGGTCGATAGCGCCAGGCCACGGCCATTGCATCCGCTCCAGCTGATGATGCGCTTATCGGGGCTATCGACCACCGGCATCGCGTCGTGGGTCAGCCCTACCCAGCCCGCCCATAGGTGTTCCAATTCGCCTGGAGGTTTTGCATAAATCGTATGGAGGCGTTCCTTGAGCAAGGAGCTGCATTGATTGACTGACTGCGCCAACGGCAATGTAAAACACCCAGTCAGTACCCGGGATCTCTCGAGCTTGCGAAAAAACCACATGTCTTTGCGGTTATCCGAAAACGGCATTACACCGACCTCCGGCTCATCCTCGGTCATAGCAAACGTGGCGAGGATCAGGGCCACTGGGCTCACCGCCTGTCGAGTCATACGGCTTGCCTCGACGCCATAGGCGTTTCCGGCGACCAAGACGCGATTTCCCTTGAGCTCTCCCAATGGTGTGATGATGCCCACATGAGTGGCATGCGGATTGATCTGCAAGGCTGGGCAGCCTTCGACAATTCGTCCTCCACGGCTGGCAACGTCATTCGCCATGGCCTGCACCAGCGCGAAAGGGTCTACCGCTCCACCCTCCGGGTAGCACAAGCCGGCGCAATAGTGCGCAGTCCCCAGATCGCTCTCTATGCGTTGACGGTCGGCCATTTCCACGTTAATGCCCAGGTTTTTCCAGCCTTGGGCTATGGCCTGCAATTGCGGTGTGCAGTGGTGGTTTGCCCACGGCTGCATCCAGCCACTCTGGTGCGGCGTCGCAGCCGACCAGGAAAGGACATCGCTGCCGGCATGCTGAAGCGCGCGAGCGAAATGGCCAGCGCCATCCCCAAGGCTCTGGTGCAATGATTGCGGTGTGTGCCGGGACGGCACCGGTACAACGAAGCCAGAATTGCGTCCGCTGGCCCCTGCGCCTATCTGGCGAGCTTCGAGTACGGTCACCGAGCACCCGGCATCCAGAGCCTGCAAGGCGGCAGCCAGTCCGCCGACTCCAGCACCGATCACCACCACATCGCTGTCGAAGGGAAGCTGGGTCGAGCGTACGGTTTTACACGGCCACCCGGCTTGCCAGACTGATGGGGCGGCCAATAACCGGGAAAGGTTTTTCTCAGGCATAACGCTGATACTCGACCCGGGTTGGCAGATGGGTGTTGAGCGACTCGACAATGGCTTTCGAGCGCAGGGCGAGCAAGCTGAAGGAGCCTGCATCGCCCATCCCGTGGGAGGATTCGCAAAGTCCGTTGAGGTAGGTCGGCAGAGATCCGCCCAGATCGATTCGGTAATCGCGGGCGATCTGCAAGGCGCCGCGATTAGTGGTCAGAGGGGCGAGCAGAGGCGGATAGGGCTCTTCGCGCTCGCCGGTGCCCAAATCGAGAAACCCTGTAGCCAGAATCACCAGGTCGAAGGTTTTTCGAAAGGCTTTTCCTTCCAGAAAATGTCGGCTCTGCAACTCCATGCCCTCTGTCCCGGGTTCACAGGCGGTTATTTCATGGCATGTGTTGATCTCTAGCCGGTGTTCGCCGCGCAAGCTTTGCTCGTACCGCTTGATATAGAGCTGATTGAGTACATCGATGTCAGAAGCTGAATAGTTGGTGTGGAGCAGCTCCCGACGTAGCCGGGTTTTATGCTCGGGGCTTGCGCGATGAAAGGTATCGACGAATTCAGGGAAATAAACTTCATCCGAAAAGGGACTCATGTCTTTCTGCCGGTAACCGAAGTTTCGGGTGTAACCCACAACTTCCTTCACGCACGCGTGCTCACTGGCATGTAGCAGGATCTCGACTGCGCTTTGGCTGCCACCAATCACGGCCACACGGCATTGCCCGGCAGTGCGTTCGATGGTCTCTTGCAGGGCAGGCAGATAATGATTCAGGTGTCGTATCCGAGTATCGATGAGTCCGTCGAAGGGCGCTGGGATGTGCGGTGTTCTGCCCGGCGCCAGTACCAGGCTGCGAGCGCGATAGACCTGGCCATTGACTGAGCGGACCCGGTAGTGATCGATGCCACCTTCAGGGCCCGCTTCCACCGCCTCGACCGATACGGCTTCACAGCTGTAATCGACCTGCTCCTTGAAGAACTCCGCCACCCAGGTCACGTATTGCGCGTACTCAAGCCGCAAGGGGTAATGCAGCGGCAAGTTCAGGTGCTCGTAGAGACGCTGGTTTTCGAACAGAAAGTTGGTGAAGGTATAACGGCTGCGCGGGTTACGCGGCGTTATGAGATCACGCAGGGGATGATTCTGGATGTCCGAGCCTGGCAACAGCATGTTGGGCTGCCAGAGCGGGCCGGGTCGTCTTTCCAGAAAGCGCACCGTCAACGCGGGCGCCAACTCCTCAAGAGCGATGGCCAGGGCAATGTTGGCGGGGCCGAAGCCGATGCCCAGCACGTCCAGTATTTGCGTGGAGGTGCTCATGCCTGTACCTCCACGGCAACCTTGTGTGTACGATCCATGGTTTTGGCGGGCGCATGTCCAGCCAGTGCCCGACTTAGGCGCTCGACAATCTCACGCACCTCTTCGCGGGTAATCACTAACGGCGCCAAAAAGCGCAGCACGGCACCCTGCCGACCGCCGCTTTCGATGATCAGACCTTCATCCAGACAGGCTTTTTTAACCGCGCTGGCCAAGGCGCCCGCTGCCGGTGGATGGCCCAGTACATCCGGGGTTGCGTTTGGTTCGATCAACTCCATGCCCAGCATCAGCCCCCGCCCACGAACGTCGCCGATGCAGGGGAAGCGGTCTTTTAATTCCAGTAGCCCTTGGCGCAGCAACTCGCCTACTTCACGGACATACTCCAGCACGTGCTCGCGCCGGATAAACTCCAGGGTGGCCGCGCCACTGACCAGTGCGATCTGGTTGCCCCGGAACGTGCCGGCATGGGCGCCGGGCTTCCATTGATCATACTTCTCCAGATAGACCAGCAGTGAAAGCGGATACCCGCCACCAATGGCTTTAGACAGTATGATTGCGTCGGGGGTGATGCCCGCATGCTCGAAGGCGAACATGTCGCCACTGCGGCCAATTCCGGTCTGGATTTCGTCAATCACCAACGGCACTTGATGGCGCTGGGTGATTTCTCTGACCTGCCGCAACCAGTTGGCGCTGGCAGGGATACAACCCCCTTCGCCCTGGATGGCTTCGAGCAAGACCATTGCCGGCTTGCACACGCCGCTCTCGGGATCGCTGAGCACGCTTTCGAGAAACGCCAGGCTCAGGCGTTCGGTTTCAAGGGCATCGACCTGAGCACCGAAGGGGCTGCGATAGGTGTAGGGATAGGGCAGGAATTGAATTTCCGCCGGCATGCCACTGATTGCTTGCTTGGGGGCCAGATTGCCCATCATCCCCAAGGTGCCATGGGTCATCCCATGGTAAGCGCCCTGAAACACCAGCACGGGACGGCGCCCAGTTGCCGTTTTGAATAGTTTGAGGGCGGCTTCAACCGCATCCGCTCCCGTGGGGCCACAGAACTGAAGCTTGGCTGGTGAGGCAAAGTCTGCAGGCAGGGCTGCAAACAACTCGTTCATGAAGTGAAATTTGGCCGGCGTCGCCAGGTCCAGCGCTTGTTGCAGCTGTCCCGACTGCAGGAACCCGATTACACGCTTCCTGCACGAAAGGGTGGTTATGGCCCAGGGGCAGGGCACCAGCGCACGCCAGGCAGTCGATATAGTACCGACCATCACTGTCCTGCACCTGGGCCAGCGCCCCCTGGGTGAAAATCCGTTGAATATTCCGCGCATAAGTACGGGCGTTCGACTCACGGCTGCTGAAGTACTTGATAGTGTCAATGCTCATGTTCTGGCTTCCTTGTCACAGCGAGACTGTACGGATCGGTTGCGTGAAACTGCGATTTCTGGAAGCCTCCCCCAGGTTTTTCAGCCAGCGCCGGTATTCGAGCCCCATGCGGTCGCTGTTCACGTGCATCTCGGCTTTGGGGTCCAGAGGCAAACGGGCAGGGCGCTGTGCTTCGACAATGTGCCGGTCTTGTTCAAACACAATGTTTTGGCGCGAGAGGATCTGTTCCGGGGTCAGATCAGGGCCGAAATTGATGGCCACGATCAGCCAGATAATGCATTCGGCTTCATCGACGGGGGTGGCATTGAAGAAGGTGCAGAACCGCTCGGTTTCACCAGTCTTCTTCTTGAAGTAGGCTGTCGTCGGGTTGAAGACCGAATACTTATAACGCGCGGTCACGGGGATTGCGCGATGGTCGCCATAGGGCTGAAAAACACTGATTTCACTGGAGTGCAGGCCTCAGTCATCCAGAGTGACCGTGTATTTTTTTAGCGGCTCCGGGGCGTCGGGCAACCCATTGAGGTTGGCGTGGACAAATGGGAAGTGTGACGCATCGATAAAGTTTTCTAGCGCTCGCAAGGCATTTGCTTTGTAGTGGAAAGGGCCAGCAAAAAATTTTCGGTAGCTGCTGTCTTCCCACTGAGTAAAATCGGGCAGGGGTCGATCAGGCTGCTCGAGGCTCGCCCAGATAAAACCAAATCGTTCTTGCGCGAAGTGACGAAAAATTAACCGCTCGGATGAAGGTCCGGCCCGGTCAGGGTGCGCCGGCACTAGTTTGCAGTCGCCATGACGGTCATAGCGCCAGCCGTGGTATGGACATTCGATCTGCCCTTGCTTGACGCAGCCCAGAGATAATCTTGCCCCGCGGTGGCCGCAGTAATCCTTCCAGGCGTGCACGCCTCCCGACCCGTCGCGCCACAGCACCAAGTCTTCACCCAGTTCAAAACAGCAATGACTATCGGAGCTGATTATGTTTTTCCGGCCACTGGCTAAACAAGCTAGATAGCATTTGACTGCATTACCAGATGCAAACAGAAAAAAGGAAGTGTCTGTAGGAAGCAGGAGGTAATAGTTAGTTTTTTAAACGCCAAGATCGAATGCTAGCCTCGCAGACGCGGCTTTGTGGTTCAGATTCACCCACGCAGTAAGGACCAGGGCCTCTGTAAATAGGTGGCGTCCTTACACCTGCCAAAACTGTGCCCCTTTTTCTTGAGAACTGAACCTGAACTGGCAGACACGGCAGCTCGATGAACCGTGCTGCCGAACGTTGCTCTTAAGTACTTTCCCGCACCTTCAACTCAAACCCCATGTCCTGCACCGGTTTCGCCACCGTATTGCCCGCCATCAAGGTCAGCATCTGCTCCGCCGCACGACGGCCGATGGCCTCGCGCGGTGTGCTGATGCTGCTCAGGCGCGGGACCATGTGGGCCGAGGCGGGCAGGTCGTTGAAACCGAGGATCGCCACTTGTTCGGGGATTTTTATCCCGCAGCGCATCGCTTCAAGCAAGGCGCCCTGCGCCAGGTCGTCGTTGCCGAAGAAGATCGCATCGACATCGGGGTGACTGGCGATCAATTGCAGGAACAGCTCGCCACCCAGACCGACGGAGGAGGCGCGCGGGGTCAGCACTTCCAGGTCCGGATCATACCGCCCGGCCTTTTGCAGAGCTTTGCGAAACCCTTCGCCGCGCAGCAAGGTGCGCTGATCCAGTTGCGCGCCGATGTAGGCCAGGCGCTTGCGACCGCGTGACAGCAAATGCTCCGCCGCCGTTTCGCCGGCAGCGAGTTGTGAGAAACCGACACAATTGAGCCCGGCGGCACTGTCCAGTTCCATCATGTACACGCAGGGAATGTTGCTCGCCTCGATCATCCGCCGCGAACTTTCGGTGCGATCAAACCCGGTCAACAGCAACCCACGCGGCTGGTAGGCCATGTAGTTGCGCAGCAGGTTTTCTTCTTCATCGCGCGAGTAATGGAAGTTGCCGATCAGCACCTCGAAGCCCCTGGGCCGCAAAACCTGATGAATGGCTTCCAGCGTTTCGATGAACAGCAAGTTGGACAGCGATGGCACCAAAACCACGACGGAATGGCTCTGGGCCGAGGCTAAAGCGCGGGCGGCGGGGTTGACCACGTAGCTGAGTTCAAGCGCCGCTTTCTGGACTTTTTCCACCAGTTCGGTGGCCACCGTGCTGACGCCCCGCAAGGCGCGGGAGGCGGTAATCGGGCTGACGCCGGCCAGTCGGGCGACTTCATTCAGAGTGGGACGGCCAGTGGTTCGCGTATTTTTATCGTTTTTAGGGGAGGTCATCGGGCGGCTTGCCAAACAAAATTCAAGGCACTAAGGTAGCGCTGTCCCGAAGCCGCTGCAAATGCGTAAGCGAGTATTGCCTGAACCTCGCTTTTCAGCCTTGGGAACGAACATGCTGCAACCCACAAAAATGACAAGAAGGCGTCGGCAACTCCTACTTTTGCACAGGTGTCATAACCGACAAAGGTAGCGCTGTCTGCGCGCTGAGGTGTTACATGAATCATCCCATCACCGCCCTGGTCATCATGGGCGTTGCCGGTTGCGGCAAGACGTGCGTCAGCGAAGCCTTGTGCGAGCTCAGCGGCGCGACTGCCATTGAAGGCGACACTTTTCACCCTGCCGCCAATATCGAAAAGATGAGCGCAGGCATTCCCTTGAACGACGACGACCGCGCCGGCTGGCTCGACAGCCTGTGCGATGAACTGCGCCGCGTTGACGCCAAGGGCGAACGCCCGGTGCTGACCTGCTCGGCCCTAAAACACATTTATCGCGAACGTCTGCGCAGCGCCTTGCCGGGCCTGGGCTTCGTGTTCCTTCAACTCACGCCTGAAGTGGCGGCCGATCGTGTCTCCCATCGGCCGGGCCATTTCATGCCGTCGACCCTGATCGACAGCCAGTTCGCCACCCTTGAATCTCCCGTTGGCGAACCACTGACCCTGGCCCTCGACGCGTCGAACCATAGCGTCGATCAGTTGGCGAAACAGGCGCATGCCTGGTGGCTGGAGCACGGCTTGAAACGCGCCGGTTAATTTTGCTCGATGAGATAGCGCTGTCCTTATGGCTTTCGAATTACCCGCTTCAATAACAACAACAACCAGGAGACACCCCTAATGTTTGGCATGTCCCACGAAACGTTCCTGCTGCTTGATGCAGTGGTCACGGTGATCGGGCTAATCGTCCTGATCACCAAGTTCAAGTTCCACCCGTTCATTGCCCTGATTATCGCCGCAGCCTTTCTCGGGCTGACCTCCGGTATGCCGATCGGCACCATCATCAAAGCGTTCCAGGACGGCTTCGGTGGGGTGCTTGGTTTCGTCGGGATCATCCTCGCGCTGGGCACCATGCTCGGCAAAATGATGGCCGAATCGGGCGGGGCGGATCAGATTGCCCAGACGCTGATTCGCGCGTTCGGCAAGGACAAGGTGCAGTGGGCGATGATGTTCGCCGCGTTTCTGGTCGGCATTCCGCTGTTCTTCGAAATCGGTTTCGTGCTCCTGATCCCGCTGGTGTTCATCGTCGCCCGGCGTACCGGCGTGTCGATCATCAAGATCGGTATCCCGCTGCTGGCCGGCCTGTCCGCCGTGCACGGCCTGGTGCCACCGCACCCGGGCCCGTTGCTGGCCATCGGTGTGTTCGGTGCTGACATCGGCAAAACCATTCTCTACGGCCTGATCGTTGCGCTGCCGACGGCCATCATCGCCGGCCCGATCTACGGCACGTTCATTGCCAAATACATTCCCGGCCATCCGAACCAGGAACTGGTGGATCAACTGGCGCGTGAGAACGATTCTGCCGATCTCCCGAGCTTCGCCATCACCCTGATCACCGTGCTGTCGCCGGTTTTCCTGATGTTGCTCAAGACCTTTGCCGATGTGGTGCTGCCGGACGGCAACTTTTTCCGCACCTTCATGGACCTGATCGGTCACCCGATTTCGGCACTCCTGCTGGCGTTGCTGTTGTCGCTGTACACCTTCGGCTACAAGCAGGGCGTCGGTTCCAACCAGATTCTCAAATGGCTGGACGCGAGCCTCGCGCCGACCGCCGCGATCATCCTGATCATTGGCGCCGGCGGTGGCTTCAAGCAAATGCTCGTGACCAGCGGCGTTGGTAATGTCATCGGCAACATGGCGGTGGCTGCGCAGATCTCACCCATCCTTCTGGCGTGGCTGGTGGCGGCGGTGATCCGTATCGCGACCGGTTCGGCGACCGTGGCGACCATTACCGGCGCAGGCATTGTGGTGCCGGTGGTGGGGATGATTCCGGGTGTGAACCGTGAGTTGCTGGTGCTGGCCACCGGTGCCGGTTCGTTGATCCTGTCTCACGTCAACGACGCGGGTTTCTGGCTGGTGAAGCAGTATTTCAACATGACCGTGGCAGAAACCTTCAAAACCTGGACGGCGATGGAAACCATCCTGTCGGTGGTGGGGTTGGGCTTTATCCTGCTGCTGTCGTTGTTCGTTTAAGCACATTCGGCAGACACAAAAAAACCGCAGCGATGCGGTTTTTTTGTGGGTGGTCGATTTCAAAGGTCAACAACAAACAATGTGGGAGCGAGCTTGCTCGCGATGACGGCTGCACATTCAACGATGATGTTGACTGCAATACCGCTATCGCGAGCAAGCTCGCTCCCACAGTTTCTGGGTCAAGCGCTACTTTTCGGTGCTAACCCATCCGCCCGAAACATCCCGCGAATCCCGCGCACGGCCTGACGAATCCGGTCCTGATTCTCGATCAGCGCGAAGCGCACATGATCATCCCCGTACTCACCAAACCCGACGCCTGGCGAAACACACACTTTGGCTTCGGCCAGCAGTTTCTTGGCGAATTCCAGCGAACCCAGGTGCGCGTAAGCGTCGGGAATCTTCGCCCAGACGTACATCGACGCTTTCGGATTCTCGACCATCCAGCCCAATTCGTGCAGGCCTTTGACCAGCACGTTGCGCCGCTGACGATACTGCTCGGCGATGTCTTTCACGCACTGCTGATCGCCTTCCAGCGCTGCAATCGCCGCCACTTGCAGCGGGGTGAAGGTGCCGTAATCGTGGTAGCTCTTGATCCGCGCCAGGGCGTTGACCAGTTCCGGATTGCCGACCATGAAGCCGATCCGCCAGCCCGCCATGTTGTAACTTTTGGACAGGGTGAAAAACTCCACCGCGATGTCCTTGGCGCCCGGCACTTGCATGATCGACGGGGCTTTCCAGCCGTCGTAGACGATGTCGGCGTAGGCCAGATCGTGCACCACCAGTACGTCGTACTGTTTGGCGAGAGCGATAACCCGCTCGAAGAAATCCAGCTCCACACACTGCGCGGTCGGGTTGGACGGGAAACCGAGGATCATCATTTTCGGTTTCGGGATCGAGCCGCGAATCGCCCGTTCCAGTTCGGCGAAGAAATCCACGCCCGGAATCAGCGGCACCGATCGCACTTGGGCGCCGGCAATCACGGCACCGTAAATGTGAATCGGGTAGCTGGGGTTCGGCACCAGGACCGTGTCACCCTGGTCCAGCGTGGCGAGCATCAAATGCGCCAGGCCTTCCTTGGAGCCGATGGTGACAATGGCTTCGGTTTCCGGGTCGATGTCGACCTCGTAGCGATCCTTGTACCAGTTGGAAATAGCCCGGCGCAGACGCGGAATGCCCTTGGACGTGGAGTAGCCGTGGGTGTCTTCGCGCTGGGCGACGGTGACCAGTTTTTCGACAATGTGCGGCGGCGTCGGCCCGTCGGGGTTGCCCATGCTCAAGTCGATGATGTCTTCGCCACGACGACGGGCGGCCATCTTCAGCTCGGCAGTGATGTTGAATACGTAAGGGGGGAGTCGATCTATGCGCGCAAAGCGGCGCGGCGAACCTTGTTCGGCCATTGAAGGGTGCCTCGGATAACGTAAGCGCCCGGAACCGTCCGAGCGACGCTGGTCACTGCGGTGACCTGTGGCGGAATGTAAGGGCAGCTGTGGCAGACTGTCCAGCGTCTACGTAAACAAATTTTTCCGAGGGAATTCGGTCGATGGAATTTAGCAGTGGCTTCTTGCTGAGCCTTTCTCTGTGCCTGGACATCGGCGTGGCCAATATCGCGATGATCACGCTGGCCATGCAGCGCGGCTATTTTCAAGGTTTTGCGCTGGGGTTGGGCACCTGCGTTGGCGACCTGATTTACGCGGTGCTGGCATTGGCTGGCATGACCGTTTTACTGCAATACGAAACCGTGCGTTGGGTGCTGTGGATCGGCGGTTCGGCGTTGCTGGTGTACTTCGCGGCGAAGATGATCTATTCGGCGATTCACCACGAAGCGGTCTTGGCCCAGACCGCTGAAGTCGGTCAAAACTCTCACCGCAAAGAATTCTTTCGAGGCATTTTCCTCGCCATGTCGTCACCCAGCGCCATTCTCTGGTTTGCTGCGGTGGGCGGCACATTGATCGCGCGTTCCGGTGGCGGAGGTGCCCTCAGTTCTGCGCTGTTTCTCGGCGGTTTTCTTTGCGCCGGTGTGCTCTGGTGCGTAGGTCTTTGCTTCGCAGCGAGCCACGGCGGCAAGTTGCTGGGCGACAAATTGCTGCGTTACTCCTACATGGCATCGGCGGCGATCTTCTGTTATTTCGCGGTGTACGTGATTCTATCGGGGTATAACGAGTTCGTTGGGTCTGGCGCTGCCGATCAGTTGCATAGCCTCTGATTGGGCTAATCGGGTTTGGCTTCTATACTCCCAGCCGAACCCACTTTTTTCGTCTCAGGAGTTGAGTCATGGATGAGCAATCAGGCGCCACACCAGCCGAGCCACGCTTTGAACACGGGCACTTTCTGCTCATTGCAGGGCTTGGTGGACGATTTACCGCAGACACCACCCAGGGGATTCCGGACCTTTGGGATAAATTTATCCCCGAAATCGGTAAAATTCCCGGTCAAAAAGGCGAAGTGACCTACGGCATCTGCTGCAATCCCGATGGCAAGGGCGGCTTCGAATACATCGCCGGCGTCGAGATCGACAAACTCGACGACCTGCCTGAAAAGTACCGCTGGGTCGAGGTTCTGCCGCAGCAATATGCGGTGTTCGAGCACAAAGGTTCGCTGGACCAGTTGCCCGCGACGTTTCAGTACATCTGGAAAACCTGGTTGCCGCAGTCCGGTAAAGAGGCGGCGGACGCCCCGGAATTCGAACGCTACAGCGAAGACTTCAACCCGAAGCTCAACACCGGCGTGCTGGAAATCTGGCTTCCCCTCAAATCGTAATGAAGCGCGCCTGGAACGGGCACTTCACAGTGCCCGTTCGAGACGGTCGTTGACCCCCGCATCACCTCCCGCCTCCCGCCCGTTTCGCTCGATTTATACGCCGTCTTAATACCGCGACCCCCAATCAGTGTCCGTCCTTGATACCCCCTCACATAACCTGCACAGCGCAGATTAGAGCGCGTATTCAGTGCGTTTTTTTGCTCTGACGCGCTTTGCCGGGACCCGATTGCGGGTGTCCTTTCGTTTTGTCAGGGGGAGCTGTCTTGTTAACACTCGAGTTCATTTACATCGCCAGCGGCCTGTGCGCCGCTCTGTTGTTTGCCTACCTGGGTTACGCCCTTATCCGTGCAGAGAAGTTCTGATGGCCGCAGTCATTGCGTCACAGGCGTTTTTATTCGCCCGCCAGGGCGGTCTTGAGAAAGGAAACCGGCAATGTACGACCTGATTTTCATGGGGGTTAGCGTGGTGTTTTTTGCTGCGACAGCCATGGTCATCGTCGCCATGGGCAAGATTTGAACGGAGCATCGACATGTTGAGCACTATGCTGGAATTCGCGGTGATTCTCGGGTTGATGACCGGACTCGCCGTCTTGATGGGGAAGTGGCTGACGCTGGTCTTCACCGGGCGAAACCATGCCCTGGCGGAGCGCGCCACTTATCGTTTGCTGGGGATCGATTCGACCGAAACCATGGGCTGGGCACGTTACGGCTCGGCCCTGTTGCTGTCGAACGCGGCAATGATGTTGCTCGGTTACATCGTGTTGCGCTTGCAAGGTTTCATGCCGCTCAACCCCTTGGGGCTGAGCGCGCAAACACCGGATCTGGCGTTCAATACCGCTGCGTCTTTCATCACCAACACCAACTGGCAGGCTTATTCAGGTGAAACCAGCCTGTCCAATTTCAGCCAGATGGCGGTCATCACCTTTCTGATGTTCGTCGGCGCAACAGCGGGCGTTGTGGCCGCTGCGGGATTCATTCGCGGCCTCAGTCGGTCGAATTCCGCTGACATCGGAAACTATTGGGTGGACTTCACTCGCACGCTGTACCGGGTGATGCTGCCACTGTGTTTTGGCATGGCGCTGGTTTATGTCTGGCAAGGCATGCCACAAACCCTGAGCTCCCAAGCCATTGCCACCACGCTGGAAGGCGCGCAGCAGCAATTGATCGTCGGCGCGGTGGCGAGTTTCGAGTCAATCAAGCACATCGGCACCAACGGTGGCGGTTTTTTCAGCATGAACGCCGCGCACCCGTTCGAGAACCCGACCCCGCTGACGAACATGCTGCATATCCTCAGCATGCTGCTGATCCCGTCAGCGCTGACGTACACCTTCGGCAGCATGCTGATGCGTCGGCGTCAGGGCTGGGTGTTCTTTGGCACTTTCCTGGTGATGTTCGTCGGCTTTCTGAGCATCGTTTACACCGCCGAACAAAGTGGCAACCCGCTGCTGACCCGAGTGGGCGCGGATCAGGTGCTGTCGGCCACCCAGAGTGGCGGCAACATGGAAGGCAAGGAGCTGCGCTTCGGGATCGCCGACACCAGCCTGTTCGTGACCACCACCACCGGCGCAACCACCGGCTCGGTGAACGCCATGCATGATTCGCTGACGCCCATGGGCGGCTTCGTACCGCTGGCGCAGATGATGCTCAATTGCGTGTTCGGTGGTGACGGCGTGGGCTTTATCAACCTGATCCAGTACGCGCTGCTGACGGTGTTTCTGGTGGGCATGATGATCGGTCGCAGCCCCGAATTCCTCGGCAAGAAGATCGAGGCACGGGAGATCAAGCTGGTGATGCTCTCGGTGCTGGCGCACCCCATCTGCATTCTCGGCTTCACCGCCCTGGCGGCGCTCTGGCCCGACACCCTCAATAGCCTCAACAACCTGGGGCCTCATGGCTTCAGCGAAGTGCTGTATGCCTACACCTCGGGCACTGCCAACAACGGTTCGGCGTTCGCCGGGTTGAATGCCAATACGCCGTTCTTCAACACCACCATCGGTCTTGCCATGTTGCTCGGACGGTTCTTCACGATGCTGCCGATGCTCGCGGTCGCTGGTTCCCTGGCGATGAAAAAGAACATCCCGGCCGGTGCCGGCACCATCCCGACTGCCACGCCACTGTTCATGTTTCTGGTGGTGTTCGTGGTGTTGGTGGTGGGCGGCCTGACTTTCCTGCCGGCGCTCGCGCTCGGCCCGCTGGTCGAGCAACTGCAGTTGCTGTCCGGCCAGACCTACAAGTGAGGGGGATGTGATGACTCAAGTACAAACACAAACCAAGGTGCAATTTCTGTTTGTCGGCCTGTTGCGCCCGGTGCTGATTTCGGCGGCGTTCTTCATGTTGCTGACCGGGCTGGTATATCCGTTGTTCACCACGCTGGTGGCTAATGTGCTGTTCCCCTATCAGGCCCGGGGCAGCCTGGTTGAACGGGACGGGTTGGTGATCGGTTCGGCGGTGATCGGCCAGCATTTCACTCGCCCTGAGTATTTTCAGGGGCGGCCGAGCATGACCCTCGGCGCTGACCCGCTGGATCCGAGCAAGAGCGTGGCCCAGCCGTACAACGCAGGTTCCAGTGGCGCCAGCAACCTTGGCCCGACCAGCCAGAAGTTGATCGACGCCGTGGCCTTGCGCGTCGAAACCTACCGCCAGCAGAACGGCCTGGCAGCCGATGCGCAGGTGCCGGTGGATGCGGTCACCTCGTCGGCGTCAGGCCTGGACCCGCACATCTCGGTGGCCAACGCACAGATTCAGGCGTCGCGCGTCGCACGCTTGCGTCACCTGCCGGAAGCCGATTTGTTGAAACTGGTGAATGCCCAGACTGAGCAACGCACCTTTGGCTTGCTCGGCGAGCCCCGGGTCAATGTGCTGCAACTCAACCTCGCGCTGGATGCTTTGACGCCTGCGCAACAGCCATCCCTTGCGGCCAGTGAACAAGAGAAACAACCATGAGTAAGCAAGTTCGTTTGCCTTTGTTTGACCGTGGGTTGTTGCTCACGGCGTGCCTGGATGCTTTCAAGAAATTGCTGCCCCAGGCGCAGTGGAAGAACCCGGTGATGTTCGTGGTGTATCTGGGCAGTATTCTCACCACGCTGTTGTGGGTGCAATCACTGGTCGGCAAGGGAGAAGCCCCCAGTGGTTTCATACTCAGCATCACGTTGTGGTTGTGGTTCACCGTGCTGTTTGCCAACTTCGCTGAAGCCCTGGCCGAGGGCCGTAGTCGGGCCCAGGCGGCCAGCCTGCGCGGGATGAAGCGTCAGACCCTGGCCAAGCTGTTGCAGCAACCCCTGCACGGTTCCGCCTGGCGGCCAGTGCCTTCCAGCGAGCTGCTCAAGGACGCCGTGGTGTTGATCGAGGCCGGCGATCTGGTGCTCCTCGATGGTGTGGTGATCGAAGGTGTGGCGTCGGTGGATGAAAGCGCGATTACCGGGGAATCGGCACCGGTGATTCGCGAGGCGGGCGGCGACTTTTCCTCGGTCACCGGGGGCACAAAAGTGCTTTCGGATTGGCTGGTGGTGCGTATCAGCGTCAATCCTGGTGAGTCGTTTCTGGATCGCATGATTTCCATGGTCGAATCCGCGAAGCGCCAGAAGACGCCCAACGAAGTGGCGCTGACCATTCTGCTGGTGGGCCTGACGTTTCTGTTTCTGCTGGTGATCGTGACGCTGGGCCCGTACTCGATGATGGCGGTGATCATGAGCGGTGGCGACGTGGTCAGCGCAACGGTGCTGGTGGCGCTGCTGGTCTGCCTGATCCCCACGACCATTGGCGGCCTGCTGTCGGCGATTGGTGTGGCGGGCATGAGCCGGATGATGTCGGCCAACGTCATTGCCACCTCCGGGCGAGCCGTGGAAGCGGCGGGTGACGTTGATGTCCTGCTGCTGGACAAGACCGGCACCATTACCTTGGGTAATCGCCAGGCCAGCGGTTTTCTGCCAGCGCCCGGTGTCAAGGAATCGGATCTGGCGGACGCCGCGCAGTTGGCCTCGCTGGCCGACGAAACGCCGGAAGGACGCAGTATCGTGGTGCTCGCCAAGCAGAAGTTCGACCTGCGGGCGCGGGACCTCAATGCCCTGGGGGCGAGCTTCGTGCATTTCACCGCGCAAACCCGCATGAGCGGCGTCAATCTGGCCGGTGGCCGGAGCATCCGCAAGGGCGCGGCAGATGCCATTCGCCAGCACATCGAGGCGCTGGGCGGCAGCTTCCCGCCGGCCTTGCAGAGCAAGGTCGATGAAGTCTCGCGCCGTGGCAGTACGCCGCTGGTCGTGTGCGATGGTGAAAAGGCATTGGGCGTGGTCGAGCTCAAGGACGTGGTCAAGGGCGGCATCAAGGAGCGTTTTGCCGAACTGCGGCGCATGGGGATCAAGACGGTCATGATCACCGGCGACAACCGACTGACGGCGGCAGCGATTGCCGTGGAAGCCGGTGTTGACGACTTTCTGGCCGAGGCCCGGCCGGAAGACAAGCTGCAACTGATCCGCGACTACCAGGCGCAGGGCAAGCTGGTGGCAATGACAGGAGATGGCACCAACGATGCGCCGGCACTGGCCCAGGCGGACGTGGCGGTGGCCATGAACAGCGGTACTCAGGCCGCCAAGGAAGCGGGCAACATGGTCGATCTCGACAGCAACCCGACCAAGCTGATCGAGGTGGTTGAAGTCGGCAAGCAGATGCTCATGACGCGCGGCGCGTTAACCACCTTCAGCGTGGCCAACGATGTGGCCAAGTATTTTGCTATCGTACCGGCCGCATTCGTCGCGACCTATCCGCAACTGGGTGCCCTGAACGTGATGCACCTGAGCAGTCCGAATTCGGCGATTCTCAGCGCGGTGATCTTCAATGCCCTGATCATCGTGTTTCTGATACCGCTGGCGCTCAAGGGTGTGACCTACCGAGCCATCGGTGCCGCGGCGTTGCTCAATCGCAACCTGCTGATCTACGGGCTGGGTGGCGTGCTGGTGCCGTTCGCGGGGATCAAGGTGATCGACATGCTGTTGGCCGGGCTTGGCCTGGTTTGAAAGGACTGACTGCGCGGCGCCCTGTGTGGCGCCGTGCAGTTCAAAAGGATTGCCATGCTCGTAACTGATACGTTCACCGCTTCACGTGACGGCCGCCCTGATCCCGACGCGCTGCTGGAGAAGCTGCAACAAGACGAACAGGCCGCCCTGCGCGGGAAATTGCGCATCTATTTCGGCTCCAATGCCGGGGTGGGGAAAACCTGTGCCATGCTCACCGCGGCCCAACGCGAAGTGACCCAGGGCCGGGACCTGGTGGCTGGCGTGGTCGAAACCCATGGCCGCCGGGAAACCGCTGAACTGCTCACCGGTCTGGAACTGCTGCCGCGCTACAGCGTGATGCATCGCGAGTGTGCCCTCAGCGAGTTCGATCTGGATGCCGCGCTGGCGCGACGTCCGGCGGTGCTGCTGGTGGATGAACTGGCCCACAGCAACGTTCCCGGTTCGCGTCACCCCAAACGCTGGCAGGATGTCGAAGAACTGCTGCGCGCCGGCATCGACGTCTGGACCACCCTCAATGTCCAGCACCTGGAAAGTCTCAACGATATTGTCAGCGGGATCATCGGCATCCGGGTGCGCGAGACCGTGCCCGATCATCTGTTCGACGCTGCCCATGAAGTGGTGGTGATCGACCTGCCACCCGATGACCTGCTGCGCCGTCTCAAGGAAGGCAAGGTCTACCTGCCGCCCCAGGCCGAGCGCGCGTCCCGGCATTTCTTTCGCAAAGGCAACTTGCTGGCCTTGCGCGAGCTGGCGCTGCGGCGTACGGCCGATCGAGTCGATGCACAGATGCGCGACTATCGCCGCGAGCGGTCCATCAACACTGTTTGGCCCGCACGTGAGCGTTTACTGGTGGGCGTGGCGGGGTACCCTTCGGATGAACGTCTGGTTCGTGAAGCGGCGCGTCTGGCACAAAAACTTGAAGCGGACTGGATTGTCGTCCATGTGCCTTCGGTTCAGCGCCGAGACGCCGGCGCTAACCGCTATGCCGCCGCCATGAAAACCCTGGCGCTGGCCGCTGAGTTCGGTGCCGACACGGCCACGCTGTCGGGCATGGACGTGGCCGGGACTCTGGTGGCGTTTGCCCGGGAACATAACGCCAACCGCCTGGTGCTCGGGCATTATCCGCGCAAGGTCTGGCAGTTCTGGCATCAGTCAATCAGTGATCGTATCAGCCGGCGTCATCCTGAGATCGATCAGATTGTCATCGCTCATGGTCCGTTGCCTGTCGTGGCTGCGGTGGCGGTGAACACGGATGCGGCGTTGCCGCCGAGCAGGGCTGCGGCGTATCTGTGGGCCAGCCTGGCCTGTTTTGCCGCCACGGCGGTGGCAGCCTTGTTGTTGCAGGTGTTTGATCTGGCCAACGTGGTCATGCTGTTTTTGCTCACGGTGGTGTTGGTCTCCCTGCGGTATGGGCGCGGGCCGGGTGTCTGGGCGGCGATGCTGGCGGTGCTGTGTTTTGATTTCTTCTTCGTCCAGCCACGCTGGTCGTTCACGGTCAATGACACCCAATATTTCTTCACCTTCGCCCTGATGCTGGGCATTGCCTTGATCACCGGTCAACTGACGGCCCGCTTGCGTCATGAAGCTCGCACCGCTGCCGGCCGTGAGCGGCGCGCGACATCATTGGCGAGGCTGGCTCGCGACCTGTCGGCGGCGCTGACGGTGGAACAGATCACGGAGGTGGCGCTGCGCACCTTCAGTGGCGTGTTCGATGCGCGGAGCGGGCTGGCACTTCCGGACGCTATCGACAGTGTCCATTCCAGTGGCGCCGGTGCATTCCCGATCGATGAAAGCATTGCCCAATGGGTTTACGACCACGGCCAACCCGCGGGTCAGGGCACCGATACGCTGGCGGCCGCTCAAGGCCGCTATTTGCCGTTGAAGGCGCCGATGCGCGTACGCGGCGCGTTGGTGCTCGAACTGGCTGAGCCCGAACGACTGAACGAGCCTGAAGAACAGCGTTTGCTTGAAGCGTGCATGAGCCAACTGGCGATCGCGCTGGAGCGGGTGCATTTCGTCGAAGTGGCGCAGAGCACCCTGGTGCAGATGGAGGGCGAGCGCATGCGCAATACGCTGCTGGCCGCGATCTCTCATGACCTGCGCACGCCGCTGACCACCATTATCGGCGCCGCAGAGGCGGCGGCACCCCATGCGCCGCCCGGAGCGCTGACGCAGTTGCTGGGCGGCATCCGCGATCAGGCCAGCTCCATGCAGCGGTTGATCGAGAACCTGCTGGACATGGCCCGGATGCAGGAACGCGGTGTGCGCCTGAACCGGCAATGGCACTCGCTGGAGGAAATCGTCGGCAGCGCATTACGTCAATTGCGCGAGCCGTTGGCGCAGCATGTCGTGCGCACCGCACTGTCGCCGCAGTTGCCGTTGGTGGAAGTCGATGCGCTGTTGATCGAGCGGGTGCTGGTCAATCTTCTGGACAACGCCGCCAAGTACACCCCGGCCGGAACGCTGGTGCAGGTGGCGGCCCGGCACGAGGAAGACAGCATTGTGCTGGAGGTGATCGACGCCGGTCCCGGTTGTCCTCAAGGCAGCACACCTCAGAGTTTGTTCGAACCGTTCACGCGGGGTCAGCAGGAATCGGCCGTGGCCGGCATCGGCCTTGGGCTGGCGTTAGCAAAACGCATTGTCCAGGCTCATGGCGCAACGATCGAGGCCCGACCCCGGGCCACCTCGGGTATCCGCTTTGTCATCACTCTACCGGCGGGTCACCCGCCTTCCATGGAATCGCTATGACCAGTGCGCGCATCCTCATTGTCGAGGACGAGGCCAACATCCGCCGTTTCATCGGCATCGCGCTGCAGGATGAAGGTTTTCAGGTGTTCGAAGCCGACAACGTCAAACGCGCCCTGATCCACGCCGCCAGCCGTCAACCGGACCTGGTGATTGTCGATCTGGGCTTGCCCGACGGTGACGGCAAACAATTGATCAGCGAACTGCGGGGCTGGATGACGGTGCCGATTCTGGTGCTGTCGGCCCGTGATCGTGAAGAGGAAAAAGTAGCGGCACTGGATGCGGGCGCCGACGATTACCTGGTCAAACCCTTCGGCGTACCCGAGTTGCTGGCGCGAATCCGCGCCCAGTTGCGTCGACATGTGCAGAATGGGACCGCCGCCGTCACCAGCAAGGTGACTTTCGGCATGATCGAAGTAGACCTGGCCACGCACGAGGTCCGGCGCGAGGACCAATCGGTCCATCTGACGCCCATCGAGTATCGCCTGCTATGCGCGCTGATTCGTGGACAAGGCCGGGTCATGACCCATCGCCAGCTACTGCTGGAAGTGTGGGGGCTGGATTACGTCGATCGTGCTCACTACCTACGGGTGCACATGGCGCACCTGCGGCAAAAGCTGGAGGCCGATGCCGCCCAGCCGCAGCATTTCATCACCGAATTACAGGTGGGCTATCGCTTGGTGGGGCTGTAGAGAAAGGCAGGCGCTGGTGGCAGCGCCTGGTCCTGTCATAGGAGTGCCGGGTATCGGACGTTCGGGTTCCGCGAGTATTGTTAGAATCAGCGAGCGATACTCTGTCGTCTCACTTGCCCGAAGGTTGCTGGTCTGCCATGAACTCGTTGAACCCTGTCATCCGAAACGTCCTGCCTGCTGACCTCGACCGCTGCTACGTCATCGAAACCGTTGCCTACGAAGGCGACGAAGCCGCCACCCGGGAAAAAATCGCTACCCGGATCGCCACCTGGCCTGAAGGTTTTATCGTCGCCGAAGTGGACGGCGTTGTAGCCGGTTTCATCAACTCCGGTGCGGCGTTTCAGGTCGAGATGTCGGACGAAGCGTTCAAGGAACTGATCGGCCACGACCCGGCCGGCCCGCACGTGGTGATCATGTCGGTGGTGGTGCACCCGGACAATCAGGGCCAGGGCCTGGCGAAACGTCTGATGGGCGAGTTCATCGAGTGGATGCGTGCATTGGGCAAGAGCAGCATCCACCTGATGTGCAAAGAGCGACATATTCCACTGTATGCCGAGTTCGGGTTTGCCTACGTCAAGCCTTCCGCTTCGGATCATGGCGGGATGTCTTGGCATGAGATGGTGTTGGCGTTGTGACAGTGGCAAATGAGTGCTTGAGATAAGTTTTTTAATGGCCTAAATTCAGACCTTGTTTCGTTGCCATCTTCTTCAGGTGGCGAGCAGAGGAATGAATAATGCGAGTTGAAACGATCAGTTTTGTTAAAAAGAACGCGGCGGCACTGGACCTTTCCGAGCCGATGCTCGTTACTCAAAATGGCGTCCCGGCCTACGTGATCGAGTCCTACGAGGAGCGTAAGCGGCGAGATGAAGCGATTGCGCTGATCAAGCTTCTTTCGTTCGCTTCCCGCGACAAAGAGCAGGGAAAGCTGATTTCAGGCGACACCCTGCTGGCCAGACTGGCGCAACGGCGCCAATCACAGCAAGACGATAACGATGCCTGAGATCTTCAGGGTAGAATTTGCGACCGCTGCGGAGCATGGGGTTATTTCACTGGAGCACTATCTGACGCAGCAATGCGGCCGCAAAAAAGCGGCAGAGATGGTTGATCAACTTGTGATGCAGATTGTTACGGCACTGAGCGATCAGCCCCTTGTATACGGTGTTTGTCAGGAAGCGGCGTCGCTTGGGGTCACTCACTTTCGTGAGTACCTGCCCATGGGGCAGCGAGTTTTGTATGAAGTGTTGCCGAGTGAGAGCCTTGTGGTCGTCGCTTTGGTTATCGGCCAGCGACAAAGTATCGAGAAGCAATTGCTCGACTACTGCCTTCTCCTGTAACAATCAGTCAAATCAGATTTTAAAAAGGGTTGCCCCTCGGCAACCCTTTTTTTGTCAGAAAACTTCACCACCGTTTCCTCCCGTTGCGAGGTCAAGCAACACCCCTCAGAAAATCAGTCCCATGCGCCGTTCGTAACCAATCCGGCCCCTGTACGCTTCGCCACTGTCGACCCAGCCAAATTTGGCATACAGCGCGATGGCCGCCTCATTATCCGCATCCACCGACAACTCCAGCGCCTTGATTTCGGGGAAGGCCTGACGCGCGACTTCGGGCAGGGCTTGCAGGCAGGCCTTGCCATACCCTTTGCCCTGATGACGCTGGTCGACTTGCAACGCATGCAGGGTGGCGCTGTGTTCATCGGCCCAGGCGGGCAGTACCGGCGGGCGTTTGAGCAGCAGGAAGGCAACCGGAATGTCTTCGGCCAGCAGGGCAAATCCTTTGACGCCGGGGCCGGGTTTGGACAGCAAGGTGTGCAACGCACCGTGGATGTCTCCGGAGAATCTGATTTGTTCCTTATGAATTTCGATGGCCTCGACCTGCTGGCGCTGGCGCGGGTTCAGGGTTTCGTAAGGCACGAGTCGGGTTGTCACTGGAGATTCCTTTTTCCAACAGAAATGAGCTTCGGATTCTAACGAGTTTGCGTCCATGGATTATTTTTAATTTGACTGTCGATCTGGCGTCTTGCCGGACGACTAAGGGTGTCTTCACAACAAAAACCACGGAGAAACCACCATGACGGCTACCCACGAAATCCAGACCCTGATCGACACCTATCGTCAGGCGGTCATCGCCAAGGATGTCGAAAAAATCATGGCGCTGTATGCCGATGAAATCGTCTCCTACGACGCAGTCAAAGCGCTGCAATTTCGCGGTAAGGCGGCCTACCGCGCACATTGGCTGGAGTGCATGGAAATGTGCCAGGGCCCGCACACGTTCGACTTCGACCACATGAACATCGTGGCGGACGAGCACATCTCGTTTGCCCATTGGCTGGCCCATTGCGGCGGCACCAACGACAAGGGCGAAACCCAGGCTTGCTGGATGCGTGTGACCGCCTGCTACCGCCGCGAGGCCGGGCAATGGCGCATCGTTCACGAACACTGGTCGGCCCCGTTTGACATGACGAGCGGCACCGCACTGTTCGGCTTGCAGCCCTGATCGTCGGGAAGCAGCGCCAAAACGCCAAACTGCAGCCATAGTTGATCCGTTCGATCCGGAGAGCCCCATGAAGTATTTATGCCTGGTCTACAGCAACGAACAGGAGTTGCACTCACTGCCCGAAAGCCCCAAGGACGCCGAGTGCATGGCCTACGCCGAATCGATCCAGGGCAGCGGCCGAATGCTGGCGGCCGAGGCGCTGGAGTCGGTGCAGACCGCCACCACCGTGCGCATGCGCAACGGCAAAATGTCGATCACCGATGGCCCGTTCGCCGAAACCAAGGAGCAGTTGGCCGGCTTCTACCTGATCGACGCCAAAGACCTCAATGAAGCCCTCCAGGTTGCCGGGAACATTCCGGCCGCCCGGGTGGGCTGTGTCGAGGTGCGACCAGTTCGCGAGTTGAATCCCTGACTATCACAAGCAAGGAGATTCCATGGTAACGCGGGTGACCAAAGGCATGCAGGACTGATGCCCGGGGTGTCGGTCAAGGCTCGGGTCGAGCAGGTTTACCGCGAAGAGTCGCGGCGAATCCTGGCGACCCTGATCCGTTTGCTCGGCGATTTCGACCTCGCCGAAGAGGCCCTGCACGAAGCTTTTTTTATCGCGGTCGAGCGCTGGCAGCGTGACGGTATGCCGAATAACCCGAGGGCGTGGCTGGTATCTACCGGGCGCTTCAAGGCCATCGACGTGTTGCGTCGCCGTGCGCGGTTTGCCGCGTCCCGGCCGATGCTGATCGCTCAACTGGAGATGCTGGAGCAGGCCGACTGGAGTGACGAAGACGTGGAGGACGATCGCTTGCGTCTGATCTTCACCTGCTGTCACCCGGCACTGGCGGCGGATGCTCAAGTGCCGCTGACATTGCGCGAAGTCTGCGACCTGACCACCGAAGAAATCGCCCGGGCGTTTCTCTGCGCACCGGCCACTATTGCCCAGCGCATCGTGCGGGCCAAAGCGAAAATCCGCGATGCGAAAATCCCTTATCAAGTGCCCACCCTGGCGGAATTGCCCGAGCGACTCGACAGCGTGCTACGGGTGATTTACCTGGTGTTCAACGAAGGTTACTCGGCCTCCATCGGTGCTGAACTGACCCGCGAGGACTTGACCCGCGAGGCGATCCGGCTTGGTCGATTGGTCATGGAATTGTTGCCTGAGCCTGAAGTGATGGGCCTGCTGGCGCTGATGCTGCTGCATGAGTCACGGCGCCCGGCGCGGACATCGTTGAATGGCGAGCTGATTCTGCTGGATGAGCAGGACCGTTCGCTATGGGATGCCGGGTTGATTGGCGAAGGTTGCGCACTGATCGAGCGGGCGCTGAGTACGCGGCGATTCGGACCTTACTGCCTGCAAGCGGCGATTGCGGCGGTACATGCCGAAGCGCCGACGGCGGGGGAAACCGACTGGCTACAGATTGTGGGGCTGTATGACGTCCTCTTGGCGGCCGTACCTTCGCCGGTGATCGAGTTGAACCGTGCGGCGGCGATCTCCAAACGGGATGGACCGTTGGCGGGGTTGACGTTGATTGAAGGCATTCTGGCGCGCGGCGATTTGCAGGATTACCACCTGGCACATTCAGCGCGGGCGGAGTTTTGTCGGCAGTTGGGACGGGTGGACGAAGCGCGGACGGCGTTTGAGCGGGCGCTGGAATTGACGCAGCAGGTGCCAGAGCGGCGGTTTATCGAGGCCCGGATCAAGGCTTTAAAGTGATGTGATCTGGCGGGCCTCTTCGCGAGCAAGCCCGCTCCCACAGGTTCAATGCATATCCCTGTGGAAGCGGGCTTGCTCGCGAATGGCTGCACCGCTATTCCAGCATCTTGGCCAACAACCAGCTGCCCGCCGGCCCCGGCGGATGAAGCCGCGACCACAGTGCATCGACGAACAGCGGTTTCGGCCACCCGCGCACGTTCAATTCGTGCAACGTTCCGGCGCCAAACCGACCCACCAGCCATCGCGGCAACGGCGCCCAACCAAATCCGCCCTGAGCCATTTCCAGCAGCATCAAATAACTCGGTGCCGACCAGACGCGCCCCTTTGCGCGGCTTTCATAGGGATTGACGATCGTCGCCAGACGCAGCTCCCGGTGCTGTTGCAAGATGTCCTGATCGATGCTCGCCAGCGCTGCCATCGGATGCTCCCGGGACACGAACAAAGCGATTTCCGTGCGCTCCTGTACCGTCGAACTGACCAGATCCGGCGGGTAACTTTCTTGTTGCTCGGCGAACGCCACATGCGCCCGACCGCCTTGCACCAGCGCCACCAGGTCATCGCATTCGGCGATCAGGCATTCGAGTTCCAGGTCCGGATAACGCTGCTCGAACGCACTGAGCGCCGCTTCGAACCGGTCGGATTGATACGTGTCGGAAATCGCCACCGTCAGCTTCGGTTCTACCCCTTGAGCCAACTGGCTGGCGGTCATTTCCAGACGGCTGATCGCCGCCAGAATCTCCTCGGCCCGCTGCAGCATCACATGCCCGGCCGGGGTCAGGGTTGGTTTGCGGCTGCTGCGATCGAACAAGATCAAATCAAGATCAATCTCCAGACTCGCGACCGCCGCACTGATGGTCGACTGACTGCGGCCAAGTTTGCGCGCCGCGGCGGAAAACGAGCCTTGGGTCGCCGCTTGCACAAACGCCTGTAACACTTCTTGGGAGGCCATGAACTATCGCCTTGATCGATGGTTATTGGTTATGAAGTATCGATGCGAGAGTGGATCATGGCAACCACAGTCACTTAGGAGTTCTGCCCATGAACATCCAGAAATCCATCACTGAACGTATTTTTCAAGCCATCGGCTTTGAGCTGCTCGCCATCGTGATCTGCACCCCGTTGCTGGCGTGGATCATGGACAAACCGATGCTCGACATGGGCGTTGTCACGGTGGTGATCGCGGCGTTGGCATTGGCCTGGAACGTGGTGTTCAACGGGATTTTCGATCGCGTGCTCGAGCGCTTCGACCTGGTGCGCAACGCTTGGCTAAGGGGGGGCCATGCGCTGCTGTTTGAAGGCGGACTCGTGGCGGTGGGCGTGCCGCTGATTGCCTGGTGGCTGAAGGTCAGCCTGTGGCAGGCCTTCTTGCTGGATATCGGCGTGTTGCTGTTCTTCCTGCCGTACACCTACGTTTATCACTGGGTGTATGACACGGTGCGCGAGCGGATGATGATGACCCGCGCCCGGACACCCACCTGAAAACGCCTCGCAACCTGTGGGAGCGGGCTTGCTCGCGAAGACGGTGTGTCAGTCAACATCAATGTTGAATGTGAATCCGCTTTCGCGAGCAAGCCCGCTCCCACAGGTTTGGTGTCAACCCTCAGGTCAAACGTGGAAGTAGCCCACGCACGAATCGAACGGCAAGCGCTTCAATTCGATCTTGTTCAGGTCGAGCACTTCACGCAACGCTTTGGTTTCGCCCGGGAAGTTGCGGTAAGCGACTTCGTCCAGCACCACGATCGCGCCTTTCGGCATGTACGGCAGGAAGGTTTCCAGCGCGACCTTGGTCGATTCGTACAGGTCGGTGTCGAGGATCAGCATGGCCACAACCAGGTCCGGACGGGTTTTGACCCATTCAGGTACGGTCTTGACGATGTCGCCTTTGACCAGCTCGCAACGCGGGATACGGTTGACCGGACGCAGCAGGTCGTTGGCGTCGATCATGTCCTGAATCAACGACTGGTCGGTGTCGGAGAACATGGTCTCGTTGACGTCGGCCGGGTCTTCTTTCTTGTCGATGCTCTGGAAGCCTTCGAAGGTGTCGAAGCCGACGATCGAACGGTTGATCGCGTACGGCTCGAGGATCATCGACAAGTGCATGTACAGCATCAGCGAGTTGCCCTTGTACACGCCGCACTCAATGATCGCGCCCGGTACTTCAGCGACTTTCTTGAACAGCTCCATGCGCGACAGCGCAGCGGTCACGCCGATGCGGTTGGCGAAGACAAACGGGGCGTCGGCCACGTACTCGGCATCGACCCGTTTCAGAACGTTGGCACGGGTTTCGTTGTACTGGGCCTCGGCGGGCGTGATGCGACGCTTGGTCATGCTTCGATTCCTTGGAAATTAGAAAAGTCGTGGGCGTGGAAATAGTCTTTGAAGCCAGCGCCGACGTCAGGGCAGGCGCTGTCGACGTTGATCGCGCCGCGCTTGTGCTTGAGGTCGTCGAGGTGCATCAGGCGGAAGTCCACGCTGAAGCGGGTTTGTTCGGTGTGGTTGGCGACCGTGCCGTGCAGGTGCGAACCGGAGAAAACCAACATCTCGCCGGTGTTCCCTGCGACGCGCACTTCAGACGCGGTGTTGATCGCCTCCAGTGGCACCGGGTGCACGCGGACTTCCTCCTTGAGGTTGTCCTTGGCCTTGTGCCGCTGGTTGTTGATCCAGTCGTTTAGGCTCCATTCGCTGGAGGTGTTTTTCACCGGCACGTCGAAATAGCCGGCGTTGATCATCATGGTCTGGTCGGGGCTAATGGTGTGCACCGGCATCCAGGTGTTGATCTGGCAATCGACGCTGCCGTACCAGGTGTCGCGATGCGGTTTGTAGGCATAGCTGACACCCGCGTGCAAATAGTCATAGTTCGGCACCACGCGAATGCGCGGTACGTCGAAAATGTATTCACGGGGGTCGACGCCAATTTCGTCGATGAACGACAGGATCAGTTCCTTGGCACGCAGGCTGTTGGTGAACTGGCCCTTGAGGCGCGTCACCAGTACCACGAATTCTTCCACCGGCATCAGCGTGTGCAGCGCCTGGTGATTGGTCTCGCCGTCGAAGGCCGCAGTGATGCTTTCCTGAGCGAACGCACACAGCTCTTTGGCGGCGCGCAGTTGAGTGTTCAGGAAGATGTCGCCGGCGTAGAGGGCTTCTTTGAAGTCAGCTTTTTGTTGAAGCTGATTGATGTACAGATTCACGATTCCACTCCTGAATGCGTCGAGTCTCTTAAGAGTCGGCATCACGGTAACAAACTGAAGTGCAATCCGGAGGGCGGTGGATCAATAAAAGCGCAATTTGCTGAATTTGCGACGAAAAGCATTGTCTCGGCAAAAAAATCTCCCTGTGGGAGCTGCGGATGGTCTTCATCTGCAAGCCGCCGCCGTTGGCAAATTGTTTTTTGGGGGGGGAACCCAGCGCAGCCCTTGTAGGAGCGAGCTTGCTCGCGATGGTCGTGAACGATAACGCGTAAACCAGATATCCAACGCGGCCTTTGGGTTTTTCGCGAGCAAGCTCGCTCCTACAGATCCTGGCGCTTACGAAACGCCCAACGCCCCGCAATCACGGTAAATGTCGCGACCAGCGCCACCAGAATCCAGAACCCCTGCGGATCCTCCGAAAGCGGAACACCGCCCACGTTCATCCCAAAGAAACCGGCAATGATGTTGATCGGCAGCGCCAGCACCGTCACCACGGTCAGGGTAAACAGCGTGCGGTTGCTCTGTTCGTTGAGGTTGGCGGCGATCTCTTCCTGCAACAGCTTGATCCGTTCACCCAAGGCCGTGAGGTCGTTGATGATCAGCGCAAACTCCTCGGTGGACTTGCGCAGCTCCTTCACGTCCTCCTTTTGCAACCATTGCGGCGGACGGTTGAGCAGGCGCAGCAACGAGCCCGGCTCCAGCGCCAACAGTCGTTGCAGGCGCACCAGCACCCGGCGATTGGCGCCCAGTTCCGCGCGGTTGGTCGACAGCCGCGAAGACAGCAATTCATCTTCGATCTGATCGACGCTGAGGCTGGTCTTGCGCACGATCTGCGTCAGCACTTCACCCTGGTCGCGCAGCAAATGCACCAGCAATTCCAATGGCGAGCGAAAGCACTCCCCGGCCTTCACCGACGAACGCAATTTGTCCACCGAATGCAGCGGTTGCAGGCGCGCGCTGATGATCAGCCGGCTGCGGGCGCACACCCACAGCGTCGACACGTCCGACGAGACCATGCTGCTGAGGTTGAACACTACGTCGTTGACCACCGCCAGCAATGCCGAATCGACATGCTCGATGCGTGTCGAACGGGAGCCTTCATGCAAGGCTTCGAAAAACTCGTCGGGCAATTCCAGATGATTTTTCATCCAGCGCTCGCACGCGGCGTGGGCGAGGTTCAGGTGCAGCCAGAGAAATTCGTCGCTGTCGCCCGGTTGTTGCAGGCACTGCAACGCCTTGGCCGAATCGATTTCACGGCCACGTTCGCCGGGGCGAAAACTGAAACCGTACAGCAGACCGAACAGGTCTGGGTCGCGATGGCTTTGGTCGATGCTGTGATTCATTAGGTCTCGCTGAGAGGGGGCGCCTGTCGCGGGTTTCACAGGTTCACTTGAGCCGCATCATCGCAAGCCGTGATGACATTTTTGTGAAGATTAAATAACGCACACGATTGCGCTACCAATGGTCGGCTTTTCTTCAAGAAGCGCTCTGGCGCGCCGATTAAGCTTGGGTTAAGTTGCGCGCCTTCGGCCACCAGCCAACGCCGCAGACAGGGATGTCCGGACTACTTTCACGCCTCACCCCGGGCGTGCCTCATTCCTGTCATGAGTACCTTCCGATGTTTTTGCAAAAGTCCTTGAGAGCGCAAATTCTCGCCCTGCTGAGCGGCAGCCTGTTGGCGATGCTGTTGATCGCTTTGGCCTGCTTTCACTTTCTGTCCAGCGGCGTTCAGAGTTACGCGAATCTGATCGATGGCCCGCTGCGCACCTCGCAATTGATCGATGAAGCCAACCTACAATTCAAGGTGCAGGTCCAGGAATGGAAAAACGTCCTGTTGCGCGGCAAGCAACCGGCGGACCGCGATAAGTACTGGAAGCAATTCGAAGATCGTCAGCGTGATGTGCAGGGCATCCTCGGCGAACTTGCCGGGCAGAAAGGCATCGAGCCGCAACTCAAAACCCGCATCGAACGCCTGCGTGACGAACACCGCTTGTTGGGTGCGGCCTACCAGAAGGGCCGCGATGCGTACGTGGCGGCCGGTGCCGATCCAGCAGCGGGCGACACCGCGGTGAAGGGCGTCGACCGGGCGACCAGCGATCAGATGAGCGAACTGGTCAGCGAATTGCGCAAGCAGGGCACGGAACACTCGAAGCAGATCAGCGCCAGCGCCGATCGTACTGTGTTGCTGGGGATCATTGTGATGCTCGCTTCGGGTCTGTTGATCGGCCTGTTGAGCTTGTGGCTGGTCAACCGCAACCTGGTCGAGCCGATTCGCAAATTGATCGACTACGTGGCGCAACTCAGCCAGGGCAAGTTTGCCGAACGCGTGGCCAGCACCCGTCAGGATGAACTGGGCAAACTGGCGATAGCGGCCAACACGCTGCGCGATTTCCTCGCAGACACCTTCAGTCGTTTACAGATCAGCGCCAAGGATCTGGACAGCGCCAGCGGTGAGCTGAAAGCGATCGCCGGCCTCATGGCCAGCGGTACCAACGAGCAGTTCAACCGCACCGACCAGGTGGCCACGGCGATGAACGAAATGTCCGCCACCGCGCAGGAAGTCGCGCGCCACGCTGCGGATGCCGCACGTGCGGCGGATGACGCCGACCAGTCCGCCCAGCAAGGCGAAAAAGTCATGCAAGGCACCATCCACACCATCACCCGCATGCGCGGCGAAATCGCCAACACCGCGACGGTCATTCGACAGCTGGAAACCGACAGCGGCCGTATCGGCAAGGTGCTGGAAGTGATTCGCGGCATCGCTGAGCAGACCAACTTGCTGGCGCTCAACGCGGCCATCGAAGCGGCCCGTGCCGGTGAAGCCGGGCGCGGTTTCGCGGTGGTGGCCGATGAAGTACGCAGCCTGGCCCAGCGCACGGCGGCGTCGATCATCGAGATCAATCAGATCATTCAAACCGTGCAAACCGGTGCGGTGGACGCGGCCCAGGCGATAGAAAGCGGTCAGTCGCGCAGTGAAGAAAGCGTCGAGCAAGTGACTCAGGCCGGTGCCATGCTGGAACGCATCACCCAAGCCGTGGAGGCCATCCGCGACATGAACCGCCAGATCGCCACGGCTGCCGAAGAGCAGACTTCGGTCGCGGAAGACATCTCGCGCAACCTCACCGAAATCACCAGCATCGCCAGCACCAACCTGGACAACGTGCAACGCACCGAAGCAGCCAGTCACAACCTGCACGGGTTGTCGGGGCAGTTGAATCAAGTGACGGCGCGGCTGAGCGCGTAAGCGTCACCGGAACGCAGAAAAGCCGCACGATCCGAAAATCGTGCGGCTTTGTTGTGTGCGGGGATCAGTCGTCTTGCTTGTTTTTGAGGACTTCGCCGGTGGCGGCGTTCAGGTCCACATCCCACTCGACGCCTTTGGCGTCTTTCAGTTCAACTTCGTACTCGTAGCCGTTGAAGTGGTTGTCCAGGTCGCTGTCTGTAATCGTGGCACCCGGGTGCAGCTTCATTACGATCTGGTTCAGCTCTTCCAGCGGCTTGATTTTTTTGTCCTTGACCAACTGAGGGATCTGATCGACCGGAACATCATCCGCATGGGCCAGGCCGGCGGTAAGGGTCAGGGCGGCAGCGGTGAACAGGGCAGTCAACGTTTTCATCGGTTCATTCCTTGGGGTTAGCTGTTTAAGTGGGGCCAGATTAAATATGGCAACTTAATTCACGCTTAAATTCCCGTGACACGATCGTTCCCACGCTCTCTCGGTTCTGGATCAATACCCGTTGTTCTGCAACAACTGCGCAACACTTGCCGCGGCCGGACGTTTGTAGAACTTCAACAGTTCGCTGGCACGGTTGGTGAAGATGCCATCGACGCCGGCGTCCATGACTTTGTTGAAATCCACCGCATCATCGATGGTGTAGACGTGCACCAACAAACCCTGATCGTGGGTGTACTGATTCATCCACGGTTTCACCAGGTCGGAATAACTCTGATCGCCACCCTGGGTCAGCGCCGCAGAAGGCCCGGTGCCAATGGCGCCCTGAGCCTTGGCGTACTCGACCCATTGCTGGAATTCGGCTTTGTCCTTCGGTTCCTGTTTGGCGTAGTACGTGGCTTTGTCCTTGTCGCCGGACTCGGCGAACGTCACCTTGGACTTGGGCTCGATGCTGCCTTCGCCTACCCAAAGCAACAGGATCTTCGGCACTTGCGGCATCTCTTTTTCCAGCAGTTCGAGGCTGCTCTTCTCGAAGGTTTGCAACACCACCTTGCCTTTGCCCTGGCCGACCGCCAGATTGCTTTTCGCCAGTTTGGAACCGGCCGGACTCAGCCAGCCACGATCCTGCAATTTATCCTTGAGGTCGCGCTCGATACCGGGGAATTGCTTGGGCTCTTTGGTTTCGATGTACAGGCCAGGCTTGTGTAGCGGATTGCCTTGGGCAATGTCGATGATTTCGTCGAGGGTCAGGATTTTCAGGCCCGCAAAAGAAGGGCGCGCGCGATCCGGGTACGCGGTGTTGAACCAGCTGCCGGCATCGAGGGTTTTGAGTTCGGCGATCGTGAACGCGTTGGCCGGGCTGTCCTTGCGCTCAGGGAATTTGCTGGCGACGTCGGTGGTGCGTTGCAGGTTGTTGTCGTGCAGGGCAAACAGCACGCCGTCCTTGCTGCGTTGCAGGTCCAGTTCCAGGTAGTCGACACCGAGGTCGCGCGCCAGTTTATAGGCGGCGGCGGTGGATTCCGGTGCATCAAAGGATGCGCCGCGGTGAGCGATCACGGCGGGATGCGGGATACCCGAACGGGTCGCCAGTGTGGTGGGGTCTGGCTCGCTGGCGGCTTGCGCCTGGCCGAGGCCGAGCAGCACGCCCAGCAACAGGGCGCTCTTGATGAAAGTAACAGGCATGGTCGAGATCCTTTCGCAGAGTGTTTTCAAAGACGTCCCTTTTAACAACTGAGCGCTGCTTGCGCTATCGCGAGACCGACATAAACGTGTTTAAAGCAGATTTTTTCAGCGCTTTTGTGCGGCTCTTTGCAGTACTCTTGGCCACGGCAGTTTCCCCGGCAGAGGGAACGCCATTCATCTTGCCCTGCGTGTAAACCATCGATCACTTGTGTGAGGTTTATCATGCGCATCACTTCCGAACTCATCTGCCAGGCCGCCGAACAGCTCAAAGGCTTCGTCGGCCTCAATCGCAAAACCGGCCAGTACATCGTGCGTTTCAGCGAAGATTCCTTCGGCATGGACGTGGCGGATGACGGCATTATTCCGGCGAGTGAATTTGTCTGGGCGCCGGGGCCGGAGCAGGCCATGACGCTTAAGCGCGAGTTGATTCAGTTGTTGCTGGATCAGAACATTGATGACCGGATCAATATTACCGAGCCGTTGCGGGTGTACATGAATCGGCGGGAAGTGCCGGAGATTTCGGCGGTGCGCAGCCTTGTACAGAGCTGAGATCTGCAGTGTTTGTGCTGGCCCCTTCGCGAGCAAGCCCGCTCCCACACTGGATTTGTGTCGTACATAAAACCTGTGGGAGCGAGCTTGCTCGCGAAGACGGCCTTGAGAACACTGCATCATTTACTGCCTGAACCCGGTGTCTGGGCAAATCATGAAGTCTGCCTCGCACACGCTTCGATCAACGCACTGACCAGCGGTGGTAGCTGACCTTTGAGAGCGGCACGTTCCGGTTGAAACAGCGTGGCGACAAAGAACGGATGCCCGCGTAATTCCACCGCTCGCAGATCCCCCGTTGAATCATGTCCTACGGCGCACAACTGTTGGCTCAGCAGCGCCTGTGCGAACTCAGGATTCACACCGTAACGGCAGCGATAGCCTTCATGGATTTCGTCGCTTTCGTACGCTTTGGCGATCAACGAACCTTCAACGAGATGAACGCTGTCGATGACTTCCACCCGCTCACAGGTCAGCGGCATGAGCAGCGCTCGCGTCGCATCAGGTGATGTCTCGCCGTGCTCGGCATCCTCCCAACCCAGAACGTTGCGGGCGTATTCGAGTACGGCGTGTTGAAAACCACCACACGTTCCGAGGAAAGGTCGCCGTTGTTCGCGGGCAAAACGAATCGCTCGCAGCGCGCCGTCCATGTCGCGGTAGGGGCTGGCCGGCACACACCAGAAACCGTCGAAGTCTTCCAGCGGCGTGTCGTCGTTGATGTCATCGGTGGCCAACCACTGGAACTGCACGTCCAGTCCGGCGTGTTCGGCAACCATGCCGAGGGCGACGGGAATAGCCTGGTGGGCGGTGACTTGCGGGTCGTAATCGCCGATCAGGGCGATGCGAATGGCGGTGTTTTCCATGAGTGCTCTCGACGCTTGTTGATTCCTGGAACCCACTATAGATTGGCGTTCACGCACTCAATATTGGCGTTATCCCAAGTGATCAATGCAGCAACGCACTATCGACTGGATTACCCCGACCTGTCTCTGATCCTCGCTCTGGTGCGCGGCGGCTCGCTGGCCCGGGCCTCGACGCTGCTGAAGGTCGACGTCTCGACCGTGTTCCGCGCCGTGCGCCGACTGGAAGCCGCGCTGGGTCAGCAACTGTTCGAAAAGAGCCGCGCCGGCTACCTGCCGACCAGCCTGGCGCAGGCGTTGGCCGAACAGGCCGAGCGCGCTGAACAAGCGCTGGAAGCGGCGCGCATCGGCGTGGAGCAGGGCGGTGAAGTCATCAGCGGCACCGTGCGACTGACCTGCACCGATTCGGTCTTGCAAGGTTTGTTGGTGCCGGCGCTGGCGCAGTTCATGCCCGGCTATCCGGCGTTGACTCTCGAGTTGAGTACGTCCAATGACTTCGCCAACCTCAGCCGCCGAGACGCGGACATCGCCTTGCGTCTGACTCAAACGCCGCCCGAGCATTTGGTCGGTCGACGTCTTGCACAGGTGTCGTATCGAGTCTGTGCGAGCACGACGTATTTGAAATCGATTGACGCCGCAGATCTGTCTTCGCTGACCTGGATCGCTCCGGACGACTTCCTGCCCGATCACCCGACTGTCGCGTGGCGCCGCCAGCAGTTGCCCGGCGTCACACCGGGTTTTCGCTGCAACAGCATGTTGTCGGTCACCGAACTGGTGCGGGCCGGGCTCGGTGTCGCGGCGTTGCCGGACTTTCTGATCAGTGACGGGCTGCAACCGTTGAGCGAGCCGTTGCACGGTTACGACACGGCGCTGTGGTTACTGACCCGTCCGGACTGTCGCGCCTTGCGCTCGGTGGTGACATTGTTCGATGAGTTGGGACGGGCGTTGAAACTGCCGTGAACTGCGTTTAAAGCTGATGGCAGGCGAGGAACATGTCCAGCGCCGACTCCACGACCGTGGTTTGCATCTCGGGTGCGAGGGCGGGCAGCCCCATCGAAATCTGGGGCCAGAAGGCAAAGGATTTGAGCATTCCCTGAACCTGTTGGGCAGCAAACTCCGGATCGACCGGCTTCAATCGTCCATCGGCCTGGGCGGCACGAATCCACACGGTCAAGCCCTCTTCGTGCTCGCCCATTCTTGCGACCATATCCTGTGCGCGCTCCGGAGAGTGGATCGTCGCTGCAATGGCCACCCGCGCCAGGTCGAGAAAATTGTCATCGCCCAACATCTGCAATTTCGCCATCAGCATCAGGCGCATCTGTTCGCGTAAGGGTAAGTCAGGGCTGTAGGCCGTTTCCTGTTCAGCTGTCACCCGCGCCCATAACTGATTGAGGATTTCGGCGAACAACGCTTCCTTACTGGGGAAGTGGTTGTACACCGTGCGCTTTGACACGCCAGCGGTGGCGGCGATCTTGTCCATGCTGGTGATGTCGAAACCGCTGGCACGGAATTCGGCAATCGCCGCTTGAATGATCGCTTCGCGTTTTCGGTCGGTCAGGCGCTGTGGTGCGGTCATAAGTACGCTTCGTCAGAAGAAGATAAGAATTACACTCAGCAGTTTACTTGTGAACGGCTTTGATGCAACCTTGAAACTACACTGTGCAGTGTAATGTTTTGTTAATCCTGCCCAGCCAAAAATAGAGTGTTCGGCTGATGCGTGCGTGCCTTGGCCAATTATCGTCCCACCGCAGAAACTGCGAATCGTGCGGTTTCCTGGAGTCATACCGTGATGGCCAAATCTACTAACGTCTCTGCACCGCAAGCTTCCCGTCAGGCAGCAGGGCTTTTCCGAAACCATGCACCCGTGCAACGTGGAGGCTTTGGCAAAATGGTGCGCATCATGTGGAACATGATCTTCCACAAACCGCGCAACACCCGTCCGACCGCTGCCGTTCCGGTGCAACGCCTGACCCTCGATGCGTTGATCGCCGCGCCCAACCACAGCATCTACCGCCTCGGCCATTCCACGGTATTGCTGAAACTGCGGGACAAATTCTGGATCACTGACCCCGTCTTCGCCGAACGCGCCTCGCCGGTGCAATGGGCCGGTCCGAAGCGCTTTCACCAGCCGCCCATCAGCCTGGAAGAATTGCCTCCGATCGAAGCGGTGATCCTGTCACACGATCACTACGACCACCTCGATTATCAAGCTGTGCTCAAACTGGCGGACAAAGCCAAATATTTCCTCACGCCACTGTGCGTCGGCGACACCTTGATCAAGTGGGGTATCGACGCCAGCAAAGTGCGCCAGATGGACTGGTGGGAGGGCACCGAAGTCGCCGGCATCCAATTTGTCGCCACACCGTCGCAACACTTTTCCGGCCGTGGCCTGTTCGATGGCAACAGCACGTTGTGGGCTTCGTGGGTGATGATCGACGGCGACACGCGGATCTTCTTCAGTGGCGACAGCGGTTACTTCGACGGCTTCAAACACATCGGCGAACAGTACGGCCCGTTCGACCTGACACTGATGGAAACCGGCGCCTACAACGTCGAGTGGCCGGATGTGCACATGCAGCCGGAGCAGACTTTGCAAGCGCACATCGACCTGAAAGGCCGCTGGTTACTGCCGATTCACAACGGCACCTTCGATTTGTCGATGCACGCCTGGTATGAGCCGTTCGACCGGATTCTGGCATTGGCCTGGGAACGCAGTGTGTCGATTACCACGCCGCAGATGGGGGAGGCGTTCAATGTGATGCATCCGCAGCGGGGCAATGCCTGGTGGTGTGAAGTTGAGCAGCAGGTGTATCAGGAGAGTGTTGGCTAGGACGGCTACAGACGGGGGTGAATATTCATACGGGATCCGGCGATAAGCGATGACGGACTTTTCCAGCGGCCTCTGTAGGCTGGAGAAGGAGTGGGACTCCTCACTTCTACAAGGGTCAGCGGTTGACCAATACTTATCACTAGGATCTTTTTCACATGGAAGTCAAATCAAGCGGCACCCCGCCGGCACGCGAATCAAGGCTGGAATATTTAAGCGTCGATGAAATCAGTCAGAGGATGGACCGCAATCAGTTGAGCGCCTTCGGCCTCGTTCAGCACCTGTTACAGCGGATCGCCGCGCTCGATAAGCAAGGGCCAGTGATCAACGCGATAATCGAACTAAACCCTGAGGCGTTGGCCATGGCTGAAGCCATGGATCAGGAGCGAACATCAGGGCATGTCCGAGGGCCGTTGCATGGCATCCCGGTATTGCTCAAGGACAACATCGACACGTCCGATGAGATGCAGACCAGCGCCGGCTCACTGGCCATGGTTGGGCAGCCCGCCGCGCAGGATGCGTTCATCGTACAGCGCCTCCGGGCGGCGGGGGCGGTGATTCTGGGAAAAACCAATCTCAGTGAATGGGCTAATTTCCGCGACCCTGCCATTCCCAGCGGCTGGAGCGGGCGCGGCGGGCAAACCAAAAACCCGCACGTGTTGAGTGGCGATCCCTGCGGTTCAAGCACGGGTTCTGCTGCGGCCGTCGCCGTAGGCTTCGCCCCGCTGGCCGTCGGAACCGAAACCGCTGGCTCGATTAGTTGCCCGGCGTCCCTGAATGGTGTTGTGGGTATCAAGCCCACGGTAGGTCTGTTGAGTCGTAGCGGCATCGTCCCCGTGACTCACAAACTGGATACACCCGGACCCATGGCACGCACAGTTCGCGATGCGGCGCTTTTGTTGAATGCCATGACCGGCATCGATCCGGCCGATCCAGTCAAAAAGCCCCATGGCCTGGACAACGTGGATTACACCGCACTGTTGCGTCCCAACGCACTGGTCGGACGGCGGATTGGTTACCCTGCCAAGTTCGATCGCAGCAATTTGCCGCTCCTGACCGACCCTGACTTTTCTCAAGCGTTGGAACTCATGCAGGCTGCCGGTGCAACGCTCATACCCGTGGAGCTCCATGATCCACTATCAAAACAGGTGGAAGAGGCATTTCACATGGGCATCAAGCGTGACTTGCCTCGCTACCTTGCGACTCGAACCGGCATTCCCGCCTCCACACTGGAAGACCTTGTACTGTTCAATGCCCCGAACGTCGAAGGTCATGGTCAAGACACGTTGATAGAGGCCAGCAAGATTGCTTTTGACGAGCAAACCTACAATAAGCTTTGGCACAAAATTCAAAGTGAAAACGCCGCAGCCATTGATCAGTGGCTGGTAGCGCATCAACTCGATGCCATCGTCTCGGATGTCGCTTCACCTGCCATGAACGTCGTACCGCTGGCGGGATACCCCGGCATCATGGTGCCTACCGGGATCGACGATGACGGCGTGCCGACGTCGGTCTTCTTTTACGGACGGCGCTGGAGCGAGGCCAACCTTCTGGCATTGGCCTACGGGTATGAACAAGTGTCCCATGCGCGGCGGACGCCTGCGTTCAAGCCGTAGTGGATGAAGGTCGCAGCTGAAACGCTCATCGAGCATTAGAGCTGCGACCTTGCACATCACTCAACCATTGCAAAATCTACCCGCCCCACCGCATTCGACGCAGACCCTTTGACACTCATCCCCCGCCCCGGCGCAAACCCCGGGAAGAACACCAACCCCTCCGACTCAAACCGATACGCCAACGCCAGCCGATCAGCATCCGCCACATCGCGCCTGGCCTCAAATCGCTCAATCGCGTCTATCGAAACGCCAGACTCCCGGGAAAGCTCATCAACGCTCCAACCCAACATCGCCCGGGCCTGGGCGCAATGGGCGGGGGTGAATTGGAAGAGGGCGATACGTTCCAGGGTGATTTTCATCGCATAAGAAGCCATGGTGTTCTCCGGGCTCAAGAGTGCTGATTCAGAAAGTACTGTGATTTTGTACAGTTGTTTTGCGCCCGGATCAAATTCATTTTTTGATTTCTGCTATTTCGCCCCTTCCAACCAGACGGACGGCGCCTGACCCAACACACGGCGAAACATCGTCGAAAATGCCGCCGGGCTGTCGTAACCGAAATCCAGCGCAATCCGCGTCACCGGTTCACCCACCGCCAACCGCGCAAGGGCCAGCACCACACAGGCGCGCTGTCGCCATTGGCTGAAACTCAGATCGGTCTGTTGGCGAAACAGGCGATTGAACGTGCGCAGACTGACGTGCAACTGATCCGCCCATTGCTGCGGCGACTGATGAGCATCGGGCCGCTGCAAGAAGTCCTGGCACAACCCGAGCAGCCGCGCATCGACGGGCAGCGGAATGTGTAACGGCAAGTGAGCACTACGCGTCAGTTCGTGCAGCAGCAAGTCGATCAACGCCCCATCACGCCCGACCTCGTCGTACGCCAACGGAATCTCCACCGCCTCCATCAGCAAATGCCGCATCAACGGTGAAACGCTGATCACCTGACAACGACTGCCCAAATCAACCGCCCCCGGTTCGATGTACACGCTCCGCGTGCTCACCCCATGCATTAACACCTCATGCCCCACCCCCGCTGGAATCCATACCGCCCTCTGCGGCGGCACCACCCAGTTGCCATCGTGCGTGCTGACCTGCATCACCCCGGTGGCGCCGTACAACAACTGCGCCCGCCGGTGCGTATGACGGGGCAACAACTGACCGTAGGAATAATCCGTGCCTATCGCCACCACCTGCCGTGGCGTGTCATCCAGCCCATCAATCGAAACATTGCGCATCAAGCGGCTTCCAGCAGTTGGCGTAAATGCAAACATTATTGGCTGACTTGCTGAAGCAGGCCAAGCCACATCGCTCTATCGTCGACCGCTCTCAACCAACGGACGACACGCGATGCTCTATCTCTTGCTGACACTCTTCGGCTGCATGACTGGCGTTACTGCTGTGTTATTCGGCTTCGGCGGCGGCTTCGTCGTCGTGCCATTGCTGTACCGCATGCTCATGGCCAGCCACGGTGCCGACGACCCCATCGGTCAATCGGCGATGCACATCGCCGTCGCCACCTCGACCTGCGTGATGATCGTCAACACACTGGTCGCCACCGGAAAACATCACCGCGCGGGTAATCTGATTCGCCATTACCTGTGGCCGTTGGGTGGCTTCATTGGATTGGGGGCGGTGGTCGGAGCGGTGGCTGCGATGTGGGTGAGTGGTGAGGTGATTCGCTATGCGTTCATTGCCTACTTGGGTGTGACCATTGTGGATTGCCTGTTCAGGCGCGGATTTCTTACGCATACCGACAAAAAAAATCCACGACGATTGGGAAGGGCAGAAGTGTCCGGAGGCGGCGTAGGAATCGGCGTCATTGCCACGTTTCTCGGTGTAGGCGGCAGCGTCATGACCGTGCCGATGTTGCGTCGATGCGGGTTGAGCATGTCTCAGGCGACTTCCATGGCTAATCCTTTAAGCCTGCCCGTGGCGCTGGCCGGGACGCTGACTTACATGGTGATGGCGGGGTTCACCGAGTTTGATTTGGGCACTTGGTTTGTCGGTTATGTGGATCTGCTGGCGTTTGCGGTTTTGACGATGGGATCGTTGGTGGGCATTCGATTGGCTACGCCGTGGATCGGGCGGATACCGGATCGATTACACGCTTGGGTCTATATTGGATTGTTGATCATCGTGATGCTGAGCATGACGGTACGTTAAGTCCGCTGCGCGGTATCGCACAAATCGCCATCGCTCAAAACGAAGCCTTATCAGCTCACGCGCGATACCGTACGCTTTATCGCCTGATGCGAAGTCGAGACTAGGATCTGGCGAGTGCATTCAACACTGGTCGACGCTCAGAAGTCTGGTTATCGTTGATGTTGATGGTTGCCTATGACTTGCTGAGCGATGAGGATTTGTCGGTTTTGAGCGAGAAGTTACGTGCAAGAATCTCCGACGCCGTTCGCCAGCCCTACGAGATTGAATGGGCTGAAGACTCATAATTTTTAAAGCATTTACCAGAGAACCAGAATGTTGATCTTCAACTGCACCGAAGCAGCCAGCAACTTCTTCAGCCGCGTGAGCAAGGGCACACTCCGGTGGAGAAACCGCCATCGCCCGTTATCGAGGACGATGAAGCCGTTGAATTCGCCGAGCAGTGGCTGGTCCACGCCATCACGGTGCAACTCAAGCACGTGTTGTTTGTCATCCATGTGCAAACCCGTTATTGCATGATTTTCGCGGATGCCAAGAAGGCTGACGTCGAGGGTTTTGTTCACCGGTTTTCCGAGCGCTGGATCTACGGACTGATGCGCCACGCGGGGCAGCACGACCTCCTTCAATGGGTTGATGACGAGCCGATGATGGAGCGCTTCCAGGAGAGCTGTAGCGAGTCCGTCTTTTACAAACGCGGTCATCGCGGTGCGCAAAAACACCTCAACGAAATTGCCTGGGTTTTTGAGGGTTTCGCAGCAGATTGGGGAACCTTACCCGCCGATGAATTCTCTGCGGGCCGTTTCGATGGCGATATGAACGACACCCCGAGAAGTAGCAAAGGCCACAAGGACTATTACTACCCGGATGAGGAAATGATTGTTCATTGGTTGCGGCGATATGTCGGTCTGGATGAGCCCGCCACTCAAGCAGCCCGTGAACGGCGCATGGAAGTGAAGCGGAAGATATGGGCGTTCGAACGGCAGCTTGCTCAAGAAGTGCAATGAGCCGTGGAGATATCTTTGTGGTCCTGAGAGCTAGCCTTTGAACCCCGGCGCCTCACGAATAATGAAGTGATCCAGGTTCTCGATATTCGCACTGAACACCCCGAACGTCTGCTCGGGGTTTTTCTTGCTCGGCACCTGCTTCAACTCCGGCGTCACGCCATAAAAGAAACAATACAACTGCGCCTCACTGTCGATGGCATGCTTGATCTCCTCCAGAAACGCTTTGCGCTTGCGGTAGTTCTCGATCAACTTCTTGCTCAGGTAAACATTGACCGAGTAAGGCTTCTTCTTCGCCTCATCCGCTTGCTTGAACCAGACCTTCTGCTCGAAATCGATGCGAAAGCTCTGCGTGTAATCCTTGATCTCCTTGATCTTGCCCCAGTAAATCAGCCCCTTGTTATCCGTCAGGTACTCGATCTTCTTGAAGAACGAACCATAAGGCGCCGTGTGCTCGCCAATCTTCAGCGGCGTGCGCTTGAGCAGGTCCTTGTCCTCGAAGTTCGACACAAAACACTCCACCGGGTGGGCGAAGACACTGGTCTTGTCCGGTGCTGATTCGCGGCTCGGATGCTCGGAATCGCTGGGCTGTGCAAGATGTTGCGGATCGCCCCGCACCCCATCCGCCGCCACCGTCGGGTTCGACGACTTACGCACATACTGACGTCGCGTCAGCAACAACTCCGACGGGAAATGCTCCTCGCGACTGTCATCCGTTTCCGCACCGTCCGCGTCCACACCCGACGCCGGGGACTTGAGACTGACATAAGGACAATCCGCCACATGCCGGGTGCTGGGCGTGTTCTTGAAGTGCGGGGTGCGAACGTAATTCACGTTCTTGGCGTTGAACGTCGTCAACACATTCGCCGCATCGAATGCCGACCTGCAGGCGTCATTGGGACATTGGAAGTGTTCCTTGGCGGAATCGAACTCCATCGTCTCGTCGAAATTCAAATCTCGCACATCATAAATCGACAACTTGTCGTCGAGGCTGAGGCAGTAGGCGAGGTCGAATTTCATGGTGGACTCGGCTCCTTGAGTGGGGAAGGGTATTAATAGCGGGAGGCGGGGCGGGTTGCACTGACTGTTTTCAACACACCGAAAAATCAACGGCAACACACCTCCCCTGTAGGAGGGAGTGAGCTCGCGAAAACCCGAGAACACCGCTGTTTGGTGCTGGTGCGGTTTTGACCCAAGTTGCTGACTTCAGCTGACCCTTAGGCGGTCTGTGAAGATCTTGGCAACTGCTAAGCCGGTGATGCAAGCGTATATTGATAGTGTCGATCCAGGTAGTTGAGGCGATAAAAGATCGTCAATGGTGGGACAAGCGAGGGTGCTGGGGGCGCTAGCGGATAACCCAGAACGTTTGGAGGTGTCACATGAGGCAGTATCAACGACTCTTTCTGATCGCAGGTCCAACCATGCGTCACTCGCCGGCGATGGAGCGGGCAATCGCACTTGCCGATGCCACAGGCGCAGCGCTGCATATCGCGGTGTTCATCGAAGACTTCGACCTTATGCGGTTAATGAGCAACAGTGAACAACTTCGTGAGAGTTGCCGGCAGGAGAACCTGCAGTGGTTGACGGATGAGGCCGAACTCATGCGCAGGAAGGGCATTAATGTGACCACCGAAGTTGCATTGACCCGTGACCCGCTGCAAGAGATCCTTGTGCATGTGGCTGAAATGCAGCCGGACCTGATCATCAAGGACGTACATCATGAATCAGCGCTCAAACGCGTATTCGTCACGCCTTTGGATTGGCAGTTGTTGCGCGAATGTCCAACCCCCATACATCTGGTCAGCGAAGTCAGGTGTCCGCTTCCTCGGGTGATTGTGGCGGCGGTTGATCCATCGCATCCAGAGGGTCAGATCAGCGGAATCAACGACAGCGTCATTCAGGCGGCGAACGAATTGGCGACGCAATGTGATGCTGAATTGCACATGCTGTATGCCTATGAACTGACACACACACATTTCTCTGATGCAGGTGCTGGCGCCGTGACGATGCCAGGCTTCAGCAACGACGTGCGCCGGTCACTTGAAAAGTGCTTCATTGCCTTGGCTGCACGCCACGGCGTGCCACCTGAGCGACAACACTTCATTGCAGGGCCGCCAACCAAAGCGATGGCCGACTTTGCCACTCATACTCGAGCGGATGTCTTCGTAATGGGAAATACCCATCACAAAGGGGTGGACAAGCTGATTGGCAGTACCACGGAGCATGTTCTGTATCAGGTGCCCTGCAGCGTTTTGGCCATCAAGGGAGAAGCGTGATCACTGAACGAAAAAACCGCCACTATCGCAGCCGGCTTTGGTGCTGATGTGGTTTTGACCCAAGCTGCTGACTTCAGCTGACCCCTAGGCGGTCTGTGAAGACACGCATAAGACCATCGATTACCGAGTATTCAGGTAGGTCAACGATTTCCGGTAGCCTGGATCAAAACTGCATCGAAGCGATGAGCATGAGCTAAGTAGATGCCCTGCTGGTGGCGCGATCGATGATGAGTTTGTCACTGTCATCAAGCAAAGCCTTCGCCAAGGTAAAGACGATGAGTCTTTTCAATTTCATCAATCAACCGCGGCGCTACGCCCACCGATTCCGCGATTTCACGCCAACGCTTCATTGCAGCGCAAACCTCTTTGATAATGGTCGCAGCATCGATACCACGGACTTGTTTGGCCACGGCCTCCAAGTCGGCGAGTTCAAACTTGTCGCGCTTGCCGTTGACCGTCATTTGATGGGTCTCAACCCAAAAGCTGCCCGGTTGGTACGACCACGAAACATCATAGGCGGGGGAAAGCGACCATGTGCCTTCGCGGTCCATCAAAAAGCTGGTGTTCTTGGTGTGGTCATCCTGATTGCGTCCAACTACGTTGAACACCATGCGGCGGTAGTATTCGATAGCGTCGTTGCGCGAGAGCCCGAGGACTCGCATTACCGCAAAGGCCTCCTCATAGGAATAGCCGCCCGGTTGTTTGTAGTCGGCATGGTCCAATGCGCACAGGGTGGCCATGTGGATTTTGTCTCCGTCGTCGGTCCGATCAAAACGCTTCGTCAAAAAATGAGCGCGGCCGCCTTCTTGCAATAATTCGCAGGGGCTCATGGTGATGCCGGCCGCTTTCGCCATGAGCGAATAGGCGTACTCCACGCGGCCGAAGCCCTTTGAGTCGGCAAGAACATCGGTGTTTTTGGCAACGTCGAATTTCAGCAGCCAGTAGGTAAAGCCCTTGGGTGCTTTGACTTGCCCTGAGCGAATCTCCCCAGCCGCGTTCATCGCTATGACTGCTTTTGCTCGAGCACCACCGGCGCTGGTGCCCACCTGAATCAAGCGTTGAAGCGCTTCATCGTCAATGTCGGGATCGTGGTTTTCCAGGCGATCCGCCAAGCTTTCACGTTGAGAAAGCACTTCGCTGGCGAGCTGTACGAGCGCCTCAATCTGGAAACTTTCACTGGCCTTGGCAGAACCATTAAGGGCCGGGCGATATTCCAGACCACCCATCCCTCTGGCGCCTTGGTATAAAACCCGTTCGACGGGAGTGAAAGTCGCCTTGTCCCGGCCCTGTTTAGCCAGCCAGGCATCGATCAGTGCGTTACCGAAATCGTCCGGTAATGAGTCCGCCAGAATCGCCGGCAGACCCTTGTAAGTTTCCCTATTCAGACTGGGAAAGGAATAAGTTTGATTGGCTGCCAGTGGCATGTGGATCGGCGAGATCTCGATGCCCGTTTTGACGAATTCGGGATCGTATTCGAACAGCCCTAATTGGGTTTCCTCATCCCAGAGAAGCCCCCCAACAAACCTCTCTGACAGATACACCTTTGCTGTAATCACCACTCAACCTCCTTTTTGATTTTGCCTCCAGGCACTGGGACTTTACCGCTTCCTGCCGACGTTTTACCCACCGCTCGTGAACCGGTTGCCCGCACGCGGTGACTACCGGCCATCTTGATCACCTGCAATGGGCTCGGCGGGACAGCTTGAACAAGTGAAGTCGCCCTATCAAGCTCACCGATGGCACGCAGGACGGCCACCAGGTTCACCAGAGTCCCTTTCCCCTTCAAAAGGTTTATCAAGGTTTGACGGCTAATGCCGGCTTCCACAGCCACTTGCTCCTGACTCAGATTTTTTTTCAGGCGCAACTCCTGTATCCGCGCACCGATGGCGGCAGCAATCGCATCGTCAGTCATGGCTTGGAGGCGCATAGTGTCTAGATTCCTGGGCCAAATTTGGTAAATAGTCGCTTTGTGTATTCAATAATAGGCATTAGCGAGGATTTAACTTTCATCCTTGCAGAGCGCGCACTGTGTATAAAAATCTAATCATTGAGTAGGTATGACGACGTTTTTGTCTAGTATGCGGGCATTAGCGCATGGTCTTGACGTTATCATAGTTCCTGCATTGGTAATGTCTTAGATTCTAGACGAAAAGCCAAGTTTTGCGAGACAGCGTATAGGTATCTAGGCAAAATCTAACTACTGTCGAAGCTCAGGCGAAAAAGGGCAGAAGTGTATGGCAAGCCTGGGCGGCTGCAGGGGGCAGAATCGGATGTCCGCAGGTTCAACAAGACCGCTGGGGACCTCCTCAGTGGATTTGAGTGCGGTATCTGAGCCGATTGCATCAGTAACGTCTGCCACTGACCTGTGGCGAGGGGATTTATCCCTGTTGGGTCGCGAAGCGATCCCAAAACCAGCAAACGCGGTATGCCAGAAAGAACGCGTTGTTCACCTGAAGACTGCTTCGCAGCCGGTGCCACCTAAACAAAATCCGCTGTTGTACGCGTTACCGGCCACAACCCTCGCGAGCAAGATCTCTTTTTGACAGACGGTCAGCTCGACACCTTGCCTATGAAAACCACCGGCTTAGTCTAGCTTAGCTAACTCTATGGAGGTGCCATATGAATGAACTGGTGCAAGTAAACATGCACGAGGCAAAATCTCAACTCTCCCAACTTGCTGAACGTGCATGGCACGGTGACAAGGTGGTAATCGCCAAGGCCGGCAAGCCTTATCTCGATCTGCTGCCTCATGTCGATACACCGCGGGCGCGCAAGCCTGGACGGTTGAAGGGGAAGATTCGGATGTCTGCGGATTTTGACAAAACGCCTGAAGACATCATTGATGGATTCGAGGGCAGCCTGTGAGGCGCTTGTTGTTGGATACCCATGCGTTTCTTTGGTGGCTGTCCGATGATCCTTCACTGGGCGCAGACGCTCGACAGATGATTGGGGAACCGCGTAATCAGGTCCTGGTGAGTGCCGCTTCGATCTGGGAGATATCGATCAAGCAGGCTAAAGGGATGCTGGAGGCTCCAGAGGATCTTGAAGCGCTGGTTGAGGACGAGGGTTTTACCAAGCTGCCGATTTCGCTGTTCCATGGACAGCAGGCGGGTAAGTTACCGGAGATTCATCGCGATCAGTTTGATCGGATGTTGATTGCCCAGGCTCAGGCGGAAGGGCTGGAGTTGGTCACGGCGGACGGGATTATTCCGCAGTATGGGGTGAGGGTGTTTTCAGCACGGTTGTGAGAGGGGGGAAACCAAACCCACCGCAGATCCCCGTGGGAGCGAGCCTGCTCGCGATTCGTCAGATCACCACATTCCTCAATCCGACCACCAAGCTGTGGCGAGGCGGCTTGCCCCGTTGGACTTTGTAGCAGTCCCTTATCCGGCAAACACGAGCTGACGAGTCGCGTTTCGCACTAAGCGAAGAAAGCGAGTAAAAAAACCGATCAGGAGACTGGTCGGTTTTTTTGTGTTGGATCTTTCAGTCCACTTTCACTTCGATTGCCACTTGTCCCGATAGATGAATGCTACTTGGTAGTCACAGGAGAGCAACTGAATGGTATGGTGGAAATGGGGCTGAAGAATACTGACCCAGTCGGGAGATACGTTGAAACCGCCGTTGTTCACATTGTTTTCAATTGGCATGCCCAGCGCTTCGACAACAGAGCCATCATCGCCAAAGTCTTTCGACAATTCCTCCCCTTCGCCCATCTCCGTTCGTTTGTCATACCATTCCAGGCTGATTTTCAGTCCCATAACGTCCTCATAAATATTTTTTGATCCTTCGATTTTTCTTCGGTGGGTCCAGCTGTTCGCCAGTCTCAGGGAGCAGGGTTGGCCTTCGCCGTAAAGGGCGCTGTCGCCGAGGCTGGGTTTCCAGAACACGGCCACCATCGCGGCCAAAAGCGGTTGAGCCGGCTGCGCTGATTGCATTCAAGACCGGGGGGGGCTATGCCAAACGCTTACAAGCGAAAACCCGATCAGGTGACTGTTCGGGCTGTTCGTTGTGCGGGATTGTTTAGGTACTTGCGCGTGCTCCTATGAAGTATTCCAGATCATCTGGGAAATCAATGTTGAGTAAATCTGCAACCTGTCTGACCTGATGTTCAGTAAGTTGCAGTTCACCGGGCTCCAATTCTTCGAGGGTTTTTGATTCAGTCAGTTGAGCCAGAGCCTGGTTGAGCTCGTAATCTTTGACAGCCAATTCGAACTGCAATGTATCGTCCTGCTTCTCATCGGGGTAAAAGCCGGTGATGGAAAGATAGCGCATGTTTTTTCTCTCTAGGGTCACTTTGGGGTCTTCCTACCTGGCTTAGCGTCCTTTGTTCGTTCTCCCGTTAAATGATTGAATTCGCCCAGATGGTTTCCTAATTTATCGTACATCTCAACTGCACCGCTTTTTGAGTCCCACTCATATATCCGCCCTTTACGGTCTAACCAACGAGCTCGTTTTTTACCTCCGCCTTGAACTGAAGCTTTCGATTTCACGCGGGTCGTGTCTGGGTAGGCAGGAAGGGTTTCCGGGTCATCGTAGTACTTATGATCCCCCGGCATACTCATGACGATGTACACCGGCTTCACGAGTGAACCCACCGGAAACACCAGAATGAAATCCTTATACTCCGGCGGATAAACCGGGTTCACGATGATGCTGTCAGCCGCTTTCGTTGGCGGGTAAACCCAGATATGCGGCGCTTGCGGGGCAGCCTCCAGCGCCGGAATGCCCAGGATGTCGGAACCGTCTACAGCCGGCGTCCAGATCAGTTCAATGCCGTCACCCAGGTCAGCCACTTGCTGGCTGCCACGCAATGTAACTGCACGACATCAACCATTTCCCAATCGCGATTTTTGCCGGTGTAAAAACCATATCCCTTGAGGCTGCCGTCAGTCTGTTGCTCGACCCGCAGGCGAACGCGGGTACGGGCCTGTTTGAGCGCACGGAGTTGGTCGTCGGTGTAAAGCGAGCTGTCGCCCAGACTCGATGGTGTGAACAGGGCAACAAGGCCAACCAGCGTTGCTGCTACGGCGCTCGCCGCGACCACGGGAGCAGCGGCGAATGCCGAGCCGGCCAAGGCGAGGGAGCCCAGACCGACGGGAATCGCTGTGCCACTGATCTTCTTCAGTGGCACAGCGCCTGACTCATCCGCTTCATGAGCACCCAGCAGAACCAGGTCACCGTAGTCTTTCAGGCTATCGGTCGGCACTACCCCTGAGGGATTCGAGTAATCAATGATGGCGTCCGGCAGCTTGCAGGACTTGGCGAAGACACATCCAGCTTGAGTGGGCCTTTGCTTTTCCGCGATGACCTGACGGCTGCGTTCGAAGGCGTCTTGCCTGGCCAGCATGGCCTCATAGGCTTTTTGTCTGGCGTCCCGCTCGGCCAATTCGGTGGCAGTCATGAAGCGATGAGTGACGTGATGCCCATCGCCGGAGGGTGGATTCTTAATCCGCGGAATGTCCTTGTTGCCAGCCACTGATCATCCTTTCGTTCTTCCATCGGCAACCCCGGAAAGGGGATGCGCGACGTTAACGAACGTGGCTAATCGTGGCTGTAGGACGAGTCCTGGATGACTCTAAGCATTTTCTCTTTTTCAACACGCCGCAAAACCCATGGCAACCCAAAAACCTGTGGGAGCGAGCCTGCTCGCGAAAAACCTGAGAACACCGCTGTCCAACAGATTCACCAATCCCCAAAACAAACCCGCTTAAGATAACCAAAACCCAAAATGGACCCTCTCAACCAAAGGACCGGACATCCATGCAAATCCCCCTCTCCCAAATCAGCGAGCGCCTGAACAATCGCCGCTTCAGCGTAGCCGGCAACACCCACGGCCTATCCGGTACGGGCACCGTCTTTCATTACCAAGTTGAAGGCGATTCCATTTCGAGCACCTACCAAGGCGGCAGAATCCGCACGGGGCATCAAGTTGGCCGCGTGACCGGCACCGATACGATCGAGCTTCTTTACCACTGCATCACCACCGAGGGCGAGATCCTGGCCGGCTGGTCGCGCGGCACGGTGGGTGTTGATGAGGCAGGGCGCACCACTCTGGCCTTTGTATGGGGTTGGTTGTCGGGTGCGACTGGGGGAGGGGAGTCGAGTTATGTTGAGCTTGTTGCGTAGTGGGTGAGGATTCTGACCTGGGCGATAGCAACTCTGAAATTTCCTACGTCCCCCGCGTCAGCTAAACAAAATCCGCTACTTGAAAATTCAAGCAGCGGATCGGTTGGCGTGTCTGAGCAGTCAGAATCCGCGCAACACCCGTGATGCCTTACGCCACAACGATCCCCGCTGATTGAATGGATCATCCGCCAACACACAAGGCATGTCTCGCAACCGAATCCACGGTTCATCCTGCCAGTGCAACATGCAGAGCGACATCTTCGGCCAGTCCAACACGCTCAACGTTGGCCGGTCCACCGACCGCGATGGACGCGCATCACGTAGCGCCGGAACCACCAGGTGAGTCAGCCATTCCTCAGGAGCCGATACTCCGGGCAATAGTGTTCGTTTCGGAGCGGACGGCCGATTGGTTAGGGCAAGGCCGCTGACCTATGCACCAATTGCGTTTGAAATACTGGCTTTTCGCCTTGTTACCTATTGAACACCTTTGATATTTTGTCGGAGGTAGGAATTTTCCTACGGCAATTGTCGACAAAGGGCGGCTCTCGTGGCGATCAAAGCGGTTCCGAAGGAACGAATAGACAAAGCGACGCTGGAGTTTGATCGTGATTTTCGGAGTAGGCGTGAGTGGCAAGGTTGGGAGAACAACCTAGCTCACCGTTATGCAGTTCTCGTAGGTGGTGAACTGTATCCGGCGAAGAAAATCGTCTCTTTGGCGACTGGTATTGCTGTGGCCGAGTTCGCCGGTGGACACCCGACCAACCGCTACCTAGAAAAGCGAGGCTTCACTATTGTGGAGTTACCGCGTGAGGAGGGCGCGCCGGTATTGCAGTTTACGCCGGGAGCTGTTTACGACCGAAAAACTGAGATCAATGGGCCGTTCGGCGGAAGTCTGCAAAGTGGTATCGCGACGTCTGCTACCTACCCAGTGATTTTTTTGTTCACCGGCGAAAGCGGTGAACAGTACGGGTATGCCGACCGTTGGGAAGATGGCGCGTACCTTTACACCGGTGAAGGACAACGCGGGCCGATGACTTTGATTCGAGGCAACCGAGCCATTGCCGAGCATGCCGTGGCTGGCCGAGCGCTGCACTTGTTTAAGTCCCTCGGCAAAGGAAATGGCAACGCTTACGTCGGCGAGTTTTCTTGTGCCGACATGTTTCAGCGTACCCAGCCAGATGTGAACGGAGAGGATCGGACGGCAATTGTTTTTCGGTTAGTCCCTGTGGGTATTCCTAATGGAATGATTGAGGCTGGAGAAGAGCATGAGGATCAGGCTGACCTGTCCGGCACTCTGGCTGCTGCGCGGTTGGCTGCGCTGGCTGCATGCAAACCAGGCAGTAATGAGTTAGGGCAATCTGCTCCGCGTAAGATCTACCAGCGCAGCCGTCAGGTTGCACACTATGTGCTGATGCGCGCCGAAGGTGCATGCGAGAGCTGTGAGAGGCCGGCTCCTTTTATGAAAAAGGATGGCACGCCCTATCTAGAGCCCCATCACGTCAACCGGCTTTCGGATGGTGGGTTAGATCACCCACGCTATGTGGCGGCTGTATGCCCAAGTTGCCATCGGGAAATTCATTCTGGAGTGCACGGGGCGTTGGTGAATGAAAGGCTGAAGCAGCGGTTGGAAGTAATTGAACGCTGATTGAGCGATGCGCCAAAGCTAATGTCCCTGATCTCAAGAGCGCTCCAGTTGGTTACTTTCTTCTTTACTCTCATAACATCTCCGAGGGTTGAACCCCCCCGGAGATGTCATGAGCGGACTGAAGGTCTAACCGACCGAATGCTTCGAAGAGTGAAACGCCTCCAAGACCTTACGCCACCAAGGCTTAACCGCTGGCACGCGCCGGCGTGTGCGACCTAGCAACAGATAAGGCATGTCCCGCAGCCGAATCCAGCCTTCATTCTGCCAATGCAGCAGACTCAGCGTCATCTCTGGCCAGTCCAACAAACTCAACATCGGCCGATCTGCATTCTTCGACTGCCCTGCATCGCGCAAGGCCGGCACCACTTGATGGGTCAACCACTCACGCAATAACCGATTCCCGGGCGCGTAGTGATACACCAACAACGCATAGGCGCCGGATTCACTGAGCATTAGTCGTTGCTCAGATTGTCCGTAGTACTCAATCAACAACGTATGCCGCTGATCCTCGTCCAGTTTGTTGACCGCACGATCACTTAGATGGAAGCCCATTAGGCGACCCAGATCGCGGGCGCAGAACCACGGTTGGTTTTCCAAAAGGAGGGCGTGGAGGTGGAGGTTGTGGCGTGCGAAGCGTGTTGGAATGAACGGATCAGGCATGACCGTTCTCCCAGACCGAGGAAGAGCAGAGTGGTCTTTGTGTCGGCATATCCATTACCTCTACGTATGAATTTTGAGAGGGCCAAAACCCGACGTAGAGGACTTAAGGAAATCCCAACAAGCATTCTCTACAAACACAAAGTCGTGCGTATGTCTTTGAGACATGCGCGATCACTGTGTGTTGAGTAGCTTCTACGTTGGGCGTTTCTTAGGCACCTGCATTGAAGCTTAGAGGTGCTTTGAATGGGCATCAATGCGGAAGCAGCTGTGAGTGTTGTAGGAGTTTTAGCGTCATGGCGTGGGATGGAAATGGACATTCCCAATAAAAAAGCCCCGATCAAGTCAGGGCTTTCACTTTTTCGATTTGCCGATTCGGATCGCAATCGTCAAATCGTGGGGAGCTCAGGAATCAATCCCAGCTCAACGCCCCACCAGTCTGATACTCAATAACCCGCGTCTCAAAGAAATTCTTCTCTTTCTTCAAGTCCATAATCTCGCTCATCCAAGGGAACGGGTTAGTCGTCCCTGGATACTCTTCTTTAAGACCGATCTGAGAAAGACGACGGTTCGCGATGAACTTGAGGTAGTCCTCCATCATCGCCGCATTCATCCCCAGCACCCCACGAGGCATGGTATCCCGAGCGTATTCAATCTCCAGCTGAGTCCCCTGCAAAATCATCTGCGAAGCCTCTTCCTTCATTTCAGCATCCCACAAGTGCGGGTTTTCGATTTTGATCTGGTTGATCACGTCGATGCCAAAGTTCAGGTGCATGGATTCGTCGCGCAGGATGTATTGGAACTGCTCGGCGACGCCGGTCATTTTGTTGCGGCGGCCCATGGAGAGGATTTGGGTGAAGCCGCAGTAGAAGAAGATGCCTTCCAGGACGCAGTAGTAGGCGATCAGGTTGCGCAGCAGTTCTTTGTCGGTTTCGACGGTGCCGGTTTCGAACTTCGGATCGGAGATCGAGCGGGTGTACTTCAGGCCCCAGGTGGCTTTTTTCGCGACCGATGGGATCTCGTGGTACATGTTGAAGATTTCGCCTTCATCCATGGCCAGCGATTCGATGCAGTACTGGTAGGCGTGGGTGTGGATCGCTTCTTCGAAGGCCTGGCGCAGGATGTACTGGCGGCATTCCGGGTTGGTGATCAGGCGGTACACGGCCAGGACCAGGTTGTTGGCAACCAGGGAGTCTGCGGTGGAGAAGAAGCCGAGGTTGCGCATGACGATGCGGCGTTCGTCGTCGGTCAGGCCTTCCGGGTCTTTCCAGAGGGCGATGTCGGCGGTCATGTTGACTTCTTGCGGCATCCAGTGGTTTGCGCAGCCGTCCAGGTATTTCTGCCAGGCCCAGTCGTACTTGAAGGGTACGAGTTGGTTGAGGTCGGCGCGGCAGTTGATCATGCGCTTTTCGTCGACGGCGACACGGGCGGAGGCGCCTTCGAGTTCGGCGAGGCCTTCGGCGATGTCGAGGTTGTCGAGGGCGGCCTTGGCGCGAGCGATGGCGGCGGAGTCGGACGCGGTCACAGCGCGGGCTTCTTGAGCGGCTACACCACCAGCGGTGTCGAGGCGGTCCATGTTGGCTTCAGTCGCGTGGCCGGCGTTGGCGCCTTTGACCACGGTCTCGCCGCTGTCTTCTTTGTCGAATTCGTCCCAGCTCAGCATGACGTGTCGTCTCCTGCGTGAGGGCCAGATGCCCGTGTGAAAACTGATCGGTTGGTTTTTTCACACGGCTTAACTGGCCGCGTTGGATAGCGTTTTTTGCAGCGGTACACGCAGGCAAATAAACATAATTTTGTACGGGGTTCCGAGAGCCTCTGACGGGCGCTGAAATCGGTGAAGACTTCGGCCTGGGCTTCGGACTGGCTGTCCTCCCTGTAAGGGAATATTGCAGGCCCGTTTAAGGCGGCATTATATGGAAATTTTTGCGGCCGTGGTGGGGCGAATCCGCGCATGGAGCGGTCGAGAAGGAGGGTTTTTCGGTCGGAGCGAGGGTTTACAGGGCTTTGGCTGGATATCGCGGGTGAAGATTTTTTTTCATAAATTTTAGTGGAGATTTTTTTTGTTCAAAAAACAGCCAGAAAATCGCGTTTTTCACTACATCTTGTGTTTTGAGTCGGTTTTCGGTGGTCATGGACACAACTGAGCCCGACCGAAGTCGGGCTGTAAGTCATGCTCGATGATCAGCTGAGGCGAGCGGCGCCGACGTGATCTGCACCATCGGCAGCGACCTTGGCGGAACCGGTGTGATCGAAGCCGTCAGCAGCAACTTTGGCAGCGCCAGTGTGATCAAAACCGTCGGAAGCGAGTTTGCCTGCACCGATGTGATCGGCGCCATCGGCGGCGAAGGAAGCCGAGCCGGTGTGGTCGTAGCCGTCAGAAGCGACAGCGGTTTCGGTGATGAAAGTTGCCGAGCCAGTGCGATCGTAACCGTCGGCGGCGAAGGTGTTGGCGGCCAGGACAGACAGGGTTAGGGCGAGGATCAGTTTGGTTTTCATGGTGGTGGCTCCAGGTTGGTTGGCGTTGTGTGCCTTGGGTGTGGAATTCATACTACGCCTACTAATTTGATTAAAAAGAGCAAATAAACGCTTAAAATTATCGTATAAATCGATCTTTACGGCTCGGCGCTTTATTTGCCTTGAGTAGCGGGGCAGGTGGGGCGAACCGTTAAGAAGGAGTGCGGGTGATTAGCCGTTGGAGCAGCCGTTACCCATGACGCTGTAGCGCAGGATGTGGCGTTGACCTTTGGAGTCGTCGTATTCCATCTTCGCTGGAACCACTTCGCACACATTGGGGATTTCACTCATGGAGATAACGTTGGCGATGTCCAGGTGAGTGGAGTAGGTGTATTCCTCGATAGCCGGTTTCTGCTGTGCGACATCAGTCGGGACCTCATCTGCCATGGCGGTTGCGCACAGGCTGGAGAGGGCCAGAACTAATAAAGCTTTCATTTCAGTTTTACCTTTTAGAGGTCGATTGGGGTCGCGCAACCTTTTTGGGGTTGCGTGTGGAACTTGATTACCGGGGTTTTGATTAACTGCCTTCGTGGGGGCTGCAGCTGGGTTAATCAGGGTTTGCCTTGTTGGCGAGGCTGATTTTAGGCGTGGGGGTCGTGTTCATATAGGTGAGGTTTTGATAAACACTTTTGACAGATTTCGTAACAATCAACCAATAGCCTGTGTAGGAGCGAGCTTGCTCGCGATGGTCGTTAACGATAACGCGCCACGTCTGACAGCCTGTGGCGTTCTGAGGTTTATCGCGAGCAAGCTCGCTCCTACAGGGGTTGCGTGATGTTTTGGAGATGTGTTTCAGGCTTGTTTTGGGCTTATCACGATAATTTGTAGGGGCTTGTTACTACCATCGTCGAATGGTTCTATAAGCCCGGCCCGGCTACAACGGAGTCATACAAAAACAACTATTCCACCGAGGTAAGAAAGATGAGTGCGGCTTCTCTGTATCCCGTTCGTCCCGAGGTTCTGGCCAACACGCTGACTGACGAGGCGACCTACAAGGCCATGTACCAGCAGTCCGTCGTCAACCCGGACGGCTTCTGGCGCGAACAAGCCAAACGCCTCGACTGGATCAAGCCTTTCACCACGGTAAAACAGACTTCCTTCGACGATCACCACGTCGACATCAAATGGTTCGCCGACGGCACGCTGAACGTTTCCTACAACTGCCTCGACCGTCATCTGGCCGAGCGCGGCGATCAAGTCGCGATTATTTGGGAAGGGGATGACCCTGCCGAAAGCCGCAACATCACCTACCGCGAGCTGCACGAACAAGTCTGCAAGTTCGCCAACGCCTTGCGCGGCCAGGATGTGCACCGCGGCGACGTGGTGACTATCTATATGCCGATGATCCCCGAAGCCGTGGTCGCCATGCTGGCCTGCACCCGGATCGGCGCGATTCACTCGGTGGTGTTCGGTGGTTTCTCGCCGGAAGCCCTGGCGGGTCGGATCATCGACTGCCGCTCGAAAGTGGTGATCACCGCTGACGAAGGCGTTCGTGCCGGCAAGAAGATCCCGCTGAAGACCAACGTCGACGACGCGCTGACCAACCCGGAAACCAGCAGCATCCAGAAAGTCATCGTGTGCAAGCGCACCGGTGGCGACATCAAGTGGAACCAGCATCGCGACATCTGGTACGAAGACCTGATGAAAGTGGCGGGCAGTGTCTGCGCGCCGAAAGAGATGGGCGCCGAAGAAGCGCTGTTCATCCTTTACACCTCCGGTTCCACCGGCAAGCCCAAAGGTGTGCAGCACACCACTGGCGGTTACTTGCTGTACGCGGCCATGACCCACGAGCGCGTGTTCGACTACCGCCCGGGCGAAGTTTTCTGGTGCACCGCCGACGTCGGCTGGGTCACCGGCCACAGCTACATCGTCTATGGTCCATTGGCCAACGGCGCGACCACGCTGCTGTTCGAAGGCGTGCCGAACTATCCGGACATCACCCGTGTGGCGAAGATCGTCGACAAGCACAAGGTCAACATTCTCTATACGGCGCCCACCGCGATTCGCGCGATGATGGCGTCGGGGCAAGCCGCTGTTGAAGGCGCTGATGGCAGCAGTTTGCGCCTGCTCGGTTCGGTGGGTGAGCCGATCAACCCGGAAGCCTGGGACTGGTACTACAAGAATGTCGGCAAGTCCCGTTGCCCGATCGTCGATACCTGGTGGCAGACCGAAACCGGCGGCAACATGATGAGCCCGTTGCCGGGTGCGCATGGCCTCAAGCCGGGTTCGGCGGCACGTCCGTTCTTCGGTGTGGTGCCAGCGTTGGTCGATAACCTGGGCAACATCATCGAAGGCGTGGCCGAGGGTAACCTGGTGATTCTCGATTCGTGGCCGGGCCAGGCGCGCACGCTGTATGGCGACCATGACCGTTTCGTGGATACCTACTTCAAGACTTTCCGTGGGATGTACTTCACCGGTGACGGTGCGCGTCGTGACGAGGATGGTTACTACTGGATTACCGGGCGCGTGGACGACGTGCTCAACGTATCCGGCCACCGAATGGGTACCGCCGAGATCGAAAGCGCGATGGTTGCGCACCCGAAAGTCGCCGAGGCTGCAGTGGTCGGTGTGCCGCACGACATCAAGGGGCAGGGCATTTATGTCTATGTCACGTTGATTGGTGGCGAAGAGCCGAGCGAGCAACTGCGTATCGAGTTGAAAAACTGGGTGCGCAAAGAGATCGGCCCGATTGCTTCACCGGACGTGATTCAGTGGGCGCCGGGGCTGCCGAAGACCCGTTCGGGCAAGATCATGCGGCGGATTCTGCGCAAGATTGCTACGGCTGAGTACGATGGATTGGGGGATATTTCGACCCTGGCGGATCCGGGTGTGGTGCAGCATTTGATTGATACGCACAAGACGATGAATGTGGCGTAAGTAGCGGTTTTTGAGTCATCGAAGCCCCGCCGGGTGTTGAGTCTGGTGGGGCTTTTTGTTGCCTGATGGTTTTGTGTTGGCAGGTCGGGCCTCTTCGCGGGCAAGCCCGCTCCCACAGTGGCTCTCCAGCGAACACAGAATGTATGCCCGAATCAAATCCACTGTGGGAGCGAGCTTGCTCGCGATGAGGCTAGGTCAGGCACCCCATAAACAACGCCCAATAATTATCGGCTTCATCCGTAGGTCATTTCCCACTGTTACCTTCCATTCTTCAAGTTACTAAATGTGTAACCGCTCGCGCCGAAACGGGGCGATGGGAAACGCAGAGCCCCTAATCAAGGCAACCGTTTAATCATTCAGAAACAACAAGCAACGCCAAGCTTGCCGGATTAGAAGGCTTTGCCAATAATAGGCCCGCAATTTGCAATATAGATCGGTTCACTGTCTTTTGCTCTTGCATGAAATTGCAAGGCTGTCAACGTGCCCAAGCGGCTTTCTCGGTGCTTCTGTAATTTGTTGTCGCATTGAAGAAATATCGACTTCGGGCCTGTCGTTAGAATGCCGGTCATTCGCTCGTCGTTGCCTGTGTTGAACATTCGCACAGGTCTGTAGGACGCAGCACCACTTTCCGGTTCCACTCATTCGCATATTGGGCTGTCGCTCACTCTGCCGTTCTAGCCCTTTACCGATGGAGTCCCAAGATGAAGAAACTCGTGCTGCTTGGCGCCCTGGCACTGTCCGTGCTGTCCCTGCCGACCTTCGCCGATGAAAAGCCTCTGAAAATCGGTATCGAAGCGGCTTACCCTCCGTTCGCTTCCAAAGCGCCGGACGGCAGCATTGTGGGTTTCGACTACGACATCGGCAACGCCCTGTGCGAAGAGATGAAGGTCAAGTGCGTGTGGGTCGAGCAAGAGTTCGACGGTCTGATCCCGGCACTCAAAGTGCGCAAAATCGACGCGATCCTGTCGTCCATGTCGATCACCGAAGACCGCAAGAAGTCCGTGGACTTCACCAACAAGTACTACAACACCCCGGCGCGCCTGGTCATGAAGGCTGGCACTCAGGTCAGCGAAAGCCTGACTGAACTGAAGGGCAAGAACATCGGCGTGCAACGTGGTTCGATCCACGAGCGTTTCGCCCGCGAAGTCCTGGCCCCGCTGGGTGCCGAGATCAAGCCGTATGGTTCGCAGAACGAAATCTACCTCGACGTCGCTGCCGTTCGCCTCGACGGCACCGTGGCAGACGCTACGCTGCTGGATGACGGTTTCCTGAAAACCGACGCCGGCAAAAGTTTTGCCTTCGTTGGCCCGGCCTTCACCGACGTCAAATACTTCGGCGACGGCGTAGGCATTGCGGTTCGCAAGGGTGACGCGCTGAAAGACAAGATCAACACCGCGATCGCCGCCCTTCGCGAGAACGGCAAGTACAAGCAAATCCAGGACAAATACTTCGCCTTCGATATCTACGGCAAGTAACACGTCCGGGCGACAAGTCCGAAATGGCGCAAGCAACAGGATCTCTGAGGTTTGCGCCATTTTTTCATCCCAACTTTCGAGGACCTGAATCATGTTGAAAGGCTACGGGGCTGTCATCCTCGATGGCGCATGGCTGACGCTTCAGCTCGCCTTGTCGTCCATGGCCCTGGCCATCCTTCTGGGGCTGATCGGCGTTGCGCTGCGTCTGTCCCCGGTGCGCTGGCTGGCCTGGCTGGGCGACCTGTATTCCACGGTGATCCGCGGGATTCCCGACCTGGTGCTGATCTTGCTGATTTTCTACGGTGGTCAGGATCTGCTCAATCGCGTCGCTCCGATGCTCGGCTATGACGATTACATCGACCTGAACCCGTTGGCCGCCGGTATCGGCACGCTTGGTTTCATCTTCGGTGCGTACCTGTCGGAAACCTTCCGTGGCGCGTTCATGGCGATCCCGAAGGGGCAGGCCGAAGCTGGTATGGCGTATGGCATGAGCAGTTTTCAGGTGTTCTTCCGGGTGTTGGTGCCGCAGATGATTCGTCTGGCGATTCCGGGTTTCACCAACAACTGGCTGGTGTTGACCAAGGCCACCGCGCTGATTTCGGTGGTGGGTCTGCAAGACATGATGTTTAAGGCCAAGCAGGCGGCCGATGCCACCCGCGAGCCTTTCACCTTCTTCCTCGCAGTGGCGGCAATGTACCTGGTGCTCACCAGTGTCTCGTTGCTGGCATTGCGTCACCTTGAGAAGCGCTACTCGGTAGGCGTAAGGGCGGCTGATCTATGATCTTCGACTACAACGTCATTTGGGAGGCCTTGCCGCTGTACTTCGGCGGCCTGGTGACCACCCTGAAATTGCTCGCGCTGTCGCTGTTTTTCGGTCTGCTGGCGGCGTTGCCGCTGGGGCTGATGCGCGTCTCCAAGAACGCCGTCGTCAACATGTCGGCCTGGCTGTTCACCTACGTGATTCGCGGCACGCCGATGCTGGTGCAGTTGTTCCTGATTTACTACGGGCTGGCGCAGTTCGAAGCGGTGCGTGAGAGTTTCCTTTGGCCGTGGCTGTCCAGCGCGACGTTCTGTGCGTGTCTGGCGTTCGCCATCAACACCAGCGCCTACACCGCTGAAATCATCGCCGGCAGCTTGCGTGCGACGCCGAACGGCGAGATCGAAGCCGCCAAGGCGATGGGTATGTCGCGCTACAAAATGTACAAGCGCATTCTGCTGCCCTCGGCCCTGCGCCGGGCGCTGCCGCAGTACAGCAACGAAGTGATCATGATGCTGCAGACCACCAGTCTGGCGTCCATCGTGACCCTGATCGACATCACCGGTGCCGCGCGCACGGTCAACGCCCAGTTCTACCTGCCGTTCGAGGCGTACATCACGGCGGGTGTGTTCTACCTCTGCCTGACCTTCATTCTGGTGAAGCTGTTCAAACTGGCCGAGCGCCGCTGGCTGGGCTATCTGGCCCCGCGGAAGCACTGATATGGAACGCATCGATCATGCATTGCCGTGGAGCCACTTGGGCAGCGAACGCCAGATTTCGGTGTTCCGCTTCGGCGCTGGCGAGCGCAAGGCCTACATCCAGGCCAGCCTGCACGCTGATGAATTGCCGGGGATGCGCACGGCCTGGGAGCTGAAAAAGCGCCTGACCGAACTCGAAGCCCAAGGCTTGCTCAACGGTGTGATCGAACTGGTGCCGGTGGCCAATCCGCTGGGTCTTGGTCAACTGCTGCAAGGCAGTCATCAAGGGCGTTTCGAAGCGGGCAGCGGCAAGAATTTCAACCGGGATTTCGTCGAGCTGAGTGAGCCGGTGGCCGCTGCGCTGGAAGGGCATCTGGGCGATGATCCGCACGCCAACATTCGCTTGATCCGTCAGGCCATGAGTGATGCGCTGGCTGCATTGCCACCGGCCGCGAGTCAGTTGCAAGGCATGCAGCGCGTGTTGCTCAGCCATGCCTGCACCGCCGATGTGGTGCTGGACCTGCATTGCGATTGCGAAGCCGCGTTGCACATGTACGCCTTGCCGCAGCATTGGCCGCAATGGCGTTCGCTCGCCGCGCACCTGAACGTGAAGGTCGGTCTGCTGGCGGAAGATTCCGGCGGCAGTTCGTTCGACGAAGCGTGCTCGCTGCCGTGGCTGCGTCTGTCGCGGCAGTTCCCGGAGGCGCAGATTCCACTGGCGTGCCTGGCGACTACCATTGAACTGGGTGGTCAGGCCGATACCGGCCGCGCGGACGCCGAGGCTTATGCCGAGGGCATTCTCGCGTTCCTCGCCGAGCAGGGTCTGATCAGCGGCGAATGGCCGAAACCTGCGCAGGACGCCTGCGAAGGCCTGCCGTTCGAAGGCACCGAATTGCTGTTCGCGCCACATCCGGGCGTGATCAGTTTCTTGCGTAAACCCGGCGGGTGGATCGAAGCCGGCGACGAAATTTTCGAAGTGATCGATCCGTTATCGGATCGGGTCAGCACGGTGTGTGCTGGTACGTCCGGGGTGCTGTTTGCCATTGAACGGCTGCGTTATGCCCAACCCGGTTTCTGGCTGGCCAAGGTGGCGGGGCGCGAAGCGCTGCGTCACGGGCGCTTGCTCAACGACTGACTGACTGTTTTTGTGAGAACCGACCGCATGTACAAACTTGAAGTCCAAGACCTGCATAAACGCTATGGCAGTCACGAAGTGCTCAAGGGCGTGTCCCTGAAAGCGGCGGCTGGCGATGTGATCAGCATCATCGGCTCCAGTGGCTCCGGCAAAAGTACCTTCCTGCGCTGCATCAACCTGCTTGAACAGCCGCACGCAGGCCGGATTCTGCTCAACAACGAAGAGCTGAAACTGGTGGCGAACAAGGATGGCGCGCTGAAAGCCGCCGACCCTAAACAGCTGCAACGCATGCGTTCGCGCCTGTCGATGGTGTTCCAGCATTTCAACCTGTGGTCGCACATGACCGCGCTGGAAAACATCATGGAAGCGCCGGTGCACGTACTCGGCATGTCCAAGGCCGAAGCCCGCGAGAAAGCCGAGCACTACCTGAACAAGGTCGGCGTGGCGCATCGTAAAGACGCCTACCCGGGACACATGTCCGGCGGTGAGCAGCAGCGTGTGGCGATTGCCCGTGCGCTGGCGATGGAGCCAGAGGTGATGCTGTTCGACGAACCGACCTCGGCCCTCGACCCGGAACTGGTCGGCGACGTGCTGAAAGTGATGCAGGCCCTGGCCCAGGAAGGCCGGACCATGGTGGTGGTGACTCACGAAATGGGCTTCGCCCGTGAAGTGTCGAACCAGTTGGTGTTCCTGCACAAAGGTGTCGTCGAAGAAAGCGGCAACCCGCGTGAGGTGCTGGTCAATCCACAGTCCGAACGCCTGCAACAATTCCTCTCGGGCAGCCTGAAGTAATCAGGACTGCCGTTGCGCACCCGGATAGTGCATGCTTCGCAATTTAGAGGCTGGCCCCGATCCCCTGTGGAAGCGGGCTTGCTCGCGAAAGCGCTGTGACATCCAACGCAGATGTCGCCTGATTCACCGCTTTCGCGAGCAAGCCCGCTCCCACCTTGATCGCAGTCGGTTTTGAGATGTGCGTTCATTTACGGGCTAGCATTGGCCCATTGCCTTCATCACTGTTTTCGTTTCGGATTGCCCGCCATGACTGCCCATCGAATTGGTTTCCTGATTTGGCCCAGCACTAAAGCCCTGACGCTTTCGCTGGCTGAGGAGGCCTTGCGTGTTGCCCAGCGTGTGCATCCGGACGTGGTCTACGAACTGTCGTTCTTGCAAGCCGAACCGCCGACCGAAGGCGCCTGGCAATTGCCGGGTGAGCCGTGGGCCGGCAAGCTCGAAAATTTCCAGAAACTGTTCCTGCTCGCCGATGAGCTGCCAGTCACGCTCGCGCCAGCGCTCAGCAGTGCGCTGAAACAACAGGTGCGTGCCGGATGCGTGATCGGTGGTTTGTCCGCCGGTGTTTACCCGTTGGCGCAACTCGGCTTGCTCGACGGTTATCGCGCCGCCGTCCACTGGCGCTGGCAAGACGATTTCGCCGAACGCTTCCCGAAAGTCATCGCCACCAGCCATTTGTTTGACTGGGATCGCGATCGCCTGACCGCGTGCGGTGGCCTGTCGGTGCTCGATCTGTTGTTGGCGGTATTGGCCCGTGACCACGGCGCCGAACTGGCCGGCGCGGTCTCCGAGGAGCTGGTGGTCGAACGCATCCGCGAAGGCGGCGAGCGCCAGCGAATTCCGCTGCAAAACCGCCTCGGTTCCAGCCATCCGAAGCTCACCCAAGCCGTGTTGCTGATGGAAGCCAACATCGAAGAGCCGCTGACCACCGACGAAATCGCCCAGCACGTGTGCGTATCCCGTCGTCAGTTGGAGCGGATCTTCAAGCAGTACCTCAATCGTGTGCCGAGCCAGTACTACCTGGAACTGCGCCTGAACAAGGCCCGGCAGATGTTGATGCAAACCAGCAAGTCGATCATCCAGATCGGCCTGTCCTGTGGCTTTTCTTCGGGACCGCATTTTTCCAGCGCCTACCGCAATTTCTTCGGCGCCACGCCGCGGGAAGATCGCAACCAGCGGCGCAGCAGCAGCCCGTTCGAGTTGTCGTCAGTGCCGTCCGAGCGCGGCTGAGTTACTCGTCGATCTCGGAACCGCCAGAGGTGGAAATCTCCATTTCACCTCGATTGACCACGGCTTCCACGCCAAAGTCCACGCGCGTGCGTTCGTAGTAGCTGATCAGCCGCAACAGGCTCTGCTCTGAAAACGGGTTGCCTCTTAATGAAATGCTCTCTCCGATATACACCGGCAATTCCATCAGGTCGCTAGGTACTTCGGTGATCGCGTTGGCGCTCAGATCGGCCCAGTCCAGTTCGTTCAGCTGAAACAGTCCATACGGTATTTCGGTGATGCCGGTGCCGTTGAGGCGCAAGGTCGCCAGGTTTGGCATCTGCTGCAGGTCAAGCGTCTGCCACAGAGGGTTCAGGCCCAGGTCGAGGTAGTCAAGCAACTCCATTCCCGCCAATGCATTCGCCGATTCCGCCGACAGCGTAATTTGGCAATTGGGCAGTGACAGTGAGCGCAGTTGACCCATCTTGAACACGGCGTCGGGAATGTCGCCCAGATGGCAGTCGCGCACGCTGAGACTTTTCAGGCTCGGGAACGACTCCAGAAATTGCCCGATGCGCGTCACGCCGTTGGCGCTTTTCAGCTCAAGCGATGTGACATGGCTGAAGTCGGCGTGCAAAGTCGGCAACTCCCCATTTATCGGTGCATTGATGACCAGCTCGAAGGTCGGCTCAAGCGCTTCATTGAAATCATCCAGCGCCGATTCACGGCGCCAGCAGCGCTCGACCGTTTGCATGAACTCTTCGCGGTTTACGTGCTCGACAAACAGTTGGTGTGCGTTGAATGGTTCGCGCGTCAGCGGGTGCTGTGGCGGCAGGTCGGCGGTCCATGCGGCGAGGTCGTTGCTCAGCTGAGTCAATTCGGCTTCCAGCTTTGTCAGTTCTGTCCGGCCATCTGCCAGTGTGCCGGGGAGTTCGTACACGAAGTCGCTCGCCTCTTCGATCTCCATAGCCGGGTACAGCGCCGTGACGCGCTGAACATCCATCTCGGGTGCCGAAACGCCCAGATCGAAGGCAGTCTCGAAATAATGCTGTTTGACTCGTTCACGCGCCCCGTCGCTGAGCGGGTTATCGGAAAGATGCAGCCCGCGCTTCTCGCATACCGGGCTTTCGAACAAGCCGGGAGGCAGCTCGCTGATGTTGTTGTTCGTCAGCAGAAGGGTGTTGAGCCGGGTGTTTTGCAGGGCGTCGCCGGGTATTTCTGTCAGCCCGGTTTGGCTCAGGTCTAGATGAGCGAGCGCCGGCATTGAGTCTATGGCCGGTACAGCTTCGAATGGGTTTCGGTAGAGATCCAGCATCTGCAGTTTTTTCATCGAGGACAGTTTTGACCAGGCGGCAGCGTCGAAATTGATCGCGCAGTCGCTGAGGATCAATATGTCCAGATCCACCATTTGGCCGATGGCGTCGGGAAGCGTATCCAGGGAAAAGCGGCGCAGTTCCAGTCGACGAAGCCCGGTGAATGGCTGAAGAAAACCATGGACACCTTGCGCGGAATGATCGCCTTCGAGCCGCAGCTCCGAGACGTGGCTGAAGTCGGCCGTCAGTGTCGGCAGATCTCCGGGAACGCGGTCTGTGAACCGCAGGGTATAACCGTCGGTCCCTTCCGGCGCCTGGAAGTCCCGGTCCGATTGCCGGCGCCAACTGCGCCGGATTTCCTGGGCCAGCAGCCGACGGTTTTGACGCAAGGCTTGTCTTGATGCTGTGGGCAACAGGATTCCGGTTTCGGGATGGGTGGTGGGGGAGTCGTTGATCCAGCGATCCAGATCCCAATGCAGCTGATCAAGTTCGCGAGCCAGTCGTGAAAGCTCCGAACGAACGCCATCGGGGTGCTGTCGCAGGCGCAAGATGACGGCATTCAGCTCATCCTGAGTCAGGCTCGGATAAACCTCGCGAACCCGATCATCAAGCGTTGGCGTCGTCCGATTGGTGCGGGTGTAACCTTCCGTACCTCCAGGCAAGCGCATGGTGGCCGGGTCGTAAAACGGTTTCCGCTGAGGGTTTTTGGCGAACAGCGTGCGCAATTCCGGCCGCAGGGCTGCGTGCTCGGCGATGCGTTGTTTGAGCGCTTCGCCATTGCTGTCGGAAACACCGACTGCCTTACGCTCCGCCTCGGTCAGCGTTTGAAAGATCGCTTGATAAAACGTGCCGGGATCACTCATTTCAGGCGCCTGAAACGTGCCGTCTTCGGCGTGCACCAGTGTCGTGACGGTTGGCGCGTCGGCCGGCCCGATGCTGTCCAGCAATGAGCCGTTGGCAGAAAACTCCCTGACCTCGAGGCGCAGGCGAGCGGGCCTCCCGGGCATCGATTCGAGACTGTGCAAGGCCAGGCGAAAATGGTCAGGCGTGTCCATGCCGTCGAGATAAAACCCTTCATAGGCCCTGGCGACACGTACGGCTTCCATGGCTTTCACCGCCACGTCTTTCAGGCGCGGGGAGACTTTTCCGCTGTGCAGTTGCATCCATTCGCTGCCGGTGGCGTTGCTCACCAGTTCTTGGGCAATGTCGGTCGGCAGGTTTTGCACGACACCTTGCAGTAGCTGGACGTTGCGATCATCTGTTTTTTCCAGTTCGCGGTAGCGGGATTCGAACAGCGAAAGCCGTTGATTCAGAGCCTGTTCGCGGTCGGGATGCTCGCTTCCGGACTCGATCAGCGCCTGAATCTCACGGTCGATTTTGAAGCGTTTGATGGTGTCGGTCAGCAGTGAAGGCGGGCGCTGGTTTTCGACATGGATCTCGCGCAGCACATTGTCGTGAAAGCCACTGATGCGTAGGGCTTGCTCGCGCTCGGCACTGCTGAAGGACTCCACGCTTGGGCCGAGGCGCCGCAATACCGTTTCCCGGTCCCACGTCAGGGGTTGCTCCAGTAATGTCTGCCAGGCGCCGTGATGGTTGTGCCGCAGAGGCGGTTGATAGGCATTGGCCCGGTTCGGATGTTCGATCTGAAATCTGCCCGTCTCGCTATCCCGCTTGACGGCATAGAGTTTGCCTTCGAGGCGCAACAGCGGTTTGCCCTCGTGCGGGTACAGCCCGAGGTCATTCGGTTGGGCGGTTTTCGGCAAGTTGACAGGTTGCTCGTAAGGGACAAGATCCGGCTTCCAGTAGCGGGTTTTGCCACCACCCGTTTCGACGGGTTTGAGCGTGGAGAATAGCGCCACGGCTTCAGGGCCCATCAAGCGGCTGAAGGCGCCGGTCGCCAGCGCTCCGCCCACTGCGAACGTACCGAGTTGAACCACTGATTCGGCGAGACTGATGACGTGTCCCCACGCTTGGGTTTGCAAATCCTCGGCCCAGTCGACAATGCCTTCGAAGACTTCATCGAGCACCTGGTACGCCATGTAGGCCAGCATCAACTCGCCCAGGAACGGAACGAAAGGCAGGGCCACGAACGACGCCACTTCAAGAATCGTGGTCGCGACTTTACTCAGCGCGTTCCACAGTGCCCACCGCGCGGCGCGGTCGGCACTGGCGGTGGAGACGGCGAGGGTGCGCGCATCGTTGAGAATTTTGTTCAGTTGCTGTTGATAAAGGTGAGTCCACAGATCGTTTTTGGTCGCAGTCACCGCAAATCGCAGGTTGGGCCTGTCGATGGGCGTTTCTCGCCAGCTGGGCATCGGGTCGCCAGGCGGGTGCTCGTGCCAGGTCACCGAGCTGAGGCGGCGGTTGAGGTCAGAGAAAAAATGACCTCTCTCCCCGTGATCGACGAATCGGCTGAAGAACGCCTGGTAAGCGGGGGCGCGCAGTTTGCCGGCGAGCTCCTTCATGAACGTCAGTGAGTCGGGGTATTGCTTGAGCGGATGTTCCGGATCATCGGGGACGTAGACAATCACCCGAGTCGGCTGCTGCAAGCGATCGAGTCGGGGGGCAAATACCACGATGCCGGTGAGCGACGAGGACATCATCGACAGGTCGTGACCGAGCAACGGTTGACCGTCCAGTTGCATACCTTCGCGACCCTCGACGATGCCAAGAATCGAATCGAAGGCATCGGTCGGCAGGTCGTTACGCAGGCGCGCCATTTGCAGCGCGGCCTTGAGCGCAGCCTTTTGCGTGCTGATGACGCTCAATTTCACATACTCGCCGCTCACCGGGCTGTTAAAACCGAGGTGTTCTTTCAGGTATGCCTCGTACTGGCCGCCGATATCCAACTCACGGCATAACCGGGTGAAGCTCTGAACAGGCAGCTGGCGTTTTAGCGTCGGCAGCGTATCGAACTGTCCGGATGGGGAAGGTTCGGTGATGTAAGTCGAGTCGCGTTCGTAAGCGTCCGTTTGTGTTTCTGACGCCTGAAAGTTGTGCAAGGCCGCGTCAAGCAACGATACCGTCCAGGTACGGGCGCCATCGGTCTTGATCGGGAACCATGGGATGGTCTGAGGAATGTACAGACGCAGGAACGTGGTTTTCACGTCCAGTTCAAGGCCGAAGCGGGTTTTCAAGGCACCACTCAGAAGTGACTCGGCGAAGTCGCGGGCGTTTTGCAGTTTTGCCAATTTGGCTTCCAGGCGATTGCGCTGGGTCCAGTGTGCCTCGTTGGCTAGTTTCAACGCCTGGTGCTGTTCGCGGGTGGCCCTAGCGTGCCAGTCGGGCAATGGAAGTCGAGTGCTTTTCAGGGCACTGCGGGTCAGGGGCGACGCTTTTAGTAACCAGTCCGGCAAGTTGTTGAATGCCGGATGAAAATGCGCGTCGGGCGGAGCGGTCAAGTCGGGTTCTTGCTGATTCATTGCGCTAGTCCTTTAGCGATCGGAAAGAACCCAAGCAAAACAGACCATGAACCGTTGCGTGCGGTACATATTTACCGCACCGCTGCGCAGCCCCGCTATAAACTGTGCCGCCGGTTTAAACTGCGCCTTTGCGACCCTATATGTCGCATTGCCGTAAACCCGGTAAAAACCGGGGTATGCGCTATAAGAAGTTGTCGCTTGGCGGCAAGGCCGGGCTGAAAACTGTCCTTACAATCCCCCCATCGCTCGCCAGTTTCAGGCGGGTGTTCCTCTTCAGGAGACTCCGATGTCCGTTGAGCACGCTGCGGTAGAACGCGCCGATTTCGACCAGGTAATGGTTCCCAACTATGCGCCTGCCGCTTTCATCCCGGTACGTGGCGCCGGTTCCCGCGTTTGGGACCAGTCTGGCCGCGAGCTGATCGACTTCGCCGGCGGGATTGCCGTCAACGTATTGGGCCATGCGCACCCGGCGCTGGTCGGTGCCTTGACCGAACAGGCGAACAAGCTGTGGCACGTGTCCAACGTGTTCACCAATGAGCCGGCCCTGCGCCTGGCGCATAAGCTGATCGACGCGACTTTTGCCGAGCGTGCGTTCTTCTGCAACTCCGGCGCCGAAGCTAACGAGGCCGCGTTCAAGCTGGCCCGTCGCGTCGGTTTCGATCGGTTCGGCAGCGAGAAGTACGAAATCATCGCCGCGCTCAACAGCTTCCACGGCCGTACCCTGTTCACCGTCAACGTCGGTGGCCAGTCGAAGTACTCCGACGGTTTCGGTCCGAAAATCACCGGTATCACTCACGTGCCGTACAACGATCTGGCCGCGCTGAAAGCCGCCATTTCCGACAAGACCTGCGCCGTGGTTCTGGAGCCGATCCAGGGCGAGAGCGGTGTGATCCCGGCCGAACTCGAATACCTGCAAGGCGCCCGCGACCTCTGCACCGCGCACAACGCGCTGCTGATCTTTGATGAAGTGCAGACCGGCATGGGCCGCACCGGCAAGCTGTTCGCCTACCAGCAATACGGCGTGATCCCGGACATCCTGACCAGTGCCAAGAGCCTGGGCGGCGGTTTCCCGATCGCAGCTATGCTGACCACCGAAGACCTGGCCAAACACCTGGTCGTCGGCACCCACGGCACCACTTACGGCGGCAACCCGCTGGCGTGCGCGGTCGCGGAAGCCGTGATCGATGTGATCAACACCCCTGAAGTGCTGGCCGGTGTCAACGCCAAGCACGACAAGTTCAAGGCTCGCCTGGAACAGATCGGCGAGAAGTACGGCCTGTTCACCAAGGTCCGCGGCATGGGCCTGTTGATCGGTTGCGTGCTGAGCGATGCCTGGAAGGGCAAAGCCAAGGACATCTTCAACGCCGCCGAGCGTGAAGGCCTGATGGTGCTGCAAGCTGGCCCGGACGTGGTGCGTTTCGCGCCAAGTTTGGTGGTTGAAGACGCGGATATCGACGAAGGTCTTGACCGTTTCGAGCGCGCTGCGGCGAAACTGACGCAAGCCTGATAGACCCTTCGACGCCTGACCATTCAGGCGTCGAACCCAATTGTTATGCCGGAACCGTTTTTCTGTAGGAGCGAGCTTGCTCGCGATGGAGTGTCAGTCGACGCCAATGTGGCTGACCCACCATCGCGAGCAAGCTCGCTCCTACAAGGGTTCGGCTTATTTTCCTCAAAGAGTTTTTCGAGAAAGGAGTGACACCATGCTGGTGATGCGCCCCGCGCAAATGGCTGATCTGGGCGAGGTACAGCGTCTGGCTGCGGACAGCCCGATTGGTGTCACTTCCTTGCCGGATGACGTTGAACGCCTGAGCGACAAGATCGCCGCGAGCGAAGCCTCGTTTGCCGCCGAAGTCAGCTTCAACGGTGAAGAGAGCTATTTCTTCGTCCTCGAAGACACCGCGACCGGCAAACTGGCCGGCTGCTCGGCGATCGTTGCGTCCGCCGGTTATTCGGAGCCGTTCTACAGCTTTCGCAATGAAACCTTCGTGCACGCTTCCCGCGAGCTGAAGATTCATAACAAGATTCACGTGCTCTCCCAGTGCCACGACCTGACCGGCAACAGTTTGCTGACCAGTTTCTACGTGCAGCGCGAGTTAGTGGGTTCGCCTTGGGCCGAGCTCAACTCCCGTGGCCGCTTGCTGTTCGTGGCCAGCCATCCGGAGCGCTTTGCCGATTCCGTGGTGACCGAGATCGTCGGTTACAGCGATGAAAACGGCGACTCGCCGTTCTGGGACGCCATCGGTCGCAACTTCTTCGACCTCAACTACGCCGAAGCCGAGCGTCTGTGCGGTCTGAAGAGCCGGACCTTCCTCGCCGAGCTGATGCCGCATTACCCGATCTACGTGCCGCTGCTGCCGGACACCGCGCAAGAGGCGATGGGCCAGGTGCATCCACGGGCGCAGATCACCTTCGACATCCTGATGCGCGAAGGCTTCGAGACCGATCACTACATCGACATTTTCGACGGCGGCCCGACCTTGCACGCACGCGTCTCGGGGATCCGTTCGATTGCTCAAAGTCGCGTAGTGCCGGTGAAAATCGGCGAGCCGGTCAAAGGCGTCGGCCGTCAGTACCTGGTGTCCAACGCCCAGTTGCAGGATTACCGCGCCGTATTGCTCGAGCTCGATTACGCGCCAGGCAAACCCGTAACCCTGGATCTGGAAGCAGCCGAAGCCCTGGGCGTCGGTGAAGGTGCGAGCGTGCGCCTGGTGGCGGTTTAACAACTGCTTTGAATGCCTGGAAAGTAGAAGTGTTTCGCGGGTGGCGCAAGCGGCCCGTTTGAGGAGATAGCATGATCGTTCGTCCCGTACGCAGCAGCGATTTACCCGCTCTGATCGAGCTGGCCCGCAGCACTGGCACCGGCCTGACCACCTTGCCGGCCAACGAAGAACGTCTGGCCCATCGGGTCGGCTGGGCCGAGAAGACCTTTCGCGGCGAAGCCGGGCGGGGCGATGCGGATTACCTGTTCGTGCTCGAAGACGACGACGGCCGTGTGGTGGGTATTTCCGCCATTGCCGGCGCCGTCGGTCTGCGTGAGCCTTGGTACAACTTCCGTGTGGGCTTGACGGTCAGTGCTTCGCAAGAGCTGAACATCTATCGCGAAATCCCGACGTTGTTCCTCGCCAACGACCTGACCGGCAACTCTGAATTGTGCTCGCTGTTCCTGCACGCCGATTTCCGCAGTGGCCTCAACGGTCGGATGCTGGCCAAGGCGCGGATGCTGTTCATCGCCGAGTTCCCGCAACTGTTCGGCAACAAGATCATTGCCGAGATGCGTGGCGTGTCCGACGAAGCCGGACGTTCGCCATTCTGGGAAAGCCTGGGTCGGCACTTCTTCAAGATGGAATTCAGCCAGGCCGATTACCTGACCGGCGTGGGCAACAAGGCGTTCATCGCCGAACTGATGCCGAAATTCCCGCTGTACACCTGCTTCCTGTCGCCGGATGCGCGCAACGTGATCGGTCAGGTTCACCCTGACACCGAACCGGCGCTGGCGATGCTCAAGAGCGAAGGTTTCAGCTATCAAGGCTACGTCGACATCTTCGACGCCGGCCCTGCGGTGGAGTGCGAAACCGCCAAGATCCGCGCGGTGCGCGACAGCCAGGCGCTCGTTCTCGCCGTGGGTACGCCGGGCGACGACGCCACGCCTTTCCTGATTCACAACCGCAAGCGCGAAGACTGCCGGATGACTGCCGCTCCTGCACGCTTCGCCGCCGGCACGCTGGTGGTTGATTCGCTGACCGCCAAACGTCTTCAACTCAACGCCGGCGATCAAGTGCGCGCCGTTCCGTTGTCCGCTGCACGGGAGTCCAAATAATGAATTCGCTATACATCGCAGGTGAATGGCTGGCTGGTCAGGGCGAAGCCTTCCAGTCGCTGAATCCGGTGACCCAGCAAGTGCTGTGGACCGGCGAGGGCGCCACTGCCGCTCAGGTTGAGTCCGCCGTGCAAGCGGCGCGTCAGGCGTTTCCGGGCTGGGCTCGCCGCACGCTGGAAGAGCGCATCACCGTGCTGGAGGCTTTTGCCGCGGCGCTGAAAAACAACGCTGACGAACTGGCGCGCTGCATTGGTGAAGAAACCGGCAAGCCGCTGTGGGAATCGGCGACTGAAGTGACCAGCATGGTCAACAAGATTGCGATCTCGGTGCAGAGTTACCGTGAACGCACCGGCGAGAAGAGCGGCCCGTTGGGCGACGCCACCGCAGTGTTGCGCCACAAACCCCACGGCGTGGTCGCGGTGTTCGGTCCTTACAACTTCCCGGGTCACTTGCCGAACGGTCACATCGTGCCAGCGCTGCTGGCCGGTAACAGCGTGCTGTTCAAACCGAGCGAACTGACGCCGAAAGTCGCTGAGCTGACGGTCAAGTGCTGGATCGAAGCCGGTTTGCCGGCAGGCGTGTTGAACCTGCTGCAAGGCGCTCGCGAAACCGGTATCGCCTTGGCGGCGAACCCGGGCATCGACGGCCTGTTCTTCACCGGTTCGAGCCGCACCGGCAATCATCTGCATCAGCAGTTTGCCGGTCGTCCGGACAAGATCCTGGCGCTGGAGATGGGCGGCAACAACCCGCTGGTGGTCGATGAGGTCGCGGACCTCGATGCGGCCGTTTACACCATCATCCAGTCGGCATTTATCTCTGCTGGTCAGCGTTGCACCTGTGCTCGCCGCTTGCTGGTGCCGCAAGGCGCCTGGGGCGATTCGCTGTTGGCGCGTCTGGTGGCGGTCAGCTCGACGATTGAGGTCGGTGCATTCGATCAGCAACCGGCGCCGTTCATGGGTTCCGTGATTTCCCTTGGCGCCGCGAAAGCGCTGATGGACGCGCAGCAACATCTGCTGGCCAACGGCGCAGTGGCGCTGCTGGAAATGACTCAGCCTCAGGCACAAGCCGCGTTACTCACGCCGGGCATTCTGGATGTCACGGCAGTGGCCGATCGTCCTGACGAAGAGCTGTTCGGCCCGCTGCTGCAAGTGATCCGCTACGCTGATTTTGAAGCGGCGATCGCTGAAGCCAACGACACCGACTATGGCCTGGCGGCCGGTCTGCTGTCCGATTCCGAAGCGCGTTATCAGCAGTTCTGGCTGGAAAGCCGTGCCGGTATCGTCAATTGGAACAAGCAGCTGACCGGTGCCGCGAGCAGCGCCCCGTTCGGTGGCGTCGGCGCCTCGGGCAACCATCGCGCCAGCGCCTACTACGCGGCAGATTACTGCGCGTACCCGGTGGCGTCGCTGGAGACCCCGAGCCTGACGTTGCCTGCGGCTTTGACGCCGGGTGTGCGGATTTCCTGAGACCGCATCGCGAGCAAGCTCGCTCCCACAAGGATTGCGCAAAACCTGTGGGAGCGGGCTTGCTCGCGAAGGCCGCGACTCGGTCGTACTGAATAGTTACTGATGCCTATAACAACAGATTCTCGTGGAGCCTCGCTGATGAAATCCTATGAAGTCAATTTTGACGGTCTAGTGGGGCCGACCCATAACTACGGCGGCCTGTCCTACGGCAACGTCGCGTCCCAGAGCAACAGCCAGCAGTCTTCGAACCCGAAGGAAGCCGCGCTGCAAGGCCTGGCGAAAATGAAAGCGCTGATGGAAATGGGCTTTCAACAAGGCGTGCTGGCGCCACAAGAGCGCCCTGACGTCGCCGCCCTGCGCCGCTTGGGCTTCAGCGGCACCGACGCGCAAGTGATCGAGCGTGCCGCCAAAGATGCGATGCCGTTGCTGGTCGCCAGTTGCTCGGCGTCGAGTATGTGGGTGGCCAACGCCGCCACGGTCAGCCCGAGTGCAGACACTGCCGACGGTCGTGTGCATTTCACCGCCGCCAACCTCAACTGCAAATACCACCGCAGCATCGAACACCCGACCACCAGCCGCGTGCTGGGCGCCATGTTCGCTGACCAGAATCACTTCGCTCACCACGCCGCGTTGCCGGCGGTGGCGCAGTTCGGCGACGAAGGCGCGGCCAACCACACCCGTTTCTGCCGTGAATACGGCGAAGCCGGCGTCGAGTTCTTTGTCTTCGGTCGCAGCGCGTTCGACACCCGCTACCCGGCACCGCAGAAATATCCTGCGCGCCAGACCCTCGAAGCCTCGCAAGCGGTTGCCCGCCTGCACGGTTTGAGCGATGACGGCGTGGTGTACGCCCAGCAGAATCCTTCGGTGATCGATCAGGGCGTGTTTCACAACGACGTGATCGCGGTGGGCAACGGCGAAGTGCTGTTCTATCACGAGGACGCGTTCCTCGACACCGAGCAGATGCTGGCCGAATTGCAAAGCAAACTCGCCAAGGTCGGTGGGAAATTTCAGTCGATCTGCGTACCGCGTTCTGCGGTCGCCGTGGAAGACGCGGTGCGTTCCTACCTGTTCAATAGCCAGTTGCTGTCGCGTCCTGACGGCTCGATGCTGTTGATCGTGCCGGAAGAATGCCGTGGCAACGAGCGCGTATGGCAATACCTGCAAAGCCTGACCAGCTCTGGCGGCCTGATTCGCGAAGTGAAAGTCTTCGATCTCAAGCAGAGCATGCAGAACGGCGGTGGCCCGGCTTGCCTGCGCTTGCGCGTGGCACTGAATGAAACCGAACTGGCGGCGGTCAATCCAGGGGTTATCATGACGGCACCGTTGTACGGCACGCTGACCGAATGGGTCGACAGGCACTACCGCGACCGCATGGCCGAAACTGATCTCGCGGACCCGCAATTGCTGCTTGAGTGCCGGACGGCACTGGATGAACTGACGCAAATCCTTAAACTGGGCGCGGTTTATCCATTCCAGATCAATTGAACGTCGAGAGCGTAAAACACATGAGCGATACCCTGCAGCTGATCCTTGAAGACACCGACGGCACGCAACTGGAAACTTCCTGCACCCGCGTCGCGGTCATTTGGCAAGGCAAAGAGCTGTGGATTCAGCACGACGGCCGTGGCCAACTGTTGATCGGCGTGGACGTCGAAGAAGGTGACGCTGAATACGCCAACCTGCTGCTGCGCCCATTGGCAACTAATCTGGTCAGTCTGCAACTGGAAATGGAACCGGCTGAAGTCGGTGACGAAGACCACGTGCACGGCCCGGATTGCGCACACGACCACTAAGGAAACCGCTCTATGCTCGCCCTCGGCAAACTGCTTGAACTGACCCTCGCCGGCCGCGAACCGGCGGAGAAGACTCAACTGACTGTCGAAGGCGTACGGATGCGCTGGTTGAGCGAAGGTGCGCTGGAAGTCCGGCCACCTGAAGCTCGCGACAACGGCCAGGACCTGCTGCTGTCGGCAGGCATCCATGGTAACGAAACAGCGCCGATCGAGTTGCTTGATCGCCTGTTGCATGACATCGCTCGCGGCGACTTGAAGCCGCGCGCACGCATTCTGTTCCTGTTCGGCAACCCGGAAGCGATTCGCAAGGGCGAGCGCTTTATCGAGCAGGACGTCAATCGGCTGTTCAACGGCCGTCACGAACAAACCAGCGGCTCCGAAGCCCTGCGCGCCTGTGAGCTGGAGCGGCTGGCGGCGAGTTTCTTCAGTCTGCCGGATCGCGGCCGTCTGCATTACGACCTGCACACCGCGATTCGTGGCTCGAAGATCGAGCAGTTTGCGTTGTATCCGTGGAAGGAAGATCGCCAGCATTCCCGTCAGGAACTGGCTCGCCTGCGCGCCGCCGGAATGGAAGCGGTGCTGCTGCAAAACAAGCCGTCCATCGTTTTCAGCGCTTACACCTACGACAAACTGGGTGCAGAGTCTTTCACCCTGGAATTGGGCAAGGCGCGGCCATTCGGGCAGAACGACGGGGTCAACGTCGAGTTGCTGGAAACCCGGCTCAAACAGATCATCGAAGGCACCGAGCCGGAGTTGACGCAAGAGGCTCTGGACGGGTTGCAACTGTTCAGCGTGTCGCGGGAAATTATCAAGCACAGCGACAGCTTCCGTCTTAACCTGCCGGCGGACGTGGAGAATTTTTCGGAACTTGAAGTGGGTTATCTGCTGGCCGAAGACATCGCCCAGACTCGCTGGATCATCGAGGAAGAGGGCGCCCGGATCATCTTCCCGAACCCCAAAGTTAAAAACGGCCTGCGCGCCGGCATCCTGATCGTGCCGACTACCGACGAAAACCTGGCCTGACCACGATCTCAAGCCCAACATTAAACCCCTGTGGGAGCGAGCTTGCTCGCGATAGCGGCTTAACATTCAGCGTTGATGTTAGCTGTCAGTCCGCCATCGCGAGCAAGCTCGCTCCCACAGGGTTTGAGTGAAGTCGAAGACCCCACCCAAACGGAAGGGTTTGTTTTTTAGACGGCTAACGCGCGCGGCTCACTACGACGCAACGCCCGCATCTTCTGCAGCGTCTCCGCACACGTCTTCGCTGCTTCCTGACCTTTATGCACGAAATGATCGAAGAAGAACTTCTGATGTTCTTCGCCGGCGTGGAAGTGATGCGGGGTCAACACCACCGAGAACACCGGTACTTCGGTTTCCAGCTGAACCTGCATCAGGCCGCTGATCACTGACTGGGCGACGAATTCGTGACGGTAGATCCCGCCATCGACCACCAGGCCAGCAGCCACGATGCCCGCGTAACGGCCGGACTTGGCCAGCAACTTGGCGTGCAGCGGAATTTCAAAAGCGCCGCCGACCTCGAAGAAATCGATCTCCGATTCCTGATAACCCTGGGCAATCATTTCGGCGACGAAGCCCTTACGGCTCTGATCGACGATTTCCTTGTGCCAGCAGGCCTGGATGAACGCAACGCGCTCGCCCTGATGGTTTTTGCTTTTGCTGTCGATTGCGGTGGGTTGCATGTTCTGACTCCTGTTTATGTATAAAACAGGGCATATGAATCGAATGGGATTTAAGGGGGCGCGCGCTGGCACGAATGCCCGCGGACGGCCCTTTGGCGCCAATCCCGTTCTCTCTTCATCCGGACTATGACCGTCGGCCCCGGGATCACACCGGGTCTGCTGACCTTGTCGCCAGTCACCGCCGAAGCCGTGCTGTCGCCAAGCGCTCGCGGGCTATGCGCGTTGCGCGCAATTACCGCCGGTGGGGAGTTGCACCCCGCCCTGAGAACGTTTTGCCGTCAGATTGTCTGGCGGCGCAGCGTTTTTAACACATATTTTCTGCCTGTGCATGGCCAAAGTCGACGCGGAACCCCTGTGGGAGCGGGCTTGCTCGCGAAAGCTGACTGACCGTCAACACATGCGTTGAATGTTAAATCGCCTTCGCGAGCAAGCCCGCTCCCACAGGGATTGCGTTTTTCCAGGTACTAATCGTCTTTTCCTCGTTCCGGGGTTGATTATTCATCGTCATGACCGCAGTAATTCCATTCTGAAAGGGATTTTCCCCTGCTTACCGAGGCCAGATTCATGCGCGTTATCGATCTTCGCAGCGACACCGTTACCCAACCCACTGCAGGGATGCTCTACGCAATGACCAATGCGGCCACCGGTGACGACGTCTACGGCGAAGATCCCACAGTCAATCGACTGGAAGCCGAGCTTGCCAATCGGTTGGGTTTTGCCGCGGCGCTGTTCGTGCCGACGGGCACCATGAGCAATTTGCTGGGCTTGATGGCGCACTGTGAGCGTGGGGACGAATACATCGTCGGCCAACAGGCCCACACCTATAAGTACGAAGGTGGCGGCGCGGCAGTGCTCGGTTCGATCCAGCCTCAGCCGCTTGAAGTGCAGGCCGACGGTTCGCTGGATCTGACCCAGGTGGCGGCGGCAATCAAACCGGACGATTTCCATTTTGCCCGTACTCGTTTGCTGGCACTGGAAAACACCATGCAGGGCAAGGTGTTGCCTCTGGAGTATTTAGCACGGGCGCGCGGCTTTACTCGTGAAAAGGGTCTGGCGTTGCACCTTGATGGCGCTCGGCTGTACAACGCGGCGGTCAAGCTCGGTGTCGACGCCCGGGAAATCACTCAGCACTTCGATTCCGTGTCGGTCTGCCTGTCCAAAGGCCTGGGCGCGCCAATCGGTTCGGTGCTGTGTGGCTCGGACGAGCTGATCAGCAAGGCGCGTCGACTGCGCAAAATGGTCGGTGGCGGCATGCGTCAGGCCGGAATACTCGCCGCCGCGGGCCTGTACGCGCTGGATAACAACGTCCAGCGCTTGGCCGACGATCATGCCAACGCGCAGTTCCTGGCGGAGGGACTCCGTAATGCCGGCTACGATGTCGAACCCGTACAGACCAACATGGTTTACGTGCAAATGGGCGACAAGGCCGAAGCGATTAAGGCCTTTGCCGCTGAGCGCGGTATCAAGCTCAGCGCCGCCGGCCGCCTTAGAATGGTCACGCACATGGACGTCAGCCGCGCGCAGATCGAGCCAGTCATCGCGACATTCGTCGAGTTTTCGCGCAACTGACCCCGTTAGCCGTCCAATTGACCGTTTCTATCGTATAAACACGCTGTACCCCGCGCGCTGGGCCGATATAATGCGGCCCTTTGCCGTCGCTTCGTCTGTTGACGTTTCGCACAGGCCTTTGGCCGCAGCCTCCGTGGAAGAACCTAATGAAAAGCGCAGAAATCCGTGAAGCCTTCCTTCGCTTCTTCGAAGAGCAAGGACACACTCGTGTAGCCTCCAGCTCTTTGATTCCGGGCAACGACCCAACCCTGCTGTTCACCAACGCGGGGATGAACCAGTTCAAGGACTGCTTCCTGGGCCAGGAAAAGCGCGCGTACACCCGTGCTGTCAGCAGCCAGAAATGCGTGCGCGCCGGCGGCAAGCACAACGACCTGGAAAACGTCGGTTATACCGCCCGTCACCACACCTTTTTCGAAATGCTGGGTAACTTCAGCTTCGGGGATTACTTCAAGCGCGACGCGATCACCTACGCCTGGAACTTCCTCACCTCCGACAAGTGGCTGAACCTGCCGAAGGAAAAGCTTTGGGTCACCGTCTACGCCAGCGATGACGAGGCGTACGACATCTGGACCAAGGAAATCGGGGTTCCGGCCGAGCGCATGGTTCGCATCGGCGACAACAAAGGCGCGCCGTACGCGTCCGACAACTTCTGGACCATGGGCGATACCGGCCCGTGCGGCCCGTGCACCGAGATCTTCTACGATCACGGCGCCGACATCTGGGGCGGCCCACCAGGCTCGCCGGAAGAAGACGGCGACCGATATATCGAAATCTGGAACAACGTGTTCATGCAGTTCAACCGCACCGCCGATGGCGTGTTGCACCCGCTGCCAGCGCCGTCGGTCGACACCGGCATGGGCCTGGAGCGGATCAGTGCCGTGCTGCAGCACGTTCACTCGAACTATGAAATCGACCTGTTCCAGAGCCTGTTGATCGCATCGGCCAAAGCGATCGGCTGCACCAAGGACGCTCAGGCTTCCCTGAAAGTGGTGGCTGACCACATTCGTTCCTGCGGTTTCCTGGTTGCCGACGGCGTGCTGCCGTCCAACGAAGGCCGCGGCTACGTACTGCGCCGGATCATCCGTCGCGCCTGCCGTCACGGCAATAAACTGGGCGCGAAGGGCAGTTTCTTCTACCAGATCGTTGCAGCCCTGGTTGCCGAAATGGGCGAAGCGTTCCCTGAGCTGAAATCCCAGCAGGCGCACATCGAGCGCGTGCTGAAGGCCGAAGAAGAGCAATTCGCCAAGACCCTGGAGCAGGGCCTGAAAATCCTCGAGCAGGATCTGGCCGAGCTCAAGGGCGACGTAGTACCGGGCGACGTGGTGTTCAAACTCTACGACACCTACGGTTTTCCGATGGACCTGACCGGCGACATCGCTCGCGAGCGTAGCCTGACCATCGACGAAGAAGGCTTCGAGCGCGAAATGGAAGCCCAGCGCGTCCGTGCCCGTTCCGCCAGTTCCTTCGGTATGGACTACAACAGCCTGGTCAAGGTTGATGTGGCCACCGAGTTCACAGGTTACAAAGCCACCAGCGGTTCGGCAAAAGTCGTTGGCCTCTATAAAGAAGGCCAGGCGGTTGACGTGTTGAGCGAAGGCGAAGAGGGCGTGGTCGTTCTCGATCAGACGCCTTTCTATGCTGAATCCGGCGGTCAGATTGGTGATTGCGGCTATCTGCAGGGCAGCAACGGTCGTTTCGACGTGCGCGACACCACCAAGACTGGCGGCGCTTTCTTGCACCACGGTGTATTGGCGTCGGGCAGCCTGACCATTGGTTCGCCGGTTGAAACCCACGTTGAAGCTGATGTGCGTCACGCCACTGCGTTGAATCACTCGGCCACTCACTTGCTGCACGCCGCATTGCGCAAAGTGCTGGGCGATCATGTTCAGCAGAAAGGCTCGTTGGTCGACAGTCAGCGCCTGCGCTTTGACTTCAGCCACTTCGAAGCCATCAAGCCGGAGCAGTTGAAAGCGCTGGAAGACATCGTCAACGCCGAGATTCGCAAGAACTCAGCCGTTGAAACCGAAGAAACCGACATCGACACCGCTAAACAGAAAGGCGCCATGGCGCTGTTCGGCGAGAAGTACGGCGACAGCGTCCGCGTCTTGAGCATGGGCGGTGATTTCTCCGTCGAGCTGTGTGGCGGTATCCACGCCAACCGTACCGGCGACATTGGCCTGCTGAAAATCATCAGCGAAGGCGGTGTCGCCTCTGGTGTGCGTCGTATCGAAGCAGTCACCGGTGCTGCGGCACTGGCCTACTTGAACGCTGCCGAAGAACAACTCAAGGAAGCGGCCAACCTGGTCAAGGGCAGCCGCGACAACCTGATCGACAAACTGTCGGCTGTGCTGGAGCGCAACCGTCTGCTGGAGAAACAACTCGAGCAGTTGCAGGCCAAGGCTGCCAGCGCGGCGGGCGACGATCTGTCGGCTTCCGCTCTGGACGTCAAAGGCGTGAAGGTACTGGCCGTGCGTCTGGACGGCCAGGACGGCAAGGCGCTGCTGGCGCTGGTCGATCAACTGAAAAACAAACTCGGCCGCGCAGTGATCCTGCTCGGCAGTGTCCATGAGGAAAAGGTCGTTCTGGTAGCAGGCGTGACCAAAGACCTGACTGGCCAACTCAAAGCCGGTGATTTGATGAAGCAAGCCGCTGCGGCAGTGGGCGGGAAGGGCGGTGGTCGTCCGGACATGGCGCAAGGCGGTGGTACTGACGCTGGCGCACTGGATGCGGCATTGGCCTTGACCGTTCCGTTTGTAGAGCAGGGTTTATAAGGCAGTGTGTCGGGCCCGCCGTCTAGTGGCGGGCCCGAATGCTGTTTGAGTGATTATCTGGGCGCCCTTCATGGGCAGAGGCGGCTTTGAAATGGCTTTGATCGTACAGAAATTTGGAGGCACCTCGGTCGGCACTGTCGAGAGAATCGAGCAGGTCGCCGACAAGGTTAAGAAATTCCGCGATGCCGGCGATGACCTGGTCGTTGTGCTGTCTGCAATGAGCGGCGAAACCAACCGTCTGATCGATCTGGCCAAGCAAATCAGTGGCGACGGCCAACCGGTTCCGCGTGAGCTGGATGTGATCGTCTCCACCGGGGAGCAGGTGACGATTGCCCTGTTGGCCATGGCGCTGATCAAGCGCGGTGTGCCAGCGGTGTCCTACACCGGCAACCAGGTGCGGATTCTGACGGACAGCGCGCACAATAAAGCGCGTATCTTGCAGATTGATGACCAGAAGATTCGCGGTGATTTGAAAGCAGGTCGCGTGGTGGTTGTCGCCGGTTTCCAGGGCGTCGACGAGCACGGCAACATCACCACCCTCGGGCGTGGCGGTTCCGACACTACCGGCGTGGCGCTGGCGGCAGCCTTGAAGGCTGACGAATGCCAGATCTACACCGATGTCGACGGCGTCTACACCACTGACCCGCGTGTGGTGTCCGTGGCTCAGCGCCTGGACAAGATCACCTTCGAAGAGATGCTGGAAATGGCCAGCCTCGGTTCCAAGGTGTTGCAGATCCGTGCGGTCGAGTTCGCCGGCAAGTACAACGTTCCGCTGCGCGTACTGCACAGCTTCAAGGAGGGTCCGGGCACCCTCATTACTATTGATGAAGAGGAAACCATGGAACAGCCGATCATTTCCGGCATCGCTTTCAATCGCGATGAAGCCAAGCTGACCATCCGTGGCGTGCCAGACACCCCGGGCGTTGCATTCAAGATTCTCGGCCCGATCAGCGCCGCGAACATTGAAGTCGACATGATCGTGCAGAACGTTGCGCACGATAACACCACCGACTTCACCTTCACCGTGCACCGCAACGACTTCCAGGCCGCACAAACCGTGCTGGAAAACACTGCTCGCGAGATCGGTGCCCGTGAAGTCGTTGGCGACATCAAGATCGCCAAGGTCTCGATTGTGGGTGTCGGCATGCGCTCCCACGCAGGCGTGGCCAGCCGCATGTTCGAATCCCTGGCGAAAGAAAGCATCAACATCCAGATGATCTCGACCTCGGAAATCAAGGTTTCCGTAGTGATCGAAGAGAAGTACCTGGAGCTGGCCGTGCGCGCTCTGCACACGGCTTTCGAACTGGACGCACCGGCCCGACAGGGCGAGTGATGCGTTTGCCGAAGGGCGCGGTCTGGCCGCGCCCTTCGTTTTTTGAATGGTGCGGCCCGAAGCTGTTCTTTTGTCCGCGCTAGTCAATACTCAGGCATAGGGCTGCGATCGTTCAGGTCGTAGACCGATTGCCTTTTTTTTTGCAGACTGTTGTCCCTGAAATGAAATGCGTGAGGAGAAAGGTATGCTGATTCTGACTCGTCGGTGCGCAGAAAGCCTGATTATTGGTGATGGCGAGATCACCGTGACCGTGCTCGGCGTTAAAGGAAATCAAGTGCGCATCGGTGTCAACGCCCCGAAAGAGGTTGCGGTCCACCGTGAAGAAATTTACCTGCGTATAAAGAAAGAGAAGGACGAAGAACCAAGCCATTAATTTTTATCGTTTTTTATGTTTGCAAACGGGGAAGAAGCTGGTTAATATACGCCCCGTGTTGCGGAGAGCTGGCCGAGTGGCCGAAGGCGCTCCCCTGCTAAGGGAGTACACCTCAAAAGGGTGTCGGGGGTTCGAATCCCCCGTTCTCCGCCATTATTTGCGTAGTACGTTGTAATCTGGCTTCTTCGGTAAGTTGTTGAAATTACTAGAAAAAAGCGCTTTACAAAAAGATTCGACGGCCTATAATGCGCGGCAACAAATGCACTCGTAGCTCAGCTGGATAGAGTACTCGGCTACGAACCGAGCGGTCACAGGTTCGAATCCTGTCGAGTGCACCATTTAAGAGTTGTTTGCAGTAATGTGAGCTACTCTGTTTCAGCCAGTTGTGATCTGGTCTAAAAACACAAATTGCACTCGTAGCTCAGCTGGATAGAGTACTCGGCTACGAACCGAGCGGTCACAGGTTCGAATCCTGTCGAGTGCACCAAATACCAAAAAGCCCGCGTTTAACGCGGGCTTTTTGCCGTCTGGGTTTTGGCTTTTCCCTTGGTACATCCTTTCTCATCGAACTCGACGTGAGCACTGCGACCTCGTTTCAAGTCGTAACGATAGCTCGTGGCCGAATTCCGAATGCTGATTTTGTCTGGCTTGCCGAGCGCGCTTTCGACGTCTTGCTGGCTCATGCCTGCAACAATCCGCTGATTGATGATCGCTTCCCGGCGTTCCCGGGCATTGGTAAGGTTCCCACATTTGTCCTCGGACTGGCCGACGATCGTTGGCGCCCTCCTTTTGATATTCATACGTGATGTTTCGCGAAGCTCCACTTCCGGCATGAGCGTCACCACGCTGCCGGGGGTGTACGTGCGCACCTCCTGGAGCGAAAGGTCCTCTCCCGTCGCACAGCTCAACGTGGTGAAGGTAATGCGGCCGTTGGCTGCCTCGCATCGGTGAACGGTTGCAGCAGACGCCCCGAGCGGCAGGCAGAGCAGGGCGATCAGCGAAAAATATTGTGCATTCAATAGCATCAAACGTCCTCCATGACGGTCTGACTCAAGGGTAGCCGTTACATTTTTCAGTGCTGGTGTGTTTTCTTTTCAGAATGAGTCGTCGCATTTTCATGGATCAGGATGGCGCTCAGGTTTGGCTCGCAAGCGCTTGTTTCAGCCGAGATTTTTTAACGTTTAAAACCGTTGGGCGGTGTATCATTGCGCCCGTCAGCCCCGCCGGGGCTTGTGGAATACCTCCATGGACTTACCCAGTAGTAACTCAGTAAACCGTTTTTCCAATCATGAATTGACTGATTGATCCTTCCGGCGTGCCCCGCTGCTGGGAGTGGAGTTCGCCTATGTCCGAAGTTGAAGTAAAGAAAACGCAAGAAAGCCTGCAGGACCGCCTCGCTCAAGTGGTTGAGCTGTTGCAGCGTCAGCGGGTGGTCGAAGACCTGACTCACCGCCAGGAAGGTCCGCATCATGACCGGGTCGAGAACCTGGTTCACCGGCAAAACCTCGTCGAGTTGCAACGCAAGCTCGATGACCTGCACTCCGCCGACGTCGCCTACATCCTTGAAGCCTTGCCGCTGGACGATCGTCTGACGCTCTGGCAATTGGTCAAGGCTGATCGCGACGGCGACATCCTGCTCGAAGTCTCCGACTCGGTTCGTGAAACCCTGATCGCCGACATGGACGACCACGAGCTCCTGGCGGCGGCCAAGGACATGGATGCCGACGAACTGGCTGACCTGGCTTCCGAGCTGCCGCGCGATGTCGTCCATGAGCTGATGGAAACCCTTGATGGTCAGCAGCGTGAGCGCGTTCGCTCCGCGTTGTCCTATGACGAGGAGCAGGTCGGTGCGCTGATGGACTTCGAGATGGTGACGATCCGTGAGGACGTCAGTCTCGAGGTGGTCTTGCGCTACCTGCGTCGGCTCAAGGAGTTGCCAGGCCACACAGACAAACTGTTTGTGGTCGACTACGACGGCGTGCTCAAGGGCGTTTTACCGATCAAGCGTCTGTTGGTCAACGACCCGGAAAAGCAGGTTTCGGAAGTCATGGCCAGCGATCCGGTGAGTTTCCACCCGGACGAAGATGCCTACGATGCCGCACAAGCATTCGAACGTTACGACTTGATCTCGGCGCCGGTGGTCGACAAGAACGGCAAGCTGATCGGCCGTCTGACCATCGATGAAATGGTCGACCTGATTCGTGAAGAGAGCGAGAACGAAGTTCTCAACATGGCGGGTCTGCGGGAAGAGGAAGATATTTTCGCGTCAGTCTGGAAATCCCTGCGTAACCGTTGGGCCTGGCTGGCGGTGAACCTCATCACCGCGTTCATTGCCTCCCGCGTGATCGGTTTGTTCGAAGGCTCGATCGAGAAACTGGTGGCGCTGGCAGCATTGATGCCGATCGTGGCGGGTATTGGCGGCAACTCGGGTAACCAGACCATCACCATGATCGTTCGCGCCATGGCGCTGGACCAGGTGAGCACCGGCAACACATCACGCCTGATGCGCAAGGAACTGGCCGTAGGCTTGATCAACGGCCTCGTATGGGGCGGCGTGATCGGAGTTGTCGCTTACTTGCTGTACGGCAGCTGGTCGCTTGGCGTGGTGATGACCGCCGCCATGACGCTTAACCTGTTGCTCGCGGCGTTGATGGGAGTGTTGATTCCAATGACTCTGGTGAAGTTGGGGCGCGACCCGGCGATGGGTGCCAGTGTGATGATCACGGCCATGACCGACAGCGGCGGTTTCTTCATCTTCCTGGGGCTGGCGACCATCTTCCTGCTCTGATTTGCAGGCATAAAAAACCGCCACGGGCGGTTTTTTTATGCCCGGATTTCAAGCAAAAAAAAGCCAGCGATTATGCTGGCTTGAGCTTTCGGATGAATCAGGAGGCGTCTGCGGCCATTTCGGCGTCATGTGCAATCAGTGAAACAAGTGCGTTTTGCTGGCGATGGGAAAGTTGGCGGAAGCGTTGCAGCAGTTCGCGTTCGTGCAGTGACAGCTCCGGGCTGTCCAGGCGCATGCTCAATTCTTCGCCCAGTGCACCTTCCTGAATAAGGCTCTGCTCAAGGCGCGCAATGATTTCGGAGTTCATGCTGCGATGATGATTGCGAGCCACCTCGGCAATGCGTTCACGCATTCCGTCTGGCAGACGTACGACGAACTTGTCAGCCGTACGGCTGGAATAAATTGCCTGTTTCAATGGGCGCATATATTTAACCGGTTAGTTCAGGGGAGCGGTTCTCGGGATTGGCCGCACGATGTCTGTTAGGACAAGGACTCTGGCCAAATGTTCAACCTGAATTGATAGAGGCTCGCATCATGCCTCAATGTAGCCAGTTCATTGGCGTCAATTCTGTGACAAATATTGAACTGGATACCGGCGTTATGCCAGCACCAATTATCAGAAATGCGGACTGGTTTGAAAAGTCTGTCCTGCCCGTATCGCTGGCCGCGTCCTGTTATCCGGCATGTAATGTCCGAAGACGCCTGAGGAGCAGGGTTTGCGGGGTCGATCACGATTCCTTGCTTTATACAGGATAGTGGCAAATGGCCGATTTACTAGTGGCAACCACATCATGAAGGGCTATTCAGGATGGATGGCAGGCTGAACTCGCCAGGGCAGCGATTTATCACACAGTTGGCAGAAGCGAGGGCGACCTGTTCTGCTGCGGATTAACGCAAGATCGGGTCAAACTTGATCTTGCGCCCAGCCACCAGCGCCAGCACGAACAGCGCGCTGAAAACGCCGCAGCCAATTAGGGCCAGGGTGACAAACGAGTCCTGAACCAATGACAAGTGAAGAATGCCGCTCAGTAAGGCAAGGATGAAAAATCCTGCGGCTGATTTGGACATGCAGTGCTCCTGATGGGGATTATTCAAAATACCAGGCGTTCTGAAGACTGCGCCGGCAGCAGGATATTTTCCTGGCTCACCTCTTGACCGACGAAGCCGTGCTGATCGCTCAGTACCGCCAGTTGCGGCGCTTTTTGTACCTGAAGGTAATGGGGCATGCGTTGTGCGACCGGCTCCGCGCCACTCTCGGGGTAAAAATGAAAAACCAGCAGCACCGCCAAAGCGATTGCGTTCGAGAGTAAAAGGGCGCTGTTCATGAGGCTGGCCTCCGATGTTCTGTGGAGACAGCAGAAGCAGTCGACGTGCCAAGAGTCTATCGACTATTAAATCCTTTAAAAACAATAATTTAGGATGGTCATTAGCGGAGCCTCCATTGCAATTTGCAATGATGGCATTTTGCGGTGCCGCAATTTGCACGGTAAACAAATCTCTCGCCGTTGATGTGCGCCTGCCTACACTTAAAAAGCACTAAGGACGACATGACAAAAGCAGACCCGCCCGTTAACATGCACGCCGTCCATCGCACCGCGTATTCTCGCGGGCAACTCGTGTCTCAGTAGCTCAATTGGATAGAGCATCCCCCTCCTAAGGGGAAGGTTGGCAGTTCGAACCTGCCCTGGGACACCATCTAATTCAAGGCCTCCAGCTGTTTACGGTGATCCTCCATAAATGCCGTGACAGCAGGGTGGCAGCAACAGTCCAAAAATAAGCTCTGCAACTCAGTGCAGTGCGCTAATCGAAGGCGCCGGTCAAAGCTTGCCGGCTGCGTCTTGAATTTTCTGCCCGGTATCCTTGGCCGCTCGGCTTTTTGAGGCAATGGTGCGCAGACTCGCGGAACTGGTATTGATATCGCCGTCATACTTCTGCAGGGTGATTTCTATCTTCTTTCCCTGCCATTGCAGGTACTCGTTTGTGAATTCGCCACCTCCTTTCGTTTTCACCACCTCCGTTGTGCGCTTCATAGGTTGCCCGTAGTTGGTGGTGAAGATCTGCACCAGTCAAGGGAAGTCTTCAGGTGTCGTGGTTAGATAAAAGGAGTCAACCGGGCCGGTCTTCGCCATTGCCGAAAGGCCAAAGCCCCCGAACAGGCCAATAGAGGACATGCCGTCAATTCTATAGAGCCCCTGCTAGGGCGCATCGCGGCACATTTCCTTGGGTGGCTCATATCCCGCGGGGCATTGCGCAAGAGAGTATTCAAGCTTGCCTGGTTCGTCGGTGGAGTTTAAATAACGGTCCAAAAACTGGACTATAACCGGCCATTTCAGATGCTTTGTTAGTCCATGATGTTAATGAAGTCCGGATTGACGTAAGTGATGGCACCCTTGGGGTTGGTTTTGAAAGAATGGTTGCATTGGCGCTGAACTCGACTGCACAACCACTGACCGCAAGATTGACTTTCATTTGGGTGCCTACCGTGCTTGCAGCAATGGGCACCAATGCCCCTCGAAACAGTCTTCTCCGCTGAACAACCCTTGCATCTGCGCGGCAGGTCGTGGCTGGCTAAACCAGTAGCCTTGGGCGTAGTGGCAGCCTTCACTAACCACAAAGTCGAGTTGTGCTGAGCTCTCGATGCCTTCGGCCACTACTTCCAGGCCAAGGCTACGGCCGAGGCCGATGATCGCCTGGCTGATCGCGCTCTGTTTTTTGTCGTACGGGATGCCGCCGATGAAACTTTTATCCAGCTTGAGGATGTGCAGCGGAAAGCTTGTGAGATAACCAAACGAGGAGTAACCGGTGCCAAAATCGTCTAGCGCCAACAACACACCAAGGCTGGCCAATTCGTTCAGACAGGCCAATGTGTCCAGGTCGTCATGCATCAGTTGGCTTTCAGTAATCTCCAGGATCAGGCTGGCGGGTGGCAGGCCGCTTTCTTGCAGGATGTCGATTAAACGGGGGATGAAGTCAACTTGTTGAAATTGGATGCTGGAGATGTTCACCGAACAGCGCAGACTGTCATTTCCGGCCAGTTGCCAGAAGCGGGTCTGCTGGCAGGCTTGGCGCAATACCCATTCGCCGACGCGGATGATTTCCCCCGACTCCTCCAGCGCGGGGATGAACTCCAGTGGTGAGATCAAGCGTTCGCCATGGCGCCACCGTAACAGCGCTTCGACCCCAGACATGTGGGGTGCCCCCTGGTCAAGACGATAGATCGGTTGGTAATGCAGTTCGAATTCATTGTGTTGTAGCGCCTGGCCCAGAGCGGACTCCAGTTCCAGATGGTGCTGTGCGGTGTCTTGCAGCGCTTCGCTGTAGTGTGCGAACCGTGCCTTGCCGGCAGACTTGGCTCTGTAGAGGGCAAGGTCGGCGGCCTGCAAGACATCCAGCGCTTTGCCGTTATCGTGTAATGGTGCGATACCGATGCTGGCACTGATTACCAGCGTACGACCGTCCATGTGCAGCGGTTGATGCAGATTGTCGAGTATTCGTTGGGATATTTGCTCGGCGTCGCGGTCGCAGGTGAGCGCATTAAGCAACACGATGAATTCGTCTCCGCCGAAGCGGAATAACTGATCACTTGGCCGCAGAGAGTCTTTCAAACGCCGTGCCACTTCCACCAGCACGCGATCACCGACGTTGTGACCGAGGCTATCGTTGATCAACTTGAATCGGTCGAGGTCGATAAATAGCAGCGCCTCGTGGACACCTCCCTTGCGCTGTTTCATGAGAGTTTTTTGCATTTGCTCATCAAGGCGCATACGGTTGGCCAGGCCGGTCAGCGGGTCATGGTGGGCAGCATGTCTGAGGCGCTGCTCGGCGTCCTTGCGTGCACTGATATCGGACTGTGAGCCGGCCATGCGTAGCTGGCCCGGCGTCGTCACTTCGGCGACCCCTCGCACCAGGACCCAAGTATAGCCACCGTTGTTTTGGCGGATGCGGTACTCATGGTGGACAGACGATGTCTGCCCTTGCAGGTGGGCATCGATGGCTTGGCGAAAATCCGGCAGATCGTCCGGATGCACACGGCCGAACCAACTGGCACTGCTCTCACCGATGCTGTCGCGGCTGAGGCCGAGCATGCTGGCCCAGCGTTCGGAAACATACAGTCGATCCTGATCGACATGCCAGTCCCAGATCCCGTCGTTGGCGCCGCGTAGCGCTCGGGCGAAGCGGGCCTCACTGTCCTCCAGAGCCTTGTGCTGGGCTGCACTGTAGGTGTCGATGGCCAAGGTCATGTCGAAGAACACCGCTTTCAACAGACTTGAGTAGAGAGCGGCGTTGGGGCTGTCACCGCACACCCTTGCAAGCATGTCGTCGAGGTACAGACGATAGGCGCCCAGATACCACTTCAACTCCAGGCCGACCTGTTGGTGGATCAGACCGATGCGCAGACGGCCGTTGACGTAGTCGTCATCGTAGGGGCCGCCCCACAAACACTGGTAATACTCGGTCTGGCTGCGCTTCAATTGGGCGGTGATTTCCGGTGCGCGAAGCAGCGCAGACGGCGTGGCGAATTTCGCCAGGTGACAGTACAAATGATCGACGAAAGACTGGTGAGCGGGAGCTATTTGCTGAGCTGCTGCGCCAAGTCGCTCGGCATCTTCGGCACTCCAATCGAGAAAGCGGAAACGTTCGACGATCTCGTTGTGATCGATACGGATACGTATGAGCAACTCCGCCAGATCTTTTGACCCCTTCATTTGTATGTCCCTGTGCTTGTACACACCTTTTTGCTGACAAAAAGAAAGCCGTGACAACGAGTCATGGTGAAGTACTGGTTGTGACGGCGCTTCGTCTTTCAGGCCATTATCCAATGCGGCAAAGCCGGCTCCCGCATTCAGCGGAACCTAGTGATGGCATACTTGCATCATCTTGTTTGTCCGCCCATTTACCCCCAACGGCGAGCGGCTTTTATTGATGTCGGTCAAACACCCGGTTTTGCCCGATGCCAAGGTGGCGTTTTAACGGCGTAGGCGGCCTGGCGGGGCGAAGTCATAGAGGAGCAGTTAATGTATTCAAGTATTTTTTTCGCATGGGGACTGGCGGCCATTACCGTGGGCTTGCACGCAGTCGGTCTGGCCCTGATGCTCAGGTTTCTGGACCGAAGGGGCAATATTCTTATGACGCAACTAGGGGCCATTAGCGCGCGGTTGGTGTGGGTCGCCTGCTATATGGTTCTGCTGCATTTGATGGCGATCTCGATCTGGGGGGCATTTTATGTGTGGCAGGGGTGTCTGCCCGATCTCGAAACGGCGTTTTACTTCTCTGGAGTGACCTATGCGACGATTGGTTACGGTGACGTGGTGCTGGGGAAACCCTGGCGTCTGCTCGGGTTGATGGAGGGCTTGACCGGCATCCTCATGTGCGGTTTATCCACGGGGGTCTTCTTCGCTGTGGTCAATCATATTTATCAGTTTTTCCTCACGAACATCGACGACAACCACAAGTCCTCGTGACGGTTGAACTGCACGTCCAATGCGTGTGCTACTGCGTGTCGTCCAGCAGAGTAGATTGCGTTGCTTGATAGCGCTCGATCGCTGCATGGGCGTTGAACAACATGCGCTCGCCCCCTAGTCGCTTGTCGAACCCGGCACGTCGCACCATCTCGAGTACGCCGGGATTCAAGCCCGCCAGCCAGAGACTGGTGCCCAGCTCGGCCAAGCTTTTCTCGCCCTCTATCAGCGCCTGCAGTGCCGAGTATTCGATGTCGGGCACTGCACTCATGTCCCAGACAACCACCCGCGGCTGATACTGTCTCTCCAGCGCGATAATCTGTTCCTTCACATAGTCAGCGTTGAGAAAAAACAGGCGTCCCTCCGGTCGCACGATCAGCAGTCCCTCAAAAGTTTCGTCATCGGGGTGGTCTTCTGACAAGGGGCGTAGGACGTCGGTGCCACACTTGCGACCAAGGACATACACGTGCGGACGGGCAGTCTGGTAGGCCAAACTGACCAACGATACGATGACTGCCACAGTGATCCCCTGAAGCGTGCCAAATAAAAGTACACCCACCATGGCTACTAGCGCCCAGTGGAACTCCATTGGGCGCACTTTGCGAATAGCCAGGAATTCTCGAGGCTGAATCAGCCCGACCGAGTAGTAGATGACGATAGCGGCCAGTGTGGCGTGAGGTAGAAATCCCAGTAGCCCGGAGAGCAGCAGCATCGTGGCAAAAGCCGCGCCGGCAGTGACAATCGAGACCACCTGAGACTGCCCTCCGGTGGCACGTACAACAGCCGTCTGTGAGGTGCCGCCACCGGCAGGCATCGCGCCGAGAAAAGCACCACCAAGGTTACCGAGACCGGTGGCAATCAACTCGCGGTTCGCATCGATGGGGGGATCGCCTGGCCGGACAAAAGCGCGCCCCGCCGCAATCGTTTCGGTAAAACTCATCAGCGCGATCCCGAGCGCACCCGGTACCATCTGCTTGATCAGCGCGAGATCGGGTAACGTAAAGGATGGTAACCCTTGTGGAATCACGCCGACCGTCGAAGCTCCCAGAGCCTGCAGGCCGAAGTACCATGAGGCGGCGATGCTGACACCGACCACAATCAATGGCGCAGGCGAATGTGACCAAAGGCGTTCCATCGCAATGAGCATCAGGAACGTCACGGCAGCTACCGCGAGCGTGATCAGAGAACTTTCCGGCACGTGATGCACTATGTTGAGGGCGTCTACAAAAAAACTCTGTTTGGTCATGTGGATGCCGAGGAGTTTTGGCACCTGATCCAGCACGATGACAAACCCCACCCCCGCTTTGAAGCCGCTCAACACCGGGGAGGAAATGAAGTTCGCGAGAAATCCCAGGCGTATTATTCGCGCCAGGAGCAGCATCGCGCCAACCAGCACGGTTAGCGTGGCACTTGCCGTGATCAGCTTCCCTGGGTCGCCGTCCGGTACGGCCAGGCCGATCTGCGCACCGGCCAGGATCGCCAGCGTAGCAGTGGAGCTGACACTGAGTACTCGCGACGTTCCCAGTATTGCGTAGATCAACATCGGGACGAAGGCCGTGTACAGACCGACGGCAACAGGCAGGCCCGCGACCGTCGCGTAGGCCATTGCTTTGGGCAGTACGACGGCGGCAGCCGTGAGCCCCGATACTACGTCGAGGCGAAGGGGAACGGTGTCGGAGTGAGCTGCTTTCGAAGTCTTCAGATGCGGTTCCACACTGCCTCTCTCGGCGATTCATCTACTGGAAAGACCGTATGATTTCCTGCCTTTTTTCCCGTTTTTCATAGCCAACCAGATGAACGAGGCCGTCGTTATGATCTGCATCAATAGTTGCCGGGACCGTGCCGCCGGCGATGTCGGAACACTGTTCCGCGGGGTTTTTCATGCCTAATATAGCTTGCACTTAAGGGGCCTGATCTCTCAAGGGAATGCACCTGCTGGCCGATAACCCGGACAGTTATAATCTTCTACTTAAAACTGCCTGGAAATCTTCGATGCTGTCGTATCACCAAAAGCGTTTTCTGATCGTCGATGATTTCTCCGATTTCCGCAGCTCGGTCCGCTCAATGCTCCGCGAGCTGGGCGTCAAGGACGTGGACACCGCCGACACCGGCGAGCAGGCGCTGCGCATGTGTTCGCAGAAGTCCTACGATTTCATCCTGCAGGATTTCCACCTGGGCGACGGCAAGAAAAATGGTCAGCAGGTGCTTGAAGACCTGATGGTCGAGAAACTGATCAGCCATGAAGCCGTGTTTGTCATGGTCACTGCCGAGACGAGCCAGGCGATGGTGCTCAGCGCCCTGGAACACGAGCCCGATGCGTACCTGACCAAACCATTCAACCGTTCGGGCCTGGCCCAGCGCCTGGAGCGTCTGGAGCAGCGCAAGACCTTGCTCAAGCCGATCCTGCAGGCACTCGATCGCGGCAAACCGGTCGAAGTGCTCAATGCCTGCATCGCACTGTGCAAACAGGACATCCGCTATTCGCCGCTGTGCCTGCGCTACCGCGCCGATGCCCTGCGTGACTTGAATCAGAACGAGGCGCTTGAGCGTCTCTACGACAGCATCATTGCCGATCGGCCTTTGCCGTGGGCGTTTGCCGGGTTGGGCCAGTTGCTGTTCAAACGCGGGCAGATCAGTCAGGCCAAAGGCGTTTACGAAAAAGCCCTAAAGGTGTTCCCGATGATGCCGGCGCTGTATGACGGCATGGCGGATGTGCTGGTCGCCGAAGGCGACACCAAGGCCGCGCAGCAGGTGTTGGAAGAGGCGATTCGCCTGTCGCCGCTGGCCGTGCGTCGGCAAGCGCTGCTAGGCAAACTGGCGATGGCCAACGAAGATTTCGACACGGCGTCCAAGGCTTATCGACAGGCGGTCAGTCAAGGTGCCCAGTCACGCTTCAAGGATGCGGAAAGCAACCTCGGTCTGGCCCATGCCTTGATCAGCAAGGGCAGCGAAAAAGGCCTGGATACCCGCACGCGGCTGGAGATCAATACCACGCTGAGTGCCGTGGCCAAGGAAAACCCTTCTGACCCCGGCCTGCAGATTCGTGCGCGGCTGATGAAGGCCACCAGTCTGTTGCTCAACGATGCCGAAACGGCGGAAAAGCTCACCGAACAAGCCATGTTGCGCCTGGATGGTATGGAACAATTCATGAGTGCCGAAGCAGCGCTGTTGGTGGCCAAGCAGTTGCAAATGCTCGGGCAGGCCGACGCCGGTGCTTCGATGCTGAAAAACTGCGCAGAAATCTACGGCGACGATCCGACGGTGATGAAGGGCATCGCCAAGCTGACCGACGACCCGGCCATCCTCAACTCCGGCAATGATGCAGCGGAGCTCAACCGTCAAGGCGTGCGAGTTTATAAGACGGGCAACCTGGTGGAGGCGCGGGCGGTGTTCCGCAAAGCCTTGGGGCTGCAGCCGAAAAACATTAGTATCGCGCTGAACATGGCGCAGTCGCTGCTGCACGGAACCGACACCAGCGTGCCGTCGGCGGAGCTTGAAGAATGTCGGGCCTGCCTGAAAACGGTCGGCCTGATGCCCGACACCGACGCGCGGTATGCGCGATATCAGAAACTGAAAATCAAGGCGTTCGGCGCATGACCCAAGACGATCCGGCACTGGATTTCTCCACGGTGATTGCCTCCACCGTGCACGACATGAAGAACTCTCTGGCGATGTTGATGCAGGCCCACAGCCAATGGCTGGCGCGCTTGCCCGATCCGGCGCGACACACCCCGGAGCAAGGCGTGATCGAATTCGAGTTCGCCCACCTTAACGGCATGCTCGTGCAGTTGTTGGGGCTGTACAAACTCGGCGTCAATCAGATGCCGTTGCAACCGGCCTATCACGAGCTGGATGACTTCATCGAAGCGCAGCTGGCCTGTCATCAGGACGTATTCGCCAGTCGCGGCCTCATGGCGACGTATGAAGTGGACCCATTGAGCCCGCTGGGTTTCTTCGATCGGGAGTTGATTGCGTCGGTGCTGGGCAATTGCATCAACAACGCCATCCGTTACGCTCGCCATGCGGTGTTGATCAGCGTCAGCGATGAGGCCGGGCAACTGGTGCTGACGATCAATGATGATGGTGAAGGCTACCCGAGGGAGATGATCGAGCGTCAGGCCGATTACGTACAGGGCATCAACCACAGCAGCGGTAGCACCGGCCTGGGTCTGTACTTCGCCGGGCGGATTGCCGCGTTGCATCAGCGCAACGGCATCGGTGGACGCACCGAAATCAGCAATGGCGGCCCGTTGGGCGGCGGTGTGTTCAGCCTTTATCTGCCGTAACGTTCTTTTTGTTTGCGGTGCTTGATATTCCGAACAGGCGGAGCCTATTTTGTTCGGTCGCCGTTCGCGGCTTGCACAACAACAAAGGATTGCGTCATGACAACCGATGGCCAGCGTTCACTCGCGCAGCGACTGACGGGCATTGATGAGATTGAATGTGTTACGCCGGACCTGAACGGCGTGCCCCGTGGCAAGGTCATGACGGCCGAGGGGTTTCTCGAAGGACGGCGTTTGCAGATGGCGCGGGGAGTGCTGCTGCAATGCATCATGGGCGGATATCCGCCAGCGCGTTTTTATGGCAGCGATGACGGCGACCTGGCACTGGTGCCCGATCCTGCGCAGATTCACCGCCTGCCCTGGAGCCAGCAACCACGAGCCTTCGCCATCTGTGATGCGGACGAACTGACGGGCGAAAGCTCGAGCCTGTCGACCCGCGGCCAACTCAAGGCGGTGATCGCGCGTTACGCGGCGCTCGGCCTGGCGCCAGTGGTGGCGACCGAGCTGGAATTCTTTGTCTTCGCACCCAATACTGACCCGACGCAACCCTTCCAGCCGCCGCTGGGCCTGGACGGTCGGCGCGAGGATGGCCATTCGGCGTTCAGCGTCAGCTCCAACAACGGCCTGCGTCCGTTCTTCAGCGAAGTCTACGAATGCATGGCGGCGCTGGGCTTGCCCCGCGACACGTTCATGCACGAGATGGGCGTCAGCCAATTCGAAATAAATCTGCTGCACGGTGATCCACTGCTGCTGGCCGACCAGACGTTCCTGTTCAAGCATTTGCTCAAGGAAGTCGCGCTCAAGCACGGCCTGACGGTGGTCTGCATGGCCAAGCCGCTGGCGCACACGCCGGGCAGTTCGATGCACATTCACCAAAGCATCGTCGAGATCGGCAGCGGGCGTAACGTGTTCAGCGACGCGGCCGGTGAACCGACCGCGACCTTCCATCACTTTATTGGTGGCCAGCAGGCCGGGATGGCGGATTTCACCGCGTTGTTTGCGCCGAACGTGAACTCCTATCAGCGGTTGTGCCATCCGTTCGCGTCACCGAATAATGCCTGTTGGTCCCACGACAATCGTGCGGCCGGTTTGCGTATTCCGGCCAGTTCGCCAGTGGCGCGGCGGGTCGAGAATCGCTTGCCGGGGGCGGATGCCAACCCGTATCTGGCGATTGCCGCGAGCCTGGCGGCGGGGCTGTACGGTATCGAGAACGAGTTGGTGCCGAGCGCAGCGATTCAGGGGGAATTCGAGGTGCCGGATAATCTTTCGTTGCCGTGTACCTTGCATGCCGCTCTCGAACGTCTGAAACGTAGTCAATTGGCGAAGGAACTGTTTGGCAAGGAGTTCATCGAAGGCTACGTCGCTTCGAAGACCATGGAGTTGACCAGCTTCTTTGATGAAATTACCCCCTGGGAGCGCCGTGTCCTGGCCGCCCAGGCCTGACGAACCTTCGTCTTCGGGCTATCGTTTCGGATAGTCCGTTTCTCACCGCAAGGAGCCGCTCGGAACGCCGATGCGCCAAATCTGGAAACCCTTTCGAGCGCTGTATTTTGCCTCGCTGATGATGTTGATCGGCTCGGGCTTGCTGAGTACTTACCTGGGCTTGCGCCTGGCGGCCGACCATGTCGACAGCCTGTGGGTCGGTGCGTTGATGGCGGCCAACTATTTCGGCCTGGTGCTGGGTGGCAAGATCGGTCACCGGTTGATTGCCCGGGTCGGACATATCCGCGCCTATTCGGCCTGCGCCGGGATTGTCGGCGCGGCGGTGCTGGGTCATGGTCTGGTGGACTGGTTACCGGCCTGGATATTCCTGCGGGTCATCGTCGGCCTCGGCATGATGTGCCAGTACATGGTTATCGAAAGCTGGCTCAATGAGCAGGCCGAAGCCTCGCAACGCGGGGCGGTGTTCAGCGGTTACATGATCGCGTCCTATCTGGGCCTGGTGCTGGGTCAACTGATTCTGGTCATGCACCCCGGGCTCGGTCTGGAGCTGTTAATGCTGGTCGCCCTGTGCTTTGCCCTGTGCCTGGTGCCAGTGGCCCTGACCCGACGGATTCACCCGGCGCCCCTGCACCCGGCGCCGATGGAGCCGCGTTTCTTCATCAAGCGCGTGCCACAGTCGTTGAGTACGGTGCTGGGGGCGGGACTGATCATCGGTTCGTTCTACGGTCTGGCGCCGCTGTATGCCTCGCAGCAAGGGTTGTCCACGGAGCAGGTCGGTTTGTTCATGGGTAGCTGCATTTTTGCCGGCCTGCTGGTGCAGTGGCCGTTGGGCTGGTTGTCCGACCGTTATGACCGGGCGCTGTTGATCCGCTGCTTTGCGCTGGTGTTGGCCGTTGGAGCGTTGCCACTAGCGCTGATGAAGCAAGTGCCGCTGGAGGTGTTGTTCATCACTGGTTTTATCTGTTCGCTGGTGAAGTTCTGTCTATACCCACTGGCGGTCGCGTTCTCCAATGACCACGTCGAAGCTGATCGGCGGGTGTCGCTGACAGCAATGCTGCTGGTGACCTACGGCGTCGGCGCCAGTATCGGGCCGCTGGTCGCCGGGGTGCTGATGAAGATGTTCGGCAGCCAGATGCTCTATGCGTTCTTCAGTTTTTTCGCGTTGGTGCTGGTGTGGCGGATCCGCCCGAAAGCGGTGACCAACTTGCATCAGGTGGACGACGCGCCGCTGCATCACGTCGCCATGCCGGACAGCATGTCAAGCTCGCCGCTGGTGGCTTGCCTTGACCCGCGTGTCGATGAACAAATGGTGCAGGACCAGATGCAGAATCCGGTCAATCCAGAGTCGGAGCCTGAGCCAGGGCCAGACACTGCGCCCCCTCCAGAAGATCCTGACACGGGTCGCGAGCAAAGCTTCACCGAGGCCAGGCCTTAAAGCCGAGGGATAAAAAAACGGGCAGTCACCGCTAGGGACTGCCCGTTTTTTATTGAAGCGCCTGTTACAGGTCGTCTTTGTCAAAGCGTCGTGCTTCACGCTGAAGCTGATAGACGAACCGCTCGACCTGACGCTGCACCAGGCCGCTCATGTTATGGAAGCGGATGCCGGCGAAGGTGGTGGAGATTCTTTCTTCGAAATGCAGGTAGCGCAGTTCGACCGGTGCCGTCATTTTGCCGAAGGGCAGGGCGGCGGCGAAGCGGTCGTAGACCTGGCCCAGTTGCAGGCTGCCGGTAATGTCGCCGTCGAAGCGCAACTTGCAGCCGGTGGCGGAAATGTCCAGCAACTTGCCGCTGATCGGTGCCTTGAGCTTTTCACCGTCCAGATCGACGTTGACCAGTTGCGCCAGCTTCAAGGCCGCGCGAAAGGCGTTGCGGCGCTGGTGGTAAACCACTTCATCCGGCAGCGGGCCGCGGTAGCAGCGGCTGTCACCGGATTCGTCAATGGTCAATTGACCGTAGCTTTCCCAGGCAATGCGCACGCCTTCGTGAAAGCCTTCGACCTTGAACGGTTCGCCGGCCAGCAGGAAACGTTCGCCGTCACGCGGGATCATTTCGTCGAGCGCCATCGTGCCGCGCTCGCGGTCCACGTCCACCAGATAACTCTGGAAGCGCTGGGTGCGCTCATGGAACGTGATGATCAACGGATCATGGCTGTCTTGCAGCTGGCGCAGGTTGCCGGAGATCTCCAACGGTGTGGTAAGCACCTTCGGTGGCTGCGGGGCATCTTCCGCGTTTAAGGCATTGGACACGGTTCATCAATCTCCAGACAAAATATGACTACGGCTGGCCAGCATATTGCCAGCATGTTGCGAGTCTTGAAAGGGCGTGGTCATTTGCGGGCTCAAGCCTGACTGAGCGGGCGTGGCTTCGCAAGCTTGGCGGTTGATCCGCGAGCATCATAAAGGGCTGGCGGCTCACCGCCGGTCAGGATCTTCAGCTGATTGGCCGTGGCGGCCTGCTGGACCAGGATCGACTGGCCATTATTGACGTTCGCCGCCTGGCATTGAGCCAGAAGATCGGTCAAAACATCGCTCTGCGCCAGCAACTCTTCGCCGATGCTCGATTGGCTGGCCAACTGCTCCAGGCCGTTACGATTGGTCGGCAGGTTGAGGCTGGCAAGGATTTCACTGCGCTTGCGGCCATGCTGTTCAAGCAGAATGATCAATGCCTGTTTCTGCGCCAGAATTTCTTCGAGCAGTGGCATGTCGCGACCGTGCAAGGCGAGGGACTCGGTTTGCAATAACTCAAGCAACTGTTGCGCTGGAGCAAAATCGTCGGTGATCAGTTGCAGTAGATTAGTGTCGTGCATGGCTGGCCTTGGGGTTTAAGCGTCCAAAAGCCTGGCGCGGGCCGTAGCCTAGCGCTGGGCTTCGAAGTTGAGCAGTTTGCTGGCTACACGGTTGCTGTCGACTTTGTAGCTGCCATCGGCAATCGCTGCTTTCAACTCGGCCACGCGGGCTTTGTCGACGGCAGGCTGATCGCGCAGCTTGTCAGTGACCTGTTGCAACTGTTGAGCCTCATTGCTGAGGTGTACCGATTCCCCGCTTTTGACGGTACTGGCCTGTTCGGCCGGGGTATTCAGCGGTGCGGATTTGCCGGATTCGGCGGTTTCCCTGGCAACGCTGGTACGTGTACTGCCCGTAAGTGACGAGGAGCTGTTCAAACGGCTGAAATCGATGACCATGGTAAAAAACCTCTGAGTATTTGGACGCTTGCCATGTTTTCGGCTATCCCTGTGAAAACTTTAGACCCATTTATCAATGAGCCTGCATGCGCCAGCACGTCTTCTGCATGCGGCACAGTTTAGGTAACAGCCTCGGGCAACGCCACATCTTCAGAACACAGACTTTACATGGATACCTCCACCTGGCCCGGCGCGGTGACTTGCGCCTTGATGACTCGGGTGGAATTGAGGTTTTTCACGCGAATCTGCTCGCTCATACTGCCGTTGGACAGTGCTTCGCCGGGCATTCGCACGCTGAGCGTACCGCTGCGGGCGGTAATCACTACCTGATCGCCTTTGCGAATGACTTCCGCCTGCTCGAGGTGGACGAGGGTAATCACCTGATCGGCGACCATTGGTCGGGTAAGTCGCTGCCCGATCGCCTGATCGGGGGTCGTCAGGTAACCCTGGTTGATCAGGCTGATATCCCGTTCGCGCAGGAGCACGTCGGCGGGCTCGACAATATCGGCGCGGCGCAGCGGGCGGGTGGTGGTCACAACGTCGCGAAACAGGCGGACTTGAGCGGGCACGAAGACCGTCCAGGGTGAGGTTCCCTCACAGCGAACCTTGACCGTGACACGGCCTAATGGCTTGGCCGGGCTCTCGAGGCTGGCTGTCAATTCCTTGTCGCACATGGGCATGCGCAGTCGCGGATCGAGCTGGTTGACCTGGATTTCGTAGCGACCTTCCGTTTGACTGGTAGCCAGATAGTCTTCTACGGTGAATTCAAGAAAGCCTTGGGTGACGCCGATAAGCATGTCAGGCAAGGTAACCGCGTCAGCAAGGGCAGGGCTGCCAGCGTTGAACAGGCAGACGGCCGACATTGCACAGAGCAATCTGCGGAAGGCGGATGTCAGGCGTCGAAAAAATGTCGGTTCTGTGTTCATAAGAGTTAAAAAGCAAGCGCCGTGCCGTTTAGTGATGAATGTGCGTCGCAACACACTTAGCGTTGGTGTAGGAGTCTGGGCATGGCTGGTGTAATGGATTCGGTAAACCAGCGCACGCAACTGGTAGGGCAGAATCGTCTGGAGCTGTTGTTGTTCCGTCTCGACGGCCAGCAGCTTTATGGGATCAACGTATTCAAGGTTCGTGAGGTGCTGCAATGCCCCAAGTTGACCCTGATGCCCAAGTCCAGTCCTGTCGTGTGCGGTGTGGCTAATATCCGGGGGGCGACCATTCCGATCCTTGATCTGGCAATGGCGACTGGTGCCGGAGCGCTGAAAGATCAAAGCAATCCCTTCGTGATCATCACGGAGTACAACACCAAGACCCAGGGTTTCCTGGTGCGCTCGGTGGAACGCATTGTCAACATGAACTGGGAGGAGATTCATCCGCCTCCCAAGGGCACCGGTCGGGATCATTACCTGACGGCTGTGACTCGGGTCGACAATCAGTTAGTCGAAATCATCGACGTCGAGAAGGTCCTGGCGGAAGTGGCACCGACACCGGAAGCGATTTCCAGCGGAGTCGTCGATGTCGAAACCCAGCACAAGGCGCTGTCGTTGCGGGTGCTGACGGTCGATGACTCGTCGGTGGCGCGCAAGCAGGTCACGCGTTGCCTGCAGACGATCGGTGTGGAAGTGGTGGCGTTGAACGACGGTCGGCAAGCGCTGGATTACTTGCGCAAGCTGGCCGACGAGGGAAAGAAGCCGGAAGAAGAGTTCCTGATGATGATTTCCGACATCGAGATGCCGGAAATGGACGGGTACACCCTGACGGCCGAGATCCGCAACGACCCTCGCATGCAAAAGCTTCATATCATCCTGCATACTTCGTTGTCGGGTGTGTTCAATCAGGCGATGGTCAAGAAAGTCGGTGCCGATGACTTCCTGGCCAAATTCCGTCCTGATGACCTGGCATCCCGGGTAGTCGACCGGATCAAAGCAGCAGACATCAGCTAGGGGCCTTCTGCCCCTGGCGGTTAACACGATTTAAGAGGCGGTATCATTGTCTACGGGTAATTTGGATTTCGAACAGTTCCGGGTATTCCTGGAAAAAGCCTGTGGCATTTTGCTCGGTGAAAACAAGCAGTACCTGGTCTCGAGCCGTCTCAACAAACTGATGGAACAGCAAGGCATCAAGTCCTTGGGTGAGCTGGTCCAGCGCATCCAGACTCAGCCGCGCAGCGGTTTGCGCGAGTTGGTGGTCGATGCCATGACGACCAACGAAACGCTGTGGTTTCGTGACACCTATCCGTTTGAAGTGTTGAAGAACAAGGTGTTGCCCGAAGCAATCAAGGCAGCCCCCGGCCAGCGTCTGCGGATCTGGTCGGCGGCGTGCTCGTCGGGGCAGGAACCGTATTCGCTGTCGATGTCCATCGACGAGTTCGAGCGGGTCAACATGGGTCAGTTGAAGATGGGCGTGCAGATCGTCGCCACTGATCTGTCCGGCACCATGCTGACCAACTGCAAGACCGGCGAATACGACAGCCTGGCCCTCGGGCGCGGTTTGTCGCCGGAGCGTCTTCAGCGCTATTTCGACCCGAAAGGGGCGGGGCGCTGGGCAATCAAGGCGCCGATCAAGAGTCGGGTGGAATTTCGCTCGTTCAACCTGCTGGACAGCTACGCGAGCCTCGGCAAGTTCGACATCGTGTTCTGCCGCAACGTACTGATCTACTTCTCCGCCGAGGTGAAGAAAGACATTCTGTTGCGCATCCACAGCACGCTGAAGCCGGGTGGTTATCTGTTCCTTGGCGCATCCGAAGCGCTGAACGGTTTGCCGGATCATTACCAGATGGTCCAGTGCAGCCCGGGGATTATCTACCAGGCGAAGTGATGCAAAAGCGGCAGGCATAATAAACGGATCCCTCTGGTAATGCGATCAGATAGCCCTTTCGCTTGACCATTGGCAGCAAGAAACCAAAATCCGATGCCTGTACGGGCATCGGATTTTTTTATGCGTCTCGCTCGGCGCCTGGAGCTCACCCATAACTTGCTAATCGTCTCCCTGAAGGGGGCAGGCGATTAGCAATATCAATCAAAAGTATATTTCCCCTCTACCATGAATGCCGGCTCCCTCCAGTTGGTGCCCCTGACAATTCCGGTACCGTTAGACTTTACAAGGCCCGCGTCACGCATTTCCCAGACGATTTTCATTAGCCCCATATTATCCGCAACATGCGCCCAATTAGCCCAGCTATAGAGACGATCCAGCTGAGGAAAAGAGATGCCTAATTCATTCTTGGTAAGAAATAGGATTACTTCTTCAGGCTTCTCGTTTAATACAATGGTTTTAATGACACTCATCGCTTTGCTCCTCCTAATTGTTTGTACTCTCTTTCAATTTGTTTGCCATATGCCTCCATGGCTTCAGGTGTGTAGAGTAACTCGGATTCGTCTTTTAGTTTGTAGTCTTCCAGTGTTGCAGCGTGAGTGCTATTCCAAATAACGCCTTCATCATTTGGATTTACACCATCTGCCACCCCTAATTTTCTGAAACGTTCAAGCTCTCTGAGTTCATGAGTATAGAAACGTTTGTCGGTATCCGTGATTACTAATTTACCTTGGAGAATCTTTTTCAGTCGATCAACCATGATGGCATTGGCATCTGAAGGACTGAAACGTCCAATATGCAATTTCACTCGTTTAATACCCGCTTTCGTCACGATAGCCTTGGTCCAATCCAGATCCAGGATGGGGCCGCCAGCTTTGGCAGGATTGAAAAATCTGCCGCTGTACTTTCCTCTGGTGGTAGCCCCTTCATAAGGGCTGTTGAAGACGACGTAAATCGGCGGCAAGCCGCTGTTGATAGGAAAGCAGTAGATACAATCCCTGAAGTCCGGTAACTCGAACGCAGGCAAAGGAGTAGGCTGCGCATGTAGGGGCAACAGCTCAACGCCACCGTAAGTCGGTATTTCCACTGGTCTAACAGGTAAAGTTGTCGAACTGCTTTCCCAATGGATAATGGGAAAACTGAAGGTGATAGGCGGTGTGTCGGCGGAGATGAAACTGTAGCTATTAGTCTTCTGGTCGAGCTCCAGCGCCCTAACGGGGACCGCCGGCGAAATGCTCCCTCCCGCCGGTGTTGCAACGAGTGTGTATTGGTCAAGGTCACCATAAATCCGGTAGGGAAGATCGATGGTGCCTTCGGCAGCGGCGATTTCATTCAGGTTGGTCGGTGCATCTGGCAAGACTGCACTACCAGATAATTTGAGAACCGATTGAGGATAACGCTCGCCGTTACCCAAAGCGGGTGAATAGAGCAAGGTGCCGATCCCAACCGCCGTCACTCGACTGAGAAGTGCTTCTCCCAAGCCGGTCAACAACAGGGTGCCTTTACGGATTACTGCTTCGAAAGTCCAACCGTCCGCGTTTTGGAGGGGCCGCCACAGTTACTACTTGTGCGGCTTGACTAAGGGTCAACTGGAAGCTGTAGGCAGTTTCACCTCTAGCCAAGGCAGAATGGATCGCAGCATCTATAGCTTGAGATGCGTCCTCTAAAATGGAAACAGCTTCGACAAGGATTCGTTTGACGTAGGCGGCTGTGAGCGATCTCAGAAAGCTTTCGTAACTGTCTCGGCGTTCTTCGTCGTGTTCTACTGTATCCACAGAAGCCGCGAATAGCTCGGCACGTTCCAGGCTGTCCATTGACAACAAATCTATGCCAGCAAATATATTCGCTTCATACCAACTCCTATTCATTCTTATTTGTTGCAGGAGCTCGACAATAATGGCTTTCTTTTTTAAGGCGTTTTCCAGCTTGTTGAACGGATGGGTATCGCCGGATGAGTTTATGCGCCTTTCTATTTCACTTCGTACACTCGCCGGGCTATTCGAGAGATTACCTTCTATCTGATCTTGCACCGAATGTGCTATAGCTACCAATTTTTCATATGCGTAGTCCTCTTTATTAATGGTTTCAATACGGTAAGCCACAGTGACCGTCGGAACAGTTCCATCCCAATTTAGCGCACTGTCAAAGTTTGGCAGATATCCTGGATATTTCTTGTCTGGGCTGCGCGCAGCGCTTGATGAATTCAAAGGTGGAGGAAAAGCGATAGATTTTTGCATGCTGCATTCCTTGCAGTAATTGGAATTCCATTTGGCAGAAACGCCTAAGTTATGCCGCAAACAATGGTGCCCTATCAATAGTTAAGTATTTACTGTGTATGTCGTGATTTTAAAAGATTGGGTGATGCAGACTACTAGTCATGGTAAGTTTTCTTACATCAAAGGTTCCGATCTCAGATAAAAATTCATAGTTTGTTCTGCAGAGATTGTTGATCTGTTCCCCAAATTTGACTCAGCAGCAATATGCACAACCGGCCTGCCTCTGGAAGAGAGATAAAAGGCGGTTCACGCGGGTTTGTCGGAAGGACTGTCTCTTGGATCGTTCCCTCGCTCCGCGTGGGAATACTGAAGCGCTGCCGGATCATTACTAGATGGTCCAGTGCAGCCCGGAGATTATTTATCAAGTAGGAGCTGCCGAAGGCTGCGATCTTTTGATCCTGGGTTTCTAAGATCAAGATCAAAAGATCGCAGCCTGCGGCAGCTCCTACGGGGGGGGGGCGGCGCGCGATTCAGGAAAGCGGCAGAAAAGCGGCAGACGGCGGAAACCCGTTGCCGCTTTTCTGGCATTGCCGCATTGCCACTGCCCGCAAAGCCCCGGTTTACGGGCTTTTTTGAATTGGCATGCCGCTTGCTATGTTCATCGTACGAAAAATCAGGTCACCCGAAGGTTTCCCGACATGAGCATCAGCTTCGATAAAGCGCTCGGTATCCACGAACAGGCCCTGGGCTTCCGCGCTCAGCGTGCCGAAGTCCTGGCCAACAACATTGCCAACGCCGACACCCCGAACTACAAGGCTCGGGATCTGGAGTTCTCGAAAGTGCTCGCTGAGCAGAGCGAGAAAACCAGGAGCGGTACATTCGCCTTGAACATGACCAACAGCCGTCACATCGAAGCCGAAGGCTTGGGCAATGGTGACGAGTCGCTGATGTATCGCACGCCGATGCAACCTTCGATCGACCAGAACACCGTGGACGCTCAGTTGGAACAGTCGAGCTACGCGGAAAACGCGGTCAACTTCCAGGCCAGCTTCACCCTGCTCAACAGCAAATTCAAAGGGCTGGTATCAGCCCTCCGCGGAGAGTAAGTCATGTCGCTATCCAGCGTTTTCAACATTGCCGGTAGTGGCATGAGTGCCCAGACCACTCGCCTGAACACCGTGGCTTCGAACATCGCCAACGCCGAAACCGTTTCGTCGAGCATCGACCAGACCTACCGCGCCCGTCACCCGGTGTTCGCCACCATGTTCCAGGGCGGCCAGAGCGGCGGCAGCGATTCCTTGTTCCAGAACCAGGACGCTGCAGGCCAGGGCGTGCAGGTGCTGGGCGTGGTCGAAGACCAGAGCAACCTTGAAGCGCGCTACGAGCCGAACCATCCGGCCGCCGACGGCAAGGGCTACGTCTACTACCCGAATGTCAACGTGGTGGAAGAAATGGCCGACATGATTTCCGCGAGTCGTTCGTTCCAGACCAACGCCGAAATGATGAACACCGCCAAAACCATGATGCAGAAGGTCCTGACCCTCGGTCAGTGATAAGGGGCGACTCAGATGAGTGTTACCGATACCACCAGCGGCATTAGCCTCAAAGACGTCCTGGCCAACTCTTCGATCAAGACCAACACCACTGCCGACGGCCTGGCGTCCGCGACGAACAGTGCCACCGGCAAGCAGTCCCTGGGCAAGGACGCGTTCATGCAGTTGCTGGTGACACAGCTGAAGAACCAGAACCCGCTGGAGCCGCAGGATAACGGCGAGTTCGTTGCCCAGTTGGCGCAGTTCAGTAGCCTGGAAGGCATCACCACGCTCAACACCACCGTGAGCGGCCTGGCGAGTAACTACAACTCGTCCCAGGCGTTGCAGGCGTCGTCGCTGGTCGGGCGTTCGGTCATCGCCCCGGGCGACAAAGCCGTGGTCGATACCGCCAAGAGCTTCAACGGGACAATCGCCGTGCCCGCGTCGGCCGACCCGGTCAAGGTCAAGATCACTGATGCCGATGGCAAGGTCATCCGTACCATCGATCTGGGCAGCCAGAAAGCCGGCAACGCCAGCTTCATCTGGGACGGCAAGAACGATGCAGGCGAAGTGGCCAAGGCGGGTACGTACACCTTCGGCGCCACCGCGACCTACGACGGCAAGGCGACTTCGCTGGTGACGTACCTGCCGGCGACCGTCAACAGCGTGACCATCAGCCAGACCGGCGGTGAGTTGATGCTCAACCTCGCCGGGGCGGGCAGCATCGCCCTGTCCAAAGTACAAACCATTGGTATGTAGAGCCGACTAACACGGCACAAAGGAGTGGAATATGTCTTTCAATATCGGCCTTAGCGGTCTCTATGCAGCCAACAAACAACTGGACGTGACCGGCAACAACATTGCCAACGTCGCAACCACCGGTTTCAAATCGTCCCGCGCAGAATTCGAAGACGTTTACTCGGCTACCAAGCTGGGTTCCGGCAGCAAAACCGTCGGTAACGGCGTGCGTCTGGCCAACGTTTCCCAGCAGTTCACCCAGGGCGACGTCAACAACACCGGCAACGTGCTGGACATGGGCATCAACGGTTCCGGCTTCTTCGTGCTGAATGACAACGGCTCGTTGTCCTACACCCGTGCCGGCACCTTCAAGGTCGACAAGGACGGTTACGTCACCAACACCGATGGCTCTGCGCGTCTGCAGGGTTATGGTGTGGATGCCAATGGCAAGATCGTCAATGGCGTTTTGACTGACCTGCGCATCGACACCTCGAACCTGGCGCCGAAAACCACCACCACGGTTTCGTCGACGATCAACCTGAACTCCACGGCGCCAATCATCGACCAGACTCTTCCCGCCAACAAGTTCGACCCGGCGAAGTCGGAAACTTTTACCAAACAGTTCAGCACCCCGATTTACGACACTCAGGGTAATCAGCACACCATGGATCAATACATGGTCAAGACTGGCGCGAACACTTGGCAAACCTACACCTTGATCGATGGTCGCAACCCGAATGGTACCGACCCGACGCTTGCCGCTTCTCCGCCGGTCGCTTCGACCATGGTGTTCAACACCTCGGGCAAATTGGTTTCGGTGACCACACCAGCCCTGCCGGTGCCGGTCGTCAGCCCTGACCTGAAGGTTACCGGCTGGATTCCCGGCAAGGTGACCAATGGTGTGTGGGCAGCCAACGGCGCCGCCGCCGACCCGGCCGGCGTGACGGTCTCCATGAGCAATACCACGCAGTACAACGCCGACACCGCGCGTTCGATTCCTGTGCAGAACGGTTACGCCACGGGCCAGATCACCAACCTGACCATCGACACCAGCGGTATCATGCTGGCCAACTTCAGCAACAGCCAGACCAAGGCTATCGGTCAGATCTCGCTCGCCAGCTTCACCAACGAACAAGGTCTGCAGCCGGTAGGCGGCACCAGTTGGAAGGAAACCTACGCGTCGGGTATCCCGGGTTACGATGCGCCGAACACCGGTACCTTGGGCGAGATCCACTCCAACTCTCTGGAAGAGTCCAACGTCAACCTGACCAGCGAACTGGTCGACCTGATCAAGGCGCAGAGTAACTACCAGGCGAACGCCAAGACCATCTCGACCCAGAGCACCATCATGCAGACCATCATTCAGATGACCTGATGCGGATTGGCTGATAGCGCTTCACAAGGAGCCCCTCGAAGAGGGGCTTTTTTGTGGCCGGGATTTTTATCAGGATCAGGATTTTATGTGGTGCGGGTGGGCCTCTTCGCGGGGCAGCCCGCTCCCACATTGACCGCGTACCCAAGGCGAACACAGTTCCCTGTGGGAGCGGGCTTGCCCGCGAAGAGGCCCGTTCGGCTGGCGCATTTCCTCCAGACAAAAGAAAAACCCCCGATCAATCCAGAGGACTGTCGGGGGTTGTCAAGCAAGCGCTTTTCAGCGCCTGCCGGCTCAGCTTATTGGCAAGCTTCGCAATCCGGCTCGTCAATGGCGCAAGCCTTCGGCACTGGAGCTGGGCCGGCTGGCGCTGCCAGGACCGAATCTTCACCGTGGTTGCCGCCACTGGAAACAGCGTTCAGCTTGCCAGTGTTGATGGTCGACTTCTCGGTGCTGGTCGCGGCCAGGGCACGGAGGTAGTAAGTGGTTTTCAGACCACGGTACCAGGCCATGCGGTAGGTCACGTCCAGCTTCTTGCCCGAAGCGCCGGCGATGTACAGGTTCAGCGACTGAGCCTGGTCGATCCACTTCTGACGACGGCTGGCTGCGTCGACGATCCACTTGGTGTCCACTTCGAAGGCCGTCGCGTAGAGCTCTTTGAGTTCTTGCGGGATGCGCTCGATCTGCTGCACCGAACCGTCGTAGTACTTCAGGTCGTTGATCATGACCGAGTCCCACAGACCGCGAGCTTTCAGGTCGCGAACCAGGTACGGGTTGATCACGGTGAATTCGCCCGACAGGTTCGATTTCACATAGAGGTTCTGGTAGGTCGGTTCGATCGACTGCGAGACGCCAGTGATGTTGGCGATGGTCGCGGTCGGTGCGATGGCCATGATGTTGGAGTTACGAATGCCTTTCTGTACGCGGGCGCGAACCGGTGCCCAGTCCAGGGATTCCTTCAGGTCAACGTCGATGTACTTCTGGCCACGCTGCTCGATCAGGATCTGTTGCGAATCCAGCGGCAGGATGCCTTTGGACCACAGCGAACCCTGGAACGTCTCGTAAGCGCCACGCTCGTCGGCCAGGTCGCAGGAGGCCTGAATCGCGTAGTAGCTGACCGCTTCCATCGACTTGTCGGCGAACTCGACGGCAGCATCGGAACCGTAAGGAATGTGCTGCAGGTACAAAGCGTCCTGGAAGCCCATGATGCCCAGACCGACCGGGCGGTGCTTGAAGTTGGAGTTCTTCGCTTGCGGTACCGAGTAGTAGTTGATGTCGATCACGTTATCGAGCATGCGCACGGCGGTGTTCACGGTGCGTTCCAGCTTGGCGGTGTCCAGCTTGCCGTTGACGATGTGGTTCGGCAGGTTGATCGAGCCCAGGTTGCAGACGGCGATCTCGTCCTTGTTGGTGTTCAAGGTGATCTCGGTGCACAGGTTCGAACTGTGGACCACGCCGACGTGCTGCTGCGGGCTGCGCAAGTTGCACGGGTCTTTGAAGGTCAGCCATGGGTGGCCGGTTTCAAACAGCATGGACAGCATTTTGCGCCACAGGTCTTTGGCCTGGATGGTCTTGAACAGCTTGACCTTGCCCGGGTACTCAGTCAGGGCTTCGTAGTACTCGTAACGCTCTTCGAAAGCCTTGCCGGTCAGGTCGTGCAGATCAGGCACTTCGGACGGCGAGAACAGGGTCCACTTGCCGTCGTCGAAGACGCGCTTCATGAACAGGTCCGGGATCCAGTTGGCGGTATTCATGTCGTGGGTACGACGACGATCATCACCGGTGTTCTTGCGCAGCTCGATGAACTCTTCGATGTCCATGTGCCAGGTTTCCAGGTAGGCACACACAGCGCCTTTGCGCTTGCCACCCTGGTTGACAGCGACGGCGGTGTCGTTCACCACTTTCAGGAACGGTACGACGCCCTGGGATTTGCCGTTGGTGCCCTTGATGTACGAACCCAGCGCACGAACCGGCGTCCAGTCGTTGCCCAGGCCGCCTGCGAATTTGGACAACATGGCGTTGTCGTGGATCGCGTGGTAAATGCCCGACAGGTCATCCGGCACGGTAGTCAGGTAGCAGCTCGACAGTTGTGGACGCAGGGTGCCGGCGTTGAACAGGGTCGGGGTCGAGGACATGTAGTCGAAGGACGACAACAGGTTGTAGAACTCGATCGCACGGTCTTCTTTGTTCTTCTCTTCGATCGCCAGGCCCATGGCCACGCGCATGAAGAAAATTTGCGGCAGTTCGAAGCGGATACCATCCTTGTGGATGAAATAACGGTCGTACAGGGTTTGCAGGCCCAGGTACGTGAACTGCTGATCGCGTTCGTGGTTGATTGCCTTGCCGAGTTTTTCCAGGTCGAAGGTGGCAAGGACCGGGTTCAGCAATTCGAATTCGATACCCTTGGCGATGTACGCAGGCAGCGCCTTGGCGTACAGGTCAACCATTTCGTGGTGAGTGGCGCTGTCGGCGACGCCAAGGAAACCCAGGCCTTCGGCGCGCAGGGTGTCCATCAGCAGGCGTGCGGTCACGAACGAATAGTTCGGCTCACGTTCAACCAGGGTACGGGCGGTCATCACCAGCGCGGTGTTGACGTCAGTCAGGGCCACGCCGTCGTACAGGTTCTTCAGGGTTTCGCGCTGGATCAGGTCGCCATCGACTTCTTCCAGGCCTTCGCACGCTTCGGTGACGATGGTGTTCAGGCGGCCCATGTCCAGAGGAGCAAAGGTGCCGTCGGCGCGGGTGATGCGGATCGACGGGTGAGCGTTGACCGCTTCGTCGGTCGGGGCGTGGGCAGCGCGCTGTTTCGAGCGGCCGTCGCGGTAGATCACGTAGTCGCGAGCGACTTTCTGCTCGCCGGCACGCATCAGGGCCAGTTCAACCTGATCCTGGATTTCTTCGATGTGGATGGTGCCGCCCGACGGCATGCGACGCTTGAAGGTCGCGGTGACCTGTTCGGTCAGGCGGGCAACGGTGTCATGGATTCGCGACGAAGCGGCAGCGGTGCCGCCCTCAACTGCGAGAAACGCTTTGGTGATCGCGACGGTGATCTTGTCATCGGTGTAAGCGACGACAGTGCCGTTACGCTTGATCACGCGCAACTGACCAGGCGCGGTGGCGGACAGATCCGAAGTCGAATCAGCGGCCTGCGGCAAGGTGCCTTGCGGGTTCTCGCGAGTTGTGTCGGTTTGCATGGGGGGTTGTCTCCACATTCTCTATGTTTGTTTGAGCACCATCACGGTGCCCACCGTTCCGTCCTGAAGCACTACAACCGGCGAGGGCCGGGCATACCAACTTCGGGACAGATCAGGAAGGGGGCTATTGGGGCGCCGCTTCCATGCCGAAGTCTGTGGTCCCAGGCCTTGAACCTGAAACCGGATCCTTTTGGGTGACAGTAAGTGACTGCAACACCCGTACCGTTCACGCCGTTCTCGGCTCAAAAACAGTAGCCATCCGCACGCGCGGTTTGGTCTTTCGAAAATACGTTTGGTTCAACCGGACAGAGGCAATAAAAGCGCTTGAAACAGGTGCCCGGTTTGTGTTTGGTTTTTTGGCCTTAAACCCTACATATAGGGTTTTTTTGGCGCCGGGGTACAAGATAATGCGTTTCTGAGGGTGTTGCAACGTACTACCTGTGGATAAACCTGTGCGTAAATTGTGCGTGAAAGGTGGAACGGGCGTGTAGGCCGCGACGCTGCTGGATCAAGCTGTTTTTCATCGATTTCCAACGGGTGAAAACGGTCGTCCGGATTTTTAAGGGCGCGAACCCTATCACAAAAAACCGGTGTGTCCGAACGCATTTGCCGGCTTGTGTTCTGGGCGAGTGGCGTTTATACAATCGGCCTGTGCACACGCATTCTTATCCTCCCCAATCATTACAAAAAGACGGGCGGATCCTTCCTTATAAGTGTTGTTGGCAAGCAGAGGTCACCGTGGAGCAAGAAGCCTGGCAGGTATTGATTGTGGAAGACGACCAGCGTCTGGCCGAACTGACCCGCGATTACCTGGAAGCCAATGGCCTGCGCGTGTCGATAGAGGGCAATGGCGCCCTGGCCGCGGCCCGAATCATCGATGAGAAACCGGACCTGGTGATCCTCGACCTGATGCTGCCGGGCGAAGATGGCCTGAGCATTTGCCGCAAGGTCCGCGACAAGTTCGACGGCCCGATCCTGATGCTCACCGCCCGCACCGACGACACCGATCAGATTCTCGGCCTCGACCTCGGCGCTGACGACTACGTGTGCAAACCGGTGCGGCCGCGCTTGCTGCTGGCGCGCATTCAGGCGTTGCTGCGCCGCAGTGAAACACCTGAGCCGGCCCCGGAAAAACTCCGGCGTCTACAGTTCGGTCCATTAGTGGTCGACAACGCCTTGCGTGAAGCTTGGCTGCATGACAACGGCATCGAATTGACCAGCGCCGAATTTGATCTGCTGTGGCTGCTGGTGGCCAACGCTGGAAGAATCTTGTCCCGCGAAGAGATTTTCACCGCGCTGCGCGGCATCGGCTATGACGGCCAGGACCGCTCCATCGACGTGCGCATTTCGCGCATCCGGCCCAAGATCGGCGACGACCCGGACCATCCGCGGCTGATCAAGACCATCCGCAGCAAAGGCTACCTGTTCGTGCCCGAAGCCTGCGTAGACCCGTCGCTGTGAATTCGATCTTCCTGCGCATCTACGGCGGCATGTGCGCCGCGCTGATTCTGGTGGCGGTGCTCGGCGTGCTGGCCTTGCACATGCTCAACCAGGTGCGCAGCGAGCAGTACCGCGAGCGCCTGGCCCACGGCACGTTCTCGCTAATGGCTGACAACCTGCAACCGATGAATGAAACCCAGCGTCATCGTGCCTTGCTGGTGTGGGAGCGCTTGCTCGGCATTCCGCTGGCGCTGAAGACCTTCGCCCAGACCGACCTCGACCTGACTCAGCGCACCCGTGTGTTGCGCGGCCACGCGTTGGTGGAACAGACCGGACCGCATGCTGCGAAGGTTTATCGACTGGTCAGCGACAAAGAGCAGTTGATGCTGACCGGCGAGGTGCAGCAGATCAGCGAGCAACTGGCCCGGGCGACGATTTACCTGCTCGCCGACGAACTGGTGCGCGTCCCAGTGGCCGAGCAACCCAAGCGTCTGGCGCAGATAAAGAAGGAAAAGGGCTTCGGTTTCGATCTGCAGTTGGTCACGGTCGGCGAGGCCGACATGGATGAAGACCAGCGCCGCCGCGTGGCCGAAGGCGACACGGTGATGGCGCTGGGTAAGGAGGGCGATTCGATCCGGGTGTTTGCCGGCATGGCCGGCACGCCGTGGGTGCTGGAAATCGGCCCGTTGTATCAGATGAATCCTTACCCGCCGGAGTGGCTGGTGCTGATCGCTGCCCTCGGTTTGAGCCTGATCGGGTTGATCGTCTATTTGCTGGTGCGGCAACTGGAGCGACGTTTGCGTGGTCTCGAAGCGGCCGCCACGCGCATTGCCAAAGGCAGCCTGGAAACCCGCGTGCCGGCACGCGGCGCGGACTCGGTCGGGCGTCTGGCGTCGGCGTTCAACGGCATGGCTGAGCACTTGCAACAGTTGCTGGCGGTTCAGCGGGAACTGGTGCGCGCTGTGTCACACGAATTGCGCACGCCGGTGGCACGCCTGCGTTTTGGCCTGGAGATGATCGGCTCGGCCACCACGCCCCAGGCCTTGGAGAAATATCGCGAAGGCATGGACCACGACATCGAGGATCTCGACCGGCTGGTGGACGAGATGCTCACCTACGCGCGGCTGGAACAGGGGTCGCCGGCGCTGAACTTCCAGCGCATCGATCTGGATGCGCTGGTCAATCAGGTGATCGAAGAGTTGGCGCCACTGCGCGCCGACGTCACGGTGCAGCGCGGGTTGTGCCTGTCGGCGGCCGATTGTGACGACGCCTGGGTCGAAGCCGAGCCTCGCTACTTACACCGGGCGATTCAGAACCTTGTGAGCAACGCCATGCGCCATGCTCAATCGCGGGTGACTGTGAGTTATCAGGTGGGGCAGCAGCGGTGTCGGGTTGATATCGAAGACGACGGACCGGGCGTTCCCGAATCGGCGTGGGAGAAAATCTTTACGCCGTTCCTGCGACTGGATGACAGCAGAACCCGCGCGTCGGGCGGGCATGGCTTGGGCTTATCGATTGTGCGGCGGATCATCCATTGGCATGACGGACGGGCGTTGATCAGCAAGAGCAAGAGTTTGGGCGGGGCCTGCTTTAGCCTGAGTTGGCCGCGGAATCAAGAGAAGCGGTGAGATCTTTGTCGTTTGTTCGGGCCTCATCGCGGGCAAGCCCGCTCCCACAGTGTCCGTGTCGTATACAAAATCTGTGAACACCACTGAACCTGTGGGAGCGGGCTTGCCCGCGAAGAGGCCATGGAGGGCATCGAAAATCTTCAGGCCCTGATGCTGACCAGACTCAACAACTGCCCATCCTTCACCCCAAACTGCGCCTCCAGCTCGGTTCCATTGCGCCATTCACCGGACAGATCGGTCAGCAACCGCACCCGAACCTCACCAGCCTCGCTCCACTCCAGCACTTCGGCATGTTCAAAATAAAAACGCTGCTGAACGATCGGGTAGAGCGCCTTGAACAGACTCTCCTTCACCGAAAACGTCAACGTCACCAGCATCGCCAGTTGATCGCGAGGCCCGGCGGCCATGCGCTGCAACTCGGGCGGCGTGAGAATTTCCCCGGCCAGGCGTTCCGCCCGTTCAAGGTTGAGCAGGTTTTCCAGGTCCATGCCCAAGCCGCGCCAGTGGTTTTTCTGCGCGACAATCGCAGCGGCCCGGCCGGTGCTGTGGGTGATCGAGCCGGTGATGTGCGCAGGCCAGACTGGCGCCCGGTCTTCGCCAATGGCCGGGACGACATTCAGCCCTTCCAGCTGTTGCAGTGCGGCCCGTGCGCAAATCCGCCCGGCAAGAAATTCTGCCTGACGCTTGGCGACCGAGCGCTGGATCGTCGCGGGTGGCTCGATGGCGCTGCGCCGGAAATCATCGATGGCCAGTAGCGAGGTGTCGAAGTGCGTGCTCAGCAGCACCGTATCGGGCAGCACAAACGGCAGCGGCCAATGGGCATCGAGCGGGGTGCAGCAAGCGGGCAGGGCGGGGACGGGATTCATGGCGGGCATTTTGCCGGGTTGCCTTGAAGCTGGGTAGTGGCAGTGGGCTTTTGTGGCGAGGGGATTTATCCCCGTTGGGCTGCGAAGCGGCCCCAAAACCTGCAACCACATTTCAGCAGGGAAATTGCAATCGTCGGGTTTACGACTGCTGCGCAGCCGAACGGGGATAAATCCCCTCGCCACAAAAGCCCCTCGCCACAGGGTCTCTACCTGATCAGCTAAAAATCTTCTTGAAGAAGGCCTGCATGTCCGCCCACGATTTTTCATCTGCTGCCTTGTTGTAACCAATATCCGGCCCGCCATGGTCACTATGACTCAACCGATCCGCATCCGGGTTACTGAACCCGTGCTTGGCACTTTCAAGGCTGACGAACTGATAATCGGCCCCGGCCTTGTCCATCTCGCTCTTGAACGCTGCCACGTTATCCGCCGTCACCATGCTGTCCAGTGCACCATGCTCGACCAGGATTTTCGCCTTGACACTGCCCGGCGCTGCCGGTGTTTTAGTTGCCAGCGGCCCGTGAAAACTCACCACGCCCAGCAACGGCAAGCCCTGACGCGCGGCATTCAACACCACCGCGCCGCCGAAGCAATAACCGATGGCGGCAATTTTGTCCGGATCGGTTTGCGCCTGTTGTTTCAACAGATCAAGGCCAGCCTGAAACCGCGCACTGGCGGCCGCGCTGTCTTTGGTGGCGGCTTGCATGAAGGCCATGGCGTCCTTGGGATGCTCGGTGTTCTTGCCGCCGCCATACATGTCGATGGCCAAAGCGCTGTAGCCCAGACCGGCGAGATCACGCGCACGGCGCTTGGCGTAGTCGTTGAGCCCCCACCATTCATGCACCACCACCACGCCAGGGCGTGGACCTTTGATCGCATCGTCGTAGGCGTAATAACCGATCAGCTTCGTGCCGTCGGGGCTCTGATAAGGGATCTCCTGAGTCTTGATGGCGGCCTGACTGAGCCCGCTCAGGGCCAGCACGCAGAGAGCGAGGAACACACGCATGGTCGGATCTCCTGAAGAAAGTCGTGAAAACAGCCTAGTCGATTTGCTTCAGCTCGGGTTCAGAATGCGTTCAGGCAGAGTTCAGGGGACTCTGCGTAATGTAGCGCCGTACCCAAAGCACCTGCGCATGAGGAGATTCCCAAATGACTGGCTTTGAAAACCGGCTTCTGGCCTGCACCGTATTCAGCGTGAGCACCGGACAGTTTCGCCAGCCGGGCGCTTGGCCGCTATGATCTGTCCTGAAGATACGTGCCGTTGTACCGCTGGAGATGTTGATTTGCCGGGGAGAGCACTATGAAATTGCTGGTCGTCGAAGATGAAGCGCTGTTGCGCCATCACCTGCAAACCCGTCTGACGGACAGCGGCCACGTAGTCGAGTCCGTGGCCAATGCCGAGGAGGCGCTGTACCAGACCGAGCAGTTCAACCATGACCTGGCGGTGATCGACCTCGGGTTGCCGGGCATGGGCGGGCTCGACCTGATCCGCCAGTTGCGCTCGCGGGGCAAGAGCTTCCCGATCCTGATCCTCACCGCGCGTGGCAACTGGCAGGACAAGGTCGAAGGCCTCGCCGCCGGCGCCGACGACTACGTGGTCAAGCCGTTCCAGTTCGAAGAGCTGGATGCGCGCCTGAACGCCTTGCTGCGCCGATCCAGCGGCTTCATCCAGTCGACCATCGTCGCCGGGCCGCTGCTGCTCGACCTCAATCGCAAACAGGCGTCTCTCGACGAACAGCCGCTGGCGCTGACCGCGTATGAGTACCGGATTCTCGAGTACCTGATGCGTCATCACCAGCAAGTGGTGGCCAAGGATCGCTTGATGGAGCAGCTCTACCCGGACGACGACGAGCGCGACCCGAACGTGATCGAAGTGCTGGTCGGCCGTCTGCGCCGCAAACTCGAGGGCCCGGCCGGGTTCAAGCCGATCGACACCGTGCGTGGCCTCGGCTACCTGTTCAATGAGCGCTGCACTTGATTCGTTCGCTTCGCGTCCGCTTGATGCTCGCCGCCGCCCTCCTGGCGGTGTTGTTCATGCTGGCGTTGTTGCCGGCGATGCAGGGCGCGTTCAGCCTCGCGTTGCAGGATTCCATTGAGCAACGCCTGGCGTCAGACGTCACCACGCTGATCTCCGCCGCGCGGGTCGAGGGCAACCGCTTGCAGATGCCGGCGCAGTTGCCCGATGAACGCTTCAACCTCACTGACAGCCGTTTGCTCGGCTACATCTATGACCGCGAAGGTCACCTGGTGTGGCGCTCGAAAGGCACTCGGGAAGAGAACATCAATTACAAACCGCGTTACGACGGGCGCGGTAACGAGTTCGCCAGGATCAGCGAAGCCAACGGTCAGGAGTTCTTCGTCTATGACGTCGAAGTCAAACTGCTCGGCGGTAAAAACGCGGCGTTCAGCATCGTCGCCCTGCAACCGGTGCGCGAGTACGAAGTCACCCTCGAAGGCCTGCGGGAAAATCTTTATCTGGGTTTCGGCGCCGCGTTGCTGGTGCTGCTCGCGTTGCTGTGGATCGGTCTGACCTGGGGCCTGCAGGCGTTGCGCCGGCTGAGCCAGGAACTGGATGAAATCGAAAGCGGCACCCGCGAAAGCCTCAGCGAACAGCACCCACGCGAACTGCTGCGCCTGACCGGTTCCCTCAACCGTTTGCTGCACAGCGAGCGCGAACAGCGCAGCCGTTATCGCGATTCTCTCGACGACCTGGCTCACAGCCTGAAAACCCCGCTGACTGTATTACAAGGCGTCAGCGAGGACATGGCGCAGCGCCCGGAGGATCGTGATCAGGCCTGGGTGCTGCAAACCCAGATCGAGCGCATGAGCCAGCAGATCAGCTATCAGTTGCAGCGCGCGAGCCTGCGCAAAAGTGGACTGGTGCGCCATCAGGTGAAGCTGCGGCCGGTGCTACAAAGCCTCTGCGATACGCTGGACAAGGTCTACCGCGACAAGCGCGTGCGGGTGGCTTTCGACCTGCCGGAACACTGTTATGTGCCGATCGAGCAGGGCGCCTTGCTGGAAATGATGGGCAACTTGCTTGAGAACGCCTATCGCCTGTGCCTCGGCGAAGTGCGCATCGGCGCGCGTGAAACCTTGAGCGGGATCGAGTTGTGCGTTGAGGACGATGGACCGGATGTGCCGCCGGATCAACGTGCGCGGATCCTGCAGCGCGGCGAACGGCTGGACCGTCAGCATCCGGGGCAGGGAATCGGGTTGGCGGTGGTCAAGGACATCATCGAAAGCTACAACGCCAAGTTGACCCTGGGTGATTCGCCGATGGGCGGCGCGGCGTTCCGGATTCATTTTCCGGTGGTTTGATTGAATCAGGTTGTGTGGTTTCGGGCCCCATCGCGAGCAAGCTCGCTCCCGCAGGGGATCTTCTGTGGACACATTGTTTGTGTACGACAATGAACCCTGTGGGAGCGAGCTTGCTCGCGATGAGGCCAGTCAGTTCACCACAAAAAATCAGTTGTCCTGCGCGCGGTATGCGCCAGGTGTAAGGCCCGTCCACTTTTTGAACGCCCGATGAAACGCCGAAGGCTCGGAAAACCCCAGCTGCTCGGCAATCTGTTGCAACGACAGATCCGCACGCCCCAGGTGATAAATCGCGATGTCCCGGCGCAACTGATCCTTCAACTCCTGAAAACTCGAGCCCTCTTCGCGCAAATGCCGGCGCAAGGTCTGCGGGCTGATGTGCAGGTGCGCAGCCACCGTTTCCAGGTCCGGCCAGCGTGCGCTGTCGCGGCTGAGCAAGCGGCGCAACTGACTGCTCAGGCTGTCGCCGTCGTCGGGGCGCGACAACAGGTCCGCGGGCGAGCGTTCGAGGAAATGCTTGAGGGTTCGTTCGTCCTGCAACAACGGCATGTTCAGGTAGCGACTGTGGAACAGCAAACTGCTCTGCGCCGCCGAAAACTCCATCGGACAGGGGAACAGCAAATCATATTCGGCCCCGTGCGCGGGCCTCGGGTAACTGAACGTCGCCTGCTCCAGCCGGATGCGCTGGCCGATCAGCCAACTGCCGAGCCGATGCCAGACCATCAACTGGCTTTCGGTGAGGAAGTGGTCCGGGTCGCAGAACTTCGAGTCATCAAGACTCAGGCGGATCATCTCGTCTTCGCGGGTCAGGGTCAGACGTGGACCTTCGGGGAACAGGCTATAAAACAACAGGCCGCGATTGAGGGCCTTATCGAGATTGCGGCAGTGGATCACGGCGTGGCACATCATTGCGAAACTGCCGGTTTTGCTCGGTACCGGCCCGAAGCCCAGGTACTCGTCGTCCAGTGCCAGCCACAACCCCTGGATCAACCGGGTGAACTGCTCGGGTGCGATGCGCGCACGCGGTTCTTCAAGCAACTCGGGGCTGATACCGAGTTGTTGCAACAGGTTTGTACAGTCATGACCCAAGCGACGTGCGCCACCAAGGGCGGCACGGGCGAAATGACTGGCGATGGTGCGTTCGCGCATAGCAGGCAGGTCCGTCCATTGAACGACGGATGGTAGCCGCGTCGCCTCATGATGAACAAGGCGGATATCCGCCAAATTGCAGGATGCGGTTTGGTGGATGGGCGGAAATCCGCCACTGTTTGGTGGTGAGCGAGGGGAACGTTAAACCTGTAGCCCCTGATGTCAAAAGGCATACAGGGGTTTTGGCAAACGTGGCACGCCGCTTGCGATACAACGAGCAGAGGCCTGCCACTGCGCAGCTCGACAAAACAAATCCCTCCAGTGCAGGAGGGTTCGCAAATGAGGTGTCGTTGACAACAGATGGATGTTGTCGCGGGACGCTCTTGAGGAACTTTGCAATGACGACTCGTCAGCCACTGTACAAATCCCTGTATTTCCAGGTGATCGTTGCCATCGCCATCGGCATCCTTCTTGGCCACTTCTACCCGCAGACCGGTGTGGCCCTCAAGCCACTGGGTGACGGGTTCATCAAACTGATCAAGATGGTCATTGCGCCCATCATTTTCTGTACGGTCGTCAGCGGTATCGCCGGCATGCAGAACATGAAGTCGGTCGGCAAGACCGGCGGCTATGCGCTGCTGTACTTCGAAATCGTTTCCACCATTGCCTTGCTGATCGGTCTGGTCGTGGTCAACGTCGTGCAACCGGGCGCCGGCATGCACATCGACGTAACGACTCTGGACACCAGCAAAATCGCTGGCTTCATCTCGGCCGGTAAAGACCAGAGCATCATTGCCTTCATCCTCAATGTGATCCCGAACACCATCGTCGGCGCTTTCGCCAACGGCGATATCCTGCAAGTTCTGATGTTCTCGGTGATCTTCGGTTTCGCCCTGCATCGCCTGGGTGCGTACGGCAAGCCGGTCCTGGACTTCATCGATCGCTTTGCTCACGTGATGTTCAACATCATCAACATGATCATGAAGCTTGCCCCTGTCGGTGCCTTCGGTGCCATGGCCTTCACCATTGGTGCTTACGGTGTCGGCTCGCTGGTACAGCTCGGCCAGTTGATGATCTGCTTCTACATCACCTGCTTCCTGTTTGTGGTTCTCGTACTGGGCGCCATCTGCCGCGTGCACGGTTTCAGCGTGTTGAAGCTGATCCGTTACATCCGTGAAGAATTGCTGATCGTGCTGGGCACTTCCTCTTCGGAATCCGCTCTGCCGCGCATGCTGATCAAGATGGAACGCCTGGGTGCACAGAAATCCGTGGTGGGTCTGGTGATTCCGACGGGTTACTCGTTCAACCTCGACGGTACTTCGATCTACCTGACCATGGCGGCTGTGTTCATCGCTCAGGCGACCGACACCCAAATGGACATCACCCACCAGATCACGCTGTTGCTGGTGCTGTTGCTGTCCTCCAAAGGTGCCGCGGGCGTCACCGGCAGTGGCTTCATCGTGCTGGCCGCCACCCTGTCCGCCGTTGGCCACCTGCCGGTTGCCGGTCTGGCGCTGATCCTCGGTATCGACCGCTTCATGTCCGAAGCCCGTGCGCTGACCAACCTCGTTGGTAATGCTGTTGCGACCCTGGTTGTGGCCAAGTGGGTGAAAGAGCTGGACGAAGACAAACTGCAAGTCGAGCTGGCTTCTGGCGGTCGCGGTATCTCCGATGATCGTGAAGTAGACGACCTGGGTGTGGCCGAAGGCCCAACCCCGAGCAACGTCAAGTAAGACGAGTTGTCATGGAAAACCCGCTTCGGCGGGTTTTTTCATGATCGGGATTTGAGCATAACGGTCACCGTTGCTGACACATCAGGTGATTGCTGCAATGTCATCGGCTGCCTAGGCTTGAGGCATCGTTTACGGAGATCGCTCATGTTCGGTCCACTGACATCACTCAAGGTTCTGGATTTCTCGACACTGCTGCCGGGGCCGTTCGCCTCGTTGCTGCTTGCGGACATGGGCGCCGAGGTGTTGCGCATCGAATCGCCGACCCGCATGGACCTGTTGCGCGTGCTGCCGCCCCATGACCAGGGCGTGTCGGCCAGCCACGCCTACCTCAATCGCAACAAGCGCAGCCTCGCGCTGGACCTCAAGCAGCCTGAGGCGCTGGAGGTGATCCGGCAGTTGCTGCAGGACTACGACATTGTGCTGGAACAATTCCGTCCCGGCGTAATGGAACGTCTGGGCCTGGGATATGAAGCGTTGAAGGCGATCAACCCGAAGCTGATCTACGTGTCGATCACCGGTTACGGTCAGACCGGTCCCTACAAGGATCGCGCCGGCCACGACATCAATTACCTGGCGCTGGCGGGGCTGGCGAGCTACACCGGTCGCGCCGAAAGCGGGCCGTTGCCCTTGGGCATGCAAGTGGCGGATGTCGCCGGTGGCTCGTTGCACGGGGTAATAGGCCTGCTGGCAGCGGTGATTGCCCGGCAGCAAACTGGGTTGGGGCAGCAACTGGATGTGAGCATGACCGACTGCGCGTTCAGCCTGAACGCCATGGCCGGTGCGGGTTATCTGGCTTGCGGAGAGGAGCCGGGCAGGGACGATCAGATGCTCAACGGCGGCAGCTTTTACGATTATTACCGGTCGCGGGATGGCCGCTGGTTATCGGTGGGCAGTCTGGAGCCAGCCTTCATGAAGCAACTGTGTACGGCGCTGGGACTGGAGGAACTGGCGGCCCTCGGTTTGTCGCCTCAACCCGCCCAGCAAAAGAAGCTCAAGGAAGCGCTGAAGGCAGAAGTCGAGAAACACGATTTTGCCGAGTTGTGCGCGCTGTTTGCCGAGCTGGATGCCTGTGTCGAGCCGGTGTTGACATTGAGTGAGGCCGTTCGGCATCCGCAGTTGCGGGCTCGGGAAGTGGTGACCGAGGTGCCGCGGGGCGATGGCTCGACCCAAAAACAGATGGCCTGTCCGCTGAAGTTTTCCGAGGGCTTGCCGCAGCCCCGGCATATCGGCGCGGAACTGGGTGAGCATACGGATCAGGTGTTGGAGGAGTTGGGGTTTAGTGCTGAGCGGATTGCAGAATTACGGCGTGCAAAGGTGATTCTCTAGCGGCTGTACGGGCCCCTTCGCGAGCAAGCCCGCTCCCACACTGGATCTTCGTCGTTCACAAATCCCCTGTGGGAGCGGACTTGCCCGAGAAGGGGTCAGCCCGGACACCACAATACTGATCTATTCGACCCGCATCTCCCCACTGAACACCAACGTACTTCGACACTGACGACACAAGTACCGGCGCCCTTGCCGCACCAATCCATGCCGCTGCGCCGAAAACGGGAAATCGCTATCGACGCATGGGCATTTGTAGATGTAGCGGGCCACGCTGCGGCGTTTGACGTCGTAGGTGTGGCAACGATTGGGCGGCAACTCATACACGCCGCGCATGATCAGTTGCCACTCTTCGCCGTGGGGCTGAATGCGATCGCCGAACAACTGATGAGCGATCAGGTGCGCCACTTCATGGGCCACGGTCTGTTTGAGAAAGTCTTCGGTGTTTTCCCGATACAACTGTGGGTTGAAGCGCAGCAGGTTCTCGTGCAGATGCGCGACACCAGCTTTTTGCCCGCGCAGCTTGAGGCTCACCACGGGGCGTTTGAAGGTTCGTTTGAAAAAGGATTCAGCCAGCTGATAACAGTCTTCGACGCGGGTATTGAGTTGCTCGGGCATGCTTGATGGATCTCCAGAGACGTCGAGTATGCCGCAACCCCGGGGCCTTGCGAATCGCCGAAGCGCCGAATGGTCGTTACCCTCACATTAGTAGGCCGCCTTGCGGCGGCCTGTGTTGGCAGATCTTGTTTTTGGGTGGTGTGTTGCTAATTGGTATAGACCGGCCCCACGCCGAGTCCCCAGACAATAACCGTAAACGCCATGATGGCCACCAGCACCACCAGGCCTACGGCGAGCACCGAACTTGAAAACAGGAATCCCTCGTCGGTTGGAATGTTCATGAAAGTGGGTAAACCCACATACAGCAGGTACACCGTGTAGCAGATGGCCGCCGTCCCGACGATCATCCCCAGCCACATGTGTGGGTACAGCGCCGCGAGGCCGCCAATGAACAGCGGGGTCGCGGTATAGGTCGCAAACGCAACGCAACGGGCCAGGCTCGGATTGGCGTCATAGGTGCGAGCCATCCAGTGAATGAACGCGCCCATCACTGCAACGCCGCCGAGCATCGCCAGGTAAGACATGATCGTCATCCACAGCGCACTCTCTGTCGTTAGCATCACCGGCGCCCGATTGCCGATGACCCAGCCGATCTGTGTGGTGCCGATAAACGCCGACACGGCGGGAATCGCCGCCAGAATCAGCGTGTGGGTCAGGTACATGTGGCTGATGCTTTCCTCTTGGTCGCCACGGATTTCTTTCCATTCCTGGTCGGGGTGGGTGAAGAGCCCCACTACGTGATGGATCATGCCAGTCACTCCTCTTGTTTTTACCGTCGCCCCCCAGTGGAGCGCCTACAGGCCAAAGTGGCCACGTAGGAAAGGTCTGGATATGTGTGCGACCTTAATTCGCAGTATAGAAAGGTCTTAACCCCACAGGTGAGAGGGCTTAGAGCAAATCGCGCTGTAAAGCCTTCTGCTAATCGCCGCTGGGACTGTCAGCAACAATCCCTGTGGGAGCGAGCTTGCTCGCGAAAGCGGTGGATCAGGCAACCTCGCGGCGACTGACACGCCGGTTTCGCGAGCAAGCCCGCTCCCACAGGGGATAGTAGGCTCTTCGCCACCGAGGCGTTTTTGCGTAAAATGCCGGCCTTTCGTCACTCCTCACGGGTTTCGCGTCATGGGCACTCTCACGGTCAACCAGAACAAACTGCAAAAGCGCCTTCGCCGACAGGCCGGTGAGGCTGTTGCCGATTTCAACATGATTGAAGACGGCGACAAGGTCATGGTCTGTCTGTCCGGTGGCAAGGACAGCTACACCCTGCTCGATGTGCTGATGCATTTGCAGAAGGTCGCGCCGATCAAGTTCGAGATCGTCGCCGTGAACATGGACCAGAAGCAGCCGGGTTTCCCTGAAGACGTGCTGCCGGCTTACCTGAAAACGTTGGGGATCGAGTACCACATCGTCGAGAAAGACACCTATTCGGTGGTCAAGGAGCTGATCCCGGAAGGCAAGACCACCTGCTCGCTGTGCTCGCGCCTGCGTCGCGGCACGCTCTACACCTTCGCCGATGAAATCGGCGCGACCAAAATGGCGCTCGGTCATCACCGCGACGACATCGTCGAGACGTTTTTCCTGAACATGTTCTTCAACGGCTCGCTCAAGGCCATGCCACCGAAACTGCGCGCCGACGACGGTCGCAACGTGGTAATCCGCCCGCTGGCCTACTGCAACGAAAAAGACATTCAGGCTTACTCGGACTTCAAGCAGTTCCCGATCATCCCCTGCAACCTCTGCGGTTCTCAGGAAAACCTGCAGCGTCAGGTGGTCAAGGAGATGCTGCAAGATTGGGAGCGCAAGACACCCGGTCGTACCGAAAGTATTTTCCGTAGCTTGCAAAACGTTCAGCCGTCGCAACTGGCGGACCGCAACCTGTTTGATTTCACCAGCCTGCGTATCGATGAAACCGCCATGTCGCGGTTCGTAAACGTGGTCAACCTGTAAACAAATTGTGTGGGCGCGAGCTTGCTCGCGAATGCGTCCTGCCAGTCGATAACAATGTCAACTGACGGGACGCTTTCGCGAGCAAGCTCGCTCCCACAGGTTTTTCATTTTTCCTCAGGAGAGGGCATGCGCGACTACAAGTGGCTGCACGAATACTGTCTGAACCGCTTCGGTTCGGCGGCTGAACTGGAAGCCCACCTGCCCGTTCCCAAGACAGCGGCGCAATTGCGCAAGATCAGTGACGACCGATACCTCTCGACCATGGCGTTGCGCGTGTTCCGCGCCGGGCTCAAGCACAGCCTGGTGGACGCCAAGTGGCCGTCGTTCGAGGAGGTGTTCTTCAAGTTCGACCCCGAAAAAGTCGTGCTGATGAGCGCCGAACACCTTGAGCGCCTGATGCAAGACGCGCGGATCATCCGCCACCTGGGCAAGCTCAAGAGCGTGCCGCGCAATGCGCAGTTCGTGCTGGACGTGGCACATGAGAAGGGCAGCTTTGGCGCGTTGATCGCCGATTGGCCAGTGACCGATATCGTGGGGTTGTGGACCTTCTTGAAAAAACGCGGCCATCAATTGGGCGGGTTGTCGGCACCGAGATTTTTGCGGATGGTCGGCAAGGACACGTTTGTGCCGAGCTACGACGTGGTGGCGGCATTGAATGCGCAGAAGATCGTCGATAAGGTGCCGACCAGTCTGCGGGATCTGGCAACGGTGCAGGGCGTGTTCAATCAGTGGCATGAAGAGAGCGGCGGGCGGCCGATGAGCCAGCTTTCGATGATGCTGGCGTACACAGTGAATCATTAAGACCGAGTCGCGCCATTCGCGAGCAAGCCCGCTCCCACAGGGGATTTGTGAACGACGAAAATCCGCTGTGGGAGCGGGCTTGCCCGCGAAGGCGTAGTGTCAGGCGACGGAGGTTTCGCCCTCGCCAGCCAACTTGCGATTCAACTGAAACCGCCACCGCACATACAACAACGCCGAGCAAAACACCGCGAGACTTGCGCCCATCTCCAGCAATCCAAACAGCTGCCGGTTCGGGTCATACGCAGCCAGTGCGCCCTTGATGAAATACAAGTTCACCACAAAACACATCCACGAATGCCCCCGCGCGCTGCCGATGATCATCCCCGGCGCCAATAACAACAGCGGCACCAGTTCGATTAGCAGAATCACCCAAGGCCGCGCGCCATGCAGGTCGGCGAACACCAGGTAATAGGCGCAGAGCAATCCCACCAGACCGAAGTAGCACAGCAGACTGATGACGCGCATCGCCCGAACTCGCGGTTCGAGCCATTCAATGGAAGGCAGTACCTTCGGCTTTTTCGCCATGTCAGTTCACCAACTTTTGCGCAGTCTTCGCCAGCCGCAGCCCCAAGGCCCGGCACAGCGCCACTTCATGTTCATTCAAACCTAGTTTGCCGTCGGCACCGGCGTGATGACTGGCCCCGTACGGCGTGCCACCGCCACGGGTTTCCAGCAACGCTGATTCGCTGTACGGCAGGCCGGTGATCAGCATGCCGTGGTGCAGCAACGGCAGCATCATCGACAACAGCGTGGTTTCCTGACCGCCGTGCAGGCTCGCGGTGGAGGTGAACACTCCGGCCGGTTTGCCGACGAGAGCGCCGGTCAGCCACAGGTTGCTGGTGCCGTCGAGGAAATACTTGAGCGGTGCCGCCATGTTGCCGAAGCGCGTCGGGCTGCCGAGGGCCAGGCCCGCGCAGTTCTTCAGGTCGTCGAGGCTGGCGTACAGCGCGCCGTCTTCCGGAATGTCCGGCGACACCGCTTCGCATTCGGTGGAGATCGCTGGCACGGTGCGCAGGCGCGCTTCCATCCCGGACTGCTCGACACCACGGGCGATTTGCCGCGCCATTTCATTGGTCGAGCCGCTGCGGCTGTAATACAGAACCAGAATGTACGGCGCGCTCACGGCAGCAACTCCAACACGTTCTCCGGCGGACGGCCGATGATGGCTTTGTCGCCGACTTCGAGAATCGGCCGCTCCATGAGTTTCGGGTGCGCGGCGATGGCGGCGATCAATTGCGCCTCGCTCAGGCTGGCGTCGGCGAGGTTGAGGGTTTTGTACTCATCCTCACCGGTGCGCAGCAGTTGCCGGGCGCCAATGTCGAGCTTTTTCAGCAGGCTCAGCAGTTGCGCGGCGTCCAGCGGGGTTTCGAGGTAGCGGACCACGGTCGGGGTCAGGCCACGGGCTTCGAGCAGTTCGAGCGCACCGCGGGATTTCGAGCAGCCCGGATTGTGATAAAGCGTCAGATCGGTCATGTGCGGTTCGCATCTTGCGTAAGGTGGCGGCTATTCTAACTGTGCAGCGCGTAATCCAGAACCTTGAGAGGCGATGGGTCGCAGGCGCATTCAATTTTCAACAAGGACCACGACATGACAAGGCGACTGGCAGCGGCATTGGCGATCTTCGGGACGCTCGTGCTAGGGGGCTGCGGCAACGACTACGGCATCGATCAGAACGGCCATAAAGTCGCCGCCGAACGTCTGGACAAACAATGGCTGGTGCTCAACTACTGGGCCGAATGGTGTGGCCCTTGCCGGACCGAGATTCCGGAATTGAACAGGCTGGCCGATCAGCTGAAGGACAAGAAAATCGGTGTGTTCGGGGTCAACTTCGACAATGTGCAGGGTGAAGAACTGAAAAGCGCCAGTGAGAAACTGGGAATCCGGTTCACCGTGCTGGCCCAGGATCCAGCCGATCTTTTTGAATTGCCCCGCAGCGAGGCGTTGCCGGTGACCTACATCATCGATAACAAGGGCAAGGTGCGCGAGCAGCTGATGGGCGAGCAGACGGCGGCGGGGGTGATGGCGAAGCTTGAGGCGCTGAAAGCTACCAACTGATCTGTGCGGAAGGGCTTTTGTGGCAAGGGGATTTATCCCCGTTGGGTCGCGAAGCGGCCCCAAAGAAGGGACTGCTGCGCAGTCCAACGGGGATAAATCCCCTCGCCACAAATCCCCTCGCTGCAGGGGATCAACCCTCTTCAAGCCACCAGCGCAGCGGCTTGCCTTGCGCCGGCCAGAAGCGCATCTGCTCGATCGGCGAAACATCCCAGCGCTGCACGTTTTCCAGCGCCTGAAGGAAGCGCTGTTCCTGTTCCATGACTGCCGGCGCGCACAGCTTGCGCGTGCTGCCGACCCTGCCAAAGCTCAGCTTGTCCCTGTCCAGCGTGTACGGCGCGAACCAGTGGTTGCAGCCGCCATTACCGTAGGCCCGACCGTCTTCACCGAGGGTGATGGTCAGGTGGCTGTAATCCATCAGCGGACGCTCGCCGATCCATTCCAGAATGTAGCTGCGGTTTTGTTGCAGTTTCACCGATTCGGCGGCGCAGCCCAGCAGGCTGGCGCTGACCAGAGCAGTCAGAGCAAGGCGTTTCATCACGCAGGCTCCTGGCATTTCGAGCACAGGTGCTTTTCGCCGACCGACTTCCAGCCCAACTCGGCAATCCGCGCAGTGGCGGCAGGTTTTTCGGCCTTGTTGCCCAGCTTGGCGTCGACTGCGAACTCGAAGCTCAGCTCCTTGGCGCAGCTGTCGCAATTGACTTTCCAGGTATGGATTGCCAGTTCGCCAAACACCGGGCCACTGGCTACCGCGACCCATTGGCCGGGCGGATTGATCAGGTGGCGAACGGTTTCGACGGTCAGGCGCATGGACAAGTCCTTGGCACCTTTGAGGGTCACGACCAGCACGTCGTTGTTGCGAATCGAGCCGCCGTTGCCGGTGACTTGATAACGCCCCGGCACCAGGGCGCGGCATTCGGTGAGGGTGTGCTGCGGGTTCATCAGGCTATAGCGGAAATCGTGTTCGACCATGGGTCCTCCAAATATGCGCGGCATGCTAGCACGGACATCGACGCTGTACCGCGCAGGGAAATGACCTCCGATCCGGTTCAGCCAGTCTCGACCTGATTCTGTACCTGTCCGGCTGCCCAGGCTGCAATGTTCTGCAACGTTGTCGCGGCAATTGCGCCCAAGGCTTCACGGGTCAGGAAGGCCTGGTGCGCGGTGATGATCACGTTCGGGAAGGTCAGCAGCCGCGCCAGCACATCGTCCTGTAGCGGTAAATCGGAACGGTCCTCGAAGAACAGCTGCGCTTCCTCTTCATACACGTCCAGCCCCAGGTAACCCAATTGGCCATCCTTCAGTGCGTCGATCAGCGCCGGCGTGTCCACCAGACCGCCACGCCCGGTGTTGATCAACATGGCACCGGGTTGCATGTGCGCCAGTGACTCGCAATTGATCAGGTGTTTGCTCTGTTCGTTGAGCGGGCAATGCAGGCTGATGATCTGCGACTCGGCCAGCAGCTGCGGCAAACTCAGATAACGCGCGCCGAGGGCTTCGACCTGCGGATTGGGAAAAGGATCGTAGGCCAATAGCTGACAGCCGAAACCGTTCATGATTTTCGCGAAGGTCGCGCCGATTTGCCCGGTGCCGACCACACCGACCGTCTTGCCGACCAAGTCAAATCCGGTCAGTCCATGCAGGCTGAAATCCCCTTCGCGGGTGCGGTTGTAAGCGCGGTGCAAGCGTCGGTTGAGCGCCAGGATCAGCGCCACCGCATGCTCGGCCACCGCATGGGGCGAGTAGGCCGGAACCCGTACGATCGACAACCCCAGCCGCTTCGCTACAGCCAGGTCGACATGGTTGTACCCGGCCGAACGCAAGGCTATCAGGCGTGTGCCGCCCGCGGCGAGGTGTTCGAGCACCGGGGCGCTGAGGTCATCATTGATGAAGGCGCAGACGACTTCGTGATGTTCCGCCAGCGCCGCCGTGTCCAGGCTCAGTCGTGCCGATTGAAAGTGCAGCTCGATCCCGGCGGGGAGGTCGGCGCCGAGAAAGCTGTCGCGGTCGTAGGTCTGGCTGCTGAAAAGGATCGTGCGCATCGTTTTCTCCTTGCCCGGATGATTGTAGGAGCGAGCTTGCTCGCGAAAAATCCGAGACCATCGAGGGGTATCAGGCTGCCAGCGTAATCGTTGACGACCATCGCGAGCGAGCTCGCTCCAGGGATTGTGGTGAGCCGCTTTTGTGTTACATCACGCATTTATACGGGCGTGAGCCGCCAGGCGATTGATGGCGCGGTCGAGGTCTTCCAGTGCGACGGGCGCCTTGGGGTCTTGCTGCTTGAGCAGGGTTTCGCTGCGCTGGCAGGCCGCGCGCAATTGCGGCACGCCGCAATAACGGGTCGCGCCATGCAAGCGATGCACTCGTTCGATCAAGGCATTGTGGTCGTTGGTCTCTCGGGCTACGCGGATCGCTTCGCGGTCGGCTTCCAGGGACGCCAGCAACATCGCCAGCATGTCCGCTGCCAGATCCGCCTTGCCGGCGGCCAGGCGCAACCCTTCTTCATGATCCAGCACCTGCAACTCGTGGCTAGCACCATGACTGTCGCTGGACCGTTCCGGCCCCTGATTGCGCAGGGCCAGGCCAGTCCACTTCAGTACCACCTGCGCCAGTTGCCGTTCGCTGATCGGTTTGGTCAGGTAATCGTCCATACCGCTTTGCAGCAGCGCGCGTTTTTCGTTGGCCATGGCGTGTGCGGTGAGAGCCACGATCGGCAGCGGGGTGCTATGCCGCTCGCTTTCCCACTGGCGAATGGTTTCGGTGCTCTGGCGCCCGTCCATGCCAGGCATCTGCACGTCCATCAACACCAGATCGAAGGTCTCGCTCTGCACCGCTTTGACGGCGGCGTAACCGCTCTCCACCGCGAGCACCTTGGCGCCCAGGTCTTCAAGCAGGGTTTGCACCAGCAGCAGATTGGCCGGGTTGTCGTCGACGCAGAGCACCTTCGGCGCCCGGCTGGACACCGGTTCCCCAGGGTCGCTGCGGTGCTGGCGCGGATTGACCAGATCGGACAAGGCCCGGCGCAACTTGCGGGTGCAGGCCGGTTTGGCCTGAAGCTGGCTGTGCGGGTTGGGCACTGAGAGGTGGAACAGCGTCTGCTCGGTGGTCGGGCACAGGACCAGTACTTTGCAGCCGAGGTGTTCGAGGTCCCAGATGTGCTGATTCAGGCGTTCCGGCGGCATGTCGTTGCTGGTGATGCCGAGGACGGCGAGATCGATCGCCTGATCGGTCTGGTGAGCGACGGTCACCTCATTGGTCAGGCTTTCCAGGGTGTTGAATGGTGTCACTTCCAGGCCACAGTCTTCCAGTTGATGCTGCAACGCCTGACGGGCCAGTTCGTGGTTTTCCAGCACCGCGACGCGGCGTCCGAGCAGCGGGGGGCCGGGCAAGTCTTCGGCGTCGTCGCGGGTTTTTGGCAAACTCAGGCTGACCCAGAACTCCGAGCCTTCGCCTGGCGTGCTGTCGACGCCTATCTCGCCGCCCATCTGTTCGATCAAACGCTTGGATATCACCAGTCCCAGACCGGTGCCGCCGGGTTGCCGGGACAGCGAGTTGTCGGCCTGGCTGAAAGCCTGGAACAGCGCCCGCACGTCCTCGTTCGACAGGCCGATGCCGGTGTCCTGAATGCTGATGCGCAGTTGCACACTGTCTTCGTGTTCTTCTTCGAGCATGGCGCGGGCAACGATGGTGCCTTCGCGGGTGAACTTGATCGCGTTGCTCACCAGGTTGGTGAGTATCTGCTTGAGTCGCAGCGGGTCGCCGACCAGCGAAAGCGGCGTGTCGCGATACACCAGGCTCACCAGTTCCAGCTGTTTGGCGTGGGCGGCCGGGGCGAGGATGGTCAGGGTGTCCTGGAGCAGATCGCGCAGATTGAACGGAATATGGTCGAGTACCAGCTTGCCGGCCTCGATTTTCGAGAAGTCGAGGATCTCGTTGATGATCCCCAGCAGGCTGTCGGCGGATTTCTCGATGGTGCCCAGATAATCGAGCTGACGCGGGGTCAGTTCGCTTTTTTGCAGCAGGTGGGTGAACCCGAGAATGCCGTTGAGCGGCGTGCGGATTTCATGGCTCATGTTGGCCAGGAACTCGGATTTGATCCGGCTCGCTTCCAGGGCTTCCTTGCGCGCCAGGTCCAGTTCGATGTTCTGGATTTCGATGGTTTCCAGGTTCTGGCGCACGTCTTCGGTGGCTTGGTCGATGCTGTGCTGCAGTTCTTCCTGAGCGTTTTGGAGGGTGCCGGCCATGCGGTTGATGCCGGACGCGAGCTCATCCAGCTCCTGACTGCCAAGAGGCGGCAGGCGGGTTTCCAGATGACCGTCCTTGAGTTGCGCCACCGCTTGCTTGATCTGGCTCAGCGGCCGGTTGATGGTCCTGCCCATGCGCAACGCCAGCAGCGCCGCCCCGGCGAGGCCCGCGCCGATCAACAGAAGGCTGGCGAACAGGCTGCGATAACCGCGCAGCAGCATGCCGTTGTGGGACAGTTCAAGTTCGACCCAGCCCAGCAGGCGGTCGGCTTCTTCGGGAATCAGGTCGCCGGCCAGATTCCGGTGCTTGCCGAACACCGGTAACAGGTAACGCGTCGCATCGTTGCCGCTGCGGCGCAGCAGCTGCGAGCCGTTACCCATTGGCGCCTGATTGAGCATGGTCGGGCCGGCGTGGGCGAGTAGCGTGCGGTCCGGGGCGAGCAAGGTCACCGCACGCACGTCGGGGGTTTCCAGGGACTGGGTGGCAATGCGTTCCAGCAGTTCAGCGTCCTTGTGACCCATTGCCGGCGCTACGAGGGGCGCGAGCTGTTCGGCGATCATTTCGCCGCGCTGCATCAGTTGGGTCTGCAGGTCGGATTGCTGCATCCAGGTAAAGTAGCCGCCCAGCACCAGGGCCATCAGGCTGGTCGGAAGCAAGGTCAGCAACAGCACGCGGCCTTTAATTCCCAGTTTCTTGAGCACGCATCTCTCCTGCATCCAGCCATTTAGGAACCTGCGCGTGCATCCGGCACGCGCCACTTGCGCAGTGTAGCGATTTGCATGCGGGCAATCTTCGTAAAATTGACGACGTCATTCGTCGGGCCGTTCAATGCTTTGACGTCGCGGGGCAAACCTTCGGTTGCCCCCGACGATGCAATCTTGAATAATCGGCAACTGAGAATTATTTGCAGATACTCATGACTCCCATTCCTGTCGGCCATCCCCGCATCCTTTCCATCGAAGACGACCTAGTCCTCGGTGCTTATGTTCACGAGCAACTGGGTCGCAGCGGTTTCCAGGTGACCTGGTGCCAGAACGGACAGGAAGGCCTGACGATTGCCCGCGAACAACCCTTCGATGTGGTACTGATGGACATTCTGCTCCCGGGCATGAACGGTCTGAATGTGCTGACCCAATTGCGCCAGAGCCATTCGACCCCGGTGGTGCTGATGTCGGCGCTGGGGGCGGAGGCGGATCGCATCAGCGGTTTCCGCCTCGGCGCCGATGACTATTTGCCCAAGCCCTTCAGCATGGCCGAATTGCGCGTGCGCATCGAAGCCATCCTGCGGCGCGTAGCGCTGGATCGTCGGCCGACCGTCGAACCGGTTCTCCTGGCGGCGGACAGTCTGCATTTCGACGATGAGCGCTTCGAGGTGTTCTATGGCGAGCACGCCGCCGGCCTGACCCGCAGCGAGTACCGGTTGCTGGACACGCTCAACCGCAACGGCGATGAAGTACTGAGTAAAGCCTTCCTTTATCAGCATGTGCTGCAGCGGGGTTACGCGGCCCACGACCGCAGCCTCGACATGCACATCAGCCAGATCCGTCGCAAGCTCAAGGCTATCGGCTACACGGAGCGGGAAGTGCGCACGGTCTGGGGCAAGGGTTATGTCCTGAGTGCTGCCGATGAAATGGTCTGACTTGCCGGGCAGGCATTCGCTGTTCTGGAAACTTGCCTGCCTGCTGGTGGCGTTCTGTCTGCTGATGATCTGGCTGAGCTGGTCCTGGGGCCGCTACATGGAAGAGCGCAACCAGTTTCTGTCGGACGAGGCCCGAGGCACTCTGACGCGCTATGCCGCCGAAGCCGAGCAGGCGTGGCAGCAGCGCCAGAGCGACGGCGTTGATGCCTGGCTGCACGTGATGCGTCAACGTGAAACGGGCTGGGCGGGCGTCATTGGAAGTGATTTGCAGTCATTGAGCAATCGGCCACTGACGGACCAGGAAATCGAGCGCCTGACTTTTCTGCGCGGCCTGGACTGGCCGATCCACAAGAAGCGCCTGCCGTGGCTACGCGTGCCGTTCCCCGGCGATCCGTCCGTCGGTAGCCTTGTCATCGAACTGCCCCAGCGGTTCACGCCCGGGCGCTACCGGGTGTTCTGGCGCGTGATTACCAACGGCGTGATTCCCGGGCTGTTCACTTTGCTGTTGTGTGTCGGGTTGTATCGATTGCTGGTTGTCCCCCTCAATCAACTGCGCGAACAGGCCAACGCCTGGCGTGCCGACCAGTTGGGCGTGCGACTGTCGCGTCACACAACCAACCGTTCCGATGAATTAGGTGAGCTGGGCCGCGCGTTCGATCACATGTCCGAGCGCCTGCAAAGTACAGTGGCCCTGCAACAACAGTTGCTGCGCGACTTGTCCCATGAATTGCGCACGCCATTGAGCCGTTTGCGGGTGGCCAGCGAGGGCGAGCAAAGTCTGGCGCAGCTACGCGAACGCATTGGTCGCGAAGTCGATGGCATGCAGCGGTTGGTCGAAGACACGCTGCAACTGGCCTGGCTCGACACCGAGCGCACGCCCTTGCCCGACGAGGCAATCCAGATTCAGGCGCTGTGGGAAATGCTCACGGAAAACGCCTGCTATGAAAGCGGCTGCCCGGTGGGTCAGTTGCAGTGTGCGGTGGATTCATCCTGCTGGGTGCGCGGCAATCTCAATACCCTGGCGCAGGCATTGGAAAATATTCTGCGCAATGCCATTCGTCATTCGCCGAAGGGCGGCGTTGTGCGCCTGGATGGGCGGCGCGAGGGTGATTACTGGCACTTGTGGATCGAGGATGAGGGTGGCGGGGTGGCTGAAGAGGATCTGGAACGGATCTTCTCACCGTTCACTCGGCTTGATGGTTCGCGGCCCGGGAATGGCGGGTTCGGGTTGGGGTTGAGCATCGCGCGGAATGCGGTGCGGCGGCAGGGCGGGAGGCTTTGGGCGGAGAACACGATGACAGGGTTGCGGCTCAACATGTGGTTATTGGCCGATGACGATGGTGTCAGTGATAACGCCTTCGCGAGCAAGTCGGAACGCCGCACCGCCGCTCCCACAGTTGCACGGAGCCAACCACAAATAGTGTGATCATCCCGGATCTCCATGTGGGAGCGGGCTTGCTCGCGAAGAGGCCCTCCCATCCACCACCGCTCTGATTTTGCCGGAGCGTTCCCGAGATTCTGTACGACATTTCCCAAAGGGTATCACCGGTCATTTCAAGCTTCCTTGACGGTTTAAGCTCACGCTTTAACTCATGTTCAAGGAGTCAGGCATGACTGCCCCCCACGTTCCCGGCAACACAACCGACGACCGCTTCAATGAAGTGCTTGCGCTGATTCACGGTGCCAGGCAGCAGGCCATGCAGGCGGTGAATACACGTCTGATCGAGCTGTATTGGCAGGTGGGTGGTTACATCAGTCGCAAGATCGAACTGGCGGAATGGGGGGACTCCGTCGTCAGTCAATTGGCTGAGCATCTGGCTCAAACTCAGCCAGGGTTGCGTGGGTTTACTCGATCGAATTTGTTCCGCATGCGGCAATTCTACGAGACCTATCGGACTGAAGAAAAAGTCGCACCACTGGTGCGACAAATGTCTTGGTCACACAACCTGCTCATTTTCAGCCAGTGTAAACGGCCGGAAGAGCGTGAGTTCTACGTGCGTATGGCCGTTCAAGAAAAGTGGTCAAAACGCGAGTTGGAGCGCCAGTTAAAGGCTGCACTGTTCGAACGCAGCGTAACCCAACCGGCAAAAGTTTCCGCAGCACTGAAGCAAAACCACCCCTCGGCACTGGAGATATTCCGCGACGCCTACATGGTTGAGTTTCTCGACCTGCCCGGTACCCATACCGAGGCCGATCTGCATCAGGGCTTGCTGGCGCGTCTCAAGGAATTTCTGATCGAGCTTGGCCGCGATTTCTGCTTTGTCTGCTCACAATACCCGCTGCAAGTTGGCGGCCGGGATTTCGCCCTGGACCTGTTGTTCTTTCACCGTGGGCTCAACTGCCTGGTGGCCATCGAGCTCAAGGTCGGTCGTTTTGAACCGGAGTACCTGGGCAAGCTGAATTTCTATCTGGAAGCGCTGGATCGTGGTGAGTGCAAGCCTCACGAAAACCCTGCCATTGGCGTACTTCTCTGTGCCAGCAAGGAAGACGAAGTGGTCGAGTACGCGCTTAACCGCAGCCTGTCGCCAGCGCTGATCGCTGAATACCAGGTCCAGCTTCCCGACAAACAATTGCTGCAGGCCAAGTTGCATGAGTTCTATGCCTTGAATGTCGCCGGTTTGACGTAACAAGCATTGTTTGGGGGTATTTAACTTGTGGTTGTAATTTAAGAAGGTAGCCAATGAATATAATAATAAGAACGCCCGCCTTGTCGAAGCAAGCTGATGCCTACTTTATTAAAAATCCGCACGAGACAAACAATGCGCACACGATAACCGATGCCAAGGATGCTGCTGGGGTATTAAAACTGACGAGCGAGACTTTAATTGGCGAGTTAAAGGATTTGATTAAAGGATATGATTTTACGTCGATAAGCACTGATGAGTTCGCGAGAATCGGATCTAAACTCTATGAGATTGATCTGATAGACCGGCATGTGGCCGGGCAATTCATATCCGGGAATATGGCCTTTGATCAATATGGTTACCAGACTGAAAAGGATGTCAAATATAATGCGATCGCGATGTTCAATCAGATGCTGGGAGATACCAAAGCATATGCCAGTACTTGGCCTATGTACGCTCATCAAGAGTCATTCAAGGTGGTGCTGAGGGCTTTGCTGGGCGCGAATCAAGCCATCAACGCGCTCTCCTATTTTGCCCATTCAACAAGAAATGATCTGTCCGTCAGTATTCAAGCCTGAGTCACCCGGCGCCCGAATAATTTTTGGGCGCCGGTACACTGTTGTCTATCGGCCGTAGCGGGTGTTTCCAGAATATTGTCTGTCGACAGTTAGTGTGTTCGAGTGGCGGATTCTGTAAGTCCCCAGGGGGCCAAGCACTGAGGCAGTATTGCCGGTACCGCCGGCGACCTTGGTCCAGGTTGAACCCGTCAGTCTGTCAATAAATAAATCCGGGGGCGAACCCGCGCCTACGGAGTAATGGTGGAAGAGATGTTGGCTTGTCGGCATCCGTTTGCACCCGTAATAGTAAAGGGACCTTGTGCAATGACATCGGAGTTGGCGGGTACGGTGCCCCTGTAAGTGTCACGAATGCTGGTGCATGCTGCAGAAGCCTGACTCGCAAGAATCAGCCCCGCGAAAGAAAATGCGGTAAGGACTTTCATGAATACGCTCTTTGTGAAGTTAGTTGGCTGTGCGGTAGGGGTGCAGTGCGTGTTCCGCATGACAAAAGATTATCGATGAAGCCCCTTACCCACCAGTTCACGCCAACCACCAACCTTGAGTGAAACGTCCGAAGAAAGCGTCCTAAAAGACCGATATTTTTGAGAAAAAGAGTTTTTCCTACCCTATCTAATGCCCTTGTCTGTAAGGAGAAGCTTGCAATCAGGAAATTGCTCACCTCGCGCCCCTTATTCCCATAAGCCATAAGCACCGCACTTTGCGTGATATGGCCTGCGAACGTTTGCCGGTATGATAGGCGCCCCCGCAGTCTGGATTGCGAATACGCCATGACCTTGCAGTACCCAACCATCGCCGATTGCGTCGGCAACACTCCGCTGGTCCGTTTGCAGCGCTTGCCCGGCAACACCAGCAACACCCTTTTGCTCAAGCTCGAAGGGAACAACCCGGCGGGTTCGGTCAAGGACCGTCCGGCGCTGTCGATGATCACCCGTGCCGAGTTGCGCGGGCAGATACACGTCGGCGATACGCTGATCGAAGCGACCTCGGGCAACACCGGGATCGCCCTGGCCATGGCCGCAGCGATCAAGGGTTACAAGATGATCCTGATCATGCCGGACAACTCCAGCGCCGAACGTAAAGCCGCAATGACGGCGTATGGCGCCGAGCTGATTCTGGTCACCCAGGAAGAAGGCATGGAAGGCGCCCGCGACCTCGCTCAGCGAATGGAAGCCGAAGGCCGTGGCAAGGTGCTGGACCAGTTCGCCAACGGCGACAACCCCGAAGCGCACTACACCACCACCGGCCCGGAGATCTGGCGTCAGACCGAAGGCACCATCACTCATTTCGTCAGTTCGATGGGCACCACCGGCACCATCATGGGCGTGTCGCGCTACTTGAAAGAGCAGCGCGACAGTGTACAGATCATCGGCCTGCAACCGATGGAGGGCTCGGCGATTCCGGGCATCCGTCGCTGGCCGCAGGAATACCTGCCGAAGATTTATCAGGCCGACCGCGTGGACCGCATCATCGACATGGCGCAGAGCGAAGCCGAGGACGTGACCCGTCGTCTGGCCCGCGAAGAAGGCATTTTCTGCGGCGTGTCCTCAGGCGGTGCCGTCGCGGGGATGCTGCGCTTGTCCAAAGAAGTTGAAAACGCGGTGATCGTCGCGATCATCTGTGACCGTGGCGACCGTTATCTGTCGACCGGCATTTTCGACGCGCCCAACTGATGGCCAAGCATGAGAGAGGCCTGCGCTTTCAGCCCACCGGCGGCAGTAAAGCCCCGCAAATTCCGACCGGCAAAAAGCAGCGCCTGACCATCGAGCGCCTGGCCAATGACGGTCGCGGTATCGCGTTTTTCGAAGGTCGCACCTGGTTCGTCCTCGGCGCCTTGGCCGGTGAAGAGGTCGAAGCGCGTGTATTGGGGGTCCACGGCAAAGTGGTCGAGGCGCGCACCGAGCGCGTGTTCCAGGCCAGCGAACTGCGTCGCCCTGCACCGTGTCCACACGCCGGGCGTTGTGGTGGTTGCAGTGTTCAGCATCTGCCTCATACCGAACAACTTGCCCTGAAACAGCGCATGCTCGCCGAGCAATTGTCCAAGGTCGCCGGTGTCGAACCCGAAGAATGGGCCGCACCCTTGAGCGGGCCGGAATTCGCTTACCGCCGCCGTGCCCGGGTGGCGGTGCGCTGGGACATGAAGGCGAAAAAACTCGAAGTCGGTTTCCGCGCGGCAGGCAGTCAGGACATCGTTGCGATCAGCGAATGCCCGGTGTTGGTACAGCCCTTGCAGCCGATAATGACCCGCTTGCCGGAGATGTTGCGGCGCTTGAGCAAACCTCAGGCGTTGGGGCATGTGGAATTGTTCAGCGGTTCTTCATTAGCGGTTTTGTTGCGGCACATGGCGCCGTTGTCCGACGCCGATATGACGATCCTCAAGGATTTCTGCACGTTCCATGAAGCTCAATTGTGGCTGCATGGAGAAGGCGAACCGCAACCGGTCGAATCCGATCAGTCTTTAGGCTATCGCCTCGAACAGTGGGATTTGAACCTGGCGTACCGACCGGGAGATTTCATTCAGGTCAACGCGGCGGTCAACGAAGCGATGGTCGCCCAGGCGCTGGACTGGCTGAAGCCGAAAGCGGATGAACGCGTTCTCGATCTATTCTGTGGTTTGGGTAACTTTGCCTTGCCGCTGGCCAAAGCCGTTCGCGAAGTGGTGGCGGTCGAAGGTGTGCAGGCGATGGTCGAGCGGGCAGCCGCGAACGCCGTTGGCAACAATCTGCATAATGCGACGTTTTTTCAGGCCGATTTGTCCCAGCCTTTGACCGATGCCGAATGGGCGCGCGAAGGCTTTTGTGCGGTACTCTTGGACCCACCGCGTGACGGTGCTTTCGAGGTGGTGCGCAAACTCAAGGCCCTCGGCGCCGAACGATTGGTGTATGTGTCGTGCAACCCAGCAACTCTGGCGCGCGACACGGTGGAATTGATCAAGCAGGGCTACCGGTTAAAACGTGCCGGGATTCTCGATATGTTTCCTCAGACGGCACATGTCGAGGCCATGGCGTTATTTGAAGCGAGCCAGGACGGCTCGTCTGGTCCGACTGACCGCCCGTGCAGCACTCGCATTAGCCCCGCGAGGGCAAACGGGCAATGAAGGTCAGCGATTTGACGCATTGAATCTGCGTCGTAGGGAAGGTAAAGCAAGATGGTACAGGTGAGAGCACACCAGCCGATCAACACCGACGGCAGTATCAATCTCGAGGCTTGGCTCGATCATGCGGTCAGTGTCGATCTGGCACTGGATCGCGAAGCCTTGAAGGAAGCGTGCGAGTTCGCTCGTGCGTCCGAACAACAAGCCAATGCGGCGAAAAATTTGTGGTCCGAAGGAAACTCCAGTTTCCGCACCGGCCTTGAAATCGCCGAGATCCTCGCCGACCTCAAGCTCGATCAGGATTCGCTGGTCGCCGCGGTCCTGTACCGAGGCGTGCGCGAAGGCCAGATCCAGTTGCCGGCGGTCAGCCAGCGCTTTGGTCCCGTGGTGGCCAAACTCATCGACGGCGTTCAACGCATGGCGGCGATCAGCGACAGCCTGAGCCCGCGTAAATCCATGGTGATGGGCACTCAGGGTCAGGTGGAAAACCTGCGCAAAATGCTCGTGGCCATGGTCGATGACGTGCGCGTCGCGCTGATCAAACTGGCCGAACGCACTTGCGCGATCCGAGCGGTGAAAACCGCCGATGACGAGAAGCGCAATCGCGTCGCCCGTGAAGTCTTCGATATCTACGCGCCGCTCGCCCACCGTCTTGGTATTGGTCACATCAAATGGGAACTGGAGGACTTGTCCTTCCGTTACCTCGAGCCCGATCAGTACAAGCAGATCGCCAAGTTGCTCCATGAGCGGCGCCTGGATCGCGAGCGTTTCATCAGCGACGTGATGAGCCAGCTGAAAAATGAACTGCAGGCCACCGGCGTCGAAGCCGACATCAGTGGCCGGGCCAAACACATCTATTCGATCTGGCGCAAAATGCAGCGCAAGGGTCTGGAGTTCAGCCAGATCTACGACGTGCGCGCCGTGCGTGTGCTGGTGCCGGAAATGCGCGACTGCTACACCGCGCTCGGCATCGTCCACACCTTGTGGCGGCACATCCCGAAAGAATTCGACGACTACATCGCCAACCCGAAAGAGAACGGCTACCGTTCATTGCACACTGCGGTGATCGGGCCTGAAGGCAAGGTGCTGGAAGTGCAGATCCGCACCCACGCCATGCATGAAGAAGCCGAACTGGGCGTTTGCGCGCACTGGCGCTACAAAGGCACCGACGTCAAATCCGGTTCCAATCACTACGAAGAGAAAATCTCCTGGCTGCGTCAGGTGCTCGAGTGGCACGAAGAGCTGGGCGATATCGGCGGTCTGGCGGAACAGCTGCGGGTCGATATCGAACCGGACCGGGTGTACATCTTCACTCCGGACGGTCACGCCATCGACTTGCCGAAAGGCGCGACGCCGCTGGACTTCGCCTACCGCGTGCACACCGAAATCGGTCACAACTGCCGTGGCGCGAAGATCAACGGGCGCATCGTACCGCTCAACTACAGCCTGCAAACCGGTGAGCAGGTCGAGATCATCACCAGCAAGCACGGCACCCCGAGCCGCGACTGGCTGAACCCGAACCTGGGTTACATCACCACGTCGCGGGCGCGGGCAAAGATCGTTCACTGGTTCAAATTGCAGGCCCGCGATCAGAACGTCGCGGCCGGTAAAACGTTGCTCGAACGCGAACTCAGTCGCCTTGGCTTGCCAGCGGTAGACTTCGACAAGCTGGCCGACAAGGCCAACATGAAAACCGCCGAGGACATGTACGCCGCGTTGGGCGCCGGCGATTTGCGCCTGGCGCAACTGGTGAACCTGGCGCAGCAACTGGTCGAACCGGAGCGCGGCAACGAACAGCTGGAACTGATTCCACGCAAGGCCACCGGCTACAAACCGGGCAAGCGCGGCGATATTCAGATCCAAGGTGTCGGCAACCTCATGACTCAAATGGCGGGTTGCTGCCAGCCGTTGCCGGGCGATGCGATCGTCGGTTACATCACCCAGGGCCGAGGCGTGAGCATTCACCGGCAGGACTGCGCCTCGGTACTGCAACTGGGCGGGCGCGAGCCGGAGCGGATCATCCAGGTCAGCTGGGGCCCGGTGCCGGTGCTTACTTACCCGGTGGACATCATCATTCGCGCCTACGACCGTTCCGGTTTGCTGCGTGACGTGTCGCAAGTGCTGCTCAACGAGCGGATCAACGTGCTGGCGGTCAACACCCGCTCGAACAAGGAGGACAACACCGCGTTGATGTCCCTGACCATCGAGATTCCGGGGCTGGATGCACTTGGGCGGTTGCTGGGGCGGATTTCCCAGTTGCCGAACATCATCGAAACCCGCCGTAACCGTACACCGTGATGATGATCCCTGTGGGAGCGAGCTTGCTCACGATGAGGGCGTCTCAGTCGACTTCAATGTTGTCTGACACACCGCAATCGCGAGCAAGCTCGCTCCCACACATTGGTTTTGTGAAGAGACTGATTGATGTACAAACTTGAAGACTTGCTGCACCTGATGAGCCGTCTGCGCGACCCGCAGTTCGGCTGCCCGTGGGACATCAAGCAAACCTATGCCACTATCGTCCCGCACACGCTTGAGGAAGCCTACGAAGTCGCCGATGCGATCGAGCGTGGTGACTTCGATCATTTGCAGGGCGAGTTGGGCGATTTGCTGTTCCAGGTGGTTTATTACAGCCAACTGGCCCGGGAAGAAGGGCGCTTCGAATTCGCCGGTGTCATCGACAGCATCACCCGCAAGCTGATCCGTCGTCATCCGCACGTGTTTCCCACCGGTGATCTGTACGCGCCGCTGGATGTTCCGCGTCTGAGTGAAGAACAGGTCAAGCAGCGCTGGGAAGAGATCAAGGCGGAAGAACGTGCCGAGAAATCGACAGCGCCGGAACAGCTGTCCTTGCTCGATGACGTGCCCGCCGCGTTACCGGCATTGTCTCGTTCAGCGAAGTTGCAGAAGCGCGCAGGGCAGGTCGGTTTCGACTGGCCGGATGCCTTGCCGGTGCTGGACAAGGTCCGCGAAGAACTCGATGAAGTGCTCGAGGCCATGGCCGACAACGACTCGGTAGCGATTGCCGATGAAGTCGGCGACCTGCTGTTTTCCGTGGTCAATCTGGCGCGTCATTTGAAGGTCGATCCGGAAACTGCTTTGCGCGGCGCCAACAGCAAGTTCGAAAGACGCTTCCGTTTTATCGAACAGGCATTGCGCGATACCCATCGTCCCATAGAAGATTGCACCCTCGAAGAGTTGGACGCCCTGTGGGGTGAAGCCAAACGTCAGGAAAAGAATTTGCCCAGCTGCGGTTGAGCAGTGGCCTAAGTGAGAACCAAGCACCATGAGCATTTCCCTTCGCGACCAGTTGCTAAAGGCAGGGCTGGTCAACCAAAAGCAGGCCAAACAGGTCGGCAAAGAGAAGCAGAAACAGCAGCGCCTGGCCCACAAAGGCCAGATCGAACTTGATGACTCCCAGCAGCGTGCGGCCCAGGAAGCCATGGCCGAAAAGGTCAAGCGCGACCAGGAGCTGAACCGCCAGCAGCAGGAGAAGGCCGAGGCCAAGGCCCGCGCCGCTCAGGTCAAGCAATTGATCGAAGTCTCGCGTCTGCCGAAGCTGACCACCGAGGATTACTACAACTTCGTCGACGACAAGAAGGTCAAGCGCCTCTCCGTCAACACGTTGATGCGCAACAAGCTCAGTAACGGTTCACTGGCGATCGTGCACCATGCCGGCGGTTACGAAGTGATTCCCCGTGAAGCGGCCTTGAAGATTCAGGAGCGCGATCCACAGCGCATCGTGCAGTTGAACGTGCAGACCGAAGAAGCCGCCGCCGAGGACGATCCGTATGCGGCGTATCAGATCCCTGACGATCTGATGTGGTAAGCGGTTGAAGACTGCAACAACGACAAACCCCGCTCATGGCGGGGTTTGTCGTTTTCAATGCTGTCGTTGCTTATGCGGATCGGAGCTCTCGTTGCTGCTCCAGTTTTTCCAGTTCGGCCTTGTAGTTGTGGGCGTCGGTTTCGGAGTGGAACATCCCCACCAACATGCCTTGTTGGTGCACATCCCAAATCCGGATACCGGCGGCTACGCCTTCGTGGGATTTATGTGAATCGTCGCGTTCAGTTACTTTTACAGTCATCTGCTTGCTCCAATCTCTCTGATATCTGCAGCAAGGTGTGTGCAGGACTCTGTTACATGTTTGGTTAGCTTGCTAAGTAAACGACTGGGTTTCGTAACGAACAATTGCGAATTTTGCAAAAGTGCTGCAGTCCGCGTAATACGCGACATTCGGTCGCAGGGCTCTGGGTTTCATGACAAAAGCTTCATGTTCAGTGAGCCCAAGATTGCGGGCAAACGCTAAACATTGTGGGAGCGGGCTTGCTCGCGAAGGCGTCGGCACATTCAATGATGATGTCACCTGACACACCGCCTTCGCGAGCAAGCCCGCTCCCATAGGGTTTTGCATTTTTTCAGGCAAAAAAAACGCCCCGAACCAGTCGGGGCGTTTTTATGCGCGGCGGAGCGGCGGGGTATTACTTGCCCTGCCAGCGCTTCAGTACCAGCGTGGCGTTGGTGCCACCGAAACCGAAGCTGTTGCTCATCACGGTGTTGATGGTGGCGTCTTCACGAGTCTTGGTCAGGACCGGCATGTCTGCCACTTCCGGGTCCAGTTCGTCGATGTTGGCGGAACCCGCCATGAAGTTGCCTTCCATCATCAGCATGCAGTAGATCGCTTCGTGAACGCCGGCGGCGCCCAAGGAGTGACCGGACAGGCTCTTGGTGGAGCTGATGGCCGGGGCCTTGTCGCCGAACACTTCACGCACACCTTTCATTTCCGCGACGTCGCCGACCGGAGTCGAGGTGCCGTGGGTGTTCAGGTAGTCGATCGGTGTGTCAACGGTCGACATAGCCATCTGCATGCAGCGGATGGCGCCTTCGCCGCTTGGGGCGACCATGTCGTAGCCGTCGGAGGTCGCGCCGTAGCCCACGATTTCCGCGTAGATTTTCGCGCCGCGGGCCAAAGCGTGTTCCAGCTCTTCGACCACGACCATGCCGCCACCGCCGGCGATGACGAAACCGTCACGCTTGGCGTCGTAGGCACGGGAAGCTTTTTCCGGGGTTTCGTTGTACTGGCTGGACAATGCGCCCATGGCGTCGAACAGGAACGATTGGCTCCAATGCTCTTCTTCACCGCCGCCGGCGAATACGATGTCCTGCTTGCCCATCTGGATCTGTTCCATGGCGTTACCGATGCAGTGAGCACTGGTGGCGCAAGCGGAGGAGATCGAGTAGTTCACACCCTTGATCTTGAACGGCGTGGCCAGGCAAGCGGAAACGGTGCTGCCCATGGTCCGCGTGACGCGATACGGGCCGACGCGCTTGACGCCTTTCTCGCGCAGGATGTCCAGCGCTTCCATCTGGTTCAAGGTCGACGCGCCACCGGAACCGGCGATCAGGCCGGTACGCACGTTGGAAACCTGCTCGTCGGTCAGACCGGCGTCGGTGATGGCGTCTTTCATGGCCAGGTAGGCGTAGGCCGCCGCGTGGCCGACGAAGCGATAGATCTTGCGATCGATCAGCTCTTCGAGGGGAAGGTCAATGGAGCCGGAAACCTGGCTACGCAGACCCATTTCGGCATATTCCGGGTTGAACCGGATGCCAGGGCGGCTTGCACGCAGGTTAGCGGAGACGGTCTCTTTGTCATTGCCCAGGCACGAAACGATGCCCAGACCAGTGATAACGACGCGGCGCATGCGGATAACCCTTAGAAGTTGTCAGTGGAGGTGAAAACGCCGACCCGAAGGCCTTCGGCGGTGTAGATCTCGCGACCGTCGACAGTCACCGAACCGTCGGCGATGGCCAGGTTCAGCTTGCCTTTGAGGACGCGCTTGATATGAATGTTATAGGTCACTTTCTTCGCAGTCGGCAGGACCTGACCAAAGAACTTCACTTCGCCCGAACCCAGGGCGCGGCCGCGGCCCGGCAGGCCTTGCCAGCCGAGGAAGAAGCCGACCAGTTGCCACATGGCATCGAGGCCCAGGCAGCCTGGCATCACAGGGTCACCTTCGAAGTGACAGGCGAAAAACCACAGATCCGGAGTGATATCCAGCTCGGCGACCAATTCACCTTTGCCGTACTTGCCGCCTTCTTCGCTGATCAGGGTGATGCGGTCCACCATCAGCATGTTCGGGGCGGGCAGTTGCGCGTTACCTGGGCCAAACAGCTCACCGCGACTGCAGCGCAGCAGGTCTTCCCGAGTAAAGGCGTTTTGTTTGGTCATGCGAGCTCCTCAATAGTCCCATGCGGCAGGTGGGGCAAATCTTCCCGGCCGATCGAAGCGTTCATGCCTCGAGTCAGCAGCCTACTCATAGACTATTGCGTTGTGGTGAAAGTCACAGCACCAAGGACATGAATGTACACTTGTGCACTGAAATTTTTATTCAAGCCCCTTTTCGGGCCTGTTCGGGTGCCTAAGACTGCCGCACTTTCGCCTTTCACGCCAGTCGCAGATGGTCGAAAAGCCTGCACTACTGCACCCATCGCTGCAGAATTTGCTGCAAATCAGTGCGTTTGAAGGGCTTGGCCAGGTAATCGTTCATTCCCGCCGATAAACAGGCTTCACGGTCGCCCTGCAAGGCGTTGGCGGTCAGCGCAATAATCGGCAGGTCGGTGCAACCGGGCAGTTGGCGAATCTGTCGGGTGGCCTCGTAGCCATCGATGATCGGCAATCGGCAGTCCATCAGAATGGCTTCGAAAATCAGGCTTTCCGCGCTGCGTATCGCCTGAGCGCCGTCGGTAGCAACGCTGACAGTAAAGCCCAGGCTGCGCAACATGGCTGCGACGACGGTCTGGTTAACCGGGTTGTCCTCGACCAGCAGCACATTGCGGCCTGCGCCATCGCCACTGCCGGACTGCGCGCGCGGCGTCAGTACCGGCAGCGTCTGTTTACTGAACGCCAGCGGGATTTCCAGGGTGAACACCGAGCCGCGACCCTCCTCACTCTGGGCGCGCAAGGTGCCGCCCATACGTTCCGCAAGGGTGCGGGCAATCGGCAATCCCAGTCCGGTACCGCCGTAACGCCTTGAAATAGAACTGTCGGCCTGCTGGAACGCGTTGAACATCAATTCCAGGCTTTCGGACGGGATGCCAATCCCGCTGTCGCGCACGGTGCAGGTGAACCACAACAATTCGTGATCCAGTGACTGCCACTGCGGTTGGATGGTGATGCGGCCCTGCTCGGTGAACTTCAACGCATTGCCCACCAGGTTTACCAGAATCTGCCGGATCCGAGTCGGGTCGCCCTGAACCTGCAACGCACGCATGTCATCGGGGATCAGCAGTGCCAGATCGAGCCCGCGTTGCAACGCGCTGTGCTGGAACGACTGGGCGCAACTGCTGATCAGATCCGCCAGATTGAACGGAATATGTTCCAGCTCCAGTTCCGAGCGCTCGATGCGCGAGAAGTCGAGAATGTCGTTGATGACTTTAAGCAGGTGTTCCGTTGATTCCGAGGCCAAGGCCGCGTACTCGACCTGCTCCTCGGTCATCGCGGTGGTTTCCAGTAGTTGCAGCATGCCGAGCACGCCATTCATCGGTGTGCGCAGTTCGTGGCTCATCATCGCCAGGAAATCGGATTTGGCGTTGTTGGCCTTTTCCGCTTCTTCGCGCGTCTGGATCAATTGCGCCATGGCCTGATGCTGTTCACGGCTGGCCTGTTCAAGACCCTTGGCGAGGTTGTTGATGTGTTGCGACAGCGCGCCGAGTTCGGTGTCATCGACAATCGGCAGCGGCGTTTTGTAGTCGCCGCTCTGGATCGCCTTGACCGCGTTGCCGATGTCGCGGATCGGCTGCGACAGGCTGCCGGCCAGGCGCCGGGCGATCAGGAAGGTAAACAGCAGGGCGAATAGCGCCAGGACACCGGCCTTGAAGAGGATTTCCTGTTGGCGCTTGCTAAAGGCGTCATTTGACAGACCGACGATCACCCGACCCAGGTAATCCTCGGCGGGGGCGGAGTTGGCGACTTTGCTGTCCTGGAAGAAATCATTGTGCAACGCGATCCGTTGCAAACGCACCGGCGCCTGGAACACTTCGACCTGTTGCGAGCGGGTGTGGGTTTCCGCCGGATGTTCGATATACACCAGAATCCGGTTGGCGCTGTCCTGCACTTCCAGGAATCGCACATTGGGCGTGGCCAAGGTGGCCTTGAGCAGGCTTTCAAGCACCTCGTTGTTGCCCGAAATCACCCCGTACTCAGCGGCCGGCGCCAATTGGTTGGCAATCAGCTGACCGGTGTGATTGAGCTCCTGGCGCAGGTCCTGGATCCGCACGAAGGTGAAAAAACTGATCAGCAGCAAGGTCAGCAGCAGGGCAGGCCCGAGGCTGATGATCTGGGTGCGGGTGTTGATATCCCAACGACGACGGAAAGTCATGGGCGGCTTTCTCCTTCGGCCAACTGTGCTGCAACCAGCGCTTCATTGATCTGTTCAATACCTAATGAACGAGCCACTTGCGGGTTACTCAAGACTTTGAAGCGATTGGCGTAATGCGTGCGTGGCCAGTTGGCGGGTGGTCGGTCGAGCAGTTCGTCGAGAATCGCCAGCCAGTCGCTCTGGTCGCTGTAGCTGCTGGTCAGGCTGCCAGCCTTGACGAAGCCGGCATTCGGGCCGATCAGCGCGGTTTGCCGGGCGTAGCTGCTGAGCAGCAGGTTTTTCGCCGTTTTGGGGTTGTACAAGTCGGGATCATCGAGGCCCAGCAGTACGTCGCTGTTTTTCAGCAGCGTCTGTAACGGCCGACTGTCGTTGGTGTCGTCCCAGCGCTCGGTGACGATCTCAAGGCCAAGCGGTCGGGCGGCCTGGCGCAGTTCATTCAAGAGAAATTCACTGTGGTTGTCGTACAGCACGCCGACCCGCTTGACATGAGGCAGCAGGATTTGGGTCAGGCGAAGTTGCCGGTCAGGCGGCGGATCGCTCCAGAGCAGGCTCAAACGGGCGGGCAGGACAGTGCCCAGGCGTTGACGGGCTTGCAGGCGGCTGATGCGCAACACCAGCGTCACCGGGCCCTGAGAATCTTGCAGGCGCCAGTCGAGGCTGGGCAGGTCCAGCAGGATCAAACGCGTAAGGGCAGGCAATTTGCTCGGTGCTGGCAGATTGGCCAATAGCTCGAAACGCACCGTGTCACCAGGGCGCAATTCGCCAAGGGCCGTCGCGAAATCCCGCATGCCGGGACTGTCGTCGGCACCGGTCAGCAGAATGTCTTCGGCGCTGGCCGACACGCTCACCAGCCAACCGGCAAGCACCAGGCACAACCCGGCCAGCAGACGGCCAAGGATTGGCGTTTTGCGCGACGGACACAGCAGCATCTAGAACGCCAGCTCCGCGCTGAAGTACACCACCCGTCGCTCATCGTAGCGGTTGTCGACGAAGGTGGTGGGTTGATTGTCGAGACGTTGTTGGAGCACGCCGGCCAGTTCCAGGCTGGCCTTGCCCAGGCCGATGCGTTTGACGATGCGCGTGTCGACCCGTTCGAAGCGATAGCCATTGAGTGCGTCGTTACCATAATAAAAGACGGCGCTGTTCCAGCCGTGGCCCCAGTGGCGCAGCCAACCGGCGGAGCCACTGTTTCGTGCGGTCTGTTGCGCATCCAGCGGATTGCTCGCTTGGGAATCGACATAGGCATAAGTCAGGCGCAACCGGTCAGTGCTGCCCAGGCGCCAGTCGAGCTGGGTTTCCACCCCGGTGAAGCGCGAGCTGTTGGCGTTGCTGGCGATGTACTGATTGTTGCGCAACGGCTCGCTGTTCATGCCGGTGATCTCGTCGTGGAACACCTTCACGTCAATCGCCAGCCCCGACTCGGCGAAGAAGCCGTTGTAGCCCAGCTCCCTTGAGCGCATGCGTTCCTGCTCGAGATTGCCGGGGCCGCGAGTCCTGACGAAATAACGGGCGCTGTTCTGTCCGTAGGCAGCGGGTTGCAGGTTGGTCACCTGGTAGCTCCAGTTGACATTGTTCTCGAACATGTCCGGCGAACGGATCGCCTCCGAATACACCGCACGCAAACCGTGGCGCGGCGTGATCAGATAGTTGACCGCCACCCGCGGGGTTAACGAATTGCCGGTCAATTGCGTGTCTTCGAACATCGCGCCGCCTTGCAACAACCAGTGTTCGGTCGCTCTCCACTCGAGTTGGCCGAAGGCTCGCCACGTAGTGTCATCGAGCGTGCCATTGAAATAGGTTTCAGAATCGGCCCGGTCGTAACGATAGTTGATGCCGCTGACCAGTCGCAGACTGTCGGACAGGCTAAGGGTGTCCTGCAATTCGAGGTCGTAGCGCGACTCCCGAGTGCTTTGGTCAATGTCACCGCACAGGGTTTGCCGGGCGCCGTTTCGCCACTGGTCTAGCACTTGATTGGCCAGCGTTTGCTCCACCGCCGTGCCGGCTGGTGCGCCGGAACCGACGTAGCGTTCGATGTTGCGCGCCAGGCGTTCGGTGTAGTTTGGGTTGAGCTGCCAGAGTTCAGTCAGTTCGGGGCTGAACGAGACTTCGGCGTCGCAGGCGCGCCAGGTTTGCTGACGATCCCAGTGCTGGGCCGAGCCTTGAATGTAAAGGCTGTGATCGGGATTGATGTCGAGGTTCCAGCGCAAGGAACCGGCGTAGTCTTTGGCGACGACGTCGGAATTGTTCCCTGCGGCGGTAATCCCCGAGAACACTGGGCGGTAGGTATAAGGCCGCTGATTGCTTCCGTCCTTGGCATTTAATTGCCAATCGATGCTTTGCTCTTCGTTCAGCGTCTGGCTGACGGCGAGGTTGAAGCGGTTCAGGCGGCGGCTGTCGCGATAGTCGGCACCCTTGCGGTCTGAGTCGAAGCCATCGTCCTGCAGACCGGATAGCGATACGCGCAAGTCGCCACCGTCCCAACCCACGCCCTGACTGGCGTAAAAATCGTCGATGCCACGCTGTCCTCGCGTGACCTTCATCCGCGTGCCGTGGCTGTCGGCCGGATTGCGGGTGATGATGTTGACCACCGCCATCAGCGCATTGGCGCCATAGCTGACGGTGTTCGGACCACGGAATACTTCGATGCGCTCGATGTCTTCCATGGCCACCGGAATGTCACTCCAGTCCACCGTGGCCAGGCCGGCGCGGTACACCGAGCGGCCGTCGATCAGCCCCTGCATGCGCCGCGCTTCGCTGGCGTTGGTGCCGTGGTAATTCACTGCCGCCTGATTGCCGCTGATATTGCCGACCATCATGCCCGGCACCAGGCGCAGCAACTCGCTGATGTCCCGGGCACCGCTGGCGTTGATCAGTTCGCTGTCGATCACCGTCATGCTTCCCGGCACCGCGGCCGGCGACTGTTTCAGGCGCGTTGCCGTCAGCACGTGCGGCAGTGGCTCGCTATCGAGAAACAGGTCGTCGGCCAGCAACGGCGGGCTGATTATGAGCGCCAGAACCAGCGGCGAGTGGGGTGAAGCAGAGCCAAACGACACAACACATCCTTGATGGCGATCTTACTGGCGCGCATGTTAACCGAGCCAGTCGGCTTTTCCAGTCACGATGACGGCATTTTCCTCGGATTTATTGGTCTTCTTCAGACAAGTGCCAGTAATTGACGCGGGGACTGGCCGCCACTGGGCCGCTCCGTATAATGCCGGCATCGCCACTGCTATGGATTAACGGATTGCATATGACTGAACAGCGCCCGATTGCGGTCCTGGGAGGCGGAAGTTTTGGTACCGCCGTGGCTAACCTTCTGGCCGAGAACGGGCATCAGGTCCGCTTGTGGATGCGCGACCCCGAACAGGCCGAAGCCATTCGGGTCAATCGCGAGAACCCGCGTTACCTTAAAGGCATCAAGATTCTTCCGGCCGTGGAAGCGGTCACTGACCTGCTCGCGACTCTGGAGGCCTGCGAACTGTGTTTCGTCGCGCTGCCATCCAGCGCGCTACGCTCGGTGCTCGCGCCTCACGCGCAGCGCCTGAGCGGCAAGATGCTGGTGAGCCTGACCAAAGGCATCGAAGCCCACACCTTCAAACTGATGAGCGAGATCCTCGAAGACATCGCTCCGCAAGCGCGCATAGGCGTGCTATCAGGACCGAACCTGGCTCGTGAAATCGCCGAACACGCGCTGACTGCCACCGTGGTCGCCAGCGAAGACGAAGAACTTTGCCAGCAGGTTCAGGCCGCGCTGCACGGCCGCACCTTTCGCGTGTACGCCAGCGCCGACCGCTTCGGCGTGGAGTTGGGCGGGGCGCTGAAAAACGTTTACGCAATCATCGCCGGCATGGCGGTGGCGCTGGGTATGGGCGAAAACACCAAGAGCATGCTGATCACCCGGGCGCTGGCGGAAATGACCCGCTTTGCGGTGAATCAGGGCGCCAACCCGATGACTTTCCTGGGGCTCGCGGGTGTGGGTGATTTGATCGTGACGTGTTCGTCACCGAAAAGCCGCAACTATCAGGTCGGATTCGCCCTCGGCCAAGGCTTGAGCCTGGAAGACGCGGTGACGCGACTGGGCGAAGTCGCGGAAGGCGTGAATACCCTCAAAGTGCTCAAGGCCAAGGCCCAGGAAGTGGGCGTTTACATGCCGCTGGTCGCCGGACTGCACGCGATTCTGTTCGAAGGGCGCACGCTGAATCAGGTGATCGAGCTGCTGATGCGCGGCGAACCGAAAACCGACGTCGACTTTATTTCCACCAGTGGTTTCAACTGATCACGCTTTCAATACAGGCAGGGAATTGCACATGAACGATCCGAAAGTAGAAGCCCAGTACGAATCCATCCTGCTGCGGGTGTTGTGGATGATTGTCTTCCTGCTGGTCTGGCAGGTGGCGCAATTCATCCTCGGTGCCGTGGTGCTGGTGCAACTGGTCTATCGTTTGATTTATGGTGCCCCGAGCGCCAGCCTGATGAATTTTGGCGACAGCCTGAGCCAGTTCCTGGCGCAGATCGGTCGTTTCGGCACGTTCCACAGCGACCAGAAACCCTGGCCGTTCGCCGACTGGCCGACGCCGCGTACGCCGGAAGGTGAAGCCCCACACGTCGTGGCGCCTGCGCCGCATCCGGCCCGAGATGAGGAGCCCAAGCTATGAAACTCTGGGTATTGCGTCATGGTGAAGCCGAGCCGCATGGCAAGCGTCCGGATTCTGAGCGGGCATTGACGGCCCACGGGCGTGAAGAAGTGTTGCGCACGGCTGCCAAATTGATCGGCACACCGATTACGGCCATCTATGCCAGCCCTTACCTGCGAGCGCAGGAAACTGCCGAAATCGTGCGAACGGCCCTTGGGTTCGCCCCGGAAATTCGCACCGTCGAATGGCTGACACCCGACAACCGCCCGCAAGCGGTGGCCGAGCAGCTGGTGTCTGTGGATCACGCGTTGCTGGTCAGTCACAACCCGTTGGTGGGTAATTTGCTGGGCTACCTTCAACACGGTCATGTGCAGGACCCGGAAGCGGTGCAGACGGCTGGCCTTGCGGAACTGGAAGGTGATTTGCCGATGGCGGGGGCGATGAAGCTCAAAGGCATCAAACACCCGTAGTCCTGTTGGAACAGGACTACTGTGGGAGCGGGCTTGCTCGCGAAAGCGGCGTATCAGGCACCATTGATGCTGACTGACACTCCGCGTTCGCGAGCAAGCCCGCTCCCACAAGGTTCTGCGTCGAACCTGATTTTTGTAATGAAATAGTCAACCAAGCAACCGCTTGGTTGACTACGCTTGCTCCAGACCAAAAACAAAGGAGCGAGTCGCATGTCTGCTGCTTTTCGTTTGCCGCTGGACGCCTTTTACGAGCGTGAGACCCGTCATCCCCGTCAGCGCTTTCTGGTTCAACCGGTGGGCGGCGGTCAGGTTGAAACCCTGACCTGGGAAGACGTCGGCCATCAGGCCCGTTGCGCTGCGCACTGGCTGCGGGCGCGAGAATTGCCGCAAGGCAGCCACATCGCCCTGATCTCGAAAAACTGTGCGCACTGGATCATCGCTGACCTGGCGATCTGGATGGCCGGGCACGTTTCAGTGCCGTTGTACCCGAACCTTACTGCCGAAACCGTCTCGCAGGTACTCGAACATTCCGAAGCGGCGCTGGCGTTTATCGGCAAGCTTGATGACTGGCCCGGCATGTCCCGCGGAGTCAGCCCCGACCTGCCGACCATCAGCCTGCCACTGCATCCGCCAGGCAGCTTCGATTTCAGCTGGGCCGACCTGCAAGCGTGTTCACCGATCCAGGACGATCCCAAACCTGCCGCCGACCAGTTGGCGACCATCATTTACACCTCCGGTACCACCGGCATGCCCAAAGGCGTGATGCACAGCTTTGGCACTCTGGGGTTCGCCACCACCCGTGGCACGCAATTGTTCGGCCTCAATGAGTCGGACCGGCTGCTGTCCTACCTGCCGCTGTGCCATGTCGCCGAGCGGATGTTTGTCGAACTGGCGTCGATTTACACCGGGCAAACCGTGTTCTTTGCCGAGAGCCTCGACACCTTCCTCACCGATCTGAAACGTGCGCGGCCGACCGCGCTGTTCGGCGTGCCGCGCATCTGGACCAAGTTCCAGATGGGCGTGTACAGCAAGATCCCGGCGAAACGTCTCGACTTCCTGCTCGGCCTGCCCTTCATCGGCAAGCGGGTCGGACACAAAGTGCTCGCCGGGCTTGGGCTGGACGCCTTGCGCGTCGCCCTGTCCGGCGCGGCACCGGTGCCGCAGACCTTGTTGCTGTGGTACCGCAGGCTCGGGCTGGACGTGCTGGAGGTGTACGGCATGACTGAAAGCTGTGGTTATTCCCACATTGGCCGGCCCGGCGAGAACAAGCCCGGCTGGATTGGCAAGCCTTGTCCGGAGGTTGAAGTGCGGATCGCCGAGTCGGGCGAGGTCATGGTGCGTAGCGGCGCGACCATGCTCGGGTATTTCAAGGAACCGGAAAAAACCGCCGAGACGATTACCGAGGATGGCTTCCTGCGCACCGGTGACAAAGGCGAGCAAGACGCCGAAGGCAACCTGCGCCTGACCGGGCGACTGAAGGAAATTTTCAAGACCAGCAAAGGCAAGTACGTGGCCCCTGCACCGATCGAAAACCGCCTGGCGGTGCATTCACGGATCGAACAGGTATGCGTAGTCGGCGACGGTTTGAGCGCACCGCTGGGACTGTGCGTGCTCTCGGCGGTCGGACAGCAGGACGCAAGCGGAACCTCGCGCGCCGGTCTGCATTCAAGCCTGGAAAAACTGCTGGAGGAGGTCAATGGCGCCCTTGATAAACATGAGCGCCTGCGCCGGCTCGTGGTGGTCAAAGACAGCTGGGCGGTGGAAAACGGCTTTCTCACACCGACCCTGAAGATCAAGCGCAACGTGATCGAAGCGGCTTATGGTGCCCGGTTCGAAGAATGGAGCGAGCGTAGCGAAGCGGTGCTGTGGCAGGATTGAGTCACGAACAAAACCAACAAAGGATGTTTGCAATGAGTTTGTGGCGTACCACTCCCAACATCGAGCAGTTGAACGCGATCCAGAAAAACACCATCGGCGAAGTGCTGGATGTCCGTTTCGAATCCTTCGACGAAGAGTCCCTGACCGCGAGCATGGTCATCGACCACCGCACGCATCAGCCTTATGGTTTGTTGCACGGTGGTGCCTCGGTGGTGCTGGCGGAAACTGTCGGCTCCATGGCCAGCTATTTGTGCATCGATGCGAGCAAATTCTACTGCGTGGGTCTGGAAATCAACGCCAACCATTTGCGGGGGCTACGCAGCGGGCGGGTAACGGCGGTGGCCAAGGCGATTCATGTCGGGCGTACGACCCATGTCTGGGACATACGGCTGACCAGCGATGAGGGCAAGGTCAGTTGTGTATCGCGGTTGACCATGGCAGTTGTGCCGTTGGGAGAGAGTCCGCCGACGCGTTGATTGACGGCCCGCTCTGCTGCGGGATATACGCCAGGTTCCCTGAAACATAGACATGACCGGACTGTCATCATTCCTGGCAGTTACGGTCATTGCTGTAGGACGTTGTCTTGCGGACAATCAATGCCTGTTCTCGCTTATGGATTTGCCGGTATGTCGCAGCAGATATTTTTCGCCCACGCCAATGGTTTTCCTTCGGGGACCTACGGCAAGTTGTTCGCGGCGCTGGCGCCCGAGTATCAGGTGACGCATCTGGAGCAGCATGCCCACGACCCGCGTTTCCCGGCGGACGACAACTGGCACAACCTGGTTGATGAGCTGATCCATCACCTCAACCAGCAGGCGCAACCGGTGTGGGGCGTCGGCCATTCATTCGGTGGCGTGCTGCACTTGCACGCCGCGTTGCGCTGTCCCGAGCTATACCGCGGCGTGGTAATGCTCGATTCGCCGGTGTTGACCCGCGCCGATCAATGGGTGATCCGCGCGGCCAAGCGTTTCGGTTTCATCGACCGCCTGACCCCGGCCGGTCGTACGCTGGGTCGTCGTGAAGAGTTCGCCGACCTCGAAAGCGCCCGCCGCTATTTCGCCGGCAAAACCCTGTTTCGCAGCTTTGATCCGGAATGTTTCGACGCCTACCTGCAACACGGTTTGCACAGGGTAGGAGACAAACTGCGTTTGCGTTTCGACCCGGCCACGGAAATCAGCATCTACCGTGGCGTGCCCCACACCAGCCCTGGCCGCGCTCGGCAGTTGAAAGTGCCATTGGCAGTGGTGCGCGGGCACAAGAGCCGCGTGGTGATGCGTCATCACGCCAGCTCTGTCGGTCGCATGCCGTTGGGCGAATCCCTGACCATGCCTGGCGGGCACATGTTTCCGCTCGAACGTCCGCAGGACACGGCCTTGCTGCTGAAAAACCTGTTCAGCCGCTGGGACGGTCGCCAGCAGCAGGATTGTGCATGAGCCATGTCGTCGAAGAAGTCCGCCTGAGCCTGCCGCACATCGAGCTGGCCGCGCACCTGTTCGGCCCCGAAGACGGTTTGCCAGTGATCGCCTTGCACGGCTGGCTGGACAACGCCAACAGCTTCGCGCGGTTGGCGCCTAAACTCAAAGGGCTGCGCATCATTGCGTTGGACATGGCCGGTCACGGTCATTCCGGGCATCGTCCGACGGGTGCCGGTTACGCGATGTGGGACTACGCTCTTGATGTTTTGCAAGTCGCCGAACAGCTGGGGTTGAAGCGTTTTGCACTGTTGGGGCACTCCATGGGCGCGATCGCCTCGTTGATCATTGCCGGGTCGATGCCGGAGCGTGTCACCCATCTGGCCTTGATCGACGGCATCATTCCTCCTACAGACAAAGGCGAAAATGCTGCCGAACGAATGGGAATGGCCCTGCAAGCGCAGTTGGATCTTCGGGAGAAACGCAAACCGGTCTACAACACCCTCGACCGTGCCATCGAAGCGCGGATGAAAGGACTGGTGGCGGTCAGCCGCGAAGCCGCCGAGTTGTTGGCCCAACGTGGCCTGATGCCGGTGCCGGGCGGTTACACCTGGCGCACCGATAACCGTCTGACGCTGCCATCACCGCTACGTCTTACCACCGAACAGGCTATGGCCTTCGTCCAGCGGGTCAGCTGTCCTGCGCTGCTGGTCGTTGCAGCCGACGGCATGCTCGCCAAACACCCCGAGTTGCTGGAGCGTCTACCCTTTAGCCGTGAACAGCTGCCTGGCGGTCATCATTTGCACCTGAATGACGAGTCCGGTGCCGACCTTGTCGCAGACTGTTTCAATCGGTTCTTCGCCGTTCCTTGACTTGCGCCGGGCAACTGTCGAGGCTGGGCGGGTTGAAATGGGAGACAACCATGATAGATCTCTACACCGCTGCGACCCCGAATGGCCACAAGGTCTCTATCGTGCTCGAGGAACTCGGCCTGCCCTACACGGTGCACGCCTTGAGTTTCGACAAAAAGGAACAGAAGTCCGCGGACTTTCTCAAGATCAGCCCCAATGGCCGGATCCCGGCGATTGTCGACCGCGTCAACGGCGATTTTGCCGTGTTCGAATCCGGCGCCATCCTGATTTACCTCGCTGAAATGACCGGCAAACTGTTGCCTCAGGACCCTAAAGGGCGTTCGGTGGTGTTGCAGTGGCTGATGTTCCAGATGGGCGGAATCGGCCCGATGCAGGGTCAGGCCAATGTGTTTTTCCGTTATTTTCCGGAGAAGCTCCAGGGCGCCATCGACCGCTATCAGCATGAAACCCGGCGGCTGTATGAAGTGCTCGACACGCGCCTGCAAGGCGTGGAATTTCTGGCCGGCGATTACAGCATTGCCGATATTGCCACTTATCCGTGGGTGCGTGGTCACGAGTGGTCAGGGGTCGCCGTGGACGGCTTGATGGCCTTGCAACGCTGGATGGCGAGTATGCAAGCGCGTCCGGCGGTACAGCGTGGTTTGCTGGTACCGGAACGCATCGACGACGACAGCGTCGTCAAGGGTGCCCAGGCCATGCTGATCCGATGAGCTCATCCATGCGTTCAATCAGCCTGCTGGCGCTGTGTTGTTTCAGTCCTCTGTCGTTTGCCGCCGATATGCCGGGCAGTCAGGACCTGCCGATCGTGCCTCGCGTGGTCGATTCGCAGATCGTCGACTATCGCCCGGCGATCGAACTCGAACGGATCTACCCGTTGGGTTCAATACGCAAGATCAGCGGCCAGTTGCGTTTCGACGGTCAGGTCAGTGCCCGTGGACAAACCACTTCGGTAACCTACGAGCTGCCATCGGAGCATTCGTCTCTCGAGGCGTTTACCGTCGCTCGCGAAGCCTTGCAGAAGCAGGACGCGCAGTTGCTGTTCTGGTGCCAGGCCCGTGATTGCGGTGAAAGCAGCCTTTGGGCCAACGAGGTCTTCGGCAATGCCAAGCTCTATGGCGCTGACGAACAGCAAGCGTATCTGCTGTTGCGGTTGGCGGCGCCGAAGGACAACACCCTGGTGGCGCTGTACAGCATCACTCGCGGCAATCGCAAAGCCTATCTGCACGTTGAACAGTTCGACGCTGCTGCACCGCTGGGTGATCTGCTGCCAACATCCGCTACCTTGTTGCGGGAGCTCAAAAGTACCGGTGAGCTCGACTTCCCGAAACTGACCGATGCGCCCGACGAGACCTGGCTGCGCTTGCTCTCGCGCGGCCTGAACCTGGACACGACCTTGCGGGTGACCGTTTCCGGGCCGAATGCAGAAGCCTGGCGTCAGGCGTTAATGAACCAGGGGGTGCGGTCGGCGCGGATGGAGACGGGCAGCGCCGAAGGCTCTGGCCTGCACATCGAGCTGTTGCGATAAGCTGTATCCGGCGGACGCGCTGGCGGCGTTCGTCTACCCTTTTGCGGACTGATTTTTTTTGAGACTCGGATGATCAATAACGATCGGCTGTTGGTGCAAATCCTGCTCCTGGTGCTGTTTGGCGCGAGCTTCTGGGTGATGGCGCCGTTCTGGTCGGCGATGTTCTGGGGCGCGGTGCTGGCGTTTGCCAGTTGGCCGCTGATGCGTTTGCTGACCCGTTGGCTCAATGGTCGCGAATCCCTGGCGGCGGCACTGCTGACCTTGGGCTGGATGTTGTTGGTGGCGGTGCCGCTGGTTTGGCTGGGTTTCAACCTCGCGGACCATGTGCGCGATGCCACGGCGTTCATCAAAGACGTGCAGATGGATGGCTTGCCCGAGGCGCCGACCTGGCTGGGCGGCATTCCTTTGGTGGGCGAGCGGCTGGTGGTGATCTGGAACAGCATCGATCAGCAAGGCGCAGCGATGATGGTGTCGCTCAAACCCTATCTGGGGCAGGTCGGTAACTGGCTGTTGGCGCGCAGTGCACAGATTGGCGGCGGCATTCTCGAGCTGACGCTGAGCATTGTGTTCGTGTTCTTTTTCTACCGGGACGGGCCGCGCCTGGCGGCGTTTGTTCATGGGTTGCTGCAGCGGTTGATTGGTGATCGCGCCGGTTATTACATCGAACTGGTGGCGGGCACGGTGCAACGGGTGGTAAACGGTGTGATCGGTACGGCGGCAGCCCAAGCGGTTCTAGCGTTGATCGGGTTCCTGATTGCCGGGGTGCCTGGAGCGCTGGTGCTGGGCGTCGTCACCTTCCTGCTCAGCCTGATTCCCATGGGGCCACCGCTGGTGTGGATACCGGCCACCGCTTGGCTGGCCTGGAAGGGTGAGTACGGGATGGCGGTGTTCCTCGGGATCTGGGGCACGTTCATCATCAGCGGGGTCGACAACGTGCTCAAGCCTTACCTGATCAGTCGCGGTGGGAATTTGCCGTTGGTGATCGTGCTGTTGGGTGTGTTTGGTGGCTTGATCGCTTTTGGCTTCATCGGCCTGTTTATCGGGCCGACGTTGTTGGCCGTGGCGTATAGTTTGTTGAACGACTGGAGCAAGAGCCAGGCGCGGGTGGAAGATCGCCGGCCGTGAGGTTTGTGTTGAGGTGAATGACCCCTTCGCGGGCAAGCCCGCTCCCACAAGGATCGAGGTGAACACATAAATTGTGAACACCACTGAACCTGTGGGAGCGGGCTTGCCCGCGAAGCGGACGGCGCGGTTTGCCAGGCTTAATGCTTGGCTCAGGTCGCCACGTTCAGGTACTTGCCCACCGTCGCCACCTTGTCGAGCGAGTACTGCTTGCTCAGGTTGGCAATCATTTTATTCAGGGCTTCCGTCACGTTCGCCTGATCGGTGGAGCTGTCGCTGTTCTTCTCGCGACCGGCCTGCAGCGCGGCTTTCAACTCGTCGCTGCTGACTCCGCCACTGCTGTCGCTGTCCAATACCTTGAGCAGCGCTGCACTGGTGTCGGTGCTGGTCGATGAGGTGCTATCGCTGGCCTGCAACGCGCTGCTCAGTTCGGTGGCGCTGACACTGCCATCGCTGTCCGCATCGAGCTGGCTGAACAACTCGTCGCTGGACACCTGCTGGGGTGGCGGCGGTGGCGGGGCGAGGCTGGTGGCGAGCTCGTCCTTACTGACGACGCCATCTTCGTTCTTGTCCAGGGCTGAGAAGATTTCCGTGCTGTCGGCGCTGCTGCCGGCGCTGGTCAGACCGTTGCTCAGTTCGTCGCCGCTGATGGCACCGTCGCCGTCGGCGTCCAGAGCGCTGATCAGCGCGTCGGCCAGTTCGGTGTCCGGTGCCTGATCTCGCGGCGGTGGCGGAGGAGGTGCCATCGCGGCCATTTCTTCGCTGCTCAGGCTGCCGCTGTCGTCACTGTCCAGGTCGGCGAAATTTTTGCTCAGACTGACCAGCAGACCGTCATCGGATTTCTGCGACAGAGCGCTTTTGAGCTCGTCCTGATCCACCGAGCCATCGCTGTTGGTGTCGAGTTTGGAAAGCAGTTCTTTCTGGAATTGCTGGCTGCGGGCATTGCTGGTTGTGGTGCTGGCGGTGCTGTTATAGCTCGTGTAGTTGCTGACGCTACCGATCATTGGGCTCACTCCCTGGAATGGAAAGCCGGCGGGTGCACCGGCTTATGCAGCCTCAAGGAGCAAGTTGTCGTGGGTATGTGGGGTTTGTACCGATTGGTACACACACACAGATCTCAGGTAAGACTCAGACCCTGTGGGAGCGAGCCTGCTCGCGAAAGCGGTGGGTCAGTCACCATCAAAATTGAATGTTCAACCGCTTTCGCGAGCAGGCTCGCTCCCACAAGGAGACTTAGGTGTGGCTCAGGTGCGAGGTAGCCAAATGACTGCGGTCAAGCCACCACCGGGCGTCTCTTCCAGACTCAAGTGGCCACCCAGCCGTTCAGCCGCTTCGCGAGCAATGGTCATGCCCAGCCCGACACCGCCGGAGTTGCGATTGCGCGAACCTTCCAGGCGAAAGAAAGGTTCAAACACGGCTTCGCGTTTATCGGCCGCGATCCCCGGTCCGTGGTCGATCACCCGGATCACCAGGTGTTCGCGATTATCTTCAAGTGCGATCTGCGCTTGCCCGGCATAACGCAGGGCGTTATCCAGCAAGTTGTTGACGCATGAACGCAGGGCCATCGGCTGAACCTGCAACGGTGCGCAGTGGCCGCTGGCCTGGACATCGGCCCCTTGATCCTGAGCATTTTCACTCAGGGATTCGACCAGCGCCTGCACATCCATCCATTGTGGTGCCTCACTGGTGCGCTGTTCGTGCAGATAAGTGAGGGTGGCGTCGAGCATGCTGATCATGTCGTCCAGATCCTGGCGCATCTGACCTTGCAGCTTGTTGTCGTCGATCTGCTCCAGCCGCAGCTTTAGCCGGGACAACGGCGTGCGCAGGTCGTGGGAGACCGCGCCGAGCATCCGCGAACGCTGCTGCATCTGTTCGATGATGCGTTTTTGCATCAGGTTGAAGGTGTAGGCCGCCTGCCGGGCTTCCCGTGGGCCGGACTCGTCCAGCGGCGGGCTGTCGAGGTTTTCGCTCAGGCGCTCGGCGGCGTCACTCAGGCGCTGGATTGGCCGGCTCAGCAGTTTTGCGCCGTACCAGGCTGCAATGATCAGCGAGATCAACTGGAACGTCAGCGGCACCAGTGGCCCACCGAACCAGGGCCGCGGTGGCCGGTTGTCGAAACGCGGGTCCATCGGCGGGCGTTGTCCGTCTAGACCTTGGGAGAAACCGGGCGGTGGTGGCGGCGGAGGTGGGCCGTAATGATGAAACCAGGCAAACGCGAGCAGATGCGCCAGGATGATCGCCACCAGCAGTACGCCAAAGAGGCGGCCGAACAGCGTATCGAAGCGCGTACGCATCAGCCGATGTCTCGGGCGTCGAACAGGTAACCCTCACCGCGAACGGTCTTGATCAACTGCGGGGCTTTCGGGTCGTCACCGAGTTTCTGGCGCAGACGCGAGACCAGCAAATCGATGCTGCGGTCAAAGGCTTCGATCGAGCGACCGCGCGCCGCATCCAGCAATTGTTCGCGGCTGAGCACTCGGCGCGGACGTTCGATGAACACCCACAGCAAGCGGAATTCTGCGTTGGACAGCGGAACCACCAGGCCATCCGCCGCGATCAATTGGCGCAGGACGCTGTTCAGGCGCCAGTTGTCGAAGCGAATGTTCGCACGCTGTTCGGTGCGGTCGTCGCGCACTCGTCGCAGAATGGTCTGAATCCGCGCGACCAGTTCTCGCGGTTCGAACGGCTTGGCCATGTAATCGTCGGCGCCCAGTTCCAGGCCGATGATCCGGTCGGTGGGTTCGCAGCGCGCGGTGAGCATCAGGATCGGGATGTCCGATTCGGCGCGCAGCCAGCGGCACAGCGACAAACCGTCTTCACCGGGCAGCATCAGGTCGAGCACCACCACATCGAAATGCTCGGCTTGCAGGGCCAGACGCATGGCGGCGCCATCGGTGACGCCGCTGGCGTGGATGTTGAATCGGGCCAGGTAATCGATCATCAGTTCGCGGATCGTGACGTCATCGTCGACGATCAGCGCGCGAATGCTCCAGCGCTTGTCGTCGCCGGGCGCTTTTTGATCGTCGTTCAAGGGGGCTTGGGTGCTGTGCATGCGTGCGTTCATCTGCCAGGTAGGCTGCCAACCACAAAGATAGGCTGCGAGGTTGTGGCTTCAGCATAGGCGTCCGGCCCGGAGGCGGGAAGTGCTGTAAGGACGTGTTGCGGATGCCGAGGGTAGCGGGGAAGGGTGTTGTGGGCGTGTCGTGTGTGTATCGGTCTCGACACAATCGGCGAAAGGGCTAGTCTTGGCTGAGCGCCGACGACGATTTACCGATCATCGGGTCCCGCAGCCGCGCTGGTTCCGCTACAATGCGCGCCGATTTCGTCCTGCCTGAGAGCCCGCACATGTCCGTCTGCCAGACTCCTATCATCGTCGCCCTGGATTTCCCCACCCGTGACGCCGCACTGAAGCTGGCCGACCAGTTGGACCCGAAACTGTGCCGGGTCAAAGTTGGCAAGGAACTGTTCACCAGCTGCGCCTCGGAAATCGTTGGCACCTTGCGCGACAAGGGTTTCGAAGTGTTCCTCGACCTCAAGTTCCACGACATCCCGAACACCACCGCCATGGCGGTAAAGGCTGCGGCGGAAATGGGCGTGTGGATGGTCAACGTCCATTGCTCCGGCGGTCTGCGCATGATGGCTGCTTGCCGTGAAGTGCTGGACCAGCGCAGCGGCCCGAAACCGCTGCTGATCGGCGTGACCGTGCTGACCAGCATGGAGCGTGAAGACCTGGCGGGGATTGGTCTGGACATCGAACCGCAGGAGCAGGTGCTGCGCCTGGCGGCACTCGCGGAAAAAGCCGGGATGGACGGTCTGGTGTGCTCGGCACTGGAAGCCCAGGCCTTGAAATCGGCTCACCCGTCGTTGCAACTGGTGACCCCGGGGATTCGTCCGGCGGGCAGCGCCCAGGACGATCAACGCCGCATCCTGACCCCGCGTCAAGCGCTGGATGCCGGTTCCGATTATCTGGTGATCGGCCGTCCGATCAGCCAGGCGGCGGATCCGGCCAAGGCGTTGGCCGCCGTAGTAGCCGAAATCGCTTAAACGCCGCTGAACCGTGGGAGCGAGCTCGCGATGGGGCCATAACATTCAGCATTGATGTTGAATGCTAGTCCGTCATCGCGAGCAAGCTCGCTCCCACAGGTATTGTTGTCGTCAGGTAGTGCGTTAAACCTTCAGAACCAACTTCCCGAAATTCTCGCCGCTGAACAACTTCATCAGCGTCTCCGGGAATGTTTCCAGTCCTTCAACAATGTCTTCCTTGCTCTTGAGCTGACCCTTGGCCATCCAGCCGGCCATTTCCTGCCCGGCAGCGGCGAACTGCGCGGCATAGTCCATCACCACAAAACCTTCCATCCGCGCGCGGTTCACCAGCAACGACAGGTAGTTGGCTGGCCCTTTGACCGCTTCCTTGTTGTTGTACTGGCTGATGGCGCCGCAAATCACCACCCGTGCCTTCATGTTCAGGCGGCTCAGCACCGCGTCGAGGATATCGCCGCCGACGTTGTCAAAATAAACGTCGACGCCTTTCGGGCATTCGCGCTTGAGGCCGGCGATGACGTCTTCGTTCTTGTAATCGATGGCGCCGTCAAAACCCAGTTCGTCGATCAGAAACTTGCACTTGTCCGCGCCGCCCGCGATGCCGATCACACGGCAGCCTTTGATCTTCGCAATCTGCCCGGCAATGCTGCCTACCGCCCCGGCCGCACCGGACAGCACCACGGTGTCACCTTCCTTCGGTGCACCGACATCGAGTAGGGCGAAATAGGCGGTCATCCCGGTCATGCCCAGCGCGGATAGATAACGTGGCAGCGGTGCCAGTTTCGGATCGACCTTGTAGAAACCGCGCGGCTCGCCAAGGAAGTAGTCCTGCACGCCCAAGGCGCCGTTGACGTAGTCCCCAACCGCAAAGCCAGGATTATTCGATGCCACGACTTTGCCTACACCCAGTGCGCGCATGACTTCGCCGATACCGACAGGGGGAATGTAGGACTTGCCCTCATTCATCCAGCCACGCATGGCCGGGTCCAGGGACAAGTATTCGTTTTTGACCAGGATCTGACCCGCAGCCGGTTCTGCGACCGGTACTTCCTGATAGGCGAAAGTCTCGCGGGTAGCCGCGCCCACCGGACGTTTGGCGAGCAGGAACTGGCGATTGGTCTGGGTAGTCATGACAGGCACTCAAGATGAATGAAGCCTTGTTGATAGTCCTTAAGAGCCGATGCCGCAAGTTTGGCTGATGCGGCGAATGCAGCCTGATCCAGTGCAGTGATAGTCAGGCCGGACTTTCCATCACTGCAACTCATGGGCGTTCAACCGGCCTTCTGATAGTGCTGCCGTGACGGTAGCGCCTGTGGCTAGACTGGGCGCACGCCAACCCCGCATTCTTCCCTCCGAGGACAAAACAATGAGCATGACGTTTTCCGGCAAGGTCGCCGTCGTAACGGGCGCCGCCAACGGTATCGGCCGCGCGACCGCCCAGGCGTTCGCCGCCGAAGGATTGAAAGTGGTGGTGGCCGACATGGACACGGCCGGTGGCGAGGGCACCGTGGCGCTGATTCGTACGGCGGGCGGTGAAGCGACTTTCGTGCGCTGCAATGTCACGCTGGAAAGCGATGTAAAAAATCTGATGGACGAGGTGGTGAACACCTACGGCCGTCTCGACTACGCCTTCAACAACGCCGGCATAGAGATTGAAAAAGGCAAACTGGCAGAAGGCACGGTCGATGAGTTTGACGCGATCATGGGCGTTAACGTCAAAGGCGTCTGGTTGTGCATGAAGTACCAGTTGCCGCTGTTGCTGGCCCAGGGCGGTGGCGCGATCGTCAACACCGCTTCGGTCGCCGGCCTCGGCGCTGCGCCGAAGATGAGCATCTATGCCGCGTCGAAACACGCAGTGATCGGCCTGACCAAGTCGGCGGCCATCGAATACGCCAAGAAAAAAATTCGCGTGAATGCGGTGTGCCCGGCCGTCATCGATACCGACATGTTCCGCCGCGCCTATGAAGCCGACCCGAAGAAGGGTGAGTTCGCCAATGCCATGCACCCGGTGGGTCGTATCGGCAAGGTTGGAGAAATTGCCAGTGCCGTGCTGTATCTGTGCAGCGACGGCGCTGCGTTCACCACCGGACATTCCCTGGCGGTGGATGGCGGTGTCACGGCGTTCTGAAACACGCCGGTGCAGCGCACGAAAAAGACCTGCATTGCACGTAATGCTGTTCACTTAGATTGGGTGTTCAATTGCTTGGGTGTTTATCCGTTTCTTCGGTAACGGCCGATTATGGTTTCGCTCTTACAGCGAGTCACTTGGAAGAGCCCCAAGTAACCAAGGGCTTTTGCCCCTTTCGTTCGGTGCCTCGCTCCGGTCCTGCTCCGTGGGCCAGCCGCCATCGGCCATCCATGGCCGGGGGCGGCTAACCCGGCATCCATGCCGGGGTGCCCACTGCGCAGAACCTCCACTCGGCCTCTCGAGGGGGCGTGCACCGCAAAAGCAAAAGCGAGGCGGCCTACCGGCCGGCCTATCCTTCATCAATCGCACCGCCGCCCCGACCTCACCTGTAGGAGCTGTCGAGCGAAGCGAGGCTGCGATCCTTTGATCTTGCTGTTGCTGTTGCTGTTGCTTTACTTTGCTTTTGATCTTGATCTGCCTGCCCCTTTCCCAGAGGCCGAACGCAGGCATTGCGCAGGGGGCACCGCGGCAAGGATGCCGCGATAGCCGCCCCCGGCCATGGATGGCCGATGGCGGCGGGCCCCCGGAGCAATGCCGGAGTGAGGGCATGCCGAGCCTGGGCGAGGCACCGAATGGAGGGGCAAAGCCTTTTGGTTCCTTTTCGGCGTTTGGAAAAGGGACTCGCTGTAAGAGCGAAACCGCCAGCAGCCGTTGCCGCAGCAACGGATATGTACCCCATCGCCAGCCGCCAGCCGCCAGCCGCCGTTACCGTCGAACCGGATACAAACAATCATGAAGTACGGTCGGCCATCAGGCCGCCATCCATTGTCTCAAGTGAACAGCGTTACGCATTGCGGGTTTTTTTCAGCTTGGCGAAACTGCCGGAGAATGTGTTTCAAATGGTTAGAACCGTGAATTTTGGCGGCGTTGTCGCACAGCCCATCGAGCGCGCCTGTGATTAACTGATTCCGTCAAACGAACAGGAGTTTGCTTGCTCATGGAATTGAGAATCGATCGACAGGCCTTGGTGCCGGTCGTACAGCAAGTCGTCGACGCGCTAGCGTGCTGGCTGCGTCAGAGCGACATAGTACCGGGGACGCGTTTGCCTTCTGCGCGGCAAATCGCTCGGACCAATTTACTCAGCCAGTCCAGTGTCGTTGAAGCGTGCGATCGGCTGGTGGCTCAAGGGGTGCTGGCGTCGCGTCGTGGCGCCGGATTCATTGTTGCCGCCCCAATGTTGGCCGCTGCGGATTCACCCTGGTTCGAGGGCGCGGAGTTGCAGCCAGTCAACACCGCGGGCGAGCTGAAGCTGGGGTGTGGCGGGCTCCCCGAAAGCTGGCGCGAGACGGATGATCTGACTTACGCGATCCGTGAGGTCAGCCGTACCGACATGTCTGCGCTGTTCAACTACAGCTCGCCGTTGGGTCTGCTTGCGTTGCGTCAACACATTATCAAGCGCTTGAGCCTGCTGGATATCGACGCAGAAGAAAACCGAGTCATGACGACAGCTGGGGCTAGTCAGGGGCTCGACCTGATCGTGCGTACCTTGCTCAAACCGGGTGATTGCGTAGTGGTCGAAAGTCCCGGTTATTCCCTGCTGTTCGAGCTGCTCAGGTTGCGTGGTGTTTCGATGATTGAAGTGCCGCGCACGCCGCGCGGGCCCGACATCGAGGTGCTTGAGGCACTGCTGCTTGAGAAAAACCCTCGAGCGTTGTTCATCAACAGCTTTTATCACAACCCGACGGGAAGCAACCTGGCGCCAGTGGTGGCGCAGCGGGTTCTGCAACTGGCCAAACACCATGACGTGCTGGTAATTGAAGACGACGTCTACGCGGATTTGCACAGCGGCCCCGGTGTGCGGCTCGCCGCTCTGGATACCGATGACAACGTCATCTACGTCGGCAGCTTCTCCAAAACCCTCAGCAGTTCGTTGCGGGTCGGTTTTGTAGTCGCCGGTGCCGACGTCATTTCACGACTTGCTGAGGTCAAGAGGATCAGCAGTCTGGGCGCTTCAGGGTTTTGCGAGTCGGTGCTGGCATGCCTGCTGGCCAGCGGTGCTTATCGCAAGTTGGTGCTGCGGCAGCGGCAGCGTCTGAGACCCGACCGAGAAGCCGCATTGCAGATGCTGGAAGACGCCGAGTGGGAGGTGTTCGGCAAACCCGTCGGCGGTTTGTTCATCTGGGCACGGTCGCGCAAGTCCGACTACGCCCACGTGCGGAAACAGGCGCGGCGCTTCGGCGTCCTGCTGTCTTCCGCGACGGCATTCAGTCCCGCCGGTGAACCTAGCGACTGGCAGCGTATCAATGTGGCCAGCGCCTGTGATCCGCGAGCCCGGGCGTTTTTTCAGGCCACCGCTCGGGATCGACCTCAAACGTTCTGAAAACGACGCTGGCGTAGCTTTTTGCCATTATTCCGACGCCAAAGACTTGTGTTGACACAGGCCCGTTGCGAATCTGCGTCAACAGACTATGTCAGGGGACTAAGTGCAATGATTTCGGCCGTGCAAGGACGTTTTGCCAACCTCGGTATGGCAAAAAAACTGGGTGTGGGGTTCGTGCTGGTGCTGTTGTTGACAGCCCTGGTGGCGGCCATTGGCGTGTGGTCCCTGCAGACGATCAGCCAGCGCTTCGACGGGCTCAAACAGATGTCATCGCTCAACAGTGGCTTGCTCAAGGTGCGCCTGCTCGAGCAGGAGTACGCCTTGCACGGCAACCCGAAAATTGTCACGGCCTTGCGCGAGGGGGTCGATGGCCTGGTCATCCTGGCGAATCAACTGAAGGCGCAATCGCCGGCCAACGTTCCCGTGATGAACGAAGTCGAGCAGTCGTTGGGGGCTTACCGCAAAGCGTTTGATGAATTCGTCTCGCTGAGTCAGGCCAAGGATCTGGCGCTGGAAATGGCCAGTTGGTCGGTCTCCAGCGTGGCCAATAATCTTGACGTGCTGCAGGCCGGGCTCGCCGATGATGGCGCCTATACCTTGAAGGAATCCGAAGGAAAGGACGGTTCCCAGTTCATCGAGCAAGCCAATCAGGTCAGCCAGGTATCGCGGCTGATGTTGCAAGCCATGAACGAGGCACGTGTGCGTCTCGATCAGAGCCGCAAGGGCGACGACAGCGCCGGGCGAGGCAAGATCGAGCAGGCCGACCAGGCGCTGACTCAGGCCGAGCAACTGAAAACCACGGTCAAGGATGAGGGCTACCTGACTGTGCTCAATGAAGTGGTCGGGCATATTGGCGGCTTCAGCGAAAAACTCGCGGAATACACGGGCCTGCTGGCTCAGGAAAAAACCGTCTACGAGCAGTTGCATCAGCGCGCCGCGCAGGTAGTGGAGCGGGTGGACCAGGCCTATGCCGCCGAAGACCAGTCGATGCAGACCGAGTTGAAGAAGAACTCGTTGCTGATTATCGGCTCATCGGCCCTGGCCTTGCTGGTCGGGCTGATCGCGGCGTGGGTGATTACTCGATTGATCGTCGGGCCGCTGCGCAGTGTGATTCGTGTCGCTCAGCAAATCGCCGCGGGCGATTTGAGTGCGACGGTTGAAGTGACCCGTCGTGATGAGATCGGCCAATTGATGCAGGCCATGCAGCAGATGGGCGCAGGGCTCAGCAGTATTGTCAGCGGTTTGCAGGCCGGCATTGAGCAGTTGGCCAGTTCTGCTCATTCGCTGTCGGCGGTGACTGAGCAGACCAATCTTGAAGTTAGCAGTCAGAAGGAAGAAACCGAGCAGGTCGCTACGGCCATGAATCAGATGACGGCTACCGTGCACGACGTTGCGCGTAACGCGGAAGAGGCTGCCCAGGCCGCACAGACCGCGGACGGCAAGGTCGAAAGTGGCCAGGCGGTGGTGCGCCAGAGTATGGCGCGTATCGAGCAACTGGCGGACTCGGCGTCATCGGCCAGTTCGAGCATCGAAAGTCTGAGTGCGGAAATCCAGAATATCGGCACGGTGCTCAGCGTTATCAAGAGCGTGGCCGAACAGACCAATCTGTTGGCGCTTAACGCAGCCATCGAGGCGGCGCGTGCGGGCGAGCAGGGCAGGGGTTTTGCGGTGGTCGCCGATGAAGTGAGGGCCCTGGCCAAGCGGACTCAGCAATCGACCGAGGAAATCGAGCGACTGGTCAGCGCCTTGCGGTCCGCGGCGCATTCGTCGGTGCAACAGATTCAAAGCAGTGGCGAGCTGGTGAAGTTGGCGGTCAGTGATGCGCTACAGACTGAGAGCGCGCTGGGCAGCATTGCAGCGGCGGTGTCCTTGATTCAGCAGATGAACCAGCAAATCGCGGCGGCTGCAGAGGAGCAGAGTTCGGTGGCTGAGGAGATCAACCGCAGTGTGACCAGTATTCGGGCCAGTGCGGATCAGTCTTCGTTGGCGATGCAGGGGAATGCGGCTTCTAGTATCGAGCTGGCGCAGTTGGGGGTTGAGTTGAAGGGGATGGTCGGGCATTTCAGGCTTTGACGCTTTTGATCCTGGCGGCCCGGTAGCCAAGCTCGGCCTCGTGGTTTGGTGGGGGGTGTACGCCGACCTGCCTGTGTAGGAGCAGAGCTTGCTCGCGAAGGCGATCTGACGGCCGATCAATCTTTTCCGGATGTACTCGCCGATAAAATTCGGCGCAAAAAAAACCACCTGTTCGGGTGGTTTCTTCTTTTCAGTTCGATCAGTCGTAAATCACTTTCTTCTTCCAGTCCGCATCCGCCTCGACGTCCTTGAGGCCTTCGGTCAGCTGGTTCACCTCGCCTTCAACCGGTGCGATGTTGTCCATGACTTGTGCGTTGGCGCGGGCCAGGAGTTTTTCCAGGTATTCGAGTTGTTCGGCGTAGACCTGTGGTTCCTGCTGTTTACGCAGGTACTGCACGCCGCGTTCGAACGCCAGGCGAGCCTGGCCAGGCTGGTTCTGTTGCAGGGAATGCTGGCCGAGGTTGTTGAAGAATTCGATGTGCAGCAGGACCAGGATGTGGCGGACTTCACGGATCCAGCGTTTGGCTTCGTTGGTCGGCAGGAAACCATCCTGTGCCGCACGGGTGATCTGGCCATGCAGGGCTTCGAGCAGGAATCGTACGTCCTTGGCTTTGGCTTCGGTCTGAATTGGTGCCGGCGGGTTGTTGACCGGGATCGATTCCCCCTGGGCGACCAGGGTGTTCAGTTCGCTGATCCGCGCTTTGAGGTTGGCGCTGGATTTCTCGAGATTCAGCAGACGCTGGCAGACGTTCAGTTCCAGGCGAGTCAACAGCAGCTTGAGAGCCGGAGTCATCAACTGGCCAGGGAAAGTCTCGGTGATTTCGCCGCAGCGACGCAGGCGGTCGTTGAGTTCAACCTTGGTGCGGGCCCTTTCCAGTTTATTGTTTTCCACCACATGGTTCATGTACCCAATGGCGATCAATAGTGCGATCCCGGCTAAGACTAGCAGGGTGATCATGAGTGGTGTCACCGGTAAGACCTCTTTATGGGATTCGCGTGCGAGTGTAGTGGCTTGGCAGGGGAGCGCATAGGGCCGCTCGACGGGTTGAATCGAACAGGCTTATGTCTGTATCGACCGCAATCCTGCTTATATAAGTGATAGCGTACGAAGTGCACATTGCCATCATCTGTTGCGTGGGTGGACTATAACGTCTTGGCAGGTGTCAGAATATAGGCGTCAAACCCCGGACGATCAAAAAGCGGTATTCACCTCCCAAAGCACGGCGAAGTCATTGATTTAAATATATTTATATCTGGGGGTTGACGACCCCTCAATCCATCCATAGAATGCGCGCCACTTACAGCGTAAAGCACACAGCGGAACGCGGTAGGGAGTGAATGTTGTACGTGTGTCCCCTTCGTCTAGTGGCCTAGGACACCGCCCTTTCACGGCGGTAACAGGGGTTCGAGTCCCCTAGGGGACGCCAATGCGGGAATAGCTCAGTTGGTAGAGCACGACCTTGCCAAGGTCGGGGTCGCGAGTTCGAGTCTCGTTTCCCGCTCCAATTTTAAACAGCGTTGCTTTCGGGCAAGGCTGAGTGAAACCAGAACCAAGTCTTCGGATGCGGGGCTGGGCACCGAAACACACACCATGTGTTCCGGGCAGCGTGTCCCCTTCGTCTAGTGGCCTAGGACACCGCCCTTTCACGGCGGTAACAGGGGTTCGAGTCCCCTAGGGGACGCCATTTGCGGGAATAGCTCAGTTGGTAGAGCACGACCTTGCCAAGGTCGGGGTCGCGAGTTCGAGTCTCGTTTCCCGCTCCAAATTCACAAAAACGCCGCTCATTGAGCGGCGTTTTTGTTTGCGCGCGAGTTGTATCCGAGCCAGAAAAGGGCCCGCCAGTCAGACTGAGCGGGCCTTTTGCATGGGCGTCGTTTTTACATCGACAGGATCAGGCGTCCCGCGAACAAAATCAGAATCACCCCCATGGTGCGTTCGAACCAGTGCCCCATGCGCATGAACAGCACACGCACCCGGGTGCTCGAGAAGAACAGCGCGACGATCACAAACCACAACGCATTCACGAAACACATCCAGGCACCGTAAAGCGCCTGAATGTTGAGCGGTGTCGTGGCGCTGATGAGAGTGGTGAAGATCGCCAGGAAAAACAGCGTGGCCTTGGGATTGGTGGCGTTGGTTAGAAACCCGGTGGTGAACGCCTTCAGCCGCGTTTGCTCGACGGGCGGTTCGTCTGCGTCATTTTCGCCCTCCAGCACCGATTTGGGTTGGCTGCGCAACAGACTGACGCCGAGGTACAAGATGTAGGCGCCGCCCACAACCTTGGCCACCGTCAATAGCCAGGGCGTGGTGTGCATCAATGCGCCGACGCCGAGCAGGGTGTAAAGCACATGCACGGAAATGCCCGCACCGATGCCGAGTGCCGTACAGATCCCCACCCCTCGACCGAAACGCACGCTCTGGCGGATGGTGACTGCGAAGTCCGGCCCGGGGGCGACCACGGCCAGAAAGTGGATAATCGCCAGCGCCAGAAACTCGCCCAGGTAATTTGAATACTGCATCTCAACTCCAGAACGTAAGGGGTGAAGCATTGCCGCGATAGCCGACAAAGAATGAAAGGCTCAAGCGCGGATCGGACACACCCGGTGTCACCGAGTGCATGCAGCGCGAGTTGAACATGATGAAATCACCAGGCTCGGGACAGACTTCCAGGACGGGAACGCCGAGCAACGCCGGATCGATGCCGTAACTGTCGCCGCGCATTTCGTCGAACTGGTCCGGGGAAATGTCGTGATCCCACATTTGCAGCGCGCCACCCTCAGCGGGCATGTTCAGGTACACATTGCAGGCGAACTGCGCGTCGAGACTTCTGGCCTGATAGCTGTCCGGAGCGTCCTTGGCGAAAATGTCGTGGTGGGCCAGAAAACACACGCCGGGTTTCACCACCCGGGACAGCCCGACATACATCTTGCGGCCGTAGAGGTTTTCCAGATGGGCACCTGCCGGCCAGGACTCGTCGAGCATGCAACGCAAAGTGTCGACCGGTGACGAGTAGGGCGCGCAGCGATTGCGCAATTCCGCAATGTTGCGCGTGGCGCGTTCGAAGTAATCCTCGATCAGCAGTGGCTGGTTTTCCGCTTCGTAAAACGCCATGCCGATACGACCGATGCTCGGCGCGTTGATATAGCCTTCGAAGCCGGGCGCGAGAATCTTGTCGCCGATCTGAATCGCCAGCGGCGGGGCCAGGAAGTTTTTGACCCGGATGGCGAGGACTTCTTCATTGGCCAGTTTTTTTATGCACGTCTCATCGAGACGCTCGACGTCAAGCATCATGGTTCAGGTCCATCTAACGAATAGTCAACGAAACCCGCGAACGCAGGTTCCCCGGCGCCAGGCGATGCCGGGCTCGGCATCGCCCACTTGCTCAATCCACGCTGTAGTGGACTGACAGCGTTCCTTTCTTTTGTGAAACAGAAGCGATCGTGACGGTGCCCAAATCCTTCAGGTTTCGTACATGGGTGCCGCCACAGCCGTAGGCCGGCAGTTCACCGAAACCGATTTCCCGGGCGCCTTCACGCAGCGATGTCAGACGCGGCAGGTCATGGGCGATCCATTGTTCAATGCCGAATTCAACAGTTTGGGCATCAACCTCCTGCGCGGAGTCAGTCGGTTTGAACTGCACACGTCCTTCGCCCGGCCAGTGATGCGCCTTGATCGGCATCCAGCCCATGGCCTGTACGAAATGGCCGATCAGATGGCCGGCGGAATGCATCCGCGTATTGAACTGGCGACGTTGCTCATCGACGCGAATCGGGGTCATGCCGAGATTTACCGGGCGGTCGACGAAATGGATGATCCGGTCCGGATCCTGCACCACCCGCAGCACCTGGCTTTCGCCGATCCAGCCAGTGTCAAAAGGCTGTCCGCCGCCTTGGGGGTGGAACAATGTTGCGCGCAACTCCACGGCGAATTCGTTCTCGTGAGGCGTGCATTCCAGTACTTCCACATTGGCCTTGAGGTCATCACTATGGAAAAAGAGGCGAAGCGTCATATTCCATGCCCTCATTAAAGATTCTATTTTTTATTATATGAAGCGTGGAATTGCGTGATAATCCGTTCAAACATCAAAGGACTGTTGCGCCGTGAGCATAAATCTTCCACTGCCGTTACTCGGTGAAATGGCGATTTTCGTCAAGGTTGTCGAGACCGGAAGTTTCTCCGAGGCGGCGCGTCAGTTGGGCTCTTCACCGTCGGCGGTCAGTCGCAGCATTTCACGTCTGGAGAAGGCGCTCGCCACGCGATTGCTGCAACGCACCACGCGCAAGCTGCGGCTGAGCGACGGTGGCGAAGAGGTATTCAAGCGCTGCCAGGAGATGGTCAGCGCGGCCAAATCGGTGATGGAAATCAGTGGCCAGTTCACCCATGAAGCGGAAGGACTGGTGCGAGTCAGCGTACCCAAAGCGGTAGGGCGATTCGTGATTCATCCGCATATGCCGGAATTTCTTCGGCGTTACCCCAAAGTGGATGTGGAACTGTTGCTCGAAGACCGTCAGGTGGATTTGATCGATGACAACGTTGATCTGGCAATTCGTATTACCGACCGTCCACCGGCCGGACTGGTGGGACGGCAATTGCTGACCATCGACCATTTGCTCTGCGCAACGCCGCAGTACCTGGCGGAGCACGGCACGCCGATTCATCCCCACGACTTGCTCAACCACAGCTGTATCTATCTGGGCGAAACGCCGAGTGATGCGCGCTGGAAATTCAAGAAGGGCACCAAGGCTGTCACCGTCGGTGTGCGCGGGCGTTATGCCGCCAATCACACCGGCGTGCGTTTGGGCGCAGTGTTGCAGCACATCGGGATTGGCAGTTTGCCGTACTTCACGGCGCGTTATGCGCTGCAGCAAGGCTTGATTGTGCAGGTGTTGCCGGACTGGACGTTTCTGGCGTCGTACCACGGCGGCGCGTGGTTACTGCATTCGCCGACCCGTTACATGCCGCCCAAGCTGCGGGTGTTGATCGATTATCTGGTGGAGTGTCTGGAGAAGGAACCGACGTTGAGCAAGCCGGGGAGGTCCGGTGCGTCGGCCAAGGTTGCGGCGGAATATGAGTTGCCCGAGAGTGACGGGTTGCTTTAAAGCAAGATCAAAAGATCGCAGCCTGCGGCAGCTCCTACAGGGTGAACGCAATTCCCAATGTAGGAGCTGCCGCAGGCTGCTATCTTTTGATCTTTGTGATTATAAAAAAGGCCCGCATGTTCAACCATGCGGGCCTTCAGCATTTCTGATCAGAAATCAGTGCTTGCTGTCATCGTTCGACATTGCCAGCAGCTGCTTTTCCTGATTCCAGTCGAACGGTTCGTCGTTCTGTTCAGCTTCGAAGCGACGTTCTTCCAGCGCCTGATACAAATCGATTTCATCATCGGGCATGTAATGCAGGCAGTCCCCGGCGAAGTACCACAGCAGGTCGCGCGGGACCAGGTGGGCAATTTGCGGATAACGAGTGATCACCTGGCACAGAATGTCCTGGCCCAGGTATTGGCTTTCGATCGGGTCGACCGGCAGTAAGGCACGCAGTTCGTCGAAGCGCTCCAGGAACAAGGCATGGCTTTCTTCGGGAACCTGTTCGGCCTCACCCACGGCGACCAGGATGCTGCGCAAGTGGTCAAGCAAGACGAGATGATCGGCAACGACGTTGGACACGAGATAAGTCCTCAAGAGCAAAACGGGCGCGGGAGTATAAAGCTCCCGCGGACCTTTTTACATGGCTGACGGGATCAGCGGACTTTTCCTGCCGCCAGCGCCAGCTCCTCTTTGTCGAAATCATCGACATCGATCACCTTGCGCCGCGCCACTTCGGCATCACGCAGCTTTTGCGCTTCCACCGGCTGCAACACGCCAGCCTCTAGCGCTGCATCGATGGCGTTTTCCCCTGCAACCGGTTTGACCTGACCGCTTTTGAGCGCCACATGCAGTTTTTTCTGCGCCGCCTGCGCCGCGTCCAACACGTCGCACGCGTGTTGCAGGGCACCCACGGCGTCATCCGCCGATTGCGGACGGAAGCAGCCACCGAGCAATTCTTCGAGGGTTGGATCGCCTTTGGCCCGGCCAATGACTGCGGCCACTTCGGCCCCGAGTTTGTCCGACGGCCCTTTGTGATGGCGACCGAACGGGAACACGATGACCCGCAACAGGCAACCCAGCACCTTGTTCGGGAAGTTGGTCAGCAATTCATCCAGCGCTCGTTCCGACTGACCAAGACTTTCTTCCATGGCCCAGGTGAACAGTGGCGCCATATGCCCCGGTGAATCAAGGTCGTGATAACGCTTGAGCGCGGCGGAAGCCAAATACAGGTTGCTGAGCACATCCCCCAGACGCGCCGACAGGCGTTCGCGCCGTTTGAGCTCACCGCCGAGCAACATCATGCTCAAGTCGGCGAGCAGGGCGAACGCAGCCGCCTGACGGTTGAGCGCACGGAAGTAACCCTGACTGAGCTTGTCTCCCGGTGCTGGTTCGAAGTGACCGAAACCAAGGTTCAGCACTAACGTGCTGGCAGCGTTGCTCACGGCAAAACCGATGTGTTTGAGCAGCAGGTCATCGAACTCGATGAGGGCCTGATCTTTGTCTTCACGTCCGGCGAGGGCCATTTCTTTCAGGACGAATGGATGGCAGCGAATCGCGCCTTGGCCGAAGATCATCAGGTTGCGCGATAGGATGTTCGCGCCTTCCACGGTGATGAAGATCGGCGCGCCATTCCAGCTGCGACCGAGGTAATTTTTCGGTCCCATGATGATTGCCTTGCCGCCATGAACATCCATAGCGTGGCTGATGCATTCGCGGCCGCGCTCGGTGAGGTGATACTTGAGAATCGCCGACAGCACCGATGGTTTTTCGCCCAGGTCTACCGCGTTGGCGGTAAGCATCCGCGCCGCGTCCATCATCCAGGCATTGCCGCCGATGCGGGCCATGGCTTCCTGAATGCCCTCGAACGCCGACAACGGCACGTTGAACTGCTCACGAATCTGCGCGTACTGACCGGTCACCAAACTGGTGAACTTCGCCGCGCCGGTGCCGACGGCAGGCAACGAAATCGAGCGCCCGACCGACAGGCAGTTCATCAGCATCATCCAGCCTTTGCCGAGCATGTCCTGGCCGCCGATGAGGAACTCCAGCGGAACAAATACATCCTTGCCGGAATTCGGTCCGTTCATGAAGGCAGCGCCCAATGGCAAATGACGACGGCCTATTTCCACCCCGGCGGTATCAGTGGGGATCAGCGCGAGGCTGATGCCTAAATCGACTTCGTCGCCCAACAAGTGATCCGGGTCATATGCCTTGAACGCCAGGCCGAGGAGGGTGGCAACCGGGCCGAGTGTGATGTAACGCTTTTCCCAGTTCAGGCGCAGGCCGAGGGTTTCCTTGCCTTTCCATTCGCCTCTACAGATCACCCCGGTGTCGGGCATCGCGCCGGCGTCGGAGCCCGCCAGTGGACCGGTCAATGCAAAGCACGGAATGTCATCACCTCGGGCCAGTCGTGGCAGGTAATGGCTGCGTTGTTCGTCGGTGCCGTAATGCAGCAACAGCTCGGCAGGCCCGAGGGAATTGGGGACCATCACGGTGGACGCGAGGTCGCCGCTGCGGGTTGCCAGTTTCATTGCCACCTGGGAGTGGGCGTAGGCAGAAAAACCTTTGCCGCCGTACTCCTTGGGAATGATCAGGGCGAAAAATCCGTTTTCCTTGATGTGGGCCCAGGCTTCGGCAGGCAGGTCCATGTCTTGCCCGATCTGCCAGTCGCTGACCATCGCGCAGAGCTCATCCGTGGGACCATCGATGAAGGCCTGTTCTTCTTCAGTTAACTGAGCTTTTGGGTAGGACAACAGCGTGTCCCAGTCCGGACGACCACTGAACAGTTCGCCGTCCCACCACACCGTGCCGGCGTCGATGGCATCGCGCTCGGTTTCCGACATCGGCGGCAGGGTTTTCTGGAACCAGTTGAACAGCGGCGCGCTGAAGTATTTACGGCGCAGGTCGGGCAGCAATAATGGCGCCGCAACCGCCGCGATCAGTACCCAGAGCACCAGCAGCAGCCAGCCTGGCGCGCGGCTGAAGGCGCCCATCGCCACCACGTAAACGGCAACGATGCACAGGGCGGGCAGCGGGGCGATGCGGCGGTGGGCTAAATACGCAATCCCGACAACCAGAACCAGTATCCACAACAGCAGCATATTTAATCCTCCGTGAAACAAGGGCAAAAACAACCTTCAGAGCTTAGACGTCATCCGCAAAACAGGGTGGTCAGAGCGATGGGATTGAAATCGTGGGAAACCTTCGATGAGTTTTGTAGGACCGGTCGGCACCGGGCCAGATTGTTCGTTGGGCGGGCGGCAAAGCGTCCATGTTTGGCCGAAACGTCGTTATCTCTGTGCTGAACCTGTCGCTAGACTCGTGGCTTCCTCAGGAGATTGTCCTCATGCACGAGTATCTGTGTCCCGGCCGCTTCACCGATAGTGACCACCCGTCGGTGGTGGAGTTCGCTGAAAAACATCGCGGCAACAGTCGCGACCCGCTCGAGCAGGCGATCAACCTCTATTACGCGGTGCGCGAGGCCGTGCGTTACAACCCTTACACGTTCAGCCGCGATCCAGACACCTTGTGTGGCAGTTATGCGCTGGCGGCCGGGGAAAGTTATTGCGTACCCAAAGCCACGTTGCTCGCCGCTGCCGCCCGGCATTGCGGGATTCCCGCGCGTATCGGCCTGGCGGATGTGCGTAATCATTTGTCGACTCCGCGCCTGCTGGAATTGCTCAAGAGTGACGTGTTCGCCATGCATGGTTATACAGAGCTTTACCTGAACGGCCGCTGGGTCAAAGCCACGCCGGCATTCAACCAGCAACTCTGCGAATTGTTCAATGTTGCGCCGCTGGAATTCGACGGGATCAACGACAGCGTTTTCCATCCGTTCAATCGTGACGGCGAGCAACTGATGGAGTACCTGATCGATCACGGCCAGTTCACCGACGTGCCGCAAGTGTTCTTTTTCGAGCACCTGGAGAAGTGCTATCCGCATCTGTTCGGCGAGCAACTGCCACCGCTGTTGGGTGACATGCAGAGCGATTTGAGTCGCGCCTGATCCGGCGTATGCTGCCTGCGCATTCATCCAAAAAGAGGCCGTCATGCTGAAGATCTGGGGTCGGAAAAATTCGTCGAATGTAAGAAAACCTTTGTGGGCTGCCGAGGAACTGGGCCTGGCCTATGAAGCCATCGATGCGGGCGGCGCCTTTGGTGTCATCGACACGCCGGAGTACCGCGTGATGAACCCCAACGGCCGTGTGCCGGTCATCGAGGACGACGGCTTCGTGCTGTGGGAATCAAACGCCATCGTGCGTTACCTGATGGCCCTTCACGCTGGCGACACCGCCTGGTATCCCTCGAACCTGAAGGCCCGCGCCACAGCCGATAAATGGATGGACTGGACCACTTCGAGTTTTGCCGGCCCGTTCCGCACGGTGTTCTGGGGCGTGTTGCGCACGCCGGAAGACAAGCAGGACTGGCCATCAATCAACGCCGCAATCAAAGAGTGCGATAGCCTGCTGGCGATGGCCGATCAGGCGCTGGCGGCCAAACCGTATTTGTCCGGCGATGAGATCGGCATGGGCGACATTCCCCTCGGCAGCTTTATTTATGCCTGGTTCGAGATGCCGATCGAGCGTGCGCCCCAGCCCCATCTGGAAGCCTGGTATGCGCGACTGAAGCAGCGTCCGGCGTATAAAAAAGCCGTCATGACAGCGTTGACTTAATACTCACTATCGACACGCTTCACTGTACTTGTGTGGCGGTGACAAGCACCATTGCGCTCGTGCGCCGCGGTTGCATTGTCTGCCGTCCGCCCTTATTGATCCCTTTCTTCCCTTCTTGGTGCGTAAATCCGATATGAGTTCCGCTCTGTCCATCCGGCAGCTAACCAAAACCTACGGCAACGGTTTCCAGGCCCTGAGTGGTATCGATCTGGACGTCGCCGAAGGTGACTTTTTCGCCTTGCTCGGCCCCAACGGCGCCGGCAAATCCACGACCATCGGCATTCTCTCGACCCTGGTGAACAAGACCAGCGGCACGGTGAATATCTTCGGTCACGACCTGGACAAGAATCCTGCGCAGCTCAAGCGTTCCATCGGCGTGGTGCCGCAGGAGTTCAACTTCAACCAGTTCGAAAAAACCTTCGACATCGTCGTGACCCAGGCCGGTTACTACGGCATCCCGCCGAAAATCGCCAAGGAACGCGCCGAGCAATACCTGACCCAACTCGGTTTGTGGGACAAGCGCGATGTGCCGTCGCGTTCGCTGTCCGGCGGCATGAAGCGTCGCCTGATGATTGCCCGCGCGCTGGTTCATGAACCGCGCCTGTTGATCCTCGACGAGCCGACGGCGGGGGTGGATATCGAGCTGCGTCGTTCGATGTGGACGTTCCTGACAGAGCTGAACCAGAAAGGCATCACCATCATCCTTACCACGCACTATCTGGAAGAGGCTGAGCAGTTGTGCCGCAACATCGGCATCATCGACCACGGTACGATCGTCGAGAACACCAGCATGAAACAGCTGCTTGGCCAGCTGCATGTGGAAACCTTTCTGCTCGATATCAAAAACACATTGAGCGTCGCGCCGCAGTTGCTCGGTTACCCAACCAGGCTGCTCGACAGTCATACCATTGAAGTCCAGGTCGACAAGGCCATGGGCATCACCGCGCTGTTCACTCAACTGGCGCAGCAGAACATCGAAGTGCTGAGCCTGCGTAACAAGACCAATCGCCTCGAGGAGTTGTTCGTGTCCCTGGTGGAAAAAAATCTGTCGAAGGTGGCGGTATGAGTTCGGAGCTGCAACCCAACCTCGTCGCTCTCAATACCATCGTTTACCGTGAGGTCAAGCGCTTCACCCGGATCTGGCCGCAGACGCTGCTGCCGCCCGCGATCACCATGGTTTTGTATTTCGTGATATTCGGCAACCTGATTGGTCGGCAGATCGGTGACATGGGTGGCTTCACCTACATGGAATACATCGTGCCGGGCCTGATCATGATGTCGGTGATCACCAACTCCTACGGCAACGTGGTGTCGAGTTTTTTCGGCAGCAAGTTCCAGCGCTCTATTGAAGAATTGATGGTGTCGCCCGTGTCGCCGCACACGATTCTGATCGGCTATACCCTGGGCGGCGTGCTGCGGGGGTTGATGGTCGGGCTTATCGTGACGCTACTGTCGCTGTTCTTCACTCAATTGCAGGTGCATCACCTGGGCGTGACCATTCTGGTGGTGGTGCTGACGGCGACGATCTTCTCGCTGCTGGGCTTTATCAACGCGGTGTTTGCGCGCAACTTTGATGATATTTCGATCATTCCGACGTTTGTGCTGACGCCGCTGACTTATCTCGGTGGGGTGTTTTACTCGATCTCGTTGTTGCCGCCGTTTTGGCAGACCGTGTCATTGGCGAACCCTGTTTTGCATATGGTCAATGCGTTTCGGTACGGGATTTTGGGTGTTTCGGATATCAGGATCAGTGTGGCGATTACGTTTATGCTGGTGGCGACGATTGTGTTGTATATCGGGTGTGCGCGGTTGTTGGTGAGTGGGCGGGGGATGCGTACTTAAGCGTACATATCCGTTGCTGCGGTAACGACTGCTATTGGTTTCGCCCTTACGGCGAGTCACTTGGAAAAGCGCCAAGTAACCAAGCGCTTTTGCCCCTTTCGTTCGGTGCCTCGCTAAGGCTCGGCATGCCCTCGCTCCGGTCCTGCTCCGTGGGCCCACCGCGATCGGCCATCCCTGGCCGTGCGCGGCTAACCCGGCATCCATGCCGGGTTGCCCACTGCGCAGAACCTCCACTCGGCCTCTCGAGGGTGCGAGTACCGCCACCGCAGCCGAGGCGGCCTGAAAGCCGACCTGGCTCTTCAGCTGTTCGCGTTATCCTTCTGCGCTGCGGTCAACTCATTGCGGACACGTACACATTTCCCCTGTAGGAGCTGGCTTGCCGGCGATGGTGTCCGTTCACGCGATGAATAGGTGGCAGACCCACCGCTATCGCCGGCAAGCCAGCTCCTACAGTTGATTGATGTCATGGCCAATTAACGCGTCCACAGGAAGATGCCGTTGCCGTTGCCGTTGCCGTTGCCGTTGCTTTTGCTTTTGCTTTTGATCTTGATCTTGATCTACCTGCCCCTTTCCCAGAGGCCGAACGCAGGCGTTGCGTAGGGGGCACCGCGGCAAGGATGCCGCGGTAGCCGCCCCCGGCCATTGATGGCCGATGGCGGCGGGCCCCCGGAGCAATGCCGGAGTGAGGGCATGCCGAGCCTAGGCGAGGCACCGAATGGAGGGGCAAAGCCTTTTGCTTACTTTTCGGCGTTTGGAAAAGTGAGTCGCTGTAAAAGCGAAACCGTAAGCGGCCGTTACCGCAGAAACGGATATGTACCCCGATTCAAGCACCACAAAAAAGGCCTCTCAATGCGGAGGCCTTTCAACATTCACAACATCCGCTTTTTCTTCCGCCGAGCCCACTGCCGACTCACCCACCACCGCCAATACATCATCACCAAACAATAGGCGAGCGCACCCAATACCAGCCCCACCACAACCGAACCCAGCAAAAACGGCTGCCACAACGTAGACAGTTCACCGCTGATCCACTCCCAGGTCAGCTCGTCCGGCAGGTGCCGGGCAGGCACATCCATCAGCCACGCCCCAGTTTGATAGGTACAAAAAAACACGGCGGGCATGGTGATCGGATTGGTCAACCAAACCAGGCTCACGGCAATCGGCATATTGCCGCGCACGACGATGGCGAGGATGGCCGCCACCAGCATCTGCAACGGAATCGGCAGAAACGCCGCGAACAAACCCACCGCCATGGCCCGTGCGACCGAGTGACGGTTGAGGTGCCAGAGGTTCGGGTCATGCAGCAGCGTGCCGAGAAAGCGTAAGGATTTGTGTTCCCTGATGCTGGTCGGGTCTGGCATGTAACGTTTGAATAAGCGCCGGGGCATAAGGCTTCTCGGTCGGTTAAGGCGGCAAGTATGTCTGGATTCTATGAGCCGCCCATTCAGACTTTGTGACAATTAATAACGATGCACGTGCCGTGAGCCGGCTATGCCTAGTGAGGGGACTCTCAAGGACGGGCTTATGCGCACAGGGATGATGGCGCTGGCGTTGGGTCTGCTGGCCCTGCGTTTTTTGCCGGGACTACCGCCGGTCTGGTTTTGGCTGGTGTTGCCCGTAACGGGTTTGATGGTGCTGCCGTTCCGGACGTATCCAATGGCGTTCTTCCTCTTCGGCTTCAGTTGGGCCGGCGCGAATGCGCAATGGGCGCTGGATGATCGCCTGCCGGTAAATCTCGATGGCGAAACCCGTTGGGTCGAAGGTCGGGTGACGGGATTGCCCCAGAACAGTGACGGAGTTGTGCGTTTTGAGCTGGCAGACGCCCGGTCGCGACAGGTAGAGGTGCCGTCACGGATGCGCCTGGCCTGGTATGACGGACCTCCGGTCAACAGTGGCGAACGCTGGCGGCTGGCAGTGAAATTGAAGCGTCCTGCCGGGCTGCTCAATCTCCATGCCTTCGATTACGACGCCTGGCTGCTGGCGCAACACATTGGTGCAACCGGAACTGTCAAGGATGGCCAGCTTGTTGCGCAAGCCAGGTGGGCGTGGCGCGACAGTATCCGCCAACGCTTGCAAGCCGTGGACGCTCAGGGGCGAACCGGTGCACTGACGGCGCTGGTGCTGGGAGATGGCGCCGGGCTCAGTCGCGAGGACTGGCAGGTGTTGCAAGACACCGGCACCGTGCATTTGCTGGTGATATCCGGGCAGCACATCGGTTTGCTGGCAGGTGTGGTGTATCTGCTGATTGCCTGGCTGGCTCGCTACGGTGTGTGGCCGAATCGCTTGCCATGGCTGCCATGGGCGTGCGGACTGGCATTCGCCGCCGCCCTCGGCTACGGACTGCTGGCGGGATTTGAAGTGCCGGTGCGGCGAGCCTGCGTGATGATTGGCCTGGTACTGTTGTGGCGGCTGCGATTTCGTCACCTCGGCGCCTGGTGGCCGCTATTGCTGGCGCTCAACGCGGTGTTGTTGCTGGATCCGCTGGCGAGTCTGCAACCGGGTTTCTGGTTGTCCTTCGCAGCGGTGGCGGTGTTGATCTTCACCTTCGGCGGTCGCTTGGGCTCCTGGCGATGGTGGCAAACCTGGACCCGTGCTCAATGGCTGATCGCAATCGGCCTGGGCCCGTTGCTGCTGGTGCTGGGATTGCCGATCAGTCTCAGCGGGCCGGTCGCTAATCTGCTGGCGGTGCCCTGGATCAGTCTGCTGGTATTGCCACCGGCCTTGCTGGGAACCCTGTTGTTGCCGCTGCCCTATGTGGGCGAGGGATTGCTGTGGCTGGCGGGTGGGCTGATCGACTGGCTGTTCAAGGGGCTTGGATTGATGGCCGGTCAACTACCCGCGTGGGTGCCCGTGGCCATTCCATTATGGATATGGGCACTGGGCACCCTTGGCGCGTTTCTGCTGTTAATGCCGCGTGGCGTACCGCTGCGCCCGTTGGGTTGGCCGCTGTTGCTATTACTGGTTTTTCCACCCCGGCCATTGCTGCCGGAAGGCACCGCCGAAGTCTGGCAACTGGATGTCGGTCAAGGGTTGGCAATCCTGGTGCGAACCCGCCATCACACGCTGTTGTATGACACCGGCCCGCGCTTTGGCGACTTCGATCTCGGCGAACGAGTCGTGCTGCCCACCTTGCGCAAACTGGGTGTGAGCGGACTCGACCTGATGTTGATCAGCCACGCCGACGCCGATCACGCCGGCGGTGCGCGAGCGATTGCCAATGGTCTGCCGGTGACGCGGGTGCTCAGCGGCGACCCCGTGGCCCTGCCGGTCGAACTGCATGCCGAGGCCTGCGAAAGTGGTCAGCAATGGACTTGGGATGATGTCAGATTTCAGCTCTGGCAATGGCCTTCCGCCTCGGACAGCAATCAGAAATCCTGTGTCCTGCAGATCGAAGCCAATGGCGAACGACTTTTGCTGACCGGTGATATCGACACGGCAACCGAACGAGTGCTGCTCGACAGTCCGCTGGCCGTGCCCACCGAGTGGCTGCAGGCACCGCATCATGGCAGCCGCAGTTCCTCGTCGATGGCGCTGCTCGCCACGTTGCAGCCCAAAGCCGTGCTGATCTCGCGCGGCAACGGCAATTCTTTCGGTCATCCACATCCCACTGTCGTCGCCCGCTATACAAAACGAGGGATGGCGATCCATGACAGCGCGGAGCAGGGCGCCATTCGTCTGCACCTCGGACGCTTCAAGCCACCCTGGACGATGCGTCAGGAACGGCGTTTCTGGCGTGCCGCGCCATAATCGTGCGTAAAGACAGGCCGACCGGATGCGACATCACGGTCTTCGGTGCGCCGACCCCCTATGTTAGAGTGGCGCACTTTTTCGAGGGGACTGTCACTGTGTGGGAATTGGTCATATCCGGCGGCTGGATGATGCTGCCGATCATTCTGAGTTCCATTGCGGCCATGGCGATTGTCGCCGAACGCCTGTGGACCCTGCGTGCCAGCCGCGTGACGCCGGAGCACCTGCTCGGTCAGGTCTGGGTGTGGATCAAGGACAAACAACTCAATAAAGACAAACTCAAGGAGTTGCGGGCAAACTCGCCGTTAGGCGAGATTCTCGCGGCGGGCCTGGCCAACTCCAGGCATGGTCGCGAGATCATGAAAGAGTGCATTGAAGAAGCCGCCGCTCGGGTGATTCACGAGCTCGAACGCTACATCAACGCCCTCGGCACCATCGCCGCCATGGCCCCGTTGCTGGGTTTGTTGGGTACGGTTCTGGGCATGATCGATATTTTCAGCGCGTTCATGGGGTCGGGCATGACCACCAACGCCGCCGTACTGGCCGGCGGTATCTCCAAAGCGCTGATCACCACGGCAGCGGGCCTGATGGTCGGTATTCCCGCAGTCTTCTTCCACCGTTTCCTGCAACGCCGGATCGATGAGCTGGTGGTGGGCATGGAGCAGGAAGCGATCAAGCTGGTCGAGGTGGTGCAGGGTGACCGAGACGTGGACCTGTCCGAGGGCAAAAAAGCGTGAAATTTCGCCGCAAGCAACGGGAGAATGTGGACATCAACCTCGCGTCGCTGATCGACGTGGTGTTTATCCTGCTGCTGTTTTTCGTCGTGACCACCACCTTCACCCGTGAAACCCAGTTGCGCGTCGATCTGCCCGAAGCGGTCAGTGGTTCGCCTGCCGAAGACCAGCAGGTTAAACACCTGGACGTTGCCATCAGTGCCGAAGGCGTGTTCTCGGTGAACAATCAGGTCTTGCAGAAGAACGACCTGACCACGCTCATGGAAGCGCTGCAGAAAGAATCCAGTGGTGACACCAACCTGCCGTTGTCCATCAGCGCTGACGGCAAGGCTCAGCATCAGTCGGTCATCATCGCCATGGACGCTGCCGGCAAACTCGGCTTCAGTCACCTGCGCATGACCACAGTCGAGGCGGCGCCGCCCGCGCCCTGATGGCCATGTCCGATCGCTTGCTCGCCGCGTGGTACGAAAGTCATCCGGCCCTGAAGCTGTTGCAGCCACTGGAGTGGCTGTATCGGCGCGTGGTCATGAACAAGCGCAAACGCTTTCTGGCGGGTGAGGGTGAGATTTATCAGCCGCCGGTGCCGCTGATCGTGGTCGGCAACATCACTGTGGGCGGTACTGGCAAGACACCGCTGATTCTGTGGATAATCCAGCATTGTCAGCGCAGCGGTTTGCGGGTGGGCGTGGTCAGCCGCGGCTATGGTGCCAAACCGCCGCAACTGCCGTGGCGCGTGGAGGCCGAGCAAAGCGCCGAGGTGGCGGGCGATGAACCGCTGTTGATCGTCCAGCGTACCGGCGTTCCGTTGATGATTGACCCTGACCGCAGCCGCGCCGTCAAAGCGCTGCTCGCCAGCGAGCCGCTGGACCTGATCCTTTCCGATGACGGCATGCAGCATTACCGGTTGGCGCGGGACCTTGAACTGGTGTTGATCGACGCCGCCCGTGGCTTGGGCAATAAACGTTGCCTGCCTGCCGGACCGCTGCGCGAGCCGGTCGAACGCCTGCAAAGCGTTGATGCCGTGCTGTACAACGGCGCCGCCGATGACCGGCCGGACGGTTTTGCCTTTCAACTGCAACCCACCGAACTGGTCAATCTGCACAGCGGTGAACGACGCCCCCTCGATCACTTGCCCGCAGGCCAGGCGCTGCATGCCGTGGCCGGGATCGGCAATCCGCAGCGTTTCTTCACAACCCTCGAAACGCTACACTGGCAGCCAGTCCCGCATGCCTTTGCCGACCACGCCGAGTACAGCGTGCAGGCCTTGAATTTCACACCGTCATTGCCGTTGGTGATGACCGAAAAGGACGCGGTGAAGTGCCGTGCTTTCGCCGCCGCCGATTGGTGGTACCTGGCGGTCGATGCTGCGCCATCACCGGCCTTCGTGGCCTGGTTCGATACGCAGCTGATGCGCCTGTTGCCGGCTCGTCTTTTGCCTTAAACCGTTTTTATCCAGGGAATGCTCATGGACACCAAATTGCTCGACATCCTCGCTTGCCCGGTCTGCAAAGGCCCGCTCAAGCTCAGCGCCGACAAAACCGAGCTGATCAGCAAGGGCGCCGGCCTGGCGTACCCGATTCGCGACGGCATCCCGGTGATGCTCGAAACCGAAGCGCGCACTCTGACCACTGACGAGCGTCTGGATAAATGACCACAGCCTTCACCGTTGTCATTCCGTCGCGTTACGCCTCCACCCGCTTGCCGGGCAAACCCCTGCTGCTGATTGCCGGCAAGCCGATGATCCAGCACGTCTGGGAACAGGCGAGCAAAAGCAGTGCCGAACGGGTGGTGGTTGCCACCGACGATGCGCGCATTGTCGAGGCTTGCAACGCGTTTGGCGCTGAAGTGGTGCTGACCCGCGAAGATCACAATTCCGGCACGGACCGTTTGGCCGAAGTCGCCGCAAAACTCGGTCTGGCGCCTGACGCCATCGTGGTCAATGTTCAGGGTGACGAACCGCTGATCCCGCCGAGCGTGATCGATCAGGTGGCTGCCAACCTGGCCGCCCACACCGAAGCGCGCATGGCCACACTGGCCGAGCCGATCGAAGATGTTGAAACCCTGTTCAACCCCAACGTGGTCAAGGTCGTCAGCGACCTTAATGGCCTGGCGCTGACGTTCAGTCGCGCGACATTGCCCTGGGCCCGGGACGCGTTCGCGAAAAGTCGCGATGCGCTGCCGGAAGGCGTGCCGTATCGCCGGCACATCGGCATCTATGCCTACCGCGCCGGTTTCCTGCATGACTTCGTCAGCTGGGGCCCGTGCTGGCTGGAAAACACCGAATCCCTGGAGCAACTGCGTGCCCTGTGGCACGGCGTGCGCATTCACGTCGCCGACGCGCTGATCGCACCGCCCACCGGCGTCGACACCGTCGAAGACCTCGAGCGCGTTCGTCGCCTGCTGGAGGCTTGATGCGCGTTCTGTTCGTTTGCCTGGGCAACATCTGCCGTTCTCCGACGGCCGAAGGCGTGTTGCGGTACAAATTGCGCGAAGCGGGGCTGGCCGATCAGATCGACGTGGCCTCTGCGGGCACCGGTGACTGGCACGTCGGCAATGCGCCGGACAAACGCAGCCAGGCCGCAGCCAGATTGCGCGGTTACGACCTGTCCGCTCAACGCGGCCGGCAAGTGAGCCGCGCCGATTTCGCCAGCTATGACCTAATCCTGGCGATGGACAACAGCAACCTGCGCAATCTCAAGGCACTGCAACCGGCCAAAGGCAAGGCTGAGCTGGATCTGTTCCTGCGACGCTACCAGTTGGAAGTCGACGAGGTTCCTGACCCGTATCACGACGGCGAACAAGGCTTTGAGCTTGTGCTCGACTTGATCGAACGCGCCACGGATCTGTTGGTGGTCGAACTGAAGGGCCGGTTATGACACTGCAGGTTGAACCCCGGGTTTCACTCAAGCCTTACAACAGCTTTGGTGTGGACGTTCAGGCCCGCTTGTTTGCCGAGGCTCACAGCGATGCCGATGTGCATGAAGCGTTGGCTTATGCAACGAAGCATGATGTGCCACTGTTGGTGATCGGCGGTGGCAGCAATCTGTTGCTGACCGCTGATGTCCAGTCGCTGGTACTGCGCATGGCCACGCGCGGGATTCGCATCCTTAGCGATGATGGCAACAAGGTCGTCATCGAAGCCGAGGCGGGCGAGCCCTGGCATCCGTTCGTGCAACACACGCTGGCGCAGGGGCTGTCGGGGCTGGAAAATCTCAGCCTGATCCCCGGCACCGTCGGCGCGGCACCGATGCAGAACATCGGCGCCTATGGTGTGGAGATCAAGGACGTATTCGCCGGCCTGACCGCTCTGGATCGCCAGACCGGCAAATTGCGGGACTTCACGCTGGCCGAGTGCAACTTCGCTTACCGCGACAGTCTGTTCAAACAGGAACCGGGCCGATGGTTGATCCTGCGCGTTCGTTTCGCATTGAACCGCGCCGCCCAGCTGCATCTGGAGTACGGCCCGGTGCGTCAGCGCCTGACCGAGCAGGGCATCGATCATCCGACCGCCACCGACGTCAGCCAGGCGATTTGCAGCATCCGCAACGAAAAGCTTCCGGACCCGGCGGTGCTTGGCAACGCCGGCAGTTTCTTCAAAAATCCTCTGGTCTCGGCTGCGCTAGTCGCTCAGCTCAAAGGCGAATACCCGGACCTGGTGGCTTACGCGCAACCCGACGGGCAGATGAAACTGGCCGCGGGTTGGCTGATCGAGCGGGCAGGGTGGAAAGGTTTCCGCGAAGCAGACGCGGGTGTGCATAAATTGCAGGCGCTGGTGCTGGTCAACTACGGGGCAGCGACTGGCCTGCAGTTGCTGAACCTCGCGCAGCGCATCCAAAAAGACATTTCAGAACGTTTCCACGTCGATCTGGAAATGGAGCCCAATCGGTATTGAGGCTACGCTTTCAAGGCTGATCGCAAAGCCCTGCACACTTTCAATGTGCAGGGCTTTTTTGTTAATGCTGGGTTAACTTAGCCACCTAACGATGCAAGCATTTGCTCCACCAAAGGCCCGATGCAGACGTCGCCGTCCGCATAAGAGAGCTTGATTAGCTGAGTCGATCTGCGTGATGCCAACCGCCAGCACCGGCGGCAGATTGCTCGACCCCATAACCTCCCTACCTATGCGGGCGTGCCCATGATTACCCTGAAGCTCAATGGTCAAGACCATCAACTTGATGTCACCGAGGACATGCCGCTGCTCTGGGCCATCCGCGACGTGGCCGGTTACAACGGTACAAAATTCGGCTGCGGCATGGGCCTGTGCGGCGCCTGCACGATCCATATCGAAGGCTCGCCAGCGCGCAGCTGTATCACGCCGATTGGCTCGGTGGCCGGCCAGAACGTCACCACCATCGACAACCTGCACGCCGACCCGGTCGGCAAGGTCGTCCAGCAAGCCTGGCTCGACACCGCCGTCGCCCAGTGCGGTTACTGCCAGGGCGGGCAGATCATGTCCGCCACTGCACTGCTCAAGACCAACCCGAACCCGAGCGACGAACAGATCGAAGAGGCAATGGTCGGCAATATTTGCCGTTGTGGCACTTATAACCGCATCAAGACTGCCATTCGCCAGGCATCCACGCACCTGAAGGAGGCCAAGGCATGAGCCAGTTACCCAATGATTTCGCCCTGAGCAACCTCAGTCGCCGTGGCTTCCTCAAAGGCGTCGGTGCCAGCAGTGCGCTGGTCATCGCCGCGAGTTGGGGTTGGCAGGACGCTTTCGCTGCCGAGAAAGAAAAGAAATTCGGCGCCGACGGCATGCCCAACGGCTGGATCGATGATCCGAAGGTGTATGTCAGCATCGCCGCAGACGGCACGGTGACGGTTGTCTGCAATCGCTCCGAAATGGGCCAGGGCGTGCGCACCAGCCTGACCATGGTGGTGGCCGATGAACTTGACGCCGACTGGGCGATGGTCAAGGTTCAGCAGGCGCCGGGCGACGAAGCGCGCTTCGGCAACCAGGACACCGACGGTTCGCGCAGCATGCGCCACTGGTTCGAGCCGATGCGCCGCTGCGGTGCTGCTGCGCGGACCATGCTGGAACAGGCTGCCGCCGAGCATTGGAAAGTCCCGGTCAGCGAATGCCATGCGCAACTGCACAAAGTCCTCCATAAACCGACCGGCCGTGAGCTGGGTTACGGCGCGCTGGCCGCGGCTGCCGGTGCGTTGGCGGTGCCGGCGCGCGACAGTGTGCGACTCAAGGAGCCCTCTGAGTTCCGCTACATCGGCAAGGAAGGCACCAAAGCCATCGACGGTGCAGACATCGTCAACGGTCGCGCAATTTACGGCGCCGACGTGCATGTCGACGGCATGCTCTACGCCACCATCGCACGTCCGGCGGTGTATGGCGGCAAGGTCAAATCCGTGGATGACAGCGCCGCGCTGAAAGTCCCGGGGGTGATCAAAGTCATTCAGATCGAAGGCCGTCCGCTGCCATCGGAATTCCAGCCGTTGGGCGGCGTGGCCGTCGTGGCCAGCAATACCTGGGCGGCGCTCAAGGGGCGTGATGCACTGAAAATCGAGTGGGACGATGGTCCTCATGCCAGTTATGACTCGATCGCCTACCGGAAGGAAATTGAAGCCGCGTCGCTCAAACCCGGCAAAGTGGTGCGCAATACCGGCAACATTGACGAGGCCATGGGCAGCGCCGCCAGCACCCTCGAAGCCTCTTACTATCTGCCGCACCTGACGCAAGCGCCGATGGAGCCGATGGTCGCCATCGCCCGTTTCCAGGACGGCGTGTGCGAAGCCTGGGCCCCGAGCCAGGCGCCGCAAGTCACTCGAAAACGGATCGGCGAACGCCTCGGCATTCCATTCGAAAAAGTTACCATCAACGTCACCCTGCTCGGCGGCGGGTTCGGTCGCAAGTCCAAACCGGACTTCATCATCGAAGCCGCCATCCTCGCCAAGGAATTCCCCGGCAAGGCTGTGCGCGTGCAATGGACCCGTGAAGACGACATCCATTCTTCCTATTTTCATACCGTATCGGCCGAATACCTGAAAGCCAGCTTGAATAAGGACGGCCTGCCGTCCGGCTGGCTGCACCGCACTGTAGCGCCGAGTATCACCGCGCTGTTTGCGCCGGGCATGACCCACGAGGCGGCCTTCGAGTTGGGCATGGGTTTTACCAACATGGCTTACGCGATTCCCAACGTGCGTCTGGAAAACCCGGAAGCGGCGATCCATACGCGGGTTGGCTGGTATCGCTCGGTGTCGAACATCCCCCACGGCTTTGCGATTCAGAGCTTTGTCGATGAATTGGCGCACAAGGCCGGTGAAGATCCGCTCAAGTATCAGATCAAATTGCTCGGCCCGGATCGTCAGATCGATCCGCGCACCTTGAGTGAAGAGTGGAACTACGGTGAGTCGCCCGAGCGTTATCCGATCGATACCGGGCGGATGCGCACCGTCCTGGAAACCGCCGCGAAAGCCGCCGGTTGGGGGCGTGAGTTGCCCAAGGGTCGGGGTTTGGGGCTGGCGGTGCATTACAGCTTCGTTACCTATGTGGCGGCGGTGATCGAAGTCGAAGTCAAAGACGACGGCACATTGATCGTGCACAAAGCGGACATCGCTGTGGATTGCGGCCCGCAGATCAACCCGGAGCGGATTCGCTCGCAGTTCGAGGGCGCTTGTGTGATGGGCCTGGGTAACGCGGTGCTGGGGGAAATCAGCTACAAGGATGGCAAGGTCCAGCAGGACAACTTCCACATGTACGAAGTGGCGCGCATGTCGCTGGCGCCGAAAGAAGTCGCCGTGCATCTGGTGACACCACCGGGCAACGTGCCGCTGGGCGGTGTCGGTGAACCGGGCGTGCCGCCGATAGCGCCAGCGCTGTGCAATGCGATCTTTGCCGCCACCGGCAAGCGTATCCGCGATCTGCCGGTTCGCTATCAGTTGCAGGGTTGGCAGAAGGCCGAGGCCTGATGGACAGCGTCGATCTGAACGTCCTGCGCAGCGTGCTGCAATGGCGCCGCGCCGGTCAGCGGGTGGTGTTGTACAGCGTGGTCCAGACCTGGGGCACCGCGCCCCGGGCACCTGGCGCCATGCTGGCCTTGCGCGAAGATGGCGTAGTGATCGGTTCGGTCTCCGGCGGTTGTGTCGAGGATGACTTGATTGCCCGATTGCACGATGGCCGCATCCCGGCTGACGGACCGCCGGTGCAACTGATCACCTACGGCGTCACCCGCGAGGAGGCCGCACGTTTTGGTTTGCCGTGCGGCGGTACCTTGCGCCTGACCGAGGAGCGCGTCGGTGACCCCGCGTGGGTCGCTGAATTGTTGGGGCGTTGCGAGGCGCATGAAATCGTCGCTCGCTCGCTGGATGTAGCGACCGGTGAAGTGACGTTGCAGCCGGCGGACAAGAGCGACGCTCTGAGCTTTGACGGTGACACGTTGCGTGCGATTTACGGTCCGCGCTGGCGATTGTTGCTGATTGGTGCGGGGCAACTGTCCCGGTATGTTGCCGAGATGGCGCGGCTGCTGGATTTCGAAGTGCTGATCTGCGACCCCCGCACCGAATTCGTCTATGGCTGGGAAGAACAGCACGGACGCTTTGTCTCAGGCATGCCCGACGAAGCGGTGCTGAACATTCAAACCGACGAACGCACGGCCATCATCGCGCTGACCCACGATCCGCGCCTGGATGACATGGCGCTGCTCACGGCCCTCGACTCCCGGGCCTTTTATGTCGGTGCGCTGGGCTCACGGGTCAACAGCCTGAAGCGCCGGGATAACCTGGCTCAGCTAGGCTTGTCAGCAGCAGCCATCGAACGCTTGCACGGTCCGATCGGTCTGCACATCGGCAGCCACTCCCCGGCGGAAATAGCCTTGTCGCTGCTGGCCGAAATTGTCGCGATCAAGAACGGCGTCGAGTTGAAGCAGAAAAAGCCGTTGCAGGAGGAGGCATGAGTGAGCCAATCGGCGTCATCGTGTTGGCGGCAGGGCAGGGCAACCGGTTTCGGCAGGTCGCAGGTGCCGATAAGGATAAGTTGCTGGCGGACTGTACGGGACTCGATGGCGCCGTTCGTTCGGTGATCGAGCAAGTGCTGGTGAGTTTGCCCAGCACACTGGCGAAGCGCGTGCTGGTGACGACGGGAGATCGCCCGCAAGTAGCGCGTATGGCTCAGGCGTATGGTTTCGAGATTGTGCTGATCGAATCGACTGGCATGGGTGGCAGCATAGCGGCTGGGGTGGCGGCGTGCCCGCAGCTCGGTGGCTGGTTGATTGCGTTGGGAGATATGCCTTTTATTCTGCCGTCGACTGTCGAGCGGGTGTTGGCGGGCGTGGCTGATGACGTTATCAGCGTGCCGGTGCATGAGGGCGAGTTCGGGCATCCGGTGGGCTTCGGTCGCATCTTTGGGCCTGGGCTGATGGCGTTGTCCGGTGATCGCGGGGCCAAGCCATTGTTTGCGTCGGCGAGGGTGGTCGAGGTGACGGTGGATGATCCCGGGGTGTTATGGGATGTGGACGTGCCCGAGAAATTAATATTTGAGTAGCCATGACACCGAGCCCCTGTGGGAGCGAGCTTGCTCGCGATGGCGGTCTGACATTCGATATTGATGCAAGCTGATCCACCGCTATCGCGAGCAAGCTCGCTCCCACAGGTGCTTGGTGTAATTTCACAGATATAAAAAAAGCCCCGCCTGGATTACCAGGCGGGGCTTTTTAGTGGCCGATGGAATCAGACGAGGGGTTTAGGCTCGTGCTCTTTTTCCAGGGCTTGCTCGTGTTGCTCAACCGCTTCCTGTACGGAGCGTGGTGCTTCGTCGATCACGGAGTCAGCTGGTTCGGCAGTGACTTCAGCAGCCGGGGCAGGAGCAGCCTCGACGACTTCAGCAACAACCGGTGCCACCTCGACAGCGGCTGGTGCAGCAGCGGCAGCCAGTTCAGCTTCCTTCTGCAGGCGCTCTTCTTCGCGCTTGCGACGACGCACTTCACGCGGGTCGTTCGGCGCGCGGCCGCTTGGCGTCAGGGCGCTGACAGGAGCGGCTTCGACCACCGGTGCAGACACTTCGGCAACAACCGGCGCAGCAGTTTCGACCACAGGAGCAGGTTCGGCAGCTGCCACCACTGGTTCGGAAACCATGGCTTCAGCTTCTGGTGCTGGTGCTTCGGCAACAGCTGGCTCGGCAACCCAGTTGAACGCGGTTTGCTCTTCGCGAACTTCACGAACTGTTTCGGTCACGGTTTCAGCAACGGTTTCAGACACCGGTTCTGCAACCACAGCAGGTGCTTCAGCAACGACGGCCGGTTCAGCCTGAGGCTGTGCTGCTAGAGCCGGTGCCACTTCGATTTCCGGAGCGGCAGTTGCTTCTACAGGCGAGGTCGCTTCCACGACTGGCGCTTCTACCGGAGCAGTGTCCAGTGTGGCGGCAGTGGCGCGTTCGGCTTGCTCGTTGGCCTGTGCTTCGGCCGGAGCGCTGATCACGGTGCTGGCAACGGCTGCGGTAACAGCCAGACCGGCGGCCAGATCGGCAGCGCTTGGTGCTTCGTGGCTTTCGGCAGCTTCGTTGCCTTCGGCGGATTCCGATTCTTCCGAACCTTCGATCACGTTGCCGTTGGCATCGCGTTGACGCTCGCGACGGTTGCTGCGACGACGCTGACCACGGGAGCGGCGGCGTGGACGATCGCCTTCGGTGCCTTCCTGACCGTCTTCCGGCAGTTGCTCTTCGTTGCCGGTCAGTTCTTCTTCGGCAACGGCGGCAGCCGCTTGCTCGGCACGCGGTTGACGTTCTTCACGCGGTGGGCGTGGAGCGCGTTCTTCGCGTGGCTGACGAGCTGGACGCTCTTCAGTGATAGCTGCAGCGGCCGGAGCCGTGGCATCCAGAGGTTCACGCAATTCACGAACCCGTTCTTCACGTTCGCCACGTGGCTTGCGATCTTCGCGAGGCGCGCGCGGTGCACGTTCTTCACGAGGGGCGCGCGGTGCGCGTTCTTCACGTGGTGCGCGTTCTTCGCGAGCGACTACCGGGGTTTCTTCACGTGTTTCACGTGCTTCGCGTGGCTCACGTGGTGCGCGTTCTTCACGCGGTACACGTTCCTCGCGAGGCTTGCGCTCTTCATCGCGGCGACCGTTACGGTTGCGGCTCTGCTGACGACCGTTGCGACGCTCTTCGTTACGCGCCGGACGCTCGGTGGTCGCCGGTTTTTCAACCGCAGCCGGAGCAACAGGCTCTTCCTTGGTCGCAAACAGCCCGACCAGCGATTTCACCAGACCCTTGAACAGGCTTGGCTCTGGAACCACAGCCGGTGCAGCAACAGGCGCGGCAACGACTTCGGTCGGAACCGGAGCGTTGGCGCGGGCCGGAGCGGTCTTGACCGCGGCTTCCTGGCGAACCAGGGTGCGGGTCGCAGCGGCTGGCTGGACTTCTTCGACTTCGGCGGCGGCAGCAGCGATTTCGTAGCTGGACTGGTTGATGCTGGCTTCCGGGCTGTCATCACGCAGGCGCTGAACTTCGAAGTGCGGTGTTTCGAGGTGATCGTTCGGCAGGATGACGATGCGGGCACGGGTGCGCAGTTCGATCTTGGTGATCGAGTTGCGTTTTTCGTTGAGCAGGAAAGCTGCGACCGGAATAGGCACCTGGGCGCGAACTTCCGCTGTACGGTCTTTCAGGGCTTCTTCTTCGATCAGGCGCAGGATCGCCAGCGACAGCGATTCAACATCACGGATGATGCCGGTGCCGTTGCAACGCGGGCAAACGATGCCGCTGCTTTCGCCGAGCGATGGACGCAGGCGCTGACGGGACATTTCCAGCAGGCCGAAGCGCGAGATGCGGCCGACTTGCACGCGAGCGCGGTCGGCTTCCAGGCATTCGCGGACTTTCTCTTCCACGGCGCGCTGGTTCTTGGCAGGGGTCATGTCGATGAAGTCGATGACAATCAGGCCGCCGATGTCGCGCAGGCGCAACTGACGGGCGATTTCTTCGGCGGCTTCAAGGTTGGTCTGCAGGGCGGTTTCTTCGATGTCGCTGCCTTTGGTGGCACGCGCCGAGTTGATGTCGATGGACACCAGGGCTTCGGTCGGATCGATAACGATGGAACCGCCGGAAGGCAGTTCAACGACGCGCTGGAAAGCGGTCTCGATCTGGCTTTCGATCTGGAAACGGTTGAACAGCGGAACGCTGTCTTCGTACAGCTTGATCTTGCTGGCGTACTGCGGCATCACCTGGCGAATGAAGGTCAGGGCTTCGTCCTGGGCTTCAACGCTGTCGATCAGCACTTCGCCGATGTCCTGGCGCAGGTAATCGCGGATGGCGCGGATGATCACGTTGCTTTCCTGGTAGATCAGGAATGGCGCGGAGCGATCCAGCGAGGCTTCTTTGATGGCGGTCCAGAGTTGCAGCAGGTAATCGAGGTCCCACTGCATTTCTTCGCTGCTGCGGCCGAGGCCGGCAGTGCGCACGATCAGACCCATGTCGGCCGGGGCAACCAGACCGTTCAGGGCTTCGCGCAGTTCGTTGCGCTCTTCACCTTCGATGCGACGGGAGATACCGCCGGCACGCGGGTTGTTCGGCATCAGAACGAGGTAACGACCGGCCAGGCTGATGAAGGTGGTCAGGGCGGCGCCCTTGTTGCCACGTTCTTCTTTTTCTACCTGAACGATGACTTCCTGGCCTTCGCTCAGGACGTCCTTGATGTTGACGCGGCCTTCAGGCGCTTTCTTGAAGTATTCGCGGGAGATTTCTTTGAGGGGCAGGAAGCCGTGGCGCTCGGAGCCGAAATCGACAAAGGCAGCCTCAAGGCTTGGTTCGATGCGAGTAATCCGGCCTTTATAGATGTTGGCCTTCTTCTGCTCGCGTGCACCGGATTCGATGTCCAGGTCGTAGAGGCGTTGGCCATCTACCAGTGCAACACGCAACTCTTCGGGTTGAGTTGCGTTAATCAGCATTCTTTTCATGTAGTACCGTCGGTTTCCGGGCTGCCGGAAACGGCGTTCGGCACACACGACTTCTCACGGTCGGTGTCAGGTGCGTCGGGAGTGGTTGGCCATTCCCGTGTCCAGCGAAGTCCGGCCAATGTGGGCCTTCGTCGCGACGTACGCGTCCTGCTTGCTGTGGCTACTTAAGCACTCAGTCAGGAGGAGGAATCAACCGGCGGCTGTGGACGAGATGAAGCGTCTTGATAAAGCCTATTGCTACACAGTCCAGCGGTTGTGCATCTCCACCCTACACGTATCCCTGATAATTCGGGTGCTGCCGCGCGCAGAATCCGCAGCGGGTTGGCATTTACCGTGAGCTCCGAAAGGGGAGGTCACGCATCATGGCTAATTTAGGCGTTGTTTCCGAAGCGTTCGCTCGGGGTCATTCGCAGATGACTGCACTTTGTGAACTGGCCGTGAATATTGGCTCGCGTAGCGAGTGAAAACTCTGCTTTGCGGCGTGATTCAGGCCTCATGTCACCTGCGCTCGTTACACCTGCAAACTCCACCGTTACGTAGCGAAAGCCCCGTAGGACGGCCTCGCGCCCTGGTGAATTGCATTGGTCAGGGCCGGTTTTTGACCGTTTGTCCGCTGTCCAGGCCGCTTTTGGCGGCGTTCGCGACTATAGCAGTAATGATTAAGTGCTTCAATTCCATAAAAAATTGATATCATCCGCGCCATGACGACTACTGCCCCTTCGACCCCAGCTGTACAACTGCTTGAGGTCTCGCCGGAATATGCCGGCCAACGTATTGATAATTTCCTGCTCGCCCGGCTCAAAGGCGTGCCCAAGACCCTGATTTATCGCATTTTGCGCAAGGGCGAAGTGCGAGTGAACAAAGGTCGGATCAAGCCCGAATACAAGCTGCAGGCGGGCGATATCGTGCGCGTGCCGCCGGTTCGCGTGCCTGAGCGTGACGAGCCGGTGCCGCTGGCCCAAGGCCTGCTGCAACGCCTCGAAGCCTCGATTGTTTTTGAGGATAAGGCGCTGATCGTGATCAACAAACCTTGCGGCATCGCGGTTCACGGTGGCAGCGGCTTGACTTACGGCGTGATCGAAGCCTTTCGTCAGTTGCGTCCAGATTGCAAGGAACTCGAACTGGTTCACCGTCTCGACCGTGATACCTCCGGCCTGTTGATGATCGCCAAGAAGCGCAGCATGCTGCGTCACTTGCACACGGCATTGCGCGGCGATGGCGTCGATAAGCGCTATATGGCGCTGGTTCGCGGTAACTGGGCGGCCTCGATCAAGCAAGTTCGTGCGTCGCTCGGCAAGAGCAATCTGCGCTCCGGCGAGCGCATGGTCGAGGTCGACGAGGAGGAGGGCAAGGAGTCTGTGACTGTGTTCAAGGTCCTGCGCCGCTTCGGCGATTTTGCCACCCTGATCGAAGCCAAGCCGATCACCGGCCGTACTCACCAGATCCGTGTTCACACCTTGCACGCCGGACATTGCATCGCGGGCGATACCAAGTACGGCGACGAAGGTTTCAGCAAGGAAATACGCGATCTGGGCGGCAAGCGCCTGTTTTTGCACGCCTACATGCTGACCGTGCCGCTTCCGGATGGCAGTGAGTTGAAATTGCAGGCGCCGGTCGACGAAATGTGGGCCAAGACCGTGGAGCGCTTGAGTGCACCCCTCTGATTACAAGCTGCTGATTTTCGATTGGGACGGCACTCTCGCCGACTCCATTGGTCGGATTGTCGAGGCGATGCATGTCGCGTCCGAGCGTTCCGGCTTTCAGTTGCGCGATGATTTTGCTGTGAAAGGCATCATCGGGCTGGGCCTACCGGAGGCCATTCGTACGTTGTATCCGGAAATCGGCGACAACGAACTGGTGACTTTTCGTGAGCACTATGCAGATCACTACATCGCCTCGGAAGCCGTGCCATCGCCTCTGTTCGACGGTGTGGTCGAATCGATGGAGGCGTTTCGCGCCGAGGGTTATTACTTGGCGGTTGCGACCGGCAAGGCGCGTCGCGGGCTGGATCGCGTGCTGAAGGCGCACGGTTGGGGAGATTATTTCGACATCACCCGCGCGGCCGACGAAACCGCCAGCAAGCCCCATCCGTTGATGCTCGAGCAAATCCTCGCCCACTGCGAGGTTCGCCCGGAGCAGGCGTTGATGGTCGGCGATTCGTCCTTTGACCTGCAGATGGCGCGCAACGCTGGCATGGATTCGGTGGCGGTCAGCTACGGCGCGCAGTCAATTGACGCGCTGAAGCTGTTCGAGCCGGCACTGGCCATCGATCGTTTTTCAGAATTGCATGCCTGGCTGAGTCAGCAGGCCTAATAGATTTTTGCTGGGGTAAATGGCATGACCGACGAATGGAAGGCACCCGCCAAGGCGAGCGCAGAGAGCGGTGATGAGAAGAGCTGGAAGCTTCTGGAAAAAACCCTGCTGGCCAGCGTGCAGGAACAGCGCCGCTCGCGGCGTTGGGGGATTTTCTTCAAGTTGCTGACCTTTGTGTATCTGTTTGGCGCGCTGGTCCTGTTCACGCCGCTGATGGACATGGAAAAGGCCGCCAGCCGCAGCGGCAATTACACCGCGCTGATCAACGTGACGGGCGTAATCGCCGACAAGGAACCCGCCAGCGCTGACAACATCGTCGGCAGCCTGCGTGCAGCCTTCGAAGATGAGAAGGTTAAAGGTGTCATCCTGCGCATCAATAGCCCGGGCGGCAGCCCGGTGCAGTCAGGTTACGTGTATGACGAAATCGCGCGTTTGCGCGCGCTGCATCCGGACACCAAGGTTTACGCGGTGATCTCCGATCTGGGCGCTTCCGGTGCTTATTACATTGCCAGCGCGGCGGATCAGATTTACGCCGACAAGGCCAGTCTGGTGGGTTCCATTGGTGTGACGGCGGCAGGTTACGGGTTTGTCGGCACCATGGAGAAGCTGGGTGTCGAGCGTCGAACCTACACATCTGGCGAGCACAAGTCGTTCCTTGATCCGTTCCAGCCGCAAAAGCCTGAAGAGACTCGATTCTGGCAGGGCGTACTCGATACGACGCACCAGCAGTTCATCAACAGCGTCAAGAAAGGTCGTGGTGATCGACTCAAGGACAAGGAGCATCCAGAGCTGTTCTCCGGTCTGGTCTGGTCGGGCGAGCAGGCGCTGCCGCTGGGCTTGATCGATGGTCTGGGCAATGCCAGTTCGGTGGCGCGGGACGTGATCGGCGAGAAAGAGCTGGTGGACTTCACCGTTCAGGAGTCGCCGTTCGACCGATTCTCGAAAAAACTGGGTGCCAGTGTGGCGGAGCAATTAGCGATGTGGATGGGTTTTTACGGTCCATCGCTGCGCTAGTTGCCCGGTTGCGTAAAAGATCGCAGCCTTCGGCAGTTACATGGATTCGCGTCCACCTGTAGCTGCCGAAGGCTGCGATCTTTTGCTTTTCATGGAATTTGCACGCCTTCGTTCAACATCATGTCGATCAGGCGAATCAGTGGCAGGCCGATCAGACTGGTCGCGTCAGGGCCTTCGGTGCTTTGAAACAGGCTCACCCCCAAACCTTCGGCCTTGAAGCTGCCAGCGCAGTCGTAGGGTTGTTCGGCGCGCAGGTAGCGTTCGATGCGCGTGGTGTCGAGTGTGCGCATGTGTACGGTGAATGGCACGCAGTCGACCTGGCAGTGTCCGGTCTGGCTGTTGAGCAGGGCGAGGCCGGTCAGGAAGGTCACACTGGTGCCGCTTGAGGCCTGCAACTGCTCACGGGCCTTTTCGAAGGTGTGGGGTTTGCCGATAATGCGGTCGCCGAGCACTGCGACCTGATCTGAGCCGATGATCAGATGTGCGGCGTGGCTGCCGGCAAGGGCCTGGGCTTTTTCTTTGGCGAGGCGCTTTACCAGCTCGATGGCGGACTCTCCCGGGCGATGACTTTCATTAATATCCGGTGAGCTGCAGGTGAACGGCAACTGCAAGCGGGCCAGCAAATCCCGGCGATACACCGAACTTGAAGCAAGTAATAAAGGCAGCATGCGCATCTCCAGAAGACAGGTGCGAATTCTAGCGAGGCTTCCAGGTGACGGACAGGGCTGAATTTCCTTTGACATGGGCGGGTGCATCCCTATAATGCTGCGCCTATGTTGAATGACCCGATTCCACCTCACGTTGACCCGCGCAAATTGGCTGACCGTGGCACCACCCTTCAAGGTGAACTGCTGCTGGCCAATTTGGAGAGACTCTGCGACCCGCTTTCCGATACTGTCGGTACGGTGCAGGCTAAATTCGTTTTTGAAAGAGATGAACGTAAGTCTGTGGTAATCCACAGCTTTATCGACACCGAAGTCAAAATGGTTTGCCAGCGTTGTCTTGAGCTGGTCACCCTGCCGATCCACAGCGAATGCAGTTATGCTGTGGTGAAAGAGGGTGCGAATACCCAGTCGTTGCCGAAAGGTTATGACGTGCTGGAACTGGGCGAAGATCCATTGGATCTGCAGTCACTGATCGAGGAGGAGCTTTTGCTCGCCTTGCCCATTGTGCCTGCTCATCATCCGGAAGAATGCCAGCAGCCGGGGGGTCTCGAAGAGGCCGAACCGAGCGAGGACGAGGTAACGCGGTCCAACCCGTTCAGTGTATTGGCGCAGTTAAAGCGTGACCCAAACGTTTAGGAGTTAATCAATTATGGCTGTTCAGCAGAACAAAAAATCCCGCTCTGCCCGTGACATGCGTCGTTCGCACGACGCTCTCGAGGCTAGCACCCTGTCTGTAGAAAAAACCACCGGTGAAGTTCACCTGCGTCACCACGTATCGCCAGAAGGCGTATACCGTGGTCGTAAAGTGATCGACAAGGGCGCTGACGAGTAATCCTTGTCCGCTCAAGTTATCGCGATTGACGCAATGGGCGGGGACTTCGGTCCCCGCAGCATTGTTCAGGCCAGCCTCGCTTGTTTGAATGCTACGCCCTCGCTGCACCTGACCCTTGTCGGTCAACCCTCCCTTCTTGAAGAACTGATCGCCGGCCAATTGGCTGTGGATCGCTCGCGCCTGTCGATTGCGCCGGCATCCGAAGTCATCACCATGGACGAAAAGCCTGCTCAGGCCTTGCGCGGCAAGCCCGATTCATCAATGCGTGTGGCACTCGAGTTGCTGCGTGACGGCAAAGTGCAGGCCTGCGTCAGCGCCGGAAATACCGGCGCGCTGATGGCTTTGTCGCGGTTTGTGCTCAAAACCTTGCCGGGCATTGACCGGCCGGCCATGGTCGCTGCGATTCCGACGCAGAAGGGCTATTGCCAGTTGCTTGATCTGGGTGCCAACGTCGACTGCAGTGCCGAGCATCTGCTGCAATTCGCGGTGATGGGCTCGGTCGCGGCGGAAACCCTGGGCATCGTTCGCCCACGGGTCGCGTTGCTGAACATCGGCACCGAAGACATCAAGGGCAATCAGCAGGTCAAGCTGGCGGCAACCTTGCTGCAGAGCGCTCGCGGCATCAATTACATCGGTTTTGTCGAAGGTGACGGTCTGTACCGGGGCGAGGCGGATGTGGTGGTGTGTGACGGCTTTGTCGGCAATATCCTGCTCAAGTCCAGCGAAGGGTTGGCGACCATGATCTCCGGTCGCATTGAAGCTCTGTTCAAAAAAAACTTTGCATCAAAAATAGTCGGTGCAATGGCGCTGCCACTGATGAAGCGCCTGCAAGCGGATCTGGCGCCCGCACGGCACAATGGTGCAAGCTTCCTGGGTTTGCAGGGAATCGTGGTGAAAAGTCACGGTTCTGCAGGGGTTCACGGGTTTCAGAGTGCCATCTCGCATGCGTTGATCGAGATTCAGGAAAACCTGCCAGAACGGATTCACGGTCGTCTGGAGGATTTGTTGCTTTAGGCGTTTTCGTCGGACAATGCTTAAATGTGACCGCTCAGCTCATTTGGCCATCCAACTGTCAGTTTCTTGCGTCCCCCAGCGGGACGTCAATTCCGGCGACAAGATCATTAGGGGCTTGTTACATGTCTGCTTCCCTCGCATTCGTCTTTCCAGGACAGGGTTCGCAGTCCCTCGGCATGCTGGCCGAGTTGGGCGCGCAACATCCGGTGGTCCTCGAAACATTCAAAGAAGCATCCGACGCGCTCGGTTACGACCTGTGGGCACTGACCCAGCAAGGGCCGGAAGAGCAACTCAATCAAACCGATAAAACCCAACCGGCGATTCTGACCGCTTCGATCGCCTTGTGGCGACTGTGGCTGGCTGAAGGCGGCGCCCGTCCCGCTTACGTTGCCGGTCATAGCTTGGGTGAATACAGCGCACTGGTTGCTGCGGGCAGCCTGAGTCTGGGCGACGCGGTGAAGCTGGTAGAATCCCGGGGCAAGCTGATGCAGGAAGCGGTCCCGGCCGGGCAGGGCGGCATGGCTGCCATCCTCGGTCTGGACGATGCTGACGTGCTGGCAGCCTGTGCCGAAGCGGCGCAAGGCGAAGTGGTCAGCGCGGTCAACTTCAACTCCCCTGGTCAGGTGGTTATTGCCGGTGCCAAGGCCGCGGTCGAACGCGCCATCGAAGGCTGCAAGGCTCGAGGTGCCAAACGCGCCATGCCGTTGCCGGTCAGCGTACCGTCCCACTGCGAGCTGATGCGTCCGGCTGCCGAACGTTTCGCCGAGTCGATCGCTGCGATCGACTGGCAGGTACCACAGATTCCTGTGGTACAAAACGTCAGCGCGAACGTGCCGGCCGATCTCGAAACCCTCAAGCGCGATCTGCTTGAACAACTCTACAAGCCTGTGCGCTGGGTCGAATCGGTCCAGGCGCTGGCCGCCAAGGGCGCGACCCAGTTGGTCGAATGCGGTCCTGGCAAAGTGCTGGCCGGCCTGAACAAACGCTGCGCCGAAGGCGTGTCGACATCCAACCTCAATACCCCAGACGCCTTCGCTGCCGCCCGTGCAGCGCTGGCCTGAAATCAGGAGAAGCTTGCATGAGTTTGCAAGGTAAAGTTGCACTGGTCACCGGTGCGAGCCGCGGTATCGGCCAGGCCATCGCTCTGGAGCTGGGTCGTCAGGGAGCCATCGTTGTGGGTACCGCGACATCCGCCTCGGGTGCCGAGCGTATCGCCGCTACCCTGAAGGAAAACGGTATTCAAGGCACTGGCCTGGAACTCAATGTCACCAGCGACGAATCCGTTGCGGCGGTGCTGGCGAGCATCCAGGAGCAGTTCGGTGCGCCGGCGATCCTGGTCAACAATGCCGGTATCACCCGCGATAACCTGATGATGCGCATGAAAGATGACGAATGGCATGACGTCGTCGATACCAACCTGAACAGTCTGTTCCGCCTGTCCAAGGGCGTTTTGCGCGGTATGACCAAAGCCCGTTGGGGACGAATTATCAGTATTGGCTCGGTTGTGGGTGCCATGGGCAACGCAGGCCAAGTAAACTACGCTGCCGCCAAGGCAGGCCTGGAAGGTTTCAGTCGTGCCTTGGCGCGTGAAGTCGGATCGCGTTCGATTACGGTAAACTCGGTGGCCCCAGGGTTCATCGACACCGATATGACCCGCGAACTGCCCGAGGCACAGCGTGAAGCCTTGCAGACGCAAATTCCGCTGGGCCGTCTGGGGCAAGCTCAAGAGATCGCGTCTGTGGTCGCTTTTCTTGCGTCCGACGGTGCGGCTTACGTTACTGGGGCTACAATCCCGGTGAACGGCGGGATGTACATGAGTTAAATGTGACGGATTGCTTCAAAAAAATGTCATACGAGCTGTCTAAAATCCGTTATAAAGCTGCAATCTATTTATACACAGAGGGTCGCCGGGTTTGAGGAGTGAAGCTTTCAGTTGAAAAACTGAAAAGGCTTTCTATACACTTACCCACTGGCCAGCTGCCTGAATTTGTCCATTAGGAGTGAAAACAAGGTATGAGCACCATCGAAGAGCGCGTCAAGAAAATCGTTGCCGAGCAACTGGGCGTTAAAGAAGAAGAAGTGGTCAACACTGCTTCCTTCGTAGAAGACCTGGGTGCCGACTCCCTTGACACCGTTGAGCTGGTGATGGCTCTGGAAGAGGAATTCGAGACCGAAATCCCTGACGAAGAAGCTGAGAAGATCACTACTGTACAAGCTGCAATCGATTACGTTACTAACCACCAGGCTTAATAGCTTGTAATCGTTGCTTGCTGTCATGGAAAAACCGCACTGCCTCATGGCGTGCGGTTTTTTCTTTAGGCCTGATGCAAAGTCGTCATTTGAAAAAGGAGAGTGCTGTGTCGCGTAGACGCGTCGTAGTCACCGGTATGGGTATGTTGTCGCCACTGGGCACGGACGTGCCGGGCAGTTGGCAGGGCATTCTGGCTGGCCGCAGTGGCATTGGTCTGATCGAACACACCGACCTTTCTGCCTATTCCACCCGTTTTGGCGGCTCGGTAAAGGGCTTCAATGTCGAGGAATACCTGTCGGTCAAGGAAGCTCGCAAGCTCGACCTGTTCATTCAGTATGGTCTGGCCGCCGGTTTCCAGGCTGTGCGTAACGCAGGTCTTGAGGTCACCGACGCCAACCGTGAACGCATCGGCGTGGCCATGGGTTCGGGTATTGGCGGTCTGACCAATATCGAAGAAACCTGCCGCACGCTGCATGATTCCGGCCCACGCCGGATCTCTCCGTTTTTCGTGCCTGGTTCGATCATCAATATGATTTCCGGATTCCTGTCGATCCACCTGGGTGCACAGGGACCTAACTACGCCATCGCCACCGCGTGTACCACCGGTACGCACTGCATCGGCATGGCGGCGCGCAACATCATGTACGACGAAGCCGACGTGATGATTGCCGGCGGCGCCGAGATGGCCGCTTGCGGTCTGGGCATGGGCGGCTTCGGCGCGTCCCGCGCGCTGTCGACCCGAAACGACGAACCAACCCGCGCCAGCCGTCCATGGGACAAGGGCCGTGATGGTTTCGTATTATCCGATGGCGCCGGTGCGCTGGTGCTGGAGGAGCTGGAACACGCCAAGGCTCGCGGCGCGACCATCTACGCCGAGCTGATCGGCTTCGGCACCAGTGGCGACGCCTACCACATGACTTCGCCACCAGCGGACGGTGCAGGCGCTGCACGTTGCATCACTAACGCCCTGCGCGACGCGAAGATCAACAGCGATCAAGTCCAGTACATCAACGCCCACGGCACGTCGACTTCCGCGGGCGATCTCGCGGAAGCCTGCGCGATCAAATCGGTGTTCGGTGATCACGCCTACAAGCTGGCGGTCAGTTCGACCAAGTCCATGACCGGTCACCTGCTGGGTGCGGCGGGCGCGGTCGAAGCGATCTTCAGTGTGCTGGCAATCAACAGCCAGGTGGCGCCGCCGACCATCAACCTTGATGAGCCGGACGAAGGCTGCGATCTCGATTTCGTGCCGCACACCGCGCGCAACATGGACATCGACGTGGTGCTGTCCAACTCCTTCGGGTTTGGTGGTACCAACGGCTCGCTGGTGTTCCGCCGGTTCGCGGGCTGATGGACAGCTGGGTCGACGGTCAGCCGGCGGACACTCTGTCGCTGAAGGATCGCGGCCTTGCTTACGGTGATGGTCTGTTCGAGACCATTGCCGTGCGCGGCGGCCAGCCGTTGTTGCTGGACAGGCATTTGTCACGTCTGGCCGATGGCTGTTCGCGCCTGGCGATCACTGCCGATCACGAGCTGATCCGTAGCGAACTGCTGACCTACGCCGCGGTTCTGGGTGAGGGCGTGCTTAAACTCATCCTCACTCGTGGCGACGGCTTGCGCGGTTACGCCGCCGATCCTGCTGCCCAGGCCCGACGTATTCTGCAAGGCAATCCTCCTGCTGCTTATCCTGCGGTTCATGGAGAGCAGGGCGTTCGCCTCTTCCCTTGCGACACACGACTGTCCAGACAACCCTTGCTCGCCGGGCTCAAACATCTCAACCGTCTTGAGCAAGTCATCGCCCGCTCCGAATGGCAAGACACTGAGCATGCCGAAGGCTTGATGCTCGATCAGGCCGGGCGCGTGATCGAAGGCGTGTTCAGCAATCTGTTCCTGGTGCGCAATGGCGTGTTGATCACCGCCGATCTCAAACGCTGCGGGGTCGCTGGCGTGATGCGCGCGGAATTATTGTTTCAGGCCGAGTCGTTGGGTATCCCCACGCAAATCACCGATATCACCCTCGAACAGCTGCAATGGGCTGATGAAGTCTTTGTCTGCAACAGCGTGTATGGCGTTTGGCCGGTGCGCGCCTATGCAGCACTGAGCTGGTCGGTTGGACCGCTCACCCGTAAACTCCAAACCATTGCCCGTGCGCTACTGGATGCTTGATACGTGAGACGTAAATTCTTGCTGCTGCTGGAAACCGGCCTGGTTCTGGCAGGGCTGTGTCTGGGCGCTTCGGCCTGGAAAATCCATTCGGCGCTGGACCAGCCGCTGAACATTACCCAGGAAAAACTGCTGGAAGTGCCCAAAGGCACGACACCCACCCGCACTTTCTATCGACTCGAAGCCGATGGCGTCATCAAGGACGCTTTCTGGTTGCGCGTGTATTGGCGCTTCAACCTGGCCGGGCAACCGTTGCACAAAGGTGAATACCGCATGCAGCCCGGCATGACCGTCGAAGGCCTGATCGACCTGTGGAAGCGCGGGGAAATGGTTCAGTACAGCCTGACGCTGGTCGAAGGCTGGAATTTCCATCAGGTCCGTGCGGCCCTGGCCAAGGATGAAAAGCTCGAGCAAACGCTGAATGGCTTGAGTGATAGCGAAGTGATGGACAGGATCGGTCACGCCGGGATTTTTCCGGAGGGGCGATTCTTCCCGGACACTTACCGCTTCGTGCGGGGCATGACGGATGTCGAGCTGCTGAAAAAAGCTTACGATCGCCTCGATGAAGTACTCGCCAAGGAGTGGGCGCAGCGCTCGACGGACGTACCGTATACCGAACCTTATCAAGCGCTGATCATGGCTTCGCTTGTGGAAAAGGAAACCGGCGTACCGCAGGAGCGGGGGCAGATCGCCGGCGTGTTCGTGCGGCGCATGGAAATGGGCATGCTGTTGCAGACTGATCCGACCGTGATCTACGGCTTGGGTGATCGTTACAACGGTAAGTTGACCCGCGCGCATCTCAAGGAAGCGACCCCTTACAATACTTACGTAATCTCTGGCCTGCCGCCGACGCCGATTGCGATGGTCGGCCGCGAAGCGATCCACGCAGCGTTGAATCCGGTGGCCGGCAACAGTCTGTATTTTGTCGCCCGCGGCGATGGCAGCCACGTGTTCTCAGATGATCTGGACGCTCATAACAACGCAGTGCGCGAATTCCAGCTCAAGCGCCGCGCCGATTATCGCTCCAGCCCGGCACCGGTCACCGCACCAGAAGCGACGAATGAGTCAGCGCCGATCCCGGCGGCTTCGCCCGACACTGCCCCCGAGGCACTGCCGCCAGTGACACCGCAAGAGCCGGAACAACAACCGACCATTGCGCCGACTCAAGAACCGGTTGAAGAACCTGCCAAAGAGCCCGCTGCTGCACCCGTGCCCGAGCCGGATGCAACCGCGCCGCAAAGCCCGCAATGATTCTGACTAAGGACTGCCTGTGACTGGCTTGTTTATTACCCTGGAAGGCCCCGAAGGCGCTGGCAAGAGCACCAATCGCGAATACCTGGCCGAGCGCCTGCGCGCCGCCGGTATCGAGGTGGTGCTGACCCGCGAGCCCGGCGGCACGCCTATGGCCGAGAGGATCCGCGAGGTGCTGTTGGCGCCGGTCGATGAAGCGATGGACCCGGACACCGAGTTGTTGCTGGTGTTTGCCGCGCGCGCCCAGCATCTGGCCGGCGTGATTCGCCCTGCGCTGGCCCGTGGTGCGGTGGTGTTGTGTGATCGCTTCACCGATTCGACCTATGCCTATCAGGGTGGCGGTCGCGGCTTGTCACTGGAGCGCATCGCGACGCTCGAAGCGTTCGTTCAAGGCGATCTGCGCCCGGACCTGACGCTGATTTTCGATCTTCCGGTGGAAGTGGGTCTGGCCCGCGCCAGTGCTCGCGGTCGCCTGGATCGCTTCGAGCTGGAAGGCCGGACGTTTTTCGACGCGGTGCGCAGAGCATTTCTCAAGCGTGCTGACGCCGATCCGGCGCGTTATGTTTTGGTCGATGCCGCTCAGCCACTGGCGCAGGTTCAGCAGTCGCTGGACGCCTTGCTGCCCCGCCTGCTGGAGCTGACCCGTGGCTGAAGCTTATCCATGGCAGGACAGCCTCTGGCAGCAATTGGCGGGTCGCAAGCAACATGCTCACGCCTATCTGCTGCATGGTCCGGCCGGGATCGGTAAACGCGCGTTGGCCGAACGCTTGATGGCGAGTTTGCTGTGCCAGCGCCCGACAGCCCAGGACGCCTGCGGCGAATGCAAGTCCTGCCTGTTGCTGAAGGCGGGTAGCCATCCCGATAACTACATCCTGGAACCGGAAGAAGCCGACAAGGCGATCAAGGTCGATCAGGTGCGCGATCTGGTCAGTTTCGTGGTGCAGACCTCGCAGATGGGCGGCCGTAAAGTGGTGCTGATCGAGCCGGTCGAGTCGATGAACATCAACGCTGCCAACGCCTTGCTCAAAAGCCTCGAAGAGCCGTCCGGCGACACGGTTCTGCTGCTGGTCAGCCATCAGACCAGTCGTCTGTTGCCAACCATCAAGAGCCGTTGCGTGCAGCAGGCCTGTCCGCTGCCGGGCGAGGCCATGAGTCTGGCGTGGCTGGCCAAGGCGCTACCGGATTGTTCCGACGAAGAGCGCATCGAACTGCTGACGCTCGCCGCCGGTTCGCCGCTGGCCGCGGTCAACTTGCAGGCTCAGGGCGTGCGCGAACAGCGAGCGCTGGTGGTCGACGGTGTGAAGAAGTTGCTCAAGCAACAGCAATCGCCGACGCAACTGGCCGAAGGCTGGAACGCGATTCCGCTGTTATTGTTGTTCGACTGGTTCTGCGACTGGTCAAGCCTGATCCTGCGTTATCAGCTGACGCAGGATGAGGAAGGGTTGGGACTGGCGGACATGCGCAAGGTGATTCAGTACCTGGCGCAGAAATCCGCTCAGGACAAAGTATTGAGCATTCAGGACTGGATCCTCGCCCAGCGCCAGAAAGTCATGAGCAAGGCCAACCTGAATCGGGTGCTGTTGCTGGAAGCGTTGCTGGTGCAATGGGCGTCTTTGCCTGGCCATAAGTAGCTAGACTCTGAACATCAGCAGTGGAGGTCAGCATGAATGACGCCGTAAACCCGGGGCCGCGCAACGGTATTTTGTCCCTGACCATCAAGGACAAGTCCGTGCTGTACGCGGCCTACATGCCATTCATCAAGAACGGTGGCCTGTTTATCCCGACCAACAAAAACTACAGGTTGGGCGATGAAGTATTCATGTTGCTGAACCTGATGGACGAGCCGGAAAAAATTCCGGTGGCCGGCAGGGTCGCCTGGATCACCCCCAGGGGCGCTCAAGGCAACCGCGCTGCTGGCGTCGGAGTGCAGTTCAACGACGGCGACGACACCGCTCGCAGTCAAATCGAAACCCATCTGGCCGGAGCCCTGAAGTCCGACCGTCCCACCCATACGATGTAAGTGCAGTCCTTTTATGCTCGTAGATTCCCATTGTCACCTTGATCGACTCGACCTCGCCGCCCACGACGGCTCCCTGGATGCCGCGCTCGAGGCGGCTCGACAGCGCGGGGTCGGGCACTTTCTGTGTATCGGCGTCAGTGTCGATAACGCGGCTGACGTTAAAGCCCTGGCCGAGCGTTACGACGATGTCGACTGTTCCGTCGGCGTGCATCCGCTGGATGTGCAGCCGGGTGCTGCGCCGGCGTTGGACTGGCTGTTGCAGGAGCTCAACCATCCGCGTGTGGTCGCGATCGGTGAAACCGGCCTGGATTATCACTACGAACCCGAAGCGGCGGAGTTGCAGCAGGAATCGTTTCGCCTGCACCTGCACGCCGCGCAGCAGACCGGTAAGCCGGTGATCATTCACACCCGCGGCGCCCGGGCCGACACCCTGAGCCTGTTGCGCGAAGCCGCGCTGCCCCAGGCCGGCGTCCTGCACTGCTTCACTGAAGACTGGGACATGGCCAAAGCGGCGCTGGACATGGGTTATTACATCTCCTTGTCCGGCATTGTCACCTTCCGCAATGCCGATGCGCTGCGTGACGTGGCCAGCAAGGTGCCCGCTGACCGCTTGCTAGTGGAAACCGACTCGCCATACCTGGCGCCGATCCCCTATCGCGGCAAACCGAACCTGCCGCAGTATGTGCGGGAAGTGGCAGAGTTTCTGGCGATGTTGCGCGGTGAGTCCTACGAGCGATTTGCCGAGCAGACGACGGAAAACTTCAAGCGACTGTTCCCGCTGGCGCATGTGAAAGGCTAAATCGCAGGCAAAAAAAACCCGGGTTCTGGGGGGTGAATCCGGGTTAAGACCATTAGGAGTAAAACAATGGTACGCGGTCCGTTGGTACCAATATCGTCGCGACACTTGGGGGAGATGCCCCGCCGACAGTTGAAGTATTGATCAGTATTGCGCCGAGTCCAGTTTACCGGTCGAGGTTTTTAAACAATTTTGGAATACGGGCGCTTCGGAAGCGTTCTCATTAAATGACGGTCCTGCCAGAATTCATCCGGAAACACAGATATGGTCGGATGATCCGTGCATTTTTGCGCAAGTTAGGCATAATACGCGGCTTCGAATTTTGACCCCTACAGACCTTTTCTTATGCATAAAGAACCTCGTAAGGTCCGTGAGTTTCGTCGCCGCGAGCAAGAAATTCTCGATACCGCGCTCAAGCTGTTCCTCGACCAAGGTGAAGACAGTGTCACCGTCGAGATGATTGCTGATGCCGTCGGTATCGGCAAAGGCACGATTTACAAGCACTTCAAATCGAAGGCGGAGATCTATCTGCGTCTGATGCTCGATTACGAGCGCGATCTGAACGAGCTGTTGCATTCGGCGGACGTCGACAAGGACAAGGAAGCCTTGTCCCGGGCCTACTTCGAATTCCGCATGCGCGATCCGCAACGCTACCGGTTGTTCGATCGCCTCGAAGAAAAGGTGGTCAAGGGCAATCAGGTGCCGGAGATGATCGTGGAGCTGCACAAGATCCGCGCCTCGAACTTCGAACATCTGACCCTGCTGATCAAAGGCCGGATCAGCGAAGGCAAACTCGAAGACGTGCCGCCATATTTCCATTACTGCGCGTCCTGGGCGCTGGTGCACGGGGCCGTGGCGCTGTATCACTCGCCGTTCTGGAGCAATGTGCTGGAAGATCAGGAAGGTTTCTTCCAGTTCCTGATGGACATCGGCGTGCGCATGGGCAACAAGCGCAAGCGCGACACCGACACCCCGAGCAGCTAAGTCATTCAGTTGCCTTATTGCGCCATGATTCGCTACATGGCGCAGTACCTCCGGAATATACTCAGGCATAGGACTTGCTAAAGCTTGATTTGTGAGTCAAGTTTTACGCCGTCCGATTTCCCTGTGCCGGAGTGACCATGATCGTTGACCGTCAAGGCAGGCGTTTTCGCAATCTGCGAATCAGTCTGACTTCAGCCTGCAATTACGCGTGTACCTACTGCGTACCTAACGGCAAGCGGCTGGTCGCTGCGCAGGATGAACTGTCGGCCGAAGCCATGGCACGCGGTGTGGCGTATCTGATCGAAGCCGCTGGCATCGAGCGTTTGCGTATCACCGGCGGTGAACCGCTGGTCAGCCCCAAACTCGAAGCCTTCATGACCGCCGTCGGGCGGATGGGTCTGCAAGACATCAGTCTGACCACCAATGGTCAACTGCTGGCGAAAAAACTGCCCCTGCTGGTCGACGCCGGCATTCGTCGCCTCAACGTTTCCCTCGATACCCTGGATGCCGGTGCATTCCGCAGCATTGCTCGCGGCGGTGATCTGGCGACCGTGCTGGACGGCATGGATCAAGCCAGCGCCGCGGGCATGAAGATCAAGGTCAACATGGTGCCGTTGCGCGGACAGAACCTCGATCAGGTGATGCCGCTGCTCGATTATTGCCTGGCGCGCGGCTATGAGCTGCGCTTTATCGAGCTGATGCGCATGGGCCACCTGGCCAGCGACTCCAACGCGTTCCTGCAGCAGTTTGTCAGCCTGCAACAGTTGTTGAGCCTGATCGGTGAACGCTATGAATATCTCCAGGCCGATGCACCCGTCGATGCCACTGCCGTGCGCTATGAAATTCCAGGGCAGGGCTACTTCGGAGTGATCGCCAACGAAAGCGTTCCGTTCTGCCGCACCTGCTCGCGACTGCGCTTGTCGTCGACTGGCTGGTTGCATGGCTGCCTTTCTTCCAGCAACCGCCACTATGTCGGTGATCTGTTGGACAAGCCGCGCCATCAGGCATTGCCTGCGTTGCAGCGCCTTCTTGTGAAAGCCTTGGGCGACAAGCAGGAAGTGGCGTTTTCCGGTGGCGCGACTGTCATGAAAATCATCGGCGGCTGATCCGGCCCTGTGGCGAGGGAGCTTGCTCCTGCTGGGTCGCGAAGCGGCCCCCAAACTAACAAAAACAACACATTTTCCGGGTTTACGACGGCTGCGCCGCCGAGTGGGAGCAAGCTCCCTCGCCACAAATCTATATTATCAACCTCGAAATATTCATCATCTCAGGGACTGGCGCGGAAGCTGCATCCCATGGCCATTCGCCGGTTTTCCGTCACCGGCCTCTGGAGGGTAGGATGCGTAGCCTGGTTTTGCTGCTGGCCGTTTTGGCGCTTGGTGGCTGCATGAATGTCAGCGATCTGGCTGAAGGGACTCGCTACCACATGAGCGACGCGGGTCTGCTGGACCACAGCGATAGCCGCCGGGTGAACAACCTGCGCATTCAGCCGGACTCGTTCGTCTATATCGCCCAGGGCGCCTTTGCACCGCCGGGCAGCGCGGCTTACCCACGTCCTAACGTGATTGCAGAAGTCGCCTTCGATGGCTTTATCGAATACTTCCCGATGGTTCGCCGTGCGCGTGCGCCGGAAGGCCTCGACCAGGCCATGGGCGAAGCCCGTGCGGCCGGTGCGCATTATCTGCTCTATACCCGTTTCGCCAAGTCTGATGACCGCATCGGCAACTCGGACGAATGGCTCGATCAGGAAGCCGTGGATCGCCTCGGTATCGATACCGGCGTGATTCAGATCATGTTGATCGAGACCAGCACCCAGTATTTGATTGATACTGCGCGTATCAAGAGTCGTGGCGGTTTACTGACGTTCCATGACAAAAAGCCAGAAGACCTGATGGGCCCGCCGCTGGAGCAATACGCGCGTAGCCTGCTGGGACTCAGCGACCAGTAACCCGAGGAGAACGCCATGAGTGGCCCGCAAAAAGCCAACGACCTGTTGGGGCAAATCCCCAAGACCAAAGGCTTGCCACCGGTCCACTTGTGGAACCCCGACTTCTGCGGCGACATCGACATGCGCATCGCCCGCGACGGCACCTGGTATTACCTGGGCACGCCGATCGGGCGCAAGCCGATGGTCAAGCTGTTCTCCACCATCATTCGCCGCGACGGCGATAATTATTTCCTGATCACCCCGGTCGAGAAAGTCGGCATCACAGTCGACGATGCACCGTTCGTGGCAGTTGCTGTGGATGTCGAAGGCGAGGGTGAAGCCCAGGTCTTGCGCTTCACCACTAACGTCGATGAGACCGCCGAGGCCGGTGCTGAGCATGCGATCCGCGTAGTGATTGATCCGGTGACACAAGAGCCTGCGCCTTACGTGCATGTGCGCACCAATCTCGAAGCCCTGATTCACCGCAATGTGTTTTACCAATTGGTGGAACTGGCGGTAACTCGTGAGATGGACGGGCAGCGCTGGCTCGGCGTGTGGAGCGGCGGCGTGTTCTTCCCGATCGGTCTTGAGCCGTAACACATAAAACTGTGGGAGCGAGCTTGCTCGCGATGGGGGCAGAACATTCAATATCAATGTTGCCTGTTACGCCGCCATCGCGAGCAAGCTCGCTCCCACATTGGAATTGTAGATTCTTCCGAAAAATCAAATTGACAGCCAATCATGTGATGATTAGCGTGGACATCCATCGCGAACGGCTTTTTGCCGTCCCTGCTTCGAGGTGCCCATGTCCAGCAGCTTTCACGCATCGACGGTCGATTGGCTGGGTTGCTGGATTGCCACCGGCCAAGTGAAACCCGGCGAAATGCTCAAAGTCGAAGCCGATTTGGGTGAGCAACTCGGCGTCAGTCGCACGGTCATCCGCGAAGCCATCAAAACCCTGGTCGCCAAAGGCATGCTGGAAGTCGGACCGAAAGTTGGCACGCGGGTATTGCCGGTGCGCCGCTGGAACCTCTTCGATCCGCAAGTCGTCGGCTGGCTTTCACGCAGTGGTTTGCCGGAAAACTTTGTCGACGACCTGCTTGACCTGCGTCGTACCATCGAGCCGATGGCCGTGCGCTGGGCCTGTGAACGGGCGACCGTGGAACAGGTGAACGCGGTGTGCCAAGCCTATAACGCGCTGGAACGCGCCGTGGAAAGCGGCGTCGATTACAACCGCGCCGACCAGTTTTTTCACGAGTGCATTCTCGCCGCCAGCCACAATCAATTCATCGAACAAATGGTCCCGGCCCTCGGCGCGTTACTGGCGGTATCTTTCGAAGTCTCCGCCGCTGACCCGGACGAATTGCGCCGCACACTGCCCATTCACAAAGACATGGCCGATGCCATCGCTGCTCGTGATGCGGCACGCGGCGTGTGGGCCTGCATGACCCTGATCGACAACGCGGACCTTGCAATCAAACGCTTCTACCCGAAAGTCATGGCCGACAAAAAAGCCGGCTAAAAACACAGAGCCCGCTCCCACAAAGACCAATCAACAGGAGGTTTCATGGAATGGATCGCATTGACCGAACACCGGGCACACCTCGGTGAAGGCCCGTTCTGGGATGCGCCGACGCAAGCGCTTTACTGGGTCGATATTGCCGGTAAACAAGTACTGCGCCTGATCGGTTCCAACGTGCAAATCTGGCAGATGCCCGAGCACGTGTCAGCCTTCATTCCCTGTGAAAGCGGCGATGCGCTGGTGACATTGAGCAGCGGCGTGTACCGGCTCGATCTGGATTCACCGGGACTTGAGCCACGACTGACCTTGTTCTGCGTCGCCGACCCGCAACCCGGCAACCGCGCCAACGAAGCCCGTTGCGATGCGCAGGGCCGGCTCTGGCTCGGCACCATGCAGAACAACATCGACGAAACCGGGGAAGACCTGCCCATTGTGCGGCGTTCCGGCGGCTTGTTTCGTATCGATCGCGATGCTCGGATCACGCCGCTGCTGCGCGGATTGGGCATTCCCAACACGTTGTTGTGGAGTGACGACGCCACCACGCTCTACTTCGCCGACAGCTTGGACAGAACGCTCTATCGGCATTTCATAACCACTGACGGTCGTCTGGACACCGCGTATGTCTGGTTTGGTCCACATGAACGCGGCGGACCCGACGGCTCGGCGATGGATAGCGAGGGTTACATCTGGAACACACGCTGGGACGGAAGTTGCCTGCTCAGACTGACGCCGGAGGGGCAGGTCGATCGCGTGATCGAACTGCCGGTCAGCCGCCCCACCAGTTGCGTGTTCGGCGGCGCAGACCTGAAAACCCTTTACATCACCAGCGCCGCAAGCCCGCTCTACCATCCGCTGGACGGCGCGGTGTTGTCGCTTCAGGTCGACGTGCCCGGAAAAACCTGTACGAGATTTGCTGGGTAAATCCCAAAATATGGGATGTAAAATTATATATTGAGATTGTCTGGCGGTCGGGTTTATAGTCGGCTCCATCAGTTACACGCACTCACACTTAAAAAAACAAAACAGGTGAAGTGATGCAGCGATTTTCCAAAAAGCTTTTTGGCCGGACATCGACAGATGCCCGGCTTTTGTCGTGCCTGGAAAAGGGAGTTCTGATCCATGGCTGAACGTCTCTCCCTGCCGCCGCTGCCCGAACCGCCAAAGGGCAAGCGCCTGAACGACAAAATCGTGCTGGTGACGGGCGCCGCTCAAGGCATTGGCGAGGCGATCGTCGCGGCCTTCGCCTTACAGCAAGCGAAATTGATCATCAGCGACATTCTGGGTGAGAAAGTCGAACAAAACGCAGCGCGGTGGCGGGACAGAGGCTTCAACGTTCACGCAATCAAGGCTGATGTGTCCAACCAGCAGGACCTGCACGCCATGGCCGAACTGGCGATCGATCGGCATGGCCGCATCGATGTGCTGGTCAACTGCGCCGGCGTCAACGTGTTCCGCGATCCTCTGGAAATGACCGAAGAGGACTGGCGCCGCTGCTTCGCCATCGACCTCGACGGCGCGTGGTACGGCTGCAAGGCGGTGCTGCCGCAAATGATCGAGCAGGGCGTCGGCAGCATCATCAACATCGCCTCGACCCATTCAAATCACATTATTCCGGGCTGCTTTCCGTACCCGGTGGCCAAGCACGGTTTGCTTGGCCTGACCCGCGCGTTGGGCATCGAATACGCGCCGAAGGGCATTCGCGTCAACGCCATCGCTCCGGGCTACATCGAAACCCAGTTGAACGTCGATTACTGGAACGGTTTTTCCGACCCGCACGCCGAACGCCAGCGCGCATTCGATCTGCATCCGCCGCGGCGCATCGGTCAGCCGATTGAAGTGGCGATGACCGCCGTTTTTCTGGCCAGCGACGAAGCGCCATTCATCAACGCATCGTGCATCACCATCGATGGTGGTCGCTCGGTCATGTACCACGACTGAGGAAAAGGGTTTTCAGGCGCGGAACTACGCCTGAAATCCAATCATCATACGATATGACTATTTGCTGTACCGGCTTTCAAAATAACGCTCAAAAAAATAACAAGGAGTCAGCTTATGAATCGTCGTCGTGGGATCCGTTCCCTGTTCTCTGCCGCTCTGGCGGTTACTGCGTTCAGTCTCAGCAGCTCGCTGCTGGCGGCCGAGGAAGTGAAGATCGGTTTTCTGGTCAAGCAGGCTGAAGAGCCCTGGTTCCAGACTGAATGGGCGTTCGCGGAAAAGGCCGGCAAAGAGAAGGGCTTCAAAGTCATCAAGATCGCCGTGCCGGATGGCGAGAAGACCCTTTCCGCCATCGACAGCCTGGCCGCCAACGGCGCCAAGGGTTTTGTGATCTGCCCGCCGGACGTGTCCCTCGGCCCGGCGATCATGGCCAAGGCCAAGCTCAACGGTTTGAAAGTGATTGCCGTGGATGACCGCTTTGTCGATGCCAGCGGCAAGTTCATGGAGGACGTTCCGTACCTCGGCATGGCGGCTTTTGAAGTCGGCCAGAAACAGGGCGCGGCGATGGCCAGCGAAGCGAAAAAACGCGGCTGGGACTGGAAAGACACCTACGCGGTGATCAACACCTATAACGAGCTCGACACCGGCAAGAAGCGCACCGACGGTTCGGTCAAAGCGCTGGAAGACGCCGGCATGCCAAAAGACCACATCCTCTTCTCGGCACTGAAAACCCTCGACGTGCCGGGCAGCATGGACGCCACCAACTCGGCGCTGGTGAAACTGCCAGGCTCGGCGAAAAACCTGATCATCGGCGGCATGAACGACAACACTGTGCTGGGCGGCGTGCGCGCCACCGAGAGCGCCGGTTTTGCCGCGGCCAACGTGATCGGCATCGGCATCAATGGCACCGACGCGATTGGCGAGCTGAAAAAACCCGACAGCGGCTTCTTCGGCTCGATGCTGCCGAGCCCGCACATCGAGGGCTACAGAACCGCCGAGATGATGTACGAGTGGGTCACCACCGGCAAAGAACCACCGAAGTACACGGCGATGGACGACGTGACCCTGATCACGCGCGACAACTTCAAGCAGGAACTGGAAAAGATCGGCCTCTGGAACTGAGGGGCGGTTGATTTCATCGGCGGCCCCGGCGAAGGGGTTGCCTGACCTGTTGATGAGGTGAGATATGCACGCGCACGTACAGACACAACATGACAGCGTCGGCGGTAGCCTGCGCTTCAACGGGATCGGCAAGACCTTTCCCGGGGTGAAGGCGCTGGACGGCATCAGCTTCGTCGCCCATCCGGGGCAGGTTCACGCGTTGATGGGCGAGAACGGCGCCGGCAAATCGACCCTGCTGAAAATCCTCGGCGGCGCTTACACGCCGAGCAGCGGTGATTTGCAGATCGGCGAGCGAACGATGATCTTCAGATCCACCGCCGACAGCATCGGTAGTGGGGTGGCGGTGATCCATCAGGAACTGCACCTTGTCCCGGAAATGAGTGTGGCGGAGAACCTTTTTCTCGGTCATTTGCCCGCCCGTTTCGGCCTGATCAATCGCGGCGTGCTGCGTCAGCAAGCCTTGGCCTGCCTCAAAGGCCTGGCCGATGAAATCGATCCGCAGGAGAAAGTCGGGCGCCTGTCCCTCGGTCAGCGGCAACTGGTGGAAATCGCCAAGGCGTTGTCCCGTGGTGCCCATGTGATTGCGTTCGATGAGCCGACCAGCAGCCTCTCGGCGCGAGAAATTGATCGCTTGATGACGATCATCGGACGCCTGCGCGACGAGGGCAAAGTGGTGCTCTACGTTTCCCATCGCATGGAAGAAGTGTTCCGCATCTGCAACGCGGTGACGGTGTTCAAGGACGGCCGCTACGTGCGCACTTTCGAGGACATGAGCGAGTTGACTCACGATCAGTTGGTCACGTGCATGGTCGGGCGCGACATTCAGGACATCTACGACTACCGCCCGCGCAAGCGGGGCGCGGTGGCGCTGAGGGTCGACGGTTTACTCGGGCCGGGCTTGCGCGAGCCGGTGAGTTTCGACGCGCACAAAGGCGAAATTCTGGGGTTGTTCGGCCTGGTCGGCGCCGGCCGCACCGAACTGTTTCGCATGCTCAGCGGCCTTGAACGCAACACCGCCGGGCGCCTGGAATTGCGCGGCCATGAGCTGAAGCTGCGTTCACCCCGCGATGCGATTGCAGCCGGCATTCTACTGTGCCCAGAGGATCGCAAGAAGGAGGGCATCCTGCCGCTCTCCAGCGTTGCCGAGAACATCAACATCAGCGCGCGCGGTGCCCATTCCACCTTGGGTTGCCTGTTGCGCGGCCTGTGGGAGAAGGGCAACGCGGACAAGCAGATCAAGGCGCTGAAAGTGAAGACGCCCAACGCGGCGCAGAAAATCATGTACCTGTCCGGCGGTAATCAGCAGAAGGCGATTCTTGGTCGCTGGCTGTCGATGCCGATGAAAATCCTGCTGCTCGACGAACCGACTCGCGGCATCGACATCGGCGCCAAAGCCGAGATCTACCAGATCATCCATAACCTCGCGGAAAGCGGAATCGCGGTGATCGTGGTGTCCAGCGACCTGATGGAAGTCATGGGCATTTCCGACCGCATCCTGGTGCTCTGCGAAGGCGCGATGCGCGGTGAACTGTCCCGTGACGAAGCCAACGAATCCAACCTGCTGCAATTGGCTTTGCCGCGCCAACGCGATGACGGCGTGACGAACTGAGAGGTGACTATGATGACAACCCGAAACAACGCTCTGCCTACCACGCGTAAACCGCTGGACCTGCGGCGTTTTCTCGACGACTGGGTGATGCTGCTGGCGGCCGTCGGCATTTTCGTGCTCTGCACCTTGCTGATCGACAACTTCCTTTCGCCGCTGAACATGCGCGGCCTGGGCTTGGCGATTTCCACCACCGGGATTGCCGCGTGCACCATGCTGTATTGCCTGGCGTCCGGGCATTTCGACCTGTCGGTGGGGTCAGTGATTGCCTGTGCCGGCGTGGTCGCGGCGGTGGTAATGCGCGACACCGACAGTGTGTTTCTCGGCGTGGCTGCGGCGCTGTGCATGGGGCTGATCGTCGGACTGATAAACGGGATCGTGATTGCCAAGTTGCGGGTCAACGCATTGATCACCACGCTGGCGACCATGCAGATCGTTCGCGGTCTGGCTTACATTTTTGCCAATGGCAAAGCGGTGGGCGTGTCGCAGGAATCATTCTTCGTCTTCGGTAACGGCCAGTTGTTCGGTGTGCCGGTGCCGATTCTGATCACCATCGTCTGCTTCCTGTTTTTCGGCTGGCTGCTGAACTACACCACCTACGGGCGCAACACCATGGCCATCGGCGGCAACCAGGAAGCGGCATTGCTGGCCGGGGTCAATGTTGACCGGACCAAGATCATCATCTTCGCCGTGCATGGCGTGATCGGGGCGCTGGCCGGGGTGATTCTGGCTTCGCGGATGACGTCCGGTCAGCCGATGATCGGCCAGGGTTTCGAACTGACGGTGATCTCGGCTTGCGTGCTCGGCGGAGTGTCGCTGAGTGGCGGGATCGGCATGATCCGGCATGTGATTGCCGGGGTGTTGATTCTGGCGATCATCGAGAATGCGATGAACCTGAAGAACATCGATACGTTTTATCAGTATGTGATTCGTGGTTCGATTTTGCTGCTGGCCGTCGTCATCGACCGCCTGAAACAACGCTGATTTTCCGTTACCTGTGGGAGCGAGCTTGCTCGCGATAGCGGCAGGTCTGACACATTGATGTTGGATGTGCCAACGCCATCGCGAGCAAGCTCGCTCCCACAGGGGACTCTTAAATCCCCGGCCTCCCGTCATCTCCCCTAAATATGTCTTGCCCGTTACAACCCGTTTCGGTTATCACGTTGTACATGATTAGACAGGTACGATTCGACAAGAAACAACGGGTGGTCGACGAACTCATCCGGCGCATTGAAAGCGGCCTCATGGAGGACGGTTTTCTATTGCCGGGTGAGCATCAGCTGGCTCAAGAATTCAAAGTCAGCCGCGGCACGCTGCGTGAAGCCCTGGCCGAACTGAAACGGCGCCACTACATCGCGACGCAAAGCGGGGTCGGTTCCATCGTCACCTTCGACGGTGTGGTGCTCGATCAGCGCAACGGCTGGGCGCAAGCCCTGGCCGACAGCGGAGCGCTGGTCAACACCGAGGTGTTGCGGCTAGAGGCGGTGACCCGTCCTGACCTGCTGTCGCGTTTCGGCACCGACCAGTTCATCACGCTCGACCGTCGCCGTCGTTCCAATGACGGTACGCTGGTTTCCCTCGAACGTTCGTTGATGCCCGCCACCGGAGGCCTGGAAAGCCTGCCGCGTGTCGGGCTGATCGACAATTCCCTGACAATCACCCTGGCTGCCTACGGCTACATCGGCGAGCGCGGTGATCAATGGCTCGGCGCCGAACCCTTGAACACCGAAGACGCCGAGCTGCTCGGCCGCCCTGTCGGAACGGTGTTCCTCAAAGCCTTGCGCACCACGTACGACCGGCAAAACCGCTTCATGGAGCAAGTCGAAAGCCTGCTCGATCCCGTGCACTTTCGCCTGCACCTGCAATTTGGAAACCCACAATGACCGCGCTCAATCGTGCCTTGGGTGCATTTTACGGATTGGCCCTGGGCGATGCGTTGGGCATGCCGACCCAGTCCCTGAGCCGCGCGGAGATCAAGGCGCGTTTCGGTGAAATCACTGATCTGCAAGACGCCGGCCCCGATCAACCCATCGCTGCAAACATGCCCAAGGGCTCGATCACCGACGACACCGAGCAGGCAATTCTGGTCGGTCAGTTGTTGATCGACGGCAAGGGCAAGATCAAACCGGCGGTACTCGCCCAACGCCTGATCGCATGGGAAGCCGCGATGGAGGCGAAGGGCTCGAAGGATTTGCTCGGGCCTTCCACCAAACGGGCGATCGAGATGATCCTCGCCGGTCATTCGCCGGAAGAAGCAGGGCGCTACGGCTCCACCAACGGCGCGGCAATGCGTATCACACCGGTCGGGATTTCGGCGAATGTCAGCGATCCCGAGCGTTTCATCAACGCCGTCGTGCAGGCCTGCCAGGTCACTCACAACACCACGTTGGGTATTTCCAGCGCAGCAGCGGTGGCGGCAGTGGTGTCTGCCGGCATCAACGGCATGGATCTGGGCGAGGCATTGAACCTCGGCCAGCAAGTCGCTCAGCAGGCGGAAAGCCACGGCCATTGGGTCGCGGGCGGGCGCATTGCCTCGCGCATCAGTTGGGCGCGGACCATCAGCGTCGACAGTGACAAGGCGTTCCTGGCGGACTTGATGTACGACTTGATCGGTACTTCGGTAGCGTCACAGGAGTCGGTGGTGGTTTCGTTTGCCTTGGCGCAACAAGTGGCCGTCGGCGAAATGAACGCCTTCGAAGCAGTGTGCATGGCTGCCAGTCTGGGCGGTGACACTGACACCATCGCGGCGATTCTGGGGGCCATGCTCGGGGCCTGTCTGGGGCTTGAGAGTTGGCCGGTGGCGATGATCGACAAGGTCAAAGCCGTCAACGCGTTGGATCTGGAGCCGTTGGTGCAGGGGCTTTTAGATTTGCGTTGACTGGGCTGGCCTCTTCGCGAGCAAGCCCGCTCCCACAGTTGATCGCGTTCCCATGTGGGAGCGGGCTTGCTCCGGGCGGCGATCCGACGAAGGCCGCGCCGCATACTTGAATTTTTCACCCGCAATGGACCGCACTGACTTGGCCAGGACAGCCGGGATGTCGTTTTGTCTTCCGTCATTGCCCATAACCACAACAAAGGCAAAAGGAGCATTTTCATGAGTTCATCGAACACCGGGCAAAGCGCCGGGCAACTGGAAACCCGTGGCATCGAGCCGGTGCCGGAAGCGGAGTGCAACGGTCATCCGCTGCAGCTGTTCTGGGTCTGGTTTGCCGCGAACATTTCCATCCTCGGCCTGCCGCTGGGTGCCACGCTGGTGGCGTTCCGCGGCTTGGCGATCTGGCAGGCGATCATCGTTGCGATCCTCGGCGCCGCGGGTTCCTTCGCGGTGGTCGGGATCATTTCCATCGCCGGTCGCCGTGGTCGCGCACCGAGCCTGACACTGTCACGGGCGATCTTCGGTGTGCGCGGCAATATCGGCCCGACGCTGGTTTCGCTGATGTCGCGGCTGGGTTGGGAAACCGTCAACACCACCACAGCCGCTTTCGTGTTGTTGTCGCTGTGCTCGATCCTGTTCGGCTCTGCGGTGGAAGCCAAAAGTGCGCCTGTGTTGACCCTGATCTTCATCGCGATTTTCGTGCTGCTGACCTTGTCTGTGTCGGGACTCGGTCACGCGACGTTGCTGGTGATTCAGAAGTGGGCGACCTACGTGTTCGGCGCGCTGAACATTCTGGTCGGCGGTTTCCTCTGCGCCACCGTCGACTGGAGCGCTGTGTTCAACGCTACGCCTGCACCGCTTAGCGCGATGATCATCGGCGTCGGCACCATGGCCGCCGGCACCGGGATTGGTTGGGCCAACGCCGGTGCCGACATGTCGCGCTATCAGCACCGCAGCGTCAAGGCCGTGCGTCTGGTGGCCTCGGCCGCCTTCGGAGCGGGAATTCCGCTGGTGTTGCTGATCACCCTTGGCGGCTTGCTGTCGGTGGGTAACAATGACCTGGCTTCGGCCACCGACCCGATCATCGCGATCCGCGACATGCTGCCGACCTGGATGGCCGTGCCGTACCTGATCACCGCCTTCGGCGGCTTGCTGCTGTCGAACAATCTGTCGGTGTATTCGGCTGGTCTGACTACACTCACCCTTGGCCTGAAGGTCAAACGCGTCTACGCAGTCGTCGTTGATATCGTTGCGATCTTCGCCGGTTCGATTTACTTCATGCTGATCGCCGACAGTTTCTACGGCCCGTTCATTACCTTCATTTCCCTGCTGGCGGTGCCTATCACGGCGTGGGTCGGGATCTTCGTCGTCGACCTGATTCATCGTCATTACTACAGCCCGAAAGACCTGCTGGACGTAAGCCCGAGCAGCGCCTACTGGTATCTCGGTGGTGTCGAGTGGCGTGCCTTTGGTGCGTGGGCGCTGGCGATCGTGCTGGGTTTCAGCTTCACCACCATCGGCGCCACCGAACAAACCGTCTGGTTCCGCGGGTTCCTGTCCGACTCTTGGCTGGGTCATAACGGCCTCGGCTGGGTCGTGACTTTCCTGGTGGCCGGCGGGATTTACCTGGTACTCGGCGGGGCGAAGGATCGCCGCGCCGGGTTGATCGAGAGCGCTCATGCCTAAAATGTTGCACACCGGCCAGGTCATCATCGACCTGGTCATGGCCGTGGATAAACTGCCGCGGTCGGGCGGCGACGTGCTGGCGCAGTCCGCCAGTTTCCAAGCCGGCGGCGGGTTCAACGTGATGGCCGCCGCTACGCGTAATGGCATGCAGGTGGTTTACCTTGGCCGTCATGGCACCGGTCGTTTCGGTGATATGGCGCGTGAGGCGATGAAGGCTGAAGGCATTCGTATCGGCATTAGGCACAGCGCCGAGCGAGATACCGGATTGTGCGTGGCAATCACGGACGCCTCGGCTGAACGTAGTTTCATTTCCTACATTGGTGCCGAGGGCGAAGTGACTGACGAGGACCTGGCGAGCGTGCCGGCCGAGGCGGGTGATTATGTCTACGTCAGTGGCTACAGCCTCCTGCAGGTCGGCAAGGCTCAGGCGCTGGTGGATTGGTTGCTGGCGTTGCCTGCCGGGGTCAAGGTGGTGTTCGATCCGGGCCCGTTGGTGGAAACGTCTGATGCGCCGTTGATGCGGGCCTTGTTGACGCGCGTTGATCTGTGGACCAGCAACAGCGTTGAGGCGCTACAGTTTACCGGGGCGGCGGACATTGCCGAGGCACTGGAACGATTGGCCAATCATCTGCCCGCCGATGTGTTGATGGTGATTCGCGATGGGCCGCAAGGGTGCTGGATCAGTCAGCGCGGCGATCGTCAGCATGTGCCGGGTTTCGAAGTGGAAGCGGTGGACAGCAACGGCGCGGGCGATGCACACGCCGGAGTGTTTGTGGCCGGTTTGGCGCAAGGGTTGTCGGCGGGAGAGGCGGCGCGGCGGGCGAATGCGGCAGCGGCGTTGGCGGTCACACGGTGGGGGCCGGCGACTTCGCCTGGGGCTGATGAGGTTAATGCGTTGATCAGCAAGACCTCAGGCGCCTGATCTGACGTCTTCGCGGGCAACCCTCGCTACAGGAATCACGCGATTCCTTGTAGGAGCGAGGCGTGCCCGCGAGGGGGCCCTCAAACGTTTACACGTCCAGCTTTCGCGCCGCCTCAACCCCAGCCGAACTCAACTTGATCGGCAAATTCAACGAGTGCTCACCGGCCTCGTTGCAAATCACATGACCGTGCTGGATCAACCCGCGATCCTGCAGCGTGGCGAGGGTGCTCGCTACGACTTTCTCTCCCCGGTAATTGTCCAGAAGCTCCTTGCCTAGTCCGCTCGGATGGGCATGCAGCAAGCGGGTCAGGACTTCTTTTTCAAGGCTTTTATCGACGTTCATGGTTACCTCTTCATGGATGTGGATAGCTCGCGTGGGCGATTTATTGGCTGGCGCCGCCTTCGGAACCCGAGCCACCGGTGGTGGTTTTCGACCCGGTGCCGGAGCCTGCGTTATCGGGTGCCTGGGGGGCGGGCATGTTCATGCCACCTTGACGGCCGGCGTCGTTGCCCTGGATCCGCGGGTCGGTGCCCGTGGACGGAGGCAGGTTGCTGTCGATGCCTGTGCCATTGGTGTTGATACCGGGTGCGCTTTGGATGGCGGGGGATTTGGGTTTCTCGACCGGGTCGGTACCGGTGGCGTCGGTGGCGGCGAAGGCAGTAGAGGACAACAGCGTAGCCAGAGCTAAGGCGGTCAGTCGGGACATGATCATGGTGTCGTCTCCATTTAATTAGAGTCCTTACCCGATATTGGTCCGCCCCCGATTTGGTTTGGTGCCTGATGAACGACGAACGGTTCGGTGGCTGAAGCGCTTTTTTCCCAGGGGAGCTTGCTCCCTCGCCACACATCGCGCGCCGACTTAGTATGGCGTTTTCCACTTTGACGAAGGCACGTCCATGACGATCGAAATCCGCCCCGCGACCCCCAGCGATGCACCGCAAATCCTCGGATTCATCACTGAACTGGCCGATTACGAACGGGCCCGCCACGAAGTCATCGCCAGCGTTGCCGACATCGAGCGCAGCCTTTTCAGCGAAGGCGCCACCGCCCACGGCCTGATCTGCCTGCGCGACGGCTTGCCGATCGGCTTCGCCGTGTTCTTCTTCAGCTATTCCACCTGGCTCGGCAGCAACTGCCTGTACCTCGAGGACCTCTACATCACTCCCGAACAGCGCGGCGGCGGCGCCGGTAAAACCCTGCTGCGCCACTTGGCGAAGATTGCCTGCGCCAATGATTGCGGCCGATTCGAGTGGAGCGTGCTGGACTGGAACAAGCCGGCGATCGAATTCTACAAATCGCTGGGTGCGCAACCGCAGGAAGAGTGGGTGCGGTATCGGATGGATGGGGCGGTGTTGCGGGAGTTTGCGGAGGGCAAGTAATTCTTTTTTTGAGTTTATCCCAATATGTGGGAGTGATATTTATATATTGAGATTTCCCCGCGACCGGGTTTATAGTCCAGCTCACTCACTGCCATTAAACAAAACAGGTGAAGCGATGCTGGCGCAATTGATCGCGCTCGATTGGGGGACAACCTCATTACGTGCTTACAAACTCGCCGCAGACGGCAAGGTGTTCGATCAGCGTTCGCTGTCGTGCGGAATCATGCAGTTGCCTGGAGCGCCGCGAGTGATCGCCGGTCAGGTGTACACCGACGGGTTTGAATTGGCCTTCGATGAGGCCTGCGGTGACTGGCTTGATGCGCAGCCTGATTTGCCGGTGATCGCCTGTGGCATGGTCGGCAGCGCTCAAGGCTGGCGCGAAGCGGCCTACTGCGACACGCCGGCAAACGTCGCCAATCTGGGAACTTCCCTACAAACTATTCGCAGTCTTCGCGGTGTCAATGTGCACATCGTGCCGGGCGTGATTCAGCGTTCGCATCTGCCGAACGTGATGCGCGGCGAAGAAACCCAGGTTCTCGGCGTGCTGCAAAATCTGCCGGATGGAAAGGGCGGTGATCTGTTGATCGGTCTGCCGGGCAGTCATTCGAAATGGGTGGAAGTGGCCGACGGCTGCATCGTGCATTTCGATACCTTCATGACCGGCGAAGTCTTCGCCGTGCTCAGCGAACACAGCATTCTCGGGCGCACCCAGCAACTCGGCGCAACTTTCGATGGCGACGCGTTTGACCGTGGTGTGCAAGTGGCCCTGTCAGCGGATGGCGAGATGGGGCCGTTGTCGACGTTGTTCAGTGCCCGCAGCCTCGGGCTGACCGGCGAGCTGAGCGGCAGCGCGCAACCGGACTATTTGTCCGGCCTGCTGATCGGTCACGAGCTGCTGGCACTGGCTACTGTTCAGCGGCGTCGGCGCAACAGCGTTCATCTGCCGTCGATCATCCTCATTGGTAATGCCGGGCTCTGTGCCCGCTACAGCCGAGCCCTCGACGCCTGCGGTTTTGCTCGCGTGATGCTGGCCGAACACGCCACCGAACGCGGGTTATGGCAGTTGGCACTCGCTGCCGGGCTCGTCACCTGACATCCATCCCGTTAAACCTGACTGGAGGTCTGACATGCTCAAGCAAGCCCTGGCGCAAAACGGTTTGATCGCGATCCTGCGCGGCCTGCGACCGCAGGAAGCGGCGGCTATCGGAGAAGTCCTTTACGCCGCCGGATTTCGCGTCATCGAAGTGCCGCTCAATTCCCCTGAGCCGTACGAAAGTATCCGTATCCTGCGCAGTACCTTGCCCACCGATTGCCTGATCGGCGCCGGCACGGTGCTAACGCCGGAACAGGTCGAGCAGGTGAAAGCGGCAGGCGGCCAGGTGATCGTCATGCCCCACAGCGATGCCAAGGTATTGCGTGCGGCGAAGGCGGCGGGGTTGTACCTGTCGCCGGGTGTGGCGACGCCGACCGAAGCCTTTGCCGCATTGGCCGAAGGGGCGGACGTGCTGAAAATGTTCCCGGCCGAGCAAATGGGACCGGCGGTCGTCAAAGCCTGGCTCGCGGTGCTGCCAGCCGGAACCATTCTGGCGCCGGTCGGCGGAATCACCCCGGACAACATGCAGGTGTTCATTGACGCCGGTGTCAAAGGCTTCGGCCTCGGTTCCGGGTTGTTCAAACCGGGTATGACGCCTGAAGAAGTTGCTGTGAACGCCAAGGCGTATGTCGCTGCATGGAACGCTCTGCGTTAAGACTTTTTGGCGCCGAGCGCGCTGCATCTATAAGAGGGACAAAAAGATGAAAATCACCAAACTCACCACCTTCATCGTTCCGCCGCGCTGGTGCTTCCTCAAGGTCGAAACCGACGAGGGCGTGACCGGTTGGGGCGAGCCTGTGGTCGAAGGTCGCGCCCACACCGTGGCGGCTGCCGTTGAAGAGTTGTCCGACTACCTGATCGGCAAAGACCCACGCAACATCGAAGACATCTGGACCGTGCTTTACCGCGGCGGCTTCTACCGGGGCGGTGCGATCCACATGAGTGCGCTGGCCGGTATCGACCAGGCGCTGTGGGACATCAAGGGCAAGGCCTTGGGTGTGTCGGTCAGCGATCTGCTCGGTGGTCAGGTGCGGGACAAAATCCGTGTGTATTCGTGGATCGGCGGTGACCGGCCGGCAGACACTGCGCGCGCGGCCAAAGAAGCGGTGGGACGTGGTTTCACTGCGGTGAAAATGAACGGCACTGAAGAGCTGCAATTCCTCGATACCTTCGAGAAAGTCGACCTGGCCCTGGCCAACGTCGCCGCCGTGCGTGATGCGGTCGGCCCCAATGTCGGCATCGGCGTGGACTTCCATGGCCGGGTGCACAAACCCATGGCCAAGGTGCTGATGAAGGAACTCGATCCGTACAAACTGATGTTCATCGAAGAGCCGGTGCTCAGCGAAAACTACGAAGCGCTGAAGGAACTGGCGCCGCTGACCAGCACGCCGATTGCCCTTGGCGAGCGCCTGTTCTCGCGCTGGGATTTCAAGCGCGTGCTCAGCGAAGGTTACGTCGACATCATCCAGCCGGACGCGTCGCACGCCGGCGGTATCACCGAAACCCGCAAGATCGCCAACATGGCCGAAGCCTACGACGTCGCGCTGGCGCTGCATTGCCCGCTGGGCCCGATTGCCTTGGCGGCGTGTTTGCAACTGGACGCGGTTTGCTACAACGCGTTCATCCAGGAACAGAGCCTGGGCATTCATTACAACGAGAGCAACGACTTGCTGGATTACGTCAAGGATCCGCGGGTGTTCGATTATGACAAAGGCTTCGTGAAAATCCCCAACGGCCCGGGCCTGGGGATCGAGATCAACGAGGAATACGTGATCGAACGCGCGGCGGTCGGGCACCGCTGGCGCAACCCGATCTGGCGCCATGCCGATGGCAGCTTCGCCGAGTGGTGAGTGATTTTTAACTCACCTCAATCCATAATGCCGCCCGTTCCCTCGCTCAACGGTAAAGGCTGGATATGCAGGAAGACGCCCCAAAAATCGCCAAGGACGCCGCGCCCACCGGCACTCAGACTCTGCTTCGCGGTCTGGGTGTGGTGCAGGCCGTGGCCAGTGGCGCCCGCGATCTCAAGGAAATTGCCCGGCTGATCGGCACAACGCGCAGCACCACCCATCGTCTGGCCAGTTGCCTGGTGGACGAGCGCTATCTGCGCGTGGTGCCGCAAGTCGGTTATCTGCTGGGGCCGAAGCTGATCGAGCTGGGTTTCCAGGCGCGCGAGGAACTGCCCCTGGTGACCCTGGCCGGTCCGTATCTGGATGAGTTGTCGGCGTTGACCGGCGACACCATTCACCTGGCGATTCGTGAAGGTGACGAGGTGCTGTACCTGCTCAAGAATCCGGGACGAAATGGCCCGGAAATGCGCTCGCGGGTCGGCCATCGCATGCCGTTGGCGCGCACCGGAATCGGCAAGGCGCTGATGCTGGATGACACGCAGGAAGAATGGCAACGGCTGTACGAAGTCAGCTTGCCGGAGGGTGGGAAAAATCTTTTCTGGCCGCAGCACCCGGAGCAATCCTGGGAGCAGTTTCAGCAGCGCATGATCGAGTACGTGGCGGGCGGTTACGCTTTCGATCTGGAGGACAACGAACCGTCGATTCGCTGTGTGGCCGCGCCGATTCGTGATGCCAGCCAGCGCATTGTTGCCGGTATCAGCATTGCCAGCACCGTGCCGTACATGCCACTGGAAAAAATGGCCGAGCTGATTCCCCTGATCAAAGGGGTCACGGCCCGGCTTTCGGCGGAGCTTGGCTTGAAGGTTTAGATCTTCAAAGTCGCCATGTCGATGACGAAGCGGTACTTCACGTCACCGGCGATCATGCGGGTGAAAGCCTCGTTGATCTGGCGGATGTCGAGCATTTCGATGTCGCAGGTGATGTTGTGCTCAGCGCAGAAATCCAGCACTTCCTGAGTTTCGGCGATGCCACCGATCAGCGAGCCGGCCAGTACGCGACGGCCCAACACCAGTTTGGCCGCGTGGACCGGTGGATCAATCGGTTCAATCAAACCCACGAGAATGTGCACGCCGTCGAAACGTAGAGTATCGAGGTAGGGATTGAGGTCGTGCTGCACCGGAATGGTGTCCAGCAGAAAGTCGAAATGTCCGGCCGCGGTCTTCATCTGCTCTGCGTCGGTGGACACGATCACGTGGTCCGCGCCTTGGCGACGACCTTCTTCAGCCTTGCTTGCCGAGCGGGTGAACAGCGTGACTTCCGCGCCCATCGCCTTGGCGAACTTGATGCCCATGTGACCCAGGCCGCCCATGCCGAGAATCCCGACCTTGTCACCCGCCTTCACGCCGTAATGCTTGAGCGGCGAGTAGGTGGTGATGCCGGCGCAGAGGATCGGTGCGGCGCTGGCCAGGTCGAGTTTTTCCGGAATGCGCACGACGAAGTGCTCGCTGACCACGATGCTGTCGGAATAACCGCCCATGGTATTGCTGCCATCCATACGGTCCGGTGTGGCATACGTCATGGTCGGACCTTCGAGGCAATATTGCTCGAGGTTCGACTGGCAGGCTTCGCAGCTGCGGCAGGAATCGACCATGCAGCCGACGCCGACCAGATCGCCGACCTTGTGCTTTGTGACGTTCGCACCGATGGCGGTAACTTTGCCTACGATCTCGTGGCCGGGCATCAGCGGATAAACAGCAATGCCCCACTCGTTGCGGGCCTGATGGATGTCGGAATGGCAGACGCCGCAGTAGAGAATATCGATCGCTACGTCGTCGGCCCGTGGGCTACGGCGTTCGAATTTCATGGGGGAGAGGGGAGTGGTGGCCGACTGGGCGGCGTATCCGATGGCGGTGTACATGGTGAACCTCGCAGAAGCAGTGACAGGTGAGGTGGTGCATTTTGGGCGCCGTATCCGCCACCGGCCATGGCGATTCCTCCGGGTGTCATGCCTAATCCTCCGGCAATAGCATTAGTTTGATCAAATGGGCGATCAGACCTGCGAAGATACTTTCATCCCCTTTTTCCGCGATTTTTTTTGAAGAGCTCTCATGTTGTTGACCCGTCATCTCGATGCCAATGCCACGCTGGTTTCGCTGATTGAGCCTCTGACCACTCGCGATGGTTTCACCCCTACGGCGTTGCCGGGCGTGCAGGTTTTACGGGCCAGTTGCGATGTGGCCCGTGGTCCGCAGATTTACGAACCAAGCCTGGTCATCATCGCCCAAGGCAGCAAACTGGCGTATCTGGGGCCGCGAACGCTGGAGTACGGCGCCGGGCACTACCTGATTCAGGCATTGCCGGTGCCTTTTGAGTGCGAAACGTTTTCGGCGCCGGGTGGGCCAATGCTTGGAGTGTCCATCGCCATCGACCGAGTGCTGCTCGGGGAGCTTGTGTTGGCCATGGGGCTGGTGCCGGGGCGCACGATTCCTGCGCAAACGCCGGAGTCCATGACTTCAGCGGTGCTCGACGATGCGATGCGCGGTAGCGTGGAGAGGCTGTTGCGTTGCCTGCACGATCCGCTGGAATGCCAGATCATGGGGCCGGCACGGCTTCGGGAATTGTTGTTCGTTGCGTTGCGCGGTCCGCAAGCTGATGTGTTGCGTGCGCTGGTGGAACAGCAGGGGCAGTTCGCCCGGATTGCAGCGTCGCTCAACTATCTGCACGGGCATTTTACCGAGCCGTTGAATGTGGAAATCCTGGCCAGTTGCGCAAACATGAGTGCGTCGACGTTTCATGAGCATTTCAAACGCAGCACGTTGTTGTCACCGGTGCAGTATTTGAAGCGTCTGCGTTTGCTCAAGGCGCAGGCGTTGCTGGTCGCCGAGGGTTTGGGCGTGGCGCAGGTGGCGCACCGGGTCGGGTATCAAAGCACGTCGCAGTTCAATCGCGAATACAAGCGCTACTTCGAGCGTAATCCCGGGGATGAGCGCGTCGCCTGATACTCCAAAAATCCCCTGTAGGACGGTGTTGGGGCTTGAATAGCAGGCAACAAAAAGGCCCCCATTTCGGGAGCCTTGATGTTCAGGCGTTCGGCTTACATGTTCGGGTAAGTCGGGCCGCCAGCGCCTTCCGGCGCCACCCAGGTGATGTTCTGTGCAGGGTCCTTGATGTCGCAGGTCTTGCAGTGAACGCAGTTCTGGGCATTGATCTGGAAGCGCTTCTCGCCGTCTTCCTTGGTCACCACTTCGTACACGCCGGCCGGGCAGTAACGCTGGGCAGGCTCATCGTACATCGGCAGGTTCTTGGCGATCGGGATGCTCGGGTCGGTCAGCTTCAGGTGGCACGGCTGTTCTTCTTCGTGGTTGGTACCGGAGATGAACACTGAGCTGAGTTTGTCGAAGCTGATCTTGCCGTCCGGTTTCGGGTAGTCGATCTTCTTGCAGTCGGCCGCCAGTTTGAGGCACGCATAGTCCGGCTTGTTGTCGTGCAAGGTGAACGGCAGTTTGCCGCCGAAGATGTTCTGGTCGAGCCAGTTGAAACCGCCGCCGACGATGGCGCCGAACTTGTGGATCGCCGGGCCGAAATTGCGGCTGGCAAACAGTTCGTCGTAGAGCCAGCTTTTCTTGAAGGCATCGACGTAAGTGGTCAGCTCTTCGGTGCCATCCTTCTCGGCGAACAGCGCCTCGGCCACGGATTCAGCGGCGAGCATGCCGGACTTCATCGCGGTGTGGCTGCCTTTGATTTTGGCGAAGTTCAGGGTACCGAGGTCGCAACCGATCAGCGCACCGCCCTTGAAGACCATTTTCGGCAGCGAGTTCAGGCCGCCCTTGCAGATGGCGCGGGCGCCGTAGCTGATGCGCTTGCCGCTTTCCAGGTACTGCTTGAGCACCGGGTGATGCTTGAGGCGTTGGAACTCGTCGAACGGCGACAGGTAGGTGTTGCTGTAGGAAAGATCGACGATCAGACCAACGACCACCTGGTTGTTTTCCAGGTGATAGAGGAAGGAACCGCCAGTGTTCTCGGTGCCCATGATGTCCAGCGGCCAGCCTGCGGTGTGGACCACCAGGCCTGGCTGATGCTTGGCCGGGTCGATTTCCCAGATTTCTTTCAGGCCGATGCCGTAGTGCTGGGCGTCGGCTTCGCTGTCAAGGTTGAAGCGCTTGATCAACTGCTTGCCGATGTGGCCGCGGCAACCTTCGGCGAACAGCGTGTACTTGCCACGCAGTTCCATGCCCGGGGTGTACAGGCCTTCTTTCGGATGACCTTCGCGGTCAACGCCCAGATCACCGGTGATGATCCCGCGAACCACGCCGTTCTCGTCGAACAGCGCTTCCTGAGCGGCGAAGCCCGGGTAGATTTCTACCCCCAGGTTTTCGGCCTGCTGGGCTAGCCAGCGGCACAGGTTGCCCAGTGAAATGATGTAATTGCCTTCGTTGTGCATGGTCTTGGGCACAAAGAGGTCAGGAATTTTTTGCGCGCTGTCGGCGTTCTTGAGAACGAAGATGTCGTCGCGAGTCACGGGCGTGTTCAGCGGGGCGCCGAGTTCTTTCCAGTCCGGGAACAATTCGTTCAGGGCGCGTGGTTCGAACACGGCACCGGACAGGATGTGAGCACCGACCTCGGAGCCTTTTTCGACCACGCAGACGCTGATTTCCTTACCGGCTTCGGCGGCCTTCTGCTTCAAGCGGCAGGCGGCGGAAAGACCAGCGGGGCCGGCACCGACGATGACCACGTCGAATTCCATGTATTCGCGTTCCACAGGTTATCTCCTACTCAAGGCTCAACAGTTTTTTTCTAATTGGAGGTTTGGTGTCGCATCCATGAATCCCTGCGCAAGCGGGGAAGAGGACAATCGATGGACCACCTTTCTCTCTGGGTGGCGCATTATATCTACACCACTCCTAGCGTCCAATACAAACGTTTGTTTGAATTGGCTCAAAGCCAGAGAAATCAAAGTCACGCGGCTTATGAACGGCTATTTTGCCGTATTGACCGGAATAGGCGTTCCGGTCAAGATACGGTCGGTTTTGCGCTCGCCGTAGGCTGACTGTTGGTATCAAGAGCACCTCTAAAGACAGGGCGATGGCAGTACAAGGTGATGCGCCGCGCAGTGTTGGCGCGCAGTTTACACGCCGCGATATTGAATGACTTGCTGGTCACCACTGACGAACGGTCATCAACATCATGAGCGATGCTCACTTCACACGTATGCCGGCGTTTTTAGAGGTGCCCTTGCGCCCGATGAGCATCAATCGCCAGGTTCGCCCAGGCGACTTTCTTTTCACCGGAGAGTAACGAGGAATCCATGAAGGTTCTTGTAGCTGTCAAACGCGTTGTGGATTACAACGTCAAGGTTCGCGTCAAGGCGGACAATTCCGGCGTCGACCTCGCCAACGTGAAGATGTCGATGAACCCGTTCTGCGAAATCGCAGTGGAAGAAGCCGTACGCCTGAAAGAGAAAGGCGTTGCGACTGAAATCGTCGTCGTCTCCATCGGCCCGTCCACCGCTCAAGAGCAACTGCGCACCGCGCTGGCTCTGGGTGCCGACCGCGCCATCCTCGTCGAATCCGCTGAAGATCTGACTTCCCTGGCCGTTGCCAAACTGTTGAAAGCTGTTGTCGACAAGGAACAGCCTCAGCTGGTGATCCTCGGCAAACAAGCCATCGATAGCGACAACAACCAGACTGGCCAGATGCTCGCGGCATTGAGCGGTTATGGTCAGGGCACCTTCGCTTCGAAAGTCGAAGTGTCCGGCGACAGCGTTGCCGTGACCCGCGAAATCGACGGCGGTGCACAGACGGTTTCCCTGAAACTGCCGGCCATCGTCACCACCGACCTGCGTTTGAACGAGCCGCGCTACGCGTCCCTGCCAAACATCATGAAAGCCAAGAAGAAGCCTCTCGAAGTGCTGACTCCGGACGCTTTGGGCGTTTCCACCGCCTCCACCAACAAGACCCTGAAAGTCGAAGCGCCGGCTGCACGCAGTGCGGGTATCAAGGTCAAGTCGGTGGCTGAACTGGTCGAGAAACTGAAAAACGAAGCGAAGGTAATCTAAATGACTATCTTGGTTATTGCTGAACACGACAACAAAGTGCTGGCCCCGGCCACACTGAACACCGTGGCCGCTGCTGCCAAAATCGGCGGCGACATCCACGTGCTGGTTGCAGGTCAGGGCGCTGGCGCCGTGGCGGAAGCCGCTGCGAAAATCGCTGGGGTGGCGAAAGTGCTGGTAGCCGACAACGCTGCCTACGCTCACCAACTGCCGGAAAACGTTGCGCCGCTGGTGGCCGAACTGGGTGCTGCTTACAGCCACATCTTGGCTGCCGCGACCTCCAACGGCAAAAACATCCTGCCGCGCGTTGCCGCTCAGCTGGACGTTGACCAGATCTCCGAGATCATCTCGGTTGAAAGCGCTGACACTTTCAAGCGCCCGATCTACGCCGGTAACGCCATCGCTACCGTTCAATCGAACGCTGCGGTCAAAGTGATCACCGTGCGTGCCACCGGTTTCGACCCGGTTGCCGCTGAAGGCGGTTCGGCTGCCGTTGAAACCGTAGCTGCTGCGCACAACGCCGGCACTTCGAGCTTCGTTGGCGAAGAACTGGCCAAGTCCGATCGTCCGGAACTGACCGCTGCCAAAATCGTCGTTTCCGGCGGTCGCGGCATGCAGAACGGCGACAACTTCAAACACCTGTACGCCCTGGCCGACAAGCTGGGCGCTGCCGTCGGTGCTTCCCGCGCCGCGGTCGACGCAGGTTTTGTACCCAACGACATGCAGGTCGGTCAGACCGGCAAGATCGTTGCTCCACAGCTGTACATCGCCGTTGGTATCTCCGGCGCGATCCAGCACCTGGCCGGCATGAAAGACTCCAAAGTGATCGTTGCGATCAACAAGGACGAAGAAGCGCCGATCTTCCAGGTGGCCGATTACGGCCTGGTGGCTGACCTGTTCGAAGCCATCCCTGAGTTCGAGAAGCTGGTCTAATCCAGCGGCTTGACCTATAAAGAGCCCGACCTTTTGGTCGGGCTTTTTTTTTGTTCTTTTTTTGTAGGAGCGAGCTTGCTCGCGAAAAACGTCGGGACAACGCGTTCATTCAGGCAGCACGCGTCATCGTTGACGTCCATCGCGAGCAAGCTCGCTCCTACAGGAATCTGCGTTTGGGGGGCGTATCGTGCGACAAGTGTTCGGTTGGTCATTGTTGCTGGGCCTGACAGTGTTACCGACACTGTCCGTTGCAGCGGGCAAGTGCGAGCGCCTGGTGGTGACCGGCAGCCCGGATGCGCCGCCGTACCTGTGGCAAGATCCGCAGAACCCCAAGCACCTGATCGGCGCCAGCGCTGATCTGTTGCAGAAAGTCGCGACGGAGTTGGGGATCACAGTCGAATTGCTTTACGCCGGCAAACGCTCCCAGGCCCTGGATGAAGTGCGTAGCGGACGCATGGACATGCTGGCGGACGCTCCGTTGATGGTCAATGAACTGGAAACCCTGGATTACATCCATCCGCCGTTGCTGGAAAACGATTACCTGGTCTGGACTCGAAAAGACTCGCCATTGGTCTACAACGAAGCCCAAGACCTCCACGGTCACCCCGGCGCGCTGTCGGAAAAGTCTCGAATGACCCCCGCATTCGGTACGTTCGCCGAGCAGCAATTGACCCTCGTGCGTACGCCAAACCTGACCCAGGCCTTTCAGAAATTGCTCTTGGGCGAGGTGGAATTTGTTCTCGCGGGACGTTACTCCGGCATGGCGGCCGCGCAGACACTGAGCATGGCCAACGATCTGTTGGCGCGTCCCCAACCAGTCGACAAGCCTGGCCTGTTCCTCGCGATTTCCCATAACTCCGCCTGCAACGATCCGTGGTTGCGCGGACAGCTGGCGAAAAAGATGACAGAATTGCCCGCGTCCGGACTGACGGAAGCTGTGCTGCAACGCAATATCGAGCGCTGGAAAGCGCAGCAACAGCAGCGGTCACAGCCACAGCAGCAACCCGCCAGTACCCCAAAACAGTAGGGATTTTTAGTGAGTATTCGACCTCTTTTCGCTGCCCTGGCCCTTCTGGCTCTGGCGGGTTGTGCAGCCGATCCGGCGCCGAATGAACAAATACGCCTGACCGAACAGGCGCTGATACAAGCCAAAGCCGTGGGCGCCACCGCCGACGACGTGCCGGAACTGAAGCTGGCCGAAGGCAAGTTCAGCCGTGCACAGGGCGACATGACGGATCAATCCTACAAGCATGCGCGGATGCGAGCTGAGCAAGCCGAGCTGGACGCACGCCTGGCCGAAGCCAAGGTGCTGACCCTCAAAAGCGAGGAACAGTTGAACGTGCTCAATACCCGCATCACCCGATTGCGCAAGCAAGTGGGAGATGCCCAATGAGCCTCACGTCCAACGCCATTGGCGGATTGATCCTCGCAAGTTGCGCCAGCCTGGTTGGCTGCGCCGGTCTGCACAGCGAAACCGCGCTGCAAGATGCCAGTGCAGACTTCCAGAAGGTCAAGGAAGATTCCAGCGTGCTGCGTATCGCGCCGAAAGACGTGATCCGCGCCGGTGAGTCTCTGGCTCGCGCCGATCGCCTGTCCAGCTACTGGGGCAGCGGTTCGGACGTGGTGCATTACGCCTACCTGAGCCGGCGCTACAGCGAAATCGCCCGGGAGCACACCAATCAGGTGCTCAACGAAGAGCGCGCGGCGAAGCTCGAACTGGAGCGTCAGCGCCTGCAACTAGCCTTGCGCGAGTCCAAATTGCTCAGCGTGCAGCAGCAGGGCAAGTGGCTCGAAGAACAGATTGTCGCGCTCGCAACCACCCAGACAGACCGCGGCCTGGTGATGACCCTCGGCGACGTGCTGTTCGATACCGGCGAAGCAGAGTTGAAAAACTCGGCGAACCGCGTGGTGTTGAAGATCGTGCAATTCCTGCAGCTCAACCCCAAGCGCGTCGTGCGCATCGAAGGCTACGCCGACAGCACCGGCGGCAAGCAGGAAAATCTCAAACTGTCCCGTGACCGTGCGCAATCGGTGGCGAATGTGCTGATGGACCTGGGCATCGACGACAAACGCATCCAGGTCGAAGGCTATGGCGACGAATACCCGGTGGACGCGAACGCCTCCGAACGGGGTCGTGCGCAGAACCGGCGGGTGGAAATTGTGTTCTCCGACGAAAAAGGCCAGCTCGGCGCCGCCCGCTAAGGGCTGCGTCACTGGAAAACCCGGCCTGTCATCAGCGCCGGGTTTTTTTTCGCCTGCCAACTGCCACACGCCTTTCAATAAAAGCAGTACAGATATTGCTGACACTGCACTGTACGGCCAACTATTGTGGTAACTGTTCCCGTACACTTCTAAACTGTTCCGGTATTGTTTCACACAAAAATAAAACGCCCGTGAAATCGAGTGCTGCGTCATGACCAATCTTTTGCTTTACCAACGTATTGCTCAGCAACTGGCCGAAGACATCCGCCGTGGTGTCTATCAGCCGGGGGAGCGCGTGCCTTCGGTGCGCAAGATGAGCTCGCAGCTCAACGTCAGCCACGCCACGGTGTTGCAGGCTTACGCCAATCTCGAAGATCAGGGGCTGATCCGTGCCCGTCCGCAGTCGGGTTATTACGTGCACCAGACCCCGGCTCTGACTGCGCCGACCCCGGACATCGCCCGGGTCGAGCGTCCTGGTCTGGTCACCCGCAGCAGCATCATTCAACAAGTGTTGGTCGAATCCCGCCGCGAGGGCGTGTTTCCCTTGGGCGCGGCGGTGCCGAGTGTCGATTACCTGCCGGTGCGCGCGCTACATCAGCAACTGGCCAAGGTCACCCGTTTTCACAGCCCGCGCGCCTTCAGCTACATGTTTAGCCCCGGTTTTGAGCCGCTGCGCCGCCAAGTCGCGATACGCATGCGCGACGCCGGTGTGGTGGTTGATCCGTCCGAAGTGGTGATCACTCACGGCTGCGTCGATGCCTTGCAGATGTCCCTGCGCGTGCTGACCCGGCCGGGCGACTTGATCGCCGCCGAGTCGCCGACCTACTACGGTTTGTTGCAACTGGCAGACCTGCTGGGCCTCAAAGTCATCGAGATTCCCAGCGATCCGGCCACCGGCATGAGCCTTGAAGCCCTGCAACTGGCGGCCAATCAATGGTCGATCAAGGCACTGGTGCTGACCACGCGCCTGAGCAATCCGCTGGGTGGAACCATGCCCGAAGAGCGGCAGAAACAACTGCTGCGTCTGGCTTCGGATTTCGATATCCAGGTGGTCGAGGACGATATCTACGGCGAACTGATGTTCGAGCAGGGCCGCACCAAGTCGCTCAAGGCCTACGACCGGCTGGATCGGGTGATCTATTGCTCAAGCTTCTCCAAGACCCTGTCTCCGGGCGTGCGAATCGGCTGGATGATCGCGGGCAAGTACCAGCAGGAAATCCAGCGCTTGCAGACCTTCAGTACGCATTCCGCCTGTAGCGTCACGCAAATGGGCATTGCGGCTTATCTGGAAAATGGCGGTTACGACCGGCATCTGCGCTACATCCGTCAGGAATACCGCAAAAACCTCAGCGCTTTCCAGCTCGCGGTGCAGCAGTATTTTCCGGAGGGCACGCAGATGACCCGGCCGACCGGCGGTTTCATTCTGTGGGTGAGTCTGCCAGGCCGGGTCAACACGCAAGAACTGCACGTGCGTGCGCTGCAACAAGGCATCAGTATTGCGCCGGGGCTAATATTCAGTAACACCGAGCAGTTCAATCACTGCATCAGGCTCAATTGCGGTACCCCCTGGAACCGTGAGGCGGAGCGCGCCCTGATGACCCTGGGCATGCTCGCCACGCAACTTTGCCAGGAGATGGCTGGCAGCATGTGACGGGACGGGCGGGCAATTCCCGCCCGAGCTTGTCATGTCGCGTCCAACAAGCGAGCATATGGCCCTCTGCCGATAGTGCCGTTAGCTCCGTTGGGTCCATGAAACCGATTTTTTCCGCCGTCTGGCTATCGATCTGCCTGTTGATGACCTTCCAGGCGGAGAGCATTCTGGCGGCTTCCGTTCAGGAAAAAACCGCAGCGAGCACGGATTCGAAAAAAACCGCGCCGGTCAAGAAAGCTGCACCGGCCAAAAAGAAAGTGGCCAAGGTGAAGAAACGTCCGCCTATCGCCTCCAAGTCCAAACCCGCCAGCGAGGTCGTGAAAACCAAACTTCCTTCGGCTGACCTGGATTTGAGTCTGCCCGAGGAGATGGCCGAAGAGTTAAAGCCCATCGGTACAGTGCCGTTGCCCCGGCACGATGCCGTGTTGCCGCAAATGTTCGGTGAAAAGGCCGGCGGCTCTCCCTTTCAACTCAACGGGCGACTGATCAGCAACGAAATGAAGTTGCAACTGCGTAACGAAGAGCGTCGTGACGTTGAAGGCGCCGCGCTTGAATTCGAGTTCAAGCGATAATCTTCCCCTCTGTGACCCATTCGCCAGACGCTTTGTCGGAGACTGGTCAGTCACGTTCGGTTAAGCGTAAAAACCCGGCCGCGGGTAATTTGAAACAACTGTTTTAGCGGTTACTCTGTGCCCCGTCCTTTAATACATCGCCCTTCGCGAGGAGCTCGTCGTCATGAAATGCCGTGAGGGCTGTGGCGCCTGTTGCATTGCCCCTTCCATCAGTTCACCGATTCCCGGCATGCCCAATGGCAAAGCCGCCGGAGAACGCTGCGTACAACTCTCTGTCGAAAACCTGTGCAACATCTTTGGCCAACCGGGGCGTCCTGATGTGTGTTCGGCGTTCGAAGCTGACGTCGAAGTCTGCGGAAGCAGCAGTGACGAAGCGATCAGATTGCTGGGTTGGTGGGAGCAAATGACGGCCGCGTGATGTGTGGGCTCGCACCTCCGATCACCTCCGAAAAACCTGGAGGTGATCGGAGGTGCGAGCCCAACGAACGAAACTTCAACAACAAGGAATAGATTATGGGTTCGCTGCATCGTATGGCTGTGCTGTGTGGTTTGACGGTTGTGTTGGCGACCTCCGCCGCACAGGCCGAAGACTGGAAGGTGGCCAAGAATGAAGACGGCATCAAGGTGTCCTTGAGCGAAGTGGCCGGTTCTGACTACAAGGCTTATCAGGGCGTTTCCTTGATGAAAACCACCGTGGCCAAACTGCGCGCACTCCAGGACGACGTGGGAAGCGCCTGCGCCTGGATTCACGAGTGCAAAATGCAGAAGCTGCTCAAGCACGAAGGCAACCAGAGCTGGACCTACACCCAGTTCAACACGCCATGGCCGGTAACTCCGCGTGATTCGGTGCTGCACGTCACGACGACCGAAGGCGCCGATGGCAGCCTGACCCGCAAGCTTGAAGGCGTGCCGAAGTACATTCCCGAAGAAAAGGGTTTTGTGCGGGTCACCCGGGTCGACGGTTTCTGGAAATTGGTACCCAAGGGTGACCAGGTCGAAGTGACCTATCAGGTTCACACCGAGCCAGGCGGCAGCGTGCCCTCGATGATTGCCAACAAGTTTGTGGTTGATGCGCCGTTCAATACTTTGAAGGCCTTGAAAGAGCGTGCCGAGAAGTAATCGCTCTGCTGCGTATCCGTTACAACAGTAACGGCCGTTGGGGCTGGGGTTACAGTTGGGTGTACATATCCGTTTCTGCGGCAAGGGCCGCTGGGACGGATAAGACCACGGTCAAGAAAGCTCTCTAACTGAACCAGCAAACCAGCACCAAGCGCTGCAGTTTTTTATGTTTCCGAATATACGTTGCACAAAATTTTCACAAAGCCTCCAAGACAATTCGCCCGCGCCTGCATCGCAGGGCAGGGCAGGGCAGTAATCAATGGCAATGCCGCGGTTGATCGTGCAACATTTGCGCACCGCGCAAACCCCGGGGCCGAGAACTGGCCGACAGAGGGCAGGGCGCAGCTGTATTTTTGAAACTTCAACTTCCAATCCAATGGGTCCTAAAACGACATGGCAATTCCGGACGCCCTGAGTCAGCAGCGAGCTTCTAGTCGCCTGCTGCAACCGACCGTCAAATCTCATCTGGCCTACACGCTACTGTGTGCCCTGGTCATGATGGTCATGTTCAGCCTGCTGCGCTTGGCGCTGCTGGTCTACAACCGCGAGATGATCCTCGACACCCCGGCCTCGACCTTTTTCGAAGCGTTCGCCAACGGTCTGCGCTTCGACCTGCGCCTGGTGGTCTACCTCAGCATTCCGCTGCTGCTGGCCCTGTTCAGCGCCCGAGCCATGTCTGCCCGCGGATTCTTCCGTTTCTGGCTGACCCTCGCTTCAAGCATAGCGCTGTTCCTCGGCCTGATGGAGATGGACTTCTACCGCGAATTCCACCAGCGCCTCAACGGCCTGGTCTTCCAGTATGTGAAGGAAGACCCAAATACCGTGATGAGCATGCTCTGGTACGGTTTTCCCGTGGTTCGCTACCTGTTGGCCTGGGCCGTGGGCACCTTGATCCTGACCCTGGCGTTCAAGGGCGCCGACCGTGCAACCCGTCCTCGCGGGCCGTTCAGCGGCGGCAGCATTGGCACTCGCCAAGTCGCCCCGTGGTACGCCCGCATCGCGGTGTTTGTGGTGTGTTTGCTGATCTGTGTGGTCGCGGCGCGCGGCACCCTGCGCCAGGGTCCACCGCTGCGCTGGGGTGACGTCTACACCACCGACTCGAACTTCGCCAACCAGTTGGGCCTCAACGGTACCCTGTCGCTGGTCGCGGCGGCCAAGAGTCGGCTGTCCGAACATCGCGATAACGTTTGGAAAGCCACACTGGCCCAACCGGTGGCTCAGCAGACCGTACGTGACATGCTGCTGACGCCGAACGATAAACTGGTCGATCCGGAAACCGCCGCTGTTCGCCGCAACTACACCCCGAATGCCGACAAGACCCTGCCGATCAAGAACGTCGTCGTCATCCTGATGGAAAGCTTCGCCGGTCACTCGGTGGGCGCGCTGGGGCGTCCGGGCAACGTCACGCCATCCTTCGACAAACTGTCGAAAGAAGGCCTGTTGTTTGACCGTTTCTTCTCCAACGGCACGCACACCCACCAGGGTATGTTCGCCACCATGGCCTGCTTCCCGAACCTGCCGGGTTTCGAATACCTGATGCAAACGCCGGAAGGCAGTCACAAGCTGTCTGGCCTGCCGCAGTTGCTCAGCCCCCGTGGCTACGACGACGTGTATGTCTACAACGGCGACTTCGCCTGGGACAACCAGTCGGGCTTCTTCAGCAACCAGGGCATGACCAACTTCATCGGGCGTAACGACTTCGTTAACCCGGTGTTCTCCGACCCGACCTGGGGCGTGTCCGACCAGGATATGTTCAACCGGGGTCTGGAAGAGTTGAAGGCTCGCGACGGAAAGGACAAGAAACCGTTCTATGCCTTGCTGCAAACCTTGTCCAACCACACGCCATACGCTTTGCCGACACCGTTGCCGGTCGAGCGCGTGACCGACCGTGGCAGCCTAAACGAACATCTGACCGCCATGCGTTACTCCGACTGGGCGCTGGGTCAGTTCTTCGAGAAGGCGCGCAAGGAGCCGTACTTCAAGGAAACCCTGTTCGTGGTCGTCGGCGACCATGGCTTCGGCAACGAACAACAGATCACTGAAATGGACCTGGGCCGTTTCAACGTACCGATGTTGCTGATCGGGCCGGGCGTCCAGGACAAGTTCGGCCAGGTCGACCACACCGTGGGCACCCAGATCGACATCGTGCCGACCATCATGGGCCGTATCGGGGGTGACGTAGTTCACCAGTGCTGGGGTCGTGACTTGCTGAACCTGCCGGAAGGCGACAAGGGTTTCGGCGTGATCAAACCGTCGGGTAGCGATCAGACCGTCGCGTTGCTGACCGCAGACCGCGTATTGGTACTGCCAAAAGAGATGCCGGCGAAGCTGTATCGATACGAACTGGGCGCCAATCCGAAAGGTGAAGTGATCCCGGCATCGGCTGACGAAGCGGCCCTTAAACAGAAACTCGAGTCGTTCATCCAGACGGCGACCAAAAGCCTGATCGACAACACCGCCGGTGTGGTTGACGGGATACCGGACTAAGTTTTTGGCGCAATAAAAAAGAGGCCCTTCAAGGGCCTCTTTTTTTGCCTGTTAACTTTTTTATATCTTGCCGAGTAACAGCAGGATCAACAGCACCACCAACACCACGCCGATGATACCCGACGGGCCATAACCCCAACTTCTGGAGTGCGGGAAGACCGGCAGGCCACCTACCAGCAGGAGGATCAGAATAATGATTAGAATCGTGCCCATGTCTATTTCCTTGTTGGAAGTGTTCTGGAATTACGTGGCGTTTAACATTCAGCTCGGATGCTATAAACCCGAGCTGCTTACAACGTCCGACTGTCGCGCATGTAAGAAAATTCCAAGTTTTTTTAATGTTTTTCGAAGATAGGCTTATTTCTTTTTAGAGGGGAGAAGTTGGCAGCACGCTTGCGCGGTTTGCTCGGGCCATTCAGCAATCTGATGGAGCGTGGGTTGGGCGCGGTCCTTCGCTACACTCGACGCATCTTCCACGGAACAACAAGGCTGTTTGCTATGCAAAATCGCATGATGATCACTGGCGCGGGCTCGGGCCTGGGTCGCGAAATCGCGCTGCGCTGGGCACGTGAAGGCTGGCAGTTGGCCTTGTCGGATGTCAGCGAGCCCGGTCTGCAGGAAACCTTGAAGCTGGTTCGCGAAGCTGGCGGCGACGGTTTTATCCAGCGTTGCGATGTGCGCGATTACAGTCAGCTCACCGCTTTCGCCCAAGCCTGTGAAGTGAAACTGGGCGGCATCGATGTCATCGTCAACAACGCCGGCGTCGCCTCGGGCGGGTTCTTCAGCGAACTGTCCCTGGAGGATTGGGACTGGCAGATCGCGATCAACCTGATGGGGGTGGTCAAAGGCTGCAAAGCGTTCCTGCCGCTGCTGGAAAAAAGCAAAGGCAAGATCATCAACATCGCATCGATGGCCGCGTTGATGCAAGGCCCGGCCATGAGCAACTACAACGTGGCCAAGGCCGGTGTGGTGGCGCTGTCGGAAAGCCTGCTGATCGAACTGGCGCATCAGGAAATCGGCGTTCACGTGGTGTGTCCATCGTTCTTCCAGACCAATTTGCTGGACTCCTTCCGCGGCCCGACGCCGGCGATGAAAGCCCAGGTTGGCAAACTGCTGGAAAGCTCGCCGATCACAGCGACTGACATTGCCGATTACATCTATCAGCACGTGGCCGCTGGCGAATTCATGATCCTGCCCCACGAACAGGGCCGCATGGCGTGGGCGCTCAAGCAGAAGAATCCGCAACTGCTCTACGATGAGATGACCGTCATGGCCGATAAAATGCGCGCCAAGGCCAGACAGACCGCAGGCTGAACTTGCCTGCCTGCACCGTCGTCGTTAGGGTGACCGCCATCGGTCATCCTCGCGAGATGTTTTGCATGCTCAATTACCTATGGTTCTTTCTCGCCGCCTTGTTTGAAATCGCCGGCTGCTTTGCCTTCTGGATGTGGCTGCGCCAGGGCAAAAGCGTCTGGTGGGTCGTGCCGGCGTTGCTCAGCCTGACCTTGTTCGCGCTGTTACTGACCCGTGTCGAGGCGACCTATGCGGGGCGCGCCTATGCCGCCTACGGTGGCATCTACATCATTGCGTCGATTGGCTGGCTGGCGGTGGTCGAACGGATTCGTCCGCTGGGTTCGGACTGGATCGGCGTGGCGCTGTGTGTGATGGGAGCGAGCGTCATCCTGTTCGGCCCGCGTTTTTCCGCTTCTTGAAGCAATCTAAACAGTTTGTCGGACGTTTCCGAAAGAGGTGTTCGTCGCGGGCTGTAGGGCGAGACTGATTTGCCGTAATCGCATTGAACGCTAGCCGCGCGCCGGGCATCTTCAGGGCTCGATAACCCTGAAGGACGAATGCCATGCTTGTACTCAGCCGCGTGATTGGCGAAATGATTTCCATCGGTGACACCATTTCCGTGCGCATTGTGGCCGTCAATGGAAACACTGTGCGCTTCGGCATTGAAGCGCCTCAGGACGTCAGTGTGCACCGGGCCGAGGTTTACGAACGCATCCAGGTAAAACAGACGAAAATTAAGGATTCAATCAAATAGATGCTTGGGCACGTCGTGTTTGAGCATCAACTGGCACTGCTCGCTTTCCGGGTCGAAGACAATCAGCGCCTGGCCCTTGGTCAACGCCTGGCGAACCCGCAACACGCGAGTTTCCAGCGGCGTGTCATCGCCGTTGTCGGTGCCGTCACGGGTCACGAAATCTTCGATCAGGCGGGTCAGGGTGTCTACTTCAAGTTGGTCATGGGGAATCAGCATAGGCACCTCGGCTAAACAATGGGCGCGATGCTACGGCGAATGGGCGGTTGCGGCTAGTCTGGCCTGATGCGTTGACTGAGATACCGCCATCGCGAGCAAGCTCGCTCCCACAGTTAATCGAGGGTGAACATAGATACTGTGCTCACCGGTGATCCCTGTGGGAGCGAGCTTGCTCGCGATGGCGATCTACCTGGCAACGATGTACCTGGATCAGCTATCCGATCGCTGCCCCACCAGACTGTCCACTGACGGCACCCGCGTATCGCTCTCCATCTGCGTGTCATGTTCGATCTGATGACTGAACCGGTCCAACGAACCCTTGGCCGGCTGTGCATCGCTGGCGAATACCGGTGGGCTGAGAATGTAGGCACCGAGCAGACGGCTAAGGGCGGCGAGACTGTCGATATGCGTACGCTCATAGCCGTGAGTCGCATCGCAGCCAAAGGCGAGCAGGGCGGTGCGGATGTCATGGCCGGCGGTGACCGCCGAATGCGCATCGCTGAAGTAGTAGCGGAACAGGTCGCGGCGTACCGGCAACTCATTGTCGCTGGCCAGCCGCAACAGGTGCCGGGACAAGTGATAGTCATAAGGCCCGCCGGAATCCTGCATCGCCACGCTGACTGCGTGTTCGCTGGAATGCTGGCCCGGCGCAACCGGCGCGATGTCGATGCCGACGAATTCGCTGACGTCCCACGGTAATGCCGCCGCCGCGCCGCTGCCGGTTTCTTCAGTGATGGTGAACAGCGGATGGCAGTCGATCATCAGTTCTTCGCCGCTGTCGACGATGGCTTTAAGCGCCGCCAGCAGCGCGGCAACGCCCGCCTTGTCATCGAGGTGACGGGCGCTGATGTGGCCGCTTTCAGTGAACTCCGGCAAGGGGTCGAAGGCCACGAAATCGCCGACGCTGACGCCCAGTGAATCGCAATCGGCGCGGGTCGCGCAATAAGCGTCCAGGCGCAGTTCGATGTGATCCCAGCTGATCGGCATTTCATCCACCGCGGTGTTGAACGCGTGTCCGGAGGCCATCAGCGGCAACACACTGCCCCGGATTACGCCGTTATCGGTAAACAGGCTGACGCGGCTGCCTTCGGCAAAACGGCTGGACCAGCAGCCGACGGGCGCCAGGGTCAGGCGGCCATTGTCTTTCACGGCGCGAACGGCTGCGCCGATGGTGTCGAGGTGAGCGGAAACGGCGCGGTCCGGGCTGTTTTTCTTACCCTTGAGCGTGGCGCGGATCGTGCCGCGCCGGGTCAACTCGAAAGGAATGCCCAATTCTTCAAGCCGCTCGGCGACGTAACGCACGATGGTGTCGGTGAAGCCGGTCGGGCTGGGAATGGCGAGCATTTCCAGCAGGACTTTTTGCAGGTAATTCAGGTCTGGTTCGGGGATTTTGCTGGTCATGGAAACTCCTGATGAATTAAGCGCATCGATGGTTTCGATGAGGGAGAATTTTTGTTACCTGTCAGGCCGCCATCGCGAGCAAGCTCGCTCCCACCGGGAATCGCGGTCGAATGTGGGAGCGGGCTTGCCCGCGATGGCGTCAGTTCAGGAAATACATATTCATGAGACCGCCGCCTGACTATGCGGAAACAACAAATCCACAAACCGCTCCGCCGTCGGCTGCGGCTCATGATTGGCCAATCCGGCGCGTTCATTGGCTTCGATAAACACGTACTCCGGCTGATCCGCCGCCGGCACCAGCAGGTCGAGCCCGACCATCGGAATGTCCAGCGCCCGCGCTGCGCGCACCGCAGCATCCACCAGCGCGGGATGCAGGATCGCCGTGACGTCCTCTAGAATGCCGCCGGTATGCAGATTCGCTGTACGCCTTACGAACAGATGCTCACCCGCCGGCAGAATACTGTCGTAGTCGTAACCCGCCGCCTGCACCGTGCGTTCGGTCTCATGGTCCAGCGGGATCTTGCTTTCGCCGCTGGTGGCCGCTTGACGTCGCCGACTCTGGGCTTCGATCAGCGCACCAATGGAATGCTGACCATCACCCACCACTTCCGCCGGCCGGCGTATCGCGGCAGCCACCACTTCGAAACCGATCACCACAATGCGCAGGTCGAGGCCTTCGTGAAAACTCTCCAGCAGTATGCGGGCGTCGAACTGGCGGGCCGATTCGATGGCTTGCTGGACCTCTTCGATCGTCCGCAAATCCACCGCCACCCCTTGGCCCTGTTCGCCATCCAGCGGTTTGACCACCACCCGTTCGTGCTCGTCGAGAAAGGCCAGATTGTCATCGGCGTTCCCCGCGAGTTGTTGCGCCGGCAGATTCAGCCCGGCATTGCTCAGAACCTTGTGGGTCAGGCTTTTGTCCTGACACAGCGTCATGCTGATGGCACTGGTCAGATCGCTCAAGGATTCGCGGCAACGGACCCGCCGGCTGCCATGGATCAGGGTGAACAGGCCCGCGTCGGCATCATCAACCTGGACTTCGATGCCACGCCGATGGGCTTCATCAACGATGATCCGCGCATACGGATTGAGCGCGGCTTCGGGTCCAGGGCCCAGAAACAGCGGCTGATTGATCCCGTTCTTGCGCTTGATCGCAAAGGTCGACAGGTTGCGAAAGCCGAGTTTGGCGTAAAGACTTTTCGCCTGGCGGTTGTCATGCAGCACTGACAGATCGAGATAACTCAGCCCACGGCTCATGAAATGCTCGATCAAATGCCGCACCAGCACTTCGCCGACGCCGGGACGCGAACAGCGCGGGTCGACGGCCAGGCACCAAAGGCTGCTGCCGTTTTCCGGATCATTGAATGCCTTGTGGTGGTTGAGGCCCATGACGCTGCCGATAATCGCGCCGCTGTCCTCGTCTTCGGCCAGCCAATACACCGGACCACCCAGATGACGCGGGGTCAGCAGACTGGCATCGATCGGCAACATGCCACGCGCCTGATACAGCTGATTGATCGCCTGCCAGTCCGCATCGCTTTGTGCGCGACGAATGCGAAAGCCGCGAAACACGCGGGTTGCCTGACGGTAATCGCTGAACCACAACCGCAAGGTATCAGACGGATCAAGAAACAACTGTGCCGGCTCCAGTCCCAACACTTGCTGGGGTGCGGCCACGTACAGGGCAATGTCGCGCTCACCCGGTTGCTCATTGAGCAACTCCTGGGCGAGGCTCGCCGGATCGGGGAACGTGTGGCCGATCAACAACCGGCCCCAGCCGCAATGCACCGCAATCGGAGCGGCGCCGAGTTCGCTGCCGTCTTCGGCCAGACGCGCTTGCAAGCGTTCGTAGGAGGGCGCCTGACCGCGCAACAAACGTTGGCTATACGCCGTAGCGTTAGGTTTCATCGATCAAATTCCTTGCTCGCTGAGCCACAGGTTCAGGGCTGCCAATTGCCACAGCTTGGAGCCGCGCAACGGCGTTAATTGACCTTGCGGATCGGTCAGCAAACGGTCGAGCATCGCCGGCTGGAACACGCCGCGATCCTGGCTCGGATCGAGCAGCAGTTCACGCACCCAGTTCAGCGTATCGCCTTGCAAATGCTTGAGGCCCGGCACCGGGAAGTAACCTTTCTTGCGGTCGATGACTTCACTCGGAATCACCAACCGTGCAGCTTCTTTCAGCACGTGCTTGCCGCCGTCCGGCAGTTTGAATTTACCCGGGACGCGGGCCGACAATTCCACCAGTCGATAGTCGAGAAACGGCGTACGCGCTTCCAGGCCCCAAGCCATGGTCATGTTGTCCACGCGTTTGACCGGGTCATCCACCAGCATCACGGTGCTGTCCAGACGCAAGGACTTGTCCACCGCGGCATCGGCACCGGGTTGTGTGAAATGTTCTTTGACGAAGTCACCGGCGGCATCATTCGCTGTCAGCCATTTCGGCTGCACGGTGGCGGCGTAGTCCTCGTAGCTGCGGTCGAAAAATGCATCGCGATAGGCCGCATACGGATCGGCTGCGCCATCGACTTGCGGATACCAGTGATAACCGGCGAACAGCTCGTCCGCTCCCTGGCCGCTTTGCACCACTTTGCAATGTTTGGCGACTTCGCGAGACATCAGGTAGAAAGCGATGCAGTCATGACTGACCATCGGCTCGCTCATGGCGCGGAACGCCGCCGGCAGTTGCTCGATGATCTCTTTTTCGTCGATGCGTAGCTGATGGTGCTGGGTGCCGTAATGCTTGGCGATCAGGTCTGAATACTGGAACTCGTCGCCGCGCTCGCCGCCGGCATCCTGGAAACCAATGGAGAAGGTCGACAGATTCTCCACGCCGACTTCACGCAACAGGCCAACCAGCAGGCTCGAATCGACACCGCCTGAAAGCAGGACGCCGACATCCACCGCCGCCCGTTGACGGATCGCCACCGCGTCGCGGGTGCTGTCGAGCACACGATCGCGCCAGTCTTCGAGCGTCAGATTCATCTCGTCGGCGTGTGGGCCATAGGGCAGGGTCCACCAGGTTTTCTGCTCGGTGGTGCCGTCCGCTTCGATACGCATCCAGGTCGCGGGTGGCAGTTTTTCGATGCCGGCCAGCAAGGTGCGTGGCGCCGGGACGACGGCGTGGAAATTCAGGTAGTGATTGAGCGCCACCGGATCGAGGATCGGGTTGATGTCGCCGCCCTTGAGCAGCGCCGGCAAAGCAGAAGCAAAGCGCAGGCGCTGGCCGGTGCGCGACAGGTACAACGGCTTCACGCCGAGACGGTCGCGGGCGATGAACAGGCGCTTGGCATCACGCTCCCAAATAGCGAAAGCGAACATACCATTGAGTTTTGGCAACAGCGCTTCGCCCCAGGCGTGATAACCCTTGAGCAGCACTTCGGTGTCGCCGCCGGAATAGAACGCATAACCGAGGCTTTCCAGCTCGGCGCGCAGTTCCGGGAAGTTATAGATTGCGCCGTTGAAGGCCAGGGACAAGCCCAATGGGTTGTCGACCATTGGCTGCGCCGAGCCGTCCGACAAGTCCATGATTTTCAGGCGACGATGACCAAGGGCAATCGGCCCTTGGCTGTGAAAGCCCCACGCGTCGGGTCCGCGGGGTGCCAGGTGATGGGTGATCCGTTCAACGGCTGCAAGGTCCGCAGGTTGATGATCAAAGCGTAACTCGCCAGCTAATCCGCACATAAAGTCCTTACCGGTTTTTCCGTTGGGGAGGGTCTATCGATACCCGGGCCAAAAACGGCGGGTACTCAGAAACTGACCCCCTCGGATTTCAGGAGTTTTATATCGATCGGTTATAAGCGAGGGTCACGGACAAATGGCGGGCATATCAAAACCGATCGGAATCCACAGCTCGATCAGGGCCTTCAGGCCTTGCCTCGAATCAATCGACGCAAGGCAAAGCGATTCGGATGACACGCCTCGGCCACGGCTCTGGGCAGCGGCAAGGGTTCGTTATCGAGCCAGGCGGCCAGCAATTCAGCGGATAATGGCGCGGTGACCAATCCTCTGGAGCCATGGCCGCTGTTCACGTACAAGCCGTCCAGCCAAGGGCAAGGGATGTCCGGGATTTGTCGGGCATCCTTGCTCAAGACGCTGTAGGCGTTGGCGAACGCCTCGGCGTCGGCCAGCGGACCGACAATCGGTAAATAGTCCGGGCTGGTGCAGCGAAACGCCGCACGGCCTTCGAGCGTTTCCGGCTGCAACGCATCTGCCCGCAGTCGCGCGACCAGGTCCGGCGAAATCTCTTCGAGCATCTGCAGATTGCCGGCGTGCTCCGCCGCTGTCGGTGTCAGGTCATCGCTGTTGAAATCGAAACTGGCGCCCAGGGTGTGTTCACCCATACGTGACGGCGCGACGTAACCTTCGGCGCAGACCACGGTGCTCAGGCTTTGGCTTTCACGCGTCTGGGGCAGGCGGGTAATCTGGCCGCGAATGCGTTTGAGCGGCAACTCGCTGCTGTAAGGGAAACGCTTGATCTCGGCAGCGCCGGCCAAGACCACCACCGGTGCCTCGGCCAGCAGGTTTTCACCATCCCAGGCTTGCCAGTGACCTTCGGTTCGACGCAATTCCAGCACATCGTGATGCGTCAGCACCCGAATGTCGGGGTGCATCGCTTGCCATTGGCACAACGCTGGTGGATGCACCCATCCGCCTTCGGGGTAAAACAGTCCTCCCCATTGCAGACCGATACCAGCGCGCGCCTCGGCCTGTTCTCTATCGAGAGTGTGCAGCAAGTCTTGCGAAAACGCCGCTGCCAATTGCGCTTGACGCTCGGCTTCCTTGGCGTTGAAGGCCAGTTGCAACACCCCGCAATCGTCCCAGTCGACGCCCCGTTGCAAATGCTCAAGCAGGCGCCGGGTGTAACCGAATCCACTGACGATCAATTGCGACAAAGCCGTGCCATGAGCCGATAGTTTGAGGTACAGCACACCCTGAGGATTACCCGAGGCTTCCCGGGCCAGTGCGTCATGACGCTCCAGCAAACTGACATGCCAGCCTCGCTCAGCCAGGCTGTTGGCCGTCGCACAACCGGCCAGGCCGGCGCCGATCACCAGTGCCCGACGTTCGCCCGTCAGTGGCGTCGGCCGCGCAAACCACGGTTTGGCCACGGCGGGCGCCGGGGTTTGTTCAGGCCAGCCGAGGAACGTGCCGCGCAGGATTTCCCATTTGTGGCCGATGCCGGGGGTGCGCTTCATCTTGAAGCCCGCCGCATTCAACAGTCGTCGTACCCAACCGGTGCTGGTGAACGTGCTGATGGTCGAGCCGGGTGCGGCAAGTCGAGCGAGTTCTGCAAACAATTCGGCGGTCCACATGTCCGGGTTTTTCGCCGGGGCGAAACCGTCGAGAAACCAGGCATCGATCTGTGCGTCCAGTTTCGGCAACTGCTCCAGCGCATCGCCGATCAGCAGGGTCAACGTCACGCGACCGTTATCCAGAACCAGCCGCTGGAAGCCTTGATGGATCGCCACGTACTGCGCGAGCAACTGATCGGCAAACCGCTTCAGCTCTGGCCATAACGCCAGCGCCCGTTGCAGATCAGGCGCACTCAGCGGGTACTTTTCGACACTGATAAAGTGCAGTCGCGCACCGGCCACTGCGTGTTGTTCGAACAACTGCCAGGCGCACAAAAAATTCAGCCCGGTGCCGAAACCGGTCTCGCCAATCACCAGTCGCCCCTGCGCCGGCAATGCGGCAAAGCGTTCACGCAAAGCGTTCTGTTCGAGGAAGACGTAGCGGGTTTCGTCCAGCCCGGACAGGTCGGAAAAATACACATCATCGAACACCCGCGAACGCGGGAGCCCTTGGTCGTCCCAGTCGAGCTGGGCGTGGGGCAATACAGGTTTCATGGCAGGCTCGGCAACGGCAAGGCGGCCATTCTAGCCGATCGCCGATAATCGGGCGGTGATGATGGTGCGGACTTGAACCGCTTTTCGTAGGAGCATGGTGCACCATCTCGGAGAATTTCCCGCCGTCCAACTGCCCAATCCGTTAGTCTTGTTCAAACCTGGAAGGAGCCGTCCCATGTTCGAATCCGCCGAAATCGATCACGCCATCGACAAAGAAACCTACGACGCCGAAGTGCCGGCCCTGCGAGAAGCCTTGCTCGAGGCGCAGTTCGAACTTCAGCAGCAAAAACGCTTTCCGGTGGTCATTTTGATCAACGGCATCGAAGGTGCCGGCAAGGGCGAGACGGTGAAGTTGCTCAACGAATGGATGGACCCGCGTCTGATCGAGGTCCGCACCTTCGATCAGCAGACCGATGAAGAACTGGCGCGGCCACCGGCCTGGCGTTACTGGCGAATGCTCCCGGCCAAGGGTCGCATGGGGATTTTTTTCGGCAACTGGTACAGTCAGATGTTGCAGGCCCGGGTCCATGGCGTGTTCAAGGACCCGCGGCTCGATCAAGGCATCAATGCTGCCGAACGGCTGGAGAAGATGCTGTGCGACGAAGGCGCGCTGATCTTCAAGTTCTGGTTTCACCTGTCCAAGAAACAAATGAAGGCGCGTCTCAAGGCGCTGGCCGACGACCCGCTGCACAGCTGGCGCATCAGCCCGCTGGACTGGCAGCAATCGCAGACTTACGACAAGTTCGTGAAATACGGCGAACGCATTCTGCGCCGCACCAGCCGCGACTATGCGCCGTGGCATGTAATCGCCGGCATGGACCCGCGCTATCGGAGCCTGGCGGTCGGCAAGATTCTGCTCGAGGGCCTGCAAGGCGCTTTGAAAAGACCGAAGATTCACCCGGATAAAGTCAGCGCCGCGCCCTTGGGCAGCAGCGTCGATGAGGTCAACCTGCTCGACAGCCTCGATCTGACCTTGCGTCTGGAGAAGGACGATTACGAAGAGCAGCTGATTACCGAGCAGGCGCGGCTGTCCGGCTTGATGCGCGACAAACGCATGCGCCGTCACGCCCTGATCGCGGTATTCGAAGGCAACGATGCGGCAGGCAAGGGCGGGGCGATCCGGCGGCTTGCTGCGGCGCTTGACCCGCGCCAGTACGACATCGTGCCGATTGCGGCGCCCACCGAGGAGGAGCGGGCACATCCGTACATGTGGCGGTTCTGGCGGCATATTCCGGCGCGAGGAAAATTCACCGTGTTTGACCGCTCCTGGTATGGCCGGGTGTTGGTGGAGCGTATCGAAGGCTTTTGCAGCCCGGCGGACTGGCTGCGCGCTTACAGTGAGATCAACGACTTCGAAGAGCAGATCGCCGATGCCGGGGTGATCGTGGTCAAGTTCTGGCTGGCCATCGATAAAGAAACGCAAATGGAGCGCTTCGAAGAACGCGAGCAGATTCCTTTCAAGCGCTTCAAGATCACCGAAGATGACTGGCGCAATCGGGAAAAGTGGGACGCCTACCGGGCCGCGGTCGGCGACATGGTCGATCGCACCAGTACCGAAATTTCGCCTTGGACACTGGTGGAGGCCAATGACAAGCGCTGGGCGCGGGTCAAGGTCTTGCACACGATCAACCTGGCGCTGGAAGAAGCATTCGAAAAATCCGACAAGCACGAGAGAAAGCTGAAAAAGCTGAAGATGTAAGCCATGGTGACGCATACGCGGGGTGAATGATTGTCGCGGCCTTCCCTGGGTGGACTTATGCTCGATTCACTCTCAACCGACAACAATAATGAGGTATGCCATGCGTGAAGTGGTGATCGTCGACAGCGTGCGGACCGGCCTGGCCAAGTCCTTTCGCGGCAAGTTCAACCAGACCCGTCCGGACGACATGGCGGCTCACTGCGTCAATGCATTGCTGACGCGCACCGGTATCGACCCGGCCAGCGTCGAGGATTGCATTGTCGGTGCCGGCTCCAACGAAGGCGCCCAAGGCTACAACATCGGTCGCAACGTCGCGGTGTTGTCGCGCCTGGGCACCGGCACCGCCGGCATGACACTCAACCGGTTCTGCTCGTCGGGATTGCAGGCGATTGCCATCGCTGCCAACCAGATCGCTTCAGGTTGCAGCGACATCATCGTCGCCGGTGGCGTCGAGTCCATCAGCCTGACGATGAAAAGCGTCAACACCGACAACCTGATCAATCCACTGCTGAAAGAACAGGTGCCAGGCATCTATTTCCCGATGGGCCAAACCGCCGAAATCGTCGCCCGTCGTTACAACGTCAGCCGTGAAGAACAGGACCTGTACGCCCTGCAAAGTCAGCAACGTACCGCTCAGGCGCAGGCCGGCGGGTTGTTCGACGACGAAATCGTGCCGATGGCGGTGAAGTATCGTGTTGAAGACAAGGCCACCGGGCAAGTGCAGATCCTTGACGGTGTCGTCGATCGCGATGATTGCAATCGCCCGGACACCACGCTGGACAGTCTGGCAGGGTTGAAACCGGTGTTTGCCGAAGACGGTTCGGTCACGGCGGGCAACTCGTCGCAGCTGTCCGATGGTGCATCGATGACGCTGGTGATGAGCCTGGACAAAGCGCTGGAACTGGGGCTGAAACCGAAAGCGTTCTTCCGCGGTTTCACCGTGGCCGGTTGCGAGCCGGATGAAATGGGCATCGGCCCGGTGTTCTCGGTGCCGAAGTTGCTCAAGGCCAAGGGTTTGCAGATGGCTGACATAGACCTGTGGGAACTCAACGAAGCGTTCGCTTCGCAATGTCTGTACGCCCGCAATCGGTTGGGCATCGATAACGAAAAGTACAACGTCAATGGCGGCTCGATCTCCATCGGCCACCCGTTTGGAATGACGGGTTCGCGTCAGGTCGGGCATCTGGTGCGGGAGCTGCAGCGACGGGATTTGCGTTACGGCATCGTGACCATGTGTGTCGGGGGTGGGATGGGGGCTACGGGGTTGTTTGAAGCGGTGCGGTAAGCCTGAAAGTTTTGCGTCGTTTTTAGATAGCTTTCGCGAGCAAGTGAATCGTCCCACCGCTCGCGAAGGCAGCGCCTCGGTCTAACGCCTGGCGCTCAAAGCCTGCATCCGCGCGATATACGCCTCAATCTCCCGCGCCGCCACTTCGGGGTTTTGAAACGGTCCCTCCAGGGTGTTTTCCCGAGTACTGAAATACAACTCGCCATTGACCCGACACAGCCGGGCACAGCGAAAGCGGGTGGCCGGGGCCTTGTCCTGAGCGCGCATGCCGTACATGGTGGTCTCCTGAGGGTTCGTTGACCCAAGGAGCTTATGCATGAACCGCTTACAGCGCCTGCCCAACCGATCGACGGCATATCGCCAATTTATTGCTGCGACCCGCACAGTTTCATTTGCGTCCGCTCGCCAACTGTCCCTGTGTGCCGATCGGCGCTGCGCCTAGAATGACGGCTCTTGTTATCTGGCTTAGGGGTACGCATGCACATTTCATCCGGTCGCTGGGTATACGGTCTGTTCCTGGCCTTGTTGACCGCGTTGTTGTGGGGAATCCTGCCGATCAAACTCAAGCAAGTGCTGCTGGTGATGGACCCGGTCACGGTGACCTGGTTTCGGCTGATGGTGTCCGGTGGCTGCCTGTTCATTTACCTGGCGGCAACCAGACGCCTGCCGAGTCGCAAAGTACTCGGTCCGCGCGGTGGCTGGCTGGTGCTGATGGCGGTGCTCGGTCTGGTGGGCAACTACGTGTTGTATTTGATGGGCTTGAACCTGCTCAGCCCCGGCACTGCGCAACTGGTGGTGCAGATGGGCCCGATCATGTTGCTGATCGCCAGTCTGTTTGTGTTCAAGGAACGCTTCAGCGTGGGGCAGGGGATTGGCCTGCTGGTGCTGTTGATTGGTTTCGGACTGTTTTTCAATCAGCGCCTGGCCGAGTTGCTTACCTCGCTGACCGATTACACCGCGGGCGTGCTGCTGGTGTTGTTGGCGTCCACGGTCTGGACCTTTTACGCCTTGGGGCAGAAGCAATTGCTGACGGTGTGGAATTCGTTGCAGGTGATGATGGTGATCTATCTGTTTTGCGGACTTTTACTGACGCCGTGGGTACATCCGCTGGAAGCGCTGCAACTGACGCCACTGCAAGGCTGGCTGTTGCTGGCGTGCTGCATGAACACGCTGATTGCGTATGGCGCGTTTGCCGAAGCGCTGGCGCATTGGGAAGCCTCGCGGGTGAGTGCGACGCTGGCGATCACGCCGTTGGTGACGTTTGCGGCGGTGGCCGTGGCGGCCTGGTTGTGGCCGGAGTATGTGCAGGCCGAGACAATCAATGGCCTGGGTTATGGCGGGGCGGTGTTGGTGGTACTGGGGTCGGCGCTGGTGGCGTTGGGGCCGTCGTTGATTTCGGGGCTCAAGGCACGCCGGGTTCGGATGGCGGCCAGTTAGACCGCGTTATCGTTCTTCGCGAGCAAGCTCCCGCTCCCACATTCGACCGTATTTTCCTTGAGGGAACGCGGTCGAATGTGGGAGCGTGCTTGCTCGCGGAGACTGACTGTCAGGCGCTACAAATCTCAGCCCTTGGCCCCGGCCTCGATCATATTCTCCGGCCGCACCCACGCATCAAATTGTTCATCTGTCAGATACCCCAGCTGCAACGCCGCCTCCCGCAACGTCAGCCCTTCGGCATAGGCCTTCTTGGCAATCTCCGCCGATTTGTCGTAACCGATATGTGGGTTCAGCGCCGTCACCAGCATCAACCCGCGTTCCAGATGTTCAGCCATTTTCTCGGCATCCGGCTCCAGGCCGGCGATGCAGTGCTGCTGGAAGTTGCTGCAGCCATCGCCCAGCAAGCGGATCGATTGGAGCAGATTATGGATGATCACCGGTTTGAACACGTTCAGTTGCAGGTGCCCCTGACTGGCGGCGAAACCGATGGCAACGTCGTTACCCAGCACCTGACACGCCAGCATCGACAGCGCTTCGCACTGGGTCGGGTTGACCTTGCCGGGCATGATCGAGCTGCCGGGTTCGTTGGCCGGCAGTTTCACTTCGGCAAAACCGGCACGCGGCCCGGAGCCCAGCAGGCGCAGGTCGTTGGCGATTTTCATCAGGGTCACAGCCAGGGTTTTCAGTGCGCCGGACAATGTTGTCAGCGGCTCATGGCCCGCCAGCGCGGCGAACTTGTTGGGTGCAGTGACAAACGGCAAGCCGGAAAGCGCGGCCAGCTCCGAGGCAATGGCTTCGCCAAAACCGTGCGGTGAATTCAGCCCGGTGCCGACGGCGGTACCGCCCTGGGCCAGTTCACACACGGCGGGCAGGGCGCTGCGGATCGCCCGTTCGGCGTAGTCCAGTTGTGCGATGAACGCCGAGAGTTCCTGGCCGAAGGTGATCGGCGTGGCGTCCATCATGTGGGTGCGACCGGTCTTGACCAGTTTCATGTGCCGCGCGGACAGCTCCGCCAACCCGCCCGACAGTTCGTTGATCGCCGGCAGCAAATGTTGTTGCACCGCCTGCGCGGCGGCGATGTGCATCGCGGTGGGGAAGCAGTCATTGGAGCTCTGCGAGCGATTGACGTGATCGTTGGGATGCACCGGCGACTTGCCGCCGCGCGGATTGCCGGCCAGTTCGTTGGCACGCCCGGCGATCACTTCGTTGACGTTCATGTTGCTCTGGGTGCCGCTGCCGGTCTGCCAGACCACCAGTGGGAACTGGTCGTCATGGCTGCCGTCCAGCACTTCGTCGGCGGCCTGTTCGATCAGTCGGGCGATGTCGGCGGGCAGGTCGCCGTTACGGTCATTGACCCGCGCCGCGGCCTTCTTGATCAGTGCCAGCGCATGCAGCACCGCCAGCGGCATGCGCTCGTTGCCGATGGCGAAGTTAATCAGCGAGCGTTGCGTCTGAGCGCCCCAGTAGGCCTCATCCGGCACTTCCACCTGGCCAAGGCTGTCGGTTTCGATACGGCTCATCATGCACACTCCTGTCAGTCTGATAGCGCAGTTTAGGCCTTGATCGCCCGTGGTGGTTCCATCAGTCTGGAATTTGACCGTTCACCCCCTCTAAATCAGGCCCGAAAAGGCTTGGGGTTGAGTGACACACTTTTTTAGGCGCAGAATGGACGCCCTTGGGGTTTTACCTCGCCTGCTAGAAAAGGAAACTCGATGACTCGTCTTCGTGCCATCTGTACCGCGGTTGCACTGGTTTGCGCCAGCGGCCCTGTTTTTGCCGATACCGCCAGCCACAACGCCAGTGCCGAAGCTTTCCTGACCCTGGCGCACGCTGACAAATTGGGCACTCCGGTGTACATGCAAGTGCAGCAAATGTTCGCTCAGCGCTTTGAACAGACCAAAGCCCCTGAATCGAAAAAGGCCCTGCTGGAAACCTATCAGGCCAAAGCCAACGCCGCTCTGGACCAAGCCATTGGCTGGAACAAGCTGAAGCCGGACATGGTCAAGCTCTACACCACTAACTTCAGCGAATCCGAGCTCAAGGATCTGGTGGCGTTCTACCAGTCGCCACTGGGTAAGAAAGTCCTGGAAAAAATGCCGCAGCTGACTCAGCAATCGGCCCAGATGACCCAAGCCAAGCTGGAAAGCGCGGTGCCTGTGGTCAACAAACTGCTGGCTGACATGACCGCCGAGCTGGAGCCTAAAGCCGCCGCTCCTGCCAAGAAAAAGCCTTAAGCGGAGTCGGGTATGACCATGCAACAACGCATTGAATCGACGCTGGGCCTGCTTCAGCCCGAGCACCTGCAAGTGCTGGATGAAAGCCATATGCACAGTCGTGGGTTGCAAACCCATTACAAGGCCGTGGTGGTCAGTCAGCAGTTCGAAGGGCTCAATCGCGTCAAGCGTCACCAGAAAGTCTACGGCACGCTCGGCGAGCTGATGGGCGAGTTCCATGCGTTGGCGCTGCATACCTACACGCCGGAAGAATGGGCCCGGATCGACGCGGCTCCGGCCTCGCCGACCTGTGCTGGCGGCAGCAAGCATTAGGTTGAAGGGCTGTTGTGGTGAGGGGATTTATCCCCGTTCGGCTGCGCAGCAGTCGCAAGATTCAGGGCTGCTTCGCAGCCCAACGGGGATAAATCCCCTCACCACAGAGAATCATGACAGTCCTAAAATCACGCCGTTTTTGCTAGAATCCGCAACGCGCCGCTCACCCGGCGCGTTTTTTTTGAATCCGGTTCACCCTTTACGAGGGTAGCCACCTGGAGAATTACCCATGACACAACAGATTGTCGTGGCGGCACTGTATAAGTTCGTCACCCTGGAAAACTACGTCGACCTGCGCGAGCCGCTGTTACAGGCGATGGTCGACAACGGCATCAAAGGCACGCTGCTGATCGCCGAAGAAGGCATCAACGGCACCGTCTCCGGCAGCCGCGAAGGCATCGACGGGCTGATGGCCTGGCTCAAGAACGACCCGCGCATGGACGACATCGACCACAAAGAGTCGTACTGCGATGAGCAGCCGTTCTACCGCACCAAAGTCAAACTCAAGAAAGAAATCGTCACCCTCGGCGTTGAAGGCGTGGACCCGAACAAAAAGGTCGGCACCTACGTTGATCCAGAGAACTGGAACGCGCTGATCAGCGATCCGCAAGTGCTGTTGATCGACACCCGCAACGACTACGAAGTCTCGATCGGCACCTTCGAAGGCGCCATCGATCCGAAGACCACCAGTTTTCGCGAATTCCCCGATTACATCAAAGCCAACTTCGACCCGGCCGTGCACAAGAAAGTCGCGATGTTCTGCACCGGCGGCATTCGTTGCGAAAAGGCCTCGAGCTACATGCTCAGCCAGGGTTTCGACGAGGTCTATCATCTCAAGGGCGGCATTCTGAAGTACCTCGAAGAGGTGCCGCAGGAAGAAACCAAGTGGCAGGGCGACTGCTTCGTGTTCGACAACCGCGTGACCGTGCGCCATGACCTCAGCGAAGGCGACTACGATCAGTGTCACGCCTGTCGTACACCGGTGAGCGTCGAAGACCGCGCGTCCGAGCACTATGTGGCCGGCATCAGTTGCCCGCATTGCTGGGATAAGCTGAGCGAGAAGACGCGTCGCAGTGCCATCGATCGGCAGAAGCAGATCGAACTGGCCAAGGCACGCAACATGCCTCACCCGATTGGCTACAACTACAAGCAAACTTCTTCCGAGGCTTGAACCATGTCTGCTCGCCGCCTGCTCTACGTGATGGACCCGATGTGTTCCTGGTGCTGGGGTTTTGCGCCGGTGGCCAATGCGCTGGTCGAACAGGCGCAGGCGGCGGGTGTGGACGTGCATCTGGTGGTGGGCGGCTTGCGCACCGGCAGTGGTTCGGCGCTGGAGCCAACCACCCGGCGCTACATTCTTGAACATTGGCAGGCGGTCACCGAGGCCACTGGCCAGCCGTTCCAGCTCGAAGGCGCATTGCCCGACGGCTTTGTCTACGACACCGAGCCCGCCTGTCGGGCGTTGGTGACGGCGCGCAGCCTGGCACCGGATTGCGCGTGGAAACTGCTCGGTCTGATTCAGCATGCATTTTACGCAGAAGGTCGCGATGTCACCCATGCCAGTGTGCTGGTGGAACTGGCGGAGCAGGCTGGCCTGCCGCGCATCGAGTTCGCGGCCGCGTTCGACCGAGCCGATATGCACACCGCAACTGCTGCCGATTTCACCTGGGTCCAGGATCTGGGTATCGCCGGTTTCCCGACCTTGCTGGCCGAGCGTGATGGTCAATTGGCGTTGTTGACCAATGGCTATCAACCTCTCAGCGTCCTGTCACCGCTGCTCGGCCGCTGGCTGGAGCGCGCTGCCTGTGCATGACCTGCCCGACGACGCCACAACCGCTACACGTGTCGACCGTCTGAGCTGGGCGGAAATCCGTCGCCTGGCCTTGCAACACAAGAAAGCCCTGTGGATCGCCAACGGCGTAGCCGTGCTGGCGACATTGTGCAGCGTGCCGATCCCCTTGCTTTTGCCGTTGCTGGTGGACGAAGTGCTGCTGGGCCATGGCGACTCCGCGCTGAAGGTCATGAATCACGCGTTGCCGGAAGGCTGGCAGAAAGCGGCGGGCTACATCGGCCTGATGCTGTTAGTGACCTTGTTGCTGCGCTGCGGCGCCTTGCTGTTCAACGTGGTCCAGGCCAAGTTGTTTGCGGCATTGGCCAAAGACATCGTGTACCGCATTCGCACACGACTGATCGAGCGGCTCAAGCGCATCTCGCTCGGCGAATACGAAAGCCTCGGCAGCGGTACGGTGACCACGCACCTGGTCACGGACCTGGACACGCTGGACAAGTTCGTCGGCGAAACCCTCAGCCGTTTCCTCGTGGCCATGCTGACGCTGGTTGGCACCGCGAGCATTCTGGTGTGGATGCACTGGAAGCTGGCGCTGCTGATCATGCTCTTCAACCCGCTGGTGATCTATGCCACGGTGCTGCTGGGCAAGCGGGTCAAACACCTGAAGAAACTCGAGAACGACAGCACCTCGCGCTTCACTCAAGCGTTGACCGAAACCCTCGATGCCATTCAGGAAGTGCGCGCCGGTAACCGTCAGGGCTTTTTCCTCGGGCGCCTCGGTCAGCGCGCGAAAGAGGTACGTGATTACGCCGTGACGTCGCAGTGGAAAACTGACGCCTCGAACCGTGCCAGCGGTTTGCTGTTCCAGTTTGGCATCGATATTTTCCGCGCCGCCGCCATGCTCACGGTGTTGTTCTCCGACTTGTCCATCGGCCAGATGCTCGCGGTGTTCAGCTACCTGTGGTTCATGATCGGTCCGGTGGAACAACTGCTTAACCTGCAATACGCCTTTTACGCCGCCGGTGGCGCGCTGTCCCGGATCAACGAGTTGTTGGCCAGGGCCGATGAGCCGGAATATCCGGGCGGCATCGACCCGTTCAGCGGGCGCGAAACCGTCGGCATCGAAGTCCAGGGCTTGAGTTTCGGTTACGGCGACGAGTTGGTGCTGAACCAGATGAACCTGTCGATCGCCCCGGGTGAAAAAGTCGCGATCGTCGGCGCCAGTGGTGGTGGGAAGAGCACGCTGGTGCAGTTACTGCTGGGCTTGTATACGCCGCTTGCCGGGACGATCCGCTTTGGCGGTTCGACCCAGCAGGAGATCGGTCTGGAAACCGTGCGTGAAAACGTCGCCGTGGTTCTGCAACACCCGGCGCTGTTCAACGACACCGTCCGCGCCAACTTGACCATGGGCCGCGAGCGCAGTGACGAGGCGTGTTGGCAAGCGCTGGAAATCGCGCAACTGCACGCCACGATTCGCGAATTGCCCAACGGACTGGACAGCATCGTCGGGCGTTCCGGCGTGCGTTTGTCTGGTGGACAACGTCAACGCCTGGCAATTGCGCGAATGGTGCTGGCTGAACCCAAAGTGGTGATTCTCGACGAAGCCACCTCGGCGCTGGATGCCGCCACCGAATACAACCTGCACCAGGCACTGGCGCGGTTCCTGAGCCACCGCACCACGCTGATCATTGCCCACCGCTTGTCAGCCGTGAAGCAGGCCGACCGGGTGCTAGTGTTCGATGGCGGGCAAATTGCCGAGGATGGCGACCACCAGCAACTGATTGCCGATGGCGGTTTGTACGCCAAGCTTTATGGGCATTTGCAGCAGCACTAGAACGGGCGGCTGTTCAGTCCCAAATGACTTTCAATGCATCCTTGCCGCCGGTATGCGCAAACTGCTGCATCAGCACCGAGCAGGATTCACAAGGTGCCATGGTGGTGGCGACAGTTACCGGGCTGCGGGTGGCATCGTCCGGGTACCTGGCCCGAATGGTTCTGATCAGCTTGCTTTCACTGTCCAGCGACACGGGATGCCGCGTCAGTTCCGGGGTGTACGTCGAAATGTCTTTGATCGTGGGCGGGATTGCATAGAACTGCCCCTCGGCAGTTGCATCAAGTGAGGTAGCCGGGAAGCGTTCATGGTGATCGACATTGATGTAGGTGGTTTCTCCTACCTTCACCTCTTTCGTACGGTGCTTTTCAAAAAGAGGTAAATAACCGGTATCACCGCCTCGGCCGGAGACACTGACATACACCTCTGCTTTTCCATCAGGAAGCTTGATTTCGGCATAGGCAATGTTTCGAGGGCGATCCATCCTTTTGCCTTCTTTCCTGACGATGGCTTGAAGTTCTCTCATCGTATTGGAAATCTGCAGGACGCTCTCCTGCTCCGCTTTGATCACCTTTTTTTCGAACAGCACATTGAAGATTTCCGCCGTTCTTTTGCGCAGCGGCTCCGGCGCTTCTTTGCTGCGCGTCCAGGCTTTTGTCGAGGCGGGGAACTCACTGACGATCATGCGAGTTCGATGATCAAATAGGATGGCTTCCCCGGGAGAGGTGGATACCTTGATCCTGGACAGTGTTTCAGAGGGGACCGGAAAGCCCCCGAGGGGGACGGCGATTTCATCCATGGTGCGAATGGCTTGCTTGACCTTATCCACGCCATAGATGGCTGCGGTGTTGTTGGCATGCAGGGAACCGGTAAACACCGTAAAGAGTTCCTTGTACAAAGGATCGCTGTCCAGTTGCGGGTTGGGGATGCGTTGTAAACGGTGCGACCTGGCAAGGCTTTGCCCTTTGCTGATTTCGGCGAAGTAGTAGTCGGTCGCGTTGAGCTGAGTGAAGATGTACTCCTTTTTTGCATCGATTTTTGATTCGATGATCAGTGAACTGACTTGGCGCATATCGTCGTCGAGGCCTTCGTATATACCCTTGACCCTGACTCGCCCATAGATGCCTTTCCTGAAATCGACGGTTGCATCCACGCGTGCCTTGGGGACCAGCTTCCTGGGAAGTCCCAGCTCGGGTCGCTTGCCCGTGAACAGCTTCAGGCGCTCATCGGTACCCGAATACAGTTGGCCGTCCAGCGCCAGGACGGGCGTTGTCCGTTTCTGGGTGACCGGCGCGGGGGTATAAATACGGTCGCCGAACCAAGGGCAGAAATCTTCGGCCGGGTCATGGCTGCCGAGCTCGGGGGTGGGCGCCAACTCGCGGTGAACGTAGCTGTTGAGGCAGATCTCGTCCGGTGCGCGGCGGACGCGGCAAGGGCGAATATTGAGGGTGTCGCCCGCATCGATGACATCCACTCGGCGCAATGCGCCTTGATCAAGCCGGTAAGGAACGTTATCGATGAGTAACGTGGTGCGTCCGTCTACTTCCGGAATCTGCTGTAGCCGGGCATTTTGCGGAATATCAAAGACCCTGCTGCTTTCGGCTTCTCCAAGGGGGAGAAATTCGGACCTGCCAAGTGATACCTCACCCGCGTCCGCGGACAGCTTGGGGCCATACGGTCTGGATGATGCGGGGTCTATCAAATAATAGTGCGGGGAGGTTTCAGGACCTGCGCGACGAAGGGCGATATCTTCGATGCCGTTGACGGATCCCAGTTGATCATCGGCTACCAGCGGTTTCCATCGACCGGGGTCGCTCGCTTGAGGCAAACCCTGGACGAAATTGTATTCACCCGTTCTTCCCGCCAATCGTTTGAGTTTCAAAAAGCCAAACCGGCCAAGCCTGAACACCCCGGCACCGACCGCGCCGATCAGTGAAGGAATGCCGTCAATCGGGTTGAGATTGTTCAGGTTCGAGACAAGCAGTTTTTTGGTGAGCGTCGCAAAAGAAGGCAGGGTAGCCCGTACGCTCAATCGGCCGGAGGTGGTTGCCAATCGCAGCGACCCCGAGACGAACTTTCCGATGGGAAACACAAAGGTGGCGACGTCGACAAAAATACCGGCAAAACCATCTCTGATCCGCACCAGATCACCTGACGTCAGGTCTTCGAAGCTGCCCCAGAACGGAACGATCAATTTGGTGATTTCGAGGGTTTTATCCTTGATCTTCTGTTCTTTATCAAATTGCGTTTCGCCGTAGGCAGCTGCTCGATACAGCTTTTCATCGACATAAAAAAGATTCTGGACGATGAAGAAGGTGATGTCGTTGATGCGTTTTGATTTCAGCGTGCAAGGGTACGAGGTGAAGTGTTTATCCAGTGGCGGCGCCGCGAATCGCTCGCCCAGGGGGTCGATGATGGCTTTGCAGGTTGCATTGTCCTTGGGTCGGCCGCCACCGGTATGAGCCTCCCAATCAAATGGCAATGCCCGGTTGACCAGGTAATGAACGGGCACGTTGCCCCAATACTCTTCTTTTCTGATGCCTCCAATCAAAGACGGATCGAAGTCAGGTCGGCGTCGAATGATCCCGGCTCGCGGGATCAGTTCGTAGTAGGACTTCTTTCCTTCATGGGTGGCCTCAAGAACGAAACCTTTGCGCGCTCTGAGTGGCAGCGTGGTGGCGGCGGTCTCGCGTTCCTCGGTCACGGCCGACTGTTTCCTGAGGGTCAGCAATCGCACTGCACCGTACTCCAGCGCCAGGCGATCAGCCCACGGCAACGAGGCGAGTTGGAACATGATCAGTTTCTGGTAGGCGCTGCGCTGAAAGTCCAGGTGAATCTTGAACGCCGTCTCAAACATCGGCCTGACATCAGGCAGCACTGGCGTGTCGGGGAGAAAGTTGCTTTCGATCATCCGGTCGGCGTTGAGCTTTATCCAGCGATCGGAAACCAGTTTTTCACCGCGCAGGGTCAGAAACCATTTTTTGCCGTTGTAGATCTTTCCAGAGGCATAGACATCGACGAACGAGTAGGTTTCAGGCGTCTGCCTCCCTACAGGGCCCCCATGCCGTATGGGGTTGACCGTGTATTGACTGGCTTCCTCCACCAATTTGAACCCATCATCTTTGAACATTTCCTCGCCGAAGATTTTTTTCAGCTTGATCCTGGCCAGGTTCAAGCGTTCAGGCTGTGGCGCATCAAGATAATTGATCGCATCGGTCAGGCGTTGAGTCTGCGTAGCCAGCTCGGTGCTGGCGACCAGGATTGTCTGCTCGGTATGACGAGTTTCAGCCTGGCCAATGATCCCGTTCGTCATGGCCCAATCGTGTGTGGGAGCAATGCGCGTCAGAGTAATCAGGTCTGAATACACCAATGGCGCGTCAGCCGCCCTTTTGATTGGAAACTCCACAAGCTGCTGGAAGGTCAACCGTGACAGTAATGCGGGGTTGACCGCGTGAGCGAGGTTTACGCCGTGAATGAAGTTAACCCATACGATTGAGCTGCGATAAGGCAGTTCACCGGGTATGTCGCGAACACGAAACTCTTTCGGTAACCGGGGTTGAAGCAAGCGTGAGAGCAGGATCGCCTCGCTCGTCGTGTTCGCGTTTCCCGAATCGACCAAATAGGATTCAAAGTCACTGCGCAACGTTTGATAGCTCTTGCCCCAGTTGGACGGCTGATCGAGCCGAAAACGCGCGACAGTATCGTCAGGTTGATCGCCGGTCAGGCTGTGCCAGCGCCGGATGGCGCCGGCGACGAGTCTGGCCTCGACGTAAGGATCGTTCACTTCGTCAGGTCGCGTGCCGTACCAGTCCAGCAATTTGAGCAGTTTCTGCGCCAGGGCTCGCGCTTTGGCGCCGGTAAGCATGCGCTCCAGATACACAGCGGGGTTGGCGCGTAGCTGATCGACAGTGACGTTGGTCAGCACTTCCTTGCCCAGGCTTTCAATGACCGATGTCTCGCCATCGTCCAGAACGAGGCTGACAGCGTCGAGTATCGGCTTGTGATCGCGCCCGCGAATGAGCTCGTCGATATCCATGCCGTTCTCAAGGCCGAGCAAGTGGCTGGCGCGCATTTCTTCCAGCGCCGGAATCAATGCGTCAGCGTCTTGCGACGGCTTCGTCTGCAGCCCATGGAAACTCAGGATCTGGACCAGCCCAACCGGGCTGTCAGAGCGAGCCTTGTCGCCCATTTTCAATGCCGCATCATGGGCCCTGGAAAAGAGGGAATGAGCTGGGGGTTTCAGAAAAATGCCGGTCAGCGGAGTGTCTTTTGATCGGGCATCGCGCAAGGCGGTGATGAGCGCGTCATATTCCGCCAGTTGTCCGCGTTGTTTTTCTGAGGCTGAAGGTGGCGTCGGTGGGGTCTGCATTGTCAGGAACCTGCTTTCAAGAATGTTTTCGCAGTTTCCGGGTCTCAGACGGTATGAAGGCGGTACATATGTATTTGAATTTTTAACGTCCAATGCCGGTCAACTTGCCGGGATGAAAAATGCCCCCTAGGCTAGCTTTAGCGATTTCGTCCGGAAGACGATCAAGCAGTGCTCAAACAAGGGACCTCATGAATCAAGCGCGGACTCTCGGAACGCCACGGTTGTTAGGCATCGTCTGGCCATTTATCGCCGTCGTGGTGTTTCAGGCCCTGCTGGGCGGCGTCAGCCTTTACATGCTGTCGGCGGTTCGTGGTTATGTAGCCGGTGAAAGCCTCTGGTCCAAGGGCCAGAAAGACGCCATCTATTACCTCAATCTTTACGCCGATAGCGGCGACGAAGGGATCTTCAGTAAATACCAGAACGCCATCGCCGTTCCCCAGGGCGGCCACGAATTGCGTGTGGCGTTGGATCACCAGCCGCCGAATATCAAAGCGGCACGAGCGGGGATCCTCAAGGGTGGTAACCACCCGGATGATGTTTCCAGCCTGATTTGGCTGTATCTGAATTTCCGTCACTTCTCTTACCTCGAAAAAGCCATCGACCTCTGGACCGTGGGTGACGCGTATCTGGTCAAGCTCGATGATGTCGCGCGGGACATGCGCCAGCACTTCACCACCAGCCCGGCCACCAGCGCGGACATCCAGCGCTGGAAGGAGCAGATTTTCGCAATCAACGTTGAAGTGACTCCGGCGGCGAAAGCCTTCAGCGATGCGCTGGGTGAGGGGTCGCGGGTCATACTTCGTCTGCTGCTGGTGACCAACCTCGCAACCGCTCTGGGCCTGATTGCGTTGGCCCTGGTGCGCACCCACAAGCTGCTCAAACAACGCCATGCGATTGCCGAAGCCCTGCAGTTGGAGAAGGACAGGGCGCAGATCACCCTGCAATCGATTGGCGACGGGGTGATCACCACCAACGTGGACGGCGCGATTGCCTACATGAACCCGGCTGCCGAGGCGCTGACGCATTGGAAAGCCGAGCAGGCGACGGGGTTACCGCTGGCAGCGCTATTCAATCTGCTGGACGAAAACGCTCAGGCCGATGGCTTTACGCTGATCGAGCGCATCCTGAGCGGCCAGCTCACTGGCGGCAGCGAACATTCCAAACTGATTCAGCGCATGGATGGCAGCACTGTGTCGGTCACGCTGGTCGGCGCGCCAATCCGCAACGCTGGCAAGGTCAGCGGCACCGTGCTGGTCCTGCACGACATGACTCAGGAGCGGCAATACATCGCCAATCTGTCGTGGCAAGCGACCCATGACGCCTTGACCGGTCTCGCCAACCGACGCGAATTCGAATATCGCCTGGAACAGGTGCTGCACAACCTGACCCGGCAGGCGGGGCGGCATGCGCTGATGTTCCTCGATCTGGATCAGTTCAAACTGGTCAACGATACCTGCGGCCATGCGGCGGGAGACGAGTTGCTGCGGCATATCTGCGCGCTGTTGCAATCGGGCTTGCGCGAAAGCGATACCCTGGCCCGGCTGGGCGGTGACGAATTTGGCATCCTGCTGGAGAACTGTTCGCCGGAAGCCGCCGAGAAAATCGCCGAGAGCTTGCGCCAGACCGTGCAGAACCTGCACTTCGTCTGGAAAGGCCGGCCGTTCGTGACCACTGTGAGCATCGGGCTGGTGCATATCAATCAGCACCCGACCACCCTCGAAACATCGCTACGCGCCGCCGATATGGCCTGTTACATGGCCAAGGAAAAGGGCCGAAACCGGGTTCAGGTCTATCACGCCGACGATTCTGAGCTGTCCCTGCGCTTCGGTGAGATGGCTTGGGTGCAGCGCTTGCACATGGCGCTCGAGGAAAACCGTTTTTGCCTGTACGCCCAGGAAATCGCGGCCCTTGGTCATGTAGAGAAGGGCGGCGGGCATATCGAAATTCTGCTGCGGCTGCATGACGAAGCCGGGCGCATGATTCTGCCTGACAGTTTTATTCCGGCCGCGGAACGATACGGCCTCATGACGTCCCTTGATCGCTGGGTCGTGCAAAACGTGTTCAAGATCATTGCCCAGTGCATGGCCGAAAAACGTAAAGGGCCACTCGCGATGTGTGCGATTAATCTGTCAGGCACAACTATCGGAGATGAGGCGTTCCTGGACTTCCTGCGTCAACAGTTCATTACTTACGCCATACCGCCTGAAATGATTTGTTTTGAAATCACCGAGACTAGCGCAATTTCCAATTTGGGCAGTGCAATCAGATTTATTAATGAGCTCAAAGGGTTAGGTTGCCACTTTTCGCTGGACGACTTTTGTGCCGGAATGTCCTCGTTCGCGTACTTGAAACATTTGCCTGTAGACTTCCTGAAGATCGACGGGAGTTTCGTAAAGGATATGCTGGACGACCCGATTAACCGCGCCATGGTCGAGGTGATCAATCACATCGGTCATGTCATGGGTAAGCGTACGATTGCCGAGTTTGTTGAAACACCCCAGATTGAGCAGGCATTGCTGGAAATCGGGGTGGATTACGCTCAGGGGTATGTGATTGAGCGCCCGCATCTGTTTACCTGCGATAGTCTGCAAAGTCGTCCTGCCAGGCCACGACCCTTGTTATTCAAGGCGCCTGGCACGTTCCGTTGAAATCTCCTGCTGATCCTTACAATCACAATCAAAAGGAACACGACAGTGATCGATACTTTCAATAGAACCGGACCCCTCATGGAAGCTGCAAGTTATCCCGCCTGGGCTCAACAGCTCATCAAGGATTGCAGCGAGAGTAAACGCCGGGTTGTCGAACACGAACTGTACAAGCGCATGCGAGATAACAAGCTTAGCGCCAGGACTATGCGTCACTACCTGATTGGTGGCTGGCCAGTGGTTGAACAGTTCGCGTTATATATGGCACAGAACCTCACTAAAACACGTTTTGCCCGCCATTCGGGCGAGGACATGGCGCGTCGCTGGTTGATGCGCAACATCCGGGTGGAATTGAACCACGCCGATTACTGGGTGCACTGGAGCCGCGCTCATGGTGTGAGCCTGGAGGATCTGCAGGCGCAACAGGTTGCCCCTGAACTTCATGCCTTGAGTCACTGGTGCTGGCACACCAGTTCGGGGGATTCGCTGATCGTTGCCATTGCCGCCACCAACTATGCCATCGAAGGCGCGACAGGTGAGTGGTCGGCGCTGGTCTGTTCAAGTGGTGTCTACGCGGCAGCGTTTCCCGAGGAAGATCGCAAGCGGGCCATGAAGTGGCTGAAGATGCACGCCCAGTACGACGACGCCCATCCGTGGGAAGCGCTGGAAATCATCTGTACGCTGGCAGGAATGAACCCGAGCAAGTCCTTGCAGGCAGAGTTGCGTCAGGCGGTGTGCAAAAGCTACGACTACATGTTCCTGTTCCTGGAGCGCTGCATCCAGCTTGAACATGTGGAGAAGGTTCCGGTCGTGCGTGAGCGCATGGCGCTGGCTGAAAGTTGATCCGTTTTAATTGCCAGTAAAAGAACCCGCTTCCCCGTTAACACCGAGGAAGCGGGCTTTTTCGTATGAGTGCCAAGGGCTAAGTGCTGACTTTCAGTCCAATCAGACCGGCAATGATCAACGCCACGCTGGCGAGCCTGAACAGCGCCATGGATTCACCAAACAGAATGATCCCGGCGATAACCGTGCCGACCGCGCCCACGCCTGTCCAGATCGCATAGGCGGTGCCCAGCGGTAATTCCTTCATGGCAAGGCCGAGCAGGCCAAGGCTGATCGCCATGGCGGCAACGGTCAGTGCAGTGGGAAGAGGGCGGCTGAAACCATCGGTGTATTTCAGGCCGACAGCCCAGCCTACTTCAAACAGGCCGGCGAACAACAGAATGATCCAGGACATGAGAGACCTCCATCGATTGACGGGGTCGTCCCCAGATTAATGATTCGATCGAGTCGCGAGGTCGTCCTCGCGTTGCGCAGTATAGTGCCCATCATTAAACCGGGGATCAAGTTCGCTGCTTATTTAGCACTCGGTACCTCCGCTAGTGGACCACACAGCAAATGTCGGAGCGGGCTTGCTCGCGAATGCGGATTTTCAGTCAACATATTTGTTGAATGTGAAACCGCATTCGCGAGCAAGCCCGCTCCCACACTAGAAATCACCAGCCTTTAGATTCCCTGCGGCATTTCTTCGCCGCCCAGGGCTTCGACCAGCGCCGGCAGGAAGTCACCGAAGGTCAGCATCATCAGGGTGAAGCTGGCATCCAGTTGGCCGAGGGCTTCTTCACCACCGTCCTGTTCCGCCTGATCCTGCAGCAGGTCCTCGAACTTCAGGCGCTTGACCACCATCTTGTCGTCGAGGACGAAAGACAGCTTGTCCTGCCACGCCAGCGACAGCTGAGTGACTACTTTGCCAGTGCTCAGGTGCAGCTGGATTTCTTCGCTGGTCAGGTCCTGGCGCTTGCAGCGCACGATGCCGCCGTCTTCGTGGGTGTCGCGCAGTTCGCACTCGTCCAGCACGAAGAAATCGTCCGCGGCTTTCTGGGTGGTGACCCATTCAGTCATGGTAGCGGTCGGAGACATTTTCACGGTCAGCGGTCGCACGGGCAGCGTGCCGATCACTTCACGCAGCGTGGACAGCAGGTCCTCGGCGCGTTTCGGGCTGGCCGAGTTGACCAGAATCAGGCCTTGTTTCGGCGCGATCGCTGCGAACGTAGACGAACGACGGATAAAGGCGCGAGGCAGGAAGGCCTGGATGATTTCATCCTTGATCTGGTCGCGTTCCTTTTTGTAGACCTTGCGCATTTGTTCGGCTTCGATCTCTTCGACCTTTTCCTTCACGGCGTCGCGTACGACGCTGCCCGGCAGGATGCGCTCTTCCTTACGGGCGGAAATCAGCAGGAAATCGCCGCTGACGTGCACCAGTGGTGCATCTTCGCCCTTGCCGAATGGCGCGACGAAACCGTAGGTGGTCAACTCCTGGCTTGCACATGAACGCGCCAGTTTGGTGGCCAGTGCAGTTTCCAACGCCTCGGCATCAAAAGGCAGATCTTGGGTCAGGCGATAGATAAGCAGGTTTTTGAACCACATGGGGCGAGTCTCTCCTTTATACAAAGGGGGGCATTATTCTCTTCGTGGCGCCATAGGCCAACCCTTCTCTAAGCCTTTGGAAGGCCTGAAAAAATTATTTAAGAAAGTGCTTGCCAGCGGTGAGGTCGCTCCGTAGAATGCGCGCCACACCGAAAGTGAAGGGTGATTAGCTCAGCTGGGAGAGCGTCTGCCTTACAAGCAGAATGTCGGCGGTTCGATCCCGTCATCACCCACCATTCGCTTCAAGTGTTACGCGCAGCGGTAGTTCAGTCGGTTAGAATACCGGCCTGTCACGCCGGGGGTCGCGGGTTCGAGTCCCGTCCGCTGCGCCATATTCGGTAACCTGGAACGCTGAACGCCAGGTCACCACGGAAAAGCCCGCTAACGCGGGTTTTTTTCTGCCTGAAGTTCCTGCAGGATGCATCGTTTCACTGGTTTTCAGATTTTATTGAAATATTTATCAATTAAATCAACATGTTAGGAAAATCTGTGGCACAATGCGCCCCGCAACGAAGGTAAAGGGTGATTAGCTCAGCTGGGAGAGCGTCTGCCTTACAAGCAGAATGTCGGCGGTTCGATCCCGTCATCACCCACCACTTACTTTCAACGCTACGCGCAGCGGTAGTTCAGTCGGTTAGAATACCGGCCTGTCACGCCGGGGGTCGCGGGTTCGAGTCCCGTCCGCTGCGCCATATTCGGTAACCTGGAACGCTGAACGCCAGGTCACCACGGAAAGCCCGCTTAGTGCGGGCTTTTTGCTGTCTGGGTTTTGGCTACGCCCATTGGAAAAGCGGCAGATGAAACTGTAGGAGTGAGCTTGCTCGCGAAAAGACCAAGGGCGCCGCTGGGCATCTGATTTTACGCATTATCGTTCACGACCTTCGCGAGCAAGCTCGCTCCTACAGCTCGGCGTTTCGACTGTGCCGGTAGTCGCTGACCGCTTCGTATACGGCTTTGCGCAGCCGGTTGATACCGCCAATCGGGCGATGATCCTCCAGACCGAACCACGGGTTGAATGACAGGTTGTCGCATTGCAGATTCTGCGCCGGGGTGTCGAAGTCCTGAGGCGGCAGGGTGATCCGGGCTACGGTTTCGAACGGCGCATCCTGCTCGCTCCACTCGATGCTGGTGTCTTCGATCGGCATGAACCTGTTCGCATCCTGGCGTTGGATCTGCAATACAAAACACGCCGGCACCCGATCCGTGGACAACTGTTGGGTCAAGGCGTTACGCAGGAAGTTCGGCAGATCCTGGTTCTGCTTGGGCGAGGTGTAAGCCGGGCAGTTATCCAAATCCGGCATCACCCGGAACTTGGCGTTGGCCTCGCCGAATTTATACGGCGATACCGAAAAATAGGTCGTACGTGTCGGGCTTTCCGGCGGCGGGGACAGCGTCGCCAGCGCGATGAACAAATGACGGACCTGCCAGGTGCGCGGATCCCAGCCAGGAAAAAACGCCATGACCTTTTTTCCGTCGGCCTGAGCTGCGACATTCTGACGGTACTCGGCGACATCGCTGACAAAGAAGTTCGGGTGGCTGAACATCACAAAGTCCTGCTCGTGTTGCCCTTGCCGGTCGTCGAGCAGTTGTTTGCCCGGCACATCCAACAGTTTGATCGCCATGCCCCGGGCGTCACGAATGCTGTCGAACTGCGGATATGCGTTGCCGTTGGACAGGCGCATGGTGGCCTGCCAGCGCTTGCCCGGTTCGCTGAAGACACCGCGGCGCAGCTCCTGCGCCAGTTCCGGCAACACCTGCACTTCGGCCTTCACGCAGCCATGGGCTTTGGCATGGGCGTCACGCAGGTAGCGGGTGCTTTCGCGGTGTTGATCGACAATGCGCACGGCGGTCTGAATCACATCCCGGGTCATGGCTGCTTCGCCGTCCGGAATCTGCTCCAGTGCCGAGACCGGGCCTCGGAGCTGCCAGGCATACCAGGCGGTAGTCAACGCCCAGCCAAGCAGGCCGATGCACAGCAGAATCAGCAGGGTTTTACCGAGCAGGCGACCCAGCCACAACCAGAATCGGGCAAGCATCGGCAATTCCTTTTTGAAGGTGGTCATGATCATGGCAGTTGCGCCTCCAGCGGGCCGCCCAGCACTTTTAGGTACTCCAGCAGCGCCCAGCGCTCCTCGGGTTGCAACAGCCGGCCGATCACCCCGTTGCCGCGCTCACCGGCGCGGAATTCATGGCCGCTGTTGTGGTTGCCGGTAATGCGCGTATCGAACAGGAAACCGTTGGTGAAGGCTTCGATTCGATGGCCCAGGTGTTGCGGGTCGTAGTCGAACGTGCCTTTGTAGAAGGTGGTCGCGCGCTCATCCTGGGGTGAGAGCAGTTGATAAATGCTCGGCACCGAACCGTTGTGCAGGAACGGCGCCGTCGCCCACACGCCCGCCAGTGGACGAGCCTTGTAAGCCGCTTTTTCACGAACACCGATCGGCAGGCCGAAGCCGTCAAGTTTTGGCTTTTCTGCTGCTGTGACCCTGGCCTCACGGTAAGCGCGGTTCTCGACGAACGCGGTGACGTAGGCCAGGCCCTTGGCCACTGACAGTTGGCTCAAGTCCAGCGGTTCGTTGGGTGTGGGGTGCAACTTGACGTCCATCTGTGCAAGCTCTGCCGGGTCCCATTGCAGGGCAGTCAGATCGAAACGATGGTTGGCGATGTTGTTCGCTGCTGTCGGATCGGTGCCGATGACGTCGACGGGTAGCATGTGCAAATGTTGGACCCAGCGCTCGCCTTCCTGGGTCGTGCGCGGGACGTGACAACCGGCGCAGTTTTGCGCAAACAGCGCACGCCCCTTGGTTGCCAGCGGTTTGTCGATGGCACCCAGCAGATCTTCCGGCCAGACCGGCGGTTTGAGCCGTTGCAGGGTTTCCTCGATCAGGTGCAGGTCGCGCACCCGGACGCTGGAGGGGTAGCGATTTTCGCCCCTGAGTGGTTGGCCGTTGCTGTCGAAAAAGTTAAGCGTGGCTCCCACGCCCAAGGCTTCACCGATGTTGCGCGCCATCGGTTGCTGTGCCGAGCCGTTCCACTGCACCCAGTCGAAGGTCCACATGTCCCACAGTTGCGGGTAATCGACTGGCGCGTTGGCCACTCGGTAATTGGCAGGTGAAATCGCGTCACCGAAACTGGCATTGGCAATACGCCCAAAGGCATCGGTACGGCCTGGGCCTTCTTCGGTCGGGTAGAGCCCTCGGTGGGTGTCGTTCCAGGCGACTTTCAGGAAGGTGTCGAGAGAGGTCTTGAAGTCTTTACGCAGTTGTTGATGCCGAGCGTCGTAGTCCTGGCCCAGTACACGGCGAGCGAAACGTTCGAATTTCCAAGGGTTGTAGTAAGTCGAAGCGAGACTGGCGACCAGTGCCTGTCCGAAACTTCCGCCGCGCAGTGTAGGAACGCTGGACGGCAAGACATGCTGCGCCGAACCACCATCGATGCGGATCGCCTGCCCGTTGAAGCGCAATTCGCCGGTGTGGCAAGCGGCGCAAGTGATGTCCAGAAACTGATCCGGGCTGCCAGGATTCTGATGACGGGCAAAGCCCACGGGCAGGTTGCCGGGGTTGTTCGGTGTGGCTTTCTGCCCGGGTTCGACCAGAAAACCGAAGCGTGCGAGGTACTCCGGGGCGGCAAATCGTTGTTGCGAAAAAGGCAGTTCGAGCGCGTTGAACCAGTCGTAACGCAAGCCTTTGACTTGAGTGCCCTGAGGCGTGAAGTAGTAGGTTTGGCGGTCAGTCGCGCTCCACTGCTCGAGGTAATGCACCTGCTGCGCAGGCGACCAGGTCGGCAGTTTCGGGTTGGCGACGTAATACAGAATCACGGCCAGGCACATGCTCAGCAACGCAACGATCAGAACCAGCAAGCGATAAAAGAGGCGCAAGATAAACATCCTTGTCGATTTGTCGCTCTCTTATGCCTCAGCTACAGGCGTGCGGCAAGTGGCCATTACGGCAGATGTTGTGGGACGGTTCAGTTGTGTCTGTGAGGCGAAGATGACAGAAGCTTCATTGTTCCATACCGGAAATGCGTTAAAACACCTGAACTTATCAGAAGTTTCCTGCTCTCATGCCGGTAGCCATTGGTCGTGGCCGCCTGATAAGCTCGCGGCTTTACTCGATTGCCCTTTAGGCGCATGAACAAGGAAATAGCATGAAACAGCATCGGTTGGCGGCGGCGGTGGCCCTGGTTAGCCTGGTACTTGCGGGTTGTGACTCGCAGACCAGCGTAGAGCTGAAAACCCCGGCGCAAAAAGCTTCCTACGGGATCGGCCTGAACATGGGCAAGAGCCTGGCTCAGGAAGGCATGGATGATCTGGACTCCAAAGCCGTAGCTCAGGGCATCGAAGATGCCGTCGGCAAGAAAGAACAGAAGCTGAAGGACGAAGAACTGGTCGAAGCCTTCGCCGCACTGCAAAAGCGTGCTGAAGAACGCATGTCCAAAATGAGCGAAGAGTCGGCAGCCGCCGGCAAGAAATTCCTCGAGGACAACGCAAAGAAAGCTGGTGTTACCACCACTGCTTCGGGCCTGCAGTTTGAAGTGGTCAAGAAAGCTGAAGGCGCACAGCCAAAGCCGAATGACGTAGTCACTGTTCACTACACCGGCACCCTGACCAACGGCACCGTTTTCGACAGCTCCGTCGAGCGTGGCAGCCCGATCGATCTGCCGGTCAGCGGTGTGATTCCGGGTTGGGTCGAAGGCCTGCAACTGATGCACGTTGGCGAGAAGTACAAACTGTACATCCCTAGCGAACTGGCTTACGGCGCCCAAAGCCCAAGCCCGGCAATTCCAGCCAACTCGGTGCTGGTATTCGACCTGGAACTGCTGGCGATCAAGGATCCAGCCAAGCAGGACGACGCAGCCAAGTAATCTGCGCCTGTTCTGACAACAACGCCTCGCTTATGCGGGGCGTTGTTGCATCTGGCGTTCAGCGAAGGTAAACAAAACGAACGGATGCTGTACGCTGGAGTCACAGCCATTGAGGGCGCCTGGGCTATCCACGCCTGAGCGCCAAGTCAATGAAATCTTGGGTTTTTTTATGTGAGTAAAAAACGCCCGATCTGAGCAAAAGCCTTATGAAACGTGGCTTTCAGCCGTGAAATGCACGTCTGTTCACAAGGTTATCCACAATTTGTGTGGATAACATTTCAGCGGGAGGAATGATGAAAACACCCTGGAGTTTCGCTCGTTTCCTGCCACTGGCCGGACGCTTGCTCGCTCGTGGACGTTTGCCAACGCTGTTGTTCGCGGTGGCCAGCAAAGGCGCCACTCAGGGCAACCGTTTGGGCAAGCTTAAAGACGATCTGCGCCTGTTGCAGGCGCTGTGCCTGGCGTACTGGCGTGGGGAGTACCGTGCAATCAGCCCGAAAGCGCTGATCTCGGTGGTGGCTGGCCTGATGTATTTTCTGAGTCCGGTGGATGCAATTCCGGATTTCATCCCAATGTTTGGAATGCTCGATGACATCGCCGTGCTCGCCTGGCTGATGAAAGTCCTCGATGACGAACTCAATGCTTTCCGCGCATGGCGCAATCGCCAGAGGCCCGAAAAGCTTGCGGTGGTCGAGCGATTGCCCGATACCCTGGAGCAACTTCAAATTCAGGGCCCGAAAAAAAACTGAGCCGATTCAGCATCATCCCTATATTCATACCCTCAGGACCTTGACCGCTGTTAGGATTACACTTCCAGGGAAAAGCGCCGACTCGCTAAGTGTCGTTGTCCTACGGGGAAGTCATGGATATTCAGATAATCACACGCGAAGGCGAGCCCGAGTATGCGGTTGTGCCGTGGGCTCAGTATCAGGCTTTACTGAAAGCAGCAGGCATCGAACCACAACCGCCGCGCGAGGCAACAGTGCGTCACGCGGCCCCACCAGACCAGATTCTTCCGGGTCTGGATCAACTACGCAATTTGCGCGAAGGGAAGGGCATCGCCATCGAGGCGCTTGCCCGCACGGTAGGCATCAGCCCGTCTTATCTGGCCTTGATCGAAAGTGGCGAGCGTCAACCCGACGCTGCGATTCGCCGCAGCCTGGCTTGGGAATTGACGGTGCCAGGGTGGAGGGATGAATCGTGAGCGTACGCATCAGTCGTCAACATTGGGACGGGTTGCTGGGCGAGTTGGATCAGGCGCGCCGCCAGCGCCATTTGCTGACTTATCGCGCGTTGCTGGAGCGTCTGCAGCTCCCGACGCCAGCCATGCAAACCTTGACCGCGGCCCTTGAACATCTGGCCGCACTGGACGCCAAGGCCGAGCAGCCCTTGCGCAGTTCGCTGGTGATCAGCCAGGGCGCCAGCCGCCTGCCACGCACCGGCTTTTTCGAATGCGTCGAGCGTCTGGGGCGTTTCTCGGGGCCGTCCGATGGTGTCGCTGCGGCGTCCTGGCATGCCTCGGAAGTGGTGCGAGTGTTTGAGTACGAATACCCCGAATCGGCCGAGGCCTGAGTGTTCTTGCGACTCAAGGCGCGGGCCGGTTACTGGTTGGCCCGCAGGTTGTTTCATTGGTCGTGGTTTGTCCAACAGCCGCTAGGCTGGAACTGGCTCGAAGGCCAGTTCGTCCGCATGGCCAACTTGGGTGATGTCGGGGCGCAAAGCTTCTATGGCCACATCCTGGCCTTTCGCGGCGTTGGGCTGGGGGCTCGCGAGGAAGGTGTCCGATTGCTGCGCCTGGCAGCGCTGGCGGGCGACGGCAAGGCGGCGTATCAGGTGGGCGTGATCAGTTTGGCGGGGACGGCGAGCAAGGCGCCGGATCCGGTTGCAGCGGCTCGGTTTTGGGAGATGGCTGCCAAGGCTGGACATCCGTTGGCTGAAATCAAGCTTAAAGAATTGGCGTCCCGCGACTCAACGCAATAAAACCATAGTTGACCCGTAAACAAGCGTGGCGTGAGGGAAACCTTCCGCCACGTTTGCGTTTTTGCCTGTCTGTCATTCGTCGATGGCTGATTAGAGATTTGCCCTACAGCCACATCCTACTTTCCTGACTTCATTCTCGCCTGATCCCTAGCAAAGTCTCGCGCGCCCATTTTTTGCGCGAGGGATTGCTCATGTACGACCCGATTTTTCAGATTACTTCGTGCCATACGGTGCGTTGATGGAGCCTATTACCCGCATCGAGCAGGAACTAGACGGTTTCAAAGACACGCTAAGTCTGTATCGCGAGCAACTTCAGGGTTTTTTCAGTCGCAATGCGGACAAGGTCAGTCGCGCGTTTGACCTGCCCTCGCTGATGGACATGGATCGGCAGATCAAAGTGGGCGATACCAGCACCTCGGTGAGTAAAAGCGATGACGACTTTTTCACCAGTGTTGCGCAGTGTCCGCAAAACAGAATTCTGGAAATCGAGAGCAAGTTTGAATCGGTCTATGACATTCCGCTGGGGAATATTGATGTTGATGTGATTGCCGTTGATGGGGGCGAGAGAAAAACAGTCACGCTTGATGAAAACGGCAAAGGACAGTTCGTAGGTAAGCCCGGCAAGTTCTACCGCGTTCATGTCCAGAGCGAAGTTACCCCAAAGCAAGTTGAGGACCTTTTTTCTTCTCACGACGGCCTGACCCTGCAGTTGGAAGACTGGCTGCGCCAAGAGTGGCAAAGGTTCAAGCCGCAATGGTCACAGTCGGCATTTGCCGCTGCGGGTAACGGCATGCTCGCCGGAAGTTGGGCCGCCATCATTGGTGTTTGGGACAGCATCAGCCTGCTCTCGGAAATCCTCCAGGATCCCGGCAAATTTGTTGGTCGTTTAGGCAGCAGTGCTGACGAGCTGGTCAATATCGCGAAATCAGCGCCAGCCATGATGGCGAAAGTCCAGCTGCTGGCCAGTGACGAAGCGGCGCTGTGTTTGCTGTTGCGAACCGCCAGCCTCTGGTTGGAAATGCTGCCGCCCAGCGAGATCGCCGGAAAAACCGCCGAAGCCATTTCCACGGTGGTGGTGCAACTGCTCCTCGACATGCTGATCGGGGTGGTCCTGACCTTCGCTGGCGCGGGGGCGGGGATTGCCTACTTGAGCATGCGGCTTGCCCACTACGGCGCTCGGTTCATCAGCGCTGTACTGGGTTTCGTCAAAGCTATCTCTACCGTTGTTAACGGCTTCATGACCTACGTCGACCGCTACAAAAAGGTCGCTGCACGGGGCGTTGCTGGCGGTCTCAAAAACGGTCATATGCAGCTGCGTTGGGATGCCAAAAGCAACACCACCTTCCTGCAAAAACAACACCACGAAGACGCCCCGACCCAAGCGAAAAACCCCAACGGCGACAGCGCCGACGCCGTCGATAATACCGCCACCAACAAATGCCCGGTGTCGATGGTCACCGGCGAAGAACTGCTGACCCTCACCGACGGTTCGCTGGACGGCGTCCTGACGTTCGACTTCACCCGGCTCTATCGCACCAGTGCCGTCGAAATCGATTGCGGACTTGGTTTCGGCTGGAGTCACAGCCTCGCGCATCGCCTGGAAATCGACGGCGATTCGGTGATCTGGATCGACCACGAAAACCGTCGCACTGCTTTCCCGTTGCCGAATGCTGAACGCCCGGCGATCCACAACAGCCTCTCGCGTGCGGCGATTTTTCTGGGTGACAAACCTGAAGAACTGATCCTCGCCCAGGCGGGCGATGACGCGCGTTTCTATCACTTCATCAACGGTCGATTGACCGCGATCAGCGACGCTTACGACAACCGCTTGCGCATCACCCGCGACCGTCAGGAGCGCATCCAACGCCTCGACAACGGTGCCGGCCGCGCCTTGCTCTTGCGTTATGACCGCCGCCATCTGGTGGCCGTCGACTACCAGCGTTTTGTCCCGGCGGACACGTTGGGCGAGGCCTGGATCACCGAACAAACGCTGATCAGTTACCGCTACGACGAACGCGGGCAACTGATCGAAGCTACCAACGCCGCCGACGAAAGCGAGCGCTACGACTACGACGATCAGCACGTCATCCTGCAGCGGCAACTGGCCGGTGGGGCGAGTTTCTTCTGGGCGTGGGAAAGGTCCGGCAAGGCGGCGCGATGCGTCCGGCACTGGGCGTCGTTTGCGCAGATGGAGGCGCGGTATGTCTGGGATGATCAGGGCAGCGTCACCGTCCACAACAGCGATGGCAGCGAGGAGCTTTACCAGCACGACGACCGGGCGCGGCTGGTGCGCAAGGTCGGGCTGGATGGCGGCGAACAGCTCAAGGCCTATGACGAACAAGGCCGGCTGATTGCCGAGCAGGATCCGCTGGGTGCCGTCACCGAATACCACTACGACGAAGTCGGACGGCTGGTGGCGCTGATTCCGCCGAAAGATGAGCCAACGTCCTATGAATATCGCAATGGTTTCCTGCATGCGCGATATCGCGGCAAAGCCATCTGGAAATACCAGCGCAATGCCCAGGGCGATGTCACCGAGGCGACCGATCCTGACGGGCATGTCACCCACTATCACTACGATGAAAAAGGGCAGTTGCTGTCGATCCGGTATCCGGACAACAGCCGACATGTCTTTGTCTGGAATGCCTTGGGGCAGTTGCTCGAAGAGACGTTGCCGGACGGCGGCCAGCGACGGTTTTCCTACGACGCACTGGGTCGGCGAATTACCGATCAGGACGAACACGGCGCCGTCACTCGTTACGCGTGGGACGCCGTCGGACGACTGATTCAGACGACACTTCCTACGGGCGCCACGCGCGCCTTCAGCTACAACGCCTACGGCAAGATCACCGCCGAACGCGATGAGCTGGGTCATGTCACGCGCTACGAATATCTCGATGATTTGCACCTGGTCAGCCGTCGCATCAGTCCCGACGGCACGCAGCTCAACGATCGCTACGAAAACGCGCAGTTTTTGCTCACAGAAATCGAAAACGAATCCGGCGAAAAATATCTGCTGGATTACACGCCCAGCGGATTGATCCGACAGGAAACCGGCTTCGATGGTCAACGCACGGCGTATGCCTACGACCTCAACGGCCATCTGCTGGCGAAAACCGAATTTGGCGATGACGGCTCGCAACTGGTTACCGCTTATGAGCGAGACTCGGCAGGACGGTTGCTGGCCAAGACGCTGCCCGATGGCATCAAAGTCGAATACCGCTACGACAGCCTCGGCCGGCTGATCAGCGTCGACGACGGTCACGATCATCCGCTGGAGTTTGAGTACGACCAACAGGATCGCCTGATCACCGAACACCAAGGTTGGGGCACCTTGCGCTATGGCTACGACGCCTGCGGGCAGCTCAACCGGCTGCGCCTGCCGGACGGCAGCAAACTCGCCTACCACCACGAAAAGGGCGGCGCGCTAAGCGCCATCGACCTCAATGGCGCGCGACTCACCACTCACCAATTCACTGTTGGCCGCGAACAACAGCGCCAGCAAGGCCAGCTCACCAGCCACTAGCACTACGACGACCAGGGCCGGTTGCAGGCCCACGCGATCAACCAGCAATCCCGACCGCTGTACCTGCGCCACTACACCTACGCGGTCAACGGCAACCTCGCGACCCTCGCCGACAGCCGCCACGGTCAGCGCAGCTATTACTACGACCCGCTCAACCGCCTGACTCGCGTACGCCACACCCGCGACAACCCACCGGAAACCTTCGCCCACGACCCGGCTGGCAACCTGCTGATGCACGACCGCCCCGGCATCGCGACCGTCAAAGGCAACCGCCTGCTCATGCAGGGCGACCGCCACTACGACTACGACGCCTTCGGCAACCTCATCCGCGAACGTCGTGGCACCGCGCAAAAACTCGTCACCGAATATGCCTACGACTGCCAGCACCGCCTGATAGGCATCACCACCCCGGACGGCCGCCACACAAACTATCGTTACGACGCCTTCGGCCGCCGCATCGCCAAAACCGTCGACGGCAAAACCACCGAATTCTTCTGGCAAGGCGACCACCTCATCGCCGAAAGCAGCCGCGAACACTACCGCAGCTACGTCTATGAACCGGGTACCTTCCGCCCACTGGCCATGCTCGACGGCAAAGGCCCGCGCAAGGCCTGCCCGTTTTACTACCAGCTCGATCATCTCGGCACGCCGCAGGAACTGACGGATTTTGGGGGCGAAATCGTCTGGTCGGCGAAGTACAACGCCTATGGAAAAGTTACCCGCCTAACGTATGGCGGGGGAGAGCAGCTCGAACAACCGTTACGGTTTCAGGGCCAATACTTCGACCCCGAGAGCGGCCTGCACTACAACCGGCATCGGTACTATGATCCGGATGTCGGGCGGTACCTGACGCCGGATCCAGTCAAGTTGGCGGGTGGGCTGAACCAGTACCGGTACGCGCTGAACCCGACGGGGTGGGTTGATCCGTTGGGGTTGTCATGCAACCCATGCCCTGGCGATTTGGATGCAGATGGACCGTATAGCGAAATTGTTCCCGGTGGTGGTCTGGCAGCGCATGAAGCTCAAGGAGGGCACCTCATCAGGAAACATGTGGGTAGAACGGACAAGCAGTTAGCTAAAAGGTTAAAAGCCGAGCCAAATATTCCTGCTGCATCAACGTTTCCTGATCGGGCTACTGCGGAATCGGCTTCTTCAAAAGCATTAGATGCAAATAAGACAAAAATCGAAAAATTCCTTAATGGAAAGAAAAGTAAGACGACAGTTACTCATACATTTCCTTACCCAGTAGGTGTCAGTATTCCCAACGGACGTAACAACCATTTGCTAGCATCGAAAGTATTGTTGGTACTGGTAAAGGATGCCCGGCGACCTGAGGGGTATTTTTTGCTAACAGGATTTCCAGAAATATGATCAGAGAGTTTTCCGAACTGCACGATTTTTTCGGCGCGTACTTTCATCAGGATTGGACGATTGAGCATGAATCGGCAGAGCAAGTGATTGACGCCTTCTTAGCTGACTCCGCCATTGAGGATTTAATGGTGGTCTGCCAGGAACTAGATTTTCTGCTCGCGAAGCGAAAGGGCGAAGTTGAATTACGAGAGTATTTATTGAAGGAGCTGAGCTGTTACTACTGCTACTGGAATGAGTGGGAATCAGGCGAAGCATGGTTGCGCCATATTGCTAAAAAGCTGAGCCGCGAAATTTGATGGTTTTTGCTTATAACGGTAGCGAAATTTCGGGGCAAGGTCGTCGGAAGTTTCCTTCAAGTTGTAGCGGTTGCCATGAACTGGTGCGCATCGAGCCATATCGATAGTCTTTAGGCCGTCACTGCAAATTCAGTGACAGGGTGTGGAAGCCCTTCTATCGTGAGGTGCGTCAAGCGCCACCAGTTCGGCGTTTTTATCATCTGTGTTTTATGGGCGAACGACACATAACCCTGTGGGAGCGGGCTTGCTCGCGAAGGCGTCCGCTCGATCACCGCTGTCCCATCAGCATTCCATCCTCGCGCTCAGCCACCGCCAGACTGTCAATCACATGCACGCTATACCCCGGCACATTCTTCGCGTGATGCTTGGCCTGCGAAGCCATCTCCGCCAACTGGCTTGCATCGAGTTGGCCACAGGCCTGTGGATGTAAATGCACCACGCCAATCGACAGTGACAGCAGCGCAAATTCCTGCCGCACACCCTGTCGGTTCGGCGCGATGAAGCAGCCGGCTTCCAGGTGTTCGCTGCGGTAGAAGCGCCGGCACTGGCTTTGGAAATCGTCGAGCAACTGGTTCAAGCGTTTGCGCCAGTCTTCCGGCCCGAGCACCAGCAGGAAATCGTCGCCGCCGATATGGCCGACAAAGTCGCGGGACGGGTCGACACGGTCGTTCAGGCATTGCGCCAGGCACAACAGGACTTCATCCCCGCGGCCGTAGCCGTAAATGTCGTTGAAGGGTTTGAAACTGTCGATGTCCACGTAGCAGATCACCGATTCACGTTGCTGTTGCAGCAGGCGCGTCAGGCATTGCTGGATCGGTACGTTGCCGGGCAGCAGGGTCAGTGGGTTGGCGTAGCGGGCTTGCTGGATCTTCAGTTCGGTAATCAGCTTCAGTACGTCAATCACCCGGCCCAACCCCAGATATCCGCCGTTCAGGGTAATGATGAAGTCTTCTTCAATGCGTTGTCGGGCACGGCTGGTGATCAGCCGGCTGACCTGTTGCAGTGACTGGCTCATCTCGACGGCGAGGAAGTCGTCATTCATCAGTCGGCTGATCGGCTTGCGGGCGAACAGGTCGGTGGCAAAGGGTTTGAGCAGGGCGTCGGACAACGAATGCCGATGGACGATGCCGCAGGGATGGCCGTATTCGTCGAGCACCGCCAGCGAGTTCAGGTTGGCCTGGCGGCGGAAGGCTTCCAGTACCGTTGCAGTTGGCGTATCCCGTGCGACCGCTGGTTGATCGTTCAAAAGGGCGCTGAGGTCGCTGCCTTCGTCGTTCAGCGCCACGGTGGAGTTGTCCTGTTTGGGCATCAGGCTTCGAGCATCCCGTGGCGGATGTTCCTGGGGCCGACAGAGCAAATAGCCCTGGACCAGGTCGACGCCCATATCGGTCAACACCGCGAGTTCCTCCGGCAGCTCGATACCTTCAGCAATCACTTGAGCCCGAGAGGCTTTGGCGATTTGCATGATTGAACCGACAAATTCACGTTTGAGGGCATCCTGATGAATGCCGTCGATGAAGTGTCGGTCGATCTTCACATAGTCAGGCCGCAGCTCGGACCACAGGCGCAGGCTTGAATAACCGGCTCCCAAATCATCCAGTGCAATGGAAAAGCCCATCGCCCGGTAGTGATGCAACGCGTTTTGCAGTAGCTGGAAATCGTCGGTCGGGGTCTGTTCGGTCAGTTCGATGACCACCTGATTTGGGGGTATGCCGAAATCCTGCAGCAGTTGCAGGGTGCGACCCGGTTGATGGGTCGCCTCGAGCAGGGACTCGGGTGAAACGTTGAGAAAGAGTTTGCCCGGCAGTTGCTGTTCATTGAAGCGTCGGCAAGCGCTCTCGCGACAGGCAATTTCCAGCTCGCTCAAGCGGCCGGCCTGGCGGGCGACGGCGAACAAGGCGATGGGCGAGTGCAGGGGGCTGTTGGAGGGGCCGCGACTGAGGGCTTCGTAGCCGATAATCCGTCGTTCAGAGAGAGAAATGATCGGCTGGAACAGGCTGTGCAAACCGCTTTGAGTCAGTATTGAACTCAACGCACTCAGCTGTTCGGTAGTGGTCATGGCGATCTCTGGCGATAAAAAAAGGACTGGGAGCACTCTTGGGTAAAGAGATTCTCCCAGTCCTTTATTTCACGACAGAATGATGACTATTTGATGACGATCCGGGGGCGTCAGCTCTAAATTGCCATCATCTTGCTCGTCACAACTCAGTGCTTGGCGACCGCGGTATTGAGTTTCAGGTAGTCCAGCAGAATCCGGCCTGTCTCGCTCAGGTAGGCATCGTCTTCTGGTTTGGTCTTGTCCAGCTCGGCCGCGAGGGCGTCATCGTCTTCTTTCTTCAGCTCTTTGAGCGGCTCTTCGCCTTTGGCCTTGCGACGGATATTCTCCATGGCAAGCTGCTTGGCTTCGATATCAGTGTGTTGAGCACGACGATCGGCTTCATTGAGGCTGACGGTTTTTTCCGCCATCAGCTTCTGCGCCAGGGCCAGTTTGTCGTTGATGAACACGAACTCTGCGTCCTTGGCCGTACGCGAATCATGCTCGGACTTGAGCTGAGCGATGTACGGCTTGAACGGATCCACCGCAGGCTTGATCGCCGCGCGGATGGTGTCCCACGGCATGGCTTCCGGCAGAGCGCTTTCGCCGATTTCCTTGGTGTCGATGATCGACGGGTAATTGATATCCGGCAGAACGCCTTGATGCTGCGTGCTTTGACCGGAAACCCGGTAGAACTTGGCCAGCGTCAGTTTCAGTTCGCCATGGTTCAGCGGCTGAATGGTCTGCACGGTGCCCTTGCCGAATGTCTGGCCGCCGATAATCAGCGCGCGGTGGTAGTCCTGCATGGCGCCGGCAAAAATCTCCGAAGCCGAGGCGGACAAGCGGTTGACCAGCAACGCCATCGGGCCTTTGTAGAACGCGCCCGGGTTTTCATCTTCAAGCACATCGACCCGGCCATCGGCGTTACGCACGAGCACGGTCGGACCTTTGTCGATGAACAGACTGGTCAGCTCGGTGGCTTCCTGCAGGGAACCGCCGCCGTTGTTGCGCAGGTCGATGACCACGCCGTCGACTTTGTCTTTCTGCAACTCGGTCAGCAGTTTCTTGACGTCGCGCGTGGTGCTCTTGTAGTCCGGATCGCCGGCACGGAAGGCCTTGAAATCCAGATAGAAGGCGGGGATTTCGATGACGCCCAGCTTGTAGTCCTTGCCGTCCTGTTTCAGGTTGAGGACCGACTTCTTCACCGCCTGGTCTTCAAGCTTCACCGCTTCGCGAGTGATCGGCACGATTTTGGTGGTCTGGTCGTTCGGCGCATTGCTGGCCGGGATGACTTCCAGGCGCACCACGGTACCTTTCGGACCACGGATCAGCTTGACCACTTCGTCCAGGCGCCAGCCGACCACGTCAACCATCTCTTTGTTGCCTTGGGCAACGCCGATGATCTTGTCGGCCGGTGCGACCTGTTTGGTTTTGTCGGCCGGGCCGGCAGGCACCAGACGCACGACTTTTACCTGATCGTTGTCGCTCTGCAACACGGCACCGATACCTTCGAGGGAAAGGCTCATGTTGATGTCGAAGTTCTCCGCGTTATCCGGCGACAGATAATTGGTATGCGGATCGTAGGACATGGCGAAGGTATTGATGTAGGCCTGGAAGATGTCTTCCGGGCGGGTCTGGTCCAGGCGCGCGAGCTGATTCTTGTAGCGCTTGGTCAGGGTTTCCTGAATCTGCTTGGAGTCTTTGCCAGCAATTTTCATCCGCAGCACTTCGTCCTTGACGCGTTTGCGCCACAGGTCGTCGAGCTCTGCGGTGGACTTGAGCCAAGGGGCGTCCTTGCGGTCGATCAGCAAGGTTTCCTTGGCGGTGAAGTCGATCTTGTCGACGCCCTTGTTCAGCTCCGCAAGGGCGAAGTCCAGACGCGACTTGACGCGGTCCAGGTAGCGCTTGTAGATGGTGAAACCGGCATTGAGGTCGCCGCTTTTGAGGAAGTCGTCGAACTGGGTTTTCCACTTGTCGAATTCGGCGATATCGCTGGCCATGAAGTAGCTGCGCGACGGATCCATCAGCTTCAGATAGCTGTCATAGATGATCACGGAACGCGCGTCATCGAGCGGCGGTTTGCTGTAATGGTGACGCTTGAGCAACTCGACGACATTCAGGCTGGCGATCACTTCGTCACGATCAGGCTGAAGCTTGTCCCAGCTATTGGCTGCGAACGTATTGCTCGACATCGGCACCAGGCCGATACCAATGAACAGGGCGAGGGCGGTGCTGGGGAACAGATGCTTCATGCTGATTCGACGCGGGGACAATTGATAACGCATATTAGGCCGTCTTTGAAGTCGCCGGTTCCACAGGGGCCGGTCGCATAATGCAAAAAGCCCGGCGATTACAGCTTGGGGCTCAGTCCAGACTCACTATGGAGGCACTGTGAAGGCATTGCAAGGCGTGGAAGGTCAAGTGGAGTGGCTTGAAGAGCCCAGTCCTACATGTGATGTAGGGCAAGTTCGCATTCGTGTGGCGGCAGCGGGCCTCAATCGCGCCGACTTGTTACAGAAGGCGGGACTTTATCCGCCACCGCCGGGGGCCAGTCAGGTACTGGGTCTAGAGTGTTCCGGGGTGATCGACGAGGTCGGCCCGGGCTCGTCATGGCAGGTCGGTGATCGGGTCTGCGCCCTGCTGGCCGGGGGTGGGATGGCCGAAGAGGTGGTTGTCGACGGACGGCATGTGCTGCCAGTGCCAGAAGGATTGTCCCTGGCCGAGGCGGCAGCGCTACCCGAAGTCTATGCGACCGTTTGGCTGAATTTGTTTCAATTGGCTGCGCTCAAACCAGGTGAGAAAGTTCTTCTGCACGCCGGAGCAAGTGGAATCGGTTCAGCTGCCATTCAGCTGTGCAAGGCCTTCGGCAACCCGTGCTGGGTCAGCGTCGGTTCTGCCGAGCGGCTGGCTTACTGCGAAGCGCTGGGTGCTCAGGGTGGCGTGGTTCGCACCGACGATCTAGACAGTTTGAGCGACCTGGGTCCTTTCGATGTGATTCTAGACCCGGTCGGCGGCAACTACGCCGCACTGAATCTGAAACTGCTGGCCCGCGATGGCCGTTGGGTGCTGATTGGCTTGATGGGCGGCCGTGAAGCGAAGCTGGACCTGGCGCAGGTGCTGGCCAAGCGTGTGCAACTGCTGGGTTCGACTTTGCGTGGTCGCGACGATCAGTTCAAGGCGGATTTGTTCAGTGATCTGAATCGGCATGTCTGGCCGTTGTTTGCCGAAGGGCGACTGAGCCCTCAGTTGGCGAAGACATTTCCGATCAAGGATGCGGAAGCGGCGTTCGCCGAGTTGGCGACGAACAAGGTGGCCGGCAAGCTGGTATTGGTGATCGACGAAAGTCTGACCTGATCTTCGGAACGACGCCATCCCTGTGAGCGAGCTTGCTCGCGATGAACCTGAGAGCGCAGTCGTGTGTCAGGTTGGCCGCGTTATCGTTGACGTCCATCGCGAGCAAGCTCGCTCCTACAAGGGCTGGGTTATTTCCAGAAATGGATCGGCCAGCCGGCTTTTTCGGCGTGTTCGAGCAGCACCGGATCCGGATTCACGACGTGGGGGAAATCAACCTTAAGCAACAACGGCAAATCGTTGCGTGAATCCGAGTAAAAACTCGCGCCTTCCAGGTTCTCCTCCTCCGCATCCAGCCACTCCAGCAAGCGTGTGATCTTGCCTTCGCGGTAGGTCAGCGTGCCGACCGTGTGGCCGCTATAAACCCCATGCAACACTTCCAGCTCGATGCCGAGAATCTCGTCGATGCCCAAACGATCGGCAATCGGCCTGACCAGGTGCGTACCCGACGCCGAGATCACCAGAATCCGGTCGCCCGCCTTGCGGTGGGCAGCGATGGCTTTGGTCGCGTCGCTGAAAATGATCGGCTCGATAAAGTCTTCCACCCACGGCCCCACCAGATGGTCGACTTCTTCCGGTGTGCGTCCGATCATCGGCTCGAGGCTGAAGGTCATGTAGTCCTCCATGCGCAATTTGCCGTGGCTGTAAGCGTCCATCAGTTCGTTGTTCTGACGCATGAACGACTCGGGATCGACCCAGCCCAGACGGCCCATTTGCTCGCTCCAGAGGGTGGCGCAGTCGCCGTGGATCAGGGTTTCGTCCAGATCAAAAATTGCCAGGGCCATCAGTGCAGTTCTCTCTTCAACATCAGCAAAGGCATCAGGCTACCTCACACAGGGCCGTCGGATCGATGGAAAGCGACAGGCGCTGACCATCGGGGTGCAGATCGGCCGCCGAGCGGTTGAGCACATCCACCACCAATTCCACGCCCCGGGCTTCAACACGGTAGCGAATTACATTACCCAACAGACTGTGGCTGCGCACGTGTGCATCGAGTTCGCCATTCAGGCTCAGTTCGATGGCCTCGGGCCGGATAGCGATGCGATGGGTGATCGGTCGTTGCAGCAGTTTCGTGGCGCTGTCGGCGTCCAGCAGGTTGTAGTTGCCGATGAAGCCGGCGGCAAAAACATCCACGGGCGCCGTGTACAGGGTTTCGGCGTCGCCGCTCTGTACGATCTTTCCCTGATTCATCAGGAAAATCCGGTCAGACATGGTCAGCGCTTCTTCCTGATCGTGCGTGACAAAGATCGTCGTCAGGCCGAGATCGCGCTGGATCTGGCGGATCTGTTCGCGCAAGTGCTTGCGAATGCGTGCATCCAGTGCAGACAACGGTTCATCGAGTAACAACAAACGCGGCCGAGTGACCAGCGAACGAGCGAGGGCGACACGCTGACATTGTCCGCCTGACAATTGATGCGGATAACGCGCGGCGAAGTCGGTCAGCTCAACCAGTTTCAACACTTCGGCGACGCGCTTTTGGCTGTCGTCGCTGTTGACCTTTTGCATGCGCAAACCGAAGGCGACGTTTTGCTCGACGGTCATGTTCGGGAACAGGGCGTAGCTCTGAAACACCATGCCGATTCCGCGCTTCTGCGGACTTAACGGAACGATATCGACACCATCCAGCAAAATCTTGCCGCCATCTACCGAGGTCAGCCCGGCGATGCAGCGCAGCAGCGTGGATTTGCCGCAACCGGACGGGCCGAGCAGGGTGACGAATTCTCCCTTCTGGACTTCGCAATTGATGTCGCTGAACACCGTCGTGCCCGCATAGTTTTTCTGTAAATGTTGGACGCTGACATAGCTCATTCGCTTTTGTCCTTGTTCAAGATAGTGGCCGCCCACGTCAAAACCAGTACGAAGAAGAAGTAGGAAATCACCAGCGCACTGGTGAAGTGGCCGCTGCTGTTGCGCATGTTGTTGAGGTAGACCTGCAGGGTTTCGTAACGGGTGCCGACGAGGATGTTGGCGAATACGAACTCACCGAACAGGAATGAGAACGACAGCAGCAGCGCCACCATCAAACCCTTGCGCAGGTTCGGCAACACCACCAGAAATGCCGCTTGCCAGGTGCTGGCGCCCAGCAGTTGGGCGGCGTCCATCAAGTCGCGCAGGTTGATCGCTTGCAGGTTGTTGGTGATCGCCCGGTACATGAAAGGCAACGCCACAGTGAAGTAGCAGCCGATCAGAATCCACGGCGTGCCGACCATCGCGAACGGCCCCGAGCCGTAGAGCTGCAACAGCCCCACCGACGACACTACCGGCGGCACCGCGAAAGGCAGCAGGATCAGGATGTTCATCAGCGCATCGAGTTTCGGGAAGTGGTAATGCACCACGAACAGCAGCGGCAGAATCAGCACCACCGACAGGATCAGCGAGCCGACGCAGACCAGCAACGATTGGCCGAACGCATGGAGAAAGCGCGGGTCGCTCCACAACGCCACGTACCATTTGAGAGTGAAGCCGCTGGGAAAAATGGTCGCCGACCAACTGCTGGCGATCGAGTAGATCAGCGTGCCAAACAGCGGCAGCAACAGAATGGCAAACAGCAGGTAAACCACGACCCGATGATAGACACCGACGGGCCCCAATTCAGCGCGAGACATGGTAGCTCCTCTTCAACAGCAACTGGTGCACGACGGTCACCAGGGTCATCAACGCGACCAACACCACGGCCAGGGCACTGGCCAGGTTCGGATCCAGGGAAATGTCGCCGGAGACCATCGCCGCAATGCGGATCGGCAGAACGTTGAAGTTGCCGGTGGTCAACGCGTACACCGTGGCGTAGGCGCCGAGTGCGTTGGCCAGCAGGATCACGAAGGTGCCGAGCAGTGCGGGCGTCAATACCGGCAGACCGATGTGGCGCCAGAACTGCCAGCCGTTGGCGCCAAGCAGTGCAGCAGACTCGCGCCAGTCTTCGCGCAGCGCATCGAAAGCCGGGTAGAGCAGCAGCACGCCCAGAGGAATCTGGAAGTAGGTGTAGAGAATGATCAGACCGGTTTTCGAGTACAGGTTGAAGTCCTGAATGATTCCGGCTTGCTTGAGCATGAGGGTGATGCTGCCGTTGAAACCGAGCAGGATGATGAACGCAAAGGCCAGTGGGACGCCGGCAAAGTTACTGGTCATGTTCGCGAACGCGTTGACGAAGTTGCGCAGCTTCGAGTCGACGCGGCGCAGGGAGTAGGCACCGAGTACGGCGATGATGATCCCGAACACGCTGGACCAGAAACTGATCTCAAGGCTGTACTGGATCGCCTGGAGATAGAACTTCGAATTGAAGATTTTGGTGAAGTTGGCCAGGCCCCAGCCGAACTCTTCCGATTGCAGGCTGTTGATCATCACCCAGACGAGCGGGGCGATCTCGAACACGATAAAGAACAGGGCAAAGGGCACCAGGCACAGGGCAGCTAGCCATTTTCCGCGAGTCATGGCATTCACTTGAGCAGCTCCCGGCACACAGGTTTATCGTGCGCCGCACCTAGCAGTTCGCAGACGGTGCCGCATATTTCCGTCTGTTTCGGTGCGGCGTTGGCGTTGAAACTGAACGCGTCACCCAGCACGAACAGCGGCACTTCGCGCTCTTCGGGCAGCAAGCCGTTGTGGGAGCGGTCGTTGTTCATGCCGTGGTCGGCGGTCACCAGCACCTGGTAACCGGCGTCGAGCCAGCCTTGCAGGTAGTCGGCGAGGATGATGTCCGCCGAACGAGCGCTGTTGCGGTATTGCGGGGTGTCGAGGCCGTGCTTGTGCCCGGCGTCGTCGATATTCATAGGGTGCACCAGGAGAAAGTTCGGCGCATGGCGCAGGCGCAGGTTTTCCGCGTCGGCGAACAGGTGCGAATCCGGGTAATGGTCGTTCCAGTAGAAATGACCGTGCTGGATCGGCAATTTCGGGTTATCGGTATGACGGTCCCGTGCGGCCAGAAATGGCGAACGGTTATACAGCTCGCTGACCCAGTGATAGGCGGCGGCGGCAGTTTTCAGGCCGGCATCGGTGGCGTAGTGGTAGATGCTGCGTTGGTTGGACAGGCGTGAGACATTGTTGTGGACGATGCCGCTGGCAATCGGAGTGACGCCGGTCAGGATGCATTCATACAGTGGGCGGGACAGGGCCGGCAGTTCGCATTCCAGTTTGTAGAGTGCCGCGCGTCCTGCGCCAACGTAAGCTTGCAGGTGCCCCATGGCGTGGCGCGCAACCTCGTAATTGAGACCGTCGAGCACGACAAGGATGACGTTGTGCTTCATAGGGGCGGAACTCCGCAATACAGGTGTTCAGAAATCTCGAATTCACCACAGTCCATTGTGGGAGCGAGCTTGCTCGCGATGAGGGACTGTCAGTCAACATCAATGTTGAAAGTCAGATCGCTATCGCGAGCAAGCTCGCTCCCACAGGGATTTCCATCAGATCCCGAAGTGGGGATCTACAGCGTTATTGCATGTTGATGATGACTTCTTCCTGCCACTTCTGAGGAAGGGCCTTGGAGGTCTTTTCCCACGCGTCCGCGTCCTTGATCGGGGTCACGCCTTTGTATTGCTCGTTAGGCAGCAGCTGGGTCTTGACGTCGTCCGGCAGTTTGACGTGCTCGGCACGGATTGGACGGGCGTTGCCGCGCGCCAGGTTAATCTGGCCGGCGTCGCTGAAGATGTATTCGCGGGCCAGTTTGGCGGCGTTCGGGTGCTTGGCGTATTTGTTGATGATGGTGGTGTAACCGGAAATCACCGAGCCATCGGATGGGATCAGCACGGTGTAGTCATCCGGGTTGGCCATCTTGGCCTTGTAGCTCAGACCGTTGAAGTCCCAGACCACGCCGACCTCGATTTCACCCTTTTCCATGGTGGCAATCGTCGGGTTGGCCATCGACAGACGGCCTTGTTTAGCAATGTCAGCGAACAGCAACAACGCCGGCTGAAGGTTTTTCTCGTCGCCACCGTTGGCGATTGCTGCAGCCAGTACGCCGTTGGCGGCCTGGGCTGCGGTGCTCACGTCACCGATGGAGACCTTGTATTTACCGGTTTTGAGGTCGGCCCATTTGGTCGGTGCGTCGGAACCATGCAGCAGTTTCTTGTTGACGATGAATGCGATGGTGCCGGTGTAGGCCAGCGCCCAGTTGCCGTCCTTATCCTTTGCCCAGCTCGGGATCTGATCCCAGGTACTTGGCTTGTAAGGTTGAACAACACCTTGCTTGACCGCAATCGGGCCAAACGCTGCACCGACGTCGCCGATGTCAGCCGTGGCGTTGTCTTTTTCAGCAGCGAACTTGGCGATTTCCTGAGCCGAGCTCATGTCAGTGTCGATGTGTTTCAGGCCGTAGTTCTTGGCCAGGTCATTCCAGGTGCCTTTCCAGTTGGCCCAGTCATCGGGCATGCCGACACTGTTGACCTCACCTTCCGCTTTCGCCGCGGCTTCCAGGGTTTTCAGATCGGTATCGGCCGCCATGGCGGCGGTGCACAGGGCAATGGTCGAGCCTAACAGTGATGCCAGAAAAAGCTGTTTCATTCCGAAGCTCCTTTGGTCGTTATTAACGCTGCGATTGCGGTGGTGTTGGTCTAGGTCAGCAATACCTGAGCCAATCTAGGCGCCGCTGATGACATTTTGATGTCGACCAGCGGTCCTCCTCTTTTGATTGCAAAACAGCGCTCAGGCCTGCGGATAAGCGTAGACCATGGCTAAGGAGTTGATATGAAAGGACTTGGCTGTGAAATTGCAGGCGTCTGGCCGAACCGTTCAGCGCCTTTGTCATCTGGCAGTCATGTGCAGTGCCTAGGCTTGCTGAAAGTTGACGCTGCCGTTGAGAATGACGGTATCGCCCAGAAACAGTGCTGGTCTAGTCCAGATAGGTATGTTGATGCGCATCGAAACAACCAAAGCGGTGACGGCCATCGGGCAGGTTCTTCAGGAACAGCTCGATCACGGGCTGCTGGCGCCCGGCAGCAAGTTACCGGCGGAGCGCAAGCTCAGTGAGTTGTTCGGTACTACGCGCATTACCGTGCGCGAAGCGTTGTTGCAGTTGGAGGCCCAAGGGCAGATTTATCGCGAGGAGCGTCGCGGCTGGTTCGTGTCGCCGCCGCGCTTGGCTTATAACCTGATGCAACGCAGTCACTTTCACGCAATGGTCAGCGCTCAGGGCCGGGTGCCGTCCACCGAAGTGATTTCGGCGCGGTTGCAGCCGGCGTCTGCAGCGATCTGCGCCTGGCTGCAGTTGCCGGCGTTGTCGAGCGTGATTCAGGTCTGCCGGGCACGGCGGATTGATGAGAGGTTGGTGCTTTACGTGGAGCACTACCTCAATCCGCAGTATTTTCCGGGGATTCTGGAGTTCGATTTGAATCAGTCGATCACCGAGCTTTACGCCCGGCATTACGATTTGCACTACGGGCGAGTGCGTTTCGAGATCGTGCCGACGGCACTTTCGGTGGATGCCGCGGCGGCGTTACGGGTGTCGGTCGGAAGTCCGGGATTGCGCATCGCCCGAGTCAATTATGACCAGCATGAGCGGCTGATTGATTGTGACCTGGAGTTCTGGCGGCACGATGCAATTCATGTCGGCGTTGACGTGGTCTGAGCCTGGCCGCCGCAGGTCCGGGTTCTTTGATTATCCGAAGCGGTAAATGTCCATGCCCAAGGCGCCCATGGTGAATCCCTGGTAGCTCACGCTGAATCTTCCTCCGGCACTGCGGGCAAAGTACAACGGCAACAAGTGTTCGTCAGTTGGGTGGTTGCGCGCAGCGTTCGGTGCTTGTTGACGGTAGTCGTGCAGCGCGGCTTCGTCGTTCGCTTCGAGTTTCTCGATCATCCAGTCGCGGAATACCCGAGCCCACGGTTCGACGCTTTCCGGGCCGGCATGCCAGTCCAGTTCGCGCAGGTTGTGGGTGATGCTGCCGGAGCCAATCAACAGAACGCCCTGTTCGCGCAGGCTGCTTAGTGCGTGCCCGACGCGGGTCTGCAGGGTAGGGCCACCGCGTGTAGGCAGCGAAACCTGCACCACCGGGATATCAGCCTGCGGATACATCAACGACAACGGCACCCATACGCCATGGTCGAAGGGCCGTTTCGTGTCAATGCGCGCGGGCAAGTCACTGCGCTGCAGCAGCTCGACAACCTCTGCCGCCAGCTGTGGATCGCCAGGTGCCGGGTACTGCACCTCGAACAATGCCTTGGGAAAGCCACCGAAGTCATGCCAGGTTTCAGGTTGCGGATTGCCGCTGACCAGCAGCTCGTTACTTTCCCAGTGCGCGGAAACGATCACGATGGCCTTGGGTTTCGGTAGTTCGGCGGCGATGCGCGCGAGGGCGGGTCCGCTGGCTCCGGGTTCCAGGGCCAGCATGGGTGAGCCATGGGATATATACAGGCTGGGCAACATGAATGAGCTCCTGAGAGTTAAGATGGCGTCATCTTCAGTCAGATCATTGATCTAAATCTAATATAAGTTTTAGGGTGTTTTGATCGAATTTTCGGAGATATGTATGCAGCCGGAGTTTTGGCACAAGCGGTGGCAGTCGAATCAGATCGGCTTCCACCTGCTGGAAGTGAATCCTTATCTGCAACGGTTCTGGCCTCAGTTGGGATTGGAAGAAGGCGCGCGCGTACTGGTGCCGTTGTGTGGGAAAAGTCTTGATTTGTTGTGGCTGGCGCACCAGGGTCATGAAGTTCTGGGGATCGAGCTGTCGGAAAAGGCCGTTGAAGATTTTTTCGATGAGCACCAATTTGACCCGCACGTCAGTGAACAAGGGCCATTCAAGGTCTACCGCGCGGGTTCGATCGAGTTGTGGTGTGGTGATTTCTTCGAGTTGACGGCCGGAGATGTTGCCGATTGCTCCGCTCTGTACGACCGCGCCGCATTGATTGCCCTGCCGCTGCCCATGCGCGAGCAGTACGCGGCTCATTTGAACCGGATTCTGCCGACGGACGCTTCAGGGCTTCTGATCACGCTGGATTACGACCAGGCGCAAAAGGACGGGCCGCCCTTTGCCGTGCTCGAAGATGAAGTGCAGCGGTTGTTTGGTGCTGTGTGGTCGTTGAAGATTCTCGAAGATCAGGATGTTCTGGGTGAGAGCTGGAAGTTTGTCGAGAGTGGCGTAACGCGACTGGAAGAGCGGGTCTACCGGATTTCTGCTCGGTAATTGATGTTGTCTGTACCGCCCTCTTCGCGAGCAAGCCCGCTCCCACATTTGACTGTGTCGCTCAGGTGGACGCTGTCCAATGTGGGAGCGGGCTTGCTCGCGAAGGGGCCGGATTGAGCACCACACCATTCAAACAAAAAAAAGGCCCGCATTCACCGCGGGCCTTTTCTTTGAGTGCCGAACCGATTAGCCCCGACGACGCAATGCGTCGATGCGCTCTTCCAGCGGTGGGTGGCTCATGAACATGCGGGCGAACCCTTGTTTGATGCCACCGTTGATACCGAACGCGTTCAAGGTGTCCGGCATATGCACCGGCAGGCCTTGTTCTGCACGCAGGCGTTGCAGGGCGCCGATCATCGCGTTGGTGCCCGCCAGGCGCGCACCGGCTTCGTCGGCGCGGAATTCGCGTTTACGCGAGAACCACATGACGATGGAGCTGGCCAGAATGCCCAGAACCAGTTCGGCGAAGATGGTCGCTATGTAGTAGGCGATGCCCTGGCCTTCTTCGTTCTTGAAGATCACCTTGTCGACAAAGTTACCGATGATCCGTGCGAAGAACATGACAAAGGTGTTCACCACGCCCTGGATCAGCGCCAGCGTGACCATGTCACCGTTGGCGACATGGCCGATTTCGTGGGCCAGAACGGCTTTCACTTCATCCGGCGAGAATCGTTCGAGCAGACCCTGGCTGACCGCGACCAGTGCGTCGTTCTTGTTCCAGCCCGTGGCGAAAGCGTTCGCCTCGTAGGCCGGGAAAATCCCGACTTCCGGCATCTTGATCCCGGCTTCGCGGGACAGTTGCTCGACCGTTTGCAGCAGCCATTGCTCATGGCGTGTGCGCGGCTGGGTAATGATCTGAGTGCTGGTGCTCATTTTCGCCATCCACTTGGAGATGAACAGCGAGAACAACGAACCGGCGAAACCAAAGACCGCACAGAAAATCAGCAGCTGATTGAGGTTGAGATCAACCCCGTTGGCCGCCATGAACCCGTTGAAGCCGAAAAGGCTCAGGGTGATGCTGGCAATCAGCACGACCGCCAGGTTAGTGGCCAAAAACAGCAGGATGCGCATCATGGTTGTAGAAATCTCCTCATGCTAAATATGTAGCGTACTGCGGGGTATATAAGGTGCTGCACCGGGCTATTCAACCGGGTGACTATTTCAAACTGTGTCCTACAGCAAGAGTCTAGCCGCTTGAAGGGCATTTCCGACGCGGATACGGGAAGCGTTTGTCAGCCGATTCTCATCGAAAGCCCCGTCGTTGTTGGACGCGGTCACGAAACAAGGCCTCGGTCGACGATTGAGGTCGGGACGCCCGGCGAAGGATAAAGATATGTTGCTGAATTAATCCTCGCGCGACTTTCATGAAAAAGCCGCACGAGTACTGGCCGCTTACTGCCGATAGGATTTGAGGAAATTGCCAATCCGCCCGATGGCCATGTCGAGATCATCGACGCGAGGCAGGGTCACGACGCGGAAGTGGTCAGGCCATGGCCAGTTGAACGCGGTGCCTTGAACCACCAGCAGCTTTTCTGACAGCAGCAGGTCGAGCACGAATTTCTCGTCGTTGTGGATCGGGCAGACTTTCGGATCAATGCGCGGGAACGCGTACAGCGCGCCCATCGGCTTGACGCAGCTCACGCCGGGAATGTCGTTGAGCAATTTCCAGGTTCGGTTGCGTTGTTCCAGCAGGCGCCCTTGCGGCAGCACCAGGTCATTGATGCTCTGATACCCGCCCAGGGCGGTCTGGATCGCGTGCTGACTCGGCACGTTGGCACACAGGCGCATGTTTGCCAGCATGTCGATGCCTTCGATGTAGCTTTGCGCGTGGTGTTTCGGACCGGAAATGGCGATCCAGCCGGAACGGAAACCGGCGACGCGATAGGACTTGGACAAGCCGTTGAAGGTCAGGCACAGCAGGTCTGGCGCCAGCGAGGCGGTGCAGATGTGCACGGCATCGTCGTACAGAATCTTGTCGTAGATCTCATCGGAGAACACCACCAGATTGTGTTGACGGGCCAGCTCCAGCATGCCCAGCAGGACTTCTTTCGAATACACCGCACCGGTGGGGTTGTTCGGGTTGATGATCACCAGCGCTTTTGTGTTCGGAGTGATCTTGGCCTTGATGTCAGCCAGATCCGGCCACCAGTTGGCCTGCTCGTCGCACAGGTAATGCACCGGATTACCGCCGGACAGGCTCACGGCAGCGGTCCACAGCGGGTAGTCGGGAGCCGGCACCAGCACTTCGTCGCCGTTGTTGAGCAGGGCCTGCATCGACATCACGATCAGTTCGGAAACGCCGTTGCCCAGGTAGATGTCTTCGATGCCGACGCCTTCTACCTGCTTTTGCTGGTAGTACTGCATGACGGCTTTACGCGCGCTGAACAGGCCCTTGGAATCGCTGTAGCCCTGGGCTGTCGGCAGGTTGCGGATGACGTCCTGGAGGATTTCGTCCGGCGCTTCGAAACCAAAGGGCGCCGGGTTGCCGATGTTCAGCTTGAGGATGCGATGGCCTTCCTCTTCCAGGCGTTTGGCGTGCTTGAGCACTGGGCCGCGAATGTCGTAGCAGACGTTGGCGAGCTTGTTCGATTTGCTGACCTGCATGGCGATGTGTTCCCGAAAATGAACGATCCAGGCGGCGTTTGAACTACCGTACTGGGAATCCTGCGTATTCACACAGGCTGACGCCTTGAGAGGCAGCACCCATAAATCCGTTTGAATGCGCGTGGTCTGGCTGCCAGACTGGCGTTTGACGAGGCGCAATCATACGTGCCGCCCGATCCGTGGAAAAGGTACAGATCGGGCTTTTTCAGCTGCAGAGGTGGGATGATGGAAAAGTTGGAAAAAACCCTGGAAGAATGGCGGGCGATGCTTGATCCGGAGCAGTACAACGTTTGCCGCCTCAAGGGCACCGAACGCCCGTTTTCCGGCAAATACAACGACAGCAAGGTTGACGGTGTTTACCACTGTATCTGCTGCAACGAGCCGCTTTTCGACTCAAAAACCAAATTCGATTCCGGCTGCGGCTGGCCGAGCTTCCATGCCCCGATCGGCGACAGCGCCATGGTCGAAATCCGTGACGTCAGCCACGGCATGATCCGTACGGAAGTGGTCTGCGCCAAATGCGATGCGCACCTTGGGCATGTATTCCCGGACGGCCCGCCGCCGACAGGCCTGCGCTATTGCATCAACTCGGTGTGCCTGGATCTGGTACCGCGCGAATAACCTGCTGTTGCGATCGGCGCTGGTGCACCTCGATTCCTGTAGGAGCCCGGCCCGCCGGCGAAGGCGTCTATGTGCGCGACGCAGGGTTCAAGGCCGCCTTCGCTGGCAAGCCATGCTCCTATAGGGGTGATCGATTTATTAAATTGCACGCAATTCAATTGCTCGCTATGTTTGTCCGGTCTTCCTTCATTCAGGGTCCGCAATCATGAGCGACAATCTGCTGAGCATCCCGTGCACCACCATCAAGGGCGAGCAAAAGACCCTCGCTGATTACGCCGGCAAAGCGGTGCTGGTGGTCAACACCGCGAGCAAATGCGGTTTCACCCCGCAATACAAAGGCCTCGAGGAACTGTGGCAGACCTACAAGGACCAGGGGCTGGTGGTGCTCGGTTTTCCCTGCAATCAGTTCGGCAAACAGGAGCCGGGCAACGAAGGGGCGATTTCCGAGTTCTGCGAGTTGAACTACGGTGTCAGCTTTCCGCTGTTCAAAAAGATTGACGTCAACGGTGCCGGCGCCCATCCGTTGTTCGTGCAGTTGAAAAAACGTGCACCGGGTGTGCTGGGTTCCCAGGGCATCAAGTGGAACTTCACCAAATTCCTGATCGGCAAGGATGGCCAACTGGTCAAGCGATTTGCGCCTGCGACCAAACCTCAGGACCTGAGCCGCGAGATCGAAGCCCTGCTCAAATGAACACATTGTCCGTCGATTCCCTGAAGCTCGACAGCCAGCTCTGCTTCAAGCTGTACGCCGCTTCGCGGGCGGTGATCCGTGCCTACAAGCCGATGCTCGATCAACTCGGCCTGACCTATCCGCAATACCTGGCGATGCTGGTGTTGTGGGAATGGCAGGAAGCGGTGCCGGAGCAGCCGACGGTCAAGGCACTCGGCGAACGCCTGGCGCTGGACTCCGGAACGTTGACACCGCTGCTCAAGCGACTTGAACAACTGCAACTGGTTCAGCGCCAGCGTTCGGTCCGGGATGAGCGTGAGGTGCATCTGAGCCTGTCGCCAACCGGCAAGGCGCTGCGTGATCAGGTCGGGCCGCTCAAGGCGCGTCTGCTGTGCGATAGCGGTGTCGATCTGGATCGGCTCAACGACTTGCGCGATGGCCTCGATCACCTGTTGGGGCAAATCAGGGCACTGTCATAGTCGGCATCCATAAATCCAGCAGCGAGGCCAGTTCTTCCCGTCGGAACGGTTTGGCCAGGTAATCACTCATGCCCGCCGCACGGCAGCGTTCTCTTTCTTCGGACATGGCGTTGGCGGTCAGGGCGACGATGGGCAACTGCGGCCAGCGCCCGCTGCGGCGAATTTGTCGACTGGCTTCATAGCCGTCCATTACCGGCATGTTGCAGTCCATCAGAACCAGATCGAACTCACAGTGTTCCAACTGATCCAGCGCTTCACCGCCGTGGGCCGCGACAATCACCTCGCATCCGAGTTTTCCGAGCATGCCTTTGGCCACCAACTGGTTCACCGGATTGTCTTCCACCAGCAGCACCCGTCCACGTCGTTGGGGTGAGAGGGCCTCCAGTCGGGCATCGTTGAGGAGGTTGATTTCCGGCTGCAGGATTCGCCTCAGTGTCTGGTACAGCGCATTGCGCGCCAGCGGGCGCGCCTGTTGTTGCAGAGGCGCCAGGGCGCTGGCTTGTTCGCCAGGCATGAAACTGCCGTAAGCGGTCACCAGTAAAATGGGTGCGCTGCAGTTAGGTCGTAGGCCAAACAGGCATTCCGGGCAATCGGTGATCACCATGTCGGGCGTCAGACCGATCATTGAGTAATCATCGATCGAACGCTGCTGGTAATCGAGGCCCCAACCTGGCAACAGGCTTTTTAACAGTTCTGCCAGGCCGCTGCTGGCAGCGGTAATCGCGATGACCTTGCCGCGCAACGTCGCCGGTGGCAGGGCGCGGGTGTGGCAGGGCAGTGGCAGATCGGCGCAGAACCGGCTGCCGAAACCCACTTCCGAACTGATGGTGAGGCGCCCCTGCATGGCTTCGCAGAGGTTGTAGGTCAGTGCCAGCCCTAGTCCGGTGCCGCCGAATTGCCGGGTAATGCCGGCACCGGCCTGCGTAAAAGGCTGGAAGATTTTGACCTGGGCGTCCAGGGCGATACCGATGCCGGTGTCGCAGACTTCGATTCTGACGCCATCTTCGAACGTCGACAGGCGCACATCGACGCGACCGAATCGGGTGAACTTGAGCGCGTTGGACAAGAGGTTGCTGACGATTTGCCGCACGCGAGTCGGGTCGCCGAGCACCAGCGCCGGAAATGCCGGATCGATCAGGCATGTCAGTTCGACGCTTGGCGCCGCGTTCTGCGACAGCAGGTTGGCGGTGTCCTCGATCAGCGAGCCGAGGTCGAACGGAATGTGTTCGAGTTCGAGCTGGCCAGCATCGAATTTCGACAGGTCGAGAATATCGTTGAGCAATTCCACCAGCACTTTGCCCGAGTCATGGGCGATGGACAGTTGTTGCTGTTGCTCGGCATTCAGCGGACCGTCCAGAGAAAGTGCGATCATCCCCAGCAGTCCATTGAGGGGTGTGCGGATCTCGTGGCTCATGTTGGCGAGGAATACCGAGCGCGCTTCGGCCATGTCCAGGGCTGTACTGCGCGCGACTTCCAGTTCCTGATTGGACTGGCTGAGCCGGGTGTTGATCGCCTTGAGCTCTGCGGTGCGCGCCGACACGATGTTTTCCAGTTGCCCGAGGTAGTCGGTCAGGCGGTTTTCCGCGTTGCGTCGCTGCTGAATTTCGGTGGCGATGTTTTCAAACTGCTGGTTTGCAACTTTGACGAGCACACCGATCTCATCGTTTTCATGGCCCGACGGGTACTCCAGCCAGGTCGGTTCGACGCTGCGTGGATCGCGGCTACTGAGTTCGCGAATTACCCGCACCAGCGGTTTGGTCAGCATCACGTAAAACAACGCCAGCAGGATGCCGGTCAGGAGCAGGCTGCGGGCGAAACCATTAAGCAGGGTGATTTCGGCCCGGCGCAGGAACCGGTTGCCGAATGAATAAGTGTCGACGTCCAGACGCAGCGTGCCGAGGGATTCGTTCGGCAAATGATCCAGATACAGACGGTCTTCGAACGCGCGGTCGGCACCGAACAGGAAGTCACTGATCACCCGATAGCCGCTCTGCACGCCAGGGCGCTTGACGCTGGCCAGCACTGAACCGTTGTTGTCGGTCAATTGTGCGCCGATGATTGCCGGTGAGCGCAGCAGGCCCAAGGTCAGTTCCTGGGCGAGTTCGGCGTCGATGTTGTAGGCAATGCGCGAGGCGGGGTTATGGCTGATTTCCAGCAAAGACAGTATTTCCCGGTTGATGGAGGCGTCTTCACTGGCATAATCGATGCCTATTTGCAGCAGGCTGAGCAGCGTGCCCAGAATGAAACCGACCAGCACGGTAAGCCGGGCTTGCTTGTAGGACAGCCGGTTGGTGAACTTGATATCCATGGGGTGTCGAACCACTTCCGTTTCCCTTCGCTGCTCAAGCATAGTCGATCATGCGTGAATGCCGATGTTCTCGCGAGCCCTTGTGCAACAAGGGATGACCCGGGCACCGAACGCCGTGTTTCGTCGCTGTAGCGCCATCATTACTGGGAACGAGCCCGAGGAGAAGACGTGGATTCGCGATTGAATGCTTTTCTTGAACGCGCCGATGCCGTTCTGGCCCGTATCGAACCATTGCTGCCAGCACCTCGGCAAGCCATCGACTGGACGCAATGCCTGGCTGCACGTTGGCAGCGCGAGGGACGCAGCGGTTTTCTGTTGCCGCTGCACGTCAGCCTCGACATGCGCTTGTCCGACCTGATCGGCGTCGACCGGCAACTGGAGCAACTGGGGCTTAATACCCAACAGTTCATCGACGGTATGCCGGCCAACCACGCGTTGCTCTGGGGTTCGCGTGGCACCGGTAAGTCGTCGCTGGTGCGCGCGTTGCTGGCCGAACACGCCAAGGCTGGTCTGCGGTTGATCGAAATCGAGCGCGATCATTTGGCGGACTTGCCGCGTGTAGTCGAGCAGGTCGCCAAGTTGCCCCAGCGTTTCGTACTGTTTTGCGATGATCTGTCGTTCGAATCGGGCGAAGGGGATTATCGCGTCCTCAAGAGCGTGCTCGACGGCTCCCTGGAACAGGCGCCGGACAACGTCTTGCTGTATGCCACTTCCAACCGACGCCATCTGGTGCCGGAAAAGGAAAGCGATAACGAAAACTGGAAACGGGTCGACGGCGAACTGCATCCCAGCGAGGCAGTGGAAGACAAGATCGCGCTCTCGGACCGTTTCGGCCTGTGGCTGTCGTTCTATCCGTTTACTCAGGAACATTTCCTCAATGTGGTCGAGCACTGGATCGGTCAACTGGCCGACAAGGCCGGTCTGAAATGGCAGCGTGACGAAGAACTGGACATCCTCGCGGTACGCTGGGCCACCGGCCGGGGCAATCGCAACGGACGTTGCGCCTATCAATTTGCCCGCTACTGGGTCGGGCTGAAGCTGCTGGAGCACAAGGCATGATCGATTTACAACAAAGCGGCCGGGGCCTCGAAGGCTACGGCATGCTGCACGCACAACTGGAATCCTTGCTGGCGGACGAGCGGGATTTTATCGCCAACGCCGCGCAGTTTTCCGCATTCCTGTACAACCAACTGGATGACTTGAACTGGGCCGGTTTCTACCTCAATCGTAATGAGGAACTGGTGCTCGGTCCGTTTCAGGGGCAAATCGCCTGCGTGCGCATCCCCTTCGGTCGCGGTGTATGCGGGACGGCGGCGGCGACGTTGCAGACGCAGTTGGTCGAAGACGTACACGCGTTCCCCGGACATATCGCCTGCGACAGCGCGTCGAACAGCGAACTGGTCGTGCCGCTGGTCAAGGACGGACGCCTGATTGGCGTGCTGGACCTCGATAGCCCGAAGTTCGCGCGATTTACCGCTGACGATCAAGCCGGTATTGAACAACTGGCGGCCATTTTCCTGCGCCTGACCGATTGCTGATCATGCCTTGAGGCCTGCCTTGACCAGCAGGCCTGACGGATTCACCTCGTCGATCTGCTGTGGATCAAGGAATCGATCAGCGTACTGCCGGTAGATTTCGGCGTTGATGAATAGCCCGAACAGTTCGGGGTCGATATGGGCGTCACGGCACATAGCGGCCATGATGCCCAGCGCTTCGCTCAAGGATTTGGCTTTCTTGTAAGGGCGATCAGCGGCGGTCAGCGCTTCGAAAATATCGGCAATCGCCATCATCCGCGCCGGCAGGCTCATTTCTTCGCGCTTCAACTGTTTGGGATAACCGGTGCCGTCCATTTTTTCATGGTGGCCGCCAGCGATTTCCGCAACATTGTCGAGGTGGCCGGGGAAGGGCAGGAGGCTGAGCATCAGGATCGTCTGCACCATGTGGTGGTTGATGATGTAACGCTCCTCGCGAGTCAATGTGCCCCGGGCAATGCTCAGGTTGTAAAGCTCGCCCCGGTTGTACTTGTAGCGTGGCACGTCGAGTTTGAACCCCCAGGGATTGTCTTCCGGTATCAGTTCGGCTTCAGCGCGTTCGAGCAGGTGCTCGGGTTTGTCCGCCAGCAGCGGCTCGCTGACCGGCAGGGTCGGCGCCGGTGTTCGCGCCTGTCGCCGGTTTTCTTCCCAGGAAACGCCCAACCGGTCATCCAGGGTTCGGGTCCATGTACGTTGGGCCAGGCTGCGCAGTCGTTGCAGATCGGCATCGGCCATCGCCTCGCCGCCCAGATTGCATCGGGCAACAAACGCAAAATCATCGTCAAGCCCCAACAGAGTGGCATTGCGCAGTTCAGCCAGGTGCTGCTCGTCACCGCCCAGGGCAACGGCCTGCCAGTAGCTGATCCAGGCATCACGCTTGAGCACTTCGAAACGGGTGCGGATTTCGTGAATGCGGTCGTTCAGGGTTTCCAGCTTCGTGGCTTTATCGACGACGTATTCCGGTGTCGTGACCTTGCCGCAGTCATGCAGCCACGCAGCGATGTGCAGCGCCTCCCACTCGTCTTCGGAGGGTTGATAACCGCTGAAGGCGGGGTCCTGACTGGCTGCGGCAGCCTGGGCAAGCATCAAGGTCAGCGCCGGCACTCGCTGGCAGTGACCGCCGGTGTAGGGGCTTTTGGCGTCAATCGCGCCGGCCAGCAGTTGAATGAAGGCGTCCAGCAACTGTTTCTGTCTGGCTTGCAGGCGTTGACTTTCGATACTCACGGCGGCCGCACCGGATATGGCCTGAAGGAACGCGACGCGGTCCGGACGGAGCTTCTCGAGATCGCTTTTGTCGCCGCTGTCTTCCAGCAACAAAATCAGCAGGCCCACGGTTTCGTTATGACGATTGTGCAGGCGGATGCCGATCAGATGCACCCGCGGGCACTCCATCGCCAGCAGTACTTTCTGCAAATCCCCCGCCTGTTCGAAACCGAGACTGGTCACCACATTGTCGGCATTCGACAGCTGCAGCAGCCATGCAGGGCTTTGTGGGCCGCCGGGCTCGTGGCCGCGAATGTCGAACCCTGGCAGTGCCTGTGAAATGCCGCCGATGACCAGGCCGTGAGGCTCCATGCGATCACCGTCATTTTCCCGCAGGTAGATCAGACCGGCCTGGGCCTGGCCGATTTTCACGGTTTCGAACAATACCCGTTCCAGCAAGGGCGCGAACCGGGTCTCGGCGCTCAGGCTGTCGGAGATCTGGAAAAAACTCGCCAGGGTATCTTTCATGCGGCTCATCGACACACTCAGTTGGTCGACTTCGAGCACTGGCGAGTGACGGGAGACCGGGAAGTTGAAATTGAAACTGCGAATCGCATCGGCTTCCTGCACCAGTGCACGCAGGGGTTTGACCAGGATTCTCGAGGTCAGCCAGCCCAGCGGCAGGCACAACAGCAACGTGGCCAACGTAATCAACGCACCTTGCCAGCGCAGGCGGTAGGCATCGGCGAGCAATTCGTCTTCCGGTACCAGCAGCGCCAGTTGCAATCCTTTGGGTCCACCCTCCTGCATGTGGCTGCGGGCCACGATCCATTGGCGACCAGCGGCCTCCAGCCGGTTGCCGGTTGGCGGATTGTTCAGTAATGCGCCGAGGCCGGGGCTCAGGTCGGCGGCCTTGCTCAGGCGGGCGGTCTGGTCGTCGACGATCAGCTTGTTGCTGTCGGGGAAAGCGATGGCATTGCCTTCTGCATCGAACAACACGATTTCAGTACTGGGAGTGACGACATGTTTGGCCAGGGTCGCGGACAATTCGGCCAGGGTCAGGTCAGCACCCATGATTGCGTGCGCGCCGCTGCGGCGGGCCAGGGTGGTGCCGACGTTGTGGGTGGAGAAAAAAAGGTAGGGTTCGGTGGTTATCTGACCGCTGTCGCGGCGAGCACTGGTAAACCAGGTACGTGTTCGCGGATCGTAGGTGTCGTCGGGTTGGTCCTGACGGCTGATGGGGTTCAGGTCCCGATCGAAAAACAATGATTGAGAATGCATCTGGTCGCTGCTGTTTCTCTCGATGCTCCACACCTGATAAGCCGCGACGTCCGGTGCTTTGAGCAGGGTTTTCAGGTCGTTGGTTTGCAGAGGGCGAACCATGAAGAAATCCCCGTTGTCGTAGCCCAGGTACAGCGAGGCCAGGTCAGGGTTGTCCTTGAGCGCCTGGCTGAAGGGGCCGAGCAGCGCCAGGCGTTGGTCCAGGCCGGTAGCCTGCGCCGCCGGGTTGTATACCAACAGGCTCAACAGATGACGGATCGGCTCATAGGTGGCATGAAGGTCCAGCCGAACGTCCTGCTCGATGCGCTCGAAGAGCTTTTCACTGCTGGAAAGAATGATCTGCGTGGTTTGCCGATAGTTGAAAATGCCCAGGACCACGCCGGTCAGCAGCAACAGCAGGGTAAACATCACACTGATGTGCACGTGCAGGGGAAACCGTCGTTGATCCGGGCGCAGTGGGCTGGGCATTGCGGGGTCGCTCCATGATGGTTAACACACTGCTCAGCGACCAAGCATAGTTAAGGCTCCACCATTCTGCTTTTGTCGTTTTCAGCAATTTGTTGCTGCAATGCCTGCTCAAGTTCGAGCATTGCGCGTTCGACGGCCAACCTGCATTCGGCGACTGCATCACGATGAACAACTGGATGACAGGCCTGTTCGAGCGCCTCGCAGCTATCGATCAAACGCGTGGCCTGGACAATCCGGGCTGCGCCCTTGATCTTGTGGGCGATATCGAGAAACAACTGCGGATCGTTTGAGCGGGATAACGCTTGCAGCGCTTGTCGGTCCAGACGGTTGCTGCCAAGCAGTTCGGTCAACAGTCGCAGGTCCATTGCCGGGTTGCCCCCGGTCAACAGGTGCAGCCCTTTCAGGCTGAAGGCGGGACCGCGATCGGTCTTTACGATACCCGCAACCCATTGACTCAAAGCGGTCAGCGTCAGCGGCTTGAACAGACAGTCGTCCATCCCGGCTTGTTTGCAGCGCTGTAGTTCTTCCGGTTGGGCGTTGGCGGTAAAGCCCAAAACGGTGCAGGGGGGACGACCGGATCGCCGTTCATGGTCTCGGATAGCGCGAGCGAGTTCGTATCCATTCATGACCGGCATGTTGCAGTCGACAATCACCAGGTCGTACAGCTCGATTTTCCAAGCCTCCAAGCCTGCGTTACCGTCCTCGGCAATGCTGAACCGGTGGCCCAGAAATTCCAGTTGTTGACACATCAGCAAGCGATTGGCCGGGTGATCGTCGACCACCAGAATGTTCAAAGGCACAGTGGACATTTGGATTGGCGTTTCGATGGTTTGCTGCACCTGCTCCACTGGCAGAGTGGGCAGAAGCAACGAAACCAGAACCTGCGTGCCGACTCCCGGCTGACTGCCCAAGTGCAGGCTGCCGCCCATCATTTCGCACAGACTTCGGCTGATCACCAGGCCAAGGCCGGCGCCGCCTCTGCCTGACTGTCCGGTTTCATCGGCTTGGGCGAAAGGTTCGAACAGTCGTCGTTGATCCTGTTCGCTGATCCCGATGCCGCTGTCCTCAACCTGCAACAGCATCAGGACTTGCTCGGGTTCAGCCGTCGCAATCAACTCAATGGTGATCCTGACCTGGCCCTGTTCCGTGAATTTGATGGCGTTGCTGACCAGGTTCGACAGCACTTGCTTGAAACGCATCGGGTCCAGAAGGACATCGATCGCCGGATTGGCCGGGTTGAGTTCCAGCAGCAGTTCGAGGTTTTTCTGACGAGCCAGGCCCTCGAAGATCCGTACGACCGACCCCGCGATTTCACTCGGATTCACCCGTTCAGGGCTCAGGCTCAGACGCCCGGATTCGATCCGTGCAATGTCGAGAATGTCGCCGATCAGCTCCAGCAGGTCCTTGGCCGAGTTGTAGGCCACGTCGATGGCCGGGCGGTCTGGATGGTTCCTCTCGATGCGCTTCAGCGTCAGTTCGAGCATGCCGATGACGGCGTTCATCGGTGTGCGGATCTCATGGCTCATGGTCGCCAGAAACGTGCTTTTGGCGCGGTTGGCTTCATCAGCGCGCTCCTTTGCGCAGCGCAGCTCCTCGAACAGTTGGCGCCGCTCAGTCAATTGCTCGTTCAGCGCTCGCTCGGCCGCCTGACGCTGTTTGATCTGGCGACGCATGTAGGCATTCCAGGCCGCGGAAAGCAGCAGCAGCACGCCGGCCCCGATAACAATCTGATAGAACATTTGCTGGTAATTGCGCCAGGTGCTTTGCGATGACGCCGAATAGCCACGCCAGCGGCTGTTGATGATGCCCAGTTCTTCCGGTGCGATGCTCAGGAGTGCCTTGTTGAGGATGGCGTTCAGCTCTTTGGCCTCTCGCCCGGTTGCCAGGGAAAACGCGGCCTGCCGGGTGCCGATGGTGGTCCGGATCTGGAGTGTGTGCTCAAAAAGCCGTGATGAAATGAAGTAGTTGGCGATGACCAGTGAGTTCACCGCACCTTCTGCCTTGCCCTCGGCGAGCAACTCCACGGCGCTGAACGTGTCCGGTGTTTCAATTAACTTGATCCGCGGGAATTCGCGGCGCAGGTAGTCCACCAGTGGGTTGCCCTGGGCGATGGTCAGGCGTTTGCCCTCCAACTGCTCAAGGTTTGCCGGGCTGTCCGCAGCTTTTCGAGTCAGAAGGACAAAGGAGTTTTGCAGATAGGGGCGGGTGAAGTTCAGTGCCGTCTCACGTTCGGCGCTGGGGAGCAGGGCGGCGATCACATCGGCTTTATTGTTCTTGATCTGTTCGATCATCTCGTCATCACTTCGGCTGCGACGGATGTCGAAACGCAGACCGGTACGCAATCTGATCAGTTCGAGCAAGTCTGCTGTGGCGCCGCGAAAATTGCCATTGCTGTCGAAAAACGACAACGGCGCAAGGGCCTCATTGACCACAACGCGCACAATCGGATGTTGCGCCAGCCACTGTTGCTCGAGGTCGGTGAGTTGTAACTTCTGGTCGGTGAGAAGGATGTCACTGCCGGCACTCCAGCGCTCGGCGATGTTCTGCCGTTCGCTGGCGGGGATGGCCATGAGCATGGCATTGATGATCCCGAGCAACTCCGGGTTGTGCCTGTGCACGGCAAAGCTGAAACCATGGGCTTCGTGTTTGCCGAAGTTGGCCATGCGGATGTTGTTCAGGTAACCCTTGTTGATCATGTAATGGGTCGAGATGGTGTCGCCCAGGAAGACGTCGGCCTGGTCAAAGGCCACTGCATTGATCGCATTCTGGTAGGACGGATAGGACGTAATGATCGCTTTGGGGTACAGGGCCCTGACTTCCTCCAGTGGCAAGTAGTGATACACCATGCTCAGCCGCAAGCCGGCAAGGCCATCGGTCAGGGATCGGGTTTCTCCTTCACGCGTCACCAGAACCGGCTGGTCCACGGCGTAGGGTGTAGACAGCACGATATCGGCATTATGAGCCTCAAATCCATTGGCAGTGCCGAGCAGATCGACCTCGCCTTTTTCAAGCGCCTTGATGGCAGCCCCGCGGGACGCAAAGCGCTGGACCTTCACCGGCAAACCGAGGGTCTTGCCGAGGATACCTGCGTAATCGGCGGTGAAACCTTCATAGTCCCTACCGCTGACAGTCAGGTCGAAAGGAGGATAGTCCGGGGCCGACGTTCCCAGGATCAGTTCGCGCTTACTTGTTATCCACTGTCGTTGTGATGGATCCAGTTGGACGTCCAGATGCCTGATAGACGAACGACTGAGCAGGGTGAAGTGTTCGCTGGCAGTCTGCGAAGCAGGCACTGAAGTGCTCAGGCATAAACCTGCAGCCACGAGAATCAGATAATCCTTTATACGACGGGGCATCCTGTGTCTCACACTAATGCGTTACGTTTTGCCATCTCGATGAGTTCAACCAGGGATTTGGCCTTTAGTTTTTGCATAAGTCGTTTTTTATAGGTGCTGACGGTCTTGTTGCTGAGAAACATGCCTTTGGCAATTTCCTTGTTGGTGCGGCCTTGTGCAAAAAGTTGCAGCACCATCAGTTCCCTGTCGTTGACTGACTTGAACAGCTCCAGCTCGGCGCAACGCACATCATCACCTCGGACAGGATTCAGGGCCTGACTGGGGAAGTAGTTGTAACCTGACAATACTGCTTTGATGGCACTGACCAGTTCACTCAAGTCTTCCTGTTTGCAGACATAACCTGACGCGCCCGATTGCATGCAGCGAATACCGAACAATGTCGGACACTGCGCAGTCAATACCAGTGTTTTCAGCGGTGTACTCATTGCGTTGAAGCGCGCGAGAACTTCAAGGCCATCCAATTTCGGAATGCTGATATCGAGAATGACCAGGTCTGGCATGCATTCGCGAACCATCTGCATGGCATCGACCCCATTATCGGATTCGCCGACAACTTTGTAACCTTCGTGCTCCAGTAACATTCGGACGGCAAGGCGGATAACAGGGTGATCGTCGACAATAAAAACGGAGTTCATAATCAAATCCCAAACGAGCTCAGATAAAGCGCGCACCTTAGCCCAGATAGTTGGTGGGACGCATGAACTGACCGACCTCAAGCAGCAATATAGGAACAGTCCTACAGGCGAAAAGGAATGGGACTACGAATCAACTAGGTTTTAAATGAAGGCGGGCTAGGTAGTTGGTAGGAAGTCGATGTTTCAGAATATTGTTTCTTAAGTTTGGAAAATTGTTGGCAGAGGGGGCGAGATCATTTTTTATAATTGAATTGAGCTCAGTAATTTTCTGAATTCGAATTGTTTCAATGGTTTTATCAAATAGCCAAGTAAGGGCAGTCCGTGTGCATTCGCGATTTTCTCGAGTCCTTCAAGTTCTGTGCACGTCAGGCTGCTTAACAGTATTGCTTGTCTGATCATTCCTCGATGACTGGCGAATTTGACCAGGTCGAGCCCGGGAAGATCGGGTAAACACTGGTCGCACAATAGAATGTCAAACGGTTGCACCGCCGCGAGCATTTGTTGTAAGGCCCCATGGGCACTGTCAGAGGTCGTCAGTTGAGTAAAACCGTAACTTTCAAGCAGGTATTGCGTCGCTCTTAGTTGAAAGGGATGATCTTCCACCAGCAGGATGCGCAAATCGTCTTCGACCTTGGGATTACTCACGCTTTTTATCTCATACAGAGGGCCTCGCATTATTTCGCGAGCTTGGCGAGCAATCGATCAGTTAGCTCGGCGTGAGGTGTAGGGGAATTCGGCGAACGCTGAACGCATTTAGGCTTTAAGTGGCTGATCAGCCATTCCTGATGGCGTAATGGCTGATCAGCCGGGGTTTATCAACGGCTCGAACGGCCCGTCATCTCCAGCGCCATTTCGCTGGCATAGCTGTCGGTCATGCCAGCGATGAAATCAATCATGCGCAGGAACGAAGTGTGGAGCGGGCCGTGGGAGTCGGGCGCGTTGTTGCCTAACAGATCGAGGATGCGCCGACTCTTGAATGACGGTGTCCGACCGTTGTGCTGTTCCAGTGCCGCGCCGCAGAAGGCGTTGAGCAGGATTTCCAGCGTGGTATAGGCGCCGATCTCGTGCAGCGTCTTGCGCTTGTCCTGGAAAATCTTTTTGCGCGCCATGTCTTTGGCATTCAGTACACAGCGTTTGGCGGGACCGTGCATGTGCTCCACCAGATCTCCAGGCAGCGTGCCGGCCAGCAACGCGTCCTGTTGCTCGACAAAGGCGCGGGCTGCGGCGTTGGTCAGGTGCTCGATGGCTTTGCCCCGCAGGATTGCCAGTTTGCGCCGCCGCGAATCCCGCGGGCCGAGCTGACGATAGGTTTCCGGCAGATCGTCGCCCACCAGGTCTAGCAACAGGGACTCGACTTCGGCGTACTCCAGCAACTCCATTTCCAGGCCATCTTCGAGGTCGATCAGCGCGTAGCAGATGTCATCGGCGGCCTCCATCAAATACACCAGCGGATGGCGTGCCCAGCGCTGTTCCTCAAGTTGCGGCAGGCCGAGTTTATGAGCAATCTGCTCCAGCAGCGGCAGTTCACTCTGATAACAACCGAACTTGTGCTTTTTGTAACCCAGGGAATCGGCGTGCTTGGCCGTCCATGGGTATTTCAGATACGTACCCAGTGTGGCGTAGGTCAGCCGGGTGCCGCCATCGAACTGGTGATACTCCAGCTGGGTGAGCACCCGGAAGCCTTGGGCATTGCCTTCGAAATTGAGGAAGTCATTGCGTTCGACGTCGCTCATTGCGTCCAGCCATCCACGGCCGGCGGCTTGCTGGAACCAATGTCGGATCGCGTCTTCGCCGGAGTGACCGAAGGGTGGATTGCCAATGTCGTGGGCCAGGCAAGCCGATTGCACCACCATGCCAAGGTCGCTGGGTTCGCACCAGTCCGGCAGTGCGCTGCGGATGGTTTCGCCGACGCGCATACCCAGCGAACGGCCGACGCAACTGACTTCCAGGGAGTGGGTCAGGCGCGTGTGGATGTGATCGTTGCTAGTGACCGGATGGACTTGCGTCTTTCGCCCGAGGCGGCGAAAAGCTCCGGAGAAAATGATGCGGTCGTGGTCTTTGTGAAAAGGGCTACGGCCGAGCTCTTCCGGGCTGTGCAAAGTCTTTCCGAGGCGTTCGCGGGTGAGCAGGGTTTGCCAATCCAAGGCTGGTTCTCTCCGTCAGGTGACTGAGTGCCTAGCTTCCCGTTTCACACCGATGCCTGCAAGCGGAACTACAGCCCGGCGGCATCGATATCGATGAGTAGCAGTCGCTCGCCGTTATTGAAAAACTGTCCGGCAGTGAGGCAGTACTGGTTACTGGTGGCGTCACGGTAAGTATTGGAAAGCGTCAACCGGCGCTCATCCCAACCCTCTGCCAACAAATGATAGAAGTAGGGACGCCATGACCAGTTGTGTCCCAGGTAGCGATTGTCGGCTTCCCAGCCGTTGTTGCGCCATTCAAGATTCGGCGTCAGTTGCGTGCCGTGGCGGTCGCATTGATAGAAGCGCAACAGCCAGGGAAAGGCGTCCAGCTGTGGCAAGGCACTGAGCGGCGCGAGAGCTTGCGCCCAGTTTTGCAGGATCGCCATCAGCTCGCTGAGTTGCTGACGCATGCTCATAAGCCGATTGCGCTCAGCCAGTTTCTGCAGGACATAGCGTTGGCGCAGCTCGGCGAAGCGCTCGACAAAAGCGTCGGTGGCAAAGAACTCAACTTGCGCGCGGGCGAACAGAAAACCCTGCACGTAGCGCGAGCCACACTCCAGGGCAAAATTCAGTTGCGCTTCGGTTTCCACTCCTTCGGCAATGATCCAGCAACCGGTTTTTTCCGCCATTTGTGCGAGGGCCTTGACCACGTCACTGCTGGGCCCGCCTAACGCAGCGGCCTGGAACAGCCGCATATCCAGCTTGAGGATGTCCGGTCGCAGGGCGAGCACGCGATCGAGCTGCGAGTAACCGGCGCCGAAATCATCGATTGCAATCCGTGCACCTGCTCGCCGATATTGCGCTACCACGTCTGCCAGACGCTGGATGTCGCCGTCCAGTTCGGTGATTTCAAAAACGATTCGCTGTGGGTCGACGCCATGCCGGTTCAATTGCTTGAGGCTAGGCAGAGCCTGGTCCGGGCGCAAGCGACTGATCCAGCGCGGCGACATGTTCAGGCTGAGAAACCAGTCGGCGGGCGCTTCGTGCAAACGGCTCAAGGCGTTATCACGGATCTGGCGATCCAGACGACGGAGAGCGACGGCAGGGGTTCGCGGGTCGGCAAACAGCGGTCCCACAGAGGCCAGTTGCCCATCGGCCTGGCGCAGTCGACCCAATGCCTCGACGCCGGCGATACGGCCCGTGGCGGTATCGATGAACGGTTGAAAGCAGGCAAGCGGTTGCCCGTCGATCACGAGGCCTCCTTAGTTGCTCTTGTTTTTGGATGAAACCTGATGGCCAGGTAGGCACGCAGGTGTGAACCTCTCGATAAAGAGGTTCATCCCAGTGATGTTGCAAGAATGCAGCCAGAAAGCGGCTTAATGTCGAGGCGTGCCTTGCATGACCAGCTTGATCAGCGGCCCCAGTGTGGTGCCAAGCCTAACGAGTCGCGTCAGGCTGCTTGTGCCGCCACTCCGTGCGCCCTTACCGGTCAAAAAACCCAGCAAGGTCACTGCCGCTATGCCCCAGAGCGGGGCATGGCTGATGCCGAAACCGTCCTGCAGGTTTTGCGTCATCCCGCGCACCCGCTGCAAGGGTTGCAGCAGTTGCGCGGATTCATGGCGAATTTCCTGGCGATGCATTTCCATGCGCAAGCGAATCAGCGCCTTGCGCATTTCCGTGCGCGAGCTGTTGTGAGGCAGTTCAGGCAGGTTCATGGCAGTAGGCGCTCCCGATCATTGGCCAATTCTTCCAGAGTGCCATGAAACGGCGAAGACTCATCGAAGATCGCCGCTCTCAGACGCATCCCGCAGAAGATGCAGGCAAGGGTGTAGAACACACAGAGCCCGATGATGGCAGGCAGACGGTAAGTGTCCCAAAACAGGATCAGTACCAGCGTGGATAACCCCACCAGCAACAACAAGGCAAACACCAGTGCCAGACCTGCGAACAGCAACAGGCTGACGGTGCGGGCTTTTTGTTCCTGCAATTCGATGCCGAACAGTTCGACATGGCTGTGCAGTAATCCAAGGAATGCGGCACCCAAGCGACGCGGTGAGGAGCTAGGGCCCGTCGCGGACGAGCCGGATTCGCCGATTGCCATAATCAGCGCCGCGTTGCCAGCAGACCGATCAGAAAACCCACACCCGCCGCGATCCCGACCGATTGCCATGGATTGGTCTGCACATAGTCTTCGGTGGCGGTAACGGCGGCTTTACCGCGTTCGCGCAAGGAGTCTTCGGTCAGTTTCAAGGTTTCGCGTGCACGCAGCAGACTCTCGTGTATTTGCTCACGCAACTCATCAGCCTGATCGCCAGCCAACGTTGCAGTGTGTTCCAGCAACCGTTCAGTGTCGCTGACCAGTGTCTGAAAATCGTTCATCAGGATTTCTTGAGCAGTCTTTGCCTTGATGCTGGCCATTGGTGATCTCCGTAAGTGGCTTCTGTTGCGTTCGAGTATGAGCCTTGCGTGAAGGTTCAGTACAAATCACTGGTACAACTTTTGCTACGTCGTGGTGCGCCAGCCTGCGTAATTGCGCGGTTGGTGAGCAGTAATCGAGCAAATCCTTATCTCAAAAAAACAAAACTCGCGCAAAAGTTCAAACTGTGTGCGCCAAAACAGCTCATCAGGGTCAATGTGTAGATCCTGACAGGTTGCAACTTGGTGCATGAATCAGGTGTGCGAACTGCTTTGGTGCTTTTTAACCTTCAGGTCTGCCAACTCCATGGAAAATCTGCAAAGCGCTGTGGACAGTCTGGTCCATAGCTCCAATACGTTGTTCATCTTGATGGGTGCTGTCATGGTTTTGGCCATGCACGCCGGTTTTGCCTTTCTCGAAGTCGGTACTGTTCGACAAAAAAACCAGGTCAACGCCTTGTCGAAAATCCTCAGCGACTTCGCCATTTCGACCCTGGCCTACTTCTTTATAGGCTATTGGATTTCCTACGGGGTGAACTTCCTCCAACCGGCGGCGGTGATCACTGCCGATCATGGTTACGGCCTGGTGAAGTTTTTCTTTCTGCTGACGTTCGCGGCAGCTATACCCGCGATCGTTTCCGGGGGCATCGCCGAGCGCGCCAGGTTCGTGCCGCAGTTGTGTGCCACGGCACTGATCGTAGCGTTCATCTATCCGTTTTTCGAGGGCATGATCTGGAACGGTAATTTTGGTCTGCAAGCCTGGTTGCTGGAGCGCTTTGGCGCCAGTTTCCATGATTTCGCCGGCTCGGTGGTGGTTCACGCCATGGGCGGCTGGCTGGCACTGGCGGCGGTGTTGTTGCTCGGGCCAAGACAAGGTCGCTATCGCGACGGACGACTGGTGGCGTTTGCCCCCTCGAGCATCCCGTTTCTGGCGTTGGGGTCGTGGATCCTGATCGTCGGCTGGTTCGGTTTCAACGTTATGAGCGCGCAAACCTTGCAAGGGGTCAGCGGGCTGGTGGCTGTGAACTCGCTGATGGCCATGGTCGGTGGCACCGTGGCGGCGCTGATCGTCGGGCGCAATGACCCGGGCTTTCTGCACAACGGCCCGCTGGCCGGGCTTGTGGCAATCTGTGCCGGCTCCGATCTGATGCACCCGGTAGGAGCGCTGGTGACAGGCGCTATCGCCGGAGCGCTGTTTGTCTGGTGCTTTACTGCCGCCCAAGGCAAATGGCACATCGATGACGTACTGGGTGTCTGGCCGTTGCACGGCCTGTGCGGTGTCTGGGGCGGAGTCGCTTGCGGTATCTTCGGCCAGCGTGCATTGGGTGGTCTGGGCGGTGTGAGCCTGATCAGCCAGTTGATCGGAACCACGCTGGGAGTGGTCGTGGCGCTGGCGGGCGGCTTTGCGGTGTATGGCGTGATCAAGGCGCTTCATGGCCTGCGCCTGAGCCAGGAAGAAGAGTATTCCGGCGCTGACCTGTCGGTGCACAAAATCGGCGCCGTGAGCCAGGATTGAGTCAGGGAGCGCTGGGTTCAGCGACTCGACTGCTTCTGATCGCAGGCCTAGAATGTACGCCTACTTTGCCGGGTCTGTGCTCATGCCTCCTGAATGTCAGCTGTTCGGCACCCTTGGGTGCCATCTTTGTGAAGTCGCCGAAGAAGAACTGATGCCCTTGGTCGAGCACGGTTTGTTGGTGGAGTTGGTCGACATCGCGGAAAACGAAGACTGGGTCGAAGACTACGGCTTGCGCATCCCGGTACTGCGACGCCGCGATACCGGTGCCGAGCTCGATTGGCCGTTCGATGCCGAGCAGGTGGTGGCGTTCCTGCATTGATCCCGACAGCCTTTTGATTCCCGTCCGTCGCGGTTTTCGTTCCGGTCATTGGCGAAATCCAGGTTATTCGGTTACTGTATGTTCATACAGTTGCCCGGTTTGCCTGTCATATATGCCCCGGTGCAGGTTGGGCAGGTGATCCCGGAAGTCAGAGGGAAGAATTTTGGTCAATGTCGAACAATTGAAGAACAGCGTGAATCGGATGTCAGTGGACGTGGTGCATGAAGCCGTCCTCGAATTGCGCCTGGATGGCCTTGTCACGGAAGGGAAAACCCCGTTCAACAAATTGCATTTCAATACCTGTTTCGCCGAAATCGAAGCACTCTTCCAGCGTGCGGGTTATCACCGTCCGCTGGATGTCGTGGGCTATCAGGGGTTGTTGTACGCACTTTATGATCCGGGGCGCTGGGAAGCGGTCGATGTATTGCGCTGGCTCAAGGAATTCACCGAAGCGGCCGCGCGGGCGCAGTCGATACCAGCCTGAGGATTCTGTTCTAGGTTCGTTCCGGTCACTGCTGGATAATGTCGCCCTGTTTTGTGAGTCAGAGCTTTCGTATGTCCACTTCATCTTTTTCTGCTGCACACAACCAGGCCAGCACACTTTACTTGCCGCCTGGGCCGTGGCAGACCGTATTCGATTGCCTGTGTGAACGCTTCAGTGCCATCAGTCGCGAACAGTGGCTGGACAGAGTTGCTCGTGGCCGCGTCCTTGACGGACAAGGCGTGCCAATTGCGCTTGATCTTGCTTACAAGGAAGGTCTGCGAATTCACTACTTTCGGGAAGTACCGGACGAAAAACCTATCCCTGCGATCGAATCGATTCTGTATGCGGATGAGCATCTGGTGGTGGCAGACAAACCGCATTTTCTGCCAGTGACGCCCGCGGGCGAATACGTGGAACAGACGCTGTTACGACGGTTGATCCGTCGACTTGATAACCCGCATCTCGTGCCTTTGCATCGCATTGACCGGCATACGGCGGGGCTGGTGTTGTTTTCAGCCAACCCTCAGAGCCGTTCTGCCTACCAGTCGTTGTTTCCCACGCGGCAGATCGAAAAACGCTACGAAGCCATTGCCATGGCATTGCCTGAACGGGCCTTTCCCTTGGTCCACAAGAGTCGGCTCATCGATGGCGAGCCTTTCTTCCGCATGCAGGAAGGACCGGGCGTCAGCAATACCGAGACAGCTGTCGAAGTCAGGGAGAAGAACGGGGATCTCTGGCGCTACGGTCTTTATCCGGTGACGGGCAAGAAGCATCAGCTGCGGGTACACATGACGGCGCTGGGCGCCAGCATCTGCAATGACCCGTTCTATCCGCACGTGCTCAAGGATGTCGAAGACGACTATGCCAATCCGTTGAAGCTTCTGGCTCAGGGGCTGCGGTTTGTGGACCCGGTTACCGGTGAGCAGCGAGATTTTGAAAGCACCATTACCCTGCAATGGTGATGGCCATTTTCCAGCCATGAAAAAGCCCGCTTGCAGCGGGCTCTCTGTACCGGTATCGCCGTAAGGATTACAACTCTTTAACGGTACGAACCTGATCCTTGTTTACGCGTGTTTGCTTGCCGTCCAGTTGTTCGAACTCGTAGAAACCTGCTTCGTCGTCATAGTTGGGTGTGTCGACGGCCTGGATTTCGCGACCGTCATTCAAGGTGATCACAGTAGGCGATGCGCAACCGGCAAGGGTCGCGAGGCCCAATGCGAGCATGAAAGTGGCGAGGGTCCGTTGTGTCATGAGAGTGTCTCCGAGTGGAATTCTTTTGGTTACTGAGCGTGAGACGTATACAACACGCGCAAGTTCCGTGGCTAGTGTCAATCTGACACGTTGTTGTGAGCAATTAACAGCGCCGGGGTATTAAGGTTGGCCAAGCGAGGATCGTTTTCAGGGCATTGCAGGGCAATCGCGCCCAGCTTGCGCATGATGCGGCCCGGGCTGCGTTCGCCGTCCTGCCAGGCACTTTCGAACGCTTCGCTCAGGGCTACGGGGATGATGCAGAGCAACGGTTCCCAGTGCTCCCCATGACGCAACATCATGGGTTTGTCCGGATACTGACTGGCAGCTTTGCGCATGCTGTTTAGTAACGCGGCATCGATGCGCGGTACATCGCACGGCAAAACCATCAGATATTCATGGCGAGCGGCCTTCAGGCCAGCACGAATACCGGCCAAGGGTCCCGGAAAGTCACCTTCGTCGTCATGGACCAACCGGTCGGCGTAGGGTGCGTATTTTTCCAGGTTCCTGTTGCAGGAGATGATCAGGTCATCGCTCAGCAGGCGGGTTTTTCGATGAAGATGTGCAATCAGTGGCTCGCCATGCCACTCGATCAACCCTTTGTCCTGACCGCCCATACGTTGGCCGCGACCACCTGCCAGGAGCAGAATGGAGCAGGGTGACAACTGTGTAGTCAAGGTCATGGCAGGTCTCCATGGGGGCGGCAAAAAAAAGGGGCGCTGTGATATAACACCGGGCTGTTTCTCCTACAACTGGAAGAGCCTATGAAAGCCAAGGCTGATGTACCTTTCGCGCCGCTCAACATTGCGGTGCTGACGGTCAGCGACACCCGTACACTGGAAACCGACACGTCAGGCCAGGTTTTTGTCGACCGCTTGAGTGCTGCCGGGCATAACCTGGCGTTCCGGGTTCTGCTAAAAGATGACCTCTACAAAATTCGCGCGCAAGTGGCCAACTGGATTGCTGACGATGTCGTGCAGGTCGTGCTCATCACCGGCGGTACCGGCTTCACGGGCCGCGACAGCACGCCCGAAGCGGTGAGCTGCCTGCTGGACAAGCAGGTCGATGGCTTTGGTGAGCTGTTCCGCCAGATTTCGGTGGCGGATATTGGCACCTCCACTGTTCAATCCCGGGCGCTGGCCGGTCTCGCCAATGGCACGCTGGTGTGCTGCCTGCCGGGCTCGACCAACGCCGTGCGCACTGGTTGGGATGGCATTCTTGCCGAGCAACTGGATTCCCGGCACCGCCCGTGCAATTTCGTTGTTCATCTGAAACGGGCGGCACCCTGTGAATCCCGCGGGTAAGCCAGGCAAGACTGGCAGCCTGATGGCCGTAGAGACAGCACTGGCGCGCTTGCTGGAGATGGCCGAAGCCACGCCGATTGCCGAGCGGGAACGCTTGCCGTTGGCGCAGGTTCAAGGCCGGGTGTTGGCCGCTGACCTGGTATCGACGCTTGATCTGCCGCCGTGGCCCAACAGTGCGATGGACGGGTACGCCTTGCGCATGGCCGACTGGACGGGAGAGCCGTTGCCGGTCAGCCAGAAGATATTTGCAGGTAACGCTCCGGAGCCTTTGAAGCCCGGCACCTGCGCGCGAATCTTCACCGGTGCGCCTGTTCCTGCAGGTGCCGATTGTGTCGAGATGCAGGAAAACACCGAGGTCCTGACCGGTGAGCGAGTACGATTCATCGAAGCCCTCAGGTCAGGACAAAACGTCCGTCCGCAGGGCCAGGAAACCACCGTCGGTGAGCTCATCCTGCCTGCGGGCACACGCCTTGGAGCGATCGAGCAGGGGCTCGCTGCATCACTGGGATGCGCTGAGCTGGATGTGATTCGCAAGGTGCGCGTTGCGGTACTCTCCACCGGCGATGAACTGGTTGAGCCTGGTCTGGCGCTGGGGCCGGGCCAGATCTACAACAGCAACCGAGTGTTGCTCTGCAGCTGGCTGCAGCGTTTGGGCTGTGAAGTGATCGACGCCGGCATTCTTCCAGATAACCTTGAGACGACTCGTGCTCGCCTTGGCGAGTTAAAGAATGTCGACCTGATACTGTCGACCGGTGGTGTATCGGTAGGTGAAGCCGATTTTCTAGGCATTGCGCTTCGCGAAGAGGGCGAGCTCACGTTGTGGAAACTCGCTATCAAACCAGGCAAGCCGCTGACGTTCGGGCATTTTCGTGGGGTTCCGGTGATCGGGCTACCCGGTAACCCGGCGTCGACCCTCGTGACCTTTGCCTTGTTGGCGAGGCCCTATCTCTTGCGCCGTCAGGGTGTAAAAGACGTTGAACCCTTGAAAGTGCAGGTGCCGGCAGGGTTTGTCTGGCCCAAGGCAGGCAATCGACGCGAGTACTTGCGAGGACGTCTGGAGAGCGGCCGGGCTATCATTTACAAGAATCAGAGCTCGGGTGTTCTGCGTAGCGCTGCATGGGCCGATGGTCTGGTCGAAGTCATGGAAGATTGCACGCTGGTGGAAGGTGACAGCGTCGGCTTCATCCCGCTAAGCGAAGTCCTGTACTGATCCCTGCCGCACATCCGCCACACAAACCCGGCTCATCGAACCGGGTTTTGCGATTATGGCGCCCTCTTATCGAGCGAGAAGCGACACCAACTGGTCGAATCGGCTATTGGCGATCCATCCCAGAAGCCATAGAACCACGGCTGTTCCGCCGGCTGAGTAGGCGAGTCTGTGTTTGATGGATTTGACGTCACCCCGGACTTCTTCCATGTCCCTACGGATGTACTTGAGGTGCGTTTCCAATTCAACGACACGAGGTTCCATTTCAACTTCTCCAGTGGGTTTTGCGCATTTATTGAATTCGGCTTGATAGCTGGCCCGCCTTTCTGCGAGTGGTGTGACCGGTGTAACCGGCAACCTGATGTCCTGGCTTTGCATAATACGTCCCTGTAGTTCCTGCTGATGACTGATAAACCGTACCGCCAAGTTGTACCAATCGGCGTTGGGGGTCAATTGAGCCGATTCCTCAGGTTTTGTAAGAAAAAATCCCGCCTTGTAGGACCTCAATACCGCGCGACTTGAAATAATTCATTTTTTTTCGACTTTTATGGGGCGCAACGGGGTCACATTCCCATACGGAATTCAATCATGGGAGTGACCGAAATGGGCGAACACAAGGCACTGCTGATTCTGCACGGCAAACAAGCGCTCAACGAGGAAGTCCGGGCAGCCGTCGAAGAAAGGCGCGCACAAGGTTGGGAATTGGCTGTTCGACTGACCTGGGAGGCCGGCGACGCCCAGCGGTTAGTGAATGAAGCGCTGGCTGCTGGCTACACCCATGTCATCGCCGGCGGTGGCGACGGGACGCTGCGCGATATTGCCGAGGCCATGGCGGCGCACTCGACGCAGGCCAGTCTGGTGCTGATGCCATTGGGAACCGCTAATGATTTCGCCCGCGCTGCCGGTGTGCCTCTGGAGCCCGCTGAAGCCTTGAATCTTCTGGACGTTGAACCGCGTGCCATCGATTTGGGCGAGGTCGGCGAGCAGGTGTTCCTGAACATGGCCACGGGTGGCTTTGGCAGCCAAGTCACGGCGAACACCTCGGAAGAGCTGAAAAAAGTACTGGGTGGCGCGGCTTATCTGTTCACCGGATTATCACGTTTCAGTGAGTTGCATGCGGCCTATGGCGAGCTGCACGGGCCGGATTTTCAGTGGAAAGGCGAGTTGCTGGCGCTGGGTATCGGCAACGGCCGCCAGGCGGGCGGTGGCCATGTGCTGTGCCCGGAGGCGCTGGCGGACGACGGTTTGCTGGATATCAGCATTTTGCCTGCGCCGCAGGAAGTGGTCGGCACATTGAGAGACTTGCTGACTGATGGCTTTGGTATCGACAACATGTTTGTGCGCGCTCGCTTGCCATGGGTCGAGATCAAGGTCGCGGAAGGCCTCTACATCAACCTTGATGGCGAACCACTGGAAGGTGACAGTCTGCGCTTCTCAACGCGCCCGGCGGCGCTGCGGGTGCATTTACCCGAGAATTCGCCACTGCTGAGTGTTACAGCAACGATCAATCGTCCAGGCTGATGATTTGCTCTCGCACGGCGAACAGCACCAGGCCTGCGACGTCGTAGATTTGCAAGCGCTTCATGACCTGGGAGCGATGTGTTTCAACCGTCTTGATGCTCAGGCCCAGGCCGTTGGCGATTTCCCGGGTGGATTTTCCGCGAACGATCAGCCGCAGGATTTCCAGCTGGCGCGCCGTCAGGTTGTGCGAGTCGGCGGATTCCGACTGGTGCTTCTGGTTTCGGGTCAGCGCCTGGTTGATGACGGTATGGGCAATGGCCGGGCTCAGGTAGCGTTCGTTATTGCGCAGGGCATCCAGCGCATGTTCGAGTTCGGTGGCCGTTGTGTCCTTGAGCAGGTAGCCGTGGGCCCCGGATTCCAGTGCTTGCATGATGAGCGCCGGGTCGGTGTGCATCGACAGGATCAGCACTTTGCTTTGCGGACGTACTCGCTTGAGTCGCTGCAAGGCTTCAAGGCCTCCGGTTTCCTTCATGGAAATATCCAGCAGCACAATGTCCGGGGACAGTCGCTCGACCATCTCAAGCAACTGCGAGCCGTCATTGGCCTCACCGATTACCGCGTAGCCGGGGATATCCAGCACCAGAGCGCGCACGCCAGCCCTGATCAGCGAGTGGTCATCCACCAAAAGTAAGTTACAAGTCAATGCAAAACCTTATTCGTACTGGCCCGCTCCAGCGCACGGGGCGCCCACGGGAAGAGAGCTTCGATTTGAGTGCCTTTGCCCGGTTCGCTGGTTACGCGCAGAGTGCCGCCCAACTGGTTGATCCGTTCCGACATCCCGGCCATTCCACGTTGTCCCTCACGGCCGGGATCTGTCGCCGGCGCGAAACCCAAGCCATCATCGCTGATCAACAGCGTCAGGCCTTGAGGCTGGCGTTGCAAGCGAACCAACAGATTCTTCGCTTCAGCATGGCGCAATACATTGGTCACCGCTTCCTGAGTGATTCGAAAAGCGGCCACGGCCATTTCTTCCGGTATACCGGTCAATCGTGAGTGGCACTCCAGGCTCCAGTGCACCGGTGCATTGCTCAGTGTCTTGAGCAAATGCGCACGCAGACTGGCTTCCAGCCCGAGGCTGGCCAGCTGCCTCGGATTGAGAATGGCCGATACATCACGAACTTTGGTCAGGGTTTCTTCCAGCGTGTCACAGAGCACCAAGCATTGATCTTGCAGCTCTTCGGGCATTCGGCGTTTGAGCCATTCACTTTGAAGTTTTGCCGCGGTCAGTAACTGGCCGATATCGTCATGCAGCTCCCGACTGAGCCGGTGACGTTCGTTTTCCTGAACCTTCAATAATCGGTCGGCGAGTTCCTGGGGTTCGAACTTTATAGACTTGCGCGAGAGGCAATGCTGCGCCAGAACGCAAGCCAGCGCCGCCATATGGAGCAGCAGCAGACCCAGTGGCAGGCGAGCGGACAGGCTGTAGATCGCCAGACTGCCGAGCGCCGAGCAGCCATACAGCAACAGCGTGAACCGGCGCGCGTTTTCTCGGGAGGGTGGCCACATGGTGATTGACTTGAGGCTGGCGTACATAGCGGATGGAGCCAATGGATGTTCGCTGCGGGCAGACCGGTCATGTTGACGGACGGGTCTCTGTCTGAGTCACTCTGCCATTAATTGACGTCAACTAATGGTCGGCATACTACCACTTAAGATACCGTTGGTCGCGTTTGGAATATAGGTCTGCACAGTCAGCAAACAAAGGGTCTGGACGTTGTTCCACAGTGGAAAAGTTTGCCGGCAGGAAGGGTTTTGTATCGGGCTGTCGTGGACAGATATGAAGTGTTCAATTGCGACATGAGCGTGCGCAAGTTGCAGAGTGGCTGCGTGGCAATATGAAGATGGGCCATCGCAGAGTTACCCGGAAAATTATGCCTGGCGTTCCGAAAAAGAAACGAGACTGAACGGTTTTGAATGAGCGGGTGGCTGAAACTGGCTTTGTCCGATCTGAAAGGCAAAGGCCTCGATCAGCGATGTCTGTTCGCTGTCATCCAGGCCCAACTGACCGGTGTTTTGATCGATCAGTTCGAGCTGCCACGCCATCAATGTGAAACAGTCTTTCAGCGCTCTGAGCGCCTGATCATGCAGGTCTACACGGTTCTGGGCATGACTCAGCAGACCATGAATGTGCAGCGAGAACTCTGAAACGGCGACAAAAGCGAGGGCATCGGCCTTGTTGGCCAGTTTGAGGAGGGTGCTCATCATGCAGTCAATGGCGTCCTTGTCATTGCTGATCAATTGCAAATGACTCAGGCATTCCTCGGATTTGGCCAGGAGTGTTTCAGCCTCGACGAGAAACTCCGGGAGCCGCTGGGCCCACTCTTTACGGTCGTTCGGCATGCTTATCTCCACAACGTCATGTCAAGTGAGGGAATGTCGTGTGTGTCTGCGAGGACGAGCAGGGTCCCGGCGTTGCAGTGCCGTTGTGGGATCGCGCTCCGTCCGGCCGGGATGCAGGCAGTGGAACTCGAGAGGGTGGATGGCCACTGACCTGCGATCGCACACAAAAGCCTGACTCCGTTCATGCAATGAGAATGGCGTCACATTAATGGCTATTGGATATTGCGAATATCAGGTTGGGCCTGATTGTTACTAGGGGAATCCCTTACGCGCGGGAACCTTACGTGCTAACCGTAGTCGCGCCGCAGGGATTAAAGCAGATCAATTGAGGTGGCCAGTAAAACATGATGTTAATGTGACATCAATGCCCGGGCGTAGCATTTGTATGGGGGTCAAGGTCCGGCAAAAACAGCCGATAACCCTCTTTAGTGAATTCAATAGAACAAGCTTAGGAGTCATTGATGGCCGGCATTCTCGACACGGTAGACCAACGCACGCAACTGGTGGGTGAGAATCGCCTGGAAATTCTCATGTTCCGGCTGGCGGGTCGGCAATTGTTCGCGATCAACGTTTTCAAAGTTCAGGAAGTGTTGCAGCTGCCGAAGCTGACCTTGATGCCCCAGCGCCATCCGTTTGTCTGCGGTGTGGTCAACTTGCGTGGCCAGACGTTACCGGTGATAGACCTGTCCCAGGCCATCGGCATGCGTCCGTTGGTGCCGAGCCCGACCAGTACCATCATCGTCACCGAGTACAACCGTTCGGTGCAGGCGTTCCTGGTCGGCGGCGTGGACCGCATCGTCAACATGAACTGGGAAGCCATCTTGCCGCCGCCGACCAGCGCTGGCCGTCAGCATTACCTGACCGCCATCAGCAAGGTCGACGATCAGTTGGTGGAAATCATCGATGTCGAGAAAGTCCTGGCCGAAATCGTCCCTTACAACGCCAAGGTGTCCCGCGACAAGCTCGACGATCCGGTACTGGAACGCGCCCGTGGCCGCGAAGTGCTGCTGGTGGATGACTCCAACGTGGCGCTCTCGCAATTGCGCGACACCCTCGGCCAATTGGGCGTGAAAATGCACATCGCCAGCGATGGCCTGAAAGCGCTGAACATGCTCAAGGGCTGGGCCGATACCGGCGTCAACATGACAGACAAACTGCTGATGATTTTCACCGACGCAGAGATGCCGGAAATGGACGGCTATCGCCTGACCACCGAGATCCGTAACGATCCGCGTCTGCGCGGACTTTACGTAGTGCTGCACACGTCGCTGTCCGGCAGCTTCAACGACTCGATGGTGAAAAAGGTCGGTTGCGACAACTTTCTCTCCAAATTCCAGCCGGACAAACTGGTCGACGTGGTGCGCCAGCGTCTGATGCTCGACGAAGTGCCTGCCTGATCACGACACGAGCAATCAACCTGTGGGAGCGGGCTCGCTCGCGAAAGCGGTGGGACAGTCGACATAAATGTTGAATGTTAAACCGCTTTCGCGAGCAAGCCCGCTCCCACAGGGTATGCAGTCATTCCTGGTCTTTGATTCGCCGGCAAAGCTCGTATAGGGTGGCAGTTTTGCCCAACAGGAAGCTGGCCATGCTGCGTCTGAGCGCGCTTTATCGTTATCCTTTGAAATCCTGCAAGGGCGAGCCTCTGCAAAGGGTCAGCCTCGACAAACTGGGTCTGGACGGGGATCGACGCTGGATGTTGGTGGACGAGGCCAGCGGGCGCTTCCTGACCCAGCGTGTCGTGGGACAGATGAGCCAGTTGTCGGCGTTGTGGAATGTTGACGGTGGCTTGACCCTCAGCGCCCCCGGCCACTCGCCGATCGATATCGCCTTGCCCGCCAACGACGCTGAACTGCGTGGCGTGACCATCTTTAAAGACAGTTTGCGAGTGCCCGATGCCGGTGACGAGGCCAGTGCCTGGGTCAGCGAGTTCATCGGCAAGCCGACGCGCCTGGTGCAAATTCCTCTGGATCGCGCGCGCACTACTCAGGCGGGCTACGGCAGGGACGACGATCAGGTGGCCTTCGCCGATGGCTTTCCGCTGTTGCTGATCGGGCAGGCATCTCTGGAAGATTTGTCGCGCAAGGTCGGGCGTTCGCTGGAAATGTTGCGCTTTCGACCGAATCTGGTCATCGAGGGTACTGACGCCTACGCCGAAGATGGTTGGAAGCGTATCCGCATCGGCGATGTCGAGTTTCGCGTGGTCAAGCCGTGTTCACGCTGCATTCTGACCACTATCGATCCGCAAACCGGTTTACGCAGCGATGATCGTGAGCCGCTGGCAACGCTGCAAAAATATCGCGCTCAGGAGGATGGGGCGATGTTTGGCCAGAATCTGGTCAACGATGGCAATGGTCAACTCGAAGTCGGCATGCCGGTCACGATCCTGGAATAAAACGACCCTCAATAAAAAAATGCCCGTATCTAAAGACACGGGCATTTTTTTTTGCTGTGAGAACCCGGGGTTAGCCGCGGTATTCGCACAGGTAAGCGGTGTCGGCCGCCACTTTCAGCTGGAATTTGCTGTTGGCTGGCACGTTGAACTGGCTGCCGGCTTCGAAAGTTTCCCAGTCGGAGCTGTCCGGCAGTTTGACGGTCAGGGCGCCGGTCACCACGTGCATGATTTCACGCTGGCTGGTGCCGAATTCGTATTCGCCCGGAGCCATGACGCCGATGGTCGCCGGACCTTCAGTGGTGCCAAAGGCGATCGACTTGACGGTGCCGTCGAAGTACTCGTTGACTTTAAACATGGGCGATTCCTCGAAAAGGGCTTAAAAGGGCCGGCCAGTATGCACAAGGCCCTTGGCGGCGTCACCTCTCTAAAGCGGGAGAGTCAGCGGTAACAGACGCGCTGTATTGCGCGCATCCTCCAGCGCCCGGTGTTGCTGGCCGACGAACTGCATGCCCGCCAGTTGCAGCGCACCGTTGAGCCCCAGCGGGCGATCCAGACGTCGGGCCTTGGCAAAGCGCTGCTTGAGGTTCATGTGCGGCACGCGGCTCAGTTGGCTGTCGAGTTGCAGGCGCTGCCATTCCTGAAGCAGTTGCTTACGGTCGTAATCGCCCCAACTGGCCCAGCCTTCCAGCCTCGAATGATGTTGGCCGAGCCAGCGTTCGAAGGAGGGCCAAACCTCAGTCAACGGCTGAGCGCTGTCGATGTTGGCCTGGGTGATGCGGGTCAGCTCCCGGCAAAAAGGCGTGAGCAGGGGCCGGCGCAGCGGGCGCACGAAACGCTGGAAACAATCCAGCTCCCGACCTTGGCGGTCCACCAGCGTGGCACCGATTTCGATGATTTCCATTTCCGTAACGGGCCAACCCCCTTCATCGGTGGTGGCTTCCAGATCAATGACCAGCCAGTGAGGCATTGCAGGTTTCCTGGTATCCGCATCCTGATAGGGCTTGAGCGTAGCCAAACCCGGCGGATCCGCCTAGCGGGTTATTCGACCTCCAACAAAATCTGACGATTTTTCACCTGATCGCCGACCCTGACCTGCAAGCGTCTGAGCACGCCGTCGATGCCCGATTTCAGTGGATGCTCCATTTTCATGGCTTCCAGCACTACCAGCAGTTGGCCTTTGCTGACCGGGCTGCCTTCAGTGACCAACACATCGACGATGGCGCCGTCCATCGGTGCCTTGAGCGTGCCGGAGCTGGCGCTGGTCTCGCTGCTGACCTGCACCTGTGTGCAATCCATCAGCCGCAGACTTCCGGGCCGGGTGAAGAGCCAGAGTTGTCCGGCTTCGAGGCGATAGGCATGACGCTGGCGGATGCCATCGATTTCCAGGGTGGCCCAGCGTCCGTCGCACTGGATGAGGCTCAGTTCGAAGGCCTGCTTCGCGACATGAATCCGGAAGGGTTCGCCCGGTACCGCGTTCAATTTCACCGGCCAATCCTGATCCTCCAAACCGATACGATAGTGCAGCGGCACACTGGCGTTATTGCGCCAGCCGGCCAGTGCGGCGGGATGAGCCTGCGCTGAAGCCTGATAGAACAGCGCAGCGGCAATCGCCAGTTCTTCGGCGCTGGGTACATAAGGATGCAGGCAGGGATGGCCGGCGAAATGCCTCGGGATGAACCCCGTGTTGAACTCGCCGCTGATGAATTGCGGATGTTCGAGCAGGCGGGCAAGCAGGCGCTGATTACTCGCCAGGCCCAGCAGCACGCTGTCCTGCACCGCCCGCAGCAACTTGCGCCGGGCTTCTTCACGGGTGGCGCCGTGGGCGATGATCTTGCCCAGTAGCGGGTCGTAGAACGGACTGACCTGCTGACCCTCGATCAGGCCGTGATCGATTCGTACGCCGCCCTGCGATGCCGGCTCCCAAGCTGCGAGCCGCCCGGTTTGTGGCAAAAAGGTTTGGGTCGGGTCTTCGGCATACAAGCGCACTTCCATGGCATGGCCGGTGAGTTGCACCTGATCCTGGTGCAACGGCAGAGGCAACCCTTCGGCGACGTGCAACTGCCAGGCCACCAGATCGAGGCCAGTGATCAGTTCTGTTACCGGGTGTTCCACCTGCAACCGGGTGTTCATTTCCAGAAAGTAAAACTGTCCGCGCGCATCCAGCAGAAACTCCACGGTGCCAGCGCCAACGTAGTTCACCGCGCGACCAGCCTTGAGTGCAGCTTGGCCCATGGCCTGACGCAGTTCGGCGGTCATGACCGGGCAGGGCGCTTCCTCGATGACTTTCTGGTGGCGACGCTGGATCGAACAGTCGCGCTCGCCAAGGTAGATCAGGTTGCCCTGTTGGTCGCCGAACAGTTGAACCTCGACGTGACGCGGGTCAATCAATGCTTGTTCGAGGATCAGCTCATCGCTGCCAAACCCATGCAGCGCTTCAGAGCGCGCGGTGCGGATCTGCGTCAGCAAATCACTGGCCTCGTGCACCAGACGCATGCCCCGTCCACCACCGCCGGCACTGGCCTTGATCATCAGCGGAAAGCCGATGCGTTCGGCTTCGCGGGTCAGCGTCGCATCGTCCTGCTCGGCGCCCTGATAGCCCTTGATACACGGCACACCGGCTTCGAGCATGGCGAGTTTCGACAGGCGCTTGCTGCCCATCAGTTCGATGGCTTCGGGGCTGGGACCGATAAAGGTCAGGCCGGCATCCCGGCTGGCGCGGGCGAACCCGGCGTTTTCCGAGAGGAATCCGTAGCCGGGGTGGATCGCGTCGGCGCCCGTGCGGCGGGCTGCGTCGAGGATGGCCGGGATGTTCAGATAGGATTGCTGCACCGGGGCCGGGCCGATGTTGATGGCTTCGTCGGCCATTTGCACGTGCAGGGCAATGGCATCTGCGTCGCTGAACACGGCGACGGTGCGGTAGCCCAACGCCTGGGCGGTGCGCTGGATGCGGCAGGCGATTTCACCGCGGTTGGCGATCAGGATTTTGCTGAGTCCGGGCATGGGTTGTTCCCTTGTTTTTGCAGTGAATGGGATGGCCTCTTCGCGGGCAAGCCCGCTCCCACAGGTGTAGGTGATCCTGTAGGCGCGAGGCTTGCCCGCGAAGCTTTTAAAGGGCCCACCCCGGTTTACGTTTTTGCACGAACGCCATAGTCCCCTCGACCCCTTCCGCCCCGGTCACTGCTTCGCTGAACCACTCGGCCGCCTCATCCAGCAATGCGTCCGATGGCTGTCCCGCACTCGCCAGCAACAGCTTTTTGGTCCTCGCATTCGCCCCCGGCGCGCAGCACAGCACATGGGCCAGAATTTCATCGAGCCGCTCGGCCAAGGCTTGCGCGTCATGTTCGACAAAATGCACCAACCCCATACGCCGTGCATGGGTGCCATCGAACCGCGCCGCGGTCAGCGCCAATCGGCGCGCCTGAGTCAAACCGATGCGCTGAACCACGAACGGCGCGATCTGCGCGGGCAGCAAGCCGAGGCTGGTTTCCGGCAGACCGAATTGCGCCTGATGATCTGCCAGGGCCACATCGCTGACGCACGCCAGACCCAAACCACCGCCGAGCACCGCGCCTTGCAAAACCGTGATTACCACCTGCGGCGCGTGTTGCACTTCTTGCAACAGCGCGCCAAAAGCCCGATTCAAATCGCGGTAGGCCGACGTTCCTTGAGCACGGGCATTGGCCATGTCCTTGATGTCGCCACCGGCGCAGAAGTGCCCGCCGGCTCCACCGATCACCAAGGCCCGGATTTCACGGTCATTGCGCACTGCCGACAGCACCGAACGCAACTCGGCGACCATCTGCAAGCTCATGGCATTGCGGCTTTCCGGGCGGTTGAGGGTGATGTGCAACACGCCGTTATGCGGTTCGAACAATAACGTCTCGCAGACTGGCAGGGGGCTCATTTCTTTTTCCCCGGCAGGATGCCCATGAGTTTGCAGATGATCCCCAGCATGATTTCATCCGCTCCACCGCCAATCGATACCAGTCGCACGTCGCGGTAGGCGCGGGCCACCGGGTTGTCCCACATGAAGCCCATGCCACCCCAATATTGCAGGCAGCTGTCGCTGACTTCGCGGCCCAGGCGCCCGGCCTTGAGTTTCGCCATCGACGCCAGACGCGTGACGTCCTGACCTTTGATGTATTGCTCCGTAGCCTGATAGACCAGCGCCCGCAGGCATTCGATTTCGGTTTGCAATTCGGCGAGTCGGAAGTGGATGACCTGATTGTCGATCAACGCATTGCCAAAGGTTTTGCGCTCCTTGCAATACTCGATAGTGCTGTCGATGCAGTATTCCAGGCCCTTGATCATGTTCGCCGCGCCGAACAGCCGTTCCTCCTGGAATTGCAGCATCTGCATCATGAACCCCGCGCCTTCGTGACCGATGCGGTTGCGTTGCGGCACGCGCACGTTGTCGAAAAACACCTGGGCGGTTTCCGAGCTGCGCATGCCGAGCTTGTCGAGGTGCGAGCTGAGGCTGATGCCGGGTGTGTCCATCGGCACCATGATCAGCGACTTGTTGATATGCGGCTTGTCGTCCGAAGTATTGGCCAGCAGGCAAATGAAATCGGCGCTCGGCGAATTGGTGATCCACATCTTGCTGCCGTTGATCACGTAGTCGTCGCCGTCCTTGCGTGCGGTGGTTTTCAAGCCGGCCACGTCGGAACCGGCACCGACTTCGGAGACGCCAATGCAACCGACCTGTTCGCCGGTTATCGCCGGCCGCAGGAATTCTTCACGCAGTTCATCAGAGCCGAAGCGTGCCAGCGCCGGTGTGCACATGTCGGTCTGCACGCCGATGGACATCGGGATCCCGCCGCAATGGATGGTGCCGAACTCTTCGGCGGCGACGATGGAATAGCTGTAATCCAGCCCCATGCCGCCGAATTTTTCCGGTTTGGATATCCCCAGCAAGCCAAGGTCGCCGGCCTTGCGGAAGATCTCGTGGATCGGAAAACGCCCGGCCTTTTCCCAGTCCTCGACGTGCGGGTTGATCTCGTGATCGACGAATTGGCGAACGGTGCGGCGCAGTGCTTCGTGTTCCTGGGTGAAGATCATTTTTATTGTTCTCCTCTGGCCGGTTCAGAACCGGGCTACGCCAAAACTGTTGGTTTGCAGCGGCCGCACGTCGGCCTCATGACAGATGTCCAGCAAGTAACCGAGCAAGGTCCGGGTATCCCGGGGGTCGATCAAACCGTCGTCCCACAGATTGGCGCTGCCGTACAGCGCGGTGGACTGGCTGTCGAGTTTCTGCGCGGTGACCTGCTCCAGCATGTCGAGCATCTTCGGGTCAGGCACCAGACCGTCCTTGCGCTGTTTGGCCTCGGTGACGATCCGCAGGACCTTGCCCGCCTGAGCGCCGCCCATCACTGCAGTGCGGCTGTTGGGCCAGGCGAAGATGAAGCGCGGGTCGAGGCCGCGGCCGCACATTGCATAGTTGCCGGCACCATAGGAGCCACCGACAACGATCGTCAGCTTCGGCACCCGGGCGTTGGCCACCGCCTGGATCATTTTGGCGCCGTGCTTGATCACGCCTTGTTGTTCCGACTCTGTTCCGACCATGAACCCGGTGGTGTTGTGAAAGAACAGCAGCGGCGTGCGGCTCTGATCGCACAGCTGAATGAACTGCGCAGCCTTGCTTGCGCCTTTGGGCGTGATCGGGCCGTTGTTGCCGATGAACCCGCAGGCGCGACCCTCAATCTGCAGATGGCCACAGACGGTCTGTTGGTCGAACTCACCCTTGAACTCGAGGAAGTTCGAACCGTCGGCAATCCGGGCGATGATTTCGTGCACGTCATAGGGTTTTTTCGGGTCATCGGGAATCAGCCCGAGCAGATCATCGATGGGATACAACGGCGCTTCCCATCGGCGCTCGGGTAACCAGGACAGTTGATCATTCCATGACAACAGCCTGACGATCTCCCGCACCTGACGCACGCCATCGGCATCGTTCTCGGCCAGGTATTCAGCGGTGCCGGCGGTTTGCGCGTGCATCTCGGCGCCGCCCAGTTCTTCATCGGTGGCGACCTCGCCGGTGGCGGCCTTGAGCAAGGGCGGGCCGGCGAGAAACAGCTTGGCTTTGCCACGCACCACCACCACGTAATCCGACAACCCCGGCTGATATGCGCCGCCTGCCGTGGCCGAACCGTGGACCACGGTGATCTGCGGCAAACCCATGGCCGACATCCGCGCCTGGTTGGCAAAGCTGCGGGCGCCTTCGACGAAAATCTCCGCTGCGTAATTAAGGTTGGCGCCACCGCTTTCAGCGAGGGTGATCACCGGCAGTTTGTTTTCCATGGCGATCTGTTGCAGGCGCAGGGATTTTTTCAAGCCACTGGGGGAAATCGTCCCGCCCTTGATCGCGCTGTTGTTGGCAACCACCAACACACGAGCGCCCGACACGTAGCCGATCCCGGCGATCAAGCCGCCGCCCGCGGAGCTGCCGTCCTTGTCGTCGTGCAGTTTGTAGCCGGCCAGGCTTGCCAGTTCGAGAAACGGCGCACCGGGGTCGAGCAACAGGTTGAGGCGCTCACGGGGCAGCAATTGCCCGCGTTTGTCGAATTTTGGTTTGGCTTCAGCCGCTTTGTTCAGCAGGTTCTGTTCGAGCTGACGAATCTGCTCGAGGCCGGTCAACATCGCTGCACGGTTCCGGGCGAACTGTTCGCTCAGCGGATCGACCAGGGTCTGGATCACCGGCATGGCTTATTCCTTGTCCTTGAGCACTTCGGGTAAGTACGCCCTATGAAAACCGTTGTACGACTCACTGTTCGTCGCCTTGTGAATCGGCCACGCCCGGCCGCCGAGGCTGGCGGCGCCGTCGATGCGCAAGGTGCTGCCACTGACAAACGCCGCCGCCGGGCTGAGCAGGAAAACGATCGCCGCACTGACTTCCGATTCAGTGCCGATGCGTTTCAGCGGCACGTGTTCGCGCAAGGTCGGAATCACCGCCTTGAACGCGCCTTCGTAAGTGTCCATGCCGCTGGAGGCGATCCAGCCCGGTGCCACCGCGTTGACCCGCACCCCGGCATAACCCCATTCGAACGCGGCGGTCTTGGTCAGGTTGTCCATGCCCGAGCGCGCTGCGCCCGAATGGCCCATGCCGGGCATGCCGCCCCACATATCGGCGAGCATGTTGACGATGGCGCCGCCGTGTTTGCTCATGGACTGGTTGAACACCTCACGGGCCATTAGGAAACCGCCCACCAGATTGGTGCGCATCACGGTTTCGAAACCCTTCTGGGTGATCGAGGTCAGCGCCGATGGGTATTGGCCACCGGCATTGTTGACCAGTCCGTGAATCGGGCCGTGCTTGCGAATCAGTTCGCTGACCAATTGCTTGACCGCTTCTTCGTCGCGAATATCGCAGGTCTGCCAATCGGCCTTGCCGCCATCCTCGGCAATCTCGGCAACCACGGATTTCAGTTTGTCGGCATTGCGCCCCACCAACAGCACATGGGCGCCGAGGGCCGCCAGTTCATGGGCGGTACACCGGCCGATGCCGCTGCCGCCACCGGTGACGATGATGTTTTGGCCCGTAAACAGATCGGCTTTGAAAATCGAATCGTAGGCCACGGTGGCAGTCCTCTAGTTGACCTGGTCGGCGATGCGCTGAGGCACCGGAATCTGGATGTCCAGCAATTGTTGGGCGAAGGCTTTGCCTTGCGGGTCGATCCGCAGGCTGGCCACGCCACCCCCACCCAGAGCGTTTTCCAAGAGAAAATTCAGGCTGTGGGTCGCGGGCAGATACCAGCGCTCGACGCGGCCGTGTACCGGGTCGAGCACATGGCTCATCCAGTCGACGATCACTTCCGGGGTCAAGGCTTCGGCGATCCACGGCAAGTACTCCGGCTCGCGGGCCATGACCCCGATGTTGCTGTGATTGCCCTTGTCACCGGAGCGTGCGACCGCGAGTCTGATCAGCGCCACGCTGGCATCGGCGCGACCGGTGGGTTTGGGTGGGTCGAACGGCACCGGCAGGTCAGCGGTGGCGAGTGCGTCAAGGGTGGGAAGGGCGCACGGGTGACGCTGACCGTCGAGATCAATGTCCAGCGTGCAGGCGCTTTTGTCGATGAGGAACGAGAACAGCCGGATCAGCGGATACACCGTCGGCCGCCCGCCGACGATCCCGGTCAGCCCCGGCGCCATGCCGGTGGCGGCCTGGGCGATTTCCCGGGAGAACACGATCAAGGCTTGTTTACTCGGGTGGCGCACGGCGAGCTTGATCACCACTTCGCGACTGTCCTGGCGCTGGCCATGTGGGCCGTAGGTCGCCTCGCTGCCCAGGAGTTCAATGTTCACTTCGCTGAAGGGCGCCCAGCCGCGCTGACTGAAGATTTCCGAGGTTTTGTGGATGATCGCTTCGCTGACTCGCCGCGCCTTGTCCACCGCATCGATCCCGGCGATCAGGCAACTGGCGGTGCAGCGGAACCCGTCCGGATAAGTCGCGCTGACCTTGTACTGATCGGTCGGCGGCAAACCTCTGGCACCGTGCACCTGAACTGCATTCTTGCCCTGTTGCTGAAGTTTGACCTGAGTGAAATCACAGATCACATCGGGCAGCAGATAGGCCTGCGGGTTGGCGATTTCATAAAGCATCTGCTCGCCGACCGTCAGCGGCGTGACCAAGCCCCCGGAGCCTTCGGGTTTGGTGACGATAAACTGGCTGTCGGCGCTGACTTCGACGATGGGGAAACCGATGTGTTCGTAGTCCGGTACATCACGCCAATCGGTGAAGTTGCCGCCGGTGCACTGGGCGCCGCATTCGATAATGTGGCCGGCCAGGGCGGCTTGAGCGAGTTTGTCGTAGTCGTGCCAGGACCAGCCGAATTCGTGCACCAGCGCAGCGCTGACCACGGCGCTGTCGACCACGCGCCCGGTGATGACGACGTCCGCGCCCAGACGCAAGGCCTCGACAATGCCCGGCGCGCCGAGGTAGGCGTTGGTGGAGACGCACATCGGCGGCAAAGGTGCGCCGCTGAACATTTCGTGCAAGCCGCGGCTACTCAGCTGTTTGAACTGCGGTTGCAAATCATCACCCAGCAGCACCGCGATCTTCAGCGGCGAACCAGCTTTGTCGCAGGCCGCTTGCAGCGCTGCGGCGCAGGCGTGTGGATTGACGCCGCCGGCGTTGCTGATGACGCGGATTTTCTGTTCGGCAAGTCGCCCCAGCAGAGGGCTGAGGACTTCAATGAAGTCGCTGGCGTAACCGGCCTGTGGATCTTTCATCCTCGCACCGGCCATGATCGACATCGTGATCTCGGCCAGATAATCGAACACCAGATAGTTCAGGCGCCCGCCGTCCACCAGTTGCGCGGCGGCGGTCGAGGTGTCGCCCCAGAAGGCGCTGGCGCAACCGATGCGAATTGTTTTAGACACAACGCTCTCCATCGCCACCTCCAATAGAAGTACAACGAGACTACCAAGCAAGCGCTTGGTTTGTAAATGACTTGAATATCTTCTGCCCGAGCGCTTGCTTGGTTGCCTGTGTCAGCTTAAATTGCCCGCGCAACCCCGCTGTTTTAGCGGTGAATAGGACTGTAGGAGAGAACGGGTGGACGAGCAAAAAGCCCTGAGGGTCATGCGCGAACTGGTCGACAGCGGCCAGTTGACCGACCCGGACAGCGCCCGTGGCAAACTGCTGCAAGTCGCCGCCCACCTGTTCCGCAATAAAGGCTTTGAACGCACCACGGTGCGCGACCTGGCCGGTGCCGTGGGCATTCAGTCGGGGAGTATTTTTCATCACTTCAAAAGCAAGGATGAGATCCTGCGGGCGGTGATGGAGGAAACCATTCGCTACAACACCGCGTTGATGCGTGCCGCGATCGCTGAAGCCGAAAACGTGCGCGAGCGCGTGCTGGCGCTGATTCGCTGTGAATTGCAGTCGATCATGGGCGGCAGTGGCGAGGCCATGGCGGTGCTGGTGTACGAATGGCGTTCACTGTCCGAAGACGGCCAGGCAAAGGTCCTGGCGCTGCGCGACATCTACGAAGACCTTTGGCTGCAGGTGCTGGGGGAGGCCAAGGACGCGGGATTCATCCGCGGGGACGTGTTCATCACCCGCCGTTTTCTGACCGGTGCGCTGTCCTGGACCACGACCTGGTATCGCGCGGACGGCAGCATGAACCTCGATCAATTGGCCGATGAGGCGTTGATTCTGGTGCTGGAAGAAAAATAATAGTTTCGCGCAGGACAGCACGAAACTGGCTAAGTGGCTGAAACCGCCTAGCTTGAATGCATTGATGCGTATTTTTTGGGGAGTGGGTAGTTTTGATGTCTTCGCCAATTCGGACGGCCTCGCGGCTTTTGCTGGCGGCGCTTGCGGCGTTGTGGGTATTCCCGTCCCCGGCTGCACAGCTGGTGCGGGTCGGTGCCGCGCATTTTCCGCCTTATACCGTGCGCCCGGAATCCGGTGCCGACACCGGTCTGTTGCCGCAGCTGGTCGAAGCGCTCAATGCGTTACAAAACGACTATCGGTTTGAGCTGGTGCCGACTTCCATTCCGCGGCGCTTCGGTGACTTCAAGCAGGGTCGGGTGGACATGGCGATTTTCGAGAACCCGAATTGGGGCTGGAAGGACATTCCCCACACCAGCGTCGACATGGGGCTTGAGGACGCCGAGATTTTTGTCGCACAACGTATACCGAATCGACAGCAGAACTATTTCGCCGACCTTGCCGGCAAGCGTCTGGCGCTGTTCAGTGGTTATCACTACGAGTTCGCCAGTTTCAATGCCGACCCGAAAGTCCTCGCACAAAACTACAACGCCACCCTGACCTATTCCCACGACAGCAACCTGCTGATGGTGCTGCGCGGGCGCGCCGACATTGCCCTGGTGACGCGCTCTTACCTGAGCGATTACCTGCTGCGCAACGTGATGGTCGCTGATCAGTTGCTGGTGTCCGAGCGCATCGATCAGGTCTACCACCACTACGCCATTCTCCGTCCGGAAGCGCCGATCAGCGGTGAGGCCTTTGGCAAGTTGCTGAAAGGGTTACGCGACAATGGCCAGATGCTGAAGATTTTCGATCCGTACAAGATCGCGGTGGTGCCGGTTCCCCAGGATGGACGATAAGGTTTCAACCCTTGAAAGCAGCAGGTGCCCATTCGTCGTAAATTTCGTTTTTCGATGTTCACACCTGTCAAATGTGACAGTAGTCGTTCTCATTAACTTGCGATTAGATGACTTTCCGGTGCTGAACCCTTTAATGGGGTGAAGCCTCATTCAGAAAAGGCATCTGTCATGTCGAGTAGCCAATCGAAAACTGTTCCGCGTCTTCCACCTCCATCGGTCGAACAAGCTGTTGGTAGGTCACTTGTTGTGCTTCCGTCAGATGGAACAACGGGTATCACTGTTAACGTGCCAACTTGGCGGTCCAGAAAAGTCGGTCAACCGACCACTTTGTGTGTCTACGGGGAAAATGACGACGGCTCGATAAGGATGGAGCTCCTCGTTGATAGGGAGCCTCTGACCCAAGACGAATATTTGAAAGGCTGGTCTCGAATCATTAGTTGGGAATTTTTGCAGGGCCTGCTACACGGCAGTCACCTCACGTTTGTTTTTCAGGTGCCGCTGGGGGACAACGGAGGTACTTGCCCTGATTTGTTTCCGCCGCTGAGTCTAGTAATTCATGTGCTTTACCAGGATATAACAACGTTCAGTGCGGATGACGGGACAGATAACTGGAACCGTTGGATGAGGGGAGAGGCTGGGGTTGATCTCCGCGATCTCATTGTCGCGCCGGATGGGAGTGGCTATGCATTATTCAATAAAACGCACACCAACAAATCCGCAGGCGTTTTGCTAAGAAAGACATTCCATAATTTACAGGTAGGACGGGTGTATAACTTCGGAATTGACGTGAGCCGTTGGATTGGTCGATACGAAAAGCCAAAGCTCTCGCTCGTAGCCGGAAATGTCGTCATTGTTCCTCCCACTGAGATTACATCAGAGATACGACAATTAGAGGGCTGGTTTACGGCGGGTTCGTCGCAAATGGAATTGACAATCGACAATGATGAAGTCTCTGGTTTAGGGAATGATTTCAGCATAAGCAGAATCTGGCTTGCGTCAGAATGAGCTTTGCGGTGATCCGCTAAATTTCCAGGCCTGGCTCACGTTCTTCATTGAACTGTCGATGATCGTGAGCCCGACTTATGCCTGACCTGAACGACCTGACCGCCCTTGCCGTGCCGACGGGCAGTCGCCTCGTCGCTGAAGAAAGTGAAAATCGGCTGAGTCTGAGCCTGAATGAACAGCCGTTGATTACGCTGCGGCTGACGCGTGAGCCCGAATTGCAAGTGCGGGTCGAGGCGCGCGTCGATACTCATGCGTTGTGGGCCGCCAATTATTGGCTGTTTGCCCGTGACCCGGCATGCCAGCACCTGACCTGGCACCTGGACGACGTTCCCGCTGAAACCTTACTCGGCGGATTGCTGATCCCGACCGAAATCGCCGGTCAGTATCGTTGCGAACGCACATTGTTCTGGCAGTTGCCGCAGCCGTGGCTGGGGATGTCCGTCACCAACAGCTATCCACAGCACATGGTGATAAGCGGCGGCAAACGTCATCCGTTGCGGCCAATGAAGCCACGGGGTGAAGTTTATCGGCGTTTCGATGCACGCCTGGGCGAGTGGATCTCCCTGCGAACGGTGGACATCGACCTGGACCTTGCGCGGTTCAATCGCTGGCAGAACAGTGCGCGGGTGGCGAGTTTCTGGCAGGAAGAGGGCAGTCTCGAACAGCATCGCGAGTACCTGAGCAAACTCGAAACCGATCCGCACACCTTGACGCTGATCGGCTGTTTCGACGATCAGCCGTTTGCCTATTTCGAAGCCTACTGGGCCAAGGAAGACCGCATCGCGCCGTTTTACGAGGCGGGCGATTATGACCGGGGCATTCACATGCTGGTCGGTGAGGAAAAACATCGAGGCCCGCACAAAGTGGCGAGCTGGTTATCGGCGTTGACGCATTACCTGTTTCTTGATGATCCACGCACCCAGCGGGTGGTCGCCGAGCCTCGCGCCGATAACGCGAAGATGATCGGGTATATGCAGGGTCAGCGTTTTCACTGCGAGAAAGAGTTCGACTTCCCGCACAAGCGCGCAGCGTTGATGGTGCTGGGGCGGGAGCGGTTTTTTGAGCGGTGTGTGTTGGCGTGATTCGCAGGGCTCAAGATCTTTATCGTTCTTAAGTCTGCTATCGCGAGCAAGCTCGCTCCCACATTTAATCTCAGGTGTTCACAAGTTTTGTGTTCGCTGAAAATCGAATGTGGGAGCGAGCTTGCTCGCGATGGGGCGATAAGGTTTCAGATCTCAACGACGAGCAAAGGTATCCGCGCGACTCCCCGACACCTTGCGGCAATGCACCAACGCGTCGCGAATCATGAAGTTCACCAGGGTCGGCGACACACCAAGTTCCTTGGCGATATCCTTCTGCGGCACGCCATGTAGGCGGTACATCTCGAAGGCGTAGCGGGTGCGGCTTGGCAACTCCGTCAACGCGTCGGCGATGTTTTCCAGGGTCGAGAAATTGATGTGCGAGGTTTCCGGCGAAGCGCCTTGAATCACCACGTTCAGCCCTTCCTCTTCAGGCCCCGAATACTTCTGCTCCAGCGCCTGTTTGCGGTAGTGATCGATCGCCAGGTTGCGCACGATCTGGAAAAGGTAGCTGAGCTGAGCCTTGATCGAGGACGTGATCTGCGGCGCCGATTGCAGGCGGAAGAACGCATCCTGGACCACATCTTCGGCACGTGACCGGCAGCCGGTGATCCGGGCAGCAATTTTGACCAGAATCAGTCGATTGTCGACGAATGCCTGAAGTAGCGGTGAATCGCACCTGCTTGTGGATACTTGTTCCGTCATGGAAATCACCTTGCTGCTAAAGGGGTCGTGGGACGACAAGAGAATCGGAGCCGTCCTACACATCGAGCGACAAATTATTCTGAATGATAATTATTGTCAATTGAGAAAGAGAACTAATGCTTCTCAATGGTGCAGAGTGAGAACTGCGACACATCGCCTCAGGCAGCTCATCCCGGTGGTCCGGCCCGTCGACTAATTATTTCGCGACGTCATCCGTTCTGATTGATGAATGGCCCCGGTCGCAAACCCCGGCCAACACAGCATTTTTCAGGCAGGAAACCTCATGACCGACGCGTTCGAAATACCTGGCACACTGGTCCAAGCCCTTCAGCGCCGCGCGGCCCTGACGCCGGATCGGGTGGCCTTGCGTTTTCTCGCCGAAACCCCTGATCGGACGGTGGTGCTCAGTTATCGCGAGCTGGATCAACGGGCGCGCATCATTGCCGGCGCGTTACAGGCCGAGACGGATTTTGGTGATCGCGCGGTGCTGTTGTTTCCCAGCGGTCCGGACTACGTCGCGGCGTTCTTTGGTTGCTTGTACGCGGGCGTTATTGCGGTACCGGCTTATCCGCCGGAGTCGGCCAAGCGTCATCACCAGGAGCGTCTGCTGTCGATTATCAGCGACGCCGAACCGCGTCTGCTGTTGACCAGCGCCGGCCTGCGCGACGCCTTGCTACAAATCGAAGGCGCGCCGCCGCTGCTGTGCGTCGACACCCTTGATGCTGCGCTGGCGCAGCGTTGGGTCGAGCCGAACCTGGAAGACGATCACATTGCCTTCCTGCAATACACCTCCGGCTCCACGGCGTTGCCTAAAGGTGTGCAGGTCAGCCACGGCAACCTCGTGGCCAATGAACAGCTGATTCGCCACGGTTTCGGCATCGATCTGAACCCTGATGACGTGATCGTTAGCTGGCTGCCGCTGTACCACGACATGGGGTTGATCGGCGGTCTGTTACAACCGATCTTCAGCGGCGTACCGTGCGTGTTGATGTCCCCGGCGTATTTTCTCGGCCGGCCGTTGCGTTGGCTGGAAGCGATCAGCGAATACGGCGGCACCATCAGCGGCGGGCCGGATTTTGCTTATCGCTTGTGCAGCGAGCGGGTTAGCGAGTCAGCGGTGGAACGCCTCGATTTGAGCGGCTGGCGCGTGGCGTATTCCGGTTCAGAACCGATTCGCCTCGACACCCTGGACCGTTTCGCCGAGAAGTTCGCCAGCAGCGGTTTCACCCCGGACAGTTTCATGGCGTCCTATGGATTGGCGGAAGCCACCTTGTTCGTCGCCGGCACCCCGCGTGGCAAAGGCATCAGTAATGTGCGGGTGGACGATCTGGCTTTGGCACAAAACCGGGCCGAACCGGGTGAGGGCAGCGCGATCATGAGTTGCGGCATCCGCCAGCCGGATCACGCGGTGCTGATTGTCGATCCATTGGCGCTTACTGAACTGGCCGACAACGCGATCGGCGAAGTCTGGGCCGCCGGGCCGAGCATCGCCCACGGTTACTGGCGCAACCCCGAGGCCAGCGCCAATACGTTCGTTCAACACAATGGAAAAACCTGGCTGCGCACCGGTGACCTGTGTTTCATGCGTGACGGTGAACTGTTCATCACCGGTCGCCTGAAAGACATGCTGATCGTTCGCGGCCACAACCTGTACCCGCAAGACATCGAACAGACCGTCGAGCGAGAAGTGGAAGTGGTGCGCAAAGGTCGCGTCGCCGCGTTCGCGGTGAACTTCGAGGGTCAGGAAGGCATCGGCATCGCTGCGGAAATCAGCCGCAGCGTGCAGAAAATCCTGTCGCCCGACGCGCTGATCAAAACCATTCGCCAAGCCGTGGCCGAGGCGTATCAGGAAGCGCCGAGCGTGGTGGTGTTGCTCAATCCGGGTGCGTTGCCCAAGACCTCCAGTGGCAAACTGCAACGCTCGGCATGCCGTACTCGCCTGGCGGATGGCAGCCTCGACAGCTACGCGTTGTTCCCGCCGGCGGCCACTGCAAACGATGAAAAAACCGAGTCGGGTTCCGAGTTGCAAACCCTGATCGGCCAAATCTGGTCCGAGCAGTTGCAGGTGAAACAGATCAGCACCGACGACCACTTCTTCCTGCTCGGCGGCAATTCCATCGACGCCACTCAGGTCGTTGCGCGTTTGCGCGACGCGCTCGGACTGGAACTGAACCTGCGCCTGCTGTTCGAAGCGCCGACCCTTGGCGCATTTGCCGCCGCGATCGCGCAGCAACAACAGGACGGCGGCTTCGCCCAAGGGGCGATCACCACGCAGTCGCGTAATGAGGCGCTGCCGCAATCCCTTGCACAAAACCGCCTGTGGATCACCTGGCAACTGGACCCGCACAGCAGCGCCTACAACATACCCGGCGCCTTGCGTTTGCGCGGTGAACTGGACGAAGACGCCTTGCGCGCCAGCTTCCAGCAACTGATCGAACGCCACGAATCCCTGCGCACACGCTTCTTGGAGCGTGACGGTATCGCGCTGCAACAGATCGACGCCGCTCGCGAATTCAACCTGCAACGAATCGACATCAGCAATTTGCCCGTCGCCGAGCGCGAAGTCCGCGCGCAACAAATCCGCGAGGACGAAGCGCACACCCAGTTCGATCTGGAGAAAGGCCCACTGCTGTGGGTGACCCTGTTGCGTCTCGATGATGAGGATCACCAACTGCTGGTGACCCTGCACCACATCGTTGCCGATGGCTGGTCGCTGAACGTGCTGATCGACGAGTTCTCGCGCTTGTACGCCGCCGCATCCCAAGGGCAAACGGCGGTGCTCGCGCCATTGCCCACTCAGTACGCTGACTACGGCAGCTGGCAGCGTCAATGGCTGGCGCAAGGCGAGGGCGAGCGGCAACTGGCCTACTGGAAAGCGCAGTTGGGCGATGAGCATCCGACGCTGAGCCTGGCCACCGATCACCCGCGTTCGGCGCAAGACCTGCACAGCGCCGCACGCCATTCCGTACGGTTGGGCGCGACGCTGAGCGAATCCATACGCCAGACGGCCCAGGCCTACGATTCCACCTCATTCATGCTGTTGCTCGCGGCGTTCCAGAGCCTGCTGCATCGCTACAGTGGCCAACGTGACATTCGTATCGGCGTGCCAAACGCCAACCGTCCGCGCCTGGAAACCCAAGGGCTGATCGGCTTCTTCATCAACACCCAGGTGCTGCGTGCCGAGGTGGATTCGCGGCTGCCATTCGTTGAACTGCTGGCGCAAACCCGTCAGGCGGCTTTGGGCGCACAAGCGCATCAGGACCTGCCGTTCGAGCAACTGCTGCAAGCCTTCCCGCAGGCCCGCGAACAAGGCTTGTTCCAGGTCTTGTTCAACCACCAGCAACGGGACCTGAGCGCACTGCGGCGCCTACCCGGATTGCTCGCTGAAGAACTGCCATGGCACAGCCGCGAAGCCAAGTTCGACCTGCAACTGCAAAGCGAAGAAGACCGTAACGGTCGCCTGAACCTGTCCTTCGACTACGCCAGCGAACTGTTCGACGCCTCGACCATCGAGCGGCTGGCCGAGCATTTCAGTAATCTGCTGCGCGCCATCTGCGAACAGCCGACAACCGCCATCGGCGACCTGCAATTACTGGCGTCGAGCGAGCACGATCAGCACATTTCGTGGGGCGCCGCACCGTGCACACCGGCCAGCCAATTACTGCCAGAACTGCTCAACGAACAGGCGCGCCTGGCCCCGGAACGCACGGCGCTGATGTGGGAGGGCGGCAGTCTGGACTTCGCCGAACTGCACACCCAGGCCAACCGTCTCGCGCATTACCTGCGCGACAAAGGCGTCGGCCCGGACGTTTGCGTGGCGATCGCCGCCGAGCGTTCGCCGCAGTTGCTGATCGGTCTGTTGGCGATCATCAAGGCCGGCGGTGCCTACGTGCCGCTGGACCCGGATTACCCGGCCGAGCGCCTGGCCTACATGCTCAGCGACAGCGGCGTGGAATTGCTGCTGACACAAACCCGGTTGCTTGACCGCTTGCCAGCCACCGACGGCGTCAGCGTGATCGCCATGGATGCGCTGCACCTGGAGAACTGGCCGAGCCAGGCGCCGGGTCTGCATTTGCACGGGGACAACCTCGCTTACGTGATTTACACCTCCGGCTCCACTGGCCAGCCGAAGGGCGTCGGCAACACCCACGCGGCCCTCGTCGAACGCCTGCAATGGATGCAAAACACCTACGGTTTGAACGACACCGACGTGCTGATGCAAAAGGCGCCGATCAGTTTCGACGTCTCGGTGTGGGAATGCTTTTGGCCGCTGATCACCGGCGCCCGTTTGCTGATTGCTGGCGCTGGCGAACATCGCGATCCGCACCGGATCGCACAGCTGGTTCAACAGTACGGCATCACCACGCTGCACTTCGTGCCGCCGCTGCTTTCATTGTTCATCGACGAACCACTGACCGCCGAGTGCACCAGCCTGCGTCGCGTGTTCTCCGGCGGCGAAGCCTTGTCGGCGAAACTGCGCAACCGCGTGCTGGAGCAACTGCCGGCCGTACAGCTGCACAACCGCTATGGCCCGACCGAGACCGCGATTAACGTGACCCATTGGCATTGCAGCACGGCCGATGGCGAACGCTCGCCGATTGGCCGTCCGCTGGGCAACGTCATTTGCCGTGTACTCGACAGCGAGCTCAATGCGGTGCCGGCCGGTGTGCCGGGAGAACTGTGCATCAGCGGCATCGGTCTTGCCCGAGGCTATCTGGGGCGTCCGGGCCTGACGGCTGAACGTTTTGTCGTCGATCCACTGGGCGAGCAGGGCGCACGTCTGTATCGCACTGGCGACCGTGCACGCTGGACCGCCGAGGGCGTGATCGAATACCTCGGCCGTCTCGATCAGCAGGTAAAGCTGCGCGGCTTCCGCGTCGAACCGGAAGAAATCGAAGCACGTCTACTAGCTCAGGACGGTGTCGCTCAAGCGGTAGTGCTGGTGCGTGTTACCGCCGCTGGCGGGCAGTTGATCGGTTACTACACCGCCATCGAAACCAGCGAAACCGAAGACGCTCAATCCGCACGCCTGAAAACCGCGCTGGCGGCCGAGCTGCCGGAATACATGGTCCCGGCGCAGCTGATGCGCCTGGAAGAAATGCCGCTCAGCCCAAGCGGTAAACTCGACCGTCGTGCCTTGCCGGAACCACAGTGGCAAGTGCGCGAACACATTGAACCGGTCACTGAACTTGAACAGCAGGTCGCCGCGATCTGGCGTGAAGTGCTGGGCTTGAAGCAGATCGGTCTGCGTGACGACTTCTTCGCCCTCGGCGGTCACTCGCTGCTGGCCACGCAAATCATCTCCCGCACTCGTCAGGCTTGCGACGTCGAGTTGCCGTTGCGAGCCTTGTTCGAAAACAGTGAACTGGGGGCATTCGCCCAGCAAGTTCAACAGATCCAGGCCAGCGGCAGTACCAACAAACAGCCGCCAATCGAGAAAGTCGACCGCAGCCAACCGGTGCCGCTGTCCTATTCCCAACAGCGCATGTGGTTCCTCTGGCAGATGGAGCCCGACAGCCCGGCCTACAACGTCGGCGGCATGGCGCGCCTGCGCGGGGTGCTGGATGTCGGGCGCTTCGAAACGGCGTTGCAAGCGCTGATCATGCGTCACGAAACCTTGCGCACCACGTTCCCGAGCGTCGACGGCGTAGCGCAGCAACGGGTGCACCCGGAAACCGGGATGCGCATGGACTGGAAGGATTTCTCGGCACTGGAGGCTGAACTGCGCGAACAGCGGGTGCAGGCACTGGCCGACAGCGAAGCGCATCAACCCTTCAATCTGGAAACCGGACCGCTGCTGCGCGCCTGCCTGGTCAAAACCGCCGAACAGGAACATTACCTGGTGCTGACCTTGCACCACATTGTCACCGAAGGCTGGGCGATGGATATTTTCGCCCGGGAACTCAGTGCGCTCTACGAAGCATTTGTCGATGACCGCGAATCGCCACTGGCGCCACTGCCGGTGCAATACCTCGATTACAGCGTCTGGCAGCGGCAGTGGCTGGAATCCGGCGAGCGCCAGCGTCAGCTCGACTACTGGACCGCGCAACTGGGCCGTGAACATCCGCTGCTGGAATTGCCTGCTGACCGTCCGCGACCGCCGGTGCAAAGCCATCAGGGCGAGTTGTTCCGTTTCGACCTGAGCGACGACCTCGCCGCACGGGTGCGCGCCTTCAATGCGCAAAACGGCCTGACCCTGTTCATGACCATGACCGCCGCGCTGGCCGTGCTGCTTTATCGCTACAGCGGTCAGACCGACCTGCGCATCGGCGCCCCGGTAGCCAACCGTATTCGTCCTGAAAGCGAAGGACTGATCGGCGCGTTCCTCAACACCCAGGTGCTGCGTTGCCAGCTCGACGGGCAGATGTCGGTCGGCCAATTGTTCGAGCAGGTGCGTCACACCGTTATTGAAGGCCAGTCCCATCAGGACCTGCCGTTCGATCATTTGGTGGAGGCGTTGCAGCCACCGCGCAGCGCCGCTTACAACCCGCTGTTCCAAGTGATGTGCAATGTGCAGCGCTGGGAGTTCCAGCAAAGTCGTACGCTCGCCGGCATGACCGTCGAGTACCTGGCCAACGATGCTCGCGCGACCAAGTTCGACCTCAATCTGGAAGTGACCGACCTCGACCATCGCCTCGGTTGCTGCCTGACTTACAGCACCGATCTGTTCGACGAGCCGCGCATTGCACGCATGGCCGGGCACTGGCGAAATCTGCTGAAAGCGCTGCTGGCTGATCCGCAGCAGCGCCTCAGTGAACTGCAATTGCTCGACGCCACGGAACAGCAGAAGCTGCTCGACAGCCTCGGCGCCGAGCCGGGCGAACATCGACTGGATCAATGCATCCATCACTTGTTCAGCGAGCAGGCCCTGGCACGCAAAAAGGCGCCGGCGCTGACGTTCGCCGGGCATACCCTGAGTTACGCCGAACTCGACAGCCGCGCCAATCGCCTGGCCTGGATGCTCCGCGAGCGGGGTGTGGGGCCGCAGGTTCGCGTCGGTCTGGCGCTTGAGCGATCGCTTGAAATGGTCATCGGTCTGCTGGCGATTCTCAAGGCGGGCGGCGCCTACGTGCCGCTCGATCCGGAATACCCGCTCGACCGTCTGCATTACATGATCGAAGACAGCGGCATCGGTTTGCTGCTCAGCAATGCGGCCATGTTCAAAGCCCTCGGTGATCTGCCATCCACTGTCGCTCGTTGGTGTCTTGAGGACGATGCGGCGGAACTGGCCAACTACCCGGCCACCGAGCTGCCCTTGATCAGCCTGCCGCAGCATCAGGCGTACCTGATTTACACCTCCGGTTCCACCGGCAAACCAAAAGGCGTGGTGGTGTCCCACGGTGAAATCGCCATGCATTGCCGCGCGGTCATCGAGCGCTTCGGCATGCGCCCGGACGACTGCGAGCTGCATTTCTATTCGATCAATTTCGACGCTGCGACCGAGCGCTTGCTGGTGCCGTTGTTGAGCGGTGCACAAGTGGTGTTGCGTGCTCAAGGCCAGTGGGACGCGGAAGAAATCTGCGGACTGATCCGTCGCCATCACATCAACATCCTCGGTTTTACCCCGAGCTACGGCAGCCAGCTGGCACAGTGGCTGGCGACTCAAGGCGAAACCCTGCCGGTGCGCATGTGCATCACCGGCGGTGAAGCGTTGACGGGCGAACATTTGCAGCGCATTCGGGCGGCGTTCAAACCGAGCCTGTTCTTCAATGCCTACGGCCCGACCGAAACCGTGGTCATGCCGTTGGCCAGTCTGGCACCGGAGCAGCTTGAAGAGGGAATGGGCAGCGTGCCGATCGGCAGCGTCATTGGCGCGCGCGTGGCGTACATCCTCGACGCCGACCTGGCGTTGGTGCCGCAAGGTGCGACGGGTGAGTTGTATGTGGGCGGTGCCGGTCTGGCCCAGGGTTATCACGACCGTCCGGACATCACGGCAGAGCGCTTTGTGGCCAACCCGTTTGCGGCCGATGGCGGGCGGATTTATCGCACCGGCGACCTGGTGCGTCAGCGCGCCGACGGTCTGGTGGAATACCTCGGGCGCATTGACCATCAAGTGAAAATTCGCGGTTTCCGCATCGAGCTGGGCGAGATCGAAACCCGCCTGCTGGAGCTTGAATCGATCCGTGAAGCGGTGGTTCTGGCGCTCGATGCACCCAGCGGCCAGCAACTTGTTGGCTATCTGGTTACAGACCTGGCCGAGCAGGACGAAGCGCAACAAGCTCAGTTACGTGAAACTCTCAAGGCCCATCTAAAATCGCAACTGCCGGATTACATGGTGCCCACGCATCTGATCCTGCTGACCAGCATGCCGCTGACTGCCAACGGCAAACTCGACCGCCGTGCGTTGCCGGCACCGGACCCTGAGCAGAACCGTCAACACTATGTGGCACCGAGCAACGCGCTTGAACTGACGTTGGCGCAGATCTGGTGCGAAGTGCTGAACGTCGCGCAGGTCGGCCTAAACGACAACTTCTTCGAACTGGGCGGCGACTCGATTCTGTCGATCCAGGTGGTCAGCCGCGCGCGGCAGCAGGGCATTCACTTCAGCCCGCGTGACCTGTTCCAGCACCAGACCGTGCAAACACTTGCCGCTGTGGCGAGCCGTACCGAGCAGGTCACGGCGGAGCAAGGTTTGCTCACCGGCGAATCGCGTTTGACGCCGATCCAGCACTGGTTCTTCGACACCGACATTCCCGAGCGTCAGCACTGGAACCAGGCGTTGTTGCTGGAACCGACCGTTGCGCTGGAACCCCATCGTCTGGAGCAAGCGCTGCTGGCGGTGATCGAACAGCACGACGCTTTGCGTTTGCGTTTTACCGGGACGGCGGGCGAATGGACGGCCACGCACCAGAAGGTCTCCGATGCGCCGCTGCTGTGGCAAGTGCGTGTGCCGGCGATGGATAAATGCGCGGCATTGTTCGCCGACGCCCAACGCAGCCTCGACCTCGAACAGGGGCCGTTGATGCGCGTGCTGCTGATCGATGGTCCCGAGGGCCGGCAACGGCTGTTCTTCGCGATTCATCACTTGGTGGTGGACGGCGTTTCCTGGCGCGTATTACTGGAGGATCTGCAAACGGTGTATCGCCAACTGGCGGCTGAACAGTCGGTCAAACTGCCGGCGAAAACCAGCGCCTTCAAGGACTGGGCCGCACGCTTGCAGGCGTATGCCGGCAGCGAATCACTGCGTGAGGAGTTGAGCTGGTGGCAGTCGCAACTGGCCGGGCCGAGCGCCGGGCTGCCGTGCGAGCGTCCTCAGGGCGGGCGGCAGAATCGTCATGCGCAAACCGTCAGCGTGCGCCTCGACGCCGAGTACACTCGGCAACTGTTGCAACAGGCACCCAGCGCCTATCGCACGCAGGTCAACGACCTGTTGCTGACGGCATTGGCCCGCGTCCTGTGCCGCTGGAGCGGTGATGCATCGGCACTGATTCAACTCGAAGGCCACGGTCGCGAGGCACTGTTCGACGAGATCGATCTGACCCGCACCGTCGGCTGGTTCACCAGCGCGTATCCGTTACGCCTGACGCCGCTGAACATTGAAGCCGCCGCCGGGCAGGGGGCATCGATCAAAGCGATCAAGGAACAACTGCGAGGCGTGCCGCACAAAGGCCTGGGGTATGGCGTGCTGCGTTACCTCGCCGATGACCTGTGCCGCGAAGCCATGGCCGCGTTGCCGGTGGCACCGATCACCTTCAACTACCTTGGCCAGTTCGACCAGAGCTTCGGCGCAGACGCGTTGTTCCGCCCGCTCGATGAAGCCGTCGGGGCCGCCCACGATCCGAACGCGCCGCTGCCCAGCGAGCTGAGCGTTGACAGTCAGGTGTACGGCGGTGAGCTGGTGCTGCGCTGGACCTTCAGTGCCGAACGCCACAATCCGCAAACCATCAGCGAACTGGCGGACGCCTACCTCGGCGAGTTGCAGAGCCTGATCGAGCATTGCCTGGGTGACGACGCGGGCGGTTTGACGCCGTCGGACTTTCCGTTGGCGAAGCTGACCCAGCCGCAACTCGATGCACTGCCAATTCCAGCCGCGGTCATCGAGGACGTTTATCCACTGACGCCGATGCAGGAAGGCATGCTGCTGCACACCTTGCTCGAACCGGGCACCGGCCTCTATTACATGCAGGACCGCTACCGCATTAACAGCGAGCTCGATCCGCAGCGTTTCGCCGAGGCCTGGCAAGCGGTGATCGCCCGTCACGAAGCTTTGCGTGCGTCGTTCTGCTGGAACGTCGGCGAGGACATGTTGCAGGTTATCCACAAGCCGGGCAGCACGCCGATCGAGTACCTCGACTGGACCGCTATCGCCGAGGCCGAGCAAGAACCGAAGTTGCAGGCATTGCTGAAAAGCGAGCGCGAAGCCGGTTTCGATCTGCTTAACCAGGCACCGTTCCACCTGCGCCTGATCCGCGTGGGCGAAGCGCGCTACTGGTTCATGATGAGCAACCACCACATCCTCATCGATGCCTGGTGCCGGTCGCTGTTGATGGCCGATTTCTTTGAAATCTACACCGCGCTGGGGGATGGTCGTGAAGCCCAGCTTGGTGTGCCAACCCGTTATCGCGACTACATCGGCTGGCTGCAACGGCAGAGTCTCGCCGAAGCGCGGCAGTGGTGGAAAACCAACCTGCAAGGTTTCGAGCGCACCACGCCGATCCCGAGCGACCGGCCGTTCCTGCGCGAGCATGCCGGTGACAGCGGCGGCATGATCGTGGGTGATTGCTACACCCGCCTCGATGCCCGCGACGGTGCGCAATTGCGTGAACTGGCCCAAGCCCATCAGTTGACCATCAACACCTTCGCCCAAGCGGCGTGGGCCCTGGTGCTGCGGCGTTTGAGCGGTGATCGCGACGTGCTGTTCGGTGTCACGGTGGCCGGTCGTCCAGTGGAAATGCCAGAGATGCAGCGCACCGTCGGGCTGTTCATCAACAGCATCGCGTTGCGGGTGAAAATGCCCGAGGACGATCAGCGTTGCAGCGTTCGTCAATGGCTGAGCGGTTTGCTCGACAGCAACATGCAGCTGCGCGAGTACGAATACCTGCCGCTGGTGAGCATTCAGGAAAACAGCGAGCTGCCGAAGGGCCAACCGCTGTTCGACAGCCTGTTCGTGTTCGAAAACGCGCCGGTGGAAGTCTCGGTGCTGGACCGCGCGCAGAGCCTCAACGCGACCTCGGATTCGGGCCGGACCCACACCAACTTCCCGCTGACGGCGGTGTGTTATCCGGGCGATGACCTGGGCTTGCACCTGTCTTACGACCAACGTTATTTCGACGAGTCGAGAGTTGAACGCATGCTCGGCGAGTTCAAGCGCCTGCTGCTGGCGCTGGTCGACGGCTTCCACGGCGACATGGCGGACTTGCCGCTTCTGGGTGCCGAGGAACAGGACTTCCTGATCCACGGTTGCAACCAGAGCGAACACGATTACCCGCTGGAGCAGAGCTACGTTGCGTTGTTCGAAGCGCAGGTTGCGTTGCATCCACAACGCATCGCCGCCAGTTGCCTCGATCAGCAACACAGCTACGTTGAGCTTAACCAGCACAGCAACCGCCTCGGCCATGCGCTGATCGCGGCCGGTGTCGGGCTGGATCAACCGGTAGCGCTGCTGGCCGAACGTCACCTCGATCTGCTCGGGATGATCATCGGCAGCTTTAAGGCGGGTGCGGGTTATCTGCCGCTGGACCCGGGGCTGCCGAGTCAGCGTCTGAGCCGGATCATCGACCTGAGCCACACGCCGTTGCTGGTGTGCACTGAAGCGTGTCGTGAACAGGCTGTCGCGTTGCTGGAGGAATTCGGTTGTGCCAATCGACCACGGTTGTTGGTGTGGGAGGAGGTTCAGGCGAGCAATGTGTCGGTGGCCAATCCGGGTGTCTACAGCGGCCCGGACAACCTCGCCTACGTGATCTATACCTCGGGCTCCACGGGTTTGCCGAAAGGCGTAATGGTCGAACAGTGCGGCATGCTCAACAACCAGTTGAGCAAGGTCCCGTACCTGAACCTCAGCGCCGCTGACGTGATCGCACAAACGGCTTCGCAAAGCTTCGACATTTCGGTCTGGCAGTTCCTCGCCGCGCCGTTGTTTGGTGCGCGGGTGGACATCGTGCCGAACACCATCGCCCATGATCCACAGGGTTTGCTGGCGCATGTGTCGGCCCAGGGCATCACTGTGCTGGAAAGCGTGCCGTCGCTGATTCAGGGCATGCTTTCACAGGAACGCATGAGCCTCGACGGCCTGCGCTGGATGCTGCCGACGGGCGAAGCGATGCCGCCGGAACTCGCGCACCAATGGCTGCTGCGCTATCCGGACATCGGACTGGTGAACGCTTATGGTCCGGCGGAATGCTCGGACGACGTGGCGTTCTTCCGCGTCGACATGGCCTCGACCCGCGGCAGTTATTTGCCGATCGGTACACCGACCGACAACAACCGTTTGTACCTGCTCGACGGTGCGCTGGACTTGGTGCCGTTGGGTGCGGTAGGTGAGTTGTGCGTGGCCGGCACCGGTGTCGGACGCGGTTATGTCAGCGACCCGCTGCGTACGGCGCAGGTGTTTGTCCCGAATCCGTTTGGCGAGCCGGGTGATCGTTTATACCGCACCGGTGACCTGGCCCGCCGTCGCAGTGACGGTGTGCTGGAATATGTCGGACGGATCGACCATCAGGTGAAGATTCGCGGTTACCGCATCGAACTGGGGGAAATCGAAGCGCGCTTGCATGAGCAACCGGAAGTCCGCGAAGCGGCGGTCGGGGTGCAGGAAGGCGTGAATGGAAAACACTTGGTTGGCTATCTGGTAGCCGCGGACTCGGCGTTGAATCCGGGCGAACGACTGGAGCGCATTAAGCAACGACTGCGCGCCGAGCTGCCGGAGTACACGGTGCCGCTGCACTGGTTGTGGCTTGATCGCATGCCGCTCAATGCCAACGGCAAACTGGATCGCAAGGCACTTCCGGCGCTGGAGATCGGCCAGTTGCAGAGCCACGACTACCAGGCGCCGCGCAATGAGCTTGAGCTGAAGCTGGCGGTTATCTGGGCCGAGGTGTTGAAGGTCGAGAAGGTGGGGATTCGCGACAACTTCTTCGAGCTGGGCGGGCATTCGCTGCTGGCGACACAGATTGCGTCGCGGGTGCAGAAATCGCTGCAACGTGATGTGCCGCTACGGGCGATGTTCGAGTGCAACACGGTGGAGGAACTGGCGGAGTACATCGACGGGTTGGCCGCGAGTGACATCACCGGGGAGAAGGTGAATCGGTTGAATGACTTGATGGCGGAGTTGGAGGGGTTTTGATTTTTTAGCGTCCGGGATGGCCTCTTCGCGGGCTTGCTCGCGAAGGCCTCATTGAATTTTGCGACAATTTTCGCGTTGACTGCTGCTATGGGCCGACACAGTCTCCCTGCTCCGCAATTTAAAAGAGGAAACAGTCAATGCCCTTCGTTACGATTGACGGACAAAAACTTCACTACATCGATCAAGGCACAGGCCCGGCAGTACTGCTGGCCGGCAGTTACCTGTGGGACCACGCCCAGTGGGCGCCGCAGATTGTTGCCTTGTCGCAACACTATCGGGTGATCGCCCCGGACCTGTGGGGCCACGGTGAGTCCGGGCCACTGCCCGACGGCACCACGTCTCTGGATGACATCGCACGGCAGCAGTTGGCGTTGCTTGATCATCTGGGCATCGACCGCGTCACGCTGGTGGGACTTTCGGTCGGTGGCATGTGGGGCGCGCGCCTGGCCTTGTCGGTGCCACAGAGAATCAACGGGCTTGTGTTGATGGACACCTATCTTGGCAGCGAGCCGGCGCCCACCCGCGACTACTATTTCTCGTTGTTGAAGCAGATCGAGGACGCTGGCGAGATAACGCCGCAGTTGCTGGATATCGTGGTGCCGATCTTTTTCCGTCCCGGTATCGATCCGCAGTCAGCGCTTTACCAGAGGTTCCGTGCTTCGCTGGCAGCGTTGCCAGCGGATCGTTTGCGCGAAAGCATTGTGCCGATGGGCCGGATCACGTTTGGACGGGATGACCTGATGTCGCGTTTGGGCGAGCTGAATGCTCGCACCACACTGATGTTGTGTGGCGATCAGGACATTCCAAGGCCACCGTCGGAGACCAAGGAGATGGCTGAACTGATCGGTTGCCCGCATGTGCTGGTGCCGGAGGCGGGGCATATCTCCAATCTGGAGAATCCGCAGTTTGTGACAGAGGCGCTGCTGAAGTTTCTAGTCCAGAGAAATTAGTCGGTTGTACTGGCCCCTTCGCGAGCAAGCCCGCTCCCACAGTAGGAATGCATTCAAATGTGTGAGCGGGCTTGCTCGCGAAGGACCCAGTGGGGTCACTAAACCTCTGAAAGAAACTACTTCGGCCCGAGTATCTTCACCAGCTTGTCCGGCGACGGCGCGCCTTGCTGCTGTTGCAACTCACCCTTGTCGTCCATGTAGAAAATCGCTGGTGTCGCCTGCAACTCCAGGTCTTCCATCAACTGCATGTTCGCCGCCAGTTTCGCCTGAATCGCGGGTGGCACATCTTTCAGCGCCTTTAGCGTACTGGCCTTGCCGGCACCTTCGTGATCTTGCAGGGCTTTCTGCGGATCCTTGGCCGCCAGCAAGGCAGCGGATTTGCCCGGGCTGTCTTCACGAATGATGCCGACCATAATGTGCCGCAACTGCACCTTGCCAGCCTTCACCCACGGCCGCGCCTGTTCCCAGAACATGTTGCAGTAAGGGCAGTTCGGGTCGCTGAACAGGTACACCACGCGCGGTGCGTCCTTGTTGCCGTCACCGATCCAGTTGCTGGCTTCCATCTTGCCCCAGACTTCCTTGGCCATCGGCGCGTAAATCAGTTTCTGCAAGGGCGCGCTGCTCAGGTCATTGCCGTCGGCGTCGTACAAATTGCCCAACAACACATGTTTGCCATCCGGCGTCAGGTACAGCGCCATGCCACGGTTCTGGTACTGCGCGGCATAACCTCGCAGACCGTCGGGCGCGTCGAACTGGCCGACAATTTTGGCGCCCTTGGCTTCGATCTTTTTGATCGCTTCGGGCAGTTCTTCAGCAGCCTGTACCGACGGCAGGTGCAGCAGGGCGGCGCCCAGGGTCAGCGTCAGCAGGTGGCGGAGGCGGGGCATGGCAGTTTCCTTGACGAGGTGGAAGGTATGGCCGGATTCGGGGTATCGAAGTTTTCCAGGGCGCGAGCCAGGCTGGCTTCCGACAGCTCGCCCAGATGGCTGCCCAATAGACGACCGTCGGGGCTATAAAACAGCGTAGTCGGCAACGCCATCGAGCCGACGGCCTGGCCCAACCGGCCACTGCCGTCGAACAGCACGTTGGACAGGCTCAGGCCCTGGGTTTCCAGAAAGGTACTGACGCTTTGCATGCTTTCGGCTTGATTGACGAACAGGAAAGTCAGGTCCGGGCGGTGTTGCTGGGCGTTTTCCAGTACCGGCATTTCTCGGCGGCACGGTGGGCACCACGTCGCCCAGAGATTGATCACCAGCGGCCCGCCCTTGTAGTCCGCCAGTTGCACGGTTTCACCGGCGGCATTGCGCAGGGTGATCTCCGGCAGGCGCGTGCCTTGTTCGTAAATCGTCAGCGAGAAGGTGGCCAGCAACCAGAACGCCAGGCCACTGGCCACGCCGAAGCCCAACGGACGGCGCAAGCCCGGGCGACGCCAGCCGCGATACAGCGCGGCGAGCAACAGCACGATCACCCCAGGCAGTGCGAGAAAGCCACCGTCGCGCAAGTCGATAACTTGCCATGGATCATTGCGATAGTGCGTCCAGTAAAGCGCCACGAAACTGATCCGGGCGGCCAGCATGCCGATCAGGAACAGGCTGAACAGCGCCGACTCAGGATTTTCGCCGCCCCGTTTGGCCGCCCGCCAGCCGACAAACGTCGCCAGCGCCAGGGCACTGATCAGCAGCAGGTGGTTAAGCGCAATGGCAAACGTGCCGAGGGTAAAAGTCAGCATTAACGGGCGCCTCGGGTGGTGGTCCAGCGTTGCAGGAAAGTATCGGCATCGACCTCGCCGGTGATGCGCTGGCTGCGACGTTCTTCGCCGTCGGCGCCGATCCACAGGATACTCGGTGGCCCCGGCACTTTATAACGGCCGAGCAGTTCGCGGCTGGCGGCATTGTCGGCGGTGACGTCCAGCCGTAGCAAGCGCACATCGCTCAAGGCGTCGAGGACACGGGGTTGGCCGAAAACCTGTTTTTCCATGATTTTGCATGACACGCACCAATCGGCGTAGTAGTCCAGCAGCACCCATTGGCCCTGAGTCCGCGCCGCGTCGAGTTCCCGTTGGAGAGCGGCCGGGTCCTTGATTGTGGTGAAGGCGTCGTGGCCCACCGGGCGGGCGGCAATGCCCGCATTTGCAGTGCTATAGACTTGCAGCGGTTTGAGCAGGTCATCGCCGCCGCCCGCCGCGCCGATCATCAACAGACTGCCCCACACGCCGAGCAGCAATGAGCTGGCACCGAACAGATGCGCGACGCGCCCGAAACCTTCCGACTGTTTCCAGGCGCTGTAGGCGGCAATCAGCAACAACGCCCCGCACAGACCGATCCACAACGATTCATCCAGCACCGGCCGCAGCATCAGCAACGCGGTGGCGAGGAACAGGAAGCCGAACACGCCCTTGAGCAGGTTCATCCAGGCGCCGGGTTTGGGCAGGAAGCGATTGCCGACCGTCACCAGCAACAGCAGCGGCACACCGATGCCGATGCCCATGGCGAAAAGAATCAACCCGCCGTGCAGCGCATTGCCGCTTTGCGCGATGTAGAGCAGGGCGCCGGCCAGCGGCGCGGTCATGCAGGGACCAACCAGCAAACCGGACAACGCGCCCAGCACACCCGAGCCGATCAGGCTGCCGCCGCGTTGATTGCGCGACACATTCTCCAACCGATCACGCACCGCCACCGGCAGTTGCAACTCGAAAAAACCGAACATCGGCAGCGCCAGCAGCACAAACACCGCGGCGAAACTGCCCAGCAACCATGGGTTTTGCAGCAACGCCTGCAAATTTGCCCCGAGCAACGCGGCGAGGACGCCCATCGCCGCATACACCAGCGCCATGCTCACGACATAACTGGTGGCTAGCGCAAAACCGCGTTTGGGCGTGGCGCCACTGCCTACGATCAAACCGGCGAGAATCGGCAGCATCGGCAGTGAGCAAGGGGTGAAGGCAAGCAGCAGTCCCAAGCCGAAGAACACCAGCAAGCTCCAGCCTAATGCCCGTTGTTGCAGGCTACTGGCCAGGGCTTGATCCGGTGCTTCGGTCGTCGCAGAAGTGGCGGCGCCGCCGCCCAGATCCACAAACCGGGTTTGCGGTGGATAACACAGACCGGCATCGGCACAGCCCTGGAAACCGACCTTGATCTGGCCAGTCGCACCGGCCGGAATCTTCAACTCCAGGCCTTGGCGATAAACCGGCTGTTCGCCGAAGAATTCATCACTGTGAAACTCGCCTTCGGGTAACACAGGATGCAGCTCAGCGGGCAAACCATCGAACTTCAGGCGTTTTTGATATAGGTAATAACCGTCGGTGATCTGCCAGTAGAGTTGTGTTTCACCTGATTCGAGACGCTCGGAGGTGAAGACAAACGCCTTTTCCACTGGCAGGAATTCAGGTTTGGTTTCGAACGGATTGGTCCCTGCCTGGGCCGCACCCGAGATCAGAAGAACAAAAAACAAAAACAGTCGACGCATGGGTAAGCCTTATCCCTGTGCAAGTGAAGTGCACAATGGGAGGCGGCGATTAACCGATGATTAACCGCGCCCGCGAGCCGACCGATTGCTGCTGCTACCGGGTTTAACGCACCTTCAATCGCGTAACAGCCCTGGCCAAGAGGTTTCATCGACTTTGATAGGTCCTGATTCCGCCCGGTTCGTTGACATGTTGAATCGTATGTATTCGTTATTTGTCAGGAATATATAGTAAAGGCTGTCGTCAAATGTCCGGTCGTTTTGCACGGCAGTAATGATCCTGTCTTTATATCGCTCCAGACCGGGCCATGTGCTGTCTGTAATAGGTTGGGATCGGATACGTGGTGGTGTATAAGACCCGGGCTTGGGCGAGTTCCCAAAATCGAATGGTGACTTTGATTGGTACCATGCTGATGGGTCGTAATCAAGGAGCAAGAAATTCCCATTGTTCATTAAAAATCGAAAATGCATTTTGCCTGTTCCGGCTTGCCACCATGTCCCTGCCACGATAGAGCTAAAGTACGGAAGTAGAGGAGCCCATACTGATTGTGCTACGGGTCGCATATACTCGACCTTGTCGTTATCCTGATCGTATTTGCAGACATAGGGTTCTACGCCGTCGCGAAGAAAGAATAACCATGTAGAGTCTTCATCGTTGGAACGGAACTCGTTGAACAGGTCGGTGGTGGTGAAGCCAAATTTCAAATGTTTGACATGAGCATGAAAACTGCCCCAGTTACCATCGGAGATTCTGCTGGGATACCCTTCCGGAACTTCATTGTCGCCAATGTTGAATCGAGAGTACTTGTTGATATCTTTGAAATAGAAATGTATTGCGTCTTTTCCGGAGCGCCAGTCAACAGCGACGAAGTTTTTTAATTCGGGCATGCACTGATTCCTTTCAGTTAAGGTTTGTTTTAATGTGCCTGTTTGGCAATGCCAGATTAATATGCAAGTTTAAAATTTGGAATGGGTGGTATTGGGTTTGTGTGTTTCTAGTTAAATCGAAGTGCAGGTTTGATATTAACTGACGATATATGTGTCGGGATTAAAGTAGTTGTCGGGTACTTTGTATGTGAAACTCAATATCGCGATTATGCTTCTCGTCCGCCGAATCACTCGTCATAATTTGGCCTTAATCCTCACCTGCTTGACTCGCATTTTTACTCGGGGAGCTCCCATGCACGTACTGGTTTGCGAAGACGACGAGCTGATCGCCAGTGGCATCGTCGCCGGTCTCACCGCTCAGGGCCTGACGGTTGAGCATGTGGCCACGGCTTCGGCTGCCCGGGCGATGCTCAAAGTCGCCGAGTTCGACGTGATGGTGCTCGACCTCGGTCTGCCCGATGAAGACGGTCTGAAGTTGTTGCAGCAGTTGCGCCACAACGGCCTGGAAATCCCGGTGCTGATCCTCACCGCCCGGGATTCGGTCACCGACCGCGTCGATGGTTTGCAAGCCGGTGCCGATGATTACCTGCTCAAACCGTTCGATCTGCGCGAACTCGCTGCCCGCCTGCACACGTTGTTGCGGCGGGTGGCGGGTCGAAGCGTCAACCTGATTGAACACGGCCGGTTGACGTACGACCCGAGCAGCCGCGAAACCATGCTCGGCGGGCGGCCGGTAGACCTTTCCCGTCGCGAACAGTCGCTGTTGCAAGCCCTGCTGCACAATCGTGGCCGGGTGCTGTCCACCGAGCAGTTGAAAGACAGCGTCTACGGTTTCAACGACGAGCTGGAAAGCAACGCCCTCAACGTGCATATCCATCACCTGCGGCGCAAACTCGGTAATGGCATTGTCGAGACTGTGCGCGGCCTGGGCTATCGCCTGGGGCCGGCTGATGGCGTAGAGGAATTGAAAAAGTGATGAGCCTGCGTTTGCGTCTGAGCCTGACGCTCGGCGCCGCCTTTGCGCTGATCTGGGCCTTGGCGGCCGCCTGGATGCTCAGCGACCTGCGCAACCAGATGATGTTTTCTCTCGACCAGCGGCTGGTGGCGTCGGCGCGCATGGTCGCCGGCCTGATGGAGCAATTGCCGCCATTGCCGACCAAGGGCGAGGGCACTCATTTCAGCGCGGAACAACTGAACATTCCGGGTGGCATGGCGTGTCAGGTCAGTTCGTTGCGCGGGGAAATCCTCGCCCGCAGTCACACCGATCCGCAACAGACCCTGGAAGCCGAGAAAATGGGTTTCCACGATCAGATGATCGATGGCGCGCCGTGGCGCAGCTTCACACTGGCCCGTGGCGACCTGCGCATCACCACCGCTGATCGGCAGATCGAACGTGAAGCGCTGAATATGTCGATCCTGCTGGCCGCCTCGGTGCCTGTGGGCGTGGCATTGCTCGGTTGCCTGTGCCTGCTCTGGCTGGGGATCGGTCAGGGATTGGCGCCGCTGAACCGAATGCGCGATGCCCTGATGCGCCGCAGCGCCGACTCGCTGGAACCCTTGCAGATCCAGCCGTTACCCAGCGAATTGCAACCGTTGCTGGATACCCAGAACCAGTTGTTACAGCGCATCGGCAAGACCATCGAGCGCGAACGCCGTCTGACCGGTGACGCGGCCCACGAATTGCGCAGCCCGCTGACGGCGATCAAAACCCACCTGCAAGTGGCGCGCATGACCGACGGCGCGGCGCGGGATCAATCCCTGGTCCGGGCCGAAGAGGGCGCCGATCGCTTGCACCGCACCCTTGAACAATTGCTATTGCTGGCGCGGGTCGAAGGCAGTCTTTCGTTCGACGATGGCGTGCAATGCAGCGCCGAACAAGTGGCAAAACTGGCGATTCAGGACGCGGCCAGCGGTGATCGTCAGCGCATCAAATTCAAGGTGCCGCCGATACTCTCCCATGCCCCGGTGCAAATGCCCGCCGTGCTGTCGATTGCCGCATTGCGCAACCTGCTGGACAACGCCCTGCGCCATACGCCGAACGAGGGTCCGGTGGAACTGAGCCTGGAAACCACCGGCAACCGCGTGCAGTTCGTGGTACGCGACCATGGCCCGGGCATTGCCGAAGACGATCTGCAACACCTGACCCAACGCTTCTGGCGCAACGGCCAGAGCACCGGCTGCGGTCTGGGGCTGGCGATTGTCCAGGCGATTGTTCAGCGGTGTGGTTGCACGCTGCATTTCGACAGTCGGCCGGATGGGTTGCGGGTTGAGTTGACGATGCCGTTGCAACCGATCTGACAACCATCACCAACCCCCTGTGGGAGCGGGCTTGTTCGCGAAAGCGTCTTAACATTCAACATCAATGTTGACTGTCCTGACGCCTTCGCGAGCAAGCCCGCTCCCACATTGGATCTGTGTTGCACATCAAATGTAACCTCTCTCCATTGGCATTCCTGTCATCACCAGCGCTATCGTCCCCGACAGCTTTTTCTCAATGGATTGAGGTAACAGCGCCATGGATGCACCCCTACACATCTGCAAGGCAACTCCCGCCGACGCCGGCATCATCAGCCGGATCGTCGAGCGTTCGATCCGCGTCGGCTGTGCGCTCGACCACCGCAACGACCCGCGAACCGTCGCCACTTGGACACACAGCAAAACCGCCGGCCACATTCAGCCATGGTTGAGCGACCCTCGGTTGTACCTGAACATCGCCCTGTTGCAGGACAAGCCGGTCGGCGTTGCGATGGCGGCAGTCAGTGGCAAGGTCGCGTTCTGTTATGTGCAACCGGAGTGGTTCCGGCGCGGTGCAGGACAGGCGCTGGTGCACGACCTCGAATGCTGGTTGATGGACAAGGGCTTGGCTAAGGCCCGACTCAACAGCACCCGTACCAGCGAAGCCTTTTACCGTCATCTGGGTTATCGGCCCTGCGCGGAAACCTTCACCGTAGCGGGGCTCCACGCGATCCCCATGCACAAGGCACTGACGCCACCTTCATGGAAACCCGATCAAGGGTCTAAATCCTCGGCGCGCTGAAGCGTTTCCAGATCAGGAAAACCTTATTGAGGGGTCGAGAGATGTCAGTCGCTACCAGCCTTATGGAAGATCAGTCGGCCCGGATCACTCCGGCACCGGCCGAGACGCTGTATCAGTTCAACGAATCGCCATTGCTGGCACGCCAGAGTCAGCAGGAGTCGAATGCCCGCAGCTACCCGCGACGCATTCCCCTGGCCCTTAAGCGAGCCAAGGGCATTTATGTCGAAGACGTCGAAGGCCGCCGTTTCATTGACTGCCTGGCCGGCGCCGGGACGCTGGCCCTGGGACATAACCATCCGGTGGTGATCGAAGCGATCCAGCAAGTGCTGGCCGATGAACTGCCGCTACACACCCTCGACCTGACCACACCGGTGAAGGACCAGTTCGTCCAGGACCTGTTCGGTCTGCTTCCGCCAGCCCTGGCCGCGGAAGCGAAAATCCAGTTTTGCGGCCCGACCGGTACCGACGCGGTGGAAGCCGCGCTGAAACTGGTGCGCACTGCCACCGGGCGCAGCACCGTGCTGTCATTCCAGGGCGGTTATCACGGCATGAGCCAGGGCGCGCTGAGCCTGATGGGCAGCCTGGGGCCGAAAAAACCCTTGGGCGCGTTGCTCAGCAGCGGCGTGCAGTTCATGCCGTACCCCTACGATTACCGCTGCCCGTTCGGCCTCGGCGGCACCCAAGGCGTGCAGGTCAACCTCAACTACCTCGACAACCTGCTGAACGATCCCGAGGCTGGCGTGCAGCTGCCGGCCGCCGTGGTCGTGGAAGTCGTGCAGGGCGAGGGCGGGGTGATTCCGGCTGACCTTGACTGGTTGCGTGGCGTGCGGCGCATCACCGAGAAGGCGGGCGTGGCGCTGATCGTCGACGAAATCCAGAGCGGTTTCGCCCGCACGGGCAAGATGTTCGCCTTCGAGCACGCGGGGATTATTCCGGACGTGGTGGTGATGTCCAAAGCCATCGGCGGCAGTCTGCCGTTGGCGGTGGTGGTTTATCGCGACTGGCTCGACACCTGGCTGCCGGGCGCCCATGCCGGGACCTTCCGAGGCAATCAAATGGCGATGGCGGCGGGCTCCGCGGTGATGCGTTACCTGGTTGAACACAAGGTCTGTGAACACGCTGCCGCTATGGGCGAACGCTTGAGCGAACACCTGCGCATTCTTCAACGGGACTTCCCGCAACTGGGCGATATTCGCGGTCGTGGCCTGATGCTTGGTGTGGAATTGGTTGATCCGACCGGCGCGCCGGATGCACAAGGTCATCCACCGATCTTCGGACGCCTGGCGCCGTTGGTGCAGCGTGAATGCCTCAAGCGCGGACTGATTCTTGAACTGGGCGGCCGTCATGGCGGCGTGGTGCGTTTCCTGCCGCCGCTGGTGATCACCGCTGTGGAAATCGACCGGGTTGCCGAGATTTTCGGCCGGGCGATGGCCGCCGCCACCGCCAGCTTCTAAATTTCCCGGCCTTCGGAACGTTCTTTCTACATAACGGCTGCGCACGCAGTGCACCCCACCTTTCAGCGATGGAGAGACACCATGACGTCAGTATTCGACCGCGAGGACATCCTCTTTCAGGTCGTGGTCAACCACGAAGAGCAGTACTCGATCTGGCCCGACTACAAAGCCGTGCCGGAAGGCTGGCGCACCGTGGGCAAGAGCGGGCTGAAGAAGGAATGCCTGGCTTACATCGAAGAAACCTGGACGGACATGCGTCCGTTGAGCTTGCGCAAGAAGATGGAAGAGCAGGCCGCTGAGGCTCACTAAGTTTTTCCGCGCAACGCAAAGAGAAGCCCGCTGAACCGGTAAGGTCGGCGGGCTTTTTTGCGTTCGCGAATAGATGTTTATCCCTGTGGGAGTGGGCTTGCCCGCGATGGCTGTGTGTCAGGCGACTGGTTTTTTGATGGTGTACATATCCATTCCTGCGGGATTGGCCACCCATGGTTCCGCTTTTACAGCGGGTCACTTGGAAAAGCGCCAAGTAACCAAACGCTTTTGCCCCTGACGTCCGGTGCCTCGCTCAGGCTCGGCATACCCTCGCTCCGATCCTGCTCCGTGGGCCCGCCGCGATCGGCCATCCATGGCCGTGCGCGGCTAACCCGGCATCCATGCCGGGTTGCCCACTGCGCAGAACCTGCGCTCGGCCTTCCGACGGGGCAGATCAAGATCACAAGCCAGAGCCAAAGCAAAGCAACAGCCAGAGCAAACTCACCACTAATGTGGTAGCGAGCTTGCTCGCGAAAAACGTTCGGACGACGCGTTCATTCAGACAGCCCGCGTAGCGTTGTCGCCCATCGCGAGCAAGCTCGCTCCCCTAGGGGAATGCGTACCTATGAAGAACCAGGCCGGCTGTTAGGCCGCCTCGCGGTGATGTGGCGGTACACGCCCCCTCGAGAGGCCGAGTGGAGGTTCTGCGCAGTGGGCAACCCGGCATGGATGCCGGGTTAGCCGCCCCCGGCCATGGATGGCCGATGGCGGCGGGCCCACGGAGCAGGACCGGAGCGAGGGCATGCCGAGCCTTAGCGAGGCACCGAACGAAAGGGGCAAAAGCGCTTGGTTACTTGGCGCTTTTCCAAGTGACCCGCCGTAAAGGCGGAACCCTAAGCTGCCGTTACCGCAGGAATGGATATGTACTCAGTCAACAAAGCATAGGACGGCTATCAGGCCGCCATCGCCGCACTGCAGTTCCCACAGGGATTCGTGTCACGCGCCACTCAACCCCTTGATCACCAAATCCACATTCCCTTCCAGCTCGGCCACCGGATCCGCCGCGTCCACACTCAGCACCACAAACCGGCTGCCAGCCTCAGTAATCACCGCTTTCACCGCGTTCGACGGCTGCCGGTGATGCAACACCACCGCCACGTCATTGTCCTTGAGCGTCACACCAAATTGCTTCAAGGCTTCTGGCGTCCACTCGGCATCCGGCCGCGCATCGACACCGATCAGCTCCAGATTGAGACCGCCAATCAGGTAACCGAAATGATCGCTGAGGCTCATCACGCTCAGGTTGTCGGCACTGGCCAGCCGCGCCTCGCTGTCAGCGCTGAACTTGAGCAAGCGCTGTTTGAGCGCTGCAAGGTTGGCTTCGATTTTCGGCTTGGCCTCGGGCGCCAGGCGCACCAGGTCTGCCGCCATCACATCGGCCATGCGCCCCATGTTGTTGCTGGAAAACCACGGCTGACTGTTCAGGCCATCGACCTTGTTGCCCGGCTGCACGGCGATGCCGGGCAGGGCGCCGTCCACCGGGCGCGCGGCGTCGACTTCGACGATACGGATATTGCTACGCCGGGAGATCGGGTACAGCGGATCATCCGCCCAGAGCGATCGCAGGCCGATCACCGCATCGGCGTCGGTCGCCAGTTTGGCCAGCGCCGGCGCACCACGTCCAGAGAAGTAAGCCGTCTGACGGCTGCCGGGCAGGTTCGCCGGCGCCGCACGTTCAAGATTGACGTTGGTGCCCTTGAGCAATACCTCGCCCAGACCATATGTGATTGGCAGGGATGCCAACACGTGCAGCGGTTTCGCGCTATCCGCCGCGAAGGAAGTATTCACCAGTCCGCACAGGGCGACGGCCAGAGTCAGTTGACGCAGAGAGAATGACATTTATCCGAGGTTCCCTTTCAGGCTGGGGACGACCCCGCGCGCGATGGCGGCGAGGGCAAACGCGATACCGGCCACCAGTATGATCGCAGCGCCGGACGGGATAGGCAGGTCGAACACAATCGGCGCAAGAATCCCGCACAGCGTGCTGACCGTAGCGATCAGCACCGAGCACCAGAAGAACCCCTTGAGCGACTGGCTGAGCAAACGCGCCGCGGCTGCCGGAATGACCAGCAGCGCGCCGACCAGAATCGCACCGATGACTTTCACCGCCGCCACAGTGATCAGCGTCACCAGAATCACGAACAGGTAATCCAGGGTCTTCACCGCCACACCGCGCACCGCTGCCAGTTGCGGGTTGAAACTGGCGAGCATAATGCGGTTGTACAGCGGCAAGGCCAGCGCCATCACCAGTGAACCGACGATGGCGAGCACCAGCAGGTCATTGCCGTTGACCGTCAGCACCGAGCCGAACAAGACGTTTTCCAGAATGTGCACATTGATCTTGCCGGCCAGGATCAGCAGCAGGCTCGCGCCCAGTGCCAGCGACACCGACAGGAACACACCGATCAACGTATCTGGCGCCAGACCCGTGCGGTTGCGCAGGTAGTTGAGCAAAATGCCGAACAACAGGCAGTAACCGAACAGGCTGCCATACGGCCCGGTGTAGGGTTCACCGAGCAGAATGCCGATGGCGACGCCGGTCAATGCCGCGTGCCCCACGGCTTCAGAGAAAAACGCGAAGCGTTTGACCACCACCAGCGTACCCAGGCCACCCAGCACCGGGCCGATCAGCAAACCGGCGAGCAGGGCGTTGACCACGAATCCATAAGCCAGCGCTTCAGGCAGATAACCCGAAGAGGCCCAGCCCTGAACCATCAAACGAAAGGCTTCGTAACTCATCAGGCAGCGCTCCGTGGATGGGTTGAAAACAGCGTCAACAATCGTTCGGGCGTCAGTGCCTGCTTCGGCGCGGCATCGAACAATACCCGGCGATTGAGCCCGGTGACGCGATCCGCCAGACGCCCGACCGCTTCCAGATCGTGCTCGATCCACAGCACGGTAATCCCGCTCTGGCGCCAGTCGCTGAGCAGCCGTTCAAACACCTGAATGCCCGCCTCATCGAGTGCCGACATCGGTTCATCGAGCATCAGCAAATGCGGCGCCGGAATCAGCCCCTGTGCCAGCAATACGCGCTGACGCTCACCACCGGACAACGCGCCCATGCGCCGTTTGCGTTTGTCCTGCATGCCGACCCGTTCCAGCGCTTCGCCTATCGCCGCCGCGTAATGCTTGCTCAAACCGAGAAACGCCGGACGCCGCTGACACATGGCGGCCATGAAATCATCGACGGTCATCGGCAGGCCGCGATCAAACTCCAGCGCTTGCGGCACGTAGCCGATGGTGCCGGATTCGCCCGGCCATTGCAGGCTCAAGCGACCCTGATGCGGCATCTGCCCGAGCAAGGTCTTGATCAACGAACTCTTGCCGCCACCGTTGGGGCCGACCAACGCATGCACGCTGCCGGGCTGGACCTGGAAGGTCACTTTGTCCAGGATCGTCGTGCGGCCCAGCGTCAGGCTGACCTCCGCAAAATCCAGCGTCGGCCCCGAAACCTGTGGGAGCGAGCTTGCTCGCGAATGCGATGTGTCATTCAACGATGATGTTGACTGACTGGACGCTTTCGCGAGCATGCCCGCTCCCACACGGGGTTCGGAATCGGTCGGAATGGGGTTTTGTGCACTGATGGTTTCTTTAGCCGTCATGCGCCAGTCTCCTGAATCGCCCGGACCACGGTGTTGAGGTTGCCGGTCATTTCCTTTTCATATTTGTCGGCGGTGTATTCGCCATAGGAAATGTGCGACAGCGGGTACAGCTTCACCCCGGATTCACGCTGGATGGTGTCGACGTAGGAGGACGGGAAATCCATCTCCGAGAAGATCACTTTCACGTCCAGTTCGCGCAGTTGATCGATGGTCTTTTTCAGCTGGCTCGGGCTCGGCTCGATACCATGTGCCGGTTCGACCACAGCGGTCACTTCCAGGCCGAATTCACGCAGCAGATAGTCATAGGCCGCATGAACCGTGGCCACCCGCAGTTCAGCGTTCGGCGCCTGGGTCAGTTTCGCCAGGGCGTCGGCGCGCATCTGCCGCAAGTGTTTGCCGTAGGCGCGGGCGTTCTGGGTGTAGGTCTTGGCGTTGGCCGGGTCGAGCTTGCCCAACTCACGGGCGATATTGTTGACCTGGGCGATGGACGCGCTGATCGAGAGGAAGGTGTGCGGGTTCACGACCTTGCCGGCACCGCGAGCGGCGACACCGGTGGCGGCCAGCAGCGGCACGTTTTCGTTGGCTTCGATCACCGGCACATTTGGCGTTTCGCTGGCGGCGATCATACGGTCGGCGAAGTCGTCGTGACCGACGCCGTTAAGCACAATCACGTCCAGCCCGCTGATGCGTTTGATGTCTTCGGCGCGAGGTTCGTAGGCATGCGGGTTGAAGCCGGCGGGAATCAGCGGCACCACATCGGCCTTGTCGCCGACGATGTTGGCCACGTAGCTGTAATAAGGGTGCAGCGTGATGCCGATGCGCAGGCGCTTGGCTTCGTCGGCGCTGGCCAGTGGTGTCAGCAGGCAGGCGAGCAGGCCGACCAGCAACAGGCGAAGGAAAGAGCGTTGAGATGAAATAGGCATGGGAAAGCGGTCTTCTCTCGGGTGAAGGCGAGGGTTCAGTGCCGGTGCTGGCGGGTCACGCCGGTATCGAATTGCGCGACGATCTGCTGCCAGCCAGCGCTTTCGAGCGCGGCGTCGGCAATGTCGATCGGAGCCTTGAGGTCGGCGGCACGGTTGAGCCAGATGTCCGGGGCATCATCGTCAGCGCTCAGGCGCATCAAAAACGAACCGGCCACGGCGGGCGTCTGGCTCTGACCGAAGTAACCCTTGGCGTCGAGCAATTGCCAGGCATGGCCGCCACGGCTGACGGCACTGGCGTCCTGGGCGAACGGCGCAAAGCCCTCACCGGCGAGGGCTTCAGGTGTCGGCAGGGTTTGCTGTTCCTGACGCAGCAGGTGAATCTCGTCCAGCGTGACCCGCAGGTCGGCGTAGATGCCTTGCTCGGAGGCGCTCAGGCCGCGGCGGGCATCCAGTTGATGGCTGCTGACGTTACTGGTTTTCTGCGACTCATGGCGCCAGGCGACTACTGAGCCTGCCACTGCCAGGATCATCAGGCACAACAGCAACACATACAGGGTTTCATGGCCGGCACCGGCCGGGCGGACGACGTGGGTAGTAGGCGTGCTCATGGGGCTTCGATGTCCGCTTGGTCGATCTCGACGACGTGGCCGGGACCGGCATCGAACAGCACGTAGAACTCGGCGCCGGGCTTCTTGAAGGTCAGTTTGGAATCGGCCCCGAGCTTGCCCGGTACCAGAATGGTCTCGTCGTAACCGATCACATCGAGGGTCACGCCCGGTGCACCACTGCCATCGGAGAAGCCACCGGTGCACTGGATCTGTTCGGCGTCGATGGCCTTGCACTCGCACATCGGGTTGTGGGCCAGGGCGCTGGCGCTGAAGCCGGCGCACAGCACCAGCAGAACGGCGTGGAGAGGGCGAAATGCGTTGATCATGGTTTGCCTCCTTGTTTGTTCAGCCACTCGAGGGTGGCCGGGGATGCCTGGCTCAGGGGGATGGACGCTTGGTGCATGGCGCCGTCCCAACCTTCCATGGTGATCCACAGCTCGGCGTCGACCCTGGTTTTTTCCGGGATGGGCAGCGTCGCGCCCATGCGGTACGGCGTACCGAAGAAAATCACCCCGGCGGCGCGCAGACTGCGGGGTTTGCCGATGCGCAGGTAAGTCGCCTTGACCTGAACGCGGCAGCTGTCGCACAGCGCCGCGTTGAAACTCTTCATGTAACCGGCCGGGCCATCGAGCCGTGGTGCTTCGTTGCGAAATTCGGCCAGGCGCAGGCTCCACGGTCCCACCTGAACCTCACCGATTTCCCGTTCACCCAGGCCGGTGTCCCCGCGAAACAGGGCGGCATCGGCAAAGTACTTGGGCATGAAACCCAGCGGCACCAGCAACAGCAGGACGTTGATGTGGAATCGCCATTTGTGCCAGAGGCGGCTCAGTCTGGAGCCCGGTTTCTCAGCGGTGAACAGGCTCATTGGCTGACCTCCGTGATGTCGCGGCTCGTGACTTGAGTGGCATCGGCAGTGTGCGGACGTTTGTTGCTGCGCTTCAGGGCGTTCGCGGTGGCCAGGGCCGTGCGCTTGGTCCAGATCAGCAGGCCGCTGAGGACCATCATGCTCAGGAGCAGGCCGAAGAAGAACCAGATCAGCTTGATCCAGATCCCGCCGAAATCACCGGTGTGCAACGGACGCATCGATTCGGTCACCAGCTCCAGCCCGGAGCGATCCGACAGCAGGCGGGTGACGGCGACGTCACCGGTGTACGGATTGATCTCGGCGGTCTGGAACATCAGTGGATACCAGCTGCGGCCGCCCACCGAGAGGTAACTGTAGGCATTGGCGGGCAGGCTGACGAAGCTGTCTTCGAGGCCGGAAATGCGTTGCTTCGCCTCGTGGATTGCCGCTTCCAGGCTGATCATTGGCGCGGGCAAGCCGTCGGCGGTGAGGGGTACGCTTTCACGAGGGACCACTGGCGCCACCGGCGCGGTGGAAATCGTAATCTGGTTATCGAACATGAACGCTTCGATCAGGAACCAGGTGCTAGTAACGGAAATCACCGCGATGAACCAGATTGACCAGATGCCGCTGAGGCGGTGAAAGTCGCCCCAGAAAATCCGCGCGCCATGTCGCAGGCGCAGCGTCGGTCGAAAAAATCCTTTCCAGAAGCGCTTGTAGACCACCAGCCCGGTAATCAGCGAAGCCAGCAGCGGCAGGCTGAGAAACGACACTAGGTACCAGCCCCAGCTGTAGCCATTGGTGAATGGCACCAGCCACCAGCCATGCAGGGCGCGAGTGAAGGCCCTGAAGTTGAATTGCGGGGCGGCGCCCTGGATCAAGCCGCTGTACGGGTTGACGTAGACCACCACCGAGCGCCCGTCGGGGTAGGTCACTTCCACGTCCAGGGCGAAATGCGTTTCGTCGGGTCGGCTGATGCTCTCGACCAGAATCTGTGGCTCGGCCTGCTTTATCGCGGCAATGAGCTGGTCATAACTCAACAGCGGCGCATCATCGGAGGGTTGGCTGGCGCGCATCTGCGGGTTGGCCAACCAGACGATTTCCTGGCTGATCACTGCCAGCGTGCCGGTCACACAGACGATCAGCACGAAAAACCAGATGGGCAGTGCCAGCCAGCTATGGACCAGAAACCAGAGTTTTGAACGGGATTTCTTTGACATGATCAAGGTCTTGTATTGATGTGATGGCCTTAGCTGCGGGCTTCCCAGCGTGGGGTCCATGAAAAGTACGGTCGTGGCTTTTGCCTACGCGAACCGACTGCATCTATATAAGACGAATGAGAATCAGAAATCCCGAACCGGGATGTGAAAGTAAATGTTTCGTATTTTGCGTTATGTAGTGTGTTGTTTTGGAGTCCCCTTCGCGAGCGAGCCCGCTCCCACAGGTTTTGTGTCGTGCGAAATAATCACGAATGACACAAAACCTGTGGGAGCGGGCTTGCTCGCGAAAACGCCGGTACATTCAGTGAAAATCAACCCTGCTGAAACATCTCCTTCGCTCGCTGCTCAATCTGCTCCTGGGTCAGATCTTCCTTGCGCGTGGCCAGAAACCACACATGCCCATACGGATCTTTCAACGTTCCCGTACGGTCACCATAAAACTGATCCTTGACCTCGGACACCACCGTGCCGCCGGCCGCAATCGCCTGTTTATAAGACTTGTCCACGTCGTTCACGTAAAGGTGCAAGCCCACGGACGGTGAGGTGTCCGGATTGCTCAGCGGCCCCTGATCGCACGGCGTACCGAGCATGATCGGGCAATCGCCGATGCGCAGTTCGGCGTGACCGATGCCGCCGTCGGGCATGGACAGGCGCATGACTTCAGTAGCGCCGAAGGCTTTCTTGTAGAACTCGATGGCTTCGGCCGCTTTTTGAATGCCCAGATACGGGGTGATGCTGTGATAACCCTCTGGAATGGGTTTGACGCTCATGACGGTTCTCCCTGTTCTTGTCTGAGTGAAAGGTGTTCCTTCGCCGATTTCCGGTCGGATAACTATAGGTCAGCACCTTTTCGACAACCGAGAGCCCGACGAGCAGCAGCGTTACCGTTCCTCTTCAAGTCCTCGAAATTATCCTGAACTGCAGCCTGGTGACTCAAATCGACAGCTGCATCAAGCGCTCGCCCTGCACGTTTTCCGTGGGCCGGCGCTTGTTCACCGCCAGTTCGCCGATTTTGATCAGTCGCGTGCGCGTCACGTTGCGGCTCAGCCCCAGCAGTGCGGCAGTGTGCACCTGGTTGTAATGACTGAAGCGGTAGGCCGCGCGCAACAGGGTGTCTTCGACCTTCTCGTGCAGCGCGCCGGCCTGTTCCTCAAAGAGCTTCTGAAACGCCCGATCAAGCAAGGCTTCCGGTGAGTCGTCGAGGCTGCCGTGGTGATCGTCCTGACGCTCGATGCGCATGTTCGACAGGCGCAGGTCATCGCGTTCGATCACGCCGTTACGGCAGATCAGCAGCGTGTGGTGAATGACGTTTTCCAGCTCGCGGATGTTTCCGGGCCAACTGTAACTACGCAGTTTCAGTTCGGCCTCTTTGCTGATGGTGATGGTGCCGTAACCCAGGCGCTGGCTGTAGGCTTCGACGAAGTGCCGGGTCAGCGGCAGGATGTCGTCGGGGCGATCACGCAGCGGGCTCAGTTCCAGGCTGACCACGTCGAGTCGGTAATACAGATCCTCGCGGAAATGCCCGGCATTGATGGCTTTTTCCAGTTGCACGTTGGTCGCCGCCAGCACGCGCACGTTGATCGGAATGCTCTTGCGCGAACCCAGTCGCACCACTTCGCGCTCCTGCAACACCCGCAGCAACTTGACCTGAATCGCCATTGGCAAATCGCCGATTTCATCGAGAAACAGCGTCCCGCCGTCAGCCTCTTCGAACCAGCCAGCCTTGGCGCTCAAGGCCCCGGTGAAGGCGCCTTTTTCGTGGCCGAACAGCTCGGCCTCGACCAGGGATTCGGAGAACGCACCGCAGTTTACCGCCACGAACGGTCGGTTACGCCGGGCGCTGAGGTTGTGGATGTGCCGGGCTACCAATTCCTTGCCGGTGCCGGTTTCGCCAATGATCAGCACGCTGGCTTCGCTTGGCGCGACTTGTTGGATGTGGGCGAGCAAGGCCTGGGATTTCGGGTCTTCGAACACCTGAGCCGTGGCACGGATGGAGGTGGCCAGGGCGGGCGAGGGCGGTAAGGTCAGCAGTTGCATGGGGGCAGGCTCCATGAGAGGGCTATGAATAGAAAGTCGGAATCGGCAGGGACTGGTTCAGAGCCCAATCGCCCAGTTCATGGAGTTTGTAATCCACCGGGTCGTGCAAGGTTTGCGTGCGCAGGTTGCGCCAGTGACGGTCCAGTCGCAGCGAGGCGTGAGTCGAGCGCGCGCCGGTCACTTCGAACAGTCGGCTGCAGAGTTCCAGGCCGTTGCGCGTGGCGGCGACCTTGGCCGTGGCGATCGCGGTGGCGAGGTGTCCACGTTCTTCGGCGCTGAGGTTCGGGCCTTTTGCCCAGGCCTTGTCGAGCAGATCAGCAGCGCGTTCCACCAGCAACCGAACGCCTTCAAGCGCCACCCAGAATTCACCGTAATGGCCGAGTACATACGGATCCTGACGCACATCCTGAGCGCTGGATTTGTGCCATGGGCTGGTTTCAGTGAGCGTGTATAGCCGCGCCTCTTCGAAGCCGCCTTCGGCAATGCCGAGGAACATGTGGGTAAATGTCAGCTGCGCGATCAAGGGTCGCAGGCAAGCGAACGGCGTGCTCAACGGGCCCGGGTCGAGCAGCAATTCCGATTCCTCGACCCGCACCCGTTCGAACGTGGCGCTGCCGCTGTCGGTCTGGCGCTGGCCCATGTTGTTCCAGTCGTTGTGCAGGGTAATGCCGCTGCGGCTGCTAGGAATGGCGGCGATCAACAACTTGCCGCCGGTGCTTTCGTCCACAGCCGAGGCGATCAGCATTTGCGAATCGCTGGCACCGGAGCAGAAACTTTTCTTGCCGGAAAACTCGCGCCAGCCTCCGAGGCTCTTCACCACCGTGCGGGTGTCCAGCGGGTTGAGGGCATTGCCCCAAAACCAGTTCTTGCGCGCCGTTTGTTCAAACCAGGGCTGCCATTGCTCGGGCCTGGCGAACAGGCGCACGGTGGCGAGCATCAGGTGATGAAAACCGAAGACGTGGGCAATCGAGCTGTCGACCTTGGCGAACTCGCGCACGATGGTCAGGGTTTCACTCCAACTCGCGCCGAGGCCGCCGTACTGTATCGGAATGCTTAAGGCGAGCAGGCCGCTGTGGCGCAGGGCATCGCGCTCAGCTTTTGGCGTACCGCCACGTTCATCGCGCTCGACAGCGGTCAGGGTAAATTCGGCGGCCAGCTGCCGGGCGGTTTGCAGGGGGGATAACTGGGCGCTTTGCGGCTTGGCAGTCACGCGGGGGTTCCTCAGTGATTCGACGCAGATCCCTGTAGTCAGGCCTTGGTTTTGGCGGGCAAAACATCATTGGCGATCATTTCGCCAAACGGCCCGGTGAGGTTGGTGACACCGCGCCCCGCAAGGCTGGCATACGGTTCAGGCAACAGCGGGAACACCAGCTCGGCAAAGCGATACGCCTCTTCAAGGTGCGGATAGCCGGAGAAGATAAAGCTCACGATCCCCAAATTCGCGTATTCCTTGATTCGTGCCGCCACTTGCTGCGGATCACCCACCAGCGCCGTCCCGGCACCGCCGCGCACGAGGCCGACACCGGCCCAGAGGTTGGGGGAAATTTCCAGGTTGTCGCGACGTCCGTCATGCAACGCTGCCATACGCCGCTGGCCTTCGGAATCGAAACGCGAGAATGACTTCTGCGCGGCGGCGATGGTCTCGTCGCTGATGTGTTCGATCAGTTTGTCCGCGGCGTTCCAGGCTTCTTCAGCGGTCTCTCGGACGATGACGTGCAAACGAATCCCGAACTTCACCGTGCGCCCGTTGCGTGCCGCTCGCTCGCGCACATCGGCGAGTTTTTCTGCCACGGCGGCCGGCGGTTCGCCCCAGGTCAGGTAGACATCGACCTGCTCGGCGGCCAGTTCATGGGCGGCTTCGGACGAACCACCGAAGTACAGCGGTGGATACGGTTTCTGAACTGGCGGATACAGCGCCTTGGCGTTCTGCACCTGCAAATGTTTGCCTTCGAAATCTACCGCTTCGCCTTGCAGCACCCGGCGCCAGATCTGCAGAAATTCGTCGGTGACTTCGTAGCGTTCGCTGTGATCGAGGAAAATGCCGTCGCCACGGTTTTCGTCCGGGTCGCCGCCGGTCACCACGTTGATCAGCACGCGGCCGTTGGACAGTCGATCCAGCGTGGCCGCCATGCGCGCCGAGACCGTCGGCGAGATGATGCCCGGACGAATCGCCACCAGATAGCGCAGGCGTTCGGTCAACGGCACCAGCGCCGAAGCGATCACCCATGAATCCTCGCAGGAACGCCCGGTGGGAATCAGCACGCCGTGGTAGCCGAGGCTGTCGGCGGCCTGGGCCACTTGTTTCAAATAATTGAGAGTCACCGGACGGGCGCCCCGAGTGGTGCCCAGATAATGGCCGTCGCCGTGGGTCGGCAGAAACCAGAAAACATCCATGAAGAGATCCTTAAGCGATTTTCAGCAGACTTTTGGGGTGCACGCTGAACAACGGCGCGGCGCGCTCTGCAGCAAGACGAATGCGGGCCTTCAAGGGCTCAGGTCAGCACTAAGGTGCGGGATGGCCGCCAGGTACCGCCGGACAGGGCAACGACTTTCAATGGACGCGACATGAACAATTCCTTTTTAAACAGTTGCTCAGCGGGCAGTGAGTAGTCACGGGGCTTGAGCAAGAGCTGTACCATTCCATGAAGCCCTGTATGTGTGGGGCTTGTAGCGCATGGTTGTCGGCGTGCTGTTTTATTTGCAGCACTGTGTGTTGAATGACTGTTGCCTGGCAAACAGTTGCCTGGGCAACAGTTGTGAAAGGCGATGGGGTTGTTATAAAGGCTCTTTGTTATTCCTCAAAAGATCATTGATAGATATTTATAGATCATTCGGAAATATGGACGATCTGGTAGGAGCCGGCTTACTGGCGAAGGGTCATTGAGTCATGCGGTGTTCTTACGGCCGTCATCGCCAGCAAGCCGGCTCCTACAAGGGTGTAGTGATCCAACCTCAATACCCACTATCGAGAGCGTTGATTTCTGCCCATCCAGAGGCGCGAGTAGCCTGTGTTCATTGCCCCGAACCCAGATGCCAGGACGCCAAAACATGAAACCTCTACTCACCACTTTCTTGCTGCTTGCGGTCTCCGTTCTCGCCGGTTGTGCCAACCATGTGTCGCCGGAACTGCGGCCTTACACCGCTGAAGAAACACGGCAACTGGCGTTGGAATCGCTGAATCGTCGCGGTTTGTCGTTCGATGAGTACCAGTCAAAAAAAACCGCATTGCTCGGTCAGCCGCAGAAATCGTTTAGTTTCGATAAACAAGGCGAAATGAACGCCGAACGCGCTGTTCAGCTTCACGGCCGTCCGAGCTGAGTGACTGTACCGCTCGAAGTTTCACCCAACTGTCCATGGGTTTCCCTCGGGGTGTGCGATAGGGTCAATACCTGACTGACCCTGATGGACTGCCACCCATGACGCTCTCGCTCGATCTGCTGCTGGGCTTCGCCCTGTTTGCCCTCGTCACCTCGATCACTCCTGGCCCGAACAACACCATGTTGCTGGCATCGGGGGTTAACTTCGGCTTTAACCGCACCATCCCGCACATGCTTGGCATTACCTGCGGCTTCTTTGTGCTCGTCGTGGCTGTAGGCTTCGGCCTGGGTGCAGTGTTTCAAACCTATCCGTTGCTCTACACCGCGCTGCGATACGTCGGCGCGGCGTATCTGCTGTACCTGGCATGGAAAATCGCGCATTCCGGGCCGGTTTCCGACGCAGAGGAAGGGAAGAGCAAACCGATCAGTTACCTCGGCGCCGCGGCGTTCCAATGGGTCAACCCCAAAGCCTGGATCATGGCCATCGGCGCCATCAGCACCTACACGCCGATGCAGGGTTATTTCACCAACGTCGTCGTGATTGCCGCGGTCTTCGCTCTGATCAACCTGCCGAGCGTCGGTGTCTGGGCGGCGTGTGGCACGCTGTTGCGCAACGTGCTCAAGGATCGTCGCTGGTTGCGCCTGTTCAACTGGGGCATGGCCGCGCTGCTGGTGGTTTCGCTGTATCCGTTGTTGCTGGAAAGCTTTAGCTGACGCATTGCTTCATCCGGTTGCCCGATGCCTGTTAAGCTCGACTTCAGGAGCGTTCCTACGCACTTTTAAATGAAGTCGTACTTCTTTAACGCATCCGATCAGGTATTGCTGGTGGCTGGTTCCCAGCTCCTGATCCCGGAACATGCTCTGCGAGTCTTTTATGAATAAACGTCCGTTGTATTTCGACTACGCCGCCACCACGCCGGTGGATGAGCGGGTCATCCAGGTCATGGTCGAATGCCTGGGTTTCTCCGGCAACTTCGGCAACCCGGCGTCCAGCTCCCATGCATACGGCCAGCAGGCCCGGCAAACGGTCGAACAGGCGCGACAGCAGGTGGCCGAACTGGTCGGTGCGCAAGCAGACCAGATCGTCTGGACCTCCGGCGCCACCGAATCGAACAACCTCGCCCTCAAGGGCGTGGCCCAGGCCCGGGGAACATCAGGCGGCCATATCATCACCAGTCAGATCGAACACAAGGCGATTCTCGACACGGCGAAACAATTGCAGGACGCGGGCCTTGCAGTGACGTATCTGGTGCCGGACGAGCAAGGTTTGATCACCCCGCAAGCCGTCAGCGAGGCGATGCGCGAGGACACCTTTATGGTGTCGCTGATGCTGGTCAACAACGAACTGGGTACGGTCAATGACATCGCAGCCATCGGCGAGGTCGTGCGCACCCGCGACGCGCTGTTCCATGTCGATGCCGCACAGGGCGTGGGGAAAGTGTCAATCGACCTGACGCGATTGCCGGTGGACCTGATGTCGTTTTCGGCGCACAAGATCTACGGCCCCAAAGGCATCGGCGCGCTGTATGTCGGGCCCCGCGCACAGCAGCGCTTGCAGGCGCAGATTCACGGCGGCGGCCACGAAGGCGGTTTGCGTTCCGGTACGTTGGCGACTCACCAGATTGCCGCCATGGGCGTGGCCTTCGCGTTGGCGGCGCAACTGTTCGATGAAGAGAAAGCCACGATCGCGCGTCTGCGTGAACGCTTGCTTGAGCCGCTGCTGAGCATTCCCGGCGTTCGCCTCAACGGCAGCCCGACCCACCGCATTCCTCATACCCTGAGCCTGACCTTCAACGAAGGCGAGTTCAATTCGGCGGCATTAAGCACCTCGATCGCATTTTCCGCGACCTCGGCCTGCAACTCCGCCAATAATGCGCCGTCCCACGTGCTGCTTGCCCTGGGGCATGACGCCCGTTCGGCGAGTCGCACCATTCGCTTGAGCCTGGGCCGGTTTACCACCGAGCAGGATATCGACCAGGCAGTGCACCTGATCAAAGCCGCCTGCGCCAGTGCTCCGGCATTCTGGGCGACAGGACCTTAAAGTGCCGACCTCGATCGGCCCTCAACAATAATGATGAAGCGATTAGCAGGAGACACGATGAGTACGCAGCCTTCGATCAATGGATCGGTGCCCGAGCGCCTGGCGCACACCCGCGAGCTGATGAGCCGGGAGGGTATTCATGCCCTGCTGGTGCCGTCGGCCGACCCGCACCTGTCGGAATACCTGCCCGGTTACTGGCAGGGGCGGCAGTGGTTGTCGGGCTTTCACGGTTCGGTCGGCACGCTGATCGTGACGCCGGATTTCGCCGGGGTCTGGGCGGACAGCCGATATTGGGAACAAGCGACCAAGGAACTCAACGGCAGCGGCATCGAGCTGGTCAAGCTGCAGCCGGGTCAGCCCGGGCCGCTGGACTGGCTGGCCGAGCAAACCCCTGAAGGCGGCGTTGTCGCGGTGGACGGTGCGGTGATGGCCGTGGCTTCGGCACGTACGCTGGGTGGCAAACTCCAAGAGCGCGGTGCTCGTTTGCGCACCGATATCGATCTGTTGAGCGAAGTCTGGAGTGATCGCCCGGTACTGCCGAACGAGCCGATCTATCAGCATTTGCCGCCTCAGGCGACGATCAGCCGTGGCGAAAAACTCGCCAACCTGCGCGAGGTGTTGAAAGAGCGGGGTGCCGATTGGCATTTCATCGCCACCCTCGACGACATCGCCTGGCTGTTCAACCTGCGCGGCGGCGATGTGTCGTTCAACCCGGTGTTTGTTTCCTTCGCGCTGATCAGCCAAGAGCAGGCGACCCTGTTCGTAGCCTTGAGCAAAGTCAGCGCCGAGCTGCGTGCGATCCTCGAACAGGACGGCGTAACCCTGCGTGACTACAGCGAAGTGGCCGACGCCTTGCGCGCGGTGCCGAGCGGCGCGAGCCTGCAAGTCGATCCGGCGCGCGTCACCGCGGGCCTGCTGGATATTCTGGACAGCGGGGTAAAACTGGTCGAAGGCCTGAACCCGACGACAATGGCCAAATCGCAAAAAAGCCTGGCCGATGCCGAGCACATCCGCGGGGCCATGGAGCAGGACGGCGCTGCGCTGTGCGAATTCTTCGCTTGGCTGGAGTCCGCGTGGGGCCGCGAGCGCATTACCGAACTGACCATCGACGAACACCTGACGGCCGCACGCATGCGTCGTCCGGATTATGTGTCGCTGAGTTTCAACACCATTGCCGCGTTCAACGCCAACGGTGCGATGCCGCATTACCACGCCACCGAAGAAGAGCACGCAGTGATCGAGGGCGACGGTCTGTTGCTGATCGACTCAGGCGGCCAATACCTGGGCGGCACCACCGACATCACGCGGATGGTGCCGGTCGGTACCCCAACCGATGAGCAGAAGCGTGATTGCACGCGAGTACTTAAAGGCGTCATCGCGCTGTCCCGTGCGCAATTCCCTCGGGGCATTTTGTCGCCGTTGCTGGATTCCATCGCCCGTGCGCCGATCTGGGCGGAAAGCGTCGATTACGGCCACGGCACGGGGCACGGTGTCGGCTACTTCCTGAACGTTCACGAAGGCCCGCAAGTGATTGCCTATCAAGCTGCTGCGGCACCGCAAACCGCGATGCAGCCGGGCATGATCACCTCCATCGAACCGGGCACCTACCGTCCGGGCCGCTGGGGTGTGCGGATTGAGAACCTGGTGTTGAACCGTGAAGCGGGCAAGAGCGAATTCGGTGAGTTCCTGAAGTTCGAAACTCTGACCCTGTGCCCGATCGACACCCGCTGCCTCGAGCCGTCGCTGCTGACGTTGGACGAAAAACAATGGTTCAACGCGTATCACGCCGAAGTGCGCGAACGTTTGAGCCCGTTGCTCGACGGCGCAGCGCTGGAGTGGTTGCACACTCGAACGGCCGCGATCTGATCGTCTTGAAATCAGGCGCTGTTTCCAGCGCCTGATTGATGGGGTCTGCGGGTTATCAAGCGTTAACGCAGCGCTTCAAGGACGAAATCCAGTCGATCCTGGCCGAAGAACAGTTCGTTTGCGATAAACATGCTCGGAATGCCGAATACGCCTCGTTGCACGGCTTGCTCAGTGTTTTCCTTCAGTACGCTTTTGACGTGTTCGTCGTTAGTCAGGGCCAGCACTTCCTGGGGATCGAACCCGTTCCGGGTCAACACTGACGCGACGTTGGCCGGTTCGTTGAGGTTGAGGCCCTCGACCCACAGCGCTTGAAACAGGCAATTGATGAAGGCCTGGAAGCGCTCGGGGTGACGCAATTGCATGCCGGTGACCGCGCGCATCAGCATCAGCGTGTTGATGGGAAAGTGCGGATTGAACTGCAGCGGCACGCCATATCGTCTGGCGTAGCGATCCAGGTCTTTTAACATGTAGCGGCCCTTGGCCGGGATGGTCGCCGGAGAGGCGTTACCGGTGGCTTTGAATACACCACCCAGCAGGATCGGAATGTAAATTAGCTGACTATCGGTCTGCTCGCAGATTTTCGGCAGTTGAGTGTTAGCCAGGTAGGTAGTGGGGCTGCCGAGGTCGAAGTAGAACTCCACGGTTTTGCTCATGGTCGATGCTCTCTGATTATTGTTGTAGGGGAGGGCTTACCAGCGTTCGCTCCATGGGCGCAGGTCCAGCTCGAAGGTCCAGGCGTCGCGGGGCTGGCTGTGCAGGTACCAATAGTTCTCGGCGATGTGCTCGGGATTGAGGATTCCGTCCTGATCCTTGGTTGCGTACTTCTCGGGGAAAGTATCGCGAATGAAATCGGTATCGATGGCGCCATCGACGACGACGTGAGCGACGTGAATATTCATCGGCCCCAGTTCGCGGGCCATGCTCTGAGCCAACGCACGAATGCCATGCTTGGCACCGGCGAATGCTGCGAAACCCGCGGCACCACGCATCCCGGCGGTGGCACCGGTAAACAGGATAGTGCCCCGTTGACGCTTGGCCATGCGCTTGGCCACTTCACGGGCATTGAGAAAGCCCGAGAAACAGGCCATTTCCCAGATCTTGAAATACTTGCGGGCGGTTTCCTCGAGAATACTGCACGGCACGTTGGCGCCGATATTGAACACAAACGCTTCGATGGGACCGATCTGGCTTTCAATCTGCTCGATCAGCGCAATCACGTCCTCTTCCTTGCGGGCGTCGCAGGCAAAACCAGTGGCTTCACCCCCATTGCTGTTGATTGCGTCTACCAACGGTTGGAGTTTGTCGGCGCTACGCCGAGTAACGCACGCGACGAAACCTTCTCGCGCAAAACGTTTGGCGATAGCGCCGCCCGTGGCATCACCTGCGCCGACAACCAGTACGACCTTCTTGTTATTCATAGGTTGACCCCTTTGCTAAACGATCGTTAACTAAACGAACGTTATGCTATGATTCGGCAAGCGTCAAGACGATCAATCCTGAGGGAAAGACAATGCGTTACTCGACCAGTCACAAACTGGAAACCAGGGAGAAGCTGCTGGAAAGCAGTGCGGTCTCGGCGAAGAAGTCCGGATTCTCTACGGTCGGTGTCGATGCCTTGATGAAGGCAATTGGTTTGAGTGGCGGAGCGTTCTACAGCCATTTTTCGTCGAAGGATGAACTCTTCGCTTCAATCATTGAGCGAGAGCTGGGTCAGAGCCTGGAACGCTTGGGGGCTGACCAGGACCGTGACAGGTTCGAACGCTGCCTGAAGCACTACTTGAGCATGTCCCATGTCGAACACCCGGAATCCGGTTGTGCGTTGCCGGCATTGGGTGCGGAAATTGCCCGTTCAGACTTATTGATTCGCCAGCAGGCGGAAAAATGGATTTGTCGGCTTCAGGAGAGTTGGGCGCGGATTCTGGAGAGCGACAGCCTGGCGTGGGCCATTCTGTCGCAATGCATCGGTGCATTGGTGGTGGCGCGAATGCTGGCTACTCCGGAGATCCAGCGCACGGTGTTGAAGTCCAGTCACGATGAGATTGGCCGTCAGATCGCAAGCCCGCGGGCCTGAAGAGACGGCATCAACCTATTTGCAGATGACGATCATGCTGCGGCTTGTATAGCCGGCGGGATTGAGACCAAACGGATAATCGCCCGGTTCCTCCACGCCATCTCCTGACTTGGCGATGACTTTGTAGCCCTTCGGTGCGCACGAATTGGCGGCGCTGGTGTAGCACTTGTCCCAGGATGACGAGAGCCCGGAACAGTTGACATGTAACCCTTTCTTGCCACGTTTTGTATGGGTTTCCGATGTCGCCGCGCAGCCCGCAACTGCAAGTATGGCGATCAGTATCAAAATTCGTTTCATTACTGTCCTTAAAGCGTCCCCGGATCTTTACGCCCAGGTCTGGCTGTACTCGCTTTCGCTCGAAGCGTTTCTGATATCCCTATCCTGAAAAGTCCATGTTTGACATTGGGTTGCGGGCCTAAACATGGCCTAAATGCGCAGTAAATACCAGAGCTGCGTCAAATCCTGTATCAATCCGCCGCGACGGCGGGCTTGGCGGCACTTCCCATGGTCATGGTCGCGCCGACGGAGGCCAGAATGATGCACAAAATAGCCATCCACTGTGACAGTGAAAGGTATTCATGAAGGAACAGCAAACCTGACAGTGCGCCGAACGCAGGTTCAATACTCATCAGCGTACCGAAGGTGCGGGCCGGCATTCGGGTAAGGGCGACCATCTCCAGCGTATAGGGCAACGCCGTGGAGAGGATGGCAACGCCGATGGCCACAGGGATCAACGATGGCGTCAGCAGCGCGGAGCCGGCATGAACGATGCCGATAGGCGCGACGAACAGCGCCGCGATCATCACTCCCAGTGCGGCAGTCTGCACGCCGTTGTCGGCGCCGGCCTTCTGGCCGAAGAGAATATATAACGCCCAGCACGCACCAGCGCCCAAGGCATAGCCCGCGCCGAGCAGATCGATACTGGCAGTTGCTGCTCCTGTCGGAATTAACAGCAGCAATCCGACGGCTGCCAGGGCGATCCACAAAAAGTCGATCGCACGACGCGAGGCATAAATAGCGACCGCCAAAGGGCCCGTGAACTCCAGCGCTACTGCAATCCCCAGAGGAACTGTGCGCAAGGACATATAGAAGAGGAAGTTCATACCGCCCAGTGCCATGCCGTAGACGATGACGGTGCGCAGGGATTTTGTGCTGAGCTTCGCCCGCCATGGGCGCAGAAGCACGAGCATGATCAGGCTGGCGAATATCAGTCGTAGGGTAGTTGTTCCTTGAGCGCCGATAACAGGGAACATGCTTTTGGCCAGGGAAGCTCCGGACTGGATCGACGCCATGGCTATTAATAGCAGGCCCACCGAGAACAGGGTCGAGGCAAGGCTGCGAGGCTGGTCATTCATTGCGTGGCATCGTCCATGGCAGGGAGCGAAAAGGTTGTTTCGTGTATTGGGCAATATACTGCGCATTCGAGGTGGGCGCGTCTATATATAAGCGGTGATTTTGAACATCCTGATAGAAAAGCCAAATTAGGGGTTGACGGCAGATTCTGGAAGTCTATAATTCGCCCCACTTCCGGCGCAGTCGAAACGGAAAACTCCTTGGTAAACAAAGAGTTACGCAATTTTCGGCAGCGAGTTGCTTCAGCTCATCGAAGCCCAGAAGGAGTTGGTAAGGCAGTGTGTTTTTGCCTTATTGACGTTTCGATCCTCTCGGTCGAAAGCGGAGAAAAAGAGGTGTTGACAGCAGCGAACAACGCTGTAGAATTCGCCTCCCGCTAACGAGAGATCGGAAGCGCAAGTGGTTGAAGTTGCAAAGGAAACTTTGAAAACTTCTGAAAATAACCGCTTGACAGATACAGAGGACGCTGTAGAATGCGCGCCTCGGTTGAGACGAAAGATCTTAACCAACCGCTCTTTAACAACTGAATCAAGCAATTCGTGTGGGTGCTTGTGGAGTCAGACTGATAGTCAACAAGATTATCAGCATCACAAGTTACTCCGCGAGAAATCAAAGATGTAACCAACGATTGCTGAGCCAAGTTTAGGGTTTCTTAAAAACCCAAAGATGTTTGAACTGAAGAGTTTGATCATGGCTCAGATTGAACGCTGGCGGCAGGCCTAACACATGCAAGTCGAGCGGTAGAGAGAAGCTTGCTTCTCTTGAGAGCGGCGGACGGGTGAGTAATGCCTAGGAATCTGCCTGGTAGTGGGGGATAACGCTCGGAAACGGACGCTAATACCGCATACGTCCTACGGGAGAAAGCAGGGGACCTTCGGGCCTTGCGCTATCAGATGAGCCTAGGTCGGATTAGCTAGTTGGTGAGGTAATGGCTCACCAAGGCGACGATCCGTAACTGGTCTGAGAGGATGATCAGTCACACTGGAACTGAGACACGGTCCAGACTCCTACGGGAGGCAGCAGTGGGGAATATTGGACAATGGGCGAAAGCCTGATCCAGCCATGCCGCGTGTGTGAAGAAGGTCTTCGGATTGTAAAGCACTTTAAGTTGGGAGGAAGGGCAGTAAATTAATACTTTGCTGTTTTGACGTTACCGACAGAATAAGCACCGGCTAACTCTGTGCCAGCAGCCGCGGTAATACAGAGGGTGCAAGCGTTAATCGGAATTACTGGGCGTAAAGCGCGCGTAGGTGGTTCGTTAAGTTGGATGTGAAATCCCCGGGCTCAACCTGGGAACTGCATTCAAAACTGACGAGCTAGAGTATGGTAGAGGGTGGTGGAATTTCCTGTGTAGCGGTGAAATGCGTAGATATAGGAAGGAACACCAGTGGCGAAGGCGACCACCTGGACTGATACTGACACTGAGGTGCGAAAGCGTGGGGAGCAAACAGGATTAGATACCCTGGTAGTCCACGCCGTAAACGATGTCAACTAGCCGTTGGGAGCCTTGAGCTCTTAGTGGCGCAGCTAACGCATTAAGTTGACCGCCTGGGGAGTACGGCCGCAAGGTTAAAACTCAAATGAATTGACGGGGGCCCGCACAAGCGGTGGAGCATGTGGTTTAATTCGAAGCAACGCGAAGAACCTTACCAGGCCTTGACATCCAATGAACTTTCCAGAGATGGATGGGTGCCTTCGGGAACATTGAGACAGGTGCTGCATGGCTGTCGTCAGCTCGTGTCGTGAGATGTTGGGTTAAGTCCCGTAACGAGCGCAACCCTTGTCCTTAGTTACCAGCACGTGATGGTGGGCACTCTAAGGAGACTGCCGGTGACAAACCGGAGGAAGGTGGGGATGACGTCAAGTCATCATGGCCCTTACGGCCTGGGCTACACACGTGCTACAATGGTCGGTACAGAGGGTTGCCAAGCCGCGAGGTGGAGCTAATCCCAGAAAACCGATCGTAGTCCGGATCGCAGTCTGCAACTCGACTGCGTGAAGTCGGAATCGCTAGTAATCGCGAATCAGAATGTCGCGGTGAATACGTTCCCGGGCCTTGTACACACCGCCCGTCACACCATGGGAGTGGGTTGCACCAGAAGTAGCTAGTCTAACCTTCGGGAGGACGGTTACCACGGTGTGATTCATGACTGGGGTGAAGTCGTAACAAGGTAGCCGTAGGGGAACCTGCGGCTGGATCACCTCCTTAATCGACGACATCAGCTGCTCCATAAGTTCCCACACGAATTGCTTGATTCATTGAAGAAGACGATAAGAAGCAGCCCGAAATTGGGTCTGTAGCTCAGTTGGTTAGAGCGCACCCCTGATAAGGGTGAGGTCGGCAGTTCGAATCTGCCCAGACCCACCAATTTTTGTGTGGGAACCTGTAGCAATACGGGGCCATAGCTCAGCTGGGAGAGCGCCTGCCTTGCACGCAGGAGGTCAACGGTTCGATCCCGTTTGGCTCCACCACTACTGCTTCTGTTTGTTGAAAGCTTAGAAATGAGCATTCCATTGTGATGATGGTGAATGTTGATTTCTAGTCTTTGGCTAGATCGTTCTTTAAAAATTTGGGTATGTGATAGAAAGATAGACTGGACGTTACTTTCACTGGTAACGGATCAGGCTAAGGTAAAATTTGTGAGTTTAATCGCGAATTTTCGGCGAATGTCGTCTTCACAGTATAACCAGATTGCTTGGGGTTATATGGTCAAGTGAAGAAGCGCATACGGTGGATGCCTTGGCAGTCAGAGGCGATGAAAGACGTGGTAGCCTGCGAAAAGCTTCGGGGAGTCGGCAAACAGACTTTGATCCGGAGATGTCTGAATGGGGGAACCCACCTAACACAAGTTAGGTATCTTAAGCTGAATACATAGGCTTAAGAAGCGAACCAGGGGAACTGAAACATCTAAGTACCCTGAGGAAAAGAAATCAACCGAGATTCCCTTAGTAGTGGCGAGCGAACGGGGACTAGCCCTTAAGTGGCTTTGAGATTAGCGGAACGCTCTGGAAAGTGCGGCCATAGTGGGTGATAGCCCTGTACGCGAAAATCTCTTGGCCATGAAATCGAGTAGGACGGAGCACGAGAAACTTTGTCTGAATATGGGGGGACCATCCTCCAAGGCTAAATACTACTGACTGACCGATAGTGAACTAGTACCGTGAGGGAAAGGCGAAAAGAACCCCGGAGAGGGGAGTGAAATAGATCCTGAAACCGTATGCGTACAAGCAGTGGGAGCCCACTTTGTTGGGTGACTGCGTACCTTTTGTATAATGGGTCAGCGACTTATTTTCAGTGGCGAGCTTAACCGAATAGGGGAGGCGTAGCGAAAGCGAGTCTTAATAGGGCGTCTAGTCGCTGGGAATAGACCCGAAACCGGGCGATCTATCCATGGGCAGGTTGAAGGTTGGGTAACACTAACTGGAGGACCGAACCGACTACCGTTGAAAAGTTAGCGGATGACCTGTGGATCGGAGTGAAAGGCTAATCAAGCTCGGAGATAGCTGGTTCTCCTCGAAAGCTATTTAGGTAGCGCCTCATGTATCACTGTAGGGGGTAGAGCACTGTTTCGGCTAGGGGGTCATCCCGACTTACCAAACCGATGCAAACTCCGAATACCTACAAGTGCCGAGCATGGGAGACACACGGCGGGTGCTAACGTCCGTCGTGAAAAGGGAAACAACCCAGACCGTCAGCTAAGGTCCCAAAGTTATGGTTAAGTGGGAAACGATGTGGGAAGGCTTAGACAGCTAGGAGGTTGGCTTAGAAGCAGCCACCCTTTAAAGAAAGCGTAATAGCTCACTAGTCGAGTCGGCCTGCGCGGAAGATGTAACGGGGCTCAAACCATACACCGAAGCTACGGGTATCACTTAGGTGATGCGGTAGAGGAGCGTTCTGTAAGCCTGTGAAGGTGAGTTGAGAAGCTTGCTGGAGGTATCAGAAGTGCGAATGCTGACATGAGTAACGACAATGGGTGTGAAAAACACCCACGCCGAAAGACCAAGGTTTCCTGCGCAACGTTAATCGACGCAGGGTTAGTCGGTCCCTAAGGCGAGGCTGAAAAGCGTAGTCGATGGAAAACAGGTTAATATTCCTGTACTTCTGGTTATTGCGATGGAGGGACGGAGAAGGCTAGGCCAGCTTGGCGTTGGTTGTCCAAGTTTAAGGTGGTAGGCTGGACTCTTAGGTAAATCCGGGGGTCTAAGGCCGAGAGCTGATGACGAGTTACCCTTTGGGTGACGAAGTGGTTGATGCCATGCTTCCAAGAAAAGCTTCTAAGCTTCAGGTAACCAGGAACCGTACCCCAAACCGACACAGGTGGTTGGGTAGAGAATACCAAGGCGCTTGAGAGAACTCGGGTGAAGGAACTAGGCAAAATGGCACCGTAACTTCGGGAGAAGGTGCGCCGGTGAGGGTGAAGCATTTACTGCGTAAGCCCATGCCGGTCGAAGATACCAGGCCGCTGCGACTGTTTATTAAAAACACAGCACTCTGCAAACACGAAAGTGGACGTATAGGGTGTGACGCCTGCCCGGTGCCGGAAGGTTAATTGATGGGGTTAGCTAACGCGAAGCTCTTGATCGAAGCCCCGGTAAACGGCGGCCGTAACTATAACGGTCCTAAGGTAGCGAAATTCCTTGTCGGGTAAGTTCCGACCTGCACGAATGGCGTAACGATGGCGGCGCTGTCTCCACCCGAGACTCAGTGAAATTGAAATCGCTGTGAAGATGCAGTGTATCCGCGGCTAGACGGAAAGACCCCGTGAACCTTTACTATAGCTTTGCACTGGACTTTGAATTTGCTTGTGTAGGATAGGTGGGAGGCTTTGAAGCGTGGACGCCAGTTCGCGTGGAGCCAACCTTGAAATACCACCCTGGCAACTTTGAGGTTCTAACTCAGGTCCGTTATCCGGATCGAGGACAGTGTATGGTGGGTAGTTTGACTGGGGCGGTCTCCTCCTAAAGAGTAACGGAGGAGTACGAAGGTGCGCTCAGACCGGTCGGAAATCGGTCGTAGAGTATAAAGGCAAAAGCGCGCTTGACTGCGAGACAGACACGTCGAGCAGGTACGAAAGTAGGTCTTAGTGATCCGGTGGTTCTGTATGGAAGGGCCATCGCTCAACGGATAAAAGGTACTCCGGGGATAACAGGCTGATACCGCCCAAGAGTTCATATCGACGGCGGTGTTTGGCACCTCGATGTCGGCTCATCACATCCTGGGGCTGAAGCCGGTCCCAAGGGTATGGCTGTTCGCCATTTAAAGTGGTACGCGAGCTGGGTTTAGAACGTCGTGAGACAGTTCGGTCCCTATCTGCCGTGGACGTTTGAGATTTGAGAGGGGCTGCTCCTAGTACGAGAGGACCGGAGTGGACGAACCTCTGGTGTTCCGGTTGTCACGCCAGTGGCATTGCCGGGTAGCTATGTTCGGAATAGATAACCGCTGAAAGCATCTAAGCGGGAAACTAGCCTCAAGATGAGATCTCACTGGGACCTTGAGTCCCCTGAAGGGCCGTCGAAGACTACGACGTTGATAGGTTGGGTGTGTAAGCGCTGTGAGGCGTTGAGCTAACCAATACTAATTGCCCGTGAGGCTTGACCATATAACACCCAAGCAATTTGTGAACTCGAAAGAGGCCAGATTGCGGTGTGTGAAGACGACACGAACCGAAAGTTCGAGAGACTCGCAAAACACCAAACTATCGCATACCCATTCGCTGGAGCGTGAACCTGCAAAGGCCCACGACCTGGCTACCGAATTTCTTGACGACCATAGAGCATTGGAACCACCTGATCCCATCCCGAACTCAGCAGTGAAACGATGCATCGCCGATGGTAGTGTGGGGTTTCCCCATGTGAGAGTAGGTCATCGTCAAGATTAAATTCCGAAACCCCAATTGCGAAAGCAGTTGGGGTTTTGTTTTGCCCGCAGAAAAGTTCCTACCGTAACACCGGACGGCTTCCGGCTGTCACAGTCTCCCGACAATGCTAAGGTTCGGCCTAGCTTTTAGAGGAAATCGCACTAAATCGCGTCCATGCTGTGCCAATCACCCCCACGCGTGGATTTATCTATGACCGTAACGGCGTGGTCCTTGCCGACAACCGCCCCAGCTTCAACCTGACTATAACCCGCGAACGCGCCTCCGACGTCAAAGACAAGGCAATGAAGCAGGCGCGCCACCCATTCGTGCCTGTCACCTTGTTCTATGAACGGAGCGAACAACAAATCGCAGTACTCGCCGCTAACGCAACACTGCACGCCACGCCGAGTAAAGCGCCTGGCGATCCTCACGTTTAAACAAGCGTCTTAAGGCACTCACAATTTGATCAACACCGATTCAACTCCGAGTAACGAAAGGCGCCGCCTGCTCAAGGTTGGCGCCGGGTTTTAAAGGAGGAAGAGGATAATAGAAATCGATTTTTTCGCATTTCGCGACAAACCTGAGACGACGAGCAACCGGTTCTCAGCCTTGAGACACCTTCGTTTGAGTACTAGAATTTTCAGGCCCGGTGGGTGAAATGACGGAGCATTTCCCCTGCTACAGATCTGGCGTGAGGGAGGTTGCGATGTTCCTTTCAACCCTGGAAATCCAAAACATCATCGAACACAGTTTTCTACCCGCCGTCTGCATCTGCAACATGGAAGCGGACCAGTCCCTGACGATCCGGGTATGCGACTGCATGACTGGCAAAGTGGACCTGGTGGCCACTCACATTCCCGTGTGGACGCTGGACAGTCCCCATGCCATCGCCACGCTGGTGGCGGACATGCGCCAGGAAATCGAAGCGCACAAAAGCATTCACCCCACCTATTCCATCTGAACCGGTGTCAAGCCGCACCGTTGATGCCTGGTGCGGCTTGCGCTGAGCATTCAAGCGGCGATATCCCGGGAAATTTCGTCGAATGTGTTGCCGTCCACAGCAGCCAGCAGCTTTCTGTCGTCCTTGAGCGTTGCCAGAAAGGTCACTTCGGTCTCTTTCCCGGCCAGCATGAAGCCGGCAATTGCGCCGATGGGGCCCAGCAACATGGCGCCGGCTACGCCGAAGCCGATAGCGTCCTTGATGTTGTTAATCGAATCTTCGTTGGCGACTTCCACGTTTTTGAACGAGGAAAGTGGCAGAGTGATGCCGGGCCACGGGTGAAGCGACGTTCTCAGGGTGAAAACGCCGTCTCTGTACTCTCCGTCACCCTGCAGAAAGTCCCCCGCCAAGACAGTGATGCTTGCCATTTTGTTATCCTCTGACTGGCAATTGGTGAACAACTATTTCGCCCCCGTACGGGACTGCCGTCAATTGGCGGGCGATGAACTGTCCGGCTATGGCATCTACGCTTGTCTCAGACTGGAGCTTCGGCGGCCACATGCCGGACAAATGGGGAACTGGCCGGAGTGATGGAATAACTCGGTCGACTGTGGGAGCGGGTTTGCTCGCGAAGAGGTCCTCAAAAACCCTCGAGAAATTACTGCGCTGGAACCGGGCAACTCATATCCCCCTCCTGACAGTTCAAGTAAATTTTGAAAGCCTCAACCCGCACCTTAGTCAACTCCGTAATGCAATCGCTGTAAATCAACGGATAAACACTCCCGCCCTCCACTCCAGACGCGGAAAACCTGCACTCCGCATCCCGAAAGCCGATCCACGCCCGCTGCGCGCCAACCCATAGCTTCTTGCTGTCGGGGCTGCCCTTCAAACGCGTAGCGATCTGCTGATAAAGCGCGTTCAACTCCTTGTCCGCCGCCTTGTTCTGCTGAGCCGCGCATTGATTCATCGTGGCCTGGTCGGTGGCGTTGGTGCAATCGACGGCATGGGCAACGGTGGTGAACAGCAATGGCGTCAGCGTCAGGAGCAAACGTGGGAGCATGGGGATTCTCGCTGTGACAGGAAAAATTGAGGTGCAGTGTAGCGAAGCCGCATCTGCTTGCTGTGTGAGCGGTTGATCACGGTCGTCTGCCAACGGTAGTAGCGCCAATCGGTTGATTCTCGTTCTCAACTTCGAACTTCGGCCCGGATGTGCGGCCGAATAATTCAGGCAGGTTTGATTGAGAAGCCCGATTGATACAACTTTAGGGTTGGTCTTATGGTCTTACAGGCCTACTGTTCAGTACAGGAGGTGACTTATGAACCCCGCATCAGATCGCATCGAAAGGAAGATCCTGCTCAAAGCACCGCGCTCGCAGGTCTGGCGTGTGCTGGCCAACGCCGAAGCGTTCGGGCAGTGGTTTGGCGTGGCACTGGAGGGCAAGCGTTTTGTCGCCGGTGAGTGGACTCAGGGGCAGATTACCTATCCTGGGTATGAGCATTTGCTGTGGAATGTTCTGGTAGAGCGAGTCGAGCCAGAACGGGTTTTTTCGTTTCGCTGGCATCCGTATGCCGTAGAGCCGGAGGTCGATTACTCCCAGGAGCCCACCACGTTGGTGAAGTTTGAACTTCAGGACATGGACGAAGGCACCTTGCTGACAGTCGTCGAGTCCGGTTTCGATCACATTCCCCAGACACGCCGGCTTAAGGCGTTCCGCATGGACAGCCGAGGCTGGGATGAGCAGATGAGCAATATCGAAGAGTTTCTGAAGATCAACACCAAGGCTCGCGAGCGTCAGGAAAAGTAACGGTTGCACCCGTTGCCGTCGAAGCGGCTGCAGGTCGCGAAACGCGCGGCTTGCGCGCTCGATACCTGAAGCATCTAAGGGTTTTCGGAAGGGCGGCTATAGCGAATGTCTTACACGCGATGGTAGCTATGTCGTCTATTGCAGATTGGATCCGATGCGTAATCTAGCTTCATCAACTGAAGCACAGGAAGCGCTTCAGGATCACGGATGATCGACCATCAGCAAGGATTCGCTACCGACAGGGAGTCGATAATGGTCTTGGGAAAAACCCGCCTCTGGCGGGTTTTTTTTCGTCTGTGTTTAGACGTGGGCCCCCGCGAAGAACGGTGACGCGGTTATACAAAACCACCGAGTCGCCTTCTTCGCGGGCGAGCCTCGCTTCTACAAGTTAAGTGTTGCCGCCACTCGCTCGGTAATCTGCGCCCGTTGCTGCAGCGATTGCGCGGAACGCCGATGGGCTTCCTTCAGAACAGAAGCGGGCGCTGACTGCGGGCTACCCGAATCAAACGGCGGCGCAGGAGCATATTCCAGCTGCAACTGCACCAGTTGCGCCGTGTCCTTATCGAACAATTCAGCTGTCAGTGTCAGCGCGAAATCGATCCCGGCCGTGATCCCGCCGCCGGTCAACAGATTGCCATCGCGCACCACCCGATCCTTCACCGGGATCGCACCCAACGGTCCAAGCAACTCGTGATAAGCCCAGTGCGTGGTGGCGCGCTTGCCCTTGAGCAAACCCGCAGCGCCAAGCACCAGCGCTCCCGTGCAAACGGAAGTGACATACCGCGCATGGGCCGCTTGAGTCTTGATGAACGCCAAGGTCCCGTCATCCTCCATCAACGGCCCGACACCGCTACCGCCAGGAATGCAGATCACATCCAGCGCGGGGCAATCGTCGAAGGTAGTGGTGGGTTTGAGCACCAGACCCGTGCTCGCGGTGACTGGTAGCAGGTCCTTCCAGATCAGATGCACTTTCACGTCCGGCAGCGAGGCCAGCACGTCGTAAGGGCCGGTCAGGTCCAGTTGCTGAACCTGTGGGAACAACAGAAAACCGATCTGCAACGTCATGGTGTTTTTCTCTCGAAGTGGGTGGACGGCTTCACTGTAGGCTCGTAGGATTTGGCGCATACGCCAATTAACCCACGAATTACGCCAACCATGCCCAAGACCATTCATGTGCTCGCTTTTGCCAATGTGCAACTGCTCGACGTCACCGGGCCGTTGCAGGTGTTCGCCTCGGCCAACGACATTGCCGTCCAGAAAGGTTTGCCGCCGCCTTACGCGCCGACGGTGATTGCCAGCCGCGGCGGGGCGGTGATGTCGTCGGCAGGGCTGGCGCTGTTCGCCGAACCATTGCCTGTGCAGGGCAGCGACACGTTGATCATTGCTGGTGGCTGGGGCGTTTACGCGGCGGCGGAGGATGCGAAATTGGTGGCATGGGTGCGTGAGCATGCGGCGGGATGCCGTCGGGTGTCATCGGTGTGCACCGGGGCGTTTTTACTGGCGGCCAGTGGCTGGCTCGATGGCCGTCGGGTGGTCACCCACTGGACTCGGTGTGAGCAGCTGGCGCAGCGGCATCCACGGCTGCGGGTCGAGCCCAATCCGATTTTCATCAATGACGGCCCGGTGTGGACCTCGGCCGGGGTCACTGCCGGCATCGACCTTGCGCTGGCCATGGTCGAAGCTGATCTCGGTCGCACCCTGGCGCTGGAAGTGGCGCAGCAATTGGTGGTTTTTCTCAAACGACCGGGCGGCCAGTCGCAGTTCAGCGTGACCTTGTCATTGCAAAAGGAAGGCAGCCGATTCGATGAACTTCACGCCTGGATCAGCGAAAATCTCACCATGGACTTGGGTATTGCCACCCTGGCGCTACAGGCGGGCATGAGTGAACGCAGCTTCGTCCGCCACTACCGCGCCGACACCGGCCAGACGCCCGCACGGGCCATCGAACTGATTCGGGTCGAGACGGCGCGGCGGTTGCTCAGCGACACCGGTGTGCCGATCAAACGGGTCGCGGTGCAGTGCGGGTTTGGCAGCGAAGAGACGCTGCGGCGCAGTTTTCTGCGCGCCATGGGCGTGACACCGCAAGCCTATCGCGAGCGGTTTTCCGTCAGTTTCCCCATTGTCCCTGTCCCTTAGTTTTCCGTTTCCACTACCTGATTAAAATACTTCGCCCGATCCGGCGTAAACGTCACCACCATCCTGGTCCGGGAGCAGGTCAGCGCACGCTCTTCGCCCAAATCAACCTCGAGGTCTTCTCCACGCAGGCCCTGCCACTGGGCGAGGTACTTGAGGGATCCGTATTTTTCAAGCTTTTTGAGGCTGCGGCTGACGCCACCTTTCCATCCCAACACCGGCAGTTCGCCGGCGAGGCATTGTTGGGCGAGTTCGGGGAAGCGGGTGGCGCGTTGGCGGCCGATTTCCCAGCATTTGATCAGGCCTTTATCGGCGCCTTCCCACAGTTCATCGCGGTTCAGGCCTGAACGGAGCGGGGTGTCAATGCTGCGGTGGATGCGCTGGGTCATTCGGGTTCCTTGAATTCGGGTTTTTTGGACAGCTCCGCTGTGCCCGTTGACGGGGGATGTTAGGTGGGGATGTAACGGGTGGCAACAAACGATTGTCCGGAGGCGGAAGGATTTTCAGAGCGTTGGTGATCGGTTCTGTTTAATGGTCGTAGGTGCCTGGATTACGTGGAACATCAGTTCCTTGGTACGTTGGCCGAACCTGTGAACCTGGCCTCATGGCCCCTTCGCGGGCAAGCCCGCTCCCACAGGGTTTGGTGAACGTCGAAAATCCAATGTGGGAGCGGGCTTGCTCGCGAAAGGGGCGACACGGTTTCAAGGCTGCCACGAATTCTTCTCCCCATTCAATTTCCGGTCCAGAAAACTCGCCGCGCTGATCAGTGCCAGGTGCGTCAACGCTTGCGGTGTGTTGCCGAGATGCCGCGCATGGCTGTCGAACTCCTCGGCATACAACCCCAGCGGGTTGGCGTACCGCAGCAGTTGTTCAAACTCCAGATGCGCCTTTTCCACCTGACCGGCCCGGGCCAGACATTCGACATACCAGAACGAGCACGCCGCGAAGGCGCCTTCGGTACCCTCGAGGCCATCAATCCGGGTGTCGTCATTGCGATAGCGGTAAACCATGCCGTCGCGCACCAGGTTTTTTTCAATGGCTTGAAGGGTCGCGAGCCAGCGCGGATCCTTGGCGCTGACGAAGCGCACCAGCGGCATCAGCAGCATCGAACCATCCAGAGCAGTGCCGCCGATGTGCTGGATGAAATGCCCGCACTCTTCGTTCCAGAAGTTTTCCCAGATGTCGGCGTGGATCGCCTGACGGGTCTGGTCCCAAAGGGCAAACGGGGCGGGCAGGGAGCGTTTGGAGGCGAGGCGAATCGCCCGGTCCAGCGCCACCCAGCACATTAATCGAGAGTGTAGAAAATGATGCTGCTCCCCGCGCATTTCCCAGATACCGACATCTTTTTTCTGCCAGCTTTCGCAGACCTGATCGACCACTTCCACCGCGTGTTTCCAGCCTTCATGGGAGATGGCGTCACCGTACTTGTTGACCAGGTACACCGCGTCCATCAGTTCGCCAAAGATGTCGAGCTGGACCTGTTCGTACGCACCGTTGCCGATGCGCACCGGCGTGGCGCCGCCATGGCCGGACAGGTGCGAGAGTGTGATTTCCGGCAGTTCCTGACGGCCATCGATGGCGTAGAGGATGTTGAGTTTCATCGGTTTGCCGTGGCAGTCGCTGACCCGCCCGCGCAGCCAGCGCATGTAATCGTTGGCTTCCTGGACAAACCCCAGGCGCATGAAGGCATAGACGGTAAACGAGGCGTCGCGGATCCAGGTGTAGCGATAGTCCCAGTTGCGTTCGCCGCCCGGTGTTTCCGGCAGACCAAACGTCGCGGCGGCGAGAATCGCGCCGTGTTTGCGCGAGGTCAGCAGCTTCAGCGCGAGGGCAGAGCGGTTGACCATTTCCCTCCAGCGACCCCGGTAGTTGGACTGGCCGGTCCAATCTCGCCAGAACTTGAGCGTGCGCGCCATGCACAGATTTGCGGCCCCTTCCTTGAAGCGGGGATCGTCGAAGCCACCCAGTAGGAACTGCGCGCCCTGGTCCTGTTTCAGGGTGAATCCGGCCACCGCCGCGTCGCCCTCGACACGCAATTCCTGGTCCGATGACAAGCGCATGGACGGCTGATCGGCTGCCTCGAATGCCACGTCCTTTTCATCCAGGCGCGCGCGAGTCTTGGCGCGAGCATAGTCATGCCGCACGGCGCAGCGCATGTGAAACGTAGCCTGACCGCTGACCACCCGAACCCGGCGCATCAGCACCGGCAGATCATCTTCGCTGTCGCCGATCGGCAGCAGATCGGTGACTTCGACCACCGCGCGGTCGCTGAGCCAGCGGGTTTGCAGCACGTTGGTGTCGGGCAGGTAGATTTGCTCGCGGCGAGCGTCGGGCAGGTCTGGGGCGAGTTGAAAAATGCCGGCCTGGGGCGTGTCCAGCAGCGCGCAGAAGATCGACGGGCTGTCGAATTCCGGCCAGCAGAAAAAATCCACGCTGCCCTTGTCGTTAACCAGCGCCGCGCTGCGCATGTCGCCGATGATGCCATGGGCGTCGATGGCGCTTTGTCGTTCGGGATGATGATCGGCCATTGCCGCGAAACTCCGGATAGAGGCTCATGCCGCCGGAAGGTTAGCGCCTTGAGGTGAGGCGCTTAATTAGCTGACTGGTTTGGGCGGCGCAGAGTTCAGCGACAAGATCAAAAGATCGCAGCCTTCGGCAGCTCCTACGTTGGAATGCGATCTTCTGTAGGATCTGCCGAAGGCTGCGATCTTTTGATCTTCAAGGCCTTCACATTCAACCAACAATTCGACCCTTTCCCCTTCATCAGCCTTTATGGCAACGTGCAGGCCCTTGTCGAGAGCCGAACCATGGCCAACCCCTACCGCGACTGTTCAAAGCCCCGGGCAGCCGAGCCTTTGTGCTGGCCGGCATGATCGCGCGCATGCCGATTTCAATGACCGGTATCGGCCTGATCACCATGCTCTCGCAGTTGCAAGGCGGCTACGGACTGGCCGGCGCGGTGGCGGCGACGTTTGCGTTGGCCACGGCGTTTTGCGCGCCGCAGGTTTCGCGGCTGGTGGACCGTTTCGGGCAGCGCCGGATCTTGCCGGTGTCGGCGCTGATCGGTGGTGGGGCCTTGTTGTTGGTGTTGCTGTGCACCCGACTTGAGGCGCCGCAGTGGACGTTGTTTCTTTTCGCCGCGCTGGCCGGTTGCATGCCGAGTATGTCGGCGATGGTGCGGGCGCGCTGGACCGAGGTCTACCGTGGCGAGCAGCAATTGCAGACCGCGTATGCTCTGGAGTCAGTGCTCGACGAAGTCTGTTTTATTGTCGGGCCACCGTTGTCGGTGGGGTTGTGTGTGGTGGCGTTCCCCGAAGCGGGACCGTTGGCAGCGTTACTGATGCTGGCGATTGGCGTCACGGCGTTCGTGCTGCAACGGGACACCGAGCCGGCGATACATCCCCATGAAGAACACCATCAGCGCTCGATCATTCGTTCCGGCGAGATTCAACTGCTGGTGTTGCTGATGGTCGCTCTGGGCACCATCGTTGGCGTGGTCGATGTGGTCAGCGTCGCCTTCGCCCAGCATCAGGGGCAACCGGCGGCAGCGAGCATCGTGCTCTCGGTGTATGCGATTGGCTCATGCCTGGCCGGGTTGGCATTCGGCGCGCTGCGCTCGAAAGTACCGTTGCCGCGCCTGTTTCTGTACGGCGGGGTGGCGACGGCGGTGACCACCTTGCCGCTGCTGCTGGCGACCAACATTCTTGGGTTGTCGCTGGCGGTGTTCGTTGCCGGGCTGTTTTTTGCGCCGACGCTGATTGTGGCGATGGCGTTGGTGGAGCGCATCGTGCCGCCCGCCAAACTCACCGAAGGCCTGACCTGGTTGGTGACCGGGTTGAGCATTGGCGTGGCGATTGGCGCGGCCAGTTCGGGTTGGCTGGTGGATGCGTTCGGGGCGCGCAGCGGGTTCTGGGTGGCGATTGCGGCGGGGGCGGTGGTCCTCGGTTCCGCGGTGCAAAGCTATCGCCACTTGAAATGATGATTTACCTGTGGGAGCGAGTTTGCTCGCGATAGCGGTGTGTCAGGCGCCATTGATGCAAGCTGACACCCCGCCATCGCGAGCAAGCTCGCTCCCACAGGGTTATCTGTACGACTAATTCCCTGGCTCGCTCATCCGTTCTCTTATCAGACAACTTTTCGAGGTACGCCCGGTGACCCAGCTGACATTACTGTGCCTGCCCTATTCAGGCGCGAGCGCCATGGTGTACAGCCGCTGGCGGCGCATACTACCGGAGTGGCTCACGTTGCAGCCGGTGGAACTGCCGGGCCGCGGCGCGCGGTTCGGCGAACCGTTGCACACCGATATGCGGCGCCTGGCGCTGCAACTCGCGCAGGAACAGAAAGCCACGCTCAAGGCACCGTACGCGTTGTTCGGTCACAGCCTCGGCGCATTGCTGGCCTGTGAAATGGCCCACGCCTTTCGCTCGCTGGGTTGCCCGGAGCCGGTGGCGCTGTTCGCTTCAGGCACGGCCGCACCGACCATGCGGGCTGATTATGACCAGGGTTTTGCCGTTCCGAAAACCGATGCCAAGCTGATGGAGCAGCTGCGCACCCTCAATGGCACCAGCGAAGAAGTGCTGGCCAATGAAGAGCTGATGAGCCTGACGCTGCCAATCCTGCGCGCAGACTTCCTGCTGTGCGGCCGTTTCGAACCGATCCGGCGTCCGTTGCTGAACTGCCCTGTGCACGTGCTCGGCGGCAAGGCTGATCGCGCGACCCCCGAACAATTGATCGGCTGGAGCAGGGAAACCCACGGCAGCTTCTCCGTGGACATGCTGGCCGGTGGTCACTTCTTCATCCATGAGCACGAAGCCAAGGTGTTGCGGGTGATCAAGGATCAGCTCGACGTTCACCGTCGCCGGAATGGTTTGATGGCGGCCAGCTAAACAGATCTCAAATATCACCCAATACCTGTGGGAGCGAGCTTGCTCGCGATGGCGGTCTCACATTCAACATCAATGTTGACTGAGAGGGCCTCATCGCGAGCAAGCTCGCTCCCACAATGATTTTCTGTGGCCCATAGACCGCGATCTACCTCCCTCCTGACACTTATCCTCATTTGCTAATTTTTCCGGTCTGCATTCGTTTTATAGGGACGACGTGCCTTTGTGCTTCCCGCCACTGATCCGGATGCTTAGAAATGAATGCTGAAGACTCCTTGAAACTTGCTCGCCGGTTTATCGGGTTGCCCCTGGAAAAGCGCCAGATGTTTCTTGCGGCCTTGCAGAAGGAAGGCATTGATTTCGCCCGGTTTCCGATTCCTGCCGGTGTCGAGGCCGAGGATCGTCAGGCGTTGTCGTACGCCCAGCAGCGCATGTGGTTTCTCTGGCAGCTGGATGTGCAAAGTGGCGCCTACAACCTGCCGGGCGCGGTGCGTCTGACCGGTCAGTTGAACCTGCCTGCGCTGGAGCAGGCCTTCGCCAGCCTCGTGGAGCGTCACGAAACCCTGCGCACGGTTTTCCAGCGCCAGGCCGACGACACCTTGCTGCAAGTGCCGGCCAGCGTGCCGCTGGTCATCGACCACGTCGATTTCAGTGAATTACCGGCGACGGGACGCGAACGGGCTGTCGCCCAAGCGGCCGAGCAGCAATCGGTGTTGCCCTTCGATCTCTCGGTCGGCCCGCTGCTGCGCGTCACCCTGCTCAAGCTCGCCGAACAGGAACACGTCCTGCTGCTGACCCTGCACCACATCGTTTCCGACGGTTGGTCGATGAACCTGCTGATCGACGAGTTCATCCGCTGCTACGACGCCTTCACGGCTGGTGATCAACCGCAACTTGCGCCGTTGCCGATCCAGTACAGCGACTACGCCTTGTGGCAACGCCGCTGGCTGGAGGCGGGCGAGCAGGCGCGTCAACTCGATTACTGGCAGGCGACACTCGGCGACGAACACCCGGTGCTGGAGTTGCCTGTCGATCACTCGCGCCCGGCGATGCCGAGCTATCGCGGCACCCGTTACGAATTTACCGTCGACCCGCAACTGGCCGAGCAACTGCGCACCACCGCCCAGAAACACAACATCAGCCTGTTCATGCTGTTGCTCGGCGCGTTCAACGCATTGCTGCATCGCTACACCGGACAGACCGACATCCGCGTAGGTGTGCCGATTGCCAACCGCAACCGTGCAGAAATCGAAGGTCTGATCGGCTTCTTCGTCAACACTCAGGTGCTGCGCACCCAGCTCGATGGCCAGACCCGCGTCGACGATTTGCTGCGCGCCATCAAGGAAGCCGCGCTCGGTGCCCAGGCCCATCAGGACCTGCCGTTCGAGCGTCTGGTTGAAGCGCTGAAGCTGGAACGCAGCCTCAGCCATACGCCGCTGTTCCAGGTGATGTACAACCACCAGCCGCAGGTCGCGGACATCTCCGGCATTCGCACCGCCTCAGGACTGGTGCTGGGCGCGATCGAGTGGGAAGGGCGCACCACGCAGTTCGACCTGACCCTCGACACCTACGAGAAGGGCGGCAAGCTGCACGCCGCACTGACCTACGCCAGCGACCTGTTCGACGCACCGACCATCGCACGCATGGCGCAGCACTGGACGCGGTTGTTGCAGGCGATGGTGGTGGATTCGAATCAGCGGGTTGGCGAGCTGCCGATGCTGGCGGTGGATGAGCAGCAGGTGCTGGTGCACGACTGGAACCGCACCGCCGAAGCTTATCCCGTCAAGCAATGCGTTCATGAATTGATCCACGCCCAGGCCCTGCGCACGCCCGAGGCGCCGGCGCTAGTGTTTGATGGCCGTCAGTTGACGTATGCACAACTCGATGCGCGCACCAATCAATGGGCTCATTACCTGCGCGAGCAGGGTGTCGGCCCCGATGTGCTGGTGGGAATCGCCGTTGAGCGTTCGCTGGAAATGGTCATTGGCCTGTTGGCGATTCTCAAGGCCGGCGGCGCTTATGTGCCGCTCGACCCGGAGTATCCGGTGGAGCGCCTGGCCTACATGATCGAAGACAGCGCGATTGGCGTGTTGCTGACCCAAAGTGCCCAGCTTGGCACGCTGCCGACCGCGGGCATCAAGGTCATCGCACTGGATCAGGACGAGGACTGGCTGGACGGTTACAGCGAAACCTGCCCGCAGGTGGCGGTGAATCCGCTGAACCTGGCCTATGTGATTTACACCTCCGGTTCCACCGGCAAACCCAAGGGCGCCGGTAACAGTCATGCGGCGCTGGTTAACCGCTTGTGCTGGATGCAACAGGCGTATGGGCTGGACGGCAGCGACTCGGTGTTGCAGAAAACCCCGTTCAGCTTCGATGTGTCGGTCTGGGAGTTCTTCTGGCCGTTGATGACCGGTGCCCGACTGGTGGTGGCGCCGCCGGGCGTGCATCGCGAACCGGCGCGGTTGATCAGCCTCATCGGCGAGCACGGCATCAGCACCTTGCACTTTGTGCCGTCGATGCTTCAGGCGTTTATCCACGAGCCGGGCGTTGAAGCCTGCACCAGCCTCAAACGCATCGCCTGCAGCGGTGAAGCCTTGCCGCTGGATGCTCAGCTTCAAGTGTTCGGCAAGCTGCCGGGCGCCGGGTTGTTCAATTTGTACGGTCCGACCGAAGCGGCCATCGACGTGACTCACTGGACCTGCGTCGACGAAGGCGCGGATAGCGTGCCTATCGGCCGGCCGATTGCCAACTTGCGCACACTCGTTCTGGACGCGCAGTTGCTGCCGGTGCCGGCGGGCGTGGCGGGGGAGTTGTACCTGGGCGGCGCCGGGCTGGCGCGCAGTTATCACCGTCGTCCGGGGCTGACGGCCGAGCGGTTCGTGCCGTGCCCGTTCCATGACGGCGCGCGCTTGTATCGCACCGGCGACCGGGTGCGCCAGCGTGCCGACGGGGTGATCGAATACCTCGGCCGACTCGACCATCAAGTGAAACTGCGCGGCCTGCGTATCGAGCTGGGGGAAATCGAAACCCGCCTGATGCAACATCCGGTGGTGCGCGAGGCGGTGGTTCTGGTGCAGGGCGGCAAGCATCTGGTGGCGTATCTGGTGCTGGAAAACGCCGAGGCGCAATGGCAACAAACCCTGAAGGCGTGGCTGCTCAGCAGCTTGCCGGAATACATGGTGCCGACCTACCTGATGCCGCTTGTTGCCTTGCCAGTGACTGCCAACGGCAAGCTGGACCGCAAGGCCCTGCCGCAACCCGACGCGGCGCCGCAACAAGCGTTCGTCGCGCCGCAAGATGCCATGCAGACAGCGCTGGCGCAGATCTGGCAGGACGTATTGGGTCTTGAGCGCGTGGGCCTTGAAGACAACTTTTTCGAGCTGGGCGGTGACTCGATCATCTCCATTCAGGTGGTCAGCCGCGCCCGTCAGGCCGGCATCCGCCTCAGCCCACGCGACCTGTTTCAGTACCAGACCGTGCGCAGCCTGGCGCTGGTGGCGGAGTTCGACAACCGAAGTACCATTGACCAAGGGCCGGTCAGCGGCGAGGTGATCCTGACCCCGGCGCAACACTACTTCTTTGAGCAGGTCATCGCGCAACCGCAGCACTGGAACCAGTCCTTGCTGCTGACGCCGCGCGAGGCGCTGAACCCGCAAGCGCTGGTCGCCGCACTGGTCGCGGTGATCAACCATCATGATGCCTTGCGTCTGCGTTTCACCCAGGGTGTCGCTGGCTGGCAGCAGCGCCACGGATCGCCGGTCGAAACGGCGGAGGTCTGGCTGCGGCAAGCGTCGACGACCGAGGAGTTATCGGCCTTGTGCGACGAAGCGCAACGCAGTCTCGATCTGGCGGACGGGCCGTTGCTGCGCGCCTTGCTGGTCAGCCTCGCCGATGGCACGCAACGCCTGTTGCTGGCGATCCACCATTTGGCGGTGGACGGCGTGTCCTGGCGGGTGCTGCTCGAAGATCTTCAGCAGGCTTATGCCCATTCGGCAAGTGGCAGCGCTGCGACGTTGCCCGACAAAACCAGCGCTTACCAAAGCTGGGCCAGTCACCTGCAAGCACATGCCCACACGCTGGATCAACAACTGCCGTACTGGCAGGCCCAGCACGCCGATGCCCGCGACCTGCCGTGTGAAAATCCGCAGGGCAGCCAGCAGCATCGCCATGGCCACAAGATCGAATCGAAGCTCGACGCCGGGTTGACGCGGCAGTTGCTGCAAACGGCTCCGGCGGCCTATCGCACTCAGGTCAACGACCTGCTGCTGACCGCGCTGGCGCGGGTGATCTGCCGCTGGACCGGGCAGGGCTCGACACTGATCCAGCTCGAAGGCCATGGCCGTGAAGACCTGTTCGACGACCTCGACCTGACGCGCACCGTGGGCTGGTTCACCAGCCTGTTCCCGGTGCGCCTGCAACCTCAGACCGACACGGCGAACGCAATCAAGGCAATCAAGGAACAACTGCGCGCCATTCCCGACAAAGGTCTGGGTTATGGCCTGCTGCGTTACCTCGGTGAGCCGGCCCAGCGTCATGCCTTGCAAGGGTTGCCGGCACCGCGCATCACCTTCAACTACCTCGGCCAGTTCGACCGCCAGTTCGATGACGACGCGTTGTTCGTTCCGTCACAGGAAAGTGGCGGCCAGGCCCAGGGTAACGACGCGCCGCTGACCAACTGGCTGACGCTGGAAAGTCAGGTCTATGGCGGTCAACTCTCGCTGCAATGGGGCTTCAGCCGCGACATGTTCGCCGACAGCACCGTCCAGCAACTGGCCGATGCCTACACCGAAGAACTCACCGCACTGATCGAACACTGCTGCGCAACAACGGCGGGTCAGGTCACGCCGTCGGACTTTCCGTTGGCACGGATTACCCAGTTGCAACTGGACGCCTTGCCTGTCGCGGCCGCGGCCATTGAAGACATTTATCCGTTGACGCCGATGCAGCAGGGCATGCTGTTCCACACCTTGTATGAGCCGCAGGCCGAGGCCTACATCAACCAACTGCGCCTGGATATTCAGGGGCTGGAGCTGGCAGACTTCGGTCGGGCGTGGCAAGCAGCGATCAACCGTCACGACATTCTGCGCAGCAGCTTCCACTGGTTGGGTCTGGAATGCGCGCATCAGGTGATTCATCGCCAGATCGACCTGCAACTTCAGGTGATCGACGCCGCCGATATCGACCTTGATGCGCTGGCCGCCGAAGAGCGCAGCCGTGGTTTCGAGCTCAGTGCCGCGCCGCTGTTCCGTCTGATGCTGGTGCGCCAAAGCAGCGACACCTGGCACCTGATCTACACCAGCCATCACATCCTCATGGACGGCTGGAGCAACGCGCAGTTGCTTGGCGAAGTGATTCAGCATTACGCCGGGCAAACACTGACCAAACCGCTAGGGCAATACCGCGACTACCTGGGCTGGATTCAGCAACAGCCGATGGCGGCGGGCGAGCAGTTCTGGAAGCAGGCGCTGGCCGCTCTCGAAACGCCGACGCTGCTGGTGCAAGCCTTGCCAACACCGGCCGAAGGACGCGGCATGGGCGAGCATAACCTGACGCTCGAAAGCGCCGCCCTGCAGCGCCTGGCGGAGTTTGCCCGGCGGCAGAAAATCACCCTCAACACGTTGCTGCAGGGCGCGTGGGGTCTGCTGTTGCAGCGCTACACCGGTCAATCGTGCGTGGCGTTCGGCGCGACGATTGCCGGGCGCTCGGCGCCGTTGCCGGGTATCGAGCAACAGTTGGGGCTGTTCATCAACACCTTGCCGATCATTGCCACGCCGTCTTCGGTGCAGCCGGTCAGCCAATGGCTCAATGAACTGCAAGCGCTGAACCTGAGCCTGCGCGAGTTCGAGCATGTGCCGCTCTACGACATTCAGGGCTGGGCCGGGCAGCAGGGCAACGCACTGTTCGACAGTTTGCTGGTGTTCGAAAACTTCCCGGTGGCCGAAGCGCTCAAGCAAGGCGCACCGGCAGGCCTGACGTTCGGCGCGCTGCGCCATCACGAAATCACCAGCTACCCGCTGACCCTCGGCATCGAAGTCGGCGCCAGCCTGCGCCTGGAATTCAGTTTCGATCAGGCCTTGTTCAGCGCTACGCAGATTGATCGTTTGAGTGCGAACCTGCTGCATGTGCTGGAGCAGTTTGTTGCGCAGCCGCAGCAGGTGCTGGGAGCCGTCAGCCTGTTGGACGCGAAGCAAAAAAACCAGGTGTTGCGAGTCTCGCGTCCTGCCGCGCCGCTGCTGGACAGTCTATTGCTGGCACATCAACGTTTCGAGCAGCAAGCGGCATGCACGCCCGATGCTTGGGCCGTGATCGTCGGCGACGAACGCCTGACGTATGCACAACTCAACGCCCAGGCCAACCAGCTCGCCCATCGCCTGCGCGAGCACGGTGTGGCGCCGGGGCAGCGGGTCGGTCTGTCGGTGCGGCGCAATGCGCAGATGATCGTCAGCCTCATGGCCATCCTCAAGTCCGGTTCCGGTTATGTGCCGCTGGACCCGGACTACCCGGCCGAACGTTTGGCCTACATGATCGAAGACAGCGGGATGGACGTGCTGCTGGCGCAACCGGGCTTGCTGACCGATGTCGCGCTGCCCGAAGGCTTGCCGCGCCTGGCGCTGACGGCGGCGTCGCTGGCCGGATATTCCACGGCCAATCCGGTCAACCTCGCCTGTGCCGAAGAATTGGCGTACCTGATTTACACCTCCGGTTCCACCGGGCGGCCGAAAGGCGTGAGCCTGACCCATGCCGCGCTGCGCGAGTTTTGCGTGATTGCGGCGGACTATTCGCAGCTCAGCGCCGAAGATCGTGTCCTGCAATTCGCCACGTTCAGCTTCGACGGCTTTGTTGAGCAGTGCTACCCGCCGCTGTGCGTGGGCGCGGCGCTGGTGTTGCGCGGCGATGAGCTGTGGGACACCGACACCTTGTACCGGCAGATCATCGAACAGGGCGTGACCCTGGCGGACCTGCCGGCGGCTTACTGGTATTTGCTGGCTCAAGAGTGGGCCGCGCAGCCTCAGCGCGACAAAGGTCGCTTGCGTCAGGTCCACGTCGGTGGCGAAGCCATGTCGCTGGAAGGATTGAAACTCTGGCATGCCGCCGGCCTCGGCGACGTACGCCTGCTCAACACTTACGGGCCGACTGAAGCCACCGTGGTCTCCAGCACTCACCTGTGCACCCTGGTCGATACCCAAAACCAGATCGGTGTGCCGATTGGCCGCGCGCTGCCGGGTCGGGCGCTGTACGTGCTGGACACCGAGGGTCATCTGCTGCCAATCGGTTGCGTGGGCGAGTTGTGCATCGGCGGTGACGCCGGCCTTGCCCAGCACTATCACCAGCGTCCGGGGCTGAGCGCCGAACGCTTTATCGCCGATCCGTTTTCCACCACGTTGGGCGCGCGCTTGTACCGCAGCGGCGATCTGGCGCGGTATCGCGAGGACGGCGCGCTGGAATACCTGGGACGCATCGACCACCAGGTGAAAATTCGCGGTTTCCGCGTCGAGCTGGGTGAACTGGAAGCGCACCTGCAAGGCTTGCCGATGATCAGCGAAGCCGCGGTGCTGGTGCATGAAGGCGTCGGCGGCAAGCAACTGATCGGCTATGTCGTGCCGGTGTTGCCGAACGCCGATTCGCGTCAACTCACCGAGACCGTGCGCCAGGCTTTGGGCGAGCGTCTGCCGGACTACATGCTCCCGGCGCAACTGGTGGTGATGAGCGTGTTGCCGCTCAACCGCAACGGCAAACTCGACCGCGCGGCGCTGCCGGCACCCGAAGTTTGGCAAGCGCTGGCCGGCACTGCACCGCAAGGTGAGCTGGAAATCGAGCTGGCGCAGATCTGGCAGCAGGTGTTGCAAGTCGCCCGTGTCGATCGCGAAAACAGCTTCTTCGAATTGGGCGGCCATTCGTTGCTGGCCACGCAGATCGTCTCGCAGATTCGCCAGCGCCTGGGTTTGTCGGTGAGTTTGCGCAGCCTGTTCGAACACCCGCGACTGCAGGATTTCGCGGCTCAAGTGCAAAGCCTTCGCCACGACGCCAGTATCTGCGAGCGCCCGGCGCTAGTGGCGGACCAATCCGGTGGGCGTCAGCCACTGTCCTTTGCCCAGCAGCGGTTGTGGTTCCTGTGGAACCTTCAACCCGACAGCTCGATGTACAACATGCCCGGCGCCCTGCGGTTGCGCGGCGATCTTAACCTGTCGGCACTGCAGCAGACTTTCGAGACCCTGGTGCAACGCCACGCCGTGTTGCGCACCACGTTCTATGAGGAAGACAGCCAGGCCTGGCAGCGGGTACATGCCGAACTGCCGTTGAACTTCGTTGCCAGTGACCTGCGGCATTTGCCGGCGCCGGACATCGAAGCCGCGCAACGGGCCCGTGAAGAAGTCGCCCGGCCGTTCGATTTGCGTAATGGGCCGTTGCTGCGGGTGCGGGTGCTGCAGGTCGCGGATCAGGAGCATGTGTTGCTGCTGACGGTGCACCACATCGCCGCCGATGACTGGTCGTTCCGGATCCTGATCAACGAATTCGTCACGCTGTATCCGACCCTCAATCGAGGGGGGGGCGCGCCGTTGCCGGAACAGGTCGTGCAGTACGCCGACTTCGCCAAATGGCAGCGCCAGTGGCTGGAGCAGGGCGGCGAGCTGCTACGTCAGCTCGATTACTGGGTGGCGCGCCTCGGGCAACCGCAAGCGGTATTGGAACTGCCGGGCGATGGCGATCAGCGTCAGGCGCAAGAAGGCGCCAGCCAGCATTTCACCTTGAGCGCGGCGCTGAGCCAGCAGTTGCGCGACTTCGCCCAACAGCGCGGTCTGTCGCTGTTCATGGTGCTGCTGGCCGCTTTCACCCTGGTGTTGCGTCAGCGCACCGAGGTCAGTCGCGTGCGCATCGGCACCGATATAGCCAACCGAAATCAAGTTGAGCTTGAACAAATGGTCGGCTTCTTCGTTAACCAATTAGTGCTGCAAGTGGAGGTCGATGCCGACCAGGCTGCCGGGCAACTGTTGCAAGCCTGCCGCCGCGCAGTTCTGGAGGCTTCGGATCATCAGGACCTGCCGTTCGAGCGACTGGTGGAAGCGTTGCGTTTGCCGCGTCGGGCCGGGCGTTCGCCGTTGTTCGACATCAAGTTGATCTATCAGGAAGGCGTCGGGCGTTTGCCGTCCATGGACGGCTTATTGGTCGAGGACTTCCCGTCGGGCCGGCAAGCCGCCGAGATCGGCATGGTCGCCGCGTTCTACAACGAGGCCGAACACATTCACCTGAGTTTCGAAACACCTGCCGGGCAGTACTTGCCGAGCACGCTGGAAAGCCTGTTCGAACAAATCGAGGCGGTACTGCAAGCGTTGTTGCGCACCGACGAGCTGACGGTCAGCGAATTGCTGGACCTGGCCACGGATGTGCAGCGCCGCGCCGATGCGCGCCTGAACGAACAACGCAAGGCGTTGCTGGGCGGGCGCATGGCGATCAAGCGCCGCTCGGCGATTCGTGGCACGCCGGCAGCGCAAACCGCGGCGGACTGATTCATTGCGGCGGCGCCAACCGGGCGCCGCCGTCAGCATTTTCTGGAGGGGTTTATGTCTGTTTCAACCACCAAGTCCATTCCCAAAATCGGCCGCGGTGCGCGCAAGAGCCTGTCCACCGACCCGACCCGGCTGGTGAGCTTTGCGCCGATGTTCGGCGGCGTCAGCATGCCGCTGGTATGTCGCCCGGCCGTGCCTGGCGTGAGCCTGGTGGAGTGGGCGACGGAGAATCGCGCGCTGATTGAAAGCAAGCTGCTGGCGCACGCGGTCATTCTGTTCCGTGGCTTCCAGGTGGCCGACATCGCCGAGTTCAACCGCTGCGTGGCGGCGATTTCCGACGGTGCGCTGGAGTACCTGTTCCGCGCCTCCCCACGGACCCAGATCACCGGCCAGTTCAAGATCTACAGCTCCACCGATTACCCGGCGGCGGAGAAAATCTTCCCGCACAACGAACACTCCTATTCGCCCGTATTCCCGCGTCACCTGTATTTCTATTGCGACACACCGTCGGCCACCGGCGGCGAAACACCGTTCGGCGACACCCGCGAAATCCTCGCTCGGATCGACCCGGCCGTGCGCGAAGAATTTCAGCGCAAACGCATCATGTACGTGCGCAACTACGGCGACGGTATGGGGCTGCCATGGCAGACCGTGTTTCAGAGCGAAGATCGCGGCGAAGTCGAAGCCTACTGCGCCAGGATCGGCATTCAGGCCGAGTGGAAGTCGGGCAATCGCCTGCGCACCCGGCAAAACGGTCCGGCCATCGTCCGTCATCCGCTGACCGGCGAGCGCATCTGGTTCAACCACGGCACCTTCTTCAACGCGCTGACCCTGCCGGACAGCATTCGCGACAACCTGCTGCGCGAATTCGGCCCGCTGGACCTGCCACAAAACACCTTCTTCGGTGACGGCACGGCCATTCCCGATGACGTCATCCGCCACCTGCAAGGCATCTATCGCGACGTGATGGTCGAGTTCGCCTGGGAGAAGGGCGACGTGGTCCTGCTGGACAACATCCTTAGCGTGCATGCGCGCAACGAATTCACTGGCTACAGAAAAATCCTCACGGCCATGGCCATCGCGCAGAAAAGCGCCGACCTGGATCAGGAATAAGGACACTCGACATGAACACCACCGCCCTCGAACCTTCGGTAGACGTTTTCCAGACTTCGGCCCAGCAGGCCTTTTATTTGCGCGCTCAGGAGCTGGGCGGACAGAGCCTGTTCGCCGCCCTGACCGTGCCGGTCGCCCAAGCTGTTGACGCGCAGACATTGCGCGCGGCACTGGATGACCTGGGCCAGCGCCATGAAATCCTGCGCACGGTCTATCGCCGGCTGCCGGGCATGAAGTGGCCCGTGCAAAGCCTGTGCGATGAGCTGCCGGTGACGCTGTTGGGCGGCATGGTTTCGTTGGACGAAGCCCTGCGCCGCAGCCGCGAAACCATGGCTGGCGCGCCGGACCGGGTGCTGGTGGCGGCGCTAGGGCAAGCCCCTGACGGGCAGCATTTCGTCACGCTGCTGGCGCCGGCCAGCAGCCTCGATGAGGTGTCGCTGCGAGTGCTGTCGGCAGAGCTTGTGAGACTGCTGCAGGGTGAAGCGCTGACCGACAATCAAGAAGACCTGCAATACCTGGATTACACCGCGTGGCAGGAAGAACTGCGCGAAGAGGATATCGGCCATCAAGGCGCTGCATTCTGGCGCAACCTGCAACAGCAGTTCGCGTTGGCGCATCGCTTGCCCTTTGAAAAAGCCGTTGACCTGACCCTGGCTCGTCATCAGGTAACGCTCGACGACGCGACATGGCTGGCCGATGTGCAACGCGTGGCCGACGCTCAGAGTGTCGAAGCGCAGCGCGTGGCGTTGTTGCTGTGGAGTGCGTTCGTGGCGCGCATCGGCAATCAGGAAAAGTTGCTGATGGGCTGGGAAGTGGCGGGGCGCAACGAGCAGACCGTAGCGACTCTCGGGCGTTTCGCTCGTCGTTTGCCGGTGGCTTTTGATCACCGCAGCAACGAGACCCTGACGAAAGCGTTGGTCTCGTTTACCGCCAGCCTCGACCAATCGCTGTCATGGCTCGACTGCCTCAACGAGTTCGAGCTGAGCGCCGAAGGAACGACACCATTACGTTATGGCCTGGTGTATCAGGCCGAGGCCGACGCGACTATCAAAGTCGACGACGCCAACCCGGAAGTTCTGCGTCTGCGTGTTCAGGGTAAACAATTGCAGCTGTCGTGCCTGGCCGGCGCGCTGCCCGAGTCGATGCTGGCGGCCTGGCTGGAGCAGTTCGTCGAGTTCAGCCGTCAGTTGCTGACCTCGCCCGAGCTGACCTTGGGCCAGGCCACCCAAGTCAACGCGGTGCAACTGACCCGTTTGATCGAGGACTTCAATCCGCTGTCCACCGAGCAGGCAATGCCGTGCCGCTACCTGCAAGACCTGTTTACCGAACAGGCGCGCCTGCATCCGCAGCGCATCGCCGTGAGCGTCAATGGACAGCGCCTGAGTTATGCCGAGCTGGATGCACGCTCCAACCAGGTGGCCAATACCTTGCGCGCGCAAGGTGTGGTGCCGGATGAAATCGTTGCGGTCTACGGTCAGCGCTCGCTGGCAATCGTCATCGCCTTGCTCGGCACACTCAAGGCCGGGGCCGCTTACCTGTCGCTCGATCCCAACTACCCGTTCGATCGTCTGGCGTTCATGTTGCAAGACGCCGCTGCACGCCAGGTATTGGTCTGCCAGCCGCTGCCCGAAGCGTTGCACAGCGAGCGGGTCATCTCGCTGATGCCGGATGCCGAAGTCTGGTCCGCTTCACAAGAGCAGCCAGCCTCGCTGGGGGACAGCGCCAATCTGGCCTACGTCATTTACACCTCCGGCTCCACCGGCAAACCCAAAGGCGTGATGATCAGTCACGCCAACGCGGTAGCCTCGACCCTGGCGCGCAGCGCGTTCTATCGCCAGCCATTGCGCGCGTTCCTGATGCTGTCGTCGTTCTCGTTCGACAGTTCGGTGGCCGGGGTATTCTGGGCGTTGGGGCAGGGCGCGACCCTGTGCCTGCCGGATGAAGACACCTACAAGGACCCGGCGCTGCTGGCGGCGCTGATCCAGCGTGAAGAGATTTCCCACTACCTGACCTTGCCGTCCTATCACGCGCAGATTCTCGAACACCTCGATAATCCTGCTCTGGCCTGTGTGATTGTGGCCGGCGAAGCGTGCAGCAACGCCCTGGTCGCACGACATCGTGAGGCCTTGCCGCAGGTGGCGCTGGTCAACGAATACGGCCCGACCGAAGGCACGGTCTGGTGTTCGGCGTGGGAACTGCCGCTCGGACAGGATGGCGACACCATCCCGATCGGTCAGCCGATTCCGGGCATGCGCATCCATGTGCTCGGCCCGGACTTGATGCCGGTGGCCGTGGGCGTCGAAGGTGAACTGTATGTCGGCGGCGCCGGCATTGCCCGTGGCTATCTGCAGCGTGCCGTGCTGACCGCAGAACGCTTCGTGCCCGACCTGTTTGCAAAGCAGGCCGGTCAGCGCCTGTATCGCACCGGCGACCTGGCGCGCTACCGCGCCGACGGCGTGCTGGAGTACCTGGGCCGGGTCGATCATCAAGTGAAGATCCGCGGTTTCCGCATTGAGCTGGGCGAAATCGAATCCGCCATGCGCAGCGCGCCCGGCATCGAAGACGCCGCGGTGATCGCCCGCGAAACGCCGACCGGCCCGCAACTGCTGGGCTTCGTGATTTCCCCGGCCGACACCGCCGACATCCGCCTCAATGAATTGCGCAGTCACCTTGGCGAAGCGTTGCCCGAACACATGCAGCCCGCGCGCTTGCAAGTGCTGGAACGCTTCCCGCTGATGCCCAACGGCAAACTCAACCGCCAGGCCTTGCTCGACCTCGACGTACGCCGCAGTGCCTTCGTCGCCCCGCGCACCGACCTGGAAAAAGTCCTCGCGGCGATCTGGGTCGAAGCGCTGCACGTGGAGCGTGTCGGTGTGCATGACAGCTTCTTCGAGCTCGGCGGCCACTCGCTGCTGGCGACGCGAATCCGCGCGCGTATTCAGGAAGAACTGAACCTGGCGATCCCGCTGAAGCTGTTCTTCGAAGGTGACACGCTGGAACGCCTGGCGACGCAAATCGAGCAGTTCCGTCAGCAGAGTGAACACAAAGAAAACGCTGTAGACGCACTGGAAGCGTTGTTCGACAAAGTGGATGAGGAACACACGCGATGAGTGCTGCACCGGACAGAATGATGACCCTGGCCCAGCGTTTCTGCGGCTTGAGCCTGGACGCGCGACGCGCCTTGCAAGAAAAGATGCACGCCCAGGGCCTGACCCTTGAACTGCTGCCGATCCCGCCAAGGGACCCGGCGGTCGATACGTTACCCGCGTCCTACGCGCAGCAGCGGTTGTGGTTTCTCTGGCAAATGCAGCCGCAGGCGACTGCGTACAACCTGACCGGTGCCTTTCGCCTGAGCGGTGAGCTGAACCGCGCAGCGCTGGCGCAAACCCTGGCTGCGCTGGTGCAACGGCATGAAGTGTTGCGCACCACCTTCGTCTTCGACGAGCAGCACGTGCTGCAAAAAATTCACCCGCAGATGGACGCGCCGCTGGTCGAGGCGGACGCCGCTGGCGACGCCGAATTGCATCGCCAGGTCGGTCTGAACGCCGAGGAGCCGTTCGACCTGCAGCAGGGCCCGTTGATGCGCTGCCGGTTGATCCGTCTCGACGCCCAGCAGCATGTGCTGGTGCTGACGTTCCACCACATCGTCACCGACGGTGGTTCGTTGCCGATTCTGTTGCAGGAGTTCACGCAACTCTATGCGCAACTGAGCGCCGGACAGCCGCCGCAATTGCCGGAGCTGGGCATTCAGTACGCTGATTTTGCGCGGTGGCAGCGCCTGTGGCTGGAGGCCGGCGAGGCCGAGCGTCAGCTTGAGTATTGGCGTGAAAAACTGGGCCCCGAGCACCCGCCGCTGAATCTGCCGACCGACCGTCGTCGCCCGGCGATCCCGAGCCAGCAGGGCGCCAGCGTCGAGCTGCAAGTGCCAGCAGTGTTGGCGTCCAGTCTGAAAGATCTCGCCCGTCGCGAAGGCTGCACGCTGTTCATGGTGCTGATGGCCTCGTTGCAAACCCTGTTGCATCGCTACAGCGGCGAGCGGGACATTCGCGTCGGCGTGCCGATTGCCAACCGTACCCGCCAGGACGTGGAAAATCTCCTGGGCTTTTTCGTCAACACCCAGGTGCTGCGTTGCCAGCCCCATGCCGATCAGCCATTTGTGCAGTTGCTGGCCGAGGTCAAAACCGCGGCACTGGGCGCGCAGGCGCATCAGGATTTGCCTTTCGAGCAACTGGTCGATGGGTTGGACGTTGAACGAAGCCTCAGCCACACGCCGTTGTTCCAGGTGATGTTCAATCACCAGCGTAATGCGGGCGGCGAGCAGCGCTGGGACTTGCCGGGCCTGAGCGTCGAACCGCTGATCTGGGATGAAAAGACCACCAAGTTCGACCTGATGCTCGACACCGTGGAAAGCGACGCGGGCATCCATGCGTCGTTCGTGTACGCCACCGAATTGTTCGACGCCTCGACCATCGAGCGTCTGGCCCAGCATTGGCTGAACCTGTTGCAGGCGATCTGCAACGATGGAACGGTCGCGTTGGCTGACGTGCGCATGCTCGCCCCGAGCGAGCAACAAGCGACGTTGCTGGACTGGAACCGCAGCGCCGTGTCGGACGCGAGACGTGAATCGAACATGCTGTGCGCGCATCAACTGATTGAAGCCCAGGCCGCCGTGCATCCGCACAACATCGCGGTGACCTGCGATGGCGTGACCCTCAGCTATGCGCAACTGAACGGACAGGCCAACCGCATCGCCCATCGACTGCGCGAGCGCGGCGTGGGGCCGGACGTGTTGGTGGGAGTCGCGCTGGAGCGGTCGCTGGAGATGATCGTCAGCGTGCTGGCAATCCTCAAGGCCGGCGGCGCCTACGTGCCGCTGGACCCGGAATACCCGCAGGATCGTCTTGCCTACATGCTGGCCGACAGCGGCACGCGCCTGCTGCTGACCGACTCCGCACTGTTGTCGCGACTGCCAGTGTCTGACGGCATCGAAGTCATTTGCCTCGACGATGCCATTGACTGGCTTGATGCCGCTTCTGCCGAGAATGTGCCTAACCTGACTAGCCCGGAAAATCTGGCATACGTCATCTACACCTCCGGTTCCACTGGCAAACCCAAGGGCACGCTGCTGCCGCACAGCAACCTGACCCGCCTGTTCAGCGCCACCGAACACTGGTTCGGTTTCAACGCGAACGACGTCTGGAGCCTGTTCCATTCCTACGCCTTTGATTTCTCCGTGTGGGAAATCTTTGGTGCGCTGTTCTACGGCGGCAAGCTGGTGGTGGTGCCGCATGCCATCAGCCGTTCCCCGGAAGATTTCGCTCGCCTGCTGTGTGATGAACAGGTCACGGTGCTCAATCAGACACCGTCGGCGTTCCGTCAGCTGATGCCGTTTGCCTGCGCCAATGCCCAACGCATGGCCCTGCGTTATGTAGTGTTTGGTGGCGAGGCGCTGGACGTCGCCAGCCTGCGTCCATGGTACGACGCGTGCGACGATCAACAGCCACTGCTGATCAACATGTACGGCATCACCGAAACTACGGTGCACGTGACGTACCGGCCGTTGTCCCGCATCGACCTCGACGGCGCAAACAGTTCGCCGCTGGGCGAGCCGATTGCCGACCTGCGCTGGTACGTGCTCGATCCACGTCTGAACCCGGTTGCCAAGGGCTGCGTCGGTGAGCTGTACGTCGGCGGCGCCGGGCTGGCGCGTGGTTATCACCAGCGACCCGATCTGACCGCCACGCGGTTTGTCCCGGACCTGTTCGCCAGTGAGGCGGGTGCGCGTTTGTATCGCACCGGCGACCTCGCACGTTATTGCGCCGACGGCAGCATCGAATACGCCGGGCGTATCGACCATCAAGTGAAGATCCGTGGTTTTCGCATCGAGCTGGGGGAAATTCAGGACCGCCTGCAAAACCATCCGGCCATCGAACAAGCGCTGGTGTTGGCGCCCGAAATCAATGGCAGTCAGCAACTGGTCGCCTGGTTCACCGTCATGCAAGACGTCGCCGATCTGCGTCAGTCGTTGCGTGAATACCTTCAGGCCGGCCTGCCGGATTACATGGTGCCGGCGCACTTGCTGAAGCTCGATCACTGGCCGCTGACCAGTAACGGCAAGCTCGATCGAAATGCGTTGCCCAAGCCGGATGCTGCGTTGGCGCAGCAGGTTTACACGGCGCCGGCGGACGACATGCAAGTCGCGTTGGCGAATATTTGGCAAGACGTGCTCAAGCTCGAACGTGTGGGGATCGACAACAATTTCTTCGAGCTCGGCGGCGATTCGATCATCTCGATTCAAGTGGTCAGCCGTGCGCGTCAGGCCGGGATCCGCATCACCCCGCGTGATCTGTTTCAACACCAGACCGTGCAGAGTCTGGCCAAGGTCGCCCAGCGCAGCGCCGGTCTGGTCATCGACCAGGGCCCGGTGCGCGGCGAGGTGTTGCTGACACCGATCCAGCACTGGTTTTTCGAGCAAACCATCGAGGCCCGAAACCACTGGAACCAGTCGGTGTTGCTGGAACTTCGCGAGCCGTTGGACAGCGCGTATCTGCAACAGGCTCTGGCAGCGTTGCTGGAACATCACGACGCGTTGCGCTTGCGTTTGCGTCAGGTGGATGGCGTGTGGCAGCAGGCTCAGGCCGAGCACTGGAACAGCGCCGAGGTGCTGTGGCAGCGTCGGGCCGCGAACACCGACGAGTTGCTTGATCACTGCAACGCCGCACAAGCCAGCCTGAATGTGCACGACGGCCCGCTGTTACGCACCTTGCTGGTGGACATGGGCGAGGCCGGGCAGCGCTTGCTGCTGGTGGTGCATCACCTGGCGGTGGACGGTGTGTCCTGGCGCCTGTTGCTCGAAGATTTGCAAATGGCCTACGAACAGGCGCGTCAGGCGCAACTCCTGCGACTGCCGGCCAAATCCAGCGCCTATCAAGCCTGGGCGGCGCGTCTGCAGCTGCATGCGCAAAGTCCTGAACTGGCGAGTCAGGCGGCTTATTGGCAGCGCCAATACCAAGATGTAGTGGTGGACCTGCCCGCCGATAACCTGCAAGGCAGTCTGGCCAGCGAGCATGCCGTGAGCGTGGAAACAGTGCTCGACAACACCTTCACCCGCCAACTGCTGCAAGACGCTCCAGCGGCTTACCGCACGCAGGTCAACGATCTGTTGCTGACCGCATTGGCGAGGGTCTTGGGTGCCTGGACCGGCCAGCCGTCGACCCTGGTCAAACTGGAAGGTCATGGCCGCGAAGACCTGTTCGACGACATCGACCTGACCCGTACCGTGGGTTGGTTCACCTCTATCTTCCCGGTCAAACTGACCCCGGCCAGCGATCTGGCGGGAAGCATCAAGGCGGTCAAGGAACAGCTGCGCGCGGTGCCGGACAAAGGCATCGGTTTCGGCATCCTGCGTTATCTGGCGCAGGCCGGTCTTGAGGATTTGCCGCAGCCGCAAGTCACGTTCAACTATATGGGCCAGTTCGATGCCAGCTTCGACGAGCAGGCACCGTGGCGTCCGGCCCGGGAAAGCGGGGGCGCCGAGCAAGGTGCTTCGGCCTCGCTGGAGCATGGCCTGAGCATTAACGGTCAGGTGTACGCCGGGCAACTGCGCCTGAGCTGGACCTTCAGTCGCGACGTCTTTGCCGAGCCCACCGTGCAGCGTCTGGCCGACGCCTATGCCGCCGAACTGCAACAGCTGATCGAACACTGCCTCAGCGGTGCCGGTGGCTTGACGCCGAGTGACGTGCCGCTGGTCAACGTCGATCAGGCGCAACTCGATGCATTGCCGCTGGCGGTGTGTGAGATCGAAAACATTTTCCCGCTGTCGCCGATGCAAGAAGGCATGTTGTTCCACAGCCTGTTCGCTCCGGATGCCGGCGCGTACATCCCGCAAATGCGCGTGGACGTGCAGGGCATCGACGTCGAGGCGTTCCGCTGGGCATGGCAACAGACGCTGGACCACCATGAAGTGTTGCGCGCAGCGTTCTTCAGCGAGAGCAATGGCTCGCGACCACTGCAAGTGATTCTGGGCAACGCGACGCTTCCGTTGACCGTCCTCGATTGGCGCGAACAACCGGAGCAAGCGCAAGCCCTGGAACGTCTGGCCGAAGACGACCGCCTGCGCGGCTTCAACCTGACGGCCGCGCCTTTACTGCGCCTGACCCTGGTGCAGACCGCGCACGACACCCATCACCTGATTTTCACCAACCACCACATTCTGCTGGACGGCTGGAGCACCTCGCAGTTGTTCGGCGAAGTGCTGCAGCGTTACTCCGGCGTGATGCCGGTGGCGGGCGGCGGTCGTTATCGCGACTACATGACGTGGCTCGGCGGGCGTGATCGAGCGGCGTGCGAAGCCTTCTGGCTGGAGCAGTTGCAGGCGTTCAGCGAGCCGACGCGGTTGGCCGGCGCGATGCCGGGACCGGTCGCGGGGCAGGGCGATGGCCATCGCACCGTTCACCTGAGCCTGGACCGGGCGGCCACCGAGCGCCTGAGTGGGTTTGCCCGTCAGGCACGCGTTACGCCGAACACCCTGCTGCAAGCGGCGTGGCTGTTGCTGTTGCAGCGCTACACCGGCCAGCGCACCGTGGCGTTCGGCGCCACGGTGTCGGGGCGTCCGAGCGAATTGCAGGGGATCGAGCAACAAGTCGGTCTGTTCATCAACACCTTGCCAGTGATCGCCACGCCACACCCCGAGCGCACGGTCAGCCAGTGGGTAGACGAGGTGCAGGCGCTCAACCTCAAATTGCGCGATGTCGAATACACGCCGCTGGCGGATGTGCAGCGCTGGGCCGGGCATTCGGGCGAGCCGTTGTTCGACACGTTGCTGGTGTTCGAAAACTACCCGGTCGCCGAGGCGCTGGAGGGCGGTAATCCGAGTTCGCTGAAGTTCTCCGGTGTCAGCAATCACGATCAGACCAGCTTCCCGCTGGCGATTGCCGCAGAGATGGGCGAGTGCCTGGACCTGCGCTTCAATTACGACACGACACTGTTTACCGCCGAGGCCGTCGACGGCCTGAGTCAGCGTCTGGTGGCGTTGCTCGATGCCATGGTGCGCGAGCCGCAACAAGCCTTGGGCCGTCTGAGCCTGTTCGACGCCACGCAGACCGCGCAGCAAGTGCAAGGCTTCAACGACAGCGCCGTGACATGGCCCGACGTGCGTCCGGTCCACCTGTGTTTCGAAGCCCAGGTGCTGAAAACTCCAGACGCTCCGGCGTTGGTGTTTGCCGGTCAGAACCTGACGTATCGTCAACTCAATCAACAGGCCAACCGTTTGGCGCACTTCCTGCGCGCCCAAGGTGTTGGCGCCGAAGTGCTGGTGGGGATTGCGGCCGAGCGTTCGCTGGAACTGGTGATCGGTTTGCTGGCGATCATGAAGGCCGGTGGCGCGTATGTGCCGCTGGACCCGGATTACCCGCGCGAGCGCCTGGAGCACATGTTCGAGGACAGCGGCGTACACGTGCTGTTGACCCAACGTCTCCTGCTTGAGCAATTGCCGATTCCGCCCGGCACCACGGCGATCTGCCTCGACGACAGCGCTCGACTGCTGGAAGGCTTGAGCGACGAAAACCTGCCGTGCGTGGTCGAGCTGCAATCGCTGGCCTACATGATTTACACCTCCGGTTCCACCGGAAAACCCAAGGGCGCGGCCAACCGTCATGATGCCTTGTACAACCGTATTGCGTGGATGCAGGGCGCGTACCCGCTGAACGGTCGCGACACCGTGTTGCAAAAAACCCCGTTCAGTTTTGACGTGTCGGTGTGGGAGTTTTTCTGGCCGCTGATGGTCGGCGCGCGCCTTGCGGTCGCCGAGCCGGGCGCCCATCGCGACCCGGCGCAGTTGGTGCGGCTGATCGAGCAATACCAGGTCAGCACCTTGCATTTCGTGCCGTCGATGTTGCAGGCGTTTGTCCAGGGCGAAGGCTTCGAACGTTGCGCCAGCCTGCGACAAATCATGTGCAGCGGTGAAGCGCTGTCGGCGGACCTGCAAAATAGCCTGTTCCGCGTGCTGCCCGATGTCGGTTTGTACAACCTGTACGGGCCGACCGAAGCCGCCATCGACGTGACTCACTGGACGTGCGTCGATGACGGCTCAATCAGCGTGCCGATCGGTTACCCGATCGCCAACCTGGTGACCTACATCCTCGACGACAGCCTGCAACCGCAAGTGACGGGCTGCGTCGGTGAACTGTATTTGGGCGGCATCGGCCTGGCGCGGGGTTACCACCGTCGTCCAGACCTGACGGCTGAGCGTTTCGTCGCCAGCCCGTTCGGTCAACAGGGCGAGCGCCTGTACCGCACCGGCGACCTGGCGCGCTATCGCGAGGACGGCGTGATCGAATACGTCGGCCGCATCGACCATCAAGTGAAGATTCGTGGCTTGCGCATCGAGCTGGGTGAAATCGAAGCCTGCCTGCTGGAACATCCACAAGTACGCGAGGCCGTGGTAATCGCGCTGGATGTCGGGAAATCCAAACAACTGGTGGCTTACGTAGTCGCACAGCCATTGGCCCTCGAAGCCCTCAAACAGCACCTGCGCAAAGCGTTGCCCGAGCACATGCAGCCGAGTCATGTGTTGTTGCTTGAGCAACTGCCCGTGACGCCGAATGGCAAGCTTAATCGCCGCGCATTGCCGCAACCCGATCAGCAGGTGCGCGAATACATCGCGCCGCGCATTGCCGTGGAGGCGACGCTGCAGGAAGTGTGGCAGGCGTTGTTCGAAGTACCGGTCGGCATTCAGGACAACTTCTTCGAGCTGGGCGGCGACTCCATCGTGTCGATCCAGGCGGTCAGCCGCGCGCGCAAGGCCGGCCTGAGCATTTCGCCGAAACACGTGTTCAGTCACCCGACCATCGCTGAACTGGCGACAGTCGCCCAGGCCATGGAAGCCGTGGAAGCGGCGCCGATTATTGCTGCACCGGCGCAGAAGATCGAACTGAGCGAAGCGCAATATCAGGCACTGGAGTTGACCGCGGACGAGGTGGACGACGTCTATCCACTGTCGCCGATGCAGCAGGGCATGCTGTTCCACTCGGTGCAGGATGGCGACTCGGGGCTGTACGTCAACCAGATTGAAGTGGGCGTGCGTGGCGTTGACGGGCCGCGCTTTCGCGAAGCCTGGGCCGACGCCGCGCAACGCCACGCGATCCTGCGCACCGCGTTCCTCTGGGAAGGCGACAAGGAGCCGCTGCAAGTGGTATTGCGCAACGCGCCGACGTTGCTGACCGAACTGGACTGGCGCGCCCTGGATAACCAGGCCGAGCGCGTGCGCCAGTTGGCCACCGATGAACGTGAACGCGGCTTCTCGCTGAACCGCGCGCCGTTGTTGCGCCTGCTGCTGGTACGTCTGGAAGAGGATCGTTATCGCTTGATCTGGACCTACCACCACATCCTCATGGACGGCTGGAGTGTGTCGCGCCTGATCGGTGAAGTGCTGCGTCATTACAGCGGTGACGCGCAGGAACCGGTGGCCGCGTATCGCGACTACATCGACTGGCTCGGCCAGCAGGTGGCCGAGGCCAGCGAAGCGTTCTGGAAAAACAAACTCAACGCCCTCGAAGGCGCCACGCACCTGGCCCGCGCATTGCCGGTGAAGGCGCCGCAAGCGGGTTATCACGCGATCTATACACACCTGAGTGCGCAGCAAACCGCGCGTTTGCAGGCGTTTGCCCAGCAACAGCAAGTGACGCTCAACACCCTGGTGCAAGCCGCGTGGCTGCTGCTGTTGCAGCGCTACACCGGCCAGCGCACGGTGACGTTCGGCGCCACGGTGTCGGGCCGGCCGGAAACCCTCAACGGTTCGGAGAACATGCTCGGGCTGTTCATCAACACCTTGCCGGTGGTCAACAGCGTGCCGACCGAAGCGAGCGTCGGTGACTGGCTGCGTGAGCTTCAAGCCTACAACCTCGACATCCGCGACTTCCAGCAAACCCCACTCAGCGATATTCAACGCTGGGCCGGGCAGGGCGGGCAGTCGCTGTTCGACAGCATCATCGTGTTTGAAAACCAGCCGGTGGATCGCACCTTGCGCGAGTGGAACGGCGATGCGCTGCGCTTCGAAGACGTCTCCGACTTCGGCCTGACTAGCTTCGCCATGGACCTGATGGTCAGCCTCGATGAAGGGCTGCGCATCGAGTACATGCACCAGCGCGATCAGTTCGACCTCGCCAGCGTCGAAACCCTGCGCGGCCATATGGAAAGCCTGATGCAGCGTCTGTGCGACGACGCCGAGCGCGCAGTGGGTGAGTTGGGCTTGTTGACGCTGGACGAAGGCCGCCGACTGGACGGCGAACTGCCGACCCTGGCCGACGACCACGAACGACCTGTGCACGAGCTGATCCGTGAGCGTGCGCGCCTGCAACCGGAGCACACCGCGCTGGTGCTCAGCTACGCCGACCGCGACGCCGAACGCTTGAGTTATGCCGAGCTGGATCGCCGTTCCGACGCACTCGCGGTGCACTTGCTGGAGCAGGGCGTGCAGGCCGAAGACGTGATCGGCGTGTTCATGGAGCGTTCGCTGGAACTGGTGGTGTCGTTGTTGGCGGTGATGAAGTGCGGTGCCGCTTACGTGCCGCTGGATCCGCAATATCCACGGGAACGTCTGCGCTACATGATGGCCGACAGCGACATGCGCTTGCTGCTGACCCAGGAGCGTCTGCGTCACACGGCGCAACTCAATCCAGGCACGCCGATAGTCGCGGTGGACCGCTTGAACCTCGACGTTGAAGTGTCGGCGCCGCAACGCACGGTGCACGCCGAGCAACGGGCCTACCTGATTTACACCTCGGGCTCGACCGGCAAACCGAAAAGCGTGGCCGTGGCTCACGGGCCGTTGAGCATGCACGTGCAGGCGATTGCCGAGCTGTACGAAATGGACCCGGACAATCGCGAACTGCATTTCATGTCGTTCGCCTTCGACGGTGCCCATGAACGCTGGATCACCGCGCTGATCAGCGGCTCGACCCTGGTGGTGCGCGACAATACGCTGTGGACCGCCGAGCAGACCCTGGCGGTGTTGCACCGCCAACGCATCACCGTTGCCTGCTTCCCGCCGGCGTACTTGCTGCAACTGGCCGAACACGCCGAGTTGCAGGGCGGCGATCCGCCCTCTGTGCGCATCTACTGCTTCGGCGGCGATGCGGTGCCGGATGCCACGTTCGAACGGGTCAAGCACACGCTCAAGCCGCACTACCTGGTGAACGGTTACGGGCCGACGGAAACCGTGGTTACGCCATTGCTGTGGAAGATCGCTGCCGATGGCCACTGCGAGGCGATGTATGCGCCGATCGGTCGCCGCGTCGGCACCCGCAGCCTGCATGTGCTGGACATGGACCTCAATCCATTGCCGGTGGGCATGGTCGGCGAGTTGTACATCGGCGGCCGTGGCGTCGCGCGCGGCTACCACCGTCATCCTGTACAGACCGCCGAGCGTTTCGTCGCCGACCCGTGCAGCAGCGACGGCGGTCGTCTGTACCGCACCGGTGACCTGGTGCGCCGTCGCGAGGATGGCGTGTTCGATTACGTGGGGCGCATCGACCATCAGGTCAAAGTGCGTGGCTTTCGTATCGAGCTGGGTGAAATCGAAGCCCGTCTGCGCGAGCAAGTCGGGGTCAACGATGCGCTGGTGGTGGTACGTGACAGCGGTCAGGGGCCGCAACTGGTGGGTTATGTGGTCGCGGCCGATGACGACGGTCTGGGCCTGCGCTGCCAGGCAGCCTTGCGTGAAAGCCTGCCGGATTACATGGTGCCGACGCAGATCGTGGTGTTGCCGCGTTTCCCGCTGACACCCAATGGCAAACTCGACCGCAAAGCCCTGCCGGACTCGACCTTCGAGGGCCGTGAATACGTGGCCCCGCGCACGCCGCTGGAATGGGCACTGGCCGAGATCTGGCAGCAGGTGCTGGGCGTCGACAAAGTCGGCATCACTGACAACTTCTTTGAGCTGGGCGGTGATTCGCTGCGCACGCTCAAAGTGATCTCAAAGGTGCGGGCGCTGAATGAGCCGGACTTCCAGCTGAAGCTGCGCGACATGATGGCCAAACCGACCATCGCCGGATTGTCCGGGGTCGATGAGCAACCGCTCAAACAGAGCCCGGAACCGCTGCTGCTGTTGAACCACCCGGTGGACGATCAGCCGGCGCTGTTCTGCCTGCACGCCGGATTCGGCACGGTGTTCGACTACGAACCTCTGGCCCGGCGCCTCGAAGGCCAGCGCACGGTGTACGGCGTGCAATGCCGCATGTTGCTGGACCGGCAATGGCACGACACTTCGCTGCAGCAAATGGCTGCGGACTACGTCGAAGCGATCCGCCGCAAGCAAACGCAAGGCCCGTACCATTTGCTGGGATGGTCGTTGGGCGGGGCGTTGGCGTTGATGGTCAGCCACTTGCTTGAACAGCAAGGCCAGCGTGTGGCGTTCGTCGGTCTGGTGGACAGCTTTGTGCCGACCCAGGCCAACGCCATCGCCCGTGTTGATGAGTGGCGCTCGGACCTGGGCGAGTTCCTCGGTGCAACGTTGAGCATGGACAGCGAGGTCATCGCTCGGGCGTTGTGTGTCGAATCCTCGGGGGATCAGGACGCAGTCGCGCGGATCATTCGCACGGTGATCGACACGGAAGGCGAGCAGGCCAGCGGTTATGCGTTGCTCGGTGCCGACGAGTTGGCGCAGACGTTCATGGTCAGCACACGATTGAAGGCGCTGTCGCGGCAGGTCGAAACCTTGCCGCTGCCACACGCCGAACTGTGCTGCTGGTGGGCCGATGGCAACCCGACGGCAGAACGCGCGACGCTGGAACGTCAGCAGCCTCGGCTGCGCAAGGTGCAAACCGTCACCGCCAGCCACTTCGATATCCTGCAACGGGATGAGTGCCTGAGCGCTGTGGTGACGGCACTCGATAGGGAGGTCGTCGCTCAGGACTGAAGTTTTACCGAACGAAAACAAGCTCGCCCTAATGAACGACCCTCCCGGTTCGTTTATTGGGCGAGCTTTTCATTTTTTTGGAGACGACCGCCCATGGCACTGCACCCGGACATCGAAGGTTTTCTAGAACTGGCCGAGTTCGGCCGCCTCAGCGGCAAAAGCCTGCCCATGCACGAGCTGACCCCGACCGAAGCGCGCCAGCAATTCGAACAGACCTCGCCATTGCTCGATGCTGCACCGATGGGCGCGCTGACGGTGACCTCGGTCAGTATTCCGGCGCGAGACGGCCATTTGCTCAATGCGCGTCTTTACGCTCGCCCGTCCCTGGGCACTCAAGAGCGCCCGGTGCTGCTGTATTTTCACGGCGGTGGTTACGTGGTCGGCAGCCTCGATTCCCACGACACCCTGTGCCGACGTCTGGCGCTGGCGGGTGGTTTTGCGGTGCTGTCGGCGGATTATCGGTTAGCCCCGGAACAGCGTTTTCCTACGGCTTACGAGGATGCCGAAGACGTGACGCGCTGGCTCGCGACCACCGGAGCCGCCGCCCTTGGACTAAACGCCACACGCATTGCGTTGGCGGGTGACAGCGTCGGCGGCAGCCTGGTGGCTTCCTTGTCGATCGCCATCGCCCAAGCCCCGCAAGCCTGGCCGCTGATGCCAAGGGTGCAAGTGTTGCTGTACCCGGTGATCGACGCCGTGGAAAAACGTCCGTCCCTCGCACGCTTTGCCGAAGGCTATCTGCTGGAAGCGACCACGCTGGAATGGTTCTATCAGCAGTATCAACGCAGCGTTGATGATCGCCGCGACTGGCGCTTTTCACCGCTGTTCGCCGAGACCGTGCAAGGCCTGACGCCGACGATACTGTGGCTGGCCGAATACGACCCGCTGCTGGACGAAGGCCTGGCCTGGGCGGAAAAACTCCGCGCCGCCGGACAACCTGTAATGCTGGATGTGAAAGCGGGCATGACCCACGACTTCGCGCGCATGGGCGAGATGGTCCAGGAAGTGCCCAGGATGCTGGAGCAACTGGCGGCGCAGATTACTGAAAGTTTGAGTTGACCCCACTTGCGTTTATCGTTCCCGCACTCGCGTTGGAACGATCAAACGGCTTGTGACTTTGTAGGAGCAAGGCTTGCCCGCGAAGAACCCTGGCGCGGTCTTACTGGCCGGCTCCTGCACAACCTCCTGCTGCTCCAGATGATCCAGCGCCGGAGTGGCGGATCGAATCGGAATCTTGAACGTTTTGCTTGAGCGACGATCAGCTCTCAGTGGAAATGATTGAGTCGTGACTGGATTCAGCAGCCAATTTCAATCGATCAGCTTTACTGATGTATTTAGACTTGCTTTGCGGTGCCAGTTTGGCACTTGCCTTTTTGGCGTGAGCCTTTAATAACTGCTTTATTTTTTTACGACGATTCATGTTTTCTACTCGGTTTGTAAGTTCTTGAATCATATCAACTTAAAATTGGCGCAGATTACCGTGGTGCGCACGGAGTGCACTAATCGACCATACCCATTGTCCATGTGATGTGCGCTCCAGAAAAGACCGCTTCAACCATCCGGGCCGTGTAGACTTCACGGACACACATCGGAATCTTTGAGCCATGTCTACGGAAAGCGAAGAGGGCCGCCGGATCGTTGCGTCCCTGGCGCTCCGGGTGGATCACAACGCAGACATTCATCACGTCGCTGATGTGATCATTACGATGCTTCAAGATACAAGTGCTTCCCTCGTTCCAATCATCGGGCCGAGAGGGGTCGCTGCGCTCTATCTCCGTAGTCTTCACTTATTCACTTCGCTGCATCCACATATGGCTGACACCTACACACCTCTGGTAGTCCCGCTGGATCTGACAGATCTCAAATCCATCCTCATTCAGCAAACTCAAATCGACGCCATTTTTTTTGGCGAGGAATTGTTAAAAGCGCTTTACGAGTTGCTGGCCACGTTGATCGGTCCATCGCTGTCCACACGTTTGCTACTCGACGTGTGGGCCTACAACTCGAGCGCCCCACCTGCGCAGGAAACTTCGTCATGAGTACCAAAGTGACAATCAATCGTCTGGCTACTGGCGTACCGGGGCTGGACGAGGTGCTGGGTGGAGGTTTGCCGGAGTTTTCCTTTAATCTCATTGCCGGCCCCCCTGGCTGCGGTAAAACCACCCTGGCGCATCAAATGATGTTTGCCCTGGCGACGCCGGAGCGTCCGGCTCTGTTTTTTACTGTGTTGGGTGAACCACCGCTGAAGATGCTGCGTTACCAACAGCAATTCGATTTTTTCGACAATGACGCGATCAACAAGTCCGTTCGCTACATCAACCTGGCTGACGACACCCTTGCGGGCGATCTGGACGAGGTATTGCGCCGCATCGTCTTCGAGGTCGAGAAACATAACCCGGCCCTGGTATTCGTCGACTCGTTCCGCTCGGTCGTGCTGGCGAGCCAGACCGAGGTAAACCCAAACAACAATCTGCCCCAGTTCGTTCAGCAACTGGGCATGTTGATGACCACCTGGCAAGCAACCACCTTCCTGATCGGCGAGTACTTCAACGAAAACGATACCAACCCGATTTTTACCGTGGCGGATGGCCTGATCTGGCTGCGTCAGAGTGTCCAGCGCAATTCCATGGTTCGCAAAATGGAAATCATGAAGATGCGTGGCCAGCCTACATTGCCGGGCCTGCATACCTTCCGCATTGCCAGTTCCGGAGTTCAGGTCTTTCCGCCCGCCAGCGCAGGTCTTGAAGATGCGCTGTCGCCTTCCACAAATGAACAACCTGCACGGCTGAACATGGGCGTGCCAGGTCTTGATCAAATGCTTGGCGGGGGGCTGCCCAAGGGTTACTCGCTGCTGGTCGCTGGTCCTTCAGGGTCAGGAAAAAGTATTCTGGCGTCTACGTTCCTCGCTGAGGGTGCTCGTAACGGTGAAACCGGGGTAATCGCTGTTTTTGAGCAACGCCCGAATCGCTTGCGCAATGCTGACCTCGCGGCGTTGATTTTAGATGACAAGGTTGGACTGGTAGAGAGTCACGCGACAGACCTGTCTATTGACGAAATCGTCTACCTGCTGCTCATGGAGATCCGCCGTTTGGGAGCCACAAGAGTGGTCATCGACTCCCTTTCAGGTTTTGAGATGGCGGTGGCACCCACATTCCGCGAAGACTTTCGTGAATCGTTATCGCGGCTCGTTACAGCATTGACCGGTATTGGTGTGACTGTGCTGATGACTTCGGAACTTGAAGACCGGTACACCGACCTACGGTTCAGCCCTTACGGTACAGCGTTCTTGACCGATGCAATCATCGTTCAACGTTACATCGAAGTGGACAGCCGTCTGCTGCGCATCATGGGTGTGGTGAAGGTTCGGTCCAGTGCTCACTCGGATGAACTTCGTCTCTACCATATTGACGATAACGGTTTGCAGGTGGGGGCGATGCTCCACGGCCAGGAAGGATTGTTGGGTGGACGACCCAAAAAACGCTCTGATAACGCACGTCTCGGAGATGAAAATGATTGAGCATCGTGTATGAATGAAACCGATAGCAGGAAGGAACGTGAGATGGCAAATGCCGCTCGCGAACTCTTACTGTTGGGCAAAAAAATCGCCGAAGCTCGATCCCTCCTGATATCGCTGGAAAAAGAACTGGTCGAAGTCAATAGTGACTTGAGAGACAACCTGCAAACAGAGCGTCTGATCGAGGCCAATCAACAATTAGTGTTAGCGATGCTGGGGGCACTATCAGACCCCACACCGCCTGCAAATGCAGCATTACCCGATCCTTACCCGGAATTGCTTGAGGCAAACGAGCAGCTTGTTATCGCCGCTCTTAGCGCTCAAGACATGCAATTAAAGGCTGAAGAGGCATTGGCACGTCAGAAAGGTGTTCTCGCGAAAGTGGCCCATGAGTTGCGCAATCCGTTGACTCCGATCAGCATGATTGCAGAGCGCATGGTCAGCATGCCCAGCGTAGAACTGCCCCGGATGCGCTCGCTGATTGAGGGCCAGGTTCAGCATTTGTCCCGCATCGTTGAGGATTTGCTGGACGTGTCTCGCGTCACCAGTGGCAAGTTGAGTCTCAATCGCGCCGATCTCGACATTATCCACGTCATCAATACTGCTATTGAAGCGTGCCGCCCGATGATGGCGGCTAGAAATCTGCATTTCAGCACCCGTTTTCCCTATGAAACGCTGGTGATGAATGGTGACTCAGTGCGCCTCACGCAGGTTCTGCACAACCTTCTCAGCAATGCGGTCAAGTACACCCCAAATGAGGGTAGCGTCGAGTTATCCGTTACGTTAGACGCCGACATGTTGAAAATAAGTGTTTGCGACAACGGCATCGGCATTTCCGCACAGACACTTCCTTTCATATTCGATCCCTATGTGCGGGACGCCAACGCCGTAGGCTTCTGCGGACCAGGTTTGGGCATTGGTCTGACCGTGGTCCGTGAGCTGGTAGAAGCGCACGGCGGGAAGATTGTTGGCCGAAGCGAAGGTGAAGGTAAAGGTAGTGAATTTATTGTGACGTTCCCGTTGTCACATCCTTAGGTCACACCGGGCGCCCGTTGTGTGATCAAGGGTGGCGTCGCCGACGGCCATGATGAAAACAAAACCGGGCCGCAAAGCGGCCCGGTGGTGTTCAACATTTAACGTGCGCAGCAATCAATACTGAGCCCGCAACGTCAACGTCAAATTGCGCGGATCCCCGTAGAAGTTAGTCCCCCAGGATCCATCCACGCGGTCGTAGTACTTGCGATCGAACAGGTTGTTGCCGGTGAGTGTCGCCGACAGGTTTTCGTTGAACTTGTAACCCACCTGCGCGGTGGCGATGCCATAGCCGCTTTGTTCGAAGCGCACGTCACGCTGATACCAGGTCTTGCTGACCACTCGCACGCCGCCGCCGACGCTGAAGTCTTTGAGCGCGCCGTCGGTGAAGTCGTATTTGGTCCACAGGTTAAAGTTGTGTTTAGGCGTGATGGTGCTGAAGGTGTTGCCTTCGGTTGCGTCGTCAGATTTCACCAACTTGGTGCTGGTGAAGGCGTAGCCGGTAACGATGCTCCAGTTGTCGGTCAGGTTGCCGCTCAACTCGGTTTCCCAGCCTTGGCTGCGTGCCTTGCCTTGCGCTTCGTTGCCACCGGTATCGGCGTTGAATTCGGCGCGGTTTTCATCGTAGATGCGGAACATCGCGATACTGGCGTTCAGGCGGCCGTCATAGAACTCGCGCTTGAGGCCGATTTCGTATTGCTTGCCTTTGCGTGGGCCGATCGGTGTGTTGTCGCTGCCCAACTCGCTTTGTGGCTTGAACACACCGGTGTAGCTGGCGTAAGCCGACAATTCCGGGGTGAGCTTGGCGATGATCGCGCCATAAGGCACGACCTTGCGGTTGATGCTGGTGTGGGCTTCGCCGAAGTTGTTGAAGAAGGCGTTGGCGTTCTTGGCGTCGCTTTCGTACCAGGTCACGCGGCTGCCGCCGACCACGTCGAGCCAGTCGGTGACGTTGATCTTGGCGCGGGTATACAGGCCGTATTGATCGGACTTGGACCAGTTTCCGTTGACCCGCTCATAGTCGTTCTTGGGAATGTCGATGCTGCCCGGGTTGTAGACGTTGATCGGGAAGTACTCGCCGCCACCGTATTCGAAATCTTTATCCAGATGCTGATATTCGGCGCCCACGGTGAATTCGTGTTGGCGATCGGCGAACTCGAACGGCGTGGTCACAAAGCTGTCGACGCCGATGGTCTTGATGTGGGTGTAGTAGTCATACGCTACGGCAGAGCTGTCGCCGGTCGCCGGATCGACCGTACCGTCGGCCCAGGTGAAATTACGCTGTGGGGTTTCTGCGTCACGGTAGGTCACGGTGGTCTTGAACTGACCGCCGTTGTCCAGGCTGTGATCGAGTTCAGCGAAGGTTTCCCAGACTTTCTCGTTCAGGGTGTTCCACTTGGCATCGACGAAGGTCGAGCGCGATACGTCCAGCAACTTGCCGTCGGCGAATGCCGGCAAGCCGAACGCCGGGGTGGAGTGGTTCTGCTGGTAGGCACCGCCGACCGACAGCGTCGTGGATGGGTCGAGATCGAATTCCAGGCGGCCGTACACCATCGGGCGTTCGTTCTGGGCTGAGTCGACGAAGGATTTGTTGTTCTCGTAAGCGGTGATGAAGCGACCGCGCACGTTGCCCTGATCGTTCAACGGGCCGGTGACGTCGACCATCGAGCGGTAGTGGTCATAGGACCCTGCGCCCAGTTCGCCACCGAGGGCAAATTTGTTCAGGGCGCGCTTGCGCACCACGTTGATGGTGCCGCCGGGTTCGCCCGCGCCTTGATACAGGCCCGACGGCCCGCGAAGTACTTCGACGCGGTCGTACATCGCCAGGTCGAAGCTGGTGCCCATGTCGCCCTGGCCGGTGGGTTGCGATACGCCGTCCACCTGCACCTGGTCAACGAGGAAGCCGCGCATGTAAACGTCATTGAGGCTGGAGCCGGAGTTGTAGGACTTGATGGTGACACCGGTGACCTGGCGCATCGCGTCCTGCAGGCTGTTCATGTTCTGGTCGTCCATACGCTGGCGCGTGACCACGGACACCGACTGCGGGATGTCCTTGAGCTTGATGTTGCCCTTGCCGATGCTGACTTCATCGGAGGTGTAGGAATGCGTGCCTTCCGTGGTCGGCCCCGGTGCCACGTCTGAAATCGCGGTCGCGCCCAGTTGCAGCGCACTGGAGTTGCCGGCTACCGGGATCAGCGACACGGTGTTGCCGGTCAGTTGAAACGTAATGCCGCTCCCCAGCAGCAACGTGTTCAATGCCTGCCCCGGCTCCAGATTGCCGGACACCGCCGTGGACTTGAGGCCGTTGACCATGTCCTGGCTGTACAGAATCTGCAGGTCGGTCTGTTGACCCAGTTGCTGCAGCGCGCTGGCCAGCGACTGCGAAGGAACATTGACGTTCACCGGAGCCGCCTGGACTTCAGACGTGCCCAGCAGCAACAGGGTCAGCAACGCCCCCGGCACGACTGTTCGAAATTTCTTTTGCGGCGCGATGGCCAGTGCCAACGGCGCGCGGGACAGGGTAGGGCTTTGCATTGCTCAAATCGCTCCTGAGGTGTGCAGTTTTTTAGTTAATGATAATTATTATTAGACGCGTCACTGCGACGAAACCGGAAAACAAACCCCGGAAATTGTTGAAATCTTTTTATTCGAAGGTGCTCAGGCGGTCGCCCGCTCGGTCACCACGCGGCCCGATTCCATGCGCACCAGTTGATCGGCCATGTCGAAATAGCGATCGTCGTGGGAGATGACGATGATGGTTTTACCCAGGCGCTTCAGGTCCGGAAGTAGCTCGGTGTAGAAGATCCGGCGGAAGGTCGGATCCTGGTCTGCCGCCCATTCGTCGAACACCAGCACCGGTCGTTCTTCCAGCCAGGCATTGACCAATGCCAGGCGTTTACGCTGGCCGGTGGACAGGTCGGTGGTGGTGAAACTGCCGTCCTTGACGCTGACCTTGTGCGCGATTTCCAGGCGTTGCAGGTAGGTGTTGGCGTCTTCGGGAATGTGTTGATCGCCCTGTACCACGTCATCGAACAGGTAGTAGTCGGCGAAAATCGTGGTGAACAGTTGGCGATAGTCATCACGGTTCTGCGCATCAATGCGTTCGCCGTTGAGCAGGATGGCGCCCTGCTGCGGCGCATACAGCCCGAGCAACAACTTGATCAGCGTGGTCTTGCCGCAGCCGTTTTCGCCGACGATGAAAATGATGTCGCCCTGTTCGATGGTCAGGTTCACCGGTCCCAGACGAAATGCTTCGCAGCCCGGTGCAGCGGGGAAGGCATAACTGACATTGTCCAGTTGCAGGCTGTCGACCACGGCCGGTTTTTTGCCGGTGTCGTTCAGCAGCAGGTGCGGCTCGGGCGAAGAGAATTGGCTCGACAGTTCGGCGATCCGGCGGAAGGCAATCCGCGCGCGGCTGACCACCGGCAAGGTCCCGACCAGATGTTCGATGGGGCCTTTCATGTACAGCAACACCAGCACGAAGCCGCTCATCACCGACTTGTCGGCGCTGGGCCAGAACGATTGCAGCGCCAGTGCCAACCCGATGACCACGAAGAACAGCATCGAACCCAACGTCTTGGCGATCACGAAGGTGTTGATCGAACGCACCTGGGTGTTGCAGATGAAGTCCGCCGTGCCCTGAATGCCCGAGGTGAACATGCGCTGGCGACGCGGACGGTGAATCCGCAGTTCCTTGGCGCCGCCGGCGATGGCGTTGTAGTGCTTTTGCAATTCGTCTTCCGCATCGCGGGCAGCCATGAAGCCTTTAATGCCTTTGCCCTGCGCGTAGAACTGAATGCTGGTGCCGATGGCAATTGCCAACACCATCATCAGGAACATCGGCCACGACAACAGCGCCAGATACCCCATGCAACCGAGGGTGACGGTCAGGGAAATGGCCAGCGGCGCGAAGGCGAACGCGAAGTCGCTGATGGTGTCGACGTCATGGGTCAGCACCGGAATCAATCGGTGGCTGCGGTATCGTTCGATCTGTTCGATGGGCGCCGAAAGCACCTTTTCCCCGAGCTCTTTGCGCAGCTTCGCGATGATGTGCTGGCCGACATAGTTGGTGCCGATGTCCGAGCAGATCGAACTCGCCAGGGCCAGCAGGCAAAGGCCGCCAAACAGGGCGACCACGCCTTGGGTCAGGCCGCTTTCCGAATGCAGGGCATTGTTAATGGTCGCCAGCAGTACCGTCACGCTCAGACCGCCCACCATGCCCAGAATGATCGACAGGCTGACCACCAGCCGGAACGGTTTCAGGAGGGTGAACAATTCATGAATTGCACCGCGCGTAGGCTGGGTCATGAGGAAAGGATTCCTTGGGTCGTTGAGGCAGATACCCAATAGAACGTGTGGTCAGGCGTTTAATTTAGACGGCCACCGACTGGCGGCGGCCGCAGGAGAAAGGGCTCAGCCTTTGGACGGCAGATCGCGCACGACACGGAAACCGATCCAGTCGCCACGGGTTTGCGGGTAGATGTTGTTGCGGTTGCCGGAACGCGAGAACACCGGTGCTTCGCCCCAGTCGTTGCCGCGAATCTGCAGGGCTTCGCAGTGGGGTTCGACCCAGGCACTGCCATCGGTGGGTGCGCCCACGTAATCGCTGTGTTCGCAGTCGGCGATCCACTCGTAGACGTTGCCGTGCATGTCGTACATGCCGAAGGCGTTGGGCGGGAAGCTGCCGGCGGGGGAAGTGTAGCTGTAGCCATCCGTTGGCCCGTAGGTGTTGGCGTGGGTGGCGATGCTGTACTCGGTGCCTTCATCGAACGGGAACGGGAACGGCCCCGTTGAGCCGGCACGGGCGGCGTATTCACGCTGTGCTTCGCTGACAATGTGATAGTGCTGGCCGGTCTTGATCGACAACCACGCCACGTACGCGCTGACCTCGGCAAAGTTCATGCACACCGCTGGATGACGCGGGCTCTGCGGGTAACGCGGTTTGCTGTTGATGCACTCGCGGCCGGGGCGGGTGTCGCCGTCGGGAAGGGTGATCCCGGTTTCCTTCAGGTATTGGCCCCATTCACCGGCAGTGATCTGGTAGCGGCTCATGGCGAACGGCTTGGCGAAGGTCACTTCGTGCATCGGGCCTTCATCGGGTTCGCGACCGACTTCACCTTCCGGCGTTCCCATGGTGAAGGTGCCGGCAGGCAGGACGACCATTTCCGGGCAGTCGCGGCAATCCTTGAACACCTTGCCCGGCAGCGGCGCGGTGGACGCCTGGGCAACGGCGGGCAACGCACCGCCGAGCAATGCCAGCATTGTCAGCGCCCCCCATTGTGGGAGCGACGATCCGAGTCTGTGCAGGATGATTTTCATGAGCGTTCTCGCTAAGGGAAATCGAAAGTTCAGAGCTTGCTGGCCAACAGCGTCATGACGCGATCGATGTGCGCCTCGGTGTTGAGCAGGCCCGGGGACAAGCGAATGATCGGGCCGACATCGCGGTCGACGGCATCGCAGACCACACGCTGGTCCATCAGGAAATTGGCCACTTCGTCGCAGTCCCGGTTCTTGATCCGGAAGAAGGTGAAGCCGGCGGAATACTCGGGCGACAACGGCGTGACGAGCTCCACCGAGGGATGCTCCTGCAAGCGCTTCTTCAGGTAGCTGTTGATCTCGTGAATGCGTGCCTGAACCTCGGCCTTGCCCAGGTCCAGATGCAACTTGAACGCTTCGGTCAGCGCCCAACGGTGTTCAAACGAGTGATACCCGCCGTAGGTCATCACGGTCGAGAACGTGGTGGCTTCGGAGAAGGTCGGAATGGTCGGCGTGACGTCCTTCATCTCGTCGGAGCGCGCGCAGATGATCCCGGTGCCCCGTGGGCCAAACATCCATTTGTGGGTGCCGGCGATAAAGTAGTCGCAATGCATGTCCGGGAAGTCGAGGTTTTCCACGCCGAAACCGTGGACACCATCGACCACATAAAGGATGCGATCCTTTTCCTCGCGTTCGCGGTTTTTCTCGGCGACCAGTTTGCCGATCTCGCCGATCGGCAACTTAACCCCGCTGCCGGAGTGCACCCAGGTCATGCCGAGCACGCGGGTTTCGGGGCGAATGTTACGGACAATCGAGGCCAGTATTTCATCGGTCGAAACCTTGTGCGGGTCTTCGAACAATTTGATTTTGCGAACCTGGGTGCCGTCCTTCTGCGTGCGGAATTCCAACACGCTATTGGCGGCGTAGTGCTCATGTTCGCTGGTGAGGATTTCCTGATCCGAACGCACATGGATGCCGGCGTAAATCATCGCCAGGCCTTCGGTGGTGCTGCCGGTCAGGGCGATCTGCGACGGTTTGGCTTTCAGGTAGCGCCCGGCCCACACGCGGACTTCTTCTTCCCTGCGTTCGGTTTCACCGCGATGCCAGTCCATGGCCAGGCCAGGATTGCGGTCGAGATTGGCGCGGTGCATCTCGATGGCCTCGCGCACGGGACGCGGGTGCGAGGTCACCAGAAAATTGGCGAAGTGCAGGTAGTCGGGATCCTGATTGAATAGTTGGCGAAACTGCGCCCATTTGTCTCTGGGCAATGGCGCCGGCATGGCGGCCAGCGCAGGGAGGTTGACGGCAGAGCCCAGGGGAATACCGGCCGCGATAACGCCAGCCCGCTTGAGGAAAGTACGACGGTTGGTCATGGATTCGGTTCGCTTGGCAAAAGTGGACATCAGTGATTAACGACAGGATTGGAGGACTTCTGTACCTGGTCCCAGACGCGCAGGAAGTTGCCACCCCAGAGCTTGGCAATGTCGGCCTCGTTGTAGCCGCGACTGATCAGTTCGGCGGTCACGTTGCGGGCTTCGCTGACGTCTTTCCAGCCATTCAGGCCGCCACCGTCGTTGAAGTCGGAGCTGATGCCGACGTGATCGATGCCGATTTTTTTTACCGCATAGTCGATGGCGTCGCCGTAATCCTTGAGTGTGGCCTTCGGTTCTTCATCGAGGATGCCGTAGAGCTGACTGGCGTATTCACCGAACCGTTGTTCCGACCATATGGTGATCACCGGGTCGCCTGGCATCAGCGCCATCTCCAGACCTTGCAGCGGTTGCAGGTCGAAGCGCGCGCGCAGGGCGTTGAGTTTGTCCTGGGTGGCCTGACTCAGCGGCTTGATGTAGGTCGGGAAACCAACGATCTGTACCACGCCGCCACTGTGCTGGATCAACTGCATTTCGCCATCGCTGAGGTTGCGCGGGATGTCCACCAACGCACGTGGTGCCGAATGCGAGGCGACCATCGGCGCGCGGCTCAACTGGCTGACTTGTTCCAGGGCTTTGGTCGACATTTGCGACACGTCAATGATGACCCCGAGGTCGTTCAAGCGATGCACCGCTTGCTTGCCCAGCTCCGACAGGCCGCCCAGCGCATCACGGGAATCATTGAAAAACGGCAGCGGCCGGGACGAGTCGGCCCAGGCATTGTTACCCACGTAACTGAAGCCGAACATGCGCATCCCGCGAGCGGCCCATTTGTCCAGGGCGTTGACATCGTTACCCAGCGGGTAGGCGTTGAGCATGCTGATGAACACAGCGAACTTGCCCTCGCCGTGCAGGCGCCGGAAGTCGTCCGGGGTGTAGGCAATGGCGACCTGATTGGGGAAATCGCGCACCAGGGTGCTGATGATTTTGTAGCGGGTTTCCTGCTCGTGACGGGCTTCGTCGATGAACCCGGCCGTCGGGCGGTGCGGGGCGTTGTCACCGTTCCAGATTTCGGGCCAGCCAAAAATGGTCAGCGCCGCGCCGGACAGGCGTCCGCGCGCAGCCTTGACCAGGTCGAACTGGCCACTGCCGTCCTTGTCGGCCTCGTTTTCGGCGGTGCCGAAATCCATCGGCACGGTGATGTGACTGTCGAACGACAGGATGCGATCTTGCAGTTCATCCGCCTGCTTCATCACCGCGACCGGGTAGCCGGGGTTGTCGTTGAGCCAATAATCCCAGGCCGCAAAACCTGCCGCGCCGGCGATGGCCAGCGCCAGGGGCAGGCCGATGAAAAGAGCCTTTTTCGAACGAGGTTTTGTCATTGCCATCTCAGTCAGGTTCGCCGTCGAGGTGCAGGCGCGGGGGCCTTTGCTATCTGGGGAGAACGAGTGGCCGAGTGGGAAATTTAGGGGGGCTGAGGGCCTCTTCGCGAGCAAGCCCGCTCCCACATTTGATTTGCGTACACCTCGGTCCACTGTGGGAGCGGGCTTGCTCGCGAAGCTTCTAAATTTATCGGGGCAGCAAACGTTCTAGCTTGGATAAAGCCTGCTCCATGGCTGACACAGGTAGGGCAATGACGATTTCTCGACGATGGTTCCTGGCGGGTCTGGCGCTGACCGGCGCCGCCGTGCCTGCGGCGTATTACGGGCATCGCGAACTGACAAAACCGGACCCTACGATTACCCCCGGCGAAGCGTCATTCGACGTCGCGGATGTGGCGGGGCAGCGTCTGGCCAATACGCTGCAGGGTGTCTGGGACATTCGTTTCGAAGGCCGTGACGCCGGGCTCGACGGCTTGCCCAGCGAGGGCCTGCAGGTGTTGCTCGATGTCGGTCACAAGGGGCGTGGGCTCAACGGCTTTCTGGATACTTTCGATGCGCTACGCGGCGAACCGACGCCGCGCTATCGCGTCCTCGGCGATCTGACCGTCAGCAGTACCAACGAACTGAGCTGGCGCCTGATCGATACCCGATCCGCGACCGGCACGCCGGATTACGAATTCACCTTCAAACTGGACGAGGTCTGGGCCGCCTTCGGCAATGCCGGCAGCGGCACCTTGAGTGGTCGCGTGCTGCGGCTGGATCGTCCGCTGGCCTTGACCGCTCAGGACAATCGTTTCGTCGCGGTCAAACAAGTGTTCCCTGAAGCGCGCGAGCGCACGGGCCTGGGGCCGGCGTTGTTGGCGTGGCTGATTTCCCCCGAGCATCGCTTGTTCCATCAACTCTGGCACGCTTCGCGAGACAAATGGCACACCTTGTCCGACGACAAACGCAACGCCTTGCGCGGGATCGGCTGGCAGCCGGGGCTGCGGGACAAGGAGCGCGATGCACGCGGGCCGCGCAAGGACCGCAACGGCTCGGGCATCGATTTTTTCTTCATGCACCGGCATATGCTCGGCACCGCACGCTCCTTACAAGACCTGCCTTCCTGGCAACAATTTCCGTTGCCGCAGCCAGAGCTGGTCCGCGATCGCCAAGGCTTTGCCCGTTACTTCGACAACCACGACGGCACCGCACTGCCACCCGCGTGGCGCGCTGATGACGATGACGAGTACTCGCAGTGGGTCGCCGATCTCAAGACCGCCGAGACCTATCACAGCAATTTTCAGGTCTGGGAATCGCGATACCGTGACCCGCGTTACTTGTCGAAAATGACCCTGGGACAGTTCGGTTCCGAAGTCGAACTGGGCCTGCATGACTGGTTGCACATGCGCTGGGCGTCAGTACCCCGCGACCCGTCTAACGGTCAGCCCGTGCCGTTTGCACGCGATACGGCGGACTTTTCCGCCCGCTGGTTCGCGGCGGTAAACGACTTCCTCGGTGACCCGTTCTCCTCCCATGTGAACCCGGTGTTCTGGCATTTCCACGGCTGGATCGACGACCGTCTTGAAGATTGGTTCCGCGCGCACGAGCGCTTTCATCCGGGGGAGGTCAGTCGGCTGGAGGTCAATGGCGTGCCGTGGTTCGCGCCCGGTCGCTGGGTCGAGATCGATGACCCATGGCTTGGACCGAGTACCCATGGCTGCAACACCACACCGGGTTTGCAGGTGGGCAAGTCGGTGGAAATGGACCCGGAAACCATGAAGCTGGCGTTGCGGATTACCTTTGGTGAAGACGAGAAGAAGTTGGCGGATCTGTTCCGCAAGGTGCCGCAACGGCCTTGGTATGCGCGGAATCTGAAGGCCAGGCCGATTATCAGTTAATAGAGATACCGCGTTATCGTTCAATCGCGAGCAAGCCCGCTCCCACAATGGACCTGTGTACGCAGGACTAATGTGGGAGCGGGCTTGCCCGCGAAGGCGGCCTTGACAGACACCAACAATCTATAAAACCTGCCACCCACCCCCAAGCGCCTTGTACAACGCAATACTCGCCTGCAACCTCGACAGCCGCAGCTGCACATTCAGATCCTGCGCGGCATACAGCGTGCGCTGCGTCTCCAGTACCGTCAGCAAATCCTCGGCCCCGGCCTGATAGCGGCTTTGCGCAATGTCGAAAGCCGTTTGCGCCTGGCTCAACTCTTCATTTTGCCACCGGCGTTGGGCGTCCAGTCCGCGAATGCCGGTGAGGGCTTTTTCCACGTCGGCGAATCCGTTGATGATCGCGCCACGGTAGGTTTCCAGCAGCTCTTCCTGGCGCGCCGTGGCTTTGTCACGTTCTGCGCTCAGACGTCCGTTGTTGAAGATCGGCGCGACCAATCCGGCGGTGAGGTTGTAGAACGGGCTGCGCAGCACATCGTTGAACGTGTCGGCGCCAGAGCCGATCTGGGCGCTCAATGTCACGGTGGGCAGCATTTTCGCCCGGGCAACGGTCACGTCGGCGCGTGCGGCTGCCAGCTGCGCTTCGGCGCGAGCGATGTCCGGGCGCCGGTTGAGCAAATCGCTTGGAACGCCTGCACCGATGACCGGCCAGCTGAGTTGGTCGAAGTCTTGATCGTCAAGCTTCAATTGTTGAACGGGACGGCCGAGGAGGGCGGCGAGGGTGATCCGCGCTTCTTCGCCTTGTTGCTGCACCAGCGGCAACTGTCGTTGTTGCGCGGCCACCAGGCTCTTTTGTTGGGCCAGCTCCAGGGCGGTGGCCGAGCCGGCGTCGAAGCGGGTTTGTACCAGGTTCAAAACCTTTTGCGCATTCGCCAGATTGAGCTGCGCGATACGGTGCTGCTCTTGCAGCGACAAGGCTTGCGCATAGGTGCTGGCAACCGCGCTGAGCAGCGTCAACTCAACCGTGTCACGCTCGAATTCACTGGCATGCAGGCCGAATTTCGCACTGTCGCGAGTGGCGCGCTGGCCGCCCCAGAAATCGATTTCATAACTGGCACTGAGGCTGGCGTCGAAGGAATCCACCGCCTTGTCGCTGCTGTCGGCGTCCAGTTGACTGTAGCCGTTGCCGCGCATCAGCTTCTGGCGATTGGCGTTCACCGCTGACTTCACTTCCGGCAGCCGCGAACCGCTGGCAATCACGGTCGTCGCCCGGGCCTGACGAACTCGCGCCAGTGCCGCCGCCAGGTCATAGCTACCGACGCGGGCCTGTTCAATCAGTTGATCGAGCTGCGGGCTGCCAAAGTGCGTCCACCACTGGGCATTGCGCAACGGGGCGTTTTCCCTGTGCGCCGATTGCCAGGTGGGCGGCGGTTGCAAGCCGCTGTCCGGACGCGGATCGGGACTGGCGCACGCACTGAGCAACACGCAGAGGGTCAACAGGCTGAGTGGCGCTTTCATAGATCGATCATTCACTGGTAAGGGCCGTGACCGGGTCGAGCCGGGCAGCTTTGCGAGCCGGCATGAAGCCGAAAACAATACCGGTGACCAGGGCGCAACCGAAGGCACCGAGTACCGCTATCAACGAGAACGCGACCGCGACTTCGCTGAGAACCAACACGCCGCCGACGATCAGCGCGAGCGCAATGCCGGCGAGGCCGCCAACCACCGAGAGCATCACCGCTTCGGTCAGAAACTGCCGCAGGATGTCGCGCTGCCGGGCGCCGGTGGCCATGCGAATGCCGATCTCGCGGGTGCGTTCGCGCACGGTCATGAGCATGATGTTCATCACGCCGATCCCGCCCACCAGCAACGAAATCGCGGCTACCGAACCAAGCATCAGCGACAGGGTATTTTGCGTCCTTGCCTCGGCCTGAATCATCGCCGCGTTGTTGGTCAATTCGAAATCCTTTTTGCCGTCGTGCAGACGCAACATCAACTGCTCGATGGCGGTTTCCGTCTCTTTGACCTTGCGCGCATCAGCCGCCGCAATCGCCACGTATTCGGGGTTGTGGGTGCCGAACAGCCGCACACTCGCGGCGGAATACGGAATGGCGATGCGGTCGTCGCTGTCGGTGTCGCCGGAGCTGGCGCCTTTTTCCGCGAGCACGCCGACCACCTGGAACGGCACGTTTTCGATCAGGATGTACTGGCCGATCGGGTTGGCCACGTCCTTGAGCAATTTGGTCCGTACCTTGTGGCCGATCACCGCAACCGCTGCCGCATTGCGTTCATCTTCCTGAGTGAAATAGCTGCCTTCGACCACAGGCCAATTGAAAATGGCCGGGAAGTTAGTGTCGTTGCCGCCGACGTAGCTCAAGTGGTCGAGGTTGCCAAAGCGCACCCCGGCTTCCTGGCCGTTGACCGGCATGATGCGCGTCACCTGCGGCAGGCTGCCCACCGCCGCGACGTCAGCGAGAGTGATGATGCCCGGCGGCGTTCGCGGGTTCGGTGCCGAGCCGCTGAGGTAAATGATGTTCGAGCCGAACGCGCCCATTTGCGCCATCACCTGACGCTTGCTGCCTTCACCGACGGCGAGCATCACCACTACCGAGGCGACGCCGATGATGATCCCGAGCAGCGTCAGCGCGGTGCGAAACTTGTTGATCCACATCACCCGCCACGCGGCGTGGACCGCGTCCACCAGTTCGCCTTTCCAGGCCCCGGTGGCTTCTGCACCTTCGCTCAAGCGCTTGCGCAAGTCCACGGCTTGCAAGGCGCCGGGGTTGGCCGATGTTTGCACCTCGAGGTTGTCCTGCGCGCTGTCGCTGATGATCAGGCCGTCGCGAATTTCGATGATGCGTTTGGCCCGTGCAGCGACTTCGCGGTCGTGAGTAATGAGGATCACCACGTGGCCCTGGCTCGCCAGTTCGTCGAGCAGGGTCATGACTTCGGCGCCGCTGTGGCTGTCGAGGGCGCCGGTGGGTTCGTCGGCGAGGATGATATGGCCGCCGTTCATCAAGGCGCGGGCGATGGACACCCGTTGTTGCTGGCCGCCGGAGAGTTGGTGCGGACGGTTGCCGGTGCGCGAAGCGAGGCCGAGGCGGTCCAGGAGGGCGGCGGCGCGGGCGTGGCGTTCGGCGGCTGGCAAGCCTGCGTAGATCGCCGGCATCTCGACGTTTTCCTGGGCCGAGCCGGAGGGAATCAGGTGATAACCCTGGAACACAAAACCGAAGGCTTCTCGACGCAGCCAGGCCAGTTCGTCGCTGTCGAGTGCGGCGACGTTTTCTCCGGCGAAGCGGTATTCGCCCGAGGTCGGGCGATCAAGACAACCGAGGATGTTCATCAGCGTCGATTTGCCGGAACCCGAGGCGCCGACAATCGCTACGAATTCCCCGGCGTGGATCGACAGGTCGATGCCGCGCAGCACGTGAACCTGCGGAGAATCGCCGCCGCCGTAGGATTTGCGGATGTCCTGCAGATTGATCAGGGGCGTCAGCATTCAGCCGCCACTCCCGTCGGCCGGGCCGATCAACAGGTGATCGCCTTCCTGCAAACCGTCGAGGATCTGTACCCGCAGACGATCGCTGATGCCGGTGCGCACCTCGCGTTGCTCGATGCGGCCGTTTTGGGCAACAACTTGTGCGGTCTGGATGTCCGCTTGCATGCCGCCTTGCAACGCGGCGATGGGCGCGGTGAGTACGTCTTTCGCCTGGTCGGAAACGAAGAACACTTGTGCAGTCATTTCCGCCATCAGTGCGTTGTCGGCGTTGTCGACGTCGAGCAATACGGTGTAGAGCACCACGCGGGCGCTGCCGCTTTTGCTCGAACTGGCCGGGCTGCCGCCGCCCTGACTGGTCTGGTCCAGAGGCTTGGGCGGCACTGGCAGAATCTGCCGCACGGTGCTGCTCCAGCGGCGTTTGCCGCCGCTGAGGGTGGTGAACCACGCCGTCATGCCGGGTTTGACGTGACCGATGTCGGCTTCCGACACCTCGGCCCAGACCGTCATCGGCGACAACTTGGCGATGCGCAGAATCAGCGGCGTTTGCTGTTGCGCATTCAGGGTCTGGCCGACCCTGGCGTCGAGTGCGACCACGGTGCCGGACATCGGTGCGTAAATGCGCGTGTAGCCGAGCTCGGCCTGATCGCTGCGCAGGCTGGCCTGGGCCTGGCGGATCTGCGCCTGGTACATGTCGATGCGCGCCTGGGTGGCGCGCAGTTCAGCCTGGGCGGTTTGCACGTCTTCCTCGCGCGTGGCACCGCCGGCCTTGAGGTGCTGCTGGCGTTGGAACTTTTGTCGGGCCAGTTCGTGTTGCGCCCGCTGTTCCTCGAGTTGGGCCTTGAGGTTTTCGATGGAGAAACGCCCGGCGTCGAGTTTGGCCTGTTGCGTTGAAGGATCGATTTCCACCAGCAACTGGCCTCCCTTGATCACGTCACCGACTTCTACGTGGATCTTCTGGATCTGCCCGGACGCCTGTGCGCCGACGTCCACGTAGCGTCGAGGCTGCAAGGTGCCGAGGGCTGTGACGCTGCTTTCGATATCGCCCCGGCCGACTTGCACAGTGGCGAATTTGTCCCGTCCGGGCGGGATGACCTGCCAGGCAGCGACGGCGATAACGGGGATCAGGCAAAGTGCTACAAGCAGGGCGCGTCGGGTTTGTCGGGGACGTTTCATGCAGGGTTCCGGCCAATGGAAATCGGCCCGTCGTTCAAAACCAGGGACGGGGAGCTGTCCTGTAAACGAGGAAAGTGGCCGGAAATTTAGGCGGCCACGCAATCCAACTGTGAGAGCGGGCTTGTGTGGCGAGGGGCTTTATCCCCGTTCGGCTGCGGAGCAGTCGTATACGCGATGTAAACTTTGAAATGCCGGGGCCGCTCCGCAGCCCAACGGGGATAAATCCGCTCGCCACACGAGCTCGCTCCCACATTTTTTGTGGTGATTTGTCAGGCGAATCGAAACAGCGCTTTAAATCTATATGAGAATTACTATAAATTACGCACCTCGAACTGCCACTATCGTGCCACTGCCTATTTCGGCGGTCGTCGCGGTGGCTCAAGGATAGAAACCGCACCCGTGCGGCCGGGAGTCATGGTTGGAAAACTACTATCGCGAGCTGGTGTGTTTCCTCAACGCCAAGCTGGGCAACCGTCAGGTGGCCGAAGATGTGGTGCATGACGCTTATCTGAGGGTTCTCGAACGTTCCAGTGACTCGCCGATCGAGCAGCCCCGGGCTTTCCTGTATCGCACCGCGCTCAATCTGGTGATCGACGACCATCGGCGCAATGCCTTGCGTCAGGTCGAGCCGCTGGAAGTGCTCGACAGTGAAGAGCGCTACTTCACCCCGTCCCCGCACAACTGCCTCGATCACGGTCAGCGCCTGGAGATGCTTCAGCGTGCATTGGCAGAGTTGCCACGGCTGTGCCGCGAGAGTTTCCTGCTGCGCAAGATCGATGGCCTGTCGCACCCGGAAATTGCCGAACATCTAGGCATTTCCCGGGCGCTGGTCGAGAAGCACATCGTCAATGCGATGAAGCACTGCCGCGTGCGGATGCGTCAGTGGGATGCCCATTGATCATCTCTGCTTCGTAAAAAACAGTATTAAATTTTATTTCACTGTCCTCGTTCCCTCAACAGACGACCTGCTGGCCAGGTCACTTAGGCTTACTCCCCACTGTTGAGGGGTACATCCAGAGGACTGGAAATGACACAGGCAATTGCATCGCCCATCGTTCACGACCTGATCGGCGTCGGTTTCGGCCCTTCGAACCTGGCGCTGGCCATCGCTCTGCAAGAGCGCGCACCGAACCAGGGCGAACTGGATGTGCTGTTTCTCGACAAGCAGGCGGACTATCGCTGGCACGGCAATACCCTGGTGACCCAGAGCGAATTGCAGATCTCTTTCCTCAAGGACCTGGTGACCCTGCGCAATCCGACCAGCCCGTATTCCTTCGTCAACTACCTCAAGCACCACGGCCGTCTGGTGGACTTCATCAACCTGGGCACGTTCTATCCGTGCCGCATGGAATACAACGACTACCTGTGCTGGGTCGCCGGGCAATTCGCCGGGCAGAGCCGTTACGGTGAAGAAGTGCTGACCATCGAGCCCGTGCTGCACAACCAGCAGGTCGAAGCATTGCGCGTGATCTCCCGCGATACCCGAGGCCAGCAACACGTGCGCACCACTCGTTCAGTGGTGGTGAGTGCCGGCGGCACCCCGCGCATTCCCGAAGCGTTCAAGGCGTTGAAGGATGACGGCCGAGTGTTCCATCACTCGCAGTACCTGGCGCAGATGGCCAGGCAGCCGTGCGTGAATAATCAACCGATGAGCATCGCGATCATCGGCGGCGGGCAGAGCGCGGCGGAAGCCTTCATCGATTTGAACGACAGCTTCCCGTCGGTGCAGGTGGACATGATTCTGCGCGGCTCGGCGCTGAAGCCGGCGGATGACAGCCCGTTCGTCAACGAAGTGTTCTCGCCGGAGTTCACCGACCTGGTGTTCCAGCAGGCGAGCAGCGAACGTGAGCGCTTGGTCAACGAGTACCACAACACCAACTATTCGGTGGTGGACATCGACCTGATCGAGCGCATCTACGGGATTTTCTATCGGCAGAAAGTCTCGGGCATTGCGCGCCATGCGTTTCGTACTCTGACCACGATCGAAAAAGCCACCGCCACCGAGCGTGGCATCGAGCTGGCGGTGCGCAACAATGCCACCGGTGAGGTCACGGTTCGTCATTACGACGCCGTGGTGTTGGCCACCGGTTATGAGCGTCAGATGCACCGCACACTGCTGGCACCGCTGGAAGAGTTCCTGGGTGATTTCGAAGTGGACCGCAACTACAAGCTGATCACCGATGAGCGCTGCAAGGCGGGCATCTACATGCAGGGCTTCTGCCAGGCGAGCCACGGGTTGAGCGACACCTTGCTGTCGATCCTGCCGATTCGCGCGGATGAGATTGCCGGGTCGTTGTATGAGCACGGCAAGGCGCGTGGGCAAGGTCGTTCGGTGGTGGATTTGTTGTTGGCGACTGCCAGTTAAGATTTTCGCAGCCTGTCAGACCACCTTCGCGAGCAAGCCCGCTCCCACATCGGGTCCTGCGTACACAGGTCTGATGTGGGAGCGGGCTTGCTCGCGAAGGGGCCTTCAAAAACACCACAAATCTAGCGCTGGCAGCCGGCGGATGTCGGGCGCTTCATGCTGTTCTTCGGCCCGATCAGCTCGATATTCGACATCACCACGTTTGCCTTGATGTGGTACCTGTTCGACGCCAACACCCCGGACCATCAAACCCTGTTCCCGTCCGGCTGGTTCGTGGTCGGGCTGCCCAGGCTGCGATCTTTTGACTTTATTTTTCCCCTCTTCCGGAGATGGCGCCCTGATTTTTAGGAATAGTCCTACAGAAAGCTCCTTGGCTCTTCCGTAGCCTTGCGGCCTCATGAATCTGAAACCCTTCTGGGGGCCCCGGTTGCCGAACAAAGCGTTACGTATCCTGATTGCCGACGAGCAACATTTTCAGCGGATGAGAATCGAGCGCCTGTTCAACCAGCTCGGCTACTACCGAGTAGCACCAGCACAAAGCCTTGAGGAATTGCTGACCCTGATTGAATACGGCGACGTGTCTTTCGATCTGGTGGTGGTCAATGCTGCGTTATCGGGCGAGGCGTTGAACCTGCCCGATTTTTTCCTCGATAACCCGCAAGTTCGCCATGCATTGATCTATGAAGGCGAGCAGATGAAGTTGCCGTCGATTCCTGCGTGTGGGCAGCCGAAGGTGCAGGTGAGCAACGCCACTCTGCCTGATCTGGCATGCGTTCAACGGTTGATGGCAACTGTTGATCCTCGGTTACCGTTCGTCGGCACTGTCATTTCTGTCAGGTAGTTTTGTGCTGTTTTCCGTGCAAAAGTCTTCGCGCAGCTATGCGTCTAACCAAGGTCTGACCCATGGGCATTCCTGGCCCAATCGTCGTATTCGCACAGGGAGTTGCCATGAAGTCAGCGCTGATAGCAGACGATCATCCGGTGGTTTGCGCTGCAGTCGCGATGCTGCTTAAACAGATGGGATTCAAACTGATTCATCAGGTATCCAATGGCAACGAGGTCTTGCCGATGATACGTGAACACCAGCCTGAACTGGTGGTGCTGGACATTAGTATGCCCGGTCTTGACGGGGTGGATGTGTTGGTACGGATTCAGGCCAGTGGTGAGCGGTGTCGCAGCCTGGTTTTTTCCTCGCAAGATCCCGTTCATTATCAGGATCGCTGCATGCGTGCCGGTGCCTCGGCGTATGTGTCCAAGACCAACGATCTGGAGCAATTGCGCAAGGCCGTGGAGGCGGTGATAGCGGGTTACCACTTTTTCGCCCGGCTCTCTTCGAGCTCGGTGTCGATGGATTCATTGCTACGCAGCGAAACGGAGAAGATCGGTAAACTTTCCGACCGCGAATTGACGATCTTTCGGTACCTGGCCCAAGGCATGAGCAACAAGGCAATCGCCGGAATCATGAACCTCAGCCACAAGACGGTCAGTACCTACAAAACGCGATTGACAGAAAAACTCGACGTGGATTCCCCGGTGCACCTGCGGGATTACGCCAAGCGCAATCATCTGATCTGAATGAAGACTTTCCGACGCTTGCCTTATCTGGCATCTCTCGTACTGATTGGCTGTCTCTGGATATCCAGCGTCTGCGCGCAGCCACAAACACTGACATTGCTGGGACGCTCCAGCGTCGACGGCTACGACGTCAAACTGTCGGATGCCGATTCGCGCGTATTGAGGCAAAAGGGCCATTTGAAGCTGGCCGTCTCGGCGCCGGATTATCCGCCCTTCGACATCACCACCGGCACCGATTATGAAGGGTTGACGGCTGATTATGCCGGGCTGCTCATGCAGCTGTTGCACGTGGAAATCGTCGTTCAACGCTATGCAACGCGGGGCGATGCGGTGCGGGCGATCAAGGAAGCAAAGGCTGATTTGCTGGGAACAGCCAATCGTTATGAGGTCGAGGATTCACAGTTGCGGATGTCCGGTGCCTATGCGGACGATCAACCCGTCGTGCTGACCCGCACGGATTCGACTGCGCCGCTTGATCCCGAGCTGGCCGGTAAACGGCTGGCGGTGCTGTACCACTATTTGCCCGAGCAGCAAGTGCGGGCATTTTATCCCAAGGCGAAAGTCGAGCTGTATCCCTCGACGCTTGAGGCGGTGGGAGCCGTAGCGTTCGGTCAGGCGGACGCTTTCCTTGGCGATGCCATCAGCGCCAACTATCTGATCAGCAAAAACTACCTCAACAATGTGCAACTGGCCGATTTTTCCCCTATGGAGTCCGGGCGTTTCGCGTTCGCAATGAGCCGCGACAACCAGCAGTTGCAACGCATCGTCAATCGGGCGCTGACGGCAATCCCGACCAATGAGCGGATGAACATTCTGCGGCGATGGGGTGGCAGCGGGACCTCTATTGCAGGCACTCAAGCCCCGCACTTCAGCGTGGTCGAGCAACGCTGGCTCGACGATCATCCGCGCGTGCGAGTGGCGATCAACGAAAACCTCATGCCTATTTCTTTCATCGACAGTGAGGGAAAGTACCGGGGCATCAGCATTGATGTGCTGGCAAAAATCAGCTTGCGCACAGGCTTGAAGTTCGACATTCAACCGACCCGATCAGTGGCTGAAATGCTGGAATGGATCAGGACCGGACAGGTCGATCTGGTCGCCGGGATAAGCCCCAGCATCGAGCGTGAAACCGAATTGCGCTTCACCCGATCGTTTTTGACCAGCCCTAATGTGCTGGTGACGCGTGTCGCGTCGGACAGCCCTCGAACACTGGATGACATGGCGGGCAAAACGCTGGCTGTCACTCAGGGCAACAGTGCGGGTGAATTCATTCGTCAGCACTACCCGCGGATTGAACTGATCAATGCGCCATTGACGGCACAAGCGATGGAAATGGTTGCCCAGGGCAAGGCTGACGGTGGCATCAACTCACTGATCGGTGCCCGGGTCGTGATTTCCCGGCAGTATCGGGACCGGCTGCAAGTGACCAGTACCGTTGGTACCGACCCGGCCCGCGCCACGCTGGCGACCGGTCGTGATGCGGTGGTACTGCATTCGATTCTGGACAAGGCGCTGCTCAGCATCGCACCCGAAGAAATCGATGATATGACCCGTTACTGGCGCAATGATCTGATGGTCGAGCCAAGTTTCTGGCTGGGCCACCGTCAGGACATTCTCCAGGCCTTTGCCGCCGCCGGCACTGCGCTGTTGCTGGCGTTGGCCTGCATCGCCTGGCAACGTCGGCAGATCGCCCTGCGCCAACAATTGCTTAGCCAATTGCAGGACGCCAAGGACGCGGCGGACGATGCCAACCGAGCCAAAACCACGTTTCTGGCGACCATGAGCCATGAAATCCGTACACCGATTAATGCTCTGCTCGGTATGCTCGAACTGGCGCTGAAGCGAGCGGACGAGGGCGTCACTGACCGTGGGGCGATCGAAGTGGCGTCCAATGCCGGGCAACAGTTACTGGCAGTGATCGGCGACATTCTGGACATCGCGCGCATTGAGTCCGGGCACTTGTCCCTGACACCGGAGCGCGCCAATTTGCGCTCGCTGGTCGAGTCGGTATGCCGGGTCTTCGAAGGTCTGGCAAGGCAGAAGAACCTGGAGTGGCGTGTCGAACTGGACGACCGAAGCGACCGCGACGTGTTGATCGACCCCACGCGGTTCAAGCAAGTGCTGACCAATCTGGTGAGCAACGCGATCAAGTTTACCCTTGACGGCGAAGTCAGCCTGACGCTGGTGGTCGAGCCTGATATTTCCGGACATCTGGCAGTCAACGTCAGCATCGTCGACACGGGCGTCGGCATCAGTGCGGTCGATCAGCAGCGACTGTTCAGTCCGTTTGTGCAAGCTGAAAACAGCCAGCAATCGGGTCGCAATGGTTCCGGGTTGGGACTGGTGATCAGCCGCACTTTGTGCGAAATGATGGGCGGCCGCTTACAGCTAGACAGCGTCCTGGGGCACGGAACGCGGATCAATGTCAGCCTTGATCTGCCCGTGTTGAAACCCATTGCCTGTAACGGAGTGATCGAAAGCGAAGGCCCGGTGCAGACTCGTCCGTTGAGGATTCTAGTGGTCGATGATTACCCGGCAAACCGCCTGTTGATGTCCCGGCAGTTGAGCTATCTGGGGCACAGTGTGATGGTCGCGGAGGATGGTCAGCAAGGTTTCGAAAAGTGGAGTGAATACGAATTCGATGTCCTCATTACCGATTGCAGCATGCCAGTGCTTGACGGTTATGAATTGGCCGGAGCAATACGCGATGAAGAGCGTGCGCAGGGATTGCCGGCTACGCTGATTCTGGGATTTACCGCCAATGCGCAACCCGAGGAGAAGGCCCGTTGCCTGGAGGCGGGCATGGACGACTGCCTGTTCAAACCAATCCGGCTGGCGGACTTGAGTGTCTGGCTGGCCTCGAGGTTTGCGGGGGAGCCGGTGCCCGTTATCGAAACCCTTGCAGTACCCGAAATCGACTTGAGCGGTCTGCAGCAATACGTCGGCGACGACCATGAATTGATCACGCAGTTGTTGCGCGACGTGGTCATGACCAATCGCACGGATCGCGATGAACTGCTCGAGGCGCATACGAACGGCGATCAGCAGGTGCTTCGCACGCTCGCGCACCGCATCAAGGGCGGGGCTTTGATGGTTCGGGCGGTCAGCCTGATCGAGTGTTGCGAGGCACTCGAGCGCGCCTGCAGTGAAGGCCATGCGGCGCAGATCGACGCCGCTGTCGATCAGCTGCAGCAGGCCATGACGCGGCTGGACCAACGCCTGGCGCAGGGTTGACGTTCAGTTCGGCGCGAAGCCTTTGGGACTGGTCAGGTGCAGGCCACATTGATTTTGTGTGCACTGAATATCCAATGTGGGAGCGGGCTTGCTCGCGAAGGCCGTGACTCGGTTTAACGCCTTACACCCGAGCCTCAAGTATCATGCAAGTCGTCGACCCCGTCGCATACAACCGCCCATCCACATCATAAATCCGCCCCTCGGCCAGCGCTGTCGAACGTCCCAGATGGACAATCTTGCCCTCGGCGCGCACCGGTCCACTGGCGCCGGTCAACGCCCGAACATAGCTGATGCGCAGATCCAGCGTCGTATACCCTTGGCCCTTTTTCAGCTGCGTGTGAATGGCGCAACCCATGCACGAATCCAGCAAGGTCGCCGCGTAGCCACCATGCACGCTGCCCAACGGGTTGTAATGCCGAGAATCCGGTGTGCCCTGAAAGATGAACAACCCGGCCGACCATTCGATGGGGATGAAATCCATCAGCGTGCCAATGGGCGGCGAGGGCAGTTCACCGTTGCCGATGCCGTCGAAGAATTCGGTGGGAGACAGCGCGCTGACCTCGGCCATCGACAGACTGCCGGGGCTGGCCAGACGTGTGCGCATGGCTTCTTCCTGTGCAATCCATCGGGCGAGGGTGGCTTCTCGGTTGGGGCTTTGCATGATCATGTCCTCGGACGGGCGAATATTATGGTTGTAATCTGCGCTTATATTATGCCCGAAATAAAAACTCCGCCAGCCCCGCGTGTCGAGTCCCTCACGCAATATCGCTGCGGCTGAACTCTTCCCCCAGAAAGTCGATCAACGCCCGCACCGACGGCAGCAGGCCACGGCGCGACGGGAAGATCGCGTGGACGATCCCGCACTTGGGCGCCCAGCCCGGCACCAGTTCCACCAGGCGTCCGGCGGCGGTGTCATCGCGCACCACCACGCTGGGTAGATGCGCGATGCCAATGCCCGCGAGCACCGCGTGACGCAAGGCCAGCAGGTCATCGGTGACCATGCGCGGCGCGTGCCGAATCAGCGCACTGGCGCCGTCCGTGCCGAACAATTCCCACTGATATTCACGTTGCGCCGCGCCCCAGTGCACGCTCGGCAAACCGCTGAGGTCGGCCGGGGTGGCGGGCGACGACAGCCGCTCAGCGAACGCCGGGCTGCCCACCAGGCATTGGGTGCTGTTGCCCAGCACCTTCATCACCATGTCGGTGTTTTCCAGCGGCGGAAAGCGTACGCGCAGGGCAATGTCGAAACCCTCGTGGATCAGGTCGACGCGGCGGTTGGTGCTCTCGATGAATAACTCCACCAATGGGTATTTGAGCATGTAGCGGGTCAGCATCGGCCCGACCCAGGAGTTGAGCAGTGCGGTCGGGCAACTGATGCGCACCAGTCCTTGAGGTTCGGAGCGGTTGCGTTCGATCAGTTCGGCGGCGCTTTCCGCTTCGACGCGCATGGCCAGGCAACGCTGGTAATAGGCCTGACCGATTTCGGTCAGCGAGCAATGCCGGCTGGTGCGGTGCAGTAAACGTACGCCGAGCCGTTCTTCGAGTTCGGCGATGCGCCGGCTGAGCTTCGATTTGGGCATGTCCAGCGCCCGCCCGGCCGGGGCGAAACCCTGATGTTCCACCACTTGGGTGAAGTAGTAGAGGGTGTTGAGGTCTTCCACCATCGTTCTCCATATAGAACGCTAAGGCTGATTTTTGCAGTCTAGCGCACCAAAGGGTTCGGTTTTAAGCTTTGTCCATCGCGTCAAATCACAGATTTGGAGGCAGCATGAAAAACATCATTGGCGTTTACACCAGCCCACGGACCCATTGGGTCGGCGACGGTTTTCCGGTGCGTACGCTGTTTTCCTATGACAACCTGGGCAAACACATCAGCCCGTTTTTGCTGCTGGATCACGCCGGTCCCGCTGAATTCACCCCGACCACCGAGCGTCGTGGTGTGGGTCAGCATCCGCACCGTGGTTTCGAAACCGTGACTATCGTTTATAAGGGCGAACTGGAGCACCGCGACTCCACCGGCAGCGGCGGCAAGATCGGCGCGGGCGATGTGCAATGGATGACCGCCGCCTCGGGAATTCTCCACGAAGAATTCCACTCCGAAGGTTTCGCCAAAACCGGCGGCACCCTCGAAATGGTCCAGCTGTGGGTCAACCTGCCGGCCAAAGACAAAATGGCCGACGCCGGTTACCAGACGATTCTCGACGGCGACATCCCGAGCATCCCGCTCAATGACAACGCCGGCAGCGTGCGCTTGATCGCTGGCGATTTCGACGGCCGCACCGGTCCTGCGCGGACATTCACCCCGATCGACGTCTGGGACCTGCGCCTAAACGGCGGCAAGTTACTGACCCTCGACCTTCATGAAGGCCGCAACACCGCGTTGGTCGTGCTGCGCGGTACGGTTCAGGTCAACGGCCTGGAGCTGGTGCGCGAAGGGCAGTTGGCGTTGTTCGAACGCAATGGCAACCAGATCAGTCTGGAAGCCAATAACGATGCCGTGGTGTTGCTGCTCAGCGGCGAGCCGATCGACGAACCCATCGTCGGCCACGGCCCGTTCGTGATGAACAGCGAGCAAGAGATTCACCAGGCCTTTGCTGACTTCCAGTCCGGCCGGTTTGGACGGATGAGCAGTTGAAACAAAGATATACGGTTGCACCGCGCCAGGCTTGACTGACTAGGCTTGCCTGGCTGCGTCTGAACATCAATCAAGACACCTGTTCGCCGAACTCTCGGCATCGATAACACGCGAGGACTACTGCAATGACTACTTCTTACAAACGTCTCGACAAAGATAACGCCGCCGTTCTGTTGGTCGATCATCAGGCGGGCCTGCTGTCTCTGGTGCGGGACATCGAACCGGACCGTTTCAAGAACAACGTGCTAGCACTGGCCGACCTGGCCAAGTACTTCAAATTGCCGACCATCCTCACTACCAGTTTCGAAACCGGCCCCAACGGTCCGCTGGTGCCCGAGCTCAAAGCGCTGTTCCCGGACGCGCCATACATTGCCCGTCCTGGCCAGATCAATGCCTGGGACAACGAAGACTTCGTCAAGGCGATCAAGGCCACCGGCAAGAAGCAACTGATCATCGCTGGTGTGGTGACTGAAGTGTGCGTGGCGTTCCCGGCGCTGTCGGCCCTGGCTGAAGGCTTCGATGTGTTTGTGGTGACCGACGCTTCCGGCACGTTCAACGAGCTGACCCGCCAATCGGCCTGGGACCGCATGTCGTCCTCCGGCGCGCAACTGATGACCTGGTTCGGCCTGGCGTGTGAACTGCACCGCGACTGGCGCAACGACGTGGAAGGCCTGGCGAGCCTGTTCTCCAACCACATCCCGGACTACCGCAATTTGATGACCAGCTACAACATCCTGACCAACAGCAAGTAATCACTGACACCACAAAACCTAATGTGGGAGCGGGCTTGCTCGCGAAGGCTGCTTAACATTCAACATCTACGTTGACTGTTACATCGCTTTCGCGAGCAAGCCCGCTCCCACAGTGTTTTGTATTGTTCTGAAGGCATCAATTGCTCCTACACTGTGCCCATTCGTACATGGCTGGAGTTGCTTGATGCTGTCGTTGCTCACCAATCACCCGTTGATCTTCGCGCTGGTCCTGATCCTGATCGACCTGGGATTGTGGCGGCTGATCAGTGCCAATGGCAGCAACTGGAAGTTGGTGGTGCGGTTGCTGATTTTCGCGCTATTCAGCATGCTGCTGTTTAACGAAGGCTTGAACCCGCTGGAGCCCGCGCCCTGGGCCGACAATGTGCCGTTGCACCTGGCGGCGACCGGTTTACAGATTGGTTGGTGGCTGTTCGGGGCACGAACGCTGACGGTGCTGATCGGCGCGGTGATGATGCAACGAGTCGGGCATACCGGGCGCTTGCTCCAGGATTTGCTCGGTGCGGTGATTTTCCTGATCGCGATCATCGCGGCGCTGGCCTACGTGCTCGACCTGCCGGTCAAAGGCGTGCTGGCCACCTCCGGTGCGTTGGCGATTATCGTCGGCCTGGCATTGCAAAGCACCCTCAGTGACGTGTTCTCCGGGATTGTCCTCAATACCACCAAACCCTATCAACTGGATGACTGGATCTCCATCGACGGCACCGAAGGACGGGTCATCGACATCGACTGGCGCGCCACGCGTCTGCAAACCGCCCAGGGCAGCATGGCGGTAATTCCCAACTCGCTGGCGGCGAAAGCCAAGATCATCAACTTCAGTCGTCCGAGCGACATTTTCGGCGTGTCGATCAGCCTGCAACTCAGTCCGCACGCGCGCCCGCAGACGGTGATCGACGCGCTGGAACGGGCAATGGAGGGTTGCCGTTATCTGCTGAACAAACCGGCGCCGTGCGTCGCACTGAAAGGTTCAACGGCCACCGGCGTGGAGTACGAAATCAGCGGCTTCGTGGTTTCGATGGATCAGAAACGCATGGTCCGCAATCTGCTGTTTGACCTGGCGTTCCGGCACTTACAGGCGTCGGGCGTGAGCCTGTTGTCCAGCGTCGAATCGAATGCGCCGGCCAGCCTTTCGCGGCCACGGGCGTTGCTCGAAAGCTCCGCCATCTTTTCCACCCTGCGCCAGGAAGAGAAAGAAACCTTCAGCCAGCACATGACCCTACAAACTTTCCGCCCCGGGGAAATCATCCTGCCGGCGGGAGAGGTCAGCGATCATTTGTTCATCATCGAATCCGGTGTGGTGTCGGTGGCGCTGAGCCGCGCCGGGGTCAAGTTCGAGTCCGGGCGCATGGGGCCGGGCGAGGTGATCGGCGAGGGTGGGATCCTGTCGGACACGGCGTTGCCAGCGGACTTCACCGCCAAGACGGCTTGCAGCCTGTACCGGATCGAAAAGGATTACCTCAAACCGTGCCTGGATGCGCGGCATGACATCGGCGAAGCGATGAAGGCGTTGCTGGATTTCCGTTTGCACAAGGCACAGACGTTGACTCAGGAAGCACCGAAGATGGTGGCGAAGAAGGGGTTTTTGCAGTGGTTGCGAAGTCGGGCTTAGGGATTTTTGGTGGATGGCCGCTGCGCGGTTCGTCGGAACGCCGGCCGGAGCAAGCCCGCTCCCACCGGCGATTTAATGTGGGTGCAACTGTCTTGATGCCGATTATTTTCCGGCGCGCCGCAATGGTCTCCTCGACTTCTGAAATATTGGCTATTTGAGCGTTGGGCGTGCGGGATTAATTTAGTGCCACCCCATTTGTTGCTGGACTCCCCTTGAAACCTCGTATCGATTTCTACACCGCGTCTCCTGATGCGCTCAAAGCCATGATCGCCCTGGAAACCGCTGTTTCGAAGCTGCCACTGGAAAAGACCCTGATTGAACTGGTCAAGCTGCGTGCCTCGCAAATCAACGGCTGCGCGTTCTGCATCGACATGCACACCGCCGATGCCGTCAAGGGCGGGGAAACACCGCGTCGCTTGTTCGCTGTGACGGCCTGGCGCGAAGCACCGTTCTTCACCGATCGCGAGCGTGCTGCGCTGCTCTGGACCGAATCCCTGACCCAGCTCAGCCTGACCCACGCACCAGACGAAGACTACGCAGCGGTCTCCGCGCAGTTCACCCCCAAGGAAATGGTCGACCTGACCGTGGCGATTTCCACCATCAATAGCTGGAATCGCCTGGCTGTCGGCTTTCGCAAAACCCCCCAGGCCTGACGGGTCGATCAGTGAGCATCCGCACTCGGCGCGGCCGGTGGCTGCACCTTGCGCATCAAAGGCACCATCGCCGTGGCGATGACGAAACAGACCCCGATCATCAGAAATGCATCGCCGTAGGTTTGTGTCTGCGCTTCGCGGTAGGTCAGCTGCCATAACTGATGCAGGCTGGCGGTGACGCCGGTGTCACCGCTTTGGCCGAGGGCGGCAAAATTGTTGCCGACTTGGAACAGCCACTGGTTCAGGGCTTCGTTGGTGCTGTTGAGGTTTTCCGCCAACCGGGTGAAGTGCAGGTTGGTCCGGTCATTGATGATTGTGGCGCACGCGGCGATGCCAATGGCGCCGCCGAGGTTTCGCATCAGATTGAACAACCCCGACGCGTGCTTGAGCCGGGCGGGCGCCAGTCCACCGAGGGTCAGGGTGACCGCGGGGGGCACCGCCAGTTGCTGGGCAATCCCGCGCAGGGCTTGCGGCAACATCAGTTCTTTGCCCCCCCAGTCATGGGTGATCGGGCTGAAATCCCACATCGATAACGCGAACAACCCAAGGCCGGTCATCATGATCCAGCGCAGATCAATGCGGTTGGCCAGAAAGGCGTACAGCGGAATCGCCAGAATCTGGAATACCCCGGTGGAGAAAACCGCCAGACCAATGTCCAGCGCCCCGTAACCACGCACTCGACCAAGAAACAGTGGCGTCAGGTAAATAGTAGCGAACAGGCCGATCCCGGTGACGAACGAGAAGAAACAGCCGAGGGCGAAGTTGCGGTCTTTCAGGGCGCGCAAGTCGACAATCGGATTGGCCACGTGCAAGGTTCGGCCGATGAATGCCAGGCCGGCCAGGCCGCTGATCCATGCGGTGGTCAGAATCGTGCGGTCGCTGAACCAGTTCCAGCGTGGGCCTTCCTCAAGTGTGTATTCCAGGCAGCCGAGAAACAGCGCCAGGAACAGCATGCTCAGGTAGTCGGCACCCTTGAGCAGCGACAATTCCGGTTGATCGATTTTCACCAGCATCGGCACCGCCACCGCGACGAAAATCCCCGGCACCAGGTTGATGTAGAACAGCCAGTGCCAGGAAGAAACATCGGTGATGAACCCACCGATGACCGGCCCCAACGTCGGCGCCAATGACGCTACCGCGCCGATGGTCGCGGCGGCGATCACCCGTTGTTTGCCGGTGAAGAAAAAGAACGCGGTGGTGAACACCAGCGGGATCATCGAGCCACCCAGAAAACCTTGCAGGGCCCGGAAGGCGATCATGCTCTGGATATTCCACGCCGCGCCGCAGAGCAGACTGGCCAGGGTGAAACCCACCGCGGAAGCGCAGAACAGCCAGCGTGTCGAGAACACGCGAGACAGCCAGCCGGACAGCGGAATCACGATGATTTCGGCGATCAGGTAACTGGTCTGCACCCACGCGGTTTCGTCAGTGCCCGCCGAGAGTCCGCCACCGATATCGCGCAATGAGGCGGAGACAATCTGGATGTCCAGCAGCGCAATGAACATGCCGATGCACATCGTGGCGAAGGCGAAGACCTTGGTCGCCGTCGCCATGTCTGCAGCGTTGAACGGTTGCGCGGGAACGGCGAGGGCGCGGCTCATGGTGCGCTGGCGACGGCTGGGGTTTCAGGCTCCTTGCGCGTATCCACTTCAGCAGTTACTGAAAGGCCCGGACGCAGATGACCGAGCACGCCATCGGCCGGATCGAGCAGGATGCGCACCGGCACCCGTTGGACGATCTTGGTGAAGTTGCCGGTGGCGTTTTCCGGTGGCAGCACACTGAATTGCGACCCGCTGGCTGGCGCCAGGCTGTCGAGGTGGCCGTGGAATGCCTGACCCGAGAGCACGTCGGCATGAATGACCACACGTTGGCCGGGTGTCATGTGCGCCAGTTGATCTTCCTTGAAGTTGGCATCGACCCACAGCCCACTCGCCGGCACCACCGACAACTGCTGCGAACCGGCCTGCGCATACGCACCGACCCGCGCCCGGCGATTGCCGATCACCCCATCCATCGGTGCGCGCAACTCGGTGTAGTCGACGTTCAGTTGCGCCAGATCACGCTCGGCGCGGGCCTGCATCAGCGCGGCACGAGCTTGCCGTTTCTGCGTGGCGATTACATTCAGTTGGCGTTGCGCCGCCAGCAGTTCAGCCTGGGCGCGAGCACTTTGTGCCTGGGCGGTCTTGAAGGTGGCGTCGACGCGCTGGGCACTTTCCACCGAAACAGCATGGGTGCTGACCAAGCGCTTGTAGCGGGCATTATCATCCCGCGAACGGGCGGTTTCGGCGCCAGCGGCATCGATCCCGGCACGGGCCTGACCGATCACCGCGTGTTGCAGTTGTTCGGTGGCGTCGAGGTTGGCGAGCAACGCTTCTTCTGCGGCGACTGCGCCCTCGGCCTTGACGAGATTGGCCCGGTAGTCGCGGGAATCGAGGCGGATCAGCACATCACCGGCCTTCACTTTCTGGTTGTCGGTGACCAGCACTTCTTCGATGTAACCGGCGACTTTCGGCCCAATCACCGTCACGTCGCCACCAATGTAGGCGTCGTCAGTTTCCTCGATGAAACGTCCGGCGGTCCACCAATGCGCGGCGTACACACCGGCCAGCGCCAGTGCAGCGATGCCCAGTGTCGACAGGAGCAGGCGCTTGAGCAGGGGAGGCTTTGGAGTGGTTACCGAGACAGCCAGGTCGGGCTCAACGGGGGACATGCTGGTCATGGAAGATTACCTGTAGGAAACGGCATTTAATTACGTACGTAATATGATGCATGTCATATTTGCTGGCAATTTATTTTTATTGCCGGTCGTCAGGTGGTTCGCTCGATGTGAATCAGGCAAAGATGGGGTGATTGAACTGGCGGTGTCGCGGGCAAGTCGCATCGCCGCACCGCCTCTCCCACATTGACTGCGTTCCTTCAGTAGGAGCGCGGTCAATGTGGGAGAGGCGGTGCGGCGATCCGACTTGCCCGCGAAGGCGGCCTCAGAGACGACAGAGATTTACCGGGTAATGATTACTACGCAACAACTGCGCACTGGCTACCTTCGCTCCATCCGGATACCAGGTAAAATATCCAAGCTTTGCGAAGGGGCGGAGACCAACCTTGGAATGTGTTGGCCTGTAGCTGTCCCATTGATGGAGGCGGGGAGGGACCGCTGCGTAATAAGATAAATGAAGGTTAAAGGAATATGGACACTCCCATCCTCCCGATGAGGAACAGAAGTAAAATCAGAAAAAATATTCGAATAAAACCGCTTCCATAACGCAGAGCTAGAAATACTCCAGTGAGAGAGCCTGCAATATTACATAGGCCAACGACTCCACCTACAGTCCATAAAATGTTGCCGGAAGGGATGAAAAACATCAGTGCGGCGCTAAATGTTCCAAAATTAACAAGTTTTGCTGAAGCTGAAGCATTCAGAAAATCGAATCCGAAGTATTTCACAAAAATAAAAAGAAGGAGGCTGCCGCTGCCCGGACCGAAGATTCCATCATAAAAGCCGATTAAACCTCCGAAAAAAATTCCAAGCAGGATTTCTTTCCTGCCGCATTGGATGTCAGAGCTGAATCGGCCTAAGTCTTTTTTGATAAAGGTATAAATCGCCATTGCAATCAAGATAATAAAAACAACATATTCCATAAATTTTTTTGGAATGAGAGAAACTGATAGAGCACCAAGGAATGCAAATATAAATGCTGAAATCATAGTTGGAAGCATAAGCTTCCATACAATTCTAATTCTTTTCAAATAAGTAGATATGGACGAGAGATTGCCCGCTAAAACAACTAGTTTATTAGTTCCAAGAACTGTAGCAAGACTATGACCGGGTAAACTGTGTATAAGTGCTGGTACCTGTACCAATCCACCTCCGCCAACTGCTGCGTCAATCAAGCCGCCGCAAAAAGCAAAAAAACCTAACGCGATTAATACGTGCTCAAAGTCCATTAAGTATCCAGTCGCAATTTTCGTTAATTAGTAAGAATTATTACATTTGATTTATAAGTATTATGCTGCTTAGGCGTTCCGATCAACCTACAGTGCAGTTCAAATAGATTGGTCGGAGTATCTCATGGTTTCCTACCTTAATTTGCCAGCTAGCACATAGCCTGATTGATGCCATATGATAAGGCATTGGTAGATTCGGGTATAAGAGGAGTCAAAGTGAGCGTCCGCGATGCATTAGCTTGTCGAGGTCAATGCCACATGCAAAGAGCTGAACGCCTTTCCGACACGCTTGTTGTAATCAAGCATTATTTCTTTGAGGCGATCAATATCAAATTTTAGGTCTACCGTTCGACCATAAGTTTGTGCTGCAGCTAAAGCGTGTAATCCATGCTTATTTTCCACCTCGCCAGCGTGGCCAAATATATAACCTTTTGCATTTCGCAGGTTTTGAACGTTGCTACTCAATAATGGATTGAAAGAAAGAAGCTTTTCTTCAATGTGTTGAGCGATGAAATTATATTCACGTCCGTTCCAAAGCTCTGAAGCGATGGAAACCATCATAGCATCCATGATGGATTGTTTATGCTCAATAGAGTCCATAGGTGACTTATGTTTCGCCACGCCAGTGTCGTACAGGAATGCCGAAAACTCTTCACACTCATAAACCTCATACTGACTATTCACCCAGCCTTGCGCGCCAAAGGCTGCCGTCATATAGCCGTACATGCCATCATGGCCTTTATGTCCGAGGCCAAAGTCGTCTTTCGCGACCTCATGCATATGTGCCATAACATTATTATAGCCGGCTCTGTTTTCGGCGGATATGGATAGAGCATCCGCTGATAAACGCATAATGATTTTGGCGGAGACCAAGCTAGTTGTTTTATGGGTTTCATTCCAACCATTGAAAAATTTCAAAACACCGGCATCGGTCTCATTTTTTCCTAGGAATGCGTTGAACGCATTTTCGGCGTGGGTTTGAGCCTCTTGAGTAATTGGGTGGACGAGCACCTCATGCATTGCGTTCTGAATTTCGGCTGTTTGCTCGACCTGCGCGAACAGAGGTTCTCTTCTGAGACTCTCGACTATAGTCCGGCCTGGTATCTTTAAATTTCCAAGATGTCTGGGTAATGCCTCAATGAACATTTTGCCAAACTCTTGCATAGATTTGTTTGTTGCAACTTTTTCGAAGCGGCTTTGCAGTGATGCTGATCTCATGATTTTGTCTTTATCCTTGTGGGCTTATCGGTCTGGAATTGAAACTTCATGCATGAAGCGGTGATCGTGGGGCGTGAGAAACCGGTCAAACGAGCGCACGACGGCCGTAGCGCTGGCTGATCGTGGCCGAGCGTACTCGGCGGCTCAGTTCGGCTTGTTCTTCTGGGCTGAGGACAATCTCTTGGGCGTTCACTTGCGTTCCCCCGAGCGCTGGATGACAGAGGAAGTGTAGCCAAGACCACAGAAAAGTTATTTAGAGAACATCACACTACCTCCTGCAGTCTTTATATAGGCTGGCCTCCAGTTATATATTTTTTAAATAGTGATCTTGCTCCGTAGGCAGGCAAAACGTTGAAAACTGCGAAGCACATTTTTATAGCTATTTGAACATAGACGATATGGAGTATGTCGCTATTTTGCATGGTTCCATAAAACGCAATAAAACAAAATAGAAAGCTATCTATTATCACTGCAAAAAAAGTACTGCAGAAAACTCGTAAAAATAGAAATCTGGAATTTGTTAGTTCTTTTATCCTGCACAAAAGATAAGAGTTGACGTATTCAGAGAAAAGGAAAGATATACAGGAGGCTATTAACACAGATGACACATGCGTAATCACCTCGCTGTAGGGTTCGTCGAGTTTCCAACCGGCTAAGCCGGGAAGATAGCTAGTTCCACTTAGTAAGATGATGATAAACGCATTGCTTGCGAAAGCGAACAGTATGGCTCGTCTTGCGAGTCTAAGGCCGTAAGATTCATTTAGTATGTCGACTACTAAAAACGTCAGTGGGTATAGAAAAACGCCAGGAGTCACAACTATGTCAAATAATTCTATGTATACAAGTTTCGTCGCGGCAACATTTGTGAAGATGTAAAGTGCGAAAAGCAGTAGGTTGAGGGCAACGTACGTCATCCACGACCTTTCGTGGCGATCATTCATTTCGTAGGTGGTTAATGCAGTACCACCAGAATAATATTTTCGATAAATGTCCTTGATTTCTACCTTGTTTAGGTTGTCTATTATTTCGCTTCTCAATATTTCGCCTAGCTTTACTTTTACGATTTTTCCTGTAGAGATAACCATGATGACGACAAGGTTTTTGCTTTTTTCAAATCCCAGTAATTTGTATTTGCTGTTTTCGAGTTCATTCCTATTTTCCATTAAACCTTTCCTCTAAAATATCTCCAATAATACAAGTGGTGTCCGAGTTAAAGTAATTGCCGCTGGCTATGGTTAGTCTATTCGTTACTTTGTCGTACCCTAACTTGTCTGCGCTGCCATTTGATAAGCCCCTTTTGACTATCAAAATATCCCCCGCCTCGTTCATTTCACTGATTTCATTCTCGAGAAGCACACCTATCAAATTACAGGCCGTGCCGAAGTAATAGGTCAGCGGATGCGTGATAGCCAACTCACCAATTCTTTTGTCCAGGCTCTGAAGCAGCATACTCTCTCTAATAATTGGCACCGCTGCCGGATTCATGTTTCCGAGTGGGGAGAAGCTACTCTCTATTGTTTCTTTTTCTTCAAAGTCTACCGTTTCTATCTCCTGATAAGACACGCCAAAAAAATCCGATATCTTTCGAATGGTTGATTGTTGTACATGGACAACCTTTCCTTCCAGGATGTTGTAGATGGTTGTTCGGGTCAAGCCGCTGGAGTTGCACAAGGAAAGCCGAGTCTCTCCCCGGCTTTTTATCAGGTACTTGATGTTGTTTTTTAATTTTTCTGTTCTGTCTTTCTTGTGCATTCAATATCTGCCATTTGCTTGTTGTTGCAATAGGTCATGCGTACGGGGATGACTCTCTTTGAGTGCAACATCCTACACACCTGTCACCCGAACAAAAAATGAATTTTTTCAAGCGAGTCGCGCAACGATGAAATGGTTTTTCATTGTGTAATTTGGCGCTGTCACTGTATGTAAGAAGCTACCTACCAAGTCTGACGAATTGTCTTACAGTAATTAGGAAGTGCCAGAAGTTTGTTGGGGTGATGGAGTATTGGCGATTAAGGTCTGGAACTGTTTGAATTTAAAAATGATCGGCCGGTTACGAATCATTTAATTACACAGATGTAAATTTGTTTGATTAATAAAATGGAATTTTCTGGTAATAAATCTACCGGTCCGCCATGTATAACCGTCAACCAATTTTGGTTGGCAAGAGATTGACGCTTTCTCAACCTTGAAAGGAGCTCCGACATGAAAAAAGCCACCCCAATTGCAACCGAACAGTCAGGCCTTCCGGCCCGCGACACCGTCCATTCACCCAAGCCCTCTAAAGTCTCCGAACAACTCGTCAGCGTGCCCCTGCGCAATCACAAACGTCCCGAATCAGCCAGCCATTTCTTCACCGTAGTACCGGATGCCGATACGGAAGCCATGCTCTGTCACGCCTCGGAAACGCTTGCTTCCCTGAGTGTGATGGCCACCGATCTCGCTCGGGAACTGGAGGGGCCGCGTCGCCAAATCATATTGACCATCCAGCAACTGTCCGCAATTGGCGAGCTGTTGGTCAATCGAGCGCTGGATAACCTGGAGCCGCCCCGGGGGGCGTCTTAAGTGCCGTCCAACGGCCAACGTTGAGTAGTTGTGTTCTTTTCCCAATGGAGGTTTTTCGTCATGGATCGATACATGCCTGTTACCGGCATCGACTGCAGCGTCCCGTCATTGCTGATCGACACTGAAGCGCCACTGGACGTGTTACATGAAACCGCGGCCTACCGCATTCGTACCGCAACGCAACTGCTGGAAAGTTTTGCGTGTGGCGAAGGTGTCCACAGTGAGCTGGCGAGAGTGTTGGTGACTTCACTGCGCGATGGCTGTGATTTGCTGGATGTTGTGGGGCGACGATTACAGGGGCAGGTTTCAGCGTAGAAAGACGGGCGCTCGCTCGATGTGAATCAGTCAAAGATGGGTGATTGATCTGGCGCCTTCGCGAGCAAGCCCGCTCCCACAGGGATCTTCAGTCAATGCAAGGTTTGTGATCGCTCGGGATCATGTGGGAGCGGGCTTGCTCGCGAAGTCGGCCTCAGAGACGACGGAGCATCGTAGAAAAACGGGCGCCTCTCAGCGCCCCATTGCTTCCGGTTAATAGGAAGCATTACTATTCACGCCCCGTCCTCACAGCACACCGCAATGACCCCCAAGCTGCCCCGCAGACACGGCTTTTTCGAGCATTACGAAGAGTTGGTAGGCACCTGGACCCGTCGCCTGAGAAATCGTCAGCAGGCCGAGGATCTGGCCCACGACACCTTCGTGCGGGTGCTTGAGTCCGATTCGGCGGCGGTGGAACAACCCCGGGCGTATTTGCACCAGACCGCGCGCAATATCGCGGTGGATGGCTATCGGCGTGAGGATCGGCGGGGCGCCATGGAGTCGGAGGCGATCGATGACAGTGTGTCGTCGTCCAACGACCCGGAGCATTTCATGCGGGCGATCCAGTTGGCTGATTCCATCGAACGGGCGCTCACCGAGCTGCCGGTCAATTGTCGCCAAGTGTTCGTCTGGCAGAAGATCGAGGGCCTGACCCAGGCGGAAATCGCCGAACGCCTAGGACTGTCCAAGAACACGGTGGAAAAGTATATGATCCGCACCCTGCGGCATCTGCGCGACCGCCTCGACGGATTGCAATCATGATCCGCCGCGCCTTCTCATCGCCAGCCAAACAGGAACTTCCATGATGGATACTCGTGATTGCGCGTGCGGGCAAACAGCGGTTCGCGATGAGGCGGCGCGGTGGTTTGTGCGTTTGCAGGAGCCGGCCGTCGACATTGAGGAGCATCGACGCTTCGAGCTGTGGCTGAACGAGCATCCTCAGCATCGCGACGAATTTCAATTGCTTCAGGGCTTGTGGACGGCGGCGGATCTTGTGCCCGCCGCGCGTCTGCAAGCTTTGTGTGAAACCCCGCCGACCCGCAGCAAACGTCGTCCGCTGATGCGTTATGCGGTGGCGGCCAGTGTATTGGCGGTGGCACTTGGCTTGGGTCTGTTCAGCGGTTTGAATCAACCAACGTCCTACAGCGCTGAATATTCGACAGCATTGGGCGAGCGGCGCCATGTGGCGTTGCCGGACGGTTCGGTGATCGACCTGAACAGCCGCAGCCTCCTTCAGGTGCGGTATGAAAAGGGCCAGCGAACCATCGAGCTGACGGAAGGCGAGGCGATGTTCAGCGTCGCGCATGACAGCGATCGGCCATTCGTGGTCCAGGCGGGCAGTGGCAAGGTCACGGTCACTGGCACCCGCTTCGATGTGCGTCGCGGCGTCAGCGAAACCCGAGTCGTGGTGGAGCAGGGCTCGGTCAAGGTTCAGGGGCGCGGTGCGCCCGACAACGAATTCATCAGTCTCACCGCCGGCCTCGGTGCGCGCATCAACGCCCAAGGCACTGTCGCGGCGGCGTATGCCGTTAACCCGGCGGAGCTGACCGCCTGGCGCAGTGGCAAACTGGTGTTCAACAATGCCAGCCTTGCCGAAGTGGCCGAGGAAGTGTCGCGCTATCGGGACAAACCTCTCACCGTCGGCAACGACAAAGTCGGCAGTATGCGCCTGACCAGCGTGTTCAAATCCGACAATACCGACGCGCTGCTTAAAGCCTTGCCGAACATCCTGCCAGTGGCCGTGCGCACCCTCGATGACGGCAGTCAGGAAATAATTTCAAAATAGATTCAGGTTTTTTTCGAGTTCATCGTCTTCTAGTCCAACTGCAACTGGTTTGCATTAACAGGCGCACACTCTTGCGATCCACGGGACTACGTTCGACGTGAAAAATACCACCGTTAAAAACAACCGCCCTTGGTTGCCGCTGGCCCTTGCGCTGGCGGTCAACGTTGCGCTGCCTCAGGCCTTTGCTGCCGATGCGATCCACATCCCGGCGCAACCCCTGGGCCAGGCTCTGAGTGAACTGGGCCAGCAAACTTCGCTGCAGGTGTTCTTCAGCCCTGAGCTGGTGGCCGGCAAACAAGCACCTGCGGTTGAGGGCAATCTCTCGCCGGAACAGGCCCTGCGTCAGTTGCTGCAAGGCAGCGGTCTTGAGTATCAGATCGATGAAGGTTCAGTGACCCTGACCCCCACGCCGTCTTCCGCTGCCAACGGCCCGCTGGAATTGGGCGTGACCGACATCAAAGTGGTCGGCGACTGGCTCGGTGACGCCGATGCCGCCGTGGTGCAAAACCACCCTGGCGCCCGGACGGTAATTCGCCGCGAAGTCATGGTCGAGCAGGGAGCGATGAACGTCGGTGACGTGTTAAAGCGCGTGCCCGGCGTGCAAGTGCAGGAAGCCAATGGCACCGGCGGTAGCGACATTTCCTTGAACGTTGGGGTGCGCGGCCTGACTTCGCGCCTGTCGCCACGCTCCACCGTGCTGATCGACGGCGTGCCGGCCGCGTTCGCCCCGTACGGCCAGCCGCAACTGTCCATGGCGCCGATTTCCTCGGGCAACCTCGACAGCATCGACGTGGTTCGCGGTGCCGGCTCCGTGCGCTACGGGCCGCAGAACGTCGGCGGTGTAATCAACTTCGTGACCCGCGCGATCCCGGAAAAAGCCTCCGCGGAAATCGGCACCACCCTGGAAACATCACAGCACGGCGGCTGGAAACACGTCGATACCGCGTTTGTCGGCGGCACGGCGGACAACGGCATCGGCGTGGCGCTGTTGTACTCGGGCGTGAACGGCAACGGTTACCGTGAACGCAACAACGGCAACGACATCGACGACGTGATTCTCAAGACCCATTGGGCTCCGACCGATGTCGACGATTTCAGCTTCAACCTGCATTACTACGACGCCAGCGCCGACATGCCGGGCGGCCTGACCCAGGCGCAATACGACGCCAATCCGTTCCAGTCCGATCGCAACAATGACAACTTCAGCGGCCGTCGCAAGGACGTGTCGTTCAAATGGATTCGGCAGATCGATGACCGCACCCAGGCCGAAGTGCTGACGTACTACTCCGACAGCTTCCGTGGCAGCAACATCGCCGCCCGCGACCAGAAGACGCTCGGCTCGTTCCCGCGCACTTATTACACCTTCGGCATCGAACCGCGCGTATCCCACGTGTTCGACGTCGGCCCGACCACCCAGGAAGTCAGCGTCGGTTATCGCTATCTCAAGGAAGGTATGCACGAAGAGGCCAGCCGTCTGGCGCTGGTCAACAACGAGCCGGTCGTGACCAAGACCTCGGATGGTCATGTGTATCAGGACCGCACCGGCGGCACTGAAGCCAACTCGGTGTACGTCGATAACAAAATCGACGTCGGCAACTGGACCATCACCCCCGGCATCCGTTTCGAACACATCAGTACCGACTGGCACGATCGCCCCGTGCTCGACACCGCTGGCAAGCGTGTGCCAGAGAAGAACCGCAGCATCGAAAGCAACGAGCCGCTGCCGGCCTTGAGCGTGATGTATCACATCTCCGATGCCTGGAAGCTGTTCGCCAACTACGAAACCTCGTTCGGCAGCCTGCAGTATTTCCAGCTCGGCCAGGGGGGGACGGGTGACAACACCGCCAATGGTCTTGAGCCGGAGAAGGCCAAGACCTATGAGGTCGGCACGCGCTACAACGATGATGTGTGGGGCGGCGAAGTGACGCTGTTCTACATCGACTTCGATAAAGAGTTGCAGTACATCAGCAACGACGCGGGCTGGACCAACCTCGGCGCGACCACGCACCGGGGCATCGAGGCTTCGGTTCACTACGACATGGCGGCATTGGATTCACGGCTAGACGGTCTCACCGCCAACGCCGGGATCACCTACACGCGTGCCGTTTATGAAGGCGAGATTCCCGGCTTCCAGGGCCGCGACCTGCCGTTCTACTCGCGTCAGGTAGCGACCGCCGGCCTGCGTTACGACATCGACCGCTGGACCTACAACCTCGATGCGTTTGCCCAGTCCAGACAGCGCTCACCGGGCGTTGCGGTCAATGCCGACGGCAGCTTCACCAACAACTACATCACCGAAGGCACCGCCGACGGCCAGTACGGCGACATTCCGGGTTACGTCACCTGGAACGTGCGGGGCGGTTATGACTTTGGCGCGCAATTGTCGAACCTGAAAGTCGGTGCCGGCGTGAAAAACATCTTCGACAAGCAGTACTTCACCCGCTCCAGCGACAACAACTCGGGCATGTACGTCGGTGCGCCACGTACGTTCTTCGTGCAGGCCAGTGTCGGGTTCTGATAGACCGCGTTGACTTCATCGCGAGCAAGCTCGCTCCCACAGGATCGCAGTCGTACACAAATTTTGTGTCCACTGAAGATCAATGTGGGAGCGAGCTTCCTCGCGATGCTTTTAGACTTTCAACACCTTCCCGCCGATAGCGACGGCCACCAGCAACACCGCCATCAACCCGAAGGCAAAACTCAAACTGCTGCCGTGGGCGATAAATCCGATCAGCGCGGGCCCTGCCAGAATCCCCGCATAACCCAGCGTTGTAATGGCTGGCACTGCAACGCTTTCCGGCATCACCGTTTGTTTGCCCACGGCGGTGTACAGCACTGGCACGATGTTCGAACAGCCAGCCCCCAGCAGCGCATAGCCCACCAGTGCCAGCTCCCAGCTCGGTGCGAATGTGGCCAGAAACAATCCGCCGGCGGCCGTCAGCCCACCGAACACGACCACCCGTGTCGCGCCGAGGCGGCGCACGATCGCGTCTCCGGTCAAGCGTCCAACGGTCATGGTCAGCGCAAACGCGGCATAACCCAGTCCCGCATACGCCGTGTCGATCCCGCGTTCCTGCGCCAGGAATACCGCACTCCAGTCGAGCGCCGCGCCTTCGGCAAGAAACACGATGAAGCACATCCCGCCGATGAACAGCACGATGCCGTGGGGAACGGCGAAAGCCGGCCCCGAACTTTCACTGCCATATGGCAACAAGTGCGGTGCGGCTTTGCACAGTGCGATCAGCAGCAGCACGACGACCACCAGCATTGCTCCCAGCGGTGAAACGCCGAAGCCGAGCAAGGCACTGACGCCCGCCGCGCCGACAATCCCGCCCAGGCTGAACAGCCCGTGGAATCCCGACATCATGGTCTTGCCGCTGGCCCGTTCGACAATCACCGCTTGCAGGTTCACCGTCGAATCCACCGTGCCCAGGCCCGCGCCGAACATGAACAATGCCGCGATCAGCGCGGGTATCGACGACACCGTCGCCAACAGCGGCAGGGCGAGGCAGATCAGCAACGTCCCGCCGCTCAGCACTCGCCGGCAGCCGAAACGCGCGGCCAAAATCCCGGCCATCGGCATCGCCAGAATCGAGCCCACCCCCAGACACAACAAGAGCAAACCGAGGGTCCCTTCATCCAGCCCGGCCCGCGCCTTGGCGTAAGGCACCAGCGGCGCCCACGCGGCAATGCCAAACCCGGCGATGAAAAAAGCCACGCGCGTGGACATCTGTTCCAGCCGTCCGGGCACGAAAGTGGTCTGGGTGTTGAGGTTGGTCATATCGATCCTTGGCAAAAAACGTTGCGTCCCCAAGGGACAGTGACTCACCCATGAGGTTCGATCAGCGTCCGCACGATTTCGCGTTCAGGCAGGGTGTCATCCTTGCACAGCCAGTCGCGGTTTCGCGATATGTTGTCGCCTTCGATGTTTGTACAGGAGGCGTCATGACGCCGTTCTACGATGCTCGAGGCAACCTCTACGCGGTGGTGGCGCCTGACGCGGTGCGTCGCGGAGGGATCGATTTACCTGAGCAGGCCAGTCTGGCGGCGCAAACCCGCTCGGCCTGGGCGTTGTCGGCCATCGAGGCATTCTGCGCCTGGGCGCCGGGCACGCAACCGCCCGGCAGCAAGGACCATCGCTGCGATGGTCTGCTGGTGGGGCCGTTTCAATCAGCGCCACCGTTCGATCTGTTGATCGTCAACACCGACGGCACGTTGGCTGAGCGCAGTGGCAACGGGCTGACGATTTTTTCCCGGGCGCTCAGTGACCAAGGGCTTTTTCCGGAAAACGAGGCGTGTGTGCTCAGGGTTCATCACGACAAGGACGATACACTTTCACCCGGTGAAACATCAGTGAGCAGCGCGCAAGTCGAAGGCGTGCAGGGCTTTTGGCTGGATCTGGGCAAACCGGTGTTCGGGCCGGAGGCGGTCAGTGCTCAAGGGGTGTCTGGGGTAGTATTCAAAGGTCGTGAGCTCAGCCACGTTCAACCGCTGTCGTCACTGGATCCGGCCTGGTTCCGCAGTCAGTTCGTGCGGGTCGGCAATCCGCACTGCGTAACCCTTGTCGACGATGCACAGGCATTGCCGACGAATGAGCAAATGCGCGAAGCGAGGTTGTCCGAAGGGCTGACGAAAATTGCCTACGCCATGCCGACCGGAGCAGGACGACCGTGTCCGGCGGGTATTAATTTGCAGTGGGCGATGCATGAGTCGCAAGGGCGAATTGTTGCGCGAGTGTTTGAGCGAGGGGAAGGGCCTACGGCGTCGTCCGGCACCAGTGCGAGCGCGGTGGCGTGCGCGGCGTGGCGGGCAGGTTGGGCGGCGGCGGGTGACGTGAGCGTGGTGATGCCGGGTGGTACGGCGCCGATTTTGTTGGAAGAAGAGCACGGCGAATTGAGTCGGGTCAGCCTGTTTGGTACGGCTCGGTTGATGCGGTGAATTCAACGACGCCATCGCGAGCAGGCTCGCTCCCACTTTGGATCTGTGTCGTCCACAAATTCCCTGTGGGAGCGAGCTTGCTCGCGATGAGGCCAGTCATGTGAAACAACATTCAGCCCTGATCGCCGAAAAACTCCACCACCGGCATCTGGCGCTTCATCAATACCTGGCCACCGCGCACCGAATACAGCGGCAACCCCTGACTGCGAATCACCTCGTAATCACTGTCCGCCGAAAGAATCAGCAAGTTCGCCGGCCGCCCGCGCTCAAGTCCATAACGGTCACCCAGCGCCATCGCCTTGGCGCTGTTGTCGGTCACTAGATCCAGCGCGCTTTGCAGGTTGCGATACCCGAGCATGTGACAGATGTGCAGGCCGGCTTCGAGCACCCGAAGGATGTTGCCGTTGCCCAGCGGATACCACGGGTCGACGATCGAATCCTGGCCGAAACACACGTTCATGCCGGCTTCGAGCAACTCATTTACCCGGGTCACGCCACGGCGTTTCGGGAAGTTGTCAAAGCGCCCTTGCAGGTGAATGCTTTCGGTCGGGCAGGAGACAAAACTGATCCCCGAATGCCCGAGCAGGCGAAACAGTTTGGCGCAGTAAGCGTTGTCGTAAGAACCCATGGCCGTGGTGTGGCTGGCCGTGACCCGCGAACCCATATCGCGGCTACGGGCTTCCTCTGCCAGCACTTCGAGGAAGCGCGAATGCGGGTCGTCGGTTTCATCGCAATGCACGTCCACCAGACAACCGGTGCGTTCGGCGAGGTCCATGAGGAACTTCACCGAACTCACGCCCTGATCGCGGGTGTATTCGAAATGCGGAATCCCGCCGACCACGTCCGCGCCCATGCGAATCGCTTCTTCCATCAACTCGCGACCGTTGCGATATGACTCGATGCCTTCCTGGGGAAATGCGACGATTTGCATGTCGATCAAGTGCCGGCTTTCCTCGCGCACTTCGAGCATCGCCTTCAGCGCGGTGAGCTGCGGGTCGGTCACGTCGACGTGGGTGCGCACGTGCTGGATGCCGTGGGCGGCGAGGGTCTGGATGGTCTTCTTCGCCCGGTTTTTGGTGTCTTCCTGGGTGATGGTCACCTTGCGCTCGCCCCAGCATTCGATGCCTTCAAACAGCGTGCCGCTCATGTTCCAGCGCGGCTCGCCGGCGGTCAGTGTCGCGTCGAGGTGGATGTGCGGCTCGACGAAGGGTGGCACCACCAGATTGCCTCCGGCGTCCAGATCATCAGGGCCCAGGGTAGGCGCTTCGGTCTGACGAGCGATGTTGCTGATCAGGCCGTTTTCCAGGTGCAACTCATGCAGGCCTTCTTGGTTGCGCAGGCGGGCGTTGATGATGTGCATCAGGCGAATCCTTTTAGAGATCTTGTCATGGTGCGTTGGCGCTTCGCGTCAGTACACCCTACGTTAGCGCAACAGTAGGTGCGAAAGCAGCCTGACTGACAGAACACCATGTTGGATTGGGTGAAAGTGCGAGCCCGGAATCGGCCATTCAGTAATGGTTGCGTCCTCCTGGCGGATGCAAGCCAAAAAGCATAGGCATAAAAAAACAGCCAATGAAGGCTGTTTAATTAATCAACTGACGAAACGCATACCCCTGTGAGAGCGGGGCTGTCTGGTTATTCGCCGCGATAGATGCAACCGCTGGTGCACGTCTCGTGGATGCGGATCGCGCTGAGCTCCGGCAACAACGGCTTAAGTTCAGCCCAGATAAACTTCGCCAACACTTCACTGGTCGGATTCTCCAACCCCGGAATGTCATTCAAGTAGTTGTGATCCAGCCGCTCATACAACGGCTTGAAGATCGCCTTGATCTCCGAGAAGTCACGAATCCAGCCGGTATGCGGATCCAGATCGCCACTCAGATGAATCGCCACTTTGAACGAGTGACCATGCAGGCGGCCACACTTGTGGCCGTCCGGGACGTGGGGCAGGCGGTGGGCGGATTCGAAGGTAAACTCTTTGAAAATTTCCACAGGTGTTTTCAGCTCTGTCAGGTGGCGATCGCCGCGGCGATGTGGGCAGGCGGCGAGTTTAACAGTTTGTCCTGACTAAAGGGTCAGCAAGCGTTCGCCAAGTCGACCGTTGGCGGCCAGCTCGAGAAATTCATCCCCGAGCCTGCGGCTTTCATCCATCGTCGTGCGCCAGTATTTCTGGCGGCTCGGCGCATCGCCCATGAACCGCTTGAAATCATTTCGGTCCGGCAGTTTGCCGTAGGGCAGGCGCGCCAGGTATTCCTTCGACGGTGCCAGCAACAGGACATCCTGCAAGCGGGCAGGGCAGGCGCGGCGCCACGGCAGGGTCTTGTCGAACCAGCCGGGAATGACCCGGTCGGTAAAGTGCGGATACAGCACGATGTCATCGCCGCTGTAGGGCAGGTCGAGGTGATAGTCCAGCAGACCGCCGTCGCGGAACGTTCCGGCGCCAGCGCCCGGCAGGTCGCGCACGCCTTCCATCACCATCGGAATCGAACCCGAGGCGAGCAAGGCCTGGCGCAGGTTGCCGGCATTCAGCGCGACGAAACGCGAGGGGAAATCGTTCAAGGCATTGAGCGGCGGCGCCAGGCGCGGGTCGTGGATGATCAGCCGCTCGAAATGCCGCGACAGCCGCGCGCGACCGCGCAGGTTGTCGGCGATGACCGACGACAGGCCCAACCCGAGACGGCCGCGATGGTCGTCCGCGAGCAGACCGTGGCTTTTGACCACCATGATGTTCAGTCGGTAATGGGCGTTTTCCAGAATCGAGGCGTCGCGGCCGTCGAGCAGGTCATTGAGCATGCGCCGGGAGCTTTGGCTGATCTGCGCCATGGTCACGCCCTTAGCGAAGTTCTGCTCGGTGTACAGGTGACCGAGGCGGCGCAGGCCTTCGGCTGCATCTGGCAGACAAGCACTGGCAAAGCGCCAGGAGCCGACCGATGCGCCGATCAGCGAACGTTCACGCGGCGCGGCGGGCAACCATTCGCCGAACAGCGCGAGGTCCAGACCTTGAATTCCCAACGCCTTGGGCCCGCCAGCGGCGCCCGGTAGCGTGCCGACATCAGCGGCGTTCAAACCGTTTTCACGGATCCGCGCCAAAGCACGAGGGCCGGCCTTGAGGGTCAGGGAAGGGAATTTGATGTGGATAGCGGTCATACCGGTCTCGATGTCTGGCAAGCGGGGGATTATAGACAGGTCAGGCAACGCCACAAATCCACGGTGGGAGCGAGCTTGCTCGCGATGGCGGACTGACATTCAGCATTGATGTCGACTGACACGAAGCCATCGCGAGCAAGCTCGCTCCCACAGGTTTTGTGCAAGTCTGCGATGTCGAGGTGCCACTCCTGATGATGGCAATTCAGTTTCAATTAAGTTCGAATCGCTAAGGTGGCCCCCGCACGCAACACCTGAAAAAATACGGAGACACCCCATGACAACCCTGCCTGCCTTGGTTACCGCGTCGATCATCGCCATGACCGCCAGCATCGCCCATGCCCGCGACCTGGGCCCCGACGAAGCCCTGCGCCTGCGCGAGGCTGGTACCATTGTGTCTTTCGAGAAGCTCAACGCCACGGCATTGGCCAAACACCCAGGCTCGACGGTCACCGAAACCGAGCTCGAGGAGGAGTACGGCAAGTACATCTATCAGGTGGAGCTGCGCGACCCACAAGGCATTGAGTGGGACCTGGAATTGGACGCTGTCAGCGGGCAGGTTCTCAAGGATCATCAGGATACGTAATGAAGGTGTTTTCGTTTTCACGCACGGCGCTGGTGCTTCTGGCGTTTTGCTCGGTGGTCATGGCGCGCGACCTGGATCAGGACGAAGCCCTACGCCTGCGCCAGCAAGGTGTGACGCTGCCGCTCGAGCAACTGTTGAAGCAGGCAATGGATCGCTATCCCGGGTCGAAGCTTCTGGAAGCAGAGCTCGAAGAGAAACACGACGCCTACATTTATGAAGTCGAGTTGCTGACCGCCGATGGCGTGGTCCGTGAGCTGGACGTCGATGCCACCACTGGCCAGTTACTGAAAGACAAGGAAGATTGACCCATGCGTTTGCTCCTGGTGGAAGATCACGTGCCCCTGGCCGACGAACTGATGGCCGGCCTCACCCGCCAGGGCTACGCCGTGGACTGGCTGGCCGACGGCCGTGACGCGGTCTATCAGGGCAGCAGCGAACCCTATGACCTGATCATCCTCGATCTGGGTTTGCCAGGTTTGCCGGGGCTCGACGTGCTGGCGCAGTGGCGCGCAGGCGGGCTGGCCACGCCGGTGCTGATCCTGACGGCACGCGGCTCCTGGGCCGAACGGATCGAAGGCCTCAAGGCCGGCGCCGATGATTACCTGAGTAAACCTTTCCATCCTGAAGAACTGCACTTGCGCATCCAGGCGCTGTTGCGACGCTCCCATGGCCAGGTCAATCAACCGACGCTTCAGTCGGCGGGATTGCATTTGGACGAGGGCCGCCAGTGCGTCACCCGCGATGGCGCCGACATTCAGCTCACCGCCGCAGAATTCCGCCTGCTGCGTTATTTCATGTTGCACCCCGAGCAGATTCTCTCCAAAAGCCACCTCGCCGAACACCTCTACGATGGCGAAACCGAACGTGATTCCAACGTGCTGGAAGTTCACGTCAATCACCTGCGACGCAAACTCGGGCGCAGCGTGATCGAAACCCGTCGCGGCCAGGGTTATCTGTTTGGCGGTCAAGCGCAGTGAGGTCGATCCAGCGCCGTTTGAGCCTGGGGCTGATCAGCGTGATGGTGGTCGTCGGTCTGGTGCTGGCGCAAACCAGCCTGTGGCTGTTCGAAGTGGGTTTGCAGCGCTACCTCGAAGCGGGGTTGCGCAACGACAGCGAAGACCTGCTGGTGGCGCTGGTGCGCGGGCCGCAGGGTTTGCAGCTGGATGAGCGACACCTGTCGCCGGCCTACCAACGACCGTTTTCCGGACATTACTTCCGCATCGATTTTGCCGACAGTCATTGGCGCTCGCGTTCGTTGTGGGATCAGGAATTGCCGCGCCTCGAACATCCCGGCCTGCACAGCAACCTGCAACTGGGGCCGGAAGGCCAGCAATTGCTGGTCTTGCGTTCGGACTATCGCCGACTCGGCCAATCGATTTCCATCAGCGTCGCCCAGGACTACACCCCGGTGCGCGACAGTTTCAAGCGCATGCAGCAAGTGGGTCTGGGGTTGGGGTTGGCGGGGCTGTTGCTGATTCTGCTGTTGCAGCGGATCACCGTGCGCCGCGCCTTGCGCCCACTGGAAAGGGCTCGCGAGCAGATCGCCCAGTTGCAGCAGGGCCAACGTTCGCAACTGGATGATCAGGTGCCGCTGGAGCTTGAACCGCTAGTGGCTCAGATCAACCATTTGCTGGCGCACACTGAAGACAGCCTCAAGCGTTCGCGCAATGCGTTGGGCAACCTCGGGCATGCCTTGAAAACTCCACTGGCCGTTTTGTTGAGCGTGGCGTCCAGTGAAAAACTCGAAGCCCATCCCGAGTTGCGCAAGCTCCTCAAGGCGCAACTGGAACAGGTTCAGCAGCGACTCAACCGCGAGCTCAATCGCGCCCGGCTGTCCGGCGATGCGCTGCCGGGGGCGCTGTTTGATTGCGATGCGCAACTGCCGGGATTGCTCGCCACGTTGAACATGATTCACGGTGAACATCTGGCGCTCAACTATCGCGCGCCGGCCGGGTTGCAGTTGCCTTGGGATCGTGAAGATTTGCTGGAGCTGCTGGGCAATCTGCTGGACAACGCCTGTAAGTGGGCGGATGCCGAGGTGCGGTTGAGCGTGGTCGAGACAGCTGAAGGATTTCAGCTAAGCGTGGAAGATGATGGGCCGGGGATTCCCGAGGATCAGCGTGATCAGGTGATCAACCGAGGCACGCGGCTGGATGAGCAGACGGATGGGCATGGGTTGGGGCTGGGGATTGTGCGCGACATCGTCGACACGTGGGGCGGGGAATTGCGGCTGGAAGAGAGCGAGTGGGGCGGGTTGAAGGTGCTTATCGAACTCCCCAAACGCTAACACCGATCTGAGGCACGCTGATTACCTTGTGGGAGCGAGCTTGCTCGCGATAGCGACAGAACATTCACCATCTAATGTCGACTGTCAGGCCGCTATCGCGAGCAAGCTCGCTCCCACATTGGTCCGCGTAATCAGACGCGGAATTGATCCATCAACCCCTGCTGCTGATTCGCCAGACTATTGAGCGACTGGCTCACCCGCGCCGACTCATTGGCCTGCCCGGACAGCGACTCGGTCACGTCCCTAATGGTCGCCACGTTATTATTGATTTCTTCCGCTACCGCACTTTGTTCTTCCGCCGCGCTGGCAATCTGCAGGTTCATGTCGCTGATCACCGTCACCGCGTCGCCAATCTGGCGCAATGCGGTGACGGCCTGGCTGACCTGCTCGACGCTACCCTGGGCCTGACGATGGCTGTTGTTCATCGAACCCACCACATCCTGGGTGCCGCTCTGCAACTGCTCGATCACCAGGCGGGTTTCTTCGACAGACTCCTGCGTACGCCGCGCGAGGTTGCGCACTTCGTCGGCCACCACGGCGAAACCACGGCCGGCTTCACCGGCACGGGCCGCTTCGATGGCGGCATTGAGGGCCAGCAGGTTGGTTTGCTCGGCGATGGCGCGAATCACTTCCAGCACCGAACCGATTTTCTCGCTGTTCGCCGCCAGGCCCTCGACCTGCACCATGGCCGCACTCATGTCGGCGGCGAGGTTGTCGATGCTGGCGGTGGTCTGGTCGATCACCGTCAATCCGCGGCGAGTCGCCTGATCCGCATCCTTTGCAGCCTGTGCCGCTTGCGCGGCGCTGCGGGCAACGTCCTGGGCAGTGGCGCTCATTTCGTGGGAGGCGGTGGCCACCTGATCGACCTGGCGGTATTGCTGCTCCATGCCCGCGCTGGTCTGCGTGGCGATGGCGGAGGACTGATCCGCCGTGCTGCGGGCGTCCTGCACCGAGCGTTTCACTTCGGCGATGATCGGTTGCAGCTTGTCGAGGAAACGGTTGAACCAGCCAGCCAACTGGCCCAATTCATCCTTTTTGTCGTAAGCCAGACGCCGGGTCAGGTCGCCTTCACCGCTGGCGATGTCTTCGAGCATCTGCGCCACGCCGAGGATCGGTCTGGTCACGCTGCGTGCCATCAGCCACACCAGCAACAGGCCGATCAACGCCGCCAGCACACCGAGGCCGAGTTCAACCAACGTGCCGGCGGTGTTGCTGTCATCTAGTTGTTTCTTCAGCGCTTCAGCCGGGCCGATCAGGACTTTTTCCGGTACGTCGAGCAGCACGCCCCACGGCTTTCCATCTGGAATCGGCTGGAACGGCGACAACACTTTCAACTGCTGATGGCTGTGCAGGCTGGCGGTTTTGCTGCTGGCGGCGAGCATGCGGATCAGCTCCGCGCCGCTGGTGTTGTCGACGGCGTCCAGGCGCTGACTGAGTTTGCTGGCGTCCGGGCTGTGGCCGGCAAGCAAACCGGCCGGGCTGATGATGCTGACGCTGGTCTGGCCGTCATAGAGCTTTTTGCTCGCGCCCTGACTGATTGCTTGCAGGCTGTTCAGGTTGATGTCCACCGATAGCGAAGCGATGACTTTGCCGTTGACCATCAGCGGGAACACGATGCTGGTCATCAGCACGTTTTGGCCGTCGATCACATAGAAGTAGGGTTCGATCACGCAGGGCTTGAGCGAAGTGCGCGGGCAGGTGAACCAGGCATTGGCAGGTTCGCCACTGGGGCCGGCGCGGGTGTCGGCCAAGTCAGTTTCGGGCAGCGCCATGGACGTCAACTCGCCCGGCGTCGCCTGCGACCAGTAGAGCGCGAAACGGCCCTTATCGTTACTGCCCAGCTCCGCCTGGCCGGCGAACAGGTCGTCCTTGCCGTCCAGCGCATTGGGTTCGAACACCAGGGACAGGCCGAGCAACTCCGGGTTGGCTTGCAGCGCGGATTTGACCTGACGGGTCAGGTCTTCGCGCAGGTCGAAGGCATCGAGAAAGCGCTTTTCGGCCTGGTCACGCAGGAATAAGACCTGACGCGAAAAGCCGTGGCCATATTGATAGGCGTCCATGAACTGCTGGCGAATGTTCAGAGCCTGATTTTCGCCTTGAGATTCGATCCGGGCCTGAGCGGCTTCCGTGAGCATCTCCATGCTCGACGCTTTCACCAGCTCGGAGCTGTGCTCCATGCGGTACAGCGAAAGACCTACCAGCAAGGTCACGATACCCGCCAGGCACAGCCCGGCCAGCAGGGTGATTTTCCATTGAATGGAAAGTTGTCTGAGCGACATGGAGACGTCCTTATTCGATAAATATCTTAGACTTTGCACTATAACGGCGCACGAACGACTTTCTTGAGGCTTGCAGCCTGCGCGCGCTTGCTTCAAAGTGCGCGCCCTCTAATAAAACCCATTCCTTGATCCGCTGGCGGCTCTTCGCAGACTGCCGGCCGGGCTCATTTCGCTTGCCTTGAGGTAACGATGATTAATGCTGTAATTGCCGCGGTCGGCGTCATGCTGGTGCTCAGCCTGTCCCGCGTGCACGTTGTGATCGCGCTGATTATCGGCGCGCTGGTGGGTGGCCTGACCGGTGGTCTGGGCATCGACGCCACCCTGAAAGCGTTCAACAGCGGCCTCGGCGACGGGGCGACGGTGGCGTTGTCTTATGCTTTGCTCGGCGCCTTCGCGGTGGCGATTGCCAAGTCCGGACTGGCCCATGCGCTGGCGGACAAGGCCCTGGCCATGGTCGATCGCCAGCACGCCAGCGGTGGTGGCTCGGTCAAGTGGCTGTTAATCGGTTTGCTGGGAGGAGTGGCCATCGCTTCCCAGAATATTCTACCGATACATATCGCGTTTATTCCGCTGCTGGTGCCGCCATTGTTGTATGTGCTGACCAAGCTGCAACTGGACCGGCGCCTGATTGCCTGCGTCATGACCTTCGGTCTGATCACGCCGTACATGTTCCTGCCGGTGGGTTTTGGCAATATCTTCCTGAATGAAATTCTGCTGGCCAACGTGGCCCGCAGCGGCGTTGATATCAGCGGTATCAACGTCACCCATGCCATGGGCATTCCGGCGTTGGGCATGGTGGTGGGTCTGGCGGCAGCCTTTGTCAGTTACCGCAAGAAGCGCGTCTATGACCTGGCAAAGATCGAGCAGGTCGAGCAGGTCGCGGTGCAGTACAACCCGCTGAGCCTGATGGTCGCGGGTGTGGCCATCGCGGCGGCGTTCATTATCCAGCTGCTGCTGGACTCGATGATCATCGGCGCACTGGTGGGGTTTCTGATCTTCTCGGTGTCGGGCATCGTGAAGTGGCGCGACACCGACGATCTGTTCACCGAAGGCATGAAGATGATGGCGATGATCGGCTTCATCATGATCGCTGCCTCGGGGTTTGCCGAGGTGATAAAAGCCACCGGCCAGGTGCAAACCCTGGTTGAAGCGTCGGCGTCGTGGATCGGTCACAGCAAAGCCATCGGCGCGTTGTTGATGTTGCTGGTCGGTCTGCTGGTGACCATGGGCATCGGCTCGTCGTTTTCCACCGTTCCGATTCTGGCAGCGATTTTCGTACCGTTGTGTGTGCAGCTGGGTTTCAGCCCGATCGCCATCGTGTGCATCGTCGGCACTGCCGGTGCGTTGGGCGACGCCGGTTCGCCGGCCTCGGACTCGACGCTGGGCCCGACCTCCGGCCTGAACATCGACGGCCAGCATCACCATATCTGGGACACCGTGGTTCCGACATTCCTGCATTACAACCTGCCGTTGCTGGCGTTCGGCTGGGTGGCCGCGATGGTGCTCTAAACACGGCCCCCCTGTGGGAGCGAGCTTGCTCGCGATAGCGGTCTGTCAGTCACATCAATTCTGAATTTACCGCCGTCATCGCGAGCAAGCTCGCTCCCACAGGGTCTCAGTGTGAAGCTGGCTCAACTTTTGGTTTCGCGTGCCGTTAAAACCTTTAACCACGCCAATAAAATAAAAAAAGAGTGAACCTGTCATGCGCATGAGCCTGAAGGCTAAAGTCCTGTCCCTTGCCGTCCTCCCGGTGCTGCTCTTTGCGCTGGTCATAAGCCTGACCACGGTGTTCGTACTGCAGGAACAAGCCCGCAAGGAAGTCGAGGACACCCGTCAGCGCCTGCTCAGCGATGCCAAGGCCACCCTGCAAAGTTATGTGGCCGTGGCCATGACGGCGATCAAACCGCTCTACGATGCAGCTGCCCCGGGTGATAACGCAGCGCGAGCGCAGGCGATCAAATTGCTGTCGAGCATCAGCTACGGCAAGGATGGCTACTTCTTCGGCTACGACTCCAACACCGTGCGCCTGTTCAAGGCCAGCAGCCCCGAAGGCGTGGGCCAGAGTTTTAAGGACAACCGTGATCCGAACGGCGTCTACGTCAACCGAGATTTGGTGAAAGTCGCCAAGGACGGCACTCATTACCTGCACTACAGCTCGACATTGCCCGGCAACACTCAGGTGCTGGTGCCGAAACTCGGCTACACCGAATACCTGCCGAAGTGGGACATGGCCGTCGGCACCTCGGTCAACCTCGACGGTATCGAGGCGCAAGTGGCGGTGGTCGAGGCCAAGGTTCAGGAGCGCATGGAAGGCGTGTTGCTGAGCATCATCGGCATCGCCGTGGTGGTGCTGTTGCTGATCGCCGTCGCCGGCATGCTGCTGGCCAACACCATCCTGCGTCCGCTGAACCTGATGAAAGCCAACCTCGATGACATCGCGGCGGGCGAGGGCGACCTGACGCGGCGCCTGACCATCACCAGCCAGGACGAGCTCGGCCAGCTCGCGGGTTCGTTCAACCGTTTTGTCGACAAGATCCACGGTCTGGTGCGTCAGATCACTGAAATGACGTCGCAGCTGACCGGGCTGGTGAATCAGGTGTCCGATCAGGCCCAGCGCTCTGATCAAGCAATGGAGCGTCAGCGTCACGAGACCGATCAGGTCGCCACGGCGATCAACCAGATGTCGGCTGCCGCGCAAGAAGTGGCCAAAAGTGCGCAAAACGCCGCCGTCGCCGCTCAGCAAACTGACGAAGAAGGCCAGGCCGCCAAGCGTGTGGTGGCGGGCAGCATCGTGAAGATTCATGCGTTGGTGGACGATATTCGCAGCAGCGGCGTGTCCCTCGACAGCCTGCAAAAGGACGTGTCATCGATTGTCAGCGTGCTCGGGGTGATTCGTTCGATTGCCGAGCAGACCAACCTGTTGGCGCTCAACGCTGCGATCGAAGCGGCCCGTGCCGGGGAGGCCGGTCGCGGTTTTGCGGTGGTGGCCGACGAGGTGCGGGCGCTGGCGAGTCGCACGCAAATCAGCACCCAGGAAATTCAGGGCATGATCGATCGCTTGCAGGCCGGCACTCAATCAGCGGTGGAAGCGATGCGCCGTTCCAGCGAGGCCGGCGACGGCACCTCGGCCCAAGCCAATGAAGCGGGTGCCTCGCTCGACACCATGGCCCAGCTGATCGGCACCATCAATTCGATGAACGCGCAGATCGCCAGTGCCGCCGAAGAGCAGACCGCCGTGGCCGAAGAAATCAACCGCAGCGTGCACCAGATCGCGGTGGCCGTGGACAACGTGGCCGACGAAACCCAACTCGGCGCCCAGACGTCCCGCAGCCTGGCGGATCTTGGTCGGCGTTTGGGCAGTTTGGTCGGACAGTTCAGGATCTAGCTAGCGCCATCTAACCTGTGGGAGCGGGCAAGCCCGCTCCCACAGGGTTTGTGGCGCTCGATCTATGGTCTGTCCCAATACGGCACTGGCCCAAAACATTCGACAAAAAAATCAATCACCGTCCGCACTTTCACCGACAACCGTCGACTCCCGGGCCAGAGCACGGCGATTTGTTGCGGCTCAAGGCTGTTGGACACTTGATAGTCCCCCAGCACCGGCACCAGCTTGCCGTTGCGCACCGCTTCGCCAATCAGCCATGACGGAAACATCACCAGCCCCAGGCCTTGTTCGGCGGCTTGGGTGAGCGTGTCGGCGTGGTTACCGGTGATCGGTCCTTTCACCGGGTAGGGCGTCCAGTCCTGCTGATCCTTTCGAAAAAACCAGCGCTGCTGGCCGGTCACGCCTTTGTACGCCAGGCATTGATGCGCCGCCAGGTCTGCCGGATTTTGCGGGGTGCCATGACGTGCGAGGTAGGCGGGGCTCGCCGCGACCTGGAAGCGATGGGGCGCCAGAATCCGCGCCTGCATGCTCGAGTCGTGCAGCGGGCCGATGCGAAACAGCAGGTCGGCGCCTTCCTGCAGCGGATCGATGTAGCTGTCGGTCTGTTGGATGTCCAGTTGCAGTTTCGGATAACGCTCGCACAACCGCCCGAGCCATGGCGTCAGGTGCCGTTGCCCAAACACCACCGGGGCGTTGATCCGCACCAGCCCGCTGGGTTCGCTTCGCTGTTCCTGCAACGCTTGCTCGGCTTCTTCCAGTTGCACCAGCACCAATCGCGCATGGTGGCCGAGCATTCGCCCGGCCTCGGTTGGCGTGACGGCGCGGGTGTGGCGGTAAAGCAGTTGCTGGCTCAGGGCCTGTTCCATCAACTGGATCTGCCGGGAAATCGAGGAGGGCGCCAGGCCCTCGCGGCGGGCGACTTCGGAAAAGCTGCCATGATCGAGTACCGCGACAAACAGCCGAAGCGCCTTGAATCCCAATTCGTTGAGGCCGTGCATGTCGAATCCTGCTGTGCGAGTTGCGCAAAAGTGTTGTCAGGATGCTCCCATTTATCGCAAAGGATCGCCAGCCAATAATGCTCGCCACCACCATCCCCTGTAGGAGCAATCTCGTGCTCCTACAGGGGGCGTGTTTTTCATTTGATAACGGGTAGGTTTTCCTTATGCAATCTTCTTCAATCGACGTCGCTGCAACGCCGGCGGTCCACCCGGGGTTTCGGCTGCTGCTCTTGCCACTGGTCATCCTCGCCGGCATGGGGCTTTCCGTGGAGGCCGGCCTGCTAGGCCCGCTCGGCGTCCAGGTCGGGCACCTGTGGGCGACTTTGAGCATCTTCGGCGTTGGCTCGGCGATTCTGTTCCTGCTGCTGTTGTTCAGCGGCCCGCAACAGGGCCCGGCCTTGAATACGCTGCCGCGCTGGCAGTTGATCGGCGGTTTTCTCGGGCCGATGTACGTGGTGGTGCTGACCCTGGCCACGCCGCACATCGGCATTGCGATGACGATGATCGCGATCCTGTCCGGGCAAGTTGGTAAAAGCGTGTTGATCGACCACTTCGGCTGGTTCGGCGCCACGCGCAAAAAGGTCAACGGTGAACGTTGGCTGGCCTTGCTGCTGATTGTCGCGGCACTTGTTCTGATCGCCCGGGGTTGATGATGAATCTGATTATTTTATTGGCAGTGGTCGTGGCCGCCGGTGCGGTGTTGAGTGTCCAGGCGGCGATCAACGGACGTCTGGGCGAAACGGTCGGTGTGCTGCGCAGCAGTTTGCTGACGTTCGTGGTGGGCGCGGTGAGCACCGGGTTGTTGATCCTGTTTTTCGAACCGGCCCATGCCGTGAGTCTTCTGGATGTGCCGAAATGGCAGCTCAGCGGCGCGTTGTTCGGCGTGGTGTACATGATGGTCATGGTAGGGGCGGTGCCGCGCGTCGGCACGGCGGTCGCGACGGTCGCGGTGATCGTCGGGCAACTGGGCATGGGGATGCTGATCGATAACTTCGGCTGGCTGGGCAACCCGGCGATCGAGTTGTCGGGCAGTCGGGTACTGGCGATGGTGTTGCTCGGGTTGGCGCTGGTGTTCATGTATCGCAGCAATACGCGGCAGACCTGACCGCCGTTGATTTCCTGTAGGAGCAAAGCTTGCTCGCGAAGAACGCGAACTTCTGATTCGCGAGCAAGCTTTGCTCCTACACTGGTGAGACGGGTCCGGCAACGGACCCCGACAACCACCACCCATGGAGTCAGACTCATGATCGACAGTGAAAGTACCTGCGACTGCCCGAAATGCTCGTGCAAACTGGGCCAGCATCCTATCGCACGCCACGGCAAGCACTACTGCTGCGAAGCCTGCGCCAAACACCATGAACACGGTGAGGAATGCGCGAGCAAAAGTTGCAAGTGCGCCCAACGCTGACTGTGATGACTGTAGGAGCGAGCTTGCTCGCGATGGACTCACAAGCGACGCGTTTATTCAGCAAACACGCGCCATCGTTAACGTCCATCGCGAGCAAGCTCGCTCCTACAGAATAATCGTCGTTAGCCCGCTGGCCGCCACTTGACGTTTTCCACACCGAATTTCTCCGCCATCGGTTTGCTGGTTTTTTGCACTTTTTCCCGGCCAAAGCGCGGGATTCGACCCACTCCGGCGTCACAGCTCGCCCAATGCCAGGCCTCCGCATTATCCATCTTGTCCAGGCGAATAATGAAAGACTTGGGGGCGCCATGAAGGGTGTATTCAATGACGAAAAGTTTTGCGTTGTTCATAAAGCCCGTATTCCTCCCTGTGGTAATAGAAGGATCGTCGGGGCTGCGGAAAATTCAGTCGGATTGTCAGACGGCGGTCGCCAGTGGCGGCATGACTTGCGGCTGGTTACCCTGCATTTTCTGAAAAACCCACTGATTACTGCCTATAACCCTTGTCGCGCCCCTCAACCTGAGTGGCACTGGCCAAAGTGCTTGGCGCTCGGGTCGAGGCTGCTCTGCTAGAATCGGCGGCATTGACTTCACAAGGTGCACCGCATGAAGGAGCCGATCCGTCTGACCCAGTACAGCCACGGCGCAGGCTGTGGCTGTAAGATTTCCCCTCAGGTGCTCGAAGTGATTCTGGCCGGCAGCGGGGCGCAGAACCTTGACCCCAGGCTCTGGGTCGGCAATGCCTCGCGCGACGATGCGGCGGTGTATGCGATCGATGAAGAGCGCGGTGTGGTCTCGACCACAGACTTCTTTATGCCGATCGTCGATGACCCCTTCGATTTCGGCCGCATCGCCGCGACCAATGCCATCAGCGACATCTACGCCATGGGCGGCGATCCGTTGATGGCGATCGCGATTCTCGGCTGGCCGGTGAATGTGCTGGCGCCGGAGATTGCCCGGGAGGTGATTCGCGGCGGACGCGCAGTGTGCGATGACGCGGGAATTCCATTAGCCGGCGGACACTCCATCGACGCGCCGGAGCCGATCTTTGGCCTCGCGGTCACCGGGCTGGTGCAAAAACGCCACATGAAGCGCAATGACACCGCCATCGCCGGTTGCCTGCTCTACCTCACCAAACCCCTTGGCATCGGCATCCTCACCACTGCCGAGAAAAAGGGCAAGTTGCGCCATGCCGACATCGGCCTGGCCCGCGACTGGATGTGCACCCTGAACAAACCCGGCAGCCGCTTCGGCAAGCTCGACGGCGTGACCGCGATGACCGATGTCACCGGTTTTGGCCTACTCGGGCATCTGGTAGAAATGGCCGACGGCAGCCATGTCACCGCTCGCATCGAATACGACCGTGTGCCGCGTCTTGCGGGTGTCGAGTACTACCTCGACCAAGGCTGCGTACCGGGCGGTACGCTGCGTAATTACGAGAGTTACGCCAGCAAACTGGGGCGTCTTCAGGAGCTGCACAAACGCGTGCTGTGCGATCCGCAGACCAGCGGTGGCCTGCTGGTGGCGGTTACTCCCGAGGGCAACGAGCAATTTCTCGGGGTCGCCGCCGAACTGGGCCTGAGCCTTGAGCCCATCGGTGAACTGGTCGAGCGACAGACCAACGCGGTCGAGGTGTTCTGATGTCCCTCCAGTTCACCGATTACCGCGACCTCTTCCTCAGTGACCGACCGATGATGGATGCTCGCGCGCCCGTCGAATTCATTAAGGGTTCCTTCCCCGGTGTGGTCAACCTTCCGCTGATGAACGACAGCGAGCGACAGCGGGTTGGCACCTGCTACAAACATCACGGTCAGCAAGCGGCGATTGTAATGGGCCATCAACTGGTGTCCGGCGACATCAAGTCCTGGCGTATCCAGGCCTGGGCCGATTTTGCCCGGGCGCACCCTGAGGGGTATGTGTATTGTTTTCGTGGCGGCTTGCGTTCGCAGATCGTCCAGCAGTGGCTCAAGGACGAGGCGGGTATCGATTATCCGCGGGTCGGTGGCGGCTACAAGGCCATGCGTACCTTTCTGCTGGAGACGATCGATCAGGCCGTGGCGCAATGTGATTTCGTCCTGCTGGGCGGCTTGACCGGCACCGGCAAGACCGAGGTGCTCACGCATTTGCGCAACGGCCTCGACCTTGAAGGTCACGCCAACCACCGTGGCTCCAGTTTCGGCAAGCGCGCCACGGGGCAACCGTCCAACATTGATTTTGAGAACGCTCTGGCCGTGGATGTGCTGAAAAAGCGCAGCCACGGTATCGAACAATTTGTGCTGGAAGACGAAAACCGCATGATCGGTAGCTGCGCCTTGCCGTTGCCGCTGTTCCAGGGCATGCAGCAATTTCCGATGGTCTGGCTGGAAGACACGCTCGAAGGCCGGGTTGACCGGATCCTGCGCGATTACGTGGTGGACTTGTGTGCCGAGTTCATCGGCGTGCAGGGCGATGAAGGCTTCGGACTGTTTTCCGAGCGTTTGCTGGCGAGCCTGAACAACGTGCAGAAACGCTTGGGCGGCGAACGCCATCGACGGATGTCGATTCTGATGGAAGAGGCATTGGCGGAGCAGGCGCGCAGCGGCGCGGTGGATTTGCACCGAGGCTGGATCGAGGGATTGCTGCGTGAGTATTACGACCCGATGTATGCGTTCCAGCGGGAGAAGAAAGGGGCGCGAATCGAATTTGCCGGGGATCGGGGGGCGGTTATCGAGTACCTCCGGGAGCGGGGCAGTCTGCGCGGGTGATGGGGTGTTCGCCGGCCCCTTCGCGGGCAAGCCCACTGCCACAATGCGGTGTAAATACCACAGATCTAATGTGGGAGCGGGCTTGCCCGCGAAGGGGCCATGACAGGCGCTACAAAACTCAAACCATCACCCCTTAAGTCGGACAGGTCTGCGGGCCGTTATCCAGGCCCTGCTTGTAACTTTGGCTCTGCAGGCTGGCCTTGCCGTTATGCCAGGTGAGCGTGAGTACGTACAGCGAGTCGTAGTCGCCGGACTCCCAGTCATCGGTGATGTTCTGTTTTTTGCCGACGGCTTCGCCGGCGACCTTGTTGATCAACTCGGGCAGGTAGCCATGGGACCAGGCGGTGTAGATCACCGAGTTGTGATACTTGTCGTGGAGCAGCTCATCGGCCAGGTCGCTGGTGTCGTTGGCCGAGAAGTTGATGTTCACCGGCAAACCGAGCTTGATTGCGCTGGGGCTGATGGTCATTAGGGGACGAATGTAACTGTAGGAATTGTCCAGTTCGCCTTCCTCGACATTGCGCGTCGGGTTGGCCGCAAACACGTAATTAGCCTTGCCGAATTTTTCCGGGAGCAAGGTCGCCAGATCGATGGCGCGGTTCAGGCCCTGGCAATTGAGCTGGCCGAGGCCGCCAGCAGGTTTTTCCGCATGACGCAGGAATACCAGCGTCTGGGTGCCGTCAGCCGGTTGGGCGCGGCTTTCCCGGACCTCCAGCGACAGGACGATCGCACTGACTGCCAACAGGGCGGGTAGCAAGACGTACGCACGATGCTTGAAGCGTTTGGCGAATTTCAACAAGTTCGTCATTTGAGTAAAAGTCTTCAGCGCGTTCGGTTAAGGCTGACAAACCTTTCACCCCGCGCTTGCGCCGCCTGGCTCCCAGCGTCGGGTGTTTTCCATGTCGTTGAACCGGTCCGTTTCCGAAAGGGCAACACTCAGAGTCCACTGAACCCCGTTTGGTTCGACCGGCAACCTTGAACGGGTTAGTGCAGAGGTTATCAACAGGATGTTGCGGAATTATGGACACGGTACACGGGGTGGCCCCGGAGAGGGCTGCAATCCATTGATCTTGCTAATCATCACTATCGATACGCCAGACATCGCACCCTTCAGTCGCTCACACTATGATCGTCTCTCTCAATTTCTTCGGATCCTTGTGATGACCGATCTGTCTGCTTTCCCCATCACCCAGAAATGGTCAGCGCAAAACCCCGAGTGGATTCAGCTCTACTCCTTGCCGACCCCCAACGGCGTCAAGGTGTCGATCATGCTCGAAGAGATCGGGCTGCCCTATGAACCGCATCGTGTGGGCTTCGATACCAACGACCAGTTGTCCCCCGAGTTTCTTTCGCTGAACCCCAACAACAAGATCCCGGCGATCCTCGACCCCCACGGTCCGGGCGACAAGCCGCTGCCGTTGTTTGAATCCGGCGCAATTCTGATCTATCTCGCGGACAAGAGCGGGCAGTTGCTGGCCCAGGAATCGGCGGCCCGTTACGAGACGATCCAATGGCTGATGTTTCAGATGGGCGGTATCGGGCCCATGTTTGGCCAGCTCGGATTCTTCAACAAATTCGTCGGCAAGGATTACGAAGACAAACGGCCTCGGGATCGCTACGTCGAGGAGAGTAAACGCTTGTTGAGCGTGCTCGATGGACGCCTGAAAGGGCGCGACTGGATCATGGGCGATCGCTACACCATCGCCGACATCGCGACGTTCCCGTGGGTGCGCAACCTGATCGGCTTCTATGAGGCAGGCGATCTGGTGGGCATCACGAATTTCCCTAACGTGACACGGGTGCTGGAGCGCTTCCTCGCCCGGCCAGCGGTGGTGCGCGGGCTGGAAATTCCGAAGTAATGCGTTGTATCCCTGTAGGAGCGAGCTTGCTCGCGATGGAGTGTCAGCCGCCACTATGCAAACTGACACACCATCGCGAGTAAGCTCGCTCCTACAGTGGATTTTTGTTCAGCAGGGGACACCAAAAAACGGCCGTATCCCGTGATCCCGGAAATACCGCTCGATCACTTTCGGATCGGAGTTCGTCTCGGCAATCGCCACATAGGTATCCGGCCGTAGCAGGTAAAATCCGTTACGCCCCATGCCTGCCGTTTCAAACGCCGGCCGCCAGTAAAACACATGCAACGGCAGGTGATGTTCGTTGCACCAGGCGATCATTTCGTCGCTGGTGTCACCGTACACATGCACCTGCCAGGTCGGGCACTTCAGCGGCCCGAAATTATCCCCTTCACCGTCGTGCGCCCAGGGCAGCCGGTCGCCGCCATGCACGTGACCGGCGACGCCGGCGCTCAACGGCATCCCGCGATAGTTGAGCGTGATCTGCGACACCGTGCGGAACAGGAACTCGCGGGAGGTCTCGAAGGAAGCCATTTTTGGCAGCAGGAACGGCGCCAGGCGCGTGCGCAGCAAATCGGCCACGCGTCCTTCGGCGGTGACGAAGCTGAACACCCGGTCTGTGGTGGCGACCAGTTTGCGGGCAAACGCGATGCGCTCGGTTTCATAAGTGTCGAGCAGTTTTGGCGTCGCGCCACCGCTCAATACGGCCGCGAGTTTCCACGCGAGGTTGATGGCATCGCCAATCCCGGTGTTCATGCCTTGGCCGCCCGCGGGGCTGTGGACGTGTGCGGCATCGCCCAACAGGAAAGCGCGGCCGCTGCGAAAGTGATCAGCCACCCGATGATGCACGCGGTAGGTCGAGAACCAGTTCACCTGTTCGATTCTCACCTTTAGATGTTCGATGGCCCGACTGCTGACGTCTTCAAACTGCAGGGTTTCGGCCTGTTCGGCGCGTTCGTCGCGGACCGTTCCGATCAGCCGCGCGCGACCTTCACCGGCCAATGGAAACACCGCGAGAAAATCCGCCTCATCGAGATCCACGTGCAGTTCGCCATTAAACGTCGGCCCGCTGGCCTGCACATCCGCCACGTAGAAAATCTGCTGGTAGGTGCCGCCGGGAAATCCGGTGTCGAGGGTTTTGCGCACCCTCGAGCTCGCGCCGTCGCATCCGGCGAGGTAACAGGCCTGACAGGTTTCCTGTTGACCATCTGGCAAGCGCAGACGTGCGGTGATGCCGTCGCCGGTTTCCTCGAAACTCTCCAGCTCGGTGTTGCGCTCGACCCGGGTGCCAAAGGCTTCCAGGCGTTCGATCAGCAACCGCTCGTGCTCGTCCTGAGGAAATATTTCGAGGAACGCATAAGGCGTCAAGCCTTCGCCAACCCGGCTCAACGGCAAGCGCGCCACCGGTTCGCCCCTGACCCAGAAATTGGCCGCCGCCACGCGATGACCGCCCTGTATCACGGCGTCGCTGAGGTCGAGCTGGCAATACAGCTCCAGCGTCCGCGCCTGCACCGCCAATGCCCGTGAAGTGGTACCGGGTGCCGAGGTCTTGTCGAGAATCCGCACGTGGATCCCCAGTTTTCTCAGCCACAGCGCGAGGACCAACCCGGTGGGGCCGGCGCCGATGATCAGTACGTCGCTACGGTTCATGCGCCTGTCCTTAACGATGCGTCGACCCAGTATGGTCCAGGCAAAGAGGGATGGCAGTCGGACTGCCCGACGGAAAAAGGCCCCGCAGCCTCGCAAGCCCGGCAGCCGCTACAACGATGTCGGGAACAGGGGCAGTGCCGTTAGAGTCATAGCCTGCGCCATGCCATTGATCGTATGGTTAACCCGGTTCAGCGGTTTTGATGGAGCACCATGCAAACCAATCGATTGATCATGAGTGTTGCTGCGCTGTTGGTGCTGGCCGGTTGCGGAACTCAGCGCACGCAGGAAGCTCCGGCTCGCCCACCCGCGGAGGTGAAGGCCGAGATTGTGCGCCTCCTGCCGGCCAAAACCGTGGACCGCCAAGGCTGGGCCACGGACATCTACGCCGCGTTTGCTGCGCAGGAGATATATCCGTCCACACAAAACGTGTGTTCCGTACTGGCGGTCACCGAGCAGGAGTCAACGTTTCAGGTTGACCCGTCGGTGCCGGGTCTGGGCAAGATCGCCCGGGATGAGATCGACCGGCGTGCCGCGAAGGTCCACATCCCCGGCCTGCTAGTGAGCGGGGCGTTGCAAGTGAGTTCGGGCAACGGCAAGAGCTATAGCGACCGGCTGAAGGCGGCGCGTAGCGAAAAGGAACTCAGCGCGATCTTCGATGACTTCATCGGCATGGTGCCCATGGGACGGACGCTGTTCGGCGGTTTCAACCCGGTGCACACCGGTGGCCCGATGCAGGTCAGCATCGACTTCGCCGAGCAACAGGCGCGCAATTATCCGTACCCGGTGGACGGCACGATTCGGCGAGAAGTGTTCAGTCGTCGCGGCGGCATGTATTTCGGTATTGCCCATTTGCTGGGATATCCAGTGAGCTACAAACAGCCGCTGTACCGCTTCGCCGATTTCAACGCCGGGTGGTACGCGAGCCGCAATGCTGCGTTTCAGAACGCTGTGAGCCGTGCTTCGGGTATTGCGCTGGCGCTGGATGGCGATCTGGTGCGCTACGACTCGATCATGCCCGGCGCCACGGAGCTTGCCGCGCGTACCCTCGGCAAGCGCTTGGGCATGCGCAATCCGGCCATCAGGGATCAGCTGGAGAAGGGCAAAAGCCTCGAGTTCGAGGACACCCGATTGTATCAGCGCGTCTTCGAGCTGGCCGAAGAGGCTGAAGGCCGCTCGTTGCCGCGTGCGGTACTACCGGGCATCGTGCTGCAGAGCCCGAAAATTACCCGAAAACTCACGACGGCGTGGTTTGCCAAGCGGGTTGATGAACGTTATCAGCGCTGCATGGCGCGGGCGGGGAAGTGACCGGTCGTTTCGCTATCAGATCACTTTCACCGCACGTCCTATGAATTGAATCGGCCCGGTGGGCTTGCCGATCGGCGAGCCCTCGGGATTCTCCAGCGTCAGCTCGAACAGCTGGTCAGGCTCCAGTGGCGGCAGTTTGTCCAGCGCAATCGACAGCGTCTGCCCCGGTTTCACCAACCCCAGAGACACTGGCCCCTGCCAGCCTTCGGCCTTGGTCCAGAACTCCAGTGCCTTGTCCTCCGGCACCTGCGCGACGCCCAGCGGGATCAGCTGGATTTCTCTGGGATTGCTGGCCTGAATCACCCAGCCCGGAGCCTTGTCTTGAGGCGCGACCAGCACCACCAGATAGGTCGGTTTGCCCGTTGTCTGCGTCAGCATCAGCGCACCGAGCAGTAACGTGGCCGCCAGCCCTGCACCGGCGAGCCCGCGCCACAGGGGGAGCAAGTTCCACCAGGATGGCTGCTCGACCACTGGTTTCGCCGGTTGTTGGCTCAACGCGTTGACACTGCGTTCGATGCGATGCCACAGATGGGACGATGGCGTTCGGGGCTCGGCGAGCTCAGTCAGGCCCAGCAAGCGACGCTCCCAGGCGTCAACCGCTGTGCGCATCTCGGCATCGTTGTGCAGGCGTTGTTGAACTTCCATGCGCTGCTCCGACGACAGTGTGCCGAGCACATATTCGCTGGCCAGCTCGTCGCGTTGATCCGGGGTTTCATCCGCAGGTCGGTTGTTCATCCCATGCACTCCCGTAATGCCGTCAGGCTCCTTTTGATCCAGGCTTTGACGGTGCCCAGCGGGGTGCCGAGTTTGTGTGAGATTTCAGCGTGGGAATAACCGTCGACGTAGGCGTGCAGGATGCACGTGCGCCGCGCCGGTTCCAGTTGCTCAAGGCACAAATGGATACGGGAGGAGTGGGCCTCGGCATCGAAGGTTTCAGCGTTATTGTGCACGTCGATATCGCCCTGAATCTCGCGGCGGTTGTCGCGGATGAAGTTGAGCGCCAGATGTCGGGTCACGCTGAACATCCAGCCCCGGGCGGAACCCCGCGCCGGATCGAAACGAGCGGCGCCGGCCCAGATATTGAGGAACGCGTCGTGGACGATGTCTTCGGCCAGCGCGGTGTCCCGCACCAGACGTTTGGCGACCCCGAGCAACCGCGGACTCTCCTGCACGTATAAATCCCGCAACGCCTGACGCTCACCGCGCGCGCAGGCGGCCAAACGGGCTTCGTAGTCAAAAATGGGTTCGGGCAAGGACACAGATCTCAGCCATCAATAAAGGGGCGGGTGTATACCCATGCAATCTAGCAAACAATCCAACATCCTGTAGGAACGAGGCTTGCCCGCGAAGACGTTGGGTCAGCCAACATCCATGTTGAATGTTCAGACGACTTCGCGGGCAAGCCTCGCTCCTACAGGGAATTGCGTCAGCCTGGTGATTAACTGGCCGCCCAGAAAATGTAGTCCGCCTGATACTTCACCACTTCCTGCTTGCCCTTGTTGGCCGCCGTGCACTCGGCGCTGGGGGCGACCCCACCCTTGAGCGCCACGCGCTGGATGTAACTCACGCCGCTCATCGCGCCTTTACCCTCGGCCGGGTTGGCCTTGACCAGTTGGTAGGGCAGGTTACCCGGGCTCGACGGGGCGACGGCCAGTTGGGTGCCGGTGACTTTCGAGCCGTCCTTCGCTTGCCAGGTCGCTGGCGGACCAAAGTAGGTGCCGACCTGTTTGCCGCTGCGATCATTGAGCACCGCTTTGGGCCCGACGAAAAACCACTCGGTCTGGCCGGCCGCGTTGACCTTGTCGCGGCATTCATAGGTAATTTCGCCGACCCCGGTAGTTTCCATAGTGACCTTGTGCCCGTCCGGAACTTTGATGCTGTCCGGCAGACTGGTCTGAGCAAAGGCTGCCGGGATGGCGACAAACACACCGGCAAGGCAAATCAGCTGTCTGGCGTTCATGAATATCTCTCCGAAAATGATGGGTTCGCTGCGCAGCAACGGTGCTGCTACAGGTACTACCCGTCGGAAAGCGCTTTGGATGCAGCGGTAAAAAAAGAAATTTTCCAGCATCGTCAGCGTCAGCTGCTACAAAGAAAGCACCGCAATGGAGGTGTTTATGTACCAGCTCTACGGACACAAGAACTCCGGCGCAGCCACAATAGAAGCCGCGCTCGAACTGTGCGAAATTGCGTACCGTTTCATCGACGTCGAGACGACGCCGGAGGCCGCCCACGCCTTGGAGAAACTCAACCCGCTTAAGCAGATTCCGACCTTGCAACTGCCCGACGGCAGCATTCTCACCGAAAGTGCGGCGATTCTGATCCATCTCGGGCTCACGTTTCCCAAGTCCAAACTGTTGCCGAAAAACCCCGCCGAGCGCGATCAGGCCATCCGTGGCATAGCGTTTATCGTCAGCAATTGTTATGCGGCGATTGGCATCATCGACTATCCCGAGCGCTGGCTGGTCGTGGCGGACAAGCCCTCCAGAGACAACCTTATGGCTGGCGCTCGCGAGCGTTTGCACTGGAGTTGGGAAGTGTTTGCTGATCAGTTCTCGGGCGAGTTGTACCTGGGGGACGAGTCGCCTGGGGCGCTGGATGTGCTGGCGGCGGTGATCACGCGTTGGGCGGGCAGTCGGGAGCATTTGCGCAGCGCCCGCCCCGGTTTTTTCGCCTGGCTTGAGCGAATTGACCGGCACCCCACTCTGGCACCGGTCTTTGCCCGGCATTGGCCGGTCTGAACACCGCCTCCCACAAGGGGAATGACGGTGCCTGACGTTATTCGCCGCGGATGTACTGCTCCAACTGACGAATCAGCTCTGCCTGTTCGGCGATGGCTTCCTTGACCAGGTCGCCGATCGACAGCAGGCCGATCAACTGGCCGTTCTCCACTACCGGCAGGTGACGCAGGCGTTTGTCGGACATGATGCCCAGGCAGGTGTCGACGGTTTGGTGGGTGTCCACGGTGATCACCGGTGAGACCATGATTTCGCTGACCGGAGTACCCACGGACGAACGGCCCTTTAGCACCAGTTTGCGCGCGTAGTCACGCTCGCTGATGATGCCGACGACTTCACCGTTCTTCACGACCGGCAAGGCGCCGATGTTTTTCGCGGCCAGGACCATCAGCGCTTGCAGCACCATATCGTTGGGCGAAATGGTGTGAACTTCCTGATTTTCGCTGGCCTTTAATTTGAGCAGTTGGGCGACGGTTTTCATGATGGCTTCTCGGGTGTTGTCGTTGTTCCTGAAGAATCGTAGAGACAAGCGCCGAGGGCAAGGGAGAAAGCGGCAGATAACGCGCAAAAAACGTCATTCAGCGGTTTTTCTGCGAAAATCTGACCTGACAGCTAAGAACACGCATAACCCTGTGGGAGCGGCGGTGCTCGCTCCCACAGGGACTGCAGCCACATTACAGAGAACACTATCCCCCGCGATGACGCGTAGAATCACCACCTGAATCGGATTCGAGGTTGCAGTGGTGGATTTACAGCGGGGCTTCGTCCTGACCCGGCATTGGCGCGATACCCCGACCGGTACGGAAGTCGAGTTCTGGCTGGCGACCGACACCGGTCCCCGGCGCATCCGTTTGCCGCATCAACCGTCGGTGGCGTTTATCCCGGCCGAGCAGCGCGCGCAGGCCGAAGCGGTGTTGCACGGCGAAAAAAACGTCGAGCTTAAACCCTTGACGCTGCAGGATTTCGAACATCGCCCGGTGCTCGGCCTGTATTGCCGGCAGCACGGTCAATTGATGCGTCTGGAAACAGCGCTGCGCAAGGCCGGCGTCGAGATGTTCGAAGCTGATGTGCGGCCACCGGAACGCTACATGATGGAGCGTTTCATCACGGCGCCGGTCCTTTTCGCAGGCACGCTCAACGCCGAAGGCCTGCTGCTCGACGCGCAGATGAAGCCCGATCCCGACTATCGGCCAACGCTCAGACTGGTGTCACTGGACATCGAAACCACCGCTCAAGGCGACCTGTATTCGATTGCCCTGGAAGGCTGCGGCGAGCGCCAGGTCTATATGCTCGGCCCACCGAATGGCGACGACAGCGAGGTGGATTTCCAGCTCGAGTACTGCGACTCCCGAACCCTGCTGCTGAAAAAACTCAACGAATGGTTCGCCCGGCATGACCCCGACGCGATCATCGGCTGGAACGTCGTGCAGTTCGATTTACGCGTGCTTCACGAACACGCACGACGGCTGGCGGTGCCGCTGAAACTGGGGCGGGGCGGTGAAGAAATGCAGTGGCGTGAACACGGCAGTCGCAACCATTACTTCGCCTCGGCCGCCGGGCGATTGATCATCGACGGCATCGAATCCCTGCGCTCGGCGACCTGGAGTTTTCCCTCGTTCAGCCTGGAAAACGTCGCGCAAACCCTGCTCGGCGAAGGCAAGGCGATCAGCACGCCGTACCAGCGCATGGACGAAATCAACCGCATGTTCGCCGAGGACAAACCGGCCCTGGCCACCTACAACCTCAAAGACTGCGAGCTGGTCACGCGGATTTTCGCCAAGACCGAACTGCTGACGTTTTTGCTGGAACGGGCCAGCGTCACCGGGTTGCCGGCGGATCGCAGCGGCGGTTCGGTAGCGGCGTTCACGCACCTGTACATGCCGTTGATGCACCGTCAGGGCTTCGTCGCGCCGAACCTCGGCACCAAGCCGGCGCAGGCCAGCCCCGGCGGATTTGTGATGGACTCGCAGCCGGGTCTGTACGAATCGGTGCTGGTGCTCGACTACAAAAGCCTCTATCCGTCGATCATTCGCACCTTCCTCATCGACCCGGTCGGGTTGATCGAAGGCTTGCGGCATCCCGACGACAGCGAGTCCGTGCCGGGCTTTCGCGGTGCACGTTTTTCGAGAACCCGGCATTGCTTGCCGGCCATTGTCGCCCGGGTCGCCGAGGGTCGTGAAACCGCCAAGCGCGAATGCAATGCGCCGCTGTCCCAGGCGTTGAAGATCATCATGAACGCCTTCTACGGCGTGCTCGGCTCCAGCGGTTGCCGCTTCTTCGATACGCGTCTGGCCTCGTCGATCACGTTGCGCGGCCACGAAATCATGCTGCGCACACGGCAACTGATCGAAGCTCAGGGACACACGGTTATCTACGGCGACACCGACTCGACGTTCGTCTGGCTGCGCCGCGCCCACGGTCAGCAGGAAGCGGCGCAGATCGGCCGCGCGCTGGTGGACCACGTCAACCAGTGGTGGCGCGAGCACGTGGCGCGGGAGTACGGGCTCGAAAGCGCGCTGGAGTTGCAGTTCGAAACCCACTACAAACGCTTTCTGATGCCGACCATTCGTGGCGCCGAAGAGGGCAGCAAGAAACGTTATGCCGGACTGGTCACACGCGACGACGGCACTGACGAGATGGTCTACAAGGGTCTGGAAACCGTGCGCACCGACTGGTCGCTGCTGGCCCGGCAATTCCAGCAAGAACTGTACACGCGTATTTTTCATCGCCAGCCATATCAGGATTATGTGCGCGAATACGTGCGCAAAACCCTGGCGGGCGAGTTCGACGATCGCCTGATCTACCGCAAGCGCCTGCGCCGTACTCTTGACGACTATGAGCGCAACGTGCCGCCGCATGTTCGCGCGGCGCGGATCGCCGACGACTACAACGATCAGCAGGGTCGTCCACGGCAATACCAGAACGGCGGCTGGATCAGCTATGTCATCACCGTCGCCGGGCCCGAGCCTCTGGAAATCCGCAACGCGGCCATCGATTACGACCACTACGTCACCCGCCAGCTCCAACCGGTGGCCGATGCGATTCTGCCGTTCGTCGACGACGATTTCTCAACCCTGATTGGGGGGCAGTTGGGCCTGTTTTGAGTCCAGCAGCGATAACGTCCAGCCATCCGGAATACCGTGGAAGTAACGCGATAACGCTTGGTGGAACAGGCTGTCATCCGCATCGAACTGCGCGAACAGGGTCATCGACGAATGAAATTTAAGATCGTCCGGATGGCCGAAAATCTCTGCAATGGAGCTTTGCTGGATATCCAGCACCAATTGCGTGCAAGTGCGCAGCCGGGTGCCCAGCACCGGGTGGTTCAGGTAGGCCAGTGTTTCTTCGCTCGAGCGGATCGCGAAATGCTGCGACATTTCGCTGCCGCCCAGCCCGGCGAATTGCGGAAAGATGAACCACATCCAGTGACTGCGCTTGCTGCCCGCGCCGAGTTCGTTTTTCACTCGCTCAAACACCGGGTCTTGCGCCTGTAAAAAGCGTTGCAGCTTAAAGGCGTCGGGCTGATCGGTGCTTCTCATGAGAAGCCCTCTACAGAACCGCGATGGCTCAGACCATAGCCAGTCGCTGTTTGCGTTGTGGCGCGCGAAACACTTGGTCCAGCGCCTCCAGATCCTCGACCCCAAGTCGTAATTGCGCGGCTTGCGCGTTCAGATGCACGTGTTCAGGCCGAACCGCTTTGGGAATGGCGATCACGCCATCCTGTCGCAGAATCCATGCCAGCGCCACCTGCGCCGGGGTCGTCGCGTGGCGTGCGGCCATCTGGTTGAGTGTCCGATGAGCTAGCAATTTTCCGCCTTGGCCGATGGGGCAGTACGCCATCAACGGCTGCCGATGCTGTTGGCTCCACGGCAACAAATCAAATTCTATGCCGCGTTCTTCCAGGTTGTAGAGCACCTGATTGGTGGCGCATGCCGGGGAGGCCAGTTCCTGCAGGTCATCGACATCGAAATTGGACACGCCCCAGCGGCCGATCTTGCCGTCTTGGCGCAGGCGTTCGAAGGCGTCGACGGTTTCTTCAAGCGGATACTGGCCGCGCCAATGCAACAGGTACAAGTCGATGTAGTCGGTGTTTAAACGACGCAGGCTGCGCTCGCAGGCCTGGGGTACGCCATTACGGCCGGCGTTGTGCGGATAGACCTTGCTGACGAGAAACACCTTGTCGCGCAAGCCGGAAATCGCTTCACCCACGACTTCCTCGGCGCCACCTTCGGCATACATTTCAGCGGTGTCGATCAGGGTCATGCCCAGTTCGATGCCCAAGCGCAGCGCGGTGACTTCTTCAGCGTATCGAGCTTGATCTTCACCCATGCGCCAAGTGCCCTGGCCAATGACGGGTACGTTGACGCCGGCCAGCTCGAGGGTCCGCATGAAAACCTCCTTTGTGTATTCGATAGTTACTCCGGTTGGCACCAGAATAGCCCGCGGGTTCCATCGAGTTCCACAAGGGAGGTCAAGGCAAAGTCAGCCTCGCAGTGCTATTTGGCGGAGAATCTCAGCACGGTGGTCTGGGTATAGGTTTTGCCCGGATCCAGTCGGGTGGACGGAAAGTCCGGCTGATTAGGCGCGTCCGGGTAATGCTGGGTTTCCAGAGTGAACGCACTCCAATGTGCATAAGTTTTGCCGGCCTTGCCCTTGACCGAACCGTCAAGGAAGTTGCTGGTATAGAACTGCACACCCGGTTCGGTGGTGTAGAGCTGCAAGCGGCGTCCGGACTGCGGGTCGCTGACATCGGCGGCGAGTTTACCCAGGTCGCCCTTGGCGTCCAGCACCCAGTTGAAATCGAAGCCGCCCTGTTTCGGTTCGGCAAATTTCAGCTGCGGGTGATCGGCCTTGATGTGTTTGCCAATGGCGGTGGGTTGGGTGAAGTCCATAGTCGTACCGGCCACCGGAGCCAGTTTGCCGGTCGGAATCAACTTGCCGTCGACCGGCGTGTAATAGCTGGCGTGCAAGGTCGCGAGCTGTTGCAACACGTCGCCGTTACCCGCGCCAGCCAGGTTGAAGTAACTGTGATTGGTCAGGTTCAGCACCGTGGGTTTGTCGGTGGAGGCCTTGTACTCAATGCGCAGCTCGTTGTTCTCGTTGAGGCTGTAGGTGACCTCGGTTTTCAGGTTGCCAGGAAAACCCATTTCGCCCTCCGCCGACAGGTAGGTCAGCGTCACGCCCACTGAGTCCTTGCCCTTTGCGGGTTCGGCTTTCCACACCTGTTTGTCAAAACCCTGCGGCCCACCGTGCAGCGAATTCGATCCGTCATTTTGCGGCACCTGAAAGCGCTTGCCATCAATGTCGAACGCACCGTTGGCCAGACGATTGCCGAAGCGCCCGATGGTCGCGCCAAAGTAGGCCTTGCCGCTCTGATAGCCCTGTACGTCGTCGAAGCCAAGCACCACGTCCTCGATTTTTCCGTTTTTGTCCGGCACGGAAAGTGACTGCAGCGTGGCTCCGTAGGTGATTACGGTGGCCTGCATGCCGTGGCTATTACGCAAAACATATTGTTCGACGGCTGTGCCGTCCTTGGTTTTACCGAAGTCTTTATGTTCGCTGGACAGGCCATTAGCCTGGGCGGTGAGTGTGGCGATCATCAGGGACAGTCCAAGGGCGCAGAGCGGGTGTCTGGATTGAAGCATGGGTTACCTTCCTTCTTATTGTTATTGCAAAGTAGTCATACTAAATATCGAGCTTTTATTCGATAAGGAAGGATTTATAGCTTAGGTACGCGTCTATGCGATAAAAAGCATGACTAATTTGTGAGAGCAATAGCGTTGGTGGCAGAGGGCGGACTGCAGTTTCTGCACTTTTTCGCATTTCACGGCTCTATCCTTGGCCAGCCCGCGGTGATTCCCACCGCCGGCCCATGCCCAAGTCCCGGAATCCATGGCCCTTGTTTTACCCCTCATCGCTGTGCGCATCCGCCGCCATGGCCTCCTGCTCGCCATCCTGTCGATGCTGTTCACGACCGGCTGCAGCCAGAAGCAAGGCCGGGACATCGTCAGCCAGTTTCGCGAAGGTCGGCCCCAGGAATTTCTCCAGACCAGCGTCGACCGCATGGCCACCCTGGCGATGCGCGACAACCTCGACAGCCTCTACGCCCTCATGAGCAAGCTCTACCTGCGCAACCCGCAGGAGCTGAAAAAGTCCGGTTTCCTCGATGCTCGCACCGCAGGCAAACAGGTGCGCATGGCCATCGAGCAGCAACAGCCGCTGCCGACGCTGGGGGGCAAGAAAGATCTGGCGGCGCTGAGTTACGCCATGAGTCCGGAGTTTCTCGGTGACCGGGTCGGTGCCTTCATCTATGCCATCGGCAGTATGCTCGTCACCGCGCACGGCAACCGGTTGGAGTTCTACATGACCGATGCGATCAACCCGACCTTCGTCAACAACGCCGCGCGCAACATCGAGAAAGCCACCTGGATCCTCAGCCAGCGGCAGAACAAAAACGGCGAACCCTTGTTGTTTTCCAACGAAATCTCGGAGGAGGGCAGCAACCTGAGTTTCGCCGTGGAATTCGGCAAGATCGTCGCGCGCCTGGACCTGCTGACCCAGATGCTGGACGAGCGCTATCGCCGGATCGGCCTGAATTACGCACAGAGTCTGCTGTTTCTCAATTTCCTGCCGGTACAGTGATCTCCTTTTGGGAGCGGGCTTGCTCGCGAAGACGGACTTACAACCGACATCATCGCTGAATGTTAAACCGCTTTCGCGAGCAAGCCGGCTCCCACAGGGCATGTGGCGCGGGCATAACGATAGACCTTATCGATATAAGTAGTTATAAGAAAAATCGCTATGCTGCGGGCCAGATTTTTCATGCGTTTCTGTGGGCGTGTTAATGGATTTCGTTAACTTCGGTTTGGTTGTTGCGGGTTTGGTGGTGGGTTTCATTGTTGGCATGACCGGTGTGGGCGGTGGCTCGCTGATGACGCCGATCCTGCTTTGGTTTGGCATCAATCCGGCCACGGCGGTGGGCACGGATCTTTTGTACGCCGCCATCACCAAGTCCAGTGGTGTGCTGGTGCATCGCAAGAACAAGAACATCGACTGGGCAATCACGGGTTGGCTGACCCTCGGCAGTGTGCCGGCGGTGGCGCTGACGCTGTGGTTCCTCAGCAGTTTGCAAACCTCCCCGGACGCGATGAACGCCATCATCAAACAGGCGCTGGGCTTTGTGCTGTTTGCCACGGCGCTGGCGATTTTCTTCAAGAAACGCTTGCTCGATTTCGCCCACAAAAGAGCCGGCGGCCAGTACAACCCGAGCGGCCAGCGATTGAATGTGCTGACCGTGATCACCGGCCTGATCCTCGGCACCATGGTCGCCCTGACCTCCATCGGCGCAGGTGCCTTGGGTACCGTGGCATTGTTCATTCTGTATCCGTTGCTGCCGACCCGCCGTCTGGTCGGTACGGAAATCGCCCACGCCGTGCCACTGACCCTCGTCGCCGGTCTTGGCCATGCCAGCATGGGCAACATGGATTGGCACGTGCTGGGTTTTCTGCTGGTCGGTTCGCTGCCAGGGATTTACCTGGGCAGTCACCTGACGGGCCGCATCTCCGATGAAGTGTTGCGTCCGTGCCTGGCCACGATGCTGGTGCTGATCGGCTACAAACTGGCGTTCTGATTTTGCCTCAGGCCTCAGTCATTCACAGCGGTTTTCAAATGAGCGATGAGATTAGTCCAGCCTGTTGCGCAATGACCGCCCTGACCTAAGCTTGGGTCAGGGCGATACACAATTGCGGTGCGTGACCCGGAACGATCGCCGCGATGCGCAATCATTAGAGCGTGGATATCAAAAGGAGATGCGCATGCTCATCAGGTCATTGACCCTGACAACCCTGCTGGCGATCGCCGGTCCCTTGCTCGCCGCCGATGGCGACTCACCGCTGGACATGGACAAGGGCAGGTCCCGGCCGTTGATTATCATCGCGCCGAGCACGGTCGATCCTGCCTGGGTCAGCCTGAAAAAGTCACTGGATGAGCCCGCCAATCGCAAAGGATTCACAGACCGGAATATGGTCCTGTACACCGTGCTCAACCTGATGGGCCAGCGCGAAGGCAAAGACCTGGGGCCACAAGACACGGCGGCACTGATCCGCTCACTGAAGCTGGGGGCCGGCGCGAAGACCAAGGTGATTCTGGTCGGCAAGGACGGCGAAAAAAAAATCGAGCAATCAGATGCGGTTGATCTGAAGACGATTTTCAAAACCGTCGACGAATTGCCGTCGACCGAGAAAGAAGCCACGGTACCCACACCGCCACCGGTGACCGAAGCTGCGCCGGCTCCAGGCGCCAAAGGTTCGAAACCGGGCAAACCGGCGAAGCCTGCAAAGCCGCCAGAAATGCCTGATGATTGAATATGAGCAGAGTTACGAAAATGGGCGACCACAACAGGTCGCCCATTTTTTTTACCGCCGAATCCTATGACAGAAGCTTACTCAGTCAATGCACTCAACACCGCATGAGCAATTTTAATCCGCTCCGGATTGGGATAGTTTTTATTGGCCAGGATCACGATGCCAATGTCTTTCGACGGCACATACGCGACGTAAGCACCGAAGCCGCCCGTTGAGCCGGTTTTGTTGAACAGCATGCTTGCCGGTTGAGCTTGCGGTGGGTTCAGCCACTGGACTTCATGGGGTTCATAGGCCATCTGCGATGAATTGCCGGCAAGCAATGTGTCGAGGCTGGCCGGATAGTTGTAGAACTCCCAGCCCAGGCCTTGGGTCATGTCGCCCACTTTGTAGTAACCGGTATGCGTCGTGGCAATTGCCTGCTGCATCGGCGCTTCAAGGCCTGGCGGCTTGATGTTTGCTTCGATGAAACGAAGCAGATCCGAAGCGCTGGTTTTTACGCCATACGCCTCCGAATCCAGTGCGCCCGGCCCAACTCTCACAGGCTTGTCATCCTTGTCGTAACCCTGAGCGTACAGCGCCATCTGCGCTTGCGGCACCTTAAGGAAGGTGTGCTGCAACCCGAGCTTGGGGAGCAAGGTCTTTTCCATCGCCTCATCAAACGGCTGGCCCATGCCTTGGGCTGCGAGATAACCGAACAGCCCCAGACTCGGGTTCGAATACTGTCGATGGCTGCCGGCGGCGTAGGCCGGTTTCCACTGTTTGAAATAGCCGAGCATCTTGTCCGCTGCATCGGCATCGCTCGGGAATTGCAGCGGCAGGCCTCCGGCGGTGTAGGTGCCCAAATGCAGCACGCTGACGTGATCGAACGCACTGCCGCGTAAGGCCGGCAAGATGTTACTGGCCGTGTCGGACAGGGACAGTTTGCCGCTGGCCTGTGCGTAGGCGGCGAGGGTGGCGGTGAAGGTTTTGCTCACCGAACCGATCTCGAACAGCGTGTCTTCGGTAACAGCCGTGCCGTTTTCCTTCGAGGCCACGCCGTAGTTAAAGTAATGCGGCTTGCCGTTTACGGTCAGCGCGACGGCCATGCCGGCAATGTTCTGTTGTTGCATGACCGGAACGACGGCATCTTTCACCGCTGCTTCGATCTGCTGGTCCGTGGAGTTCCCGGCCACGCAGTAATCTGTGCCAAGGAGCAACGCGAAAGTGCTGCAGGACAAGATCTTGCCGAGTCTGAAGTTGTGCATGATTGAGCTGCTGTCCATGAGGTTTTTGATGGGTGTACCCGCTACACTCCGAGCGGTTTGCGCATCGGTCCGCCGATGACCGTGCCAAATCTAGTCACTTTGCCTGCCATCGACAAACGACGTTATTTCGGATGAGCCATTAGAAAAATTGGGGAGAGGGAATGATCCGGCCGCCATTACCACTCAATGCACTGCGCGCCTTCGAGGCTTCTGCACGCCACCTGAGTTTCACACGGGCGGCGGTGGAGTTGTGCGTCACGCAGGCTGCGGTGAGTCATCAGGTCAAAAGCCTGGAAGCCCAGCTTAACGTCACGCTGTTCAAACGCTTGCCCCGCGGTTTGATGCTGACCAGTGAAGGGGAAACCTTGTTACCCGTGTTGCGCGAGTCCTTCGACCGCATCGCCGAAACCCTCGAGCGTTTCGAGGGCGGGCATTTTCGCGAAGTGCTGACGGTGGGCGCGGTGGGAACGTTTGCGGTGGGCTGGTTGTTGCCGCGACTGACTGACTTCCAGACGAAACATCCGTTCATAGATTTTCGCCTGTCGACCAACAACAATCGGGTGGACGTGGCGGCGGAAGGGCTGGATTACGCGATTCGGTTTGGTGCCGGGGCGTGGCACGGAACTGAAGCGGAGCGCTTGATCGAGGCGCCATTGTCGGTGTTGTGCGTACCGGAGATTGCCCGGCAATTGCGCACGCCGGACGATCTTTTGCAGCAAACGCTGCTGCGCTCCTATCGCACGGATGAGTGGCCCGAATGGTTTCAGGCCACTGGCCTTCCCGCCCATGCGGCACCGCCCCGCAGTATCGTCTTCGATTCCTCGCTGGCGATGATGGAGGCGGCGCTGCAAGGAACGGGCGTGGCATTGGCACCGCCGCTGATGTTCGCCCGGCAATTGGCGGCGGGTGCCATCGAGCAACCGTTCGCCATCGGTATCACCACCGGCAGCTACTGGCTGACCCGCTTGCAATCGCGTCCCGAAACGTTGGCGATGGCAGCGTTCAAGGGCTGGCTGCTGCAAGCGGCACAGATGAACACCACTTAACCTGTGGGAGCGGGCTTGCGGTGTTTCCAGATCGTCAGCGCACCAGACACGGCCGCTTGTTCTCGAATTTCCAGCCCGGAATCAGAAACTGCATCGCCACACTGTCGTCCCGCGCACCCAGGCCCATGCCTTTGTACAGCTCATGAGCCTTGGCCAACTGATCCATGTCCAGCTCGACGCCCAGCCCCGGTTTCTTCGGTACCTGCACGCACCCACCGACGATTTGCAGCGGGGCTTTGGTCAAACGTTGGCCGTCCTGCCAGATCCAGTGGGTGTCGATGGCAGTGATTTCTCCCGGTGCGGCGGCTGCGACGTGGGTGAACATCGCCAAGGAAATATCGAAGTGGTTGTTGGAATGTGAGCCCCAGGTCAGGCCCCATTCGTGGCACATCTGCGCGACGCGAACCGAGCCCTGCATGGTCCAGAAGTGCGGATCGGCCAACGGGATGTCGACTGAGTGCAGGTGGATCGCGTGACCCAATTCCCGCCAGTCGGTAGCGATCATGTTGGTCGCGGTTTTCAGGCCCGTGGCGCGGCGGAATTCAGCCATGACTTCCCGGCCCGAGTAACCGTTTTCCGCACCGCACGGGTCTTCGGTGTAAGCCAGAACATGATGCTGATCCCGGCACAAACGAATCGCTTCTTTCAGCGACCAGGCGCCGTTCGGATCGAGGGTAATACGCGCATCGGGAAAGCGTTCGGCCAGCGCGGTGACCGCTTCGATTTCTTCATCACCACTGAGCACGCCGCCCTTGAGTTTGAAATCCTTGAAACCGTAACGGGCGTGGGCGGCGACCGCCAGACGCACCACGGCGTCGGCGGTCATGGCCTTCTCGTGGCGTATGCGGAACCAGTCGTCGTCGGCTTCCGGCTCGCTGCGGTACGCCAGATCGGTTGCGTTGCGATCGCCAACATAAAACAGGTAACCGAGCATCTTCACTTCATCGCGCTGCTGGCCTTCACCGAGCAGGGCGGCGACCGGCACGTCCAGATGCTGACCGAGCAAATCGAGCAGCGCCGCTTCCAGGCCGGTGACGGCATGGATGGTGATGCGCAGGTCGAAGGTCTGCAAACCGCGGCCGCCGGCATCGCGGTCAGCGAAGGTCTGGCGCACCTGATTGAGGATCTTCTGGTACGTGCCGATCGGGCTGCCGACCACCAGCGAACGTGCATCTTCCAGCGTCTGGCGAATACGCTCGCCACCGGGCACTTCGCCGACACCGGTGTGGCCGGCGTTGTCCTTGAGGATCACGATGTTGCGGGTGAAAAACGGGCCGTGTGCGCCGCTCAGATTCAGGAGCATGTCGTCGTGACCCGCCACTGGAACCACTTGCATGCTGGTGATGATCGGGGCTTTTGCGGTGTCTTGTGTGTTCATTTTTTTGTCCTTGGAAACTGTGCTCTTGGATGAGTGCTCAGGCGTGTTCAGGCGCTGGTTTGCCCAGCGCAACGGACGGTGCAATTTTCGGCGTGTTGCGTGCAGCGAAGACGATGATCGCGGCAAGCATTGAGGTCGCGGCCAGACCGTACAGCCCGCCCTGAATTGAGCCGGTGTGTTCTTCCAACAGACCAAACGTGGTCGGCGCGACGAAACCGCCCAGATTGCCCACCGAGTTGATCAACGCGATGACGCCAGCGGCGATCCGTGCATCGAGGTACGCCTGGGGAATAGGCCAGAACAGCGACGAAGCCGACTTGAAACCCAGTGCGGCGAAGCAGATCGCAACGAAGGCGAATACCGGCCCACCGGTGGTGGACATGAACATCCCGGCCGCCGCGATCAGCAGGGCAGCGGCAACCCAGGCTTGCTGGTGTTTCCATTTCGCCGACAGTGAAGCGAAGGCGTACATGCCGACGATCGACAACAGCCACGGAATCGAGTTGAACAAGCCGACCTGAATATCGCTGAGGTCGCCCATCTTCTTGATGATGCTCGGCAGCCAGAAAGTCGCGGCGTAGATGGTCAGTTGAATGAAGAAGTAGATCAGGCAGAACAGGACAATCTGGCGATCCTTGAGCAGCTTGCCCAGCGACGGTTTGATTGGCGTCGCGGCTTCGCGGGCCCGTTGTTCGTCGTCGATGGCTTTGACCAGTGCGTCCTGTTCTTCGCGGCTGAGCCATTTGGCGTCGTGGGGTCTGGAGTCGAGCCAGAACCAGACGAACACACACAGGACAACGGAGAACATGCCTTCAATGAAGTACATCCATTGCCAGCCGTGCATGCCGAAACCGCTGATTTGCAGGAGCAGGCCAGATAACGGGCCAGAGATCAGTGAGGCAATGGCCGAGCCGCTGAGGAAGATCGCGATGGCCTTGCCGCGCTCAACACCTGGCAGCCAGCGGGTGAAGTAATAAATCACGCCCGGAAAGCGACGCTTTTATTGAGGTTGCCACTCAGTCACGGTGCTACGATTCCGCCAGCTCTGTTTTCGGATGACCACCATGCAAGAAGACCTCGACGCACCAGCTCGCAAGCGCACTCACAATCTCGCCCACGACCTGGTCGCCAAACTGACCCAGAGCATTCTGCTGGGCCAGATGTTGCCGGGGGACAAGCTGCCCTCGGAGAACGCGATTGTTCAGGAGCACGGCGTCAGTCGCACGGTGGTGCGCGAGGCGATCTCGAAGTTGCAGGCGTCCGGATTGGTGGAAACACGGCACGGTATCGGCACTTTCGTTATCGAGCGCGTGCCAGAGCAGGGGCTGCGACTGAATGTTGATACCGCGCTGGGGGTGCGCAGCATTCTGGAATTGCGCATGGGCCTCGAAACCCAGGCCGCCGCGCTGGCGGCCATGCGACGCACGGATCAGCAACTGGTGCAGATGCGTGAAGCGCTGGACGACTATCAACGCCTGCTCGCCAACAGCGACAGCTGCGTCGAAGCCGACAAACGTTTTCACCTGTTGATCGCGGAAGCTACCGGCAACGTCTGCTTCACCGAAATCATGCAGCACTTGGGCAGCGCCATGATTCCCCGGACCAGGGTCAATGCCGCCGAGCGCGGCGCGGCGGATCTGAGCAAGCTAGGGCAGCTCGCCAATCTTGAGCACGAGGCGATTCTAAACGCCATCAAACGTCAGGATGCGGATGCGGCGCGCGCGGCCATGTGGCTGCACCTGACCAACAGTCGCGACCGGTTTCTCGCGGATCGCGATTAACCGTCTGTCTACTCGATTGCACGCCATTCCCGCGCCTCTTTCCAACAAATACGGCCCAGGTTTGCTGGACCTCATCAATGAGGTGCGTCATGGCTAACTCAATGGATCACGATGCTCCACCTGGCATGGACCCTTCACGGGATCCGGCCGGCGCAGAACCTGATCGACCTGAAGACTGGATGGATCCTTCGGCAGACGAAGACGTCGTCCCCGCCGATGAGCCCACGCCGCTGTCCGATGACAGGCGATGAACCGAACCCGGATTCAAGGAAATTGTAGGAGCGAGCTTGCTCACGATGGACTCGAGATCGGCGCGTTTTGCCCCTAAGTACGCGTTATCGTTAACGTCCATCGCGAGCAAGCTCGCTCCTACAAGAGCGGGAATTTCAATGGCCGCAGACATCCCGCATCAACAACCCGAAGCGCAAATCCACCGCATCCGGAATCGGCAGGTACACCGTGTGCCCGTCTCCCGGCGCCACATCGATGGGTTGCCCTTTGATGTTCTGCAGTTGATGCAAATCGAAGTGGAAGTTGCCTGTGGGCGTCATCAGTTCCATGTGATCGCCCAGGCCGAAGCGGTTCTTCACCTTGACCTCCGCAAGCCGGTCACGCCGCTCGCCGGTCAACTCACCGACAAACTGCTGTCGCTCCGATACCGAACTACCGTTCTGATAGTTCTGGTATTCGTCATGCACATGTCGCCGCAAGAAACCTTCGGTGTAACCGCGCTGGGCGAGGGATTCCAGATCTGTCATCAGGCTGCGATCAAACCCCCGACCGGCCACTGCATCGTCGATCGCCCGGCGATACACCTGAGTGGTTCGCGCGCAATAGAAGTGCGATTTGGTCCGGCCTTCGATTTTCAGTGAATGCACGCCCATCTGGGTCAGACGCTCGACATGCTGCACGGCGCGCAGGTCCTTGGCGTTCATGATGTAGGTGCCGTGTTCGTCTTCGAAGGCCGGCATCAGTTCGTCCGGCCGGTTGGCTTCCTGCAACAGGAACACCTGATCGGTCGGTGCGCCAATCCCCAGGGTCGGTTCGGGCTGGAAGGTTTGCACGATCTCGCCAAGCTGGTTTTCCGTAGCTTCTTGCGCGGAGTACTTCCAGCGACAGGCGTTGGTGCAACTGCCCTGATTGGCGTCGCGCTTGTTCATGTAACCCGACAACAGGCAGCGGCCGGAGTAGGCCATGCACAACGCGCCGTGGACGAACACTTCCAGCTCCATGGCGGGCACTTGCTGGCGGATTTCGGCGATTTCTTCCAGGGACAGTTCCCGTGACAGGATGACCCGGCTCACGCCTTGTTGTTGCCAGAACTCGACGCTCGCCCAGTTGACCGTGTTGGCCTGCACCGACAGGTGAATCGGCATCTGCGGGAAGTGCCGGCGCACCAGCATGATCAGGCCAGGGTCGGACATGATCAGCGCATCCGGCGACATGGCGATTACCGGTTGCAGATCCTTGAGAAAGGTTTTGAGCTTGGCGTTGTGCGGGGCAATGTTCACCACCACATAAAAGCGCTTGCCTTGGGATTGTGCCTCGCGGATCCCAAGCGCCAGGTTGGCGTGATCGAATTCGTTGTTGCGCACCCGCAGGCTGTAGCGCGGCTGGCCGGCGTATACCGCATCGGCACCGTAGGCGAAGGCGTAACGCATGTTTTTCAGGGTGCCGGCGGGGGCCAGCAGTTCAGGCGTGGCGAGGTTCATGGGCGTGTCGATCGCAAAAGCCCGCGAGGGTAATCGGTCTGGGCGCCGCTTTCATTGATCTGGATCTATGCTTGTTGAACAAGCGGATGGCACTCGCGCGAACCGTGGCGGACTAAGCATCAGGACGCGACATTGCGTCCCTGCGGACTGACATGGATCGGACATGAACGAACAGACGGTAAAAAACAAATCGCTGGTGATTCTGCTTGGGCTGGTGACCGCTGCGTTCATCTGGATTTTGCTGCCGTTCTACGGCGCGGTGTTCTGGGCAGTGATTCTCGGCATTCTCTTCTCGCCGTTGCAGCGTCGTCTGCAACTGAAGTTTGGTTGGCCACGCAACTTGACGTCGCTGCTAACCCTGGGTATTTGCCTGATCATCGCCATTCTGCCGGTGATCATCCTCGGTATCCTGCTGGTTCAAGAGGGTGCTGCGCTGTACAAGAGCATTGAAAGCGGCGAACTGGATATCGCGGGGTATGTGACGAATTTCAAGCACAGCCTGCCGAAGTCTTTTCAGCTCATCCTCGATCGGGCCGGGGTTGGCGAGCTGGACGGGCTGCGGGAGAAAATCATCAAGAGTGCGGTGTCTGGCAATGAGTTCATTGCCACGAAGGCATTCAGCTTCGGGCAGGGCACCTTTGATTTTCTGATCGGATTTTTCATCATGCTTTACCTGCTGTTCTTCTTTTTGCGCGACGGTGCAGAACTGGCGCGCAAAGTGCGCGCCGCCGTGCCGCTGGAGGAACACCAGAAACGCCGTTTGCAGCTCAAGTTCAACCGAGTGGTGCGCGCCACGGTGAAGGGCAACCTGCTGGTGGCCATCACACAAGGAGCGCTGGGCGGCATTATTTTCTGGTTTCTCGACATCCCGAGCGCGTTGCTCTGGGCGGTGCTAATGGCTTTTCTATCGCTGTTGCCAGCGGTGGGCGCGGGGATTGTCTGGGGGCCGGTGGCGGCGTTTTTGCTGTTCAGCGGGGCGGTCTGGCAAGGCGTGGCGCTGGGGTTGTTCGGCGTTTTCGTGATCGGCCTGGTGGACAACGTGCTTCGACCCATCCTGGTGGGCAAGGACACGAAGATGCCGGACTATCTGATCCTCATCTCGACCCTCGGCGGCCTGGCGATTTTCGGGCTCAACGGTTTTGTCATTGGGCCATTGATCGCGGCGCTGTTCATGTCGAGCTGGTCAATTTTCATTGAAACCCAACCACGGGTGCAGTTGCCTTAAGCGCTGAGACGCCCGGAGCTGATGCTTTGCGACAGTACCTTGGCGGCGTTAAGCGAGGTAATCGGACCGCTGATCGCTTCGCCGTCCTGCACTAAATACCAACAGGCGAGCAATCCCAGCTCTCTAAGCGGTGCGGGAACGGCGCTGCCGATAACGGACATGATCTGAACTTGGGACATAAGTACCTCCATCAATCGATGGGGCTACCTTACGGACCCGGGGCTTGAACGAGAAATCAACGCTTTCGATAGTCGTCATTGACGCGAGCGCTCCCTAGCGACCGTCTGTCAGTCGACCACTAGGTCCAGCATATGGACCACTTCGTGCTCATTGAGCAGGCCTTTGCGCACTAGGTTTTCGGCCAGAAGCGAAAGAAACTTGGCGTTGCGATGGCCTTCCAGGTGCTTGAGTTCAGTCAGGGCGTTGTACACCTTGCCGGAAGTGCACAGGCTGATATCGCGATGCGGGTTTTGCGTGGGCATGAGGTCGTCCTTATTGTTATCAGGCTGTTGTGGGCGGACAGACCCGAGCTTGCGGACCTGACATGACATCCATATGAACTTCTTCCCATGGTCGGGGGAAAGGGCGCTTGAGCCAATTTTGCCCGCTTGAGCCGCCGGGACTGTCCCGATAGCGACCCTGGCGAGATTTATTCAGACGCTCACCGACGAACGGGCATAAAAAAGCCCCGCTATCGAAGCGGGGCCTGATGAGCCTGTTACCAGCGGCCATAACCGTGGGGATGGCCGTAATAACCGCGTGGCGGGCCGTAATAGCCACGGGGTGGACCGTAATAAACCGGTGGCGGGGCGTAATAGACCGGTTGTTGCACGTAGACCGGCGCCGGCTGGTAGTAAACGGGTGGCGGTTGCTGTACGTACACCGGTTGCGGCTGGTAGTAAACCGGTTGCTGGACATAGACCGGCCGGTTGCTGTTGATGATGGCCGAACCGACGATGGCCGAGCCAACGATCGCGCCAAATACCGCTGGACCTTCCCAGCCGTGACCGTGACCACCGCCAGCCTCTGCCTGCCCTGCGATAGCAAGAGCACCGATCAGCAAGGCAACTGTGGGGATTTTACGGATCATGATAATTCCTCGGTTCTTCGTCCCGGCGCTTGCGTCTGCAATAGACCCAAGGATTGTCGCGGGGATACAGCTAAGACAGCGATTTCTGGAAAATCAGCACAGCCGTTGGGTAAATTTTGTGTAAGGTCTGTACCGGCTTTCTTACCGTCGTGTGCTGCCACGGGCAGGCACACCCCTATGATCGATCAGACCTCGATGGCCTGGCTAATCCCGTCCATCTGAAAGTGCTGTCGAAGGAGATTTTTCATGCAGATGAACCCCAACAAAGACACTCAGCTGTGCATGTCCCTGTCGGGGCGACCGGGGAACTTTGGCTTGCGATTTCACAATCACCTGTACGAACAGCTGGGCCTGAATTTCTACTACAAGGCCTTTCGCAGCCAGGACCTGACCGGCGCCGTCGCGGGTATTCGCGCCCTGGGCATTCGCGGCTGTGGCGTGTCGATGCCGTTCAAGGAAGCGTGCATTGCGCTGGTCGACGAGCTGGACGCGTCCGCCGCCGCCATTCAATCGATCAACACCATCGTCAACACCGATGGCCACCTCAAGGCCTACAACACCGATTACATCGCCATCGCTCAATTGCTGGAAACCCACCAGGTGCCCAAGGACTCGACCTTTGCCCTGCATGGCAGCGGCGGCATGGCCAAGGCAGTGGCCAGCGCCTTGCGCGATGGCGGTTACAAAAATGGCCTGATCGTGGCTCGTAACGAGCGCGCCGGGCGTGCCCTGGCTGAATCCCTGAGCTATGAGTGGCAAGCCGAGCTGGGCGCCCGGCGCCCGCAGATGCTGATCAACGTTACGCCGATCGGCATGACGGGCGGGCCTGAGGTCGATCAACTGGCCTTCGACGCCCCGGCCATTGCGGCTGCGGAGACTGTCTTTGATGTGGTGGCGATTCCCTCGGAGACACCGCTGATCGTGCGTGGTCGCGCCGAAGGCAAGCGGGTGATCACCGGGCTGGAAGTGATTGCGATACAGGCGCTGGAGCAGTTTGTGCTGTACACCGGGGTGCGTCCGACGGATGAGCAGTTTCAGAACGCTGTGGAGTTTGCCCGTAGCTGATCTCCCCAGTCTTTGTTGCCTGTTCTGACCTCATCGCGAGCAAGCTCGCTCCCACAGGATCCTTTGTCGATCACGAAATCGCCTTACGACATCGGTCCACTGTGGGAGCGAGCTTGCTCGCGATGGACGCGACTCGGTCTCATATGAAATGGCACCGGGACCTATACTGGCGCCAGCAAGCAAAGACTTGCCCACAAAAAACACCAACAAGTCCGAGGTTCCCCATGCATCCCGCCATCCTCAACCTGAATCAGGTCGAACTTGAACCGCTGCCCGAAGTCCTGGCACCGACCGGTGAAACGGCCGGCCGCTATCAACAGCGGATGGCCCGCGTCGGTCAGCAATTGGGTGCGCAAAAGCTTGGATATCGGTTGTACGTGTTGGAACCGGGCATGCGTGGCAGTCCGTTTCACAGCCATCGGGTCAATGAAGAAATGTTTTACGTGGTGTCTGGGGAAGGGGAGATCCGTCTTGGCGCCGAGCGTTTTCCCATTCGCGCGGGTGACGTGATCGCCTGCCCGCCGGGCGGTCAGGAAGCGGCACACCAGATCATCAACACCAGCCACGGTGAGCTGCGCTACCTGGCGGTCAGCACTCAGCAATCGCCGGAAATTTGCGAGTACCCTGATTCCGGCAAATACGCAGTGATGGACGACTTCAAGATCGACGCCGAAGGCAATGCCTCCGGGTTTGTCGCCATTGCCAGACAGGCCGATGGGGTGGATTACTGGGATGGCGAGTAGACACAGATCTAATGTGCTCCCACATTTGAAGCTTCGGTGCCTGGTTATTCGAGGCGTGCCAGTCGCTCTTCCAGCGCTGCAATCCGCGCCTCCAGCTCTTCGATCCGTTCCACGGATACGCCACTAACCGAGCCACGTTCCACCGGGTTCTGCCGTGCCGCGAGGATCGCCTCGATATCCGCCGGATCGCCCAGCGCATGCATGTAGCGGTCCTCACGCTGACCGGCCTGGCGCGGAATCAGCAGTGCCAGGCCGCGAGCGATCAAGCGCTCCAGTTGATGCACCACTTGCTCGGCATCTTCAAATTCGTGCATGCGACCGCTGCGGGTGAGCAGTTCGTTGATCGTCTGCGGACCTCGTAAAAACAGCAGTCCCGTCAGAATCACCTGAGCCGGCACCAGTTCCAGGGCCTTGTCGACCTTGTGCTCCCAGCGGTCGGCGCGGCTGCCCATTACCAGTTTGGTAAACCCGCGACCTTCGAGGGCACGCAGGCTCTGGCCGACCTGGCCCTGGGTGAGGTTCATCACCGGTTCGCGGCTGGTTTTCTGGTTGCAGGCAATCACCAGGGCGTTGAGGGTCAGCGGATAGGTTTCCGGGCTGGTGGCCTGTTTCTCGATCAACGAACCGAGAATGCGGACTTCCGTGCTGTTGAGGCGCGGCTCGTCGAAGGTCGTTTCTTGCTCAGTGCTCATGATGCTGCGTCCTTACCCGGTTCATATTCTTCTCCTGCTGGCATGCACTTTAGATTGGCGTGCGCCAATGGCAACTGAATTCGTCGCATCACCCTGGCAATGGTCATAAAAGCTACATCAATCCATAACGTTATTTTTACATTCCGGCGGGCACCGTATGCAGGGCCGCGAGATGGCGGCCGCACCTACGGGGGCGGCGTCAGAGCGTATTGATGACGTCACTGGCCTTACTGACTGCAACCTGGAGCAAGCATGACGCTGATGTTGGGAACGACCCGCAATAATGCGCTGATCGGCGCACGCCTGCCATGACCGTGCTGGTCACCGGCGCCGCCGGTTTCATCGGTTTTCACATTGTCAAGCGCCTGTGTGAGCAAGGCCTTGAAGTGGTCGGAATCGATAATCTCAACGACTACTACAGCGTGGAACTCAAACACGCGCGGCTCAAGGAGCTGCGTGCTTTGTCAGGTTTTCATTTCCAGACGCTGGATATCGTCGACAAACCTGCTCTGATTTCATTGTTCAAGGAACACCGCTTTACCGAGGTTATCCACTTGGCCGCCCAGGCCGGCGTTCGCTACTCGCTGGACAACCCGGATGTGTATGCGCAATCGAACCTGACGGGTTTTCTCAATGTGCTGGAAGCCTGCCGGCACCATCGCCCCCAGCATCTGATTTATGCCTCGAGCAGTTCGGTGTACGGCACCAACAGCAAAATGCCGTTCAGCGTCGACGACGCCGTGGATCATCCGGTTTCGCTGTATGCCGCGAGCAAACGGGCCAATGAGCTGATGGCCCACAGCTACTGCCATCTGTATGGCATCAAGGCCAGCGGGCTGCGGTTTTTTACCGTGTACGGACCTTGGGGACGCCCTGACATGGCGCTGTTCAAATTTACCGAAGCGATCCTCAACGACAAACCGATCGACCTCTACAACCAAGGCTTGATGTCGCGGGATTTCACCTACATCGACGACATCGTCGAAAGCATCGCGCGCCTGCGTCCACGTCCGCCATTGCCGGAAGGCGCTGGCGAGGGCGTCAACCGGATTTTCAACATCGGGCGCGGCACACCGGTGGCGCTGCTGGATTTCGTCGATTGCCTGGAGTCGGTCCTGGACCGGCAAGCCCGGCGCAATCTGATGCCGATGCAAGCGGGCGATGTGCTCAAGACCTGGGCGGACGTGTCGGCATTGGCGCAGTGGGTCGATTTTCGTCCGCAAGTGACACTCGAGACCGGCGTTGCGCAATTCGTGAAGTGGTATCGCCACTTTTATCAGATTTGAAACTGGCCCTCGATCATAAAAAATCCAGGGAAACAGGGGCCTCTATGAGCCAAGACCTATTTGTATCCGTGCTGATTCCGGCAAAGAACGAAGCAAGCAATCTCACTTCGCTGCTGGAAGAAATCCGTATCGCACTGGCGGATGAAGCGTACGAAGTCATCGTTGTCGACGATGGCAGTTCTGACGCCACTTTGCACGCATTGCGACAGGCCCGACTCAACGGCCTGAGCACGTTACGCATCCTGCGCCATGAGCGTTCGCTGGGGCAAAGCACTTCGCTTTACCATGCCGCGATTGTCGCCCGGGGCCAATGGCTGGTCACCCTCGATGGCGATGGTCAAAACGATCCCGCCGACATCCCCGGCATGCTGGCTCTGGTGCGCAGTGAAGGCGCCGCCGCCGATCTTCAATTGGTGGCCGGGCACCGGGTCAACCGCCGCGACACCGCGAGCAAGCGCTGGGCGTCGCGGTTCGCCAACGGACTGCGCAGCCGCATGCTCAAGGACCAGACGCCGGACACCGGTTGCGGGCTGAAACTGATCCAGCGCGCGGCGTTTCTGCGTTTGCCGTACTTCGACCATATGCACCGCTTCATTCCTGCGCTGATCCAGCGTCACAACGGTCGCATGATCACCCACCCGGTCAACCATCGATCGCGCACCGCCGGGGTCTCCAAGTACGGCAACATCGACCGCGCGCTGGTGGGCGTTCTCGACCTGATCGGTGTCTGGTGGCTGATCAGGCGCACGCGTTTGAACACTCAGGCGCAGGAGATCGAAGGATGAACCTGTCCCGCGAAACCCTGTGGCTTGTGGTCGGCTTCAGTGGCCAGATCGCCTTCACCGGTCGATTTGTCCTGCAGTGGCTGTACAGCGAATACAAAAAACGTAGCGTGATTCCGGTGAGCTTCTGGTACCTGAGCATCATCGGCAGCGCGCTGTTGTTTGCCTATGCCGTCTACCGAGAGGACCCAGTGTTCATCGCCGGCCAGGCGTTCGGCTCCATCGTTTATTTGCGCAACCTGCAATTGATTGCCCGCAGCAAAACCTTGAAGGACTGACCTATGCGCCGAACCCTTTCCCCCGGTATCGAATGCCTGGGGCTGATGCTGCTTGCTCTGTTGTTGGTCGGTGCGGGCCTCGGGCTGCGCCAGCCGCAGAATGTGGACGAGGAGCGATTCCTCGGCGTGGCGCTGGAAATGCTGCACAACGGTTCGTGGTTGATTCCCCATCGGGCCGCGGAGATTTACGGCGATAAACCACCGGTTTTCATGTGGACCGTGGCGTTTTTCACTTGGCTCACCGGGATGCCTGCCATTGCCCTTTATATTCCGGGATTGTTGTCTGCCACCTCGGTCACGGCCATGCTTTACGACTTGGGTCGCCGGCTCTGGAATCAGCGGGCCGGTCGAACGGCAGCGCTGTTGTACCTGGCGACCTACCAGACCTACAGCATTCTGCGGACTGGCCAGATCGACAGTTTTTTGATTCTGTTCACTTCGCTGGGCCTGTATGGCCTGGCCCGTCATCTGCTGCTCGGGCCTGCCTGGCGTTGGTTTTACATCGGATGCGCCGCCATGGGCATCGGCGTGATCACCAAAGGGGTCGGCTTCGTGCCGGCGCTGATGCTGATTCCGTATGCCTACGCGGTGCGCAAAGGCTGGCCCGGGGTGGTGGCGATGCCGGGCGAGGCGCGCAAATGGTTGATGGGTTTTGTAGTGTTGCTGGGCGCCGTCGCCATCTGGCTGCTGCCCTTGGCGCTGTCCATCGCGCTCAATGGCGGCGCTGACGAAATCGCCTATGCGCGGGAAATTCTGCTGCGCCAGACGGCGGGGCGATACGCAGCGGCCTGGGATCATCGGGAGCCATTCTGGTATTTCTTCGTCAAAGTCATTCCGCAGTATTGGTTGCCTTTGGTGCTCGCGTTGCCGTGGCTGATTCCCGCGTGGCGCAGGCAACTGCGCAAGCGTGACGGTCGAGTGCTGGTGCTGCTGGGTTGGGTGGTGCTGGTGGTGCTTTTCTTCTGCCTGAGCAGCGGCAAGCGCAAGTTGTACATCTATCCGGCATTGCCGGGGCTGGTGTTGGTCGCCGCGCCGCTGATGCCCTGGCTGTTCAAGCGCTGGTTCCGTCGGCGCCTGCTTGGCTGGCGGATTTTCCAAGGGATGGCCGTGGCCTGGTTTGTGCTGTGGTTCGCCCGCGGGTTCATCGAGCCGGTCAAGGACGGTGCCAATCCCCACGAGGCGCTGATGGCGCAGGCGGCGGCGATGACGCATGGCGCTGATCTGGTGTTGGTCAACTGGCGCGAGGGACATTGGTTGTTCGCAAAGCAACCGATCGTGCATTTCGGAATGGCTGGTTCAACGGTCGAGCAGGCGGCGCAGTGGTTGCGCGAACATCCGCAGGCGTACGCGCTGGTGCCGGATGAACAGCTCGGCCAGTGCTTCAATCCGCATGTCGCCCGTGAGCTGGGCGACACCTCGCGTGCGCAGTGGTCGATTGTCGCTGCTGATGCCGATAATGGTAAATGTCACCACGGGCCCCCTGCCCATATCTATCGCTTCACGTGGGACCGTGCACCGCTATAATCGACCCCACGTTTCACTCCTGTCACCACACGAGACTGCCATGACCATTTCCCTGTATGACGCTTCCGTTCCGGTTTTCAAACAAATGCTCACCGCCCTGAGCGACGTTCTGAACAAGGCCGAAGCCCACGCCACGGCGAAGAACATCGATCCGAATGCGTTCCTGCAAGCCCGTCTGTACCCGGACATGTTCCCGCTGGTGCGTCAGGTGCAGATCGCCGTGGATTTCGCCAAGGGTGTTTCTTCGCGTCTGGCCGAGATCGAAGTGCCTAAATATGACGACACCGAAACCACGTTCGCTGAGCTGCAAGCGTTGATCGCCAAGGTTCTGGGTTACATCGCCGAAATCAAACCGGAGCAGATCAACGGCAAGGAAGGCATCGAGATCGTTACTCGTCCAGGCACGCCGAAAGAGAAGCGCTTCAGCGGCCAGGCTTACCTGCTGAGCTACGGCCTGCCGCAGTTCTTTTTCCACGTCACCACTACTTATGCGCTGCTGCGTCACAACGGTGTGGAAGTGGGCAAGCGCGATTACATGGGCGCGTTTTAAGCCGCTTCGGTATTGCGGTAGTGGCTGCTGCGGGTGGGATGAAATGGGGGACATATCCGTTTCTGCGGTTACGGCGGCTGGCGGTTTCGCCCTTACGGCGAGTCACTTTGGCGCGCCAAAAGTAACCAAAACGCTTCGCCCCTGACGTACGGCCCTTCGCCTGGGCTCAGGGTACCCTCGCTCCGGTCCTGCTCCGTGGGCCCGCCGCGATCGGCCATCCGTGGCCGTGCGCGGCTAACCCGGCATCCATGCCGGGTTGCCCGTTGCGCAGAACCTGCGCTCGGCCTTCCGACGGGGCAGATCAAGATCTAAAGCCAAAGCAAAGCAATAGACAGATCAACAGCCAGAGCGAACGCATTTCCCCTGTGGGAGCGAGCTTGTTCGCGAAAAACGTCCAGACAACGCGTTCATTCAGACAGCACGCGTTATCGTTGTCGTCCCTCGCCAGCAGGCTCGCTCCTGCAAGGGGGGGTGTACAGCTTTGGCTTCTCACCACTCATCAGGCCAAATGTTAGCGCTTTGCCACTTTTTAATCTGATGCACCACCCCCGCCAAAGCGCTTGGTTACCTGGCGCTCTTCCAAGTGACTCGCCAATGAAATGGCCACCCCGCCTGTTAAACGCGATTGGCAGGTTCGGGCAACCACGTTCGGAAACACTCTGTTAACATTGCCCATCCTCATTTTCATCTCTGCCAGTGGGCCTTCGGGCTATCGCTGGTGTCGTCGTTTTCTGGAGTTCTGCATGCTGTTGTCCATCCTTCTGTTGTCCGCCGCCGGTTTCACGGTGCTGACCACGGAATTCGTCATCGTTGGCCTGTTGCCGGCCATCGCCCGGGATCTGGAAGTCACCATTCCTCAGGCGGGTTTACTGGTGACCTTGTTCGCCTTCACCGTCGCCGCGTTCGGGCCCTTCCTGACCGCGTACTTCGCACGATTCGAACGGCGCAAGCTGTTCATCTCGGTGTTGATCATGTTCGGCCTGGCGAATACGCTCGCGGCGTTTGCGCCGAACATCTGGGTGATGGCCGTTGCGCGGTTGATCCCCGCGCTCGGGCTGCCGGTGTACTGGGCCTTGGCGAGTGAGACGGCGGTGGATATCGTCGGACCGGATTACGCTGGACGCGCCATCGCCAAGATCGGCTTCGGCATCGTCTGTGCCACGGTGTTCGGCATTCCTGTCGGCACGCTGATTTCCGATGCATTCGGTTGGCGCAGTGCCTTCGGCATTCTGGCGGTGATCGCATTTGCCAAGGCGTTGCTGCTGTTTATCTACCTGCCGAAAACCAGTCTGCACCAGCACCAGGTGAGCTTCCGCTCGCAGTTCAGGATCCTGCGCAGCCCGCTGATGATTGGGCATGTATTGCTGTCGATCCTGGTGTTCAGTGGCATGTTTACCGTTTACACCTATCTGGCTGACATTCTTGAGCGGCTGGCCGGTTTCAACGGCACGGTGGTCGGCTGGTGCCTGATGGGCTTCGGCGCGGTCGGCTTGATCGGCAACTCGTTGGGCGGTTGCGCCGTGGATCGTCATCCGCTGATCGCTTCAGTGACGTTCTGCGCCTTCATGATTGCCGGCATGGTGGCGTTGGTGCCGAACATTCATTCGCCGATGGGTCTGGCGGCGGCGATGGGCATCTGGGGCGTGACACAGGCGGCGTTGTTCCTGGTCAGCCATGTGCGTTTGATGAAGGCTGCGCCTGAAGCACCGGCGTTTGCCGCGTCGTTGAACATTGCTGGCGCCAACCTCGGTATCGGCCTGGGTGCCATGGTCGGCGGCCGGGTGATCGACAGTGTCGGCCTCGGCGGTCTCGGGTTTGCGGCGGCTGGTTTTATCCTGATGTCGATCCTGTTGGCCATGGCGCTGATGACTTTCAAACCACGCGAAATCTGCGCCTGACGCCTCACATCGCGGTGAACAGCTCGCGTCGGGCACCTTCGGTAATCGCAACGATGCCGGGGTGCTTGACCTTGCGTTCCACCGAAATGGCGTAGAACGACTCGGTCACCGCGTCGGTCTGCCCAATCAGCTTCACGCCGTATTGGCGTTTCACTTCATCGGCAATCACGCTCGGTCCGATGAAAATCCCGCTGCCGGACTGCCCAAACGCCTGCATCAAGGCACTGTCATCGAACTCGCCGACGATGCGCGGCTGGATTTGTTGTTCGGCGAACCAGCGTTGCAAGCGACTGCGAACCACGGTTTCCGGCCCCGGAATCAGTAACGGTGCGCCGTGCAGGCTGCGTGGAAAATCCTGGCCGTACTGTGACGCCAATTCAGCGGTGGCGAAGAAGCTGATACCGCATTCCCCGAGTTTCTGGCTGTAGCCCCTGATGTCGAGGTGCGACGGCATAGGGCTGTCGGAAATCACCAGGTCGAGGCGCTGGATCGCCAGATCGGCGAGCAAGCGTTCCAGTTTGTCCTCGCGACACGTGATACGCAGCGGCTCGCTCAACTCCATGGTCGGCGCAATCAGGCGATAGACGATGGATTTAGGCACGACGTCAGCCACACCGACTCGAAACAGAATCTGCTGCTCATTGGGTTGCGCCCGCAACATCAATTCCAGTTCGCCGCCGAGCTGAAACATCTGCTCGGCGTAGGGCAGGGCCTGACGCCCGGCTTCGGTGAGTTCCAACTGTCGGCCGACCCGGCGAAACAACTCGATGCCGTAAGTGTGTTCGAGCAGGGAGATCTGCCCGCTGATGGTCTGAGGCGTCAGGTTCAACTGCTCGCAGGCACGCACGATGCTGCCGGTTTTGGCCACCACCCAGAAATAATGGAGTTGTCGATAGTTGAGCATGACGATCTACAGTTCGTAAAAATCGAAGTATAACCGCTGAAAATACGAATTTTCCTGAAGTGTTCGTCTCCCTAGAATGCCTCGCTATCAACGGGCCATCGTTTTGGCCCGTTCTGTTCTATCGAGGAAAGCATCATGAAGCTTAAAACCACCGCGCTGCTGATTGCGTCTTTACTGGTACTGGCCGGTTGCGACCAGGCCGAAAAAAGCGCTCAGCAACTGATGGGCAAGGCTGCCGAAACCGCTAAACAGGCGATTGACGACACTCATAAAGCTGCCGAACAAGCGATCAGTGACGCCACCGGCGGGCTAATCAGCAAGAAAGAATCATCGGGCGACGACAAAGAGAAAACCGAATCTTCGTCCCGGGAAATCTAAACCGTCTTAAACGAGTCAGGACTGACCCATGGAATACCTTTTAGAACTTGCTGCAAGCCCCACCGCCTGGGTCGCCCTGGCGACACTGGTGGTGATGGAAATCGTGCTCGGCATCGATAACCTGATCTTCATTTCGATCCTGACCAACAAACTGCCGGAGCAGCATCGACAGAAAGCGCGCCGCATCGGTATCGGCATGGCGCTGATCCTGCGACTGGCCCTGCTGAGCACCATCGCGTTCATCGTCCAGTTGACGACGCCTGTGATCGAGATCCTCGGCCACGCGTTCTCCTGGAAAGACATGATCCTGATCGCCGGCGGCCTGTTCCTGTTGTGGAAAGCGACCACCGAGATCCATCACAGCATGGACCCGGCGCCGGATGATCCGAAATCGTCGACGTCGACCGTGACCCTGGGCTTCGCCGCAGCGATCGGTCAGATCCTGATGCTGGACATGGTATTTTCCATCGACAGCATCATTACCGCCGTTGGCATGACCGAGCATTTGCCGATCATGATCATCGCGGTGGTGGTGTCAGTGTTGGTGATGTTGCTGGCGGCTGATCCGCTGGCCAAGTTCATCAATGACAACCCGACCGTGGTGATGCTGGCGCTGGGCTTCCTGATCATGATCGGCATGACGCTGATCGCCGAAGGCTTTGGCGCCCACGTGCCGAAAGGCTACGTCTATGCGGCGATGGCGTTCTCGGCAACGATCGAGGTGTTGAACATGATGCACCGCCGGGCCAAGCAGAAGCGCGTAGCCGCTGAAGCGTAACCTGCGTAAAACAAAACGGCCGCCTGTGCTCGAAAGAGTACAGGCGGCCGTTTTTGTTTGGTATTGAAAAGTGCCTAGTGTGCCGTGACGTGGTGCGCAGCCGGTTCATCGGTGGTCGCCAGCGGAGTCGGCTGCACGGGGTGGTGGTGATGCCTGCGGGTAATGCGCAAGACTCCCCACAACATGGCGGCGGCAACGGCCAGCCAGCCGGAAATCAACATCACTATGGTCATTGCCAGGCTCATCAGTGCCTCCTCTTCGCCCTGCTGCGGGCACACACTCGTTGCAAGTGACAGTCTAGTCGCTGCCGTGTTTCAGGCTATGGACCAAAGGTCGCCTGTTACCAACCAGTTCGCTCTATCGAATGCACTGAACTGCCGGTTAAAGCTATACCGCTGCCGCGCGGCGTCCTATGATCGACGCCCAGGCCGGTAGCACAATGACGGCGTTTGAATAAAAAGGGTGATGAGGGTGCGGGGAATGTCGCGAATTCGAATGGCAGCACTGATTGCCGGTTGCGTTGCGGGTCTGGCCGGCTGCGCGGGAAGCGTTGTGCCCGAGGTCAAGCGTCTGCCGGAACGGGTTGAACTCAGCGGCACGTTCTACCGAGGGCAGAGTTATCAGAGCGGGCCGCAAGTCCTGGCGAGTATGCTGTCGCAACAAGGCATCGTGATTACACCGGGGTTGCTTGAAAAACCCTTGCACGTCCCTGGCGCCGAAGCCCAGTTGCCGCAGAACATGCAGAACCTCGCCCGCGAGTACGGCATGGTCGTTTATCCGCTCGACAGCAATCTGCCTGCGCTGCTGACCCAGGTCGCAGCTGGCTATCCGGTGATGGTGCGCTTCACCGAAGGCTCGGCGTTCTGGGCGGAACCGCGTTTCGCCATTCTCGCCGGGTACAACCGGCAGAAGCAGACCGTGTTGCTGCGCGCCGGGATGAATCGTCGGGAAATGATGAGCTTCGATTCGTTCGAGTCGGCTTTCAAGGACGCCGGCGGTTGGGCGGTGCTGGTCCAGAAGCCGAACCAGATACCGGCCAATGTTGACCAGCAACGCTGGTTAAAAGCGGCGAATGATCTGGCTCAGGCCGGTCAGGAACAAGCGGCGGCCCGTGCGAAGAAGGCGCTGGGCGCTCAGTAGGTTTCCGTTCGTCATCTGCATCGCACGGTCGCGCGCGGCTGGCCTCTGAGGTGTAAGGGCCCGGATTGTTCCGGGTCAGTCCCAAGGAGGCACCCATGACAAATCCCACTGCACCCACTGGCCCGCACTCGTCCGAGCATTCATCCGGCGACGATTTGGGGTTCGATCCCGATTCGCCGGACCTCGCCGATCCGCAAGTCGATCCAATCGGACCTGCCAGGGCGCCCAAGGACGTAAAGCCGGGTGAGGACGACAAGGCCCCTACAAAACCTTATGACCCGCTGGCAGATCTGAAACCCTGACGTTCAGTGTGAGGTGTGTATGTCTACCGATTCGAGTTTTGACGACAAACGTCCGGACAGTGTGCCAACCACCCCCGAAGACGACATCGATCCGGTGATGGATCCGGACAGCCCGATGCGGGATCCGTTGGCCAGGCCGTTGGTCACGCCGACGGAGCGCCCACAGGGCACGAGGGATCCGAGAGCCGGAGATGGCATTCCGGATGACGACCAGATGCCGCTGCCCAATGACTGAGGCAGGCTGAAAAAGCCCCGAATGATCGGGGCTTTTGCTATCTGCGTCCTTACTTCGAAGCCTCAACCACACCGCTCTGACGGTGCTTGAGATTCTTGTCCGACTTGTACTGCAAGGCTACGGAAGGGACGTCCGCGCCCTTGCCGGTTTCGACCCAGCTGCGAATGCGGCTGGCATCAGCGAAGTGCGTGTACTTGCCAAACGCATCCAGAATCACCAGCGCCACCGGACGATTGCCCATGCTCGTCACCAGCACCAGGCAGTGACCGGCCGCGTTGGTAAAACCGGTTTTCGTCAGCTTGATGTCCCAGTTCGGCTTGCGAACCAAATGGTCAGTGTTGCGGAAACCCAGGCTGTAATTGGGCTTGCGGAAGGAAACGGTCTTTTCCTTGGTCGCGCTCAGCTCATTCAAAATCGGGTACTTGTGCGCAGCGATCAGCAACTTGCTCAGATCGCGTGCCGTCGAGACGTTACGCGGCGAAAGCCCTGTCGGTTCGACAAAATGTGTACTCGTCATGCCCAGCGCCTTGGCCTTGGCGTTCATCGCGGCAATGAACGCTACGTAACCGCCCGGGTAGTGATGAGCCAGACTCGCGGCGGCACGGTTTTCCGATGACATCAGCGCAATCAGCAACATTTCCCGGCGTGGCATTTCGCTGTTGAGTTTGACTCGGGAAAACACACCTCTCATTTCCGGTGTGTCGCTAATGTTGATGGAGATGTACTCATTCATGTTCTGCTTGGCTTCAACCACGACCAGCGCTGTCATCAGTTTGCTGACCGAGGCAATCGGCACAACCACGTCCGGGTTGCTGGCGTAGATGACTTTGTTGGTCTGCAGATCCATCAGCAACACGCTGCCGGAGGCGATCTTGAGTTGTTTGGTGTCACGCGGTGCCGCAGTGGTGTCGGCAGCATTGACCGTTGGCGTGATGAGCGTCCCTGTAAGTGCAAACAATAGGCTCAGGATGGAAAGACGAATTTTCACGCTGGCGAACTCATAAGGTGTGGATTAGCCGTCTGTAACGGGCTGTTTCTTAAAAACCGACGCATTTTAGGAGTATGGCTGAAGAACTGTCGATGGTTGTTCAATGAACAGGTGAAAGTCCTTGAAAACCCCTACGAAACAGCAGGTTTCCGGCGAATGGTAGGGGGCGTTCTCCGGGCAAAAAGAACCCCGCCAGTGGCGGGGTCATTTTGTTCGGCGCTCCGGTTCAAGCGCGAACTCAGCCGTGCAGCGTTTCCGCCGCGTACAGCGTGTTTTCCAGCAGGCAGGCGCGGGTCATCGGGCCAACGCCGCCCGGCACGGGTGTGATCCAGCCGGCACGGGGCAGGGCGGTTTCGTAGATCACGTCTCCAACCAATTTGCCGTCGTCCTGACGGTTGATGCCGACGTCGATCACGATCGCGCCTTCCTTGATCCACTCACCTTTGACCAGGCCGGTCTTGCCGGCAGCGACCACCACCAGATCCGCGCGACCGACATGGCCTGCAAGATCCTTGGTGAATCGATGGGTGACGGTCACGGTGCAGCCGGCCAGCAGCAATTCCATCGCCATCGGGCGGCCCACAATGTTGGAGGCGCCGACGACCACTGCGTCCATCCCGTAAAGATCGGCGCCGGTGCTTTCCAGCAGCGTCATGATCCCTTTTGGCGTGCATGGGCGCAGCAGCGGAATACGCTGGGCCAGGCGGCCGACGTTATAAGGATGGAAACCGTCGACGTCTTTGTCCGGACGGATGCGCTCCAGCAACTTGGAAGCGTCCAGGTGTTCAGGTAGAGGCAGCTGAAGCAGGACGCCGTCGATTGCCGGGTCGTCGTTCAGGCGATCGATCAGATCGGTCAGCGCTTCCTGAGTGGTGTCGGAAGGCAGGTCGTAGGCTTGGGAAATGAAGCCGACCTCTTCACAGTCTTTACGCTTGTGCGAGACATAAACCTGAGAGGCAGGATCGCTGCCGACCAGAATCACCGCGAGACCGGGTGTGCGCAGTCCTTGCTGGCGACGCTCAGTGACGCGTTTGGCGATCTGCTGGCGCAGGCTGGCGGCGATCGATTTGCCGTCGATTAGTTGTGCAGTCATTGCGCGTGATTAACCATCGAGAGGGGAAAAAAAGAGAACGCATTCTCGCATGTCATGCGGTGAGGGCAAAGGCGCTTGGTCTGCAAATTCCCCTAACCCCTTTAATTAAATGAATTTTTTATAAAAAGGATTTGACGCCCCCCGGGGGGCTCTATACTATTCGTCGCACTTGTCGGGCACAGCCTAGCACTGGTTAAGAAGGCTGAGCGGAATTACGGTTCTGCAAGGCTGAAAAGCACTTAGTTTGTAGTCCTCCAAGAGTACAGATTAACAAGGCGCCCGTAGCTCAGCTGGATAGAGCATCCGCCTTCTAAGCGGATGGTCGCAGGTTCGAGTCCTGCCGGGTGCGCCATTAGGCAGCTTTGGCACAAGTAGCGCGATATGGTGGGCGTAGCTCAGTTGGTAGAGCACGGGATTGTGACTCCCGTTGTCGTGGGTTCGATCCCCATCGTCCACCCCATATTTCGAAAGGCGCCAGATTAACAGTCTGGCGCCTTTGCTTTAACGGCTATACGCGGATGTGGTGGAATTGGTAGACACACTGGATTTAGGTTCCAGCGCCGCGAGGCGTAAGAGTTCGAGTCTCTTCATCCGCACCAAATAAAGCTTCACCCTTGCCGGCTGGTCTGGTTGGAGTTCGACAAAGAGGTGTTTGGCTTCTTTGTCATGCAATATGGTGGGCGTAGCTCAGTTGGTAGAGCACGGGATTGTGACTCCCGTTGTCGTGGGTTCGATCCCCATCGTCCACCCCATATTCGAAAGGCGCCAGATTTAACAGTCTGGCGCCTTTTTTGTTTCAGTGTTTTGAGTTTCGGCGGCTGCAGATTCTGAGTCGCAGGGGCAGGGCGTTTCGTCGTATTTATGTTTCTCGATGATGCCGCGCTACCCGCCGGCCTTGCTTGCAGGATCGGCTGTCAGGGAGATGATTGGCAACCTCTTCTATATATAGAAGGGTTGGCGCAGAGCCTTGGCGTGATTGGTTGTATTTGCCACCGGGGCGAGATGCATTCGTGCATCCGCACCTCTAAATTGCCTGCTGCGTTTTTACCCGTTTTCAGTAGGGTGACTTCTTGAGTTTGACCTACTAGAATGCATGCCCTTGATTCTGGGGTCGGAAACGGCCGGCCAACGTCTGTGCAACGAGGAATATCCATGCAAGTTTCTGTTGAAAATACTTCTGCTCTTGAGCGCCGCATGAGCATCACCGTGCCGGCTGAGCGCATCGAGACTCAGGTCAACAAGCGTCTGCAGCAGACCGCCCAAAAGGCCAAGATTGCTGGCTTCCGTCCAGGCAAAGTGCCAATGAGCGAAATCAAGCGCCGTTTTGGTGCTGATGCCCGTCAGGAAGCTGTCGGCGACGTCATCCAGTCCTCGTTCTACGAAGCTGTTGTTGAGCAGAAGCTGAACCCGGCTGGTGCTCCTTCGATCGAGCCGAAATCCCTGGAAGCTGGCAAAGACCTGGAATACGTCGCGATTTTCGAAGTGTTCCCAGAGTTCACCGTTGCCGGTTTCGAAGGCATCACCGTAGAGCGCCTGAGCGCTGACGTGGCTGACGCTGATCTGGACAAAATGCTGGACGTCCTGCGCAAGCAGAACACCCGTTTCGAAGTGGCCGATCGCGCTGCCCAAAACGACGACCAACTGAACATCGATTTCGTCGGCAAGGTCGACGGTGAAGTGTTCGCTGGCGGTTCCGCCAAAGGCACTCAGCTGGTTCTGGGTTCCGGCCGCATGATCCCTGGTTTCGAAGACGGCCTGGTTGGTGCTAAAGCCGGCGAAGAGCGCGTTCTGAACCTGACTTTCCCTGAGGACTATCAGAACCTCGACCTGGCGGGCAAAGCCGCTGAGTTCACCGTGACCGTGAACACTGTTTCCGAGCCAAAACTGCCAGAGCTGAACGAAGAATTCTTCGCTCAATTCGGCATCAAGGAAACCGGTCTGGAAGGCTTCCGCGCCGAAGTTCGCAAGAACATGGAGCGCGAACTGCGTCAGGCAATCAAGTCCAAGGTCAAGAATCAGGTCATGGACGGTCTGCTGGCCACCAACCCGATCGAAGTACCAAAGGCTCTGCTGTCCAACGAAGTTGATCGTCTGCGCGTGCAGGCCGTTCAGCAATTCGGCGGCAACATCAAGCCTGACCAACTGCCGGCCGAGCTGTTCGAAGAACAAGCCAAGCGTCGCGTTGTGCTGGGTCTGATCGTGGCTGAAGTGGTCAAGCAATTCGACCTCAAGCCTGACGAAGCCCGTGTTCGCGAAATGATTCAGGAAATGGCTTCGGCCTATCAAGAGCCTGAGCAGGTTGTGTCCTGGTACTACAAGAACGACCAGCAGCTGAACGAAGTCCGTTCGGTTGTGCTGGAAGAACAAGTTGTGGATACTGTTCTGCAGAAAGCTAGCGTGACCGACAAATCGGTCTCTTACGAAGAAGCAGTCAAGCCGGTAGAAGCTCCACAAGCCGACTGATCGTTTTTGCGGTAGGAAGTACACACCATAAGCCAGCCTTCGTGCTGGCTTATGCGTATTCAAGACATAACTATTTGGGAGTGACTGCAGAGCATGTTCCGTAATTCGTATATTCAGCAGAACTCTGATATCCAGGCCGCAGGCGGCCTGGTCCCGATGGTTGTCGAGCAGTCTGCTCGTGGCGAGCGCGCCTACGACATTTACTCGCGTCTTCTCAAGGAGCGAGTGATCTTTCTGGTTGGCCCGGTAGAGGACTACATGGCCAACCTGATTTGTGCGCAACTGCTGTTCCTTGAAGCGGAAAACCCGGACAAGGACATCCATCTCTATATCAACTCACCGGGTGGTTCGGTGACGGCGGGCATGTCGATCTACGACACCATGCAGTTCATCAAGCCAAACGTGTCGACCACCTGTATCGGTCAGGCATGCAGCATGGGCGCGTTTCTACTGACAGCCGGTGCCCCCGGCAAGCGTTACTGCCTGCCGAACTCACGCGTGATGATTCACCAGCCACTGGGCGGTTTCCAGGGGCAGGCGTCGGATATCGAAATCCATGCCAAGGAAATCCTCTTCATTCGTGAGCGTCTCAACACGCTGATGGCCAAGCATAGCGGGCACACTCTTGAAGAGATCGAGCGTGACACCAACCGCGACAATTTCATGAGTGCAGAAGCCGCGCGTGAATACGGGTTGATTGATGAAGTGATCACCCAGCGCCCCGCTTAAAATAAGCAGCTCAAAATAAGGTTGGTCGGCTGGTCCGATCACCAGCGGGCTTGAAAAAGCCCGCAATAGCCTTCATCTTGTGTTGCAAGCCTATCGGATTTGGATCGAACGAATGACTGACACCCGCAACGGCGAGGACAACGGCAAGCTGCTCTATTGCTCCTTCTGTGGCAAAAGCCAGCATGAAGTACGCAAATTGATTGCCGGCCCCTCGGTGTTTATCTGCGACGAGTGCGTCGACCTGTGCAACGACATCATCCGTGAGGAGGTGCAGGAAGCCCAGGCCGAAAGCAGCGCGCATAAATTGCCTTCGCCTAAAGAAATCAGCGGCATCCTTGATCAGTACGTGATTGGTCAGGAACGTGCAAAAAAGGTTCTGGCTGTAGCGGTGTACAACCACTACAAGCGTCTGAACCAGCGTGACAAAAAGAATGACGACGTCGAACTCGGCAAAAGCAACATCTTGCTGATCGGCCCGACAGGCTCGGGTAAAACCCTGCTTGCTGAAACACTGGCCCGCTTGCTGAACGTTCCGTTCACCATTGCCGACGCGACTACCCTCACCGAGGCGGGTTATGTGGGTGAAGATGTCGAGAACATCATTCAGAAGCTGCTGCAGAAGTGCGATTACGACGTAGAAAAAGCCCAGATGGGTATTGTCTATATCGATGAGATCGACAAGATCTCGCGCAAGTCTGACAACCCGTCGATCACCCGGGACGTTTCCGGTGAAGGCGTGCAGCAGGCCTTGCTCAAGTTGATCGAAGGTACGGTCGCTTCCGTTCCCCCTCAAGGTGGTCGCAAGCATCCGCAGCAGGAATTCCTTCAGGTCGACACCCGTAACATCCTGTTCATCTGCGGTGGTGCGTTCTCCGGTCTGGAAAAGGTTATTCAAAACCGTTCCACCCGTGGCGGCATTGGTTTCAACGCAGAAGTGCGCAGCAAGGAAGAAGGCAAGAAAGTCGGTGAATCCTTGCGTGAAGTCGAACCTGATGATCTGGTCAAGTTCGGTCTGATCCCGGAATTCGTCGGTCGTCTGCCGGTTCTTGCCACGCTGGACGAGCTTGATGAAGCTGCATTGATGCAGATCCTCACCGAGCCGAAAAATGCTCTGACCAAGCAATATGCCAAGCTGTTCGAGATGGAAGGCGTGGACCTGGAATTCCGGGCCGACGCGCTGAAATCGGTCGCCAAACGTGCGCTGGAACGCAAGACCGGTGCCCGTGGACTGCGCTCGATTCTCGAAGGTGTATTGCTCGACACTATGTATGAAATCCCCTCGCAGTCCGAGGTGAGTAAAGTAGTGATCGATGAAAGCGTTATAGAAGGCAAGTCCAAGCCACTGTATATCTACGAAAACAGTGAGCCGGCTGCCAAGGCCGCGCCAGACGCTTAAGCGTCACGCAGCTGGAATAAAGAAGGGGCCTTCGGGCCCCTTTTCTTTTTGCACGTTTTAACCCTGTCTTTGCGCTTGTTTTTTTTGCAGGCAGCCCCCATCTTGGTTTCAAGCTTAATTCCATCTGTTTCCGGCCTTATGGCCGCCGTAGAGGCGAAATCATGAAGACAACCATCGAATTGCCTCTCCTGCCATTGCGTGATGTCGTGGTTTATCCGCACATGGTTATCCCGCTGTTCGTGGGGCGCGAGAAATCCATCGAAGCCCTCGAAGCTGCGATGACGGGCGACAAGCAGATCCTTCTGCTGGCCCAGAGAAACCCTGCTGACGACGATCCCGGCGAAGATGCACTTTATCGCGTCGGTACGATCGCTACCGTTCTGCAATTGCTCAAGTTGCCTGACGGCACGGTCAAGGTTTTGGTCGAAGGTGAGCAGCGCGGCGCTGTAGAGCGTTTCAGCGAGGTGGACGGCCATTGCCGTGCCGAAGTCTCATTGATTGACGAAGTCGACGCGCCTGAGCGCGAGTCGGAAGTGTTTGTCCGCAGCCTGCTGGCTCAGTTCGAACAGTATGTGCAGTTGGGCAAGAAAGTCCCGGCAGAAGTCCTGTCGTCGCTCAACAGCATCGACGAGCCAGGCCGCCTGGTCGACACCATGGCCGCGCACATGGCGCTGAAAATCGAGCAGAAGCAGGAAATCCTCGAGATCATCGATTTGTCAGCCCGGGTCGAACACGTCCTGGCGTTGCTGGATGCCGAGATCGATCTGCTGCAAGTTGAAAAGCGAATTCGCGGTCGCGTCAAAAAACAAATGGAGCGCAGCCAGCGCGAGTACTACTTGAATGAGCAGATGAAGGCCATTCAGAAAGAACTCGGCGACAGCGACGAAGGTCATAACGAAATCGAAGAGCTGAAGAAGCGCATCGATGCCGCCGGCCTGCCGAAAGATGCCTTGGCCAAAGCCCAGGGCGAACTGAACAAGCTGAAACAAATGTCGCCAATGTCCGCGGAAGCGACCGTGGTGCGTTCGTATATCGACTGGCTGGTTCAGGTGCCGTGGAAGGCTCAGAGCAAAGTGCGTCTGGACCTTGCGCGTGCAGAAGACATTCTCGATGCCGACCACTACGGTCTGGAAGAAGTCAAAGAGCGGATCCTCGAATACCTCGCCGTGCAAAAGCGCGTGAAGAAGATTCGTGGTCCGGTGTTGTGCCTGGTTGGTCCTCCAGGTGTGGGTAAAACCTCGCTGGCGGAATCGATTGCTCACGCCACTAACCGCAAATTCGTACGCATGGCCCTCGGCGGTGTGCGTGATGAAGCGGAAATTCGTGGTCATCGCCGTACTTATATCGGTTCGATGCCAGGTAGATTGATTCAAAAGATGACAAAGGTGGGCGTCCGCAATCCGCTGTTCCTGCTCGATGAAATCGACAAAATGGGCAGCGACATGCGTGGCGATCCGGCGTCGGCGTTGCTGGAAGTACTCGATCCCGAGCAGAACCACAACTTCAACGATCACTATCTGGAAGTCGACTACGACCTGTCCGATGTGATGTTCCTTTGCACCTCGAACTCCATGAATATTCCACCGGCGCTGCTCGACCGGATGGAAGTGATTCGTCTGCCCGGCTATACCGAAGACGAGAAGATCAATATCGCCGTCAAATACCTTTCGCCGAAGCAGATTACCGCCAACGGTTTGAAGAAAGGCGAACTGGAATTCGACGCTGAAGCGATCCGCGACATCATCCGTTACTACACCCGCGAAGCCGGTGTGCGTGGGCTGGAGCGCCAGATTGCCAAGGTTTGCCGCAAAGCGGTCAAAGAGCATGCACTGGAAAAACGCTTCTCGGTGAAGGTCACTGCCGACATGCTGGAGCACTTCCTGGGCGTGCGCAAATTCCGTTACGGTCTGGCTGAATCGCAAGATCAGATCGGGCAAGTGACCGGTCTGGCGTGGACTCAAGTGGGCGGCGAATTGCTGACCATTGAAGCCGCTGTCGTGCCGGGCAAAGGCCAATTGATCAAGACCGGTTCTCTGGGTGACGTGATGGTCGAATCCATTACTGCAGCCTTGACCGTTGTTCGCAGCCGCGCGAAAAGCCTGGGCATTCCCCTGGACTTCCACGAGAAGCGCGACACGCACATCCATATGCCGGAAGGGGCAACTCCGAAGGATGGCCCTAGTGCCGGTGTAGGCATGTGCACCGCCCTGGTGTCGGCATTGACCGGGATTCCTGTGCGCGCCGATGTGGCCATGACCGGGGAAATCACCCTGCGTGGTCAGGTACTGGCGATTGGTGGTCTGAAAGAAAAACTGCTCGCGGCTCATCGCGGCGGAATCAAGACTGTGATCATTCCTGAAGAGAACGTTCGCGATTTGAAGGAAATTCCTGACAATATCAAGCAAGATCTGCAGATTAAACCGGTTAAATGGATTGACGAGGTCCTGCAAATTGCGCTGCAATACGCGCCGGAGCCCTTACCCGATGTAGCTCCGGAGATAGTTGCAAAGGATGAAAAACGCGAGTCTGACTCTAAGGAAAGAATTAGCACGCATTAGTACGCATTTGCCTGGGTGGCTTGTTGACAGCTTTTTAGAGCCCTTGTTATAAAGCGGCTCTTAAGTGTCTGTAGGCCATTCAGCACTCGTTTATGCTTTCACCAAAAAACTTAGAATCATACTCAGATAGATATAAGGGGACTTAGAGTGAACAAGTCGGAACTGATTGATGCTATCGCTGCATCCGCTGATATCCCGAAAGCTGCTGCTGGCCGTGCGCTGGACGCTGTAATCGAATCCGTCACTGGCGCTCTCAAGGCTGGCGACTCTGTTGTTCTGGTTGGTTTCGGTACTTTCTCCGTGACCGATCGTCCAGCTCGCATTGGTCGTAACCCACAGACCGGTAAGACGCTGGAAATCGCAGCAGCCAAAAAACCAGGTTTCAAAGCCGGTAAAGCACTGAAAGAAGCTGTCAACTAAGTTCGATTCAGTTTTTTGCCTATCCGGGTCGGGGTCATGCCTGACCTGGCAGCGGAGCGGTAGTCCAGTCGGCAAGTCGCCGGTCCGAGACGCCGAGGGTCGCAAGTTCGAACCCTTGGTCCGCTCCGCCAGTTACGAGAAGGCGCATCCTCGGATGCGCCTTTCTTCTATCCGGATTCTACCCACGCTCCACGGTTGCCTAATTTTGAAGTTCAACCGTTTCTGGGGGACGCATGCTGCAGAATATCAGGGACAATTCACAAGGCTGGATTGCCAAAACCATCATCGGGATCATCGTTGTATTGATGGCGTTCACCGGTATAGAGGCCATTTTTCAGGCGACGACCAATAGCCAGGACGCGGCCAAGGTCAACGGTGAAAAAATCAGTCAGAACGAGCTGAGCCAGGCGGTTGATATGCAACGCCGCCAGCTCATGCAACAGCTGGGCAAGGATTTCGATGCCTCTTTGCTCGACGAAAAAATGCTGCGCGAATCGGCCCTCAAAGGCTTGATTGATCGCAAACTGCTGCTGCAAGGTGCAGAAAATTCGAAATTCGCTTTCTCCGAAGCGGCTTTGGATCAGGTCATCCTGCTAACCCCCGAGTTCCAGGTGGACGGCAAGTTCAGCCCCGAGCGTTTCGATCAGGTCATTCGCCAACTCGGCTACAGCCGCATGCAGTTCCGCCAGATGCTGGCTCAGGAAATGTTGATCGGTCAGCTGCGCGCGGGTCTGGCAGGCAGCGGTTTCGTCACCGACGCACAGGTTCTGGCCTTCGCCCGTCTGGAAAAACAGACCCGCGATTTGGCTACCCTGAACGTCAAGGCTGACCCGGCGGCTGTGAAGCTGACCGACGATGAGGTCAAGGCTTACTACGACGAACACGCCAAGGAATTCATGACACCGGATCAGGTGATCATTGACTACCTCGAATTGAAGAAGTCTTCCTTCTTTGATCAGGTCGCCGTCAAGGACGAAGACCTGCAAGAGGCGTATCAGAAAGAAATCGCCAACCTGTCCGAGCAACGCCGGGCGGCGCACATTCTGATCGAAGTGAACGACAAGATGACCGAGGCGCAAGCCAAGGCCAAGATCGAAGAAGTTCAGGCCCGTCTGGCCAAAGGGGAGAAGTTCGAGGCCTTGGCCAAGGAGTTTTCCCAGGATCCGGGTTCGGCGAACAACGGCGGTGACCTCGGCTACGCAGGTCCTGGCGTCTACGATCCAGCGTTCGAAACCGCGCTGTACGCGTTGGCCAGGGATCAGGTTTCGGCACCGGTTCGCACTGATTTCGGTTTCCACCTGATCAAGCTGTTGGGTGTCGAGGCGCCAGAAGTTCCGACGCTCGCCAGCCTGAAAGACAAGCTGACCCGCGAGCTGAAAGCCCAGCAGGTCGAGCAGCGTTTCGTCGAGGCGACCAAGCAACTGGAAGACTCATCGTTCGAAGCTTCCGATCTGGCCCAGCCGGCACAGGACCTGAAACTGACCGTTCATACCTCCAAGCCGTTCGGCCGTGAAGGTGGCGACGGCGTTGCAGCCAACCGTGCCGTGATCACCGCCGCGTTCAGTCCTGAAGTGCTGGATGAGGGTGCTAATAGCACCGCCATCGAGCTCGATCCGGAGACCGTGATTGTGTTGCGAGCCAAGGAACACCTGAAACCTGCGCAATTGCCGCTGGAAAGCGTGTCTGCCGCGATCCGTGGGCAATTGGCCAAGGAGCACGCGAGTGCTGCCGCCAAGACCAAGGCTGACGAGCTGATCGCCAGCCTGCGCGAGGGCAAGACGCCGCTGGACAAGGCAATTGACGGTCAGAGCTGGAAAGTCACCGCAGCCGCGACGCGGGCTCAGGAAGGGATTGATCCGACGGTGCTGCAAGCGCTGTTCCGCATGCCGAAACCGGTTGCGAAAGACAAGCCGACCTTCAACAGCGTGACACTGGCCGACGGTAGCCTGGTGATCGTGCGTCTGAACGGCGTCAACGAAGCCGCTGCACCGACCGAGGAAGAGAAGGCTCAATACCGTCGCTTCCTCGCCTCGCGCATCGGCCAGCAAGACTTTGCGGCGTACCGCAAGCAGCTGGAAGCCGAAGCGGACATCGAGCGTTTCTGATGCCTGACTGAGTTTCCTGCGACATAAAAACCCCGGCCGAGAGGCCGGGGTTTTTTGTGGCCGCGGGAAAAATTGATGGGGTTATCCGTCGCCTCGGTTTTTTATCGAACGACTTTTTCCTGTAAATGGCAGTCATTACACTTGTAACTGTTTCAAGACACTAATCGGTGCGACGCTAAGCATCGATCTGTTGCACAATACGCCCCGGACCGTTTTCTTCAGGATGTTCAATGTTTAAATCATTTCCCGTGCGGGTTGTCGGGCTGGCGTTGATGCTGGCCGCCGCGGCTGGCTGCTCGTCGAAGAAAGCCCCGATCTATGAGCATGAGAACTTCGACGACTCCGGAACGTTTTCGCGCAACTATCCGGTAACGGATGCGCAAACCTGCGAGGCCGCTCGTCGGGCGCTGCTCAGTCAGGGCTATATCATTACCAGCAGCGATCCGAAACTGATCAGTGGTCACAAGAGCTTCCAGCAGACAGGCGACACCCACATGGAGATCAGCTTCAGTGTGGTCTGTGCCGATGATGGCAGCGAAGGGCATCACGCAACCATGTTTGCCAACGCACTGCAGGATCGCTATGCGCTGAAGAAAACCAACAATTCCGCCAGCCTTGGCGTGGGCGTGTTGGGTTCGGTATCGATGCCGATCGGCTCGTCGGATGATTCGATGGTCAAGGTTGCCAGCGAAACCGTATCTTCGGCGAAGTTCTACGAGCGCTTCTTCACCTTGGTGGAATTGTTCCTGCCGCCGGAAGCGAAAAAAGCAGCACACATTACCGAGAAGCCGAAAACCGATTTGGGCGTGCCGGAAACCAAGGCCGCACCGGCTTCGTTGGCCCCTGAACCGGCACCCGCCGCCGAGCCCGCGCCAGCCCCGGCAGCGGAACCTGTACCGGCACCTGCCGCGGAACCGGTTGCACCGCCACCTGAACCAGCACCGGTTGCCCCGGCCGAAAACGCCGAACCGGCCCCGTCGACGGAAAACGCCACGCCTGCGACGGAGTCGAATCTGCCTCCACCGAGCGAACCGATTCCAGCCATGCCTGTCACCGGCCAGTAATCGCTCCTGACGTTTCGGGATCGACTTACAGCCCATCGATCCCGGAACGGCGTTCTAGATTGATCCGCGTCAACCCAGGCCGTATTCCTACAGCCTGTATCGAAAAAATCCTGTGATAAATTCCTGACTGCCTGCTACGTTTTATTCAGTAGTGACGAAGCGTCGTGCCTGCGTCATTTTTCTTTCACGCGGGCACTTTATCCTCGAGGCGCTGGTCATTTATTCAAGCGTTTTTTTTTCAATGAGCTGCGGGAGATTCACAATGGACGATTATCAAGAAGAGCTGCTCGAGTTTCAGGCGTTTGAATTGGACCCGCTGGAACCGGCCGAAGACGCTACCGAGCTGTAAGCGTCAGGCGGATTGGCGATGACTGCGGCGAAATTCGCCGGGCGTCTGACCACTCCAGCGTTTGAAGGCGCGTTGAAACGCTTCGGCTGAGGCAAAACCCAGCAGGTAGGCGATTTCACCGAACGCCAGTTCGGTATCGCGAATGTAGGTCATGGCCAGGTCGCGGCGGGTGTCGTTGAGAATGGCGCGAAATTGTGTGCCTTCCTCGGCGAGTTTGCGGCGCAAGGTCCAAGTTGGCAGCTTCAGGCGTGCCGCCACTTCCTCCAGGTCGGGTTCCCGGCCACCATTGAGCAACGGCCCCAGCAACTGAGTGATGCGTTCACGCAGGCTGCGGGTACGTGTCAGCTGTTCCAGTTCCCGTTCACAGAGTTGCAGCAGGTGCCGCCAGGTACTGGGGCAGTGCATCGGGTTGCGCTGAGCGAGACTGGCCAGGTTCAGGCGCAGTTGGTTCTGTTCGGCGCCGAACTGGATCGGACAATCGCCCAGCACCGCATAAGCGTCGCGGTAATCGGGTTCGTCGAATTCGATTTCGATGCGTTCGGCGTTCAAGGGAGCAGGGCTGACGCTGGACAATTGCTGCAACCATCCGGCAATGATTGAATCCACCACGAAGCGGTTGTAAGCGTTGTAAGGACTGATGGAATAGAACCGCAGCCACGCGCCTTGGGCATCCTCGTGGAAACTCGATTGCCCCCGATAGTTGGAACCGTACAAGGCTTCGAAGCGAATCAGGCAGCGCGCCGCTTCGCGTACCGTTGGCGCCTGCGCGGCGGTGACCCCGGCCAGACCGGCCTGGCTCAGGCGACTGAGCTGGCCCATGCGCAAACCCAGCGCCGGGTTGCCGGTCAGTTGAATCGCGCCGTGGCCCAGGCGCATGTAACGCGGAATCGAGAGTCGAGCACAGGCTTCGCTCAGGCGAGTCTGGTCCAGGCCATATTGATCGAGCAAGGGCTGAGGGTCCAGGCCGTGGCTGCGCACAGCGTCGGTCAGGCTATGAACAAAGCCTACCGATAAATCGCCCAGACGCATCGGCAACGGTTTCATGGCTTACAACCACAGGTTCAGCAAGCGCGCGCCGCGGACATTACCGCCGGCAGAATGCTGCCCGTTGCTGCTGAGAAAGCTTTGCCCGGCGCTGCCTTGATCCCAGAACCGGCCGCGCAGAAACACACTCATGCCCGCGATGGCCTGGCTGTTGGGTGGTTGTGCGGTCAGCGTCAGGCGATGCCAGGCCTGTCCTTCACTGAGCTCGCCAGGCTTGAGGCTGACGGAACCGGGCGTCGACAAGCCCTTGTAACCCCGCCATGGCTTGTCCCACGTTCCACGGCCGACGACGAACGCCGGGACCGCCACCAGCTTTGCGCCCTGATCGTCGAGTTTGCGGTAGTTGTCCGGGTACCAGCTGTCGCTGCCGATCAACACGCCCAGGCGACCGGCCGGGGTGTCGACGACGTTGAGCGTATGTTCATCATTTGCCTTGATCACATCATGCTTGGCGAAGATCGGATGCATCTGGCGCTGGGGCTGGCCAATCGGCATGCCATCGCGATTGAACACCACGGTGCTGTTGTACAGCGCGCCGCGGCCGATTTTCAGGTTGCCGTCGATGATGCTCGGTTCGGGCAGCACGATGGACCCCGCCACCAGTGTCACGTGAAATTCTTTCGCCAGACCACCGAACAGCGCCTGGTAATCCTTGGCCATAACTTTGGCTTTCATGCGCAGGTGCGCATCGTCCAGGCGGTTGTCGCCCTTGGCGCTGATCAGGGCGCGGAGGAACTGCAAGGGATTGCTCATCGCCAGCCAGTTCATGGCTTCCTTGATGGTGTTGGCCTGGTACAGCTCGTCTTTTTCGCCGCTGACCATTAACCAAGTGCCGATATGTTCGGGCAGCACGACGATGGTTTTTTCATTTAACAGACCCTGTTCCTGGGCTTTCTGCAGATAGGCCGCGAGTTTGCGGTGCAGGCGCTCGGTGCTTTGATAGTCCGTGGGAAACAGTTCTGGCTGGATGCCCAAGAGGTTGCCGCGATCGGCCGGGGTGCCCTGATCAATGGCGAGATCGATCCGCAGGTCCGACAAGTAATGCCCCGCCGGACGATCCGCGGCCCACATGGCGTAGGTCGTGAGGGCGGCAATCAATGCCATGGAGAAGGTCAGGTACAGAAGTTTGCGCATGGGAAACAGTCAACGGCCGTGTGCAGGGTTTGCTGACTAGGGTAGGGCCCATGCTGGCGCTTGCCAAGGGCTGCTGCGCATTTGGATCAATAAGTTGTCAGTTACGGTCATTGAGCGTTCGGGGGAGTGCTCATAGTCTGTTACACATGACAGAGGGGCGCCAAAGAGCGCCCACACTTTTCCGTGATCGCTCGTTGTGGAGTTACCGATGACCGCCGCTCATTACCCGCACCTGTTGGCCCCGCTGGACCTGGGTTTTACCACGTTGCGCAACCGCACTCTGATGGGCTCGATGCACACCGGACTTGAGGAGAAACCCGGCGGTTTCGAGCGCATGGCGGCGTACTTTGCCGAGCGCGCCCGTGGCGGCGTTGGCCTAATGGTGACGGGCGGTATCGGCCCGAACGACGAAGGCGGCGTGTATTCCGGCGCGGCCAAGCTGACCACCGAAGAAGAAGCGCTCAAACATCAAATCGTGACCCGCGCGGTGCACGAGGCGGGCGGTAAGATCTGCATGCAGATTCTTCACGCCGGTCGTTATGCGTACAGCCCGAAGCAGGTTGCACCGAGTGCCATTCAAGCACCGATCAACCCGTTCAAACCCAAAGAGCTGGACGAGGAAGGCATCGAGAAGCAGATCAGCGATTTCGTCACCTGCTCGGCCCTGGCGCAAAAAGCCGAGTACGACGGCGTCGAGATCATGGGCTCCGAGGGTTATTTCATTAACCAGTTCCTTGCGGCTCACACCAATCAGCGCACCGACCGCTGGGGCGGCAGCTACGAAAACCGCATGCGCCTGCCGGTGGAAATTGTCCGCCGCGTGCGCGAAGCCGTTGGCCCGAATTTCATCATTATCTTCCGCCTGTCGATGCTCGACCTGGTGGAAGGCGGCAGTACCTGGGAAGAAATCGTGACCCTGGCCAAAGCCATCGAGCAAGCCGGTGCGACCATCATCAACACCGGTATCGGCTGGCACGAAGCGCGGATTCCGACCATCGCCACCAAGGTACCGCGTGGGGCGTTCAGCAAAGTCACCGCCAAGCTGCGCGGTTCGGTGAGCATTCCGCTGATCACCACCAACCGCATCAATACTCCGGAAGTGGCCGAGCAGATTCTGGCCGAGGGCGACGCCGACATGGTGTCGATGGCACGGCCGTTCCTGGCCGATCCGGATTTCGTCAACAAGGCCGCCGCTGGCCGTGCCGATGAAATCAACACCTGCATCGGTTGCAACCAGGCGTGCCTCGATCACACGTTCGGCGGCAAGTTGACCAGTTGCCTGGTGAACCCTCGGGCCTGTCATGAGACTGAACTCAATTACCTGCCAGTGCAGCAGATCAAAAAAATTGCCGTTGTCGGTGCCGGCCCTGCGGGCCTGTCTGCCGCCACCGTGGCCGCCGAGCGAGGACATCAAGTAACGCTGTTCGATTCGGCCAGCGAAATCGGCGGCCAGTTCAACATCGCCAAGCGCGTGCCGGGGAAAGAAGAGTTCTTCGAAACCCTGCGGTACTTCAACCGCAAACTGCAAACCACCAACGTCGAGCTGTGCCTGAACACTCGCGTGGATGTATCGAAACTGGTGGAAGGCGGTTATGACGAGATTATCCTCGCCACCGGCATCGCACCGCGAGTACCGGCAATTCCGGGCGTCGAGAACGCCAAGGTGCTGAGCTACCTGGACGTGATCCTCGAGCGCAAACCGGTGGGCAAACGTGTCGCGGTGATCGGCGCTGGCGGTATCGGTTTCGACGTGTCGGAGTTCCTGGTCCATCAAGGTGTGGCCACCAGCCTGGACCGTGAAGCATTCTGGAAAGAGTGGGGCATCGATACGCAGCTGCAAGCGCGTGGCGGTGTCGCCGGGATCAAGGCAGAACCCCATGCACCGGCCCGTGAAGTGTTTTTGCTGCAACGAAAGAAATCCAAGGTCGGTGACGGCCTCGGCAAGACCACCGGCTGGATTCACCGCACCGGATTGAAGAACAAGCAGGTGCAGATGCTCAACAGCGTTGAGTATTTGAAGATCGATGACGAAGGCCTGCATGTCCGCATAGGCGAAACCGGCGAGCCGCAAGTGCTGGCAGTGGACAACATCGTGATTTGCGCCGGGCAGGATCCGCTGCGTGAATTGCAGGACGGGTTGGTCGCGGCCGGGCAGAACGTGCATTTGATTGGCGGCGCGGACGTGGCGGCGGAGCTGGATGCGAAGCGGGCGATCAATCAGGGGTCGCGGTTGGCTGCTGAGCTGTAATCTGCAGGCCTAACGTGCCCGTGACCTTCGCGAGCAAGCTCGCTCCCACGGGTTCTGTGTTGTTCACGAATTTGTGACCGATACAAAACCACCGTGGGAGCGAGCTTGCTCGCGATGGCTGCCTTTGAGCGACTAGAATGCTGGTTCTTCACCCAGAAAGCCGGCATAGATGCTTCTCCCACCCAACGACTGGCTACCCCAAGCCACCCTCGAACCCCTTTATCTCGACTGGCTCAAAAGCGCCGGCATCGAACTCGCCATCCTGCGTCTCGACCAGATCGACCCGCTGATCAGCGGCAACAAATGGTTCAAGCTCATCGAACACCTCAAAGCGGCCGACCTCGCCGGTGCAGAAGGCATCATCAGCCTGGGCGGTGCTCACTCCAATCATCTCCACGCACTGGCCGCTGCTGGCAAACGCTTCGGATTCAAAACGGTGGGGTTGCTGCGCGGTCACCCGCGAGACACTCCGACAGTGAACGACTTGCAAGCATTGGGCATGCAGTTGCAGTGGCTGGGTTATGGCGGCTATCGCGCGCGGCACGAAGCGGATTTTTGGGAACCTTGGCGCGAGCAATACCCGGATTTGTTTCCCGTGCCGGAAGGTGGCGGTGGATTACCGGGCGCAACGGGCTGCATGCGGCTGAAAACCATGGTCAGTGAGCAACTGAACGATCTGTCCTGGAGTGGTTACGACGGCTGGTGGCTGGCCTGCGGAACCGGCACGACCCTGGCCGGCCTCGTGCTGGCCGAAGCGGGGGAACATGCGGTTTACGGCGCGTTGGCGGTGCCCGACGATCATGGTGTGGCGCAGCAGGTCGAATCGATTGTGCAAGAAGCGGGCTTGCAAGATCCGTTCTATGAACTGTTCGACGCCAGTCGCGGCGGCTTTGCCAAAGTTGATCCGCTGTTACTGGACTTCATCGCGCAGACCGAACGCGCGAGCGGCATTCCCTTGGAACCGTTGTATACCGGCAAAGCGTTGCTGGCGCTCAAGCAGCACGTCGAAGCTGGCAAATTTGCCAAGGGCGCGCGCCTGATCTTCATACACACCGGCGGCTTGCAGGGCCGCCGCGGGTTTCACGGTGCTGTAGCGTAAGCGTGTTTCGCCGGGGTTTGCCTGAGGAAAAAAGCGCCGCGCCTCTGTAGGAGCACGGCGCATCGGGCAGTGAATCAATAACTCTGCGGCATCTCACCCTTGGCCAGACGCTTGTTGATGTTGGCGATCACTTCCGGCAAATCGGTGATGGTGTCGATCATGTAGTGCGGACGCGAACCTTCGAACATCGCGTGGATTCGCTTGCGCTCGCTGGCCAGTCGGTCGCTGTCGAGGGCACGATAACCTTCGTAGTCCAGGCCCAGCGCGTTGCCCGAGCAGATCAGCGCGACGGTCCACATGCCCGCGCGACGACCTTCGAGAATGCCCGGTACGGTGTCGTCGATCTTCACACACGCGGCGACATCGTCGATGCCCAGGGCGATCACGTTGGCTAACGCCTGAGCCGGCCATGGGCGGCCGTTAGGTACTTCGTCGGTGGCGACCACATGGTCGGCGACGTAGCCGTTAGTGGCCGCGAGCTCGACCACTTTGTCCATGACCTGTTTTGGGTAGCCGGAGCAGGAACCGATCTTGATCCCTTGGCCACGCAGGTGGGCGATGGTGTCCAGCGCGCCGGGAATCAGCGCCGAATGCTCGGCGATTTTCTCGATCTGCAGCGGCATGAAGCGATTGTAGATGGCGGTCACGTCATCATCGGTTGGCGTGCGGCCGAACGCCTTGCGATAACGTTCGGCGACGGCCGGCTGATTGCACAGGGTGCGGATGTGATCCCACTTGCCCATGCCCATCGGGCCACGGGCTTCTTCGATGGAAACCTGGACGTCGAATTCGGCGAAAGCTTCGACAAAAATCTGTGTCGGCGCGAAGGAGCCGAAATCGACCACGGTGCCGGCCCAGTCGAGGATCGCGGCTTGGAGTTTGGTTGGGTTGCTGTAGTTCATGGCAAATAAATTCCTGTTAGAACGAGCTATTCGGGAGTTTGGCTTTTCTGTGGGAGCGAGCTTGCTCGCGATGAGGCCCTGTCAGTCGACATCAATGGTGAATGACAGACCGCAATCGCGAGCAAGCTCGCTCCCACAGGGGAAGGTGGCGTGGTTCAGATATCGAGTACTTCCATCTCGCGCAACACTTCAGCCACCGCTGCCACGGCCGCGTGCATTTCGGCCTGGTTGACGTGGCCGATGCAGCCGATGCGGAAGGTATCGACCTGGGTCAATTTGCCGGGATAGAGAATGAAACCCTTGGCCTTGACGCGTTCGTAGAACTCCTTGAACTGGTAGCGCGGGTCTTTCGGCGCGTGGAAGGTGACGATGATCGGCGCCTGAAACGCAGCGGGCAGGAAGCTGCGCAAACCCAGTTTGGCCATGTCATCGAGCAGCACTTTGCAGTTGTCGGCGTAACGCTGATGCCGGGCCGGCAAGCCACCTTCTTCGTTGTATTGCAGCAGGGCTTCGTGCAATGCCGCAACCACGTGGGTCGGCGGCGTGAAGCGCCACTGGCCGGTCTTGGCCATGTAGGTGTGCTGGTCGAAAAGGTCCATCGCCAGCGAGTGCGAGTTACCTGCCGCATTTGCCAGCGATTCTTTGCGAGCGAAGACGAAACCCATCCCCGGAACGCCTTCCAGGCATTTGCCTGAAGCGGCGATCAGTGCATCGAACGGCACCTGTTGCGCATCCACTGGCAGTGCGCCGAAGGAACTCATGGCATCGATGATCAGGCGTTTACCGTGTTGCGCAATAACATGGGCAATCTCCCGCAACGGATTGAGGATGCCGGTGCTGGTTTCGCAGTGAATCAGCGCAACGTGGGTGATGCTGGCGTCGGCCCGCAGCAGACGGTCGACGTCGGCGGCGGTGGTCGGTTCGTCTTCCGCCGTTTCAAACGTGCTGAAGGAACGGCCGAGCACTTCGCAGATTTTCGCCAGGCGTTTGCCGTAGGCGCCGTTGATCAGCACCAACACTTTGCCATCGCGAGGCACCAAGGTGCCGATGGCCGCTTCGACGGCGAAGGTGCCACTGCCTTGCAAGGGAACGCAGTGGTGACTGTCGCCGCCGTTGAGGATTGCCAGCAATTGCTCGCAGAGGCTGGCGGTCAGTTGATTGAAGCGCTCATCCCATGAACCCCAGTCGACCATCATTGCCTGTCGGGTGCGGACCGAAGTCGTCAACGGGCCGGGGGTGAGCAGGATGGGGTCGGCAGTACTCATTCTCGTGTCCTCGCAATCGATGAGATGAAGCTACGGGGCTTAAATTGCAATTTGCGGTGCTATCAATCAAATTGTTTGTTGTTATGCCAGCCATCAGTGAGGGTTATTCATGAACCTGTTCCACCTCCGTGCCTTCGATGCGGTCGCCCGCGAGGGCAGCTTTACCCGGGCCGCCGCGCGGCTGTTCATCAGCCAGCCAGCGGTCACCGGGCACATCAAGGCGTTGGAGGAGCACTACCAGATCACCCTGCTGCGGCGCACCGCGCGTCGGGTCGAACTGACGGAGGAGGGCACCAAACTCGCAGCGATCACCCGGGCTATGTTTGGTCTGGCGGAAGAAGCGCAGGTGATGCTCGAGGCCAATCGACAGTTGCTCACCGGCCGTCTGGAAGTGGCGGCGGACGGACCGCACATGGTCATGCCGATGCTCGCAAGCCTGCGGGCGCGTTATCCGGGGATCACCGTGAACCTGCGCTTGGGCAACGCCCAGGAAACCCTCGCGGCACTGTTGTCCGAGCATGCGGATGTGGCGGTGCTGACCGAAGTCGAGCCGCGCAAGGGCCTGCATTTGCAGGCGCTGAGCGAATCACGGATTTGCGCGCTGGTGCCCGAGGGGCATCCTTGGGCGAAGAAATCGAAAGGCGTGCAGCTCAAGGAACTGGATCAGGTGATTATGGTGTTGCGCGAACCGAGTTCGATCACCCGGCGCACCTTCGATGCGGCGTGCGCTCAGGCCAAGGTCAATCCGCGGGTGTTGCTGGAGCTGGACAGTCGTGAAGCGGTGACCGAGGCCGTTGCGGCGGAGTTGGGGGTGGGGGTGGTGTCATCGGTGGAAGTCAGCCATGACCCACGGGTGGCGGCGGTGCCGATTGTGGGCGAAGGGTTGGTTAATCGGCACATGATCGGGTGTATGGAACGGCGGCGGGATTTGCGTTTGATACAAGCGTTTTTTGACCTGGCGCCGTAGGAACTGCCGAAGGCTGCGATCTTTTGATTTTTCTTTTAAAGGTGAAGATCAAAAGATCGCAGCCTTCGGCTGCTCCTACAAGGGAGAAGTGCGTCCAATTCAGACGAACCCTCTCCAGAACGTCGCCACCACCCGCCGCACAGCTGATCAGACCTTGCGGTTCACCAGCCAGTCAAACAGCAGCCGGTCATCGCCCTGAGGTGGCTGCGGCGGTCGAAGTACCGGGGGGCTGCTCGCGGTGGCGTACAACACGGGGCGGTCCGGATCGCTGTCGAGAAAACTGATGAGCACGTCAGTTCCGGCGCCGGGTAACCTGGACGGATCAATCCGGCCATCCGGCGCAACGACGACCACGGGCAGCCAGAATCCGGTGAACTCATCCTCTTCAGTCTCCGGAGATGGCCATAACCTGACCTTTATCCGGCCTTGGTCATCCAGCTCCGCAGGCTGACCGACAGCGCCCAGCACCCGGGCCGTCTGAAAACCCGGAATGTTGGGTCTGGCCTGTATGAGCGGGGGCCGGAATACCGTTGACCATGGAATGGCGGTGAATTGATTGCTGTAATGCCGGACCCTGTCGGTCACGTTCCGCTCAAGAATCGACGGCTGCCCGCCCTGATGCCGGATCTCGGTCAGCAGCCATTGATCGTTGAAGTTCGGGAGCGGATGTTCCGACACTTGTACGATTCGTCCGCTGCGCAATGCGCTTTGGTTGCTTTGACCCTGCATCTGCCCATGTCGGCAGCGCAGACGTTCCAGTGTTCGACGGCTGAGCTGGTCGCGCTCAAGCAGGTGCGGGAAGTGGCGCGCGGTGAGTGGGGGCGAGGTGTGGCGCTGGAACAATTCACTGATCACCGGCACGTCTGTGGCGTCAGACGCATTGCCGTGAAAAGGCATGAGCAGCGGTTCTTGAGGGAAACTCAGGCTGTCGTCGGCCAGCACCAGCACATGGCCGTCGCGCTGATGTTCGAAGTGATAGTGAATGCCTTCTTCTTCGCAGAGTCGTTGCAGAAATGCCAGGTCCGACTCATCAAACTGAATGCAGAACGGTCTGGCGGGATAGCGCCCCTTGGGCAGTTCAAAGCGGTAGCTGTATTCAGGTACCCCGTTTTCTTCGAGCAACTGGCGCAGGATGGCGGACACATCAAGTTGATGAAACACCCGACGGCAACGCTGTCGGTCGAGGTTTTGCAGCCATGGCACCAGCGCCAGCCTGTAGCCGACCCGGTGCAGGTCGTGATGTTCGCGAGTGGCGCAGTGGATGATGCCGTGGATGCCCCGGCCCTCGGTCAAGCTGAAGAACACCGGCTGGTGCAGCAGGTGATCCAGACTCAGGGCCGGTGCCAGGCCGATCACTTCGAGGTCGAACCGGTAAGGCTGGTTGAGGGCTTCAAGGCCATTGAACTGCAGCACCTGCAAGCTCAAATTGCCGTTCAGCAGTGTCAGGGTAAAGGGACTTTCCTTGTCGTTGTGCATCGAATGCGCTTCTGCCAGGGAGTACGGGCGCAGAGGGTACGGAAACGTGACTCGTTGTGGTCACCGCGAAGCAATGTTTCAGAATCGCCCTACAACTCGCGGTGAAGATGTCGATTCGACAGGATGGATTTTTTGGTCGATTGCCAACTTTAGGCCGTATAAACTTGCGCAAAGCGTCGGCCAATAGATGTCTCGGCGCCATAGATAAGAGAGTGAGTAATGGGCGCACAGTGGAAGGTTAAACACAAAGAAGCGGCAGCCAATGCCAAGGGCAAGATCTTCGGCAAACTGGTGAAGGAAATCACCATCGCTGCGCGCAACGGTGCCGATACCGCCACCAACGCACACCTGCGTCTGGTGGTCGAACAGGCGAAAAAGGCTTCGATGCCCCGCGAAACCCTGGAACGTGCGATCAAGAAAGGCTCCGGCCAGCTCGGCGAAACCGTGCAATACCATCGTGTGACCTATGAAGGGTTCGCGCCGCACCAGGTGCCGCTGATCGTTGAATGCGTGACTGACAACATCAACCGTACCGTCGCGGAAATCCGCGTCGCGTTCCGTAAGGGCCAATTGGGTGCGTCCGGTTCCGTGGCCTGGGACTTTGACCATGTGGGCATGATTGAGGCATCCCCGGACAGCCCGGATGCCGATCCGGAAATGGCGGCTATCGAAGCCGGCGCTCAGGATTTCGAGCCGGGTGAAGACGGTGCGACCTTATTCATCACCGAAGCAGCCGATCTGGATTCGGTGCAGAAAGCCTTGCCTGAGCAGGGGTTCACCGTGTTGTCGGCGAAGCTGGGTTACAAGCCGAAGAACCCGGTCAGCGGCCTGAGCGACGAGCAGATGGCTGAAGTCGAAGCCTTCCTCGAAGGTCTCGATAACCACGATGATGTGCAGGATATGTTTGTCGGGTTGGCGGGGTAATTGCTTTTTCAGTGATACCGCTATCGCGAGCAAGCTCGCTCCCACAGGGTTCGAGTCGTTCACAAGATTGTGATTCAACTCGGACACTGTGGGAGCGGGCTTGCCCGCGATTGACCGCGCAGCGGTCACCAGCCATTCATTTCCCGCACAATCTCGCTGAACCCCGGCCGCGCCAGCACGTCCGGCTGACAGCAGCGTTGCTGCAAATCCTCCAGTCGCACACGATCTTCATCGCTCAATCCCGAGTCGATCCGCTCCAGCAATTCCCCCAACAGAACGCCAAACGCGCGCACCTCGATCCGCTGCAATGCGCGGCTTTCAAGGCTGTCTTCCTTCGCATGGAAAGACGCTGCGCCAAAGTCACCCAACAGGCAGTTACCGTGCTCGTTCCAGAGAATATTGTGGCCATAGAGGTCGCCGTGGGTGATGCCCTGCTGGTGCAGATGCTCGGCCACCGACGCGATGCCACAGGCGATCCGCAAGGCCACTTCGGCGCTGAACCGCGTGTCGCTGGCATAGACGTCGCGGCTGCAGGACGCCAGGCTCGGCAACCCGGCGAGGTTGCGATAACTCGGGCCGATCAGTTCCATGACCAGCCCGGCTTGCGCCTGTGGGTGCTCGACGATCCGTCCTTCGACCCGGATCAGGTTGGGGTGAAGGCCGGCGGTAATGCAGGCGTTCATTTCATGCAGCGGCGAGCCATCGCTGGTCATTTCGCCCTTGTAGAGTTTGATCGCGACCGGCGTTGTCTGCTTCCACAGCCCTTGATAAATGATGCCGGAAGCGCCTTCGCCCAACTGTTTCTCCAGGCGTAACTGCGACCAGGGAATAGTCGGTGTGGCATCGAGAGCAGCCGCATCCGCCTCGGTTTCCAGCGGATTGCCGGCGTAGGCCAGCCAGGTCAGGCTTGGCAGTGTCAGCAGCCATCCCGGCAGTTCGGTCAACTGGTTGGCGGCGATGCGGGTCAGCTCAAGGCGATGGCAATTGCTCATGCTTTCGGGCAAGCGCTGCAGGCGATTACCGGCCAGCATCAGTTTTTGCAGGTGCGGGCGTTCACCCAGTTCGGTCGGCAGTTCCCTGATGCGGTTGTCGGTCAGGATCAGCCAGCGCAACAGCGGTGGCAGCGCAGCGCCCGGTACTGTTTCGATGCGGTTGGACTTGAACCCGACCATGGTCAGCGCGGCGCACTGGCCAAGGCAGGCGGGCAGTTCGCTGAAGTGGTTGCGGTCGCAGAACAACACGCGCAAACGGGTCAGGCGGTGAAAGTCATCCGGCAGACTACTCAAGGCGTTGCCACTGAGGTTGAGCACCTCGAGCGAGTCCGCGAGGTCGAGGATTTCCAGGGGGAATTCCGTCAGGCCGGCGGCCAGGTCCAGGCGAGTGGTGCCAGCCAGCAGGCCGGCGCGCAGTTGGGCAAGGGTATCCATGAACAGATTCGCTATCGATCGAGGGTAGGGCGCGGGGGCCTGAAAAAGGGCGACATAATAGCGGCAAAAGAGTTGAGTGTGAGATTGCCTTCGCGAGCAAGCCCGCTCCCACAGGGGATTTGTGATGTGGTCAGAAGTGCACGGTTTTTCTGAGCATCTGCGCCGCCGGTGTATCCGTCGGGCTGACCATCGCGTAGTTGTATCCGGCTCCCGACCAATACTCGGCCTGCAATTCACCGTCACTGCGACTGCCTCGGGGCAGCAGGAAGTTTTTCGGACCCGGCGGGCGCACGTAGAAGCTGACTTTATGCCCGCTTCGATCCTCATAAACCACCATTGCCGCCGGCCCTTGCTCGGTACTGAGCAAGCGTCCGCTGACCGGTTTGAACCCTGCGCCGGAAAGATCCGGCAGGCGATGGGCCTGGGTGAAATAGCGGTCGAGCCAGCCCTGCATGTCGCCATCGTCGCTGACCTTGAAATCGGCCGGCAAAATGCCTTGCTGGGCAAACAGACGATAAGCCTGCATCGCATCGGCCATCGGCGCCGCGGCGCTGATGAGGGTCATCTCCCGCGCCTGCCAGCCGCTAATGCCGCCGATGCTCACGGCGATCACTAACACGGCAGCGCTGGCCAGATGTCGGCGCGATTGGCGCCTGAGTCGCTGGCGAATCAGCGCCGGGTCGAGGTCCGGGTTGGCCGGTTGCTGCAAGGCGCCGCTGAGGGCGGCGCGCAGGTGCTGGGCGTCCTGCTGCCAGGCGCGAACCTGTGCAGACATTTCTACGTTGCTGGCCAGAAAAGTCTCCACCAGACGTCGGTCGTCGTCATTCAACTGGTGGTCGACATACGCGTGCAGGTCACGCTCGCTCGGGGGCATGCTGATCATTTGAGTCTCCGCAGAGAAGGGCGGGTGATTTCGCCGTCGCTGAGTTGGCGCAAGGCCTGGCGGGCACGGGACAGGCGCGACATTACGGTGCCGGTGGGGACACCGAGGATTTCGGCGACTTCCTTGTAACTCAGGCCTTCGACCGACACCCAGAGCAGCAGGGCGCGCTGTTCGGTGCTGAGTTGATCGAAGGCCTGCAGCGTCGATTGGGCGATTACGGTGCGTTCTACCGACGGCTGGGTGTCATCACGTCCGATAAAGAACTCGAGCATCCGCGCATAACGCCGGGAGCGTCGGTGAGCGTCGAGAAATTGCCGATAAAGAATCGAAAACAACCAGGCACGCAAATCACCCTCGGGACGTTTGTCACTCCAGCTCGACAGCGCCCGCTCGAGGCACGATTGCACCAAATCGTCGGCGCCGCTGGGGTTGCGCGTCAACGACACGGCAAACCGGCGCAATCCGGGAATGATTTCTCTCAGTTGTTCGTCGATATCGTTCATGAAGTTCTGACTAATCACTACGCTGTGTGAGTGTTCAGGAAGACGCTCGTCATTCGAACTTATTCCACGCCGGAAAAAATAAATGCCGCGCGATGGAATAAACCGGTGTGCGGTTCGTCTGCTGGGTCCCTCTCACTTGTGGCCGATGGCCCTGGAGTCTTTCATGGTAGATCGCTCATCACCGCCCCCCCGGGCCCCCTTGAGTGCCGCAAGCCTGACGTTGCGCCTGGCCGGCATTGCCGTGGTGGTCGCTGCAGTGGCCGGGGCATTTGCTTACGTCAATGGCACGTTTGACCCACAGCGTCTGACGCCGAAAAAACTGATCAATGTGCTGGAAACCAATAACGGCGTGCACCCGGGGTTTCGGCGTAATCACGCCAAAGGGGTGTGCGTGATCGGGCATTTCGAGAGCAGTGGCGAAGCACGCAGCTATTCCAGCGCTCAAGTATTCGATGACGCGAGGACTCCGGTGGTTGGGCGTTTTGCGTTGCCGGCCGGCAATCCTTACGCGCCGGACAGCGCCGTGCCAATCCGCAGTCTGGCGCTGCGTTTCACCCAGACCAACGGCCAACAGTGGCGCACCGGGATGAACAGCATGCCGGTGTTCCCGGTAGGCACGCCCGAAGCGTTCTACCAATTGCAACAAGCCCAGTCGCCAGACCCGGCCACCGGCAAACCGAACCCCGCTGCGGTGCCGGCGTTCTTCGGTGCGCACCCGGAAGCCGCGCCGTTCCTGGCCTGGATCAAAAACGCCAAGCCGTCCGCCAGTTACGTGACGGAAACCTACAACAGCGTCAATGCGTTTTACCTGGTCAATGCGGCCGGGCAAAAGCAAGCGGTGCGCTGGAGCATGGTGCCGGTGGCTCAGGACGCCGCTGGCGCCACGGCGCCGGAGGGTGGCGACTTTCTTGAGAAAGACCTGGTTCAACGTATCGCCGCAGGTCCTTTGCGTTGGCAGTTGAACCTTACGCTGGCCAATCCGGGTGATCCGGTCAACGACGCCAGCAAGGCCTGGCCCGACGGTCGCAAAGTGGTGAACGCCGGAACGCTGGTGCTTGAAAGCACTCAGCCGCAACTTGATGGTGAATGCCGCGACATCAACTACGACCCGCTGGTCTTGCCCGCCGGCATCGAAGGCTCCGACGACCCGTTGCTCGCCGCTCGCTCGGCCGGTTACGCCAGTTCCTATTTGCGCCGCACCAGTGAAGTCAGTCAGTTGCCCTCTGCAAATAAACAGGAGTCTCGTCAATGAGCACTCAACCGAACCACTTCGCTCCACTGGCGCGCCTGTTGCACTGGCTGATGGCGTTGATGGTCATCGCCATGCTGTTTATCGGCGCCGGGATGGTCGCTTCTGTATCGGAGCGGCATGAATGGCTGATCAATCTGCACAAACCGCTGGGCGTCGCCATTCTGCTGCTAGTGATCGTGCGCCTCGGTGTTCGCTTTTCTACCCGACAACCCCCACTCCCGGCGGATTTACCCGGTTGGCAGGTGCTGGCAGCCAAGGCTTCGCATGTCTTGCTGTACGCCTTGATGTTGATCCTGCCGCTGCTCGGCTGGGCAATGATTTCAGCGGCGGGCGACCCGGTGATGCTCAGCAGTTCGTTGCAGTTGCCGTCGATCCTGCCGGCGAATGCGCAGGTGTTTGCGTTCCTGCGCAAGGCGCACGGGTATCTGGCTTATCTGCTGTTTCTGACTGTGTTGCTGCATCTGGCGGCAGCGTTGTTTCATGGTTGGGTGCGGCGGGATGAGGTGCTGGATAGCATGTTGCGGGGTAAGGACCGGGGGTGATTTGATCTACCGAAATTAATTGTGGCGAGGGGCGGCGTAGGCCACCAACACTAGTGTCACGACCGTCAGTAATCCGGTCAACGGTATGGCTGCATGGCGGGCATGCAGCCATTGAAGGGAATCAGCGCAAGGTATCAACCATGTCCGCAACGGTCGTCAACACGTCCTTGCCCAACTGTTTCGAACGCTTGCCCGACCAGCCAGTCAGCGGATCCGGTTTGTCGTTGTTGTCCTTGAACGGCATTTCCAGGGTTAATGACAAGCAGTCAAATTTCTCACCGACGCTATTGCACGCCAATGTCATATTGGCCTTGCCCGGCAGGTCACGGGTGTAGCCGTGCTTGGTCTGGAAATCCTTGGTCAGGTGTTTCAGGTGGCTGCGGAAATGCTCTTCGAGTTTTTCGATCCGCGGCGTGTAGCCAGGGTTGCCTTCGCAACCGGCGGTGAATATGTAAGGGATTTCCTCATCGCCGTGGACGTCGAGGAACAGATCCACACCGTACTTTTCCATCTGCTGCTGTACGAAAAAGACTTCCGGACTGACTTCCTGGCTGGCGCTCTGCCAAGCGCGGTTGAGGTCCTGGCCCATAGCGTTGGTGCGCAAGTGACCGTGGAAGGCGCCGTCCGGGTTCATGTTTGGCACCAGGTATAAATCGGCGCTGGCCAGCAGTTTGTTCAGAACAGGATCGTCATGCCTTTCCAGGCGTTCGATCACGCCTTCCATGAACCACTCGGCCATATGTTCGCCGGGGTGTTGCTGGGCAATCATCCAGACCTTGCGCTGATTTTCGGCTCCGGTGCCTTTGCGCAGCAGTTGAATGTCACGCCCTTCAACGCTCTTGCCGGTGGCCAGCAGTTCGGCGCCGGTCTTGGTCAGCGCCTGCTCGATCAGCCAGTCATGGCGGCCACGGCTGTAGGGTTCGAAGTAGGCAAACCAGGCGTGGGTAGCGGTGGCTTCAAGGCTGAAACGCAGGCAGTCGCCTTCGAAAATGGTCGGCACCCGGAACCAGTTGACGTGATCGTAGGACGCCACCGCCTGATAACCGTCCCAGGCTTTGTTGTACGAGGAGGTACTGGCATTGCTCAGACGAAACCAGTGCTCCTGTCCGACGTGTAAACCGCTGGCCTTGAAGTGAAACCACTGAAAATGCTGGCTGCGAGTGTCCGGCTTGATCGCCAAAAGCGCTTGCAACGTATTGCTGATATCCAACACTTCAATGTTGCCGCTGTCGAAGTTCGCGCTGATGTCGAAAGAGGATTTAGCCACGGTCATAGTCGATTCCTGAATATGATTTTTATGGCTGCTACTTTACACGCTGGGAAGGGAAAAACCGGGGGAAATTGCGGGGTATGAAGGGGGGCGTCCTCCTTGACGCCGTCGCAGCTTAGAGACTGGACGATTGATTCTCAAGTGCTATTTAACGTTAGTTTGAGCCAACGTTGCCGGGCTTTCCTTGCCAACAGATATTCTTTTGATATTATCCGCGCCATCGAATTTGCAGCACGTAAAGACTTCATTAGCCTGAAGGCCAAGCCAGAGTAACTGGCAAAAAAAAAGACCCGGCAAAAAGCCGGGTCAAAAACCGTGATTAGCCTGATGAGGAGATAGTCCAAGAGACCGACCTAAGGTCACTTGGACAATCGACTGATCTCGCGACCAGCTGCATGCAATAGTAATCATTCTCGTTTGCAAGTCAAATGCTTTATCGGCGCGATTGGAAAATTCTTTCCCGCGCCCTTCGAAATATCCCTCCTTGTCTTATCCGTGATGAATCCCGTCCAGGGATCGATCCAGCAATGCCTTGGCCATATCGATCATGTGCACCGTCGAAAATGCCAGATCCCGGTGGACACCGTGCAGGTTGTTCGCCGATTCGGACGCGGTGGCGGCGGCGCAACGCAGTAAGTCTGAAGCACGCACCAGTGCTTCCTCGCTGCTGACGTTGCGGTTCACATCAAAAAAACGCGCTTCTTCCGCTTCTTCGGACACAGCTGGTTTCAAGTAATAGTCCAGCGCCTTTTGCGCGGCGGCCGAACCTTTCGGCGAGGTGAGGGAGGTGTCGATTTGCAGATCGGGCAGTTCGTGGCTGGGGATGGTCATGGCGCTGGCAAACTCCGTGAGGGATTCAAATCCGTGATTCAATCCTAGTACGAACTGTATTTATGACTAGGTTTTAAATACTACAATTTGTGTTTTGATGGTCGGAGTCGTCCACGTATCGTGCCGCACATGGATAAATGGATTGAATTGGTTAAGGCCAAGATGAGTGAACTCAACGTCACTCAAGAGATACTCGCCGAGCGCCTCGGAATGTCCCAGGGCGGCATCGGCCATTGGCTGAACAAACGTCGCCAGCCGGGCATCGATGACATGAACCGGGTGTTGCACGCACTGGGTATGGAATTTCTCGAAGTGGCGCTGGTAATTCGGGAGCCGGACACGTCGAAAGAGGAAAGCCAGGATCTGGTGCGAAAGTACAACCCGTACTTCCGCTACCCGGTCAGTGACTGGCGAGAATCCTGTGAGGTGCGCGACGGCGAGCCGACGGTGTATAACAAGGCACGATTCGAGCTCACCGATTACCACGCTCAGGGCGCGGCGTTCTGGCTGACGGTGGTGGGCGATGCGATGACCGCACCGAGTGGCCTCAGTATCGCCGAGGGCATGATGATCCTGGTGGACCCGGCCATTGTGCCGGAGCCCGGAAAACTGGTGATCGCCCAATGGCCGGATAGCAGCGAGGCGACTTTTCGCAAACTGATCGAAGAGGGCGGGCAGCGTTACCTGGTCCCGCTCAATCCGACGTATCCGAAAGCCCTTTACACCAACGCCTGCCGAATCATTGGCGTGGTGGTTCAGGCAACGGCCAGGTTCTGATCAGATCGGTCCTCGTAAGGTGTAGGACCGATCTCCATTCAGGCTTCTTCCAGCTCGACCAACGCACTGCCTTCGCTGACCATTTCGCCTTCCTGGCAATACAGCGCCTTGATCACCCCGGCGTGTGGCGCACGAATGCTGTGCTCCATCTTCATCGCCTCCAGTACCACCAGTTGCGCCCCGGCTTCGACCGTTTGCCCGGCCTCCACCAGCACTCGCACGATGCTGCCGTTCATGGGCGCGGTGAGCCCGCCCTGATGGCTGTGACTGGCTTCGACGGCACTGATCGGGTCGTAGGACTCGACGCGACGCAATTCACCTTCCCATTGCAGATACATAACGCCGTCGCGACGGATTGCCCGATGCTGGCGACGCACGCCGTTGTGCTCGGTCAGCAGTTGCTCGCCCGTGAGCTGCGCCGATCGGGTATCGCCCAACGTCAGCGCGCGATCCTGGCCTTCGCAGCTTAAGTGAAGGGTGATTTCCCTCGGCAATCCAGCACGGAACCCATTGCCGATACCCCAAGGCGAACTCAGGTCGTCAGTGCGGGTCGTGCTCGCTTGGCTCTGGGCAAACGCCTGCGCCGCGGCTTGCCAGAATTCATCGCTGAGTTGTGAAGGTTCCGGCAGCAGTTGCGCCTGATAACGCGGAATGAACCCGGTATCCAGTTCAGCCGCGGCAAATGCCGGATGCTCGACGATCCGGCGCAGGAAGTTGATATTTGTCTTGAGCCCACCAATCGCAAACTCATCGAGCATGCTCAACATGCGCAACCGCGCCTGTTCACGATCCTCACCCCAGGCAATCAGCTTGCCGAGCATCGGGTCGTAGAACGGGGAGATTTCATCGCCTTCTTCGACACCACTGTCGACTCGACGACCCGGACCTTCAGCCGATTCTCGATACAACTCCAGGTGCCCGGTGGCCGGCAGGAAGTCATTGCCCGGGTCTTCGGCATACAGCCGCACTTCGATGGCATGCCCGATCAATGGCACCTGATCCTGGGTCATCGGCAGCGCTTCACCGCGCGCCACGCGAATCTGCCACGCGACCAGATCGAGGCCCGTGATGGCTTCGGTCACCGGGTGTTCGACTTGCAGGCGCGTGTTCATCTCCATGAAGAAGAACTCGCCGCGCGCATCCAGCAAGAATTCCACGGTGCCGGCGCCGACATAACCGATCGCTTGGGCCGAACGCACGGCGGCTTCGCCCATGGCACGACGCAGCTCCGGGCTCAGGCCTGGTGCGGGCGCCTCCTCGACGACTTTCTGGTGCCGACGCTGAATCGAGCAATCGCGCTCGTTGAGGTACAGGCAGTTGCCATGCTGGTCGGCGAAGATCTGAATCTCCACGTGACGTGGTTTCAGCAGGTATTTCTCCACCAGCATTCGCGAATCGCCGAACGAGGATTGCGCCTCACGTTGAGCCGAGGCCAGGGCTTCGGCCAGTTGGCTGACGTCCTCGACCACTTTCATGCCTTTACCGCCGCCGCCCGCCGTCGCCTTGAGCAGTACCGGATAGCCGATGCGTTCGCAGGCGTCACGGAAGGTGTCGAGGTCTTGAGCTTCGCCGTGATAACCCGGCACCAATGGCACGCCAGCGGTTTCCATCAGGGCCTTGGCGGCGGACTTGCTGCCCATCGCATCGATGGCCGAGGCGGGCGGGCCGATGAAGATCAGGCCCGCCGCTTCGATCGCGCGGGCGAACCCGGCGTTCTCGGACAAAAAGCCATAGCCCGGATGAATGGCCTGAGCGCCGCTGGCCTGGGCGGCAGCGATCAGCTTGTCAATTTGCAGGTAACTGTCGGCGGCCTTGCTGCCACCGAGGTCGACGCGGATGTCCGCTTCACGGCTGTGCCGGGCTTCACGGTCGGTGGCGCTGTGCACGGCGACGGTGGTCAGGCCCAACGCCTTGGCGGTGCGCATCACCCGGCAAGCGATTTCGCCACGGTTGGCCACCAGCAGAGAGGTAATGACAGGTGCGCTCATCAACGCGGCTCCTTGGGGGTGGTTTCGGCCTGCCAGCTCGGCGGACGTTTTTGCAGAAAGGCGCGCAGGCCTTCCTGGCCTTCGGGGCTGACGCGGATTCGCGCGATGGCATTTTCGGTGTAGCGGCGCAGTGCCGGCGTCAGCGCACCGTTGCCGACTTCACGCAGCAAGTCCTTGCTGACGCGCATGGCCGCGGGGCTGTTGAGCAGCAGGTTGTCGATCCATTGTTCGACTTTTTGCTCCAGCTCATTGATCGGATAACTCTCCGATAACAGGCCGATTTCCCGCGCCCGCTGCCCGCCGAAGCGCTCGGCAGTCAGCGCATATCGGCGCGCCGCACGCTCACCGATGGCTTGCACCACGAACGGGCTGATCACCGCCGGCGCCAGGCCGATGCGCACTTCCGACAGGCAGAATTGCGCGTCATCGGCACCGATGGCCATGTCGCAGCAACTGATCAGGCCTAGCGCGCCGCCGAAAGCTGCGCCTTGCACCACGGCCAGCGTCGGCACTTTCAGCTTGGCGAGGTTGTACATCAACTCCGCCAGTTCCCGGGCGTCGTCCAGATTGGTGTGGTAATCGAGTTCGGCCGATTGCTGCATCCACGCCAGATCGGCGCCAGCGCTAAAATGCTTGCCGCGCCCACGCACCAGCAAGAACCGCAGGCTGGCATCGCTTGAGACCTTGTCCAGCGCGAGGATCAATTCGCGGATCATCTCAGCGTTGAACGCGTTGTTTTTTTCTTCGCGGCTGAGCCACAGGGTGGCGAAACCACGCGGGTCGGTCTGCAGCTCGAGGGTGTTGAAGTCGCTCATTTTCGTCCGTCTCCACGGTACTTGTAGGAGCGAGCTCGCTCGCGATGGACTAAAGAGCGACGCGTCAATTCAGAAAGCACGCGTTATCGTTAACGTCCATCGCGAGCAAGCTCGCTCCTACAGGATCACATCCGGAACACGCCGAAGCGGCTCGGTTCGATTGGCGCGTTCAGCGACGCGGACAAGGCCAGGGCCAAAACGTCGCGGGTTTGCGCCGGGTCAATGACGCCGTCATCCCACAGCCGCGCACTGGAGTAGTAAGGGTGACCCTGTTCCTCGTATTGATCGAGGATCGGTTGCTTGATCTCGGCTTCCTGCTCGGCGCTGAAACCCTGGCCACTGCGCTCGGCCTGCTCGCGTTTGACCTGCACCAACACGCCCGCCGCTTGCTCGGCGCCCATCACGCCAATGCGTGCGTTAGGCCACATCCACAGGAAGCGCGGATCGTAGGCCCGCCCGCACATGCCGTAGTTACCGGCGCCGAAACTGCCGCCGATGATCACGGTGAACTTCGGCACCTTGGCGCACGCCACGGCGGTCACCAGTTTCGCGCCGTGTTTGGCAATGCCGCCGGCCTCGTATTTCTGGCCGACCATGAACCCCGTGATGTTTTGCAGAAACAGCAACGGAATGCCGCGCTGGCAGGCCAGTTCGATAAAGTGCGCGCCTTTCTGCGCGGCCTCGGCGAACAGGATGCCGTTGTTGGCGAGAATCGCGATCGGATAACCATGCAGGTAGGAAAAACCGCACACCAACGTGGTTCCGAACAGCGCCTTGAATTCGTCGAACACCGAACCGTCCACCAGTCGCGCAATCACTTCGCGCACGTCGAACGGTTGCTTGGCGTCCGCCGACACCACGCCGTACAACTCGTCGCTGTTGTACAGAGGGGCGATGGGCGTGCGTTGCTGCACTTCGCCGAGCTTGCGCCAGTTGAGGTTGGCAATGCTGCGTCGGGCAATGGCCAAGGCGTGTTCGTCACTCTCGGCGTAATGGTCGGCGACGCCGGAAATCTTGCAGTGCACGTCGGCGCCACCCAGATCTTCCGCGCTGACCACTTCGCCGGTCGCGGCTTTCACCAACGGCGGCCCGGCAAGGAAAATCGTCGCCTGCTCGCGAACCATGATCGCTTCGTCGGCCATCGCTGGCACGTAAGCGCCACCGGCGGTGCAGGAGCCCATGACCACGGCGATCTGCGGAATGCCCATGGCACTCATGTTCGCCTGGTTGAAGAAGATCCGCCCGAAATGCTCACGGTCCGGAAACACTTCATCCTGACGCGGCAGATTGGCGCCGCCCGAGTCCACCAGATAGATGCACGGCAGGCGATTTTGCTGGGCGATGGTCTGGGCGCGCAGGTGCTTTTTTACGGTCAGCGGGTAATACGAACCGCCTTTCACGGTGGCATCGTTGGCCACGATCATGCACTCGACGCCTTCGACACGGCCGATCCCGGCAATCACGCCTGCGGCCGGCACGTCTTCGCCATACACTTCGTAAGCCGCCAGTTGGCTGATCTCGAGAAATGGCGAGCCCGGATCGAGCAGGCGATTGATTCGCTCACGGGGCAGCAATTTGCCCCGCGAGGTGTGGCGTTCTTGCGCCTTCGGGCCGCCACCTTGCTGCACTTGCGCGAGCAGGGTGTGCAGGGCGTCGACCTGTTTGAGCATCGCCGCGCTGTTGCTCGCGAATTCCGCCGAACGGGGGTTGAGCTGGGTATGCAGGATAGCCATGGACAGCTCCGTTTAGCGGGTTTCGTTGAACAGTTCGCGACCGATCAGCATGCGACGGATCTCACTGGTGCCAGCGCCGATTTCGTACAGCTTGGCGTCACGCAACAGACGACCGGCCGGGAATTCGTTGATGTAGCCGTTCCCGCCGAGAATCTGGATCGCGTCGAGGGCCATTTGTGTGGCGCGTTCGGCGCTGTAGAGGATCACGCCGGCGGCGTCCTTACGCGTGGTCTCGCCGCGTTCGCAGGCTTGAGCGACGGCATACAGGTAGGCGCGGCTGGCGTTGAGTTGGGTGTACATGTCGGCGACCTTGCCCTGGATCAGCTGGAATTCGCCGATGCTCTGGCCGAACTGCTTGCGGTCGTGAATGTACGGCACGATCAGGTCCATGCACGCTTGCATGATTCCGGTTGGGCCACCGGACAGCACAACGCGTTCGTAGTCGAGGCCGCTCATCAGCACCTTCACGCCGCCGTTGAGCACGCCGAGGATGTTTTCTTCCGGCACTTCGACGTCATCGAAGAACAGCTCGCAGGTGTTGGAACCGCGCATGCCGAGCTTGTCGAACTTGTTGCTGCGACTGAAGCCTTTCCAGTCACGTTCGACGATGAACGCGGTGATGCCGTGCGGACCTTTTTCAAGGTCGGTCTTGGCGTAGATCACGTAGGTGTGGGCGTCGGGGCCGTTGGTGATCCAGGTTTTGCTGCCGTTGAGCACGTAGCGGTCGCCATGCTTATCGGCGCGCAGTTTCATCGACACCACGTCAGAACCGGCATTCGGTTCGCTCATGGCCAGGGCGCCGATATGCTCGCCGCTGATCAGCTTCGGCAGGTATTTGCTTTTTTGTTCGTGATTGCCATTGCGGTTGATCTGGTTGACGCAGAGGTTGGAGTGGGCGCCGTAGGACAACGCGACTGACGCCGAACCACGACTGATTTCTTCCATGGCTACCACGTGGGCCAGGTAACCCAGGCCAGCACCGCCGTATTCTTCTGGCACAGTAATGCCAAGCAACCCCATGTCGCCGAATTTACGCCACAGGTCGGCGGGGAACAGGTTGTCGATGTCGATCTGAGCGGCGCGTGGAGCGATCTCTTTGGCGACGAAGGACTGAACCTGATCGCGCAGCATGTCGATGGTTTCACCGAGGGCAAAATTCAGGGATGGATAGCGCATGGGTCACCTTTTGGCTTTTTTGTAGGGTGGGGAGGGCCGTGTTTTGGTTCTCACCTTTACGTTAACGTAAGCCGGTGACGAATGGCTGTCAATCACCCTTTACGTTAACGTCAGCTTGAGGGACAGTGGGGCCAGTTCAAGATAGAAAAGCGGACCAGCCCCGTGGGAGCGGGCTTGCTCGCGAATGCGTTGTGTCAGTCAATGAAGGTGTCGACTGATCCACCGCGTACGCGAGCAAGCCCCACATTTTGATTGGGGGAAAACCTGAATCGCAGACAGCACAAAGGGGAGCCGAAGCTCCCCTTTAATTTTCGTTGCGCGTGCTCTTTTTTTATTATTGAGGGGCGGCCTGTTTTTGTTTTTGGCAGCCGTGGCCCTTTACCGCTGTTTTTATCGATCCCCATCCGGGATCAAGAGCAAACGTATTTTTTTGAGCGCTGATCTGCTTTTTCGCTGAGCGATCCAACCAGTTCGGGAGCTACCTGAGGGTAGTTTTATTGTTCTCTGCCCGGTTGCGGGTCACTTCGAAAAGCACCCTGAAAAGCACACCTTCTCCAAAAAAATCTGTTAGCTGCGTCTCTGCCGTGTTGTTCTTGTTATGTCAGAGTCGTTTCGTCTTATTTTTATTGGTTTGCTGCTTTTTATTCTTGTTATGCCATAGAGATAGCAGAAGCCGTGCCAACTTTAAAAAATCATTTAAATTCAATAACTTGAGTTTTTATAGGATTTTTCGTTCAGGCTAAATCCGACAATTTGTTTCCGTGTTACTCGCTTGCGCCCCACATTTCAGACCCGGCGGTAACACCCAGACACATCCGCTACTCACTGTGCGCTACGAGCCTTGGCCACGCGCGAACCGGTCGGACGGCCCAACACTGTACAAATCTGCTGGCCGGCCAGAATCAAGGCGTCCAGGTCGATACCCGTGTCGATACCAAGGCCATTCAGCAGGTAAACGACGTCTTCAGTGGCGACGTTACCGCTGGCGCCCTTGGCGTACGGGCAACCGCCGAGGCCGGCGATGGAACTGTCGAACACCGCGATGCCTTCGAGCAGGCTGGCGTAAATGTTGGCCATGGCCTGGCCGTAGGTATCGTGGAAGTGCCCGGCGAGTTTTTCCCGCGGCACATCGGCGGACACCACGTCGAACATCGTGCGCGTCGCGCCCGCCGTACCGGTGCCGATGGTGTCGCCCAGCGAGATTTCGTAGCAGCCCATGGCGTAGAGCTCCCGGGCGACTCGGGCAACTTGCTCGGGTTTGACGTCACCTTCGTAAGGACAGCCCAGCACACAGGACACGTAACCGCGCACGCTGACGCCATGCTGTTTGGCGGCCTCCATGATCGGCGCGAAGCGCTCCAGGCTTTCGCTGATCGAGCAGTTGATGTTGCGCTGGGAGAATGCTTCGGACGCTGCCGCGAACACCGCGACCTCCTTGACCCCGGCGGCGATCGCATCTTCGAACCCTCGCAGGTTGGGCGCGAGGGCGCCGTAGGTCACGCCCGGTTTGCGCTGGATCTGCGCGAAGACGTCGGCTGAACCGGCCATCTGCGGCACCCATTTGGGCGAGACGAAACTGCCGACTTCGATATAGCCGAGGCCGGCAGCAGTCAGTGCGTCGACCAGTTGCACCTTGTCGGCAACGCTGATCGGTTGAGCTTCGTTTTGCAGACCGTCGCGCGGGCCGACTTCGACCAGGCGTACGTGGGAGGGAATGGGCATGGGAATCGGCCTGTGCTGATTGTCTGAATGCTCGGAGAACCCTGTGGGAGCGAGCTTGCTCGCGATGGCGGTGGGTCAGTCACTTCAGTGTTGAATGTAGCGCCCTCATCGCGAGCAAGCTCGCTCCCACAGGGGGATGTGTTGACCTATTGAACCACCGGCTGGCTTTTCATCGTCTGTTCCAGCGCTTGGGTGCAGCGCTCCTGCGCCGTGTCCAGTTCCAGCTTCATCTGTTCGATGTCGAGCATCTGCTGCTCCAGCTGTTCGCGGCGCTCGGCGATTTTGTTGAGCATGGTTTGCAGCTGTTTCTGGTTGCCGCCGGTAGGGTCGTAAAGTTCGATCAGCTCGCGGCACTCGGCCAGGGAAAAACCAATGCGCTTGCCCCTGAGGATCAACTTCAGACTGACCTTGTCCCGGGGCGAATAGATGCGTTCCTGGCCACGGCGCTCGGGGCTGAGCAGGCCTTGCTCTTCATAAAAACGAATGGCCCGCGTGGTGATGTCGAGTTCGCGGGCGAGGTCGGAAATGCTATAGGTCTGGCTGCTCATGGGCGCGCTCGAAAAAGGTCATGGCGCTAAGCTAATGGCAGGTTGACGTTTACGTCAAGCAGCATGCATCTTCAGTGTGCTTGCGGGCCTCATCGCGAGCAAGCTCGCTCCCACAGGGATTTCTGCAATACACAGAATTTGTGTTCACTGAAGATCTACTGTGGGAGCGAGTTTGCTCGCGATGGTGGCGTCGCGGTGCAACGTCCTACACCTTATCGAGCTTCTTCTCATGCGCCGTCACCTGCTGGCACAGTTCGATCATCTGCTCGCGCATCCAGCGGTTGGCCGGGTCCTGGTCAGTGCTTTCGTGCCAATAGAGGTGGGTTTCCACCGGCGGTACATCGTTGACCGGCAGGTTCACCGAGTACAAATCATGACGTCGGGCGAAACGTTCCGGCACGGTCATGACCATGTCGGTCTGCTGCAACACCTGCGACGCCATCAGGTAATGCTGAGAGCGCAGGGCGATCTTGCGCTGGATGCCCATTTTGCCGAGCGCGAGGTCAACATGGCCGAGACCGCTGCGGCGGCTGGAAATATGGATGTGGGTCAGCGACAGGTAATCATCGAGGGTGAATTTCTCTTTGCCCGCCAGCGGATGGCCCTTGCGCATGGCACACACGTAACGATCTTCCATCAACTTGACGTGGCGCACTTGCGGGTCGGTGTTGAGCGGCGCGTCCACCGCGAAGTCGAGACGCCCGGCTGCCAGTTCCTTGGTGGTCTCGCGGCGCTTGGACAGGAAGCTTTCGATGATCACGGTCGGCGCCAGGCGTCGCAGGCGCTGGAACAGCGGCGGCAGGATCACCGCTTCGGTGAGGTCAGTCATGCTGATGCGATAGGTCTTGACCGCCTGCAACGGGTTGAAAATGCGACTTTCCTGCACCGACACCCGTAGCAGGGAGAGGGCATTGCGCACCGGGCCGATGATGTTCTGGGCCATCGGCGTAGGCACCATGCCCTGGGCGGTACGCACGAACAGCGGATCGTTGAAGGTCTCGCGCAGGCGGGCCAGAGCGTTCGAGACCGCAGGCTGAGTAATGCCGACAATCTGCCCGGCGCGGGTCAGATTGGCTTCGGTGTAGATCGCGTCGAAGACGATGAAAAGGTTGAGGTCGACCTTGCTCAGATTCATTGCGCTGCACTCTTATTGTTGGGGCGTTTGGTGAGGCCGGGGGCCTCGGCAATCACCCGATCATATATCGGTGATGAATGTTAATACACGCCGAGAATAGGCTAGGTAAATTTTCGTAGCTGCTCTAGCATCGATTGCATGACCTAAACAACCTCCCCCAAGAAGGTAGCTGCTCATGGATTTCGCTTATTCGCCCAAGGTTCAGGAACTGCGTGAGCGCGTGACCGCGTTCATGGACACCTACGTTTATCCCGCCGAAGCCGTGTTCGAGCGCCAGGTTGCCGAGGGCGACCGCTGGCAGCCGACGGCGATCATGGAAGAACTCAAACTCAAGGCCAAGGCTGAAGGCCTGTGGAATTTGTTTCTGCCTGAGTCCGAACTCGGCGCCGGCCTGACCAACCTCGAATACGCGCCATTGGCAGAAATCATGGGCCGCTCGTTGCTGGGGCCGGAGCCGTTCAACTGCTCGGCGCCCGACACCGGCAACATGGAAGTGCTGGTGCGTTACGCCAACGAAGAACAGAAGCAACGCTGGCTCGAACCGCTGCTGCGCGGCGAAATCCGCTCGGCGTTCGCCATGACCGAGCCGGACGTGGCTTCCTCAGACGCTACCAACATGGCCGCCCGCGCCGTGCGTGACGGCGACGAGTGGGTGATCAACGGCAAGAAATGGTGGACCTCGGGTGCCTGCGATCCGCGTTGCAAGATTCTGATCTTCATGGGCCTGAGCAACCCTGACGCGCCGCGCCACGCCCAGCATTCGATGATTCTGGTGCCGGTGGATGCCCCCGGCGTGAAGATAGTCCGTCCGCTACCGGTGTTCGGTTACGACGACGCGCCACACGGCCACGCCGAAGTGCTGTTCGAAAACGTCCGGGTGCCGTACGAAAATGTTCTGTTGGGTGAAGGACGCGGCTTCGAAATCGCTCAGGGTCGCCTTGGCCCGGGCCGGATTCACCACTGCATGCGTTCGATCGGCATGGCCGAGCGTGCGCTGGAACTGATGTGCAAGCGCGCGGTGAACCGCACTGCGTTCGGCAAACCTTTGGCGCGTCTGGGCGGTAACATCGACAAAATCGCCGACTCGCGGATGGAAATCGACATGGCTCGCCTGCTGACCTTGAAAGCGGCGTACATGATGGACACCGTCGGCAATAAAGTGGCGAAGAGCGAAATCGCGCAGATCAAGGTGGTCGCACCGAACGTGGCATTGCGTGTCATCGACCGGGCGATACAGATCCATGGCGGGGCAGGGGTTTCCAACGATTTCCCGCTGGCCTACATGTATGCGATGCAGCGCACCCTGCGCCTCGCCGATGGTCCTGACGAAGTGCACCGCGCCGCGATCGGCAAGTTCGAAATCGGCAAGTACGTACCAAAAGAAATGATGCGCAGCAGTCACTAAGGCGAATGTGATCCCTCTGTAGGAGCGAGCTTGCTCGCGAAAAACGCCAACACACCGCGTTTATTCATGAACAAAACGCGTAATCGTTAGCGATCTTCGCGAGCAAGCTCGCTCCTACAATGTTTATTCCACTGTTGGCAGCCCGAAAAAGGCCCGTGCACACGCGGTGCTGTGTGCCGCCAGTTCTTCCTCGCTTTCCCCGCGATGCAACGCCACTTCCCGCAACACTTCAGTCAGATAAGCCGGTTCGTTGCGACCATTCTTCGGCTTTGGCCGCAAGCTGCGCGGTAGCAGATACGGCGCATCACTCTCCAGCATCAACCGCCCGCGCTTGATTTCTTTCACCAGCGGATGCAAATGCGTGCCGCGACGCTCGTCGCAGATCCAGCCGGTGATGCCGATGTGCAGGTCCAGGTCGAGGTAGCTGAACAGCGCTTTCTTCTCGCCGGTGAAACAATGCACCACGGCGGCGGGTAATTGATCGCGGTAATCCCGAAGAATTTCCAGCAAGCGCTGACTGGCGTCGCGCTCGTGGAGGAACACCGGCAGTTGCAGTTCGACTGCCATCGCCAGGTGCTCTTCGAGGACTTTTTCCTGTTGCGGACGCGGCGAGAAATCGCGATTGAAATCCAGGCCGCATTCGCCCACGGCCACCACGTTCGGTTCTATAAGCAAACTGCGCAGACGCTGGGCGCTGTCGGCGTTCCAGTCGCTGGCCGAGTGCGGGTGAATACCGGCGGTGGCGAACAGTTGTTGCGCCGTGTCATCCAGGCGCTGGCACAGTTCCAGCGCCTGTTCACTGCCCTCGACACTGGTGCCGGTGAGCACCAATTGGCAGACCCCGGCCGCATACGCGCGGTCGAGTACAGCCTGGTGCTTGTCGGCAAAACCGGGGTTGGTCAGGTTGACGCCGATATCGATGAGTTGCATGGTGCTACCTCGGACCAAAGGCCGGAAAGCATACCAGAGCTCAAGATTTATAAGAAAAGCCAAGAACTACAACGAGTTAACGCTGTCTTTTGATGCCGCGAGGCAAGCCGGGGTGGTCAGCGTGCCATCAGTGTGCCAGTCTTTCGCACTTTGCCAGCGCTCAAGGCGCTCTGTTTCTGTCGTTCGATTTCAAACTTTTGTTGAAATCTGCCCAGTATTCTTTTCGGAGAGTGGATGATACGTCCCTCGATTTTGTTACTGCTGTGTGGTTCGTTGCTGCTGCCGATGCCGGCGGTCGCGCGTCTGGCCGGCCCGCTGCAAGCTATGCCGGCGGCCAAGGTGCGCGATCTGCAGGAAATCCGCAGCAGCCGTGTGCTGAAGGTGCTGGTCAACCAGAGCCGCAACAGCTCCGGCGAAGTCCAGGGCCAGGCCATCGGCGTCGAATACCATCGATTGCGTGCATTCGAGCAATACCTCAACGGCCACGCCCGCGACGGTCAGGAAGTTACTCTCAAGATCATCCCCAAAGCCAAGGATCAACTGCTCGGCGCATTACAGCGCGGGGAGGGTGATCTGGTTGCTCCGGGGGAACTGCTCGATCTGCAGCCGGGTTACGCCGTCAGCACCAGTGAGCCTGTTTCCAGCAGCGTCCCGCTGGTGCTGGTCGGGATCAAAGGCGAGAAACGCTACACCCACCTTGAACAACTTTCCGGTAAAACCCTGGCATTGCCCACCGGCAGCGCCGCCGGGGAAGCGATCAGTCAGATCAATCAAAAACTTGCCCTGCACAAACTGGCGCCGGTGAAAATCGAGTGGGTCGATCCGAGTCTGGCGGTCGAAGACGTGCTGGAGATGGTTCAGGGCGGCATCTTTCACCTGACGATCGTCGAGTTACCGATTGCCGAGCGCTGGGGCAAGATCCTGCCCAGGCTGCGCTTTGATCGGCAGGTGCTGATCAGCGAGCCAGGAGAGGAATTCTGGTTCGTGCGTCGCGATGCGTCGATGCTGCGGGCGAGCATCGATCGTTTCCTGACCGGTTACAAAAAGCCCTCGGACCAGGACGCGGCGTTCCTGAGGATCTATCGGCGCCTGTATCAAGTGCACTATCCGTTGGCCAAGGCCGATCGCCAGCGCCTGGAAAAACTTCGACCGGTGCTGCAGAAGCACGCCGATGCCCAAGGCATGGACTGGCTGAACCTGGCGGCACTGGCGTTCAAGGAATCCGCCCTGCAGCCCAATGCCCGCAGCCGTAGCGGCCCCACCGGCTTGATGCAGATCACCCCGTCCGCCGCCCAGCGTGTGGGGGTCAGTAACATTCAGGACCTCGACGCCAACGTGCAGGCCGGGGCCAAGTACCTGGCGATGATTCGCCGCAAATTTTTTGCCAGTCCCAAACTCAACGAGCGTGAGCGCATGGCGTTCGTGCTGGCGGCCTACAATATCGGGCCGGAGCGGGTTCAGGGCATGCGCGCGGAGGCGCGGCGACGGGGATTGAATCCCAATCAATGGTTCTTCCAGGTCGAGCGCATCGCCATGGAGCAGGTGGGAATGGGGCCTGTCAGCTATGTTAATAGCGTGAACAAGTATTATCTGGCGTTTGACAGGGAGCGGGAGTCGTTGGAGCCGCAGAGTCAGAAAGTTGCCTCGCGGAAATGATCTACTAAGCTGATCGTTATGGCGAAAAAATTGCGCTTTTAACATTGGATTTATTGATTAGTATGACGGCCAACCAACACACAACTCTCAAAATGGATGACACAGCATGAGCACACTGATCAACAAGGTACTGTTTACCCGCGCTGGCTACGGCCTGACTGTTCTGCGGATATTCGTCGGCATCATCTTCGCGGCCCACGGCTCGCAGAAACTCTTCGGGGCGTTCGGTGGTTACGGTCTGGCCGGCACCGCGCAGTATATGGAGAGCATCGGTCTGGCGCCGGGCTACCTGATGGCGACGCTGGCGGGCGGTACTGAGTTCTTCGGCGGTCTTGCCTTGATCATCGGCTTGTTGGTCCGTCCGGCAGCCCTCGGTCTGACCTTCCTCTCGCTGGTGGCGATCTTCTCGGTGCACCTCCCTAACGGTTTGTTCATGGCCAACAACGGTTATGAATTCGCCCTGGCCCTGCTGGGTGGCAGCATCGCCGTGCTGATCGAAGGCGCCGGCAAACTGTCGGCCGACCGCGCCATCGCTGGCTGACCGCTCTGGCTCAACGAAAAGGCCCGCATCGCGCGGGCCTTTTTTGTTGTGCGTCATTCTTGACACTGTCCAGTCAGCTTCTCTAGGATGCTGCTCATGCGCCGATTTAAACAGCTACTTGCGGGGCGCCAGGTGACTCATCGAGTCGCCTGTAGAAGCTTGAAACAGGCTTCGAAATACCGCTAAAGCGCTGGTTCGGTGTTGCCTCTCACCTGCCATGCAGACTTTTGAGGCAGAGACACGACACGATGAATGCACTAAGCCCCGTTGTACGCCCCGCGCCGATCACGGCACACCTCACCCAGCGCAATCCAAAAATCCTGCTTGGCGGCAAACATCAGCCGACGCTCTTGCGTTACCTCGATGGCTGGCCGCGTCGCACTGGTGGGCCCGCCGCGTTCCTGATTCAATTTGTCGAAGACGGTGAGTCTCTGGTTCGATTCTCCAGCGACAGTTTCGACCTGGCAGTGATTCAGTCGCCTAGCGTCGAAGACGCACCCGAAGTGATCAGGCAACTGACCCGCGTTGCCCGACAAGGATTGATCACCCGCCGCTGAGGTTATGGATAGTCGATCGCCACGATGTACACGCACTGCTCGCCGGTCGGAGTCTGGACTCGAACTTCGGCGTCCAGTGCCTTGCCGATCAGGGCGCGTGCCAGCGGTGAGTCGATACTGATAAGGCCCAGTTTCAAGTCCAGTTCATCCGGGCCGACGATGCGGTAGCGCGACTCCTTCCCGTCTTCGTCCTCGATCGTCACCCAGGCGCCGAAGTAAACCTTGTTCGGATCGCTCGGCTTTTCGCTGACAACCTTGAGTGCTTCCAGGCGTTTGGTAAGAAAACGCACGCGACTGTCGATCTCGCGCAGCATCTTTTTGCCGTAGGTGTATTCGGCGTTCTCGGAACGATCACCTTGCGCCGCGGCCTCGCTGACCGATTGTGTGACCTGCGGTCGGCGCACATGCCAGAGATCATGAAACTCCGCCCGCATCCGCGCTTCTCCTTCGGGGGTGATCAGCGCGGTGCCAGCAGTGCGGGGAGGGCGATAACGGCTCATGGCAATTTCTTGTGGTTGAGAAGGTTCGAGTCTATCAACCCTCGCGCAAGACTGTCAGGGGGCTGGCGTTCAAGGCACGGCGGGTGCCGAATACGCCGGCACCGCCGATCAGCGCAGCGCCGATCAATGGCATTACCAATAGCCACGGATGCGGGTGCCAAGGCAGATCGAACGCGTAACGGTACAGCACCAGGCTCACCAGTTCCGAGCCCAGGGCTGCGAGCAACCCGCTGACCGCGCCGAGCAGACCGAACTCGATTCGCCGGGCTTTGACCAGCAGTTGACGCTCGGCCCCCAGCGCTCGCAACAATGCGCCTTGACGAATGCGTTCATCCAGCGTCGCTTGCAGACCCGAGAACAACACCGCCATCCCCGCCGCCAACACGAACAACAACACGTATTCCACCGCCAGGGTGACCTGGGCGAGAATGCTGCGCAGTTGCTCCAGCAAGGCTTCGACTTGCAGGATGGTCACCGCTGGAAAGGCACGGGACAGGTCGACAATCTGCTGATCATGACCGGCCACCAGATAAAAGCTGGTCAGGTAAGTCGCCGGTAAGTCCTTCAATGTTCCCGGTTGGAAAATCATGAAGAAGTTCGGCTGGAAGTTGTCCCAGTTGATCTCCCGCAGGCTGGTGACTTTTGCTTCGCGATTGACGCCGCCGACGGTAAACACCATGTGATCGCCCAGCTTGAGCTTCAGGCTTTCGGCGACTTTGCCTTCTACCGACACGCCGGGAATATCGTCCGCTGGCTGTTCGCTCCACCAATTGCCCGAGGTGAGCTTATTGCCCGCCGGCAGGTCCGCCGCCCAGGTCAGGCTCAGGTCACGCTGGATCGCCCGATCTCCGGCCGAGTCCTTGCTGACGATGTCCTGCACCGGCTCGCCGTTGATGCTTATCAAGCGTCCTGGCACCACTGGGTACAGCGGCGCCGATTGCGCCGACAGTTCGATCAGGCGATCGGTAAAGGCCTGTTTGTCCGCCGGCAAAATGTTCAACGCGAAATAGTTCGGCGCGTTTTTCGGCAACTGATTCTGCCAGGTGTCCAGCAGTTCACCGCGCAACAGGGCGATCAATGCCATGGACAGCAGAATCAAACCGAAGGCCAGCGATTGGCCTGCCGCCGCCAGTGGATGGCGCAGCAATTGACCCAGCCCGAGACGCCACGGCAACGAAGCTCGCGCGAGCATCCGGCGCAGGCTTTTCAGAAGCAGCAACAGTAATCCACCCAGCACCAGCGCCGCAATCACGCCACCGCCGAGCAGGGCGAAAGTCAGCAGCAGATCCAGACTCAGGCGCCACATGATCAAGCCAAGTGCACCCAAGGCTGCGCCGTAGACCATCCAGGTACTGGAAGGAATCGGCAGCATGTCGCGGCGCAATACCCGCAATGGCGGAACCCGGCCTAGCGCCGCGAGGGGCGGCAAGGCAAAACCGGCCAGTGCCACCAGCCCGGTGCCGATCCCGGCGATGGCCGGAAACAGACCGCCCGGTGGAACGTCGGTCGGCAACAAATCATGCAGCAGCGCGAACAGGCCAAGTTGTGCCAGCCAGCCAATCAGCGCGCCGCTGATGCTGGCCAACAGTCCGAGCACCGTCAGCTGCAAACTGAACAGCACCATGGTTTCCCGACGGGACAGTCCCAGGCAGCGCAACAACGCGCTGGCATCGAAGCGGCGGGTGGCGAAACGCGTCGCTGACAGCGCCACCGCCACACCGGACAGCAGAACCGCCACCAGACTCGCCATGTTCAAGTAACGTTCGGCCTTGCCCAGCGCGCCGCCGATCTGCCGGTTGCCATCGCGTGCATCCTGAATGCGCTGGTTGGCGGCAAGGCCAGGTTTGATCAGTTGACGGTAGGTTTCCAGCGCTTCGGCTTTGCCGCGCCAGAGTTCGCGGTAACTGACGCGGCTACCAGGTTGCACCACACCGGTGGCGGCGAGGTCGCTGAGGTTGATCAGCACGCGCGGCGTCAGGCTGTAGAAATTGCCGGCGCGATCCGGTTCGTAGGTCAACACTCGCGCAAGTTTCAGAGTGCGCGTGCCGACGTCGATGCTGTCGCCGATCTTCAGGTCCAGCGCGGTTAGCAGCCGTGCTTCGACCCAGGCCTCACCGGGTTTCGGTCCTCCACCGATCTCTTCCGCAGCAAAGGGGGCGGGCGCGCTTTTGAGTTCGCCGCGCAAGGGATAGACATCGTCGGCGGCTTTGATGCTGGACAGCTGAATGCCGTCGTCGGTGGCGATGACGCTGGAGAACTCCACCACCTGCGCATGTTCAAGGCCCAGCTCCGTACCGCTTTTGATCTGTTCGGGGCGTGCGGGCGAACTGCCTTCAAGCAGCAGATCGGCGCCGAGAAATTCGGTGGCGCGCAGCATCATGGCGCCATTCAGCCGGGCGCCGAAGTAACCGATGGCGGTACTCGCCGCCACCGCCACCAGCAACGCGAAGAACAACACTCGCAGCTCGCCGGCGCGGGCGTCGCGCAGCAGTTGGCGGAGGGCAAGACTGAACAGGCGCAACAGCGGCAGACGTGCCATCAAGGCTCCAGAGGGGCGACCAGCAGGCCGGCTTCAAGTCGGATCAGGCGCCGGCAGCGATGTGCCAGGCGTTCATCGTGGGTCACCAGCACCAGAGTCGTGCCGCGCTCCTTGTTCAGTTCGAACAGCAAGTCGCTAATGCGCTCGCCGGTGTGGCTGTCGAGGTTGCCGGTAGGTTCATCGGCGAACAGCACATCGGGCTCGGCGGCAAACGCACGGGCAATCGCGACGCGCTGCTGTTCGCCACCGGAGAGCTGGCGCGGCGAGTGGGTCAGGCGCTGGCCGAGGCCGACCCTTTGCAGAAATTCAGTGGCGCGCTCGCGGGCGTCTTTGCGGCCATCGAGTTCCAGCGGCAGCATGACGTTCTCCAGGGCGTTGAGACTGTCGAGCAGCTGAAAGGACTGGAACACAAAACCGACGTGTTCGGCACGGATGCGCGCGCGTTGGTCTTCATCGAGATTGCTCAGGCCCTGGCCAGCGAGGGTGACTTCGCCGCTGCTCGGCAGGTCGAGGCCGGCGAGCAGACCGAGGAGGGTGGATTTGCCCGAACCGGAAGCGCCGACGATGGCCAGGCTGTCGCCCTTGTTCAGTTCCAGGCTGAGTTCGTGCAGGATAGTCAGTTCACCTTCCGCGCTGGGAACCACTTTGCTGAGGTTCTTCGCGGTGAGAATGCTTGCGCCCATGGAGAATCCGATGCGTGTGTGGTTTTTGAGTGCTGGCCTGGCCTTGATGTGCATGGCCCAGAACGCAGCGGCGGGTACAGTCCTGATCGTTGGCGATAGTATCAGCGCGGGTTTCGGACTGGATACCCGCGTCGGGTGGGTCTCGTTGCTTGAGCAACGGCTCAAACGCGAAGGTTTCGACGATAAGGTGGTCAATGCGTCCATCAGCGGCGACACCAGTGCCGGAGGCCAGGCGCGCCTGCCTGCGCTGCTTGCAGAGCATAAGCCGGAGCTGGTGATCCTCGAGTTGGGCGGCAACGACGGCCTGCGCGGAATGCTGCCAACGCAATTGCAACAAAACCTTGCAGCAATGATCGACAGCTCCCGCGCCAGTGGGGCGAAGGTGCTGCTGCTCGGCATGCAACTGCCACCCAACTACGGCGCGCGCTACACCAAGGCTTTCGCCGAGGTCTACAGCAACGTCGCCAATGAGAAAAAAATCCCGCTGGTGCCGTTTTTTCTCGACGGCGTGGGCGGTCATCCAGATCTGATGCAGGCCGACGGCTTGCACCCCGCTGCGGGGGCTCAGGACAAGTTGCTGGAAAATGTCTGGCCGACACTGAAACCGCTGCTTTGACGCTTTTCTAGCGGCGGCGTTTCGGCTAAGGTGGCGCCCCCGATTTGGAGCCGCCGATGCCGCGTCCCGCCTGGTCACTTTTTGCCTACCAACTGATCGAGCCTGACGAACAGCTGGATCTGTTCGCCTGTCAGGAAGTGCGGGTACATCTGGTGACCCGTCAACTTGAGCTGGGCGGCTCGGCCGATCGCACCTTGTGCGGCAGCCTGCTTCCGGCGCAGCCGCGCTGGTCGGGCGTCGACCGCCGCGTTTTTCAGGACCAGCGCCTGTGCTCGCTGTGCCGGGCGATTCTGGAATCGCAGAAACGCGGCACTTCGCCGATTTGGCCAGAGCTGCGTTTCGAGCTTTGATAGCCGGGCGTTTTTTTACCCCTGAAAAAGCGCGTCGACCCTCAGGCCTCCATCACGACTAAGCCCGGCAATGCCATACAACCACAAGCCCCGATCAACAAGCCCGCATTCTGATTTCCCGGCCAATGCACGCTCTATCAGTGCGTCTCCCCGAATACCGAAGCGCCAGTGTACAATCGCGTTCTTAAACCCTAGTCGAATATGCGAAGGATTTTCCGGATGTTGCCGCGCTTTCCTGCCGTCACCCGCTGCCTGACGCTTGCCGCCCTTTGTGCGACAGGCCCCGTAGCAGCATTGGAGTTGCCCCTGCCACCGCCCGGTGAAGACATCATCGGTCAGGTTCAGGTCATCAAGGCCAAGTACGAAGACACCTTCGCCGACCTTGGCACCACTTACGATCTGGGTTACACGGAAATGCTCGCGGCCAACCCGGGTGTCGATGCATGGCTGCCGGGCGCCGGCACCGAAGTCGTTCTGCCGACCCGCTTCATCCTGCCGCCAGGACCGCGTGAAGGCATCGTCATCAACCTGGCTGAATACCGCCTCTACTACTTTCCGAAAGGCCGGAATGTGGTTTACACCTTTCCGCTGGGCATAGGCCGTGAGGGTTGGGGTTCACCGATCGCTCACACCACCATCACGGCCAAGACGCCGAACCCGACCTGGACGCCTCCAGCCTCGATCAAGGCCGAGCACCTGGCAGACGGTGACCCGTTGCCAAACGTCGTTCCGGCCGGCCCGGACAACCCGCTGGGGCCGTTCAAATTCAGCCTGGGCACGCCGGGTTATCTGATCCACGGCTCGAACAAGAAGTTCGGCATCGGTATGCGCACGAGCCATGGTTGCTTCCGCATGTTCAACAACAATGTGCTGGAGATGGCTGGCATGGTGCCGGTCGGTACGTCGGTGCGGATCATCAACGACCCGTACAAATTCGGCATAAGCGGCGGCAAGGTCTATCTGGAAGCGCACACACCGCTGGACGACAAAGGCAACCCGTCTGTAGTCGACAAGCACACCGCCGTGATCAACGCGATGCTCAAGCGTGAGGACATCACCAACAACCTGCGCATGAACTGGGATGTAGTCCGTGATGTGGTGGCCGCTGAAGATGGCCTGCCGGTGGAAATCGCCGTGCCGAACACTTCCGCGCCGATGGTCACGAGTGCACCGCTCGACCCGCTGCAGTAAGGCTTGAACGGATCCCGCCGATGCAGGCTGCGTCGGCGGGTTTTTTATGGCCGGTACAAAACGATCGCCCATAAAAAAGCCGACCCAAAAAATGGGTCGGCTTGATAACAATCCCGAAGGATTATTACTTGCGGCTAGCTTTGTCCAGCATGCGCAGAGCACGCTCGTTAGCTTCGTCAGCAGTCTGTTGTGCTTTTTGAGCAGCAGCCAGAGCTTCATCAGCTTTACGGTAAGCTTCGTCTGCACGAGCCTGGGAGCGAGCAGCTGCGTCTTCAGTAGCGGTCAGACGTGCTTCGGTTTCTTTCGATACGCTGCTGCAACCGGTAGCCAGAACTGCGGCCAGAGCCAGAGCAGAGAATTTCAGAACGTTGTTCATCGTGTTCCCCTTCAAGGACTTTCTATTAAGTAGCTGTCTCCTCAGAGTGAGGAAATAGCCGGCGTACATACTACCCATTACTTGTCGTAAGTAAACTGACGTAAAGCAAGAAGCAAAAAAAATTGTAGGCGTTGATTCTTTTTCGAGCAACTTTTACTTGCGATTGATTAAAAAATATCCAGCTGCAAGGCCCGCGCTGAGCGAGTTGGCATGAAAAAGTTCCCGGCGACGCGACTGTTTTCGCGGTCTTGGCTAAACTCTGTCTACATGGATTCGTCTACACTTTTGTTCGGGATTTGCGCGACACCTCTCATATCTTTCTCCTAGTTGAGGTGACTTAAAAGAAGGGCGCTCGTCTTAAGTCTCAACATCCGGCAATGTTCAGGCGATCGACCACCCGAGATCTTCGGTCGAGGCGTCCCTGCGTAACCCCGGAGCAGCACCTGCCCAGCCTGCGTAATGACGAGCGTGCCTTGAGCATTTTCTGCCAATGGCGCCTACTATTTGATACGTGCTCGGTTGCGCGAGATCGGTGCAGCTCTTCTCGGTGTCCATCCAGGCACGGGGTGGCGTAGATGTTCCTTCGCCGGAAAAACATCGGTAAGGTAGGGGTCGGAATCAAAGACCCGCGAGGAGTAGTGATGAGTGAGGCGTTGTCCATCCACCATGACCAGGCTGGTCATCAGTTCGAGACCAATGTGGACGGTCATCGTGCCTACCTGACCTATATGGACCTGGGGAAACAGACCCTGGATATCTATCGCACCTTTGTGCCCAATGCGTTGCGTGGTCGCGGCATTGCGGCAGCCTTGACGGAGAAGGCGCTGGAGTACGCCGAGGAAATGGGCTACACCGTCATTCCTTCGTGTTCCTACGTGGAGCGCTACATGGAGCGTCACCAGCGGCATGCAGCCAAGCTGAGCCAGTAAAACGAACGCATAAAAAAACGCCGGGTTTAGCCCGGCGTTTTTTTGTGCGCTGAAAAGTGATCAGGTGCGATCACGTTTCGGCAGCACGTTCTTGAGCTTGGCATGCATGCTGCGCAAGGTGGTTTCGGTGGCGGACCAATCGATGCAGGCATCGGTGATCGACACGCCGTATTGCAGGTCGGCGAGGTCTTTCGGAATAGCCTGGCAGCCCCAGTTCAGGTGACTTTCGACCATCAGGCCGATGATCGACTGGTTGCCTTCGAGGATCTGGTTGGCGACGTTCTCCATCACCAGCGGTTGCAGTGCCGGGTCCTTGTTGGAATTGGCGTGGCTGCAGTCGACCATGATGTTCGGCTTGATCTTCGCCTTGTTCAGCGCCTGCTCGCACAGTGCAACGCTGACCGAATCGTAGTTCGGTTTGCCGTTGCCGCCGCGCAGCACCACGTGGCCGTAGGCATTGCCCTTGGTGGTCACGATCGACACGCCACCTTCCTGGTTGATTCCCAGGAAACGATGCGGGCTGGAAACCGATTGCAGGGCGTTGATCGCCACCGTCAGGCCGCCGTCGGTGCCGTTCTTGAAGCCAACGGCCGAAGACAGGCCGGACGCCATCTCACGGTGAGTCTGGGATTCAGTGGTGCGAGCGCCAATGGCCGACCAGCTGATCAGGTCTTGCAGGTATTGCGGTGAGATCGGGTCGAGGGCTTCGGTAGCCGTCGGCAGGCCCATCTCGGCCAAGTCCAGCAGCAACTGACGACCGATGTGCAGGCCGTCCTGAATCTTGAAGGAGTCGTCCAGGTACGGGTCGTTGATCAAGCCTTTCCAGCCGACGGTGGTGCGTGGCTTCTCGAAATAAACGCGCATGACCAGATACAGGGTGTCGGACACTTCCGCAGCAAGTACCTTCAGACGCTCGGCGTACTCGTGAGCAGCCTTGATGTCGTGGATCGAGCACGGCCCAATGACGACAAACAGGCGGTGGTCGGTGCCATCAAGAATGTTGCGAATGACTTCGCGACCCTTGGTGACGGTGCGCAGGGCGGCGTCGCTCACAGGGATATCACGCTTGAGCTGATCGGGAGTGATCAGCGTCTCGTTGGAGGCGACGTTTAGGTCGTTGATCGGTAAATCAGCCATCGTTTACTCGTCAGTCACGGGTGCCGGCCGCCAGCGAACCCGCGCGGCGGAGCACAGCAAATTAAGCGCGTCGGGGAGCGGAACCTTAGCGCGTTACACCGTGGCTCGACAATGGGCAGACACCGGTTTAATCCAGCACCGCCTGTGCAAATGCCCTGAGAACCGTGTCGTGAGAAAACTCGTCAGCGTGTTGCTGGACCCATTCGAGGGCCAGCGCCTGGGTTTCCTGCAGATCGTCGTGGGCGTCATGCAAGCGACAGTAACGTTCGATCTGGCACACTTGTTCGCCCATCCGGGCACTGAACATCATCTGCTCGTCAACAAAGGCAATGCCCACCAAATAACCACGCTTGCGTCGCAGGCACCAGGCCACGTAGCCCAGATAACGCAAATCGGGGTTCAACGTCGGCATGCGTACTTCCAGCGCCGTACCGTAGCGCCAGGCGCGGTGGTAATTGCAAGCCATGCCCCCGAGACTGATAGTGTGCAGCTGTTGTCGTGAAATACACTCAGGTCTGAGTAACGTTAATTCGACGGGCACATCGTCAGGATGAGGAATAAAACGTCCCATGAGCACGGACTCCCTGTGTCGGCCATCTGACATTGTTTCCCCCAGTATAGTGGTCGAATTGGAACTGACCGATTTTGACGCCGACCAACGGTTGCTGGCGATGAGCGGCGTATCGCTGGTTATTTTCACCAGCGTGGGCTGCGCCAGCTGCCGTTTTACCCGTGAGCAATTGCCAAGGTTCGATCTGGACGCCGATCGCTTGTGCTGGATCGATGCCGGGGACAATGGCGGGGTGGTCGAGCGATACCAGGTCTTTCATTTGCCGGCGCTGTTTGTGGTGCGCGACGGTGAGTTCTTCGGGGCACTAAAATCACGTCTGACCCGTATCGAGCTCAACAAAGCCGTGGGTCAGGCATTGATCAGAACAGCAGAGGAATTGCCATGACGGGTGCAGTTGCCAAGCCGACCATCGGTATTATCGGAACCGGTGCGATCGGTGGTTTCTACGGATTGATGCTGGCGCGTGCCGGTTTCGATGTGCATTTTCTGTTGCGCAGTGAATTTTCAGCGGTGGCTGAACGTGGGTTGCAACTCGACAGCGCGGTGCACGGTACGCTGACGTTGCATCCGGTTCAGGCCTATTCGTCGGCCGAAGACATGCCGCCCTGCGACTGGTTGCTGGTGGGCGCGAAGACCACCAGCAACGCCGATCTGGCGCCGGCGATCATCCAGGCGGCGGCACCGAACGCCAAGGTGCTGTTGCTGCAAAACGGACTGGATGTCGAAGACAGTCTGCGAGCCTTGCTCCCGAATTCCCTGCACCTGCTCGGCGGGCTCTGCCTGATCTGCGTGCATCGCACCGGTCCGGGCGCGATCACCCATCAAGCCCTTGGCGCGGTGAACGTCGGCTACCACAGCGGCCCCGCTGCCGACGAGCAGGCGCGCATGGCGATCGTCGAGGAGGGCGCCGGGTTGTTCCGCAGTGCCGGCATCGATTCCCAGGCCATGCCGAACCTGCATCAGGCGCGCTGGCAGAAACTGGTCTGGAATATTCCTTACAACGGCCTGTCGGTGTTGTTTGGCGCGGGCACCACGCCGTTGATGGCCGATGCCGACAGCCGGGAACTGATCAAGTCCTTGATGGCCGAAGTGGTGCAGGGCGCCAAGGCCTGCGGTCACGACATGCCGGCCGGTTATGCCGACTATCTGTTCATGATGACCGAAAAAATGCCGGACTACTGGCCGAGCATGTATCACGATTTCCTGCACAGGCGACCGCTGGAACTGGCGGCGATTTACGCCCGGCCACTGGCGGCGGCCAAGGCCGCCGGCTGCGAATTGCCGCGGATCGAAGCGTTGTATCGCAGTTTGAGTTTTATCGATCGACGTAACACCTGAGTCGATCAACCCGAGGGAGCAGGGCATGGCAAAGACGATTGACGACAAATTGGTGCTGGCGATTTCTTCGCGCGCGCTGTTCGATCTGAGCGAAAGCCACAAGGTTTATCTGTCGAGCGGCGTCGAGGCTTACCGGCAATATCAGATCGAACATGAAGACGAAATCCTTGAGCCCGGTGATGCCTTCCCGTTGGTGCAGAAACTCCTCAACCTCAATACCAGCCTCGGCCGTGCCAGGGTCGAGGTGATCCTGGTGTCGCGCAACAGCGCCGACACCGGGCTTCGGGTGTTCAACTCGATTCACCATTACGGGCTGGCGATCTCCCGTGCGGCGTTTGTCGGTGGGCGCAGTCCGTACCCGTATCTCAAAGCCTTTGGTTGCGACCTGTTCCTGTCGACCCACGCCGAAGACGTGCGCAGTGCGCTGGAGGCCGGTTTCGCGGCGGCGACCATTCTGTCGGGCGGTGCCAGCCGGGCGGCGAGCGATGAATTAAGGATTGCCTTCGACGGTGACGCGGTGCTGTTTTCCGACGAGTCGGAGCGTGTTTATCAGGCGGGTGGCCTGGAAGCGTTTCAGGCCAGCGAACGCGAAAGCGCTCGCGAGCCACTGCGCGGTGGGCCGTTCAAAGGCTTTCTCGCGGCGCTCAATCTGTTGCAGCGCGAGTTCCCCGAGGATGCCTGCCCGATCCGTACCGCGCTGGTCACCGCACGTTCGGCGCCGGCTCATGAGCGGGTGATCCGCACGTTGCGCGAGTGGGATATTCGCCTGGATGAATCGTTGTTTCTCGGCGGCCTGACCAAGTCCGCTTTCCTCGAAGCCTTTGCCGCCGACGTGTTTTTCGACGATCAGGCGGGCCATTGCGAATTGGCCCGCGAGGTGGTCGCTACCGGCCATGTGCCTCATGGCATAAGCAACGAGCAAAAGGTTTAAGCCCGTGGTTCAACGCGTTACGCGGGGCGTCGTACTCGCCAAGGCACTGCTAAGCTGAATCAATCTCCGCCATGTTGGCACTCTAGGAGGTCATATGATTCGTTCGATGCTGTATGCCACCGACCTCGGCCTGTACGCACCTTTGGTGATGCAGCATGCCTTGGCACTGGCTCGAACATTCAATGCCGACCTGTATGTGGTGCACGCGGTTGAACCCATGGGCCTGTTTGCCGAATCAGTGCTGCAGAGTTACCTCGACGAGCAAGCGCTGAACGAGTTTCACAGTCAGGGCTTGAACACGGTGATCGCCAATATCGAGCAGCGCGTACTCGACAGCTTTCGTGAAGAACTCGGCGATGAAGGGGAGCAGGACCTGGCACGGATACAAGCGGTGCGGGTGCTTCAGGGCGATCCATCGCAAGTGATTCTTGACCAGGCGCAGAAACTCTCCGTGGATTTGCTGATCGTAGGTAGTCATAGCCATGGTGCTGGCGCGGAAACGCCTTTGGGCAGGACGGCGGCGCGGGTTTTGCAGTTGTCTCGGGTCCCGGTCTACCTGGTGCCGCTGGTTGAACGCCGACGCCAAGGGGATCGCTAAAGCGCGAATAGTGGCAGTTTGATAAAAAGTTCTAGATTTATTCTTCAAACCATTAATATAGTTATATACCGTCGCTGATGCCCGTGGCGTCTACCTGCTTTGAGGGATTCATATGAAGCTTCAACAATTGCGCTACATCTGGGAAGTGGCGCACCACGACCTCAACGTTTCCGCTACAGCCCAAAGCCTTTACACCTCGCAACCCGGCATCAGCAAACAGATCCGTCTGCTGGAAGACGAATTGGGCGTCGAGGTTTTTGCTCGCAGCGGCAAGCACCTGACCCGCGTCACCCCGGCCGGCGAGCGCATCATTACCACCGCCGGCGAGATTCTGCGCAAGGTTGAAAGCATCAAGCAGATCGCCCAGGAATTCTCCAACGAGAAGAAAGGCACCCTGTCGATCGCCACCACGCACACGCAGGCGCGTTACGCGTTGCCGCCGGTGATCAGCAATTTCATCAAGCAATACCCGGACGTTGCGCTGCACATGCATCAGGGTTCGCCGATGCAGATCGCCGAAATGGCCGCAGACGGCACCGTCGATTTCGCCATCGCCACCGAAGCCCTGGAGCTGTTCGGTGACTTGGTGATGATGCCGTGCTATCGCTGGAACCGCTGCGTGGTCGTGCCTCAGGGCCACCCGCTGACCAAGCTGTCGAAGCTGACCCTCGAAGCGCTGGCCGAATACCCGATCGTGACTTATGTGTTCGGTTTCACTGGCCGTTCGAAACTCGACGAAGCGTTCAGCCATCGTGGCCTCACGCCGAAAGTGGTATTCACTGCAGCCGACGCCGACGTGATCAAGACTTACGTCCGCCTGGGTCTGGGTGTGGGCATCGTGGCGAAAATGGCGGTCGATACCAAACTCGATAGTGATCTGGTAGTGCTCGATGCGAGCGAATTGTTCGAATCCAGCATCACCAAAATCGGTTTCCGTCGCGGCACCTTCCTGCGTGGCTTCATGTGCGACTTCATCGAGAAGTTCGCCCCGCACCTGACCCGTGAAGTCATGGCCAAAGCCATTCAGTGCCATAACAAGCAGGAACTGGAAGAGTTGTTCGACGGCGTCGAACTGCCGGTCCACTGATCTCTGGTCTTAAATCACCTCGGTAACGGAAAACTGTTGCCGAGCACCCGCCACCAGAATTTCCACCTCATCCCCTTCAAACTTTCCCAGCAGGCTTTTGCCCATCGGTGAGCGAGGGGTGATGACGGTAATGGTTTGCCCCACCAGATCGATCTTCAGGCCCGCCGCATCAGGTGCCAGAAACAGCCATTGCTCACGACCCTTTTCGTCTTCCAGGCCGAGCAGGGCGCCGATTTCGATGCCGCGTTGATCGTCGTAAGGTCGCAGCGTCAGGTTCTGGCACAGCGCCAACGATTGCCTGATTTCCTCCACGCGTCTGGCTTGCCCGGCCGCCAGATAAGATGCCTCCAGCCCCAGCGTGTCGTACTTGTTCTCGGCGATGTTTTCTTCATGGGTTGCGGTTTCGTACGCGGTTTGCGCGGCACGCTCGGCGATGTCGAGGTCGACACGCAGCCTGTCGAGAATCAGTTGGTGGACGGTATGCTTGTTCATGATCAATCGCAGAATTGCAGGACGTTGGCGCGGCTTTTTTCGCTTGGCGCGGTCTGGTCCTGTTGCAGCCAGAACTGGCATTTCGGATTGGCCAGATTGCGGCGGGTGCTGCGGGCCTGATCCAGTCGTTGCTGCTGCTCGTTCTGGCGCAGGTTCTCTTCGTATTGCTCGAATTGCGGGCTCGGCGGTGGGATGTCCGGTACCGGTTGCGCTACCACGGGCGGTTTTGCCAGTTGCTCTATCGCTTGCGCGACCGGTGCCAATTGCTCGCTGAACAACAGTCGAGAAGCGAGCCAGCACGTCAGCGCGATGGCGAGGAAACCCAGCCACAATCCGAGGGCAATGCTGCCGGTCAGTTGCAGGGCATTGAGCTGAATCGGCAAGGGGCGGCGCGGATTGGGGCGGTAGGGCATGACAGCCTCCTGGCGGGTGATCGCGGGCGAGTGGTGATTGTCGCATGAAGATTAATCGCCGTCGGCTCTTCTGCACGGAGTAATTTATGCGGACAATCGGCGCCTTTGCCAACGGGAGCCTGGAATGCCTGAATTAAAAACCCGCTGGGATATTTTTTGCGCCGTGGTCGACAACTTTGGCGACATCGGCGTGACCTGGCGCCTGGCCAGACAACTGGTCACCGAGCATTCGCTGGATGTACGTTTGTGGGTCGATGACTTGCGAGCCTTCGAGCGACTCTGCCCGGAGATTGACTTTCACGTAGCGCAGCAATGGCAGGAAGGTGTCGAAGTCCGTCAATGGCCAACCGACTGGTTGCCTGCCGACGCCGCAGATGTAGTCATCGCCGCATTCGCCTGCCAACTGCCCAGTGGCTACATGGACGCCATGGCCGCGCGGGAAAAGCCGCCACTGTGGATGAACCTCGATTATCTGAGTGCCGAAGACTGGGTCATCGGCTGCCACGGTTTGCCGTCGGTGAAATACAAAAGCGTGCAGAAGTACTTTTTCTTTCCGGGATTCCAGAAGGGCACCGGTGGCTTGCTGCGTGAAAGTGGATTACTCGAGCAACGCCGGCAATTTCAGCAAAGCCCCGAGGCTCGGCGAAAATTCCTGCAAGGGTTAGGGATCGATCGCGCACAAGGCGCGCAACTGATCTCGCTGTTTGCCTATGAGAACACCGGTCTGGCGAGTTGGCTGGATGTGCTGACCGCCGATTCGACACCCACCCATCTGTTGGTGCCCGAAGGGCGGATCCTGGGTGATGTCGAGCGTTGGCTCGGTGTCGACGGATTGGCGGCGGGCGCCGTGCATGTTCGCGAGGCCTTGACCGTGCAAGTGCTGCCGTTCGTCCGACAGGATCAATATGACCGACTGTTGTGGAGTTGCGATTTTAACGCCGTGCGCGGCGAAGATTCGTTTGTCCGTGCCCAGTGGGCGGGCCGGCCACTGCTCTGGCACATCTATCGCCAGGACGAAGATATCCATCTGGACAAGCTCGAAGCCTTCCTGACGCTGTACACAAAAGGTTTGTCGGCGCCTGCCCGTGAGGCGATCAGCGGTCTTTGGCGTGCGTGGAATGCGGGGCATGATATGTCCGGTCACTGGCTGATGACCCGTAAACACTGGCAGGAACTGCAAAATCACGCCGAAGCGTGGTGTCTGGAACAGGCTTTGCAGGCGGATCTTGCCGCAGCGCTGGTACAGTTTTATGTAAATTGGATATGATACGCGGCCTAGATTTTTGTAAATCCCATCCAAATTCGGATATTCGCAATGAAAACTGGTAAAGAACTGAAACCCGGTACCGTGATCCGTCTCGAAAACGATCCTTGGCTGGTTCAGAAAGCTGAATTCACCAAGTCTGGTCGTAACAGCGCGATCATGAAGACCAAGCTGAAAAACCTGTTGACCGGCTACAAGACCGAGATCGTTTACAGCGCCGACGACAAACTGGACGACGTAATCCTCGACCGCAAAGAAGCGACCCTGTCCTTCATCAGTGGCGACACCTACACGTTCATGGACACCACCGACTACACCATGTACGAGCTGAATGCTGAAGACATCGAAGCCGTTCTGCCTTTCGTTGAAGAAGGCATGACCGATGTTTGCGAAGCGATCTTCTTCGAAGAGCGTCTGGTTTCCGTTGAACTGCCGACCACTATCGTGCGTGTAGTCGACTACACCGAAGGTTCCGCTCGCGGTGACACTTCCGGTAAAGTAATGAAGCCTGCCAAGCTGAGCAACGGTACAGAATTGCAAGTTGCTGACTTCATCGAAATCGGTGACAAAATCGAGATCGATACCCGCGAAGGCGGTTCCTACAAAGGCCGTGCTAAATAAGCACCGCTTCAGGAATGAAAAAGCCCGACCATTGAGTCGGGCTTTTTTGTGTCTGTGCATTACGTTGGAACGATGCAAATCCCCTGTGGGAGCACGCCCGCTCCCACATGTTGTGCTGCGTTATTTCTTCAGGTGTTGTTTCAGTTCCTCAGACGCTTGCAGCATCGCCGAACGCACCGCCGGCACCTGGCTCACCACGTTCAGCAAACCGTAGTCGTGAATCATGCCGTTGTAGCGAACCGCCGTCACCGGCACACCGGCCTCGTCGAGTTTGCGCGCATAAGCTTCACCTTCATCGCGCAGCACATCGGCGCCCGCGGTCTGCACCAGCGCAGGTGGCAAGCCTTTGAGTTGGGCGGTGGTCGCCCGCAGTGGTGACGCATAGATCTCGTTACGTTGCTTGGCGTCGGTGGTGTAGTTGTCCCAGAACCACTTCATCATGTTTTTGGTCAGGAAGTGCCCCTCGGCAAACTGGTTGTAGGACGCCGTTTCAAAGTTTGCATCCGTCACTGGCCACAGCAGCACCTGGAACTTGATTGCCGGGGTGCCTTTGTCTTTGGCGATCAGCGCCACCACAGCCGCCATGTTGCCGCCGACACTGTTACCCGCCACGGCCAAGCGCTTGCCGTCGACGTTAATTTCTTTACCGTGTTCGGCCACCCATTTGGTCGCGGCGTAAGCCTGGTTGATCGCCACCGGGTAATGCGCTTCCGGCGATGGGGTGTAATTGACGAACACCGCCGCAGCACCCGAACCCGTCACCAGATCCCGAACAAGACGTTCGTGGGTCGGAAAATCCCCCAGCACCCAGCCACCACCATGGAAGAACATGAACACCGGCAGCTCGCCTTTTACCCCGGCCGGCCGGACGATGGTCAGGCTGATCGATTGGCCGTCGACTTGAATGGTCTTCTGGCTGACCTCCGCTTTGGGCAGCGTGAGTTTCACCCCGGCTTGCGCGCCGACCAAAATGGCCCGGGCATCTTTCGGTGAAAGCTGTTCCATCGGTTTGCCGGTGCCGGCATTCAGTACATCGAGGAACGCCTGGGTGTTGTGCTCAACCCCGTCGCCCGCTAATGCGCTGTTGATGGACAGGGCAAGAAGGGTGCCGGTCAAGACTTTGCTGAAAGTGTTCATGTTCGTTTCCTGTTCGGTCTTGGAGTCAGCGGTTAGACGGTAACGTGCAGGCGCACATCGACGTTGCCACGGGTGGCGTTGGAGTACGGGCAAACCTGGTGGGCAGCGTCAACCAGGGATTGCGCATCGGCTTGTTCAAGACCCGGCAGGCTGACGTGCAGGTCGATGTCCAGACCGAAACCGCCAGGAATCTGGCCGATGCCGACATGGGCGGTGATCGACGCGTCGGTCGGGATGCTGCGTTTGGTCTGGCTGGCGACGAATTTCAGCGCGCCGATGAAGCAGGCCGAGTAACCGGCGGCAAACAGTTGTTCAGGGTTGGATGCAGCGCCGCCAGCACCACCGAGTTCTTTGGGAGTGGCGAGTTTGACGTCGAGGATGTTGTCGCTGGAAACCGCGCGACCGTCACGGCCGCCAGTGGAGGTTGCGATTGCGGTGTAGAGAGTTTGCATGGTGTGAGCCTCGATCGGAGTTGGTTTGTTTTGCGCTAAATATTTGCGCGCTAAGTAAGTGCGAAATGAATGTATCGCGCTAATAGTTGGCGCGCAAGATAAAATTTCAAGAAAGTTTGAGGAAGACGAAGAATCGCAAGAGCGATTACTGGCAAGACTATTGAGTTAAAGCGGTTTAGGCTGGATTTTCGGACAGTGATTTTTTTTCGGGGAGGGGGGTGAGCCGGACTCGTGAGCACTGCAAAACAAAATGTGGGAGCGGGCTTGCTCGCGAAAGCGATGTGTCAGTCAACACAACTGCTGAATGTCACACCGCATTCGCGAGCAAGCCCGCTCCCATATTGGAGGTGTGGTGTTCTTGGGATCAGAGACTGTCCTGCAAATTGCTACGCAGCACTTGCAACTCCGCCTGCAGTTTCTGCAATCGCTCAAGGGTCATGCCACTGGCACCGAGGATGCACTGGGGAACGCTGCGCGCTTTGTCCCGCAAGGCTCGACCCTGTTCGGTCAGCTCGACGATCACCACCCGCTCATCTTCGCGGCTGCGGGTGCGGCTGAGCAAGCCTTCGACTTCCAGGCGCTTGAGCAGTGGCGTGAGTGAGCCGGGATCGGTCAGCAAGCGTGTGCTGATTTCGCCTACGGTCAAACCATCTCGTTCCCACAAGACCATCATTGCCAGGTACTGCGGATAGGTCAGGCCCAGCGCTTGCAGCAGAGGCTTGTAGACCTTGGTCATCAGCAGCGAGGTGGAATGCAGAGCGAAACAGGCCTGATTGTCCAGCAGCAGGTCGTCGCAGTTGTCCCGGGTGTTGCGTTCGGTGTTCATTTTGAAACCTTGATCTGTGATCGTCATGAATCTAGCGGGCGAATGTTTAATGCGCCAGATAATTCTGACCTAGTGCCGGCCGAGATTGCTTTGCAGCGCCAGGTCCCAGGGCGGAACAGGGCCGAAACGGGTTTTCAGATATTCCAGCAACAAGCGGCTGCGGGAATTGGGTTGCTGCTCCAGGCGCAAGGCATAGATACCGGTGGTTTCCGGTGGTGGCAGGCCGTTTTCGCAGAACAGCGGCAACAGTTCGCCGCGCAATAGATGCTCGCTGGTCAGCCAGGTCGGCAAGTGCGCGATACCCAGCCCGGCCAACGCGCCACAGACCAGCGCCTCGGCATTATTGGCGCTCATGCGGATGCGTGCCGGACGGTGCAAGTGCATTTGCCCGTCGCGTTCAAAGCGCCAGGCGAACGGTGGGGCCAGACCTGCCCAGTCCAGTCCCTCATGTTCACTCATTTGCGCCGGATCGGTCGGTACGCCACGACGTTGCAGGTATTCAGGGCTGGCGCATGCAATGCGAATCATGCTCGCCAGTGGCGTGGCCACCAGGCGTGTGTCGGCCATTTGCCCGGCACGCAGCACCAGATCGACCTTGCCCAGATTCAAACCCTGCATGTCGACAAAACTGTCGATCAGGTGCAACTGCACGTCGAGGCCAGGGTAGAGCATCAGAAAATCAGCGATCACCGGCGCCAGATGCCGCCGGCCGAACGCGGCGGGCGCGTCAATCCGAATCAGGCCTTCCGGCGCACTGCTCAGAGACACCGCTTCGGCTCGGGCCAGTTGCAGTTCCGCCACAATCCGCCGCGCACGTTCGGCGAAGGCCAAACCGGCCGGTGTTGCCCGCACAGCGTGGGTGCTGCGAATGAACAACTGGCTGCCGACTGCGCTTTCCAGGCTGTCGATGCGTCGCGCCACTGCAGACGGTGTCAGTGGATGACGACGGGATACGGCGGAGAAACTGCCGGTTTCCAGTACATCGAGGAATAGGCCCAGTTGTTCTGTCAATTGATTGGGGTTCATGGCGTGATCAGTGCTTGTGCGAAGTTGGCACAGCCATTGTGCGTTGCTGTGCGTTTCCCCGCCAGCGTTGACTGCGTAGGATGAACGGCCTGAGAAAAGGGGAAATCGACCGTGATCGAGTTATTGATGTATCTGGTTTTCGGCGCAGCGCTCGGCACCCTCGGCGGGTTGTTCGGTATTGGCGGCGGTCTGATCGCCATTCCGTTGCTGGGCGTGTTGTTCGGTCTTGATCAACAGATTGCTCAGGGCACGGCGCTGGTGATGGTGGTGCCGAACGTCATGCTGGCGCTTTGGCGTTATCACCAGCGCAATAAAATCGAATTGCGCCACGCGTTGCCGCTGGCTTCGATGGGGTTTTGCTTTGCCTGGATCGGTTCGATCTGGGCCGTAGGCATTGATGCGCAGACCATGCGCATAGGATTTGTCGCATTCCTGATCGCGCTGTCGGCCTACAACCTGCTGCGAATGTTCTCGGCCAATGCGCCTGCTGCTGCGCAGATGAGTTACTCATGGCCATGGCTGGGCGTACTCGGGGCAGCATCCGGCACTATGGGCGGTTTGTTTGGTGTGGGCGGGGCGGTGGTGGCGACACCAGTGCTCACCAGTCTGTTCGGCACCAGCCAAGTGGTTGCGCAGGGATTGTCGCTGGCACTGGCGTTGCCCAGCACGGGCGTCACGCTGGTGACGTATGCCGTGCACCATCAGGTGGACTGGATGATCGGCGTGCCTTTGGCGATGGGTGGTCTCCTGAGCATCAGTTGGGGCGTGAAGATTGCCCACGCATTGCCGGAGCGGCTGTTGCGCGGGCTGTTCTGCGGCTTTCTGGTGCTGTGTGCAGTGATGCTCGCCTTTAAAGTTTGAAGCCTTCGACGATGTGTTCGGCCAGGCATTCGGTGATCGGCGACGGATTGTGCAGGTTGCGCAGCAGCATGATGCTTGCCTCCGGCAACACCGGTAGGTCCTCGGCTTCACCAAGAATGCGCAAGTCAGGGGTGATCAGGCTTTCCAATTGCGCGGTGACGGCCAGGCCGGCGCTGACCACCGCCATGATCGCCGACAGGCTTGAGCTGTTATAGGCAACGCGGTAGTCGCGGCCCATGGCGTCCAGCGCATTGCAGGCCCACAACCGGCAGAAACAATCGCTGTTGAACATTGCCAGCGGCAGCGGCGTCTGCTCGTGCACGCTGAAACATTGCGCCTCGGCCCAGACGAAACGTTCCTTGCGCAGCAACTGGCCAATCTCGTTGCCCGGTTCGCGGGTGACGATGGACAGATCCAGGTCCTGGCGTAGCAGCAATTGTTTTGATGATTCGCAGTGAACCTCGATCTGGATCAGCGGATACGACTGGGCAAAGCGCCGCAAAATCCCCGGCAGGAAGCGCATCACGTAATCGTCCGGCGTGCCGATGCGCACCGTGCCGACCATGTGCGGCTCGCGCAACGTGTTGAACACCTCACTGTGCAGCTTGAGGATTCGCCGGGCGTAACCCAGCAGCACCTGGCCTTCAGCCGTCAGGCGCACCTGCCGGCCGTCGCGCTGGAATAGCTGGCGCTGTAACACATCCTCTTCCAGCCGCTTCATCTGCATGCTCACGGCAGACTGCGTGCGGTTGACCAATTCCCCTGCGCGGGTGAAACCGCCCTGATCGGCGATGGCGACAAAAGTGCGCAGCACTTCCGTGTCGATACTCGGGTAGGCAGACATTCATCAATCTCCGAGATGTGTTGCATCAGAAACATTCGTTGGATTGATCTTAGCCCCGGCGCGACACTTGAGCCATCCCAAACGGAGGGCAACAAGATGAAAGGTCAAAAAAGTTATGTCGAAGTAGAAAAACATTCCATCCACGTGGTGTCCGATTTGCTGCACAAGATCAGTCGCTGGTACGAATTGCACCGTGAGCGCGAGTTGTTGGCGGGCATGAGCGACGAAGCGCTGAAGGACATCGGGCTCAGTCGTGCGGATGTCGAGCATGAAACCGTCCGCCCATTCTGGGATGACCCGATGCACAAATGATTAACCCACAACTACACAAACCGTCTTGCGGTGAGGTAGGTTGCGAGCAGACAAGGAGATGCTCATGCCCGCAACGCTGTCCTTTTCCATCAAACAGGCTCGACGCCTGGCGCTGGCCGCCCAAGGGTTCAACGGGCGCCAGCCGCCGGCGGCGATCAGAGCGGTTCAGCTCAATCGCCTGATCGAGCGGCTGGGCATTCTGCAGATCGACTCGGTCAATGCGTTGGTGCGTTCGCACTACCTTCCCCTGTTTTCCCGCCTCGGCAATTACTCATCCGACTTGCTCGACCAGGCTGCCTGGAGTTCCGGCCGGCGGCGCACGCTGTTCGAGTACTGGGGCCATGAAGCCTCGTTGCTGCCCCTGTCGATGTACCCCTTGATGCGCTGGCGCATGCAGCGGGCGAGCCGTGGCGAAGATATCTATCAACAATTGGCCCGTTTCGGGCGTGAACAACAGGACACCATTCGCCGGGTGCTGGGTTCGGTCCAGGAGCTTGGCGCGCTGGGCGCCGGAAGTCTATCGACCCGCCAGGAGCGGGCAGGGCCGTGGTGGGACTGGAGCGCGGAAAAGCATGCGCTGGAATGGTTGTTCGCCGCCGGTGAGGTGACCGTGGCCGGACGGCGCGGATTCGAGCGACTTTATGATTTGCCGGAGCGGGTGATTCCTTCAGCGATTCTACAACAGCCATTGCTCTCGGAAGGCGAGGCTCAGCGCGGGCTGCTGCTGCATGCCGCGAATGCTTTGGGGGTGGCGACGGAGAAGGACTTGCGCGACTACTTTCGCTTGAGCCCCGGCGATGCGCGTCCGCGCCTGGCGGAACTGGTGGAGACGGGTGAGTTGCAGACCTGCGAAGTCCAGGGTTGGCGGCAAGCGGGATTTTGTCTGCCGGAACCAAAAGTGCCGCGCAAGGTGGGCGCGAGTGCGCTGCTGTCACCTTTCGATTCGCTGATCTGGGAACGCAGTCGGACTGAGCGGTTGTTCGATTTTCGTTATCGGCTAGAGATTTATACGCCGCCGGACAAACGGATTTACGGGTATTACGTGCTGCCGTTCCTACACAACGAACGGATTGCCGCGCGGGTGGATTTACGCGCGGAACGGGCATTCGGGCGGCTGGCGGTGCATGCCGTGCATGAGGAAGAGCCGGGGCTGGACGAGGAGGGGATGCTGGCGTTGGCGGTGAATTTGCGGCGGATGGCGGATTGGTTGGGGTTGGAGCGGGTGCAGTTGAATTGTCCGCGGGCGAGTGCGGCGAGATTGAGGGTGGCGTTGGCGCGGTTCAGTGGTGCCTGAGCTGGCGCCTTCGCGAGCAAGCCGCTCCCACAGTTGGAATGCGTTCCCCTGTGGGAGCGGGCTTGCTCGCGAAGATGGACTGTCAGGCGCTACAAGACTTCCTGACTCAGCGCCGAACCTGCTTCAAAGTTTCAGCAATCAAAAATGCCAATTCCAGCGACTGATCGGCATTCATCCGTGGATCACAATGGGTGTGATACCGATCCGACAACCCATCCTCGGTAATCGGCCGCGCACCCCCGATGCACTCGGTGACATTCTGCCCGGTCATCTCGATATGGATGCCACCGGCATAACTGCCTTCCGCTTGATGAACCTGGAAGAACTGCTTCACCTCGCCCAGGATCTGCGCAAAGTCGCGGGTCTTATAGCCGCTGCTGGCCTTGATGGTGTTGCCGTGCATCGGGTCGGAACTCCAGAGCACTTGCTTGCCTTCACGCTGCACCGCACGGATCAGCGCCGGCAAGTGATCGCCGACCTTGTTCGCGCCCATCCGCGCGATCAGGTTCAAGCGCCCCGGATCGTTGTCCGGGTTGAGCACGTCGATCAGGCGGATCAAATCTTCCGGGTTCATGCTCGGCCCGACCTTGACCCCGATCGGGTTGTTCACCCCGCGCAGGAATTCGACGTGGGCACCGTCCAGCTGACGGGTGCGGTCGCCGATCCACAGCATGTGCGCGGAGCAGTCGTAATAGTCGTTGGTCAGGCTGTCGCGACGCACGAAAGCTTCTTCGTAGTTCAACAGCAGCGCTTCGTGGGCGGTGAAGAAACTGGTTTCGCGCAGTTGCGGCGAGCTGTCCATGCCGCAGGCGCGCATGAACGCCAGGGTTTCATCGATGCGGTCGGCGAGGTGGCTGTATTTTTCCGCCAGCGCCGAGTTGGCGATGAAGTCCAGGTTCCACTTGTGCACTTGATGCAGGTCGGCAAAACCGCCCTGGGCGAAGGCGCGCAAAAGGTTCAGGGTGGCGGTGGACTGGTGGTAGGACTGAAGCAGACGCTCCGGGTCCGGCACACGGCTTTTTTCGTCGAAGCCGATGCCATTGACGATATCGCCCCGATAGGCCGGCAGTGTCACGCCGTCGATGGTCTCATCGTTGGCCGAGCGCGGCTTGGCGAACTGCCCGGCCATGCGCCCGACCTTGACCACCGGGCAACCGGCTGCGAAGGTCATGACGATGGCCATTTGCAGCAGCACCTTGAAGGTGTCGCGGATTTTCGCGGCGGAGAACTCGGCGAAGCTTTCGGCGCAGTCGCCGCCTTGCAACAGAAACGCGCGACCCTGGGTCACTTCGGCAAACTGACGTCGCAACTCCCGGGCTTCACCGGCAAACACCAGCGGCGGGTAGCTGGCCAGCGTTTGTTCGACGTGCAGCAAATGCGCCGCGTCGGGGTATTGGGGTTGTTGCTGGATCGGCAGGGCGCGCCAGCTGTCAGGGCTCCAGGGTTGGCTCATCACGGTCTCTGTTGTTTTACGCTCGGACATTCATGTTACCAGCAAATTAGTGCGTGACCTGTTCCCGTCGCTTCGCGGACAATCGCGCTTTTACCGCTTGATGTTGCGGTGCATTGCGTTGCCGGGCCCGGTAACGATCAGGAGACGAAATGACTGAGGAACGCGTCGAGCATCTGCTCGCCGAGGTGCAGGACGAGTTCGGCATAATTCGTGTGCTGGAAGTGGCCGACTACCGATTTCTCGAGTTCGGTGATGCCATCGAACAGAGCTGCGTGTTCACCGCCGACCCGAGCTGGCTCGAATACGATTACACCCGGGCGATGCTGATCGGCGCCTTGTGCCACGAACAGCCGGACAGCGCGTTGTTCCTCGGTCTCGGTGCGGGCACGCTGACTCAGGCCTGCCTGAAGTTCCTGCCGCTGGAAGATGTCGAGGCCATCGAACTGCGCCCCGACGTGCCGCGGCTGGCCATCGAATACCTTGGGCTGGATGACGATCCTCGGCTGTACATCCGGGTTGGCGATGCGCTGGAACTGCTCGATACCGCAGAGCCGGCGGACCTGATTTTCGTCGACCTCTATACCGATGTCGGGCCGGGTGTCGGGCACCTGGCCTGGAATTTCCTGGAAAACTGTCAGAAGCGCTTGAATCCGGGTGGCTGGCTGGTGATTAACCAGTGGGCCACCGACGACGGCAAACCGTTGGGCGCGGCGTTGTTGCGCGGGCTTTATCATCGGCATTACTGGGAGCTGCCGGTGAAGGAGGGCAATGTGATTCTGATCGTGCCTTCGGAACTGGATCAGAATCTGGACATGAACGGGTTGGTTGCGCGTGCTGAAGCGTTGGCGCCGCAGCTGGGGTATTCGTTGCAGTCGTTGATCAAGGCGATTCGCCCGGCGACTTGATGCAATGAGGGTCATCTGTGGCGAGGGAGCTTGCTCCCGCTTGACCGAGCTGGCGCACCAGTGCGCAGCACTCACAAAATCTCTTGATTGCCAGGATTTTCTAGGGCCGCTTCGCAGCCCAGCGGGAGCAAGCTCCCTCGCCACAGAAGAAGGCTTATCAGCAGCCTTTGAACACGCCCGGCCGTTTCTCGATCATCGACCGCACACCCTCCTTCGCATCCTCACTCGCCAATAATTTCTTCACCAACGGCGGCAATCCCAGCGCCGCCGCTGTTTCCCCCTCATAACGTGCCTGTCGCGCCGACATCAACGTAGCCTGAACCCCCAGTGGTGCCTGCCGGGCAATCCGCTCCGCCAGTTCAATCGCCCGCGGCAGCAAATCCTCGCTGGCCATGACTTCCTGCACCAACCCCAGATGCAGCGCGTCATGGGCATCGAACTCATCGCCGGTCAGCAGCCAGCGCATGGCATTGCCCCAGCCTGCAACCTGATGCAGGCGCAACGTCGCGCCGCCAAACGGGAAGATCCCGCGCTGTACTTCTTTCTGGGCAAATCGGGTGTTGCTCGCGCAAAGGTTAATGTCGGCGGCCAGCATCAGCTCGATGCCAATGGTCAGGCAGTAGCCTTGCGCGGCGACGATCACCGGTTTACTGACTCGGGGACCTGCAAACACACCCCACGGATCGCACCCCCCGGGCGGCGCTTGCCAGCCTTCGGCTAGGGTCGCGCTGGCATTGACCAGGTCGAGCCCGGCGGTGAAATGTTCGCCGTGACCGAACACCACCGCCACCCGCGCCTCGCTGTCGGCCTCGAGTTCGCCGTAGGCCAGGCTGAGGGCGTTGAGCAGGTCGAGATCAAAGGCGTTGCACTTGGCCACCCGATCCAGGCCGATCAACAGGACATGGCCGTGCCGTTCGCAGGTCACACGGCTGGTAACGGGTTGATTCATCGAGCAATTCCTCGGGCGGGAAGGTCTGTGAAGGGGAAGGCGAGGCCGCAGGTCTGCGTCACAGCGGTGAAGCGTTTTAGCGCCATCGCCAGCAGGGCCGGGCCTTTGAAAAATAGACGGCTCCACGATTATCCGCAAAGCCTGTGACATAACGGTGTATGCGTCAGTTTTCCGACAAATAATGCTCCCTTTCCGGGCGAATTCCGGTATAGTGCGCGCCGGCCTTTAACCGGGCCGCGTTTAGGTAGCGCAATTTCCCGAAGTCAGCTTCGGCTGCACGTCCGTACAGCGGACTCTCCCTTGACGAATCTTTTTCATTCATTCGTTTTCGCAAATCCCCGCCGACAAAGCAGCCAGGGCGACTCTTGAGTCTTACACGGCATGCGCAGCTTTGGAGCATGGGTCTTTGCGGATGCACTTAGAGGCAGACCCATGACCCAGGAAACCGGCGGCTTCGCCGCTTTTAATCTTAATCCGAATATTCTTGCAGCCGTCATCGCGACTGGCTACGAAGAGCCTTCGGCAATTCAGCAGCAATCGATCCCGATCATCATGGCCGGTCACGACATGATTGGTCAGGCGCAAACCGGTACGGGTAAAACCGCCGCGTTCGCCCTGCCGATCCTGCACCGCATCGATCCTGCAAAGCGCGAGCCGCAAGCCCTGATCCTGGCGCCAACCCGTGAGTTGGCGCTGCAAGTAGCAACCGCTTTCGAAACCTACGCCAAGCAAATGCCGGGCGTTACCGTTGTGGCCGTTTACGGCGGCGCGCCTATGGGCCCACAACTGAAAGCAATCCGTAATGGCGCACAGATCGTTGTCGCCACGCCGGGCCGTCTGTGCGACCACCTGCGTCGTGACGAAAAAGTACTGGCGACCGTGAACCACCTGGTTCTCGACGAAGCCGACGAAATGCTCAAACTGGGTTTCATGGACGACCTCGAAGTCATCTTCAAGGCCTTGCCTGCAACCCGTCAGACCGTATTGTTCTCGGCCACCCTGCCGCAGTCGATCCGTGCCATTGCCGAGCGCCATCTGCGCGATCCGCAACACGTGAAGATCCAGACCAAGACTCAGACCGTTACCGCGATCGAACAGGCTCACCTGTTGGTTCACGCTGACCAGAAGACCTCGGCTGTGTTGAGCCTGCTGGAAGTGGAAGACTTCGACGCCCTGATCATGTTCGTGCGCACCAAGCAAGCGACCCTGGACCTGGCCAGTGCTCTGGAAGCCAAGGGCTACAAAGCCGCTGCGCTGAACGGTGACATTGCCCAGAATCAGCGTGAGCGCGTGATCGAATCCCTCAAGGATGGCCGTCTGGACATCGTTGTGGCGACCGACGTTGCTGCTCGGGGCCTGGACGTTCCGCGCATCACTCACGTGTTCAACGTTGACATGCCGTACGATCCGGAATCCTACGTTCACCGTATCGGCCGTACCGGCCGTGCCGGTCGCGAAGGTCGTGCACTGCTGCTGGTGACTCCACGTGAGCGCCGCATGCTGCAAGTGATCGAGCGCGTAACCGGTCAGAAGGTTGCCGAAGTTCGGCTGCCGGACGCTCAGGCTGTTCTCGATGCCCGCATCAAGAAGCTGACTAACAGCCTGTCGCCGCTGGTTGGCGATGCCGAATCGACTCACGGTGACCTGCTGGATCGCCTGACTGCCGACATCGGTTGCACGCCGCGTGCACTGGCCGCTGCTCTGCTGCGCAAGGCAACCAACGCTCAGGCGTTGACCCTGGCTGCGATCGAGAAAGAACGTCCGCTGGTGCCGAACAACGCACCGCGTGGCGATCGTCCAGAGCGTACCGGTGATCGTCCGGACCGTGGTGATCGTGAGCGTCGCGCTCCGGTACCATTGGCCGAAGGTCGTGCCCGTTGCCGTACCGCGCTGGGTGCGCGTGATGGTATCGCTGCGAAAAACCTGCTGGGCGCCATCCTCAACGAAGGTGGTCTGGCGCGTGAAGCCATCGGTCGCATCCAGGTGCGTGACAGCTTCAGCCTCGTTGAGCTGCCGGAAGATGGTCTGGAGCGTCTGCTGACCAAGCTGAAGGACACTCGCGTTGCCGGTAAGCAGTTGAAGCTGCGTCGCTATCGCGAAGATTGATCCGCTCTCGGGCTGATTGATCGAACATAGAAAATCCCCGACTGGTACGGGGATTTTTTATGCCTGCGTTTTGGCGCCGCAAGAAAAAAACACGGCAGGGTAAAAAGACGAGCGAGCGCTTTATTCGTTGAGTTTGGCGAGGATCTTGAAGACGACGGTGGCGAGGATAGTCAGCATGCCTATCCACATCGCGAACACGCCGGCATTTTTGTCACGGAAATTGAAGCCAATGGCCAGCAGGATCATCCCGGCAAGAATCGGGATCAGCATGGCGTGAAACGAAGACATCGAGATCATGGGCGACTGCCTTGTCAGGAGGGATGAGTCAAGTCTAGGTGGCTTTCGGGTGGGCGGTGGTGATGTGTATCGGAAATGAGTCAGTGCAAACATGAAGTTTGCGTTGTTCGAGCTGCCGTCTTCGCGAGCAAGCCCGCTCCCACTCTGGAATGCATTCCAATGTGGAAGCGGGCTTGCTCGCGAAGCTTTTCAGGGTTTATGGCAATTCCTGGGAGGCGTAAAACGCGCTCAGCACTTTCACCAGGTGCGCCAGGTCATGGCTGCCGCACAGCTCGCGGATCGAGTGCATGGCGAACGTCGGCAGGCCGATGTCCACGGTGCGCACGCCCAGGTGGCTGGCGGTGATCGGGCCGATGGTCGAACCGCAGCCCATGTCGCTGCGTACCACGAAACTTTGTACCGGCACTTCCTCGGCCATGCACAGATGGCGGAAGAACCCGGCGGTTTCGCTGTTGGTGGCGTAGCGTTGGTTGCTGTTGACCTTGATCACCGGGCCGGCATTGAGTTTCGGGCCGTGGTTGGCGTCGTGCTTGTCGGCGTAGTTGGGATGCACGCCGTGGGCGTTGTCGGCCGAGACCAGCAGGGATTTTTGAATGGTCCGTACGAATTCGTCACCCTCAGGCAACAGGCGACGCAGGGTCTGCTCAAGCATCGGGCCGTCGGCGCCACAGGCCGAGCAGGAGCCGACTTCTTCGTGGTCGTTACAGACCAGCACGCAGGTTTCGTCGGTTTCAGTCGTCAGCAAGGCTTGCAGGCCGGCGTAGCACGACAGCAGATTGTCCAGGCGTGCGCCGGCGATGAAGTCGCCATGCAGGCCAATGACCGCCGCGCTTTGGGTGTCGTAGAAGCTCAACTCGTAATCGAGCACCACATCGGCGTTCAAGCCATGTTCAAGCGCCAGCTGGTTGGTAAGCACGGCACGAAAGTCCACGCGCTCATCACCGGCAAACTGCGCAAGGATCGGCGGCAGTTCGGTCTGGGCGTTGATGGCCCAGCCCATGTTGGCTTCACGATTGAGGTGAATGGCCAGGTTCGGGATGATCGCGATCGGTGCCTTGAAGTCGATCAGCTGGCTCTCGACCTTGCCGTCGCGGCGGAAGGTCACGCGGCCAGCCAAAGACAGATCCCGGTCGAACCAGGGAGCCAGTAGCGCACCGCCGTAGACTTCGACACCCAGCTGCCAGAAACCCTGGCGCTGCAGTTCCGGCTGGGGTTTGACTCGCAGGCACGGGCTGTCGGTGTGGGCGCCGACCAAGCGAATGCCGCCGTGCAGCGGTGAGTGACGGCCCATCTTGAACGCGACGATCGAAGAGTCGTTGCGGGTGACGTAGTAACGGCCGTTGGCTTCGGTGTTCCAGGGCTCGCGTTCGTCGAGCCGCTGATAACCCGCCGCTTCCAGGCGCTGAACAAGGCTGGCGGTGGCATGGAATGGGGTAGGGGAGGCCTTGAGGAAATCGATCAGGCCTTGGTTCAACTCTTCGCGCATAAGTAGCTCCAGACAGCAATGGCGCCAGTTTAACGTATTGGCTTGGGGCTTTGGGCGTGACGTTCGCCGCAGGCGTCAACCCGCTGCGGCGATCCGTTTTTTCAAGTACTTCATGATGATCTGCTCATCTCCAGGCTTCTCGGGCCTGGCCAATTGTTTGGGCCAGCCATTTTGATGAGCGCCCACTAGCGCTTTCTGACGGTCATGGTCCCAGCGAAGAATTTCACGTGAGGCACATTCCCACCATTCGTGTCGGCATGCTGCATAGTACGGATTATCGGGCGCCGCACTCCCGTACAGCAGATCACGACCGACTTTCCTCAGCGCGCCGTTCTGGTTGCGCAACTTCCACTTGATTTTCAGTCGCTTCCAGGCTGATGGATACGGTTTGACCCGCGGTACATCGCGGCACCATTCCACCAGGTCCGGGCTGAACTGTTCGCCGTGCCGGGAGAAGAACAACGCCTGCATCTCGTGGAAGAAGCGTTTTTCCGCGAAGTAGTGGTAGACGTATTTTCTTGCTTCGCGCACGGGCTTGTCCCGCATCGCGAACGACAGGGCGATTTGTTCGATCGTGTGGATATCAAAGCTGCCGCGGGTCCATTCGTCGATGGAGCGGATCGACGCTTCCAGCAGGGGCGCGTCGCCATCGGTTACCCCGCAGAGTCCGCTGTTGTACAGTTTGAAACCGTGATCCGGAGTAACGCCGTGAGTGCGCAGGCATTCGCCGAGCTTCAAATAGTCGTGGCGCTCGCAGACGTCCCGCCAGTGGTATTCGAAGCGATCCATCAGGTAGTGGCCGGGCTTGATCTGTTTGAAGATCTGGTTCGGGTCGCTGGTGAACAGCGTGTCGGTATCGACGAACAGGGTTTTTTCCGCGAGCTTCAGACCGGCGGCGATGGCGCAGGCCTTGCGGCGATGGTGATAGCCGTTTTCGCCCTGCCACAGGGTCAGTGTTTCCTGGGGCAGTGTGACGGTTTCTACCGGCCAGCCAGCGTAGTCCTGCGGACGATCCGTGAGGATTCTGATGCTCGGCAACTTGCCGTTTTTCGCATGGGACAGCGCCGTCAAAATACTGAACTTGGCTTCGCGCCGGTAAACGTCCTGATTGCCGTAAACCAAATAGAGCAGTTGATGGCGGGTTTTCTCGAAGGGCGTTGCCAAGGATTCAGTACAACTCATTCTGTTTGGTCCTGATTTTAAGCGGTCAGCCTTGAGGCAAAAAATTAAAACGGTGCCGGACATTCGAAACGCAGACGTTCGCCGGTCTGGGGATGAGTGAAGCTGAGCATGCTCGCGTGCAGGCACAGCCGTGGCCAGGCGGCCAGGGCCTGCTCATGGGCATAGAGACCGTCGCCCAATAGCGGATGGCCGATGGAGAGCATGTGCACGCGCAACTGATGGGAGCGGCCGGTGATCGGCGTCAGTTCAACGCGGCACCAGTCACCGCAGCGTTCGAGCACGCGCCAGAACGTCAGGGCGTTTTTGCCGAACTCGTGGTCCACCACGTGGCGCGGTTTGGTCGGCGGATCGTAGCGCAAGGGCAGATCGATGCTGCCGCTGTCCAGTTCCGGTTGACCCCAGCAGAGTGCGGTGTAGGCCTTTTCGGTTTCGCGATCGTGAAATTGCCGAGACAATTCGCGATGGGTGTCCGGGTCGCGGGCCAGCAGAATGATGCCGGACGTTTCCCAGTCCAGACGATGGACGATGCGTGCTTCCGGGTAGCCGTTTTCTTGCAGGCGCGTGATCAGGCAGTCCTTGTTGTCGTCGGCCCGGCCAGGGACGGAAAGCAACAGAGTCGGTTTATCCACCACCAGTACGGCGGCGTCCTGATGGATGATGCGGATGTTGGACAGCGGCATTTAAAACAGCCTCGTAACAAACGCCAACGGCGACTCAGGCTATCGCTATCCCCTGTAGGAGCGAGCTTGCTCGCGATGATCTGTCAGTTACATTGATATCGACTGACACACCATCGCGAGCAAGCTCGCTCCTACAGAGGGCACGAAGAGCCTGAGCCGCCGTGGCTCCAGCCGGAGCGACTCAGCGATCCGGCAGGGTGATATTGAGTTCCAGAATCGAGCAGCTACCCTGGTTTTCCAGGGCGACGTGCACGTCATCGGACCCGATATTGACGTACTTGCGGATCACCTCGACCAATTCCTTCTGCAAGGCGGGCAGGTAGTCCGGCGTACTGCGTTGGCCGCGTTCATGCGCCACGATGATCTGTAGACGCTCTTTCGCTACCGAGGCGGTACTTGGCTTCTTGTTAGCACGAAAGAAGTCAAAAATGTTCATTACCGGCCTCCAAACAGACGCTCAAAGAATCCTTTCTTCGTTACATCGAGAAACCGATGCTCCACGGTTTTGCCCAGCAGGCGATCGACGGCATCGCTGTACGCCTGACCGGCGTCGCTCTGGTCGTCGAGAATCACCGGCACGCCGGAGTTGGACGCCTTGAGTACCGCCTGGGACTCTGGAATCACACCCAGCAGGGTCACGGCGAGAATTTCCTTGACGTCTTCGACGCCGAGCATTTCGCCGTCACTGACGCGTTGCGGGTTGTAGCGGGTCAGCAACAAGTGTTCCTTGATCGGGTCTTCGCCGTTTTCAGCGCGACGCGATTTGCTGGCCAGCAGGCCGAGCATGCGGTCCGAGTCACGAACCGAGGACACTTCCGGGTTGGTCACGACAATCGCTTCATCGGCGAAGTACATGGCCAGGTGAGCACCTTTTTCGATGCCGGCCGGGGAGTCGCAGACCACGAACTCGAAGTCTTCCTTCAACGCCATCAGGACTTTTTCCACGCCTTCGACGGTCAGCGCGTCTTTGTCGCGGGTCTGACTGGCGGCCAGCACGTAGAGGTTTTCCAGGCGTTTGTCTTTGATCAGGGCCTGTTGCAGGTTGGCTTCGCCGTTGACTACGTTGACGAAGTCATACACGACACGACGCTCGCAACCCATGATCAAGTCGAGGTTACGCAAACCGACGTCGAAGTCGACGATAACTGTTTTGTGACCGCGCAGTGCGAGGCCGGTACCGATAGCAGCACTGGTGGTGGTCTTACCCACACCACCCTTGCCGGATGTAACCACTAGAATCTTGGCCAAGGTGTTTCACCCCTAAGGAAAAAGGACATTTAGCCCCTGAAAAACATCTCTATAAAAAACGACTGCAGTCGGACAGCCTTGGCTGGAATCCGGCCCTTAACCGCGCTTACCCCCGGTAAACACTGCTTTTGGCCTTTTTCCTACTTCGTTTGAGCCGTTTTCGCTACGTTTTAGAGATGCTTGGAAAATGCGGCAGTATCCGTTAAAGCCGAATGATGTTCAACACATCACCTGACAGGCTGACCTGTACGCCCGCACCCCATAAAGGGTCGCGCCGCAGATCTTCCGAAACCTTGTAGTGGCCAGCGATGGAGACCAGTTCAGCGCTCATTTGCTGACAGAAAATCCTGGCTTTCGTGTCGCCCCTGACCCCAGCCAATACACGACCGCGCATCGGGCCGTATACATGGATGTTGCCGTCGGCGAGAAGTTCCGCCCCCGGGCTGACCGACGAGATCACGATAAGGTCGCAACCCTGCGCGTAAATCTGCTGACCCCCGCGTACGGGTGACGTAATGATTTTCGTCGGTTTGATCGTTGGTTCAGGCGGTTTTTCCGGTTTTTTCGCAATGACGCCCTCAAGCGGGTCCAGCGGCCGCTCGCGAGCGCCGGACGGCGGCAGCACCGGCAGGTCGACAGCGATGGCGGCGGCAATGTCTTCGATGCGGCTGGCGCGGATCGCCAGGGTACGCAGCCCGTGCTGGCGACAGACGCGCATCAGGCCTGGCAGATCGACCGCGCCTTCGCTGGCCGGAAGCTTGTCCAGCGCCAGTACCAGCGGCGCGTTGCTGAAGAAGCCAGGCGCCTGGGCGACTTTGGCGGCCAGTTGCCGATCGAGGCTCTCGAGGTCGTTGCGGGCCAGCTCCAGCACCGTAATGGCGAGCATGCTGCCCTTCAACTGGAACACGGGAACTTGGTCTAGCGGGTCGGTTTGGCTCATGGTCGGCATACAACGGCTTGTCACTAAAAGTGCCGAGACTTATAACGAGAACGCTCGCCAGCCGCAAGCCGGGTCGAACGATGTAGAATGCGCGGCCATCGTCTTTCCGGAAGCTTCAATGGATCGCCCGCGTTTTCGAAAAACATTTCTGATGCCGCGTTTCTGGCCGCTGTGGTGTGGGCTGGGGCTGTTGTGGCTAATTGTTCAATTGCCGTATCCGGTGTTGCTGTTTATCGGTCGCGCCTTGGGCGCACTGATGTATCGCGTGGCCGGCGACCGACGGCGCATTGCCAAACGCAACCTGGAACTGTGCTTCCCTGAAAAATCCGCCGCCGAGCGCAAACGCCTGCTCAAGGAAAACTTTGCTTCCACCGGCATCGCTTTCTTTGAAATGGCCATGAGCTGGTGGTGGTCCCGGGAGCGTCTGGCGAAACTGGCCCATGTCGAAGGGCTGGAGTATCTGAAGAAAGCCCAGCGCGACGGCAAGGGCGTGATTCTCATGGCCGTGCATTTCACCACGCTGGAAATCGGCGCGGCGTTGCTCGGTCAACAACACACCATCGACGGCATGTACCGCGAGCACAAGAACCCGCTGTTCGATTACATCCAGCGCAGTGGCCGCGAGCGACACAACCTCGACTCGCTGGCCGTGGAACGTGAAGACGTGCGCGGCATGCTCAAACTGCTGCGGGCCGGCCGGGCGATCTGGTACGCACCGGATCAGGACTATGGCGCCAAGCAAAGCGTCTTCGTGCCGCTGTTCGGCATTCAGGCTGCGACCGTCACCGCCACCAGCAAGTTTGCGCGGCTGGGCAAGGCGCTGGTGGTGCCGTTCACCCAGGAACGTCTGGCGGACGGCAGCGGTTATCGACTGGTGATCCATGCACCGCTTGAGGGTTTTCCCGGCGAGACCGAAGAGGCCGATTGCCTGCGGATCAATCAATGGGTCGAAGGCGTGCTGCGCGACTGCCCTGAGCAATATCTCTGGGCCCATCGCCGTTTCAAGAGCCGTCCGCCGGGCGAACCCAAACTGTACGCAAAACGCGGTTGAATCACCGATCCCCTGTAGGAGCAGCCGGTCGACACTCGATTGCTCGCGAAAAATATGAGAGCGCCGTGGGGTATCAGGCTGCCCGCGTCATCGTTAACCACCATCGCGAGCAAGCTCGCTCCTACAAGGGTTTGAGCAATGATATCGGATCAAGCACCATGGAGTGTTGCGATGAGTCCTGCTGAACCGGTTACAGGGTTGATTCTTTCCGGCGGCGGGGCTCGGGCGGCCTATCAGGTCGGCGTGCTGGCGGCGATTGCCGAACTGTTGCCCTTGGGGGCAGACAATCCGTTTCCGGTGATCGTCGGCACCTCGGCCGGGGCGATCAACGCGGTCAGCCTCGCCAGTGGCGCAATGGACTTTCGTGGCGCGGTCGAGCGTCTGACCGCTTTCTGGCAGGGTTTGCGCAGTCATCTGGTATTGCGCAGCGACTGGCCAGGGGTGATCCATCAGGCCGGACGGTTTGTCAGCCGCAGCTTGCTCGGGATTGGTGCTCCGGTACCCGTGGCGTTGCTCAACAGCTCACCGTTGCGCGGGCTGCTCGACGCCAAACTGCACATGACCGGCATCGCCGAAGCCATCGCGCACAAGCAGTTGCAGGCCGTCGCAGTCACTGCGTTCGGTTACGAGTCCGGTCAGGCCGTCACGTTCTATCAGGGCGGTGGCACCATCAACGCGTGGTTGCGTCATCGGCGCATCGGCGTGCCCACACAGTTGACTGTCGAGCACCTGCTCGCCAGCTCCGCCATTCCACTGCTGTTTTCGCCTGTCAAAATCGGCGAAGAATATTTCGGCGACGGCGCAGTTCGCCAATCAGCGCCGATCAGCCCGGCCCTGCACCTGGGCGCCAGCCGCGTGCTGGTGGTGGGCGTCAGTGGCAACCCGCGCGGGGTCGACCCGGAGCAACCACTGCAACGCGCCTACACCGGCCAGCAACCGACGCTCGCGCAGATCGGTGGGCACATGCTCAACAGCACGTTCATCGACAGCCTGGAAAGTGACATCGAGTTGCTGCAACGGCTCAATCAATTCGGCCATCTGATGCCCGACGGCACGCCGACCCGTGCGCTCGGCGTCGCGCCGGTGGAGGTGCTGGTGATTTCGCCGAGCCAGCCGATCGATGAAATTGCGGCGCGTCACCGTCAGGAATTGCCGGCGGCGTTGCGTCTGTTTTTAAGGGGGCCGGGGGCCACCAAGACCAGTGGGGCGGGTGTGTTGAGTTACCTGCTGTTCGAGGCGGGGTATTGCAGCGAGTTGATTGATCTGGGGCGACGGGATGCGTTGGCCAAGCGCGGGGAGTTGTGCCGGTTTCTTGGATTGGTGGAGCCGGTCATTCCCGCATGAGATGTGTGGTGTGGCCTTCGCGGGCAAGCCTCGTCCTACAAGTGATGTGTCCTTCACCGAATATGTGAACGACGCAAAACTTGTAGGAGCGAGGCTTGCCCGCGAAGCTTTTTCGATCAGAAGTGGACTTTCACCAGGAAGCTCGTGACGCTCTGATCAGTCTTGAAGACCTGGCTGTCTTCAATCCCGTACTTGTCCGACCAATAGTCATACTCCACACCGACATACAACTGCTTCTCACCAAAATTCAGCGCTTTACCCAAGTCATATTTGACCTGCGGGTTGAAGTGCAGGTTGGCGTGGTAGTCGCCTTTGGAGCCGGAATCGTTGTCGACCACCCAGTCCATGAAACCATCGATCAGGATGTTCGAGTCGCCCACCGGGATGGTGTAGGACCAGGCCGGGGTGATTTGCCAGACGTTGTCGCCCGCGCGGCTGCCTTCGGTGTGACGTTGGTAGAAGTTCAGCTGGAAGTAATCGAAGCCCGGGATGGCCAGGTCGAAACCCGGACCGATCAGGTAGGACTCGGTGTCGTTTTCACCGAACTCGTACGTCATGGCCAACAGTACGTCCTTGATTGGGCCGAGTTCCAGTTTCTGGTCGAAAATCTTGCCGAACGACAGGCGTGGGCTGAACTCGCCGTAGTGGGTGTTCTTGCCTGCGAAGGCGTCTTCCTTGCCGTTGTAGAAGATCTTGTCGATGAAGAAGAAGTTATCCCCGTACTCCCAGCCATCGGCGTGTTCGAACGTCACGGTCTGCTGAATGCGCGGGTTGACCTGAAAGTCCTTGCCATAGAGATAGGTCAGGCTGTTGTTCTGCCATTGCAGCAAGTCACCGGCCATGGCTTGGCCCCCGGCCAGCAAGGATCCCGCCAGCATCAAGCTAGTGCACGTACGTTTCATTCGGTTGCTCCCAAAAAGTAGGTGTTCCACGTTATTTTTTTAAAGTCGGCGCTCTGGTGTGGCGCCTTTCTCTGTAGCGGTAAAAAAAATCATCCAATCGGTCAGCTTCAGTGCTGTTAGCAAGAGCTGCGCCAAGGCTTTCGAAAAGCAAAAAACTCCCATTCGACGGCTCAAGAGCGGTCGATTGAGAGGGGGATGGAATGCCTTGATACCGTCCAGAGCCGGGATAAGTTGGCTTTCTGGTCAGGAACTGAATCCGGGCTTTTTTTTAAAGCGGATTCGGGCGGCCGCGGAGAATACTGACTCCTTGGCCAGGTCTCAAGTGCCCCGCAACGGCGCACCGACGACAGGTGTGGGGCACGGTTGCGGGCCATCTTAAAAATGCACCTTCACCAGCAGGCTGGCGGTGTTTTGGTGGGTGTCGAGGTTCGCGCTGTTTTCGACTCCGTACTTGTTTTTCCAATAGCTGTATTCAGTACCGACGTAGAACTGTTTCTGACTCCAGCCCAGCGCTTTGCCGAGGTCATATTTGATCTGCGGATTGATGTGCAGGTTGGCGTGGTAGGTGCCGCGAGCGTTCTGATCGTTGTCCACCACCCAGTCCAGGTAACCGTCGATCAACAGATCCGAGTTGCCTACGGGAATGCGGTAGGACCAGGCGGGCGTGATCTGCCAGACACCATCGCCGGGGCGCGGACCTTCGGTCTGGCGGCGATAGAAGTTCAACGTGAAATAGTTGAAGCCTGGTACGGCGAGATCGAAACCGGGGCCGATAAGGTAGGCCTCACTTTCGCCTTCGCCATACTCGTAAGTCATGGCGAGCAACACGTCTTTGATCGGGCCGTATTCGAAACGGCGGTCGAAGATCTTGCCGAAGGACAGGCGTGGGCTGAACTCGCCGTAGAACGCGTGCGGACCTTTATTACGGTCTTCCTGGCCGTTATAGAAGATCTTGTCGACGAACAGGAAGTTGTCGCCGTACTTCCATTTATCGGCGTGCTCAAACGTCACTGTCTGCTGGATCGACGGGTTGATCGCGAAGTTCTTGCCGTACAAATAGCTCAGGCTGTTGGTCTGCCACAGCAAAAAATCGCCGGCCATGGCTTGGCTGGCGGCCAGAAAACCACCGCCCAACAGCATGTTTTTCTGCGTCCGAATCATCTGTTGCTCCCTTTTGTTTTTATTGTTGAGGCGCAGGCAGCCACCGACCTGTGGGAGCGGGCTTGCTCGCGAAGAGGCCATCAGCTTCAAAACGACCGTTGACTGATACACCGCTTTCGCGAGCAAGCCCGCTCCCACAGGTTTTGTGTCGTGCCTGTTAGTTCGAGTGAGCTTGGCAGTCGTTGAATTGAATGGCGGGTGCGTCGGGGATGCGCGCTTGGGATAGCTCGGACATGCAACACCTCGGATTTTTTTTATTGTTGTGATTTTTTGCGTCAGGGTGATCTGTGGCGAGGGAGCTTGCTCCCGCTGGGTCGCGAAGCGGCCCCACAATGGGACTGCTGCGCAGTCCAGCGGGAGCAAGCTCCCTCGCCACAAAAGCCCGCTTGTCACAGGGCTTGGTGTTGCTTAGTTGGTCGGGGCTCCCTGAACAATCCACGCGCCGATCAGGTCACGTTCCTGCTGGGTCATCTGGGTGATGTTTCCCAGTGGCATGATCTGACTCGTGACCGCTTGAGCCTGGATGCGCGCCGCGTTCTGGCGGATCTGCTCGGGGGTGTCGAACATCACGCCGGCCGGTGCGGCGCTGAACAGCGGGCTGGTCGGTTTGGCCGAATGGCACACGGTGCAACGTTCCTGGATCACGTTATGCACCTGGTCGAAACCCGGTGCGGCGTTGGCGGCTTGAGCCGGCGCTTCAGCCGGTTTCGCAACGGCAGCTTTGCCTCCGCCGCCGAGGGCGGTTTCCGGCAGTGGCTGGTACTCGATGGTGCCCGCTGCCTTGGCCACTTCAGGTGCGCTCGGCATTTGCGCCGGGCCGGTCACGTAGGCCAGGCAAATCATGCCCACCGCTGCGGCGGGCAGGGTCCAGGCAAACTTGTGGCTGTCGTGACGGGTGTTGAAGTAATGACGCACCAGCACCGCCAGCACCGCGATCCCGGCCAGGATCAGCCAGTTGTACTGACTGCCGTAGGTGCTCGGGAAGTGGTTGCTGATCATGATGAACAGCACCGGCAAGGTGAAGTAGTTGTTGTGACGTGAACGCAGCAAGCCTTTGGCCGGCAACGCCGGATCCGGCGTGCGGTTCTCGGCAATCGCCGCCACCAGTGCGCGCTGCGCCGGCATGATGATACGGAACACGTTGCCGACCATGACGGTGCCAATGATCGCGCCGACGTGCAGGTACGCACCGCGGCCGCTGAACACTTTGCTGAAGCCGTACGCAGCGCCGATGATCAGCACGAACAGGATGAAGCCGAGCAGCGCAGGGCGTTTGCCCAGGGCCGAGTCGCAGAGGAAGGAGTAGACGAACCAGCCGATGAACAACGAGGCAATGCCCAGGGCAACACCTTCAGGGCCGGTCAGGCTGCTTCCCGGTGCCAGCAGGTACAACGTCGGGTTGGAGTAGAACACCACGCACAGCAGCGCGACCCCCGACAGCCAAGTGAAGTAGGCTTCCCATTTGAACCAGTGCAGGTTGTCCGGCATGGTCGGTGGGGCCAGTTTGTATTTTTCCAGGTGGTAGATGCCGCCGCCGTGGATCGCCCACAAATCACCGGCCAGACCACTTTTCGGGTTGACCCGATTGAGGTTGTTTTCCAGCCAGACGAAATAGAACGACGCACCGATCCAGGCCACGCCAGTAATCATGTGAACCCAGCGCACGCTCAGGTTCAGCCATTCCAACAGATGTGCTTCCACAGTCTTTACCTCTCGCCTGTCACTCTGTTGTCGAGTGATCAGACCTTCTCTTATTGGTGGGGGGCGAGGATCAAACGCTCATCCTCTTTGAAAAAATGCTCATCGCAGTTATTACCTGTGCCACTGCGATCAACCACCAGGAAGTCATCCCGCTTTTCGATCGTCAGCACCGGGTGGTGCCAGACGCCGCGATGGTAATTGATGCCCTGCCTGCCGTTGGTGACGAAGGCGCGGACCAAGCCTGATACAGGTTCATCGCCAAGTGGCGCAACCACGATCAGAAAGGGGTTGCCGAGCAGCGGAATGAAAGCCTGGCTGCCCAGCGGGTGACGCTCCAGCATGCAGACGGTCAGCGGCATGTCCTGCGCGTCGGCGCGGAAAATGCTGATGATCGCGTTGTCCTCTGGCGTGGCGGTTTGCACCGTCGCCAGTTTGTGAAAGCGCATGGTCGAACCGTTGTTGATCATGAAGTGCTCGCTGCCGTCGGTTTCGATCACGTCACCGAAAGGGGCGAAGGCTTCTTTGGTCAGCGGTTCAATGGTCAGTGTGCGCATGCTGGTCTTCTTTTCCGAATTCTGTGTTGTTAGTTTTGACGTCTTCGCGAGCAAGCCCGCTCCCACATTTGGAATGCATTCCCCTGTGGGAGCGGGCTTGCTCGCGAATGGCCTCACCGCTTACTTCGCGACCTTGCCGAGAACGCGCAGGCGGCTCACACCACCGTCCGGGAACACGTTCAGACGGATGTGGGTGATTGGCCCCAGCGCCTTGATCTGCTCGGCAAAGGTGTGTTCGGCGTGCATTTCCAGCTTCTGCGCAGGCAGCAGTTCGCGCCAGAACAGCGATTGGGTTTCGATCTGGCTGTCGGTACCGCCCTTGACGAACGCACCCTGAATCGAGCACGTGTCCGGGTAGTTGCCCTTGAAATGCAGGGTGTCGACGATGACTTTCTCGATCTCGCCGGCATGACCCAGTGCGACGATCACCCAGTCATTGCCCGGCGTGCGACGACGCGCGGTTTCCCAGCCGTCGCCCATGTTGATGCCACGGCCCGGGTTGAGGATGTTGCTCATGCGGCCGAAGTGTTCGTCGGAGCAGGCGAGGGCGCGGCCACCGTTGAGGGCTGCGGCCAGGTCGACCTGCTCGTTGTCACCCACAGCAGACCAGTCGCGGAACGGAACACCGTAAACACGCAGACGGGCCACGCCACCATCCGGGTAGATGTTGAAGCGCAGGTGGCTGAAAGCCTGATCATTGCTGATTTCGTGGTAGTGGTGGCTGTTGCCTTGCAGCTCGACGGCGGACAGCACTTCCGTCCACTGGGTGTTGTCGTCCGGTTCGCCCGAGGCCAGGAAGCAGGCTTCCAGCGAAGCCGACGGCGGAAAGTTGCCGGTGAAGAATGAAGTGTCGATGTCCACGCCTTTGATCGAACCCGGAACGCCCAGACGGATCACCGCGCTGTCGTAGCCTTCGAAGCGCTTGCGGCGCGACTCCCAGCCGTCCATCCACTTGCCGTTGTCATCGAACACGCCTTCTTTCCATACGGCCGGGGTCGGCTGGAAAAGACGGTTGGCGTCTGCAAACCAGTCATCGGTGACCGAGATGATTTTGGTGCCCAGACGGGCGTCGGCCAGGTTGACGAACTTCTCGAAAGGTACGGCGTAAGCTTTCATTCTTCTTGTCTGCCTTTAATAAGTTGGCTTGGGATGCTTGCAGTGCCCTTGGGTTACATCGCGTTTTTAACACCCGGGTTTTTCACAAGAGCTGCTCGCTATAGGGTCAGTAATCGGAACAGGGCGATCTTGTTGATCTCCGCCAACGCACATTTGAATTCGGTGTCGGCCGAGTTGTGAATGCGTGTTTCGAACGCCGCGAGGATCTGATGCCGGTTGCTGCCTTTTACCGCCATGATGAAGGGAAACTTGAACTTGGCTTTGTAGGCGTCGTTCAGCTCGGTGAAGCGTTGAAACTCTTCGGCCGTGCATTGGTGAATACCGGCGCCAGCCTGTTCATTCGTGCTGGCTTCGGTCAGCTGGCCCTGGACGGCGGCTTTGCCGGCCAGGTCCGGGTGAGCGTTGATCAGGGCCAGCTGGCTTTCGTGATCGGTGCTCAACAGGATGTCGCTCATGCGCTGGTGCAGGGTTTCGATCTCGTCGATCGAAGCGTCCTGGCCCAGATCGAAGGCTTTTTCGGCGACCCATGGCGAATGTTCGTAGATGTCGGCGAAAGCGGCGACAAACGCGTCGCGGCTCAGGGTCGAGGGTTTCAGCGTTTGAAAGGTGCTCATTGGACAGCCCCTTGGTACGGGTGGGTTTGCTGCCAGTGGCGAGCGATGTCGACGCGGCGGCTGAACCACACCTGTTCATGACTTTTAGCGTATTCGATAAAGCGCTTGAGCGAGGCCAGACGCGCCGGACGGCCGATCAGGCGACAGTGCAGACCGATCGAGAGCATTTTCGGCGCTTCGGTGCCTTCCGCGTACAATACGTCGAAGGCATCTTTGAGGTATTCAAAGAAATCGTCGCCCTTGTTGAAACCCTGGACCTGGGTGAAGCGCATGTCGTTGGTGTCCAGGGTGTACGGAATCACCAGATGTGGCTTGCCGGTTGGGTTGTTCGGTTCCCAGTAGGGCAGGTCGTCGTCGTAGGTGTCGCTGTCGTAGAGGAAACCGCCTTCTTCCATCACCAGGCGACGGGTGTTCGGACCGGTGCGACCGGTGTACCAGCCCAGCGGACGTTCACCAGTGATGTCGGTGAGGATGCGGATCGCTTCGAGCATGTGCTCGCGTTCCTGCGCTTCGTCCATGTACTGATAGTCGATCCAGCGGTAGCCGTGGCTGCAGATCTCGTGCCCGGCAGCGACCATGGCGCGGATCACATCCGGATGGCGTTGGGCGGCCATGGCCACGGCGAAGATAGTTAGCGGTATGTCGAATTCCGTGAACAGTTTCAAAATCCGCCAGACGCCGGCGCGGCTGCCATACTCGTAAAGGGATTCCATGCTCATGTTGCGCGCGCCTTGCAGCGGCTGCGCCGAGACCATTTCCGAGAGGAAGGCTTCGGATTCTTCATCGCCGTGCAGGATATTGCGCTCGCCGCCTTCTTCGTAATTGAGCACGAAGGACAGGGCGATTCGGGCGTTGCCCGGCCAGTGGGGGTGAGGAGGGTTACTGCCGTAACCGATCAGGTCGCGTGGATAGTCAGCGCTCACTGCAGTCTTCCTTCTTGTTTGTGCTTATACAAAGTCAGGGGTTGCGTGTCGGCCTGGTGATCAGAAGACAGGCTGGCGTCACAGCGATGGGCTGATTGTATACAACTTTATATCCACTTTGTAAGCCTAAATTTTCGCATTTTTCATCAGCCGTCATCTTCAGGTGTTAGTGCAAGAAACCTGCCTGATTGGTCAGCTAAAGGATGGAAGGTCCATTGATCCCGTGGTTCAACGGCAGATTCACTGAAAATCCCCGGCTGGCGGGGAAGCGGCTAAAAACGTCGTTTTTATTGTGTACAATCTCTTTAAAAAGTGTCTTAATCAGTCGCTCGCCGCAGCTTTTCGTGCTCCGAATCGGTGCGGTCTCCTTTTTAACTGACTTCGGGAGGCGCGAGGTCTGACTGCTTCTGGCAGTCAGGCGCGCAGAATCAATGGGACGTTTGACTACACACGTTTTGGACGCTGCACACGGTTGCCCGGGCAGCTCGATCAAGGTCGAGCTGTACCGCGTTGAAGGCTCGCAACTGGAACTCGTCGCCAGTGCGGTCACCAACAGCGATGGCCGCGTCGATGCACCGTTGCTGCAAGGCGACGGCTACCGCACCGGGGTCTATCAGGTCCAGTTTCATGCGGGGGATTACTACCGCGCCCGTGGCGTTCAGTTGCCGGAACCTGCGTTCCTCGATGTCGTGGTGCTGCGTTTCGGCATTTCTGCGGAACAGGATCACTACCACGTCCCCCTGCTGATTTCGCCGTACAGCTATTCCACGTACCGAGGAAGCTGATCCCCCAAGCAGCTTCCTCCACATTGAAGCGACTGCGCATATAGCTTCTTTGGTCTTTCGCCCGCTCACACTGCGGGCTTTTTTTGCGCGGCGTTTTATCTCCTTGGATCTTCGGATCGCACGATAAACACAGAGTCCGGGCGGTCCGTTGAAATGTGACTTCCACCCTTCAACCAGATCAGTTTGTTGGCGGCTTCCGCGCTTGCAACCGCTCGCATCGCCGGCACTCCAATCAGCTCCAGCAGCCGGTGAGGGGCGAAACCCTGATCGCTGGTCGATGGAATATGAATTTTTTTGCCGTGAACGCGATGCAGGCTCATGTAGAACACAAAATCATGCTCTGTCCGCTGGAATATCAGCGTTGGGTAGGACTGCGCGGTGGTGGGCTCAAATACGGTGTAACCGTTGCGAGTCAACAGGCTGGCCATGAATCGCTTGATATCTCCGCCATATTGCGTCGAGTTGGCGAAGTAGTCCCAATCTGCGTAGAACTTGCGCGGATCAAAGGTCAATCGCTGCAAAGGCGCTTGATCGGAAAGGACAGGCAGCTCTAAAACCCGGGCTGTTCCTTTGCCCGGCGACATCGGCACGACTGGGAGCATGAGCAGCGGATCAATCAGCTCCGGCCGTGGTGTGTTGCCGCGCGTCTTCCAGTCATTGAACACTTGCCTGAGGGTCGTCAATCCGGCGCCCGTTGCAATATCGGAACCGTTGGCGAGCGAAAACTGTTTTCTGGCGACGTTCAACAGAGAGTCTGCGGTCAACTCTGGAAAATACGTGGCGACATAGTCGGTGAACGGTCCTCCAAACGGCAGATTCGGATCGATTTCCCAATGGTGGGTCGGCGGGATTTGTATAGCGCCTCGGGGCTGTTGGTTGATGTCTCGCTTGAGCGTTACCTGCATCAAATCGAAGTCGTAAACCAAGTGTGCAGGGTTCTTGATGTAAACAACGGGATGGTTTGGCGTGTCACTGCGCGGCAGCGTCTTGTAGCGAACGCCATCGATGGTGACATCGTCGGGTGAAGCATGTTGAGGACTGAGGCCCCAGTCTTTCCAGGGCTCGGAGGATGAGTCCATCGGGCGAGGGCGCTTGGACGGTCCCGCTTCCTCTTGTCCGTCCCCTTGCCTTACGCGTGAAACGATCAGTTCCGAGTCCGCCATGCTTACGCTGTTCCGGTCAACCCTGCGCCATGTTGGCGTCCCTGCCACGCGTTCAAGTCGTGGGCCGGCAGGCTCCAGTTCGGTCATCTGTTTCGCCCGGTAATGTCCTTCTGAATCATTGCCCAGTGGCACCGTGCCTCCGTCCACCAGATCGACGTATTGGCGTCCGGAACTAATCGATCGAATGCCGGTTTCCGGGTCCGGGGCGGGCAACCTGTCTACCAGTTTCGGCGCCAGATAATAATCGCTTATTGAACGCTCGGTGGAGGCCCGACGGATCTGTATCCCTATCGGGAGGTTAATGACCTCGATCCCCGATGGCGGGGCATCCGGCAGTGGAGCACGCTCCGGAAACTGATGTGCCTGTGCATGGCCGGGTTCAGGGCTCTGTGTGTTGACGGGGCGCCTGGGTAAATAGTCCGGCGCCTTGTCGCGTATGCCAGTGGGACCTTCATTGGAAGTCCCGGGGGCATGGGTTCGAATAGGGTGTTTTGGGCTCACGTGAAAACCTGCTGTTAAAGATTTCGGTTGTGTCGAACGAATGCGGGCGTGTGCCCGGCGGTTCTCGCCGGCACCACCGGCGAGACGAAAAATGAGTGTCAGCCTTCTCTGATCATGAATACCGACTGCCAACCCGAGGCGGTTATTTGGGTGCCTCCAAGCAACCACACCACTTTGTTCTGATCGTAAGCAGTGCGTAGCGCTGATCGTGCGGATTCGCCGATCCGGCTTGCCAGGAGTGGGTCGGAAAGCTCATTGCCCGGTGGGGTGATATCCCTGACGGCGTCGCCCTGGATACGGCCGAGTTTCAAGAAGAAAACGGCATCGTGGTTGACTCGTGTGAAAACCAGCGTTGGCCAGCGGTGTTCGCTCGTCAAAGGAAAAACGTCGTACCCGTTACGCACCAGTACGCTGCCGACCAACCGTTTGAGGTTGTAATCCGAAGGGGCGGCGGCGAAGTTTCGCCATTCCCCAGGGAAATGCTCGGGGGCAAAGTCCAGCCGTCGCAATGCACCAGAAGCGTCGGGAGGGGTCAGTGCTATCCAGCCATTGTTGATCGTTCTGGGTATGACAGGCAGCATTAGCAACGGGTCGGCCAATTCGCGTCGAGGGATGTGGGCATTGTTCGCGTCAGCCCAATTACGAAAGGTCTGTTTCAAGACCATAAGGCCGCTTTTGTTGATCACTTCGGAATGATCGGCCCTATTGAACAAAGTTCTTGCGACGGTCGTCAGTGAAGCCTCCGAGAAATCCCTGAAGGTGTCGGCTACATATCCTGTAAGGCTCTTGTCAAAGGGAAGGTGGTTTTCCAGCACCTCCCACTTGCCGTTTGAATTTTTTACCGCCCATCTGGGTTGCAACGACGAATCGTCTTGTAGCATCCGTTCGAAAGCTTCGTAGCGAGCGGGCGAAAACCTTGGGTGTTCCAGCAAAGCGAGGCCGGTTTGTTCCGGCCATCCGCGAGGCACTACCCGATAGTGCAGTCCGTCGATCTCCAGGGTTTCCACTGCATGGGGTTTTGTCGAAGTCCCCCAGTTTCGCCACAACGCCGAAGACAGGTCCAGAGGCCCGGCGTTCTGCGCAGAAAGCTGCGCGATAAGGGAGTCCGTTTCAGATGCAGTGTCAGTATCCTCATCCACACGTGGACGCTTGCGCGTGCTCGGTCCGGGTTGTTCGTCTGCGGAGGAGTCAACGGCAAGGTGGTTGCCGTCTGCCGGATCTTTTCTCCGCCAGAATGGCGTCCCGCTGACTCTTTCAAGCACCGGACCTGTAGCGATCAGCTCATTGGCCGATGTCGCCTGGTATTCGTCGCTGTTTCGGCGCCGCACGAGAGTGATGCCTTCGTTTTCGATTTCTGCATAGACCGTCTGGCGTTTGCCATAACGCAATCCGTTGGCGAGCGGGGCGGGCAGGCTCGCGGCAAGCAGGGTTGGCAGAAAGCTGATTTCGGATCTCGCGACGACGGAGCTGGTGGCGGATTGTCCTGATGAGGACACATCCGCCACCATGACCTGCGGTTGTCGCGCAACATTGTCCGGTTCGCTATCAGGCCTTCGATTACTTGATGAGCTGGTGCCGGGAGCGGCAATGCCGGGGCCGGCCACATCAACTCGGGACAGTGTGCTGTCCTCGTCAGAGATGGGCCTGAAAGGTGGATCGGTGTCCGGTGTATCAGTTTTCACAATTTTCTTCGGTGGCTTCATGCCCATGGTGTAGCTCCATTTATGAAATACAGTTGCGTGGATGTTGCGTTACTACTTTTGATTCGTTGAGTAGAGATAAACCTGCTCGAATATCAGGTCGACGGCATACATGACGCCTGATGAAGTGATGACGAAAATTTCCTCGACGGGTGTATCGACGTCTTTGTATTCAGGGAGATGGACGATAGTCCGTCCAATCACTAATTTGTTTGCCACTAACTTTATAAGGCCCGGGTCCAGATACCTGGAATAGAAATGCCAGGTCGATGCATTAGAAGTGTTGTTGAATGCACCCGGTGTGGTGATTCGCAGGACGGTGTCTGCGTGAAAATGGACGTGATAGGTCGAACCCGTTCCTTCGAGCAGCGTTATCGTATTTTGCGCGTGGGCAGGGATTTCGACGCGCTGCGGGTGGGGTTCAAGCGCAATGGCTCTGCTGTCTTGCGGTGTGAGTAACAAATAGCGACCTGCGCGCCGCTTCAGCATCTGCTGCCCGTCCAACTGCTTGACGCCGGGGGTTTTTACATCATCAACATAGTTGGGTGGAGGTGGGGTTATCCGATAGGAGACACCGTCGCGCAGGGTAATGTTTATGGCTTGATTGAGTCTTAGCCCTTTCACCATGTATGACGTGCCTCTGATATTCGTATAAGAATCCGACATCGTCGTTACAAGATTCTCAAATTGTACTTTTTTATTTTTAAAGTGAAGTTGCAGCGTGAAGTCGCTATAGGTCAAGTAGTCATTGCTGTGTTGTCTGACGACGTTCACCGTGTAGCTGGCCAGCGCATTAACCAGCTCATCGCTGTTGCAATCGATATGAATGCAATTAAGGGAATCTACCCCTCTCTCAGTTATTTTGAAGACGGTTTCGGTGATGTCGCGATCAATGAAACAGTGTGGAAATTTCCCGGAGGACAAATCATGTTCCGGACTGCTGATGATCCTGGGTGCTGGCTGTCGTCCCTTCGCCAACATCAAGACTTCAATGCTTTGATCGCTGTAGCCCTCCAATTCGTCGGGAAAGTCCGGGGTGAGCTGAAAGCCGTCTTGGGTCAGGAAACGCAATTTCTGCTGCTGGAACTGGCGGTTGCCTTCCACATTCTTATAGACGTCTTTGATGATCAGCTTTCTTTCTGGCCACTCGCCGTTTTCTCCACACAGCGATGAAACCACCAGCGAGGTGTCTTCAACGTTCCATTCTTGAATGCTCTCAAACGGCCAATCAATGATGATCAGGCTTTCTTCCAGCGCAGACTCGCTGATCGAAACGGTGCCGCTTTTGTGGGCAATGTAATAGTGATCGTTGCCTGCACCGCCCGCGGCTTGACCGTAGCCGCCCATCAGATAGATGGTGTCATCACCGTCGCCGGCGTCGATTCGATCGTAGCCTCTGGCGACGATGCGGTTGGCGCTGGCTGAGCCCTTTACGACGTTGCTTGCACCCGCCAGGGTTTCGACGTTTTCGATGCTGTCTATCTTTGTGTGAGCTCTGGAGGGCGTCGCATCGCTATCGCTCAGGAGACTGATCCGGCCGTTTTCCAGATCAATTTCAAAACCGGTGTAGGTCGTCACGTCGCGGCTTTCCAGATTGCCCTGAAATATCAATGTGTCGTTGCCCTGCAGTCCCAGAAGATGGTTCTCTCCCTGAACCGGCGAACGCGCCTTGAGTGCCTGTGCGGCCCCTTCAAACAGGAAATGGTCATCTTTTTCACCCCCTGTCAGGTGCTTGATGCCCGCCCCGAAACTGAAATGATTGGGTTTCTTTTCGACACCGATGACGTTGTCTTTTCCACCACCCAGCAGCCAAAGCGTGGCTTTCGATTCGCCGTCAGTCCCTTTCACCACGCCAGAAAGATCCGAAGGAATGCCGTTGCGGGCGTCGATGGTGTCGTCGCCGTCCTCAACCTGCGGCTCCTTGATTTCCTTTGAAGGCGTCGATTCGCGCCCTTGAGCATCCCGCTCGAACCAGAACACTTGAGCGGCTTTCAGCCCCGCCTCAAACTTGCCGTTCACGATGGCTTCGACGCTGTCCTTCATCTGTCCGTCGAGCCACTTTCGAGCTCGGTTCGTCAGTATTTTCGAGTGCCGATCGGTGGTTACTGCGAGGGTGTATCGGTCCTGAATGCGCTGCGGAGGGCTTTGGTTGAGGAACGCAAGAAAACCGGTGACCAGACGTTCATCGACGCTCAGTTCAATGTAGTCGTCGATGTCGTCCACCTGGCGAACCGCGCTGTAGATCTGCGATCCGGTGATCAGAATGGCCGCCGCCGCGATGCCCAGCGGGCCTGCGTGGGCGAAACCGGCCATGGCCGCCGTACCGAGAATCAGGGTCAGTACGGCGCCGGCCAGATTCATGCCCGCCGCGACATAATGGTCCAGAGCCTGCTTGCCGGTAGTCTGGGAGGCGTCGTTCAACGCTTTGATTGCGAAATAGAGGTCGAAGGGCAGGGTAAGTGCGCCTGCTATCAATCCTGCTGCGCGCGACAGGTACAACCCGAACTGGGTCTTGGAAAAACCCTGGTAGATGCGCGCGCCATTTTCGATCAGCTCCTGGGCAGTTTTTACCAGACCGCGCTCGATGATCAGCGATCCCAGCTCCGTCACCACCGCGCCAGCACTGATCGCCGCTTCGGTACGATCGCCTCGTTTGATAGCGTCGGAGATACCCATCAAACCGCTGTAGATGCCGAAAGCCTGAAGCCCGACCCCCATGCTGTTAACGGCTTTGCTTTTTTGTTTGTTGACCCAGCCAGGGACATTCTCGGGCAGCCGGGTATCGCGAATATCCAATTTCTGCGCGGCTTGTAGAAGCCTGTCTATTTTTTGCGTGTGAATACCTTCCGCCTCGTTAAACAGGGGTGGCGCGGTGACCGAGCGATGAGTGGCAATCTCGAACAGCAGCGTGGGTATTGTGTAGTCGCCCGCGTTGCCGCTCGCCCAGATACGGGTTTCGACATCGGCCGGATTCAGTCGTAAACCATCGATAAATGCCTGGGGTGTGCGGCGAAAGTTGGTATTGCCAATATCCAGCGGTTCACCGTGAACCGTGGCATTCATGAGGTGCAGCTCTACGCGGCTGACCGTAAATTGGCCGACAGTGAGCGGCCCGTAATAATGATCCAGGGCCCATAGCACTCGTTCCCGTATTTTGGCGGATCGAGGGGACTTGCCTTTCGGAGCTGTCGCGCCGTTGCTGCGGATAAAGTCGGCAATCTCCTGATCGGCTTTCGCCAAAGAACGCGGATCAATATCCGAGACTATAATTGCGTCATAGTCTGTTGCATCGGGAGACGTGAAGAGTTTCGCCATACGTACATCCTTGTAGGGGCTGTTATGAAAAACGTTGGCCCGTACTTTATGGAAGCGTGATGTTCGTACAGCGGTAACTATGTATGGCGTGTGTATCAGCCGATGACGCCGTCACCGTTACCTTGGTCGAAGCCCATCCGCGGCTTCAATCTGCCGGGATGGGAACCCTCCAAGAGGGAGGTTTCAGTGCCCGCTCAACAGAGAAGCGGCGCCTGCTCCACTGAATAAGCCGGCACTGATCCGGTTGAACCAGCTCTGGCCTTTACCCGTGCGCAAGTACTTTGCCGCACCGTGGGCACCGAGTCCGTAGGCGATCTTGCATAGCAGATCCAAAACCGTCCAGGTTGCAATCATCACCAGCAACTGCGGCAGGAACGGTTGCTCGGCGCTCAAGAATTGCGGCAGGAAAGCGGCGAAAAACAGGATGTCTTTCGGATTGCTCGCACCCAGTGCGAAGGCGCGTCCGAACAGGGCACGAAAGCGTGGCACCGGTGCCGCCAGAGGCACCTGGGCGCCGACCGATGGCTGGCGCGATTGCTGCCAGCTCTGCCAGGCGAGGTAGAAGAGGTACAACGCACCAACGATTTTCAGCGCGCTAAACAGTTGTTCCGATGCCAGCAGCAAAGCACCCAGACCCAGTGCGGAAGCACTAAGTAAGCAAATCGATGCGATCACGCCTCCCAAAAACGCGGGGTAAGATCGACGCAAACCAAAATTCAGACTGTTGCTGATCATCAGCAATGACAGTGGCCCCGGGATCAGGATCACCACCAGCGCGGCGCCGCTGAACAGCAGCCAGGTTTCCAGACTCATCACTTTTCTCCCTTTGCACAAAAGCCTCACCCGGCGGGGTGAGGCTGTTTTTGAATCCTGTACGGCCTACAAGAAAATGAACTTGGCGATGAAGATTGCGCAGAGTACCCACAGACTGACGGAAATTTCCTTGTACTTGCCGGTGCCGGCCTTCAGCGCCACATAGGTGATGAAGCCCAGCGCGATGCCGTCGGCGACCGAAAAGGTCAGCGGCATCATGATCGCGGTGACGATTGCCGGAATGCTGTCGGTCGCGTCGTCCCATTCGATGTGCGCCATGCCGCCCATCATCAGCATCGCCACATAAATCAGCGCTCCAGCGGTCGCATACGCGGGGATCATGCCGGCGAGTGGCGCGAAAAACATGGCCGCAATGAATAGCACACCTACTGTCACTGCGGTGAGACCCGTCCGACCACCCGCGGCAACACCCGCGGCACTTTCAACGTAACTGGTGACCGGTGGAACCCCGACCACCGCCCCGAATACGCTGGAGGCGCTGTCCGCTTTCATGGCCCGGGAAAGGTTTTCGATCCGGCCGTCTGCGTTCACCAGGTTGGCGCGCTGGGCGACGCCCATCAATGTGCCGGCGGTGTCGAACATGTGCACGAAGAGGAAAGCGAGTACCACGCTGATCATGCTGACGTTGAACACGCCGGCGACATTCATGGCCATCCAGGTCGGTGCCAGGCTTGGCGGCGCGGACATGATGCCCTCGTAGTGCACCAGACCAAGGCCCCAACCGGCGAGGGTTACAGTGATGATACTGATGAGGATCGCGCCAAACACTATGTGATAGCTGAGCACGGCGATCATCAGGAAGCAGATGGCCGCCAGTAGCGGGCCAGGTTCACGCAAGGAGCCGAGTTTGATCAGCGTGGCCGGACTGTCGACGACGATGCCGGCGGTTTTCAAGCCGATCAGTCCGAGAAACAACCCCACGCCGGCGCCCATGGCGTAGCGCAGGCTGACCGGAATGCTGTTGAGCAGCCATTCACGGATCCTGGAAAAGGTCAGGATCATGAACAACACGCCGGACACAAACACCGCACCCAGGGCGGTTTCCCAGTTGTAGCCCATGGTACCGACCACGGTGTAAGTGAAGAAAGCGTTGAGCCCCATGCCTGGCGCCAGGCCGACCGGCCAGTTGGCGTACAGTCCCATCAACAGGCAGCCCAGTGCGGCTGCAATACAAGTGGCGACGAATGCAGCGCCGTGGTCGATCCCGGCGTCGGCCATGATGTTGGGGTTGACGAAGATGATGTAAGCCATGGTGATGAAGGTTGTCAGACCGGCAATCAGCTCGGTCTTCACCGTGGTGCCATGCAAGCTGAGTTTGAAGATGCGCTCAAGCCAGCCAGTGCGTAACGGCGGCGAGAGTTCCAGCGTCGGGGCTTCGGATTTTCGGCTTTCCACAGCGAGTACTCCTCAAGAGTTTTATTGTTATTTCCAGGACCGGCCGTGAGTGTGGTTACGGTCCTTTGAGGCATTTCGCGAATTTATTGACTGCTTGGTCAGGAACTCGCACGCAGTGGATTATGCTTTTGTATACAAAAAATGCAAATAATGTTTTAGGTATTGTTAACTATAAGTTTGGCGATTGGGATATATCGCCAGGAGAGTTCGCTTTCATGTGCAGGCGGTTAAAGGTTTGACATCATTCAGGGTGAGGCGCGTCGGGGGCTGAAAACGAATAAACCGGCTCAAGGGCCGGTTTATTGTTGGTGGGATGTGAGCTGTCCGGGTTGGCCTCTTCGCGAGCAAGCCCGCTCCCACATTCGACCGCATTCCAAAGGTGGGAGCGGGCTGGTTCCGGGCGGCGATCCGACGAAGGCGCCAGTCAATTGACCGCAAAACCCTCAAGCGGCAGCAAATCGCTTATCCAGATAATCAATGATCACCTTGGACTCGTACATCCAGGTCGTCTGCCCATTCGCTTCAATCCGCAGACACGGCACTTTGATCTTGCCACCCTGTTCCAGCAGCGTCTGGCGATCCTGCTCGTTGTTCTTCGCATCACGCAGCGCCACCGGCACATTCAAGCGGCGCAAGGTGCGGCGGGTTTTCACGCAGAACGGACAGGCGTGGAACTGATACAGGGTCAGGCCTTTGGCGGCCGTTTCGACCTGAGCCTGAGCAGCGGCGGGGCGCTGCTTCTTGCCGGGGCGGGTGATGAAGTCGATGAAAATGATCAGTTGGCCAAGGCCGACACGAAGCGCTTTAACGAACACGGTACAAGCCTCACGGGGCGAAAGAAGGCGCGCAGCTTACCTGATTTTCACAGGCTAAAAAAAACCGGCGATGAGTGCCGGTTTTCCTTGTGTTGCGAATTACTTGATCAGGCTGAGAAATTCGCTGCGAGTGGCCGCGTTTTCGCGGAACTCACCGAGCATCACCGAGGTGATCATCGACGAATTCTGCTTCTCCACACCGCGCATCATCATGCACATGTGTTTGGCCTCGATCACCACCGCAACGCCCAGGGCGCCGGTGACTTGCTGGACCGCATCGGCGATCTGGCGGCTGAGGTTTTCCTGGATCTGCAGGCGGCGGGCATACATATCGACGATCCGCGCGACTTTCGACAGGCCCAGTACTTTGCCGCTCGGGATGTAAGCGACGTGGGCCTTGCCGATGAACGGCAGCAGGTGGTGTTCGCACAACGAGTAGAGCTCGATGTCTTTCACCAGCACCATTTCGCTATTGTCGGAGCTGAACAAGGCACCGTTGGTGACTTCTTCCAGTGTCTGTTCATAACCGCGGCAGAGGTACTGCATGGCTTTGGCGGCACGCTTGGGCGTATCGAGCAGGCCCTCGCGGGAAACGTCCTCGCCCAATTGGCCGAGAATCGCGGTGTAATTCTGTTCCAATGTCACAGAGCTTTATTCCGTATGGGTTCTAGAGGGGTACGGTTTCGGTCTGTACCAATTTTGTACCAATCAGGCTTTGTTCTAGCTTCCCGACTTCGCTCCAGTCTTCACTGGAGTTGATCCACCGGGCGTATGTCGTCAGCAGCATTTGCACGCTGTGGCCGAGCTGATTCGCAATGAACCCGAGGTTCATGCCTGCCATTAGGCACATGGTAGCGTAAGTGTGCCGGCAGTTGTATTGCCGTCTGGCTCTGATCTTCAAAGCGACCAGCGCTGCCTTGAAGTGTTTGTCGGTCACGCTGGCTTGCTGAATGAACTCAAAGTTCTTAGTTGGCGGGAACACATACGGCGATTGTTTGTGCTGGCGCCGGCTCTGTTTTGCCCTAAATTCGGCCACTCCCTTGGCCACCCCAACCGCATTCAATGCCCTGCTGTTCAGCATGACTCGCCGCGTCTCGCGGGTTTTCGTGCGCTCCTCGATCTTGTAGTCAGCCACGATTCTGCACACGTTGGCGACACGGCCCTCGGTATCCACTTCATCCCAGCGCAACGCCGCTATCTCACTCGGCCGCATGCCGGTATAAAACGCAAACTCGAAGTAGGCCGCGTACACCTGCATCGAACCGGTCAGCACCTTATATAGGTGCGCGATGATCACATCCGCCTCTGACACCGTGAAAGGATCCACCGGTTTCTTCGCTTTCGCTGGCAACTCGATTGAGCCGGCCGGGTTCCGCGTGATCAGCTCATCATTTACTGCGCATTCGAACATGGTATGCAGGCGCTGAATCGCCGACCGTTTTACCGTCGACGATTTCCACTTCGTCTCGGCGGCGATTTTCCGGATCATCGCAGAGTTGATCTGATCGATCGGGAGCAGCGCCAGATGCGGCATCCAATAAAGGTTTAGGGATATCCGGTAATTTTTCCGGGTTCCCCCGACGACTTCTCGGCTGTCCAGCCAGGTCTGCGCGTAGCCGCCGAACAACGGCGTCGCGGAATAGGTGGAGTAGGTAGAGTTTGGGAACAGCTCGGCGTAACGCTGGTCGTCCATCACGCCGTGCTTGATGAGGCTGATTACTGTAGAGCGAAGATCTGCGGCTGCCTTGATGCCTTTTGGCGTTTGGGAATAGGCGAGGGTCTCGCAGCGCCGGAACTTCCATGTGAAGCGAATGCGGACTGATTGACCTGCGAATTCAACTCCGGCGGGCAATCCCAAAGGCTTTCTAGCCATGCCTCATATCTCCTGATGCTGTAATAGATCTGCCCATCGATTTCGTTCCACACCCCTCTCGGGATGATGTTGCGTTGGCGCTTGCCCTGAAGCGCGCGCCGGGTGGTCCCGACCATCTCCGCGAAGTTTTTCTCAGCGACCTTGTCGGACAGGTACTCAACCGGTATCTGTTCTGCTGCTGCCATGATGATGCTCCATGCCGCGCGTGGCGGCAGAAGGTGGGGATGGGTTATGCAGTCAGCAAGCCTTTGGCTTTCGCTTCAGTCCGGCACTGCTCACGGAACTGTCGAGCCGATTCGATTGCCTGCTGTCTCGTCGCGGCCTTCCAGCTGGGGCCGACCTGCACAAACTTCCCGCGCAGCTTTCCGCACCAGTAATTTACGAAGTCGCCGTTTTCGATCTGGCTGATGATCCCCGCTGAAGCTCTTGAGGCTGTGGCGTAGTGGATCAGCTTCTCGTCGTACGTTAATTCAGGCATGCGGTATTCCTCGCCCGCCGTACACCGGCAGGCTGGTAGGTGGAAGAGGGTTTAGGCTGCTGGCGGATCAGCGCTTCATGAAGGTGATCCAGTGCGTTTTTTCACGTTTGCCGGACTTGTGTCCGAACAGGGGCTTTTCATCGGTGAGGGCAAGCAGCTCGCTGACAAGCACCTGAGCTTCAGCCCATTTGAAGATTAAGATTCCGTCGGTGGCCAGCACGCGAAAGCACTCGGCAAAACCCTTGGTGATATCGTCGCGCCAGTCTGCCGTAAGGACGCCGTACTTGGCGCGCATCCAACTATCGACGCCGGCCCGGGTAAGGTGCGGCGGGTCGAAGACGACCAGCTTGAAGGTGCCGTCTTCGAAGGGGAGTGAGCGAAAGTCCATGATGACGTTCGGCTCGACCTTCAACACCCGACCATCACAAAGGACGTGTTCCTCATCGCGGATATCGCCGAACAGTGCGCGCTGGTCCTGCTTGTCGAACCACATCATCCGGCTGGCGCTACATGGGTCGAGGACTTTTGCTGCTGCGCTCATCACCGCGGCCCCTTGTAGCAGTACACGTAGGCGAACCAGGCGAGGGCGATCATGGCGTCACCTCGGGCAACAATTCGCCGGCGAGCTCCGCAGCCAATCCAACCGGCCACCAGTACCGTGCTCGCTGGTAGTCCGGATAGGACTCCTCACGAATCACCAGCCCCTTACGCCGGAGCGCCTTGAAGATGCTCAGCACGGACGAAGCGGCGATCCCGAGGCGGTACCCTACCTGATAGGTCAGGCCGCCAAGGCCGAACACGCACGCCTGGTCACCCCTGGCCAGCTTCTCGCAGTCGGTCTGGTACAGGTGCGGTTGAGTGTCGCGATATCGGTATGCGTTGTCCCGGCCGACCTTGCGCAGCTCATCGAGGACGCTCTGCTGTTTTGCTGTCAGCTTCATGGCGTCACCCGCTTGAACTCGACGACCCAGACCCACGGGTTGGCGTTCCATGATTCGGCGCCGTTCACCGACACCCACAGTTCGCGCCAGGCGTCGAAGGGGTCATTCCAGTTGCCCGGTCCCGCTTCAGCCTTGAAGGCGTGGTAGTGGTACTCGCCATCGCCATGGTGAATCCGGTTAATGCCCTCGGCGATATAGCGACTTTCAAAATCAGTCTCCCCATCACCATCCTGCAGGCGCTCGACGCGCACGGCGGTGATCTCCAGCAGGATGCGGCTTACCCAGCGCGGTGTGTGGATGCTGGGCTTCCACTTTGGCTGATCCTGCTCATACGGCGTCAGGCCATCAGCTGCGTACACCAGATCACCGTTTTCCCGGGCTTCGTCCAGATCCGTCATGTCCGCCGGTTGCAGGTATGGACCCTGCTGGACTTCGGAGTGATCGCAGTACCAGGTCTCGCGCACCCACAGTCGATCGCCGGGCTTGCCGTAGGGGCAGAGATTGTTATCTGGATCGGCGACGTACTCGGGGTTGAAATTGTCCAGCCAGACCAGCCCGACGCCTTTCACCGGCCGCCGCGTGACCGTCTTCCGGCCTTCCAGGATGGCGCGCACCATCGGGGCCGAGAACAAGATCGGCCGTTCCTTTATCTCAGACATGGGGATCCTTTGCCGCTATAGCGGCTGACTTTGAAGGGGGAGGGAGTTACTGCTGGATTTTGCGAACAGCGGCGTCGTATTCGAGCGGATCGCCGTTCGGGTATCGCTCGATGATTGCTGTCAGACGTTGGCGCTCGGCGGCGGATGGCATGGCGGTCAGGTCATCAATCCGCTGATCCGCTGCGTTCAGGCGCTGCTGCAGGGCGTCACGCTCAGCGGCGACTCGGTCAAACTCTGAAGCCATAACAACCGCCGGGCCGTGAGGGTCGTAACCGATTGTGTTGCCTCCCTCAGAAAGCATTGTCACGACGTTGTAGCGATGAATTTCGCTCATGCGGATTCCTATGCCGGGTCATGCCCGGGCGGTAGAGCGGTTGATGGGGGTAGGTGATCAGCTACAGTTGATAGGTCATTCAAAAGGAGGTGCGCATGAGCATTACTGTCTGTGTCGTATGTGGCGAGAGCGCCGAGAAAGCTTATCCGGTAGGCAGTTTTGATGAGTTTAAATGTCCGAACTGTGGCTACTACGCAGTCAATCGCCAGTTGATTGATGAGATGGAGGCAGCAAGGCAGGTTTTTGACACCGAGCGCACCCAGCAATACTTGATGATCGAGTCTCACTCGGGCCAGGTGCCTGCGATTACGCGTATCGAGACTTCGAAGCATCAACTGATTATGGGGAGCACGCGAAAAAGGTGAGGGTGGGTCAGGCCGCGAGGCGCAGGTAGAGCTCAATGATGTCGGCGGCGTTGGCGCTGACCAGCGCTTCGGCTTCATCCGGACAAACGCTGTTTCCGATCAGCCGAACCTGATCCGTTTTGTTTATGTCGCGCCATTCTTCGGCGCCGGTGACCGGGTCAACGAACAGCCCACGGTCGATGATGTAGTCCTTGTCGAAGCCCTGTGCTGCCTTCAGCTCAGGCGGTTGCAGCATGCGCAGGGTGATGTCCACCAGCACGTACCCACCGACCATCACCATTTCGGCGGGGTCCTTGAAGTGTCCCGGCAGGTATTCGTGCATGAAGGCGGCACAGCGTCGGGCGCCTTCCATTTGCTCGGGTGTCAGTGTGTCCGGCACTTGCACAACTTCCACCAGCGCTACCCGGTCTTTTGTCGGCAGTGTGTGCATCGGTTCGGTCAGCGATATCCCGTCCTTCTCGTTGCCGTAGTACTTCACCAGGTAGGCGTTGACCAATCGCTGGTTGGCGCCTGACTGGCAGATGGTCGAGAGCGGCGAGTCGGCGGCGCGACCATCACCATCGTAGAAACCACCGTTCGCCTGCTCGAAGAACGCTGCAACGACGCCATGCCGTGCAGCACCGGCCAGCACAGTCTGTGTAGGCTCAGCGGGTGAGCTGCCGACAGCGTTCTGCCCGAAAGCGGTCATGTGTGCAGCGACCATCGCTTGCTCCCCGCGATTGGCGCCAGTGACCGTGCGGAAAGGATCATTAGGGTGGTAACCACTGCGTTCTCCGTGGTGAGTGAGGTGGGTCAGATGGCAGGCTGCCATGGCGAAGTGACCACCTTTCACTTGAGCCACCTGCGTGCGCAGAGGCTCTTGCACATCGAAGTTGCGCTGCGCTGAACCGTTGGCGCATTCGGTTAGGAAATGCGCCGCCACTGGCTGAACCAGCGCGTGATGCGTTCCGCCGGCGCTGATGGTCGACAGCGCTTCATCTGTGCTGTGGGTGCTGGTGTGCGCTGCTGAGGTGCCGCGCATAGGGACAATGAACGGCTTCGCGCTGGTCAGCACATGGCGCCAGCAGCCCTTGGCCACGCGGCGCATGGTGTTCTCTGCCATTGGTTTGTCACGGAAGATCGTGCGACCCAAGTTGCTCCAGTCGATGCACTCAGCAGCGGTTCGCCATGGCTGCTGTTTCGCGGTCGGCTTTTTGTGTCGCTTCGGCTCTGGCCAGACGATCGCCTTGCCATCGCTTCGAGCGACCAGGTACAGACGTTTACGAATGGTCGGGGTGCCAGCGTTGGCCGCGATCCGTTCGCGCCATTCGACGTTATAGCCGAGGCCGCGCACCAGTGCTTCCATCGGTACGAACTCGCCGATGGCATGCATGATTTCCGGCATGTCCGGGTGATCGGCGGGAAGCCCCGTGCTGATCGCTGCAATGAATGCCTTGAAGGTGCGGCCACGCTCGGCCTTGATCGGCTGGCCATCCTCGTCAATCGGCCCCCAGTCGCAGAACTCTTCGACGTTTTCCAAGAAGAGCAGGCGCGATTTAGTGACGAACAACCAACGAATCACCACCCATGCCAATCCACGAACGCCTCGGTCACGTGGTGCACCGCCCTTCGCCTTGCTGTGATGACGGCAATCAGGGGATGCCCAGATAATCGCTACTGGCTGTCCCCCGGTTGCTTTCCGAGGGCACACCTCATACACGTCGGCAACGTAGTGCGCTGTCTGTGGGTGGTTGGCGCGGTGCACGGCCAGGGCGATTGGGTTGTGGTTTACCGCCACGTCTGGCTCCCGGTACGCCCGGGCAATACCGGTGCTGGCGCCACCGCCGCCGGCGAACAGGTCCACCACCAGTTCTTTTTCGAACGGCAGGCCCATAGTTGGCTGACCATGAATAAACTGGGGAAACAGCTGTTGTGCGGACATAGAAGATCCTCGCCGTCTGGCGTGATTCGAAAGTGAGTGATTGAGAGGTGGAGAGAATCAGGCGGCGTGAAACTTTGCGGGCGCCCAATCAGCGAGCCCGACTTTTGGCGCGCCGGTTTTGGCATTCAAGATCGGCTTGCTCTTGGCATCGACCAGCACCGCCTTCGTGCGGATCTTCAGGTCGCGACAAACAATGCTTGTCCTGGCCATCTCCATGAATTGCTGGGCGTACTGGGGGGCATCAAACATTGGAGACAGGCGGACGCATTTCTTGCCGGCCATGATTCTTGCTACCTCAGCCTCAACTGCCAGCTCCCACTCCGGGATGGTCCGCTCAACCATCTTTCCGTTTTCCATCTTGTAGGTGTTGGTGTGCTCTTTGGCTTCTTCGCGAGCCCAGTTCTCACTCATTCCGAATACGGCAAAAGTGCTCATGACATCACTCCAGGCAATCGAGCGCTTTTTGCAGCAGCGCATTCAGTGAAAGCTCCCGGTCGTCCGGGTCCATTGCTCGCTTGATCCACTCGCAGGCCTCGCCGGCACTATCGCGAAGATTTTCGAGTTCGTCCTCGTCATCGCTCGCCTGGCTTTCGAGGCGGCGAATGTCTTCCCGCAACTCTTCGCGCTCGGCGCTCGGGTCGATGCTCTGCGAGGTTAATCGGCGGGTCAGTTCGGCGGCGGCCGCCGGATCAAGCGCGGCATAGTGCAGGCACTCTTCGTCGCTTAACGCATTTGCGGGAATGCTCATTGGAAATCTCCAGGCAGACGCCTGCCTCGCCGGCTGGCGTGATTCGTTGAAGTGGGGTATGAAGCAAGGCTGAAATAAATTGGAGTAGGACGGCCGTGGAAAGCTTTGAATTGAGCGTCAACGACATCAAGTATGCAGGTAGGTCGTCGACGGACCTCGGGGCAGCAATACTCGTTAATAGCGATCCTGATAGACCACTGAAAATCCATGTTGATTCGGACACTGATTGGGCAACTGTTGCTCCTAGTGCCGCCGGTGTTGTTGTCGCTCTGATCGTCGCCTGGCTAACCGTCCGAGTTCAACGGAATCAGATATCGGCAAATATAAGTACTTTTCGTCATCAGTGGATGGTTGAGCTCAGGGCGTGCGCCTCTGAATATTTGCAGGCGATAGTCACGCAAAGCGTAAAAAATCAGGGGGATAAAGATTTTCTTGGGAGCTCGGAAAACTTTGAGATCTATCGTCGAACAACAATCTTAACTCTTCAGTTTGAGATGCTGCTGAGTCGAGATGATGCAGCTACCCAAAAAATATTTGAGCTTGATAATCGAATCACTAAAAAACTCTCCGAAATGCGCCCAGGAGATGACGCACAACCGGTAATTGATCTTGTTAACGAAATGAAAGATTTACTTAGACTGGAGCTTGAGGGGGCATGGATCGATGTCCAGCGGGACGTTGGAAGACGGAAAAAGGTTTAATGAATAAGCAGCGGCCGATTTCTGGAGACACCTGATAGTGCTGGTGAGCGTAAGCGCCTTTGTAGCTCATGGTGTTCTCAAGTCATTCGCCGCCCTCCGTGGCCGGATGCGACAGTAGGATGGTGGTTATGCTTCGATGCCGGTCTTGGCGAACCGCTCAAGCTGTCGCGACTGCTTTTCAGTGATGACTATTTCAGGTCGCAACATCTTGGCAAATCGCCCGGACTCGTAGGCCGTTGCTTGGGAGAGGTTGATCAGTAGAGTGGAAACCGTCTCCTGCCATTCCTCGAAGTCGTGACGTTCGCCCGGCACCTGAAGGGCATCAGCGAGCGCTTTCGACACAATCAGCGTGCGTTTCTCGGCGCCGATCCGGTCGAGCAAGGCCTTCTCCTTGGCGCGCTTGTCCTTCTGCAATTCCGCGTTGCTCTTGGCCATGGCCTGCCTCTTCAATTCCGTGGGCCGGTATATCCAGCCATGTCTGTCGTCGGCGCTGGCGCACCTGGTTGTTGATTCTTCTCACGCCGCGACCTTTACCTGATGCCAGGCACCGGCCGCACAGAACAGCTTCGCGGCCTGCGCCTCATCAAGCGATACCTCGGCGGGAACTGCGATCCAGCCAGACGCAACCAGGTGGTGTGGGTTGCAGCTGTTTCGCAGCTCCAGGTAGTAATGCTCGATGGCATCCGTCAGGCGCTCGACCCTGTAGATGCCCTCCGGCGATATCTCCACCGACTTGACGTACTCAACGCCGCGCTCGTCTCTACACATAGCGCTGATGTAGACCGTCCAGTGGTAGGAGAAATCGAACAGAGCGTTGGCAATCGCCAAACTCCGGATCTGCCGACAGTTCTTCCAGTTCGCCATGATTTGTGCGCCGCTGGGGTCGATGTTCACGACCGCGACATGATTGGTCCGGAGCAACGACCGGCAGCTTCGCTCGGCGCGGGCGAAGCCGTTGTTTGCCTTGCGCTTGCTCATAGCTCCTCCGTGATTCGCCGCAGCGCAATGCGTTCTGCACGGGTGGGCGAAGGCCGGCGACGCTTGAGTACGGTGTCCGGGTCGATCTTGTCGGAGCGGGGCGGGCGCGGCTCAGGCTTGAAAGCGGCGGCTGGCTCTGCCTTGCCACCGGCGCCGAAGAAGTCAGCGATCCGCCGTTCGATGTCTGCCAGTGCCGCATCGCGCGGGTTTGGGAGCGGGTTGCCGATCATTGCTGCGCTCCGAAGTAGGCGAAGACAACCAGCATTACAGCGGCGCCGATGGACCAGCGCAGAAGGCTACGGCCGAAGCGGCTGGTGGTGGCGCGAACCTCTTCGAAGAAGTCGGCGTTCTTCTCGAGCTGCTTCGCGTAATCGCAGGCCACGGCGTGACCGTCACGGGCGCCGCGGGAAAGGCCAGTGTCATGCTCGACAACGTCGAACTTGTTACCGCCCAAGGGAATGACGTTGAAGCGTGGTGCACGCACTGGCTCTTCGCGACCGATCATCTGGTACATCTCCGAGGTGGACATTGAGATGCGATCCCGCAACACCTGCAGGACCGCTTGTTTTTGGCGAATGGTCTGATTCATGACGATTCCTTATGGTGGGTTGCGGTCATTCGTCAGCACTCGGGCCGCCTGCTGGTTGCCGTTGGGCGCAGGGGAGAGTGCTGACGGATAAAGGCTGTGGGAGCGAGAAGGGCTGTTTCGGGTGTGCTTTCGATTGCCAGCCCCGGAATAGAGCGGTCAACCTGTAGGAGCGGAGTGGTAAAAAAGCCCGAGATCACCCGGGCTTTTGTTGTTGTCACGAAGACCTCCCTACGCGACAACCTCCCAGGCTCGCTACTGGCGACAGCCTGGGTTTGAATCATCAGCGGTGACCTTGAACTTGGGGTGGCCTACCGATTGCTCGGCCGGTGCGCGGTGACACCGTCGGCCCAGATGTCCGCTGCCTGTCAGGGTGTTGGGCGCAGCCTTCAGGCTTACTGCACCACGCAGGTGAATCGGTCGGTTACTTCATGCCCGTGACTCCTATCGCTCGCTCACTGGGAAGGCAGTGGCCACCTATCGAAGCTGCATTGGAATGTCGGTCCACACCATTTTCTGCAATCGACGTCCGGGTATTCGTCACAATCCGATTGCTCTGGAGATGCTTTTTTCATGACCCGCCGACATTCCGATGCAGCCTCTTTCGAGGTGATAGGGCAGTTATCGTCAGGCTGACGTGGCGCTGGTTGTTCAGTCGTAAATGCCGTAGCTGAACTCGTCTTCGTCGCAATCGACGAGGATCTTTGAAGATCCGAAGTAGAGTGCGGCGACCATCTTTTCGAACTCCGAACGGAATTTCAGGGTTTGGCTGATCTTCTCGTTGTCGATTTTGGCGGCGTACACCGAACCGACTTCGCGACCCTTTTCGTCTCGATCCTTCCCGTGGCGGTCGAAGCTGATGTGGATCGCGTTGTCGAGCAGGTATTCGCTGCGCTCAGAGCTTCTGGAGTAGCTCGCGATCCCGTGATCCTTGGGCTTCTTGTCGAAGTAGATGTGCAGTCCGCCGTAGTCGGATGGTTGGAAGCGGATGTCTGGAGCCCCCCAGTGCTCTTCGGCAGCGGACTCTTTGTGGTCCTCGACAAACGCCTCCAGTAGAGCCTGCAAGCTGATCACTTCAGGCAACGCATCTTTGTTCAGCACCTCATCGATTTGCTTCTGCGCCAGGCGCACCATGTCGGCCTCGACGCCGCTGTTTTCCCACTTTTCCTTCAGTGCCGCGGCGATCATGGCGTTGTAGCGGGTGAGCTCGAAGATTTCGGTCAGATTGGCTGGCAGCGCGGCCTTGATAGCTTCCTCGACCTGCTTACCCATGTCGCCGTAACGGCCGAAGCAGCTGTCGATTACGCTGGTAAACATTTTCTTGACGTGGTCGTCGATGATTTCGACCGGCTTATCGCTCGCTGCGAAAGCGGTGACGCGTTCAGCGAGAAGCTGTTGAAGTGTTTGTTCGTTCATTTGGTGCTCCGTGCATGTCTGGTTGTCATCCCGCTGCACCCTGTCGCCAAGGTGCAGATGTGATGCTGTCCGTCCTAAGGCCGCCGGAGAGGGCGGGGCGCATTGTTTTCAGCACGCACATTGCTACTATCAACATCTCCCAGCGGAAGTGCCTGAAGATGGACAACGAATGGCTGATTCAAGAGTTAAGGAAGGCTTTTTCCCAGATCGACGTCACTGCCGCCCAGGAGGCAGACAAGGAAGCAAGGCGTCTCAAAAAGGCAGAACGCGCTGCCCGACGATCCGCTAAACGGAAGAGGCTGCCTAAAGTAACTGCCCCCGCCCCAGCGAAAGCGCGAGCGGTTATGTGTCGTGACTGCGGTAAGCCCACGAAGCCAGACGAGGAGCTGTACTTCGTACCCGTACAATGTGAGCACTGCAAAGAACTCTCCGAGGCCATCGACTTGGGTATCCATCCAAGAAAATTGGTTGATTTTTCCTCTGTGCACATACTGCAGGGCGGTGCTCCGGGATTGGGTAAGCGCAAATAGCCGCCCTCCCAGCAGAAGGTGCCGTCAGCGCCGAGGTGGCATATCGCGTTGAGGTCCACCAGGTGCAGGGCCAGCCACGTCGGCGGCAGTGACACCTGGGCCAAGGATTTTGATACGCCCCTCGTCGAACCATTCCGATTTCTGGACCTCATTAAGGCCCTGGCGAATCGGCGGTGCGAGGCAATACTGATCGCAACCGGTGATGTACTGAGCGCGCCCAGTGATGGTTCCGTAGAAACCGGTGATCTTGTCTTCTGCTTTCTGTCCAAGCTCGATCATGATTTTTCCTTTCTGGTTGAGTTACGCGGCTTCCAGCGTTTCGGCGCGCCGAGTGATTCGGATCTGGGCAATCCGTACCGACGGCGGCCGGCGATCGCGGCGAGCGGGTTCGACTGACTGGACGTTGACCACTGCGTTCATGGCCATCAGCGTGGCCAGAACGAAGCACATGGGGGAGATGATCTGGCGGCGCATTGCCTCGGCTACCAGAGCTGCTCGGCGAGTGACGCCGAGCTTGAACATTGCGTTGGTAAGTCGTTTCGCGACCGTGGCGGGGGAGATGCCTGCCTCTCGTGCGATTTCCTTCGCGGTAAGCCCCAGGGCCACCCACAAAAGGAACTGAAGTTCTCGCGGAGCCAGGCCACGACCGAGGTGACCCTTCCATGTGCCATTTACGATTTCTGATTCCATCGCCGTGACTCCCGGTTGATTTCCATGTTCAGCATGTCTAAAGGCTTAATCGACCGAGGGGCTGAACTCGCCGATCTGAGACTCTTCGCTCCGGACGTATCGACTGGTCATCGATCATCGTGTGGACTGCAATTACGGCCGCAAGCACGACATAAGCCGGACAAATTATTTGGCGCTTCATGGCCTCTGCGACCATTGCCGATTGCCTATGCACGCCGAGCTTGAACATCACACTTGAAAGACGTTTGCTCACGCTGCTAGGCGCTAGCCCGAAGCCCTTTGCGATCTCTTTAGCTGTAAGTCCCTGGGCAACCAGAAGTAGGAATTGAATCTCTCGGGGTGCTAGGCCGCGTCCGAGATAACCTCGCCAATCACCGCTGATGATTTCCTCTTCCATCGTCGTGACTCCCGGTTGTTTTCCCAATGCACCCGGCCAACCAGGTGCATCAGCGAAACTTTCCGTGTCCCTTCGGCGCTGCTGGCGCGGTACGGGCTCGTTCAGATTGTTTGTCCGACCGCGACTCAGTCCGCCGGATAACTGTTTGCGGTGCTTTACGCTGCACACCCGGGTCAGTTGCCAACCCTCTGAACCGTTGAGGCCGGTTCATCGCTGCCTTCCATCTGGCCGGTTGTTATCCGGCGATGAGCAAAATATAGGGCAGCCTTTATTTGTAGTCAACAGGCATACCTTTATTATTATAAAAAAACCTTGGTCGCCTTCAAAACCGGGGTGTTTTTTTTGGGGGGCGCAAGAAAAAGCCCGGTAAGGACCGGGCTTCGGAGACTGCGGGGTGCGTTATTTGGTAGTCGAGTCGCCGACTTTTTCGACCTTGGTGAATTTGAACAGGAAATCTGGATCGGTCATCTTTCCTTTTTCGCTGACGTTCTTGACCTTGCCCAACGCCCCAGAGAACATCACGACATTGCCCTCTGCCATCTCAGAGATCGCTTCGTACAAGGGCGTACCATTCTTAATGAGGGTGTTCGAGCCTGCATCTGAGAAACTATTATTCCAGGTACTGATGGTGATGTTGTCGACGAGGAGCCGAATTGTGATGTATGCGTCCCCGTCGCCATTGGTTCCGAGCTTTTCTATAGTCCCATACCATCCAGCGATCTTCCTGGGATCCCCATTCAGCTTCGCGAATGCGTCCATCCTTTTTTTCGCGACCGAAGACTTCTTCAGTTCATTCGGCGCCGCCTCATACTGGGATGAGTAATCCTGAACAGTTTCAATAAATCCTTTTTGAAAATCGCTCACAGTCACCGTCTTGATTGCGGCAGAAGAGATGCCGCTAGACGCAAGTAGGAGTAGAAGGGCTGCGATCTTTTTCATTGCTATCTTCCGTGACTTCCAGCGGATGCCGGGTAGGGGGGATGGGGTGATTTTTTGTCGACCGGTTACCAGAGGACAGATGACCAAAAGACCCGACCTAAGACTGCGATCTCTTTCTGAAGCATGTCCTGGACTGTGTACTCTTCGTCCGGGTGCTCATCGCGATTAAAACTCCGCATGCGGATTCCACCGCCAGGCAGCCGGTAAAGAGTCTTTACTCGCAACTGCCCGCCATGGTCGATGGCGTACATTTTACCGTCAGTGATTGAAGTCGTTCCGCGATCCACACCGACGGTACTGCCATCCGGCAGAACTGGTTCCATGCTGTTGCCGGAAACCGTAACGCACACTGCTTCCGAGGGCTGCACGCCTTGTCGACGAAGCGTTATCTTTCCAAAGCGAAGTTTCTGTTTTGGCGACTGTTGGACGGAGGTAATTCCCGTGCCTGCGGACAGTTCGACTTCCTTGAGAAATGGCACGTAGACCTCATCATCATCCAGCGGTGTGTCATCGTCCCATACATCAATAGGGCCGAGAAGTACCGCGTTTGACTCGATGGTCGGGGTTGGTTTTTCGGATTGCGGTGAATATTTGCCTTCGGGGGTGCCTGTACCTTGTGAAAGCCAAACCGGGTCGACACCGCACACCTGGGCAAGCTTTATCAGATGCCCAGACGTACGTGTAAGGCCGCGCTCAATCTCGGAAACGGAGGCCTGTTTAATGCCTGCGCGCTCCGCAAGCTCGACCTGTGTGAGGCCTGCATTCTTTCGGGCGCGTTTCAATCTGTCTTTGAGTTCCATACCAGACAATTTATAGGCCAACCTTTAGAGTTGCAAAAAGGTATTCCTTTCCATACCATAAAGGCATCCCTTTATATGGGCGGAGATTTGATGAATACCACTTTCAAAAAGCTCGTAGAGCATTTTGGTTCGCAGTCTGCGACCGCTGCCGCCCTGAACGTTAAACAGGGTTCGGTCAGCGGCTGGATCCGCGGGCTTCATGGCTGTTCAGCTGAAGTCGCGCTGAGAGCCGAAATCGTAACTGGCGGGAAGATTCTTGCTCGTGACTTGAGACCAAGTCTTCCAGACCAGGCGGCCTGACTGTTGAGCCAATTATCCGCTGATGAGCAGGGAAAGAGCAGAACACCGGATTAGCTGTTGATTCATCCAGTACCCAAATGACAGGCACAAAAAAGCCGGTGGCTAGACCGGCTTCTTTAACAGCAACAACTTGTGGAGCCGATTATGCACAACCAGTTCACCACCGGCAATACCCACCATGTCGCGACACTTTTGACGCAATCGCAAAACGTGTCGTGTCACACCATGTCGTCACGCGAGATCGCCGAACTGACTGGCAGCACGCACGACAACGTTCTGAAAACCGTCCGAGCTTTGGTTACCAAGGGTATCGTTTCTTCAAACGACACCCCCTATGTCCACCCGCAGAACGGCCAGGTCTATCGCGAGTTCCTTCTTTCTCAGCGCGACACCCTGGTGGTTGTCTCTGGGTACAGCGTCGAGTTGCGCGCGCGGATCATTGATCGTTGGCAGGAACTGGAAGCTCAGGTTGGTCAGTTCCAGATTCCAGCGACTTACGCCGAAGCGTTGCAGGCTGCTGCCGACCAGGCCAAGGACAATCAGTCGCTACGTCTGGTCATCCTCGATCAGGCGCCGAAGGTTGCAGCCATCAAGCGGCTAGCAGCGGCTGGCGGTGCGATATGCATCACAGACGCGGCCAAGCACCTGCAGATCCAGCCATCAAAGCTCTTCGCCTGGATGGAAAAGAACCGCTGGATTTTTCGGCGCCAGGGTTCGGGTCGCTGGACCGCCTATCAGCCGAGCATCACGTCCGGCTACATGATCCACAAAGTAACTTCCTTGAAGGCAAATCCTGAAACCGGCGTTGAACGCGCGGCCTTCGATCCATTGGTCACGCCGAAAGGCCTTGCCCGTTTGGCTGAACTCAATATCGGAGCCTCGCTGTGAGTGTTCAAGCAATGTCCTGGGCGCTCTCTCTGCCCACCCAATCCCTGAAAGACTCGAGCGCGCGTCACGTGCTGCTGTGCTTGGCCAACTATGCCGGCTCGAACGGTGCTGGCGCCTTTCCGTCCGCTTCGACCTTGGCTCAAGACACCGGCCTGTCCGAGCGCACCGTCCGTTACAAGCTGGACGATTTAGAGAAATCCGGATTGATCCAGAAGGGCAACCAAGCAATCGCCGCCGTGCACATTGACCGTCATGACCGCCGGCCGGTTGTTTATGACCTTCAACTATCGCGGGGTGCAAATCCTGCACCCCGTACAAAGCGGGGTGCAGATGACGCAACGGGGTGCAACTCACAACAGAACGGGGTGCAGCCTGGAACAGAACGGGGTGCAGCGGCTGCACCCAATACATCAATTAACCATCAAGGAACCGAAAAGCAGCAGCAGCGCGAGATTGCTGACGTGATTGCTGAGCAGGATCAGGTCGCCATCGAGGCGCTAGATCACCGCCAACGTTTCGCCATGTTCGCCGAGTGGGAGTTTCCGGAAAGCTACATGACCACCCAGCTCAAGATCGCCGGCCTGCCTACTGACTCGATCACCGACGAATTGCTTGCTGGTTTCAAGGGCTTCTTCGTTGCCAAAACTTCGACCGTCGACACCGCTGCCGGATGGTGCTTTCGACTGGCCAACTGGATCAAACGTGACCGCGTCAAAGCGGCCGGGGCCGCGACCACCGCTGGCTCAGACGAGTTCGATGACGAATGCACCGAGTGGATGATGGAGGGCAGGAAATGAAAACAGTTTCCACGGTAGCGGCTCAGGCCATGACCAAGGTTCGCCAAGGCGAATTCATCGAAGCGGACACCGACATCGCGGTCCAGGCCCAGCAGGATCAGGAGCGCGAAACCGGCAAGGTGATCAACCAGCTGTTTCGTCAGTTGCGATCGATCCGCACGGCATGGCGTCAGGCTTGGCCGGACAAGAAGTCCTACATGGAGTCGAAAGCGACTTGGCTGCAGGCATTCATCGAGAACGGGATTTGCACGCAGGAGCAGATTGATATTGGCCTGATGCGCTGCCGCGGCGAGCCTTCCGACTTCATCCCGAGCGTGGGCAAGTTCATTCAGGGCTGCGTGCCGACGCCTGAGATGTTGAAGCCGCCGTTGCCGAGTGTTGAAGCCGCCTACAAGCAGGCATTGCGCAACTGTCACCCAACCATGCACGGCGTTGCGAAGTGGTTCCACCCAGCCGTTTACCACGCTACCGCCGCTGCTGGGTTCAACAGTCTGCCGCTGCTCAGTCGTGAGCTGGGGCTGATCAGTTTCGAAAAACGCTACCTGGAACAGGTTCGCAAGGTCTGGATGGGTGAGCAGTTGGCGCCTGTCCCGGTTGCTGAGCTCGCGGCGCCGTCTGAGCGCACGCCAGAAGTGGGTAATCAGGCGCTGGCCTCATTGCGAGCCATGCGTGCGCGAGGTGGTGCCCGTGCCTAATCCTCATCTGGCCCCGACTGTTCCCGCCGAATACCGCTTCGCCGTGCACTGCTGCGGCTACAAGTGGGAGCTGACAGACAAGCCCGACCGCGCAGTCGCGCTGTTCGAGCACTCATCGGCGGCGTTGAAATTTGGCCAGGCGATGTGGCCGACCACCTACGAAGTTGTCGACGTAATCACGGGGGAGCGGGTATGCGCGTGACCTCGAAGAAACTCCGCGCCTCAGCCAACGGCCAAGACTGCACTGTCCGCGTGCCGGGCGCCTGCAATTTCGACCCGGCCACCACGGTGCTCGCGCACCTGCCATGCGGCCAAAAGGGCATAGGCATGAAGGGCTTCGATACCGTCGCCGTTTACGCGTGCAGCGCCTGCCATGACGTCATCGATGGCCGTGCCGTCGGCGACATCGATTGGCAGGACATGCCCCGCGCCATCGCCGAAACACACGAGGCCTTGATCCGGGCCGGAATCCTCACCGTGAAGGGGGCTGCATGATCGACCGAAGAACCTTACTTGTCCTGATGATCCTCGCCAGCTGGGCGTTCTATGAAGTTTGCCGCCGCCTCAACGACCTGTACCGCAAGGCGCGGGGTGAGCGCAAGTGAAGCCAGCCAGCATGAAGTTGTTCCAGACGAAGCCGCCGCGCGCCAAATCAGTCGGCAGGGAAGGGCAGGAGCAGGCCGCCCTCATCGCCGAGCTGCGTATCCGGATGCCTGACGTCGCTGACTTGATCTATCACGTCCCCAACGGCGGGCATCGGCTCAAGTCGGTCGCGGTAAAGCTGAAGCAGCAGGGCGTGGTCGCCGGTATCCCTGACCTGGTCCTGACCATGGCCCGTGGCGGCTTCTTCGGGCTGTACATCGAGTTCAAGGCCACGCCGCCGAACGACGCCGCGATCTCGGCCAGCCAGCACGAGCGCATTCGCAAACTCAACGAGCAGGGTTACCTCGCCGTGGTCTGCCGTGGGCACTTCGACGCGATGGAGCGAATCCGCGCCTACCTGCGGCTCGCTCCCACAGTGGTGGCCGCGTGAGCCAGACACTGCTCACCTCATTCACGGATGCCGAGATCCGGCGCCAGGCTGGCAACGCCAATGTGCGTGACATGCGCGATGCGCGGTACCCGGGCGTGTACTTCCGGTTTCATCAGAACCGGGACCGCGGGACGTGGCACCTAGTGGTGGGCAAGAAGTGGGAAAAGATCGCCGGCTTCCCGGAGCTGCCGGTGAAAGGCCTGATCAATGCCTTGCCAAAGATCCGTGAGCGGTTAGCCGCCGACCCAAAAGCTTCGGCCGCCGCCGGCACGTTGCAGACAGTCGGCCAGCTGCTGGACTGGTTCATGGTCCGTCAATCGACGGAGCGAAGCCTGTCGTCGAAACGTCGCGCCACCAACACCTCAATCATCACCTGCCACCTCAAACCACGCCTCAGTGATCTGCTGGTGGACGAAGTCGACCGGTCTGCCCTGGATAAGATGGTGATGTGGCCGATGCAGGCCGAAATGTCGCTGTCCTACGTCCGGTTGATGTGGGGTGTGTTGGTGGTCGCCTTCCGCCAGGCCGAGAAGTTGCGCCTGATCGCCAAGAACCCCATCGCCGGCTTCAAGTTCACCGACTTCACCAAGGCCCGCATCCTGCCAAAACCATCGCGACTGCGTGCCGTGCAGCTGGAGGAGGTGATCGGCCAACTGGCCAACGCCTTCGACGAGCACCCGCAGGACTGCATGCTGGCCCTGATGATGCTCTGCCATGGCACCCGGGCCGGCGAAAGCCGGATGGCTCGATGGGCTCACCTGACACTGGGCGAGCAGGGCGAGTGGTTCATTCCCGCTGAGAACACCAAGACCCGTTGCGAGCATCGTCTGCCACTCACCCACCAAGTCTGCGCGCTGCTGGAGCGGTACCGGAGCTGGCAATCGGCCAAGGGCTACAAAGGCGCCTACCTGTTCCCGGCACGCAACCGTGGACCGATCAGCGACAGCCAGGCATGTGCCGTGTTCGCGCGGTTGGGCAAGGGCGAGTGGACCAGCCACGACCTACGCAAGGTGGCCCGGACCGGGTGGACTGACCTCGGTGTCGACTTCCTGATTGGCGAGATGCTCGTGAACCACACCCTGACCCGCAACGTGCAGACCTACATCCACACCTCGGCTGAATTGCTCAAGCGTGAGGCCCTGAACAAGTGGCACGAATGGTTAGACGGGAAAGGCTTCAACCTGATTCACCGCTCGACCATGACTAGAAACGAAAATTCGCAGAATGCCGCCGAGGCCTTGAATGGCGCGGCCTCTAGCCAAATCACGAATCCATAAAAGGCGAGGTTTAAAAATGATGAAAAAGCAGCATGGACCCGCCTTCAATGCATCGCCGATGCCGTTGAAATGTTGCGCAGCATGCAAGGGCAAAGCGGTCATCAAAGGCATATTTCATGAGCTGCCTTGCACTGAATGCCACGCCTCGGGTTGGGTTTTGGCGGAGACAGGGGAGGCGCTACCGGTCGAGGTGCTGGTTACCCAACTCGGGCTCATGCTGAACATCTATCAGCAACGCATCATTACCTTTGGCAGCCGAGTAAATCAGCCGTCAGGCGCTCAGCAGCAATACGAACAGAACAACCGCCGCGGCGCCGGCGCTTCAAACTTCACAGGGGATTGAACGATGATTTATCAAAGCGTACTCGGCGGTGTCGTATCGGCCCTCGCAGCTGAAGCGATCGACAACACTAGCAAGCAGGCCTGGCAGAAGCTTTACAGTCCGCACGAAGAGGAGCAGCGCGACCTGCGCTCGCTCTTCAGCTGCGCACCAGGTGAATCTATCGACCGCGCCCAAGCCGATTGCTGGGTGGCTGCCCGTCTGCATCACGGCCTTGAAAAGAAGCACATGAGCGCTTTGACCGCGAAGTTCAGCACCGACAAGGCGAAGAAGGTCCAGGCCATCGCCGACATCAAGCTTCTCATCAGCTCGCCAGCTCCCCAGCTGTTTATCTTCAAAGCCGTTACTGCTTGGGCGGTTCCCAAGCTCAAAGGGGCGGACCCGAAAACCCCTCAGACCGTCACTGTAACGGTTCCTATCGATGCTCCTGATTGGCGCCGGGAGTCGTTGATTGCATCTGCCGTAGCTGCAGAGCGATCTGCCAAGAAGCGCGTTGAGTCACGGACTGCATCAATGATTGTCTTGCCCAAAAGCTTCTATGACATGAACACCTGGGATACCGAAGGCCGCCCAGAGTCAACCCGGCGAGAATGGCGCCGCAACATCTACGGAACCTTGGACGACATGGTTAATGAGGCTCTGTGTGTCGCTGGGGAAATCTTCGATATCGAAGGTTTGATTATTTCTGAAGCAGCAGCGTGAAGGCCTATTGACACTGACTCATCGTTCCATCAGTATTTATCCCATCCTGTCATTCCTGCGCGTGTAGGAGTGAGCCGAAAGCCTCGCCAGAGTAGTCTGCCGGGGCTTCGTCGTCTTCGGCTTAGGAGAACGCTATGTCTAGAGCTCAACGACGACACGATACACGCCGCATCAAAGCTCGCTTTTATGCGAAGCAGCGGGCGAATGAATGCTGGTCTACCAGCGAGAAGAACGCCGGCCTTTTTGCGAACCATGGCAAGGTGTGCTCGTGCTGGATGTGTGGAAATCCTAGAAAGCTGGGTTTGCTCACCACGCAGGAACTCCGAGCTGGTATTCCCAATCTAGAGTGACAACAGAGCCCGGCCATTGAGCCGGGCTCTTTCGTTTTCGGCTCCACCACACCCATTGCTCCGAGCTGGGAGTGCTGCTGGAGCCGGATCTATCAGGCGCCCCGAGAGGGCATATGAGAATGGACAACATGCCCGATAAAGACCCTTCCTTCTGGGCTCTGGTCCTGACCGCGCTCAGGGACAACGGTCTGGCCATGGTTCTCACGTTTGCGCTGACCTGGCTCCGTATCCAATACGACGCCAAGGAGACCAAACCGTGGCGACAGTTCATCGAAGCCACCCTCGGCGCACTGATCGTCATGGTTGTAGGCCTGACAGTTAAAGAGTTTGGCTTCAGCATCGCTTGGTCATTCGCGACCGCTGGATTTGTCGGCGTGCTGGGTGTTGAGCAGGCTCGTCAGTTGGGTAAGCGCTGGGCCGAACGGAAGGTCGACGAGGTGTAGCATGATCAAGATCGATGCCCGAACCAATGTAGAGGAGCTTTCCAAGGCTCTGCGCACCGTTGGTAGCAAGCAGATCCCCTTTGCGTTTGCCTTGATGGCCACGCGCTTAGCGATGCTGGTTAAGCAGGGTGAGCTCTCAGTGTTGAGGGCTCGCCTCGACAGGCCAACCGCGACCACGATGAACAGCCTCTATGTGAAGGCTGCCAAGAAGGGCAACCCAGAGGCACGCACCTTCTTCAAAGATGCATGGACCTCAGGCGTACCAGCAGACACCTACCTGCAACAAGCGGTGAAGGGCGGTCGCCGGCCGCATAAGCGTTTCGAGAAAGCGCTGATTGCCCGCGGCATCATGAAGTCAGGGCAGTACGCGATGCCCGCATCATCAGCACTCAATCAATTCGGCAACGTACCGCGCGGCACAATCATGAAGATCCTGTCAGGTCTGGGTGCGGCCGAGACTGTCAGTGGTGTGCAGGCCAATGCCACAGGCAGCAAGCGCAGTAAGCGCAAGGGCAATGCACAGAAGTATTTCGCGGGTGATGTTGATGGTACCCAAGGTATCTGGGAGAGGAAGAAGACAGCGTTCGGTGATGCCGTTCGACCTGTCTTCATCTTTAGTGAGGGTGAGCCTGGGTATCGAGTGATCGTTCCGTTCTACAAGATCGCAGACAACATCGTGAAGGCGAACCGAGCAAAGGAGTTTGCCAGCGCGATGGATCAGGCGCTGTCCACAGCACGGGGCTGACAGATAGGGCAGGGGGCACCCCCCTTTGGGTCCTTCCCGGGCCCCCGACCCCTTGCGGGTAATTCGGGCCCCGCGCGCCAAATATGTATGACCTTTTTCCCACGGTTGGTTGTTGTTTAGTCATGGCCAAAAACGAAACAACCAAACAGCGCGGCTGGTTGAACAAATCCGAGATGGCTTCGAGCCTGGGGATTTCGCCGCAAGCCTTTGACAAATGGGGAGTTGCGCCTATCGCACGCATCGGTCGCGAGGCGTTTTACACCGTGCAAAACGTGGTCGATAACCGCGTTGAACACTCGCAACGGAAACAACAACCAATGGGTGAGGGAACCGAAGGGATCGATCCGCTGATTGAGTACAAGCTGCTCGAAGAGCGTCGCGGTCTCACCGCTGCCCAGCGGATTGCCGCGGAGAAGAAGAACCTGGTCGATGACCGGCAGTTGGTTCCGGTCCCGTTTGCCACATTTGCCCTCGCCAAAATCGCCGCGCAGATCGGCTCGAAACTGGACACCGTCGGAAAGACCGTCACTCGGCGTCACCCCGAGGTGGACCCTCGAATCATCGAATCGGTGGAGCGGGAGATCGCGCTTGCTCGAAATATTGCCGCCGGCTTTGGTGAGCAACTGCCGGAATTATTAGATGAGTACGTTGAGTCCATGGCTGAATGATCTTCGCAAGTCGATCAAGCTAGGACTCCAGGCGCTCTACAAAGAACCACCGCAAACCGCTGTCGAATGGGCGGATGCAAATTTCTACATGTCCGCTGAGTCCTCCTATAACGAGGGCAAGTGGACGACCGAGCCGTTTCAGGTTGCCATCCTGAACAGCATGGGCAACGACCTGATCAACGTCGTCAACTTCATCAAGTCGGCGCGGATCGGTTACACCAAGCTGTTGATGGCGAACATCGGCTACAAGATTCAACACAAGCGCCGCAACGTCATGATGTGGAGTCCGACTGACCCGGACGCCGAGGACATCAGCAAAAGCCATATCAACGGCATGATCCGTGATGTGCCAGCGCTGGGCGACCTCGCTCCGTGGTTCGGTCGCAAACACAGCGACAACACACTCGATCAAAAGATATTCGCCAACCGGCGGACGCTCTGGATCCGGGGCGGCAAAGCTTCGCGCAACTACCGTGAGAAATCCGCCGACGAGGTGATCTACGACGAGCTTTCGAACTTTGACGAAAGCGTCGAGGGCGAGGGCTCGCCGATCACCTTGGGTGACAAACGCCTGAATGGCGCGATCTATCCGAAGTCGATTCGCGGCTCAACGCCGAAACGTGTTGGCTCCTGCCAGATCACCAAGGCCGTTGAAGAGTCGCCCTACCTGCTCAAGTTTCACATCGACTGTCCGCACTGCCGACAGGAACAGACGCTCAAATGGGGCGGCAAGGATTGTGAGTTCGGGTTGAAGTGGGAAAAAAACCCACTCGGCGAGGCCGAGAAAGCCTGGTACGTGTGCGAGCACACTGCTTGTGTCATCTGGCACAACGAAATGGTTGAAGCGTCAAAGACCGGACGGTGGATCTGTGAGCATACCGGCATCTGGACCCGTGATGGCATGGACTGGTACGGGGCTGATGACGAAATCATGCGCACCCCGCGCTCGGTCAGCTTCAGTATTTGGGCGATCTACAGCACCTGGAGTACCTGGCTAAGCCTGGCCGAAGAATGGCTCAAGGTGAAAGGCGACGTATCGAAGCTGATCACTTTCATCAACACCACTCGCGGCGAAACGTGGGACGACGACCAGGGCGAGAAGCTGGACTCGGAAGTCCTGTATGGGCGCCGCGAAGTTTATCCGCAGGTCCCGGCCCTTGGCCTTGTTCTCGTGGGTGGCATCGACACCCAGGACGACCGTTTCGAGGGGCGTGTCTGGGCGTTCGGTCCCGGTGAGGAAGCTTGGCTGGTACATCGCTTTATTCTGATGGGCGACCCTGCCAGCGAAGAGCTTCGCCGCAAGGTGGGGCTCGAACTGCACCGGCAGTTCACCCGCGTGGACGGCACCATCATGAAGGTGGAGCGCTGGACGTGGGACGCCGGCGGTCACTATGCGGATGAGGTTTACGCGGAGAGCCGCAAGCACGGGGTGCAATGGGTAGTCCCTATCCGTGGTGCGACCATTTACGGCAAGCCGATCGCAAACTTTCCGCGCACCAAGAACAAGGTGCACAAGGTCTTCCTCACCGAGGTTGGTACCGACAACGCCAAAGAGTTGCTCTACAGCCGGATGGGGCTACCCGTCGATACGGCTGCCTCCCAGGCTGGCGTCTCCCAGCCAGGGGTTGTTCACCTTCCGGCAAACGACGCGATCTGCGACGAGTCGGAGGTCAAGCAGCTCACCTCTGAAAAGAAAAAAGCAGCCATCTCTAAAGGCAAGCGCGTGATGCGCTGGGACAGCGGCGGCCGGCGAAACGAGGCCCTCGATTGTTTCGTGTACGCGCTCGCCGCGCTGCGAATCTGCCAGCAGCGGTTCGGACTTGATCTCGATCTACTGGTTGCCGCCGTAACTGGTGGCAATGAACCGGATGCTGAAGAACGGCCGCGGAAGAAATCCTCTCACTGGAAATAAAGCAGATGGCCTACACGATCGAGCAATACAGCGCCCTGCAGGCGGCCATCGCCGAAGGGGCGTTGTCGGTCCGCTATGCCGACAAGAGCGTCACCTACCGGTCACTCGACGAGATGATGCGGATACTCAAGCTGATGGCTACCGAGCTTGGACTGAATGCCTGCAACGACGGCGGACGCCGTTACACATCGTTCTCCAAGGGGTACTGACATGGGGATGATTGATAATCTGTTCCCCGGGTTGGCAGCAAAGCGTTCGGAAATGCAGTTGAAGAAACTGCGCACCGACTTGGCGATAGACGTGATCAAGCGTCGATTTGAGGGAGCCGCTGGTGGCCGTCGGAACGATGGCTGGCGTAGTGCCGGTACTGACGCAAACGCCGAGAACGCTCCCGCGCTAGCCGTGCTCCGGAATCGAGCTCGTGACATGCGACGGAACAACCCGTACGCAGAGCGTGCCGTGACAGGCATCGCCGACAACGTAGTAGGCGCAGGCATCGTCCCTCGTCCGATGGGCAAGGAGCGCGACAACAAGGCACTTGTTGCTCTCTGGAAAGCTTGGGCCGAATCCACGCTGTGCGATGCCGACGGCTTAGAGAATTTCTACGGCCTGCAACACAAGATCATGGAAACGGTCGCCGAGTCAGGCGAGTGTTTGCTTCGGCGCCGCCGGCGCTTCAGTTCCGACGGCCTGCCCGTGCCGGTACAACTGCAGTTACTGGAGCCCGATTTCCTCGACGAGAACAAGGGCAATATCGTCGGGTTAAACAGAATCATCCAGGGCATTGAGTTTGATGCGCTGGGTCGTCGAGTTGCTTACTGGCTCTTCGAGGAGCACCCCGGGGCCAACCGTGTTTGGGGCTCGATGCAATCCAAGCGAGTCCCCGCCGAGGACGTGATTCACATCTTCCTGCCGAAACGTCCAGGGCAAGCCCGAGGCTACACCTGGTTTGCGCCCGTCATGCAGCGCATGCGCAGCTTCGACGAAATGGAAGATGCGGTGATGGAGCAGGCAAAGATTGCTTCCTGCTTCGCGGCGTTCATCACTCAGGATCCTAACGGTTCTCCCTCTGGCAAGAAGCCGCCACTGCTGGACCGCATCGAGCCGGGAATCATTCAAGAGCTTGGTTTCGGTGAGGATGTCAGCTTTGGCACTCCGCCAACATTTAACGGATATACCACCTACGCCTGGCAGCAGTTACACGCTATGGCCGTGGGCTTGGGCATCCCATACGAGTTGCTTACGGCCGACTTGAAGGGCGTGAACTTCTCCAGCGGTCGTCTCGGTTGGCTGCACTTCGCCAGGCGCATCGATGTTTGGCAATGGCGAATGCTCATCCCTCAACTTTGCGATCCGGTGTGGCGCTGGTTTATGGAGGGGCAGGTACTACTGCCAGCTGGCGTCCGTGATGACGTCAAAGCGCAGTGGGTTCCTCCTCGGCGCGACATGGTCGACCCGAAGGCCGAGACCGACAACGTCAAGGATCGCGTCCGCAATGGATTGACCACTTGGCCAGATGCCTTGCGCGAGCTCGGTGTCACCGATCCGAAGCAGCACGCCAAGGACATCGCTGATTCCAACAAGTTGATCGACAGCCTGGGCCTTGTCCTCGACTGCGACCCACGCATGGTTGCGGCTGCCGGCGCGGCCAGTCAGCCGCCACCTACTGAAGAGAAAACCGACGATGGCAACTCAGAACCAGTCGACGACGAACAAGACACATGAGACGCCGATGCTTAGCCTGCGCGCGGCCGTACGGTCCGGGTCGGTAGACGTTGACGCTCGGACTGTTGAGCTGACCTGGACCACTGGCGCAAAAGGTCGCCGCTGGTCTTGGGATGTTGGCAGTTACATGGAAGAACTTGAGGTCAGCGAAGACGCTGTCCGGCTGGATCGCCTCAACAACGGCGCTCCATTCCTGAATGCCCACAACTCCTATGACTTGGACGACGTGATTGGCGTTGTCGAGAAGGCCTGGATTGATGGGGCCGAGGGCCGCGCTCTGGTCCGCTTCAGCAAACGCGACGACGTCGAGCAGATCTTTAAGGACGTCCAGGACGGAATCCTTCGCAACATAAGCGTCGGCTACGCGGTGCACCGATACGAGGTGACCGAAAGCGCAGACGACAAGCTGCCGACCTATCGCGCTGTCGATTGGGAGCCCATGGAGCTGTCACTGGTTCCGATCGGCTTTGACGACGGTGGCAAGTTCCGCAGCGCCAAGACTGCCGACGAATACAAAGGGCAGCGCTTCAACACCATTTTTGAAGTTCGGGCGGCAAACCAGCCAACCGGAACAACGGCCGCCGTGCCTACGACCCAAGAGGAAGATGCAATGACCGAAGAAGAGAAGCGCGCGGCGGAAGAAGCGAAACGCGCGGCTGACGAAACACTGCGCCGCGAGTCGGTTGAAGCGGAGCGCAAACGTAGTCTCAACATCCGCACGATGGCTCGCAAGGTCCAGTTGGATGACGAAGCCTTTGTCGAGGACCTGGTTGAGCGCGGCGTTTCCGTCTCCGATGCCAGCATCGCGCTGATCGACAAGGTCGCCGAAAAGCAGGCCAAAGATCAGCCGAACACCCGCAACAGCCAACAGACCATCGTGACCGGTGGCCAAGACGTAGCCGTGTTGACCGCCAAGCGATCTGCCATGCAGAACGCTTTGCTGCACCGCTGCGACATCAGCGTAAAACTGGAAGACGGCGCTCGCGAGTTCCGCGGTATGCGCCTGGTGGACATGGCTCGTGAATTCGTCGAGATGGCCGGCGGCAATTCCCGCGGCATGACTCCGCAAGAACTCGCCCGTGCTGCACTGGGTTGCGACCGCCAGGCTGTTCGCGCTGCCGGCATGCACTCCACCAGCGATTTCCCGCTGTTGCTGGGTAGCACCGTCAATCGCACCCTGCGTGATGCCTACACCAACGCCCCGCAGACCTGGCGCCCGCTGGGTCGTCAGACCACTGTCCCTGACTTCCGCGCCGTCACCCGCGCTGCGCTGGGTGATATCTCTGCGCTGGAAGCGGTCAAAGAACACGGCGAATACAAGTACGGCACGCTGTCCGAGGACGGTGCGCCTATCAAGGTCGCCAAGTTCGGCAAGATCATCGCACTCACCTGGGAAACCATCGTGAACGATGACCTGGGTGCGCTGACTCGCATCCCTGCCGCGCTGGGTAATGCTGCTGCCGCCACGGAGTCCAACGTGGTTTGGGCCCTGTTGCTGGGTAACCCGAACTTCACCGACGGCACTCCGTTCTTCGATGCTGCCCACGGCAACGTTGCAGGTAGCGGCGGCGCCATCAACACCACCACGCTGGCCGCCGCGCGCGCCGCGATGCGTAAGCAAAAAAGCAAGGCGGGCGAGTTCCTCAACCTGTCGCCGGAGTACCTGGTCGTCGGCCCCGACAAGGAGCTGGAAGCCTTCCAATTCACCAGCTCGGTCTACGTGCCAGCGAAAAACGCAGACATCAACGATGTTCGCAACGCCTCGCTGACCGTGATCGTCGATGCTCGCATCACCGGTAACCAGTGGTACCTGTACGCTGCTCCGGGTGCGGTCGACACCTTTGAATACGCGTACCTCGAAGGTGAGCAGGGTGTGTTCACTGAAACCCGCGAAGGCTTCGAGGTCGACGGCATGGAGATCAAAGCCCGTCTCGTGTTCGGTGCCGGCTGGATCGATTACCGCGGCGCGTACAAAAACCCAGGCGCGTAACTCGCCGGTTCGATCTGCACCCAAAAGGGCGCCGCGTGGCGCCCTTTTTGTTATCCAGTTTCTGTCTCTAAAGGAGACCTTGCATGAAGACTTTCATCCAGCACGGCGACTGCCTGACCGTTGTCGCACCTGCCGGCGGCACTAACTCCGGCGAGCTTTACAAAGTCGGCGCGATCATCGGCGTCGCGGCCACCACCGAAGTGGCTGGTGCCCAAGTGGTGCTCAAGCTCGACGGCGTGTTCGGCCTCACCAAAGTCAGCGCCCAGGCTTGGGCCATCGGTGACCCGATCTACATGAACACTACCAGTCGCTCTCTGACCAACGTGTCGGCCACCGGCCTGGTGCTCGTCGGTGTCGCTACTGACGTGGCAGCCAACCCATCCGCGACCGGCGCCTGCCGACTCAATGGCGTCTCCGCACCCGTAGCGGTGCCATAAGTGGGCTGGGCCTCCATGGCCCAGCGCATGCTCGGTGTTTCGATCCGTACGTTCAGCGAACCCACCGCCGCCCTCGATCCAGAGGGCGCTGTGTACTGGCTGACCGATGGAGTCGCGCCCGGCGTGGCTCTGGCCCAGACGGTGTTCGATACCGCTCATGTTTCCGTTGATCCAGAGACCGGCGCGCCGGTTTCGACCAACAAACCGGTTCTCGGTGTTCGGTTGATTGATTTGCCGAACGAACCCACAAACCGCGATCGCGTCCAGGCTCGTGGCGTCTTGTACAAAATCAGCGACGTGCAGCCCGACGGTGTAGCCGGCGTAACCATTATCCTTCAGAAGGCTTGAGCATGGCGCACCCCAGAGAACTGATCCGCAAACAGGCCGTTGCGGTCTTGATGGGTGCCACCAATGCAGGGGCAAGCGTTTATGCCAGTCGCGTGGCGCCGCTCATTTCCAACGGATGGCAGAGCGAGCTCCCCGCAATCATCGTTTACACGATGGACGAATCCGGCGAGATCTTTAACCAAGCACCTCGTGAGTACCGGCGCCGGGTCGAACTGGTGGTAGAGATCCACGCTGAAGGAAACGAGGCCCTGGACGACACGCTGGATACGTTGGCCCGGCAAGTCGAAAGGCTACTGCTCATGGACGACACGCTCGGCGACACAGCGAACGACCTGCAATACGTGCGATCTCGCATGGTGCTGCTCGATCAGTCAGAGCATTTGACCGGCGCCTGTCGCCTCATCTTTGAGGCGGAGTACTTCGATCGTCACCCCGACGACCTCTTCAACGAAACCCTGCCAGATATGAACTCGATCAAAACCGAGTTCAGCCTTGGCAATGCCCAACCCAATCCGGCGGATCGTGCCAAAACGATCATAGAGGACCTGAACCCATGACCACCCGAGTGCTGGTTAAAACCGTCGAGGGGCGCCTGGTGCGGATCCCCGGCACCTATGAGGAACTGCCTGCAGAAGGCAAGCCGCAGGAGAAGAACAGTTACTGGATTCGCAAGGAAGCGGCCGGTGACGTCACGTTTGAACCTGAACAGCCTGAAGCCCAGGCCCCAACCGTTAAAGGTGAGAAACAATGAGCATCGGATACGACACCATCCCTGGGCCTGGGTCGCTGCGCAAACCGGGCGTTGTCAGCGAGATCGACAACAGCAAGGCCGTACGCGGTCCGCAGTCTGTCACCTATCGCCGTCTGTTGATCGGCCAGAAGTTGACTGCCGGGCTAGCCGCAGCCAATACCCTGATCCGTGTGACCAGCCCTGCGCAAGCGGATACCCAGTTCGGCGCCGGCTCCATGCTCGCCGGTATGGTGCGTGCCGCCATGGCAATCGACACCTACACCGAGTTGCTGGTGATGCCGCTGAACGACAATGCTGCAGGCGTTGCCGCAACTGGAACCGTGGTCTTCACCGGCCCGGCTACCGCGTCCGGCACAATCGAATTGATGATCGCTGGTCGCCGCGTTTCGGTGGGTGTTGTGAGTGGTGATGCTGCGACGACCATTGCTACAGCGGCGTCTGCGGCGATCAACGCTGCTTCCGATATGCCGGTCACTGCCGCTGCGGCTACCGCCACCGTGACGCTGACCAGTCGCCACAAAGGCGAAGCCGGCAACAGCTTGAACGCCCGAGTTAACTATTATGCTGGCCAGGTCCTGCCTGCCGGCGTAGGCGTGACCGTCACTGCGTTTGCCAGCGGTGCCGGCAACCCTGTGCTCGATACCGCTCTGGCGAATCTGGGCGATGAGTGGCTGCACACCTGGGCTATTCCGTATACCGACGGCGCCAGCCTGGCCAGCATCAAGACCGAATTGAACAGCCGCTTCGCCTGGAATCGCGAGATCGAGGCGCACGCCTTCGCGGCCGCGCGCGGTACTCAAGGTTCGCTGGGTGCGCTCGGTGACAGCCACAACAGCCAGCACCTCAGCATCATCATGGCCAACGATGAGCCGATGCCGGCTTACGAAAAGGCTGCTGAAACGATGGCGCTCGCAGCCTATTACGCGGCCATTGATCCGGCCCGCCCGATTCAGAACTTGGCTTATGCCTGGTGCCTGCCGCCAGCGGCTGCCGATCGTTTCACCAACGAAGAGCGCAACCTGCTGCTGTTCGATGGCATCGCGACCAGCAAGGTGTCCACCGACGGCACCATGCTCGTCGAGCGTTTAATCACCACGTACAAAACCAATGCCGCCGGCGCGTCCGACATCAGCTACCTGGACAGTGAAACCCTGTTCACACTGATGTTCATTCGCCACGACTGGCGCGACTACATCCTGCGCAAGTACCCGCGCCACAAGCTGGCCAATAACGGCACGCGCTACGGAATTGGCCAGGCAGTGGTCACGCCGAACGTGATGAAGGCTGAAGCCATCGCCAAGTTCCGCGAATGGGAAGACATCGGGCTCGTCGAGAACATCGACGACTTCAAGGCAAACCTCATCGCCGAGCGCAACGTCAGCGACCCGAACCGGCTCGACATGCTGTTGCCGCCGGACCTGGTCAACCAACTGCGCATCGTCGCCAACAAAATTCAGTTCCGCCTGTAAGGCGGACTCCAGGAGAACCACAACATGGCTGGCAATAAGCGCGTTGGCGGCATCATCAGTTTCAAGGTGGACGGCGATATGTACTTCGCCAAGGGCGATTTCACTTACAACCTCGGCAAGCCGAAACGGGAAGGCGTGGTCGGCTCTGACCGCGTCCACGGTTACAAGGAAACCCCGCAGATCCCGTTCATCGAAGGCGAGATTACCGATCGCAATGAGATGAGCCTTGAAACTCTGCTGGGCATCAAGGATGCAACGATCACGCTGGAACTCGCGAACGACAAGGTGATCGTTTTGCGCGAAGGCTGGTACGCCAGCGAAGGCACCGTAAACACAGGCGAGGGCAACGTTCCGGCTCGCTTCGAAGGCATGTCTGCTGAGGAAGTCAGCTAATGGCGAAAGAAAAAAAGATTGAGCTGATCGAACCTGTCGAGTTCGGTAGCGAAACGGTCACGGAGCTTACCCTGACCCGAAAACTGAAATACCTGCGCGGCTACACGTTGCGCGTCACCTCTGACGGTAAAGGGAAGGGCGCCATTGATCTCGACTTCTCGACGCTGATCGACCTCGGCGCGAAGCTGTCCGGACGCCCCCCTGCGTTCATTGAGGATTTGGGTGAGGAGGATCAAGGCGTACTGCTTCAGGAGGCGCGTGATTTTTTGCTTCAACACCTCGGGGGTGGGAAGGAGGAATAACTGCCGTCGTCAAAGTAATGGGTGTTCAGCCGTCCGAGGTCATGGAAATGGATCTCGAAGAGTTGAATTGGTGGCTTGAGCGGGCAGAGGAGTGGACGGGGTGGCAGACAAAGGCTACGGACTGAACGTAATCATCAAGGCCGTCGATCAACTGACCGCCCCGTTGCGCGGGATGATGGGAAAGGTTCAGGCGATCAGCGCGGGGATCAGCAACTCACTGGATCGCGCTGGTCTACCGGTATTCACTCAGAGTCTGAAGAACGTCGGAGGCGCTCTGGGTGGAGTTGGTAGTGCTGTCGGTGAAAGTTCGGCAAGGCTACTGGGGCTCGGGGCAACACTGGGGATCACTGGTGCAGCCCTTGGCGTTTTCGTGAACGGCTATGCGGATGCCACCGGCGCGATCAGTGATACCGCCGAGCGAACAGGTATCAGCCGGGAGCGGTTCCAGGAGTTGGGTTTTGCGGCCAAGCTCACCGGTTCGTCGTCCGAGGTACTGGCCGGCGCACTGCAGAAGATGAACATCAATGTAGGCGCCGCGACCAAGGGCTCGAAAGAGCTCACGGAGATGTTCGCTGGCCTTGGCATTAAATTGAAGAACACTGACGGCAGCCTGAAAAGCACCGACGAACAGTTCGCGATGTTCGTGGACCGCATCTCAAAGATCAAAAACCCATCGCTTCAAGCCCAGGCCGCAGTGAAAATCTTTGGGAAAAGTGCCACCGAGCTCTTGCCACTGATCCGAGGCGGTAGCGCTGGTCTGCAGCAGATGTCCGACGAAGCACGGCGTCTAGGGATCGTTCTATCCGACGATGCAGTTCGGGATGGAGAGGCTTTCGGCGACATCCTGGACACACTCAAGGCAGCTGTCGGCGGCGTCGGTAACATCATCGGCACTGCGCTTGTTCCAGAACTCAGCAAGATGTCCACCTGGCTGACGGAAACGATCGTCAAGTACCGGCCTCAAATCGAAGCGTTCGCCACCAGTTTTGCCAAAAACCTTCCAGGCAACATCCAGAAGATCACCGGTTTCCTTGGTGACCTTTACGATGGGATTCAGCCGGTAATCAATGCTATCGGCTGGCTGTCCGATACCTTCGGCGGCGCCAATGTGATCTTCGCTGCCCTTGGGGCATACATTGGCGGCGGGCTCGTGATGAGCATCCTCAACCTTGCGGTGGCCTTTAAAGGGCTGGGCTTTGCCATTGCTGCAACGCCAGTTGGCTGGTTCCTGGCCGCTGTTTTTGCGATCGGTTTCGCCGCGACGGTGATCTACAAAAGTTGGGACAACATTGTCGCGTTCTTTGAAGAGAAGTGGGCAGGCGTCAAAGCTGCCTTCAGCGACGGGATCATCAACGGCATCGTGAAGGTGTGGGAGGAGTACAACCCCGCCACCCTAATAATGGAGGCTCTCAACGGTTTGGTGAAATACATGACCGGCTGGGACCTTGGCGCGATTCTCGGCGCGAAGGTCAAGGACGCCATCAGTGCGATGAAAAGCGCGATTCCAGACTGGGCGGCGAAGATGCTCGGGATCGAGATTACTGGTGATCCCGCGGCGGCAGATGGATCTGGCCAGCCATCAGCACAAGCACAGGCGCCAGAGTCGGGGGCTGCTGCTCCGGGATCTGAGAGGGATTTGGCTGACATCGGCCGCCGAGCGGCTCAAGTTGGAAACGAGTCGGCGAAGATCGCCGCTGCGCCGCAGGATCCAGCGAAGGTTCACGTCAAGCTCGAACTAGCAAACCTGCCACCGGGCACAAAGGTGAAAACTGAGGGCAGCCAGGGCGCCCAATTCGACACCGACATTGGCTACTCCATGGCCTCGCCTGGCTGAGGAAGTCTAACTGGAGAGCTAGATTCGTCTTTGTGTGCTGGTTATGATCATGAATCAAGCCAGCCACAAGGAGTGTCGATGATGAGTGTAGAGTCCAAGCACGTTGTTAAATTCAGGATGGCACATCTGCAACAAGGCGAAATCATTGTCGGTTGGGGTGATGGATATATCGGCGACATGATGGGGAAAGGGAAAAAAACTCAACACAACGGATCGCTTATTGTGACCGGCTCGCGAGTTGCGTTTTACCGGAAAGGGTTATTCGGTGAGGTATTAGAAACAATCCCTTTGAAGTCCATTACCTCGATCGAGCGAAAGTCATTTATGGGGCATCGCTCGATATGCATTCATACATCGCACGACTCTCTCGAATTTAAAGGCTTCAAGAAAGATAAAGAGCAATCGTTGGTTGACGGGATTGAGGCGGGCCGGCGCACCGATAGCAATTCTCCCGCCGCCGTTGTTTCAACGGAGTCCGGCGATGCGATGTCCGCGCTCGGAAAATTGGCGGATCTCAAGAACGCCGGTGTTCTTACTGAAGAAGAGTTTGCAACGAAGAAGGCTGAGCTGCTCGCCAAAATCTGACCAGTTTTCAAAACTAAGTTTTTAAATCAAGCCCGGTTTGTCCGGGCTTTTTTGTGGGCGCGAAGAAACTATGACCTGGCGAGATAACTACCGCCCCGCGAGTTTTCGCGGCGCGGCGTTTTACGTGGAGTCTGCCGACAGCACCCATGGCCGCCGCCAGGCAGTGCATGAGCATGCTCAACGAGATGTTCCGTATACCGAAGATCTCGGCCGAAAGGCTCGTGAATTTTCTGTATCCGGGTATCTGATTGGCGCTGAATACCAGACCCAGCGGGACGAACTGATCAAGGCTTGCGAAACCGCAGGCCCTGGCGTTCTGGTTCATCCGTATCGCGGCGAGATGACGGTCACCTGTCGAGGGCTTGGCGTAAGCGAGAGCTCCAACGAAGGCGGCATGTGCCTGGTTAAGCTGACCTTCCTGGAGTCAGGCGAGGCCTCTTACCCTTCGGCAAAGGTCGACACCGTCAATGCGATCGACGCGAAGGCAAACACGGTCACCGCCGCTGCTGAACAAAGCTTTGTTTCGGGCTTTCTTACAAATGGTTTTCCGGCTCACGTCGCGGACTCGGCTGCAACTGGCCTTGCTGATCTGGGCGAGTTTATGGCGGCTCCCGGAAAGACTTTCGGCGGCGACCTTCAGGCCGCTTCTGATTTCTATATGCAAGCCCAAGGGTTGGCATCTGATGCGTTCAGCTTGGTGCAGCAGCCTTTGAATATGGTGAACCGGATTGCGAGTTTAATCGGTTCGGTCCGGTCGGCCTTTGGTGGCAACGCATTCAGTATGCTGACCAGTCTTTTTGATCGATCGACCGGCAGTTATTCGGGCAGCACGGCGACGCCGAGTCGTCAGCAGCAGGCTACGAACTACTCGGCCATGAATTCCTTGGTGCGCCAGGTCGCTGTAGCCGAGGCTGCCAAAGCCGCGGTTGTCACGCAGACCGCGACGGTTACACCGAGTGGCGTGACTCAAGTATCTGTCAGCCCTGTCGTGTACGACAGCTACCAAGCGGCGATCAAAGTCCGCGAGGACCTGGTTGGCCGCATCGACACCGAAGCAGAGACAACTCCAAACGACGAGGTTTACGTTGCGCTCTCGGATTTGCGCACCAGCGTAGTTCAGGCTGTTCCAAATCCAGAGCAAGACCTTGCTCGCATTGTTCAGTACGTACCTCGGGAAACATTGCCGTCTCTGTTGGTGGCTTACCAGATTTATGGCGATGCCGGCCGGGCCGACGAAATCGCCGCCCGAAACAATCCGCCTCACCCTGGCTTCCTGATGGGTGGTAACCAGCTCGAGGTTCTTGCTGATGGATGACCTCGAACTGCTGGTCAATGGTATGAACTACTCCGGCTGGACGTCACTCGGCGTGACCCGGGCAATTGACGCGGCGACCACTGCTTTCACTGCCACGCTCACCGAAAGATGGGAGGGGAGTGAGAGTTCCGCCGCCCAAGTGGAGCCGTGGCCGATCATCCCTGGTGACAAGTGCGAGGTTCGGCTGGCCAGCTTCCGAATGGTGGTTGGCTACGTCGACATCTTCAAACCCTCGTACAGCTCCAATGACCACACCATCAATATCCAAGGCCGGGACAAAGTCGCCGACCTCGTCGATTGCAGCGCCGTGCACGCCCCGGACGAGTGGAAAAACATCGATTTGCTCAGGTTCGCGCAGATTCTCGCAGCGCCATTCGACGTGAAGGTGATTTCCGATATTGATGTGGGCGAGCCGTTTCCAGTCTGCAAGCTGCAACAGGGAGAGACAGCATTCAAAGCTATCGAGCGATACGCCCGCCAGCGCAAAGCGTTGTTGATGCCGGACGGCGCCGGCGGTTTGTTGATCACCCGCGCAGGTGTACGTCGCGCATCCGCTTCGCTGGTCCAGGGTGAAAACATCCTGAGCGCGAGCGGAACGATCGATCACAGCCAGCGCTTCAGCAGCTACTTGGTGAAAGGTCAGTCCAGTTACAGCCCGGACAGCACCGGGGAGACCGAGGCGCATATCGAGGGCGCGGTCACCGACAGTGGCATCAAGCGATATCGGCCGATGTTGCTGGTCGCCGAGACGGGGGGAACATCATCGAGCCTCAAGGATCGCGCCACCTGGGAAGCGAACAGCCGGATCGGCAAGGGAGCCGCCGCGAGTGTTTCTGTGCAGGGCTGGCGCCAGAGCCCAGACGGCCCGCTTTGGGAGCCTGGGTTGTTGGTCTATGTGCGGTCGTCCTGGCTTCGTATGGATGGCTGGATGCTCATCCGTCAGGTGACCTACGAGCGAGGCGAGGGTGGTACCACTGCGAAGCTCGAAATCGTCAGCCCGCAGGCATTCGATCCTGAGCCACCAGATGGTAAGCAATCCAAAAAAAGTAAGAAGGGCTCGCGAAACATTTGGCGTGAGGCAATCCCGGAAGAGGATCGAAATAAATGAATGACGCTCTCCGAGAATTAGGTAGCCGGGTAAGGATGATGTTCGGTCGCGGCGTATTGCGCAGCGTTACCGACACCGGCCCTCGGCAACAGGTGCAGGTCGAACTGCTCAAGGACGAGCTACGCGACGGCTTGGAGCACATGCAGAACTACGGCTTCACCAGCCACCCAACCGGCGGCGACTGCGCCGTCGCATTTAATGGCGGAAACCGTGAGCAGGGCATTGTTCTTGTGATCGATGATCGTCGGTACCGCATCCCGCTACAAGCCGGCGAGGTCGCCATGTATGACGACCAGGGCAACAAAATCGAGCTACTGCGCGACATGGTGAAGGTCACCGCTGTGCAGCACGTCGAGGTGATGGCGCCGACGATCAAGCTGATCGGCGATCTTGAGGTGGTTGGAAATATCACAACTACCGGCACCGTCCTCAACAACGGCAAAAACATCGGAAGCACACACCAACACAACGGCGTCCTTGTTGGCGGCGCAAATACCGGAGCGCCTATCTGATGGCCGATGCCTCCATGGTAATGACCGAGAACGGCGGAGCGCTGGTTTTGTCCGGCTTCGATCTGGCTCGCGACGACGGACTCGAAACCGCTGTGATCATCAGCCTCTTCACCGATCGCCGCGCCAGTCCTGAACAGATCCCGGTAGAGCTTCCGCAAGACGACCTGCGTGGCTACTGGGGCGATATCAGTAATGCCACACCGTCTGACCAGACCGGTTCGCTGCTCTGGCTTCTGGCCCGGGAAAAGCAACTGCCTCAGGTGCTCGGCCGAGCCCAGCAGTATTGCCGAGAGGCGCTGGCTTGGATGATAGAGGACCTGGTTGCGACCCGTGTCGAAGTCACCGCCGAGTTTATCGCCCAGGGGTGGATGCTGATTCTGGTCGACATTTTCAGGCCAACCGGTTCACCGGTTCGCTATCGATTCAACTACGAATGGGCGGCACAAGCCGCGAAGAGGTCTGCCTGATGCCATTTGCAAGACCTACATTGACCGAACTGATCAACCGAGTAATCACGGACATCAGCAGCCGGGTGACTGGCGTCGACAGCGCCGTCCTGCGTCGATCCCTGCTCGGGGTTGTCGGGCAGTCTGAGGCCGGCGCCGTCCACCTGCTGTACGGCTACCTCGACTGGATCGCCAAGCAAACGATCATCGACACATCCACGGGCGAATACCTTCGGCGCTGGGCCTCTATCTGGAAGGTCATCCCGAAGACCGCCGGCTTTGCTGGTGGCCAGGTGGCTTTCCCGGGAGCGGCTACTTCAACCGTTCTCGCCGGCACGATTGTGCAGCGACAGGACAGAGTGCAGTACAAGGCACTCGCGGATTCGACATTCAGCGGTGGCTCGCTGAGCTTTCCGGTCTTGGCGCTGGAGGCTGGCGAGCAGGGCAATTTCGGCACAGGCCTTCCCATCTTCTTGCTGTCGCCAGTCGAAGGCGTTCAATCGACTGGGGCGACCACCACCAAGCTTGAAGGCGGTGTCGACGTTGAGTCTGACGAAAGACTGCTGGCCCGCTTGTTGGCGAGGATTCAACAACCTCCCCACGGCGGGGCGAGGTCCGACTACGAGCAGTGGGCGCTGGAAGTGGCGGGCGTTACGCGTGTTTGGGTTTACCCGTTGCAGATGGGCGCCGGCACAGTGACGGTGATGTTTGTCTGCGACGAGGACGAGAACATCATCCCGTCACCGGCAAAGGTCGCGGAGGTCCAGGCATACATCAATGAGCGCGCGCCAGTTACGGCAGAGGTGTTCGTTGTGGCGCCAATTCCCGACCCGTTGAACATGGACATCAAGCTTTCGCCGAACACCACCGCTGTTCAGAACGCAGTGCGCGCGGAAGTAGCTGACCTGATCGATCGCGACGCGGGACCGGGTGGCTTGATTCTGATCAGTCGGCTGCACGAGGCCGTGTCGTTGGCCGCTGGTGAGGACAACAACCAGATTGTCGCGCCAACAGCTGACGTTGCGCACGCTGCTGGCCACATGGCGATTCCCGGGACCTTTACCTTTTCCAGCCTGTAGGAGGCGCAATGCCAACAGCTGCTGAATACAGGGAGCAGCTGAAAGCGCTGCTTCCACCTGGTCAGGCCTTCCCTCGCGATGCGGGCACCACTTTGCATGATCTTCTCGACGGCATGTCGATCGAGCTTGCACGTGTTGACGGGCGGGCCAGCGTCTTACCGCAGGAGGCGAACCCAACCACGTCCGCAGAGTTGCTGTCGGATTGGGAGCGAGTGGCAGGGCTTCCCGATAAGTGCTCGGGCGTCCTCGAGGAGACGCTGCAGGGGCGCCGCAACGCATTGCTGACCAAGCTCACTAGCACCGGCGGGCAATCCGCTGCGTACTTCATTGAGCTGGCCGCATCGCTTGGGTACACGGTGACTATCGAGCAGTTCAGACCCTTCAGGGTGGGCATGTCGCGAGCAGGTGACTCTCTTACAAACGGAGCTTGGGTTTTCACCTGGCTCATCCGTGCGCCCGAAGTAACAGTAACTAGCTTCCGAGTTGGTCAGTCGGCCGTGGGTGAAAGGTTGCGCACCTGGGGCAACGACACCCTTGAATGCAAAATAAATCAATTGAAGCCAGCGCACACGATCGCGCTCTTCGCCTACGGAGATTGACGCATGCACAGAATTGACGGGCCTGGAGCCACGGTCGACAACAGGTTCACTGATGGCGATCCGATCGGTGGTGTACAAGCAACGGTGGTCACCGATGACTGGGCGAACGACGTTCAGGAAAACATCTGCAAAGTCATCGAAGATGCAGGAGTCACTCTCTCCAAAGGCAACTTTTCGCAGCTTAAAACCGCAATCGCAGCCATGATCGCGGCAGGTTCACTTGACCTGCTCAACACCGTGCGGACCGGTGTCGCATCGGCAGCTACGGTGAACCTGACAACCGCGGCTCCCAATTCTCGGCACATCAACATCACTGGATCGAACAGCATTTCCGGCTTCACTATTGCCGCAGGCAAATGCTACTTCGTGCGTTTTGATGCGGTGCTCACGCTGACGAACAGTGCATCACTCGTCACGCAAAGCGGCGCGGATATCGTCACTGCGGCTGGCGACACCTGCATCATTCGCGCAACAGCGGCAAACGTTGTTGAGATTCTTTGCTACACGCCTGGCATTCCCCAAGCGATCGGATATCGCCAGACGCAGCAAAACGTCTTGGCGTCCCGGGCGATCAACACCACCTACACCAACAACACCGGGCGCACGATTTGGGTACTGGCCAGTATCAACGTGGCCTCCGGGGCCGCTCCGCTTTTGGTGCTTGATGGTGTAAGCAGCGCCTCCATCGGCAACAACGGTTCCGGCGCCAACATCATCCTATTTAGTTTCCCGGTGAAAGACGGCCAAACCTACAGGATCAATGGCGGCACCTCAGCAGGTTATTGGAGTGAAATGCGATGAACAGAAACTTTTACCAAGACCCAGAAAACGGCGAAGTTTTCGAATACTCGGACGAAGATGTCGCCAATGGATTTGTTCGTGACGGCCTCGTTGCATTGACTGACGAGGAAGTTGAAGCGCATCTCGCTCCGCCAGTTCTGTCGCTCGAGCAACTGGCCGTGGTTGCGCTGAATGAGCGCGACCGGCGCCTCGATGTTGCAGCGCTACGCATCGCGCCGCTTCAGGATGCGGTCGACCTCGGCGAAGCCAGTGAAAATGAAGAGCAGTCTCTCCTCGCATGGAAGCGCTACCGCGTCGCAGTAAACCGCATCAGTCAGCAGGCTGGCTTCCCCACCAATATCGATTGGCCCGCGCCGCCGGGCTGATCCAATCACGAATTCACGACCGCCCACAGGCGGTATTTTTTTGTCTGGAGAAAAGTGATGCCTGTAACAGAAAAGGATCGTGACATCCTCGCTCGCACATTATGGGGGGAAGCCCGTGGCGAAAGCTTGTCTGGCCAAGTTGCCGTGGCCTGGGTTGTTCGCAACCGTGTGAACGACGGAAAGGACAGATCTTGGTGGGGGGAGGGCTACGCCGGCGTGTGCCAGAAGCCGTATCAGTTCAGTTGCTGGAACAAGAGCGATCCGAACTACTCGTTCTTGATCGGTATCAAGCAGATCCCGTTCCGTGAGCTTGCGCAGGCACGGATCGCCTCAGATCAGGTGATTGACGGAAAGGTGTCAGATCCCACCGGTGGCGCCACGCACTACTACGCCACGGCGATGCCGAAGGCGCCGATCTGGGCAAAGGACGCCAAGCAGACGCTGAAGATCGGCGGGCACGTCTTCTTCAAGGATGTGCCATGAATCCGCTCTGGCTGCGTATCCTTCCTTGTATAGCTGTGGTCGCACTTGTGTCCGGCGCACTGTTCGGCGCCTATCACCACGGGCTGTCGGTCAAGGACGCTGAGTGGCAATCGGCTTGGAATGCTCGCGACACCCGGGACGCGAGAGCCAGAGACGACAACGAAGCCGCCGAGCGATCCAAAGAGCAAGCCCGTCAACTCTCCATCAACAAGGCGATCCAAGATGGCCAACAGATTATCGACCAAGTCACTGCTGATGCTGTCGCTTCTCGCGCTACTGCTCACAGCATGCGCGAGGCAGCCGACAACCTTGCCGGTCGCCTCGCAGCCCGTGAAGCCAGCGGCAATTCCTGCACTGCCGCTGCAAGCAAGGCAGCTGCCCGCGCAGCAGTGGTGCTTGCCGACGTGCTCAAGCGCGCTGACCAGCGAGCGGGTGACCTGGCTGAAGTTGCTGACCAAGCCAGAGCCCGGGGAGTGACTTGCGAGCAAGCTTATGACGGGTTGAGTAAAGGCGATATCAGTTCAGGCCCCTGATTGCGCACATTGCCTATGGTCCGGTCAACCTTGAACCACTCGAACGCTTCGGTCGGCTCGCCCTGCAGGAGCACCATTTGTTCGGCGCGCTCTTTGGGTGTGTCCGGGTCCAGCCATTCCCGGGCGAGTTCCGGCGACAGAGTCACTGGCCGCCGGTCGTGAATGTCCACCATGCCGCCGGCGCTGTCGGCGGTGATGATCACAAAGCCATCATGCTCACCAGGTTCATGCTCGGCGTTCGGGTACTGGCCGATCGCGGCGCACAGGATCGGCGACCGGTCCCGCCGGCGAATGAGGTAGGGCTGCTTCTTCAGGCCACCCTCGTCGACCCATTCAAACCAGTTGTTGATCGCGATGATTGCCCGGTGTGGCCAGATCGCACGGAAGAATGGGCCGTGGGCGACTTTCTCTACCCGGGCGTTGATTGGTGCGGCCCGGTCCTTTGCCCAGTGCGGGCGCCATCCCCAACGAACCATGTCGGCATGCAGGTAAGCGCCTTCCTGGTGGAAGATTGCAAGTTGAGTCGTGGGTGCGGCGTTGTATCGCTCGAACCGATGATCGCCGACATTGTTTACGAGCGGGTTCGCCATGCTCAGCGCCGCTACGAAGTCATGAATGCCGTCGTATTGGGAAAGACGTCCGCACATGGTTATCTCCTGTGATTCAGCTTGAGCGCCTGCAAATCGCGAATCATCATTTCTTTTTGATCGAGGACGCGCGTCAAACTCTGGATCTCGGACAGCTGATCCGTGGTCTCTGCTTCGAGGTTCGCCATCCAGGTCCGTTTCTTTTCGAGTTCGACTGATAGCTGGTCGTTCATTCGGACAAGACCTGCGATGTTTTCCCTCGCTGCGCGCAGCTCCAACTTCAGCGCCTGGATGTCCTCCTCGAGCATGCTTGCGTAATGTTTGACGGTTTCGAGCCGGGTTGGGCAGCCCTCCCAATCGCCGGTGTCTTCGATTTCATACGGGTCCATGGTGATGCCTAATATGTACTGTTTGGATATACAGTAATGAGCGCGCGATGATTGGGCGAGGGTATAGCGACGAGCAGTAGGATTTTAGATTTGTGTTCGTTTGGCAGGACGCCGGAGAGGGGGGGAAGCTGCTGGTAATTCTTCCCCAAAACGCAACCGTTTGAACCAATGTTTATTGGTTTCAGAAGAGTCGGAAAAGTGGGTGGTTTTATAGGGCGATTTCGTGTTCAAGGCCTTGATTTCAAAGGCCTTGACCTATTTTTATGCGGCATCCCAAGCTTTGATGCCGCAAATGGTGCGCGCCGGTATCAGTTTATGACCGCTCGCCGAGCCGTATCGCTCAACTCTTCTTTGCTTCTGAAAATCCCGCGATCACCCAGACAATCATCCAGGCGATTCCATGCACCGCAACAAAGGCAGCCACACCCCCCGCCAAGCACAGCAGGCCCATTGCGAACATGTCATTACTGTTGCTGTAGCGTTCCGTCAGCATCGTTAGCCCTGCTCCAAGGCAGACCAAACCGAATACTGCCAGCGGCAAGAAGGCCAGCATTCGTAATATTTGCAGGATTCGCCAGTAACCCTCATTGGGAAGCCATTGTGGTTTTTTCTTCGCCAATGCGATCAGTCGTTTCATAAACCAAGCGTTCCTGTTTCCGTGAATGGCGACGGCCATGTGAGCTCATTTAAGGTTAAGCAATGTCATAGCAAAAAGCCATTCGGTCTGTGCCTGTGCATCATCGCAACAATGCCGCAAATCGCAATGTCTCTTGGCGTCACTCCGGCGCCATCATCACTGCGAGCGTCATTTTGATGAATTCCTCGTTGCGGTCGATGGCGACCAGGGCGCCGCGGATGTTATCGGCAACCTCGGCTGCGCCTCGCTGCTCGACCCAGTTCGAGAGCTCCATGATTGCGGCTTCCAGGGCGAGCTGGTTTTCGTTGATTTTGAAGAGCAGGGAAGGGAGCAGGTCTGAGTTGGGCATAGCGAATCCTCCGTGAAGAGGTCAGCTTAGCAGTAGTAATAAAAAGTGACGAACGGTAGGCGGGACGCCTGGGGAGGAATGAATCTCGTACCAATTTTTGTACCACTGACCGTGTAAAGCAGGTCAAAACCGGGTACGTCTAAGTAAGCAAGTGCCCGGATTCATTGACTATTGTTACTTTGCCTTACCCCTTTAGAATCGCGGTGTAATTCTGTTCCAGGGACATGAAACTACCTGTGGGATTTTACGCAAAGGGCAAGGGTACGGTGGCAAACACGGCGCTGCAAGCTTGTCGCAACAGCTTTACTCGTCGCGACCTTCCATCATGGTGCGTTTGAGCATCACGTAAACCGCCCCGGCGCCGCCATGTTTTGCCTGGCATGAGGTGAAGCCGAGCACCTGTGAATGCTGGCGCAGCCAGGTGTTGACGTGGCTTTTGATCATTGGGCGCTTGCCGTCCAGGCGAACGGCTTTGCCGTGGGTGACGCGCACGCAGCGGATTTCGAATTTGGTTGCTTCGGCGAGGAATGCCCAAAGGGTTTCCCGGGCCTTTTCCACGTTCATGCCGTGCAGGTCGAGACTGCCTTCGAACGGAATCTGCCCGATCTTGAGCTTGCGCATCTGGCTTTCCTGCACGCCGTCGCGCGCCCACATCAGCTCGTCTTCCGGGCCGACGTCGATCACGAACTGATCAGACAGGCCGTCAACAGGGGTGGCATCGGTGCGAACGGTGGCAGCCTGGCGCAGCTTGGCGATTTGCGCGCGGTCAGCCTTGGGTTTGCCGGTGTCGGCGCGGTCGTGCTTGATCGGCTTCACGCCTTGGATCGCGCTTTTGAACAGGGAAAAATCGTCGTCTTGCATGTCAGCCTCCGCGAAGGGCGGCCAGTTTACCCAAGTCGAGACACGATCGATAACAATTGGGCCTGGCGAAACGTCAGGCCTCGATTCAGTCGTGTTTTTTCATCAAGTGCGGGGACATGTTCAGCGCTCGCGACTGGCGCGCGCGGCGACGGCAACGCCGCCACAGCCACACGCCCAGGTAGAGCAGGAACAGGCCGACCGCCAGAATGATTGCCGAGCCCAGCGGGCTGGCGTTCAGCTCGCCGAGTGCCGGCGGGCGGCCGAGCAGACTGGCGGCGCCGGCCATGGCCAGCAACACACCGCAGGTCGCCAGCAGCGCAGCGAACGCTGCGCCGAAGCGAAAACGCCAGTTGCTTTGGCCTTTGGGCCGCAAGCGGCGTGCGTCAAAACCATCGGATAACTTCATTCCGACCTTCCTCAATGGGTATCGGCCCTTCGACCGGGAGTTGACCGGGATGTTCCTGAGGCTATGACATTTACGGCTAATGAGAGGCTTTTGCGGATGAGCGGCGCCATGAACCGCTCATCAGGCGTCGATCAGATCAGGTCATGGGTCAGGGCGAGGGTGGCGAAGTTGTCCGCCATGATCGCCATTTCGGTCTGTTGAACGTGGTCTGCGCTCAACACGCCACCCTTGTAGGGCAAATCGCGCGTTGCGCAGGCGTCTTCAACCAGGGTGCAACGAAAGCCCAGGTTTTTCGCGGCGCGAACGGTGGTGCTGACGCTGGAATGGCTCATGAAACCGCACACGATCAGGTCCAGCGAACCGAGATTCTGCAGGCGCTCCAGCAGTTCGGTGCCGTGAAACGCACTCGGCAGCAGTTTGCCGATGACGGTTTCGTGGGCTTGCGGTTCCAGGCCCGGGATGAATTCACCGCGTTCGCCTTGCGGGTCGAACAAGCCGCCGACGGTGCCGAGGTGGTGCACATGCACGATTGGCCGGCCGGCGGCGCGGGCGGCGCTCACCAGTTGCTTGATGTTCGCGACAGCAGCATCCATACCGCTCAGGGCCAGGGGACCGCTGAGGTATTCTTTCTGGGCATCGATGATGACAAGGGTCGCATGACCCAGGTTGGCCGCTGCATAACCGCGGCCGCTGAGTTGAAACATCGTTTTTGGAACGGACATTCTGGGGCTCCTTCGAGTGGGGCTTTTGCGACATTGTCCTCTGGCTGAGCGCTTCTGTGAATCGCTACCATCGCAGGGGCCGTCGTTGCTGGCCCGTAGCCTTGTCAAGATACTCGCTTTGTTCAATAGACAGCGCAAAAAATGGATGCGTCCTACATTCGGGCCGATGCTTTTCCTGCGTCGTCGTGGCGCGTTTTGGCTGTTAGAATCGTCAGTCGTTTTTTTTGGAGTTTGCCCCCGTGATCACTTCCCGACTTCGTACCCTGCGTGACCATATCCGTTGGGCCGTCAGCCGCTTCCATGGGGAGGATCTGTTTTTCGGCCACGGGACCGACAATGCCTGGGACGAAGCCCGTCAACTGGTGTTGGGCGCGTTGCATCTGCCATGGGAAATTGCTGACAGCTACCTCGACTGCAATCTGGAGGACGACGAGTTGGTCAGGCTGCAGCGCATGCTCAAGCGCCGTATTGAAGAACGTATTCCGACCGCTTACCTGTTGGGCGAGGCCTGGTTCTGCGGCATGTCGTTCATTGTCGACGAGCGCGTGTTGATCCCGCGTTCACCGATCGGCGAGCTGATCGAAAAGGGTTTTGCACCGTGGCTGGGCGCCGAACCTGCTCGGATTCTCGACCTGTGCACCGGTTCCGGTTGCATCGGTATTGCTTGCGCCTATGAGTTCCAGAACGCCGAAGTGGTGCTGGCCGACCTGTCGTTCGAAGCGCTGGAAGTGGCCAACAAGAACATCGAGCGTCATGGCGTCGATGAGCGTGTGTACACCGTTCAGGGCGATGGTTTCGACGGTTTGCCGGGGCAACGTTTCGACCTGATCGTGTCGAACCCGCCTTACGTCGATGCGGAAGATTTCGCCGACATGCCCCAGGAGTATCAGCACGAACCGGAGCTGGGCCTGGCCTGTGGCGACGACGGTTTGAACCTGGTGCGCCGCATGCTCGCTGAAGCGGCGGATCACCTGACGGAGAAGGGCTTGCTGATTGTCGAAGTGGGTAACAGCCAGGTTCACGTTGAAGCGTTGTACCCGGAAGTCGACTTCGCGTGGCTCGATTTCGAGCGCGGTGGGCATGGCGTGTTCATGTTGAGCGCCGAACAGTGCCGTCAGCATCAGGCACTATTTGCGTCCCGAGTCTGACTGAACTGACTTTTGTGGTGAAGGGGATTTGTGGTGAGGGGATTTATCCCCGTTGGGTCGCGAAGCGGCCCCAAAAAAGAGGGACTGCTACGCAGTCCAACGGGGATAAATCCTCTCGCCACAAGCTGCCATCAGCGGTGCGTCGCAATCCAGATTAATAACCCCGCCTGAAACACCGCAAACGCCACCAGGCACGTAATGGTGAAACGCAGCCCGGCATCCTCACGTTTGTATTTGCTGACTTTTTCCTCGTGCTTCTTCAGCTTCACTTCCTGCTCGGCAAGATTCTGCTCAGCCTGCTGGAGCATTTGCGCCGCCTCGAGAATTTCCACCTGCTGAAGCTTCTCGGTGTTCCAGTCTGCCAACAGGTCGCCGACCTGCACCTCTTTGACGCTACCCTTCAAATGCTGGGCGTCGGCATACACCACCTCAAAACCGTGCGCCTTAAGAAAATGATCGCGGCGCAGGCGCGTGTCTTCGTTCAGCGCGTCCTTGTTGTTCAGGTCAGTGCCGTCGACGGTGTAGCCGGGCCAGCGCTTTTTCGCCCAGGTAATGCCCTGAGCGGCCATATAACGCCCGATACCACGGTTCATCGGTTCGATCTGCAAACCGCTGTCAGGCCCGAAATGCACGCGTTTGCTGGCGTGATCAACCCACACGTCGAGGTGATTCTGTTCCTTGCGCACCCGCTGGCCGGGCAGCGAAATGGTCATGCGCAACAAGCTGTGTTGCTTGTCGTTGCGTTCGGCGTAGCTGAATTCAACAAAGCGCAATGGCCGCCCGCCGGTGTTGCGATCGGTCTGCAACGGCGCCAGACGGAGCATCTTGTGGTGCTCGACGTGGACGTCCGCCCACGGCAGCTCAACCGCTGGCGGTGCGTCTTTTTCAGCGGTGGTGTCAGGTGAAGTCGGGGTATCAGTCATAACGGCGAGGTCCTGTCCAAGCTCGGCTTGCCGCCAGGTATAAACGCTGGCGACAAAGGCTTATCGGCCGTTTTTTTCAGGACTGGAGTGAAAACCGCGCTTAAATGGCGCGAAGTCCGTCAATAAACCCGAGGATTCGCGTGCCGAGTTCGGCCGCCAGAGGCAATTGCGGGTCCTTGTAGGAGGCCAATTGCCGTTTGACGTCGTTGGGCACGATGCGCATGACGTGGTTCATTCCGTCGATCAGCGCCAGTTCGGCGTCGGGTTTGGCGGCCTTGAGCATCCTGGCGTCATCGACTCCGACCTGAATGTCGTTGCTGCCCTGAATGATCAACGCCGGCATTTTCAGCTTGGCAAATGCCGCCGCCGGGTCCTGGCGGAACAACGAAATCAGGTACGGCTGCACACTCGGGCGGAAAATCACCTGCAACTGCGGCGGCACATTGTCGTCGGTACGGCCGGCCTTGAGGCTGTCCAGCAATTGGTTGCTGCGCAGCATCAGCGGCGGCGGCAGACGATTACCCAATTGCTGGCGCAGCACCTGATCGATCGGACGGGCGCTGCCGGACATGGAAATGACTGCCGCGGCATCGACGGCCGGTGCCGCGAGGCTGGCGATCAACGCGCCTTCGCTGTGGCCCAACAGAATCAATTGGCCAAAACGCGGGTCGGTTTTGAGCTTCTGGCCCCAGGCTTCGGCGTCGGCTACGTAGGCCTCCACCGACAGATTGCGTTCGTCCGGGGTCGCCGCCAGGCTCGCCGCCACACCGCGCTTGTCGTAGCGAACGCTGGCGATGTTGTGTTTGGCCAGCACCCAGGCGAGGCGCTTGAGGCTGTCATTGCGCCCGCCGTCGGGGTTATTGCCATCACGATCTGTAGGACCTGAGCCGGAAATGATCAGGACAACCGGCACGGGCTTGTCGGATTTTGGCAGCAACAAGGAGCCGAAAAGCTCCCCGGTGCCGGTGTCCAGACTGATCGGGCGTTGCAGGACTGTCGCCTGGACAAAGCCGGTAAAGAGGGTAAGGCTCAAGGCAAGAACTCGCAGCATCATCACGCCATCATTTACAAAGGTGCCGGTTGGACTCGCGGGCACCCATAAGGTTCGAGGATGAACTACTTGGGTAGCCTGCGTATACTGGCGCGCATTACGTATTCAGGTCCATTTCACGGAGCGTCCTGCATGTCCGGCAATACCTACGGCAAGCTGTTCACTGTCACCACCGCAGGCGAAAGCCATGGTCCGGCGTTGGTCGCCATTGTCGACGGCTGCCCGCCGGGTCTGGAAATTTCCCTGGAGGATTTGCAGCGCGACCTCGACCGCCGCAAACCCGGCACCAGCCGCCACACGACGCAGCGCCAGGAAGCCGACGAGGTCGAAATCCTTTCCGGCATCTTCGAAGGCCGCACCACCGGTTGCTCTATCGGTTTGTTGATCCGCAACACCGACCAGAAGTCCAAGGACTACTCGGCGATCAAGGACCTGTTCCGCCCGGCGCACGCTGACTACACCTATCACCACAAATACGGCGAACGCGATTACCGCGGCGGCGGTCGCAGCTCGGCGCGGGAAACCGCCATGCGCGTGGCGGCCGGCGCGATTGCCAAGAAATACCTGGCCACCCAGGGCATCGTCATTCGGGGTTACATGAGCCAGCTCGGCCCGATCGAAATTCCGTTCAAGACCTGGGATTCGGTGGAAGAGAACGCGTTTTTCAGCCCTGATCCGGACAAGGTTCCAGAACTGGAAGCCTATATGGACCAGCTGCGCCGCGACCAGGATTCGGTCGGCGCGAAAATCACCGTGGTCGCCGAAGGCGTGATGCCGGGCCTCGGCGAGCCGATCTTCGACCGTCTCGATGCCGAACTGGCCCATGCGCTGATGAGCATCAACGCGGTCAAAGGCGTGGAAATCGGCGCCGGTTTCGCCAGCGTCGCGCAACGGGGCACCGAGCATCGCGATGAGATGACTCCGGAAGGTTTCCTCAGCAACAACGCCGGCGGCATCCTCGGTGGCATTTCTTCCGGTCAGCCGATCGTGGCGCACCTGGCGTTGAAGCCGACATCCAGTATCACCACGCCGGGCCGGTCCATCGACGTCCACGGCAATCCGGTGGAGGTCATCACCAAGGGTCGCCACGACCCGTGCGTCGGCATTCGCGCCACGCCGATTGCCGAAGCGATGATGGCCATCGTGCTGATGGATCACTTGCTGCGTCACCGCGGGCAGAATGCCGATGTGCGCGTGAGCACGCCGGTGCTGGGTCAGCTTTAATGGCTGATATCAAAGCCGCTGCGGTCTGACGGGCGTGGCGGCGCTTCCGTACTGGCGGCTCTCCAGTTTTTATCTGTTCTATTTCGCCTTGCTCGGTTCGACAGCGCCGTTTCTGGCGCTGTACTTCGATCACCTTGGATTTTCCGCGGCACGCATCGGCGAGCTGGTGGCGATCCCGCTGCTGATGCGCTGCGTCGCGCCGAACATCTGGGGCTGGCTCGGCGACTACACCGGTCGGCGTCTGGCTATCGTGCGTTTCGGCGCGGTGTGTACGTTGCTGACCTTTTCGCTGGTCTTTGTCAGCAAAACCTACGCCTGGCTGGCGATGGTCATGGCCTTGCATGCGTTTTTCTGGCACGCGGTGTTGCCGCAATTTGAAGTCATTACCCTGGCGCACCTGAACGGCCAGACCCAGCGCTACAGCCAGATTCGCTTGTGGGGCTCCATCGGTTTCATCATCACCGTGGTTGCGCTGGGGCGATTGTTCGAATGGCTCAGCCTGGACATTTACCCGGTGGCGCTGGTGCTGATCATGGCGGGGATCGTGGTCAGCAGTGTGTGGGTGCCGAACGCGCAACCGGTTCAGGGCGAACGGATTGCCGGCGACGGCTTTCTCAAGCAATTGCGCAATCCCGGTGTGCTGGCGTTTTACGGTTGCGTGGCGCTGATGCAGGTGAGTCACGGTCCGTATTACACCTTTCTGACCTTGCACCTTGAGCGATTGGGTTACAGCCGTGGATTGATCGGCATGCTCTGGGCGCTCGGCGTGGTGGCCGAAGTCTTGATGTTTTTGGTCATGAGCAAGATTCTCGCGCGCTTCTCGGTGCGCCGGGTGCTGCTGGCGAGTTTTCTGCTGGCGGCGCTGCGTTGGTTGTTGCTGGGCTCGTTCGCCGAATTCGTCTGGGTGCTGCTGTTTGCCCAAGTGCTGCACGCGGCGACGTTCGGCAGCTTTCACGCGGCTGCCATCCAGTTCGTGCAACGTAGCTTCGGTGCGCGCCAGCAAGGGCAGGGCCAGGCGTTGTATGCCGCGCTGGCCGGCACCGGTGGCGCATTGGGTGCGTTGTACTCCGGCTACAGCTGGAATGCCCTCGGGGCCACGTTCACGTTTAGTATTGCCAGTCTCGCAGCCTTCGCCGCTGCCGTTATCATTGCTACACGTATGCAAGAGGACAGGCCATGAGCCTTACCCGTGAACACCTCGCCCAGGAAATCATCGACGCCGGGCGTTTTCTGTATGGCCGCGGCTGGTCGCCGGCTACCAGCAGCAATTATTCGGCCCGTCTGTCGCCGACTGAAGCCTTGCTCACCGTGTCCGGCAAGCACAAAGGCCTGTTGGGCATCGATGATGTGCTGGCCACGGATCTGTCAGGCAACAGCCTGGAACCTGGCAAGAGACCGTCGGCCGAAACCTTGTTGCACACCCAACTCTACAGTTGGCGCCCGGAAATCGGCGCGGTGCTGCATACCCATTCGGTGAACGCCACAGTGCTGTCGCGCCTGACGCCGGAAGCTTTCATCGAGTTCGAAGACTACGAACTGCAAAAAGCCTTCAGCGGCGTGTCGACCCACGAGTCCCAAGTGCGAGTGCCGATTTTCGACAACGATCAGGACATTGCGCGCCTGGCCGCCAAGGTGCAGCCTTGGCTGGAAGCCCATCCCGATTGCGTCGGCTATCTGATCCGCGGCCATGGCCTCTACACCTGGGGCGCGCGCATGAGCGATGCGCTGCGGCAGATCGAGGCCTTCGAATTTTTGTTCGAGTGCGAGTTGAAGACGCGTTCGATCCTAAACCGTTAAGGAGTTGCCCTGATGAGCAGCCTGTCCGTCTACCACGTCTCAAGCCCTGACATTCCGAACAAGGTGCTTACCCATTTCGAAGACATCGCCTCGACCCTGGCCGAGCAGGGCGTGCGCTTCGATCGCTGGCAAGCGGCGGCGAAAATCCAGCCGGGCGCCAGCCAGGAAGAGGTGATCGCCGCGTATCAGGAGCAAATCGACAAACTGATGACCGAGCGCGGTTACATCACCGTCGATGTGATCAGCCTGAACAGCGACCACCCGCAAAAAGCCGAGTTGCGCGCCAAGTTCCTCGACGAACACCGCCACGGCGAGGACGAAGTACGATTTTTCGTCGCTGGCCGTGGCTTGTTCACTCTGCACATCGACGATTACGTCTACGCCGTGCTGTGCGAGAAGAACGACCTGATCTCGGTGCCGGCCGGCACACCGCACTGGTTCGACATGGGCGAGCATCCGCATTTCGTCGCGATCCGCCTGTTCAACAATCCCGAAGGCTGGGTGGCCAATTTCACCGGCGAAGACATCGCCAGCCGTTTCCCGCGTCTTGAGGACTGAGCCGATGCCGATCAAAGCGATCCTCACCGATATCGAAGGCACCACCAGCGCGGTGAGCTTTGTGTTCGACGTGTTGTTTCCGTACGCCGCCAAACACCTGCCGGACTTCGTTCGCCAGCACGCCGCGCGCGCCGACGTGGCTGAGCAACTGGACGCCGTGCGCCGGGACAGCGATGAGCCGGACGCGGACGTCGAGCGCGTTATCGAGATCCTCCTGGGCTGGATCGCCGAAGACCGCAAAGCCACGCCGCTCAAGGCCTTGCAAGGTATGGTCTGGGCGCAGGGCTATCAAGCCGGGCAGTTGAAAGGACATGTTTATCCGGACGCCGTCGAAGCGCTGAAACGCTGGCATCAGGAAGGTTACAAACTGTTTGTTTATTCTTCGGGTTCGATTCAGGCGCAAAAACTGATTTTCGGCTGCTCGGAAGCGGGGGATTTGTCGCCGTTGTTCAGCGATTATTTCGACACCACGTCGGGGCCCAAGCGTGAGGCGCAGTCTTACCAGCGCATCACCCAAGCTATTGGCCTTGAAGCGGCGCAGATTCTGTTTCTGTCGGACATTGTCGAGGAACTGGACGCGGCGCGCACGGCCGGCATGGCGACGTATGGGCTGGCCCGTGAAGGCGGGGAGTTGGCAGGGCATGTGACCGTGGACAGCTTTGCGCGGATCGATCCTTCCACGTTTTAGCGACGTTGCACATAACCTGTGGGAGCGAGCTTGCTCGCGATGACGGTGTGTCAGTCAGCATCAATGTCGTCTGACCGACCGCTATCGCGAGCAAGCTCGCTCCCACAGAGGGAATTGCATATCGTCAGAAACAACTCAGGCCATGGAGCGAAAGCTCTCACGGCCTGTTTGTTTACAGCGCGAGAATGTTTACACCGAGTGATAAGTCGGCAACGCAAACCGCTGCTGGCTCTGCAACATGGAGATCTGCGGCAGTTCACTGGCCTGTTCCGCCAGATCACGGCGAATGGCGCTGATCACCCATGACAGCTGATCACCGGCATGCAATTGCTGGTAGGAAATCGAGCGTTTGAATACCCGACCTTCGCAGCTACGCAAGGTCAGCAGAATGCCACCGTCTGGACGAGGCTGGGTGGTCACTTCGAAGTTGGAGAACAGGGACGAAAATTTTTCTTGGATCAGGCTCATGTCGTTTGGCTCCGTAAGCTCTTGAAAGGCAAGCATGCAGAGGTAGTTGCAGTGATTGTGCCAGCAACCGTATTTTTAAAAACATTTATAAATCAATAAGTTAATTTTTCACCAAATTTTTACTTTCGTGCAATCTGCATGAATGGCCATCGTGCATCCTGCATTTTGCGAGGTCGATGACGATTCGACTGAACCAATTCGCACCGCCGTTGTTTGCGATGTAAGGACCTCGTCCGCGGATACAAAACATTTCAAAAACCGCGTGTACAGCTCAAGAACCGTTGACGTATTTTCGGGCTCAATCACCGTCGCCCGACAATAAAAAAATCGCACGGGAGCAAGCATGAGCCGCACGACGAACGACACGATTACCTGGGGCATGATGCTCCGCAAGCTGCCTTCGATTGCCAAGGCCATCCCTCGGGTGGTGAAGGGCATGAAAGCCGCCAACGTCAAGGACCCGACCCAACCGTGCGGCCTGGGCTGGAGCTTCGAGCAAGCGACCTTGCGCAATCCCCATGGCCCTGCATTGCTGCAGGGCGCCGTAGTGCTCAGCTATTCACAGGTCAATCAGTGGGCCAATCGCATTGCCCATCACTTGATTGCCCAAGGCATCCGCAAGGGCGACGTGGTGGCGGTCTTCATCGAGAATCGTCCGGAGCTGCTGGTGACGATTCTGGCGGTGGCCAAGGTCGGCGCGATCAGCGCCTTGCTCAATACTTCGCAGACGCGCGATACCTTGGCCCATAGCCTGAATCTGGTGGCGCCCACAGCGATTATCGTGGGTGAAGAGTTGGTGCCGGCGTTTTCCGTGGTGCGCGAGCAGGTCTCTATCGACGCTGCGCGCACCTGGTATGTCGCCGATCAAGACACTTGCAACCAGCCGGGCATTGCGCCCGACGGCTTCATCAACCTGATGACGGCGACGTCCGACCGCCCCGACGACAACCCCGCCAGCAGCCAGCAGGTTTATCTCGACGATCCGTGTTTCTACATCTACACCTCGGGCACCACCGGGCTGCCCAAGGCCGGCGTGTTCAAGCACGGCCGCTGGATGCGCAGCTCCGCGAGCTTCGGCTTGATCGCGCTGGACATGCGCCCCGAGGACATCGTCTATTGCACCCTGCCGTTGTATCACGCCACCGGGCTGTGCGTGTGCTGGGGCTCGGCCATCAGCGGCGCCTCGGGGTTTGCCATCCGCCGCAAGTTCAGCGCCAGCCAGTTCTGGAGCGATGTGCGCAACTACCGCGCAACCACCCTCGGTTACGTCGGCGAACTGTGCCGCTACCTCGTCGATCAACCGCCGCGCGCCGACGACAGCCGGCACCGCGTGACAAAAATGATCGGCAACGGCCTGCGCCCTGGTGCATGGCGGGAATTCAAGACGCGCTTTGGCGTGAACCACATTTGCGAGTTGTACGCCGCCAGCGACGGCAATATCGGTTTCACCAACATTCTCAACTTCGACAACACCGTTGGTTTTTCCCTGATGTCATGGGAACTGGCGGCCTACGACCACGACAGCGGCGCGCCGACCCGGGACGCCACGGGCTTCATGCGCAAGGTGGCCAAGGGCGAGCAGGGGCTGTTGTTGGCAAAGATCGACGACAAGGCGCCACTGGACGGTTACACCGATCCTCAGAAGACCGAAAAGGTCGTGCTCCACGATGTGTTCGAGAAAGGCGACCGGTATTTCAACACCGGTGACCTGTTGCGCAACATCGGTTTTGGTCACGCGCAGTTCGTCGATCGTCTGGGTGACACTTTCCGCTGGAAGGGCGAAAACGTCTCGACCACCGAGGTCGAGAACATCCTGCTGCAACACCCGAACATTTCCGAAGCCGTGGCCTATGGTGTGGAAGTGCACAACACCAACGGGCGCGCGGGGATGGCGGCAATCACGCCTGCCGAGTCCTTGGCAACGCTGGATTTCAGCGAACTGCTGACCTTCGCCCGCGAGCATATGCCGGTTTATGCGGTGCCGTTGTTCCTGCGCGTAAAAGTGAAAATGGAGACCACCGGCACCTTCAAGTACCAGAAGACCCGGCTCAAGGACGAAGCCTTCGACCCAGGCAAAACCGGTGATGATCCGATCTACGCCTGGTTGCCCGGGACCGAGACTTACGTGCAGGTCACCGAACAATTGCTGGCGGACATTCATGGCGGCAAGTACCGCTATTGAATGTGGCTATGGGGCGCCTTGAGAAAAAACAAGTGACAGTGTCGGGGCCGCTCGGGAAACTGTCGCCTTTGCGAATAACTGTAAGTGGAGTCTCCAATGTCCGATCAAAGCCGCCAGATGACCCCCGAAGAAGCCGCCGAGTTTGCCGAACAGGTCTTCAACAAAGCGCGCGAGGGCGATGCGGCCATGATGGCTGCGCTGCTGACCAAAGGCCTGCCGCCGAACCTGCGCAACCATAAGGGTGACACCTTGCTGATGCTGGCCGCTTACCACGGTCATGTGGAAACCGTGAAAGTCCTGCTCGAGCACAAGGCTGACCCGGAGATTCGCAACGACAACGGCCAGAGCCCGATTGCCGGCGCGGCGTTCAAGGGCGACCTGGCGGTGGTCAAGGCGTTGGTCGAAGGTGGCGCGCAAGTGGAAGGCTCGTCGTTCGACGGTCGCACGGCGCTAATGATGGCGGCAATGTTCAACCGCGTTGAAATCGTCGATTACCTGATCAGTAAAGGCGCTGATCCGAAAGCCAAGGATGCCAATGGTGTCTCGGCGCTGGACGCCGCCAAGACAATGGGTGCGGTGGATACTGCGGCGCAGCTGGAGAAGTTGGTCGGCTGATTGGCTAATACCGTGAGGTGTCTTGCGGATAGCCCCGGAACCATTGCGAGCCTGCTCGCGAAGGCGGCCTGATAGCCGACCGGTTTTTTGGTATGAGTACAAATCCATTCCTGCGGTAACGGCTGCTATTGGTTCCGCCCTTACGGCGGGTTACTTGGAAAAACGGAATGCCGCCCAGCGCCAAGTAACCAAGCGCTCGCGCCCCTGACGTACGGTGGCTCGCTTAGGCTCGCCATGCCCTCGCTCCGGTCCTGCTCCGTGGGCCCGCCGCCATCGGCATCCATGGCCGGGGGCGGCTACCGCGGCATCCTTGCCGCGGTGCCCACTGCGCAGAACCTCCACTCGGCCTTCCGACGGGGCAGATCAAGATCAACAGCCAAAGCAAGATCTACAGCCAGAGCCAGAGCAGCCTTGTACCTGTGGGAGCGAGCTTGCTCGCGAAAAACGTCCGGAGAACGCGATCATCCAGACAGCCCGCGTTATCGTTGACGTCCATCGCGAGCAAGCTCGCTCCCACAGGGGATCGGCGTACAGCTTTGGCTTTTCACCACTTATCAGGTCACCACTTATCAGGCCGAGCGTTAGCTCGCCGCAGCTGTTGATCTTGACGCACCGCCCCCTCGAGAGGCCGCGCACGGCCATGGATGACCGATCGCGGCGGGCCCACGGAGCAGGACCGGAGCGAGGGCATGCCGAGCATTAGCGAGGCACCGAACGAAAGGGGCAAGAGCGCTTTGGTTACTTTCGCCTGGGCCGGCATTCCGGCTTTTCGAAAGTGACCCGCCGTAAGGGCGGAACCATTGGCGGCCGTTACCGCAGCAACGGATATGTACACAAACTTTGCCAGTCAATACACCCAAACCTCAACCCGACGATTCTTGATCCGCCCTTCATCCGCGCTGTTGGCCGCCACTGGCATCTCGGCGCCAAAGCCGCGAATCTCGCGAAACACCACGCCGCTTTTCACCAATTCCCGTCGCACCGCCATGGCCCGCAGTTTCGACAGCAGATCGGCCCGCGCCGGATCACTCTTGGCATCGCCAAACCCCACCAGCGTCACCTGCCGGTTGGTTTTCTCGTTCTGCCTGATGTAATCAAGCACCCGTGTCAGGTCCTGCCGCGCCTTGTTATCCAGCGTCGCGCTGCCTTCTTCGAAACGAAAATTCACGCTCAAGCGCTGGGCGTGGCGGCTGAGTGCCTGATAGCCCTCGGGCATCAGCGCGTTCGGTGTGACGGCCATGGCCTGGACGGTCTGGGCAATAAACCCGTTGGCCGCGACGATGGCCTGTCCTTTGCTGCTTTGGGCGAACGCCACCAAGGCTTCGGCCCATGGATTTTTGCCGTTGGGCGGCAGGTATAAGAACAGCCGGCGCGACAGTGGATAGTCTTCGGTGGCGATCAGGTTGTTGAGTGGCAACATGGCCTGGGACTGGCCATCGGCAATCGCCACGGCTTTGGCCTGGCGCACGTAGGGCAGGCCGATAAATCCGATGCCTTGCGGATCGAGGCTGACCGCGTCGGACAACTGCTCGCTGGATTCGAAACGTTTCGCCGCGCTGTTCAGCGTTTTCCCACGACGGCTGAGCACCACTTCCTTGAAGGTGTCGTAGGTGCCTGACTGGTCATCGCGCGCGTACAGATGAATCGGCCCGCCGCTGCCGCCGAGCTCTTCCCAGGTCTTGGCTTCGCCGCTGAAGATGAGCGCCAGTTGCTCGGTGTTGAGTTGATTCAGCCGGTTTTGCGGATGAAGAATGATGGCCAGGCCATCGATGGCGATGACCTGTTCGGCGCCGGGGCTTTTCAGATCGCCGAGGGAGTTGAGGGCCTTCAGTTCGCTGTCCTTGATCGGGCGCGAAGCGGCGGCAAGGTCCGCGGTGGCATTTTTCAGAGCGATGAAACCGGTGCTGGAGCCGTGGGCCGCGACGTCCACCTGGACCCGTCGACCCTGTGCCGTTTCGCCGACCACCCGCAGTTCGTTGGCGGTGTCCGGGGCTTCGCTGTGGACTTTGAGCAAGCCTTGCTCGCGCATCAATCCCTCGACCAGCGCCGGACCCAATGCCGCGCCGATGGTGTTGGAACCCTGAATGCGTAGCACCGGGCCGTGTTTCGGCGTTGGCAAGTCCCCGGCCGATGCAGAGAGTGGCAGCCCGGCGCAGAGCATCAACAGGAAAAAAACGCGCAGCGTCATGCCGGCACCTTATAAAGCCAAAGAAAGTGCGGGGAGATTAAGTCAGTAAGGTTTCCGAAAGATGACAATTGCCAGCATTGTGGGAGCGAGCTTGCTCGCGATGAGGGACTGACATTCAACTTTGATGTTGGCTGACCGTGCGCTATCGCGAGCAAGCTCGCTCCCACAGTTGATTTTTGTAGATATAGAGGGGTATCAGCTCAACTCAAGCCAGATCGGCGCATGATCCGATGGCTTTTCCATCCCGCGCAGTTCGTAGTCCACGCCGGCATCCTTCAACCGCGGCAACAAGCCGTGGGACGCCATGATCACGTCAATCCGCAATCCGCGCTTGGGTTCATCCTCAAACCCGCGGCTGCGGTAGTCGAACCAGCTGAAACGGTCGGCCACGTCCGGATTCAGGTGACGGAAGCTGTCCACCAGGCCCCAGTTCTTCAGGCGGGCCATCCACTCGCGTTCTTCCGGCAGGAAGCTGCATTTGCCGGTCTTCAGCCAGCGTTTCATATTGTCCGGGCCGATACCGATGTCGCAGTCTTGCGGGGAAATGTTCACGTCGCCCATCACCACCACCGGCTGCTCGTTGCTGAACTGACTTTCCAGCAAGTGCTGCAGATCCTTGTAGAAACGTTCCTTGGCCGGGAATTTGGTCGGATGGTCGCGGCTTTCGCCCTGTGGGAAATAGCCATTCATGATAGTCACCGGCACGCCAGTGGCGTCGGCGAAGGTGCCCCAAATGAAGCGGCGCTGAGCGTCTTCTTCATCGGTGACAAATCCTTTGTGCAGCGCCAGCGGTTCCTGGCGCGAAAGCAGCGCGACACCGTAGTGACCCTTTTGCCCATGGAAATACACGTGATAGCCCAGCGCCTGAACCTCGGCGAGTGGGAACTGGTCGTCGTGGACCTTGGTTTCCTGCAGCCCGATCACGTCGGGTTGATGCTTTTCGATCAGCGCCGCCAGCTGATGGGGACGAGCGCGCAGCCCGTTGATGTTGAAGGAGACGATCTTCATGGTCAGCAGGTCCTGGCAAAAGGGCGATGCTAGCTGACCTGTGGGAATCGGGCCAGTGTCAGGCGAGGGGATTCACTGTGTTCTGTCAGATCTCTATCGGCAGTGCTGGCCTCTTCGCGGGCAAGCCCGCTCCCACAGTGTCCGTGTCGTACACAAAGTCTGCGAACACTATTGGACCTGTGGGAGCGGGCTTGCCCGCGAAGAGGCCAGCACAGTCGATGTAGATCCTGACTTGGTCTATACCTGTCTGGGGAACTGTGAGTCCACCCACAGGCTCGTACCAATAAGAGCGCAGCCACCCGAGCTGCGCCGGGGAGATCTACCGCTATGCCCGAAACCTCGACCGCCATCGCCGACATCCACATGCTCGACAGCGGCTATTCCCGTGAAGCCCGCTTCCTGTTGTACCAGGCTTACCGCCACGAGCCGACCTTCGGTTACCTCTTCGAGGCCGAACGTCCTGGTTATGAACAGCGGGTCCGCGCCACCGTGCGCGAGCTGGTCAAACAACACTTTCTTCAGGACCTGCCGGCCATCGGCCTGCTGGTCAACGACCGCTTGATCGGCATCGCGTTGATCGCGCCGCCGCAACGTCGCTTGGGCATCACTGAAAGCTGGGCCTGGCGCCTGCGGATGGTACTGAGCACCGGGTTTCGTTGTACCCGACGCTACCTCGAATACCACGACGCGGTGATGGCGTGCGTGCCGTCCGACTCGGTCCATTTATTGCCGTTGCTGGGGGTTCATCCGCAATTCCAGGGCAAGCACTTCGGCGAGCAGCTGTTGCAAGCGGTGCACAACTGGTGCGCGGTGGATGAGCACTCTGAAGGGGTGGTGCTCGACACCGGGAATCCGCGTTATCTGGAGTTCTACAAGCGTCAGGGTTATGAGGAAATCGGCGAGGTCGCCGTAGGACCGATCCGCGAACACGTGTTTTTTCATCCCAATCCGCAAGTGCTGCAAACCGCATCGGCATAAACAGTAGAACTTTCGCGGGACACGAGGCTCTATCACGCTCCCAAGCTCGTGATAGCATCCGCGCCTATGAAGTTTCCAGGAAGAATGACCAGCGGCGTGCTGATGCTGATTACCAGCTGCGCGGCGCTGGCGCAAAGTGAATTGGATGTGCGGATCAAACCGTCAAACGACGAACTGAAGGCCAATATAGAGGGCTATATCGGCAGCCTCGGCGATCGTGACGAAGAAGCCTTGTTGCGCTTCAGTCGTGGCGCCGAAGAACAGGCGCGCAAGGCGGCCCAGGCCCTGGGATATTACCAGCCGCAAATCGACAGCGACGTGAAGGGCGGCAAGACGCCACGCCTGGTGCTCAACATCGACCCGGGCGAGCCGATTCATTTACGCACGGTCACGATCCGCATCGACGGCCCGGCGGCCTCTTTCAAATCTTTTCGTGTACCGAAAAGCGACGCGCTGAAAACCGGCGCGGTGCTCAATCATGGCCGCTACGAAGACGCCAAGCGCCTGATCCAGAACCAGGCTTCGCGTTTCGGTTTTTTCAGTGGCTATTTCACTCGGCAGAAGCTATCGGTCGACCCGAGAGCGGGCGTCGCCGACATCGAACTGATCTATGAAAGCGGTCCGCGTTATGCCCTCGGCAAGGTCAGTTTCGAAGGCGATACGCCGTTCGACGAAGAACTCCTGCAACGCATGGTGCCGTTCAAGACGGGTGCGCCTTATGACTCCGAACTGATCGCCGAACTGAATCAGAATCTGCAGGCCAGCGGCTACTTCGAAGGTGTGCGCGTAGACGCCGCGCCAACAGCGTCAAAAAATGATGTGATTCCGGTGGACGTCAAACTGGAAACCCGCAAGCCACGGACGATGGGCCTGGGTATGGGCTATTCCACCGACGTCGGCCCACGGGTCAAGGCCAACTGGACCCGGCACTGGGTCAACCCTCAAGGCCACAGCTATGGCTGGGAAACCGAAGTCTCGGCGCCACGGCAGAACGTCGGGCTGTTCTACGACATTCCGCTGGACCCGCCGCTGACCGACAAATTGCGCTTCGCCGGTGGCTATCAGAGCGAAGAAATTGCCGACAAGGACAGCCTGAGCAAACTGCTGACCCTCGGTCCCGAGTGGCACAGCAAGTTGCCCAGCGGCTGGCAGCGGGTGGTGTCGCTGAAATGGCAACGAGAAGAATATCGACTCGGCGACGATTCGGGCCTGAGCACTTTGCTGATGCCCGGCGTCAGCTATTCCTACCTCAAAAGCGACAACCGCATCGACCCGCACAACGGCTATCGCCTGCAGTTCGAAAGCAAAGTCGCCAAGGAAGGGCTGGGGTCCGACACCAACCTGCTGTATGGCACGGCGTTGGTGAAAGGTTTGACCACTGTGTTCGATAAACACCGTTTCCTCGGTCGGGTGCAGGTGGGCGGCAGCGCCACCAACGGCTACAAATCGGTGCCGCCGTCGCTGCGTTTCTTCGCCGGTGGCGATCAGAGCGTGCGCGGGTACGACTACCAGAGCCTGTCCCCGGAAAACTCCGAGGGCGATCGCATCGGTGGCCGCTACATGATTGCCGGCAGCGTCGAGTATCAATATTCCATCGCCGAAAAATGGCGGGTTGCGACCTTTGTCGACCAAGGCAACTCCTTCAACACACTTGAACTGCCGAACCTCAAAACCGGCGTGGGTATCGGCGTGCGCTGGGTGTCTCCCGTGGGGCCGATCCGCCTCGACCTGGCCCACGCGATGGACGACGACGGCGGCATTCGGCTGCACTTTTCCATGGGGCCTGAGCTGTGAAGCGTGGTTTAAAAGTAACGCTGCTGGCGATTCTGGCGCTGCTGATGCTGGTGCTGCTGACCGTGACCACGGTGCTGGGTACGGCGACTGGCAGCCGCTGGGCGCTCGGATTTGTGCCGGGTTTGACCATCGAGAATTTCCAGGGCCGTCTGGGCGGGCAATGGAGCGCCGGGCATCTGGTCTGGCAGCAGGACACCCGCCGGGTTGAGCTGGATAAAGTGATTTTCGCCTGGTCGCCGTTGTGCCTGACGCGCATGACCCTGTGCATCGAGCAGTTGAAGGCCGATCAGGTCAGCCTGCAATTTCCGCCGGGTAGCGAAGAAGAAAGCAGCGGTCCGATCAGTCTGCCGGACTTGAAGTTGCCGCTGGCGATCGAGCTGGGCGACGTGCAGATCGGCAGTCTGTTGTTCAACGGCAGCGAAGAACTCAAAGGCCTGCAACTGGCGGCGCACTGGACCGAACAGGGGTTGCAGATCGATTCCGTGCAGCTGCAACGTGATGATCTGAGCCTGAATCTGTCCGGCCTGCTGCAACCCACCGGCAACTGGCCGCTCAAGGCCGAGGGCAAATTGACCCTGCCAGCCCCCGAACCCTGGGCGCTGGCCCTGAATATTAACGGCGACCTGCTGAAAACCCTGAACCTGAAAGCCGACAGCAGCGGTTACCTGAACGGCCAACTGACCGGCGAGTTGCAGCCGCTGGTGGAAAACCTGCCAGCCAAGGTGCGGATCACCGCTGACGGCTTCAAGCCCAGTGCCGATTTGCCGGATACGCTGCAACTCAATCAGGTGGAACTCACCGGCGACGGTGACCTGAAAAACGGTTACCAGCTGCGCGGCAACGCCACGCTACCTGCCGAGCAAGGCCCGGTCGCGTTGTTGCTGCAAGGCAAGGTCGACGCCAACGGCGCGCAGATCGCCGGGCTGGACCTGACCGCCAACGACAAGCAAAGCCTCAAGCTCGCGGGCGTGCTGGACTGGAGCAAAGGCCTGAACGCCACGGCGAAAATCGACTGGCTGGATTTCCCCTGGCACCGGCTCTATCCGTTGATCGACGAGCCGCAAGTGGCCCTGCGCAGTTTCAACGGTGAAGTCTCCTACACCGACGGCAACTACCTCGGCCATTTCAAGGCCGCACTGGATGGTCCGGCCGGAGCGTTCACCCTGAGCAGCCCGTTCGCCGGCGACCTGACGAAAATCTACCTGCAACAAATCCAGCTCGAAGCCGGGCAAGGCAAGGCTGAAGGGCACCTGAACCTGCAATTTGCCGATGGCATTGCCTGGGACACCGCGCTCGACCTCTCGGCGATCAACCCGGCGTATTGGTTCGCGGAGTTGCCGGGCACCCTGGCCGGACCGCTGCGCAGCAAAGGCGAGATGAAGAATGAAAAGCTCAGCCTCAACGCGGACCTGGATCTGAAGGGCAAACTGCGCGGACAACCGGCCGTTCTGCAAGCGAAAGCCGATGGCGGCGGCGAGCAATGGAACCTCAGCGCGCTGCACATCCGTCTGGGTGATAACAGCATCACCGGCAAAGGCAGCCTTCAACAGAAACTCGCCGGCCAGATCGACATTAAGCTGCCGCGCCTGGCTCAGCTTTGGCCGCAACTGCGTGGTCAGCTCAACGGCCGCGTCGATGTCGCCGGCACGCTCAAGGCACCGCAAGGCAAACTCGGGTTGCAGGGCACGCAGCTGGCCTTCGAAGACAATCGCCTGCAAAGCCTGAACCTCGACGCCACCCTCGACAGCGCGCAGCGAGCGAAAATCGACTTCAAGGGCAGCGGCATTCAGACCGGCGACACCTCACTGGGGACGTTGACCGCCAGCGGTCAGGGCGATATCAAAAACCAGAAACTGGTGCTCGATCTGCAAGGCCCGCAGCTGAAACTGGCCCTCGGCTTCGACGGCAATCTGGACAAAGGCAACTGGCGCGGGCGCCTGGCCAGTGGCGATATTCAGGCCGGTGGTCAGGACTGGAAACTGCAAGGTCCGGCGAAACTCGAACGGCTGGTGGACGGCAAAATCAACTTCGGCGCCCATTGCTGGATCTCCGGTCCGGCCAGTCTGTGCGGTGAAGATCAGCGCCTGATGCCGGAGCCGAAGCTGCGTTACCACCTCAAGCAATTCCCGATCGACAGCCTGGCGCAGTGGTTGCCCAAGGATTTCGCCTGGAAGGGCCGGCTCAACGCCGACCTGCAACTGGACCTGCCGGCCGGTGGCCCGAACGGCCAGATCAGCCTCGATGCCAGCGGCGGTACGCTGCGCATGAGGGAGAAAGAACAGTGGCTGGATTTCCCGTACCAGACCCTGAAACTCACCAGCAAACTCACGCCAAAACGAATCGACACCGACCTCAACTTCGTCGGCGGCAAGCTTGGCGAATTGAGTGTGCAGGCGCAGATCAATCCGCTGCCGAAGAACAAACCGCTGACCGGGTCGTTCCGTCTCAACGGGCTCGATTTGTCCGTGGCGCGACCGTTTCTGCCGATGGTCGAGAAACTGACCGGTCGCTTGAATGGTAGCGGCACGATCGCAGGCACCTTGATGGCGCCTTTGGTGAACGGCAATCTGCTGCTCAGCGACGGTGAAATCTCCGGGCCTGAGCTGCCGATGGACCTTGAAGCCTTGCAGCTTCAAGCGGTGATCTCCGGCGAAACCGTGCAGTTGAGCGGTGGCTGGAAAAGCGGCAAGAGCGGGCAGGGCAGCCTGAACGGCGCTGTCACCTGGGGGCAGGCGCTGGTAGTGGATCTGGCGCTCAAGGGTACGCAACTGCCGGTCACGGTCGAGCCGTACGCCAAGCTTGAAGTGGCGCCGGACCTGAAGATTTCGATGAAGGGCGACGAGCTGGCCATCGCCGGCAAAGTGCTGGTGCCCCGAGGTGAAATTACCGTGCGCGAGTTGCCGCCATCGACGGTCAAAGTGTCCGATGACACGGTGATCATTGGTCAGCAAACCGAAGAGGGCAAACCACCGCTGGCGATGAAAATGGACATCGACGTGGTGGTTGGCGAGGACAAACTCAGCTTCGTCGGGTTTGGCCTGACCGCCAACCTGCAGGGGCATGTGCACATTGGCGACAACATGGACACGCGCGGCGAGCTGTGGCTCAACGATGGACGCTATCGGGCCTACGGCCAGCGGTTGACGGTGCGCCGGGCGCGCTTGCTGTTTGCCGGCCCGATCGATCAGCCCTATCTGGACATCGAGGCGATTCGCCAGACTGACGACGTCATCGCCGGTATCCGTTTGAGCGGCAGCGCCGAGCAGCCGACCACGCAGATTTTCTCCGAACCGGCGATGAGTCAGGAACAGGCCTTGTCCTACCTGGTGCTCGGGCGTCCGCTGAGTACCACCGGTGAAGACAACAACATGTTGGCTCAAGCCGCGCTCGGCCTGGGTTTGATGGGCAGTTCCGGAATGACCGGCAAACTGGCCAGCGATCTGGGGATTCAGGATTTCCAGCTCGATACCCAAGGCAGCGGCAACACCACGAGCGTGGTTGCCAGCGGTAATATTTCCGAGAAGCTCAGCCTGCGTTATGGGGTTGGCGTATTTGAGCCGGCCAACACCATTGCCCTGCGTTACAAGCTGAGCAAGAAGGTTTATCTCGAAGCGGCGGGCGGCGTGGCCAGTTCGCTGGATATTTTCTACAAGCGGGATTTCTAGGTCCCGCGTTCTCCTCCGAAACCGAGTCGCTCCCTTCGCGAGCAAGCCCGCTCCCACATTGAATTTGTGCACGCCGCAACTCCAATGTGGGAGCGGGCTTGCTCGCGAAGGCGGCTGTCCGGTCACCGCAAATCCCCGCTATTTAACAGTCAAATACCAAGCAACCTAACTATTACGTTGACATTCGCTGCCTAGGCAGTAACATCTAGTCATACATTCACTGCCTAGGCAGCTAATTGGTGATCAGATGAAGCATTTCACCCCAGACGAATTCCACACCTGCCATCTCGGCCTCTTGCTCGGACGCGCGGCGTTGCTCAAGGACCGGATCATCGACACGCACATGGAACCCCACGGCATCACCGCCGCGCAGTTCAAAGTGCTAATCATCATGGCCCAATTCGGCGTCGACACCCCGGCCGAGCTGTGCCGCCACCTGTCGCTCGACAGTGGTTCGATGACCCGCATGCTCGATCGTCTGGAACAGAAAGGTTTCCTCGCCCGCCAACGTTCCGACGCCGACCGCCGTCAGGTGCAGCTTGTGTTAACTGAGCAAGGCCAGCAGTTGACTGACCGCCTTCCGGACATCGGCGCCGACGCCATGAACGAACTGGCTGGCGCCCTCACCCCGGACGAGCTGCAAACCCTGGAACGGATCCTGAAGAAAATGTTGGTGGCAGCCGGTGACTCGATCACGCTGCTGCGGGTAGGTGGCAAATGAGCAGCAAAACCTTGCGTGCTGGCCTGAGTCTTGTGCTCGCGGCCATGACCCTGGCCGGTTGCGCCAGCTACAGCGGCCTGACCACCGAAGGCAAAAGCCTAGATGCGAACACCCTCAAGGCCGGGCAATCCCTCAGCGGTGTAACCCTGTCGCCAGCGGCGTGGCCGAAAAGCGATTGGTGGAAGAGCCTCGGTGACCCACAACTCGACGGTTTGATCCGCGAAGCCCTGCACGACAGCCCCGACATGCAGATCGCCGACGCCCGCGCCCATCAGGCCAGCGCCGCTGCGTATGCCGCGGACGCTGCGCGTATGCCGACCCTCGATGCCAGCGCCGGCATCAGCCGTTCGCGCCTGGCCCGCGATCAGGACCCGAGGGGCGAGGGTGGTGCGTACTCCACCGTGCGTAACATCGGCGCCAGTTTCAATTACAACTTCGACCTCTGGGGCGGTCAGCGTGACGCCTGGGAAGCCGCGCTGGGCCAGGCCCGCGCTGCCGAAGTCGATCAGCAGGCGGCGCAACTGACCCTGGCCGCCGACGTTGCCCGGGCCTATAGCGATCTGGGCCAGGCGCACATCATTCATGACCTGGCCAGCGAAGACCTCAAGCGCACCAGACAAATGCTCGACCTTAGCCAGCGTCGCCTGAGTTCGGGGATCGACAGCGAATACCAGTTCCAGCAAACCGAAAGCCTGGAAGCCACCTCCGAAGCCGGCCTGATCGACGCCGAAAAACGCCTGCAAAGCGCGAAAATCGCCATGGCGGTATTGCTTGGTAAAGGCCCGGATCGGGGCAACGACATTGCCCGGCCGAAGATTCTCCAGGCCAGTGCCGTCGCGTTGCCGTCGGTCCTGCCCGCCGAGTTGCTCGGCCGTCGTCCGGACCTGGTCGCTGCGCGCTGGCGCGTCGAGGCGGCGAGCAAGGACATCGACGCCAGCAAGACCCGGTTCTACCCCAACCTCAATCTGAGCGCCGCGGCCGGTGCCGAGTCGTTGCTGGGCGACGCGATGTTCGGTTCGGCCAGTCGTTTCTTCAACATTGCACCGACGATCTCGGTACCGATTTTCGACGGCGGCCGCCTGCGCGCCGACCTCGATGCCCGCGACGCCGATTACGACCTCGCAGTGGCGCAATACAACAAAAGCCTGGTGAGAGCGCTGGGCGATGTCAGCGACACCCTCAACCAGCTGCGCGATATCGGCCGGCAGATTGGCGCTCAAAAACACGCTACCGACATTGCTCAGGATTCCTACAACACCGTGGTCCAGCGTTACGGTTCCGGCATCGGAAACTACCTGGACGTGCTCAGCATCGAGCAGCAATTGCTCCAGGCACAACGTCAGTTGGCCAACCTGAATGCCGAGCAGATCGACCTGTCGATCCAACTGATGCAGGCGCTGGGCGGCGGTTTTCAGGGCGACACCCTGACCGCGGCCAACGCAACCCCAGCCACGCTGCATAATTAATTCAAGGTAATGGTCATGGCCACTGCAGAAAATACACAAGCCCCAGACAACACTCCCGACATTGGCAATCCGCGCAAACGCAAAGTCATGCTGGCGGGGCTCGCGATCCTGGTCGTCCTCGCCGGTGTCGGCGTCTGGGGTTATCACGAATTCTACGGGCGCTGGGGCGAAAGCACCGACGACGCCTACGTGAACGGCAACGTGGTGGAAATAACGCCGCTGGTCACGGGCACCGTGGTCAGCATTGGCGCCGACGATGGCGACCTGGTTCATGAAGGCCAGGTGCTGATCAACTTCGACCCGAACGACGCGCAGATCGGTCTGCAAAGTGCAGAGGCCAACCTGGCCCGCACCGTGCGTCAGGTGCGCGGTTTGTACAGCAACGTCGACGGCATGAAAGCCCAGGTCAACGCCCAACAGGCGGAAGTGCAAAAGGCGCAGGACAACTTCAGTCGGCGTAAAAGCCTCGCCGCCGGCGGGGCGATTTCCCAGGAAGAACTGTCCCACGCCCGCGACGACCTGACCTCGGCGCAAAACGCTTTGGCCAATGCAAAGCAGCAACTGAAAACCACCAGTGCACTGGTCGATGACACGGTGGTGTCCTCGCACCCGGACGTGATGTCGGCCGCCGCGCAACTGCGTCAGGCTTACTTGAACAATTCGCGCAGCACCCTGATTGCACCGGTCACCGGTTATGTCGCAAAACGCTCTGTGCAACTGGGTCAACGGGTCCAGCCAGGCACGGCGTTGATGGCGGTGATTCCACTGGATCAGCTGTGGATCGACGCCAACTTCAAGGAAACCCAGCTGCGTGACATGCGCATCGGCCAGCCGGTGGACATCGAGGCCGACCTTTACGGCAGCGACGTGAAGTTCAGCGGCACCATCGACAGCCTCGGCGCCGGCACCGGAAGTGCGTTTGCATTGCTGCCGGCGCAAAACGCCACCGGTAACTGGATCAAGATCGTGCAGCGGGTGCCAGTGCGGATTCACATCAACGCTGAAGAACTGGCCAAGCACCCGTTGCGCGTTGGCCTGTCCACTCAGGTCGATGTGAACCTGCGCGATCAGAGCGGCCCGGTGCTGGCGCAACAGCCGCCGCAAAAGGCCTCTTTCAGTACCAACGTCTACGACCGCCAGTTGGCCGAGGCCGACGCATTGATCACACAGTTGATCCACGACAACAGCGCTGCGGTCAGCAAAACCGTTCAACGCTGACACCGACCCTGTGGAAGCGAGCTATGTGGCGAGGGGATTTATCCCCGTTGGGTTGCGTAGCAGCCCCAAAATCTCGACAGCTATGAAGATTTTTGGGAGCGCTTCGCACTCCAGCGGGGATAAATCCCCTCGCCACAAAGGCCCGCTCCCACAAGGTCAGCTGCGTCTGTAACAGGCGCAGCGCCAATCAGGTTTCAAAGGATTCGCGATGAGCAATAAAGCGTCTTTCACGCCGCCCAGCCTGCTGCTCAGCACCATCGGTCTGTCGCTGGCGACCTTCATGCAAGTGCTCGACACCACCATCGCCAACGTGGCGTTGCCGACGATTTCCGGCAACCTCGGCGTGAGTTCGGAGCAGGGCACTTGGGTGATCACCTCGTTTGCGGTGAGCAATGCCATTGCGCTGCCGCTGACCGGTTGGCTCAGCCGGCGCTTCGGCGAAGTGAAGCTGTTTCTCTGGGCGACCATTCTGTTTGTGATCGCTTCGTTTCTCTGCGGTATTTCCACGTCGATGCCGGAGCTCATCGGCTTTCGCGTGCTGCAAGGCCTGGTGGCCGGGCCGTTGTACCCGATGACCCAGACACTGTTGATCGCGGTCTATCCGCCTGCCAGGCGCGGCATGGCCTTGGCCTTGCTGGCGATGGTCACGGTGGTGGCGCCGATTGCCGGGCCGATTCTTGGCGGCTGGATTACTGACAGTTATAGCTGGCCGTGGATCTTCTTTATCAACGTGCCGATCGGGATTTTCGCGGTGATGGTCGTGCGTTCGCAGCTCAAGGCGCGTCCGGTGGTGACCAGTTATCAGCCGATGGACTACGTCGGTTTGATCACGTTGATTATCGGCGTCGGGGCGTTGCAGGTGATCCTCGATAAGGGCAACGATCTCGACTGGTTCGAATCGAACTTCATCGTCATCGGTGCGGCCATTTCGGTGATAGCGCTGGCGGTGTTCGTGATCTGGGAAATGACTGACCAACATCCGGTGGTCAACCTGCGGCTGTTCGCTTACCGCAACTTCCGGATCGGTACGATTGTGTTGGTGTTGGGATATGCCGGGTTCTTCGGCATCAATTTGATCCTGCCGCAATGGCTGCAAACTCAAATGGGTTACACGGCGACGTGGGCTGGGCTGGCGGTGGCGCCCATCGGGATTCTGCCGGTGTTGATGTCGCCATTTGTCGGTAAATACGCGCACAAGTTCGACCTGCGGTTACTGGCCGGCCTGGCGTTTCTGGCGATTGGCCTGAGCTGCTTCATGCGCGCCGGGTTTACCAACGAAGTGGACTTCCAGCACATCGCCCTAGTGCAGCTGTTTATGGGGATTGGCGTGGCGCTGTTTTTCATGCCGACCTTGAGCATTTTGATGTCGGACCTGCCACCAAACCAGATCGCCGATGGCGCGGGCCTCGCTACATTCCTGCGGACCCTGGGCGGCAGTTTTGCGGCGTCGTTGACGACCTGGATCTGGATTCGCCGGGCAGATCAGCATCATGCCTACATGAGCGAAAGCATCAGCACCTATGAACCCGCGACCCGCGAGGCGCTGAATGCGCTGGGCGGTGCGAGCAATCCGGCGTATGCGCAGCTCGATCATGTGCTGACCAGTCAGGCATACATGCTGTCCACCGTGGATTACTTCACGCTGCTGGGGTGGGCGTTCATGGGGTTGATCGTGATTGTTTGGCTGGCGAAACCGCCGTTCGCAGCAAAGGCCGGGCCTGCGGCCTCCGGTCATTAAGCCAAACACAGTTCCTGTGGGAGCGAGCTTGCTCGCGATAGCGGTGGATCAGTCAACAACGATGTTGAATATGAATCCGCTATCGCGAGCAAGCTCGCTCCCACAGGGTTTCGTGTTCGGCAGTCAGATTGCGGGGGATGCCAAGTGTGGCGGCGGGGCGAAGTCGAACGGCGCCAACGCGAACCCGCTCTCATCCACCTGCAGCGCCCAGCCCTGACGGTCCCAATCCCCCAGCACAATACGTTTTGCCGCGTGCTCGCCAATCTGCAACTTGTGGATAGCCGGGCGATGGGTGTGTCCGTGGATCAGGGTTTTCACGCCAAACACCTGCATCACCCGCGGCACTTCGTCCGGGGTGACATCGACGATGTCGTTGGCCTTCATCCGCGTCTGCGCACGGCTTTCGTTGCGTAGTTTGCGCGCCAGTTTATGGCGAGTGCGCAAGGGCAAATGCCGCAGGATGAACAGGGTGAGAGGATTTCGCAGGTAACGACGCAGTTTCATGTACGCCTCATCGCGGGTGCAGAGGCTGTCGCCGTGCATCAACAGCACCGGCTCGCCGTAAAACTGCACGACACTCGGGTCTTTCAGCAAGGTGCAGCCGGCCTGTTTACAGAAGGCCTGGCCCAGCATGAAGTCGCGATTGCCGTGCATTAGAAAAATGGCCGTGCCGCTGTCGCTGAGTTCGCGCAGGGCCTGGCAGATGGAACGCTGAAAGGGCGTCATGGCATCGTCGCCAATCCACGCCTCGAAAAAGTCGCCGAGGATGTACAACGCACTCGCCGAACGGGCGCGTCCGGCGAGCAAATCCAGAAACGCCCGGGTAATGTCCGGGCGCTCCTCTTCCAGATGCAAGTCTGAAATCAGCAGTATCACTCAATGATCTCGGCTTTCTCGATGATCACGTCTTCTGCGGGTACGTCCTGGTGACCGGATTTCATGGTGGTGGAAACACCTTTGATCTTGTCGACAACGTCGGTGCCTGCAACGACCTTGGCGAACACGGCGTAGCCCCAGCCCTGAGTGGTCTTGGCACTGTGGTTCAGGAAGCTGTTGTCAGCGACGTTGATGAAGAACTGGGCGGAAGCCGAATGCGGCTCCATGGTGCGCGCCATGGCCACGGTGTACTTCTCGTTCGGCAGGCCGTTGTCGGCTTCGTTCTGGATGCTTGGGCGCTTGTCTTTCTTTTCTTTCATGCCTGGCTCGAAACCGCCGCCCTGGATCATGAAGTTACCGATGACGCGGTGGAAAACAGTGTTTTCGTAGTGACCGGCTTTGACGTACTCGATGAAGTTGGCAACGGTCAGCGGTGCCTTTTCAGCGTTCAGTTCCAGGACGATGTCGCCATGGTTGGTGGTCAGTTTGACTTGGGTCATGATCGGTACTCTTTCTGGGATTTCGTGGGTTTCGGGGCTTGCAGCCCTCAACCGGTCCGGCCAATTTTGGCCAAGGTGCGCAGTTTAGCGTGCCGTGCGCGAATTTCGAGGCTGTTTTTCATGTGCATCCGATTAAATGCAGCCGTTTTCGGGCCTGCTCTGTCAGCGACTTGACGGCATCGGCTATGATAAGCCCCTTTGTTTTAACCGCCGCTTTGATTTGGCCAACTGGCCGCGCACTTGTACGTTCAAGGATCCTATGAGCAAGCCCACTGTCGACCCTACCTCGAATTCCAAGACCGGCCCTGCCGTGCCGGTCAATTTCCTGCGCCCGATCATCCAGGCGGACCTGGACTCGGGTAAGCACACGCAGATCGTCACTCGTTTCCCGCCTGAGCCCAACGGCTACCTGCACATCGGTCACGCCAAGTCGATCTGTGTGAACTTCGGTCTGGCCCAGGAATTCGGCGGCGTCACCCACCTGCGTTTCGACGACACCAACCCGGCCAAGGAAGACCAGGAATACATCGACGCGATCGAAAGCGACGTCAAATGGCTGGGCTTCGAGTGGTCCGGCGAAGTGCGCTACGCCTCGCAGTATTTCGACCAGTTGCACGATTGGGCCGTTGAACTGATCAAGGCCGGCAAGGCCTACGTCGACGACCTGAGCCCTGAACAGGCCAAGGAGTATCGCGGCAGCCTGACCGAGCCCGGCAAGAACAGCCCGTTCCGTGAACGCAGCGTCGAAGAAAACCTCGACTGGTTCGCCCGTATGCGCGCCGGTGAATTCCCGGACGGCGCACGTGTGCTGCGGGCCAAGATCGACATGGCCTCGCCGAACATGAACCTGCGCGACCCGATCATGTATCGCATCCGTCACGCGCATCACCACCAGACCGGTGACAAGTGGTGCATCTACCCGAACTATGACTTCACCCACGGTCAGTCGGACGCCATCGAAGGCATCACCCACTCGATCTGCACCCTGGAATTCGAAAGCCACCGCCCGCTGTACGAGTGGTTCCTCGAGCACCTGCCGGTGCCGGCGAACCCGCGTCAGTACGAGTTCAGCCGCCTGAACCTGAACTACACCATCACCAGCAAGCGCAAGCTCAAGCAACTGGTCGATGAAAAGCACGTTCACGGCTGGGACGATCCACGCATGTCGACGCTGTCCGGCTTCCGCCGCCGTGGCTACACGCCGAAGTCGATCCGCAACTTCTGCGAAATGGTCGGCACCAACCGTTCCGACGGCGTCGTCGACTTCGGCATGCTCGAATTCAGCATCCGCGACGACCTCGACCACAGCGCCCCGCGTGCCATGTGCGTGTTGCGTCCGCTGAAAGTCGTGATCACCAACTACCCGGAAGGTCAGGTCGAGAACCTCGAACTGCCCTGCCACCCGAAAGAAGACATGGGCGTGCGCGTCTTGCCGTTTGCCCGTGAGCTCTACATCGACCGTGAAGACTTCATGGAAGAGCCGCCAAAAGGCTACAAACGTCTGGAGCCGAACGGCGAAGTGCGTCTGCGCGGCAGCTACGTGATCCGCGCCGACGAAGCGGTCAAGGACGCCGAGGGCAACATCGTCGAACTGCGTTGCTCCTACGATCCGGAAACCCTGGGCAAGAACCCTGAAGGCCGCAAGGTCAAAGGTGTGGTTCATTGGGTGCCGGCTGCCGCCAGCGTCGAGTGCGAAGTGCGTCTGTATGATCGCCTGTTCCGCTCGCCAAACCCTGAGAAGGCTGAAGACAGCGCCAGTTTCCTGGACAACATCAACCCTGATTCGCTGCAAGTGCTCACCGGTTGTCGTGCCGAGCCTTCGCTGGGCAATGCACAGCCGGAAGACCGTTTCCAGTTCGAGCGCGAAGGTTACTTCTGCGCGGATATCAAGGACTCGAAACCAGGTCGTCCGGTGTTCAACCGTACCGTGACCTTGCGTGATTCGTGGGGCCAGTGATTCAAGGAACCTCTAACGTGCTTTCGATCTACAACACGCTCACCAAGAGCAAAGAAGTCTTCAAGCCGCTGGATGGCAACAATGTGCGCATGTATGTCTGCGGGATGACCGTGTATGACTACTGCCACATTGGCCACGGCCGCAGCATGGTCGCGTTCGACCTCGTGACCCGCTGGTTGCGGTTCAGCGGGTACAACCTGACCTACGTGCGCAACATCACCGACATCGAAGACAAGATCATCAATCGGGCCAAGGAGAATGGCGAGCCGTTCGACGTGCTGACCGAGCGCATGATCACCGCGATGCATGAGGACGAGGCGCGCCTCAATATCCTCAAGCCGGATATGGAACCGCGGGCCACCGATCACATCGCTGGCATGCAGACCATGATTCAGACGCTGATCGACAAGGGGTACGCCTACGCCCCGGGCAATGGCGACGTGTACTACCGCGTCGCCAAATTCATGGGTTACGGCAAGCTGTCGCGCAAGAAAATCGAAGACCTGCGCATCGGTGCGCGGATCGAAGTCGACGAGTCGAAACAGGACCCGCTGGACTTCGTGCTGTGGAAAGGCGCCAAGCCGGGCGAGCCGAGCTGGCCTTCGCCGTGGGGCGACGGTCGTCCTGGCTGGCACATTGAGTGCTCGGTGATGTCGACCTGCTGCCTCGGCGAGACCTTCGACATTCATGGTGGCGGCAGCGACCTCGAGTTCCCGCACCACGAAAACGAAATCGCCCAGAGCGAAGCGGCCACCGGCAAGACCTACGCCAACGCGTGGATGCATTGCGGGATGATTCGCATCAATGGCGAAAAGATGTCCAAGTCCTTGAACAACTTCTTCACCATTCGCGACGTGCTGGAAAAGTACCATCCGGAAGTCGTGCGTTACCTGCTGGTGTCGAGTCACTACCGCAGCGCGATCAACTATTCGGAAGACAACCTCAAGGACGCCAAAGGCGCACTCGAGCGTTTCTACCATGCGTTGAAAGGCCTGCCGAGCGTGGCACCGGCTGGCGGCGAAGCCTTTGTCGAGCGCTTCACCCAGGTGATGAACGACGACTTCGGCACGCCGGAAGCCTGCGCGGTGCTGTTCGAGATGGTGCGCGAGATCAACCGTCTGCGTGAGAGCGATCTCGATGCGGCGGCGGGTTTGGCGGCGCGCTTGAAGGAACTGGCCAGTGTACTGGGCGTGTTGCAGCTTGAGGCTGATGATTTCCTTCAGGCCGGCGCGGAAGGGCGGGTTGATGCGGCAGAAGTCGATACGCTGATTGCGGCGCGTCTGGCTGCTCGTGCAGGTAAAGACTGGGCTGAGTCCGACCGCATCCGTGACCAGCTCACCGCGATGGGCGTGGTGCTGGAAGACGGGAAGGGCGGCACGACCTGGCGTCTGGCTGACTGATTGCTGCCTTCGTTGCAAACAAAAACCCGCCTTGTGCGGGTTTTCGTTTTTTGGGCATGGCAGGAGTTCAGTGTTGCCTGAGCGGACGCCATCGCGAGCAAGCTCGCTCCCACATAGGTTGGAGGTGGAATCCGGTTTTGTTTACAACACAAATCCCTGTGGGAGCGAGCTTGCTCGCGATTGACTGCGCAGCAGTCAGCCTTCTGACTGGCGCAATCGTTTATAGAGGGTATTGCGGCTAACCCCAAGCCTGCGGGCTAAATGGGAGATATTCCCCCCAACCGCTTTCAACCGCCGATTCAAATCCTCGGCATCATTCAAATCCACCGCCAAAGTTTCCGACGAATCCACCGGCTCCATCTCCAGATCGACAAAAAAATCATCCGGCAAATGCTCTGGCCGTACGGGTTGCTCTTCGGCCATGACCAGCGCCACCTGCATCACGCTGCTGACCTGCCGCAAATTCCCTGGCCACGGATGCCGGCCGAATAACTCCATCACTTCCCGGCTCAACCCGGCCCACTGCGATGGCTCGCGATGCTGCTCCCACAGACGCTTGAACAACGCCTGCTTGTCGCTGCGTTCGCGTAGCGGTGGCAATTCGAGGGTCAAGCCGCCGATCCGGTAATAAAGATCTTCGCGAAACCGTCCCAATTGAACCTGTTCACGCAACGAGCGGTTGGTCGCCGAAATAATCCGTATATCGACCGGAAACAACTCGCTGCTGCCCACCGGTTGCACGCAACGTTCCTGCAAAACCCTTAACAGCCGCGCCTGCGTTGGAAGCGGCATGTCACCAATCTCATCAAGGAACAGCGTGCCTTTGTCGGCCTTGCGGATCAGCCCGATGCTGCCTTTCTGATTCGCCCCGGTGAACGCACCTTTTTCGTAACCAAACAGCTCAGACTCCACCAGTTCGGCGGGGATCGCTGCGCAGTTGACGGCAATGAATGGTTGTTGGCTGCGAGAACTGGCTTGATGCAGTGCTTTGACGAACACTTCCTTGCCAACCCCTGTTTCGCCATGGATCAACAGCGGAATGTCTTTCTCCAGCAAACGCTCGGCCTGCCGCACGGCTTTTTCCACGCGACTGTCGCCGAAATGCAAGGTGTTGAGGCTGATCGATGCGGGCTCGGCCACGCTTGGCTGTGCAAACACCCGCGCCTGAATCGGCACCTGTTTCGGCCGCTTCAACAGGCACTGAAAGCGGTTGCGTCCGGAGGCTTGCAGGGCAAACGGCAGGCCATCCGGCTGGTTCAACAGTTCCAGCAGCGAGACCTTGAACAGGCTTTCGACGCTGACCCGGGACAGGCTGATGCCCAGCAGGTTGTCGGCGCGGCGGTTGGCGGACAGTACCTGACCGGTCTCGTCGAAAATCAACAGCCCGGCCCATTGGCTGTCGAGGTTGTTCAACCCGGTGTTGAACGTCAATTGAAAATGCTGGCCATGGAACAGGTTGAGGATCAGCCGGTTTTCTACGGTCTGGCTCATCATCTTGACCATGCCGAGGGTGTGGGATGGCGGCAGGTAGCTGTCGCTGGACACGTCCAGCACCGCGATGACCTTGCGTTCGGCATCGAAAATCGGCGCCGCGGAACCGGTCATGAAACGGTTGGCCTTGAGGAAGTGTTCGTCGTGCTCGATGTGCACCGCCTGCTCACAGGCCAGCGCGGTGCCGATCGCATTAGTGCCGCTGCAACGCTCCATCCAGCTCGCGCCCGCGCTAAAACCACGGGTCAGGCTCGGCTCGATGAAGCGTTGAGTGCCCCAGGAAGTCAGGACCTGGCCCTGATTGTCAGCGAGCATGATCAGGCAATTAGAGTTGCTCAGGATGTTTTCGTAGTACGGCAGGACTTCCTGATGGGTGGTCTGCACCAGTGAGTGCTGGCTTTCCAGCAACTGCGCAATGTCCGCGGCGGGGAGCTGATCAAATGCCGGAGCGCTTTGGTGATCGAGACCGAACGCGCGGCAGCGGGCCCAGGAGTCCTGGATGATGGCTTCGTGGGAGAGCGGCGAGGCGGGTGCGGCCATGGCAGTCGATCTCTGAGCAAGCTTTTATTGTTTTTATGGAATCTTCAATTGCGCACGGCACCTGTAGGAGCGAGCTTGCTCGCGATGGACGTTAACGATGACGAGGACCGTCTGAATGAACGAGGCGCCCTCACGTCCATCGCGAGCAAGCTCGCTCCTACAGGGACCGTGAACAGTCCGTAGAGTGTTGTTCACTATTGTTCATTGTCAATCTTTGAACTGTTCAATTGTTCAGTCGCGGTTGTTCATTTCTGTTCAGCAACGAACGCGGTTTTCCCTCTTGTTGAAGGATTTTCAAACCACATCAAAGACTTGCAATTTCTGGCACGAAAGTCGCTCTGTAGCTCCGGTCGCTTGACTCCAAAAATAAAAAAGGCCGAGCCATGTCATTAACCCTGGAACACGTCAGCCGCACCGTCGAGGGCCAGACCTGGATCGATGATGCGAGCCTTAGTTTCGAACCCGGATCCTTCAACGTTTTGCTCGGCCGCACGCTGTCCGGCAAAACCAGCCTGATGCGCCTGATGGCCGGTCTGGACAAGCCCGACAGCGGCCGCATCCTGATGAACGGCGTCGACGTCACCCAACGCCCCGTGCGTTTGCGCAACGTGTCGATGGTCTATCAGCAGTTCATCAATTACCCGACCATGACGGTGTTCGAGAACATCGCATCGCCGTTGCGCCAGGGCGGCGTTTCCAATGAGCTGATCCAGAGCAAAGTGCTGGAAACCGCGAAGATGCTGCGCATCGAGAAGTTTCTCCAGCGCTATCCGCTGGAGCTCTCCGGCGGCCAGCAACAACGTACGGCCATGGCCCGCGCATTGGTCAAGGACGCCGAGCTGATCCTGTTCGACGAGCCGCTGGTGAACCTCGACTACAAGTTGCGCGAAGAACTGCGTCAGGAAATGCGCGAGCTGTTCATGGCGCGGCACACCATCGCCATTTACGCCACCACCGAACCCAACGAAGCGCTGGCGCTGGGCGGCACCACCACCATTCTTCACGAAGGGCGGGTGATCCAGAGCGGCAAGTCCTCCGAGGTTTATCACCAGCCGCAATCGGTGCTGGCGGCGGAGCTGTTCTCCGAGCCACCGATCAACCTGATGCCGGGCCGCATCGCCGGCAATGAAGTCAGCTTCGCCAATTTCGTGCACTTCCCGTTGAACGTGGATTTGCGCCCGGTAGGCGAGGGCGAGTTCCGCTTCGGCGTGCGCCCCAGCCATATCTCGCTGGTGCCGAGCAATGACGATGATCTCGAACTGGCGGTGACCGTCGAGGTCGCCGAGATCAGCGGTTCGGAAACCTTCCTGCACGTGCGCAACGAGCATTTCCTGTTGGTGCTGCATTTGCCCGGGGTCCACGAATACGACGTCGATGCGCCGATTCGCATCTATATCCCGACCCATAAACTGTTTGTGTTCGATGCGCAGGGACGACTGGTCCAGGCGCCCGGTCGCCGTATCGCGAGGGTTGCCTGATGGCCGAAATCCGTTTGCAGAACCTCGCCCATAGTTACACCCGCACGCCAACCGGCCCCGAGGATTATGCGATCCGCGAGATGGACCACATCTGGGAGCAGGGCGGTGCGTATGCGTTGCTCGGGCCTTCGGGTTGCGGCAAGTCGACCTTGCTCAACATCATTTCCGGGTTGCTCAGTCCGTCCCAGGGCCATGTCCTGTTCGATGGCAAGGCGGTCAATGACCTGACCCCGGAAAAACGCAACATCGCCCAGGTTTTCCAGTTTCCGGTGGTCTACGACACCATGACGGTGTTCGATAACCTGGCGTTTCCGCTGCGCAATCAGGGTATGGCCGAAGCAAAAATTCACACCAAGGTGCAGGAAATTGCCGAGGTCCTCGACCTTCAGGCATTGCTGAGCAAGAAGGCGCGCAACCTCACCGCCGATGAAAAGCAGAAAGTCTCGATGGGTCGTGGCCTGGTGCGCGATGACGTGTCGGCGATCCTCTTCGATGAGCCGCTGACGGTGATCGACCCGCACCTGAAGTGGAAGCTGCGGCGCAAGCTCAAGCAGATCCACGAGCAGTTCAACATCACCATGGTCTACGTCACCCACGATCAGTTGGAGGCCTCGACGTTCGCCGACAAGATCGCGGTGATGTACGGCGGGCAGATCGTGCAATTTGGCACGCCACGGGAATTGTTCGAGCGGCCGAGCCACACCTTTGTTGGCTATTTCATCGGCAGCCCGGGGATGAACCTGATCGAGGTGCAACCGCAACCGGGTGGCGTCGGGTTTGCATCGACGCATCTGCCGTTGTCCGAGGCGCAACAGACACGTATCGCCGAGTCCGAGTGGAAAACCCTGAAGGTCGGTATCCGTCCGGAATTCGTGCATGTCTGGGACGAACCGTTTGATGACGCGATGCAGGCACAGGTCGTACACGTCGAAGACCTCGGCACCTACAAGATCATGACCCTGAACCTCGACGGCGTGCCGTTGAAAGTGCGTCTGGCCGAAGACAAACCGGTGCCGGAAGGCACGGCGTATATCAGCTTTCCGGCGCAATGGTTGATGGTCTACGCCGATGATTACCTCATGGAGGTGCTGCCATGAACAAGGTGCAGAACAACAAGGCGTGGTGGCTGGTGCTGCCGGTGTTTTTGCTGGTGGCGTTCAGTGCGGTGATCCCGATGATGACCGTGGTCAACTATTCGGTGCAGGACATTTTCGACCAGTCCAGCCGCTACTTCGTTGGCGCTGATTGGTACAGACAGGTGCTGCTTGACCCACGGCTGCACGATTCGCTACTGCGGCAGTTCATCTATTCCGGATGCGTATTGCTGATCGAAATCCCGCTGGGTATCGCCATCGCGCTGACTATGCCAACCAAGGGCCGTTGGTCTTCATTGGTGTTGATCATTCTGGCGATTCCACTGCTGATTCCGTGGAACGTAGTCGGGACGATCTGGCAGATTTTCGGCCGGGCCGATATTGGCTTGCTCGGTTCGAGCCTCAATGCCATGGGGATCAGCTACAACTATGCGTCCAACACCATGGATGCCTGGGTCACCGTGCTGGTGATGGACGTCTGGCACTGGACCTCATTGGTGGCGCTGTTGTGTTTCTCCGGGTTGCGGGCGATCCCGGACGTGTACTACCAGGCGGCGCGGATTGATCGGGCCTCGGCCTGGGCGGTTTTCCGACATATCCAGTTGCCCAAACTCAAGAGCGTGCTGTTGATCGCGGTGATGCTGCGGTTCATGGACAGTTTCATGATCTACACCGAGCCGTTCGTGCTCACCGGCGGCGGACCGGGGAATGCCACGACCTTCCTCAGTCAGACCCTGACGCAAATGGCCATCGGGCAATTCGACCTCGGCCCGGCGGCCGCTTTCTCGCTGGTGTACTTCCTGATCATCCTGTTGGTGTCCTGGCTGTTCTACACCGCCATGACTCACTCTGACGCCAACCGCTGAGGTCTGCCATGAGTAAAAGAAAGCTGATTCCACTGCTGATCTACATCCTGTTCCTGCTGGTGCCGATCTACTGGCTGCTGAACATGTCCTTTAAGAGCAACACCGAAATCCTCAGCGGCCTGACCCTGTTTCCGCAGGATTTCACCTTCGCCAATTACAAAGTGATCTTCACCGATCCGGCCTGGTACACCGGCTACCTCAACTCGCTGTATTACGTGAGCCTGAACACGGTGATCTCTCTGAGCGTGGCGTTGCCGGCGGCCTACGCGTTTTCGCGCTATCGCTTCCTGGGCGACAAGCACCTGTTCTTCTGGCTGCTGACCAACCGCATGGCGCCGCCTGCGGTGTTTCTGTTGCCGTTCTTCCAGCTCTATTCCTCGATCGGTCTGTTCGACACTCATATCGCGGTGGCACTGGCGCATTGCCTGTTCAACGTGCCGCTGGCGGTTTGGATTCTTGAGGGCTTCATGTCCGGCGTTCCGAAAGAAATCGACGAAACCGCCTACATTGATGGCTACAGTTTTCCCAAGTTCTTCGTGAAGATTTTCGTGCCGCTGATTGGCTCGGGGATAGGCGTGACAGCGTTTTTCTGCTTCATGTTTTCCTGGGTCGAACTGCTGCTCGCGCGGACACTGACGTCGGTGAATGCCAAACCGATTGCGGCAGTGATGACCCGGACCGTCTCGGCGTCGGGTATCGACTGGGGCGTGCTGGCGGCGGCGGGGGTGCTGACGATCCTGCCGGGCATGCTGGTGATCTGGTTTGTGCGCAACCATGTGGCCAAGGGCTTTGCCCTGGGCCGGGTATGAGGAACTGATGATGGAATGGATGAGCTGGACCGCCCCGACGGCAACGTTTTTCTGCATCATTGCCTTGATCCTGGTCGGCATGACGACCTGGGAATTGCGTTCGCCGAGCATTCTTCGGCGTGGTTTCTTGCCGATTGCCACCACCCGTGGCGATCGGCTGTTTATCGGTCTTCTCGGCAGCGCCTACCTGCATTTGCTGGTAATTGGCGTCACCGACTGGAGCATCTGGGTAGCGTCCGCGTTGTCCCTGGTGTGGCTGTTGGCTGTGATGCGTTGGGGCTAGTCGAATCGCTCGGCAATCTTGCTCCGAAACCTAATAAGGAGGTCTCTATGTTCGACAAAAACAATAAGCTGCGACATAGCATTTCATTGGCAGCCACGCTGGCACTCAGCGGTCTGAGCGCTTCGGCCTGGGCCGATGCCTATGAAGACGCCGCGAAGAAATGGATCGGCAGCGAATTCAAGCCGTCCACGCTGACGGCCGATCAACAACTGGAAGAGCTGAAGTGGTTCATCAAGGCGGCCGAGCCGTTTCGCGGGATGAGCATCAAAGTGGTCTCGGAAACCATCGCCACCCACGAGTATGAGTCCAAAACGCTGGCCAAGGCCTTTACCGAGATCACCGGAATCAAGCTGACCCACGACCTGTTGCAGGAAGGCGACGTGGTGGAAAAGCTGCAGACCCAGATGCAATCGGACAAAAACATCTATGACGGCTGGGTCAACGACTCGGACTTGATCGGTACGCACCTGCGTTACGGCAAGACCGAGTCGATCACCGACTTGATGGCCAACGAGGGCAAGGCTTACACCTCGCCAACCCTGGATATCAAAGACTTTATCGGCATCTCTTTCACCACGGCACCGGACGGCAAGATCTATCAGTTGCCCGACCAGCAGTTCGCCAACCTTTACTGGTTCCGCGCCGACTGGTTCGAACGTGCGGACCTGAAAGCCAAGTTCAAGGAAAAGTACGGTTACGAGTTGGGCGTACCGGTGAACTGGTCGGCCTATGAAGACATCGCCAAGTTCTTCAGCGAAGACGTCAAGGAAATCGACGGCAAGCGCGTTTACGGGCACATGGACTACGGCAAGAAAGACCCCTCGCTGGGTTGGCGTTTCACCGACGCCTGGTTTTCCATGGCGGGCGCCGGCGATAAAGGCATCCCCAACGGTTTGCCGGTGGACGAGTGGGGCATCCGCGTCGAGGACTGCCATCCGGTCGGCTCCAGCGTAACCCGTGGCGGCGACACCAATGGCCCGGCGGCGGTGTTTGCCACCACCAAATATGTCGAATGGCTGAAGAAGTACGCGCCACCGGAAGCGGCGGGCATGACCTTCTCCGAATCCGGTCCGGTACCGTCCCAGGGCAACATCGCCCAGCAGATCTTCTGGTACACCGCATTCACCGCCGACATGACCAAGCCGGGTCTGGCGGTGATGAACGCCGACGGCACGCCGAAGTGGCGCATGGCGCCATCGCCGCGCGGACCGTATTGGGAGGAGGGCATGAAGCTGGGGTATCAGGATGTGGGTTCCTGGACCTTCATGAAGTCCACGCCTGAGAAACAAAAACTCGCAGCCTGGCTCTATGCGCAGTTCGTGACATCGAAAACCGTTTCGCTGAAGAAAACCATCGTCGGTCTGACCCCGATCCGCGAGTCGGACATCAACTCACAAGCGATGACCGATCTGGCACCGAAACTCGGTGGCCTGGTGGAGTTCTACCGCAGCCCGGCCCGCGTGCAATGGACACCTACCGGGACCAACGTGCCGGATTATCCGCGTCTGGCGCAACTGTGGTGGAGCCACATTGCCGAAGCCGCGAGCGGCGAGAAAACGCCGCAGCAGGCACTTGATGGCCTGGCCAAGGATCAGGACGCGATCATGACCCGTCTGGAACGCTCGAAGGCGCAAGCCACTTGCGCACCGAAGATGAACCCGGAGCGCGATGCGCAATACTGGTTGGATCAACCCGGTGCACCGAAGCCAAAACTGGCGAACGAGAAGCCCAAGGGTGAAACCGTGAACTACAACGAACTGCTGAAATCATGGGCGGATGCGCGCAAATAACAGCTGAAACCTGAAACGCGAACGGCACCGGAAGGTGCCGTTTTTGTTTGTGTCTGATCTGCCGTCTTCGCGAGCAAGCTCGCTCCCACAGTTAATCCCAAGTGTTCACAGGAGATCTACTGTGGGAGCGGGCTTGTTCCGGGCGGCGTTCCGACGAAGAGGCCATTCCGTGCACCCAATTACTCAAGCCGAACAAATACCTCACAGAAACAATGGTCACCTGTGGTTGGCCGGTCAGACTAAAACAGCCAAATCCGTGTACCGGGCAACCAATGGATCGGCGGTAAGGAGTTTCATGGGTTCTGTCATGGCTGTTGCAATAATGAGGCGGTCAAACGGATCACGATGGTGATGTTCGAGGTCTTTCACGGCAATGGCATGCTCGGAAGTTATCGGCAATTCGATGAACCCGCTTTCGAGACAGTACTGCCGGATTTCTTCCAGATCAACGTTCAGCTTTCCCCATCCGACCTTGATCGCCATCTCCCAGAATGTCGCTGCGCTGACGTAAATGTCGGCCGCATTCTCAACGAGCTTTCTGGCTTTGCCGGATAGTCTGGGATCATCGCTGAGTGTCCAAAGCAGAATGTGCGTGTCGAGCAGAAGCCTCATTATTGAGTGCCCTCAAACGCATCGAGCATATCGGCCGGCAGTGAGGCGTCAAAGTCTTCAGGAAACACCAGTTTGCCCTTCATCGCTCCGATGCGCTGTCCACATGGTTTTCCAACCGGAACCAGGCGTGCAAGGGCGCGGCCATGTTTGGCAATCGTGATGATCTGTCCGGCGGCTGCGTCATCGACGAGTTTGGACAGATTGTTTTTTGCTTCGGCCAAAGGAACGACGATCATGATTTCTCTCCCATATTCTGGACAAATATAGCCAGAATATTTGGGGGCGGCAAAGTTACGTGGCGCCTCAGTGCAGACGAATGGCAGGGTCGGAGGCTGCGATTTGTAGTGGAGCCGCATAACTTTACTCTGGCACTCTGCAGCCAGGGCATCAAAGCCCTCTACCAGTTCGGAAAAGATGTCACGGTTCATTGTTCGTTCTCGCGTTGATTTATCTATCCAGCAGTCATTCAAGATAGAGCCAGCGCTCAATACTAGATGTAGGACGAGGCGGGTATTACGGCGAGAGCTTTCAGGGATTTTGGATGGAGGGTAGAGCGCTGGTAACAAATCCTACAAAAACAAAAACGGCACCCGAAGGTGCCGTTTCTGTTTTCTACCGAGTTTCGCTTCAGGCGATCAACCCGACAACCCGGCCTGTTGAACCAGGACCAGCAACGGCTGCGGATACAATCCAAGGAAGAACGCCAGTGCGGCAATGGCCAGCAGCATCACGCCGCCCGCACGTTGTTCCCAGTGCAGTTGCGCATCGTGGCGACGCAGGTTTGGCTCGATCAGGTACAAGGTGACCATGACGCGCAAGTAGTAGAAAACGCCGATGGCGCTGCCCAGTACCAGAGAACCGACCAGCCACCATTGGTGCGACTCGACGCCGGTGGCGATTATGTAGAACTTGCCGATGAAGCCCGCGGTCAGCGGGATGCCGGCCAGGGACAGCATCATAACGGTCAGGACGGCGGTCAGGTACGGGCGGCGCCAGAACAGGCCACGGTACTCGTACAGCGCATCGGCGTCACGGCCGTTGTACGGCGAGGACATCAGCGTGATCACACCGAAGGCGCCGAGGCTGGTGATGACGTAGGTGACCAGGTACACGCCGATGGCTTCCACGGCCAGACCTTTGCTCGCCACCAGGGCGATCAGCAGGTAGCCGAAGTGAGCGATGGACGAGTAACCCAGCAGACGCTTGAGGTTGCTCTGGGTCAGGGCCAGCAGGTTACCGAACAGGATCGACGCGATGGCGATGATGGTCAGCACGTCGCTCAGTACACCGCTGCTCGCCGCTGGCGAGATCTGGAACAGACGCACCATCACCGCGAACACAGCAACTTTCGAAGCGGTCGCCAGGAACGCCGCCACCGGTGCCGGAGCCCCTTCGTAAACGTCCGGCGTCCAGAGGTGGAACGGTACCAGCGACAGCTTGAACGCCAGACCGATCAGCATCATGCCCAGACCCAATTGCGCCAGCGAGCTTGGCAGGCCAGTGGCCGCGAGGGCCTGACCGATACCGACGAAGCTCAGGCTGCCGGAATCGGCGTAGAGCAGGGCCATACCGAACAACAGGAACGCGGAACCGGCGGCCGAGAGCACCATGTACTTGATACCGGCTTCCAGCGAGCGCTTGTTGAAGAAGGCATACGCCACCAGACCGTAGACAGGCACCGAGAGCAGTTCCAGACCGATGAACAACCCGGCCAGGTGCTGCGCGCTGACCAGAACCAGGCCACCGGCGGCGGCCATCAGGATCAGCAGGTACAGTTCTTCGCGGTTGCCCGGGTAGCCCGAACCGCCATCGCCGAGGTAGGCGTGGGCGAGGGTCACACAAGCGAGGGTGGCGACCAGGATCAGCGCCATGTACAAGCAAGCGAAGCTATCGATCTGCAGCAGTGGAGTCACAGCCAACGGTGCGACTTTCAGAGCCGGCAGGATCGACAGCAACGCCAGGTTCAGACCCGCCACGGAAATCAGGAAGGTCTGCGAGTGGTTGCGGCGCCAGGCGATCGCCAGCATCACCACGATGATCGTGGCGCTGGTGATCAACAACGGCGCTAGCGCGATAAAGTGTTGAGTCGTGAATTCCATAGCGCTCTTACCGGGCCGAAGCGAGTTGAGTGAAGGCGGTGCCGAGCCATTGCTGCACGCCATGCATCGTCGCAGCAGAGGTATCGAGGAACGGTTGCGGGTACACGCCGATGTAGATCAGCAACGCCGCAAGCCCGACCACCATGATCAGTTCGCGACCGTCCATGCCGTGCAGTACCGCGTCCGATTTGGCCGGACCGAAGTACGCACGGTGGATCATGATCAGCGAGTAGACCGAACCGAACACCAGGCCCGACGTCGCGATGATGGTGACCCAAGGCGCGGCAGGGAAGGTGCCGATCAGGATCAGGAACTCACCGACGAAGTTACCGGTACCCGGCAAGCCCAGGGACGCCGCAGCAAAGAACAGGCTGAGGGCCGGCAGGTAAGCGATCTTCGACCACAGGCCACCCATTTCACGCATGTCGCGGGTGTGGGTGCGCTCGTACAACTGACCGCTGAGGATAAAGAGTGCCGCGGCCGACAGACCGTGCGCCAGCATCTGCATCACCGCGCCCTGCAGCGCCAGTTGGCTGCCGGAGTAGATGCCGATCAGTACGAAGCCCATGTGGGAAACGGACGAGAAGGCGATCAGACGTTTGATGTCGGTTTGTGCGAAGGCCAGGAACGCGCCGTAGAAGATCCCGATCAGACCGAGGGTCATGGCGAACGGCGCGAACTCGGCCGAGGCATTCGGGAACAGTGGCAGGGCGAAACGCAGCAGACCGTAAGCAGCGGTTTTCAACAAGATACCGGCCAGGTCGACCGAACCCGCGGTTGGCGCCTGGGCGTGAGCGTCAGGCAACCAGGAGTGGAACGGCACGACTGGCAGCTTCACCGCGAAGGCGATGAAGAAGCCGAGCATCAGGATGTACTCGGTGGTCAGCGACATCTTGGTTTTCAACAGATCGGCGTAATTGAAAGTAATCACGCCGGTATCGTTGAAGTTGACCAGAACCAGGCCGAGGATCGCCACCAGCATGATCAGGCCGGAGGCCTGAGTGAAGATGAAGAACTTGGTCGCCGCGTAGATCCGGGTTTTCTTGCCGTCCGAAGAACTGTGACCCCAGAGCGCGATGAGGAAGTACATCGGCACCAGCATCATTTCCCAGAAGAAGAAGAACATGAACAGGTCGAGGGCAAGGAACACGCCGACGACACCGCCCAGGATCCACATCAGGTTCAGGTGGAAGAAGCCAACGTGACGCTGGATTTCTTTCCACGAGCAGAGGACCGAAAGCACCCCCAGCAGACCGGTCAGCAGGATCATCAGCAGCGACAGGCCGTCGAGGGCCAGGTGCACGCTGATGCCGAAGCGCTCGATCCAGATGTGCTTGAACTCAAGCACCCAGGTCGGATCGGCGCCAGGCGCCGGGGCAAATGAATAGTCACCGTTGGCCCACAGCCAGAGGCCGAGGGAGAGCAACAGGGACATGGTGATCAGCGCAACCCAGCGGGGGAGGGTGGCGCCGAAGCGCTCACCCATCCAGCACAGCAGGCCGCCGATGAAGGGGATCAGGATTAGCCAAGGCAGAATCATGACGGGCTCAATTCCTTTCGCAAGTTCGCAAGGTTCATATTCACACCGCTACCAGCACGATGGCGCCGATGACCAGCACGGAGCCGGCTGCCATCGAGGCCGCGTACCAACGCAGTTGACCGGTTTCGGTACGGCTCAGGGCGGTGTGGCCGCCTTTGGCCATACGCGGGATCAGACCGATGGTCTGGTCGAGCGGGTCTTTGCGCAGTCCGTGGCTGATCGCCAGGTATGGCTTGACGAACAGTTTGTCGTAGATCCAGTCGAAGCCCCAGGCAGCGAACCACCAGGCCGAAAGGAAGCGGCCGATGCCGCTGCTGGCGATTGCAGTGACGAAACGACGCTTGCCGAGGAACAGCAACGCGGCCAGCAGGATACCGGCCAGGGCGATGGCGCCCGAAGCGATTTCCAGACTGTGCTTGGCGTCGCCGCCGGCATGGCCGACGCTTTCCGGCAGCACACCGTGCAGCGGCGGAACGATCATCGCGCCGATGGCGGTGGACAATACGATCAGCACCGACAGTGGCAGCCAGTGAGCAATGCCGTGACCGGCGTGCGCTTCGGTCTTCGCTTCACCATGGAACGCGATGAAGATCAGGCGGAAGGTGTACAGCGACGTCATGAACGCACCGACCAGACCTGCATAGAGCAGACCCTGGTTGCCGCTGGCGAACGCTTCCCAGAGGATTTCGTCCTTGGAGTAGAAGCCGGCGGTCACCAGTGGCAGGGCCGCCAGGGCCGCGCCGCCGACGATGAAGCTGGCGTAGGCCAGCGGCAGTTTCTTCCACAGGCCGCCCATCTTGAAGATGTTCTGCTCGTGGTGGCAGGCAACGATCACCGCACCGGAGGCAAGGAACAACAGCGCCTTGAAGAACGCGTGGGTCATCAGGTGGAAGATCGCGCCATCCCAGGCTCCCACGCCCAGCGCCAGGAACATGTAGCCGATCTGGCTCATGGTCGAGTAGGCGAGGATACGTTTGATGTCGGTCTGAACCAGTGCGGCAAAGCCGGCGAGTACCAGGGTCACGCCGCCGACGATGCCGACGAGGTGCAGGATCTCCGGCGCCAGGGTGAACAGACCGTGGGTACGGGCGATCAGGTAGACACCGGCGGTCACCATGGTCGCGGCGTGGATCAGTGCCGAAACCGGGGTAGGGCCGGCCATCGCATCCGCCAGCCAGGTTTGCAGCGGCAGTTGCGCGGATTTACCGACAGCGCCGCCCAGCAGCATCAGGGTGGCCATGACCATCCAGAAGTCGCCGGTCTGGAATTTCTGCGGTGCCAGCACCAGCAGTTCCTGAACGTTCAGCGTGCCCAGTTGCGCGAACAGGATGAACAGGCCGATGGCCATGAACACGTCGCCGATCCGGGTCACGATAAAGGCTTTGAGTGCCGCGTTACCGTTGTTGCGGTTGCTGTAATAGAAACCGATCAACAGGTACGAGCACAGGCCCACGCCTTCCCAGCCGAAGTACAGGAACAACAGGTTATCGCCCAGCACCAGGAACAGCATGCTGGCGATAAACAGGTTGGTGTAGGCGAAAAAGCGCGAGTAACCGGCTTCACCGCGCATGTACCAAGACGCGAACAGGTGGATCAGGAAGCCGACACCGACGACCACGCCGAGCATGGTCAGGGACAGACCATCCAGGTACAGCGCGAAGTTCGGCGTAAAGCCTTCCACCGCCATCCACTGCCACAACACCTGGGTGTAGTGACCGCCCTCAGGTGGCGCGACGTTGAATTGCCAGATCACGTAGGCCGTGACGATGGCAGACAAGCCGATGGAACCGACGCCGATCAGCGCCGACAGGTTTTCCGAGAGGCGTCCACGGGAGAACGACAGCAGCAGGAAACCTATGAGAGGGAATACGAAAGTCAGATAGAGAAGATTCATCCGCGCATCTCGCTGGCAGCGTCGATATCGAGAGTGTGGAAGCGGCGATACAGCTGCAACAGAATCGCCAGGCCAATACTGGCCTCGGCGGCTGCCAGGCTGATCACCAGGATGAACATGATCTGTCCATCCGGCTGCGCCCAGCGGCTACCGGCAACGATGAACGCCAGTGCGGAGGCGTTCATCATGACCTCCAGGCTCATCAGCACGAAGAGAATGTTGCGGCGGACCATCAGGCCAACCAGACCGAGGCAGAACAGGATGCCGGCGACCGCCAGACCATGCTCCAGAGGGATAGCAGGCATCGTCATTGCTCCTTGGCTTCGTTGCGGCCCAAGTGGAACGCCGTGACGGCCGCTGCAAGCAGCAGCATCGAGGCGAGTTCGACCACCAGCAGATAAGGACCGAACAGGCTGATGCCCACGGCCTTGGCATCTACGGTGGTGTGGCCGATGGCCTGACCGCTCTGATCGGCGAACAGCACGTACAGCAGTTCAACCAGCAGCAGCGCGCCGAGAATGACCGGGCCGAGCCAGATGCCGGGCTTGAGCCAGACGCGCTCTTGCTGAACCGAGGCCGGGCCCAGGTTCAGCATCATCACCACGAACACGAACAGCACCATGATGGCGCCAGCGTAGGCGATCACTTCCAGAACACCGGCAAACGGTGCGCCGAGGGCGAAGAACGTCATTGCCACGGCGATCAGCGAAATGATCAGGTAGAGCAGGGCGTGCACGGGGTTGGTGTGGGTGATCACGCGAAGCGTAGACACCACTGCGATACCCGATGCGAAATAGAAAGCGAATTCCATCTTTCTTCCTTAAGGCAGCAAGCTCTTCACGTTGATCGGTTCGGCTTCGTTCTGCGCGGAGCCTTTCGGCTTCCCGGCAATCGCCATACCTGCAACACGATAGAAGTTGTAATCAGGGTTTTTGCCGGGGCCGGAGATCAGCAGATCTTCTTTCTCGTAAACCAGGTCCTGACGTTTGAACTCGGCCATTTCGAAATCCGGTGTCAGCTGGATCGCGGTGGTCGGGCAGGCTTCCTCGCAGAGGCCGCAGAAAATGCAGCGCGAGAAGTTGATGCGGAAGAAGTCCGGGTACCAGCGACCGTCTTCGGTTTCAGCTTTCTGCAGCGAGATGCAGCCAACCGGGCACGCCACGGCGCACAGGTTGCAGGCTACACAACGCTCTTCACCATCAGGGTCGCGGGTCAGGACGATACGGCCACGGTAGCGCGGCGGCAGGTACACGGCTTCTTCCGGGTACTGCAGCGTGTCGCGCTTGCGGAAGGCATGGCCGAAGATCATCACCAGGCTGCGAAGCTGGGTGAAGAAGCCATGCACGATGTCAAAAATGTACTTCATGATTCTCTATCCTCACTGAGCCGCGACGGCGGGCGTGTTGAGCAACACGATCGCAGCGGTCACCAGCATGTTGACGAGGGTCAGCGGCAGGCAGAACTTCCAGCTGAAGTCCATCACTTGGTCATACCGTGGGCGCGGAATCGAGGCGCGCAGCAGGATGAAGATCATGATGAAGAACGCGGTTTTCAGCGCGAACCAGATGAACGGGATCTGCGGCAGAATGCCGAACGGACCGTGCCAGCCACCGAAGAACAAGGTCACCAGCAGCGCCGAAATCAGCACGATGCCGATGTACTCACCGACGAAGAACATGCCCCATTTCATGCCGGCGTATTCAATGTGGTAACCGTCGGCCAGTTCCTGCTCCGCTTCCGGCTGGTCGAACGGGTGACGGTGAGTCACGGCGACGCCGGCGATGAAGAAGGTCAGGAAACCGAAGATCTGCGGGATGATGAACCACAGGTTCTGTGCTTGATAATCAACGATGTCGCGCATGTTGAACGAGCCGACCTGGATCACGATGCCCATCAGCGACAGGCCCATGAACACTTCGTACGACACGGTTTGTGCCGAGGCCCGCAAGCTGCCCAAGAGGGCGAACTTGTTGTTACTCGACCAGCCTGCGAACAGCACCGCGTAGACCGACAGACCCGCCATGGCGAAGAAGAACAGAATGCCGATGTTCAGGTCCGCCACGCCCCAGGTCGGGGTGATCGGGATGATCGCGAAGGCAATCAGCAGGGCGCTCATGGCCACGACCGGTGCCAGGGTGAAGATCATCTTGTCGGCGAACGGTGGCGTCCAGTCTTCCTTGAAGAACATCTTGATCATGTCGGCCGCGATCTGGAACGCGCCGAACGGGCCGACGCGGTTCGGACCGTAACGGTCCTGCCAGAGGGCGAGCAAACGACGCTCGACCCAGCTCAGCAACGCGCCGCAGACCACAACGGCAAGCAGAATCACGATGGCCTGGATGACCGCGATGATCACATCGATCACTTCAGGAGTGAACCAAGTCATAGCGCTGCCTCCTGCAGACCGTCAACGGATTTGCCAAAGATCGCTGGCGGAATGCCGGCGATGCCCGCAGGCAATGCAACCAGACCGGCACCCAGCTCTTCGTTGATCCGCAGCGGCAGACGCAAGGTCTGACCCGCGACGTTCAAGCTCAGCAGGGCACCGTCGTTGACGCCCAGGCGGTCGGCTTCGGATTTGGCCAACGCGACGTAAGCGGCCGGGATGCGTTCCTGAACCGGTGCGGCTTTCGAAGAGTTCTCTTCGCTGCCGAGCAGGTGGAAGAACGGCACAACCTGCCAGGTGCCCGGCGCCGGGTTGAACGCACGCGGAACAGCCGCGAACCAGTTCAACGAGTCACCGGCGCTTTCGATCAGGCGGGTGCCCGGGTCGCCAGCGCGGATGTGACCACCGACTTCGTCCTGGAACTTGTTCCAGGCCTGCGGCGAGTTCCAGCCCGGAGACCAGGCGAATGGCACTTGCTGGCGCGGTTCCACCGAGCCCGAGTAACCTTCCATCGAGAAGTTGAACGCGGTGTCGTTGTCTTGCGGAGTACGCGGTTCGTGCACGTTGATGTCGGCGCGCATGGCGGTGCGACCCGAGTAGCGCAGCGGTTCGCGGGCCAGTTTCATACCCTTGATGCGGAACGCGGCGGACGGTGCGGCATCGACGATACGCGCCAGTTGTGGCGTGCTCGACGCCACAGCGGCGGTGACGTGGTCCAGTTGGGTCCAGTCGATCGGCTGGTTCAACAGGGTGGCACGCAGGGCATGCAGCCAGCGCCAGCCTTCGTGAACCAGAATGCTCGCGTCCATGTATTTCGGGTCGAAGACCTGGAAGAAACGCTGGGCGCGACCTTCTTGGCTGACCAGCGTACCGTCGCCTTCAGCGAAGCTGGCGGCCGGCAGAACCAGGTGCGCGCGATCGCTGGTGGCGGTCTTCTGATGGTCAGCCACGATCACCACTTTCGCGGCGGTCAGGGCTGCATCGACCTTGGCTTTGTCGGTACGGGTGTACAGATCGTTTTCCAGCACGACAATGGCGTCTGCCTTGCCGTCGATCACCGCTTGCAGTGCTGCATCGACCGATTCGCCACCGAGCATGGCCAGGCCGAGGCTGTTGGCCTCCGGCACGATCAGGCTGATGGAGCCGTTCTTCTCGCGCAGCTTCAAGGCTTTGGCGATGTTGGCGGCAGCTTCGATCAACGCCTTGGAACCCAACGAGGTGCCGGCAATGATTAATGGGCGCTTGGCGGCGAGCAGGGCGTCGGCGATGCGCTTGGCCAGGTCGAGGGCTTCAGTGTCCAGTCCATCAACCGCTGGAGCGCTGGCATCGAGGGCGTGAGCCACGGCGAAACCGATGCGCGCCAGGTCGTCCGGAGCGGCGTGAACGCATTCTTCGGCGATGTCATCGAGCTTGGTTTCAGCCAGGCTGGCGATGAACAGCGGGTTCAGTTCATGCTGACCGATGTTCTTCACCGCAGCGTCGAGCCAAGGCTGAACGCGCATGGCGTCGGCCATGTCTTCGGCCTTGCCCTTGACCGACTGACGCAGGGACAGTGCCATACGGGCGGCCGTCTGGGTCAGGTCTTCGCCGAGGACGAAAATCGCGTCGTGGTCTTCGATATCGCGCATGTTCGGGATCGGCAGCGGGCTGTCTTTCAGCACCTGCATGACCAGACGAATACGCTCCAGTTCGGCCGCTTCGATGCCGGAGTAGAAGTGGTCGGCGCCGACCAGTTCGCGCAACGCGTAGTTGCTTTCGAGGCTGGCACGCGGCGAACCGATACCGACGATGTTGCGACCACGCAGCAGGTCGGCGGCTTTATCCAGCGCTTCGTCGAGGCTCAGCTTGGCGCCGCTGGCCAGCAGCGGCTGACGCGGGCGGTCTTCGCGGTTGACGTAGCCGTAGCCGAAACGGCCACGGTCGCACAGGAAGTACTGGTTGACCGAACCGTTGAAGCGGTTTTCGATCCGGCGCAGTTCACCGTAGCGTTCGCCCGGGGAAATGTTGCAACCGCTGGAGCAGCCATGGCAGATGCTCGGCGAGAACTGCATGTCCCACTTGCGGTTGTAGCGCTCGGAGTGAGTCTTGTCGGTGAACACACCGGTCGGGCAGACCTCGGTGAGGTTGCCGGAGAACTCGCTTTCCAGCACGCCGTCTTCAACGCGACCGAAGTACACGTTGTCGTGGGCGCCGAACACACCGAGGTCTGTGCCGCCAGCGTAATCCTTATAGAAGCGCACGCAGCGGTAGCAAGCGATGCAGCGGTTCATTTCGTGGGAAATGAACGGGCCCAGTTGCTGGTTCTGGTGAGTACGTTTGGTGAAGCGATAACGGCGTTCGTTGTGGCCGGTCATCACGGTCATGTCTTGCAGGTGGCAGTGACCGCCTTCCTCACAGACCGGGCAGTCGTGAGGATGGTTGGTCATCAGCCATTCAACGACGCTGGCGCGGAATACTTTCGCTTCTTCGTCGTCGATGGAGATCCAGCTGCCGTCGGTGGCGGGCGTCATGCACGACATGACGATCCGACCACGCTTGTCGTTCTCGTCGGTGTACTGCTTGACCGCACACTGGCGGCAAGCGCCAACGCTGCCTAGGGCTGGGTGCCAGCAGAAATACGGGATATCGAGGCCTAGCGACAGACATGCCTGTAACAGGTTGTCTGCCCCATCGACTTCGAGCTCTTTGCCGTCTACGTGGATAGTGGCCATGGTTCAAAGTTCTTCGTTGGCCCGGTGTCAGCGGGCGTGGCTAATGGAATCTTGTTATTCGTCCGAATCCAAACAGCCTGTAAAAGGCGTCATCGAACGAAAGGCGAAGGGCACGGACCCTTCGCCTTTTTAAGCGTTTACGCGCCGACTACGATCGGCCTTGCCAGAGGCGGGACGGCGGCGCTGGTGGGCGCGATGCCGGCTTCGAACTCTGGACGGAAGTATTTGATTGCGCTGCCCAACGGCTCCACGGCGCCCGGTGCGTGAGCACAGAAGGTCTTGCCTGGGCCGAGGAAGCCGACCAGACCCAGCAGGGTCTCGATATCGCCGGCTTGCCCTTCACCGTTCTCGATGGCGCGCAGCAGCTTGACGCTCCACGGCAAACCGTCACGGCACGGGGTGCAGAAACCGCACGACTCACGGGCGAAGAACTCTTCCATGTTGCGCAGCAGGGACACCATGTTGACGCTGTCGTCCACCGCCATGGCCAGGCCGGTACCCATACGGGTGCCCACTTTGGCGATGCCGCCGGCGTACATTTGTGCGTCGAGGTGTTCCGGCAACAGGAAACCAGTACCGGCGCCGCCAGGCTGCCAGCATTTGAGTTTGTAACCGTCGCGCATGCCGCCGGCATAATCTTCGAACAACTCGCGACCGGTGACGCCGAATGGCAACTCCCACAGGCCCGGGTTCTTGACCTTGCCGGAGAAGCCCATGAGTTTGGTGCCCATGTCTTCGCTGCCTTCGCGCGCCAACGATTTGTACCAGTCCACGCCGTCGGCAATGATCGCCGGGACGTTGCACAGGGTTTCAACGTTGTTCACGCAGGTCGGCTTGCCCCACACGCCGACGGCGGCAGGGAAAGGCGGCTTGGAGCGCGGATTGGCGCGGCGGCCTTCGAGGGAGTTGATCAGTGCGGTTTCTTCACCGCAGATGTAACGCCCTGCGCCAGTGTGAACGAACAGCTCGAAATCGAAGCCGCTGCCCAGGATGTTCTTGCCCAGCAGGCCCGCAGCCTTGGCTTCTTCCACTGCACGGTTCAGGTGCTTGGCGGCGGTGGTGTACTCGCCACGCAGGAAGATGTAGCCACGGTAGGTTTTCAGCGCGCGGGCACTGATCAGCATGCCTTCGATCAGCAGATGGGGCAGTTGCTCCATCAGCATGCGGTCTTTCCAGGTGTTCGGCTCCATTTCATCCGCGTTGCACAGCAGGTAGCGGATGTTGATGGATTCGTCCTTTGGCATCAGGCCCCACTTCACGCCCGTGGGGAAGCCTGCACCGCCGCGACCCTTGAGGCCGGCGTCTTTCACGGTCTGGACGATGTCGTCCTGAGCCATGTCGGCGAAAGCCTTGCGCGCGGCGGCGTAGCCGTTCTTAGACTGGTACTCGTCGAGCCACACAGCTTCGCCGTCGTCACGCAGACGCCAGGTCAGCGGGTGAGTCTCGGCCGAACGCTTGATGCGGTTGGCAGGACCGAAGGAAGTCAGGGTCATACGTAGCCCTCGAGCAATTTGGCAACGCCGGCAGGCTGCACATCACCGAAAGTGTCGTCGTCGATCATCAACGCCGGCGCCTTGTCGCAGTTGCCGAGGCAGCAGACCGGCAGCAGGGTGAAACGACCGTCGGTGGTGGTTTGACCCAGGCCGATGCCGAGTTTGCTCTGGATTTCGCTGACCACCGATTCATGGCCGCCGATGTAGCAGACCATGCTGTCGCAGACGCGAATGATGTGACGACCGACGGGCTGACGGAAGATCTGGCTATAAAACGTCGCCACACCTTCAACGTCGCTAGCCGGAATGCCGAGGATCTCGCCGATGGCGTAGAGCGCGCCGTCAGGCACCCAGCCACGTTCCTTCTGGACGATCTTCAGGGCTTCGATCGACGCCGCGCGCGGGTCTTCGTAGTGATGCAGCTCGTGCTCGATGGCCGAGCGCTCGGTTTCACTGAGGGTGAAACGGTCTGTCTGGATAAGCGTGCTGTTCATGCTTAGCGGTCCACGTCGGCCATAACGAAATCGATACTACCCAGGTACGCGATCAAGTCCGCGACCATGCTGCCTTTGATCACCGAAGGGATCTGCTGCAGGTGCGGGAAGCTTGGGGTGCGAATCCGGGTGCGGTAGCTCATGGTGCCGCCATCGCTCGTCAGGTAATAACTGTTGATGCCCTTGGTCGCTTCGATCATCTGGAAGGATTCGTTGGCCGGCATGACCGGGCCCCACGAAACTTGCAGGAAGTGCGTGATCAGGGTCTCGATGTGTTGCAGCGTGCGCTCTTTCGGCGGCGGCGTGGTCAGCGGGTGATCCGCCTTGTACGGGCCTTCCGGCATATTGCGCATGCACTGGTCGATGATCTTGATGCTCTGGCGCATTTCTTCGACGCGCACGATGCAACGGTCGTAGGCATCGCCATTGACGGCCAGCGGCACTTCAAATTCGAAGTTTTCGTAGCCCGAGTATGGGCGGGCTTTACGCAGGTCGAAATCGCAACCGGTCGAACGCAGGCCGGCACCGGTGACGCCCCATTCCAGGGCTTGCTTGGTGTTGTAGTCGGCGACGCCGATGGTCCGGCCACGCAGGATGCTGTTGTCCAGAGCGGCTTTCTGGTATTCGTCCAGACGCTTTGGCATCCACTCGACGAAGTCTTTCACCAGTTTTTCCCAGCCGCGCGGCAGGTCGTGAGCGACGCCCCCGATGCGATACCAGGCCGGGTGCAGGCGGAAACCGGTAATGGCTTCGATCACCGTGTACGCCTTCTGACGGTCGGTGAACGTGAAGAACACCGGGGTCATGGCGCCGACGTCCTGGATGTACGTCCCCAGGAACAGCAGGTGGCTGGTGATCCGGAAGAACTCGGCCATCATGATGCGGATGACGTCGACCTTCTCGGGCACCTTGATGCCGGCCAGTTTCTCGACCGAGAGCACGTACGGCAGGTTGTTCATCACGCCGCCGAGGTAGTCGATACGGTCGGTGTACGGAATGAAGCTGTGCCAGGACTGACGCTCGGCCATCTTCTCGGCACCACGGTGGTGGTAACCGACGTCCGGTACACAGTCGACGATCTCTTCACCATCCAGCTGCAGGATGATGCGGAACGCACCGTGCGCGGAAGGGTGGTTGGGGCCGAGGTTGAGGAACATGTAGTCCTCGTTCGCCCCGGAACGCTTCATGCCCCAGTCTTCAGGCTTGAAGCGCGCGGCTTCTTCCTCAAGCTGTTGCTTGGCCAGGTTCAGGGTGAACGGGTCAAATTCAGTGGCACGGGCCGGGAAGTCCTTGCGCAGCGGGTGACCTTCCCAGGTCGGCGGCATCATGATGCGGGTCAGGTGCGGATGGCCGGCGAAGTCGATGCCGTACATGTCCCACACTTCGCGTTCGTACCAGTTGGCGTTCGGCCAGATCCCGGTAACGGTTGGCACGCTGAGGTCGCTCTCGGACAAGGCGACCTTGATCATCACGTCACTGTTACGTTCGATCGACATCAGGTGATAGAACACGGTGAAGTCGGCGCCGCTTGGCAGCCCCTGACGCTTGGTGCGCAGACGCTCGTCCACGCCGTGCAGGTCATAGAGCATGACGTACGGCTTGGGCAGGTTACGCAGGAAGGTCATTACTTCGACGAGTTTGGCACGGGCAACCCAAAGCACCGGCATGCCGGTGCGCGTAGGCTGGGCGGTGAATGCCTCGGGGCCAAAACGGTTGTTCAGTTCGACGACCACATCCTGGTCGTCTGCCTTGTAAGGCGGGATGTACAGAGCACTGCCTGTAGTCATGGTTATTTATCGCTTTCGGTCAACGTAAAGAATGAAGCCAGTTTTTCGTTTCATTGAAACAGCTGAACTGGATCAGACTTCGTCGGGGCTGCGCAGGTTGGTGACTGCGATACGCTGTTCGCGGCGCTTTTCCTTTTCGGAAGGCATCTCGGCGCGATAAACGCCTTGATCGCCAACGACCCAGGAAAGTGGACGACGCTCCTGGCCAATCGACTCCTGCAAAAGCATCAAGCCTTGCAGAAAAGCTTCAGGGCGGGGCGGGCAGCCAGGCACGTAGACGTCCACGGGCAGGAACTTGTCCACCCCTTGAACGACAGAGTAGATGTCGTACATGCCACCGGAGTTGGCGCACGAACCCATGGAGATTACCCATTTAGGTTCGAGCATTTGCTCGTAGAGACGCTGAATGATCGGCGCCATCTTGATGAAGCAGGTACCGGCGATAACCATGAAATCCGCCTGGCGCGGCGATGCCCGGATAACTTCGGCGCCAAAGCGCGCGATGTCGTGGGGCGCCGTGAAGGCGGTGGTCATTTCCACGTAGCAGCACGAAAGACCGAAGTTATACGGCCACAGGGAGTTCTTGCGCCCCCAGTTGATCGTGCCGTTAAGCACGTCTTCGAGCTTGCCCATGAAGATGTTTTTGTGGACTTGATCTTCTAACGGATCGGAAACGGTTTCCCGTTCGCCAATCGGATACTGCTCGTTAGGAGCATCGGGGTCGATCCTGGTGAGATTGTATTGCATTGCCAAAGCCTCATTGTTTCAGCTTCGCCTGCCGCTTGCGACGAGCTTCCGGAGCCCAGTCAAGGGCGCCCACTCGGAACAGGTAGACAAGACCTGCCAACAGAATTGCTATGAAAACGAGAGCTTCGACGAATCCGGTCCAGCCGCTTTCGCGGACGGACACAGACCAGGCAAAGAGAAAAAGGGCTTCGATATCGAAGATCACGAACAGCATCGCGACCAGATAGAATTTGGCTGAGAGCCGCAAGCGGGCGCCACCTGTGGGTAGCATGCCGGACTCGAACGGTTCGTTTTTGCTGCGGCCCCAGGCTTTTGACCCAAGGAGGCTGGAGACGCCAAGCATAAAGGCACACAGGCCGATAACGCCCAGAAGGAAAATGGCAAAGCCCCAGTTGTGGGCCATGAGTCCTGTCGCTTCGGGCATGCTGGTAATCCTTGACAGAGAGCAAAGGTCTCTGAGCTTGAAAAAGAAACAACGCAGTGACGATATGTCGCAGCAATCAATCCCGCTGATTTTATGGCACAACACCCTGCAAGTAAAATTCCTATAGCGAAATTATTTATAGGAATAAGGACATTGGATATCTCTAAGGCCGCGCAGCCCATGCGTTGCGGGCGTTAGCCGGCGTTTCATGAATTGTATTTTGTGCAGAATGTAACAAGCAAAGTTGGCCCCAAATGATAATCAATATTGTTTGAGTCGGTTTTCGAACTGTTTAACGGGTGAAGGGGTGAGAAGTTGGCTTATATGCACGTTACTGCAAGTAGCGGGTGGGGTCGTTTTACCGTGTTTTGCTGATCGCAGAAATGCGTTGGATCAATGATTCTGCCAAGGTCGCTTCGGTCAATGTGGGAGCGGGCTTGCTCGCGAATGCGGTGGCTCAATCGATTCAATGCTGACTGACCTTCCGCTTTCGCGAGCAAGTCGGATCGCCGCACCCTCCCACAGGATTTTTGCGCTGTTTGGAAACCGAACGCAAAAAAAACGCCCTGAACCAGTCGGGGCGTCAGATATGCGGCGTTGCGGTTAGCTTTTTATTCGATCCGCACCGGCCGTTTGTTCAGGCGAAGCAGATTAGTGGAACTGTTCTTCTTCAGTCGAACCGGTCAGTGCGGTCACCGAAGACGAGCCACCTTGAATCACGGTGGTCATGTCGTCGAAGTAGCCGGTGCCGACTTCCTGCTGGTGAGCCACGAAGGTGTAACCCTTGGAAGCGTCAGCGAACTCTTGCTCTTGCAGTTTCACGTAGGCAGTCATGTCGTTGCGGGCGTAGTCGTGCGCCAGGTTGAACATGCTGTGCCACATGTTGTGAATGCCAGCCAGGGTGATGAACTGGTGCTTGTAGCCCATGGCGGACAATTCGCGCTGGAACTTGGCGATGGTCGCGTCGTCCAGGTTTTTCTTCCAGTTGAAGGAAGGCGAGCAGTTGTACGACAGCAGTTGGTCCGGGTATTCCTTTTTGATCGCTTCAGCGAAGCGACGGGCCTCGTCCAGATCCGGCTTGGCGGTTTCGCACCAGATCAGGTCGGCGTACGGCGCGTAAGCCAGGCCGCGAGCGATCGCCTGGTCAAGACCGGCGCGCACTTTGTAGAAGCCTTCCTGGGTGCGTTCGCCAGTCACGAACGGCTGGTCGTACGGGTCGCAGTCGGACGTCAGCAGGTCAGCCGCGTTGGCATCGGTACGCGCCAGAATGATGGTCGGCGTGCCGGCAACGTCAGCCGCCAGACGAGCGGCGGTCAGCTTCTGCACAGCTTCCTGGGTGGGAACCAGTACCTTGCCACCCATATGGCCGCATTTTTTAACGGAAGCCAGTTGGTCTTCGAAGTGAACGCCGGCGGCGCCTGCTTCGATCATGCTTTTCATCAGCTCGTAGGCGTTCAGAACGCCGCCGAAACCGGCTTCAGCGTCAGCCACGATCGGTGCGAAGTAGTCGATGTAGCCTTCGTCGCCCGGGTTTTTGCCGGCCTTCCACTGGATCTGGTCAGCACGACGGAACGAGTTGTTGATGCGCTTGACCACGGTCGGAACCGAGTCCACCGGGTACAGCGACTGATCCGGGTACATCGATTCGGCGGAGTTGTTGTCCGCAGCCACTTGCCAGCCCGACAGGTAGATTGCCTGGATACCGGCTTTGACTTGTTGTACAGCCTGGCCGCCAGTCAGGGCGCCCATGCAGTTGACGAAATCTTTCTCAGGACGGAAGGACGGCTTGGCTCCCTGGGTCACCAGGTTCCAGAGCTTCTCGGCGCCCATTTTTGCAAAGGTGTGCTCAGGTTGAACCGAGCCACGCAGGCGGACGACGTCAGCAGCGGAGTAAGCGCGTGTCACGCCTTTCCAGCGTGGGTTTTCAGCCCAGTCTTTTTCGAGGGCTGCAATTTGCTGTTCGCGTGTCAGTGCCATGGAGATAAACCTCGTCGCGTCTTTTACGGAAAGTTGTTCTGCGTTGAAAAATTCATGCGCTCGCTGACCAGAAGCTTAGGCGGTCAAGTCGGATTTGGCGGGATTGGCGACAGGATGAACGATGGGCTCGAGGGGAAGTGAGCAGGTAAGGGCGGACTGGCGAGCGAATTCGGGCGTCGTGGGCCTTTATACGAACTTCAGTGTGATGCCGTGTTTACCTAAATACGCTTCCGTCCCTCGGGACAACTTCGTTCCAGTCGGCAACCTCGTCAAACACACCTTGTGGGCGGTACAGACACGAAACGGCTCGCGGGGTAGAGGCGAGCATCGCTTCGAAGGCCCTTGCCAGGGCCCCTGATTAGCGGGAGCGAGGCCATCATGCCCTTGCTTTTTTGGCTCGTCAAACGTTTTGTAGTGCTTTTTTTCAAGCACTACATCTTTGGTCTAATACGACTAATCAGTCAGTTTTCGGTGGTTTAGTCCAGAGTATCGACTTTCACCCGCAGGGTCATGTCATCCCGGCCCTGAGTCGAGTAGCTGCGGGTAAGGCCCTGTTTGTCAGCCTGAGTCTGGTGATTCGCGCCGGCCAGGGTGATCCATTCGCCGAGGCGTCCGGTGACGGTTGTGTCGGTGCTTTGCACGTTCACTACATCGGGACGTTCCTGGCTCACGCGGTCACGGTTGGTACTGATCGACAGGTGAACGATGTCGCCGGTGACGCTGGCGGTGACGTAGAAACCCTGGGTGACGTTGCGGTATTCGGTCTGGCTGCGCGGATCGCCGTAGGAATCGGTTTGCGTGCTGGTCAGCGGCACGCTCTGGCCAACCTGGATCAACGCAGGTGTGCCTTCGCTGGTCTGGACTTGCTGGATGCCGCCGTCACGGCTTTCGGTGCCGCGATTGATGATTCGGGTCTGGCTCGGTTTGGCGCCATTTACCGAGTAGCCCTGGTCGCCCTGGAAGTTGTTTTCGTTGGTGTCGACGGTGATGAGCAGGCGTTTTGGCTGGGTGTCGAGTTGTGCGACAAGGGCTTTAAGTTCGTCGATCTTGCGCTGATCGGCATTCACGATCAGCTGGTTGCCGTAAGCGCTGACCTGTCCATCCTTGCCGATGAAATCCTGGGCCATTGGCAGCATGTCGGCACTGGTGTGGTAATTCAGTGGCACGATCTCGGTGGCAGCCATGACCGAAAAACTGCAGGTCAGCAGCAGCGTGATGAGCAGGGTGCTTAGTGACATTTGCGTTATCTCCGACTTCTTGATGTCTTGATATGTAGGAGCGAGCTTGCTCGCGATGGGCGTAAGAGCACCGCGGGGTGTCAGGCTTAGGCAATCATCGTTGACGTCCATCGCGAGCAAGCTCGCTCCTACAGGTTTTGAGTTTGCCAGTTTGTCGGCCCGACGTGGGGCAAGTTGAATCGTAGACAGCAAAACGCCCCGGCATCCGAGGATGGCGGGGCGTTCTGTGGTGTTTCTGGCATGCATTTGTGGCGAGGGAGCTTGCTCCCGCTGGGCTGCGCAGCAGCCCTAATAATTTTGGGGCCGCTTCGCAACCCAGCGGGAGCAAGCTCCCTCGCCACAGGTCTCAAGCCGAATGCCGCACCATGTCCACATGTGGAATCCCGGCTTCCAGGAACTCCTCGCTGACCAGGCTGAAGCCCAAGCGCTCATAAAACGCCGTCGCCTGCACCTGCGCGCTTAACATCTGCTGCTTCAGTCCGCGCTTCTCGGCTTCGCCGATCACCGCTTGCATCAGCGCATCGCCCACCTTCAAGCCGCGCCAGTCCTTCAGTACCGACACCCGGCCGATATCCCCGTCGGGCAACAGGCGGGCGGTACCAATCGGAAAGTCGCCTTCAAAGGCCAGAAAATGCACCGCTGTCGCATCATCGGCATCCCATTCCAGTTCAGGCGGAACGGATTGCTCGGCGATGAACACCGTCTCACGAATGCGCCGGATCTCGGCGTTGTCCTTTTGCCAGTCTGCGACACGTACGTGAATTTTATTCATCGGCAAATCCCAGGCTTCCTTGCTTGATCAGTTCGCACAGCAGGCCTCGACCGTCTTCGTCGTTCAGCCATTCGCCGAGGTTGTCGACGTGCAGCGCATCAGCGGCGCAAATCATCTTCAGCAGGTCGCGCAGTTTGCCCGGCAGGTAGCGGCTCTGGCCGCTGGCGAATAGCAGCAGGTCGTCATCGACTTCGGACCAGGCCAGGCGCGCGCTCGGGTTGCGAATCAGCACGGCGCCTTGCTCAAGACTGGCGAGCAGGTCGTCTTCTTCGATTTCTTCCGGGCCGACCACCAGCTCCGGGTAGCGCGGTTCAGTCATGTACTGGCCGAACCAGGTCAACAGCAAACGCTCGTCGCTCATGTGCTCGGCCAGCAGGCTTTTCAAGCGATCAAGGGCGTCGTGCTGGATCTGATGCGGATCGACCGCCGGCAGGGCATCGGCGTCGGTGTAACGCTCTTCGTCCGGCAGGAACTGGCTGAGGAAGTCGGTGAAGTGGGTCAGCACTTCAGCGGCGCTCGGTGCGCGGAAACCAACCGAATAGGTCAGGCAGTCATCGACGGCCACGCCCCAATGCGCCAGGCGCGGTGGCAAATAGAGCATGTCGCCGGGCTCCAGAACCCACTCTTCTGTAGCGTCGAAATCAGCGAGGATGCGCAGGTCCGCGTGTTGCAGCAGCGGGCTCTCGGCGTTGCACATCTGGCCGATTTTCCAGTTGCGCTTGCCGTGACCCTGCAACAGGAACACATCGTAGTTATCGAAGTGCGGACCGACGCTGCCACCCGGAGCGGCGAAGCTGATCATTACGTCGTCGACGCGCCAGCTCGGCAGAAAACGGAAGTGTTCCAGCAGTTCGCTGACTTCCGGCACGAACTGGTCAACGGCTTGAACCAGCAAAGTCCACTCGGTTTCTGGCAGCTTGCTGAACTCGTCTTCGGCAAACGGGCCGCGGCGCAATTCCCAAGGGCGCTCTCCGTGCTCGACCAGCAGGCGCGATTCGACTTCTTCTTCCAGCGCCAGGCCGGCCAGTTCGTCGGCGTCGATCGGGCTTTCGAAATCAGGAATCGCCTGACGGATCAGCAGCGGTTTTTTCTGCCAGTAGTCACGCAGGAATTCGCGCGCTGTAATGCCGCCGAGAAGTTGAAGAGGAATGTCAGGATTCATGTGTAACCTATTGAAAAAAAGTACTTTTCAGACGGGAATAAAAACGCCCGGCGCTGCCGGGCGTCTCAAACGGGTAAAACGGTCGATCAGATGCGCTTGGCTTGCTCTACAGCGTTGCCGATGTAGTTCGCCGGGGTGAGCAACTTCAGCTCGGCCTTGGCGGCGGCAGGCATGTCCAGGCCGTCGATGAAAGTTTGCAGCGCTTCAGGGCTGATGCCCTTGCCACGGGTCAGCTCTTTCAGCTTCTCGTACGGGTTTTCGATGTTGTAGCGACGCATCACGGTCTGGATCGGTTCGGCCAATACTTCCCAGCAGGCGTCGAGGTCAGCAGCGATCTTCTGAGCATTGAGCTCCAGTTTGCTGATGCCTTTGAGGCTGGCTTCGTACGCGATCACGCTGTGGGCGAAGCCGACACCGAGGTTGCGCAGGACGGTGGAGTCCGTCAGGTCGCGCTGCCAGCGGGAGATAGGCAGTTTGCTCGCCAGGTGCTGGAACAGTGCGTTGGCGATGCCCAGGTTGCCTTCGGAGTTTTCGAAGTCGATCGGGTTGACCTTGTGTGGCATTGTCGACGAACCGATTTCGCCAGCGATGGTGCGCTGTTTGAAATAACCCAGGGAAATGTAGCCCCAGATGTCGCGGTCGAAGTCGATCAGGATCGTGTTGAAGCGGGCGATCGCGTCGAACAGTTCGGCAATGTAGTCGTGCGGTTCGATCTGCGTGGTGTACGGGTTGAAGCCCAGGCCCAGCTCGTCTTCGATGAAGGCGCGGGCGTTGGCTTCCCAGTCGATCTCAGGGTAGGCCGAGAGGTGAGCGTTGTAGTTGCCGACAGCGCCGTTGATCTTGCCCAGCAGCGGAACGGCGGCGACCTGAGCGATTTGACGCTCCAGACGGTAAACCACGTTCGCCAGCTCTTTGCCCAGGGTGGTCGGTGAAGCCGGTTGACCGTGGGTGCGCGACAGCATCGGTACGTCAGCGAAACGGATCGCCAGCTCGCGGATGGCTTCGGCGGTCTGGCGCATCAGCGGCAACATCACATCATCGCGGCCTTCGCGCAGCATCAGGGCGTGGGACAGGTTGTTGATGTCCTCGCTGGTGCAGGCAAAGTGGATGAATTCGCTGACGGCGGCCAGTTCCGGCAGCTTGGCCGCTTGCTCTTTAAGCAGGTATTCGATGGCTTTGACGTCATGGTTGGTGGTGCGCTCGATCTCTTTGACGCGCTCGGCGTGCTCCAGAGAGAAGTTTTCCGCCAGGGTGTTCAGAACCGCGTTGGCTTCGGCGGAGAACGCCGGCACTTCGCTGATGGCAGGGTGAGCGGCCAGGCGCTGGAGCCAGCGCACTTCAACCAGAACGCGAGCACGGATCAGACCGTATTCGCTGAAAATTGGGCGCAGGGCCTGGGTTTTGCCGGCGTAGCGGCCGTCAACAGGGGAAACCGCAGTGAGCGAAGAAAGCTGCATGGGGTGTTCTCGGACAGTCGGGCAACGAAATGGGGCGCGTATCATACATGAAAAAATCCGCCGGTCTGTTGCCAACTGACCAGCGTATTACGCGTTACTGACTACAAAGCGGTGTTGCGGGCGCGGTTCAGCTGCTGCGCATCAGCGGGTAAAGCTCTTTGAGCAACTTGCGACGGCTGACCACCAACTGCCAGCGATGACCGCCCAACTGCCGCCACAGGCGCGCCGAACGAATCCCCGCCAGCAATAGCGCGCGGATCTTCGAGGCGTTGCTGGGTTGCTGCAGATTGCGCATGTCGCCGTGGACCTGAATCCGTTGGCGCAAGGTACTCAGCGTGTCCTGATACAACGCACCGCACGCTGCGATTACGTTTTCGTGCGCGGGGCCGAAATGTTCCACCTGGGATTGAATCTGCGGCAGGCGCTTGCCGATCACGTCGAGCATATCGCCGCGTTTGGCCAGTTGACGCTCCAGCCCTAGCATCGCCAAGGCGTAACGCAGGGGTTCGCGCTGAAGGGTGCTTGGGTCGCGTTCAAGGGCGCCGATCAGTGCGCGATAACCTTCGCGCAGATTGATATCGTCGCCGCCGTAAACTTCCAGCGTGTCCTTGGGGTCGCGAATCAGCAGGCTGCCGAGCATGCAGGTCAGGCCGGCTTCGGTGGTCTGGCCGGTCTTGGCAATCTTGTCGACCAGCACGGCAGCGAGAAACACGCCGCCCAGCGCCGTCAGTTGTTCCTGAGTCGGGCTCATGGCTGCTCGCCTTGAAGAGTGCCTTTGCTGGTCCACGGTTCCGCGACTTCGATCACGCCGCCGCCGAGGCAGATTTCCCCGTCATAGAACACCACGGATTGACCCGGAGTGACCGCGCGTTGCGGGTCATCGAAGGTCGCGCGGTAGCCGGTGGCGGTTTTCTCCAGCGTGCACGGCTGGTCGCTTTGGCGGTAACGCACCTTGGCGGTCAGCTGGCGCGGTTCGCTCAGGTCGATCGGGTTGACCCAATAGATGTCCGAGGCGAGCAGGGCGCGGGAGAACAGGTAAGGGTGGTCGTTGCCCTGGCCAACGATCAGCTCGTTGTGTTCCAGGTCTTTGATCAGCACATACCACGGCTCGTCGCCGGCGTCTTTCAAGCCGCCGATGCCCAGGCCCTGACGCTGGCCGATGGTGTGGTACATCAAGCCGTGGTGGCGGCCGATCACTTCACCTTCGGTGGTCTTGATCTCGCCGGGCTGGGCCGGCAGGTATTGCTTGAGGAAATCGCTGAAGCGCCGCTCGCCGATAAAACAGATGCCGGTGGAATCCTTTTTCTTCGCGGTAGCCAGTTCGTATTTTTCGGCAATCGCGCGCACTTCGGGTTTTTCCAGCTCGCCGACCGGGAACAGCGTCTTGGCGATCTGCTCGCCGCCGACGGCGTGCAGGAAGTAGCTCTGGTCCTTGTTCGCGTCCAGGCCCTTGAGCAGCTCGGTGCGGCCATCGACGTCGCGGCGGCGCACGTAGTGACCGGTGGCAATCAGGTCGGCGCCAAGCACCATGGCGTAATCGAGGAACGCCTTGAACTTGATCTCGCGGTTGCACAGGATGTCCGGGTTTGGCGTGCGACCAGCCTTGTACTCGGCCAGGAAGTGCTCGAACACGTTGTCCCAATACTCGGCGGCGAAGTTGGCGGTATGCAGCTTGATGCCGATCCTGTCGCACACGGCTTGGGCGTCCGCCAGGTCATCCATGGCGGTGCAGTATTCCGTTCCATCGTCTTCTTCCCAGTTCTTCATGAACAGGCCTTCCACCTCATAACCCTGCTCGATCAGCAGGAGAGCGGAAACGGAAGAGTCCACGCCGCCGGACATACCGACAATGACGCGCTTCTTTTGTGTGTCAGAAGGGGCTGGATCACGCATAGGGATTCAATGAGTGTCTTGAAAAAGGACGCGATTCTAGCAGGCCGCAGCCCACAAGGCTAAAGAGAAGGGCGGATCAGTTCGAGACCGAAGTGGTTGCCGTCCAGATAATCATCGATACAGCGGATGATCAACTCACTGCGCCAGTTTGCGCGTTGTGCCAGCAGTTCGTCACGCGTCAGCCATTTTGCGCCGACGATGCCGTCGTCCAGTTGATAGTCCGGGTGGTGCTTGAGCGGTTTTGCGCTGAAGCAGACTCGCTGATACGTCACGCCGTTGCTCGGGGCGGTGTAGAGGTAAATGCCCACCACGCCGGTCGGTTTGACGTCCCAACCGGTTTCTTCAAGTGTTTCGCGCACGGCGGCGTCGATCAGGGTTTCATTCGGGTCGAGATGGCCGGCGGGCTGATTGAGTACCGTTCGTCCGTGTTTGGTTTCTTCGACCATCAGGAAGCGACCGTTGTCTTCGACAATGGTGGCGACGGTGATGTGGGGTAGCCAATCCATGAAGCGTCCTCGGTTCTGAATGTTGAAACACAATTCCTGTGGGAGCGAGCTTGCTCGCGAAAGCGGTGGGTCAGTCAATATCAGTGTTGAATGATAAACCGCTATCGCGAGCAAGCTCGCTCCCACATTTGTCAGGTGTTCACATTGAAATGTGCGCCACAAACAAAAACCCCGGCACTGGGCCGGGGCTTCTTTGCATCCTTACAACCTTAAACCAGCGCAGCGATCGCAGCGTTGAAAGTATTGCTCGGGCGCATGGCTTTGCTGATCAGCTCGGCATTGGCGTGGTAGTAACCGCCGATGTCCACGGGCTTGCCCTGAACAGCGTTGAGCTCGGCAACGATGGTTGCTTCGTTCTCGGTCAGGGTTTTGGCCAGTTCACCGAACTGCGCTTGCAGTGCAGCGTCTTCGGTCTGGGCGGCCAGGGCTTGAGCCCAGTACAGCGCCAGGTAGAAGTGGCTGCCGCGGTTGTCGATGTTGCCGACTTTGCGCGATGGCGACTTGTTGTTGTCCAGGAACTGGCCGGTGGCCCGATCCAGGGTCTTGGCCAGCACCAGCGCCTTGGGGTTGTCGTACGTCACACCCAAGTGCTCGAGGGAGGCGGCCAGAGCCAGGAACTCGCCCAGGGAATCCCAGCGCAGGAAGTTTTCTTCCAGCAGTTGCTGAACGTGCTTCGGTGCCGAACCGCCAGCGCCGGTTTCGAACAGACCGCCGCCATTCATCAGCGGAACGATCGACAGCATCTTGGCGCTGGTGCCCAGCTCCATGATCGGGAACAGGTCAGTCAGGTAATCGCGCAGTACGTTGCCGGTCACCGAGATGGTGTCCTTGCCTTCGCGAGTGCGGCCCAGGGTGAACGCCATGGCGTCAACCGGCGACATGATGCGGATATCCAGACCGGAAGTGTCGTGATCCTTCAGGTACGCCTGAACTTTCTCGATCACTACGCCGTCGTGGGCGCGCATCGGGTCCAGCCAGAAAATCGCTGGAGTGTTGCTTGCGCGAGCGCGGTTGACGGCCAGTTTGACCCAATCCTGGATCGGCGCGTCTTTGGTCTGGCACATGCGGAAGATGTCGCCGGCTTCAACCGACTGTTCCAGCAACACAGCGCCTTTGCTGTCAGTCACGCGGACAACGCCGTTGGCCTTGATCTGGAAAGTCTTGTCGTGCGAGCCGTACTCTTCGGCTTTTTTCGCCATCAGGCCAACGTTTGGCACGCTGCCCATGGTGGTTGGATCGAAGGCGCCGTGCTGCTTGCAGTCTTCGATCACCGCCTGGTAAATGGTGGCGTAGCAACGATCCGGGATCACAGCCTTGGTGTCGTGCAACTGACCGTCAGTGCCCCACATTTTGCCGGAGTCACGGATCATCGCCGGCATCGAGGCGTCGACGATGACGTCGCTCGGCACGTGCAGGTTGGTGATGCCTTTGTCGGAGTTGACCATGGCCAACGACGGACGGACGGCGTACACCGCCTGGATGTCCGCTTCGATCTGCGCTTGTTGCTCGGCAGGCAAAGCCTTGATGCGAGCGTACAGGTCGCCGATGCCGTTGTTCAGGTTGAAGCCGATCTGGGCCAGCACGTCAGCGTGCTTGGCCAGTGCGTCTTTATAGAACTCGGCAACGATCTGGCCGAACATGATCGGGTCGGAGACCTTCATCATGGTGGCTTTCAGGTGAACCGACAGCAGAACGCCCTTGGCTTTGGCGTCTTCGATCTCGGCAGCGATGAAGCTGCGCAGAGCGTTTTTGCTCATAACCGCGCAATCGAGGATCTCACCGGCTTGCACGGTGGTCTTTTCTTTCAGGACGGTGGTGGTGCCGTCTTGAGCGATCAGTTCGATTTTGACGGCGTCAGCGGCGTCGATCAGGGCGGCTTTTTCGCTGCCGTAGAAATCGCCGGTGCTCATGTGCGCGACGTGGGACTTGGAGTCCGCAGCCCAGGCGCCCATTTTGTGCGGATGCTTGCGGGCGTAGTTCTTGACCGACAACGGCGCGCGACGATCGGAGTTGCCTTCGCGCAAAACCGGGTTCACGGCGCTGCCCTTGATCTTGTCGTAACGCGCCTTGGCTTCTTTGTCGGCGTCGCTGGTCACGGTTTCCGGGTAGTCCGGCAGTGCGAAGCCCTGGGCTTGCAGCTCTTTGATCGCGGCCTGCAGTTGCGGAACCGAAGCGCTGATGTTCGGCAGCTTGATGATGTTGGCTTCAGGCGTAACGGCCAGGTCACCCAGTTCGGCGAGGTGGTCGGCTACGGCTTTGTCACCCAATTGCTCGGGGAAGCTGGCCAGAATGCGCCCTGCAAGAGAGATATCGCGGGTTTCAACGGCGATATCAGCCGAGGCAGTGAACGCCTCTACGATAGGCAGCAGTGAATAGGTGGCGAGGGCGGGAGCTTCGTCGGTGAAGGTATAGATGATCTTCGAGCGGGTGGGCATATTCGGATTAACTCTCTCTTCTTTGCTAAAGCGTGCGCAGAAACTCGAGGGGCGCCGGGTAAGCGCGTTCGTTCAAAGTCATCCATGAGCCGAATGTCGAGATTTCGTTGCGGTGATGTTGGGTGCATCAGTCGAGCGTCAAGCGGGTGGACTGCGGTAACAGTCCTGCTTTCAGGCCCGAAGTCTCGGCTACTTATTCAGTTGCAGGAGAGGTCGGCCGTGGTGACTCTGTGGTCAGCGGGCGGCATTATACATAGGTAGCTGGCAATCTGCCGATGGTTCATATGCAACGAATCTCGTCCATTGGTCTAAAGGTCGCAGGGGAGCGTGGGGCGTAGAGTCTTGCACCGTGCTTGAGTTTGGCGCTTTTCCCTTTGCTTTCAGGCTTGTACGTCGCGAACTGAGCAGCTTTGCGGCAGATGGATGGAACATAGGGTTTGCGTGCCGATTTAACTGGGGTACGCTCGAACGAAGCCAGATGTTCAATCCAAACAATGGAGTTCAGCATGGGATACAAGAAGATTCAGGTTCCAGCCGTCGGCGACAAAATCACCGTCAACGCGGACCATTCTCTCAATGTTCCTGACAACCCGATCATCCCCTTCATCGAAGGTGATGGTATTGGCGTTGATATCAGCCCGGTCATGATCAAGGTTGTCGATGCTGCTGTTAAGAAGGCTTACGGCGGCGAGCGCAAAATTTCCTGGATGGAAGTCTACGCCGGGGAGAAAGCGACTCAGGTTTACGATCAGGACACCTGGCTGCCTCAGGAAACCCTGGACGCAGTGAAGGATTACGTGGTTTCCATCAAGGGCCCTCTGACCACGCCGGTCGGCGGCGGCATTCGTTCCCTGAACGTGGCCCTGCGTCAGCAACTCGACCTGTACGTCTGTCTGCGCCCGGTGCGTTGGTTCGAAGGCGTGCCGAGCCCGGTCAAGAAACCAGGCGACGTCGACATGACGATCTTCCGCGAAAACTCGGAAGATATTTATGCCGGTATCGAATGGAAGGCCGGTTCGCCGGAAGCCACCAAGGTCATCAAGTTTCTTAAAGAAGAAATGGGCGTCACCAAGATCCGTTTCGACGAAAACTGCGGTATCGGCGTCAAGCCGGTTTCGCTGGAAGGCACCAAGCGTCTGGCGCGCAAGGCTCTGCAGTATGTGGTCGACAACGACCGCGATTCGCTGACCATCGTGCACAAAGGCAACATCATGAAGTTCACCGAAGGTGCCTTCAAGGAATGGGCCTACGAAGTGGCGGCTGAGGAATTCGGCGCGACCCTGCTCGACGGCGGTCCGTGGATGCAGTTCAAAAACCCGAAAACCGGCAAGAACGTCATCGTCAAGGACGCCATCGCCGACGCCATGCTCCAGCAAATCCTGCTGCGCCCGGCCGAATACGATGTCATCGCGACCCTGAACCTGAACGGCGACTACCTCTCTGACGCCTTGGCGGCGGAAGTGGGCGGTATCGGTATCGCACCGGGCGCCAACCTGTCCGACACCGTGGCGATGTTCGAAGCTACCCACGGTACTGCACCGAAGTACGCCGGCAAGGACCAGGTCAACCCGGGCTCGTTGATCCTGTCCGCCGAAATGATGCTGCGTCACATGGGCTGGACCGAAGCGGCCGACCTGATCATCAAGGGCACCAACGGCGCGATCTCCGCGAAGACCGTGACCTATGACTTCGAACGTCTGATGGAGGGCGCGAAACTGCTGTCTTCTTCTGCGTTTGGTGATGCGCTGATTTCGCACATGTAAGCGGATTGGCACAAAAAACCGCCTTCGGGCGGTTTTTTAATGACTGAATGACGGCCGCGTCAGCTCGATACGGTGTCCTGCTGGATAGCGGGCGATGCAGGTGCGTTTTCGGCCGGGGCAGACATGATCTTCACCGCATGCAGACCTTTGGGGCCCTGGACGATATCGAAGCTTACGATTTGGCCAGCCTTGAGGGTCTTGTACCCGTCCATCTCAATGGCCGAATAATGGGCAAAGAAGTCGATAGCTTTACCATCCTCGTCGGTACCTTCTCTGGCATCGGTGTTAATGAAACCGAATCCCTTGGCATTGTTGAACCATTTCACCTTACCGACTGCCATGCTCATATCCCTCTGCATCTGACTCCATCACTGGAGTATCATCCAGTACATCCGCAGTCGAATCCTGTAAATAAGATTGACTCCGCGGACCTTTTTTACCCACTGTGGGCTCTATTGGTTGTAACACCGTTTTGCCGATAGTCAAGGTGACCAGGCAGTCGGTGTTGAAATCGTTCATAACCGTCCCCACTACTGTATTTGCACAACTGACGAACCTTTCTTTCCATGCATGCAATCAGCCAGATTCGACTAACATTCAATCAGGATCGCCCGACTCTCCAAAAAGACCACCCGGAGGAACACGACGACGATTCCGCAGGCATTGCTGTTCAGGAGGCCAAGCCTGCTTTACAGGCGCCGCCGATGTACAAGGTGGTTTTGTTCAATGATGACTACACACCGATGGATTTCGTCGTCGAAGTGCTCGAGGTGTTTTTTAACCTGAATCGCGAGCTGGCGACCAAGGTCATGCTGGCCGTCCACACAGAAGGGCGGGCAGTATGTGGAGTGTTTACCCGCGACATCGCCGAGACGAAGGCCATGCAGGTCAACCAGTACGCCAGGGAAAGCCAGCATCCGCTACTCTGTGAAATCGAGAAGGACGGTTAATCGCCGACCACTTGGGTATGAGGTGAAGCTATGTTAAACCGCGAGCTCGAAGTCACCCTCAATCTTGCCTTCAAGGAGGCCCGTTCGAAGCGTCATGAGTTCATGACCGTCGAGCACCTTCTGCTGGCCCTATTGGATAATGAGGCTGCCGCTACCGTTTTGCGTGCCTGCGGCGCAAACCTCGACAAACTCAAGCATGATCTGCAGGAGTTCATCGACTCCACTACGCCGTTGATTCCCGTCCATGACGAGGATCGCGAGACCCAGCCAACCCTGGGCTTCCAGCGTGTCCTGCAGCGTGCTGTTTTCCACGTACAGAGCTCGGGCAAACGCGAAGTGACTGGCGCCAACGTGCTGGTTGCGATCTTTAGTGAGCAAGAGAGTCAGGCAGTGTTCCTGCTGAAACAGCAGAGCGTTGCGCGCATCGATGTCGTCAACTACATCGCCCACGGCATTTCCAAAGTGCCAGGGCATGGCGATCACTCTGAAGGTGAGCAAGATATGCAGGACGACGAGGGCGGTGAGTCTTCTTCTTCAGGCAATCCTCTGGATGCTTATGCCAGTAACCTCAACGAACTCGCGCGCCAGGGTCGTATCGATCCGCTGGTCGGCCGTGAGCTCGAAGTCGAGCGTGTCGCGCAGATCCTGGCGCGTCGGCGCAAAAACAATCCGCTGCTGGTGGGCGAGGCGGGCGTGGGTAAAACCGCGATTGCCGAAGGCCTGGCCAAGCGCATTGTCGACAACCAGGTGCCGGACCTTCTGGCCAACAGCGTGGTGTATTCCCTCGATCTGGGTGCCTTGCTGGCCGGGACCAAATACCGCGGCGATTTCGAGAAGCGCTTCAAGGCGTTGCTCAATGAACTGAAAAAACGTCCGCAGGCGATCCTGTTCATCGACGAAATCCACACCATCATCGGTGCGGGTGCCGCATCCGGTGGCGTCATGGATGCCTCGAACCTGCTCAAGCCGCTGCTGTCGTCCGGTGATATCCGTTGCATCGGTTCGACCACTTTCCAGGAATTCCGCGGGATCTTCGAGAAGGACCGTGCCCTGGCACGACGCTTCCAGAAGGTCGATGTGTCGGAGCCTTCGGTGGAAGACACCATCGGTATCCTGCGCGGCCTGAAAGGACGCTTCGAGCTTCATCACAATATCGAATACAGCGATGAAGCCCTGCGCGCCGCTGCCGAACTGGCCTCGCGCTATATCAATGACCGGCACATGCCGGACAAGGCGATCGACGTCATCGACGAGGCGGGCGCCTACCAGCGTCTGCAACCGATCGAGAAACGCGTGAAGCGCATCGAGGTGCCTCAGGTCGAGGACATCGTTGCGAAAATCGCGCGGATTCCGCCTAAGCACGTCACCAGCTCCGATAAAGAGTTGCTGCGTAACCTTGAGCGTGACCTGAAGCTGACGGTGTTTGGTCAGGATGCCGCCATCGACTCGCTGTCGACCGCGATCAAACTGTCCCGTGCCGGCCTCAAGTCGCCTGACAAACCTGTCGGTTCGTTCCTGTTCGCAGGCCCGACCGGTGTCGGTAAAACCGAAGCGGCGCGTCAGTTGGCGAAGGCCTTGGGCATCGAGCTGGTTCGCTTCGACATGTCCGAGTACATGGAGCGCCACACCGTATCGCGTCTGATTGGTGCGCCTCCTGGCTATGTCGGGTTTGATCAGGGCGGTCTGCTGACCGAAGCCATCACCAAGCAGCCACATTGCGTGCTGTTGCTCGATGAAATCGAGAAGGCGCATCCGGAAGTCTTCAACTTGCTGCTGCAAGTCATGGATCACGGTACGCTGACCGATAACAACGGGCGCAAGGCGGACTTCCGTAACGTGATCGTCATCATGACGACCAACGCCGGCGCCGAAACCGCAGCGCGTGCTTCGATCGGTTTCACCCATCAGGACCACTCGTCCGATGCGATGGAAGTGATCAAGAAGAGCTTCACGCCGGAGTTCCGCAACCGTCTGGACACCATTATCCAGTTTGGTCGCCTCAGTCACGAGGTCATCAAAAGCGTGGTGGACAAGTTCCTTACCGAGCTTCAGGCGCAGCTGGAAGACAAGCGTGTGCAGCTAGAGGTGACGGATGCGGCTCGCAGCTGGTTGGCGGCGGGTGGCTATGATTCGGCAATGGGCGCTCGGCCGATGGCGCGTTTGATACAGGACAAGATCAAGCGTCCGCTGGCGGAAGAGATTCTCTTTGGCGAACTGGCTGATCATGGTGGTGTGGTCCATATCGATCTCAAGGATAGTGAATTGACCTTTGAGTTTGAGACCACGGCTGAAATGGCCTGACGTTAACCGCAACAAAGCAAAAGGCGCCGAAAGGCGCCTTTTTGCTGTCTGGAGAACACCGTGGACCAAGTGTGGGTGCAGTGGAAATCCCAGACAAACAAAAACGCCCGGCAAAAGCCGGGCGTTTTGTATTGACCTGATTAGCGAGCGCGGTAGGTGATGCGCCCTTTGCTCAAGTCATAGGGCGTCAGCTCGACGCGCACTTTGTCACCGGTAAGAATACGAATGTAGTTCTTGCGCATCTTGCCGGAGATATGCGCGGTTACGACGTGCCCATTTTCCAACTCCACACGAAACATGGTGTTGGGCAGGGTGTCGACGACAGTGCCTTCCATTTCGAAGCTGTCTTCTTTCGACATGCAGTAAAGCCCTCGGTGTCCAATGAATGGCCCGGTGCAACTGCGCCAGGCAAAAGCGGCGTGCATTGTGCCCGAAAAATGGGGTTTAAGCCAAGGGGTTCTAGTTCAGGATGACCCAGCGCTGATTAATCAGCAGTTCGATGGGGCGATATTGGGTCTTGTAACTCATCTTTTTGCAGTTTTTGATCCAGTAGCCCAGATAGACCGCCTCCAGCCGCAGCCGTTTGGCCTCGGCGATTTGCCAGAGGATCGCGTAGCGCCCCAGGCTGCGTCGTTCTTCAGAGGGTTCGTAGAAGGTGTAGACCGCCGACAGACCGTTCGGCAGCAAGTCGGTAACGGCCACCGCCAACAGTTGGCCACCCAGGCGAAACTCGTAAAAACGGGAAAACGGCAAGTCACGCACCAGGAAGGTCGAGAACTGGTCACGACTGGGCGGATACATGTCGCCATCGGCATGCCGCTGTTCGATGTAGCGCTGATACAGGTCGAAGTATTCTTCGCTGAATTTGGGTTTGGCGGGGCGTATCTGCAAGTCGGCGTTGCGCTTGAAAATGCGTTTCTGCTGACGGTTGGGCGAAAATTGCGCCACGGGAATGCGCGCCGGTACACACGCATTGCAATTCTGACAATGAGGCCGGTAAAGATGATCGCCGCTGCGACGAAAACCCATTTCAGACAGGTCTGCGTAGACATGCACATCCATGGGCTGACTAGGGTCGAGAAACAGCGTCGTGGCCTGCTCCTCGGGCAGATAGCTGCAAGAGTGGGGCTGAGTGGCATAAAACTTCAAGCGCGCCAACTCGGTCATGATCAACCCTCGGTATAAGCTTTTGATTAAGTGTAAGCCACGCGAGTCAAAGTCGCTCAGCTAACCCAGGTGGCACGGCTGGGTTGATCCAGATACTGCGCAAGGTAGCGCGCAAACTCGCGGCGAGGAATGGCCCGCGCGCCCAGGCTGTGCAGATGGTCGGTGGGCATCTGGCAATCGATCAGTACGAAACCCGAGTCTTTCAGATGTTTGACCAGGGTGGCAAAGCCAAATTTGGAGGCATTGTCGGCGCGGCTGAACATGGATTCGCCGAAAAACAGCTGACCCATCGCTAATCCATAAAGCCCCCCGACCAGTTCACCCTGGTCCCACACTTCAACCGAATGCGCGTAGCCACGCTGGTGCAGCGCGAGGTAGGCGTTCTGCATCGCTTCGGTGATCCAGGTCCCGTCGGCGTAATCCCGGGGTGCAGCGCACGCGCGAATGACCGCGGGAAAATCCTGATCAAAGGTCACTTGATAGCGTTGCTGGCGCAGAAGCTTGTTCAGGCTGCGCGAGACATGCAGTTCGTCGGGAAACAGCACGGTGCGCGGATCCGGCGACCACCAGAGAATCGGCTGGCCTTCCGAGAACCACGGAAAGCAGCCGTGGCGATAAGCCTGAATCAGACGATCGGCGGACAGATCGCCGCCCGCAGCCAGCAATCCATTGGGATCGCGCATGGCTTTTTCCAGTGGCGGGAACGTTAGCGTGTTGCGTTGTAACCAAGTCAGCATGGCATCCGGGCTTACAGAAGGGGAGGGCAGTGGTGGGCGGTAAGCCCACCGTGAAGTTTGCCGTCAAACGGTCGGAATGTCGTCGAGGTATTTCTCGGCGTCCAGTGCTGCCATGCAACCGGCCCCGGCGGAGGTGACGGCCTGGCGATAAACGTGATCGGCCACATCGCCGGCGGCGAACACGCCGGGGATCTCGGTGGCTGTGGCATCGCCTTCGCTGCCGCCTCTGACCTTCAGATAGCCATCGCGCATGCTCAATTGGCCGATAAACAGGTCAGTGTTGGGTTTGTGACCGATGGCGATGAACACGCCGGCCAGCGGCAGCTCACTGGTTTCACCGGTATGGCTGTCGCGCAGGCGGGCTCCGGTCACGCCGCTGGCGTCGCCCAGGACTTCATCAAGTTGCTGGTTCCAGCGCAGGCGGATATTGCCGTTGGCCGCCTTGTCGAAGAGTTTGTCCTGAAGGATTTTTTCCGAGCGCAACTTATCGCGACGATGGATCAGGTGAACTTCCTTGGCAATGTTGGACAAATACAACGCTTCTTCAACCGCCGTATTGCCGCCACCGACCACCGCGACTACCTGATTGCGATAGAAGAACCCGTCACATGTCGCGCACGCCGAAACCCCTCTGCCGGCAAAGGCCTCTTCCGAGGGCAGGCCCAAATACTGCGCCGAAGCACCGGTGGCGATAATCAATGCATCGCACGTGTAAGTGCCGCTGTCGCCGGTAAGTTCAAACGGGCGCTGTTGCAACTTGGCAGTATGGATGTGGTCGTAAACGATCTCAGTGTCAAAGCGCTCGGCGTGTTTTTGCATGCGTTCCATCAGCACCGGACCGGTCAGGCCTTCGACGTCTCCCGGCCAGTTATCGACTTCGACGGTGGTGGTGAGCTGGCCACCTGCCTGTATGCCGGTAACGAGCACGGGTTTGAGGTTGGCGCGAGCGGCATAAACCGCTGCGCTGTAACCGGCAGGGCCGGAACCCAGAATGATCAGGCGACAATGCTTGGATTCACTCATAAAAACACCTCATAAGCCTTTGTCACAAAAGAGAATGCGTGCTCAAATTGAATCGTATGAAACGGGCTGTTGGCTATGCTGCATCCAAGGGTTTCAAGCATGGCATCGGGCGAACAAACCCGTACAATGCCCGCTTGTAACAAAATAAGCAGTGCGCACCGTGTTTATAAAAACCGGGGTCCAGTGTTAAAAGTAGTCCCAGTTGCGCCTGTTAACTTTTTTACCTGCCTGGATTGGGCAGTTTTTTATAGTCATTCAACAGATGGACGCGCCATAGGCGCAGGAAAAGAAGCGTTTTGAAGAAATCCACCGCAGCACCTAAACCAGCCGTCGTTCCACTCTGGCGCCAGCATCTGCACTACCGGCTCAAGGAAGGTGCATTGATCGCCATCGGCGGCTTGTGCCTGTTCCTGATGATGGCCTTGTTGACCTACGGCAAGGATGATCCGGGCTGGAGCCATAACAGCAAGATCGACGATGTTCAAAACTTCGGCGGACCGGTCGGCTCCTACAGCGCCGACATCCTGTTCATGGTGCTGGGTTACTTCGCCTACATCTTCCCGCTGTTGCTGGCGATCAAGGCCTGGCAGATCTTCCGTCAACGCCACGAACCGTGGCAGTGGAGCGGCTGGCTGTTCTCCTGGCGCCTGATCGGTCTGGTGTTTCTGGTGCTGTCGGGCGCGGCGCTCGCGCATATTCATTTCCACGCGGCGACCGGTCTGCCGGCCGGTGCAGGCGGTGCGTTGGGCGAAAGCCTTGGCGACCTGGCCCGGAATGCGCTGAACATCCAGGGCAGCACCTTGCTGTTCATCGCACTGTTCCTGTTCGGCCTGACGGTGTTCACCGACCTGTCATGGTTTAAGGTGATGGACGTCACCGGCAAGATCACCCTTGACCTGTTCGAACTGTTCCAGGGCGCGGCCAATCGCTGGTGGGTCGCCCGTGTCGAGCGCAAGCAACTGGTTGCGCAGTTGCGTGAAGTCGACGATCGCGTGCATGACGTGGTGGCGCCGACCGTCACCGACAAACGCGAGCAGGCAAAGGTCAAGGAACGCCTGATCGAGCGCGAGCAGGCGCTGAGCAAGCATATGTCGGACCGCGAGAAGCAGGTGCCGCCGGTGATTGCCCCCGCGCCACCGAAACCCGCCGCGCCGAGCCAACGCGTGGAAAAAGAGAAACAGGCGCCGCTGTTCGTCGACAGCGCCGTCGAAGGCACCTTGCCACCGATCTCGATTCTCGATCCCGCAGAAAAGAAACAACTCAATTACTCGCCTGAATCCCTGGCCGCCGTCGGCCATCTGCTGGAAATCAAGCTCAAGGAGTTTGGCGTCGAAGTTTCGGTGGATTCGATTCATCCGGGGCCGGTGATTACCCGCTACGAAATCCAGCCTGCCGCCGGGGTCAAAGTCAGCCGCATCTCCAACCTGGCGAAGGACCTGGCGCGTTCCCTCGCCGTGACCAGTGTGCGGGTGGTGGAAGTGATTCCGGGCAAGACCACCGTCGGTATCGAGATTCCTAACGAAGACCGCCAGATCGTGCGCTTTTCCGAAGTGCTGTCGACCCCTGAGTATGACAACTTCAAATCCCCGGTCACTTTGGCCTTGGGCCACGACATCGGCGGCAAGCCGGTCATCACCGACCTCGCCAAAATGCCGCACTTGCTGGTGGCCGGTACGACCGGTTCCGGTAAGTCGGTAGGTGTGAACGCGATGATCCTGTCGATCCTGTTCAAGTCCGGCCCGGAAGACGCCAAGCTGATCATGATCGACCCGAAAATGCTTGAGCTGTCGATCTACGAAGGCATTCCGCACTTGCTCTGCCCGGTCGTGACCGACATGAAGGATGCGGCCAACGCGCTGCGCTGGAGCGTGGCGGAGATGGAGCGTCGCTACAAACTGATGGCGAAGATGGGTGTACGCAACCTGTCCGGCTTCAACGCCAAGGTCAAGGAAGCCCAGGATGCCGGCACGCCGCTGACCGATCCGCTGTACAAGCGCGAAAGCATTCACGACGAAGCGCCGCTGCTGACCAAGCTGCCGACCATCGTCGTGGTCGTCGACGAATTTGCCGACATGATGATGATCGTCGGCAAGAAGGTTGAGGAACTGATCGCCCGTATCGCCCAGAAGGCCCGTGCCGCCGGTATCCACTTGATCCTCGCGACCCAGCGTCCGTCGGTTGACGTGATTACTGGTCTGATCAAGGCAAACATCCCGACGCGCATGGCGTTCCAGGTGTCGAGCAAGATTGACTCCCGGACCATCATCGACCAGGGCGGTGCCGAGCAACTGCTGGGCCACGGTGACATGCTGTACATGCCGCCGGGCACCAGTCTGCCGATCCGCGTTCACGGTGCGTTCGTGTCCGATGACGAGGTTCACCGGGTGGTTGAAGCCTGGAAACTGCGCGGTGCGCCGGAATACAACGACGACATCCTGGCCGGTGTCGAAGAGGCCGGCAGCGGCTTTGAGAATGGCGGCGGTGGCGGGGACGACGATGCCGAAACCGATGCGCTTTACGACGAAGCGGTGCAGTTCGTACTGGAAAGCCGTCGTGCATCCATCTCCGCGGTTCAGCGCAAGCTGAAAATCGGCTACAACCGCGCCGCACGCATGATCGAAGCCATGGAAATGGCCGGGGTCGTGACGTCCATGAATACTAACGGTTCGCGTGAAGTCCTGGCACCTGGCCCGGTACGCGACTGATTTGCTTGAAAGGGTGGCGAGAACGCTGCCCCAACTCCCACGAATGTTATGAGGACTCCCATGCGTCTTATCCGCATGCTGTTGCTGCCGGTACTGGCTTTGACCACGCTCTCGGCCCACGCCGATGACAAGGACGTGGCGCGTCTGACCCAACTGCTGGAAAAATCCCAGACCCTGACCGCACGCTTCTCGCAGCTGACCCTCGACGGCAGCGGCACTCAGTTGCAGGAAACCGCCGGTCAAATGTCTTTACAGCGTCCTGGCCTGTTCTACTGGCACACCGATGCGCCGGCCGAGCAAGTCGTGGTCTCCGACGGCAAGAAAGTGACACTGTGGGACCCTGACCTGGAACAGGCCACCATCAAGACGCTCGACCTGCGTCTGAGCCAGACCCCGGCGTTACTGCTGTCCGGTGACGTGTCCAAGATCAGCCAGAGCTTCGATATCAGCGCCAAGGAAGCCGGTGGCGTGATCGACTTCACCTTGAAGCCGAAATCCAAAGACACCTTGTTCGACAGCCTGCGTCTGTCGTTCCGCAATGGCCTGGTCAATGACATGCAACTGATCGACAGCGTCGGTCAGCGCACCAACATCCTGTTTACCGGCGTGAAGGCCAACGAACCGATTCCGGCGTCCAAATTCAAGTTCGACATCCCGAAGGGCGCCGATGTGATCCAGGAGTAAACAGCAGAACCCTTGTAGGAGCGAGCTTGCTCGCGAAAAACCTGAGCACGCCGCGGGGTATCAGGTTTGCCGCGTTATCGTTGACGACCATCGCGAGCAAGCTCGCTCCTACAGGGGCCGTGATGGTCACAGTGAGGTTTCATAAGTAGTGATGGACCTGTTTCGCAGTGCCCCGATTGCTCAGCCTTTGGCCGCCCGTTTGCGCGCGGCCAATCTGGACGAGTACGTCGGTCAGGAACACCTGCTCGCTCGCGGCAAGCCTTTGCGCGAAGCGCTCGAGCAGGGTGCCCTGCACTCGATGATTTTCTGGGGCCCGCCGGGCGTGGGCAAAACCACCCTGGCGCGGTTGCTGGCGGAAGTCTCGGATGCGCACTTTGAAACGGTCTCTGCAGTGTTGGCGGGCGTGAAGGAAATCCGTCAGGCGGTGGAAATCGCCAAGCAACAGGCCGGTCAGTACGGCAAGCGCACCATCCTGTTCGTCGATGAAGTTCATCGTTTCAACAAGTCGCAGCAGGATGCATTTCTGCCGTACGTTGAAGACGGCACGCTGATTTTCATCGGCGCGACCACCGAAAACCCCTCGTTCGAACTCAATAACGCCTTGCTCTCCCGAGCCCGCGTCTATGTACTCAAAAGCCTCGACGAAGCGGCACTGCGCAAATTGGTGCACCGGGCCCTGACCGAAGAACGTGGCCTGGGCAAACGGCAACTGACCCTCAGCGATGAAGGTTTCCAAATGCTGTTGTCAGCCGCTGACGGCGATGGCCGGCGCTTGCTCAACCTGCTGGAAAACGCCTCGGACCTCGCCGAAGACAACAGCGAGATCGGCATCGACCTTTTGCAAAGTCTGCTCGGCGACACCCGCCGGCGTTTCGACAAAGGCGGCGAAGCGTTCTATGACCAGATTTCCGCGCTGCATAAATCGGTGCGCGGCTCCAATCCCGATGGCGCGTTGTACTGGTTCGCGCGGATGATCGATGGCGGCTGCGATCCGCTGTACCTGGCCCGCCGCGTGGTGCGCATGGCCAGCGAGGACATTGGCAACGCCGATCCGCGCGCGCTGAGCCTGTGCCTGGCAGCGTGGGAAGTGCAGGAGCGTCTCGGCAGCCCGGAAGGCGAGTTGGCGGTGGCCCAGGCCATCACTTATTTGGCTTGCGCGCCGAAAAGCAACGCGGTGTACATGGGTTTCAAAGCGGCGATGCGCAGCGCCACCGAACACGGTTCGCTGGAAGTGCCGCTGCACTTGCGCAATGCGCCGACCAAACTGATGAAGCAACTCGGTTATGGCGACGAATACCGTTATGCCCACGATGAACCGGACGCCTACGCTGCCGGCGAAGACTACTTTCCCGAAGAGCTTGAACCGCAGCCGTTCTATCAGCCGGTGCCTCGCGGCCTGGAATTGAAGATCGGCGAGAAGCTCAATCACCTCGCACAACTGGATCGCCTCAGTCCTCGGCAGCGGAGAAAATAGTGCTTCCATTGATCGTTGCGGTTTCCGTCGGCGGGATTGCCGGCACCTTGTTGCGCTTCGCCACCGGAAATTGGATCAACGCTAATTGGCCGCGGCACTTCTATACCGCGACGCTCGCCGTTAATATCGTGGGCTGTTTGCTGATCGGCGTTCTGTACGGTCTGTTTTTGATACGCCCGGAAGTACCGATCGAGGTGCGTGCCGGGTTGATGGTTGGCTTCCTCGGGGGGCTGACGACTTTTTCATCCTTTTCACTGGATACCTTGCGCCTGCTCGAAAGCGGGCAGGTGCCGCTGGCCTTGGGCTATGCTGCGCTCAGCGTATTCGGCGGGCTGCTCGCCACCTGGGCTGGCCTGTCCTTGACCAAACTTTGATAACGAGAGACCGACATGCTCGATTCCAAACTGTTACGTAGCAACCTTCAGGACGTAGCGGACCGCCTGGCATCCCGTGGCTACACGCTGGATGTTGCGCGCATCGAAGCGCTGGAAGAACAGCGCAAGACCGTCCAGACCCGCACCGAAGCACTGCAGGCTGAACGTAATGCTCGCTCCAAATCCATCGGTCAGGCCAAGCAGCGCGGCGAAGACATCGCGCCGTTGATGGCCGACGTCGAGCGCATGGCCAACGAATTGAGCGAGGGTAAAGTCGAGCTGGACGGGATCCAGACCGATCTGGATTCGATCCTGCTCGGCATTCCGAACCTGCCGCACGAATCCGTGCCAATCGGTGATGACGAAGACGGCAACGTCGAAGTGCGCCGTTGGGGTAACCCGACTGCTTTTGATTTCCCGGTTCAGGACCACGTTGCCCTGGGCGAGAAGTTCGGCTGGCTGGATTTCGAAACCGCCGCCAAGCTGTCCGGCGCCCGTTTCGCCCTGTTGCGCGGCCCGATCGCCCGTCTGCACCGCGCCCTCGCGCAGTTCATGATCAACCTGCACGTCACCGAGCACGGTTACGAAGAGGCTTACACGCCTTATCTGGTCCAGGCACCGGCGCTGCAAGGCACCGGTCAGTTGCCGAAATTCGAAGAAGACCTGTTCAAGATCGCTCGCGAAGGCGAGGCCGATCTGTACCTGATCCCGACTGCTGAAGTGTCGCTGACCAACATCGTTGCCGGCGAGATCGTCGATTCGAAACTGCTGCCGATCAAGTTCGTCGCTCACACGCCGTGCTTCCGCAGTGAAGCGGGCGCGTCGGGTCGTGATACCCGTGGCATGATCCGTCAGCACCAGTTCGACAAGGTTGAAATGGTCCAGATTGTTGAGCCGTCGACCTCGATGGAAGCGTTGGAAGGCCTGACGGCCAACGCCGAGAAAGTCCTGCAATTGCTTGAGCTGCCTTATCGCACTATTGCGCTGTGCACCGGCGACATGGGCTTCAGCGCGGTCAAGACTTACGACCTGGAAGTGTGGATTCCGAGCCAGGACAAGTACCGCGAGATTTCGTCGTGCTCCAACTGCGGCGACTTCCAGGCCCGTCGCATGCAGGCGCGTTTCCGCAACCCGGAAACCGGCAAGCCTGAACTGGTTCACACCCTCAACGGCTCCGGTCTGGCGGTCGGTCGCACCTTGGTCGCCGTGCTGGAAAACTACCAGCAGGCCGACGGTTCGATCCGTGTGCCTGAAGTGTTGAAACCGTACATGGGTGGCCTTGAGGTCATCGGCTAAATGGACTATCTGCCGCTGTTTCACAACCTGCGCGGCAGTCGTGTGTTGGTCGTCGGTGGAGGGGAAATTGCCTTGCGCAAATCCCGCCTGCTGGCCGAAGCCGGTGCGCTGCTGCGGGTGGTCGCGCCTGAAATCGAACCGCAACTGCGTGAACTGGTGGCCGGCAGCACTGGCGAGTGTCTATTGCGTGGTTATGTTGAAACGGATCTGGACGGTTGCGGGCTGGTCATTGCCGCCACCGACGACGAACCGCTGAACGCGCAGGTGTCCGCCGACGCCCATCGGCTTTGCGTGCCGGTCAACGTGGTGGATGCGCCTGCGCTGTGCAGCGTGATTTTCCCGGCCATCGTCGACCGATCGCCGCTGATCATCGCCGTGTCCAGCGGCGGCGATGCTCCGGTGCTGGCGCGTCTGATTCGCGCGAAAATCGAAACCTGGATTCCTTCCACCTACGGTCAACTGGCCGGGCTGGCGGCGCGTTTTCGCAACCAGGTCAAAGGTCTGTTTCCGGATGTACAGCAACGTCGGGCGTTCTGGGAAGAGGTTTTTCAGGGCCCGATTGCCGACCGGCAACTGGCCGGGCAGGGCGGTGAAGCCGAGCGTCTGCTGCTGGCGAAAATCGCTGGCGAGGCGCCGAAGGCCACTGGCGAGGTGTATCTGGTGGGCGCGGGACCGGGTGATCCGGATTTGCTGACCTTCCGCGCCTTGCGCCTGATGCAGCAAGCCGATGTGGTGTTGTACGACCGTCTGGTGGCACCGGCGATTCTGGATTTGTGCCGTCGCGATGCCGAACGAGTGTACGTCGGCAAGCGTCGCGCCGATCACGCCGTGCCGCAGGATCAGATCAACCAGCAATTGGTGGATCTGGCCAAACAGGGCAAACGCGTGGTGCGGTTGAAGGGCGGTGATCCGTTTATTTTCGGCCGTGGCGGTGAAGAGATCGAAGAGCTGGCGGCCCATGGCATTCCGTTCCAGGTCGTGCCGGGGATCACGGCGGCCAGCGGTTGCGCGGCGTATGCCGGGATTCCGCTGACGCACCGCGATTACGCGCAGTCGGTGCGATTTGTCACTGGCCACTTGAAGGACGGTTCTACCGATTTGCCTTGGGCCGATCTGGTCGCACCCGCGCAAACCCTGGTGTTTTACATGGGGCTGGTGGGCTTGCCGATCATTTGCGAGCAGTTGATCAAGCATGGTCGCGGGGCGGATACCCCAGCGGCGTTGATCCAGCAGGGCACCACGGTCAATCAGCGGGTGTTTACCGGCACCTTGGCCGATCTTCCACGGTTGGTGGCGGAGCATGAAGTGCATGCGCCGACGCTGGTGATTGTTGGGGAAGTGGTGCAACTGCGCGAAAAACTGGCGTGGTTTGAAGGGGCGCAGGGGCAAGTCTGACCTGTGGCGAGGGAGCTTGCTCCCGCTGGGTCGCGAAGCGACCCCAATTCTGATTTTGTGGTCTATCAGAAAGAGCCTGGTGGGGAGTTTAGGGCTGCTGCGCAGCCCCGCGGGAGCAAGCTCCCTCGCCACAATGGATGGCGAGTGTGGTTTCAGGCTTTACGCCAAACCCCTTTCCCACTCAACCGCGCCCGATCATGGGTTGCCGTGAAGTCCTGCGCCGGCCCTTTCGGCACCATCCCGGTCGGGTTAATGGTCTTGTGGCTGCCATAGTAGTGCTTCTTGATGTGCTCAAAATCCACCGTCTCGGCAATGCCCGGCCACTGATAAATCTCCCGCAGCCAGTTCGACAGATTCGGATAATCGGCGATCCGCCGCAGGTTGCACTTGAAGTGGCCGTGATAAACCGCATCAAAGCGAATCAGCGTAGTGAACAGCCGAATGTCCGCTTCCGTGAGGTATTCGCCGGTCAGGTAGCGGTTGGCGCCGAGTAATAACTCCAGCCGATCCAGTTCGGCAAAAACATCGTCGAACGCCTCTTCATAAGCCTTTTGCGAAGTCGCAAACCCGGCACGATACACACCGTTGTTCACCGCCGGATAAATCCGTTCGTTCAGCGCATCGATCTCGCTTCGCAGTGGCGCCGGATAGAAGTCCAGGTCATTGCCGGTCAAGTCATCGAACGCGCCATTGAACATGCGGATGATCTCCGCCGATTCATTGTTGACGATGCGATTCTGTTGCTTGTCCCAGAGCACCGGCACGGTGACGCGGCCAGTGTAGTCGGCGGCATCGGCGGTGTAACGCTGGTGCATGAAGTCGAAGTGACCGAGCTTGTCGCCCGTCGAGCCGAGCGACTGGTCGAAGGTCCAGCCGTTTTCCAGCATCAGCCAACTGACCACCGACACGTCGATCAGGCTTTCGAGGCCTTTGAGTTTGCGCAGGATCAGCGTGCGGTGCGCCCATGGACAGGCGAGTGAAACGTAGAGGTGATAGCGACCTGGTTCCGCCGCAAAGCCACCAACACCGGTTGGACCCGGCTTGCCGTCTGAGGTCAGCCAGTTGCGACGTTGTGCCTGCTCACGCTGGAACGCGCCGTCCTTGCTGCTTTCGTACCACTGGTCATGCCAGCGCCCTTCCACTAACAAACCCATGTTCAAGACTCCTCAACCGATAAGCGTTGGAGAGAAGTCTATTCGGATAGGTTCGATTAAATAGCGCAAAGGTTGGGCGCTTATGATCGGTTAAATCGATCTGTCTCGAGCGTCCCAATAGTGCTGGGCGGTTTCAAAGGCTTGCTCGCGCGTTTTGCCAAGGCCGCGCAAGGCCAAGGCCATGGTTGAAATCAACGCCATTTGCGGATAACTGTCGTCCACGTCGCCACGCCAAACGGCTTTCAAATGTTCGGGATCGAGCGAGGCGGGTTTGACGTGGCGCTGCGCTGACAATTGCGGCCATTCTTCATCCCAGCTTTCGCCGCCGGTGGTGCCGTACAAGTGACTGTCGGCGTCCGGGTTGATCTCGATCTCGCCGCCATCGCCCTTGACCACAATCGCCGTGTCGCCGAGCAAGCCGCTGGCATCACGGTGCACGGCCTGGTAGCCAGGGTGGAAAATACTCTGCAGCCCGCAGCGTGCGTTCAAGGGATTGAGAATTCGTGCCAGGGAATGGATCGGCGAGCGCAGGCCGAGGGTGTTGCGCAGGTCGATCATGCGTTGAAGTTGCGGCGCCCAATCCACCAGCGGCATGAATGCCAGGCCGCCGTTATCAAGGGCCGATCCGACCTGCTGCCAGTTGCGGCACAACGGGATGTTCAATTCATCCAGCAGTTGCTCGCTGTACAGCCGCCCGGCGGTGTGCGCGCCGCCGCCGTGCATGAAAATTCGCAGGCCATTCTGCGCCAGGCATTTGGCCGCCAGCAGATACCACGGCAGATGACGCTTCTTGCCGGCATAGGTCGGCCAATCAAGATCGACATTCAACGCCGGTGCCTGCAAGCGTTCACGTAAAGCTTCAGTGAACCCGGCCATCTCTTCGGCGCTTTCTTCCTTGTGCCGCAACAGCATCAGGAACGCACCGAGCTGGGTCTCCTCGACCTTGTCGTCAAGCACCATGCCCATGGCTTCGCGAGCTTCTTCCCGGGTCAGGTCCCGGGCGCCGCGCTTGCCTTTGCCGAGAATGCGCACGAACGGGGCGAACGGGTGTTCGGCGGGCGTTTCGAGGTTCAGCGCGGGGTAGTCGGTCATAAGCAATTCGTCGGTTTGGGCAGGCCCGCCAGTTTTGCGGCGAGTTTGGCAGGGGTGCCTTTGAACAGTCGGTTCAGGTGCAGGCTGTTGCCTTTTGTCGGGCCGAGCTTCAGCGCGGTGTACTTGATCAGCGGTCGCGTGGCCGGGGATAGCTCGAATTCGGCATAGAAACTGCGCAGCAATTCGAGGATTTCCCAGTGCTCAGGGCTCAGTTCGATGCTTTCGGCGGCGGCGAGGGCGCTGGCGACTTCGGCGGACCAGTCGCTCAGTTCAACCAGGAATCCATCCTTGTCCAGCTCGATGGCGCGGGTGCCGACGGTCAGGGAATTCATAGCCAACTGTTGACCTTGTCATAGTGAATCGATAGCTCGACGAAGGCGGGATAATCGATGGCCCTGGCGGCGTCAGGAATCTCCAGAGCACGAGCCTGGGCGTCTTCGGCCAGCACGAATAGTGTCGGGTTGCGGGCGTCCAGCGCGTCGGAAGGCGCGGTGCCCGGCTGCAACGCGTACACCGCGTCGCCGGTCAGCAGCAGCGCATCGTTCGCGCCGATCACGCGCAGGCAACTGCTCAGGCGATCGTCGCCGAACGGGGAATGAGACAACACATGCAAAGTCGACATCAGAGGGTGATCACCTGGTCGTAACGGTCAATGAGGGCGGTGATTTCATGGGCGGCCAGCACCTGGGTTTCTTCGAGCGCTAAACCGGTCGGGTCCAGACCGCGTTCAGCGGCGCTGTCGCCACAGACGAACAGGTCTTCGACGCCGAACATCGGTAACGCTTGCAGGTTGGCGCTGAGGTCTTTCTGTTGCAGGGCCTTGGCGTTCTGTTTCGCGGCGAGCTGGAACACCCCGTCATCGAGAAACAGCAGGCCGATGGGCAGGTCGAACGCGCCGCCGGCCAGCACGATGTCCAGCGCTTCTCGCGCATTCGGCCCGGACCACGGCGCCTGACGGCTGATAATCAGCAGGGATTTCGGCATTTTATGCGCCTCCGAAACAGATCAGGCGGTCGGCATCCTGCACCGCATCATGCAGTTGCCCGAGGCCGGACAATTCCCACGGCGCGCCAACGGCGACCGCTTCGCGCTGATAACGCTGGGCCTCTTCTTCGTTCAACACACCACGGCGCAGGGCGGCGGCGATGCAGACCACGCCGTCCAGTTGGTGCTGGGTGACAAAGGCCCGCCATTGCTTGGGCAAGTCCTGTTCATCCTGGGGCGTGACCACGCTGCCGGAAGCGTTGTAAACGCCATCCTGATAGAAAAACAGCCGGACAATTTCATGCCCGCCGGCCAGCGCGGCCTGGGCGAAGAGCAAGGCGCGGCGCGAGGAGGGCGCATGAGCGGCGGAAAACAGCGCGATGGCGAACTTCATGACGGACTCGATCAGCGAAACTGTGGGCATGATAAAGCTTTATTGGTGGTGCGGCGAAGGGGGTTTTCCTTGAAACCGAGTCGCTGCCTTCGCGAGCAAGCCCGCTCCCACATTTAACGGTATTCTTCAGATAGTACTCGGTCGAATGTGGGAGCGGGCTTGCTCGCGAAGAGGCCCGAACAGCCGATGCAAAATTCAGCGCGGCATATACCCCAACTGCCAGCGCCGCGGAATCTTCAGCGACAGCACCCCCAGCGCCCCCGCCAGCAACCCGCTGACAAACAGCGCCTTGAGCCCAAGATGCTGTTCCAGCACGGCACCCAGCACCGCGCCGGCAAACATCCCGGTCCAGGGAATCAACTGAACCCGCCAGCCATTGCGCCGCTCGCCGAGTATCCAGCGTCCCAATCCGCGGCCGAAGCGCGACAAGGCGCCCGTGACATAGGTCAGGCCCACCGGCAGGCCATTCACTTCTTCGACGGCGGCATTGAGCATGCCCATGGCAATGATGGCGGCCAGCAGCGCCGGCAATTGTTCGTCATAAGGCCACGCCGCGGCCGCACACAACAGCATGGCGATGCACAACAGCAAGGGCAGCGCGCGACGCCCGCCGACGCGGCTGACGACAATGCCCAGGGCGTTACCGATGATGAACGTCGCCACGAGCAGCAGCAGACGCAGGGTCAGGCCCATGTCGCCGTCGCTGATCGCCACGGCCAGGCGGGTGGTGTTGCCGCTCATGAATGAGACGAAGTCGCCGCTGGCCATGAAGCCGATGGCGTCGGTCATGCCGGCGAGCACCGAGAGGGCGGCCACCAGCAACATACCGATGCGCCCGCGCCATTTCCGGGTATGCAAATGGCCCGGACTCGCGCGGGCAGTGGAGGACGAAGGCAGCATCGGTGACGGGATCCTTGAGCGGCGACGGTTACGGATTCAACCCATATAACTCGCAATATTCCAGCCAGTCCATCCCCGCCATTTCGGCCACCTCTCTGTGCACTTCCAGGCGTTGCGCCTCGTAGTCCTCAGGCGTTGCGGCGGTCAGTTGCAGGGTCAGCTCCCAGGCGAACAACTCCAGGCGCTCGGCCTCGGCTTCGAACGCTTCATGCAAGCGTTCGTCGCGAAACTGTGCTGCGGTTTCACCCTTGGCCTGGGCCAGCAGCGGGTTGAGGTTGTCGAGTTCGTGACGCAGTTCGGGGCGCTCATCGAGAAACTTCTGCAGCGCCTGCTCGTGTTGCTGTTCGGTTGCCGCCATGGTCGCTCCTTGAGAATGGTTACGAAGATTGTTTCTTGGCCTTGGCTGCGGCGGCCAGGCATTCGAGGGCAAACTGCTCGGGGTAGGTCATCTGGATGGGCGTGGTTTCGCCCTTGACGGTGCGTTCGCCGTCGAGGATGTAGCGAATCCGCTTGTCGGTGACGCCGATTCGCTTGGCAATCCAGGACGGTGTCTGACCGATCTGGCTGATCAGCTTGTCGGCATATTCAGCAGTCGGTTTGTAAAACTCGGCATTAGGTGTCATGAACGTTCCAGAAAAAATGGGCCCGGAAATAGAGGCGGATGCAGCGTTTCGCGCGACAGGGTGCGCGAATCGTTGCGCGGTGTCGCGGTATAAATGAAGTAAAGCAGAACGATACGCCGGCCTACGATGATACAGTCCGCTTTTTTCTTGATGAGCACATGCAATGCGAATTCTGATGGTGGCGCTGGCCGCAACGTTGCTGGCGGGATGTGCGGGTTCGGTAATGAACGATGCCCGTACCGGAACCCCGTACAAAACCCTGACGTCGGACAAACCGGAAAAAGTCGTCGCCCAGTGCGTGCAGTTTGCCTGGCAGGACGAGGCGGTGTTCGGCGTTGATGCGGGCGCATATCTGCAACCGGGCAAGAAGGGCGGTTCGACGGTCTACACGCGCTCGGCGGAATCCTTCGTGGACGTCACCGCGGATGCGTCGGGTACGGCATTGAGTTATTACGCGCAGCAAGACGACTTTGCCGCCAAACGCCGGTTGGCGGCGCTGGCTACCTGCCTGTGATCGTATAGGCGACGCAATACCTTTGTAGGAGCGAGCTTGCTCGCGAAGATCGTGAATGATGGTGAGCGATGACTGGAAGACTGCGCCGCCTGCGATTTCTTCGCGAGCAAGCTCGCTCCTACAGGGGGTCATGCGTTGTTGATCAGGCGCTTCTGGAAGAAGAAACGCTTGTGCCCCGGCGGGTAGTCAACGATCTGACCCAACTCGCTATAGCCCAGCTTCTTGTAAAACTCCGGCGCCTGAAAGTCGAAGGTGTCCAGCCAGATCCCCACGCATTCCTTCTCCCGTGCCAGGTCTTCGGCCATCTGCATCAGCTTCGTTCCCATGCCCTGTCCCCGGGCCTCTTCAGGCACGGACAGCAATTCGATGTACAGCCATTGATAAAAAAACCGGCCATACAGTCCGCCGAGGATTTTGTCATTGTCATCGCGTACCAACAAAGCAAGCGGTTCCGACACCGAGACACCGGCCTTTGAGGCGTTGTAGGCGCGTAACGGCAGAAGGATTGCCTGCTCTTCTGCATCCGTGGGGTTTTGCGAGCGTTCGATTCGCAATGTCATCAGCTAAATCCTTATGGCTATGAGGAAGCAAGATCGCCAAGCCTATCGCGGCGAGTGGTCGTTGTTCCAGTTCTCAAGTGGAACCGTCGTTCAGGCGCAGATGTCTAGCCTTTACAGCGTCATCCCAGAACGCGGCCAATGAGGACACTCCGTGAACATTTTTGAAGCCCTGCGCGAAAGCCACGACCGCCAACGCACCTACGCCGATGCCTTGATCAAGACCAGCGGCGACACCCCGGAGCGCGTCGAGGCGTACAAACAGCTCAAGTCCGAACTCCAGGCGCACGAAACCGCTGAAGAGCGGCATTTCTATATCCCGTTGATGGAATTCGACAACGGCGTTGACCTCAGCCGTCATGCGATTGCCGAACACCACGAGATGGACGAAATGATGGAGGAGCTCGACGAGACCGAGATGTCCAGCCCGGCCTGGCTGGCGACCGCGAAGAAACTTTCCGAGAAGGTCCATCATCACTTGAAAGAGGAAGAGCAGAAGTTCTTCCAGATGGCCGGCAAGTTACTCGACGACAAGCAGAAAGAAACGCTCGCCGCGCAATATGAGAAGGAATACAAGGCTCAACTCCCGTGAAAGGTCTTTTCGTCTAAGATGGGCGTCTTCTGACGATTAAGGACGCCTTGTCATGCCCAACACAGCCGAGCGGGTCAACATCATCGAGTCTCAGGTGTTGTCCCACGACTGGTACCTGCTGAAGAAAATCTCCTTTGATTACCAGCGCAACAACGGCGAATGGCAACGCCAGACCCGCGAGGTCTATGACCGTGGCAATGGCGCGGCGATTCTGCTCTTCAACCGAGAAAAGAAAACCGTCGTATTGACCCGGCAATTCCGATTGCCGGTGTTCGTCAACGGGCACGACGGTTTGCTGATCGAAGTGGCGGCGGGATTGCTCGAAGGTGCCGCCCCGGAAGAGCGCATACGCGATGAAGCAGAAGAGGAAACCGGTTATCGCGTGCACCATGTGCAGAAGGTATTCGAGGCCTACATGAGCCCCGGCTCGGTGACTGAAAAACTGCACTTCTTCATCGCTGAATACGATGCGACCTCGAAAGTGGGCGAGGGTGGCGGTCTGGAGGCAGAGACCGAGGAACTGGAAGTGCTGGAGTGGTCGTTCGATCAGGCGCTCGAGGCGTTTTATCGCGGCGAAATCTGCGATGCGAAGACCATCATGCTGTTGCAGTACGCGGCGATGAAAAACATATTCGCCTGATCACGCGATCCTCTGTAGGAGCGAGCACGCTCGCGAAGAACGTCTGAACAACGCGGTCAGCCGGACAGCCCGCGTTATCGTTGAGCACCATCGCGAGCAAGCTCGCTCCTACACAAAAAGCAAGGTCAAAAGCCTTCGAGACGTCCGGTTTTACCTCGTCCACCTTCGAGCGCGAGCAACAATTCCTTCGCTTCAAGCCCGCCGGCAAAGCCGGTGAGCTTTCCTGAAGCGCCAATCACCCGATGACACGGCGCAACGATCGAGATCGGGTTCTTGCCATTCGCCGCGCCCACCGCGCGAACCGCGCTAGGGTTGCCGATCTGCTCGGCGATCTGGCTGTAGCTGCGCGTCTCGCCGAACGGAATGGTCAAGAGTGCCTGCCACACCTTCTTCTGAAAATCCGTCCCGACGAAATCCAGCTCCAGGTCGAATCGATTTCGCGTGCCGGCAAAGTATTCCGTCAGTTGCTGTCGGGCGTGAACAAGGATCGGGTTGTCCGGGGCTTCGCTCATTGGACCAAGGCGCACACGGTTCGGTTTGTCGTTTTCCCAGAGGATGGCCGCCAGTCTTGAGCCGTTCGCGACCAGCTTCAATTCGCCGACCGGGGAGGCCATGGTGGTGAAGGTGAAAATCATGCCGGCGAACTCCGAAAACAGGTGAGCAGGGGGCAAGCATACTGCCTCATCGGGGAGGCGCAATACGCAATCCCAGCCATACTGCGTACTGCTCTTGAAACGTTTTCTCTGTTTTTTACCGACCCTAAAAACAAAAAGAGACCGACTCATGAAGTTCGAACCTTTTGCCCAATCGCTCATCGCGACCTCCTTGGCGTTCAGCTGCCTCATGGCTCATGCAGCCTCCCTCGCGCCTGTCGCCGCCGAAAACGGCATGGTGGTCACCGCCCAGCATCTGGCCAGCCATGTGGGCGTGGATGTACTCAAGAACGGTGGCAACGCCGTCGATGCCGCCGTTGCGGTCGGGTATGCGCTGGCGGTGGTGTATCCCGCGGCGGGTAATCTGGGCGGCGGCGGTTTCATGACCATTCAACTGGCGGACGGACGCAAGACCTTCCTCGACTTCCGCGAAAAAGCCCCCCTGGCCGCAACAGCCGACATGTACCTCGACAAGGAGGGCAACGTCGTCCCGGACCTCAGCACCCGTGGCCACCTCGCGGTCGGCGTGCCGGGCACGGTGTCTGGCATGGAACTGGCGCTGAGCAAGTACGGCACCAAGCCGCGCAAGGAAGTGATCGCCCCGGCGATCAAACTTGCCGAAGACGGTTTTACCCTGGAGCAGGGCGATGTCGAATTGCTTGAATACGCCACCGATGTCTTCAAAAAAGACATAAAGGATTCCGGCTCGATCTTCCTGAGCAACGGCGAGCCGATGCAGGTCGGGCAGAGACTCGTTCAAAAAGACCTGGGTAAGACCCTGCGGGAAATTTCCGAGAAGGGTGCCGACGGTTTCTATAAAGGCTGGGTGGCCGACGCGATCGTCACCTCCAGCCAGGCCAACAAGGGCATCATCACCCAGGCCGACCTCGACAAATACAAGACCCGCGAACTGGCGCCAATCGAGTGTGACTATCGCGGTTACCACGTGGTCTCGGCGCCACCGCCAAGCTCCGGCGGTGTGGTGATCTGCGAGATCATGAACATCCTCGACGGCTACCCGATGAAGGACCTGGGCTACCACTCGGCGCAGGGCATGCACTACCAGATCGAAGCCATGCGCCACGCGTATGTGGACCGCAACAGCTACCTCGGCGACCCGGACTTCGTGAAGAACCCGATCGCCCATCTGCTGGATAAAAACTACGCGACGAAAATCCGCGAAGCCATCAACCCGCAAAAGGCTGCGGTGTCGAGCGAGCTTAAACCCGGTGTAGCTCCTCACGAAGGCAGCAACACCACCCACTACTCCATCGTCGATAAATGGGGCAACGCGGTCTCGGTGACCTACACCTTGAACGACTGGTTTGGCGCCGGCGTCATGGCCAGCAAAACCGGGGTCATTCTCAACGACGAAATGGACGACTTCACCTCGAAAATCGGTGTGCCGAACATGTACGGCCTGGTACAGGGGGAAGCCAACGCCATCGCACCGGGCAAGGCGCCGCTGTCGTCCATGAGCCCGACCATCGTCACCAAGGACGGCAAAGTGGTGATGGTGGTCGGCACGCCGGGTGGGAGTCGCATCATCACCGCGACCTTGCTGACCATCCTCAACGTGATCGACTACGGGATGAACATCCAGGAAGCGGTGGATGCGCCGCGTTTCCACCAGCAGTGGTTGCCGGAAGAGACCAACCTGGAAACCTTCACCACCAGTCCGGACACGGTAAAACTGCTCGAAAGCTGGGGGCATAAGTTCGCCGGGCCGCAGGATGCCAACCATATCGCCGCGATTCTGGTCGGCGCGCCGTCGCTGGAAGGGAAGCCGGTGGGCAAGAACCGCTTCTACGGCGCGAACGATCCGCGTCGCAACACCGGGTTGTCGCTTGGTTATTGAGCGTTGTTTTTGGACGGGGACGGACGTACTTTCTGCCCCCTGACTCACCGACATATCAAGGAAGGAACCATGACCACCGCACTGTTAATCATCGACGTTCAGCGCGCTCTGTGCACTGGCGAGTACGAGTGCTTCGAGATTGCACGAGTCATTGAACGCATCAACGGGCTTAGCGCCCGGGCCCGAAAGGCCGGGGTTCCGGTGGTGCTGATCCAGCACGAAGAATCGGGCGGTCCCTTTGCCCATGACACCAAAGGCTGGCAACTGGCCGAAGGGCTGGAAACCTCACCCCAGGATTGGCGTGTACGCAAAACCACACCGGATTCGTTCTACCAGACCAACCTGCAAAAACTGTTGCCGGTGCAGGATTTCGAACGCCTGATCATCTGCGGGCTGCAAACCGACTATTGCGTCAATGCCACCGTGCGTCAGGCGCTGCAACTGGGGTACGACGTGGTGCTTGCGGCTGACGCTCACTCCACCGTCGACAACGGAAACCTCGCTGCCGAAGACATCATCGCCGAGCACAATAAGGACCTGGCGCATTTGACCGGTTCGGTGGCGCGAATTGACGTGATGTCCACGGCGGACATCACCTTTTAACGCTGAAGTGAAAGGGGCTTATGCCCAGAGGCCGGAGCTGGAGCTACAGTTAAGAACCGTTCTCGGTTAAAGTGGGATTTTTAATGATCTTGCTTTGATGGAGGCGAGCTTGACGTGGATGCTCTTGCGCTGCTCTATAACGGTCTGACCGATTGGGTGATCGAGCCCGTTACCCAGCAGTTTCTAGGCCTTTTCGATCTGAATGGGCGCATGGGATTACTGTTTCTGTGCACGTCGTACAGCATCGCCTACGCCCTGTTCCGGTTCAGGAAACACCGAGGTCTCACCGACGCGCGGTCGTTTGGAGCGTTCATCGGCGGGCGTCGCGTGTATTTCCATCGTTCGGCGTTGCTCGATTATCGCTACTACTTTGTGCGGGCGGTCCTCAAAGTCGCGCTGGTGTTGCCCATTGTCGGACTGGTGGACCCGCTCGTCCTGCGTTCCGGAGACTACATCGCCTTTTTCACCAACCTGTGGGGCGCGCGGGTGCAAGTGGAGCAGAACCTGTCATTGTCCTTGCTCTACGGCCTCGGCGTTTTTCTGGTGAGAGACTTTATGAGCTACTGGGCGCACCGCGCCTTCCATTCCCGATGGCTTTGGGCATTTCACAAAGTCCATCATTCGGCACCTGTGCTGGTGCCGGCGACCGCCAGCCGGGTTCATTTCGTGGAGAAGATTGTCGACAAGCTGTCGACGATTATCGGCATCGGCGCCTATGCCGGCGTCTTCTGGTATGCCTGTGGCGGCGAGATTAGCCGTTATACCCTGTTTGGCGTGACCTATCTGGTGTTCATCCTCAATGCGCTGGCAGCCAACCTGCGTCACAGCCATGTCTGGTTTTCGTTCGGGCCTGTGTTCGAACACGTGCTGAACAGCCCGGCCCAGCACCAGATTCATCACAGCGATGCACCGCAACATTTCAACCGCAACTTTGGCATCAACCTGTCGCTGTGGGACTGGATGTTCGGTACGCTTTACGTCACCACGTCGAAGCCCGAAGTCCTTCGGTTCGGCACCGGCGAAAACGATCATGAGCGTTACCTGACGGTCTGCAGCCTGATCGTCACGCCGTTTATCGACATTGCCCGACATACCACTGCTGCCTCACGGAGACCCCTCTCATGGATGTCCAGGTCCATCGCGCCGACGCCACCCATCTCGACAACATTGCCAGCCTGTTCGACGCCTATCGAGGTTTCTATGGCCAGCCCTCAAACCTGACGCAATCACGCGACTTCATCGCCGAACGCCTCGCTCGGGATGAATCCGTGATCTTCTTTGCCCAGGACGCCACGGGCGCAGCGCTGGGTTTTGTCCAGTTGTTTCCAACTTTTTCCTCAATTGATGCGCACCGCACCTGGCTGCTTGGCGACCTTTTCACCGCACCTGCTGCCCGGGGCCACGGAGTCGGCACACATCTGATGAACACCGCGCGATCCTTCGCGTTGCTGACCGGCGCCAAAGGCATGGTGCTGGAAACGGCCACGGACAATCACGGCGCACAACGCTTGTATGAATCCTTGGGCTATGTGCGTGACACGGGTTACTACACCTACTGCCTGGATTTGAAGCAGGGTTGATGGATTACCGTTGCGGCAGGTGCCAGCGTTCACGTAATTGCTCGTACTGCGCCTCGGGCATCTGCACCAGCAGCGGCGACTGGCGTGGATCGAGCCAGTCGAACAAACGGGAAATGTCCGCCTGATCCATGGCCGTGCAGCCCGCTGTCGGTGAGGTTGGGCTACGCCAGATGTGGAAAAAAATGCAAGAGCCCAAGGCGGGGGACGCCGGGGTGTTGTGCTCGATGACGATGCCTTTGCGATAGCCTTCCTCGCTGCGCATGCGTTCGGCGCTGTTCCAGTCCTTTGAAATCTTCGAGTTGTCGACCAGTTCGTTGTAGCGAGCGGAGTGGCTGTCGTCGACGCATTCGATGGTCGGTGTCAGGGCGAGGTAAGGCAGTTTTGTCTCAGACGTATTGTCGTAGCCGAATGCCGTTCCGAGTTTGAAAACCCCGGCCGGCGCTTTTCCATCACCTTCACGTTTCACCGGACCGTCGCCTGGCTCAACGCTACTTAAACCCTTGCCCCAGGCCATGCCGTTTTTGCCGACCACTACCGCAAACGCACTACCCAGTTTTCGGAAGGTTTTCCCGTCCCGTTCATAGCGTTGGGCGGTGCCCTGAATGTCATCCCAATGTTTGCTGATGACTACAATCAGCTGATGGCTACTCCCGAGGGCTTCGCTGGCGCCGAGCGGCGTGATCGGAAAATCCATGACCTCGTTCGGCGCCCCGGCGCCAGTGTAAGTGAAGTGCCACCATTCCTTCGAATAACCGGAAAATCCTTCTTTTTCCATCGCATTGCTTAGCCGCTGACGATTGTCTTTCGCGGTCGCATTGATGGTCGGGTTGGCGGTATGCGCCCGCTCATCAAAACAATCGAACCCGGTGCCCATGTCGAGCGCGCCGTCATGCCAGCGCTGAGCATAGGGCGCCGTGCAATCGACCTGCGCGGCCGAAGGCCCCCAAGTGGCGGCGGGCAGCGCTTGCGGGCCAGTCAGTGTCAGGTCCACGGTCGAGCCCCTGGAGTGATTCGACACCCGCGCCACATACCCCAGGCGCCAGAAATCCTGCTTGTCCACGCGCGGGTAGAACTCGGACTTGCGGGGGTCGCCGTGCTCGGTGGCGAAACGGCCCATATCGGCCACCGCGCGACTCGGCCGGTAACAGTCAAACACCTTCAAGCCGTAGCCTTGCGTGCGCAATGACGCTTGCACTCGGGCGAGGGCTTTGGCGGCATCCAGCGACAACAGGCACTCGGCGGCGGCATAACCGTCGAGTGGGTGGCCGGTGAAATTATGGGCGTTGGCGTAGCGAATCTCTTGTTCGATGGTCGGATCGATCGTGCGCAGATAGACCATGTGCTCGGGCCGGGGCTCGGCATCGGCCGCGACACTCATGAACACGCTCATGAAAAACGCCAGGCACTTGTAGGAGCGAGCTCGCTCGCGATGGACGTTAACGATAACGCGGGCATCCCGAATCAACGCGTCGTCCTTGCGTTCATCGCGAGCAAGCTCGCTCCTACAGAGGCGGGGGATGGTGTTGAGAAAGGGCACGCCGTGTCTCCTGTCCTGATGACCGCTACGCCTTGGCTCCGAACACCGGCCTGAAAAAAGACCGCTCATAGCTGATGATGCATTTGGTTTCTTCGGCGTATTTGAAGGCCGCGATGCACTCCGGGTCGTTCATGGAGTCCTGTCGATAGCGCTCGTAGTCGGCAAGGCTTGGAAAGCTGAACATCGCCATGGCGATATTGTTCGCGCCCTCGGAGGGCAGGAAATAGCCGTGATGCTGGCCGCCGAATTTCTCCACGAGGGGGATCCACAGTTTTCCATAGTGTTCGAACGCTTCGAGCTGGTAGGGGTCGAGCACATACTTCAAATAACAAGTGATCATCGGTCCGCTCTCCTTTTCGCAGAGCCGCCAGTCTCTCAGGATTGGCCTGGAAAATCAGCAGCCGACTGTGGGAGCGGCGGTGCGGCGATCCGACTTGCTCGCGAAGGCGGACTGGCATTCAGCATTGATGTCGACTGACACGACGCCTTCGCGAGCAAGCCCGCTCCCACAAGTACTCGTTGGTACACCTCCGCTCAAGCGGCCAAAACGCATCACTCATCATTCCAGTGGAACTCCCCGTCACGCCCCTTCGTCATCTGAACTAAGGGAATGCTACGGGTCATTCGTGGCGCACCCGATCACGTTTTTTTTTCATCCAGAAGGCGAGGGACGACATGAATACTTCAGACAACATGACCGGGAGTCAGCCGAATTCCGGAAAACCGGAGCACGATTTTCAACACTTGAAGGAGGACGTGACAGAAGCGCTCGGTGGCGCGCGACAGCAAGCGGATGCGCAGTTCGGGCAATATCGCGACACCGCGGCCGATCAGATCGAAGCACTGGCCAGGGGTGCGAAATCCGTCGTCTCCGAGCTGGAAAGCAAGGACACCCTCGGCATGTCCGACTACCTTGCCGACATGGCGGATTCCATGAGCGGTCTGGCCGGTAACCTGCGCGGGAAAAGCGCCGAACAGCTGCTGCACGATGGCGCGGAACTGGCGCGCAACAATCCGGCCCTGTTCATTGCCGGCAGCATCGCCCTGGGCTTTGGCCTTTCGCGGTTTCTGAAAGCCGGCAGCGGCCCGGCGGCATCGACGGTCTCTGGCTCCCGTGACCCGGCCGAAGGGCATTCCATGCCGCCGTCGGGCGGGTTTGGTGCTCACTCACCTTACGAAACTTCAGTGCCGCCTCGCACCGATCAAGGACCGGATCTGGCCAGCGGCATCACGCCAGCGTCGCCGAGTGAACCTGACCATTCATCAGACTTCGTTACCACCTCGACACCGGGTTCGAGCACCTTCAAAGGAGCACTGTGATGAACAGAGAAGATAGGGATTTACCGGGCGCAAGACCGATCCCCGCGCCTGAACATGACGCTTCGCTCGTCAGCCTGTTACGTCAACTGTCGCGCGAAGTGCCTGAGTTGCTCAGCAAGGAGCTGGCGTTGGCCAAAGCCGAGCTGCAGACCAGCCTCACGACACTCAAGGCCGGCATCGCCGGGGTCGCGGGGGGGGCGATTGTGTTGTTGGCGGGGTTCATCATTCTGTTGATGTCCGCGGTCTACGGCTTGAGCATGGTGATGGAGCCCTGGCTGGCAGCGCTGATTGTCGGCGTGCTGGTGATGATCGTCGGGTTCGCCATGCTGCAGTCCGGAAAAAAACAGTTCGAGCCATCCCACTTCAAGCCTGAACGCACGTTGGACGCCTTGAATAAAGACCAGGAAGCGCTGCGGAGGAAAGTCTCATGAACAATGAATTTGTCACCGAAACGGGAAAAAGCCCCGAAACCATCGAGCGTGAAATCGATGCGCAGCGGGCGAGTATCGGCAACATTGTCGATGCCCTGGAAAGCAAGTTCACTCCCGGTCAGATGTTCGATCAGGCGTTGGGTCTGATGCAAAGCAACGGCACTACTTTTCTGACCAACCTGGGCACCAGCGTACGTAACAATCCGGTTCCGGCAGTGCTGACATCGGTCGGATTGCTGTGGTTGATGATGAGCCAGAATCGCCCGCCAGTGGCCCGTCCAGGCTACCGGACCGGTCCGGATCAAGACACGGTCGGAGAGTGGGTCGACGGGCTGGCCGATAGCGTCGGTGGCGCGCGTGAGCATTTGCACCAGACCGCGGATACCCTCAAGGAGGGCTACCAGAGCGTCAAGGGCAAGGCTGCGCACCTGGGCGATAACCTCGGGGCGGCGACTGAAAACATCAGCCATGCCGTGCATGACGCCGGCGACCGTTTGCTGCGCAGTACGCAAGTGATGAGCAACCAGTTCAATCATTTGCTCAAGGAGCAACCGCTGATGGTCGCCGCTGCGGGGATCGCGTTAGGTGCCATGATCGGCGCTGCGTTTCCTTCGACGGCAACCGAGCAACGCTACCTAGGCAAAACCAGTGCGGACTTGACTGGCAAGGTAAAGCAACAGGCTCGGGAGGGGTTTGAGGCGGTGCGCGATACCGTGACGAAAACCACGGATCATTCGGATTTGCCCGGCACGCCGGGTGGGGAGCAGCGGACCGGATCGGCGACGTCAGCCGATCTGTCACAAGGTCTGGGGACTTCATAAAGGGGTGTGAAAAAGCGGGAGGTCTGACACTGACCTCCCGCTTCTCATCCGCTGAAAATCACTTCACGCCGGTGGCTAATGACCGTCGGCGACCTTACGTTCTATCTCGTCGATTTTCCGGTCGAGCTCGTCGGCATCCTGCTCTTTGGTTCGGGTGGAAGAGGGTGTGATGGATTGATCGACACCTTCGGCCTCATCGTCTTTGTCCTGTAAATCCCGCTCGACCACATTCACCGGTTTGCCCGACGAATCTTCAGGTGGAGCGTTTGACGTTGCCCGGGATTCGAGTGCGTTGTCACGGTCATCATTGTTCATGTCGAGTACCTCCGTTGGCCTACACATTGGATGCGACGGGCATCCGCGAGTTCGAGATTTTTTGCCCGGGGTATTCGATGACAGATCAGCAAGATTCCGGAGCATTTCGCGACGGCGTTTGAGATCGATGGGCTGATAAAAGTTTGAATCGTTTTGAGGGATGGCCGACGACTGGTGGTCAATCCAACTGACCGACCCGAGAAAACGCCGCCCGTCGCCAGCCTTCAATTTTTATAAAATTTTAGCGAGCGCCTCAGCTTCAGATATTTGTGGGCGGCGCATTCGGTCAATCGTCGAATGAGTTACACCGTCTTTAAAAGGCCTGAGGAGAATCGTCATGTTCCTGCATAACAAGCGACTTCAATACACCGTACGCGTTGCTCAACCCAACCCGGGGCTGGCCAACCTTTTACTCGAACAATTCGGCGGCGCACAGGGCGAGTTGGCGGCGGCGTCCCGCTACTTCACCCAGGCACTGGCCGAAGATGATCCGGGAAGAAAGGATCTGCTGATGGACATTGCCACCGAAGAGCTCAGTCACCTTGAGATCGTCGGTTCAATCATTGTGATGCTCAACAAGGGCGCCAAGGGCCGCATGGCCGAAGGCGTTGAAGAAGAGGGCGAACTGTATCGCGCCATCAACGGCGCCGGTAACGACTCGCACATCACCTGCCTGTTGTACGGCGCCGGTGCGCCACTGACCAACTCGGCCGGCGTGCCGTGGTCGGCCGCTTACGTCGACACCATCGGCGAGCCCACAGCCGACTTCCGCTCCAATATCGCCGCAGAGGCACGAGCCAAAATCGTTTACGAGCGGTTAATGAATGTCACCGACGATCCGGGTGTGAAAGAGGCCCTGGGGTTTCTCATGACCCGCGAGATTGCGCATCAGCTCTCTTTTGAAAAAGCCTTGCACGCGATCCAGCCCAATTTTCCACAGGGCAAGCTTCCTGGCATGGCGGAGTTCACCAACGTGTACTTCAATCTGTCGCAGGGTGAAGAAAGCATGCGCGGTCCGTGGAATCAGGGCGAGGATTGGGAGTACGTGGAAGATCCGATGCCGGCCGTTGATGGCGGTGACGGCACTGCCAGTGTCGAGTTGAGTGCCGAAGATGAGGCGCTTTTGATGGACATGAAAGTCCGCACGATGTCTGACCCCGAAAGCAATCCCATCACGGGGGCGGATCTGGGGGCGGGTGTTCAAGGCAAACCCGAGGCCTGATGAGAATCACCGCACGCCAATCAGCGTGCGGTTTCTTTCATCTCTAGCGTCGGCGTGAATCAACTGATGTCGAATTCAAGGGGTTCTTCTCATGTCAGAACCGACGCCTTCAACAAGAACAATTCGGCACACCTGGTTCGATCAGGGAAAGAGCGCCAGTTGGCTGGGCATCTTTTTCTGGTCGACGCTGGTGGGCGTCTTGGTGCTGTTGCTGATCAGTGGCTACAGCGCCTTCACCGGCGCGAACAGGGAGAACCTGCATTTTGCGTTACTGGGAGGTCTTGGCGGATTTGCCGCGACGGCGTTGGGCGCGGTTGTCGCGATAGCCCTGCGCGACATTGCCGCGCGCACCCAGGACGTCATGCTGGGGTTCGCCGCCGGCATGATGCTGGCGGCCAGTTCGTTTTCGCTCATCCTCCCCGGCATCGCCGCCGCACAGTCCATTTGCGAAAACAAGCTGTTGGCTGCCAGCGTCGTGGTGCTGGGATTGGGATTGGGCGTGGCGCTGATGATCGGGCTGGATCGCTTCGTCCCGCATGAGCATCAACTGAGTGGACGCAAGGGGATTGAGGCTCAGCGGATCAATCGGGTCTGGCTGTTCGTGCTGGCGATCACCCTGCATAACTTGCCCGAAGGCATGGCCATCGGCGTCAGCTTTGCCAACGGCGACATGAAGGTGGGATTGCCGTTGACCACGGCCATTGCCATTCAGGATATACCCGAAGGTCTGGCGGTGGCGCTGGCGTTACGCGTCACGGGTATCTCCGCATTGCGGGCCGCGTTGATCGCCGTGGGGTCAGGGCTGATGGAACCGTTGGGGGCCGTATTCGGTCTCGGTATTTCCACGAGTTTTGCTTTGGGCTATCCGGTGGCACTGGGCCTTGCCGCAGGTGCGATGATCTTTGTCGTCTCCCATGAAGTCATTCCCGAGACCCATCGCAACGGCCACGAAACGCCTGCGACGCTGGGGCTGATGCTGGGTTTCGGGGTGATGATGTTTCTCGATACAGCGCTCGGCTGATTTCAACAGCGTGCGCAGGGCGTCACCTCTCGTCGGCCTTGATGAACCTGTGTCATGACCGACGGCTCCATTCAGAAACGACTGTGGAAGCCGCCGCCATGCATTCATTCAGAAATCTGCTGACGAGGACCCAGGAGCAAAAACTTCGGGCACTGGATTCCTGGCACCGTGCGCTCGAAAACTGCTCGCTGCGCATGGACTGCCCGGATGCCTACCACGAGGATCTGCTTCGCCAGGCCGATGAAATGGATCGCCAGGGCATCATCGATTGGGAGGAGTGGCGAGACTTGCGAGCGAAGGGGGATGACGCTTATTTGCGAGCGGTCGCGGGCGAGGATTACCACGGACAGTGACACCTGTATCTGATGAAAAAACGGGATTGGAGCCACTGCCCCAATCCCGTTTTTTCATTATTTACTCGTCGACAACGGCGGGGTTCGAGGCGGGATTTCGCGCTTCGAGCCGGTCGATTCAAACGCCGACGCAAAACGCAGCAACGCCGAATCGTCATAGGCACGACCGGCAAATGTCAGCCCGACCGGCATGCCGATGTCCGGCATGATGCCCATCGGCACAGTGACCGTCGGAACACCAAGGTGACGGATGGCGAGGTTACCGTTGGCGACCCAGACACCATTGCTCCAGGCAATATCGGCGGAGGCCGGATCGACATCGGCGTTCGCCGGCGCAACGTCGGCTACCGTCGGGAACAGCACCGCGTCGAGGCCCAGCCGATCCATCCAGTCCTCAAGGTCGATCCGCCGCGTCTTTTCAAGTCCGCGCAGGCCGTCGGGAACCGTGGTGATCTGGTCCCAAGGTGTAATGCCGCGCTCGGCCATCCGCACGTATTCGTCCATGCCCGCGACAAGGTCGCCCTCGCGGTTGGGCAGGGTGCCCGGGTCGTGAGGGAAAATCAGCGGTCCGTCGACGTCGACCAGTCGATTCAGTTTCGGATCGCCGTTGGCCTGCAGGAAATCATCGAACGCCCAGGCCGTCAGGTCCCACAACTCGTGATGCAAAAACTCTTTGGACACCAGACCCCGGGTGAACACCGTTGGCGCGCCGGGACGATCGCCCTCGCAATTGGAGACCAGCGGGAAATCAACGTCGACCACTTCGGCGCCCGCGGCTTCGAGTGCCTTGCGTGCCTCTTCCCACAGAGCAATCACCGAAGGCCGGGTGTGAATTCGCTGCCCCGTCGGCCCGCCGATCCCCGGCGACTCACTGGTCCCCGCTTCGGAATCAGCGTTGATGAACATGCGCGGAACACCGAGGCGCTTGCCGGCGAGCGCATCGGGCTTCGCCGCCAGTTGGGCATAGGAAGCAGGGCGCACCGAGGTCACGCTCGGAATCGGCACCCAGGGTTGCATCCGCCACAGATCGCCGCGGGTGTCGGGGTCTTCCGCCACCACCACGTCAAGCACATCGAGCAGGTCAGCCATGGTTCTGGCGAACGGCACGACCACGTCCATCGTCGGCGTCAGCGGCCAGTTGCCGCGCACCGAAATCACACCGCGCGAAGGCGTATAGGCACACAGTCCATTGTTCGAGGCAGGGCCGCGACCGCTCGACCAGGTTTCTTCAGCGAGACCGAATGCCGCGAAACTGGCGGCCGTTGCGGTGCCAGCACCGTTGGACGAACCCGAGGCGAAAGGCGCGGTGAGATAGCCGGCGTTGTAGGGGCTTTCCGCACGGCCATAAACGCCGCGCTGCATACCGCCGTTCGCCATGGGCGGCATGTTGGTCTTGCCCAGGCAGATCGCACCCGCGGCACGAAGCCGTTCGATGGTGAACGCATCGCGCCAGGCAATCAGGTTGGCGAAGGCGGGACTGCCAGAGGCGGCGGTCAGCCCTTTGACCAGATAACTGTCCTTGGCCGTATAGGGAATGCCATCGAGTGGCCCCAGCGTTTGGCCGTTGGCTCGCCGGGCATCGGAGGCCTGCGCTTCGTTGAGCGCTTCGGGGTTGCGCACGACCACCGCGTTGAGGGCGGTGGGCGTGTCGGCGCCGTCGTAGGCGTCGATTCGGGCGAGATAGGCCTGGACCAGTTCAACCGCTGTGGTCTGGCCGGATTCGAGCGCCGCGCGCAGTTCGGCAATGGAAACCTCGGTGACCTCGATCATGCTGTTACCGCCGTTTGCTGATGATGGATGGGGCATGGTTTGTCTCAAAACAGGTGTTCATTTTGGCTCCCGTGGCACGGTCGACAGACTCAGGCCACCCGATTCCTGCCCGAGGCTTTCGCTCGATAGAGCTGCTGATCGGCGCGCTTGATCAGCGCAGTGGGATGGCTGTCCGTCGATTCGGCGAGGCCCACGCCAATACTCACCGTGACCTGGCCTGCCGTGGCAAAGTGAGCCTCGGCAACGGCAACGCGGATCTTTTCCGCAACGACATCGGGGCTTTCAGGCGCCTCGATGTCGGGTAATAGTACGGCGAATTCCTCACCACCGTAGCGGGCCACAAAATCGGTGGCGCGGGTGTTGTCCTTGATCAGTCCGGCCAGTTGACGCAGCACCTCGTCGCCGACCGCGTGGCCGTGGGTATCGTTGATCCGCTTGAAGTGATCGGCGTCGATAAACAGCAACGCGAAGGTCCGCCCGGTCCGTTGAAACAACAGGCTGTACTCGTCCAGTTTTTCATCGAATCGTCGCCGATTGAACACACCCGTCAGTGCGTCGTGGGTCGCCAGCTGCAACAGGTCGGCATTGGCCTGGGTGAGGGCAGCGGTGCGTTGCGCGACCGTGGCTTCGAGCGAAGCGTTGGCCTCTTGCAGTTCGCGCTCCTTGCCAAGCAACGACTGGGTCATGCTCTGGATTGACTGACCGAGCTGGGCGATTTCCCGCACGGGGTGGTCCAGAGGAAAGGTTGCGCCGGGTTGTTTGTTTTGTACCCGTTTGGCCGACTTGGCCAGCTGTTCGATCGGGCTGCTGAGCGACAGCGCCAGGTAGTAGCCCACGAGGGCGAAGGCAATCGCAGCGAGCACCCCGAGTATCAGCAACTTGTACAACAGAACCCGCGCAGGCTGCAGCGCGATGTCCAGCGGTTGCCGCACTGCGATGTACCAGGCCAGTCCGGTCCCGGGCGGCGTCGGCACGGCGACCACACTGGTCAGGTAGCCATTGCCCACAGACCAACCCGGTATTGTGGCGTCGCTCTTCTGCGATGCCGGCAGGTTGGGCAACTGTTCACCCATGAGCTGTTCCGGGTAGAGCACTTTACCGTCGTGATCAATAATCAGCGCCTCGACTTCCGACATCAGGTCCTTGCGTACCACGGCCGAGTCGACAATGCGTGTCACCCAACTCCAATGCGCGTGTGCGCCAAGCACACCCACCACCTGGCCGCTGTTATTGAGGATGGGCGCGGCGAAATCGATGAAGCGTAAAGGTTCGCCTGTCGCATTCCCTGGCAGCAGCTTGGCGAGGAGGACGGCTTCGTGAGGGTCGCCAGTGTATGCGCCACGCATCCCGGCCTGAAACCAGGGGCGCGCCTGCACCGACTGATTGACCAGCAGGTCATTCACGGCTTGGCGCACACGTCCGTCGGCATCCGCCACACCCATCCAGGCGTACTCGGCGCGCGACTGCGAGCGCAATTCCATCGAGGTCAGAATATCCGGATCGTCCAGGTTGCCCCGCTTGAACAGCGGAGCCCGGCTCAGCAGCGATACTTCGAGCTGACGCTCATGCAGTTGGGCGCCCAACAACTCAGCGGCCGACCGGGCGGTGCTCAGCAACGCATTGCCGCTGGCCTGCTTCATCTGGCCGGTGGCGATGTGGCCCACATAGAAGCCCACGCACACCAGCGTGAGCAACGACAAACCGGCAAACCATAGGGTTAGGTGGGTACGCAAACTGGCTTTGATCATGAGCGAAATCTGAAGTCCGGGGTGGCGGCATGGTATGTCCAATGGAGGGTCCGTTGCCAGTGCAAGACGTTTCAGGCTGGCGCGGGGTGTGTCGGCAAAAACTGTTCTGGTTCGAGCGGGAAGAAAATGCCCGGTTTGCCGAGGTGTCACCGACGTTCATCTTCAACCACGGGCCAGGGCAGTTCCACTATGGCTTTGCGCCCTTGCCCGGCGAGGGCAGCCTGAAAGTCGCTACGGAACAGTACAGCGAAGAGTCTTCCCCGGACTCCCTGGACCGCACCGTCAGCGCCGCCGAAGAAAGCGATATGTTCGAGAGCCAGGTGCGCGGCAGGATCGCCGGCGTGACCTCGCGGGTGGTCAAGTCAGCGGTGTGCGCCTATACCGTCACGCCGGATTCGCACTTCATCATCGACGAGCATCCGTCATTGAAAAACACCCTGGTGGTGTCGGCCTGTTCAGGGCATGGCTTCAAACATTCCGCGGCGTTGGGCGAGGCGGTGGCGCAGTGGTGCGTGCGTGGCAGCAGCGATCTGGACCTGTCGGCGTTTTCGTTGAAGCGGTTTGAAGGGCAGCCGTGACTTACTGTACGAAGCAGAACACCCGAAAACTCATCACGGCCTGCAGGGAATGCTTGATGTCGAGTACTCGTCCGGACTGATACCAATTGGCCATTACCTCCGGTAAAGTGTGCGCCGCTCGAGAGATGGATCCCGGGCGTTTTCCCATGGAGTTACTCAGTGAATTACCTCAGCAAAGTGGTTGCCGTTTCCCTGTTCGGCCTGGTTCTGGCCGGCTGCACCGGCGCGCCGATGAAGACCCAGCAATACGACGCCAGTCAATACACCGTCGTTGGCCACAGCGAAGCCAGCGCTACCGGCCTGATGCTGTTCGGCGTCATTCCGATCCGCCAGAACAGCCGTTTCGTTCGCGCGCAAGATGCGGCGATCAAGGCCAAGGGCGGTGATGCACTGATCAACACCCAGGTGCAGGAAAAATGGTTCTGGGCCTGGGTCCTGACCGGTTACACCACCAAGGTGTCTGGTGATGTGGTGAAGCTGAAAAACGTTCAGTAAGCGGCTGCGAGCATAGCCTGTCGCATTGGCAGGCCACGCTTCCCAAAATGGGCGCCGTTACAGGCGCCCGTTTTCGTTTTTCACTTCGCCGCCTGCGCCGCCGTTTCGATGAGGTCGGCAACAGTTTTCGGATGCGACACCATCACTACGTGAGAGGCGCCTTTGACCACCACTGTCTGTTTGGCTTTTGCCCGCTCGGCCATGAACTTCATCGCCTGTGGCGGGATGTTCTTGTCCTTGTCGCCATAGACCCACCACGAGGGAATGGTCTTCCATGCCGGGTCAGTGGCGGCCTCATTGAGTGCGGCGTCGGTGACCGGACGCTGCGTCACCGCCATTAGACGGGCCTCTGCCTTGGGGACGTCAGCGGCGAACTGATCGGGGAATTTGTCTTGCTGGATGTACAAGTCCTTGCCGCCGTCAGCCAGTACGACGGGCTTGGCCAGGGTAGGGCCAAGTGTGCCACCCGGAAATTTGCCGGTCAGTGCGACCGCGCTTTCGCCTTTTTCCGGCGCGAAGGCGGCGACGTACACCAGTGCTTTCACGTTGGGTTGGCCATAGGCCGCTTCGCTGATGACCGGCCCGCCATAGGAATGGCCAACCAACACAACCGGGCTCTTGATCCCTTTGAGCACATCGGTGACCGATTGAGCATCACCTTTAAGGCTGCGCAACGGGTTCGCTGCGGCGATTACCGGGTAGCCGTCTTTTTCCAGTATTTTGATCACACCGTTCCAACTGGTGGAATCGGCGAAAGCACCGTGAACCAGCACGATGGTGGGTTTGGCAGCGTCGGCCATGGCTGAAGTCGTTGCAGCCAGCGCCACGGAAAAGGCCAGGCGAGTCAGTAATTTGTTCATGTGCATGCAGGGTTCCTTCCAAGGGTAAACAGCAGGTTTTGGAAACCACCGAGCATGAAGTGGAAGAACAGGCTTTCACCCGACTGCAGACCTCTGCGACACGCTAAGCGAGCGTCACGGTAGTGGGGGCGACGGGAAAGGGATTGTATTTCTGTGCTATTACTTTTTTGGTCTGCGCTCTGTGGCGATCACTTTTGTAGGAGCAAGCTTGTTCGCGATGGACGTAAACGATTTCGCGTTTTTTCTGGATAAACGCGTCGTTCATGAGTCCATCGCGAGCAAGCTCGCTCCTACAAGTAAAGCCTTCACGCCGGCTTGTTCAACGCCGCTTCTGCCGCCGCAATCTCCGCCTGACGCTTGACGATCAGATCCCCCATCGGCGGACCCTGAAAACGCCGCGCTTCAAACCCGAACCAGATGATGGCCGTCAGCACCAGGAAGCCGATGGTGATGTACAGCGCCCAGTCGTTCGGTGGCTGGATGCCGATGATGAAAATCACCACCATCGACAGGACCGAGAGAATGGCAAATAACGAATACAACCCGCGCCCCATGTTCCAGGGCCCCATGGTCGGCCACTTTGAGGTCCCGTAGGTGAACAGGCCAAGCACGATGGGGATGATGAAAGAGAAGAACAGGAAGATCACCGTGCACGAGACCACGATGGTGTAGACCGGCGTTGCCCCGACCGAGATCACCGATGATCCCCAGACGAACAACACTGCCAGGGTGGCGCCGGTCCAGATGGCTGCCACCGGGCTGCGGTAGGTCGGAGAGACCGAGGCCAGTGCTTTCGAACAGGGCAGGCCGCCGTCCCGGGAGAAGGCGAAGATCATGCGTGACACCGAGGTCACGGTCGCCAGCCCGCAGAGAAATTGCGAGATGAATATCGCCACGTAAAGCGCGAGTTTGATGTTTGGGTTCACCTGGGTGTTCATGGCCCAGAAGAACACGTTCCACCCCTGTTTCGCCGCTTCGTCCATGCTCGGCAGCATCAGGACGAACGAGCTCAGCATCACCCAGCCGAACAGCAACGACCAGACCACCGACATGACCATCCCGCGCGGCACCGACCTGGCCGCATTGCGGGTCTCTTCGGAGGTGTGCGCCGAAGCGTCATAACCGGTGATGGTATAGATCGGCAGCAGCAGTCCGAGCATGAACACCCAGCCGTTCGAAACCTGTGGCCAGACGCTGCCGCCGGCTTCGCCGGAATAGTTGCCCAAGGTCCACAAACGGGCGAATTCATAACTGGGTGCCGAGATCAGGCAGACAATGCTCAGGGCGAGCGCCGTGGCGAAGATCAGATAGCCCGAGAAGTCGGTGAGCTTCGCGGTGAGGCCGATCCCAAAATGGTTGCACAGCGCCTGGACGCCGGTCAGGATCGCCAGAAAAATCACCCTGACCGTGATGGTGTCTTCCATGCCCAGGGCCGGTCCGAACGCACCGAAAAAGAAGTAGTAAGTACCGACGTTGATTGCGCCCAGCACCGTGACCAACCCCAACAAATTGAACCACGCCGTCAACCAGCCGGTGAAGCGGTTACCGAGAATCGAGCCCCAGTGATAGAGACCGCCAGCGGTCGGGTAGGCCGAGGAAATCTGCGCCATGGCCATGGCGAACACCCCGGAGATCAGGCAGCCGATCGGCCAGCCGATGCCAATCGCCGCACCTCCAGCACCCGAGGTGCCCTGGGCCAGTGAATTGATGCCGCCGGAGAGGATGCAGATGATCGAAAAGGAAATCGCGAAGTTGGAGAAAACGCCCATTCGTCGCGAGAGTTGCTGGGCATAGCCCATGCTGTGCAGCACCTTGACGTCTTCGTCGTGCGCGTCGGTGCCGGGCTGGCTTGCTGGGTTCATGCTGGGTACCCCTTCAGGTTTGATTCAATCCATTGGCGTCTGCGCAATGGGCTGGCTTTCAACACCTTGTCGTACTGCTCCGTTTTCCAACCGATACATACTGACTGCTCCGGATCTAGAGACGGCCGTGATAAGCCGCATCGAAAATTTGGGATACGCCGTCCTTGGTCAAGGGCACTGGGTTACCGCCGGCCGAGGGGTCGACAATCGCCATGTCCGCGATCAGGTCCGCCTGCCGGTCATCCACACCCAATTCCACCAGCGTGTGCGGCACGCCGATGTCTTTGCGCAGCTTGAGGACAAAGACCAAAAAGCTGTCGAAGCCCGGCGACGGCAGACGCAGATAGGCGGCCAGACGCGTGATACGTTCCTCGATGGCCGAGCGATTGAACTTCAGGACATAAGGCATGAACGTGGCATTGGTCATGCCGTGATGGGTGTCGTACAGCGCACCCACCGGATGCGAGAGCGCGTGCATGCCGCCCAGGCCTTTTTGAAACGCAGTGGCCCCCATCGCTGCAGCGGCGAGCATTTGCGCGCGCGCCTCAAGGTCCGAGGGTGTGTGCACGGCGCGCACCAGGGCATTGGCGACCAGGCGCATGCCTTCCACCGCGATGCCGTCGGCCAACGGATGAAACCCGGGGGCGCAATACGCTTCCAGGCAATGGGCAAGCGCGTCCATGCCGGTGCCGGCGGTGACTTTGGCCGGCATGCCGACGGTGAGCGCCGGGTCGCTGATGACCACGCGCGGCATCATTTTCGGGTGAAAGATGATGCGTTTGGTGTGCGTGCGTTCGTCGATGATCACCGCCGCGCGGCCAACTTCAGAACCGGTTCCCGCCGTGGTCGGCACCGCAATGACCGGGGCGATACGGCTCTCGTCGGCGCGGGTCCAGTAGTCGCCGATGTCCTCGAAATCCCACACTGGCCGGGTCTGCCCACTCATGAAGGCGATGAGCTTGCCCATGTCCAGGCCGCTGCCACCGCCGAACGCAACTACGCCATCGTGCTGGCCGGCGCGCCAGGCCTCAAGTCCTCCGGCAAGGTTGGCTTCGACCGGATTGGGCTTGAGGTCGCAAAACAGCGCCGCACCCAAGCCCGCGTCGCGTAAAGAGTCCAACGCCGCGGTGGTGATCGACGCTCGCGCCAGGCCACTGTCGGTCACCAGCAACGGTCGCTGAATGCCCTCGTTGCGACACACCTCTGCCAGCTCGGCGATGCGCCCGACTCCGAAGCGAATGCGGGTGGGGTAGTTCCAGTTTCCAGTCAGGCTCATGGCCTACACCTCGTGGCGCAGATGAAAGGATTTGGCGCGGGTCAGGTGCTCGTAGCCCAGGCGCGAGAGGGTGACGCCGCGCCCGCTGTTCTTGACCCCGGTCCAGGCCAGCGCCGGGTCGAGGTAATCGCAACGGTTCATGAACACGGTGCCGGTGGTGATCTCGTCGCCGAGGCGTTCGGCGGCGTCGAGATCCCGGGTCCAAATCGAAGCGCTGAGTCCAAAGTCACTGTCGTTCATCAAGGCAATGGCTTCGTCGTCGCTGGCCACCGGCATGATGCCGACCACCGGGCCAAAGCTTTCTTCGCGCATCACCGACATATCATGAGTGACGTCCACGAGTACCTGCGGCGCCAGATAAGCGCTGCCGGGTGCGTCGGCGGGAAATGCCTTCGGATCGATCAACGCTTTGGCGCCCAAGGCCAGCGCGTCGGCAATCTGTCCGCGAACAAAGTCAGCAGCGGCAGGGGAGACCATCGGGCCAAGGGTGGTGGCTTCGTCCAGCGGGTTACCCAGCACGTATTGGCGGGTCAGGGCGACGAAGCGCTCAACAAACGCTGGGTAGATGTTCTGATCGACATAAATGCGTTCCACGGCGCAGCAGCTTTGCCCGGAATTAAAGAAGCTGCCGTCCACCAGATTTTCCACCGCATTATCGAGGTTGGCGTCTGCACGAACGTAGGCCGGGTCTTTGCCGCCGAGCTCCAGGCCCATGCCGAGAAAACCGGTGAAGGCTGCTTGCTGTACTTGCTTGCCTGCATCCACCGAGCCAGTGAAATTCACCTGTTGCACCTCCCCGGCGACGATGGCCGTAGCGGTGAGGCCATGACTGAGCAGCAGGTTCTGGAACAGCCCTTCAGGCAGATTCGCTCGGTGAAAGGCCTCGGCAAAACGCTCCCCGACCAGCAGTGTTTGTGAAGCGTGTTTGAGGATGACGCTGTTGCCAGCCATCAGCGCCGGAATAATCGTGTTGACGGCGGTCAGGTACGGGTAATTCCACGGGGCAATCACCAGCACCGTGCCCAGCGGTTCGCGTTTGATATAGCGTCGAAAACCGGCGACAGGCGCGGGCTCAACAGGGGCCAGCGCTTCAGGCGCAATGGCGATCATATGCCGGGCACGTTCTTCGAAACCGCGCAGTTCGCCTGCGCCATAACGCACCGGCCGACCCATTTGCCACGCCAGTTCCGGGACGATTTCATCTTTCATGGCCAGCAACGCGTCCACCGCAGCACTGCAAAAAGCGGCGCGTTCGCTCAGTGGCAAGCGTTTCCACTGCGCCTGTGCAACGTTGGCCGCCTCCAGCGCCTGGAAGAGCTGGGCTGCATCGGTTTGTTGGCGTTCGACGTACACCCGGCCATCGACCGGGGAGATAAGCTGAACCTTGGCCGTCATGATGTTCTCAATAGCGCTCGAAACCGCGCTGCAATTCCCAGTCAGTGATCCGCCGGTCGTATTCTTTCTGCTCCCACTCGGCGGTGTGCACGTAGTGCTCGACCACTTCATCGCCGAACGCCTCGCGCAACATGTTTGACCCCTTGAGCGCGGCGCAGGCCTCGCGCAGGGTTTTCGACACTTCCGGCAAATGCTCATCGACATAGGCATCGCCTTCGAACGGCGCCGTGAGTGTGAGCTTCTCGTCGATCCCGGCCAGGCCGGCAGCAATCAACGCCGCGAAGGCCAGATAAGGGTTGAGGTCAGCGCCGCCAATGCGGCATTCGATCCGAATGGCCTTGCTGCCTTCGGCACACAAACGAAAGCCGGCGGTGCGGTTGTCCCGGCTCCACACCGCCCGCGTCGGTGCGAACGTGCCGGCCTGGAAGCGTTTGTACGAATTGATATAAGGCGCGAGAAAACAGGTGATGTCGTTGGCGTACTTGAGCTGCCCGGCCACCCACGAACGCATCAGTTCCGACATGCCGAACTCGGCCTTGGCGTCGAAGAACAGCGGCTTTTTAGCGTTCTTGTCCCACAGCGAATTATGGATATGGCTGCTGGAACCGGCGGCGTCATAACGCCACTTGGCCATGAACGTGATCGCCTTGCCTTGCAGTTCCGCGATCTCTTTGCAGGCGTGTTTGATGATGACGTGGTGGTCGGCCATGGTCATGGCGTCGGCATAGCGGATATTGATTTCTTCCTGGCCGGGGCCCCATTCACCCTTGGAGTTTTCCACGGGAATGCCCGAGGCCTGCAGATGCTTGCGAATCGCCCGCAGCACCGGCTCCTCGCGGGTCGTCTGCAGGATGTTGTAATCCTCGATGTAATGCCCGGCGGTTTTTGGTTGGTGATAGTTGCGCTGGTGGATCGCCTCGTAGCTCTCATCGAACAGATAGAACTCCAGTTCCGAGGCGAACATGCCGGTGTAGCCGCGTTCGCGCAGGCGCTCGACCTGCCTTTTCAGAATGGCGCGCGGGCTGTGGGGCAAGTCTTTTCTATGGTGATGATCAAGCACGTCGCACAGCACCAGCGCCGTGCATTCCAGCCAGGGCACGCGCCGCAGCGTGGACATGTCGGGCTTGAGGACGAAGTCGCCATAGCCCTTGCTCCAACTCGCCGCGGCGTAACCCGGCACGGGCTCCATGTCGATATCATCGGCCAGCAGGTAATTGCAGCAGTGGGTTTCTTCGTGGCCACTGTCGATGAAAAATTCGACCTGGAATCGTTTGCCGACCAGTCGTCCCTGCATGTCGACCATGCAGACCAATACGGTATCGATTTCACCAGCGGCAGCTGCGCGCTTGAGCGCATCAAAACTGAGGAGGGGCTCGGTCATCACGTCATTCCTGCGTGAAAAGTTTTAGCCAGTCTGAGGTAGCTGTTGCAGACGCTCTCCAGAAAAACCAAAAACCTGCAGAACCGAGCATCGTAAGCAATGAGCTGCTCCAAGCTTAGCCTACTGTTGCATTACGCAAGTCCTGGCGGTCAAAACCCGCCGTTGATTTACGCCGCCGTCCCCTGACGCCGGGAGGGCTGACTTTCCTCTTCCCGAAGTTGAATACTCATGTCGTCGCAGCTTCGCGACCAGTCCGTCAGCCACTCGGGCATCTCCATGGACTGCTCTGACAAGCCCAGTTCGCGGGCGAATTCGCCGGGAGCCACCGTGGCTTTGCCCGCGCGGAACAGGCCGCGCATCACCACGACGCCCACCACGCGTCCGTTGCTGACGAAGCGGTGCTCCATGAAGCTCCACTTGCTGTCCCAGCCGAGCATCCGCGTGTGGATGTCGAAGGCTTCGAACAGTTTCAGCTCTCGGCGGAACTTGCCCCAGGTGTCGCCCACGATCGGCACGGCCTTGTGGCGCAGCGCCACGCGAAAAGCGCCACTGCGCAACACGTAGTCCATACGCCCGAGGTCGGCCAGGGTGAAATAGCGACCGTTGGTGACATGGCGGTTGAGATCAAGGTCCGTCGGCCACACACGCAGGCGAATGACTGTGGTAGCCAGGGGATCGACCGGCTTGCGCCACGGACGACGAAACAGCATGAGGAACAGTCGGAACCAGAGATTCATAAGGACGCCACCGAGTGATTTGTTACTGCACTTTAGGCGGGAGAAATCGGGTAAGGTAGGTGCGCAAATGACTTTTTTCATGCGAAAAGCGCAACCGGGGTCTTTCATGCACGTCACCTTGCTCCTGGCCGATCACTGTTCTGCCGCCAGCGCCACCTTGGCATTGGAGGTGCTCAGTGCCGCCAACCTGTTCGCCGACACCCCGAACGCGCCCTTTGAGGTGGTCACCGCTTCGCGCGATGGTAAAGATGTCGCCGCGTGGGGAGGGCAGTTGCTGCACGTCGACCGGGCAATTGCGGACATCCCGATAACCGATCTAGTGGTGGTCCCAGGCTTTCTCTTCACCCTGAAAGACGCCTTGCCGGCTTTCGCCAGTTACGGTCCTTGGCTGCGTCGCCAGCATTCCCGGGGGGCCGTAGTCGCATCGATGTGCACGGCGGCGTTCATGCTGGCTGAAACGGGCCTGCTCAACGGCGCTCGCGCCACCACGCACTGGGCCTTTGCAGAGCTGTTTCGTCGCCGGTACGCCGAGGTCAATCTGGACCCGTCGCAGATTGTCTGCGAGGACAACGGCGTCGTCACCAGTGGCGGCGCCAGTGCAGCCATGGATTTGTTGCTGCACCTGGTGCGCCGATTTGCCTCACTTGAGCTGGCGCAGACGTGTGGCAAATACTTGCTGGTCGACACTGTGCGCAGTGAGCAATCGGTGTATGTCATGTGGTCGCTGCCCAAGAGCCATGGTGATGGCGAGATCCTGCGGGTGCAGAGCTGGCTGGAGGAACACTTCGACCAGCCCCTGTTGATCGATGACATCGCTCAGCAATTCGGTTTCGGCGTCCGCAACTTCAAACGACGTTTCAAGGAGGCAACCGGCTACACGCCGATCACCTACCTGCAAACCCTGCGACTGGAGAAGGCCAAGCAACTGCTCGAATCTACCCGCATGACCCTGGACAGCATCACCTACAAAGTCGGCTACGAAGACGGCAACTCCTTCCGACGACTGTTCCGGCAGCGAGTGGGCTTGCTTCCGGCGGCCTACAGGAAGAAATTCCAACCGGGCGCGAACGGATGAAAGCCGTCCGACACCATCTGATCTGGAACCGAACATGATGAAAAACGCCACACTCACCCTGGCCCTGGTGCTCAACACCGGGTTAATCGCCAGACCCGCCGTCGCGGCGGGGGATGCTGAAGCCGGGGCGAAACTGTTCACACGGATCTGCGGCGGCTGCCATCAAGTCGGTGAATCGGCGCGGGGCGGTTTCGGCCCGCAACTCAACGGCATTTTCGGCCGTCCTTCGGGAAGCGTGGCGGACTACCAGTACTCCGACGCGATGAAATCCGCCGGCATAGTCTGGACGCGCGAGACACTGACGGCTTATCTCGAAGCGCCGAAGAAAGTGGTGCCCGGCACCCGGATGATTTTCTGGGGCCTCAGCGATGCGGAGAAGATCGAAGATGTGCTGGCGTACTTGCAGACGTTTCAGCCGCAGTAGCCCATCAATCCGTCACGCACAAATCCCCGGTGGCGCGGATCAGTGCCTGACCATGCAGGCCATCCTTGAACAGCGCGGATCGCTGTTTGGCCAGCCAATGGGGGACTGATTGATTTGTCCACGAAAAAGCCCGGCGAGTCAGGCCGGGCTTTTTGTTGAGTACCGCGGTAAGGCTATTCATTCATGCGACGCGGTTTTCGATCAGGCGGTCGGAACCACCTTCAGCCACACGACTCTCGATCAAACGATCCGAACCACCCTCAGCCACACGACTTTCAATCAGACGATCCGAGCCGCCTTCAGCGACAACCGGGTGAGCAGAGGAAGCGGCAAAAGCGTTAACTGCAAAGACCGAGAAAGCGATGCTGAGGAAGATTTGGCGTTTCATGAGGGTGTGCTCCGGGGTGTAGTTGTTGGGTATGGAGGCGATGTTACGCCGCGGATTTTTTAAGAGAACTGCATTGAGTTGATGGTGACTATCGACGTTGGCAATGGTCCTAGGATTCCAACAGCGCCCACCTGTCGTCGGCTGTACCGCCCAGCCGGAACCGCCGGGGTATGCTGGATCCCTTGAGCGATCGACGGTCTCCAGGAAATCAGACTGTGGCAAGGCGTTTCCTGCGAGGTTCCAGGCTCTGATCGAGAGGGTAAACCGATGCACGACTATTACGATTTGGGCACCTACAGCCGCCCCGTAACGACCTGTTCGCCACAGGCTCAGCTTTGGTTCGACCGTGGATTGTTATGGTGCTACGGCTACAACCACGATGAATCCATCCGCTGTTTCCGCAAGGCGATCGAACACGATCACGATTGCGCGATGGCCTACTGGGGAATCGCCTATGCCTTGGGCCCCAACTACAACAAGCGCTGGGACGCGTTCATCGAGCAGGAGTTGAAAGACGCCGTCGCCCAGGCCCGACTGGCGACGCGCACCGCGCTGGCGCATAGCGACGGGGCAAAACCGGTGGAACAGGCGCTGATCCGGGCGCTGCAGCAACGCTATCAGGCCGACGAGGCCATCAGCGTTGAACAACTTTTCGACTGGAACGATGCCTACGCGGCGTCGATGCGCGATGTCTATAAAGCCTTTCCCGACGATCCGGATGTTGCGGCGCTGTTTGCCGAAGCCTTGATTGATCGCACACCCTGGCTGCTGTGGGATCTGAAAACCGGTGAACCCGCGCCGGGCGCCGACACCCTGGAAGCGCTGGCGGTGCTGGAGCAGGCGCTGCGCCGGGTGGGGCAGCACGGCGATGCGCCGCACCCCGGCGTGCTGCACATGTACGTCCACACCCTGGAAATGTCGCCCCATCCCGAGCGAGCGTTGCCCGCCGCTGATGTCCTGCGCGACCTGGTGCCGGACGCCGGACATTTGCGCCATATGCCGTCGCACATCGACGTGCTCTGCGGCGATTACCGTGGGGCCATGATCACCAATAGCCTGGCGATCCTGGCCGACAGCAAATTCCTGGAGCGGGAAGGGCCGCTCAACTTCTACACCCTGTATCGATGCCACAACTACCACTTCAAACTCTACTCGGCGATGTTCCTCGGGCAATACCAACCGGCGCTGGACGCTGCCGACGAACTGATGTCGACCATCAAGGAAGAACTGCTGCGCGTCGAGCAACCGCCCATGGCCGACTGGCTGGAAAGCTTCGTGTCAATGAAAGTCCACGTGCAGATCCGCTTCGGCAAATGGCAGGACATCCTCGCCACTGCGCTGCCGAATGATCAGGCGCTGTATTGCGTGACCACGGCGATGCTGCATTACGCCAGAGGCGTGGCGCACGCGGCCAGCGGGCATATCGCCGCCGCGGAGGCCGAACAACGGCTGTTCATCAATGCACTGACGTGCGTGCCGCAAACGCGTTACCTCTTCAACAATAAATGCACCGATATCCTGGCGGTGGCCGGCGCCATGCTGCGCGGAGAAATCGAGTACCGCAAAGGCAACTACGACAGCGCATTCGCTCACCTGCGCGAGGCGCTGTCACTGGACGACAACTTGCCCTACGACGAGCCTTGGGGCTGGATGCAGCCGGTGCGGCATGCGTTGGGGGCGCTGCTGCTGGAACAGGGCCGGGTGGAAGAAGCCTTGCAGGCCTATCGCGCCGATTTGGGGCTGGACAACACGTTGAGCCGTGCGTCCTGGCATCTGGACAATGTCTGGAGCCTGCATGGTTATGTGGAATGCCTGAAACGACTGGGCCGGGACGCCGAAGCCGCGGCTGCCGGGATCCGCCTCGACCTGGCCATGGCACGGGCCGATGTGGAAATCAGCGCCTCCTGTTTTTGCCGTGTCGGGGCGCGGTGCTGTCAGGGCTGAGCCCTCCGGAAACGGGCGCTACGACGCCCGTTTTCAGGCATCGAGAAACGCGCCGCTTCGTGTCTATCCGGCTCGAAGCATGATGGCGGGTGGATATCTGGGCAAAGGTGATTATGCTTCAGGAACCTTGCAGCGATGTAAGGCGGTCAGCCTGTTGCCAGGCTTTATGCATTCCGTAGTCCGATGACTTCAGCCCAGGGCCTGGGTGCGACAGTGGTAGTGAGGTGCTCTGGCCTACAACAAGAGCAAGACGGAGAAGACTCATGGCCGCAATCGACAACACCACCACGGGCAATGTGCCCAACCACGGGATCACCAGGGAGGAGCGCAAGGTCATCTTCGCCTCGTCCCTGGGCACCGTGTTCGAATGGTACGACTTCTACCTTTACGGCTCCCTCGCTGCGATCATCGCCAAGCACTTCTTCGCCGGCGTCAACGAGACCACGGCCTTTATCTTTGCGTTGCTCGCATTTGCCGCGGGGTTTGCCGTACGGCCCTTTGGCGCCATCGTGTTTGGGCGTTTGGGCGACATGATCGGGCGCAAGCACACCTTCCTCATCACCATTGTCATCATGGGTATCTCCACCGCCATCGTCGGTTTTTTACCCGGCTACGCGACCATCGGCGTGGCGGCACCGGTCATTCTTATCATCCTGCGCCTGCTGCAAGGCCTGGCCCTGGGCGGGGAGTACGGCGGGGCGGCGACCTACGTGGCGGAGCACGCGCCGAAAGGCAGACGCGGCTTTTTCACCTCGTGGATTCAAACCACCGCGACCCTCGGTCTGTTCCTGTCGCTGCTGGTGATCCTCGCCTGCCGCACGATCCTCGGCACTGAAGCCTTCGAGGCCTGGGGTTGGCGGATCCCGTTCCTGCTGTCGATCCTGTTGCTGATCGTCTCGGTGTACATCCGTCTGCAACTCAGCGAGTCGCCGGTGTTCTTGAAGATGAAGGCTGAGGGCAAATCTTCCAAGGCGCCGCTGACTGAATCCTTCGCCCGTTGGGACAATCTCAAAATCGTGATCATGGCCCTGCTCGGAGGCACTGCCGGCCAGGCCGTTGTTTGGTACACCGGGCAGTTCTACGCGCTGTTCTTCCTCCTGCAAATGCTCAAGATCGACCCGCAGACTGCCAACCTGTTGATTGCCGGTTCGCTGCTGATCGGTACGCCGTTTTTCGTGATATTCGGCAGCCTGTCCGATCGTATCGGCCGCAAGGGGATCATCATGGCCGGTTGCATCCTTGCGGCCGTGACTTACTTCCCGATCTTCAAAGCGCTGACTCAGTACGGTAACCCTGACGTATTCGCGGCGCAGGCGAAGAATCCGGTCACAGTGGTCGCCGACCCCGACCAGTGCTCGTTCCAGTTCGACCCGGTGGGCAAAGCCAAATTCATCAGTTCTTGCGACCTCGCCAAGACGGTGCTGGCGAAGAAGGCCATTCCCTATAAAAACGAGGAAGCCGCGCCTGGCACTGTCGCGCAGGTGCGTATCGGCGACAAAGTGATCGCGAGTTTCGAGGGCACCGGCATGCCGGCTGCCGACTTCAAGACTCGCAACGACGCCTTCACCGCCACCCTCGGCACCGCCCTCAAGGACGCCGGCTACCCCGAGAAGGCTGACCCCGCCAAGACCAATTACCCGATGGTATTGTTACTGCTGACCATCCTGGTGATCTACGTGACCATGGTCTACGGCCCGATCGCCGCCTGGCTGGTGGAACTGTTCCCGGCGCGCATCCGCTACACCTCGATGTCGCTGCCGTACCACATCGGCAATGGCTGGTTCGGCGGCTTCCTGCCGACGGTGGCATTTGCGATGGTCGCGGCCACGGGGGATATCTACTACGGGCTGTGGTATCCAATCGTTATCGCGGTGATGACGGCTATTCTCGGCACGTTCTTCCTGCCGGAAACCAAGGATCGGGAAATTCATCACACATAAAGTGGGCGTTGGCCCTCTCTGGTGGAGGAGAGGGCACGGTTTTTATCGCAGGCGTGGGCTGGCCCAGTACTGGCTGACCGCGCCTTCCTCACCTTGCACCGGATCGCGCTCGGGAAACGGCAGCGTGTCGATGCTCGCCTGTTGCGCAGCGCTCGGCGCCTCGCGGCAAATATCGGCGTGCTGCCCCGGCGGGTAGGCACCGACCACCAGAAAGTCGTTGCTGGAGTCCAGGTTGCAATGGCCGGTGCCCGCCGGCAGCAGCAACACATCACCCGCACTCACCTCCAGCACATGACCTTTCGGACCGCCCAGCAACAGACTTGCATGACCGCTGGCAACGCCAAGCACTTCATGGCCTTCGGTGTGATAGTGGTGAAAGTCGTAGATCCCGTAACGCCATTGTGGCGGCCAGCCATTGGCCTTGAACGTTTTTTCGAACAGCGCCGCCGGGTCGTTGCCCTCAACGGCAATCGCCTTGGCGTAAATGAGCACTGGCAGGCGCGGGTTGTTTGGGACCCAGGTGTTGGGTTCGAGCAGCAGTGGCTTTGCTGGAGCGGTGACGGTTTGCAAGTTGGCCATGGGTCGATTTCCGGAGTGAATGAACGCTGATTCCGGTTCGACCGAAGCCCGGGTGATGAATTCGAGTGGGCTGACGAACTGCTTGAAAGCCAGCGAAGCGCCTGCTCCCAGCCTGTCCGTGGCAGGGCACAATTTTTCTGAACGACGTGATCCCTGTGGGAGCGGGCTTGCTCGCGAAGGCGGTGTGTCAGGCAACATCTCTGTTAAATTTGCCGCCGCTCCCACAGGGATCGGCGGCGTATGGATGATTGGGGACGAATGAAACAGCCCCGCCACGGTGAGGGAACGAGGGCTTTTCTATGTGCGTTGTGCCTGCGCCTTTACTGGCAATTATTCTTTAGATTCGGTCTTTGTCGGAGCAGGTCGCTGTAGAACCTTCGCTGCGTCATCAACCACTGCCTTGCTCATCGCCGTCAGATAATGCGCGGCCCAGATGTGTCGGTCAGTATCACGGTTAAAGGCCGCCTCTCTGGTCAGCTCTTTGGCCAGGAACAGAAAATCAGAGGCCATGGCGAGCGGGTCACCGAGGGGAACGTCTCGGCTGACACGAAACAGCGCCTGGTTTGAGCAGTAGATGAAGGGGGTGAAGCCGATGGTTTTCAGTTCTGAGGGTTCGGACTGTTTGGTTTGTGTCATGGTTTTTCTCCTGGGTTTTAGGAGCTGCCACTTTCGTTACCACACGAATGGGAGGCAGCTATGCGCAGGGTGGTAAACCGGTAACCAAGCAAACCCGGCACGCCCGAGGGCGTCCCACGCACAGCCGCCATAACGCGAGACCGCAGACATAAAAAAGTCTGCGTTCGGGATGAAGGCGCTGTTGCGCTGGTTTTGCCGGGTTACCACACCCAGTCGCTGAATGGTCAGCGACATCCGGAGAGTATCCCGTCAAAGAAAAGCGCAACAAGGCATCAAAGTGCCCAAACGCGAGATTCAGAGTTTGCCTACAAGGCTTGTAAGAGTCATCCGAAATTCCGGTGTCTTGGCTAAACAAGCACTAAACGCGGCACGAAAAAGCCCGGCTGATGAGGCCGGACTTTTTGTTGAGGACAAAAACACTGTAGGAGAGAGCTTGCTCGCGATGGTCGTGAACGATAATGCGTAAAAACAGATGCCCCGTGGCGAAATTGGGTTTTTCGCGAGCAAGCTCGCTCCTACAAAATGAAATGCGGTGTAAACCAATTTCAGGACTAGAAAGACTGCGGTAGAGACATTCATTCATACAGCGCGGCTTTCGATCAGACGGTCGGAACCACCTTCAGCAACACGGTTTTCGATCAGGCGATCAGAGCCGTCAGCGGCGACGCGGTTTTCAATCAGGTGATCAGAGCCGTCAGCGGCGACGCGGTTTTCAATCAGGCGGTCAGAGCCGTCAGCGGCGACGCGGTTTTCGATCAGGCGGTCGGAACCGCCTTCGGCAATGCGGTTTTCGATCAGACGATCAGAACCACCTTCAGCCACACGATTCTCGATCAAACGATCCGAACCACCCTCAGCCACACGACTTTCAATCAGACGATCCGCGCCGCCTTCAGCGACAACCGGGTGAGCAGAGGAAGCGGCAAAAGCGTTACCTGCAAAAACCGAGAAAGCGATGCTGAGGAAGAGTTGGCGTTTCATGAGGGTGTGCTCCGGGGTGTCGTTGTTGGGTATGGAGGCGATGTTACGCCGCAGAATTTTTAAGAGAACTTCATTGAATTAATGGTGACTATTGACGGAACCAATGGATGGATGAAGTCCCATGTTGTCCGAGTGATGGCATCTGGCTACGCGTTGCTTGATTGGATCCACGGTGGCACCCTCAGCGCCCGTTGCACCAAGGAGCCAGGTGATCAAGGAATGAGTGGATACGTACCCAACCCCCCGAAAAACTTCCGATACGACGAAGCCAAACCCGTCGACATCCACGCCAAACGCTGGGCCGAGTATGAGAATTACGGCAAGGCACCGGCGGCTGCGAAGGAGAAAGTCAGCGTCGCGTTGCGCATTGGTGTGTTCTTTGACGGGACACTGAACAATGCGAGCAACTCGGCGTCAGGATTGCTGTGTGGCGCCCATCACCCGATTCGCCCGGAAGACGTCGATGCGAGCTGCAAGCCGTATATGGCGGATCCGGAGGGGAGTTACGGGAATGATGTGAGTAATGTCTCTAAGCTGTTTGATCTCTATCCATCAGCCAAAGATGTCGAGGGTGAAGGCTCCGTAAGACTCTCTCTTCGCAGCCTCTACATTGATGGGATTGGTACGACCGGAGGAGCAGAAGACAAGTTGCTTAATGCCGCCACCGGTCGTGGCGATACCGGTGTCGCGGCCAAAGTTCTGCAGGCGTTTACCGACCTGAACGATTCGATAAAAGAGCTTATTGATAAGAGTCCCGGTTGTGAAATCACTTCGCTAACCTTCGACACGTTCGGTTTCAGTCGAGGTGCCGCAGCGGCCCGGCATTTTGCGAATGAGATAGTGCGTTGCAGGCAGGGACCTCTAGGGGAAGTGCTTCGCAGCAACCCTAAAGGGTTTAGTTCCAGTTTCGGCAACCAGTTCAACAGCGATGTCATCATGGGCTTTGTCGGCTTGTTCGATACTGTACCTTCCGTGGCAGGCGTGACAAATTTCGGAAATATCCAAAGCCCGGTCGCTCCTGGGATCAAGCTCTATCTGGATCGTCGATTCTTTTCCGATGTTGTCCAACTTGTTGCACGTGACGAGCGCCGTGCGAATTTCGCATTGAGTACGGTTGTGCCTGCACACCGGGAAATATCGCTGCCCGGTGTGCACTCCGATCTCGGAGGTGGCTACCGCGAAGTCGTCGAGGAGTGCGTGCTGGTTAATCCAATGCAGGCACTGACGGTCCCGCAGGGTACCGATATCCAGGCCACTTCTATCTATCTGAATGCCCAGCAGCAGAAAGCACGAATGGTGGCAGATGGTTGGCCGGAATCGATGCTGGACATCGTCACTCCGACGCCTAGCGTGGCACCTGACTGGGAGCAGGAAAAGACAGGGCCGAAAAAACTTCGGGTGTATGCAGGTTTGCAACTAAAACGGTCGGTCAGTGGCAAATTGGCTGTGGTTTATCTGCGCTTGATGCATAAATCGGCCAAAGAGAAAGGCGTGCAGTTTAGAGATGTACCTGATACTCCAGAATACGCCGTACCTACAGAGTTACAGCCGTTTTGCGATAGAGTCCTCGCGGGAAACTACAAGCCAGAGCCATCGGAGGAAGAGCTGCTGAAACTCAAATATATCCATACATCTGCCAATTGGAATAACCCTATAGGCGGAAGTCGTGAGCAGGGCGCAACTCTTCGCTATACCAATGCGCCGACTGACGACGGTATTCGGGTGCGTCATCCTCATGTCGCTGACTCTTCGTGGAGAACATTTTGATGCGGGCACTCATTATTGTGCTGGGGCTGTTTTTAGTCGCGGGGTGTCAGGCAGTCGAACCACTAACCGGGAAAAACGACCCGAAGAATCCTTGGTGGAGCCTCAGCTTCGTTGAACCGTTCTACATGACGGTATGGGTTGAAGATACTGCGGTTGAAGACATCAATGGCAACGTATTCCACCGCACGGGCGGTGGTACGGCGGCAGGAGGCGAGCCAGAAAATGGGACTGAATCTGCCCGCGGTTGGAGCGACAAAATCAGCAGTAGCACTCGGGGTGTTGTAGGCGCAGATTTGCCGAAAAGGATTTATGTTCGCTGGCAGTCGATCGTCGAGCCACAAACCTACCGTGCATGGGTCGACATACCTGAAGAGGCTCGGCGAATTTTGCATGCCTCAGTAAATGAGCGTTGCCCTGCTAGACCTGAGGACACCGCCAACTACAGGGCAAAAGTTTATCTCGGGCTCGCCCCTGGTGGCATCGTGCAGGTGTGGGTTCTAGACAACTGCATGAAGTCTATCAAGGTCGCTCGGGCTCAGGCAGAGATAGAGCCTTTGGGGCCGAGTCAGGGTAAAAACGAAGGGCGTTATGCTTATCCGGTCAGCCCAGAATCGAAGCGCTACATCGAACAATTCGGCATCCCATACGGCAGCTGGTAACCAGTCCGCACGAAACCAATTCCCGAGCAGACGAACAGCATTTGATAAGGTCCGGAGTCCCCGAATCAACCGGACGACAACCTGCCCCGACAATTGTTGAGCGCCGCACAGCCTTATTCGCAAACAACCGTCCCGGACCGGGTGCCATCGAAGGTTCGAATCCAGGGCAGTAACTTTTTTCTTCAGCATGATAGTAACGGTGGTGAGGCGTATGTGCTGTTGCGCAATAACTGAGTAGCGCTTTTAGTCTACGCACGAACGAGTCCGGTTTTTCAGGGCTGATCTTTACCTAAGTAAACAGCGTCAACCTGTTGCGCCGCACTCACTCGGGCAATCCAGCCAGTCGCAGTCCATCGGCGAAGCGCGCGAGGTCCTCGGGCCGCTCGATGGGCAGCCAGTCTTTCAAGTTGGAGATGCGCAACGAGGGATCCAGTTCGTGAAGGCGCTGCATCGCCTGTGTCGCCTTGTCCATTCGTCCGCTGAGCGCATGACTGGCAGCCACGAGAGCAACCGCAGGCAGCAGGATGGGCAGGTTCCTCAATGCCTTTTCCGCCCAGTCCGTCGCACAGTCGAAGCGCCCGGCAAAGAAATGCGCGAGCGCCATTCCCACCTGCATCCTGAACATTTCCGGATCCAGCGGACTCAAGCGAACGGCATGGGTCAGATTCTCGATGGCGGCGTCTGTTTCACCGCGCAGTGCACGCAGGATACCGCCAAGGTACCAGGCGGGGGCGAGGTTGGGATTGAGCAGGCGCGCCCTGTCGAGTAGGGCAATGCCGCCATCGACGTCGCCGGTGAGATGGGCCAGCGCATGTCCGCTTCGCGTCAACGCCACCGCATCGTCCCGACCGAGCGCCATGGCCAGACGCGCAAGCCGCGCGCCTTCGGCGATTTCTCGAGGTCGATCAGTCATCCAGCCATTCAACTTGCGCCAGAAGTGACACCACGCCGCCATGCCATAGGCCGATGCAAACTCCGGGTCGAGCTCGATGGCCTTGTAGAACAACGACAGTGCCTCTTCGATGGCTTCCCGTGTGCCGCTGTGCAGTTTCGCCATTCCGCGCAGGTAGTAGTCGTAGGCGCAAAGGCTTTCCGTCGGCTTGTGCTTGGCCCGCTCGATTTCCGCCCGCTCGAGCTGCGGGGCAATAGCGCCGACGACGCTCTCAGCGATCTGATCCTGTAACTCGAAAATGTCGTCGAGAGTGCCTTCGAAGCGCTCCGCCCAAAGATGCGTCCCCGTCGTTGCATCAATCAGTTGCCCAGTGATGCGTACCTTGTCACCGGACTTGCGCACGCTGCCTTCCAGCACGTAGCGCACGCCGAGCTCCTGGCCGACGCCCTTGATGTCCACCGCCCGGCCTTTGTAAGTGAAGCTCGAATTGCGTGCGATGACGAACAGCCAACGTATACGCGACAGGGCGGCGATGATGTCCTCAACCACGCCGTCGGCGAAATAATCCTGTTCCGGATCACCGCTCAGGTTCTGGAACGGCAGGACGGTTATCGAGGGTTTGTCCGGAAGCGGGAGGGGATAGGGCGCCGGTTCATTCTGGTCGGCGGGCACGCGTGCGCCGATACCGTGTCCGTCAAATGGTTGCGCATCTGCGGTATCGCCAACCTCGACCAGGCCAACGAAGCGGTAACCCTTGCGGGCGACTGTGCGAACCAGGCGCTGTTCCTCGCCGGTATCGCCAATGGCTTTGCGCACCGCATTGATGTGACTGGTGATCGTTGATTCCGAAACAACCCGGCCGCTCCATACCGCCTTGAGCAGGTCGTCCTTGCTGATGACGCGGTCGCGGTGGCTGACGAGCTGCAGCAATAAATCGAAGACCTGTGGCCCGATGGGCACGACTTGCCCGCGCAAGGTGAGTTCCCGGCGCTCCTGATCGAGCACATAGTCTTCAAACACGAATGGCAAGGTGAGTATCCCCTGGTCGAGCGCCCTCGACTCCGTGTCCGAGCGGGTAATGGGTACGAGAAGTCGATAATACGGCAGCTCGTAACCGGCTGCACCGTCGAGCAAGGATGACATTCAAACGCCGGCTTCTTTGGACGAAAAACCAAGCTTGGCCGAAGGCAAATTCAAGGCCGGCGCAAGGACTTCCCTCCCGCGCGCGGGCACTCTTACTCCACATCGACAGCAATAGTTGCCGTCGTGAAGCGGAGAGAGCCCATGAAGATTGTCGTCATTGGAGGCACCGGCCTCATCGGATCGAAACTTGTGAACAACCTTCGCGAGCGCGGCCATGACGTGCTCGCAGCCGCCCCTAGTACGGGCGTAAACAGCATCACCCGCGAAGGCCTGGCCGAAGCGATGGATGGCGCCGATATTGTCGTCGACGTGGCGAACGCGCCGTCGTGGGAAGACCAGGCCGTCCTCGACTTCTTCGAAACGTCGGGCCGCAACCTGCTGGCTGCCGAAGCGGCCGCCGGGGTTCGCCATCACGTCGCCCTGTCGATCGTCGGTAGCGAACGGCTTCCGGAGAATGGCTATTTCCGGGCCAAGGTCGCCCAGGAAAACCTCATCAAGGCGTCCGGCATTCCTTACACCATCCTGCGTGCCACACAGTTCTTCGAGTTTGTCGGCGGTATCGCGCAGTCGGCCACTGTCGGCGAGGAAATTTGCGTGTCGCCCGCGCTGATCCAGCCAATGGCGTCCGACGACGTAGTGGCGGCGCTGACGGTTGTCGCGCTGGCAACACCGGTCAACGGCACGGTCGAAGTCGCGGGACCCGAGGCCATGCCGCTTGACGAACTGGTCAGGCGCTTTCTGCGGGCAACCGGGGACACCCGCAAAGTCGTACCGGACGTGCACGCACGCTACTTCGGCGCAGTGCTCGACGATCAATCGCTGACCCCCGGCAAAAACCCGCACCTGGGCACGATCCGCTTCGAGGACTGGCTCGCTCAGTCCTGACGCCGGGTTGCGCCCTCATCAAACAGACACATAGGAGATTGCCATGTTTACCCGATTGCTTCTGGCCGCTGCTTTCGCAGCGGTCTCGATCACCGCGTCGGCCGGCGACAAGCCCGGAGGCAAGGTGACGGTGGTGTTCGACCGCCCCATTCCCAACATCCCTGGCAAGAGCATGAAGGGCGTGCTCGTCGAGTATGGGCCGGGCGCCGCGTCGCCCTCTCACACCCATCCGAAAACGGCCTTCATTTATGCAACGGTCCTGGAGGGCTCGTTTCGCATCAAAGTCAAAGGCGAGCCGGAAAAGATCTACAACCTCGGCGAAAACTTCGTAGAGGAGCCGGGCTCCGTGCACGAAGTCAGCGCCAACGCCAGCGATACCCAACCGGCACGCTTGCTGGCGGTGTTCGTCCTCGATTCCGATGAAAAAGTGCTCGTCACGCCCATCGGGAAGTGAGCTGCTCGACTCGCGACGTCCGGGCGGCAGGCCACTGCCGCCCATTGGCTGCTGTAGGTTCTTGGCATTGAACAGGTAATGAGAATAATGAACTCGCTCCAGGACAAGGCCGCCACTGCCACCGGTGCAAGCGCCGAAATCCCTGTCGTCGTGACGCGGCCCGGCAAGAGAAAAATGATCGGCCGATTGCTGTGCGTCGCCGCCGTTCTGGTCCTCGCTGCCGGATGGGCCCTGGCTGTTTTCAGCGGCGCGACATCCACCGATAACGCTTATGTGCGCGGCGATGTCACCTCGCTCGCCGCAAAAGTTGCCGGGTACATCACGTCGGTAGAGGTCGAGGACAACCAGACCGTCCGGGCGGGAGATGTCCTGTTTCGCATTGATGATCGCGACTACCGCGCACGGCTGGCGCAAGCCGTGGCGAATGTCAGTGCGGCCCAGGCTCGCCTGAGTCATGTCGATGCCCAGACTCAGCTTCAGCGTGCCCTGATTCGACAGGCCGAAGCCCAGAGACGCTCGGCCGCGGCCGAGATGAATCTGGCGACCAAGACCCATGATCGCAACCGCAAACTGGTCGTCAGCAACGCGGTTAGCCACGCCTTGGTCGATGAAACCGCCGCGGCACGATCCAGAGCCGAGGCGACGGTATCGGCAGCATCGGCATCGGTAGAAGCGCAACAGCAACACATCGCCGTGTTGGTCACCGAGCGAGAAGCGGCCGTTGCTGCGGTGAATCAGGCGCAGGCTGCGCGTGATCTGGCCCAGATCGATTTCGATAGCACCGTAGTACGCGCGCCTGTCGATGGTGTGATCGGTAACCGCCAGGTCCGTGTCGGTCGGTTTGTGACGACAGGCGTTTCCTTGCTCGATATCGTGCCGGTCCATGACGTGTGGATCGTGGCTAACTTCAAGGAAACCCAACTCGAGCATATCCGCCCCGGTCAACGCGTGCGCATCACGGTTGACGGCTACCCGGACGAGGTACTTGAAGGCGTGGTCGACAGCTTTGCACCGGGCAGCGGTTCGGCGTTCAGTCTGCTCCCCACGGACAATGCGACCGGAAACTTTGTTCGTGTCGTTCAGAGGGTTTCGGTGAAAATCCTGTTGGCCCACAACCCGTTGCCGGGGCGCATTGTGCCTGGCCTGTCCGCGCGGGTCGAGGTTGCGCAAGGGGATGGCGCATGAGCACGGTGGTCACCGCCACGCCGGGCAATGCCAGTGCGACGAACGGCCTCCTGCTCGTGGCGGGCATCATGCTCGCCGCGCTGACGGAAGCGATCGCCGGCACCGTCCTGTCGCTTGGACGCAGCGACATCATCGGCGATACCTATGCAACACCTGATGAGTTTGCCTGGCTGGATATCGGCTACACCGCGCTCAAGCTGATCGGGTTCATGACAGCCCCTTGGCTGATGAACCGTTTCTGTCCGCGTCAGGTCCTCATCGGCGCGACGCTGGTCATGGGCCTGGCATGCGCCATTGCCGCCATCACGGCTCGACTGGACCTGCAGGTAGCGCTTCGAATTATTCAGGGCTTCGCCGGCGGCGCTCTGCTGGTCGGGGGCCAGGTAATCATCTTTCGCGCCTGGCCCCGATCTCATCAACCCATCCTTCAGGCGCTGTTCGCCATGGGTGCTGTTGTTGCGCCCGCAACGCTCGCGCCGGTCCTTCAAGGGTGGTTGATCGATAGCCAATCCTGGCCATGGATTTTCTTTAGCGTTGTTCCGCTTGCCTTGGCGGCCAGTGGACTTCTGCTGGTCGCCGACGGCCCAATGCCGGCCAAGGCACGGCCTCGTCCGTTCGACGGGGTCGGCTTCTTCCTGATCTGCGTCACCCTGTTCTGTTTTACCTATGTTCTCAGCCAAGGCAGCCGATGGGACTGGTTCGAGGAACCACGCATCCTGTGGCTGACCGTGATGGGCGCCGCCGCGCTGCTGGCATTTCTCGGCCAGCAAGTGTTGACCAAAGGCCAGGGTGTGCTCGATTTCACCCTGTTCAGATCGAGCGATTTTACCTTTGCCTTTATCGTCAGTTTCGTCGCCGGTGCGGCCTTGTTCGGGAGCGCGTTCCTGATTCCGGCGTTCGCCCTGTCGGTCCTCGCGTTCACACCCACCGATGCCGGCCAGCTCCTGTTGCCCAGTGGCGCATTTTTTATCGGTGCGCTGCTCATTTCGGCCTGGCTCATGCAGGCTCGCAGGGTTCCGCCGTTCGCCACCGTGCCCTTCGGCATCCTGATGATCATGGTTGCGATGTGGATGCTGTCCGGTTCCACCAGTGAAAGCGGCACCGACGACATGATGGCGGCCATCCTGTTGCGCGGATTGGGTCTTGGTTTTCTGTTTCTGTCGATCACCCTGATCGCTTTCAGTGACCTCCACAGGCGCAACCTTGCCAGCGGCATAGGCCTCTTCAATACGGGGCGTCAGTTGGGTGGCCTGATGGGAGTCGCAGGGCTTCAGACGCTGATCGAGCATAACGTTGTCGCCAATGCGGTGGTCCTTGGCGCCAGCGTCACCCCGGGTGGGGGCGCCGTCATCGAGCGACTGACCACCACGACAACCATGTTGTCGGCCAAGGGAATGGATGCCGTGGCCGCCGGCCGGGCGGCGACGAGTCTGCTGGGACGTGTCGTCGCAGGTCAGTCCACTGTGATTGCCTTCGACACTGCATTTATGGCAGTGGCCCTGCTTTTTGCAATAGCCGCACCCCTCCTGGTTGGCATCAAGATAGGGCTGGCGCGATACGCGAAGATGCGTGGTGCGGCTTCAGCTCAATGAAGCAAACTCATTTTATTTGGCGCACGAAAAAGCCCGGCTGATGAGGCCGGGCTCTTTGATGACAACTGCGATAAAGACATTCATTCATACGGCGCGGCTTTCGATCAGACGGTCGGAACCGCCTTCGGCGACGCGGTTTTCGATCAGGCGATCCGAGCCGTCAGCGGCAACCCGGTTTTCGATCAGGCGATCCGAACCATCAGCAGCAACGCGGTTTTCGATCAGGCGATCCGAACCATCAGCGGCAACGCGGTTTTCGATCAGGCGATCCGAACCATCAGCAGCGACGCGATTCTCGATCAAACGATCCGAACCACCCTCAGCCACACGACTTTCAATCAGACGATCCGCGCCGCCTTCAGCGACAACCGGGTGAGCAGAGGAAGCGGCAAAAGCGTTACCTGCAAAAACCGAGAAAGCGATGCTGAGGAAGAGTTGGCGTTTCATGAGGGTGTGCTCCGGGGTGTCGTTGTTGGGTATGGAGGCGATGTTACGCCGCAGAATTTTTAAGAGAACTTCATTGAATTAATGGTGACTATTGACGGAACCAATGGATGGATGAAGTCCCATGTTGTCCGAGTGATGGCATCTGGCTACGCGTTGCTTGATTGGATCCACGGTGGCACCCTCAGCGCCCGTTGCACCAAGGAGCCAGGTGATCAAGGAATGAGTGGATACGTACCCAACCCCCCGAAAAACTTCCGATACGACGAAGCCAAACCCGTCGACATCCACGCCAAACGCTGGGCCGAGTATGAGAATTACGGCAAGGCACCGGCGGCTGCGAAGGAGAAGGTCAGAGTCGCATTGCGCATTGGCGTGTTCTTCGACGGGACACTGAACAATGCGAGCAACTCTGCGTCAGGATTGCTGTGTGGCGCCCATCACCCGATTCGCCCGGAAGACGTCGATGCGAGCTGCAAGCCTTATATGGCGGATCCGGAGGGGAGTTATGGGAATAATTTGAGTAATGTTTTCAGACTGTATGAACTGTATCCGGCCAACAAAGACGTGAAGGGGGATGGTTGGGCCTCACTGGCATTGCGAAGCCTGTACGTCGACGGAATCGGTACGGAAAGCGCGAGCAAAGACAGTTTCGGTAATGCCGCAACTGGACGCGGTGAAACGGGTGTAGCGAGCAAGGTCCAAAACGCATTTTCTCGACTCAAAGTCCTGATCAAACAAGTGATTGACCAAAACCCCGGCGGCGAAATTACTTCACTGACCTTCGATACGTTTGGTTTCAGTCGGGGTGCTGCAGCGGCCAGGCATTTTGCTAATGAGGTCGTGCGCTGTAAGCAGGGGCCACTGGGAGAGGTGTTACGTAGCAATCCCAATGTCTTCAGCGCCAGCTTTACTGGTCAGTACAACAGCGAAATTCTGATGGGTTTTCATCGGTCTTTTCGATACCGTTCCCTCTGTCGCGGGATTCACCAACCTGGGGAATATCCAAAGTCCAGTCGCGCCCGGAATCAAGCTGTACCTGGACCGTAAATACTTTACCGATGTGGTTCAAATTACCGCCCGTGATGAACGCCGTGCCAATTTTGCGTTGAGCACAGTGATTCCTGCGCATCCTGAAATTTCGCTACCTGGAGTGCACTCCGACATTGGCGGTGGGTACCGTGAGGAAGTGGAAGAGTGCGTTCTGGTCAGTCCTATGCAGGCACTCACGGTGCCCAATGGCACCGATGTTAGAACTACCTCCATCTACCGGGAAGCGATGCAGCAAAAGGCAAAAATGGTTGCCGACGGTTGGCCCGAGAGGATGCTGGAGGTTGTAACTCCAAAACCGATATTGTTGTCCGATGACGTGCAGGGAAATTTGGCTTCGAAAGCTCTGCGGATCTACGCAGGCCTGCAACTCAAACGAACGGTAAACGGCAAACTATCGTTGGTGTATTTGCGGTTGATGCACAAATTAGCAACGGAGAAAGGTGTGCAGTTAAACGATGTCCCGGATACTCCGGAGTATGCTGTACCTGCAGAACTCCAACCATTTTGCGACAGGGTCTTGGCGGGTAGTTACAAAACGGAATCTGCTGAAGAGAGCCTGTTGCAATTTAAGTACATTCACATGTCTGCAAATTGGAGCAACCCGATTGGTGCAAGCCGTGAGCTTGGTCTAACTATCCGTTACACAAACGCACCGACAGGTGACGGTGTGCGTGTACGGCACCCTCACGTACCTGACTCTAACTGGAGAACTTTCTAATGCGCTCGATCCTCATTTTACTGGGCGCATTTTTATTAGCAGGATGTCAGGCAGCCGACCCGCTTTCCGGAGAAAACGACCCGAAAGACCATTGGTGGAGCCTCAGCTTCGTCGAACCTGCCAACATGAAGGTATGGGTGGAAGACTCTGCCGTAGAAGACATCAACGGCCAACTATTCAATCGCACCGGTGGAGGCACAGCTGGTAGCCAGGACTCCGGAGACGGCACCGAAGCTGCTCGGGGGTGGAGTAAAAATATCAGCAGTGGCATTCGTGGCGTAGTCGGAGCAGATCTGCCTAAGCGCATTTATGTTCGTTGGCAGTCGATAGTCGAGTCGAAAACCTATCGTGCATGGGTCGATATACCAGAAGAGGCGCGACAACTCATGCACGCGTCGGTGAATCAACGTTGCCCGGCAACACCGCAGGAGCCTGCCAATTTCATAACGATGGTTTACCTCGGACTTGCCCCAGGTGGCATCGTGCAGGTGTGGGTGACTGACAAATGCTTGAAATCGGTCAAAGTTGCACGCGCCCACGCAGAGATAGAACCGTTGGGGCCTAGCCAAGGTAAGAGTGACGGACGCTACGCTTATCCAGTCAGCCCAGAATCGAAGCGCTACATCGAGCAATTCGGCATCCCATACGGTAGCTGGTAACCATCCACTCTGACCAGGATGTCTACAAAGCTCCCGTGTTTTGACCGACTGACCCATTGGCATGACATTAACTTCGGGAAAGCTTACGAGTTGTTGCGCAGCCACTTGGGTCGCTCTTTTATTTTTTGTACGAAAAAGCCCGGCTGATGAGGCCGGGCTTTTTGTTGAGAGCTGCGGTAGAGACATTCAGTCATACAGCGCGACTTTCGATCAGACGGTCGGAACCACCTTCGGCAACGCGGTTTTCCATCAGGCGGTCGGAGCCGTCAGCGGCAACGCGGTTCTCGATCAAACGATCCGAACCACCCTCAGCGACACGACTTTCAATCAGACGATCCGAGCCGCCTTCAGCGACAACCGGGTGAGCAGAAGAAGCGGCGAAAGCGTTAGCTGCGAAAACCGAGAAAGCGATGCTGAGGAAGATTTGGCGTTTCATGATGGTGTGCTCCGGGGTGTAGTTGGTTGGTATGGAGGCGATGTTACGCCGCGCAATTTTTAAGAGAACTTCATTGAGTTGATGGTGACTATCGACGTCAGCAATGAATGGGATGAAACGCTATATCGCGTGAGTGATGGCATCTGGCTACGCGTTGCTTGATCGGATCCGCAGTGGCACCCTCAGCGCCCGTTGCACCAAGGAGCAGGTGATCAAGGAATGAGTGGATACGTACCCCCCCCGAAAAACTTCCGCTACGAGGAAGCCCAACCCGTCGACATCCACGCCAAACGCTGGGCCGAGTATGAGAAACACGGCAAGGCACCAGCGGCTGCGAAGGAGAAGGTCAGAGTCGCATTGCGCATTGGCGTGTTCTTCGACGGGACACGGAACAATGCGAGCAACTCTGCGTCAGGATTGCTGTGTGGCGCCCATCACCCGATTCGCGGGGCCAACTTCGCATTAAGCACCGTCATTCCCGCGCACACGGAAATACCCGTTCCGGGTGTGCATTCGGATATCGGTGGAGGTTATCGGGAAGAAGTGGAAGAGTGCGTGCTGATCAGCCCTATGCAGGCCCTTACGGTGCAACAGGGCACCGACATCCGCACCACTTCGATTTATCGTGACGCCCAGCAGCAGAAAGCGAGTTGGGTCGCCAATGGCTGGCCGGAAACAATGCTGGAAATCGTGACCCCGAAGCCGAGTCCATTGTCGAACGAAGCGCAGACAGTAGGGTTCAAACAGGTGCGGGCGTATGCAGGTTTACAGCTCAAGCGCTGGGTCAGTGGAAAACTGTCGGTGGTGTATTTGCATTTGATGCATAAGTTGGCGAAGGAGAAGGGCGTGCAGTTTGATGTGATCGATGAAAGCGATCCTGCTTACAGCGTACCCTCGGAGCTACAACCTTTTTGCAATAGGGTTTTCGCCGGAAACTACGAGCCAACGGCAGAAGAAGAAAAGTTGCTGAAACTCAAATACATCCACATGTCTGCAAACTGGAGTAATCCGGTAGGCGCGAGTCGAGAGAGAGGTGTGAACATTCGCTACACCAACGCGCCGACTGAAAGTGGTGTACGTGCGCGCCATCCACATCTGCCGGACTCTAACTGGAGAGTGTTCTGATGCGTGCGTTGGTTTTATTTCTTGGGGTTTGGTTGGTGGCTGGGTGTCAGGCGTCAGACACCCTCTCAAAACGCGAGCTCACCAGAAAATGGTGGAGCCTCAGCTTCAACCAGCCGAACTACATGAAAGTTTGGGTTGAGGACAGTCAAGTCGAAGACATCAACGGCAAATTATTGCGCCGAACAAGCGGCGGGGCGGCGGCGGGAAACGAGCCTGAAGACGGCACGGAGTCCGCTCGGGGTTGGGGGCAAATCACAGGGGGTATTCGGGAAGTCGTGGGTGCCGATTTGCCAAAACGTATCTACGTTCGCTGGCAGTCCGTGGTCGAATCCAAAACTTATCGGGTCTGGATCGATATACCCGAAGAGGCTCGGAGAATCATGCTGGCGGCAGTGAATGAGCCTTGCCCTACGACACCGGAAGAGCCTGCCGGTACGATTGCGTTGGTCTACGTCGGCCTCGCGCCCGGAGGGATCGCGCAGGTTTGGGTTTCGGACAAATGCATGAAGGCCGTAAAAATAGCGCGTGCCCAAGCAGAGGTGGAACCCTTGGGGCCGCACCTTGGAAAATCTAGCGGCAATTATTATCCGCAATCCGAAAAGTCCAAGCGTTATGTCGAGAAGTACGGCATCCCCTACGGCAGCTGGTAAACATCACCGAAAAAAAACGGGCGCCTATCAAGGCGCCCGTTTCATTTCCGCAAAACGCACTCAAGCCTCACTAATCTGACTCACACTCGTCACCTGCCCATTCCAGACCATTTCGAAATGCGCCGCCTGAATCACCGATAAAACCGGCTTCGGCGTCATCAACGCCCAGCAATAACTGCCGTGCATTCGCACCGAGTTGTAACGAAGCCCAGGACAACCCGCCTCTTTGATCAACTTCCCTAAACGACGGGAGTCCGTGTAATCGTCCGGATCATAAACAGGATCCGTCATCGAAAGGGATGTCGCATCTTTCATCCCTGCATCCTTAAAAGTGCAGGCCAACCCCCGGAAAACAAACCGCTCATAGTTGAGGCTCGGCACGTTCGACCAGTACAGACTCTGGTGATGCTTCACTTCAGCCAATGCCGTTTCCATTGTGTCCGCCAGATACAGCACCCCAAAACGGCCATCGCTGAACCGCGAACCCGCCGGGTTGACGTGGGTGAAGGGCGCTGTCGCGTAAGAGCAGCCCGCAATACCGAACGGGATTTCACTGCGGCGAATCAGCTCAAGGCGACCCACTTCATTTTTCAACCTGGGGTTGGTGAGTTCCTGTATCTGATACAGCACCTCGAACTCGTCCGCGTCGGCAACGTCATCAAATAACGCCACCGGTGGGAACTTGGAATTGACCAATCGATAGGCCTGCATGGGCTCACCGGCAAGTTCTGCCAGTTCGCTCAGCTTCACCATTGCGCACCACGCAGCACGTCGATGCGCCGAAAGGTTTCATACAGCGAGATCATATCGCCCTGAGCCATGATCTCGAGCGGCGAGCGGCCGTTGAAGAATTCGTTGTCGTTGGCCATCGACGGGAAGCCGTAGACGTTCTCCGGGTTATCGAATACCAGGCGCAGTGCGGCGTGGATATTGAGCACAAAACTGATGCGTTGCATTTGGTCGGAGTCCAGCGCCACCGCCCAGTCGGGATCGTGTTGGCGGGCGCGGGTGTAGGTGCTGCGGGAAATGCGCAGGATATGGCAGGCCTGATCGCTGGACGCCCGCCATTTTTCAAGGATGCCGACAGCGGCTCGCAGGCCCGTTACGCACTGGCTCTTGCTAAAGGCTTGTTGCTGGAGGGCAACGGCCATGTTCAATACCTCCTTTTGAATCCATAGACCCAAAAATAGGTAAAAAGCATCTATAGAGCAAGTTCGTGCCGACCAGTGGGGCTGCTATCGTTATAAATCTTCCGACCGCATGAATGAGACGAGGCGCAGCATGGAACGATTTACCGGCGGTTGCCTGTGCGGCAACGTTCGAATTGAAGCGTCGGGACATCCCTACCGGGTTGGTCTGTGTCACTGTCTCGACTGCCGCAAGCATCATGGCGCGCTGTTTCACGCTTCCGCGATATTTCCTCAGGAGGCGGTGACGATCACCGGCGACACGCGCGACTACGCCGGGCGGTTTTTCTGTCCGCGCTGCGGCTCTTCGGTTTTCGCCCGCACCGACGACGAAATCGAAGTGAACCTGGGATCCCTGGATGCTCCTGACCAACTGACGCCGACCTACGAAAGCTGGACAGTCCGTCGCGAGTCCTGGCTGCCGCCGTTTCCGCTTAGGAGACGATACGAGCGCGACCGTGAGGGCCCGGGGCGTTTGGAGTAGTAGGGCGCCTCACGCGATTCGCGCGCTCAAGCTTAGTGACATTCACCTATCCCGATCGGGCGGCGGCCAAGCGTGCATTCGACGCGATGATGGCGATGGGGAAAATCGATATTGCGGCGATTGAGGCGGCGCTTGGACGATAGCCCGCCGTTGCACTCACCCTCGCGGTTCAGCCACCAACAATAACGATTGCGGCACGGGACTTTGCGGGTGTTGTGGCTCCTGCAAGCTCGCCAGCCGCAAACCCGCCATGTCCAGCGCATTGAGCCAACTTGACAAGGTGCGCGAATACCATGGCATCGGATGCCACTGCCCCTTGAACCCGGCGAAGGTCTCTTCCCGCCAGCCATCCTGATAGTCGCCCGCCGCCGTCGTCCACGGATGCAGCGTCTGGATGACCAGCGCGCCACCCGGGGCGAGCAGGGCGTTCATGGCGGCGAGCAGAGGAATGATGTCCTGATGCAGCAGCGCGAAGTTGGCGCAGATCAAGTCGTAGTCGCGGCCGATGTGCACTTTAGCTTCCGCCAGTTCTTCATAGCTCGCCAAATGCACCTGCGAAGTGCCCGCTGCCCGCGCCGCCTCGACCAGCGTCGCATCGCCATCCACACCGACCGCCGTGATGCCTCGTTCAGCCAGCGCACGCAACAGCCAGCCCTCGCCACACCCCAGATCGAGCACGCGCGCGGGCTGGCGGGCTGCCACCGCCGTCAACATGGCCTGGTCGGTGACCTTGAGGCGGCTTTCGATGGTGCCACTGCGGATGGCTTCGATCCAGGAGTGGGCGTTGTGGTGCCAGCTTTGGAGGAGGGCGGATTCGGGGGCGGGCATTTCGATGTCCGGAATGAGGGTTGGATTCAAGCATAGGACAAGTGCGGGTGGCGCGGACCGACCGGTTTGGTTGATAGCGGCCGGTTGCAAAGGGCAGCAATCGATCCGGAGCGAATCTCCCCGCACCGATACGCTGCCCAAAATCAACGACTGGTTTGCCGCGTCACGACAGGCGCGATTCGCGTGCCGCACTGCTCAAGTGCCCGGCCGCTGCACCGATGCGCGAGAACACCAGCCACGCAAACAGCAGCACACTGCAGCCAATGAGGATAGAGGCGACGGCAATCAATGGTTCGACCGACGGGAAGCCCTTGAGGCGCAGCGTCAGTGCGCCGAGCATCACCGGGACGCCCACGTTGTACGTCCAAAACTGTGCTGCCGCGACGCGCCCTTCGGAAATTGACGGGTGCGCGGTGCCGATGATTCCGAACAGCGCCATCGACACCCATCCCAACAGATTGACATGGGCATGCACCGCGAACAGCGAGTGGTCGCCGGAAGCGCCCATCGCCACGCCCAACACCACGCCAATAGCAAAGTAGATAGCCGCGAGCCGAAACCAGGTCCGCGAACGGGGGTTGTGATTCATGGCATTCACCTCATGCGCCCTGAGGCGCGCTCAGTTGCTGAAACATAATGGCCGACCCTTGCAGGTGGGTTGCCGTGTGTCTATTATGAGACTTGTGTCTCATGACAAGACAGAGTCTCATATATTTCATGTCGATTCCGAAGTCAAGTCCTTCGAACCTCGAAGGCGATCCGCAAGGCCGCGCCAACCAGAAGCTGCGAACGCGGCAGGCGCTGATCGATGCCGCCAACGCCTTGCGCGAAGAGGGCCAACACCCGACTGTCGCGCAAGTGGCCGAGCGCGCGATGGTGTCGCGCGCCACGGCGTATCGCTACTTTCCTTCGCTTGAAGCGTTGATCAGCGAGACGGCGGCCGATCGTGACATGAAGCCGCTGGAGAGCTTCTGGCAGCCGGGAGACGATCCGGTGAAAGGCATTGGATTGGCGGCGAACGCGTTGAATAAACTCTTGATCGACGACGAGATCGGTCTGCATGTGATGGAGCGTTCGTTCATGTCGGTGTGGCTCGAAAGTGATACCCACGAGCCCCTGCGGCCGGGTCGACGCATGAGCTACATTGAGCCGATCGTCGACTCGCTAAAGGGCGTGCTCTCACCCCAGGCGCGCAAACGACTGAAGCAGGCGCTGTCGATCGTCATCGGCACCGAGGCGTTGATCGCCGTGCGCGATATCAGTGGCGCGAGCGTTGACGAATCACTCGATACAGCGGCCTGGGCGGCGAGGGCGCTGGTTCGTCAGGCGTTGGAGGAGGAGCAGGCGCGGCGCAAGCGCAACTGATCTTCATTGCAAATATGGCCTCTCGCTTTCCTGCATGAGTGGGCGCCTGTATCTCATAAATGCGGGGCATCTGTGTCTATCGAAAGGATCATTGGATGGGTACGGTCCACAGACACTTTTTCATTGATGAGGCAACCATGGACCTGACGGCTGTTCCCTTTGGTACGACCGATTGGTCGACTGTCGAACCTGTTCAGTATGCTGGACAAACGGGGACCGCCCTTTGGCGAACCTGCCAGTTTGGTTCGACGCGTGTGCGAATGGTTGAATACAGTCCCGGCTATCTGGCCGATCACTGGTGCTGGAGAGGTCATATCCTGTTGTGCCTGGAAGGCGAATTGCACACGGAGCTGGAGGATGGTCGCCAGTTCACGCTCACCGCCGGAATGAGCTATCAGGTGGGCAGCAGCGCTGAGGGGCATCGATCTTTAGCACCACGGGTGCCAAGTTGTTCGTTGTGGATTGACGCCGGGGCTCACCGTAGTCGATTGCCGGGATGGTGAAAATCCCCCGCCCTCTATTCAAGGCAGATTTCGGCAGGCGAGCAGCGTTCCATGCTGCTGCGAAGTCTGAAAGTAGCGACTAAATTTCGTGGTGAATCTCCAATATCCTGAACGTCACTTTTCCACCTTCGGTGGGATAGCCGGTGTTGTCCTGCACATACGCACCCGCTTTAAAATACAGGGGTTCGGTCTTCCAGCTCGGATCGAGGGTGGTTCTCCAGTTGTATCCTGCTGCGCTGATGCCTAACGCTCCCTTCGGGCTCAAATGGATTTGGTAGGAAAAGTTCTGGTTCAGCGACACACCTGTCGCAATTGTAATGACTTGGCCCGATTCATCGTCTGGACGGGTGCGCACCTTGGCGACAATGTTTCCGGTCGAGCTAGAGGTTTTGTACTGGTATTCCAGCTTCACCATGGGGCTGTTGCTGTTCTTGTTGTGGATCTGACCTATCACGATCTTGCCGGTGCTGGGTACCTGGTTGACGGCCAGACTGGCCCGCAGTTTGTTATCCGCCGCTGGATACTGCCAGTTGCGTACAGTTCCATCGCTATAGGTTTCTCTCAATTCGCAACGTGGATAAAGAGCGTTGGCCGTCCTGGAGCCGGTCACAGGTGCCCAGAAGGAAAGGTTGCCGGTTTCAGAATTGAAATACTTGTCGTTGAACCCTTGCGCCAGTCGAGGCGTTTCTATGGTGGCCGGTGGGCTGCCTTCAGGGATGCTTAAGTTCCAAGTGGCGAGGTCGATCATGTCGAGGATCCTTTATACGAGGATGTATGCGGCGGCCACAGTGGTGCTCTGACCTGCGCGATTGAGCTGTGCCAATCGGTCGGGGCGTAGCGTTAAATTCGTGCGGCGGTTGATTGACGTCAAATGTTCGTCGAGAGTGCTTCTGCAGGGTTTGTGCCCAAGGTGGGGACCGTTAGTCGGCTATTTTGGACATTGATTGAACTTTGGCGCGTTGAGCGCGTCTGGCAGAGGAGCCAAATTTGGAGGGGGAACAGTATCTGTCCGCTTCACTATGCAAAACGGACGGGTGTCCTTATAGCGAGCACGGTTGTAGCGCTCAATACTCCCAAGCAAAGGGCGGTTTGCAACGTAGATGCCGGACAGGCGCTGCCATGCGGCCGAGAGATTTTTCCTCGATTCTCAGCAAATACATCGCGGAGCGGTCGCGGTAGAGACGGCAGTTGCCTGCCCCCTCGCACAGATTCTTTGCGTGCCTGTCATCGATTGTGTATCCGCCTGCACGGCGCGCGACTATTGCTAGAAGCAATAGTCACCATCAAGAAACGCAAGTTCTACTTTGTTGCCAATACCCGGAAAATCGCCTGCATCGAAGACGCGGCTCAAGAAATTTGGGCGATGAACCCAACCGTTTATTTTCAGGAAGAGATCGATGCGCCCTTCATTTGTGCGTGCCATGGCGTTCAGTTCTTTGTTGCTCGCCGGTTGTGCCTCCGCACCGAACGACCCGACCTTGACCTTGCAGACCAGCAAGACCCCTGCGCAGTACGCCGACTGCGTCGTACCGAAACTGCAGGGCAGCGCGTTGAACCCGACCGTCTCGCAAACCCAGCGCAGTTACCGGATCGTGGTGCCGAGCAGAGTCTCGGCGGACAACGTGCTGGAAGCCTATAAGGCCGGGAACGGCGGCAAGGTGTTCATCTACGAGCGGCACTTGCTGGCCTCGAACTTACTGCCTTCGAGTTTTGAACGCGCCGCACAGGAATGCATCTGACCCGGTCCGAAAAGTTTTTCTACAGAGCTCCTTTGGTTGGCCGCAACCAACCAATTTCTTTGCCCCGCACCCCATTGGGTGGCGGGGCTTTTTTTGTCTGCGAAATGGACAACAGCTTGCCGTGGATTCAAATTGAAGAGGGCGTGATGGTTCGATCCACGCCCTGAATCTTGGGTCGTTTCTGACACTCGTATAGACCCGTCATTCACTTGTTTGAATAGACAGACGAAACCGATATTCCTGGTCTGTCCCTTCTTGACCAGAGATATGCTGGATCAAAAAGCCACAGCGTTTGAGTACTTTTGCCGAGCCGATATTTCAGCGTATACGTTGGCAACCAGTTGTTTAAGCTTCCAATGCAACTGTGCGTTTTGAATCAGATGCCTCACCGCCAGCGTTGCCAGTCCCTGCCCGCAAGCATATTGAGCGATCCGATAGCCGATTTCTGCCGACCGCTCGGAGGTGTCGATGTTTTTCAGGTTCGCTCGCCCCACTATTTTTCCACCAGAGTCTTCGATGACAAAGGGGTGCCAGGTGCCGGCGGCATAATCAGCTAAATAAGTCCTGATGTGCTCAACCACACCCTGCACCGAGTAAAACGCTGCACCACGCGCATCAATGTGGCGTTCGAACCACTCGCGATTGTCCAATTCAAACGTCAGCAACGCCTCAGCATCGGTGCTTGCAGGGTACGGATTGTGACGGGCTTCATAAGGACGCTCACCTCTGATGGATGTCTACTAAAGCGGGGATTCGCAGGAAACAGTCTTTCGTTTCCTGCGATTGTTTTGGGGGCGCTTGGTTCGGGTCTACGCTAAATCCATGCGGGTCGATCAGTTGTTACCACCTGTTCGCGCTACGTCCGTCCATGGAGCGCCAATGTTGCCCATCACCACGCGCCTGGTAGCGCTGTTTGTTCTGTACCTGACTCCTGTAGCGCCAGCCCAGACCAGCGACTGCCAGGTTGGCGAACAACAAGTGTGCCTGGAGGGCTGCATCTGCGTGCCAGACCTGGGACAGGTGCTCGGCCCCCTGCCTGATGGCATCTACCAGATCGCGGCACCTGCCCTGGCGCTGTGGCTGACCCAAGCCCGCGCTGAAGCAGCCAACGCTGGCATCCAACCCATTCCGCCGCACATCCGGGAGCAACTGCTGCGCTGGTACGACCCCAGCGTCCTCGATATCGCGCACTATAAAGTAAGCGACAACGGCCAATTCAGCGCCGCCACGACCATGCTGCAAAACCCCGATGTCGGTGCCGTGACGCTGATCGACATCATCCTCTTCCGGGACGCTCAAAGCGCAGAACAGAACATCGCGCTCTGGGCTCACGAACTAAAGCATGTGCAGCAGTTTCAGGAATGGGGGGTAGAAGGATTTGCCCAGCGGTATACACAAGATTTCAATGCTGTAGAGGCGCCGGCTTATGCCATACAGGCGGAGGTCAGACGGTGGGTGCGGGAAGGGACTCACTGAAGGGTAGCGAAGCTGCGTAAAAGGTGGATTCCGCCAAGTGGGGAGAAGCCGGACGTATCGTTGCGCTGTCGTAATATTTTTACACTTTCTTTACGCTAGGCGTTTGTGCCCGCAACGATACTGGCCGCGATTTTTTGGATCATCCGGTGCCTTGATTTCCGATGGCCCTGGAAAAATGTATTGCCCAAGGATGGCGTGCACTGACCCCCGCTAATTGAGAGATGCGCCCCTTGAGTGAGACAGCGACCGTTGCAAACGAAAACTCCCCATCCAAAACGTCAGGAGTGGGCTTGCTCGTCGCTGCTGTCGGGGTGGTTTACGGGGACATCGGTACCAGCCCCCTTTACACGCTGAAAGAAGTATTTTCCGGCCATTATGGCGTTCAGGTAAATCACGACGGCGTTCTGGGCATTCTGTCGTTGATCTTCTGGTCACTGATCTGGGTAGTCTCGATCAAATACGTGCTGTTTATCCTGCGTGCCAGTAACCAGGGTGAGGGCGGCATCATGGCGTTGACGGCGTTAGCCCGCCGCGCGGCAGCACCTTATCCACACATGAGCAAGGTACTGGTTCTGCTCGGTCTGTTCGGTGCGGCACTTTTTTACGGGGACAGCATGATTACCCCGGCGATCTCGGTGCTTTCCGCGGTTGAAGGACTACAGCTGGCGTTTGACGGCATAGAGCACTGGGTGGTGCCTTTGTCAGTGATCGTGCTGGTGGCGCTGTTCCTGATACAGAAACATGGCACGGCTCGAATCGGCATTCTGTTCGGCCCGGTCATGGTGCTGTGGTTTGTGGTGTTGGGTGCGCTCGGCATCTACGGCATTTTGCAGCGCCCCGAAGTGCTGCAAGCGCTCAACCCTGTCTGGGCTGTGCAGTTCTTCCTGGTTCATCCGGGAATGGGTGTGGCAATTCTGGGTGCTGTCGTGTTGGCGCTGACCGGTGCTGAAGCACTGTATGCCGACATGGGCCATTTTGGTCGTAAGCCGATTTCCCGTGCATGGTTTATTTTGGTGTTGCCGGGGCTGGTACTCAATTATTTTGGTCAGGGTGCGTTGATCCTGGAAAATCCAGAGGCCGTGCGTAATCCGTTCTATTTGCTTGCGCCTGGCTGGGCACTGCTGCCGATGGTCGCGCTCTCCACCCTGGCCACCATCATCGCTTCTCAAGCAGTGATTTCCGGTGCTTTCTCTCTGACGCGCCAGGCGATCCAGTTAGGGTACGTCCCTCGCATGTTTATCCAGCACACCTCCAGCCATGAACAGGGCCAAATTTACATCGGTACGGTCAACTGGGCGTTGATGGTCGGTGTCGTGCTGCTGGTGATCGGCTTCGAATCATCCAGTGCCTTGGCCGCTGCGTATGGGGTCGCTGTGACGGGCACGATGTTGATTACCACCTTGTTGTCTTCGGCTGTCGTCCTGCTGCTCTGGAAAACGCCGCGCTGGCTGGCAATCCCGATGCTGCTCGGCTTTCTGCTGGTGGACGGCCTGTACTTCGCCGCCAACGCGCCGAAAATTTTTCAAGGCGGTGCGTTCCCCGTGATTGCCGGCATTGGCCTGTTCATCTTGATGACCACATGGAAGCGGGGGCGAAAAATCATCGTCGAGCGGCTGGACGAGACCGTGCTTCCTCTGCCGCTGTTCATCAGTAGTATCCGTTCGCAGCCGCCCCATCGTGTTCAAGGTACAGCGGTTTTCCTGACGGCCAGGGCCGATGCTGTTCCGCATGCACTCCTGCACAATTTGCTGCATAACCAGGTTTTGCATGAGCAAGTGGTGCTGCTCACCATAGTGTCCGAAGACAGCCCTCGGGTGACTGCTGACCGACGATTTGAAGTTGAAGCGTATGGCGAAGGGTTCTTCCGGGTCAGTCTGCACTTTGGTTTCATGGAAGAGCCCGACGTACCCTTGGCCTTAAGTCTTTGTCACTTGAGCGAGTTGAATTTCAGCCCGATGCGCACGACCTACTTCCTCAGTCGCGAGACCGTCATCCCCACCAAACGCATCGGGATGGCACGCTGGCGAGAGAGTCTGTTCGCGTTTCTGCTCAAGAACGCCAACAGCAATCTGAAATATTTCAAATTGCCGCTGAATAGAGTGATTGAACTGGGGACGCAGGTGGAGATGTAGTGGCAAACACCGCTAACGCAAAGGCTTGAACGCTGTGCGTAGTTCTTCAGTAAAGAGTTGCGGCTGTTCCCAGGCCGCAAAGTGCCCGCCTTTGTCGGCTTGATGGAAGTAGGTCAGATTACTGTAGGCGCGTCGGGCCCAGCTTTGCGGAGGATAGTAGACGTCATCTGGAAACACGGTGACCGCCACCGGCAGGGAAATTTCAGTCGTCTTCTGTGCGGCGGAGGAAAGAGGGCTTCGTCCCATGTTTTCCCAATACAACCGTCCTGCCGAAGCGGCGCTGTTCGTCAACCAGTACAGCGTGAAGTTATCCAGAACTTGATCCCTTGTCGGCAGCTGTTGAGTGTCGGCGCCGTACATCCATTTGCCAAAGCCCGGGTGGACGAGCATGAGCGCGGCAAGAAAGGTCGGTGAGTCCGCCACGCCGTAGCCCATCATCTGCGGTCTGGCGGCCATCATTGCGCTGTACGCCAGGTTCCCCTGCTTAATCAGTGTGGCAACGGTGTCGAAGGTTGTGCGTTCCTGCTCGGAGAAGTTCGCCGGTGCCGGCCCACCGACAGCGAGTGCCGCAGTCGCTTCCGGCGGTAGCGTTGCCGGCAGGTTGAGGTGAATGCCGAGCAATCCCGCTGGTGCCTGGCGCGCCATCGCGCTGGTGATCGGGGCACCCCAGTCGCCACCCTGGGCAACGTAGCGCGTGTACTCCAGACGTTTCATCAACTGCGCCCAGACCCGCGCAATTTTCTCCGGATCCCAACCAATACCTGTCGGTTTGCCGGAGAAGCCGTAGCCGGGGATGGACGGAATCACCACATCAAATGCATCCTCGGCGTTGCCCCCGTGAGAAGTGGGGTCAGAGAGCGGGCCGACGACATCAATAAACTCGAGTACGGATCCCGGCCAACCGTGGGTCATGATCAACGGCAACGCGTTCGGACGGGGAGAGCGCACCCAGATGAAATGGATATCGACCCCATCGATAGTCGTAACGTACTGCGGCAAGGCGTTGAGCCGGGCCTCCACCTTGCGCCAGTCGTAACTCGTGCCCCAGTAGTGAACCAGCTCCTTCAATTGTTCCAGTTGAGCGCCTTGGGACCGATCGGAAACTGTCTCTTTGTCCGGCCAGCGGGTTGCGGCAATGCGGTCGCGCAGATCCGCAAGATCGCTGTCAGGAACGTGGATCTGGAAGGGCCGGATGGCTTCGGTATCTTTGGTGGAAACTGAATGGGCGGGAAGCGATGAAAAGAGCATGACGGCGACCGCGGCAGCGACGATTGCGAGTTTCATTTTCACTTCCTCTGATGAGGGGATGCCGGGCATCATTACAAATTGAAGGGTAGCAGTTCAGCACCGTGTGATTCGGGTTCGAGTCTCGTTCTTGTCTGAGCGCAGGCTACGGGGGTGAGCCAAAGCGAATAAATCTGTTGAACAAAAACTCTAAAAGCTTTAAATGGGAGGCTCACAGGCGCATTGCTAGCGACAGTAAGTGAGTATTGCCAGTTTCTGGCTCAGGGAGCGCTGATGAGTTTTCGTCCATTGACCGATTTCTCGTGCCAATCGAACGATTGCGACGTCGTCGCATCTCTGCTTGAAGTGAATTCGGATACTGTCGGCATGGCCCACGCTGGCAACGAGGACACGATCGAACAATTGCTGGACTCAGCGCGCAGCTGGGGGCACACCACCGCGTGGGTCATTTACCGTGCCGGTGAACAAATGCATTTAGTCGGGCAGGGCGACCCACGGGCGCAGTGGCCCTCAAGCGTTGCAAATGATGAATTCGAAGCCTTTTGCCTGACCTGGCACTTCCACCGCTGGCCGACCGGCAGGGGCGAAAGTGTGCTGGGTTGGCTACTCGCGCCTGTGGACGATGCCGCGGAACCGGCACTCGCCGAGTTTGCCCGGTGCCTGGGCATTCAGGTGCAGACCAGCACCCTTGCCCGTGCGCAGATTACCCAGCGTGTGCTGTACGAAATTACCTACCTCGCCAGTTCGACCCGCGACCGGTCAGTGTTTCTGGTGGGGGTGCATCGGCTGCTGGCTAGCCTGATCGACGCAGAAAACTTCTATCTCGCGTTGTATGACCCGCACAGTGGCAAGATTGACTACCCGTATTACGTCGACATCATCGACGTTGATGCCGTGGAGTCCCAGCACTACGAGTACCTTGACCTTTCGCACCTGTCGTTGACTGGCCAGGTATTGACCACTGGCCAGCCGTTGCTGATTGACGCCGCCGGCATTCTCGCGGCTCAGGCCGAGGAGCGTTTTTACTGCGTGGGCGATCGTCCCGAATTCTGGATGGGCGCACCGTTGAAAAATGCCTCGGATGACGTCTTCGGCATGCTCGCCATGCAGGTCTACGACGTTTCCCGAACCTACAGCGCAGAGGACCGCGCGCTGTTTCTGGTGGTGGCCCGCCACGTGGCCATGGCGCTGGACCGGATTCTGCACCGAGAGGATCTGGAAGCGACGGTGATGCGTCGCACCCTGGAGCTTTCGGCACTCAACGCCGCATTGAGGCAGGAAGTGGCGGACCGAGAGCGCGCCGAGCATCTGCAGAGCGCGCTGTTCCAGATCGCTGAGCTCTCGAGCCAGCCTGGCGACATGGCTGAGTTGTTCCAGACCTTGCATGGCATCGTCGGTGATCTGCTGTTCGCGCGTAACTTCTACATTGCGCTATTCGACGACGCGACCAGTGAAGTGACCTTTCCGTATTTCGTCGATGAGCGGCAGACGACTTGCCCAGTGCCACGGCGAGGTCGCCGGGGCTTGACTGAGTACGTTATCCGTCAGCGTCGACCTTGCCTGATTGACGCCGACGAGGCTGAGCGATTGTCTGTGCACGGCGAAATCGAATTGGACGAGGAGTATGTCCGATCCTATTCCTGGTTGGGCATTCCCTTGTTTGATGGCGATGTGGTGCGCGGCGTGCTTGCGGTGCAAAGCTATACCCCGCAGGTGCGGTATACCCTGCGTGACCAGGAACTGCTGACGTTCGTGTCGCGGCACATTGACACGGCGTTGTCGCGACGCACGGCCGCCGAAGCGATCCATGCCGCCAACCTCAAGCTGGAAGCCCGGGTGCAGAACCGCACCCGCGAGCTCGATCACGCCAATGCGAAGTTGAAGCACGAGAACACCCACGATGCGCTGACCGGGCTACCGAATCGTACCTGCCTGCAACAGCGCCTCAATCTGGCCTGGTCACAGTTCGGCATCGAAGGCGGGCACCTGGCGGTGATGTTCATCGACCTCGACCGTTTCAAATTGGTCAACGACAGCCTCGGCCACCATTTTGGTGACTTGTTGTTGATGCAGGCCGCCCACCGTTTGAGCGGTTGCCTGCGCGACACCGACATGCTCGCGCGTCTGGGGGGCGATGAGTTTTCCGTGCTTGCTCCCGAGGCGCCACTGGACGTGGTGATCGAAATCGCCGAACGGATCCTGGTGGCGTTTGACCTGCCGTTTTTAATCAATGGCTATGAAGTTTTTTCGTCCTGCAGTATCGGTATCGTCAGCGCCGACAGTCAGTTCCATCACGAGCCGGCCGACTTGCTGCGCGATGCCGATGTGGCGATGTACCGGGTCAAGAGTGCCGGGCGCGATAGCTACGCGGTGTTCAACCAAGAGGTGCGCCGCGAAGTCTCGGACCAGGTTGAGCGTGAAGGGGCATTGCGCAACGCACTCAAACGCACCGACGAGCTGCTGCCGTATTTCCAGCCGATTGTCAGCATCGACAGCGGCGAACTGTTGGCCCTTGAAGCGCTGGTCCGCTGGCGTCAGCCGGACGGCCGGATAGTCGCGCCGGGCGAGTTTTTACCGGATGTCGAGGGTTTGCGCCTGATCGGTCGACTGGACCTGTACATGCTGACCAGCGTCGCCGTCATTCTCGCCCAACCCGAGCACGCCAATTGGCCCCCGGTCCACGTCAACTGCTCCAGCTACAGCATGACGCGTCCGGACTTCGCCACTGATGTGCTTGCACTGTTGGCGCGGCACCGGGTCGAGCCGTCGCGGATCTGCCTGGAGTTGACCGAAGGTGCGCTGGTCGCTGAGCCGGCGATTGCCCGCCTGACCATGCAGCAACTGGCCGACAACGGCATGTCGGTGGTGCTCGATGATTTCGGTGCAGGGTTTTCATCCCTGAGTTACGTGCATCAATACCGCTTCAGCGGCTTGAAGATCGACAAGTCGTTCATCTTCGAACTGACCACCAGTGCTCGCAGTCGCGCGATTGTCCGGGCGATTGTGCGGATGGCCGAATCGCTCGACCTGAGTGTGGTGGCCGAAGGTGTCGAGGACGAAGCGACGCTGGACTTGCTGCGCGAAATGGGCGCAGGGCAGGCCCAGGGTTATTATTTTGCCAAGCCGATGGGGTTGGAGGCTTTGTTGGCGAGTTCGCTGATGGGGCGTTAGGGCGGTAGCAGTTCGGCAACCTCACGCTTTTCAAAGCGACTCACCGTCATCCAGTTTGGCGAGCAGTGTCTGGCCACGTTGCCAGAGCGCTCGCTGCTTGGGTTCCGGCATGCGATCGAGGTTCTTGTAAATCATGCCCATGCGTTGATTGCTGCGCAGAAGGTCTGCATGGCGCATCAGGAAATGCCAATAGAGCGCGTTGAAGGGGCATGCGTTGTCGGTAGTACTTTCAGTCACCTTGTACGCACAGCCACGGCAGTAATCCGACATGCGCTTGATGTACTGCCCACTGGCGCAGTACGGTTTGGATCCCAGGTAACCACCATCCGCGTGCATGACCATGCCTAGTGTATTGGGCAGTTCGACCCAGTCGAAGGCATCCATGTAGATCGCCAGGTACCACTCGCATATCTGGCTCGGGGCGATGCCGGCGATCAGGGCAAAATTGCCGGTGACCATCAGCCTTTGGATGTGATGGGCATAGGCATGTTCCAGGCTCTGGCCGATGGCTTGACGCATGCAGTTCATCTGCGTTTTGCCTGTCCAGTAGAATTCCGGAAGTGGCCTGTTGTTACCGAATACATTGCCGTTTGCGTAGTCGGGCATCTTCAGCCAATAGACGCCACGAACGTATTCCCGCCAACCGATCAATTGGCGGATAAAGCCCTCGGCGGCATTCAGCGCAACCCTGCCCGCCCAATAGGCCGACTCCACATCGCTGCACAACTGACGGACATCCAGCAGGCCAATATTGAGCGCCGCGCTGATGCGGGCATGAAACAGAAAGGGTTCGTCGCTGGCCATCGCATCCTGATAATCGCCGAATCCGGCCAGGCCAAAATCCAGAAAGTGTTCCCACAGCGCCTGGGCATCAGCGTGGGTCACTGGATAGTCGAACGAGTCCAGAGAGCCGTAGTGGCTGGCGAAGCGCTTCCTCACCAGCGCAATCACTTCCTGGGTGGTTGAGTCTACGGAAAAACGGGCCGGGTAGGGGGCTTTCACACCCTTGGGCAACGCTTTGCGGTTGTCGGCATCAAAGTTCCAGGCGCCTCCGACCGGGCTGCCGTCGCCATTGAGCAACAGTCCATTTTTGCGACGCATCTCACGATAAAAGAACTCCATGCGCAGCTGCTTTTTGCCTTCGGCCCAAGCAGAGAACTCGGCGCGGGTGCACAAAAATCGAGTATCAGCATGCCACTGCATCGGTAAGCCGCAATCGTTGATCGACTGCTCCAAACGCCAGTCACCGCACTCGGTCAGGTGCAGTTCGTCCGGCTCTATCACAGCGTGCCAGCGCTGCAACTCGCCCGGTACCGAACCGGTATTTTGCGGATCATCGAGGGTCACGTATTGCACCCGAATGCCGCGCTGCTGCAACGCCTGTGAAAAATGGCGCATGGCACTGAAAATCAGCGCGATTTTTTGTGGATGATGGGGCACGTGGGTAGCTTCCTCCATCACCTCGACCAGCAGCACCGTATCGCGCTCGGCATCCAGGTCACGCAAAGAGGCAAGGTCAAAAGATAACTGGTCGCCCAGGACCAGGCACAGCCGGCGATTTGTAGTCATCAGACAGAATCCAGTGAAGGAGGTAGGCGTAGAGACTTCCAAGCCTCTGTGGCCATGACCCGCATTTCCTAACCGCGGCGCGGCGCTCAATATGTCATAAGAACTTGCACAAGATTAATCTGATGTACAAGTTTCTTTGAGCTGACTGGTCACTCAGGATGATCAACAGTACTTATTTTCCATAGGAGGATCCCATCATGCCTAAATGCACCTTGGAGTATCTGTTCAACGGCGAGCGCCGCACCCAGGTAATCGAATTGGAGCAGTCGCCGCTGGCTGTTCATGAGGCCGCGATGCACTTGCTACAGCTGCATTATGGTGATGCTGAAAACAGCCTGATAATGCCCACGGCGGACGCGACGCCGGCGGAGATTTTAGAACAGGCTGAGCGGGTAGGGCTGACGCAGATTGAGGTCGTCGAGTGCACCGATTGAGGCGACGTGCAGCGACCATCGACGCGTGCCTAGGCAGATATGAAGGACTGCTCTTCGCCGATTTCTGCCTTTCGTGAGCGGCTGAAAACGACCCAAAGCTGCCGGTCGCGAGAGCTTTCAATCTGTCCCATTCTGGCCGATTTCTGCCTGTCACGACTGACAGCTATGGGTCGACTTCAGCCAGCCGTATGAGCGCACAAGCTAACCAAATTGGCCGGTCTTACCGTCATCGGTTCAGGGCTGATTCAGGGTTTTATCCCCGATAATCGCAGCTATAGAGACCGGTCATACTGATAGAGTCAGACCGTTTGCACATAACACCTTTCTGAGAAATTGCATGAACGAAGAACTAACTGAAGAAGAGATGCGCCGAGCACTGTTCGGCGGTGCTGAACACCTAGCGCAGACTAGTGCCTTACCTGTGCAAGACACCCTCTCGGATATCGCGATCATACAGCCGACAAAGGCTGCGGAGAAAAAGACGGTCGTCAAAGCGTTCACGTCCAGGTTGAGGGTAACGCTGCGGGTGGGCAATGAATTTGAGGGCAAGATGCACGAAATGTTCCATGAGGCGGATACGCTGAGTACCCTTCTAGCAGAGCAAGAAGCTACCAAGGCGGCCAAGAAGAAATTCAGGTTTGTGGAAGTGGTTTCGGTAAAGCCTATGTAGGGGGCTTCACAAGGCTCGCGGGCCAGGCATTGAATCGCCTCCGATTTCACCACTCACCCGCGCACGCTCAAGCTGACGCTTGTGGATGGCAACTCCAGGAGTAGCTGCAGATGAGTGCCTTTACACTTCAACTCAACTTGGTCAACCCACAGCTAGTGCCTACTCGCCAGCGACACACGAGCGGCTGACCTCAGTGAGGCCGTAGTTTTGTTTGAGCGAGTGATTCACTTTCGATTAGAAATAGAACTTTGACCCACACATCGCCGATATAAGTTTTGAGCTATTTTATACCTTATCTTCTTCTGCTAAGAACAAACTCTGCAAATCACCAGATAGTGATTTTTTATCGTCACCATACGTGAGCGAGAACTCATCACTTTCATAATTTATTACGCTAACTCCGTCGATAACCCCTAGAATATTGGAGGTTGTATCCACCATTGTCTGTCTAATCACCTCAAAGAAAATTTCTCGTTGCTCGGCAGGTAATGAGTTGAATAGGGTTAATGCACGTTTCCAGTACTCGTTGGTCACATCCTTGATGGAGGTGCTAGAAAATAGATCTTTGTAAATAGAAAGATTCTCTTCTACGACTGTCGTTTTGATCCCAATTACAAAGCCTTTCGAGTTCATTTGGTATTTGCTCACTTGGAACGTCGTCTGAATACTCTGAGCCCATCACATCTCGAAGAGCAGACGGTTCCCAAACGGTGTTTGTCGTCTAAATAGAAACTATTTTTTCGAGCTGATTTTTTGTTTCGTCAATATTTTAGTCCTGAAGGAAGGGCCAAAATTGGACAGAATTATTTTCGTTGCGGAAATCAGAAAATAAACCTGTCCCCTTTCACCATAAGCTGTTCGCGAAAGCTTCTTCAGGGGTTGCGCATAATTCATGATGTTTTTTCATAGCTTCATGAAGCTGTCGCGATCATTATAATGTTTAATGGCTTTTAGTATTTCCTCATTTGTAGCAGATGCTTTTTGCTTTAGTGCGTTGAATGTAACATCCTCCAAGAGTTCATCGGTAAACCAAAACTCGAGATTGTTTTGAGTGATGTACTTTGGAAAGATTTCTTCGTCGTCATCGGTGATCTCCGAATATTCATCAATCACGCAGTCGGTTTCCAGCGTCGCTTGGTCCGATGATCCTTTCCCATAAACACAATAGGTCAGGTTTTTATTCTGCATCTTCAAGAAATCGATTAAATCAGTTATTTTGATAGTTTTGTTATATTGCACCATTAATACTCCAATTATTCTGTTTTGATTTTACCTTCTCGCCCTTCTCTGCCTCCACCCCATATATCTCGTCCACCTTTTCCAGTCGGGTGGTATACAGAGTGTTCGCCTGCATGGTCCGCTCTATGGACAAGCTGCAACAGTCCGGGTTTTTCGTTGTGGTGCCAAGTGTAACCTGTGGGGCTAGAGCCCATGTTTCGCTTTGGATCGTCGACCCAAGTTTTGAGCTCGGGGTTTCGGCGATACATATTCTTTCGAAACGCTGGGTCGTCATTCAGTTTGTTTATCAAGTCTTTGTTAGCCCTGTTGAACTGTACCTTATCACTCTTCAAGTACAGGTTTTCAGGCACTTTGTAGTCATGGAAAGAATTAAATTGATGAGCTTTCCTACCGGCTTCAGGAACCTCAGGTTTACCCTCGTCGACAGCCGCTTTCGCTGTTGAGTTTTCAACCCCAATTTCTGGCTTGCACCCGTCCGCTCCCGGACAATTATCCAGCCCCAACGGATCTACCCACCCCGTAGGGTTAGGCACGTATTGATAGTTGTTCAACCCCCCAGCCAGCTTGATCGGATCCGGTGTCAAAAACCGCCCAGTGCCCGGATTGTAGTAGCGATGCCGGTTGTAATGTAAGCCCGTTTCCGCATCGAAGTACTGACCCTGGAAGCGCAGCGGGTTGTCGATTTCCGCAACGTCGAGAGTGGCGAGGTTGCCATACGCGCGGTATTTCGCCGACCACATGATTTCGCCGCTGTAGTCGGTGAGTTCCTGTGGGGTGCCGAGGTGGTCGAGTTGGTAGTAGAACGGCTCGGCTTTGAGTGGTCCTTCACCGTCGAGCATCGCCAAAGGCCGGAAGGAGCCCGGCTCGTAGATGTAGCTGCGATAGCGGTTATTGGCGCTTTCTGCAATGAGGCGTTCGCCTTGCCACAGGAACTCTGTGGTTTGGCCGTTGACGGTTTTGGCGATACGGCGGCCGAAGGCGTCGTACTTGTAGCTTGCGATGCTGCCGCTCGGGAGGCTGACACCGATGAGGCGGTGTTGGCAGTCGTAGCGGTATTCGGTGACGAGCTTTTGCCCGGTGCCGCGGCGCTCACGGCTCAAATTGCCATAGGCGTCGTAGTCGTAATGTCGATCACCCTGCATCAGCAGGCGGTTACCTTTGACGTTGGCCAGGCTCGCAGCCTGCTGATCACCTTGGCCGAGCAGGTTGCCTGCCGGGTCATGGGCGAAACTTTCCGGCGTGGTGCCACGAACGTTGATCAGCCGGTCGAGCGGGTCGTAATGATAGCTACGATTGCCTTTTCGGCTGTCATCGATGCCGGCGAGGTTACCGTTGGCATCGTAAGCGTAGCGACGCTGGAACAGGTTGCGATCCTGCTGGTTGACGCTGTGAGCTTGCAGGCGGCATTGTTCATCGTATTGGTATTGGCTGAGCAACAGACCCTGTTGACGCTGCTGTTCGCGACCTGCGCTGAACTGGTGAGTGGTCAGGCGTGAACCGTTGAGGTCGATGCTGCTCAGTTGACCGCCTCGTTGATGGCGATAATCAAGCTTGCTGCCGTCCGGGAGGCGACAGTGGCTCAGTTGGCCTACGGTGTCGTACTCGTAACGCAGGGTTCCCCAACCTTGGTGCTCGGTGATCAGGCGGTCTTGCAGGTCGTATTCGTAGGCCAGCGGCCAGTTTCCATCATCAACGTTCACCAGGCGCCCGAGGGCGTCGTAGCTGTAGTGAATTTCCTCGCCATCGGCCAGGGTTTTCACCAGCAAGCGGCCAGCGGCATCGCGCTGATATCCGGTAATCAGTTCGCTACCGTCATCACCGAATTCGGTTTTCTTGAGCAATTGGCCGTTGAGGTCGTACTCGTAGGCAGTACGGCGACCATCAAAGCCGGTTTCCTGCTGGATCAGGCCGTTCGGGTAGTAATCGAGGTGGTAGTGCTCGCCACGTTGGTTTTCGATCTCGCTGAGCAGCAGACGTGCGTTGTCGTAGCGATAGCGCAGTTGGCTGCCATCCGGGTTGATGCGGCGGCTGACCAGGTGCAGGTTATCGGCATATTCGTAGCGGGTGACTCGGCCCAACTCATCGCGCTCGGCGGTGACGCGGCCGTATGGGTTGTAAGTGAACGCGCGCGTAGCGCCACCGGGCAGGGTGATTTGCGCGAGCCGGTTGGCAGCATCCCATTGGTATTGGGTGATCGCGCCGCTTTCGTCCTGACGGGTGATCTGCCGGCCCAACGCGTCGTAGCGGTACTTGCGTTGGCCACCATCGGGCAACTGTTCTTCGAGCAGTTGACCGAGATTGTTCCAGCCCAGTTGATGACGACTGCCGTCGGGGTGGCGGATTTCTAGAAGACGGCCCTGGCGGTCATAGTTGTAGTGGGTTGAATTGCCGTCCGGGTCGATTTGTTCGGTGATATCGCCTTGGTCGTTGCGCCAATATATCCACTTCGCCGGGCCACGATTCAGCACACGGACGTAGCCGTGGTAATACTCATAAGAGGTCGGGGTGTCTTCGGGTGGAATGACCGCGATCAGTCGACCTGCTTCGTTGTATTGGTATTCGGTGACGGCGCCGAGTGGATCTTTTTCGGCGATCAGGCGGCCTTTGTCGTCGTAGGCCTTGAGGTGCTCCGCACCGTCCGGATCAACCTTGGCGACCAGTCGAGCCTTATCGTCGTGGGTGTAGACCTCTTCGCTGCCGTCAGCATTGGTAACCGTGACGCTGCCTTTGTCATCCCAGGTGTAACGCGCGTCCATTTGCGAGAAACTGGCCCAGTGATGGATGCATCGTGCCGACTTGCCTTCTTTCTCCCATTCCCAGTAGAAGCTGGCGCCACCAGCCAGTTGCCGCTCGAGAATGACGTTTTGGTCGTTATAGTCATAACGTTCGGCTTCACCGGCGGCGTTTTTGGCTTCGATCAGACGGTGCTGGGCATCGTAGCCATAGGTGACCAACGTCTGGATGGTGCTCCAGGCATCTTCCAGATTGTCTGCCGGGCTGAACTGCTGATAGTCGATGGCGACGATGTGCTTTCGATCGTAACGCACGAGGAGGGCGCGACCGGCACCGTTATCGACACGTTTGATTCGACCGTGGATGTCGCGGGTGATGTGGAGGCGATTACCGTAGTTGTCGCTGATGGCGATCAGCGTGGCGCCTTTGCTGTTGTAGCGGAAGTGGTAGAACTGGGTGCGTTCGCCGGCTTGGGTGAGGATCAACTCGGACGGATCGTCACCAAGGAAAATCGCCGCTTCCGACAGGCTGTTGGTGATCGTTGGGCGCTGCACAGTTGGCAACGGGAACGTGGTGATACGGTTTTCGTGGTCGGTCCAGACCACCTCGTCTCCCTTTACATCCACCCGTTGTGCCAAGGCATGACTCCAGCCGTAACCGAGGCCGCAGTCAATTTCCGCAGCGCTGGTGCGGTAGAGGCGAGTCCACTCGAAAGGTAGAAGCCCGTCGAGTTGGCCATCGGTCAGCGTTAGTAGCTCTTCACCAGTGACCATGGAAACCGGGCAGTTGTTGGTGCAGGTTTTCTTGGCGCAGGTTGTGCTTTTTTCGTCGGGTGTTTTTGACTGGGCCGGAGCGTCGCTGACCTTCTCCTTTGGCTCCAGAACGAATTGTTTTTCTGCTTTCTTACGAGCAAATACAGAGGCGTTTTTCTCCAGCAGGGTAGGCGTGTCGCTGGTGATCGGCACTGGACCTTTGGCGGTTGCCTTAGTCGCTTGTTCAATTTTCAGCGCGGCCTTTTTGGCGGCATTCATCGGTACGCCTTGCGCGCTCGCAACAAGGGGTTTCACGGTTTCACCGTGAGCCTTCAAAGCGTGTCCCTTACTCACTGCCAAGAGTTTTTCGGCGAGTTCTTCCAGCATTTTTACTGCTGTGCCGGATTTGACTTTAGCCAGGGTTTGAGTGCCGACACGAACCGCTAACCCGACACCGCCAGAAAGACAGATCCCTAGTACCACGTTGATCAGAAAGGAGCTGCTGATGGCGGTAATCACTTCCACACAGACTTGCGGTGGCAACATGCCGACCCACGCGACAATCGCCGAGAGATAGATGAACATCAGCGGTTCGTCGCTGAGAATCAGCAGCCCGGTAGCGATGGCCTCTTTCGACGCTGAATAGAGTTTTTTTACCTCATCTTCGGTCAGGTACTGGGCAAGTTGTTTGGCATATTTAAGGGGATCGGCTAGCAGTTCAAACAGGCTCTTGATGTCATCCCATAAACCTAAAAGCGCTTTCTCGAGACTATCGAGTGCTGACTTCACCAGGATGACCGAACGACCCATGCGATCGGCTGCCGTGTAGCTCGCCCATTGCGGCTGGAACTTGCTCGACCACTCGCTTTTCAACCAGCCGTCAAGATTTCCGATAACACCCTGGTACGAGGCATACAGCGCCTTGACGTTGCTTTCAGACACGTTCGGGAAAAAAGTAATGCGGTACATCTGACCCGGCTTGCAGCCTTTGATGACTTCAATACCGCTCGGACCGATATTTGCGGGAATCACCGGGCCAACAACGTCGTATCCGCCCAACATCGCCTTTTTTACGGGTTCGAGCTTGACCGGTGTATTGCCAATAGGCACGTACCGAGCGCTCTCAAACATATGGATCAGTGTGAAATCACCCATCAGAGGACAGGTGGCAAAGGTTTCAACCGGCCCTGTCTTGGTCTTGCGCTCAGTGACGCTGACTTCGTTGCCCACCTTGAACTTCTGGTCGACATCCATTGCCCAGCCAGTCCAGAAGCCATCGGCCCAGGTCTTGTATTCGGTTAGGCAATTATTGAAGTCCTTGAGAATGACATTCACGTCTGGGGTCTTGGCGTCGAGTACTCGAATAACCAAATTACCGATTGGATCAATCATGACGTGACTTCCTTTGTCAGCTCAGCAGCAAGACGCTCTGCCATATCTTCTGTATTGGATTGTTGGCGCACGAAGCGCTCGACCTTGTGACGCAGGTTACTTTCGGGGAAGGCAAAGAACAGTTCCGGGCAATCCTCTCCCAACCACTGCATCAAGTTGTCGACGACGGTGGTGTGGTCTTTCTCTGCCAGGGTGTCGACTAACGCCTGCGGAACCTCCCACCACGGCCAGGCCTTCGCCGGTGGCACGCCCCTCGGTCCCACGTCCAGTTTCTGGCCATTGATCAGGTAGCGGTCGAACACTGGCAAAACCTCACCAGCCCCGGCACCGAGGCCCTCAAGGATCGGAAGAATATGGCGTCCATCCCAGAACCGAAAAAACACCTCGGTTCCGTCAGGCATGAACACCTGAGTCAAGCTGCGAAGGTGTTCGAACACTACGTCCGGAGTGCTGGTAGACACTGCCAGCCAACCCCAATCCTGGGCATCGGTTTCAGCAATCCACTGAAGAAAACCGGCGTTGGGTTTTAATTCGGCGAGATAGGGCATGACGGGCTGCCAATCGGCGTATGGCGTGCCGCTCCAGATTGGGATGAGTTCTGGTGCCATGTCTTGCTGATAGAAGGGCTTGAGTGGCTCTGCATCGCTCGCAGCACTAACAATCAAATAAAGCCGCTCACCCGCCTGCAACGGCCGCTCAGCCAACCACGCCTGCGGAGTCAAAAGATCAGATCGCACAAGCACCTGCCTTGCATTTCTCACACTCTTCACAGAACGGCGCATTACGTTTCAGCGTATTGATCTGCGCCGGGGTCAGCACTGCGCCAGCCTTGTCCGCGTCCGCCTGTTTCAACACACCCGGCATCAGAGGTGCCGCGTCAGTGCCATTGCCGGGACTACCCCCGGAGTTCATGTTGATCACCGGCCCGCTCAGCGTGACACCGCTGCCGTCGATCTTGATGAAGCTGCCGCCGCCCTTGAGGGTCAGTTCGCTGCCGGCTTCGAGCACGACTTTCATGCCGCTGCTCAGGTGGATTTCCTGGCCGGCTTCGATGAATTGGCCGGTGCCGACTTTGATGTGCTGGTTGACGCCCACGGTCAGGTGGTCGTTGGCGCGTGTTTCGACTTTGCGGTCGGCGTAGACGGTGTGGTGTTCTTCGGCCTTGAATTCGCTGTAGCTGTTTTGCTCGACGGTGTCGTGGCGTTCGTTGCCGACGCGGATTTTCTGGTCGTGTTCGACGTTTTCGTCCCAGTCGCGCTGGGCGTGCAGGAAGATTTGTTCCTGGCCTTTTTTGTCTTCGATGCGCAGTTCGTTGTAACCGCCGCCACCGGGGGAGCTCAGGGTCTTGAAGGTGCTGCGGGTTTTGTTCGCCGGCAGGTCGTAGGGGACGACGTTTTCCTTGTGGTAGAGGCAGCCGCTGATCAGCGGTTGATCCGGGTCGCCTTCAAGGAAGCTGACCAGCACTTCCATGCCGATTCGTGGGATGGCGATGCCGCCGTAGTGGGCGCCGGCCCAGGCGGAGGAGACGCGCAGCCAGCAGCTGGTTTTGTCGTCGGCCTGGCCTTCGCGGTCCCAGTGAAATTGCACTTTGACGCGGCCATATTGGTCGCAGTGGATCTCTTCACCTTTGGGCCCGGTGACCACGGCGCTCTGGCTGCCGAGGATCCGTGGCTTGGGGTGGTTCAGCGGCGGGCGGTTCGGTACGTCCCAGGGCGTTGCCTGGAAACGGTTGCGATAGCCTTGATGGAAGTCATCTTTCAACGCCGTGGTATTGCTGGTGACCGACTCTTCCAGCACTTGCGGCTGTTTGCCTTCGTGCAGGATTTCGGTCAGCAGCCAGAGGTCATTCCACTTGGCTTTCGGGTGCTCGGTGAGGGCCAGAAAATGGCCGCTGACGAGGATCGGCTGATCGCTTCTGCCTTCGGCCAACTGGAAGTCGCTGCGGTGACGTTCGAGGGCACGTTTGGCCAGGTGCTTGCCGCGTTCGCGGTCGATGAAACGACCGGGGTAGTCGTAGTCTTCGAGATCGGGCAGGGCGTCGCCACGGTTTTCCGCTTCGAGGGTCAGGCGCGGCTTTTCGAAGTCGTAGTCGCGGCGGGTGGTGCGGCTGGTGCGGGTTTCCAGGCGCAGGTCGAAGCGCTTGATCACTGGGTTGGTCGCGACCATGCCGGAGTCTTGCTGGTAGGCCACGGGGGCGAGTTTCGGGAACACCGTCTGGTCATCGCCGAACACCAGTTTGTGGGCCGTGGCGCTGTGCTGGAAGTGGTAGTGAATACCTTCTTCCTCGCACAGGCGCTGGATGAACTGCAGGTCCGATTCATCGTACTGAACGCAGTAGATGCGCTCGGGATAAATCGCCCCGACTTTGAATTCGTAGGCGTTGCTTTGGATGCCGTGTTCTTCGAGGACCAGGCCGATAATTTTCGGCACCGTCAGGTTCTGGAAGATGCGCTGGTTGATGCGATGCGCGAGGTAGGACAGTTGCGGACGCAGGGTCACCGCGTAGCGGGTCAGGCGTTTGCCGGAATCACCCTGGGCGGCGCGATAGATCTGGCCATGGATGCCGCTGCCATCAGGCGAGAGCTGCAAAAAGGCCGGTTTGTGCAAGAGCGTTTCGAGGTCCAGGGACGGCTGTTCACTGACCAGATCCACCTCAAACACAAAAGGCTGGCTGATGGCTTCCCGACCTTGCAGGGCAAGGACCTGGAGATCGTTATCCAGACCTTCGATAGTCAGGGCAAAGTGAGTCTGATTGGCCGGCGCGAACATCCCTTGTTCCTCGTGCAGTGCAGCGGCGTTCGCCAAAAGCCCCAGGAAACGGGGTCAGCAGACGCAAAATTCTGGAAAGGCGTAAACAACATCGACCAGCAGAGCTGGCCGATGCGTGAAGCGGTCAGCCGCGATTAAGCGACTGGCTGACGCCAGTCATCGGAACCCGAAGTACCGGATACTTCGTGGGTCCAGGTGATTTTGCGGTAGGTGAATTGCACTTCTTCCAGGTGCGTGAAGTGCGAGTTCGACGGGTCCTGGCAGTTGTGCATTTTGTTGTTGATGGCGACGATGATCGCGTCTTCCAGTTTGGTGGTGTAGTAGTGCTCTTGGGTCCCTTGAGCCGAAGTGCGGTACCACTGGATAACGATTTCGCTCATGCGCTCGCCGGAAGTCAGCGCCGCTTGCAGCAGTGGCGAAGCCTTGTCGTAGACCTTGGTGATCACGACTGGCTTGTGCACGCGCTGACCGGTTGGCTGGCCGGACTGCGGGTCACGCGGGATGATCACGTCGTGGCTGAACGCCTGAACCATGACCTGGTCTTCGTGACCTTCCTGGTAGGTATTGCCAACCGAGTCGGCGGTGAAGGCGCCGGCAGTGATCAGACCTTGTTTTTCGCCAGTGACGGACATGTACGCTGGTGTAGCCATGGATGTGCTCCTTGCTAAAAATTTAGGGTGCCCGGGAGGCGATATCGCCCGGTGGGTGCCTGACTGTTATCAAGGTCCGTGCCAGAAAAGTTGAGGGCCAAGTAAACCGGGGGGATGGCCGAGGTTTTTCAATCGCTTGGGTGCGCTTGGAGGGAAATCACCTCCGAAGGTGCGCAAGAAGTTGCGCAGTACTGCGCAACTTCTTGCACACTCGGCTGGAGGCCACGGCGGGCTTGGCGCTTAGCGATATTGGAGGCTGTTTTTGAAAAATTAGTGCGCAACTTCTTGCGCAACAAGGCCATACGCCATCACTCAGAAGGCTGAAGCCGATCTGCTCGACGAATTGAGCAAAGTCGGTAGCTGTTTTTCCCGAGTAAGTGCGCAACTTCTTGCGCATAATGGCATTGCAACACCAAGTGCGTCTCCCGAAAAAGTGCCAGTAGTTGTAAGCAACTGATAGCTGATATTCGTTTCTGGCTGGAAACTTAACCACGCCCTAAAAAAAAGGGCTGACCGTCCGCTTTTGGCCAATTGCTGTCTCTCGTCAAGGAGCAGCTATCGCTCCATCAAAACAATGATCTCTTGGCCCTATAGCTTGATCCTGACAAAGACCGACTGCCAAGCCGACTCAATACATGACGGGGTTAATAGTCATTTTTTTCCTATCTTCTCTCGCCTCGGGTTTCCCCAAGTATCCTCGCGGCATCTCGTGCCGGCGGTAAGCCAAATACCCGTGCGTAATCGCGGCTGAACTGGGTAGCGCTTTCATAGCCGACCTCAAAGGCCGCGTTAGTAACACTTTTGGCGTTGGCCACCAGCAACGTACGAGCCTGAAGTAGTCGAACCCTTTTTTGATATTGCAACGGGCTAAGCGCGGTGACGGCTTTGAAGTGACGGTGAAAGGCTGACACGCTCATCGCAGCGCGTTGTGCCAGTGTCTCCACCCGGATGGACTCGGCAAACTCCCGGCGAATGTACTGAATGGCCAAGCTGACCCGAGCCATGGCGCTATCGGGTGCCGCGATGTCCCGCAGCATCCAGCCGTGTGGGCCTTGTAAAACACGGTACAAAATCTCCCGTTCGTATACAGGCGCCAGGGCCGCAATTTCTTCAGGCCGGGTCATCAATCGAAGCATGCGCACCCAGGCATCCATCAAGTCGGGCGTCACGGCGGCTACCGAAAAGCCTGCATCCTTGTCGTATTGCCCGATGGGCTTTGGCAGGTCGGACAGTAGAGTCGCCAGGACCGTCGGGTCGAGTGTCAGGCTGACCGCCAGGTAACGCTCGCCGGAAGAGGCAGGGTGTACTTGACCGACCGCAGGTAACTCGATGGACATGACGAAATAAGTCGCCGGGTCATAGCGAAGCGTGCGGTCGCCGATGGTCATTGATTTACTGCCTTGCAGGATCAGGTTGATCATCGGGTCGTAAACGGCGGCCAGCAGGTGTTCAGGGATTTCGCCCTGGACCATGGCTACACGTGGGATGCCCGTCTCCGTGCGGCGGTTTTCGGCACGGGAAGCCAGCGAGCGAAGTTCATTCAGTTGGTTTGTCATGGGGAACATCTGAACCCAGGCTGATACGCCCAGGCAAGCAAAAAGCAGAAACAGGCAGGATTCGAGTAGGAACGGCTGCGCTCGTTGCGAAGGCGATGGTTACTGTGGTGACTCATCTCAGTGACATTGGAGCAGCGCATGAGCGTTATCGTCATCACCGGTGGCAGCCGGGGCATCGGCGCCAGCACGGCCGAACATTGTGCTCGACGCGGCATGGGGGTCATCCTCACCTACAAAAGCCATGCTGATTCGGCAACCGCTGTTGTCCAGCGTATCCAGACATCGGGCGGCAAGGCCGTGGCGCTTGAACTGGACGTTGCTGATGTGAGCAGCTTCGAGCACTTCCGAGAAACGGTGGTGCTCACCTTACAGACAACCTGGGGTGTGGCAACGCTCGGCGGTCTGGTGAACAACGCGGGCCATGGCTTGTTCCATCCCCTGGAATCGGTCACCGAGGCGCAGTTTGACGGCTTGTTGAACGTTCACCTCAAAGGCCCGTTTTTCCTGACTCAAGCCTTGCTGCCGCTGATGGAAGAGGGCGCCAGCATCGTCAACCTGACCAGCGCCACGACCCGAGTGGCCACGGCAGGCGTCGCGCCTTATGCGGCTTTCAAGGGCGGACTCGACGTGTTGACTCGTTACATGGCCAAGGAGTTCGGCTCTCGGCGCATCCGTGCCAACTCCGTCTCGCCGGGGGCGATCCGCACCGAACTCGGTGGCGGCTTGAATGACGAATTCGAAGCTTTACTCGCATCGCAAACCGCCCTTGGCCGGGTGGGCGAGCCGGAGGACGTAGCTCGCGTTATCGCCATGCTGCTGTCCGAAGAAGGAAGCTGGATCAATGCCCAGACTATCGAAGTCGCGGGCGGGTATTTCATCTAAATCAGCATCTGAAAAGCGAGGCAATCGCAATGCTTGATCATATTTTTATCTCGGTAAGCGACGTTGATCGTTCCATCCGTTTCTACACGGCGACACTGACCCCGCTTGGCATTACCGGCAGGCTTGATTACGACGGCAAGGACGGTCCGCCAGGCCACCCGGACCTCAAGGGCTTCGGTGCCAATGGGCGGGTGTTTTTCTGGTTGCGCGAGGGTGTTGTGGAGGGGCGGGCGGTTCATGTTGGCTTCGTGGCGAACAGCAAGGCCGAGGTCAACGCAGCTTACGCGGCGGCTATGGAGAATGGCGCTGTAGGCAACGGTGCACCTGGCGCACGTCTGTATTACGACCCGAATTATTACGCCGCCAATGTCCTTGACCCGGACGGTTACAGCCTCGAATTCGTCTACAAAAACTGGCAGCACGCCCAATGAATCAATTAATGATCTACGGGGCGACCGGCTATACCGGTCGCATGGCTGCCGAGCATGCCAAAGCGCTGGGGCTGGACATTGTGATCTCTGGTCGCAATGGAGAAAGGCTGGAGTCACTCGCTGCGCAACTGGGCGTGCCTTATCGAGTGTTCACCCCTGATGCCCAAGCAGCCGAATCCCTGCATGGCATCGGCGCGCTGCTGAATTTCGCAGGGCCTTTTGCTCAGACGGCGGACGCCTTGATGCAGGCCTGTATCAAGGCCGGGGTCGACTATCTGGACATAACGGCCGAGATCAATGTCTATCGGCTGGCAGAACGGCTTGGCGCTCAGGCTACCGAGGCGGGTGTCATGCTGCTGCCCGGAGTCGGCTGGGACGTGGTGCCGACAGACTGCCTGTCGATGCATGTCGCTCGCCGTGTGCAAGATCCGCAGGCCCTGAAGGTAGCGCTACAGGTCGCAGGCTCCATGTCACGGGGATCAGCGTTGAGTGTCAGCGAGATCATTGGCGCGGGCCTTTTGGCACGAGTGGACGGACTGCTGGTCGCCACCCCGGATACGAAGCCGCAGCACTTCGATTTTGGCGACGGCCCGGCACTGTGCGCGCCACTGTCTTTCGGTGACCTGGTCACCGGCTGGCACTCCACCGGCATTCCCAACATTTCCATGTTCGTGCACATCACCGGCGATGCCTTTCCTGAAGGCGATCTCTCACAACTTCCCGATGGCCCAAGCGCGGAGCAGCGTGACGCCCACCGCGCCCGAGCCGTGGCTGAAGTCATTGGCGCTGACGGCACAAGTGCGCGCTCAGTGATCGAGACCGTCAACGGCTACACCTACACACCGTTGGCCGCTGTGGAGGCTGCACGCCGGGTGCTGGGCGGTGAGCGACGATCAGGCTTTGAAACGCCTGCGCGGGTGTTTGGCGTCGGATTCGCCGAAACGATTTCAGGGACGACAATCACAGATTTTTAGGGCGCGACAACACCTCTGCCACCAAGGGCGCGGTCGATACGTTGACGTTCGCCTTGGCCAGAGAGCTTGGGCCGCGCGGTATCAGGGTCAACTCGATCTTGGCCGGCCACACCAACACCCCAGCGACTGATGGCAACTTCGCCGGTGAGTTTGGCGAAAAACTTATAGCGGGCACGCCGCTAGGCCGATTCGGCGAACCAGAAGACATTGCACCGCTGGCCGTCTTCCTGGCGTCCGAGGACTCGCATTGGGTAACAGGCGAATCCATTCGGGCTTCGGGTGGCATACGAGGCGTTGGTTACTAAGCACCATTGATTAATGCTGTCGGCGCACGGTGACGTGCGCCTGTAGGGCTCCAGGTTTCAGATAATGACGCAAGCCTCGGTCGCAGCAGATTCACACACCACCTCATACTGCACTTTCACTCCTTCTCCAGCCCCCGCTTGATGGAGCGCGGTAGCTGCCATTGGTGTGGGGCGTTCGCTCCGTCATACGCCCAATTTGGTAGATGCGCTGCCAATTTCCCTAAATAATGCGGAGGACCGCTTTTGGCCGCTTTCTGCCTGTCACAACCGAACGAAATTGCCCCATAGCTTTCTGTCAGGCTGAATCCATATTCGCGACTAAAATTTCACTGCCGACTCTTCTGAAGCCAGGTCAGATTCCAACGGTGCAACGTGAGGTTTCGAGCATTATTTCAGTCTCAGGAAACTGGTATGGCCAATCCGCAAAATAAAGCCGAATCCGAAGAGGACTTAGCTCAGATGGTAATAGGGCGAGGGCCTTGCACCTATCTATTGCTGCTCTTACTAGGATTGATCCTCCTATTTCCCTTTCTTGAGGAAGGAATATTAGCCCGCACGTTGCTTGGCATTCTGTTTTCAATCGTGCTGCTCGTGGGCGCTTTTGCCACCAGGCAGACTCGGCGGGGGTTTATCCTCAAACTGGGCGTGGCGTTGCTAGGGGTTGGCCTTCAATGGGCGGCGTTGTGGGCTGGGAGTATCGCGATTCTTGAACTTGCCGGGATATCTTATGCGGTTTCTCTTGCAGTCTCGTTTAGCGGAGTGCTTCGCTATATTCTCAAGCGCGGGCCAATTACCGCCGACAAGCTGCATGGCGCGCTTGCGGGTTACATCATGCTGGCCTTTGTTTGGTCCTTCGTCTATGCCCTGGTCGAGATATCCGCCGCTGGCTCATTCGGCCCTGGCCACCTCGACTTCGGACAGCCCGGCACTTTCTTTAAACTGATCTATTTTAGCCTCACGACGCTCACGACCACCGGTTATGGCGATGTTATCCCATTGACCAACCACGCCCGCTCACTTGTGATGGTCGAAGAATTTTCAGGCGTTTTTTACGTTGGTGTTGTGATAGCACGGCTTGCCGGTTTTATCCGTCGAATCAGACTGGATGACTCTCGATTTGCCTGAGGCAGCTACGGGCATTAGTGATTAAGTCTTCCCTGATTTAGTAGACACCTTCGACCGACTGCTAATGTAATGGCCGATTGCTGCCTGATCAGACACGCTGAAAGGTTGCAGAGCCGTCGTTCGCTTTCACCGCAATAAACCCCAATCTGATGGTTTGCGGACGATCACCTCTCTGCGAGGCAAACATAAAAAACTGCGACAGCAATAGTGTCGTGAGTCGATGGGAAGGGCGCGCTATTTGATCTGCACAATGACCGAACCTTCCGTTACGATCGGCGGGTTCGCGTGGATGTTTGGTGCATTTTTCTGAATCCAGTCACGTGCGACTTTCAAGCTCGCATCGCTGCCGGCCTTGTCCGTGCAAACCGTCACCGACGTACCACCATCACCCGTATTCAGCAGTGTGTAGCTTACGAGGGCAGGCACTGTCCGCAGGGTAGCTTCGACGTCGGTTTTGCGCTCTTCTAAAAGCTCGAAAAGCTGCTTTGCGCCAGGACCTGAGTAGGTTCTTATGACCGCGTACATAGTCCGTCTCCTTTGCGAGTTACCGTCTTGATACCCATCCGGATCCATAGCCGCCATCAGTTGGGTTTCAGTTCGTACTAATTTTTCAGCTTAGTCAAACGCCGGTGACAAGCGAAATGCAACGACCAGCGGCTGCTTTTGGCCATTGATCTATGATGCAGTGATCAGCCTCGTGCAGCATCATAGTTGTCGCGTAATCTTCGCTGGAGCTTCAAGGCGGGGTTTAATGGTCGCATTGCTGGCGTTTATGAGCGACCAGGCCGAAGCGCTCAACGGCGGAACAGTCGACTTGGACGAGCGCAAGGACGGAGCGAAGATAACGCGCAAGATCTGGTTCTGAATGATTGGCGCGCCGCGCCATAAAGACGGGAGACCGCTCGTGAGCGACCGAAGCAATTTTGCGCTGTTGAGATTTGATCCGGCGTTTGCGTCGTTGCGCGATGGCCTTTCGGTCGCTGAGCAGATTGACGACACACTTTGGGTGGCCAACGACGAAACCACGAGCCTGGAACGCCTGAAAATCCAGGATGCTGCGCCCGGCGATGTCGTAAGGTGCGATGAGCACCAATCGTTTCAGCTCCTGGAGTATCTGGATTTGCCCCTACCGAAACAAGACGCCGAGATTGATATCGAGGGGTTGGCCTATGTCCATGACAGTGGTTACCTCTGGGTGGTGGGCTCCCATAGTCTGAAGCGAAAGAAGGCCGAGGCCGGCACTCCTGCACAGAAAAATATCAAGCGCCTGTCGACGGTAGAGGCGGACGGCAATCGCTTTCTGCTGGCCCGTATCCCTGTGGTACAGCAGAACGACGGCTATGCACTCGCCAGGAAGGTGGACGCCGATGGACGTACTGCGGCGCAGCTACGGGGCAACGAAGTCGGTAACGACCTGACTTCGGCCATTGCTGAAGATCCTCAGCTACGCGACTTCCTGCGTATCCCGGGTAAGGACAACGGCTTTGATATCGAAGGGTTGGCGGTCATCGGCCCGCGCCTACTGCTGGGGCTGCGTGGACCAGTCCTTCGGGGCTGGGCTGTGTTACTGGAGATTGAACCTGAGCTGTACGACGCCTCGACTGACACGCTGGTGCTGAAGAAGATCGGTCCGGATGGGCGCCGTTACCGCAAGCACTTCTTCGCGCTCAATGGCCTGGGCTTGCGTGACCTGTGCGCCCACGGTGACGATCTGCTGATCCTGGCGGGCCCCACCATGGAGCAGGACGGTCCGGTAACGGTCTTCCGCTGGCGCGGCGGCTTCGCGTCCGACGAGGAAAGCGTGGTCTTTACCGATCAATTGGAGAAGGTGCTGGAGGTGCCTTTCGGGCAAGGCAACGATCACGCTGAGGGCATGTGTCTGTTCCAATCGGGCGAGCAGCCTGGGGAGGTTCTGCTGATCGTCTACGACTCTGCGGCGGAGAGTCGTAAACACGGCGATGCGGATGTGGAAGGGGACCTGTTCATCCTGAATTAGCCACGCACCTCGACGTCATCGTGGCCTGTAGGTCAGCGCCTTGCCGGTGCCTTTTCCAGGGTCACTGTATTGTTTTCCCTGCTCGTCCAGTGCGAATATTCCGCTTTGCGTACCAAGACAACATGGAGGCTTCGCACGTGAGCGCTACTTCGTCGATCTGGTTTTTTGTCGTGCCATTCGCGATTGCAGCAGCAATCCCCGGACCCGCTCAGGGAGCGCTACTAGGGCAAGTCGTGTCGCGCGGCGCACGGTCTACGATACCCTTCATTGCCGGCATGGTTCTGGGCAATGCTGCCTGGCTGCTGGTCGCCACCCTCGGTCTTGCAGCATTGGCCCTACAGTTTGAGCCTGTTTTCATCGCGGTGAAATGGCTCGGCGTTGCCTTTATCCTGTTCATCGCCTTGAGCTTATGGTCGAAGAACACCGAACAAATGCAGGCACCTCCAAAGCGCTCGGTAGGCCGAGGACTTCTTGCCGGAGCCGTGCTGACTCTGAGTAATCCAAAAGCTGTCGTGTTTTTCGGCGCGGTGTTGCCCCATGCATTTGATCTGACAGCTCTGTCCTGGTCAGAAGTCATCTACATCACCGCACTCGGCATCGGGATCGATCTCACCGTTCAATTGGCTTACCTCGTTACCGCATCGCGAATCAAACGCGCCATCCAGTCACCGAAGGCAATGAAGCGTCTGAATAGAACGTCAGCTGGCGTAATGACGTGTTGTGCCGGTTGGATGGCTGTTTCGCGCTGATATCCTCGGCGGCAGGCCTTTGCAAGACTGCAAAGCCTTTACTGTTCGCCGTTGATTGGCTACGCCACCCGATCTGATCTTCAATGAGGAAACTGAAAAAACTCTCAATTCAATGAAATACATGGGCGTTCTGACGAGGATGAATCATGCGGATGTGGATAGGGGCGGCGGCTCGGCCCATCAGTCAATTGCTCATTGCAGCGGGTGTCAGCCTTATCGCAGTCGTTACCGATGCGCAGGCTCAAACCACACCTCAAGTCTCTCTAGAGATAAAGGGCTTGCTGGACTTTGTCGAGCACAGTGCGTGTCTGTTTGTCCGTAACGGGAGCGAGTTCCCGGGTCCCCGGGCTCGGGTGCATCTGGAAGAGAAGCTGAATTATCTCGAAGGCAGGAACATGGTGGGCAGCGCAGAAGACTTCATTAATCTAGCTGCCACCAAAAGTAGTATGAGTGGCCGCGCCTATGAAGTGCGATGTCCGGAGGGCGTGCAACCGGCAAGCATTTGGCTGAAGAGGGAACTACAGCGACAACGGCAGCTTCATTGAGTTTGTCTCAAGTCGAATAACGCTCTGGAGGGCGTTCGGCGCCGATGAGTACGGATGAAACGATGAGTAGCGAATGTTCAAACACCAAAGCCAAGCCGTTTCGTATTCCGCGCACGATCTGGGCTCTTGGCTTTGTCAGTCTATTCATGGATCTATCGTCCGAGCTGGTACACAGTTTACTTCCTGTATTTTTGGTCACTACATTGGGTGCGAGTGCATTGGTCGTCGGAGTGATCGAGGGTATTGCCGAGTCGACCGCCATGCTCGTCAAGATATTTTCTGGCGCTATCAGCGACTTTATTGGGCGGCGCAAAGGATTGTTGTTGCTTGGATATGGTTTGGCCGCGCTGAGCAAACCACTGTTTCCTTTAGCTCATTCGGTGGAGGTGGTCGTTACAGCACGGTTGCTGGACCGCATTGGCAAAGGCATTCGAGGGGCGCCACGAGATGCTCTGGTCGCCGATGTGTCGCCACCGCAAATCCGTGGCGCCTGCTTTGGGCTGCGGCAGTCGATGGATACCGTAGGGGCTGTGCTTGGCCCTGCTCTGGCCATATTGCTTATGTTATGGCTCGCAGAAATACAGCTTGTCCTGTGGTTTGCAGTGATCCCGGCAGCAGTGGCTGTGGCTCTCATTGTCACGGGAGTGAAAGAGCCCACACACCCCGCCAGCGAACACAAGTTTCGATCTCCCATTCATTGGAAAGTCCTTCACGAATTTTCCTCGGGGTATTGGTGGATCGTCATCATTGGAGGGGTGTTTACGCTTGCTCGTTTCAGCGAGGCGTTTCTGCTATTACGAGCACAACAGATAGGCCTGTCGATCACCTGGACTCCACTGGTGATGGTGGTAATGGCACTTTTTTATGCGCTGTCTGCTTATCCTGCTGGCTGGCTATCTGATCGCATCCCTCGCACGAAATTGCTCTGCGTAGGGATGGGGATACTCGTTCTGGCCGATCTGGTGCTCGCTCAATCCAGTTCTATCATTACGATGATGCTGGGCGTTGCCTTGTGGGGGCTTCATATGGGATTTAGCCAAGGCATTCTGGCCTCGCTGGTCGCTGATAAAGCTCCCACAGAACTCAAGGGCACGGCCTTCGGCACTTTCAATCTTGTCAGTGGTATATGCATGCTGATCGCCAGCGTTCTTGCGGGCTGGCTTTGGCAAAGCATTGGGTCAGACAGCACTTTCCTCACGGGGGCACTGCTTGCCACAACAGCTCTGTTGTTACTCTTGTTCAAGAAGCAGTAAGCGCAACCAAAAAGCGAAATAAAGAGCTCTGACCGAACAGCTCACTGAGTGAGGCGCCACCCGATGTCAAACGTCATCACGCCAGTTCACTTTCCAGGACAAGAACAAAACCAGGAGTCATTGATGCAACCGATCCGTCTCGGTCTGGTGGGCTACGGCAAGATTGCCCAGGATCAACACGTTCCAGCGATCAACGCCAACCCTGCATTCCAGTTGGTAGCTGTCGCGACGCAAGGGCAACCTTGCGCCGGGGTAGAAAACTTTCAGTCACTGAGTGAGCTGCTCGAAAATGGCCCTCAGGTGGATGCGATTGCGTTTTGCACACCGCCGCAAGGTCGATTCGCTCTGGTGCAACAAGCGCTGGTCGCAGGCAAGCACGTGCTGGTCGAAAAGCCGCCGTGCGCCACGTTGGGCGAAGCGATGGCATTGGTGAATCAGGCCGGTGAGCAAGGCGTCAGCGGTCTGTTCGCCTGGCATTCACGCCACGCGCCCGGCATCGAAGCCGCCCGTGCCTGGCTCGCCACTCGCACCCTGCAACGCGTACAGATCGACTGGAAGGAAGATGTGCGCAAGTGGCATCCCGGCCAGGCATGGATCTGGCAACCCGGAGGCCTTGGCGTCTTCGATCCCGGCATCAATGCTTTGTCGATTGCAACCCGTCTGCTGCCGTTGCCGCTGTTTGTCGAGTCTGCCGAACTGCGAGTCCCCGGCAACTGCCAGTCGCCGATCGCCGCGTCCATTAAAATGTCTGACGCGCACCACCTTGATGTCCGCGCGGAGTTCGATTTCGACCACGGTCAGGACGAACTCTGGAGCATCGAGATTCGCTGCACCGAAGGCATCCTGCGACTGGACAACGGTGGCGCACTGTTGAGTATCGACGGCGTGCGCCAAACCGTATCGGAGGAGGGTGAATACGCGGCGGTGTATCGACATTTTCAACAGCTGATTGACGACAAGGCCAGTGACATGGATCTCCAGCCGCTGCGCCTGGTGGCCGACAGTTTTTTTGTCGGCAGTCGGGTGTTGGTTGCGCCGTTTTACGATTAGCGGTCGGTCAGGAAAGGGCAGAGGCGCGTCTTGTGAGTGAAGTGGGGTTGCATAAAGATAACGAAGAAAAAGGGCAGATCTGTTTTATTCGAAAATAAATCACAGACCGTAACTGCAGAAGAACGGGCGCCGATTAAGGTGCCCGTTTTCTTTTACTCCTTCGCCTGCGCCCGCAAGCGCCGACCAATCACATCCATCAAGTCACAGCCGTCGCGCAGGGGATGGCTAACAGCTGCGAAAAGTCCTTGAGCACTACCGTGTCGCAACCGAGCTCGGCCCGGAATGCGATGTTTTCCAATACCTGGGTGACCGTGCGAACTCGGTAGTCAGCGGCTGCTTGCAGGACGTCTAGCGGCGCCTCTGTGTCGATGAGCAGGGAAGCCGGAATCAGGTCGATTCCGGTGAGGGGCATGTATCTAGTCATTTGAAGATCTCTGTTTGATAGGCTCAAAGGCCGTCACTCAGTCGTCGCCAAACGATTGGGTGGCAGCTGTGCGCAGGTTGGCGAACCGGCACAGAGAACACCGGCAGACCCGAAGGTCTCCCGCGCACAGCCGCCATATCAGCGGCTTTGCGGGTGCGACGACCCCTGCAATAAAGCGTAGAGCCCTCGCATTCTCTGTAGTCAGGTCGCCAAACCCGAATCGCCATTTTGGGCGACGGGGCGGACTATAAGCTTCATCGGAACGGCGGGCAAGGTGAGGGATTCCGAGGTTTGTGTAGGAACTTTTATGGTGGTCCTAGGAGCCTAATGCCCAAGCTGGACCGGGCAGCGCCCTCCGGCTATCAGGCCGCCATCGCCAGCAAGCCGGCTCCTACAGGGGGCATTACCAAAACGCGCAATGATGCTGTTCACCTGCGCGCCAGCTCAGTTCGTGACCAGCAGTTCCGGACCGAGGTAGTCGTTGATGTGGTTGATATCATCGTCGCCCAGACTGCCCACCGACGAGGCCAGGCGCAGGCGTGACATCAAGTAGCGCAGCTTGGCCTCGAACAGATCATGGCGCGCAACGAAGAGCAGTTCCTCGGCATTGAGGACGTCCGAGTTGGTGCTGGTGCCGCCTTCCATGAAGCCCTTGCGTGTCGAAGTCAGTGAGCGTTCGTTGGACTCCACGGCTCGCTCCAGCGCGTGAATGCGTTTGGCGCCGCTCTGTACGCCGGCATACTCGCGGGTGGTTCCAGAGATGACTTCCTGTCGCGTGGCGTCGAGTTCGTCCAGGGCCTTGAAACTATTGGCGCTGGCCTGGCGTGTCAGCGCGCTGGTACCGCCACCGTTGTACAGCGGGAAATTGACTTCCAGTCCGATTGAGCCGTAGCGGTTGCGTTGATTGAGCTCGGAGATTGATTGGCTTTCGCCCGCGGTGTAGCCCGCAACGAAATCCAGTGTCGGCCAGTGGCCAGCCCTGGCGCGCTTCACTTCTTCTTCAGCGAGGTTGCTGCTATGTCGGCGCGCGTGGATCAGCGGGCTATCGGTCTGAGCCTTGATCAACCAGTCCTGCAGATTGCTCGGTAGCAGCGGTGGCGTATCGAAGGTCGGACGCAAGGTGGTCAGCGATTCGGGGGTTTCTCCGATGTATTCCTCAAGCTTGCGGCGCGCATTGATCAGGTTGTCCTGCGCTTCGATCAGCTCGGCTTCGGCGAGGTCGCGGCGAGCGACCGACTCGTCGATGTCGGTGATGGTGCCAGCCCCCAGCTCCATGCGCCGTTTCGCCGAGGCAAGTTGTTCATCGAAGGCGCTCAGTTTGGACTTGGCGAGGACGATGGTTTCGCTGGCCAAAAGCACGTCGAAATAGCTTTCGGCGAGGCGCACCGCGGCGTCCTGGCTCTTGGCATCGAACACCGCGACGCTGTAGTCGGCACGCTGTTTACCCTGGCGGTACTCGGCCATTTTCTGTTTGTTGAACAGCGGCTGGCGCAAGCGCACGTTAGCGCCTTTGGAGTCGTAGTCGAGATCCCTTTCAACGCCGCTCTGGCGCTGGTTGCCATTGACCTTGTTGTCGTAGGCCGAGGCACTGATCTGCGGTAGCAGGCCGGCCTGGCCGATGGCGCGGTTTTCCAGTCCGGCCTCTTTTTCATGCACGGCGGCTCGGTAGATAGGGCCCTGGTACTGCAACAGATCCCAGGCTTGTTTGAGGTCCATGGCGCTGGCCGGGAGGGACAACGCTAGCAGGCAGAAAAACAGGCAATGACGGTCCATTTCATTGTTCCTTGAAGGAGCTGTCGACACGTTCGAGCATTGGTTTGAGAAGATAGCTCATCAAGTTGCGCTCGCCAGTCTTGATGGTGACGCTGGCGGGCATACCGGGACGAATGTGATTGCTGCCAAGCAGGCTCATGCCATCGGGCGTCACTTCTACCTGAGCCAGATAGAACGGTTGCTTGCTTTCTTCGTCGAGCAGGCGATCGGCGGAGACGGTCTTCACGCGGCCGGGTATGTTGGGTGTCTGGGCATGGTTGAAGGCCGGGAAGGCGATGTCCACGGCCAGGCCGGGGATCATCTTGTCGATGGCCTGCACGGGAATCATCGCGTCGACCTGCAGCGGTTCGTTGTCGGGCACGATTTCCATGATCTTGAAGCCGGGCTGAATGATCCCGCCGACGGTAGCAATGGCCAGGGACTGGACGATGCCATCGATCGGCGAGCGAATCACCGTGTGGGTCACTTCATAGTCCAGCGCACGCAAGCGGTCGGCCAGGGTGGTGTTTTCCTTGGCGGTGTCGGTGAGCTGCGATTCGACTTCCTTCTGGTAATCGTGTTGGCGCTGCAGGATGCGCAGCTTGATTTCGGTGGTCTGGCTACGTATGCGAGCGATGTTATTGAGGTTCTCGGCCTGGCCGGCGGAGAGGTCGGCATTGCTGCGTTCCAGCTCAAGCAGGCGGTTGCGCGGCACATAGCCTTCGGCCGCCAGCACGCGGGTGCCTTTGAGTTCCTGGTTGAGGAAGTTGATCTGCGAGGCGCGGGCGCCATACACCTGCTGCAGGCCCTTGAGCTGCACCGCCGACGCCGCGAGGTTTTCCTGCAGGATGCTGATTTCGCCAGCGAGGCCGGCGCGCCGGGTGTCCAGCAGGCGTTGTTGCAGATTCATGGCGGCCACCAGGCGGTGGTCATTCCCGAAGCGCTTGAGCAATTCGGGATCGTAGTTCACCACATCGCGGCCATCACGTTCCGCTTCGAGGCGGTTTTCCACCGTCTTGCTGACGATGTACTGGGCGCTGACCGCACCCTGTTCGGCAACGGCGCGCAGCGAGTCGAGGCGGACCACCTCCTGACCTTTTTTCACGGCATCACCTTCGCGAACAAGAATGGCCTCCACGGTGCCGCCGCTCAGATGCTGCACGGCTTTGCGATTGCTGGTGACTTTCACCGTGCCTGTCGCCACCACGCCGGCATCCAGCGGCGCCAGCCAGGACCACAGGAGAAAGCCGCCGAAGCCGGCGAGCACCAGCCACATGCCCCAGCGCATGGGTTTACCGACGTCCAGATCCACCACGTGCCTGGGATCGATGTGGATCATCTCGGTGTGTTGGCTCATTTGCATGATCGGTTACTCCCGTGCTTTGACGGAGGCCAGCGGAGTTGACGCGCCTGCAGGCATCACACTGGCCTTGCGCAGCGCTGCGAATACTTCGTCGCGAGTACCGAGCATCTGCACGCCGCCGTCACGCAGCATCAACACCTTTTCGACGGCGCAGAGCACATTGGGACGGTGGGAGATCAGAATGACGGTGGCGCCACGGCTTTTGAGTTGGGAAAGCGCATCGACCAAAGCCTTTTCACCGACGTCGTCGAGGTTGGCGTTCGGCTCATCCAGCACAATCAGATTGGGCTCTCCATACAGCGCGCGGGCCAAGGCGATGCGTTGCTTCTGGCCACCGGAAAGCGGGCTGCCATCGGTGCCCAGACGGGTTTCGTAACCCTGCGCAAAACGCAGGATCATCTCGTGCACTCCAGTGGTTCTGGCGGCGCGGATGACCGCGTCGCTGTCCACTTCACCGAAGCGCGCAATGTTGTCGGCGATGGTGCCCTCGAACAGCTCCACGTCCTGTGGCAGGTAACCGAGCCAGGGGCCAAGTTCGCCCTTGTTCCAGGTGAATATATCCGCGCCGTCCAGGCGCACCTTGCCGGCCTGTGCCGGCCAGACGCCGACCAATAGGCGGGCGAGGGTTGATTTGCCCGAGGCGGATGGACCGATAATGCCAAGGCTTTCGCCGGGGGAAAGATTGAAGCTCACCCCGCGCAGAATCGTGTTGCCGGTGCCGGGGGCGCCGGCATACACATTCTCCACCGCCAGCATGCCCAGCGGCCGCTGCAGCGACATGCTCGGCGGCCGGCGCGGATAGTCGTTCAGCATTTCGTTCAAGCGGCCCCAGGCCGAACGGCAGCCAAGCAGTTGCTTCCATGACGCGATGACTTGTTCCACCGGGCCCAGCGCGCGGCCGGTGAGGATCGAGCAGGCAATCATCATCCCGGGGGTGATCTTGCCTTCAATCGCCAACAGCGCGCCGGCACCGAGGATCAGCGACTGCAAAGTGATACGCACGAAGCGCCCAATGCTGCTGATCACGGCGGCACGGTCGGAGGCCAGGGTCTGCATTTCCAGAATACGCAAATGGCTCTGGTACCAGCGCTTGCCAATCGACGGCAACATGCCCATGGCCTCGATGACTTCGGCGTTGCGCAGGTTGTTGTTGGCGTAGCTGGCGGAGGAGAGGGCGGCCTGATTGGCTTCGGCCAGCGGCTTTTGCGTGGCCTTCTCGGTGAGATAAGCCAGGCCCATCAGAATCAGCGAGCCGATTAGCGTGATCAGGCCCAGCAGCGGGTGGATCAGGTAGGCGACCAGCAGGTAGATCGGCGTCCATGGCGCATCAAAGAAAGCGAACAGGCCATTGCCGGTGAGGAACTGCCGCACCTGCGCCAGATCCTGCAGGGCCTGGGCGGGATTACCTCCGGCGCGGTTCAGGTTGCGCTCGAATGCTGCGGTGAAAATGCGTCGATTGAGGTCCATGTCGAGGCAGTTGCCGACCCGGATCAGTACGCGGGTGCGGAACATTTCCAGCGTGGACATCAGCAAGAACAGACCGATCACCAGAAAGGTCAGCATCGTCAACGTTGTGACGTTGCGACTGACCAACGCTCGGTCATAGACCTGCAACATATAAATAGCTGGCGTCAACATCATGACGTTGATGACCCCGCTGAACGCCGCCAGCGAGTAAAAACTGCGGCGAAGACGAAAGAGTGCGTCAGCCAGTTCGGATCGGGTGCTCGACTGTTTGTGCATTGTGGCTGTCCCCTCTTCGAAAAGCCGTTTGCCCTTGCGGCGCAACAGCTAACAGATGTAATTCCGCAGGCAGCCGTCGATAGGCAGGCTGTTCGCTCTAGGGCGAATCTCCTGCAAATTTCTGCGTTGCTCCCATGGCAGCAGCGTAGGTGGCGGCGAAACAACCTGAAATAACATTTCGCTCTAATGCTGCGTCGAACTATCTATAAGTCTATTAAAAACAGTCAGTTGAAATGTCAAACGCCGATCGTCCGGTTTGTGCGTCGTAAAATTGACAATTTTTTGCTATGCACCTTTAGTCTTATTCATTCACGGCACCGTCCGCCTGAAGCCTGTCAACTCTTTGGCAACGCAAGGCGCAGAGTTCTTCCGAGGGAACACACCATGTCGGTCATTTCGTTCTTCTGCAGAGGGAAGGGGTTGTCAAGGAAGTCCGCCCTGACAAGTTTCCATGGCCCACCCGGGGCTCGGGTTCGCTCTGCCTGATCGCTCCGCGAGCCATTTCTTCCGCGAACTCCAGGCGCGCACCCAGGGGGGCCGTGTAACGGCTTTGCCTTCCCGCGCCAGCTCTCGCAAAAAAAATGAACCAACACACTGCGCAAGTCAGCACCTGACTGGGCGTGGGCGGATTCTTATCGTCCCGTGTCCTTCCCCAAAGAGATCGAGGGCAAGCAAAATGGCCAATTTCAACAAGTCCGACCTGGAGTTCATCCTTAAGCAAATCTTCATCGCAGAGGCGCATGCCGACGGCACCAGCCTCAGTGATTTGCTACCCAACAGTCAGGTGCCATTCGGCCTGCGTACCGTCGATGGCAGCTACAACAACCTGGTCGCCGGGCAAAGTGAATTTGGCGCTGCGGACAATTCGTTCTTGCGCCTGCTTGATCCTTCGTATCAGGCGGCGTACGCCGGGACAGGGTCGGTGATCGACCCGCAGCCACGGATTATCAGTAACCTGATCAATGATCAGACCGCCAACAACCCGGCCGCGGTGGCGGCGAACGGCGGTGCCGACCCGGTGATCAGCCCAGGTCCCGATGGTGTGTTCGGCACGGATGACGACAAGCAAGTGTTCTTCATCCCCAACCAGTCGCCAGACGCCGGTCTGACCGCCGGCTTCAACTCGTGGATGACCTTCTTTGGCCAGTTCTTCGACCACGGCCTCGACCTGCTCAGCAAGAGCAGTACCGACATCGTGTTTATTCCGTTGCAGCCGGACGATCCGTTGTTCGTACCGGGCAGCCCGACCAATTTCATGGTGCTGCCACGGGCAGTGCGAACAGCCGGCGCGGACGGCATTGTCGGCACTACCGATGATGGCCAGCCCAACACCACCTCGCCGTTCGTAGACCAGAGCCAGACTTACAGCTCGCACCCTTCGCATCAGGTGTTTCTGCGCGAGTACGTCCTCAACGCTGCAGGTGACCCTGTTTCTACGGGGCGCTTGATTACCAACCGCGATCTGGGCGCCGATGGCAAGTTCGGCACTGACGATGATGGGGGCGCCGAAAATGGCGGCATGGCGACCTGGGCCGTGGTCAAGGCTCAGGCCCGTGACATTCTCGGCATCAACCTGACCGACGCTGATGTGCACAACGTGCCGCTGCTGGCGACCGATGCCTATGGCACGTTCATCCGGGGCCCGAGCGGCATGCCGCAGGTGGTGATGCGCATCAGTAACGGCGCTGACGGTATCGCCGGGACGGCTGATGACGTCACGCAACTGGTCGAAGGCAACCGGGATGCTCCGATCAGTCTGGGCAGCGCCGTGAGCACCGGGCATGGCTTCCTCGACGACATCGCCCACAATGCCGCGCCGGTCGTCGTCGGCGGAGTGCTGCAGGCGGATGCTGACCCCGATATCGGCAATGCGCAGCCGCCGGGTCCGGGTGGCAGCAACCTGACCTACGACAACGAACTGCTCGACGCTCACTACATTGCCGGCGATGGCCGGGCGAACGAAAACATCGGCCTGACCGCCGTGCACCATGTGTTCCACTCCGAGCACAACCGGCTGGTCCAGCAATCCAAGGAAACCATTCTGGCCTCCGGCGATCTGGCGTTCCTCAATGAGTGGCTGGCCGACGACGTCGCCGCGATACCGACGACACCCGCCGAAATCGCAGCCTTGGTGTGGGACGGCGAACGCCTGTTCCAGGCCGCCAAGTTCGGCACCGAGATGCAGTACCAGCATCTGGTGTTCGAGGAGTTCGCGCGGACCGTTCAGCCGCAGATCGACGAATTCCTGGCCCCCAACGGCTATGACACCTCAATCAACCCGGCCATCCTCGCCGAGTTCGCGCACGTGGTGTACCGCTTTGGTCACTCGATGCTCACCGAAACAGTCGATCGCTTCGACCCCGAATTCAACCCGCTGCTCACTGACCCGAACAACCCGGACTCGCAAATGGGGCTGATCGCGGCCTTCCTTAACCCGTTGGCGTTTGCCGGCAGCGGGGCGACTGCGGACGAAGCGGCAGGGGCGATCATTCGCGGTGTGACCCGCCAGCTCGGCAACGAGATCGACGAGTTCGTCACCGAAGCGTTGCGCAACAATCTGCTCGGTCTGCCTCTCGATTTGCCGGCCCTGAACCTGGCGCGTGGCCGCGACACTGGCATCCCCACGTTGAATGAAGCACGCCGTGAGTTTTACGAATCAACCGGCGACAGCCAACTCAAGCCGTACATCAGTTGGACTGACTGGGCGGACAACCTCAAACACCCCGAGTCGTTGGTCAACTTCATCGCGGCTTATGGCACGCATGACACGATTACGGCGGCGACCACGCTGGCAGGCAAGCGTGATGCAGCCCTGGCGCTGGTATTCGGCGGTCCCGGTGCGCCGGCTGACCGCCTGGACTTCCTCAATGGCAGCGGTGCCTGGGCCAACGTGTCGCGGGCCGGCGCGGATGGCGTACTGGGTACCCTGGACGACGTGACGGGTGTGACCATCACCGGCGTCGATGACATCGACTTCTGGGTCGGTGGCCTCGCCGAGCAGAAAATGCCGTTCGGCGGGATGCTCGGCTCGTCGTTCAACTTCGTATTTGAAACGCAGATGGAGGCGTTGCAGAACGGCGACCGCTTCTACTATCTGTCGCGCGTCGCGGGCCTGAACTTCGGCACCGAGCTGGAAAACAACTCGTTTGCCAAGCTGATCATGCTCAACACCGATGTCACCCACCTGTCGAACACCGTGTTCCTGACGCCGACGTTCACACTCGAAGTGAATCAGGCCAATCAGTTCACCGGCCTTGGCGTTGGCGGCCGCGCCGATCCAACGGGCGGCCTCATGATCAACGGCGTGGAAATCGTGCCGCTGGTGATTCGTGACAATCCCGACACCGTGGGTGGGGACAGTAATTATCTGCAATACACCGGTGAAGACCATGTCGTCCTCGGCGGCACCGCCGGCAACGACATCATTATCTCCAGTGAGGGCGATGACACCGTTTACGGCGACGGCGGCAACGATCGGCTCGAAGGCGGGGCCGGGAACGATGCGGTACTGGGCGGCGCGGGCGACGACATCATCACCGACTCGTTCGGCGACAACCGTCTGGAAGGCAATGCCGGTAACGATGTGATCGTGGCCGGTAGCATGCTGGTGGGCGGCAACCTGATCCTGGGCGGCGATGGCCAGGATTTCATCATCACCACCGAGGACGTCAGCCTGACCTTCGGCGGCCAGGGTGACGACTTCATTCTGGGTGCCAAGACCAACTTGCCAGCGACCGGCAACGAAGGCGATGACTGGATTGAAAAGGGCACCCAGGACGGCGCGCCTGGCGATAACGCCTCGCCGTTGCTCAATGACGATGTGATCGGCAACGACATCTTTATCGGTGGTGGTGGCTTCGACGAAATGATCGGCGAGGGTGGCGATGACATCTTTGTCGGCAGCGATGCCCAGGACAACATGGACGGCATGTCCGGGTTCGACTGGGTGACCCACAAGAATGACAGAGTCGGCGTGACCGTTGACCTGACCATGGCCGCGCTGGCGCAGCCGCACGGCAACGCGCCAAACCAGAACAACGGGCCGTTCAATCCGGTCGGCGCGTCGCCGGCCTCGATCCTCGATCGTTTTGCGGAGGTCGAAGGCTTGTCCGGTTCGCAATTCGGCGATGTGCTCAAGGGCGATAATGTTGATGCGGTCACTATCGTCGACCACGGTGGTGCCACGGGCAGTGCGTTGACCAACGTGGCTTTGATCCGCGGACTGGAGCAGTTTCTGGCCGATGCCGGTTTGCCCACCACCGGCTTTGCCACGGGCAACATCATCCTGGGTGGCAATGGCAGCGATCTGATCGAGGGTCGCGGTGGTGATGATCTGATCGATGGCGACAAATGGCTCAACGTCAGGATCGCGGTGTATGACGCCGGTGACGTCAATCATACCGGCCCCGAGATCGCCACCTTCGACAGCATGGTCGATATGATCCCGTTCATGCTCGACGGCACCTATAACCCGGGTCAGCTCAAGGCCGTGCGGGAAATCCTGCCCGGCACCTCGACGGGCGGAGCGGCCTTCGACACAGCCATTTTCTCCGGGCTTCGGTCCGAGTATGTGGTGACGCGTGACACCCGTGGCACGACCGATGTGGCGGATGATGTCTGGACGGTGACCGATACCGAAGTGGGGCGCGATGGCACCGATACCTTGCTGCATATCGAACGCTTGCAGTTCGCCGATACCCAGCAAGTGCTGGTGGCGGGGAATGCACAACCGCTCGGCAGACCCACCGTCACGGATGGAAACGGCGGCGCAATCACAGTGGGCGACACGCTGACGGTGAACGTGGCCGGGGTGCGCGATGCGAACAACATCGCAGTGGGTAACCTGCAGGGTTTTATCAACAATGCCTCGGTGTCCTACTATTGGCAGTTCGAAGCCGACCCCGGCACCGGCGTGTTCGAAGACATCATTCTGCTGCCTGCCGGTGACCTGGCGTTCCAGAGCGCCGACGGCACCACTTTCAAGGTCTCGCCTGATCTTGCCGGGCTGTCACTGAGGGTCAAGGCGATCTATCAGGATGGTCATGGCACGACTGAAGTGCTGTTCTCGCAGCCGACTGCCGTGGTGGAACCCGGTGTGCCGGTTGTGCCGACGGCGCAGACACCGGTAGTCAATGCCACCGAAGGCGGCGAGGGCCTTCACATGGTCCGCTCCGACCTCAACTTCATTCTTGATCAGATCAAGATTGCCGAGGCGGACGCGGCCGGTCAGGACATCCTCTCGCTGATCCCGAATATCCGCGCGCCATTGGGCCTGCGTGCGGTCGATGGCTCGAACAACAACCTGATGAACCTCAATGGCATCAACAACACCGAGTATGGTGCCGCCGACAACCTCTTTCCGCGCGTGAGCGATCCGGTTTTCAATCCCGCGGAAGGTGCGCCGGCCGGCTTCTTCGGCCCCGGCTCGCCGGCCATTCCGGGATCGTCGTATCAGCAGACCAGCGGCTCCGTGTTTGATTCGCAGCCGCGCACCATTAGCAATCTGATCGTCGACCAGACGTCGAACAACCCGGCGGCTTATGCCACGGCTTACGATCCGGGTGCGGACGGTGTGCTCAACTACGGCGCGACGGGTAACGACGACGTGCTCAAGGATGGCACGCGGATCGTCGCCAGCCCCGGCATGGATGGTCAGTTCGGTACGGCCGACGACCATGATGTGTACCTGTTCGAGAACACCGCGCCGGACGCAGGGTTGTCCGCGCCGTTCAACGCCTGGATGACGTTCTTCGGGCAGTTCTTCGATCATGGGCTGGACCTGCTGACCAAAGGCGGTTCGGGCACCATCTTCATCCCGCTGCAACCGGATGATCCGCTGTATGTGCCAGGGGGCAACACCAACTTCATGGTGCTGACTCGCGCGACCAATCAGCCAGGGGCGGACGGCGTTCTCGGCACCGCCGACGACATCCGTGAACACACCAACACCACGTCGCCGTTCGTGGACCAAAACCAGACGTATAGCTCGCACCCGTCGCACCAGGTATTCCTGCGCGGTTATGAGCTGACCGATAACGGCCCGATAGCGACAGGCCGGCTGATCACTAATCGTGACCTGGGGACGGATGGCAAGTTCGGGACTTCAGACGACAGCGAAATCGGTGGCATGGCGACCTGGAAGGTGGTTAAGGCGCAAGCCAATGACATCCTGGGTATCCGCCTGACCGATGCCGACGTTAGTAATTCGCCGCTGTTGGCGACCGACGCCTATGGCAATTTCATCAAAGGGCCGAACGGCTTCCCGATGGTCGTGATGAAGGGGGCTGACGGCCTTGGCGGCACGGCTGATGACGTGCTGGTCGAAGGCAATCCGCTTTCCCCGATCAGCCTCGTCAACGCGGTGCGCACCGGTCACCAGTTCCTCGCCGACATTGCCCACAATGCAGCGCCGGTGTTCAGCGGTGGCGTGCTCGTGCCTGACGCGGATTCCGATATTGGCAACGCAGTGCCGGTCAACCCGCAGACCGGGGCCAACCAGGCCTATGACAACGAGTTGCTGGATGCGCACTACATCGCTGGCGACGGCCGGGTCAACGAGAACATCGGCCTGACCGCTGTGCATGCGATCTTCCATGCCGAGCACAACCGGCTGGTCGCGCAGACCATGGACACCGTGCTCGATTCGGCTGACCTGGCCTTCCTCAACGAGTGGCTGCTGACGCCGGTGAACGGGTTGCCCGCCAACCAGGCCGAGATCGATGCGTTGGTGTGGAATGGCGAGCGCTTGTTCCAGGCTGCCAAGTTCGGCACCGAGATGCAGTATCAGCACCTGGTGTTCGAGGAGTTTGCCCGGACCATCCAGCCCAACGTCGACCTGTTCTTTGCACCGACCCAGGTTTATGACGTCGACCTCGATGCCTCGATCGTCGCCGAGTTCGCTCACACCGTGTACCGGTTTGGCCACTCGATGCTGACCGAGACCGTCGATCGCTACGACGGCAATTTCAACGTGGTTGGCGATCCGAACAGCGCTGATCCCGATCAGCAACTTGGTCTGATCGCGGCGTTCCTCAACCCGTTGGCGTACGCCGCCAGTGGCGTGACGCCAGAGGATGCGACCAGTGCGATCATCCGTGGGGTGACTCGGCAAGCCGGTAACGAAATCGACGAGTTCGTCACCGAAGCGCTGCGCAACAACCTGCTCGGCCTGCCGCTTGACCTGCCGGCGATCAACATCGCCCGTGGCCGCGATGTGGGGATTCCCTCACTCAACGCGATCCGCCGCGACATCTACAGCCAGACCGGTGATACCCAACTCAAGCCGTACACCAGCTGGGTCGACCTGGTGCAGCACCTCAAACATCCGGAGTCGTTGATCAACTTCATCGCGGCCTATGGCACGCACGGAACGATCCTCGCGGCAACCACGCTGGAGGACAAGCGCGCTGCAGCCCTGGCGCTGGTATTCGGTGGCACGGGTGCGCCGGCCGACCGTATGGACTTCCTCAACGGTACTGGCACTTGGGCCAACGTGACGCGGGCCGGCAAAGATGGTGTGCTGGGGACGGCCGACGATTTGAGAGGTGTGACCGTTACGGGCGTCGATGCCATCGATCTATGGATCGGCGGCCTGGCCGAAGAGAAAACTCCGTTCGGCGGCATGCTCGGCTCGACGTTCAACTTTGTCTTCGAGAACCAGCTGGAAAAACTGCAGGACGGTGACCGCTTCTACTACCTGGAGCGTACCGCTGGCCTGTCGATGAATGCCGAACTGGAAAGCAACTCGTTCGCCAAGCTGATCATGGCCAACACCTCGGCCACGCACTTGCCGGGGCTGGTGTTCTCGGACCCGGCGTTCTATTTGGAAAGGGACCAGAGCAAGCAGTACAACGATGGCCTGGGCAACGCCGATCCGCTTGGCGAAAACGGCGAGCAAGTGGTGTTCCGCAACAACCCGCTGACCGCGGGGCCGGACGCCAACTACATCAAATACATCGGTGAAGAGCACATCGTGCTGGGCGGTACCAACGGTACTGACATCCTCATCGCCGGTGGTGGCGATGACACCGTCTGGGGCGACGGCGGCAACGATCGCATCGAAGGTGGTGACGGCAACGACCAACTGCGCGGTGGTGCCGGCGACGACATCATCACCGACCGCGGCGGCGACGATAACATCCAGGGTGGCGACGGCAACGACGTGTTGCACGGTGGCAACGGCGTCAACCTGATCATTGGCGGGTTCGGCAATGACTTCATCGTGACCGGCGAGGACGCCTCCGAGGCCATTGGCGGCCACGGTAATGACTTCATTCTGGGCAGTAAAGCCAACGAACAGGACATGGGCAACGAAGGCGACGACTGGATCGAGAAGGGCACTTCGGACGGTGCACCTGGCGACAACTTCGACCCGCTCGGCAACGACCCGATAATCGGCCACGATGTGTACATCGGCGGTGGCGAGAACGATAAGTTCAACGGCGAAGGCGGCGACGACATCATGGTCGGCAGTCTCGGCTTCGGTGACCGCTATATCGGCGGCTCCGGCTATGACTGGGCGACCTTCAAGGGGCTCGCCCAAGGCGTGACCATTGACTTCACCGACCGCTTTTTCGATGTACCGCCGCTGCCGGGTTCGGGGGCTTCGGCACTGGTGCGGTTCGACATCATGGAAGGTCTGTCGGGTTCGTCCCACGGTGACTTCCTGCGTGGTGACAACGAAGACGCCGAATCGCTGCCCACTGCGGGCGCAACCGGCAGTGTGTTGACCAACATTGACCTGATCGACGGCCTGGCGGATCTGCTGCCCGCCGGAGCGACGTTCTTCAATGGCGGCAACATCATCCTCGGTGGTAGCGGCAGTGACCTGATCGAAGGTCGCGGGGGTGACGACATCATCGATGGTGACAAGTGGCTGAACGTACGCATCAGCGTACGGGCGAACGCTGATGGCACTGGCGCGGAAATCGCCACGTTCGACAGCATGGAGCCGCTGGTGCCGTTTATGCTGAACGGAACTTACAACCCTGGCCAGTTGGTCATCGTGCGGGAGATTCTGACCGGCAATGACCGCTTCGACACCGCGCTGTTTTCCGGTACTGCCGGGGAATACGGCATCGAGATCGATGGCGACACGGTCATCGTGACCGACTCGGTGGCGGGGCGTGATGGCGTCGATCGCCTGACGGGCGTCGAGCGTCTGCAGTTCGCTGACGTTGCACAGGCGTCCGGCGTGGGCACCGCGCAAAACAACGACCCATCGGGGCATCTGGCAATCCTCGATGCTGCCACCGGTGTGCGTGACAATACGCCGGTCGCCGGCCAGTTGTTGCGCGTCAGCGATCGGGCGGTACACGACGCGGACAACCAAAGCGTGACCAATCCGACCGGCGCCGTGACCGGTGGGGTGGCTTACTACTGGCAGGTCGAAACCATTGCCGGCTCGGGCGTCTATGACGACATCACCTTCCTTGCGGCTGGCGAGGCATCGCGGGCGATCGGCACCACCTACCGGGTGACGGACGATGTGGCGGGTCTGAACATCCGCGTCCGGGCGGTGTATCAGGATGCCAAGGGCACGCTGGAGATCGTCGACTCTGCCGGGAACAGCACGCCGACCGAAGGGCCGACCGTTACCGGGCTGGCCGTGCAGAACCAGCTGTTGACCGCTGACCCGGCGAGCATCATCGATGTCGATGGCCTGAGCAATCCGCAGTTCACCTACCAGTGGCAGGCGAACGACGGGCTGGGCTTCGTAAACATCAACGGTGCGACTGGCAGCACGTTCGCACTTGGTCAGGCACAGGTCGGCCAGGAAGTGCGCGTGGTGGTCGGTTACGTGGATGATTTCGGTGTGGCCGAAAGCGTTTCGTCCAACATCCTGGGGCCGGTGGACAACGTCAACGATGCACCGACAGGCGCGTTGCTGATCAGCGATACGACGCCGGATCAAGGGCAAGTGTTGACTGCCCAGACGGCTGGGATTGCCGATGTGGATGGGCTGGGCACCTTCAGCTTCCAATGGCAGCAAGGTGTCGGCGCGTCATTCACTGACATCAACGGCGCGACCGCTGCAACCTTCACGCCCGGTGCGGCGCAGGTCAATCTGCAACTGCGGGTCATCGTGCGCTACACCGATGGCTTCGGCTCGCTGGAGTCACTGATCTCCGCAGCGACGGCGGCGGTGGTGGCAACCAGTGGCGTGGTGTTGCAGGGTGACGCCTTGGCGAACACCCTCACCGGCACCGCGTTCAACGATGTGCTGCTTGGCCTGGGCGGGAACGATACGCTGAATGGCCTGGCCGGTATTGACCAGTTGTTTGGCGGCACTGGCAACGACATCCTCAACGGCGGAGACGACAACGACATCCTCAATGGCGAGGACGGCAACGACACCCTCAACGGTGGGCTCGGCGCGGATGCCATGAACGGTGGTGCCGGCAACGACACGTTTGTGGTCGACAACGTCGGTGACCTGGTCACCGAGGCACTGGGTGGCGGTACTGATCTGGTGCAAACCAGCCTCACGAGCTACCAACTCGGTGCCAACGTCGAGAACCTGACCTACACCGGCGCCGGTAACTTCACTGGTATCGGTAACACGCAGGCCAACACCATCACCGGTGGGGTGGGTAACGACCTCCTTAATGGCGGTGCGGGTGCTGACCGGATGGTAGGGGGCGCCGGCAACGATACCTACGTCGTCGATGCAGCCGCAGATGTGGTGGTCGAGGTGGCGGGTGGCGGCACGGACACCGTGCAGACTTCGCTGGCCGGCCACACGCTGGGCGCTAATGTCGAGAATCTGACCTACACCGGAGTCGGCAACTTCGCCGGCAATGGCAACGGGTTAAACAACGTCATCACCGCCGGGGTGGGGAATGACACCCTCAATGGTGGCGGCGGCAACGACACCCTCACCGGTGGTGATGGGGCGGATGTCTTGAATGGTGGAACAGGCAACGACACGCTGCTCGGTGGTGCCGCCAACGACACATTGTCGGGTGATGCAGGCAATGACTTTATCGATGGCGGTGCTGGCAACAATACGGTCACTGGCGGTGCCGGTAACGACGTGATGGATGCCAGCAGTGGCAACGATATCTTCATGTTCGCAGCGGGCTTCGGGACCGATCAGATCATCGGCTTCGATGCCAACGCGGTGGGAGGCCAGGACCGGCTCGATATTTCCGCGTTCGGCGTCACTGCTGCGACCTTTGCCGGCACTGTCATCATCACCGATGTCGGTGCGGATACCTTGATCAGCTCCGCAGGAGCTGACTCCATCCGTCTGGTCGGTGTGGCCGATGCAACAACCGTCACTGCCGCAGACTTCATTCTCGCCACTTGAGGTCCTGATCAGAACAGTCACAAGAAGCTGGAAAGCGAAGGGGAGGGCATGGATGCCCTCACTCTCTTAAAAAAACCAGGCCGTTTGTCAGGCTGAAAATGGCTGAACCCCTCGCAAGTCTACATGTCGGGCCGTGGGAAACGCTCGATCAACATTTGACCAGGGAATGGAGAAAAGGGAGCCCTGCCTTGAACATTTCAGCTACCTGCGCCATGAGCAGCCTGTTGGTTTCGCTTGCCGCTTCTGGTACCGGGATTATTCCGGTCTTCGACCTGGACTTCACCCGATCCGCTACAGAAACGCTGCAAAAACTGGGCATCAACGACGCTTGTATCATTACCGCTTCAAATCCCGCTGCATTTACCTACTGCCGAGAAGGATCGTCAACGCTCTGGAAGTATCAGGTGTTGGATCTGGAGCAGCAGGCGCAGATCCAGATGGGTCAAACGCGGTCTTCGTCGGATTATCACCAGATTACTGTCGAGCAACTCAATAGCGCTGCCTGCGAACCCGATCACCCTGCGCCAGTGATAGAACCGGCTACCAGTGGTGGACTTGTCCTCGGTCTGCTCACTCTGTTTCTGTTAATCGGTTTGCGACACGCCCGCCAGTTGTAACCCAAGCGTAATGAATGCTCCCCACTGGTTCTTAACTGCTGAACAAGCTGATGAGACTCCAGGCGGCCCCTATCGCAAGGATGAAAAGCACGAGTACCAATGTGAGGATTAGCGGCTCACTTCGCATGAAGGTGACTCCTCGGAAGGGCTGGCGATGCGCGATGCGCTAGTGAACGCACAGCATTCTCTATGCCAGAAAATTCAACAGCCTATCGTTCCCGGATAGCGCGGCAGCCTGATTCTTTGGCCAGTTTCCAGCAGAAAAGTTGACACAGGATGCGGGTAATAAAGCCCGTTTATGGGGGATTTCTCGCAACGTGGGGCGATATCGGCCTGCATAGATAATTTTCCAGCAGGATGACAACCTCCGGCACAAAGCCAGAATGCCCAAGCAGTTTTGGCTGATCAGCCGTCACGGTGTGGATGATCGCATGCGCAGCAATGCTCATCAGATAGATCGACAGATCGGGGTCAGGCACGTTCTTCATGAACGGTTCAAGTACCTGCGCGAACTGCCGGCGAAGTTGATCATTGTCCTCCGGCAGGTGCCTCACCGTGCGCGGCAATTCTTCGTGAATGGCTTTGTGTACCGCCGGCGCAACGCGATGTTCATTGACGATCATCTCGACGATTAGCGTCAGCGCTTCTCGAAGAGAGGGCTGCGACGGCAAGACCGCCAACGCCTCAAGCAGATCGGCGCGCGTTGCCACGGCGTGACGCCGCTGTAACTCGGCGATCACGGCTTCCTTGTTCGGAAAGAACTGGTACAGCGAACCAATATTGACCCCTGCACGCTCGGCAATGGCGTTGGTCGTCAGGCCCTCCCAGCCGACCTTGGTCAAAATGTAAGTCGCCGCTTGAATAATCGCATCGACTGTCGCACGGGAACGTGCCTGAGCCGGGATTTTCCGGGGGATGACGGTCGATCTGCGTTTGCTCAAAGAAGGCCCCGGAACGCGAGTTTTTAAAAGATAAGCTTTAACTTACGATTTGCGACGTGAAAGCACAACGCGCTTCCCGTCCTTGAGAATATTTGAACCATGAACACACAAGTTTTCGTACGCCCTTGGGACGCCTTTCAGGCAGCGAATCGCTTTCGCAGAGCCATTCGGAAATTCAACCGGGCACCCATTCCAGAGGAGGAGGTGCAGGCGCTGCTCGCTGAAGCAGCTTATGCACCCTCAAGCGGCAATCTGCAGCCTTACGAGCTGCACTGGGTTCGAGACCCGGCCTTGAAAGCCAGCATCGCTAATGCATGCAATGGACAAAAGGCAGCCGCAACGGCCGCAGACTTTATTGTCGTTGTCGCCAGTCCCGCGCTAGGCCTTCGCACAGCCCAGAAGCAGCTCGCGCACGTTGAGAGTTCCCCAGCGCTGGGACCGGACTCGAAAGCCTACTATCGCAAGCAAGTAGGGATGTTTCAAAAAATCCTGGGCGTTGGATCTTCCGCGCTGTGGTCACCGCTTGTTCTCCTTGCGGCACTGATTCGTCCCACGTTGTCCCTGATCCCCATCGGTCCTGTCGGCGGTCGCCAATGGGCCGCGCGCAACGCCATCTTTGCCGCTCAGACACTGATGCTCGCAGCGGCCGCGAAAGGCATCGACTCGTGCCCCATGGAGGGTTTTTCTGCCTCGCAGGTTGCCAGGCTGCTCAGACTCCCGCGGGGCTCTGTCATTCCTCTCGTGATTGCACTGGGTTACCGCGCCGATGACGCGAGGATTGAGGAGCGGTGGCGTAATCCGGTGAACGACATTGTCATTTCACACTGAGAGACAACTGCTATGGGAGAAGCCGGACCGGATCGATGGCGGCTTGAAGCAGGCAACGGCCGGCAAACATTTTGGCGATGCGAGCCTGCATGGACTCTTACGAAGATAAAGTTTCTGGCTGTAATATCAGTTTAATATCATTCGGCTATGGTTCTGCATTTAGTCGGTGCGATGATTTCAGTATGAGCGCAGAACACTTCACCTTCATGCGTCCCAAGCTACCCAGAGATCATAAATGTGCAGGGGATTTGTGCAATGAGGTACCTGCGATCGGCTTGAACAGCACCAACACGCTTGTGATGGAAATTTTCACCGCGCAGCGGGATATCGTGTGCCTGGCGGTGGTTGAAGATGCGCGCCCGGTCGGTTTAATAAACCGGAGCATTTTTCTCTCACAAATGAGCAAACCTTTTCACCGGGAGCTGTATGACAAAAAGAGCTGCATCGCTTTTATGGACAAGGAACCGTTAATCGTAGATGCCGAGATGAGCATCGAAGAGTTGGCGTTCAAAACGGTGGAATATGGTGAAAAGGCCCTCGCGGACGGCTTCATCGTGACAAAAAACGGCCACTTCATCGGCTTGGGAAATGGCTTGCAACTGATGGCTGTGGTGGCCGCAATGCAAGCTGAAAAAAACCGCCAAATGATGCAGAGCATTGAGTACGCGAGTGTGATTCAGCGCGCAATGCTTCGGGCTTCTCGCGACGCCTTGGCGTCCACGCTGGATGATGCGGCATTGTTGTGGGAGCCACGGGACGTTGTTGGCGGCGACTTTTACCATTTTTGCGCTTACCCCGATGGATGGTTCGGAGCCATTGCAGACTGTACCGGTCATGGCGTTCCGGGGGCCTTCATGACCCTGATCGCATCATCTTCTTTAACCCAAGCGCTTGACCAGATAGGACCCCGTGACCCTGCGAATCTTCTATCAGCCGTCAATCGAGGCGTTAAAGGGCTGCTAGGGCAAGTCAATGGGCTGGACGGCACGCCGGAGTCCGATGACGGCCTTGATGCTGCTTTTTTTTGGTTCGATACAGCCACCCAAATACTGGGATTTGCTGGAGCCAGAATGTCGTTGAATGTGTTGAAACCCGATGCCGACCAGCTTGAAACCATTACCGGTCAACGTATGGGAGTCGGTTATGTTGACAGCGATTTCGACTTTGCGTGGGAGGTGAGTACCGTTCACATGCCGCCAGGAAGTCTCATCTTCATCGTCACCGATGGCCTCACGGACCAGATTGGCGGGCCCAAAAAGATCGCATTTGGTAAGCGCAAGGCGTTCGAAACGATACTGGAACATCGCGATAAATCCTCAACCGTCATTTGCGAGGAGGTGCAACGTACACTTGCAAGTTGGCAGGGAGAACAAGCCCGTCGTGACGACTTGACCCTTTTTTGTGCCCGCATCAGGAACTGATAATGCTGAACTCCCCATCCGCGCACCACGACTGTACTTTCTTCGATTTGGCTCAAAAGCGGAACGTCATTTTTTATCATATGGGGTATTTTTCGCACCCCATCATTGCGGCCATGGCTGAGGTCGTGAAGCTGCAACTTGAAATTTCCGGAGTCAGTGGTCCGACACGGCGTAAGTTGTTCTCATCCTTTATCGAGCTGTCCCAGAACATCATCCACTACTCGTCTGATTCGCTGCATGTTGCGGTTTCCGATGAGTCGGTTCTGCGCCAGGGCGCGGTGTGCATCAGTAAGGAAGGTGAGCACCATCTGATGCTCTGTGCCAACCCTATCGCAACAAAGGACGTCGATCGCTTGCGTGAAAAGCTCGACCCCCTGCGCAAGATGTCGCTTGAAGAAATAAAGCACGCTTACAAAGTGACGTTGCGGGCGGAGACTCCAGTGGACAGTAAAGGAGCCGGTTTGGGGTTTCTGACAATGGCGCGCGATGCTTGCGCGCCACTGGAGTTCTACTTTCATCCAAGAGCTGATGATCCGGACACTACCTTGTTCTGCCTTAAAGCCATCATTTGAGTCGAGTGACACATTCGCCATGGATAATTTCTACATTGACGCAACTGCAACTTCGCCGGAAGTAGACTTCCGTTTCGATGAAAACCTTCTGTCGATAAAAGGCGAGTCTTATCCCGAAAACGCTGCTGCATTTTATGCCCCGATCATCCAGCACTTACGCAATTTCCTGCAGGGGCGAGAGGGGGCGAGAATTACAACGAACATCGCACTGGCCTATTTCAATAGCTCCAGTACAAAAATGCTGTTCAGCATTTTCGATGCGCTTGATCGGTCGGCTCAGGCCGGTAATCAGATTGAAGTCAACTGGTACCACGATGAGGAAGACGACACGATTTTTGAGTTTGGTGAGGAACTGAAGGCCGACTTCACCTCAATTATGTTCAACGATCATCCGATCACCACCTGAGGGGATGATAAAAAATGCCCGCTCCAGTCGCTTCCGTCAGCACTTTGGGTGATCCAGCCTACGACCTGTTCAAAAGCGAGAATGATGCGCTTGAACACGCTCGCGCTATTCTGGCGTTAAGCGGGGCTGACGCCGAAGTGTACCGGTGTTCCCTTGCTGGCATGGCTACACACTTCGAGCGTTTGATGCGCGAGACACGCCGCCTGATCGGCCGGAGCGACCGGGCCGAACGCGAAATGAACACCCTTAACGCACAACTGCAAACGCTGGCCCGCCAACTGGAGTATCGCGCGACCCACGATGCCCTGACGGGTGTGCTGAACCGTGGCGCAGTGATTGATTTAACCGTACAGGCCCTGCAAAAATCCGGTGCCGTGATGGTCGTCCTGGATATTGATCACTTCAAGCAAGTGAACGACGAGTTCGGTCATCCTGCGGGGGATATAGTCATTCAGGGAATAGTCGGCTGCCTGCGTCGGATCGTAGGCGATAGCGGAATAATCGGACGAGTTGGCGGTGAAGAATTTACCGTACTGATCCCCGCCGGAGAAATTGTGGAGGGTTTGAGGCTTGCGGAGGCCATGCGCGAAGCGATTGCATCTCATGTGTTTGGCAGTCCAGTGAACCGACGAATCACCGCGAGTTTTGGCGTTAGTGCCAGTCCAGTGGGAACAAGTTTCGATTCCGCCTACGGCCTGGCGGATGAAGCGCTTTACCACGCGAAGCGCTCTGGCAGAAATCGTGTACAGGCAGCAGGCGAAGCGTAGAACAACCGAAGCACGCGCCTCAAACGACTCGTCCACCCGACAGGGCGCCTGCAGTGTAAGCGTCCGGCAAAAGCAGCTGGTCATCACCTTGAAGCCAGATTCGGCTTGCCTTCTTACCCATGCCAGACGCTGCCCTCGCCAGCGCTATTCGTCCACGCTGATGCCCGATCCTCCTGATTCCTTGGCGACATCCTTCAGCTTGGGCAATCCATCCTTCATGCGCAGCACGGTCTCTTGATAGTGAACGTGAACGCTGGGCGAGTACGCGAGATCCGGGATGACCCCCGCATACACGTCGATGAGCCCCATCCCCGGGTGTTCAGTGAAGAGGTGCCCGCCGCACGTCTTGCACCACTTGCGGTAACTCTGCGGTGTCTTGTTGTAGGTGCCGATGTTGTCAGCGCCTCGAGTCACTTGCACCGCCTCGGGTTTCCATAGCGTGAAGGCATTGACCGGCCCTGCTGACCAATGTCGACACGACTCGCAGTGGCAATAGCCCATCGCGGCCGGCTCGCCGCTGACTGTGAACTCGACTGCACCGCAAAAACAGCTGCCTTTGTAAGACCGTTCAATGCTCATGGCATGACTCCTTGATCAATTGTCAGGCGATACCGCCGGACATGGCATGGATCGCCTGAACGTTGCCTGCCTTCACCTGTCGATGTAGCGCACCGCTGTCGTCGGCGTGCGCCGCACCTGCAGTTCGAAAATGTCAGGGCGCGCGTAGTGCCCGGTGACGTCGAACGTCCGACGCGCTGGCGCCACGAGTGTGACGTCGATGTCCGCAAACAAAATGCCTGCCTCTCGGTGCAACGGACCGGCCACGATCCGACCTTGAGGATTGACCACTACAGAGTCGCCGTCGTTTATCCATTCGTCCGGATCGGGAAACAGTTGCGTACGCGCCGGGAAGTCGTCGGGAATATCGCTGCCGCGAAGTACGGTGCCGCTGCCGAGCACCCAACAGCGGCCTTCGAGTGCAATGTGGCGCATCGTGCTGATCCAGCCCTCGCCACTGTCGTACGTGGGTGCGACGTAGATCTCCACCCCTTGGGCATACAGTGAATAGCGTGCCAGCGGCATGTAGTTTTCCCAGCAGATGAGCGTACCAAGGCGACCGACCGGTGTATCGACCGTACGCAACCCGGAGGCATCACCGAAGCCATGCACCATGCGCTCGGGATTCGTCGGCATCAGCTTGCGGTGTCGGTTGAGCACTGCGCCGCTCGCGCCGATAACGACTACGCTGTTATAGAGCGTGCCGCCACCATTGCACCGGTCGCATTCATTGATGCCGCACACGATCGTCACGGCGTGAACCCTGGCGGCCTCGCACAATTGGCTCAGGTCACCGTTGGTGATATCAACGGCGTTGGCCAGCAGCCGCGTGTGCAACTGGCCCATTACGGCCCCGTCTTTTCCCGCCGCCAACCGCCAGATCCACGACGGGTAGCCTGGAATGAACTGTTCGGGCAAAACGATCAGCGAGGCTCCTGCCGCCGCAGCCTCGGCGACCGATTGCTCGGCCCGGGTGATCGTCGCGCTGCGATCGAGCAGCACGGGCGGGCGCTGAATGATGGCTACCTTGGTCATGGCGTTCTCCTTTGACTTTTGGCTTTCTAAGGCTTGAGCGTGCGCGTGGCGAAGTCGCGGGGCTAGTTCAGAATCTGAAGCGTTGTAATTGCGGAGCCCAGGCAATGGACGAAAGCTACGGTCAGTTCTGCACGGTCGCACGCGGTGCTGAAGCACTGTGCGAGCGCTGGACACCTTTGGTCGTGCGCGAGTTGCTCTGCGGCAGCAAGCGCTTCAACGAACTGCACCGCGGCGTGCCCCGGATGTCCACCAACCTGCTGGCACAGCGGCTGCGCCATCTGGAAGAAATCGGCGTCGTGCACCGCACGGCCACAGGCAAAGTCTGGGAGTACAGCCTGACCGAGGCGGGCGAGGAATTGCGCCCCATCATCATGGCGCTTGGTCATTGGGGCGCGCGCTGGATCGGCAGCCGCCTTCGCGATGACCAACTCGACGCGGGCCTGCTCATGTGGGACGTGCGCCGGTTCGTGCGCATCGAAACGTTCCCGCCTCGACCGGTGGTCATCCACTTCAAATTCCGCGACGCCCGGCCCGGCGAGCAAGCGTGGTGGCTCGTGGTCGAGGAGGGTGTGGCAGACCTGTGTCGCGACGACCCCGGCCGCGAACTGACGCTCATCGTGGACTCGAGCGTGCGCGCATTGACCGAGGTGTGGGCGGGCGACCGCACCCCGCGGGAGGTTCTTCAGTCGCGAGAGCTGCGCGTGGATGGCGCCGTGAAGGACGCGGAAAACCTGTGGCGCTGGCTTGGCACGAGCGCGTTCGCGGGCACCCGGAGCGCGGCCGTGACTCGGTAACTGTTTGGAGCGACCCCGATGTTAAACGTGCTCTTCATCTGCAGCCAAAACCGCCTGCGTAGCCCCACGGCCGAACACCATTTTGCTGATTGGCCGGGCGTGGAAACTGCATCGGCGGGTATCAGCAATGATGCGTATGTTCCAGTCAGCCTGGAATTGCTGCAGTGGGCTGATCTGGTATTTGTCATGGAGCCGATTCATCGCAACAAACTGGTGGCTCGATTTGGTTCGGAACTGGGGGAAAAAAGTGTTGTGTGTCTAGACATACCTGACGAGTTTCAGTACATGGAGCCTGCGCTGATCAAGTTATTGGACGCGAAAGTGACGCGGTATTTGCCTTCTTGAAGTGAGGGCCAGCCGTCCGTTGGATGCCGGTGAACCACGTTGATCACGGACACAAAAAAACAGGCGCCTTGATGGCTAATGCCGATCAGTCAGGCGAATTGTTCGCTGTAGGAGCAGCCGGTCGACGCTCGATTGCTTGCGATGGTCGTGAACGATAACGCGTACTTACGGGCAAAACGCGGCGCTCTCGAGTCCATCGCGAGCAAGCTCGCTCCTGCAATTTCCTCAACGGACTGGCATTAGCCTTGATGGCGCCCTTTTTTTTACTTGTTCGTCGTTGCACCCGCAAAGCCGCGATTGCGAGCGCAAGCGAATTCCTCGCGACTGGAATTTTTTCATGGCGTGAAGTGTAAAGTGAAAAAGGTGTCCTAGACTCCAGGCTTTAAATGGTCTGATTTCATAAAATTTCCACCGTTGTGACTACTGGGGTTTTTATATGAATTCACAGTCTTCAGACGCAGGCTCTCGATTAAGCGTACTTGATGGATGGCGCGGGATGAGCATCTTGCTTGTCTTGGCGTGCCACCTGCTACCGCTTGGCCCAAAGCCTTGGCAGTTCAATTCCGCCGCAGGCGTTATGGGAATGGCTATATTTTTTACGCTTTCGGGTTTTCTGATAACAAGTTTTTTACTCAGCAACAGCAGCGTCGTTGATTTTTTAATCCGCAGGATCTTTCGGATTGTGCCTCTCGCTTGGTTGTACATGGCAATTGCTTTATTTGTCATGGGCAGCACTTCGGATTTCTACATCGCAAACTTCCTGTTCATTGCCAACTGGCCGCCCATGTGGCTTGGCCATGCAAACGGCCACCTATGGAGTTTGTGCATGGAGGTCCAATTTTATGTGGCCATAGCTTTGTTGGTAGTTCTGATGAGAAACAAGTGGGTAGTGCTAATCCCGCTTCTCTGCATCGCCGTCACGATGTACCGAGTCATGAATGATGTCCATGTCGCAATCAACACGTATTACCGCATCGATGAAATACTTGCTGGTTGCATACTTGCACTGATTTACAATAAAACACAGGGTAACCCCCTTTCAAAACTCTCGACACAAATGGGGGGCGCGCAAATAGTTTTATTCCTCCTGTTTGCCTTGTCCTGTCATCCCGATGCGGGCTTCATGAACTACTTTCGCCCCTATCTTGCCGCAGCAATGGTGGGGAGCACATTGCTCAATAGCCGGACACGAGCTGCCCAGATTCTGAATAATCGCGTTCTATTTTATATCGCCACCATCTCGTACGCTCTCTACGTTGTTCATCCGCTGCTAGAACAGAGCTGGTTGGGAAGCGGAGATACCGTCATAAAATATTTGAAGCGCCCTTTGTTGTTCGTTGCAATTTTTCTCACCGCGCATATCTCGACCTTCTATTATGAAAAATGGTGGATTGCTTTTGGTAAGACATTTGCAAAGAAAGTAGCGAGGCAGTCTGTTACAAGCTAAACGTCTGCAGAGGGTCGCGAGCAGTCCTCAGTGAGCGGCTGGACGTGTTAGCGTTTCTCCATCCATCCATCCATCCATCCATCCAGCCGACGTTGTTGCCGTTTTTCGTGCCGGAAGGGTCACCGGGTGTGCGGCACCGGCGAACGTGAGGTTAGGAACGTCAATAAGGCGGCCAGCATTAGCAGCACTGCGCTGGTGATGAAAGTGCTCTGGTAGCCGAGAGTGTCAAACAGTACGCCACCCACGGTGGAACCCACTGCGGTGGCCAACTGCACGATTGCCACCATCAGTCCACCGCCCGCCTCGGCATGATGTGGCAAGGCGTGCGCAATCCAACTCCACCAACCCACTGGCGCTGCCGTCGCAATAAATCCCCAGAGCCCCAGTAGCACCGCCACGGGGATAACCCAAGTGCCAGCAGGAATCAACCCCAAAGCAATCACGGCCATCAGCAGTGAGACAGTACTGAGGGTGCCGTATAGGCTGCGTTTCAGCACCACGCCGATCATCGTCGTGCCACAAAAGCCAGCCATGCCTATCACCAATAGCAGCAGAGAAAGGGTCGGCACGTTGACCAAGGTGACTGTTTCCAGAAACGGGCGCAGGTAAGTGAACAGCGCAAACTGGCCCATAAAGAACAGGCTGCCGGCGGCCATGCCCAGCGCCACCGTGCGATTTTTCAGCAGTTTGAAAACATTGCCAGCACCTGGCGAACGCTCCTGCGTTGCCATACTTGGCAGGCTGACCCATTGCCAGACGAGTGCAATTAGCGCCACCGGAACCAAGCAAAAAAATGCACCACGCCAACCTACTACTGAGCCCAGATAACTGCCCAGTGGCGCTGCCACCACGGTCGCCAAGGCGTTGCCGCTGTTGAAAACAGCCAGCGCCCTGGACACCTGTGCGGCCGGAACCAGGCGCATCGCGGTGGCTGCCGACATCGACCAGAAGCCGCCAATCACCACACCAATCAGGGCACGCCCAACCATGTAAATCAGGTAGTTCGGAGCAAGTGCCACGACGGCGCCCGAGACAGTTATCAAGCCGGTTAACGCCAGAAGCAGAGTCTTTCGATTTACGGTGCCGGCGATCCAGCTGGGCCTTTGTGACCGTGGCGCGCGTGGGCAGCTTCACCCGCGCTGCGGTGCAACTTGGGGTGACCCAATCGGCAGTGAGTCAGGTGGTTTCGGCCTTGGAAGCACGTCTAAAAATTCGCTTGCTTACTCGCACCACGCGCAGCGTTTCTCTGACTGCGGCGGGGGAGCGGCTGCTGGAAGCGGTGGGCCATCGCTTTGATGAAATCGAAGCCGAAGTGGAAGCCTTGACCGAGCTGCGCGACAAACCGGCCGGTACGGTGCAGATTACCTGCGGTGACAACATCATCAAAACGACGCTGCTACCCAAGCTGACGCCGCTGCTGCAGATGTACCCGGATATCAAGCTGGAGTTCGATATCAACTATGGCTTTCGCGATATCGTCGCCGACCGCTTCGATGCTGGCGTGCGCTTCAGTGACACGGTGGCCCAAGACATGATTGCCGTGCCCATTGGCCCGGCAATACGGATGGCCGTAGTGGCAGCGCCAAGCTACTTAGCCCAAAACCCTATCCCTGAACACCCTCGCGATCTGGCAGCACATCGCTGCATTGACATACGTTTCCCCACCTATGACGGTATGGACGCGTGGGAATTCGAGCGTCAGGGCCAGAAGCTGAAAGTGCGGGTAAACGGCCAATTGCTGTTTAACTCCACCACCCATATCGCCGATGCAGCGGTGAGCGGGCTGGGCATCGCTTACCTGCCCGAGGACGAGTTCGCCTCACAACTGGCTCAAGGGCGCCTGGTTCGGGTAATGGAAGACTGGTGTGAGCCATTCGGCGGTTTTCACTTGTACTACCCCAGCCGCCGGCAACCTTCCCAGGCATTTTCGCTGGTCGTTGATGCATTGCGGGTGGACCGCTTGCCACCCGATGACAGCCTGACCGCCACGGATGCGTGACCACGACGATTGGAACTCGGCGAGTGGGCCGTGCCAACAATGTCACCGTTTTTTGAAACGTAAACGCCAGACGTTGTCTTAACAGGGGGCAGGCAAAGGGGGAAATCATGACAACGCAAAAATTAACCATTAAAGACTTGCAGTTGAACGTTTCAATCCGCGGCGAAGGCTCACCGCTGCTCTTGCTCAACGGCTTGGGTGGTTTGATCCGTACCTTCGATCCCCTGCGCGATGAACTCGTGGACTACAGGACCATTACGTTGGACGTGCCTGGGGTCGGCAAATCGCAAATGCCCCGCTGGCCGATGCGTCTGCCGCGCCATGCGGACCTGATCGCCGAGATGCTCAAGCAATTGGGAATCGACCAGGTCGATGTGTTCGGCGTGAGTTGGGGCGGTGCGTTGGCGCAAGAGTTCGCCCTGCGTTACCCGAGCATGGTGCGCCGGCTGATCCTCGCGGCGACCTCGGCCGGCCCGGCGATGCTGGTGAAGCCCGCCGACATCCTGGATTTTTTTGGCAGGAGCAAAAGCGCCAAACTGCGCAAGCAAAAAGGCTCGCGCAATTCAATACAGACGCTGCTGCGCTTCGGTGTGATGAACGGCATGCTCACGGGCAACCCGCGAACTTATTACCACCAGCTCACCGCCCTGGTCGGCTGGACCAGCCTGCTGCGACTGTTCCGTCTGCGCCAGCGCACGCTGATCCTCACCGGCGAACGCGACACCCTGGTGCGGCTGTACAACGCGCACATCCTGCGCCGCACCATTCGCCGTGCCGAACTGCACATCCTGCAGGGGGAGGGGCATTTTTTCGTGGTGACCAGCGCCAGGCGAACCGCCGAAGCGATACGCGAATTCCTCTGCCGGCAGCACGGCGATGAAGAGCCCGCGCCGATGATCGCCAACGGCATGTCCAAGCCACGCCTGCTGCAATCCGAGCGCAATTGATCGCTGATGCCTGCTAATGGGCTTGCCCAAGATTGTGCAGATGAAGGCATCGTTATTGAAACGCCCGTCAGCCTTGGCTCCAGAGGTCATCGGCTTGGGCGCATAGGCGGTGATACCTGCTTCGTGACAAGCGAGGATTTGTTCGCTTTTAAAGTAACCTCGGTCAGCCACTACCGACAATGTATCTGACTCCATCGCCTCGCGGGCTTGCTTGGCCATCGAGCTGAGTTGATCGCGGTCGGAACCGACGTTGGTCACCTCATGTGCAACGATCAAATGGTTCTGGGTATCGAACGCTGTTTGCACGTTGTAGCCGACAATTCCGGTGCCGCGCGTCATCATGGAGCGGGTGTCTGGATCGGTCAGTGAGACCGGTTTATCCGGCGATTCGTTGAGCTGAGCTTCAATCGCTTGAAGCTCTTTCATTCGCGTCTTCAGCTTGGCGATCTTCTCTTCCAGCCGCGCGGCGTTGGGCTCGGAGGCAGTGGGTTCTTGTCGATCAGCAGCATCAAGCGCGGTCAGGTAGCGGCTGATGCTCGATTCAATTTCTTCCATTCGCCGCTTTAGTTTGGCGCTAGTGAAGTTGCGGTCACGATTGTTGACGTCCTTGAATGTACTGCATCAGGGCGTACACAATAATGCCGCCAAACACGCCCGGCGTGCAGTGGCCCAGTCAGACCCTAAAAGCCAGGTGGAGGCGGTAAGGCCCTCACGCCGGGAGGAGGCAAGAGCTTTACGCTGGGAGGATCGGGTAGGGATGGCAGAGGTTTTATGTCGGGAAAACCGGGCGGGGACGGCATAGGTTTTATGTCAGTAGGACCGGGTGGGGAAGTTGGCTGGGGCAAAGGCGGCGGCGGTAGCTTTGGTAACCCACCTGCGGGCGGCTTGAGCAGATGGGCAACGGATTTGACCTTCTGGGCAATGGCTTCGGTGACTGCCTTTTTGGCTGCCTCAGCGAGTGCCTCGCACACGGCGCGGATGATCGCGGGCGGGGTGGCACCGTTTGTGGTCACGCCGATATTGGCGAGATGCAGCGGAGGCAGCGGTACCGTAAGCGCGCCTCCGGACAGGGGAATGTCAAGTGAGATCGAGCCGCCCATGACGGTGAGATCGCGGATGATGACCTTGCGTACGGTGCTGTCCGCCCGTATAGCAGCCGGGGTGGCGGAATAGGCTTGGGCGTTGTTCTTGATAGTTTCCAGATTGCTAATGGCGGTGGGACTTTGCGCCTTGAAAGTGATCTGCGGCGCGATGATTGTGACGGAGTCGACAATGACAGGGCCGCCTCCAAGAACGGAGGCACTCTCCACCTGCAAGGCGACACGGTTCACCACCACCGCATAGGGCGAAGAAAAACCATTAGGGTTGCCCACGGTAAGCCCATCGAGCACCCCCGTTCCGGAGAAGGGCGAGAATTCAACGGTACCCACGAGCACCTGTGCTTGAGTGGCAAGGCCGCCTTCGGTCTCGATGGCGGATTTGACGGTTGGGGCGAACTGGGCGAATAGAGTCCACAATGAAATAGCGGCGACGGCGAGCAGGGCGGCAAGGGCAAAGCCTAGGGTTTTAGGCATGGTGTGGGGGGCTCCATAAAAAGGCGGGTGCCTGGGCTGTGACCTCGAACTTGACTATCGAAGTAACGCGGGATATCTGAGTCGCCGCGATCGCGTCAGGATGAATCATCATGAAGTCCAACCTCAGGAGTTCAGTGGATCAACGGCTGCTGACCTGCCTTGCCAGTGGCTGTAATCCTAACCATGGGCGCCAACTATCGAGATCGACCCTTGCCATTTCAAATAGGGCTCGCAGGTCAATAGACTCGAATGAACTGACACATTCATCGAGGGAGGCGTGCTTGAGTCGGCACGGGTGATCTACCGGCAACCTTGTTCCGGTGAGATAGGTCGTCAGAAAATAGGAGGCGACGTAATCGGAACGAAAATCGTGTGAGCCCCCGGTGTGCAACCAGGTATTCATCTTGTCAGTAAGGTGCGCTGCGAACTCGCGGGCATCATTACTGAGATCAACCGATTCGCAATCCGTCAGGTAGACCAGACTGGCGATGTCGGCGAGCGTCTTTCCATGCACGGTGCAATAAAGCCGCACATTTTCGCCTTTCAGGATAGGGCCGGTGTAACGCTTGGCGTCCTGGTGGAGAACCGCCTGAACATTGGAGAAAAGGTCATAACCGGGAAGCTCGACGATCACGTCATCGTTGAAGTCAACCCTGACGGCGACGATTTTTCCGCTGACAATTACCTTCTTGCCCTTGTAGGACTCAGTGGCCATCGCCTCGCCCTCTGCATACAGGGCTGCCAGACTGGAACTCGGCATCTGCTCAACCGGGCTGACCAAGGAAAGCTCCGCCAAAGCCGACTTGCCGCCGGAAAGTCCTACCAGATAGTCCTGCTCCATTACATGTTGGAAAAAGCTCATCGCCCCGCTATCTACCGTGAGCCCTGGCGCTTTCTCGGCATGGCGAAAGTCCATTTGACTCAAGTAGACCCATCCACCGGCTCCCGCAATCATCAAAAAAATGGCAAGCAGTCCGAACAGAACCGTCAGTCGCCCGCGTTTACTGCGTCTTGGAATAGTAGTGCTTGGGGTGAAATTTTCGATAGGTTGGGCCATTGATAGCTCCTCGAATTCCTTGAGTTGTTCATTCGTAGTTTTGGGCGCCCTCCCAGACCGCGACGAGGATTGCAGCTAGCAATCAAACCCGAAGAGGTGCCGGGGTGACAGGTGGCAAGGGACGATTATCGATAGAGAATTTGTAGATCCGTACCGTACGGTACAGTTTATATCGTTGACATTGGGCTTCCGTCAAGAAAAACTGTACAGAACAGTTCAGTTCATGCAGCGAAGGAGAACACATGAATAGAAGGAGTGCTAAGCGGGACGCGATTCTGGACACCGCTTACCGGTTATTCCGTACGCAGGGGTTCGACAAGACATCTGTCTCACAAATAACCACCGAGGTTGGCGGCTCCAAGGCGACGATCTACAGCCACTTCCCCTCGAAGGAAGATCTGTTCCTCGAATGTATGGTGGGTGCCGCCGAAGAGTACATCTCGGGAGCCATTGCGCAGTTGGATGCATCTCGAACCGACCCGGAATCAGTACTTCGAAATTTTGGAGTCAGTTTCCTGCGGTTGATCTGCTCCGCCGACATGGTGGCTGTGCGCCGCCTGATGATCGCCGAAGCGGAACGCTCTGATATCGGCAAACTGTTCTTCACCAAGATCATCTCTCTGCGGGCACATGTTGCAGCGTTTCTATCCAACTGCATGGCACTGGGAGTCTTGCGCACCGCCGATCCACAACTTGCCGCAGAGCATCTGCGCGCCCTATTGGAGGCTGACCTTGCCGAGCCATTACTGTTACGCGTGCTGGAAAGCGCCCCAGATGAAAAGGAACTTGCGCTCGCGGTGGATCGAGCCGTTTTTACCTTTCTGAAGGCTTACGCGCCGGACTAAACACTCTAACGAGAGCCAAATCCTTTTAGCAGGTCGCATTGTAACTCGAGCAATCAGCCGATTATTTTGTTAAATACGGGCCGAATTCTGCCGCTGCTGACCGCCAGCTTTGGGTCCAGGCTGTGTGAAAACGCCAAATGATTGTCTACCCTTCTGATCGTCCAGATCGTATCGGGGGCGATCATGAAGCGATTCATTGAAGGTGAGACTCGGACGCAGGTGACGCTGCTGCCGGAGTGCCTGGACGACTACGAACCGAAGAAAATCCAGTCCGAGTGGTCGATGTTTTCGTCGATGAACTCGACCTGGGTGCACTTGGGTTTGAAGGTGTTGATCCTGCTGCAACGGGTCGTCCGGCCCACCATCCAGCGGTGTTGCTGAAGATCTATATCTACGGCTACCTCAATCGGATTCAGTCCAGCCGCCGGCTAGAGCGTGAGGCCGAGCGCAACGTCGAGTTGATGTGGCTGACAGGGCGTATGGCCCGGGACTTCAAAACCATTGCCGACTTTCGCAAAGACAACGGCAAAGCCATTCGAAGCGTATGCCGCCAGTTCGTAGTTCTTTGCCGCACCCTCAATCTCTTCTCTCAGTCGATCATCGCCATCGACGGCAGCAAATTCAAAGCCGTCAACAAACGCGACCGTAACTTCACCCAGGGCAAAGTAAAGGCTCGCATGCAGCAGATCGAGCAGAGCATTGATCGATATCTGGCGGCGATGGATTCGGCGGATCGGGCAACGCCCGAAGTGGCCGAGGCCAAAGCAGAGCGGCTTAAAGAAAAGATAGAAACACTGAAAAAGCAGATGCAGAAACTCAAGGATATCGAGGTTCAGCTCCACGAAAGTCCAGACCAGCAGATCTCCCTCACAGATCCAGATGCACGCTCAATGGCCACGAGCGGCCGAGGCACCGAAACGGTTGGCTACAACGTACAAACCGCTGTCGACGACAAACACCATCTGATCATTGCCCATGAGGTGACCAACGTTGGCAATGATCGCGGGCAGCTGAGCAATATGGCGAACCACTACCTACGTACCGAAACCCCTCACATCTGGCAGCAAAGTCGAAGGCAGATTTGGCAAGCAGGATTTCATTTATCTTATTGTGTCGGACGAGTATCGATGCCCTGCGGGGCAGACCCTTATCATCGCTGGATCATGCCAGACCCGGGACCGTTGCTCGGCCCTGCTCATGGCGACTACTAGATCCCGGCACCTGCCTTGGCGTTTGTGGCTGACCCAAGCCCGCGTTACAGGCATGAAGCCAAGTGCGTTTAGAACGTATTGCCCACCGACGCTGTGATCGTAAGAATCAAACACTCTAAAAGAACTATTGATGACATCATCAAATATGATGACTATATCAATAACTCTTGCCCCGGCTTTCGCTCCTGGTCATGAGCATCACAAAACAACACCAAAAAAGGATGAAATCATGAACGCGATTTACCCAGCAGACCCAGTGCAACCCATCGATAGCGCAAGCGATCGCGGCCTTGCTTTGCAGGACTACGCTCGCTCGCTGATCCCTACGCTCAAGGCTCGTGCCCAGGAAACCGCTGCTCTCGGCCGCCTGCCCGCCGAAACCATCGCGGACCTCGAAGCCGGCGGCCTGTTAAGCATGACTACGCCGCGCCAGTTTGGTGGTGAGGCTGTCTCGGTGCGAACTTTCCTCAACGTGGTGGCCGAACTGGGTCGCGCCGACGCCTCGGTAGCCTGGGTAACGGCGTTGATCAATGTCACCACCTGGTCCGCCGCTACGTTCTTTGGCGAAGCTGCGGCGCAAGAGGTATTTCGTGGCAGCAAGCCGGCGCGCGTAGTGGGCGTGCTGTCGCCGCGCAAGGCGGTGGTCAAGAAGGTGGAAGGCGGTTACCTGATTGAAGAGGGGCTGTGGGGCTTCAACTCCGGGATTTATCACGCTACCTGGGACATGCTGGGAATTCCCTTGGTGGACGCCAGCGGCAATATGGTCGACCAAGGCGTTGCGCTGATTCCCGTCGAACAGATCGAAATTCTGCACGACTGGAATGTGATCGGGATCAGCGGCAGCGGCAGTTCCAGCGTTATGGTGAAAAACGTGTTCGTGCCTCAGGCGCGCATCGCGTCAGTCTCCCAGGCCATCGAGGGGAACTACCTGTCCACCCACTTGGCGGATGAACCGCTGTTCCGCACTGCGTGCATGCCGATGCTGTCGATAATCCTGGCCTTTCCGGCGCTAGGACTGGGCGTAGCAGCGCTGGAAACCTTTCTGGAAACCCTGCCACGTCGGGGCATTCAATACTCCTGGTACGCCAAGCAGTCCGAGGCGCCGATCACTCACCTGCAGGTCGGTGAAGCCTCCGCCAAAATCGATGCGGCGCGAACCATCCTCGAACGCCATGCAGACGCCATGGACATCAGCGCCGCCTCCGGCAGCTACATGGATTTTCTAGAACGCGCCAAGGTACGCCGCGATGTTGGATACGCCGAAAAGCTTATCTGGGAAGCCGTCGATTTGTTGGCCTCAGCCTCAGGCGGCTCGCTGGCGGCGGTCAATAACCCCATGGCCAAGATTTGGCAGGACGCCCGTATCGCGTCGCTGCATGGCATTGTCAGCCCCAACACCAACTTCGAAACCTACGGCCGGATCCTCTGCGGCATGACCCCGGGCACCCCTTTTATCTAAGCGGCGTGATCGTGCGTATCGACGAGGAGTCCGGTTATGCAAGTTTGTGACGTAGATGCGCGGTCGTTTCGCCGCGTGATGGGCAAGTTTGCCACGGGTGTTACCGTGGTCAGCTTCATCCATGAAGGTCAGCCCACCGGTATGACGGCCAATGCCTTCATGTCGTTGTCGGTGGACCCGCCCATGGTGCTGATCGCGGTGCGCACCCAGGCGCGTTTTGCCAGCAGCATTCAGGCGGGCGATGCCTTTGGCATCAGCTTTCTGCGGGAGGAGCATGAGGCGGTCAGCAGCCATTTCGGCGGTCGCCCCATCCCTGATCAGCAGCCGGTATTCCGCCAGTTGGACCAGGCGCCGGTATTAGACGGTGCATTGGTACAATTAGCGGTGCGCGCCAATGCCGTGCATGTCGGCGGCGATCATTTGATCTACACCGCCGATGTCGAGGCCCTGGAGGAGTCGGACGGCCGTCCGCTGTTGTTCTTCTCGGGTGCCTACAAACAGTTGCATGCCCTCGACCCGGCCACCTGTTGGTTTGATCTTGGCTAGCTGAAAACACCCGTTCTGACGTTGGCTACCCGGCGTGTTTTTTGCTGGGGCTAGAAACGTTTGTGACGTCATTGCGTGGATGCTTCGTTATTGCAGGGCCAACCTGGGATAACGAAGCACCGTTATTCGCGCTCCGGGCCGGCCGCTGTCATGCTCCAGTTGACTCGGGTATCCTTTCGCCGACTGCTCTAGCGCCGATGATGGTAAGTGACATGAAAGACAAGGTAACGCACGAGGCCCAGCCGCCTAAACGCCGGAAAGCAGCAGAACCCGCTGCTAAAAAGGGAAAGGCCTTACCCACTGCATCTCCCGCCGCTGTTGAAGCAAACCCGCCACGCCAACCCCGCATCCATGAAAAGGCCCGCTTGCGTACCCGCAACAGACTGCTGAGGGCCGCCCGCTCGGTGATGGGCCGCAAGGGCATCGAAGCCACCGCCATCAACGACATCACCGAGGAAGCCGAGTTGTCCTTCGGCTCTTTCTACAACTACTTCTCCAGCAAAGAAGAAGTCGCCCGCGCGGTCTTCATCGAAGACGCCATGCTGATGATCGAGGCGCTGGATGCGGCAACCTCGCCAGAGGCCGGCATCGCCGAAAGAGTTGGGGTCAACATTCGTAGAACCATCCACCGCGGTCTTACCGATCCGGTCTGGGGCTGGTTTCTGGTGCACTCGGTGTACAGCATCAACGACATGATATCGACCATGGGGAACCCCTTGGCCCGGGACATTCTCACAGGCAACAACTCCAAGGCCTTCGACGTCGTCGATATCACCTCAACCGTCGACTGCATCATTGGCGGCATGCTTTACCTGCTGCGCAAGATCCTCGAAGGGGAGCGCCCAGCGAGTGCGGTGGAGAGCATGGTGCAGTACATCCTTCGCGGCCTCGGCGTTCCTCATGATGAAGTAGAGCGGATTATCCAGATCGATCTCGCGCGGCCAACGTTGTCCGAGTTGCCATAGCGGGCCTATTCAGACTGGAAGCACTCGGCGTCCTTTCGCCAGTCAGCGCAGTTAACATATCCGCCGCGCAACGAAATGCTGCCATCACTCATCGCGTTTCACACCTGGTTGCTGGAACAAATATGATCGGTCAGCGACTGCCTGCTTTTGACCGTTTACTGCCTCCCGCGAAGGGCAGTTCCCGACCCACAGTCGCTGAATCGGGTGGACAAAAAACATTGCCCACCAATCCTCATCCAGGCCACCTCGCTAAGGGCATAGAGTTTCAAGCGCTCACTGATGTGCACTCGATCCAATCCGAGTATCCAGGGCCGTCAATACTTCATGGGCGGCTTTCACCTTCGCAGGGAGGGGATAGTTCTTGTTCGCCAGCGTCACGATGCCCATGCCCTTGGCTGGAACAAAGGCCACGTAAGCGCCGAAACCGTCCGTCATGCCTGGCTTGTTAATGAGCACGTTATCCTGCGGCGGCAGCGGAGGGTTGAGCCGGGTAATTTCATGGGCCTCAAGGATCATTGGGTACGAGTTGCCCGCGAGCAAGCGGTCGAGCTCTATTGGATATGGGTAAAACTCCCATCCCAAGCCTTGCGTCATATCTGCGACCTTATAGTAGCCTGTATGCGTTGCAGTGATCGCACGTTGCAGAGGCTCATCCAGATCCACCTCCTGCATGTTTGCCTCGACGAAATGAATCATGTCCGCCGAGCTGGATGTCACGCCATAACCCTCGGCATACAGAACACCTGGGACCATCCTGGACGGCACGCCCTCTTTGCTATAGCCGTACGCGTAAAGACTCATCTGCGCTTGAGGGACCCTGACGTAACTTTGCTTCAGGCCGAGCATCGGAAACAGTTTCTTTTCCAGTAGATCTTCGAAAGGCTCCCCCATGCTCTCGGCGGTCAGAAAGCCGAGCAGACCGATGCTCGGGTTCGAGTAGAGCCTCATTGTTCCGGCGGCATAGTTCGGTTGCCAGTTTTTAAAATAACCGATCATTGTTTCGTGACTGTCCACATCGCCCGGAAACCGCAGCGGCAGACCGCCGGCCGTGTAGGTTCCAAGATCGAGCAGGCTGATGTTGTCGAGGCTGCTGCCACGCAGCGAAGGCAGGTATTGGCTTGCGGGATCAGACAGGGAAAGCTTTCCGGTTTCCTGCGCGTAGGATGCGAGGGTCGCCGTGAAGATTTTACTAATCGAGCCGATCTCAAAAATTGTCTGCTCGGTGACCTTCGGCCTCCCTTCCTCCATGGAGATAACGCCGTAGTTAAAGTAATACTGCTTCCCATGGAGTGTTACGGCCACCGCCATGCCAGGAATGCCATACTCTTGCATAACCGGTCGGATAGCCGCGTCCACGACAGCCCTGAGCCTGTTTTCTACATCATCTCCAGCGACGCAGCTACCTGCGCCGAGGAAAAATGCGATAACGGCAAAGCCACCCAGCCTGGCCAGAGTCATTCCGTACATGATTGAAAGATCCTCTATGACTATTGAACAACAGTGGAACTCTTGATCTTCATGATCGACAAAAAACTCTACCAACTATTCTTTTTTGGTGAAGAGAAACGTACGGAGGCATTAATTACGTCCGCATCAGCGCTCGTATCCAATATATCCATCAGAATATTAGAATCCATTGTCAGCCTCGTCAGCCTACTAACAACGGCTTTACCTGGAACGATTAATAATTATTTGAAGTCGCACCACCATAATATCTACCGACAACTCAACCTCACGCACATATATTCAAAGCGTATTTGCTTGTCGGCTTGATATTAGCCCACCAATATCGACACATTAGAATCAATGGTACTATTTATTATAGTTAATGGCCGTAAGCCAATAAAATAGGCGCAAACTTCACGCTGCGCCGGGCCCAAGGCGGCCTATCGATGCCCTGAATTTGCCATAAACCTTCTTATCCTCAGCAGAGGTAACGGAGATCGCACTGGTAGCTTTCCGTAGCCGACGCCTCCCGCTCATAGGGCTATACAAATCGCACGACTAACTGATTTCGGCCGAGGCTGTGTGAAAATGTTTCCGAGCGCCGGCAGTATCTTAAATTGGGCATTATCCGATTGAGTGATGGTTGCATGGTTCTTCCCTGAGTATTGTCGAGAGACCGCTTCTGGCCGAAAGCTACCTGTCTCTACGGCAGCAAATCGAAAGTTCTGCACCAGTCTTAGTCACGAAGTGTGCTACTCAATTCCATGCAATCGTTTCATCAGATTCAATGCTGGTTTACGGCTTTACCCAAACCGTTCCGGCGAGCACGCAAGAAAATTCCTGTATTTCTGAAGTGGTGTGTTGGCCTGCGGTGATATTTGGCGGCAAGCGCCATCGACTACTGCCTGTATGTAGGGCGAAAAGATTCGATCATCCAACAACACACTTCGGCAATCCACGTACCTCTCTGCTAGGTAAAGTAATTATCGAAAGTTTTGCACCGAAATGATGCAAAAAATTTAAAAAAAACATTAGAGAAACGTTTAAGCAGTCATATATCCTCGCGATAATGGCTATGAGGCATCACGGCCTGAGGGCAGCTCCTCAGATACCCGAACACTAGAGCAGCGTGCCCCTGCAAGGAATGAAATGAGTAAATTTCTCGGTAATCTTAGCGTCAACCTCAAGCTGGGCCTGGGATTTGGCCTGGTTTTGGCCTTAACCACCGTCCTGGCTTTAGCCGGCTGGACCAGCGTGGACAAACTGGTGTGGCGCAGCGACCGAATGGGCGATATCACCCAGTTGAACACGTTGCTGAGCAAAACACGCGAGTCCCGTCTGCAATACCTACTGTCCAATGGCGATGAAGGCGCCGCCCAGAACGTGCAAACCAACCTGGATGCGTTCATCGCCCAGCAGCAAAAACTGATCAAAGCGTTTACTCGCCCGGAGAACCTCAAGCTGCTCAAGGAACAAGCGGTCATTATCAGCAACTTCCAGCAATCGCTGAATAAAATGCGCGACGCGTATCGCGCCGTAAACAACGCACGGCAGGCCATGATTAGTAACGCCGAAGCAGCCGGTAAGCAGATCACGACGATTCACAACAGCGTGCTGCAATTACCTCCGGGCGACGCGGATCGTTTCGAACGTTTTCAGACCATTAGCCGCGCCAAGGAACAGTTGCTGCTGACCCGTAACGAAGTTAGCGCTTACACCGCAAACAGCACTCCGGATACGGAGCAGAAGGCTGTCAAGCAACTGAATGAAGCGATTGACGGCCTGAAACAGCTTAGTGAGTATTTCAGTGCTACCCAGCAGGACGCGTTGCGCCAGTTCGAAAGTGCCCTAGGCAACTACCGCACGGCCTTGCAGGACTATAAAACCGCTGGCAACGTCGTTACCCTGGCGAGCAAAGAAATGGTCGACCAGGGGCTCGATTTATTGACCCGCAGTGACGGCCTGTACCAGTTACAACTGGACAGCCGCGCCAGCGAAATCGCCCAGACTCGCACGTTGCTGTTCGGCAGCACCTTATTGGCCTTGTTGTTTGGCATTCTGGCCGCCGTCATCATCACTCGCCAGATCACCCGTCCGATCCGCGAAACCCTCGGCGTCGTCGAACGCATTGCGGCTGGCGACCTCACCCAGAACCTGGTGGTCACCCGCCGCGATGAGCTGGGCGTGCTGCAACAAGGTATCCAGCACATGGGTGAGACCCTGCGCAACCTCATCGGCGGTGTTCGCAACGGCGTGACACAGATCGCTAGCGCTGCGGAGGAGCTGTCGGCCGTCACCGAACAAACCAGCGTCGGGGTCAATAACCAGAAAGTCGAGACCGATCAGGTCGCTACTGCCATGCACGAAATGACCGCCACCGTGCAGGACGTCACGCGCAATGCCGATCAGGCCTCGCAAGCCGCCACAACGGCCGATGGCGAGGCTCGCGAAGGCAACAAAGTCGTGGGGGAAGCGATTGTGCAGATCGAACGCCTGGCTGAGGAAGTGGTGCGCTCTACCGAGGCTATGACCCTCTTGCAGCAGGAAAGCAACAAAATCGGTAGTGTCATGGACGTGATCAAGGCCGTGGCCGAGCAGACCAACCTGTTGGCCCTCAACGCCGCCATCGAAGCCGCCCGTGCCGGTGAGGCCGGTCGCGGTTTTGCCGTGGTCGCCGACGAAGTTCGCGGTCTGGCCCAGCGCACCCAGAAGTCCACCGAGGAAATTGAAGGGCTGGTCGCCGGTTTGCAGAGTGGCACCCAGCAGGTGGCCAGCATCATGAGCAACAGCCGCAGCCTGACCGACAGCAGCGTGGCGTTGACTCGCAAGGCCGGTGTCTCACTGGGAAACATCACCCGTACCGTATCAAACATCCAATCGATGAATCAGCAAATCGCGGCCGCCGCCGAGCAACAAAGCACCGTGGCTGACGAAATCAGCCGCAGCATCATCAATGTGCGCGACGTCTCTGAGCAGACCGCTGCCGCCAGCGACGAAACCGCTGCCTCAAGCGTCGCGCTGGCACGGCTGGGCACCCAGCTGCAAGTGATGGTCAGCCATTTCAAGGTCTGATCAAGCAAGGTCGCTCCCACGCTTTGAATGGGAGCGATCATCTGATTCGACTGGCTGCTTTTGGCTGAGGCTGTGTAAAAACGTTTTAGCGCAGGGTTGAGGTACAGAACCAAAATCGCGTTTCTACGCAAATTTGAGGTCTGGCTGGGTCACCAAGGACTGGCAGATTTTACGTAGCAACGCAGACTTTAAAACGGTGCCTACGTTTTTTACACAGCCTGAGCCGAAAGCGGACAAGAGTTATGCCGCGGAATAAAGATGCCAGATCTTTTTAGAGTTGAACAAAATACGGGCGCCTTTAGCGCCCGTTTTCATTCAAGCCTTCGTCTGCGCTCGCAATCGCCGACCAATCACATCCATCAAGTCACACCCATCGCGCAACGGAATGTCCAGCAATTTTGAAAAGTCCGACAGCACCACAGTGTCGCAACCGATCTCAGCACGAAAGGCGATGTTTTCGAGCACCTGCGTAACCGTTCGAATGCGGTAATCAGCTGCCGCTTGCAGAACGTCGAGTGGGGCTTGGGTGTCGATGAGCAGGGAGGCCGGGATCAGGTCGATTCCGGTGAGGGGCATGTATCTTTCCATAGTTGTAACTCCGATCAAGGCAAAGGTTGACTGCCCCTCAATCGTCGCCAAACGAATGGGTGACAGCTGTACGCAGGTTGGCGAACCGGGATCGGGAAACCGGCAGACCCGAAGGTCTCCCGCGCACAGCTGCCATAAAACAGCTTTGCGGGCATGCAAAAGCGACTGCATTAAAGCACAGCGCTTTTACATCCGACCGATCAGGTCGCCAAACCCGAATCGCCATTTTGGGCGACGGGGCTGACTATAAGCTTCATCAGAACGGCGGGGAAGGTGACGGATTCCGAGGTTTGTGTAGGAATTTTTATGCCGTCCTAGGACCAATAATCAACGTTTCTGAATTGATCGAAACAGCGCCAAAAGTTTCACCCAACTCTGTTCATCCCCACTAACGCTATCCTCTAGAATCCCGACCCCGCAGCCGAGCTGGACGTCCACCCAATGCAAACCCCGACCACCCAACACCCCCTCTGGAAAACTTACCTCTTATTCCTGGCCCCAATGGTCCTCTCCAACTTCCTCCAATCCCTGTCGGGCACCGTCAACAGCATCTATATCGGCCAGATGCTCGGCACCCAAGCGCTGGCCGCCGTCTCTGGCATGTTCCCCATCGTATTCTTCTTCATCGCCCTGGTCATCGGCCTCGGCGCGGGTGCGGGTGTGCTCATCGGTCAAGCCTGGGGCGCCCGGGAGCCGCATTTGGTAAAGGCCATCGCCGCGACGACTTTGCTGTTGGGCGCCTTCATCGGTTTGGCGGCGGCGATATTGGGCAGCGTGTTCGCACGACCAGCGTTACAGGGTTTGGGCACGCCGGCGGACGTCCTGGACGACGCCGTCGCTTACGCCCGCGTGATGATGTGGATCATGCCGTCGCTGCTGGTGTACGTGCTATTCACCCAATTGCTGCGCGGGGTGAGCGATACGGTGTCGCCGCTGGTGGCGTTGGTGGTGTCGACGTGTATCGGGTTGGCGTTGACGCCGGTGTTGATTCGGGGTTGGTTCGGGTTGCCGATGTTGGGGATTCAGAGTGCGGCGTATGCGGGGTTGGTGGGGAACCTGGCGGCGATGGGGTGGTTGGCGTGGCGGTTGATTCGGCGGGGGCATCCGTTGGCGCCGGATCGGGAGATGTTTGCGGCGATGCGGCTGGATCGGGTGATTCTCGGCAAGGTGTTGCGCATCGGGGTGCCGACCGGGTTGCAGATGGTGGTGTTGTCGGTGTCGGAACTGGTAATTCTGGCGCTGGTGAATCAGCACGGTTCGCAGGCGACGGCGGCGTATGGGGCGGTGACGCAGATCGTCAATTACGTGCAGTTTCCGGCGTTGTCGATTGCGATCACCGCGTCGATTCTTGGGGCTCAGGCGATTGGGGCAGGGCGCATCGAGCGCATCGGGCCGATTCTGCGCACGGGGTTGTTGATCAATGTGTGCCTGACCGGTGGCCTGGTGGTGTTGGGTTACCTGTTGTCGCACTGGCTGCTGGGGTTGTTTCTCACGGACAATTCGACCCGGGCGAAGGCCGAGTATCTGTTGCACATCATGCTCTGGAGTCTGTTGGTGTTCGGCTTTCAGGCGATCATCGGCGGGATCATGCGCGCCAGCGGTACGGCGTTGGTGCCGATGGCGATTTCGATTGTGTGCGTGCTCGGGGTGCAGTTGCCGGTGGCGTATGCGCTGAACGGGCAGTTTGGGTTGCAGGGTGTGTGGATGGCGTTTCCGGTGGCGTACCTGGGAATGTTGGTATTGCAGACGCTGTATTACAAACGGGTTTGGAAGCACCAGAAGATCGAGCGGTTGGTGTAGATTGGATCCTGGTGTTTCAATCGTGAAACATAATAAGTATGACTGTTTTAATGCTAGATACGAGTGGATCTCTATTGCACTTTTCGTTAGTGACATAACAACTAGTGGATCCAATAGAGGGATTTCCAACTTCATGTAATTCACGAGGCCAGTTAGTGCGCGGCTTTCGGGCAAGTTGAATATTCGGCATCAAGGCGAGTTGCATCTTCGGAATTAACCGTTTGTCGGTACTCTGATCAAAAAATGAACATTTGAGCTTCGATGCCCTCTGATACTTCAGCACGTCACCATGACCTGCTCCTGCACCCGCAGAAAAAGAAGTGGAAATTGAACCTCATATGCATTGAATGCAAATGAGGATTTTTGTACCTGAAATTCAGGAGCCAACACCTAGCCGGTTGTGTATTTGCCACGCAAATCAATCGGTTCAGCCGTGCCAGGTCGCTGATTTGGCTTGTCTTGTATCAGTCGGATCGCACGGGGATATTAACTTGATTAATGCCCCGCCAAACTAATGGTCTGAACTGTAGAAACAGTTGGAGATATTACCGTGACAATAAATACAATTATGAGCCTGATTGAAAACAAAGAATGCATGGAATTTGTACGGTTGGGTGTTGTTTATGCTCACCTGGTCGCTTGTTGTGTTGCCATTGGTTTGGTGTTGACCAGTGATATTGCGATGGTCAAGAATTTATTGAAGGGTAAGGTGTTCTCGGAGCACGATAATGCTCATCTGGAAAGTCTCCAGACGTCTGTGGTGGTTGCATTAGTTGCATTGTGGGTAACCGGCATTGCAATCGTGGGCATTGATTATCTTGAAAAAGGAGTTCAATACTTTATGAATCCAAAACTTCAAGCCAAAGTGATCATTGTCATGCTGCTGACTTACAACGGCATCTTGTTGCATCGCCTCGTGTTGCCTGCAATGCAAAAGGCCGGCTCGCTGCTCCAGCTCGGTTTTAGCGCACGGATGCTGGCGCTGTTTTGCGGTTCACTGTCGGCAGTGTCCTGGATGTATGCCGCCTTGCTGGGCGTCGGACGCCCGCTGGCCTGGAAGTATTCGCTTTCCGAACTGTTGATGGCGTATCCGCTGTTGATTGCACTGGGTTTCCTGTCAATGCTGGTATTGACTCAGCGAGTGAAACAGCAGCACTACGCTGTGGTGCCTCAGCGGACCGTTGCGAGTGCTTGCTAGGCTTTAACCTTCGTTGAGCTTCCCAGAAAAAAGAGGGCCGCCCCTGACAGGGTGGCTCTTTTTTTATGCGCGTTGAAGTTGAGGGCGCTCGGGTAGCGCAGTTACCGTTCGTCGGCGAAGCGCCCTACGAGCTATTGACACGAATCCGGCTCTGCGTGAATATTAATAAATCGCATACGATACAATCGAATACGATGTTAAATCTAACTTATCGCACCGCAGAGGATTCACCCCCATGAGCAAGATCGAAAAAGTCCTGGCCACCGGAAAAACCCACACCACCGCCAGCGCTACCGGCACCACCTCGCGCGGCCACAACGGCAGCCTCGACATCACCCTGTCGACGCCGGGCAATGCCAAGCCAGCCCATGTGTTCGCCGCGACCCAGCCACACCCGGCTGCCGAGCAACTGTTCGCCGGTGCATGGTCGGCTTGCTACACCGCAGCGGTCGGTCTGGTGGCCAATGACTTGAACGTGGTGCTGCCCGCAGACTTTTCCGTCGATATAGAAGTCGATCTGGGCCAGACCGGTGATGCTTACTTCCTTCAGGCGCGGTTGACCCTGCGCGTGCCCGGTCTGGCGCATGACATCGCGACGACACTGGCGCACACCGCCGATCAGATCTGTCCGTACTCCAAAGCTACACGCGGCAATATTGATGTGGCCCTGAACGTCATCACCGCTTAATTAGTATCAATCAAGTCGCATGCGATAAAAGCGTATGCGTTAACAATCTGAACTATTGAGAGAATCATCATGAGCAAGATCGAAAAAGTACTGGCCACCGGCAAAACCCACACCAGCCTTAGCGCCGCCGGCACCACGTCGCGCGGCCATAACGGCAACCTCGATATCGTGCTGTCCTCGCCCGGCAATCCAAAACCGGTGCATGAGTTCACGAACGCCGTGCCACACCCGACCGCCGAGCAATTGTTTGCCGGCGCCTGGTCGGCCTGCTACTCCGCTGCCGTCGCGTTGGTGGCCAAGGGGCTGAACGTGACACTTCCGGCCGATACGTCGGTGGACATTGAAGTCGACTTGGGGCAGACCGGTCAGGCTTATTTCATTCAGGCTCGATTAACCCTGCGCGTTCCGGGTCTGCCGCAAGAAGTCGCCACCCAGCTGGCGCACGACGCCGACCAGATCTGCCCGTACTCGAAAGCCACACGGGGCAACATCGACGTCGCGCTGAACGCCATCGTTGAGTGATGCGCCGCATGGCCGGCCGACTGCGCGAAGCGGGTCGGACCGGCCGCCGGCCTTGATGATCGCAACCGTGTCACTTCCGACACTGTCGCGTACGACGTATAGTCTGGCGCTTGCGAACCATCAGTTTCTGGCCCAATGAGGATGCCCATGAAAACCACTGTCGAGGTAGACCCCGCCGACCTGAAACTCGCCGACTTCCTGTGTTTCGCGGTTTATTCCGCCAACCTGGCCTTTGGCAAGGCCTACAAACCGCTGCTCGAACAACTCGGCCTGACTTACACGCAATACATCACTCTGGTTGTGCTTTGGGAAGCAGACGATCAAACCGTCGGCAGCCTGGGCGAAAAGCTGTTTCTGGAATCCAACACGCTCACGCCGATTTTGAAGAAGCTGGAGGCGATGGGTTATCTGCAACGCCAGCGCGACCCCGAGGACGAGCGGCAAGTGCGGATCAAACTGACCAGGCAAGGCCGTGAGCTGCGCGAAAACCACCCGGAATCAGGACTCGCCGACGCCACGGGGCTGACGCCGGATGAATTCGTGGTACTGCAAAAGTCGGTGGTGAAGCTGCGCAACAACCTTCTCAAATCGGTGAAAGCCACCGACTGACAATAGAGTATCGCCGAGGCAGACCATGCACCCTCGATTTCCGCGTTCCGCCGCCTGCATTGTCGCACTTACCTTAGGCGCGTTGTCTTGCGCCGATGCCGTCGAATACACGCAGGTCAATACCACCGCCAGCACGCTTTCCTTCACATACAAGCAGTTCAGTTCGCGGGTTTACGGCACGTTCCGCACATTCGAAGGCACGCTCGATTTCGACACCGCGAACCCTTCAGCGGCCCACGCCACACTCACGATCCAGCTCGACAGCATCGATGCCGGCAGCCGTGACGCCAACGAGGAACTGCAAAAGCCAGCCTGGTTTGACACGGCGAAATCGCCGGTGGCGACGTTTGAATCGACCGGTGTGAAATCGCTGGGTAACAACCGCTACTCGATCACCGGCAAACTCACGCTCAGGGGTATGACACGCGTGGTGGAAGTGCCCGTGCTGCTGAAGGCCGAGAACGCCGTCGGTATCTTCGATGGCCAGCTGACACTCAAACGCAGCGATTTCAAAGTAGGCGAGGGCGAGTGGGCGGACACGGTGGTTTCCGACGATATCAACATCCGCTTCCGGATGGTTGCGCCGCAGCAATAGTGCTCGTCAGGAGCGCGTGGCGTTGGAGCGGGAGGAGGGGTTCAAAGCTACCGTTTAGAAGTGTTGCCGCTGGCCCTTTCGCGAGCATCCAGCATGGCTGCCAACTGGCACACCACCTTCGGCCCCGTCAGCACGTTATGATAGGCACGCCCGCGAATACACTCTTTACGTCCGCCCTAGAGTCAGAGCCTCAATGCCCCAGATCACCCACTTCAAAACCCCGTGCCCCGAGCACTTCTCCAGCCAGATCCTGCAGATGGTCGTCGACAACCTGACCGACATCAGCATGGTCGCCATCCCGCCGAGCAACCTGTTGTACAACGTGTATCAATACGCGATCGGCTATGAAGTTCACCTCTATCTGGAGGCGCTGAGCGGGGCGAAAGGGATTGCGGTGGAGTTGATTGTCGCGACGGACGTGGATGATCCGGAAACGGTCATCGGCTTCTTGTTGTACCTGCCGGTCAAGGACGATCCAGAGGCGTGTGGCGTCGCGTACATGGCCGTGCAGCCCAGCCATCGGCGCCAAGGCGTGGCGCGCAAGATGCTGAGGGAAATGGTCGGTCGCTACCCGCATGCCGAGCTGACCTGCGCGGTTGCCAAGGTGCCATGGTTTGAATGGATGGGCTTTCAGGTGATCGGTGCGCGCGGCACTCAAGTGCTGATGAACACCCGCGATCATCGCTCCGACGGCTTGATGGGGCTGCTGGATGTGGCATCAATCTACAGCTCGCTGGAGGTGCGGCAGATTCATACGTATCTGCTGCAAAAGCACGGCAAGCGCGCGATGCTCGACGCGGAGAAACAGCGTGACCGGCATCTGGACCAACTGACATACAAGGCCAATGAGTTTGTCCGTGAACGTAGGGGGCAACTCGGTTAACTGTGGGAGCGGGCTTGCTCCGGGCGGCGTTCCGACGAAGGCGGTGTGACAGGCAACATCAATACTGGATGGGACGGCCTCTTCACGAGCAAACCCGCTTCCACAGAGAGAAATGCATTGTCTTTCAGAAAACACAAAGCCCGGTCAGATGCCGGGCTTTTTCTCGTCTGTCATCGTGCACTTAAAAAAGAGCCTCAACGCTCTTTGATGGGGAGGTAGTAGAGCCCTTGAGGCTCAAGATGCACGTGAAACAAGCGGTGAGCTTGGTAGGGGTTCAGATCACTCACCACCTACGCAACCGCTTGAGTTGAGCAAACAAACAGCTGCGTACATTCATCGTAGGAAGATGGGGTTTGGCCCTCAAGTACCGCTAGTCGCCTCCCTGCCAGCCCTGCAACGCGCACTTCTTTGCACCATTGCGACGACGGTTTCGAACAACTCGTCCTGTGCCTGCGCGGCGCTGACTTCGCCTGTCGCGGCGGCGTGGGACAAGGCTTCCGCCGCACCGAGCATGGCCCGTAATCCGGCGGCGCTGATCTCACCCGTACCGGCGAAGGGCGTGAGGGCGGTTCGACATTTGTTCAGAAAGATCGCTTCGTACTCGCGCTTGATTTTCTCCAGTTCCGGCGAGCTGGCCAGCGCCGCGATCACGCCGGAAATTTCGTTGCCCTGCAGCAACACGCAGTCCACGTAAGACGAGGCGATCACCCTGGCGGTGCCGTCCAGTGTCGGTTCGCTGCTCTGCAGTGCCGCATCCATGACCGCTGTCTGCCGCGCATCGAAGTCTTGATAGAGCGCCGCCAACAATCCGGAACGCGTCGTGAAGTGGTCGTACACCACCGGTTTGGTGATCCCGGCCTGCTCGGCGAGCCGCCCCAGTGTCAGCGCGTCGGTGCCTTCTTCCCGAACGAGCTGCCAGGCGACGTCCAGCAACTGGCGTTGGCGGTCTTCCCGGGACAGGCGACGTCGTGGTTGCGGGATGGAATCTTGTGCAATTGTTTTGGTGGTTGACACGGCTATGTACCAAAAGTAACTTACTGATCGTAACTTACCAAGAGTATATAAGGTCCGCCTTGTGCTCTCAATCAGGAGTTTGCGCCATGCATGTGCTCATTGTTGTCGCTCATCACAATCCCCGTTCGCTCACCCACAGCCTGGCGGCTCGGGTCGCTGAAGGTGTGATTGCTAGCGATCCCGATAACACCGTAGAACTCGTCGATCTGTCGGCTGAAGGATTCGATCCGAGGTTCAGCGCCGCGGACCTGGCGGTGCATCACCAAGAAGCATCGCCGCCTGCCGATGTGTTCGCCGAACAAGCGCGAATCGACCGGGCTGATCATCTGGTGCTGGTCTATCCGGTCTACTGGTGGTCGATGCCGGCGCTGCTCAAAGGCTGGATTGATCGGGTATTTTCCAACGGCTGGGCCTTCGATTTCACTGCCGACAAGCTGGAAAAGAAGCTCGGCCATCTGCGGGTTCACCTGATCGGGGTGGGCGGTGCCGACGCGGGCACCTATGCCCGACACGGTTATTCCGAGGCGATGAAAACGCAGATCGACCACGGTATTTTCGATTACTGCGGGGCGCAGGTGCTGACGTCCGAATTGCTGCTCGAGTCGGAAATCCAGGATCCGACCGCGCATCTGGATGCCGCACGAGCCTTGGGTCGCCAGCTCCTGACGGCATCGAGCCCCCCCGATCCCGTTACGCCTGCTCGCCCGGCCAGCCAGCCCGACGCAATGCGTTAAGTAATGTTGGCATTGAGCGGGCCGGGTTCCAGTTGGCCGAACTGGAGGTTCAGATCGCGGGCACGTGGTTTCATTGTTCTCTCATCTCAATTCGTGGCAGAAAAATACTCAGGCTTGGACACTGACCCTGTGGGAGCGGGCTTGCTCGCGAAGGGAGCGACGCGGTCTTACTGCCGGAACACCAACGCCTTCAACCCGCACTCGATATCCGCATCCGGAAACTCCGGCGGATTCTCCAGCCGTTGCTCAAAACGGAGGCTTGGCGCTTCACGCATCACGCCCTCGATGAGGAAATCCGCACCGAACGCCGGGTCGTTCATGCAGGCCAGCACCGTGCCCTGAGCACTCAACAATTCCGGCAACCGACGCAGCACGCGCTGGTAATCCTTGGTCAGCAAAAAGCTGCCTTTCTGAAACGACGGCGGGTCGATGATCACCAGATCGTACGGGCCCTTGCCGATCACCTTGCCCCAGGACTTGAACAGGTCATGGCCGAGAAAACTCACCTTGCTCAGGTCGTGGCCGTTGAGCCGGTGATTGTCGCGGCCACGGTTCAGGGCCGGGCTGGACATGTCAAGGTTGACCACGTGTTCCGCGCCACCCTCGATGGCCGCCACGGAAAAACCGCAGGTGTAGGCGAACAGGTTCAACACCCGCTTGCCCTGTGCATTGGCGCGCACCCAATCGCGACCATAGCGCATGTCGAGGAACAGCCCGGTGTTCTGCTTGCGGCCCAGGTCCACGCGATAGCGCAGGCCACCCTCGGTGATGGTCATGTCCTCGATCACGTCCCCGACCAGCCATTCGGTAGTGCTTTGCAGCAGATAACGATGCTGCAGCGCCAAGGTGTGCGCGCCGGATTGCGTCCATTCGGGTGACCGGGTGATTTCCATCAATCGCTGATTCAACGCTTCCAGCTGCGCCGCTTCCGGCTCCTTGAACAACGATACCAAAACCACGCCTTGCAGCCAGTCGACGGTCAACTGCTCCAGCCCGGGCCAGCATCGGCCACGACCGTGGAACAGTCGACGGGTTTCTGCGGGAGCCGTTTCCAATGCGGTCAGCAGATGATCGTGGAGGGTAGCGAGCGCGTTTGAATTCATCGGGTGAGGTCGGCCATTTGAGGGGGCGGCATTTTAACCACAATTGCGCGACCCCTGTGGGAGCGAGCTTGCTCGCGATTGCGGTCTGTCAGCCAATACCAATGTTGAATGTCATGCCCCCATCGCGAGCAAGCCCGCTCCCACAGGGTTAACTGGTAGTTATCACGGTTAATTTAACTTTGCGTGAGGATTTGGCGATCTCTCGGCTCCCATACTCGGCTCCAACGATCAACCGCCGGGAGCCGATCATGTCGTCGTCACCTGCTTCATCCCATCCACGCTGGCTACGGCTCACCCATTGGCTGAACGCCTTGGCGGTGCTGGTCATGGTTACTAGCGGCTGGCGCATCTACAACGCATCCCCGCTTTACGACTTCAGTTTCCCAAAAGGCATCACGCTGGGTGGCTGGCTCGGAGGCGCGCTGCAATGGCATTTCGCAGCGATGTGGTTTCTCGCCATCAATGGGCTCGTCTACCTGATCATCAACCTCGTCAGTGGCCGTCTCTCACGACGGTTTTTCCCGGTCTCGCCGAAAGGTGTTTTGCATGACCTGGGCGCCGCATTGCGCGGGCGGCTAGGGCATGCCGACTTGAGTCATTACAACCAGGTGCAACGACTGGCTTACCTGTTCGTGATGGTCGACATCATGCTGCTGGTGGTCTCCGGGCTGGTGTTGTGGAAGCCCGTCCAGTTTCCGTTGTTGCGTGAATTACTGGGCGACTATGAAGCGGCGCGGCACGTGCATTTCATTGCGATGGCGCTGTTGACGGCCTTCGTTGCGGTGCATCTGGTGATGGTCGCGCTCGCTCCAAAAACGCTGCTGGCCATGATTTTCGGTCGCAAGGAGCCCCTATGAAAAAGCGCATCGAAGGTCTGGATGAGTCATCCATCCTGAAAGACGCCCGTAAAATCATTGCCCCGCAAATCGAAGACCGCTCACGCCGCTCGTTCCTGATGCGCAGTCTGACCCTCGGTGGCGTGGCCATGTTGTCCGGTTGCAACATCACCGATAACGAAAGTGTCGAGAGCGCGCTGTCGTCCATGTCGCGGTTCAACGATCGGGTGCAGGGCTGGCTGTTCAACCCCAATGCACTGGCGCCTACCTATCCGGCGTCGATGATCACCCGGCCGTTTCCCTTCAACGCGTTTTACGGCATTGACGAGGCACCTATCGTCGAGGAAGAAAGCTATCGGCTGGAAGTCACCGGACGGGTCGCCGACAAGCGCAGCTGGCGCCTTGAAGAGCTGCGCACCATGGCGCAGAACGAGCAGATCACCCGGCATATTTGTGTAGAAGGCTGGAGCGCAATCGGGCGCTGGGGCGGCGTACGGTTCAGTGACTTTCTGAAACGGATCGGCGCCGACACTGATGCCAAATATGTCGGCTTCAAATGCGCCGACGATTACTACACCAGCATCGACATGGCCACCGCGCTGCACTCGCAAACTTTGCTGGCGCTGACCTATGACGGCGCGGTGCTGCCGCGCGAATACGGCTTCCCGATGAAGCTGCGCATGCCCACCAAGCTCGGCTACAAAAATCCCAAACACATCCAGGCGATTTTCGTCAGCAACACCTACAGCGGCGGCTACTGGGAAGACCAGGGCTACAACTGGTTCGGTGGCAGCTGACATCGCCAGGCAACTGCAACGCGCAGCTCACGCTGCGACCATTCGCAACCTGTGCTTCAAGGAGTTTCATCATGAAAAAGCTGACCACCGTTGTTCTGTCCATGTGCCTCGCCGTGGGCGCTGCCAGCGTGTTTGCCGCCGAAGCTACCAACGGCATGAGCAATGACAGCATGAGCAAAGATTCGATGTCCAAAGACGCCATGAAAAAAGACACGATGAAAAAGGACGCCATGAGCAAGGACACGATGAAGAAAGACACCATGTCCAAGGACGGGATGAAGAAAGACGCGATGTCCAAGGACGACATGAAAAAAGACAACACGTCGCAATAAGCCAGGTTCTCTGTAGGAGCAGAACTTGGTCGCGAATGCGGTGTATCAGGACCGTTGATGTCGGCTGACACTCCGTCTTCGCGAGCAAGCTCTGGCTCCTACAGGGTGCACTCGACGGCAATACGCATGCGGCGGTGCTGAGGGTGGCCGAGAATGGCGCCGATCTGATGTTGCAGGACGCCTGATTTTGTCGACTCCCTGTATCAAAAATGAATTTCCGCGAAGCCCGCTGCTCATACCTGTAAGCAGCGGATTTGAGCCCGCGCATTCATTAGGCAATCAGGGAGTGACAAAGTCATGTGTCCAGTGTCGACGGCGGGCGAGCACCTTCCTGGCGGGTTGATTCTTGTGGTTGAAGATGACCCGCTGATCCTGGAGTTTCTCTGTGAAATTCTTCAGGAGGAGGGTTTTTTAGTTGAGCCGCACCCCAGCGCGGATGCTGCGGCAGGTTACCTGGAGCAGCACGCAGACAAAGTGAAACTGCTGCTGACGGACATCACCATGCCCGGCAAACTCAATGGCGCGGACCTGGCCAATCAATTCGGTGACCGCTGGCCCGACAAGCCGATCATGATCATGTCTGGCTTCGAAACGCCGGAAACTTCAGGGGTGAGGCATGAGGTTTCGTTCATCAAGAAACCCTGGGCGCTTGGGCAATTGCTGGATTGCCTGGAAGGTGCATTGAAGTCGAAGAGGGTGGGTTGAAAACAGGCGATGTCTGAGCCTGGCGACCTCGCAAATGCTACATTGCCCGGCGTAACCCGCCCGGCACTTGCAAAGGACGCTCATCCTTGTCAGCTCAACATCGCGTTTTCAACAAGCCTTATCGCGCCTTTCTGTTTGATATGGACGGCACGGTCCTCAATTCCATCGCCGCCGCTGAGCGCATCTGGACCACTTGGGCCTTGCGCCACGGGGTGGATGTCGAGTCTTTCCTGCCGACCATTCATGGTGTCCGAGCCATCGACACCGTCAACCGCCAGGCCCTGCCGGGTGTCGATGCCGAGGCCGAAGCGGCATGGATTACCCAGGCGGAAATCAATGACGTCGAGGGGATTGTCGAGGTGGCCAGGGCGGCGGATTTCCTGGCGTCGTTGCCGGCCAATCAGTGGGCCATCGTGACGTCTGCACCCCGAGCATTGGCACTTCGACGGATGGCGGCGGCGGGGATTCCCGAACCTGCTGTGATGGTGACGGCGGAAGATGTCAGCGTTGGCAAACCCGATCCTGCGGGTTATCGATTGGCAGCGCGACGGTTGGGCGTCGAAGTGGGCGATTGCCTGATCTTCGAAGATGCCACGGTGGGTATTCTCGCGGCGGAGGCGGCGGGGGCAGACCTTGTGATCATCACATCGACCCACGTACATCCGGTCGAAACTTCCCATGCAACGATGGTCAGTTATGACTCGGTCAAAACAACCCTGGATTCCCACGGCCATCTGCGCCTCCACACAATCTAAAAGTGGGAACGGGCTCGCCCGCGCCCACATTAAATTTGGTGATTGCTCATAACGTCGGCAACTCACTTCGGGCGTTGCGCCGAATCACCTGCGGCGGTTGCCCGAACGCCCGAAGAAACGCTTCCCGCATACGCCGCCGATCTCTGAAGCCGGATTCGGTGGCGATCTGATCAAGGGTCAGTCGTCCGCGTTCCAGCATTTGCCGGGCGGCTTCCAGGCGCAGGTTTTCGATGGCCCTGGCCGGCGACTGGCCGGTTTCAGCGCGAAACGCCCGGCTGAACTGGCGCGGGCTGAGGCGCGCGACGTCTGCCATTTGTTCTACCGACAACGCCTCAGCGAGGTGTTCCCTGGCATAACCGAGCACAGTCTGAATGCGGTCGGATTTCGGCTGCAGATCCAGCAGCGCCGAATGCTGGGACTGACCGCCCGCGCGCCGCTGGTACATCACCAATTTCTGCGCCACGGAGCGGGCGAGTTCGGCGCCATGATCCTTTTCGACCATCGCCAGCGCCAGGTCGATACCGGCCGTCATCCCGGCTGAAGTCCAGATTGATCCATCAACCACGTAAATGCGATCCTCTTCCACCTTGATTGACGGAAACCGTGCTTGCAGTTCCCGCGCATAGGCCCAGTGCGTGGTCGCCCGCCGTCCCTCGAGCAAACCGGCCTGGGCCAGGACGAACGCCCCGGAGCAAATCGACGCCGTGCGCCGCGCGGTTTTAACGTTGGCGCGCAAGTAGTCCAGCACGCCCTCGGGCGCCTGCTCGAGAATGGCATCGCCGCCGACCACGATCACCGTATCGAACACCCGTTCATCGAACGCCTCGGTGCCGACACTCAACCCGCCGGAAGCGCGCAAGGTTCGGCCATCCTCGGACAGCACGCTTACTTCGTAAAGCGCTTCACCAGCGCTGAAGTTGGCGTACTCGAATACCGGCATGGCTGCCAGCGCCATGGACTGGAAACCCTCAAACACCACAAACGCCACGGAAGTCATTGTCAGGCCCTCAAAAGGACGTGTCCTAAATGAGTACTTTAAACGTCATTTGAGACAAGCGTGAGTGCATTTATAACTGTTCACACCCGGCGAACCTCTCGCCTCACTGTGAAGGAAACTGAACATGGCTCTCTCATCCAAAGGCACCGCCCTGATCACAGGCGCTTCTTCCGGCATCGGCGCGGTCTACGCCGACCGTCTCGCGCGTCAGGGGTACGACCTGATTCTGGTCGCCCGCAGCCAGGCGAAACTGAACGCCTTGGCCAATCACCTGAGCAACGAAACCGGGCGCGCCGTAGAAGTCGTCGCTGCCGATCTGAAAGACAAGGCCGATCTGCATCGGGTCGAAGGGATTCTGCGCACGGACGCTAGCATCACCTTGCTGGTCAACAACGCCGGGGTCGGCGCTGTCATGCCGTTGCTGGGCAGCCCGGTGGATGACATGGAAGACATGATCACCCTTAACGTCACCGCACTGATGCGTCTTGCCTACGCGGTGGCGCCCGGGTTTGTTGCCCGTGGCAACGGCACCGTGATCAACATCTCCTCAATCGTTGCGATTGCACCTGAGATTCTCAATGGCGTGTACGGCGGGACTAAGGCGTTCGTTCTGGGGTTGAGCCAATCCATGCACCACGAACTGGCCGACAAAGGCATCCGCATTCAGGCTGTACTGCCTGGCGCCACCGCCACCGATTTCTGGAGCGAGGCCGGCAACCCGGTGGAAAATCTGCCGCAGGAGATCGTCATGACCGCCGAGGATATGGTCGATGCCGCGCTGAAAGGGCTTGCGAAGGGAGAAGTGGTGACTATTCCCGGCCTGCACGACGAAGAGCAGTGGGACCGATATGAAGCCCAGCGCAAAAACCTGTCGGGCCTGTTCGGAAACTCCGCGGCAGCGCCGCGTTACCGCTGAGGAGTGGGCTGAAGCGAAGCAGGGCCGGCAACGCTCTCCAGTGTTACGAGCCCTACCTCGCCGGGCTCAGCTTCATTGCCCCGCGGTAGCGCCGTCCTGGACCAGAATGGCTCTGGCCAGTTCTTCGTCGCTGGCGTCAAGGCCGGGATTGTCCTGGCGGATCTGCTTCATGACCGACTCCAGATACACGCCGCGAATCGCACCGCCACTGGCCACGAAGCTGGAGGCGTCATCCCGGGCGGGGATCATGAGTTTGTCGTCCTTGAACGTCGAGTACAGCGAAGCAGAAAGCCCCGCCGAGGTGGCCACATCGCCCGCATCCACTTTCGCGAAAGTCGAACCGAAGGGTAAGCACAACACAAGGGAGGAGATGATGGTCAGACGGCGCATGACGGTGTTCCTCTGAAAGCGTAAAGCGGAAAGGAAGTACCACATAATTTTGGATTCGCGTCGACCGTCAAGAGTTCCTTGGACCGAGCGTTTGCACAAATCCTGAACGCCGCCGCCAAGGCCAATGACGCCAGCGTCGAGCACATCAGCGAGCAGCGACGTTTTGAGCGACCGATAATCAGCGACTGCGCTGCCCCGCGTCACGAGGACTATGCTTGGCAGTGTGCCCATCGCAATGGGAGACCTCTGATGATCAACGTACGCACTGCCCGCATGCTGGCCGATTACAAACGCTGGGCCGATCAGCGGCTCTTCGACAGCCTGGCCGATTTGCCGCCGGGCGAGGTCAACAAAACGCGGGTTTCGGTGTTCAAGAACATGATCGGCACCCTGAACCATATCTACGTGGTGGACTGCATCTGGAAGGCCCATCTCGAAGGCCGGGGACACGGCTTCAAGACCTCGCACGATCTGCTGCATCCCGACCTGGCCGATCTGCGCATGGCGCAAAAGGACATCGATCACTGGTACTGCGACTGGAGCGAACGGCAGACCGAAGTATCACTGGATAAACCCGTCGAGTTCACGTTTGTTTCGGGAGAGCGCGGCACCATGAGCGCCGGCGCGATGCTGATGCACGTGGTCAATCACGCCAGTTATCACCGTGGCTGGGTGATCCAGATGTATTTCGACATTCCGGCCATGCCGCCGATGACCGATATGCCGATCTACCTGCGCGAAACCGATCCTGCCTTCAATGCCCTCAAAGCACCGAAAGCGGCGCCGACATGTGTTGCGCAATTCTCGAGCGCAACCAACGTTCTGCCGGATCGTTATCGTTGACCCCGTTCCAGACCATCGACAGTTCGGACAGGTTGATGTCAAACGGCGGGTCGTCGGCCCGGAGTTGGCTGCTGCCTTCGATCAGCGCACACGCGGCGTAATCCGGCACCGTGGCGAGCATGTCGGTACCGGCCAGCAAAGCGCGCAGCCCGGCGAACTGCGGCACCGCCAGCACCACGCGGCGTGAGCGGCCAATACGCGCCAGATCGTTGTCGATAGCGCCGGTCAGGTCCCCGGAAAACGACACCAGTGCATGAGGCCGGTCGCAGTAATCATCCAGCGTAAGGGTGCCGGGACGATTGTCTCCGCGCAGGATCTTCACGCTCAAGTCCCGCAGTTTCTTGCGCTTGGCGTTGGCCGGCAGTTCGGTTGTGTAGCTGATCCCGACGGAAATCTCGCCGCTGGCGAGCATCGACGACATCAGCAGGAAATTCACCCTCCGCACCACCACCACGACGTTCTGCGCCTCTTCGCGGATTTGCTTGAGCAGCGGTGGAAACAGGCCAAACTCGGCGTCGTCGGACAGACCGATGCGAAACACGTCGCGGCTGGTGGACGGGTCGAAATCCTTGGCCCGGCTGACCGCGCCGGAAATGGTGTCCATCGCCGGTTGCAGCTCTTTAAGAATCTGTAGTGCGCGCTGGGTTGGCTCCAGCGCACGACCGTTGCGCACCAGCAGCGGGTCGTCGAACAGATCGCGCAACTTGGCCAATGAAGCGCTGACGGCGGGCTGGCCGAGGAACAGCTTTTCCCCGGCCCGGGTCAGGTTCTTTTCGAACATCAGGGTTTCGAAAACCACCAACAGGTTCATGTCCACGCGGCGCAGGTCGTTGCGGTTCATGGCGGGGCTACTCGCAGGGGGTCGGGGTCTGTTCAGTAAAGCACCAAACCCTGACCCTGCGATGGCGGCCAGCAGGTCGGCCGATTTCATCAGTCACTGCAAAATACTGTGGGAGCGAGCCTGCTCGCGAAGGCGGGGTATCAGACAACAACAATGTCGACTGACACACCGCTTTCGCGAGCAGGCTCGCTTCCACATGTACTGCGTTTAGCTGAAGGGCATCGGGATCACCCGCTTTTTTGTGTGACCGAACCCGGCTCGGTCAGCACTTTCCTGAACGTCTCCACCAACGGCCGCAAATTGATCCGGTGCCACGCCGCCCACAGGGGTCTGGTGAAGGAAATCCACGGCACTTCCCGCAGCACCACGCCCGGCGGTGCGTTGCGGCTCAAGCCTTTCTGAATCATGGCTATGCCCAGTTCCGAGGCCACCAGAGCCATTGCAGTGAATGGACCGGTAGCTTCCATGCGGATGTCTGGGGTGAAGCCGGCGCGGATGCATGCGCTGACGAAGTCTTGACGGCTGTTGACATTCTGGTGGTGTTGCACGCCGATCCATTCCTGATTGGCGAGGTCGGCCGGGGTCAATGTTGTCTGGTTAGCCAGTGGATGATGCTCAGGCAATGCCAGCAGCATCGGGTCGTCCAGTACCTGGAAACCCAGCAGGTCCGGGTCGTCATCGGTCGGCGGTTCGCTGACAAGGGCAATATCCAGACTACGCTGACGCAGGCCTTCGAGTTGTTCGGCGGAACGGAGGTTGTACAGCGCGACGTGCACATTCGGCCGTTCGACCCGCAGCACGCGCAGGGCATTCGGCAACACGCCGGCGTGCATGGCGTTTTCGATGTAGCCAATGCACAAGCCGCCTTCTTCGCCGCGACCGAGGCGTTTGCCGAGGGATTCGAGGCGATTGGCGTGGGTCAGCAGGGCGCGGGTTTCGGCGAGGAAGGTCTGGCCGTCGCGGGTCAGGCGAATGCGCTGCTGGCTGCGTTCGAACAGGGTCAAGCCCAGGCGTTCCTCGAGCTGGGCGATTTGCCGGCTCAGCGGCGATTGGGAAATGTGCAGGCGTTCGGCGGCGCGACCGACGTGTTCTTCTTCGGCGACGGCAACGAAGTAGCGCAATTGGCGGATGTCGATCATGTAAGACCTATAGGGACTCAAGTGCTGCACATTATGTCTTGGACGGTCCGACCCCGGCAATCCATGATGGGCTCATCGGTCATTTGAACTGACCACTGACATGAAGAGGAAAATATCCATGAGCTTGAAAGACAAACTGCCCGGCACGCTGGGTTTCGGCACCGCCCCACTGGGAAACATGTTCCGCGCCATCCCGGAAGAAGAGGCGATGGCCACCGTGCACGCCGCCTGGGATGCCGGCGTGCGTTATTTCGATACCGCGCCGTTTTACGGTTCGGGCTTGTCGGAAATTCGACTTGGCGCCGCACTGGCCCAATACAACCGTGACGACTACGTGCTGAGCAGCAAGGTCGGTCGGGTGATTCTCGACGAAGTCGAAGAGGCCGCTGCCCGTAATCTGGGTGAGAAGAGTGGGGTGTTTGAACACGGTCGCCCGAACAAGATCGTCAACGACTACAGTGCCGACGCGACGATGCGTTCCATCGAAGACAGCCTCAAACGCCTGCAAACCGATCGCCTGGACATCGTTTGGGTGCACGACATCGCTCAGGATTTCTACGGCGATCAATGGCTGGAATACTTCAACCAGGCCCGCACCGGCGCCTTCAAGGTATTGACCCGTTTGCGTGAAGAAGGCGTGATCAAGGGCTGGGGCCTGGGTGTGAACAAGGTCGAGCCTTGCGAGTTGACCCTTGATCTGACCGAAGCCCAACCGGACGGTTTTCTGCTGGCGGGCCGCTACACGCTGCTGGATCACGACCGTGCCCTGCAACGTTTGATGGACGCTGCCTTGGCGCAGAACGTCGAGATCGTCGTCGGCGGTCCTTACAGCTCGGGCATTCTGGCCGGCGGCGCGCACTTCGAATACCAGAAGGCGAGCCCGGCGATCATCCATAAAGTCGAGCAGATCAAACGCATCGTCGCCGCTCACGGTGTCGACATCAAGGCCGCTGCGTTGCATTTCTCCCTGGCTAACCCGGCGGTCGCGGCGGTGATCCCCGGTTCCAGTCGTCCGGACCGGATTGCTGAAGATGTGGCTGCGTTGTCGGCGGTCATTCCCGCTGCTTTCTGGCAAGCGATGCGTGAAGCGAAGCTAGTGTCTGAACGCGCTCCACTGCCTGTCACAGGAGTTTGAACATGAAGATCGATCTGACGGGGAAACTCGCCATCGTCAGCGGCAGCACCGCCGGCATTGGCCTGGGCATCAGCAAGGCACTGGCCGAGTCCGGCGCCACGGTGGTGGTGATCGGCCGCGAGACGGCCAAGGTCGAGCAAGCGCTGGCGAGCATTCGCCAGAGCGTGCCGGGTGCACAGTTGCGTGGTTTGACTGCGGACCTGGGTACGGCCGAAGGCGCCGAGCAATTGTTCGCCGCCGAGCCGCGAGCGGACATCCTTGTGAACAACCTTGGCATTTTCAACGAGGAGGATTTTTTCGACACGCCGGACAGCGAATGGACGCGTTTCTACGAGGTCAACGTGATTTCTGGCGTGCGCCTGTCACGGCATTACGTGCCTGACATGGTCAAGCAGGGCTGGGGTCGGGTGATCTTCCTGTCCTCGGAATCCGGGATTGCGATTCCGGCCGACATGCTCAACTACGGTGTGACCAAAAGCGCTAATCTCGCCGTGTCCCATGGCTTGGCCAAACGGCTGGCGGGCACGGGCGTGACGGTCAATGCGATCTTGCCGGGCCCGACGTTGACCGATGGTCTGGAGCAGATGCTCAAGGACGCCACGATGGAATCGGGGCGCAGTGTTCGGGAGGAAGCCGACGCCTTCGTGCGCAAGGCGCGGCCGACGTCGATCATCCAGCGCGTGGCCAATGTCGAAGAGGTCGCGAACCTGGTGGCGTACATTGCTTCGCCGTTGTCGTCGGCAACGACTGGCGCGGCCCTTCGCGTCGACGGCGGTGTCGTCGACAGCATGGCGATCTGATTTTTTTTTGATTGAGAGAGAATGACATGGCAACTGCATCAGCGTTTATCGACATCCCGGCTTCGGCCGATGAGGTTTGGCAATTGATAGGCGGCTTCAATTCGTTGCCGGACTGGCTGCCGTTTATTACCAACAGTGAGGCCAGCGAAGGCGGGCGAGTGCGCAGCTTGCAAACGGTCGACGGCGCGGTCGTCGTAGAGCGGCTGGAGGCGTTTGATAACGCCGCGAAGACTTACAGCTACGCGATTTTGCAGGCGCCTTTTCCGGCGACTGATTATCTGGCGACTATTCGCGTTGAAGCACGAGGCGAGGGCGCGCGGGTGACCTGGTCGGGTCGGTTTACGCCGGTGGGTGTGAGCGAGGAAGAAGTGGTGACGCTGTTCACCGGGATTTATCAGGGTGGCCTTGAGGCCCTTCGAGCCAACTACCTGGCCTGATAACACCACAAATCCCCTGTGGGAGTGAGCTTGCTCGCGATAGCGGTTTAACAGGCAAAAAGATGTCGTCTGACACTCCGCCATCGCGAGCAAGCTCGCTCCCACAAGGATCTACTTTGTTCTTGAGTTAGCGTCAGGTCCGGGTAATCGAACTCTGCCGGCAATCCAGCACCAACCGCGCACCGCCAAGTTCGCTGGTCTCCACTTCAAGCGTAAACCCATGCAGGCTGGCAATCGCCGCAACGATTGACAGTCCCAACCCGAACCCGCTTTGCTGATGGCCGCCCTCGGCGCGATAGAAGCGCTGGAATACCGCCTCGCGTTCGGCCAGGGGAATGCCGGGGCCGGAGTCGAGCACTTCGATCCGTGTATGCCCACCTTCATCGATTCCCCGCAACACCACCTCGCCACCGGGCGGTGTGAATTTGATCGAGTTGCTCAGCAGGTTGGCCAGCGCCTCGAACAACAACGCACGATCGCCATTGAGCGGCGGCAAGGTGTCAGGTAATTGCAGCCGAAAAGTTAGCTGGTCTTCCTCCGCCAGGGGCAAATAAAAGTCGTGCAGTTCCTGCAACAATGGCACCGGGTCGAGCTGTACAAAACCGGAACGCCGTTGCCGATCCTCCAGCTCGGAAATCCGCAGCAATCCGCGAAAGCGCGCCATCAGCGTGTCCGCTTCACTCAATACAGAATCCAGTTGTGCCGCTTCCCGGGAGCCTTCGCCCGCCTGTTGCTGCATGCGGTACAACTGCGCCCGCAGGCGGGTCAGCGGTGTACGCAAGTCGTGGGCAATATTGTCGCACACACCCTTGACCTCGTTCATCAAACGCTCGATGCGTTCAAGCATCGCGTTGACGATGGCGGCGAGCATGTCCAGTTCGTCGCGGCGATTGGACAACGGCAAACGTCGGGTCAGGTCGCCGGCCACAATCGCCTCGGCACTGGCCTGAATCCCGCGGATGCGTCGCAGCGGTCGACGGCGCAACAGGTGCCATCCGACGATGCCCGGCAAGATAGTCAGGGTCACGCCCCAGAACAACGCGTGGAGGATTATTCGGGTCACGGCGAACAGCGAGCCGTTGTCGCGTACCAGTATCAACCAGCGACCATCACGCGTCTGGGTCGCCACCGCGTCGCAACTGTCGCTGGGCAGGGTCGGGTCGTCGGCGTCGGCGCAGTCGCCGAGCATGTGGATTTTGCCGTCCAGCGGCAGACCCTGGGGAATGTGGCGCAGGGCGCCGTTGAGATACCGATGCTCGGCATCGAACAGGCCGTAGGCATCGATGCCGCGAATGTCGAAGGTCATGCTGACGGCGAGGGCATCCACCAGTTGTTCGCCGGAAAAGCGCGAAAACAAATGCTGACGTTGCATCAGCGAGTGTTTGGCCAGATTGTCGAGGTAAGCGGACACCTCGTAGTACATGACCCCCATGAGAATCCCGCTCCAGAGCACGAACAGCGTGCTGTAGAGCGCCAGCAACCGGCTGCTGGAAGAACGCCAGCCTTTAGAGGGGTTCGGCAATGACATAACCCGAGCCTCGCACTGTCCTGATCAGTGGGACATTACCCGGCGGGTCGATCTTCTTGCGCAGTCGGCCGATGTGCACGTCGATCAGGTTGGTGCCGGGGTCGAAGTGATAGCCCCAGACCTCTTCGAAAATCATCATCCGCGACAGAATCTGCCCGGTGTTGCGCATCAGAAATTCCAGCAACTTGTACTCGGTGGGCAACAGTGTCAGCAACTGCCCGTCGCGGCTGGCTTCGTGGCTGATCAGGTTCAGTTCCAGGTCCGCGACCCGCAGCGTGGTGGCCTGGGCGGTCACGGTGTTCTGGCGACGCAGCAGCACTTCGACCCGGGCGGCCATTTCATCGGTGGCGAATGGTTTGGTCAGGTAATCGTCACCACCGGCGCGCAAACCGCGCACGCGCTCATCGACATCGGAGAGGGCGCTGATCATCAGGATCGGCGTCGCCACGCCCATGGTCCGCAGCGTCGTGACAATCGCCAGACCATCAAGCTCGGGCAGCATGCGGTCGAGGGTGATCAGGTCGTAATGGCCGCTGGCCGCGCGCTCCAGACCTTCGCGGCCATTGTCGACCCAATCCACGTCGAGTCCGTGGCTGCTCAATTCGGCGACGATTTCCCGGGCGGTCACGGCGTCGTCTTCGATGGTCAAGATGCGTGTCATGGATTGGCCTGATTAATAGTTCCCAGCGGTGTGCGGCATTTTGCCAACAAATGATCGCAGCCTTCTTAAATAAAACTTCATTTGGCGGTGCTGTCCGTGGCAATGCATAAAACCCGCTGAATTTGCCGGTTTCTTGCAATTTGCATGGAATACTTAGTTTCAGGTTTTCTATCTTATTGAAGTGCAACGATTTATTTGGCGTCGGCGACTGGCACGGTGTCTGCAATTCGTCCTGTGACGAGTTGTAACAACATCTTCCTGGAGCGACATAATAATGAATAGATCCTCTGATGGTTTCTATGCCGCAGAAGAGTCAAGTTCCCAGTCGGGCGTTTCCTGGGGTGCGATTTTCGCTGGGGCCGCTGCGGCGGCGGCGTTGTCGCTGATCCTGGTATTGCTCGGTTTCGGGCTGGGTTTTTCGGCAGTTTCCCCATGGGCCCATGAGGGCGTGAGCGCCAAGGGCCTGGGCATTTCAACAATCATCTGGCTGGCTGTGACCCAGATCGTCGCGTCCGGACTCGGTGGTTACATCGCCGGTCGCCTGCGGGTGAAGTGGGCGAACATGCATGGCGATGAAGTCTACTTCCGCGACACGGCCCATGGCTTCCTGGCCTGGTGCGTGGCGACACTGGTGACCGCGACGCTGGTCGTCGGTTCGGTCAGCGGTATTGTCAGCGGTGGTGTGCAGGCCGGAGCGAATGTTGTCGGCGGTGCCGCAAGTGCCGCGACTCAAGCAGCTGGAACCGCAGCCGGTAATACCTCTAGCGACCAGTACGGTTATTTCGTCGACAGCCTGTTCCGCAACGATAACCCGGCTGCCGTCAGTGATGACGCAGCTCGCGGCACCGTGACCCGAATCTTCGTGCGTTCTCTTGGCAATGACGGTCAGTTGGCAGCCGAAGACCGGACTTATCTGGCACAACTGGTGGCCCAACGGACCAACCTTCCTCAGGCAGACGCCGAGCGTCGTGTCGATGAAGTTTACGCACGCACCCAGAAAGCTGTCGCCGACGCCAAGCTGGCCGCACAACAAGCGGCTGACACGGCCGCCAAAGTTGCTGCATGGACGTCGCTGTGGATGTTCATTGCACTGCTGATCGGTGCGTTTTTTGCGAGCCTGGCCGCTACTTTCGGCGGTCGTCGTCGGGATGCCGTGGAGTATCTGGAAACCGACGCTTACGTCACCACCGTACCTGTTCGTTAACTCAGGAGAATTCTCATGCGCTCAATACTGTTGTTCTTTCTCGGCATACCTATCCCGATCATCATCCTGATCGCCCTGTTTACGTAATGATGTTCCGGGGCTTATGCCTCTGCCGCTTCTGCCTTTGGTAGAAGCGGCTTTTTGGGCTTTGATTTGAGGTTGACGCTTATAGCGGTAGCTCAGGCAGCGGATTTCATTTACTCGATAGGTGTTCTCACAAACTCTGCAAGTCCCTCGGCATACGCCGTAAATGCAGTGAGCTGCGGAAACTGCCGGGCATCCACCTGATCAGGCACAACCAGTTTGGTGAAGCTCCAGGCCACCGCCAGCGTAATCCCGTCTTGACCGATCGAACCGTCCGTCTTCAGCGGTTGCTGATCCAGCTCCCGTTCCAGCGCGGAATACGCCGCCGCCAGTTGCCCCTCGACCCGTTCGACCCAAGGCTGGTATTGAATCTCCGCTGGACGCAGGTTGCGTTCGTAATAAAGCTGCACTGACTTTTCGCACGCCGCGAGCCCCAGGCCGATCAACCGTAACGAACGCAGACGTTGATCGAGTTCGCCGGGCATCAGGCTTTTACCCGGTGCTGCCAGCGCCTCGAGGTAATCAATGATCAGCGTCGAGTCCATCAGCACCTCGCCGTCACCCAGCACCAGCGTCGGCGCCTTGACCACCGGGTTGATCTGCTGGAACTGTTCGAAGTGCCGAAACACCGAAACCGATTGGTGATCGAGGTCGATGCCCAAGCGTTTGGCAGAAATGGCTACGCGTCGCACATAGGGTGAATCCAGCATACCGATCAGTTTCATAGCACCGCTCCTTTAGATGACCGTGTCGGGACGAACAACCTTAGCTGAGGTTCCACGGGCTGCACACGGGGTGGCGCATCGGGCTCATCAACCTGCGAAAGCGGTCGATAACACGCGGGTCGAAGCCGTTTGTCTTCTATATACAGCCGCTCGATTGAATTTCTTGCTATAAACGCACTCCGATAACCACCGCAAAGGCTGCCATAGAGCAGTTTCAGGGCTTGTCGGGCAAATTCGCTGTCTTTTCAGTTGCTGAGGCCTCAAGTCGGCCTTAGACTGCCGGCCCTCGTAAATTGAGTGCCGGGTGGCGCTTGGAATAAACGGCGCCGTTCCGATGGCCAGACCCAGTCGGCCGGAACGCTCCCTAATTCGCCTTAATGCACGTTTTTTTATAGAGATATCAATGACAAAGGACAAGTTGCTGGCCATGCCGGCGGATGACTACATGAATGCCGAGCAACATGCTTTTTTCTCTGAGCTGTTGCAGAACATGAAAGTCGAAACCCATGAGCGCATCGAGCAGAACCGCATCGCCATCGAGAGCCTGGACACCCCGGCCGATCCGGCTGACGCAGCTTCTGTCGAAGAAGAGCGCACCTGGCTGGTAAATGCGATCGATCGCGACCAGCGCATGTTGCCTCAGTTGGAACAGGCACTGGAGCGCATCAAGGAAGACAGCTTCGGCTGGTGCGACGACAGCGGCGAGGCCATCGGCCTGAAACGCCTGCTGATCAGCCCGACCACCAAGTACTGCATCGAAGCTCAAGAGCGTCACGAACAGATCGACAAGCACCAGCGTCAGGCCTGATTTCGTAGCGCCCCGCATCGCGGGCCAGCCTCACTCCTGCAGGAGCAAGGCTGGCCCGCGATGCTTTTTTTCGTCTGCGAAAAACCTCGGCTACGCCTACTGATCTGCTGCAACGCCCACTACTAATGGACCATGGATAATGGCCCTGTAGTGGCGTTTAATGCGGGCACAACAATTAGAAGTGACGTGGGGTGACAAAGATGAGGAGAGACGGAATTCTGGTCGGGGCAGTGCCTGCGCCCGCGCTTTTACCGAAAAACCGCTGGCTGACGCCAACCCTGCAAAGCATCGTCCTGACGCTCTTGTTATGCGGCATGACGCTGGGCAACTGGTCGCTTTATGTCGGCCTGCCATTGGCCGTACTGATAATCTGGCTGCCTCGCCTGCGGTCCCGAGCCATCCTCGACCCAGCGCCTGGCGACAGCTCTGGCGCCATTGCCGATCTGACTCGCGATCTTTCCTACGCCACCAGTCACAATGCGCTGTCAGCCGCTGGCGTGGCCTATTCGGTCAAGCAGCTGGCGGACAAACTGCAATCACAACTCGGTGCCGCGGCGCAAATTGTCAGCAATGCCGAAGTGATGATCGCTACCGAACACGTCACCTCGACGCTCAGTCGAACCGCCCTCAGTGCTGCCAGCGAAGCTCACCAGAGCAGCGCGGCAGGGCGATCGGAGCTGATCGAGTCCATCAGCCGCATGCATCAACTCAGTCAGCGCGCGAGCAACAGCCGTGAGCTGATCGAAGCCCTTAGCCTGCGTAGCGACGATATCCAGCGAGTCACGCTGGTGATCCAGTCCATCGCCAGCCAGACCAACCTGCTGGCATTGAACGCGGCCATCGAAGCGGCCCGTGCCGGGGAACACGGACGCGGGTTCGCGGTGGTCGCGGATGAGGTGCGCGGTCTGGCCGCGCGCACGGCGACGGCGACCGGCGAAGTCGGCGAGATGGTTGCCGATATTCAGCAACGCACCGCGCAAGTGGTTGAGCAGATCCGCCAGTTGTCCAGCGACCTCGACATCGGCGTCGAACAGGTCGAGCGCACGGGTCAGCACCTGGAAAAAATTGCCCACCTGGCGGCCGGTGTCGAAAGTCAGGTCGGCGACATTGCCAAGGGCGCCGAGACCAACCGCGAGCAACTCGACAGTCTGTTTCACGCCATCGAGCAGATGCGCAGCGACCTGGCGATCAGCGATCAACAGACCCGGCGCCTGGCAGAGGCGGCCGTGCAAATGGAAGGTCAGGCCGAAACCATCAGCGAGCGCCTCGCCGAAGTTGGACTGGATGACTATCACCAGCGGATTTATGACCTGGCCCGCGAAGGCGCGAGTCAGATTGCGGCGCGTTTCGAAGCTGATATCGACCAAGGCCGTGTCAGCCTCGATGACTTGTTCGACCGCAATTACCAGGCCATTCCAAACACGAGTCCGGCCAAGTACCAGACGCGTTTTGACCGTTACACCGATCAGGTTTTGCCGTCGATTCAGGAATCGCTGCTGCCGCGTCATGAAGGCTTGGTGTTCGCCATCGCTTGTACGCAGCAAGGCTATGTGCCGACTCATAACAAAGTCTTCACCCAGCCACTGACCGGCGATGTGCAGGTCGATACCCTGCAAAACCGCACCAAACGCAAATTTGCCGATCGCACCGGGATTCGCTGTGGCAGTCATCAACAGGCTGTTTTGTTGCAGACCTACACGCGGGATACCGGGGAGCTGATGCACGACCTTTCGGTGCCGATCATGCTCAAGGGACGGCATTGGGGTGGGTTGCGTTTGGGGTACAAGCCGCAGGGGCCTCGCTGATGGTACTAGGGTGCTCCACTGATTTCGCGGATGCCTCCTATCCGCTTCTGTAGGAGCAAAGCTTGCTCGCGAAGGCGGCCTGACTGTCGACCTGGATGTTGTTGACCGCGTGTATATCCGGACGATGAAGCGCAAGAGTGCAGGGCTGCCTGGCTGGCACAATCAAGTGCCGAAGCACCCGACAGCCTGCGTTGACTAATGAACCTGATGCATACGCAGGTTCAGGTCGTCGACCACCCGCGCCCAATCGGCGTCTTCACGCAATTGTTCTTTCAGGAAGGCGGCTTGTTGTGGTGTCCAGAATTCGGCATCGATAAGCTTTTTATCGTCGGGCAGCGGGGAATGGCTGGCGATGAAATCGTCGATGGCTTTTTCGCTGGAGTCCAGGCCGAGCTGGTCGAACAAGCCTTTCAAATCGTGCGTGGGTGAATCCATCATCATCTCCTTGCTGGTCGCGCGGGTGCGAGATCTGAGGTGCGGCTGCATAGCATCTGAGAGAACCGCGCTTCAGGAGTTCGATAGCGATATTCGAAAGCAGGAATGAGCATAGTCCGCGAATCGGCTGATCAGGCTTTCAATGCCCCTTCATCGACGGCAACCTTCAGGGCCTTGGCAGCGTCCTTGGCGGCGATGGCGGCAATGTCCGAGGTCTTGAACCAGCGATCCTTTTCGACCTGGTGATAGGTCACGGTGGTCAGCGGTGGTTTGGCGCGCATGACAATGACTGCCTGGAATTCGCCTTCGACCTCTCTGGCTTCGCCCTGGATAAAAAATTCGCCGATATCAAATTCCGTCACGTTGCAGCCTTCCCTTGGAAATAGTCTGTTGTGTTGAACGCCGTCCGGCCTGGGAGCGGGTTCTATAGGTTCGCCAGTATGGCAGTAGTTGCCTGCCGACGGCTGAGTTAAGTCGTCGGCATGACGAAACGTCTATATCAATGGAATGAGGCGGAACGTTCAGCGACGTAATTCGAGTGCGCGGGCAAGTGCACAGGCTTCGTTATGGTTGCTGCGGAAACCTCTTACGTGGCCCGTGGAAATTTCCTTGATGTGGAAGAAGGCATTACCGGCCAGCACCACCTGGAAACGCGGCATGGCAGGCTCTGCAGGATGAAACACCGTGTGCGGGAACATCGCCGGGGACAGCGTCGATGGATGGCTTGTTTGAGGTGCGAAGTGTGTCAGGGTGCACATATGAAGTCCTTTTCATTGTTTTGGCGACGTGTGTACGTCGTTTTGGGTAGTCTCGATGAGCATCGCTGCTCTAGAATCACCGTCACGGGTGGACGACTGATGTTCATCTAAAGCAATTTTTTACGGGCGATATGTCGGAAAAAGGCTTTTTTTGCAGCGTTTTTTCCTTAAGGTTGGTAATCCTGTTTTTCTGGCGGTCAGAAGGGCGTTTTCCTTCAACTTCTGACGAACACCAGGCAAGACGACGTGAGTGACATTCCAGTAGTCTTCTCACGCCTCGCGATGAATGAGCACTCTGCTTGTTTCCGGATTCGACCCGGGCCCTTTGGCTACAACCTTCGGCATTGCCGCTTTTTTCTGCTGTGCGCTGTTTGTCTGCGTGCAGCATCATTTTCAGATGTGGGGATGTTTCCTTGGCAGTCAGTAATCTCGATATGCATGCTTTGTTCGTGCTGGGTGATTTGCGCGCAAAGCTGGTTAAACAGTTCCAGGCACGTTTTGTTTACATCACCGAACAGAACGCTGAAGGCATTTACATTGCCGAGCTCGACACCGAATCAGCGCTGGTGGTGGACGACAAGCCAGGCCTGAAACTCAAGGTTGGCGATCATTTCAGTGCATCAGTGTTGCCCAGCCGCGAAGGCGGCAAACTGGACATCAAATTCCGCGAAATCAAACTGACGGTGTACGGCCTTGGCGATTACGCGTTCGTCACCACGGCCGATGGCCACGGGATCGTGTTCAAGGAAGGTCACAGCGTCGTGATGGTGTTTGCCGCTCATCAACAGTTGCAGGAAGGCCTGACCAAAACCCTGAAAGCCGTGACGGCCAAGGCAGCCAAGTGGCGCAAGGGAGAGCTGGTGACATTTAAAGCCAGCGAGTAATGGCTTCGGGCTTGCAGGAAATTTCCGAAAAATAATCCTCGCCCCTCGAAAGCAGGAACCTCTACTACAGTCAGTTGACTGAGTATTTTGAGGCTTGCGGTCTTTGTCAGGCCATCCTGCTATTGCTGTGAACAGCACGAGGTGCAAAAGCATGAACGGATTTCGACAGTTGCTGGCCGCTGTTCTGGTCGCTTTCAGTTTGGGCTCGCCCGTTCCGGTATTCGCCGCTCAGGCGCCGATCCACTTCGCCGACCTGAACTGGGAAAGCGGCAGCCTGATTACCGATATCCTGCGGATCATCGTCGAGAAGGGCTACGGGCTGCCGACCGATACCTTGCCCGGGACGACCATTACCCTGGAGACCGCCCTGGCCAACAATGACATTCAGGTCATTGGCGAAGAGTGGGCCGGTCGCAGCCCGGTCTGGGTCAAGGCCGAAGCCGAAGGCAAGGTTGTCAGCCTCGGCGATACTGTGAAGGGCGCCACCGAAGGCTGGTGGGTGCCCGAATACGTGATCAAGGGCGACCCGGCGAAAGGCATCAAAGCGCTGGCGCCGGACCTGCGCAGCGTCAGCGACCTGCCGCAATACAAAGGGGTATTCCGCGACCCGGAAACCCCGGGCAAGGGGCGCTTCCTCAACAGCCCGATCGGCTGGACCTCGGAGGTGGTCAACAAGCAGAAGCTCAAGGCGTACGGCCTGGATGACAGCTACGTGAATTTCCGCAGCGGCTCCGGGGCGGCACTGGATGCGGAAATCAGTTCGTCGATTCGTCGTGGCAAGCCGGTTCTTTTCTATTACTGGTCGCCGACACCCTTGCTCGGGCGTTTCAAACTGGTTCAGCTGGAAGAACCGCCGTTCGATGCCGAAGCCTGGAAAACCCTGACCGACGCCGACCACCCCGATCCGAAACCGACTCGCTCATTGCCCTCGAAGCTGTCAATTGGCGTGTCCACGCCGTTCCAGAAACAGTATCCGCAGATCGCCGAATTCTTTACCAAGGTCGACTTTCCCATCGGCTTGTTGAACAAGGCGCTGGCTGATATGAGCGAGAAACACACGCCGCCACGGCAGGCGGCGGAGGCGTTCATGAAGGCGCACCCTGATGTGTGGCAGGCGTGGGTGCCGAAGGAGGTGGCGGATAAGGTTTCTGCCGAATTGAAATAATACGGTGCGTCTGATGCCGCCTTCCTCGGAACAGTGCTCGGAGGCGGCTCGTTCCACACTGACTGCGCACTTACGAAAATGCCGACTAGGATGATTCTGTTCAAATCCCTTTCAAGGATTCTCGACCATGACACTTTTGTTGGCTCAATGGCTGGTGACGATCTTCGCGGTGATCAGCTTGATACATGTCTACTGGGCGCTGGGTGGCCAGTGGGCTGCCGTAGCGGCCGTGCCGCAGGTGCCGGGGGAGGATGGCGCGAGATCGCGGCCCGCGTTCGAACCCTCGGGGAGACTGACGTTGCTGGTGGCTTTCGGATTGCTGCTGATCGCAGCGCTGGTCTGTTTGCGGGTCGGTTGGTGGCTGCCGGCGGTGTCCCATCTATCGCTGCAATGGGTGATCAGCGCCATCGCGATGCTGATGTTCGCCCGGTCGATCGGCGATTCGAACCTGGTAGGTTTTTTCAAGCAGGTCAAGGGTTCGGAATTTGCCCGGCTGGACTCGTGGGTGTATTCGCCGTTGTGTGTGGTGTTGGGGGCAGGATTGTTGGCCGTCGCGTGGGTCTGAGTGGTCTCGACTGACGCCTTCGCGAGCAAGCCGGCTCCCACAGGGTGTGAACACTAAAGCTCAATGTGGGAGCGGGCTTGCTCGCGGATAGGCCCGCTCGATCAACACAAATTTATCAAGCTAACTCCCGCTTTCCGTGCGCCGACTACTCACCTCAGCCGGGACATCATCCCCCGCCATGCGCTTGCGGAACAGCGCCGCCCGAGCCAGTAGCAAGGTCGTTACCGGCACCGTGATCGCCAGCAAAACCGGAATCAGCCAAGCATGCAGCACTGGCCCGGACTTGAGTGCCGAAAAGTAGATGATCGAACCCAGCGCCACGCACCATGCACCCAATGTCGAGGCCAATGCCGGTGGGTGCATGCGCTGGAAGTAATCCTTCATCCGCACCAGACCGATTGCGCCGATCAACGCGAAAACACTGCTGGACACCAGCAGAGTAGCCACCGGGATTTCCACCCACAGAGACAGTTCAGCGTTCATTCGATCACCTCGCCACGCAGCAGGAATTTCGCCAGGGCAAACGAGCCGACGAAGCCGAACAGCGCGATCAGCAACGCCGCCTCGAAGTACGTGTCACTGGCATAACGAATGCCCAGCGTCAGCATCATCAGCATGGCGACGATGTACAGGTAATCCAGCGCCAGCACCCGGTCCTGCGCCGACGGCCCTTTGAACAGGCGGATCAGGGTCAGCACCATCGCCAGCGAAAAAATGAACAGGCTCAGCACAATTGCATTCGACAGCAACGGGCTCATTCGAAGATCTCCATCAAGGGGCGCTCGTAGGTCGCCTTGAAGTGCTGGATAAACAACGCTTCGTCATCCAGATCGAAGACGTGCAGCAACAGAATGCTGCGATCCAGTGCCAGTTCCGACCAGACCGTGCCCGGGACCACGGTGCAGATCATCGCCAACGCCGCCAGACCGTTGGCGTCACGCAGGTCCAGCGGCACCTTGATAAAACGCGAGCGCGGTGGTCGCCGACCGGCGTTGAGCACGCCCCGGGCCACGGCGAGATTGGACACCAGCACGTCACGACCGACGATGAAGAACAAACGCAGGATCACGCCGGGACGACGAATGCGGATCGGCAACGGCCGCAGCTTGCGCATCATCAGCGGTGCGCAAAACCCGAGTGCGGCGCCCAGCAGCAGATGGCCGGGGCTCATCGACAGGTTCAGCACCAGCCACAACAACCACAGTGCCAGCGACAGCCACGGTGCAGGGAACAGACGCTTCATGGTTGCACCTGCGCGACGGCCGCTTTGGCTTCCGGACTCGGAACCGCGCGAGTCCCAAGCACGGCCATCACGTACTGCTGCGGAGTGTTCAAGGCCTGGGCGGTGGCCTGGGTATAGCGCAACAGCGGTTCAGCCTTGAAGGTCAGCAGAATGCTCAAACCCAACAGCGCGATGATCGGCACACATTCGAAGCGGCGCAGCAACGGCGAGGGCCGCTCTTGCGGGGTCCAGAAGCGCTGGATGCCCAGGCGCGAAAAGGCAATCAGCGACGCCAGCCCAGAGAGAATCAGCAAAGCCAGCAAGCCCCACGCGGCGTTCGACACCGGTTCATCCGCGCCATTGCCCAGGCCTAGCGGGTTAAGCAAGGCGCTGAGCAATCCGAGTTTGCCAATGAACCCGGACAGCGGCGGCATGCCGATGATCAGCAACGCGCAAGCGATAAAGCTCAAACCGAGGAAGGCCATGGTCCAGGGAATCACCTGGCCGACCACCGCTTTCTGTTCGTCATCGAGGTTGATGCCTTTGGGCGGTTGCAGGGATTCCAGCGGCCGCGCTATCAGGTCGCCGTCATCGAACAGTGGCATTTCATTGGCTGAGCGCGAACGCTCGATCAACTCGGCCAGCAGGAACAACGCGCTCAACGCCAGGGTCGAGCTGACCAGATAAAACAGTGCCGCGCCGATCAGGTTCGGCTGGGCGAAACCGATGGCCGACAGCAGAATCCCCGCCGACACCAGAATGCTCAAGCTGGCCAAGCGTTCCAGCCGTTGCGCGGCGATAATTGCCACGGCGGCGCAGACGATGGTCGCCATGCCGCCGTAGATCAGCCAGTCGCCGCCAAAATACGCCGAGGCGCCGGCTTGACCGGAGAACAGCAAGGTCCACAACCGCAGCAAGGTGTAGACGCCCACCTTGGTCATGATGGCGAACATTGCTGCTACCGGCGCGCTGGCCGAGGAATAGGCCGGTACCAGCCAGAAATTCAGCGGCCACATTCCGGCTTTGGCCAGGAATGCTACGGCGAGAATCGCCGCGCCGGCATGCAACAGTCCGCGATCGGCCTCTGTCACCAGCGGGATTTTCAATGCCAGGTCGGCCATGTTCAGAGTGCCGGTGACGCCATAGATCAGTGCCGCGCCAATCAGGAACAGCGACGAGGCCAGCAGATTGATCGAGATGTAATGCAACCCCGACGACACCCGTGCCCGCCCCGAGCCGTGGAGCATCAAGCCGTAAGATGCCGCCAGCAGCACCTCGAAAAACACGAACAGGTTGAACAGGTCCGCTGTCAGAAACGCGCCGTACAGGCCCATCATCTGAATCTGGAACAGCGCGTGGAAACTCGAACCGGCGCCATCCCAGCGAGCCATGGCGAACAGCAGGGCGCAGACGCCGATAATTCCGGTCAGCACCAGCATCATCGCCGACAGTCGATCGACCACCAGCACGATCCCGAATGGCACTTGCCAATTGCCCGGCAGGTACACACCAATGGAGCCCGGCACATCCGTGGTTTGCGTCCATTGCAGCAACAGCACGGAAATGCCCAGGCCCACCAGACTGGAGAACAGGTTGATCCTGGCCTTCAGCGGCCGGTGCTTTTCGCCGAGCATCAGCATCAGGGCGGCAGTCAGCAGTGGCAGCAGAATCGGTGCGGCGATCAGGTGCGTCATCGCATTCATTCTTTAGGCTCCCGGCCATCCACATGGTCGGTGCCGGTCAGGCCGCGAGAAGCGAGCAGCACCACGAGAAACAGTGCGGTCATGGCGAAGCTGATCACGATGGCGGTCAGCACCAGCGCTTGTGGCAGCGGGTCGGTGTAATGCAACAGGTCTTGTGGCACGCCGTCCTTGATGATCGGCTCCTTGCCGATGAACAGGCTGCCGATGCTGAAGATGAACAGGTTGACGCCATAGGACAGCAGGCACAGGCCCATGACCACCTGGAACGTCCTCGGCCGCAGCACCAGCCAGACGCCGGACGCGGCCAGCACGCCGATGGCGATTGCGATGACTTCTTCCATCAGACGACTCCTTTCGTGGCGACGGATCTGGGCAGGGCGGCGGTTTTGTGTCCGCGTACCGATTGGTGAGCGAGGGCGGTAAGAATCAACAAGGTCGAGCCGACGACCGCCGAGTACACGCCGATGTCGAAGAACAGCGCGCTGGCGATATGAATGTCGCCGAGCACTGGCAGTTCGAAATGCCAGGTGTGGGTGGTCAGGAACGGATACCCCACCGCCATCGCCCCAAGCCCCGTAACTGTGGCGAACAGCAAACCGGTGCCCATCCAGCGTAGCGGTCGCAGGCTCATTTGCGCCTCGATCCACTGCGTGCCGGCGACCATGTATTGCAGGATGAACGCCACCGACATCACCAGCCCCGCGACAAACCCGCCACCCGGTTGATTGTGCCCGCGCATGAACAGATAGACCGACACCACGAACGCAATCGGCAGCAGCAGGCGCACCAGCACCGCCGGCACCATCATGAAGCCGAGCGCGGTGTCGCTGGCCTGGCGCGGGTTGACCAGGTCGGTGACCACGTCGGGCGCGAGCAAACGCTGTTGGGCGGGTAACTGCAGGCTTTCTTTCGGCGGACGGAAGCGCCGCAACAGGGCGAAAACGGTTAGTGCCACGGCCACCAGCACGGTGATTTCGCCAAGGGTGTCGAAGCCACGGAAGTCCACCAGCATCACGTTGACCACGTTGCTGCCGCCGCCTTCGGGCAGCGCGCGGCTGAGGTAGAACGATGAAATATCGTTGGGCGTCTGGCGCGTCAGCATCGCGTACGACAACACCGCCATGCCGCCGCCGACCGAGATCGACAGCAGCAAGTCGCGCAGGCGGCGGATGCGGGCCTTACGCAACGTGCTCGGCAGCGGCAAGACCTCTTCGATTCGCCGCGGCAACCAGCGCAGTCCCAGGAGGATCAGCACCGTGGTCACCACTTCGACCACCAGTTGCGTCAGCGCCAGGTCCGGCGCCGAGAACCAGACGAATGTAATGCAGGTCATCAGCCCGCAGACGCTGACCATGGTCAGGGCAGCGAGTCGGTGATACTTGGCCTGCCACGCCGCGCCGAGTGCACAGGCAATCGCCAATAGCCAAAGGGTCACGAACACGATCGAGCCCGGAATTTTCGGGCGGTCACCCCAAGTCAGACTGCTGTGGAGCATCGGGATCAACCCGGCCAGCACGGCGGCGAGGACCATCAGGAACAGTTGGGTTTGCAGGCGTTTGGTGCTGATCCGCCGCTCCAGGCGACGGGCCAGGCGCATCATGATCACCAGGCTGCGCTCGAACAGGCGCTTGCCGTTGAACAGGCCAATGACCGGCGGATATTTGAAACGTCCGCGCTTGAACTGGTTGCGCAGCAGCAGGTAGAGCACGATGCCGCCGGACATGGCGATCAGGCTCATGATCATCGGTGCGTTCCAGCCGTGCCAGATCGCCAGGCTGTATTCAGGCAGGGTGCCGCCAACGACGGGCAGGGCAGCGGCGGCCAGTAATGAGCCGACCACTTGCGCCGGAAAGATTCCCACGATCAGGCACGTGAACACCAGCAACTCCACCGGCGCGCGCATCCAGCGTGGCGGCTCGTGCGGGGTGTGCGGCAGGTCAGTGGCGGTCGGACCGAAGAACACGTCGACGGTGAAGCGCAATGAGTAAGCGACGCTGAAGGCGCCGGCGATGGTCGCGACGATGGGCAGGGTCATCTCGATCCAGGCCGTCGCGTTGATGAACACGGTTTCGGCGAAGAACATCTCTTTCGATAGAAAGCCGTTGAGCAGCGGCACGCCAGCCATCGAGGCGCTGGCGACCATGGCCAGGGTCGCGGTGAACGGAATCAGCTTGATCAGGCCGCTGAGCTTGCGAATGTCGCGGGTACCGCTTTCGTGGTCGATGATCCCGGCAGCCATGAACAGCGACGCCTTGAAGGTGGCGTGGTTGAGAATGTGGAACACCGCGGCCACGGCAGCCAGGGGACTGTTCAGGCCCAGCAGCAGGGTGATCAGCCCGAGGTGGCTGATGGTCGAGTAGGCGAGCAGACCTTTGAGGTCGTTCTGGAACATCGCGCAATAGGCGCCGAGCAACAGGGTGCAGGCACCGGCACCGCTGACGATGTAGAACCATTCTTCACTGCCGGACAACGAAGGCCAGAGGCGCGCCAGCAGAAAAACCCCGGCCTTGACCATGGTCGCCGAATGCAGATAAGCCGAGACGGGTGTCGGCGCCGCCATCGCGTGGGGCAGCCAGAAGTGGAAAGGGAATTGCGCGCTTTTGCTCAGGGCGCCGATCAGGATCAGGGGCAGCAGAACAGGGTAGAGGGCATGTGCACGAATCAGATCGCCGGCGGCCAGGACCTTGTCCAGGTCATAGCTGCCGACCACATGACCCAGCACCATTACTCCCGCCAGCAAACACAAACCGCCTGTGCCGGTGACCATCAACGCCATATAAGCACCGCGTCGCGCATCGGCGCGGTGGTGCCAGTAGCCGATCAACAGGAATGAAAAGAGGCTGGTCAGCTCCCAGAAAAACACGATCTGGATCAGGTTGCCGGAAATCACCAACCCGAGCATGGCGCCCATGAACGCCAGGAAAAACGCGAAGAACCGCGGCACCGGATCGTCCGGTGACATGTAGTAACGGGCGTACAGAGAAACCAGCGTGCCGATGCCCAGCACCAGCATCGAGAACAGCCAGGCAAACCCGTCCATGCGCAGAACGAAGTTCAGACCCAGGCTGGGCAACCAGAAAAATTCTTCGCGAATGACGCCGCCATGGGCGATCTGCGGGTACAGGAGGGCGACCTGGAGGGTGCCTGCAAGGGCAACCAGACCCGCCAACAAAGATTCGGTGTTACGCGCGTTGTGCGGCAACAAGGCCGCGACACAGCTGCCGATGAAAGGCAGAAGCAGTAGAACTATCAGGGACATAGGCTTCTAATCTGCGGAAGTTTGTGAAGCATCATACGTGCCAGTCCCCGGATCACCAAACGGCAAGCTGTCGCAGAATCCTACACGGTAGACGGAAAAAGCCTGATTCACATTGTTTCAAAAGAGTGTGTCAGCGGGTCTGGCCCCCTCGCGAGCAAGCCCGCGCCCACAGGGGGCAACTGAGTTCACACCAATGCGGCACAAAACGGAATCAATGTGGGAGATTCTATGTTGCAGGACAACCCTGCTATCTCAGGACTAAATCCCGTCGGGATAATCACTCAATTTCCTCGCGCTCCGAAACGATAGTGGATCGTGTACTATTCGCGACTGTTGATATTCTAAGGAGGAAATCATGGCAGGAAAGCCAGTTGCGCGACTTGGAGTCCGGTAAGTCACGGCGTTATCAAGACCATTGGAGATTTCTGGCCGTCTTCCCGAGCGTCGGGAGAAGCACTCACTTGTTTGAGTCGACGGCCTCGCTCTTTACCTGTTCCTCAATTGCCACACGATCCTTACCCTTGGTCTTCAACTCACTCACAATCACCGCCGCGACAATTAACCCCGCGCCCACCAGCGCAATCGCCGGTAACCGCTCCCCGGCAATCCGCCCGACGATCCCGGCCCAGACCGGTTCGCCCGCATAAATCAACGTCGCCCGGGTCGGCGAAACGCTTTTCTGCGCCCAGTTCATCGCCACTTGAATCGCCGCACTGGCCGCGCCGAGGCCGAGTGCACTGCCCAGCAGGAACCATGAAAAGTCAGGAATGATTTCCTGCGTCGGCACTACCATCAGAAACGCCAGCACCGACGTGGTCGCCAGTTGCACCACCGTCACCCGGCGCACATCGACCTGGCCGGCATAGGTGCTGATCAGAATGATTTCTGCTGCAATTGCCACGGCGCTGATCAAGGTAGCGATTTCTCCCGGACTGAAATTGAACGAAGCGCCGGCTGGCCCCGACAGCAACATCAACCCGGTAAACGCCAGCATGATCCCGATGCTCGGCATCAAGCCCGGACGCCGTCCCAACACGAGCCATTGCAGCAGCGGCACGAAAGGCACGTAAAGTGCAGTAATAAACGCCGACTGACTGCTGGGAATGCTCTGCAACCCGACCGTCTGCAAACCGTAGCCGAGCATGATCGCCACGCCGATAAAGGCCCCGGCCTTCAGTTCGAACAGCGTCAGTTCCCGCAGATGACGCCAGGAGAACAGGGCGACGATGCACGCCGCCGCTGCAAAGCGCAGGCCGACGAAGAACATCGGGCCGCTGACGGTCATGGCGTGTTGCACCAGCAAAAAGGTGCCGCCCCAGACCATGGTGACCAGCACCAGCACGCACTCGGCCTTGCTGAACCGAGAGAAACGGGAAGAAGCCGGGGAGGAGTTCAACGACGTCATGACCTTGCGCGCTACCTGAGGGGGGACGCACAATGCGCCGAATGTTGCGCAGTATACTGCCCAACCCCACCGAGTGAGCAATATAGTGCACAAAGATTCAACGCAACGGGCTTCTGTCCTGCAGCACGTCAGCCTGAACGTTCGGCGTTTGCGCCACGCCGCCGACATGAGCCAGACCGCGCTGGCGGAAAAGTCCGGGGTCAGTCGCCGGATGCTGGTGGCGATCGAGGCCGGCGAGAAGAACGTCAGCCTGACCACCCTCGACCGCGTGGCCGAAGCGCTGGACGTCGCATTCAGCGACCTTATCCAGGCCCCGGATGCCCGTGACCCGAGCCGCATCAACGAGGTGGCCTGGGCCGGGACGATTCCCGGCAGTAAAGCCGTTCTCCTGTCCAAAGCCACCGCTACCCGCGAGGTGGAACAGTGGGAATGGTGCCTGCAACCGGGAGAAATTTACCCGTCGCAACCGGATGCCGAGGGCTGGAGCGAACAGATCTACGTGTTTGAAGGCTGCCTGACTCTGATGCTCGGGGACACGCCGCATGAGATCGCTGCCGGCGAGTTCTACATGTTCGCCAGTAACCAGCCGCATTCCTATCGCAATGATGGGACGTTGGCTGCGCGGTTCGTGAGAAACGTGGTGATCTGACTGTTTGAAATGTTATCTGTGTGAGCGATGGAGTTCTCCAGATTGCGTTAATCCTTCAGCCGAGCGGACTGCCGCACGCTTTTGCCCATGACATAAAAGGTAAACAAGGCCATGAGTGAAACCCGCAGCGAATACCCGCCGGGCGCGATCCGCCGCGCAGACGTCCTGATCATCGGCGGCGGCCTTAGCGGCACGATGCTGGCGGCGCAGTTGTTGCGTCTGCCCGGCAAGCGTCATTTGCTGGTGATCGAACCCCGAGCCGAGCTTGGCCGGGGCGAGGCCTACAGCGCGGTCGAGTTGGGCCACACGCTGAACGGCAACGCGGCGCGCATGAGTGTCGACCCGGACAACGCCGATGACCTGACCCAATGGCTGACCGAATACATCGCCGCTGGCGGCTGGCCTGAGTCCGACGAGCAGCATGTGCCCGTCAGCGAACTGTTTCCGCCACGGGGGATTTTCGGATTGTACGTGCAGCAGCGTCTGGCCGAGGCGCAAGCGGTGGGCGCCTTGAATGGCTCGACCGTCGAGCATGTGCGGGCCGAGGTGGTTGACCTGGAAACCCTGAACGATTCGGTACGGCTGAGTTTGAGTGACGGGCAGCGGTTGCAGGGCACCTATGCAGTGTTGGCGACGGGAATGTTCCCCGCTGCGCGGACCCCGCAGACCGAGTCCAGCGGTTTGAACGCCGCGGCGCTCGATCCGTGGGATGTGGCGGCGATGCGACAGTTGGATCCGCAATCGACGGTGCTGATCATTGGTTCAGGCCTGACTATGGTTGATGCCGTGGTGTCGCTTGAGCAGGCCGGGCATCGCGGGCCGATCGAAGTGTTTTCCCGGCACGGACTGTTGCCACATGTGCGCCGGCAACCGCCGGTCTGGCTGGACTTTCTCGCCGAGAATCACAGTGTTCGTACGCCGCGACAGTTGGTGCGTGAACTGCGCCGTCATTGCCGGGATGCCATCGAGCAGGGCATCGACTGGCAGGCGCCGCTGGACACTGTGCGGTCGCATATTGGCCGTTTGTGGAGTCAGGCGACGGATGTGCAGCGTCGGCAGTTTGTGCGGCATGTGCGGCCGTGGTGGGAAAGTCATCACCATCGCTCGCCGCCGTTGAGTGCGGCATTGGTGGAGCGGCTACAGGGGGAAGGGCGGTTGCGGATTCAGGCGGCTTCGTTCAAGGGGCTTGAGCCTTCGTCGGGTGGTGAAGTGAGTATCCGCATTCGCCGTCGTGGTGAGGCTGAAACGGATGTCGTGCGTGGTGCGGCGCTGATCAATTCCAGTGGCATCGAATATGACTGGCGACGGGTTGCTCGACCGTTGCCGCAGCAGTTGCTCGCTCGTGGATTGGTGCGACCAGGGCCGTTGGCGTTGGGGATTGCAGCGGCGGTTGATGGCGCGGTGCTGGATGTTGATGGAGTCGTGGCCCCTCGACTATTTGCCATGGGGCCGCCGTTGCGGGGGATGTGGTGGGAGAGTACGGCGGTGACGGACGTGGCGAGTCAGGCCAAGGTTTTGGCTGTTCGCTTGGTGGGGTTTTAGGTTCGGGGCATATCCATTTCTCCGTTCGGCCTCTCAGGGGCGACCACCCTGTAGGAGCGAGCTTGCTCGCGATGGTCGTTAACGATAAAGCGGGCTTTCTGGATGAAAGCGGCGTCTGGACGTTTTTCGCGAGCAAGCTCGCTCCTACAATGGATTCCGCGTGCGCATTTGCTTCTCACCACTCAATAACGCTGATACTTCGAACCAAACTCAGGACGGTTTTCAGCCACGTAAAGTGTGCTCGCCTGGCTAGCTTTATGTTCAACACCAACCGTGTTCACATTCAACGTAGCTGACTGACTGACCTTTGCCGTCGCGACCACTGACGAAGTGGCATGCGGCGCCGCGATTGCCGATGTAGCACCAAAAACAGACAGGACGAAACCAAGACCGATAATGCTTTTCATGATGTTGCTCCAGTAGCGGGAAGAAGATGGGGCTACTGTAGAGCTGAAGCTTCACGATGAAAAAACACCCTGACGCATAGTCGTTATCGAGAACGTTAATCCGGCCAGTGCACCTTTGGATAAGCAAAAAGCCCGGGAAATCCGGGCTTTTGGGTGTTTCTGTTTGCTGCGCGATCAATAACGCTGATATTTCGAACCGAACTCGGCGCGGTTGTCCGCAACGATCACACCCCTTGCACGGCGTTGCTCGGGCTGACCAGCGCGACACGTTCACGCAGTTCCTGCAGACGATCAGCACCGCCTTCAGCGACGCGATTTTCGATCAGTCGGTCCGAACCGCCTTCCACCAGCAGTTGCTGGACCTGGCTGTGGGGTGCGGCGCTCACGGTATTGGCCGAGGCCAGGTTCGACAGGCCAAGACCGCCTGCCAGTACCAGACCGAGTCCCAGGGAGGAGACTTTCGAGAACTTGAACATGGGTGATTCTCCGTGCGTTTGGTTTAAGTGAGTCGTTAGCGGCTGCTATCCGTTGAACACAGTTAAACGCTCGGGTGTATCAGTGATGTGTGCGCGATCAGGTCGAAATCAGGGGCCGCGTATCTGTCGCGGGTTCTTATACAGAAGGATACAAATCCCCGGGAAATATCCCCTCTGCTATGTCGGGTAACCCTTCATGACTGCGCACCGAGCAATTCCACAGGGTAGGAAAACACGTAGCCTTCGCTACGCACGGTTTTGATGTAGGTCGATTCCCGCGAGTCATCCATCAGCCGTTGACGCAGGCGGCTCACCAGCAAATCGATGGAACGGTCGAACAGGTCGGCGTCGCGGCCCTGGGTCAGGTTCAGTAACTGGTCACGGCTGAGCACCCGTTGCGGATGATCGAGGAACACGCGCAACAGTCGATACTCGGCGCCGCTGAGGGCGACCATGGTGCCGTCTTCGTCCAGCAGGTGCCGGGCAGTGGTGTCCAGGCGCCAGCGACCGAAACCCAGCAATCGACCGCTTTCGGTAATCAGCAGGTTGGGCGGCAGCATCCGGGTGCGGCGCAGCACGGCGTTGATCCGCGCCAGCAGTTCGCGGGCGGCGAAGGGTTTGGTCAGGTAATCATCGGCGCCCATTTCAAGGCCGAGGATGCGATCGGTTTCGTCGTTGCGTGCGGTGAGCATCAGAATCGGCGTGGCTTTGTGCTTGCCCGAGCGCAATTCGCGGCACAGCAGCAGGCCGTCATCGCCGGGCATCATTATGTCCAGCACGATCAGATCCACGGTGTTGGCTTCGAGAAAGCTGCGCATCTGCCGGCCATCGGCAACCACCGTGGTGCGCAGGCCGTTCTTCTTCAGGTAATTGCCGACCAGTTCGCGGATCTCGCGATCGTCGTCGACGATCAGGATGTGGTTCACATGGTCCATCGCTCAACCCTTTTGTTATTGCAGCCGATCGGATGATCGCTCCCACGCGGGAGCGTGGGAACGATCATCAGCCATGGTTACGCCACCACGCGGTAACACGGCACATACGCCGCGCCGCCCGGCAGTTTCATTCGATGCTGGGCCACGAACGCCTTGAGCAGTTGATCCAGCGGCTGCATCACCGCCGCGTCGCCACGGATCTGATACGGGCCATGTTCTTCGATCAGGCGGATGCCCTTGTCCTTGACGTTGCCGGCGACGATGCCAGAGAACGCGCGACGCAGGTTGGCGGCCAGTTCGTGGGCCGGCAGCTCGCGGCTGAGTTTCAGGTTAGCCATGTTTTCGTGGGTCGGATCGAACGGGCGCTGGAAGCCTTCGTCGATCTTCAGCAGCCAGTTGAAATGAAACGCGTCGTTGCGCTCGCGGCGGAACTGTTTCACCGCTTTCAGGCCCTGAGTCATCTGCCGTGCGACTTCTGCCGGGTCGTCGATGATGATCTCGTAATGTTGCTTCGCCGCTTCACCCAGGGTGGCGCCGACGAACGCGTCCAGTTGCTCCAGATACGGCGCGGCGTGTTTCGGCCCGGTGAGGACGACGGGGAAGGGCAGGCCCTTGTTGTCCGGGTGCATCAGGATGCCGAGCAGGTACAGGAATTCTTCGGCCGTGCCCGCGCCGCCCGGGAAAATGATGATGCCGTGGCCCACGCGCACGAACGCTTCCAGGCGTTTTTCGATGTCCGGCAGGATCACCAGCTCGTTGACGATCGGGTTCGGCGCTTCGGCGGCGATGATGCCGGGTTCGGTCAAACCGAGGTAACGACCGCCGTGGATGCGCTGCTTGGCGTGGGCGATGGTCGCGCCTTTCATCGGGCCTTTCATCACGCCGGGGCCGCAACCGGTGCAGATGTCGAGGCTGCGCAGGCCCAGTTCGTGGCCGACTTTCTTGGTGTATTTGTATTCTTCGGTGTTGATCGAGTGGCCACCCCAGCACACTACAATCTTCGGCTCCACGCCGGGGCGCAGGGTGCGGGCGTTGCGCAGCAGGTGGAACACGTAGTCGCTGATGCCTTGGGAATTGCTCAGGTCGATGCGCTGGCTGTCGAGTTCGTTTTCGGTGTAAACGATGTCGCGCAGGGCGCTGAACAGCATTTCCCGGGTGCTGGCGATCATCTCGCCGTCGACGAAGGCGTCGGCCGGGGCGTTCAACAGTTCCAGGCGCACGCCACGGTCCTGCTGGTGAATGCGGATCTCGAAGTCCTTATAGGCTTCGAGAATGGTTTTGGCGTTATCAACATGGGCGCCGGTATTGAGGATGGCCAGGGCGCACTGGCGGAAGAGGGTGTAGGTGCTGCCGGATCCGGCTTCGCTCAGTTGCTGTACTTCACGTTGAGAGAGGGTTTCCAGGCTGCCTTTCGGGCTCACCGAGGCGTTGATTACTTGTCGTTGGGACATTCAATGATCCTTAAAACGATGTCACCCGCCGAGGCCGCATGACATCCGAATAGTATGTATCCATAAAAGAAGATGGCACGAACTGCGCGGTATCGCCACGTTCCCCTTTGACGATGAAAAGATGAAAAGGAGCTCCAGCATAGCTAAATCCCGCGCAGAGGCGATAATGCCTCGCAGTCTTTTTGCCCACGCCCCTGAGGAAACCCGTCGCGATGTTCGAAATCCAGCCGCAGAATCCCGAAATCTATCGACGTCAGACGCGTCGCAGCACGATCATCATCGCCCTGGTTTTCCTGGCCTTGGCGATGGTGCTGTCGACTGCGGCGGTGGCGATGTTCGGCGAGCCGGGGGGTGACAACCTACGCTTCAATGTGGGTGGCGTGTTTGTCGCGGTGCTGCTGATGGCCGCGCTGATGCGCGGCACGTTCTGGAATCAGGAGTGGATGGCGCCCGCCGTGTACGGCTGGCAGCTCAAGCGCAGCCTGATGAGCATTACCAACGTCATGCATCAGGTGACGGCGGCGGTGGAGAGGGGGGATCCGAGTGCCATGAAGCTCCTGCGCTTCTATCATTTGGGGTTGAACCAGATGCACGAGCTGGACGGCAACTCCAGTGATCACAGCCAACTGATTCGCGAGATGGACCTGCACAAGGCCCGCATGGAAGCGCTGGGCATCGAGACTGAGCAGACGCAATTGAACCCGGCGTGGCTTGAGGTGGTGAAACAGACGCCGCCGTAACCGGTGCGATGCCAGGGCATCGTGATAATAAAAGGCGGATGGGATCAGTCGCCATTCATCGAAATTCAGGAAGTGTCATGGGACATCCGTCAGTCAAAGACCGAATCGAACAAACCCGCCACGGCGTGCCTCTGGTCACCGAGCAGGACGGGGCAAAGCTCAAGGTCCGCTCCGCGGTGGTCCTGCTCGTCGCCGTGTGCCTGTCCATGATCGCCATCGTGATCTGGGAAACCTGGAATTCGCGCCAGTACCATCTGCATGACAAAGAAGTGGCAATGTCCAACCTTGCGCGGACCCTGGCCTCGCAAGCGCAGGCGACGATCAAGCAAGCCGATACGCTGCTGTTTACGCTGGTGGAGCGCCTGGAAAACGACGGCTTCGCCCCGGCCCGGTTGTCTTACCTGGAACGCTTGCTCAGTGCCCAGCGCAGTGAGCTGAGCCAGTTGCACGGCATGTTCGTCTACGACGAGGAGGGACGCTGGATCGCCAATTCTAACGGCGCAGCGGTACCCGAGGCCAACAACGCCGACCGTGAATATTTCATCTTCCATCGCGATCATCCAGACCGTGGGCCACACATCGGCCCGTCGATCAAAAGCCGTTCTAGCGGCGAGTGGATCATGACGGTATCGCGCAGGATCAATCATGCCGATGGCCGCTTTGCCGGTGTCGCGCTGGCGACGATCTACCTCAGCCATTTTCTGTCCCTGTACGACGGCATCGACATGGGCCGCAACGGCGTGATCAACCTGATCGCCGACAACGCCACCATCGTCGTTCGCCGGCCATTCAAAGAAGCGGAAATCGGTACCAGCCTCGCCAACGGCCCGTTGTTCAAGCAATTGTTGCCCACGGGCAACTCAGGGACGGCAACTGTCAAGTCCGTTATCGATGGCGTCGAACGGGTCGTGGGGTTTCGCCGGGTCGAGGGGTATCCGCTGATCGTTTTCGCCGCGGTCGAAAAAGATGAAGTCTTGGCCGGCTGGCGTGAGGAATCCTTGCTCAGTGCGGGCATCGTCACGTTGCTGCTGGGCTTTCTCGGCGTGCTGGGTTATCGCCTCATCAGTCTGATGAAGCAGCAGAACCGAATTCAAAACCAGTTGTTGGGTACCCAGGAAAAACTGATCGAGGTCAATCGCCGGCTGGAACTGCTGGCCCTGGAGGACGCGCTGACCGGGCTGTCCAACCGGCGTCAGTTCGATTTGTTCATTCACTCGGAGATGGGGCGCGCCAGGCGCAGTCTGACGGGCCTCGCGTTGCTGATGATTGATGTCGATCACTTCAAGCTGTTCAACGACCACTACGGTCACTTGGCCGGTGATGAGTGTTTGCGCAATATCAGTGCGATCATCACCGAAAATATCCAGCGCCCCGGGGATCTGGCGGCTCGCTATGGCGGCGAAGAGTTTGCGGTGGTGCTGCCCGGGACCGACTATGTCGGGGCATTTCTGGTGGCGGAAAAAATCCGTCGCGCGGTGCTGCACGCCGGTATTCGCCACAGCGAAGGCGCGGAAGGCGTGGTGACGGTCAGTCTGGGCGTCGCCGCTTATGATCCGGCGTCACAAACCCAGGCTGAGGAGCTGATTGGCGCAGCGGACAAGGCCCTTTATGTCGCCAAGGCCAGCGGCAGGAACATGAGCGTCATCGCCAACTGAGCGGCGGGCGTTCAGTCGCCCCCGGTTCTGCAGGCCTGACCTGATTTCCAGCGCCTGATCAGTCGTAGATAGACCAGCACGTTGATCGCCAGCACCACGCTGCCGAGTCCCCACTGAATGGTCGGTGTCAGCCCGCTCGGGTAAATCACCGGCCACACGTAATGTTCAATGAATCCGCCGCCATAGCCGGTTTGCCCGGCCGCATGACGCATGAGGTTTTCCCAGTCCGTCAGCGGGCAGAACAAATGGAAAAACTCGACACACACGCCCCACGCGGCGGCTGGCAGGTGCAACCAGATCAGGTAGCGCCATTTGAGGACCAGCAGCCCGCCGAACAGCACGAACAGGATAAACAACAGGTGAAACAGCACCAGCCCGTCGGCGGCGATTCGGTAAAGCATGTCGGCTCCCTGACACTCGATGCGATCACTTCATGTTACTCGGGCGGGGCGTTAATAGTAGTTCGCAGCAGTGCGCAAAATTGTTCAAGCCATCGGCGGCAACTGCTGGCACAGTCTGACGTCTTTCCCTGTCTGTAGAGCGTTATGTCCAATTCACTCCTTCCGCGCAGCGCCTTTCTTCGCGGCGCCGTGGCGATCATGCCGTTATCCCTGGCGACCGCGCCATGGGGGTTGCTGGCTGGATCCATGGCCATCGAAGCCAATCTCACGCCGCTGCAAGGCCAGGGACTGTCGAGCATCGTATTTGCCGGTGCGGCACAACTGGTGGCCATCGGCATGCTCAAGGGCGGGGCGGGAATCTTTTCGATTCTGCTGACGACGTTGCTGCTGACCTCCCAGCATTTGCTTTACGGGATGAGCATGCGCTCGGTGATTTCGCCATTGCCGGGTCGCTGGCGTGCAGGGTTAGGTTTTTTGCTCACGGACGAGTTGTTCGCCCTGACCAGCCAACATGACAAACAGCAGTTTAACCGCTGGTACGCCCTGGGCGTCGGCTTGACGTTTTATATCGCCTGGAACCTCTTCACCCTCGCCGGCATTGTGCTCGGCAGCAGCATTCCGGGGCTGGAGCATCTGGGACTGGATTTCTCCATTGCAGCGACCTTCATTGCCCTGATCACGCCGGTGGTACGCAGCGTACCGACCGTGGTCTGCGTGGCGGTGTCGCTGTTTTGCTCGGTGTTGTTCAGCTATTGGCAATGGGGTTCGGCGCTGGTGCTGTCGGGGCTGGCGGGCATGACGGCGGGCTTTGTCTGCAATAAATTCTACGGTGGACGCACATGATGGTCTGGGCAGTGATTGTCGGAATGGGGGTTCTGGTGTTCCTCAACCGCTACGTGTTTCTCGAACCGCGCCTGCCTTTGCGCTTGAGCAGCAATGCCCGGCAATTTCTCGGCTTTGCGGTGCCGGGCATGTTGACGGCGATTTGCGGGCCGATTGTGTTCATGCCGGACAAACAGCTGAACCTGCAGTGGGACAACCCGTATCTGATCAGTTCGCTGGTGGCGGTGGGGTTGGTGCTTTACACCCGCAACACCTTGCTCAGCATGCTGTTGAGCATGGGGTTTTTCTTTTTGCTGCGCTGGTGGCTTTGAACCGGGTACTAGAATCTGTTCTACGCTTTACTGGATGACTGATCCCTTAGGAAGAGAGGTGAGCATGGCAACTGAACAACAGCGTCCGGATCCGGACGATGAAGACATGGATGAACCGACGGAAGAAGAGATTGAGCGTGAGAGGCGTTCGTCGCTGACCTGGAAGCATCCTGACGACGGGAAGGAACTGTCAGATCTTGATAAAAAGTTTTAGCTGGAGCCTTTTCCCTGTGGGAGCGGGCTTGCTCGCGAAAGCGTTGTGCCAGTCACCATTTAAGTTGTCTGACACACCGCTTTCGCGAGCAAGCCCGCTCCCACAGGGGGATGGCGTTTGCGCTGGCTGTGAGCGGCCCGATACCCCAGCGTCCTGTCGATCCAGGCATTCAGTTCGTTGACCATCATCGGCGGTCTGCCCGGATAGCGCCCAAGGGTTGAGCGCAGGATAAGTTCATGTCAGTTCATCAATAAGCTCGGCGCCCTGGTTTCTCACGTTACCGACGGCTTTGCCGACTTTGTACCACTCGAAAACTTCACTGCCTTCGCCTTGCAACAGGGCCATCTGTTCGGCGCGTTCTCGTGGTGTGGCTGGATCGAGCCATTCGCGCGCCAGTTCCGGTGATAACACCACCGGGCGTCGGTCATGAACGTCAAGCATGCCGCCGGCGCTGTCGGCGGTAATGATCACGAAGCCGTCGTCGTCTCGCGGTTCTTCGCTAGCGGTGGGAAACCGGCCGATCGCAGCACACAAAATTGGCGCCCGGTCCTGCCGACGGATGAGCCAGGGCTGTCTGGTCGAGTCCCCTGCGTCGACCCATTCAAACCAGTTATCAATGGGCACAATCGCGCGGTGCGGCCAGATGGAGCGGAAGAATGGACCGTGGGCAACCTTTTCGACGCGCGCATTGATTGGCGCCGCGCGATCCTTCGCCCAGTGCGGCCGCCAGCCCCAACGCACCTTGTCGACTACAAGCCCGACGGTTTCCAAGTGAAACAACGCCAGTTGATTCGTTGGCGCGGCGTTGTAGCGGGCCAACGGTTCATTACCGGCGTGGTTGATCAGCGCGTCGGGAATGCTCAGCACCGCCACGAAGTCGTGAATGCCCCGGTACTGCGACAGTCGTCCGCACATCGAGCGAATCCTCCGGCTAGAGGTTTCAGCATAGTCGTGCTTCAAATCACGTGCGCTCGCTGCAACTCGGTCAACGACAATGCCTTCAATTGCGCCAGCAGCGGATCGCGCCGGTCACGGGGATGCGCCAATTGCACAGCCAGTTCCTGGCGAACGCGACTGGGGCTATTGTCCATGACCAGCACCCGGTCGCTGAGGTACAGCGCCTCGTCGACGTCGTGGGTGACCAGCAGCAGAGCGATGTCATGGCGCTTGGCCAGTTGCAGCAGCAAGTCCTGCAGTTTCATCCGGGTGAGGGCGTCCACTGCGCTGAAGGGTTCGTCGAGCAGCAGCACATCGGGCCGCGAGTAGAGACCGCGGGCAATGGCCACGCGCTGCGCCATGCCGCCGGAAAGCGCCTTGGGCAAGGCGTGTGCGAAACCGGTCAGGCCGACTTCATCGATCAGTTGTGTCACCCAGGCTTTGTCGTAATGGCTGTCGGCACTAAAGCCGATGTTTTGCTCGACCGTCAGCCACGGCATCAATCGCGGTTCCTGGAACACGAACGCGACCTCACCGGCGCTGCTGTGGAGTTCACCCTCAAAGTTTTTTTCCAGTCCGGCGACAATCCGCAGCAATGTACTTTTTCCGCAACCACTGGGCCCCAGCAGGCTGACGGTTTCTCGGGGCTGCAATTGCAGGTGAATATTTTGCAACACGGTGGTGGTAGCGAAGGTTTTGCGCTCGACGCGAATGTCCAGCAGGTGGTCAGTCATGGCTCAATCCTCTGCACGTTGGCCATTGAAGGTGTCGCGCCAGGCCAGAAAGCGTCTCTCCAGGCTTGCGAGAATGCCATCGCTGAATTTTCCCAGCAGCGCCAGCACGATGATTGCCGCGAGCACGATGTCTGGGCGGGAAGTTTCGCGGCCGTCACTGAGTAAATAACCCAAGCCTTTGGTCGCGGCGATCAGTTCGGCGGCCACCAGAAACATCCAGGCCAGGCTCATGCCGCTGCGCAATCCGGTGAACAGGCCGGGCAGGGCGGCCGGCAGCAGAATCCGCCGGACCAGGCGCATCCGGCTGAAGCCATACATTTGCCCGACTTCCACCAGTTTGCGGTCGATGTCGCGAATGGCCGCGACGCCGTTGAGGTACACCGGAAAGAACGCGCCGATGGCGATCAGGACGATTTTCGAGGTTTCGTCGATGCCCAGCCATAGCAGCAACAGCGGCACCCAGGCCAGGCTCGGAATTGAACGCAGACCGGCGAACGTCGGTGCCAGCCAGGCTTCGGCTTCGCGGCTCAAGCCGACCCAGGCGGCAAAAACCAGCGCGAGGCTGGCGCCGATGGCGAAACCCAGTAACACCCGCAACAGGCTGGCACTGATGTGTTTCCACAGCGCGCCTTCGGCGAGGTCTCTGAGGGTCAGGGCGATTTCGCTGGGCGCGGGCATTTGGTAGGACGGTAGCCAGCCGATGCGTACGACAAACTCCAATACCAGGATGATCAGCACGGGCAAGGCCAGGCCCTTGAGGCGCAGGCGCCAGGCATTGTTCAAGGGGAGTGTGGCACGACGCGGCGTTGCCAATTCGAGGGGCAAGGGTTTGCTTTTGCTGGTCATGGGTTCTCCAATCACGACGTACAGCACAGGATCAAAAGATCGCAGCCTGCGGCAGATCCATGAAACATGCGTTTCCCTGAGCTGCCGCAGGCTGCGATCTTTTGCTTTTACTGACGAGCCACGGTGTCTTTGAAGCCGGTGTCGATCAGTTGATCGATGACCTGATCGACATTTACCCCGCGACGCACCAACTCTTCGGACACCAGAATCGGCGCGGCAGCCTTGGACGCGATCACATCCTTGGCGGTCAGTTGCGGACTGCTCAGGTCGGTGCGCGACAGTTGCAGCTTCGCCACTTCCAGCGGCAGGCCTGACTCGGTGGCGAGCAGTTTTGCCAGTTCCTCAGGATTTTTCACCGCCCAGTCGCGGGCCTTTTCGTACGCGTTCAGGACAGTTTCGACGGTCTGCGGGTGCTCTTTCGCATAGGTGTCGGTAACGCTAACCACGCCATAGCTGTTGAAGCTGGTGTTGCGATAAAGCAGGCGCGAACCGGCTTGCACCTGGCTCGCGGCCATATGCGGATCGAGACCGGCCCAGGCGTCGACGTCGCCTTTTTCCAGCGCGGTGCGACCGTCCGGGTGCTGCAAATGCACCAGTTCAACATCGTCCTTGCTCAGGCCGGCCTGTTGCAGGCTGCGCAGCGTGAACAGGTACGGGTCGGTGCCTTTGGTGGCGGCGATTTTCTTGCCTTTCAGGTCGGCGACGGTTTTGTAGGGCGAGTCCTTACGTACCACCAGCGCAGTCCATTCGGCGCGGCTGTAGACGTAAACCGATTTGATCGGGCTGCCATTGGCGCGGCTGAGCACCGCGGCGAGGCTGGCGGAGGACGCGAAATCGACGCCGCCGCTGTTGAGGTATTCGAGCGAACGGTTACTGCCCTGACTCAACACCCAACTGACTTTGGTCTGCGGCAGCGCTTTTTCCAGAAAACCGAAGTGCTTGAGCACCAGGCTGACCGGCGAGTAATAGGCATAATCCAGATGCACTTCGGCCGGTGGCGTATCCGCCGCCTGCGCCGCGGGTTGCAGGCTCAACGCAAGGGCGCAGGCACTGAGCCAATACCTGAGTGTGGGAAAACGGACGGTGGACTTCATGAGATCAGCTCCGGCAAAGCGTTGAGTATTTATTTCTAAAAAATCATTTTTATGGATGATTCCTGCTTAAAAGGAATATTGCAGGCTCTGTGCCATGTTGCGGATTTCGCGCTGTATCAAGGGTTGGTGCGGAAACTGAAACGAAGCGCATGTTGCAGGGTAAACAGTGTGTTGGGTCGTTGTTGCTGGGTAAACAGTGTTGGCTGACGGTCATGAGCTTATGCATAAATAGAATTTAAAAATGCCTCTGTGAGAGCGTTATCGTCTATGACGTTCACTTTCAAGGAGCCCCCCATGATCCTGTCCCGATTTGTGCGCGGTCTGTTGATCACCGCGCTGTTTGCCGCGCCAATGACCTACGCCGCCGAGCCCGTCGTCCTGCACGTCGGTGATCAGAACTACTACAACGTGCGCGCCTCGGTGGAGGCATCGGGTGTGTTGGAGGGGGCGCCGTATACCGTCGACTGGAAGCACTTCCAGGCCGCTGCACCACTGGCCGAAGCGCTGAACACCGGTGCGCTGGACCTGGGTTTTCTGGGTGATTCGGGTTTCCTGTTCCTCGCCGCCAAACAGGCGCCGGTGAAGCTGATCGGCGTCTCCCGGCAGAACCCGGACACCATCGCCTTGCTGGTGCCGAAGGATTCACCGGTCAAAACCATCGCCGACCTCAAGGGCAAGAAAATTGCTTACTGGCCCGGTGCCTGGAGCCAGCAATTGACCCTGCGCGCCTTGCAACAAGCCGATCTGCCGGAGGACTACGTCGACTTCATCAAACTGATGCCGATCGATGCCGCCGCCGCGCTGCCACAGGGCAGCATTGATGCCTTCCCGGTCTGGGAACCGTACATTTCCCAGCAGATCCTGTTCTCCGGCGCCCGGCCGATTCTTACCGCCAAGAACCTGATGCCGGGCCTCAGCGCTATCGCCGCGTCCACCCCCTCAATCGACAGCAAACGTGAAGCCATCGCCGATTTTCTGGTGCGGCTGAAAAAAGCTCGGGCGTGGGTCGACAACCACACGGACGAATACGCCGATCTCTGGGCGAAAAAGGCCAACCTCGACCAGAACGTGTCACGCCACTGGTTGCGTCAGGCGCACATGACCGTCGGCCCGGTAGACTCGCAGGCGGCCAAGGATTTGCAGAGCACGGCGGACTTCCTGTTCAAGGTCAAGGCGCTGCCAGCAGCACTGGCGACCGCGCCGATTATCGACAACTCGTTCCAACAGGCTTTTAACCAGTAACCGACGACGCCGGGCAACACCGGAACCAAACACTGTGTACCTTATCCAACCTGCGCCCGCAGCCATGTGCGGGCTCAACGGTCTGGCCAAGGCAAATCATGAAACAGGTGTTCAAGGTTCTCTCTGCATTCGCTGTTGCCATCGGGCTGGCGGGTTGCATCGCTGCTCCCATCGACCTGACGCCGCAGACCGAACAGCGTCTGCGCGCGCAACCGCCGATCCGTTTTCTGCTGACGTTCGACGACGGTCCCAGCGCTTCCAGTTTCTGGAATCCGACCATGACGATCCTCGACAGTCTGGCCACAAACCCGGTGCAACCGAACCTCAAAGCGGTGTTCTTCGTGCAGACCGGGGCGCCACGGGCGGGCGACAGCGACATCGGCCGTGAAGTCATGCGCCGCGAACAGGCAGACGGACAACTACTGGGTTTCCACTCGGCCACTCACTGGCACACCAATCACCGGTCCCTGAGTCCGGAGGAGCTGGAGCAGTCACTGACCAAAGGCAGTGCCGACATCGCCGCGATCACCGGCATACCGCCGACCCTGGTGCGTCCGCCATTCTGGAGCTACGACAAACGAGTCTTCGCGGCCTATCAAAAGCACGGCATGCACGTGTTGCTGACCGACCTGAGCGCCAACGACGGGAAGATCTGGGGCTTCAACGCCAGTCCCCGGCGGCGGTCCAACATGCTGCGGCAGCTGTCTGAAGTGCGCGAGCGCATCGCGTTGGGCGAGCTTCCCACGGTGGACGGTGTGATCCCGGTGGTGGTGACCTTCCACGATCTCAATCGCTATACCGCACGGCATGCTCGGGAGTACTTGCAAATACTGCTGGATAGCGCGCAGGCCACGGGTTTGAAGACAGCGCCGAAGCCGTTTTATGACGATCAGGCCGAGCTGCAGCGGGCGGCGATGGCGCGTACCGTTCGCTCTGGTTCAGAGCCGGTCAAATTGCCCGGAATCTGGAACTGGATCTGGGGCGGGGCGGCTGATTGACGTTGTTGAAAAATGAGTGCCGCGTAGCACTTTTCAGGCCTCAGGCGGTGCGGGAATGAGGAAGCGCAACTATTCTGAACGGGTTGACTCCGATCAGCCGCCAAGGAGGCGTCATTCATGGTTTCAGCTTCTGAACTTAAAAACCAAGGTTAATGGATTGATCCGTGTACCGGTTTACCCTTCGATCCGCCTTGAAGCACCCTACAGAACAAGATTTTGTTTAGATAAGCTCTAGTTCGATAACTGCGGCAAGCCCAAACATTACGAGTAAAAGCCCCCAGCCGGTCCACTGCAAAAGAATCAGCTTTCGTTTCAGATCCGCAGGAAAGTTCTTAAGGTCCTCTGCGTTGGCACCGCCATCTCGTAGATAGAGCTGAGGCGTCGTCATTACTCCCATTATGGCGCCCAGTAAAAACATATTCCCCCAAGGTCCACCGTTTCTTAAAGGTGCTCGAATCATAACCGCCGGGCAGTTCTGCAGGTGATTCAACATCACATCCATCTTCGTATAGGCGAGGTGAAGTGATATGCCAATTATTATGAATAAACCTCCAAAGTCGATTAAACCGACACAAATAACTATTTTGTCAGCGGTACTTATGCTCATTTAATGGCCTCGTAAATTCTTTCACCTATGATTTCTCCACCCTTTCCTAAAGCTTCCCCTGCTGCCAAAGAACTTGCGCCGACCACCAGCAAGCCGCATGCGAAGGTTCCCGCCCCACCAGTTGGCACCCCAAGCGCTGCACAAATAACGCCAGCAGTCGGACCGCTTAGCAGCGCACCAGCAGCAATGCCGCCCGTCAGCCCTCCTAAAAAACCTCCAGTTTCTGTAAATTTCACCTTCTCACAGGCTTCCAGATTCCCTTCTGCGCAAACACCCTGAACCTTGACTACAGACGCTCCACCACCCACTGCCGTACCAACCCAGCCACCATACTTGACGTACTTCGCCGCTTTGGAAACGCCTTCAATATGCGTGGCATAACCGGGTATCTGTCCAACAGCCCCGGCTTTTCTCCAGCGATGAACAAGGCTTTTAGTCGATAGTCCCAACACGTTTTTCAGGTTGGGATGATCCGGGAAGCCGATGCTCTTTTTTGTCAGTTTGGTGAGTTGGGTATCCAACTGACTCAGCATTTGTTTGCGTTCGGCGTAAAACTCAGCGGACTTCAGGTGACCGTTCGCTTGAAAGGTCCGCGTATGCAAGCTCTCAATGTTGCGCAAAATGTCGCCTACTTCGTCCAGATTTTTCGAAAACATCGCCAGCCCCGCGCCGGCCCCGAGTGACCCTTTCGAAATAAAGAATGCAATTTCTTCATAGTGACGCGCCATGAAGTCGGCCTCTTCCGGACTGAGAGGCTCCAGGGCTCTATTTACAGTAGCTGCCGCTTCCATCAACAACGCTTCTTCGAAAGTGCATAGAGGGTTGTTCGGATCGCTGAGAACAATCATCGTTCCGGCTTTTACTTGATCCAGATTCGGGTTCAGGGTCTTGAATTTGGCGATGACGGCGGGGGAGGCTGAAGTGAAAAGCTGAGCTTCCAGTTTGTCAGCAGTTGTACTTCTGGGAACGATGTAGAACCCGGGTTCTTCTAGTGGGACGGCCGCTGGCCATTGCTCTGAGGGGAAAAATTTCAAGTCGGGGACAGGGTGTGGCGAGGAGACTGTTTTGACTGAGTCGGACTTACCCGCAGTGTTTTGTACGTGGACGTAGCGCAGTAAACGCTCTGGGTCAGGTTTTGAAGCGGGTTGAGTGAGCGTCGACGTCGGTATTCTTTTAACCCGATCAGTGATCGCGGCATGAGCTATTCCCGTCAGAGCTTGTGATTGGATGAGCAAGTTGCGTTGTTCTTGCAGGAGTGCCTGTACACCTTGCTCGGGAGTTTTGAGGCCCTGAGCTACATCGTCGGCAATACGCTTCGCGTAATAGGCGACTTCGCGATTGAACTGTTCCCGCGCCATACCGTGCGCAAGATGCCGAGTGCCAAGCGTGCGCGCTTGACCCACCAGTTTGCCCGCAGCACTGTTGATGTCCCCATGCTCATGACGATTTGTATTCATCCCTCTTCGCTCCATGAACTGTAACCGGCGGTTTTAGCCAGGTGGTGGGTCCATGTGATATCGCGGTAACGAATAGCCACCTGTTCTTGTGGCTCGGCGTCGTTTTGAAAAATGGCATGAGGCATTTCGACCGTCAGGTCGGTAATGACACCGCCATTGATAGAAACGGTGTAGAACTTTTCCTGCATGCCAAAGGATGACACGCGGTAAAAACTAATCGTGCAGTTGATCTCCTCTCTGTTTGAAAGCGCCTGGGCGAGTAACGGTGATGATTTGTCGACGGCTTTCGTGATGATGATCGGGTTATGTGTCGACCTGTTGAGGTTCCCGATAGTGGTGATGTTGTGGCTGTAAGACAGCACCATGATTTCATCGGTGTGCGCCGCCTGGTACTTGTTGCCAATAGAGTCCTGGGTTGAACAGCCTGCTGAAATCAATCCTTGGGCTTTACCGTTTATGGTCATGTAACCGTGATTAGCCATAAAAACCACTCCTTGTAGTCAGGAGGGCAGTCTATGCAAAACATGTAAGCAGTTATGTAGTCCTATTCCGAAAATGACGCGGTGGATTGGGCTGATTAACTACAAACGACGTTGAAACGCCCTGACAATCCTGAGCGTGGCGTCGCTTGTCTTCAGGTTGTGTACCGCATCCAGCGGAAACCACATGCAGTCGAAAATTTCATTTTGCGGGCGCGCCTCATTCGAGTTCAGCACCGAGGCCTCGTAGACATGGTGCCGGGTGCCGCCTGAGTCCAGTTCCATCAAGTACAGCAAGTCGTCGACCCCCAACCCGGTTTCTTCCCACAGTTCACGCATGGCCGCCGCCGCGACGGTTTCGCCGCGCTCGACTTTGCCGCCGGGCAGCGTCCAGCGACACCTTGGCTTTCGCACGAGCAGAATGTACCGATCCTGCTCACAAATGACGGTGGCGCGCACTTTCATGTGTTACCTGATTGCTGGTTGTCATAATGTTGGCATAAAACTGCAATATTCAGGTCGCCCTGGGATTTCGGGCCTCTGGTTGGTTGGAGATGTCACAGGGCTTAAAGTGCAACCGACCGAAACCCTGTCGCGACGTCTGGTCGGCGTCTTTGCGAACGGTGGGTGTAAGGTAGCCACGTCGGTTATGAATATCGGTACCGAAATTGGAGGTAGCTTATGAGCGTTGTGATGCTGAATAAGATGCACATGAACGGTTATGACGTACTCAGTGTGAACAACGGCCCCTGGCGGGTATGCACCCAAGGGGATCGGTTGGGAGCCTTTGGTAGCCGGGAGGAGGCGCTGGCCTTTGCGGCGTCACTTCCTGGTTACAAGGCGCGGACGAAAAGGCCGTCCGATAGCCGCAAAACCCAAAAATAGCTGGCTCAAGCCCCGGTATGCCGGGGCTTTTCATATTTCGCAGGCGGGTCAATAACCGCCGCTGCCCAGCGCGAGTAGCGGCTCCTTCAGTGTGTCTTGTTTCGACTGATAGCCTTGGCTTTCACTTCCTCGGCATAGCCCGCCAGCCGTTGTTCATCGCCCTGGAACAAATCGCACAGCCGCAGGACTGCCTGTGCATCGACATCATTGCCAGCCTGGCGTAGCTGATCTGCCAAACGCAGAAGCTCTACCGCCGACCATCTCAGATCCGACGCAACGCTTTGCAGGTCGCGCCGAAGTTCGTTTTCAGATTCGTTAAGCCACATGACGACCTCCTGAACATCTCTGCTACGCAATTTTAGTCCCGATTCCCGGATCATGACGTTTTGTTCGTCTGAACACCGGTGCAACCTTTGGTCGGGAAGTTGGACTAGAAAGGGTAGATCTGGTGTCGTACTCAGGTGGTGAACTGTCGCTAGGGCGAGGCAAATTCAAATGACGACGACCGATGATTTTAGATTTCACGCACATGAGCTGATCGTCGATCTGGACGCGGCGACCACGGAAATGATGAAGCTGATCTCGGCGCATCAACTGAGCGGCCCGGAATGGGAGCGGGTGAGCCAGTGGCAACATGAGGCGTATGAACGGTGGATGACCTATTTGAACGCAAGGTCCTATCCGGACCCCAACACTGAGAACGCCCCACATTGAGTGCTGCTCAATCAATGGATGTCTGCTGAACGACGCGCTACATTTCCTTTTTCAGATTAAGGATGCGTCATGCGGACGTTGATGGCGGGAGTCGGGGTGGCGTTACTGGCAGGGTGCTCATTGCCCGCTTCTGTGGTGCCGGGTGAGCCGAATGTCAGCAAGTACAGCGAAAAAGCACCGAAGGAGTATGCCGCCTGCGTGCTGCCGGCGTGGCAGAAGGAAATTCCCGGCGCTGCTCAAACGGGGATTTCCAATGGCTACCGGATCACGGCCCCCAGCATCATCACGGCTGACGAAATTGTCGATGTCGTGAAATCCAGGGATGGCAGCCATGTATCGCTTTATCAGGGGCCGCCCTGGGCAAAATCCGGCGCGCTGCGCCAAGCCGTTCGCGACTGCCTGTAGGATTAGCCAGTGACCTCGGTCAGCGGGATCATCTCATCATCGCTAACCACGCTTGTGCTGTTTTTCTTTTCCCTACGATCCTTGATCCAGTCGTCTACCTGCCCGCTGAATTCAGCGGGGGCTTTGCGTCCCGCCCTCCTGGCGAGATCAAGAATGGTCTGCTGAGCGAGGGCGTCCTCCATGCGTTTTTGCGCTGTCATCATGACAGCATGCACGGAACACGGACCTGCAAGTGCCCACGCGGGTGTGGAGCCTTCGAAGACGGCGCACCGCCCGCGAATCTCGCGGCAATCGAAGATGAGTTTCTGACCGTCGATGGCATTGACGATATCGAGCACGCTGATTTCGTCGGAGGGCCGTGCCAGTTTGAAACCGCCACGCACGCCCTCAGTGGCTACCACCAGTTTTGCCTTGGCCAGTTTGGTGAAAATTTTCGCCAGATAGTCCTGCGGCACGCCTTGCAACTCCGCCAGATCGCGCACGCTCGCCTCACGGGTGTCGCCGCAATTGCCTACCAGAAAAAGCAGGCAATGAATGCCGTACTCAACGCCCGCGCTATAAAGAGACATTTGAATCTCCGACTAATGTTGTCGTAAATGTTAGCAGCAGAATCTTAGCCAGGCAACGAATCCCGCCACCGCTCATCTCCTCTGGCGTTTCCAAGTCGTGTCGAATCGGTGGCGCTATCCGGCGGATCAAAGTTTCCGATAGCAACCATCACAAAAAACAGATTGCGTTATCTAACTGGGATCAATACAGTCGTAGTTGTTCGGTCTGCGCTGGCAAGCACGACCTCTGACGAATTCATTGATCGGCCTTCTTTCGGAGTTAAAAATGAAACAGCACATCCTGGTAATCGGCGCAGGTTTCGGTGGCATGTGGACAGCGTTGAGCGCTACGCGTCTGTTGGACATTCATGGTCACAACGACGTTGAAGTGACTGTTTTGGCTCCGCAGGCTGAGCTGCGTGTGCGTCCGCGCTTCTATGAGCCCAATGCGCACCAGCTGGCTGCACCGATTGGCGAGCTGTTTGACGCTGTCGGCGTGAAGTTCATCAAGGGTGCTGCAGAAACCATCGACGTTGCGCAAAAAAGCGTGGGCTACATTGATTCGTCGGGCGCTCAGCAGGTGCGCAGCTACGACAAACTCGTTCTGGCTACTGGCAGCCGCCTGGCGATTCCGGCCACCGCTGGCGTGGTCGAGCATGCGTTCGACGTTGACCAGATTGAAGAAGCTGTACGCTTGGAGAACCACCTGAAGTCGCTGGCAAACCTGCCGGAAAGCAAAGCCCGTAACACTGTGGTGGTGGCGGGCGGAGGCTTTACCGGTATTGAAACGGCGACCGAAATGACCGCGCGTTTGCGTGCGATCCTGGGTGATAGTGCTGACGTCGAAGTGATCATCGTCGATCGCGGTGAGAAAATTGGCGGGTCGATGGGCGCCGAAATCGCCACGTCGATCGAAGAGGCCAGTGTTGAAACCGGCGTGAAATGGCATTTGAAGGCCTCGGTGCTTTCCGTCGATGCCAACGGTGTCACCTTGAGCGACGGACAGCGTATCGACGCGAAAACCGTGGTCTGGACCACTGGCGTGCGGGCCAGCTCGTTGACCGAACAGATCCCGGCGGAACGCGATCACCTTGGTCGCTTGCACGTGGACAGTCATCTGAAAGTCATCGGTCAGGAGGATATCTACGCCACTGGCGACGTCGCTTACGCCGCTTCCGACGACCTCGGCAACTACGCGTTGATGACCTGTCAGCACGCTATTTCCTTGGGGCGTCACGCTGGCAATAACGTTGCAGCGCACATTCTTGGCGTTGATCCGACACCGTACAGCCAGCCCAAATACGTGACCTGCCTGGACTTGGGCAGCTGGGGCGCGGTGTACACGGAGGGTTGGGATCGCCAGGTCAAACTTGTCAAACAGGAAGGCAAGAACCTGAAGACGCAGATCAACACGGTGTGGATCTACCCGCCGGCCGCGGATCGCGTTGCTGCGCTTGCTGCGGCTGATCCGAAGATTCCGGTCGCGTGAGTCATAGCTGTTAGCGAACCGAAAGGCCCCCCCTGTAGGAGCGAGCTTGCTCGCGAAGGAGTGTCAGCCACCGCAGGGCGTCTGACATACCTTCGCGAGCAAGCTCGCTCCTACAACATCTTGCGCCCGTGAAATAACATGTGTATTTTTTCATGAAATTATAAATAGAAAATTTCATGAGGCCCGCATGTTCCAGCAATCCACCCGGCACGTCGCCAGTTACTACGCTTACACTTGCGCCGATCGTCTGGTGGAGCGTGCGGCTTTGGAGGGTGAGCAGGACACCGAAGTGTTGATCATCGGCGCCGGTTTCAGTGGCTTGCACACGGCGCTGCGACTGGCACTGGCGGGTAAGCGCGTGACCTTGCTGGAAGCCAGCCGGGTGGCTTGGGCGGCGTCTGGGCGCAATGGCGGTCAGGCCATTCTCGGCTGGTCGTGCGACATGCCGCCACTGGAGGCTGCGCTGGGTCACGAACGCGCGCGGCGGTTGTGGGACGGTATGCGCTGGGCTGCACGGGAACTGCGTGCATTGCCTGAACGCCACGGTTTCGATTGCGACTACCGGGCTGGTCACCTCTGGACGTCGGTACTGCCGCGACGGGTGAGTCTGCTGACCGAGTGGCAACACGAGGCCAGCCACAAGTGGGGCCACGACGGTTTGCAATTCATCCCGCGTGAGCAGTTGCCGCAGTGGGTCGCCAGTGAGCGCTATCAGGCCGGGCTGTTTGATCCGGAAGGCGGACACCTGAATCCGCTGAAACTGGCGCTCGGTTTGGCCGCCGCCATCGAGCGCGTCGGCGGGAAAATTCATGAGCAAAGCAAGGCGCTGAACTATCGCGAAGAGGCTGGCCGGTACGTGGTTACCACTGAGCGCGGTCGTGTTCGGGCCGATGTGCTGGTGCTGGCGTGTAACGCTTATCTGGATCAGCTTGATCCGAAGCTGTCGAGCTGCGTGTTGCCGGTCGGTACCTATCAGGTGGCTACCGCGCCACTCCCGGAAAAACAGGCCGCTGCGCTGCTGCCAAGCAATGTCTGTGTCACCGACAATCAATTCGTTCTCGATTATTTCCGACGTACGCCCGATAACCGGTTGCTGTTTGGTGGTGGTTGCACGTACCTGGGTGGCATGCCGAAGGACATCGCCGCAGCGACCCGACCCTTTCTGCAGCGGGTGTTTCCTCAGCTCAAAGGCGTCGAACTGGAGTTCGCCTGGGGCGGGCATATCGATCTCACACTCAAACGTACGCCGGATATCGGTCGCCGCGGCGATCTCTATTGGCTTCAGGGTTACTCCGGCCACGGTGTGCTGCCGACCTTGTCCGGGGCCCGCGCTGTGTCCGACGCGATACTGGGCCAGCCGGATGAGCTGGCGTTGTATCAGGGCCTGGTCAACGGCAGTTTCCCCGGCGGAAAGTACATGGCTGCACCGCTGGAAGCCATCGGCAAGGCCTGGTATCGCTTGCGCGACAGCCTTTGATTCGCACATTTTCCGGAAGTTTTCAGATGGACAGGCAAGAAGAAATCTCGGCGTTGGCGATCCTGATTCAGGACCTGCGCAAACACAAAAAATACACGCTCAAGGAACTGGCGGACAAAATCGGTCGCTCCGTCGGTTTTCTTTCGCAAGTCGAGCGGGGATTGTCACGTCCTACGGTGGCGGACCTGACCGCCATCAGCGAAACCTTCGGCGTGCCGACCACCTATTTCTACAGTTTGCCCAAGCCCATGGCCTTGCCGTGGGTGACTCGGCCGGACGAGCGCCGCACGCTGTATTACGCCGACGGCATCACCGACATTCTGGTCTCGCCGAAAATGCGCGCGTCGTTTTCGATGCTGGAAAGCCAGCTCGAGCCCGGCGCGAGCAGCGGCGACCGGCACATGAATGACAGCTCGGAGCAGGGCGGTTACGTACTCGAAGGGCAACTGACACTTTGGCTGGATGATAATCAACCGGTCACCCTGGGTGCCGGGGACAGCTTTCAGCTCGCCAGCCATACCCATTGCCGCTACGGCAATCTCTCCGATCAGCTCACCCGGGTGCTCTGGGTTTACACCTGATAAAACAACAAGGAACAACATGATGGATGCTGTCTGCTCTGATCTGGTTGCTGAAGTGCACGCGTTTCGTCAGCGCTTCCCGGATGTGCGCTACGTGGACCTGATTTCCCTGGACATTCCCGGGCATTTCTACGGCAAGCGCTATCCGATCGAGATGCTCGAAAAGGTCGCCGCGGGCAGCGCGCTCAAGCTGCCGCAAAATTGTGTGTTGCTGGGCACGCAAGGCGGACTGTTCAAAATCGGCGACTACTGTTTCAACGACGGCGACCCGGATGCGCCGCGCCGTCTGGTGCCGGGCACGCTGAAAATCGTCGATTGGGAAAAGCAGCCATTGGGGCAGATGCTGATCACCTCCAGCGGCACTGAAAAACCGATCGTCTTCGAGCCGCGGGAAGTGTTGGCGCAAGTGCTCGAACGCCTGGGTCGCAAAGGGATTTTCCCGGTGGTGGCCTTCGAGCTGGAGTTCTATCTGTTCGACCGCCAATTGCGCGACGGCTTGCCGCAGTTCGCGCGCGACTCACTGACCGATGATGCGGATGATCAACCCAACATGCACATTGAGCGGCTCTCGCGGTTCTCGCCGGTGCTCGATGAAATGGTCGAGACCGCGCGGGCGCAGGGCATCGACACCACGGTGATCACCGCCGAACTGGGGCCGGGCCAGTTCGAGATCAACTTCGGTCACCTGGATGACGGCTTGCGGGCTGCCGATTGGGCCGCTCTGTTTTGCCGCAGTACACGCGGCATCGCCCTGAAGCACAACTACCGCGCCAGTTTCATGGCCAAACCTTACTTGCAGCATCCCGGCAGCGGCATGCATGTTCATGTGAGTTTGTACGACGAGGCGGGCAACAATCTGCTGGCGTCGAACGACCAACAATCGTTGCGTCATGCGGTGGCCGGTTGCCTAGAACTGCTGCCGCATTGCATGCCGATCTTTGCGCCGAACCACAACGCGATGCGTCGCTTGAGCGGCACCGTGAACGTCGCGACGCGCGCCAGTTGGGGCTTCGAAGATCGGGATGCCTGCCTGCGGGTACCTGAGTCAGACGCTAAAAATCTGCGAATTGAACACCGACTCGCCAGCGCCGACGCCAACCCTTATCTGGTGCTGGCGGCGATTCTGGTGGGGCTGGAACAAGGACTGGAAGCCGGTCGTGAACCGATCGCACCGCTCAATGAAGATCGTGGCAGTGGCATCGAATTCCCCCTGGAGATGTTGGAGGCTGTGCGCTCAATGCAAAGCCATGCGCAGTTAGGAGAGCGACTGGGCGAAGAGTTCGTGAATGTGTATTGCGAAAACAAGCGTCAGGACCATTTGGCATTTCTGCAGGACATCAGTGCCCGTGAATATCGCTGGTACTTGTAGACACCGCCTGTCGTTACTCGACCTTAAAAAAAGTGTGGATATTTAAGGGGTTAGATAATTTATTAACCGGTTGGTGAGTCAAAATATATTGTTACACGGTGAAATATTCCGTAATATCCGTCCCGCGTTCACCACCACGGTTTATGCATTTTTGAATCCCGGGCGTCCATCAGCTGCCCGGGATTTTTTTTGCCTGCTCCAGAGGGAGAAATGAGCGTCTTCCTGTAAACGTTCAAAGCGACCAACAGATTTTTTTTTGAAATCAAGGGGTTGTCAGCCTCTGGAAATCAGTACATAATTCACGCCATCGAAAGCACTGACCGCTGAAAAAGCTCAATGTTTTCAAGGAGTTAGATCTAGAATCTGCTCCAATTTTGTACGCGTTTGATGTTGTGCTACATGACATCAGATGTTTGAGGCCGAGTAGCAAAATGGTTATGCAGTGGATTGCAAATCCACCTACGCCGGTTCGATTCCGACCTCGGCCTCCACTTTAAAACAGCTCCGTAGATCGATGATTTACGGAGCTTTTTTATTTGCGTTGTCCTGCAAGATTTAGTCTTGATATGGGCTTCTGGGACCTTGCTTCACCGGGACGGGATGTATATATTTCGTCCTCTGTTGCACTAGCGTCGGAACTGACAGATCCACATGAGTCAGGCTTCAGATTGCTTACCGCGCTACCGCCCGAATGGCGAAACTGGTAGACGCATGGGACTTAAAATCCCCCGCTCGTAAGGGCGTGCCGGTTCGATTCCGGCTTCGGGCACCATTTATTTCAAGGGCTTGCGTGAGAATTCTCATGCAGGCCCTTTTTGTTGATCATCTACCGCTGACAGAACGCGAGTGCTGTAGTGGCAATTTGGCATTGTTCAAATTTGCGCGTATGGTTGCACCCAATCTTTTACAAGCAATGGACGGCGGTATGACGGCAGTGTCTTCAATCGTTACGAAACAAGAGACTCACTCAGGTTACGAAATCCTTGTTGCTACAGTCGGCCCTATCCAAACAAATCCAGATGAACCGGGCAGTTTGCTAACGCATCACAAGATAAAAATTTCGATCTGGTTTCACGGCAAAGAGATCAGAGAGGCAGGTGAAGCACCTTCGATGCTGTTCGTGTCTCGTGAAGATGCAGTTTCGTTTGGCTTCGAAATCGGCCGAATGATTGTCATGCAGCGTCGTCAGTCAAGTGCTTTCAAGTTGATCGCTCGCACGTGCGAACTCTTCAAACTGTCGCGACTGTTTTTCCGTAATGAAGATTTCAGGTCGCGACATGGTGGCGAAGTGAGTGGACCTCTATAGCGGGCTAGGCTGCGAGGTTGATCAGAAAGGTTGAAGCTGTTTTACGCCCGCTCGTAAGGTCGTGTCGGTCAATTCAAGCAAAGGGCGACCTAAAAACAAGGGTTTGCGGGCGAAAGCCGATGCAAGCCCTTGTTTGTTTCTGGTGCGCTATTTTCGATTGTCGATTTCCCGATTCCCGCGCCGCTCGGTGCCGGAAGGGCTTCCGGTATCAACGAGCCTTCTCTCCACCAAAATATTTTGCAGTGCCTCGCGGGCAGCCGGATCCAACTGATGCTCTCTCTCCTTGAGCTCCAGCAAGATTGGGCTGGACCAGGTGCGGTAAGTTTTTTCCGCCTTATGAATCGGTGTCATTTACTCCTCCTTGATCAGGTGCCCACCCTAAGGTCGGCGCGTTTCCGATGCGTTAGAAACCCTAGTTGAAGAAACGGGTTATCGCCAAGACCTGAACGGCACAGGACGCTATTTGCGGTCCAGCGTCGGACCTCGAGATCACGCCCAGACACCCGATGCGGCAGTGCGTCGAACATAGTCGCTGAAGTCCCGCGCCGGACGCCCCAGAGCACGCTGTACGCCATCGGCCACCGGTGTATTGCGGCCATCGAGTACGGTAGTAAAAAGATAAAGCACCAGATCGATCAATTCGGCGGGTAGCTGTGCCTGTTCCAGCGCCGGGCGATAGGCGTCTGGCGATACCGCAACGAAAGCAATGTCTCGTTTCGTCTCTCGGGCAATTTCTGCGACGGCCTCAGCGAAGGTCAATGCTCGCGGACCCGTCAATTCATACAGTTGGCCTGCGTGTCCCGGTTTGGTCAACGCCTCGACCGCAATCTCGGCGATGTCCTCCACGTCGACAAAGGGCTCGGCGATGTTGCCGACGGGGAGGGCGAGTTCTCGCTGCAGAATCGGTCCGAGAAAGTGCGCCTCGCTGAAGTTCTGGCAAAACCAACTGGCCCGCAGGATGGTCCAGTCGACCCCGCTATTCTGAACGACGCGTTCCGCTTGCTCCGCTTCTACTTCGCCGCGCCCCGACAGCAGCACCAGTTTGCGGACGCCGCTCTTGACCGCCTGGTCTGTGAATGCGTGCACTGTTTCAACGGCGCCAGGTACCGCGAGGTCAGGTTGGAACGAAATGTAGGCCGCGCGGACGCCATCGAGCGCGGCTGCCCACGTGCTGCGGTTCTCCCAGTCGAAGGCCGGTTTTACCCCTCGAGAGCCCAAGCGGACAGGCACGCCGGCTGCTCGCAGTCGCTGAGCGATTCGCCGCCCGGTTTTGCCCGTTGCACCGAGAATCAGGATGGTTTCCTGGGTGGTTTTCATCGCGTTCATCTCCATTGGTGAAATATGAGTGATACTCATGTTTAAAATATGATAGTCCCTCACATTTGTCCGTCAACCGACGGATTCGATGAACCCGACGTACGGGCGGTGCTAAGGTGAGCCTATGTCATGTTATTGATCAGGGAGCGCGTCTGTGCCCAAGAAAATCACCGAAGTAGTCGAACTGCCCGTCTCCGAGCCGGCCCGGCGCATTCCCACACAACAGCGCAGTCGCGAGCGTCAGGAGCGAATCCTTGCGGTGGCGACGCAATTGATTGCGAGTAAGGGCAGTGATCAACTCAAAATGAGTGAAATCGCCGAAAGCTGCGGAATTTCGATTGGGTCGCTTTATCAGTATTTTCCTGACAAGCGCTCGGTCATACAGACCTTGGCGGAACGCTACAACGCCGAAAGCCGCCGCTGCATTGAAGCGGCACTGGCGGCGGTTGTAGACGCGCAGGGGCTGAAGGCAGCTTTTTCAGCGCTGCTCGACGAGTATTACGAGGTCGTACTGGCAACCCCCGCGATGCGCGACATCTGGTCGGGCATGCAGGCAGACAAACAACTCATGGCGCTGGAGCTGCAGGAAAGCCGGATTGCTGGCGGGCTGTTGGCTGACGTGATACTGCGGGTGTACCCAGGCAGTGGCGTGGGGGAGGTTCAGGCATCGGCATTTTTGATCTGGCACTTGGGCGAGGCGACCATGCGCCTGGCCCTCTCATGTGCACCCGAAGAAGGGCGTGGGCTGGTCGAGGCATTCAAGCGGATGTCTTTGCGTGAATTCACCGGGTTGGCGGCTGGGACGAATGGCGTCTCAACCGCCAGACCTGTCAGCTAAACGAAGGGTTGGCCGGTAAAACCGCGAGGCAACCGTTGCAGCCCGTCCATCGCGGTGAGCCGCTCGACCCACGCTGCGCGCCAGTCATTGGCGGTGTGAGTGACTTTGGTTTTGCGTGCGGCGCGGCGTGTAGCGTTACGCTGGTCTTTGCGTGCATCCTTGAATGCATCAGTGTTTCGGCAGCTTCTGCATTTCACACGGGTCAGTTCCGTGGTCGAGGTGAGTTTGCTTCCTTTGTGACCGCAGGCCAGATGCCCGCCAACTTTGAAGTGAGTAACCATCAGACGCCTCCTTGGTGACGTGTAATCGTTGGACCTCCCGCCAGCAATGACGTTCGGCGACCGGGCGATGGGCAAAAAAATGGCCCGCATGCGGGCGGGCCAAGGGGTTCATCAAAAAGGAGTGGTTTCACTGTACGGCGTGAGTTGTGAACGCGGTGTGAAACGGCCAGGCAAAAAAAACCGGCATCAGGCCGGGAGGGTGTAAAGCAGTAGATGATCAGGCAAGGACGCACCCGGTGACGAAAACGTCGCCGTTCATGCGTCCTGAATCAGACCGTGCCTTGGTGTCCGGAGTCCAGATCGAATCATCTGAAGCGAGGCAGCGGCCGGTCGACCGGTTTCAGCGAGGACAGCGTGTTGCGGATCAGTGGTGTGTCCTTCTCGATGTCGTTCAGGCGATCACGAATTCTGAGGGCGGTCGGGTGCCCGCCTTGGTGATCGACCCAGTCGGCGATTTCCTTGCACGCCGCAGCCAAGCGAGCCTGGCGGGAGTCAAGCAGGGTGAGCAGGGTGGTGATGGACTCTTTTTCGGACATGGCAAACACCTCCGTTCAAGAAACCTGGCAAATGGCAACAAAAAGCCCGCGTGGAGCGAGCTTTCTGCCGATGGGGTCGCTGTTCCCTCAGCCAGTTTCAGTATAGACCCGGACTTCAGCCTTGTCGGGCCGTCACATGTGATCGGATATTGAGTTGACGGCACACCTGTCGGGCCTCTTCCTCATGCTCGAAGCCGTCTCCGATAAAGCCGTGGGTTCGGGTATCGGCGATGCGGTACCAGACTTCAGCTTCAGGTGGCTGATGATCGGCATCCCCGGCTCGGCGACCGTGAATGATGATCTTGTTGCAGCGCTTCACAACGAAAATGTCTTCCATGGCGTCACCGAAGCTGATTTCTGTCACATCAACTATAGAAGCCATTCGTGATCGTGCAAAAAATGTTCGGGTCAGTTCGTCGGTTGAGAGGCCTCGATCATCCGTTCAAGGTACATCGCCAGTCCAACTTCTTCGGCCCTGAGGCCTTTGCGGGTTCTCGGACGTGGTAGCTCAGCCAATGCCCCCAGCAGAAAACCGTCGAGTACTGCCGGGTGGATATAACACTTGCGACAGACCGCCGGGGTGTTGCCGAGTTGCCTGGCGACGTTCTTGACCATCTCCACCATATGGCGCTTGGCATCCGACTCCGGTTGCCACTGCAGTTTGCGCAGCACCGCCAACGCCAATGCGCTGCCGGCCCAGGTGCGGTAATCTTTGGCGGTGAAGTCGGCGCCAGTCAGGGTTTGCAGGTAGGTATTCACGTCGGAGGAGCTGACGGTGTGTCGCTCACCGTTTTCATCCAGATACTGAAACAGATTTTGTCCGGGAATTTCCTGGCAGCGTTTGATGATCCGCGCCAGCCGCCGGTCTTTCACAGTGATCTGGTGTTCGACACCGCTCTTGCCGCGGAACTGGAACCGGATCGCACTGCCGTTGACCTCGACGTGACGGTTGCGCAGGGTGGTCAACCCATAGGAGCGATTGTCCCGAGCGTACTGCGTATTGCCGACTCGAATCAGCGTCGCATCCAGCAAGGTAATGACCGTGGCCATGACTTTGTCGCGGCTGAACCCCGGCGCCTCCAATAGCGTTTCAAGCTGTTTGCGCAGCTTTGGCAGGGCGAGCCCGAAGTCCCGCAGTCGCGAGTATTTATCGGCATCGCGCACTTCACGCCAGCGCGAGTGATAACGGTATTGTTTGCGCCCACGGGCATCGCGGCCGGTGGCTTGCAGATGCCCGCGCGGGTCTGCGCAGATCCATACGTCGGTGTAGGCCGGGGGCACGGCGAGGACGTTGATGCGCTTGATTTCGTCCGGATCAGTGATGCGCTGACCCGTGGGTTCGAAGTAGCAAAACTTGCCGCGCAGTTTCTTGCGAGTGATGCCGGGCTGGGTGTCGTCGACGTAATGCAGGTCGGGGGGCAGTACGTTGGGCAATGTGGAATCGGGCATGGCGGTAATCCTTGGCGACGAATCAGGGGCCGTTACAGGCATTGACCGCGCGCCGTTGCAGTGGTGCCAGCGGGTTTACGCCAGCACCGCCACTGCCTTGATTTGCGCCCAGAGTTGCTGGCCGGGGTGCACGTTCAATTGATCCCGGGAGTAGCGGGTGATCCGTGCCAACAGCGGCGTGCCGGCCGCATCCAGCCGGATCAGCACGTGGGCGGCGTTGTCCGCGCCCATTTCACTGACCACCGTCACCGGTAGACGATTGAGGATGCTGCTGTGCTCGACGCTTTGCAGACTCAGGCTGACATCTCGCGCCTGAACCTTGCAGCGAAGTGCCTGGCCGGCGTCCATCGGTGTGTGCGTCACGCGTATGTTCAGTGCGCTCGCCGGTAGTTGCAAAGTCAGTAGCTGATAGTCGGCGTCGTACTTGCTGACGTGACCCTCAATCACCACGCCAGCGTCGTCGCCCAATGCCAACGGCAAATCGAGACGCGCCAAGGTTTCACCGATGGGGCCGCTGGCCAGCGCCTTGCCGTTGCTGAGCAGGACGATGTGGTCGGCCAGTCGCGCCACTTCATCCTGGGAATGAGTGACGTACAACACCGGTATGTCCAGCTCATCGTGTAACCGTTGCAGGTACGGCAGAATTTCGCTTTTGCGTTGCGCATCCAGCGCCGCCAGCGGTTCGTCCATCAGCAACAGTTTCGGGCTGGTGAGCAGGGCGCGGGCGATGCCGATGCGTTGCCGTTCGCCGCCGGAAAGGTTCTGTGGGGGGCGATCCAGCAGATGACCGATACCCAGCAGTTCAGTCGCGTGAGCCATATCGACCCGGCGCTGTTGTTCCGGAATTCGCTTGAGACCGAATTGCAGATTCGCCAACACCGACAGATGCGGAAACAGACTGGCTTCCTGAAAAACATAGCCAATTGCACGTTTGTGCGGCGCTACGAAAATCTTCCTGTCGCTGTCCTGCCAGACTTGATCATTGACCTGGATAAATCCTTGCTCGGCCCGTTCAAGACCGGCGATGCAACGCAGGCAGGTGGTTTTGCCCGAGCCGGAGTGACCATAAAGCGCGGTGACGCCGCGCCCCGGCAGTTGTAAATCCACATCCAGGGCGAACCCCGAGTAAGTCAGTTTCAGGCGCGTATGAATCATCGATCAGCTCCAGCCCGCTTTGGTTTTTCGGCTGGAGTAGAGCGCCAGCAACACGACAAACGAGAACACCAGCATCGCTCCGGCCAGCCAGTGGGCCTGGGCGTATTCCATGGCCTCGACGTGATCGTAGATTTGCACCGAGACCACGCGGGTCTTGTCGGGGATGTTGCCGCCGATCATCAGCACCACACCGAATTCGCCGACGGTATGGGCAAAACCGAGAATCGCCGCCGTGATGAAACCCGGTCGGGCCAGCGGCAGGATCACACTGAAAAAGGTGTCCCAGGGATTGGCGCGCAACGTCGCGGCCACTTCCAGCGGACGGGGGCCGATGGCAGAAAAAGCGTTCTGCAGTGGCTGGACCACGAACGGCATCGAGTAGAGCACTGAACCGATCACCAACCCTGCAAAACTGAATGTCAGGGTGCCGAACCCCAATGACTGGGTGACTTGGCCGACATAGCCGTTAGGGCCTAGCGCCAGCAGCAGATAAAAACCAATCACCGTGGGCGGCAACACCAAGGGCAGGGCGACGATCGCCCCGACCGGGCCACGCAGCCAGGACTGGGTGCGCGACAGCCATAACGCAATCGGCGTGCCGATGATCAGCAGGATGACGGTCGTCAGCGATGCGAGCTTCAGGGTCAGCCAGATCGCGGAAAAGTCGGCACTCGATAGGGGCATTTAGAGTTGGTAACCGTAGGACTTGATGACAGCAGCGGCTTTCGGCCCCTTGAGGTAGTCAACCAGTGCCTTGGCGGCCAGGTTGTCTTTGCCTTTGGTGAGGATCACCGCATCTTGTTTGATCGGGTCATGCATGTCTGCCGGCACGGTCCACGCCGAACCGCGGGTGACTTTGCCGTCTTTGTAGATCTGCGACAAGGCGACGAAGCCCAGTTCTGCGTTGCCGGTGGAAACGAACTGGTAAGCCTGGGTGATGTTCTGGCCTTCAACGAGCTTGTCTTTGACTTTTTCGGTCAGGCCCAGCCTCGCCAGTACCTGGGTGGCGGCGAGGCCATACGGCGCGGCCTTCGGGTTAGCGATCGAAAGATGCTGATACTGATTGTCGCTCAGCACTTCGCCTTTGGCATCGACATACCCTTCCTTGGCCGACCATAGCGCGAGGGTGCCGACGGCGTAGGTGAAGCGCGAGCCTTTGACTGTGTCGCCTTCGGTTTCGAGTTTTTGTGGGGTGGTGTCATCCGCCGAGAGGAACACTTCGAACGGCGCGCCATTCTTGATCTGGGTGTAGAACTGGCCCGTTGCACCAAAGGAGGTGACCAGTTTGTGCCCGGTGTCTTTCTCGAAATCGGCGGCGATGGCCTGAATCGGCGCGGTGAAGTTGGCCGCGACCGCGACCTGGACTTCATCGGCCTTGGCGGCGCCGATGGCCAAGACCGCGAGCAGGCTGGCCAGGCAGGTTGGGGCAAAACGTGAGGCACGAATGGTCATGAAACGGCTCCGTGACAGGCAAAGGAAAGCGTGGGGAATGACAACGCTGTATAGCTGAATATATAGCGAATCGCCTGCTAACGGAATGTGTTGAAACTGTATTGCATTCTGGCGAAGAAACCTCTGTGGCGAGGGAGCTGGTCTGTGGCGAGGGGATTTATCCCCGTTCGGCTGCGTAGCAGACGCCAAGCTGCTGAAGGCCGGGCGAAAATGCGGGGCCGCTACACGGCCCAACGGGGATAAATCCCCTCACCACAGGTGTTGTGTCTATCGGTGCAACAGTTTCGCCAGTCCCTCTTCGGCCAAACGCCGAGTCAGCTCAGCGGTCGTCATCTCAACCCCCAACGTAAACGCCTGCCCGGCCCAAAGATTGCTGAAATCCGCTTCCCCTTTCGCCCGCAACGGCATCAACGCGCCGCCGGCCAGAGGAAAGGCCGGTGCCTTGTCGCTCATCGGCCCCAGTTCACGCATCACCCGATTCAGAATGCCTCTCGCTGGGCGGCCGGTGAAAATATTGGTGACGGCAGTCTCGCTTTCCTTGGCCGTGCGCAATGCCTTGTGATGGGAGGCGCTGACTTTGGCTTCCAGCGTGAACAAATACGCGGTACCCACTTGCACCGCCGAAGCGCCCAACAGAAACGCCGCCGCCACACCTCGCGCATCGGCAATCCCGCCGGCAGCAATCACCGGTACTTTCACCGCGTCGACGATCTGCGGCAGCAGCGCGAAGAGACCCACCTGGCTGCTGAGATCGTCGCTGAGAAACATGCCCCGATGGCCTCCGGCTTCGTAACCCATGGCGATGATGGCGTCGCAACCGTGTAGCTCAAGCCAGATCGCTTCTTCGACGGTCGTTGCTGAAGACAGCACTTTCGCGCCGGTGGCCTTGACGCGATCCAGCAGGGATTTTTCCGGCAGGCCAAAGTGAAAGCTCACCACTTCGGGACGAATTTCTTCGATCACTTCGCACGTCGCGGTATCGAACGGCGCGCGATTGGACACTGGCGTCGGCGCCTCGAAGTCCACGCCCAATTCCCGGTAGTAGGGTTCCAGCAGGTTCTTCCAGTCCCGAGCTCGTTGCTCATCGGCCGCCGGCGGTTGATGGCAGAAGAAGTTGACGTTGAACGGGCGCTGACTGTGTTGGCGGATCGTCTTCAGTTCCTCGCGCAACTGCTCGGTGCTCAACAGGGCCGCGGGCATCGAACCCAGGCCACCGGCGTTGCTCGCCGCGATCACCATGGCCGTACCGGTGGCGCCGGCCATCGGGGCCTGGATGATGGGCAGTTCGATACCAAGCAGATCAAGAATTCGGGTGTCTGGCCATTGGCTCATTTGCAAGGTTCTCCGGCGTCAAAACAGGGCAGGGACGGTCGAGCGGGATTTGTACCAGCAATGATGGGCATAAGACCAATCGAGTTTTTGAATAGGGGTGCGCGATCCTCGGTGTCTTTCAGGACCGTCCGATGCAGGAGCTGCCGCAGGCTGCGATCTTTTAATCTATTGGCCTTCACGTTCCAGCAACTGCCGCTTGCGCTCCACCCCCCAACGATAGCCCGACAGGTTGCCATCACTGCGCACCACGCGGTGGCATGGGATCGCCACCGCCAGACTGTTCGCGCCGCAGGCTTGTGCCACGGCGCGAACGGCTTTCGGCGCGCCGATGCGCTGGGCGATATCAGCGTAACTGGCGGTGCTGCCCGCTGGAATCTCCCATAACGCCCGCCAGACACGCTCCTGAAACGCCGTGCCTCGAACGTCCAGTGGTAAATCCAGGCCGATGGCCGGAGCTTCAATAAAGCCGACGACCCTGGCGATCAGTTGCTCGAATTCATCATCGGCGCCAATCAGGTTGGCGCGTCGAAATTTGTCTTGCAGATCACACACCAGTTGGTGGGGATCATCGCCGAGCAGAATCGCGCAAACACCGCGTTCACTTTGCGCCACCAGAATCGCCCCCAATGAACACTGGCCGACGGCAAAACGTATGTCGTTGTTTTGACCTTCGGCGCGGTAATCACCGGGTTTCATACCCAGCAACTGGTCCGCTGCCTCATAGAAGCGACTGTTGGAGTTGAAGCCGGCGTTATACAGAGCGTCGGTCACCGAACCTCCATCGGTCAATCGCGCCCGAACCTTGCGTGAGCGATGGGCCGTGGCGTAGCCCTTAGGTGTCAGTCCAGTGACGGTTTTAAACACCCGATGGAAATGAAAGCTGCTGAGGCCTGCGGCATCGGCCAATTCGCTCAACGCGGGCAGATGCTCGGCCGTCTCGATTTGACGACAGGCAGCGGCGACGGTCGCGGCATGTTGCGTGGCGACGTCACTTTGATCCTTTGCTGCTCGTTTGCTCGGGCGGTAACCCGCGGCCTGGGCTTGCTCGGCCGTGTCAAAGAATTCGACGTTCTGCGGCTTCGGCAAACGCGCCAGACTGCTGGGGCGGCAGTAGATGCCGGTAGTTTTCACCGCATAAACAAACTGCCCGTCAGCGCGAGGATCGCGAGCGACGACGGCGGCCCAGCGTGGATCATTCTCGGTGGCGATTTTTATTGATTGGCTTGTCATGGCTTCATGTCCGTTGACCTGTTTGATTCAGAGTAACCAGCCGGCAGGGTCGCGGCACTCCGGGTCTTGCGGTCAAATTCGCGGGCTCATTGTGCAGCACGAAACGTGAAATTGATCCGTTGCTCGCCCATGCGTGGATGCTGACCCTCCTTGATCGGCAAGACCCCGTGATAACGCAGGCGATCGACGCCGCCCCAAACCACGATATCGCTATGGAACACTGGCACACGCTGGCTTTTGTCGCTGCGTTCAAAACCGCCAAACAGGAACATCGCGGGTAAGCCCAGCGACACAGAAACGATCGGCGCTGCGTAGGACGCTTCGTCCTTGTCCTGGTGCAATGACATCTTCGCGCCCGGGATATAGCGATTGATCAGGCAGGAATCGGGTGCGAAATCGGCAAAACCGGCTTCCAGCGCCGCCGCTTGTGCAAGCTCAAAAAATACCGGCGGCATTTCCGGCCAGGGGGCATGGGTCCGCGGATCAAGGCGGGAATAGCGATAACCGCTGCGGTCGGTGGTCCAGCCCCAGGTGCCGCAACTGCTCATGGCCGCTGACATGGTAAAACCCCCGGGCGTGACCATCTGCCGAAACGGCGCGGCTGCCAGAACCACTTCGAGCGCCGGCAACAACTGTTCCAGCCAAGGCAGGGCAAAGCCTCTCAAGACGTAGGACTGTTCACCAATTTGCTCGCGCCGAGGTGGCTGTTCAGGCTCCACGTCGGCAAACAGATCGAAAGTGGTCGGTTTCATAAAGTCATGACGCGTCGTGAAAGATGATTCCAAGGGTATGCCGTTTTCCGCTGTGCAGGCGACTCACGCCGTGGCGCAACGTGACTCGGTAATAGCCACGAACGCCTTTGACCGGTCGCTGGTTGACGGCAAAGATCACCGCGTCACCCTTTTTCAAACCAATGACCTGGGGGCGCGACTGCATCCGTGGGCGTTGCTCGGTCAGGACAAATTCCCCGCCGGTGAAATCTTCGTCCGGCGCTGACAGCAGAATCGCTATTTGCAGTGGGAAAACGTGTTCGCCGTACAGATCCTGATGAAGGCAGTTGTAGTCCTGCGGTCCGTATTGCAGCAACAGTGGCGTTGGACGCAGCTGACCGGCGGCATGACACCGCTCAAGGAACGCCCCATGCGTATCAGGGAAACGGATCGGCAGGTCCATTTGCTCGTACCAGCGATTGGCGATCGGTACCAGTCGAGGGTAGAGAGCCTCGCGCAATTTGGCGACGATCTCTGGCAGCGGATAGCAGAAGTATTTGTACTCGCCCCGGCCAAAGCCGTGACGAGCCATCATCACTTGTGAGCGAAACGGCTCATGTTTCGAATAGAGGGCGCTGACGCTCTCACACTGCTCGGCACTCAACAATGACCCGATGATGGCGCAGCCATCCTGATCAAGCTGGCATTGCACGGTGTCCCAGTCGAGTGCATCGAGCGTACGCTCGTTAAACATGTTCTGACTCCTGAACCAAAGGTTGAGGTGGCCAGTCTAGGGAGCGCTGCCTTCGTGAACACTCCGGCGCTTGCGGTCGAATTCAATGGACGGAGTGGACATCCACATTGTCGCTCCCAATCCCGTTACAGCGCTTTGCTGACGCTGATATCGCTGATGACGTCTTCGCCTTGGCCATGAATGGCGTCCAGCGCGGCTTTGGCTTCTGCTTCGGTGCCGTTTTCAAGCTGGGCGAATTCGAAGCGGCGCTCGCCGTTGAGTTTGTATTTGATGACGTATTTGGTCGTTTGGGCCACGGTCATATCTGCCTGTGTTCGCGTTGGGTGTCGCTCAGCTCAGTTTCGTGGTGGAGCGGCGGATGATCTTGATCGAGTGAGTCAGGGTCGGCTTGCGGGTCACGCTGATCGGCCGACGGTTGACGGTGTCGATGGTGATGTTCCAGAAACCGGTGCTCGGTGCAGTAATACGGGCCGGGAAGGTGTCGAACGCACCGCCATGGTAAGTGTGACGGCCGCCATTCTTGAAGCTGCGGAAATTGGCGTCGTTCATCAAGCGGATGTTGCACATTTGGGAGCACTGGATGACGACGATGTCGTCTTCATTGAGGTGCTCGCGCTGGTGGATAAATTTCATGAGGCGCCTCCAGAAGGGCTTTTTCTACAAAATCAAAACGATAGCATGGGCGATTGGCGCAGTTTATCAGCCCGAACAGGTTATTATCCGGTCGTCGGGGTCCGCTTTGACAATTAAAAACAGTTATTCGGAATTCTATGAGTGATAAACGCAGTGAGCCTCGGAGAAAACCGGCATTTGTGCTGTCGGAGGGTCTTTATCGGAGGTTTTGTATGAAGTGGGGTGCCTGGATCTTGCCGTTTGCGTTGGCGATAAGTGGTTGTGCGAGTGTCTCGGAAATAAACGAGTCGCTGCCCACCATGAGCGTGATTTCCGGCAAGAAACCCATCGAGTACGCGCAATGCCTGACCGAGAAACTAGCCAGCAGCCGCGGTGCCTTGCAAATCGAGCCACAGGAGAAGGAGGGTGTACGGGTCATCGTGCCACAGAAGCTCTCGTCGGGACCCGCGGCCGTATTCGATATTGAAGAGCGCTCCGGCGGCAGCAGCATCAAGCTGCATGAACGTATTTCCAATGTGCCATTGCGCCCGATGGATGTGCGCAATGCCGCCACTGCGTGCATTTCCGGCTGATAGAATAGCGACAGTCAGCATCGATGCCGTCAAAGCAACGCTTTGGCGGCATTGTCATTTCTGGAGTCGAGCATGAAGCGAGAGCAGGTACGGGAGCAGCATGCAGAGGGTCACATCTCTGCCACCCATGTGATTCAGAATCCGGCTGACCCGGAGGAATGGATTGTGTTTTTCAAGAAAAGCGCCGGGCGCAGTTATTTTCTTGTGGATGACAACGATGAAGTCGAATCCTTCGGCCGCCTCGACGATCTGATCGAGACCGTGCGCGGTCTCGGGATCAAATTCGCTGAAATTCACATGTAGGGCAGGAGTGCGTTACTTGCAGACCACCACGACGCTGCGGTTTTTGTAATTGCCCACGTCGACGCCCAGGGTCTTGTCACTTTCCTTGGTTGAAGGTGTGCCGTCGGTGCCAACGATTCGATAGCCGGTGCCGGCGCACGAAGCATCGGCTTTTTCATAGCAGGTCGCCCAGGAATTGGCTTCCCCGGAGCAGTCGATGGCCAGGCCTTGCTCCCCGTTGTTCAGGTAGGTGGTTTCCGAGGTTGCACAGCCGCTCAGGGCCAATACCGCAATTAGTGGCAGAAATTTAGTCATGTTGTGGTCGTCGTCAGGATAATAGGGCTAAGCCTGTGACAGCGCCGGAATAAAAAGGTTATAGCGAAAGGCCACTTCGTTGCAGGCAATCGCAAAAAAACCCTGCGCGAGGCAGGGCTTGGTCATGCAAATCGGGTTGGAATCAGGTCTTGTCTTTGCCGCGACGCTTGACGGTCGGGTGTTCGAGCTCCAACACGGATGCCACTTCAATCGCCAACGCTTCGGTCGGGAATGGCCCGGCGATATTCTCGCCGCTGACGCTGTCTACCCACCACTGGCCGTCTTTCGCCTGATTGATCAGGAACCCGTTGACACTTTTTGCTACCGACATCTATCTGCCTCGTTGGCTGGTTCAATTGCGCAATGATAGCGCCAATTGCACTTGGCGGGTGCTGATGGGCGTATGGTGGTGCGAATCTGCGAAGGCAGATTCGTCGGCACCAGTCCGAATCTCTGCTATCTATAAAGGCACCGGAACGATCTGCGGAACTATCCGCGAGAATATTTCTCTATGATGGCATCGGTTAGCCAGCGCGGGGCATTGTAAGGTGCACGCCGCCTGATTAGACTGCGCCGAAACTCGTACACACAGCCCTTTCAAGGACTTATATGATCAAGAAATGCTTGTTCCCAGCAGCCGGTTACGGTACTCGCTTCCTGCCAGCGACTAAAGCCATGCCCAAAGAAATGCTGCCGGTGGTAAACAAGCCACTGATCCAGTACGGCGTCGAAGAAGCACTGGACGCCGGTTTGACCGAAATTTCCATCGTCACCGGCCGCGGCAAGCGCGCTCTGGAAGATCACTTCGACATCAGCTACGAGCTGGAAAACCAGATCAAGGGCACCGACAAGGAAAAATACCTCGTAGGCATCCGCAAACTGCTCGACAACTGCTCATTCTCTTACACTCGCCAGACCGAAATGAAAGGCCTGGGCCACGCCATCCTGACGGGCCGTCCGCTGATCGGCGACGAACCGTTCGCTGTAGTGCTGGCGGATGACTTGTGCGTCAACCTCGAAGGCGACGGCGTACTGACCCAGATGGTCAAGCTGTACAAGCAGTTCCGCTGCTCGATCGTTGCGATCCAGGAAGTCGATCCGCAGGAAACCCACAAGTACGGCGTGATTGCCGGCGAGATGATTCGCGACGACATCTACCGCGTGCACAGCATGGTTGAGAAACCAAAACCTGAAGATGCGCCATCGAACCTGGCGATCATCGGTCGTTACATTTTGACGCCGGACATCTTCGACTTGATCGAACAGACCGAGCCAGGCAAGGGCGGTGAAATCCAGATCACCGACGCCCTGATGAAACAGGCACAAAACGGCTGCGTCATGGCCTACAAGTTTAAAGGCAAGCGTTTTGACTGCGGTGGCGCCGAAGGCTACATCGACGCGACCAACTTCTGCTTCGAGAACTTCTACAAGACGGGCAAGGCTTACTGATAGCGTTTGAGCTGCTTGTACTAAAAGGCCCCGACTTGTTCGGGGTTTTTTTTGGTTCATCACGAATTACCGGGAAAGACGCGCTTGATCTTCATGAAAAAGAACTCACTGTCCCGGTAACCGTACGCCATCCGCTTGATGACCTTTATTCGATTGTTTATTCCTTCCAACTGACCAGTGTGCATCGGCCAGCGAACCCGACTCACGATGCCGCTGATGGACCTGAGTCTGTTCCGCAGCGGCGCCTTTAGCGGTTCTATCGTGATCAATTTAATGAGTCTCGCGTTCCTCGTCGGCTTCGTATTCTTTACCACTCAGTTCTTGCAGATCGTCCTTCAGATGTCGCCCTTGAGTGCTAGCCTCGCGTTGGTCCCAGGTCAGATCATGGCGATTGTAGGGATGGCGGTCGTACCTGTTGCACAGAGATTACAGCTGCATGTGTTGATATCGATTGCGAAGTGCAGATGTCGCTGGCGAGTGAGATGCTATCCAACGCCCATCATGTGGCGGCGAACTTGCCGGGTGATCAAGCGGGAGAACTGATGACGCAAGCGGGAAGGGCATTCGAAGGTGGAATCGGTTTGGTTTCGTGGGTGACGTTCGGCCTGGCACTCATGGCGATTTTGATTGCTTGGCGCACTCTGCGGACACCAAAAAACGCAATCTGCAAAGGGGCATTGATCGAAAACGAAGGTCGGGCCGCGCATCGCATGGCCCGAGCATTTCAGCGCAATGCTTGCTCAACGGCCGCCCGCAGGTATGCTGGTGGCCTGCCGAGGAGATTGAAAATGGCCTTTGATTTTGACCTTTATGTGATTGGCGCCGGTTCCGGCGGTGTTCGGGCTGCGCGATTCGCCGCCGGATTTGGCGCAAAAGTGGCTGTGGCCGAGAGCCGCTACCTGGGCGGAACCTGTGTGAACGTTGGCTGCGTGCCGAAGAAATTGCTGGTCTACGGCGCGCACTTCGCCGAAGACTTCGAGCAGTCTTCCGGTTTTGGCTGGACGCCGGGTGAAGCGAAGTTTGATTGGGCGACGCTGATCGCCAACAAGGATCGCGAGATCAATCGCCTGAACGGCATTTATCGCAACCTGCTGCTCAACAGCGGTGTGACCCTGCATGAAGGCCACGCCAAAATCGTCGATCCCAATACCGTCGAGATCAATGACGAGCGTTTTACCGCCAAGAACATCCTGATCGCCACGGGCGGCTGGCCGCAGATCCCGGAGCTTCCGGGGCACGAGCATGCCATCAGTTCCAACCAGGCGTTCTTCCTTAAAGAGTTGCCAAAACGCGTGCTGGTCGTGGGCGGTGGTTATATCGCAGTCGAGTTCGCCGGGATCTTCCACGGCCTGGGCGCCGAGACCACGTTGCTGTATCGCGGTGACCTGTTCCTGCGCGGCTTTGACGGCGCAGTGCGCAAGCACTTGCAGGAAGAACTGACCAAGCGTGGCATGGACCTGCAATTCAATGCCGACATCGAGCGCATCGAAAAACTGGCCGACGGCAGTCTGAAAGTGACGCTCAAGGACGGTCGCCAGTTGGAAGCCGATTGCGTGTTCTACGCCACCGGCCGCCGCCCGATGCTGGATAACCTCGGGCTGGAAAACACCGGCGTCAAACTCGACAAGAAAGGTTTCGTTGAGGTCGATGAGCAGTACCAGACTGCCGAGCCGTCGATCCTGGCCCTGGGAGATGTGATCGGTCGGGTCCAGCTCACGCCGGTCGCATTGGCCGAGGGCATGGCTGTTGCGCGTCGCCTGTTCAAGCCTGAGCAGTATCGCCCGGTGGATTACAAGATGATCCCGACGGCCGTGTTCAGTTTGCCAAACATAGGCACCGTTGGCCTGACCGAAGAAGAGGCTCGCGAAGCCGGTTACGATGTGGTGATCTTCGAAAGCCGCTTCCGCCCGATGAAGCTGACCCTGACTGAATGCCAGGAGCGCACGCTGATGAAGCTCGTGGTAGACAGCAAGACCGACAAGGTGCTTGGCTGTCACATGGTCGGGCCGGATGCCGGCGAGATTGTGCAAGGTCTGGCGATCGCCTTGAAAGCGGGCGCCACCAAGCGTGACTTCGACGAAACCATCGGCGTGCACCCGACGGCCGCGGAAGAGTTCGTCACCATGCGTACACCGGTCTCGGGTTAAGCGTTTTTCGTTGCGTCTGGCGCTGCCGCAATGGCTGTCGCCAGGCGTTGATACCTGTAGGAGCGAGCTCGCTCGCGAGAAACCTACAGGCGCCGCAGAGCATCTGGTTTTACGCGTTATCGTTGACGACCTTCGCGAGCAAGCTCGCTCCTACAGAAGCTTGCTGCTCCAGCTCTGTACGGGCCTTGGCGAGTTCGATCTCCAGCGTTTTGTTTATCTGCGACTGCTCCTCGACACTCTGCTTCAGCGACTGACTTTCCAGCAGCGCTGCACGCAAGCGTTCCTGGAGGAGGGTGCGCTCGCTGTCGATGCGGTTGACCTGCTCCAGCAATTGATCCTGGCGGGTGTGGGTCTGCTTGAGTTGTTCCTGCAGCAGGCTCAACTCCCGCAGCGTGCCACGGTTTTCAGTCAGTAAACGTTCGTTGTCACGGTGTAGTTGGGTGATTTCATCTTGACGCACAAGAGCGCTTTGCTGAGCCTGGCGCAACTCCATCTGAATCTGCTGCACCTGGCCTTCGTGGCGTCGTTGCTCCTGTTCGCGCTGCTCTTTGACGGCGTTGCGATAGTGTTCCAGAGCATCGCGGGCGTGCAGGTGCTTTTCCTCGAGGGAGCGGATCTGCTCGTCCTTGTCCTGTAAACGTAACTCGAAGTCGGCCAGCGCCTGGTTCAATCCGGCATTGCGGGTTTGCTCGGTCTGCAGCATGGACAGGGTGTTTTGCAGGGTGTCCGATTCTTGCGTCAGCGCCAGGGTTTGAAGTTCGTACTGCTGCTGTAATTCGCTGTTGGCTTCTTGCGAGTCGGTCAGCTGGATTTCCAGCGCTTTTCGTTGTTGCTCGAACTGTGCGCGCGCCTGATCGATGGGCTCCTGCGCCTGTTCCTTGAGGCGTTGCGCAATGCGCGAGACCAGCCCTGCTAGTTCGTCATCGATGGGTTCGGAGGAGTGCGCTGCCGGTTCGATACCGTCATCCAGCTCCTTCAAATACCGGTGAATAGTGGTTTTCGAGCCGGTGTTACCCATCTCGATGCGTACCGCATCGATGCTTGGGTGTTCGCCACGAGCGAGGATAGCCAGGCGCGCCGTTTGAACCACTGCTTTGTTTATACCGCCACGAGCCATGTCATCTCCTACGATTTCGTACTGTGGTACGTACCACTATAATTGGCAGTGTACCATGCGTTCGGAAAACGATAAAAGTGTAAATTATTGATACGGGATATACTGGTATTACCCAATGTGATGCTCTGTGGATCGCTTTTACAATTCTGAAAGCCATACGATTTCGAGACGTGAGCCTATGACCGAGCTGGATCGCTACCTGCAAGCCGCCACTCGCGACAACACCCGCCGTAGCTATCGAGCGGCCATCGAGCATTTCGAAGTGAGTTGGGGCGGTTTCCTGCCGGCCACCGCTGACAGCGTCGCGCGCTATTTGGTGGCGTACGCCGGTGAGTTGTCGATCAACACGTTGAAGCTGCGCTTGTCGGCGCTTGCGCAGTGGCACAACAGTCAGGGCTTTGCTGATCCCACCAAGGCCCCCGTTGTGCGCAAGGTGTTCAAAGGCATTCGCGCGCTGCACCCGGCTCAGGAAAAACAGGCAGAACCCTTGCAGCTTCAGCATCTGGAGCAAGTGGTGACCTGGCTTGAGCAGGAGGCACAAACCGCCAAATCACAAAACGATCAACCGACTCTGTTAAGAGCCCGGCGCGATAGAGCGCTGATCCTGCTTGGCTTCTGGCGAGGTTTCCGTAGCGATGAATTGTGCCGGGTACAGATCGATCATGTGCAGGCCCGCGCCGGTTCCGGCATAACCCTGTATCTGCCGCGAAGCAAAACTGACCGCGCAAACCTCGGCAAGACCTACCAGACGCCAGCATTGCAGCGATTGTGTCCGGTGCAGGCCTATATCGCCTGGATTACTGAAGCGGCGCTAGTGCGCGGGCCAGTCTTCCGTGGCATCGACCGCTGGGGGAATGTGAGCGAGGAGGGGATCCACGCCAACAGCGTTATCCCTTTGCTGCGCCATGCGCTGGAGCGCGCAGGCGTCCCGGCCGAGCAGTACACCAGTCACTCCCTACGACGCGGTTTTGCCACGTGGGCACATCAAAGCGGTTGGGATTTGAAATCGCTGATGAGCTACGTCGGTTGGAAGGACATGAAGTCGGCCATGCGTTACGTGGAAGCTAATCCGTTTCCCGGAATGGCCCGGCTTGCTGAAAGGTCATTGGTACCCTAGATATCGTTTCCTTCTATTAATACCGTCTGCTAATAGCGAAAACCCATCAGCAGCATCAAGTTTGCCAATGAGCCATCCGTCCGTCGAGTGGGTAGAGTTCACGCCATCAACTTCTTAACCCCTGACGGAGAGTCAACGATGCCAATCATCAACAGCCAAGTTAAACCGTTCAAAGCTACCGCCTACAAAAATGGCGACTTCGTACAAGTGTCGGACGCTGACCTTAAAGGCAAGTGGTCTGTCGTGTTCTTCTACCCAGCCGATTTCACCTTCGTTTGCCCGACCGAACTGGAAGACCTGGCAGACAACTACGACGCGTTCCAGAAACTGGGCGTCGAAATCTACAGCGTGTCCACTGACACCCACTTTGCCCATGCTGCCTGGCACAACACTTCGCCAGCCATCGGCAAAATCCAGTACACCATGATCGGCGACCCGACCCACGCCATTTCCCGCAACTTCGACGTGCTGATCGAAGAAGCCGGTCTGGCTGACCGTGGCACCTTCGTGATCAACCCTGAAGGCCAGATCAAAATCGTTGAACTGAACGATGGCGGCGTTGGCCGTGACGCTTCCGAGCTGTTGCGCAAAATCAAGGCGGCTCAGTACGTCGCTGCTCACCCAGGTCAGGTTTGCCCAGCCAAGTGGAAAGAAGGCGAGGCCACTCTGGCGCCGTCCCTGGACCTGGTCGGCAAGATATAAGTCTGTGACGCGCTCCATCAGGGCGGAGTTCCGCACCTCCTAAGTCAGCTGCACCGCCCAAAGTAAAACGCCCGGGCGAGATTCGCTCGGGCGTTTTTTTATGTCTTCACAAAAAGGAAATCGCCCGTATGTTGGACGCCAATCTTAAAGCCCAGTTGAAATCGTACCTGGAACGGGTCACCCAACCGATCGAGATCGTTGCATCCCTCGACGACGGTGCGAAATCCCGGGAAATGCTTGAACTGCTGAAAGACGTTGCCAGTCTTTCCGCGCAAATTACCTTGATCGACAACGGTGACGACGCACGCAAGCCATCGTTCTCGATCAACCGCCCCGGTGCTGATATCAACCTGCGTTTCGCCGGCATTCCGATGGGCCACGAATTCACCTCGCTGGTACTGGCCTTGCTGCAAGTCGGCGGTCACCCCTCGAAAGCCAGTGCGGAAGTGATCGAACAGATTCGCTCGCTCAAGGGCGAGTTCAGCTTCGAGACGTACTTCTCGCTGTCCTGCCAGAACTGCCCGGACGTCGTTCAAGCGCTGAACCTGATGGCCGTACTGAACCCGAACGTCCGCCACGTCGCCATCGACGGTGCGTTGTTCCAGGCCGAAGTCGATGATCGCAAGATCATGGCCGTGCCAAGCATTTATCTGAACGGCGAGATTTTCGGCCAGGGCCGTATGGGGCTGGAGGAAATCCTCGCCAAGATCGACACCAGCGGTGCCGAACGCCAGGCCGAGAAAATCAGCGCTAAAGAAGCCTTTGATGTGTTGGTGGTCGGTGGTGGTCCTGCCGGTGCTGCGGCAGCCATCTACGCCGCTCGCAAAGGCATTCGCACCGGAGTCGCGGCTGAGCGTTTTGGTGGGCAGGTGCTGGACACCATGGCCATCGAGAACTTCATCTCCGTGCAGGAAACCGAAGGGCCGAAACTGGCCAGCGCTCTCGAAGAGCACGTCAAGCAGTACGACGTAGACATCATGAATCTGCAAAGGGCCACGGCGCTGATACCGGCGAAAAACCCTGGCGAGTTGCACGAGGTTCGCTTCGAAAGCGGTGCCACCTTGAAAACCAAAGCGCTGATCCTGGCCACGGGCGCACGCTGGCGTGAAATGGGTGTGCCGGGCGAGCAGGAATACAAAGCCAAAGGCGTGTGTTTCTGCCCGCACTGCGACGGCCCGCTGTTCAAAGGCAAGCGCGTAGCGGTAATCGGCGGCGGAAACTCCGGTGTCGAAGCGGCGATCGATCTGGCCGGTATTGTCAGCCATGTCACGCTGCTGGAGTTTGACAGCAAACTGCGCGCCGATGCCGTGCTGCAACGCAAGTTGTTCAGCCTCCCGAACGTCGATGTGATCACCAGCGCACTGACCAGTGAGGTGAAGGGGGACGGCCAGAAAGTGACCGGCCTGGTCTACAAGGATCGCGATTCGGGCGAGTTCAACACGGTCAACCTCGAAGGCATCTTCGTGCAGATCGGTTTGCTGCCGAACACCGACTGGCTCAAAGGCACCGTCGAGTTGTCGCCGCGTGGCGAGATCATCGTCGATGCGCGAGGCGAGACATCGTTGCCGGGTGTGTTTGCTGCCGGTGACGTGACTACCGTGCCATACAAGCAGATCGTGATTGCGGTGGGCGAGGGCGCCAAGGCTTCCCTGAGCGCATTCGATCACCTGATCCGGACATCCGCCCCGGCCTGATCGCCGACGCTTAAAACACAAAACCCTGTAGGAGCGAGCGTGCTCGCGATGGGCGCCAACGATAACGCTGGGAGGCTGGCACCCGTGGCGGTCTCAGGTTTTTCGCGAGCAAGCTCGCTCCTACAGGGGGACTTGGGTGTTTTAAATCGGCGCAGGCTGAATGATCTCGACCCAGTAGGCATCCGGATCCTTGATGAACGCCAGGCTTTTCATGCGGCCATCGTTCAGGCGCTTCTGGAAATCGCAACCCAGCGCCTCGAAGCGCTCGCACGCAGCGACTATGTCCGGCACCGAGATGCAAATGTGGCCGAAACCGCGCGGGTCAGTGTTGCCGTTGTGGTAGGCGAAATCCGCATCGTTTTCGGTGCCGTGGTTGTGGGTCAGTTCGAGAATGCCGGGGATCGATTTCATCCACTCGGTGCGTGCCGCGGCATCGGCCGGGATCTGGTCTTTATCGACCAGTGCCAGGAAGTACAGGCTGAACTCGGCTTCCGGAAAGTCGCGCTTTTCCACCAGCGAAAAACCCAGGATGCGCGTATAGAAATCCAGGGACTTGGTAATGTCCTTGACCCGCAGCATGGTGTGGTTGAAGACGAATTTCTGGGTGGCGGTATCGGGTTGGGCGGTAACACCCGGGAAAGTGTTCAATTCGTGCAGGCTCATGGGCCCTCCGGAAAAAGTGGGGCTAACGAATGGCGACAATGATACGCAAGGGCGCAGGCATCACCAAACCCAAACCGTCGGCTATTGCCTGACAGCCGGACGAGGCTCAGACTTTGCGGTTCAATCCGTGAGTGTTCATTGCAATGATCCGATTCTGTAAATCACTGTTCGTTCTGATTGGCCTGCTGTCCGGCATTACTTACGCTCATGCGCAGACGCCGATCATGACCTGGCCGGATGGCTGGGAAGTTGAAGCGATCCCTCTGGATGATGCCAAGCCTCAGGTGTCTCGCCAGCGTGCGGTGAAAAACGATCAGAGCGGTACACCGGTGGTGGTGATGGAGTTGACCATGACATCCGTTGAAAGCGGGCATCAGGTGAATGTGCAGGGCGTGTTGCTGGAGATGCGCAAGTCAGTGCAGAAAGACTTCTTCCAAGGCGGCTATCAAAGCGTATGCAACAAAATCCACCCGGCCACCCTGAGCCGGCTATCGGCACTGGAAACTACCTGCACGATTACCCAAAACGGCCGACATGTGTTGTCGCAAACATTGGTCGCGGCTGTGGATGCCGATCAGGCCTATGTTCTTTCGTACGCGGGGCAGGCCGATGCTTATAAGGCAAGCCTGGATGAAATAGAGACGGCTCGTAACAGCTTGAAACTTTAGTTAAAGGTTTGCGTGTTCGTGCATTTCGCAATCTTTAGATAACCAAAGGGATTAAGCAAAAAGTTAATCTGCAAGTAGTGAGTTGATCGCTCCCAATCGTTGCATTTAGAAGATATCCGTGAAAAAAAGCCCTGCGTCAGCAGGGCTTTTTTTGTCACCGCGAGCGCTTAGCCGCGCAGCCAGGAATCAACGGTGGCAGCACCGTATTGTTCCTTCCAGGCTTTCAGGCCACGGTGGTTGCCGCCCTTGGTTTCAATCAGTTCACCAGTGTGCGGGTTCTGATAAACCTTGACCACGCGAGCGCGGCGGGTTTTAGGTGCGGCGGCCTGTTGCAGACCGGATTTGGCCGGGTTCGGATCGAGGATGGCGATGATGTCGCGCAGGCTCTTGCCGTAGGTTTTCATCAGCCCCTGGAGCTTTTCTTCGAATTCGATTTCTTTCTTGAACCCGGCATCGTTCTTCAGGGATTCCAGCTGCTTGAGCTGCTCTTGAAGGGCCTTTTCAGCTGCACGAAATTCAGCGAGTCTGGACAATATCTTTACTCCAATAGTGTGTTTGGCTGATACCAACCGCAAACAAAGCTATAAGCCAAGAGCCTTGAAGCGACTCGGTGATAAGTGGCTCACCTGCCAATCTATCGCAGGTAAGAAAAATTGTAGTAGTTAATGAGCAAAGAGTAAATCCTGACTTTTTCTTCATGTAACAAGAGTAGTCTTTTGATTCAAGTCGGTGCACGGCCTCGTTGTCTTGTCGCATAAAAACGCTAGTTAATGGTGACTTAATGCATCAATGAAGTCTGCACCGGGCATCGGCCGGCCGAACAGATACCCTTGCAAGAAGTTAACGCCATGAACGGTGAGGTAATCACTTTGCTCCTCGGTTTCCACGCCCTCGGCAACGATACCCAGATCAAGCTTGGCCGACAGCTCGATAATGCTGTCCAGTATGTGCCGGGAAAGGGCGTCGGCGCCGATCATGGCGACAAAACTCTGGTCGATTTTCAGGAAATCGACGTTGAACTGGCGTAAATAACCAAGACTTGAGTGACCCGTGCCGAAGTCATCGATGGCGATCATCACGCCCAGCGCGCGCAGTTGCTCGAACAACTGAAGCGTGATGGCGGTTGGCTCAATAAGTTCGCGTTCGGTCAGCTCCAGCACCAGATTGATGGAGCCCGGCGAAAAGGCGCTGAGAAACTTGCGGCAGTCATCGACCAGTTTCAGGTCCTTGCAATGGCTGGCGGTGATGTTGATGCCGATGTGAAACGGTTCATCGAACAGGGATGAGACAGGCGCCAACAATTGCGCAGTTTGTTGCATCAACGAGCGGGTCATCGGCACGATCAAGCCAGAATGCTCGGCAAACGGGATGAACAGGTCAGGGCGTACCAGGCCTTCCTTCGGGTGATTCCAGCGCATCAATACTTCAGTGCCGGACCATTTCTTGTTCGCGCCATGCACCACCGGCTGAAAATACGGAATGAACTCCGCCGCCTCCAGCGCTCGCTGTAGTTCATGGCTGGGTGACGTCGAGCGTTTTTGCAAAACATGTCCAATCAGGCCGGACACTACGCCAAAAAAGACCAGCAAGCTGAACAGCGGCGGGTACTCGCTGGTCATGTAACGCCAGGTCTCACCCTTCGGAAAACCCGCTGCAACGGTAAAGCCGTAACGCGAGGAAATCATTTTACTTTCGGCAACGGGCAGGGCGGTCAGCGCCCCAACGTGAACCTTGCCTTCGGCTGACAACCAGCTTGGGCCGACCTGCAACATCAGTAGCGTCGAGCGGCTGATCAAGCGCAGCACGTTGCTCAAGTGATAACCGTCCAGCGTGCTCAGCGCGCCCTTTTTACCTTCGCTGATGCGGTACACCAGCACCGGGCTGTCGGGCGTGACCAGATTGCCTTTCAGCAGCATCAACTTGCCGTTGCTGTAGTCGCCTGCATCGAGTTTTTCACGAAAGTCACCGAACAACGAACTGCAGTAATTAATGTCGTCCCACACCAGATTGGTAGAGCGCACAAACGGACGACGGGTGACCTGTTCGCGCAAGGCAAGCTTGACGTCGTTGCAGGATTGACCGGCCATCGGCAACAACTCGCGCGCGGCCTGGGCGGTATTGTCGAGCATCAGTTCGAATTGGCGGATGGCTTCGTCGGCGGTCTGTCGGGTGCTGTGCTGAAGCGCACGCTCAGCCTGCCAGTAAAGAATAGCGAACCCCAACAGCATCGGGAGCAAACCGCTCAATACCGTCACAACACTGCGGGTGCCGCGTTTGCGGCGGGTTTTGACAGTCAGTGGCATTCGCGAAACCTGTAACGATGAAATAGGGCTCTCAAATGCTGGCAAGATAACGGCACGCTTCCCAAAAGAGTTTAGTCAGACGCCATGATAGTTGTCCTTTGAGGCTCGCGCCGTTCATTGTTAGTCAAAACGTGTGGCGACCAAGGGGATTTTCCTGTGCAACAAACCCCTTGCGCGAGCAGGGAAAAAGGGGATTTGATACAGAAGGCGGACAAACCTGATTACGCTGTGTAGAATCAGGTTACGCATATAAGAATAATCGTCTTCTGGCAGCAGAAGCCTCGCCCGCAATAGCCTTGGGTCGACAATGAAAAGTTTCGGGTTTCAATTGATCTACGGAGACTTCCTCGCCCGCAGCGTGCGGGGCATCTCCTGCGCGCCACCCGCCCGTCTCAGCATTGCCAGCAACTAACGATCCGTTAATTGACCAGAAAATGATGAGGCGCCAACCATGGCAGATTTATACGAAAACCCGATGGGCCTGATGGGCTTTGAATTCATTGAATTCGCATCGCCAACCCCGAACACCCTGGAGCCGATCTTCAAGATCATGGGCTTCACCAAGGTCGCGACCCATCGCTCCAAAGACGTGCATCTGTATCGCCAGGGCGCGATCAACCTGATCCTCAACAACGAACCCAACAGCGTCGCTTCGTACTTCGCGGCCGAGCACGGCCCGTCGGTGTGCGGCATGGCGTTTCGCGTCAAGGATTCGCAACAGGCGTACAAACGCGCACTAGAACTCGGCGCCCAGCCGATCCACATCGAAACCGGCCCAATGGAACTGCACCTGCCTGCGATCAAAGGTATCGGTGGCGCGCCGCTGTACCTGATTGACCGTTTCGGCGAAGGCAGCTCGATCTATGACATCGATTTCGTGTTCATCGAGGGCGTTGATCGCAACCCGGTCGGCGCGGGCTTGAAAATCATCGACCACCTGACTCACAACGTGTATCGCGGTCGCATGGCGTACTGGGCGAACTTCTACGAGAAGCTGTTCAACTTCCGTGAAATTCGCTACTTCGACATCAAGGGCGAATACACCGGCCTGACCTCCAAGGCGATGACCGCACCGGACGGCATGATCCGCATCCCGTTGAACGAAGAGTCGTCCAAGGGCGCCGGGCAGATCGAAGAGTTCCTGATGCAGTTCAACGGCGAGGGGATTCAGCACGTCGCGTTCCTCAGTGAAGACCTGATCAAGACCTGGGATCACCTGAAAAGCATCGGCATGCGTTTCATGACTGCGCCTCCGGAAACCTATTACGAAATGCTCGAAGGCCGTTTGCCGAACCACGGCGAGCCGGTTGATCAGCTGCAAGCACGCGGCATTCTGCTGGACGGTTCGTCCGAGTCGGGCGACAAGCGTCTGCTGTTGCAGATCTTCTCGGAAACCTTGATGGGCCCGGTGTTCTTCGAATTCATCCAGCGTAAAGGCGACGATGGGTTCGGCGAAGGCAACTTCAAGGCGCTGTTCGAATCGATCGAACGCGATCAGGTTCGTCGTGGTGTGCTTTCCACCGACTAAGCCGGTATCGCCGTAAAACGTGTGGGAGCGGGCTTGCTCGCGAAAGCGGTTTATCAGTCACTAATCAGGTGTCTGATACGCCGGTTTCGCGAGCAAGCCGCTCCCACATTTGGTTTTGCGCAGACCTTAAGGTTTGCGTTGCCGGACCATGTGCTTGAACCCTTCAAACACCAGCACCAGCACCGCCAACCAGATCGGAATATAGGTCAGCCATTCGCCGGCATCGATGCTTTCCCCGAGCAGCAACGCGACGCCAAGTAACAGCACCGGCTCGACATAACTCAACAGCCCGAACAGGCTGAACGGCAGCAACCGGCTGGCGATGATGTAGATCACCAGCGCGGAGGCACTGATCACGCCGAGAATCGGGATCAACAACGACAGCCATGGATGCTGATCAAACACACTGAATCCTTGTTCGCCCGTCTGCACGAACCAGAAAGCCACGGGCAGCGTGAGTGCCATGTCCAGCCACAAGCCGCCCAGATTGTCAGCTGCCAGACGCTTGCGCAGGATGAAATAGGTCGGATAACCCACGCACACCAGTAAGGTCGCCCAGGAAAAGCCACCGACCTGATACACCTCGTTGATCACACCGAGGCAGGCAAAAAACACCGCAATCTTTTGCAGATAGGAAAGGCGCTCACCGTAGGCCAGTCGCCCGGTCAGCACCATGGTCAATGGCAACAGAAAATAGCCCAGTGACACATCGAGGCTGTAGCCGTTGAGCGGTGCCCACATGAACAGCCAGAGCTGCACACCGAGCAGGGCAGAAGAGGCAATCAGGCCGGCAATCAGTTTCGGCCGGGCGGCGGCTCGCCGGACAATCTCGACCGCTCGCTTCCATTCCCCGGACACCACCATGAACACGGTCATGCACGGCACCGTCAGCAGCATACGCCAGCCGAAAATTTCCACGCCGCTCAACGGGGTGAGCAACGAGGTGTAGTAATACATGACGGCAAACAACACCGAGGCCGTGACCGATAGAGCGATACCTTTAGACAAACTGTCCTCGCGATGTTGAAGGTGAAAAGGGGGGGCGGAGGATACGTGGTTTTCGAGCCGAATATTGACCTACTGATCAACACCGACCAACTGTAGGAGCGAGCTTGCTCGCGATGGTGTGTCAGCTGACACCGATGTAGCTGATACTCCATCGCGAGCAAGCTCGCTCCTACAGTGGGATTGTGTTTCTTCAGGTGTTGCGGGATTTACGGCCGGACACGAAATGGCTCACATCATTGAAACCCGGCGTCGACGCATGCCCCGGTGTCACCAGCGAGTCGATAAACGCTTCATCCTCAGGCGTAATCTTCACCGCCTGCGCCTTAGTGTAGGCGTCCCATTGTTCTTCGGTACGCGGCCCGACAATGGCGGAGGTGACGGCGCTGTTGTTCAGCACCCAGGCAATCGCGAACTCGACAATGCCCACGCCACGACCTTGCGTGTATTGCTGGATCTGCTGGGCGATGCGCAGGGATTCCACCCGCCATTCCGTTTCCAGAATGCGTTTGTCTGCGCGACCGGCGCGACTGTTGGCGTCCGGTTTAACATCCGGCGCGTATTTGCCGCTGAGCACGCCACGCGCCAGCGGGCTGTAAGGCACCACGCCCAACCCGTAGTTCTGCGCGGCGGTGATCTGTTCGGTTTCGGCCTGACGGTTGACGATGTTGTACAACGGCTGACTGATGACGGGGCGGTCGACACCCAGGTTGTCGGCCACGCGGATGACCTCGGCGATGCGCCAGCCGCGGTAGTTCGACAGACCCCAGTAGCGGATTTTGCCCTGGCGAATCAGGTCGCCAATAGCCGACACCGTGACCTCCAGCGGTGTGTTGTGGTCTTCGCGGTGCAGATAATAAATGTCGAGGTAGTCGGTGCCGAGGCGCGTGAGGCTGGCGTCGATGCCATTGAAGAGGTGCTTGCGGCTCAGGCCGCTGCGGTTCGGCACGCCATCCACCGGGCCGAAACCGACCTTGGTGGCGAGCACCCATTCGTGACGGTTACCGGCAATTGCTTCGCCGACGATTTCCTCGGAGCGGCCACCGGTGTAGACGTCGGCGGTGTCGATGAAATTGATGCCCTGGTCCCAGGCCTTGTCGATGATCCGCAGGGAATCTTCGGTGTTGGTCTGTTCGCCGAACATCATGGTGCCAAGGGTCAGGGTGGACACCTGCAAACCCGAATGACCCAGCGTACGGTAGCTCATGACGAATTCCTTTTGCCAATGGGAAAGGCTCAATCAAATACCAGAACAACCGCGAGGATCAAAGTGAATTATCGAACACCCCGAATCAAAAATGTGGGAGCGGCGGTGCGGCGATCCGACTTGCTCGCGAAGGCGTCAGGTCAGCCGACCTATCCGGTGACTGAACCAACGCTTTCGCGAGCAAGCCCGCTCCCACAAGAGACCAGCGTTATTCACAATTTTGCATCGTATTGCGGGAACGAGTCTGTTGATCTCCGGTTTGTAGAAATGAACAATAATCCTCTGTGCCGCTTGTGTAGTGGACCGGCGTTATTGTTCGGACCTGCTGGCAGCATGAGGGTATTGGAACTGGAGAACTCACATGAAAATCGTCATCGCCCCCGATTCGTTCAAGGACAGCCTGAGTGCCCAAGGTGTGGCCGACGCCATCGCGCTCGGGTTGGCGCAAGTCTGGCCCGATGCGCAATTGGTCAAATGCCCGATGGCCGATGGGGGCGAAGGCACGGTCGATTCGATTCTGGCCGCCTGCGAAGGTCAGTTGCGTCGAAGCAATGTCCGGGGGCCGTTGGGCACAATGGTCGATGCGGCGTGGGGCTGGTTGCCACAGAGCCTGACGGCGATCATCGAAATGGCCGAGGCCAGCGGCCTGCAACTCGTGCCGCCGGGGCAGCGTGATGCGTGTGTCAGCAGCACGTTCGGCACTGGCGAGTTGATCCGCGCCTCCCTCGATGCCGGGGCGCAACGGGTGATCCTCGCGATTGGCGGCAGCGCCACCAACGACGGCGGCGCGGGGGCGATGCAAGCCTTGGGCGTCAAGCTGCTGGATGCCCAAGGCGAAACTCTGGCCCCAGGCGGACTGGCGCTGGCGCAACTGGCTCGCATTGATTTGAGTGACCTTGATCCGCGTCTGGCCCAGGTGCGCTTCGACATCGCCGCCGACGTCAACAATCCGCTGTGCGGCCACCACGGTGCCTCGGCGATTTTCGGTCCGCAGAAAGGCGCCTCGCCTGCGCAGGTCGAACAACTGGATCGCGCCCTCGGACACTTCGCCGAACTCTGCGCCAAAACCCTCAACAAAGACGTGCGTGACGAACCCGGCAGCGGTGCGGCGGGCGGTCTGGGATTTGCCGCCAAGGCGTTTCTTGGCGCGCAGTTCAAGGCTGGGGTTGAAGTGGTCGCAGAACTGGTGGGTCTGGCCGAGGCAGTGAAGGACGCCGATCTGGTGATCACCGGGGAAGGTCGTTTCGATGCGCAGACCTTGCGCGGCAAGACACCCTTTGGTGTCGCGCGGATCGCTCGGCAACACTGCGTGCCGGTGATCGTTATCGCCGGCACATTGGGTGAGGGCTATCAGGCTTTGTACGAGCATGGCATCGATGCCGCATTTGCCTTGGCGAGCGGGCCGATGACACTGGAGCAGGCGTGCACCGAGGCACCGCGGTTGTTGTGTGAACGGGCGAGTGACATCGCCCGGGTCTGGCGCATGGCCGCCCCGAAACCCTGAGTAAATCTATGTGGTGAGGGGAGCTTGCTCCCGCTGGACTGCGAAGCAGCCCCAAAAAACGGCGGCTGCTGCGCACCCGAGCGGGAGCAAGCTCCCTCGCCACAAATGCTCTGTCGGCATGTGTCTCAGCCGTGAAACACTCGTAACCCCTTGAAAAATATTTTGCAAATCCCCGCATAAATCCTCAACCCCAGCCGATACAGAGATCAGGCGCACACAAACCTATTACAACAGTGGCGCCAGACAGAACGGTGCGCCTCAATGCCCGCCCGCCAGTCATCACGGCAAGGATGCTCGACGCCTCAATCACCCGAGTATCGTCCTATGTCCCTGCGTAATCTGAACATCGCGCCTCGAGCTTTCCTGGGTTTCGCCTTCATTGCCTTGCTGGTCATCGTGTTGGGCGTGTTTGCCGTTAACCGCATGACGATCATTCGCCAGGCCTCGGTCGATATGGGCTCGAACCAGCTGCCCAGCGTCGGACTCATCGGCAATATGACCGAAAGCGTCTTGCGCATGCGCATCCTCTCGTTCCGCATTCTGGTCAACCGTGATCCGGCCGCGTTGCAGGAAGCCCAGACCCGCATCGGCGTGCTCGTCGACAAACTGCGCAGCGCCCAGGCCAGTTATGCCGCGTTGCCTGCCGAGCCGGAAGAGGCCGCGCTGTACAAGACGTTCACGGCCACCCTCGATAACTACATGCAAGCGCAGAACCAGATGATGGAGCTGTCGCGGCAGAACAAGCTTGATGAAATGCGCAGCCTGATCAATACGCGGATCAAGGAAGGCACCGACCAGATGGGCGAGCAGCTCAATAAACTGGTGGCACTCAATACCCGTTACGCGAAGTCTGCTTTGGCCGAGGCGGGCGAGGAATACAACAACGCGATCACCGGCATCATCGTGGTTGCGGTGGTCGCGGCGCTCATGACCGTGTTGCTGGCCTGGCTGCTGACCCGCAGCATCCTCACGCCGCTGAACCGTGCGGTGCAGGCAGCGGAAACCATCGCCGGTGGCAACCTGACCAAAGCCATCGAAATCGATGGCAAGGATGAGCCGGCGCGCTTGCTCGGCGCGTTGTCCACCATGCAGGCCAGCCTGCGCCAAACCATTGAGCAGATCGCCGGCTCCGCCACCCAACTCGGCGCTGCCGCCGAAGAGCTCAGCACTGTGACGCAAGAAGCGTCTCGCGGCCTGCAACAGCAAAACAATGAAATCGAACAAGCCGCCACCGCCGTCAACGAAATGACTGCCGCCGTGGAAGAAGTAGCACGCAACGCCGTATCGACATCCGAAGCCTCGAATCAGTCGACCCAGGCCGCCCGCGAAGGTCGCGACCGCGTGGTGGAAACCGTCGACGCCATCCAGACCATGACCCACGACGTGCAAAACACCTCGCTGATGATCGAAGGGCTGGCGACTCAAGGCCGCGATATCGGCAAAGTGTTGGACGTGATCCGCGCCATCGCTGAACAAACCAACCTGCTGGCCCTCAACGCCGCGATCGAAGCCGCACGCGCCGGTGAAGCCGGGCGTGGTTTTGCCGTGGTGGCGGACGAGGTCAGGGCGCTGGCCCATCGCACTGCGCAATCGACTCAGGAAATCGAGAAGATGGTCGCCGGCATTCAAAACGGCACAGGCGAGGCGGTGTCATCGATGCAGCAAAGCAATCAGCGCACCCAAAGCACTCTGGAAATGGCCCGTGCCGCCGGTGTAGCGCTGGAGCAGATCACCCAGTCGATCCATCTGATCAATGAACGCAACCTGGTGATCGCCAGTGCGTCCGAGGAGCAGGCGCAGGTGTCCCGTGAAGTCGACCGCAACCTGGTGAACATCCGCGACCTGGCCACCCAGTCCGCCGCCGGTGCCAATCAGACCAGCGCCGCCACTCACGAACTGTCGCGGCTGGCCGTTGATTTGAACGCGATGGTGGCGCGTTTCGTGATTTGAGATAGGGTTGTGGCTAGGAACACGCGCGACTGGAGAAATACATGCGCTATTCAGCCTTGACCCAACGAATCGCCGGCGACGGCGCCGCGGCCTGGCAAATTCATTACCGAGCATTGGAGTTACGAGAGCAGGGTGTCGATGTGTTGCTGCTGTCGGTGGGTGATCCGGACTTCGATACGCCGCGACCCATCGTTCAGGCGTGCATCGACAGCCTGTTGGCCGGCGACACCCACTACGCAGAAGTACGCGGCAGTCGTGGATTGCGCGACAGCATCGCCAGCCGTCATCGGCGGCGAAGTGGGCAGACGGTGGATGTCGATGAAGTGATCGTGATGCCCGGCGCGCAATGCGGGGTGTATTCGGTCGTGCAATGTCTGCTCGATCCGGGCGATGAAGTGATCGTCGCCGAACCGATGTACGTGACCTATGAAGGTGTGTTCGGCGCCTGCGGGGCCAAGGTGGTGCCGGTGGCGGTGCGTCCCGAGAACGGCTTTCGCGTCGATCCGGCGGATGTCGCGGCGCTGATTACGCCGAAAACCCGCGCCGTTTTGCTCAACAGTCCAAACAATCCTTCCGGCGCCAGTTTGCCGCTGATGATCTGGCAGGAGTTGGCGTCGCTCTGTGTTCGGCACAACCTGTGGCTGATCAGTGACGAGGTTTACAGCGACCTGTTGTACGAAGGCGAGCACATCAGCCCGGCCAGTCTGCCGGGCATGGCCAAGCGCACCGCGACGATCGACAGCCTGTCCAAATCCCACGCCATGAGCGGCTGGCGAGTGGGCTGGGTGATCGGGCCGAAAACCTTGATCGACCATCTGGAACATTTGTCGTTGTGCATGCTGTTCGGCATTCCGGATTTTGTGCAGAACGCGGCGCAAGTCGCGCTGGACGGAGATCTGCCGGAAGTGGCGATGATGCGCGAGGAATATCGCCAGCGTCGCGACCTGGTGTGCGCACGTCTGAATGCTTGCCCGGGGTTGCGGGCGGTTCGGCCGGATGGCGGAATGTTTGTGATGGTCGACGTGCGCCAGACTGGGCTGTGCGCCCAGCGTTTCGCCGAGCGGTTGCTGGAGGGCTATGGCGTTGCGGTGTTGGCCGGCGAAGCGTTCGGGCCCAGCGCGGCAGGGCATATCCGGATCGGCTTGGTGGTGGATCAGCAGAAACTGGCAGATGCGTGTCGGCGGATCGCTTTGTGTGCGGCGGATTTGCTGGAATCACGTCGGGCCTGAGTTGCGTGGACAGTTCCGGCCCCTTCGCGAGCAAGCCCGCTCCCACGGTTCTGTGGTGGGAGCGGGCTTGCTCGCGAAGACTGAGTGACCCGCAACGATATTCTCAGCTCCTCCACGCCCGTGACGAGCGCGAGGCCTGGAGCATTTGTGCACGGTTCAATTGAACAGGCCCGCGGCGATATTGATGGAAAACCCGAGAATCGCCGTGTTGAACAGAAAACCGATCAGCGACTGCGCCAGCACTATCTTGCGCAAATCCCGGGTTGCCACGCCGACGTCAGAGGTCTGTACCGCCGCGCTGATGGTGAACGAGAAATACAGGAAGTCCCAGTAATTGGGGGTGTTCAGGCCTTCGGCGAAACGCAGTGCCGGGTCTTTGCCGTTCCAGGTGTAGAACAGACGGGCGTAATGCACGCTGAAAATCACCCCGATCAGCAGCCATGAACCGACCACGGTCAACGCGGTGAAACCGTAATGCAACAGCTTGCGGGTGGTTTCCAGGTCCTTGCTGCCGGCCAGTTCGAAGGTGATGGTCGCGAGGCTGGCAATCGCGGCGATGCACACCACGAACAACACCAACCCGGCGTTCTCGTCTTCGACCTCGGCGATGCGCTTCACGTCCGGTGCTTTGGCGCGTGCGGTGAGCCAGAGCATCAATACCAGATAGGTCCAGACCCCGGCATTCCAGCCGAAGAGGATTTTGCTGATGATCGAGTCGGTGGGAGCCAGAATGCCCACCGCGACGCCGAGGGTAGCAGCGGCGGAGAGGCGAGGGTGGGTGCGGGCGAGGAAGGGCATGGAGGCTCGATGGGTCGGGGCGATGCAAACACCTTAGCCCAGCGCAGTCCGTTGTGACCACACTCGAGAGAACAACACGATCCATGTGGGAGCGGGCTTGCTCGCGAATGCGGTGTGTCAGTCAATGTTGATGTCGACTGATACACCCCATTCGCGAGCAAGCCCGCTCCCACAGTTGAATTGTGTTTGTTCAGTTACCTTTGTGGCGTTTGCGCACCAGCTTCATTACCACCACAAAAAACACCGGTACAAACACCACCGCCAGTGTCGCGGTGATCATTCCGCCGATCACGCCGGTGCCGATGGCCTGCTGGCTCGCTGAGCTGGCGCCGGTGGCGATCGCCAGCGGCACGACGCCGAGGATGAACGCCAGGGACGTCATGACGATCGGCCGCAGGCGCAGGCGCGCGGCTTGCAGCGTGGCGTCGATCAGGTCGTGGCCTTCGTCGACCAGGCTCTTGGCGAACTCGATGATCAGGATCGCGTTCTTCGCCGACAGGCCGATGATGGTGATCAGCCCGACCTTGAAGAACACGTCGTTGGGCATCCCGCGCAACGTCACCGCCAGCACCGCGCCGAGCACGCCGAGCGGCACCACCAGCAGCACCGAGGTCGGAATCGACCAGCTTTCATACAATGCCGCGAGGCACAGGAACACGATCAACAGCGACAACCCGAGCAAGATTGGCGCCTGGCTGCCGGACAAGCGTTCCTGCAACGACAGCCCGGTCCATTCCTGACCCAGTCCTGCCGGCCCCTGTGCGACCAGCCGTTCGATTTCCGCCATCGCTTCACCCGTGCTGTGGCCCGGTTTTGGCTCGCCGGAAATGCTGATCGCCGGATAACCGTTGTAACGGGTCAGTTGCGCCGGCCCCTGAGTCCATGTGGCCTGGACGAAGGCCGAGAGCGGCACCATTTTCCCGCTGTTGTTGCGCACATGAATCTTCAAAAGATCGGCGACTTGACTGCGCTGATCGCCTTCAGCCTGAACCACCACCCGTTGCATCCGCCCCTGATTGGGGAAGTCGTTGATGTAGGCCGAACCCACGGCGGTGGACAGCACGCTGCCGATGTCGGCGAATGAAACGCCCAGTGCATTCGCCTGTTTGCGGTCCACGATCAGTTGCACCTGCGGCGCTTCGGCCAGCGCACTTTCGCGCACGTTCATCAGGATCGGACTTTTCTCGGCAGCCGCCAGCAACTGGGTGCGCGCCTGCATCAGCGTGGCATGGCCAAGGCCGCCACGGTCCTGCAAACGGAACTCGAAACCGCTGGACGTGCCGAGGCCGTCCACCGGTGGTGGCAGGACCGAGAGCGCCATGGCGTCCTTGATCTGGCTCAACGCAATGTTGGCGCGGTCGGCAATCGAACTCGCTGAATCGTCGCTGCCGCGATCTGACCAGTCTTTCAACGTGGTAAACGCCAGCGCCGCATTCTGCCCGCTGCCGGAAAAGCTGAACCCGAGAATCACCGTGCTGTCGCCGACGCCGGGTTCCGTGGTGTTGTGGGCTTCGATCTGCTCGACCACCTGCACCGTTCGATTCTTGCTCGCGCCGGGTGGTAATTGAATGTCGGTGATCGTGTATCCCTGATCTTCCACCGGCAGGAACGAGGAGGGTAGCCGGCTGAAACACAGGGCCAGTGCGACCAGCAGCACACCGTAGATCAACAGGTAGCGACCGCTGCGTTTAAGCGCAAAGGCGACCCAACCCTGATAGCGCTCGGTCAGTTGCTCGAAGCGCTTGTTGAACCAGCCGAAAAAACCGCCCTTGGCGTGATGGTCACCCTTGGCAATCGGCTTGAGCAGCGTCGCGCAGAGCGCCGGGGTCAAAGTCAGGGCGAGGAAAGCCGAGAACAGGATCGACGTCGCCATCGACAACGAGAACTGCCGGTAAATCACCCCGACCGAACCCTGCATGAACGCCATCGGAATAAACACCGCGACCAGCACCAGGGTGATGCCGATGATCGCCCCGGTGATCTGCTGCATTGCCTTGCGCGTCGCCTCTTTCGGCGACAGGCCTTCGGTGACCATGATTCGCTCGACGTTCTCCACCACGACGATGGCATCGTCCACCAGAATGCCAATGGCCAGCACCATGCCGAACATGGTCAGCACGTTGATCGAGAACCCCAGCGCGAGCATGGTCGCAAAGGTGCCCATCAGCGCCACCGGCACCACGAGGGTCGGGATCAGCGTGTAGCGGATGTTTTGCAGAAACAGGTACATCACCGCGAACACCAGCACCATCGCCTCGACCAGGGTGTAAACCACTTTGGTGATCGAGACTTTGACGAACGGCGAAGTGTCGTACGGAATCTTGTATTCCACATTGGCCGGGAAGTAGTGCGCCAGTTCATCCATCTTCGCTCGCACCAGCGTCGCGGTGCTCAGGGCATTGGCGCCGGGCGACAACTGTACGCCGACGGCAGTGGACGGCTTGCCGTTCAGACGCGTACCGAACTGATACTCCTGACTGCCAATCTCGACCCGGGCCACATCGCCAATGCGCACGGTGGAACCGTCGGGATTGGCCTTGAGCACGATGTCGGCAAATTCTTCCGGGGTCGACAACTGACCTTTCACCAGAATGGTCGCGGTGATTTCCTGGGTGGTGCGGGTCGGCAATTCGCCGATGCTGCCGGCCGAGACCTGAGCGTTCTGCGCCACGATAGCGGCATTGACGTCGGCTGGCGTCAGGTTGAAACCGATCAGCTTCTGCGGGTCGATCCAGATCCGCATCGCCCGTTCAGCGCCGTACAGGCGGGCCTTGCCGACACCGTCCAGACGCTTGATCTCGTTCATCACGTTACGCGCGAGATAATCGCTGAGCGCCACATCGTCGAGCTTGCCGTCAGTGGACGTCAGGGTGATCAGCAGCAGGAAGCCGGCGGACACTTTCTCGACCTGCAAGCCTTGCTGATTGACCGCTTGCGGCAGGCGCGACTCCACGACTTTCAGACGGTTCTGCACATCCACCTGGGCCATTTCCGGGTTCGTGCCCGGCTGAAAAGTCGCCTTGATCGTGGCACTGCCGAGGCTGCTTTGCGATTCGAAATACAGCAGATGATCGGCACCGTTTAGCTCTTCCTCGATCAGGCTGACCACACTTTCGTCCACGGTCTGCGCCGAAGCGCCCGGGTACACGGCATAGATTTCGATCTGCGGCGGCGCGACGTCGGGGTACTGCGCCACCGGCAATTGCGGAATGGCCAGCGCACCGGCCAGCAGGATGAACAGGGCAACCACCCAGGCGAACACCGGGCGGTCGATAAAGAACTGCGGCATAGAAAAGCGTCCTGCTTACTGACCAGTGGCCTGGGCAAGTGGAAGAGGGGAGTCGTCGATCTGCACTTTCTCGCCGGGCTTGGCGTGTTGCAGGCCTTCGATGACGATGCGGTCGCCGGGCTTGAGGCCTGCGGTGACGATCCAGCGATCGTTTTGCACCGCGCCCAGCTCAACCGGTTGCTGGCCGACCCGTTGATCCGCGTCGAGCAACAGCACTTGAGCAATACCGGCGCTGTCACGCTGGATGGCCCGTTGCGGCACGCTGATGCCTTGCTGATTCACCGCTTGCTCCAGGCGCACCCGCACGAAGCTGCCCGGCAGCAAGTCGAGGTCCGGGTTGGGAAATTCGCTGCGCAGGATGATCTGGCCGGTGCCCGGGTCGACGGTGATGTCGGTGAACAGCAGCTTGCCCGGCAACGGATAGAGACTGCCGTCGTCCTGGATCAGCGTGGCTTTGGCCTGACCCTGGCCCACTTCCTTCAACTGACCGGAGCGGAAGGCGCGGCGCAGATCGTTGAGCTCACGGGTTGATTGGGTGAGGTCGGCATGAATCGGGTTCAGTTGCTGAATCAATGCCAGTGGCGTGGTTTCGTTCTGCCCGACCAACGCGCCTTCGGTGACCAGTGCACGGCCGATGCGCCCGGAAATCGGCGCGGTGACGGTGGCGTAGCCGAGGTTGAGTTTCGCCCGCTCCACGGCGGCCTTGTTGGCGGCGACCTGGGCGGCGGTTTGCCGTACGGCGGCCCGGGCGTTGTCGTAGTCCTGACCGCTGATGGCGTTGCCTTCGATCAACTGGGCATAACGCTGCTCTTGCAGGCGCGCCTGAAACGCATTGGCCTCGGCTTTTCGCAGTTCCGCTTCGGCGCTGTCCAGGTCAGCCTTGAACGGCGCGGGGTCTATGCGAAACAGCACATCGCCTTTTTTTACATCGCTGCCTTCGCGGAAGACCCGTTGCAAAACGACGCCGGCGACACGGGCGCGAACTTCGGCAATCCGCGGCGCGGCAATCCGCCCGCTCAGCTCGCTGGTGATCGACAGAGGCCGGGCATCGAGCGTCTCGATGCGCACGCTGGCCAGGGGTGCCTGTTCTTCGGCGTTCGAGGACTTGTCACAAGCGCTCAGCGTCAACGCCAGTGCCAGCAGGCTGAGCTTGGCAAGCAGGTTCTTTGACATGTAAATACCCCAATAATGAACTCCCGCATCCTACGGGCAGCGGACGAGGGTAGCGGTGAAGCTTTGTTGGTGCTGTGTGAAATTGTGTAAGGGTTTTACTCAGGTGCGGGTGAGGGCGTATATCCTTCACGGCTTGATTCTTACTGCGACCGTCAGGCCGCCATCGCGAGCAAGCTCGCTTCCACAGGGATTTGATGTGAGCACAGATTTTGCGAACATCCTCGATCAACTGTGGGAGCGAGCTTGCTCGCGATAGCGGTCTATCAGACGCCAAAGCACTTTCTGGAAACACCCATGCCCAACATCCTCCTGGTCGAAGACGACACCGCGCTCTCCGAACTGATTGCCAGCTACCTGGAACGCAACGGCTATTGCGTCAGCGTGATCAGCCGCGGCGACCACGTGCGCGAACGGGCGCGGGTCAATCCGCCGGACCTGGTGATTCTCGACCTGATGTTGCCGGGCCTCGACGGCTTGCAAGTCTGTCGCTTGCTGCGCGCGGATTCGGCCACGCTGCCGATCCTGATGCTCACCGCCCGCGATGACAGCCACGATCAGGTGCTGGGCCTGGAAATGGGCGCCGATGACTACGTCACCAAACCCTGCGAACCTCGTGTGTTGCTGGCCCGCGTCCGTACGCTGTTGCGCCGCAGCAGCCTCAGCGAACCGCAGACCGCCAACGACCGCATTCTCATGGGCAACCTGTGCATCGACCTGTCCGAGCGCACCGTGACCTGGCGCCAGCAACTGGTCGAATTATCCAGCGGCGAATACAACCTGCTGGTGGTGCTGGCCCGGCATGCCGGTGAAGTGCTGAGCCGCGACCAGATCCTGCAACGCCTGCGCGGTATCGAATTCAACGGCACCGACCGTTCGGTGGACGTGGCGATCTCTAAGTTGCGGCGAAAATTCGACGACCACGCCGGCGAGGCACGCAAGATCAAAACCGTGTGGGGCAAGGGTTACCTGTTCAGCCGCTCCGAGTGGGAATGCTGAGGCGATGTTCAGAATCCTGTTTCGCCTGTACCTGGTGACGATCGTTTCGTACAGCGCGGCGATCTATCTGGTGCCGGACGTGGTGATCAAGGTCTTCCAGGAGCGCTTCGTTACCTACAACCTCGATTACTCACGAGGGCTGCAATCCCTCATCGTCAAGCAGTTTCACGCCGTGCCCGAAGTGCAATGGCCGGCGCTGGCGGCCGAGATGGACACGCAATTCAATCCGCTGCACATCGTCCTGAGCCGCTATGACGATGAGGGCTTCACCCTGGCCGAGCAGAAACGTTTGCAGCGCGGCGAGAACGTTGTGCGCATCGGCGACTGGGGCTGGCGCACGCTGGCGGTGGCACCGCTGAATTCGCAAGTCGTGGTGCAAATGATCGTGCCGCCGGATCCGCTGGACGTCAATTTGTTGTACTGGAGCATCAACGTGCTGATCGGCGCGACGATGCTGGCGTGTCTGCTGTTATGGCTGCGCCCGCACTGGCGCGATCTGGAACGCCTCAAAGGCACCGCTGAGCGCTTCGGTAAAGGTCACTTGAGCGAGCGCACGAAGATCTCCGCCAGCTCCAATATTGGTAGCCTGGCCAACGTGTTCGACACCATGGCCGGCGACATTGAAAACCTGCTCAATCAGCAGCGGGATTTGCTCAACGCGGTCTCCCATGAGTTACGCACGCCACTGACACGTCTGGACTTCGGTCTGGCGTTGGCGCTGTCCGACGACTTGCCGGCCCCGAGCCGCGAGCGTTTGCAAGGCCTGGTTGCGCACATCCGTGAACTTGACGAACTGGTGCTTGAGTTGCTGTCCTACAGCCGCCTGCAAAACCCCGCGCGCTTGCCGGAAAGGGTCGAAGTGTCGCTAGACGAATTCATCGACAGCATTCTGGGCAGTGTCGATGAAGAGCAATCACCGGAAATCGTCATCGACGTACTGCTGCATGGCCAGCTCGAACGCTTCAACCTCGACCCGCGCTTGACCGCCCGCGCGATTCAGAATCTGTTGCGCAACGCGATGCGCTATTGCGAGAAGCGCATTCAGATTGGTGTGCAGGTCTGTGCGACGGGCTGTGAAATTTGGGTCGATGACGACGGAATCGGCATTCCGGATGATGAGCGTGAGCGGATTTTTGAGCCGTTCTATCGCTTGGACCGCAGTCGGGATCGAGCGACTGGCGGGTTTGGGCTGGGGCTGGCGATTAGTCGTCGGGCGCTGGAAGCGCAGGGCGGGACGCTCACGGTCGAACCTTCACCGCTGGGCGGTGCGCGGTTCCGGTTGTGGCTTCCGACCTCGGCCTGATCAAGCGCTCAACCGGCCGCGCAACACCTTCGCTATCTCCTCCAGTTCCAACGCCGGGTTATGCCCGATCAGCATCCAGGCGTGTTCCATGTCCGCCCAATACACGACGTTCATCTCGTGTCGACGCTCGTGCGCGATGTGTCGGCTGCCGCTGTTGGAACGTGTCACGCAAAGCGCCACCGGGCCGTGGGCCGGATCCAGATACGTAATCTGCGCAATGGGCATGCCGTCGTATTCAAGGATCTGCGCGCGTTTGAGTTCCAGGCGTGGCAGGGCCAGTTGCCCAGGCAAAAGGCTCAGCCCCAATCGTGCGTCGATGGTGCGTAGTTGCGCCCGCTGAGTGGCTTCGTCGTTGGGCAAGTGTTCCAGTGTCTGCGGCACGTAAAGCGCCATGTAGTCCGCCACCAGCCCGCGCCAATTGCTTTTGCGCTGACTAGATTGCCAGCCGAGGAACAATCGGTCCGCCACCACGCCGCTCACCACCAGTCCGGCGGCCGCGGCAAGAAACCAGCGTCGGCTCATCGCGGGCCGGGCAGGCGAGGGCAAGGTGTCGAGCATGGCTTGCAAGCGGTCCACCGGCGCCTGGTGTGTCACTTCATCGTAGGCTTCTCGAAACGGCAGGCTGCTGCGGGCCAGCCATTGCAGGCGCAGGTTGAGCGTCGAGTCTGCGGCGATGGCCGCGTCAATGCGACTGCGCTGGTCGGCATCAAGTTGGTCGTCGAGGTAAGCCACCAGTTGCTCATCCGAAGGTAACGCGTGGTCGTTCATCGACGTTCTCCGGTGGAAGGGTTCGGCACGGTGTGCAACGGCGGGTACTCGGCCAGTTTCGTCCGTGCGGCGGCCAGTCGGCTCATGACCGTGCCGATGGGCACGTCCAGCACTTCGGCGACTTCGCGATAGGACAAACCTTCGACGTAGGCCAGAAACACGGTTTCGCGTTGGGCTTCGGGCAGTGCATCGACGCGTCGGATCACCTGCGTCGCGAGCACGTGTGTTTGCGCGGCGTATTCGCCGTCGAACGACAGCGTGTTGTCGGCATCCACCAGCCCTTGGCCCTGACGCACCCGGCGCGCGCGTACTTCGTTCAGCCAGATCGAATGCAGAATGCTCAGCAGCCAGCGATCCATGCGGGTACCGGCGACGAATTGCCCGGCACGCTCAAGCGCCCGCACGCAGGTGGCCTGCACCAGATCTTCGGCGACATGCCGTTGACGGGACAGCAGCAGGCCGTAGCGCCATAAACGCGCCAGGTGCTGGCCCAGCTCTGCCCGTATTGCCTGATCGCTGGCGATGGCGACCTCCGACCTGTCAGGTTTTCGATGAATCGTGGATGGCTTCGGCCAGGTCCTGGTATTCCTCACAGGTGTTGCCGCAAATCGATTTGATCTGCTGCAATTGCTCTTGGGCGAGGTCCAGTCGACCCTTGATCACGTAAGCCTCACCGAGGTATTCGCGGACTTGCGCGTACTGTGGATCGAGTGTCACCGATTGCAGGTAATACCCGATGCCCTCGTCGGTGCGCCCCAGTTTGCGCGTGGCGTAGCCGCGATAGTTGAGCGCTTTGGCAGTGTTGGGGTTTTTCAGTGTATCGAGCAATGCCAGGGCTTCTTCATAACGCCCGTCCTTGGCCAGTCGGTAGGCATAGTCGGTACGGTCGGCGTCCGGTACGAGGCTGCTGGTCTGCATCACACACTTCTGCGACTTGCTGTCCCAGACCTGGCCTTTGGGGCAGTTGGGTTTGGCCGGTTCTTCTTCGTCGCCGTCGGCCATTGCCAGGGAGCTGGACAACGCGATGGCGAACAGCAGCGGGGCGGTAAAAACAGCAAATCGGCTTTTCATGGCAGAGCATTCCTCATGGGCATGCAACGTGAACACTGCAGGGGGAAGATTTATTCGTTCTGACGAACCTTTTCAGGAGCGGGCTCGCTCGCGATGGTGGTCAACGATAACGAGGGAAGCCTGATACCCCGCGGCGTCCGTGAGTCCTTCGCGAGCGAGCTCGCTCCTACAGTAAGCGGATCGGCGCGCCTGCTGCCCACGCCTGGATATCTTCTATCATCTGCGAAAAGAACTGGTGATAGTTCTGCAGGCTGACGTACCCGACGTGCGGCGTCGCCAGCACATTCTCCAGCGTCCTGAACGGATGACGAGCCGGCAGCGGCTCCTGCTCGAACACGTCCAGGGCTGCACCAGCCAGGCGCTGTTTCTGCAACGCTTTGATCAGCGCGGCCTCATCGACAATCGGCCCGCGTGCGGTGTTGACCAGTAGTGCGGTGGGTTTCATCCAGTCCAGCGCCTTCGCGTCGACCAATCCGCGGCTACGGTCACTGAGCACCAGATGCACTGACAGCACGTCGGCCTGTTCGAACAGTTCCTGTTTGCTCACGTAGGTCACGCCAACTTCGGCGGCGCGTTCTGCCGTCAGGTTCTCGCTCCAGGCAATCACTCGCATTCCGAACACCTGACCGAACTGGGCGACTCGCTTGCCAATGCTGCCCAGACCGAGAATCGCCAGGGTCTTGCCATGCAGGTCGCCACCCAAACCTTGTTGCCATTTACCGGCGCGCAGGGCGTTGGCTTCCGCGACGAGGTTGCGCGTCGCAGCCATGATCAGTGCCCAGGTCAGTTCCGGTGCGGCGTGTTTGTAACTGTCGGTGCCGCTGACCTGTATGCCAAGGGCCGCAGCGGCTTTCAGGTTCAGCGCAGCGTTGCGCATGCCGCCGGTGACCAGCAGTTTGAGTTTCGGTAGCCGGCGCAGCAGATCCTCATCGAAGCGGGTGCGCTCGCGCATCACGCAGATCACTTCGAACTCAGCCAGACGTTCTGCCAGTGTCTCGTTGTCAGTCGGGTAGTCATGAATAAAATGCACCTTGCCGATAGCGTCCAGCGCCGACCAGTCCACCACGTTCCGCGCGACATCCTGCCAGTCATCGATCACTGCAATCTGCACAGCCATCCGCCTTACCTCGTCATTGAACGGGATTGGTTTTATTCAGCCAGGCGAGCAGGGCCTGGTGGAATTTCTCCGGTTCTTCCATTTGCGGCGCGTGGCCCATGCCGGGGAATTCAATCAGCGTCGAGTGAGGAATGAGTTTCGCCACGTCCTTGCCAAGTACGTCGTAGCGACCGATTCTCGCCTTGACCTCGGGCGGCGCGATGTCCTTGTTGATGGCCGTCGTGTCCGAAGTGCCGATCAGCAGCAGCGTCGGTACTGTCAGGTCCTTGAATTCGTAGTACACCGGTTGGGTGAAGATCATGTCGTAAATCAGCGCCGAGTTCCACGCCACCAGGGTTTTGCCCGGTCCTTTGGCCATGCCCGCGTACATGTCCACCCAGCGGTCGAACTCGGGTTTCCAGCGACCGTCATAGTAGGTGCTGCGCTGGTAATCGTGAATGCCTTGCGCCGTCACCTTCAGCTCACGCGCGTACCATTGATCCACCGTGCGATAGGGCACGCCGACGGCTTTCCAGTCCTCCAGTCCGATGGGATTGACCAAGGCCAGTTGTTCGACCTGATCGGGGTATTGCAACGCATAGCGGGTGGCGAGCATGCCGCCGGTGGAATGCCCGAGCAGGCTGGCCTTCTGGATGCCTAGGGCTTTGAGCAATTGCTGGGTGTTGGTTGCCAGTTGCTGAAAGCTGTACTGATAGTTGTCCGGTTTGCTGGAGGTGCAAAAACCGATCTGGTCTGGCGCGATGACTCGGTAACCGGCGTCGCTCAAGGCCTTGATCGAAGTGTCCCACGTTGCGCCGCAGAAATTCTTGCCGTGCATGAGCACGATGCTGCGCCCGTTGGACTTGCCATGGGCTGCGACGTCCATGTAGCCCATCTGCAGGGATTTGCCCTGGGACTGAAAGGCGAAGTGTTTAACTGTGTAGGGATACTCGAAACCTTGCAGTTCCGGCCCGTATTCCGGACCTTCAATGGCGAACACGGGCAGTGCGGCGGTCAGCAGCAGGCTCGGTAGCCAGCGGGAGAGGGCGAGGGGCATGGGTAAACTCCACAGGAAATCGGCCGATGCTGGATCGGCATGATTAGGGCGACATTAAACACAGGCAATCGCGACGCGTGATCGTTCAACTCATCCAGCCCATTGTGGCCAGGGTTAGCGCGCCATAACGCGCGCCTTTGGCGAGTGTCACGATCAGCAGGAAACGGCCCAGCGGCTCGCGCATGACGCCAGCTACCAGTGTCAGCGGATCGCCAATGACGGGCACCCAACTCAGCAGCAGTGACCAATGGCCATAGCGCTGATAATGAACCCGGGCTTTTTCCAGATGCTGCGGGCTGACCGGAAACCAGCGCCGTTCGCGAAACCGCTCGATGCCGCGCCCCAGCCACCAGTTCAGCAGCGAGCCGAGGACATTGCCCAGGGTCGCGACCGCCAGCAGCGACCAGAGCCAATACTGCTCGCTGAGCAACAACCCCACCAGCAACGCCTCAGATTGCAACGGCAGCAGGGTCGCCGCACCGAAGGCGGCGAAGAACAGCCCGATGTACGCACCGAGCATCAATGAGCGGCGGGGTAGTCCGCCACCACTACATCAGTGCCGTCCTTTTTCAGGCCGATCACCTGATAGGCATCGCTCATGCCGTCCATCTCCATGCCCGGCGAACCCATCGGCATGCCAGGGGCGGCGACGCCCAGGAGATCATCGCGCTTGCTCAGCGCCAGCACCTGGTCGGCCGGCACGTGGCCCTCGACGAATTTGCCGTTGATCAAGCCGGTGTGACAGGACGCCAGACGTGGAGGCACGCCGTGTTGTTGCTTGAATGTGCTCATGTCGGTTTCGACGTGATCCTCGACCTTGAAGCCGTTGGCCTCGAGATGGCTGATCCATTTTTTGCAGCAGCCGCAGTTGGCGTCACGGTGGACTTCGATCGGGATCAGGTCGGCGGCCTGGGCCAGGGAAGAAATGAACAGGGCGCTCAGGGCGACCAGACGCAGGTGGGTTCGCATGGTGGAGTCTCGACTCGGATGGCGGTCAAAAAAGGCATTTTGACTAGTTTAGCCAATAAGGAGCAGTGAGATTGTTTCGAAGTAATGCTGAACCTGTGGGGCCGACGGAACATTTCGAATCCTCGGGTTATCGCCGCTATGAAGCCAAAACTCTTCATCGGCTGTAACATGAGCCCCCGTTTGCTGCGCCGCAACCCCGAAAAATCTGTAGGGGCCTGGCATGCATCCGGATACAAACCGAATACATTATTCAGGTCCAGGTTCAAGCTGATAGTTTAAGGAAAAGGGCAATGACCCAGTCGCAACGTTTGAAATACTCGATTCTGATCTCCCTGGTGGTATTGGGGATCATGTTTGGCCTTTCGTATTTGCAGAATGCCGGGGTCATCAGCGAAAAGCTGTTTCAGTACATCGCCATTGGTGTGGCGGTGATCGTGGTGGTGATCAATGGCGTGATGCGCCGCAAGGTCAAAACCTGATCCACGCCCGCAGACAGGATTACTCGCCGTGCAGAATGGCGGCAGCCTGTGGATGCAGGCTGTAGCTCTTGTCCGCGTTCAGCGTGATCACGCCTTCGCTGCACAAACGCTTCAACACTTCGCGCACACTGAGAAAGGACAGGGGAATATCCAGGTCCAGCAAGTGGCTGTGCACACCGCGCACCCCCAGGCTGCGGTCGCTCTCGGCGGCTGTCAGCAGGGCGTCGATGACTTTCAGTCGGATCAGACTGGTGCGCAGGCCAAAGCTCTTGAGCAGAACCCGGATCCGTTCGTTGCTGTGCCGTTCGGTACGCTGAGTGAACAGGCCCGAGCCTATGGAAGTGCCCATTGGTGCAGTGCTACCGTCCGTTGGCAGTTGCGAGTTGTACATGCAAAAACTCCTTTTCAGAGCCTGAACCGGATAGATGTGTTGGGTGCTCTTACTCAATAAGACGTACGAGCCACTCGAATCATGAAGGCGCGAATGTAGAAATTTTGTCGCCATCACGTCAGAAACCCGTAAACCCCCGTAAAAACGCGCTCCAGCACTCTAAATTTTAGTCTCGAATTTCGTTCTTACTGTAGGAGCGAGCTTGCTCGCGATGAACGTAAGAGCGACGCGTTTATCCAGTTGAAACGCATAATCGTTAACGACCATCGCGAGCAAGCTCGCTCCTACATGGCATCAGGCATATTGGATCAGGAGTGAGCGTGATTATTACCAGGCAGTTAACCCGATTGAGCCTAGCCGGTGTGTTGGTGGGTTTGAGTCTTGCGGCAAACGCGCGCAGCCAGCCGGACCAAGCGACAGCCGATATCCGCCGGACAAGCTTTGGCGTACCGCATATTCGCGCCGAAAACGAGCGGGGTCTCGGCTACGGCATCGGCTACGCCTACGCTCAGGACAATCTGTGCCTGTTGGCCAATGAAATCACCACGGTGAATGGCGAACGTTCACGATATTTCGGCCCGGAGCAGTTCACGGTCGAAGAGCGCGTAAACCAGGTCAGCGACGTCTTTTTCAATTGGCTGAATACGCCGCAGGCCGTCTCCGCATTCTGGCAGGCACAAACCCCGGAAGTCCGCGACCTCATAGAAGGGTATGTGGCGGGTTACAACCGTTCGCTGAAGGAACGTCGCGCGAAAGGTTTGCCGCAGCAATGCCAGGGAGAGTGGGTGCGAGACATTACCGCGCAGGACCTGGTCATGCTGACCCGACGTCTGCTGGTCGAAGGGGGTGTCGGGCAGTTTGCCGAAGCACTGGCCGGCGCCACGCCACCCAAAGCCGCCGCTCAAAGCGCAGACGCGTCCGCGTCGTTTCAGGTCGCCGATGTGCGCCAGCAGCGCTTCGCCCTCGATCGCGGCAGCAATGCTGTCGCGGTGGGCAGCGAGCGCTCGTTCAATGGCCGTGGCATGTTGCTGGCCAACCCGCATTTTCCGTGGGTCGGCGGGATGCGCTTTTACCAGATGCACCTGACCATTCCCGGCAAACTGGACGTGATGGGCGCCGCGTTGCCTGGCCTGCCGATGATCAACATTGGCTTCAATCAACACCTGGCCTGGACCCACACCGTGGATTCGTCCAAGCATTTCACCCTGTATCGCCTGCAACTTGATCCCAAGGATCCGACCCGCTATGTGCTCGACGGCAAGTCATTGCCGATGAAGCAGCAGACCGTGACCGTGAACGTGAAACAGCCTGACGGGCAGACCCGGACGGTTTCGCATGTGATCTACAGTTCGCAGTTCGGCCCGATTGTGCAATGGCCTGGAAAACTGGATTGGGACAACCAGTTCGCCTACAGCTTGCGCGACGCCAACCTCGAAAACGACCGGGTGCTGCAGCAGTGGTACGCGATGAACCGCGCGGCCAGCCTCAAGGAACTGCAGGCATCGGTCCACAAGATCCAGGGCATCCCGTGGGTCAACACCCTGGCGGCGGACGATCAGGGCCAAACGCTATACATGAACCTGTCGGTGGTGCCGAACGTCAATGCCGACAAGCTGGCCCGATGCAGCGATCCACGGGTCGGGTTGCAGATGATCGTGCTCGACGGTTCCACTAGCGCTTGTGCCTGGGACATCGACCCGACGGCGGCGCAAAAAGGCATCTATGCAGCGGACAAGTTGCCGCAGCTGCTGCGCAAGGACTTTGTGCAGCACTCCAACGATTCGGCCTGGATGGCCAACCCGGCACAGCCGCTCACCGGTTTCTCGCCGTTGATCAGCCAGGACGGTCAGGCACTGGGTCTGCGTTCACGCTTTGCCCTGGATCGCCTGGGCACGCTAAACAAGGCCGGGCCGATTGCGGCGGCGGATCTGCAACGGATGGTGATGGACGATCAGGTGTACCAGGCGGCTCTGGTGATGCCGGACCTGTTGCAATTCTGCGCTGAAGATCAGGGCGCCGATGCGCCGACACTCACGCCCCTGTGCGCCACCCTCAAGACCTGGGACCGCCATGCGAATCTCGACAGCGGTCTGGGCTTTGTCCATTTCCAGAACATCATGGAGTCGCTGCAGGAGACGCCTGATGTCTGGCGGGTCGCGTTTGATCCGACAGATCCGCAACACACCCCGCGCGGCCTGGCGGTTGATCACCCGGACGTAGCGAAGGCCCTGCGCGAGGCGATGCTGGCGTCGGTGGAACAGGTCAACCAATCGGGTCTCGAGTCAGACAGCCGCTGGGGCGATATCCAGGTGGTGAGCAGTGGCGATCAGCAGACGCCGATTCATGGCGGGCCAGGCACACTGGGCGTCTACAACGCCATCCAGAGCGTGCCGAGAACCGATGGCAAACGCGAAGTGGTCAGTGGCACCAGCTATTTGCAGGTAGTGACTTTTGATGACAAGGGGCCGCAGGCCAAAGGACTGCTGGCGTTCTCGCTGTCCAGCGATCCGGCGTCGAAATATGCCAATGACCAGACCCTGGCGTTTTCGAAGAAGCAGTTGAGTGTGTTGCCGTTCACCGAACAGCAGATCACTTCAGACCCGCAATATCAGGTGCAGACGATCCGCGAGCAGGATGAAAAAGCCGGGAAGGTAGCCAATCAATAGAACGAAGAGTGCTGTAGGAGCGAGCTTGCTCGCGAAAAACGTCGAGACGCCGCTGTCATCCAGACAGCCCGCATTATCGTTAACGACCATCGTGAGCAATCGAGCGTCGACCGGCTGCTCCTACTGGGGGAATGCGTAAAAGGCCGCACCCCGCAAGGGTGGCGGCCTTTCAGCTTTTCGGAGTGTGTTGCGGGATGGAGTTGAGGACCGGGTTGCCGTCCTTGTTGCGGGTCAGGTAAACCGGCAAGACTCTTGGCAGTTTCGCCACAAGGTTGTTGAGCTCCTTGATGTTGTAGATGCCGCCGAGGCGGATCGCGCCGGTGCTGTTGTCGGCGACCATCACAGGGTTTGTCAAATAGCGATTGATCAAGGGCAGGGCTTCGGTTAACGCCAGGTCGTCGAGCACCAGTTTGCCGTGGCGCCAGGCCAGTGAAGAATCATTGGCATAGGTCTGGCTGATTTGCGGCGTGAAGTCGCCCTGTTTGTAGCGCGCCTGCATCGAAGGCTCAAGGCGCAAGCCATCACCCGGCAGGTTATCGTTGCTGCTGACCAGCACCGAACCTTCGACCAGGTTCACGCGGACCTGATCCTCATACATCCAGACGTTGAATTGGGTCCCGGTGACGCGGATTCTGCCGTCCGCTGCTTTGACAACAAAGGGGTGGTTGGTGTCGTGACTGACACTGAAAAAAGCTTCGCCTTTATCCAGCGTGACCCGGCGTTGATCCTTGAAATTGCTGAAGGTCAGCTCGGTGCCAAGGTTCAGTTCGACCTGACTGCCATCGCTCAACGTGACCAGGCGGGTCGTATTGCTTGCCTCGAAATGCTGATAGGCATTGGGTAACCAGCCCAGGTTCCAGCCGGTCCAGGCCGCCAGAGGCAACGCCAGTGCGCAAACGGCGGCGGCAATGCCAAACGAGCGCCAGGGCGTGGCGGGTTTGAGGCGAGCGGCGGGGATGACGGTTTCCAGACGAGGCAAGTCTTCCGCCACTACCCAGATCTCCAGCATGGCCTCGTACTCGAACGCATGAAGCGGACAAGCGTCTCGCCACTGCTCGAAAGCTTGCCGTTCATCGGCGCTGCAATCGCTGGCGTGCAGACGCATGCACCAGTGCGCAGCGGCATCGGTGATAGCGTCGTATTCGGCTTGGGAGAGAGAGTGGTCAGTCATGGACTCATCCTGATTTGCGCCATTCTAACCTTGAGGGCAGCCTGCGAGAACATCGGTCATGGCAATTACCCATCAAAGTGTATTTATTTTTCGCTGACGTGCCGCAAAAGCGCGCCAGCGGGCAGCAGTATCCATGGATGAGGTGAAAAATTGATCAACGCGATAGGTATTGGCGCAATAGCACCGGTCGTGCTGCGCAGAACGCCGGTTCTGCGCAGGTGAAGGCGGATCAGGGAGTCGACGGAGGCGCCGGGTCGAGCTGTCGGCCCAACTGGCAGATCAAATGCGCAATCGAATCGGCATTGCGCAAAATAGTGGCGATGCGCGGCGCTGCATCCACCGGATTTCTGAAGGCGGTTCGTGCGTCGTCCATGGTCTGGCAACCGGTTATTTTGAGGATTTCCCTGCCCACGTGTTCGGCACCATCAATCGAATCCAGGCTGACCCAGGATTGCAACGTGCTGTTCCATCGGGCGAACAGTTCATCCCGCGGAGTAGCCAGGGACAATGCTTCTCGTTGAAACGTCTCCTGGGTCTGTTTCAGGGCTGCGCCCAGGCTGGTTACTGTTGCGATCAGGTCACTGAAGGGTCGCCTTGCTTCGAGATATACAAAATCTTTCGCGCCCGAATATTGGTGAGCGAACTCATGTATCAGGACGGCGGCCTGGGCGTGACCGTCGACATCGAAAGGTTCCGTCAGGAAGGCATCGTACAAATCGAGTTGTTGATCGAAGAATTTTTCGGTGAAGTGCACATGCTTGCGCTTATCGTAATCGACCACGAAGGCGCTCGTGTCAGCCAAGGCCGGCACGATGGAGCCTGTGATAAAACGTTCGGAGTTCCATAATTCGTCGTTTTCATCGACCAGTGCCTTGCAGATGGGAACGATGACTTGTCCTATTTTTTCAAGCAAGTTGGTATCGACCTGGGCTACGTCAAAGAAGGCTCTGAGGAAATTATCCAGCCGCGTTCCTTTTGCAAGGCTTCGAGCCTGCGCCAGATTGTGCAAACTATTGAATGCGTAGTAGCGCGCCATATCGATGGCCTCCACGATCGCGCGGGCCTTGTGCGGGTGGAGGGCGCGGATGTTTGTCATGCCTCGGGCTTCGATATTGAAAACCCGATTGACATCACGGTCTGCCGCATACGCGTTAATCATCTTCGACATGGCCTTGCCGAAATGCACCGTATGGCGGTCCGGATCCAGCGCCAGTTGTTGGCTTGGTGTTTTCACAAGCGAGGGCCCGCTGACCCCGGCCTTATTGATTTGCCAGACAGCACCTGGCTTGGCAACCTCATAGACTTTCCCGGCGACAGGGGCAAAACGCAGCTTGCTGACGGGGTCAACGTACGTGCCTTCGGCGGCCTTTTTGGTCAAGTCCTTCAAGCTCACGGTTGACGCCTCGAAGGGCTGCAATTGGGTACGTGTCGGCGCCGTCGGATTAATCTTTGCCCATTGTGGGTCAGCCACCGGTGTCTTGACGGGTGCGGTTGTGGCCGGCGGTGGTGCGCTGTCGGCCAGATCTTCCAGTGACAATTCCCCCAGCGTCACCATCTGCGCGGCACCGGCAATAAAACGCTCCAGGGCGCGTGTCCAATGATGATCCTGCAAGGCCTCTGCGGAGTCGTCAAAGTCTTCGAAGGCTTGCCACAAAAAACGAACGTAGGCAAGTTTGCCAGGCAAGTGACCGGAGATCAGTTTGATGCCGGAGCTGAACAACTGTTTGGCCGCCTCCCAATCCGACTGGCCGGCGATATGGGACTGACTGCCGAGCATTTGCGCCAACACGCTGGTGTTGTCGCTGAATAACTGCGCGAGCAGATTGCCGTCTATGGGTGTGGACGCGAGGGTAAGTTCACTCAACTCACCGATGCTGGACTGGAGCAGGTTTCTGAACGACGCCTGCTCGCTTTCCGGCAGGCGACGGACGATCAGGTCCTGCAATGCGCCCGGCGTATTGATCGCTGCGACGATGTCCGTCTCGCTTGCGAACTCCGTGAACACCGAGCCCTCGGAGTAGGACGCATACAGGATGTGCGACCCTTGCTTTCCGGTGCCGGGACCGATCAGGTAAAGACCCTTGGCCTGAACGGCGGTGGCGCCAGCTGTCTTGATTATCTCCAGTGGCCTGACGATGGCGTGAGCGCCTGCCACCGTGGACCGGGCAATGGCGTCCGGCATGTCCAGCACCTGGAAAATCAAGTCAAACGCGTTGGCGGACAGCTGTCTTTGCAATTTCAGGGCGTGTGCGTGTTGCAGCAATTGCCAAGGTACCTGTTGAACGAATCGCAACTGTCGGGCGGCAGCGGTGGTGCCTGATAAGGCCTCTGTGACTTGTTTTGCATAATCTCGCGGGATGTTCAGTGACAGTAAAAGCTGTTTCACGGCGGTTTGATTCAGGTCCTCAGGCAGTGTTTGACGGCCAGTGGAACTGACTCGGAATCCCGTTCCCTGAGCAATGTTGATGTGGTTCAAGGCGAATTGAGTCAGGGTTTGTGCAGGCCCTGCCAACGCCAGATTGGGTGTGATCTCAATCATGTCGGGATCAATGGATTCTTTCGGGAAGCGTGCCGTCAGCAAGGTCTTGAGTGTCTGGCGAACGTACTCCTCAACCGTCTGCATCCCGTGCAGGTAGTCCTTATCGTCGGTGACACTGTGGCGATACTGCTCAAGCAGTTCGATGTGCAACTTCTGTTCTTCGACGGGCGCCAAGCCCAGCCAGGCGGGCATGGATTGTCGCTGACTGATGGCCCGGGCGATCAGCGTGGCTCTGGGCAAATTGGTATCGATGACGGTTTTCGTCAACGTTTGAAGCGCCGTGCTTTGTTGAGCATCGGTCAATTTCAAGGCACGCACGTGTTCGCAACGCGCCAGAAAGAGGTCAACGCCGGACTGCACGAGGAACTGCAAGACATCGCCCTCGATCAGCCGCAGTGAATTTAGCGAGTAGCGCCGGTGGTGTTTGCGCTGGATAGGCGAGAGGTTTTCCAGCAGTACCAGGCGTTTGTCAGGATCGAGCAGGCGCAGGTTCAGCTGTTGCCGTGCGCTGGCGACCGTCTCGAAAACTTCCAGCCCCGCCCCGGGTGTCCACAGGATCGCGCGCCCTGAATGCTGAACGTCGAGCCCGCCACGCTCGGTCAACAGAATGCAGTTGGCCAAACGCACAACATCTTTTTCGCCGGCACAATCCAGGACCAGCGAGAAAGCATCCGGGTGAAAACCCCGCACTGCGGGGCGACGATGACGGTCCGGACGTTCCGGGTTGAAGACCGTGTCGACGATGACCCAATCCGCGTTTCGCAATGTGCCTCCCAACTCCCGAAGGGTGGCCTCGCCACGCACGCCTACGGAAAGCGCGTACGACAATCGCGGTTTCATGGACGTCAGGTGATAGCGTTGTAGCGCCGAACTGCCCAGCGGTTGGAGTTCAAACTCTTCGCGGATCAGCCCTTCGACAGATTGAAAAGTCTTTACGAAGCCCGCTGCGGTGTCCCCCAGAACCATGGAGGGTTGTTCTCCCGACAATAGGGGACGGGTACTCCAGCGGCCTTGGTCTTCCTGGGCCAGCAGTCGTTCGTCGATCATGGAGCGTATGTCCAGGGCCTTGTCGAAATAGGCCTGGATATTCACCGCGCCGTCGCTGTGCCGGAAAACCTGAAAGGCGTACTCGGTGTTCTGCAGCTGTTTGGTGATGATTGCTTCGAAGAGTGTGGTGAATATCGAGCCGCTGATCACGGCGCCAGACACGTGCGGCTCATCGAAGCCGATAAATAGACTTCGCTCCTCCAGACTCATGAGGTCATAGAGTTCGTCGTCGTGACCGGCCACGATGGATTTTTTTCGCAGGGTGTCTTTCAGGTCCTGGTAGTCCTTCAGAACCAGTAATCCTTTGGCGGGGGTGTAAAGAAAGGCGTTGGCACTGTCCTGACTGATCATCAGTGAGCCGGCCAATTCTACAGAGTTGGGCTGGTATTCCCACAGGCGCACGGTTTCGAGGACCAGCGTGGGGGACGTTCCCGTCGTCGACTCGATCATCGCGTGTAAGGTACTGCTTTGCTCCGGCGAGATGATCTCGGCTTCGCGCTTGAGTAGCAGGTCTGCACGTGCCTTTTCACGGATGGCCCTGGTAAAGAATGCCCGGCGTGTGGCGCCGTCGACGCTCGCCTCGTTCCAGAAGCGTTGCAGTTGCACGGACAGTTGGCCAATCAGGCTATCGGCAGCGTTCTTGATCGCCGTTTCCCAGTGTTGCTGGTCAGCGGACAGTGGCGTTCTTTGCGGATGAGAAAATTCCGGGCGCAGCCCGGTCGGCCAGCGCTGATGGCGGTAATACGAGAGCAGCGCTTCGCTCATGGACATGGAACTGACCCAGCGCCGAGACGTGGCGCTTTGCGAATCGGTTTCGGTGTAAAAACCGACTTGGGTCCGACGCTGATCCAACCCTGCAAACGTCGGTTTCAGCAGTTGCGCTAGCACCGTATCGAGCAGCGCAACAAGCGTTGGAAGATTCTGAAGTTCGTCGACCATGGCTTGATCATTGAGGCGCTGGTTATTTTCAATGATGGTGCGCTGATCGTCGAATACGTCCCCGTCAATGGTTTCAAAAGTCACTGTGATGTCGGTGGCCGCCGCCAGCGTTTTACGCGCGGACAATGACATGAAGGCCAGCAAACCGTCATCTTCGTCCGCGTCATCGAGCTGACGTTTGATGTCATCGGTCAAAGCGCTGCGTCCGGCAAATTTCTTGATACCTGCGTACGGTGTGTAGAGGATCTCGCCGTTTTCATCAGGCGTTGAGCTCAACACGAAGCAGCCTGCCAAGGGCAGGTACAGCGTGCCAGTGCTGACCAGAATTTTTTCAGCGAGCATCGGCGGGGTCTGTTGATTGCGTAGGGCATGGGTGGCCAGTTTCAGGTGGCTGAACCATTCGAAATCCTTGCGCGTCAACCCATAGGTTTTGCCAAGGTCAGTCCAGTGGCCGGGAGACTCCAGGGCCTGGGGAAAAAACAGTGGGGGAGTGGGTGTAGGCATTGTCGAGTCTCTTGCAGGGCGCAACTGTGAGCGCTGTTTGGTTGAGACTCGAGACTAAGAGCTGCTGGAGCATCGAAGGTGGTAGATAGTTAACGCACCCTCTGCCGGTGGCTGTGCGCGCGGGTTGAGTGGAAAGGTTGACAGGCTGCCGGTCCCGCGTGGTTAATCAGCAGGTCTTCATACGCTGTTGCCCCCTCCAATAATTAGTCTGGAGCTTCAGATGTCTGCGCCACACGATCGTGTATCTACTGTTGTCTCGCAAAACCTGTCCCTCGTTGAGTTGACGGCATTGCTTGAGAAGATTTTCCTGCGTCACGGCACCTCGGCCGACGTCGCTCGCGTGCTGGCAGAAAACTGTGCCGGCGCTGAGCGCGATGGGGCCCACAGCCATGGCGTGTTCCGTATTCCCGGTTACGTGTCGACGCTCAAGAGTGGCTGGGTCAATGGCCAGGCTGTACCGGTGGTGGAGGACGTGGCGTCGGGTTTTGTCCGGGTCGACGCCGGCAACGGTTTCGCCCAACCGGCCCTCGCGGCCGCACGCGCCTTGCTGGTGGAAAAAGCCCGCAGTGCCGGCATTGCGGTGCTGGCGATTCGTAACTCCCATCATTTCGCAGCCTTGTGGCCGGACGTCGAGCCGCTCGCCTATGAAGGGCTGGTGGCCTTGAGCGTGGTCAACAGCATGACCTGCGTGGTGCCGCATGGCGCCGACCGCCCGCTATTCGGCACCAACCCGATTGCTTTCGCGGCCCCGCGGGCCGACGGTGATCCGATTGTCTTCGACCTGGCCACCAGCGCCATCGCCCATGGCGATGTGCAAATCGCCGCGCGTAAGGGCGAACGCCTGCCAGCGGGCATGGGGGTGGACGGCCTCGGCCAGCCGACCCAGGACCCGAAGGCGATTCTTGAAGGCGGTGCATTGCTGCCGTTTGGCGGGCACAAAGGTTCGGCGCTGTCGATGATGGTGGAGCTGCTGGCGGCGGCGTTGACCGGTGGCAACTTCTCGTTCGAGTTCGACTGGAAAAACCACCCAGGGGCCAAGACGCCGTGGACCGGCCAACTGTTGATCGTGATCGACCCGAGCAAGGCGGCCGGGCAGAACTTTGCCGAGCGCAGCCAGGAACTGGTGCGGCAGATGCATGGCGTGGGGCTTAAACGGTTACCGGGGGATCGACGTCATTATCAGCGGGAGAAGTCGCAAGCCAATGGGATCGCGCTGGATGCCCAGACGTTGACGAATTTGCAGGAATTGGCCGGGCTAGGTTAAACGCAAACAATGTGGGAGCGGGCTTGCTCGCGAAGAGGGAGTGTCAGTCGACATCATTGTTGCCTGATATACCGCCTTCGCGAGCAAGCCCGCTCCCACAGTGATTGCATTTCACGACGAGATTATTTGTTGGCAGTGATTAACGACGGCCCAGCAACAAGCCGACGACCAAACCGAAACCGGCGGAAATTGCCACGGTCTGCCACGGATGACCGCCAATGTAGGTTTCAGTGGCTTCGACCGCAGGCAGGGTCCGGTCGCGAACACGGCTGACCGAATCCCGTGCCTGTTGGAGTTTCTGGGCGATTTGTCCGCGTAGCGTATCGGCTTCTTCACCGACCAGCGACGCACTGCTCTTGAGCAGCTTTTCCGACTCTTCGATCAACGCATGAAGTTCGCTGAACGCCTGATCCTTGATTTGATCTTCGGCGACTTGCGCGCGGGTTTTCCGGGCCATTGGTGACTCCTTGCAAATGAAATGGTCAGTGAACAATGGAGTCTGCCGCGACGGAAAAAGTTGCAGCGATTTCCCCTGCGGACGCCATCCTGTAGAAAAATCCAGCGCAGGACATTTCTTCCTACAGTGTAAGATGTCGCCAATTTTACGCAGCAGGAAATTCCCCATGAGCTTCAATCTGGCCGACAAATCCCTTGCCGAGCGCGCGGCGCTTGAAGACGAGAAATCCCGTCTGTTCGAACTCTGGCAAAACAACCTCGGCAAAGCCAAAGGCGAAGCCGCGCGGTTGTTCGGTGAGCGCGCCAAACGCAAAGGCAAATGGGCCGAGTGGGTCCGTTCCGAACTCGACGGCATGTCGCCCCCTGAATTCGCGAACATGGTGCGCAGTGAAGTCAATCGATTGATGACCGCCAAGTAAAGTCGGCTTCACGCAAAGCTCGCGACAATCGCCTCACGCACTTTCAACACCACCGGATCGAGCTGCGTACGGGTGCGCCAGCCCAGTTCGATCGGGTAACGCGGCAACGCCAACGGGCAAGGCAGCAGCGCCAGGCCGCTGAGCGCTGCAATGCTTCGGGCGGCATGCGCCGGAATGGTCGCCACCGCCTGACTGCCCGCCTTCCCCCAATACCTGACGACTCAGCAATCGTTCGGCAAACCCGCCGGCGTGATCCCCAGATCGATGCTGCGCTCCATCAGCGTGATCGTCGGCCCGATGGGCGACATTCCGGCCGGGCCGCTGCGTGGCGTTGCCGGTTTACTGACCGCTGAAATAGACACCGACGACCTGATTCGCGCGCGTTACGACTACGATGTCGTCGGCCACTACGCACGACCGGACGTGTTCGAACTGACCGTAGATGAACGCGCCAAACCTGGCGTTAAATTCAACACTTGATCAATGTGGGAGCGGGTTTGCTTGCGAATGCAATCTGACATTCAACATTCTCGTTGAATGCTGAGCCGCCTTCGCGAGCAAGCCCGCTCCCACAATTGATCTTCAGCGTTGCCGTAACCACTCTTGATAAGTGATTTCCCAGATTTCCCTGGGAAATCGCCCGCCGACAAAATCACCTTCATCAGTTCGGATCAAGCGCATGCCGGTCCGTTCCGAAAGTTTGCGCGAACCGATATTGGGCGCTGCTTTTGGTACACGCAGGACTGTTTGCCCAAGGGTTTCGAACCAGTATTCGGTCACGGCGGCACTGGCTTCACTCATCAAACCCTGACCTTGCCATGGCGGGCCTAGCCAAAATCCGCGGTTGTTGTCCTGTTCATCCATCAAGCTGACATTGCCGATCAACTGTTGCGGCGCTGACTTCAACCGCATCGACCAGTGCCACTCTTTGCCCGCAGCAATCGCCGGCAATGCGATATCACGCAAATAGGTCAGGGCACCGTCAGCGGGATAAGGCCAAGGCACGAGCGCGTTCAGATACTGCACCACTTCCCAGTGCGGGAACTGTTGCTGAATGTCATCGGCCAGTTTCAGCGGGCGCAATATCAGGCGTTCGGTGTAGAGGGTGGGTAGGGCGTCCATGGTTGTGTGGCTCCTTGACAGGGTTTACAAAGTGCCGGTCACCGCCCCCGGCAAACTGAGCTTGCCACTGTCGGTGAAGCGCATCGTACCGAACAAGCCGCCCGCCAGTTTGCCGCGCAATACATACGGCAGGTTGTTCAGCGTTTGGGTCTGGCTCAGGCCCAGTGTCTGACGCAACACCGAGAACGCCGAAACGCTGACCGGTACGGTCAGCACCGTCTCGGAAAAGCGCGCAATGGAGCCCGACTGATCACTGACGCCGGAGGCAAGCGGCTGACCGTTGACTGCCAGGTCCAGGGCCACGCCGTTGTAGTCGATGGCGGTTTCATTGGGATTCTGCACGCGGATTTTCACCGCGAAACGCACTTCCATGTCCTGACTCTGCAGCGGTTGGAAACCGACCACGTTGATGTTCAATGGGTCACGATTGGGCAACAGCGCGCAGGCGCTCAGGGACAACAAAAGGAGGGAAAGGACAAAGGCGTGAATACGGCGCATGGACATGCTCTCTTGAAGAAAAGGATGAACCACGGATGGCTCGGCCTTGAGCCTGTCTAACGGTTCAACTGTGCGACAACCGCAGGTGGGGCGGGTTCACCTTTGGCCAGGATATCCGGGTTTTACATTCTTCCGGCAGGGAAATATTCAGCACGATAGCGCACAACGCGCCGACGGTGATTGGCGATTCGAAATGCTGTGCAGCGCTTTAGCCATTGGCGATGGAAATGTCGATCGTTAGTGCACGGTCAAATGTGGGAGCGGCGGTGCGACGATTCGACTTGCTCGCACCGCCGCTCCCACATTTCGATCTGCGTCAGGCTACCGGGATCATCGGTAGGTCGAGGGTTTCACCCCCGCTAAACCGTGAAAATGAACCGGCAATCGATTCATGCGGTACACCCTTCGCCACTTCACTAACGCTATCCAGCCGCGACACTTGCTCTGCACTCAACTGCACATTCAAAGCCCCCAACGTCGCATCCAGCTGCTCACGCGTGCGTGAACCCAGAATCGGAATCAGCGCCGTCGTCGAGCGGTTGGCTTTTTCCCGCAGCCAGGCAATGGCCACGTGCGTCGGGCTGGCGCCCAGCTCCGTCGCGACGGCGAGCAAGGTGTCGAGCAGGGCAGTTTCGCGGGCACTTTTCTCGGCGTGCACCAGCATGCCCAGTTTAGCGGCGCGATTGTTCTCGTCGCTTGAGCGGTATTTGCCGGTCAGGAACCCGCCACCCAGCGGCGACCATAAGGTCGCGGCCAGCCCCAACGCTTCGGCCATCGGCAGTTGCTCACGTTCGGCTGTGCGCTCGGCGAGGCTGTACTCGACCTGAATGGCGGCAATCGGCGCAAAACCGCGAACTTCGGCCAGCAGGTCCGCCCGGGCGATGCGCCACGCCGGGAAGTTCGACAGGCCGGCGTAATGAATCTTGCCGGCACGCACCAGGTCATCGAAACCACGCAGGATCTCTTCCATGGGCGTGACACCGTCGCTCATGTGCGCCCAGAAGAGGTCGATGTGATCGGTCTTGAGCCGTGTCAGGCTTTCTTCCACGGCGCGAACCATGTTTTTGCGGTTGTTGCCGGTGTGGGAAATGCCCGCAGCGGGCGTAGTCCCCAAGGTGTATTTGGTGGCGATGACCAGGCGATCGCGCTCCGGGGTGATGAACTCGCTGAGCATGGCTTCCGACTGGCCACCCTGATAGCCGTTGGCGGTGTCGATGAAATTGCCGCCGGCCTCCAGATAGCCATCGAACATGCGTTTGGCTTCATCGCGCTCGGCGCCATGGCCCCAACCCGTACCAAAGTTGCCGGCGCCCAGCGCCAGTTCCGAGACCCGCAAGCCGGTTTTTCGGCCAAATACTTTGTAATGCATGGGATGACTCCTGAAGGAAAGGCGCGGCAACCGAATATAGATGTCGTGCGACATTCAAATAAGATGATACCGCTCATGTATTTCGTCAAGGTCCTGTTTCATGCGCGGTGAAAGTCGACCGATCCCGGCGAACTTGGAGATTCCGAGCCTACGCTCTACCGCGACATTGCGGAACTCACCGCACTCGGCGCCGATCTACGGCGAGGCGCGGAGTCCAGTGTTTCGTCTGAACGATCAGGGCAAGACCACCCGACTGGACATTTCACTGTAGAGGCCGCGTCGCGATGGCATACTGCCGCGCATGAATGTCGACTCTCCATTAAGTGCCTGGCAACACGCCATCGAACAGAAGGGCTTCGTCCAGGACGAAGCCCAGGAACATGCTGTCTGGGCGTTGCAAAAATGCCATGAAGCGCTGCATGAAGGTCGCGCGCCGGTGACCGGCGTTTACCTCTGGGGCCCCGTCGGGCGGGGCAAGACCTGGTTGATGGACCAGTTTTACCAAAGCCTGCAGGTCCCGGCCCGACGCCAGCACTTTCATCACTTCATGAGTTGGGTGCATCAGCGCTCGTTTCAGCTGACCGGCACCGCCGACCCGCTGAAAGCGCTGGCGCGGGAACTGAGCGAGGACGTGCGCGTGCTGTGTTTCGATGAGCTATTCGTCAACGATATCGGCGACGCAATCATTCTCGGACGCTTGTTTCAGGAGATGTTCGATGAGGGTGTAGTGGTGGTCTGCACTTCCAATCAGCCGCCGGACCTGCTGTACGCCGATGGTTTCAACCGTGACCGCTTCGTGCCGGCCATCGAGGCGATCAAGCGGCACATGCAGGTGATAGCGGTGGATGGCGGCGAAGATCATCGCCTGCATCCCGGCGCCGGGTTGCAACGCTATTGGGTTGCCGCGCCCCGCCAGCCCGGTGCGCTGGGCGATGTCTTCAAGGCGTTGACCGCCGGGCAGTCGGTTTCCCGTGAGCCGATCAAGGTGGGTTACCGTTCACTCAACGTGGTGCAGGCCAGCGAAACCGTCGTCTGGAGTCGCTACGCCGACCTCTGCGAGCAACCCTTTGCCGCCATGGATTTCATGGCCCTGTGTGACACCTACAAGGCTATTCTGTTGAGTGACGTGCCCAACCTCAGCGCACAAAAGCGCGAAGGACGCATCGCTCGGGGCACCGAAGACGGTGTCGAACGAGTGGTGGCGGGCGACCGCCAATTGCCGCAGTTGTCGGTGCATGACGACGGTGTGCGGCGTTTCATCGCGTTGGTGGACGAATGCTACGACCGCAAAGTGCCGTTGTACCTTGAAGCGCAGGTGCCGATGGAATCGCTCTACACCGAAGGTTATCTGGAATTCCCGTTCCGCCGCACCCTCAGCCGATTACAGGAAATGCAGCTGCAACGTTTCGCCGACGCTTGAATTCAAGGAGCCGCGAACATGAATCAGCCCTTGTCCCATCATTTGCTGACCATGGCCTATCAAAACGCTTGGGCCAACCATCGACTGGCCAAGGCCTGGGGGCCGTTGAGTCCCGAGGACCTTGCGGCGCCACGGGTCAGTTTCTTCCCCAGTCTGCGTGCGACCCTCAATCACATCCTGACTTGCGACTGGTTTTACGTGGATGCGCTGGAGCGGGAGTTGCGTGGGGATGCACCGCATCCCGAGTGCCAGGTATTTTTCACCGAAGACGAACCGTTCACCCACGCCATGGACCTCAAGCTCGAACAAGCCCACGTAGACCGTCGGCTGATTGCCTACTGCGAGCAACTGCGTGACGCGGACCTGGGCAAGATCGTGACGATCGCCCGGGACACGCCGCAACACGACAGTCGCTTGCGCTTGCTGTCGCACCTGTTCGAGCACCAGATTCATCACCGTGGGCAGATTCACGCAATGCTCAGCGGAACTTCGATCGCGCCGCCACAACTGGACGAGTTTTTCTGTGCCGGTGAGTCGGGCCTGCGAGCTGCGGATTTCGCCGAACTGGGATGGACCGAAGCGCTGATCTGGGGCACTTCAGTTTAAAGATTGCCAGATGAAGATGCTGCAAAAGGTCGAAGAAATCGCCCGTCAGCGTGGTTGCTGCAAAATCACCCTGGAAGTGCTGTAAGGCAATGCGGTGGCCCAGTCCTCCTACGCCAAATTCGGCTTCAGCGCCGGCATGTTCGATCCGGAGCATGGCCGGATGTTGTTCTGGACCAAGGCGCTGTAGGCGCCGCAGGAAAAACTGTAGGAGCGAGCTTGCTCGCGATGGTTGTTAACGGAGACGCGTGTTTGCGGGGTAAACGCGGCGTTCTGAAGTCCATCGCGAGCAAGCTCGCTCCTACAATAGATAGGCATCAGCCTATCAACGCTTGTAGTGCTCGGTCACCTGCGCCGTTTGATCGTCCGGAACCCGGACTTCGGCGGTTTGCCGGCTTTGATTCTCCTGTTGGCTGAGTCGCAGGCTTTCGTAGTAATAACGCATGCGTTCGGCGCCACCTTCGGCAAATGCGCTAGCCGAAACGAACGTCATCAGGCCAGCAACGATCAGGGGTGTACGTTTCATGGTTCGCCTCCCAAAACGGATATCGGGTGCCTTTCATCCATGAAGCAATGTCGCAAGGCAATTATCTGCCGATTCCGTTAAATGGGAATGACCCGCGGGCGAAGGGCGCAGAGAAAAGGGGCCGGAACCGGCCCCTGAGGGGAATTACTTCAGGACGACGCCCGCAGTGTCAGGCTTCACCTTGGGTTTGATCAGGCTGAAGTCGATCAAAGCCTTCTGCTCACGCTCATAAGGATTGCCGATCATCAGAGGGCGCGGTTTGAAACTGTCGCTGACCAGACTCTTGCTGCGATCGAGCTCATCGAAACTCAGCCCCGCCAGATCGGCCCAGGTATGGATCAGGTGCGAGCTGCTGTAAGGCCGCCCCAGATCCTGGGCGAAACTCCAGTCATGGCTTTCGCGCCACTTCGGCGAGGCCCAGGCCATGAACGGAATGGTGTACATCGGCGCCGTTGGTTTGGCCTCATTGCGGCCCAGGGTGTTATGGCCAGCCGAATCGAAAACGTCTTCACCGTGGTCGGAGAGGTACAGCAGGAAACCGTTGGGATCGGACTTGGCGTAGTCCTTGATCAAACTCGAGACCACGAAGTCGTTGTACAGCACCGCGTTGTCATAGCTGTTGTAGGTTGGCAGTTGATCGTCGCGCACACCGGCAGGAACACCGTTGCGGTCCTTGAATGTGTCGAATGTCGACGGATAGCGGTACTGGTAGCTCATGTGCGTACCGAGCAAGTGCACGACGATCAACTTGCGCGGCGCCGCGTCAGCCAGGGCCTTGTTGAACGGCTCGATCACATCGCCATCGTACTGGGCGGCATTCTGATTACGGTTGTTGTTCAGGTACACCTGCTCGTCGGCCTGCTCGGAGAACGTCGTGAGCATGGTGTTGCGCTTGGTCATGGTCTGCTGGTTGGTGATCCAGAAGGTCTTGTAGCCGGCCTGTTTCATCATGCTGACCAGCGACGGAGTCGACAGGTATAGGTCCGGGTTTTCTTCATCGGCGAAGGTCAGCACCTGCTGCAACGCCTCGATGGTGTAGGGGCGCGGGGTGATGACGTTATCGAAGACCGCCAGTTGATCCTTGAGTTTGTCCAGTTCCGGGGTGGTTTCACGCGGGTAGCCGTAGAGGCTCATGCGTTGACGGTTGGTGGATTCACCGATCACCAACACCAGGGTGGCCGGCTGGTTGGCCGAGGCATCCTTGAAGTTGTGCAGCGGAGGAATCTTGCTCGCGCTGTCGAGCATGTCCTGCATGCCGGCGAGGGTGTCGAGGTAACGGTGATAGGCCACTGCCATCTGCCACGGCACTGCCGGTTCGATGCGGGTTTCGAATTTTTCGAAGCCGCCGGCGAGGCTGCCGGTGCGGGCAGTCTGTTTGATCATCGGATACCCGACCACGGCCACCAGAATGGCCGTCGCCGCCACCAGTGCGCGACCGCGGGGCATGTACACCGGGCGTAACCGCGTCCACAGGAAATACGCGAACAGGGTGTGGGCAAGGAACGCCGCCACCATCCACCAGGCGAAATACTGGGTCATGTATTCGCCCGCTTCAGAGATGTTCGACTCGAACATGATGAAGATGACGCTTTGGGAAAATTCCTGCTGATAGATGAAGAAGTAACCCAGGCTGGCCATGGAGCAGGCCCACAGCACCAGGCCGATCAGCGCGGCCAATACACGGGTTTGTCGGGGAAACAGCAGCATCGGCGCCAGCCAGATGGCGCTCATTACGAAGGCCTGGCGGAACCCGGTAAAACCGGAGGTGCCGGTCAACTGGATCAGCAGTTGGGTGATGCCGGAAAAATACCAGAAGAACAGGAACAGCCAGAGAAGCCCGGCCCAATCGAAACCTTTCGCAGACGAATTGCTGCTGCGTTGAAACAAAGCCATTGCGCGCTCCAGCCAGTATCACTTTCTACCGCCGGGACTGGAAGATCGCCGACGAACAGGCGCCGCGCGGATACCGGGCGGCCATAACGGGCCGGAGTATCAACAGGAACGTGTGAAAGTTTTGTGAGCTGCGAGGGCGGGCGAATCGGGTGTCGTATCGGAAACAGCGCGGGGCTGCTTCCGATTCAGGCGAGGGGATCAGGCGTGGGGAGTACGAAGTCTGACTGGCATTGGCTGAGCCTGGATTCCTTGCGTCAGCAGGCGTAACTGCTCGACTTCCTGCTTGAGCTGGTCGCGCTCGTCTTTCAACTGGCGCAATTCATCACGACGGATCGTGACATAAAGGGTTTGTGCTGGCCGTGCTGCTTGTACTGTGCCCATTGCTCACCTCGCAAATGGCTGTCTCAACTGTAAATCTGCTCCGACGTCGGAGCTAATTTACTATCGGCACCAATTTTGATTTCTTTTGCCCTGGAAGGGAACTTTTTTATTTTTTATGGTCGTTGTGCCTTCGGCACGATTCGCGACGTTATCAGTCAGGATCGGGCACAATGCCCGGAAACTATGTGCCAACGCTCTGGACTAACCCTCATTAGTCGCGTTGGGCTATAACCTTTGACACACTTTTATTTGTAGTAGGGAGCATCAGCACATGCAACTCGGGATTATCGGACTGGGCCGCATGGGCGGCAATATTGCGCGGCGCCTGATGCTCAACGGGCATACCACCGTTGTTTACGACCGCAATACCGCCTTCGTCGATACCTTGGCCGCCGAAGGCGCCAAAGGTGTCATCGACCTCCCAGCCCTGGTCGCTGGCCTGGCCAAACCACGAGCGGTGTGGGTCATGCTGCCGGCAGGCGCACCGACCGAAGACACCATCGACACCCTGAGCACCTTGCTCGAACCTGGCGACACGATCATCGACGGTGGCAACACCTACTATAAGGATGACATCCGCCGGGCGAAAACCCTGTCGGAAAAAGGCCTGCACTACGTCGACGTCGGCACCTCCGGCGGCGTCTGGGGCCTGGAACGGGGTTACTGCATGATGATCGGCGGCGAAGCCGAGGTGGTTAAACGCCTTGATCCGCTGTTCGAAAGCCTGGCCCCGGGCCTGGGCGACATCCCTCGCACCAAGGACCGCAAGTCGGACGATGACCGCGCTGAACGCGGTTACATTCACAGCGGCCCCGCAGGTTCGGGCCATTTCGTGAAGATGATCCACAACGGCATTGAATACGGGATGATGCAGGCCTTCGCTGAAGGCTTCGACATCCTCAAGACCAAGGCCAGCGAAAACCTGCCGCAAGACCAGCGCTTCGAGCTGAACGTCGCTGATATCGCCGAAGTCTGGCGCCGTGGCAGCGTGGTGTCATCGTGGTTGCTCGACCTGACCGCAGACGCTCTGGCCAGCGATCCGAAACTCGAGGGGTACTCAGGCTCGGTGGCGGACAGCGGTGAAGGTCGCTGGACCATCGAAGCCGCCATGGAGCAATCAGTGCCCGTACCGGTGCTGTCGAACTCGCTGTTCTCCCGCTACCGTTCGCGCGGACAAGGCACTTTTGGCGACAAGATTCTCTCGGCCCAGCGCTTCGGCTTCGGTGGCCACGTGGAGACTTCGAAAAAATGACCCGATTGATCCGCAATAAATCCAAGGCAGAACCTGCACCACCGACCACGCTGTTCCTGTTCGGTGCCCATGGTGACCTGGTCAAGCGCTTGCTGATGCCGGCGCTGTACAACCTGAGTCGCGACGGTCTGCTTGGAGATGGACTGCGGATCATCGGCGTTGACCACAACGCCATCTCCGATGAGGCCTTTGCGCAGAAGCTCGAAGATTTCATTCGGGCCGAAGTGGCGAGCAAGGTCGGCAAGGGCGATCAAGCCCTTGATCCGCAGTTGTGGGCCAAACTGGCCAAAGGCATCAGCTACGTCCAGGGCGACTTCCTGGACAACAGCACGTATCAGGCGCTGGCGGCGAAAATCGCTGCCAGCGGCACTGGCAACGCGGTGTTTTATCTGGCCACGGCGCCACGTTTCTTCAGCGAAGTGGTGCGGCGTCTCGGCGCCGCCGGTTTGCTGCAAGAGACACCGGACGCCTTCAGAAGGGTGGTGATCGAAAAACCGTTCGGCTCCGACCTGCAAACGGCTGAAGCCTTGAACGCGTGCTTGCTCAAGGTGATGACGGAAAACCAGATCTATCGGATCGATCACTATCTGGGCAAGGAAACCGTGCAGAACATTCTGATCAGCCGGTTCTCCAACAGCTTGTTCGAAGCTTTCTGGAATAATCATTACATCGACCACGTACAGATCACCGCCGCCGAAACCGTCGGCGTGGAGACCCGTGGCAGTTTTTATGAGCACACCGGCGCCCTGCGGGACATGGTGCCTAATCACCTGTTTCAGCTGTTGGCAATGGTGGCGATGGAACCACCTGCGGCCTTTGGTGCCGATGCTGTTCGCGGCGAGAAAGCCAAAGTGGTCGGGGCGATTCGCCCTTGGTCCACCGAAGATGCACGGGCCAATTCGGTGCGCGGCCAATACGCCGCCGGCGAGGTCGACGGCAAGTTGTTGCCGGGTTATCGCCAGGAAAACAACGTATCACCCGACAGCACGACCGAAACCTATGTCGCGCTCAAAGTCATGATCGACAACTGGCGCTGGGTCGGCGTGCCGTTTTACTTGCGCACCGGCAAACGCATGAGCGTGCGCGACACTGAGATCGTCATCTGCTTCAAACCGGCGCCCTACGCGCAGTTTCGCGATACCGAGGTTGATGAGCTGCAACCGACCTATCTGCGGATCCAGATTCAACCCAACGAAGGCATGTGGTTCGACCTGTTGGCCAAGCGGCCAGGCCCGGCGTTGAAAATGGCCAATATCGAACTGGGTTTTGCCTACAAGGATTTCTTTGAAATGCAGCCGTCCACCGGCTACGAAACCCTGATTTACGATTGCCTGACGGGCGATCAAACGCTGTTCCAGCGCGCCGACAACATCGAGAACGGTTGGCGTGCCGTACAGCCGTTCCTCGATGCCTGGCAGCAGAACGCGGATGTGCAGACTTACGCGGCGGGTGAAGACGGACCACCGGCGGCAGAGGATCTGCTGACTCGCGACGGTCGCGTCTGGCACGGCCTCGGATGAGTGAGGTAACGCAACACTCCATCCGTTTTCTGCTCAGTGACATGGACGGCACGTTGTTGCTGCCGGACCACAGTCTCAGTCAGCGCACTATCGAAGCCGTTCGTTCGTTACGCGAGGCGGGCGTGTTGTTCAGCCTCGCCACTGGCCGGCCGCCGAAAGCTATGTTGCAGCAGATCGAAGCCTTGGGCGTCGATCTGCCCACGGCAGCATTCAATGGCGGCACGATCGTCAATCCCGATGGCAGTTTGCTGGTCGCGCATTACTTGCCGGCCACGGCAGCGCTGATCACGCTGACGCAGTTCGCCGATCTGCCGGACATTGAAGTGTGGGTGTTCAGCGGTGGCGACTGGCTGGTGAAAGACCCGATCGGACCGATGGTTCCTCGGGAGCAGCATGGCCTGGGGTATCCACCGGTGGTGGTGGAGAGTTTCGAACCGTATCTGGAACACATCGACAAGATCGTCGCAACGAGCAATAACGCGCAGTTGTTGATTGAGCTGGAGGCGCAGTTGCTGCCCAAGGTCGAGGGCCAGGCTCAGGTGTCGCGGTCGCAACCGATTTACCTGGACGTGACCGCGATGCAAGCCAACAAGGGCGTGGCGCTGGCAACTCTGGCCGAGCTTCTCGGTGTGCCGCTGGAGCAGACGGCTGCCATGGGCGATGGCGGCAATGACCCCGCCATGTTTCACCGCGCGGGCTTGTCGATCGCGATGGGGCAGGCGGAAGAGGCGGTGAAGCGTCAGGCTGATGTGGTGACCGGGGCCAACACGGAAGACGGCGCGGCGCAGGCGATCGAGCGATTCATCCTCCCTGGATGACAACGCCGCTCCCACATTTTTAATCGGTGTTTACAGCCAGAAACTCACGGCAGACCAGCGCTTGCCGTAAGCCGAAAGCAGATCAAGCGTAGGACATGTCGAAGTGCCTAACCCAGATACCGCGCGACGATTGCCCGGTAGTTGCCATCCAGTGAATAGCCTCCGACGGCAATTTTGCCATCGGCCTGCACCGCCAGCGAGGTCGCGGTGTCCGGGCTGCGACTCAGACGGGTGCGGACCCAGCCGACGCCATTGCCAAAGCTGCAATCGAGCTGCCCACTGGGCAGATGCCGGGCCAGGATGAAATCGGCTTCGATGCCACCGATCGTAGCGCCAGCGGTCAAGATGCTGCCGTCGGCAAGGGGCTGGACGGCGGTCCACTGGCAACCGCTGTGGCCGATTTCCAGCAATTGCGGCTGGCCGCCGTTGCAATGAATGTCCGGGCGGCCATTACTGTGAATCTTCAGAGCCATGCACTGCATAGGGTCGCGAGTGCTGCCAAAACACTGCAAATCGCCGTTGTCCTGTTGGACGATCTGGCTGACCTGAGCGTGACGTCCCCGTGCCATGAAACTCATGAAGCCATCCACGGCGAAACTGTCGTCGAGGCAACCGTCGCTGTGGTAACGCGCGAGCAGGCCTTCTCCAGGGAAGTTGATCGAGCCGCCCACCAGAATTCGGCCATCAGGTTGAATCAGCAGGCTGCTGAGCCAGGTGTTCATCAGCAGGTGCCTGACCAGCACGAAGCCGCGGCCGTTGAAGGTGTCGTCCAGTGAACCATCGGTGTTGAGCCGTACCAGCAGGCCGACGTGGTCGGCCAGTTCGAAATGATGATTGGCGAGCACCAGGATTTTGCCATCTTGCTGCACACAAACATCACAGGCTTCGGCACCCGGCACGCCGGGAGGCAACCATGTGTCGCGCACGCCTTGGGAAAGATTGCCCGGCAAGCGCACGACACACCGTCCGTTGTCGCCAAAGGATCGAACCGGTTTACCCCTTTGATCGAACAGCGCGAGGGCGGGTAGTGTTCGGTGCGCATTCTCGTAATGCAGGCCGGCCAGCAGAATGTTGCCATCGGCAGAAAGCAGGACTTTGCCGGCCATGGCCTCGTAACCAGGTTCGAACTGGCTGATGACGCTGCCTTGTTGGCCGAAGGCCAAATCCGCCGAGCCATCCTCCAGCAGACGAGCAAGGCCAAAACGGCTGCCGCCAGGGGTGCCGACCTTCGCCGCTATCAGCAACCTGCCTGCGGAATCAATCGCAACGCCATTGGCCAGGCTTGAGGTACTCCCGGCGAAGTACACTTGGGTTTTGCCGGTGCCGGCAAAGGAGTTGTCGAGTTTCCCGGCGCAGTTCTGCGTTGCAGGTAAGGCAAAAGCTGTCTGGATTGACATGCACGCGTCTCCTTGCGAGTCGTCGTGATCCAGGAATGGGGTGGCGACTGGGAAAATATTCAACGCCTGAATGACCGGATGCACAACTGACAAAACTAACAGGCGGAGGGGCGCTTTGTGCCAGAACAGTGTCTTTTCGAACCACTGGAAAGCCGGCCAATTAATTGGCCTCAGGAAGTTCGACAATCGGCTGTCGCAAGTGTGTTGACGGACAAGGCCAGCAAACTAACGATTAAGGGGAGGCTGCGGATTACCCATGTAATCCGCAGAACTCTTTAGTGCGGCATCGACCACGATTGCAGCGTGTAACCTTCCTGGCTCAGCTCTTTACGGGCTTCTTCCAGAACATGTTCAAGTTGCGCAGGGTCGGTATAGGCACTGCTTGGAATCTGCTTGCGGCCAATGCGGGTATTGGTGCGATCTATGACGGTCAGGCTGAGTTCGCCATTACCGTCCTGCGGGGCCCAGGCCACACATTGAAAAGGCTGGAATGCGCGGTCGGCAATCAAAAGAGCTTCGTTGATACGGAGCGGGGCGGTCATGGGATTTTCTCTCTGTATGCCCAATCAAGTGATGTGCCGTCGGTTGGGCTTACCGTTCGGCTGGTTACTTGTACTGATGCCCGCAACCGGTGGGTGGGTCACATACAATTGAAAGAAATTTCAACTTTTCTTCATAGGTTCAGGGTAACGGCAGGCTCTGAAAGCTGAATGAAAGATTCGACTCGTTAGGTAACTTATAAAGTGAGTTCTTATAACTACTTACGCGACAGCCCTATAGTCAATCGGTACAAGCCAGCGTCAAATTATTGCTAATGTTACAGTCGGGTCTGCCAAACGACTGTTTTTAATAAAAATTCCTATAGTTTGGCGCCAAGGAACAGTCATGATCGAAGCGCCTGCTTTACGACGTCTGTTAGTGGTGGACCCTTGTGACGACTGCCACCGTCTGCTGCCGGGGTTGCGCTCTGTAGGTTGGGACGTTGATAGCTGTACGCTGGAAAATGCCGCCGACCGAACCTGCGACGTTGGTCTGTTGCGTCTGCAGCCGTTTCATCTGGAACACCCCGACGCCGTCAAAGAGCTGATCAGCCGCAGCGGCACGGAGTGGATCGCCGTGCTCAACCAGGAAGTCCTGCGCCTGCAAAATGTCGGGGACTTTGTTTGCGAATGGTTTTTCGATTTCCACACCCTGCCGTTCGATGTGTCCCGGGTTCAGGTAACGCTCGGCCGGGCATTCGGCATGGCGCGCTTGCGTGGCCAGGGCACGGTTCACATCGATCAGCCCGAACACGAATTGCTCGGCGACAGCAAGTCGATTCACGAGCTGCGCAAACTGCTGAGCAAGCTGGCGCCCACCGAGTCTCCGGTGTTGATTCGCGGCGAAAGCGGGACCGGCAAAGAGCTGGTCGCCCGCACGCTCCATCGACAATCCCAGCGGCACAGCAAACCCTTTGTCGCGATCAATTGCGGCGCGATTCCCGAACAATTGATCCAGTCCGAACTGTTTGGCCATGAGAAGGGTGCCTTCACCGGCGCCCATCAACGCAAGATCGGGCGGATCGAGGCCGCCAACGGCGGAACACTGTTTCTCGACGAAATCGGTGATCTGCCCCTGCCGCTGCAGGCGAACCTGTTGCGTTTCCTCCAGGAAAAGCACATCGAAAGGGTGGGCGGCAGTCAGCCGATTCCCGTGGATGTGCGGGTGTTGGCCGCGACCCATGTCGATCTTGAGGCAGAGATCGAGAAGAAACGCTTTCGCGAAGACTTGTATTATCGGCTGAACGTGCTGCAGGTCGCGACCGCGCCCTTGCGTGAGCGAAATGGTGATCTGTCGGTGCTGGCCAACCATTTTTCCCATTTCTACAGCCATGAAACCGGCCGCCGCCCACGCAGCTTCAGTGAAGACGCGTTGATCGCCATGGGCAAGCATGACTGGCCTGGCAATGTTCGCGAGCTGGCCAACCGGGTACGTCGTGGCCTGGTCCTGGCCGAGGGACGGCAGATTGAGGCCCGCGATCTGGGGCTGATCAGCCAGCAGACGATCGCTGTACCGATGGGCACCCTCGAAGACTACAAGACACGCGCCGAACGCCAGGCGTTATGCGATGTGTTGAATCGCCACAGTGACAACCTGAGTGTCGCCGCCCGAGTGCTGGGCGTGTCGCGGCCTACCTTTTACCGACTGCTGCACAAGCACCAGATCCGTTAGGGCGGGGCGAAACGAAAAGGCCCGCTGCGATGAACGTCGCAGCGGGCCTTTTCCATTCAGGTGAGCGATTAGAAGTAGTACGGGAATTTCAGGCTGAACGAAAAGTCTGGAGCGTCGTCGGTCAGGCCGATGGCCAGGTTGGGAACGATCGTCAGGTTATCGGTTGCCGCCAGAGTCATGCCAATGTTGAAGTTGGCTGCGTTGTAATCGCTGTTGGAAATCGATTGCCAGTCGCCACCGTCCGGCTTGATCTTGCTCTTGCGGGCGAACTGATCGGTGAACGAAAACGACATACTCATCTTCTCGTTCAACGCGAATGCAATGCCGGCGCCGACCTGCCAGGAGTCGCCCAGTTTCACGTCCCCTTTCACCTTGGATCCGACCTGAGGGCTGATGTCGCTGAAAGAGTCCTGGATGTTGTAGGTGTAGGCCAGGCTTCCGAACAGCACGGCCGGGTCGAAGCTCTTGACCAGCGAGAGACCCGGGGTGATCGACCAGACACCATTGCCGGTAGGCAAGTCCTCGGGCACCGCGAGGTTATCGTTGTTAGGGTCTTCGACCAGCTTGATGCCGTAAGGGTCATCACCGGTCGGTGCCTTGACGCGCAGTGTAAAGACCGCGTCGGGCAGATCGGCCGATTCATCCAGAAATTTGTACGCAACGCCAACGTTGACATCGCCGATGGTCGGGTCGCGGGTCACGGTTGCGTCCGACGTCACCGGTCCTGCGCCACCGGCGCCACCGGAGGAATAAGTTGACTCGCGATAAACCACGGGAACGTTAATGTCGAACTGCCAGCGTTGTGCCAGGTTGTAGCGGGCGGTCAGATCCAGTGTCCAGTTGTCGGCCTTGATGCGGTCGAGGTTGATATTGCCGAGGAAAATCGAGTCCAGTGCGAGAAAGCCATTGAGCGTCAGCGCACGGGTATCGTAATGCGTGTAGGTCAGGCCGGTTTCGACACTGAACTTGCCACCGCCGAAGAACCCGCTGGCTTCGTCGTACAGGTTCGAAACGCTTTGTGCCGGTTCCGACTCATCCTTGAGCGACTGCCCGTAAGAACTGCCCGTGGTTCCGGGAGCGCCTGCGGCCAACGCCTGGCCACCCTTGGGGGTTTCGCCGGGGGATCTCGTCAGACGTTTGGGAGCGGGTGTCGCCGGTGTTTCTTCAACTTGGCGAACGCGTTGCTCAAGTACCATCAGCGCGTTCTGTTGTGCTTCGTAACGCTGTTTCAACTCCATGAGTTCTTGTTTTAGTGCTTCGACCTGGGGGTCTGGTGCAGCGTACAGCAATGGTGCCGGAGCCAGACTACTCAGACAAACGAAAGCTCTGAACGTTAACGAACGGTGCATGGGTAAGTCATCCCTTCTGACTGCATCCTGATGAGCCTGAGCATAGATCAGAATCCGAGAGTGCGAAGACCTTTGAGCTGATCCAGGTTGCCGGTCAGCGCCCCCCCTGACGGAGTGTCACGCAGTACGACATTGAGGGATGTGACGTTGCGGACCTGGTTGCTGCCGCCGAGCAACGTCGTGTTTTGCATCAGCCCGCCCTGAGCCAGACGCTGTACGGTACTGCCCTGGTTGTTGTTGGCCACGATGTTGAGTTGCACACCGGTACCGGTCGAGGAAATGCTCAGCGAGCCCGCGCCATTGGCGCTGGTCATTGTCGAGCCTGCGGCCAATGCCTGGCCCTGCTGTTGCGATGCTGGCGCTTGGTTACCCTTTGTGACGTTGATATCAACATTGTTGTAAGCCGTGTTGTTGTCGCCCGCAGCACGCACGACTTGAGTGACGCCTCCGGTGCTGTTGAGGCCGCTGCCGCCAGTGACGGTACCGGTGCCTTGCGAATAAACCGAGCCATTACCTTTTTCGTCAATTATCGACACATAGAACTGTGGCTGGATAGTCGATTGTTGAATTTGCATCGAGGAAGTTGCGCCGATCACTTCACCGTTGGCATTTTGCCAAGTGCTGGTCATGGCGATGCCGAAACTGATGATCCGTCCCGGCATGACATAGCGGCCTCGCAGGGTCGCCAATTCGTGATCGTTCAGTTCAATGGGTTGGAACAACTGTGCGTGTGTCGGCAGGCTGGCGGTCAGGCAAACCACGGCAAGCCAGAATGGAGTCTTCATGGGATGCTCCCGGAGCGTCGTGCTCCATTGTTATTAGAAGAAGTCGCTTCGGATGAAACCGAAATCCAGCAACTCTGCGTCTTGCACCGGGCTGAAGGTGTTAATGCGGTTCTTGGCGGTCAGTGGCATGGGTGGGTCGAGCAATGCGTTGGTTTTGTCGTAGCCCTGGCCAATGACGGCAAAGATGATGCCGTTCCAGCCTTTGACAAAGTCGTCGATTTTGTAACGTTTATGACCGAGTACCGGATCTCCGATATAGACCCAGCCCTTATGGACTCTTTGCATGACCACAAAATGTTTGTAGCCACGGATATCCATGAGTACGACAACCGGAATCCTGATGTCGCTCAACGTTTCCGGCGCTACCCGGTAACCACGGGCCCGCATGCCGATACTTTCCACGTAACGCTTCATGTCGAGCATGGAGAAGCCTTGAACGCGGACAAGATCCTGATCGGAGTGTGCCAGCATGCCTTCGATGATCTGTTCTTCATTCACGTCCAGCCAATAGGCCTGGCGCAATATGGTCGCCAGCGCAGCCGCGCCGCAACTGAAGTCGGTTTTCTGTTGCACCAGATCGGAGAATTTGCGCTCGCGTATGCTCTGGATCGGCTTGTACACCACCGCGCCGCCCGGCAAGACGGAAAGCGGCAGTTGTGCAGCCTCGATCACGCTGGCCATGCAAAGCAAAAATGCCAAGGCGATAATGCGCATGGTGGGACGCCCTCTGGTCGTGTTGAAAAAGGCCCCCGTAAGGGGGCCTCCAGAGACAGCAGTTAGAACGACTGGTTGGAAATGGCCAGCGAGTTGCTTTGCTGGTTGCCCACACCGGCAGCCACGTTGACGCCGAGGTTGCCACTGCTGCCATTCACCGAACCACTCAGGGTTGCAGTGTTGGTTACAGGGTTTGCCCAGCCAGTTGGGGTCAGCACTTGATAAGAGTAGGTGTTACTCAACTCATATGAGCTGCTTTCACTGTAGCTTTTCGCTTTGTCATACGCAGATTCGGACGACTTGCTGCCCGATTTATCGTACGAGGACGCGGTCGATTTCTCGTACGAACTATCGAACGATTTTTCGAACGACGAATCGCGCGATTTATCGTATGAGGAGTCGTGCGAGTTGTCGTACGAGGAATCACGCGTTTTGTCGAACGAGGATTCGCGCGATTTGTCGAACGATTTGTCTACCGCTACGTCAAGCGTTGCGTCAAGCGATGCGTTAAGCGATGCCTCGGAACTACTGCTGCGGGTGCGATCGCCAAAGCCATTATTGTAGGTATTGGTACTGGAAGCCGCTGTCTCAGCGTCCAAAGTAGCGCCCAAGGAAGCAGTCAAAGAAGAACTTGAAGAACCGCTTGCACTGCTGCTGTTGGAACCGCTCGCAGAACTGCTGTTGGAACCGCTCGCAGCGCTGCTGTTGGAACCGCTCGCATTACTGCTGCTGGAACCGCTTACATCAACGCTCAAAGAACCGCTGGCTTCAGAGCTCTTGGAACCGGCCGCGGCCCAGCTCGAAGAAGCGCTTTGACTGCCGCTGGCTTCGAATGACTTATCTTTAGAGAAAGTACCGCTTTTGGTTGTGGTTAACGTCACCGTATCGAGACGGGACGTCCGATCGGAGTAGTTATTCACGACCAGGCCAGGGCCGCTTTGATCGGCAGAGGCGGTGGCTGTTGCGCTCCCGAGCGGGGCGTTGGCGTTGGCAATTGCCATGGTGTTTTTCTGTTGGTTAAGGTCGCCGCCAGCAATATTGATCCCCATATTGCCGCTGCCGGCATTGCCCGAGCCGCTCATCACGGCAGAGGTTGTGGTGCCGTAGTTGTTGACCTTGTTGTCGTTGCTGTATTGCCGGACGCTGGCAGTGGCGTTAGCAGTGCCGAACACGAAGCTGTTATCGAGACTGGAGTCTGAAGCAGCGTTCGCGATGGCGGCCGCGTTGTCTTGCTGGTTGCCGGAACCCGCCGCCACGTTGACGCCGACGTTGCCGCTGGCGCCTGTACCAGAACTGCTCATTTCAGCGTTGTTCTGAGTCCCTTGGTTGAGGATACGGTTGCCGGTGCTGTTCTGTTTGTCCCAGGCGTTGGCAGTCGCATACACAGGGATCTTTGTTGGAGGAGGAGGGGTGTGGTGACCGCCGTTGTGATGGCCATTATGGTGGCCATTGTCACGCCGATCGTTTTGCCCAGCTTGTACAGCTACAGCCATGACCGCAGCAATTGCGAAAACCAGAGGCTTGATTGCCATCGAAGGTTTCATGGTGATTCTCCGTACTTATTTTTAGGTTAAGTGTGGTTCCTACCTGTTTGGGTCAATCCACGACCCGTACGCTCAGAGTGTTGGCAGTTCGGTTTCCCACCCCGGCGCTCTGATTCAGCTGAATTACTCCACGGCTGCCGGTGAAAGCCTGGTCGCTGGTAGTGACCTGGCGAAAGCCTGGTGCAGAGTCAGTTGGATCGGAGTTGTTGATCAGCGCCACGTTCTGTTGCATGAGGACGCTGTCGTCGATACTTTGCGGCTGTGAACTGATGCTTATCCGCAGGGCATTGGCTTGCTGGTTGCTGGCGCCCGCGCTCTGGTTGACGCCCAGTACGCCGTTGCCGTGACTGAAGGAGTCGCCCTGGATGCTGGACCGGGCATCGATCCTGGGGTCGACCTGCGTACGCAACCGTTGGCGAATCTGAGTGGTCGCGCTGGCGTCATGGCCAATGGCGATGGCCCGAGCGTTAGCCTGTTGCTGCTGATCGCCCGCAGCCTGGTTGACCGAAAAGTTGCCCTGGTACTGCATGCCCGAACCGTCGATTTCGGCGTTATTGATGACGGGAGGTTGGGCAAAGGTCGATGCACTGCAAAACATGGCGATAATCAGCAGCGAACGATTCATCTTAACGGTCTCCCGTTATGATTTTCAGAGCACCCAGGCCTTGCTGGACGTTTGAATTGACCATGTTGGCAATACCGTTGCCCGAATTGCCCGAACGTCCAGCGGGGAGGTTGGAAAGCTGGGTCTGGTGAGTGATAGTGCCGCCCAAGGTATTGTTGCCTTGATCGACCAGGCGTGTGATGCCTGCACCACTGGCGACGTTGGCAAAGTCACCGTCGCTCAACTCGTTCGTTTGACCGAGAATATATTTGGACGGGTTGGCATTGACGGTCGTGGGATTAGGGTCGGGGACTACTGGTGGATTCGTTGCGTAGCGCGGTTGGACATCACGTTTGATAATAATGATGCCGTTGTCAGCCTGTACAGGCAGGCTGACGCTCGAGCCCAGCGCGCATCCGATCAGCAGGAAGCTGTAGATGCTTTGATAAAGTTTCCCCACGGCGTCAATTCCTTCTGTAAGTGGAACGCTGGGCTGATCAGCGTTTCAAGGAAGAGAGCAGAAGGTGTGCCGGGTTTTGTTTTTCTTTAAAAAACAGTTGGTTGGCTTTAATTGTCGGAGTGGTCAAAAAATTCTGTAACGCCACTGACACAGAGCCACGCAAAAATGCCGTCCGTGGGGGCGGCATTGCTCGTCAGGTGCGCTAAACGCAGGTTGTATCAGTGTCTTAACGTTTTCTTCAGGGAGTGCCCGGGCCGCTTTAGCTCGGGGTTTTCGCAGGCGTGGGTGTTTCAGGAATGGACATATGCTCCGGGACGGAGTAACCCCGTCAGGCCCTAAGTAAGTGCGTCACAGCCTCGAATGCCGAGTCCTTACGCTGTTTCCAATCACCTTGAACTACCTGCAAAGGCTGGTGGTGCAGGTCAAGCCATTGGCGGCTGGCATTGAAAAACGCCTGGCGTTCTGCCAGTTGCGGTTGGCAACGTTGCCCGTCGTCATGCCAGGCCACGGTTTCAGGGCTCAACAGCAAATGCAGGTCATAGTGCCGCGCCAGCAATGCTTGCTCGATCCACGTCGGGCAAGCGCCAAACAACGTACGACTCCAAAGGATATTACTTAAGAGGTGCGTATCGAGAATCAACAGTGACGGTTGTCGGGTGCGTCCTTCATCTTCCCAAGTCAACTGGCCTTGGGCTATGAATGTAATGTCTTCGTAGCAGGGTAGTCGGGCTTCTCTTTCTATGAAATGCCGAACGTACTCCCCGACCAATATGCCGCCAAATTTGGCGTGAATCTCGCTCGAAAGCCAACTTTTGCCACTGGATTCCGGCCCAGCCAGCACTAACACCTTCATGGGCACAGCAGCGGATCGCTGCGCCAAGTGCGCCAGCCTTGAATGGCCAGCAGGGTGAACAGGCCATACAGGGCAACAGTCAGGTACATCCCCTCGTATAGGAACAGGCCGACGAAAATACAGTCCAGGACAATCCACAGCGGCCAGCACTGTATGCGCTTTTGCGCCATCCATAGTTGCGCCACCAGGCTGAAACTCGTCAGCGACGCATCCAGCCAAGGGTGCGCGGCGTCGGTCCAATGAGCCATGGCCGCGCCCAGCATCAAACCGCCCACTGCACCGACGGCCAGGCCGATCGCCACGGATTGCTTGTCAAGATAACTGACCTGCCGGCCTTTGCGCGCGGCCCCCGCGCGCGTCCATTGCCACCAGCCATAGAGCTGCAACGCGGCGTAGATCACCTGCAACAACATGTTCGAATACAGCTTCACTTCAAAAAAGATCCAACTGTAAAGCGTTACCATGACCAGGCCGATCGGCCAGCACCAGGGATTCTGTTTGACCGTCAACCAGACGGCAGTGACACCGAGGGCAGCGGCAAACAGTTCAAGCCCGGACATGGAGGTTCCTTGGGGAAGACGAAGTAGGGGCCGATTGTACCGAGATTGTACTCATGAGGCTTCTGTGGCGAGCGAGCTTGCTCGCGCTGGGGCGCGTAGCGGCCCCAAAATCTTGCGGCTGCTTCGCACCCCAGCGCGAGCAAGCTCGCTCGCCACAGGGCTTTAGCGTTTCTTGTTACACCCGAAACTGCTTGAGCAACCCGCTCAACTGTTCGCTCAATTCCTTGAGCCGGACGCTGGCCACGCTCGACTGTTGCGCCGCCAGCGCCGTGCTGTGGGACAAACCAGCGGCCTGGGTGACGTTCTGGTTGATGTCCTCGACCACGTGGGTCTGTTGCAGGGTGGCACTGGCGATAGAGGCGTTCAGGCCGTTGAGGTTGCGCAGCGCCTGGCCAATGGCATTCAGGCTCGCGCCAGCGAGGCCGGCCTGTTCGATGGTCAGTTGGGACGCGCGACTGCTGTCGCCAATGACCTTGACCGCCGCTTCGGAGTGGCTCTGCAGGCGCTCGATCATCGACTGGATCTCGGCGGTGGACTTCTGGGTGCGCTGGGCCAACAGGCGAACCTCATCCGCCACGACGGCAAATCCGCGACCTTGCTCGCCGGCACGGGCGGCCTCGATGGCGGCGTTGAGGGCGAGCAGGTTGGTTTGCTCGGCGATGGAGCGGATCACTTCCAGTACGCTGCCGATCTGTGTGCTCTCGGTGGCCAGGGTGCGGATGACTTCCACGGCCTGATCAATGGTGCCAGACAACTTGTCGATCTGTTGCAGGCTGCTGTCGATGTTGACCTGGCCCTGCTGCGCCTGGGATTCGGCATCGCGCATTTCGCTCGCCGCCTGCTCGGCGTTCTTCGCGACATCCTGCACGCCGTACGTCACTTCATTGATGGCCGTAGCCACCAGCTCCATCTGCTGGGATTGCTGCTGACTGCGCTGCTGGGCCTGGGCGGCGTCGTTGCCCAGCTCGCTGGACGACTGGCCCAGAGCGCTGGCGGACACCTGCAATTGACCGATCACCAATCGCAGTTTGGCGGTAAAGGCATTGAAGTGGCGGGCGAGTTGCGTCACTTCATCCTGACCCTGGGTATCGAGGCTGCGTGTCAGGTCGCTTTCGCCGCTGGCAATGTTGGCCATGGCGTTCACGGTTTCCTGGAGTGGGCGCACAATGCTGCGGGCAATCATGATCACCAGCAGCGCCATGATGGAAGCAATCACTAGCCCGACGAGTGAAGCTTTCCAGACCTGGGCGACGAACTCCGCCTGCATGTCATCGATGTACACGCCCGAGCCGATCACCCAGCCCCAGGGTTCGAACAGTTTGACGTAAGAGGTTTTTTCAACCGGATCGCTGGCGCCCGGTTTCGGCCAGCGATAGTCGATCGGGCCGGCGCCTTTGGCTTTGGCGAGCGCGACCATTTCATTGAACACCGCAAACCCGTCCGGGTCGCGGATCGCCGAGAGGTTCTGGCCATCGAGTTTCGGGTTGGCCGGGTGCATGATCATCACCGGCGTCAGGTCGTTGATCCAGAAGTAGTCGTTCTGGTCATAGCGCAGGCCGCGAACGGCAGTCAGCGCCTGTTTCTGCGCGGCCTCGCGCGTGAGCGTGCCGGCCGTTTCCAGGTTGTGGTAATAGTTCAGAATGCCGCTGGCGGTCTGCACCACATGCTGGGTTTTCTGTGCCTTGGCGTGATAAAGGTCTTCGTGAATCTGCTTGAGCATCAACACGCCCAGCGTCAAAAGCATCAGGACGGCCACGATCAAGATGAGCCATAAGCGGCGGCTGATCGACATATTGCGCAAGCTGTTCATAACGCTGTCACTCCGGTTTCTTGTTCTTGTAAAAAATCATCGCCAGCATCCAACCACACTTTGCCGATCGGGCATATCCGACCCAAGTCCTATTACGTGGCAGCGTTAATCGGGCTTGTCTGATAGGATTTCGGCCCCGCGCGGAAAAACCTGAATCCAAGTTGAACGTTCACGGAATTTTTACGGTTTCGTCCGGATTCTGTGCGCGCGGCATCTCAGCTGCGCTGATCGTAGTCAACGAATTTGCATAAATATTAACGGGCATGCGGTGGCGCATCGCTTCTTGGGGGATTGATGGATCTTTGGACTGCCTTGCAGGCATTGATACTTGGGGTTGTAGAAGGGTTGACTGAGTTCCTGCCCATTTCCAGTACCGGACACCAGATCATCGTGGCCGACTTGCTCAATTTCGGTGGTGAACGGGCAATGGCATTCAACATCATTATCCAGCTCGGTGCGATACTGGCGGTGGTGTGGGAGTTTCGCTGCAAGATTTTCGACGTGGTCGTCGGCTTGCCGACGCAGCCCGGCGCTCGACGCTTTACTGCCAACCTGCTGATTGCCTTTCTGCCAGCGGTCGTTTTGGGGGTTATATTCGCCGACCTGATTCACCACTATTTGTTTAATCCGATCACCGTCGCCACGGCGCTGGTGGTGGGTGGCGTGGTGATGTTGTGGGCTGAACGTCGCCAGCATGAGGTGCATGCGTCAAGTGTTGACGAGATGACCTGGAAAGACGCGCTGAAAGTCGGCTTGGCCCAATGCCTGGCGATGATTCCGGGCACTTCACGTTCCGGCTCGACGATCATCGGCGGCTTGCTGTTCGGGCTGTCGCGCAAGACGGCCACCGAGTTTTCGTTTTTTCTGGCGATGCCAACCATGGTCGGTGCGGCGGTGTACTCGGGCTACAAATATCGCGACCTGTTCGTGCCGGCTGATTTTCCGGTGTTCGCGATCGGATTCGTCACTGCGTTCATCTTTGCGATGATTGCCGTTAGAGGCTTGCTCATATTCATTGCCAGCCACAGCTACGCGGCGTTTGCCTGGTACCGCATCGCGTTTGGTCTGGTGATTCTGGCCACGTGGCAGTTTGGCTGGATCGACTGGACCGCGGCCAAGGCATGAATGAGACCCGCGCACGCAACCCATCCGGACGCCAGTCTGCAGGGCAGTTCCAGAACCCACGACTGAAATCGCTGGTGTTTGCGGCCGTGTGCGCGCTGCCGCTGATGGGTTCGTTGTCGTTCTGGTTGCGAGGGGTTTCGCTGATTCCCTTGGCGGCTTACGGCATCGTCAGCGTGTTGTCGTTCTTCCTTTATTGGAGCGACAAGCGCAAGGCCCGCACCGATAGCTGGCGTACGCCCCACAACGTGTTGCATGCGGTGGAACTTGCCGGTGGCTGGCCGGGCGCCTTGCTGGCCCAGCAAGTGTTCCGGCACAAGACGCGCAAGGTGTCGTTTCAGCTGCTGTTCTGGATGATCGTGTTGTTGCACCAGGTTTTCTGGATCGATCAACTGTTTCTGGGTGCAAACCTGCTGGCACTGTTTTAAAGCAGCAATCCGATCTGCGTGCGCTTGGGCAGTTTGCTAACCACCAGTTGATGGGACCGTTGCAACAGGGCTTGCAGTTCTTCAGCGCCCAGCGGGTAGGGCGTTTGCATGATGATCCACTGGGCCCGCGCCAGATACGGCGCTGGATGAATGCCCGGACGGTCGCAATGGCCCAGAAACAGGTCCTTGTCGACCTTGAAGGCAAGGGATTCGCCCCGCAGGTTCTGCAGGGCGAACATCTTGTTCCCGGCAATCGAAAACACCCGCACGCCACCCCACTTGTAGTCTTCCCGCGCACCCGGCAGCGAAATGCAGAACTGTGCGACGTCCTCTTCGCTCATGCGTCCAGCCTTCATATCAGTCGGTCCCCACAGGCATTGAATGATTCGATCAAGTGGTCGAGCCAGGCGCGTACGGCCGGCATCACCCCGCGCCGGTGAGGGTAGACCGCTTGCAGCCAGCCGCCAGGCAATGACCAATCCTGCAGCAATTGCACCAGCGCGCCGCTTTCCAGTTCCTCTTCGCAGTACATCATCGGCAGCATGGTAAAGCCCTGGCCGGCGAGGGCGCAGGCTCTGCGCACGATGAAGTCGTCGATGCCCAGCCGGGCTTCGAGCGTGAGCTCATGACTTTTACCCTGTTGATCGAGCATGCGGATATGCACCATGCGGTCGGCTTCAAGTGCGCCGAGCACCGGCAAGTCCCTAAGGTCCTCGGGATGATTGATCTGCCGGCCATGGAGAAAGTCCGGACTGGCCACCATCAGCATCTGCGCCTGACGCAGGCGGCGGGTGACCAGCAACGGATCTTCATCACCCAATTCCCGCACTCGCAGAGCGACATCGACGCCCTCGGTCACTAGATCGACCCGGCGGTTGAGCAGCATCACTTCCAGTTGAACCTGCGGGTATTTTTCGAGAAATCTGCTGATCACCGTCGGCAATATTTCATGGGCCAGCCCGACGGGGGTGGACACCCGCAAGCGCCCGCGAGGCTCGCTGGACATGCTGGCCACGGCTTCATCGGCCATCTCGGCCTCCAGCAGCATGGCCTGGCAGTGGCGCAGATAGCGCTCACCCACAGCCGTCAGCTTCAGTTGCCGGGTGGTGCGTTGCAGCAGGCGCGCGCCCAGGCGTTCTTCCAGCTCGGCGATCCGGCGCGACAAACGCGACTTGGGAATGCCCAGCAAACGTCCCGCCGCTGCGAAACCGCCGGCTTCGACCACCTTGGCGAAGTAGTAGAGGTCGTTAAGGTCCTGCATCGTCATCACTCGATTGTTCTATCAGTGAGACGAACTATCGCATTGTTGCAGTCTAATCAGCCATTGGTTTCGTCTGTAGGATTGATTCCATCAGATCGCCCCGTGGCGATCCTCACCTGGAGATCCCACATGAAATTGCTGCATATCGATTCGAGCATTCTTGGTGACAACTCGGCTTCCCGTCAGCTGAGCAGTGAAGTCGTCAACGCCTGGCAAACCGCCGAGCCGAGCGCCGTGGTGACTTACCGCGACCTGGCCAGCGATGCCATCAGCCATTTCTCCGCCACGACTCTGGTCGCCGCCGGCACCACCGCTGAACTGCGCAACGCCGCCCAGCAGCACGAAGCCGAGTTGAGCGCCTCGACGCTGGCCGAATTCCTCGCCGCCGATGCCGTCGTTATTGCAGCACCCATGTACAACTTCACCATCCCGACCCAACTCAAGGCCTGGATCGACCGCATCGCCGTGGCCGGTCAGACCTTTCGCTACACCGAAGCCGGCCCTGAAGGCCTGTGCGGTGGCAAGAAAGTCGTGATTGTGTCGACTTCCGGTGGTGTGCATACCGGTCAGGCCACTGGTGTCGCGCATGAAGAGTATTTGAAGTTGCTGTTCGGCTTCATCGGTATCACGGACATCGAATTCGTCCGCGCGCAAGGCCTGGCGTACGGTGACGAAGTCCGTACCAAAGCCATGAGCGATGCCCGCACGCAGATCAGCGAGCAACTGTTCGCCGCCGCGTAAGGCTCGCGTAAAGATATAAAGCCGCCCAGGCAACACCCAAAAAACTCTGTATTCTGATCACGCAAGTGCCAGATGCGGAGTTTTTTGTTTCTGGCTGTTTCTTTTTCTGGCCCGGGTTATGCAGTAGAGGGTTACCGTTTCCGCTCAAGTAACAAGGTGGGCATGCCATGGTGCGTCTTTGTGCAACGTTACTGATTTGCCTGCTCAGCAGCCTGAATTCAGTGCACGCCGCGCCTGCGCCACATTCTCACTGGAGCGTTGGCTTCCATGAGCTGAGTTTCCTTGATCCGCTGGACCTGCAGCCGATGCGTGCCATCGCGTTCTACCCCTCCAGCGACCGGGAACACACCAGCAAACTTGAGGGTTACACCGTCGAAGCGGGCGAAGACACCCACGTCGCCATCGGTCGATACCCGATGCTGATGCTGTCCCACGGCAACACCGGCACCCCGCTGGCCCTGCACGACCTTGCCACATCGCTGGCGCGAAAAGGTTTCGTGGTGGTGGCGGTGATTCATCCCGGTGACAACTCCAAAGATCACAGCCGCCTCGGCACCCTGAGCAACCTGTACGGTCGGCCGATCCAGATTTCCGAAGCCATTACCGCGACCTTGGGCGACCGCATGCTCGCGCCATTCGTCAATGCCGATCAGGTCGGTGTGATCGGTTATTCGGCGGGCGGGGAGACGGCGCTGATTCTGTCCGGCGCGACGCCGGATCTGGATCGTCTGCGCCGCTACTGCCAGGAGCGTCCGGACGATCGCGATGCCTGCAACACCCAAGGCGAGCTGATCGTCGACCGTGATGACCTGCGGCCGGTGGCGGATCCTCGGGTTCACGCGCTGCTGCTGATGGCGCCGCTGAGCCTGAAGTTCGGCCGTCATACCCTGGCCGACGTGCATGTACCGGTGCTGCTATACAGCGGCGACGGCGACAAATTGGTGGCCTTCGACAAAAACGCGGCGGCGCTGGCGCGCAAACTGCCGATCGCGCCCGACTTCAAGTTATTGGCCGGGGCAGGGCACTTCGTGTTCATGGCGCCGTGCAATGAAGAACAGATCGCGGCCATGCCGGCGTTGTGCACGGATGCCGATGGTGTCGACCGCGAAGACATTCACCGCAACATGATTTCCGAAGCCGGGCGGTTTTTCTCGCGCGCCTTGGGCAAGCCGACTCGCGCAGGCATGCAAACCGCGGATCAGTAAGAGCAACCCTCTAGGTGTCAGGCCATTGCGCGGCGTTTCAGTAAGAGGGTCAGGGCCAACCCTGTCACCGACAACAACGCCGCACTGAAGAAAATCCACGAATACCCCAGATTCAACGCCACCGCGCCCATCAACGGCCCGGCAATCGCCAGCGCCAGATCAAAAAAAACCGCATAAGCACTCAACCCCGCACCGCGACTGGAATTGGGCACCTGTTTGATCGCCTCCACGCCCAGGGCCGGGTACACCAGCGACAAACCGAAACCGGCCAAGCCCGCGCCAATCAAAGCGTAACCGGTCGAAGGCGCGAGCCACAGCAACACCAACCCGACCGTTTCAATGCTCATGCAGGCAATCGCCGAGGAGAAGCCGCCGAAACGGCTGATGCTCGAAATGAACAGCAGTCGCGCCAGGATGAAGCAGACACCGAACACCGTCAGACAGTACGCGGCACCGTCCCAGCCACGGTTTACGTAGTACAGGGTGATAAAGGTGGTGAGCGTGCCGTAGCCGATCGATGCCAGACTCAAGCTCGCGCCGAACGGCGCAATACGCCCGAATACCGCCCAGAATGGCAGGCGTTCACCCCGCACCACCGGCACCGAAGGTTTGTTGCGGATCAGCACCAACGCCAATGCGGCGAGCGCCGACAGCGCGATCCCGAGGCTGACAAAGCCATACTCAGCGACCATCACCACGCCCAGCGGCGCGCCAATGGCGATGGCGCCGTAGGACGCGATACCGTTCCAGGAGATCGAGCGCGCGGTGTGCTCGGCGCCCACCTGGCCCATGCACCAACTGATGGTGCCGACGCCGATCAGGCCCTGTGCGATCCCCAGCAACAGGCGCCCGGCAATCAGAATCAGCAGGCTTGTCAGCGGAAAGCTTTGCAGCAGCGTGGAAATCAACGTCAGCACGCCACTCAACACGATCCCCGACAACCCGTAGACAATGGCTCGCTTGGTGCCGATATTGTCCGACATGCGCCCGGCCATCGGGCGACTGAGCAGGGTGGCCAGGTATTGAGAGCCAATGGTCAGCCCCGCCACGACCGCGCTGAAACCGAGCTGCTCGTGGACATAACCCGGCAACACCGCAATCGGCAGGCCGATGCAGAGGAAGGCAATAAAGGTATAGAAAACGATGGAGACGATCTGCAGGGTGATGGCCATGGAGCTTTGCGGTGGCAATTGCTGCGCAGACATGAGGGCTCATTCGCGGGCGGCGGTGGGAGAGCTGCATCATGGCGCGGGTGTGAAATAAAGGAAAGCAGGCTAACTATATTCGTTGAACCTGAGGGCCTCTTCGCGGGCAAGCCTCGCTCCCGCAGGGGAACGCATTTCAAATGTGGGAGCGAGCTTGCTCGCGAAGGTCTCTGGACCAAAACCTTCGTTAGCTCTGTACACAAAAAGCCCCGTCACAAGGACAGGGCTTTTAACTTGAAGCATGCAGCTTAAGGCTCGTGGCTGCGTTTAGAACACAACACCCTGGCTACGCAGGTAATCATCATAAGTACCGCTGAAGTCGATCACGCCACTGGCGCTCAACTCGATGATGCGGGTGGCCAGGGACGATACGAATTCACGGTCGTGGCTGACGAAGATCAGCGTGCCCGGGTAGTTCTCAAGCGCCAGGTTCAACGCTTCGATGGATTCCATGTCCAGGTGGTTGGTCGGTTCGTCCATGATCAGCACGTTCGGCTTTTGCAGGATCAGCTTGCCGAACAGCATGCGACCTTGCTCACCACCGGAGATGACCTTGACCGACTTCAGAATCTCGTCGTTGGAGAACAGCATGCGGCCGAGGGTGCCACGAACCAGTTGCTCGCCGCCCTGGGTCCACTGGCCCATCCAGTCGAACAGGTTGCAGTCGTCTTCGAAATCGTGGGCGTGGTCTTGGGCGTAGTAGCCCAGTTCCGCGGCGTCGGTCCACTTCACGGTGCCGGCATCCGGAGTCAGTTCGTTGACCAGGGTGCGCAGCAGGGTGGTTTTACCGATACCGTTCGGGCCGATGATCGCCACGCGCTCGCCAGCTTCAACCTGGAAGCTGAAGTCTTTGAACAGTGTCTTGCCGTCGAAGCCTTTGGCCATGCGCTCGACGATGACCGCCTGACGGTGCAGCTTCTTGGTTTGTTCGAAACGGATGAACGGGCTCACACGGCTCGAAGGCTTGACTTCGGCCAGTTGAATCTTGTCGATCGCCTTCGCGCGGGAGGTCGCTTGCTTGGCTTTCGAGGCGTTGGCCGAGAAGCGGCTGACGAACGATTGCAGTTCGGAAATCTGAGCCTTCTTCTTGGCGTTGTCCGACAGCAGTTGCTCGCGGGACTGGGTCGCCACGGTCATGTACTCGTCGTAGTTGCCCGGGAACAGGCGCAGCTCGCCGTAATCCAGGTCAGCCATGTGGGTGCACACGCTGTTCAGGAAGTGGCGGTCGTGAGAGATGATGATCATCAGGCTGGAGCGCTGGGTGAGCACGTTTTCCAGCCAGCGGATGGTGTTGATGTCCAGGTGGTTGGTCGGTTCGTCGAGCAACAGCACTTCAGGATCGGAGAACAGCGCCTGAGCCAGCAACACGCGCAGTTTCCAGCCAGGGGAAACTTCGCTCATCGGGCCGAAGTGCTGCTCGATGCCGATACCCAGGCCCAGCAACAGCTCGCCGGCGCGGGATTCGGCGGTGTAGCCGTCCATTTCGGCGAACTCGGTTTCCAGCTCGGCCACGGCCATGCCGTCTTCTTCGGTCATTTCCGGCAGCGAGTAGATACGGTCGCGCTCGGCTTTGACCTTCCACAGCTCTTCGTGACCCATGATGACGGTGTCGATCACGGTGAATTCTTCGTAGGCGAACTGGTCCTGGCGCAATTTACCCAGACGCACATTCGGTTCGAGCATGACCTGGCCGCCGGACGGCTCGAGGTCGCCACCGAGGATTTTCATGAAGGTCGATTTGCCGCAGCCGTTGGCGCCGATCAGGCCGTAGCGGTTACCCGCGCCGAATTTGACCGAAACGTTTTCGAATAGTGGCTTGGCGCCGAACTGCATCGTGATGTTAGCTGTAGAGATCAAAGGTTTTTCCTGCGAAGCATTCAGAGTAGCTAGGGTTGCGGCAGTACCGATTCAGTACCCGTTTCCGTTTTTCGAACCACAGGAAATGCATCCCGGTCAGAAGCGGAAGGTCCATCTGGCAATAAGTGGACAGCAGCATATGGAGCGCTTGGCCCGAGTCGAAGTGCGCTGAGACGGGGTTCATTCCCGTCATCAACCAAGGGGGGCGCGTAATGTTTGGCGGCGATTGTACTGTTCTGGCTCTTTAAACGATAGGGTGTTGAGCCCACACGGGCGCTTTGGCGGCTCAGCGGACAGATTTTCACATTTGTAAGCTAACTATTTGTTACAAGTCGTGGCTAAACTGCCATCTTTCAGACTGATGCCGACAGGCACGGACGCATTTGTTCACTTTTGACGTGTGACGATTTCCGTGAAACTCATCATTGCCGCTATTTATGTTGTTTCGATTGCGTACGTGCATCTGCGTGGCCGCGTGCGCCACAAGCTGGGCCGCCAATTGAGTGATCACTCGTCCTTTCTGGCGCCGATCAATTGCTTCCTTTACCTGTTCTCGAAAATTCCCAACAAGCCTTACCTCGACCCGGCAGACTTCCCCGACCTGAGCCCGTTGCAGACCCATTGGCAAGAAATCCGCGAGGAAGGGCGCAACCTGCTCCAGGCGGGAGAGATCAAGCGCTCGAACCAGTACGATGATGTCGGTTTCAACTCGTTCTTCAAGACCGGCTGGAAACGCTTCTATCTGAAGTGGTATGGCGATAGTCATCCTTCAGCGACGAAACTCTGCCCGCGCACCACTGAACTGGTGCAGAGCATCGGTTCGATCAAAGCCGCGATGTTTGCCGAATTGCCGCCAGGTTCCAAACTGGTGCGTCATCGCGATCCTTACGCCGGCTCCTACCGTTATCACCTGGGCCTGGAAACGCCGAACGACGCCGGCTGCTACATCAACGTCGATGGCGAGAACTATCACTGGCGCGACGGTGAAGCGGTGATGTTCGATGAAACCTTCATTCATTACGCTGAAAACACGACTGATCAAAACCGCATCATTCTGTTCTGCGACATCGAGCGGCCGATGAAGTATCGCTGGGCCGCGGCTTTCAACGGCTGGTTCAGCCGTAACGTGATGTCGGCGGCGGGCGCGCCCAATGATGTGGGGGACAAGACCGGCGGCATCAATCGCCTGTTCGCCAGAATCTACAAGATTCGCCTGCACGGAAAAGCGTTGAAGCAGCGCAACCGCAAACTGTATTACCTGGAAAAGTGGGCGCTTTTCGGTGGGTTGCTGGCGATAGTTGTTTTGATCTGATTGTTGCGTTGCGGCTCATGATGCCTTCGCGAGTAAGCCCGCTCCCACATTGATCCGCGTCGATCGGAAAACCAATGTGGGAGCGAGCTTGCTCGCGATGGGGTCGCCACTTTCACTGCATACTTGATGGATATACCCCTATCCATCAACCACTCGAACGCTTGCTCGCTTTTTTCGCCGGTGCCGGTTTCTCCGCCGCCTTAGGTTTCGTCGCCGATTTCCCACCCGCCTTGCCCCCCAAACTGCGTTTAAGCAACTCAGTCAAATCAATAACATCCGCGGTCTTACGCTCTTCCTCGCCTGTCGCCGTTTCCACATCCTCAATCTTCCCTTCATTAGCCTTCTTCTCAACCAACGCCATGATCTTGTCTTCGAAACTGTCGCGGTAATCGTCCGGGCTCCAGTCGCCGCTCATGTCCTGCACCAGCCGCTTGGCCATTTCCAGTTCACCTTTGGCCAGTTCCGGTTTGGTGACCTCAGCGCCCAATTCGAGCGTGTCGAGGCTGCGCACTTCCGCTGGCCAGCGCAGCATCACCAACACCATCGCCGACTCTAGTGGCATCAGCGCCGCCAAGTGCTGACGGGTATGCAAGACAACGTGGGCGAGGGCCACCTTGTTGGTTTTGCTCAATGTTTCACGCAACAGCGCATACACCTTGCCGCCGCGTTTATCCGGTGCCAGGTAGTAGGGCGTGTCGATGTTCTGCAAAGGGATTTGATCGCTGTCGACAAAGGAAAAAATGTCGATGGTTTGCGTGGACAGCGGGTGCGCCGATTTGATTTCCTCCTCGCTGAGCACCACGTAGCGACCTTTTTCGTGCTGCACACCCTTAACGATGTGCTCCTTGGTCACTTCCTTGCCGGTGACCTTGTTGACGCGCTTGTAACCCACCGGATCCATGCTGCGGCTGTCGAGCCAGTCGAAGTCCACTCCCTGGGAAGACGTCGCCGAGACCAGCGCCACAGGGATATGCACCAGCCCGAAACTGATTGCGCCTTTCCAGATTGCCCGTGCCATCGTCGTCTACTCCCAAGTGATGATCAGGTGACCCGTGGCCCGGCGCAAAAGTTTCAGCGGTGTTTGGCCCAGCCCTGCCGGTGGATCAACTTCGTGTTACATCTTGCCGGGGAGGTTTTGGTTAACAAATCCGAATCCGGGGCGTAGCGTGCTATCGAAGGCTGTATTGACGTAGAGAGGCTGCCCCATGAACCGATTAGTGCCTGGCATCATTGCGATGGTTTTGACTGGCGTGATGAGCAACCTGGCCCACGCCGAACCCGCATCACCAACATCTCCGATGCTGCTGGCCCAAAGCCCGACGGGCAGCACCAGCAACCCTTACAACAGCCCGATTCGCCGGGCCAACCCGAACAGCATGCAGGGCACACAACCCAGCGCTCCGGTCATTCGGGGGCCGAACACTGTGCCCGTTCCGCGACCGCCGACGCTCGACAATGGCGGCATCGGCAACCGCTATCCCCAGGACCGAACAGCGCCCGCCAGCCCACCGAAATTCATCCCCAATCCGCCCCATCGTGACGCGGACACCAGCAACCGTTGAACGGCTGGATACCCATTCTGCCGGCCATTCAGACGACAAAAGGACGCGTGCATGTTGCGTAAAACCCTACTGGCCATCGTTTGTGCCAGTGCACTCATCACCGCACCCGTTTTTGCGGCGCCCGTACAAGAACTAAAAAGCGAGCAGGGCACCCTTGAGGTCACGACGATCGCCAAGGGTCTCGACCATCCGTGGGCTTTGGCGTTTCTGCCTGACAGGCAAGGCATGCTGGTGACTGAAAGGCCCGGCAACCTGCGGGTGGTCAGCGCCGATGGCAAACTGTCGGCGCCGGTGAGTGGCGTACCGCAGGTGTGGGCCAAGGGGCAGGGCGGTTTGCTGGACGTGGTGTTGTCGCCCGACTTCAAACTGGACCGTACGGTGTATCTTTCATATGCCGAAGGTGGAGGCGCGGGCAACAAGGCCGGCACGGCGGTTGGTCGCGGGCAGCTGTCAGACGACCTGACCGCCATCAATAATTTCAAAGTGATCTTTCGTCAGGAACCCAAGCTTTCAGCGGGCAATCACTTTGGCTCGCGCCTGGTATTCGACCGCGACGGCTATCTGTTCATCACCCTCGGTGAGAACAACGACCGGGAAACGGCTCAGGATCTGGACAAGCTGCAAGGCAAGGTCGTGCGGATCTACCCGGACGGCAAGGTGCCCGACGACAATCCCTTTGTCGGCCAGTCCGGCGTACGTCCGGAAATCTGGACCTACGGCCAGCGCAACCCGCAGGGTGCTGCGCTCAACCCCTGGACCGGCGTTCTCTGGGAAAACGAGCACGGCCCGCTGGGTGGTGATGAGATCAACATCATCGCGCGTGGCAAGAACTATGGCTGGCCACTGGCAACCCACGGCATCAACTATTCAGGCCTGGCGATACCGGAAGCCAAAGGCAAGAAAGCCGAAGGCACCGTCGCGCCGCACCATGTCTGGGAAAAATCCCCGGGCCTGAGCGGCATGGCGTTCTATGATGCGGACCGCTTCAAACCGTGGCAGCACAACGTGTTCATCGGTGCGCTGGTGACTCAGGAGTTGATTCGCTTGCAGTTCAATGGCGACAAGGTTGTCCACGAAGAGCGCTTGATGGGCGAGCTGAACAAACGCATTCGCGATGTGAGGCAGGGGCCGGACGGGTATTTGTATGTGCTCACCGATGAGGATGATGGGACCCTGTACAAGGTTGGCCTGAAATAATCGGTGCCTTTGTGGCGAGGGAGCTTGCTCCCGCTGGGCTGCGAAGCAGACGCCTGCAAGGGGGGGGCGCTTCGCACCCCGGCGGGAGCAAGCTCCCTCGCCACAGGTTACTCCCGCCCATACAAAATCACCGCCGCTCTTAACTTGCCCCGCCCGAAACTGCACATCTTCTCGAACTCCCCATGGCTGACCGGCAGATGCTGGCAATCCATGGGCTGACGATGCTGGCTGTGATCGACATCCGGGTCGTGCAGGTAGACAAACTCTTCATCGCAATCGGTGACGACCACCCAGTGCGGCGATTTGGAACGGGTCAGCCGATAACTGCTGATCAGCACCAGCGGCTGCCCGCAATCGGCCAGTAACCGTGGCAGGTCCAGCGGTCCGCCGAGTACCTGTTCGACGTCCGTAGCGTTCAACTGGGCCGCGAACTCCTCGTGCACCAAACGCATGACGTCTTTTTTATGCTCATCGCGCACGCCATCGAGAAACAACGGCCCGGCCATGCTGACTTGCAGTCGCACGCGAAACCCGCGCCGCGTTGCCGCCAGCGCCAGGCCTTGAGGGCTGCATCCGCCGTGGCCAGAGGTCATGAACACGGTGGTCGCCTCTCGCCAGATCTGCAGTTCTTCGCGGCGTTCCAGTACTCGATCGGCGTGCAAGGCGCCCATGGCCATCAACAGGCAAGCCGGGCCGCAGGTGAACTCGGTGGTCTGCGCATACCAGGGGACCTTGATGCTGCGGGCATCGCGATGCTGAAGGATGCGTTTCTCCAGGCGCAGCGCATCCGCGTGGTCCTGGTAATAATCGTGAATCAGTGCGAAGCGCCGATAACCGTTGCGCTCATACAGGGCAATCGCCGCGGGGTTGTCGATGCGCACTTCCAGCCGCAGGTACGCGCAGTCATGCTCAAGGGCGCAGGCCTCGATGCGTTCCAGCAATTGCTTGCCCAACCCGCTGCCGCGAGCCTGCTCGGCGATGGCAATCGAGTACAGCCGCGCCAGCGACGTGCCCCGGTGAAACAGCACCACGGCGTAACCCACCAATTGCCCGTCTCGTTCAGCCACTAGCAGCTGTCCGTGTGCCCGATTGATCATCCATTGAAAACTGCGACTGTTGAGCCGGTCCGTGGTGAAGCATTGTTGTTCGAGTGCAAGCAACGCGGGTAAGTCTTCAACTACCGCCAAGCGAAAGACAGGATTCATATGACCGCCGTAAAAGTTGCGTAACGAAACGGGACTTTCGAAAAAGTTCGTGCTTAATAGGAAAGGTCTTGTTCTCCAACGGATCAATCACTATGTCAGCGGTACAGGGTCATTGGCGCGAAGTATCCGAGCAAACTTTGCCGGCGGCAACTTATTTAAATGACACGGTTAAAACTTCCAGCCAGTTGATTATCATCGTCGAACGCAAGGAGGACTGGGCCTCCTACTTTCCCAGCGAAGACATCGTCACGGCTCAGGAATACCTTGAACAGACCCGCGACAACGAGCAGGGCAAACGCGTCCAGGTGATCAACCTGTGCCGCAGCTACAAGTATCTGGGGCACGGTTATTACTGCTCGCTGCTGGCCGAGGCGCGGGGGCACAAGGTCATACCGTCGGTGCGGACCATCAGCGAACTGACCAAGAAATCCCTGTACGGCCTGGCTCTGGACGATCTGGAAAAACCGCTGGAAAAAGCCCTGAGTAATCATCTTTACAGCGATACCGAAGGCTTCACGCTGACACTCTACTTTGGCAGAACCAATATCGAACCGTTGCAGGATCTGGCGCGGCAGTTATTTGAAGTTTTTCCATGTCCGATATTGTTGGTTGAATTTCGTCGAACTAATGGCTGGCACATTGAAGGCGTCAAATCGGGTGCGTTGCACAAGTTGCGCGAAGATCAGGAAGATCAGTTTGCCAACTCGCTGGACAGCTTCAGTCGCAAGATCTGGCGCGTGCCACGTTCGCGCCGTCTGGCCCGATATGACTTGGCCATTCTGCACGACCCACAGGAAGCATTGCCGCCTTCCAACCCCAAGGCTCTGGACAACTTCATACGCGTCGGCAAAACATTGGGCATCGATGTTGAGCTGATCGAACGCAAGGACTACTCGCGCATCGCCGAATACGACGGCCTGCTGATCCGTGAGACGACAAGCGTCGACAATCACACCTACCGCTTTGCCAAGAAAGCCGAGAGCGAAGGGCTGGTGGTGATGGATGACCCGGCGTCGATCCTGCGCTGCACCAACAAGGTCTACCTGACCGACCTGCTCAAAAGCCATCAATTGGGCATGCCCGCCACCGAAATTCTCTACAAGGAGCGACCGGAAGATTTCGAACGGGTCGGTGAGCGTCTGGGTTTCCCGCTGGTGCTAAAGATCCCCGACGGCTGTTTCTCCCGTGGCGTGATCAAGGTCGAAAGCCAGCAAGCCTTGCTTGAAGCCACCGCCGAACTGTTCGAACACTCGGTGCTGTTACTGGCTCAGGAATTCTTCTACACCGAGTACGACTGGCGCATCGGCGTGCTCAACCGCAAACCGATTTTTGCCTGCCAATACTTCATGTCCAAGGGCCACTGGCAGATCTACAACCACAAGGCCAAAGGTCAGGACATTAACGGCGAATGCCGCACTATGGCAGTCCATGAAGCGCCCCGCGCAGTCGTGGAGCTGGCGGTGAAAACCGCCAACCTCATCGGCGACGGCCTCTACGGCGTCGACCTCAAGCAGTCCGGTGACAAAGTGGTGGTGATCGAAGTCAACGACAACCCGAACATGGACGCCGGCATCGAAGACGCCTACTTGCAGGACGATTTGTACTCGCTGGTGCTGGAAGAGTTCGTCCGCCGACTGGAACTCAAGCGTCGCGGCCAGGCCTGGTGAGCGGCCGATGATCAAGAGCTTTCAACTGACCCACGGCGCCCTGCACAAGGTGGAACGACTGGACGCCGAGGTGATGCTATTCAGCAATCCCGATGCGGCCGAGCGAGACCTGCTGCACAGTCATTTCAAGCTAGATGAACATGCCCTGGCCTCGGCGCTGGACCCGGACGAGGTGTCGCGCATCGAGTTTCATCCCGACAACCTGTTCCTGATCTGGAAGCGTCCGGAGAACTATTCCGGCGGCGGCAGCCTGGCCTTTGAAGTGTCGTCCTGCGGTTTGCTGTTTTCTGCGCAGCGGTTGCTGGTGATCGCCACCGACGATTCGCCGCTGCATGGGCTCGGCACCCGGCAGAAGCTGAACACGCCACTGGATGTATTGCTCGATCTGCTGTTCAACAACATCCATCACTACCTGGGTCACCTCAAGGTGATCAAACTGGTCGCGAGGGAGTTGCAGCAGAAATTCAATGCCTCGATGCAAAACCAGCATTTGATCCAGATGTTCAACCTCAGCGAAAGCCTGATCTATTACATCAACGCCATTCACAGCAACGGCGCGGTCCTGACCCGGCTGCGCAACCACGCGGAAAAACAGCATTTCAGCGCCGAGGCCATTGGCCTGATCGACGACCTGATCATTGAAAACAACCAGTGCTACAAACAGGCGGAAATCTACTCCACGGTGTTCTCGGGGCTAATCGACGCCCGGGGCAACCTGATGAACAACAGCATGAACAACCTGCTGCGCAAACTGACGCTGATCAACGTGGTGTTCCTGCCGCTGAACCTGATTGCGAGCATCGGCGGCATGTCCGAATTCAGCATGATGACGGCGGGGACGCCATGGTGGATTTCGTATCCGTTGTTTCTGAGCGCGATGATGGCTGGGGCGGGCGTGATGGTGTTGGGGCTCAGGCGGTTGGCGAAATAACATCGGCGGCTGTAATACCCCGATCGCGAGCAAGCTCACTCCCACAGTGGTTGATGTCGTACACAAATTCCGAGTGCACTAGAGAACCCTGTGGGAGCGAGCTTGCTCGCGATGACGATCTCAAGTGCGCAACTTCCGATCCTGCAAGCCACGGATTACGAGGTACAACAACGGCCCAATCGACACAAAAACCGCAGTGAGCACAAGATAGGGAGTAACGGACCACCCCGATCGCCCGCGCTTGCACGCATCCCTGTACATCCAGATCCCGGCCAGCGTCGCCAGCAGATAAAGATCAATCACCACCTGCGCGGTATCCGGCCGCGACATCAGGCTGATGCCAAACTCAATCAACGATTGCTCCGCCTGGAGCATCACTGAAACGGTGTAGCCGGCAAACGCAATCAGGGCAATCAGGGGCAGGGCGACAGACTTCATGGTTCCTTCCTTGGGAAAATGAGCAGAATCGCCAGCCTACCGAGTCTGCAGAAATTTGACCATTGACTTGCCCTCCGATCGCGCACGGATTTGCACACCCATTCCCCTGTGGGAGCGGTGGGTTAGTCCTGAACGGCTTTTTCGACCTTGCTTGAGGCCGACCAGATCCGGTAACGCACTTCAACGTCCTCGGGCACGTACAGTACGATCGGCAGTTTGCTGTTGTAGCGCAACATGAAACCGTCGCCGACCACTGGAACGAAGTCCTGTTTGCTTATGCCCTCGGGACAGGCCATCAGCGTGCTCATCGGTCCGATCACTTTTTCCAGGCGGTAGAACGGAAAGCCCCAACCTTCGAGGTTCTTCTCTTCGAGCATGCCGCCCAGACGTTGGCGGTTGCAGTCTACATTCAGGGTCTTACCGGCCAGAATCTCGACCTGATAGCTGTCTTCCGGGCTCTGCGGAGCGAGGTGGATCACCTGGCGTGTGAACCCGCTTTCGGCTTTGGGAAAGGGCGCGACCTCTTCGAGTTTCGCGGCATGAACGACCGTCGACAGTCCGGCAACTATTAGCCCAACGGTAGTGAAACGGGTCAATGAACCCATGATGCCTCCTTGCGTGTGAGTAGGGTCAGCGGATACTGGATGGACCGCTGCAATTCTTGCCGGCAAGCGCGGCCAATGCAAAACCGGAATCACCAAGTTGCAATTTGCAGGGGTCAACACCGGCCTTCTTGCAAATTGCATGGACGTTACTTTTAGAAGAGTCGGCTAAATCATTGATTTACCGATGAGCTGCAGGGCGAAATTTCAGGCATGTTTTATGCTCTAGCTGTCTCTTAAGCTGGCCGGCTAATTTACAGAGTCAGTCTCTATCGCTGTTTGGCTATCTCACACTCAGGAGAGGGTTGCCATGTTTCTTTCTGCCTTGGAACTTCGCAACATTATTGAAAGCAGCTTCTTGCCAAAACGCTGTCAATGCACACTGACGCCCGACTTGTCGATGACCGTCAAAGTGTTTGCCGATGGTCAAACCGATCAAGTGGATCTATTGGTGACCGGCATAAATGCCAAGTCGCTCAATGGCTGTCGGGAAATCAATGACCTCATCGCCGGGCTGCGCTCAGACATGCAGCACAGGGCAGACATCCAGACGCTTCATCCTGACCGGCAAGCGTTTTAGACCGCTTGACACATTCCCTGTAGGAGCACGCCTGCTCCTACAGAAAAGTCTCAAAGCCGCATTGTCAATTCTGATAACTGCACGCATCGGACCATTTGCGATACGTGATCTCTGCGGGTTTGCCTGACGCATCGATGTACTTCATTTCAGCCGTGATGATTTTGCATTCCAGGGTCGAGGGTTCGGTCAGCGAAACCACCTTGGCCACGTGCAGCGGCATCCCGTATTCATAGGGCACCGCTTGGGTGGAAGCGGTGTCGTTGGCCTGGGCCAGCCCCGCAACTCCGGTGCAGGTGAGGGCGGCGGTAACCAGCAAAGTGCGCATGTTCATGAGCGATCTCCAGTGCAGACGGAAAGTCAGCTCGACATAACAGGCGTCGAGCCTGCCGCACTGGGCGTCAGAAGAACCTGAGGGCGTGCGGTCCAGTAAAGTCTTGGACCGCAGCGTTAAGCGATGGTTAACCTGTCTGAATGCCGCCTGTCGTGAAGGGCGATTCTGTCAGGCGTTTCGTTGGGGCGGAATTCTTCGGTAGCTTCGGCTTCGTCCTACAAGACGTGGATGCTTTGTCGGCTTTCGCCTGATGGGGCGTAGCGATTACTGTTTGGGCTCGCTGCAAAATCAGCGAACAGGTTTGGTCACCTGAGTTAAACAGTGCACATAACTGTGACATCATTCGCTTTGCGGACATCTCTGTTCGCATAGCGCAATGCTGTGGCGGCTGTGTGCAGGACGCCTTCGGGCGAGCTGAGTTACTGTTCTCAGTTGACCAAACCTGTACACGGTCCGCCTCCCATCGTTTGGTCACGGTGCTGGCGGTTACTTCAAAACAGATGAGTATCTCGTTATGTCGCTAAATCCTTTCCCTGAACGCTATCGTTCAATCAAAAGCAGCGTCACCGACACAAATCCGTTGGTGATCGATACAGAAGCCGACCCCCAAGACATCATCGAAGCCGCCCTCCAACGCATCCGCGCCTCCGCCGATCTACTCGAAACGCTGCACATCCATTGCTTCAAGGATGGCGACGTACAGGACATTCCGCACATCACCCATGCGCTGCACTTGCTGACCCAAGATGGTTGCGACTTGCTGAAAGTCGCTTAGCAACGAATGCTGAGCTGGAAGGCGCCTGCCTGACGCCGTAACCGCAAAAATGAGCCTGCCTCCCGTGGGCAGGCTTTGAAATCCCGCCAACCATCATTCGACGGGGACGGGCATTTTGCTTAAAAACAGTTCCAAGCCTTGTCGATACTGCTCCGTATCCATGGCATCGCTGTGTTTGGGGATGAGATACGCCTGCCCCTTTCGATCCAGTTCGACGCATGCCACAAAGTAGAAACCGGATTTCTCCCTCACTCGCACAATCTGCCCCCACGCTAACCCGCTCTTGATGCCCTGAGCCTGATCACGGTGAAACCCTGATCATCGAATTGCAGGCAATAATCGCCTTCAGTGGTCTTAAGGCTTGTGCGTAGCCTGGACTCGATAAGGCGCTGATTAACGCCTCGAAAAGTTGCTCTTGGCTTGCCACGTTTGGCGGCGATACGTGTACGCAAATAGCGCAGCAAACGACCAGAGCCAAACCACCAGAGCGGGACCAAAATCAACCCGAACAAAACCAGAGAAATAACCTTCCCGGCAGTGAGATGGTGATCGGGGAAATAGAGCGCCAGCGCACCGGCAACCAGGCACAGGGCAAACAGGAAAGGCGCGAGCAGGCGGTCCTGCAAACGATTGGCGTGGCCCTGCATGTTGCTTAGCTGCCGATCATGCTTGAGCATTACGTGCTCCAGCAGTTCAGCCAACCGGATCTGAGTATGGGCGGGAGTAATGGTGAAGTGAAGTTCCATGGTGCGGAATTCGACGTCCGTTTTCAAAGTGGGCACTGGCTTATGCGAGCGCGGTTTATTGATGACTATATGTCCGTGAGGCCGGCCGAATCGCAGAAGTGGACGCTATCGATGCTGAATGGCGCCTGGCATAACTTTGAGCTTATTCCAGGTTTTCGGGTGTTATTAAGTTTTCGCATGAATTTGGGAGCATCTTCATCACGGCTCGCCTTCGCTTCGACAATGGCAAATTTCTTGCCTTCGTTATTCCCCGGGTTCGCTCGCCATACTGCGTCGATACCTGTGCCATTGGCGCCATCCGTTAGCTTGTAAAGCACGTGCTTCGCCTTCGGACTACCTCCCGCTGACAATTTCCCCGTCTTACTCGCACTCGGCAAACCCTCAAGCCACTTCCCATCCGCATCCTTATCATGCCCATTCCAATCCTTACCCCAACCAAACTCCACAGCGCAGATGGAGTCGGCAATGTGCTCCCCACTAACCCCCAGCCCTTCATTCAAAATACTGGCAGGCGCCTGAAGGCCAACTTTGGAGGCTTCAGCCTGGTTGGAATGGGTGCCGCTCGAACCCTCGGTCCCATTCGCCGCAAACAGCAGAGTCATTGTTGGCCGGCTTTTCCGCTTTTTTCGGGTGGCTTGACCCGGAGGAGGCCGCCGAACTATTACGCTGCATCCCTTTCCATTTAACCAACCGCTTCTCAACAATCCCCACCATGGCCGGCATGTTGTCCCGGGAGGCGGCGAGGACGGTGACGACTGGCGTTTTCGCCCAGTTTGGAAGGCTCTGGAAAGTAGAAGAACCTTTCACACCAGTGATGATTTCGTCGAGTTCAGCGCGCAGTTTTCCTGCATCGAATACCTGTTTGAGCAGTTCTTCGGGGCTGGTTTTAACCCCGCACTCTTTGCAGTACGAAGCAAAGCAGGTCGAACAGCACCGTGGCGTAGCGTTGCGGGTCTTTGTTGACGATTCGCAAGCTTTTCTTCAGACCGTCACCCGGTCCAGGCACCCAGCCAATGACGGCCATCAGCAGGTCAAATTGCGCGTCTTCCTTTCCATCCGTCGACTCTGCGTTATAGAGGACGATAGAGGATTCGATGGTGTCGTAGGCGTCGATGGCCTGACCCAGAAACGGCACGGCGCCGAGCGCGATGCCTTTGGCCAGTTCAACCGCTGCCTCCTGGTAGGCGGCACTACGGTCTTCGCGACCTTCGTTTGCGCTCTCTACTACTGCCTCGCTCAGCCGGTGGCGACGCGCAGCCAGCAGCTGGTGTTGTCGTTGGCCTGGCCGTCGCGGTCCCAGTGGAATTGCACTTTGACGCGGCCGTACTCGTCGCAATGGATTTCTTCGCCCGGCGGGCCGGTGACGATCGCGGTCTGGCTGCCGAGGACTTGCGGTTTTGGGTGTTCGAGGGCGGGGCGGTAATGTGCGTCCCACGGCGTGGCGAGGAAGCGGTTGCGGTAACCCTGGTGGAAATCGTCCTTGTTCTGGGTGACGTCGCTGGTGACGTTGGCGCCTAGCACTTGCGGTTGCTTGCCTTCGTGGACCAACTCCAGCAGCAACCAGAGGTCATTCCATTCGGCGCGCGGGTGTTCGCTGAGGGCCGTAAATGGCGGCTGAGCTGACATTGTAGTTTTCGTGACTCCCCCCTCGACCAATACCACAGCGAATCGCTAACGCTCCAAAGAGTACCTATAGACTTACTTCCAAGAGTCGTACGGCACACCAAACTTCTCGACATAGGCTTTGGATACATCAGAGAGTGAGTCGTACTCACCGCCAGACTGCCTTCATACTATGTGCAGCCACTGAGCAGAAAGGCGGCAAGAGCGACACGTATAAAAATATTCATTCGGGTGCACCGTGAACACAGAGTTTTCGTCTGGTCGATTAATGAAGACGATGTTCAGGTCGCTATTGTTGCGATTTTTAGCGGCGTTCCAGTTATCGGAGATTTGAACGTAACGCCTTAAAGGGCCAGCTCTGACCTATTTCCAAGAGTCGTACGGCACACCAAACTTCTCGATATAGGCTTTGGAAACGGCTGAAAGAGGCCGGTGGTGCCCGCCAGACTTACCTTCATACGGGCCGCGCGGATCAATCACGGCTTTTACCGTAGTTACCTCAATCGGTGTCATACAAGGGCCGCCTACCCAGACTCTGGCGATACCTCCGGGGACCAGCCTTATGCCGATTGAATCACGATAACCTGTGATCCATTTCCCATCGGCCGCGCAGAACACTTTCTCCCCCTTGCGCATGAGCTCTCGAGTGGCTTCGGGGATTTTTATCACCATCAGGTAGGTTTGCGGTTCGACCAGCGATTGCCAGCGGACATAGATCTGTTGGGGCAAGTCCGCCCCTGTCACACGTTTTCCACCTCCGGCAGGCCCTCTTTTCGGCCAACCACGTGGATTGCCGGCGTTGTTGGGAGGCGCTTGCATTGACGCGATGCCACTCGCCGCACGTGGAAACACATGGTCCTGAATGTCGACGACATCGGCTGTTTCGATCCAGACCTCCATGTAATCAGGAGCCGAGAACCCCAGAGTCCATGCTTTGTAAGGCATTGAGCTGCTGCTAGCAAATGTGCAGCCACTGAGCAGAAAAACGACAAGAGCGATACGGATACAATTACTCATTAGGATGCACCGTGCGAACAGAGTTTTCGTCTGGTCGATTAATGAAGACGATGTTGAGGTCGCTGTTGTTGCGACTTTTAGCGGCGTTCCAGTTATCGGAGATATGAACGTAACGTTGGAACAGCAGTTCCTCCTCCTGCGGAGTCAGCCCTGTTGTTTTGCTTTTCCCCTGAGCGTAGGCCATCAGTTTTTCGGAGATGGGAATGAGGTCCGCAGGTAGCGCAAGTCGCGGCTCACCTTCGTCAATCTCGCCAAACGGCACTCCATTTTCCACGGCCAGTTCGCGCATGATCCGAAAGTAGATCAAGGACAGCTCACTACGGACTTCGCGTTGGCTGCTGACGGCGGCATACACGTATTTCATGTTTTTTTGATCGTCTTTGTCAGTGCTACGAAACGGCACCTCCCAAGTCCGGATTTCCAACGGAAGGTTATATTGGGCCAGTTGATCTTGAAACCGTCTCAAGTCCTGCTGGGCAACCTTGTAACTGTTGGCTTCAGCGAAAGTGGTCCTTTCTTCGACCGGGCTTTTACGCGGTTTGCTGAGCAGAATGCGCTCCATCGCCTTGGGTAAATAGCCACCACCCAGGTCCGAATGCACGCCAGGCAGGACAATATCGGCCGCGCCAAGACTGTTGAGGGCAAAGTTATAACGGCGTTCATTTCGAGCGACCAATTGGACGACTTTCTTAGCCGCGTCTGGCGCCAGATGGATATTGATCCCTGGGTTATAAACATTATTACCAGTCCAGTCCCCCACCAGTGGATTGGCAATAGCCGCGACGGTGTCGTAAACGCCAATGAAATTTATGGACACGCCAGAATGCGGTGTCCAAGCAAAGCTATCCGACAATATCGGAGCCCCCATCGGCAACACTTTGGCGAGGATACTTTGGTTCCCCTTTAATACCTCATTGGCAAAGTCCCTTGCCGCTGCGGAGCCACGGCTGAATCCGAAGATATCGAACTCGATTTTCGCCACCCGCTTATCGGGGTTGTTGTCTTGAAAGGTTTGGATAGCTCTGAGAATAAGCGGCGGAGTTTCTTCAACTCGCGCCCGGACGCCCTGGGCACCTATACCTGTACCTTGCGAAAAGGTGGAGTCAGCTTCGGTACTGCTAGTACCGATGCCATCCACGTAAACTCGCAGGCTGGCTGTCCTAGCATCAATCGACAGAGTTATGTCCCTTTGGTCTAAGTAAAGGTCATAGAGCCGGGCGACGTTGCTGACATCATTGCCATAACTGTTATCCGGGCTGCTTCCCTTGCCGTCATAACCATGAGCCGCACAGAACTGACGTATATCTTCAGCTGCTTCCTCCAGGTTCACGTCTGGCGCAAAGCAGCCAAACATCCGCTCACTGTTATTGCGGTTATTGCCCGTCCCATCGAAGAACACCCCAATTCGCAGGGTGATTTCCTCGAGCTCAACTTCTTCTTCCTCCTCCTCAAGCTCTTCTTCCACTGGAGGTGGGGTGGCATTCGGTTTTCCGGCGGGCGGCGCGCTTAATAATTGCCCAGCAATGGCCGCGGCAGCGGCACCCGGAATAAGCGGAGCCAGTACCTGAATCCCGCTCCCCACCCCCGGCGCACCGCCGGAGTTCTGCTTCACCTCAGCCCCACTAATCGTCACACCCCCCGCATCCACCTTGACGAAACTCCCGCCAGCCCTGGCCGTCAGCTCCATCCCGCCTTCAACCACAACCTTGTTGCCCGCGTGGTAGTGAATCTCCTGCCCAGCCTCGATAAACTGCGCTGTGCCGATTTTGACGTGCCGGGTCACGCCCACCGTCAGATGATCATCCGCCCGCGCCTCGGTCTTGCGATCCAGATGCGTAATCCGGTGCTCTTCCACCTTGAACTCGCTGAACACCTTCGCCTCAACCGTGTCATGCCGCTCGTTGCCGATACGAATCTTCTGGTCGTGCTCGATGTTTTCATCCCAGTCGCGCTGGGCATGCAGGTAGATCTGTTCCGCGCCTTTTTTGTCTTCGATGCGAAATTCGTTGTAGCCCTTGCCGCCCGGTGAGCTGAGGGTCTTGAAGGTGCTGCGGCTCTTGTTGGCCGGCAAGTCGTAGGGGACGACGTTTTCCTTGTGGTACAGGCAGCCGGTGATCAGCGGTTGGTCGGGGTCGCCTTCGAGGAAGGTGACGAGTACTTCCATGCCGACGCGCGGGATGGCGATGCCGCCGTAGGCGCTGCCGGCCCAACCGGCGGCGACGCGCAGCCAGCAGCTGGTGTTGTCGTTGGCCTGGCCGTCGCGGTCCCAGTGGAATTGCACTTTGACGCGGCCGTACTCGTCGCAATGGATTTCTTCGCCCGGCGGGCCGGTGACGATCGCGGTCTGGCTGCCGAGGACTTGCGGTTTTGGGTGTTCGAGGGCGGGGCGGTAATGTGCGTCCCACGGCGTGGCGAGGAAGCGGTTGCGGTAACCCTGGTGGAAATCGTCCTTGTTCTGGGTGACGTCGCTGGTGACGTTGGCGCCTAGCACTTGCGGTTGCTTGCCTTCGTGGACCAACTCCAGCAGCAACCAGAGGTCATTCCATTCGGCGCGCGGGTGTTCGCTCAGGGCCATGAAGTGGCCGCTGACCAGCGTTGGCTGGTCGCCTTTGCCTTCTGCCAGTTTGTAGTCGCTGCGATGACGTTCGAGGGCACGGGTGGCGAGTTGCTTGCCGCGAGCTCGATCGGTGAAGAGGCCGGGGTAGTCATAGTCTTCCAGGTCCGGAGCGAATGCGCTTTTGGACGAGCCTTCAGGGAGAATGCTGGGTTTCTCGAAATCGTAATCGCGGCGGCTGACGCGGGTGGTGCGGGTTTCCAGGCGCAGGTTGAAGCGCTTGATCACCGGTTTTTCGGCGGCCATGCCCGAGTCTTGCTCATAGGCCACGGCCGCGAGCTTGCGGAACACGGTTTGGTCGTCGCCAAATACGAGTTTGTGGCCGCTACTGCTGTGCTGGAAGTGGAAGTGAATGCCTTCTTCCTCGCACAGGCGCTGGATGAAATGCAGGTCGGATTCGTCGTACTGCACGCAGTAGACGCGCTCCGGGTAGATCGCGCCGAGCTGGAAGCTGTAGGCGTCGGCCAGGATGCCACGGGCCTCGAGGACCTGGGCGATGATCTTCGGCACGGTTAAATGCTGGAAGATTTGCTGGTCGTGGTTGTGGCGCAAATAGGCGAGCTGCGGCACCAGGCTGATGCTGTAGCGGGTCAGGCTTTTGCCGGAGTCGCCTTGCTCGATGCGGTAGACCAGACCGTGGATCAGTCCTTTGCCGGTGGCGCCGAAGGTCAGGCAGCCACGTTTGTGCAGGAGTTCTTCGAGCTTGAGGTCGGGACGGGGGCTGACCAGTTCGATGTCAAAGCAGAACGGCTGATTGAGGGCTTCGCGACCGACGAAACTGAGGACTTGAAGGTCAACGGAAACGCCTTCCAGCGTGAGGGAAATATGGGTTGCGTTCGCGTCCAGCATGCCTTGAATTCCGTCCTTTGGATAAGCAGATGCGGATGGTGCAGGATTAAACGGCCTCGTTCAAGGCGCAAATGGCGTAGGTGACGAGTTGTCCCGACATCGGGGGAACCCCTATTTGCAGGGTTTCGGCCAATGAATATGGGATGTTTTCGTTCGCGAGGTCCTAGAAGAAGACACACCGCGGGTTTGCGCAATGCGACGTACCGGACCAACTACAAGAAAAAAGTTTGCTCGGAATGTGGATGAGATCCGGTTGATTGTGAGTTACAACTTTTCGGTGTTGTGACCATGAGACTGGCGGTGAGAGTTACCACGCCATCGCGAGCAAGCTCGCTCCCACATTTGCAAATGCGTTCACCTGTAGGAGCGAGCTTGCTCGCGATAGGGCCGTCACATTCAGCGAAGATCCAACTGCCGCCGATACGGCAAATCGGGCCCGGTCTTGCTGCACGTCAGCGCGGCGGCCTGCACCGCGAACTTCAACATCCCGTCGATCTGCTCGCGCGCCAGCGATTGCACACCCTCGACCGAATCCAGCTGATGCTCGGTCAACCAGGTAATTAACGCGGCCTGGAACGTATCGCCTGCGCCCACCGTATCGGCAATCTTCACCGAGCAGGCCGGTACCGACCACGAGCCGTGATGGCGGCTGAACACCGTCGCGCCCTCGCCACCCCGGGTCAGAAACACCAATTGACAGCGATGCTGCAACCAGCCTTCGATCACCCGTTGCGGATCCTGCTCGGGGTACAACAGGCTCAAGTCCTCATCGCTGACTTTGATCAGATCGGCCAGCTCCACCCATGTGGCAATTCGCGAACGCCAGAGGTCGATGTTCGGCTCAGGATTGAGCCGCACGTTCGGATCGAGACTGATCAGCCGTTTGTCGCTTTCGCGCTGCACCAGCGTCAGCAGCGTGTCGGCAATCGGCTGCACCACCAGCGAGAACGAGCCGATGTGCAAACCGCGCACCTCTGGCCCCAATTCCGGCAGATGCTCGGGTTTCAACTGCCGATCCGCGCAGCCTTCGCCACGGAAGCTGTATTGCGGTGAACCATTGGCGCCAACCGCGACCATCGCCAGCGTGGTCGGTGCCGCGAAATCCACCAGGTAATCCGGGCGTACGCCTTCATCCTGCAACACTTGCTGCAAACGCCGGCCAAGGTAGTCGGTGGACAACCCGGCAAACAGCGCCGCGTCCACGCCCAAGCGGCGCAAACCCACCGCGACGTTGAACGGCGAGCCGCCGGCAATCGCCTTGAAATTCACTTTTGAAGCCAGGTCGCTGGCGTCGTCTTCACTGAAGAAATCGAACAGCGCTTCGCCACACACCAGGTACATAATTGCTCGCTCTTTAAAGGGTTGCGACATGCTGTTGATAGCGTTCGTAGGCCTGCTGACAGGCCGCCACGTTTTCTGCGATCGGCAGGGTTTTGCTGGCGAGGTCGAGCTTCACGCAACGCTCGCACACGTCCGCCAGACTGTCTTCGTGCCCATTCGCCCGGGACGTGCACCACGCCGCCTGAATCGCCGCGCCTAACGCGGCGGCTTCGCTTTGTTCGGTGCAGATCACCGGGGTATTCATGATGTCGGCGACGATCTGCCGCCACACCGGGCTTTTCGAGCCACCGCCGATCAGGCAGAGGGTGCGGCTTTGTAAGCCATTCTGTTGCAGCAGGTCCAGCCCATATCGCAAACCGAACGTCGTGCCTTCGACCACCGCGCGGCACAGGTTGGCTTGCGTCAGGTTGGTCATGGTCAATCCGAGCAGGCTGCCGCTGGCGTGAGGCAGGGCGGGGACGCGTTCGCCGTTGAGAAACGGCAGCATGCACACGCCTTCGGCGCCGATCGGCGCTTGCGCGACGAGGGCGTTGAACTGCTCGATATCCAGCTCGAAAAGATCGCGAATCACTCCGGTGGCGTTGGTCAGGTTCATGGTGCAGATCAGCGGCAGCCAGCCGCCGCTGGAGGAACAGAACGTCGCGACCGAGGCGTCCGGGCTGACATCGGGTTGATCGGCATAAGCGTATACCGTGCCCGACGAACCGAGGCTCATGGTGATCGCGCCGGGCTGGATGTTGCCGGTGCCGATGGCGCCCATCATGTTGTCGCCACCGCCGCTGGAGACTCGCGCCTGCGGGTTGATGCCCAAGTGCTCGGCGATGCCCGGCAGGATTGTGCCGACGGCTTGATGGGCGTCGATCAGTTCGGGTAATGCGGCTTGCAGTCGTCCGCTGGGGTCGATATCGCGCAACAGTTGCAAGTCCCATTGGCGGGTGCGCACGTTGAAATAACCGGTGCCTGAGGCGTCGCCATACTCGCTGCAACTGCGGCCGGTGAGCCAGAAGTTCAGATAGTCGTGGGGCAGCAGAATGCGCGCGACTCGCGAAAAAGCCTCTGGGTGTTGTTCCTTTGTCCAGAGCAACTTGGACACAGTGTAGCCCGGTGCGATGACCACGCCGAGGCGTTCCAGCGAACCCTTTTCACCGCCCAAGAGGGTAAGCAGGCGGTCGTTTTCCGGGGTGGATTCGGTGTCGCACCAGAGTTTGGCAGGGCGTAATACCTGACCTTGATCGTCGAGCAGGACCAGGCCGTGTTGTTGGCCAGAGACGCCGATGCCGAGGATCTGTTGGCCGTCGACGTTTGCCGCCATCAGAGCCTGGCGAGTCGCCAATGTGAACGCTTCAAGCCATTGCGATGTGTCCTGCTCGCGACGTCCGTTGGGGCCGCTGATCAACGTGTGGGCTGCCGCGCCTTGGCCGAGGACTTGGCCGCTAACCGCATCGAGGATGATGGCCTTGGTGCCTTGGGTGCCGCAGTCGATGCCGAGGAATAATTGTGGGTTTGCCATGCTGGGTCCTTGGTGTGTCAGGTCGATTGTGGCGAAGCTATTCGCGAGCAAGCCCGCTCCCACAGGAGATCTTCAGCGGATACACATTTTGCGTTCGACGCCGATCCATTGTGGGTGCGGGCTTGCTCGCGAAGACGGCAGCAGCTTAACCGCCGAACTTACGCGAGCACCCGCTCCAACGTCCGCGTCACGCCGACCTCGCGCAAACTGTTGCAACACCACTCGAACGCAGCCACAAATTCCGGCGACTGCGGGATTTCCTTGCCGAAAATCTCCTCAACCTCCAGCAATCGCTGAGTGATCAACACATCATCCGCCACCAATGCCTGGCAAAATGCGGCTCGCGGATCTGGAATCGAATAGGTATCGCCATTCTCGTCCACGCCCTTCAAATACAACGCCCACGCCGCCACGACCAACGCCGCACGCTTGGTCTCCTGACCGTCGGCAATCAAACGGTTGATCGTCGGCACGGTGAACTTGGGAAACTTCGACGACCCGTCCGAACACACGCGCTCCAGTTGATCGGCAATCGCCTGATTGGAGAATCGCGCCACCAGCGCGTTCTTGTAATCGGTCAGGTCGATCCCCGGCACCGGCGACAATTGCGGCGTCACGTCCAGGTCCATATAAGCGCGCATGTAACGCACAAACAACGGATCGTTCATGGTCTCGTGGACGAAGCGGTAACCCTTCAAAAAACCGAGATACGTCAGAGCCAGATGACTGCCGTTGAGCAGTTTGATTTTCATCTCTTCATAGGGCGTGACGTCGTCGGTGAACTGCACGCCAACCTTTTCCCAAGCCGGGCGACCGTTGAAGAATTTGTCTTCCAGCACCCATTGCACAAACGGTTCGCAGACCACCGGCCAGGCATCGTCCACCGAGTGTTTGTCCGCCAGTTGCAGGCGATGTTCGGTGCTGGTCATCGGCGTGATGCGGTCGACCATGGCGTTGGGAAAACTGATGTGCTCGGCGATCCAATCGTGCAGTTCTGCATCACGCAATGCGGCAAACGCCAGCAGCGCCTTGCGGGTGACGGCGCCGTTGTGCGGCAGGTTATCGCAGGACATCAAGGTAAACGCTGGCGTGCCGACGGCGCGGCGTTTTTCCAGCGCGGCGCAGAGAAAGCCGAACACGGTTTTCGGCGAATCAGGGTGCGCCAGGTCGTACTGAATTTGCGGCAGATGGGCCATGAATTCGCCGTTGCTGTCGTCAATGCAGTAACCGCCCTCGGTGATGGTCAGTGAGACGATGCGGATCTCGGGGCTGGCCAGTTTGTCGATCAGCGCCTGCGCGCCGTCCTCGGCCAGCAGCATGTCGCGGATCGCGCCGATGACCCGGACTTCGGTGCCATCGGTATCGCCGAGTTCGAACAGGGTGAACAGGTAGTCCTGATCCCTCAGATCGTCCCGGGCGCGGCGATCTTCGGCGCGCAGGCCGACGCCGCAGATCGCCCAGTCCAGGCCTTCGCCGGTATTCATCAACGCGTCGGTGTAATACGCCTGATGGGCGCGGTGGAAACCGCCGACGCCGATGTGCGCGATGCCTTGGCGGGTGTCGCTCAGGGCGTAGGCGGGCAGGACCACCTCGGGAGCGAGGTGGTGCAGGTTCTGTTTATTGAGTTTCATCACAGGCTCTCTGAAATCAGGCCGCAGCGCGCAACGGACGGGTAAGCGCCACGCCGTCGGCATCGAATAAATGGCAGTGCCCGGCGTCCAGGTGCAGGCTCAGGGTTTCGCCATAACGGCTGGCCAGGTCGCCACGAACACGCATGGTCAGCGCTTCGCCGGACGAGGTCAGCACGTGGCAGAAGGTGTCGCTGCCCAGGCGTTCGCTGACATCGGCGGTGACGTGCAAGGTGCAATCGCCGGGTTGCGCGAGGTTGAGGTGTTCCGGGCGAATACCCAGGGTGACCGCGCCACCGACACTCAGGTTGGCGCCGGTCAACGGCAAGGTGATCCGGGTGCCCGCATCGAGCGCCACTTCGCAGCTTTGGCGGTCGACGCGGGTCACTTTGCCCTTGAGGAAACCCATTTTCGGCGTGCCGAGAAAACCGGCGACGAACAGGTTGGCCGGTTGGTGATACAGGTCCAGCGGCGAACCGACTTGCTCGATCTTGCCGCCATTCAATACGACCACTTTGTCCGCCATGGTCATGGCTTCCACCTGGTCGTGGGTCACGTAAATCATTGTGGCTTGCAGTTCTTTGTGCAGGCGCAACAGTTCAAGGCGCATCTGTACCCGCAGGGCGGCGTCGAGGTTGGACAGCGGTTCGTCGAACAGGAAGATTTTCGGGTTGCGCACGATGGCGCGACCAATGGCTACGCGCTGACGCTGGCCGCCAGACAGTTGTTTCGGCTTTCGTTCGAGCATCGGCCCCAGTTCAAGGATGCGCGCCGCTTCGCCGACTTTCTTCTCGACCTCGGCTTTTGGTACGCCGGCCAGATCGAGGGCAAACGACATGTTTTTGCGCACGCTCATGTGCGGGTACAGGGCGTAGGTCTGGAACACCATGGCCAGGTCACGCTTGGCCGGGCTGACTTCGGTGATGTCGCGGCCATCGAGTTCAATGGTGCCGTCGCTGACTTCTTCCAGGCCGGCGATCAGCCGCAGCAGCGTGGATTTGCCGCAGCCGGAAGGGCCGACGAAGACCACGAATTCCCGGTCGTTCACTTCCAGGTCGATGCCCTTGATGATGGAAAAGCCTTCGAAGCCTTTTTGCAGATTCTTGATTTTCAGGTTGGCCATGGTGATGGGCCTCCGATTGTTGTTATTCGGTTGAACCTGTGGGAGCGAGCTTGCTCGCGATGGACGTGAACGGTGACGCGTACTGTCTGGAAAAATGCGTCGCCTGCAAATTCATCGCGAGCAAGCTCGCTCCCACAGGGATTTGCATGGGCTCAGGGATCCGGGAATGTTCATTTCACAGCACCAAACGACAAACCGCGGACCAGTTGTTTCTGGCTGATCCAGCCGAAGATCAGGATCGGCGCGCATGCCAGCGTCGACACCGCCGACAACTTGGCCCAGAACAGTCCTTCGGGACTTGAGTACGAAGCGATCAGCGCGGTCAGTGGCGCGGCTTTCGACGAGGTCAGGTTCAAGGACCAGAATGCCTCGTTCCAGCACAGGATCAGCGACAGCAAAACGGTTGAAGCCAGGCCGCCCTTGGCGATCGGCAGCAGCACCCGGACCATTTCCTGCCACAGCGTGGCGCCGTCCAGACGTGCGGCTTCGAGGATGTCTTTGGGGATGTCCTTGAAGTAGGTGTAAATCATCCAGACCACGATCGGCAGGTTGATCAAGGTGTAGATCACGATCAGCGCGATCCGCGTATCGAGCAGGCCAAAGCTTTTCGCCAGCAGGTAGATCGGCATCAGCACGCCCACCGGCGGCAGCATCTTGGTGGAGAGCATCCACAGCAGCGTGCCTTTGGTGCGTTGGGTTTCGTAGAACGCCATCGAGTAGGCGGCCGGCACCGCGATCAGCAGGCTTAGGGCGGTGGCACTGAACGAAATCACCACCGAGTTCCAGGCAAAGCTGAAGTAATCGCTACGCTCGTTGATGTGCAGGTAGTTTTCCAGCGTCGGCGTGAAGATGAATTGCGGCGGCGTGGCGAAGGCGTCGATTTCGGTCTTGAAACTGGTCAGTACCATCCAGAAGATCGGGAAGAAGATCAGGATCGCGATGGCCCAGGCGAGGGTGCCGAGCAGCAGGCTTTGCAGGCGACGGGATTGTTGAAGGGTCATGGCGCAGGCCTCAGGCTTTGTCTGTCAGGTTTTTGCCGATCATCCGCACCAGCACGATGGCCGCGATGTTGGCAATCACCACCGCGATCAATCCGCCGGCGGACGCCATGCCGACGTCGAACTGCACCAGCGCCTGGTTGTAGATCAGGTAGGCGAGGTTGGTCGAGGCGTAGCCGGGGCCGCCGTTGGTGGTGGTGAAGATTTCGGCGAACACCGAGAGCAGGAAGATGGTTTCGATCATCACCACCACCGCAATCGGCCGCGCCAGATGCGGCAGGGTCAGGTGCCAGAAAATCGCGACCGGCCCGGCGCCGTCGAGGCGCGCGGCTTCTTTCTGTTCCTGGTCGAGGGATTGCATGGCGGTCATCAGGATCAGGATCGCGAACGGCAGCCATTGCCACGAGACAATGATGATGATCGACAGCAGCGGGTAGTGCGCCAGCCAGTCCACCGGTTGCGCGCCGAACAGCTTCCAGACGTAGGCGAGAATCCCCGAAACCGGATGGAAAATCAGGTTCTTCCAAATCAGCGCGCCGACGGTGGGCATGATGAAGAACGGCGAGATCAACATCACCCGCACGATGCCGCGACCGAGAAACTCACTGGCTTCCAGCAGCGCACTGATCAGCACCCCGAGCACTACGCTGATCAGCAACACGCTACCCACCAGCAACAAGGTGTTGGTGGCGCCGGGCATGAACCCGGAGTCCGTCAGGAAGTAGGTGAAGTTCTCCAGTCCGACGAATTCGTTTTCGCCGGGATTGAGCAGGTTGTAGCGGATCATCGAAAAGTAAACGGTCATGCCCAGCGGCACGATCATCCACAGCAGCAACAACGCCACCGAGGGGCTGACCAGAAACCAGCCGGGGTTGGCCAACCGGCTTTTACGCACCGGTTGGGGAATGTCGATTTGAGCTTTTGCAGTTGAAATATTCATGGTGTTAAACCGATTGGGACAGACATACGAAGATCCAGTGTGGGAGCGAGCTTGCTCGCGATGGCGGTGTATCAGTCACCCAAAATTTTGAATGGGAGGCCGTCATCGCGAGCAAGCTCGCTCCCACAGGAGGATGCGGGGTTACTTGGGGTAACCCGCGCGCTTCATTTCGCGTTCGGTGGTTTGCTGGGCGGCAGCCAAGGCTTGGTCAACCGTGGTCTGGCCAATCAGCGCCGCCGAAAACGACTTGCCGACCTGAGTGCCAATGCCCTGGAACTCGGGAATGGTCACCAGCTGGATGCCGATGTACGGCACCGGTTTGAGCGTCGGTTTGCTCGGGTTCGCCGCTTTCAGCGACTCCAGCGTCACCTTGGCGAACGGTGCGGCGCTCATGTAGGCGTCGCTGTAGGTCGAGGCCCGAGTGCCGGGCGGCACGTTGGCGATGCCGTCTTTTTCCGCGACCAGCGCGCCGTATTCCTTGGAGGTGGCCCAGGTACTGAAGGTTTTCGCCGCGTCCTTGGACTTGGAACTGGTTGGAATCGCCAGCGCCCACGAATAGAGCCAGGCCGAACCCTTGTCGGTGGTCTGGTGCGGCGCGTAAGTGAAGCCAACGTGATCGCTGACCTTGCTCTGGGTTTTATCGGTGACGAACGAGCCGGCGACGCTGGCATCGACCCAGATCGCGCACTTTCCGCTGTTGAACAGCGCGAGGTTTTCGTTGAAACCGTTACTCGACGCGCCCGGTGGGCCGGATTTCTTCATGGTGTCGACGTAGAAGTTCAGCGCATTTTTCCACTCGGGACCAGTGAATTCCGGCTGCCACTTCCCATCGAACCAGCGTGCGCCATAGGCGTTGGCGACGGTGGTGATCAGCGCCATGTTCTCGCCCCAGCCGGCTTTGCCGCGCAGGCAGATGCCGTACTGTTCTTTGTCCTTGTTGGTGAGTTTGCCGGCGAATTCGCCGATCTGTTCCCAGGTCGGGCGCTCGGGCATGGTCAGCCCGGCGTCCTTGAACAGGTCGGTGCGGTAATAGGTGATGGAGCTTTCGGCGTAGAACGGCAGGGCATACAGCGAACCTTTAACCGACAGGCCTTCACGCACGGAAGGGAAAACGTCGTCGAGGTCATAAGTGGTGGGCAAATCCTTCATTGGCTCCCCAGAGTGCGGCTTCGTACATGCCGATGGTCAGCACATCGAACTGCCCGCCCTGAGTGGCGATGTCAGTAGTCAGGCGTTGGCGCAGAACGTTTTCTTCCAGCACCACCCAATTGAGCTTGATGTCCGGGTGCTCGGCCTCGAAGGTTTTCGAGAGCTTTTGCATGCGGATCATGTCGCTGTTGTTGACGGTGGCGATGGTCAGGGTCTGAGCGCCGACGCTGACGCTGCTGAGGGTCATGCAGGTGAGGGCTAGCAGAGCTTTTACAGAAGGTTGCATCGTGCACTCCTTTTCTGCGCCCGGTGGGGACAGAAGGACAGTTATTGTTTTTGTGTCTTCCGATGGCAGGAAGCTGTGCGCTGATTACAGCCCTCAATGGAGGATGAGACAAATCATTCATCGCACTGAAATCGATACTAATTTGCACTGGGCTTTGGAGGGGCAGACGTAGGGAAGGGCTTTTCTGGTACCGGGCGGTATCGAATATGTACAGGTTTCTGGCTTTAGCGCAGCACCTGTGGGAGCGAGCTTGCTCGCGATGAGGTTGTATCAGCCGCCATTGATGTAGCCTGACACGCCGCCATCGCGAGCAAGCTTGCTCCCACAGGGTTTTGGGTCAAACCAGGTTTTGCTCGGTCAACCGCTGCACCGCCAGCCGCCGATAATGCGACGGTGTCATGCCCTTGAGCTGCTGAAACCGCCGGTTGAAATTGGAAATATTGTTGAAGCCCGACTCGAAACACACATCGGTCACCGGTTTGTCGCCGTCGGCCAGCAGTTCGCAGGACTTGCTGATGCGCAGCCGGTTGACGAACTCGATGAAGCAGCGCCCGGTGGCCTGCTTGAACACGCGGCTGAAATAGGTGGGCTTCATGCCAAGGTGCTCGGCGACTTCCTCAAGCGGCAGTTCACGGGCGTAGTGGGCAAAGATGTAATCCACCGCCCGGTTTGTGCGGTCGATGTTGTGTTCGTCAGCCAGATGCGGCGTCGTCGCACCGGACAACAACTCGTAGTCATCGGAAGCGGCGAGCAACTCCAGCAAAATGAAAAAGTGCCCGAGCCGGGTCACGCCCTGAGTGTCGGCAATGCGCTGCATCAAGGTCATGGCCTGACCGACTGTGCGCTTGCAGCGAAACTCGATGCCGTATTGAGCGCGCTCCAGCAAGGGGGTCAGCGTCTTGAACTCGGCAAAAACCTGAAGGCCGCTCTCGAACAACTCGTCGGTGAAGTTGACCAGCATGTCGCGCTTGGGCACCACTTCATCTTCCGCGACCTGGCTGATCCAGTTATGGGGCAGGTTGGGGCCGGTGAGGAACAGTGATTCCGGATAGAAATTGCCGATGTAGTCGCCAATGAACACCTTGCCGGAGCTGGCGACGATCAGGTGCAGTTCGTATTCCTTGTGAAAATGCCACCGCACCAGAGGGCAGGGGAAGCCGTGCTGACGATAAATGATGGACAACCCATTGTGGTCATCCATCAGTTCGTAGGAAGGGTCGGTCACTCGGGCGGTTCGGGTCATGGCAGGGGCGCTTTTCTTGTTATCGCACCTCGATCATGCCTCTTTCCCTGCACCCAACGCCAGCGTACCCCACCGGTTGTTCAGGGGCGCGCGTGCAGCCTGTCGCCGTACACTGCTTTCAGGCGCGTAGCGCTTGAGCAATAACGGACGATGTCTGACTCGTCGAAAAAATCGGTGTTGATGATGCTGCAACGAGTGACCCAATCCCCCGTCGTGCTGAACCAGCTGTTAATCTGGTTTTTTATATGCAGAGGTCCGCCCAGCAGTGAATAGCAGGTGGCCGACAACGACCATAGAAAGGTGTAAGGCGCGTCTTTCAAAGTGGTTTCGACATAACTATAAAGGTCCTCTGTGTCAGTGAAGGTCTTGCCAGTCCATTTGTGTGGAATCCTTGGCCAGAAGTGTTCGCCAGTCAAACCTTGAATCGCCGGCGCGGTCATGACGATTCTTCGTAGCGGGCTGGATCGTTTGAGTTCGCCCACCGTTTTGACACTGTCAGCATTGGGAATGATGCGTGGCCCAAGTCGACGCAGCAGTATGTCTGCCAGCTTTCCATGGTCGAAAGGTTTGTCGTCATCGCCCAATTGGTGAAAGTCCAGCACGACGAATTCGTCTTTGTTGCGATCAAGAAACGCCAACACAGCTTCGATCAAGTCGTCCAGGACCCGATGGGACTGAAAGCCATTGTGATGAAAATAAAAAATCGATTGGTCCCGGCCCTCACGGTAACCGAGGCGTAGATCGAAGGCGCGCGCCCCGTTGGCAAGTTGCCAGGCAAACGAATCATTCTGGCAGGTCGTCCAGTTGCCGAAGACCACTTCATAGTTGGGCGCTTTTGTATCCATGCCGGCATTATGAGCGCCCGGCCAGACAATGTCGGTGAGCTTTAACTTGTCGATATCGACGACGTTGCTCATCCAGGTCTGTTTATCAAGCGTGTCGTTGAGTGTCATGTATATTCCTTGTTGCTGAGCGTGTCCCGTCCGTGGACGAAGTAACTGTTTATGGTTAAATAGAGATAGGTGGCTGGTTGATGGGCGCTATTTAAATGATGAATGCTGCGCTTTTATTATGCTGGCCGCACGGCAGTTTTCTACGAGATTGGACTCTTCAAAGAAATCTGCATTAATAATATTGCAGTTGAAGATCCAGTCGCTGGCAACGGGGTCAAACCAGCGATCAAGGTGCCTTTTGATGTCGACAGGCCCGCCGGTGAGGCTGTAGCTGGTAGCGGACAATGAATACGCGTAGGGGTAGGGAGCGAAGTTCATCACCTTAGTAATGTGAGCTTCCAGTTCGCGGACGTTGGTGTCTGCAATTCCACTCCATTTATGCCTGATTGGCGGAAGAAACCATTGTCGATCCAGTTGCGAGTGACGCTCGGCAGCGACCCATACCCTCTGGACGCGGCTCCGTTCCTTGAGTTGACCAAGGCTCAGATCCTGATTGATCGAAGGAATGATCTGGTCGCCCAGATGCGTCAGCATGAAACGGTTGAACTCCCTGTAATCAAACGCCCTGTTACCGGATCTCAATTCATGGAAATCCAGGAGAATGAATTCGTCAGGGTTCTCCTGAACAAAACGGCGCACCTGCATGATCAGATTTTCCAGGGAGCGTGAGGACCGGTGACCGTTATGTTGAAACCAGAACGTTCCCACGCCGCGGGCATCGACGGCATATTCAATCCTCGCATCCAGCACTCGGGCGCCATGGCGCAACTGCTCGTAAAAGGAGTGGTTCTGGCAGGCAGCCCAGTGAACAATGCCCGGTGCGCGGTACGCGGCTTTTTTGTCTACGCCGGCGTTATGGGCGCCTGGCAGTATCAATTGACTCAGGGACAGTAAATCGATGCCCGGCGTGGCGGTCATCCAGCTGTTGAGTGTATAACTTTCAGAAGTAGGGTTTTGCATGAAGGCTTCCTTGCCGGTCTAGAGAAAGTTGTTGTGCCAAGAATGAAAAGTTGGCGCGCGGGCACTATGTATAACCACGGGTGGATTGATATCCAAGGATCGGCTTGATACAAAAAGTATCTCGCCGACTTAAGGAAGGTCTGAAGTACCCACCGATTTTTGATGCCCTCTCTGCTTGAGGTTCAAAAAACGTTTATTCGGTCGAAATCCAGACCTTTTCTGCTCTTAACTCATGGTTTTCCCTCTATCGCGCCGTTTCAGGGCGATTAGCCCGCATTACAGGCGCACCTCTCCTGCACTCAGCAATCGCTTTCGCACCATCCACAGATTCGACAACGCGAACAATGTCGTCTGCTGACCGATGTTCTTCGCCAGACCACGAAAGCGCACTTTCGTATAACCAAACTGACGCTTGATCACTCGAAACGGATGTTCAACCTTGGCCCTGACTTGCGCCTTGGCGTATTCAATCTTGCGGCGCAGGCGACCGATCAAACTCTTTTTCGCGTGTTTTTTATAGCTACTGGGCCGGGCGGCAATCGACCAGATCATTTGGCGGTTCTGATGTTCAGGACGTTTGTCCACGCCGGTGTAACCGGCATCGCCAGAGACGTAGGTTTCCTCGCCGTGCAGCAACTGATCGACTTGAGTCACGTCCGCCACATTCGCCGCCGTGCCGACCACGCTATGCACTAAACCGGACTCGGCATCGACGCCAATGTGCGCTTTCATCCCGAAGAAATACATATTCCCTTTCTTGGTCTGGTGCATTTCCGGGTCGCGCTTGCCGTCCTTGTTCTTGGTCGAACTCGGCGCATGAATGATCGTCGCATCGACCACGGTGCCTTGGCGCAACAGCAGGCCACGGTCACCCAGATAGCCGTTGATGACCTGCAAAATCCCGCCCGCCAACTCATGTTTTTCCAGCAGGCGCCGGAAGTTGAGGATCGTGGTTTCATCGGGAATCCGATCTAGGTACAGCCCGGAAAACTGGCGCAGGATCGTGGTTTCGTAGAGCGCTTCTTCCATCGCCGGATCGCTGTAACCGAACCAGTTCTGCATCAGATGCACCCGCAACATGGCCGACAACGGATACGCCGGACGCCCACCGTCACCCTTCGGATAATACGGCTCGATCAAGGTAATCAAACCCTTCCACGGCACGACCTGATCCATCTCGATTAGGAAGCGCTCACGGCGGGTCTGCTTACGTTTGCCGGCATATTCGGCATCGGCGAAGGACATCTGTTTCATCGGGGCTCAACCGTTCGGTTCGTGTGAGGTGCGTATTTCACCAGAGATGGAAGTCTTTTTCAGAGTTTCCTTAAGGGGGTGGTTATTGCGCTGAGCATTATTTGACAACTGGAAGTTACGAAGTCGTTGATGGATTACGGTTCTTGGCTTCAATCCATTGCGCCATGTACTGGGTACTTTTATGTTGGTGATGACGTAACATGCTGCCGGTAAAGTTATCCCTCCGAAGTTGTGTCAGATGTTCCAGGCTGTGGATCAGTTTTTCGATCAGGGCAGGGCCGTGAACCGACTGCCGGTATCGCTCGGCCAAAAGTGCCTGCCCCTGCACCTGAGCGTTCTGCCAGTGCGCCTTGTCGTTATAAAGCTGCGCAGCGCAATCGGCGAACTCGCGCGCCGTACGGGTCACCGCGCCGGGCCAGGAGCCTTGGCCCTGCATGCCTTCGGCACCAATAGGTGTGGTGACATTTGGCGTACCGCACATCATCGCATCGACGATTTTGCCTTTGATGCCCGCGCCGAAACGCAACGGCGCCAGGCACACCCGCGCCGCCGCCATCACTTGCAACGCATCTTCCGCCCAGTTCATCACATGGAAACCCTGAGCCGCATTGTGCAGGGCCGTCGCCTTGGGTGGCGTATAGGCCCCGTAGATGTGCAATTGCGCAGTGGGCAACTGCTCGCGAATCAACGGCCAGATCGTGGTTTTCAGCCAGAGCACCGCATCCCAGTTGGGCGCATGGCGAAAGTTGCCGATATGGATGAAGTGCCCCCGGTCTTCAAACGGTGCGTGCAAGTTGTCGGGTACATCGACCATCAACGGGCACCAATGCAACAGGTGGCGTGGCACATTGAACTGCTCGACCAGCAACTCGATTTCCACGTCGGAAATCATCAGGTTCACGTCGCAGCGATACAGCGCCGCAATCTCCCGTTTGGCCAGGTCGGTGCCGGCCATCAGTTCGAATTCTTCACGCAAGGCTGGTGCGAACAAGCCGTTGAAGTCATTGGCATCGTCACTGGCCTTCAAGCGATCCTTGAGCCGTTGATGGCGAGCATGCCGGAGGCTTTGCAGATCTTGCGTGCCGAGAACGCGCAGGGCATCGGGACAGTGCTTTTCGACGCGCCAGCCGAATTGTTCTTCCATCATGAATTGCTCGAACAGCACGATATCCGGCGCCAGCTCGCTGACAAAAGCGTCGAAACTGCTGTTGTTCAACTCGATGGGCACTTCACGGATACCCAGTGGCGTCAGGTCTTCCTGGTGTTCCCCGGCGCCGGCCGGGCTGCTGAACGTCACGTCCCAGCCTTGTTGCAGGAAGGTTCCGAGCAGTTGCATTACATAGCCGCCAGCCGCCGAGGACCGAGGTTCGGGCCAAACGTAACCGATAACCAGGACTTTGGTGGCGCGGGGCAGACTCATGAAGGGGAATTCCTTGACGCGGGCAGGGATAAAAACGGGGCGCAATTAAACCACAGCAGGGCGATGACTGAGCCTGCTTCAGCGCAGATCAGCGGTTGTTCAGAATGCCTTTGACCTTGTCCCGCAGTTGATCGATGGAGAACGGCTTGCCGATCACATGCATGCCTTCAGGCACCTCAATGCTCTCGGCATAACCGCTGGCGAACAGGATCGGCAGTTCAGGGCGAACCATGCGCGCCTGTGTGGCCAATTCACGGCCATCCATCACCGGCAACCCGACGTCGGTCATCATCAGATCGATGGCGTGATCTTCATCGTTGAGATACAGCAGCGCCTGTTCGCTCCCGTCAGCCTCCAATACCCTGAATTCCAGCTCCTCGAGGACATCGACTATCAGCATGCGCACGATGTCGTCGTCTTCGACGACCAGGATGATGGATTGTTCGGCGGACATAATGGGGCTCTCAAAAATTGATTTTGGTGGCCGGTCGATCAAAAGAACCGGGCTCTAGCATGAGTAAGTGACGGAACCCGACAAGTTCCCGGCCACGCAATAAAAAGAATAGCCGCACAGGGTCGGCAAGGATAACCGCTCCCCTGCGCTGGAGCAGCGGAATGTAGGATTTTGCCTGAAGCGGCGTCAGAAAAATGGATCAAACCGGCAGAATTGGGGCAAACTCTGTGGTTTTAAACAGTTCGACAAGGCCTTCCCATGACCACTGCGTCTTCGGTTGATGAGCAACGATTCCGTAAACTCCTGAGCCGCAACGTCAGCCTTCCGTTGGGTGTAGGCGTGCTCAGTGCAGTGTTCTTTGTCTCACTGATCACTTATCTGCTGTCGGTGATCCAGTGGGTCGAGCACACCGACCGGGTGATCAATAACGCCAATGAAGCGTTGAAGCTGACCGTTGATCTGGAAACCGGCATGCGCGGCTTTCTCCTCAGTGGCGACGAGAAATTCCTCGAACCCTACGAAACCGCTCGTCCGAGAGTTGCGGTAGCGGTCAAGACCTTGCTCGAACTGACCGCTGACAACCCGGTGCAAACGGACCGGCTGCAACGGCTCCAGGCCTTGCAGAATGAGTGGGGCACGTACGCGCAGAGCCTGATCGACTTGCAGCGTGCGAGCGGCGATTACCGCAGCGTGGTCAGGGCCGGGCGTGGCAAGCGCCTGACCGATGAGATCCGCAAGCAATTCGAAGACGTGATCGAGATGGAGCAGCAGTTGCGTGTCTCGCGCAATGAAGACGTGCGCCGCACGACGGTCTGGAGTATCAGCCTTTACCTGTTGTTTATCCTCGGTATCAGTGCGTTGCTGGCTTACATCGGCCGTCGGGATTTGCTCAATCTCTCGCAAAGCTACAGCGCGACGCTCACGGCACAACGGGCCAGCGCCCGGCGCCTGGAGCAACAGGCCTGGCTGCGCAACGGTCAAACCGAACTGGCCGAGCAGGTGCTGGGGCAACTGTCCCTGAACTCCTTGGGTCGCAACATTTTGCAGTTTTGTGCGCAATACCTGGGTATCGCCGTCGCGGCTATCTACGTACGTGAGGAACACGGTGGCCTCAAACGGGTGGCGTCTTACGGTTTCTCCCGCGAGCAGGAAGAGCGCGACCAGCAGATTCACAGCGATGAAGGCATTGTTGGCCAAGTGGCGCAACAGGCGCGCCTGATCCGACTCGACCACGTACCGAGCGACTACTTCAAAGTCACCTCCGGTCTCGGCGAAGGCCTTCCGCACAGCGTGCTGGTCGTGCCGACCAGCGATGATGAACGGGTGAACGGTGTCATCGAATTGGGCTTTCTGCGTCCGTTGAACGAGCGCGACATCGAACTGCTCGAATTGATTGCCGGCAACATCGGCACGTCCATCGAAGCCGCGCGCTATCGCCAGCGCTTGCAGGAAGTGCTGGCCGAAACCCAGCAACTCAATGAAGAGTTGCAGGTCCAGCAGGAAGAACTCAAGTCCGCCAACGAAGAGCTTGAAGAACAATCAAGGATTCTCAAGGAATCCCAGGCGCATCTGGAAACCCAGCAGGTCGAGCTGGAGCAGACCAATGAACAGCTTGCCGATCAGGCGCAGATCCTGGCCGAGCAGCGCGATGCCATGGACTTGAAGAACACCGAGCTGAATCAGGCCCAGACCCAGCTCGAAGAGCGCGCCGAAGAATTGCAGCGTTCGAGCAAGTACAAGTCCGAATTCCTCGCCAACATGTCCCACGAGTTGCGCACGCCGCTGAACAGTTCGTTGATCCTGGCCAAGCTGCTGGCGGAAAACCCCCAGGAAAATCTCAGCGCCGAGCAGGTCAAGTTCGCCGAGTCGATCTATTCGGCCGGTAACGATCTGCTGAACCTGATCAATGACATCCTCGACATTTCCAAGGTCGAGGCCGGCAAGCTTGAGGTGCGTCCGGAGAACACCAGCGTCGTGCGTCTGGTCGACGGTTTGCGCGGGATGTTCCAGCCGATGGCCACGGAAAAGAAACTGGATTTCCAGGTCGATCTGCAGCCCGGTGCGCCGACGATGATCTACACCGACCGTCAGCGCCTGGAGCAGGTGATCAAGAACCTGCTGTCGAATGCGTTGAAGTTCACCGAGCGAGGTTCGGTCAGCCTGACCGTTGCGAGCCAGCCAGACGAAGGCATCGCGTTTATCGTTCGCGATTCCGGGATCGGCATTGCAGCGGATCAACAGGAAAGTATCTTCGAAGCGTTCCGCCAGGCCGATGGCACCACCAATCGGCGTTATGGCGGCACCGGCCTGGGCCTGTCGATTTCCCGTGACCTGGCAGCATTGCTCGGCGGTTCCATCGGTGTCACCAGCGAGCCGGGCCAAGGCAGTGTGTTTACCTTGGTCTTGCCGCAGCAGTACATCGAGCCGGGGGAAACACCGGTCGAGCCGATGAAGGCCGAAAGGGTGGCGCTAACGCCGAGAGTGGCAACCGCTGCCTTGGTGCCGTTGATAGCTGAAGTCGACATTCCGCGTTTCAACGACGACCGAAACAACGCCCCGTTCACCACCCGCTGCATTCTGGTGGTGGAAGATGAGCCAAACTTTGCGCATATCCTCTATGACCTGGCACATGAACTGGGTTATCAGTGCCTGGTCGCCCATGGCGCTGACGAAGGTTATGACCTGGCCAGGGATTACATTCCCGATGCGATCCTGCTGGACATGCGCCTGCCGGACCATTCCGGCCTGACCGTGTTGCAACGCCTGAAGGAACACGCGCAGACCCGGCACATCCCGGTCCATGTGATCTCGGTCGAAGACCGCGTCGAAGCCGCCATGCACATGGGGGCGATCGGTTACGCGGTCAAGCCGACCACCCGCGAAGAGCTCAAGGACGTGTTTGCTCGCCTTGAAGCCAAGCTGACCCAGAAAGTCAAGCGGGTGCTGTTGGTCGAAGACGATGATCTGCAGCGCGACAGCATTGCCCGGTTGATCGGCGACGAGGACATCGAAATTACCGCCGTAGGTCTGGCGCAGGATGCGCTGAACCTGCTGCGCACGACGGTTTTCGACTGCATGATCATCGACCTCAAGCTGCCGGACATGCTTGGCAATGACCTGCTCAAGCGCATGTCCACCGAGGATATCTGCTCGTTCCCACCGGTGATCGTCTACACCGGGCGCAACCTGACCCGGGACGAAGAGGCCGAGCTGCGCAAGTATTCGCGCTCGATCATCATCAAGGGCGCGCGGTCGCCGGAGCGTTTGCTGGATGAGGTCACACTCTTTCTGCACAAAGTCGAATCGCGGTTGTCCCATGAACGGCAGACGATGCTCAAGACTGCGCGCAGCCGCGACAAGGTTTTCGAGGGTCGCAAGGTGCTGCTGGTGGACGACGATGTGCGCAACATCTTCGCCCTCACCAGCGCGCTGGAGCAAAAGGGTGCAGTCGTGGTCATAGGCCGGAACGGTCGTGAAGCGATTGAAAGATTGAATGAAGTGGAGGACATCGATCTGGTGTTGATGGACGTGATGATGCCGGAGATGGACGGTTTCGAGGCGACGAGCCTGATCCGCCAGGATCCGCGCTGGCGCAAGCTGCCGATCATCGCGGTGACGGCCAAGGCCATGAAGGACGATCAGGAGCGCTGCCTGCAGGCCGGCTCCAACGATTACCTGGCGAAGCCTATCGACCTGGATCGATTGTTCTCGCTGATTCGCGTGTGGTTACCGAAGATGGAACGCATTTAGTGGAACGCATTTATTCAGTGCAGCGAAACAGCGAAATCGAATTGAGGTTGTTGATCGAGGCGATCTACCTCAAATACAGCTACGACTTCCGCGATTATTCCGGCGCGTCGATCAAGCGTCGCGTCCAACACGCGTTGAGTGAATTCGACTGCGCGACCATTTCGGCGCTGCAAGAGAAGGTATTGCACGACCCGACGGCGTTCATGCAGTTGCTGCAATTGCTGACGATCCCGGTCAGCGAGATGTTCCGCGATCCTTCACACTTTCTCGCCATTCGCCAGGAAGTGGTGCCGCTGCTCAAGACCTATCCCTCGATCAAGATCTGGATCGCCGGCTGCAGCACCGGTGAAGAGGTCTATTCGATGGCGATTCTGCTGCGCGAAGAAGGCTTGCTCGATCGCACCATCATCTACGCCACTGACATCAATCCGCGCTCGCTGGACAAGGCCAAGCAGGGGATTTTCTCAATAGAGAATGTCCGCGCCTACACTCATAACTACCAGCAGGCCGGTGGCCAGCGTTCATTTGCCGACTACTACACGGCGGCGTACGGCTATGCGATTTTCGATAAGAGTCTGTGCGAGAACGTGACCTTCGCCGACCACAGCCTTGCGACCGACAGTGTGTTTTCCGAGACTCAATTAATATCGTGTCGTAACGTATTGATTTATTTTAATAAAAAACTTCAGGATCGGGCCTTTGGGTTGTTCCATGAATCCCTTTGCCATCGTGGTTTTCTGGTGCTGGGCAGCAAGGAAACCCCGGATTTTTCGGCCTTCGGCAACCAGTTCGAGCCGTTGGTCAAACAAGAACGGATTTACCGAAAATCATGAACAATGCAGCGCAGTTGCCTTGTGTGGAGGCTATCGTGATCGGTGCTTCAGCCGGTGGTGTGGAGGCTTTGCTGAGTATCCTCAGCCCTCTGCGCGAAGGCTTCGTGCTGCCAATCATTGTGGTATTGCACCTGCCCGACGAGCGTCGCAGCCACCTGGCCGACGTGTTTGCCCGGAGAGTGTCGATGCGGGTTGTCGAGGCCGGCGACAAGACTCATGTCGAAGCCGGAACCCTGTATTTCGCAACGCCCGGCTATCACTTGTCGGTGGAGCATGACCGCACCCTTTCTCTGAGCCTGGAAGACCGCGTGCATTATTCGCGACCCGCCATCGATTACTTGTTCTCGTCCGCTGCGGATGCCTATGGCCCGAATTTGGCCGCGGTGCTGTTGACCGGCGCCAATCGCGATGGCGCGATCGGCATGGCCGAGGTCAAGCATCGTGGCGGCCTGACCATTGTGCAGGACCCGGACGATGCCCAAGTCGCGACGATGCCCCTGGCGGCGCTGGATACCCACCAACCGGATCATATTCTCCCCATACGCGGCATCGGCCGTCTGCTTGTCGAGCTGGAACGAATAGCATGCTAAGTAACATCCAAGCCAAACTGCTGATCGTCGACGATCTGCCGGAGAATCTGTTGGCGCTTGAGGCGCTGATCAAGCGTGAAGACCGCGTGGTCTACAAAGCCTTGTCCGCCGACGAGGCCTTGTCGCTGCTGTTACAACACGAATTCGCCATGGCCATTCTCGACGTGCAGATGCCCGGCATGAACGGTTTCGAACTGGCCGAACTGATGCGCGGCACGGAAAAAACCAAGAACATCCCGATTGTGTTTGTCAGTGCCGCTGGCCGTGAACTGAACTACGCGTTCAAAGGCTACGAAAGCGGCGCCGTGGATTTTTTGCACAAGCCGCTGGATATCCATGCGGTCAAGAGCAAGGTCAATGTGTTCGTCGACCTGTTCCGCCAGAGCAAGGCCATGAAGCAACAGGTCGAAGCGCTGGAGCAGAGCCGCCGGGAACAGGAAGCGCTGCTTCAACAGTTGCAGAGCACGCAACGGGAACTGGAGCAGGCGGTGCGCATGCGCGATGACTTCATGTCCATCGTCGCCCATGAGGTGCGTACGCCGCTCAACGGCTTGATCCTTGAGACCCAGCTGCGCAAGATGCACCTGGCCAGGGACAACGCCGCAGCGTTCACCCTGGACAAGATGCACGCGATGGTCGATCGCGACGAACGGCAGATCAAAAGCCTGATCCGCCTGATCGAAGACATGCTGGATGTGTCGCGGATTCGCACGGGCAAGTTGTCGATTCGACCGTCACGTTTCGACCTGTCGGCGCTGGTGCGCAACTTGCTGCAGAACTTCGCCCCGCAGATCGAAGCCGCCGAATCCTCGGTCACCCTCGACGCCGAGCAACCGTTATGGGGCAGCTGGGACGAATTCCGCATTGAACAGGTGATTTCCAACCTGCTGACCAACGCATTGCGTTACGGCGCCAAGAGCCCGATCGGCGTGAAGGTGTACAGTGAGAACAATCAGGCGTTGGTGGAAGTGCGCGATCAGGGGATCGGCATCGATCAGGAAAACCAGAAGCGTATCTTTCAGCAGTTCGAACGGGTTTCAGCGAGGCACGCTGTCGCCGGGCTGGGCCTGGGGTTATTTATTTCAGAACAGATCGTGACCGCCCATGGCGGTTCCATTACCGTCGAGAGCCGGATTGGCGAAGGCGCCTTGTTTCGCGTTTGTCTGCCGCTGTAGGAAAACAGTCGGATAAACGCAACCTCTGATCGACCCCGGGGTCGTATCAGCAGCTACTGACCGAACAAAGGCTTCCCATGAGTGAAGATGCACAAGACGTCGTATTGATCGTCGAAGATGACCCCTCGATTCTGATGGTGCTGTCGGCCTATCTGTCGGGTGAGGGTTACCGGGTGCTGCAGGCCGAAAACGGCGAGCAGGCCTTCGAGATTTTGGCGAGCAAGCCGCACCTGGACATGATGATCACCGACTTTCGCCTGCCGGGCGGAATTTCTGGCGTGCAGATCGCCGAACCCGCCGTGAAACTGCGACCGGAACTCAAGGTGATCTTCATCAGCGGTTACCCGCAGGAAATCCGCGAGACCGATAGCCCGATCACGCGCAAGGCGCCGATTCTGGGCAAGCCGTTTGATCTGGATGTATTGCAGGAATTGATGCAGGACATGCTGTCGTAGGAGCAAGCTTGCTCGCGATGGTCGTAAACGATAACGCGAGCTGTCTGGATGAACCCGTTGTCCAGACGTTTTTCGCGAGCAAGCTCGCTCCTACAGGAGCGTATTAAATTCTGATCATTTCGCGGACTTTCGCCGTCAACAGGTCGAAGGTAAACGGCTTGGTAATCATCTGCATGCCAGGATCCAGGAAGCCACCGCGCACCGCCGCGTGTTCGGCATAACCCGTAATGAACAACACCTTGAGATCGGGCCGGCACTGCCGGCCGATTTCCGCCAGTTGACGGCCATTCATGCCCGGTAACCCCACGTCGCTGATCATCAGGTCAATACGTTGCCCTGACTCCAGAATCGGCACCGCGCTGTCGGCATCGCTGGCTTCGACGAACGTGTAACCCAGGTCGCTCAGCACTGTACTGACCAGCACCCGGACCGCCGGATCATCTTCGACGATCAGCACCGTCTCGCCGTCCAGCGCGATCAACGGATGCTGGACGTCGGATGGACTCTCGTCCGGCACGTCATCACCGCGGAAACGTGGCAGAAACAGACTCACCGTTGTGCCTTCGCCTACTTCGCTGTCAATCGCAACGTGCCCGCGTGACTGTTTGCTGAAGCCGTAGATCATCGACAAGCCAAGACCGGTGCCCTGGCCGATAGGTTTGGTGGTGAAGAAAGGGTCGAAGGCGCGATTGATCGTGCTTCGCGGCATGCCGCACCCGGTGTCGGTAACGCTGAGCACTACATAGTCGCCGGGTTCAAGATTGCTGTGAGCGTCGGTGAAGGTGTGATCCAGGTGCCGGTTTTCGGTTTTGACCACCAGTTTGCCGCCGTCAGGCATGGCATCCCGCGCATTGATCACCAGATTGAGCAGGGCACTTTCCAGCTGATTGGGGTCAGCCTCGGCCACCCACAATTGCGAATTCAGTTGCATCTCCAGGTGGATGCTTTCGTTGATGCTGCGCTGCAACAACTCGCCCATGGAAACCACCAGATCGTTCATTTCGACAGGTTTGGAGTCCAGCGACTGGCGCCGGGAGAATGCCAGTAAACGGTGGGTCAGACTGGCCGCGCGGTTGGCCGACGTCACGCCCAGGTCGATCAGACCGTCCAGGTCCTCGGTGCGGCCGCGGGCCAGGCGCCGGCGCAGCAGTTCCAGGCTGCCGATGATCCCGGTCAGCATGTTGTTGAAGTCGTGGGCAATGCCGCCAGTGAGTTGGCCGACCGCTTCCATTTTCTGGGATTGGCGCAGGGCTTCCTCATTGTGTCGCAGTTGCGCCGTGCGTTCCTCAACCTGCTGTTCCAGGGTTTCAAGAGTGGTTTGCAAACGCAGTTCGCTTTGACTCAGGTCGATCAGCCGGTCCCTGGCTTCATACTGTCGTCGACGCCCGCGCAACGCGGTGGTCACCAGGCTGATCAACGTCACGGGATGAAAAGGGCGCTCAAGGAAGGTGACGTTGCCCAGTTGCGCGCCGAAGCGCGAGGCGGGGTTCTGTTCGGGGCCGCCATGGTAGGTCATCAGCACAATCGGCAAGTCGGACCACGCGGGTTGCTGCTCGATCAGACTGAACAGCGGTTCGACGTCGCTGCCCAGCAACGCCTCGGAGGAGATCAACAGTAACCCGGCGCCTTGCTCCAGCTCGGCACACAGGCCAATTAGGTCCCGGGTGATGACGCCGTCGTAACCCGCTTCGTTAAGCAACATCAAAGCAATCTGGCTGTCACGTCCCAGCGGCGCGAGAATGATCGCGCGCTCGGTCGTTGCTTGCTGCACCGTCACGGGTTTTTATCCTCGAGCAACGGTTGGCTTTCACCCATGTAGGTCGGAACGCCACGCAATACACCTTGAAAAGCGCTCAGTGGTTCGCCGATGGTCATGCCCTGGTGATTGATCCGGTATTCGCGGATGGTTGTTTCATGGCTGCCGGTGCGTTTCTTGATGACCGAAATCGCCCGCCGAACCTGACCCAGCGCTTCGAAGTAGCGCAGCAGGATCACCGTATCGGCCAGATAAGTAATGTCGACCGGCGCTTGCATGTCACCGACCAGCCCATGTTGGGCGACGGTCATGAAGGTCGCGGCGCCCTGGCGATTGAGGTATAGCAATAATTCATGCATGTGCAACACCAAGGCGTTTTCTTCCGGCATCGCTGCCTGGTAGCCGTTGATGCTGTCGATGATCACGGTCTTGATTTCGAGCTGGTCGACGCAGCGACGGACCCGGTGGGAAAACTCGCCGGGGGACAATTCCGCAGCATCCACTTGTTCGATCAGCAGATTGCCGGTGGCTTGCAGGGCCTGCAAATCGATGCCCATGTTGTTCATGCGCTCGAAGAGCAAGCCAAGTTCTTCATCGAAAATGAACAATGCGGCTTTTTCTCCGCGCGCCACGGCGGCTGCGGCGAAAACCATCGTGATGAGTGATTTGCCGGTACCGGACGGACCAAGAATCAAGGTGCTGGAGCCGGTCTCGATGCCACCGCCGAGCAGCGCATCCATTTCCCGGATACCGCTGGAGAGTTGCGTGCGTACGTACTTGCCGCGATGTTCGGCCGCGACCAACCGTGGGAAGACGTGCACGCCGTCGCCCATGATCGTGAAGTCGTGAAAGCCGCCGCGGTACTTTTGTCCGCGGTACTTCACCACGCGGATACGTCGACGCTCGGCGCCGTAGCTGGGTGTCAGCTCCTCAAGACGAATCACACCATGGGCCACGCTGTGCACGGTTTTGTCGAGGGCTTCGGTGGTCAGGTCGTCCAGCAACAGCACCGTGGCGTCATAGCGAACGAAGTAGTGCTTGATCGCGAGGATCTGACGGCGGTAGCGCAGGGAGCTTTGGGCCAGTAGGCGAATCTCGGAAAGGCTGTCGAGCACGACGCGGGTCGGCTTGATTCGTTCTACCACTTCGAAAATCTGCTTCGTGGCTTCACCCAGCTCCAGGTCAGAAGAGTACAGAAGACTTTGCTGATGATCGGCATTAAGCAGGCTTTCCGGAGGGGTGAGCTCGAAAATATGAATGCTTTCATCCATTTCCCAGCCATGGGACTTAGCCCCTTGACGCAGTTCCTCTTCCGTTTCGGACAGCGTGATGTACAACGAGCGCTCGCCGGCTAACGCACCGGCCAATAGAAACTGCAAAGCGACGGTGGTTTTGCCGGTGCCGGGTTCGCCCTCGAGCAAAAACAGGTGTCTGCGGGACAATCCCCCGGCCAGGATGTTATCCAGACCTTCGATGCCGGTGGCGGCTTTTGCACTGAACAACTCGTTAGATGTGGTCAAAAAATACCCTCTCATGACTAGGGGAAGCGAGGCAGCAGGCCTGATGTGGCGGAATGGACTGCCTTTTCACTTGACCGTTGGCGGAGACGAGCGTTCAACACTTTTTGGTGGGGGGATTATGCAAAAGCAAAAGATCGCAGGCTTCGATCTTTTCAAAGACCTTGCTGCAGTGCCGGGTCGTCGGGGTTGAGTTGTTCAAGTTGCGCCAACAGAATCTGCACGTTTTGCAGCTGTCCGCTTTCTTTCCAATAATTAATCAACAGCACCCGGGCCTTTCGATCGGAAGGGTGACGCTGGACGATTTCCTGCAATTGTTTCTGCGCCGCTTCCAGCTCCTGTTCGCCATGCAGCGTGGTTGCCAGGTCGTAGCGATAATCCTTGTTGTCCGGTTCCAGCTCCACGGCTTTGGACAAGCCAAGCAGGGCGAACTCACTTTGACCGTGGTGCAGCAACCACAACCCCAAGGCATGTTGCAGGTAGGCGGAATCGGGCTGGGCTTTCAGCTGTTTGGCCAGCAGCAGCCGGGCGGCTTCGCTTTGCCCTTGCCTGTCCAGGACTTCGATTTGCATCACCAACGCAGGCAGATTGTCGGGGGCCAGACGCAAGGTGTGCTCAAGCGCCTGTTGCGCCGCTTTGAATTCGCCATTGTGCAGGTGCAACCGCGCCAACTGATATTGGTTGTCAGCACTTTCAGGCGCGTGGGTGAGCACCTGTTCCCATGCATCGATGGACTGTTGCAACGGCGCGAAATACAAACCTAGGTCGTCCGGCGACAACCCCAGCAGAGCGTTCACCGCGGCAAACCGGACACTTTGTTCGCTGTCATCAAGCAGTGGGCCCAGCAACAGACTGCGCTGGCCGCTGGGAACCAGCCCGCTGATGCTTCTGATGGCGGCGATGCGCACGTCGGCCGAGGTGTGTTGCAGGTCAGCGACCGCCAGTTTCAAGGCCTGTGGGCTGGGATAGTTGGGCAGCTCGGCATGCAGCCAGACGCGGCGTTTGGGGGAAATGTCGGGACGCCCCAGTTGCTGATAAAGCACCCGCGCTGCGCCCGGTTGGCCGGCCCGCGCCTGCGTCAGTGCTTCGCTGTAACCACGCTTGATCGCTTCCGGCACCACAGGGGTCGTACTGCGCAGGAAAAGCCAGGCTAGGCCGATGGCGAACAGGACGCAGAGGCTGATGATCAGGTAGCGGCGGGACTGGGGCATGCAGGAATCCGGGAGCTGGCAAGCTTTTGCAAGGTTGCCAGCTTCGGTCAGACCGGGCTGTGAGTCAAACCTGCCTTCTTGAAAGGCATCCGGTCTGCGTCAATCAAGGAGTTCCGGTCGGTCGCGGAATTGCGCCAATGCCTCGGGATTGGCCAGGGCATCAGTGTTCTTCACCGGCTGGCCATGCACCACGTTCCGCACCGCCAGCTCGACCACCTTGCCGCTGATGGTCCGTGGAATGTCCGTCACTGCGACGATCTTCGCCGGCACATGCCGTGGCGTGGTGTTGGCGCGAATGACCTGGCGGATCTGCTGCTGCAGGGCTTCGTCGAGCTCGACGCCATCGCGCAAGCGCACGAACAGCACCACTCGCACGTCATCCTGCCAGTGCTGACCAATGGCCACGCTGTCGATCACTTGCGAGACTTTCTCCACCTGACGATAGATTTCCGCGGTGCCGATGCGCACGCCGCCAGGGTTGAGTACTGCGTCCGAGCGGCCGTGAATCATCATCGCGCCATGAACCAGCTGTTCGGCGTAATCGCCCTGAGCCCAGATGCCCGGAAACTGACTGAAGTAGGACGCACGCAGCTTTTCGCCGGTCGGGTCGTTCCACAGACCGATGGGCATCGCCGGGAAGTGCCGGGTACAAACCAGTTCGCCTTTTTCGCCAATGACCGGTGTGCCGGCGTCGTTCCAGACCTCGACGGCCATGCCCAGACTCTTGCCCTGGATTTCACCGCGACGCACTGGCAACAACGGATTGCCATTGACGAAGCATGAAACGATGTCGGTGCCGCCGGACATCGACGCCAGGCACAGGTCGGCCTTGAAGTCGCGGTAAACGTAGTCGTAACTGTGCGGCGACAGCGCAGAGCCGGTGCACAGCAGGGTTTTCAGGCTGCCAAGATCGTGGCTTTGCCGAGGCTTCACGCCGGTGCCTTCCAGCGTCGCGAGGTATTTGGGACTGGTGCCGAACACGCTGATGCGCTCGTCGTCGATCAAGTCGATCAAACGCTCAGGGCCGGGGTGAAACGGCGAGCCGTCGTACAACACCACGGCGCTACCCACGGCCAGGGCCGAGACCAGCCAGTTCCACATCATCCAACCGCATGTGGTGTAGTAGAACAGACGGTCGCCGGGGCCGAGATCACCATGCAGGCCGTGCTCCTTGATGTGTTGCAACAGCACACCGCCGGTGCTGTGAATGATGCATTTTGGCACGCCGGTGGTGCCGCTGGAGTAAAGGATGTACAGCGGGTGCGCGAAGGGCACGGCGACAAAATCCGGCTCGCCACCGGGTTCGTAGAACTCATCCCACAGCGCCACGTCTGCGTGGGTATGGAAGTCTTCGATACGTACCTGTGGACGTGCGTAAGGCACGACGATCAATTGTTGCAGTGACGGCAGGCGTTCGAGGATTTCGTTGACCTTGGCGCGCTGGTCGATGTCTTTGCCGGCGTAACGGTAACCGGCGCAAGTGATCAGCACTTTCGGTTCGATCTGGCCGAAGCGGTCGATCACGCCTTGAGTGCCGAAGTCCGGCGACGAGCAGGACCAGATTGCCCCGAGGCTGGTGGTTGCGAGCATGGCCACGAGGGTTTGCCAGGTATTGGGCATGCACGCGGCAACGCGATCGCCGAGGCCGACACCGGCGGCGATCAAACTGTTCTGAAAACCGGCGACATGCTCGGCCAGTTCGGCCCACGTCAGCTGCTCACGCTGGCCGTTTTCGCCGATTGCCACCACGGCGACGGCATCGTCGCGACGGCGCAGCAGGTGTTCGGCGAAGTTCAGGGTGGCGCCGGGGAACCATTGGGCGCTGGGCATGTGATCGCCTTCGATCAGCACAGCGTCGGGTTGATCGTGGAAGCGGATATCAAAGAAATCGACGATGGCTTGCCAGAAGTCGACCCGCTGATCGATGGACCATGGATGCAGATCGGCGTAGTCGGCGACGTCGAGGTGGTGTCGCTGATTGATGAAGCGCCGGAAGGCGTCCATACGGGTCTTGGCGATGCGCTTGGCGTCGGGTTGCCAGAGGATGTCGGACATTTTTCGCCTCTTCTTATTAATGCATTCAGTCGGCCTTTTGTGGCGAGGGGATTTATCCCCGTTGGGTGGCGAGCCGCCCCAAACCCGGCACCCCAGGTATGACTGACATACCGAGAATGCAGGATTTACGACTGTTTCGCAGCCGAACGGGGATGAATCCCCTCGCCACAGGGCTTAGAAGTGGCTTACTGCGCCAACCACCCACCATCAATATTCCACGCCGCGCCGCGCACCTGGCTTCCGGCCTCGCTGCACAAAAACAGCACCAATTCACCCAGTTGCGGCGGCGTGACGAACTCCAGCGACGGCTGCTTCTCGGCCAGCAAATCATGCTGCGCCTGCTGCGGATCAGTCCCTGTCGCAATGCGGTCATCAATTTGCTTCTGCACCAGGGGCGTCAACACCCAGCCAGGGCAAATCGCGTTGCAGGTAACATTCGTCGTGGCTGTTTCCAGGCCGACCACCTTGGTCAAACCGATCACTCCGTGTTTGGCCGCGACGTACGCCGCCTTGCCCACCGAGCCAACCTGGCCGTGCACCGAAGCGATGTTGATGACCCGTCCCCAACCTTTTTTACGCATGCCCGGCAAGCTCAGCCGGGTGCTGTGAAACACCGACGACAGGTTGATCGCAATGATCGAATCCCAGCGCTCCACGGGGAAATCTTCCACCGACGCCACGTGCTGAATGCCGGCATTGTTGACCAAAATATCAACGCCGCCGAACTCGCGGTCGGCGTAGGCGATCATGTCGGCGATCTGCGTCGGGTCGCTGACATCGGCGGGGTGATGGCCGACCTTGCCACCGAACTGGCCAACTTCGGCAATCACTTTGGAAGCATCGCCGAAACCGTTGAGAATCAGGTTGGCGCCGGCCTTGGCCAGGCTGAGGGCGATGCCCAGGCCGATGCCGCTGGTGGAGCCGGTGACCAGTGCGGTCTTGCCCGAAAGAGTCGTCATGAATACCTCACACAATGCCAGTGGCGTAGAAAACACCGATCACCACAAAAACCGCCAGGGTCTTGATCAGCGTAATACAGAAAATGTCTTTGTAGGCTTCGCGGTGGGTCAGGCCGGTCACCGCCAGCAGGGTAATGACCGCGCCGTTGTGCGGCAGGGTGTCCATGCCGCCACTGGCCATCGAGGCGACGCGGTGCAGCACTTCCAGGGGAATGTTGGCCGCATGGGCCGCGGCGATGAAGTCATTGGCCATGGCCGCCAGCGCAATGCTCATGCCGCCCGACGCCGAGCCGGTGATGCCGGCCAGCAGGGTCACGGTGATCGCTTCGTTGACCAGCGGGTTGGGAATGCTTTTGAGCCAGCCGGCGAGCACCAGAAAACCGGGCAAAGAGGCGATCACCGCGCCAAAACCGTATTCCGATGCGGTGTTCATCGCCGCCAGCAATGAACCGCTGACCGCACTTCTACTGCCTTCGGCCAACTTGCCGCGAATCGCCTGGAAGCCGAAAACCAGTACCATGATGATGCCGACCAGCAACGCGGCCTGAACCGCCCAGATCGCCGTGAGCTTAGCGATTTCAGTGGTCACCGGCGCGGCCATGCCTGGCAGTGCGAGGCTGTGGGTTTTGCCGTACCACTGGGGAATCCACTGGGTAAATAGCAGGTTCATGACGCCTACCGCCAGTAACGGCGACAGCGCGATCCACGGATTCGGCAGCTTGATATCGGCAGCGGTTTCCGGCTCGTTGCGCAATTCGGTGCCATAACCTTCACCGGTGCGCTGGGCTTTGTTGCGTTGACGCTGGAGGAACAGCATGCCGGCGCTGAATACGAAAATCGTGCCGATCACGCCCAGCCACGGCGCCGCCCAGGCGGTGGTGTTGAAGAACGTGCTGGGGATGATGTTTTGGATTTGCGGCGTGCCGGGCAGGGCGTCCATGGTGAACGAGAACGCGCCGAGGGCGATGGTCGCCGGAATCAGCCGCTTCGGGATGTTGCTCTGGCGGAACATTTCGGCAGCGAACGGATAGACCGCAAACACCACCACAAACAGCGACACGCCGCCGTAAGTCAGCACGGCGCAGACCAGCACGATCACCAGCATCGCCTGACGGGTGCCGAGCAGACGAATCGCCGCCGCCACGATGGAGCGCGAGAAACCCGACAACTCGATCAGCTTGCCGAACACCGCGCCGAGCAGGAACACCGGGAAATAGAGTTTGATGAAGCCGACCATTTTTTCCATGAACACCCCGGTAAAGGCTGGGGCGACGGCGGAAGGGTCAGTGAGCAGAACGGCGCCGAGGGCGGCGATCGGGGCGAAGAGGATAACGCTGTAGCCACGGTAGGCCGCGATCATTAGCAGCGTGAGAGCTGCCAAGGCAATGATCACACTCATGGTGTGTCTCCTGGGATTGTTATTTTTGTGGGGTGAAGCTTTGTGAAGGAGGGCTTTAGCGAGTTTCGTGCCAGACATGCAACATGTTGAAATATAAAGATATTTATTGTTTTTTTAAGTGAATTTTGAATTGTTTGTCTCTGTTTTGAGATTGCGCTGACAGATCTGGCCCTTTCGCGAGCAAACTCGCTCCCACAGTTGACCGTGTTTTCGGGAAAAACTCAGTCAACTGTGGGAGCGGGCTTGCTCGCGAAGGTTTGTCTAACAATGGAGATGCATGTCTCTTTATAGAGATTCTGCAATCCCCAACGCCACCATCTTTTTGTACAACGTCGACCGCCCAAGCCCCAGCCTTGCCGCCGCTTCAATCACCTTCCCCCCGCATTGCGCGAGGGCAGACTCAATCAATTGCCGGTCAAATCGTTCACGAGCCTCGCTAAACGTCTCATGCGCCACCGCCTCAATCGCCAATGGCGCAACACGCTCCACCGGCGTAAACGTACCAATTGCCGCGCGGATATCCTGCGCATTCAGCATCAGGTCATCACTGAGCAATGCCGCCCGTTCCAACACGTTACGCAATTCGCGAATGTTCCCCGGCCAAGCGTGTTGCCCCAACAACTCCAGCGCTTCGCGGTTCAGTTCATGCTGACTGCGCAGTTCTTCCAGGATCGCTTCACTGAGCGCCGGCAAGTCATCGAGACGGTCCCGCAGCGGTGGCACCTGGATTGGCAGCACGTTGAGGCGGTAATACAAATCGGCACGAAACTCGCCGCGTTTGATCGCCGCTTCAAGGTCGGTCGAAGTCGCGGCGATCACTCGCACATCGCTCTGAATCACTTCGTTGGACCCCACCGGTTCGAATTCTTTTTCCTGCAACACCCGCAGCAATTTGCTTTGCAGGGGTAAAGGCATGTCGCCGATCTCATCGAGGAACAGCGTGCCGCCCTGGGCAATCTGCAGCTTGCCGGCACGACCCTTGCGGTCCGCACCGGTGAATGCGCCGGGGGCGGTGCCAAAGAATTCGGCTTCCAGCAGTGACTCGGGAATCGCTGCGCTGTTGATGCTCACAAAGGCTTTATGGGCGCGAGGCGAAGCGCCATGAATAGCCTGCGCCAACAGCTCTTTGCCGGTGCCGGTTTCGCCCAGCAGCAACACCGGCGAATCTGCGCTGGCACTGCGCCGGGCGCGGCGTTTGACTTCGAGGCTGGCCGCGCTGGTGCCGATAAAATGCGCAAAGTTGTACTTGGTCTGTCGTGCCCGCAGCAACGAGCGGGTTGAGGCGAGTTCTTCCTGCATGCTCATGTAGCGCTTGAGCATCGGCAACAGGCTGCGCAACTCGTCGAACAGCGCAAAACCAATCGCACCGATTACCACACCGGCATCGTCGTGAATCGGCAGGCGCATGACCACCAGCGGTTCTTTGGGGGTGTCCTGCATGTCGAGCAAAATCGGGCGACCGGTGCGCACCACCTCACGCAGCAGACTGCCGGGGATCACGCTTTCGCAGGCCTTGCCGATGGCCACCTCAGCCGACTCCAGACCGAAGCGCCGAGCATAGCGTTCGTTCATCCAGACGATGTTGGCGTCGCGATCGACAATCACCGTGCCTTCACTCGACTGCTCGATGATTTCGAACAAGGAACGGATCGCCAACAGGCGAACGCGCTGGTAGTCCTTCAGGCTTTCGGTGGTGTTCATGTTGGCTGATCCTGATTAAGTATTGCCTGTGCAGGCCCCTTCGCGAGCAAGCCCGCTCCCACATTGGAACGCGGTCAACTGTGGGAGCGGGCTTGCTCGCGAAGGGCGCGACGCGATTTTGTGTCTACCTCGGATGCGCCGCCGCCAACAGCTCTTTGGTGTATGGATGCTGCGGCGACTCGAACACGTCGTGACTGGCGCCACTTTCCACCACCTTGCCGTCCTTGATCACGATCATGTCATGGGCGAGGGCGCGGACCACCGCCAGGTCGTGGCTGATGAACAGATAGGTCAGCCCGTGTTTTTCCTGAAGCTGACGGAGCAGGGCGACCACCTGTTTTTGCACGGTGCGGTCCAGCGCCGAGGTCGGTTCGTCGAGCAGGATCAGCGCCGGTTTCAGCACCAGCGCCCGGGCAATGGCGATGCGCTGGCGCTGGCCACCAGAAAATTCATGAGGGTAGCGATGACGACTTTGCGGGTCGAGGCCGACTTCCTGCAGTGCCTGAATCACCTGAGCCTCGCATTCGTCAGCGGTGGACTGGCTGTGAACCTCAAGTCCTTCACTGATGATCTGCGCCACGGACATGCGCGGGCTGAGGCTGCCAAACGGATCCTGGAACACCACCTGCATTTTCTTGCGCCACGGCCGCAGTTGCTTTTGCGTCAGGCCGTCCAGCGCGGCCCCCTGAAAACGAATGCTGCCTTCGGAGTCGAGCAGGCGCAGGATCGCCTGACCCAACGTCGACTTGCCCGACCCCGACTCGCCGACGATCCCCAGTGTCTTGCCACGCTGAACATTCAGGCTGATGCCGTCCACCGCATGCAAGTACGTTTTGCGCTGAAACAGTCCGCCACTGAGGGCGAAGCGCACGGAGAGATTCTCTACTTCCAGGACCTTCTCGCGCTCGTCCCGGGCCAGGGCTTCGCCTTCCGGTTCAGCGTTCAGCAATACGCAGCTGTACGGATGTTTCGGCTCGGTGAACAGCATCTCGCACGGCGCCTGTTCGACGATTTCCCCGGCCTTCATCACGCACACGCGCTGGGCGATGCTGCGTACGAGATTGAGGTCATGGCTGATCAGCAGCAGCGACATGCCGAGCCGCTGCTGCAAGGATTTGAGCAGCAGCAGGATCTTGCGCTGCACGGTCACGTCCAGCGCCGTCGTTGGTTCGTCGGCGATCAGCAGCTCCGGTTCGCAGGCCAGGGCCATGGCGATCATCACCCGTTGCCGCTGGCCGCCGGACAGTTGATGCGGATAGGCCTTGAGTCGCTCTTGCGGTTTCTGGATGCCCACCAGGTGCAGCAACTCGAGAATCCGTGCCTGCGCGGGTTTGCCGGTCAAGCCTTTGTGCAACAGCAGGGTTTCGCCGATCTGCTTTTCAATGTTGTGCAGCGGGTTGAGCGAGGTCATCGGCTCCTGAAAGATCATCGCGATGCGGTTGCCGCGCAACTCCCGCAGAACTCTGGACGAGGCGCCGAGCAGCTCTTTACCGCGATAGCGGATGCTGCCGGTGGTTTCGGTGCCAGTCTCCGGCAGCAGCTGCAGGATCGAGTGCGCGGTCACCGATTTGCCGGACCCCGACTCGCCGACCAATGCCAGGCATTCACCGGGGCGGATGTCCAGACACAGATTGCGCACCACGGTCTGGCTGTTGAAGGCCACGCTGAGGTTGCGGATTTCGATCAGGTTACTCATATGAACAGTCCCGCGTCATGACCGGGGATCAAAGGCATCTCGCAATGCCTCGCCGATAAACACCAGTAAAGAAAGAATCAGCGCCAAGGTGAAGAATGCGGTCAGCCCCAGCCACGGTGCCTGCAAATTCTGTTTACCCTGACCGATCAGTTCGCCCAGCGAAGCACTGCCGGCCGGCATCCCGAAACCGAGGAAATCCAGCGCGGTAAGCGTCGAAATCGCCCCGGTCAGAATGAACGGCAGGTAACTCAGGGTTGCGTTCATCGCGTTGGGCAGAATGTGTCGCACGATGACTTTGCGGTCGGTCAGGCCCAGCGCGCGGGCTGCTTTGACGTACTCCAGATTGCGTCCGCGCAGGAACTCGGCACGCACCACGTCCACCAGCGCCAGCCAGGAAAACAGCGCCATGATCCCCAACAGCCACCAGAAGTTCGGCTCGACGAACCCCGACAGAATGATCAGCAGATACAACACCGGCAGACCCGACCAGACTTCGAGCAGGCGCTGACCGATCAAATCGACCCAGCCGCCGTAATAGCCTTGCAGCGCACCGGCAGCGATGCCGATCAACGCGCTCACAAGCGTCAGCATCAACGCAAATAGAATCGACACCCTCGCGCCGAAAATCACCCGGGCCAACACGTCGCGAGCCTGGTCGTCCGTGCCCAGCCAATTGACGTTCGACGGTGGGCTCGGCGCCGGTTTGTTCAAGTCATAGTTGGGCGTGTCGTCGCTGAACGGGATCGGTGGAAACAACAGCCAGCCGCCGTCCTTTTTGATCAGCTTCTGCACATAGTCGCTGCGGTAGTCGGCCTGGAACGGCAGTTGGCCGCCGAATTCCTGCTCGGTGTAGCGCTTGAAAACCGGGAAGTACAACGAGCCCTGATAACTGACCACCAGCGGTTTGTCATTGGCGATCAGCTCTCCGCCCAAGCTCAGCAGAAACAGGCCGATGAAAAGCCACAGCGACCACCAGCCGCGACGGTTTTTCTTGAATCGTTCGAAACGGCGACGCGCCAACGGCGAAAGCTTGAACATCAGGCATTCCTCGCGGCGAAGTCGATACGCGGGTCGACCAAGGTGTAGCAGAGGTCGCCCACCAGTTTTATCAGGAGGCCGAACAGCGTGAAGATGAACAGCGAACCGAACACCACCGGATAGTCCCGGGACACTGCGGCTTCATAACTCATGCGGCCCAGGCCATCGAGGGAGAAGATCACCTCGATCAGCAGCGAGCCGGCGAAGAACACACTGATGAACGCCTGGGGGATGCCCGACACCACCAACAGCATGGCGTTGCGGAATACGTGGCCGTACAGCACGCGCCGTTCGCTCATGCCCTTTGCGCGGGCGGTGACTACGTACTGGCGGGTGATTTCATTGAGAAAAGAGTTTTTGGTCAGGATGGTCAGCGTGGCAAACCCGCCGATCACCAGCGCCGTCACCGGCAACACCAGGTGCCAGAAATAGTCGGCGATCTTGCCCACCGTGGACAGGGAGTCGAAGTTGTCCGAGACCAACCCGCGCACCGGGAACCAGTTCAGTGACGTGCCGCCGGCGAACACCACGATCAGAAACATCGCGAACAGGAACGCCGGCATCGCATAGCCAATGATGATCGCGGTGCTGCTCCAGATATCGAAATGGCTGCCGTGGTGCACCGCCTTGCGGATGCCCAAAGGAATCGACACCAGATAGGTGATCAGCGTGGCCCAGAGCCCGAGGGAAATGGTCACCGGCATTTTTTCCAGGATCAGGTCGGTGACGGTGGCGCCGCGAAAAAAGCTCTTGCCGAAGTCCAGTCGGGCATAACTCTTGAGCATCAGCCACAGTCGCTCCGGCGCCGGTTTGTCGAAGCCGTACTGTTTTTCGATCTCCTTGATCAGTTGCGGATCGAGGCCGCGACTGGCCCGTGAACTGCCACTCATGACTTCGCTGGAACCACCGCCGACACTGGCGCCGCCGATGCCTTGCAGGTGCGCGATCGCCTGTTCCACCGGACCGCCCGGCGCGGCTTGGACGATGACGAAGTTGACCAGCAGAATGATCACCAGCGTCGGAATGATCAGTAGCAGGCGCCGCAGAATATAAGCCCACATCAGTGCGGCCCTCCGGGTTTGCCGCGCTTGATCAGTTCGGCGGTCATCTGTTGGTTGTTCAGCGGCGTGGTGCTCACTTCCCACCAACTCTCGATGGCTTCGTCATTGGCGGCTTGCACGCTGGGAATGCCGAAGCGGTTCCACCACACGGTCGAACTGCCCGGCGGATAGTAATTGGGAATCCAGTAGTAGTTCCATTGCAGCACCCGGTCGAGTGCATGGGCGTAGCGCAACATGTCGGACTGGGTGGTGGCGCGAACCAGGCCGTTCACCAAGGTATCGACCGCCGGGTTCTTCAGCACCATGTAGTTGTTGGAGCCGGGATCGTTGGCGGACGCCGAGCCAAAATAATTGTTCAGCTCGTTGCCGGGTGAAGTAGTCACCGGGTAGCCCGTGACGATCATGTCGTAATCCCGGGACATCAGACGATTGACGTACTGGGACGAATCGATGCGGCGGATGTTCAGGTCGATGCCGATCTGTTTCAGCGTGCGCTTGTACGGCAGCAGCAATCGGTCCATGCCGTTCTGGCTGACCAGGAACGTGAAACTCAGCGGTTTGCCTTCGGCGTTCACCAGTTGATCGCCATCGGGTTTCCATCCTGCCTGCTCCAGCAAGTCCAGCGCTTGCAGTTGTTTGTCACGGATCACGCCGCTGCCATCGGTCTTCGGCGCTTCGAAGACTTTGGTGAACACCTCGTCGGGGATCTGCCCGCGCAAGGGTTCAAGAATCGCCAACTCGGCGGCATCCGGCAGGCTGCGGGCGGCAAGGGCGGTGTTGGAGAAGAAACTCTGCTGGCGGATATAGAGGTCGCGCATCATCTGCCGATTACTCCATTCGAAATCCCAGAGCATCACCAGGGCCTGACGCACGCGTCGATCCTGGAACAGCGGATTTTGCAGATTGAACACGAAGCCTTGCGCCGATTGCGGTGCGTTTTGTGCCAGATGCGCCTTTTGCAGGCGACCGTCACTGAGGGCAGGGCTGTCGTAGCCGATGGAGTAACCGGTGGCAGAGAACTCACGGTTGTAGTCGTAGGCGCCGCCGCGCAACACCTGACGCGCCACGTCGGTATCGCCGAAGTACTCGATGCTGAAACGGTCGAAATTATAGAGCCCGCGGCTGACCGGAAGATCCTTGCCCCACCAGTCGGGATTGCGCTCGAACGTGATGCTGCGTCCAGAGTCGACCTTGCTCACCTTGTACGGACCGCTGCCCAGCGGCGGTTCGTAACCGCCACCGCCGGCGAAGTCGCGGGTTTTCCACCAGTGCTCGGGAAACACCGGCAAGGTCGCGATGTCCAGGGGCAGGGTACGGTTTTCGTTGCTTTTGAAATCGAAACGCACTGTTAGCGGCGATTCCACTTCGACGCCTTTGACGTCGGCGAACTGAGTGCGATAACGCAGGCTGCCCTGGGTCATCAGCAGGTCGAAGGTATAGCGCACGTCTTCGGCGGTGATCGGCTTTCCATCGGCGAAGCGGGCCTTGGGGTTGAGGTAGAACCGCAGCGACAAACCGTCTTCCGAGCGCTCCATCTTCTGCGCCACCAGACCGTACACGGTGTAAGGCTCGTCCATTGAACGCTGGGCGAGGGGTGAATAGAGCAAGCCGTCAATCTGCGTCACGCCAATGCCTTTGTCTATATAAGGCAGGATGTGATCGAAGTGGCCGATTTCGATCGCCGAGCGACGCATTGTTCCGCCCTTGGGCGCCTGGGGGTTGGTGTAGGCAAAATGACTGAAGCCGGCAGGGTATTTCGCCGGTTCGCCGTAGACGGTCAATGCGTGTTGTGGGGCGGCATTCACACCGGCAGCAACTAACAGCAAGGCCAGGGCAGTGAACAACAAAGTAGGGAAAGCCAGTCGCATTGTCAGCCTTAGAGCCGGTGGTCGATAACCGCAATTTGTACGCTAGCGGCGCGTCCCTCGCCAGCCGTAGAACGCATCCGAAACACGACGGCCCACCAAAAGGCGGGCCGTTGTGGGGCATGCTTCGCGAATTGATCAGTCCTGACGACTGGTCACTTCCAGCAAGTGGTAACCAAACTGAGTCTTGACCGGGCCTTGCACCACGTTGATCGGTGCGCTGAAGACCACGGTGTCGAACTCCTTGACCATCTGGCCCGGACCGAACGAACCCAGATCACCGCCCTGACGGCTGGACGGGCAGGTGGAGTTGGCTTTGGCGACTTCGGCGAAATCAGCGCCGCCCTCGATTTGGGCCTTAAGTTCGTTGCACTTGTCTTCGCTGGCAACCAGGATGTGACGGGCAGTGGCTTTAGCCATGGAAAAATACTCCTTTCAACGTTCAGTAAAGTGCTGAGCCTACCGGATTCAGTGACCCATTTCTCCTCAAAGTTCCTTCCAATGCTTACAGGCCAGCCTTTTGCAGGCGTTCGGCGTGCTGCACATACAGATCAATTGGGTCAACGCCTTTGCGTACTCGACCGGCTGTCTGGTTGATGCTGTCCAGGTGATCCAGCGGATAGTCGGAACGGATCACTTTCCCCAAGTGGGAGCTGAAGCGACCAACCATGCCGTCATTCTGCTCGGCTTCTATGGTGAAGTATCGAGAAAAGGCCCGTGAGCACCCGTTCAGCGGGTCGAATGCATTGAGTCCTTCGTCGAGAACGCTTCCTTGCAAAGTGCCGCTCCAGGAATAGTAGCGAACCCCGTTGACCAGCTCGCGGCCCTTGCCACCCCAGGTTTTTGGCAATCCTTGGGGGTACTTCTCATTAAACGCGTAGACACCTTCGGTGGTCAGCGCATTCAACGCGGCGATAGCGTTCTGCGGCAGGTGCGGGTTGTCACTCAGCAACGACAAGAAGTCAGAAAATAGGGTGACGACCGTTTCGGCCGCCTGTTCCGGGAGCCGTCCGGGCGTCAGTGCCTTGCGCAGGAAGTCCGCCAGTTCCGAGCCGTGGTTCGGTCCGCTGACCGACGTCACCGATGCTACGACTTCCGGCGCTATCGCTGCCGCATAACGTGCGGCCAATGCCCCCTGGCTGTGACCGATCAGATTGACCTTTTCTGCGCCAGTACCCTCTAGCACGCGTTCGATCTGTGCCAAAAGCTGTTCACCGCGGGCTTCGTTGGTATGGGTAGCCGAGAGGTGCGGGATGAACACCCTGGCGCCGCAGCTTCTGAGCGCTTGTTTGATGTCACGGAAGAGTTCGACGGGGCCGATCCGGTCGAAACCGAATAGCCCGTGGACCAACAGGATGGGATGGAGAGTGCTTGCATTCCGTTGCATGTTCATACCTTCGCGGGAGTTCGTGGGTGTGTTCGAGGCCCACTCTAAAGCACTCGGACCGTTGCGCGATGTATGAAAAAGCCGCTGTGATTTGATGAAAACGGAATAGGTGGTGTACGTAACATCGAATCAGGACGAGGTCCTTTTCGGAATGTCCGGACGTCCTTTAACCGGAGGTAGCTCAGAGTCCTGCGATGGCCTACCTCCGGAACGTCATTTACCTTTCAGTCATGCGCCGCTCGGAGCTGTTCGACCGCCCCACGCAATAATGCTTCCGTCCCATCCCATCCCAAGCAACCATCCGTCACCGATACGCCGTACTGCAGTGACGGACTCAACGGCTGGCAACCCTCGAACAAATGACTCTCGATCATCATCCCGATCAACGTACGATCACCTTGCAAACGCTGTTCAAGCACATCGTTGAACACCGCTGGTTGACGTAGCGGATCTTTGCCGCTGTTGGCGTGGCTGCAATCGACCATGATCCGCGACGGGATTTTCAGCTTGGCCAGATCACTGTTCACCTGGGCGACGCTGTCGTGGTCGTAGTTCGGGCCGCGATGGCCGCCGCGCAGGACCAGGTGTGTGTCGGCATTGCCCGGGGTCTGGATGATCGCCGGATGCCCCTGGCTGTCGACACCGAAATGCCGATGCGGATGAGCGGCCGAGCGCATGGCGTCGCTGGCAACGCCGACGCCGCCATCGGTGCCGTTCTTGAAGCCGACGGGCATGTTCAGGCCGCTGGCCATTTCCCGGTGGATCTGCGACTCGGTGGTGCGGGCGCCAATGGCCACCCAGCTGAGCAGGTCGTCGAAGTAACCGGCGGCCATCGGTTGCAGCAGTTCGGTGGCGATCGGCAGGCCCAGTTGGAGCATTTCGCGCATCAGTTCGCGGGACAGGGTCAGGCCGCTGGCCATGTCATCGCTGCCATCCAGGTGCGGATCGTAGGCCAGGCCTTTCCAGCCGACCGTGGTGCGCGGTTTTTCAACGTAGGCGCGCATCACCAGCAGCATTTCATCGCTGACTTCGGCGGCAAGGCGGGCGAGGTTGCTCGCGTATTCGAGGGCGGACTGGGGATCGTGAATCGAGCAAGGTCCGACGATGACCAGCAAACGGGCGTCGTCACCGTTGAGGATTGCACGGACCGCGTCGCGATGGGTGGCGACCTGGCGGGTCAGGGCGTTGCTGAGAGGCAGTTGCTGCTTGAGTTGCAGTGAGCTTGGCAACCGCAGGGTCAATGCTTCATTGGCAGGGCTGAGGTCGGGCAGAGGCAGAGCAGAGACGGACGAGTTCATATTCAGGCTTCCTGGGCGGGCGGCGGGTTCGTTCCCGCGCGCTCGGCCCTACTGGGGTGTTCGACAATTGGCCGGATTGGCCGCGTGTGTGTGCTTGCCACCTGTGGGTGACCGATCGGAGGCGGCAGGCTGTCCCGAGCGGAGGCTGCTAAATCGCCAGGCGGTAAAACTGTCGTAACGGTAGTAAGTGGCGTAGTTCATGTCGTGAATCCTCAGGTTGTCTGGTGTGTTGCTGAAAATGGCGGGGCTGAAAAAACAAAACCCCCGGTCGGGAAGCCGACCGGGGGTTGAGAAATCTCTGGTGGCGACCCGTTTAAAGTGGGCGCCGTGTGGGTATCAGGCGCGCCAGTGGCTAAACCAATACCCAAAATAAAAGGTCACCGGAGCGCAAGCGGTGTTCGCCCGGGCAGCCGCAACAGAGCGCGGGGCGCTGGCGGTACGAAGCTGTGAGAGGGCGTAGAACATGGTCTGTCTCCGATGGATGCGCCGAGCTTACTAGAGGCCGGTACGCGGATTCAATCAGAAATTGCTATCGATCGCCGACGGCGATTTCTATTGCTTGAGTGCGTCGAAGGGTGTGACACACTTCGGACTCATCAAAAAAACCCAAAGACGAACAATGACGCCATCGCCCCTCGCTGCCGGTTTTGATTTGCGTCCTGCCACGGCGACAGATCTCGACTTCGCCCGGGATTTAACCTGCCAGAACATGCTCCGCTACTACATTCAGCACGATCTGTTGTGGCAGGACGAGGCCTTCGATGTGGCCTGGGCGAGCCGCGAGAACTGGCTGATTGTTCGCGACGACGTGCGGCTGGGTTACGTGAGCCTGAGCCGGGACGCGAGAGCGTTGTACATCCGTGAATTGCAGGTGATCGAAGTGTTTCAGGGGCAGGGCGTCGGTTCCTGGGTGATCGATCAGGTATTGGCGATGACGCGTAAGGAGCGACGCCCGGCATTGCGTTTGACGGTTTTTGAGAATAATCCCGCGAAAGTGCTATACGAGAGAAAGGGCCTGGAGGTGGTGGGGGCAGATGAGTGTTTCCTGAGAATGCAGCGCGATATAGATGTCGCGAATCGCTGAAACACGCATTGGACAAGCCTTTCAAGATGTATTGAAACTTTTTATATGACGCTTGCCGCTAGGTCTGCCAGTCGCTTTTTGCTAAGGTGTCGACAACCCAATAAGACCATATCGCGAGGTGTCTGCTTGATTAGGGTGCTAGTAGTCGATGACCATGATCTCGTTCGTACAGGCATTACACGAATGCTGGCTGACATCGATGGCCTGCAAGTGGTCGGCCAGGCTGAGTCAGGCGAAGAATCCCTGCTCAAGGCGCGTGAGTTGAAACCCGATGTGGTGCTGATGGACGTCAAGATGCCCGGTATCGGCGGTCTTGAGGCCACCCGCAAACTGTTGCGCAGTCATCCGGACATCAAAGTCGTCGCGGTCACCGTGTGCGAAGAAGACCCGTTTCCGACACGGTTGTTGCAAGCCGGTGCTGCCGGTTACCTGACGAAGGGCGCCGGGTTGCCGGAAATGGTCCAGGCTATCCGCCTCGTGTTTGCCGGGCAACGCTACATCAGCCCGCAGATTGCACAACAACTGGCGATCAAATCCTTTCAGCCGACCAACGATTCGCCGTTCGACGCACTGTCGGAACGGGAAATCCAGATCGCGCTGATGATTGTCGGCTGCCAGAAGGTCCAGATCATTTCCGACAAGTTGTGCCTGTCGCCCAAAACCGTGAACACCTACCGTTACCGAATTTTCGAAAAGCTTTCGATCAGCAGCGATGTCGAGTTGACGCTGTTGGCGGTTCGTCACGGCATGGTTGATGCCAGCCTCTGAAAATGACTGACACCTTCGATCCAAGCGCTTTCCTGTCGACGGTCAGTGGACGCCCCGGCGTCTATCGGATGTTCGACAGCGAGGCGCGTCTGCTTTACGTCGGCAAGGCCAAGAACCTCAAGAATCGTCTGTCGAGTTACTTCCGCAAGTCCGGGCTCGCTCCTAAAACGGCGGCGCTGGTGGCGCGTATTGCCCAGGTCGAAACGACGATCACGGCCAACGAAACCGAAGCCTTACTGCTTGAGCAGACGCTGATCAAGGAATGGCGTCCGCCTTACAACATCCTGCTTCGCGACGACAAATCCTACCCGTACGTGTTTCTTTCCGATGGCCAGTTCCCACGTCTGAGCATTCATCGCGGTGCGAAAAAGGCCAAAGGCAAATATTTCGGTCCCTATCCCAGTGCCGGCGCGATTCGCGAAAGCCTGAGCCTGCTGCAAAAGACTTTTTTCGTTCGCCAGTGCGAAGACAGCTATTACAAGAACCGTACGCGGCCATGTCTGCAATATCAGATCAAACGCTGCAAGGCGCCCTGTGTCGGTCTGGTGGAGCCCGAGGTGTACGCCGAAGATGTGCGGCACTCGGTGATGTTCCTCGAGGGGCGCAGCAACGCGCTGACCGACGAGTTATCCGCCGGTATGGAAGAGGCGGCGATCAACCTAGAATTCGAACGGGCCGCCGAATTGCGTGACCAGATCTCCTTGCTGCGCCGGGTTCAGGATCAGCAGAGCATGGAGGGCGGGAGCGGAGATGTCGACGTGATCGCCGCGTTCGTCAACCCGGGCGGTGCTTGCGTTCATCTGATCAGCGTGCGCGGTGGCCGGGTGCTGGGGAGCAAGAATTTTTTCCCGCAGGTGGGTATTGAAGAAGACGTTTCCGAAGTCATGGCCGCGTTTCTCGGTCAATACTTCATCAGCAGCCCCGAACGCGACTTGCCGAGCGAATTGATCGTCAACGTGGTGCACGAAGATTTTCCGACGTTGATCGCGGCCATTGACGAGTTGCGAGGTCGCGAACTGACCATCAGTCACAGGGTGCGTGGCACGCGAGCACGCTGGCAGCAATTGGCCGTGACCAATGCCGAGCAGGCACTGGGCGCGCGCCTGGCCAACCGACAACACGTTGCCGCGCGTTTCGATGCGCTGGCCGATGTGCTCAAACTGGATGAGCCGCCGCAGCGCCTGGAGTGTTACGACATCAGCCATTCCAGCGGCGAAGCGACTGTGGCGTCCTGTGTGGTGTTTGGCCCGGAAGGCCCGATCAAGTCCGATTACCGTCGCTACAACATCGAAGGTGTGACGCCGGGCGATGACTACGCTGCGATGCACCAGGCCCTGACCCGACGATTCAGTAAGTTGAAGGACGGGGAGGGCAAGCTGCCGGATATTTTGCTGGTGGACGGTGGTAAAGGTCAGTTGTCCATGGCGCGCGATGTACTCAATGAACTGGCGGTGCCCGACCTGATTCTGCTGGGCGTGGCCAAGGGCGCGACGCGCAAGGCCGGTTTCGAAACCTTGTACCTCAACGATGCCGCTCACGAATTCACCTTGCGCGGAGATTCCCCGGCGCTGCATTTGATCCAGCAGATCCGCGACGAAGCTCACCGTTTTGCAATCACCGGGCACCGCGCCCGTCGTGGCAAAACGCGCCGCACGTCTACACTGGAAGGCGTCGCAGGCGTTGGGCCGACACGCCGGCGTGATTTGTTGAAACATTTTGGTGGATTGCAGGAGCTGTCTCGTGCCAGCATCGACGAGATCGCCAAAGCACCCGGGATCAGTAAAAAGCTCGCAGAGTTGATTTATGCAAATCTGCACAGCGAGTAGAATGCCACCTCACCTCGTAGCCAGTTGTGCCGATGAATATCCCTAATCTGATTACCGTTCTACGCGTCCTGCTCATCCCGATCTTCATTTTATTGTTCTACCTGCCTTACCAATGGAGCTACCTGGCGTCCGCTTCGGTCTTCGCGTTTGCCGCCGCTACAGACTGGCTGGACGGTTACCTGGCTCGCCGTCTGGAGCAAAGCACGCCGTTCGGGGCGTTTCTCGACCCGGTGGCCGACAAGCTGATGGTCGCCGTGGCGCTGGTGTTGCTGGTGCAGGAACACGGCAACCTGTGGCTCACGCTGCCGGCCGCCGTGATCATCGGTCGCGAGATTGTCGTTTCCGCATTGCGCGAATGGATGGCCGAGCTCGGTGCTCGTGCTCATGTCGCCGTGTCGAACCTGGGCAAATGGAAAACCGCTGCGCAAATGCTGGCGCTGGTGATCCTGCTGGCCAATCCGTCGTCCTTCACGTTCTGGGTCCTGTTAGGTTACGCCTTGCTCCTGATCTCGGCGGGCCTGACGCTGTGGTCCATGGTTCAATACCTGCGGGCTGCCTGGCCGCATTTGAAGACCGACGTGGAAAAGAAATAAAGTTTTTGAATCAAAGGGTTGACGGAGCATTTGGATTCTATAGAATGCGCCTCACCAAGACGCGGGAATAGCTCAGTTGGTAGAGCACGACCTTGCCAAGGTCGGGGTCGCGAGTTCGAGTCTCGTTTCCCGCTCCAAATATAAAAAGCGCCACTCAATGAGTGGCGCTTTTTTTTGCGTGTTTTTTTGTGGTTGGCATTGAAAAAAGAGGCTTCGGCCTCTTTTTTCGCTCCAGCGATTTCTGCTGGAACCCAACCAGCCACGCATTTCGTGTACATCAATAAGTACATCGAAATCCGGCCTTCGGACGTAGCAGTTCGCTGGTGGATGATGCTGCCCTCAGGTAGCTGTCCGCCCTAAAATCTCGACAACCATGGAGTTGTGCAGATGGGGCGGATCGCAAAAGGTACACCCGAGATTACGCGTTAATCTGCCGCCCTAAGCGTGTGGACCTGAACAATGAGTACGGTGGTTTCGGCGGTTTCTACGAACAGGTCATAGGCCTCCAGGTAGAGGTACACGTTTGTTGCTTTCAGCCCATTGTCTGTGACGCAAGTAACATTGCGCGCCATCCCTCGCACGGCGACTTTGTGTGTGGCAGGAAAGGATTCACTCACCGAACACTCGTACTTTTGCACGAACGGTTTGCCGGTGCTGGTGGTAAAGGTTTTGCTGTAGGCGATAGCACTTCCGGGCTTGAGGTTCTGCCAATCGCCAACCAGGTCGATGTTCGTTAGGGTGCTTCGCAGGTCGGTTTCGCCAGTGAGCCTGGTATGGCTCGTCTCGGCAAGTTCGATAAGCCCACGCCAGCGGATGCTCACACGCTCGCCGTTCAAGGCTCCCGTCGCCTGTTCGCGCCATATGCCGCGGGCCGGGCCCGGTTGCAAATACAAGTCCAGTGGACTGTTGTTGATCACGGCGTGCGGCAACAAAGGGGAGGTGACCTTGTACGTGAGTTGCAAATGGCTGAGCGTGTGGGTCGGTTGTCCCTGAGGCAGTGCGCTCACCTGTGCCAGCAGTGTCGCCGGGACCTCTGGCGTAAGCATGTTCGGAGGTGTTTTTTTCCGGATGACTAGGGGGGCGAGTTGCGCCAGATTGGCTGGTTCGGCGCACACGGCGCCAATTAGCCGGGCGCGTTGCTCTGTGTCCAATGCACTGACAAGCGGCTGATCGGGGGGCGGCAGCAATGCTTGGCGGCTCAAACGATAAGCCAAGCGGGTGCTCGCCTAGCGGGTAGTGCAGTCGACCTCGACACGCTCGAACTGACGGTCGTAGGGTCTCCCTTCGTTTTCATCCAGGCGGGTGCGCCCAAAGTCGACGCCTGCCCATATCGAACGTCGGGAGTTCTCTATGCCCAGGGTGCCCGAGTCTAGTAACAAAATGTCCTCGCCGTCGCCGGGAAGCTGCTTCCAGCTGCTGTCTCGGACCGCTTGGCACATCTGCTGGATCATGTTTCGCGCTGTGTCTACTGGCAGGACATAAGGTCTGGTCCAGTCCTTGCCGCTTCGATAATCCATGGTTAATGTCGACGAATCGCAGCCAGCGAAAAGCCGGGCCTGGGTGGCCGGCTCGATGCCTTCAGCCGGCACGTTAACCATCACCACGGCAGTTTGGCCGAGTCTGAAAGTCGTATTCAACGGCAGCGGTCGGGTTTGTACACGGGCCGTCATGGCTTGATTTTGTACCTAGTGCTCGGCAGCGTTGCGCTTTTGGTATTCAGCCATCCCGTTACCTTGCAGGGCACAACCAGCCGGGGTTACAGCGAAGATGACACCCGCCAGGCGAAATAGAAAACTCACAGCAAACAGCTCCTTAATGCGCCCGGAATTCATTGTGATCACGGGCGCGTACTTTGTAGGGTTATCGAAGTTATGACGTTACTGCGGCGAGGCCGAGACAGTGCCCGTTGTTGTCGGGGGCTAAGAAACATCGAGGAACCTGCAATTCCAAATTTGCGGGGGGCGTCCATGGACGGTCCTTCGTAGCGATTTCTGGGTATCAAGCCCATTTGAATCGGCTCTACAACCAAAACCTTTAGGGAAGGGAGTGCCAGCCCGCGCGAGACTGCGAGCACTCGATGAGCGACTTTTTTTGTGCCTGAAATTTGTGTCCTGTACTACAGGCGTAGACTTCAGCACCTTCAGATCAAGAAGACCTGCCAGCCTGGCAGGTCTGAGAGAGATCAAAGTTTCGGCAACTGCCCAACACGCCCCAGCATCTCGGTCACAATCTGCAGGTCCAGCAGGAACTGGTCGACGGTCTTGAACTCGTTGTCGGTGTGGCCGGTGTATTTGACCTCTGGCCGGGCCAGTCCGAACTGCACGCCATTGGGCAATTCATGAACCGAGGTGGCGCCGGCGGAGGTGCCGTACTCGTGTGCCATGCCAAGGTTTTCGCTGGCCACGGCCAGCAGGGCCTTGACCCATTCACCCTCGGGGTTGCGGTACATCGGTTCGGCGATCGAGTAATCGAAGGTCGCCGCAATGTGAGACTTTTTGCTCCAGGCGCCAATCTTGTCGGCGATTTCGGCCTTGAGCACTTCCGGGGACTTGCCCTTCGGCACGCGCAGGTTGACCGCCAGTTTGAAGGCTTTTTCATCCATCCCGACATACGTCAGAGAAGCGGTCAGCGGTCCCATGAACGCATCGGAAAAGCCGACCGCCAATTTGCCACCCAGGTAATCCAGCCCCCAGTTGTCGGCGGCGTAGCGGGCGGCGTCGGTGATGTGGTTGTGCTTGAGCGCGACCTTGCCGTCGAGGCTGTTGATGAAGTCCAGCATCCTCGCCACCGGGTTGACGCCCGACTCGGGTTCGGAAGAGTGGGCGGAAACGCCGGTGACCGTCAGCTTGACGTCCTTGCCGACAACCTTGGTGGTCACGCTGAAATTACCGCCATTGCGCTTGGCATAATCAGCACCGGCCTTTTGCAATCGGGTAGCCAGTTCGGCGGGCATGTCACTTCGCAGGGTCACGACCGAAGCTGACGGAATTTGGTTGGTCGCCAGGCCGCCAGTCATCGAGACGATTTCAGCGCCCTTGCCGTCTGCCTTGCGCTTGGGAAAATTGGTCATCACCGTGCCGTAGCCTTTTTCGGCAATCACCACCGGGTAACCGCCATCCAACGCCAGGTTGTAGTTGGGTGTCGGGTTGCGTTCAAAGTAATAAGGGATGGCGTCGCCGGAGGTTTCTTCGGTGGTGTCCACCAACAGCTTGAAGTTCCTCGCCAGCGGCAGCTTCTCTTCCTTGATGACCTTCATGGCGTAGAGCGCCGCGACGATGCCGTTCTTGTCATCCTCGGTGCCCCGGCCATACATGCGATCGTCGATCAAGGTGACCTTGAACGGATCGAGGCGGGTGCCGTCTTGCAGGACCCAATTCTCCGGCGTCACGGGCACCACGTCGGCGTGGGCGTGAATGCCGACAACTTCACCGCCGCTGCCTTCGAGCGAGATTTCATAGACGCGGTTGTCGATGTTTCGATAGGTCAGGTTGAAGGCTTCGGCAAGGCTCTTGATTTTGTCGGCGATCTTGATGAATTCAGGGTTGTCGTGCTGGGCAACGCCGTCCACGCGGAAGGTCGGGATGGCCACCAGTTCACATAGTGTCTCGGTGGCGGCGCTGCCGTACTTGACGCGCGCATAGAGGCCGAGCAGACGATGAATCTCGTTCTGCTGGCCGGCGGAAAGGGACTTGTTGTCGAGGAAGGCATTGATCGCCGGGCCGAGGTCGCCGGTTTTGGCCAGATCGTTCTTGGCCAGGCTCGTCAGGAACTGCCTGAAGTCCGTTACTGATGCGTCACTGAACGTCTTGAGGATGGTCGCGCTTTGTTGCGGAGTAATGTTGGCGTGCGCTGCCGTGGTGAACGACGAAATACTGGCCAACATCAGCGATGTCGCGGCCAGGCGCTTGAGTGAGAAGTTCATTGCTTGGGCATTCCTTTGCAGAGAGTGGACTTGATGTGAAACAAAACATTTCAACACTAACACTGTGGGAGCGAGCTTGCTCGCGATGGTCGACAACGAAAACGCGTGTTTCTGGGTAAACACGGCGTTTCCAAGTTCATCGCGAGCAAACTCGCTCCCACAGGCGGGGGGTGGCGATGTTATAGGGTAACAATATAAGGTGCTCGGCAATCTGTTCCGCGGAACATGTTTGTCCACCTCCTGTATTGCGAAACCTCCATGACAACTGTACTTCATCGCCCCTCCGACACGACCGCTGGCCGGCTCCTTTCCATCGATGCCTTGAGAGGCCTGGTGATTCTGTTCATGCTGCTCGACCACGTTCGAGAGACCTTTTTCCTGCATCGTCAGGTGTCCGATCCCATGGACATTGCCACGACCGAACCGGCACTGTTTTTCAGCCGGACGCTGGCCCATTTGTGCGCACCCGTCTTTGTGCTGCTCACCGGCTTATCGGCCTGGCTGTACGGTGAAAAGTACGCCGGTAAGGCAGACGTCTGCAGCTTCCTGTTCAAGCGAGGACTTTTCCTGGTGGTGCTTGAATTCACCCTGGTGAGCTTCGCCTGGACGTTCCAGTTTCCGCCGACCGTTATTTATATGCAGGTGATATGGGCCATTGGCTTGAGCATGATTGCCCTGTCGGTGATGGTCTGGCTGCCGCGTCCGGTGTTACTGCTCTTGAGCCTTGCGATTATTGCCGGGCACAACCTGCTGGACACGCTTCACTTTCCCGTGGAATCGGCGATGCACGTACCTTGGGCGATTCTCCATGATCGCGGCTGGATCGAACTGTCCGAAGGGTTTCGGCTGCGCACGTCCTATCCGGTGCTGCCGTGGATCGGCGTGATCGGCCTGGGTTATGCGATCGGCCCGTGGTTCGGGCGAGCGGTGGACGCCACGGTACGCCAACGCACATTGCTGATCTGTGGTGGCGCCGGGCTGGCGGGATTCATTGCGCTGCGGCTGCTCAATGGTTATGGCGACAAACCCTGGAGCGTGGGCGAAACGTCCCTGCAAACGCTGATGAGTTTTTTCAACATCACCAAGTATCCGCCGTCGCTGCTGTTTGTCGCGTTGACCCTGAGTATCGGATGCTTGCTGCTTCTGTGGTTTGAGCGTTTACAGAAGAGTCAATGGTTGCGTCCATTGACGGTGTACGGATCGGCGCCGATGTTCTTTTATCTGTTGCACCTCTACGTGCTGAAGGTTTTGTACGTCATTGCCGTAGCACTGTTCGGATTGAACCAGGGCGCCTGGTTTGGTTTCGACTCGGTAGGAGCCGTCTGGCTGGTGGCAATCCTGCTGGCTATTGCACTTTATCGTCCGGTCAGTTGGTTCTCCGGATTGAAGGCCCGGCGTCGAGATATTGCCTGGCTCAAGTACCTTTAAGGTCGCCATTCGTGCCCTTTTATAAAGCCGCGCAGCATCGCGCTGCACTATGCGAAGGCAGTGCGCCTGCTGTTTGCCCGCGTCCATTCAACGCCTTTACGCCTGAGAACCGCCCTGCAGCACGTTCTGAGCAATCTGGCACAAACACTGCAACACACCGAACAGGCCCATCATTAGCGCAGTCGAGTGGGCAGCCCTCTCGGTCAACGTCGATCGAATCACGGGCAACATCGGTGGATCAGGCATAGACGTCTGGTGCTAACACCGCAAAAGAACAGGCAAAGACGCCTGGAACCGCAAGGTTTCAGGCGTTTTTTTTTGCTTTTTGAACCGTTTTAGCCGGGTGCTTCTTATGAATTCCAATGTTGCCGCGTTGAACACAGTGCAAACGCTGATCGTGATTGGCAATGGCATGGTCGGACATCATTGTGTCGAGCAATTGATCGAGCGGGGCGCTCTTGACCGGTATCAGTTGCACGTCTTCAGCGAGGAGCCGATGCGCGCCTACGATCGCGTGCATCTTTCCGAGTACTTCTCCGGCCGTGATGCCGAATCGTTGGCGCTGTCGGATGCGTCGCTTTACCAGACACCGGGCGTCACCCTGCATTTGGGTGTGCCGGTACTGGAAATCGACCGCGCCCGTCGTCAGGTGATGACCGCGCAGGGCTGCATCCCTTTTGACAAATTGGTGTTGGCCACCGGCTCTTATCCGTTTGTGCCGCCAATCGAAGGTGCAGAAGGCGATTCGCGCCTGGTGTATCGAACCCTTGAAGACCTCGACGCTATCCGCGCCGCGGCAGCCAACGCCCGACGTGGCGTAGTGGTCGGCGGTGGCCTGCTCGGCCTTGAAGCCGCCAACGCGCTGAAGAGCCTGGGCCTGGAAGCGCATGTGGTGGAATTCGCCCCGCGCCTGATGCCGGTGCAACTGGACGAAATGGGAGGCCTTGCGCTCAAGTCGCAGATCGAAAGGCTGGGCGTCGGTGTGCACCTGTCACGCGCCACTCAATCGATCAGCGCGGGCGAGGACTATCGCTACCGCATGAATTTCGCCAACGACGAGTCTCTTGAAACCGACCTGATCGTGTTCTCGGCCGGAATCCGCGCACAAGATGCGCTGGCTCGGCAATGTTCGCTGGAAATCGGCCCGCGCGGCGGCGTAGTGATCAGCGACGAATGCCTGACCAGCGACCCGGACATCTACGCCATCGGCGAGTGCGCCTCTTGGAATGGCGGCCTGTTCGGTCTGGTCGCGCCGGGTTACCAGATGGCGCGCGGTGTGGCGGCACGCTTGTGCAACGACGCTGCCGAGCCGTTCCTGGGCGCCGACATGTCGACCAAACTCAAGCTGCTGGGCGTCGACGTCGGCTCCATCGGCGATGCGCACGGCCACACGCCGGGCGCGCGCAGCTATCAGTTCATCGACGAAACCACGGCCAGTTATCGGCGGCTGGTGGTGGATGCCTCCAGCAAGCACGTCATCGGTGCAGTGCTGGTCGGCGACAACAGCTATTACGATACGCTGCTGCAGTACATGCAGAACGCGATTGCGCTGCCATCTGAGCCGGCCAGCCTGATTTTGCCGTCCTCCGAAGGCGCACCGACCCTCGGCCCGGGCGCGTTGCCCGAGTCGGCCACGGTCTGCTCGTGCCACAACGTCACCAAGGGTTCGATCTGCTCGGCCATCGATGGCGGCTGCACTGACCTCGGCCTGCTCAAGTCACAAACGAAGGCCTGCACCGGCTGCGGCGGTTGCGCCGGCTTGCTCAAGCAAGTCTTCGAACATGAGTTGATTGCTCGCGGCGTCAGCGTCGATAAAAGCCTTTGCGAACACTTCGCCTACACCCGTCAGGAACTGTATGCGCTGGTGCGGGTAGAAGGAGTGATCACTTTCGAAGAACTGTTGGCCAAACACGGCCGTGGCCACACCGGTTGTGATGTCTGCAAGCCGGCCGTGGGCTCGATCCTCGCGTCGTGCTGGAACCAGCCGATCATGGACGCCTCGCTGGTGCCGTTGCAGGACACCAACGACACCTTCATGGCCAACATGCAGAAAAACGGTACCTATTCGGTGGTGCCGCGCATCCCGGGTGGCGAAATCACCGCCGACAAACTGATTGCAATCGGCGTGGTGGCGAAGAAATACGACCTCTACACCAAAATCACCGGCGGCCAGCGTATCGACCTGTTTGGTGCGCAATTGCACGAGTTGCCGGACATCTGGGCCGAGTTGATCGAAGCCGGTTTCGAAACCGGGCATGCCTACGGTAAATCGACCCGGACGGTGAAGTCGTGTGTCGGCAGCACCTGGTGCCGCTATGGCGTGCAGGACAGCGTGCAAATGGCCCTCACCCTCGAAGACCGCTACAAGGGTTTGCGCTCGCCGCACAAGCTCAAGTTCGCGGTGTCCGGTTGCACCCGCGAATGCGCAGAAGCCCAGAGCAAAGACGTCGGCGTGATCGCCACCGAAAAAGGCTGGAACCTCTACATCGCCGGCAATGGCGGCATGCGTCCGCGTCACGCCGAGCTGTTCGCCACTGACCTGGACGATGCCACGCTGATCCGCTACATCGATCGCTTCCTGATGTTCTACATCCGCACCGCCGACAAATTGCAGCGCACCTCGGTGTGGCGCGAAAGCCTCGAAGGCGGTCTCGATTTCCTCAAAGACGTGATCATCCACGACAGCCTCGGGCTTGGCGCGGAACTTGAATCGCAAATGCAGTGGGTCGTCGACCGCTATGAATGCGAATGGGCCAACGCTCTCAAAGACCCGGAGAAACTCAAGCGCTTCCGCACGTTTGTCAACGACAAGCGCCCCGACCCGGACATCCACTTTGTTCAAGAGCGTGGTCAGCGGCGCCCGATCATGGCCGCCGAGCTAAACCTGATTCCCGTTACTGAGGAGATTGCCTGATGAGCCCGTCCACTACCCAACGCATCAATGCCTTGAGCGGCACCGAAGTCTGGAAATCGGTGTGCGCGCAACAGGATCTGGTGCGCGACTCCGGTGTCGTCGTCTGGCTTGACGGCGCACAAGTGGCGCTGTTTTACCTGCCGAGTGCTGAGGGCCAGACCCTCTACGCCATCGACAACCACGACCCGCAATCCGGGGCGAATGTGATCGGTCGCGGGTTGGTCGGCAGCATCAAGGGCGATCTGGTGGTGGCCTCGCCCATCTACAAGCAGCATTTTCGGCTGGAAGATGGCAGTTGCCTGGAATATCCGCAACAGCGCCTGCGTGTCTGGCCGGTGCGGTTCAATGGTGACGTGGTGGAAGTCGGCGTTTCTTGAAGGTGATCAAGCGCATCGCGCAACGGAATCGGAGGTATTGATGAAAACAGCCGCACAACTGCTGAAACTGAAGGTCGTGCAAAACCAGCATGTCCATAGCATTGCGCCCGATCAGATGGTGCTTGAAGCGCTGAAGCTGATGGCCGAAAAGAATGTCGGCGCGCTGCCGGTCATCGAGGCCGGGCACGTGGTCGGCGTGATCAGTGAACGCGACTATGCACGCAAGGTTGTGCTGCTGGGGCGCTCCTCGGTGGGCACGCCGGTGCGCGACATCATGAGCGCACCGGTGGTGACAGCCGACAGTCAGCAGAGCATCGAGCGCTGCATGGCCGTGATGACCGACAGTCATTTGCGCCACCTGCCGGTGGTGGAGGGGGGCGAACTGATTGGCCTGTTATCGATTGGTGATCTGGTGAAAGAAGCCATTGTCGAGCAGGCCGATCTGATTCGGCAGCTGGAGCATTACATTCGTGGGCATTAAACAGGGCGGATCTATCTGGAAATGATCCCGTGATCGATCGCGTACTTGACCAGCGCCGCCGGTTTGTCGATGTTGAGCTTGCGGCGAATGCTCAGGCGATGGGTTTCCACGGTGCGCACGCTGATGTCCAGTTCGCGGGCCATTTCCTTGTTGTTCATGCCTTGGGCCATTTTGTACAACACCTGACTTTCGCGCGGAGTCAGTTCATTGTCGGTGCTTTTATCGGCGATCAGACGTTGGGCTATTTCAGCGCTGTAGAACGTCCCGCCGCTGGCAATGGCTTCGATCGCGGCGATGATTTCCCGTGACGGTGCATTTTTCAGCACATAGCCGCTGGCACCGGAGCGCACGGATTCGCTCACGTATTCATAGTTATCGTACATGCTGAGCACCAGCACTTTGAGCGACGGGTACTGACTGCGCAGCAAGCGTGTCAGTTCCAGGCCATTCATGTCCTGGAGGCCGATGTCGACCAGCAACAGGTCCGGCTGGCAGCGTCCTACCATCTCGATGGCGTCCGCACCGTTGTCGGCTTCGCCCACCACTTCCAACGGGGCCATGACGGACAGCAACGCCTTGATCCCGTCGCGGACCAAAGAATGATCGTCGACCAGGGCGACGCGGATCGGGGAGGGCAGGTTCATCTCAGGCATTCACTCTTATTGTCGGGTCAGCGTTTTGCGCCGGGCATTTTCATTGGCAGCAGCACATCCAGTTCAGTTCTTCCCGGTGTCGATATCAGTTCGAATCGGCCGCCAAAATGCTCGACACGCTCACGGATATTGCGCAGGCCAATTCCGGCATGACGCCGTTCGACCTGAGCGACGTTGAAGCCGACACCGTCATCGACCACCGTCAGCCGTATGGATTCTTCAGACCCGTGCAGGGTAATGGAAACGTTTTTCGCCTGGGCATGCCGCTCGATGTTGGTCAGGCCTTCCTGCACGATGCGGAACAGCGAGACCGCTGCACCATCGACCAGATGGCAGTCGAATTCATTGTCGTTGTAGGTCACCGTTAGCCCGCTGCGCTGCTCGAACTCCTCCGCGAGTTGGCCGATGGCTGCCGACAGACCCAGGGTGTCGAGCAGGGATGAACGTAAATCATGAGAGAGGCTGCGGACTTCGCCAATCGCTTCCCCCAGGCGCTCCGTGGCCTCCCTTAAAATGCTCAAGCCTTTGTCCTGTCCGTTCTCCAGCACATGGCTGGCCAGTTCGAACTGGAACTTGATCGAGACCAACACCTGACTGATGCCGTCGTGCAGTTCACGGGAAACCCGCGAGCGTTCTTCCTCCTGCAAACTGACGATACGCTGGGTCAGGCGTTGCAGTTTTTTGTCGGCCAGACGGTGCTCGCTGACGTTCAGCGTCATGCCGCTGGCAAATACGAACAGCACCGCCACCAGCGCGACGGCGGCAATCGCCAGCATGGTTTTGCGGATGCCTTGGGCCACCTCGTCACGCGCCTGCTGAGTGGCGCGTTCAACGTCCTCAAGGTAAATGCCGGTGCCGAGCATCCAGCCCCAGTGATCCAGCATCACCACGTAGGCGAGCTTATCGGTTACCTGGCCGGAGGAGGGCTTGTTCCAGGCGTAGCGCTGAAAGCCTTCACCGGATTGCGCGCTCTTGAGCAATGCCTGGATCACGGGCAGTCCCTGAGGGTCCCGCATGTCCCACAAATATTTGCCTACCAGCTCTGATTGCCGCGCGTGCATCAAGCTGCGACCCTCGCGGTCGTACACGAAGAAATAGCCATTGATACCGAAGCTGAGTTTGCGAAGTTCCTCCAGCACTTGCTGCTGGGCGCGCGCGTCACCACGGCCGTCGTCGTACAGCGGCGCGATCAGGCTCTGTGCCATTTCCACGTAGTTTTTCAGTTCGGCGCGCTTGCTGGCCAGGATGCTGTCTTCGATCAACTGCGCCTGTTGGTCGCCCAGTTGCCGGTTCAGGGAAATCACCAGCGCACAGATGACAGCGATCGCCAGCACCAGCGGCAGAATCCCGAGCGCGACGATTTTGTGTTTGAGCTGCATCTGGGTTCCTGTGCGGACCGGGGGAAGGCCGGCATCATATGCCAAAGATACGCGCGTCCAGTAGCGTTGCTGGACGTAATGACCGGCGGCAGGGATGTCAGTTCGTTGAAATGCAAGACCCTGTGGGAGCGAGCTTGCTCGCGATAGCGGACTGACATTCACCCTCGAGGTTGACTGAGCCACCGCCATCGCGAGCAAGCTCGCTCCCACAGGGTCTTGCGTTTCGACTGATGGATCAGCGTCATCTACGTAGAACTACGTAGGCGTCACGTACGTAGTAACGCGGATTTATTTGTAGACGGCATGCGCGGATATTGGGCCAGCTCCGCACAGCGGACACAATTATAAAAATTACCGCCGCAGTCACTGGCTGTCGGCAGGAGACACGCTATGCCCCGTCTGGCTAAACACCTCGCCTGGTTTGCCGTGGCTGTTCTGGGAGCGTTTGCGCTGAGTGTCGTGGCCCTGCGCCGCGGCGAAGCGATCAACGCCCTCTGGATCGTAGTCGCAGCAGTCGCTATTTACCTCGTTGCCTACCGTTACTACAGCTTGTTCATCGCCAACAAGGTGATGCAACTCGATCCGAATCGAGCCACGCCCGCCGTGCTCAACAACGATGGTCTGGACTACGTACCGACCAACAAACACGTGCTCTTCGGTCACCACTTCGCAGCCATCGCTGGCGCCGGGCCTTTGGTCGGCCCGGTATTGGCGGCGCAGATGGGCTATCTGCCCGGCACGCTGTGGCTGATTGCCGGGGTGGTGCTGGCCGGTGCGGTTCAGGACTTCATGGTCCTGTTCATGTCCACCCGCCGTAACGGTCGCTCCTTGGGCGACATGGTCCGCGAAGAAATGGGCCGCATCCCCGGCACCATCGCGCTGTTCGGTTGCTTCCTGATCATGATCATCATCCTCGCGGTGCTCGCGCTGATCGTGGTCAAGGCCCTGGCCGAAAGCCCGTGGGGCATGTTCACGGTGATGGCGACCATTCCGATCGCGATGTTCATGGGCATCTATATGCGTTACATCCGTCCGGGCCGCATCGGCGAAATCTCGGTCATCGGCGTGTTGCTGCTGCTGGGTTCGATTTGGCTGGGCGGGCAGATTGCCGCCGATCCGGTCTGGGCCAAGGCATTCAGTTTCACCGGCGTACAAATCACCTGGATGCTGATCGGCTACGGCTTCGTTGCCGCGGTACTGCCGGTGTGGCTGATTCTGGCACCCCGTGACTACCTGTCGACGTTCCTGAAAATCGGCACCATCGTGGCGTTGGCGATCGGCATCCTGATCACCATGCCCGAACTGAAAATGCCGGCGCTGACCCAGTTCATCGATGGCACTGGCCCGGTGTGGAAGGGCGGTCTGTTTCCGTTCCTGTTCATCACTATTGCCTGTGGCGCGGTCTCGGGTTTCCACTCGCTGATCGCTTCGGGCACCACGCCGAAGCTGCTGGCCAGCGAAGGCCATGCCCGCTACATCGGGTACGGCGGCATGCTGATGGAATCGTTCGTGGCCATCATGGCGATGGTTGCCGCTTCGGTGATCGAGCCAGGCGTGTACTTCGCCATGAACAGCCCGGCGGCGATTGTCGGTGCTGACGTCGTTTCGGTCGCTCAGACCGTCAGCAGCTGGGGTTTCCTGATTACCCCGGAAGCCCTGCAAGCTGTCGCCAAAGACATCGGTGAAACCACCATCCTGGCTCGCGCCGGCGGTGCGCCGACCTTGGCGGTCGGCATTGCGCAGATCCTGCACAGTGTCCTGCCGGGTGAAAACACCATGGCGTTCTGGTACCACTTCGCGATTTTGTTCGAAGCGCTGTTCATCCTGACCGCTGTGGATGCCGGCACCCGTGCCGGACGCTTCATGCTCCAGGACTTGCTCGGTTCCTTCGTGCCGGCGCTGAAACGCACCGAATCCTGGACCGCCAACCTGATCGCCACCGCCGGATGTGTGGCGATGTGGGGTTACTTGCTCTATCAAGGCGTGATCGACCCGCTGGGCGGCATCAACACCCTGTGGCCACTGTTCGGCATCTCCAACCAGATGCTGGCCGGTATCGCACTGATGCTGGCGACCGTTGTGCTGATCAAAATGAAACGTCAGCGCTACGTCTGGGTCACGATGCTGCCAGCGGTTTGGCTGCTGATCTGCACCACTACCGCCGGTTTCATCAAGCTGTTCGACGCCAACCCGGCCATCGGTTTCCTCGCGCTGGCGAAGAAATACAGTGACGCACTGGCCAACGGTCAGGTACTCGCCCCGGCCAAGAGCATTGAGCAGATGCAGCACGTGATCTACAACGCCTACACCAACGCAACGCTGACCGCGCTGTTCCTGCTGGTGGTCTTCAGCATCCTGTTCTTTGCCCTCAAGGTCGGCATTGCCGCTTGGGGAACCAAGGAGCGCACGGATAAAGAAGCGCCATTTCAGGCCCTGCCGGACGCTTGACCGAGGAGTGCAGCATGTTCAATGACCTGAGTCGCCTCGGTAAATACCTCGGTCAGGCCGCACGCCTGATGGTCGGCATGCCCGACTACGACACTTACGTCGAGCATATGCGGACCAAACACCCGGACAAACCGGTGATGAGTTATGAGGTGTTCTTCCGGGAGCGCCAGGAAGCTCGTTATGGCAGCAAGGCCGGGCCCAAGTGCTGTTAATGGCTTAGGCGGGCTTGGTTGAAAAAAAACGCCGCTCACTGAGCGGCGTTTTTGCGAGCGGTTGAAACCTCCTGCTCAGGGTAATTCTTCCCAATTGACGTCGGTCAAGTCGTGCTGATCAGCATACTTGAGCAATCTGGCGTGATTGTCCTCAGCGTCATTTTCTCCATAAAAAAAGTCCACGCCTGCGTGCAGGCAGGCGTAGTACCACGCATCTTCCTCCGTCATATGAGAGTCCGGCTGGACAAACACTCGACGAGACTTGTTCAAGCGGTAGGTGATTTCAAAATGCCGAGCGCGCATCAGCCACTTTCTCCAGGTGATGCCGCTACGACATTAGTGGCTTAGTGCCAGTTCACTTTATTTTCAGGATTTTATCCCGCCTCCGCGCACATTCTCTGAACACCCATACAAGCCTTCTGCCTAACGATTATCAATGAGGAGGGTTTGGCCATGTCTGAAGCAGCTAGCTATTTCATGATTGCCGTGGCGGTGATCATCTTGCTCGTTGACCTATGGGCGATGGTCAGCGTGTTCCGCAGCGATAAGGAAGTCGGTGTCAAAGCGGCATGGGCGATCGGTTTGATCGTCTTCCCGGTCATCGGCCTGCTCGTGTGGGGCGTCGCCGGCCCGCGTGGAATCAAGGAAGGGCCGACATCGCCGGAGCATAGTAAAGGGTGAGGGTGGTGTCGTTATGCTGCGGCGCTGAAGGGTAAGAAAGCCTTCTGTTGCGGCGCGCGCCGAACATCGACATGTTTCCACTGCGGCTTTCAAGGTGGGCTATGAAAGCCCGTCCCAGTTCAGCCGCGAGTACAGTCGTCTTTTCGGCGTAGCGCCAGCAACGGCAATTCAGTGACTTCTCTCGTCAGCGGAACACAACCGATTCCGGCCGCTTTGCTTCGCTGAATACAGACACGCGTCAGCTATTTTTATCAAGGTGACTGGCGTTACGTCCTCGATGCTCGGTCGGCTGACAGTTATGCCTGCGCTGGCAGTCACTTTCCCCAGGGGATGCCCGCAGTGCTCGATATTCAGTGATCGAATGGCGTCCAGAATATCTTGGGCGACTTGTGTTGCACCCGCGCAATCGGTGTCAGGGAGAAGTACGGAAAATTCTTCGCCACCATACCTGGCGGCCAGATCCCCAGGCCTTTTTATGGTTTGCTGGATCGCGCGCCCGACTGCGTTCAGACAATCATCGCCGGCGGCGTGCCCGTACTGGTCGTTGTAGGGTTTGAAGTAATCGACATCCAGCATGATCAACGCGAGGGTAGTTCCGTTGCGCTGGGCCAAACGAATTTCGTTCAGCAGCGCAGTATCCAGACGTCGACGATTTCCCAGCCCGGTCAGGCTGTCAGTCAGCGCCATGTCTCGCATGGCCTGGTGTGCGAGGCGTAACTCTCTTTCCACCAGCATTCTTTGACGGAGCTGACTCAAGACGATGAGTCCGAAAACAGCGAGAACAGCTATCAGGAAAACCAGCACGAGTCCTGTTTTCAGTAGATCCCGACGCCAGGGTGCCGTGATGGATTCTCGGGAGAGCCCTGCTTCTACAACCAGGGGGTAGGTGGTCAACGCTCTATAACCATAAAGACGCTCAGTATCATCTACCACGGCTTTGGCTTCTGCGACGCCTTCGTGTGAGCTCGGCAGGCGACTCTTGAAAATCTTGCTGTTCGCCAGGCTCTTGCCAACGACGGATTCGATGAACGGACGCCGCACCAGGATCGTTCCGTTGCGCGTGGCCAGCACCAGGGCGCCTTCGTCATCGATTTTGAAGTCACCGTAGTAATTCACGAAGTAGCTGACCTTGATCGTTCCAAGCAGCACGCCTGCGAAAGAGCCATCAGGATTGTTCAGGCGGCGTGAAACAGGAATGATCAGATCGTTGGTGGATCTGCTTCTCACGACTTCGCCGATACGTACATTCTCATCATCATGAGTGCGGTGGTACTGAAAGTAATCGCGGTCGGCATTGTTGGCCGGCTCTGGCGTCTCGTCCTTGTCCTTGTCCTTGTCCGTCACGATCCATTGTCCGTCACGGCCGTAAATGAACAGCCCGTGCAGCTGCGGCATTATTTTGGATTGCTCAACCAGGAGGTTGTGGATGCGAGGGATGTTGAGATTTTGCAAGCCATCACCTTCGACCCGTTCACTTAGCGCAGCAGTGAGTACATCCACTTGCCGAATGGTATCTTCTGCATGCTGAGCAGTTGCACGTGCGAGATTCGCCACGGAGTCGCGGGCCGATGAAAAGGCAGAACTATAGTCACGCCAGGTACGCCAGCCCTCAACCGAGACGAACGCGACGATGACCACCAACATGAAACTCACTGTGAGTCGAAATGTAGCTCTCGCTCGCCCGGCTTGAGCAGAGGAGGGCTCGGATGGGCGATCTTCCTTCGCCTCCGGCCGTTTGCGTCCGAGCATCTACATGTCCTTCTACGACTGAACTCCACACGGCACATGCCGAACCCAACGATAATCATATCAGCGGATTTAGTGATGGGCTAAAGCCTGGTTCGGTATGACTGGCCCAGGTTCTTATCGCTACCAAATGAGGCTGCGGCGTGCGCGGTGCTCAAGTCTACACGAGGCCGACAAACGACAGGATAACCAGGACGATCACGACGGCGCCGACGATGTAGATGATATTGTTCATGAAGACCACCTCTCTAGCTAAACGGGGTTTTGACACCAGGGGTGCCTAATACAGGTGACCCCTCTGCTCGTAAATCATTCCATTGACTCAACCAGAATTCGAAATCGGCAGCAGGCATTGGACGCCCGTAAAGATACCCTTGGCCTTGATCGCATCCTATTTCCTTGAGGAACCTGTTTTGCTCTTCGGTCTCAACGCCCTCTGCAATAATCTTGAAGCCCAGGGCGTGCCCTAATTCAACAATGGTTTTAGTGATGGCCACATCGCTTGGGTCATGGGGTAAGTCTGAAATAAAAGTGCGGTCGATTTTCAAACTGTTGATGGGTAAAAGCTTGAGGTACGCCAAAGAAGAATACCCTGTTCCGAAGTCATCAATAGCGGTCGTTACACCGAGACTCTGTAGTGTGCTCAGGACCTCTTTTGAATGTTCTGGACTCGCCATCATCAAGCTTTCGGTAACCTCTATCTCTAGAACATTTGCCGATAAGTCATATGCTTCTAACGTGCTTGTGATGGTTTCAACAAAATCGCTTCTGTCAATTTGCAAGGCGGCTACGTTGACTGCGATTACCCCATGCGCGATGCGCAAATTCGTCCAGCGCCTGATATCGCTGCAAACAATGTCAATCACCTGTTCGCCGATCTGGATAATCAATCCTGTGTTTTCTGCCAAGGGGATAAAGTCAGCAGGTGAAATCAGTCCCTGTGTAGGGTCGCGCCAACGAATGAGCGCTTCTGCTCCCAGGACTTCATTATTTAGCAGACTGATTTTAGGTTGATACCATACTTCGAATTCATGATTCAGCACGGCTCGTCTCAAGCAGCGCTCACTGTTAAGTCTTTCTTGAGCGCGTAATGTCATTTCTGGCTGGTAAAAACGATAGCCGTTTCGCCCGCCTTCTTTAGCGCCATACATAGCCGTATCAGCTTGCCTTAGTAGCTGTTCAACGGTCTCGGAATCATGGGGCGCAACCGATATTCCGATGCTGGCGGTCAATAAAGTGGATGTGCCTTTTAAATCAAATGGCTCCTGAAGCGATATCAAGAGTTTCTTCGCAATGATAATAGCGTCGGTGGGGTGTGTAAGGTTATTCAGAATCAAGGCGAACTCATCACCCCCCAAACGGGAGACGGTATCCTCTGAGCGCACACATGATAGAAATCGTGAGGCAGCCTGCTGTAAAAGCAAGTCTCCCATCGAATGACCCAGGCTGTCATTTACCGTTTTAAAGCCATCCAGATCTATTACAACCACTGCAAGGGCCTGGTTGTAGCTTAGCGACAGGTCAAGCGAATGCTGTAATCTTTCATGGAATAGCAACCTGTTAGGCAGAGCTGTCACGGGGTCGTAGTGTGACATGCGTTCCAGATCAGACTGTGATTGATTGATGGCTGATATGTCCGAGAACACGGCAACGTAATTAATTACTTTACCGGTGTCGTTGAAAACTGTGTTGATCGTCAACCATTCAGGATACAACTCGCCATTTTTTCTTCGGTTCCAAAGTTCACCGCGCCAAAATCCAGTGATTTTCAGATTTTTAAGTATGTCGCGGTAAAAGACAGTGTCTTGTTTGTCAGACATGAGAACGCCGGGCTTGAGCCCCAGGGATTCTTCAGCGCTAAATCCCGAGATTTTCGCGTAGGCGGCGTTGACCGATAGTATACGTCCACGGGCATTGGTGATGATCACGCCGTCAGCGGTGTTGTCCAGAACGATACCGGCGAGGCGAAGCTCTTCAGTATTTTGTTTTATCTCTGTGATATCAGTAGAAATCCCCAAGACCCCTGTGGGTTGTCCACCCGCTCCTCGCAACAAACACTTGGTTGTTAAATACGTGTGCATTTTTCCATTGTCTTGAAGTTGATCTTCAAAACGAAGAATCCCTCCGGTCGAAAGCACTTCTATATCGTTTTCCCGGAGGATTCCAGCCTCGCTATCCGGCAGGTAAAATTCTCGTGTTTTGCCTTCCATCTCCTTGAATGTGAAACCCGCTGCTTGCTCGAACATACGGTTGCATAGACGAAGTTTTCCTTCTGTGTCATAGACGTAAATCAGCGAAGGAGCGTTATCTACGATGTCTTGAAGTAACACCTTTTGAGTGAGCAGAGCTTCTTCAGCTTGTTTCCTGTCGGAAATGTCTCGCACCACGGCATAGAGCATTGGCTCCCCTGAAAGACTGACGGTGCACAGCGTGATCTCAGCCGGAAAAACAGTTCCATCAGCTCGTTTATGCAGCCACTCGAAACGGTGTACGCCATTAGCCAGGGCGGTTTGCAGCATAACGTGTGCTTTAACCGTCGTTGATTCGCCGTCGCTCTGGTAGTGGGGTGATACATCGGTTGCCTTGATCCTGTGGAACGTCGATAAATCATGAAACCCGAAGACTTTCATCGCTGCTGCATTCGCATCTGTACAAATGCCACTTCGGCGCAGGATCCAGATGGGATCGGGCGAACGCTGGAAAAGAGCACGGAAACGAGCTTCGCTCTGCACCAACGATAATTCGGCGGTCTGGCGGTCTTCGACCTCTTGAGCAAGCTCAGTGTGGCGTTGGCGAATGAGCCGATGACTTTTGCTGAGCTGTGCAGCGAAATAGGTAAAAAAACCTGTGCAGGTGAGGGCAAAAAGAAAGAGAGGAGAGGTGAATATCGAACTGGCGGGCCATCCATTTTCAGGCGTTGCAGCGAGTTGCCAAGTGCCACCGGGTACGTCAACAACGGTGGTGACGGCGTCATTCTGAAAAACCTTCGGATCGCCGAAGATCATTTCCCCGTCGGCACCTGATCCATCCTTTCCGCGTAATGCTATTTGCAAGCTCGTAGTCAGGTTAATGCCGCCAGCATCAAGTAGCTGATTCACATCTGCCACGACGGAAGCATTGCCCCAATACGCCTCTTTGCCGTCTGAACCAATGACAAAAACCGGGCGACGATGAATGAATCCATTCCCGCCTTGCACCAGCACGACGGGCCCGGCTAAAAGCGGCGCTTTTTGCTCGCGGGACCGTACCAGCGCTCCGTATTGAACGGGCAGCTTGCGATAGTCCAAACCTAGAACCCCCTCGTTCCCTTCAAGAGGGAAGACGTTGCGCACCACGTCGTTGGGAGCTAGCGCGATGTGGCGGATATGGGGCTGTGTTGCGATTGCCAGTTTCGACATCCCGTCGAAATGCCCGGACGTAATGTCCCCATCCAGTCTCAGCAACTGTCCGATACCTTCAGTCACATCAAAGGTAGCGCGTACTTCACTTTCAAGGTGTGCCCGCACATTCGCTAATCTTGAAGTGACTTGAGCTTTAACCTCGTGTGATTTCTCTCGTACATCCAAAGTGCCCAGGGTCACGGAAAGCACGATTCCCGTCAGTAGAATGCTTCCCGGCAATACAAATGTACGCCACGAACTTTTGTGCGCTTCAGTTGGGGCAGGTCTGTCCTGGTTTGCCATTGCCGCTCGTGAATTTCCCAAATCGTCAGTCCTTCGAATCAGTCATTGAAATAGCACCTGAGGGTTGGGAGATAACAGTTTTCGCTAGTGAACAACGCTGGCTTGATAAGTGGGTGAGGGTGGAACAACCGGCCGGTGCTGCACTGGAGAGTTTCACCTGAACCGATGACCGTTCCACCATGGCCCTCTCTTTGAGCAGACAATTCATTGTCGACTACAGCCCGAGACCATGGGACTTGTCGACCTGGGGAATCAAGCCTAGCTGTATGGCGAGAATCGGCAATAGTTCCAGCACCCTACGCCGCTTGTCAGATGCCCGAGACGCTGACTGTCTGCATCAAACCGCCTTGCGTCGTCGCTGGTGAACATCGCGACACGACACGTTGAGGATACTGGAGAGCGGGGCGAAGGAGGGGGAGGCGTCTGCTTCGATGTATTCCCGAAAGCCAGATACGAAAAAGCCCTGATTAAATCAGGGCTTTTTCGTATGAATATGGCGGAGGCGATGGGATTCGAACTCATGGACCTGTTACAGTCGACGGTTTTCAAGACCGTTGCCTTAAACCACTCGGCCACACCTCCGTTTGCGTTGCGGGCGCCATAATACCTGAATGAAACACACTGTCAAACTCTGTGCATAGCTTGTTACAGAGCGTCTGTTATGATCTTTGCGACTGAACGTTTCAAACCAACAGGAGTGTCGCCATGCGCGAACAGGATTACGCAGTTAATAACAGCGTGCAGGTTGAGCAGCTAGAGGTTAGCCGCGTCCTGCGCAACACTTATGGCTTACTCGCACTCACCCTCGCATTCAGCGGCGTGATGGCGTTTGTTGCACAGCAGATGCGCGTCGGCTACCCGAATATCTTCGTGGTGCTGATCGGTTTCTACGGCCTTTTCTTCCTCACCAACAAACTTCGTGATTCGGCGTGGGGCCTGGTGTCGGCGTTTGCCCTGACCGGTTTCATGGGCTTCCTGCTCGGCCCGATCCTCAACCGTTATCTGGGCATGCAGGGCGGCGCGGAAGTCGTGAGTTCGGCCTTCGCGATGACAGCGCTGGTGTTCGGCGGTCTGTCGGCTTACGTGCTGATCACCCGCAAGGACATGAGTTTCCTCGGTGGCTTCATCACCGCTGGTTTCTTCGTTTTGCTCGGTGCGACGTTGGCCAGCTTCTTCTTCCAGATCAGCGGTCTGCAACTGGCGATCAGCGCAGGTTTCGTGCTGTTCTCCTCGGTCTGCATTCTGTTCCAGACCAGCGCCATCATCCACGGCGGCGAACGTAACTACATCATGGCGACCATCAGCCTGTATGTATCGATCTACAACCTGTTCGTCAGCTTGTTGCAGCTGTTCGGCATCATGAGCCGCGATGATTAATCCTCGGCCATGAGTGAAAAAACCCGCATTTGCGGGTTTTTTCTTGCCTGCGATTCGGGCAAAACTCACGCCATCGGCGGCAACCGCCGTTTGACCGGGGTTTTCTTGACGATGGCGGTGTTGGTTTCGGCATGAGTGTTCAGGCGATCGAGGAGGGTGTCCAGTTGTTCCATCGAGCGCACATGCAGGCGTGCTATGAAGCAATCGTCGCCAGTGACCTTGTCGCATTCGGTGAATTCGGGGATGGCCTGGATCTGCCGCTCCACCTCCTGCAACTGCCCCGGCAGCGGGCGAATACGCACAATGGCCTGAAGTTGATAGCCAAAAAATCTGGGATCAATCTCGACCGTGTAGCCTTTCAGCACGCCACGTTCTTCGAGGCGGCGCAGACGCTCGGCGACGCTGGGCGAGGACAAGCCGCTGAGGTGCGCCAGGGCCTTGAGCGAACGCCGTGAGTCCTCCATCAATGCCGTAATCAGCACTTGGTCGATATCGTCAGTCATGGCGAAACCTCAATTAGGCAATTGTCTGTAACTGCCTTGATAAAAAAGGCAGATGCCGAGTTTAGCCTGCTTTTTGCGCTGGAGAAGCCCCCGGCTGGATCGGCATACTTTGGGCTCAAACACAGGAGTCTGATGATGGACAAAACAATTCGTCGCGGGTCGTTCGAAATGACCTCTGCCATGCTGATTTCCGGGACTATCGGCTGGTTCGTGCTGGTGTCCGGGCAGCCAGTGCTTGACGTGGTGTTCTGGCGTTGCGTTTTCGGCGCGGGCACGTTGTTGCTGATCTGCGCGGCGTTCGGCCTCCTGCGCCCCGGCATCCTGACCCGCACCACCTTCCTGCTGGTCGTGCTCAGTGGCATTGCGATTGTCGGTAACTGGGTGCTGTTGTTCGCCTCTTACTCCCGCGCCTCGATTGCCATTGGCACGGCGGTTTATAACGTTCAGCCGTTCATGCTGGTCGGGTTGGCCGCGCTATTCCTCAACGAAAAAATCACCCTGCAGAAACTGTTCTGGCTGGGCGTTTCGTTTGTGGGGATGCTGGCGATTGTCAGTGCACACGGTGAACAGGGCGAGAACGGCAATGATTACCTGATGGGCATCGCGCTAGCGCTAGGGGCTGCTTTCCTTTACGCGATTGCGGCGTTGATCATCAAACGCTTGACCGGCACGCCACCGCACCTGATTGCGCTGATCCAGGTCAGCACAGGTGTGTTATTGCTCGCGCCATTCGCGCATTTCTCGGCGTTGCCGCAAGCACCGAGCGCCTGGGCCAGTCTGGTGACGCTCGGCATTGTCCACACCGGCGTGATGTACGTATTGCTGTACGGCGCGATCCAGAAACTGCCGACAGCATTGACCGGCGCGTTATCGTTCATCTACCCGATTGCGGCGATCTTCGTCGACTGGTTTGCCTTCGGCCATCGCCTGGAAACGCTGCAATGGATCGGGGTCGCCGCGATTCTGCTGGCCGCTGCCGGCATGCAACAAGGCTGGAGTCTGAAGTGGCGGCGGACAGTGACACAATAATCAGATGTTCCAGCGCGGTGCCGTCCTGGCAAGGCGCTGGCGCATCTGGCCAATGTTGCTGGCCAACTGCCGGATCAACAAGGGTCTTCAGAAGATGTAATCGGTGGTCAGGAAACTCGAACTGCGGCCGCTGATGATCTCGCTGATCAGGTCTTTGTTGGTCTCCTGGAATTTGGTTGCGACCAGTGTGCGAATCGAAAACACCCGTAGCGCATCATGCACCGACAACGTGCCTTCGGCGGAATTCTTGCGGCCGTTGAACGGGTAGGTATCCGGACCCCGCTGGCACTGGGCGTTGAGGTTGATCCGCCCGACCTGGTTGGCGAAAGTGTCCACCAGCCGGCCGACCGCTACCGGGTTGGTGCCGAAGATACTGAGTTGCTGGCCGAAGTCCGATTCCAGGACGTAATCGATCACCGTGTCCAGATGCCGGTAAGGCACGATCGGCACCACCGGGCCGAACTGTTCTTCCTGGTAGACGCGCATCTGCGGCGTCACCGGGTACAATACTGCCGGATAGAAAAAGGAAGCGCGGGCTTCGCCGCCATTAGGGTTCACCACGCGGGCGCCTTTGCCGACGGCATCCGCGACCAGCGAGTGCAGATAGTCGACCTTGCCCGACTCTGGTAGCGGCGTCAGGGCCACGCCGCTTTCCCACGGCATGCCGGGTTTGAGGCTGGCGAGTTTGGCGTTGAATTTGGCGATGAACGCCTCGACCACGTCCTCATGGACGAAGAGGATTTTCAGCGCGGTGCAGCGCTGGCCATTGAAGGACAACGAGCCGGTGACCGCTTCGTTCACTGCATTGTCCAGATCCACTTCCGGCAAAACGATGCCTGGATTTTTCGCATCCAGACCCAGCGCGGCGCGCAAGCGGTGCGGTTTCGGGTGGAGTTTTTTCAGGTCGCTGGCGGCTTTATTGGTGCCGATAAAGGCAAAGATATCGATCTTGCCGCTGGCCATCAGCGCGCTGACGGTCTCTCGGCCGCTGCCGTAGATGACGTTGATCACCCCGGCCGGGAAGCTGTCGCGGAAGGCTTGCAGGAGCGGGCGAATCAGCAGCACGCCGAGTTTGGCCGGTTTGAACACCACGGTGTTACCCATGATCAGCGCCGGGATCAGCGTGGTGAAGGTTTCGTTCAGCGGGTAGTTATAAGGTCCCATGCACAACGCCACGCCCAGCGGTACGCGGCGGATTTGGCCCAGTGTGTCCTGTTCCAGCTCGAAGCGGCTGGAGCGGCGGTCGAGTTCCTTGAGCGCGTTGATGGTGTCGACGATGTAGTCGCAGGTGCGGTCGAACTCTTTTTCCGAGTCCTTGAGGTTTTTACCGATCTCCCACATCAGCAACTTGACCACGGCTTCGCGCTGTTCGCGCATACGTCCGAGAAAGGTTTCGACGTGCTGGATGCGCTCGGCCACACGCATGGTCGGCCACAGGCCCTGACCCCGGTCATAGGCCCGAACGGCAGCGTCGAGGGCAGTCAGCGCGGTGTCGGCATCGAGCAGCGGCGTGCTGCCGAGGATGACTTGTTCGTCGCCGTTTTCACCGCTCAGGTACACCGGGCTGCGAACCTGGGCGAGGGGGCCTGACCAGGTTTTCAGTTCGCCATCGACCAGGTATTCACGTTGTTCGGCCTGGCCCTCGAGGCGGTATTTTTCCGGGATGTCGCTGGCGTGGGGAAACAGGTTGCCGAGAATAGGTGCTGTGGTCATGTCGCTACTCCATGTGATGTAAGCCATGCGCTGACGGCTTGCCGTTCAGATTCACTTCAAAGGTTATACGCCTTATTGGCTCGACTTTTTAAGTGCCGATTTCATGAGCCCGCGATCTTTTGACCTGAGAACACACAACGGTCGATGCTGCGGGTAAACTTCGCGCTCTTTATTAAGGAGTTCATATGAGTGACTACCAGCCGGGCATTCTCGCCACCCCAGTACCGCCTCAAGCCCGTCATATGTTCTTCGCGCTGGAATCCGTCGATGCACTCCCGGCCGCGCTCGACAAGTTAGTGCAACGGGTGGACGGGAAATCGGCAGTGGTCGGTTTCGGTGAATCCCTGGTCAAGGCACTGGGTGGCCAAATCGAACGCCTGCGACCTTTTCCGGCGCTGACGGGCGTCGGTGTCGACAACCCGTCGACGCAACACGCGTTGTGGTGCTGGTTGCAGGGTGTCGACCGTGGCGAGCTGCTCAATCGCGCCACCGCCATCGAAGCCGAGCTGGCGCCGGCCCTGCGTCTGGTGCAGATGAACGAAACCTTCCGCCACCTCGCCGGCCACGACCTGACCGGTTACGAAGACGGCACTGAAAACCCGCACGACGAAGCCGCCGCGGCTGCGGCGCTGGTCGGTGAGGGCGCTGACGGTCTGGTCGGTGGCAGCTTTGCCGCGATCCAGCAGTGGCAGCACGACCTGAAAGGCTTTCACGCAATGCCGTCCCACGAAAAAGACAACATCATGGGCCGGCGTTTGAGCGACAACGAAGAAATCGATGACGCGCCGATCTCCGCTCACGTCAAACGCACCGCCCAGGAAAGCTTCGCCCCGGAAGCGTTCGTGGTCCGCCGTTCGATGCCGTGGATCGAAGGGGAGCGAGCCGGTCTGATGTTCCTGGCGTTCGGTTCTTCCCTCGACGCCTTCGAAGCCCAACTGCGGCGCATGAGCGGACTGGAAGACGGCATCACCGACGGTCTGTACCGCATCAGCCGGCCGATCACCGGCGGTTACTACTGGTGCCCGCCGCTCAAGGACGGTCATTTGGATTTACGCGCGCTGCGCGTCGGCTGACTGTAGGCGGCAATTCCCGGAGCAGACAGCAGTTGCGTTTGAACCGGCCGGATGGGCGGGGGATTTACCCGTGGTCCTATCTGGCACAACTCACCCCAGAAACCACCCCATAACGAGTGTGGGAGCGAGCAAGCCCGCTCCCACAGGGGATTGGTGTGGGTCAGAAGGACTTGCTGATACTCGCCACTACGGTTGCACTGCAGACATCATCAAACCCCCAATTGCTGGCGCACTGGCTTTTCGACAGGTCGGTGTCAATGTAACTCAAGCCCAATATCACACCGGCCAGTTCGTGGGTCAGTTTGACTTCCCATTCGCGGTACGCGTCTTCGGCATGACCGTTGGATGAGTACAGGTGCGGGTCTTTGAAATCCATGTTGCCGTATCGCAGTTTCAAGCCTGAGTCGTAAGGTAACTCCGTTTCGTAACCCACATAGCTGTACAACGAATTCTGCTTGCTATCGATGCCCGGCGCATCGTCAGAGTAATAGGCGCCGACTTTCACCCCGTAGACACTCAGAATTCCGTAGACCTCACTCTGGTTGAACTGGCTTTCTTTCGGGTACGCGTATTTGAGATAGCCGATGTCCAGGCTGAAATCGTCGGTCGCTTGCCAGAGCCAGCCGGCGTAGTAGTCGACTTCCTGCCGGGTTTTCAGGCCACCACCGAAATCGACGTTGGAACTCCAGGCGCCAAGGTACAGGCCGCTGCTGTGGGCCAGAGTCACGCCAGCCTGAACGGCAGGGTCGTTCTGGGTTTGGGAAATGCCGCGGGTGCGGTAATCGCTGGCCAGGGTCAAGTCGACCAGCACGGCGAAGTCGTCATCCAAGGGCATCGCGTGGCTGCATAACGGCAGCACGCTCAAGGATCCGAAGGCGAACAGGGTGAAAGCTTTCATGAGGAAAGTCCCGATATTGTGATTGTTATGGGCAGTTTTTTGCGGCAAGGCTGCGCCGGGCCCCGGCGACGAACGCCGGGGCGGGCAGTGGATGCAGGTCATTTTTCTTAGAGGGAGGGCGCGTAAACTTCGCGGCCAGCGAACCAGGTTTGCAGCACTTGGGTGTCGTGCAGGGCTTTGTTGTCGACGCTGAACACGTCGCGGTCCAGTACGATGAAGTCGGCTTGCTTGCCGGGGCTCAACGAACCGATCTGCTTCTCCAGGCCGATCGTGCGCGCGGCGTTCAGGGTGTAGGCGTAGAACATGGTTTCGCGGTCCAGGCGTTCATCTGCGTTAAGCACGCCCAATGGGCCGTCGCGAGTGATGGCTTGGGCGATGGCGTTCCACGGGTTCGGCGAAGACACCGGCCAGTCGCTGGCGCCGGCGATGGTCGCGCCCTGTTTGAGCAACGAGTGGGCCGGGTATTGATAACGGAAGGCGAGCGAGCTGACGTAGGGCTTGATCATGTCCGTGGTGTAATCGTCGGCGCTGGCCCACAGCAGTTGCATCGAGGCGATGACGTTGAGCGGTTTGAATCGCGCAAACTCCTTTGGGTTGACCATCTGCAAGTGCGTGACTGAATGCGCCACGCCGCTCTGGCGATCCTTGCGTGCCTGTTCGATACCGTTCAGCGATTCGCGCACCGCACGGTCGCCGATGGCATGGATGTGCACCCGCCAGCCGCGTTGATCAATGGCGCTGACCAGTTCACCGAAATGCTTTGGATCGATCAGCAGTTCGCCCTGTTTGTGCGAGTTGCTGTACGGATCGATCATCGCTGCGCTCTGAGCCGGGTACTCGATCACGCCATCGGCAAAGATCTTGATGCCGGGCAGGGTCAGGTTGGGGATGCCTTGAAATTGCTGGCGGACCTTGTCCAGCGTCTCCAGATCGGCGGGCACGCTTTTCGAATTGGCCACCAGCAACGCGGCAACGTGGACACTCATGCCACCGGTTTCCGACAGTGCTTTGTAAGTGGGCAGCACGCCGACGGTTTTCTCCGTGGGTTTGAGCGCGAATACTGGCTCGCCGGGCGCGGCATTGGCAGCCGGGTCCATCCACGCGGTGATGCCGAGGCTGTTGTTGTAGCGCACGGCCGATTGCGCGGCTTTGAGCATGTTGGCGGCGCTCGGCACCGGCATTTTCGACGCGACGCGGTCCCAGCCTGCGTCCACGAGGAAACCGTTGGGGCGGCCATCGGCGAGTTTGCCAAGGGTGTCTTTCTCGGCGTCGGGCAAACTTTTCAGCAATGCTGCGTCAATGCCGGCGCGCTCGAGCATCGCGTTATTGGCCCACGCGGTGTGATGATCGCTGCCGGTGAACACCACGGGCACCGTGGCCCATTCACCCGTGTTGAATTTTTTTCCGAAGGCTTCGGCCTGAGCCCAGTAAGCCGAACTCATGCCGGCTACGCTCAGCACATCGCCATGTTTCGCTTTGCCGTCATCGCGCCAGCCGCGCAGGCGTTTTTCCAGTTCATCGAGGTCGACCACCTCGTCCTCCATGTTGGCCGAAACCATTTCCAGGCCGCCGAAAATCGCGTGGGAATGGCTGTCGATCAGTCCGGGCATCAGCGCCTTGCCGCCGAGATCGACCACTTTGGTTTCAGGTGTGATCAAGGCTTTGATCTGCGCGTCGCTGCCGACCTGCAGCACTTTGCCGTCCTGCACCGCCAGCGCCTGCACCTTCGGGTTGGCGCGGTCGGCGGTGAATATCTTGCCGTTGAACAGCACCAGATCAGCCGCTGCCATGGCTTCCATCGAGGCAAAACTCACTGCGCCCATCAACAGATTCGGGATGAATCTTTTCATTGAATGTTTCCTTGTTATTGCGTCTGATGGCCAGATTAGTGGCTGCCATGGCGCAGTAGAACGCCTCGGTCACGAAAAACGTTTTTGCCGGAATGGAAAAAGCATGGACAAGTTGGGCGCACTGAAAATGTTCGTGGTCACGGCGCAATTGGGTAGTTTCAGTCGTGCCGCCGAGCAATTGGGCAAGACACCGTCGGCCCTGACCAAAGCGGTCAATCACCTGGAGGCCGAGCTCGGCGCCCGGCTGTTCGAACGCAGCACCCGGCGGATTCTGCTGACGGAATCGGGGCGGCTGTACCTGGAAACCGCACGCCAGGTGTTGCAGCGGCTGGATGAGGCCGGCGAGGAAATCGAGCAGTTGCAGCATGGCTTGCGTGGCAACCTGAAAATCACCGCGCCGCTGGCCTATGGGCAGGCTTTTCTGGATCAGGTCTGCGGCGGTTTTCTGGAGCAATACCCACAAATTGATCTGCAGGTGGACCTGTGTGATGAGTTCGTCAACTTGCTGGAAAGTGGCTACGACCTCGCGTTGCGCGAAGGCCATGACGATTTGCCGGGGCTGATCGCCCGCGTCGTCGGCAGCAATCGCCTGGCGTTGTGTGGCAGCCCGGCGTATCTGGCGCGCAAGGCGCTGCCGGTCACGCCGCAAACCCTCGATGAGCACGAATGGTTGCTGTACCGCCATCCGTTGCTCAGCCGCGAATTCTGGTGGGCCGAGCGTGACGGGCAACGTCTGAGCCTGCCGCAACCGCCATCGCCGCGGTTGCGCAGCGACAATTACGACCTGCTGCTGGCCAGCGCGCTGGCCGGGCGCGGCTTGCTGCACACGCCGCTATGGAGTGCCGCGCCCTACATCGCCGACGGGCGACTGGTGCGGGTGATGGCCGACTACGACATCGATCCGGACAGCTTTGGCCCGCACATTCTGGCGGTGTACCCGAGCCATCGGCGGGCGACGGCCAAAGTGGTGGCGTTCATCGATTACATCGCAGGGTTTCTGGCGTCTCCCCTGTAGGAGCGAGCTTGCTCGCGATGGACGTTAACGGTAACGCGGGCAGTCTGGATGACCGCATTGTTCAAACGTTTTTCGCGAGCAAGCTCGCTCCTACAAGGTCCTTGCCAGGACCAAAGCAAAAGAGTACAAATGTACTCCATGACGACTTTAACTCCCCGCCGTACCGCCATCCTGACCTTTATCCGCGATCGAATCGCGGAGCATGGTCAGTCCCCGAGCCTCGCTGAAATCAGCGAGGCGTTCGGTTTTGCCTCCCGCAGCGTGGCGCGCAAGCACGTGCTGGCGCTGACCGAAGCCGGGTTTATCGAGGTCAATGCGCATCAGGCTCGAGGCATTCGTTTGCTCGGGCAACCGGCACGGCCCGAGTTGCTGGACATTCCGGTTCTCGGTCGGGTCGCGGCAGGTGCGCCGATCGGGGCCGATGCCGAGGTCCACAGCCGCTTGTTGCTCGACCCGTCGATCTTCTCCCGGGTGCCGGATTACATGCTGCGGGTCAAGGGCGATTCGATGATCGAGGACGGCATTCTCGACGGCGATCTGGTGGGCGTGCACCGCAACCCCGAAGCATTTAACGGCCAGATCGTTGTCGCGCGGCTTGATGGTGAAGTGACCATCAAGCGTTTCGAACGGGTCGGTGACGCGGTGCGCCTGTTGCCGCGCAACCCGGCCTACAAACCGATCATCGTTCAACCCGATCAGGACCTGGCCATCGAAGGTGTGTTCTGCGGTCTGGTGAGGCAAGGGTGATGGGCGCCGTCGTAGCACTGGACACGCTGTTCAATGGCGGTCAGGTCTGGAAAGGGCGGCCTGCGCCCCCGACCGTCAGCCCGCAACCCACCGGGCATGCCGCGCTGGATGCGGCGTTGCCCAGCGGCGGCTGGCCGGAAGCGGCGTTGACCGAAATCCTTCTGGCCGGGCAGGGCGTTGGCGAGTTGCAACTGGTGTGGCCGGCGCTGGCGCGGCTGTCGGCGGCGGGCGAGCGGATCGTGCTGGTGGCGCCGCCGTACGTGCCGTATCCGCAAGCCTGGCAAAATGCCGGGATTGACCTGCGCCAGTTGTCGATCATCCAGGCCAGTGAGCGCGATGCGCTGTGGGCGGCGGAGCAATGCCTGCGTTCGGGCAGTTGCGGCGCGGTGCTGTGCTGGCCGCACAAGGCCGATGACCGGGCGTTGCGGCGCTTGCAGGTGGCGGCGGAAACCGGCTCGACCCTGGCATTCGCCTACCGCTCGATCAATGAAGCGATCAACCCGTCACCGGCCGCGCTGCGCATCGCCATCGATGCCAGGCCTGCGCAATTGCGCGTGCTCAAGTGTCGGGGCGGGTTGGCCCGTTCGGCGCCGATTGCCTTCCCGATGGGGCATTGAGGTTGCCATGCGCTGGGTCTGTATTCTTTTCCCGCAATTGGCGCTGGACGCGGCACTGCGTCAGCGCACCGACCCCGATGAGCCACTGGCGCTGCTGACCGGCCCGGCGCAGCGTCGGGTGTTGCAGGCGGTCAACGCTTCGGCGCGGGCGCTGGGCTTGCGGCCCGGCCAGTCGATGACCGCCGCGCAGGCCTTGAGCAAAGGCTTTGCCACCGCCGAATACGACGCTGCCGAGATCGAACACTGGCAGCAGTTTCTCGCCGCGTGGGCCTACCGCTTCAGCTCCCAGGTCAGCGTGCATTACCCGCGGGCGGTGGTGTTTGAAATCGAGTCCAGCCTGGGATTGTTCGGCGACTGGCCGCAACTCGAAGCGCGATTGCGCGCCGAACTCGGCGAGCTGGGGTTTCGGCATCGGATCGTTGCGGCACCCAACCCGGTGGCGGCGCGGATTCTGGCCAACGCGTATGACGGTCTGGTGGTGCCCGACGATCAGGCCTTGCAGCATCATCTGGGGCAATTGCCCGTTGACCGGATCGGGCTGGAGGCCAGCGTCACCACGGCGTTGTCGCGCATGGGGCTGCGTACCTTGAGCCAGGTGCAGGCGTTGCCTCGGCAGAATCTGGCCCGGCGTTTCGAGTCCCAGGTGCTCAAGCACCTGGATGCTCTGCTCGGCGCGCGGCGACTGGCCCTGGCGTTCTATCTGCCGCCGGACCGGTTCGATGTGCGCATAGAGCTCAACTTCGACGTGCAATCCCATCAGGCGCTGCTGTTTCCGTTACGCCGGTTGACCGGTGACCTCTCGGCATTCCTGTGCGGTCGCGACAGCGGCGTGCAGCGTTTCGACCTGCACCTGGAACACGCCGGGTTACCGGACAGCGTGATCAAGGTCGGTCTGCTCAGCGCCGAGCGCGATCCGGCGATGCTCTTCGAACTGGCCCGAGGGCGCCTGGAACAGGTCCAGGTCGAGGCGCCGGTGCGCGGTTTTCGCCTGCGCGCCGAAGACTTGCCGGCCTTCGTTCCCCAGTATCAGGAACTGTTCGACGATCGCCCGCAGCAGTCCTTGCCCTGGGAGCAACTGCGCGAACGCTTGCGCGCGCGGTTGGGGGATGACGCGGTGCATGGCTTGCGGTTCCAGGCCGATCACCGGCCGGAGTGCGCGTGGCAGGCCAGTGGCGACAGCCAGCGTTGCGCAGCTTTGCCCGGCGTGCAGCGTCCGGGCTGGTTGCTGACTGAACCGCAAGCGGTCCACGAAGGCTCGACGCGCATCCTCATGGGCCCGGAGCGCATCGAGTCCGGTTGGTGGGACGGCGCCGATGTGCGCCGCGATTACTACCTGATCGAAACCCGAACCGGTCAACAAGGTTGGGCCTATCGTGCGGTCGGCGAGGGCGGCCCGTTGTGGTTGCAGGGCTGGTTCGCATGAGCATCGACTATGCCGAGTTGCACTGCCTGTCGAACTTCAGTTTCCAGCGCGGTGCGTCCAGCGCCCTTGAACTCTTTCAGCGTGCGAAAAAACAGGGCTACCAGGCGCTGGCGATCACCGATGAATGCACCCTGTCGGGCATCGTCCGCGCTTGGCAAGCGGGCAAGTCCGTGGAGCTGCCGCTGATTATCGGCAGCGAAATGCGCATCGAGAACGGTCCGAAACTGGTGCTTCTGGTGGAGAACCTTGAGGGCTACCAAAACCTGTGCCGGCTGATAACCCGAGCGCGGCGACGCACGCAGAAAGGCCAGTATCAGGTGCTGCGGGAGGATTTCAGCGAGCCGTTGCCGGGGCTGCTGGCATTGTGGGTGCCGGATGCGGTCGATGATTTTCAAAGCGCTCACTGGCTGAAGCAAACCTTCGCCGAGCGCCTGTGGCTGGCGGTCCAGTTACATCGCGGTCAGGACGATACCGGGCGATTGAGTGCGTTGATGACATTGGCAAGGGAGCTGCGAATCCCGGCAGTGGCCAGCGGCGATGTGCACATGCACGCGCGCGGTCGGCGTGCCTTGCAGGACACCATGACGGCCATCCGTCATCACCTGCCGGTGGCCGAAGCCGGGTTGCGCCTGCACCCCAATGGCGAGCGGCATCTGCGCAGTCTCGATGTTTTGCAATCGATCTACCCGCAAGCGTTGCTCGATGAAACGTTGACCATTGCCCGGCGCTGCACCTTTGATCTTGGCCAGTTGCGTTATCAGTATCCCCGCGAGTTGGTGCCGCAAGGCCACAGCGCAGCGTCCTGGCTGAGCGAGTTGACCGAACGTGGCCTTCGCGAGCGATGGCCCGAAGGTGCGAGCGAGAAGGTGCGCGGGCTGATCGACAAGGAATTGGGGCTGATCGCCGAGCTGGGTTATGAAAGCTATTTCCTGACCGTTCAGGACATCGTCGCCTTCGCCCGGCGCGAGAAAATTCTTTGTCAGGGTCGAGGCTCGGCCGCCAACTCGGCGGTGTGTTTCGCCTTGGGCATCACTGAGATTGACCCCCATCGGATGAACATGCTTTTCGAGCGTTTTCTCTCCAAGGAGCGCAACGAGCCGCCGGATATCGATGTGGACTTCGAACATGAGCGCCGCGAAGAAGTCTTGCAGTACGTGTTCCAGCGCTATGGCCGGACTCGGGCAGCGTTGACCGCCGTGGTCAGCACGTATCACGCGGCCGGCGCGGTGCGCGATGTGGCCAAGGCCTTGGGGCTGCCGCCGGACCAGATCAATGCCCTGGCCGATTGCTGCGGGCACTGGAGTGACAAGACGCCGCCCGTCGAGCGCTTGCTTGAAGGTGGCTTCGATCCCGAGAGCCCGGTGCTGCGCCGGGTGTTGAGTCTGACGCAACAGCTGATCGGTTTCCCCCGACACCTGTCCCAGCACCCCGGCGGCTTTGTCATTTCCGAGCAGCCGCTGGACAGCCTCGTGCCGGTGGAGAATGCAGCGATGGCCGAGCGCACCATCATTCAGTGGGACAAGGATGATCTCGATGCGGTCGGGCTGCTCAAAGTGGATATTCTGGCCTTGGGCATGCTCAGCGCGATTCGTCGGTGTTTCGACTTGCTTCGCCGTCATCGCGACCTGGACTTGAGTCTGGCCACGGTGCCCTCCGAAGACCCGCAAACCTACGACATGATCAGCCGCGCCGACACCATCGGCGTGTTCCAGATCGAATCCCGGGCACAAATGTCGATGCTACCCAGGCTCAAGCCCCGCACGTTTTATGACCTGGTGATCGAGGTGGCCATCGTGCGTCCCGGACCGATTCAGGGCGGGATGGTGCATCCGTACCTGCGGCGGCGAAACAAGGAAGAACTCGAAAGCTATCCCTCCGAAGAGTTGAGGGAGGTGTTGAAACGCACCCTCGGCGTACCGCTGTTTCAGGAACAGGTCATGCAGATTGCGATTGTCGCCGCCAGCTACAGTCCCGGCGAAGCGGATCAGTTGCGCCGCTCCATGGCGGCCTGGAAACGTCACGGTGGTCTCGAACCGCATAAGGATCGCCTCGCTGCGGGCATGAAGAAAAAAGGCTACACGCCAGAATTCGCCGCGCAGATTTTCGAGCAGATCAAAGGCTTTGGCAGCTACGGATTCCCCGAGTCCCACGCCGCCAGTTTTGCCTTGCTGACCTATGCCAGTTGCTGGTTGAAATGCCACGAACCGGCGGCCTTCGCCTGTGCGCTGATTAACAGCTGGCCCATGGGTTTTTACAGCCCGGACCAGATTCTGCAGGACGCTCGCCGGCATCATTTGCAGATTCGCCCGGTGGACGTGCGCGCCAGCGACTGGGATTGCAGCCTCGAACCGATTATCGGCGCGCAGCCGGCGATTCGCATGGGGCTGCGGATGATCAAGGGTTTTCGCGAAGACGATGCGAGGCGAATCGAAATCGCGAGGTCGAAGGGGGTGTTTATCGACATCGCCGACCTCGGCGAACGGGCGCGGCTCGATGCCCGTGCGCAGGAGCAACTGGCCGATGCCGGCGCGTTGCGTGGGCTGGCCGGTGACCGGCACCGGGCGCGCTGGGAGGTGGCGGGCGTGCAGAAACAATTGGGTTTGTTCGCCGGTTTGCCGAGCCAGGAAGAGGATGCCGTGACGTTGCCAAAACCCACGGTCGGCGAAGACCTGCTGGCCGATTACAACAGTCTCGGCACCACCCTCGGTCCGCATCCGCTGGCCCTGTTGCGGGGCGAATTGAAAGCCCGGCGCTGCCGCAGTTCGAAGGAACTGCTGGAGGTCGAGCATGGCCGACCGGTCAGCGTCGCCGGGCTGGTGACCGGTCGACAGCGTCCGGGCACCGCCAGCGGCGTAACCTTCGTCACCCTTGAGGACGAGTTCGGCAACGTCAATGTGGTGGTCTGGCGCGACCTGGCCGAGCGGCAACGACAGGTACTGGTCGGCTCACAGTTGCTCAAGGTCGATGGGCGCTGGGAGAAGCAGGGCGAAGTGCGGCATTTGATCGCCGGTCGTTTGAGCGACCTGAGCCCGTTGCTCGACGGGATCAGCATCCGTAGTCGGGATTTTCACTGATCCGTGCCCGGTGAATGCAAAACCTGAGGCTCCCACAGGGGATCGGATTTCCGTTCTTTGGATGAGCCGCAAGATTCAGCTATACCTCTATGAAACCATTGGCATCCGCACTGCTCGAAACAAACGGGCACCATTTACAGGGACGCACAGCCAGTCGATGCAGTTTCTAGACGATAGCCACGGGTGTGCTGGATGGAACGGCGAAATGGCCGGACGCATCCGCGCGTTCGACTGGGGCCGGACCGAACTGGGAAGCATCGACACCTGGCCCGCCAGCCTGTGCAGTGCGGTGCAGTTATTGCTCGCCTCGCCACTGCCGATGGTGATGCTGTGGGGCCGCCCCGGCTACATGATTTATAACGATGCGTACTCGTCGTTTGCCGGTGGACGGCATCCTTATCTGTTGGGCTCCCCGGTGGAGCTGGGTTGGCCGGAAGTCGCCGAGTTCAACCGGCATGTGGTCGATACCTGCCTGGCCGGCGGCACCTTGTCCTATAGCAACAAAGAGCTGGTGTTGTTGAGGGACGGCGTCCCCGAAGACGTCTGGCTGGACCTTTATTACAGCCCGGTGGCCAATGACAACGGCGAGCCGGCGGGGGTCATGGCGATGGTGGTCGAAACCACAGACCATGTAATTTCCGAGCGCCGTCGCCAGGAAGCCGAAGACGCCTACCGGGCGGAAAACGAGCGGGTACGCCTGGCGTTGAATGCCGGTGCCTTGCTTGGCTCATTCGTCTGGGACATCAAGGGCAATCTGCTCTCCGGCGATGAGCGCTTTGCGCGCACCTTTTCCTATCCGGCCGAGCATAACCTCGGCGACTTGCCGACGGACATCGCCGAAGCGCGGATTCATCCGGACGACCGTAACTGGGTCAACGAGCGCGTCAATCAATCCGTCACCACCGGCGTGCCCTTCAACGCCGAATACCGGATCCTGCGCCCCGACGGCAGTTACCTGTGGGTGCAGGCCAGCGGTTGCTGCGAGTTCGATGAACAAGGCGAACCGTTCCGCTTTCCCGGGGTGTTGATCGACATCCACGAACGCAAGACCGCCGAAGAGTCCCTGCTCAAGTTCACCCGAAATCTGGAGCAGCGTGTCGCCGATGAAGTCGAAGCGCGGCTGGTGGCGGAAGAACAACTGCGCCAGTCACAAAAGCTCGAAGCCCTCGGCGGTCTCACGGGGGGCGTGGCCCATGACTTCAATAACCTGCTGCAAGTGATCGCCGGCAACCTGCACTTGCTGGCGCGGCATGAGCCGGACAATGCCAACGTGCAGCGCCGGGTCACGGCGTCTATTGCGGCGGTGGAGCGTGGCGCGAAGCTGTCCTCGCAATTGCTCGCATTCGCCCGCCGTCAGCCGCTGTCGCCTGCGGTCTGCGACCCACGGCAAATCTTCGAAGGCCTGGGCGAACTGTTGCAACGGGCATTGGGAGAAACCATCCAGATTGATGTGCGGTTGCCTCAAGCGTCCTGGCACATTTACGTCGATCGCAATCAACTGGAAAACGCCATCCTCAATCTGGCGATCAATGCCCGTGACGCCCTGCGGGGAGACGGAATCATTGAACTGAGCGCCGAGAACGTCGCACTCGACCGCCACTTTTGCGCAGGCAAGGGAATTTCAGCTGGCGATTATGTCCGCGTTGCCGTGGCCGATACTGGCGCCGGCATGTCAGCGCAAGTGCTCGCACAAGCCTTCGAACCGTTTTTCACCACCAAGGCCGAGGGCCAGGGCACGGGGTTGGGGCTGAGCATGGTGTTCGGTTTCGTCAAACAGAGTGGCGGGCACATCGAGATGTCCAGCGTCGAGGGGCAGGGCACTTGGGTGCAGCTGTATTTTCCGCGCAGCCTTCGCCCGTTGCTCAGTGACACCGCGACCCATGACACGCAGCAACACGGCGGCCACGAAACCATTCTGGTGGTCGAGGACAATGAAGCGGTGCGCGCTTCGGCGGTGGAATTGTTGAGCGAGGAAGGCTATCAGGTCCTGACTGCCACCAACGGCGATGCCGCCATGCAGATGTTGCTGGACGGCGTGACGGTAGAGTTGATTTTCACCGACGTGGTCATGCCCGGGCTGATCAAGAGTTCAGACCTGGCTGCCTGGGCCAAAGTGCAGACGCCACCGGTGGCGGTGCTGTTCACGTCCGGCCATACCCGTGACATTATTTCGCGCAATCACCAACTCAGCCCCGACACATTTCTGCTGAGCAAACCCTATAGCCCCGAGGCGCTCACCCGAATGGTGCGCACAGTCCTCGACGGCTGAACCTGTCCAAATTGTGGGAGCGAGCTTGCTCGCGAAAGCGGTCTGCCAGTTACATTGATGTTGGATGTGCCACCGTCATCGCGAGCAAGCTCGCTCCCACATTGGATCGGTGTTCTTTCAGATAATTAACTCAAGGCCGATTCATGACTTCCAAGCGCACCTCCAATCCTCCTTCCGGCATGGTCAGGGTGCGCGGTGCCCGCGAACACAACCTCAAAAACGTCGACGTCGATATCCCGCGTGATGCCCTGGTGGTGTTCACCGGCGTGTCCGGTTCGGGGAAATCGTCTTTGGCTTTCTCGACCCTGTACGCCGAAGCGCAGCGCCGCTATTTCGAGTCCGTGGCGCCGTATGCACGGCGCCTGATCGATCAGGTCGGGGTGCCGGACGTCGATTCCATCGAAGGCTTGCCACCCGCCGTCGCCTTGCAACAACAGCGAGGCACGCCGAGCACGCGGTCTTCGGTGGGCAGCGTGACCACATTGTCGAGCCTGATCCGAATGCTGTACTCCCGAGCCGGCAGTTATCCGCCGGGGCAGCCAATGCTGTACGCCGAAGACTTTTCACCCAATACGCCCCAGGGCGCGTGCCCCGAATGTCATGGGCTGGGTCGGGTCTATGAAGTCACTGAAACCCTGATGGTCCCGGACCCGAGCCTGACCATTCGCCAGCGCGCGGTCGCCGCCTGGCCCACCGCGTGGCAAGGACAAAATCTGCGGGACATCCTCGTCACTCTGGGTTACGACGTTGACAAACCCTGGCGCGACCTGCCGAAAAAGCAGCGCGACTGGATTCTCTTCACCGAAGAATCACCGACGGTTCCGGTGTATGCCGGACTGACACCCGAAGAAACCAGAGTCGCCCTCAAACGTAAAATGGAGCCGAGTTACCAGGGCACCTTTACCGGTGCGCGGCGTTACATCCTGCACACGTTCACCCATTCCCAAAGCGCGCTGATGAAGAAGCGCGTTTCGCAATTCATGCTCGGCAGCCCGTGCCCGGGGTGCGACGGCAAACGCCTCAAACACGAGGCGTTGTCGGTGACGTTCGCCGGTTACGACATCGGCGAGTTGTCGCAAATGCCGTTGCTGCAAGTGGCCGAGGTGTTGAAACCAGTGGCCGCTCACAGTTACCTCGAACAGGCCGATGAGGCAGGCGAGGTCTTGACCCACGACCAGACCCGCGAGGCTCGTGAGCAGCGAGTGGCCCACGGCGCCAGTGGTCACGCCAACGCGCCGGATGTGCGCCACACGCCCAACCTGTCGGTGGAAAAACGCCTGGCCGCGCAACGGATCGCCCAGGACTTGCTGGAGCGGGTCAGCACGTTGACCGATCTGGGGCTCGGTTACCTGGCGTTGGAGCGCAGTACGCCGACGTTGTCGTCCGGTGAGTTGCAACGCCTGCGTCTGGCGACGCAATTGGGTTCGCAGTTGTTCGGCGTGATTTACGTGCTGGATGAACCGTCGGCCGGCTTGCACCCGGCGGATGGCGAAGCGCTGTTCGAAGCGCTGCAACGCTTGAAAGCGGCAGGCAATACTTTGTTCGTGGTTGAGCATGACCTGGAAACCATGCGCCGTGCCGACTGGCTGATCGATGTAGGGCCGGCGGCGGGTGAGCATGGAGGTCGCATCCTGTACAGCGGGCCGCCGCCGGGTCTGGCGCAAGTGACTCATTCGCAGACACGCGCCTACCTTTTCGCCGATCAGGTCACTGCGCCGCGATCCAGCCGCAAACCGAGCGACTGGCTGCGGCTGGAAGGCATCACCCGCAACAACCTGAGTCACCTCAGCGTCGAGTTTCCGCTGGGCTGTTTCACTTCGGTGACCGGCGTCTCGGGTTCCGGAAAATCGAGCCTGGTCAGCCAGGCGCTGCTGGAACTGGTGGGCGCGCATCTTGGGCGGGGGGCGGGTGACAGCGAACCGGAAGAACTGAGTCTGGAAGACGACGCGCGGCAGGTCAGTGGCGGTCAGGTCAGCGCAGGGCTGGAGTCGATCAGGCGTCTGGTGCAAGTCGATCAGAAACCCATCGGCCGCACGCCGCGCTCGAACCTGGCCACCTACACCGGGCTGTTCGACAACGTGCGCAAGCTCTACGCCGCGACAAACGAGGCGCAGGCTGAGGGCTACGACGCCGGACAGTTCTCCTTCAACGTCGCCAAGGGCCGCTGCCCGACCTGCGAGGGTGAAGGCTTTGTCAGTGTCGAGTTGCTGTTCATGCCCAGTGTTTACGCGCCATGCCCGACGTGCCACGGCGCACGTTACAACCCCGAAACGCTGGCGATTACCTGGCAGGGTTTGAACATTGCCCAGGTGTTGCAGTTGACGGTGGACGAAGCGGTCGAGGTGTTCGTTGAGCAACCGGGTATCCGCCGCTCACTGGAAGTGCTGCGTGACATCGGCCTGGGCTACCTGCGCCTCGGCCAGCCGGCGACCGAGTTGTCAGGCGGCGAAGCCCAGCGGATCAAACTGGCCACCGAGCTGCAACGCAACCAGCGGGGCGCGACCTTGTATGTGCTCGACGAGCCCACGACCGGGTTGCATCCGCGGGATGTCGATCGCTTGCTCGAACAATTGAACACGCTGGTCATGGCGGGGCACACGGTAATTGTCGTCGAGCATGAAATGCGCGTCGTAGCGCAGAGTGACTGGGTGATCGACATCGGGCCGGGGGCAGGGGATCAGGGCGGCAAGATTGTCGTGGCGGGCACGCCGCAGAAAGTCGCCAACAGCAAAAAGAGCCGGACAGCCCCATTCCTCGCCAGGGTCCTTGGGTAAAGATGAATCAAAAGATCGCATTCTGCGGCGGACCTTGTCCAACGGCTCGCTGATCTGGAGCGGTTTGATCGGCATGAGCGATGGAACGTTACCTGCCGCAAAGCTTCGAATCTACAAGGCTCGACTGTTTCAGCCGCGCACTTGCAATGATAAACGAGGTGCTTATGACAGATGTACGTGGTCCTGAGGACGATGCAAAAACCGCCGAACCGGTCAGTGCCGATAAAGCGGTCGATCAAAAAAACCGCCACACGGATAACGACAACGAGTTCAGTCCGGGTTTCAAACCACAACCGGATCGACCTGCACGTGGCGAGGACACCGATGCCGACATCGACACCGATGGCGGCTAACCCAGGCATAAAAAGGCCGCATCATTGGATGCGGCCTTTTTTCGGGCGTTGTCTAGAGACAGCGGGTTATTTGCTCGGATGCGCGGCTTGCAGTTTCTTCGCCATATCCAGGTGCTTTTCCAGCCCCGGCAGCATTTTCTGCGCGAAGCCTTTGAGTTCGGTGGCGCCTTTGACTTTGTCATCGGTCACGGTGTTGGCTTCTTTCTTGAACAGCGCGATGGTTTCTTCATGTGCCTTGACTTGGTTGTTGGCGTAAGCCGCATCAAAGGAATCGTCGCGCATGTCGAGAATCTGTTCCTTGGCCTGCTTCACCAGCGTCGTTTCATCCGGCACTTCGATATCATTTTTCTTCGCGATGGCTGCCAGTTCTTTGTTCGCCTTGGAATGATCGGCGATCATCATGTTGGCAAAAGCCTTGATGTCAGCCGAAGCACTTTTTTCCAGTGCCAGTTTGCTGGTTTCGATTTCCGCAATACCGCCGGCGGCTGCGTCGTCGACGAAATCATTGGAAGTGGCCGCGAAAGCCGCGCCCATGCTGGTGCTCAAGGCGACGGCCAACGTAAGTTGGCGCAGGGTCAATCCGTCCATTGGTCATTCTCCACACATATTTCATGGGCGATCGGGTGATCGTTAATCTGTGGAGGTCGACGGACGGATAAAGGTTTTATCGGGTTTGCAACAGGACGACGAACGGGCACCGCTGGTCTGATAGGCGGTCGACAAAAACAGTAGACCGAGGCCATTCTGATAGTTGGTGAACGCAATCAATCGCGTTTGCCACCGATCAACAAACGGAGGTGTTCCATGCCGGTGCCACACGACCTTTATCAGGACTTGAAACTTTCAAAGGAAGATATCCAGCAAAAACGCACCAAGGATCCGTTACTGGATTCACTGATCAACAAGTATTCGCAGGCGGACGCCGAGGTGGTAAAGGCTGAAACCGCCCAATCGGATGCGCCCAGTGATGACGCACTGAAGAAGCTCAAGGAGAAGCGCTTGCAGGTCAAGGACAAAATCGTCCAACAACTCCAGACACCGTCCTGACCTGCCGCTCCAGCCACCGACGACCGGTGACTGAAAAATTGGAACGGCGATAAATCCCGGCACCTCGAATGTTCAGAGTCCAACTCCACGACTCCATACGAGGTGCCCCATGACTGATCCCACTGTCTCCAGTAAAGAAAAGTACCCTAGCGAAGAGCAGGGTGGTTTCGACCCCATCCCCACCCATCCCGAGCCCTTGAGCCCGGGGCGTACCACCGTCAACCCCGAAGACGAACCGGGTATCGACGAACTGCCGAACAACGAAGGCGCCATACCCATGGACCAGGACGACGGCACCGACCTGGACCCGCAGCGCGTGCGTGAATAAACCGATAACCCGGTGAGCGATGGCGAGATGGATCCCCGTTGATTCGGCCTGTCACAATCCTGTGGGAGCGAGCTTGCTCGCGAAAGCGGTTGTTCATCCAGCATTGATGTTGACTGACACTACGCTTTCGCGAGCAGGCTCGCTTGTATGTTTAGACTTGCGTTACTCCTGTAGTGCCGTGCTCAACGGCAACCGCGCCATATGCTTCGCCTTCAACGACCCGAAATACAACCACTCACCATACTCACGCACCGTAGTGATCGGCGAGTAACTGTCGCTGCTCCCGTCCTGCAGATTGGCAATCACCTTGCCCTCAACATCCAGCCCCAACGCAAAGCCGCGTTTCTCCACGGGTTTAGGCAGAACGGTCATCGCTCGCACGATCATCTTGCGCACGAAGGGATGCGCTGCCGTGGCATCCAGCAGTGCGTTGCGCGGCGTATACAGCGCCACCCAGAAACGGTCCCGGCCATTGAACGCGAGGTTATCCGGCAAGCCCGGCAAGTTGTCGATAAACAGATCGTGCGTACCCGCTTTCGGCCCGCTCAGCCAGTAACGACTGATGCGATAGGCACCGGTTTCGTTGACCAGCACAAAAGCATCGTCCGGTCCCAGGGTCACGCCGTTGGCAAACTCCAGTTTATCCAGCAGGACCGCCGTTTTCCCGGTCTGGAAGTCATAGCGCAGCAAGCGACCATCGCCGCCGTGCTCCATGATCGCCTCGCCGTCGTGGCCGTATCCGAAGCGGCTGGAAGCATCACTGAAATAGGCGTAATGCCCGGACTTGTCGATGACCACGTCGTCGGTGAACCCGAAGCCCACACCATTCGCTGATGTGGTCAACGCGATCAACCGCCCTTGAGCGTCCAGCGACAGCAAGCCCTTGACCCCGTCAGCGATCACCAGCAAACCATTGGGGTGACGCGCCAAGCCCAACGGCCGGCCGCCGGTATCGGCCAGCACTTTGGTGACCTTGCCGTCGAGGCTGGTGCGGATCAGCCGGCCGTCATGCAGGCCGGTGATGAGGACATTGTCCTCCAGCAGCAAGGCTTCCGGCCCGTCGATATCGTCGGCGCCCACACGCTCTACGCCTTTGAGGCGCTGATTGTCGGCGTAGAGTCCGTTGGCGAGGGAAGGCGCCGGTGGCGGCGACCAAGCCACCGGTTGCACCTTGGTCGGCATCAGCAGCAGGAAGGCGGCAATGGCCACGATCACCAGCAGCATGACATGGCGAAACTTGACGGTTCGACTCACACGGTGACTCCTGCCGGTGCCAGGTGTTTGTGGGCCATTTCGCGCAAGGCGAGCATCGACGCGGCTGATTCATGATCGATGCGACGCTTGAGCAACAGACGGTTGGCGATGCGCATCGCCAGGCCGCTGAACCGGTACTCCAGGGTGCGCACAAACCGCGTGCCGTCACCCTCGGCCTCGCATTCGTAAGTCACCACCAACGACAGGCCATGATCGCCCTGAGCGCGAGCGCTCCAGCGACGACCGGGCAAATACTCGTTGACCGCCCAGCTCAAATGTCCCTTGCGTCCGCCGGCCCTGATGTCTTCTTCGAAGCGCGACCCGGCATGGAGCGGGCCGCCCTGGCCCTCGACCTTTAGCGACGAGGGGTGCCACTCGGGCCAACGGGTCACGGTGCTGGCGTAGGCAAGCACGTCAATCGGGTTGCCGGCGATGTTGATCTGATGCTGCATGCGGGTCATGGGCGTTCTCGTCGGGTGCAGGTACGTTGGCTCTGGCTCCCAATAAAGGGTGCCGAACAGGTAGTCCATCAGTGGAAAAACGATGTTGAAATTGCGTTCCTGCATCAACTCCCGGCGGTGATGCAGTTCGTGCAGGCGGCGCATCTGACGGATCCACGGCCAGCGCGTCACCGGGTTCGAGGGCGGCAGGTGCTCGCAGGCATGGAACACTTCATAGGTCAGGTAACCGAGCACCAGGCAGCCGCCGACCAGACCGGCGATGTTGCTGTCGAACTGCTTGAGGAGCCACCAGACGGGCAGGGTGATGAGGAGCGTATGCACCACGATCAGCCAGGCGGGAAACAGGATCACTCGCCAGTCGCGAACGCTGTCGTAAGTCATGTGGCCCGGCGCGAAGAAACTGTGGTGGTCACCGGCATGGCGGGCATAGAACATCCGCGCGAAGCTTTTTTTGTGATGCCCGAGGTGGCGATGCACCGTGTAGACGCCGAAGTTGAAGAACAACAACGTCAGCGGCACTGCCAGCCATTCCATGGGCTGTACTTGATGCACGGTGTTCCAGAACATACCGATGGCAAGCAAGCCGAACAGCAGCACAAAGCCGCCGTGGAGCCATGGGTTGTAGCGTGGATGAACGTCAGCGCGATAGCGGGTGCGAAAAGCCTCGGTGGTCTGCCTCACTGCGTTCACCTGTGGTTATCGTTGTCCCAGCAGATTAGACGATCCCGCCGTTTCCGGGGGCGAAACCAGGGGACACAAACGCCATGTTCCGGTGTAGCACCGGATTCAAGTCAGCGGGTTCCAGCGTTGCGACCAGTCATCGTCGGACCGGATGACTTCGCGCAGCAGGTCGAAGGCATGTTGCAGGGTCGCCGAATCTCGGTCGCGGGAGTAAACCAGATAGGTCGGGTAGCTGAATTCCGGAGCTTTCGGCACTTGTTCCAGTACACCGCTTTCCAGATAACTCTGCACCACCCGGGTACGAAAGTAGCCACTGCCGCCGTTTTCCAGGATGTATTGCAAGGCCAGGGGGCCGAGGTTGAAGCTCAGAGCCGCCTTGGCTTTCTCCGGCAACGCAGCATCGTGCCGCCGGCGAAAGTCCTGGCCCCAGTCGATGTAAACGTAGGAATCAGGCTTTCCAGCCAGACGTACCAGAATCAGTTTTTCTTCGAGCACCTGTTCGACTTGCAGGCGCGGCCAATACTCGGGCTGATAGACCAGCGCCGCGTCCAGCACCCCCAGCTCCAGTTGGCGCAGCAGGTTTTCGCCGTCGCGAATCTCCATGCGCAGCGCATGGCCGGGGATCTTCTCCCGCAGTTCGCCGGCCCAACTGAGCATCAACGGGTTGCACAAGCTGACCTCGCCGCCGATGTGCAGTACGTCGTGGTAGCCCTCAGGCAATGGCAAGTCCCGGCGTGCGGCTTCCCAGGTTTCGACCAGTTGATTGGCGTAGACCACAAAGGCTTCGCCGTTCGGGGTCAGCCGAGCACCGGCGCGGTTGCGCACGAACAGCGTGCTGCCCAGCCGGCTTTCGAGTTTCTGTACACGTGCAGTGATCGCGGTCTGGGTGACATGGAGTTTTTCCGCGGCGGCGGCGAGGCTGCCGTGGCGGACGATTTCCAGAAAGGTACGGGCGAGGTCGATGTCCATGGGGAGGCCGGTGCGGGAGGTGCGGGCATTGTAAACGGATACAGCCGGAGCTGCGTGTAGCAGCTGGCGGTGGCTGCGTTGGCGACCATTTTTTTTTGATTGAGTACATATCCGTTTCTGCGGTAACGGCCACTTATGGTTTCGCTTTTACAGCGGGGGGCTTTTGCCCCTTTCGTTCGGTGCCTCGCTCCGGTCCTGCTCCGTGGGCCTCTCGAGGGGGTGGTGCCTCAAGATCACAAGCTGCAGGCGAGCTAACGCTCGGCCTGATGAGTGGTGAAAAGCCAAGGTGTACGCCAATCCCCTGTAGGAGCGAGCCTGCTCGCGATGGACTTCAACGATAATGCGGGCTGTCTGGATGAAAACGCGTGCTCCGGACGTTTTTCGCGAGCAAGCTCGCTCCCACAAGGGTTCCGGGTACATCCGCAAGACCCGTTATCTACCCCGTAACCGAAATTGCCGGCAGCAGAGTCCGGTGGGGCATTCCCCGCAATCAAAAATTTCAACCCACAGCCGCAGGCAGCGCTCTTTTAGCGGTTCAACTCAAAACGCAAAACACGAACAGCCAAACGCGCCCCAGAACCCCTGAAAATCACTGACCGGCGCGGAAGACAGCCGCGCCCTTTCATGGTGATGAGCATGCACCGCGCAAGTCCCGACGCATTGATGAATCTGGGCCGTCATCGGCGCCAACGGTTTCCAATGGCCGGGCACGTTCACCACCGGTGACCATTCCGGCACCACCGGCACGGGCGGCGGACCGAGTTTTTCGAACTCGGCAGTACCATAGACGATCTTGCCGTCGACAATCGTCAGCACCGACTCGATCCATTTGACCGCTTCGTCCTCGATGTGGAAATAGTCTGCCGACAGTGCAATCAGGTCCGCCAGTTGCCCGACCTTGATCTGGCCTTTCTTGCCTTGCTCGGAAGAAAACCAGGCGCTGCCGTGGGTGAACAGTTCCAGTGCGGTGTCGCGGCTCAAGCCTTGCGGGTACAGCTCCAGACCGCCAACGGTACGCCCGCTGACCAGCCAGTACATCGACGTCCAGGGGTTGTAGCTCGACACCCGCGTGGCATCGGTGCCGGCGCCAACGGGAATGCCTTCGGCGAGCATTCGCGCGATCGGCGGTGTGTGTTCGGCGGCCTTGGCGCCGAAGCGGTCGACAAAGTACTCGCCCTGAAAAGCCATGCGATCCTGGATCGCGATCCCGCCGCCCAAGGCTCTGACGCGCTCGATGTTTTGTGGGGTTATGGTTTCAGCGTGATCGAAAAACCATGGCAAGCCGTTGAACGGAATGTCGCGATTGACCTTCTCGAACACGTCGAGCATCCGGCTGATGGATTCGTTGTAGGTGGCGTGCAGACGGAACGGCCAACGCTGTTCGACGAGGTGGCGAACCACCGGCTCCAGTTCCTGTTCCATGGTTTGCGGCAGGTCGGGACGAGGCTCGAGAAAGTCTTCGAAATCCGCCGCCGAGAACACCAGCATTTCTCCGGCGCCGTTGTGTCGCAGAAAGTCGTCGCCCTGGCCGTAATGAGAAGTGCTGGTCCAGTTCTTGAAGTCGCTCAGCTCTTCCTTGGGTTTCTGGGTGAACAGGTTGTAGGCGATGCGCACCGTGAGTTGTTGGTCCTTGGCCAGTTGCTGGATGACCTGATAGTCGTCCGGGTAATTCTGATACCCGCCACCGGCATCGATGGCGCTGGTGACACCCAGGCGATTGAGTTCGCGCATGAATTGTCGGGTAGAGTTGACCTGGTACTCCAGCGGCAATTTCGGTCCCTTGGCCAGGGTCGAGTAGAGAATCATCGCATTGGGGCGGGCGATCAGCATGCCGGTCGGGTCGCCATTGGCGTCACGCTGGATTTCACCGCCGGGCGGGTTCGGCGTGTCGCGGGTGTAGCCGACCACTTTCAATGCGGCGCGGTTGAGCAGGGCGCGGTCATACAAGTGCAGCACGAACACCGGGGTGTCCGGCGCGGCTTTATTCAGTTCATCAATCGTTGGCAGGCGTTTTTCGGCGAACTGGAATTCGTTCCAGCCACCGACTACCCGCACCCATTGTGGCGTGGGCGTGCGGTCAGCCTGATCCTTGAGCATGCGCAAGGCATCGGCCAGCGACGGCACGCCTTCCCACCGCAATTCAAGGTTGTAGTTCAAACCGCCACGGATCAGGTGCAGGTGCGAGTCGTTGAGACCGGGAATCACCGTGCGACCGTGAAGGTCAATGATTTGCGTGCCGGGCCCCTGCAACGCCATGGCTTGGGCGTCGCTGCCGACCACCACGAAGCGCCCGTCCTTGATCGCGACGGCACTGGCCTGGGGTTTCTTGCGATCGACAGTGTGCAGGCGTCCGTTGTACAGAATGAGGTCGGCCGGGGTGTCGGGCATGGTTTTACTCCCTGCGAATAGAGGGCTGATCCAGGCTCCGACGGCACCTGCCGAAAGGCCTTGCAGTACATGTCGGCGATTGAAACCGTCGTGGTCGTCAGGTGGGCTCATGGCAGTGCTCCGCGCGAAAATCAGTCGGGGGGCAAACAGCCGATGTCTGACGCATGCGGCCAGAAGGAATATAGACGGCAAATTCGCAGATGGCCGTTTTCCGGGGATGAAAAAACGACGAATCCCGCCACAAGGGGCGGGATTCGTTTGCAGCCAGGCCGTGCTCCCGATGGTCGGGAGCGGCGTGCTTAGCTCGGGAACAGCTCGGACAGTTTCATGGCCAGCATCATGTCGCCTTCAGCGCGCAGTTTGCCACCCATGAACGCTTGCATGCCGTCGGTCGAACCGTCAACGATGCCTTGCAGGGTTTCGCCGTCCATCACCAGCGTGACCTGGGCGTCCGGGTTTTCGCCTTCTTGCAGCTCGCAGGTGCTGTCTTTGACGATCAGCGAGAAGTTCTTGGTGTCGTCGATGCGGAAACCGAAGACCAGGTCCAGACCGGCAGCAGCGGCTGGGTTGAACTTGGCTTTCATTGCTTGTACGGCATCAGCTACGGAGGTCATGGTTCGATCCTTTCTTGGGTAATAAGAGCTGGGTGATTACAGCCAGGGTCACAATAGTCCGGACTCAGCGAAACGTGATGAGTTCCGGTGCTTTCAACAGTTGCAGATGCGCATGACTGTTGAAAGAAGCCAGTGCCACCTCGCGCCCCCGAAATTTCAGTTGGTTGAGCGAGGTGTTGACGATTTGCCAGTTCAGCTCAAACGCCTGTCTGGCAGGCATCTGTGTAATGAGGTGGAGCAGGGCAGTGATGGTGCCGCCGGAGGTGAACACGGCGATTTTCTGTGTGTTGTCCGCGCTCTCCAGGATTCGGTGCAGGCCGGCCTGCACCCGCTCGACGAAGCCCAGCCAGCTTTCCAGGCCCGGCGTGTCATAAGTGCCGGCCAGCCAGCGCTCGATGATCAGGGCGAAAATCCGTTGGAATTCGGCACGGTTCTGCGCGGCGTTGCGCAGGACCTCCAGCGCTTCGGGCTCGTCGTCGAGCATGGCCGGCAGCAGCGCACGGATCACCGCGTCGGCGTCGAATTCGTTGAAGGCGGGATCGGTTTCCACAATCGGCACCGGCAGACCCACGGCGGCGAACTGTTCCAGTGCGCTGCGGGCGGTATGTTGCTGGCGGCGGAGGTCGCCCGAGAGGCAGCGATCAAAGCTGATACCCAGCCCGGCAAGGTGCTGGCCGAGGACTTCTGCCTGGCGAATACCGGTCGGCGACAGGACGTCGTAGTCGTCTGCACCAAAGGAGGCCTGGCCATGTCGAATCAAATAGATACTGCCCACGTCCGCGTCATCCCGGTACGTTGAAGGTTGGGCGAGGTTATGAGGATGGCGGTGAGCTGTCAATGAAAAAACATACGCTTGTTTGAAATACCCGTTGCCGGCCTGTTGCCAGAGGTTTCACGGCTGGCCGCCGGGCCGGCGCATGGGTATGCTGGTAACATCCCGCGCGCGTCCAAGCAGCGCATCGTACTGAAGGAGTCCCTGTGGAGTTTCTGTCCGAATACGCCATTTTCCTGGCTAAAACCGTGACACTGGTGATCGCCATTCTGGTGGTCCTGGCCAGTTTCGCGGCGTTGCGCAGCAAGGGTCGACGCAAGTCGGCCGGTCAGTTGCAAGTCAGCAAGCTCAATGATTTCTACAAAGGGCTGCGCGAGCGCCTGGAGCAAACCTTGCTCGACAAGGACCAGCTCAAGGCCTTGCGCAAGGTCGAAGCCAAAACCGAGAAAAAGCAAAAGAAGAAACCCGAAGCCAAACCCCGGGTGTTTGTGCTGGATTTCGATGGCGACATCAAGGCGTCTGCCACTGAAAGTCTGCGCCACGAAATCACCGCGCTGCTGACCCTGGCCACGCCAAAGGATGAAGTGGTGTTGCGTCTGGAAAGCGGCGGCGGCATGGTTCACAGCTACGGCCTGGCATCTTCGCAACTGGCGCGCATCCGTGACGCCGGCGTGCCACTGACGGTCTGCATCGACAAGGTCGCGGCCAGCGGCGGCTACATGATGGCGTGCATCGGCGAGAAGATCATCAGCGCACCGTTCGCCATCCTCGGCTCGATCGGCGTGGTGGCGCAGTTGCCAAACGTCAATCGCCTGCTGAGGAAACACGACATCGACTTTGAAGTGCTCACCGCGGGCGAATACAAACGCACCCTGACCGTGTTTGGCGAAAACACCGAAAAAGGCCGCGAGAAATTTCAGGAAGACCTGGACGTCACCCATCAACTGTTCAAGAACTTCGTTTCCCGATATCGGCCGCAACTGGCCATCGACGAAGTGGCGACTGGCGAAATCTGGCTCGGCGTCGCTGCGCTGGACAAACAACTGGTGGACGAACTCAAGACCAGCGATGAATACCTCGCCGAACGCGCCAAAAAGTCCGAGCTGTACCACTTGCACTACGCCGAGCGTAAAAGCCTGCAGGAACGCATTGGCATGGCGGCTAGCGGTTCGGTCGATCGCGTGTTGCTGAGTTGGTGGAGCCGTTTGACTCAGCAACGCTTCTGGTAACTTTCGACGCGTCATGACAAAAAAACCGTGGACAGCCTCCACGGTTTTTTTTGTCTGCAGGATCGCCCGTTTCCGTCCGGTTGCAGCGAATTTTCCTTACGTAGTTGTCGATCGCTCCGATGTTCCAGAGAGGTCACATTGGGTAGGGTGATGTTCCTGAATTGACTGCAACGGAATGCATCATGAACACGTTTACTCACGATCAGGTTTCCTCCCGGCACTTTGCTGCACCTCCACGAATGCGCGACGAACTGAAAGCGGTCGTGGAAACCGCGCTGCCAAAAAATCCTTCCCGGTATGCTGAACAGCTAATCAAGGAAAAGTGGGGCGAGAGCATTGATCCCCAGACAGCCTTGCTGGTTACTCTCGATTACGACTACAGGGGCCGTCCTGCGCAGAACGGCACTGAGCAAGGGCGGGTGGCGAGCTCGCGAACGCTGGTACAAACTCTGCTCCGCAATTACCAGACCGTCGGAGACGGACGTTTCGGCGAAACCGCTTTCGGGTTGTATACCCCACCGGATGTCGGGCCGGCTGTTCGGATCGTCGAAAATGTCGATGCATCTGCCGAGCAGGGCAGCGGCAATCACAAGACCTAGGAAGGCATTTATCGCACCACGGTTCCGCAATCCTATGGGCCGCAGACACAGATCAGTCTCAGGCCTGCCGACTTCAAGGGATGGGTGTGGGAGCTGTTTTTCAAGGAGCTGTATCAAGCCTATATCGATAAGGCATGGCCATCTGACGAGGCGATCTCAGGTGTCAGGCCGTATGCCTTGAGAACATCGACCAAAGCCGCTTTTGTCATGACGGCCTGGCTGCAATTTCAAGAAAACTGCCTGTCTCAAAAAGGTCTGGAACTGGCCATGCAAGCGGCGGGATTGCCGCATGACCAAACATGGGACCAGCTTGCAATTGCACAACTGCAAGCGCCGACTCGCCTGTCCTCAGGCATCGACGCACGCAGGCTGATCCTCTATCGATACACCGCAACGGATATCTGGAGCTACCGCGACCGAACCAGTGGCAGAGTGCTTTTGTATGTCCCTGGTAATTCCTCGCCCCTCCATGAATTTGCCGATAACAGCCAATTGCGCCGATGGATTGTCGAGCAGGGCAGGAGTTCCGACACAAAACAGGCGCTGGCCTCACACTTTGCCGATGAAGATCGCCGCGACGGTACGTTTCACGCCGGCGTGCTCACCGCGCTGGATGGCATGGCGATTTATCCGGATCAACATCGGTTGACCAAAGAGGCCGGCTTGTTCAACAACGACGGGTATTGGGATCCTGCCGACTACATCGGATTCGAGCTCCCCCCTTCAGGCACCGATCCCTTTGCACAACTTGTTCTGACCATGAAGCAGGCTGCCCAGGCCAGTGTCGAAACCATCCGCGATGATGCCGAGGTCAACCGCGACAATTTGAGCGCCGTGATCGAACCGATCGTCCAATGGGTGAACCAGTTTGGTCCCTTGGCGTTGTTTGTGCCGGGAGGCGAGGGGTTGCTGGCGCTGGCCGGGCTTATCGATGCCGGCTATGGCCTGGATCAGGCCGTCAACGGTGAAACGGCCAGCCAGCGTTCGCAGGGCGTTACCCGAACGGTGTTCGGCTTGCTCAACGCGCTGCCGTTGGCTGCGGGCGTCGCTTCGATCAGCGACGAAGGCGCCGCGTTGACTAAGGTAGTGCACGCCGACGGCGGCGAATCGTCGGCACATTCCGGCACGGGCGTTTCCGAAGTAGCCGAGAAGGAAGCGTCACTACTGCCGTTGCCGACGCGAGTTGACCTTTTGCACGGCGTCGGTGCGCCGGCTGGTACCTTCAGTGACGAGGTGCTGGCACAGATTGGCAAAGTCAGCGCAGTCGATGATGACATGCTGCGACTGATGCAGGCAGGGCGAGCGCCGACCCCGATGCTGGCCGACACCGTTGACCGCTTCAGGATCGATCAGGAGGTCGCCGGTCTGGGCGATTCATCGACAAAACCCGAAGCGTTGTTCAACGTTCGTTACCAGGCGCTGCAAAAATCCGAGCACGCATGGGTTCAATTGTTTCAACGCCAGTACCCAGGTCTGCCCAAGGCCGCCGTTGAACAAATGCTCGACCGTTATGGCGTTGACTTCAAGGTACCGCCGGACGCGGCCGAAGCAAGACGACTGTTCAGGCAGCTGGACAGCAAGGCTCGGCAGTACCAGCAACACGTACGCCTCAATCGTGCTTATGAAGGTCTTTACCTTCGCTCGATCGTCAACCCCGAGGCGGACACCCTGGCCTTTCACTCACTTGAAAATCTGCCTGGCTGGCCCAAAGGCCTGCGAGTCGAAATCCGCGACGGTTCGATTGGCGGTCGGGTTCTGGATCGCAGCGGTCCGATCGATACGCCTGATGGCCGCGTCGTGATCAAGTCGGGCGCGCATTACCTGTCCAATGACGATTCCGCGACAAATTTTTATGAGGCGATCGTCGGTGTGCTGTCCAGGGACGAGCGTTCGGCAATGGGGCTGGTGTCCAGGGATACGGCTACCGAGTTGAAGCTCAAAATCAGCGACCGGCCGTTGTCCCGTTCAGAGCTGGCTCTCGGTCTGGGCAGGATGAACTCGGGATTGCCCTTCAAGGCCCAAGGGTTAAGAGGGGGCGGTTTTCCGGATACTCTTGAAGATGAGGCCTTTACGCACGACGTGAAGAGGTTGCGCCTCAGGGAGATCTATCCCGAACTTTCCAACGAACACGCCGACGTGATGTTGCAACAACTGGGGAGCGGACTTGAGGCTCATATCGAGCGATCAAAACAGTTGCTGCAGCAACTGCACACGGACCTGGACACCTGGATCGATCAAGTGGGATTAGACATCGACGATATGGACGTCCCCTTTCTGGAGATGGGAGACCTAACGACAGAGGGACTTACCTTTGCACAACTCGCGCTACGTAACGTCGAAATACTCCAGGAGACCATGGCGTATGAACGCGACACCAGAGGAGAGTTGGCTAATGAACTGATGGACATCTGGCAAAAACGGGCTCCACAGCACGAAAGCCATTACTCGGGGGATCATGCACAAGGTTTCACCATGAACATGAGCCACGAAGACTACCATCGATTGCCGACGCTGAATGTCCGGTTCAATGACGTGGTGGGGCTGAATCTCGGTAATTTCCATTTATTCGAACGGGAGACTCTGAATGGCTTTCTGGATTGTTTCCCAAACCTGCGTTCCTTGAACCTGCAAGATACAGACCTGCGATTACCCAACCTGAACGGGGAACTGGAAAGTGTATTGCCGCCAACAATCCCTCAGTTACAGCATCTCACTTCGTTGAATCTGCGCTCCACCCGACTGACGTTACGGGAGGATACGGCAGGGCAATTAAGTCAGCTGGTTAATCTGCAATCACTGGATTTGAGCGAAAACCCGTTGGGCGTCCCGCCTGTGGTGCTGGGAATGAACCAGTTGCAATCGTTAAAACTGAACAATACGGGTATCACGACATGCCCGGTCGGAATCATGGATCAGCCATACCTGACGTCCCTTGATTTGCGTGATAACCAGATTCGTCGTGTCCCGCAGGCCGTGCTGAATCAGGCCATCGCCCGGGACCGGGTGCTGTTGTGGAACAACCCCTTGACCGACGAGGACACCTTGCAACGACTGGTCACGCATCGGGAACAAACGGGTATCAACGTATGGCTGAACAGTCCGGGCGTGAGCTACTCGGATCCGGCGGTGTGGTTGCGCGACATTGCAGCCGATCAGCAAGAAGCCCGGCTGCAGATCTGGCACCGATTGGCGCTCAAACCTTCCGGTATGCGGTTCATGGGGACGATCAATGCATTAAGTCTTACTCCTGATTTCCTGGTCGGTTATCTGGACCTTCAGGCACGGGTCTGGCAACTCTTGAACGCGGCCGATGCCTCGGGTCAGTTGTGGGAGCAATTGATGCAGATTGTTCCCCGGGCAGTGGTGTCGGCTGACAACCCGTTCGTTGTTTTCATAGCAATGGAAGACCGTGCGAGGCTGCACGCCGACTGGTTGGCGATGGGGCAACCATTCCCGGTCGGGGCGAATCAACCCTGAAAAGCAAAAAAGCCTTGGCCCGATTGGGGCCAAGGCTTCTCGTTTTTTGCGCGGCGACTTTAGCGGCGACGGAACAGCGGCAGCGGTTCGTCGGTGGCGGCCTGATAGGTCACCGAGAAGTCCTTGAGACCTTCCAGGGCTTCGTACGGGTCTTTATCAGCCCGAATCGCAAATGCATCGAAACCGCAGCGATGCAGGTAAAACAGCTGGTCGCGCAGTACATCGCCAATCGCCCGCAGTTCGCCTTTGAAACCGTAACGGTCACGCAGCAGACGGGCGTTGGAGTAGTTGCGACCGTCGGTAAAGGCCGGGAAGTTCAAGGCGATCACCTTGAACTGATCGACGTCGTCACCGATTTCTTCCGCTTCTTCGTCGGCATCCAGCCACACACCCAGACCGCCGTCGCGGGCCTTGAGCATACGACTGTGTTCGCGCCACAGCTGCAACGGAACGATCAGGTCGTCGCAATTGCTGATCTCGTCGATGTTGAAATCCTTGGGCAGCAAGTGCCAGGTTTCGTCGACGACTTCGTTGTTCTTAATGATTCGCTGCATAGACGCGTTCCTTGAAGAGGTCGATGCCAATACGCTGATAGGTGTCGATGAAGCGCTCGTCTTCGGTACGTTGTTCGATGTACACGTCGATCAGCTTCTCGATCACGTCTGGCATGGATTCCTGGGCAAAGGACGGGCCGAGGATCTTGCCCAGGCTCGCATCGCGACTGGCGCTGCCGCCGAGGGACACCTGGTAGAACTCTTCGCCTTTCTTGTCCACCCCGAGGATGCCGATGTGGCCGACGTGGTGGTGACCGCAGGCGTTCATGCAACCGGAGATGTTCAGGTCCAGCTCGCCGATGTCGAACAGGTAATCCAGATCGTCGAAACGGCGCTGGATCGATTCGGCGATCGGGATCGATTTGGCGTTGGCCAGCGAGCAGAAATCGCCGCCGGGGCAGCAGATGATGTCGGTCAGCAAACCGACGTTCGGCGTGGCGAAACCTTGTTCGCGCAATTCGCCCCACATGTCGAACAAACGACTTTGCTCGACGTCGGCCAGAATGATGTTCTGTTCGTGGGAGGTGCGCAGTTGACCGAAGCTGTAACGATCGGCCAGGTCGGCCACGGCATCAAGCTGCTTGTCGGTGATGTCGCCCGGCGCGACGCCGGTCGGCTTGAGCGACAGGGTCACGGCGACATAACCCGGCTTTTTATGGGCCAGGGTATTGCGGGTGCGCCAGCGAGCGAAACCGGGGTGCTGCTTGTCGAGTTCGGCCAGTTCGGCAGTCTGGTTGTCCAGGGCCTTGTAGTCCGGGTCGACGAAATGCTTGGCAACGCGATGCACTTCGGCTTCGGTCAACGTGGTCTGGCCACCGCGAAGGTGTTCCATTTCCGCATCGACTTTTTGCGCGAAGACTTCAGGCGTCAGGGCCTTGACCAGAATCTTGATGCGCGCCTTGTACTTGTTGTCACGACGGCCGTAGCGGTTGTAAACACGCAGGATGGCGTCGAGGTAACTCAACAGGTCCTGCCAAGGCAGGAATTCATTGATGAACGCGCCGACCACCGGAGTACGGCCCAGACCGCCGCCGACCAGCACGCGGAAACCGAGTTCGCCCGCGGCGTTGTGCACCGGCTCAAGGCCGATGTCATGGACTTCGATGGCGGCACGGTCAGACGTCGAACCGTTGATCGCGATCTTGAACTTGCGCGGCAGGTAAGCGAATTCCGGGTGGAATGTCGTCCATTGGCGAACGATCTCGCACCATGGGCGCGGGTCGATCACCTCGTCGGCAGCGACACCGGCGAACTGATCGGTGGTGACGTTGCGCAGGCAGTTGCCGCTGGTCTGGATCGCATGCATCTGCACGGTGGCCAGTTCAGCCAGGATGTCCGGGATGTCTTCCAGCGCCGGCCAGTTGAACTGCACGTTCTGGCGGGTACTGATGTGGGCGTAGCCTTTGTCGTAGTCGCGGGCAATTCTCGCCATCATTCGTGCCTGACGCGAGGTCAGCTGGCCATAAGGCACCGCCACCCGCAACATCGGCGCGAAGCGCTGGATATAAAGCCCGTTTTGCAGGCGCAGAGGGCGGAATTCTTCTTCGCTCAGCTCGCCTGCCAGATAGCGTCGGGTCTGATCACGGAACTGCTTGACGCGGTCCTCGATGATCCGCTGATCGTACTCGTCGTATACGTACATATAAGTCCTGTTCTCAGGCTTGGGCCGGTCGGATCCAGTTGCGTTTTTCGCCTGGAAAGTCTCCGATACTGCCTCGGCAATTCTGCGCGCACGGCCGCGCACTCCCTACGGAGCCGGGGAAAGATACCAGTTTGGAGTTATGCGCAAAAGTGATGTTTGAGTATATGTAAAGAACCAAAACGACTAACGAGAAACGTTATTGAAAAACCCGTATTTGTCGTGCGGGCAATCCTCGTCTTTACTGTGGTCGAGTCTTTATGCAATCACCGATAAAACCGACAAGAGGCGATGCAATGAGCAACCCTACCAAAGCTTCAAAGCCTGACAGTACGGTCGATGCCTGGGCCATTCTGTTTCTGATCATTCTGGTCGTGGGCACCGCGGTATTCTGGGTCAGTCATCAATAACCGACCCCGTCCGGGCCCGGTTCCGACAATTGGTCGGACATAACCCGCGATAAGCTTCGTTTGCCGGTGTTCGTTGGCTATGCTCGGCGGACTTGCGGGGGCTCGGACGATCAATGATGAAGTTGTCGCGGCCAACGACCTACCGCTATCCGTTCAGCCTGCAGGCCCTGACGCGCTAAACCCCCGCCAGCATGACCACCAGTTGCACGATGCCGTAGAGTGTCAGTGCAAACACTGCCGTGAACAGAATCCCCAGCATCACGAAATGGCTGGGCTTGCCGTGAGCAAAATCCCGGGCCCGATTCTTCCCGCTCTGCACCCCGAACGCCGCCGCCATGACACTGTGCAGCATCTGCCAGAAAGTGGGCGGCTTGTTGTTGACTGGATCCTCCATAAACCCCTCGTCACCAATATGTGAAAAGTAAGCATAGACAATTCAGGGCATGCACAAAGCAAATGTGGGAGCGGGCTTGCTCGCGAATGCGGTGTATCAGGCGACATTATTGTTAACTGACACGGCCTCTTCGCGAGCAAGCCCGCTCCCACAGGGGATCTCTGTTGGTCACAGTATTGTGGCCAGGAGACTAGGTTAGTTGTCGTAACCCAGGTTAGGCGCCAACCACCGCTCGGTCACACTCAACTCCTGACCTTTGCGCGAGGTGTAGCTTTGCACCTGATCCTTGTCGACCTTGCCCACGGCAAAGTACTGCGCCTGCGGGTGAGCGAAGTACCAGCCGCTGACTGCCGCCGCCGGGAACATTGCATAGTGCTCGGTGAGGAACACGCCGCTACGGCCTGCTTTCATTTCGCTCGCTTCAGGGTCGAGCAATGCAAACAGCGTCGACTTCTCGGTGTGATCGGGGCACGCGGGGTAGCCCGGGGCAGGGCGGATGCCGGTGTACTGCTCTTTTATCAGCGCCTCGTTGTCCAGCGTCTCGTCTTTGGCGTAACCCCAGTAATCCTTGCGGACCTGTTGGTGCAGCCACTCGGCGCAGGCCTCGGCCAGGCGATCAGCCAGGGCTTTGACCATGATCGAGTTGTAGTCGTCGCCGGCATCCTGATAGGCCTTGGCCACTTCTTCGGCGCCGATGCCGGCAGTGGTAATGAAGCCACCCACGTAGTCGGTCACTTCGCTGTCCTTCGGTGCCACGAAGTCGGCCAGGGAGAAATTCGGCTTGCCGTCGGTCTTGATGATTTGCTGACGCAGGTGATGCAGTTTGGCCAATGGCTTGCCGTCATCGCCGTAGACTTCGATGTCGTCGTCACGCACCTGATTGGCTGGCCAGAAACCGAACACCGCACGGGCGCTGATCAGTTTCTCGTCGATCAGTTTGGCGAGCATTTCCTGCGCGTCGGCGTACAGCGCAGTGGCAGCTTCACCGACCACTTCGTCTTCGAGGATGCGCGGGAACTTGCCGGCCAGGTCCCAGGAGATGAAGAACGGCGTCCAGTCGATGTATTCGGCGAGGACTTTCAGGTCGATGTTGTCCAGCACTTTGGAACCGGTGAAGGTCGGTTTGACCGGCGCATAGGCGCTCCAGTCGAACTGCGGCTTCTTGGCGATGGCCGCCGGGTAGCTCAGGCGTTCGGTGCGGGCGCTGCGGTTGGCAGTACGTTCGCGAACGTCGATGTATTCCAGACGGGTCTTCTCGACGAACGCCGGCTTCAGTTCCTTGGACAGCAACTGCGTCGCCACGCCCACGGCACGGGAAGCATCGGTGACATAGATCACCGCGTCGTTGCTGTACTTCGGCTCGATCTTCACCGCCGTGTGCGCCTTGGAGGTGGTTGCACCACCGATCATCAGCGGCAAGTGGAAGTCCTGACGCTGCATCTCGCGGGCGACGTGAACCATTTCATCCAGCGAAGGCGTGATCAGACCGGACAAACCAATGATGTCGCACTTCTGCTCCTTGGCCACCTGCAGGATCTTCTCGGCCGGCACCATCACGCCGAGGTCAACGATGTCGTAGCCGTTACAGCCCAGCACCACGCCGACGATGTTCTTGCCGATGTCGTGCACGTCGCCTTTCACCGTCGCCATCAGTATCTTGCCCTTGGCTTGCGGCTTGTCGCCTTTTTCCAGCTCGATGAACGGAATCAAGTGCGCCACGGCCTGCTTCATCACGCGGGCGGATTTCACCACTTGTGGCAGGAACATTTTGCCGGCGCCGAACAGGTCACCGACGATGTTCATGCCGGACATCAGCGGGCCTTCGATCACTTCGATCGGGCGGGCGAACGACTGGCGCGACTCTTCGGTGTCTTCGACGATGTGGGTGGTGATGCCCTTGACCAGTGCGTGCTCCAGACGCTTGTTGACGTCCCAGCCGCGCCACTCTTCGGTCTCGGCTTCCTTGACGCTGCCGTCGCCCTTGTATTTGTCGGCGATGGCGAGGAGGGCGTCGGTGCCGTGCGGGGTGCGGTTGAGCACCACGTCTTCGACCGCGTCGCGCAGCTCGGCCGGGATCTGGTCGTAGATTTCCAGTTGACCGGCGTTGACGATACCCATGCTCAGGCCGTTGCGGATGGCATACAGCAGGAACACCGAGTGAATCGCCTCACGCACCGGGTTGTTGCCACGGAACGAGAACGACACGTTGGACACGCCGCCCGAGGTCAGCGCGTACGGCAGTTCGTCACGGATGTAGGCGCAGGCGTTGATGAAATCCACGGCGTAGTTGTTGTGTTCTTCGATACCGGTCGCGACGGCGAATATGTTCGGGTCGAAGATGATGTCTTCCGGCGGGAAGCCGACTTCGTTGACCAGAATGTCGTAGGAGCGTTTGCAGATTTCTTTCTTGCGCGCTTCGGTGTCGGCCTGGCCGGCTTCGTCGAACGCCATCACCACCACGGCCGCGCCGTAGCGCTTGCACAGTTTGGCGTGATGAATGAACTGTTCAACGCCTTCTTTCATGCTGATCGAGTTGACGATGCCTTTGCCCTGAATGCACTTCAGGCCGGCTTCGATCACTTCCCACTTCGAGGAGTCGATCATGATCGGCACGCGAGAGATGTCCGGTTCACCGGCAATCAGATTGAGGAAGGTCACCATGGCCTTCTTCGAATCGAGCATCCCTTCGTCCATGTTGATGTCGATCACCTGGGCGCCGGCCTCGACCTGCTGCAGGGCAACTTCCAGGGCTTCGGTGTAGTTGTCTTCGCGGATCAGACGGGCGAATTTGGCCGAGCCGGTGATGTTGGTACGCTCGCCGACGTTGACGAACAACGAGCTGCGATCAATGGTGAACGGCTCCAGACCCGAGAGGCGGCAGGCTTTCGGAATGTCCGGAATTTCACGCGGCGCATAACCCGCCACGGCATTTGCAATGGCTTCGATGTGGCCCGGCGTGGTGCCACAGCAGCCGCCGACGATGTTGAGGAAACCGCTTTGGGCGAATTCTTCGATGACCTTGGCGGTCTCCGACGGCAGCTCGTCGTACTCGCCGAATTCGTTAGGCAGGCCGGCGTTCGGGTGCGCGGAGACGTGAGTGCTGGCCTTGTTCGACAGCTCTTCCAGGTACGGGCGCAGTTCGCTGGCGCCGAGGGCGCAGTTCAGGCCGACCGAGATCGGTTTGGCGTGGGCGACGGAGTTCCAGAACGCTTCGGTGGTCTGGCCGGACAAAGTACGACCAGAGGCGTCGGTGATGGTGCCGGAAATCATGATCGGCAGTTCGATGCCCAGCTCTTCGAACACCCCTTGCACGGCGAAGATCGCGGCTTTGGCGTTAAGAGTGTCGAAGATGGTTTCGATCAGGATCAGGTCGGCGCCGCCTTCGATCAGGCCTTTGGTGGCCTCGGTGTAGTTCTCCACCAGTTCATCGAAGGTCACGTTGCGGTAGCCGGGGTTGTTGACGTCCGGCGACAGCGAGCAGGTGCGGCTGGTCGGGCCGAGCACGCCGGCGACGAAGCGAGGCTTGTCCGGGTTCTCGAGAGTTTTCGCGTCGGCGACCTTGCGCGCCAGGCGAGCGCCTTCTACGTTCAGTTCGTAGGCCAGTTCTTCCATGCCGTAATCGGCCATGGAAATCCGGGTAGCGTTGAAGGTGTTGGTTTCCAGAATGTCAGCGCCGGCATCCAGGTAGGCCTTTTCGATGCCACCGATCACGTCCGGGCGCGTCAGCACCAACAGATCGTTGTTGCCTTTGACATCGCTTGCCCAGTCGGCAAAGCGCTTGCCACGATAATCCTGCTCCTCGAGCTTGTAGCTCTGGATCATCGTGCCCATGCCGCCATCGAGAATCAGAATGCGCTCTTTGAGGGCGTGCTTGAGAGCTTGAAGGCGAACACTGCGATCGGACATTGGGACTACTCGAAAAGACCATGACGAAGGGCCGGGATCATAACAAACCTGTGCGCTTTTAGAGCATGTGCGGTTTTTGCATGAATATCGCTCATGTTGCGAGGGGGGATGGCCCGGTAGAATCGCCCGGCATTTTCCAGGATCAGGAACGCAGACATGGCGTATCGCGTCATCACCAGCATATTTATGCTGTTTTTAAGCTGGGGTGCCGTTGCGCAAGGTCTGGCCATTTCCTACAGCCGCGACATACAACCGATCTTCACCGAAAAGTGCGTCGCCTGCCACGCCTGCTATGACTCCGCGTGTCAATTGAACCTGGGCAGTGGTGAAGGGGCGGTCCGTGGCGCGACCAAGAATCCGGTCTACGACGGAGAGCGAAGTCAGGCGGCGGCCCCGGCCCGGTTGTTCTATGACGCTTTCGGCAAGCGCGCCTGGCAGCAAAAGGGCTTCTACTCGGTGCTCGACACACAGGGCAGCCAGGCCGCGTTGATGGCGCGGATGCTGGAACTGGGTCACAAAACACCTCTGACACCCAATGCCAAATTGCCGGAAGACATCGTCCTGGGCTTGAATCGTGAGAACAGGTGCGCGATGCCGGCCGAGTTCGACGGTTACGCCGGCACTCATCCGAAGGAAGGCATGCCGCTGGCGGTCACCGGCCTGACCGATCAGCAGTACCAGACGTTGCAACGCTGGCTGGCCTCGGGTGCGCCGATCGATAAGCAAGGTCTGGTTCCCTCTGCGAAGGAAGCCTTGCAAGTGGTGCAATGGGAAAACCTGCTCAACTCGCCGGGCGCCCGGCAGAGTCTGGTGGGGCGCTGGTTGTTCGAGCATTGGTTCCTCGCCCACATTTACTTTAAGGATGGCGAGCCGGGGCATTTCTTTCAGTGGGTGCGTTCGCGCACGCCGACGGGGCAACCGATTGACCTGATCAACACCCGCCGCCCGAACGATGACCCGGGAACCCAGGTGTATTACCGTTTGTGGCCGGTGCAGGGCGTGATCGTGCAGAAGACCCACATCACCTACCCGCTCAGCGCGGCGAAGATGGCACGGATCAAAAGCCTGTTCTACAACGGCAGCTGGCAAGTCAACGCCTTGCCGGGTTACGGTCCGGAGCGCCGGGCCAACCCGTTCAGCACCTTCGAGGCGATCCCGGCGCAGGCGCGGTATCAGTTCATGCTCGATAACGCCGAATACTTCGTGCGCACCTTTATTCGTGGGCCGGTCTGCCGCGGTCAGATCGCGACCGACGTGATCCGCGATCATTTCTGGGCGCTGTTCCAGGCACCGGAACACGACCTCTACATCACTGACCCCAATTATCGCGGCCAGGCCACGCCGTTGCTGGCCATGCCCGGGCAGAACGATGACGTTGGCAGTGTCCTGAGCCTGTGGCATGACTACCGCGACAAGCGCAACGAATACGAGGCGCTGCGCCGCGACTACTACGCTGATTCACCGGCGCCGAGCTGGTCGACCTTGTGGGCTGGAAACGACAATGCGTTGCTGAGCATTTTCCGGCATTTCGACAGCGCCTCAGTGAACAAGGGTCTGATCGGCGATGTGCCACAAACGCTGTGGCTGTTCGATTTCCCGCTGCTGGAACGCACGTATTATCAGCTGGCAGTCAATTTCGATGTGTTCGGCAACGTTTCCCATCAAGCGCAAACGCGCCTGTACTTCGACCTGATCCGCAATGGCGCCGAGCAGAACTTCCTGCGTCTGATGCCCGCCGATTCGCGGGACGGCTACCTCGACGACTGGTACCAGCGCGGCGGCAAATTCAAGATGTGGCTGGACTATGAAGCCATCGACAACGACAAACCCACCGCGCTGAAGCTCGATGAGAAAGACCCGAAACGCGACTTTGCAATGCAACTGCTGAGCCGTTACGGCGAGCTCAATGCCAGGCCCGATCCGATCAACCGTTGTGACGGGGCGTATTGCTCACGGCCGAACATTGATCCGGCGTTGCAGAGTGCCGAGCAGGCCCTGAGCCGCCTGACGTCGCGTCCTGCCGCCGGACTGAAAGTCATCGATCAGTTGCCGGAAGCAACAATGCTGCGTATCGAAACGGCGAGTGGCGAGCGCGAGGTTTACAGCCTGTTGCGCAACCGCGCGCACAGCAACGTGGCGTTCCTGTTGGGCGAGTCGCTGCGTTACCAACCGGGGCTCGACACGCTCACCCTTTTCCCTGGCGTACTCAGCAGCTATCCGAACTTCATGTTCAACATTCCCGCCGATCAGGTGCCAGCGTTCGTAGAGGCGATGGAAAATACCCGGGACGCCAACCGATTCGAAAAAATCGTCGAGCGCTGGGGAATTCGCCGTAGCCATCCGCAGTTCTGGTTCTACTTCCATGACCTGAGCCAGTACGTCCAGGAAACCGACCCGGTGGAAGAGGGCGTGCTGGACATGAACCGCTACGAGAATCTTTGATCGACTTTTTTGTGGTGTGCCGGTGTCGGCACTTTAAGGCACCGCTGAATTAATGTGAGAGCGGGCTTGCTCGCGAAGGCGGTGTGTCAGACAAAACAATGTCGACTGACACTCCGCCTTCGCGAGCAAGCCCGCTCCCACAGGGAATTTGCGGGGATTTGTGGAGTGCGATCGAGAGGGCTGTCAATGTTGACGCATTTGGCCGTGGCGAGCTGGCGCTTTCCTGACATAAATACTAGGACTTTGTGTGGCGCGATGATTGGCGTAAACTGCGCGCAAGCCTGCGAGGAGTTTCCATGACCGCTATTACCATCACCGACGCCGCCCACGATTACCTGGCTGATCTGCTCTCCAAGCAGAACACCCCGGGCATCGGTATCCGCGTCTTTATCACCCAACCTGGCACCCAGTACGCCGAAACCTGCATTGCCTACTGCAAGCCGGGCGAAGAAAAACCAGAAGACACCGCGCTGGGGCTGAAAAGCTTCACGGCGTATATCGACTCGTTCAGCGAAGCTTTCCTGGACGACGCGGTTGTCGACTACGCGACCGACCGCATGGGCGGCCAGTTGACCATCAAGGCGCCAAACGCCAAAGTCCCAATGGTCAACGCTGACAGCCCGGTCAATGAACGCATCAACTATTACCTGCAGACCGAGATCAACCCGGGGCTTGCCAGCCACGGCGGTCAGGTCAGCCTGATCGATGTGGTCGACGACGGTATCGCCGTGTTGAAGTTCGGCGGCGGTTGCCAGGGCTGCGGCCAGGCGGACGTCACCCTGCGTGAAGGCATCGAGCGCACCTTGCTCGAGCGCATTCCCGAACTGAAGGGTGTGCGTGACGTGACCGACCACACGCAGAAAGAAAACGCCTACTACTAAGGTGTTCGCTGCGACATGAAAAAACGGCACCCGTGAGTGCCGTTTTTTTATGTGTAAAAATCACTGGCCCCATCGCGAGCAAGCTCGCTCCCACAATGATCTTTGTTGTAGGCAGCATGTGTTTGCGCTGAAAATCCAATGTGGGAGCGAGCTTGCTCGCGATGGGGCCCTAAGGTCTGTAAAGATGTGCATGCCCGGCACGGTACAGCGATGACTCACTAAAGTGATCACTGCCCAACACCCGACCCACCAAAATCAACGCCGTACGCCGAAACCCCTTCGCCTCAACCTTCCCGGCAATATCCGCCAGCGTCCCCACCACCCAATCCTGATCCGGCCAGGTTGCCCGGTGAATCACCGCAATCGGACAGTCCGCGCCGTAATGCGGCAGCAACTCAACCAGGATTTTTTCCAGATGATTGACCCCAAGGTGAATCGCCATGGTCGCGCCATGCTGCGCCAGGCTCCCCAGCTCCTCACCGGCGGGCATTGCAGTCTTGTCGGCGTAGCGCGTCAGAATCACGCTCTGTGACACGTCCGGCAAAGTCAGCTCAGCGCCCAAAAGTGCCGCACAGGCTGCCGTGGCGGTGACACCGGGGATGATTTCAAATGGAATGTCGAGTTCACGCAGATAACGAATCTGCTCGCCAATCGCCCCGTACAGACTCGGATCGCCGGAATGCACCCGCGCCACATCCTGCCCATTGGTATGGGCGGTCTTGATCAGTTCGATGATCTCTTTCAGGTGCAGTTCGGCGCTGTTGACCACCTGTTCGGCGCGGTGGCCTTCCAGCACGGCGGCGGGTACCAGGGAGCCGGCGTAGATGATCACCGGGCAGCTACGGATCAACCGTTGGCCTTTGACGGTGATCAGTTCCGGGTCGCCGGGACCTGCGCCAATGAAGTAGACGGTCATCGTCGTTTCCTGTCAGAAAAGGGGCTGGGCAACGCCTCAGATGAAGATTGCTCATAATCGAAGGCGCGGATTATCGAGGGTTTTACGCAGCGTAGGCCAATGCCAGAGTGGCCTGGGCGTATTTTTGTCGCGAGATCAGCAGTTTTGCCGGTGACTGAGCCAATTGTTCAGCGAGGGCAAGGGCGGCGCTTTCCGCTACGCCGTAGCAGCCGGTGCGTTCAAAAGCGATGTCCGAGCGGTGGCTGAGTCGCGGTTGATAACCGGCCAGTTGCTCACTGCTGAAGTACATCAGGGGCAGTTCGAGTTGTGCGGCGAGCTCGATCAGACCAGGTTCTTCGCGCTTCAGGTCGATGCTGGCCAAGGCCTTGATCTGGTGAAGCCCGATTTGATGCGCCTGTAACGCCTGATCGAGTAACGCCCGCAGCGTGCTGACAGGGCAGCCGCGCTGGCAGCCCAGGCCGACCACCAAAGTCGGCGCTGTGCCAGTATCCGTCATGCGGGGTATTGGCCATCGCTTTTGCGTCGGAACAACCAGGCGCTGATCAGGCCCAGGGCCAGCCAGAACGCCACATTGGTCAGCTGCGAAGCGATTTTGAACTGGGCTTCCAGGGCTTGCGGCGCGAGCATCGAGTGCACTTCCGGTTGCGGCGCGCCGATGACGTGAGGAACGGCGAGAATCGCCACGCCCAGGATCTTCATCAACCAGTGACGGCTGAACACGATCAGCGCGATGCCGGCAGCGGTGGACGCTGCAGTGCCGATCCACCAGATTTGCCGTTGTGCCAGATCCGCCGCGGCAGTGCCGGGCAGTTCAGGCGGCAGGCCGAGGGTCGGAGCCAGCACGAACGTTGCGTAACCGGCCAAGCCCCAAAGCAGACCCTGCGAGGTTTTGGTCGGCGCTCGCAAGGTGTAGAGGCCAGCGAGCATCAGGGCGAAACCCACTGCAACCACCAGGTTACCGCCGGTCGTCGACAGCACGCGCTGCCAGCCGTCTTCCGGTTCCCAGGCTTCGGAATCGTGGGTGTGAGCGGCGGTGCCGGCGGCGTGTTCATGAACTTCAACAGCAGCCGGCCCGGATTTCTCGTAGGTCTCGGCCTGCAGAATCAGCGGAGAGACCCAGAAGCTTTGCAGCAGGGTCAGCAGCAGGGCGGCCAGCAACCCGGTGAACCCTGCGGTTTGCGCAATACGCTTGATCATGTGGCAGGTCTCAATGGCACGGGAAAGCGGAGCTGTGACGGGTATCGTGCGCGGCGTTGTGCACGGCTTCGATGTGCGAGAAACCGGCGAAATACACGAGGCACGCGCCAAGGATCGATGCGCAGGCGGCAGCGGTCAGGCGTTGAGTCAAGGTCGTGGTGGTGGTGCTGGCTGATGTGTGGCCGGTGCTGCTGATGATCGACATGGCGCTTCCCTCTGGTCTGTCAGCGGGTGATATAGAGCGCATGGAAGGCCCCTGCGAATCGGGCACGCAGAAGTTCAAACAGCGCCCGCCCACCGCGGGTTTGTTATTCAGTGAACGCAATCGTCACTGTGTGTTGCGGGCCGGTCTCCGGGCTCGCGAGGGGCTTTGGCATTAACCGAAACCTGCAAGCATCACCTTCCCATGCCGAACTGCTGACACAGTGGATCTGACGCTTCGCTCGCTTACCGTTGCGGGGGCAGCACCGGACTGACATGGCTTTGAGTAAAGCACATGATTCACCGGTTTCCCGTTTCACCCTGTGAAGGGCACCCGTAACAAGCTGAGTAGGAGAGCATGGGCGAGGGTTGGGCGTCAATTGGCAGGAGTTCTCAACTCGAAACCGAGACTGGTACCTGTGGCGAGGGAGCTTGCTCCCGCTGGGTTGCGAAGCGACCCCCAACATTGCTTCAGGCATAACTCGCAAGCAAGTTTTACGACGGCTTCGCCGCCGAGCGGGAGCAAGCTCCCTCGCCACAAGGGATCGCGAGTGCCTCACGAACATTGACCCGCCCCAATACGATGCGTAGCCTTGCGCTTTCGAGGTTCTTCGGCGTTTGCCGAAGCTAAGAAGGGAACGCGGTCGATGCCGCGGCTGCCCCCGCAACTGTGAACGGTGATGTTCGCTGCCACGCCACTGCAAACCCTGTGCAAAGGTTCGCGGGAAGGCGCAGCGAATGCCAGGTTAGCGCCTGGCAAGCCGTCAGCCAGGAGACCTGCCTCGACACAGATTTCTCACTACAACCGGGCGGGGTGATCCGGTGGCGAACTCTTCCGCGCGCGCATCCGTCGCAGCGATTGTCGTCCCGTATGCCCGCCACCTTGCCAAAGGGCATCCGATGAAAACACTGGCCAAACTCCCCGTTACCATCGTTACCGGCTTCCTCGGCTCGGGCAAAACCACCTTGCTGCGGCACATGCTCGACAATGCCCAAGGCCGCCGCATCGCGGTGATCGTCAACGAGTTCGGCGAGTTGGGCATCGATGGCGAAATCCTCAAGCAGTGCTCCATCGGTTGCACCGAAGAAGAAGCCAGCGGCCGCGTCTACGAACTGGCCAACGGCTGCCTGTGCTGCACGGTTCAGGAAGAATTCTTCCCGGTGATGCGCGAACTGGTTGCCCGTCGCGGTGACCTCGATCACATCCTCATCGAAACCTCGGGCCTGGCCTTGCCCAAGCCTCTGGTTCAAGCCTTCCAGTGGCCTGAAATCCGCAGCGCCTGCACCGTTGATGCGGTGATCACCGTGGTTGACAGCCCGGCCGTTGCCGCCGGCACTTTCGCCGCCTTCCCGGATCAAGTGGACGCCCAGCGCAAACTTGACCCGAACCTGGACCACGAATCGCCGCTGCATGAACTGTTCGCCGACCAACTGGCCAGCGCCGACCTGGTGATCCTCAACAAAGCCGACCTGATCAGCCCGGAAGACCTGGCCCGCGTACGCCGGGAAGTCGCCGAAGAACTGCCGCCAGCGGTAAAAGTCATCGAAGCCAGCAGCGGTCGTCTGCCACTGGACGTGTTGATCGGCCTCGGCGCCGGTTCCGAAGAACACATCGACAGCCGCCACAGCCATCACGATCACCACCATGAAGGCGAAGATGATCATGATCATGATGCCTTCGATTCCATCTCCATCGAACTGCCACAAGCCGACGAAAGCCTGCTGCTGGACGCGCTGACCCAACTGGTGGTCAAGCACGGCATCCTGCGCGTCAAAGGCTTCGCCGCGATTCCGAACAAACCGATGCGTCTGCTGATCCAAGGCGTGGGCACGCGTTTCGACAAGCATTTCGATCGTCAGTGGGGCGCCGATGAAGCGCGCACCACGCGTCTGGTATTGATCGGCCAGGCGCTGGACGCCGCGCAACTCGAAGCGCAATTGCGCGCCGCGCTCAGCGTCTAGCCATGCACCTGCTCAGGACCCAGCCCGGCGGTTTCGTGTCGGATGACAACATCGCCGACCTTGGACAAACCCCGGCCGAGCTGGTGATCCTGTGCAGCGGCGATTCCAGCCTGGCGCTGCTCGCCGAAGCGGCGCAGCAATTGCCCGACGATTACCCGAGCGTGCGCCTGGCCAACCCGATGCAGGTGCAGAACCACGCGTCGGTCGACCTGTATTTCGATGAAGTGCTGCGCCACGCCAAGGTGATTCTGATTTCGCTGCATGGCGGCATTGCCTATTGGCGCTACGGCATTGAGCGACTGGTCGAGCTTTCGCAGCGCGGCGTGCAGCTGATTCTGGTGCCCGGCGATGATCGCCCGGATCCGGAGCTCAGCGACCTGAGCACGGTGATGGCAGAAGACCGTGATCGGCTCTGGCATTACCTGCGCCAGGGCGGTATGGCCAACGCCCTCGACCTGTTTCGCTGCCTGGCCAATCGCTGGCTGGAGCGCGACTATGCGTGGGCCGAACCGCAAACACTGCCGCGTACCGCGATCTACCACCCGCAAAAAAGCCCCGCCGCATTGAGTGATTGGCAAGCCGACTGGCAGGCTGGTCAACCCGTGGCGGCGGTGCTGTTTTACCGCTCGCATTTGCAGGCGGCAAACACCGCGTTCATCGATGTTTTCTGCCAGCGTTTGCAAGCGGCGGGGTTGAACCCCTTGCCGATTGCCGTGGCCAGTTTGAAGGAGCCCGGCTGCCTGACGGTGGTCGAGGACCTGCTGGACGAAGTCGAAGCTGGGTTGATTCTCAACACCACCGGTTTCGCCCAGTCCAGCCCCGAAGCGCCACATTTGCGACCGTTTCGCCGCAACATCCCGGTGATCCAGGCCATCTGCGCCCAGGACAACGAACCCGGCTGGCGTGCCAGCGAGCAGGGCCTCGGTCCGCGGGATCTGGCGATGCACATTGCGTTGCCCGAACTGGACGGGCGGATCATCAGCCGCCCGATCAGCTTCAAGGACCTGGCGTGGCGCAGCGAACGCAGTCAGTCCGACGTCGTTTGCTACCGGCCTGCACCTGAACGCATGGATTTTGTCGCCGAACTGGCGCGGCGCTGGATCGATCTGGCGCGGTTGCCGAACAGCGAAAAACGCATCGCCCTGATCCTCGCCAACTACCCGACCCGCGACGGGCGCATCGGCAATGGCGTCGGCCTCGACACACCCGCCGCTGCGTTGAATATCCTCCGTGCGTTGCACGCAGAAGGTTATCCGCTGCCCGCCGAACTGCCGGGCAGCGGCACCGCATTGATCCAGCAATTGCTCGGCAGTGTCAGCAACGACCTCGATACGCTCGACCAGCGTCCGTGTCATCAAAGCCTGGCGCTGGACGACTACACCTTGATGTTCAACGCCTTGCCCGAGGCCAACCGCCAAGCCGTGCTGGAACGCTGGGGCACGCCGGAAAGTGACCCGATGTGCCGTGGCGGGCGGATGATGATCGCCGGGGTGCGTTTCGGCCTGACCTTTGTCGGTATTCAACCGGCGCGCGGTTATCAGGTTGACCCGAGCGCGGTCTATCACGATCCGGACCTGGTGCCTCCCCACGGCTATCTGGCGTTCTACTTCTGGTTGCGCAACACCTACGGCGCTCACGGCGTTATCCACGTCGGCAAACACGGCAACCTCGAATGGCTGCCGGGCAAGGGCGTCGGGCTATCGGAAAACTGCTGGCCGGACGCGCTGCTCGGGCCGCTGCCCAATATCTATCCGTTTATTGTCAACGACCCGGGCGAGGGCGCTCAGGCCAAGCGTCGCACGCAAGCGGTGATCATCGATCACCTGATGCCGCCGCTCACTCGCGCCGAAACCTACGGCCCGCTGCGTAATCTCGAGCTGTTGGCCGACGAATATTACGAAGCGCAATTTCTTGATCCGCGTCGCGCCCGGGAATTGCAGCGCGACATCCTGCAACTGGTACGCGACACGCACATCGACCGCGAACTGCAACTGGACGACAAGCTCGACAGCGATGCCGATGCGGCGATCTGGCTGCCGCGTCTGGACACTTATCTGTGCGATTTGAAAGAGTCGCAAATCCGTGATGGCCTGCATGTGTTCGGCGAGTCGCCGACTGGGCGTTTGCGTATCGATACCTTGTTGGCGCTGTTGCGGATACCCCGTGGCGACGGGCGAGGGGCGCAATCGAGTTTGTTGCGGGCGTTGGCGAAGGCGTTTGAATTGGGTTTCGATCCGCTGGATTGTGCGTTGGCCGATTTGTGGACAGGGCCGCGTCCATTGGAACTGCAAACCCTCAACGATGAAGTCTGGCGCACGGCCGGCGATACCCGCGAACGCCTGGAATTGTTCGCCGCTCAACTGATCGAGCAGGCACTAAACCAGCCTCATGCCATCCCCGGACCCTGTGGGAGCGAGCTTGCTCGCGAAGGCGGAGTGTCAGTCGACATTGATTTGCCTGACCCACCGCTATCGCGAGCAAGCTCGCTCCCACAGGAGTCGTGTTGGTCCGACGTCAGCGCCATCATTGAGAGCCTGCGCGAAGTGGTCGCTCCTCGGCTCGACGCCTGCGGTCCCGCCGAAATGCGCGGTCTGCTCGACGCCCTCAGCGGTCGTTTCGTGCCGGCCGGCCCTAGCGGCGCGCCAAGTCGCGGTCGTCTGGACGTGCTGCCGACCGGGCGCAATTTCTACTCGGTGGACGTGCGCAACCTGCCAACCACCACCGCCTGGCGCATCGGTTTCCAGTCGGCGAACCTGATCCTTGAGCGGCACTTGCAGGACCACGGCGATCATCTGCGTCAGCTCGGCCTGTCGGTCTGGGGTACCGCGACCATGCGCACCGGTGGCGATGACATCGCGCAAGCCATGGCACTGATGGGCGTGCGCCCGGTCTGGGCGACGGGCAGTCAGCGCGTCGATGATTTTGAAATTCTGCCGCTGAGTTTGCTCGACCGCCCGCGGGTCGACGTGACCTTGCGCGTGTCCGGTTTCTTCCGTGATGCGTTTGCCAATCTGATCCGTCTGTTCGACGCCGCCGTGCAAGCGGTCGCCGCGCTGGATGAGCCCGACGATCTCAACCCTTTGGCGGCCAAGGTCCGCGCCGAGCGTGAAGCGTTACTGCAATCGGGCCTCGATGAAGAGGTGGCAAAACGTCAGGCGGGTTGGCGCATCTTCGGCGCCAAACCCGGCGCGTACGGCGCGGGTGTGCAGGGCGCTATCGATGGTCGTCTGTGGCAAAGTCGCGAGGACCTGGCCAAGGTTTACCTGAACTGGGGCGGCTACGCTTACGGCGGTACGGACGAAGGCACCGCCGCCCGCGAACAGTTCGCCCAACGCCTGAGCCAGGTTCAGGCCGTGCTGCAAAACCAGGACAACCGTGAGCATGACTTGCTCGATTCCAACGACTACTACCAGTTCCAGGGAGGCATGCTCGCCGCCGTGGAAAGTCTGAGCGGCGCAGCAGCGGCCAGTTACCATGGCGATCACAGCCAACCGGACTTGCCGAGAATCCGTACCTTGAAGGAAGAGCTGAACCGGGTGATCCGCTCCCGGGCGGCGAATCCAAAGTGGATCGACGGCGTGAAGCGCCACGGCTACAAAGGTGCGTTTGAACTGGCGGCCACGGTCGATAACCTGTTCGCCTTCGACGCGACGACGCAACTGATCGACGACCACCAGTACGCGTTGCTGGCGGATGCCTACCTTCTGGATCCGGCGACCCGCGAGTTTGTTCGCGAACATAATCCGCATGCCTTGCGCGACATGACCGAACGCATGCTGGAAGCGCAGCAGCGCGGGATGTGGAAGGAACCGGGCGAGTACCGCGAGGCCCTGGAGAATTTGTTATTGGACATAGAAGAAGACGGCTGACAGCCTTCACCTGTGGGAGCGGGCTTGCTCGCGAAAGCGGTGGATCATTCAATATTGATGTCGGCTGACCCACCGCATTCGCGAGCAAGCCCGCTCCCACAGGGATTGAGGTGCCTGTGATACCACCGACCATGACCGAGTATTTAAGATGACCGACACCCCGCATTTCCCGCTCTCCGCCGTGGTCGGCGCCGATGACTTGAAGCTGGCCTTGTACCTCACCGCCATCGACCCGAAAATCGGCGGCGTGCTGATCGAGGGCCCGCGCGGCATGGCCAAATCCACTTTGGCCCGCGGCCTCGCGGATTTGCTCGCCAGCGGTCAATTCGTCACCTTGCCGCTCGGTGCCACGGAAGAACGTCTGGTTGGCACACTCGACCTCGACGCGGCCCTGAGCGAAGGTCGCGCGCAATTTTCTCCCGGCGTGTTGGCCAAGGCTGACGGCGGCGTGCTGTACGTCGATGAAGTCAATCTGCTGCCCGATCACCTCGTGGACCTGCTACTCGACGTGGCCGCCAGCGGCACCAACCTGATCGAGCGAGACGGCATTTCCCATCGGCATTCGGCGAAATTCGTGCTGATCGGCACGATGAACCCGGAAGAGGGTGAACTGCGGCCACAACTGCTCGACCGCTTTGGATTGAACGTCGCGCTCAGTGGCCATACCGCACCGACGCAACGTGGTCAGATCATCCGTCGGCGTCTGGATTTCGACAGTGATCCGCAAAGGTTCTGCGCCGAGTGGGAGCGCCAGCAGCAATCCTTGCGCGAACGTTGTGAGAAAGCGCGCAGCGCACTGGCGAGCATTCCCCTCGACGATGAAGCGCTGGCGCAGATTACCGAGCGCTGTTTTGCCGCGGGCGTCGATGGCCTGCGCGCCGATCTGGTCTGGTTGCGCGCAGCCCGTGCCCATGCGGCGTGGCGGGGTGCGAGCGCCATTGCCGAGGACGACATCGACGCGGTCGCTGAATTCGCCTTGCGCCACCGTCGTCGCGAACAGTCTCCGCCGGCGCCGCAGCAGTCCCGGCAACCCGCACCCCAACATTCCAGCCCGAGCGAAGGCCAGGGCCAGTGGGGCGAAATGCCCGCCCAGGCGCTGCCGGTCGGTGCCCGGCGTGAAGTGCCGAGCTGGCCAAAAAAGCCCTAGGCATTCGCCCTCGATCTGATGCGGGGGCGAATGCCAGACCCCGCGCCGGACGGCTGGACAACGGCAAACTGGGCAAACGCCACGCCGCGCGCAGCGGCTTGGTCAACTGGCCCGGCACCTTGCTCAATGGTCGTCCTCGTCAACGCCAGGATGTGCTGTTTCATTTGCGCACCCGTTCGCCCCACGAATTGTGGCTGGTGATCGTCGACGCCTCGGCCTCGACGCGCCGCCACCAGGCATTGAGCGATGCCAAGGGTTTGTTGGCGCAACTGTTCGATGACGCCTACCGCCAACGCGCGCGACTGGCGTTGTTGACGGCCAGCGGTCAAGCACCCACGTGGCAAGTGCAGGGGTTGAAAGCATCCACCGGCTTACGCCACTGGCTCGATGGCCTCGGCGCGGGCGGTGGCACGCCGTTGCTGGCTGCGCTCGGCGAGGCGAGACAATGGCTGAGCGCACGGCAAAAACGTTTTCCGGCGGAACAGCAACGGTTGTTGCTGGTGACTGATGGCCGGTTGAAGGATTGGCCGATGTTGCCGGCGCTGGAGTGTCCGGGGCTGCTGATCGATATCGAGCGCGGGCCGATTCGTTTAGGTCGAAGCAGGCTGTTGGCAGAGCAGCTAAGCACTGAATATCGACATATTGATGAGCTGATTTCAGGCTGAGTATTTGGGTTTCTGCTGTGGCCCCATCGCGAGCAAGCTCGCTCCCACACTAGATTTTCAGTCTTCACAAATCCTGTGGAGCGAGCTTGCTCGCGATGGCATCACCCCGGTTTCGGATAATCACGGCTAATCTGCATCGCTGCCTATGCTCTGAAAGCAAGCCATTCACAGGAGTGAAGCATGCGTGTTCTAGCCACAAACAGTCAGGACGATTTCCGCGTCAAAGCCTACGCCGGCACCAACGGCGTGCTACTGGCCATGGACGTGGCCGAATCCCGTCGCACGGGCCTGCTGGGTTTCGCCATCGAAAAACAGCAAGGCAGCAAGCCCTGGTTGTTCCTGTTCAACAGCCTGACGTTCCCCGGCAAGGCCCATACGTTCCCGCAGTTCCACGCCACCCCGAGCGATCTCGCGCCGTTGCAGAAATTTCGCTGGGCCGATTACGCAGTCAATCCAGGGATGACGATCCATTACCGGATTTACTTGGCGTACGGCAGTGCTGACGCACCGCAACTGGGCGAATACCTGGAGGTGACCGTCACGTCCGACAATGGCCTGCCGCACAATCAAAGCGTGATCTTCAACCGCGCGGTGGCCGCCAGTCAGGCGTTCCAGCGCAAATTTCCCGACCTCGATGCGCTGATCAGCACCCACAAAAACCTGCCCATCGAAGCCTGGCCCGACGCCCCTCGGCAATGGCTGGAAAATGGTCTGCTCGGGCGTTTGCTCGGGTTTATCGAGCGGGCGGTGGATGGTCAGTGGGCGCTGGACGTTGCCATTTACGAATACGAGTTGGAAATTGTCGTCGATGCCGTCAATGCAGCGTTCGAACGGGGTGTGAAGGTTCGCGTGCTGTATCACGCGCAACCCGGCGATGACGCCACCGCCATCAACGAAACCAGCCTGGAAAAAATCCCGGCGGCTAACAAGCGCGGGCGGGTCACTCACAACATCTTCCACAACAAGTTCATGGTGCTGAGCCGGGTCGATGCAGCCGGGCAGCGTCAGCCCGAAGCGGTGCTGTGCGGCAGTACCAATTTCACGCCCAATGGCGTTTATCGCCAGGCCAACGTGGTGCATGTGCTGGACGATGCAAACGTCAGCGCCAGCTATCTGAGCACCTTCGAGCAGGTTTGGGCGACACCGGCCGACGTCGGCGCTACCCGGCAATGGATCACTCAGAATAACCCGATGAATCCGCAACAACCGTTGTTCGTCGGCTTCTCGCCACGTTCGGGGCAGGGTGATTTGCGGGCGTTTGTCGAGATCATCAACGCCGCGAAAAAGGACGTGCTATTCGTCACCGCGTTCGCCTTGCCCGACGATATTCTCAATGCGCTGCTCGGCCAGCCCCACGACGACATTTTACGTTATGGCCTGCAAAACACCGTGAGCCGCATTACTGGTTTCCACGCCGACCGCAGCGCCGAATTCGCCGCCACCGCGCTGCTTAACACCGGGCTGGAAGGCTGGCTTCGCGAGAACATAAAAGGCCAGAAGGGTAACCTGCTGGTGCACACCAAAGCCGTGGTCACCGATTTCACCAGCGACGCGCCGACAATCATCAGTGGCAGCCACAACCTCAGCGCTGCGGCCAGTAACGGCAACGACGAGAACTACCTGATCGTTCGCGGCGATACTGACCTGGCTGATCGTTATGGTTTGGAGTTGCTGCGGTTCTACGAGCATTACCGCTTTCGTTACTTTGCCAAGAAGCTAGCGCTCAAGCAGGTCCGGCCGTTGGCGGCGGATGATAGCTGGACCCATGATTATTACCTCGCAGGGGATTTACGGCAGCTCTCGCGACTGCGTTTTTCAGGACGATAAATCGGTGGTTTCAATGGCCCCATCGCGAGCAAGCTCGCTCCCACAGGATTTGTGAACACTGAAGATCCCATGTGGGAGCGAGCTTGCTCGCGATTGGGGCAACGCGGTCTCTGGCGTCAGCGAAACCAGTTAGTCCGCGCCAACTCCATCGCCTCATCCCCACGCCCGCTCCCGATTACTTGCCCATCGCTTGACGGTACTGCCGCGTGCGCCGGCCGATGTACAAGCGGTCGAGGATCAGCGCCCAGACTGCTGACACTTCGGGCCGGGGCTTGCGTCCACGGCTGAGGCGATGGAGCTGGAACTTCACCACGGCCATGCTTGCCAATGCGGCCAACGGCTTGCGTTTCCAGCGGATCGGCGGCAATTGCGGATGGCTGTCCTGGCCTTCGCGCCAGTGTTTGACCAACTGCGGTTCGAGGGCCAGCGCCGTGCCGATACCGGCCATGGCGATGCCGCTGTCGAGCACTTGTTCGACGATCGCCAGACGTCGAATTCCGCCCGTTACCATCACCGGCATGCGCGCCACGCTGGCCAGTTCGTCGGCCATCTCCAGAAAGTACGCTTCCCGCGCCAGGGTCCGGCCATCGCGCGCTTCGCCTTGCATGGCCGGTGCTTCGTAGCTGCCGCCCGACAACTCCAACAAATCTATCTGCAGATCGTTGAGCCACTGGATCACTTGTCGGGCGTCGTCGGCATCGAATCCGCCGCGCTGGAAGTCGGCGGAGTTTAGCTTCACCGCCACACAAAACTGCGGTGGCACGGATTGGCGAACGGCGCTGACGACTTCCAGCAGCAGGCGCGCGCGATTCTCAAGCGACCCGCCCCAGCGGTCGGTTCGACGGTTAGTCAGCGGCGACAGGAACTGACTGATCAGGTAACCGTGTGCTGCATGAATCTGCACGCCGGTGAATCCGGCTTTTTCAGCGAGCGCAGCGCTGGTGGCGAAGCGCGTGATCACCTCGGCGATATCGCCCTCGGACATCGGTTTGGGTTCGGCAAACATCTTGGAAAATGAACCAAGATCCAGCGCCACCGCCGAGGGCGCCCACGCTTGCTGGCCGAGGTTGGCCATGGTCTGGCGGCCCGGATGATTGAGCTGCATCCAGAATTGCGCGCCAGCGGAGCGGCCAATACTTGCCCACTGACGAAAGCGTTCCATGTCCCGCTCGTCTTCCAGCACCACGCCACCGGGGCCGGTCATGGCGCGGCGATCAATCATCACGTTGCCGGTCAGCAACAACCCGGCTTCGCCCCCAGCCCAGGCCTGATACAACCGAAATAGCGCATCGGAAGGTCCCTGCCCGGTATCGGCAAGGTTCTCTTCCATCGCCGCTTTGGCGATGCGATTGTCGAGAGTCTGGCCATTGGGCAGATTCAACGTTTGGAAGGGCGACATGCTTGACTCCTCATAAGTGATGCGTAGAGGCTAAGCTTAAAGTTAACTTTAATGTCAAGCAGGCAAATGAGGCTGAGATGAAGATTGGTGAGCTGGCGCATTTAAGCGGGTTCAACGCGTCGCGTATTCGTTTTTACGAAGCCCAGGGCCTGATCCAGAAAGTGGAACGCCGGGCGAACGGTTACCGGCATTATCCCGACCAGGTTTTGCAAACGCTGTATCTCATCCAGTGCGCGCAGCAGGCCGGGTTCAGCCTGGAAGAGTTGAAGCAGTTGCTGCCGGACACCGCCACCGGTGAATTCAAGCACGGCGAACTGCTGGCGGGTCTCAGGCGCAAAGTCGACCAGATCGAAGAAATGCAGCTGCACCTGGCGCAGAGCAAGGCGAAGCTGCTGGCGGTGATTGACGATATTCCGGCGCGGCCCGATGGCATGGGCTGCGATGCGAATGCCGAGCGGGTGTGGGCGTCATTCAAGCATTCGCGCTGACGGTGTCAGCCGATGGGATGGGGATCGGATTGCGCATCAGCGTGCCCACCACCAACGCCCCCAGCAATGCCAGTAAACCGGCGACCCACAGCAACAGACTGAAACCACCGACGAACGCCTGTCGGGCCAACGGTTCGACCACGCTGCGTGCGGTGTCCGGCAGCAGGCTCATCGCCGCCGTCATGTCACCCGCCACCACCCGCGAGGCGATGCCCTGTGTCTGGCCCAGCCATTGCGTACCCTGTGCCGACAGACTTGCATGCAACAACTGCTCGGTATGACTGGACAGCAACGCACCGTATACACCGATGGCCAACACAATAGCGCTGAAACGCATGGTAGTGCTCATGCCCGACGCCATGCCGGTGCGCTGCCGTGGCACGCAGGCCATGATGTTTTTCTGCGTATCACCATTGAGTAATCCAGCTCCGGCGCCCGTCACGGCAATCGCCAGGGCGAAGGGCAGGTATCCGCCGCTGCTGACTGCCCAGGCACTCAGCAGGTTGCCGCTGCCGACCAGGGTCAAACCGGTGGCCATCAACGTCGCCGGAGCCAACCGGCTGGCGAGCCGCACGCCGATCCGCGGGCAAATCAGCATGGTCAGGGCAAACGGCAACATGCCCAGCCCTGAAGCGATGGCCGAGAAACCCAGACCGTTTTGCAGGTAGAACGGCAGCAGCGTCATCATCACCTGGGCGCAACCGGCGTAGGCAAACATGCCCAGCAGCGCGCCGATGAAGCGCGAGTGCTTGAACAATTGCAGGTCAACCATCGGCCGCTGCTGCACCCGTTCAATCACCACAAACACTCCCAGCAACAGGGCGCCGCCGATCAGTCGGGCGTAGGTGCTCGGGTTGTTCCAGCCGATCCGGTTGGCCTCGATCAGGCCCCATATCAGGCACAGCAAACTGGCACTGAACGCCAGGCTGCCCCACGGATCGAGGCGTGCAGATTGGGGATCGCGGGATTCCGGCACAGCGCGCCAGACCATGACGATCAGGAACAGGCCCACCGGTAAATTGAGGTAGAAAATCCAGCGCCAGCCGATGTACTCGGTAATCAGCCCGCCGATAGTCGGCGCAGCGGTCATTGCCACACCCATGCACGCGCCCCAGAACGCCCAAGCTTTCGCCCGCTCAACCTCATCGTGAAAGGTGTGGCCGATGGAGGCGAGCGCCGAGGTCAGCAACAACGCCGCACCGACACCTTTGATCGCCCTGGCGATGTCGAGAAACAACGCATTGGGTGCTGCGCCGCAACCGATGGACGCCAGGATGAACAGGCCCAGGCCACAGAGCAGGGTTTTCTGCCGGCCAAAGCGGTCGGCTATGCTGCCTGCCGGTAAAAGCAGGGCGGCGAAGGCCAGCATGTAGGCGCTGACCACCCATTCGATGTCGGCAAAGTTCGCGCCCAAGTCCCGGGCGATTGTAGGCAGGGTGACGGCGACGATGTTGGTGTCGAGGACGATCAGCGAACAGACGCCGGACGCCGTTAGCAGCGTGAGCCGCGAACTAACCCCGCTCATGATGTGATTGCCTTTTGGGCAAGGCCGTTGGTCGCGGCGGCGCTAAGGGGTTTGACGTTCATGGAGTGGGCTCTCTACTGTGATTGCCCAGTGAGCTTATCGTGACCGATTATGGACTTCGTTAGCCAGGCATCGGGACCTCATTACCTTTGAGCTAATGCATCCATGGACATACGGCATTTCCGTTACTTTCTGGCCGTTGCCCGGCAAGGCAACTTCACTCGCGCCGCCGAACAACTTGGTATCGCACCGCCGACCCTGACTCGACAGATCCAGGACATGGAGAACGAACTCGGCACGCGACTGTTCGTGCGCCAGACACGTGAAGTCAGCCTGACCGACGCCGGCGCCGCCCTGTTGATTGAAGCCGAGGCGACGGTGCGGCAATTCGAATACGCCCAGCACAATGCCCAGCGGGCCGGGCGAGGGGATATTGGTCATATCGAATTGGGTTATGTGGCCTCGGCGGTGTACTCGGGATTGCTGCAAAAACAGGTGCAGGCGTTCAGCCGAGAGTGCCCGGACGTCAGTCTGAACGTGCGGGAAAGTCCGATGGTGTCCTTGCCGGCGATGGTGCTCGAAGGTCGATTCGATATTGGTTATGTCCGTTCACCCATGACCTTGCCCGAAGGCCTGGACGCCATTCGCCTCGACGCGGAAGGCTTTGTGCTGGCGCTATCGGCGGAGTCCCGTTTGTGCCGCTTGACTGAGATCGGCCCGGAGCTTCTGCAGGGTGAGACGTTCATCCTGCCGGAACAAATCAGCGGCACCTTGCAAGTCGCCGCCGAGGGTGGCTTTGCGCCGAAACTCGGCGCGCAACCGGGCGGGCTGGTAGCGGTGCTGGCGCTGGTGTCGCTGGGGCAGGGCGTGGCGGTGGTGCCGGAATCTGTGGTCGGACATGTCGGGTTACCCGGCGTACTGTACCGGTCGATCAAGGGCTGTGAGGCGAGTTCGTGGTTGTCGTTGGTTTATCGGCGGTTTGAGAAATCGGCGGCGGTGGCGCGGTATATCGAGCGGGTGAAAAACCATTAAGGGCAAGAGCATCGCGAGCAGGCTCGCAAACCACTCACTTTCAATCAGGAGAGACATCATGAGCATTACTCGTTACGGCACCGGCAGCACCGCCGGTGGCGGCCAGCCCCGTCCTTTCGCCCGCGCCGTTGAAGCCGATGGCTGGCTGCACGTGTCCGGGCAAGTGCCGGCGCTGGATGGCGAAATCATTGTGGGTGGCATCGTCGAGCAGACTCACCAGACCATGAAGAACCTGATCGCCATTCTCGAAGAGGCCGGTTATGGCCTCGAAGACGTCGTGCGCACCGGCGTGTGGCTGGAAGACCCGCGGGATTTCTGGAGTTTCAACAAGGTGTTCTCCGAATACTTCAGCCCGGAACATGCACCGGCCCGGGCTTGTGTGCAGGCGAACATGATGGTTGATTGCAAGGTTGAGATCGACTGCATCGCGTACAAGAAAAAGACCTGAGAACCTTGGTGAATTCTTCGCGAGCAAGCCCGCTCCCACAGGGGAACGCATTCCAATGTGGGAGCGGGCTTGCTCGCGAAGGCGGCTTAACGATCGACGCTACAACGCCCGGCGTATCAACGAATAACCGCAGCTGCCTGCGGCCGCGAATGTGAGGAGTTCGACCATGTCTACTGCCCAAAATACTGCTGCCGTAGAAAAGGGTTTTGCCCAGACCGGTGCCCATCTTGTGCGCGACGTCAGCTTGCCTGCGCTGGTGCTGCATCGCGAGGCGCTGGAACACAACATTCGTTGGATGCAGGCGTTCGCCAGCAACAGCGGCGCCGAACTCGCGCCCCACGGCAAGACCAGCATGACCCCGGCGCTGTTTCGCCGCCAACTGGACGCTGGCGCCTGGGGCATCACCCTGGCCAGTGCCACGCAAACCCGCGCGGCGTATGCCCACGGCGTGCGCCGGGTGCTGATGGCCAACCAGTTGGTCGGTACGCCGAACATGGCGCTGATCGCCGATCTGCTGGCGGATCCGATGTTCGATTTCCATTGCATGGTCGATCACCCGGACAACGTTGCTGACCTCAGCGGATATTTCTCCTCACGCGGTGTGCGTCTGAACGTGATGATCGAGTACGGCGTTGTCGGCGGTCGCTGCGGTTGCCGCACGGAAGCGCAGGTGCTCGCCCTGGCCAACGCCATCAACGCTCAACCGGCATTGGCGCTGACCGGGATCGAAGGCTACGAAGGCGTGATCCATGGTGACCATGCCGTCACGGGTATCCGTGAGTTCGCTGCGTCGTTGGTGCGTCTGGCGGTGCATTTACAGGACAGTGGCGCGTTCGCCATTACCAAACCGATCATTACCGCGTCGGGTTCGGCCTGGTACGACCTGATCGCCGAATCCTTCGAAGCGCAGAACGCCGGCGGACGTTTCCTCAGCGTGTTGCGCCCCGGCAGCTACGTGGCGCATGACCATGGCATCTATAAGGAAGCGCAATACTGCGTGCTCAACCGCCGAAGCGATCTGCACGAGGGCCTGCGTCCGGCGCTGGAAGTCTGGGCGCATGTGCAGTCGTTACCGGAGCCGGGTTTTGCGGTGATCGCTTTGGGCAAGCGTGATGTGGCCTACGACGCCGGTCTGCCGGTGCCGTTGCTGCGTTACAAGGTTGGCGTGGTGCCGGCGGCGGGCGACGATGTCAGTGCCTGCAAGGTGACGGCGGTGATGGACCAACATGCGTTCATGACCGTGGCGCCGGGTGTGGAGTTGCGGGTGGGGGATATCATTTCATTCGGGACCTCGCACCCTTGCCTGACGTTCGACAAGTGGCGGATCGGGTGTCTGGTGGATGAGCAGTTGAATGTCGTCGAAACCATGGAAACCTGTTTCTAGGTTCCAACACCGAGGTGCTGCCTTCGCGAGCAAGCCCGCTCCCACAATTGATCGGTGGCGGTCGCACAATAAGTGTTCACCACAGACCCACTGTGGGAGCGGGCTTGCTCGCGAAGAGGCCCGAAAGCCAACCGCTCAATCCCGATAAAACACCTGCACCAGGTGATAACCGAATTTGCTCTTGATCGGCCCATGCACCACTCGCAACGGCTTTTTGAAGATCACCGCATCGATCACACCCACCATTTGCCCCGGCCGCACTTCACCCAAATCACCGCCGCGCTTGCCGGACGGGCAGGTGGAGTACTTCTTGGCCAGCACATCGAAGGCTTCGCCCTTGGCAATGCGTTGTTTGAGCTGTTCAGCTTCTTCCGAGGTTTTCACCAGAATATGGCGGGCTTGAGCTTTCATCGGCAGTACCTTGCAACGGTGGTGGTTATGTTGGTGCCAGCGGGGGGGCGCGATTATGCCTCAACTCACTCGGGTTGGCCGATCATCGTGCGAATCTTGTTGGCCAGCAGGTCGATGGAAAACGGTTTGGCGACCATGTCCATGCCTTCCTCAAGGAAACCCTGGCGCTCGGCGGCTTTCTCCGCGTATCCGGTCATGAACAGCACCTTGAGTGCTGGCCGGTGCTGGCGCGCAATTTCTGCCAGTTGTCGACCGTTCATGCCCGGAAGCCCGACATCGGTCACGAGTAGATCAACGCGCAAGTCGGACTCCAGCAAGGGCAAAGCAGTCTTCGCATCTTCGGCTTCATGGGCGTGGTAACCCAACTTATTAAGCAAGTCGAGGACCAGCATGCGCACGGCCGGATCATCTTCCACCAACATCACGGTTTCACCGGCAATCGCCGCAGGTGCCCCACCGCTGAAGGGTCTCAGGGTGTTCTGCGGCTCCGAAAAATGCAGCCGAGGCAGGTAAAGACGAACGCAGGTGCCTTGGCCTGGAAGGCTGTCGAGTTTGACGTGACCGCCTGACTGTTGGGCAAAACCATAAATCATCGACAGGCCAAGACCGGTGCCCTGGCCGATGGGTTTGGTGGTAAAGAACGGGTCGAACGCCTTGGCCATCACCGACGGCGTCATCCCGGTGCCGTTGTCGCTGACGGCAATCATCACGTAGTCCCCGGCCTTGACCGTTTCCAGGGTGGTGATGTCGTTACTGTCGAGGTACACGTTGGCCGTTTCGATCAGCAATTCGCCGCCATCGGGCATGGCGTCGCGAGCGTTGATCACCAGGTTGAGCAATGCGTTTTCCAGTTGGCTGACGTCGGTGCTGACCCGCCAGATTTCCTCGGCCAGTTGCAGTTTCAGCGCGATGTGCTCGCCCGTGGTGCGACTGAGCAGGTCTTCCAGGGATTGAATCAGCTCGTTGGCGTTCAACGGCTTGCGGTCGAGCGACTGGCGCCGGGAGAATGCCAGCAGACGATGGGTCAGAGCGGCCGCGCGGTTGGCTGACGACACCGCTGCTTCGGTGAAACGACCGATCTCGGCGACGCGCCCCTCGGCGATGTAGCGCTGCATCAGATCGAGGCTACCGATGATCCCTGTGAGCATGTTGTTGAAGTCATGGGCGATGCCGCCGGTGAGCTGGCCGACCGCTTCCATTTTCTGTGCATGGCGCAAGGCGTCCTCAGCGCGCTCGCGCTCGAGCATTTCGCTCTGCAAGCGCTGGTTGGCTTCAGCCAATTGCTGGGTGCGGGCGGCCACGCGTTCTTCAAGGGTATCGTTCAGATTGCGCAACGCTTCTTCGGTCTGTTTGCGCCCGGTTTCGTCGATCACGAAAATGTAAAAGCCATTCACCGCGCCGTCCGGTCCGTGGCGGGGCAGGTAATTTATCAAGGCCTGCCGAGTACTGCCATCCCGATGCGGTGTACTGATGCTGAAGCAGCAGGTTTTGCCCGCCAATGCTTCGGTGATGTATTCGGCGCGCAAGGCGTAGGCTTCTTCACCCAGCACCTCGCGAATGGTCCGACCGTAAAGTTCCTGAGGCGTCAGGCCATACCAGTCCAGGTACGCGGCGTTGTTCAGGCGAAAGCGTTCCTCGCTGTCGACGTAACTGATCAGGATCGGCATCGCGTTGATGATCAATTGCAGCTCGGTCTGGCTCTGTCGTAACGCCTGTTCGATGTGTTTGCGTTCGGTCAGGTCCAGGGCGGCGCCGAGGAAGCGGATCGGCCGGCCATGATGATCCTTGTAACAACGGCCCCGGGCAAACACCCAGCGCAGCCGACCATCGGCTTGTAGCAGGCGATATTCCTCGGCGTATTCGGTGCCATGGGTGATGCAGTGCTTGATACCGCGGGTGACCATCGAGCGGTCTTCCGGATGCACTGCTTCAAGATAATCACTGATGGGCAACTGGCTGGCGAGGAGCGGATCGATGCCGTGCAATTGGGCGAAGTGGGTGTCGGCAATGAAGCGGTCTTCGCCAATGTCCCAATCCCAGGTGCCGACAGCGTCGGTGCCGGCCAACGCCAGTTGCAGGCGTTCCGCGGTTTCACGCTGAGCCTTCAGACTGGCGGCCGAACGCTGCTCAAGTTCGAGGGCGATGCGTCGTCGCTCGTTGGTTTCGATGGCGGTGACCAGAATCCCGGCGACCTCGGCGCTTTCATCGCGGATCGGACTGTAGGTCAAATCCAGCCAGAAGTCGGAATCATCACCGTCGCGTTGCAGGGTAAAGCGCTGCTCGTTGTAGGTCCGCACCTGGCCCTGTAGGACGGCGCTGTAAATGGGATCGGTAAAGTCTTTGAGTTCTGGCCAGATATGGTGAGTCGGTTGTCCGAAAGCGTGCGGATGCTTGCTGCCGGCCAGCAGGGCGAACCCGTCGTTGTAGATCTGCGTGAGTTCCGGACCCCACAACAACAGCATCGGCATCGGTGAGTGAATCACGATGTCCACCGCCGTACGCAGGCTCTGCGGCCAGGCACTGGCGGAGCCGAGCGGGGTGCGCGTCCAGTCCAGTCTGGCGATCAAGGCCTGGGCATCGCTGTCGATGGGTACTGCGCTCATCAAGGTGTCCTGCAGTTCAGTCAGTGTGGCGGCGTCTACTATCCTAGAGCGGTAGACGCTGAATGACCCGTTTTTGGGTCATTTCTATTCATTGAAGGATTCGCGGGTGCTTTTTGCCATGGAAATCGATGCACTGTTGAAGATCCTGGCCAGCCGGGAAGGTTCCGATCTGTACCTGTCCACCGGTGCGCCTCCTTGTGCACGGTTTGATGGTGTGCTCAAACCCTTGACCGAGCAACCGTTCAACCCAGGGGAAATCACGGCGATGGCCTCCTCCATCATGGACGCCGAGCAGCGGCTCGAGTTCGATCGCGAACTGGAGATGAACCTGGCGATCTCGTTGCCGGGCGTCGGGCGTTTTCGGGTCAATATTTTCAAGCAACGCAACGATGTGTCGATCGTGGCGCGCAATATCAAACTCGACATTCCGCGTTTCGAAGACCTGAAATTGCCAGCGGTACTGCTGGAAACGGTCATGCTCAAACAAGGGTTGATGCTGTTTGTCGGCGCCACCGACTCGGGCAAGTCTACTTCACTGGCGGCGTTGATCGATTACCGCAACCGTCACAGCAGCGGCCACATCATCACCATCGAAGACCCGGTCGAATACATTCATCGGCACAAGAAATCGATCATCAATCAGCGCGAGGTCGGCGTCGATACCCGCAGTTTTCATGCAGCGTTGAAGAACACCCTGCGCCAGGCGCCTGACGTGGTGCTGATCGGCGAGATCCGCGACCGCGAAACCATGGAGCATGCGCTGGCGTTTGCCGATACCGGGCATCTGGTGATTTCCACCCTGCATGCCCACAACGCCCATCAGGCGCTGGACCGCATCATCAACTTCTTTCCGGAAGAACGACGGACGCAGTTGCTGCATGACCTGGGCAACAATCTGAAAGCCTTCGTATCCCAACGGCTTGTACGTACTCGTGATGGACAACGAAGGGCAGCGGTGGAAGTGATGCTGGGTACGCCAACCATCGGTGACCTGATCCGGCGCAACGAATTCGATGAGCTCAAAGGGATCATGGAGAAGTCCGCCGAACAGCGCATGCAGACGTTCGATGGCGCGCTTTACGCCTTAGTGGTTGAAGGCGCGATTGATGAGGAGGAAGCGCTGAAGCATGCGGACTCGGTGAACAATTTGCGTCTGCGACTGAAGTTGCATGCGGAAGCGACACCCGGTCCTCTCGCGCCGCCGGGTGAATGGGGATTAATGGATTGACGCAAATCCCCCTGTGGGCGCGGGCTTGCTCACGAAAGCGGTGTGTCATTTAACATGGATGTTGACTGATACGGCCTCTTCGCGAGCAAGCCCGCTCCCACATTGGATTGGTGGTGGGTTCAGAATGAGCAGACAAAAAAATGCCCCGCGACCGAATGAGGCGCGGGGCAAAAAAATTGGTTGGTTGCATCCAACCAAAGGAGCTCGTCAATGCGTTACTTGCTGGCGACCGTCTCTGGCTGCCATCCGCCACCAAGGGCCTTGTAGATCGCGACAATGCCGCGATACAGATCGACTTCGGCCTGGGCCTGGGTGTCTTCCGCCGCCAGACGTTCGCGCTGGGCATCGAGCAGGACGAGGAAGTCCGCCGTGCCTTCGCGGTAGCGAATTTCAGCCAGGTCGGCGGCCGCGCGGCTTGATTCGCTCTGACGAATCAGCGAGATCAGTCGTTGCTGGCGTTTGCCGTAGTCGCTGAAGGCATTTTCCGATTCTTCCAGGGCCAGCAGCACTTGCTGCTCGTAGGTCGCCAGGGCGCCTTCGGCATCGGCGTCGGCACCGCGCAAACGGGCGCGAACGCTGCCCAAATCAAACGCTGCCCAAGTGATGCTTGGGCCCAGTGCCCAGGCATTGGCCGCCGAGGAACCGATCTGCGAACCACGCCCGGCGGTGAAGCCGAGGAAGCCACTGAGGCTAACCCGTGGAAACAGATCCGCCTTGGCCACGCCGATCCGCGCCGTGGCCGAAGCCAGTTGGCGCTCGGCGCTGAGAATGTCTGGACGACGTTGCAGCAGTTCGCCCGGATCGCCGATTGGCAGGGCTTTGGCAATCGCTGGCAAGTCTTTCGGGCTCAGGTCCACGGCCAGCTTGTCCGGCCGTTGACCCAGCAGGGTGGCGATACGGTTTTTCTGCCGAACCTGCTCAGCCTGCAATTGCGGCACGCTGGCTTCGACAGACGCCAGACGTGCATCGGCGCGGACCACATCGAGCTGATCGCCGACGCCGGCATCACGCAGGCTTTCAGTGATCTTGCGCGATTCCTGCTGGTTGTTCAGGTTGGCCAGGGCAATCTTTTCCCGCAGTTGCGCACCGCGCAGTTGACCGTAAGCGTCCACTAGTTCGGCGATCATGCTGACTTGCAGCTGGTACAGATCGGCTTCGGCCGCTTGCTGCTCGGCGTCGCTGGATTCCAGATTGCGCTGGATCCGGCCAAACAGGTCCAGTTCCCAGGCCATGTCCAGCCCCAGGTCATAGCGTTCGCTATTGACCCGTTGGGTGGTCTCGCCCGGAATCTGACCTTTGCCCAGATCACTGCTGACGCGGCTGCTGATGGTCGGCATGGCGTCATTGCTGGCGTCATCGCGGATCGCCCGAGCCGCTTTCCAGCGAGCGAAGGCGATGCGCAAATCGCGGTTGCCTTGCAGGGATTGCGTCACCAACTGGTTAAGGGTCGGGTCTTCAAACTGCTGCCACCAGATGCCCTCGAAACGCGAGCGGTCGAAGTTCTTCTGACCGGCGGCGCCGTCGGTGGCGGTCGTGATGTTGGCCGGTTCGGTGGCCGGGGTCTTGTAATCCGGGCCGACGGCACAGGCGCTCAGGGCCAGTACCAGCAGGCTCGGCAGGAAGGCTTTCAGGCTCATTGTTGCGCCTCCAGTTTCAGGGCCTTGGCCGCTTTGCGCTTTTCACCGCGCTCGACGAAATTACGAATCAACACGTAGAACACCGGCGTCAGCAACAGACCGAAGAAGGTTACCCCGAGCATTCCGGAGAACACCGCCACACCCATGGCATGACGCATTTCGGCACCGGCACCGCTGGAGAACACCAGAGGCACCACACCCATGATGAACGCGAAGGAGGTCATCAGGATCGGTCGCAGACGCAGGCGGCACGCTTCGAGCACCGCAGCCAGCGGGTTCATACCTTCTTCCTGCTTATCCTTGGCAAACTCGACGATCAGAATCGCGTTCTTACACGCAAGCCCCACGAGAACAATCAAGCCGATCTGGGTGAAGATGTTGTTGTCGCCTCCCGAAGCAATCACACCGGTGATGGCCGACAGCAGCGTCATCGGTACGATCAGGATCACCGCCAGTGGCAGGCTCCAGCTTTCGTACTGTGCCGCGAGCACCAGAAACGCCAGCAATACGCAGAGCGGGAACACGAACAGCGCGGTGTTGCCGGACAGAATCTGCTGGTAGGTCAGGTCGGTCCATTCGTAGGTCATGCCGTTCGGAAGTTCTTCCTGGAGCAGTTTTTCGATGGCTTTTTCGGCCTGGCCGGAGCTGTAGCCCGGGGCTGCCGCACCGTTGATTTCAGCGGTGATGAAGCCGTTGTAGTGCATCACGCGATCCGGTCCCGAGGTGTCGCTGACTTTGATGAAAGTCGCCAGCGGGATCATCTCGCCTTTGTTGTTACGCACTTTCAGCTGGCCGATCTGATCCGGCTCGAGACGGAACTGCTGTTCAGCCTGAACGTTGACCTGATAGGTGCGACCGAAACGGTTGAAGTCGTTGGCATACAGCGAACCCAGGTAGATCTGCAGGGTGTCGAAGATGTCGCTGACGGCCACGCCGTGAGTCTTGGCTTTTTCCCGGTCGATGGCGGCATCGACCTGCGGCACGTTCACGGTGTAGCTGGTGAACAGGGCGGCCAGTTCCGGCACGTTATGGCTCTTGGTGATGATGTTCATGGTTTCTTTGTACAGCTCGTCGTAACCCAGGTTGCCCCGGTCTTCGATCTGCAGGCGGAAACCACCGATGGTGCCCAGGCCTTGTACCGGCGGCGGCGGGAAAATCGCCATGTAGGCTTCCTGGATCCCGGCGAACTGGCCGTTCAATGCACCGGCAATCGCACCGGCGGACATGCTCGGGTCTTTACGTTCGTCGAACGGTTTCAGGGTCACGAACACGATGCCAGCGTTGGAGCTATTGGTGAAACCGTTGATCGACAGACCAGGGAACGCCACGGCGCTTTCCACGCCTGGCTGTTTCAGGGCAAGGTCGGACATGCGCTTGATCACGTCTTCGGTGCGGTCCAGGCTCGAAGCGTCCGGCAGTTGCGCGAAGGCCACCAGGTATTGCTTGTCCTGGCCAGGTACGAAACCGGTCGGGGTATTAGCGAAGCCGAAGAATGTCAGTACCATCAGGCCAGCGTACAGAATCATCGCAATACCACTGCTGCGGATGACCCGGGCGACGGTGCCGACATAACCGTTGCTGGCCTTGTCGAAGAAGCGGTTGAACGGACGGAACAACCAGCCACCAAAGATCTTGTCGAGGACCTTGGAGAAACGGTCTTTCGGCGCATCGTGGCTTTTGAGCAATACCGCCGCCAATGCCGGCGACAGGGTCAGCGAGTTGAAGGCCGAGATCACCGTCGAGATCGCAATGGTCAGGGCGAACTGTTTGTAGAACTGCCCGGTCAACCCGGAAATGAACGCCGCCGGGATGAACACCGCACACAGCACCAGCGCCGTGGCAATGATCGGGCCGGTCACTTCACGCATGGCGCGCTTGGTGGCTTCGACCGGCGTCAGCCCGAGCCCGATGTTTCGCTCGACGTTTTCCACCACCACGATGGCGTCGTCCACCACGATACCGATGGCCAATACCAATCCGAACAGCGACAAGGCGTTCAGCGAGAAGCCGAACAGATGCATCACCGCGAACGTACCGATCAGCGAAACCGGCACCGCCACCAACGGAATGATCGAGGCCCGCCAGGTTTGCAGGAACAGAATGACGACAAGAACAACGAGGATCAGTGCTTCGAAGAGGGTGTGCACCACTGCTTCGATGGAACCGCGCACGAAGATCGTCGGGTCATAGACGATGCTGAAGTCCATGCCTTCCGGGAAGTTTTTCTTCAGCTCGGCCATCTTGGCGCGAACGTCGTTGGAGATTTCGATCGCATTCGAGCCAGGGCGCTGGAAGATCGGGATCGCCACTGCCGGCTGGTTGTCGAGCAGGGAGCGCAGGGCGTATTGGCTGGAGCCCAGTTCGACGCGTGCGATGTCTTTCAGACGAGTGATTTCACCGTTGTCGCCGGAGCGAATGATGATGTTCTCGAACTCTTCTTCGGAAACCAGGCGACCTTGGGTGTTCACCGATAACTGGAACGCGGTGGCATTCGGCGCAGGCGGAGCGCCCAATGCACCGGCGGCGACCTGACGGTTCTGTTCACGAATCGCCGAGACGACATCGGTCGCGGTCAGGTTGCGCGAAGCGGTCTTGTTCGGGTCGAGCCACACTCGCAGGGAGTAGTCGCCCATGCCGAACAACTGCACGTCACCGACACCGCCCAGGCGCGCCAACTCATCCTTGATGTTGAGCAAGGCGTAGTTGGACAGGTAAAGCATGTCGTAGCGTTTGTCCGGCGAGGTCAAATGCACGACCATGGTCAGGTCGGGCGACGCCTTGTCCACGGTGATACCGATGCGCGTCACTTCTTCGGGAAGTTTCGGCTCGGTCCGGGTCACGCGGTTCTGCACCTGTACCTGTGCGTTGTCCAGGTCAGTGCCCAGCGCAAAGGTGATGGTCAGGGTGATCTTGCCGTCAGCGGTGGACTGCGAGGACATGTACAGCATGTTCTCGACGCCAGTGATGGCTTGCTCCAGCGGCGCGGCCACGGTTTCACCGATGACTTTCGGGTTGGCGCCCGGGAAGTTGGCACGCACCACCACGGTCGGCGGCACGACTTCCGGGTATTCGCTGATCGGTAACTGGAACAGCGAGATAGCACCGGCGATCAGGATCAGCAGCGACAGTACCGCTGCGAAGATCGGTCGTGAAATGAAGAATTGAGAAAAATTCATCGGAGTCGTTGTCCCTTAACCGCGTGGAGACGCAGCAGCCAGTTTCACAACCGAACCCGGCGCGACCTTGGCAGGTGCGACTTGGGGCAGGTTGCTGGCTTCCAGCGCTTGTCGTTGTTGTGCGAGTGCCGCGAGGGTTTGTTCGCTGGCCATCGGGATCACTTCAGGGGTGACTGGCGAACCGGGACGTACCCGCTGCAGGCCCTTTACGATGATCGTGTCGTCCTTGTTCAGGCCATTGCGCACGATGCGCAGACCTTCGATTTTCGGACCCAGCTCGACCGCGCGGTAGGCGGTGTTGTTGTCGGCATCCATCACCAGCACGAACTTCTTGCCCAGGTCGGTACCGACCGCTTCGTCGTTGATCAGCACGGCGGAGTAGGTGCCGCTGCCGACCAATTTGAGGCGGGCATACAGACCTGGAGTGTAAGTGCCGTCAGTGTTGTCAAAGACCGCGCGCCCGCGAATGGTGCCGGTTTGCGGATTGACCCGGTTGTCGACGAAGTTCATCACACCCTGGTGCGGGTTGCCGTCTTCGTTGGACAGACCGAGGTAAACCGGGGTGGTAGCGCCGCGTTTACCCTGGCGAGCGAGCTGAGTGTACTTGAGGAATACACGCTCATCGGCGTCGAAGTAGGCGTAGACCTTGTCGGTGGAGACCACGCTGGTCAGTGCGGTGGTATCGGCGGTCACCAGGTTGCCGGCGGTGATTTCCGCACGGCTGACACGGCCGCTGATCGGCGCGGTGACGCGGGTGAAACTCAGGTTCAGTTTCGCCAGGTCCAGTTGCGCCTGGAGGGCGCCGACAGCGGCGCGGGCTTCTTGTGCGGCGCTGGTACGCGAATCGGCCAGTTCGGCGGAAATCGCGTTGCTGGTGCGCAGGCGTTCACCACGCTGGGCTTCATTTTCGCTGCGGGTGGCGTTGGCACGGGACTGGGCAACCAGCGCTTCGAGGCGGCGGACCTCAGCCTGGAAAGGGCGTGGGTCGATCTGGAACAGCAGGTCACCTTTCTTGACCAGCGCGCCTTCAGTGAAGGCGACCTCATCGATCTGGCCGGAGACCCGTGGTCGAATTTCTACCGTTTCCGGTGCTTCAAGGCGCCCGGTGAATTCGTCCCACTCGTTGACCGGTTGTTCCAGCACCTTGGCGACGCTGACTTTCGCCGCAGGCATCGTCGCGGCAGACTCCGGAGCCTTGCCGCAAGCGCTCATCACCAGAACGGCCAACAGGGCCAGCGGGAAGCGCAAATGTTTGAGTGATTGTTCCATGGATGCATCCGCCAATGTATTGAGAATGGTCGGATGATGCTTGGCGGGGGTGTCACGCACGAATCGAATGAAGCGAAGGTAACTATCATTCGGAATGATATAAGGTCGAAGCGAGCCCTCTAGCATGCGCTTCCGGTGAGAAACCAATCAATGGGGTTGATGACAATTGTGTGTTGCGGGGAGTGCAATGGACAGGCTTGGGACCGCGTCGCGTCCTTCGCGAGCAAGCTTGGCTCCTACAGGGGATCCGGGCTCGACATAAATCCCCCGTAGGAGCCGAGCTTGCTCGCGATGGGGCCAGAAGCCTTCATACACAATCTGGATCAGGCCAGACTGTCCGGATCCCCGAAAAACATCTGAATCCGCGACCTTAGCCAGCGCTCACCCGGATCATTGTCCTGCGATCCACGCCACGCCATGTGCAATTCAAAGCTGCGCACTGGCAACGGCGGATCTTCAGCCCGCACACCGCCGGCTGCCGTCAACGCTTCCGCCGTGTAATCCGGCACAGTCGCGACAATATCAGTGCCGCTGATCAGCGTACTCAACCCGTTGAACTGCGGCACCGCGAGCACCACATGGCGTTTGCGCCCGAGTTTTTCCAGTTCTTCATCTATAAAGCCGCTCAGGTCGCCAGCGAACGACACCAGCGCGTGGGGGCGGGCGCAGAAGTCGTCCAGGCTCAAAGGGCCCGGCACCGTATCGGCGCGCAGGAGTTTCGGCAAGCTGCGGCGCAGCACTTTGCGCTTGGCGTTCGCCGGCAAGTCGGCGGTGTAGCTGACGCCGATCGAGATCTCACCTGAAGCCAGCAGGCTCGGCATCAGGATGTAGTTGGCTCGACGCACCACCAGCACAATTCCTGGCGATTCGGCGCGCAGCCGTTTGAGCAGCATTGGCAACAACGCGAACTCGACATCGTCAGACAAACCGATGCGGAACACTGCGGTACTGGTCGCCGGATCGAATTCCGCCGCACGGCTGACGGCGGTGGAGATCGAATCCAGGGCCGGCGAGAGCAGGGCGAAGATTTCTACCGCCCGGGCGGACGGTTCCATGCTCCGACCGGTGCGCACGAACAGCGGATCATCGAACAGCCCGCGCAGGCGCGAGAGCGCCGCACTGATGGCTGGCTGGCCGAGAAACAATTTCTCCGCAGCGCGGGTCACACTGCGTTCGTGCATCAATGTTTCGAAAACGATCAACAGGTTCAGGTCGACACGACGCAGGTCATTACGATTCATCTGGAGTCCTGGCAGAGTCATCAAGCTTGACGAGAGCGGCCATATGAGAACAATGGCCGGCATGAATATTAAGGGCAAAGGCTGCTACTCTGCACCGAGTAATTCAGATTTCCTACAAAGACTGCTTCGGTTTCTTACGACATTTGAAGATGTCGCCGGCGCTGCGGAATCAATGACAGGCATGTCGACTATTAATAGCCACTGATGGCCTTGGGTAGAAAGCCCAGATAAAGTTCATGGCATTAGAGGTTCATTTGGCGAGGTTTGCGATGTCCCGCACGATCCGTTTTCACAAGTTTGGTCCAGCCGAGGTGCTCGAATGCGAAGAGCATGCGGCCGCTCTCCCTGCGCCGGGCGAAGTGCAGGTGCGCGTCGAGGCGATTGGCATCAGTTGGTACGATATTCTCTGGCGCCAGAACCTGGCGTCGTCCCACGCTCGTCTGCCTTCAGGCCTTGGCCATGAAATGTCCGGCATCGTGACGGCGCTCGGCGAGGGCGTTGATGACCTGGCCGTCGGTGACAAGGTCGCCAGTTTCCCGGCTGAAAGCCCGAACGACTATCCGGTCTATGGCGAGCAGATCGTTTTGCCGCGCTCGGCACTGACCCGCTACCCGGACGTGCTCAGCCCGATCGAAGCGGCGGTGCATTACACGCCGCTGTTGATTGCCTACTTCGCCTATGTCGACCTGGCACGGGTCAAGCCTGGGCAATTCGCCCTGGTGACCGACGCCAGTCACTGTGCCGGACCTTCTTTCGTACAACTGGGCAAGGCCTTGGGTGTGCGGGTGATCGCGGCCACCAAAACGGCGGAAGAACGTGACAACCTGCTGGCGCTGGGTGCCGAGAAAGTTATCGTCACCGAGGAAGAAGATCTGCTGATGCGGATCAACAAAATTACCGACAACCGCGGTGTGGACGTAGTGTTCGATGGCTTGGGTGGCCCGCAGATGTCTTTGTTGGGTGATGTGCTTGCGCCTCGCGGCAGTCTGGTGCTGTACGGCCTGCAAGGTGGCAACCAGACACCGTTCCCGGCCTGCGCAGCGTTCCAGAAAAACATTCAGTTCTTCGTGCACTGCATCGGCAATTTCACCGGCAAGCCGGAACTGGGCATCATTCAGGACCAGGTCGCACTGCAACGAGCCTTGCGCGACATCAACCAACTGACCGCCGATCGCGTTCTGCTGCCGCTCAAGACTCGGGTCTTCCCGTTTTCCGAGTTTGTCGAAGCACACCGCTACATGGACGAATGCCCATGCCGCGAACGGGTCGCCCTGCAGGTCGAGTCTGCGTAATACCTCCGAAAAAAAAGTCCGTGCCTGCGCGGACTTTTTTATTGCCCTCTGAAAACATGAGACGACCCTGCCGACGGGGTCAGTTCAGTAACTGAACTGGTTTTTGCTCTCGATCTGTATCTTCTAATCGCCATTTAAGCCCTGATAATTGAATGATTACTTTCATCTCAAGGAAAGAGTCATGGCTGGGTATCGGTTTGATACTTTTAAAAGCACATCGTTATTATATTTCCGACAAGCCGTAGATCGTTGCGTACCTGCCCAACGATCATGTGCGACTTCTTTCTTTATTTCTTGTGCTATATGTCTGTGGGACGCTGTCGGACATTTCCTAGGATATTCATCGCAGCCTTCGAGCGCCAGTAATACGGGGCTTCGCGGTGTGCTGCCCTTCGCCGAGACAGGCGCCCTGTTCAGATATTTCAAATAATTACTAAAAGCTTAAGTGTTAGCATTTGGCAATAACATCCAGCACTTCAGTCGTCGGCGGGCAATCGGTTTGCGCATTGCGTGGCGTTGTTTGCGCACTATTGAACTTACGAGTAACAGGTAAATAAAGATGACCCTTATTCATGACCAGGCGATGAACTATGTCTATCAGCAAATGCTGCAACGCTTGCTGAGTTTCTTTTCCCGGGCCGAACGCACGGCACTGCAGTTGATGATTCAGCGGTTGGTGGTTAGCGCCGGTGGCATGGAGCGCATTGGCGATTACAAAGTGCTGGTCATCCAGTCCGGGTCCCGGGACAGTTGCTACACCCTGACGCTGCTGCGCGCCGCGCAACTGAGTCTTGCTGGCAGGGCACCTTCCACGTTTCAGTTGCGCGTAGCCTCACTGCGCATGAACGGCGCCAGCGCGTCGGCTCAAGACAACATTCATCGCACCTGCACTGCATTGTTCCTCTACGACGATCCCAGGGTCGAAGTATTGATGGTCGACAATCGGGAGGTTTTGCCGTTCAGGCACCTGGCGCCGTTTTCGGACGCAGGTCGCGAAGCCAATCGGCTCAACATGCTGATGGTGGGGCATCGTCGAACCCTGGACGTGCCGAACGATCTATGGGACGACGGGTATCTGGCCACTGGTGAGTTCGTTGGGCAGATTGCTCGGTGGAACAGCGGTGTCGATGCATTGATATGCGGCGATTCCCTGCGTCAGCAGAAACAGTTTATCGAGGGTTTGAAACGGGCGGCCGCGAAAGCCGGGCTCAAGACATCGAATCATCCCGGAACAGGCTATGAAGAGCTGTTTGCAGTGCTCGACGAACTCGGCAGCGATTGCTACCGCGAGTTTTATGCCGGGCAAGACGCGGCGCAATGGCGTCCGGCCGAACAGTTTGAAGCCTGCCGTCGCGCCACGTTCATTGACATTCACGACATGCTGGTCAGCCACCGGGAAGAGCGATGGCCGCTGCTCACCGAGTTTCTGGGTTTTCAACCTGAAGAACTCATGGCCCAGCTTAGCGACAACGAATACGTCAGCCCTTCGATCTCTGCCCACGTCCGGGGGTTGCAAGCGTGCTTCGTACACGGTCACAGCTATGCGTCGGGCGTCGCCGAATACCTGCAGCGGGCGTTGGTGATGATGCGCCGCAAGCGACTACCAGAGCGTCTGTGCGAACAAGCCGTGGAGGCCTTTGGCAACCCGGCGAGGCTGTCCGATCAACGCGCAATGGCAGCGGCGCAGGCGCAGAAAAACCTCGGGTTGAGCGAGGCGCAGTTGGTGTGCCTGCTCTTCGCGCCTTTCGTCGAAAACGGTGCCGGGCTTGAGCGTTTTCTGCGTCAGTGCCACCCGGGCATGCTGGTCGCGATGCCTGAATTGCACCGGGGTATGCAGGGTAACGCGGTTCCGGAACAGATTGCGCAATGGATGGTCGACGTCAGTGGGCTGCCCGTCAGCCTGATCGGCAAGCTTTACCACATGGGGCCGGTGCCTGGCGTCGAGGGCAGGGTGGCTGAGCGGGAGCCCGGCGGCGCGGACAGGCGATCCGAAGCCGCCGACTATGAACATGATTCAGTGGTGGCGGGTGAATGGTCGGCGGGACGTTGAAAGGACCTCGTGAGACTGACTTTGCCTATCAGGCGGTGTACCGATACTTGACCCACCTGATCAACGAGCCGGTCAGCGACACGAGTGTGCGCTTGCCATCGTTGCGCCAGTTGGCTAATCGGCTGGGCGTATCGATCTCGACCATTCAGTACGCTTATTCACTGCTGGAGAAAGAAGGGCGCGTCTATTCGGTGGCCAAGTCCGGCTATTACGCATTGCCGGTGTCCTCAATCAACATGCCCGGCATTGGCAACGACCTGCTCGAAACCGTCTATGTCAGCGCCCGGCGCCCGGGCATGCTGGTCTTCAGCGCCGATGAGCCGGCGCTGCTGCAGCCCCTCGACAGTCCGCTGTTGCTGCTCGAGCGCGAACTGCTGCGCCAGTACCCGCGACTGCCACAACCGGCTTCACAACCTTGCGGCGAACTCGAACTGCGCACCGCGCTCGCGGCGCGTTACACCACGTCGCCGGTGCGTTGCTGGCATGCCGATGACGTCTATATCGGCGCAGACTTGCGCGGTGTACTGGAGATCCTGATCGCTGTACTGGGGCTCAAGGAGGCAGCGGTGGTGGTTGAGTCGCCGTGCGACTGGACGATTCTGCGTCTGCTTCAGGCGGCGGACGTTCAAGTGATCGAATGGCCGGTGCAAGCCAATGGCAGCCTGGACGTCGAGCGGCTGAAAGAGTTGCTGGAAACCCGACCTGTGCGGCTGGTGATGCTGTCGTCGGGGTTGAGCGTGCCGCGAGGCAGCCTGCCGCCTGACGACAATCGACACGCCATTGCGCAGTTGCTGGAACAGCATGGCAATTGGGTGTTGGAAAACGACTGTTACGGCGAGCTCGAATTCGAGCCTGCCGGCATGCGATTTCGCGACCTGCTCGACCCCGACCGGCTGATCGTGTTCTCCACGTTCGAAAAAATCATCGGTCCGGAAGCGCCTTACGGCTATGTGCTTTCGCGGCATTTCAGCGAGCAATTGCAGCGGCACTTTCTGCTGCGCTCATTCCGCTTGTCGCCGATTCGCCAGAAGGCCATAGCCCGTTTGTACGGCAATGGCCGGATCGATCAGCACCTTCAAGTGCTTCGCAGGTTGCTCAAGGATCGTAAAGTGCAGATGACGCAGATATTGCGGGAGCGTCTGGGCGACGCCCTGCATGTCGTCGAGCCGCAGGGTGCGGCGACGATCTGGGCACGCTCACTGCGTCAGGTCGATATGCGTCGAGTGTTCCAGCGTTTGCTCAAGCATCACGTGGTGATTGCGCCGGGGGAGCTGTTCAGTCTGCAGGGTCTGTACACGCAGCACTTGCGCCTGAGTCACGCCTTCGGTGGAGATCATGACATCGGTGCTGCGTTGAGCCTGCTGGGGGACGCCTTGCGGTTGGAGTCGATGGACTGAATTTCGTCCGAAACATCCTGGGCGTCCGTGGATCGATCCCATCGCGTTGCGGTCAAACTGCCAGTAAACTGCGATCCTATTCCTGAACCACTCTATTCCAGAGGTTTTGCATGACACTCAGTCCTTTTGCGGGCAAACCGGCACCGGCAGAATTGTTGGTCGACATCCCGCGACTGGTCACGGCCTATTACACCGGCCAGCCCGATGCCGCCATCTCCACCCAGCGCGTCGCCTTCGGCACGTCCGGGCACCGAGGCAGCTCGTTCGACCTGAGTTTCAACGAATGGCACGTCCTGGCGATCAGCCAGGCCATTTGCCTGTACCGCGAAGCCCAGGGTATCGACGGGCCACTGTTTGTCGGCATCGATACCCACGCGCTGTCCACCCCGGCTGGCGCCAGCGCCCTCGAAGTGCTGGCGGCCAACGGGGTAACGGTGATGATCGCCGAGGGTGACGAATACACCCCGACACCGGCTATTTCCCACGCCATTCTCTGCTACAACCGCGGCCGCACTTCCGGGCTGGCGGACGGTATCGTGATCACGCCGTCCCACAACCCGCCGCAAAGCGGTGGCTACAAATACAACCCTACCAACGGAGGCCCGGCCGATACCCACATCACCAAGTGGATCGAAGCCAAGGCCAACGAACTGCTGGGCAACAAGCTCGCCGGCGTCAAACGCATCAGCTACGAACAGGCGCTGAAGGTCAGCACCACCCATCGTCATGATTACCTCAACACCTATGTGGCCGACCTGATCAACGTGATCGACTTCGATGCCATTCGCGAGGCAAAGCTGCGTCTGGGCGTTGATCCGCTGGGCGGAGCGGGGGTTCGCTACTGGTCGGCGATTGCCGAGCATTACAAGCTGGATCTGGAAGTGGTGAACAAGCAGGTCGACCCGACTTTCCGTTTCATGACGGTCGACTGGGATGGCCAGATCCGCATGGACCCGTCATCCAGTCACGCCATGCAAGGTCTGATCGGCCTGAAAGAGCGCTTCGACGTGGCGTTCGCCTGCGATCCGGATCACGACCGCCATGGCATCGTGACTCCGTCGGGTGGGTTGCTCGCTCCGAACAGTTACCTGGCGGTATCGATCGACTACCTGTTCCAGAACCGTCCGCTATGGCGCGCCGATGCGGCCGTGGGCAAAACTGTGGTCAGCAGCGGTTTGATTGATCGCGTAGCCAGGCGCCTGGGCCGTCGTCTGTACGAAGTGCCAGTGGGCTTCAAATGGTTTGCGGACGGTTTGTTCGACGGTTCGCTGGGTTTTGGTGGCGAAGAAAGTGCTGGTGCCTCGTTCCTGCGCAAGGACGGCGGTGTCTGGAGTACCGACAAAGACGGTTTGATCCCGGCGCTGCTGGCTGCAGAAATGACCGCTCGTACCGGTCGTGACCCAAGCCAGGCGTACCGCGCGTTGACCGACGAACTGGGCGAACCGTTCTCGGTGCGCGTCGATGCCAAGGCCAATCCGCAACAAAAAGCGCTGCTGAGCAAGTTGTCGCCGGACCAGGTCACCTCGACCCAATTGGCGGGCGAAGAAATCCAGAGCATCCTCAGCCATGCGCCGGGCAACGACCAGGCCATCGGCGGGCTGAAAGTCATGACCGAGAACGGCTGGTTTGCGGCGCGTCCGTCGGGCACGGAGGATATCTACAAGATCTACGCCGAGAGTTTCGTCAGTGACGAGCATCTGAAGCAGTTGGTCGCTGAAGCCCAGACCCTGGTGGATGGCGCTATTTCTGCGAATTGATTCAGGGCCCTCATCGCGAGCAAGCTCGCTCCCACAAGGATTGCGCAAAACCCTGTGGGAGCGAGCTTGCTCGCGATAGCGTCAGCACAGTCACCAACATCTATGAAAAAAGGGGCGACCATTTCCGGCCGCCCCTTTTTTTGGCCCTGCATTTACCCAATCAAGCCAGGTCCACCAAAACAATCTCACTGTCTTCAACCGCCGTCACCCGCAACACCTGCTCATCGGCCACCGCTACACCGTCTCGAGCTTGTGCACGCAACCCATTGACTTCAATGACGCCCGTGGCCGGCACCAGGTAAGCACGACGGCCGTTGTCCAGCCGATATTCGGCAGACTCGCCGGCCTTCAGGTTTGCCGCCACCAGTCGCGCATCCGCACGAATCCGCAGGCTTTGGTCGTCGCCGCTCTTGCCGCTGGCCAGTGTCACAAAACCTTCGCGCTGACCTTTAGGGAACGGCTTGGCGCCCCACGACGGTGCCAGGCCGGTTTCGTTCGGGATGATCCAGATCTGGAAGATCCTGGTTTCGGTCGCTTCCAGGTTGTACTCGCTGTGGGCGATCCCGGTACCGGCGCTCATGACCTGAACGTCGCCCGCTTCGGTGCGGCCCTTGTTGCCAAGGTTGTCTTCGTGGGTAATCGCGCCTTCACGAACGTAGGTGATGATCTCCATGTCCCGGTGCGGATGTTTCGGGAAACCGGTGCCAGAGGCAATCACATCGTCGTTCCACACTCGCAGATTGCCCCAGTTCATGCGTTTGGGGTCGTGGTACTCAGCGAACGAAAAATGGTGATGAGCATCCAACCAGCCATGGTGGGCGCCGCCCAGGGAGTTGAAAGGTCTGAGTTCGAGCATGATCGTCTCCTGAAAGGGTAATTGATGGCGAGCATCATCCAACAGGTACTGATCGATAAAAAGCGTAAAAAATGCCTCGATATCATCGATAAATTTGATCTCAAATAACCTCGAAACATTCTCATCCAGCGTTCAGTTCATTACATAAGCCAATGACCTGTAAGCATTTCAGTAGAACTGAACGGCAAATACAGACACCATAGCCCTCAACAGCCTCACACCCTGGAGTCAGCCCGCGTGCCGCAACACACCCCCGATCTTCCTCCTGAACTTCGTCCCCTGACCGAGATGCCGCTGCTCAAGCGCCTCGCTGCCCGGTTCTTTGGCCATGGATTGACCAGGTTGCATGCGCAACACCGTGCGTCCTGGCTGCATGGCCAGGCGGATGGTTTTCGCAGCGGTCACAGCGCCGGGGTGGACTACGGCTATAAGGAGGGCAAGCTCGAGGGCCTGGAGGAAGGTCGGCAGGTACTGCTGATTCGCGACTCGCGCTCGACCGAGCACCGCCCACCCAGCGTCGATGCCAACCTGTTCGACGATTGGCGCCTGCCACTGAACGCTGAGTTGAAAAAGCGCATGAAGGCCGACGTCGCCCGGTTACTGCCACCTCATGCTCAGCCCAGTGCCGCACAGTGGAAGATGATTTTCAGTGACACACCATCGACGTCGGTCATCGCTGGTGCCGGCGCGGGCAAGTCCACTACGCTGGTGCTGCGCATTTTACTGCTGACCCACTATCTGGGATTCGAACTCGATTCTATGACCGTAGTGACGTTTACGCGTGAGTCGCGCAAGGATTTCATCAATAAGCTGGTCGAGATGTTTACACTCTGGGGCCAGGCACTCAGCTTTAAAGAAGCGCGGGACCTGGTGCGCACCTTCCACTCGCGAATCCTGCCGATGGTGCGCAGTCTGCCAGGCTTTGAGAGGCTGCAAGCCTTCGAAAACCTCAGTCACCGCCCGCAAAATGGTGATGAGGACGCCGACAGCAACCCTTTCGATTTGCGTATCAATGACGCCCAGCGTCAGCAACTCAATGTCTGTTATCACAACCTTCACACCCGCGATCAACGATTCCGCGAGCTGATCAAGCCTCTCTCTCGTCATGCGCTGCAGCTCAAGGAACTGGAACGCGATCACCCGGACGTGCAAAAGCGCATGGCCGTGACCGAGCTGGCCGCCAAGCGTGATGAAGAACTGTGCGATTTAATCGAGGATTTGTGGTTTCGCGCCGGTGCCTGGCCGCTCAAGGGTATCGAAGCCAATCGTCAGTCGTTCGATATCAATGGCTCGACCTTTCACTGCCATGGCTATATTCCGAGCCTGGACGCCTGGGTGGTGCTGGGATTCGATCCGCGGGAAAACCCGCAAGTCAGTCGCCCGAATGCCAAGCTCAGCGTCCGCGCAGAGTGGGCAGTTAAGCGCACCCTGTTTCAAGCTTTCTGTCGTAAACCGTTGATATGGCTAGACAGTTATGAATCTTCAAAACGAGTTTTGGCCTCGCTGGCGGGGGATGCCAGCGCGGGGCCGGGGTTTGATTACAAGGTCAAAGGCGAACTCGGTTCCGCGCCATTGCTCGACTGTTTCGTTGCGGCGGCCGGGTTTATCGAGAACCTGGGTCTGGATGTTCCTGGCGCGGTTGGCCAGATGAGTTTCGCCAAGGACGACCCGGACCGCTTTTTCTTCGAAGCCCTGAGCCTTTACTGGCGTGCCCTGGAAGATCATCTGCTGGATCAGAAGCCGCCAGTAATGACCTACAACCGCATGTTTGCCTTGTTCAGCGAACACTCCCCGGAAAACCAGAAACTGCTGAATGATGAATTGCTGCGGCCACTTTCGCACTTGATGATCGACGAATTTCAAGACGTATCGCCGCAGATCGTTTCATGGATTCGGGCCAGCCTGGCAGAAATTCGCAGTCGTGGCCCGGCCATGCACATCGGTCGCGGCGCTCAGCGCTCGTCACTGCTTTGCGTGGGCGATGATTGGCAGTCCATTTATGGATGGCGCGGCAGTTCACCCACGTACTTCATGGAGTTCAACAAGGAATTCCCGTCGCCGAGCACGACCAGGGTCATGCTAAGCGACAACTATCGCAGCCATCAGCACATCATCGATGCCGCCGAACATATCGTCCGCGCCGCACCGGCTATCGCCGGGAAAAAGGCCAGGGCGAGCGGCGAGTCCCGATCACTGCTTCCCGTCAATGTGCTGGATCGGGATGATCAGGGTATGGCCAAACGCCTGATGGAACATTACAGAAAGGGTGATTCGATCTTGATGCTTTATCGAAAAAGTAGCGATAAGGCATTGATTGAATTACATATTAAGCCTGTAGTTAACGCCGATTCTAGCTTGCCGTATGAAGCGCGACGCCTGAAGCAACTGACCTATCACAGTGCCAAAGGCCTTCAGGCTGATGCCGTATTCTTGCTGGGTGATTGTCAGCACCTGACCAGCTCGCCTTACAAGAATCAGGTCTACCGTCTGGCAGGTCTTGGCAAGGCTGGCGACAACGATGCTTATGACAACGCACAGAAAGACGAAATATTGCGGCTGGCGTATGTCGGCATTACACGGGCGGTGAACCATTGTTACTGGTATGTCGACGGCCAGGACAGTCAGGCCGTGAACATGCCCAAGGCTTCCGATCGGATTGGCAAGGACAAAGCTTTTTTTGCCGATCACAGGATGAGTAGAGCACTTTGATGCCGAACACTAAAAAGCCCACAGGAAGTGGGCTTTTTAGTGTTCGGATGCGGCTCAACCTTCAGGCATAACTCCTGAGGGCCGCCGGCGGGATGAAAGACTCAAGCTCATCCTCCACCGCTTCGATTATTCGTTCCACATCCGCGGCATTCATGACCGTTGCACACGGGATACCGGCGATGGCGATCATGGTCTCGCCACTGGCGCGGTCAAACAGACGGGCGATCATGCTGCCCGGTGCGTCCATAGTCGCCTCAAAACCCATGGGATGAAAATGCCAGCGCATCAGCTGGCAGGCGTTTGGAAAGGTGACCTTACTGAACCCTTTATTCATATGTTGCCCGCCTTCTTCATCGAGCGCTTCCGTTAGCTCATGTTAGGAGGGAAGAGCCTTCAATGGCTCAACCGGTGACTGACCTTAAAAGTAGCATCTGGATGTGAAATTAATGTGGATTTTTCAGGCCGTTTAGCGATTGGTTGAGTTTTTTTTGATTCAGGTCACAGCATCACGCAAATTAGGCGAAGGGCCAGTATTGGATCAACGTTGAAGCCAGGGCTGAATTTCGGCAAGCTCACATTTTTTCATCGAGACCTCTATGCCCGCCGATGATGATGGTCCGCTGCAAACCCAGGCCACGAGCGAGACGGTCATGCGCTATCACTTGCACTGGAAACACCGGGACCTGGACGGGGTCATGGCGCTATATCACCCGGATGTTCAGTACAACGACTTTTTCCAGAACCGCGTGATGGGGCTGGACGAGTTGCGCGAGTACGTGCGCAGCAGCATGCCGCGCGACCCCGATGAAGCGCTCGAACACTCGGACCGCATTCGGCTGGACGGCAATACGGCATTCATTCAATACCGCATCACCCTGCGCGGCGGTGAAGGGTTGGTGTCATTTCGCGCCAGTGAAGCGATTACCGTGCGCGATGGGCTGATCTGGCGAGTCAATGAGTACGCCTCGCTGGTGCATGAACGACCTGTCAGTAAAACCGCCCACGATCAGCGTCCTGCCGCCAGCCGACTCGGGTTATCGCCGCGTCAGTTGAGTTTCATGGCTGAGGACCTGCAACAGTATTTCCAGCGTCAACAACCCTATCTGGATCCCGAACTCGACCTGCAACGGGTGGCGAAGGAGTGCGGCTACAGTCGCAATCAGATTTCCTACCTGCTGAATCAGGTGCTGGGCCAGAGTTTCTATCGCTACGTTAACCAGGCACGGTTGCAGCATCTGCTCGTAGCGCTGGACACCGTCGCGCCGCCGCAGCGAATCGATGAACTGGCGTTTGCCGCCGGTTTCAATTCGCTATCGGCGTTCTACAGCTGTTTCCGTCAGCACACCGGCCTGTCGCCGAAGGCCTACGCCAAACAAATTTCTTTGCGTGCACGCGCGCAAGACAGCCTCTGAGCCCACGCACTAGGATCAACGCCATCGAAACTTGAGTGGCGGAGTCTTGCATGCCGGCGTGGCGCAAAATCAGTTTGTGGATGGACCAGCTCGACGAGCCATTGCTGGCGCGTCCGTCGCTGGAGCAGGATCTGGACATCGACGTCGCCATCATTGGCGCGGGATACACCGGCCTCTGGACCGCGTACTACCTCAAACGCCTGGCGCCGGGCCTGGACATCGCCATCATCGAAGCGCAGACCGCCGGTTTTGGGGCCTCGGGACGCAACGGCGGCTGGCTGATGGGCAACATCCTCGGCGAAGACCGCCTGCTGGCAAATCTACCGGCCGAACAGCGCCGCGCCTCTTACGATCTCCTCCACAGTATTCCGGATGAAGTCGAGATCGTCCTCGAACGTGAACACATCGACTGCGACTTTCGTAAAGGCGGGGCGCTGTATTGCGCGGCGCGGTATCCGGAACAGGAAGCCAGCCTGCGCCACTATCTGGACAAGCTCTATCACCAGGGCCTGACCGAAAGCGATTACCGCTGGCTCAGCCCGGAGCAGTTGGCGCAACAGATCAGAATTGCCAAACCTTATGGCGGTATCTATGCCCCACACGTGGCGACCCTTCACCCGGCAAAGTTGGTAAGAGGCCTGGCCCGGACGGTGGAGCGCATGGGTGTCCGGATTTACGAGACCAGTCCGGTTACCCACTGGCAATCGGGCAGCCTGCGCACGGCGAAAGCCGCAGTGCGCAGTCGCTGGATAGTTCCGGCGGTAGAAGGTTACGCGGCCACCTTGCCACCGCTGGGTCGTTATCAGTTGCCGGTGCAGAGCCTGATCGTCGCCACCGAACCGTTGTCAGCCGCTACTTGGGACGAAATCGGCCTGAGTCGAGGCCAAGCGTTCGGTGAAAGCAGCCGTCAAGTCACTTACGGTCAGCGGACGGCGGATAACCGCCTGGTGTTCGGTGCACGGGGCGGCTATCAGTTCGCCGGCAAACTGCGCCATGACTTCGATCTGACCACCAGCGAAGTAGAGCTGCGCCGTTACCTGTTTGGCGAGCTCTTTCCGCAACTGAAGAACGTGCGCATCACCCACGGCTGGGGCGGCAACCTGGGCATGTCCCGGCGGTTCAAGCCGCACATGCTGTGTGATCAGGCCAGCGGCATTGCGATTTCTGGCGGGTATGGCGGGGAGGGCGTCGGCGCCAGCAACCTGGGCGGACGAACCCTGGCCGATCTGATCCTGCAACGGGACACCGCGCTGGTTCACCAGCCATGGGTCATCCCTCAAGGCGGTCTCGACGCGCTCAAGGCCTGGGAACCGGAACCCTGCCGCTGGCTCGGCTACAACGCGATCATCCGCAGCTTCGTCCACGAAGACCAGACCCTGGCCAATCCGGCCACCGCACCTTGGCGACGCAAGCTGGCCAGCCGGGTCGCCGGTTTCATGGAAGGTTTCATGCAGTAATCGGCGTTTTCTACGTAATAGGTACTCCCATGAGCATCACGCAATTCAAGAACACAGCCACCCTGAAACTGGACGAGTCGAACCCGGTCGCCGTACCGCTGGGCACTCCCGTGGCGGTGGCGTCCACCACCAGCGTCGAACGCGACGATGGCGTCGAAACCGGGGTCTGGGAATGCACCCCCGGCCGCTGGCGCCGACAGATCGTTGCCCAGGAATTCTGTCACTTCATCCAAGGGCGCTGCACCTTCACCCCGGACGACGGTGAAACCCTTTACATAGAAGCCGGCGACGCACTGATGTTGCCAGCCAACAGCCTCGGTATCTGGGACATCCAGGAAACCGTACGCAAGACCTACGTCTTGATTTTTTGATCCTCTGATTGCCTGCCAGCCCTTCAATAAAAAGAAAAACAACCCACACAGGACTCCACTCATGATCCGAAAGAACCTGGCACTGGCGCCACTGGCGCTGGTCGTGTCCCTCAGTCACGCAGCCGAGACCGTCAAGATCTACAACTGGTCTGACTACATCGCACCGGACACCACCAAAAACTTCCAGACAGAAACCGGCATCGGTTTCAGCTACGACGTCTACGACAGCAACGAAACCCTCGACGGCAAGTTGATGACCGGTAAATCCGGCTACGACGTGGTGTTCCCGTCCAACCACTTCATGGCCCGGCAGATTCAGGGCGGTGCGCTGAAAAAGCTCGACAAGAGCCAGTTGCCGAACTGGAAGAACCTCAACCCGGTGTTGCTCAAAGCGCTACAGACCAACGACTCGGGCAACGAGCATGGTTTCCCTTACCTCTGGGGCAGCACCGGTATTGGCTACAACATCGCCAAGGTCAAAGCCGTGTTAGGTGAAAACGCGCCCGTGGATTCCTGGGACCTGATCTTCAAGCCCGAGAACATGGCAAAACTGCAGAAGTGCGGCGTGGCGATCCTCGACAATGGCCCGGAATTGCTCCCGGCCGCGTTGAATTACCTGGGCCTGCCGCATCACAGCAAGAGCCCGGAAGATTACAAAAAGGCTGAAGCACTGCTGATGAAAGTCCGGCCTTACGTCAGTTATTTCCACTCGTCCAAGTACACCAGTGACCTTGCCAACGGTGACATCTGCGTGGCGGTCGGTTTCTCCGGCGACATCCTGCAAGCTGAAAACCGCGCCAAGGAAGCCAGGAACGGTGTGGATATCGGCTATGCGATTCCCAAGGAAGGTGCCGCCATCTGGTTCGACATGGTCTCCATGCCTGTCGATGCCCCGGACGAGAAAGCCGGTTACGCCTTCATGAACTACCTGTTGCGCCCGGACGTCATGGCCAGCATCAGTAACTACGTGCATTACGCCAACGGCAACGAACAGGCGGACAGCCTGATCGACCCCGCGATCAAGAATGACACCAAGGTCTATCCGAGCGCGGAAATGATGGGGAAATTGTTTGCGCTGGAAGCGATGCCACTGAACATTGACCGGATTCGGACGCGGGTGTGGAACAAGATTCGCACCGGCAGCTAACAGGCAGGATCGGGCCAGCGGGACAGGGTGTCCCGTTGCGCGATCAGCCGGTCGGCTCGACCGTACAACTCAATTGCCCCGATCCCGGCATCTGGAAAAAAGCTTCGTTGCCGTTTTGCCAGAAGCTGTAGTTTCCCCGGTAATCCTTGCCGTTGTATTGGGTTGCGGAATCATTCGGCACCTGAATCAGGGTGACAGAGGTATTCGCCCATTTCAGGTACGCGACACGGGGCTCGACATTGAAGAAAGTGGCGGCAATCAACGCGTTGAACCCTGCGCACTGAAAGGCTACCGGGCCATCGGTGAGTCTGCTCGGATCCTTGGTTCGCGCAATCGCCGAGCCCTGACGAAGCTGGTGCGAACGCTCGGCATAACTGCGGATCGTGCAGGCCTTGGGATCTGCCTCGGCAGAGCACTGATTGCGGGTGTCGACCCAGAACCGCTGTTCGATCTCTACTTTGTCAGGACGCGGCACCGAATGATCGTCCGTTAGCGCCAAGCGATACAGGCGCGTCAGTTCAATATCCATCTGCTTCAGTTGTGGGGTGCGGCAGATCAGCTTCTCGACGGCTGCGCTGGCCGTGGCGCAATCGAAGCTGGTTGCCAGGACCGTAGAAGTCTCGGCATTCGTACAAATGCTCGTTGCCGCACACGCGCTGGCGGCGATGAGAGCGGCCAAAAAGGGCGTGACCATTTTCATGTCGGCTTCACCCGGATCATTTCGTGAGGCCCGTGGTGCAAGGGAAATCATGCATCGTCATTCGTTTACATGGGCTGTATCGCAGTTTAAGGCAGTGTGCGAAACCTGCCACATCGAGGAGGGCTCGGGAGGAACGATAACGCCGGTTGGGGTAGCGGGACAGCCTTCCTGGAGCGGGGATTATCATTTCCCGAAGTTGATTCGGAGCTTGCAATGGCCTCTTCGCGAGCAGGCTCCCACAGGATATACGCCAATCTTGTGGGAGCGGGCTTGCTCGCGAAGAACGATAACGCGGTCCTCAATCTTCCTTGCGCACCGTGGCCACATCATCGGCCTTGACCCTCACTTTCGCTCCGGAAATATCTTCGAACTCGTAAAAGCCATCCTTGGTATCGGCTTTCGGCATGTCCTTGGTCAAATACTGAGTGCCGTTCTGCAGCGTCACCAACGTTGGCGTTGAGCAACCGGCGAGGGCCAGAGAGGCCGCCACTGCCAGCGACAAACCTAGAGTCTTGATATTCATAACCACCTCACATCCTCCAAAAAAAAAGCGCGACTGCTGCAAATCCTTCAATCGTCACTGTACCTCTAAGGCGGTTGGTACAACGGATCAGCGGAAAGTTCGACGGGGGGGCCGAAAAACTTCGGAATCGCGCCGCCGCTTATCCTTTTCCGTTTGCACCAGGCAGGACGTTGCTGGTATCTGTACGCATAACCAGTACTTGTTTGCCATGGCCCTTTTTCCTGTGACCCCTAATCCGCTCAACGATCCGCTCTATTACTTGAACAACTTCATGCAAGTGCTTGATTGGCTTAAGCACCGCTATGCCGATGTGTTGACTATCGAGGAGCAAGGCTTCATCCGTGAGTTCAAACGGTTGCCCCGGGAATCCAGGGCGTTGCTGGTGCGCATGGTGATGCGCAGGGGAATTCACTTTCGGGCGAGCAAACTGCATTATCTGGAGATTGGCGACATCGCCAGCGCCGCCAAGCCATTGCTGGCACTGGGCTGGATCGATGAGCAGTCGCCGTTGTCACTCGAAACGTTGTTCGATGTGTTGCTCAAAGCGGAAATCGTGCAGTGCTTCGGCACCGCCATTGAACAGCCCAAAGGCAAAAAGGCCGACTGGCTTGCGGCCCTTAGCTCGCGGTTTCCCGACGCTTTCAGCTTTACCCATTGGTGCGCACCCTTGCAGGACCGGTTGTTCAGCCTGACCATCATGAGCCTGTGTGATCGTCTGCGCCTGATGTTCTTTGGCAATCTTTATCAGGACTGGTCGGAATTCGTGTTGGCCGACCTCGGCATCTTTACCTACGAAAAAGTCGAGTTCTGCGCCGAATCCCGGGGCTTGCGCAGTCGCGTGGATGTGGATGCCTGTCTGTTTCTCCACGAATGCCAGCAGCAGTTCGAGGCCGGAGAGGCAGTGGCGTACATTGTCGAGCAGATCAACGGGCTGACACTGACTAACCCCTGGTTGCAGAAACGGCGCGGCAAGCTGTTGTTCCAGATCGGTCAGCACTGCGAACGCATGGCGGATTTCTCCAATGCATTGATCATCTACCGCGACTGTACCTGGCCCGGTGCGAGGTCGCGGTTGATTCGTGTGCTGGAGCGCTGCGGCGAGTATCAACTGGCCATGGACCTCGCCACGGTTGCTGGCCAATCGCCGGAAAGTGCTGCTGAACAACAGCAACTGCTGCGTGTGTTGCCCAGGCTGCGGCGCAAACTCGGCGGGCCGCCAGTGAAACGCTCTTCCCCAAGAGAAATGCTGCGTCTGGATCTGCACCTGCCCAGAACCGATCCTGCGCTGTCGGTGGAGTTTTACGTACAGGCACATTTGGCGGAGGATTCGGCGCCGGTGCATTACGTCGAAAACAGCCTGATCAACTCGCTGTTCGGGTTGCTGTGCTGGCCGGCGATCTTCGCGCCCTTGCCGGGGGCGTTTTTCCACCCGTTCCAGCGTGGGCCTGTGGATTTGCATTATGAGGATTTCCATGCGCGTCGGGCTGATCTGTTTCAGGCCTGCCTCACCGAGCTCGATGATGGGCGTTACCACCAGACGATCCGGGAACGCTATGCCGCCAAGCGGGGCGTGCAATCGCCCTTCGTGTTCTGGGGCGCGTTGAGCGAGGAGTTGCTTGAACAGGCACTCGATTGCCTGCCAGCCGAGCACCTCAAACACTGGTTCAACCGTTTGCTGCTGGACATCAAGGCCAACCGCGCCGGCATGCCGGACCTGATCCAGTTCTGGCCGCAACACAAGACCTACCGCATGATCGAAGTCAAAGGCCCGGGCGATCGCCTGCAAGACAACCAGTTGCGCTGGCTCGAGTTCTGCCATGAACACCAGATGCCCGTTGCCGTCTGTTACGTACAATGGGCGGAGCAAGGCGCTTGAGCTATGGCATCGCGGTGCGGGCGTTGTGTGAGTTCACCGCCAAAGTCGGCGACCTCGACCTGCGCTTCACGCCATCGCCGACTGCGCTGGAAGGCATCGTCGGCCACCGGACGGTGGCGTCCCGGCGCAGCGACGGCTATCAGAGCGAAGTCGCGCTTGAAGGCCTGTATCAAACGTTGAAGGTCAAGGGCAGGGCGGACGGCTACGACCCGGCGCAAAACTGCCTGGAAGAAGTCAAAACCTACCGCGGCGACCTGAGCAAGCAACCGGCCAACCATCGTCAACTGCACTGGGCGCAGGCCAAGGTCTACGGCTGGTTGATGTGTCAGAAACTGGACCTGGCCCAGATCAACCTGGCGCTGGTGTACTTCGACATTGTCAGCGAAAAGGAAACCTGTCTGGTCGAGGCCTTCAGCGCTGAAGCATTGAAAGGGTTCTTCGAACACCATTGCCGGCTGTTCCTGCGTTGGGCGGAACAGGAAATGGCCCATCGCGAGGCGCGCAACGGCGCGGCGCAGCAACTGGCGTTTCCCCATGCCGACTTTCGTCCGGGGCAACGCCATCTGGCGGAATCAGTGTTCAAGGCCGTCAGCACTGGACGTTGCCTGATGGCTCAGGCGCCGACCGGCATCGGCAAAACCGTCGGCACGCTGTTTCCGATGCTCAAGGCTCTGGCGCCGCAGCAGCTGGACAAGGTGTTTTTCCTCACGGCGAAAACCCCCGGGCGCAAACTCGCGCTCGATGCGGCGCAGGTCATTCTCGACAGCGCCGCTACGCCGCCGTTGCGCGTCCTGGAAATGATCGCCCGTGACAAGGCCTGCGAGCATCCGGACAAGGCCTGCCATGGCGAATCCTGCCCGTTGGCCCAAGGTTTCTACGACCGCTTGCCGGCCGCTCGCCAAGCCGCCAGCGAGCTGACCCTTTTGAACCAGAACGCCTTGCGCGAGGTGGCGCTGAAGCACACCGTCTGCCCTTACTACCTGAGCCAGGAAATGGCCCGTTGGGCCGACGTGGTGGTTGCTGACTACAACTACTATTTTGATTTCAGCGCGCTGTTGTTCGGGCTGGCCCAGGCCAACAACTGGAAAGTCGCGGTACTGGTCGACGAAGCCCACAATCTGGTGGAACGCGGGCGGCAGATGTACAGCGCCAGCCTTGACCAGTCGACGCTCAACAGCGTTCGTGAAACCGCGCCCCAGCCGTTGAAGAAAGCCCTGCAGCGGGTCAATCGTGAGTGGAACGCCCTGCATGACCTGCAACTCGCAACTTATCAGGCGTACGACAAACCCCCGGAGAAACTGCTCCAGGCCTTGTCGTCATGCAGCGCGAGCATCGGCGATTTCCTCAACGATCATCCTCAGGGCCTGGACAGCGCCTTACAAAAATTCTATTTCGACATGCTGCAATTCTGCCGGGTTGCCGAACTCTTCGACGAACAGTTCCTGTTCGACATCAGCAAGCGCGACCTGGACCGCAAGCGCAACCTCTCACAGTTATGCCTGCGCAACGTGGTGCCCGCCGGTTTCATCCGTCCGCGCCTGACGGCGGCACGCAGCACTGTGCTGTTTTCCGCGACCTTGAGTCCGCGCCATTACTACGGGGATCTCCTCGGAACGCCAGCGAATACGGTTTGGATCGACGTCGAGTCACCGTTTCACGCCGACCAGTTGGAGGTCCATATCGTCAGCCGGATTTCCACTCGGTTTGTCCATCGACAGTCTTCTCTGGCGCCGATCGTCGAACTGATTGCCAGCCAGTTCACCCAGCGCCCCGGCAACTACCTGGCATTTTTCAGCAGCTTCGATTACTTGCAGCAAGTGGCACAGTTGCTGGCCGAGACACATCCACACATCAATCTGTGGTCGCAATCCCGAGGCATGGGGGAAGGGCAGCGTCAGGATTTTCTCGATCAGTTCACCGCGCACAGCCAGGGGATCGGCTTCGCGGTGCTGGGCGGTGCGTTTGGCGAAGGCATCGACTTGCCTGGGGCCCGGTTGATCGGCGCATTTATCGCCACCCTCGGACTGGCGCAACTCAACCCGGTCAATGAACAGCTGAAACATCGGATGGCAGCGATTTTCGGTGCCGGTTATGACTACACCTACCTGTTTCCCGGCGTGCAGAAAGTGGTTCAGGCGGCAGGACGAGTCATCCGCACCCAACAGGATCAAGGGGTGGTGATGTTGATCGATGACCGGTTTGGCGACAGCAAGGTCAAGCAACTGCTGCCGCGCTGGTGGTCGCTTGCGCCATCGATTTCGCCCTCTATCGAGTAGGATATTTTACCTTAAAAAGCATCGTCATACCTTGAAAGACTCACCCGTTTGAACAATGGGCGAATGACAGCTTTATTGATGAAGCGAGTGATCACTTTCGATCCCGTCTTTGATAAGGAAATCAAGGTATGTCCGAAGCACAGGTTTATGCGTACACCTCCGAACACGTCACCGCAGCCTTCGACGAAATAGAAGCGACTCTGTTTAATGGCATTACTGCCGAGGCGACGCCAAAAATACTGGTGGTTGCCGGGCTACAGGCGTCGGGAAAAACGTATCTGCTGGAAAAGACACTTTTACCGTCAAAGCGCTACGACAACTATGTTCGCTTGTACCTGCCCGAATACCGAAAAAAACACCCTTGTTACGCTGAGATGATCAAGCTCGGTGTTTTGCATGCGTACGAACACACGGAAGCGTTTGTCCGGGAGGTGAGTGCGAAGATCTTCACGCAGGCATTCGAAGGCAACTACAACATCATCATGGAGTGCGCGTTCGATAGCATTGATTTCGCGGCCTTTCCTCCAGAGGCAACGGCCGCCGGTTATCAGTTCGAGACCCATATCGTTGGCTGCACCCAAGAGTTCGCTCACATATCGAGCATCAAGAGAGCACTCAAAAACCTTGAAGACCAGGAATTGGAAAGGTTTCTGACAGGATCAACACTGGAGGCCAGTATGGGATATGCCCACGCGATCATCCTGGCTATCGAGACGGCCTCAAAAGCAATCAGCGGTTCGCAAATCACCGTGTACGAACGCGGGTTTGGCGTGTTGAAAGAGCGAGCGGTGCGGGGTCAGAGCACTTACACAAAAGCTGCTGACGGCTCAGTGAGCAAAACGACGACCTTGAGGCATTTTGAGCACATCGTTTACTCCCGGATCATTGATAACCACGTTTTTGCGGTGAATGGTCACCACGAAATCATCAAGGAGTGCCATCTGGCGCTCCTTAAGATAGCGGGCCAAATCCAGTATGTTCCGAGTTTCGTTTACAACGATCTGTACTCCTACATTGTCAGATATATAAACCGATATCCCGGTTTGTCGCATAATCCACAAAAAACAAGCATGACGTGAGGGCTCAATGAGCGAGGATCGAACCAAAGCCAACCCCATCGAGGACGGGCGTTTTCGCCTGTTGATTGATGCGGTGATTGACTATGCGATCTACATGATTGATCCCGACGGCATCATCTCCAGCTGGAACTCTGGTGCCAGACGCTTCAAGGGATATGAGGAAGCCGAGATTATCGGTCAGCACTTCTCGCGTTTTTATACCGAGGAAGACCGTGTCAAAGGGATGCCCCAACGGGCACTTGACACGGCGATTCGCGAAGGACGTTTCGAGGGGGAAGGCTGGCGGGTTCGCAAGGACGGCACGCACTTCTGGTGTCACGTGGTGATTGATCCGATTCTCGACCCGTCAGGCAAGTTGCTGGGGTTTGCCAAGATCACCCGTGACCTCACCGATCGCAAGATGGCCGAAGAAGTCCTCAAGCAGAGCGAACAGCAGTTCCGACTGTTGGTGCAAAGCGTCACGGATTACGCCATCTTCATGCTCGACGCTAATGGACGGTTGACCAACTGGAATCCTGGGGCTCAACGCATCAAGGGCTATTTGCCTGAAGAAGTGATCGGCAAGCATTTTTCGATGTTTTACACCCCGGAAGATCGCGAAGCCGGCGAACCGCAACGCACGCTGTCCATTGCCGTGCGTGAGGGCAGGTTCGAAAACAAGGGCTGGCGCATGCGCAAGGATGGCACACGATTCTTCGCGCATGTCGTAGTCGATCCGATCTGGGGCGACACCGGCACCTTGCTCGGGTTCGCCAAGATCACCCGGGATATCACCGAAGCGACTCTCGCCCAGCAAACCCTCGAACAAACCCGTGAAGCGCTGTTTCAGGCGCAAAAAATGCAGGCCATCGGGCAACTCAGCGGGGGCATTGCTCATGACTTCAATAACCTGCTGACAGTGATCCTTGGCAATCTGGAGATCGTTCGCAAGCGAGTAGGGGAGGATTCGAAAATCACCCGGTTGCTGGATAACGCTACGCAGGGTGCCCTGCGCGGTGTGTCACTGACCCAGCGCATGCTGGCCTTTGCCCGACGTCAGGAACTGAAAACCGAATCGGTAGAAATACCGACGTTGGTCGAGAGCATCACCGGCCTGTTGCGCAGCTCCCTCGGTCCTTCAGTGGTGCTGGAAACCCGTTTTCCGCCAGAAATCGAACCGGTGCTGGCCGACGTCAACCAACTTGAACTGGCGGTCCTGAACCTGGTGACCAACGCCCGTGACGCAATGCCCAATGGCGGAAAAATCCAGATCAGTGCGAGGTCTGAAGACGCTGTGGATCACTCCTCGCTCAACCTGATGTCCGGTCGTTATGTCTGCCTTGGCATAAGTGATACGGGGGAGGGCATGGATGAAGCCACCCGCACCCTGGCAATGGACCCGTTCTTCACCACCAAGGGAGTCGGCAAAGGCACGGGCTTGGGACTGTCGATGGTTCATGGCTTCATCGAGCAACTGGGTGGACGATTCGTTCTTAAAAGCCAGAAGGGCAAGGGCACCACGGCTGAAATGTGGTTACCTGTCGCGACACAGGGTGCAGTTGCCAAGTCTGTCCAAGAGGAAGCCGCACCGCCGGTGTCACGTTTGTGCGTATTGGTGGTGGACGACGACAGCCTTGTGCTGACCAGTACCTGCCTGTTGCTCGAAGATTTGGGGCACCGGGTGATCAGTGCGGTGTCCGGGGCTCAAGCGCTGAAGGTGTTCGACAGCGACCAGGCCATCGATCTGGTCATTACCGACATGGCCATGCCGCAGATGAACGGCGCGCAATTGGCGCAGGCAATAAGAAACCTCAAGCCGGACCTGCCGATCATCCTCGCCACGGGTTACGCCGAGCGGCTGGAAGGTTTTGCGACCAGGCTCCCGCGCCTGTCCAAACCTTTTAATCAACTGAATCTGGTGGAAATCATTGCATCGACGATGAAATGAGGTCCCCCCAGATGCGGCCCCTTGCAGCGTAAATCCGGCTGAACTTGTCTGCAGGCGTTTCTTCTAAACGGTTTCCACCCTGTGCGTGACTTTCGTGCCAAAAATACTGACTGAAGCTTCTGCTGAAGAAGTCCTGACCGAACACAACGCCAAGATGTTCGGCTCGCCCAAGGAACGCCTGGATTTCTACCGGCGGGAAATCCAGTACGAAACCAGCATTCTGGCCAATCGCACCGACGCCTACCTCGCGGCGCAATCGTTTCTGGTGATTGCCTTCGCGTCGTGCATGTCCAACCTCAATCCCGAGTGGGGCAAACTTTTCACCCTGGTGGTGCCGCCGTTTCTGGCATTGTTGGGGCTGCTCAGTTCGCTCAACGCCTGGCCTGGTATTCGCGCGGCGTACGACATCATCGATCACTGGCACTTCAAACAGAGTGAGTTGCTGCGCGCCGAACCTCTGATGGGACTCGCCTACGACGAGTCGCCGCTGTTCAGCGAGATGGAATCGACCCACAAGGGCTACCGCAAGTCGCTGCTGTTCTCGGTGCGCACACCCTGGATTTTCGCCACGTTCTGGGTATTGCTGGGCGGTTACGCGGTTTTCATCCAGGTCACAAACCCCGGCGGATGATCGTAGAAAAGCAAAAGGCCCGGCAAATGCCGGGCCTTTTTCGTGTGTGCCAATCCGATCAAGCTGCCAGATTGGCGGCCATTTCTTTCTTGTACTGCGCTTTCAAGGTTTCCATCTGCGCGCCCAATTCTTCCAGAGTGGCCTTGCCGAGCAACTTTTTAGCCTGAGGAAACATTTCCGATTCTTCCTCTTCGATGTGGTGCTCCAGCAATTCCTTAACCACTTTCACGCGACCGGCGAACTGCGGGGTGGACGGATCGGTGAGTTTCAAGTCAGGCAGCACCAGTGAATCAACCGTGCGGTGTTCTTCCTTGGCTTCGTAGTACATGACGTCCTGTTCCTTGCCGCCCGCTTTTTTGTACGCCGGGTACAGGACTTCTTCTTCGAGACGAGTATGGATAGTGATCTCCATCTCCAGCTTCGCCAGCAATTCGGTGCGTTTTTTAATACCGCGATCAGTGGATTCGCTTAGCTGGGTCAGGATGTCTTTTACGCGTTCATGGTCTGCTTGCAACAGGTCAATGGCGTTCATGGTCGAGTCTCTCAAATAGTCACGGGGATGAGCGCTAACGGTCTCAAGGCCGAAGGTCGCTCATAGACCTGGAGCATTTGTCGTGCCGGTTTTGCTACTGCGCTAAACCGCTTATAAATCAATAGGTTGAACAGGCTGATGGCGAACTGCACTCATGCAGGCTGCATGAGTTTGGAATTTGATTCATGCAGTTCGCGGATTCAGTTTTCGATTCGATCATTATTCACCGGATCTCGCTGGAGCAGGTGGCCGGGGATTCTTGTTTCGGCAAAGTGTGAGAGGGGGTCACAGACATCGGAATCGGCGGAAAATCTTCGTTGAGCACTCGCAAATGCTCGATGGCTTCCTCGAACTTCAGATCGGCCTTCCTGCGCAACGCCTGATAGCGATCAAACAACTCCCCGTCCAGACCGCCACCCTCCAGCAATTCAAAGGCGTTACGGCTCAGCATCTGGGCCTCTTCGAACATCTGACGGTTGCGTTCCAGGGCGAAGGCCCGGCAGGCTCTGATTTCATCGCGAGTGGAATATTGAATCATGGCCAACACCTTAATTTTTCAGTTTATTTTGTCAAAGCACCTACGCCACAGGTTTAAAAACCGTGCGCAATTAAACTTGTGACCGTCCGGTGCGTAAAAGGATTTCAAATTTATGAATGTGAAAATTGATAATTTTTGACGGAAACTCGCAGGCATCAAATCAAGTTTTTTGATTTTTGCGCTGTTCGTACCACGCCAGCATCGGTTGCGTGCTGATGCCATGGATAAGGATGCTCAGCGCGACCACCGACAGCGTCAGATCGGTGCAGAGCGTGGCAATCGACGGAGCCAGCCCATGGTTCAGGGCATAGAAAAGGTAATACAGGCTGCCGATGCCGCGTATGCCGAACCAGCCGATCAGCAGGCGCTGACGACCGTCCAGCAAGCCACGCCAAGGCAGGGCGATGACGCTCAGCGGTCGAATCACGCAGAACAACACGCCGCCGATCAATAGCGCTCGCCAGTCCCAGTGCGCAATCAACACGATACCGAGCAGCGTCACCAGAAACACTTCCATAGCCCGTTCGACCAAGCTGCCGAACGCGAGCATGTCGCCCATCATGATGGCCGCGGCGACCTGCGTTTCTTCGAGCTCTTCGGTATCGCCATGAACGGCCAGGTGCGGTTCGACATTCTGATGGCCGACCACCGGCTGTACCCGATGCTCGGCGGGCAGTTCGTCATCCCCGGTGGATTTGACCTCCTCATGGCGCAGGCCGAGGCCCGCAGCGAACACTGACAAAAAGCCGTAGCCATGAATCGATTCGGCACTGACGTAGGCCAGGGCGATCAACGCGAGGGCCAGGTAGTCGTTGGGTGAAAGGGTGCTGTCGTCATTTCTGATCCGCAGCGCCAACGTCACGCGACCAATGCCGCGCCCCATCGCATAGCCCGTGAGCAGACCGGCGGGGACGGCCCAGAGCAGACTGCGCAACGCCCAGTCGCCCAGCCAGCCGGGGTTGCCGTCGTGTTGCAACAGCAACAACCCGAGGATCACGAACGGAAAGGCAATTCCGTCGTTGAGCCCCGCTTCACCGGAGAGGCCGAATCGCACGCTGTCGTCATCCCGGGCGTCGTTGACCTGGACCAGCGCGGCCAGTACCGGGTCGGTGGGTGCCAGTATCGATCCAATCAACACGGCGGCGCCCCAGGACAGTCCAAAACCGTAGTGCAACAACAGGCAAACACCGGCAATGGTCAACACCATCACCGGGCCGGCCAGGCCGACAGCGATGCGCCAGTTTTTGTCCTTGAAGGGTGAGCGCAATTTCAGGCCACAGACAAACAACGAAAAGAGCACCGCCACTTCCGTCAGGTGCTCCATCCAAATGGAAGCGTCGACCAAGTCGAGTTTCAACAAACCGAGCGCCGCCGGGCCGATGGCGACGCCTAGCAAAAGGCACACCGCCGACGTGGTGACCGGCATCCAGCGCAGATACGACGAGGTCAATGCCAGTGTCAGCAGCACCGCACCCAACACCGCTACCCAGAGAATGAAGCTCATGCACAGTACTCGCCGGTCAGGTGCTGCGATGTGCGGCGCTGGGCGATCAACCGACGGTCGCGCGCAGGTATTCCGGCGTCAGCAGGTTGAACCACACCAGGATCATTTCCACCAGGATGGTGACCAGCACCAACAACCCGACGCCCCAGACGCACGCCGCGTTGAGCAGGCCCTGTTCCTTGCGCTCATGCATGAAGGTGGGCATGCCGACAAACAGCAGAAACGTCGAGTAAATCGAGGCCGCACCGAGGACGGTGATCGCCAGCCAACGGCTCGGGTACAGACCGGCAAAGCCTGCCAGGAAAAACGGGGTCACGGTGTACGCGGCAAATCCGATGCATTGATTGACCGTCGGCCGCGCGTCGAAGGTCCGCGACATCCAGCGAATGAACAACCCCATCAGTGCCACGCCGGCGACAATGGTCACGTACAGCATCACGCACAATTGCAACGCGCTACTGCTGCTGAGCTTCACCGTTTCATTCTCGGCCAGACTCCAGCCGACGTAGGTGGTCCCGATAAACAGGCACACAGGCGGGATCAACGCGAGCAACAGCAAATGAGCGAGGTAGTGGCGAGGATGGGCTTCCTCCTCCTTGCGGATATCCGTCCACGCGAAGTTCGGTTGGGTAAACAGCTTGATGATAGGTGCGGACATGACGACCTCCTGATCGAAGCGGCCCGTGACGGGGGCGCCTTAACCTATTGAGGGACGAGAATTGGCAGGGGTTCACTTTTTCTCGACGCAGCCGTGGCGTGGTCCGATAGAGGGAATGTTTGAAGGCAGTGAAGGTCAACCGAGCAGCTCTGTCGGGAAGATTGCCATGAACGTCAGCGAATCCGTGGTCTATTCCCCCGAAGCAAAGCAACGATTGCCCAACGTCAGCCCTGTCACCATCGAAACGTTCAACCTGACCAGTTGTGAAGTCGCCCGCGAAATGGCCGAGGGGGCGCTGCGCGACAGCACGGCCAATGTTGCCGTGGCGAAATCAAGTTCGCCATCCTTGAGCGAAACGGCAAGATTTCGGTGATTGCTCAGGAGTCGTCCCGAACAGCTTTTGTGGCGAGGGAGCTTGCTCCCGCTGGGCGGCGGAGCGGCCCCAAAACGTTGCCATTTTTGTGAGTGCTGCGCACTCAAGCGCGAGCAAGATCGCTCGCCACATAGTGCTCAATCAAAGCATCGGTTTGCCGCCGGTAATCCCGTAGCGTTGACCGGTGATGTAGCTGGCCTCATCCGACGCCAGCAGCACATAAATCGGCGCCACCTCGACCGGTTGACCCGGCCGTCCCAGCGGTGTTTGTCCGCCAAAATTCTGCACTTCCTCATCCGGCATGGTCGAGACGATCAGCGGCGTCCAGATCGGCCCCGGCGCCACGCAGTTCACCCGGATGTTTTTCGGACCCAGCATTTGCGCCAGGCCGGCGGTGAAGTTGGCAATCGCGCCTTTGGTCGTGGCGTAGGGGAGGAGGGTCGGCTTGGGCGTGTCCGAATTGACCGAGCTGGAGTTGATGATCGAGCTGCCGGGTTGCATGTGCTTCAGCGCCGCCTGGCAAATCCGGAAAATGGCGGTCATGTTGACGTCGAAGGTCATCACCCATTCTTCGTCCGGGATGTCCTCGAAATTTTCATGGGTCATCTGAAACGCGGCGTTATTGACCAGAATGTCGATCCGCCCGAAGCGCTCGACGGTCTTGTCGACCAGCGCCTGGCACTGCGCTTTCTGCGCGATGTCGCCGGGCAGCAAGATGCACTGACGACCGGCCTGTTCGACCCAGCGTGCGGTTTCGTGCGCGTCTTCATGTTCATTGAGGTAGGCAACGGCGACGTCCGCGCCTTCACGGGCGAAAGCGATGGCGACCGCGCGGCCGATACCGCTGTCCGCGCCGGTGATCAGGGCGATCTTGCCTTCCAGACGGCCCGAGCCTTTGTAGCTCTGCTCACCACAGTCCGGGTACGGGTCCATTTGCTTCTGGGAACCGGGGAAGGGCTGGCCTTGTTTTTTGAAAGGTGGTTTTGGATAGTCAGTCATGGGGAAGTCTCCGTTCTCAAGGTAGAAGAGTCAGAGGGTGGACCCCACTCTTTTGCCGTGAGTTCGGTTGGATTGGAAACGTTCAAATTTCCCCAAGCCCTTGTGGGAGCGAGCTTGCTCGCGATGGCGTCACAACAGTCAGCATCTACGTCGACTGACACACCGCCATCGCGAGCAAGCTCGCACCCACAGGGGGATGTGGTTTCGTTGAGATCGGATCAGAGCGTGCGGTTAATCAAACTGCGCTCCATCCGCGCAATACCTTCTTCCAGCAACGCGCGCGGGCAGCCGAAATTCAGGCGTACGAACTGTTTGCAGTCATCGCCAAAATCCAGGCCTGGGCTGAGCCCGACCTTTGCCTGTTCAAGGAAGAACTGCTGCGGATTCTCCAGACCCAGTGCCGAGCAATCGAGCCAGGCCAGATAAGTGCTTTGGGGAACATTCATGTTGATGCCCGGCAGCCGGGTGCGAACGGCATCGATCAGGTAATCGCGGTTGCCTTGCAGGTAACTCACCAGCTCGGTCAGCCACGGTCCGGCCTCGGTATAAGCGACGCGTGTCGCCTCCATGCCCAGCGGGTTGACGCTGTCGACCATGCCGCAACGGGCGTGGTTGACCCGTTCGCGCAGGGCCCGATCCTGAATGATCATGAACGAGGTCTTCAGGCCGGCAATGTTGTAAGCCTTGCTCGCCGACATCAGCGTGATGGTGCGACGGGCGATTTCCGGGCTCAACGACGCAGTGGGAATGTGTTTGCGTCCGTCGAAGCACAGCTCGGCGTGGATTTCGTCGGAGATGATCCAGGCGTCCTGTTCCAGGCAGATGTCGGCCACCGCTTGCAGTTCTTCCCTCGGGAACGCCTTGCCCAGCGGGTTGTGCGGATTGCTCAGCAGCAACGCGCCGCCACCGGCCAGTGACTGGCGCAAGGTATCGAGTGGCGTGGCATAGGTGCCGTTCGCCAGCGTGTCGAAATTCAGTTCAACCTTGTTCAGGCCCCAATGGCCGGGTGCATGCCGCAGCGGTGGGTAATTGGGAACCTGGACCACGACGTTCTGTTGTGGCTGCACCAGTGCGTGCAAAGCCATGTTGAAACCCGACTCTACCCCCGGCAGGAAAATCAGCGCTTGCGGCTCGACGCGCCAGGCGTACTTGTTCCACAGATCGGTGACGATGGCGTGGCGCAAGTCTTCCTGAGCCACGCTGTAGCCGAGCAACGGGTGTTGCAGACGTTTTTGCAGGGCCTGGATGATCACCGATGGGGCGGCGAAATCCATGTCAGCGACCCACATTGGCAATACCTCGGCCGGGTAGCGGCTCCACTTGGCACTGCCGGTGTCGTGACGGTCGAACACCTGATCAAAATCGAAAGTCATGCTCAGTCTCATAACAGCAGGGTGGGTAATGGCGGCCATGATAATCGCCAACCCCCTGTAGGAGCGAGCTTGCTCGCGATGGATTTTAGAGCAACGCGTTTATCCAGAGGGTTCGCGTTTTCGACCAAAGCTCAGCGGATACTCGATGACCACGTAAACCCGGTCAATATCATCGCCAGCCTGAGCGCTGTTGGCCCGGTGCGAGACATGGGACAGTTGCAGCGATAAGCCCTTGGCCGATCCGGACTGCACGATGTAGCGCAAGTCGATGTCGCGCTCCCAATGGCGTCCGCCATCACCTTGCTGCGGCATGTACGCGCCGACCGACTCATCGAATGGATTGTAGGCGCCGCCTTGGGGTGCATGAGTGCCGTCGATCTTGTTGCCCGTGACATAGCGGGTCATGAATTTCAGGCCGGGAATGCCATAGGCGCCCAGATCAAGGTCGTAACGAGCTTGCCAGGACTGTTCGTGGGCGCCGTTGAAGTCGGCATATTTGATCGAGTTGGCAAGGTAAATGGAATCGCCACCGATGAAATCGAATGGGGTATCGCCGTTAACCTTTTGATACGCCAAGGTGAAGGCGTGGGCATCGACGGTGTATTTGCCCGACAGGCTGAACGCGGTGTTATCGATGGCGCCGGCCAGCGCCTGGCCAGTATCCTGCGTGTGATAGAGATTGGCATCGACGAACCAGCCGGACTGTTTCAGGTGCAGATTGGCGTAGTACTGATGCCAGGTGTCGGTCAGCTCTGAAGCGTAGAGGGCACCGCCGAGCGGACTTTGCGTAAACAGGTCGGCGCCCAGAATTGAAATGCCGCCCGCCTCGGTGTCAGCGCCGTAGCCGTAAAAGTCGCCCTTGCCCGAAGAGGCGTCCTGGTTCTTGAATGACGTGAAGTGGCCGGCGACCAGGTTCATCCCCTCGATGTCGCGACTGTTCAGCAGAAAACCGCTGGCGTACTCGGGCTGCAGGCGTTTGTCCGCGGTGTTGAACACCGGGGTTTCGACCATCATTTCACCGAAGGCCAGCGTGGTTTTCGATGCCTTGATTTTCAACGCGCCACCACCACTGGAATAGTTATCTTCGCTGCGGCCGTCACTGTCCAGCGGTAGTAATCCCGTCCCGGAATGGCCCTTGCCGCCATCCAGTTTCAACCCTAGAAACCCATGGGCATCGAGTCCGAATCCAATGCTGCCGGGTGTGAAACCGGATTCAAAAGAGCTGATAAACCCTTGACCCCATTCGGCTTTATAGCTCTTGGCCGTCGGCGTCTGGGATCGATAGTCGTTGTTGAGGTAGAAGTTTCGACTCAGCACCTCAAGCTTCGCGCCGGCCAGAAAACCCGCCGATTCATCCCCCACGGCCATGCCTGAACAGAACACGGGCAAGCACAAGCACAACCCGGCTCCGAGGTCTTTTGAGGAAAAGGTCATCGATCAGTCCACCGCGAGGGAAGCGACTCCGGAGTGCCCGGAGCCGCGTTACTGCTTAATGACCTTCGGAGGCGCCGAACATGGTCTTGGCGTAGATCAGACCCAGACCGTAAGCCCCACCGTTGGCAATCGAGGTTTTCACGGTTTCGTCATAGGTTTCGGTACGTGCCCAGTCGCGTTGCAATTCAAGCAGGTATTGCAGCGACGTCATCGGCCGCGCGCCGATCTGGATCATGCGCTGCATCGCCATTTCATGAGCTTCGGTGGTCACATCACCACAGGCATCAGCAATCACGTAGACCTCAAAACCCTGATCGATGGCCGACAGCGCCGGGCCGACGATGCACACGGAGGTCCACAGGCCGGCGAGGACGATTTTCTGTTTGCCGAACGTGTTGACTTCAACCGCGATACGCTCGTCTTCCCAGGTGTTCATGCTGGTGCGGTCGATGACGTTGTGTTCCGGAAAAACCGATTTGATTTCGTCGAAGATCGGGCCGGAGAAGCTCTTCTCGGCAACCGTGGTAAGGATGGTCGAAACCTTGAAACCACGGGCAGCCTTGGCCACCAGCGCAGCGTTGTTGCGCAGGGTCACGGCGTCGATCGACTTGGTCGCAAAGGACATCTGCGACTGGTGATCGATCATGATCAGCGTGTGGTCGGTCGGGGTCAGCAGGGTTTTGCCGGGTACTGCTTTTGCGATCGCCATGGCGATGTCCTTACAGGGTGAGTGAGGAGGCCATGGTTGCGTAGATTCGGGCGGGGATATTGAACCGATGTGCTGTGTTTTGACTTTCTTGAGGGGCGAGATCATGCACGCGTCCCGCGCAATAAAAGCTATCGCGCGGGACCGTCCATCATTGCATCACGTAACGACCGGGTGCCGATTCAAGCGCAGGGTATTGCGCATTGCCGGTGTGCAGCGCCGAAGGCTGGCGTTCACCGGCGTGTTCGGCCAGCCAGGCGAACCAGTCATTCCACCAGCTACCGGGATGTTGTTCGGCATTCTTGAACCAGGTATCGGGGTTTTTCGTGACCCGGTTATTGGTCCAGTAATGGCGCTTTTCCTTGGCGGGCGGGTTGATGACCCCGGCGATATGCCCCGAAGCGCCTAGCACGAAGCGCTTGGTGCCCGACAGCAGTGCGGTGCTGGCGTAGGCGCTTCGCCACGGCACGATGTGATCGTCATGGGTGGCGAGGATGTACGCCGGCGCGTCGATGGCTTGCAGGTCGAGTTTGACCCCGCAGCAGTCCAGTTCACCGGATTTCAGGTCGTTCTGCAGATAGGTGTGGCGCAGGTACCAGCAATACATCGGGCCGGGAAGGTTGGTGCTGTCGTTGTTCCAGAACAGCAGGTCGAGGGGAATCGGTTTCTGGCCCTTGAGGTACTTGTCGACGTTGTAGTTCCACCACAAATCATTGGGGCGCAACAGCGAGAAGGTGTTGCCCATGTCCTCGCCCTTGAACAGGCCGATGGGGCCGTCAACGCCACCGATGGTGCGCTCGCGGTAAGCCACCAGTTGCTCGTCGACGAAGATATCGATGGGACCCGTGTCGAGGTAGTCGAGGAACGTGGTCAACAGGCTCACGCTGCCGATCTCGCGATCACCGCGAGCCGCCAGCACCGCCAGCGCGGTGCTCAGCAGCGTGCCGCCAATGCAGAACCCGACGCAATTGGGCCGTTGCTCACCGCTGATTTCACGGGTGACGTGCAGGCCTTTAATAATGCCGGTTTCGATCAGGTCATCCCAGGTGGTGTCGGCGTGTGCCTGATCGAAGTTGCGCCACGACATCAGAAACACCGGATGACCTTGCTGCAACAGGTGGCGAATCATCGAGTTGTCGGGACGCAGGTCGAGGATGTAGTACTTGTTGATCGACGGCGGTACGACAAAGACCGGACGCTGGTACTGGGTTTCGCTTTGCGGGTAGTACTGAATTAACTGGAAGAGTTCGTTCTCAAACACCACTTCGCCGGGCGTGCTGGCCAGGTCGACACCGACCTTGAAGGCGCCGCTGTCGCACTGGCGCATCTTGCCTTCCTGCAGATCGCTGGCCAAGTGCAGCAGGCCCGTAAGCAGGCTTCCGCCTTGAGTGTCCGCGGCTCGCTGGAGAGCATCGGGATTGCTCGCCAGAAAATTGCTCGGCGCGCCAGCGGCGATGGCTTGCTCCACGAGATACAGCAGGCGCCGGCGGGGTTTCTTGTCCTGGATCGGCAGTTTGTCGAGCAGTTTAAGCAGGAACCCGGCGTTGAGCAGGTAAAACGCGGCGAGGGAGCCAAACAGCGGTTCGCTCCAGTTGCCACTGGCGAAACGTCGATCTTCAAAGGCGAAGGGCTGGCCGCTCATCAACCGCTGGCCGAGGTCCGCCCATTGCAGTTGATAGTCTGATTGAAGGCTGTCAAGCGTCCCGCGCGGCAGGTCGAACCACTCGTTGTATTCCTGCCCGGTGAACCACGGATTGGTGCTGACCCATAAACGTAATTGTTGCACTGCAAAGGAGGCAATGAACGGAACCTGGCCGGACCAGAAGGTATTGAAGGTGTGCGCGTTATTGTCCATGGAGCTCCTTGCCCACATCAGTAACCGGGCAGAAAAAAACCGCGGCGCCGGAATTTCGGCGCCGCGTCAGCAGTCAAGCAAGCAGTCCTGTGTTTCTTCTTATCGTTCGATGACCAGAGCGACGCCTTGGCCGCCGCCGATGCACAACGTGGCCAAGCCTTTTTTGCCGTCACGGCGAATCAGTTCGTGCACCAGCGACACTAGAATCCGCGCGCCCGAGGCGCCGATCGGATGACCTAGCGCAATCGCGCCACCGTTGACGTTGACCTTGCGGGTGTCCCAGCCCAGCTCTTTGCCGACCGCCAGTGATTGCGCGGCGAACGCTTCGTTGGCTTCGATCAGGTCCAGGTCCTCCAGGCTCCAGCCGGCTTTCTCCAGCACCAGACGGGTGGCCGGCACTGGGCCGATGCCCATGATCGACGGGTCCACGCCCGCGCTGGCGTAAGCCTTGATGCGTGCCAGCACCGGCAAGCCGAGGGCCTGGGCCTTGGCGGCACTGGCCAGCAGCAACACGGCAGCGCCATCGTTGAGCGTCGACGAGTTGCCGGCGGTGACACTGCCGTCTTTCTGGAACGCCGGTTTCAGGTTGCTGAACGCTTGCAGCGTGCTGCCCGGGCGCGGTTGTTCATCTGTGTCGAAAACCAGCGGGTCGCCCTTGCGCTGAGGGATCAGGATCGGCGTGATTTCACGCTTGAAATATCCCGCTTCGATGGCGGCGGCCGCTTTCTGTTGCGAGGCGGCGGCGAAGGCGTCCTGATCTTCGCGGCTGAGGCTGTACTGAGTGGCCAGATTCTCAGCGGTGATGCCCATGTGGTAGTCGTTGAAGGCGTCCCACAAACCGTCCTGAATCAGGCTGTCTTGCAAGTGCGCATGGCCCAGACGCAGGCCGGTGCGTGCCTTGGGTAGCACATAAGGTGCCAGGCTCATGTTTTCCTGACCGCCGGCAATCACCAGTTCGGCGTCGCCGCAACGGATCGCCTGAACAGCCAGCTGCACTGCCTTGAGGCCCGAGCCGCAGACCTTGTTCAGGGTCAGGGCCGGGGTAGTAAAGGGCAGTCCAGCCTTGATAGCCGTCTGGCGTGCCGGGTTTTGTCCCGAGCCTGCGGTGAGGACCTGGCCGAAGATCACTTCATCGATCTGCGCGCCGTCCAGACTGGTCTCCTCCAGCAGACGGCGAATCACCGCTGCACCCAGTTCGGTGGCTGGAATCGCGGACAAGGCACCTTGAAAACTGCCAATGGCGGTACGAGTAGCGGCAACGATTACGACTTCGTTCATGCGTGACCTCATTAAGATTTTGTCGAGCGGGAGCAGGGCGTCCTTGCCCTGGTCGGTCTACTGCATGTTCATGCCGCCGTTCACCGAGAAGTCGGCGCCGGTGCTGTAGCCCGATTCATCGGAAGCCAGCCACGCAACGATCGAGGCGATTTCTTCGGGTTGGCCGAGGCGCCCGACCGGGGTGGCCGCAATCATGGTGTCGAGGATGTCCGGGCGGATGGCCGCGGTCATGCTGGTCTGGATGTAGCCTGGGGAGACGGTGTTGACGGTCACGCCCTTGCCGGACACTTCCCGTGCCAGTGCCATGGTGAAACCGTGGATGCCGGCTTTGGCCGCGCTGTAGTTGGTCTGGCCGAACTGGCCGCGCTGACCGTTGATCGAGGAGATATTGATCACCCGTCCCCAGCCCTTGGCCAACATCCCTTCAATCACCTGCTTGGTGGTGTTGAACACGCCGCTCAGGTTGGTGCCGATGACCGCGTTCCAGTCCTCGGGCGTCAGCTTGCGAAAAGAGGCATCACGAGTGATGCCGGCGTTGTTGACCAGCACATCGATCGGGCCGAAATGTTCCCGCGCCATCTCGAAGGCCTTGCGCGTCGACTCCCAATCGGTGATGTCGCCGTGGATGCACTCGAATTGATACCCCGCCGCCAGCTGAGTGGCTATCCAATCGTTTTTGCGGGCCGAATCAGCGCTGCAACCGACGATGACCTTGAATCCTTCTTTGTACAGGCGCTGGCTTATCGCCGTGCCAATACCACCCATACCACCCGTGACCAACGCAATACGACCAAGCGACTTCATAAGCACCGTTCCTTTTTGTATTTTGCGCTGCAAGATGGGGGATTGTTCGGTATTGGCGGGGGATGCGGAAGTGTTGGGAGGTGACGGGGTGGTGTCCAACGGTGCCATGCGCGGTTTAGCGGCTACCGGGCGACGAATGGCCCGAAACAACTGCCTAAGTGAGAATTTACCTATACTGGGATCAATATTGGCAACGAAACAACCCGTTAGAATTTTGATTCATCGCCGTTAAGTCATGGCTCCGGACAGGATGTTCGGTTCCACAGGTCATTGAGGACGCCATGTATAGAATGAGTTCAGGCTATGCCAGCGTGCTGGTAAATACGCTCTCGGCTCAAGGTCTGGATGTTGCCAGTCTGTGTCGGGAATCTGGACTAGACATTGATCTCGCAAACAAACCAGGAGCGTTTTGCGAGCGAAAGAACATCTATCGACTCTGGGAACTGGCCAGTGAGGCCTCGGGTGATCCGGACATTGGCTTACGGGCCTATGGCAGTTTCCACCCCGGCAGCTTTCAGATCGTCGGCTACACCATGATGTCCAGCTTGAATCTGAAAAAAGCCCTTGAGCGCCTGGTCCGTTTCAGTCCGTTGATTGGCACCGGATTCAGCCTTTTCTTTACTTCGGAACAGCAACATTACCGTCTGTCCGGGCTCGATCATCACCAGAATGGTTCGGTCAAACCGCGCCAATACACCGATGCCGGGCTGGCGTCATTGCTGGGTTTCTGTCGCAAGCTGTCGGGCGGTAACGCACCGCAACCCTTGAGTGTCGAGTTCACTTATCCCGAACCTGACGATATCTCCGAGCATCGACGGCTGTTTGGCTGCCATCTGCATTTCGACGCGCCTTACGACAGCATTTTGTTTGATGGACAGGAGCTGATGCGGCCGTTGAGCATGGCCAACGAAGCGTTGGCGGTGCTGCATGACAGTTTTGCCGAGGCGCAACTGGACCTGCTGTTTGGTTTTTGCATTGTCGGCCGGATTCGCGCGCTGATTACCGAGCGCTTGAGTCAGGGGCAGGGGCAGTGCGACATGGAGTCGATCGCGGCGGCCTTGAACATCAGCAAGCGCACGCTGCAACGCGCGCTGGAAAAGGAAGGGACACAATTCAAGGACGTGCTGAACGCGGTGCGTCGGCAATTGGCCGATTTCTACCTGCGTCATTCTCACTTCAACATGAAGCATGTCGCGTATCTCCTTGGTTTTCATGACCACAGCAGCTTCAACAAAGCCTGTAGCCGCTGGTTTGGCATGACACCGGGGCAGTACCGCTCCGATGAATCGTTTGAGATCGAGGAAGCCGCGCCGGTGTGACGCGGTTCTCGTCAGCGCTTGAGCCTGTCAACCATTTTGTAAGCAACGAATCCCCTGTGTGGCGAGGGAGCTTGCTCCCTCTGGGTCGCGAAGCGGCCCCAAAAGCTTTGCGACTGCTTCGCAGCCGAGCACGAGCAAGCTCCCTCGCCACACACAGGTTGCTCATCATGGTGCAGGAGGTTTCTTCGGGCCTTTTTTGCCCTTTGCGGTTTTGCGCGTTTTTGTCGGCGTTACCGGGGCAATCGGCTCAGCGACGACGACCAGGGCTTTCTCCTCGACAACAGCGGCTTCACCCGGTGGTTGAGTCAGGCTGAAACCTGGCAGCGGCACATTGAGCAGCGTGTGCAATTCAGACCAGAACGGATTATCTGCGCCGCTGGTCCGCAGTTCCGGGAGCAAGTTGGCGACGGCCGCCAGCACGTGTTGACGTTCTTTGACCTCCACCAGCATCAGGGGCAAGCTGTGCAGGCTTTCCTGCGGGTGGGTGGCGACCAGCAGTTTTTGCAGGCGAAGGGTTTCGCGCAGGTCCAGCGGCTCGGCACTGTAGTCCTGCAGCGACACTTGCAATTGCAGGATCAATTTCTCGACGCTTTGCTTGCCCGGTTCATCGCTGTCGCGGCCCAGCAGGAACAGGATCCGGATCAAGGCTTCCATCAAACCGCCAAGGGGCAGGGCGTCCTGAAGGCGTTCGGTGAGTACTTTATCGTGCTGCTTGGCGTGTGCCTGGAGATCTCGCCCCGGGGTATTTCCGGTGAGGCTATTGAGGACGCCATACACGCCGTAAAAACTCATCTCCTGAGCGGCATCACGCAGGTCCCGATAGCCGTTCAAGGCGTCCTGTATCTGGTTGGAAAACAGTTCCTGCCAGGCCAGCAACGGATTGGACGGGCCGGCGGGATGTCGAGCCTTGCTCACTTGAGCGGCACTGTCTGCCAGCCACCAGAGCGCCGCGTTCTGACTGTTCCACATCACCTGTTGCTGGTGGAACGGGTGTGCCTTGCGCAGCATTTCGGCGGTCGGCTCGTTGATCAACTGACGCAACCACGGCCGTACAAAAACGTCATACATCGTGTTGTTGAAATCAGAGGCACGTTCGACCAGCGCGAATTCGCGGTCGTCGTCACGGAGAGGCTGCACGTCACCGTGGATGTCGGCGATACGCCGTGGCTCGAAACGCACGGCGTAAGGCGTATCCGAATTATCCGGCAGGTCATCGATGAGCATTTCATAGAGCCCGCCCGGCAGTTCGTTGATCGCGTCGACCGCGCCAAGCAACTCACGGTGTTCACGCCGCGCCACTTCACCCGACACGAAGATGCCCAGATGACCGATGCTCGCGTGCCGCAGGTAAACGATAGTGCGACCGGCATTTTGCAGCGCGAGATCGCTGGGATAGACGTCGGTGATCCAGTCCAGCGCCTGCTGCGGCGAGGTGATGTTGTCGCCATAGGAGCAGAACACCACCACCGGCACTTCGATGCGTTTGAGGTCGAGCCCGCTGCTCTTGCGCCCGAGGCCGCCTGACAGCTGATTGCCGATGAACAGATCGTCGACGATCATCTCGATCTCTTCGCCATTGAGCAGGGTCGGGCTGCCCCACCAGCGTTCGAAATCCAGAAAGCGCGGGGCTTCGCTGTCGACTTCGCTGAACAAGTGGTAGTACTTGCCCCACAGTGCGTTGGCCGGGTCGAGGCTTTCGAAATTGCTCACCAGCCAGGTGCCGTCAAAACGGTCATTGCCCAGATCACTGCCCAGGCGCGCCATCCAGCCTCCACCCAGCAAACCGCCCGTGTAGCGCATCGGATTGCGCCCATTGACGCCGGCCCAGTACGACAACGGCGCGCCATTGACGATGATCAGTCCTGGCAGTTCCGGGCGGGTCGCCGCCAGGCCCATCAATGCCCAGCCGGCCTGGCAGTTGCCGATCACCACGGGTTTGGCGCTGGCGGGATGTCGCGCGCTGACCTCTTCGAGGAACCGCGCCTGGGCTTCAACGATGTCCGCCAGGGTTTGCCCCGGACGTGGCGAATGGCTGAACGAGATGAAATAGGTCGGATGGCCGGCGCGCAGGCTTTCGCCGATGACCGAATCCTGTTTGAAACCGCCAATCCCCGAACCGTGACCGCCACGTGGGTCAATAATGATCACTGGCTGTTTTTTGCTGTCGAGCAGTTGCCCGGGGCCCGCGAGGATCTGCAGCAACGAGTAGTTGACCGGGCGAGTCAGGTCTTCACCGGCGACCAGGGTTTCATGATTGAACTTGAGCAGCAGCGGATACCCGGCGCGTTCGTGGGCTAGGGTGTTGTCGCCGCGTTGACGCAAGGTGTCCCAGAACAACATGCTGCGTTGGCCAAAGTCGGTGACGTATTCGTGCCAGTCAGCCGGGGTCGGCTGTCTGAGTTGCCCAAGGCTTGAGGGCGCGTAGGTTTTGGCCTGGCGCTGTTGCACGGCGTCGAGAACGTTGCGGGTGTTTAGGCGCTGCAGATGGTTCAGGTGCTCAAGCAAACCGGACGGCGACGAAAGCTCTTCATCGTGCAGTGCAATATTTTCTTCCTGACCCATCGTGAACTCCTTACGCCATGCGTGGGAACGTCACCCTGACCCATAGAAGCCAAGCCAGCCGCTCAATTTTCACGAGTGTATAGGGAATATCCGCCGAGGAAGCGAACTTTGTTGTGCAGCGCACAAAATAGCCATTGCCAAATAGATTTGTGCGCTGCAATATCAAGTTCAGCGCGATGACTGGTTGGATCGCTATCGCGTCCTCAGGCTCATCCGGGCCTTCCCGTACCAGGAGATTCAAGCATGTCTTTTTTCAACCCGGAAAATCTGCAAACCGCTCAGAAAGCTAACCTCGACCTGTTGCAGCAAATCAGCGGCAACGTGTTCGCCAGCGTTGAACAGCTGAGCCAATTGCAGTTCAAGGCACTGCGTGACTCCACTGAAGAACATTTCGAAGGCGTTCGCAAATTGCTCGCCGTGCGCGACCCACAGGGTTTCGCTGACTTGCAGGCGTCGTTCACCCAGCCAAGCGCGCAAAGCGAACGCCTGGCCGAGTTCAATCGCCAGGTTCAGGCGTTAATCGTGGGTACGCAGTCGGACATCGCCAAACTGACGTCAAGTCAGGTCGAGGCGGGCACTCGTCAGGTGCAAGAATTCGTTGAAACGATCAGCAAGAACGCGCCGGCCGGCTCCGAGCCAGTTGTGGCGGCGTTCAAGTCGGGTCTGGCGAATGCCGGTACGGTGTTTGAAAGCGCACAGAAAGCCGTGAAACAGGCGGCCGATGTGGCTCAGAGCAATTTCGACGCCGCGACCGAGAAAGCGGCGCCGGAAGCCAGCGCCAAGGCAACCAGCGGTAACAAGTAAGTCAAGTCAGGCCAGCAGCATCGATGGCGACGGGTTACTCCCCGTCGCCATTTTTTTTCGTGCCGTTTTCGCTTTCAGGTTTGCCGGTGAACAGGCCGAACATGTTTTGTGTGTTGAGGTAGAGCGCCTTGGACTGGTCGACATACTGGCGCATCAGGTCCTGGATGACCGGCGCCTGCTGGTGCATGAAGGTGCTCCAGGCCTCGGAGGATTGCGCGCCTGTCTGGGACTGGATGTCGATCACCGTCTGAATGCTTTTGTCGAGGTAGCTGCCCAGCACACCCTGATAAGGGCCGTAGAACTGGATAATCCCCATCAGCATGTCGCTGGTGAAGATCGGCTCACCGCCGCTTTCCGCTTCCAGAATCACCTGCAGCAAGATGCTGCGAGTCAGATCCTCGCCCGTCTTGGCATCGACCACCTGAAACGCAACCCTGTCGACGACCAACTGGCGTATGTCCGCCAGGGTCAGGTGACTGCTGGTGTGGGTGTCATACAGTCGGCGATTGGGATACTTCTTGATCAGGCGGGGAGTGTTCCGACTGTTATCTGGCATGCGGGGCGTCTCGTGGCGAGCCTGGTTTGCAGGCATCTTAACCTACTCGAGCTGCACCTCGCGTACTGGAAAAGCCCTACAACGAACAATTGCTGCTGGGCAGCGTGCAACAGGCCCTCAGCAATTGCGCGGCCCACCGGTCTGGCAATCAAGGGCATGAAGCGTGAGTGCGAGGTCCTGCTGCCGCTGGTGCAGGGTTACACCATCCGGGACATCGCCGAGCAACTGGAGTCAGTGCGAAAACGGTCGACCTGTATTGAAGCTGCGTTGAATCCTCGCGTTTTCCATCGAGCGTCTATGCTGGGCTAACGATCCCGTACCCTTGCGGCGACCTTCGAGGAGACACCATGGAGCCAACAACTTTCTCCGAAAAAATGTTGACGCGCACGCTGCTTGATACCTTTATTCGGACCGGGCTGATCGTTGTTCTGGTGCTTTTCTGCTTCCAGATTTTCAGTCCGTTCCGTGACCTGATGCTGTGGTCGATGATCCTGGCGATCACCCTTTACCCGTTGCAAGAGCGGCTGAAAGGTCCATTGGGGCAAAAAGAAGGGCGTATTGCGACGCTGATCATCCTGGCTGCCATTGTCATCTTGATGGTGCCTGTCTACCTGCTGGGCACCTCCATTGCTGACTCGGTCCAGCGCGCAATGGACTTGGTCAAAAGCGGCGACGTTCATATCCCGCCGCCCGCCGAGTCCGTCGCCAGCTGGCCGGTGGTGGGCAAGCCGCTGTCTGATTTATGGTTGCAGGCCTCAACCAACCTTCCCGACCTTACCGCCAAGTACATTCCACAGATCAAAAACGTCAGCCTGGCCTTGCTGGGCAAACTGGCGGGCGTCGGCATGGGCTTCCTGACCTTTATTTTTGCCTTGATCATTGCCGGCATCTTCATGGCCTACGGCGAAAGCGGCAGCCGTAGCGCGGTGCAGATCGCGTCGCGCGTCAGCGATCCGGTCAAGGGGCCGAGAATCGCTGCACTGTGCACTGCCACGATCCGTGCGGTGGCGTTGGGCGTGGTGGGCATTGCGTTTATCCAGATGCTGATGGTGGGGCTCGGTTTTGTCTTTAAGGGCATCCCGGGAGCGGGTCTTCTGGCCTTGGCGGTGCTGTTGCTCGGCATCATGCAACTGCCGGTGACGCTGATCACGCTGCCGGTGATTGTCTTTGTGTTTGCGACCGAAGGCGCCAGCACCGGGACGATCGTGTTCGCCATTTATGTCTTCGTTGCCGGCCTGGTGGACAACGTACTCAAGCCGCTGTTGTTGGGACGCGGGGTCGATGTGCCGATGCCGGTGGTGCTGATCGGCGCCTTGGGCGGCATGGTCACCGGGGGCATCATCGGGTTGTTCATCGGGCCGGTCGTGCTGGCGGTCGGGTATCAGCTGTTCTGGCAGTGGGTACAGGATCCGCCGCCAGAGGAAGGAGGGCTGTAACCATTGTGCAGCCCCATGAACTGCTGAAACTATTCGTAACGCACTGCGGAGGAATGAATCATGACTGCGCATTCCTGGGAAAAACTTTATCTCGATGATCTGAGTCTGGGTCAGGAATTTGAAAGCGACCCTGTTAGCGTCAATCGGGAAGCGATGCTGGCGTTTGCTCGCGAATACGACCCGCAACCTTTCCACCTGAGCGCCGAAGAGGCCGGGTTGAGCCTGTTCGGCGGCCTGGCAGCCAGCGGCTGGAACACCGCGGCCCTGACCATGAAGCTGCTAGTGGCCAGCGTGCCCTTGGCGGACGGCATCATTGGCCTGGGAATCGAGCTGAGTTGGCCAACGCCAACCTATCCGGATGACGTGTTACGGCTGTTCAGCACCGTGCAGGCGATCGATCCGTCCGCCTCCAAACCGGACCGGGGCGTGGTAACGATGTTCATGGAAACGCTAAATCAGAACGACAAGGTGGTGCAGCGTGCGACCGGGAAGTTGCTGGTGTTCAGGCGGCCGGCGGAGGATTGAAGTGGCTGGCCCTGGCTTCAAGGTTCGAGGGAAGCAGATGTGCAAAGCTGACGGGGACGCTATCGGAGTCGGCGCGATAGTCCGACCCCGAGCGCGATCAGGCTGGCAATCCCGATCACTTGCGCACGTTCTGGTACAGCATCAACCTTGAAGTTTCATGCATGCCGCGAGTCAACTGCACCAGACGCTTGAACTCTTCAGGGTTTTGCTGGGCCACGTTGTCCAGCGGCGTCGGTGAGGCCAGGTCGTGCAGGGTCGGCGAGCTGCCGTCGTGCGCCATTTGCACCATGTAGTGTTGAGTGACGCCCGCAATCAACGGGAACGTGCCTTCACGCAGCACCAACGGCACCACGCGTTCACCCTCGGGCGCAGGTTGCTGAATATCACGCCCCAGGCCACTGTTGCGAAACTCAAGGCCGGCCATGCCCGCCACGGTTGGCAGCAAGTCCACCAGACCGACTGCTTCCTTGACGGTCCGCGTGCCAAGTAGACCCGGTGCGTGGATGATCATTGGCACCGCGTTACTTTCCAGACCCAGTTGCTCATAGGCCGGTGCCAGGAAAGGGATCTGGGCGATACGGGTGTTATGGTCGCCAAACAGCACAAAAATGGTGTTGTCGTAGTAACCACCTTCTTTGGCAATTTCCATCAAACGGCCGATATTGAAGTCCAGCAAGCGCACGGCGTTGTACTGCTCGACAGTGCGTGACCCCGCGGCCTGAACTTCCGCCAGGGTAGGGTGCTTGACCTCGAATCCATCATTGCTCTTGGGGATCGTGAAGGGACGATGGTTGCCGGCCGTCTGCACATAGGCAAAGAACGGTTTGTCCTTGGGCAGTGCCTGCAAGACCTTGTCGGTTTCCTTGAACAGATCCAGATCTGAAATGCCCCAGACATCCACGACCGGGGATTTCCAGTCCCGCTCTTCGAGCAAACGAACCCCGTCGATACTTTGCCGAATCAAGGCGTTCATGTTGGCCCAGCCGGAGTTGCCGCCAATGGTGTAGATCTTCTCGTAACCGGTGAAGGCATTGATCAGTGTGTGCTGTTTGGTGATCAGCGGATTACGTGTCGCGGTTTCCTGTCGAGTGACGTCTGGAACCCCGCTAATGCTCGCCCAAACAGTTTTTGCGGTCCCGGTGACCGGCACATAGAAGTGCTCGAAGAACCAGCTCTGCGTGGCCAGGCGATCGATATTGGGCGTCGGGTTGATCGGGTTGCCATAGGCGCCGACGGCACTGGTACCCAGCGACTCCAGCATGACAAACATCACGTTCGGCGGCCGTGAACTCGATACTTTGTAGGGTTGTGGTGCCTGGTGACGGACAAAATTCAGGGTTTGCGGGTCGGGCTGGTCGACCCCCAGGTACTTGGCAATCACGGCGTAGTGTTCACGTACCTGCGCTTCGTCATAGCGTAACTGACCGACCTTGACCGTGTCGTAGAGGAATATCACCGGGTTCAGGCCCAGCGCGGCGACCTGATTATTGCCGGAGAAAAACGCATCGCTCCAGCGCAACGGGACAGGGTTTTCAAGGTTCATGTTCTCGACACGGCCCAAAATGCCCAACAACACCAACACGACCATCACCGCGCCACCCCATGTGGCGGAAAGCGGGTGGATGACTTTTCGGTCGCGGTCCAGCGTCACGCGTTCCAGGCGCACCAGGGCCAACGTCACCAGTGCAACCGTTGCCAGCCACCCCATTGAAATCCAGATGACCGGGTAGGTTTGCCAGACCATGTCACGGGATATTTGCGCGTCCTCGATGAAACGCAGCACGGTGGCGTTGATCCTGACGCCCAGGTAGGCGTAATGGCCAAAATCGATGATATAGATCAGCAGCAGGGCGCACATGGCGGCTGACACATACACGCGTGCCAATCGGCGAAGCAGGCGGCTGCTGACAAGATTCCAACGCGGAAACCAGGCCAGCAACGCCACTGGCAACATGACGAGGATGGCCAGGCGCAGATCGAAACGGAAGCCGATGCCCAGGGTTTCCAGGACTGCATTTTCGTCGCTCAACGCTGTGGCGTCGAAACCGGAAAAACCGAAATAGAACACCACCCGTAGCAACGCAAACAGCACAAACGCAATCGCTGTTGCGCCTGACCAGTAATGCAAACGTCTCGATTGCAGCCAACCCATCCGTGTTCCCCTGTTAAAAATGTCGTTGAATCTCAAACGGATCTGGAGTCTTTCACTGATCCACGCAGCGTGATCAGCCAGCCATACGTCCAGCGCACCGCAATAATCACCAGTACTGCGCAGCAATACAGGCCCAGCAGCGGATCAACCAGGTAATCCCAATAGTTATGCGAAGGTTTTACCCCGACGATGAAGGCCAGGGTCGCACTGGCCAGCATCACGACTGCCAGGTAGTTGCGCAGGTAAAACAGGCCTGCCGTGAGCAGTGCGAAGAAAATCAGCATCGGGCGCGGGCTGAAGCCGAATCGGTAGGGGTCCAGGTAACTCAACCCCAGCGTTGCCGGGTAGAGCACCAGCGCCATCGCGGCGAAGATGACCAATACGCTGGTTGTACCTTGCTGCGCAGGCGGCAGGAAACCCAGTCGACGCAAACAGCCCCACACCATGAACACCAATGTCGTGATGGCAAGGTCATCAATGTGGCTGCGTAAGTACGCAGCCAAGGACAAGCCATCCAGCGGTATGAAGCCGGCTGCCAGCAAGGCGACCAACAGCGCGATTCGCGCGGGCCTCTTTAGGTCAAAAGAAGGCAGCAACAGGAAGAGGATCATTGTGAAGCTGATATGGGCTTGCCACAGGTTCATCATTTGGCACGCTCGGACAACCATGCATCGTTGAAGGTGACGTGCTTGATGAAGGTGTTGTTCCAGGAATAAACCAAGTGATACATCCCGTCGGGACTTCGGATGAAGTACGGGTATTCATATTCGAAACTGCAGCCCTGTTGCTTACAGACCCGGTTGTCGAGGTTGTTCAGGAACTGTGCCTCCAGCGGTTGGCGAAGTGCGCCACTGGATCCGCGAAATTCTCTCCCGATGATTTCCTTGTAAGCCTCGGGTGAAAACGTATCGCCCTCAGGATCAGGTGATTTGTCGAGGTCCCGCAGCGAGCGCCATTGGTCCATTTTTGCGTTGGTACCATAAAGACTCAGTTTGAAGCGCCCCTCCCGCAAGTCATTGAGCGCCACCAGCAACCCATGTTCGGGCGTCGCGACGGCCGCCAACGAGGAATTCGGATTCGAAGGGTCGAGCGGATAAGGCTCGCTCCAGGTTTGTCCGGCGTCTTCCGTGCGGGTCGCCAGCACACGGTGATGGGTGTTGCCGGCATAGCGCAGCAAGGCGATACCGCGCTGCCCATCCAGCGGAACAACTGTAGGTTGCAATGAATTTTTGCCGTGGCTGATGCGGAATTTATCGATCACATCACCGTCTGCGCTTAGGTACAGGTACTCGGAAAACTTGCCCAGGAATTCGTGGTAGATCGGTAGGCCGATGGAGCCGTCGGCATGAAACACCGGGGCCGAACGTACCAGGGTGCTGATATTCAGAAAGGGGGAGGTGATCAATTGGCGTGGCGCGGACCATTGGCGACCATAGTCGTCCGAGACCATCACATTGACCGCGCTACCGGCCCAGCCCCCCATCGACACGGACACGTAGAACAACCAGAGGCGGTTGTCCGGGGCGAGCGCCACGACCGGGTTGCCCAGTTTCCGGATGTATTTTCGAGTGCCCTGTTGGGTCGATTCCCGGGTCGCCAATACCTGTTCGGCACCCCATTCGCCGGTGTTTGCGTCGAAGCGGGCAGAGCGCACCTGCACGTCGGATGCACCTTCGCGAGTGCCGGCGAACCAGACCGCCATCAGGCTACCGTCAGGCAAGGCGGTTACCGCCGAGGAGTGCACGAAATCCACCAACCCGGATGAGGCAAAACGACTGGTATAAATCGGTGCGGCTACTTGATCAGCCACAGCTCTGACCGGATTCATCAGGGCAAAGGAAGAATGCACTGGAGCAGGATGGGTAACCCATGCTGCCGCAAACAGGCAAGCAAGGGTAACGTAAACCCCAAAGGCAGTAAGACAGGGTAGTTGGATGCGCATCATTCGGGTTGTGCATCTCATGGTCAATTCAGGCGGCTTAACCTATCACCTGTAGTTGCATACTCGCTCTTTAGCTAACTACTGTTTTGTAAGCAAATGTTAGCAGTTCGCCATCCGACTTTATGCGCAGAAAAAATGCTTTATCTATCAATGGCATGTAGCTTTAATCAGGCGCCAGACCGTTAATTGAATACCCGATGTCGATGGCTTGATCAGGAGTCGAAGCGGTCAGAATGAAGTTTGGGTAACCTGACAAAGAAAGTGGTGCCCTGTCCTTGCGTCGATTCAACCTCGATGACACCGCCGTGCGATGTAACGATCTCTGAAGCGATGAACAAGCCCAGGCCTAGTCCTTGACTTGGGCCGTGGTCGATAATCGAGTGCTGGGAAAAGCGGCCCATTGGATTAAAAATGAAGGGCAAAACGTCGTCCGGGATCGGCTTGCCGGCGTTATGAACGGAAAAAACAACGCTGTCCTCTGAAACGTTCAGAGCCACCGCTATAGGTTGCTGGTTATCACCGTGCTGCACCGCATTGCTAATGATATTAGAGAACACCTGCTCCATTCGCGCACCATCAAACTCTCCGCCTGCCGACGCTTTGTTCTCGAACAGAATATCCGTACCGGGATGGAATGCCCGGATTTCATCGACGATTCGCTCGCACAGGGGCAACAGGTCCAAGCGTTCTTTTTTGACGGGAATTCCTGGGCCCATTTGACATCGTGTGAGATCCAGCAGGTCACCGACAATCTGACTCGCGCGCTTAACGCTGGTGTAAATTTGAGAGGAGATTCTGGTAGCCCTTACGCCAAGTCCCTCCGAGCGTCTCAGAACGTCAGCGCCGAGTAAAATAGCGCCCAACGGGGTTCGTAAATCATGGCCCAGGATGCCGAGAAAAACGTTGCGTGATGCCTCAACTGCTCGTGAGTAGCTCGCGATGGATTCCGCTAACGCTTGGTCGATGGCTTCATGGAATCGGGTCATATCATCCACATCCAGTGGCGTGCCAGCCTTGATTTGCTTCAACCACTGACTGAGCACACTTGTCCTGAGCGCGCGATACTCCGACACCATTTGATCAATCGTGAAACCTGCCATTAGTCGCGTAACTGCATGGGTTTCCGCAGGCGTTTCCGTATCGATCGTCGGCGCATTGCCCTGTGCCTTTGCAATCTGCTCTTGCACCGATTGTTTGGTACGTAAATCGAGCACGATGGCTTGCAGCATTTGTTCGGCATGATCCCGTAGTGCCGCGGTATCCAGCGGTGCACCGGGTGTGTCAATCGTTCGCGCGAAATCTTCCCAGGCCTGCAGTATTGGCTCAAGATTCCCGGTGATAAAGTCTGACAGTCGCATGCCGGTATTCCAGGTTTATTAGGCGAGTTCCAGGCAGGAACAGAAGGGAAGCCGCAAAGGTGCAGTAGAACACGGATTTGTTGTATCGCATGAGCTGACTGAAGAGTTGGGCCAGTATCCCGTCCGTCACCCCCCTGCAAATCAAGCCCGCACTAACCCATGGTTGCGTTGTCAGTAATTGGCGTCTGTAGCGGACGTGGATCGTCTCTGATCGCGGCACGTCAGACTACGTCTGTTTTCTTCTCCAATGCCTGAGGGCAAAAAGCTCGCGATGGATTGCGTCTTGGACCGACCATTCCTTTTGCGGGCGATACTCTATGGGTTTGCTTCTTGATCCGCGTCATGACATTGATGCCGCTTTATTAAGCTATCGCCGGGTGTTCTGGTCGTTGGCGCTGTTCAGTGGCGCGATCAACCTGCTGGTGCTGGTGCCGTCGCTCTACATGATGCAGGTGTACGACCGGGTTCTCACCAGTCGCAACGAAACCACCTTGTTCATGCTCACCTTGATAGCCCTGGGACTGTTCATGTTCAGCGCCCTGATCGAGTGGGTGCGCGGCGAGGTGATGATTCGCATGAGCGCGGGGCTGGACGAGGCCTTGGGCGAGCGGATTTTCGACGCCGCCTTCGCCCGCAGCCTGCGCGAGCACAACGCCAACCCGGCGCAGGTGCTCACCGATCTGGCGACGCTAAGGCAATTGATCACCGGCCAGGGCCTGATCGCCTTGATGGATGCACCGTGGTTGCCCATCTTCGTGCTGGTGGCGTTCATCTTTCATCCCTGGTTCGGCGTGCTGACGCTGGTGCTAGCGCTGGTGCTGATTGGCTTGGCGCTGTGGGGCGAGTTAGCGACTCGTCCGCGCCTGGACGAAGCCAATCGCCTGGGCGTGCAGTCGTCGATCTATGTGAACAGCACGTTACAGAATGCCGAAGTCATCCAGGCCCTGGGCATGCTCGGGCCGTTACGCCAGCGCTGGAGCCTGCTGCAGCAACGCATCATTGCCGCCCAGTCCCATGCCAGCGATCGCGGCGCGCGTATCACTGCGACGACCCGATTCGTGCGCATCTCCGGACAGTCGCTGGCCCTTGGGCTGGGGGCGTTGCTGGTGCTGGAGGGTCAATTGTCTGCGGGCATGATGATTGCGATGTCGCTGTTGCTGGGGCGTGCCCTGGCACCCGTGGAGATCGCCATTGGCTCGTGGAAGCAATTCAACTCCGGCCGCCAAAGCTATCAGCGCCTGAGCCAACTGCTTGTCCAACATCCGCGCGAGCGCCTGCGCATGCCCTTGCCACCGCCCACCGGAGCGATGCGCCTGGAGCAGGTGTATGTCGGCCCGCCCGGCGCCTCGCAACCGATTCTGAGGGGCATCAATTTCAGCCTGGCCAAAGGTGATGTACTCGCCGTCGTCGGTCCCAGCGCCAGTGGTAAATCAACCCTGGCCAGGACGCTGGTCGGGGTGTGGCCGGTCATGGGCGGGTCGGTGCGCCTTGACGACGCCGAGATCGGTCAATGGTCTCACGACGCCTTGGGCCCGCACCTTGGATACCTGCCGCAGGACATCGAGCTCTTCGACGGTAGTGTGGCCGACAACATTGCCCGCTTCGGCGAGCAGGACGCCGACAAGATCATCGCCGCAGGGCGTCACGCCGGCATTCACGAGATGATCCTGAAATTTCCAAAGGGTTACGACACGCCGCTGGGCCCCGGTGGGCTTGGCTTGTCCGGTGGACAAAAGCAACGCCTCGGCCTGGCTCGCGCGATCTATGGACGCCCGTCTCTGATTGTGCTCGATGAGCCCAACTCCAATCTCGATGAAGCCGGAGAGCAGGCGCTGGTGCAGGCCATCAATGCACTCAAGGCTGCAGGCAGCACCGTGGTGCTGATTACCCACCGGCCTAATGTGCTGGCGGTGGTCGATCACATTCTGGTGCTCAAGGACGGCACTCAACATGCATTCGGTCCGAGGGATCGGGTGCTCAAGGCATTGAGGCCGGGGCCAAGACCGGCCGTGGTCAGAGAGGCTGGCAGAGATGCGTGATCTGACTACAGAGGCACAAACGTACAATGAGCAGGGGCTGAGTGTGAGCGGCACCACGCTGCAGCCCCGCGCCAGTACCGACGCCGGGGGAGCTGCTCGCTATGGTGTGGCTTTCCTGGTCCTGACATTGGGCGGCTTCCTGCTCTGGGCCTGTCTGGCGCCGCTCGACCAGGGTGTCGTGGGCAGCGGCACCGTGGTGGTGGCGGGCGAACGCAAGGCTGTGCAGTCGTTGGTCGGCGGGGTGGTAGAAAAGCTGCTGGTCAGCGATGGCGACCGCGTCACCCAGGGACAATTACTGGTCCAGCTCAACACGGTGCAGGCGCAGGCGCAACGGGATGTGACGCTGGGCAAGCTGCTCAACGATCGCAGCGTCGAGGCGCGATTGATCGCCGAGCGTCTGGGCTCGGCCGAGATCCAATGGCCCGCTGAACTGCTGGAGCGTGCCGACGAGCCGAGGGTCAAGGCCGCCATGGCTTTGCAGAGCCAGTTGTTTCTGACCCGCCGTGCAGAACTGGGCAGCCGCTTGCAGATCATCGACCACGAAGCCGCGGCCTTGCGGCAGCAATTGCTCGGCTACGAAGGCGTCAAGCGCAACTACGACGCACAGATGCGCTTCCAGCAGCAGGAGCTGGAAGGCCTGCGTAATTTGGCCCGTGAAGGCTACATTCCGCGCAACAAACTTCTCGAGGCCGAGCGCAACGCAGCCCAGTTGGCCGGACAGATTTCCTCGGGAGTGGGCGATGTTGGCAGGACCCGCCAGGCAATCAACGAAAGCCGGCTCAAAGCGTTGCAGGCGCAACAGGAATTTCGCCGTGATGCCGAAACGCAGCTCAGCGAGGTTTCTGCCGAGGCGGCAGGTTATGCCGATCAGATTCATGCCTTGCAGTTTGAAGTCGACAACGGTGCGATTCGTGCGCCGGTGTCCGGGCAGGTCATGGACGTGAGCATTCATACGGTCGGGGGCGTTGCGCAGGCCGGCCAAACCCTGATGCAGGTGGTGCCGCTGGATGCACCGATGGCGATCACCGCGCGTTTCGAGCCTCTGATGGCCAACAAGTTACGCCCGGGCCTGCCGGTGCACGTGCATTTCACTGCGCTGCAACGGGTGGATACGCCGACGGTCACCGGTACGGTGACTACGGTGTCGGCTGACCAGTTGATCAATGAACAGACGCACCAACCGTACTTTTCCGCCAAGGTCGAAATTCCCGTCGACACCGTCGCCTCGCTACAGGCCGCCGGCTTGCAGGTGCGCCCCGGCATGCTCGCCGATGTCACGGTGGTGACGGGGGAGCGCACCTTGATGAATTACCTGATGAAACCTTTGCGCGAGCGCTTGCTTGCGGCCTTCAAAGAAGAATGAGCTTAAAGCCAGCCCCTCACCACATTGGGCAATGCCGGTCAGTCAAGGGAATGGGTTCACTTTGGGATCGAGCTTGCTCGCGATAGCCGTCGGTCTATCAGCTTCCATGCTGAATGTACCGCCGCTATCGCGAGCAGGCTTCCTCACACCAGGTCAGGCTGTAAAATCGCTGGCCTGCAGCTGCTGGACGCCCACCATCTCGAATTCGAACTCGGGTGTGGCGTTGGCATTCACGCTGCCGTAGAGGATGCCGTCGACAAAGCGCATTTGGCCGGTGGCGTTGGTGGGGTCGAAGGCGTTGCTGCCGATGAACATGAAGGGATCGACGGTGGCGGTCAGCGGGTTGGCGTCCAGGCTGGTGAAATCCAGATGGTCACCCTCGGTGGTCTTGAAATCGCTGATCACATCGCGCAAAGCCCCGATACCCAGATCCGACAGCGCACCAAACGCATAGGTGTCCGCGCCTGTGCCACCGTTGAGGGTGTCGGTGCCTGCACCCCCTATCAGCCGATCATCGCCCGAACCTCCCACCAGCGTGTCGTTACCGGCACCACCGTTCAGGATGTTCGCGGCGCTGTTGCCCGACAAACTGTCGGCGTAGGCACTTCCCGTCACGTTTTCGACGAATTTCAAAGTGTCGTGTCCTGACCCCGCGGTGTTTTGTTGAGCGGACGTCGAGAGGTTTACAGCAACCCCCGCCATGGCGCGTCCGAAGGACACCGTGTCATTGCCATCGCGGCCGTCGAGCACGTTGTTGCCAGCACCGGCGAACAGCGTGTTGTTCTGCGCATTACCCGTGCCATTGGCGGCACCAGCGCTGTCGATGTACAGATTCTCGACGTTGCTGCCAAGGGTATGCGCAGACAGGTTGCTGTGCACGCTGTCGATTCCTCCGGGCACCACATTGCTGTTGGTCTCGATCACGGTGTCATCGGCATTGTCGACATAGTACGTATCGTCTCCCTCGCCACCGCTCATGCTGTCGGCCCCTGCGGCACCATCGAGCACGTTGTCGGCGGCATTGCCAGTGATGAAATTGCGCCGCTCATTGCCGGTGCCATCGATCTCCGAAACGCCGGTGAGCACCAGGTTTTCGAGATTGGCGCCCAGCGTCCAACTGACCGAGGCCTTCACGGTATCGATCTGCGAGGTCGAGGTGTTGGTTTCCACCACACTGTCGAACGCGTTATCGACCACGTAGATGTCGTTGCCATCACCACCGGTCATGGTGTCGGCGCCCAGGTCGCCATCCAGTGTGTCGTTACCCGAACTGCCCACCAGGGTATCCGCCTGATCAGTGCCGGAAATCATCCCGCCCTGGTTCTGAGCGTTGTCGAAAATGGCTTGCACGCTGTTGTTGTCGTTAGGGTTGCCCTGGAAGCCAAGGTCATTGGCAATGTAATCGGCTAAGCGCTGGCCGACGATTTCCGCCGATTCCTCGTGCAAATGCCAGACGTCGTCCGGGTACACCAGCGGATCTACCTCGTAGCGCAACGGCAGGTCGGTGTAGTCCACTGCGAGCTTGACGTCAGCGCGCTCGGTGGCGATGGCTTCTTGGGTGGCGCGGACATAGCCGACACCCTCGACGATGGAGGCGATTTTCTCTTCCGAGTAACCACGGGCTCGCGCCGCGTCCTGCTCGTAGTGACCGATTTCCATCATGTAGACGCTGAAGTTGCCGAACTGGGTGTGCAAGTAATCAAACACATTCAGAGTCGCGGCCTTGTAGGCCGCTGCTGCCGCGGCTTTGTCGGTGGAGCGACCAATCTCCTGAGCGGCTTCCTCGCCCTGGCCCCAGATGATGCCCATGGTGACGTTATCGATGGACTTGAGTTCGGTGAGCTGGTCCTCCAGCAACGCCACGGCACGCAGCAGCGCAGGCCCGGGTTGGTTAGTGTCGGTCAGCCACCAGCACAACTTGAGTTCCTCGGCGCTCAGGGTCGACATGCCATTGACCGTGCTGCCGCCCACTGCGATGTCAATGCCGTTGCCATCGGCGTCGGAGAACTGGCTGCGCACGTCATAGGGAGTGTAACGGTCCAGATCTTTGACCAGCATCGAGGTGCCGGACTGATCGTCGTCTTCCGTCATGCGCAGCAGGCGCGCATTGGATTGGCCGAGTGTGGGCAGGTAGAGGATGTCTTGCTGGGCGCGCTCGCCGAACACGAAATCATTGGCGGTCAGGGTGTTGAGGTAGTTGCCGTTGAGGGCGATTTCGAAGCGATTGCCATCGGCGTCCGCCTCGGCGGATTTGATGTAGGTCTTGTCGCCGGCCGCGTTCAGGGTCAGGTACAACGTGCCATTGCTGCCGTCGCCGAGGCCGAGAAAGCCCAGCGCTGAAACGTCGATCTTGTCGACGCCCGCGGTGAAGTCATAGACCGTGTCGGTGGCCGTGACACCGCCGGTGTCGTAGTCGCGGTAGCTGTCGAGTACGTTGGTATAGCGGAAGGTGTCAGCGCCATCGCCCCCGTACAGCGAATCGCGTCCGGCGCCACCGTCGACAATGTCCGCGCCGGTGCCGGCCTTGAGGGTGTCGTTGCCAGCGAGACCCAGGATCAGGTCCGCGCCCGTCGTGCCGTTGAGGCTTTCGGCGTTGTTGGTACCGGTGATGGTGTTGGCGGGCGCATCAGCCACCGCCAAGGCGAAGCTGTCGCTGACCGACGCACCTGAAGGATCGGTGGCCTTGACCAGTACGTTGTAATTGCCGGACGCCGTGCTGATCGGCGTGCCGGTAAAGGTCAGGCTGGTAGCATTAAAACTCAGCCACGAGGGCAGGGCACTACCGTCGGCGAGAGTCGCGCTGTAGGTCAATAGATCCTGATTGGCGTCGGTGAAACTATCCTTGGCCACGGTGTACTTGAACAAAGTGCTTTCGGTGGCGTTCTGGTCGAGGAGGGGGATGGCCACCACCGGCGCCACATTGCTGGGGGTGTTCTGATTGGCGAAAACGAACTGACTCGCCGTCAGGCTGTTCACCAGGTTGCCCGCCAGTGACACTTCGAAGCGGTTGCCGTTGGCGTCGACTGTGAGGTCCTTGAGGTAAGTTCGGTTGCTCGTAGCGCTGTAAGTCACCTGCAGCGTGCCGTTAAGGCCATTGCCGAGGCCTGTATAGCCGAGTGCAGACACATCGATCTTGTCGGCGGCCACGTCAAAATCAAGGATCTGATCACTGGCACTGGTGGTCCCGGTGCGGTAGCTGTCGAGCTTCGAGGTATAGCGGAATACGTCGGCACCCGCGCCGCCGGAGAGTTTATCCACGCCAGTGCCGCCGACCAAAATGTCATTGCCGGCACTGCCATTCAGGGTGTCGTTACCAGCGCCACCGAACAGTTGTTCGTTTGCAGCGGTGCCCGTCAGCGTGTCGTTGTTCGGCGTGCCATTGATCACAATGGGCGAGGCGGGCACGTCCTGTACGGCGAGGGTAAAGCTGTCGCTTACTGTTGCATTGCTGCCATCGGTCGCGGTGACCTGTACGGAGTAAGTGCCGGATGCCGTGTCGCTCGGCGTGCCGCTGAAGGTGCGGGTGGCGGCGTCGAAGGTCAGCCAAGTGGGCAGGGCGCTGCCATTGGCCAGTTTGGCGCTGTAGCTGAGGCTGTCGTTATCCGGATCGGAAAAACTGGTGGCCGGCAAAACGTAGCTGAATGGGGTGTTTTCGGTGGCGTTCTGATCCAGCAGTGCGGTTGCCACCACTGGCGCATGGTTGACGGTTGGCGAAGTGGCAAAGACGAAATTGGCGCTCGTCAGCTTGTCGAGGTAATTGCTGTCCAGGGCCACCTCAAAGCGGTTGCCATTGGCGTCGGCGGTCAGGGTTTTGATGTAAGTCTTGGTGCCAGCCGTATTGAGCACCAGGTACACGGTGTTGTTTTTGCCGTCCCCCAGGCCGGTGAACCCCATGGCCGAGAGGTCGATCTTGTCAGCGGCAATATTGAAGTCGGTGATCAGGTCGCCAAGGTTGGCGCCGCCGGTGTTGTAGTTGCGGTAACTGTCCAGACGGTTGGAGAACACAAAGGTGTCCGCCCCGGCGCCACCGGTAAGGGTATCCATGCCGGCGCCGCCGTCAATTTTGTCGTCGCCCGCGCCGCCACTGAGGCTGTCGTTGCCCGCCAGGCCGAGCAGGGTGTCGGAGGAATCGCTACCCGACAGCGAGTCGCTGCCGCTGGTGCCGGTGATCACCCGGTTGAAAATGAAGTTGCTGGCGGTCAGGGTGCTCGCCAGGTTGCCCGAAAGAATCAACTCGAAGCGATTGCCGCTGGCATCGGCATCGTAGTCCTTGATGTAGGTGCGGTCGTTGCTGGCGCTGTAGCTGACCTGCAAGGTGCCGCCACGGCCATTGCCCAGGCCGGTGAAACCGAGGCCGGCGAGGTCGATCTTGTCCTGGGTGACGTCGATGTCGGTAATGGTGTCATCGAAGCTTGCAATTGCGTTGCGGTAACTGTCCGACTGGGCGACGAACCGAAACGTATCGGCACCCGTGCCGCCGGTGAGTTTGTCGATGCCTGCACCCCCCACCAGAATGTCGCCACCGGCCCCGCCATTGATCGTGTCATTGCCGGCTGCGCCATAGAAAATCTCGCTGGCGGCGCTGCCCAGCAGGGTATCGTTGCCAGTCGTGCCTTGCACGGTAGTCATGGGCACCGTGGCGCTGACGTAGCTGCCGTCGCCATAGACCAGCGTGGCGCCCTTGCTGGTGTGGCTGATGGTGTTGCCGATGATGGCGTTGCGATCGGTGCCGTCCTCATTGCGCTCTGCAACACCGTAGGTCGACAGGTTGCTGCCGCTGATGATGTTGCCCTGGATCGTGTTGTCGCTGCCGTTGAAGTACTTGCCGGACACGCCCAGGGTGTCGTCGTAGGACTGGATGATGATTTCCGGAACGGGGGCGCCCAAGGAATTGTTGCTGAGCGTGTTGTCGATGATCTCGACGTGGTTGCTGCCGTAGATGCGGATACCGGCGCTGGCGTTGTCGTGGATATCGACACCGCTGACGGTTACATCACTGGATAGCTTGACCAGCACGCCTTCAGCGCCGTTGCCGTACACCTCGCCACCGGTGATGGTGATGTTGCTGGGGGAGGGGATGTCCTCGCTCCCTCGCTGCACCACGATGCCATTGCCGCCATTGTTGTAGGCCACGTTGTTGGTGAGGGTGAAATCGTGGGTGCTGGTGACGACGTTGAAACCGTGGCGGTCATTGTCATAGGCAATGTTGTTTTCGAAGGTGCTGTCGCTGAGGAAATCCGCAACGAAACCGTCCAGGCCATTGCCGTGGGACACACTGTTCTTGATAACCATGTTGACGGTCTGCTCGTGGGGGTCGAAACCGTACCCGGAGCAATCTTTGATCTCGACGCTGTCGAGGGTGACGTTGGAGTCGTAACCTTCCTGGCCAGGAATGTAGCCGTTGAACCAGCCGTCGACTTTGCCGGTGGTATTGTCGCGGTTGCCGTCGATGGTGAGGTTGCTGACGCCAAAGTCGTGGGTTTCTTCGCCATAGGCCGAGCGGATGACACCGGTGATCTTGGTGTCGGAGCCGTCAGCCACCTTGACGGTGGTGTCGCCCATGCCGTCGCCGTACATATAGACGTTGCTCTTGAGCATCAGGCAGCCGTCGGAGGGTTCCTCACCTCCCGAAACGATATAAGTCCCGGCCGGCATATACACCTGCCCACCGCCTGCAGCGGCCGCTGCATCAATCGCGCTTTGTATCGCCGCCGTATCGTCAGTGATGCCATCTCCTTTGGCGCCAAAATTTTGCACGTCGAAAATCATGAGCTTATCTCCGTATCAGGCTAAAACCTCGATAGACGCCAATATTCCATCGACGACCACGGTGTTAGGAACCAGCGGAGTGCAAAAGTTGTGACCGCGCATCGGTGAAGTGTCAAAAAAACTGACTTAACTGATCGGCGGTTGTGGAGTGTTTCAAAAAATTAACGCTTTGTTGACGCTTGCGACCATGGCGAGCGTTCACGTCAGGCACGTGGCGCAAGGCTCGTGACGAACGTAGGGAATAGAGGGGGCCATGGCTAACCGGACATATTCACCTATGACCTTGAGCGCGCTGCAAATCCTCAGCCAGCTCATTCAACTCAAGCGCAAAGAACGGGGGCTGACTCAGCAGGCTTTGGCTGAACGAACAGGCGTTTCCCGTAGCTTGGTGCAGCGTGTCGAATCCGCAGACCCACGATGCGAGATTGGAGTCGTTTTCGAGATGGCACAGCTTCTGGGAATCCAATTATTCCAGGCCGCAGATGGCCATTCTACTTTGCTCGCAAGCCTGCAAGACAAGCTGGCGCTACTCCCAGCGCATATCCTGGTACCGAAACAAGAGGTGAGCAATGACTTCTGAGCACGTTGCAAAGAACTGCTTCGTCTGGATCTGGCTTCCGGGCAACTCAGAGCCGGTGGTTGCCGGCCGCCTGGTCCGGCAGGGGCAATACGACCGGTTCTCCTTCATCTACGGTCAGAGCTACTTGGCTAACCCGAAAGCTATCGCGGTGAATTCTTTAGAGCTGCCGCTAGGTGCCGAGGTAATCGCCCCACCCGAAGGCATGAAACTCGCCAGTGGGCTACGCGATGCATCACCCGATGCCTGGGGCCGGCGCGTGATCATTAACAGGCTGTTTGGTAAAGCCGGACTTGACGTGTACAACCAGGACCTCGATGAGCAGACCTACATGCTCGAGTCAGGCTCGGATCGGATTGGTGCCCTCGATTTTCAGCAGTCGGCGACGGAATACGTCGCGCGCAGCAATGACAATGCGACATTGGCCGAGCTGCTCGAGGCGGCTCGACTGGTAGAGGAGGGCATCCCATTGACGCCCAAGCTCGAACAGGCCCTTCGTCATGTCACCTCTATTGGAGGGGCGCGTCCAAAAGCGCTGATTCAGGCAAACGACCGAAAGTATGTAGCGAAATTCTCAGCCTCCAACGATACCGTCAGCGTGGTGAAATCCGAGTTCATCATGATGCGGTTGGCGAGCCTGGCGGGACTGAACGTCGCACCGGTGCAGCTTCAGAGCGTCCTGAACAAGGATGTTTTGTTGATCGAGTGGTTTGATCGCTACAGGGTCGCCAACAACAGCGGTTGGGCGAGAAAACTAATGGTTTCAGCACTGACTCTACTGGGGCTGGATGAAATGATGGCTCGCTATACGAGCTATGAAACGTTGAGTCATATCATCCGCCGCGATTTCCACGACCCCAAGACAGATTTGCGAGAGCTGTTCGGCAGGTTGGTTTTCAACATCCTCTGCGGCAACACCGACGACCACGCCCGCAACCACGCTGCGTTCTTCGACGGCAAAGGCTATTCGCTAACACCGGCATATGACATATGCCCCCAGGCGCGAACGGGAAATGTGGCAAGCCAGGGCATGTTGATAATGGGGCAGGCAAACCAAAGTCAGATAGCGCTCTGCCTGGATGCTGCGCACCTGTTTTTGCTCGACCGCCGCGCAGCTCGATCGATCGTGCTCGCACAGCTTGAAACTGTTCGGCAACATTGGTCGGCTGTGTGCAACGAGGCGGGTATCAGCATCGTCGACAGGAATGTCCTGGCGACTCGGCAGATGTTGAATCCGTTCATTTTCGAGCAATTGCGGGAGGAGGATCTGGATATTGTACGAATGGCGGAGGGGATCAGGCCAGGTTTGGTGGCTGCGTCGCTGGTCTAGTGGCTGAATTCGTTGTTGCGACTGGGATTGAGTGAAATTGAGGCGCCGTATAACGCTAATGGCCAGCGGCATTCTCATCGGGTGCAATGTCGATTGGGCGCTACCAGGCCAACAGCCGGCCTAGGTGCGTTCGTCTGATGCCAAGCCCCTTAAGACTGACGAACACGGTAGTCCAAAAGCGAATTCCTTGGTTACCGGCCCACTTGGCTCAGGATGCTCGAAGCCTTCGATTGCTGCCCTCAAGCGCGCATTCCGTGATCAGGAATCGAGGATAGCCCTTGATGACGCGTGCCCCAAAAAACCGGCAAAAGCATCGGACTCGTATCTGTACGTTTAGCAGATAGATTAACGCACGCTTCTCCACACCTCGTTTAACTTGTGGGCGATGTCGGATTAGCGAGCCAGCCCTTTAATCAGGCGCGGATTTTTACTCGTTAAAAGCCCGCGACGCTCACTAAAAACTGTTCATTGGAATACTGTGAGGCCTTCTCCGGTTTCATTGCCGCGGCGCTATTGCGCCAGTAGCAAACCGGAAACCAACGCCACGAATCCCTCGGCGACTTTCTCGGACGCCGAGTGCGGATCCTCCGCACTGGCAATCCACAAGATGCGGATTTATCGCTTGATCAACACTAGGCTGCTACTTCTCGGTAACGATGCTCGGATGCCAAAGTAACCTGAAGAATTGATACGATCGGAGATCGTGACTGTTGTTAAGGCCGCTCCGAGCTTATTGCAGCTCATTGGCGAAGCGCCCGACTGCGCTCACGACCTGCTTGGCACCGTCCTGAATATCCACAATTACGTCCCCGGCTTGGATAGCCAGGGCCAGTCCTAGCTCGGCCTGCTCTCGACTGCTGAACATTTCGCGAACAGCTTGACTTGCAAGCGCCTGGTTCTGCTGTACGACACTCACGATTTCTTCCGTTGCCGCGCTTGTGCGGCCCGCAAGCTGACGTACTTCGTCAGCAACCACTGCGAAGCCTCGACCTTGTTCTCCTGCACGAGCAGCCTCAATGGCAGCGTTAAGCGCCAACAAGTTAGTCTGCGATGCAATGCCGCCAATGGTCTGCACGATGGAACTGATTAATAGCGACTGCTTGTCGAGAGCCTCAATGCTATCTGTGGCCGATTGCATCTGTTCGGCGATCTGTTGCATTGTCTGTACGGTTTTTTGGACGACCGCAGCACCTTGTTCGGCGCTCACATCCGTCTGTAAGGAAACGTCATAAGCGACGGCTGCCGCTTCCCTCACCTCCGTTTCCCGTGCAACCTGATCGGTTACTACGCTTGCAAACTTCACGATTTTCTGAAGATTGCCCTCTGTGTCGTAAACAGGGTTATAGGTCGCCTCAAGCCAAACTTCGCGGCCACGTCCGTCAATTCGCTTAAAGCGGTCAGCAACAAATTCTCCAGTGTTGAGCGTTTTCCAGAAGGCGGCGTATTGGGAGGAGTTAGCCTCCTCGGCACTACAGAACATTCGGTGATGCTTGCCTACAATCTGTTCAAGTGAGTAGCCCATAGCTTTGAGGAACTGGGTGTTAGCTGTGACAACTGTACCGTCCAGGTTGAACTGGATAACTGCCGTAGATCGAATAAGCGCATCAATGAAGGCCTCATTCTCTTTTGTCTGTTCAATTGTTTGGCTGATCTCGCTACCGTAGCCCTGAATGTAGGACAGCTCGCCGCTTTCGTCTTGTATGGGAAACCAATGCAATTTCAACCAAGCAAGGCTGCCATCTGAGCGCAGATAGCGGTAGTCGTCACTGATAGGTTCAAATTTCGCCACGGCAGATTTGAACGCGTGGAAGCAGGGCAGGTTTTTGACGTACGGGGGCACAATTTCGGACAGAGGCCGTCCTTTAAGGCGTTCGTCTGAGTACCCTAACGTTAGTGCAAATTGCTGGTTGAATTCGCAAATACGTGTCTGCGCATCAAGCCTGATTGAGAGCATGCCACGGTTCATCTGCTCAATTAGCTTGCGCAGTAAAGACAGCTCTGCGCTCTGGTCTTGGAGCGTTTTTTTCAGACGGCTGTTAAACATTAATGACTCCATGAGTGCTGATAGGTGGACAACGGTCTCTACTTCTTGGGCGTTCCACAAAGTTTCCCTGCCAGCGCAGCATGGCGCTTACCTATGGTTGGTGTAATCGGCATGAAACCTATCTAAAAATGTTACAGCGTAAGTTCTATGGCTGTTGAAACTTAACTTTGTCACTGTGATTAGTTCGACTGTCCGAAGAAAACATATAAAACCAATATCAGTTAAATAACAGTTTAGTGAACCATTACAACGACACCGTCAGCACTGACCTTAATGACCACACGGCCACTCCGGCGCCGTCGGCGCAGGATCTTGATTTCTCGAGTGCAGGGGGGCACTCACCGTCAAGGTGTGTCAGCGGCCACTGAGTTTAGTTGTACATGATCTCTCTTCCTGTATAGGTTTTGTATAAGATATGCCGAAAGGGATGGACTTGGCAACTGAGGGGCATGCTCAAAACCCTTTCAGCTTCGTGATCAAGGTTGGGAAAGGTGATGTTGCCGATATCAACATGCAATGTGAGCGAACTCAGCGGCTGATTCCGCCATCGACATTTTGAAGGCCAAATACCGCCCGTGCGTTCAGGGGCGGCATTGTCTCCACGTTTGGGGGAGCTCCATTTAGCATCGCTTATCCATCAGTTTCCTCTGTAGGTGGAGAAACCGTATGGGCTGAGCAGCAACGGAATGTGGTAGTGCGCAACGGTGCCGTCGACTTCAAAAATGACCGGCACCTCCGGGAAGAAGCTGGAGACTTTGTGCGCTTTGAACCACTCACCCGTCTTGAAGGTGACACGGTAGGTGCCTTTCTCTAGAGCCTGTCCATCCGGGTAGAGCCCGGTTATACGACCTTGTTCATTGGTCGCAGCGCTATTGAGCATGCTCCATTGCTTGCCATCCTGTTTTTCCAAAGTGACGTTGACTGCAGGGGACGGCAGCCCATCCTGCAAGTTGAGTACATGCACGCTTAGCGGATTTGCTGCAGCTAACGCCAGCGACGACATAGCACTCAATACAGCGCCAGCGAAGAAAGCTTTCAATACGGTCATGGTTACGTCCTTAGTTTTTAACGGCAGGTAGAACTTTGTTGATAGCGACCAGTGCGCAACCTTCATCGATTGCAGCCCCACCGGCACCGGCCATACCAAGAGCGCCGATTACCTGGCCCTCAAAATTCAAAGGCACTCCGCCGCCCAGCAACAACAGCTCATTAAGGGTGTTAAGGTTTTCAGCGTCCGGTGAGTTGCGAGCACGCTCCGCCAAAAGCTTTGTGGGCGTCTTGGTCGATAGCGCGGTATAGGCTTTGCGTTGAGCTGCCAAGGTGTTGTGCGGGCCGACATTGTCGTCGCGCTGGACGGCTACCAAATTGCCGCCACGGTCGACGACTGCGGCAACGCCAGTGCGACCCTCGGCATGACAGGCCGCCAGTGCGGCACTGAGCAAATCATTAGCCATCGCTAGTGATACGTCCTTGCGCTGAGCAACCTGATCTGGGGCTGCAATTGCGAACGCAGAACTCATTGCGAGTGTGAGCATCAATGTGGTCGACAGGCCTGTGCGCATGCTTTTTTCCTTGGTTGAGATTGGCTAAGTCATTGCCAGGCATACTGCCCAATCCATCCGGTCAGAATGATTGCGTGTTGATTACCAATATGTAATTTGAGAACGGGGTGTAACGGGCTAGCCTATGCGCCAGTTCTGGAGGAAAAATGCGTATCCTGGTTGTTGAAGATGAAGCGAAAACAGCGGATTACCTGCGCAAAGCTCTGTCGGAGTCTGGCTATATGGTTGAGGTTGCCCTGAACGGACTGGATGGTCAGCATTTGGCACAGGAAAGTGAATTCGACTTGATTATTCTGGACGTCATGCTGCCTGGCCTGGATGGCTGGCAATTGCTGCAGATCATTCGGCGCAAGTGGCAGACCCCTGTGTTGTTTCTCACCGCCCGCGATTCGATTGATGATCGGGTCAAGGGGCTGGAGCTGGGGGCCGACGATTACTTGGTTAAACCGTTTTCCTATGCCGAGTTACTGGCACGCGTACGTACTTTGCTACGCCGTGGCCCGCCACGCGAGGTTGAGTATTTTTCGGTTGCCGACCTGAGCCTGGATCTGTTGCGGCGTAAGGTCATGCGAAACGGGGAGCGCCTCACCCTGACCAATAAGGAATTTGCACTGCTGCATCTACTACTCAGCCGTGAAGGTGAGGTGCTATCGCGCGCGCTGATCGCCTCGCAGGTCTGGCAGATGAACTTCGACAGTGACACCAACGTAGTCGACGTTGCCATCCGCCGACTCCGCGCCAAGGTCGACGATCCTTATTCGCCTAAATTGATACACGCAGTGCGAGGTATCGGTTACCTGCTCGAAGTGCAATCGTGAACCTCTTACCGCGTGCCCTTAGCCTTCGCCTGGCACTCATGTTCGCCTTAGTCAGTGCAGTGCTGCTGGGCTGTATTGGCTTCTATCTTTATCAATCGTTACAGCGAGAAATAGCCTGGCGCGATGACCAGGCCTTGCTAGGGCGCTTGCAGCGCATGCAAGCGCTAATCAATGACAGCGAGAGCATCGAGACGCTGCGAAGTCGACCCAAGCTCTATGAAAACATGCTGGGTAATCGTGACAGCCTGCTGTGGATTGTCGATAACACTGGCAAGGTGTTGATCGAAGTCAACCCTGCACAAATGATCTTGCCAAGGTTGCCGCCCGCACCGGTTGCGCGTGTGGGCGACGGTAACTATTCAGAACCGGTGCGTTTCGCCTGGCAGAATGTGACGCAGGGGGATCGACGTTTGACTCTGATTGCCGGCAAGTTGTTGAGTGAACGCGAGCAGATGCTGGGGGCTTACCGACTTAAGCTCTGGCTTGCCCTGTCCGTCGGAACACTGTTGGCTTTTACGCTTGGCTGGTGGGTCAGTCAACGTGGCTTGCGACCTGTGCGTCAACTGGCAGCGTACGCTGCCAGCATTGACGTGCAGCATCTACATTTACGACTGGATGAGTTCAATAAAATCAGTGAGCTGAAAGTGCTCAGTAACACCCTCAACCACATGCTGGCGCGCCTAGAAGACGGGTTCGCCCAGCTATCACGCTTTTCGGAAGACCTCGCCCATGAAATGCGGACACCGCTCAGCAACTTGATGGGGCATACCCAACAAACCCTGCGCCGCAGTCGTTCGATCGAGGACTATCAGAACCTGCTGGTTTCGAATCAGGAAGAATTTGAGCGTCTGGCGCGAACGATTGACAGCATGCTGTTTCTCGCTCGCACCGAGCAGTCACACGATTGTGTAAAGTTCGAACAAATCAATCTGCACGCTCTAAGCGCACAATTGTGCGAGTACTTTGAAGGCGTCGCGCAAGAGCGAGATGTACAGCTGATTAATCATGCGAATCATGAGTTGCTCGCGGATTCAGGCTTAATCCGTCGAGCACTGGCTAACTTGCTAGCCAATGCGCTGCGCTACGCAACGCCCGGCACGGCAGTGACTATTAGAAGCGCAGTGTTGGAGAAAAATCTCGAAATCGCTGTGGTCAATCATGGCGAGCCTATTGCAGCAGAGCATCTACCGCGACTTTTTGAGCGTTTTTACCGATGCGATCCATCACGTAATCAGCCGGACGACTCCGGTGGTCTGGGATTGGCAATTGTTCACTCGATTATGCAGCTGCATGGAGGTCGTGTAACAGTTGACAGCAATGAAGCAGGTACTAGCTTTCGCTTGGAGTTTCCCCTAAGAGACGCGTGAGCGGTCGTCCCCCGACTGCTACACCGGGAGGTGTTCTTCATACACCCTGGCACTGGCTTCAATGTCTTCAGCCTCATCGGGAGCCTCGTCATCAATGCTGAAGGTGCCACGTATACAGCCGAGGCATGATCACGCCAGCACCCAGAAAACCAATTCCGGAAACGACTTGCGCAGCCATTCGCGCGGCGCCAGAGTTGTCGCCCTGCGAAGTGAGCAGCGACACCATGACGAACAAAGCCGCGCCGGTTGAAACCAGGGCATTGGTACGCAATCCAGCCATGCGCTGGCGTAGTTGACGTTCGGCACCCACCAGGGCACCCAGAGCGAGCGCGACGGTCACGCGCAGAAAAAAGACTTTCCAATCCATATTTCACTTCTATACCGACAATTGTTCGCAGAGCGTGTAGTGGTCAACTAATCCCGAACACGACGTTAAGTTTTTCTTCGGCCCGAGCTGGCGCCAGCCCACCGTTGAATTGATGGGGCCGAATCCAGTTGTACCGATGCATCAAGAAATGGCTGATATCGCGCTGAGCCTCTCGAACATTCCTTAATTTTTTCACGCCGCGCTGAGCTATTTGCCGTTTTTACGTAGTCTCCCAAATACACTTTGCGCATCATTACTACGCTCCAGAAATTGTCGATCAATACACAAAATCAGCGAATCTTGTAACAAGTCGCTGAAAGGCGTGTGTCAGCTATAACCACGCAAAGCTGTTCATTTCCCTTAAGGGGGGTAGGCATGCAACGTTTATGGTTTTTGCTCATATCTTCCGTCTTGAGTCTTCCACTACTGGCGCATGAGCCTGGCGGGATTAACAGCGCCAGAAGCCAGGCTGATGCCGCATTTGACTTGGTTCATACGCACATCTACCGCGAGGGCAATAACCTTGTCTTTCAACAAGTCGTTGCCGGTACAGCGGGTAGCAGTACGCCAACACCTACAGGCAAATTTGCGGGCTCCGATGTTTACAGTTATGTATGGCCAACCAGTCTGGACAGCGATGCCGTCGGCTTCGAGCCCAAGTCCGGCATCCTCGCGCTTGCGCTGACTTCCCATCCGGACTTCGACGACACCCCACAACTGGATGAAAACAGCGACGGCAAGAAGGACAACGATGGCGGCCTGTGGCATTCCCATTGGGTTGTTTTGAGCAAAGAAGCCAGTTGCGGGCCAAGCGGTCTGAAGGTGCGCGACATTCCCAAAGACATGAAGCCGAAGATGCCAGCCACCTGGCCCGGCGTACCGCTTTATATCGACTCTCCAGGCTATGGACTTAATGTTGACAAGGACACGGTCACGATCCAAGTGCCGTTGGCTGCTGTCGGTTTTCCTGAAAATTTCAAATACGACGGTGTCACGGCAGGGTTGAAGGTCAACGCTGATCTGCACGACCCTCTGCTGTGCGTCAGTTCGGTCTGGGACGTTGCGTCGGGCGATCTTTCTTTGCCAGCCACGTGGGACGCAAAGGACAAGCCCTGAACCGCAGTGCACGCGTATTTTTCCGGTGGTCGGGAGGTTCAAATGAGTGACGCCAATTATCCCCACAAAAGCACCGCTCTGCTGTTGGTGGATCCGTACAACGATTTTCTCAGCGATGGAGGGAAGCTCGCAGGGCTCGCTAAGGCGGTGGCTGACGACGTCGACACGCTTAACAATTTGCGCCGGGTTGTCGCGGCCGTTCGTGCGGCGGGTCTTCATGTTTTTTACGTACCGCATCACCGTGCAACGCCGCAGGATTTCCAAGGATGGAAGCATCCAAGCCCTTATCAGTTGGGCGCGGGAAAAGCGCAGGTGTTCGCCGTCGGTAGCTGGGGAGGGGAGTGGCACCCGGATTTTTTGCCGCAGCCCAATGATGTCGTAGTTCAGGAGCATTGGGGCGGCAGCGGGTTTGCCAATACGGATCTGGATTTTCAGCTCAAACAGCACGGAATCGATTCGGTCATCATAGTTGGCATGCTGGCTAACACCTGCATCGAAACGACCGGCAAGTTTGCGGCGGAACTGGGTTATCACGTCACGCTGGTGAAGGACGCCACTGCAGCGTTTTCCAAAGAGGCCATGATCGCCGCCCATGACATCAATGGGCCTACGTACGCGCACGTCATCGTCAGCACTCGCGATCTTCTCGAATTGATTGGCTAGTGCCTGGAGAGGTCACCCTGATGAACGATAAAAAACTCACCCATGCTACCGGTGCGCCGGTGATCGACAACCTCAATATCCAGACAGCCGGGCCGCGTGGGCCAGCGCTGCTGCAAGACATCTGGTTGCTGGAAAAACTGGCGCAATTCGACCGAGAGGTTATTCCGGAGCGGCATATGCACGCCAGATCGTGGCATTCCCGCCAGTTACCGGCACATGCATGGTTTCGGCAGCCATACCTTCAGTCTAGTCAATGCGCAAAACAGCGTGTATGGACAAAATTTCATTTCGTGTGTCAGCAAGGGATCACGAACCTGAGCGACAGTGAGGCGGCACAAATTGTGGGCAACGACCGCGAGAGCCATTTGCGCGACCTTTATGTCTGCATTGAGCAGAAGAATTTTCCGAGCTGGAAATTGTGCATTCAGACTATGACCGAAGAACAGGCGCGAGTGCATCGGCACAACCCATTCGACCTTACCAAAGTCTGGCCCCATGCAGAGTTTCCGCTTCAGGAAGTGGGTATTCTGGAGCTGAAACGCAACCCTGAGAATCATTTTGCCGAGGTCGAGCAAGCGGCTTTTTCCCCCGCGAATATCGTTCCGGGTGTGAGCGTTTCACCGGATAAAATGCTCCAGGCCCGCCTATTTTCCTATGGCGATGCGCAGCGGTATCGCTTGGGTGTGAACTTCAATCACATTCCGGTCAATGCCCCTCGGTGCCCATTTCACAGTTATCACCGCGACGGAGCGATGCGGACGGATGGCAACCTTGGGTCGACGCTTGCTTACTCTCCTAATAGCCATGGAAAGTGGGAGGATCATCGAGAGATGCATGAGCCGGCTTTGGCTCTTGTAGGGGATGCAGGCCATTATGATCAGAGCATTGTTGAAGATCACTATGAGCAGCCAGGAAACTTGTTCAGGCTAATGTCCCCAGCCCAATGCTTCTGTGGAGATCAAACAGCGCCATGTCTCCAATTGCACCAAGGCCGATCCGGCTTATGGCGAAGGTGTCGCGAAAGCACTGGCATTGACGCTCTTTGCAACAGCTGAAGATACTAACAACTCGTTCTGAAACGCGCAGGCTGACTTTAGCACTTGATCGAGTCAGCCCGCTCCATCTGGCGTCACGTCATTGGGAGAATGGTCATGAGCAGTACTGACTCAAACAAAAAAGCGTTGGTGGTCGTTGATATCCAGAACGACTATTTTCCGGGCGGCAGGTGGGCGCTGTCTCACGTCGAGGACGCCGCTGCACAAGCAGCCACGGTGATTGACAGGTTCCGTGAGCGGGGAGACCTGGTGGTACATATCCGGCATGAATTCAAGGATGAAAATGCACCCTTTTTCCGCCCCGGCAGCGAGGGCGCACAGATACACGACAGCGCGAAGAACCGTGAGGGCGAGCCCGTGGTGCTCAAACATTTCATCAATTCGTTTCGTGAGACCGAACTGAAATCCATCCTAGACCGCCATGGGATCAACGAGGTCGTCATCGTTGGCAACATGAGTCACATGTGCGTGGATGGCATGACTCGCGCATCGGTTGATTTTGGCTATACCACCACGGTGTTGCATGACGCTTGCGCCACGCTCGATCTTGAGTTCAACGGGGTCAAGGTTCCCGCTGAGCACGCGCATGCGGCGTTTATGGCGGCGCTGAGCTTCGGTTACGCACCGGTCATTTCCACCTCTGAGTACCTGAGCCGTTGATCCGTTACACCGGCTGGGCAGATGGGTGGCCGTAGCCGTCTATCCGGGATGAGCCCTCATCGATATTACGCTTACATGCAATTCGCGGCGCAATTCGTCACGCCGGCACTGAGGATACGATCACCAGCATCTGCGCGCGATTTGGAGTCTGGGACGTCGGCCGGTTAGCGAGCTCTCATCAAGGTTTTGCTCGGATACTCACCGAACAGCGTGTGGTATTGGGAGGCCATACGACCGCTGTCGGTAAACCCGAATCGTAATGCGATGTGGCTGACGGATTCTGTGCTCGTGTCAGCAATCGACAATGCTGCTCGAACCATATGCAGTCGGCGAATCAACATGTAACGATTGGGCCCGACGCCAAATATCTCGTTGAATATTGAGCGTAGTGTCCGCTCGCTCACACCTGCTTTGCTGCGAAGTTCCTCCAGTCGAATTGGCTGGTCGCCGTAGTGCTGCAGTACATCCAAAACTTTGGTGATGTTGGCTTGACGCTTCAATCGTTGCCAGCCAACACGCTCATTTAGAGGTGGGATCTTTGAATGGAGGGGAGCCATGGGATTATCCATTTCATCTGGCAACCTACCTGGATTCTGATTGAACTATCTTCACGCCATCCTCAATGCTGCACTACGTAAAACAGGCAAATTCGTTGAGATTTGTTCCTTAAAAAGCCAAACGTTTCCTGTGGTTTTTTATCTTGCCGATTTTACGTGGTTGGGCACCGTCCGATGTGTGCATGCTAGGGCTATACCGTCAAGAAGTACCATTGATAGTTAGTCCAATCCACATCGATGGGAGTGTCATAATTGAGCAGGCGCCAAGTTTACGTGGTATGCGCTTTGTCCCTGTTGCCGGCTAGTTTGCCGTTGGCGGAGCCGGATGTGGTCTACGGTCAGGTGAAATCATTTGCGAATCTGCCTGAAGGGGTTCGCAACCCTGAGGGCCTGGCGGTAAACGACGCTAATGGCGAAGTTTATGTCGGTACCTTTGACGCGCGCACATTGATGCTTCAGGTCGCGCTTCGGCCAAACTGATCAAGAACAGCAAGCTGATCGTTTACGAGGGTGCTCCTCATGGCATTACCGATACGCACAAGGAAAGGTTGAATGCTGATCTTCTGGAGTTCGTGAAATCCTAAAGTAAATCCAGGTTCCAATCAGCCGAAGCAGTTTGGCGACGGGGAATCGGGATACACAAAGGTCAATAAGCTGGTCGAAACCGTAACTCGGCTCGTAGAATGAATCTCACATGTGCGGTTTATTCTATGACCCCGCCGGGAGCGTGAAGCTAACTGTGAAAAGCGCGCTGGATGTAAACGCACTGAAAATGCTCGCGGCAGTTTTCGACGGGTATGGAGTGAATGATCCGCAGCTCTGGGCACACCTCGTGAAGGTGTTTGAACTCCGGTACTTTACTCGCGATCAGCCGATCATTCGCGCAGGCGAAACCCCTACGCACTTTTTCGTAATCCTTTCCGGCCTGATCCGCTATTACTATTCGTCACCAGAAGGTAAGCAACGGAATAAGGCTTTCTTCCACGAAGGAGAGGTGATTGGTTCGCTTAGCGCCTACTTGAAGCAACAACCCTGCACCTACACTATTGAGGCGCTGGAGCACAGCTGGCTGGTGGCTGTGCCGCTGCATACTTTAATCCGCCTGCGTGAGCATTTCCCTCAGTTGCAGGGGTTTGTCGACAAGGCCACCAGGGAAATCATGCTACGCAACGAATCCCGCGAGGCGCTGCTCCTCACCTGCAACAGTGAGGAGCGCTATCGCTGGTTGCTGGGGCACGAAGCGTGGTTACTGCAGCGAGTACCGCAGTACCAGCTGGCGAGTTATCTGAGCATGGATCCGGTGTCATTTTCGCGGATCAAGTCCAAGCTGGGCGCCTGATTAGGTGGTCATAATCAATCACAGTTTTCGTTCTTCGGTGTCAGAACGCGCAAGTTCAGCCGCTCGGCTTGTTCCGCGCACCACTTCAGATGTTCGAGTGGCACTGCATCGAGATTGACCAGCAGACTGCCATCGGCCTGATGGCTTACCTCGACAACGAGCTTTCCGCAACGCGGCGCAATGCGTTCGCCAAAGGCGTATGACGCCGCCAGCTCCCGCAGGCGCTGTTTGAAGATCTTTCCTACCGCCGTGACTGGAAGGGCGTCGACCAGGAAAATGCGCTTCGGGCAGGCGGGGCGCTCAGCGATGTTCTCGAAGGCATACTGCTGCAGTTCGTCAATGCTGATATGGCTGCCTTTGTGCAACTGCACGAAGGCCACCGGCAGCTCACCGGCGTATTCATCGGGCATACTTACTGCTGCGGCTAGCGACACCGCTGGATGGGACTCCAGGCAGTTCTCGATCAAAGCTGGGTCAATGTTATGGCCGCTGCGGATTATCAGATCCTTGGCCCGACCGGTGATGAACAAGTTGCCCGACTCGTCCAAATGCCCCAAGTCGCCAGTGCGTAGCCAGCCGTCTTCAAGGGGGACGGTACTCTGTCCCAGGTAACCGGGGAATACCGTCGGGCCGCGAACACAGATCTCACCGCCGTTGGCGATCCGCACTTCCACCTCTCCACTGACATGTCCCGCACTACCGGGGATCGAAGGTCGCTCAAGATTCGGCAGGGCGATGACGCCAGCGCATTCGGTCATGCCATAGGCTTGGTACAGATTGAGCCCGGTAACCGCGCGAACTTGCTCGCAAAGCGCTGCAGGCACCGGTGCGCCGCCAGAGAGCATAAAGCGCAGCGAGCTGATGTCGTGGCCATCCAGCGGCACTTCAAGCATCGCAGCAACCGAGGTCGGGATGCCGCTACTGATAGTGATTCGGTACTGCTCAACCAATTGCCAGTGAAGACGGATCACCTCGGGATTGCGGAAACCTGTGAGCGTGGGCAGCAACATCTGCAAACCACTGGCGAGTCCTCCCAAACTGTTCACCAAGGCCCCGGCGACGTGGAAGATCGGCAGACCATTAAGTGCAACATCGTTGGGGCTGGTTGCCATGCAACGCACGTAGGCGAGGGCTGCCGCAACTTGATTGGCATGAGTGTGGCAGGCCAGTTTAGGCACGCCGGTGGTGCCGCCAGTATGGAAGTAAGCGGCGATGTCGTCGGCACGCGGCAACAATGGGGTCTCCAGTTCCGAATTGCTGTAAACCGTGAGTAACTCATCAAACCAGTACTCTCCAGCCTTCGCCATCACGGATACGCACTTGGGCTTGTGTGGCAAACGCTGGGCTACGCTGAGGGCCTTTTGCCAAAGATCATTGCCCGGTAGTGGGCCGAGCACGAAGATCAGGTCGGTTTTCGCCTCCAGCATCAGGTTGTACAGGGCATCCTCGTTGAGCAGTGGGTTGAGCGGGTTGGCGATGCCAACGCTGGCGGCGGCCCAGAGCAGGTACTGACTCTGCGGAATGTTTGGCAGTAGCAGCGAAACCACAGGCTTGCGGCGGCCCGCGAGATCCAGGATCAGTCGTGCCGCACGGTTCACGTTGCACAACAGCTCGGTGTAACTGAAGTGCTGCGTATCAAGCGGTGTCAGGCTGTTGATGTAGCTCAATGCGAGCTGATCAGGATGAGTCTTGACCGAAATCTGGAGGAGTTCGTATACGGTTTTTGCACTAACGGGAGGCGTGGACATGGTGGACTCCTGCTCATTGTAGTTTTTGCGGATTTTGGGCAGGTCGTGTGGGGTAGGGCATTAACAATTGTTAAGAGACCTTCAGCGAAATGGAAGGAAGTACCAAACCTCGATTTAATATCGCCCCAGCTCACTGACACATAAAATTCATCAATTTAGCGCTTTAGGTCAATAACAAATCGATAGACTGGAGTCTTTTGCCAAAGGTAGGGCATTGATGCGCCGTGTCATTTTCAATCAAAAAGGTGGAGTAGGTAAGTCGAGCATCGTGTGCAACCTCGCCGCCGCAAGCGCAGATGAAGGCTACCGCACGCTTGTTGTCGATCTGGATGCCCAAGCTAATTCCACTTACTACCTGACAGGGATGACCGGGGATAATATCCCAGTGGGCATTGCCGATTTTTTCAAGCAAACGCTGTCTTCAGGGCCGGCGGCGAAGAAAAGTCGCGTGCAGATATTCGAGACCGCCCATGACAATCTTCACGTCATCACAGCCAGCGGCGAGCTAGCTGATCTCCAGCCCAAGCTGGAAGCGAAATTCAAGATCAACAAATTGCGCAAGCTACTGGACGAGGTTTCCCAAGACTACGACCGCGTTTACATCGATACGCCACCAGCCATGAATTTCTATGCGTTCAGTGCCCTCATCGCAGCGGATTCGGTGTTGATTCCATTTGATTGCGATACCTTCGCTCGCCAGGCGCTGTATCAAGTGCTGGCACAGGTGGCAGAACTACAGGCTGACCATAATGAGTCACTGGTCGTTGAAGGGATTGTCATCAATCACTATCTGAGCACCACTGGCTTCCACCGCAATCTGGTCGACGAACTCATCAAGGAAGGGTTGCCAATTCTCCCGGTGTATCTGGGCAGCTCGGTCAAGATGCGTGAATCTCACCAGCGGTGCCTACCCTTGATTTACCTCGACAGGCATCACAAGCTGACAGGCCAGTTCGTAGATCTTTTGAATGTGTTAGAGGAAGCAAACTGAATCAGCGCTGCTTAACCTGACCTGCCTGTTGCTACCGCAAATGCGTGATTAAACGGGCGCCCACCTGTGCGGCAACAGCTCCTAATCTCACTCCCGCGCTGCGTCGGCAGGCGAGTAAGAATATCCTTCAAGTAAGCTTACGGATCACGCCCATTCAGCCGTGCCGACTGGATCAAACTCATGATTTAACGGGGCGAAGATCATGGCGAACCCGGCGGACGAGCCAACTTGCAGAATTAGTTCCACCGGCAGCAGCGCGATGATGTCGAAAGCCGCTGCTCCGCTGGGCAGCAGCACCCCATAGGAAGTTGAAGAAAACCGACCAGGCTAGCGCGAAGTTCGGCGGCAACAAGTGGGTGTAGATCACCGTGGCCACTGCGTTGGCGGTGTCGTGGAAACCGTTCACGAACTCAAACGTGTTTGTGCTGGCGTCGCTGAACGCATCCAGTGCAATGGCCCGTGGGAGGAAAGAGATTGTCCGGCCTGTGGTCGCTATCGGGTTTCAGATGCACTCGTGTTGACGCTGATGGAGCAGGGGCAGATTTTCGATGTGAGCAAAACGAGAATCTGGCTTGCCAGCAAGCGCAAGAAAGAGGCTGTTCCATCCATTGAGATCCACGAGGCGTTGCTGGTGCTGTGATTGGTTTTTGTTTGAACGCGATGGATGCCCCCGGCGCGCAATCGCTTTGAATGGTCGCAGCGAATCAAAGCCCATATGGTCGCCGTCTACCAAGGCGCAAATCCAGTTATTCAACAGGCTTCTTCGACGTATTGGATAGATCACGGTGCCATCAATACCGCGAGCGTCATAGTGATGAGCTCTTCATTTTTGGTAATCGTTTCCAGCGCACCGCGTACATTGCCTCCCACCTCACCCGATCCACGCTTATCGACCCAGAGCGTCAGTTCCATGATGGCGGCCTCAAAGGCGAGTTGGTTTTGATTCATCTTTAACAGCAGCGAAGGGAGCAGGTCTGAATTTGGCATCGGTTTTCCTGCGTGGAAAATTCAAGCGTAGCGGCGGCCGTCTCTGGCCTCCTTCTTTTGGCTTGGGCGACGGAAGGTAAATTGCACGCTTTCGATACCACCTCGACCACGTATGCCGGGCTGGTTCTGTTGTTACTGCCCCGTTTCGGTGTAATGACCTGGAAAGACGTTCAAGCACGAATCCCGTGGGGTACCGTGATTGTCTTCGGAGTCGGCATCAGCCTTGGCACTGCGCTGTTGACCACTCAGGCCGGGCAGTGGCTGGGCGCTCAGGTCGTCGGGCACACGGGGCTGGACAAAATCGGCACGCTGGGGGTATTTGCCGTTCTGAGCGCCTTCCTTATTCTGATCCACTTGGGCTTTGCCAGCGCTTCCGCGCTGACTTCTGCACTGCTTCCAATCCTGATGGCCGTCCTGCAAACCCTGCCTGGGGATTTCAGTCGCTTGGGCATGACCATGTTACTTGGGTTCGTCGTCAGTTTCGGCTTCATATTGCCCATCAATGCGCCGCAGAATATCGTGTGCCTGGGCACGGATACCTTTAATCCCAAACAATTCGCTCGGGTTGGCGTGCTGGTTACGCTTATCGGTTATGGATTGCTGTTGGTGTTTGCCAGTACTTACTGGACGTGGCTGGGGTGGATGTGAGCGGCCTCAGTGATTTGTGTAGTGGTCTAGTGGCGGAACTGACGGCGGGATGTCTGGCAGTGGAGTTCGTCGCAGTTTAATCTAGGAGGCAGGCACCAACCAGGATCGAACTCCAAGTGGCAGGTGAGAACAGACGCAGCGAGTTGCAGCTATGCAGCCAGTTGAAGGAGCGAAGGCTGCCGATAGGCGTGCCATCCCGCATTCGGAGCTCAATCGAGCAATTTGGCCCCGACAACGGTGACGTCCGGCAGGCTTGGCGGCGCAGGGGTGATCTGCAGGTACGTGATGCTGGTGCGCGGGATCAGCAACAGGTCGCCATCCACCTCGATACTGAGGTAAGGCGATTCGAGCTGTTTGCGGATGAGCTGGGTCACTTGCGCTGGGTCTTTGTCCGGTTCCGGGAAGCTCAGCGCCAGGCGCTGGCCGTCGTTGAAGTGCAGGAAGAGTTGATTGATCGGTTTCATCGTTTGCCTCTAGGCTCCATCATGACTCTTGAGGGTACACTCTTGACCCGGCATGAATATATCTGAACTTTTATGCAAGTCTGCTGCATGGCTTTCCAGCTTCGTTTGGCAAGGTAGCAGTTGAATTGCCCTCAGATTTTTCGTCTTAAGATAGATCAGAGTGGCTGGGTGTGTTGTTGTGCTTGAGTGCACGGTTAGTGCAACCAGTCCGCTAAGTCGCTGGTGGTCAGTCACGCGAATTTGATGGCACCGCCCTGGATGTCGTCGCGCGCCAATCGCAGGTCATCGGCGTCCTGATTGAGCCGGTGAATCAGGTTTAGCAACCGTTGCCGCAAAACCTCGTCCGTGAGCTGCTCAGCTGCACGCATAACATCCAGCGCCGCGTGCTCATTGTTGGTAGCGACGGAGTCGAGCAGTTTGCGCAGGCTTCTTGATGACCGATTCATCTCTAGTACCCTCGGATTCCAGTGACGCGGATCATACGGTCAGATTATTTCGCCAGTGTTTCAACGGAGTATCTGGTAAACCTCGCGGGGCGTGAACAGCGAGGTTATGTTCAGATTATTCTTTCCTAAAGAGGCCAAGCGCTTCAACGATTGATCGCCTTATGTTCGCTACCGTCAATTCATCGACTCATGTCCTCGTGCTAAGCGTGCGCGCCAGTCCCTCATTGGCAGACTGCGCAGAATTGGGCTTGTGCCATGGGAGTAGAGCGCTCTTCTGGATAGTGGCGAATTGCCCTATAATCAGCTTTTCTACTGTTGTTAGCGAAGTTCAAAACCTTGCAAACGTCACCACTCGAAAGGCTGAGATTTTAGCCCCGAACGCAATAGATGGTCAGACCAGGCAAGCAAGCCGCGTGAAAATAAGACAGGGACGAGACGCTATGGGAAATGAGGATTCGAGAGGGGCTGGGCGAGATACCGTGTACGCTCTACGCGTTGGTCGACCCGGATGACATTGACTAAGCGGCGCAGCTCCTTAGTGGGGTTCATTATTCTGGCTGTCGGCCTGATTGGTTTTTCGGCCATGTTGCTGTTGAAGTCTGAGACCGAACGCCGGGCAACGCGTTTCTCGGAATACGTGCAGAATATTTCCGGCATCGTGCGCAATCAGCTTGATACCAATGAAGCTGTGCTGGCGGGGTTTTCAGCATTTCTCCAAGCGGTCGATCAAAGTGATACGGAAGCAGCGGCTCGTTATGCGGCGGCCGTTTTATCCGCTTATCCTCACATTTACATGCTCGAGGCGGCGAGGGCGGTACCCATCGCTGAGCAGGCAGCCTTTGAAAACCTGTTGCGCCGCACTTGGCGGCAAGACTTTGAACTTAAAGACTTCCCAAGCCTCACTCAGCAGCCTGCTCAGCATCAGGCCTATCTGAGCGAGACTTGGCCTGTACTGTTTATGTACCCATTACTCCCGGAATCTAGCTCCATTTATGGTGTCAGGCTGGAAACCGTCGCCTATCTCTCCTACGCGTTGGCTCGAACCCATAATAATCAGAAGCCCGTCGTATCCCCCGTTTTTACAATGTATGAGGGTGGCGACGCGTACATACTGATGCAGTCAGTTAGTCGACCTGAAGGGGAGCAAAAGAACACCCGCCCCAATTTTTTTGGTAGCACGATGGTGTCTTTGCTACTGATCAAGACGAGCTCGCTAGTGGATGTGGTGAACCATGCGAACTCGGATCCTCTGGTTCACATCAATGCTGTCCTGAAAACCGCTGCCGGGTCTGAAAGCAGTGTGTTTTCAACGCAGGTTCAACAAGCAGGTTTTCTAGATCGCCTCTTCTTGCCGCAATTGGGTGACCGGGTCGAGATCCGCAGCACATCGCAGCCCATGACGTTGGTATTCGAGCGGCAACTCCGTCTCGGGGATGTCCTTACCGAAGAAATGTTGATGATTCTTTTAGTACTCGCCGGGGCACTGGTGTTGATGCCGACGGTATTGATCAGGCATTTCAAGGCTATAGAAAGGGCCGAAGTTGAGCACGAGCGCTCTGCCTATCTCGCAACCCATGATGTGCTCACACAACTGCCTAACCGTTACCTATTCGCCGAGCGTTTTGCCCAGGCCTTCTCGGATTGGGAAGTGAAAGGTATTCCGTTTGCTGTACTTTTGATCGACCTGGATCATTTTAAGGAAATCAACGACAAGTACGGCCATGAAGTAGGCGACCAGGTTCTGCGAGCGGTCGCGAATCGTATGCTTCAGGCCACGCGTTCTTGTGACACCGTCGCACGCTACGGCGGAGATGAATTTGTGGCTCTGATTACAGACCTCACCAACCCCGAAAGTGCTGAAATCAAAGCCGAGAGGATGCTAGAAGCCATCGCGCAGTCGGTCGCAACGACCATAGGAGAGGTAACTCTATCGTGCAGTATCGGAGTCTCGCTGTGTCCTATCCATGGACAGAGTCTCGATACGTTGCTTAAGGCGGCGGATCAGGCTATGTATGGCGTCAAACAACTGGGGCGAAAAGGTATTGCAATGACTAAAACTCGTGCGATCTGAGCTCGTTCGTTTCCTTGAAGACTTTCTCGCAGCGGTCGGAGAACCATTCAACTTCCGATGACCCGGGGGGTGGCAGGTGGATTTGCCCCTACAAAACCGGACACCAACTCCCTGTTAAATTGATGCGGCTGCCTAGCGCCTGAACTCCCTCGGTGAGCGATAGTTCAAGGCGCTGTGCGGATGTTGATCGTTGTAGGGGTCTTACGACTTGCGATTCCCTAAAAGTGCAACCAAGTAATTTTGAAACTTCTTGAAAAGCTACACTTAAGGGAAATTTTATAGGTTTTATAGTTCTTTTCATGGTCGAAAGCGATAAAAAACTATTTTAGATATTTCTAAGCAGTCTAGCATCACCGGCTAGGGCAGCCATAATTCCTAAGAATTTGAAACTTGAGCGATCATGCTGCAATTTTGACACTTTGTAACTGTTTGATTTTTCTTGGCATTTCTTGCATTTCAAAGGCGAGGCTAGGGTGATGACGGCTTTCATTACTGAGGAGTCGAAAGGCAGACCAGGGGGAGCACCCGAATTTTTGGTTTACAGCCCAAAAAAAGCCAGTCAAATACGTTTGTATTGCCGTCCGAGTTTCTGGCGCTGGGCCGTAATTGAGTTTAATCCCTTCGCTACCGACGTGTTAGCTAATCAGATCGTGCTAAATCTGACCGCCAGAAAAATTTCAGTGGCGCTCAAATACGAAGTTGCTAGTTCTACACACTTCGTGTTTTCCAAGCGAGAACTGAGTGGGAATGCCGAAAATGAAATTTTAGAGTACGCTGAAAAAAATGATATTCAGTGTGATTTCCTGACCGCACAATGCCGGCTGGAAGACCAGACGCATGCCGAAAACCTACTGTGCATGTTGTCCTATATTAATAAGTTTAAAGAGTCTTTGAGTGGGAGAAATCTGGATTCTGCGCTTCGCTTTGTTGAGAGAGGCCAGGACACCATACAAGGCGCAGTTTTGAGCTTGCAAGAGCGATTTCCAGAGAATGCGGGAGGCCTACTATTTGAGCTTGTGAGACGCGGAAGAATAGCGATAACTGACGTGCAGAGTAAAAGGATTCGCGGATTAACCCAGATAAAAGTGGTTCGGGTGGGGCATGAGTGATTCAAGTCGCTTTTGTCGTAAAGAATACCTGGCTAGCGGAAATGACTGCGACGCCTGGAAAAGCATTGACGTTGACCTTCTTTCTGAAGATATTCGAGAAAGGACGGAGAAACGAATCAAGGCAATACATGCATTTCTAAAAGAAGGCGCAACGCTTAGCGAAATTGAGGAAAAATATGGACTCAATCGTAGTGGTTTGTACCGGACTATCAATAGATGCCTTGATCTAGATCGCGATGGAGTACCCGTGGGCTTTAGAGGTGCCATTCCCTACCGGCGTACCTCACTGCAAAAATATAGCCGAGAAAAGATTTTGGAAAGTTCGAGTTCCTCAGGAGGTCTAGGCGATGCAGGGGCATTCAGTAAACTCATAAATGATTACCCTGAGTTAGCGCCTTGGCTGGAAAAAATCGCTCGCTCATACAAGCCACGAAAAGAAGGGGGCGATTACTTTGATATTATACATAACAGCTTCCTGGAGCAGTGTGCATCAGTGGGAGTAAGTAGTGATCAGTATCCCTATAATCGCAAAACGTATGCGCGTTCTGGCTTGAGAGCATACCTGAAAAAAAAGAACAAAGAACTGATGGCGCTAATGGAGAAGGAGCGACATGACTCGGATACAAGAGATATTGTGCCGCCAACTGACATTCTGCAGCAGGTAGAAGCGGATGGACACATGATTGATATACGGCTAGCTATCGAAGAAATTGATAGCTATGGACAACCGATCAGATATGAAATATTACGGGTCTGGCTAGTCCTATTAATTGATGTGTATTCACGTTGCGTATTGGGGTATTCGATTGCGCTCGGCCAGACGTATGATCAGATCGACGTCCTTAAAGCAATATTCAACAGCTTAGGACCACACCAGAGACCGCCCAACGCATTAGCAAAGATCAAATACTTGAGTTCCGGCGGATTTCCGAGCGAGCATGGTAGCGCCTGGGAAACCTGGGCAACATTAAAGCTTGACAACGCTTGGGCCCACAAAGCCAAACATGTGGTCCGAGTTCTTCATGATCGTGTGGGCTGTGTTGCCGAATTTGGTCGGACTTATACGCCGAACGATAGACCAATCATTGAACGTTTTTTCTTGTTCATTGTGCAGCATTACTCCCATCGCATAATCGGAACTACTGGCAGCGATAACCGCGATAAAATTATAGCGCGCTTATCTCCGAAATCGAAAAGGCCACTGCAAATGCTGCTTACTTTGGAGGAGCTGAAAAGCTCTATCGATATCGTGATCTCTGACTACAATGGGCGATCTCACTCTTCTTTGCAGGGGCATTCGCCACTCGAGGTATTCTGTCTGCGGCGAGATGAGGCGATGCTCCCGTCGAACAAACTACCAGAAAGTTATAGAGATGCCTTGCTGTTTACAATGGTGAGAGAGTCAGTGGTGGTGAAAACCTCTTCAAAATACGGAGGGGCCTATATCAATTTCGCGTATTTGAAGTACAAAAACCTTGATATTTTAAGAAGCGATTCCGTGGGCAGACATATGTTCATTGAATACTCTCGAGAAGATGTTTCATTCATCAGGCTTTTGGATGAGGATGGCGTTTTCGTGGGAGTTCTAAGTGCGCCACATCCTTGGTGTCTTCAACCGCATAGCCTGAAAGTACGTTCTGAGTTATGGAAGGCTACCAGGGAACGTCAATTTCAATTCGCGCGCGGCGAGATGCCATGCGATGCATTGCGGCGTCATAAATCACCGACTGGAAATGCTTCAAGAAGCGTTGCGACCACTTTATATAAGGAGACTGGTCGTGTCATGGATGAAGCGCCTCCCGTCCGGGCAGCGGAGGCGGATCCAACCACAAACACTCCAGAGCGCGTCAAATTAACGAAAGTTTTCACCTTCTGAACCAAGAGGTATTATGGACATCCAGAATATGCGGCCAATTGCGCTGGACCAGCATCCTGTATGCAATAGGACCTATTTGATGCCCACGCACTCTATTGGTGAAACTTATGCCATGGTGCTAAAGGTCATCAAGCGGAAAGATTCCGGACTGGTTATTTGGGGGCGAATTCGCTACGGAAAAACCAGCGCGATGATGTACTGTCGGCAATGTTTAGATATTGATTTTCCGCACGTGCCAGTGGCGATATACAATGCAAAACGCGATATGTCACCACACAAAGGGAATTTCTATACTGATTTGTTGGCGCTGGTAGGGCATAAGCGCTGGGTGGACACATGCAGTATAAGCGTGAAACATACCCGCCTCATACACTTCATGGTTGATGCGGCATCTAATGATCCTCGGAGACTCTTCGTATTATTCCTTGATGAGGCTTCGCGATTACTACCATCGCATTATGACTGGATCAAGGACATATATAACGATTTGATGCTGCACGGTGTTACGTTGATACCTATATTGGTGGGGCAACGACTGATGCTTGATCAAAAAATTTCCCTGCTGAAAACAGGAGAAGAAGGCGAAGCTATTGTGAATCGCTTTATGCTCTACGAACACCCCTTTCGGGGCATTAAGGAGAAAGACGATTTTGTACAGTGCCTTAGTTACTACGATAGTGCAATTTATCCGGAGGGCACTGATTGGACCTATACCCGTTTTTTCTTACCTGAGGCATTTGCTGCTGGTTTTCGGCTGGAGAATTTTGGGGATTTACTCTGGCAATCGTTCAATGACTCCTATCTTGAACTGAATATTAAAGTTGACATGGAGGTGCCAATGAAATATTTCACAAAAACGATAGAAATGTTACTGACTGAAAATACCGACAACGACAGCGCTGATTTCAGCCTGACCAGGGGAACGTGTATGAAATTGATTCAGGAGTCCTGGTTTCAAGCCGCCACGGCCAATTCAATAGTCGCTCATGGGCTGCCTTAACAATGATCATCACCCTGAGGGAAGAACTATTTAAACCTCGGTTGAAGTACTGCGGCCTTAGGCCAAGGCATATCCCTTATGAGTCTGTTTACTCGATTATTTGTCGCTTCTCACTCGTTAATGTCATCACGGGCGTCTCACTGATTAAGATCATCCAGCCATACGGCGGTACTGCTCCCGCATGGCGACATCATTCCAAAAATCTTGCTCATATCGGATCAGTGCGCAACGACGTATTGCAAGAATTGCTCGGCCTGAGCGCTTGGCAAGTCGAATCTATGTTCCTGGTGCCAACTTTTGTTAAATCCGAAAGGCATGTGGCTTTGGTATTGCGGTTCTGCCCGGCTTGCCTCGCGCAGGGACGACACTACACGCTGTTCCAATTCCAATTGATGGATACCTGTCCAGTACATGGAATTGGTTTACTCGGTCAATGCCCTCATTGTGGTGCGTCAACAAGTTACGAGATGCACGCAAACCTGTTCAAATATCCTTATGGTTGTTGGCGTTGCGGTCAGCATCTGGGGGCCCCCCGAGATCGGCAGTCGCTACATTTCATCAGTCCATTGGGAGCAGAGCGCTTGCGCCGGGCTCACGAGTTGCTCAGTCTTGGAAGGAATGGAATTGTCGATTTTGATATCGCAGGCGCCGCAGATTTTCAATGCGATAACGTATTGCAATTGTCGGAGTCCATTCGGCAATTTGCGCACGTAGAAGCGGATTTATTTCGGGATCTGCAGACGCTAATCTGTGACGCTTCGTTAGCTCCCGTTCTTGCTCGATACCCAACTTTTCGCCCTGCCATTCTTTCGGTGAGCGTTGCGCCAGAGGTAACCGATGAGGCACTGGCGAAAGAGTTGGCCAGTATCGCGAAGTCCATTTTCAGGAATTTCAAGAAGCGGAATTTTCCTGGCTTACGCCTGACGCGCGGCCTGATATCGATGCTGTGGCGCGGCGCGGAAGGAACTTCGATGCCCGCGCAGTGCTATAGCATAGTGGCCTATCTGGACTGGCTGAGCTTTTGGCGCAACGCCAAGGTACCATCTCAGCTACGCTATTCTGCAGCGGGGTGTGAGAAGAAAATGCTCGCGTGGATAGCGGAGAAGAAAATGCACAGCGTGTTCCAGAGGGCTAATACTCCTTCAGTTGAGCGCTGGTTACTTCGCCAAATATTGGCTTGCGACATTACCACGCTTTTGCAACGCCAATTGCAGCATGGGTTGCTAGCGGGACAAATGGATGCGTGCTATGGCCGCCTGATTCATCCTGTGTGTTGGGCCGTATACTTTTCCGAAGGACGTAGCGGCAAGTCGAACTTAACGTTTATTTCGGCGTTATCTTGGCAAAAAAGCTGCGGAGATGAAGAGGGTGAGTCAACATCAGGCCAGTACAAATCCTCCCGCAGCCGAGATTGGGCAGCGATGCTCCGTTCGCTGGGTGTTTGAGCCTCGAAGGCAATTGAGTTTTCATGGAGGCGGCACTCTAACCTACCTGCTCGTCCACGTCGGCGCCCACTCGTATTCATTTGCTCCGTGAAATCACACGTTAGATCGCCTGTTAAAAACGACCGCACGTCACTGCGTTTGGGTAGAGCTTGACGTAGCAGAGAAAAAGTTCGTGCAAATATAGGTAAGGGAATCGGTATTTCAGCTGTCATCACAAAGGTTTACCACAACCCACAGTCAAACTATTCGAAGTCGCTCGGTGGATTCGTTTTGGCAACGGAATGCTATTGAGCATCTCGAAGGGGCTGACGGAAATAAATCCTCGTTTCGCATGTATAAAGCGCCCGACGTTTCTAGCTGGAACTAGTTAATGAATTGGTTCTTCGTTTGCGAAGTGTATATGCAGTGGCTCCAGCAACTGGTGGTAGTGAGCTAAGTGTTGAGGAAAAAATAAATCATGCAGGAAAAATCGTATAGCTCGGAAAAATTCTCACCTGTATTTCGGGCGACTAAGTTCATGAGTCATCTTTATTACTGTGCTTTGAATATTTTTCGCTTCCTCTAGGGGCTTTATCGATTGCTTTTTTAAGAGGAATCTGCTTTAACAGCCTGCTCGGAAATTCAATTAATCTTGTCGGAAGCGGCTACTATTAATGTGATTCAGTAGTCTTTTCTTTTGATGACAGCGCTGTCCCAATCGGCCTGATCGTCGCCGTCATCTCTCGGCGTATCTCCAGCAACTGGTTGACTTATTGCCCGCTGCTGCTTCCGCGTGCGTTGTACGGCCACATCCCAGTCAATATCGTCATCTACTCCGAGTGAACGTGAGTGCGGATGTCCGGAATTTTTTATCATGGCATCGTAGAATGCTGTCAACATGTCCGAAATCATGTCTTCTTTGGATGATGAGTAGTCAAGGTCAGGGTTATCAGCGTCTATGCTGATATAGGGGTCAAAACCATACAGGGCTTCAGCGAAGCGGTAATGTTGCTCGAGGATGACCTCGATTTCATTTTCCTTGAATGGCCTGGCACTATCACCGTCGAAACAGTACAGGAGTTTATCGCTCGGCGGGATCTCAGGCTGTGTACCTGCATGCTCAAGAATCGCAATCACCGCATAGGGGTCTAACCTGACGGGCGTAACCTCCTGCGCATCTGAGCGGTGGTACTCCCAGTCAAGCGCACCCTGCGGCACGAGGTCTTGGAGGGAAAAATTTATGAGCTCGGCTGGGGTACAGCCTGCGTTCCAGGTCATCATGAGTATTACAAGGTCTCGCGTCGCGTGAGGGCCCGGAATTTCGTGGGATCTGAAAACCTTGAATACAGTCTCGGGCTGTGTCGCGTTTTTATAGGTAAGCTCTTCGTTTTTGACAAGAATTTCCATCTTGCGATAAAAGGGTATCAACTCGCTCATGAGAGAGTGCGTGTCGATTCTTGGTCGGTAATACTGCAGTTCGTAGCTCTGCAAGTGAAATTCCTGCCAGCGAATGGCTGTCATGATCCGAGAAGCTGCTTGGCTGCAACTGAGTGAGCCAGAATCAGTTAGGCCTTGTTGCTGAAGATGAAGGCTAAATTCGTGGGGTATAAAATTATCCTGTGCCTTGGAGGTCGGATAAAGAGCAACATTGTAGAGGAAGAATATTTTGTATAATGACGCATGGAATATTGCGTCATCGTACGAAATTTCTGTATTTAAAATGGCTTTCAACCATTCCTCGAAATGCTTGAGGTCGCGACGTATTTTGACTGATTTTTGCTCGGGGAATCTTAACGAATATAACTCTGCGGAATTTAGGTTCTGCAAAAAGGATTTTGAGGTGCTCATGTTTAGCCACCATTCGCCAGATGAGGATCCACGTCGTCTACCCAAGTAGAGTTGACGGTGTTCGTGTAAGGCGCCTAAGTTTAGCTGTCATTCTCCGTTATTGCTGGCATTAGCGCGCTGACGCGGCTACCCAACAAGGTTCCGGCTTGGAAGTAACCCATCACCGTGCTGATGCTGCGATGCTCGGTCATGGCCATCACTTCGCCAAGCGGCACACCCTGGCGACCGGCTTCGGTGACAAACCCCGACCTCAAGCTGTGCGCGTCCCAATCCCCCTCAAGACCCGCGAGCCTGGCGCGACGCTGGACGATGCGCGCCACCTGATCGGCCGACAACGCGGTGGTGCCGACTTTGCCGCCTTTATACAGACGGCGAAACAGAGGGCCCTCTGTGGCTGGTGCCGCGGCCAGCCAGGCGGCGAGGGCGTGTGCCGCCGGGCCGCGTAGCGGCTTCTCGCGACGGGTGCCGCCGGTGTCGGTCTTGGTGACGCCCAGGCTATACAGCCAGGTGTCGGCATCCAGCGGCCGCACATCGCCGACCTGCAGGCCGACCACTTCCGAGCGGCGACGGCCGCCGCTCCAGGCCAGCAGGAGCAGGGCGCGATCGCGGATGCCGCGCACGCCGTCGTTGCAGGTGGCGAGCAGCGCCTGCAAGGGTTCCAGCACGATCGCGGTCTTCTTGCGCACGTTCATGCCCTGACGCGACTGAGCCTTACGCGCTTCGCACAGCAGGGTCTTCAGCGTCGCGGCGTTGCATGGGTTCTCCCACTCGTTGAGCCGGTGCCATTTACTCAGTACTGCCAGACGATGGCTGACCGTGTTGAACGCCAGCGGTCCTGGCTTGGCTTTGATCCTTGCGTTGACCAGCGCCGTGTCGATCGCCGGCGGCAGCAGATGTGTCCAGCTACCGTCTTCCAGCGGCCGGGCCAGGTGATCAAGGACAAACTGAATCGCCACCGTGACCGGCAGAGGCACATCGCCCAGCACCTGGCCATAACGCAGTTGCAGCCAGGCCGACCAGTAGGTCAGGGCGCTGCGGTAGCTGCGCACCGTATTCGCCGCGGTGCCGGCCGCGATAAACGCCGCCGCGGCCTCCTGCGCGTTAATTGCCAGAAAATGCGGGTCTAACGGCGTTGCGTCGACCAAGGGTAACTGATCGGTAATATTGAGTACGGTCATCGGACTGAAATTTCCGACTTCGGCAAATAACGTCGGATAACATTTTATTATCAGACCCAATATAGCCGGAGGTGGGGCATGGCGGTAGGGGTACCGGAACATGACGTATTTGCCGCCGCGGATGCCGTATTGGCGCGTGGCGAAAGGCCGACGGTCGAGCGCGTGCGCCTGGAACTGGGGCGCGGCAGTCCGGCGCGGGTTGGCGGCCTGTTGGACCAATGGTGGTCACGCCTCGCCCAGCGGTTGAGCGGCGAGACCCGCCTGCCGGGGTTGCCAAGTGAGGTGGCGCAAGCGTTCATGATGGTCTGGCAGCAGGCCATTCGCTTGGCGCAGGGCGCCGCCGAGCAGGCACTCGCCGAACAACGCCAGTTGCTGGATGCAGAGCGCGAACGAGTAGCGACGGTCGAGGACCAGTCGCGTCAGGACGCGGCGCAGTTTCGCCAGCAGGCAGCGGAGGCCTTGATTGGGCGCCAATCATCCGAATCACGCCTGGCAGATTTAGAACTGCTGCTGTCCCAGCGCCAGTTGCAGATCGAGGATCTGCAATTGCAGCGTGAGAGCTTGCTGTACGAGCGCCATCAAGCTCAGCAGCACAACCAGACGTTGCAGCAGGATCTGCAGGCGCTGCGGCTCAAGGCCGAGCAGGAGCGCGTCGCGCAGGAGATCTACGTGCGTGGAGTTGAGGATCGCGCGCACCGGGAGGTCGACCGCGGCCGGGAGGAGGGCAAGGCTTCGGGCGACCCAGCTAAAGGAAGTCGGGCGGCATGTCGAGCAGTTGCAACGACGGCTGGAGTCGATCCAAGCCGAGCTTGGCCAAACCCAGCAACGTGCTGCAGCGCAGCATGCCCGTGCTGAAACATTGGAGCAGCAACTGCTGCAGGTCGCCAAGTTTCTATAGCCAAGCGTAAGCCGCGGAGTCGAAAACCCACGGCGTCGAAGAGTGATCCCTGAAATTGATGATTGCGACATCCGCTGCCGATGCGGCGCTAAGGGCACCGAGCTACGAAGGGTAACGGTAGGCACACGCTTCGAAAAAAGACTACAGGCCGACCGTCAATGCAGGTTTCCGGGCGCCCCCCACCAAGCGCAGCTTTCGAATGCAGCTCTTCACGACAGGCAACAAAGTGCCAAAAGCAGACGATCATAAGAAGCTTGACCTGCTCGCAATGCTCAAAAGAGCCCCACCTCGGGGGCTTCCCGGAACGCGGTCTCAACAGACTAATCTCCTATCACCGGAAATCTTACGCATTCATCCCGTTCCGTTGGGATTCGGCATGGTCTGTAACTCTAACTTGCGAAATATCGAGCATGTGGCGGCTGCCGGAAGTAATGCCGACCCGCCAGCTACACTCATTCGATACATTTCCGCACAGAGACTTCCGCCATGGCGACAAAAACCGCAATCGTATTCGCTGGCGGTGGCAGTTTGGGGGCGGTGCAGGTTGGTATGTTGCGGGCCCTAGTCGAAGCCAATGTTCAATTCGACATGGTGGTTGGTGCTTCGGTAGGCGCTATTAACGGTGCCTACTTTGCCGCAAGACCAGATTCCGATGGCGTCGAGGCGCTCGCCGAATTCTGGCGCGGGCTGAGTAAAACCGACATCTTCCCCCTCTCTTGGTTCGATACCTGTAGAGGATTGATCAAACGGCGTGGCTATCTGTTGCAGCCGTCGGCCTTGAATCGGCTACTGGGTCAGGCACTGCCCATTCACCGCATTGAGGATGCGGTGCTGCCCCTATACATCGTCACCACCAACCTGCTCAGTGGTGCCGAGACGGTTCTGTCGAGTGGCGAACTCGAGCAGGCCTTACTGGCCAGCGCTGCCATACCGCTAGTGTTCCCCTGCGTACAAATCGCCGATCAGTTCCTGGTTGACGGCGGCGTGGCAAGCAATACACCTATTTCGACTGCCGTAGCCTTGGGAGCCACCAACGTCGTGGTAATCCCCACCGGAATGAGTTGCGACCTAACGCATCCACCCAGAGGACTGGTCGCCTTGGCCCTGCACACCGTCAATCTGATGAGCATGCGCCAACTGGTGAGCGACATCGAACACTTCCGCACTCTTACCAGTCTGCACATCGTCCCGCCCCTGTGTCCGGTGAATGTCTCGGTGTTCAACTTTGACCAGACCGAGTCTTTGCTGCAGCGTGCCTATGAGCAGACCCTCCGGTGGCTGGAACGTGGGGGGCTCGAACGCACCAAGGTACCTGGCGCCCTCACCATCCATTCGCATGCCCATCAGCATTGAGTGATGTGAATTACCAAAAAAAGAGGCCCGCACCTGCGAACCTTCAGGCCGGAGCACCCAGAACGATGCCTGCTTTTCAAGATCAACCCAAATAAGCTCGCCCTACCCGCCCTAAATACCGCCATCTTGGAGTTCACGCTTCGGGTAGTCCATGAGGTGGCGGCAACGCATCGTGAAAGAACGCAATCGGCCGATTCTGTTGAAAAAGTCGGCCATGGTTTGCGCATCAGAAAAGTACGCGTCCGAGATTGAAATCTTTACTTTTGGCAGAGGCTTCCGGACTCGGATTTCACGTGGCAGCGTGCAAAAAAGGCGTTTTCACCAGTCGATGATCAGGCAGTTTGGGCAGGCCGACTTTTTCAACAGAATCGGCCAAATGCAGCCAGTGAGATACCTCTAAGTAACCGAGGGTGACTCACGTGGCCGGTTAAGGGTTAAGGGTTCACCGGGTTGCCATAGCAAACCTCCATATAGTCACATTCAGTCTAGCTAGGGGAAAGACGTTTGACCCTAGCTGTGCTGAAAGTAGCGCCGGCGCGTGAATGATGTGTGGTCCAGTAGGGGCGATCCCTGCGCTGGCTTCGAGCGAAGCACCATTTCAAAGTGTCCCCAGATGGCAGCCCTGATCACCATCCGCTTAGAGCCTGAAACGTTGGCCAGCGCTGTCGCACTACCTCGACGACAGGTCTATACCGGTTGATAATAATTGGGCCGAGAACCAGATGCGGCCATGGGCTCTTGGACGTAAGAATCGGCTCTTCATCGTACAACTCTCTGAGGTTGTAGCTCAGGTCAACCGCCAGTGATAGCTGATCCTCGTCTAGCTCGTCTAGCTCATTTGTATCGAACGGCCACAAGAGTAGGCCAGCATGAAACGCTGTTATGGATTTTCTACCTCGACATTCCGACCTCAGCAGCGGCCTCCCACATTGAAATAACTTGCAACTCTTACGTGATTGAGAAAACCCACGTGTCTCTCTAAATTTTTTCCCACAACGCCGGGCCCCTCTGACAGCGAATCGCTGCCATGTCGGAGTTGTAGTTTGTACAACTTCGACACTTAGAGGAGGGGCTCATGACTGCCCTAGAACCGTTCTTTTTTGCCGAGTTTCTCGGCACCGCCACTTGGTTGTGGCTAGTTTTTATCGGCATCGTTATCGGCCTGTTGATTTTCGACCTCGGGGTGCTACACCGTGAGCATCGAGAAATCGGGGTTCGTGAAAGCCTGCTGCTGTCTGCTGGCTATATCACGGCTGGCTTGCTGTTTGGCCTCTGGGTCTGGCTGGTCAAGGGCGGTGAGGCCGGGATGGATTTTTACACCGGCTTTCTAATCGAGAAATCGTTGTCGATGGACAACGTCTTCCTGATGGCGATGATCTTCAGCTTTCTCTCAATTCCGCGTAAGTATCAGCACGAGGTCCTGTTCTGGGGCATTCTCGGTGTGATAGTGCTGCGCGCTATCATGATTGGCCTAGGTGCGGCGTTGGTCGCCGAGTTCAGTTGGATTCTCTATGTGTTCGGCATCTTTCTGCTGTTGACCGGGGCAAAGATGCTCTTCAGCAAGATCGATGCCCACCCGAACCTTAGTGAAAACCTACTGGTGAATTTCCTGCGCAAACACATGCGGGTGACCGATCGCTTGCATGACGGGCGTTTCTTCGTCCGCCAGGCGGATGCCAGTGGTAAGTCCGCGGTCTGGGCGACGCCGTTGTTCCTGGCCCTGGTGCTGATCGAGTGTGCCGACTTGGTGTTTGCTGTAGACAGTGTGCCGGCGATCTTCGCCATCACCCAGGACCCCTTCATCGTCTACACCTCAAACATCTTCGCCATCCTTGGCCTGCGTGCATTGTATTTCGCTCTGGCGGCGATGATTCACCGCTTCGCTTATCTCAAGTATGCCCTGGCGCTGGTGTTAGTGTTTATCGGCGGCAAGATATTCATGGTCGGCATCATCGGCAAGATTCCGGCGGCCATTTCCCTGAGCGTGACCCTGGCTTTGCTGCTAGGCGGTGTGCTGCTATCGCTTTGGAAAACCCGCGATCAGGCCTCTGCTGACCCGCACGTTTAGATCCAAACAGGTGGCGGCCGTCACACGAAAACAGTAAACCCGGCGCGAGGGTCGGGGTCGGAGAATTCGTGCCAGTTACGCGTGCACCGGATATCGCCTAGGCTCTTCTCCCTTTACGGGGAGACTTCCCGTTATCAGGGAGAGCTGCCTTCCATGAAGGGCAGCTTTGAATTGATTCTGTTGAAAAAGTTGGCCATGGTTTCCGCAGCTGAAAAGTAAGCGTCCGAGATTGAGATTTTTATTTTCGGCAAAGGTTTCCTGGCTCAGGTTTCGCGTAGCGGCGCGCAAAAAAGGCTTTTCCGCGGTCTGTATGCAGGCAGTCTGGAAGGACCGACTTTTTCAACAGAATTGGTCGTTTGCTGCCCCATCATGTCCGTGGATCATGCTAGTCAAATCTGATGCAAATGATTGGTCAGGTCGAATACAAGAGCGGTCGCGGTAGGGACGGCAGTTAAGCGTGTGGCACTTAGTACTTATATCTGGAATTAATACTCAGTTTTGAACGCGTCTGTGCCGCCGGCAACGCTCCGAGCAGTAGCGCACCTCAGCCCAGCAGCGTGCCCACTTCTTGCGCCAGGCGAAGGGCAATCCGCAGACCGCACAGGTTTTGACCGGGAGTTCACTCTTCCTCAAAACGACTCCCCTACGTCCAGTTTGGCGAGCAGTTTCTGGCCACGATCCCATAGCGCTTGCTGCTTTGATTCAGTCATGCGATCAAGGTTTTTGTAGACCATGCCCATGCGCTGATTGCCGCGCAAAAGGTCGCCGTGACGCATTAGAAAATGCCAGTAAAGCGAATTGAAAGGGCATGCGTTGTCCGTAGTGCTTTCACTGACTTTGTACGCGCAATTGCGACAGTAGTCGGACATGCGCTTTATACATTGGCCACTAGCGCAGTAAGGCTTGGAGCCCAAGTAACCGCCATCGGCGTGCATGACCATGCCCAAGGTATTGGGCAGCTCAACCCAATCGAACGCGTCCATGTAGATCGCCAGATACCATTGGCAAATTTGGTTTGGCGCGATGCCGGTCAGCAACGCAAAGTTGCCGGTCACCATCAGCCGCTGGATATGGTGGGCATAGGCATGTTTCAAACTTTAGCCGATCGCCTGAACCATGCAGTTAATTTTGGTGTCGCCCGTCCAATAGAACTCCGGAAGCGGCCGGCTGTTGCCAAACAGATTGCCGCCGGCGTAGTCGGGCATTTTCACCCAGTAGACGCCCCTCACATATTCACGCCAGCCGATGAGTTGACGGATAAAGCCTTCGGCGGCGTTTAGTGGAATCCGGTGCGCCCAGTACGCCTCCTCGACGTCGCTGCACACCTGACGCAGATCCAGCAGGCCAATATTCAGCGCGGCGCTGATTCGCGCATGAAACAGGAAGGGCTCGTCACTGGCCATCGCATCTTGATAGTCGCCGAAGGCCGCCAAACCCCAATCGAGGAAGTAGTCCCACAAGGCTTGGGCATCGGCGTGGGTCACCGGATAATCGCGGTGTCGAGGGACCCATAGTGGCCGGAGAAGTTTTTTTCCACCAGCGCCAGCACATCCTGGGTTATCGCATCGGCCGAAAAGCGCATGGGCGAGGGGGCTCTTAAGCCTTTGGGAAGTGCCTTTCGGTTTTCAGCATCAAAGTTCCAGGCACCGCCGACCGGGCTACTGTCACCATTGAGCAACAAGCCACTCTTGCGTCGCATCTCTCGGTAGAAGAACTCCATACGCAGCTGCTTTTTGCCTTCGGCCCAGGACGCAAATTCTAGTCGGGTGCAGAGAAAACGAGTATCGGTATGCCACTGGATTGCCAAGCCACAATCTTTGAGCGACTGCTCCAGGCGCCAGTCACCACATTCTGTAAGGTGCAACTCATCCGGTGCTAGCAATGCGTGCCAGCGCCTCAACTCACCCGACACTGAACCGCTGTTCTGCGGATAATCGAGAGTCACGTACTGCACGCGAATGCCACGCTGCTGCAACGCCTCGGCAAAGTGGCGCATGGCGCTGAAGATGAGTGTGATTTTTTGTGGGTGATGGGGCACATGGCTGGCTTCCTCCATCACCTCGAACAGCAACACCGTATCGTGCTCGGCGTCCAGGCCCTGCAAAGAGGCGAGGTCAAACGATAACTGGTCGCCCAGAACCAGACGAAGGCGGTGGATGTTTTTCATGCGCGATGGTCCAGATGCATACGACTCACAATGGAGCCGTAAGTGAAAAAGGAATGCGCAACGAATCTATGGGGCCTTCACGTACGCCGCACATTTCATCGTGCACGCACTGCTGCACCAGCACACAGGGAAAGGGTGGAACCAGTTGCAGTAATTCACGCAGGTGACTGACGGAACGAAGGTGTAGTGGTTTCACGGCATCGTTGAGCAGCGTGAACTGACCGTGATCCTGCGTGACGCGCGCGACATAAAAGCCACCCTCCAGCGACAGCAACTCCAGCTCACGGATTTCGCCCTTCAAAGCTAACTCGATCAACGCTTGCAGATTCAAGGTGTACTCCTTGCCTACCAGGGTAGGCGTTCTCCGGTGTAAGCAAAGAAATGGCCGCTGTCGGCTGGCGCCAAGCGGTCAATCAGTGACAACAATTCTCGGGCAGCAATGCTTGCAGGCCTGGCAGCAGAGGCACCCCGAAAGGGCTGTGACAGGCTTGAAATAACAGTGCCTGGATGAAGGCTCAGTAAGCGGGTCTTAGGACGGGTGCGTGCCAGTTCGATTGCCGCTGTTTTAATCAGCATGTTCAACGCTGCCTTAGAGGCGCGATAGGCATACCATCCGCCCAGCCGGTTATCGCCAATGCTGCCGACCTTGGCGGAGAGCACCGCCATCGCGCCTTGTGTATCAAGCAAGGGAAGAAAGTGGCGCAACACAAGAGCAGGCCCGAGTGTGTTCACTTGGAAGACAGCCTGAAACGCCTCCACTTCAATCGCGCAATAACTTCTTTCAGGCTTGATTTCGTCACGGTGGAGCAGGCCAGCGGCGTGCACAATCAACTGATAGGGTGCTTCGGCCGCTAAATCGATAGCGGCTCTGGCGATACTTTCAGGCTTTTCTAGATCCAATCCAGGAACACTTTTGCGCCCCAGCTCACGAACGGCTGCACAGCTCGGATCTGCCTTTAGCCATTCACAAAAAGCCGCGCCGAGTGCTCCGCTGGCGCCGATCACCAAGGCTCGGTAGCCATCGCCAAGCGAGTTCATCGTGAAAGAATTGTTCATTAGCCTCTCCCGCAGAAAAGCGCGATTGCCGTTCTGGGCGTTGCTAACGGCGCCCGATCAGTTGCAGAAATTCCTGACGCGTGGTGGATGACTCGCGAAATGCGCCCAACATCACCGAGGAGGTCATCACCGAGTTTTGCTTCTCTATGCCGCGCATCATCATGCACATGTGTTGTGCTTCGATGACCACCGCCACCCCGGCGGAATCGGTGATGTGCTGGATGGCGTCGGCAATCTGCTTTGTCAGGTTTTCCTGAATTTGTAAGCGGCGGGCGAACATTTCGACCACTCGCGCAACCTTCGACAGGCCCATGACACGTCCGGTGGGGATGTACGCCACATGCGCCTTGCCGATGAAGGGCAGCATGTGGTGCTCGCACAATGAATACAGTTCTATGTAGCGAACGATGACCATTTCATCGTTTTTCCACTCGAACAGTGCACCGTTGATCAGCTCTTCCAGATTCATCGTGTAGCCATTGCACAGGTACTGCATGGCTTTGGCTGCGCGTTTTGGCGTGTCCAGCAGTCCTTCTCGCTCAGGGTTCTCGCCGACGCCGACGAGAATTTCACGGTTATGCTCGGATAGAGATGGGTCCACGTTGATGTTCTCAGTGATGCTGCATTTCATGAAAGGGAAATCCCTGGCAGCAGGGGCGTGCAGGTCACCTCAGTTTTGTTTTCACAGCCGGCGGTTCGCGGGCTCTGGTGCTGGCGGCTTCACCGCACAGCGGTAATCGCGACAGCGGCGGCTGCCATCCGGATGGGGCAACCATGCCAAATACGGGCGTAAGTGGCAGAACAGGCGATATCCGACTGTAAGAAGCGGCCGGATCGCAGGCCAGGTCATCGGTGTGGCCCAAAAGCCCAGACCGGCTGCTCGCCAGCTCCATAGCGTGGCGTCCAGGCCCTTCATCCAGCGACCATCGGCGAATCGGGCATGCAGGGATGACTGCATTTGCTCGAACGTGAACCCTAAGGCCGTTGAGTCGAACTCAGCGTCGTTGATGTCAACAAATCGCAGGCGGCTGTCTAGGGTGCGCTGGCTAAGAAATTTGATTTCCCGAGCACAGAGCGGGCAATCGCCGTCAAAGTAAAGCGTGAGTGGCCACTGCTTTTTATTGTACATGTCAGGCAACCGTGTATAGGATTCGTATAAGATAGGCCGAAAAACCTCGACTGACAATGGCCGTCATTTAGGCGCTTAACATCTTCGGCCAGCACGGTATCGCGCAATGCATCCACGAGCGGCTGAAGTTGCACGCCTGCTTGTCCAACCCACTGGGCCAGCGTTGCGTGCAATCGGCAGGCCGGCGCGACCGAAAATCTTCTCCTGCCGATACAGCGGCAAGTGGTCGGCGAATTTCGCCACCATTACGTGAGCCAGCAAGCCTGCGGTCGGAATGCCTTTGTCGATGACCTGCGCAGGAACGGTTGCCTGGATCAGGGGTTCGCACTGACGGCAGGCCCATTTCCCGCGCACATGCTGCTCGACGGTGAAGACGCCGGGCGTGTAGTCCTCGCCGATGCGCTGAATCTGGCAGCCGCAAGCGCACTGAGTGTTTTCTGGCTCGTGGTGGATCACGGTGCTCGGGAACTGCGCAGGCAGCGGCGCACGCTTGGGCTTCTCACGTGGCTCGGCCGGTGCGGCTGGCGGATTGACCGCCTTCAGCTCGGCTTCGATGGCCGCAAGGTCGGTGTCGAGCAGGTCGTCTAGGAGGCTGCCTTGGTTAGGGCTCAGTTGTTCACTTTGCTTGGCAAACTTGTGGCGTTTAAGGATCGCGATCTCATGGGCAAGTTGCTCATTGACCGTTTCGAGGCGGTGAATCTTCTGGCCCATCGAGTCGACCTGGGACAGCAACTGCAAAGACTGTTCGGCCAAGCATGTCGACACATCAGGCGCTAACCTCGCGACATAACAGGCTCAAGCACTTAGGCAAAGAAAAGCCCGCGTGGGGAGCGCGGGCTTAAAGATTTAGAAGGAGCTGAGATTAATGTAATCAGATGCGTGTGAAAAAACTGTGAATCAAGAGCATCTGTCACTTTCCAATAACAGGCCGCTGCCAATCGGTAAACCTCATGGCAGCTATTTCAAGTTTATTTTGCCGCCTTCTCAATCAGGTCAGCCACGACCTTTGGATTGGACACCATAACAACGTGTGAGCCACCCTTGACCACGACAGTTTGCTTGGAGTGCGCACGTTCAGCCATGAACGCCAGGGCCTGAGGTGGGATGTTCTTGTCTTTGTCGCCGTAAACAAACCACGATGGAACGGTTTTCCAAGCCGGCGTGGTGGCTGCTTCATTCAAAGCTGCGACGGTGACAGGGCGCTGACCAGCAGCCATCAGCCGAGCATCAGCTTCGGATACATCGGCAGCAAACTGTTTATGGAATTTATCTTGCTGGATGTAGAGATCTTTCCCACCGTCAGCAAGATCAACTGGTGCAGCTAGCGCAGATGCAAGCGTTCCGCCTGGGAAGCGCCCAGACAATTCCGCTGCCGTTTCGCCAGCATCTGGCGCAAACGCTGCGACAAATACCAAGCTCTTCACGTTTGAGTTGCCATAAGCAGCTTCAGAAATCACAGGTCCACCATACGAGTGACCGACCAGGACAACAGGCGTCTTGATGCTTTTGACGATGCTTGCAACGGACTGAGCGTCACTTGTAACACCACGCAGTGGATTCGCCGCTGCGATGACGGGGTAGCCGTCTTTTTCCAGAACTTTCACAACACCATTCCAGCTCGACGAATCAGCGAAAGCGCCGTGCACAAGGATCACGGTTGGCTTTACGTCAGCAGCGTGTGCAAGGCTTGCGGCAGTTATGGCAGTTGCGAGAGCCAAACCCGAGAGGATCTTTTTCATTTGAATGTCTACCAGTGAGGGGGATTGTGTAATATTTTGTGCGCTAACCAATCGCGCAGGTAGCAATCGTGCGGCAGATAAAATTTTTTGTCAACAGCTTGCGATTGAATCGCGCACGTAATAATTTGCTTTCCTGCGTAACAAGGGAGAAGCAGGTGACCAAATTAAAAATTCCGGAAGACGATTTCGCGCCTCTGAATGAGTTTTTATGCTTTACGATCTACTCAACGGGACATGCGCTTACGCAGTTCTACCGTCCGATATTGGAGGCAATAGGCCTAACGTATCCGCAGTATTTGCTTATGGTGGCGCTTTGGGCGAAGGATGATCAGATCATCAAGGATCTGGGTAGCAGGCTATTTCTGGAGTCGAGCACACTAACGCCATTAGTTAAGCGTATGGAAAGCGCGGGACTTATAAGCCGCTGCCGGGATCCGAAAGATGAGCGTCAGGTGCGGGTCAAATTGACAGACAAGGGCAAAGCATTGAAGTCGGATGCACTCAAGGTTCCAGGCTGCATTCAGTCGGCAGTAGGGATGACCGCAGAAAATGTCATGGAGATTCAGGCTGCGGTTGCTGGTATCCGTGACCGGTTAATTGAGGGGAGATAACCTCATCTTGTTGGCGCTGATTGAAAATTGACCCACCAGGCATGCGGCAGGGTGTTTATGGTGCAGATCAAAACGGTTAATCGTCCTCGATACTAGATACACTCGTTAGCCAGCTGAACTGGCCTAATGATCCCGGACACCTCTTAAGGGCGATATGACTCGCCCAATCAGGAGGTTCCATGCAAGAACGAAAGACCTACACCCGCGAGTTCAAGCAACGTGCTGCAAGCATGGTTCTTGATGATAACTGCTCAGTTCCTGACGTCCGTGCATCGATGGACGTCGGCCCTACGGCTCTGCGCCGCTGGATTGATCAGGTTCGCAAAGAGCGTCAGAAAGGGCAGCCAGTGGCAGGTACCAAGGCAATCAGCGATGAACAGCGAGAGCTTCAACAGCTGCGAGCCAAGGTCAAGCGCCTGGAGACCGAGGCTGAAATTTTAAAAAAGGCTACGGCTCTCTTGATGTCGGATCCCGATCGTTTTTCCTGATCGAGGAGCTGAGAGAGTCGAGCTCATATCCGACCCGCCTGCTTTGTAGTGCGCTTGGCGTTTCCCGCAGCGCGTTTTATGAGTGGCTTAAGCGTCGCTCAGCGCCGAATACCAAGCGTGACGCGCTCAGAGCAAAAGTCGTGCAACTGCATGACGAAAGCCGGGGAAGTGCAGGCGCGCGGATGATCTCTCAGCACTTGAAGGCCCAGCAGATCAAGGTGGGACGGCATCTGGCCGGAAAACTCATGGCGGAGGCAAATCTGGCCAGCAGACAGCGCCGCCGCCATCAGTATCGCTCTAGAGGCGTCGAAGCATTTGTGGCCAAGAACCTGCTCGAGCGTAACTTCGAGCCAACCGCAATCAATCAGGTCTGGTGCGGCGACGTTACCAGCCTGATGGTTGGTAAACGCTGGTATCACTTGGCAGCGGTCATTGATCTGTTCGCCCGCCGAATCGTTGGCTGGGCGTTTTCTCTGATCAATGACGCCACCCTGGTTAGCAGGGCGCTGAGAATGGCGGTGGAGGTTCGAGGCAAACATTCAGGCTTGATGTTTCATTCTGATCAAGGCTGCCAATACACCAGCCAGCTCTTTCAGTCCGCGCTGCTGGAGCATGGGATAACGCAAAGCATGAGCCGCAGAGGGCAGTGCTGGGACAACGCGCCAACAGAGGGTTTCTTCGGGACGCTCAAATCAGAGTGGGTGCCCACCAAGGGCTAAACGACAGTTGAAGAAGCCAGGCAGGATATGACCAACTTCTTTATGCGGTACAACCGAATCAGGCTCCACAGCTACAACAACTATCTGTCGCCAATAGCCACGGAGCAAAAAACGGCATAAACACCGTAATCGGTGTCCGGGATTACTTGACCAGTTCAAGCTCACTCCCAAAGGCTTTTTCTCACTACTGCCTTAAAGTACTTTTCGCCAGCGTCGATACAGCAAAGACAAAAAGGGAGAATCTCATGCAAATCAATGCCGCCGCCCACGCTTCGATTAAAATCGTAGAACCCTTAAATGCTGCGAAATCAGTGCCGAGTGAGGCGTCAGGCGACTCCGACGTACCGGCAGTTACCGAAGGTGTGAAGGTGACTTTGTCCCCGGAGGGGACTGCGAAAGCGTTAAGTGAGACCGAAAAAAATGCGGATATCGACGCTAGCAATCTACCGGATGGCGTGAAAAAAATTCTCAAAGCGATAAGAGACATCCAAGAGAAAATTCAAAAGAAAATGGAAGAATTGGATGCCATCAAGAACAATCACTCTCTGAGCGAAAAAGAGCGTGAGGGGAAGGTACAGGGCATCCTCGGGGAGTTAGGTATTCTCACTAGCCAGCTCTCTACTACCACGAATGATCTGCACCGCACAGAAAACGAGATGAAGCTCTCGTCTTCGATGAAAAAGCTTTCGAACTCCCTTTCAGCTCCTAGAGATTGACATACACCGCCGCCCATGGAGCCTCCACTAACGTCACTGGAAAGCGGTGGGGATGCAACCTTCTTTCAAGAGACCATCGTCAGTAAGAATGGCGTATCACTCACCGCTTTCGGCCACGCTTACACGGTAACGCTCCTCCGCGAGTTCTGACCAGCCAAGCCGGTCGGCACGCCTCAGGCTTGTCGGCACTAGATTCGGAAGAGACCTCCGGCTTCGTATTGCTCTAAATCCTTCCCGGATAGATTGATTGCCTGTTCAGAAGGCTCTACCAAACATTGTTTCATCCTGCACAATTAAGCCATGACATCTCTGCCCATTCTCTAAACCCCGTTTGTTGGTGAAACTGTTCCCAGAAGCGATCAACCATTGGAGTTGTCGCAGCGTTCTCCATTAATGGGAGATTCCAATGTTCGGCACTACTCAATCCTGCCCTGGCGGCTCCTATCCGGATACTTCAATCGTGCTTCATCGTGAGCACGAAGCGGGCTTTCTGCTTCCCCAATTTATGGGAGCCTTGGCAAGTGAGACCAGCGGATTAGGCATGACTGATATGTGCCAACCGCAATCAGGTGAAGGTTTTTTTTCGAGGCTTTGTGCCTCTCTGATGCATTCGCTGAAGCTCCGGTCGTTATTCCTCAAATGAAATTGGACAGCCGGGTGCTGTGCATTCCCTACAGAGAACTGAAATGAGCTACGACTTCGATCTATTTGTTATTGGTGCCGGCTCGGGTGGAGTTCGTGCTGCACGGTTTGCAGCAGGTTTTGGTGCAAAAGTAGCGGTTGCCGAAAGTCGATACTTAGGCGGCACGTGTGTAAATGTCGGCTGCGTTCCAAAAAAGTTGTTGGTTTACGGTGCCCATTTTGCTGACGACTTCGAACAGGCCGAAAGCTTCGGCTGGACAGCGGGCAAGGCGAATTTCGACTGGCCATCACTTATTGCGAACAAGAACCGTGAGATTGATCGTCTCAACGGCATCTACCGTAAGCTTTTGATCAACAGCGGCGTCACGTTGCTCGAAGGCCATGCCCGATTAGCTGATGCGAACCATGTCGATATAAACGGCCAGCGTTTCAGCGCTGAACGGATTTTGATTGCGACTGGCGGATGGCCGCAGATCCCGGAGATTCCGGGACATGAGTATGCGATCACTTCGAATGAAGCGTTCTTCCTGGAAGAGTTGCCTAAGCGAATCCTGGTGGTCGGAGGTGGTTACATTGCCGTGGAATTCGCTGGCATTTTCAACGGGCTAGGAGCCGATACTCGACTGATGTATCGAGGCGATCTGTTTTTGCGAGGGTTCGATCAGTCAGTACGTACTCATTTGGCAGAAGAGTTGACTAAGCGCGGTCTGCGATTAAATTTCAACACTGACATTGTCCAAATTGATAAGCAGGCAGATGGAAGTTTGCTCGCGACGCTTAAGGATGGAACGCAACTGGAAACTGACAGCATCTTCTACGCCACTGGTCGTAGGCCAATGCTCGATAACCTGGGGTTGGAAAATACGCGTGTCGAACTCAACGAGGCTGGCTACATTGACGTGAATGAGCACTTCGAAACTCGCGAGCCTTCCATTTTGGCTCTGGGTGATGTGATTGGCGGTGTCCAGTTAACACCAGTTGCGACAGCAGAAGGCATGGCAGTTGCCCGGCGGTTGTTCAAACCTGAGCAGTATCGTCCGGTCGACTATCGCCACATTCCAACTGCTGTGTTCAGCCAGCCAAATATTGGTACGGTAGGACTCACCGAGCAACAAGCGGTTGAGCAAGGCCACAAAGTGGTGGTGTTCGAGAGCCGGTTCCGACCCATGAAATTGACTCTTACCGAGTCGTCAGAACAGACGCTGATGAAGCTGGTAGTGGACGCAGAATCTGATCGAGTGTTGGGATGTCACATGGTCGGTCCGGACGCGGGGGACATCATCCAAGGCTTAGCGATTGCTCTGAAGGCGGGTGCAACCAAACGACTTTTTGATGACACAATTGGCGTTCATCCGACCTCCGCAGAAGAGTTCGTTACCCTCCGTACGGCGGTGAGTAGCAGGTGATGGAGGGCGGCGATTCATAAACATTTTGCGGCCGACTCTTGATGGTAAACCTGCTCCATGTCTCTCGCGCTCGAACAACTAGTCGCTGGTACACAGATCCCTTTTGCTGGTAGTCGTGTCACTGTCGTCAGCCCCGAACTGGCCGCGCGTTTCCAGCCCGGGGACCATTTACTGGTAGAGCAACTCAGTGGCGAGCTATTGCTGATCCCCGTGGCTGATCAGCAAGCAGCCTCCACTGCGATTGAGCGTGCGCACGTGGCATTTATTGCGATGGCAAGTGCGTCGGATCAAGCGATAACGACGTTCTTCGATCTTTTCGCGCTACGCCTTGAAGAACCCGAATGCTGGTCATTGATCGAAGCAGCGAACCTTGGTGACATCGATCGAGCAAAAGTGCGCGGCCGCTCCACTACACGCTTGCTTGCGGACGAGCGCATGCGCCTGGATATGATTGCGGGGCTGCGAGCCTGGCGCGATGCACCTGCGTCTCGCGGAAAGGTGATCAGTTGCGTGGAGCATGATGGCAGTAAGGTGGAACAAGTGTTATCCCGCTCGGGATCGTCGCGTTCGTTTTCGAAGGCCGCCCTAATGTCTTGGCTGATGCCGCAGGCGTGCTGCGCACTGGCAACACAGCAGTGCTGCACATCGGTAGCGATGCGTTAGGTACCGCAAGAGCAATTGTTACTCATGCACTGAACCCAGCATTAAACGATTCGGGCTTACCCGCCGGCGCAGTGTCGCTGGTTGATAGCATCAATCACGCTGCCGGTTGGGCGATGTTCGCCGACCGGCGTTTGTCACTTGCCGTAGCCCGAGGTTCGGGTCATGCAGTCAATCAGTTTGGCCGCATTGCCCAACAAGCGGGCACAGCCGTTAGCCTGCATGGTACCGATGGAGCTTGGCTAATTGCCGATCAACATGCTGACGCCAGGCGCTTTGCCGCCGTGGTGCGCAACTCCCTGGACCGCAAGGTTTGCAATACCTTGGATGTCTGTCTGATCAAGTGTGATCGCGCAGCCGAGCTGGTTCCACTGTTTCTCGCCGCTTTGCGGCAGGCTGGTAATGCCCGTGGCCAAAATTGCAAATTGCATATAGTTGAAGGAAGTGAGCTTATGTGCCAATAGACTGGTAAGCCGCTACCGTCGCGGTGCACCGCGCCGAAGGCTACCAAGATGGGGCACAGGTGGAGTCGCTGCCGGTAGATCAGTTGGGCCGGGAGTGGGAGTGGGAGGAGACCCCAGAGGTCAGTCTGAAAATCATCGATGATCTTGACGCATCGGTGGGGCTGTTCAATCAATACAGTCCGCAATTTACAGTGTCTCTGATCAGTGAAGACGATAAAACGCTAGAGCGATTCTTCAATGCAGTCAACGCGCCGTTTGTAGGCAATAGCGTTACTCGCTGGGTCGACGGTCAGTACGCGCTTTAAGCTAGGTCTTTCAAATTGGGAGAAAGGGCGCCTTTTTGCCCGTAGCGCCATCCTCTCTGGAGACGGAGTATTCACCATCCGCAGTCGTATGACACAGAACGATTTAACTGTTAAACGCAAAGGCTGAGCGTAAAAAAAGCGCACCTTGATCTGATCAGGGTGCGCTTTTTTCATTTTTGCTTGATCAGGAATTTTCGAGTGAGATTCGCGACATCTTCCAGCCTGGTGTCCATAACGAAATGTCCGCCGTCGAGGATCGCAATCTCAGCATTGGGCAAGTCACGGTGAAAAGCTTCAGCTCCGGCAACGGTAAAGGCCAGATCATGCTTGCCCCAGACAACCAATGTGGGTAGCTGATGTTCATTCAGCCATTTCTGCCACGTCGGGTAAGCTTCCAAGTTAGTGCGATAGTCGTAGATCAACGCCATTTGAATCGGGCCCTCACCGCGGCGGTTGAGGAATGCCACTTCGTCTTGCCATAAATCAGGGTTGTACGCTGTGACGTCTGGATCACTACCGACATGCCGCTGTCGAGTTACGTCCAGGGATAAATGAGCAGCTTGGAACTTGGCCTCATAGGCATTGCGATCAGCCCAGTAAGCTTTGCGGCTGTCCCACATCTTGCCTAAACCTTCGGAATAGACGTTGCCATTTTGGAACACCATTGAAGTCACGGCTTCGGACCTCGCCATCGCCAATCGCATACCGACTGGAGCGCCGTAGTCTTGCATAAACAAGCTGTATCGTTTGAGCCCGACTTCATCTGTGAAGTGCTCCATAACCTTTGCTAGGTGGTCAAATGTGTAGACGAACTTGTCTGGAGGGGGGGCGTCGCTGTTGCCGAAGCCTGGGTAGTCCGGAGCAATGAGATGGAAACGGTCACCCAATTGCTTCATAAGATCGTCGTACATACGGGACGAGCTGGGCACACCATGAAGGAGTAACACGGCGGGGGCGCTGGGGTCGCCAATTTCTCGATAGGCAATTTTTACCCCATCGACTGTTACTTGGCGATACTGCATTTTTGGCGTTTCCGCTAGGGCGTGTCCGAAGCCCAAAAGCATCGGCAGAACTAGAAAGGAGAGGTATTTAAGTAAGGGCATCACCGCTACTCCAGTAGGTGCAGAGCTAATCTGCGGAGAGATCTGGTCAGCGCGTTGGTGTTGTTTTGCGCTGTGTCTGATACTCGATAAATCACTGGGTAAGCGGAATAACTAACAGTGACAATGCGGTATTTCACCGGGTGAAAGAATGATAAGGACGGTGGCACCGAAGTGACTACATAGAGCTGGGCTCCTTCGCGGCAGCGGTACTCGCTGAAAAGCCCAATGCGTTTTGGTAGGCTCGGTTGAGAATAATCAGCTGATACCGGCTCAGCCAACCGCTGCGCAGAGTCCGATATACAATGCATTACGAGCCCAACCTTTTGGTGATCCAATGCTCCTAAGACATTTGCGGTATCTGTTGGCAGTAGCTGACCACGGTGGCTTTACCCGAGCCGCAGAAGTCCTTCATGTGTCTCAGCCGACGCTGTCGCAGCAGATACGGCAGCTGGAAGAAACGCTTGGCGTCAGCCTTTTTGACCGAACATCCCGGACTGTCAGACCCACAGATGCGGGACTTGCCTACATCGAATGCGCCCGGCGCGTACTGGTCGAACTGGCGGCGGGTAAACGGGCATTGCACGACGTGAAAGACTTGTCCCGTGGCACGTTAAGGCTTGCCATGGCCCCAACGTTCATGGCGTACGTTTTGGGTCCTTTAGTGCGCGATTACATCTCCCAATTCCCGAACATTCACTTAGAGATTTTTGAGCTGTCGATGGGCGATATCGAAACGGGATTGGCCGATGATTCGCTGGACATTGCTGTTGCATTTGACCAAGTGAGGAACGCCGATATCGAATCGATCCCTGCTTTTGTTGAAACACTGGGTCTGATGGTCGGGCGCGCTCATCCACTGTATGACTGCCAAGACGCATTGACGACTGAGCAGCTGGCTCAACTGGATTTTGCTTTGCTGACTCCGGATTTCGCCACCCGCGTTTGTATCGATGAGTTCTTCACCAAAGTGAAGATCACGCCAAGGGTGAAGATCCAAGTCAACTCTGTTAATACATTGCTAGAAGTCATCCGAAACACCGCGTTCGCTACCATCCTTCCCGAACCCATAGCCACGCAGGATCGCGCTCTGTACAAACTGGCCTTGCTCGACAAGGCGCCTCAGCGTGGCGTGTCGATTCTCAGGCGAAAAAATAACTACCACAGTGCAGCGTCGGTCGCGTTCATGAATTTGATGCTTGGATCCGCGGCAGTGGACTGAGAATAGAGTGCTGACCATTACGCCCAGTGAAATGCTGGATTGTAAATAATGGTAATTCCGCTGTTTGGTAGGGAAGAGCAAGATGACTCCATCGACACGATCACCGGGTCGAATCCAAAAACAACCGGAGTACGTCATGTCCCAACAACCAATCAAGCTTTATCGTCACCCATTGTCTGGCCACGCGCATCGTGTCGAATTGATGCTCTCACTGCTCGGCCAGCCAACGGAGTTGATATTTGTGGATCTGATGAAGGGCGCGCACAAGATGCCCGAATTCCTAGCGCTCAACAGCTTCGGCCAAGTACCGGTGATTGATGATAACGGCACCGTTCTAGCTGACTCGAACGCGATTCTGGTCTATCTCGCTGCTAAATACGGCAATGGTGAGTGGCTGCCCAGTGATCCCGTAGCGCAAGCAAAAGTACAACGCTGGTTGTCAGTTGCAGCCGGGCAGATCAACTCAGGCCCCGCTACCGCTCGACTGATCACCGTGTTCGGTGCCGGTTACAATGCGGAAGATGCGATCAGCAAGTCCCACACCCTGCTGACGGTGATGGAGCAAGAGTTGGGTAAAAGTAAATTCCTGGCTGGCGACAAACCGACCGTTGCAGATGTAGCAGCCTACACCTACGTCTCCCACGCCCCAGAAGGTAATGTTGCACTGACTGACTATCCTAGCGTTCGTGCCTGGTTGAGCAGTATTGAGGCATTGCCAAATTTCGTAGGTATGCAGCGTACTGCCAAGGGCTTGCAGCAAGCTTGATCCAACCGTCGGAGCTACCCGGGAAAAATTCCGGGTAGGCTCCGCTAATTCAACTACGATCTCTTCGAATTTTTGCCTGTCGCACTAGTCATCTGGATAGGGTTTGCACTAGTCGCTCTAGGCGACACTTTTTTGCATTTATGTCTGCTCGCTCTCGCGATCAGATCTTGCTGTCCCAACATCACGGCAGAGTCGCCTATGGATCGCTTTCAGGAAATGCAGATATTCATGACGGTGGCCGAAGAAGAAGGTTTTGCGGCCGCCGCCCGTCGTTTGAATATTTCTCCCCCCAGCGTTACCCGTGCCATTGCTGCTATGGAGGAACGCATCGGCACTCAGTTGCTCTCACGCACAACTCGTAGCTTGCACTTGACTGAGGCAGGGCAACGGTACCTGGATGATTGCCGGCGAATACTCGGTGAGGTCAATGAAGCGGAGGAAGCTGCTGCTGGCAGCTACTCAATTCCATGTGGGCACCTGACGGTGACAGCTCCCGTGCTTTTCGGTGAGTTGTACATTGCGCCTTTGCTGGCTGAGTACTTGGATCAATTTCCTTCTGTACACCTCAATGCGTTACTGGTTGACCGCGTGACAAGCATGGTTGATGAAGGTATCGATGTGGCGATCCGTATTGGCCATTTACACGAGAATAATCAGCACGGTATCAAAGTTGGCGAGGTGCGCCAGGTAATTTGTGGCGCCCCCAAGTATTTCGAGGAATTCGGCAGGCCCCGCCATCCTGGCGAATTAGGTTCCGCCAAAATCGTTATGTCTTCCGCGAGCCATTTGTTAAGCGATTGGCAATTTGAGAATGAAGGAAATGCACTGAGCTTTCGTTTCGATCCGCGCCTAGTCGTGACCGCAAACCAAGCTGCCATCAATATTGCCTGTCTGGGCTGGGGTGTGACACGCGTGTTGTCCTACCAGGTGGCCAGTCAAGTAGCCGCAGGTGAACTGGAAGTGGTACTCCAAGATTTTGAACCGCCCGCTTTGCCCATCCAGGTCGTTTACCTCAAGAGTAACCGCGTACCAGCGAAGATACGTACGTTTGTGGATTTCCTCACTGAACGTCTGGGATGTGATACGGCGCTTCGACCTACTATGAAAAGTACGCTCTGATGGACCGCTTTCATGAAATGCTCATGTTTGAAGCGCTCTCAGAGCGGCCAAGCCTAGCGGCAGCTGCGCGCCGTCTAAACGTTTCAGGCCCGACAGTCGTTCGCGCGATTGCTCGGTTGGAGACGCGTCTCGGTGTGCCGTTATTGCAACGGAGCACTCGTGGAGTGTCGTTGACTGAGTCAGGTGCTGCATTTATGGCTGACTGCTCCCGCATCCTCAAAAAAATCGAAGACGCAGAAGCATCAGCTAAAGGCCTTCATGTTCAGGCTCAGGGTAATCTGACTGTATTGCTTCCACTCCTTTTCAGCCGCTATGTAATGGCGCCTTTGCTTGCGAATTACATGGAGTTTTATCCCGAAGTCAGAGTATTCGCCCATTATCATGATCGTTTTCCGAACATGAACGAGGAGGGGCTTGACGTGGCCGTGCTGGTCGGAAATTTGCCCAGTTCCTCGTTGATAGCAAGGCCCGTTGGCTACGTTCGTACGATCGTATGCGGCAGCCCCACATATCTCGAAGCCCATGGTGTGCCCGCCGAGCCGGAGGATCTCAAAAGTCACCGGCTGATTGGCGTTCAAGCCTATCGGGAGAAGATCAACTGGGATTTTTCCAAACAAGGCGTTCAATCTACCATTAAGGCCCGATCACGCGTCAGCTGCACCACCGTTCAAGCTGCCATCGATGCGGCGGCTCATGGCGCGGGGCTTACGCGCTGCCTCAGTTATCCCGCCTACGATTATTTGAATGGCGGTCGGTTACGCAGGGTTTTGCAACCTTTCGAACTGCCAGCGCTTCCAGTTCAAGTCGTTTACCGAGAAGGGCGCAGAGCCTCAATGAGAGTGCGCAGTTTTGTCGACCACATTGTCGAAGGCCTGCGCGAACATCCGGCAATGTTGCCGGATGCTCTTTGAGCGTTCGGCGACCCCAGACTGAGGTCGCCGGCTAGCTTCATTTGGCATTCGCTGCCTTTTAGATCAAGCCGGCGACGACTTTCGGATTGGACACCATCACAACGTGCGACGCGCGTTTGACCACGACGGTCTGCTTGGAGTGTGCCCGCTCAGCCATAAAGGCCTGCGCTTGTGCTGGGATGTTTTTATCAGCGTCGCCGTAGACGAACCAGGAAGGAATGGTTTTCCAAGCCGGTTCGGTCGATGGTTCATTCAGCGCAGCAACCGTAACGGGGCGTTGAGTCGCAGCCATCAATTTGGCGTCTGCATTGGAAACGTCGGCTGCGAACTGGTCGTGGAATTTGTCTTGCTGGATATACAGATCCTTACCTCCGTCAGCCAAGGTCACTGGAGGAGCGAGGGTAGGGCCCAGCGTGCCACCCGGGAAACGTCCAGATAACTCTGCGGTGGGTTCACCTGCTTCGGGTGCAATGGCTGCGACGAATACCAGCGCTTTAACATTGGTGTTGCCGTAGGCCGCTTCGCTGATGACCGGGCCACCATAGGAATGTCCGACCAGCAAAACCGGCGTTTTGATGCTGGCGAGCATGTCGGCCACTGCTTGGGCGTCACCTTTGAGTGAGCGCAAAGGGTTCGAGGCTGCGATCACTGGGTAGCCATCTTTCCAGAACTTTGACGACGCCATTCCAACTGCTGGAATCGGCGAAAGCGCCGTGTACGAGTATGACAGTTGGTTTGACCGGCGCAGCCATCGCTGCGGTGGCTGTAACCATCGCTGCCGATAAGGCCAGACCTGCAAACATCTTTTTCATCTGTGTTCCTGTGCATGCGGGAGATGGGCGGTGGAGCGACAGGAATATTTAAACCTTTAGGTGTGTCCCGTATGTGTCCCGGTATCTAGTGCTACGCACGGAAACGTGTCTGACGCCGCGTTTGCTACAAATCGATACAAAGGTCCTCCAGCATTTCAGCGGCCGAAACATTGGATTGTGTTTCGTGTTCGTTCTCATCAAAGCGATTAAGGCGGAGCATGCGTTTCAAGCACTTTATTAAACACCTGACTGCGGAGACACCTATGAAACGAGTACTCATGCTGTTAGCCAATGGTGTCGAACCCATGGAAATGGCGGCTTTCACCGACGTGCTCGGCTGGGCCGATTTGCTCGGTGATTGTCCTATTGAGTTAGTGAATGCAGGCCTTCGCAGAAAAATCATCACCACATTTAGTCTCACGCTTAATCCAAGTTTTCTGCTTCGTGATTTGGACGTAAGTAGCTTTGATGCTCTGGCATTGCCGGGTGGTTTCGAACCGGCAGGATTCTATGAGGAAGCTCTGAGTGAGCCTTTTCTTGAAACCATTCGCCACTTTGTTGATGCCGGCAAACCCGTCGCCAGCGTTTGTGTGTCGTCGGTGTGCTTGGGTGTTGCGGGCGTGTTGCGTGGCAAGAACGCGACGACCTATCACCAGGAAGGCGGAAAGCGGAAAAACCAGTTAGTGGAAACCGGTGCTCTGTTCGTAGACCGACCAGTCGTTGTTCACGACAACATTATTACTTCTAGCGGTCCAGGTACGGCCACAGAAGTCGCCTTTTTGCTTTTGAAAAAACTGACCAGTTCTGAAAACGCGACTTATATCCGCCAAAAAATGCGCTTCGCTACACCTGATCGTGACTGGTATGACACGCCGCAAGTGGCCTAGCTCTCACTAAATATTCTATATCGACTTCTCAAGGTATTTGTATGACTGATACGGCACTCATCGTCGTGGATATTCAGAACGACTATTTCTCCGGTGGAAAATGGGAACTCAATGCGGTTAACGCGGCAGCCGATAATGCTGCACGCGTGATCGCATCGTCGCGAGTTCGAGGCGACACGGTAATTCATATTCGTCACGAAACTCCTGCTGCCGATGCACCTTTTTTTGTGCCGGGCTCTGATGGTGCTCAGCTACACGCGAAAGTACGTATTCAGGGCGACGAATTGGTAATTGTTAAACACTTCATGAACCCATATCGCGGGACACAGTTACGCGAGGTGCTGGAGCAGCAGGGCATCAAAAAAGTCGTCGTGGTTGGGAATATGAGCCACATTTGTATCGACGCAGTTACCCGTTCTTCTGACGATTTTGGGTACGTAACAACAGTTATCCATGACGCTTGCGCGACCCATGATCTGGAATTTAATCAGGTGAAAGTCCCATCAGCCTTAGTGCATGCAGCCTTCATGGCTGCCTTGCAATTCGGATACGCCACAGTATTGAGCGCGGATGAATATCTTTCCTAATTGTACCGCCGATGTGTTCAGAGGTCATACCGATGTCAAAGCCATCCGATGTACTGGACTTTTACTACTGGCCAACGCCGAACGGGCAAAAGGTCGCAATTTTTCTTGAGGAATCGGGCCGCAACTATACAGCCCACCCGGTCAACATCAGCAAAGGCGAACAGTTTTCTCCCGAATACACACATCTTTCACCTAATCAACGCATACCCGCGATTGTAGATAACGAAGTTGGCGTGTCAGTTTTTGAGTCGGGCGCGATTTTGTTGTACTTGGCCCAACGTCGAGGTCAGTTTTTTCCGAAGGACTCGAAAGGGGCGGTGTCGGTTTTGCAGTGGTTATTCTGGCAGGCTGCCAGTCTCGGGCCGATACTGGGGCAAGCGGTGTTCTTTCTAAATTATGCTTCTGAGCATTTGCCGCTTGCAGTAGAGCGTTTCAGTAAAGAGACAGAGAGGCTGTATAGGGTAATGGAGCAGCAGTTGAGCCATCACCCGTTCATTGCAGGAGAGTACTCGATCGCTGACATGGCGATTTACCCATGGCTGCGTCAACACGAGAAGCAAGGAATGAAATTGGATGCCTTTCCGTACATTGCTGCCTGGCTAGCGCAAATCACTGCGCGGCCGGCCGTGATCCGGGCCTACGCTAAAGGAGAGGAAATCCGCCCCTCAGTTCAAACCGATGAAGACAGGAAAAAGCTTTACAAGCTGTCGTAGGGATGGTCGCGGCGACTGAAGTAAATGAAGTACAGGCCCGCGGGACGCCGTTGTGTCTCGCAAAACCGTGCAGCGTTCCGGCCTGCAAGACGTTGGATTGATGGTATCGGGTGTATGCGTGGTTGGACACATCACGGGTAATCAATCAATACACGTTGGGCTGCGAGTGAACTGCACCTTTTTACGAATACGTAGAGGTGATCATGAATAACACGGACGAGCCGGGGGTTTCACCTTGGCATACCGGTGAGCGGCAGTTGCAGGAAAGCGTCGGTGTGGCGCAGCAAATGGAGCACTTTGGGCGAAAGGTTGTACGCGACTACATGCCGGATCAGCATCGTTCGTTTTACAGCCAGCTGCCTTATCTGGTGCTGGGGGCTGTCGATGAAAAAGGCATTCCTTGGGCGACGTTGATCGAGGGCCCTCCAGGGTTCGTTAACTCACCCGATCCACGCATTTTGCAACTCGACCGGCTCCCCGCGGAGGGAGACCCAGTTAAAGCTGCGTTGGAAATGGGTGCCGCAGTCGGGCTGCTCGGCATCGATCTGAAGACCCGAAGGCGCAATCGTATGAACGGCAATATCAGCACCGCCTCATCTGGCGGTGTTGCCGTTTCTGTCGTGCACGCTTTCGGCAACTGTCCGCAATACATCCAGTTGCGAAGCGTTGAGCCGGTCAGTGTTGGTCGTTCCTCATCCGATGTTGCAGCGGAATGCCTGAGCGAATTGGACGAGGCCGCGAAAGAGATGATTCGCAAGGCCGATACTTTCTTTCTCACCAGCTACGTCGATCTGGACGGCGACTCATCCAAGCGCTCGGTAGACGTCTCGCACCGCGGTGGTAATCCAGGTTTCGTCAGGGTAGAAGGCAACGTGCTGACGATTCCCGATTTCGCCGGCAATCTGCATTTCAATACATTGGGCAACCTGTTGCTCAACCCTAAAGCCGGTTTGGTTTTTGTCGATTTCTCGTCAGGTGATGTGCTCCAAGTGGCGGGGCGCACGGAGCTTATTCTTGAGGGGCCGGAGATCGCTGCATTCCAAGGGGCCGAAAGACTCTGGACCTTGACGGTGGAGCATGTCGTCAGAAGGCGAGCCGTGCTGGCCCTGCGCTGGGCATTCGAAGCTTTCTCACCTAACAGCTTGATGACCGGTAGTTGGGAAAAAGCACAAGGCCGCTTACAGGCCGATGCGCTGCGCGACCAATGGCGGCATCTGCGAGTGACCCGTATTGTTGAAGAGAGCAGCACCATTAGCTCTTTTTATCTGGAACCCGACGATGGTGCGGGGTTGCCACGCTTCGAGGCGGGCCAGCATTTACCTGTACGGTTTAGCTTGGTTGAAGGGCAGCCGCCCCTTGTCAGGACTTACAGTGTGTCGAGCGCACCTTCTGACAACTTCTTCAGGATAAGCGTCAAGCGTGACGGGTTGGTTTCGTCGCACTTGCACGACCAGATTCGGGTAGGGGATCTCATCGAAACCCGTGCCCCTCAGGGGCGATTCACAGTGCAGGCCGATGAGCATCGGCCGTTGGTATTATTGGCCGCTGGTGTGGGAGTCACGCCGCTGCTGTCGATGTTGCGTGAAGTCATCTATGAAGGAGAACGTATTCGTCGCACTCGGCCGACTTGGTTTATCCAAAGTGCGCGTAGTCTGGCGGAGCTAGGATTTCGAGATGAGCTGTATGAACTAGCGACCCGTGCGAAAGACAAAATTCGCGCATTGCGGCTGCTTAGTCAGCCTGAGGAGCACGCTCGCGAAGGCGAAGACTTCGAGTTGGCTGGACGTGTGGATGTCACTCTGCTCAAGGCACTGTTGCCCCTAGACGATTATGACTTTTACCTGTGTGGTCCAGGCGCATTTACCCAAGCTTTATACGATGGGCTGCGTGAGTTGCGCATTGGCGACGATCGCATTCACGCTGAAACATTTGGACCTTCGACTCTGGTTCGGTTACGCGATCAACTGACCCCAGCGGTAGAGCAAGTTCCGGCAGCAAGCAGTCCAGTCAAAGTGCTGTTCGCGGGGTCGGCCAAAGAGGCTCGTTGGGAGCCCGGAGGTGGGAGCTTACTGGAGTTAGCTGAAGGACGGGGTTTAAATCCGGACTTCAGTTGCCGTGGTGGGTCGTGTGGGACCTGTCGTACGAAACTGATCAGCGGGCAGGTGCATTATTTAAATTTGCCCGCTGAAATGCCGGCGCAGGGGGATGTTTTGATTTGCTGCGCAGTGCCAGCGCAAAGCAGGGAGGGTGATGCCCCCTTGGTATTGGATCTGTAACACGAGTGCCGTCTCAATCGCTCATCCCTCTTCACGTGGGTTGAGCGATTGAGCTAAACCGCCTTCACGGTCGAGTTGAGCGAGGTCGTCAAATCCACCCACATGCCAGTCGCCGATAAAAATTTGCGGAACCGTGCGACGGCCGCTGCGGTGTATCATTTCGACCTTCCGATCAACTGACTGCACGTCGATCTCGGTGTAAGAAATACCTTTGGACTTGAGCAACTGCTTCGCGCCACGGCAGTAGGGGCAGGTGCTGGTTGTGTACATGGTGACTTTACGCATGAAGAGTACTCCTCGCTTGGATTGCTTTTAGGCAGCGGCTTTTTCTACGCGGGCGTGTACAGCGCAGGTAGCAGGGTGCTGGGCCAAAGATATAAAACTGCGATTGTCGGAGTCGAGTGCGTCGACCGATCCGGTTTCGATGTCATAAACCCAGCCATGCAAATTCAACAGGCCTTTTTCCTTAGCCAAGCGCACGCTTGGATGAGTCTGGATGTTGGCCAATTGGGCGATGACATTTTCCCGAACCATTGAGCTTACTTTTGCCGCGTCATTGACGTGAGAGCGAGACTCGTTGATGACTTTTGCGGATTCCGCGTGTTGCAACCAGCCGGCGACAGCAGGCAGGTGATCCATGCATTTGCACTTGGAGATAGCGGTCATCGCACCGCAATCGGAATGGCCGCAGATCACAATATCTGTCACGCCCAGCACCGCCACGGCGTATTCGACCGTTGCCGACACACCGCCGGGATGGGGACTGTATGACGGTACAATGTTGCCGGCGTTTCGGATCACAAACAGCTCGCCAGGCTCTTGTTGCGTCAACAGTTCTGGTACTACGCGGCTATCGGAACACGTGATGAACAACGTGCCTGGATGCTGTGTGGTGGCCAGATGTTTGAACAGGTCAGTCCGTTGTGGAAATGCATCTTTCTGAAACTTAAGGAAACCTTCGACAAGCGCCTTCATGCTGTGTGCCTATAGCTGATAGTTGAGTATGAGTGACAATCAGTTGGTACAGCCGCGACCTATTACGCTGTATTCAAGGATACGGATGTCGCCTTGCGAATCTTTGTATGTCATTTGCACTGGCACTGGACCGCAGACGTCTGCTACCTGAGTAATGTCGATGACCTTGGCAATATCCAGGTGCATTCCGTAGACATAAGGAACGGCCTCTAGCGCGACCCTTACTCCCTGTGCGTAAGCGGACAGCGAAGCCGCCAGGGACAGGGCGAGAAACAGAATTTTTTTCATGACGTATCCTCCAGTCAAATTTGATGAGTAGGTGAAGTGAGTCAAGTGTATGAAGCAGGCCCGCAGAGGTTGCGAGCCGAATTACATTTGCAGTTGCATCGTTAGAAAGGACGCAGTGGCAGGAACTTGCCGTCGAGAGTGATCACTGCACGGTGACCACCTTCTGGATCTTCGACTTTCTTCATGTTGAGCTTGAAGTTGATCGCGCTGATGATGCCGTCGCCGAACTGTTCGTGAACCAAGGCTTTCAAAGTGGTGCCGTAAATTTGGATCATTTCGTAGAAGCGGTAGATGGTAGGATCCGTAGGGACCCCCGAGAGGCTGCCACGCAGTGGGATGATTTGCAGGCGCGCTACCGAGTCGGCGTCCAGGCCCAGTTTTTTGCCAATCACTTTCGCGGCACTTTCTGGAAGTGGGTGCTGGCCGAGCAGAGCAGCGGTCACGTAAGCCAGACCGAGGCCAGTGCCTTCTGCCATATCCTCGAAAGATAGGTTTTTGCGGGCTTTGGCGTCCAAAATTTTAGCGGTCAGGTCGAGACTGGTGTCGTTGTACGGGTGGGACTGTTGCATGGGTTTCTCCTGTCGGATGCTTGAGTAAGTGTTGCTGGATGAGTGTTGCTTGGTGTGAGGCCATGTTCTGCCGTTTGCTCGATAGCGTCCAAGACCGATATACAATGCTTCGCATAAGTCCAACCTATAGGTTGAAATCGGGGTGCTCATGAACGTTGAAAATTCGGAAGCGATACTGCTGATTCCTGGCGGTTACTCGGTTTGGATTGATGTGGATGAAGCAAGCGTCGGTGGAACAGGTACGGCTATGCGCTTCGACTTGCCCTTGCATGCTCATAACCTGCCGTTGATGCATAGCCACGAAACAAAGCTCGTAGTGGCGCTAAGGGGGGAGCTGGATATTCGTATCGGTCGACAAAAAATTGCATTGCTGCACGAGGGCGATGCCACACAAATTGATCCGGGGATTGCACACCGCATCCATCAAGTTGGATCCACCCCGAGTGTCGTGGGTGCAGTGCTATGGCCGGGCGCAGTTGAACGAGCTTTCCGAGAAATCGCAGCATTGGCCAAGCGAGGTGCTTATCAACGTAGAGAGATGATTCGAATCCTCTCCCGATATGGCGTGATTTGGGCTGCACAACCTCTTGCAAACAGTCATGAATCGATTGCTGTTCGACCTTTCTGTGATTTCCTGAGCGATATGCCTAGCCAGTTGGCTCACGCGCTTGAGCAGAGATGGAAATAAGGGGCTGTTCTCTCAATTTAGCTGGTCAGGATTGCTAGACAAAAAAGCCCGCGGAAGGCGGGCTTATAGGCAACGACTGCATTTATTAGGGGGAGGGGGCATGCAGTCGGTTTCCTCTAATTTCCACCTGTTGACCGATGGCAAACTCTCTGCGTGGCGAGCGCACCACTCGTTCTTCACCGGTGTCGCTTCGGACCGCGTAGGCTCGCTCCTCTAGACCTGCAGCCTTTTGCACCTCCCGGCCACCGAAAATTCCTAACGCAGCTCCGATTAGTGCGCCTACCGGGCCGCCAGCGGCTCCGCCGATTAGGACGCCAGTGCCTGCACCAAATGCTGCCCCCGCTGTAGTGTCCTCAGCTTGCGAGAGAACCTCGTCAGCGCTTGCGTGAGAGAGTTGGAACAGAAAAATTCCAATAGCTAGAGTGACTACACAAAATTGTTTCATGCTGCCTCCAATTTGCAAGCACGGCAGTAATAGCCATGCTGATCTGGTTAGCGTCCTAATCAACTTGCCGTGTAGCGCTGCTCTACTATGCGCCTTGTCAGGTAGCGCGAGTGTCGCGCCTTCCTCAAAGGTCCAGGTCGGAAAGGCTTGGATGGTCGTCCGGCCGACGGCCGAGGGGCCAACGAAACTTTCGTTCTGACTCCTTGATGGGCATGTCGTTGATGCACGCAAAACGGTGTGCCATTAAACCGTTCTGTGCAAATTCCCAATTTTCATTTCCGTACGAGCGATACCAATTCCCGGAATCATCGCGCCATTCATAGGCGTACCGGACAGCAATACGATTTTCAGTGAACGCCCATAACTCCTTGATAAGTCGATATTCCAACTCTTTGTTCCATTTTCGCGCAAGGAACGCCTGAGCCTCAGCGCGGTTGACCGCAAAATCGACTCGATTGCGCCATCTGGTGTCGGTGGTATAGGCCAATGCGACTTTTTCAGCATCTCGGCTGTTCCATCCATCTTCAGCCAGACGAACTTTGAGTGTCGCAGACTCACGATCAAAAGGCGGTAGCGGGGGACGGGTTTCAGATTCAGCCATGACAAGTACTCCACATTGAGGTACATCGGGGATAAAATTTATGGTTAGCTAGAAGCTTGGTTAAGTTAGGAACGATTGGGGCACCTACCGAGCATTTCGAGACTAAATACATCCGTTGGTGCGAGAAGCGACCTTTTGGAACTGATAAACCTTCAATGAGCGCTTCATGCGCTAGCGACCAATGTAAAAAATGGGTTTTTAGCGGCGATGTTAGAATGGCCGTTTAGAGCAGTCCAAGAACCGAAAGAACTAATGGTGGTTTGGTTATGTAAGATAGGTCTAACGTAAGTTAGGCTCCGTGCTACATAACATACAGCTGGATGCCGCGCTTCCAGTTTCAGCTTTCACTTAGTGCAATAGTGAGGGTGTTTACTATCCAATTGATGAGCGAAATATTATGCTGCCTCCTTGGCCGAGACTAGGTGTCCGATAGTTGCCCCTTTCTCACAAAGATGACTACTGATACGGGAGCGCAACCATCGTTCACCAGGATCCGTATCTGAAGTCGCACTCCATGACATCGATAGGTCGAGCGCAGAGATGTTCAACGGAAGAGCATCCATCCTAAGGCCACCTTGGCGAATCATGGTTTTGGCTACATAGTCAGGAACGACCGCGACCAGTTGCGTGTCCTCGATTAGGGTTTTAAGCGCACTGTATTGCGGTACAGCCAGAACAACCTGGCGTTGCCGACCTAAAGCCAGTAGCGCTTGGTCAACAGAGTCGATCATCTCACCGTTTAAAGACACGGAAACATGTGGACGGTCGCAGTACTCGTCGAAATCGAGAGATCTAGTGCTGACATCTGAGCTAAGAACTGTGGGGCGAATGGTCCGTAGGAATTTGCGCTTCGCATTGGCTGGGAGGTCGCGGCTGTGGCAGATGCCGAGAGATACCTCTCCAGTCGAAAGCTGGTCAGTTATAAGCGAGTGAGTGGTCGGTGCGGCGGATTACGAAGCTGACATGAGGGGCCTAGGTGCGCAGCTGTCGAATTAGGCTAGGTAGCAATGAGTACTCGACATCATAAGAAAGGCCAATTCTGAACACACTTCACTAGTCTTAGGGTCAAATGCGTTAATTTTGCTCAATGCTGATGCAATTGCATCCAGAGCCGGGGTCAAAGTTAGGCTCTACCGCTCTGTTTGTAGGCTCCATCTTCCGGCCCATCCTGACGAATAGTGGATCGTCAAAGAAGTGGCGCAAACGATTTAGAGAGACGCTAATTGCAGACTGCCCGATGAAACGTTTTTCTCCGGTACTCGTCAGGTTGTGCTCGTGCATTAATGTCTCAAACACAATCAGAAGATTGAAGTCGATTTTACGAAGGTCGATCCTGTTCATGGGATCACCCCTGGAGCTAAGCTCCGTCAGTGTGCGTCAGTCAGTGTGCGTCATTGAGTGCCAAGCGAGAGCTTGAAGAGTGCAACGCTCGATGCTTTTGGCCTTTGAGCCAGTGGTGGAAGCTTGATCAATAAAACTTGGCGTGTTGTAAGTGCCAGCGTTTTATTGGAGGACTGTATTTGTTGGCTTGAATTAAGATTACTTTGCGCAAGCCTAATTAGAAATTCTACTTGAGTAACATAATCTACTGTGTGAGTCGTAGTTGCTAATGCTCAGGTATATGTGCATGACATGCGCGCGCAGACATGTGAGCAAGCAAAATTTTAGGAGTTTCAGACAAGATTACTAGAAGGTAAACAGAATAGAGGTAGAGGTACGAGTTCAGGGGAACCGATCAGTTCTTGCCGAACCCTTTCACGAGCAGCGTCGCCAGCTGGAGCATTTAGTTTCGGACCTAAAAAGCGGCTTGTTGGTCGGGCGTTTTGTAACTCAGCCGACCGCCTTATTCTGTTTACGAATAGCCTTTTCGGAATCGGCAGCCAATGCTGTCAATCTTGAATTGCAGGCGAGCGGCGGAAGCGCTCATTTGAGTGGGAATAGCCATGGGTTTGCCAGACGTTTGCGTGAGTCGGCTTTTTTACCGATCATAACCCCGAGCCTGGTCGAATTACGTACTGAACTCCAACGGCGGGGAAGGGAGGCAGTGGTATGGCGCCCAGCCGCAACCCCTCGTGCACACAGGTGAATCCCAAGCTAGACGACGTCCGCAATGGTGGGATCGTTTAACGGAACATGTCAGGCTTGCTGTACGAACGCTAGCCGCACTGCAAATCCAATCAGGAGAGTTCCGAACAGCCATTGCTGAACTCGTTGCGCGGTTACGCTACGCTCTAACCAGCGGCCGACCCAAGCGCTAGCAGTGGCATAAATGCTGTCGAAAATCAGACCTGTAATGACGAGTACTACTCCTAGTATTGCAAATTGCTCCCAAACTGACGATCGATTTGGATCGATGAATTGCGGAAGCAGCACCGAGCAGAAAAGTAGAGCTTTCGGGTTGAGTAAATTGGTAAAGAGGCCACGTCGGATAGCCGCGCCCAAGCTCGGTGTTACAACACTAGTCTCTGTAATGGTGGAAGCACTCATTCCGCTGGCTTTGAACATCTGCATCCCAATCCAAAGCAGATAGGCCGCCCCCGCATACTTGACAATATCAAATGTCCAGGGCAGTACTTTAAACATCGTTGCCAACCCCATAGCGGTCAAAGCCACATGGCAGGCACGCGCTAGCGCAAGCCCGAGCGCTGTCGCGAGCGCCGCGGTTCTGCCTTGTTTTGCACCAGTTTGAAGTAGCAGGATCATGTCCGGACCGGGCATTAAAAAAATCATCGAGAGAGCGAGGAGGTACAGCGCGATGTCTTCCATATTCGTGTTGCTCGGTAGGAGATGAGGGAGACAATTCTAGAGCGAAGGGGTAAGGCAGGTGGTTGCGTATTGAACTCTCAAATTTACATGTTTTGGCAGAATTTGCCCTTTGATGATTAGAACAGGAACCTATATGCCAACTGATCGTTTTCCGCAAATTAGGCTTGATAGCTATGATCACGCGATCCTTGCAGCCTTGCACCGGATGGGCGGCTAACCAACGTGCAATTAGCTGAAGAGATTGGACTTTCGGCATAAGCGTCTGGGGAAGTCACCTTCCGAACTCCAGCATTAAGGGCGATGGTGTTCGCGTATTTTTAAGCGGACTCTATCGGCCTTAACGTCAGGATTTCCATGCGCCATCGAAGCTCTTATCCGAAACCCTTCAAGGCCCAGGTTGTTCAGGAATGCCTGCAACCGGGCGCAACCCTATCCAGCGTCGCCATCAGCCACGGCATCAACGCCAACGTGATCCGCAATTGGCTGCCGCTTTACCGAGACCAGCCGCCAGCAGCGTTGCCGGCTTTCGTTCCGTTGAGAGCTGCACCCAAGCGGCAGACGGAAGCTTTGGCGATTATTGAGCTGCCGCTTGGCGAGCAATCGATCACGGTGAAATGGCCGATGTCTGATCCTGAAGGCTGCGCTCGCTTTGTCCGTGGACTCACGCAATGATTCGCATCGACGCCATCTGGCTTGCCACCGAGCCCATGGACATGCGTGCCGGCACCGAGACCGCGTTAGCCAGAGTGATCGCGGTGTTCGGTGCGGCGAAGCCGCACTGTGCTTATCTGTTTGCCAACCGCCGCGCCACTCGTATGAAAGTGCTGGTGCATGACGGGATTGGCGTCTGGCTGGCTGCTCGTCGATTGAACCAAGGAAAGTTTCACTGGCCAGGCATTCGACTTGGTTGCGAGATGGAGCTGGATGCCGAGCAACTTCAGGCGTTGGTGCTCGGTCTGCCTTGGCAACGCGTTGGGGCTGGCGGTGCAATCACATTGCTCTAGAAGCTGTAATTAGCGCCTCGGCCTGCTGCCGCAGGCGATCCGCTTTGGTAAAATCCAGGGCATGACTTCCTCGCCCAATCTCGATCAGATGACCCCCGACCAACTGCGCGCTTTCGCTGCGCAGTTGCTGTCCCAGGTTGATTCGCTCGGACAGCAAGTCGACAGGATGGGCAAGAAGAACGACCGCGACCAAACCATCATCGAGCAACTCACCCACGAAATCGCCTGGTTCAAACGTAACAAGTTTGCCAAGCGCAGTGAGCAATTGAGTCCCGACCAAGGCAGCTTGCTCGACGACTTGCTCGACACCGACATCGCGGCCATTGAAGCCGAGCTGAAGGCGTTGAATCCGCCGGCTGCGCAAGCTGAACCACGCAAGCAGCCCAAGCGTGTTTCCTTGCCTGCGCAGTTTCCGCGTACCGTGATTTATCACGAACCCGACAACATCCAATGCGCCTGCGGCTGCCAGCTCCAGCGGGTTGGCGAGGACGTCAGCGAGAAGCTGGATTACACGCCGGGCGTGTTTACGGTGGAGCAGCATGTGCGCGGGAAATGGGTCTGCCGCGAGTGTGAAACACTGACTCAGGCACCGGTTCCCGCCCAGGTCATCGATAAGGGCATCCCGACGGCAGGGCTGCTGGCTCACGTGATGGTGGCCAAATTTGCCGACCATTTACCGCTGTATCGGCAAGAGAAAATCTTTGGCCGCGCCGGCTTCGCCATCGCCCGCTCGACACTGGCGCAATGGGTCGGTCAAACCGGTGTGCAGCTCCAGCCCTTGGTCGATGCGCTACGCGAAACAGTGCTTGCTCAAGGCGTGATCCACGCTGACGAAACGCCGGTGCAGATGCTCGCCCCGGGTGAGAGGAAAACGCATCGTGCTTATGTCTGGGCCTACTGCACTACGCCATATTCGGCGCTCAAGGCGGTCGTTTATGACTTCAGTCCAAGCCGTGCGGGAGAGCATGCACGCAACTTCCTTGGCGCGTGGAATGGCAAGCTGGTTTGCGATGATTTTGGTGGTTACAAAGCAAGCTTCCAGCAAGGCATCACTGAAATCGGCTGCATGGCCCACGCCCGCCGCAAGTTTTTTGATCTGCACGCGACGAACAAAAGCCAACTGGCCGAGCAGGCGCTGCACTCAATTGGTGGGTTGTACGAAATTGAACGGCTGGCGCGGGAGATGACCGACGAAGAACGCTGGCGAGTACGTCAGGAAAAAGCGGGGCCCCTTATCGACGCACTCCATACCTGGATGATGGCCCAGCGCGACCTTGTGCCCGAAGGGTCGGCTATCGCCAAAGCTCTGGATTACAGCCTCAAGCGCTGGATGGCACTGACGCGCTATCTCGATGACGGTGCTGTGCCCATAGACAATAACGCGGTCGAAAATCAGATAAGACCGTGGGCACTTGGGCGCTCCAACTGGTTGTTCGCCGGGTCACTGCGCAGCGGCAAACGGGCGGCAGCAATCATGAGTTTGATCCAGTCTGCGCGCATGAACGGGCATGATCCGTATGCTTACTTGAAGGATGTTCTGACTCGCCTGCCGACGCAGCGGGCGAGTGAGATTACGGAGTTGCTGCCGCATCGATGGGCGCCCATTCAATCACGCAAGGCGTGTTGGCCGGACATCTAGAAACAAAGGAATTGCCAAACGCCAACGGACTTCCTCTTCATTCCTTTTAGTCGAGATTGCGCGAAATATTGATGCTGTAACCGGTGCTATCCGTAGGAGCTTCTTCTTGGCGAATCCGTTGATAACGAGGTAAAGCAATGGGCCAATCGATACGAAGACTGCCGTTATCAGAAAGTAAGGCACAAGAGAGACCGCAGATCGGCCTTTGGAACGAGCGTCCTGATACATCCAGATGCAAGCGAGGACGCCGAGCAGGTAAAGGTCAATAACTACTTGGGCAGTGTCCGGGCTGGATATTAACTCCAGGCCGAAGTCGATGAGCGATTGATCGGCAACGAACATGGTACCCGCCGTATACAAGGAAAAAATCACCAATGTGGCAAGTGAGAGGTAGGGTCTTTTCATTTGTCCTCCTTGAGCAAGAAGCGATGATCAACGCTGACAAGGTAGTGATATTGTCACGACGAGATCAATGACCTCACAGGTCATGGACTCAGCCAATTCGCGCCGTCAGAGTCGAACAATGAGCCCCCGACCTTTTCCTCGAACGACACCCTCCATCACTGCAAGTGAGCAGTTGCGTCAACTGCGACGTCAGGCAAAATTGAGCCAACTCGACCTCGCCTTGATGTCAGGTATTTCTCAGCGCCACCTCAGCTGCATCGAGACAGGGCGCGCCAAGCCAAGCCCAGGCACTCTGCATAACCTACTCATGGCACTCGATGCGCCTCTAGAGCACTGCAACAGTGTCTTTCTCGCCAGTGGTTATGCACCGCGCTACGAAGCAACACCTCTTACCTCGCCAAGCATGGAGGCTGTTCGTGACGCTATAACTCACCTCCTTCATGCCAACAACCCCGCACCAGCGATTGTCTTGGGGAGTCAGTGGGAGATATTGGCAGCCAACGCCAGCACTGGAGTGCTGTTCGATCTGGTCGGCCTGAGTGCCGATGCGGCAGAAGGCCTAAATCTGTTGGTAACGCTGCTGGAGCCTGGAGGGTTGGGCGATCATCTGAACAACGTCGAGGAAATCAGATTGATTGCTTGGCAAAGGGCAGCTAGAGAGGCCCTGAGCAACCCGGGGCTCGCTACGCTTCTGAAAAGCCTCCCCATGCCTCAAGAGGCTTCCACGTTGACAAACGAACTGCCTCCGTTGGTACTGACGCGGCTCGACTCAAGGCACGGGGAACTGAAATTCATGTCAACTTTTACAACATTTGGCATGCCTCTCGACATTACGATGGAGTCGCTGCGTATTGAGCATCTGATTCCTGCCGACGCGAGAACCTGGGAAGTCATGGCCCGAGCCTATGGACAATTGAAATGCTGATGCCCTTATCTTCGGTTCAACACATTCAAAGGTGTGTTCGCCATACGCTTACCTTTCGGCGTCCCCATGCCTACGACGAGTGCGTAATCTGGAAGAGGCTGGAGTGATACGAGGGTATCAAGCAACCCTCGACGCAGAAGCTATTGGTTTGGGTATGACAGTTTTTGTAGGGGTGAAAGTGGAGCGTCATCATGAAGCGGAAGCGGAAGCGGAAGCGGAAGCGGAAAAGTTTCGAGTGACGGTGCAGGGCCTGCCAGAGGTGGTGTCAGCATTCCTTGTGTCCGGAGAGTCGGACTTTTTGCTGCATGTGGTGGTACCGGATCTGCGCAGTTACGAGCGCTTCTCACCGGCGTTTTGTTGAAGCTTCCCGGAGTTCGGGATATTCGTAGCAACTTCGCAATCAAATCGATCAAGCCTCAGAGCGCGTTGCCATTAGAGCACTTGCTGGGTTAGGAAAGTCTTGGTGGTATATCGCGCTTTCACCCTGCTTGAGCGGCGACCACTCTCTATCGACGGTAGAAGACAAGCGGGCGGCTGGACTCTTACCTGGTGATGCCAGAAAGGACCGGTTAGGGGCGTGCCGCTAAGCCCCACTATCAGTTTCTATGGCGCTGAAGTGATTATTCAGCGTGCCTTGGAAATGTTCAGTTAAGAAGTCGATAAAGACGCGTGTTTTAGCTGGCAATGCTTTCCTGGCCGAGTAATACAAGGAAATTGAGCCTAGATCGACGTGCCAGTTTGGCAACAGCCGGATCAGGTCACCTCGCTGCAACCAAGGCCATGCGCGCTCCAGTGGCACCAATGCCACGCCTAGACCCATCAGGGCGCACATGCACAAGGCTTGGGGGTCATTCATTATGCTGTTGGTTTTAAGCTCAGATCAAAGGTTTCGCCGTCCGCACTGCGCATTGTCCAAGTGCGCAATTTGTTGGTGTCCGTAGATCGCACGACGATGGCCTCCTGCCCTTGTAAATCTGCTGGCACGAGAGGCATCTGTCTATTTTGGAGCCATTCCGGAGCTGCAACAGCGACGAGGTGAAGCTTGGCCAATTCTCGCGGGAAAGCCATTCTGCGGCGGAAGAGACTTAACCTTTTTAAAACGCAATCGAAGAAAAAATCACACCGCCGGCGCGGCAACGTAACGATAGGCCGAGTTCTAAAGACGCGTTGACGGAGGGCGATCTTTACGACCGAACTAGCCGACGGTTTTTAGGCTCGGAGAATTCCCTTAGCCTTGAGCGAAAAAAGTGGTCCTTTGCTGCAATGGACACTGGTTAGGTGAGGCCAGTCCTTTGGGTGCAGTTGTAGTATGAACGTCGGCAGATGCTGAAGAATTCTCCGACTGTGCGTTGAAGCTTATCCATTTTATTTACTGATCGAATTCTCCGACACAATCTCGCGGACAACGTTGACGAAAGCTCGAAGTTTCGCTGGCATATGGCGATTTGCTGGATAGTAGAGGCGCAGCCCCGGGTATGAAGGAGTCCAGTCCTCCAATACGCGGATGAGCCTTCCGGACGCAATATGGGCAGAAGCGGCGAAATCATTAGTCCAGGCTATGCCGGCGCCTTGCAGAGCAGCCTCTAACATCAAGTGGTGGCTGTCGAGCGTCAACGACCCGCTGACATCTACTGATTGCTCTTCACCGCGCTTCTCGAATTCCCATTCGTAGACCGAGCCACTGGGGAAGCGCACGCGTATGCAGTTATGTGCGAGCAGGTCTGCCGGAACCTTTGGTTTTTTGCATTGCGCGAAGTACTGAGGGGAACCGACCACCGCAAACCGGAGCGGGGGAGTGATCGCAATTGCGATCATGTCCTGCGGAACGCTTTCCGCCAACCGTATGCCGGCGTCGAATCCACCAGCAACGATGTCAACCAGACTTCTATCGGTGACGATGTCTACCCGCATGTCTGGATAACGCCTTAGGTACTCCAGTACTACTGGAGTCAACACCATTTGCGCAGCACCTTCGGAGGTGTTCAGGCGTAGGGTTCCCGCCGGTGTATCGCGGAATTCGCTTACCGCCTCCATGGCCGCGGAAATATCACGCAGAGCGGGCTGCACACGAACCAGAAATTGCTCCCCGGCTTCAGACAGAGAAACGCTTCGCGTGGTTCTGTGGAACAACCTCACGCCAAGGCGTTTCTCCAGTGTAGCGATCGCATGACTTAGTGCTGATGGCGACATTCCCAATTCCACTGCCGCACGACGAAAGCTGCGATGAGTAGAAACTGCGACCACGGCGTTAAGTTCGAGGAGCCCGGATTTTTTCATTGTGCTAATTCCTGCATCTGTTCATACGATATTAGCCTGATTGTTTGCGACAGTGCTGAGGCTTATCTTGATCCGCAGCAACTTTATGCGGATCGGTCCTCATAGCGGGAATGGTGGCATCCCGGGCATTCAGGGATTTGGTCGGGCTCAGCACGATCCGTTCGGTCGGTGCAGTTGCCGCCTGGAATTGAACGCAGCTTCATCCGCCGGTCATCCGGTGATCCCGCAAATCAGTTCGACTCAGCGGCCATTAATCATGCGAGGAATAATTCATGACGCGTATCACTACACCGTTCGGGTTTCATTCAACCGCACAAGAGGTCATTGAAGGGGTTGACCTCACTGGTAAACGGGCGATCGTAACGGGCGGGGCCTCCGGTATCGGTATTGAGACAGCGCGCGCATTGGTCAATGCCGGCGCAAACGTGACGCTTGCAGTGCGGCGTCCGGAGGCGGCGGAATCGGTTGCCACCGAACTGCGCTCTGGGGGCAAGGGCACCGTTGCTATCCGCTCAATCGATCTGGCGGATCTGTCCTCTGTGAAATCGTTTGCTGAGTCTTGGTCAGAGCCACTTGATATCTTGGTCAATAACGCAGGGATCATGGCCGTTCCTGAGCGGGAGCTGACATCGCAGGGTTGGGAAATGCAGTTTGCAACCAACTTTCTCGGCCATTTTGCGCTCGTGCTTGGGTTGCAGGACGCTCTGATCAGAGCCGAAGGTGCACGAATTGTGTCGCTGAGTTCAAACGCTAATCTGCTGGGGCCAGTGGTTTTCGATGACATCAATTTCGACTTCCGCACATACGAAGCTTTCGCGTCATATGCCCAGGCCAAATCGGCATGCGCGCTCATCGCCGTAGAAATGACCCGTCGCTGGGCGGAGCGAGGCATTTTCGCTAACGCTTTGAACCCTGGGGCAATTGCAACCAACCTTCAGAAGCACACCGGTGGCCTTAAGACGCCAATTGAACGTCAGAAGAACGTGCAACAAGGCGCAGCGACATCGGTATTGCTTGCGGTGTCTCCTCTGTTGGAAGGCATTGGTGGTCGTTACTTCGAGGACTGTAATGAGGCGCTGGTGGTCACCAAACGGCCTGCCGATTACACAGGCGTTGCACCTTACGCTGTTGACCCTGATAACGCGCAGCGGTTGTGGGACGTTGCCACGCGGATGATTGGGTGAGGTCATGTCCAAAATATCAACCCTGAAGGTAGGCTTCATCGGGCTCGGTGACCAAGGTGGTCCGATGGCTCAAGCAATCGCCGAGTCTGGATTTGAGCTGCATACTTGGGCTCGTCGTCCCCAATCATTGGTAGCCATGGCAGGGGCGCCTCACATCGTTGAAAAAAAGGTGCAGACGCTTGCCAAGAATTGCGATGTCGTCTGTCTCTGCCTCCCCGACGACAAAGATATCGTCACTCTTCTCGACAATGGGCTTCGGGATGGGCTTAAGGCCGACGCCGTTCTTGTAAACCATGCTACCGGCGACCCGGGAGAAAGTCGCCGTCTGGCTGTTGAACTTGAACAGCGGGGAATCACGTACCTTGATGCTCCCGTAAGCGGAGGAAGACCTGGCGCGCTGGCTCGTACGTTGACCACTATGGTGGGTGGCGAGTCGGAAGCTTTTTCCCAAGTGCGTGCAGTCTTCGAGACTTTCTCCCGGAAAGTCGCCTTATTAGGGCCCTCAGGCGCCGGTCAGATGGCGAAGCTTCTGAATAATGCGTTGACCATGTCCAATTTGAAGAACGCAATAGATGTCTTCAGCTTGGGTAAATCGGTGGGTATGGACTTGGTGCAGCTCCATGACGTCATTGCCGTGAGCAGCGGTTCGAGTATAGTTCTGCGAGCGATCAATAACGAGATCACCTCGGATATTGCACCGCATCTACAGGGGCTTATGCGCAAAGACATAGAGCATTTTGCCGACGCTATTCGTGACGCTGGTTTTAATCCCGAAGACCTGCATGACCGCTGTCTTGCAGGTGCTGATGGACTAGTGGAGCTAGTAGGACAGCTTTCCGTCTAATGGCTGCCAAACCAGATACTCATGCAATGAGCAGTCATCGATCTCATCTGGCGTACATCAGGTGGGGGCTGAGCAATCAAGCCCCCAAATTAACCGTTCGGCTACGGCCAAATTGGGCCGCTATTTTTGAAGCCATTTTGCGAAACTCTGCGTCTACGAGCGCTTTGTCCTCGTCGCTCAATGCTTTGTACTTGGCGCGCCATGCTGCTCGTTTGAGATTTGAATCTGTGCTTGGCGCAATAGGTTCAGGGCTCAGATTTTACGTAGCGGCGTGCAAAAAAGACGCTTTCACCGCTCAATGAATGGGTAGCCAGGACCGGTCGACTCTTTCGACACAATCGGCCAATAGGTGCCCCATGGGCTCCGTCATTGTACAGTTACTTACGCCGCCTCGTTTCTGTATCTCCGTGTGCGGGTAGGCAACTTTTGTTTGGGTATTTGACTAATAATTTTCTTGAGATCAAAGCCGCGCAGGCGGCTCTCTTCAAGCAGCTCAGTGAATTGTAGTATGTTGATCCGTGACTCGGCGGGCCAGATGATCGAGGGCGCAGCTCAATTCGCTTCTGACTCCTTAAGTGTCTCTTAGTATCATGCTTGAGATGTCCTGGTGAATTATCACCTCTCCAGCCAAAAGCCTTAATCCAAGAATCGACTGACGCGTTGCATGAATGATTCCGTTATGTGCAGCAATGGACCTATTGATCAGTTTAGGCAATCGCCCTGGCTAACAACCTGTGGGCGACAATCCGTTGATGTAGATGGATATAGCTTCTGTGATCAGGTGCTCCCTTTCCGATTTTGAGGGGCACTTTCCAAGCCCGAGCAAGCAACGCAATTGCAAGTCGCCTGTCAGCGCATCGAGGAAAATCTTCGCGCGGGTATGGGCGTTGCCTGGCGTGATCATTCCGGCTTCCTCGGCCCAGGTAAAGTACTCGGCCAAGCAGTTGTAAGCCGTCGCCGGTGCTGCGTCAAAGAACGACCGCGCTGCCTCCGGAGCACGTAGCGCTTCGGCAACAATTAAGCGGTGCAGGGCGATGGTGCGAGGCGATAGCACAACATCCAGGAAGATCTTCGCAATGGTCGACAGGGCTTCTTGCAAGGGCTGTTGCTTGAGATCCATGTGGGTGAGGGGGCTGACGTTCTCTGCACAGAGCTGCTCGATAATCGCCGAAAACAATCCCTCCTTGCCGCCAAAGTAGCTATAAATCGTGCGCTTCGATCCGCCGGTTTTCCCAATGAGCCCGTCCACGCTGACCCCGGAGTACCCATCCGTGAGGAACATTTCGGTTGCGACTTTGAGAATGCTTTGACGCTTTGCTGCCTGTTTGGGGGTAGGGATTGTCATGTGGCTCGGGTATTCCTGAAAAGTACACTGCGAAGTTCGCCATAGCCTACGCCGCTCCAGGTATGCCTTCCAGCCGGACCGATGTGCATCGTGCGTAGTAGTCAGCCAAAAAAATTTTAAAAAAGGTGTTCAGCACTCTTGACCAGTCATTCGTTTAGGTGCACCTTTTGCCTCAACGATACGGTAACGTACCGTACCATACCATTAATAAAATACATAAGAACAATAGAGGCACAGATCATGCGTTTTGTACAATTCGTAGAAGGCACTTCCAAAGGCCTGGGTATTGAGCAAGCAGGCATTCTGCGCGGCTTGAACGAAAACGAAGCCGGCTACCCGGGCTCGCTCCATTACCTACTCGGGGCAGGCGAAGGCGCTTTGAAAGCCGCCCACGAACGCTTGAGCGATGCGCGTTTGCTTGATCCGTCGAAAATACGATATCTGCCTCCTCTCGAAAGTCCAGGCAAGATTGTCTGTGTCGGCTTGAACTATGCCGATCACACCAAAGAAAGCCCGTACGAGCAGCCTTCCTACCCGACGTTTTTTCCTCGCTTCGCCTCGAGTCTGATTGGCCATGGCGAACCCATCATTCGTCCCCGCATCTCCGAGCAACTGGATTTCGAAGGTGAACTGGCGGTCGTCATTGGTACCCGGGGCCGACATATCGCGAAGGATCGTGCGCTGGAACATGTCGCCGGCTACGCGATCTTCAACGAAGCCTCGATCCGTGATTACCAGTTCAAATCGCCGCAATGGACAATTGGTAAGAACTTCGATGCCACCGGCGCGTTTGGCCCGACCTTCGTCAGTGCCGAGGAGCTGCCGTTAGGCGCCAACGGCCTAAATCTGGTGACGCGCCTCAATGGGGCGATCGTGCAGCAGGGCAACACGGCCGACATGATCTTCAGCGTCGTCGACCTGATTTCCATCCTCAGTGAAGCGGTCACCTTGGAGCCCGGTGATGTCATTGTCACCGGCACGCCTGCGGGGATCGGGTGGGCGCGCCGTCCGCCACTGTTCATGAAACCTGGCGATCTGTGCACCGTGGAGATCGAAGGGCTCGGCACGCTGAGCAATCTGATCGCCGACGAGCATTCGCCGGTCTGAACCCAAGCGTCAGTTTCCCTTTCGAGATAGCGGAATAACAGCCCGGCTGCACCTGTGGCCGACGGCTGACCCGCCGATTCATGGATATCCCATTTCTGCCGAACTGCTGCGCCGTTCGCAGACCCGGCCGCCCGAAAATCGACTGGTCTGTTGTTCCGCACATTGAATGGTGCGCCCAAACAAACCCGACCGGGCGCCCTGAGTTTTGTCGATAACCCGCTTCTAGAGGCACCACTCTGAAAGCGGCCAAGGAGGCACTACCGTGTTGCAGATAAAAGACATCAACCACGTTGTCTACCGTCATCCCGATCTAGCGGTGATAGAAAGCTTCCTGACCGATTTCGGTCTGGTCGTAATGCACCGAACCGAACAGCGGCTTTATCTGCGTGGGGCCTGTTCGCTGCCCTATGTGTATATCGCCGAGAAATCCGAACACCGCAGCTTTGGCGCGATCGCGTTCGCCGTCGAGAGTGTCGACGACCTCCAACAGGCAACACGGCTGCCTGATGCGTCAGCTATCCACGCACTGGATGGCCCGGGAGGTGGGCATTGCGTCGTGCTGCACGATCCCTCCGGCCGCCGCATCGAGCTGGTCCACGGCATTGAACCGGTGGGTTCTTTATCTCTGCGCGCGGCGCTGACCTTTAATTCGGCTCAAGAGAAACAGCGCTTCGGCGATGTGCAGCGTCCCGGAAAAGGTGCCGCGCAAGTGTTGCGCCTCGGACATGCGGCAATCGGTGTGCAGGACATGGTCGCGCACCTTAACTGGTACAAGCAGGTGCTTGGCATGCTGCCTTCCGATCTGGTGGTTGAAGAGCCCAATCGGGACTGCCCGGCTGCGGCCTTCCTGCGATTGAATCGTGGGAGTGCATGGACCGACCATCACACCATAGCCCTGTTCCAGGCGGAAAAGGACTTTGTCCATCATGTTTCCTACGAGGTTCAAGACTTCGACGCGCAGTGCCTGGGACATGCCTGGATGACCCAGCGAGGCTGGTCGCCATTTTGGGGCGTTGGCCGACATGTGTTGGGCAGCCAGATCTTCGACTACTGGAGTGACCCGTCCGGCAACCTCATCGAGCATTTTACCGACGGCGATTTGTTTAATCAGGACTCGCCTTCCGGCTTCACCCAAGCCTGCGACGATAGTCTCTACCAGTGGGGCCCACCCATGTCGGTGGAGTATTTCCTGGGCGGTAAATGCGAAGCCCAGCACACCGATCCCCGGTCAGCGGCGTCCCGCCAGCGACGCAGCTGACCTATCTCAAGAGGACCGACGCAATGAATAAAGCAGTGACAGAGCAGGGGCTTGACCTGCTGTTTCGCCAGGCCCGAAGCCAGAACGGCTGGCTCGATCAGTCCGTGAGCGATGACACACTCAAAAACCTTTACGACCTGATGCGTTGGGGCCCGACCAGCGCTAATGGTTGTCCGGCACGTATCGTTTTTGTGCGCAGCACCGAGGCTAAACGGCGCCTGCTTCCAGCACTGAGCGCCGGCAACGTTGAAAAGACGTTGAGCGCGCCAGTGACTGCCATCATCGGTTATGACACACGCTTCCACGAGCAGTTGCCCAAGCTGTTTCCACACGACCCCGGCGTGCGCGACTGGTTCGCCGGGCAGCCGGAATTGATTGAATCCACGGCACTACGCAACAGTTCGATGCAAGGCGGATACTTCATCCTTGCGGCTCGTGCGCTGGGGCTCGACTGCGGTCCGATGTCCGGGTTTGATCATCAATTGGTGGACCAAGAGTTTTTCACTCCTGGCGCCCACCGGCCGCCTGTCTTTACCGGCATGCAGATCAAATCAAACTTCCTTTGTAACCTCGGTTATGGCGATACCGCCAAGTTGTTTGCACGCAGTCCGCGCCTGGACTTTGAGGAGGCCTGCTCACTGCTCTAACGCCGCATTTGCTAACCAGCATATCCTCCAGCCCGATTGATTGATATGGCTCATCGCGCTCAATCCTTTGGACTGGCACAACAACAAAAATAAGGAAAACTACGATGAAATCCATTTCGAAATGGCATGTGCTTGTCGGCGGTTTCCTGGCGTATTTGTTCGATGCCATGGAAATCATCCTTCTGACCATCGCGCTGCCGGTGATCCGTCAGGATCTCGGACTGAGCTTCAACGAGGCCGGTATGCTCGCTTCAGCGACACTGCTGGGTATCGGTTTTAGCAGCATCACCACCGGCTGGTACTCCGATAACTTTGGTCGACGCAAGGCACTCCTCATATCGCTGATTGCGTTTGGTGTACTGACCACCCTAGTTGCAACTACCCACAGCTGGGCCTTGCTCCTATTGCTTCGCTTCCTTTCCGGATTGGGGCTGGGTGGTGTCTGGGGAATTGTCTCGGCCTATGTAACGGAAACCTGGCCTGCGCATCAGCGTGCAAGAGCAACCGGTTTTGTGCTGAGCTCCTTCCCTATCGGAGCCGCGATCGCGGCAATGGCCGCAGCAAGCTACCTGCCGGACTGGAAGATGCTGTTTATGGTGGCGGGTATCTCGACGCTGATTCCTGTGGCCTACCTCCTTTTCTTTGTTCCTGAATCCCTGGAATGGCAAGAGCAGAAGGCCAAGAGCCTTGCCAACCCCAAACTTCATATGCGCGTCTCGGTCAGCGAGATCTTTTCCCCTGAACTGCTGCGGTTGACCCTGTTGGGTACCCTGGCAGCCAGTTGCGCAGTCATCGGCTTCTGGGGCGCAGGCACTTGGTTGCCGACCTACCTGGTGCAAGAGCGGGGTCTGAACATTGGCATGATGGCCAATTTCATGGCGATCATGAACATTGGCGCGTTCATCGGGATTAACGCGTTCGGCTTTATTGCCGACCACATCGGTAAAAGAAACGCTACGTTGCTTTCGCTGCTGGGCAGTGCCGTCATGCTGTCGATTTATGCGCTGACCACACAGAACGCCATCCTGTTTTGGCTGGGGCCGGTCTATGCCTTCTTCTATGCCTTTGCCAGCCTCTTCGCGTCGTACTTCAGCGCCCTTTACCCCACCCGGGTGCGCACTATTGGCGCCGGCTTTTGCTTCAACTTCGGCCGCGGCCTGGCGGCGTTTGCCCCATTACTGTTGAGTGGTATTGCCACCAGTCACAGCCTGGCTTTGGGGCTGCTGGTCTGCGCAGGCTTCTTTGCCTTGGCAACGATCACCATGTTCTTCATGCCCCATGCGGAAATTTCCCAGGTAAATCCCACGCAGAGTGTGCCATTGGGTCAAAACCATTCGTAGTCGAGAGTCCTCATCCGGTTATCCCCGCTATCCGCGTACGCCTGAGCAACTGCCAAGTACGGAGTTTTAAGCATGCTAGAGCAACATGTAAAGCAACACATTGAAGTACTTGAAGCACGCCGTCGTCAGGCGATGATCGACTGGGACATGGACTTTCTGGAAGGCATCTATACCAGCGATCTTACCTATAGCCACTCCGATGGTAAGAGCGATTGCAAGAGTGGGTATCTTCAGGGGATGCGCGCAGGGATTTGGATCTATCGAAGTTTTGAAAGCCAGCAAGAGCATATTCGTGTGCTGGGGACCTGCGCCGTCATCACCGGTCTGATCGACATGGATGTGATTATTCGGGGTGAGCCCATGCTGTTGAGTTCGCGCTATATAAGCATCTGGAAAGAGGGGGACGCTGGTTGGCAAATGATGGCCTGGCAGTCCACTCGGTATTCTAAAGTTTGAAGATGATTTTCAACGCGCAGCTGTTTCACCGTCTGCGCCCGACAGTTTTCAGTCACTAACAGTGCATTTGATCGTTTAATCCCGGTCTTTTTGGCTCAGCGGGCACGGCTTGCCTTTGCCTGAAGTCCATCCCAAGAAGCACTGTACATGCGGCGACCACATGGCTGAATTGGAATCTTGACTATGTATGTACAACAACTACAAAAAACGTATTTCAAAGCACTTCTGGCTGCTGGCTTAATGAGTCTGGCCACGACCAGCGCAAACGCCAAGAACTGGAACGATACTTTCGTTGGGTTTCGCTATGGTACCGACTTCACCGAGCCCGGCGTCCAGGGTAAGGTGCAGAAGGAGATCTATCAAATGGGTCATGTCAGCGGCAATGACGCGGGCTCCAATTTCTTCAATCTCGACATCCTGAAGTCTGACAGTAATGACCCAAAGAAGGACAGTAACTCCGGCGCGACAGAAGCCTACCTGGTCTATCGCCATCAACTGTTTCTGAGCAAGGTCTTTGACCGTTCAATGGCGTTCGGTCCGGTCAAGGAAGTGGCGCTGAGCAGTGGGGTCGAACTCAACTATAAGAACACCGAGTTCGCCACCCGTAAGCGCATGCTGGTGGTGGGCCCGACACTCAAGTTCGACGTGCCCGGCTACCTGGATATCAGCCTGCTTTACGCCATGGAATGGAACCATTGCGGGTTGAACGCTTGCCAGACCGAGAACATTCAGTTTAATCCTTACTACGTATTGCACATGGTGTGGGGTTTCCCAATTCAGATGGGCAGCGTGCCGCTCAAGTTCCAGGGGTTCGCCAGCTACAAGACGCAGAAGGGCAAGGATTACTTCAAACAGGACACCGCCGAGGAAAGCCTGGTACGGGCGTCATTGATGGTCGATGTCGGGCACATGACCTTCGGCAAAAAGAACAAACTGTTGATCGGGCCGGGCTACGAGTACTGGAAACACAAATATGGAGCGATCCACAAACCGGGTACCGACACCTACGCACCGACCGTGCATCTGGAGTGGCACTTCTGAACCGACCCGCATACAGTTCGTGAACCCTGTTCAACGCGGTCGCGGACCAGGCAGTCACCGCTTCCTTTTTGCTCCCATGGTTGGGAAGCGGTTTAGGCGCCCTGGTGGCGCCTTTTTTCAAGTTCGAAACTATCCTTTGTAGCAGCTGCCGAGCTCGCGAGCCCGCGTTCGGCTCGGGGCGCGATCGGACGCAGCAGTCGTATAACCATGCAGTGCGATATCTCAGCGTGAGACAAACCGCTCGCCCCGGTTTGCGAGGACTTCGTCCTCGAACGTGGCCTCTCCAGCTCGGCAGTTGCTACCGTCAATTTCTACTGGAATCAGCGGGCTTTGGCGATGAGCTTGGCATTGCGTTTATTGCGCATAGTCAGTTCGTCAATGGCTTGGGTGGCCTGTTCGGCGTCTCTGCGTGCAGTCATGATGACCTCGTGGTGGGGGGATTTGGCACACACCGGGTCGGCATAGCTGGCATCGCCGGTGAGCAGGAAGGCTTGGCAACGACAGTCGCTGAAATCTAGCTCCTTTTCATCGCAGGAGCGGCAGGGTTCGGGCATCCACTCATAACCACAAAACCGGTCGAAACCGAAAGACTCGTACCAGATGTATTGCCGGCTGTGCTCGCGCACGTTAGGGAATTGCACGGGCAACTGGCGGACACTGTGGCATGGCAGCGCTGTGCCATCCGGGGTCTTGTCGAGGAACAGACTGCCCCAGCCGCTTATGCAGGCCTTTTGGGGCGCACCTCGTAATAGTCCGGTGTGACTAGGATCAGCTTGCAGGGGGGGCGGCCAGCTTTTCCCGGTATTGGTTGGTGATACGTTCGGCACGCTGCAACTGCGCGCGGGTGGCCAGCAGCCCTGCGCGATTAAGCTCGGCCCAGCCTCGAACTGGCAGGTGCCAAGTTTGACGAAGTCCGACTCCAGGGCCAGGCACAGTTCGATGATGCGTTCGATCTGGTCGATGTTGTGCCGGGAGATGACGAAATTCAGTACCCTGGGATAGCCCTGCGACTTCACCGCGCGCGCTATGGCCAGCTTCTGCGCGAAGGCCTTTCGCGAGCCGGCCACCAGGTTATTCACCACTTCGTCGGCAGCCTGAAAGCTGATCTGGATATGGTCCAGCCTCCTTGACGGCGGCCATGCGCGCTTCGGTCAGACCGATGCCGGAGGTGATCAGGTGCTGTAGTAGCCCAGATCGCGGGCGGCGCGGATAAGCTCGTCCAGGTCCTGGCGCACCAATGGCTCGCCGTCGGAAAATCCCAGCTGTACGGCGCCCAGCTCGCGAGCCTGACGAAACACCTCGATCCAGTGCGTTGTGAAGGCCACTCTTGCCTGCGTCGGTATAAACTCTGACGATTTCGAGGGAATGCGCCGCTGCGTAGAGCTTGATTGTTTCGAGCTGATTTTCAGTCGAGTACTGCTGATGCTCTGTGGACATCCGGACATAAGCCGCTGCAAAACTTGGGTCTTGGCGGGTGTCTTCTGAACGGGCACTTTTACGACTGCGCATACGCGAAAGCCCCTGCGTGCATCCACACTGGACGCGCGCCGGGGGCGTGCCCGTTTTTGCCAGCTACTAAAGCAAACGGTGCGTCTTCCAACTATAGTGGATCACAGGGGGGAAAATGTTTCCTAAAAAGGGCAAAACTTTTCCGAACAGACAAGAATAACCATCGGGGCTGGCAGTGACATTACAAGGTGAGTTGGACTCTACGCGCCCAGCCGTGAAGACACTGATGAGGTGGATGTGTAGTGGTCTAATGAAACCGGACACCCAATTAGGCGAGAATGCTCGCTCAAGATCAGCTTGAGGCAGAAACGCAGCCGTCTGGCGCCGACGTTAAATCGGCCTATGGCGAATGGGATGGTGGCTCGGACGAACCTATACCCACGCAGTAGGCACCTGAGGATCGCGAACAATCTTCAGATAGTGAGTGACCAGCAAAAGGCGAAGCTAGTCGCTATGAGGGCACGTAAAAGTGCCTCCAATCACGCCATCTACAAGCGCCTAGCTTTTATGATGTAGAACTATATCCTGAACCTGTTTAACGATCCCTCGAGCTTTAGAGCGAGACTAGGCAAGAAAACAGCCGAAGAAGCGCAGTTTACGGGCTGTAAATGAGCATTCTGAGGCTGTTTTTAATGTGGTATCGCCGACCCGCAGCAGTTCATAAACAGGTTTTTAGAAATTACTCGGCCGCCGGTTCCAAGACCGCCAACAGCTCCGATAGCCGCTCATCCAACTGCGCCAGCTGTGCCGCCGCCGCTATAGGCGCCAGAATCCGCGCCTCGTTGGCGACATGTGCGGTTACCGCGCGGTCGATTAGCTCCAGCCCGGCCGATGTCAATTGCACCAGCAGGCTGCGCGCGTCACTGGGGTTGGGCGTGCGGCTGACCCAGCCGGCAGCCTCCAACTGCTGCAGCTGCCGGGTCATGGTACCGGAGGTGATCATCAAGGACGAGAACAGCGCGGTCGGCGCCAGGCAGTGAGGCGCGCCGGCGCGACGCAGCGTGGCAAGCACATCGAACTCCCAGGCGCTCAGGCCGAAAGCGCTGAAGACCTTATCCAGTTCACGCTGCAGCAGCGCCGAGCAGCGCTTGACCCGGCCAATGGTGCCCATGGGGCTGACGTCCAGATCCGGACGCTCGCGCCGCCACTGTCGAAGAATCATGTCGACCGCATCGGCCTGTCGTTCGGTTGTCATGTTCTACCCCTCAAGATTTATCTTGAACTCAAGACAAAATACTACTAGCCTCCATTTTATCTTGAATGCGAGATAAAAACATGGACAATTTAAGCACCCGCAGTTCCTGGCTGGACGCCCTGAGCACGGCGCTGGCCCCGGCCATCTGGGGCTCGACCTATATAGTCACCACTGAACTCTTGCCAACGGATCGGCCCTTTACCGCCGCCTTGCTGCGCGCGTTGCCGGCCGGTCTGTTGCTGGTACTGTACAGCTGGCATCTGCCCAAACGCGCCGAATGGCAGCGCCTGCTGATACTGGCGGCGCTGAATATCGGCTTTTTCCAGGCCCTGCTATTTGTCGCCGCCTACCGCTTGCCCGGCGGCCTGGCTGCCGTGGTCGGGGCCATCCAGCCGATGCTGGTGATGGGCCTGGTATGGACACTGGACCGCCAACGCCCGGCTTATCTGGCGGTCGGCGCCAGCGTGCTGGGGATAGTCGGGATGGCCGCGCTGCTGCTGGCGCCGGGCGCCTCCTGGGACCCGATCGGCATAACCGCGGCCTTTATCGGCACTGCTTGCATGGCGGCCGGCACCTACCTGACACGGCGCTGGCAGTCGGCGATACCACTGCTGGCCTTTACCGGCTGGCAGCTGCTGGTGGGCGGCCTGTTGCTGCTGCCGCTGGCCTGGCTGGTCGATCCGCCGCTGCCAAGCCTGAGCCTAAGCCAGTGGTTGGGTTACGCCTACCTGTCGCTGTTTGGCGCGCTGCTGGCTTATGTGCTGTGGTTTCGCGGGATCGCCCGGTTGGCGCCGGTAGCGGTGTCATCCCTGGGCTTGCTCAGCCCGCTGGTAGCCGTACTACTGGGTTGGGCGCTGCTGGGACAGAGCATCACGGGCCTGGCGCTGCTGGGGCTGATCACAGTGCTGGGCAGCATCCTGGCGGTGCAACGGGCATCGACCTCAGGTTCGCCGGCCAACCAAAAGCACACTGATTTATCCACTCCAGAAAACCCTGTGCAACGGAGAATGCTATGAACACTGCCATTAAGGCCCTTATCGAGTCGCGAGTTTCCACCACCCGTTATCAGGTCGGTCGCGACCTGCCCGAGTCGGTCATCCGCAGTTGGTGCAGCTGGCCACCCGCGCGCCCTCGGTTTACAACCTGCAGAACTGGAAATTTATCGCGGTGTGCTCGGACGCGCGCAAACTGGTCGGGGTAAGCGCGGAGATGAGTCTGAATGTACTCGCCTACAACATGAAGCGGGTTATGAACATTATCAGTACAGCACGCTTGCTGAAGGCGATGGCGTAAAGCCTCGGTTTTCTCTGCTCCAGAAGGCGCTAAACCGGTCCATAACCGCTTTAAAACGTCAGTAATGTTTATCACGGCAAACGCTTGGGCAATCACATCGGCGAGGAACGCCTGGTTGACGCACTCAAGATACGAAAGCGTTTTTACACACTCTGGGCCATTAGCTGTCGTTCGCAAAAGCGTCTACCAAAGACCATTAATTGCGTACCTTATAAAGCAAGCTTTAAGCGCACTATCGTCAGCTTCAGGCTAAGCCAAGGTGCATTTTTCCTACCGTCCAACGTAGATATTGTTGTTGTACCGAAACAACGCACATGGCAGCTTGCTACGTGCAGGATGTGCCGATATCTTGTGCTTGAAATTCGAAAAAAATACTACATATGGTGTTTTCGCCTCTTCAGCACGAAAAAAGGACTTCTATGCAGTTGATCAATTTCCATACCGAACACCCGGCAAGTCAGGATGTTTCCCAGGTGGTAGTCACGATAAGGTGGCGATTGCAATCCACGGCCATCTGCTGAGCGCTACACCGTCCAAAGTAGTCGGCCTCGACGGTGAGTTCGGCTCGGGTAAGAGCTCGATCCTGTACATGCTGAAGGCAAAGCTGACTGCTGCTGACCCCGATTACAGAGTATGGTTTTTTGATTGCGAACAAAATTATCAGGGTTCGACGAAGAGTAATTTCATCGAGCTGTTCACCGATGAGGTTCTCAAAGAGGTACCTCACGTCAGCAAGGCAGCGCGGGCCCTGAAAGCTTCGCGGGACAAAGCGTTGGGACGCCTGTTGGAGTACACCAAGAAAACAACCAGCCGTGTCAGTGCGTGGGCTTTGGCGCTGGTCGCCAGCCTGTTTTTCGCCGCCACTTCATTTCGCGAAATCTTCGCGCTCACTCGTAACACCCAAGAAGCACCCGCTTGGCTGATTGCAGTTCATTGTTTCTCACTACTCAGCCCGTGCTGATTTTGCTTGCGGCCAAGGTTTGGCATTGGCGCGTAGATGTAGGGGGGCAGCGTTGGAGTCTGCTCAGTCTCTTAAAAGGTTCCAGCGACGACCACATCAATGAAAAGATCGAGGTGGGCAAGGAGGTGACGCCACTGGATCTCAAGAGGACGTTACTTGAGCAATTGAAGGTCGTTGAGGACAAGCATTTCGTCATCATCCTAGACAACCTGGATCGTTTGCCGAAAGACAGCCTGCGATCAGTGTGGAGCGATCTTGAGATTTTCATCGCGGTGGCTGCTGAGGCTGCGAACCTGACCGTCATCGTTCCGTTCTGCTCGACGAAGGTCGCGGAATACCTGAAGGCGGACGGTGACCGTCGATACGATGCCAAGGACTTCATTGCGAAGAAATTCCCGGTCGTATTTCGGGCGCCTCCTGTCATCACGTCCGGTTGGAAAGATGGTTTTCGTCAGCTCTGGAGTCATACGTTCCCGGCTGCTGGACAAAGCCTCATCGAGCAGAGCGCCCAATTGTTGCAGCGCCATAGCCCGATGGCTAACAACCTTGTTACTCCCCGGCTGCAGAAAAAATTCATCAACGACATTGCGACGACGGCGCTCGTGGTGGGGGATCAAATAAGCCTCTTGGCCATTGCCGCCCATCTACTCCTCTGCAAGTATGCAGAGCTTTCTTTGCCAGAGATACTGCGCACCGATGGTTTTTCGGAAAAGTATGAGAAGGAGCTTGGTACCTCTCTGGCTGAGCTGATCGGCGACACTAAAGCCATTTTGAGTGCCTTCCTTGGGGATACCATGGAGACGGGGTGGCAGATCCAGTTTCTGCAAATCCACTATCTAACGACCGGCAATATTGCTCTCGCCGAACTCCTGGATACCCCGCTGGCTTAAGCGTTTGCTGCCAAGGATCACGAAGCCTTGGGCAGGCTCACCTCGTTGTTCGGCTTTTCCGATGCCATGAAGCGGTTGCTTGCGCGGCGACCTGCGCTCGCCTCGCTGCTGCCAACCATTTCCGCCGCGCACCAGGCGCAGAGTGGGGAATGGATCGACTCACTATTGGATCTACTCAATGTTGGGCCATTGGATCTGTTCAGCGAGTCGAAGACAGGATCTGAAGAATTCTACAAAGCTTTCCGATACTGCAAAGGCCATGGCTTGAACGGACGTCTGCTCATGGGCCATGGCGATGAGCTGCAAGCCAACTTATTGAATATCTTCAACTCCAGCTTCGATCAAGAGGAACTTGAACCAGCTCGGAGGTTGTTGGTAGCGTATGACCTCTACCTACACGCTCAGGATTTCGAGTTCGATAGCATTGTCCTGAACCGGGCAGAGTATTTGATGCATTTGCTGCCTGATATCAATGAGTTACAAGTTATCAGGGCACAGGCATTCACCCTCGCCAACGGGAGTTTAGAGAATGCGCATTTGCAACTTGCGTCAAGCCCAGATCACCCACTCGACCTAATGCCGCTGCCAGCTAGAAGCGTCGTGCCTGCGTTGGAATGGCTGCATGCTGAACGTAAATTTGGCACCGGCCTTTCCGGTGGGATCAAGGCAGTTGATGTTGCGACGCTGGCAAAATTTACCGGCGCTGCCGGTGAAGTAGAACATGCAGTTGTTGGCTTGGCATTAGCCACGAATGTTGATCCGGTCATCGGGGGCGCAATCACGACGTTAATTGCAAACAACACCAGCCCCCTTATCAAAGCCGTGGCGGCTATCACCTATATTCGCCAGGCTGATGCCGAGGCGTTAGCCAAGCTAGACAAATTGGACGGTGTTTTCGAAACACCGGTTTTTCGATCGCTCGCGAATGCAACGCTTAACACAGCTGCCCTTTTCGAGTTGCTGCCCGACCAGCAAGTCGGCGAATCAATCGCTGGATACCTAGCCCACCTTATCCAAGAGAAACGTATTGGATCGTTGAGTAGTGGTTGGGTGGCCGCGCATTTCAGCATACTGACCCAAGCCGTTGAGCCCTATGGGTTGTCGGAGGATGACGTCTTGTCCTGGCTTAGCCCATGGGATGCTTTCATCGAAAAAAATATCCAGGATGTTTTAACGGCGGATGCCCTATTAATCAAGGATGTACTGGACTCGGGTGCGCTCGCGTTGCCTAAAACGCGGGATAGCGTGATCAAGCAACTGACAAGCGAAGAACGGACTGAGGATGACTGGGTTCAGATCATCTCGACAGGTGCGAAGCAGCACCTCGCTATCGTCGAGACGATAGTCCACGAGGATATCCCCATAGCGACCATTTCCGCTGTCAGCGATGCTTTGACCGATGTTCTCAACACTATTGCCAACGGCGCGGTACCAGCCCCGTGGGGGCAGCCTCAGTACTCCATGATGGACGCCCTGCTGCAGGTTCTTGATGCCCAGCAATGCGCCGTTATTGGGATTCGATTGAGAGCGATGCTATTTGCCGAGTCCGTGGAGCCTCAGGACTTCGCTGTGCCGCTTGCAAAGTACGGTCATCTGATTCCAGATATTCAGCCGTCCAATCCGCATGAGGTACTACGGGTAGTGCTGTTCCTGGCCCACCTCAGCCGTAACCCTGGAAACGCTTCGGCCTTGGCCAGATTCTTCGATGCGAGGGCTGACCAGATCGCTGCGTTCAAGTACTCTGCGGAGCTCAGGAAAACAATGGGGGAGGCAGTGGCCAAGTTGTCCGAGACCACTCCGGCTTTGTATAAAAGGTTTGCCCAGGCCAAAGGGTTTGTCCGACTCATTCAGTCGCTGAAGAGAGGAACGCTCGATAGGGAAACTGAACGCGATGAATGACGCTGAGCATTCATCACGCTGTCTAGTCCTTAAATAGGTTACACCTGTTTTCACCCAAACGCCCAATGCATCGCATCGGGCGTTTTGTATTACAAATACTGGTCGAAAGCTACCGATCCTGATAGGCAGCTACTGGCCGTTTTCTGCCCGTCATGTTTGAAGCACTCTCAGAGCGCCCAAGCCTGGCGGCGGCAGCGCGCCGTCTAAATGTCTCTGGCCCGACGGTAGTTCGCGCGATTGCCCGATTGGAGACGCGTCTCGGAGTGCCGTCATTGCAGCGAAGCACTCGTGGAGTGTCGTTGACTGAGTCGGGTGCGGCATTCATGGCCGATTGCTCCCGCATCCTCAAAGGAATCGAGGAGGCAGAAGCATCTGCGAAAGGCCTTCATGTTCAGGCCCAAGGAAATCTGACCAACTTATTCAAAAAAACACCGACCTCCTTAGCAACGGCGGCTGTTTCCCCCAAGTTACCGTGCAACGCTTCGAAACTCGGGTCTCCTTCGTATAACTCTTGCTTCTACTTATTCATAACCTGGGCTGTTTGCTCCCAAACCCGGCTGCGTCTAGGTTAGCGCTTAGCCGAGCTTCAAGCTTTGCGTAAAAGAACAACAACAAGAGAGGCGAAAAATGCCTGTGATAACCATCGGTATGGTAGGAATCGGCCAACTTGGTCTTCCTATCGCAACCAACCTGCTTACGGCCGGATTTCGCGTTGTCGGTTACCGACGTCGAGATCGTGAAGCCTTCATCCGTCAGGGTGGCATCGCGCTCGAAAGCCCAGCCGCCGTAGCGGCGCAATCAAACTTCATCCTCACTTGCCTGCCGAGCGAAGTGGCCCACATGGGAATCATGGAGGGGCCTGATGGCCTGCTTCAGTCCATAGGGCCACAGCACACGCTCATCGAGATCGGCACCTATCACAAAGCCTTCAAGCAACGAATGGCTCAGCGTATCGGACAACGTGGTGCGCGGGTGTTGGAAGCGGAAGTCAGTGGTACTCCATCAATGGTTTACCAACGCAAGGCTTCCTTGTTTCTGGGCGGTGATTCTGACTTGGTGGAGCACTGCAAGCCGGTGCTCGATGCGATCGCCGACATCCAGTTCCATATCGGTGAGTTTGGATGCGCAGTCGCGATGAAATTAATCGCCAACTATCTCGTGACTATTCACACCCTGGCCGCAGCTGAGGCGCTAAACCTCGGAGTGAAAGCAGGGTTCAGCGCACAGCAGGTGGTTGAGGTGATACGCCAAAGCGCGGGTGGTTCAACGATGTTCAGCGCAAGAGCACCGATGATGGCTGATCGTCATTTCCTGCCGGCGCCAGGACCTTTCGCCACGCTGGAAAAGTACATCGATATGGCCAGTGAGCTGTCCGAGGAGCTCGGCAGCGCCGCGCCTTTGTTCAATGCCGCCAAGCCCTACTTTCTAAGGGCTATCGAAGAAGGCATCGGTGAAGAAGATATCTCGGCAGTGATCAAGTTGATCGAAGCCGACTCCCAGGCCGACTCCCAGGCACCTTCCAAAAAGGAGAAAACAACATGCTGATCGAACAACGTACCTATCAACTCAAGCCTGGCTCCCTACACGAATTCCTGCGTGCTTACGAGGAGGAGGGGCTGCCACTTCAGGGCGAGGCGCTGGGCAATCTGATCGGTTATTTCAAGCCGGAAACGGGGGAAATCAATCGGGTAATACAGTTGTGGGGATATTCCAGCTACGAGGACCGTGCCCAGCGCCGCTCGGCGCTGTCCTGCGATCCAAGATGGCGTACGTTCCTCGGCAAGAACGGTCATTTGGTGGTTGCCCAGCAGGTCGAACTGCTGAGCGCCGCACCCTTTTCCCCTATTCGTTAAAAGGAGCATTCCAAATGATTCGTTCTCTACAACACGTAGGCGTGACAGTTCCAGATCTGGAAGTGGGTCGCTCCTTTTACGAAGCTGTCGGGCTCGAAGCCCGAATGGCAGGTGAGCATTTGGTGTTGCGTTGCAAAGGGCGCGCCCAGGATCAAGTGCGACTGATGCCCGGCACCACAAAGCGCCTGAGCTATGTCTCGTTTGGTACCGATGCTGAGGGGCTGCAGACTATTCGCGAAAACCTGAGCTACCACGGCGTGGTCATCCACCCGGCACCTTTTAATATTGGACAAGACGGATTGTGGTTTCGTGATCCGTCCGGCGATTGGGTTCACGTAACCGACGCTGACTCCATGCTGTTAGCTCCTTTGCCGACACCAGAGTCGAACACCCCGGGCCGTTACCGCCGCATCGGTCAGCGCGGGTGCACACCGTCCTCGAAGTTGCGTCGAGTGACACCGTTGCGTTTGGGCCACTTGATCAAATTTACCCCCGATGTGGATCGTTCGATTGATTTCTATTCCCGGGTACTAGGAATGAAAGTCTCTGATCGCGCGGGGGACAAGATCGCCTTTCTACGGTGTGGCTGTGGCGGTGATCACCATGTATTGGGCCTGGCCAAGAGCAGCCATAGCGGTCTGCATCACCTCAGTTTTGAGGTGATGGGTATTGATGAGATCGAATTGGGCGCACAACACCTGATGAGCCTCGGCTATGAAAGCGCTTTTGGCCTTGGACGGCATGTGGCCGGCTCCAACTACTTTCATTACATCCGCGACCCTTGGGACAGCATGGTCGAATACTTCTGGGACATCGATGTCATTCCCGAAGATGACAGCGAATGGCTGGCTATCGACGGGGCACCACCAGACCTAATCGCCGTGTGGGCAAACAATCCACCTCCTGAAGCCTTCATTCAGAATTTCGAGGCGGCGCGTGATGAGTGACAGCTCTGCGACCAAGGAACTGCTGGCAGGGATGTTGAACAAGCCGCTGTTCGTGGTCATGCGTACGCCACGGGATCTGACCCTCGTACCAGAGCTGCTGGACGCCCACTTGAAGTGGGCGATTCTGGCGCAGCAACGCGGCGAGTTGTTTGCTTCCGGGCCCTTTGTCTCGGATGAGACCTTTCCCGGTGAGCTGGGTGGCATGAGCATTCTGCGTGCGGCGGATCAGGCCGAAGCGCTGCGCATTGTCCAGTCAGATCCCTTTATCGCCCACGGCGTTTATGACGTGGACGTACGCAAGTGGCTGCTCATGGAGGGCGGCCTGACGCTCCACGTCAGCTTTTCCAACCAACGCTTTTCGCTCCTGTGATGGTGGCCCCATGAAGTATCAACTTTTCACCTATCGGACGGATGTCCAGTCAAACGCTACCGGCCTGGTGGTTAGCGAATATGCCTATGATCTCGGTCAGCTTGTGGCCACGACAGGCCTTGAGTTGCCGACAGCTTCGATCGACACATTGCTCGAGAGTTGGGAGACGTCCAATCCGCAGCTCCAAAAGCTGGCAGTGGCCGTATTTGAAGCGCCAGCGCTCTATGAATCGTATTGGCTCGACCTTGAAGCGTTGCAGTTCGCGCCGTTCCTGGAGCGTCCCGGCACCCTCTATTGCGCAGGCGCCAACTATCGTGACCATGTCGAAGCCATGGCCCGTGCGTTTAACATGAAATTGTCGCTGGATCCGCGCGGCGAGGGCATTGCCCCATGGCATTTCATCAAGCCCGGCCGCGGCAGTCTGGTCGCACACAAGCACGCGGTAAACATTCCCGAAGGTGTCCGCATGCTCGATTGGGAAGCCGAGTTGGCGGTGGTGATCGGCAAGCGAGCGTCGCGCGTCTCCATTGAAGAGGCACTCGACTATGTGGCGGGTTACACCTGCGCCAATGACCTGTCTGCGCGTGATCGACTGCGCCGCGAGCAAGTCGATCCGAGCTCGCCGTTTCGCTTTGACTGGATTGGACACAAATGCTTCACCGGTTCTTGCCCGCTGGGCCCGTACCTGACGCCGGCACAATTCGTCAAAGATCCCGAGAACCTGAATATCAAGCTGTCGAGGAATGGCGCGTGGGTCCAGGACTCCAATACCCGCAACCATATGTACGGCGTTGCAGAGCAGATTTCCTATCTGAGCCAGACCATCGATCTCTTTCCCGGTGATGTGCTGTTGACGGGAACACCGGCAGGCGTGGGCATGGAAAGCCACACATTCCTGGACCGCGGTGATGTTTTGAAAGTGTGCATTGAAGGGCTCGGCGAACTGGAAACCACTATTCAGTAATGCCGTGCTGACGGCCGGGCAATCAACGCCTGGCCAAATGACGGCGTGCATCGCTGCACCTGAAATTTGCCAGCCGTTTTTAAGTAACGCTAACGCTGAAAGTTCCAAAAAAAACTCTCTTCCATCATACAAAAATAATAATGGTACATGAGATGAGCACACTTAGATCACACACCTTGCTCGCGTCAAACGTCTGGATTAGCACACTTTGCATCGGTTTTCTTTGCATTCCGGTTGCCCAGGCAACAGAGGGCGGCGGTAGTTCATACCCACTGGGTGTGAATACGGTCGGCGCGGGAAAGATGCCACCGCCAGGCTTTACCGAGTTCTTCTACTTGTCCGACTACAGTGCGAACAAAACACTGGACGGCGAGGGCGATAAAAAACAGGGTATTCAAAACTTTGACCTTAACGTCCAGGCACTGTCGATACGCGTGGATTACGTCTATCAGGACTTCTCGATATGGGGTGCCAAACTGGCCAGTCGCCTTGCCTTGCCCTTGATCAAGGGTGACATCAGTTTTGATGTCGATACGCCTCGTGGTCGTGTTCATCGCAGCGACCATCAAGAAGGTGTCGGCGATCTGACGGTGATTCCATTTGTATTGGGTTGGAGCTCTCCACGGTACCACCAGTTACTCGGTCTGGATGTGTTTGCGCCCATTGGGTCCTATGACAAGGATCGCCTTTTCAACCCGGGTCGAAACACATGGGCTTACGGGCCCTGGTATTCCTTTACCGCTTATCCGCTGGAGAATCTGGAGGTCAGCGCCAAGCTCATCTACATGATCAATGACGAGAACTCCGAGACCAATTATCGTTCCGGCCGTGAGTTCAACGCCGACTACAACATCGGCTACAACATCACCCGCGAATGGCAGGTAGGCGTGAACGGCTACCTGTACAAACAGCTCAGCGATGATGAGAAGAATAGCGAGACCTACCTGAATGGCAACCGTGGTCAAGTCGCCGCGATCGGCCCTGCGATCAAATACCAGACCCCGGCAATCGGGTTTGTCATGAAATGGCAGCACGAGACGAAGGTCGAGAACCGAGCCGAAGGTGATCGCATCTGGCTGCAGGCCGTTTACCGGTTCTGAGCGTCGCCTCCTTCATGGGCAGTCATAAAACACGTGGCGGCCCTAGTTCGAACATCACTGTCCAATAATTAAAACCAGGTGAAACCATGACTGGAATATCCAAGTGGCACGTACTGATCGGTGGATTCATCGCCTACCTTTTTGATGCAATGGAGATCATCCTGCTAACGCTCGCGCTGCCCGTTATCCGCCAGGATTTGGGTTTTAGCCTCCATGATGTGGGTGCGCTGGCTAGCGCTACATTGCTGGGTATTGGGGTGAGCGGCGTTGCCACAGGTTGGTACTCCGACAACTTCGGCAGGCGCAAGGCATTGATTGCATCGCTGGCGATCTTCGGTGCACTGACCTGTGTCTTTGCATTCGCTCATGATCTCTACGTAATGGCGGGACTGAGGTTTGTCTCTGGTCTTGGGCTTGGCGGGGTATGGACGATCCTCTCGGCTTACATCGTCGAAACGTGGCCGCCCAAGCAACGCGCAAGAGCCATATCCTTCGTGATCAGTGCCTTCCCGATTGGAGCCATCGCGGCTGCCTTGGCGGCAAAGTTCATGCTGCCGGAATGGCGTTTGATGTTTTTCGTGTCCGGCGCTGCGGTGATACTGCCGATCATTTATGTGTATTTTCTGATTCCGGAATCGCCGGCCTGGAAGGCTCAGCGCGCTACTGAGGGAACTGCTGAGCAGCGGATATCCGTCAGCGAGATTTTTTCGCCGGAGCTACTTCGTTACACCCTGCTGGGGTCTCTTGCAGCCAGCTTTGCGTTGCTTGGTTCCTGGGGCGTCAGTACGTGGCTGCCCACCTACCTGATACAGGACCGTGGCTTGAGTCTGGCGTCGATGACCAGCTTTATGGCGGTACTCCATCTCGGGAATTTTTTTGGCCTGAACGTATTCGGCTTCATCGCCGATCGCATTGGCAAGCGGCTTACGATTGTCATATCGCTGTTGCTGACATCCATGATGGCGCTGGTGTATGTCTATACCGCCCAGACCCAATCGCTGATCTGGATAGGGGCGGGGTACGCATTTTTCATGGTGTTCGCAGGGTTGTTCGGTTCTTACTTCAGCGAAATGTACCCCATCCGAGTGCGAACGCTGGGGGCGGGCTTCTGTTTCAACATAGGCCGAGGGTTGGCGGCTTTTGCCCCCGTGCTGCTCAGTGGCATTGCGAGCTTTTATAGCCTGGCGGCGGGATTGATCGTCTGCGCCGGCTTCTACGTCATCTCCGCAGTGTTCGTGATTTCCATGCCAAGGAATAAAACAGTGGGCGAGATGAGTACGCAGGCTGCCGCTTCAGACATTGCCAAGGAGGCAATCGGTTGACCTGATTCGCGGGTACCAGTGCCTCGTATCTACGGATCCGGGGCATTTTTTTTGCTCCCGAAAAGGCTGATATCTTTATAAGAATTTCAGATAGTGCGAATAACTAATATTTGCTTCTTTTATTTATTGCCCACCGGGAAGATGAATCCCAGACAACAATAAATAAGAGGACTTCCCTCATGATCAACCTGCATGACATTCGATACATACGGTTGGGCACCGCGAATCTGGACGAAGCACGTCGCTACGCCACTCAGATTCTCGGACTGCAGGTCGCCCGAGAAACCAACGGCGCGGTGTACTTCCGATCGGACAGTCGCGACCACACGCTCTGCTATTACGAGGGTGATCCGCAGGAAACCACGACAGCGTTCGAGGTCAGGACAGCGCAAGACCTGGAAGACGCCGCGGTGTTGCTGGAGCGTCATGAGTTCGACGTGCAGCATGGCTCGCGTGCTGACGCTGAAGTGCGCTATGTCGATGACTTCATTCGCTTCAAAGATCCCAGCGGCAACAACATCGAACTGGTCTTGCGTCCCCATGCCAGCGGACGACGCTATTTCCCGAGTCGCGATGCCGGCATCACCGGTTTCAGCCACATTGGCTTGCGCACCATGAATGCCCGGCGTGACGAGCTGTTCTGGACTCAGCTTGCAAACGCGAGGGTCAGTGATCGAATTGGCGAAGCGCCGTTACTGCGCATCGACGAGGTCCATCACAAGATCGCGTTGTTCCCATCGTCCCACCCCGGTGTGCAACACATCAACCATCAAGTTGAAACCGTCGATGACTTGATGCGCGCCTACTACTTCCTGGTTGGGCGGGGCATTCGCATCCTCTTTGGTCCGGGCCGCCACCCGACCTCGGGCGCAATGTTCCTCTATTTCGAAGGGCCGGACGGAATGACCTACGAATACTCGACAGGGGTCAGCCTAATTTCTCCAGAGAATGATGCAAGCCACCAGCCACGGCAGTTTCCGGCGGAGGGTGCAGGATTCTGTGCGTGGGGTGCGAAGCCAGACATTCCGGAGTTCAAATCGTGAGTCGCTTGCCAACTCCCAGCCGCGATGAGCAATCGCAAGTGCGCGTGGCCGCGCGGGCCTTGGCCCGCGCCGGTTTAGTGCATGCCTACGGGCACTGCAGCTTGCGACTTGATGAAGAGCACTTTTTGGTTTGCGCCGCGCGACCGATGGGTTTGATCCGTATTGGCGAGCCAGGAATTGTGGTGCCAATCAAAGGTGAGTTGCCCGACGGTGTGCTGGGTGAAGTCCGTATTCACCAGCAAATATACCGTCGACGCCCGGACGTCCATGCAGTGATCCGAAGCATGCCTGCCCAGGTCATGACCTTGTCCTGTGCGAGGCTCACACCTAAATCGCGTCATGGAATGGGTAGTTACTTCCAGGCGCCAATCCCGCTGTGGGACGACCCGCAGCTGCTGCGCAGCGACGACCAAGCCAGCGCACTGGCCAATCAATTAGGGCAGGGGAATGCCCTGGTCATGCGTGGGAATGGTGCCATCGTCGTCGGCGCGTCACTGGTCGAAGCGTTGACGCTGACCTGGTACTTGGAAGACGCCGCACGGATTGAATTGCAACTGCACAGCGCGGGTCTAGCAATCCAAGGACCGGTACTCGACGCACAGGCCTGCGCGCAACGGGCAGTCACCAGCGGCCGAATTTACGAACGCATGTGGGAATACCTGACAGCGGGCGACCCCGAAGCAAGCGTTCAAACACTCTAAAACAAGAAGGAACACTGTATGCCTGCGAAAGAATTCCGCCATTTTATCAATGGTGAATGGGTAAGTAGCGCCCGTACGTTCGAGAACCGAAACCCGGCCGACAACAGCCTGATCGGCGTGGTGCATGAAGCCGGCAAAGTTGAGGTCGACGCCGCCGTGCGAGCTGCGCAAGAGGCATTGAAAGGCCCTTGGGGCAGCATAACTGTGGCCCAGAGAACGGCCTTGTTGCACAAGGTGGCGGAGGGCATCGAACGTCGCCATGAAGAGTTTGTGGCTGCGGAAGTGGCCGATACCGGTAAACCCCGCGTGCTCGCCGGACATTTGGACATTCCCCGTGGTGCGGCCAACTTCAAGGTGTTCGCCGACCTGATCAAGAATGTGCCAACCGAAAGTTTCGTGATGGATACGCCTGACGGTGGCAAGGCTGTGAATTACAGCGTGCGAGCACCGCGTGGCGTCATCGCCGTAGTCTGCCCCTGGAATCTGCCGCTGTTGCTGATGACCTGGAAGGTCGGGCCGGCCCTGGCCTGTGGCAATACCGTCGTGGTCAAACCATCCGAAGAAACACCGGCCACTGCCACGCTGCTCGCCGAAGTCATGAATGAAGCCGGCGTGCCACCCGGTGTGTACAACGTGGTGCATGGTTTCGGCGGCGATTCGGCCGGCGCGTTCCTCACCGCTCACCCAGAGGTTAATGGTGTCACCTTCACCGGTGAAACCGGCACGGGCGAGATCATCATGAAGGCCGCGGCCAAGGGTATCCGCCCGGTATCGCTAGAGCTGGGTGGCAAGAACGCCGGCATCGTTTTCGCCGATGCGGACCTGGAAAAGGCCGTCAAAGGGTTGGGGCGCGCCGTGTTCGAGAACAGTGGCCAGGTGTGCCTGGGGACCGAGCGCATCTACGTGCAACGTCCGCTGTTCGAGCGCTTCGTCGCTGCATTCAAGGCCCACGCCGAAGGCATCAAGGTGGGTGATCCCAATCAGCACGACAGCACCATGGGGCCGGTGATCTCGCTCAGTCACCGCGAAAAAATTCTCTCCTATTGCCGTCAGGCGGTCACCGACGGTGCCACCGTGGTCCACGGCGGTGGCATTGCCCAAGTGCCGGAGCACTTGGCCGAAGGGGCCTGGTTCGAGCCGACGATCTGGACCGGCCTTGCGGAAACGTCGACCGTGGTGCGCGAGGAGATTTTCGGCCCGGTTTGCCACATCGCTCCTTTTGATACCGAAGAAGAAGTCGTACGCCTGGCCAACGACACAACCTACGGCCTTGCCGCCAGCGTATGGACCTCCAACCTGCAGGTCGCCCATCGTTTGGGCAGCGCGCTGGACGTGGGTGTCTGCTGGATCAACTCGTGGTTCCTGCGCGACCTGCGTACCGCCTTCGGCGGCGCCAAGCAGTCGGGTATCGGCCGTGAGGGTGGCGTGCATTCGCTTGAGTTCTACACCGAGCTGCGCAATGTCTGCGTGCGGCTGTAAGGAGCCATTCATGAATAAGCAAGAGATACAAGCTCTCGGCCAGCAACTGCACCAGGCCCTCAGCAATTGCCAGGCTCTGGCGCCGCTGACCGACACCTACCCGGATATGACACTGGAGCAGGCCTATGAGGTACAGCTGTCGATGATCCAGCGACGCCTTGACGACGGCCAGAGGGTCATCGGAAAAAAGATTGGCGTCTCCAGCAAAGTGGTCATGGACATGCTCGGCGTCGATCAACCGGACTTCGGTCATCTGCTCTCGGAAATGCTCTATGACGATGGCGCCGCCATCACCATCGACGGTTTGATCGCACCCAAGGCCGAAGGCGAAATCGCGTTCGTGCTCAAGGAGGATCTGCACGGCCCGGGCATTACCGTAGCCGATGTACTGCGCGCCACAGCTTATGTGATGCCGTGCTTTGAGATTGTCGATTCGCGTGTCCGTGACTGGAAGATCCGTATACAGGACACCGTCGCCGACAACGCCTCCGCCGGGGCTTTCGTCCTGGGCGGGCAGGGCGTGGCCCCGCGTGACGTAGACCTGGCCTGTGTCGGCATGACCCTGGAAAAGAACGGTGAGGTGGTTGCCACCGGCGCCGGTGCTGCGGCTCTCGGCCACCCGGCGAATGCCGTGGCCTGGCTGGCCAACAAACTCGGCCAGCTTGGCATCGGACTCAACAAGGGTGAGGTGATTCTCTCCGGCTCACTGGCCGCTATGGTGCCGGTCCAGGCGGGTGATCAATTGCGCATCAGCCTGGGCGGCATCGGCTCGGCCTCTGTTCGTTTCGTTTGAAGGAAACCTTTATGAATCTCTCTGCAAGCACTATCGCACAACTGGCCGAACACCTGGAAAACGCCGAGCTCAACCGTAAGGCGGTGGCCAAAATCACTGATGCCCATCCGGACATGGACTGGGAAGACGCCTACGCCATTCAGGACACCATTCGCCAGCGCAAAGAGTCACGCGGTGTACGTATCGCTGGCTTGAAAATGGGCCTGACCTCTTTCGCGAAGATGAAGCAAATGGGAGTCACTGACCCGATCCACGGCTTTCTTACGGACTACGGCTCTTGTCTGGACGGCGCGGCTATCGATGTTGACGGGTTGATCCATCCCAAGGTCGAAGCCGAGATCGCCTTTGTCCTCAAGCATCCGCTCAAGGGGCCGGGCGTGCATATTGGCGATGTATTGGCGGCCACCGATTTTATTTTGCCGGCAGTCGAAGTGATCGACTCGCGCTACGAGAACTTCCGCTTCGATCTCAAGAGCGTAATTGCCGACAACACGTCTTCGGCACGCTTTGTAACTGGCGGGCAAATGAGTGGCGTACAAGGCATTGACCTTAAATGCCTGGGCGTGGTGCTGGAGAAGAACGGTGAAGTCGTCGCCACCGGTGCCGGCGCTGCGGTGCTCGGGCACCCGGCGCAGAGTGTCGCCATGCTGGCCAACATGCTCGGCGCCAAGGGACGTGAACTGCCGGCAGGCTGTTTCATCATGACAGGTGGCATCACCGAGGCCATTGCCGTCGCTGCAGGGGACAACATCACCGTCCGCTACCAGCATTTGGGTAGCGTTTCCATGCGCTTCACCTCGTCCAGCCAGCGTTGATCCGGAGCTATCGACCATGCCTATCGCCATGATCCACCTCGCAGAGGGCCGCAGTGAAGAGAAGAAGCATGCACTGTTGGTCAACGTTACCCAAGCCATCGCGCAAAGCCTCGATGTGCCCGTAGAAAGCGTACGCGTGCTGCTTCAAGAGATTCCCGAAACCCAGTGGGCCGCGGGTGGCAAGACCCTTGCCGAACGCCAGCGTGGAAACGCCTGATCCCCAGGCTGTGTGCAACGACAGGACACAATAACAATGAGCAATCCAATTAGCGTCGCCATCATCGGCTCGGGCAACATCGGCACTGACCTGATGATCAAGATTTTGCGTCACGGCAAGCACCTGAAAATGGCGGCTATGGTCGGCATCGACCCCGCCTCTGACGGTTTGGCCCGCGCCCAACGCATGGGCGTGGCGGTGACCCATGAAGGTGTTGAAGGCCTGACCCGCATGGACGAATTCAAGGACATCGATTTCGTCTTCGATGCCACCTCGGCCGGCGCCCACGTTAAGAACGACGCCCTCCTACGCTCGATCAAACCCGGCATCCGTTTGATCGACCTGACACCTGCAGCCATTGGCCCGTATTGCGTGCCGGTGGTCAATCTGGAACAGAACCTCGGCCAACTCAACGTCAACATGGTCACCTGCGGTGGCCAGGCGACCATCCCCATGGTCGCAGCGGTATCGCGCGTGGCCAAAGTGCATTACGCCGAAATTGTCGCCTCGATCGCGAGCAAGTCCGCTGGTCCCGGCACCCGCGCCAACATCGACGAATTCACCGAAACCACCTCCAAGGCTATAGAGGTGATTGGCGGCGCGGCCAAGGGCAAGGCCATTATCGTCATGAACCCGGCTGAACCACCACTGATGATGCGCGACACAGTGTTTGTGCTGTCCGAAGCCGCTGATCAGGCGCTGGTCGAAGCATCTATCGTCGGGATGGCTGCCGCCGTGCAAGCCTATGTGCCGGGCTATCGCCTCAAGCAAAAGGTCCAGTTCGACGTGATCCTTGAAGATGCGCCACTGAACATTCCTGGCCTCGGCAAGTTCTCCGGCCTGAAAACCTCGGTGTTCCTTGAAGTCGAAGGTGCCGCCCATTACCTGCCAGCCTACGCCGGCAATCTCGACATCATGACCTCCGCTGCCTTGGCCACCGCCGAGCGCATGGCGCAGTCGATGCTGAACGCCTGAGGAGATCGACCATGACTTTCAATCCCGGCAAAAAACTCTACATCTCCGACGTGACCTTGCGCGATGGCAGCCATGCGATTCGTCATCAGTACTCGCTGCAGAATGTGCAAGATATCGCTCGCGCCCTGGACAAGGCCAAAGTCGACAGTATCGAAGTGGCTCACGGAGACGGCCTGCAAGGTTCGAGCTTCAACTACGGCTTTGCCGCACACACCGATCTGGAATGGATCGAGGCTGCGGCCGATGTCATCAGCCACGCCAAAATTACTACTTTGTTGTTGCCCGGCATTGGCACGGTGCATGACCTGAAAGCGGCCTACAACGCAGGTGCCCGGGTGGTGCGCATCGCCACCCATTGCACCGAAGCGGATGTCTCGAAACAGCACATCGAATACGCCCGCGAGCTGGGCATGGACACCGTCGGGTTCCTGATGATGAGCCACATGATTCCGGCCGAGCATCTGGCCGCGCAGGCCAAGCTGATGGAAAGCTACGGCGCGACCTGCGTGTACATGGCCGACTCCGGTGGGGCGATGAACATGCAGGATATCCGCGAGCGTTTCCGAGCGTTCAAGGCGGTGCTCAAGCCGGAAACCGAAACCGGCATGCACGCCCATCACAACCTAAGCCTGGGCGTGGCCAACTCCATCGTAGCGGTGGAAGAGGGCTGTGATCGCGTTGATGCCAGCCTGGCCGGCATGGGGGCGGGGGCGGGCAACGCGCCCTTGGAGGTGTTCATCGCCGCTGCCGAGCGACTGGGTTGGAATCATGGAACCGATTTGTACACGCTGATGGATGCAGCCGATGACATCCTCCGCCCGCTTCAAGACCGTCCAGTGCGTGTTGATCGCGAAACGCTGGCACTTGGATATGCAGGTGTTTACTCGAGCTTTCTTCGCCATGCCGAAGCTGCCGCTCATCGCTACGGCTTGCGCACTGTAGACATTCTGGTCGAATTGGGACGGCGAAAAATGGTCGGTGGGCAAGAGGACATGATCGTCGATGTAGCACTGGATCTGACCTGCCGCTGATTGGTGCAACAGGGCAACAGTCTTTGGTGGTTTTACGGGATTCCCGATCGTTGCCCCGGTAAATACAGTAAGTGGCATTACAAAACGAGAGTGTGGATATGAGCAACCTTGACGACCGGAACATCATTATCACTGGCACCTTGGGCGGCATTGGCCGTGCTTCGGCACTGGCTTTTGCCAAAGCGGGCGCGAGGGTTGTGCTGCTTGATCGCGATACCGCAGGTATCGAAGAAACCGCCAGTGCTGTCACGGCTGCCGGCGGCAAGGTTTATTCAATCCCCTGCGACGTTACCGACGAAGACGCTGTGGCCGCAGCAGTCGATGATGTCGTCACTCGATTTGGCCGTCTGCATGGCGCGTTCAACAATGCAGGTGCCTAGCAAAGCAATTTGCCTCTGCATGAAATCTCGTCTGAGGCGTGGGATCGCATTATCCGCATCGACCTGACCGGTGTTTGAAGCATCAGATCCGCACCAGGTTGAACAGAGGCGGTAGCGCCAGCGTGAACACCGCTTCATCCCTGGGCTCGGTAGCGATTGCTGCTGCATCGGGCTATATCGCTGCCAAGCATGGGGTGGTCGGTTTGACCAAGGCTGCGGCCCTCGACTACGGCACCCTCAACATCCGGGTTAACACGATCATGCCAGGGATTATCGAAACGTCGATGATCGTACGTGCGAGCGAAGAGCCCAATTATGCCAAACAGTTCGCTGCATTGCGCTAACGGCACCCCATTGGCCGCTTCGGAAAACCGGAAGAAACCGCGAAGGCAGCGCTTTGGCTACTGTCCGATGACGTCCGTTTTATGACCGGTACGGCAATGGCCGTGGACGGTGGTTACCTCACCGTTTGAAAACCCCTGAAAGACTGTCCCTGACACTCGACAAGCAGTCGGTCACCTTTGAACCTGAAACCCCGGAGTACTTCATGACCAATGTAAGTCGTCGCTTAAAAGTCAATGCCCCTGAGGAATCGGGCGGTGTGAGCCTGACCGCAGCTAGGTATGGGAAGGGTTGGTGAGCAAGGCCCGCAATGCGGTGCCGTTTCTTGATGCCGTTACCGAATGCAATGTCGTTGAGGATCAGAGCAATACCTTTATCCGCGAAGTGGTGCTACACGGTTAGCGTCTTCAGGAAATGGTAATCCTCACTGAAGAACGGCAAGTCGAGTTCTTGCGCCTTTCCGGCAATGCCCGCGGCGTTATAAAGAACGTCATCGAAGAAGAGGATGGTGATCTATTCCTTCGATTCTCCTTCGACTTTTCCCTGCCGGGCGTACCGGCAGGCAGCGGGAAGGAAGTCCAGTTCTCCACTGGCATGCAGGCGTCCTACCTGGGCGCGGTACGATCCACCCTGCAAGCCATCCGTAACAAGGTCAGCAAATCGGCATAAGTTTTAATGCAGCAACCAAACATAAAAAAATAAGAAATGATGCATGCCATAAACCATGTATTGACAGGTATGTTTGAAAGTGTTGATCGGATGTCGTTCGAAGGTTTTATGGGCTATTTGACAGATGACGTCGTGTTTCGGTTTGGCAATTCCCCGAAGTAGTGGGGAAAGAAGTTGTCAGGGAGGCGATTGAGTTATTTTTTTCCAAAATCGTCTCTACGGAGCATGTTCTTCAAGGCAAGTGGGAAGGCGACACGACAATCACGCGTTTTGATACTTATTACACCAAGCATGCCGGCACCATTATCAATGTCCCTTGCTGTGTCGTTGTTCGCTTCAATGCATCCCGACTGATCAATGATTATCGAATCCACATCGATCTTTCAACAATTTACAGTAGTGCATCTGTTGGTGATGTAATCCACGTGTGCACATAACTACTCAATGAGTTCCCGTTTTGCTGCACTCGACGGTCAAAGCCCACGAGGGCTTTGCTGGCAGGTGCAGTGTGTTGGTTTTCGAACATCAGTAAAGGCATCGTGATGAAGGATTTGAATCTACTCTATACCTTTGAGGCGTTGTGGCGAGACCACTCAGCATCAATTGCGGCGCAGAACCTGGGTGTTACGCAGGCAGCCGTCAGTGGTTCGCTTAAACGGTTACGAAATGACTATGGTGATAGGTTGTTTACGTTGGTCGGTCGCCGAATGGAGCCCACACCGTTTTGTGTCCATATCGCGCCGCGACTGTTGGCATCTCTTGCGATGGTCAGGGAGGCTGGATGCCAGATGCCGGCGTTTGATCCAAAAAGTTGTGAAAAGTCATTTATCTTTCGAATGCGCGACATTGGCGAGGTCGTTTGTTTACCACCCATATTGAGCGAATTGTCCAGGGTCGCACCTCAAGCGCGTATACACACCGTTGTGGGTGGGATGGATGAGACGCTCAATGGCCTGTCCACTGGCAGGATAGACCTGGCGCTCGGCTTTATGCCGACCCTTCAGACTGACATTCACCGTACACCAGTTATTTCTCAGCATTACGTCTGTGCCATGCGCAAAGACCACCCCTTGACAAATCGCGGCCTGAGCCTTGAAGCCTTTGTCAGCAGTGAGCATTTGTTGGTGGAGTCCGGTGGTAGCGGTCACCAGGCACTGGAGCGTGCCCTGATCGATGCGGGCGGCAGAGACTGCATTAAAATGCGCACCCCCCAGTTTCTGTCCGGTCCGCACTTGCTGCTGAATACCGACATGATCTGGACGTTGCCCATAGCCCTGGGTAAAACCCTGGCGCGCTTTTATCCTCTCGCCATACACCCGCTGCCTCTGCAAATACCCTCCTTCGAGATCGATCTGTACTGGCATGACCGGTTTCACCGAGACCCGCAGAACAAGTGGTTGAGAGAAATGGTTGGCCAGGTTTTGCGCAGCCAACAGTCGGCCTGGCGATAGTCGCGCTGAGAGGGAACCGCGGCCATCAAGGCGTTATGTTCACCTGGCTCAAAACATCAACCGGCGCGGCTTTCACCTTCTTCAAGCGACCCGCTCAACGGTGATGCTGCGTTCCTGGATGCTCTGGGGTAAATGGAGGTTCAGGTAGTCGATCAGGCTGCGCACGGAGGGCAACATCCCCTTCGGTTTGGGGTAGAGCAGATGGATGATATGCGTTGCACCGGTCCAGTAGGGGATGACAACTTCCAGAGCCTTCGCGCGCACAGAAGCTGCAGCTATGGGCTCTGGCAACAAGGCGACGCCTAATCCATTGACGGCGGCCTCCAACTGCATACGTAGGTCATCACATATGAGACGCGGTCGGTGGCTGACCAGCAACTCTTCGCCTGATGAATTGCGCAAGAGCCAGCGGCCGGCGCCATCATGGATGTCACCGGGACGTGAAAGCGTCTCGATTTCCGAAATGGCCTTGATCGTGGCAGGCCTTCCGACACGATCGAGAAAGCGCGGACTGGCAACCAGAATCCGCCGGGTTGCGCCTATTTCCTTTGCGACCAACCCGGCCGTTTCTTCAATCCGGGAACGCGATCGCAAGGCCACGTCGAAGCGTTCCTCAAAGAGGTCGACCTCTCGATCTACCGCATTCAACTCAAGCCGTACCTTTGGATATTTTTCCATATACCCAGGCAGCAGGGGGGCCAAATAACTCTGCGCCATGACCTGAGGACAACTCAGGCGTACCAACCCGACGGGCTCACGTCGAAGATGCTCCACACTTTCATAGGCGGTTTGTGCACCCTCGACAACGGGTTGGCTGAGCGTAAAGAAATGATGGCCGGCTTCGGTCAGCGAAACCTGGCGCGTTGTGCGATGCAACAGTCTCGCCCCCATTCGCAATTCCAGATTGGCGACATGACGACTGAGCAACGTTTTTTCAAATCCCGTTGCCCGTGCCGCTGCCGAGAACCCTCCATGTTTGACCACCAGTACGAAGTAATAAAGGTCATTAAGGTCTTTCATGCAGTTGACGCTCTCCTGCGGGGGACGTTGAGCAACCGTCAACGGCACTTGGCACTGTACTGATTGAGTTCGAGGCATGTGGAATGGCTTCGAAGGCTTACGTGGCTATCATTGATCAAAGTGGATGCGGGATAAACTGGCTACAATTGAAATGACTGATCCACTGATGGAGCAATCAACATGGAACATCTGAAAGACATGGCGCTGTTCGTCGAAGTCGTTAAAGCCCATAGTTTTCGCAAGGCCGCAAAAGCGATGGGCGATGCCGAACTCGACCTTGTCGCCAGCACTGGCTACACCGAAACCGATGAGAAATACCATTACAGCCAACTGATAGGGATCACCCAACAAATAACCAGTGATTGCATTGACCAGAGCCTTCACCGAGTACGAGAGTGTTAGCCACAGGGTAGGGGCCGACGCGATCCATCAGCAAGGCCATGAGAACGGCGCCGACGGTACCTCCCAGCGGCACAATGGCGTCAATACGCGAAGCGTAAGCGATATCGTAGCCGGCCTCTTTAAGCAGGGTCGGCAGCTAACTGGTCAGCAGGTAGAACATAAAGAGCGAGCATAAGAAGGTCACCCACAGCAGCAGTGTTCGGAGCATCCGGCCGTCGATGAACAGGTGCGAGATCGGCGACCTGACCTATGCCGGGCGTTCGACATCGAGGATCGTTACACCGGCCCAGCTTTTTCTGTTGATGCGTTCGACCACCCGGCGTAAGGCGTAGGCGTGCTTGGCCGAGGGCGCCATGAACCGAACCGACTCGGGCATTAGCCAACATTGGCAGCAGCGCCAGCGGCATGACGCCTCCGAGTACCAGAACGGAGCGCCAGCCGAACGCAGGAATCATGTGCGGGGCGAGCATGCCGCCCAAGGCAAGGCCAGCGGTGAAGCCACTCCAGCTCAAGGTCACAATGCGTCGGCGGGCAGGGGAGTACTCGGCGCTCAAGCAATGCACGCTGGCATCGCACCATCTGGGCCAATTCCGGTGATGAAGCGCAAAGCCGTAAGTGACTCGATCGAATGGGTAAAGGCACTGGCGAGCGTGGCGAGGCCAAACACCGGCCCTGAAATCAATAAAACGCTCTTGCGCCCGAAGGCATCGGCGATCGGCCCCAGTATCAGGCTGCCGGTCATCATTCCGGACAATCCAGTGCCGAAAACCGGTGATAACTGGATAGGCATCAGAACCCATTCTTCGCGCAGTGACGGGGCGATATATCCAATGACTGCTGTATCGAAACCATCCACTAGGACGATGAGGAAGCACAGGGCAAGGATAACGATCTGGTACGGCGAGATCTTCGCGTTGTCTATGATCTCGCCAATTCGGGTGTTGTCAGGATTCATGCGGCAACCTTCCGTTTTTTTTATGTGGACGGTATCGTCGCCAAGCGCTTTAAATAAAAGAAGCCAATTCTAATTATTCAAACAATCTGGTTTTGTTATACCTATGCGCACCGACCTCAACTTGCTTCGCGTCCTGCTAGCTATTTATGAAACCGGCAATGTCACCGCGGCGGCGAAGCGGCTCGGCATGAGCCAACCCGCAGCCAGTGCTGCACTGGCCCGCCTGCGCCTTTCACTGGGCGACCCACTGTTCATTCGCTCGGGCAACCTGATGGAGGCGACGCCACGTGCGCAAGGCATCATTGAACGCACCCGCGAGGTCATTCAAATCATCGACCGGGACATCCTCATCGGCCCGACCTTCGACCCCGCTACTAGCGAGCAGGAGTTCGTCTTTTGCCTGAGCGAAGTGGGTGAAGTGGTCTTTCTACCAGCGTTGTTCCAGAGCCTGCGAAGCGCGGCGCCGAATACACGCATCCAAACCGTCAGCCTGGCACCCGATGAGCTTGTGGAGAACCTGCATGAAGGCCGGGTCGATGCGGTGCTTGGCTATTTTCCCGACCTCACTACCCCCAACATCTATCAGCAACGGTTGTTCTCCCATGACCTGGTCTGCCTGATCCGCCTCGATCATCCGCTGGCAGGGGAGCAACTGTCTCTGGAGGATTTCATCAGGCTGGAACATCTGCAGGTACGTGATGGCAGCCGTCGCCAGGAAATGTTCGAAGCCCACCTGACCAAGGCAGGTATTCACCGCAACATCGTGCTGCAGACTTCTCACTACATGAGCGTGCCATCAATCATCGAACGCTCTGATCTGATCGTGGTGTTGCCACGGACCGTTGCCAACATGTACACGCATAATCTGAATGTAAGAATAGTCGAGCCGCCGGTGGACATCCCACGCTACGACCTCAAGCAGTACTGGCATGCGCGTTTTCACGAGTCCCCCAGAAGCGTCTGGCTGCGGCGTTTGATCATGTCGATATTCAACGGGTGACGTACCTGGAAAACCGCTGTGGTCAGATCCGAAATAAAACCGCCTCTTGAATTTCTGACCCTGCCTGTCATCTTCCTTATGGACCCTTTCACCGTTATTGTTGCATGAGAGCAACAGTTCTTGGTGATTTCCGTGACTAGTCAATAAGTAGTGGTCTACCTACATTTCGGCAACTCATCAATAGCAACGACGGAACGGTGTGTTACTGCACCATATATTCTTATAAAAACAAGCAGGAAGAGTAATCATCTGCAGGGTAAAGTTTGCATTATTACCGGCACTGATGGATCCATAGGGCGAGTGGCTGTGTTAATTTTCGCGCACCAAGGCGCCAAAGTAGTGGGGTATGACATTTATCATGAGGCTGCGCTCAGGAGACAGTTGATGCCGTGAAGTCCATGGGCGGGGATATGGTCTCATTAAACAATTGTGACTTAACAGACCTTGCCAGCTGCGCACGCTTGGTCGAATTGGCTGCATCGGAATATGGGCGCGTCGATGTGTTATTCAATAATGCGGCGATGGCCTATTTTGAATGGATCGATCAGAAATCAAACGATGACTGGCATTGAACAATCGATCAGGAACAGAATTTGGTTTTCCATCTTGTACATGCAGCCTGGCCGAAGTTAATCAAGTCTGGGGATGCTTCCATAATTAACACGGTATCTGTTTCGGCATGGTCGACCTACCGTATGCTCCCCGGAACCGCTCATCGCGCGGCCAAGGGGGCCATGCTTTCCATGACTCGCCAACTGGCGCTGGATGGCCGGAACCATGGTCTACGCGCCAGCAGCATTTCCCCGGGGCTGATTGAGTGCAAACAAACAATCCTTTCCTTTTCTGTAAGGCCCCGAGTGGGCTTAAACGATGGTGGCCAAGGTGATGCTGGGGCGTTTGGGTAAGCCTGAAGAAGTTGCGGCCACTGCTGCATTTCTGGTGTCTGATGCTCTTTCTTCACCGGTACCGATATTCGGATCGATGGTACCACTGCCTGGTAATTATGCTCGCACTGTTGCCAAATCATGTTGAATTAAACCTTAACTGTTCAGTTGGGCCAGCCTAAAATAAGGAGTGACTCTATTTGCAAATAATAAATACCCCTTGAGGTAAGCACTGTTGCTGTGAGGCGTTATACCGATTGTTCTAGTTGTTCTAGTTGTTCTAGTTGTTCTATTTGTTCTAGTTGCTCTGTTTGTTTGCATGAATCTTCGTAATCAAATAATAATCTATACGGGATCATCTTTATGTTGCGCATAAAAGCTTTGCGGCTCAGCAATAGTTCTCCCTTGCTCTGCACGGCAGCCATGCTGCTGACGTGCGCCCGCTACCGTAAATAACGGAACCGCTTCACCACTCGGTCTTAACACCGTATTGGCTGGGCGAATGCCACCGCTAGGATTTACCACCTTTTTTTACAGCTCCGCTTACGAGTCGACTGAACTAAAGGAGGCCTATGGACGCAGCATAGCCGGGATTGTGGACATCGACCTCAGTTACCAGTCACTGGGGGTATGCCTGGACTACGTCTATTCCGACTACACATTATCGGGCGCAACGCTGGCCAGTCGTGCCGCTTTACCCTACATAAAAGGCCAAGTGAGTTTATATACAGAAACGCCCCAAGGACGTGTCCGCAACAGTGGCAAGGATGAAGGCCTCGCCGATTTGGCGTTTACACCACTGTTTCTCGGTTGGAGCTCTCCCCGTTTCCATCACATGCTGGGTGTGGATTTTTATGCACCCACCGCTTCGTAGGACAAGGATCGGCTGTTCAATGTGGGAACCAATGTTTGGTCCTACTCGCCGTGATACTCATTAACGGCGAACCCTATAGAGGAGGTGGAGATAAGCGCCAAGATTCTCTAATGATAAACGACAAGAATCGTGCGACTGATTACCGGTCGGGGCACGAGCTTAATGCTGACTACCATCTTGGCTACAGCTTGAACAAAAATTTGCAGATTGGGGTCAGTGGGTATTTGTACAAACAGGTGAACGATGATGAACGTCACGGTGAGTCTGTGTCGGAGGATGGGGATCGAGGCCACGTCGTTGCTTACGGCCCTGTTGTGAAATATCAAACCCCGGAATTTGGCGTACTGGTGAAGTGGCAGCAAGAAACGCTTGTCGGAAAACCGGGCTCGCGGCGAGCGACTCTGGCTCCTGGCGGTAATGCGATTTTAAGCCTGGCCTACAGGCTTCATCTGCTGAGCAGGGGCGCCAGTTATGGCCCTTACAGATCCTTGCGTGGTGATTGGTGCATAAGCACAACAGTCCTTGGTGATTTTGCTGTCTAGTCAGTCCCTGATGCCTCATTTATGGTCTGTCGATTAGATCGATCAGACGGGCTTTGGGATGCTGCAAAAGGAACACTTCAAAACACTGAGCGGCTTCGGCTCCGTGCACACCGTACCCAAGCTGCCAACGGGTTTTACTGACATTTTCGAAAGTTACGAGATCGCTGCCAACGGCGTGAAACTGCTCGCCGTCATTGGCGGGCAGGGCAAGCCATTGCTACTGCTCGGGGGCTGGCCGCAAAACTGGGTTGCGTGGCGTTACCTGATGCTTCCGCTGGCTCGCACGTTCACCGTGATCGCTGTCGATCCAAGGGGCATCGGGCTCTCGGAAAAAACCCAGGAGGGTTATGACTCACGGACCCTGGCCAAAGACATGTTTGCGCTGATGGGCGCCTTGGGGCATGAGTCCTTCGCCATGGCCGGCCCATGACATCGGCATGTGGACCGGTTATGACATGGCACACGAGCAACCCGCGCGAATCGAACGGATTGCGCTGGGCGAGGCGCTTATTCCTGGCGACGGAGTCTCCGCCATTGCTGCCTGAGCACCGCTGGCTCAGTGATATTCTCTGGCATTTCAACTTTAATCGAGCACTGGGCATCAACGAGCAACGGGTCAGTTGTCGCGAACAGCGCTACTCCGGCCATCAGTTCCCGACTAAAGCAGGCTCGCCAAAGGCCATCCCCCGTTACGCGGTCGACTTCTGCATCGAACAACTCAAGCGCGATCCACAAGCCCTGCGGGCCAGCTTCGATTATTGCCGCGCAATCGATCGGTCGATTCCACAGAACCAAGCGCGCAAAGCAACTCGCCTCACCTTACCGGTGCTGGCGTTTTCGGGTGCACTTGCCTGTGGCGACAGTGTCGAGGCCGAGTTGCGCACGGTCGCTTCGAATGTCGAACCCGTGGTTATTCCGGATTGCGGTCACTATCCGGCGGAGGAGCGCCCGGAGGCACTGCTGGCCGCGTTTGAGGCGTTTTTCGTGCCCTATGCAGGCTGACCCATTGCCGTTCGGTGAGAGATGGTGGGGCTACACTCATTATTGCGCATTGAACGACACCACTAGTACTAGAGGCTGCTGTCATGTCTGTCGTTATCGTCCAGCTTTGTCGCGCCAACCCCGGCGGCCATTTCCACGTTTACGGTCTGCGCACCGAGCCAGAGTTGATCTCTCCCTTCATCGGGGTCGACCATTACTGGATGGACGCGCCCACCTTTGCGCCGCATCACCATGCCGGCATTTCGGCGTTGTCCTACCTGCTTCCCGATTCCGAGACGGGGATGGCCAATCGTGACTCGATCGGCACCCAGAACGTGATTCAACCAGGCGGCCTGCACTGGACCACCGCCGGCCGTGGCGTTACTCACGAGGAGGTCCCGGCTGAAACCGGAAAAACTGTTCACGGACTGCAGATATTTGTCGCTCTTGCTCCATCACGAAGAGACATCGCTCCGTTCCCGCTGGTACTCGAAGCGCAGGATGTGCCGGTCATGCAGGAGCCAGGTGCCTACGTGCGGGTACCGTTGGGAAGCTATCGTGAGATGCGCTCCCCGCTGAGTCCACCGACCGAGGTAACGATACTTGACATCTCTCTGGAGGAGCATGCCGATCTGAGTGTGCCTATTGCCGCAGGCCACAGTATGTTCATCATCCCAATCGAGGGCACGGTGGAGGTGGCGTCCCAACGCTTCAATCGCGAGGACCTCAAGCTTCCGGTATTCCCGGCGCAAAAGGCTTCGCGCGAGGTCACGTTAAGAGCCCCACAGGGCAGTGCCAACGTGGTGCTGTTCAGCGGGCCTCCGCTACCCTTAGTTTGAACCCAACGAAACGAGGATTTCTATTATGGCTGCAGTACGATTCACCGCAGAGAACGCCGCTTTGTTGCTGATCGACCATCAGGTCGGCACGATGCAACTGATCAAAAACATAGACCGTGAGTTTGCCGCCAAGCAGTCGATTGCGTTGGCCAAGATGGCGAAGATCCTCAACATGCCGGTCGTGATTACGTCCAGCCAGGAAGATCAAGCCCAGGGCCCGATTCTCCCGGAAATCGCCCAAGTGCTTCCAGAAGCGCACGCAGCGCGGATCAAGCGTCCCGGTGTGGTTAATGCCTGGGAATACGCCGACTTCCGTGATGCAGTGCTTGCCACTGGGCGCAAGCATCTGATCATGGCCGGTGTGACCACCGACGTTTGTCTTATCTTTCCGGCAATCGATGCTGCGCTCGAAGGCTTTGCCGTGCAGGCGGTGTTGGATGCTTCGGGCTCGCCCAGCGATCTTTCCGAAGAGTTCGCCCGTCAACGAATGCACGATGCCGGCGTCGTGCTCACCGCCACCAATACACTCATGGCGGAGATCGGACAGGATTGGTCCACACCTAACGGACAGCAATTGATTGGCTTGTTGTTCACCGATGTATTCCCGGCCTTGGGTGCCGGCATCCTGTAAAACCGGATCCCGTCGCGTTGCTCGAGCACAAGGTTCGTCGGGCGACGCGACGGTTCCCGGATCAGTTGGCTGCCGCAAAGCGAAGATGTTCAGCGCTGATCCGGCTTGAATAGGTGACCAACCCGCGGCTTGAGGTGACATCAGAAACAGCAGCGAGACACCCACCGGGTTGAGCATACCGGCCAAATACATGGCAAAAGGATTGCGATCTTTGTAAGTCTATTCCTTTCGGCATATCTAATACAAAACCCATACATAGATCTCTAATAGTTACAAGAAAAACAATGGCCGTTGACGTTTTACTTAGACGGTGAATGCCTTCGCTGCACTCGAGGAACAGGGATCCTGCGCCGACGCGCCGAAGTGGCCATCATCCTATGGGCTAGGCGCCTCTAGGGAAACTCTGAAAAAGACTTCCATCTCTGGTGAAATACGCACCTCACACGAACCGAACGGTTGAGCCCCGATGAAACAGATGTCCTTCGCCGATGCCGAATATGCCGGCAAACGTAAGCAGACCCGCCGTGAGCGCTTCCTAATCGAGATGGATCAGGTCGTGCCGTGGAAGGGTTTGATTACCTTGATCGAGCCGTATTATCCGAAGGGTGACGGTGGGCGTCCGGCGTATCCGTTGTCGGCCATGTTGCGGGTGCATCTGATGCAGAACTGGTTCGGTTACAGCGATCCGGCGATGGAAGAAGCGCTCTACGAAACCACGATCCTGCGCCAGTTTTCCGGGCTGTACCTAGATCGGATTCCCGATGAAACCACGATCCTCAACTTCCGGCGCCTGCTGGAAAAACATGAGTTGGCGGGCGGGATTTTGCAGGTCATCAACGGCTATCTGGGTGACCGTGGCCTGCTGTTGCGCCAAGGCACCGTGGTCGATGCGACGATCATTCATGCGCCGAGTTCGACCAAGAACAAGGACGGCAAGCGCGACCCGGAAATGCACCAGACCAAGAAAGGGAATATGTATTTCTTCGGGATGAAAGCGCACATTGGCGTCGATGCCGAGTCCGGTTTAGTGCATAGCGTGGTCGGCACGGCGGCGAATGTGGCGGACGTGACTCAAGTCGATCAGTTGCTGCACGGCGAGGAAACCTACGTCTCTGGCGATGCCGGTTACACCGGCGTGGACAAACGTCCTGAACATCAGAACCGCCAAATGATCTGGTCGATTGCCGCCCGGCCCAGTAGCTATAAAAAACACGCGAAAAAGAGTTTGATCGGTCGCCTGCGCCGCAAGATTGAATACGCCAAGGCGCAAGTCAGGGCCAAGGTTGAACATCCGTTTCGAGTGATCAAGCGTCAGTTTGGTTATACGAAAGTGCGCTTTCGTGGTCTGGCGAAGAACATCGGTCAGCAGACGACATTGTTCGCGTTGTCGAATCTGTGGATGGTGCGAAAGCGATTGCTGAGTGCAGGAGAGGTGCGCCTGTAATGCGGGCTAATCGCCCTGAAACGGCGCGATAGAGGGAAAACCATGAGTTAAGAGCAGAAAAGGTCTGGATTTCGACCGAATAAACGTTTTTTGAACCTCAAGCAGAGAGGGCATCAAAAATCGGTGGGTACTTCAGACCTTCCCTAGGGACTCGTTCACGACGCGTCATGAATGTTTGCGTCTGATTGAGCGCCACAATTACTTCAGGACTAGAGAAATAGCAAAACTGGCCAGCGCGGTAAAACACCTACTTGAAGAAAAATCTATGGGCCTCGAGTCTTAAAAACAGGCTCCACTAACGCAAGAACCTAGCTGTATCCCACCTACCAGTATTTATGGAGTCATAATGTTTGACAGCCGTCTGAAAAAAACACTCCAAGATCAGCGCAACGAGTTGTACTTACTTCGTAAACTAATGGGGCAGATGAACCGTGGCATGCTGTCAATCAGGCTCGATGCGCAGACACGCATCATCGAATTCAACCAGCACTTCGCACAAACGTTAGGGTATTCAGACGAACGCCTTAAAGGACGTCCTCTGTCCGAATTTGTGCCCCCATACGTCAAAAACCTGCCCTGCTTCCACGCGTTCAAATCTGCCGTGGCGAAATTTGAACCTATTAGTGGCGACTACCGCTATCTGCGCTCAGATGGCAGCCTTGCTTGGTTGAAATTGCATTGGTTTCCCATACAAGACGAAAGCGGCCAGCTGTCCTACATTCAGGGCTACGGTAGCGAGATCAGCCAAACAATTGAACAGATCAAAGAGAATGAGGCCTTCACTAATGCGCTTAATCGATCTACGGCAGTTATCCAGTTCAACCTGGACGGTACAGTTGTCACAGCTAACATCCAGTTCCTCAAAGCTATGGGCTACTCATTCGAACAAATTGTAGGCAAGCATCACCGAATGTTCTGTACTGCCGAGGAGGCTAACTCCTCCCACTACGCCGCCTTCTGGAAAACGCTCAACACTGGAGAATATGTTGCTGACCGCTTTAAGCGAATTGACGGACGTGGCCGCGAAGTTTGGCTTGAGGCGACCTATAACCCCGTTTACGACACAGAGGGCAAGCTGCAGAAAATCGTGAAGTTTGCAAGCGTAGTAACCGATCAGGTTGCAAGGGAAACGGAGGTGAGGGAAGCGGCAGCAGTCGCCTATGACGTTTCCTTACAGACGGATGTGAGCGCCGAACAAGGTGCTGCAGTCGTCCAAAAAACCGTACAGACAATGCAGCAGATCGCCGAACAGATGCAATCGGCCACTGATAGCATTGAGGCTCTCGACAAGCAGTCGCTATTAATCAGCTCCATCGTGCAGACCATTGGCGGCATTGCATCGCAGACTAACTTGTTGGCGCTTAACGCTGCCATTGAGGCTGCTCGTGCAGGAGAACAAGGTCGAGGCTTCGCAGTGGTTGCTGACGAAGTACGTCAGCTTGCGGGCCGCACAAGCGCGGCAACGGAAGAAATCGTGAGTGTCGTACAGCAGAACCAGGCGCTTGCAAGTCAAGCTGTTCGCGAAATGTTCAGCAGTCGAGAGCAGGCCGAGCTAGGACTGGCCCTGGCTATCCAAGCCGGCGACGTGATTGTGGATATTCAGGACGGTGCCAAGCAGGTCGTGGCCGCAGTCGGGCGCTTCGCCAATGAGCTGCAATAAATCTGTAGCAGCCTAAACAACCGTTACGATCTCCGATCGTCTCAATTCTCCAAGTTACTTTGGCATTGGCTTCGAAGTTGCTTACGACCAGGTACTAGCAGGTGCCAGCGTTTAGGATGGCCTGATCCAGGTGACCCCACCGTTGCTCGATTCGCTCGCCCATGGCTCGAACTTCGCGTGGATCGGTCAGGTCGCCTGGCAGCAGAAGTACCTGTTACGGCTACTCCGCGTGTAATTTTTCCTGGGCCTGTACATTGCGCGCGAAAATGGCCTTGGCTCATAAGAATCTCCGCCAGGGCGGCGCCGATGCCGCTGCTGGCGCCGGTGATCCAGATGCGTTTCATGCCAGACTCCCTTTCAACCAGCAAATCACTGTCCCCATTAACGAATCGCGGTAGGGATGGCAGTTACCTGCCACCCCCCCGCACAGATCCGTACGTGCTGAACTACCGCGTACGGCTCCTGCCTTGGGTACGTGACGCGAAGCGATCCTCAGGATACGGGTGTGCATTCTTTGGGCTCGGTATGTAGTGATCTGTGAGCAACCCGAAGCGAGTCCATTGCAGCCAATTTCGCTGGCTGCGTCGCCCGAGAGCCTGACGCCAATATCGGCATAGAGCCTTCCTAAAACCACTCAGCAGTTTCAAGTTTCCTGGCACCGCGTGTTAATCGAAGTAACCACTCACCACCCGAGTGAGCCATTGCCCTTGAGCCCGGATGGGTTCATGACGTCGGCGCTTCAGCTCATCCCAAATAGCCAGCAGCGTCGCACGCATTCGCTGCTTGACCGTCAGTCGCAGTATTTGAAACCCATCGCCTCTGTTGGTACTACAACAGTGCGTGAAGCCCAGGAAGTCAAACGTCTCCGGTTTACCTAAGCCTCGTTTTCTACGATTTCTTGCAGAAGAACGACCAAACTCAATCAGCCGTGTCTTCGAAGCGTTGAGCGATATACCGAACCTGGCCAGCCGTTCCTGCAACTGCACCAGAAACTGCTGAGCCTGCCATTGCGTCCTGAAATCCACCACGCTGTCATCCGCGTAGCGCACAACGATCACATCGCCACGGGCTTGTCGCTCGCGCCACTGCCTCGTCCACAGATCCAGCACGTAGTGAAGATATTCGCCAGCAGCGGCGAGATCACTGCGCCTTGGGGAGTCCCCTTGATCGCAGCCACCCTATGGCCATCCTCCACAACACCCGCTTGAAGCAATTTGCAGATAAGTCCAAGCAGGCGCCGGTCTGCAATCCGGTGTCCCAGAAACATCAGCATCCACTCATGGTCGATCTCATCAAAGATCGACGTGATATCCGCATCCAATATCCAGTTCACCTTCTGGCCCTTCAGCGCGACCGTCAACGCGACCAGCGCATCGTGCTGGCTGCGCCCCGGTCGAAACCCGTACGAGAATCCCAGGAAGCCCTCTTCGTAGATGACATTCAGAACGGTAACCGACCGCCTCCTGTACGATTTTATCCTCCAGAGAGGCAATGCCCAGCGGACGCTGCCTGCCGTCGACGTTGGGGATATAGACCCGCCGCGACGGCGTTGCCAGATAGGCTCCACTGTAGAGCCTTGCGTGCAAACTAGTCACCCGCTGTAGAAGACTTTCCTCATATTCTCGCCACGACATGCCGTCCACGCCCACCGCTGCATCGCGGCGCAGGGCATAAAAACTCTGCGCCAATAACTGCGGTGTGATGTGGTGCAGCAATGCCGTAAACTGCATGCCCTTGTCCCTTCGGGCTGCTTCACGTACACCTTCAAGTCCCATCGACGCGCAACTGATCCGGCTCATTCCCTGGGGCGCGGGAGGCTTGTTGGTGTTTCCCTTGGCTATGTCCCTTTCCTCCACTATCTCCGCAGGGTCAGGCCCTTTGTTCGATGGCTTCTCAGGTACTACGGACGTATCCGACTTCTCGGCGGCGTAGACAGCAGGGTTACGGCTTTTGGCCTTTTTTGCTCCGCCCGGTGCTTGCGCACCGGGCGCCGCTGAGATTTCCAAGTTTCTGCGCGAAGGACTTCCCGACGAGTCCTGACCAAGGCAGCTTGCTCGACGACCTGCTAGATGCTGCATTTTTTTGCTGCCCGAAAGGGATCTCGATGCTGACCGCCAACCTGGTTCGAAAATGGATACCTGCTTATCGTGATCTTCAGGCGCCGGCGCTGCCCGCTTTCGTTCCGCTGAAACTGGAGTGCGCATGAGCAAATGCTTGTCAGATATCGCAGCCATCGAAGCCGAGCTGAACGCGGTCAATCCGCCACCTGCCTCGGCCGAGCCACGCCAGAAACCCAAGCGTGCGCCTGCGGGTGCCAGCTTCAACGCATTGGCGAAAACGTTTAGCGAGAAGCTCGATTACACATCCAGCGTGTTCACCGTCGAACAGCATGTGCGTGGGAAATGGGCCTGCCGCCAGTGCGAAACGCTGATCCAGGCCCCGGTGCCGGCTCAGGTAATCGACAAGGGCATCCCGACCGCAGGCCTGCTGGCTCATGTAACGGTGGCAAAGTTCGCTGACCACTACTTGCCGCTGTACCGGCAAGAGAAAATCTTTGGCCGAGCCGGCTTGATGATCGCCCGCTCGACGCTCGCGCAATGGGTTGGACAAACTGGCGTGCAGCTCCAGCCTTTGGTCGATGCGTTGCGTGAAGTGGTGCTGGCCTAGGGTGTAATCCATGGCGATGAGCCCCCCGTTCAAATGCTCGCGCCAGGCGAGAAGCGCAGCAGGCTCGGGCCGAAACATTGGAGCAACCACTGTTGCAGGTCCGCCAAGTTGCTGTCGCCAAGCGTAAGCCGCGGAGTCGAAAATCCACGGCGTCGAAGAGTGATCGTTGAAATAAAATGATTGCGCTGACCGTCAATGCAGGTTCCGGGCGCTCGCACCATGGGCAGCCTTCGAAATGAAGTTCTTGGCGACAGGTAATCGGCCCAGGCCGTGTAAAAACGTTTTAGGACAAGACCGACAGTCGGAATCGGAACGAAAATCGCGCTCCTAGCAAATTTTTTAACTGCTGAATAACCAAACACCTGCAGATTTTACGGTCAACTGCGGTTGAACTGTTCAGTAAGGAAATCTATCAGCACACGAACTTTGGCCGGCACCAAGCGGGTCTCGGTAATGATGTAAACTGGAAGGGTTTGTACTCTCCACTCCGGTAATACGCGTTGCAGTCGTCCGCTAGCAAGGTCCTCGCCGATCATCTCGTCCACCAGCATGGCAATACCCTGGCCGAGCAGGGCCAGGCGACGAAGCATGCCGATGTTGTTCAGCAGGTAACGGCCGCATACTGCGAGGCTCAGTTGCTGGTCAGCATTTTGCAGGACCCAAGGCGCATCGAGCATGCGCAGACACTGATGTTGCAGCAGTGCCTGTGGGCTTTCAGGCATGCCATGTCGAGCCAGGTAGGCCGGGCTGGCAAACAGGCTGCGCTTCAGGTTGCCAAGGGGACGAGCAATCAACTGCGAGTCCGCCAGGGTACCAATACGAATCACCATATCAACCGGATCGCTGACTAGGTCTAGGCGCTTCGGAGTGAGATCGAGGTCGAAATGAATCAGCGGGTAGCGTTCGGCAAATTCGGCCAATAGCGGTGCCAGGTAGACCACGCCGAAGTCGATGGGTATGGACAGGCGGATCAGGCCGCTGGGGTTGTCTACCAGCTCGGAGAGTTCTTCATGGGCAAGGCGTGCCTCGTCGACGATGCGTCGACAGCGCTCGTAGTACAGGCGACCGCCCTCGGTGAGCTCGATGCGCCGTGTAGTCCGGTTAAGCAGGCGCAGACCGATACGCCGTTCGAGTTCGGCGATGCGTCGCGAGACCGTGGAGTTGGGCATGCCGACCGCCTCGGCAGCGCCGCGAAAGCCGTTGGCTTTGATCACTTCGACGAATAGCGCCATGTCATTAAGCAGTTTCATACGATGCTCCATTGCTCCGCTGGTGGAGCAATCATTCCTGATTTGTTGACTTTATCTTATACAGGAAGGACCGGATGATCCGCTCACGCCTGATATCCCTCTGCGTGGTTCTGGAGAATTTCGTATGACCGCTCAACTGCTCAGCCCGACGCGCCTGCATGATATTGACCTGCGCAACCACATGGTAATGGCGCCGATGACTCGCTCACGGGCCGATGCTGCCGGTGTGCCGCGTGCGACCACGGCCACCTATTACGCCCAGCGTTCCACTGCCGGGCTAATCATCAGCGAAGCCATCAATATTTCGGCAGACGCAGTCGGCAGTCCGCTGACTCCCGGCCTTTACAGCGAGTGGCAAATTGCCGCCTGGCAGCAGGTGACGACGGCAGTGCATGCTGCAGGTGGCAAGATTTTTGCGCAGCTGTGGCATACCGGCCGTGTAGGTCACTCCAGTGTGCGAGGCGGTTTGTTGCCGGTGGCACCGTCTGCTGTCGCGATTCAGGGCCAGCAGCATTTCACCTTGGAAGGTATGAAGGATTACGAGGTACCGCGCGAGCTGACCTTGAACGAAATCAAGGCGGTCATCGTCGATTACCGGCGCGCCGCTGAAAACGCCAAGCGTGCTGGTTTCGACGGCGTGGAGCTGCATGCCGCTTTTGGCTACCTGCCTAACCAATTCCTGGTGGACTCTGCCAACCTGCGCACGGACGAGTATGGAGGCAGTATCGCGAAGCGCAGCCGTTTCGTGCTGGAAGTGATGCAGGCGCTGATCCACGTGTGGGGCACCACTCGCGTGGGTATCAAACTGTCTCCGGTGATTCCGTTCAACAGCATGATCGACAGTGATCCGTTAGCGCTCTACAGCCACTTGCTGGGAGAATTAAATACCTTGCAACCCGGTTATGTGCACCTGATGCGCGCGCTGTTTCCACTGGACAACTTCCCTCATTGGCCGCGTGACGTACTGGGAACTTTCGGCCCTTTGAGCCGCAGCCCGCTGATTACTAACGGTGGTTATGACGATGTCAGCGCCGAGGCAGCGCTCAAAGCCGGTGAGGCGGCACTGGTGTCATTCGGCACCTCCTTTGTGGCCAATCCCGATCTGCCGGAGCGCTTTGCCCGGGGTGCCGAACTGGCTCAGGCCGACCGCGCTACCCTCTACGGTGGCGAGGACGCAGGCTTCATCGACTATGCAACGCTGTAAAGGAGGTCACCATGAGTCGCTCTGCACTGGGTAAGGCCCTGCTCGGTTTCGCAGTTGTCGCGACCGTGGCAATAGTAGCCATCGCCGACGTATTCAACGCCACCCACTTGTTCAATCCGGATTGGCCAGGCCATGCACGATTCCATATCGGCATGCAGTTCACCACCCTGGTCCTGGTCAGTCTGTTTTCCCTGGCCGCACTGAGGCGTGGCCAGGTGTGGGCGGCCGCACTGGCGCCGGCCAGCTTCTGGCCTGGTTTGTTCGTTGCCTTCCTAATCCCCGGTACCGACGTATATGCCAGCGAGGCACTGCGAGAGCTAGGTGTGCCGATTAATTTGCTGTTGGCGGCGGTGTTATTGGGCATCACTGGGCTAGGAATAGCGCTGCAGGCCTCCAAAGAAAGACGACCATCTTAAGGAAAGTCAGACGCAGCCATGTATTTTTGGCTGACTTCAGCCTTGGCCGATTTTATAACCGGCAAATCGATCAAAAGCGATCAGAGCACCCGCATATTTCTGTGTTTTTAGCCGCCGCGAGCACCTCGCGGCGGCCATTTCTTGCATTACAGGCGCATTTCTCCTGCCTTCGTCGGTATACGTTTCGACAGGGCCGAGTGCTTGGCACGTAAGACCGTGTTTGTGCAGGCGTTGGAAAAGCAAGGATACTCATTTGTTTCGTCGAGCAACTACGGTTTACAGGGGGCAGGACGGAATCTGCTGCCACATGCAATGGAGAACACCTGCGCTGCAATTGAACAATCCAAGGCGGGGGAAGGAGAGAGTCTCTCCGGGCTGGTGCGGATGGGTGTGACTGAGGGCTGCGGCTCCACCATGCTTGCGCTGCAGCTGTTTTCAATAACCAAACGCTAGCCGAATCTGGGTATCGACTTACTGACGGTCCCTTGTATGGTGCAACTGTCGCGACATGGGGCCGATATCGTAATTACCCTGGAGCGGCCGGCGCGTGGTCCGCTCATCATTACCAAATTCACTGATTACGTTCTAAAGGTCTACGCTTCGGCGAATTATCTAGCGCAGCATCTGTCACTTGAAAGATCAAGATGATTTGAGCGAGCACAATGTCAGCTATATAGAAGACTAGACGTATAGCAAAGAGCTGCTTTAACTCGCTGAAAATAGCCAGCCCCGTCACATTGCGCTACGAAGTACCAGCATTCTCGCGCAGCAACAGGCAGCTACTGCTGGGGCGGGAATCGCCAGCTACGGTAAAAGCTTTAAAAAAAACGAAAAACTCCACTCGACCCAAAGAATTTTTGGGAGAGCTGGATAGTATCGCCTGGCAAACACAGTATCGCTTCTCCATACCTCGAAGAGGTCGAAACGATTGTCCATAGGCTGGATTCTGACATCCACGCGGATTGTCAAGTGCCCAGGCTCAAATGCGTCTAAGCCGTGACGGGGCCAATCAGTTACGCACTCAACCTGCCAAAACCCACCTGTCACTACTTGCCGGCGCAATTTAGAGATACGCTGTTTATCCGCTGCTCGTCGCAGTGGCCATCACCTTGGTCGCCTGGTTTCGGCTGTTATGACTCAAGTCCGCTTGGAGGTCTTTCATATCGCAAAGCGGCGCATCGAAGGTCTCGGCTGTATGTCGTAGCCAGTGGAGCGAGGCAGAGCGGAGTTGGTCAATCTCAAACATTCTCCAGTCTTCACTCTGCATACGTTGCAAGGCGCGATCAAACTCGGCTTTAAGAAGCGACCGTACATGCCGTTCCGACAACTCACCGCGACCTTCAGTGTGGTAATCAGTGGTATTTGTTCCTGTGGTGAGGGTAGGGAAAAGAGCTGAAGGAAGTGACGATACCTAAAGAGATAGCACGCGACGTACTCGTCTCTCACACTGATCTAGTAACCTGTACGGGTAGTTCGTTAATCTAAATCACCCCGAAACAGGCGACCAAATAATTTAAATGGATAAATGAATTAAACAAACAGTCCACTAGACAGTTTTGTTACCTTTACCGACGACTCGGAGCCACCTCGGGCGTTCCGTTTAATTAACGACGCTGACAAATGGGAACGATGTCCAGATTTTTCGTATTTTATAGGATGATATAGGTTATGGATCGAAAATCACCATAAGGTCGGTATGTGCGCAAACCTTATCGGATTTTTTCCTAGCTGGATTAAGCCGAACATTGGTGTTGCCGGCATTACCGATGTACTTTGCGATCAAAATGCAATGCCTTCTGCGACCTGTATTAGCAGCTCCTCGACCAGACGAGTACCTGGCGTGGTCGAGATCATCGCTAATGGACTTTTCCCTGAAAACCGATCCTTAGGCTTCGAACGGTGATGTTCACTTCACCGCGCTCGACGTGCCCCATATAGCTACGATCCACACTGCCTCGAAAGGCAGGGAAGAAGCTGTGCAGACAGTCGGTAAGGAACGAAAAAAATGAGATGGATGGCTAAATCCGTTCGACGCCTGCCCAATGGCTAGTTTTGGTTCAGTCGCAGATCTGACCCCGCTTTTGTCGTTTTTCGTCCTGAATGAGACTCAAAGAAGATTTTGCGAGTTCAAAAGTAGCAACTGCCGTTGGATTGTTGCTGTGGGAATGATCAGTGAGGGAACTGATATCCCTCGTTGACAGGTATGCTGCTACCTCAGCCGAATTCGTACAGAACTGCATTACGGCCAGGTCCTGGGAAGAGTCCTTCGACGTATGGGCGGGATTGATGATCAAGCTTATTTGTTCGTCTTGGCGGAACCGACACTGAAGCGATTCTCCCAGCGGATTGCTGATGATTTGCCGGATGATTTGGCTGTAGTGAGTGCTGTAAGTGCATCTGGGTTTGAGACTGGCGCCACAGAAGTTGAGCTAAATACCTCCATGCAAGATAACGCAGAAGAACCGTGCAGCTCTGCAGTTGCCACCATAGCGCAGAAATGTTTATTGGTCGGCGATTCGGCCTCTGTAACGTCTTATCAAATAAGCTTTTCGAAAAATTATCACCAGCAACTGCTGGCCGTTTTCTGAAGTGTTTTTGTTACCGGTCGCCAAGCCATAGCGGTCTAGGCCAAATCACCGAAAGGTGAGCCAGGGTTGGATTCCTGTGCGTTACAGTCGTCTGCATGGAGCCGACTACTGCCTTGCTCTTCGCACTGATGGAGGAGGGAGCAATATGGTTGAGACCGGAACGACAGCAACGCTTTTCCTCATCTCGGGTGCGTGGATCGGCAATTAAAGGTAGGCGCAAAGCGAAGGCAACGAAATGGGCCATGAAGCTTCAATTTGAAACGGAGGCCCATCGGTTGATGGTCACTAGGTCTGCAAAAGCTTCGAATCGTTTTCTCAATGTCGCCCTGCAATTGGGTTCATCGTCCGAGCCGACCGGCAGGCTCGCCGGCGCGTCAAGCAAACCCCAATCGCAAAATCTTGACCTGCCAGCGCTGCTCTCCCTCGTCATCGAGGTGGTTTGCCAGGCAGGGCAACTTCTTGGCGCAGAGATGGACCAAGAGGGCAGGGAGCCGAGGCAGTAGTCGATGTCGAAATTGAACACCTGCTACGCCGGCAATTGCTTGACCTGTATTGCTGCGACTTTTGGGGTGAAGAGACGGGCCACATCCTTACACGACACCCCTGGTGCTGGGTTGTTGACCCCAACGATGGCACGAGTGATTTCCTGAGAGGGCTTAAAGGTTCAGCTATTTCCGTCGGGCTTCTCTATGAGCGTTCCCCAGTATTGGGCGTGGTGTATGCACCTGTGACGATAGAAGGTATTCCGGATTACATCGCTTGGGCTTAAGGATTACCAATTTGGTGCGCAATGAGCAACCCGTAACGACCAAACTTTCCGACATGACATTGTCAGGCGACAGCCGCGTGATGCTCAGTTCCGCGGCTGTTAACAAGGCAGCGATCAATCGCGAGCTCTGCGCCTCACATACCTTTACTGCGATGCCCTCGATTGCCTACAGACTTGCAAAAGTTGCTGCAGGCGAGGGCGTTTGCGGTGTCTCTCTCTGCCAGGTTTCTGCGCATGATATCGTTGCCGGTCATGCGCTGCTAAGGGGGCGGGTGGTGTTCTGCTCAATGTAAATGGCGAGTCAATACGATATATAACGGAAGACAATATGCGAGCGGTCTCACGAAGGTGCTTTGGAGGATTGGAAATTTCGTGTCAGACATTGGTAGGCAGGGACTGGGACCGAGTTTTTCGCGGCTAACCAGTCCGGAAATTTCCGGGCCGAAAGTTGATTCGGTGGAGCTGCTCCCGTTTGACAGTCCATCGATCGAGAATCCATCCGGTGTACCCAGCACGGAAGTACTGAGCTCTCAAGGTGTGGGCGTTTATCAAAATTCTGGTTGAGCCGTTTGATGGGGTAAATTGGGAGTCAGTGGCGCGCCCCGATCAGACGGGACACTCAGTCCTGACTTTTACATGCCACGTCCTCAGTTTTATTCAGCCAGCGCCAACGTAGTCGCCTGGGGAAGCGCCGAGGGCGTGAGCGACTGCCCCATCGCCCACTCTCCGAAAGAGTCTGCCGTGTCGATGTAGCGCATGGCTGATTTCATGTCCTTCCAGCCGACGTAGGTCATCAGCGCTTTAATGTCCCAGCCGTTCGCCGCAGCCCAGGTGGCAAAGCCGCGACGCAGCGAGTGACTGGTGTACAGCTCCCCGGACATACCTGCACGCTTGAAGATTCGCCGCAGCAGTGGAATTAGGCTGTTGGCATTCAAGCCGTCTTGCGCCAGATGCCCCCAACGATCAAGCTTTCGGAAGACCGGCCCCTGCGCGAGACCGGCGACGGTAATCCAGTTCACATAGGCTTGCACCGGACAGAGCTTCTTCAAGGCGGGGGTACGGAACGTCGTGCCGCGGTGCTGGCGATCGCCCTTGCTGTGCGGCAAGTAAAAGGTGATGCCCACCCCGGCTTGCGCCTGGGTGTGTTCTACCTGCAAGCGCGACAACTCATCCCCGCGAAACCCGCGCCAGAACCCTATCAGCACCAAGGCCATGTCACGCCGGCTGCGCAGCAGGGCTGCCAGGTCCTGGCGGGCGGCCGCTTGCTCGGCGTCGTGCTCCAGCCACTGAACGGCGTGTTCCAGGTGCTGCAGGAGCAGGGGAGTCGCTTGTTTCTCTTGGACGGGATGCAGCGCTCGGATGCCTTTGATCATCTGGCGCACCGCCGGCGTTTTAGTCGGATCGGGAAAGCCTTGGGTGGTGTGCCATTGGGCGAGGGCGGCCAGGCGCTGCTTCAGCGTGCTAATGGCATGCTGGTCGGCGTACTCGGCGAGGTAACGCACGATGCCGTCGCCGGTGGCCGGCAGAAACCCGCCCCAGATCACTTCAAAGTGTTCCACCGCTGCCCGGTAACTGCGCCGGGTGTTGTCCCGGGTACCCGCCTGCAGGTACCGATCCGCCTTGCTCATATCGACCTCTCTACGCCAAACATACCTTTTCCGGCGCTGGGAAAAGCCAGAAACAGCTATCTAATGCGATAACGCTCGATTATTTTATCAGAGAAAATGTCTTTTATAGGTCTCCATTTCCTCTTAAGATAGTATGTAGATACGTGGTATGTAAAACAGTACGAAATCGTAGGAGCAAAAATGGCCCGTGGCGGTGTAAACAAGGCAATTGTGCAGAAAGCCCGTGAGGCGCTGCTGGCCCGCGGGGAGAACCCGAGCATCGACGCGGTGCGGGTTGAACTGGGTAATACGGGATCAAAAACCACGATTCACCGATATCTCAGAGAGCTGGAGGTGCATGAGCCTCGCCCTGAATCGTCGCGCGAGCAGCTGAGTAACGAGCTCACCGCGTTGGTGGGACGGCTGTTGGAGCGGGTGATGGAGGAGGGCAGCGACTACGTCGAGCAGGCACAGGCCCAATTCAACCACGACAAGGCCACACTGGAGGCTAAGCTCGAAGTCAGCCAGTTAGCGCTGGCCACCTTGCAACGAGAGTTTGATATTCAGCACGTTGCCTTGGAGACCGAGTCTGCTGAGTTACAGACCAGCCGCAGCAGTCTGCAAACCGAACTGGCGCGCAATGCTCGCCTGAGTCAGAACTGCAGTGATCTGGAGCTGCGCGTACAGGAGAAGGATGAGTACATCCGCTCGCTGGAGGAAAAGCATGTCCATGCAAGAGATGCACTGGAGCACTACCGAAACTCGATCAAGGAGCAGCGTGAGCAGGAGCAGCGCCGGCACGAGGGGCAACTGCAGCAGGTTCAGGTAGAGCTGCGCCAACTTCAGCAGACGATGATTATTAAGCAGGACGAACTCACTCGGTTGAACCGCGATAACGAGCGGCTGCTGGGCGAATCTCGTCATCAGGCAAAAACGAACGCCGGCCAGGAAGACGCGATGCAGCGGTTGGCTGGAGAAATCAATGGATTGAAAACGACCGTTGCCAAGGCGGAAGGAGCCAAGGAAATGCTGCAGGAGCAGGTTGTTCTATTGCGGGAGGAAGGCAAGCGGCTTGAAAGGGAGTTGGGGGTGGCCAATGCGCAGGTTGCCGAGGCCAGAGGGCAACTGGTCGAGTCTTCTACTGAGGTCGCTCGATTGCTGCAGAACATTAGTGAAGCTAGTGCTACCTGATTGACCGGGTCTCAGCCCATTGCACAAAACCGTGCTCGACCCACTGAATCACTGAGCCGAAACCAGTTACCCCCCCATAGGAGAGATTTAAATGTCCGCCACAAACACCGTTTACAGTAGCTCTCTAGAAGGTCGACTGGCTCTGAAATACGCCCATGAGCGTCTTGCTGAGATGCTTGTCTTGGGCAGTGCTTCTGCGCCGGTTAAGCAGATTTCACATCTGACGGCTCCAGTTGAGCGGCGGGATTTCCCACGCGAGGTAGCGCAGGCAAGCTTGCCATCACGTCACTCATGGGTGCTAACTGCAGCACCGTCGCACACATTGGTAGGCAGCGTAACCAATACACGGGTTTGAAAACTACACTAATCCGAGCCATCACCTCCAGCCACGACTGATGAGCTTGCGCTCGACGCTGAGAAAAATCACGAAGAAAGGACTCTCATGTATCTGCGTGCATTGGACATCAATGGTTTCAAGTGTTTTGGCGAACTGTTCACCATAGAGTTTCACGACGGCCTAAATGTCTTGGTGGGCGAAAACGGGGCCGGCAAAACAGGGATAGTCAGCGCGATACGTCAGCTCTTCAACGACTCGGAGTCCGGTAAGCGGATCATCAGTGAGCGTGATTTCTACAGGGGGTTTGAGGCTGGTGCTGTTGCATCCGAGCAAATCCGGATTCAGGCGACGTTCTCAGGCCTAGACGAAAAAGATGTCATCGCCTTTGACGATTGGTGCGGAAATCACGATGAAGCGAAACTGACCTTCACGGCGCTCAACCAGGAGTCGCGTGGCCGGTTTAAGCACCACACGTACGGTGGCCACGAGTACACCAAGGCATTTGAAACCGAGACGCTCGACTACATTCATTGCGTTTATCTACCACCGCTACGTGACGCCGAAACGAAGCTGCGGGAAGGACGCCAGTCTCGACTTGCACGCTTGTTGAAAGCTTTGTGCCGCAAGGATCTCGAAGCCGCTAGAAAAGCAGGTAAGCCGCACCCGCTGGAGCAACACGTGGGTGACTTCAACCGCGAGCTTTCCGAAAGCGATGAGTTTGCCATCAAACTGGCCAACCAACGGATTGGCGACAACCTGAAAGCAGCACTGGGCCTAAATCTGTCTCAGGGCACCATGATCCAGTTTTCGGAGGTCAGTTTCTCGCGCATTGTAGAGGGACTACGACTTCTGTATTTTCCCGATCTCACAAAAGCCGACGCTACCCAATTTCGGTCGCTGGAGGAAAATAGCCTCGGGTACAACAACCTCCTGTACATCGCTTCAATCCTGGCAGAGCTCATTCTTGAAGCTGATGAGGATCGAGGCGAGGAGACTTATCTACGCTTGTTGCTGATCGAGGAGCCGGAGGCACACCTTCACCCACAGCTTCAGCTACGCCTGCTGCGGCATTTGAAAACGGTCGCTGAGGAGCGGGGTATACAGGTAATCATCACGACTCACTCGACGGTGATCTCCGCTGCAGTGTCCATAGATCACATCATTCACCTTTCCAATGAGGGTAAGCCAACAGCAGTGCCGCTCAGGAACGCAGGGCTTCCCGAGCAAAGTCGGCGCTTTGTGGATCGTTGGCTGGATGTCACCAAGTCAAATCTGTTGTTTTCCAAAGGAGCAATCCTGGTCGAAGGCATCGCTGAAGCGATCGTTGTGCCGGAGCTTGCTCGAATTGTCCTGCGTCCGTATGGCAAGGGAAAGGACTGCCTGGACGATTACGGCGTATCGGTCATCAACCTGGGCGGAATCTACTTCAAACACTTCATGCAGTTATTCTGTGATGTGAATGGCGAGCAGCCTGGCGAAAATGTGCCTGTAAGGTGCGCGGGCCTGACCGACAATGACCCACCAAAATCCATCGAGACAATTGTGGATGCAGAGGGCAAGGTGATTGCCGTACCGTTCCTCCCCCACGCCGATGACCAACATGCTGGCAACAACCCGGCATTGGCACTGATGGACACCATCAACCAATCGCAATTTGCTCGTCTGTTCGCTGGCACTTATAAAACATTCGAGTACGACATCGCATTGGAGGGCGAAAACCTGAAACCAATGCTGACCGTTGCGGCCAGGCTCTGGCCAGTGCCCGACGGCCTAGTGGTCAGGGGGCTTGAGAAAAACGCAAAGTTGGATTTTAAAGCCATGAGCTCTGCCGATAAGGCAGTGCTTGCCGGCGCCTTGTTAGATCGTCTCGACTCCGATGAGATCGGCAAAGGGATGTACGCGCAAGGTTTCGCGGATGCGCTGGAGAAGCTTGAAGGCGATTTCGTGGTGCCGGAGTACATTCACCTGGCCATCCTCTGGGCCTGCGGCCTGGAGGAAAGGGTACCGTAATGGCAGCGGTCGCCGAAGGACAGGAACCGGTGATTGCCGGTAACAAGAGATTCACGCGAGAGCAGCTGGATTACATCGCAGCACCGCTAGACCGACATGTTTACCTTAAGGCCTGCCCGGGTAGCGGTAAGACCGAGGTGGTTGCGGCCATGGTGTCTAAAACCGTCCGGGAATGGTCTCGCGTCCCTTCGGGTATCGCGGTATTAACGTTTTCCAACAGTGCGACGGAAGAGCTCAGGGGTAGGGTGCACAAATACCTGGGTGAGCCCATCGGCCTACCGCATTGCATTTCCACCTTCGACAGCTTCGTGCTCACACGGTTGGTAGCGAACATAGCCAGTGAACTTACCGGCTATCCAGGCAGGGATGGTGACTTCCGTATCCGAATCTTGGAAAAGACCGCCGACATATATCGCACCCGAAACAGCATTTGCGACCGTTGGATATCCGCCTGCAAATACAACTATGACGTGGAAACGGCTAGGTTTGTATTTTCAACAGGAGAGCGCGGTCTCGACAACCAGTTGAACGCCGCAGCAATCAATAAAGATACCCTTGAAGACCTCGTTGGCACCAAGAGAAGACTCTGGCGAGGAGGCTTTGGCACCTTCGGTGACATCGACATGCTTGCGTTGATGGCGCTCAGGGAGCAGAAATTTAAGGCTTACTTTTCACGCGTTGCGCGCAGATTCCCTTTAGTCATTGTGGACGAATGCCAGGATCTCTCCGCTGAGCAGCTGCGGATCGTGGAAAAGCTCAGCGAATTTGGAGTGACGTTCCACTTTGTAGGCGATCTGAACCAGTCGATTTATGGTTTTCGCAAGTCAAACCCGGCTAACGTCAACGTGCTGATGGAGAAGCTTAAAGTCCAGCCATACGAACTGAGCGCGAACTGGCGAAGCGGGCAGGCCATCGTTGACCTCTGTAGCAATATCCTCGGAGCCGGGCGGGTCACGGGCAATCCAGAAATTGCTTCCGTGCAACCGAAGATCCTCGAATATGAGCATTGTCCCTCTGAACTGCTACCCGCGATTCGAGCGATTACCCAGGGGTACACAAAGGTAGTACTGGTTGCGCGAGGCCATACAACTCTTCAACGTTTACGCAACGGAGCGACCTTCGAAGGCGTTGAGCTGCTGGCAGTCGCATGCATCGGCGCTGGCTCAGGTAACTTGAAGGACATAAAAGAACGTCTTAGGACATTTGCCAAATGGCTTGCAGGGAAACTGGAGCTTCAAGTCAAGGCAGGGCCCTATTGCCCCGTTGCGATGGAGTCAAAATTGGCGTGGCGCAAGTTCATCCATGAGAGTCTGAAATTCATGGTATCCAATGGCGCGGGCAACCCGGATCAGAGCTGGTCGGCCTGGGTACGGGCCGCGAAGCTCGCACTCCGTCAGCTCCCAGATCAGGCATTCATTCCCGCTGAGATACGAGAAGACCTGGAGGGTCTTAGAGGTCTGAACCTCGTGGCCCGGAAAGGGCAGGGCAACAAGCCAGTGTCAGTGCGGCTTGTGAGCCAGGAGATTCAGGACGGCCAGCCAGATACATTACGCTATGAGACTATTCACCAAGTAAAGGGCGAAACTCACGATGTGACGGTCGTCGTTTCCTCCCTGAAATCCGGAAAATACCACTCACATTGGCAAGACTGGCTGCGTGATCGTGAATCGGAGGCGACGCGGTTTGCCTACGTTGCGAGTTCAAGGCCGCAGCATATGTTGATCTGGGCGGTCAAAAAGTTAAAAGCTGCAGACCGACCAGTGCTGGCCCAGCTGGGCTTCGAGCTGCCGTGAATCACGTATCCGTGATGCCGGTCTAGTGTGGAAAAGCGTGATGATTTCTGGAAATCAGGTGGTTAACCGAGCCAGGTGTTCTTGAATTAAGTCGTGTGCTACGACGATACTCACAAGCTGCTACGTCAATTTTTCAATGACCCGTATCCTATTCCTAACCCCCATTTGAATTTCAGCCGTTCGTGACCCGGGTAGGGCATTAGGTGCTATCAGGGCAGTTTTAAGGTGAGCCAAGATGAGTGCAAAACAAATTCCATCTCTCAATCTGTATACCCATTATGGAAAATGGCTGCCGTTTTCCTTGAGTGTCGAAGACCTCATGAAATTGAGAGTTCTTCTGCTCCTTCGATCGACAGAGACGATCCGATTAGGTAGCGACCTCTTCCACCTAGAAAAAGGCCAACTTTCCTTCGGAAGTGAACGTAAACCATCTGACTTTGATATCGATATGGAGCCTGGAGAGATCATCGAGTTGATCGACGAATGTCTTGCTTCGGCCTAACCGACGAAGATGGCCGTCTTAGGACGAGGTTATCATCGTCCTGGCTGCACCGCGGGGAATGCCGATCGAGCCGTGACATCACTGTCCTTGAGTCTCACGACATCGCACGTTGATTGGCCCGATCTTACGGGCTGACGATGACTTTGACGTCCGAACCCGAGATGCTTTTGATGTAGGAGTAACTCGTTCCAAGCACTGCAAGCTGCGCTTCGGAAATCTTTTTCGCCGAGATGGCTGGCTGGACAATTACAAACTTGAATACCAGCTCGTGATCGTGGCACTTGTTGCGCAGTATCTCAAGCTGCTGGGGGGTGCCCTTGAGGATTCGATCGAAATTTCCACTGAGCGATTTCTGATAGCGATCCATCAACCGGTCGAAAAACTTCTCACCTGTATACAGCCACTTCACAGATCTCGATGCCTGGCCGCACACCTCATAAACATCATCCACTCGGGCACCGGGTGCTGCTACTCCCTTGGTCTGAGAGCAGTACTTACAGTGGTAGAGGTCGATGTAAATGACACCTTTATTTTCGCGAATCGCCACGAGATCTGCGATTTCACCCTTGCCGTCGTCGTTGAAGACGATAGCGTAATCATCTGCGATTTTGCCGTAGGTGAAACCTTGCACAGTGTCCCGGTTCTTTTCAGCACCCATCGACTCTTGGTGGATCTTCGTCGTGCCCCAGTCCCACGCTTGAAGCAGCGCTACGGGTAGCTTGACGTCCAGACTGTTGGGCGAATAGTAACGGTAGTTCCCTTCGACCATCGAGCCGTCCACACCCAGCAGCACGAGCGCGTTGTCATCCAGATAATCTTCTAGCTGCTTTTCTTCAGAGAAAATGATTTTCATCCCTGGGCAGGAGGTCTTGTACGTATCTTTCAGTAGCTTAATCGCGATTGAAGTAATCAGCCGCTCACTACCGTCGACCTCGGAGGTGTACACGGGAATGCTCAGGGTCAACTCGTCTTCGCGCGTGGGTTTACCCAGTTGCACATCAAGAAGGTTGAATACCTCTCCTTCGAAATACAGTGCAATTTTCTGCTCGTTCTCAATCGCGATGGACTCTGGCCAGTCGGCGAAAAATAATCCGCCGGGCCAGCTCCCCTCGATTTTTTCCGCACGCATCACGTTATTCAGCACGTCACCGGAATTGATCGTGTCGTCGTTGAGCTTTTTCGATATGTGTTTACACCACTCAATCCAATAATTGATCGGCGACGAATTCATCTCCCAGATCTTGCCCTTGTGCGAGCATCCGACCGTCGTCCGCTTCCCCAGCTCAAAACCGGTGGCAAAGATGTTCGACTTTTTGGCGTTGCCCTTTTCGATCTCATCGATAACAGAATTGATATCACGACCCACATGCATGGTGAACCTGAGATCCTTTCGAGCCCGGGACAGGCCCACATTCTGCAGCTTCATGAGCTTGATATCGTGAAGCGTGCGGAACGTAGGTTCGCCACTAATGCGCCGTGCATCTTTGGCAATGAGGTTCAGAAAGCGCGTCGCTTGCGAGTCATCGCCCGAGGAGTGGATGAATAGGGTCTTATCTGCAGTGTTGTAGTACGCCAGGTACAAAATCCAGTTGGTGTCGACGATTTCCTCTGTCAGCGCCCACCCAACTGTCGTCTCTCGGCGAGTCACCAAAATGATGGTGTCCGATTCTTCACTCACCGAGAAGTATTGGAGTTTCTCCCTTCGGTGAGTGATGTTGCGCGCCCGTTCCGGCGTCCACTGTTCGAGGTTGACATGATAAGCAACTGCGCTGATCTTCGGATTAGGATTAAGTCCAAAGATTTCTTCTGCGTCATCGTCATCAGAAAATTGGTCGGTAAAAGCCTCTTTTTCAATCTCGCGATTGACCTTCTCGTGGCTGACATCCCGAATGATGGATCCCCAGTCAGCACTCTCTTTATAGAGCGCAGCCATTTGGTGGTCGGTCTTTTGGTTGGCGATATTGGCGACGAATTTGGCGTCACCCAGTGAATCATCAACCCTGGTCAACCTACCAATAAACTGAAGAGTGACAGCAGGGCTTCGATGCTGGTCATGGATCGCGGCAATTTTAAGCTCAGGCAGATCGAAGCCTTCGCCCAACATGTCCACGCACACGATGATTCGGTATTTCTTCTGGACGATCTCGCTGAGGACTTTGGCTTGGTTCGGTACTTTGCTGTGTATCAGGATGGGCGACAGGTCACCGTACTGCTTGTAGATTTTATACAGCGCTTCTGCACGCTTTTGCGATTTCGTCCGCACCATCATAAGGTGGTCGTAGCCTGCCTCGATGTCGGTCCTCAATAGCTCTACAGCTTTGTCCGCAATAGCTTGGTCGGCAAGATCCAGGTTGTATTCCCTGACAGGGTGGAACTCGATGGCTTTGAAATAGCCGTCGTTCTGAGCATCCTTGAGTGGGTAATTGTAGATAATTCTCCCCTCCAAAACCTGGGTGTCCTCACGGAACGGAGTCGCTGTAAATTGGATGCACGGCTTGCCCTTGAACGCGGTCTTGACCCTATTCCAAGTAAGCGCGGCGACGTGGTGAGCCTCGTCGATGACCAAGTGGCTGCAAATTCCGGCTAACGCTTGGATCGCGCCCTCATTAAACCGCTGCAGAGCTTGGGGGGTAGCAACAATGATGTTTGCATCGGCAAGCAGTAGGACTTCTTCCGTTGACATCCCAGAGCCGATGGCCCTGACGACAGGATTTAGCGCGACCGTTGATACCGCGCCAATCTCTCGCAGTTTCTTCAGATCCATACACTTATTGGCAAGCTGAGTTCTGAGCGCATCCGACGGTACCAATATGAGGGTTCTAGCCAGGCGCCCCGCGATGATCAGGGCAAGCATTGTGTCCGTCTTACCGGTACCGGTCGGCATCACGACGGTTGCTGTGGAGGAGGGGTCAACCACGAGATGCCCAAGGGTTGCATACAATGCGGCCACTTGAGGTTTGCGCATCCCTGGCGTTCCGGTCGACGGAACAGCCAAGTTGAAATTGAAAAGATGGTCTTGCCAGCTTTGGAATACTTCCAGATGATTTTCTACAGCCTCGTCCATGGCGGTTTACCTAATGCGGTGGGAAAGCGGGTTCCTGAGGGGCAATATGATATCACGCCATTTGGCGATCTTTTTGGCTGGCTGGCGAGCGCTGTGCCCACCCTCATCTGTTGGGTGGTGCCGTCGGTGCGCTGAGGTAGCAGAATGGAATAACAGGCTACTCTGTCTAAAATCTGGTTAGGGGATCGGCCGTGCGCACCACTTACAGCAAAAGCCAAGATCGCCGCCGTATGCTGGTGCTGGTGCTGGTGCTGGTTGCGCAGGGGCAGACGTTCGTCATCACCCAGAAAGGAAAAGCGGCTTTTCTGCTAGTACAGGTCGAAGCAACAGGGCGTACAGATTGAAAAACCTGACTCGTCAATCCTTAACCCAAAACGGACAGCGTCTTAATGGCAGCGAAATCCCTTCACAGCGCGTAGGTTTATCAACCATCAACAGTCATTGCGGGCGTAGATTGAGTGCGAAGTCCATCGAATCCTGCGGAGAGAGGGAGAAGATTAATCAGATTTTGAAAGGCGATGTTTCCAGTTTGGCTGACAGTTTATTAGACGACTAAGGGGCAATTCGCGTCGCCTTATAGTCCAGACCACTGTATTACCTCATCCAACCATAGGGCGTCCCATTCCGTGCGAACCCCCAACCTTGAAAAACTGCTCAGTCAGACCCTTGAGGTCGTTTTTCGTGCCGGGCAACTACTAATTGCCGAGTGGGCGAGAGTTGATGGCCCTCGGGGTCAAGGTGACAAGGCCGCCGTAGACGAAGAAATCGAACAGTTCTTACATCAGCATCTACTGAAGCTGCTTCCTTGCGACTTCTGGGGAGAAGAGACCGGACATAGTCTGACCGGCCATCCGTGGTGCTGGGTAGTTGACCCGAACGACGGGACCGCAGATTTTCTCAGGGGGCTCAAAGGCTCATCCCTTTCCATCGGTCTATTGCACAAACAGTCGCCGGTATTAGGTGTTGTGTATGCCCCCGTCACCGTTGAGGGAACGCCTGATTGCATCGCTTGGGCAGAAGGGATGGCCGAGGTGAACCGCAATGGGCAGTCGGTCACGTCACGGCTTACGACCAAAACGCTGTCGAGCGACGAGTTCGTGATGGTCAGTGCCGCCGCAATCAATAAGCCTGAACTTAACAGCGAGCTCTGCCGACCCAGCGTATGCGTCCGGCCAAGTCATCTACCCAACCCCGCAACGCCAGGACATGGTGTGCACTTAAATTTAAGTGGGCACCAGTTCTAGCCTTTCAAGCGGGTATGTCATGCAGCCAACACGCCGTTCCTATTCCAAATCCTTTAAGGCCCAGGTCATTCAAGAGTGTGCCCAGCCCGGCGCTTCGATTGCCAGCATCGCCCTCAGCCATCGCCTCAACGCAAACCTCGTCCACAAATGGATTCGGGTGCAAGCGCAGAAAAGCACGGCGCTTCAACCTGCATTCATCCCATTGCCTATGCAAACAACGGCGCACGTATCTTCATCGAATATCAGCGTTGAGATTCTGCATCCGCGCGGCACTGTCAAAGTGAACTGGCCAACCGATAGTGCTGCTGCCTGCGCCGCTTTCCTTCGAGACCTGTTGCGATGATCCGCATCGACGCCATCTGGCTCGCCACCGAACCCATGGATATGCGTGCCGGCACTGAAACTGCGCTGGCCAGGGTGATTGCGGTCTTCGGTGCGGCGAAGCCGCACTGTGCTTATCTGTTTGCCAATCGCCGCGCGACTCGCATGAAAGTGCTGGTGCACGATGGGATTGGCGTTTGGCTGGCTGCACGTCGCTTGAACCAAGGCAAGTTTCATTGGCCAGGCATTCGACAAGGCAGCGAAATGCAGTTGCATACCGAACAACTTCAGGCCTTGGTGCTCGGTCTACCTTGGCAACGTGTTGGCGCTGGCGGTGCAATCACGCTGCTTTAGAAACTGTAATTAGCGTCTTGGCTTGCTGTCGCAAGTGGCCTGCTTTGGTAAAATCCACGGCATGACTTCCTCGCCCAATCTCGATCAAATGACTCCCGACCAACTACGTGCATTCGCTGCGCAGTTGCTGTCGCAGGTCGAGACCATGGGCAAGACGGTCGAAACAATGGGCAAGAAGATCAACCGCGATCAAACGGTGATCGAGAAGCTGACCCACGAGATTGCACAGCTCAAGCGTTTGAAGTTTGCCAAGCGCAGCGAGCAGATGAATCCTGAGCAGGCCAGCCTGCTTGATGACCTGATCGATACCGATATTGCGGCGATTGAGGCCGAGCTTCAGGCCTTGCAAATAGCCCCAGCGGCGACCGAGAAAAAGCAAAAACCCAAGCGCACTGCATTGCCGGCAGAATTCCCACGCACGTTGATTCATCACGAACCGGACAACACCCACTGCCCATGCGGCTGTGCACTCAAGCGCATCGGTGAAGATGTCAGCGAAAAGCTGGACTACACGCCGGGCGTGTTTACCGTTGAACGCCACGTTCGTGGCAAATGGGTTTGCGATGACTGCGAAACGCTGATCCAGGCACCAGTACCGGCGCAGGTCATCGACAAAGGCATCCCGACTGCAGGGTTGCTGGCCCACGTCATGATCGCGAAGTTCGCTGACCATCTTCCGCTTTACCGTCAGGAATCGATTTTTGGCCGTGCCGGTTTGGCGATTCCACGCTCGACTTTGGCTCAATGGGTGGGGGTTACGGGCGTGCAGTTGCAGCCTTTGGTCGATGCCCTGCGTGACGTAGTGGTCGGGCAGCAGGTCGTGCACGCGGATGAAACACCCGTGCAGATGCTCGCTCCGGGCTCGAAGAAAACCCACCGTTCCTATGTTTGGGCATATGCCACCAGCCAGTTCTGTGAAACAGCCGCAGTCGTCTACGACTTCAGCCCCAGCCGCGCCGGTGAGCATGCTCGCAACTTCTTGCAAGGCTGGAAAGGTAAGTTGGTCTGCGACGATTTTGGCGGTTACAAGGCCAGCTTCGAACTCGGCGTGACCGAGATCGGCTGCATGGCCCATGCCCGACGCAAGTTCTTCGAACTGCACGCTACAAACAAGAGCCAGCTCGCCGAGCAGGCCCTGCGTTACATCCAGTTGCTGTACGAAATCGAGGCCGAAGTAAGAGACCTGGAGCCGGATTTACGGCGTCGAATACGGCAAGAAAAAGCCGTGCCCGTGATGGATATGCTGCATGCCTGGATGATCGCCCAGCGTGATCTTGTGCCCGAAGGTTCGGCCATCAGCAGAGCACTCGATTACAGCCTTAAACGCTGGGCAGCGCTGTCGCGCTACCTCAATGACGGGGCCGTACCCATTGATAACAATTGGGCGGAGAACCAGATCCGACCATGGGCTCTTGGGCGCAAGAACTGGCTCTTCGCCGGATCGCTACGCAGCGGAAAACGGGCTGCGGCGATCATGAGCTTGATCCAGTCTGCGCGGCTGAATGGTCATGACCCGTACGCCTATCTAAAGGATGTCCTCACGCGCCTGCCGACACAGCGGGCGAGTGAAATCGAGCAGTTACTTCCGCATAAGTGGCAGCCGGTTTAATCACGCAAGATGGGATGCGCGGACGCATACGACCCAGCACTTTTGTAGCAATGCCATCCATTGCCTACAGGCTCGCCAAAGTCGCCGCCGGGGAGGGGGTCTGTGGCGTCTCTCTTTATCCGGTTTCAGCACATGACGTTGTCGCGGGCCACGCACTCTTGATAGGAGCGGGCGGCGTTTTATTTGATGAGCGAGGCGAAGTGATTACCTACGTTACCGAAGCCAATATGAAAACGGTGTCACAACGCTGCTTCGGTGGTTCAGTGGCCGCGTGCCGGGTCTTGCAGGCTCGTGAGTGGGACCTTATTTTCACTTAATCCCCAACCAAATCGCTGCCCACCTTTTTCGAGCACCTGGCAACGCTTTTACATGGTCGATCAACTGTACGCTGTCCGCAGGCGTCCGGCCGAAGACATCTCGAATGAGATTTACTAAAACCCAGGCGTCGATTAGCGGAACGCGTACGCTCCGAATTTTGAATCTAGGCAGGACCTCCCCATTCCAGCGCTTGAAGTACCCGACGAACCTGCTTGCCTCCAATCTCAGAGCCACAGAGCAGGACTGGTATACCTCCACCGAGGGCTTTGTTTGGTTTCGACATCCAGCATGCGGCCATATTTCTGTTTTGGAACACCTGTTCAGCCAAATGATAGACCACGGCAACACGATCTAGCCGTTCTGAAGCGACGGAGTTGAGGGACTTCTGCTCACGGCTACGTCGCTTGAGAGTGGAGATTGACGCATTAAGGAGTATTTCTAAGCTATGCCCCTGGAGGTCAAAAGCTAAGCAAACCATCTGGTAAAGCTCAGCGGAAAACCCCGCTTTGATCTGGAGCAATCGCTCTGAGTCCTCCAGTAAAACGCGATTGGCGCTGAAATCCAAGAATGCGGCGATAGCGGCCTCACGTAATTCGCCTTTCTTGTTTAGCTGACGCCGAGCGGTCGTTGGGGTATTCATTGTTTCAGTATGGATGAGCAGCGGGAAACCTGGATGGAGCCTTCCGGGAAAGGGGCGGCGAACCGTCACCAAAAAATCATCGCGCAATTGTAGAGCTGAATACGGGCCCCGAAGCTCCGAAAGGCAAAGTGTTGCTATGTTCCTCTATTCGTCCTGCCAAGGCCACGTCATCACGAGATGGAAAGTGTCGTAACAAAAACTTAGCGTCACGCCTAACTCGATCTGGTAGGGAGTCATCACGGCTTAGCTCAACTAGAAACTCGCGGGTCTGCACCACCGCGCGGGAACGTTCCTCTGGCATTGTCATTATTCATCTCCATAAAGATGGATGTGCGCTCTATCTGTGGCAAATGGGAACGCTTGGCTACAGCCTGCTGCGATGGCCATGAAATAGCATGACGGAGTGCGACCTGCATCCAGATAGGAATCTCACAGTCCGCGAGTTGCTTGAATTCACTCGGTGCCATTTTAGCTTTGATAGTCGCTATGACCGTGTCACTCACGCCTTTTTTGCCTAAGTAGAGGAGGGCGCAAAGCGCTAATCCGACGATCGTGCCAGCATGCTGCAGTTTTTTGGGGACAACGTGGAGCAAGCGTATGCGCTTCGCCCCAACTGTCAACTCGCGGCTAGCACCACTCGTATAATAAACAGGCCTGATCTGCATCTGAGTGCTCAATCCGAAATACCGGACAGCCTCAGCACCATGTACCTGAATAATTTCACGATTATGTCTAGCGATTGCTCGGAGGACTGACTTAGTACTTGGTCGCACATAACCAGTGAACTGACTCAACTTTGGTCGCATGTAAATACCCCGACTCAGTCGCTCCAGCTCACCTGATGCAGCAAGGCGAGATAAGGCTTTGGCCACAGCCCCTTGCGAACCTAAATTAGCAAAGCGATTGATACTAAAAGGCTGCGCTTTCGGGGTGTACTTGAGGCGTTTGACGATATTGGCGGTAACAGACATGACACACCAGTCTTGACGTTTGAGGCGGTGCTGCGACTATTTAGGCATAGCAGCCTTATGGTCGATGTCAGTCGCGCTTTTTTTTGACTGCTGGGAATAGAACCCTAACGCTTTTTAGGTTCACCTCGGTGTTCACCCCCAAGTGCGTGTAGGTGCGATCAGAAACCTTGAACAGCGGAACCCGTTCCCCCTGTGGATTAATCGCCTCACTTGCCTCAAGGAGCGGCTCCATTTTCCAATGACCGGTTTCATTTACGAAACCAGGGGTGACGTACTGAATGGATCGCACCCGAAATGACTCATGTTGGACCTTGAGAATGTCTTTCAAAGCCTCAAATGAGGACACCATGAGCATTTCCCCAACGAATTCCTTACCATATCGAACGTGTGCTTCAAGGTAAAACCAAGGGATCATTACCGTCTGCCGCATGAACGGACGCCCCAGAAAATCAGCATTGAAAAGGCTGGAAATAATAGTCGGCCCTTCATGATCCGTGTTCATCGCTGGTACCTCAGCATCTCGAATGAACAATATATGTTGTAGTCATATATTGCGCAATGTCGCCTTATCGTTCCTTTTGTGAGAAGCAAAATGGAACTGAAAGAAGCATTTGGGGCGACGCTCCGACAGGCTCGCCTTCGGAAAGGCCTGACTCAGGAGCATTTTTCGTTGGTAAGCAGCCGCACAAATGTCAGTTTGCTTGAGCGTGGAGGGACCAGCCCGACGCTTGTAAAGCTCGAGGAGTTGTGCAGCGTTTTGGGAGTTCATCCCGTCAGCCTGGTAACGGCGTGCTATATGCGAAAGGAAAACATCACGGATCTCAAAGCGTTTCTAGCTCAAGTACGAAAGGATCTGGAAGCCATCGACTTTTGAAAAGCCATTGATCATAGGCTCAGTGGCTCACCTGATTTTGGTGAAGCAAGAAAAAGAAAAGGTCAATTTGTTCGCGATGGGAAGCTAGGAGGTGTTAAGCGACTCATCGCAACGAAAGACGCATTGCCTCGATAATCTGGATTTTGCGGATGCAAGCGTAAAGCTGAAATGCGCCGGACCAACAGCCAGTCGCGTTGCACGCATTCAGCCGAGGCCGCATCAACTCATACAACGTTCGTAAGGGTGCTGCGGGATCAAGTTTCGCACGTTCTGAGCCGAGTGCTGCGGCTCGTACAAACTGCGAAAGTTTCAGATTTGCAGATTTCTTTGCACGACAGTTTCAAATTTACCTTTCATAAGGGGAGCGTTACCGGCATTTCTGATGGAAAAGTTTCAAATTCATGGAGTCACAAGTACGAGCCTCATGAACATCTATGACATGACCTGTCGTTTAACATAATATACATTACACGTAACAATGTGTTGCAAAATCAGCCCGGTTGTACGCGGCTTTTGCGTAGCTGATTTTCCTCTCGGTCCTCATCCTGATGTCAGTTGTTGAATCAACTCCAGATGTTCGGGAAATGCCTCGCTTAGCTTTTGCCTGGCGCCCATCTCCATATCTGCAAAATCAAACCCCGGCGATACTGCTTCACTGATCAAGCCAAACCCTGCTGAACCGTGCACAAGCTGCGAAGCTTTCCAGACGCCGCCCGGTACATGTAGCTGCAGCATTTCGCCGGCCATGACGTTGCTGCCCATCACGACAGTTTTCAATGTGCCGTCCGGAAACATCAGGCTGTACTGAATGGCATCACCCAAATGGTAGTAATGCACGATGTCGGATCGGTTCAGGTGAAACCGGCCGACCGGAGATTCTGCGGTCAACAGGTAATAGATGGATGTCATTGAGTAACGCGAACCACCCGCCGTCTCCACCAGAGGTTGCTGATCCGCCTGATACGTTCTTCGGTAGTAGCCACCTTCAATATGAGGTTCCAGGTCAAGCGCGGTCACTATGGCTTCACTTTGTGGGTGCATTTGTAGCTCCAAGACGATGATGGCAAATAGCTACGCTCGATAGCCTTTTAGTAGAGTTGGCAATTGACCACTCGGAAATTCGCTCCACTGAATTCGTGGCAAAAAATAAACCTTTGCTACCCTTATCGAGAATCATCGAGGTTGTCTGGTTCACCTCCTGATGTTGAACAACTTATTCCAAGCCTACCTGACCACATCGGGGGCACGATGCGCATCCCAATATTTTATGCAGTGACAGCTGTACTGTTTCTCAGTGGATCTTCTTGCCTGATTCTGGCGCAACAATTGGATGCGGCCGCAAACGCTGCCGATGCAGCGCCTGTCACGGCACCGGTCAAAGATGCCGTATTTACTCAGGAGCAGCTGGACCAAATGCTGGCTCCCATAGCGCTCTACCCCGATCCACTGCTTGCACAGGTATTGATGGCGACCACATACCCCGGGGAAATCGTCGAGGCGGTAAAGTGGTCCAAAGCTCACCCTGACGCCAAAGGCGATGATGCGGTCAAACAAGTAGCGAATCAGCCTTGGGATCCAAGCGTGCAGGCGCTGGTCGCATTCCCGCAAGTGCTGGCAACGCTGGGACAAGATCCCGTTTGGGTACAGCGTCTGGGCGATGCTTTCCTGGCGCAACCCGACGATGTCATGGGTGGCGTGCAACGCTTGCGTCATCAGGCGCAAGCGGCAGGCAACCTGCAGAGCAACCAATATCAGAACGTGACGGTTCAGGCGGCCCCTGCCCCCGCGCCCACAGCCCAGGCCCCTGCCAGCACCTCCACCATCATCATTCAACCCTCCGATCCGCAAGTGGTGTACGTACCCACTTACAACCCGACAACCACCTACGGCACTTGGGCCTACCCTGCCTCGCCGCCTGTCTACTATCCGCCGCCGCCAGCTTATTACCCCGGTCAGGCATTGTTGGCCGGGCTGGCGTTTGGTACCGGCGTGGCGATCATCGGCTCGTTGTGGGGTGATTGCGACTGGGGCAACAACGACATCGACATCGACGTCGACCGGTATAACAACATCAATCGCAACAACCAAATCACCAATAACAAGTGGCAGCACAACGCCGCTCATCGCGATGGCGTTCCTTATCGAGACAATCGGAGCCGCGAACAATTCGGCCGACAACTCGACGGTGCCAGTCGGCGCGATGCCTATCGAGGGGACAATGCACAGCGAGCCCAGGCCCGTGAGAAAGCCCGTAGTTCCATGGACAGAGCCGGTATCGAACGACCTGCCACCACTAATCGCGAAGCCCGCGATCGTGCGCGTGCGGCACAGAACGGGAATTCCGCAGGCAATCGAATGCAAGCCGGAAACAGGCCTGGAGCAACTGACAGAGGCCAGGGCACTGCCAGAAACACTCGGGAGAATCAGCCATCCGGTAGACAGAGTGCTCAGGTGAACCAACGCGACCGGGGCGACTCGCAGGCGCGCCAAACAGCGCAGCAACGACCGTCCGCCGGCAGTGCCCGCAATAATGCATTCGCGGGTGCGCGCTCGCCATCACAGTCCAGCGCTCAAGCCAATCGTGGCCGGGCCAGCCAGGTTTCTGCCCAGAGGCCCAGTGCTTCGCGGGCAGCCGGTCATCAGATCAGTCGGCCGTCCAGCCCACCAGCACGTTCAAGGGGGGGCCGCCGTTGAAATACAATCCTCGAGTGAAGTCACTCATGGGCGTGCTCCCCCATATCGGAGCGTTCGCCCTCGGGGTGGCATGGTCTTGCATCGCTGCGGCGCAGCAATCATTTTCGACACCGGAAAAGGCCGCTGAAGCGTTTGTCGAAGCATTGGGTACGGAACATGCCGATCAGGCACGCCTGACCGAATTGCTGGGTAAGGAATGGCCCACGTACATCCCCCGCAAAGGCGTTGAACGCAGCGATGTGGATGCGTTTTTGAAGCAGTACCGCGATCAGCACCACATTGAAAAAGCCAGCGAAAGTAAGGCGCTCCTGTCGGTTGGACATGACAACTGGACTTTGCCGATACCCCTGATCAAAGTCGAAAACGGTTGGCGTTTCGACATAAAGGCCGGTAGCGCGGAAATCCGCGCCCGACGCATTGGCCGCAATGAACTCGCTGCAGTGCAAGCGGCGTTGACCTATCACGATGCCCAGATGGACTACGCGTCAGAGGATCGTGACGGTGACGGTGCACTTGAATATGCGCAGAAAATCTTCAGTGCCGAAGGTAAGCACGATGGACTTTATTGGGCGGACGACGACAGTGGTCAGATCAGTCCGTTGGGGCCTTTGTTCGGTCAAACAATTGCCGGCGAAGACTGGCATGGCTACCACTTCCGCATCCTCGAAGGTCAAGGCCCTTCAGCACCCGGCGGCGCTTACAGCTACCTCATCGGTGACAAGATGAGCCGAGGCTTTGCGCTGATCGCTTGGCCGGCAAAATACGCTGACACAGGCGTGATGAGTTTCATGATCAGCCATGAAGGCCAGGTGTTCGAGAAAGACTTGGGTCCCGAGGTTGAAAAATGGGCCAAATCGGTCAAACGCTTTGATCCGGACGACAGTTGGAAGGCGGTGGACGTTGACCCAGAGCAGGGAAACCTACCTGGGTCTTGACGGGCAATGATCGCAGACCTATCGCGCCCTTCAGCTCAATTCGCCCTCGCGGATGAGTTTCTTGTTGATTTTACCGACGCTGGTCTTCGGGATCTCGGCAACGAATTTGAACTGTTTGGGGATTGCCCATTTGTTAATTCGTCCACGCTCGACATACGCTTGCAGGTGCGCTTCCAGGATTTTTCGATCCAGATAGTGACCTGTATTGCAGACCACTAGCGCCATGGGCCGTTCACCCCACTGCTCATCGGCGATACCTACGACCGCGACCGATTGAACAGACGCGTGTTCGCTGATCAGGTTTTCGAGGTCCAGAGAGCTGATCCACTCCCCTCCCGTCTTGATCACGTCCTTGATCCGATCCTTGATTTCCACGCCACCCAGCGGGTCGATTGAAGCCATGTCGCCGGTGTGTAGCCAGCCGTCCTGCCAAAGCTCTGCGCCCTTCTCGGGTTCCTGCAGATAGCCTTGGGTCAGCCAGGGTGCGCGCACGACGACTTCGCCGAGCGACTCACCGTCATGGGCAACGTCGTTGCCGTTGCCGTCGACGATTTTCAGGTCGACCATCGGCACCGGGGTTCCCGTCTTGATCCGGGTGGGTAACTGGTCTTGCATGGATTTTTGCAGCTCATCGCTGCGCAAATACGTCAGGCACAACAGCGGGCAGGTTTCCGACATGCCGTAACCGCTGTGCACTTGAATTCCTTTGGCGCTCGCTTCACTGGCGATACCCAAGGTCAGTGCGCTGCCGCCCAGCAGCATTTTCCAACCGTCAAAACGAACGTTCGCGGCTTCTTCGCAGTTCAGGATCATCTGCAGAATGGTCGGTACGCAGTGCGAGAAACTGATGTTCTCGTCCCGATAAAGCCTGACCAGGCTATTGGGCTCGTATCGACCGGGGTACACCTGTTTTACGCCCATCAGCGTGGCGACATAGGGCACGCCCCAGGCATGTACGTGAAACATCGGCGTGATCGGCATGTAGACGTCATCGGAACGCAACAGCGAAGCGCCCAGCGTTGCCGCAGCATTCAAGGTATGCAGGACCAATTGGCGATGGGTGAAGTACACCCCTTTCGGTGCTCCAGTCGTGCCAGTGGTGTAGAACAGGGTCGCCACCGAGTTTTCATCGAAGTCGGGGAAATCGTAATGGTCCGGGGCCTGCGAAAGCAGTTGCTCATATTCTCCCAGCACCGGCAGCGCTGTTGCAGTTGCCGTGTCATCGGTGAGTTGCAGGTAGCCTTTGACCGTTGTAAGTTGCCCCCGAATCTGTTCCAGCAGCGGCAGGAAATCGTCATGCACCAGGACCAGGTCATCCTCGGCATGGTTCATGGTGTAAAGCACCTGCTCCGTAGAGAGACGAATGTTTACGGTGTGCAACACCGCGCCGATCATCGGCACGGCGAAGAAACACTCCAGGTAGCGATGACTGTCCCAGTCCAGCAGTGCCACGGTATCCCCGGCCTTGACGCCGGCAGCGGTCAACGCGTTGGCCAGTTTGCGGATGCGCTGGTTGAGGGTCTGGTAGCTGTAGCGCAACTTGTCGGCATACACGATTTCCCTGCCCGGCTCGTAGCGCACGCCGGATAGCAGCAGGCGCTTGATCAGCAAGGGATAGGCATAGGCGTCTTCGGCAGGCGGAATTATTTTTGTCGCCATCATGGTTTGTTCCCGATTCTTTCATAACGGTGGCTCAGTTCCGCGAATCGCGGAATCTGGCGCTCAGAACTGCGTTGCATCCAGCTCGAACAGGCACTCGCTGCCAGCTCTGGCCGCCGCACTCAATGAATGAATCCGTGGCAACAGACGGGCAAAGTAAAAGCGTGCAGTGCCCAGTTTGCTGACGTAGAAATCATCCTCGGCCTGCTTGCCAAGCGCTGCTTTGGCCATGAGTGCCCACATGTAGGCATACGCGGTGTAGCCGAATACCTGCAGGTACTCGACCGACGCCGCGCCGATTTCCTGCGGGTTGTTCGCAGCGCGGTCCAGCAGCCAGGCGGTCAGCTCGTCGAGGGTATCCACGGCGGCATTCAGCGGTTTGGTGAACTCACCAAGGTCAACGCTGGCGTTGGCAGTGAAGTGACGGATTTGCGCGGCGAACAGGCGGTAAAGCGCCCCGCCGCTGCCGACGATCTTGCGCCCGGCCAGGTCCAGAGACTGGATGCCATTGGTGCCTTCGTAGATTTGCGTGATGCGCACATCGCGCACCAGTTGCTCCTGACCCCACTCACGAATGTAGCCGTGACCACCCAACACCTGCTGGCCATGCACCGTGGTTTCCAGGCCCATGTCGGTGAGAAACGCCTTGGCAACTGGCGTCAGCAGCGACACCAACTCCTGCGCGCGGCTGCGGGTTGCCGGGTCTGCGCTGTATTTGGCCGTATCCAGTTGCAGCGCGACGTAACTGGAGAACGCCCGGCCGCCTTCGTTCAAGGCCTTCATGGTTAACAGCATGCGTCGCACATCGGGGTGGACGATGATCGGATCGGCGGATCTGTTTTTGTCTTGTGGCCCCAACGCCGAACGGCTTTGCAGACGGTCTCGAGCGTAGGCCACTGCGTTCTGATACGAACGCTCGCCCAATGCCAGTCCCTGAATGCCTACGCCCAGGCGTTCGTAATTCATCATCGTGAACATGGCCGCAAGGCCCTTGTTCGGCGCATCGACGATCCAGCCGGTGGCCCCGTCGAAGTTCATCACGCAGGTGGCGGACGCCTTGATACCCATCTTGTGCTCGATGGAACCGCAGGACAGCGTGTTGCGCGCCCCTAGCGAGCCATCAGCGTTAACCAGCACCTTGGGCACCAGGAACAGTGAAATGCCCTTCGGACCGGCTGGGGCGCCCGGCAACCGTGCCAACACCAGATGAATGATGTTTTCAGTCAGGTCATGTTCGCCGCCGGTGATAAAAATCTTGCTGCCGCTGATCTTGTAGCTACCGTCAGCCTGGGGCTCGGCCCGGGTGCGGATCAGTCCCAGATCAGTACCGGCATGCGCTTCGGTCAGGCACATCGAACCGGTCCAGATGCCGGCGTACATGTTAGGCAGGTAGCGTTCCTTTAGCTCCTTGCTGGCGTGTGCGTTGATCGACAGGCACGCGCCGGCGGTCAGCATCGGGTACAGGCCGAACGACAAGCTGGAGCCGTTGACCATTTCCTCGACCTGCGCCGAAATAACCTTGGGCATGCCCATGCCACCGAACTGTGGATCCCCGCCGACGCCGACCCAGCCGCCTTCGGCGAACGCCTGGTAGGCCGAGGCAAATCCGTGCGGTGCCTCAACCACGCCGTTGTTCCAGGTGCAACCCTGTTCGTCGCTGCTGCGGTTCAGTGGCGCAATGACCCCGGCGCTGATCTTGCCGGCTTCCTCCAGGATCGCTGCAGCTGTTTCCTCATCGATCACGTCGGCCAGGCCAGGCAATGCCGACCACAGCCGTGACACCTCGAAAACTTCGTTGAGTACAAAGCGCATGTCGCGCAAAGGAGCGTTGTAAACAGACATAGTTGGCTTACTCGGAAAGGGTCAGAGTGTGAGGGACGCCCTGGCGTTGGGAGGTGTCGGTTTCATCGGTTTGCGCCACCGGGGTTTGCGCAACGGAGCGAGACTCCAGCGACGCCCCGCGCAGCAAGAAGTAAGAAAGGGCCGGAATCAAAATCAGCGCGCCCAGCATGTTCCACAGGAACATGAAGGTCAGCAGGATGCCCATGTCGGCCTGGAACTTGATCGGCGACCAGACCCAGCACACCACGCCCGCCGCCAAAGTGATGCCCACCAGCCCCACGACCCGGCCGGTGAACGCCACGGCGTTGCGGTAGGCCTGAGTCAACGGCAGCCCCTGGCGCTGGTAATGCAATTGCACACTGAGCAGGTACAACGCGTAATCGACGCCGATCCCCACTCCCAGTGCGATGACCGGCAGGGTCGCCACTTTCACGCCGATGCCCATGGCGACCATCAATGCCTCGCAGAGGATCGAAGTCAGGACCAGTGGCAACAGGGCCACCAAGGTGGCGCGCCAACTGCGGAACGTGATCAGGCAGAACACCGTCACCGCTGCATAGACATAAAACAGCATGGTGCGATTGGCATCGCGTACCACAATGTTGGTGGCTGCCTCGATCCCCGCCGACCCGGCCGCCAGCAGAAACTGGCGCTCGTCGCTGTTGTTCTCACGAGCGAATCGCTCGGCGATGCCCACCACCGCATCCAGGGTTTCGGCCTTGTGATCCTTGAGGAAAGTAATCACCGGCATCAGCGAGCAATCGGTGTTGAACAACTCCGGGGAATTGACCGAAGCCTGTTGCGCGGCATAGTTCAGCACGTCCTGGTTGCGCTGGATGCTGTTGAGCTTGGGATTGCCCTCATAAGACCCGGCCGTGATCTGGCGCACCGCGTTGACCAGCGAAGCCGTCGCTTGCACGCCCGGATACTGTTGCAGTTCCCAGGCCAGGCGGTCGGCGAGAATCAGCGTCTTGTAGTTCAGGCAGCCTTCGGGGGCGGTCTTGATCATCACTGCGAACAAGTCGCTGGATAGCGCGTAATGGCTGGTGATGTAGGCATTGTCACGGTTGTAGCGCGAATCGGCACGCAACTCCGGTGCACCGCTTTCCAGGTCGCCGATTTTCAAGTGCAGGCTGACCATGAAGCCGCCGATGCCCATCAGTAATGCAACCAGCAGGGCGACTGTGGCCCATTTGGCCGTGGTGAAACGGTCGAGTGCGTCCCACAGTCTGCCGAAACCCTTGTGCCGGTCCGCACGAGTGTCGATTTTCAGTGCGCGTTCGGCCGCCTTGGCGCCGACGCCGACGTAAGACAGCGCGACCGGCATCAGCAACAGCGAGGTAAAAATCAACACTGCCACGCCGATACTTGCGGTTATGGCGAGGTCGCGGATCACCGGAATGTCGATCAGCATCAGCACCGCGAACCCGACGGCATCGGCCAATAAAGCGGTGACACCGGCAATGAACAGACGGCGAAAGGTGTAGCGGGCGGCGACCAGCCTGTGGGTCCCGCGGGCGATGTCCTGCATGATCCCGTTCATTTTCTGCGCCGCGTGGGACACGCCGATGGCGAAGATCAGGAACGGCACCAGCACCGAATACGGGTCGATGGCATAACCCAGCCAGGCGACGATGCCGAGCTGCCAGACCACTGCGATCAGCGAGCAGCCGACCACCAGCAAGGTGCTGCGCACACAGCGGGTGTAGGCGTAAATGATGACCAAGGACGTGACCACCGCCAGGCCGAAGAACATCATCACCTGGATCAAGCCGTCAATCAGGTCGCCCATCAGTTTGGCGAACCCGATCACCCGGACCTTGTATGGGCCCTTGCCCTCCTCCCCGGCCTTGCGTGCGGCGCTGTCGCCGGCGAATTCGATCTTGTCGCGCAATTGCTCTTCGAGCACCTGCGAAAAGGCGTGGTAGTCGATGCGCTTGCCACTGACCGTGGCCTTGTCCAGCAGCGGCACGATCAGCATGCTCGACTTGAAGTCGCTGGCCACCAGGCTGCCTACGATGCCGGCGCGCGAGATGTTCTGGCGCAATTGCTCGATTTGTTCAGGCTTGCCCTGGTAGGTATCGGGCATCACCGGGCCGCCCTGAAAACCTTCCTCGGTGACTTCGGTCCAGCGTACCGCCGGGCTCCACAGCGACTTCATCCACGCACGGTCGACGCCTTCAGTGAGGAACAGGCGGTCATTGACCTGCTTAAGCACGTCGAGGTAACCGGGGTCGAAGATATCGCCCTGGGTGTTCTCCACCACTACCCGCACCGAGTTGCCCAGACCGCGCAGCGACTGGCGATTTTCCAGGAAATTCTTGATGTACGGCTGACTCTGCGGAATCATTTTTTCGAAGCTTGGGCGCAGTTCAAGGCGTGTCGCGGCCATGTAGCCCAACACGACGGTGGCCAGCGCCATCAGCAGCATGAACAGCGGGCGGTAGTTGAACACCAGCCGTTCCAGCACGTTGCCGGATTGGCGATCAAAGTCCCGCAGATCGCGGATTACCGGCATGGTTTCTTGTTTGGTATGGCCCATGTCTGGGTACTCGCTTTAAGGGTTCGATTGCTCATTCAACGGGCATCGTGCGCACACCACGGGCGCCAACGACCACCAACGCACCGCCGGTGGCGCGGGTGACGCCTGTCACCGGTACCGGTCCGATGTGCTGAACGAAGTGCATTTGCGCGCCGCTACCCTGGCTGACCAGCATCTGCCCGCCCTGGGTGAACAAGCGGTAATTGCCTTGGGCATCAATGATTCCGGCTGTGATGCTGACGTGCACACCGCTATTGAGTACCGCCCAACTGTTGCCGCCATCGGTACTGCGCAGCACATTGCCGCGCAGGCCGTAGACCAGCGTTTCGCCGGGCTTGCCGAGCACACCGAAGAAGCTACCCAGATAGGGTGTTTGCACCGCGGCGAATCGTTGCTGGTGTTCATCCCATTTGAGCAACAGGCCTTGCTCGCCGGCGATGTACAGCGCGTCGCCGGTTGAAGCGATGGCGTTGAGATGGAAGCCCTGCGGGTTTTCGGTGCGATCCTGAAAGGGTGTCCAGCTCAGCCCGCCGTCCTCGGTGCGCAGGATCAGGTTAAATACGCCGACCACATAGCCGACGCGGTCGTTGGCGAACCAGACATCAAGCAAGGGTTTGTCGGCGCCCTGCGCCGCCAGGCGTTCGCCTTCGGCGACCCATACGGGCCATTGCTGGTTGTCGGGCTCAGTGCTGGCCAACGCCTGGTAATGCTTGACCAGCAAGGCACCGATTTCGCGACCGTCCAGTTGCTTGCGCCAGGTCATGCCGGCGTCATTGCTGTGCAACACCACGCCATCGCCCCCCACCGCCCAACCTTGCGTCGGCGAAGGAAAGGTCACGGCATTGAGATCGGCGCTGACCGGCACCGCGGCCTGTTGCCAGTGCTTGCCGGTATCGTCGGAATAGAGAATGTGGCCACGCTGGCCGACAGCGATCAGGCGCTCGCCTGCGCGGGCCATGCCGGATAGCGGGCTGTTGACCGCCATGGCGCTGGCCTTGGCCGGAAGATCCAGCACGTCGACATAAGCGGACGCGTGGCTGAGGCTCTGCAACATTGCAAGCAGAGCGCCCAGCGCCAGCTGCAGGTAATTCTTGTACGAACACATACCGCGTCCTCTTCGCAAAACCGCGCCGGCACACACATCCGTATGCCCGACGTTGAAACCCCGCGTCCGCACCGATCGGCATTCACCGACCCTCATGCGGTCACGCTGCCTTGCAGCAGCGGACCGTACGGACGATTTTCTCGGTTTGTTTAGCGAATCCCGCTACCGGCCAGGGATTCCGCCGACCATTGCGCCTTGGAAAGCGGATCGATGTACTTGATGCCGCCGTAAGGCCCTACTACACCGTTGATGTTGTACGAGCCACCGACCAGGTCGTAGATCATGAAAGGCGTGGAGTCCGGGACCTGCTTGTCGTAGCTCTGGCTGAGGAAGGCGAAAGAGCCGCGGTACAGCTGACCACGGGCGTCGTACTGATCGGAGGCCACAGCGGTCCAGCTGTCTTCATCCAGATAGAAGCGGCGCTTCTGATAAATGTGGCGGGCGCCGGCCTTGAGGTTGCCCTCAACCACCCACACGCGGTGTTTTTCCCAGCGCACATAATCCGATGCCAGGTGATTGGCCGTGGTCAGTGACTTCGGATCCTGGGCGTAGGTCAGCTTGTAGGTGTTGTAGGGAATGATCATTTCCTGCTTGCCCACCAGCTTCCAGTCGTAGCGGTCCAGCGCACCGTTGAACACGAAGACATCGTCGTAGGTGCCCGCGCCGGCAGTGCCTGGGTTAGGCGTGTCGTATGCAAGATTCGGTGCCAGCTTGACCCGGCGTTGGCCAGGCAGGTACTGCCAGGCGCGGCGCGGTTGCTGCAGCGGGTTGGCGGCATCTTTGAGCATCACCGCTTCGCCGGCCCGACGTGCGGGGCCGGTGTAGGACAGTTTCATCTGGTAGTACACATCGTCGCTGCGGATCGGCTGTGCCAGGTTTTCGTAGATCGGATAGGAAATGTTCGCCTGACCGGTGATCGCCAGGCTCGGCACGCCAGCGGAGTCGACGTTCCACGAATCGTACTTGGAACTGATGTTGACGCCCTGATAACGCAGCAGGAAATTCCACATCGCCTCGTTGCCCGACTGCGGGATCGGAAATGGCACACCCGGCAGCACGTTGTCGATGGCCAATCCGCCTTCAAGGGACTTGGCGCCGGTGGCATTTTTCACGCCGTTGTCCAGCACGGCCTTGGGCAAAGTGACGGTACGGTGAGTCGGGTAGACGTTGACATGGAAGCTGGAGAAACGCTTGGCCAGTTCGACCGTGGTCGCGGTGAGCGCGCCTTTGTATTGGTCGACGTTCTTGCCGTCGATCACCAGCAGAGGTTTCTCGTCGGCAAAGGGATCCGGGCGCATGCTGTCGCCGGCCTTGAACGAGGCTGGTGGCGTGGTCAGGCCGCCGGAGTAGGCTGGAATCGAGCCATCAGCGTTCCCGGCTTTTTCAGCGCCGACGAGGGTCAGACTGGTACCCAGTTTTGCGGCTTCGTCCGCCGATACGGCAGCCTGCGCCTGAGCGGCGATGGCCATGGCCAGCGATGCGGCCAACACGGTTTGCATGAATTTCATCTTGTTATTCTCCTGCTTGCGCTGAGCAAGCCAGTGGTGAATCAAAAGGTGGTTTTCATCGTCAGGTAAACTGCGCCACGGTCCGCCGTGGTTGCCCCGCCACCTGAAAATGCCGAGTAACCACCGGCGTAACACGCGTAATTTTCGTTACCGCTAAACGCGTTTGGTGTGGAACCGTCGCCGCTGCCGGCATTGGCCGCGCCAGTGCTCGAACCGCTGACGTCGCACTTGTCGGTCTTGCCGAAAGAGTCCACGTACTTCAGATCGACGAAGTACTTGTTGTACACAACGGCGCCGATGCCCACGGCATAGTTGCCGGTGTTCTTGGCGCCACCACCGGAGACCGGCGATACGCCGTCGAGACCGACGTTCACAGACATCGGTGCGTTGAGATCGACGCCGGGGAACACCTGGTACCACGTCGGTGTGAAGTTGACTGCGATGCCCCAATTGTCACGGGTCGGTTGGTCAATGCCGCGATAGGTATCTTTGCCTTTATAGAGCGCCTCGTTCTTGCTATCGAGCTTGAGCAGATTGCTGTAGTACAGCTCTGCCAGAAGACTCGCGGAATCGAAAACCGGGGTTTTCGGCAGGGTCATCAAACCGTTGAGCGTCCAGTGCAACGTGTCACCGGTGGCGCTCATGCTGTCGCCCTTTTCCGGGGTGTCGTAGATTACGCCCGTCGCGGCCGTGCGGGCCGGCAACAGTCCGAGGCCCGCGCCCAGGCCCCTCGGCCCGGTGGAGCTGACAATCGCCGGAATGCTGGCCAGCGGCATGTTGTGACGAATGTTCAGGTCGGAGCCCACGCTCACGCCGCCGACATCCTTGGACAGGCTCAAGCCGAAGATCTGAATGTTGTCGGCGTAGGCCAGTTGATAGGTGCTGGTGCTCAACGAGTTGAGGGTGTTGACGACAGGCGCTATCGGCCCGACCGGTGCGGTTCCGTTCGGGTTAGCCGACGTCAGACCGGTGGCGTTAAGCCAGGCTTGCGGCAGAATTTCCGAGGTGTTGCGGTAATAAACGCCGAGAGTGCCGTCCAGCCAGGCTGGCGACCACTTGGCCATGACGCCCCAGTCGCCGCGTTTGTCCGGCGTCAGGTCATGCCCCCGGCGCACGTTGGTCAGCCCGTTGCACGGCGCCAGACCACAACCCAGGGGGCTGCCCGGAACCACCGCGTTGGTGTTGCCGAGCAGGAACGACTGCGCACCGAAACCGACCAGGTCGGAACCGCCATAGTACGTGCCGGCTTCCGGCAGGCGGGCCGCATCCCAATCAAGGAAATATTGGGCGCCCACCGTCAACTCGGGATTGACGGTGAACGACATCGATAGCTGGTTGCGCGGTACGAACAGCTCCTTCGCTTCAGTGCCGGGCGACGCCGCCAGTTTGGCCAGGTCGAGGCCGGACTGGCCATAGCTTGTTGAATGCACAGGGTTGAGAAGCGTCTCGCCCCAGAACACGTTGTGCTGACCGGCCTTGACGCTCAGCAGCGACTCCTCGCCCACTTCGGTGCTGTAGAACACGAAGGCATCAAGGATTTCGCCAGAGGGACCGGTGTAGTAACGCTGCGCGTAATTGCTCAGGTGCGGGCTGCCATTGCCGACGTTGTCACGTGTAACCCCGGCAAGACGCGGATCGTTGGCGACCAGGCCCGAGCGGGCGCCATTTCCGTTGACGAACGGGTTGGAATTGGAGCCGGTGTTTTCATACGCCTTGTCATACCAACTGGCGCCACTGACTCGAAAACCCATGTGGTTCTGGTAGACCACATCCAGCTCGGTCAACAGGTCGATACGGTTGGTGATGTTGGTGCCGGCCTTGCGAAAGTTGTAGTCACCGTCGTTGTTATTCGGTGTTCCCAACATGCGCTTGTCGGCGCTTTCAGTGCGCACACCGTAGTTGTACTTGACGGTGTTATCCAGGCGAACGGTCCAGTCCGGGCTGCCGGTGTCGATTTCTACCGCATGGGCAACTGGCATGCTTGCAGCCAGAATGCCCATCGCCAACAAGCTGTAAGGCGATGGTGCAAACCCGTGACGCTTAGTGTTGTGCATTGCGTTGTCTCCGCCTTTTTGTATTTGTTTTAAGCGCAGCTGCCCTCACGCAACTCCTTGTTCCAGGAGATTGCGTCTTTCAGGTTTGAGGGCAAATGCCGGCAGGCTTGCGCCAGCCGACGCCTGAACTAGCGATCCAGCTCGAGAATGAGGGCTTCGGCTTGCGGCCAATGCCCATAACCTGCTGCTGGATTGAGGTGACCTACTTCGCCCAGATTGAGCAGTTCGCTACCCCAGCCTTGCGACATGCGCGTCACGGCGTCGAGGCTGGCGAGGTGATCGTTGGTGCTGCCGGCCACCAGACTGCGAAACGGCAGCGGGCCAGTTGGTAGAGGGGCCCAACCGTTAGTCCGCAGGGACTCGGCGGACGGGTAGCCTTGCGGCCATTGCGCATCGAGATCCGGCGGCGCGGCCAGCAGCGCACCCTTGATCGGATGACGGTGCTTCGCCGCCCAGTGCGCGACCATCAACACACCGGCACTGTGGGCGACCAGAATCACCGGGCCGTCGATCTGCGCAAGTTCGTGCTGGATCGCCTCGACCCGCTTGCTGCAGTCGAGTTTGTCTGTTTCCAGCGGCGGCACACTGCGTACCTTGCAAAGTCTGGCTTCAAGCAACGTTTGCCAATGCTCGGCAACGTGCTCGCGCAGGCCCGGTACGATCAGAACGGTTGCGGCAGTTTGCAGTTTGTCCACTTCAACACCTTCGCTTTCACGCTGACTCGGCTGACTCGGTGGTCAGCGCTTCTTGTAGGACTGACATTAAAGAGCGACCACCCCAGGCGCTTTTCATTGGACGTCATGCACTTTTCTTTTGATGACAAAGTGGCGGGCGTCGCCGGTACGCGACCGTTGGTCAAAAAATGCCACAGGTGCTTTGCAGGCCGCTGTAATCAATGGATGCGCGTCGACTGACGCGTCCGAGAGCGATTATTCCGGGTTGCGCAGGGCGACTGTCGACGATGACGTCGCAACTGTTCAATTGATGAAGTGCTGGATATAGTCGCCACGCTCATTTCCACCGCAACCGGCCCAGGAAAGACCTTCGCATGACCAAGCTTGTTCGCGCCGCCGTCTTGACCAATTACCTGGAGGTCACGCAATACCTGTCGTTCAACCCGCGGGATTTACTGGAAGCCGTCGGCCTGAGCAAGGCCCAGCTGCAAGCTCCTGAACACCGCATTCCCATCGATTCCGCCGTGCGGCTGCTGGAAGATTCGGCCGTCGCCAGCGGCTGCCAGACCTTCGGCTTGAGCATGGCCGAGTCGCGCCAGCTTTCGGACTTCGGCGTGGTCAGCCTGCTGCTCAGCCACCAGCGAACCCTGCGTGAAGCCTTGCAAGTCGTGGTGAACTACCGGCACCTGATGAACGATTCGCTGGCCATCTTCATTGAAGAGGCCGGCAAGATGGTGATCATTCGCGAAGAGGTGGTCACTGAAACGCCCATGCCTTGCCGGCAAGCCAACGAGTTGGCCATCGGCGTGATGTTCCGCCTGTGCGCGGCCCTGCTCGGTTCACACTGGCACCCGTACAGCGTCAACTTCACCCACCAGCCCCCGGACAACCTGCAACTTCACCGTCGCCTGTTCGGCTGCACGCTGGAGTTCGGCAGTGAGTTCAACGGCATTGTCTGTTCCGATGCCAGCCTCGACATGACCAACCCCCATGCCGATCCGGCAATGGCGCGCTATGCCCAGAGTTACCTCGACTCGTTGCTGAGTCATGAAGGGTCGTCGATGTTGTTTGAGGTGCGTAAAGCCATTTACTTGCTGCTGCCCATGGGCCGCGCCACCATCGAGCAGATCGCCCAGAGCCAGGGCATGAACGTCCGGACCCTGCAGCGCCGCCTCAAGGACGACGGCTGTGCCTTCAACGACCTGATCAACGACGTGCGCCGCGACCTGGTGTTGCGCTACCTGGATAACCCGAACTACTCGCTGGGCCGGATCGCCGACATGCTCGGCTATTCCATGGCCAGCTCCTTCACCCGCTGGTTCATCACCCAGTTCGGCATGCCCCCCGCGGCCTGGCGCGCCGCGCAGAAACAGCCCAGGGCGCCGACGCCACCGACCGCCCTGCCCGACCCTGCCGAGCCCTGAGACGACGGAGCGACGCACATCTCTGGTGGGAGCGGGCTTGCTCGCGAAGGCGTCAGGTCCGCCGACAGCTGTGCTGGATCTGCCGGCCTCTTCGCGGGCAAGCCCGCTTCCACAGGGTTTCGTGTTGTTTTCAGCCTTTTGTGTACTCCACAAGAAAAAAAACGGCGACTGCTGGTACAGTCGCCGCGAAAGAACCGGTACTTGTCACACCGGTCGACAGCCCCATTACGCCGAGGAGGCAACGTGATGCGGCCCTGCCACTCAAGCCCCCCAGTGCAGCAACAACAGCACCAGCACGACCAGGAATATCGTTTCCCCAACCATCAACAAAATCGGTTTGATGCCCACTGAGGCCAGCTCTTTGAGCTGGGTTTTCATGCCCAGGGCGCTGATCGACACCACCAGGCACCAGCGAGACAGCTCATTCACCGAACCTTGCACCACCGGCGCCACCCATCCGGTGCTGTTGATACAGGCCAGCAGCAGAAAACCGACGGCGAACCACGGCAGCAACGGCGGACGTTTGCCGGTGGGATCGGCGCCCTGCATGCGAGTGATCATCGCGGCAGTGACGATTACCGGCAGCAACATGGCGACGCGCATCAGTTTGACCACGGTCGCCGTATCGCCGGCCTCGGTCGACATGCTGTAACCGGCGCCGACTACCTGGGCAACATCGTGGATGGTGGCCCCGAGGAACACGCCGGCCACTTGCGGCGACAGCGACAACCCGTTGGCAATCATCGGATAGAGGATCATCGCCAGGGTCGACAGCGCGGACACGCCGATCACCGTAAACAGCGTGGCTCGTTCCTTCTGCGGATGGTTGGGCAATGCCGCCGCCAGCGCGAGGGCCGCCGATGCACCGCAGATCGCCGTCGCGCCACCGGTGAGCATGCCGAACAGACGCTGGAACCCCAGCGCCTTGGCCGCGACCACCGACACGCTGATGGTCACCACCACCAGAATCACCACCAGTGCTACCGGCTTCCAACCCAGCGCTGCCATTTGTTCGAGGGTGATGCGCATGCCCAGCAGTGCCACACCGACACGCAACACACTGCGCGCGGTGAACTCAATGCCGGCCTTGCAAGGGCCGTCACCGGACAGAAAATTCAGCGCCATACCCAGCAATAAGGCGAACAACATGACGGGTGCACCGTAGTGCTCGGACAGAAAAGAGGCCGCCGCCGCAACGATCAGGCTGACGATAAAGCCCGGCGCCAGTTCGCGCGCGCGGCTGTGGATACGGGTCAGGGCAATGGCGCTCATGGTGCGGGCTCCTCGCAGACAATGATGAACACCTGGCCGTCGACGACTTCAACCGGGTAAGTGGCGACTTTGACCTGAGTGGAATTGAGCAGGCAGCCGCTGCGCAGATCGAAACGCAGACCATGGGCGCAGCATTGAATCACCCGCCCCTCAAGTCGACCGCCACACAGCGAGGCGCCCTGATGCGGGCAACTGTCGTCGATGGCGTACAGGTCACCTTCGACGTTGAACAACGCCAGGCTCTTGCCGTCGAATTCGAACAGCGAACGGCTTCCGACCTGCGGGTGTTTTCCGGCAGGCACACAGACACGCAAGTTCATGAGGATTGCCGCTCGCCGGCACGTTCAAGCAAGGCTTCGTACATGACGCCAAACAGCGCTTCGGGAGGCTGCGCGCCCACCACCGTCACGCGCCGGTCGAACTGAAAACAGGGCACGCCGGTGACAGCTCCGAGGCTGCCGACAAAAGGCTCGCCGTTTCCGTACAGACAGTCAGCCACGAAGCCGGCCTCGAAGCCGCACGATTCGGCGATGGCGATCAATGTTTCACGATTTCCCAGATCCTCTCCGTGGTGGAAATACGCGGCGAACAGGCGTTCGAGTAACGCGTCACGCTGCCGGGAATTGCCCAGTACACTGACCCGCTCCAACAGGCGATGGGCATCGGCGGTATTGGGCATCGTCGCAATTCGCCCGAAGTCGATGGTCTCACCCACCGCCAACGCAGCCTGCCTCACCTGAGACTGGCGCATCTGTACAGCGTCGGCACTGCCCAGCCGCTTGCGATAGAACTCGGCGAAGGGCTCTCCCTGTACGGGCAACTGAGGCAACAACTGCACCCCGTTCCATGTCGTTATGAATTCCACGCCAGGCTGGTGGGAGCGTAACAACTCTTGCGCGCGCTCCAGCTGGCGTTTTCCGATCAGGCACCAGGGGCAGATGAAATCGAAAAATACATCGATACGTAAACGACCACTCACAACTTCACCTCTACTGCGGATTCGGCCACCGGTCCATTGACCTGCTCGCCCCTGAACCGGGCAATGTCCTTGTGGTAATGGCACTTGGCATAAAAGAACACCGCCGCCGCCCCGATACTGACCAGGGGCACCAACTGGAAGGCGGCGTGCAAGCCGATCACATCAGAGACCCTGCCGGTGATGAACGGCCCAGGCGCCAACCCGAGTATGTTGTTGGCCAAGGTCAGGGTGGCGAACGCGGTGCCGTGGACCGAATAGTGGGTCAAATTGGCAACCATCGCCCCGGCCGGTCCAGTGGTGCCGGCGGCAATCAGCATGCCCAGGCCGATCAAGGCCAGTTGCAGAGGCCCCGCTTGCAAGGCAAACGCCGCCGACAACAACAGGCAACTGCCGAGGCAAAAAGCGATCGCCAGCGCGACCTTGCGCTGAGGCGAATGACGACACAGGCGGTCGCTGAGCATCCCGCACAGAATCATCCCCGCACCGCTGCACAGCACGATAATCGCTGCAACACCGCCAGCCTTGTCCGTCGCCATCTCGTAATATCGGTTGAGGTAGCTGGGCATCCATACAATCACGGTGCCACCGACGAACAGTTGCAGACCGCTGCCGATGTAAGTGGCGATGACTGAAGGGCTGGACCACAACGTGCGTAACGGACGCTTGACCGCTGCAACCGCCTTGTCCGCGATGCGTTTGGGAGCGATGCGCGCTTCCTTGACGATGATCGGGTACAGCATCGCCAGCACGAGACCAAACAGCGACATTCCGGCAAACGACCAGCGCCAGCCTAACTTGACGGCGATGGCCCCACCCAATGCCATGCCCAACACCGAACCGAACATGCCGCCCGCCATGAAGGCGCTGGCCAGCGTGGCCCGTAGATGTTTGGGGAACACCGAAATGACCACGGCGATGCCGACACTGCCATACGCGGCTTCGCCGACGCCGACCATGAACCGGGCAATGAACATCTGTTGATAATCCTGCGCCAGCGCACAGCCCAGAGTAGCCAGACTCCACAACGCCGCCATCAACGCCAGGCTCTTGACCCGCCCGAAACGGTCCGCCAGCAGCGACAGTGGAAAGGTCAGCAGGCCCACCATCAGGGCAACGATGCCGCTGAGCAGGCCGAGTTGACTGTCACTCAGCAACCACTCGCTCTTTAGCAGGGGGAACACGGCGTTCAGCACCTGGCGCGACATGTAATCCGAGATCAACAGGCCGAACGTCAGTGCGAAGACGATCCAGGCATACGGGCGTGCAACAGCGACGACACCGTCGTCATTGTCTGCGGCAATCGGGTGAAAGGCCATTCAGCCTCCTCAAAGCTTTGTTTTATTGTTGTTATCAAGCGTGTTGCGGTTCAGCGAACGAGAGGTCACGGCCTCTCGTTCCGTCTACCGGTCAGCCGCGTTGCGGCACGCCTTTCTGCCCGGTCTTGCGGTTGGGGGCCATGCCGTTGGCCAGTAGGGTTTCTTCGATGCTTTGGTACTGCACACCGATGCGGTAGATCTCACGGGCTTCCTTGCCGCTGGCAATTTCACGACCCAGTTCGTGGGCGACGCGCACGGTTTGTTCGATCTGCTGCACGGAGCTGAACCGCTTGCCCTTGTGATCAATAATAGTGTCTTCAATGCCCACGCGCGGATGCATCCCCATGGCCATTGCCATGGTGTTGAACGGCAGTACGTTTTTCAGCAGCGACTCGGCGGTCAGGGTGCAACCGTCTGGCGCGCGGTGAATGAAATTGAAGAAGTTGAACGGATTGGGGCCGTCGAAACCACCGCCGATGCCGATCCAGGTCAGGTTCAGTGGTCCCATGTAAATGCCCTTGCGCACCAGACGCTCGAGGGTTTCCATGGCGTGCATGCCGGTCAGCTGGAAATGCGGTTGTACGCCAGCGGCGGTCAGGCGACGCAAGTGCTCCGCAACCCAGGCCGGGCCCGCTGGCACGGTCATCTCGCTGTAAGCCGCCTGATACAGCGGGTTCGCCAGGGATGTGCCTTCCAGGTATTCCGGATAGAGCAATTCCATGATGTTCATCTGGGTGGTGTTAATCGCCACGGTCACCTGATCCGGTTTCGGCGTCAGATCCGCCAACATGTGGCGCGTGTCGTCCGACAGCCACTTCGCGGCTTCGCCATCGCTTTCAGGGGCGAAGGAAATCGAACCGCCAACCTGAATGATCATGTCCGGCACGGCTTCACGCACACCAGCGATCAGTTCGTTGAACTTGGACAGGCGCTTGGAGCCCTTGCCGTCCAGTTCACGCACGTGCAGGTGCAGGACAGTGGCCCCGGCTTCATAGCAATCGACCGCTTTCTGCACCTGCTCGTCCATGGTCAGTGGGATGTCTTCGGGAAAGTCTTCCGGCATCCATTCCGGGCCATACGGGGCTGCGGTAATGACCACTTTTTCCATGTTTTCCGGGTGCAGGGAATCGTCAAAAAATTGCATGAGTTACTCCGGTTCTTATGATTGTCCGCCCACCCGGGAATGCGCCGGGAGGACGTGTCTACGAGTTCGAATGCAGAAAGGGGCGATCAGAACGTCTTGTCGCCGATGATCCCGGCACGTTCCATCTTGCGATGGCACGGCGGGTAATCCATGACGGCGTAATGCTGCGTACTGCGGTTGTCCCAGATGGCGATGCTGTTCGGCTTCCAGCGCCAGCGCACCTGGTACTCGGGGATGTACGCCTGGCTGACCAGATACCGCAGCAACTCGCTCGCGCCAGGGTTGGCGTCCTGGCCGAAGCGCACTCGATCAGGGGTGTGGTAGTTGCTGAAATGGGTCGTGAAGGCATTGACGAACAGCACTTTTTCCCCGGTTTCCGGGTGAGTGCGCACCACCGGGTGCTCGGCATCCGGGTACATCGCCTTGAGCGCCAGGCGTTTCTCGATCGGCATCGCCGCGCCGAAGCTCGCTTCGATGCTGTGGCGGGCGCGCAGGTCGGCAATTTTCACTTTCACGTCATCCGGCAACTGCGCATACGCCTCGACCATGTTGGCCCACATGGTGTCACCCCCCACTGGTGGGCACTCCACGCAACGCAGCACGCAACCCATCGGCGGCGCCTCCCGCCAAGTCGCGTCGGTGTGCCAGGCGTTTTCGTAGCGGTCCATCGGCTGGTCCGGGTTCTTGTAAATGCGCACCAGCCCCGGATGGTCCGGATCGCTGCCGGCCACCGGATGGTCCTCCAGCTCGCCGAAGCGATGGGCGAAAGCCACGTGCTCGGCGCGGGTAAGGTTCTGGTCGCGCAGGAACACCACCCGATGCTTGAGCAACTGAGCACGAATCTCGGCGAAAAGACCGTCGTCGTGGACCGCATCGGCGAGGTTCACACCGATCAGTTCCGCGCCAATGTTGCAGGTCAATTGTTCGACTTTCATGGCGAGCAACTCCCTTAAATGACGAAAATCGACGAGCCTGTGGTCTTGCGTGACTCCAGGTCGCGATGGGCCTGCACGGCATCTTGCAAGGCGTAATACTGGTTGATTTCAATCTTGATCCGGCCACTGCCGACGTGGTCGAACAACTCGCCGGCCAGGGCGGCTTTTTCCGCCGGATCGGCGATGTAGTCGGCCAGCGCCGGGCGGGTCAGGAACAACGAACCCTTCATCGCCAGCATCACCGGATCGAAGGCCGGAATCGGTCCGGAGGCCGTGCCGACGCACACCATCAGGCCGCGACGCTTGAGCGAATCCAGCGAACCCGCGAAGGTGTTTTTGCCGACACTGTCGAACACTACGTTGACGCCCACACCGTCAGTCAACTCGCGCACGCGCTGGGCGACATCTTCGTGGCTGTAGTTGATGACATGATCGCAGCCATGGGCCTTGGCGATTTCGCCCTTGACCTCGGTGGACACGGTGCCAATGACGTTCAGGCCGAGCAATTTGGCCCATTGCGAAACGATCAGGCCGACACCGCCGGCGGCAGCGTGCAGCAGGATGCTGTCGCCGGCCTTGAAGTCGTAGATGCGGCGCATAAGGTACGACGAGGTCAGGCCGCGCATGGTCATGGCCGCGGCTGTCTCGAAACTGATGGTTTCCGGCAACTTGATCAGCGGCGCGGCCGGGACCAGGCGCTCGGTGCTGTAAGCACCCAAAGTATTTAGGAAGCCGGTGTAGGTGACGCGATCTCCCACTTGTACGTTGGTCACGCCCTCGCCGATGGCCTGCACCACGCCGGACGCTTCAACGCCCATGCCGTTGGGCATCGGTATCGGGTAGGTGCCGTTGCGAAAGTAGGTGTCGGCATAGTTCAGGCCAACGGCCACATGACGAAGACGAACCTGGCCCGGACCGGGTTCGCCGACTTCGACCTCTTCATAACGAAGTACATCGGGACCACCGGTTTCATAGAAGCGTACGGCTTTGGCCATTTTTGTTATTCCCCAGTCTGCATTATTGGCGAGCTGCGTCGAATTGCGCTGATTGGACTGTAGGACGGCCTATGGCGAACCGCTTCTCATCAGACGACAATGCCTTTTCATTTCGTGACAGCGGCCGTGGTTAGCGTTGCGCGAAAAATGAAACTACGCTTCTGATCGGACGACCGTGACGGAGCGTAGGGATGGGCGTAAAAACATTCGTTGTCAGGCTGCACGTGAGCGTGCCGATTGCAGTTCTGTTGGGTCTCTCGAGCCTCCTGGGGGGCTGTGGAAAAGAGCCTGTTTCACCGGCTCGCCAAGCACCCGATGTGACCGTCATGACGGTCACATCGGGCGACACCCCGGTCACCTTCGAATTCGTCGCCCAGACCCAGAGCTCCCGTGAAGTGGAAATACGAGCGCGCGTCGCCGGGTTTCTGGATCGGCGGCTGTACACCGAAGGCGATCTGGTGAAGACCGGGCAAACCCTGTTTCAGATGGACCGCAAACCTTTCGAGGCAGCACTGGCCTCGGCCCAGGGGCAAATGGCCCAGCAACAGGCTCGCTGGGAAGTGGCCAAGGCCACCCTCGCCCGCGTCCGGCCACTGGCGGCGCAGAACGCGGTCAGCAAGATGGACCTGGACAACGCCGTCGGTGCAGAGCGTGAAAGCAAGGCCGCCGTACTGGCTGCCGAAGGCGCGGTACGCACCGCGCAACTGAACTTGAGTTACACCACCATCACGTCACCGCTCAACGGCCTTTCCAGCGACGCGAAAAAGCAGGAAGGCAGCTACGTGACGCCCGGTGAGTCGGGACTGCTGACGTCCGTGTCGCAAATGGACCCGATGTACGTCAACTTCAGTCTTTCGGAAAACGAAACCCTGAAATACCGCGACGAAATCGCCGCCGGGCGTCTCAAATTTCCGCCACGCAGTGACTTTGTCGTGGAAGTGGTGTTGGCTGACGGTACGGTTGTGCCTGAGCGCGGCAAGGTGAATTTCCTGGCGCCTTCCTATAGCCAGGAAACCGGCACCTTCCTGGTCCGCGCAGTGCTCGCGAACCCCAATGGCCTGCTCCGCCCCGGCCAGTTCGTGCGCGCCCTGGCCAAAGGCGCCACCCGACCGAACGCTATTCTGGTGCCTCAGAAAGCGGTGCTTGAGGGGGCCAAGAGCCACTTCGTCTGGGTCGTCAATGCCGAGGGCAAGCCGGAGCAACGGATTGTCGAAGTGGGCGAGTGGCAAGGTGATGACTGGTTCATCAGCAAGGGGCTGCGTGCCGGCGAACGGATTGTGATCGATGGCGCGCTCAGGGTAACGCCGGGAGGGCCATTGAAAATTGTCGAAGCGCCTGGTGCCGCGCCGGCCGGTGCCGCATCCACCCAACCGGTAAAAGCCGGTGCAACCTCCGGGAATAGCCAATGAGCATTTCCCACTATTGCATTGACCGGCCGATCTTCGCGTCGGTGATCTCGATCATCATCACCCTGGCCGGCGCCGTGGCCATGCTGGCGCTGCCCGTTGCCCAGTACCCGGATATCACACCGCCGCAAATCACGGTCGCGGCGACCTATCCCGGTGCCGACGCGCAGGTTGTGGCCAATAACGTCGCGGCGCCCATCGAGCAGCAGGTCAACGGCGCGGACAACATGATCTACATGAACTCGTCGAGCTCGGCGACGGGCAACATGACCCTCAACGTGTTCTTCGAGATCGGTACCGACCCGGCCCTGGCCCAGGTGGATGTGCAGAACCGGGTCAACCTGGCCCTGCCCCAACTGCCCTCCGCGGTGCAGAGCCAGGGCATCCAGGTGCAGAAAAAATCCTCGGCGTTCATGATGGTGCTGGCGGTCTATTCTGCTGGCGACCGCTACGACAGCACCTACGTCGCCAACTACGCCAACCTATATATTCTGGATGCGATCAAGCGTATTCCGGGTGCCAACCAGGCCAGCATTTTCGGAACGCCGGATTACGCCATGCGGATCTGGCTCAAGCCCGATCGCATGGCCCAGCTAGGCATCACCGCCGCCGATGTGCAGAATGCCGTGGCCAACCAGAACCAGCAATTCGCGGTCGGCCGCGTCGGCCAATCGCCCACCGGCGCCGCCGTGGAACAGTCGTTCGCCGTCACCACCAAAGGCCGCCTGACCGAACCGGCGGAGTTTGAAAACATCATCCTGCGCGCCAGCAACGAAGGCGGCGCCATCGTGAGGCTCAAGGACATCGGGCGTGCCGAACTCGGGCAGAAAGACTACTCGCTGCGCAGCACCTATCAGGGCAAGCCGGCGACGCTGATTGCGGTGTATCAACAACCCGGCGCCAACGCCCTCGACGTCTCGGCGGCCGTTACCAAGACGCTGGCGGACATGAAGGCCACCTTCCCCGAGGGCATCGAATACAAGATCGTGATGGACACCACCGCCTTCACCCGCGCTTCGATTTCCGAGGTGATCCACACCTTCTTCGAGGCCCTGGTGTTGGTGGTCATCGTGGTGTTCCTCTTCTTGCAGAGCCTGCGAGCCACGCTGATCCCGGTGATTGCGGTGCCGGTGTCGATTGTCGGCACCTTTATCGGCATGTCGGCGCTGGGGTTTTCCGTGAACATGCTGACGCTGTTCGGCATGGTGCTGGCCATCGGTATTGTGGTGGATGACGCGATCGTGGTGATCGAGAACGTCGAGCGCAACATGCACGTGCACAAGATGAATGCCAAGGACGCCGCCAAGCGGGCGATGGACGAAGTGGCCGGTCCGGTCGTCGCCATCGTGCTGGTACTGTGTGCGGTGTTCATCCCGGTGGCGTTCATGGGGGGCATCACCGGCCAACTCTATAAACAGTTCGCGATCACCATCGCCATTTCCGTGGTGATTTCCGGTCTGGTCGCCCTGACTCTGTCACCTGCCCTCGCCGCCTTACTGCTCAAGCCGCAGCACGGCGATAAAAACGCGTTCTTTCGCTGGTTCGAACGCGGCTTCGAACGTATGACCGAGAGTTACTCGCGCTCGGTAGCGTTCATGATCAAACGCTTTGTGCTGGCGCTGTTGCTGTTTGCCGGCATGATCGTGCTGATTCTGTTGATGGCGCAGCGCATACCCAGTGCCTTCCTGCCACCGGAGGACCAGGGCTATCTGCTGGGCGCGATCATCATGCCCGACGCCGCCAGCCTGGACCGCACCGGCGAGGTCGGCAAAGTGGCCAGTGATTTCTTCATGAACGATGAGGCCGTCGAGGGCGTGGCCATCGTCAACGGCTACAGCCTGCTCGATGGCCAGAACAAGAACAACGCCGCCGCGTTCTTCGTTGGCTTCAAGGATTTCGAAGGGCGCTACAAGGACTCGGACACCATCGAGCAGCAAAGCGCCCCGGCGGTGATCCAGAAAGCGGCCCGCGCCTTTTCCACCGTACAGGAAGGGATCATTCTGCCGGTCAACCCTCCGTCCATTCCCGGCCTGGGCACCACCGGCGGCATGGAAGTGTGGGTACAGAGCAAGGGTGACGCGAGCATCGACCAGCTAGCCGAAGTAGTCGGCACGCTCGTGGCGAAGGCTAAAGAGCGCCCGGAACTCGGCGCCATCACCTCGACCTTCAATGTGCATTCCCGTCAATTGATGGTCGATGTGGACCGGGAAAAAGCCGAGAGCCTGGGCGTGCCGGTAGAAGATGTCTACAGCACCATGCAGACCATGTTCGGCTCGCTGTATGTGTCGCAATTCAACAAATTCAGCCGGTTGTGGCAGGTAATCCTGCAAGCGGAACCGTCCTATCGCCTCAAGGCTGAAGACTTGCAACAAATCTACGTGCGCAGCAAGAACCTCGGGATGGTGCCGCTCAAGGCCCTGCTGACCACCCGCTACGTGACCGGTCCCGACCTGCTGACCCGTTTCAACAATTTCCCGGCGGTCAAACTGACGGCCAACGCAGCGCCCGGCTACAGTTCCGGTCAGGCGCTCGCGGCTCTGGAAGAGATCAGCGCCGAAATCATGACCAATGATTATTCGCTGGCCTTGAGTGGCGAGGCATTCGAGGAGAAAAAGAGCGGCGGCGCCTCGTCCCAGGTGTTCATCTTCGGGCTGGTGATGGTGTTCCTGATTCTGGCCGCGCAATACGAGAAATGGTCGCTGCCGGTGGGTGTCCTGCTGGCGGTGCCGTTTGCATTGTTCGGCGCCCTGCTCGCCGTGCTGATCCGGGGCCTGAGCAACGACGTGTACTTCCAGATCGGCTTGACCATGCTGGTGGCCCTCGCCGCCAAGAACGCCATCCTGATCTTCGAGTTTGCAGTCCTCAATCGGGAAAACGGCATGTCGGCCTACGATGCCGCCATGACCGCAGCCAAGGAGCGTTTGCGCCCTATCATCATGACGTCGCTGGCATTCATTCTGGGCTGCGTGCCGCTGGCGATCGCTGTCGGCGCCTCGGAAAACAGTCGCCACTCCATCGGAACCGGAGTGATCGGCGGCATGTTGGCGGCGACAGTCATCGCGATCTTCTTCATTCCCCTTTTCTACTACCTGGTGGAGCGAATGTTCGGGGACAAGGACGCCGATCAAAAAGCTGCTGAGGCAGGACAACCGACGCTTCCTGCGCCGGTTCCCCACGGTGCGGCGCAACGACGACACGAGGGGGACTGACATGCGCAAACCGCCTCTCCCGCTTTTGCTGTGCCTGAGCCTGGCCGGCTGTATGGTCGGCCCGGATTACCAGCACCCCGACATTGAAACCCCGGCGGCCTACCGCTATGCGGACAAGGAAGCGAAGAACCTGTCCAATACACTGTGGTGGGAGCAGTTCCAGGATCCCGTGCTGAATGAACTGATCCGCAGCGCCCTGCTTGAGAACAAGGACATCAAGATCGCTGCCGCACGCGTGGAACAATTCCAGGGACGTTATGGCGAAACGCGCTCTCTGTACTTTCCGCAGGTCGGATTGAGTACACAAGGTCAGCGCACTCGATCTCCCCGAGACAACGGTCCGGTGCCGCTGGACTCGTCGGTCGATCCGTTGTTCAACAACTATCAGGCCATTCTCAGTGTGGACTGGGAACTGGACGTCTGGGGTCGCTTGCGGCGTCTCAACGAATCCGCTCGTGCCGATCTGTTGGCCTCCGAGGAAGGTCGTCGCAGTGTCATTCTCAGCCTTGTTTCGTCGGTGGCTACGAGCTACGTGACGCTGCGCGATCTTGATCGCGAGCTGGAAATCGCCCGCACCACTGCCAAGGTGCGCGGCGATTCCTACGAAATATTCAAACTGCGCTTTGGTGCCGGAACCATCTCCGAAATGGAGTTGGCGCAGAATCAGTCCGAGTACCAGCGGACCCTGGCTTCGGTGGCACAGCTCGAACCCCTCGTCGCCCAGCAGGAAATTTTGCTCGCTGTGCTTATCGGGCGAAATCCGGGCCCGATCCTGCGCGGGCGCGAACTGGCGCAACTGACGCTGCCGTCGGTGCCTGCCGGTTTACCTTCGGACTTGCTGGAACGACGCCCCGATCTGCGTCAGGCCGAGCTGAACCTGATCTCGGCGAATGCCCAGATCGGTGCGGCCAAGGCCCAGTATTTCCCGACCATTTCCCTGACCGGGCTGCTGGGCTCGGTCAGTAACCAGCTCTCGAACCTGTTCACCGGGCCCGCTGCCACCTGGTCTTATGGTGTCGCGGCGAGCATGCCGATCTTTACCGGTGGCGGGATTGCCGGGCAGGTTCAACAGGCAGACGCGTTCCAGCAACAAGCCCTGCTGACCTACCAGAAAGCCATTCAATCGGCCTTCGGCGATGTAGAAAACGCCTTGGTCGCGTCCAGCAAGTCCCGCGAACAAATGGCCTTTCAAGCCAGTCAGGTCGAGGCGCTGCGCACCTATGCCTATTACGCACGGCTACGCTATGACAACGGCTATACCAGTTACATCGAGGTGCTGGACGCTGAACGCAGTCTGTTTGATGCCGAGCTGAACTACACCCGCACCCGGGGCTTAGTGTTCACTTCCATGATTGATCTATACAAGGCAACCGGCGGCGGCTGGGTGACCGAGGCGGACAAACTGACGGCGGTTGGTGCCGATCAGTTGAACGAATGATTCCACCGTAGGAGCAGGCGGTCGACGCTCCTACAATTGACTGGCATTACTCGTGCCTCTATTCGAGTTCTTCGTGTTCCCCTTCCCTCCACTCCACCGGATAGGTTTTAAGGTAGCTGCTGACGGCGGCACCTAACGTGGCGAAGAACGCCGCTTCGCCAAAGCGCGCGAACAGCCCGAATCGCTTCAGCTTGTCCTTGACCGGGTCTTTCATCTCGGCCAGGCACAGCTTGATGCCGGCCACGTTCAATGTTTCATCCAGCTCGGCGAGCATGTCGGCGGAAGTCACGTCCACGCTGGTGACCGGTTCCGCCGCCACGACCAGCCAGCGCACCGGCGTGGGTGATGTCGCCACAGCGTCCAGTACTCGGTCATGAAAAAGCTCTGCGTTAGCGAAGAACAATGGCGCATCCCAGCGAAACAAGACCAGGCCGGGGATAAGGCGCGCCTGCGGATAACGATTGATATCGTGATAACCCTGGACGCCTTGGGCACGACCCAGCACCGTCGAGTATGGGCGCCAGGCATCCCACAGAAATTCGATGACGGCAATGACAATGGCCAGGCCAATGCCCTCGATCGCGCCGAATACGGCCACCCCGACTGTACAAACGATTGACAGCCAGAATTCCCAGCGCTGGATGCGATAGATCCGCCGCAGGTCGGTGACCTCGATCAGTCCGATGGCCGAGGCGATCACCACCGCCGCCAGGGCGCTGGTGGGCAAGTTCTTCAGCAAATCCGGCGCCACCATTAGCAGCAAAGCAACGGCGAGTGCACCGACGACGCCGGCCAATTGGGTTTTCGCGCCGGCGGCCTCGGCGACGGGCGTCCGCGACGAACTGCTACTGATCGGGAAGCCCTGGAACAAACCGCCGGCCAGATTGGCGATACCGAGTCCCACCATCTCCTGGTTCGGATCGACATGGGACTGGGTCCGCGCCGCATAAACCCGCGAGAGCACGCTGGTGTCAGCGAACGAAACCAGCGCAACGGCGCAACCACCGATCAGCACCGGGACGATATCGGCGCTGGTGATCCACGGGATGGCGAACGCTGGCAGGCCTTGAGGAAGTGTCCCGAGGACCGCTACGTTTTGCGCAGCAAGGTCCAGCATGCCAACGGCGAGGGTGGCTCCGGCGACGGCGATCAGAATGCCAGGCACGCGCTTGTATTTCTTGAGCGACAAGATCACCACGAGGGTGGTCGTGCCGATCAGGAACGTGGTCAAGTTGGTTTTTCCATCCATTACCGCGGTGGCGGTGGCCCACAGGTCTCGCAATGGCCCGTGGGACTCGATCGAAAAGCCGAAAAACTTGGGCAATTGGCTAATCAATACCGTCAGCGCGATGCCGTTCATGTAGCCATAGCGAATCGGTTTGGACAGCAGCTCGGTGACGAAACCCAGGCGCGCTATCCCGGCCAGGATGCACACCGTGCCCGAGACGATCGCCATCATGCCGGCGAGGGCGATTGCGCGATGCGGGTCGCCGCCGGACAGCGGCAGGACGACGGCGAGGATGACGGCGGCCAACGATGAGTCCGGCCCCAGCACCAGGATTCGGCTAGGGCCGAACAACGCATAGGCGAGTAGCGGAACGATGGTCGCGTAAAGGCCATAAATGCCCGGCACCCCCGAGGCTACCGCGTAGGCGATGCCAACAGGCACCAGCATGGTGGTGAGCACCAGTCCGGCCACGATATCGTGCTGCAACCACGCCAGCTTGTAGCGGCGCAATGTCGTGAGACCCGGTAGCCACCGGCTCCAGCCGGTCTGGTCGGCCGTATTGCTGCGCGCAATGCGGCCGGAACCCGGGGGCGGAGGTGACGTATCCGAATGATTCATACGACTAGGCCCTCTGGGGGAATGCAGGCTGGAGCGCTATGACTGCTCATCCACCGAGCGCGATGATCACGAGGATCAGCAACGCGCCAGTGACCGCCAGCGCAACGGCGCCCTGCCACGGTTTCGCACCGGCGTATCGCGCCAGCATCCAGCCGGCCAGGAACAGTACGATGAGTCCGATCAGGTTGGACAGGCGTACTGCAAGCAGGGTCTGGTCAAGCAACAGGAACGGCACCACAAGCGGAAATGTCGCGAGCACCACCAGCAGGAAAACCCCGAGCGCGCCCTTGAAATCATCCAGGCCCAGCGACTGACGGGAGGGTATCGATGGCGCTTCAATCAATCGCAAACGCAAGGCTTCCAGTTCTTTGGGCCCGGCTGCTTGAGCGATCAGCGGCGGCAACGCGTCGGCAATCAGCGCCTGTCCGGTGGCGGCATCGGCTCCGCCGGCCAACCTGACAAACAAGGTGCGGTTGCGCGTGCGGTCGATCCGGGCTCGCAGCAGATACATCACCGCGTCCGCCAGGCCCCACGCCAGATTACAGCCCAGCGCGGCCATCATCATTGTGCGCTCCGCCTCCTGGTCGGCGGTTGCCACGCTGATCGTTCCGGTGAACGTCATGGCCATGAGCAGGCCGAAAATCACTTCTGTGACACGATCGACTGGATTGAGCACCCGCGCCGACGTTTCTCTTCCATTGTTCTGCATGCAGTCAACCTTTGCAGATCCGATCCAAGGGTTTTTAGCCGTCCTATCCCAGTGTAGGTTCAAACAGTTTTGCTGCCACAGCGGATGCGAATGTCATTCGCCTTCTTGCACTCGCCCGTCGTACCTTGGGGTGCGAGCTACAATGCTCACTTTCAGCCCGGAGCCGTTACGGAGCATCCATGTTCGTCAGCCTATTGGTCATTTTCACGGCCTCATTGGTCGTTATTGCCTTGTTCAATCGCCTGCACTTGCCGCCAGTGCTGGGTTATCTGTGCGTGGGGCTGATGGTCGGGCCGTTGGCTTTCGACTGGGTAAAAGACGGTGACGCGTTGCCCTTGATTGCAGAACTGGGGGTGGTTTTTTTGCTGTTTTCCCTGGGGTTGGAGTTTTCGTTGTCGAAAATGATTGCGCTGCGTCGGGTGGTGTTCGGTCTGGGTACCCTTCAAGTGCTGGTGTCCGGTGCTGCGTTGGGTGCCTTGCTGATACTGGCGGGCGTGCCGACGGCCGCGGCGTTTTTACTCGGTGGCGGTCTGGCGCTGTCCTCGACAGCGATTGTCAGCAAGGAGCTGGGCAGCCTTGGCGAAGTTTTCAGCAGCCATGGCCAGAATGCGATTGGTGTATTGCTGTTCCAGGACGTGGTGGCGGTGTTATTGCTGACGCTGGTCCCGGTGTTCGCCGGCACCAGCGATCAAGCCTGGTATTGGGCGCTTCCCATCACGCTGGGCAAAACGCTGGTGCTGTTTGTCGGGCTGTCATTGGTCAGTCGCTGGGTTTTGCCCCATCTGTTTCATGAGGTAGCGGCCTCCCGTTCCGCCGAGCTGTTTGTCCTACTGGCGCTGGTGATCGTGCTGCTGACGGCGGGGCTGACGCACCTGATCGGACTCTCACCGGCCCTCGGTGCTTTTCTGGCCGGCATGCTGCTTGGGGAAAGCCATTACCGGCATCAGATCGAGGCGGACATTCGCCCGTTTCGCGACATTCTGCTCGGCGTGTTCTTCGTCAGCATTGGCATGTTGATCGACTTGCGCCTGTTTGCCAGCCACGGTCTGCTGATCCTCGGTCTGACCTTGGGGCTGTTGCTGATCAAGGGCTGCGTAGTCGCGCTACTGGTCAAGTTGCGGGGCAGCGACAGTGAAACGGCCTGGCGCAGCGGGCTGGCCCTGGCCCAGGGCGGCGAGTTCTGCTTTGCCTTGATGACGCTGATGCTGCAGAACAAGCTGATGCCCGCTGATCTCGGCGGCCTGCTGCTCGCCGCGACGTTCTGCTCGATGCTAGTCACGCCGTCCCTGCTGCGTGTGGCCCCGCGCATTGCCGCACGATTGCACCGCAAGCCGAACGAAGAAGCGCGGCTGGAAGAAATCAGCACGCTCAATGCGCAAGCGAAAAGTCATGTGGTGATCTGTGGTTACGGTCGCGTCGGCCAATCCATCGGTCGATTCCTGCAAAACGCTCAGCAGTCCTATGTCGCACTGGATAGCGATCCGGTGAGGGTGCAAGAAGCAACGGTCGCTGAAAAGGCTGTGCATTATGGAGATTCGCAGCGTGGCGACCTGTTGGCAGCGGTCGGGCTGGAGCGCGCGAGTCTGCTGGTCATCGCCGTCGACCAGACAGATACCGCCCTGCTGATCCTGCAGGCGGCACGTCGAATCAACCCGACTGTGCCGATCCTGGTGCGCACCCGGGACGACACTCGGGGGCCCGAGTTGAAGGCGGCTGGCGCCACTGAGGTGGTCCCGGAGCTGATGGAGTCCAGCTTGATGCTGGCCTCGCATGCGCTGATCCTGTTGGGCTTTCCTGAACAGCAGGTGCAGGACCGGGTTGATCAGATCCGCAGTGATCGCTATCAACTGCTGCACGGCTTTTATCCGGGCGCCGACGACGAAGAGTCCTGATCTTACTGACTGAAAGCCGCTTTGAAAAAAGTTGCGCCCCCTAAAATACAAACTAGCTTGATAAACCAGACAGGTCGTTTTTTCGCGTACACCTTCGGTAGAAAAAGACCTCTTTTAAACCTGGAGCACACAACATTATGAGTCTTACCCGAAAACTGTTTATCGGCACTGCCCTGGCCAGCCTGCTACTCGGCGGTTGCACCTCGAAAGTCACCGAACGTGAGCAATATTCCGGCTTTCTGTCGAACTACAACAACTTGCAGCAGGTCACCACCACCAGCGGAGAAACAGCCATGCGCTGGGTAAGCCCGTCCTGGAATCCGGATGCCTATAACACCGTGGTCTTCAACAAACTGGAACTTTACCCTGCGCCCAAACCCAACGAGCGTGTCAACCGACAAACGCTGGATGATTTGCAGAGCTACATGACCAGTAAAACCAAAAGCGTGCTGGGCCTGAAGTACCGGATCGTGCCTGGCACGAACGCAGCGCCCGCCGGATCGAAAGCATTGATCATGCGCGCGGCGATCACCGGTGTGACTGCAGAAAACGAAGGCATGAAATGGTATGAAGTGGTGCCGGTGGCTGCCGTGGTTGGCACTGTTTCCGCAGTCAGTGGCCATCGAGATCAGGAGACCACGCTGTTCATCGAGGCTGAGCTAATCGATGCCCGCAGTAACCAGACCGTGGCCAAAGTGGTTCGCAAAGTCTTTGGCGCTACCAAGGAGAATGCCAGCGAGAAGATCACCTCCAAGGATTTCAAAGTGGCAATCGACAAGCTGACTCAGGATTTGCAGGCTTTCATCAAATAACGGGAGTATTACCCGGTCGTGGCGGATGTGAAAACGCTTGAAACCGTAGCAGTCAGGTGATCGTCAGGGCGTCTATGCTCCTGTGATCTTCCTGGATTGGAAAACATGCATGCATCTGACGCGACCGGGTCAACTGCTCCTGCTGGGTGTGCTGAGTTTGAGCGGCTGCGTCCGTCTGGGGCCGGATTTCCAGTCGCCAAAGCAGCCGTGGATTGACCGGTGGAGCTCCCCTGCCCTTGAGCAATCCACCCAACGCAGCCTGAACCCGGATCTGCGTCAGTGGTGGCAGGTTTTCGGCGACCCGGTGCTTGATCGCCTGATCGCCGAAGCGGATGCCCGAAATTCGGATTTGAAAATTGCAGGCCTGCGAGTGATGGAGGCCCGAGCCCAATTGGGTATCGCCCAGAGCGGACGTTACCCGCAATTGCAGCAAGCCAGCGTCGACAGTCTGTACTTCAACCGCCGGCAATCTGGCGGAAACAATCCTCAGGACAGCCATTTCTGGCAACACAGCGCCGGCTTCGACGTGGGCTGGGAGCTGGATTTCTGGGGCCGCTTCAGCCGGGCCATCGAGTCGGCCGACGCCGGCTACTTCGCCGCGCAGGCCAACTATGAAGACGTACTGGTTCTACTGCGCGCCCAAGTGGCGGACACCTACTTTTCACTGCGCACCACCGAGGCGCGTTTGTGGGTGGCAAAGGAGAATGCCAAACAGCAAAAGCGCAACTTCGAGATCACTGAAAAGCTGTTTAACAGCGGCCAGCAAGCCGAACTCGATCTGCAACAAGCCAGGACCCAATACCTGGGCACCCTCAGCACCATTCCAAACTTCGAGGATCAGGTACTGCGTACACGCAACGCGTTGGCCGTGCTGATCGGTCAGCCGCCCGGCGCACTGCCGCAGTTGCTTGAGAATCAAGGACTGATCCCGCTGGTGGACCGCGCCGTACTGCAGGATGTACCGGCCAATCTGCTGCTGCGCCGGCCCGACGTGCGCGCCGCCGAACTCAATGTCGCGGCACAGTCGGCGCTTATTGGTGTGGCCGAAACCGATTTCTACCCGTCGCTGACCTTGCTCGGTAGCATCGTCTGGTCTACCGACACGCTGAATGGCACTCCCAAAAGTCTGGACCTGATCGGCGGCCCCAGCCTGCGCTGGAACCTCTTCGACCACGGCCAGATCAGCAACAACGTGCGTGTACAAGATGCGCGGTTGCAGCAGCTGATCGAGGCTTACCGCGACAAGGTTCGCCAGGCGGCACGCGAGGCAGATGACGCCGCCAGCGGATTGATCAAATCTCTGGAGCGCGAACAAATCCTGCGTGAGGCCGAAGTCGCCGCCAAACGCTCGCTGGTGCTGGCCAGCGCGCAATATCGTGAAGGCTACTCGGATTTCCAGCGGGTGCTGGATGCACAACGGGCATTGTTGGAGCAGCAGGACAATTACCTGGTCAGCCGCAGCAATGCGGTCAGTAACGTGATCGCCCTGTACAAAGCGCTGGGCGGAGGCTGGTACAGCGCGCTGCCGAAGGTCGATCAGGCCACCCGCCAACAAATGGAGCAACGCACGGACTGGGGCGATCTGTTGGATGAGCCTTCGGCGGCGCCACAAAAAGGTAAACAACCATGAATGAAGCTGCACCGCCCTCCCCTCAAGCGCCCGAGCCGCCCGCTGACCCCGCGAAGAAAGGCATCAGATGGGTGTTGCTGGTCATCGTCCTTAGCCTGGCCTGGTACCTCGCGGCTGACCGGCTCACGCCTTATACCCAACAGGCCCGAGTGGGCGCCTTTGTGATTCCGGTCGCTACTGAAGTGGCCGGTCGGGTCATTCGCGTCAACGTGCGCAACAACCAGGACGTCAAGGCCGCAGACGTGCTGTTTGAAGTGGATCCCCAGCCGTATCAAATCGCAGTCGACCGTGCCCGCGCAGACCTCGAATCGACACGCCGACAGATCGGCGCCAGCACCGCCGGCATTGCTTCGGCACAGGCCAATCTGCGTGCCGCCCAGGCCAACGAACTCAAGGCGCGCCAGGATAATCAGCGCCTTGAGGGCTTGTACCGCGACGACCCCGGCACCATCTCCGTGCGTCTGCTCGAAGTGTCTCGCGCCAGTCGCGAACAAGCCGTCAGCCAGGTTGCCGCCGCCCGTGCCGAAGTCCAGCGCGCGCGCGAGCAAGAAGGTGGAGACGCGGAAGACAATGCCCTGCTGCGCAGCGCCGCCACGGCGTTGTCGAAAGCCGAACTCGATCTGGCCAATACGCAAATTCGTGCGCGTTCGGCAGGCCTGATCACTGACCTGCGCACCGACGCCGGACAGTTCGCCGCCGTCGGCAGTCCGGTGATGACCCTGATCGCCATCCACGATGTGTGGATCAGCGCCGACATGACCGAAAACAACCTCGGTCTCGTCAAGGTCAATACGCCGGTATCCATCGTTCTGGATGCGCTGCCGGGCGAGGTTTTCGACGGTCGGGTACGCAGTGTCGGCTACGGCGTCAGTGTCGGCCAGGCACCGCCGCCCGGGACATTGCCGAGCGTACAGAACAGCCGCGACTGGCTGCGCCCGGCCCAGCGTTTTCCGGTGATCATCGAGTTTTCCGAAGCGTCGATGGCGAAGCTGCGTGACAGTCGCGCCATGCGCGCCGGTGGTCAGGCGGAAATCATGGCGTTCCCGTCCGAGGGCAACCCGCTGAATCTGCTGGGCCGCGGATTCCTCGCCCTGATGAGCTGGCTGTCGTATGCCTACTGAGCGTTCGCCCCGGGATCAGCGCGCGCTACGCCTGGCGACGGGCACCGCGTTGAGCCTCGCGACGAGCTTTGGCCTGGGATTGCCGATTCCGTTTATCGCACCCGTACTGGCTCTGTTGCTGCTCGCCAGCGTCAATCGCCCGCTACCGCTAAAGGCGGGTCTGGTGCTGGGAGTGGTCGCGATGTTGACCACGGGCGTTGGCCTGTTGTTGATCCCGATCCTGCGTTACTACCCGCTGAGCGGCGTACTGCTGATCGGCGTCAGCCTGTTTCTGGTTTTTCGCTTTGGCTTGCGTGGCGGCAACAATCTGATCGTAACGTTCCTGATAATCGGCCTGACCATGATTTCCTCGGCGGGTGTCGCCGAGTACGACCTCGCGGCGATGGTCATTGGCGCGCTGGTCAAAGGGTTGCTCCTTGCCGTGATGGTGGTAGCGGTGAGTCACTGGCTGTTTCCTGAACCGGCCAACGCGCCATCGCCCCCCGCCGCTGCGCCGCTGCCGGCGGAAGAAGTCAGTCGGGTTGCGCTGCGTGCAACCCTGATCGTGTTGCCCGCTTTTTTGCTGGCGCTGATCGACCCGGCGGGTTACCTGCCCATCATCCTGAAGGCGGTCAGTCTGGGACAGCAGAGCTCCACCACTGCCCGGCACGCCGGTCGCGAACTGGTCGGTTCGACTCTGCTCGCCGGCGTGTTGGCCGTGCTGTTCTGGTGTGCCCTGAGCCTGTTTGTGCATCTATGGATGTTTTTTCTATGGATGCTGCTGTTCGGCCTTGTCCTGGCGCGCAAGCTGTACGGGTTGAGCCCGACCCGGTTAAGCCCGGGCTTCTGGCTCAACAGCCTGATCACGATGATTATCCTGCTCGGTCAGTCGGTGCAGGACAGTTTCGCGGGCAAAGACGTCTACACGGCATTTGCCGTGCGCATGGGACTGTTCATCCTGGTGACGTTGTATGCCTGCCTGATGGTTTATCTGCTGGATCAGCGACCGGCAAAACGCGTTCAGGGATTAACCTGATACCCCTTGCCTTGCAGGCAACTGGTGTATGCCGTCGAACTGGTGGAAGCGGCGGTTTTCTGCTGCGCCCGGCGCTCCTGGCGTTGACGCGATGCACCCACCATCGCTCCAGCGGCGGCCGTCTCTTTGGCCCGGTTCTGCCGATAATCCTGCTTCACGTCGTCATCCACACGATCATAAAACTCATCGTGCTGGCGCCCGCGAACCTGAGCGCCAGTTGCTCCGGCAGCGGCACCGACTGCCGCACCTTTCAGGCGGCCACCGGATGTAGGCGGCGTCGTTGAACTCTGACTGGCGGCGACGTTGTGGCACGCGTCGATGTCGAGTTGGGTTTGTTGCGAGCTCTGCCCCTGCATCGGGACAACCGATTCGGCCCATGCCTGCGTGGCAGCAACCGACAGCGCGACAGACAAACCAAGGGAAGACAACCTGTTCATGATGACCTCCGAGCATTCCTCAGCCATCCAGAGTGTAGTTCACCCCCGCTCGCCCTCCCCCGACTTATGACTGACGGCTCGTACGCTTCAGCGTTTCACTCGGCAATTCTTTAAACAGTGCGTGGTAGCTGCTGGAAAACCGCCCCAGATGCCAGAACGACCACTGCATCGCGACCTCGGCCACCGTGGTTTCCGAGGGCGAGCGGCTGAGCAATTCGCGGTGGGCGCTGTTGAGGCGGCGCAGGCGCAGCCAATGGGTCGGCGTCATGCCGGTGTACGCCTTGAACGCATGCTGCAACTGACGCAGTGAAACCCCGGCCACCCGGGACAGTTCCATCAGGTTAAGGGTTTCTTCCGGGGAATCGGCCGCCCATTCGCCGATGCGCTTCATCACCGCCCGCTCTTGCGCCCGACGCTGCAAACCACCGCGATCCAGGCAGACACAAGCGTTGTCGAGGAGGTACAGACAGTCTTCCAGCAACTGCTGGGTCAAGGCCTCTTTGCTCGGCGGATCGAGGGTCTGCGCCAACCGGGTCAACGTCCCGCTCAGCCAGCGGCTGAACAGCGCGTTCTGCCCCGAATTCAACGGCGCCATGAACAGACCTTCGAGCCTGGCAACATTCAGGCCGTGTCGTTGAACGAACGCAGGCCCGAACACCACGGCAATCTCCTGATAGTTCTCCGGCGTGATCCAGATGTTGCGGCTCTCTTCGTTCAACACGTACAGCGCGTTGTCACTGCGATCAAAACAGAACGCCAGCGACCCCTCGGGCGCGCTGAAATTCTGCTCGACCCGGGTGTTCATGTGCTCTTCGTAAATCTCTACGCCCTGCAGGTCGAGGTAACGCACCCGCCCGGCGAAATGCCCCGGCGACATCTGCTGGTAATGCTGGACCCAACCGGGCGTGGCGCGGATTTGCTCGGCGACATCGTCGGTGTTGAACGCTTGGACCTGTAACGGAATGCACGCTGTCATGGGTGACCTTACGCACTCGTTTGGTGCGTTTTGGTGCTGCTGAAAGTGGATAGATGGAACCTCAAGGGTCGCCCAAGATAGTCGTCAACGCGTCCCAGGGGAAGTGTGTGGCCGATGAAACCACCCTCTCCGGCGTTAATAAAACCAATAACGAGGTCTTTATGAATGTCCCTTTCGATCAGCTGCTCACGTGGCTGAAAGATCACAAGATTACCGAAGTCGAGTGTGTCGTCAGCGACCTGACCGGCATTGCACGCGGCAAGATTGCACCCACCAACAAATTCCTGCATGAGCGAGGCATGCGCCTGCCGGAAAGTGTGCTGTTGCAAACGGTAACCGGGGACTTTGTCGACGACGACATCTACTACGACCTGCTCGACCCGGCCGATATCGACATGGTGTGCAAACCGGTGTCCGACGCAGTTTACGTGATTCCATGGGCCATCGAGCCGACCGCCATCGTGATCCACGACACCTTCGACAAATTCGGCAACCCGATCGAACTGTCGCCGCGCAACGTGCTGAAAAAAGTCTTGCAGCTGTACACCGACAAAGGCTGGAAGCCGATTGTCGCGCCGGAAATGGAGTTTTACCTGACCCAGCGTTGCGAAGACCCGGACTTGCCGCTCAAGGCACCGATGGGCCGTTCGGGTCGGGCGGAAAGTGGTCGGCAGTCGTTTTCCATCGACGCCGCCAACGAATTCGATCCGCTGTTCGAAGACGTCTACGACTGGTGCGAATTACAGGGGCTGGACCTCGATACGCTGATCCACGAAGACGGCCCGGCGCAGATGGAAATCAACTTCCGTCACGGCGACGCGCTGGACCTGGCCGACCAGATCACCGTGTTCAAGCGCACCCTGCGCGAAGCGGCACTCAAGCACAACGTCGCGGCGACGTTCATGGCCAAGCCGATAGGCGACGAGCCGGGCAGCGCCATGCACATCCACCAGAGCGTGGTGGACATCGCCACCGGCAAGCCGATATTCGCCAATGCCGACGGGCAAATGAGCGAGCTGTTCCTGCACTACATTGGCGGCCTGCAAAAATACATTCCCAAAGTGCTGCCGATGTTCGCGCCCAATGTGAACTCGTTCCGCCGCTTCCTGCCGGACACCTCGGCGCCAGTGAACGTCGAATGGGGCGAAGAAAACCGTACCGTGGGCCTACGGGTGCCGACTTCGAGCCCTGAGGCGATGCGTGTGGAAAACCGCTTGCCGGGCGCGGATGCCAACCCGTATCTGGCGATCGCCGCCAGCCTGTTGTGCGGTTACCTCGGCATGGTCGAACGCATTGAGCCGAGCGCTGCGGTGCAAGGCCGGGCCTATGAACGACGCAACCTGCGCCTGCCGATCACCATCGAAGACGCACTGACGCAGATGGAGGAATGCCAAACCGTCGGGCGTTATCTGGGCAGCAAGTTTGTCCGCGGTTATGTCGCGGTCAAGCGAGCCGAGCACGAGAACTTCAAGCGGGTGATCAGCTCCTGGGAGCGGGAGTTTCTGTTGCTGAGTGTCTAAAAAAACTACATGAACTCACACACCCTGTGGGAGCGAGCTTGCTCGCGATGGCGTCCTGACAGTCAGCGATGATGTTGAGACTACCTGCCTCATCGCGAGCAAGCTCGCTCCCACAGAGAATCCAACAATTCCAAGAGGTGCCGTATGCGTCTATTGAAATCCGTGGTTCCGCTCACGCTGGCTACGTTGTTCAGCGCAGTTGTCCAGGCTCAACCACAGGTCAGCGTCTACAACTGGACCGATTACATCGGCGAAACCACACTCGCCGACTTTCAGGTAAAAACCGGGACCAAGGTGATCTACGACGTCTTCGATTCCAACGAAACCCTTGAGGGAAAATTGCTCGCCGGCCGCACCGGGTATGACGTGGTGGTGCCATCCAATCACTTCCTCGCTCGCCAGGTGAAGGCCGGCGCGTTCCTCAAGCTTGATCGCGCGCAGTTGCCAAACTTCAAGAACCTCGACCCTAAATTGCTGGCACTGCTGGAAAAGAACGATCCGGGCAACGAGCATTCCGTGCCGTACCTATGGGGCACCAACGGCATCGGTTACAACGTCGACAAGGTCAAGCAAGTGCTGGGCATTGATCATATCGATTCCTGGGCCGTGATGTTCGAACCGGAGAACATCAAGAAACTCAGTCAATGCGGCGTGTCCGTGATGGATTCGGCGGACGAAGTGTTCCCGGCGATCCTCAATTACATGGGCATGGACCCGCGTAGCGAAAACCCGGAAGACTTTAAAAAAGCCGAAGCCAAGCTGTTGAGTATCCGGCCTTACATCACCTACTTTCACTCGTCCAAGTACGTGTCAGACCTGGCCAACGGCGACATCTGCGTGGCCTTCGGTTACTCGGGTGACGTGTTCCAGGCGGCCAATCGTGCCAAGGAAGCCAGGAACGGCGTAAACATCGCTTACGCGATTCCGAAGGAAGGCAGCAATTTGTGGTTCGACTTGCTGGCGATTCCCGCCGATGCCAGCAACCCGAAGGAGGCTCACGCCTTCATCAATTACCTGCTGGACCCACAAGTGATTGCCAAGGTCAGCGCTTCGGTCGGTTACGCCAACCCGAACCCGGACGCCAAGCCATACATGGACGCTGAGCTGGTGAACAATCCAGAGGTTTACCCGCCTCAGGCGGTTCTGGACAAACTCTACATTTCCACCACCCCGCCCCAGGCGATCATGCGTTTGATGACCCGTTCCTGGAGCAAAGTGAAGTCCAACAAATGAATAACGAGCACGCGAACTCCTATTACGCCGCATCGGCCCACTCGCTGACGCCCTTCCCCACGCTGGCCGAAGACCTTGTGGCTGATGTCTGCGTGATCGGCGGTGGATTTACCGGGGTCAACACCGCCATCGAACTGGCGCAGCGCGGGCTCTCGGTGATTCTGCTGGAGGCTCGGAGGATCGGCTGGGGCGCCAGCGGGCGCAACGGGGGCCAGTTGATTCGTGGCATCGGGCATGACGTCAGCGGTTTCACCCGACATGTCGGCGTAGAAGGTGTGCGCTACCTTGAGCGTGCCGGGATCGAATCGGTGGAACTGGTGGGCAAGCGCATCCGTGAGCACAACATCGATTGCGACCTGCGCTGGGGCTTCTGCGAACTGGCCAACACCAAGGCGCAGTTCGCGGCGTTCAAGACTGAGCAGGAAGGCTTGGTCGCAACCGGCTACGCCCATGAAACCCGACTGGTCGGGCCGGAGCAGATCCGTGAGCAAGTGGTCAACTCCGGCGTGTATGCCGGTGGCCTGGTCGACATGGGCTCGGGGCACTTGCACCCGCTGAATCTGGTGCTGGGCGAAGCGCGGCTGGCGCAATCTCTCGGGGTGCAGATCTTCGAACAAAGCCCGGTGCTGGAGTTGATCCATGGCAGCACGGTGCAGGTTCGTTGTGCCGGCGGCACGGTGCGTGCCGGCAGTCTGGTACTGGCGTGCAATGCGCACCTGGACGAACTTGAACCGAAACTCAGCGGCAAAGTGCTTCCGGCGGGCAGCTACATCATCGCCACCGAGCCTTTGGCGCCGGAGGTTGCCGCGCAATTGATCCCGCAGAACCTGGCGCTGTGCGACCAAAAAGTCGGCCTGGATTACTACAGGCTCTCGGCGGACCGGCGTTTGCTGTTCGGCGGCGCCTGTCATTATTCCGGGCGCGATCCGGTGGACATCGCTGCTTATATGCGGCCGCACATGCTAAAGGTCTTCCCGCAGCTAGCCGATGCACGCATTGATTATCAATGGGGCGGCAAGATCGGCATCACGGCCAATCGCTTCCCGCAGGTCGGTCGCTTGCGCCAGCACCCCAACGTGTTTTACGCCCAGGGTTACTCCGGGCATGGGCTGAACGTGACCCACTGGTGCGCAAAACTGCTGGGCGAAGCGATTCATGCCGGGCATAGCCAAGGCTTTGACGTGTTCAGCGCGGTGCCGCACATGACATTCCCTGGCGGCCCGATGCTGCGTTCTCCGCTGTTGGCCCTCGGCATGTTCTGGTATCGGCTGCGCGAAGTCCTCGGCTGATACGTTAAACCAGGCACTCTGAGAACCTTGTGGGAGCGAGCTTGCTCGCGATGGCGTTTGTTTGATCGACATATCCGTCGTCTGACACTCCGCTATCGCGAGCAAGCTCGCTCCCACATTGGATCTTCAGTGGACACGAGAACGGTTACGCGATCGATCAGTCGTTTGAGCCTTTCGATTTGCTCATTCGCGAGGCACTTCTATATTGAGGAGGTGCTCTGACTTTCCTGTCTCCTGGCGAGTGCGGCCTATGGCTACGACTGACCAACTGATCATCTGCGAGCACTGCGACTGCGTGTATCAAAAAGTCACGCTCGCCAAACATCAGAAAACCCTGTGTACGCGCTGCGGCGGTGTGCTTCAGCGCTATAACGGCCTGTCGGTGGAGCAGCGGCTGGCGCTGACCGTCACGGCATTGATGCTATGGATCTTCGCCAATTTCTACCCGGTGATGAGCATCAGCCTCAAAGGCTTGAAAAACAGCGCGACCCTGTGGGATTCCGTACTGGCCCTGAGTCTGGGCCCGATTACCTTCATTGCTCTGGTGGCGGCCATCGCCATGATCATCGCGCCGATTTTCCAGTTGCTGCTGCTGATCTGGGTACTGAGTTTCGCCCTCGCCTCCCGTCGCGCGCCGGGCTTCAGATTCTGTATGCGCTGGCTGGAAACCCTGCGACCCTGGAGCATGCTGGAAGTCTGCCTGCTGGGGGCAATGGTCGCGGTGATCAAACTCGCCGGGTTGCTCGACGTGCTGCCCGGGATCGGCCTGTTTGCTCTGGCCATTCTCAGCCTGATGATGATCCGCATTGCCGGACGCGATGTGCGTGAACTGTGGGACATTCTATGACAACGCCTCCGATCGCCAGCGAACTCAACCTGTGCCTCTGCCACACCTGCGGGCTGGCCTGTGACATGACCGATGCACCCGACGAATGCGAGCGTTGCGGTGCGCCGCTGCATCGGCGCAAAACCAACGCACTGACCCGGACCTGGGCCTACCTGCTCACTTCCCTGGTGTTTTACGTCCCGGCCAATGTGTTGCCGGTGATGAACACCAAAATGGTCGGCGCCGGCGCCGACAGCACAATCATGGGCGGCGTGATTGATTTTTGGCAGCACGGCGCCTGGGACATTGCCCTGATCATTTTCATCGCCAGCATCGCAGTGCCGGGCATCAAGTTCGTCGCCCTGACGCTCCTGCTGGTAACCGTTCAGCGCGACAGCCAATGGGCGCGAAAGGAGCGGTCAAAAATGTTTCGCCTCGTTGAACTCATCGGTTATTGGTCGATGCTCGACGTCATCGTGGTGGCCCTGGTGGCTTCGCTGGTGAAATTTCAAGCCCTGGCCGACATCGAACCGCGCGCGGGCATTCTGTTCTTTGGTCTGGTGGTGGTGTTCACCATGCTCTCGGCGATGAGTTTCGACCCGCGTCTGATCTGGGACCAGCACAATTCGAAAAACGAGGAGGTCATGGATGAAGTCACAAGCCACTGACGGGCCGCAAACTCCCGGGCAGGCCCCGATCAAGACCCGTCGCTTCAGCGTATCGCTGGTGTGGATCGTCCCGATTGTTGCGGTGCTGGTGGGTATTTCGCTGGTGGTGCACAGCATCCTTCAAGAAGGACCAACCATCACCGTGACCTTCAAGACCGGCAGCGGTCTGACTGCCAACAAGACCGAGGTCAAGTACCGCAACGTGGTGATCGGGCAGGTGTCCGACGTCGAACTGAGCAACGACCAGAAGAGCGTCAACGCCACCATCAAACTGGCCAAGCAGGCGGAAAGTTTCACCCGTGAAGATTCGCAATTCTGGGTCGTGCGGCCGCGTATCGGTGCTGGCGGCGTGTCGGGCATCGATACCCTGCTCTCTGGGGACTACATCGGCGCCGATATCGGCCAGTCCAATGCCCGGGCCAAGAACTTCACCGGGCTGGAAAATCCGCCGCCGATTACCTATGGCGAGCCCGGAAAGCGCTTCACCCTTCACACGCCAGACTTGGGCTCGCTGGACATTGGTTCCCCCGTTTACTACCGCAAGATTCCGGTCGGCCAGGTAGTCGCCTATGCTCTGAACGCCGACGGCAAGGGAGTGAACATCGAAGTCTTCATTCACTCACCCAACGATGCCTACGTCACCGAAAACACCCGGTTCTGGAACGCCAGCGGGATCGACGTGAATGTCGGCGCCAACGGTTTTGCAGTGAGGACCGAGTCGCTGTCCTCCCTATTGGTGGGTGGCATCGCCTTCCGCGCCCCGGAATACAGCCCCAACGATAAACCGGCTACTGAGGAAAAAGCCTTCGACCTGTTCGAAGACCAGCAAACCGCCCTCGCCCCGCCCAACGGCAAGGAGCAATACCTGAGCTTGCGTTTCGACCAGGCCTTGCGCGGGCTCAAGGTCGGTGCGCCAGTGGAGTTCCTCGGCATCGAGTTCGGCAGAGTGGTCTCGGTCAATTTGGATTTCGACGCGAAAAAGCGCAGCTTCCCGGTCAACGTCGGCATCGTGATCTACCCGCAACGACTGGGTCAGGCCCACGTCAAAATGCTTGAGGTCTTGAAGCATGATCCCAATGACGAAGCCGCTAGCGTTCGTCTGATGGGATCGTTCATTGAGAATGGTCTGCGCGCTCAGGCCCGCAGTGGCAACCTGTTGACCGGTCAGCTGTACATCTCGCTGGACTTCTACCCGAAAGCCGAGAAGGTCGTGTTCGACCCGGCCGCCCGTCCCGTCACCATTCCGACCGTTCCTGGCAGCCTTGAGCAGTTGCAGGAAAAACTCGAGAACATGGTTACCAAAATCAACGATCTGCCGATCGGACGCATTGCCGGCAACCTCGACAGCAACCTTGTCGAACTGCGCAAAGGCCTCGCGCAATTCAATGCCAAGACCCTGCCGGGCGTGCAGACCACCCTGGCGGACGTCAGCAAAACCTTGCAGTCGGCCAGTTCGACCCTTGCTGAAGACTCGCCGCAACGCGAACAGTTGACCCAGACCCTCGACGAACTCGGACGCATGTCGCGCTCGTTGCGTGAACTTTCAGATTACCTGGGCCGGAATCCGGAATCGCTGATTCGCGGTCGCCCCGACAATGCCGCGCCGATCGATTTGAAGGCGCCACCGCGCAACTGACCCAGGAGCTTCGCCCATGGTTTCTACGTTGAAGATCACGTTGGTCGCTGTGTTTATGCTGCTCGCCGCGTGTCGCAGTGAGCCGATTCAGTTTCACACGTTGACCCCGACGCAATTCGGCGGGACGGCGCGTGGCAACGGTGGGGAAATTTTCATCGAAGGCCTGAGCGTACCGCCTCAGGTCGATCGTCCGCAGATCGTCATTCGTCAGGGCAACAGCGGCCTGGCCATTCTGGAAACCGAATGGTGGGCGGCGAGCCTGGTGGACGAATTGCGAAGTGCTCTGGTGGATCAGCTGGCCAACAGCAATCCGCAACGCAAGGTGTCGGTGCGCGTGGACGTGCAGCGCTTCGATTCGATTCCTGGGCAATACGCATTGATGGACGTCAAATGGCGCCTGCGCGGCGCAGGTGAAGGCGATAACACGTTGGTCAGTTGCCGCAGCACGTTGCAAACACCCTCTGGCCCGTCCATCGACGACTTGGTCCTTGCCCAACAGAACAACGTCAAACGCCTCGCTGCGCTGATCAGCCGGGCCGCGAGCGGAACACAAAAAGGTTGCCCGGCGACACAGTGAATTGACGTTTCCAGCGTGCACGATTCTGAAAATAACGGGAGCCGCCACTGCATGAATCGCCCTATCCCCGCTTTCCTGACAAAAGCCCTGTTCGTCACTGCCCTGCTGAGTGTCGGTCATGCTAACTCAACCGATGCCGACGGCATCGTGGTCTACAACGCCCAGCACGAAAGCCTGACAAAAGCCTGGATCGAGGGCTTTACCAAAGAGACCGGAATCAAGGTCACGGTGCGCAACGGCGATGACAGCGAAATGAGTAACCAGATCGTGCAGGAAGGTACGGCGTCACCCGCTGACGTGTTCCTGACCGAAAACTCCCCGGCCATGGTGCTGGTGGACAACGCGGGGCTGTTTGCACCCGTTGCGCCGACCACACTGGAGCAAGTCGACGCGGCTTATCGTCCGGCCAATGGCAAGTGGGTCGGCATTGCTGCGCGCTCTACGGTATTTGTCTACAACCCGGACAAACTGCCTGAAGCCGGGTTGCCGAAATCGCTGATGGACCTCGCCGATCCGAAATGGAAAGGTCGCTGGGCGGCGTCACCGGCCGGCGCCGACTTCCAGGCCATTGTCGCTGCGGTGCTGGAGCTCAAGGGTGAAGCCGCCACGCTCGAATGGTTGAAAGGGATGAAATCCAACTTCACTGCGTACCGGGGCAACAGCTCTGTATTGAAAGCGGTGAATGCAGGGCAGATCGACAGCGGTGTGATTTATCACTATTACCGCTTCGGCGATCAGGCCAAAACCGGCGAAAACAGCAAGAACACCGCCCTGCACTACTTCAAACACAAGGATCCGGGGGCGTTTATCAGCCTCTCCGGTGGCGGTGTTCTGGCGTCCAGTCAACACAAGGAACAAGCCCAGGCGTTCCTTAAATGGGTGACCGGCAAGGACGGCCAGGCCATCCTCAAGACGGGTAAATCGTTCGAATATGCCGTGGGTAAAAACGCTGAATCCAACCCGAAACTGGTGCCTCTGCAGCAGCTCGACGCGCCGACAGTCGATGCGTCAAAACTCGACAGTAAAAAAGCCGTGGAACTGATGACTCAGGCCGGACTGCTCTGAATTGATACCTGAAACGCTACCGGTGGGTGTCGCTGCGGCGATACCCGAACATTTACGCCGCCGCTCCCGCGGAATGTTCGCGGGTCGCGGCGGTGCGTGGGTGATCGGTTTGTCGGTAATGATTTCATTGCTGGCGCTGCTACCGATTGCTTTCGTCATCGGCGTTTCCGTGCAGACCGGCTGGGCCACCCTTGCAACGCTGGTGTTTCGGCCACGGGTCGGCGAGTTGTTGATCAACACCGTGTTGCTGGTAGTGATCACGATTCCCGTGTGTGTCGCCCTCGGCGTGACGCTGGCCTGGCTGACAGAGCGCAGCAATCTGCCGGGCCGGCGCTGGTGGTCGTTGCTGGCAACCGCGCCGCTGGCGGTCCCGGCCTTCGTTCACAGTTATGCGTGGGTCAGCCTGGTGCCGTCGATCAACGGGCTGTTTGCCGGCGTGCTGGTCTCGGTGATTGCCTACTTCCCGTTTCTCTATCTGCCGATTGCAGCGTCCCTGCGCCGGCTCGATCCAGCCATAGAGGATGTCGCAGAATCGATGGGGCTCAAACCCTGGGCGGTGTTTTTCCGGGTGGTGCTGCCGCAGCTGCGTCTGGCCATCTGTGGCGGTGCCTTACTGGTTGGGCTGCATTTGCTGGCCGAATATGGTTTGTACGCGATGATTCGCTTCGACACCTTCACCACGGCGATCTTCGATCAGTTCAAGTCCACCTTCAACGGACCCGCCGCCAACCTGCTGGCCGGCGTGCTCGCCCTCTGTTGCCTGGCGATGCTGACCGTCGAATCGGCGGCGCGAGGCCATGCGCGGTATGCGCGGGTCGGTTCGGGAAGCGCCCGGGATCAGCGAATAGTGCGCTTGAAAACCGGTTCGACCGTACTCGCGCAGGCCTTGCTGATGGTGACCTGCGCCCTGGCGCTCGGTGTGCCTCTGATTACGTTAGGCAAGTGGTTGATCGCAGGGGGTACGCACGTCTGGCAGATGGCCGAGCTGATGCCAGCGCTGCAGCAGACACTGCTGCTCGGGATCGCGGGCGCCGCGCTCACCACCTGCGCAGCCATCCCGATGGCCTGGCTGTCGATTCGCTCGCCCGGTCGGTTGCAACGGATTCTCGAAAGCTGCAATTACATCACCAGTTCCTTGCCGGGTATTGTGGTCGCCCTGGCCTTGGTAGCGGTCACGGTGCATTTCGCCCGGCCGATTTATCAGACCACGATCACCGTTCTGCTGGCTTATCTGCTGATGTTCTTGCCCCGGGCGCTGGTGAGTTTGCGTGCCGGCATTGCCCAAGCGCCGGTGGAGCTGGAGAACGTGGCCCGCAGCCTCGGTCGTTCGCCCGGTCGGGCGCTGTGGCTGATTACTTTGAGGCTGGCGGCGCCCGGCGCTGCCGCTGGCGCCGCATTGGTGTTCCTGGCGATCACCAACGAGTTGACGGCCACCCTTCTGCTCGCCCCGAACGGCACGCGCACGTTGGCGACCGGGTTCTGGGCGTTGACCAGTGAAATCGACTACGCCGCAGCGGCACCCTACGCCTTGCTGATGATTCTGCTGTCACTTCCGTTGACCGGACTCCTCTATCACCAATCCAAACGAACGGCGGGCCGATGAACGCACTTGAGCTGCATTCGATCTGCAAATCCTACGGCCCACAAATGGCTCTGGAAGACATCAACCTGTCGGTGCCGACGGGGAGCCGCACAGTGATCGTCGGCCCTTCGGGTTCAGGCAAAACCACCTTGCTGCGCATGATCGCAGGCTTCGAGTTCCCGGACGCGGGGCGCCTGACCCTCAACGGCCAGACGCTGGTCGACGACACCCACGAAGTGCCGGCGCACCAACGCCAGATTGGTTATGTCCCTCAGGACGGCGCCCTCTTCCCGCACATGACTGTGGCCGCCAATATCGGTTTCGGACTGGCGGTCCGGGGCGTCCGGAAACGGGACCGTATCGCTGAGTTGATGGACAGCGTGGAACTTGCGGCCAGCATGGCCAATCGTTGGCCCCATGAGTTGTCTGGCGGCCAGCAACAACGGGTTGCACTGGCGAGAGCCCTCGCGCAACACCCGCGATTAATGCTGCTGGACGAACCGTTTTCCGCGCTCGATACCGGCCTGCGCGCGTCCATGCGCAAACTGGTCGCGCGGTTGTTGGCCGACGCCGGTGTCACCACGATTCTGGTGACCCATGACCAGAGTGAAGCGCTGTCGTTTGCCGATCTACTGGCTGTCATGCGCGAGGGGCGCCTGGTTCAGTCCGGTCACCCGCTGGACCTTTACCGCTACCCCGGCGACGAACAAATCGCGCTGTTCCTCGGCGAGGCCGTGGTGCTGCCGGCCAGGATCGAGGCCGGCTGGGCCCATTGCGATCTGGGGCGGATACCTGTCAACAATCACCGCAACAACCGCTGCGCGCAGATCATGCTGCGACCCGAGCAGTTGCAACTGGCAGGCTTCGTGACCAGCGCGGTGGAACCCGCGGGGTGTCGTGCCGTAGTGACCGAGCGGGATTTCAGTGGCAATACCTGCACGCTGACCGTGGAGTTGGAGCCGTTGAAATCCGGTGACCAACCAGGGCGATCCTTAATGGTGCGCAGTTCAGGCCTGTACGCGCCACCGACTGGCAGTGAGGTTCACGTCTCGACCATCGGCCACGCTCATGTTCTGAACGAAACTTAAAGATCAGAGCGGTCCACTGCCCGCCGCCGGACGTTATACAACCCGATAGCCGAATTGAAATATGGCCTCGCTTATCCTGATGGCGCGCAGCAGCGCGTCGACCCTGATCACGTGCAGCTGTGGATGCGCGATGCCCGCCAGAACGGTTCGGTGGGCGTACTGATGCGGGTCGAAGGGGAGAACGAGTGACCTATGAAAATCAGTGTATTCGGTAGCGGTTACGTGGGCCTGGTGCAGGCCGCTGTGTTGGCTGAAGTCGGCCATGACGTGGTCTGCATGGACATCGACGAGAAAAAAGTCGAGTTGCTGCAACAGGGCCACGTGAGCATATTCGAACCCGGGCTCGCCAGCCTGGTGCGCGAAAGCCTGGAAGCAAAACGGCTGCAGTTCACCACCGACGAAAAACTCGCGGTGCAACACGGTCAGGTGTTGTTCATCGCGGTGGGCACGCCGTCCCGGGACGATGGCTCAGCGGATCTGCGCTACGTGCTGTCGGTGGGCGAAGCGGTGGCCCGTCATCGCGAGCACCCGGTGATTCTGGTGGAGAAATCCACGGTCCCCGTGGGCACCGGCGATACCCTGCGCGCGCACATCGACAAGTGCCTGATCAAGGTCGGGCGGTTGTTGCAGTTCGAGATCGTCTCCAACCCGGAGTTTCTGAAAGAAGGCTCAGCGGTGGCCGATTGCCGACGCCCGGACCGAATCATCATCGGCTGCGAAAGCGATGAGGTGCGCGACGTCATGCGCGATCTTTACGCGCCATTCAACCGCAACCATGACCGGATCATGTTCATGGACGTGCGCAGTGCCGAACTGACCAAGTACGCCGCCAACTGCATGCTGGCGACCAAGATCAGCTTCATCAACCAGATCGCCGAACTGGCCGAGCACCTGGGCGCCGACATCGAATCGGTGCGCCTGGGCATCGGCGCGGATTCGCGCATCGGCTATCACTTCATCTACCCCGGTTGCGGTTACGGCGGTTCATGTTTCCCCAAAGACATGCGCGCCCTGATCCACAGCGCCGAAGAAGCGCATTGCTCCAGCGATCTGCTGCAAGCGGTGGAAGCGATCAACCAGCGACAGAAACACAAGCTGTTCGAGCGCATCAACGCGTTCTACAAGGGCGATTTGCGCGGCAAGACGTTCGCCGTGTGGGGCCTGGCATTCAAACCCAACACCGATGACATGCGCGATGCACCGAGCCGCGTACTGCTCGAATCGCTGTGGGCCGCCGGCGCCAGCGTGCGGGCGTTCGATCCGGAAGCGATGCAGGAAACCCAGCATTTGTACCCCGACGAAGCAAAGCTGATGCTCATGGGCACCCCGGAATCGGTGCTGACCGGTGCCGATGCATTGATCATCTGCACCGAGTGGCAACAGTTCAAGGCGCCGGATTTCAACCTGATCCAGCAGCGGCTCAAAGCTCCGGTGATCTTTGACGGACGCAACCTGTACGACGCCGATCGCCTGGCGCGCAACGGGTTCATGTACTTCCCGATGGGGCGCGGTGACTCACGCAAGCTACCGATTCCGCATCAGCAATGGCGGGCGCAATCAGTTGTTGCGTGATTGATGGAATATTCATGAGCGGTCGCCGAGTCGCTTTACAGCAACATTAATGCACTCAAACTGCATTAATATGAATTTGTCAGCATCGCGAATGATCGGCACACTGTCCCTCGTTCCTCCCCCAATAGTTGGAACTCCTTCAAGGGCTTTCTGGGTATCCCAGCTAAGCCTTTTTTTTGCCTCGATTTTTTGAATGGGGTCGTTTGCCAAATGCTTGCTCGCTGGTTACCTGCCGCCATCAACACCCGCCCCTCGGAATGGAGCCGCGCCGCCATCGGCATGGCCTTGGGTACGATGTTCAGCGTCTGGCTCTGCTCGCGGGTATTCGGCATCGAAGTCGCGCAGCACCTGATCGGACCGCTGGGTGCCTCGGCGGTGCTGCTGTTTGCGGTGTCCTCCGGGGCGCTGGCACAACCCTGGTCGATACTCGGCGGCTACTTGAGCGCCGGCGTGATCGCGCTACTGGTCGCTCACGTGCTCGGACGAACCCTCGGCAGCGCATGCCTCGCCGCTGGCATGGCACTGCTCCTGATGTGTTGGCTGCGCTGCCTGCATCCGCCGGCCGGCGCCCTCGCGTTGCTGTTGGTATTGGCCGATCCGGCAACCATCGCGCTCGACTGGAAAGCCCTCGGCCCGGTGATGCTCAGCGCAGCGACCATGCTGCTCAGCGCCTTGGTCTACAACAACCTGACGCGCATTCGTTACCCGAAACGACCCGCCGAACCCGCGCCAGCCCTGCCGTCGGCCGGCAGCCAGGCCATCACCGCCGAGGATTTGAAACGGGCATTGGCGGACATGGAAGCATTCATCGACGTCACGCCGGAGGACCTCGAACAGCTGATTCATGCCAGTGAGTTGCATGCAAGGCGCCGCAGCATCAGTGAAGTGCTTCGCAAGCGAACCTGAGGGAGCACAGTCCTTTGTGGGAGCGGGCTTGCTCGCGAAAGCGGTTTGTCATCCAGCATCAATGTTGACTGCCAGGGCCCCTTCGCGAGCAAGCCCGCTCCCACGGTATGAGTGATCGCCCTTGCAAAAATGCATACTCGACCTGCACATATCCCGGTTGTACATGGCAAATTTGCACTGGTACGATCCGGGATCGCTCGCGTGCGAGCATCTCTATAAAGAACAATAAAAGCAGGGAGTTAGTGATGACTGCTCAGGTTTCTTCTCCGGGGACTCAGTCCATGGATGCCACGCAAAATGAAGTGCTGGCCGAGGTTCGCAACCACATCGGTTACCTGACCCTCAATCGCCCCGCCGGTCTCAACGCGATCACCCTGGACATGGTCCGCCACCTGCACCGCCAGCTCGACGTCTGGGCAAACGATCCGCAGATTCGCGCCGTGGTTTTGCGCGGTGCCGGCGAGAAAGCCTTCTGCGCCGGCGGTGATATCCGCTCGCTGTACGACAGCTTCAAAAACGGCGACACCCTGCACGAAGATTTCTTTGTCGAGGAATACGCCCTCGACCTCGCAATCCATCACTACTGCAAACCCGTACTCGCCTTGATGGACGGTTTCGTCCTGGGCGGCGGTATGGGCCTGGTGCAAGGCGCCGACTTGAGGGTGGTGACCGAACGAAGTCGTCTTGCAATGCCGGAAGTGGCCATCGGTTACTTTCCTGACGTCGGTGGCAGCTACTTTCTGCCGCGCATTCCCGGGGAGCTGGGCATTTACCTCGGCGTCAGCGGCGTGCAGATCCGCGCGGCCGACGCGCTCTATTGCGGATTGGCTGACTGGTGCCTGGACAGCGACAAACTAGGCATCCTGGACGAGCGCCTCGATCAGCTGGAATGGCACGACACCCCGCTGAAAGACCTTCAAGGCCTGCTCGCACAACTCGCTGTGCAGCATCTGCCCAATGCGCCGCTGAGCAAACTGCGCCCGGCCATCGATCACTTCTTCGCCCTGCCCGACGTGCCGAGTATTGTTGAACAATTGCGCGAAGTCACAGTCGCCGACAGCCATGAATGGGCGACAACCACGGCTGATCTGCTGCAAAGCCGTTCGCCGCTGGCCATGGGCGTGACCCTTGAAATGCTGCGGTGCGGTCGGCACTTGAACCTGGAAGACTGCTTCGCCCTCGAGCTGCACCTGGACCGTCAGTGGTTCGAGCGCGGCGACCTGATCGAAGGCGTGCGCGCCTTGCTGATCGACAAAGACAAGCGCCCGCGCTGGAACCCGCCGACCTTGCAGGCGCTGGACGCCGAGCATGTTGCGAGTTTCTTCACAGGGTTTGACCGGAGCGGGAGCTGAGCCATGCACGATATCGAATTGAGCGAAGAGCAAGTCATGATTCGCGACATGGCCCGGGATTTTGCCCGTGGCGAAATCGCGCCCCATGCGCAAGCCTGGGAAAAGGCCGGCTGGATCGACGACGGTCTGGTGGCGAAGATGGGCGAACTGGGCCTGCTGGGCATGGTGGTGCCTGAAGAATGGGGCGGCACTTATGTCGATTACGTCGCCTATGCCTTGGCGGTGGAAGAGATTTCCGCCGGCGACGGCGCCACGGGCGCACTGATGAGCATCCACAATTCCGTGGGCTGCGGGCCGGTTCTGAACTACGGCACCGAAGAACAGAAAAAGACCTGGCTGCCGGATCTCGCCAGTGGCCAGGCCATCGGCTGCTTCTGCCTGACCGAGCCGCAAGCCGGCTCCGAAGCGCACAACCTGCGCACCCGCGCCGAACTGCGTGACGGCCAATGGGTGATCAACGGCGCCAAACAATTTGTCAGTAACGGCAAACGGGCGAAACTGGCGATCGTGTTTGCCGTGACCGATCCGGACTTGGGCAAGCGTGGGATTTCAGCGTTTCTGGTGCCAACCGATACCGCCGGTTTCATCGTCGATCGCACCGAACACAAGATGGGCATTCGCGCCTCCGATACCTGCGCGGTGACCCTGAGCAACTGCACGATTCCCGAAGCCAATCTGTTGGGTGATCGTGGTAAAGGCCTGGCGATCGCCCTCTCCAACCTCGAAGGCGGACGCATCGGTATCGCCGCGCAAGCGTTGGGGATCGCTCGTGCGGCGTTCGAAGCGGCGCTCGCCTACTCGCGTGATCGCGTGCAGTTTGACAAGCCGATCATCGAGCACCAGAGCATCGCCAATATGCTGGCCGACATGCACACCCGCCTGAATGCGGCCAGGTTGCTGATCCTGCATGCCGCGCGGTTGCGCAGCGCGGGCAAGCCTTGTTTGTCTGAGGCTTCGCAAGCCAAGCTGTTTGCCTCGGAGATGGCCGAGAAGGTCTGCTCGTCAGCGATGCAGATCCATGGCGGGTACGGGTATCTGGAGGATTATCCGGTGGAGCGTTACTACCGGGATGCGCGGATTACGCAGATATATGAAGGGTCTAGCGAGATTCAGCGAATGGTGATTGCCCGAGAACTGAAAAATTATTTGGTTTAAAGCCTTAAAAGCATCGCGAGCAAGCTCGCTCCCACCTTGGACCTCAGCGTTTATGAGATCCCTTGTGGGAGCGGGCTTGCTCGCGATGGCCGCATTACTTACCGACGAACTCAGCTTCACGCTTGGCAATAAACGCCGCCATCCCTTCCTTCTGATCCTGCGTCGCAAACGCCGCATGGAACACCCGACGTTCAAAACGCACACCTTCCGACAGGCTCACTTCAAACGCACGGTTGACGCTTTCCTTGACCATCATCGCTATCGGCAGCGATTTTTTGGCAATCAGTGCCGCGACTTTCAACGCTTCGTCCAGCAACTCATCCGCCGGCACGATCCGCGCGACGATCCCGCAACGTTCCGCTTCCACCGCATCAATCAAACGACCGCTCAGGCACATTTCCATCGCCTTGGCTTTACCGACGGCGCGGGTCAGGCGCTGGGTGCCGCCCATGCCTGGCAGCACGCCGAGGTTGATTTCCGGCTGACCGAATCTGGCGTTGTCGCCGGCCAGGATGAAGTCGCACATCAGCGCCAGTTCGCAGCCGCCGCCGAGGGCAAAACCGTTGACCGCGGCAATGATCGGTTTACGGCGGTTGGCCACCCGGTCGCTGTCGCTGAACAGGTCATCGAGGTAAATCTGCGGGTAGGTCAGTTCGGCCATTTCCTTGATGTCGGCACCGGCGGCGAAGGCTTTTTTCGAGCCCGTCAGCACGATGCAACCGATGTTGGAATCAGCTTCCAGACCATCCAAAGCGTGGTTGAGTTCGCTGACGATCTGCGCGTTCAACGCGTTCAGCGCCTGCGGGCGATTCAGGGTGATCAGGCCGACACGGCCTTGGGTTTCCAGCAAAATCGTTTCGTAATTCACAATGGACTCCTTATTAAAGACTGCGCGAAATGACCATGCGCTGAATATCGCTCGTGCCTTCGTAGATCTGGCACACCCGCACGTCGCGGTAGATCCGCTCCAGCGGGAAATCGTTCAGGTAACCGTAACCGCCGAGGGTTTGCAACGCGGCGGAGCAAACCTTTTCCGCCATTTCCGAAGCAAACAGTTTGGCCATGGAGGCTTCGACCAATGCCGGTTTGCCGCTGTCTCTCAAGGCCGCTGCGTAGTGCACCATCTGCCGGGCGACCGCGATCTGGGTGGCCATGTCCGCCAGGCGGAACGCGACCGCTTGATGTTCGATGATCGGTTTGCCGAAACTTTCGCGCTCACGGGCATAATCCCGGGCCGCTTCGAACGCGGCGCGGGCCATGCCCACCGCTTGCGAAGCGATGCCGACGCGACCGCCTTCGAGGTTAGCCAGGGCGATCTTGTAGCCTTCGCCCTCTTCGCCCAAGCGGTTGGCCACCGGCACTTTGACGTCTTCGAACAGAATCTGACAGGTATCGGACGCGTGCTGGCCGAGTTTGTCTTCGACGCGGGCGACTTTGTAGCCCGGCGAATCAGTCGGCACGATCAGCGCGGTGATCCCGCGTTTGCCGGCGCTCGGGTCCGTCACCGCAAACACGATCACCACGCCGGCGTTCTGCCCGGAGGTGATGAACTGTTTGCAGCCATTCAGAACGTAGTGATCGCCTTCAAGACGGGCGCGGGTTTTCAGGCCGCTCGCATCGGAGCCGGCTTGTGGCTCGGTCAACGCGAATGCGCCGAGCATCGAGCCGCTGGCCAAGGGTTTGAGGAAGCGCTCTTTCTGATCGTCGTTGCCGTAGTTGAGGATCGGCACGCAACCCACCGAGTTGTGCACGCTCATGATGGTCGAGCAGGCGCCGTCACCGGCGGCGATTTCTTCCAGGGCCATGGCGTAGGCCAGGTAACCGGTGTCGCAACCGCCCCACTGCTCCGGCACCAGCATGCCGAAGAAACCCAGTTCGGCCATCTCACCGATGGCTTCCTTGGGGAACCGGTGTAAACGGTCCCATTCGGCGGCGAACGGTTTCAGCCGTTCCTGGGCAAACTGCCGTGCAGCCTCGCTGATCTGGAGTTGTTCGTCATTGGGAATCATGGCAAGTCCTTGAAAATAAGCTGAATGCGAAACCCTCCTGTGGGAGCGAGCTTGCTCGCGATGGCGGACTTGCATTCAATATTTCTATCAACTGATACACCGCTATCGCGAGCAAGCTCGCTCCCACATTGGGATTGGCGTTTGCCTTAGTACAGGCATTCCACGGCCATCGCCGTGGCTTCTCCGCCGCCGATGCAGATCGCTGCCACCCCGCGCTTCAGGCCTTTCTGACGCAGGGCCGAGAGTAAGGTCACGAGGATCCGCGCGCCGGACGCACCGATCGGGTGGCCCAAGGCGCAGGCGCCGCCGTGAACGTTGATCTTCTCGTGGGGGATTTCCAGATGGGTCATGGCTGCCATGCCGACGACGGCGAAGGCTTCGTTGACTTCCACCAGATCGACCTGGTCCAGCGACCAGCCGGTTTTCTTCATCAGCTTCTTGATCGCGCCCACCGGCGCGACCGGGAACAGGCCCGGCGTGTCGGCAAACGCTGCATGACCATGAATCACCGCGAGTGGTTTCAAACCGCGTTTTTCAGCTTCGGAACGGCGCATCAACACCAGGGCCGCCGCGCCATCGGAAATCGAACTGGAGTTCGCCGCTGTCACGGTGCCGCCTTCGCGGAATGCCGGTTTCAGCGAGGCAATCTTGTCCAGTTTGGCTTTCGGTGGCTGTTCGTCGTTGCTGATCAGTACCTGCTCTTTGCCGACGGTCACGGTCAGCGGAACGATTTCGTCCTTAAAGCTGCCGTCCTGGATCGCCTGCTGCGCGCGGGTGGTCGAGGCGATGGCAAACGCGTCCTGCGCTTCGCGGCTGAAACCGTTGGTTTCTGCGCAATCCTCGGCAAAGGTGCCCATCAAGCGGCCTTTGTCGTAGGCGTCTTCGAGGCCATCGAGGAACATGGAATCGAGCACGCGACCGTGGCCCATGCGGTAACCGCTGCGGGCGCGGTCCAGCAGGTACGGCGCGTTGGACATGCTTTCCATGCCGCCGGCGACTACCACATCGGCGCTGCCGGCGACCAGCATGTCGTGGGCCAGAATGGCCGCTTCCATGCCCGAACCGCACATCTTGTTCAGGGTGGTGCAGCGGGTCGATTTATCCAGCCCGGCGCCCAGTGCAGCTTGGCGTGCAGGGGCCTGGCCGAGGCCGGCGGACAGCACGCAGCCAAACAATACTTCTTCAACCGAGTCCGGTGCCACACCGGCACGTTCGACGGCGGCACGAATCGCGGCAGCGCCTAGTTGCGGCGCGGTCAGGCTTTTCAGTTCGCCCTGAAAACCGCCCATCGGGGTGCGGACGGCGCTGACGATTACGATTGGATCGTTGGACATAGTCATGACAAATCCTCCTTACTTGGCGGCCATGCGCAAGGCACCGTCGAGACGGATCACCTCGCCATTGAGCATGCTGTTTTCAATAATATGCCTGACCAGCGCCGCATACTCGCCTGGTTTGCCCAAACGTGGCGGGAACGGCACGCCGGCAGCCAGGGATTCGCGGACTTCCGGGGTCATGCCGGCCATCATCGGCGTTTCGAAAATGCCCGGAGCGATGGTCATCACACGAATGCCGAAGCGCGCCAGTTCACGGGCGGCGGGCAAGGTCAGGCTGACAATCGCGCCTTTGGACGCGGCATAAGCCGCCTGGCCGATCTGGCCATCGTAAGCCGCAGCCGAGGCGGTGTTGATGATCACCCCGCGCTCGCCATCGGCATCCGGCTCGGTTTCGGCAATGGCCGCCGACGCCAGACGCAGCATGTTGAAGCTGCCGATCAGGTTGACGTTGATCACCTGGCTGAAACTGGCCAGCGCGTGCGGACCGTTTTTGCCGAGGATCTTCTCGCCACGGACGATGCCGGCGCAGTTGACCAGACCGTTGAGTCCGCCAAAGACCTTGACCGTCGCCTGCACCGCCGCTTCGGCCGCAGCTTCGTTACTGATATCCGCAACCACGCTTTGCACACCCAAACGTTCAGCCTGAGCCGCAACCGCGTCGGCGTTCATGTCCACCAGCATCACTTTGCCTCCGGCCGCGACCAGCATTTCAGCCGTGGCCGCACCGAGTCCGGAGGCACCGCCGGTGACGAGAAAAACCTTGTTTTCGATCTGCATCATTGTTTCCTTGGATTCAAGCTGAAACGTTCTTCGCCGCGGCCTCTTGAGCCTTGGCGATTTCCTGGTTGCGCAAGATAAAGCGCTGCAACTTGCCGCTTGGGGTTTTCGGCAACTCGCTGACAAATTCGATTTCACGGGGGTACGAGTGCGCGGCCAGACGCTTGCGCACGTGTTGACGCAGTTCCTCGGCCAGTTCGGGTGCGGCGCGGTATTGCGCGCTGAGAACGACGAACGCTTTGACCAGTTCGGTGCGTTCCGGGTCGGGTTTTCCGACCACGGCGGCTTCGATGACGGCCGGGTGTTCGATCAACGCACTTTCGACGTCGAACGGGCCGACGCGGTAGCCGGAGGTGGTGATCACGTCGTCGCTGCGACCGACGAAGCTGATGCTGCCGTCCGGGTTCCACTCGACGGTGTCGCCGCTCAAGTAATAGTTGCCGACGAAGGCCTTGGTGGGTGCGCCTTCGTAACCGCCGAACCAGCACATCGGCGACTGGGTGCGGTCGATGGCCAGGATGCCGGGCTGGCCGACGCCCAGTTCCTTGTAGTCGTCATCCAGCACCACGATGCGGTGGCCCGGCGAGGCAAAACCGGCGGCGCCCATGTGGATCGGATGTTTCAGGCCGTGGTGGTTGCACAGGACCATGCCCAACTCAGTCTGGCCGTAATGGTCATGAATCACCACGTCGAGGTTGTCGGCGAACCAGCGGATCACTTCCGGGTTCAACGGCTCGCCGGCACTGCTGACAATGCGCAGCTTGCCCTTGATCGCTTTCGCGAACTCGTCACCTCCGGCGATCAACAGGCGATACGCGGTCGGCGAGCCGGTGAGGTTAGTGATTCTGTATTTGTTGATCACCCGGCAGGTGCTTTCGAGGGTAAACGGGCCATCGTAAAAGGTGATCGGATGCCCCATCGCCATCGGCCCGGTGACGCCGAAATAGATGCCATAGGCCCAGCCCGGATCGGCGACGTTCCAGAACGCGTCTCCCGGGCGCAGGTCCACGGCGTCACGGGTGTAACTCTGGAACGCGACGATGGCTTTCAGCGGTACAGACAGCGCTTTCGACGGGCCGGTGGTGCCCGAAGTGAACATCAGCAGAAACGGATCTTCGCCGGTCAGCAGCACCGGTTCGCACTCGGGGGAATAGTTGGCGAGCTCGGCCCAGAAACTGAAGTCGCCACGAACGATGCCCTGGCCTTTCGTACCGCCGACAGTGACGATGGTCGGGCAGTCGGCGACTTCAGCGAGTTTGGCGCGGTTGACCGCGTCGGTGACCACCACTTTGGCGTCAGAGCAGCTCAGGCGGTGTTCAATGGCTTTGGGGCCGAACGCGGTGAACAACGGCTGATACACCGCGCCGATACGCCATGTGGCGAACACGGTGATCAATAATTCGATATTGCGTGGCAACAGACCGGCAACCTTGTCGCCTTTCTGCACACCCTGGGCCAGAAGGAAATTGGCGAAACGCGCGGCTTTGTCCTGCAGGTCGCTGAAGGTGTAGGTCGCGCTGGCGCCGTCGCGGCTTTCCCAGAACAGCGCGATGCGACCTGGCAATGCATGCCGGTCGCAACACTCAACGCAGGCATTGAGGGCCGTCAAATTGCCCGTGAGCGCGGCGTCGACGGTGTGCTGATAGTTGAACTGTGACGTGGCAGACAAGTAATCGCGCATTGCCAGAATCCCTCTGTATTTTTATTAGGTTGGGGGAACCGTAATCAACAGGGAAATACTCGCTCTGTGCGGGGGGTGGGGCAATGGTCAAAGCTATCAAGTTGTCTGACTGGTTTGGCCAAGATCTAACAGGTGTGGCGCCTTGAAGGGCGCCTTCGCGAGCAAGCCCGCTCCCACGGTTGGAATGCATTTCCCCTGTGGGAGCGGGCTTGCTCGCGAAGAGGCCCGCTGCATCAATGCAAAATCCAAATCAGGTGGCCTCGTTCAGAATCAAACTCCGATAATGCCCCGGATTCGACCCCGACCACTTGCGAAACGCTTTGTAGAACGAACTCGTATCGGCAAATCCCAGCCGGGTGGCGATCTCGGCGAAGCTGATACTCGGTTCGGCCAGCCAAACGATGGCCAACTCCTTGCGCACGCTGTCCTTGAGCCCCTGATACGTCTGCCCTTCTTCCGCCAGCCGCCGACGCAAGGTCGATGCCGACATGCACAGTTGCTGCGCCAGGGCTTCGGTTTCCGGCCAATGTTCGGCAGGCAATTTGCGCAAATCCTGTTTGATGCGACTGGCGAGGCTCTGCGGGTCGCGGTACTTGACCAGAATGTTCGCGGGCGCATGGGCCAGGAATCGCTTGAGCTCTTCAGCGCTACGTTTGATCGGCAAATCCAGGCAATCAGCCGAGAAGATCATCCGGGTGCGCGGTCGGTCGAAACGCAGGTTTTCGGAAAACATCACCTGATAGTCATCGCAGAAGTCTGGCGCCGGGCAACGCAACTCGATGGCCAGAATCGGGATCCGTCGTCCCGCCAGCCAGCAGGCCACGCCGTGAACAATCATCCAGTAGGTGAAATACGTAAAGGCGCGACGCGGGTCTTGGTCGTCCTCCAACAGCACGATCTCCGCGAGGCTTTGCTGGCGAACCAGCTGCGCGGGGAGGTGTTCAAGCATCAACGACAGAAACGCCAGTCCTGAAGTCAGGCCGGCGGCGAGGCTCGGCTGGACCATGGAGCAGCGACACAGAAACTCCAGGCTGCCGGATTTGAGCTTGCGCGGGTCCATGCCAAAAAACTCATCGTCACGACGCCGGGCCAGTAAACGCCACAGCCGTGCATATGCCGTGGCCGGCACGCGGGCTTTGGAAGATTCGAGCAGCGCCGGATCGATGCCGACTTTGTTCAACACCTCGTCGGTGGCGGCGCCCGGGGCGCAACTTTGCAACAGCGCTTCACGCACCAGTTGAATGGAGATGGTGTCTTTTTCCGACATTGCGCGAGGTAAGCCCTGTTGTTATCAGTGGTGCGCATATTAGCCCGATCTTTTGATCTGTTCAGCTTAGGTTCAGGTTAATGCCAATTATTGCCATTTGGGAATTAGTGTCATTATGCTACAACTTAGCACCCTATCTAATCCTGTGACGGTGCTGAATGCTGGTTCCTTTTTTGATCATGCTGCGCGAAGGCATTGAAGCGGCATTGATCGTTGGCATCATCGCCAGCTACCTCAAGCAAACCGGTCGCGGCCAGTGGATGCCGGCCGTTTGGATCGGTGTGTTTCTCGCTGTTGCCCTGGCCCTGCTGGTAGGTGGTGGCCTGGAGCTGGTCAGTGCCGAGTTTCCGCAGAAACAACAGGAATTGTTCGAAGGAGTGGTCGGCCTGGTCGCCGTCGGCATCTTGAGCTCCATGGTGTTCTGGATGCGTAAAGTGGCGCGTTCGATCAAGCATTCGCTGCACGTCTCCCTCGATCAGGCGCTGACCGGCTCCAGACACAAGGTCACCGCGCCGATCGCCATGGTGTTTTTCGCCGTCGCCCGGGAAGGCCTCGAAACGGTGTTCTTCCTGCTTGCGGTGTTCCAGCAAAGCGAAGGCCCGGGCGCCCCGATCGGTGGCCTGCTTGGCCTGGTCCTGGCGATCATCGTCGGTTTCCTGATCTACACCGGCAGCATGCGCCTGAACCTCGGTGCGTTCTTTCGCTGGACCGGCCTGTTCATCCTCGTGGTGGCCGCCGGCATTCTCGCCAACTCGGTGCAGGCGCTGCATGAGGCCGGGGTCTGGAATCGCCTGCAAACGGTGCTATTCGACCTCAGCGTCACGCTGCCGATGGACGGCCCGCTAGGTTCGGTGCTGGCCAGCATGTTCGGTTATCAGGATGCTCCAACCGTCAGCACCCTGGGCGCCTATGCGGTTTATCTGGTGGTGGCACTGGTGCTGTTTTTTCTCCCCGCGCCGGCCCCTTGCAGGAGCGAGCTTGCTCGCGATGGTCGTTAACGATTACGCGGGAACACCGGTTCCCCGCAGCGCCCTCAGGTTTTTCGCGAGCGGGCTCGCTCCTACACGGGGCAGGTGCGTTGAGACATTCACAAATCAGTAAGGGCACCCATGCCAAATCAATCCTCCCCTCCCCGCGCCTTGCGCTGGGCGGTGGCCGGTTCGGTGATCGTGATGATCGCCGCCGGCGGCCTGTTCTACTACGCCTCGAAAATGGCCGCAGCCAAACGTCAGGCCCACCATGACGAAGTGCTGGTGACCATCCACCCACACAGCTGCGAGCCGAATGCGTTGACGGTGCCGGCCGGTCGCGCCAGTTTCCGCATCGTCAACCGCTCGGACCGCGCCGTCGAATGGGAAATCCTCGATGGCGTGCTGGTGGTCGAAGAACGGGAAAACATCGCGCCCGACCTGAGTCAGGTGATCAACGCCAACCTGCTGCCTGGTGATTACGCGATCACCTGCGGCCTGCTGAGTAACCCGCGCGGCACGCTGCACGTGACACCTACCGCGGCTTCCGATGCGGCAGCCAAAGCCAAGCCGTCAATGGTGACTTTCGTCGGCCCATTGTCGGAATTCCGCGTCTACCTGAGCAGCCAGAGCACCGCGTTGATCAAAGCCGTCACCGCCCTTGAGCACGCCATCGAAGCCGGTGACCTGAGTCAGGCGCAAGCGTTGTACGTTCCGGCCCGCACCGCGTATCAACGCATCGCCCCGGCTGCACAGCGGCTCGCCGAACTCGACAACACGATCAACGCCCGTGCCGATTACTTTGAAAAACGCGAGCAGGATCCGGGCTTCAGCGGCTTCCATCGCCTCGAACATGCGCTGTTCCAGCAACGCAATCTCGACGGCCTGACACTGGTCTCCCAGCGACTGCTGAACGACGTCACCACGCTCAAGCAACAACTGCTCGCCCAATCGCTGCCGCCGGAACAACTGGTCAGCATCGTGGTGCGCAACCTCGACAATCTGGACGACGTACGCGCTCGCAGCGGCGAAGAAGAACGCTACAGCCACACCGACCTGAACGGTTTCGCCGGCAACCTCGACGCGGCGCGCAAAGTGGTCGACCTGTTGCGCCCGCTGCTGAGCAAGTCCGCCGCCGAACTGCTGCCGACCATCGACAACGCCGCCGCCAGCCTCGATGCCGAACTCAACGGCTTCAAGGTCAAGGACGGCTACGCGAGTTACGACACGGTCAGTGCCGAGCAACGCAAACAGATCGCCGACAAGGCCAAGGCGCTGGCCCACGCCCTCGATGGCATCGATCCCGCCCTTGGCCTTTCCGGCCTCTAGCAGAGACGAATTTCAGATGAACGACTCAGAGCAATTCAACCTTCAGCGGCGCCGGGTATTGATGGGCATGGGCGCCGCTGGCGTGGCCTTGGCCGGTTCGGCCTTGAGCTGCCCGGCCTTGGCCGCCAGCCCCGCGCAGGTCACCGAAGCGCCGAGCAGCGACAAGACCGAAGACCGCCGCGATTTCCACGGTCGGCACCAGAGCGGCATCGTCACCCCGCGCCCGGCGTCCGGCATGCTGGTGTCGTTCGATGTTTTGGCCAGCGACCGTGAAGAGATGGAGCGGCTGTTCCGCACGCTCAACGAGCGCATCGCGTTCCTGATGAAGGGTGGCCCGGTGGCGCAGGTCGACCCGAAACTGCCGCCGGTGGATTCAGGGATTCTTGGCCCAGTGGTCACACCCGACAACCTGACCATCACCGTGTCGGTGGGTGAATCGTTGTTCGACGAGCGCTTCGGTCTGGCCAATGCAAAACCGAAACGCCTGAGCCGCATGGTCGGTTTTCCCAACGATGCGCTGGAAGCCGATTGCTGCCACGGCGACCTGAGCTTGCAGTTCTGCGCCAACACCACCGACACCAACATCCATGCCCTGCGCGACATCGTGAAAAACCTGCCGGACCTGCTGCTGGTGCGCTGGAAACAGGAAGGCAGCGTGCCGCCGCAAGCTCCGGCGAAACCCGGCATACCGGCGCAGAGTGCGCGCAACTTTCTGGGCTTTCGCGACGGCTCGGCCAACCCTGATTCCAACGACGCCAAGGCCATGGACAGCATCGTCTGGGTCCAGCCCGGCGGCGACGAACCGGCGTGGGCCGCGAATGGCAGCTATCAAGCGGTACGGATCATCCGCAACTTCGTCGAACGCTGGGACCGCACGCCGTTGCAAGAGCAGGAAAGCATCCTCGGCCGGATCAAAAGCACCGGTGCACCCATGGGCGGCGCCCGTGAAACCGAAGTGCCGGACTACGCCAAAGACCCCGAAGGCAAGCTGACTAAGCTCGACTCCCACATCCGTCTGGCCAATCCACGTACTGCCGCGAGCCAGGCCAACCTGATCCTGCGCCGGCCGTTCAACTACTCCAACGGCGTGAACAAGAACGGTCAGTTGGACATGGGTTTGCTGTTCATCTGCGACCAGGCCGATCTGGAAAAAGGCTTCATTGCTGTGCAAACCCGACTCAACGGCGAGCCGCTCGAGGAATACCTCAAGCCGGTCGGTGGCGGGTACTTCTTCACCCTGCCGGGTGCGATGGGCGAACAGGACTTCATCGGTCGCTCGTTGCTTGATGCAACACAACCAGTAGCCACCGCATAACCAAACGCCAACACGGAACCGTCCTATGAAAAATTCGCCACTCGCGTTACTGCTGACCCTCGGTTGGCTCAACACCCCGCTTTCGGCTTTCGCGGCGACGGCGCCGCTGGAGCTGGTGGGGCCGATCTCGGACTACAAAATCTACGTGACCGAACAACTGGACGAACTGGCCAGCCACACTCGGAAATTCACCGACGCCGTGAAGAAAGGCGACCTCGCCACCGCGCAGAAACTCTACGCGCCGACTCGGGTTTACTACGAGTCGATCGAGCCGATCGCCGAGCTGTTAAGTGACCTCGACGCGTCCATCGACTCTCGTGTCGACGACCACGAAAAAGGCGTGAAGGCCGAAGACTTCACCGGTTTCCACCGCATTGAGTATTCGCTGTTCTCCGAGAAGAGCACCGAAGGTCTGGGCGAGCTGGCCGACGGCTTGAACAAAGACGTCAAAGACCTGCAAACCCGCGTGGCCGGCCTGACCTTCCCGCCCGAGAAAGTGGTGGGCGGCGCTGCTGCGCTGCTGGAGGAAGTGGCGGCGACCAAGATCTCCGGTGAAGAGGATCGCTACAGCCACACTGACCTGTATGACTTCCAGGGCAACATCGACGGTGCGAAGAAAATCGTCGACCTGTTCCGCCCGCAGATCGAGCAGGAGGACGCGGTGTTCATTGCCAAGGTCGACAAGAACTTTGCGATCGTGAACAAGACCTGGCCAAGTACAAAACCAGGGATGGCGGTTTTGAGACTTACGACAAAGTGAAGGAAAGCGACCGTAAAGCGTTGGTCGGGCCGGTGAATACGTTGGCTGAAGATTTGTCGACGTTGCGTGGGAAGCTGGGGCTGAACTGAGTTTTATAGCGTCTGATCAAACTCCTTCGCGAGCAAGCCCGCTCCCACAATTGGAATGCGTTCCAATGTGGGAGCGGGCTTGCTCGCGAAGGGACCAGCGGGCACGCTACATAATCAAAGGATGCGATACAACAACCGCTCGATCCGCACTCGACTCACCCGCTTGAGAAACTTGGCCACCGCCGCCGGGTAATCCGGCAGGGTTTCCAGATCCTGATAACGCTCAATGCGCGTGGTGTGCTGGAAAATCTCTGCCAGCTCGCTGCGACGTGGCGCCATCAGTTCCCCTTTCGGGTCATCGATCAGCAGCGCGTTTTCCAGGTCGAGGCGAAACGCCCGCGGGTTGAGGTTGTTGCCGGTCAGCAAGGTATAACGCTGATCGATCCACATGCCTTTGAGGTGATAGGTGTTATCGCCGTCCTTCCACAGGTGCAAATTCAACTGACCGCTGTCGACGCTGCGATGATGACGCTTGGCAAAGCGGCGCAGGCTGATCTCGTAGAGGTACGGTAACGCTGCAATGACCTTGAAGGGCTCACTTGGCGGAATGTAGAAGTCGTTCGCCGTTTTGTCGCCCACCACGATATCGATCTTCACGCCCCGCGCGAGCGCCCGGTTGATTTCCCGGGTCACCGCCAGCGGCAGGTTGAAGTACGGCGTGCAGATCGTCAGTTGATGCTGGGCGCTGGCGATCAACTCGCAAATCACCCGGCTCAACGGGTTGTTCTTGCCGACACCGAGCAACGGGCTGACCGATAAACCGTCCTTGGCCGTGCTGCCCGTCGTGGTGTCGTACGCCGCGTGCTTGAGCCGGCTGCGCAGGTCGCCGATGTCGCTGCGCAGGCTGCGGGTGGTCGGCAGGTTCGGCAAATCGAGACGGTGCACCGCTTTCGACGCGATCAGGCCGTGCTGGACCAGGTGCTGCATCGAATCGGCCAAAGCGCTGTTCTGCAGCAGGTGATAACGGTCGTAGCGGTATTTGTCGAACTTGTGCAAGTAGACGTTGTTGAGACTCGCGCCGCTATAGATCACGCAGTCATCAATCACGAAGCCTTTCAAATGCAGCACGCCGAACAGCTCGCGGGTCTGCACCGGCACGCCGTACACGGGGACCACACTGGCGTGGGTTCGGGTGGTTTCCTGATACCACGCCGAATTGCCCGGCTGTTTGCCCGCACCAATCAAGCCACGCTGGGCGCGCAGCCAGTCGACGACCACCACCACGTCCAGTTCCGGACGTGCGAGTTTGGCGGCGTGCAAGGCATCGAGAATTTCCTGGCCGGCTTCATCCTGTTGCAGGTACAGCGCGACGATGTAGATGCGCCGAGTCGCCTGGGCGATTTTTTCCAACAGGCAACGGCGGAATTCGGCAGCGCCAGAGAGGATGGTGACGGCATCGGCGGTCAGCGGAAAACTGCGCAGTTTGGGCAGCAGAGAGCGTTTGAAAAGCGACGGCATAGGGCTCGCAATTGGGTCGAATCCGGAGAGTTTGAGAGCTTACACCATGGATGGGCTTGGGTCTTGCTGGTGTCTGTGAGGGCCCCTTCGCGAGCAAGCCCGCTCCCACAGGGAGAACACATTTCAAATGTGGGAGCGGGCTTGCTCGCGAAGGCGATTTCACTAACGTCACAAATACTCGCTTGACCAAGGAGAACGATCGTTCTACTGTCTACACATGAACGAAATCACTAACAACGAAACCCGCGACATCATTCTGGACGTCACCGAAAAGTTGATCTACAAAAGTGGCATCGCTGCCACCGGCATGGATCTTCTGGTGAAGACCGCCGGCGTCTCCAGAAAAAGTATCTACCGCTACTTCGCCAACAAGGAGGAGCTGACCGTTGCGGCCCTGCAACGCCGCGACGTCCGTTGGATGCACTGGTACAGAAGCGCCGTCGACCAGGCCGAAACCCCGGCCGATCGCCTGCTTAACCTGTTTAACGTGCTCAAGGCCTGGTTCGGCTCGGAAGGCTTTCGCGGCTGCGCTTTCATCAACACCAGCGGTGAGATCGGCGACCCGCAAGACCCGATTCGCCTGGTCGCCAAAGAACACAAACAGAAGCTGCTCGACTACCTGCGCGAGCTCTGCACCGAACATGGCGCTGCCGACCCGGAGACGCTGGCCAGACAGCTGCTGATCCTGATCGACGGTGCCATTACCGTGGCGCTTGTCATGGGTGATCACAGTGCCGCCGATAATGCGCAATGCATGGCGCGAAAGTTATTGGACCTGTAACACTTTAACCAAGCCCGACAACTTGCTTGAACTTTTAATTGATAGGGAGACTGTAAATGTCTAACGCTGAAGTTCGTCCGCCATTGCCGCCCTTTACCCTTGAATCGGCCATCGAGAAAGTTCGCCTGGCTGAAGACGGCTGGAATTCTCGTGACCCGCAGCGGGTGTCCCTCGCTTACACCCTGGACACCCAATGGCGCAACCGCGCCGAGTTCGCCTACAACCGTGAAGAAGCCAAAGCCTTCCTGACGCGCAAATGGGCCAAGGAATTCGACTACCGCCTGATCAAGGAACTCTGGGCTTTTACCGATAACCGCATTGCCGTGCGCTACGCCTATGAATGGCACGACGACTCGGGCAACTGGTTCCGTTCCTACGGCAACGAAAACTGGGAGTTCGACGAAAACGGTTTGATGGCCAACCGGTTCGCCTGCATCAACGACATGCCGATCAAGGAAAGCGACCGCAAGTTCCACTGGCCACTGGGTCGTCGGCCGGACGATCACCCAAGCCTGTCCGATCTGGGTCTCTAAGCTCACATGGATCTCTTGTGGGAGCGGGCTTGCTCGCGAAAGCGGTGTGTCAGTCAGCGTTGATGCGTACTGACTCACCCCACTCGCGAGCAAGCCCGCTCCCCCAATGATCTGACTGTGTCAGGGGCAATTTGCTGCTGCGCTGTTGGTACAGCAACAGTTCAAGCCCATCCAAGTCCGAACATCCCTGCTGATCCTGCCTGCCCTGCTCCGGCATGGACCGTGCAATCAGCTCGATATCCACTGCCGATCCGAGGAGCTGTCCCATGACCGAACATCAGGTAATCAATCCGCTGTCCCTTGGCGCCGACTTTGAAGCGCTGACCTCGAAGTTCCGGCCGATCTTCCAGCGCATTGCCGCCGGGGCCCTTGAGCGAGAACACCCGCAAGTGATGTGTCGTCAGAGCTGACGCCTTCGCGATCGAGTCGAAGAGATCAGCCCGGTCGCCGCAAAGTCTGGATATAGGTAAGATATCGGCCCTTCCCGCAGCCCACTTGCTGCCCCCCGCCGAATAAGCCGATTCCATGCCTTTCGAACTCAGCGTTGACCTCACCACCCTGGCCATTCTGGCCGTTGTCGCCTTCATTGCCGGTTTTATCGACGCCATTGCCGGCGGCGGTGGGCTGTTGACCACTCCGGCGCTGTTGACCGCGGGCCTGCCGCCGCATCTGGTGCTGGGCACCAACAAACTCAGTTCGACCTTCGGTTCGGCCACCGCCAGTTTCACCTTCTACCGACGCAAATTGTTCCATCCCCGGCAGTGGGTGCACGCCATCGTCGGCACGCTGGTCGGTGCGCTGACCGGTGCGGTGGTTGCGCATTACCTGCCCGCCGAATGGCTGAACAAGATGCTGCCGGTGATCGTGTTCGCCTGCGGTCTTTATCTGTTGTTCGGCGGCACGCCAAAAGCGCCGCTGGACAGCAACGCACCGATCAGGAAAAAGTGGCAATCGACCCAAGGCTTCAGCCTTGGCTTCTACGACGGTGTCGCCGGACCGGGCACGGGCGCGTTCTGGACCGTCAGCAGCCTGCTCATGTACCCCATCGACCTGGTGAAAGCCAGCGGCGTGGCCCGCAGCATGAACTTCGTCAGCAACATTGCGGCACTGTCGGTGTTCATCTTTTCCGGGCAAGTGGACTGGGTGATTGGCCTGAGCATGGGCCTGTCGGTCATGGTCGGTGCTTTCTTCGGCGCCCGCTCCGCCATCAGTGGCGGAGCCAAGTTCATTCGCCCGGTATTCATCACCGTGGTGCTGGGCCTGACCGTGCGCCTAGCCTGGCAACACTGGTTCAGCGTGGCCTAAGCGCCGCGCCACGTAGACGTCGATCAGGTAACGGGCAATCGAGCGTGACGCCGGCAACGGCGGCAGCTCGTGCACGTTGAACCACTGGGCGTCCTCGATCTCGTCTTCCTGGCACACAATCTCGCCACTGGCGTACTCGGCATGAAAACCGAGCATCATCGAGTGCGGAAACGGCCAGCACTGGCTGCCCATGTACTGGATGTTCCTGACCTCGATCTGCACTTCCTCGCGAACCTCACGGATCAGGCAGTCCTCGGCCGATTCGCCCGGCTCGGCGAATCCGGCCAGCGTGCTGTAGACCCCGGTAACAAACCGCGGTGAACGCGCCAGCAGGACTTCATCGCCACGGGTGATCAGCACGATCATGCTCGGCGAAATGCGCGGGTAGTAACGCAGATCGCAGGGTTCGCAATACATCGCCCGTTCGCGGAAGACTTGCTTCGTGGCCTGCCCGCAGTTACCGCAAAAACGGTGTTCACGGGCCCAGGTGCCAATCTGCGCGGCATAACCAAGCACTTTGTAAACGGTGTGATCACTTTCGAGCATGAACGCCCGCAGGCCTTTCCAGCTGCAGCCCGGCACTTCGCTATGACTGCGCAGCTCCAGCAGATACACCGGCTCGCCATCCAGGTGGCCTATGCCATGTTCGGCGAGCATCGACAGGTCCTGACGCTTGAGCCATTCGCGCGGGAACAGCGCGCCATTGTCATCGAACAGAAAACCTTCGGGGCTGCGCGCAACGGCCCAGCCGCCCGGTTGTTCGGTGTCCAGTACTGCGGTGGTCCAGCGTGAAATCATTTTTCAATCAATCCAGAAATTCGGGTTTCTGTTTGCCCATATGGGCAGCCATGGCCACGCGCAGATCAGTGGATTGCAGCATGGCGGCGTTCCAGGTGGCGACGTATTCGAGGCCGTCGTCGATGCGATGGTCACGCATGTAACTGATCATCTCTTTGGTGCCGGTGATCGCAATCGGCGACTTGCCGGCGATGTCGCGGGCGATGCCCATGACGCCGTCGAGCAGGCTGGCGGTGTCGCTGTAGACGCGATTGACCAGCCCGATACTGCGTGCTTCCTCGGCGCCGAACGAGCGACCAGTGTAAGCCAGTTCACGCAGCATGCCGTCACCGATGATCCGCGGCAAGCGTTGCAGGGTGCCCACGTCGGCGGCCATGCCGATGTCGATTTCCTTGATAGAGAATTGCGCATCTTCAGCGGCGTAACGCATGTCGCAGGCGGCAATCAGATCAATGGCGCCACCCAGGCAATAACCCTGAATCGCCGCCAGCACCGGCTTGCGGCAATTGTCGACAGCATTGAAGGAGGCTTGCAGCGCCAGAATCTTGCGACGCAGCAGGCGCGCGTTGCGGCCAACGTCCTTGCCCAGCTCGTTAGCCACACCGGCCAGCATCATCAGATCGATGCCCGACGAGAAATGTTTGCCGGCGCCACTGAGCACCACCACCCGCACTTCGTCGGTGTCGTCGATCCACTGGAAGATCTCGATGATCTCGTTCCAGAATGCGGCGTTCATCGAATTGATCTTTTCCGGACGATTGAGTTGCACATGAGCGATCTTATCGGCGAGTTCGACAGTGAATGCAGTGTACTGGGACATGGCAACGATCCTTTACCGGGCAAAAAAAGTAGCCCGAACTATAACAAGGCATCCCGTCCGGCAGTAAGGCAGCGGTTCGGCCAAAAGCGGGACCTCAACGCCCCCACATAGTGCGCAGCCGTTGCAGTGCGCGCACATTCATGTGAACGCCAGGTTACTTTTTGGGGCGCGATTACCAAAAAACATGCCCTTCGTCGGAACGTTCAGCCGTACTTCATGCACGTTCGTACCTCTTTGCACCGATTGTCGAACAATTTTGCCATCTGCCCTTTACCGCTCTAAGTTCTGGCCTAGACTCATTTTCGCGGGGCAAAACCGGCTGGTCACAAAGTGCAAAAAAAATCGAAACTTTTGCCGTTCGTGGTCGGTCCTCTGACAGGTAGGTGCGTTGCGACTGGTGCAATCCTTGCAGCGGCCACTCCAGACATTCTGCTTCAACGCATGGGCAGCGTTTGCTTACCGATGCGTCGCGCGTTTGCGCCCGGCCAGAGGATTGGCCACGAAATACCGTTTGCCAGACTTGAGAATTAGATCAACAACACGGGAGATTCATATGATCAGTACGGCTTTAGACATTCAGGGAGAGCGTGCTCATCAGCAGGTCGGCGAATCGAGCGCCGTGAGTGCCCCAAGTGCCCAATCGATCAACGTCCCGAGCACCAAGACGCTGACGCCGGTCGCCATCCAGAATCCCAATCGAAAGAAAGTGTTGTTCGTGACCTCGGAAATCGCCGACCTGGTGAAGACCGGTGGTCTGGGCGACGTCTCCGCAGCATTGCCCCGGGCGATGGCTCAGTTGCACGATGTTCGTGTGTTGATCCCCGGTTACCCGCAAGTGCTGCACAGCGAAAACCCGATTCATATTATTGGTGAACTGGGCGGTCACGCCGCGTTGCCTCCGTGCAAGATCGGGCGCATGGACATGCCCGACGGCCTGGTCATTTACGTGCTGATCTGCCCTGAACTCTACGAGCGCGAAGGTTCGCCCTATGGCGCCAACAACGGCCGCGACTGGCCGGACAACCATATCCGCTTCGCCCGCCTCGGCCTGGCGGCTGCCGACATCGCCGCCAACCTCGCCCAGATTCACTGGTGCCCGGACCTTGTGCACGCTCATGACTGGCCCGCCGGGCTCGCGCCGGCGTACATGCACTGGCGTGGGCAGCGAACCCCGACGCTGTTCACCATTCACAACCTCGCCTATCAGGGTGTGACCGGTCTCGGATCCTGCCCGGAGTTGGGCATTCCGGCGCATGCCCTGCAACAGGAAGGCATGGAGTTCTACGGCAAGATGTCGTTTCTCAAGGCCGGTATGGCTTATTCGAGCCACATCACAACGGTCAGCGCCACCTACGCCCAGGAAATCACCACGCCGGCCTTCGGCTGTGGCCTCGACGGCTTTCTCGCCGCCAAGACCCAGCAGGGCTTGCTCAGCGGCATTCCCAATGGCATCGACGAGAGCTGGGACGCCGCCACTGACTCGCACCTGTTCCGCCCCTTCAGCATCGGTGACTGGGAAGGCAAAGCGGTCAATGCGGCGCACGTGCGTGACCTGTTCGGCCTGGACGATTCAGAAGGCCCGCTGTTTGCCGTGGTCTCGCGACTGGTCTACCAGAAAGGCTTGGATCTGACAGAAGCCGTGTCCGAGTACATCGTCAAATCAGGTGGCCAGATCGCGATCATCGGTCGGGGCGAACCGGAAGAAGAACAAGCCATGCGCGAACTGGCCCTGCGTTTCCCGGGGCAAATCGGTGTACGCATCGGCTTCAACGAAACCGACGCCCGCCGCATGTTCGCGGGCAGTGATTTCCTGCTGATGCCGTCGCGTTACGAACCTTGCGGCCTGAGCCAGATGTACGCCCAGCGCTTCGGTTCGTTGCCGGTGGCCCGCAACACCGGAGGTCTGGCCGACACCATCGAAAACGGCGTGACCGGTTTCCTGTTCGACGAATCCACCGTGGAGAGTTATCAGGAAGCCCTGAGTCGGGCCTTCAAAGTGTTTGCCTTTCCCGACCTGCTCAATGCCATGCGCTGCCGCGCCATGGCCGCACCGTTCAACTGGTGCAAAGCGGTCGAACCCTACGCCGAACTCTATGAACAGCTGGTGGCTAAAGCACTGGGGAAATCGAACAGACAGTAAGAGGTTTTTGAACAATGCCGTTACGGACCCTAGAGACCTGGCCCCACGGCGCAATCATGCTGGACGCCGAACACACGCGTTTTGCCTTGTGGGCGCCAGATGCGTTTTTTGTCAGTGTCGAACTGGAAGATGGACAATCCTTGCCGCTATTACCTCAGGCTGATGGCTGGTTCGTGATCAAGGCGCGCTGCCCCGCAGGCACGCGTTACCGCTACAACATTGATGGCGAGCTAGAGGTACCTGACCCGGCCTCACGCGCTCAGGACGGTGACATTCATCGGCACAGCGTGGTGGTCGATCCTCTCGCCTACACCTGGCAACACCGCGACTGGATGGGACGCCCCTGGCACGAAGCGGTGATCTACGAGTTGCACGTGGGTGCTCTCGGCGGTTTCGCCGCAGTCGAGCAGCATCTGGCGCGGCTCGCCGAACTGGGCATTACCGCAATCGAACTGATGCCGCTGGCGCAGTTTCCCGGTGATCGCAATTGGGGCTACGACGGGGTTCTGCCCTTTGCGCCCCAAGCCTCCTATGGCACCCCCGAACAACTCAAGCACCTGATCGACACCGCCCATGGCCATGGCCTGGCGGTGATTCTCGACGTGGTCTACAACCACTTCGGCCCGGACGGCAATTACCTGCATCGCTATGCCAAAGAATTCTTCAATGAAGACAAGCACACGCCTTGGGGCGCGGCCATCGACTTCCGGCGGCGCGAGGTGCGCGAGTTCTTCATCGAGAACGCGTTGATGTGGTTGCTGGAGTACCGCTTTGACGGTTTACGCTTCGACGCGGTGCATGCCATCAAAAGCCCGGACTTTCTACAGGAACTGGCGCAACGCATCCGGCAGCAGATCGACCCGGCGCGACATGTGTGGCTGACGGTCGAAAATGAACACAACCAGGCCAGCTTGCTGCAGGAAGGTTACGACGCGCAGTGGAACGACGACGGCCACAACGCCTTGCACGTGCTGCTGACCGGTGAAACCGACGCCTATTACGCCGACTACGCCGACAATCCCACCGAAAAATTAGCGCGCTGCCTGAGTCAGGGCTTCGTGTTTCAGGGCCACACCAACCGCAATGGCGACGCCCGGGGTGAGTCCAGCGGGCACTTGCCGACCAGCGCGTTCGTCTTGTTTTTGCAAAATCATGACCAGATTGGCAATCGTGCATTTGGCGAACGGCTGCACCAACTGGCTCACCCCGACGCGTTGAAAGCCGCGACAGCGTTGTTGCTGTTGTCGCCGATGATCCCGTTGATGTTCATGGGCGACGAGTTTACCGCGCAAGCGCCGTTCCTGTTCTTCACCAGCCATCACGGCGAACTGGCGAAGCTGGTTCGCGAAGGTCGACGAAACGAGTTTTCCGCGTTCGACGCATTTGCCGATCCGGATAAACGTGAACGGATTCCCGACCCGAACGCGCAGCAGACCTTTGAAGACTCACGTCCGGACCTGATGGCGAGCCGGCAATCGGCCACTTACGAGCTGTATCGCCAACTGTTGAAAATCCGCCACGAGCAGATCATCGCCCGCGTGCCCGGCACGCACCCGCTGGGTGCCGACGTGCTGGCCAAAGGTGCGGTGACGGCTCGCTGGCAACTGGGCGATGGCAGTCTGCTGCGCATTGACCTGAACCTCAGCGACAAGCCAGTGGTCCACTCCCCACAGGCCGACGCTTCGTTGCTGTTCGAACACCCACCGAAGTCCGCCGCCCTGCTGGATGAGGGCACGCTTGCCCCGTATTGCGCGCTAGTCAGCCTCACGGCCGCAGCCCCTTTGCCAACCCCGGATGGAGAGCGCCAATGAGTGATGCGCAACTTGAAATACTGGCCAGCCGAGCTGGCTTGGCGGTCGACTGGATCGACGCCAATGGCCGCCCACAGAAAGTCGCTCCATCAGTGTTACGCAATGTCCTGATCGGACTCGGCCACCCGGCCGGCAGCGCACAGGAAATCGACGCCAGCCTGCTTGAATTGCAGCAGGTGCAACAGACCCTGCAACTGCCACCGATGCTGACCGCCGACTTTGGCGTGGGCCTCAACCTGGCGCATTACTTTGAGCCACAAACACCTTGCGAAATCCACCTCGAAGACGGTTCGCGGCTCCATCTGAAACTGGATGCCGAGGCGATGTTGCCCGGTCTGGTCCCGATCGGTTACCAGCATGTCAGCATTGACGGGCAATCCTTTACGCTGGCCGTGGCACCGGCGCGCTGCTACAGCGTCGGTGATGCCGTCGACAGTCCGATCCCACGCGCCTGGGGTCTTAGCGTGCAGTTGTACTCGCTGCGGCGTCCCGGCGATGGCGGTTTCGGCGACACCCAGGCACTGGAGGATCTCGCCCGGGTAGCCGGTGAACGCGGCGCCGAAGCGCTGGCGATCAGCCCGCTGCACGCGATGTTCAGCAACGACACCCAGCGCTACAGCCCCTATTCGCCGTCCAGCCGTCTGTTTCTCAACAGCCTGTACGCCGCGCCCGGCGCGATCCTTGGCGAGCGTGCGATGCGCACGGCGATTGATGCCACCGGGCTCGCCGCTGAACTGACGCAGCTGGAAGAACAGCCACTGGTTAACTGGCCCGTCGCGGCCGAAGCCAAGCACCGCCTGTTGCAGGCGTTGTACGAAGGTTTCGTTCAGGGCGAGCACCCGCTGCATGCCGATTTCAGTAGTTTCCGCCATGCCGCAGGCGAAGCGCTGGAAAACCACTGCCGCTTCGAAGCCATTCAAGAGGCCCGCGCGGCCAAGGGCGAAAACCTCGACTGGCGCGAATGGCCCGAACAATGGCGCAATCCGCGAAGCGCGGCGCTGGCTGAATTCGCCGAAGAGAATGCCGGGCGTATCGGCTTCTTTGCCTTTTGCCAGTGGCTGATCACCCGTTGCCTGGAGCGCGCGCAAGCCGCTGCTCGCGGCAGTGGCATGAGCATTGGCTTGATCGCGGATCTGGCGGTCGGTGCCGACGGTGGTGGCAGCCAGGCCTGGAGTCGCCAGGACGAGTTGCTCGCTTCCCTGACGGTGGGTGCGCCGCCGGACATTCTCAATCGCACGGGCCAAGGCTGGGGCATTTCTGCATTCTCACCCGAAGGTCTGGTGCGCCACGGTTTTCGCGCGTTCATCGAGATGCTCCGGGCCAACTTCGCGCACGCCGGTGGCCTGCGCATCGACCACGTCATGGGCCTGCAACGGTTGTGGGTGATCCCCAACGGCGCATCACCCGCCGATGGCGCGTATCTCTATTACCCGGTTGACGATCTACTGCGCCTGTTGTCCCTGGAATCCCATCGGCATCAGGCCATCGTCCTCGGCGAAGATCTCGGCACGGTGGCGGACGGCCTGCGGGAAAAACTCATCGCCCGCTCGATCCTCGGCATGCGCGTCATGCTGTTCGAACAGGACAACGCACACTTCAAACCGATCCTCGACTGGCCGGACAACGCATTGGCGACCACCAGCACTCACGATCTGCCGACGCTCAATGGCTGGTGGCATGGTCGCGATATCGACTGGAACGCCCGACTGGGGCTGGTCGATGCCAAAAGTGAAATCGAGTGGCGTCATCATCGCGAACGGGAGCGCGAAGGCCTGCGCCGCGTGTTGAGCGAAGATCCGCAGAATTTCCGCGAGGAGTCCCACGAAACCGATCAAGTGCTCGACGCGGCCATTCGCTTCCTCGGTCATACCCGCGCGCCGCTGGTGTTGTTGCCGCTGGAGGATGCCTTGGGCGTCGAACAGCAGGCCAACCTGCCCGGCACCATCGACGCCCATCCCAATTGGTCGCGACGCTTGCCCGGCGAAAGTGAAGCGTTGCTCGATGACCCGGACGCCTCCCGGCGCCTGGAACTGCTCGCTTGTGCGCGACTTCAAGCCGCCGAGCGTGACCGATGAATCAGCTACGTATTCAACCGCTACGCGCGACCCTGCGACTCCAATTCCATAAAGGCTTCACGCTCGATCAAGCGGTGCCGCTGGTGCCGTATTTCGCCCGCCTCGGCATCAGCCATGTCTACGCCTCGCCGTTGCTGAGCGCCCGCGCCGGTTCCATGCACGGCTATGATGTGGTGGACCCGACCACGGTCAACCCGGAACTGGGCGGAGAAGCGGCGTTGCGCCGTTTGGTCAGCGCGTTGCGCGAGCAGAACATGGGGTTGATCCTCGACATTGTTTCCAACCACATGGCGGTGGGCGGCGGCGATAATCCCTGGTGGCTGGACTTGCTGGAATGGGGCCGCTTGAGTCCGTTCGGCGAATTTTTCGACATTCAATGGCATTCGCCTGATCCGTTGCTGGAAGGCCAGTTGCTGTTGCCCTTCCTCGGCAGCGATTACGGCGTTGCATTGCAGGACGGCACCCTGCCCCTGCGCTTCGATGCCCAACACGGCACGTTTTACGTCGAACACTACGACCATCATTTCCCGATTTGCCCGATGAGTTACGGCGAACTGCTGAAAGCGGACGACGAGCAACTCAAAACACTCGCGGACCGCTTCAGCACCTTGGGCTATCAGACCGACGCCTATTGTCTGGCAAAGCCGTTGAAAGACGAGCTGCGCGAACTCGCCAGCGATCCGGCGATGCTTCAAGTTATTGAACAAAACCTGAAAGCCTACGACTCGCTCACGCCGGACGGCTTCCAGCGTCTGCACCAGTTGCTGGAACACCAGAGCTATCGCCTCGCCAGTTGGCGCACGGCAGCGGATGACATCAACTGGCGGCGCTTTTTCGATGTCAATGAACTGGGCGGTCTGCGGGTGGAACGTCCGGCCGTGTTCGAAGCGACCCACGCAAAAATTTTCGAGCTGGTGGCTGAAGGGCTGATCGACGGCTTGCGCATCGACCACATCGACGGCCTCGCCGACCCGCGCGGTTATTGCCGCAAGCTGCGGCGCCGAGTCGACAGCCTGGCACCGGATCGGCACTTGCCGATCTTCGTCGAGAAGATCCTTGGCGAGGGAGAAACGCTGCACCGAGACTGGTCCGTGGATGGCACCACCGGTTATGAATTCATGAACCAGTTGTCGTTGCTGCAACATGACCCCGCCGGCGCACAAACCCTGGGTGAACTATGGAATCGCTATAGCGAACGGCCCGCCGATTTTCGTCAGGAAGCGCAACTGGCGCGTCAGCAGATCCTCAATGGCTCGCTTGCCGGCGATTTCGAAAGTGTCGCCCAGGCCCTGCTGCAAGTGGCTCGGGATGACCTGATGACCCGCGACCTGACCCTCGGCGCGATTCGTCGGGCGTTGCAGGAATTGATCGTGCACTTTCCGGTGTATCGCACCTACATCAGCCCCCGTGGGCGCTCCGCGCAGGACGATGTGTTTTTCCAGCAAGCCATGGAGGGTGCGCGCCAAACACTCGGCGAAGCGGATTGGCCCGTGCTCGATTGCCTGGCTCGGTGGCTCGGAGGGGAACCGTGGCGCAAACGTCCGGCAGGTCGCCCGCGCAAGATGCTCAAGCACGCCTGCGTACGTTTTCAGCAACTGACCTCACCGGCGGCGGCGAAGGCCGTGGAAGACACCGCGTTGTATCGCTCGGCGGTTCTGCTGTCGCGCAACGACGTGGGGTTCAGCACCGAGCAGTTCAGCGCGCCGGTGGCCGATTTCCATGCGGCGTGCCTCAACCGCTTCGAAGAATTCCCCGACAACTTGCTGGCTACCGCGACCCACGACCACAAACGTGGCGAAGACACCCGCGCGCGGCTGGCAGTGTTGAGCGAGCGCAGCGCGTGGTTTGCAGAGCAGGTGCCGCTTTGGCAGGCGCTCGCTCGGCCTCTACGCAGCGACGACCAGATGCCGTCCACCGGCGATGAGTTGATTCTGTACCAGGCGCTGCTCGGAAGCTGGCCACTGGAGTTGCGCAACGACGATCAAGCGGCGTTCGAGAACTACACTCAACGAGTTTGGCAGTGGCAGCAAAAAGCCTTGCGAGAAGCGAAGTTGCAAAGCAGCTGGAGCGCGCCCAACGACGCTTATGAACGAGCGTGTCAGCAATTTCTCGAACATCTGCTGCTGAACCCCGAAGGTGAACTGCTGCGTGCAGCCCTCGGTAAAGCAGCGATGTCGATTGCGACACCCGGCGCACTCAACGGCTTGGCGCAAACCTTGCTGCGCATGACCGTGCCGGGCATACCGGACCTTTATCAAGGCAACGAATATTGGGATTTCTCGCTGGTCGATCCGGACAACCGTCGCCCGGTCGATTACGCCAGTCGTCAACAGGCCATGCACAGTGCGCCCGACCTGTCTGATCTGTTGGCCAACTGGCGTGATGGGCGCATCAAGCAAACCCTGATCGCGCGCACGTTGAACCTGCGCGCCGAGCATGCCGAGCTGTTTCAGAAAGGGTCCTATCAGGCGCTGGACGTGGTCGGCAGCGAGGCACACCGGATACTGGCTTTTGCGCGCACGTACAACCAGAAGCGGGCTATCGTGATCGTACCGATACGCTGCGCAGGCTTGCTGAAAAACAGTGCCGAACCCCTGGTTGGCGCGCAGCAGTGGGGCGATACGCGGGTCAATTTACCGTTCACCACCCCTGACGACAATCTGAAGGGACTTTTTTCCAGCGTCGCAGTCACAGATCACAAGGAGCTGATGATTGGCGCCGCGCTGGGGGATTTCCCGGTCAATCTCTTTATCCAACTCTGCCCGAAAGCTTGAGTTCAGTTCAGGAGCATAGCGATGAGTACCGAAGAAAAACGCATCCGCCAATTTGCGTATCAGATATGGGAATCGGAAGGAAAACCCGATGGCGAGGAAGCTCGGCACTGGGAAATGGCTCGCAAGCTGGCTGAAGCCGAAGCCCTGGCTCCAAGCAAATCGCCCAAGGCAGCCGGCAGCAAAGCGGCGGGCACCACGTCCACCGCCGGCAATGCCGCCAATGGCAAGGCCGGCGAGCCAAAGACCAAAGCCAAGGCTAAACCGTCCGCCGCGGCGGCGGTGATTGCGCCGGGCGAAAAATCCACCGAGAAGAAACCTCGGGCAGCGCGTAAACCGCCTGCGGGCTGACGCTTCCCGGCATTGTTCCGACTGACCTCGTGGCGGGCTCGCTCGCCACCGTGGATGCGTTCGTCCCCGATAAATTGTAGGAGCGAGCTTGCTCGCGATGGACTCAAGCACGCCGCGTTTGTTCAGACGAGTCGCGTAATCGTTAACGTCCATCGCGAGCAAGCTCGGCTCCTACAGTGAATTCCCTTTTTTTTGCAGGAGCATGCATGACCAGTCCAAAAAAATCCGCGCCAGAACCTCTTGCCGAGGCCTCGCGAATCCGCGAAGGCCTGCCCTTCCCGCTGGGTGCAACCTGGGATGGTCTGGGGGTCAACTTCGCGTTGTTTTCCGCCAACGCGACCAAGGTCGAACTGTGCATTTTCGATGACGTCGGCGAGGTTGAACTGGAGCGCATCGAACTGCCGGAATACACCGACGAGATCTATCACGGTTATCTGCCCGACGCCCATCCGGGGATGATTTATGGCTACCGCGTCTACGGCCCCTATGACCCGAAAAACGGTCATCGCTTCAACCACAACAAACTGCTGATCGACCCCTATGCCAAACAACTGGTCGGCCAATTGAAATGGTCCGAAGCGCTGTTCGGCTACACCATCGGCCACCCTGACGCCGACCTCAGTTTCGACGAGCGCGACAGCGCGCCCTTTGTGCCGAAATGCAAAGTCATCGACCCGGCTCACACCTGGGGCCATGATCATCGCGTGAGCGTGCCGTGGGACAAGACGATCATTTATGAGACGCACGTTCGCGGCATCAGCATGCGCCACCCTTCCGTCCCCGAGAACGTGCGTGGCACCTTCGCCGGGTTGATGGTCGACGACGTGCTGGAACACATCCGCAAACTGGGCGTGTCGACCGTGGAGTTGCTGCCGATTCACGCGTTTGTGAATGACCAGCATTTGTTGCACAAGGGCATGACCAATTACTGGGGCTACAACAGCATTGCGTTCTTCGCCCCGGACCCGCGCTACCTGGCGAGCGGCAAGATTGCCGAGTTCAAGGAGATGGTCGCGCACCTGCACGAAGCCAATCTCGAAGTGATCCTCGACGTGGTGTACAACCACACCGCCGAGGGCAACGAACAAGGGCCGACGCTGTCGATGCGCGGCATCGACAACGCCTCGTACTATCGCTTGATGCCCGACGACAAGCGCTTCTATATCAACGATTCCGGCACCGGCAACACCCTTGACCTGAGTCACCCGTGCGTGCTGCAGATGGTCACCGACTCGCTGCGCTACTGGGCCACGGAAATGCATGTCGACGGTTTCCGCTTCGACCTCGCGACTATTCTCGGGCGCTATCACGATGGCTTCGACGAACGCCACAGCTTCCTCGTCGCCTGCCGCCAGGACCCGGTGCTGCGTCAGGTGAAAATGATTGCCGAGCCGTGGGACTGTGGACCTGGTGGTTATCAGGTCGGTGGCTTTCCGCCGGGTTGGGTCGAATGGAACGACAAATTCCGCGACACCGTGCGCGCCTTCTGGAAAGGCGACGACGGTCAACTGGCCGACTTCGCCAGCCGCATGACGGCTTCCGGCGAGATGTTCAACCAGCGTGGTCGGCGGCCCTATGCGTCGGTGAACTTCATCACTGCCCACGACGGTTTTACCCTCAACGACTTGGTGTCGTACAACGACAAACACAACGAAGCCAACGACGAAAACAATCAGGACGGCAGCAACAACAACCTGTCCTGGAACCACGGCGTCGAAGGCCCGACCGACGATCCCGAGATCAACGAACTGCGCCAGCGGCAGATGCGCAATTTCTTCGCCACGCTGCTGCTGTCTCAGGGCACGCCGATGCTGGTGGCCGGTGACGAATTCGCCCGCACCCAGGACGGCAACAACAATGCCTATTGCCAGGACAGCGAGATCGGTTGGGTCAATTGGGACTTGAGCGAAGACGGCAAGGCTTTGCTGAAATTCGTCAAACGCCTGATCAAATTGCGCCTGGCCTACCCGATCCTGCGTCGCGGACGATTCCTGGTAGGCAATTACAACGAGGACATCGGCGTCAAGGATGTCACCTGGCTCGCACCGGATGGTAGCGAGATGAGTATCGAGCAATGGGAAGAAGCGCACGGCAAATGCCTTGGCATGTTGATGGATGGCCGTGCGCAAGAAACCGGGATACGCCGCAAGGGCGGCGACGCGACCTTGTTGCTGGTGGTCAACGCGCATCACGACATCGTCAACTTTACCCTGCCCGAAGTCCCGGACGGCGGTTTCTGGACCTGCATGATCGACACCAACCAACCGTCGATTCGCGGCCAGGAACGCTTCGAGTTCGGCCACGAATATTCCGTCACCGGGCGTTCGCTGCTGCTGTTCGAATTGCAGCATGAGGAAGAAGAGTGAAATGGACCTACCAGCTTTTCTCCATCGACAGTCAGCGGACTACGCCGATACACGGGCGCTAGGCCGCTGCTTGCGGGAACTGGTCGAGGCCGGTCTCGATCAGCTTCCGCTGCCGGGCAGCGGCCGAACGCTGGAGCGGTTTCAGCGTCTGGCCGAGGTCGGCGGACATGATCTGGGGTTGTGCAAGTTATACGAGGGTCATACCGACGCCCTGGCGATCATTCAGCAACTCGGCGGTTCGCCCACGCCTTCCAGCACTTGGGGGATGTGGGCCGCCGAGCCGCCGGACGCGCAGGTGCGGGTCAGTCCTCAAGGCCAGATGGTTGTGCTGAACGGGCGCAAGGCCTGGTGTTCCGGCGCGGCGGTGTTGAGCCACGCGTTGTTGACCGCATGGGATGTACAGGACCGGCAGCAACTGGTGGCGGTGGCGCTGGATCAACCCGGCGTGACCTTTACCGATCAAGGCTGGCAAGCGGTGGGCATGGGCGCCACAGGCAGCGTTGAAGTGCTGTTCGACGGCGCCGAAGCGCAGGCCATCGGCAACCCCGGCGACTACCTGCAACGCCCGGGCTTCTGGCAAGGCGGGATCGGCATTGCGGCGTGCTGGTACGGCGCGGCGCAAAGTCTCGCCGAACGTCTGCGCAGTCACTGTGGCCATCGCGAAGAACCCCACGCCCTCTCCCACTTCGGCGCAGTCGACAGCGCGCTGCATGCGGCGGCAACGGTGTTGCGATTCAGCGCATTGAGCATTGATGCCGCGCCTCAGGACGACGCCGAGCGCTTGGCTCGCCGTACCCGGGCGGCGGTTGAAAATGCTGTCGAGCAGGTGATCCGGCACGTCGGCCACGCCCTCTGCGCCGGTCCTTATTGCAAGGACCGGCAGTTCGCCCGACTGATCGCCGACCTGCCGGTGTTCCTGCGCCAAAGCCACGCCGAACGTGACCTCGCCGCTCTCGGCAAGCACGTCATCAAGGGAACATGGACGTTATGAAAACCAATCCCATCGTCGGTCAGGGCACGTCCTTGCACCTGTGGCAAACCTCCAGCCATCTGGCGCAATTGCCGGTGATCGACATCCTTGATCTGGTACCCGAAGGTTCCCGCGCCGTGATCATTGCCCCGCACCCGGACGACGAAGTGCTCGGCTGCGGCGGTTTCCTGCAATTGCTCGCCGCCGCCGAGCGGCCGTTGCAATTGATCTCGGTGACCGATGGCAGCGCCAGCCACCCCGGCTCCCGGCGCTGGCCGGTCGAGCGCTTGAGCGCGGTCCGTCCGCAGGAATCCGTCGAAGCGCTCAGACGCTTGGGTCTGCCGTTGCATAGTTTGAAATGGTTGCGCGGCGGGTTCGCCGACAGCCAGGTCGCGGCGCGGGAAACGGAACTGGCTGAATTCATCCAACGCCACCTGCGCCCCACCGACGTGGTTTTCACCACGTGGCGCGAAGACGGTCATTGCGACCATGAAGCAGTTGGGCGTGCCAGTGCCGCGGCGGCGAAACGTGTCAACGCAACGATGCATGAACTGCCCGTCTGGGCGTGGCATTGGGCAACGCCTGAAGACAGCCTGGTGCCGTGGCAGCGAGCGCGGAAAATCCTGCTCCCCCCGACACTGGTTGCGCGCAAGCGTCACGCGATTCATGCCTTCGCCAGTCAGCTTGAAGGTGACCCACGCATCGGCTTGCCGCCGGTGCTGGCGCCGTATGTGCTCGATCGTTTGTTGCAACCGTTTGAGGTGGTGTTTTTATGAGCGTCGAGGATCGCTATTTTGACGGGCTGTTTGCCGGCAGCGACGATCCCTGGGCGTTTCGTCAGCGCTGGTACGAACAGCGCAAACGCGCGATCACCCTCGCCGCGTTGCCCCGTCCCCGCTACCGCGCCATCTTCGAACCCGGCTGCGCCAACGGTGAACTGAGTGCCGAGCTGGCCACCCGTTGCGATCGCCTGTTGTGCTGCGACACCGCTGCCGCCGCCGTGACGCTGGCCAGAACTCGCCTGGGTCTGTTCGACCATGCCGAAGTGCGCCGAAGCCGCTTGCCCGGCGACTGGCCGAACGAACAGTTCGACCTGATCGTGCTCAGTGAAGTCGGTTACTACCTCGACGCCGATGACCTCAAACATCTGATCGAACACGCGGCACAGTCACTGACCGCCGATGGACAACTGCTGGCCTGCCACTGGCGCCCACCGATCGATGGCTGTCCGCTTAATGCCCGACAGGTTCATGACTTGCTGCACGAGCATCTGCACCTGCCGCGCCTGGTCCTGCATCAGGAAGCCGATTTCCTGCTGGAACTTTGGAGCCGGGAACCGCGCTCTGTGGCGGCGCTGGAGGGCTTGCGATGATCGGCATTCTGATCCCGGCGCATAACGAAGAGGATTTACTTGAAGACTGTCTGCAAGCCGCGCTGCGTGCCGCGCAGCATGAGCTATTGGACGGTGAATCTGTCGCCGTGCTGGTGGTGCTCGACAGTTGTACCGATCGATCGTCCGACATCGTCGGCAGTTACCCGGTGCATTGCCTGGAAATCAATGCACGCAATGTCGGCGAGGCCCGCGCTGCAGGTGCGCGGTTTTTGCTGGAGCGCGGGGTGCGCTGGATTTCCTGCTCCGACGCCGACAGTCGCGTCGCCCATGACTGGCTGGTGGCGCAACTGTCGCTCGAAGCAGACGCGGTGTGCGGCACGGTCACAGTGGAAGCATGGGATGATGCGTTCGATGAATCGGCCCAGATTCGTTATCACCAGCACTATCAGCACCGTGAGGGACACCGGCATATTCACGGCGCCAATCTCGGGATCAGCGCCGACGCTTACCGGCGTGCCGGCGGTTTCGAACCCCTGGCGTGCGATGAGGACGTGCAACTGGTGCGGCAACTCGAACGCTGCGGCGCGACGATTGCCTGGAGCCAGCGTCCTCAGGTGCTCACCAGTGCGCGACTGGACAATCGGGCCCCGGGTGGATTCGCTGATTACCTGCGCGACCTGGTGCAAACTGGATAAAAAACGTACCGGATCGAACACCGACGCGACGAATAGCCTTACTTGAGCAATACTCTGCTTGCCGCAATCCAGGGTTCGGAGCGCGGAACATTGCAATGAACGAGAACAAGGACGTAGCCCGATGAAACCTGTTTCCCTCAGCGACAGCAGCCTGTCAGCCCAGATCTGGAATAACGTGCCTCAGCTGGACAATGTTCCGGTCATCAACACTCAGACCCTGGTCCCTGCTGGCGCGCGCGCCGTGGTGATTGCACCGCATCCCGGTGACGAAGTCGTGACCTGCGGCGGTCTGCTGCAATTACTCAGCGCCCTTGGCCATCCCCTGCAATTGATCTCGATCACCGACGGCAGCGCCAGTCATCCGGGGTCGCAGCAGTGGTCGGAGAAACGCCTCAGCGTGTTTCGCCCCCAGGAAAGCGTCGAAGCCTTGCGCCGGCTCGGATTGCCGATGCACAGCCTGAAGTGGATTCGCGGCGGTTTCACCGACAATGCCCTCGCCGAGCGCGAGCTTCAATTGACTCAGTTCATTGCCCGCTACCTGCGGCCTGGCGATGTGGTGTTTAGCACTTGGTGCAAGGACGGCAACGTCGACCATGAAACTGTCGGCCGAGCCAGCGCCGAAGCCGCGGCCTCGGTTGGGGCCGCGTTCAATGAATTGCCGGTCTGGGCCTGGCACTGGCCGACGCGTGACAGTGGATTGATTCCCTGGCATCGGGCCCGCAAGGTTCGGCTCGATACCTGGACCATAGCGCGCAAAAGCCACGCCACCCATGCTTACGCCAGCCAGCTCGACGGTGAACCCGCCATTGGTATCGCCCCGCTGCTGCCACCGGTGCTGCTTGAGCGTATGCGGTTGCCGTATGAAATCGTGTTCGTCTGAACTAACCCCATCCAATGTGGGAGCGGGCTCAGAGGTTTACATTCGAACTGAACTGCCCGCGCCGGTTTCAGTCGCATGCTTAAGCAACCCTGATCCAGAGGAGTGAAAGTGACCAATGATTCCAAACGGCAGTCCGTCGACCCAGTGCCATTGAATACGCCCCCGGCGATTCATCGACTTCGGGTGTTGACGGTCAACACCCACAAGGGGTTTACCGCGTTCAACCGACGCTTCATTCTTCCGGAACTGCGTGAGGCGGTACGTAGCACGTCGGCAGACCTGGTGTTCCTGCAGGAAGTCGTCGGTGTACACGAGCGGCATTCTTCCCGTTTCAACGATTGGCCGCAGACCTCGCAATACGAGTTTCTGGCGGACAGCATGTGGAGCGATTTCGCCTACGGGCGCAACGCGGTTTACCCGGATGGCCACCATGGCAACGCACTGCTGTCGAAGTATGCGATCCGCGAATACCGCAACCTCGACGTCTCGATCACCGGTCCCGAACGCCGCGGACTATTGCATTGTGTGCTGGACGTCCCGGGTCACGCCGAAGTCCACGCGATCTGCGTGCACCTGAGCCTGCTGGAAAGCCATCGCCAGTTGCAGCTCGAATTACTCTGCCAGCTGCTGGAATCATTGCCCGACGATGCTCCGGTAATCATCGCCGGCGACTTTAACGACTGGAAGCTACAGGGCAACGCCGCCCTCGGCCGTCGCGACTACCTGCATGAAGCCTTCGAACGCCACCATGGTCGTCCTGCCAAAACCTATCCCGCGCGCTTTCCGTTGCTGCGCCTGGACCGGATTTATCTGCGCAATGCCAGTAGTCACGACCCGCGGATATTGGGAAGCAGGCCATGGACGCATTTGTCGGATCATTTGCCGTTGGCGGTGGAAGTGCATTTGTGACGCCTTCACGCACCAACGTCTGCTGAAGCACTATTGACAGCAATTTGAGGTTGAAATTGATAGGAGAATTCCTTTGGTCATTTTTGGCGTCATACCGATTGTCGGCTGCCGAATGCCTCTGAATCAGGGCTTCCACGATGATTTTTCGTACAAACAAGAACTTAGATAAGCGCAGAAAAACAATCAGTTGCATCAGCTAATTTAGCCATACCGCTCATCGTTCATTTTCTTGACGCGGGGCCCTCAGTCTTCTTAGCTTCACCGTACTACCCCCGGAAGTAATACCCGAGGCAAGCCACCAGACACCCGTGAAAACGGGCGGGAAAAGGCTTGCCCCACGCCATTCGGTCGCCCCTCATTCGGGGTAGGAGAGACGCCAGAGCGAGATACCGCATGCGACTGCAAGGTAGACCTCCATGAAAACTTCCTTCACCCCACAAGAGATCAAAATCACTTTTTGCACAGTCTCGGGTTCACTCCTGCTTTGCTCATCCATGGAACTGCAGGCCTCGTCTGCCGAGGAAGAAACAACGCCCTGGTATGACCAGGAGGCCCCGGCGCTCACCTTGCCCGCACTCGCTACAACCTACCCCAGTCGCTTCAGCGCCATGCCCGATTTGCGAAGTTCACACCTGACGATTGAAGACGCTGAGCCTGCGGCCTGGGATCAGCTTTACGGACAGGCGTCGCGGCAGGCTCAAACCGATTACCAGTCCCAGGGCTTCACGCTTCCTGGCGTCAATCAATACAAGGGTCCGGCCATTCTCACGCTGCAAAGTGGCAGCGGCCATACCCAGCAGATCGGCCTGATCGGCGGCGCCAGTCAGTTCAGGGGTAACGACAACGGCCTGCTGACCAGTCGCGCCCTCGCCGACCGCAGCACAGACACGTTAAACCTGGAAGGCCAGAGCCTCGGCGCCTACTGGAGCCTGACCGGCCCCCAAGGCTGGCACATTGACTTGTCGGCCAGCGGCGGTCGCGTCAACGGGTTCAGCCGCAATGAACAAGGCGCCCGGCAAGTCACCGAAGGCAGCGCCGTCACCTTCTCGGTAGAAGGCAGCTTTCCGATTGGTCTGAGCGACAACTGGGTCGTCGAACCCCAGGCGCAGTTGATCAATCAGCGAATTACGCTGGATACGCCCTACGCGGGCTCGGGAAATGCGACGTCCAGCGACCTGAGCTCCTGGAGCGGACGGGTCGGTGCACGGTTGAAGGGTAGCTACGACTTCAACGGCCTCGGGGTTGAACCGTACGTGCGGACCAACCTTTGGCACACGGTGTATACCGGCAATACCGTGACCCTGGATCAAGTCGACAAGATCAGCAGCAGTCGCAACTCATCAACCATCGAAGTGGGGTTGGGGCTGGTGGCCAGAGTCACACCCGCCGTGAGTCTGTACGTCAGTGCCGATTACAGCAGCGATGTGGATGACAATGATTTGAACGGGTTGATTGGCAGTCTGGGTGTGCGGATGCGGTGGTGAGAAAACCTGCCTGAACTGTTACTTCTTACAGTAGGCAGGCTCGTGCAGGTCGTGCATTGTGATGACACTCCACTATGATTCAGGCTTGCACGGATGCCAAACGAGTTATCGTCACACGCGCATACCGGCACGCCGACCATTCAAGTGTCGGATGCGCGTGGGCTGCTGATTCGGGCCGTGCAGTTTCATCGGCGGGAGGCGGTTGATCCGATTGACACCCGGGTGACCGAGCAACGCTACGACGCGGTCGGCCGGTTGCTGGCCAGCCGTGATCCGCGTCTGTTTGATCTGGCTCGAATTGATGCGTCGACGCCGTTTAATCTGAGCCAAGTGACGAGCCTGTCCGGCGTCGCGCTGTCGACCGACAGCGTGGATGCGGGATGGCGCGCTGGCTTACAGGGCGAAGCCGGGCAAGGCCTGGAGAGTTGGGACGGTCGTGGCAGCCATTCGCTGACTGAATACGATCATCTGTTGCGGCCACTGGCCGTGCGTGAACGGGGGCACGAAGTCGCCGAGCATGCGCTGGAGCGCTTTACCTATGCCGATGCGAATCCAGAAGCTGCCGCGCGTAACCTGTGTGGCCAGCTGGTTCGCCACGATGACCCGGCCGGTACGGTTCATGTTCGGGACTTGGGCCTTTCCGGTAATGTGCTGCGCCACACACGGCACTTTTTGCTCAGCACTGATGCGCCGGATTGGCCGCTGAAGGTCGCCGAGCGGGATGCACTACTCGAACCCGGCGTCGGCGCGACCACTTCCTGCCAATACGCACCTACGTCCGAACTCTTGCAGCAGACCGATGCATTGGGCAATCGCCAGGCGTCCGCCTACACCGTCGCGGGGCAGCTGAAAAACACCCGCCTGACTCTCGCGGACATTGGCCAGGCTGAGAAACTGCTGGTCAGTGATCTTCGTTACAACGCCATTAACCAAGTCGAAGCGGAAACTGCCGGCAACGGCGTCGTCACCCGCCATTTTTACGACGACGCCGATGGCCGACTCACCGAGCTGAGCGCTCACAAAGCCGATGGCACACCGTTGCAACACCAGAAATATCAGTACGACGCCGTGGGCAACGTGCTGAGCATCGAGGATGCCGCGCAACCAATCCACTTCTTCAAGAACCAGCGCATCGAACCGATCAAGCTCTATCAGTACGACACGCTCGGTCAATTACTCAAAGCCACGGGTTGTGAAGCTGCGACCGGCAGCGGCGGCGGCGCCCTGCCCGAGCTGCAACCGTTAATCCCGGACCCCAACCAAATCGCCCATTACACACAAACGCTCCATTACGACGCCGCCGGCAATCTGCTGGATCTTGTGCATGTCGGCGCACAGGCCCAGGGCCGCACCCTGACCCGAGCCCGCTACAGCAACCGCTGTTTGCCCGAACGTGATGGCCGGCCACCGACCGAAGACGAACTGACCGACGGGTTTGATGCCAATGGCAATCTCCTGGAGCTGCAACCTGCACAACGTTTGAATTGGAACCTGCGCAACCAACTGAGCGAAGTGCGCCTCGTCTTACGCGATGATAGCGAAGACGATCGTGAACGCTACATCTACGACGCTGGCGGTCAACGGGTGCGCAAAGTGCATTGGAGCCAGACCAACGCCCGCACCCTTTTTCGCGAAGTGCGTTACCTGCCCGGCCTGGAAATCCGCAGCCACAGCGGCACCGGGGAAATCTTGCATGTCATCACGGCCGGCGCTGGCAGTAACAGCGTGCGCGTGCTGCATTGGGCCGCGAAGCCACCCGACGAAATTGCTCAGGATCAAGTGCGCTACAACCTCAACGATCAGGTGAAATCCTGCACGCTGGAACTGGACCAGCAGGCCAGCGTGATCAGTTGGGAGTTGTTTTACGCATTCGGCGGAACGTCGCTTTGGGCAGGTCGAAACGCCGTCGAAGCCAAGTACAAAACCGTACGTTATTCCGGTAAGGAACGAGATGCGACAGGACTCTATTACTACGGATTCCGCTATTACGCGTCGTGGTTGGCCCGGTGGATCAATCCGGACCCGGCGGGGCAAATTGATGGACCTAACTTGTATCGAATGGTGCGAAATAACCCTGTTGCGTTGCATGACCCCAACGGGTTATCGCCGGAAGGGAAATTGGCGCGAAAAATGATCAAAGAAGACGGTTTTCTTGAGGCCTATGCTCAAAATCCGAAACTTGCCATACGCGCTCTGAGAGATGTTTATAGCGATCAGCCTCACGACACTCTGATAGCTGCAATAGAAAGAATCAAAGTAGAATTATCCCCTCGCGCGAATACTGAACAGCGGAAACCTGCAGCCGCCCTAAAACAGGTTACTGCTCCGACTCCAGAATTTACCGAACTAAAAACATTCAACATTATCTATGGAACAAATATAGGCTCTCAACGGATAAATAACGGCATGAGGACGGGCTCGCCCATCAAACTGCGCGGCAGGGATGTCGTCAAAGAGATACAACACCGGCATGGTGATGATGCGCTCGATAAAAAAACGGCGACTGACGTGAGATTCGTGGGCAGTGGTTTCGATCTTGAAGATGCTGCCAGCGTAAATTACCAACTGTACAAACAGTCAAGTACCGAAATGAAGACCTATTACCGAGGACAGGATATCAGCGAAAAAGGAATGAAAAAGTTTCAAAAAGCCAAAGAGAAAGGGACTGTCCTGTACTCCAAAAGTTTTCTATCTGTGGACAGGAACGAAGAGGTTGCTAGAACATTCATGCATGGGGAAATACCGGTGCTTATGGAAATTACAGGATTCAGTGCAGCAAACGTAATTTCAAGGTTCTCATATGAAAAAGATCTGGTATTCACCATACATGCAGACTTTCAAGTCACTGAAATAACAAAAGAGAGAGGTAGTAATGTCCATGTAATCAAGCTCAAAGAGATAAGAGGGTTTACGGAAGCACCGCATCCGATGCCTCATTAGACTCCCGAGTAGACAATGAAAACTAAAGGGAGCACAGACCGAACTATTTCCGTTCGATTCGGCTCCCTTAGCCGCGACGGCTCTACTCCGGCCGCAACATTAACACCGCCAACGGCGGCAAATTAAGCACCAGCGACAACGCCTGACCGTGGCTCGGTTCTTCCTCGGCAAACGTCCCGCCACTGTTTCCGTAATTCGAACCCGCATACTTCTCCGAATCACTGTTGATCACCTCAGCCCATCGCCCGGCGAACGGCACGCCAACCCGGTAGCCCTCGCGCGGCACGGGGGTAAAGTTAGCCACCACCAACACTGGCCGTCCATCCTTGCTCCAGCGCATGAACGCATAAACACTGTTGATCGCATCATCGCCAATCAACCACTGGAACCCTTGCGGCGCGTCGTCCTGATCATGCAAGGCGGGCTCTACGCGATATAACGCATTCAGGTCGCCGACGAGTTTCTGCACACCTTTGTGTTCCGAATACTGCAGCAAGTACCAATCCAGCTGCTGATCGTGGTTCCACTCACGCCACTGGCCGAATTCGCACCCCATGAACAACAGTTTCTTGCCCGGATGCGCCCACATGAAGCTCAGGTACGCCCGCAGGTTGGCGAACTTCTGCCAGCGATCACCCGGCATCTTGTCGATCAGCGAGTGTTTGCCGTGGACCACTTCGTCGTGGGAAATCGGCAGGATGAAGCGCTCGGACCAGGCATACATCAGGCCAAAGCTCAGTTCGTTGTGGTGATGGGCGCGATACACCGGATCCTGCTGGATGTAATGCAGCGAATCGTGCATCCAGCCCATGTTCCATTTGTAATCGAAACCCAGGCCGCCCTGTTGCGTACTCTGGCTGACGCCGGGCCACGCCGTGGATTCTTCGGCAATCACCAGCGCGCCGGGCGCTTCCAGATTGACCACGTCGTTGAGGTGGCGCAGGAAGTCGATCGCTTCAAGGTTTTCGCGACCGCCGTGACGGTTCGGCACCCACTCGCCGGCCTTGCGCGAGTAATCGCGATACAGCATTGATGCCACCGCATCGACGCGCAGGCCATCGACGTGGAAATGCTTGAGCCAGTGCAGCCCTGACGCCAGCATGTAGCCGTGCACTTCGGTGCGCCCGAGGTTGTAGATCAGCGTGTCCCAGTCCTGATGGAAGCCTTCCTGCGGGTTGCCGTATTCGTACAACGCGGTGCCGTCGAATTGCGCCAGGCCGTGGGTATCGGTCGGGAAATGCGCCGGCACCCAATCGAGGATGACGCCGATGTCGGCCAGGTGGCAGGCGTTGACGAACGCCGCGAAATCATCCGGCGAACCGTAACGGGCACTCGGGGCAAACTGCGAGAGCAGTTGATAGCCCCACGAACCGCCGAACGGGTGTTCCATGATCGGCATCAGTTCGATGTGGGTGAAACCCAGTTCCTTGACGTACGGAATCAACCGTTCGCCCAATTCATGCCAGGTGTACTGACGGGCCACTTCGCCCAAATCGTCCAGCTCGCATTGCCAGGAACCGGCGTGCAATTCGTAGATCGACAGCGGTGCACTGGGGTGTGAACGCTCGACGCGTGCCTGCATCCACTCGTGGTCCTGCCAGTCGATGTTCAGTGGCGAAGCAACTTTCGACGCGGTGTCCGGCGGCATCGAGGTGGCCAGCGCCATCGGATCGGCTTTGAGCGGCAGAATGCCTTGGGCACCGAGGATCTCGTACTTGTAGGCCTCACCTGCCTGCATGCGCGGGATGAACAACTCCCAGACGCCGGTAGGGTGACGCAGGCGCATCGGGTGCCGACGGCCGTCCCAGTTATTGAAGTCGCCAACCACCGACACCCGTTTGGCGTTCGGTGCCCACACGGCGAAACGCACGCCGTCGATACCGTCGACGTTTTTCAGCTGCGCACCGAGGCAACTGCTCAAGTCGCGATGATTGCCTTCGGCGAACAAGTATAAGTCCATCTCACCAAGCAACGGGCCGAAGCTGTAAGGGTCTTCGGCAACCTGTTCGCCGCCCGCCCACCGCGTGCGCAGCACATACGGCTGCGCCCGATCGAAATGCCCGACAAACAGACCGGGCGTTTCGGTGGCCTCAAGGGTGCCGAGTTCTTCCCCGGAGTCTTTGGCTAGCACCTGCACGCTCAATGCGTCTGGCAGGTAAACCCGGATGAATTGACCGCCAACGTCATCGCCATGGGGGCCAAGAATTGCAAAGGGGTCGTGATGCTGGGCGCGTACCAGCGCGTCGATGTCCCGCGATCCGGGCAGTAACGCCTCTTTAGCGTGACCCTGTTCCTTGTTCGAGATACTCATGACTACTCTCCACCAAGATCGGAATAGGGTTTAAGCCCACTCAATAATCCATATAAGCCGTGCAACGGAACGGGCAACCAGGTGGGCCGATTCTCAGCCTCATAGGCCACCTCATACGCCGCCTTCTCCAGGCCGAACAACGCGAGCGCTGCGTCCTCGCCTTCCGGATCTTGCCACGCATGAGCAAGACTAGCTGCCGCCAGCCGATAGGCGACGACAAATGTCTGTTTCGCCTCATTTAGATAGCGGTCCGATACGCGCTGACGTGCGGCTTGAGCTTCGGCGGTGTTATCCACGTTGTGCACGTTGATCGCCATGGCTGCCGCGTAATCGAACGAGCGCAATACACCGCTGACATCTTTGTACGGGCTGTGCTTGCCGCGCCGTTCGGCCAGCGGCCTCGCCGGTTCGCCTTCGAAGTCGATCAGGTAAGCATCGCCCTTGATCACCAGCACTTGCCCCAGGTGCAAGTCGCCATGGACGCGAATCCGCAAACCACCGGTCGCCTTTTTACCCAGTGCCTGGACGTGGCTTAGGATGGCTTTTTTGTTGTCCAGTAAACGAGTGACCAGGTTTTTGTCCGCAGCGTTCAGTTCGCTTTGATGCTGCTGGAGCAACTTCAGCGCATGTTCCAGTTGCGCGGCGACATCCTTGGCCGACGCAAGGGCATCTTTTTGCGTGGTGACTTGCGGGGCGAAGTCCGGGTTGTCGGTAGGCGCGGCCAGTGCCTGATGCATCTCACCCAGACGCTGACCGAGCATGCCCGCAAAATCTTTCAGTTCTCCAAGGGCGTTGTAGTGTTGCTCCTGCTCCGACATGGCGTCCGCCAGTTCATCGCGCAACGCCCGTTCGAGGTTGTTCTGCGTCCACTCCCACGCATCGCCCTGATTGCTCAAGTAGCCTTGGGCGATCATCAGCAGATTGTCTTCGCCCTTGGCATCGCGGCGGACGACCGACCCCAGCAGCGGCGAGATATTGGCGAAGCCAGCAGCGGTCAGGTACGCGCTCATTTCCAGTTCCGGATGCACGCCGGAGGCGACCTTGCGGATCAGTTTGAGCACCAGGCTGTTGCCGATCACCACTGAACTGTTGGACTGCTCGGCAGAGAGGTAGCGCACTTCCGATTCCGCCGTCAGGCCCAGTCTGGCCAGCTCGGCAGTCGGTTCGAAACGAATCTCGCCACCATCGGAAGGCAGCACGGTGCTGTCCCGCATGCCTTGCAATACCGCGCGAATGAAGTTTTCGAGGCTGAACGCATCCGTGATCAAGCCCACCTGCGGACCGCGCCGCACTCGCGACAGCGCCAGTTGTTGCGGCAACGCCGGCCCGACCTGGTCGTCAGCAATGAACCCGAACGGCAACTGATAACGGCTGGTCTGGCCGCCGCTGGTGACTTCGATTTCACTCAGCAGCACCGGATGCGCTGCATCACCGAAGCGCACGCCGTAGGTCAGGTTGACCTGCTCGATGGCCGCGTCCTTGCCGGCGAACCAGCGCCGGTTCTGCAACCAGTTCGGCAGGATGCCCTGCTCCAGCGTGCCGCGAGACGGCGCTTCGAGCAGTTCTTCGAGGCGTTTTTTCAGCACCAATGTGGTGAAGTCCGGCAGGCTTTGCGCCGGTTCTACGTGCCAGCTAGGCATTTGATTCTCCGCAGCAAGTCCGAACCAATAGAAGCCGTAAGGCGCCAGGGTCAGGAGGAAATTCAATTGGCCAATCGGCGGGAAGGCGTTACCACCGAGCATTTCCACCGGCACCATGCCGACGTAGGCCGACAGGTCCAGTTCCGCCGCTTGCGCACTGCGCGATACGTTGGCGACACACAGGATGATTTCGTATTTGCCATCCGGCCCGGAGAATTCACGGGTGTAGGCCAGAATCCGCCGGTTGCTCGGCGACAGCATTTTCAGGGTGCCGCGTCCGAACGCCTTGGACTGCTTGCGCACGGCGAGCATGCGCCGGGTCCAGTTCAACAACGAATGCGGATCGCCGGCCTGGGTTTCGACGTTGACCGACAGGTAACCGTATTGCGGGTCCATGATCGGTGGCAGCACCAGGCTGGCCGGATCGGCGCGGGAGAAACCGCCGTTACGGTCGATCGACCACTGCATCGGCGTGCGCACGCCGTCGCGGTCACCGAGGTAGATGTTGTCACCCATGCCGATTTCATCGCCGTAATACAGGGTCGGCGTGCCGGGCATCGACAGCAGCAGGCTGTTGAGCAGCTCCACTCGGCGACGGTCACGCTCCATCAACGGTGCGAGCCGACGGCGAATCCCCAGGTTGATCCGCGCCCGTCGGTCGGCCGCGTAGTAATTCCACAGGTAATCGCGCTCCTTGTCGGTGACCATTTCCAGGGTCAACTCATCGTGGTTGCGCAGGAAAATCGCCCACTGACAGTTGGCCGGGATTTCCGGGGTCTGACGCAGAATATCGGTGATCGGGAAGCGGTCTTCCTGGGCCAGCGCCATGTACATGCGCGGCATCAACGGGAAGTGGAAGGCCATGTGACACTCGTCGCCATTCATGCCCTTCTTGTCGGTTTCACCAAAATACAGCTGAGTGTCTTCCGGCCATTGGTTGGCCTCGGCCAGCAGCATGCGGTCGGGGTAATTGGCGTCGATTTCGGCGCGGATCTGCTTGAGGACGTCGTGGGTCTCGGGCAGGTTTTCATTGTTGGTGCCATCCCGTTCGATGAGGTACGGAATCGCATCCAGGCGTAGCCCGTCGATGCCCATGTCGAGCCAGTAGCGCATCACCGAAAGCACGGCTTTCATGACCTGCGGGTTATCGAAGTTCAGGTCCGGCTGATGGGAATAGAAACGGTGCCAGAAGTACTGTCCGGCGACCGGGTCCCAGGTCCAGTTGGATTTTTCGGTGTCGAGAAAGATGATGCGGGTGCCGTCGTATTTTTTATCGTCATCGGACCAGACGTAAAAGTCCCGCGCCGCCGAACCGGGTTTGGCTTTGCGTGCACGCTGGAACCAGGCGTGTTGGTCCGAGGTGTGGTTAATGACCAGTTCGGTGATGACCCGCAAGCCACGCTTGTGGGCTTCAGAGATAAAGCGCCTGGCGTCCGCCATCGTGCCGTAATCCGAATGCACGCCGCGGTATTCGGCGATGTCGTAGCCGTCATCGCGACGTGGCGACGGGTAAAACGGCAGGAGCCAGATGGTGTTGACACCGAGGTCGGCGATGTAATCGAGTTTGGCGATAAGACCGGGAAAGTCGCCGATCCCATCGTTGTTGGAGTCGAAAAAAGACTTAACGTGAACCTGGTAGATCACTGCATCCTTGTACCAGAGCGGGTCCTTGATAAAGGTGGCTGCCTTGGGTTTCTTCGCCATTTGTAACTCCTGTTGAATTCGAAAAAACCACCACAGCGCCATTAGCTTTGGTATTGGGCTTTTGTGGCGAGGGGATGTATCCCCGTTCGGCTGCGAAGCAGTCGTAATTACTGTGAATCGAAATCTGTCGGGAGGAATAGGTTGTCTGGTTTATTTGGGGGGCCGCTTCGCGGCCCAACGGGGATACATCCCCTCGCCACAGAATCCCCTCGCCACAGGTATCCGAGGTGTACTAGGACGCGGTGATCCGCCAGATCCCGAACGGCTGATGCGCCGGATCGATGCGCATGAACTGGTACTTGCCGTGCCATGTCCAGCGATGACCGCTCATCAAATCCTCACCCTGGGTACTGGCATCGTCGGGTAAACCCATTTCCCACAGCGGCAATTCGAAATTCGCCTCCTGAACGTTATGCGGATCGAGGCTGACCGCGACCAGAATGAAGTTGCTGCCATCCTCGCTGCGTTTGCCGAAATACAGAATGTTGTCGTTCCAGGCGTTGTAGATCGTCAGGCCCAAATGCGTATGCAACGCCGGGTTTTGCCGACGAATGCGGTTGAGCTGCGCGATCTCGGCGATGATGTTGCCGGGCGCATTGAAATCCCTCGGGCGAATCTCGTACTTCTCGGAGTTGAGGTATTCCTCCTTCCCCGGCACGGGCGCGGCTTCACAGAGCTCGAAACCTGAATACATGCCCCACAGTCCGGAACCCATGGTTGCCAAGGCTGCACGGATCAGAAAACCGGCGCGTCCGGACTCATGCAGGAACGCCGGGTTGATGTCCGGTGTATTGACGAAGAAGTTCGGCCGGTAGCATTCGCGCCACGGCGATTCGTTGAGCTCGCTGAAATAAGTCGACAGTTCGTACTTGGTATTGCGCCAGGTGAAGTAGGTGTAGCTCTGCGAATACCCGACCTTGCCCAAACGCGCCATCATCGCCGGCGTGGTGAAGGCTTCGGCAAGGAAGATCACCTCTGGGTAAAGCGCCCGCACATCGGCGATCAACCACTGCCAGAACGGCAATGGTTTGGTGTGCGGATTGTCGACGCGAAAGATCTTCACGCCCTCTTCGACCCAACCGACCACGATGTCGCGTAGAGCCAACCAAAGGCCCGGAATCGCCTCGGCGGCATAGAAGTCGACGTTGACGATGTCCTGGTACTTCTTCGGCGGGTTCTCGGCGTATTTGATCGTGCCGTCCGGGCGCCAGTTGAACCAGCCGGGGTGCTGCTTGAGCCATGGGTGGTCCTGGGAACACTGGATGGCGAAGTCGAGCGCGATTTCCAGGCCATGGCCGGCGGCGGCGGCCACCAGTCGACGGAAATCTTCGCGCGTGCCCAACTCCGAGTGAATCGCCTCGTGCCCGCCCTCTTCACTGCCGATGGCATACGGACTGCCCGGGTCATCGGGACCGGCGGTGAGGGAATTGTTGGGGCCTTTGCGATAGCTGCGGCCGATCGGGTGGATCGGCGGGAAATACAGCACGTCGAAACCCATGTCCTGAATCATCGGTAGCCGTGAATGCACGTCGTTAAAGGTGCCGTGACGTGTCGGGTCGTCGGTGATCGAACGCGGAAACAGTTCATACCAACTGGCAAACTGGGCGAGCTCACGCTCGACGTCCAGCGGGTACTCGGGGCTGAGACTTAAATAGGCGCGGTGATCGGCCTGAGCCATCAGGTCGGCGCTACGCTGGTGCAGAAACAGCGCCACCTGCTCGGTCTCGAGCAACCCGGCCAATTCATGGTGCAGCGCGGCCAGTTCTTCGCTCAGTGGGCCTTCGGTACGCTCGGCCGCTTGTTGAACCAGGCTGCGACCTTCCTGCAACTCAAGACTGACCGGCACTCTGGCTGCGTGCTTCTTCTCCAGCTCATAGCAGAAACTGGCAAATTGATCGATCCAGGCCTCGATGCAGAACACATAGCGACCCTCGGACCGCACGCGAAACTGTCCTTGCCAGCCATTATTGCCCAGCTCTTTCAGGGCTTCGCTTTGCCAGGTCTCATCGCCATCGGTCCGCCAGCGAACGTGCACGGCCAGTTTGTCGTGACCATCGGCGAAGACTTTGCTCGTGACCAACACGTCTTGGCCCACCACCGCTTTAACGGCGAATTGCCCGCCATCGAGGGTCGGCATGGTGTCTTCAATAACGATGCGCGGCAGCAGTAAAGCCTGCGACAGCGGCATATGCGGGTTGTAATTGAGCTCTGTCGGTTTTTCGGCAGTCATCGAGCATCTCTCCTTTACGCCCCATGGACGCTCTTGTGCAGGGTCGCCATTCGCGCAAGGCTGTCGGCCCCGGAATGAACTCACTTAGGTTCCGAGCGGCAGGGCTTGGTAAAAGTTCACGGGGATTTGCCTGCGTCTGCGGGGGAATCAATTCCAGTTCCCAGTGGTCAATCAACTTAAGCACGACTTACGCCATGTGCCACTGGAGACTTCAACGATGAGTATTCCTATTCCAGCCGAAACACCCGATCCGAACATCGACAGCCCGACGATTCCGCCCACAGAACCGCAACCGGTGCCCGAGCAGGAGCCGCCTGGCACTACGCCGCCGGCGCGGGAAGATCCGCCGGAAACCATGCCACCGGTGATCGTCAGTCCCGAGCAACGAACGATCGTCTAAGGCTTGGCCATCAGCAGTCTCACGGTGACACGTGTCAGTTGTGAGGCATCTCCGATGTCGGCGAACTCCGCTTGCAGCGTCACCCAAACTTCATGCAGCCATGCGTCCATGGTGCAGTCCTTGTAATGATTCAATGAAAAGTCGTCTGGAAGAGATGCGGACCGTACCGACCATTAATCGGTTGCACAGAACGATGGCCGCCGGTTGTGCCCTAACCCTGTAGAACCCGCAGAAAAAAGGACCTCTCCATGACTGTGCGCATCGAAAATCAGACCTGCTTTTTCACCACCGAGAACGGCGAAGAAATCCGCCTGTGCCCCGACGTCACTGTCATTACCGACGGCGACAAAGCCATGTCGGCAGTCGATCTCAACGGCCAGCGCATTTACATTACCGAAGCAGAAGCCGATGCATTGACCGTAGCAGGTGCAGAGGATGGTCGCCGGCATCTGAAGGCCACGGACAGTGATTCGGTGATTTGACTGACCCCGATCAACGACGCCCGCGGGCGCCTGATATAAGCGTCCGCGTTCCGTCCTGGCGGATGCTTCAAGTTGTCGCAGGCAGCGGCTCAGCGCTCATCTGATCCGCTTTTTATTGCGATACCTGAGTCTGTTACGCAAACAGATCGACGCTCATAGTGACCCGGCCTGATGGAGGCTGATGAGCGAAAGACCATGAGCGAAAGAATCCCCGTTCGAACCGTAGAGCCCGCCTCATTTATAAAAAACAGTGAACCTTCGCGTCCAACTTTAAAGGCCAAATCCCGCGACAACCTGATCCACACCCGCAGCTTTACCGGCCTGTTCCGCACCCTGCGCATGAGCGGCGCGGGTTTTCTGTTTCTGCTGTTCTTCGGTACGGTCTGGTTGACCTGGGGCGGCCGCCAGGCGGTGCTCTGGGACCTTTCGGAAAGTAAATTCCACGTTTTCGGCGCGACCTTCTGGCCGCAGGATTTCATCCTGCTGTCGGCGCTGCTGATCATTGCTGCGTTTGGCCTGTTTGCGATCACCGTGTTTGCCGGACGCGTCTGGTGCGGCTACACCTGCCCACAGAGCTCCTGGACCTGGATCTTCATGTGGTGCGAGAAGATCACCGAAGGTGAACGCAACCAGCGGATCAAACTGCAAGCCGCGCCCTGGGGCCTGAACAAACTGATGCGCCGCGCGGCCAAGCACACCTTGTGGCTGGCGATCAGCCTGCTGACGGGCCTGACCTTCGTCGGTTACTTCACACCGATACGGCCGCTGGCCGAAGAACTGCTGACCCTGCAGATCGGCGGCGTCAGCCTGTTCTGGGTGCTGTTTTTCACCGGTGCTACGTACATCAACGCCGGTTGGCTGCGAGAAGCGGTGTGCATGCACATGTGCCCGTATGCGCGGTTCCAGAGTGTGATGTTCGACAAGGACACCCTGACCGTTTCCTACGACGTCGCCCGGGGCGAAAGCCGTGGCCCGCGAAAACGTGACGTGAACCCTGCAGAAGTCGACCTTGGTGATTGCATCGACTGCCAGCTCTGCGTGCAGGTGTGCCCGACCGGTATCGACATTCGCGACGGATTGCAGATGGAATGCATCGGGTGCGCCGCGTGTATCGACGCCTGTGATTCGATCATGGACAAAATGGGCTACGCCCGTGGCCTGATCAGCTACACCTCGGAGCACGAGTTGCAAGGTGGCAAAACCCACCTGCTGCGACCACGATTGATCGGCTACACCGCCGTGTTGCTGGTGATGATCGGTGCACTGGCCCTGGCCCTCGTGGAGCGGCCGATGGTCTCGCTGGACGTCAGCAAGGACCGTGGCCTGTTCCGCGAGAACAGCCAGGGGCAGATCGAAAACATCTACAGCCTGAAGGTCATCAACAAGACCCAACAACGGCAGGACTATCGTTTGACCCTGGTCGATGGCGCCGGCTTCCAGCTGCAAGGCAGGACCGAACTGAGTCTGGCGCCCGGCGAGATTGTTGACGTGCCGGTGTCCGTAGCGATGACCACGGAACGGCCTAGCAGCAGTTCGCAGAGCATCAGCTTCAAGATTGCCGACAGCGACGAGCCTGAGATTTATAGCGTCGCGGACAGCCGGTTTGTTGCTCCGATGAATCGTTAAGGCTTTAGACTGCGGTGCGCCATTCGCGAGCAAGCCCGCTCCCACATTGGATCTCCAGTGTTCACAAATCTAATGTGGGAGCGGGCTTGCTCGCGAAGAAGTCACCTCGATTTCACTGAATGACACTGAACCGGGCTTTAGATGAAACGCTACGAAAAATTCGCCGATGACATCGCTGAACTGATCCGCTCCGGCGTCCTCGGCCCCGGCCAGCGCGTGCCGTCGGTACGCTACGCCAGCCAGACCTACGGCGTCAGCCCGTCCACGGTGTTCCAGGCCTATTACCTGCTCGAACGTCGCGGCCTGATCCGCGCTCGCCCGCGTTCCGGTTACTTCGTCAATACCTACGCACCCAGCCCGTTTTCAGAGCCGGTAATCAGCAGCCAGGTCAACGAATCCACCGAAGTCGACGTCAGCGAACTGGTGTTCTCGGTGCTCGATTCGATCAAAGACCCGAATACCGTCCCCTTCGGCTCGGCCTTCCCCAGCCCCACCCTGTTTCCGCTACCACGCCTGTCCCGTTCACTGGCCAGTGCCACCCGGGACATGGACCCGCGCATGGTTGTCACCGACATGTCGCCGGGCAACCCGCAACTGCGCCGACAAATCGCCCTGCGCTACATGGTCGGCGGCCTGATGCTGCCCATGGAAGAACTGCTGATCACCAACGGCGCGCTGGAAGCGTTGAACCTGTGCCTGCAAGCCGTCACCGAACCCGGCGACCTGGTGGCTATCGAAGCCCCGGCGTTTTATGCCTGCCTGCAAATCCTTGAACGGCTGAAACTCAAAGCCGTGGAAATCCCCGTGCACCCACGTGACGGCATCGACCTCGACGTGCTCGCACAAACCCTCGAACGCCACCCGATCAAGGCCTGCTGGTGCATGACCAGTTTCCAGAACCCCATGGGCGCGACCATGCCCGAGGCGAAGAAACAGGAACTGGTGGCGTTACTGCGCAGCCATCAAGTGCCGCTGATTGAAGACGATGTCTACGCCGAGCTTTATTACGGTCAACAAGCGCCAAAACCTGCCAAGGCGTTCGACACTGAAGGGTGGGTGATGCATTGCGGCTCGTTCGCCAAAAGCCTCGCGCCTGGCTATCGCATTGGCTGGGTGGCTGCCGGACGGTATGCGCAAAAGATTGAGCGGCTGAAGCTGATGACCTCGCTGTGTGCGTCAATGCCGGCTCAGGCAGCCATTGCCGATTACCTGCAACACGGCGGCTATGACCGCCATTTGCGAAAATTGCGTTACGCACTGGAAGAACAGCAGCGTGCGATGCTGGCCGCGATTGCGCGCTACTTTCCGGTGCAGACTCGGGTCAGTCAGCCGGCAGGCGGATACTTTTTGTGGCTGGAATTACCGGCGCAGATGGATTCATTGAAGTTGTTTCAGATGGCGCTGGCTCAGGGGATCAGCATTGCGCCCGGGCCGATTTTTTCGCCGGCCCGGCGCTTCAGAAATTGCATTCGGTTGAACTATGGCAGCCCTTGGGATGAGGCTTCGGAGAAGGCGATGGAGACGCTGGGGCGGATCGTGCGGTCGTTCTGAAGGATCGATGCTGCCTTGTCTATTGCCTTCGCGGGCAAGCCCGCTCCCACAGTTGATCGGTGCGAACAAAAAACTGTGAACACCCGCAATCTCTGTGGGAGCGGGCTTGCCCGCGAAGGGGCCAGAATAGACAAAGCAAATCTTTAAAATTACCGCCCACCACCCAGATCAACAAAAGTCCCCGTCGCATAAGAAGCCTTATCCGACAACAACCAGACAATCGCCTCCGCCACTTCATCCGGCCGGCCACCGCGCGCCATCGGAATCGCCGATTCGAGTTTGCTGACCCGGTCGGGATCGCCGCTCAGCGCGTGGAAGTCGGTATAGATGTAACCGGGCCGTACGGCGTTGACCCGGATGCCTTCACCGGCCACTTCCTTGGACAGACCGATGGTGAACGTGTCAAGTGCACCTTTGGACGTCGCGTAGTCCACGTATTCATTCGGCGATCCCAGACGAGAGGCGACCGAGGATACGTTGACGATACTGCCCCCCTGCCCTCCGTGTTTTGGTGACATGCGCAGGACAGCGTGCTTGGCGCAGAGAATGGGCGCCAGGACGTTGGTTTTAAGGGTTTTGAGGATGCGGAACTCGGACATTTCGTCGACCCGGGATTTTTGTCCAACGGTGCCGGCGTTGTTGACCAGTGCGGTCACGCGGCCCAGTTCGGTGTCAACCCGGTTAAACAGCGCGATCACTTCGTCTTCGATGCTGACGTCGGCACGTACCGCGATGGCCTGGGCACCGAGGGCGCGGAGTTGCGCCAGCACGCTATGCGCCGCCTCTTCGTCGGACTGATAGTTGATGCAGATCCGATAGCCTTGCCCGGCGGCCAACAGTGCGGTGGCGGCGCCAATGCCGCGGCTGCCGCCGGTGATGACGATGACTTTGTCCATGCGAACGTATCCCCTTCAAGCGAAAGCAGTCGGGGTCAAGAGTAACCGCCATTGGCGGGTTTTGCATGAAGTCGGTGGTGTCCTGTGGCGAGGGAGCGTCAACCTACCGCCAATCGCTCCGCCCGAACAATGTCGACCATGAAGCGATCGGCCGGTAATGGGTGTCCGAGCAAATAACCCTGTAACGAGTCGCAACCGAGTTGAGTCAGGAAATCCTGCTGCACATCGGTTTCCACGCCTTCGGCGACGATGCGCAACCCCAGCGCCTGGCCAAGCGCGACGATGGCGGAAACGATGGCCGCATCGTCGCTGTCGCGTTCCAGGTCGCGGACAAACCCCCTGTCGATTTTCAGTTCGTTGGCCGGCAAGCGCTTGAGGTACATCAAACTCGAATAGCCGGTACCAAAATCGTCGATCGAAAGGTCGACCCCCATCTCCGAGAGTTCCTTGAGCACCGTCATGCTCGCATCGGCGTCGTTCATGGCGGTTGTTTCGGTGATTTCCAAGGTCAGGCTGTTAGCCGGCAAATGATGCGTTGCCAAGGCCCTGGCGACGCTCTGGACCAGGCCCGCATGGCAAAACTGCAACGCCGAGAGGTTCACCGCGATGCGCCAATCGGTGTAGCCGAGCACGTACCATTCGCGCATCTGCCGGCAGGCTTCGTTGAGCACCCAGTCGCCAATCGGAATGATCAGCCCGGTCTTTTCCGCCAGCTCGATGAACTTGTCCGGCAGCAGCATGCCCTGCGTCGGGTGCACCCAGCGCAACAACGCCTCGGCGCCGACTGGCCGGCCGTTGCTGGCGTCGAATTTTGGTTGGTAGTAGAGGCTGAATTGTTGCTGCTCCACTGCATTGCGCAGGTCTTGCAGCAATTGCAGCTGCTTGCGCGCGTTGCTGTTCATCGAGGCGTCGAAGAAGCTGTAGCCGTTTTTGCCCGCGCCCTTGGCGTGATACATCGCCGCGTCCGCGTTCATCAGTAGCTCTTCGGCGGTCAGACCGTTTCCCGGATAAAGGGCAATGCCGACACTGGCGGAAATCTGCAAATCATGTTCGGCGACGCGGAATGAACGCGCGATCAGCCCGACCTGCCGGGTTGCCAGATTCAGAGCGTCATGCTCATCGGCCAGTTGCACCAGCAACACGAACTCATCACCGCCAATCCGCGCCAGCGTGTCGTGGCCACGCAAATCCTCACGCAGGCGCAGAGCGACTTCGCGCAACAACTGGTCGCCCATGTGATGGCCGAAGGCATCATTGACCGGTTTGAAGCCGTCCAGATCGATGAACATCAGGGCAAAACAACCGCCTTGCTCCTGCACCCTCGACATGGCTTGATCGATGCGGTCGGCCAGCAACACCCGATTCGGCAGGCCGGTCAGGATGTCGTGCAGCGCCAGGTGGGTAAGTTCGCGATTGGCCTCTGTCAGCGAGCGGGCCAGTTCGGCGGTGCGAGCTTCCAGGCGCGCATCGAGTATCGAGGTGAGCAGGGCGATGGCCAGCACCGCGAGCGTGGTGATCAAAACCAGGCTGTCCAAACCCTTGCCATTCAAGCCGCTGGTGGCCGCTCCACAGAAACTGCCATCGGGAAACCGCGCGGCGGCCATGGCGGTGTAGTGCATGCCGACAATGGCAATGCCCATGATCACCGCCGCCCCACCTCGAATCAGGCTGACATGAGGCGTGTGTCGGCGCAGGCGGAAGGCGATCCATAACGCAGTGCCCGAGGCACCGACGGCTATGAGCAGAGAGGCGCCGAACAGTGTCGGGTCGTAGTCGATACCCGGCTGCATGCGCATCGCGGCCATGCCGGTGTAATGCATGGCGCTGATGCCCGCGCCCATCACCAGCGCACCGAACGCCAGTTGCCAGGCCGGTAATCGTGGTTGGCTGGCCAGCCACAGGGCAAAGCCGCAGGACAGGATCGCGGTCAGCAGCGACAGGGCCGTCAGGGTGACGTCGTAGCCGAGGTCGATAGGCAGTTCAAACGCGAGCATGCCGATAAAATGCATCGACCACACGCCGATGCCCATCGCAAAAGCGCCGCCAAGCGTCCACAAATGTACTGCGCGGTCTCTGGCAGTGGCGATGCGCCCGGCCATGTCGAGCGCAGTGTAGGAAGCGAGAATCGCCACAAAGAGCGAGATGATGACCAGCGTAGGGGAATAGCTACCGATGAGCATGGGACTTCTCGAGACTACCCGCCGTACTGCTTCCATTCTCGGCGGGCAAATCGGGTGATTGTACTGGTTGCTTAAAAGAACGCACTGAGAAAATTAGCAAATGGCCATCAACCCGATGAAACGCTTGTTTGATTACTCATTGGACCTGGCATCGTTGGCCAAGGAGCGCGCAATCCTGCAGGAGCCGAGCTTGCTCGCGAAGGCTGCGTATCGGGCGACATTGTCGGTGAATGTAGCTCCGTCTTCGCGAGCAAGCTCGGCTCCTACAGGACCGCATCCATCAGTTGGACGAGGTTTCATCAACTTCGAGCTGCCCGTCCCATCCGCCACCCAGCGCCGCAATCAACTGCACGCTGGCAATTAAGCGGCTCTGCAACAAATCCAGCATCGTACGTTCGTTGTTCAGCGCCGTGGCTTGCACCACGACCACATCCAGATAGGCAATCAACCCGGCCTTGTACTGGTTCTGGGTCAGGCGCAAGGACTCGCGCGCCGAGTCCAGTGCCTGCTGACGCACGGCAGTTTCGTTTTCCAGGACCTTCAGCTGGACCAGATAATTTTCCACCTCGCGGAATCCGTCGAGCACGGTCTGGCGGTACTTGGCCACCGTTTCGTCGTAGGCCGCTTCGCTGCGGTCGACTTCGGCTGAACGCTGTCCGCCGTCAAACAAGGTCATCGCCAGTTGCGGGCCGACCGACCAGAAGCGGTTCGGCACGCTGATCCAGTTGGACGACGTGCTGCTGCTATATCCGCCGTTCAGACTCAGTGTCAGGTCCGGGTAGTAAGCGGCTTTGGCCACACCAATGTTCGCATTGGCCGCCATCACCGAACGCTCGGCGGAGGCAATGTCCGGGCGGCGCTCAAGCAATTGTGAAGGCAGGTTCAACGGCACGTCGGGCAATACGGGGATATTGGGGGATTCCGCGAGGCTGAACTCGGCCGGCGGCAGTCCGATCAGCACGGCGATGGCGTTCTCGAACTGGGCGCGCTGCCAGATCAGATCGACCAGCTCGGCCTCGGTGCTCTTGAGCTGAGTGGTAGCCTGAGCCACCGCGTCCTTACCGGAAACACCGGCGCGGTACTGGTTTTCGGTCATTTTCAGAGAGCGCTGATAGGCCTCGACCGTCGCTTGCAGCAGACGTTTTTGCTCGTCGATCACGCGCAATTGCAGGTAGTTCTGCACCAGTTCCGATTGCTGGCTCAACCGCATCGCCGCCAGATCGGCAAAGCTCGCCTGGGCGTTGGCGGTGTCCGCCTCAAGGCCTCGGCGCAACTTGCCCCAGACATCGGCCTCCCAACTGACACCGGCCTGCGCCGTGTAGGTGTCGCGGATCCCGCTGGAAGAACTGGTCAGGCTGGAACTGCTGCTGCCAGTCCCTTGGCTGGAACGGTTTTTCCCGACAGTCAGGTCCACGGTCGGAAAAAACGCACCGCGAGCGCTGCGCACCAAGGCCTGGGCCTGACGGTACTGGGCTTCGGACTGGGCGACCGTCTGGTTGGCGCTGTTGAGCTTCTCGATCAAACCGTTGAGCTGCTGATCGCCATACAATTCCCACCAGGCACCGCGCGCAAGGGAATCACTCGGGTTGGCCTGTCGCCAACCGGCGGATTCCTTGTACTGCACCGGCGCGGCGGCGTGCGGGCGCTGGTAATCCGGGCCGATGGCGCAGGCACTGAGCAGCGCCACCCACAGCGACAGGCTCAACAAACGCGAGCCTCGGGCCGTGACCAGCGATGCAGACAGGTTGATAAGCGAACGGTCAGTCATAGCGGAGTTTCCAGAGCAGCATCAGTACGCACCCCACGCCATTTATTGAAACGATGGCGCAGTTTGTCGAGATAGAGGTAAACCACCGGCGTGGTGTAAAGGGTCAGCACCTGACTGAAAATCAGCCCGCCGATGATGGTCAGGCCCAGCGGCTGACGCATTTCCGCACCCTCGGCACGGCTCAGCAGCAACGGCAAGGCACCGAGGATCGCGGCCAGCGTGGTCATCAGAATCGGACGCAGACGTTGCAGGCACGCGCTACGAATCGACTCCAGCGGTTCCAGACCCTGATGCCGTTCGAGTTGCAACGCCAGGTCGATCATCAGAATGGCGTTTTTCTTCACCACACCGATCAACAGGAACAGCCCCAGCAACGAAATCAGGCTGAACTCGCCCCCCAGCGCGTAGATCGACAGCAACGCGCCAACCCCGGCCGACGGCAACGTCGAGAGAATGGTCAGCGGATGGATATAGCTTTCATACAAGACACCCAGCACCAGATACACCGCCACCAGCGCGCCAAGAATCATCCACGGCTGGCTCTTCTGGGTCGCGGCGAAGGCGTCAGCGGTGCCGGCCACTTTCACGATCACGCCTTCCGGCATACCGACCCTTGCAATCGCCCGCTCGATGGCCGCCGTGCCCTGCTCCACCGTCACGCCTTCAGCCATGTCGAAGGAAATGCTTTCGGAAGCGAACTGGCCTTCGTGGCTGACGCGGTCATCTTCCAGGCTGTTTTCGTAATGGGCGATGGTCGACAGTGGAATTCGCGCACCATCGGCGGTGATCACCTGTACTTGCTTCAGTGTGATCGGGTCCTGGGCGTATTTCTGATTGACCTCCATCACCACCTGATACTGGTTGAGGCTGTCGTAGATTGTCGAAATCTGCCGCTGACTGTAGGCGTTGTTCAGGACGGCGGTGACCATGTTCATGTCCACGCCCAGGCGTTTTGCCTGATCGCGATCGACGATCAAGGTCACCTGCTGCGCACCGCGTCCTTCACGGGCGTCAATGGCGGTGAGCTCCGGTAACGCCTTGAGCGCGGTGACCACTTTTGGATACCACTGGCGCAATTCGCCAAGGTCGGCGCTTTGCAGGATGTAGGAATACTGCGAGGTGGTCTGTTCACGACCACCGCCAAATTGCAGGTCCTGATCCGCCATCAGCATCAACTGGGCGCCGGGGACTTTGGGCATTTGCTTGCGCAGTCGTTCGATGACTTTTTGCGCGGAAACGTCCCGTTCCTTGATCGGCTTCAGGCGCACCAGCATGAAGGCGTTGTTGGTGCCGTTGGTCCCGCCGATGAAGCCGGCGACGCTTTCCACCGCCTCATCTTGCAATACCGCACGGCGGAAGATTTCCATTTTCGGTTGCATCACGCTGAACGACAGACCGTCGTCGCCCCGCACGAACCCGATCAGTTGGCCGGTGTCCTGCTGTGGCATAAAGGTTTTAGGAACAACCACATACAGCGCAATGTTCACGCCCACTGTCACGATCAGACTGAGCAAAGTCAGACGACGGTGACGCAACACCCAGTCAAGGCTGGTGGCGTATTTGCCGACCATCCATTCGTTAGTCCGTCGGCTCCAGCTTTGCAAGCGGTTTTCCTCACCCGGCGTATGTGGCTTGAGCCAACGGGCGCACAGCATCGGCGTCAGGGTCAGCGAGACCACCAGCGACACCACGATGGACGCCGCCAGGGTGATGGAAAACTCACGGAACAGGCTTTCGATAATCCCGCCCATGAACAGGATCGACAGGAACACCGCCACCAGTGACACGTTCATCGACAACAGCGTAAAACCGACTTCCTGAGCCCCAAGGTAAGCGGCCTTCATCGGCGGCACGCCTTCGTCGATGTGCCGGGAGATGTTCTCCAGCACCACGATGGCATCGTCCACCACCAGCCCGGTGGCCAGAATCAGCGCCATCAGCGACAGGTTGTTCAGGGAAAACCCGTACAGGTACATCACCGCGAAGGTGCCCACCAGCGACACCGGCACCGCGAGGGTCGGAATCAGTGAGGCGCGGAAATTACCGAGAAACAGGAACACCACCAGAATCACCAAGGCCACGGCAATCAGCAGGGTCATTTCCGCTTCGTGCAGGGTCGCCTTGATCACCGGCGAGCGGTCCATGGCCAGGTTAAGCTTGACGCTGGCCGGCAGCACGGCTTGCAACGCCGGTAACTGGGCCTTGATCTCGTTGACCGTCTCGATAATGTTGGCGCCGGCCTGACGGTTGATCACCAGCAACACCGCCGCATCGTTGTTGAAGAAACCGCTGTTGTAACGGTCCTCGACGCCGTCGCTGACTTTCGCCACATCCTTCAGACGCAGCGCCGCACCGTCCGCGTAATGGATGATCAGCGATTCGTAATCCTTGGCTTTTTCCAGTTGATCGTTGGCCTGAACCTGCCACAAGCGCTGGCCATCTTCGACCGAGCCTTTGGGCCGGCGTACATTGGCGTTGGCGATGGTGTTGCGCACATCGTCCAGCGCCACGCCGTATTGGTTGAGCGCCTGGGGTTCGAGTTCGATGCGCACGGCGGGGAGCGAACTGCCGCCGATCTGCACTTCACCGACGCCTTGCACCTGGGACAGGCTCTGGGACAGGATCGTCGAGGCCAGATCGTAAAGCTGACCCTTTTCCAACACGTCCGAAGTCAGCGACAGCACCATGATCGGCGCCTGGGACGGGTTGACCTTCTTGTAGGTCGGCATGCTGCGCATTCCGCTGGGCAGCAGATTACGCGAAGCGTTGATCGCCGCTTGCACTTCCCGCGCCGCACCGTTGATGTCGCGGTCGAGGTCAAATTGCAGAATCACCCGGGTCGAGCCCTGGCTGGAACGGCTGCTCATGGTGTTGACCCCGGCGATGGCGCCGAAGGAACGTTCGAGCGGCGTGGCAACGGTCGACGCCATCACCTCGGGACTCGCGCCCGGCAGACTGGCCTGGACCACGATTACCGGGAAGTCCATTTGGGGCAGCGGCGACACCGGCAGCAGACCGAAGCTCACCCCGCCCAGCAGCATGATCGCCAGGCTCAGCAACATCGTTGCGACCGGTCGCTTGATGAAAGGTCCGGAGAGGTTCATGGCTGCTCGACCACATCCACGGACTCGGATTTGCGGCCCCAGCGCCGACCGAGGCGGTCGAAGTACAGGTAAATGACCGGCGTGGTGAACAGCGTCAATACCTGACTCAGCAGCAAACCACCTACCATCACCAGACCCAACGGCTGACGCAGCTCGGCGCCGGAACCGGTGGCCAGCATCAACGGCACCGCACCGAACAACGCCGCCAGCGTGGTCATCAGGATCGGCCGGAAACGCAGCAGTGCTGCCTGATAGATCGCCGTCTCCGGGTCCATGCCCTGATTTCGCTCGGCGTCGAGGGCGAAGTCGATCATCATGATCGCGTTCTTCTTCACGATACCGATCAGCAGGATGATGCCGATGATCGCGATCATCCCCAGGTCATTGCCGCTCAACAGTAAGGCCAGCAAAGCGCCGACTGCCGCCGAAGGCAAGGTCGAGAGAATGGTGATCGGGTGAATGTAACTCTCGTAGAGCACGCCGAGTACGATGTACATGGTCACCACTGCCGCCAGAATCAGCAGCAAAGTGCTCGACAGCGACGCCTTGAACGCTTCGGCCGCGCCCTGGAACTGGGTCTGCACGCCCAGCGGCATGCCGATATCCTTCTGCACCTGTTCGATGATTTCCACCGCATGCCCCAACGCCACGCCGGGCGCGAGGTTGAAGGACATCATCACCGCCGGAAACTGGCCGATGTGAGTAATCGCCAGTTGCGCCTGACGCTCTTCGATGTGCGCCAGGCTGGACAGCCGCACTTGCCCGCCATCGGTGGTTTTCACGTGAATCTGGTTCAACGCATCCGGGCCTATTTTCTCGCCGGACTGCGATTGCAGCACCACGCGGTACTGGCTGGCCTGAGTGTAGATCGTGGAAATCTGTCGCTGGCCGAAGGCGTCGTACAACGCGTCGGTGATGTTCGACACCGACACCCCGACCCGTGACGCCGCATCGCGGTCAATGACCAGATAGACCTGCAAACCTTTGTCCTGCAAATCACTGGCGACGTCGGTCAGTTCCGGCCGTTGGGCCAGTGCTTCTACTAAACGACCGCTCCACAGGCTGAGCAACTCGGAATCCGGCGATGACATGCTGAACTGGTATTGAGTACGACTGACCCGGTCTTCGATGGTCAGGTCTTGTACCGGCTGCATGAACAGACGAATGCCGACCAGCTTGTCCAGTTCCGGCTGCAGGCGGGCGATGACCTCGGTGGCGCTCAAGTCGCGATTGCTGTGGGATTTGAGGTTGATCAACAGGCGACCGCTGTTGAGCGTCGAGTTATCGCCGTCAACGCCGATGTATGACGACAGGCTTTCGACCGCCGGATCCGCCAGAATCACCTTGGCCAGCGCCTGCTGCCGCTCGCTCATTGCTGCAAAGGAGATCGACTGTGGCGCCTCGGAAATGCCCTGGATCACCCCGGTGTCCTGCACCGGGAAAAAGCCCTTTGGCACCACCATGTAAAGGAACACGGTCAAAGCCAGGGTGCCGATGGCCACTAGCAGCGTCAGCGGTTGATGCTTGAGAACCCACTTTAACTTGCGCCCGTAAGCCGCGATCATCCAATCGATTGTGGCGCCGCTGGCGCGATAGAAACGGCCCTGGTCTTCTTCCCTGGGTTCACGCTTGAGCAGCCGCGCGCACATCATCGGCGTCAGGGTCAACGACACGACGAGGGAAATCAGGATCGCCACCGCCAGGGTGATCGCAAATTCGCGGAACAGCCGCCCTACTACGTCAGCCATGAACAGCAGCGGAATCAGTACCGCGATCAACGACAACGTCAGGGAAATCAAGGTGAAGCCGATCTGCCTGGCGCCCTTGAGCGCTGCATTCAACGGGCTGTCGCCCTCTTCGATGAATCGGGAAATGTTCTCCAGCATCACGATCGCATCGTCCACCACGAAACCGGTGGCGATGGTCAGGGCCATCAAGGTCAGGTTGTTCACCGAGAACCCGGCGAGGTACATCACGCCGAAAGTGCCGATTAGAGAGAGCGGCACGGCCACCGAAGGAATGATCGTGGCACTGGCGCGCCGCAGGAACAGGAACGTCACCATCACGACCAGCGCGATGGCGATCAGCAATTCGTGCTGCACGTCGGTGACGGACGCGCGGATGGTCTGGGTGCGGTCGGTCAGCACGGTGACGTCGAGCCCGGCCGGCAGGTTATCCGTGATGCTTGGCAACAAGGCCTTGATCCGGTCGACCACTTCGATGACGTTGGCGCCGGGCTGACGCTGGATGTTCAGCAACACGGCCTGGTTTTCATTGGCCCATGCAGCGAGGCGTTCGTTCTCCGCCCCATCGACTATTTCGGCCACGTCCTTGAGCCGCAATGGCGCGCCGTTGGCGTAGGCCAGGATCAGGTTGGCGTAATCCTTGGGCGAGGTCAGTTGATCGTTTGCATCGAGCATCGAGACCCGGGTCGGGCCGTCGAAGTTTCCCTTGGGCTGGTTGACGTTGGACGCGCCGATTAGGGTGCGCACGTCCGACAGGTTCAAACCGTTGGCCGCGAGGGCTTCAGGGTTGACCTTGATCCGCACTGCCTGACGCTGGCCGCCGGCAATGCTGACCATTCCGACGCCGCTGATCTGGGCGATCTTCTGCGCCATGCGCGTATCGACCAGGTCATTGAGCTTGGGCAACAACATGGTCTTGGACGTGATCGCCAGGGTCAGCACGGGGGTGTCTGCCGGGTTGACCTTGTTGTACACCGGCGGTGCCGGCAGGTCCTTGGGCAATAGATTGGTCGCAGCGTTGATCGCCGCTTGTACCTGCTGCTCAGCGACGTCCATGTTGATGTCGAGACTGAACCGCAGAGTCAGCACCGAAGCGCCGCCGGAACTGGTCGAGGCCATTTGGGTCAGGCCCGGCATCTGCCCGAACTGACGCTCGAGCGGTGCGGTCACGGCGCTGGTCATGACGTCCGGGCTGGCGCCGGGATAGAGGGTCATGACGCGAATGGTCGGGTAATCGACCTGAGGCAAGGCCGACACCGGCAACAACCGGTAGGCGATCACACCGGCCAGAATAATGGCCAGCATGCTCAGGGTCGTCGCTACCGGGCGAAGGATGAACAGCCGCGAGATGTTCATGCGCCGCCCTTTTTCGCCCTGTCGGCGGGCGCCGGTTCAGTCGTGCTGGCCGCCGATTTACCCTGCAGGTGCCCGGTCGGTGTAGTCGGCACTTCCTTGGTGTCGTTGACCACTTCCACTTCGCTGCCTTCCTTCAGGCGATCGGTGCCTTCCAGCACCACGCGATCGCCCGCCGCCAGGCCTTCGGTGATCACAGTGTTTTCACCGTCACTGGCGCCGACTTTCAACTGACGGATGGTGACTTTCTTGTCGCCATCCATCGCATAAACGAAGGTGCCGTTGGTGCCGAACTGAATGGCTGCCGAGGGTGCAAGCACAACGTCTTTCAGGGTGTCGGCCAATAGATGGACGTTGACGAACTGATTGGGGAACAACGCCTGATCACGGTTTTCGTAGCGCGCCTTGAATTTCAAAGTGCCGGTGGTAACGTCGATCTGGTTGTCGAGGCTCTGCAATACGCCGGTGGCCTGAAGTTTGGTGTCGCCACGATCCCAGGCTTCGGCGGGCAGTTTCGCCCCGCTGCGGTAGCGCGCCAGCACCACGTCGAGGCTATTCTCCGGCAAGGTAAAGGCAACACTGATCGGCTGGGTCTGGGTGATGATTGCCAGCGCCGTGGTGTCATTGGCGTAGACAAGGTTGCCGACGTCGAGCTGGCGCAGGCCCACACGGCCGGCAATCGGTGCGCGGATTTTGGTGAATTCGAGATTGAGCTTCGCGTCGTTGACCGCCGCCTGATTGGTCTTGACCGTGCCCTGATACTGGCCCACCAGCGCTTCAGCGGTGTCCAGGGTCTGCTTGGCAATACTGTCTTCGCGGTACAAACCGCGATAACGCTCGACATCGACTTGAGCGTTCTTCAGTTGCGCCTGATTTTGCAGCAAGGTGCCTTCGGCCTGCAGCAAGGCATTCTGGTAAGGGCGCGGGTCGATCTCGGCCAGCAAATCGCCGGCCTTGACCATCTGCCCTTCTTCGAACGAAATTTTGATCAGCTCGCCGCCCACCCGGCTGCGCACATTGATGGTGTTCAGTGCCGTCACAGTGCCCAGCGCCTTGTAATACAGCGGGAAGTCGCCTTTGACCGCCGGCGCCACACGCACCGGCACCGGCCCGGTCGCCCCACCGAAGCCCGGACGCATACCACCCGAACGGCCAGTGTGCCCCGCCACGGCTTTTTGTCCGTTGCCTTCTTTTGGTGTAGCGCTGCCGGGCCAGAATTTCCAGCACAGGCCAGCGATGACCAACAGGACAAGCAAGCCGAACAGCCAGCGACGAGGACTACGGGAAGCGGAGGATTGCATTGAATGATCAACCATTGGGCGCGTGGGCTTCTTCTACGGGAGGCTGAACGATAAGCACTGGCGGGTATTTAGCAAAGCGCCTTTACCGGCAATTTACCTTCGGCTTACGTAACAGGAGATTTATCTAAGACACTGAAGCACAAATGAAAACGGCCTGGACAGGGCCAGGCCGTTAACAATTGTAAAAGTTGACTTACTTCAGAACGGAGAGCGCAGCTTCGTAGTTCGGTTCCTGACCGATTTCGCTGACCAATTCGCTGTGCAGCACATTGTCATTTTCGTCCAGAACCACGACAGCACGCGCGGTCAGGCCTTTCAATGGACCATCGGCAATCGCCACGCCGTAGTTCTCGATGAACTCGGCACCGCGCAGGGTCGACAGGTTTTGAACGTTTTCCAGGCCTTCAGCGCCGCAGAAACGGGCCTGGGCGAACGGCAGGTCGGCGGAGATGCAAAGTACGACGGTGTTGGCGACGTCATTGGCCTGGGCGTTGAACTTGCGGACCGACGTCGCGCAGGTCGGGGTATCGACGCTTGGGAAGATGTTCAGCACTTTGCGCTTGCCGGCGAAGCTCGCCAGGGTCACGTCGGACAGATTGCCGGCCACCAGGGAAAAGGCTGGCGCCTTGGAACCGGCTTGTGGCAGTTGGCCGTTGACTTGAACCGGGTTGCCTTTAAGAGTGACTTGAGCCATGAACGGAGTCCTTCTGAACGTTGGTGTGGAGAATTCTGGAGAGGTCGAAGTTAACCACGAAATGATCCGCTGACCTATGGGCGGATACAAATCGTGAAGTGTTGCCTCACAAACTGGATACAACATGGATATTGTAGGCGCGTCCGGTCGGCGATCGGACCTGCACGGGAAAACGATAATGCGGTCAGATATTAATCCGATGCCGGGAAATGAAGTCGAAATCGAGATTCGGCAGGTGTTTGAGGCGGAGGATTTGGGTGCCGAGTTCACGCCGGAATCGCGCGAGCAGGAAGAACTGTTATAAATGAAAGTCGTTAGACCGAATGGAAGTCAATACCTTGCGCAGACACCCGTTTGCGAATAAAGCAGAACACAAAACCAAACGTGAACCCGCACACAAAACTAACGAATGAATGCTCTTGACTGGATAACCCGCAGGCAACTGCTAACGTCATTAGACGTGCCCTACAGGCTTGATAAGAAAGAGATTACGCAGTACGGCCGCCAAGCGCCGGGTAGACCAATGAGCCGCCATGGAACCGGGTAGTCATGTCGAAAAATCCTGGAGCGAAGTCCCTTTTTTTGGCGGCATCACTGACGTCTGCCGTTTATGCTCACGCAGATAGCGCAGACACGACCAACAAAAGTAACAACCCGTTAAACCTCGAGCAGGGAATGAGCCTGCAGGACTACTACACCCCGAAATACTACGACTCCAATGTCCACAGCAACGACGTGCTGGTGCGCGGCACGCTGCCGATTGCGCCCAACAGTTTGATCGGCGTACCGCAATTGCTGCGCGCCACTGCGCCGTTCAGCACGCAACCAGACCCTCACGGGGGTTACAGCACCGGTGAAGGTGACTTGAACCTGATCGATATTTTTCTGCTCAAGACCGATGGCGTGCAGTTGGGCATCGGCCCGCAGATCACCGCACCTTATGCCGATAAGGACGAGCTTGGCACCGGGAAGTGGCAGGCTGGGCTGGCGGCCATTGCGATCGACTCATCACCCCGCGGTTTGCTTGGTGCGTTGGTGCAATACCAGAGCTCTTTCGCTGGCGACAGTGACCGCTCGAATGTCGAGTCGGCCACCCTGCAGCCGTTTGTCACTTACAACCTGAACGGAGGCTGGTACCTTCGCTCCACCGCTACCTGGACCTTCGACCTGAAAAACGATACCCACTACATCCCGCTCGGTTTGGGTGCCGGCAAGGTCTGGACATCCAGGACCAATATCCTCAACACTTTCATCGAACCGCAGTGGACCGTCGACCACAAGGGTGACGGCTTGCCGCAGTTTACGTTGCTCGTCGGAATCAACGTCACGTTCGACCAATGAGGATTTCACTATGCACGGTGTACTTCGCGCAACCGGTTACAGTCTGATGAGCATGTTTGTCAGTTGCGGCGTTGGCGCGCAAGGCGTCAGCGGAAGTCCGAAAACCAGCTTAACTCCCACATCTGTATCGCAGGTGTGTCTGCAACAGCGATCAAATGTAGGAGAGGGCCTGCTCGCGAAGCGGTCCTCCGCCTCAACGCATCATTTGGATTTGAGCTTCAAATATGACTGATGCAAATCCGAAGCCCAGCCATCGATCACGCCTTTCACGTCGTCGGCCTTCATGACCTGCGATTCGTTTTCCAGCGGCTTGCCTGTGCCCTTGCGCACAACCTGGGCCAGGACATTGTTGTTGCCGCCATCGAGAAACACCGCTTCGGTGGAAAGATCGGTTTCCTGATCACGAATGCCGCTGGCGGTACTCACTGCCGCCGCTACCAGCGCGATCGGGATCACCTCATAAGGCTTAAGTCCTTCGGTCTTGCTGCTGACTGCAGTGATCGCGGCACGCACCACCATCACACCTGGGCCAGGGCCTGCGGCCAGAGGCAGGGATTTGCCTATTTCGCGTTTGAGCGCCTGATCGTAATAGCTGGTGATCCCGTTCAGGGTAGCCTGAGGGATTTTCACGGTCGGCTGAGGCTTGGGATACAGCTGGGTCGGCTCGATGTACACGCTTTTGAATTTGTTGATGTCGAGCTTCGGATCGACCCAACGCATCACCACCGCCCCCGAAGGTGACTTGGCTTCCTTGAGCTGGCTGTAATCCTTGAGAAACCCCGAGTACTGGTCCGGCTCTACCTTCTTGCTGGAACAGCCAACCACGCCGATCGTAGCAATGCACAGTGTGCTCATCATTAATGCAAACTTCATGCGGTAACTCCCGTAAATCGGTCGACCACGGTTTGGAAACGGTGTAACAGGTATAGCCAATGCAGCGCGTTTTGTTGTGAAAAATCACAATATTCATCTATCGCCACGAAGGGGGCGATGCGGTCGACAACCGTTTCACCCATGTCACCAGGACGAACCACTCCGGGCGGCCAACTCCCGCCGACTATTGGCCCGCATTGCCTTGATCAACGACACCGTGCCCACCAGCAAAATCGCGGCGCCGAACAGGAAGTCGATGTTGTACAGCTGAAAGTCATTCAGTGGCCCCACCAACAGCACCCGGATCGCCCCGATACTCACGAGCGTGGCCAGAAAGTCGATGCCCGGTTCGTCGCGATAGAACACGTGCATCAGCGGCAGGCAGATCACCAGCAACAACAGCAGCACGATCACCTTGAACGAGCCTTTGCGCTCGACGCTGAACGCGCACTCATTAGCCGCGTAAGGTTTGTAATCCTCTTCGCGGACCAGCGAGTTTTTCTCGTTGATGTACTCGGCGCGGTTGTACTTCTGAATCGGCGTGAACGTGTTGGACATCTCCATACTGGTGGTGATGCGCCTGAACTTGAGGTCGATCCGTTCATTGCCCTTGAGGATGTACAACACCGGTTTGTAGCCGTAGCGCCAGGTGTCGAACGGAAACGCTGCCGCCCTGCCCTGGACACCGATGGGCCGGGATTCCAGCTCGGCGTAGGCGCTCTTGTCGACAGAAGAGAGGTTGCGGCTCAGCGGCTTGATCCTGACCTGTTCAAGGAAAATCGGCGTGACGCCGTATGACCACTGCAACGGTTCCAGGCGCAGGCGCAATTCGTTGCGACCCAGATCATAGCGATCGAAGGTGCGCTCCGAGACGATGACAGCACCCGACAGCATGAATTCACCACGCACGTTGTGGGTGATGCGCAGCGTCAATTGATCCTTACCCAATGCCGCCGCATCGCTGGCCGGTGGCGTTCCGCACCAGGCGTAGCTGGTAGGTGATCCCGCGAGTTGCCCGTCGCGGCTTTCCTGAAACAGATAAAAATAACTGCCCCACAGGGCCGCCATCAGCAACAGTGCGATCAACCCTAAAACTTTCTTGCCCACGCTCAAACCAGACTCCTTTCTTTACTGACTTCCCTTTTTGAGGCGCGGACTTTATCAAAATGGAATGCCCCCCCAAAGTAAAAAGATCGCAGTCTTCGGCAACTCCTACAGGTGTTCGCCAAACTCTGCAGGAGCTGCCGAAGGTTGCGATCTTTTGTTTTTGACGCTCTCCTGTCGCTGTTGGAACAACGTCCGGACCAGCCAACCCCGCGCGTTTGCGCGGCAGGAATTTCTCTTCGCTTAACTCGCCCGCGGTGAAGCGTTCGACCTGATCGCGAAATTGCGCAACCCGCTCGAAAACCAGCGCCCGGTCACTTCTATCAAATCATTGATGAATACAATCTTTTGAAAATCCAGTCATACGCAACTCCATTTTTATTGGTCCCCGCATCCCAACTGATCGACCAGGACATCAGGCCTTTGATTGCATTGCCGTCGCTCTTCAGTCGTGCAAGGGCCCCTTGCACGAACGCTGGATTGACTACATAGCCATTCGCCGCCGCGTCGCGGTGACTGGGCAAGCCGATAAGTAAGTTATCTGCCGGGATCTTGACGAAGCCATAGGTGCCGGTTACCAGCGCAGTGGTCAGGTAGTAAAGGAAGTCTTCCTTGCGGACTCCGTCGTCCTGCGCGAGCCATGAGGGATTGAGCACCGGAACAGAAAGCCCATCGCCGGCCTGGTTGTAATACTGCGGGGAAATCCAATCAAAATAGTTCGCCAGGGCGGTGAGATACGGTACGTACTTGCCCCCGGTTCGCAGATACGGGAACTCCGGCGCCATGCTGATAAGAAAGTGCTTGCCCTGACTCTTGTAGTAATCGCGGACCAGCTTTAGCGCTTCGGGAATTACCGTGTTGTTGTCGGCAAAGTCGATTGCGGTTTGTTCCAGATCGATGTCCAGCCCATCGAAACCATAAACTTCAACCAATCGGATAATTTCATTCGCGAGTGCTAGCTCATCGCCTTTGTTCAGAGCGATGTGAGCATCAGCCCCCCCCAGTGAAATCAACACCGCGCGACCTTGCTTATTGAGTACGCCGACCTGACGCCGAAACTCAACATCGGTTTTGTTGTATGGCTTGAACGTCGGGATGCCAGCGCCCTTCATGAACGCTACCGCTACCACGTTGTATTCGACGGGGATGTCCTCCAGCTCCACCTCACCCGTCAATCCGCCTTGATACCCGGCACTCGGCCCCCAGTTATGCCAAAACCCGATGAAGACTTTTTTTCCGCTGAAATCAGGCATTTCCGCTGCGTCATCGGCAAGCGCCTTGGGGCCTGTATATGTGAAAGTTGCCATTGGTTCACCCTTGAGCTCAGAACATCCTGTATGAAGTGCCCCCCTGGTCGCCATGACCGGAAGGGCTGACCTGCCTTGAACGCAACCACTGGAACGCACCACTGCCCAATACGTCAGCGCGGTTATTAAACCTCTGGATTCGATCCGCCGATACTGTCAACTCTGACAGGTGCAGGCCCTCGCCACTGTTCCCAATTAATGGGTGGCGGGGCTTTGGTACAGAAACCGGGGTGGGGCAACGTCGAAATTTGATTCAACACAGGCCGAATGTGGGAGCAGGCTTGCTCCCACAGGGTTGAATGTCGATCACACGGGCATTAGCTCCGCTCGCGGGGGATCAGGCTCTGCAACTGCTGCGCCAGAAAGTTCGCATCGAAGGCAAAGGTGTCAGGGTCTTTCAAACCATTGGTCTTGCGCCACTGCCAGTTGCTCGACGGCGGCAGGCATACCAGCGAAATGCTGCCATACCGTGCGGCGGTCAGGCCCATTACGGCCAGTGAAATCTGCCCACCCGCGCCCATCACATCCGGCACGAATTCCACCGGTTTGCCGGCAATCACAATGCCCAGCTTCTCGGTCTTGAACGTCGAGGTCTCGACCGGAACGCTCGGCCCCGAGGCGACATAGGCCTCACGGCTCACTTCCAGAAGGTTCGGCGACCGGACCGGTTCCAGCCATTGCTGGATCTGATCGAACAGCTCACCAATGCGCGTCGCCCACACGGCCGATTGCGACTCGAACAATTGTTTTTTGTGCGCTTCGCTGTCTGCGTAATGGCGAAGCATCTCGCCCAGTTGCTGTACGTCGTCCATTGCGGTGTCCTTTGGTTGAAGCAGTGCTGCGGACTTCGAGCATGGCAGATGCGCGCGGTGGGCGTACGACTAAAAGCGTGAGCGGTAGTGGGGAGTGACTCAACCGGCCATGGGCGTGCGACGCAGACGCGCCATGCTCAAGGCATCCACCAGCACTCCGTCACGCACGGCGTAGTCACGGAACAAGCCTTCGGTTTCAAAGCCGAACTTGCGGTACAAGCCGATGGCCGCATCGTTATCGGCATACACCGAAAGTTCGACCCGTTGCAGGTTCATCCAGTTGTCGGCGATGTCCAGCGCGGTTGCCAGCAACTTTGAGCCAACGCCCTTGCCCTGCCACGCCTCAGAGACGCCCATGCCGAAATTGGCGGCATGGCTGCGGCGGATACGCGAGAACTGCTCCAGGCCGATGTTGCCGATCACCGTCCCCTGGTGCAGCGCAACCAGCTGTACATGTCGTTCGTTGCCCGGATCCAGGCGTTTGCGCCAGACCTCAGTGGACTGAAACGGCATTTGCAAGACCTGCCGGGTGACGGCTGGCTCGTTGTAGAGCGCGGTGATGCCGTCGATGTGGGATTCGTTAAAGCGTTCGAGGGTGATGGCAGTGTCAGTGACGGGCATCGGTGATTCATCCTTGAGACAGACATGGCCGCCCACTCTACAACGCATACTTCAAACATGGTGAGAACCCAATGTGGGATCGCCGCACCGCCGCTCCCACATTTGTGGGCAGTGTTCAGCCTTCGAACCAATCCCGACGCTCCTCGAAGGTGTTCTGGATCAGTTCGACAATCATCTGTACCTGCGGCGCATCCTGCGACTGCGCATTCACCGCCATCCACACCTGACGCTGCATCGGCTGGCCAAACAACCCCGGCAACGCAATGAGACCGCGGTCGAACCGGCTGATGTAGCCGGGCAGCAAACCGATGCAGGCACTGCAACGAACCATCTCCAGCAGCAGCTCATACGACTGTAGCTGCACGACACCCGCCAGGCGTTGATCCACCAGGGCATTCCACGGCAGGAAACTCTCGACCTGACGGTGAGATTGCCATTGCACCAAGAGAAAATCGGCGAGGTCACCGAGGCTGTTCGGGCGCGACGCCGTTCGTGAATATCGCTTGGCGATGTGCGGCTGGTAGTCGATCCGCGCCAGGCGCTGGGGCTCGCTGACAGTAAAACTCGGGGCCGGCAGCGGCGATTCGGGGCTGGCGAGCCACACCACGACATCGGCGCTCACCGCTCGCAGGGCCATTTCGCTGTCAAGGGTGATGATGTCCAGGCGCACGCTGGCGTTGCGGCGCAGCAGGGCCACCAGGTCGCGACCGAGAATGTCGTGAAGAATCGATTCGGTGACCGCCAGGCGCACCAACGGTTGTTCGATCACCGGCACATCGCGCTCATGTGCCAACGCAATCAACTGCGCCTGAAGTTGCAAGCCTTCACGGCTGAGGGCGATGCCATTTTCGCAATGGCTGAACAGCGAACATTGCAGTTGCGTTTCAAGCTGCGCTAACTGCTTGCGTAGCAAGGTCGGCTTGATGTTGAGGCTGCGGGCCGCCTGCATGAAACAGCCGCAGCGGGCACTGACCGTGAACGCCTTTGCCATCTGCGGATCAATCGCCGCGGCCTGCGCACGCCAGGACGGCGCGGCTTCTACCGGCGAACGGTATTCGGCAGGGCTTTGGCGCCCTGTGGTTTCCATGAATGACATCGATGACTCCCTGTCGATCCGTCCTTTGAAAACCTTATCCTGCGCACCGATGATGAATCTGGTGTGACAGCCGCTTCATGCGCTGGGCGTTTGCCGAAAACTCACTGCCAGGCGATTCCAGCTGTTGAGGGTAGTGACTGCGATGGATTTTCATCCACGCAACTTCTGCGCAGCGGTGCTTGCGGGTACTCTGGCGCGATGCACACGTGCCTTAACCGCTCCAGGAGCCCCGTCGGTATGGAACTTCATGTTGTCATCAACGGCCGCAAGGATCTGGCAGGCCAGTTGTACAACCAACTGCGCAGCGCCATCGAATCCGGCCGTCTGGCACCCGGGACGCAGCTGCCGCCCAGTCGTTTGCTGGCCGAACAGCTGGGTATCTCGCGCAAGACCATCTCCGACACCTACGCGCAACTGACGTATGAAAACTTCCTCATTGGCGTGATCGGCAAAGGCACTTACGTCAACGCCCGGACCGAAAAAGCGCTGCCCAAGCAAAGCCATTCGCAGTTGGCGAGCGCTGAGGTCATCGAGTCATGGCGCAACCTGCCGGTGTTTTTGCGTCATCCCACGCTGGAAAGCTCGCTGCGCTATGACTTCATCGGTGGCGCCACCAGCAAGGGGCAATTCCCGCAGGACGATTGGCGGCGCTGCACTTCTCACGCGTTGCGCCAGATGACCGGCTCCAAGGGTTTCTACAGTCTGCCCGAAGGTCTTCCCGCACTGCGCAACGCGATCGCCCGGCATATCGCATTTTCCCGTGGCGTGAACTGTCAGGAGGAAGACGTGGTGGTGTGCAATGGCGCGCAGCAGGCGCTGGACCTGATTTCCCGCGTGATGACCCGCCCCGGCAGCATCGTCGCCATGGAAGACCCCGGTTACCCGCCTGCGCGCCTGTTGTTCGGCAGCCACGGCGCCACGGTGATCGGTGTGCCGGTAGACGCCGAAGGCATTCAGGTCGACAAAATCCCCCTCGGCACCCGGCTGATTTATGTCACGCCGTCCCACCAGTTTCCGCTCGGCATGCCGATGAGTCAGGCACGCAGGGTGGCACTGCTGGAACGCGCCTATGAGCTGGGCGCGATCATCATCGAGGACGATTACGACAGCGAGTTCCGCTACGAGGGCCGGCCCACCGATTCCCTACAAAGCATGGATGAACGCGGCATCGTCGCCTACGTGGGGACCTTTTCAAAAACCCTGCTGCCGGAGTTGCGCCTTGGTTACGCGATTTTGCCGCCGGCGATTCTCGAAGCCGTGATCCGCGCCAAGCAACTCACCGACCTGCATACCTCTACCCTGCCCCAATGGGCGCTGGCCAAATTCATCGCTGAAGGCTGCCTGCTCAAGCACATCCGGCGCTGCCATGCCATTTATGCCGGGCGGCGAGAGCGCATCCTGACGCGTATCGCAGCTGACCTTTCACCCTGGTTCGAAACGATCCCGAGCACGGCCGGATTTCACATGGTGCTTATGTGCAAAGTGCCTATCGATATGCCACTGGTGATCGAACTGGCGAAAAAAGTCGAAGTCGGGCTGTATTCCATCGACGCCTTTTTCTATCAGCAAGCGCCACAAACCGGGCTTCTCATGGGGTTTGGCGCCATTGAAACCCTGGACATCGATATTGCCCTGGACCGTTTAAGGGACATTTTGCAGCAGATTGCCTGATGAATTGGTCTGGGTGTTTATCCGGTGATTGGCTATTGGCGGTCCGGGAGTGCAGGCCTATCCTGCATGAGCGTTATCCCTCAATGAGCAGGATTCGTCCGGCCTGATTCAGGAGAGTGAGTAATGTCCAACGAAGTGATCAATACCGTAAAGGTGCAGGCCGCCGCCGGCCGCTCGGATGAACTGGGTAAGCAACTGCAAAAGATTGTCGAAACCCTGCGCGCACTACCGGGCTGTGAATCCTATATGGTCGACCGCTGCCCCGAGGACAGCAACCTCTGGAACGTCAGCGCCCACTGGCAGTCGGAAGCGGCCATGCAGATGCATTTCAACTGCCCCGAAGTTCAAGGTTTTATCGGCCTGATCGACAATCAATTGGCCAATGCCGTGGATTTCAACAGTTTTCCGATTCGCTGAATACGATTAAAAGATCGCAGCCTTTGGCGCCTCCTACAGAGTTGTGGGTACCTCTGTAAGAACCGCCGGAGGCTGCGGTCTTTTTAAAAGGCGCTGATGATCGAAATCGACTACAAACCCGGCCAATCCTCCATCGCCCGCAAACACGAAGGTACGGCCATGGCGTATGTGATTTCGGAATCGATCGTTTCTCATGTGAAAGGCGAGCAACCGAAAACCTACAAAGCCGGTGAGTACCGGAGCGGGCCTGCGAAGGGGTCAAAACAGCCGCTATAAAACTGATTAGTCCTCCGTTGTAATATCAGGCAACCGTTCACTGCTATTCATAGATTTCAACTTCATTACTCTAATGTCTCGCACGAAGCGACACACTCAGAACAATGGAGGCTTTATGAGTTCAAATCAGAAAAGATCATTTATTGCATGCATCCGCTGCAACGAAGTCGTTATGAAGTTTTTCAATCAGATGTTATCTGTCGGTGCAAGCCAGGCCCATTTACTGACGACCTCTCATCGATATTCCGATACCAGCAACAACATGGTCCGGGTGCACAGCGGGCGCGACAGCACCGTCCGCACTCGATCGAAGGAGATGGTTGTATATTTCGATTGCTATGACGATTACTACAACATTCAAATTCGTAGCGAAGCCTTCCTGGGAAAATATCTCAGTAAAAACAGTGGCGGTGCGCTCGGCGCGTTTCCGGCGGCCGGCGGCGATACAACTTCGTTCAACTTGTTGAATGCCAATCAAGACATCATCACCCTTGATGACCTGAAGACGGACGATGCCACCGTTTACCTCAAGGCTCGCAATGCAGGCACAATAAAGAGGCAGCTACTACAAAACCCGAAACTGTACAGCTATGGTGATCATTCTGGAGAGTTGTTGAAGTTCAATCTGAAAATCCTTGAGCGGAATATCCCTCGTCCAACTAGTTCCGAACCTTACCCCTTGTATATTGAACCAAAGCCGGGGCAGGAAGACGATGACTGATTAACCGGTCAGCCAGACAAGTTGACGCGACACTGAAATAAAAAAAGCCCCGGCTCTTTCGAGACGGGGCTTTTTCATTCAACGACTTATCAGGCCGCCGGTTCCAGTTCAGCGCTGGAGGTGGCGGTGGTAGTCGCAGGCACTACCGCTTGCCCGCTCAACGCCAGGTCCAGCAACTCACGGTTGGCCACCGCATACATGGCGTAGTCCGTGCCGCTGGCGGCACGGATTTCCACCAGCATGGCGCGCCAGCGATCAATCATGCCTTTGTGCTCGCCCATCCACAACGCCAGGCGTGTTTCCACGTCCTGAGTGCCGTCGCCCTGTTGCAGGACAGAGATGGTGATCGCACGTTGCTGCCAGTCGACGTCATCACGGAACGCTTCACGGGCCAGCGCCTGCCAGTTGTTTTCAACCGGCAGAGCGCTGATCTGTTGCAGGTACCAGGTGATGTCCAGCGCGCTGCCCACGGCGAAGTAGGCCTTGGCCACGTCCGCAGGGTTCTGGCCGGTCACGTCGGAGGCCTCGATGATCGGCAGCAAGGTATACAGGTGCGAGGTGCCAGCCACCATGCGTGCGAGCAACTCCGGCACACCGGCTTCAACGTACGCCTGATAGCGAGCCTGCCAGTTCTCGTGGATCTCGCCACTCAGCAGTTCGTCGAGCTTGAGACCCAGCTCCTTCAGATGCGGACCGAAGTGCGCGACGTCACGGGCAGCGTTCTGCTCGTTGCGACGGGCACGCAGGAACCAGCGTGTAGCGCGACGTCCCAGACGCATCAGTTCGTCCATCAGCTCCAGCTGAACGTCGGCCGAAACCTGATAGTCCAGGGCTTCGATCTGACGGAACCAGTGCGGGAGGTGGAAGATGTCACGCACGATCACGTAAGCACCGGCCACGTTCGCCGGGCTCATGCCGGTCGACTCTTTGAGTCGCTGAACGAAGGTGATGCCCATGTGATTCACGAGATCGTTGGCGATCTGGGTGCTGACGATTTCGCGCTTCAGACGGTGACGGCGCATGGCTTCGGAGAACTTGCTCACCAGGCTCGGCGGGAAAGCGGTTTCCATGTCACGCGTTAGGTAGTCGTCGTCCGGCACCAGGGAGTTGAGCAGCGCCTCCTTGAGGTCGATCTTGCTGTAGGAGATCAGCACCGACAGCTCGGCACGGGTCAGGCCGTGGCCTTCCGCGAGTCGCTCGTTGATCGCTTCTTCCGACGGCAGGAATTCGATGGCGCGATCCAGCTTGCCGCGGCCTTCCAGATCGTTCATCAGACGCTTGTATTCGGCAATCCGCACGAAGGCACGACGTGCCGCCAGCGACAGGGCCTGAGTCTGCTTGTAGTTGTTGCCCAGCACCAGATTGCCGACTTCGTCGGTCATGCTCGCCAGCAACTGGTTGCGTTGCTTGTCGGTCATGTCACCGGCCTGAACCACTTCGTTCAGCAGGATTTTGATGTTCACTTCGTGGTCGGAGCAGTCCACGCCACCGGCGTTGTCGATGAAGTCGGTGTTGGAACCGCCACCATTCAGACCGAATTCGACACGACCCAGCTGAGTCATACCGAGGTTACCGCCCTCGCCCACGACTTTGCAACGCAGCTCGTTGCCGTTCACGCGCAGTGCATCGTTGGCCTTGTCGCCGACATCGGCGTGGCTTTCGCTGCTGGCCTTCACGTAAGTGCCGATACCGCCGTTCCACAACAGGTCTACCGGTGCCTTGAGCAAGGCATTCAGCAGTTCGGTCGGGGTCAGCTTGTCCGCCTGAATGTCGAAGCGCTCTTTCATCTGCGGGGAGATCGCAATGCTTTTCGCGCTGCGCGAGAAGATTCCGCCGCCTTCGGACATGATGCTGGTGTCGTAATCCGACCAGGCCGAACGTGGCAGGTCGAACAGACGTTGACGCTCGGCGAAGCTGTTCGCTGGCTCCGGGTTCGGGTCGATGAAGATGTGCAAGTGGTTGAACGCAGCGACCAGTTGCAGCTTGTCGGACATCAGCAAGCCATTACCGAACACGTCACCGGCCATATCGCCGACGCCGACCACGGTGATGCTGTCTTCCTGAACATTGATGCCGCGCTCGCGGAAGTGACGTTGTACGCCGACCCACGCGCCCTTGGCGGTAATGCCCATTTTCTTGTGGTCGTAACCCGCCGAACCACCGGATGCAAACGCATCGCCAAGCCAGAAGCCGTAGTCGATGGCGATGCCGTTGGCGATGTCGGAGAAGGTTGCAGTGCCCTTGTCCGCTGCGACCACCAGGTACGGGTCATCGTCGTCATGACGCACGACGTTGGCGGGCGGAACCAGCGCGCCGTCTTTCAGGTTGTCGGTGATGTCCAACAGGCCCGAGATGAAGATGCGGTAGCAGGCGATGCCCTCGGCCGCGATCTCGTCACGGTTGCCACCCAGAGGCAGGCGACGCGGCAGGAAGCCGCCCTTCGCGCCCACTGGCACGATGACTGAGTTCTTCACTTGCTGGGCTTTTACCAGGCCCAGGACTTCGGTACGGAAGTCTTCTTCGCGGTCAGACCAGCGCAGACCGCCACGAGCGACGTTGCCGAAGCGCAGGTGCACGCCTTCGACGCGAGGCGAGTAAACGAAGATTTCGAACTTCGGTACCGGCTTCGGCAGCTCTGGAATCTGGTGCGGGTTGAATTTGAAGCTGAAGTAGGACTTGTTCTGACCGTGTGCATCGGTCTGGTAGAAGTTGGTCCGCAGGGTGGCCTTGATCAAGTCCAGGTAGCGACGCAGGATACGGTCTTCGTTCAGCACCTGGACGTCGTCCAGTGCGGCCAGAATCGCGTGTTCCAGACGTTGCTGCTTGTCTTCCAGATCGTCACTGGCCAGCTTGCGCGCCAGGTAGAAACGGGTTTTGAACAACCGGGTCAACTCGCGAGCGATGTCGGTGTGGTTGTTCAGGGTGCTGGCGATGTAGCCGAGGTCGAAGCCCAGACGGATCTGTTTCATGTAACGGGCGTAGGCACGCAGCAACGCCACGTCGCGCCACGGCAGGCCGGCGGTCAGCACCAGACGGTTGAACGCATCGTTCTCGGCATCGCCACGCACGATGTGGACGAAAGCGTCCTGCAACGTGTCGTTGAGTTGCTGGATGTCGAGTTCCAGGCCTTCGGCCGCGGTGAACGCGAAATCGTGAATCCAGAATTCGCGGCCATTGTTGTGACGCAGGCGGTACGGGAACTCACCCAGCACGCGCAGGCCGAGGTTTTCCAGGATCGGCAACACGTCGGACAGTGCCAGCGGTGTGTCCGCGTGATAGAGCTTGCAGTGCAGCTCGCGCTGACCGGAGACCTGACCCAGTGGTTGATAGAAGCTCATCACCAGTGGATTTTTTTCGGTCAGGCTCAGCAGGTGCTGCATATCGACCACAGCCGAATGCGCCGCAAAACGCTCGCGGTAACCGGCCGGGAAGCCTTTCGGGAAATCCGCCAGCACATTGGTGCCCTGGGCTTCGCCGAAGCTTTCGACAGTCAGTGCAGAGTAGTCGTCCTGCCAACTGCGGCAAGCCTGGATCACCTCGTTTTCCAGCTGCTGCGGGTCGATGTCCAGACGATTTTTTGGATCGACGCGCAGGATCAGTTGCACGCGGGCCAGCACGGACTCGGAGAAGAAGGTCCAGAACTCGCAATCCGAGGCTTTCAGGCGATCCATCAGCACTTGCTGGATCTTCTGGCGCACTTCGGTGGAGTAGATGTCACGCGGCACGTAGGCCAGGCAGTAGCAGAAGCGGCCGTACGGGTCTTTGCGCAGGAACACGCGAATCTTGTTGCGTTCCTGGATCTGCACGATCGACATCACGGTGCTGAACAGCTCGTCGACCGGAGTCTGGAACAGATCATCGCGGGGCAGCACTTCGACCACCTGCGCCAGTTCCTTGCCCAGATGCGCCTTGGCCTGGAAGCCGGAGCGGCGCTCGATCTCTTCGACCTTGCGGCGGATGTACGGAATGACCCGCACGCTCTCGCCATACACCGACGAGGTGTACAGGCCCATGAAGCGGCATTCCTTGATGACTTTTCCGTCGGCGTCAATTTCGCGGATCGACACGTAATCCGGGTAAGCCGGACGGTGCACGCGGCTTGGATGCGCAGCCTTGGCAAACGACAGCAGGGTCGGTTCGCGAAGGTAGTTCACGGCGTAGTCTTCGATGCGCAGGTCATCGTAAGTCAGGCCGGTACGCAGCAGTTTGGTCAGGCCGAGGAACGAATCCTGGTCGTAGACGATGTGGCCGCCGTCGACTTCATCGCGGACCACGAATTCTTCATAACCCAGGAACGTGAAGTGGTTGCCCACCAGCCATTCCAGGAAGCTTTTGATTTCAGCTTTTTCTTCGCCGTCGACTGCGAACTGGCTGTTGTCCAGGCCTGTCAGGATTTCCTGGACCTTGGCTTTCATCGGTTCGAAATCGGCGACCGCGACGCGGACTTCACCGAGAACCTGCTCCAGCTCTTTGCTCAGCACATTCAGTTCGGCCGCGTTGGCGCAGCGGTCGATTTCCAGGTACATCAGGGATTCCTGCAGAATCCCTTCGCCCTGGGTGCCTTTCGGCAAGATCTCCAGCAACTCGCCCTTGCTGCCGCGGCGCACGCTCAGCACGGTGGTTTGCAGGGTATGGATGCTGTAGCCGCGACGGTTCAGCTCGGTACGCACCGAGTCCACCAAGAAGGGCAGGTCGTGATGCAGCACTTCGACCGCGGTGTGGGTCGACTGCCAGCCGTGGCGTTCGTAATCAGGGTTGTAGACGCGCACTTGCGGTTGCGCGTGATCGAAGCGCTCAAGCAGGCGCCACGCAGAAAGAGTACAGCCAGCGAGGTCGGACAGCCTACGCTGGGTCAGCTCGTCAAGGGAAATGATGCCGAAGAATTGTTCAGCGAACAGCGCCACTTGTGGCAGTGCCTGTTCACTGATGTGCTGCGCCAGTGCCGCTTGCAGTTGGTGCTGGAAGTCGGCTTTGCTGGCTGCGGTGAAGAACGCCATCTGTGGTACTCCGCTTGGGCTTGTTATTGATGGAAGCGTCGCGTGCAAAACCCCTCTCGGGGCGATCCGTCACCCTGCTCCTGATTCTCGGGCAGAGGAAACAGGGAGACAGGTGGGTGAAGCTGGACGAGACACTCAGGTCACATTCACCTTCCATGAATGGGCATCTGCAAAAACGACTCTGCGATCAATTGCACAATGTCTTTACAGGTATCCATTCGATGCGCAGCTTAACCAGTGCGGCAAGGCCTATGCTTGCGGTGCTGCGACATATTCGGTCATCGGTATGCAGCTCTCGTCGTGCGCATCGGACAACACTAGCAGTCGTGTAGGAAATTGGGCGTTTTATGCCCGGACTTACGGCACCTTCGTGCCAAAAATGACCAACGACGCCCCGAATGTTCACGACTCATTCTCTGACAGTCAGCCGAGCAGAAATTCCCGAGGGCTGGCAGAATTGCCTTTTGTAGTGTTCACAACGCTCGCCGAGCCAGGAATTCCCCATGCAAATGACCACCTCCCTGTTGATCGTCAACCCGTGTGACGAGGAAGAAGACAACATGGCCATGCTCGCCTGCCACAGCGATCAGGGTGAAATGTTCCTGATGAGCCGCTATCCGGACGAGGACGAGCTGGAGATCACCCTTGATGGTGAGCCATCGACGCTGGACGGCGTGAAAGTCACCTTGAGCCCTACCCGCGTGCTGATCGAAATAGCCGCTGCGGATGCGGATGCGTTGAATGGGGATGATTCGCTGGAGATCATTCACAGCACCGATGCGAGTGACCTGGCGGAAGTGGAAGAAACGTTGCAAAACATTCTCAAGGGAACTGGCACCTATATAAGCCGACTATGAATTTCAGCGCCTGTGCCGGCCTCATCGCGAGCAAGCTCGCTCCCACAGGGGATCTCCAGCGGGTGCAAAACGTTCATCCGAGACAATTCCAATGTGGGAGCGAGCTTGCTCGCGATGAGGCCCGAGAGACCACCGCCCTACCCCCGCCCTACAGATTTCAAACAATTTCGCTAATCAATTCCCACACTTTGCACAAAATGCCGTTAGTCGCCGCCCCCTGCGATGGATTAAAGTAACGCCCCCAGCCCTGGCGTTATTCGAACGTCTTCGGTCACCCTTTCCAGGAACAGTCATCGATGGAACATCGTGAAGCGCTGCTCGCGCTGCGAACCTTTCTTTCAACGCAGATTCTCGGCCAGGAAAAACTCATCGAGCGCTTGCTCATCGCCTTGCTCGCCGACGGCCACATGTTGGTCGAGGGCGCACCGGGCCTGGCCAAGACCAAGGCCATCAAAGAACTCGCCGAAGGCATCGAAGCCCAGTTCCACCGCATCCAGTTCACCCCCGACCTGTTGCCTGCCGACATCACCGGCACGGAAATCTATCGCCCGGAAACCGGCAGTTTCGTGTTCCAGCAAGGCCCGATCTTCCACAACCTGGTATTGGCGGACGAAATCAACCGTGCCCCGGCCAAGGTCCAGTCGGCGCTGCTCGAAGCCATGGGCGAGCGTCAGGTCAGTGTCGGGCGCAGCACCTACGAGCTGTCGCCGCTGTTCCTGGTGATGGCCACGCAAAACCCGATCGAGCAGGAAGGCACTTACCCACTGCCCGAAGCGCAGCTGGACCGATTCCTGATGCACGTGAAAATCGGTTTTCCGGACGCGGCGGTCGAACGGCGCATCCTGCAACAAGCCCGTGGCGAAGCCTTGAACGGCGAAACCAAACCCGAGCGCCGGGTCAGCCAGCAGGCCATTTTCGCCGCACGCAAGGAAATCCTCGGTCTGTACATGGCCGACGCCGTGGAGGAATACCTGGTGCAACTGGTGATGGCCACGCGCACCCCGGCCAAATTCGACCCAGAGATGGCCGAGTGGATCGCCTACGGCGCCAGCCCGCGCGGCTCGATCGCACTTGATCGGTGCGCCCGCGCCCACGCCTGGCTGGCCGGTCGCGACTTCGTCAGCCCGGAAGACATTCAAGCGGTGCTGTTCGACGTGTTGCGCCACCGCATCATTCTTTCCTTCGAAGCCGAAGCCGCGGGCATTGACCAGGACCGGGTGGTCCAGCGGATTCTCGACGTCGTAGCCGTCGCTTGACCCCGATGAACGCTTTCCTGCCGCCCGAACCGGGCATCCGTGTCAGCCTCGCCGAGCTGATCGAGATGCGCCATCGCGTGCGTGAAGTTCAATTGTTCTCCACGCCGAGCCAGCGCAGCCCGCTGATCGGTCTGCACCACTCCAAACTGCGTGGCCGTGGCGTCGACTTCGATCAGGTGCGGGTCTATCAGGCCGGCGACGACGTGCGAAGCATCGACTGGCGGGTCACCGCCCGAACCCAGGAACCTCACACCAAGCTGTTCCACGAAGAACGCGAGCGACCGATTTTCATCATGGTCGAGCAAAGTCGCCGGCTGTTTTTCGGTTCAGGGCTGATGTTCAAATCGGTGCTCGCTGCCCAGGCCGCCAGCCTGATTGGCTGGGCCGCGCTCGGCCATAACGATCGGGTCGGCGGGCTGGTGTTCGGCGACAACGAACACTACGAAATCAAGCCACGGCGCAGCAAACAAAGTCTGCTGCAGTTGCTTAACCGACTGGTACGCGTCAATCAATCGCTGCACACCGAAAGCGAGCAGAACCGCGATGCCCTCAACCTCGCCCTGCGCCGCGCCCGGGAAGTGCTGCGCCCCGGCAGCCTGGTGATCGTGATCTGCGACGAGCGCGCGTTGACCGAGGGCTCCGAGCAGCAACTGAGCCTGCTGTCCCGCCATTGCGACCTGCTGCTGTTGCCGCTGTCCGACCCACTGGACCACGCCCTGCCCGCTGCCGGCCTTTTGCGCTTTGCCGAACGCGGTGCGCAACTGGAACTCGACACGCTGAATTTCGACCTGCGCCAAACTTACCGCGCCCAGGCCGAAGCACGCATCGCTCACTGGGAACTGCTCGCGCAAAAGCTTCGTGTATTGCTAATGCCCCTGAGCACCCAGAGCGAGATGGTCGAACAACTGCGCGAGTACTTGAACCCGCAGAAACCGGGGAAAGGTCGATGAGCAGCCTCGATCAACTGCAACCGCTGATTTCGCCGCCACCGATTGGGTTCTGGCCCCCGGCGCCGGGCTGGTGGTTACTGCTGTTGTTGCTGCCGTTGATCGGCTTCGGCCTTTGGAAGGCGCGGCATTTGCTGCTCAACAAGCGCCCTGTCGTACGCACCGAACAGCCGCTGGACCCGGTGCGCCTCGCCGCACTGGCCGAACTGGCGCTGATGCCCAAACCGTACGACGGCGCACCGGCCGGTGCCTGGCTGCAGCAACTCAACGGCTTGCTCAAACGCCTGTGCCGCAACCATTATCCCTACAGCCAGAGCCACACTCTCAACGGACGCAAATGGCTGGCGTTCCTCGACAACCGCTGCCCGGCCGCCGGACTGACGCGCTGGATGGTGCTGGTGGAAGGCGCCTACAAACCCGAATGCAAACTCGACGACAAAGCCATCGCCGGCCTGACGCAAGCCGTCGACACGTGGATTCGCAAACATGTTTGAGTTCGCCTGGCCATGGATCTTCACCCTGCTGCCGCTGCCCTGGTTGATGCGCGTGGTGCTGCCAGTGGCCGACAGCGGCGAACCGGCGCTCAAAGTCAGCTTCCTCAGCGACCTCGAAGGCCTCGCGCGGCGCCGTGCTCGCGCCAATCTGCCTGCCTGGCGCCAGCAAGCGCCGTTCATGCTGCTGTGGCTGTTTTTGCTGATCGCCGCAGCGCGCCCGCAGTGGCTCGGTGAACCGTTGCCGATTGCCGCCAGTGGCCGTGACCTGCTGGTGGCGGTTGACGTTTCCGGCTCCATGGATTTTCCCGACATGCAGTGGCAGGACGAGGAGGTCAGCCGCCTTACGCTGGTTCAATATTTGCTCGGTGATTTTCTGGAAAGCCGTGAAGGCGACCGTGTCGGCTTGATCCTGTTCGGCAGCAGGGCGTACCTGCAGGCGCCGCTGACGTTTGACCGGCGCACCGTGCGTGTCTGGCTCGACGAAGCACGCATCGGTATCGCCGGCAAGAACACCGCCGTTGGCGACGCCATCGGCCTCGCGCTCAAACGCCTGCGCATGCGTCCAGCGCAAAGCCGCGTGCTGATCCTGGTCACTGACGGCGCCAACAACGGCGGCGAAATCGATCCGCTGACAGCGGCGCGGCTGGCAGCCAAGGAAGGCGTAAAAATCTACCCGATCGGCATTGGCGCCGATCCCGAGCAAAGCGGCACCCCGGGATTCCTGGGTATCAACCCGAGCCTGGATCTCGACGAGCCTGCGCTGAAGGCCATCGCCGCCGCCACGGGTGGACAGTATTTCCGGGCCCGCGACGGCAAGGAATTGCAAGCGATCAAGCAAACCCTCGATCAACTTGAACCCGTGACTCAGCAACCGACTCAGGCCCGCCCGGCGCAGGCGTTGTATCACTGGCCGTTGGCGGTGGCGTTGCTGTTGAGCATGCTGCTGGTCGTGCGCGAACGATGGCCGGACATCCCGTTGCTGCGCCTGTTTACCAAGGATCTGTTCTTGCAGACGCCACTGCCTGACTGGCGCCAACGGCTCAAACGCCTGCGCCTGCGGAGGCGCCGATGAGTGCACTCTGGCCGTACTGGTTCCGCCCGTGGTGGCTGCTGTTGTTACCGCTGCTCGGCTGGTTGCTCTGGCAACTCTGGCATCGACAGAAACGCGCCGGGCGCTGGCAGATGATTCTGCCGCCGGCCTTTCATTCCGCGTTGCTCAGTGGTGGAAACGGTCGCGACAGCAAACTGCCGTGGGTCGCGCTCGGTGTGGCGTGGCTGTTGACGATACTGGCGCTGCTCGGACCGAGCTGGGAGCGCGTTGAGCAAACCAGTCAGAAACCGGCTGATCCGATGGTGGTGATTCTGGAGCTGACTCCGGAAATGCTCGCCACCGACGTGACGCCAAACCGGTTGGAACAGGCCCGACGCAAGCTGTTCGACCTGCTGCAAAACCGCAGCGACGCCCAGACCGCCATCGTCGTCTACGCTGGCAGCGCGCACACGCTGGTGCCGCTGTCGGATGACCTCTCGACCAGTCGCAATCTTCTGGATGCGCTCAAGCCGTCGCTCATGCCCCAAGCCGGCCATCGCGCTGACCTCGCGGTGACGAAGGCCCTTGCGCTGCTGAATCAGGGCGCGCTGGGTGACGGCCGGATCCTGCTGATCGGCTCGTCCTTGACCGAACTGGAACGCGAAGGGATTCAGCAAATGCTCGACGGCAAGTCGACAGAGTTTTTAATGCTCGGCATTGGCACCGCCGAAGGTGCGCCCATCACGCAGGAGGACGGCAGTTTCCTCAAAGATGATCAGGGCGCGATTCTGGTGCCGCATCTGGACGAGCCGAGCCTGAAAGCGTTCGTCAACGGCCTCGACGGGCGTTATCGCCATGCGCGCCTGGACGATGCCGACTTACGCGCCCTCGGCCTGCTCGATGGCCCACGCCATTTGCGCAATGACGGCCAGACCTTGCGCCTCGATACCTGGGCCGATCAGGGTTACTGGCTGTTGTTGCCGCTGCTGCTGTTGGCGGCCTGCGCCGGTCGTCGCGGCTGGTTGTTTTGCTTGCCGTTGCTGTTCCTGTTTCCGCAACCGAGCTACGCCTTCGACTTCGAAGACATGTGGCTGCGTCCTGATCAGCGAGGGCTGCACCTGCTCAAGAAGAAGCGTCCCGCCGAAGCCGCGCAACACTTCGAAGATCGACAATGGCAAGGTGTCGCGCTCTATGAGGCCGGCGACTACAGTGGCGCCGCCCAGCGGTTCGCCGAGGGCAATGACGCCCACGCCCACTACAATCGTGGCAACGCCCTGGCCAAAAGCGGCGAGCTGGAAGCCGCGCTGGATGCTTATGAACAGGCGCTGGAACGTCAGCCAGACCTGCGCCCGGCATTGACCAACAAGGCCTTGGTGGAAAGTTTGCTCAAACAGAAAAACACACCGACACCCGCCAAGGACAAAACCGAAGGCGACGAAACGGGAAGCCCGCAGGAACCACCGCCCGGTGCGACCACCCAGCCGTCGAGCAATGGCGAACCGAAGTCCGACACCCAGGCGACTACGCCCGATGCGGATCAGTCGGATACGACATCACCGCGACCCGGCACCAATGAGGTGCCCGGCAGCGAGTTGGGCGACGAACAAAGCACCACACCGCCGTTGCGCCCGGCCAGCGATGCCATCGATGGCGAACAGCGTCAGGCGCTGGAGCAATGGCTGCGAAAGATTCCGGATGACCCGGGAGAATTGCTCAGGCGCAAATTCTGGTACGAACAGCAACAACATCAGGATCAGGAAAAAACTCAATGACCCGCTTCACCGCTTTCTTGCTTGCCATGTTTCTCTGGACCTTACAAGTCCAGGCTGCGGAACTGGTCGCCAGTGTTGATCGCAGTCGCCTGAACTCCGGCGAGACGGTCGAGCTGACTCTGCAATCCAACGACGTAACGCAGTTCGGCAAACCTGACCTGACGGCGCTGGAACCGCTGTTCGACGTACGCGGCAGCCGCCAGGTCAACCAGTTGACCACCATCAACGGCGACAACCGCGCCACCACCCGCTGGATCATTACCCTGCTGCCTCGCCACAACGGCAGCGTGGTGATCCCGTCACTGCAATTGGGGGACGTGCAGAGCCAGCCGATCACCTTGCAAGTGGTGGAAAGCGAAACCCAGAACAGCACCCGCAAATTGGCCCCGGTGTTCATCGAAGCCAGCCTCGATCAGAACAGTGTGTACGTGCAGGCCCAGGCGATCCTGACCTTACGTATCTACCATTCCGTTTCGCTGTACGACGACAGCAGCCTGACCCCGCTGCAGATTCCTGACGCACGCATCGAGCAACTGGGTGAGTCGCGCACTTACGAAAAAGACATCAACGGCCTGCGCCACGGCGTGATCGAACTGCGCTACGCGATCTACCCGCAACAAAGCGGTCAGTTGACCATTCCGGCGCAGATATTCAGTGCCACGCTGGTCGACGCCCAACCGGCCCAGGACGTCGAATCCCAGGTGCCAAAATCCGGCAAACTGATGCGTATCAGCTCGGTCGAACTGCCGCTGACCGTCAAGGCAAAACCGGCCACATACCCGGCTGACGTACCATGGCTCCCGGCCAGAAGCCTGAGTTTGAGCGAGAGCTGGAACCCGGAACCGGATCATGCGCAGGTGGGCGATTCGCTGACCCGCAGCCTGACCGTGAAGGCCGAAGGCCTGGCCAGTTCACAACTGCCACCCTTGCCAGCCACCGACGTCAATGGCTTGCGGCGTTATCCGGATCAACCGGTGCTGGTCAACCAGAACAGCGAGCGTGGTCTGATCGGCAGTCGTGAAGACCGTGAAGCGCTGGTGCCGGTTCGCAACGGTGACGTCGAATTACCGGCGGTGGACGTGGTTTGGTGGAACACGTTCGAGGATCATCTGGAGCACACCAGCTTGCCGGCGCGAACCCTGCAAGTGGCGAACAATCCAGGTTTGATGGTCGATTCCCCGGCGGGCATGCAGCCAGCCATTTCCGCTGCCGACAACGAAGCGCTCTGGTGGTGGAAACTCAGCACCGTGTTGCTGGCCTGCACCACTCTGCTGGGCTTCGGCCTCTGGTGGCGCGCCCGCTGGCAACCGGCAATCCTGCGAGCCGCGCAGACCGGCCCGAGCCCGCGCACCGTGCTCGACGACCTCAAGCGCGCCTGCCAGGCCAACGACCCCCACGCCACCCGCCAGGCCCTCGACGCCTGGGCCCGGCAACAACCGGAAACCCTGGCCGACATGGCGGCGCGGTTTGTGCCGCTGTCGGACGCGCTGGATGGTTTGAATGGGGCTTTGTACAGCGAAACGGGCCAGCATTGGCAGGGTGAAGAACTGTGGCGCGCTATTCGGGTAATCCCCATTGCCGAGCGAGTTCACGATCCGGTCGGCGACAGTGGACTGCCACCGCTCTACCCTAAGTGACAAAAAACCCCTGAACGACGCGGATCTCCAGTGAGAGCGGGCTTGTCCGCGAAGGGGCCATCACATCCATCATCAATACTGACTGACCCACCGTCATCGGTAGCAGGCTCGCTCACAGTAATCCGTGGTGAAGCTCGGATTTGCAGTGTGAGCGGTAGGTGTTGCTGCTTTTTTACCAGTAAACTCTTCCCCCTTTCGCCGCCTCTTTTCCCTCGCGGCCATCACCTATTCCCTACGGAGCTCGCCTTGCGTCTGTTTCACACCTCCGACTGGCACCTTGGGCAGAACCTGCACGGCCAGGATCGCGATTTCGAGCACGGATGTTTCCTCGAGTGGCTGTTGCGCCAGCTGAAGCTGGACCAGCCCGATGTGCTGCTGATCGCCGGCGATATCTTCGACACGGTCAATCCGCCGGTCAAGGCTCAGGAACGCCTGTACGACTTCATCGTCAGCGCCCACGAACAGCAGCCGAAGCTGACCATCGTGATGATCGCCGGCAACCACGATTCCGGTTCGCGCATCGAACTGCCCGCTCCGCTGATGCGGCGCTTGCGCACGCACGCATTAGGTCGTGTGCTGTGGCTGGATGACGGGCAACTCGACGCCGAGCGTCTGCTTTTGCCACTGCCGGACGCAAAGGGCAAAACCGTTGCCTGGTGCCTGGCGTTGCCGTTTTTGCGTCCTGCCGAAGTGACCGGCGCGCACCTGGGCGACAACTATCTGCGCGGGATCGGCCAGGTTCACGAATGGTTGATCGAAGCCGCCAACGCCAAGCGCAAGAAGGGCCAGGCGCTGATTGCCATCAGTCATGCGCACATGGCGGGCGGTTCGGTGTCGGAAGACTCCGAACGCAGCCTGATCATCGGCAACGCCGAAGCCCTGCCCGCCAGCCTCTTCGGCCCGAGCATCAGCTACGTTGCCCTCGGTCATTTGCACAAGCCACAGAAGGTCAACGGTGAAGAGCGCATTCGCTACAGCGGCTCGCCGATTCCATTGTCGTTTTCCGAAATCGGTTATCAGCATCAGATTCTCGACATCCAGCTCGACGGCGAAACCCTGGTCAGCGTTGCGCCGAAGTTGATTCCCCGCGCCGTGAACCTGCAACGTATCGGCCCCGCGCCATTGGCCGAAATCCTCCTGCAAATGGCCGACCTACCGAACATCGACCTGCTAGCCGATATTCAGCGTCAGCCGTGGCTGGAAGTCCGGGTTCGCCTCGACGAACCGCAACCCGACTTGCGCCATCAGGTCGAGACCGCCCTGCAAGGCAAGGCCGTGCGCCTGGTACGCATCGCCGCCGAATACGCCGGCAACGGCAACCGCGATGGCGTCGATGACGGCACCCCCTTGATCGAACTGGACCAACTCACACCTCAGGAACTGTTCAGTCGCGCCTGGCAGGACAACTTCGGCAGCGAGGTCGATGAGCAAACGCTGAAGGACTTTGCCGAGCTGTTGCAAGACGTGCAGATGGAGAGCGAGCAGCCATGAAGATCCTCGCGATCCGCCTGAAAAACCTCGCCTCGCTGGCCGGGCCGTTTGAAATCGACTTCACCGCCGAACCGTTGGCCAGCGCCGGTTTGTTCGCAATTACCGGGCCGACCGGCGCCGGTAAAAGCACCCTGCTCGATGCCTTGTGCCTGGCGCTGTTCGGCGCAGTGCCCCGGCTGAGCAACGCTCAGGTGTCGGCCAAAGCGCCGGACGCCGATGGCGAGATCAGCACCGGCGACCCTCGCACGCTGCTGCGTCGCGGCACGGGCGAAGGCTATGCCGAAGTGGATTTCGTCGGCATCGATGGCCGTCGCTACCGCGCTCGCTGGGAAGCCAATCGCGCCAGGGAGAAGGCTGGCGGCAAGCTGCAACACAGCCGTCAGAGTTTGCGCGACATCGATCTGGATCAGCTGCTGGCCAGTCAGAAAGTCGAGTTCAAGACCCAGCTAGAATCCGTCCTGGGCCTGAACTTCGAGCAGTTCACCCGCGCCGTGTTGCTGGCCCAGAGTGAGTTCAGTGCGTTCCTCAAGGCCAACGACAACGAGCGCAGCGAACTGCTGGAAAAACTCACCGACACCGCGCTCTACACGCGCTTGGGCCGTCGCGCGTTTGACAAAACCAAGGAAGCCCGCGAAGCCCACAAGCTGTTGCAGGATCAAGCGACCGGCGTCACACCGCTGTCGCCCGAAGCCCGAGCAGAACTGGATAAACGCTTCAGCGAAGCGCAACAGCACCTCAGGACCCAGCAAACGCAACTCAAGCAACTAGAACTGCAGCACACCTGGCTGAAAGAACTGCGTCAATTGCAAGACGAGCAGCTCAGCGCCACTGAACAACTGGCCAGCGCCCGGCAGGATTGGGAAAGCCTGGCCGGCGAACGCTTGACCTTGACTCGGCTGGAACAACTGGCGCCACAACGGCACCAGTTCGCTCGCAAGACCGAACTCACTGCCCGACTTACGCCGCTGGCGGCACAGATTCAGCAGCACATGCAGCTACAGCAAGATCTGCAAGCACGCCAGACGCAACTCGAACACGGCCTCGGCGCGGCACAGGTCGCACTGATCGAGGCGCAAACTCAACACACTTCAAGCGCGCCGTTGCTACGTCAGGCCTTTGAGGCGCAAAGCACCCTCGCCCGCTTGATCAAGGACACCGGCCTCAGTGCCGACCTCAAGCAGCAGGCGGAACTGGCCTGCTCCGAAGGCCAACATACGATTCAAGGTTTGCTTGAGCAGCAGAAGCAGGTTACCGCGCGTTTGCAACGGATTGCCGCCGAGCTTGAACAAAGCACGCACCTGGCGCCGCTCAGCGATGCCTGGAACGCCTACCGTGACCGCCTGCAGCAATTAATGTTGATCGGCAATCGCCTGAACAAGGGACAGGCGGAACTGGCCTCTCTGGAGCACAATGCCACCCGTGCCACCGAAGAATGGGCCACGCAAAAACAGAATCTGGAAGTGCTCTACAAAGAGGCCGGCGCCGAGCCTGAAGCGGTGGCCGAACAGATTCAGTTGCTCGGCACTCTGCTGCAGGACAACCGCAAGCAACTGCGCGCGTTTGAAGAGCTGACACGACTGTGGACCCACCAGCAAGAACTGGACAAGCGCATCACCGAACTGCAGCAGCGTCAAACCGTTGCCCAGCAGGAACGCGACCGTCTGACCCAGGACGGGGTGAAAACCAAAAACGAATTGACCATCGCCGAACAGACGCTGACGGTCACTCGCGAATTGCTCGAACGTCAGCGTCTGGCCCGTAGCGCCAGTGTCGAAGAACTGCGCGAGCAATTGCAGGACGATCAGCCGTGCCCGGTTTGCGGCAGCCCGGATCATCCCTATCATCAGCCCGAAGCGCTGCTGCAAAGCCTCGGCCGCCATGATGAAAGCGAACAGGCCAACGCGCAGAAAGCGGTGGACGTGCTCAAGGAAAAACTCACTGACCTGCGCGCTGAAGTCGTCGGCGTGATCGCGCAGCAGAAGGAACTGTTTCAGCAGCAGGAGCAACTCGTCGTTCAGCAGCAGAGCCTGGCCCCCAGCCTCGACGCGCACCCGTTGTCGGCGCAGCTTTTCACCCAGGAAGTTGCCAAACGCGATGCCTGGCTCACCCAGCAAAACAGCCAGTTGAACCAAAGCATCACGCAGGACGAACAGCGGCAAACCGCCCTGCTCACCCTGCAACAGGACGCCGCGCGCCTGCAACAGCAACTGCGAAACGCCGAAACCGCGAGTCAACAGGCGACCCAGCATCTGGCCAATCAGCAACGCGAGTTGAGCAATGATCGTCAGCGTCTGGACGAAGAGCTGATCGCGTTCAGCACCTTGCTCCCGGCGGACACGCTGGACGCTTTGCGCAACGAGCCGGCCGCGACTTTCATGCAGCTCGACCGGCAGATCGCCCAGCGCCTGGAACAACTCGACCAGCAACAAGACGAACTCAGCGAACAGCAACAACGCCAGCAGACGCTAGAGAAGGAACAGGATCGTCAACTGACTCGCATCCAGCAACTGGACGCGGCTCAGCAGCAGTTCACTGCCCTGGCCCAGCAGCAACAGGCTTGCCAGCAACAACTGACGCAACTGCTCGGTTCGCACAGCAACGCCGAACACTGGCAACAGCAACTGGATCAAGCCGTCGAACAGGCGCGCAATGCCGAAGCGATGGTCAATCAGGAACTGCAATCGGTGCGCACGCGCCTGGTACAACTGGCCGCCGAACTCAACGCGCAGCAAGAACGCCTGCTCGCCCTGGAAACCGAAGACCGCGAACTGAACGCGAAGATCGCTGACTGGCGCGCCTTGCATCCGGAACTGGATGACGACGGCCTGGAACAGTTGCTCAGCGTCGACGACCAGCAAGTCAGCGAATTGCGCCAACGGTTGCAGCACAACGAAAAAGCCATCGAACAAGCCACGGTGTTGTTGCAGGAGCGGGACAAGCGCCTGACCAGTCACCAAGCGCAGCACAACGGCAATCTCGATGCCGGGCAACTCGCTACCGCCCTGACCGAACTGCAAAACCAGTTTGCCGCCAGCGAGCACCGCTGCGCCGAACTGCGCGCCGAACAGGCCGAAGATCAGCGTCGGCAGAACGCCAACCATGCGCTGGCCCAACAGATCGCCGACGCCTACACCGAGTACCAGCGCTGGGCGCGTCTGAATGCGTTGATCGGCTCCGCCAGCGGCGACACCTTCCGCAAGATTGCCCAGGCCTACAACCTCGACCTGCTGGTTCATCACGCCAACGTACAGTTGCGCCAACTGGTGCGGCGCTATCGCTTGAAGCGCGGCGGCAGCATGCTCGGGTTGCTGGTGATGGACACCGAGATGGGCGACGAACTGCGTTCAGTGCATTCGCTCTCCGGCGGTGAAACCTTCCTCGTCTCCTTGGCACTGGCATTGGGTCTGGCGTCAATGGCATCGAGCACGCTGAAAATCGAATCGCTGTTCATCGACGAAGGCTTCGGCAGCCTCGATCCGGAATCCCTGCAACTGGCCATGGATGCCCTCGACGGCTTGCAGGCGCAGGGTCGCAAGGTCGCGGTGATTTCCCACGTTCAGGAAATGCACGAACGGATTCCGGTGCAGATTCAGGTCCACCGCCAAGGCAACGGCCTGAGTACCCTGGAGGTGAAATGAATACGCTGTACTCCTTCCGGCGCTGCCCGTACGCCATGCGGGCGCGCATGGCCCTGGGTTACTCGGGGGTTGCGGTGAACATCGTCGAGGTCAGCCTGAAGGCCAAGCCTGACGAGATGCTTGCGCTGTCGAGCAAAGGCACAGTGCCGGTGCTGAGTGTCGACAGTCAGGTGATCGATGAAAGCCTGTCGATCATGCGCTGGGCGCTGGCGCACAACGATCCGCAGGATTGGTTGCTCAAAGATGATTCGCTAGGGCAAGCGCATATCGCTGCGCTGATCGAAGAAAACGATCAGGTGTTCAAGGTACACCTGAATCGCTACAAGTACGCCGAACGTTACCCGGAGCAGCCGATGGAGTCCTATCGTAGCGAGGGTGAAGCGTTTTTGGGCAGGCTGGAGGAGTTACTGGAGGGGCGCGACTATTTGTTGGCGGACCATCCGAGTCTGGCGGATGTGGCGCTGATGCCGTTCGTACGGCAGTTTGCGCATGTTGATCGCGGGTGGTTCGGGCAGACGCGTTACGTGCGACTACAGGCTTGGCTGCAGCGGTTTCTGGAGTCGGATTTGTTCACATCGGTGATGGTGAAGTAGAACACGATCTCTGTAGGAGCTGCCGCAGGCTGCGATCTTTTGATCTTCAGCATCTTTAACATCAAAAGATCGCAGCCTGCGGCAGCTCCTACGAGATTCAGGCAAACACTTCACACATCTGCAGCACCGAGCAATCGACCTGGAACGGCCCGAAGAAATCGCCTTGACGTTTCATCGGCGGATTACCGGCCAGCAAGCCCATGGCTTTGTCGGTTTCGATGCTGCGAGCGAGGTTGTGGTTGGCTTCAATGGACCGTGCTACAGAACCTGCCGAGCCCTGGCCGATCCCCAGCAGGGAAGATCCATTGGTCATGAACGCCAGTAAGGCGATGACCCAGAGTTTGGCCCCTTTCATGCCCCTGCCACTCCCGCCACGTCTGCGTGATCGACCACGGCGTTTTGCGCGCGGTGTTCGAACTGGATGGCGGGATAAGCGACCTGAATCGGTGCTTCGATATCGTGTTGCGACTGCGCCGAAAGGCTGACCACCACCACCAGCGCCACGTCAAGACCGATGGCCAGGTAGGCGCCGTGTTTGGCAGAAGTGAGGATTGCGCTGGCCATGGTGTTCTCCGTGGGCATGTTTCAGTGCCCACAGAATCGATCAAAAAAGCCGTAACATCCACTCAGGGTTATCCATAGTAACCATCAGCTTCGTTGATCATTAAGCCAGTCTATTTCAGCCTTCAATAAAACTCATCATGCGTTCTCGCGCAGCGTCAGGCTCGCCTGGAACGGGCGTTGCAGCCGATAAAATGGGGGGCGAATAGAGGAACAGAAGTACCACGGCCAGACGCATCGCCATGCTGTCGATCCTTTTTACAAGAGAAGGAGTCAATAAATCAGCGTCAAATTTAAACGCATGGCTATGTGATATCAAGCGGTACATTGATAGCAATCTGATGCTGTCGTAAACGCGTTATGCAGGAGCGACATCACTCAGGCTTTCTCGAAGCTTTTCAGCTTGATCCGCGCAAGTGACTTCGCTCCTGCATAAAGGGTGCAGGGTTCAGAATTTCAGGCTTGGGTTTTGTGATCCAGGGCCGCATAGAAGTTGGCGCTCTGTTGCAGGTATTTCTGGGTGTAGCTCTGGGCGTGGGATTTTTTGTCGCTGATTTCAACGTTGGCGCTGGCTGGCAGAGCAACGGTGGCAGAAATAGCGGAAGCGGCGATTACAGAGAAGAGATTGAAGTTCATGGCGGTATTCCTCGAAGTCAGTTGGCTTGCTTGCCCGGTGGGGCCGTGAAGCAAACTTAATCGGCGAGGCTGGCGCCTTGAAATCTTTTGTAGCATTAGCAGATATCAGCGCCATTAATAGAAGGAGGCAGGCCCCATCAACCGAGGCCTGCGGCCTATTGACGCACCAGGAACTTGAGATCGCTCGGGGCATCCATCGGCAGTTTCTGCACGGTTTTACCCAGCAGACCGCTCTTGGCATCGCGCTCGACAACGACTATCTGGTTGCTCTTCTGATTGGCGATCAGCACGAACTTGCCACTCGGATCGAGGCTGAACTCGCGCGGGTGATCACCTTCCACCGAACGGCGTTGCAGCTCTTTGAGGTGGCCGGAGGCTGGGTCTATGGCAAAAACCAGCAGTTGATTGGCAGTGCCGCGATTGCTGACATAGAGGAACTTGCCATCTTTTGAAGCATGCAGCGCCGCGGCCGCTTTATCCGACGTCGGTTGCCCGTCTGCCAGATCGACCCTCTGAGTGTGCGCCAACTTGCCATTCTGGTAATCGAACACGGCGACCTGCGCGCTCATTTCCATGGTCAGCCAGGCGTGCTTGCCATCAGCACTGAACAGTAAATGCCGAGGTCCGCTACCGGGCGGCAACTGGACCGAAGCCGGTGTCGCGGCAGTTAATGGCAGATCCGGATTGGCGTCGGGATCGAAGCGGTAGATAAATATCTTGTCCGCGCCGAGGTCATTGGAGAACACAAACTTGCCGTCCGGCGAAGGCACCGTCGAATGCACATGCGCCGACATCTGCCGCTCGGCATTGACTCGGCTGGGTTGATGACTACTCAATTGCACCACGGTTTTGAGCTTGCCATCGGCGCCCACCGGTAACACCGCCAACGTGCCGCCCGGGTCTTCAGCCACCGAATAATTGCTGACGAACAAGTGGCTGGCATCGCCGCTGAGGCTTGAATGGGTCGGTTCGTTGCCCAGACTTTGAACCTGATTGATCAGGCTCAGCTCATGGGTCTTGGGATCGATCGTATAACTGCTGACGCGACCGACCGGGTCTTTCTGTCCCGGGCCGTTTTCATTGACCACGAACAGACGGCGCTGATCCTTGGAAACGGTCAGCCACGAAGGGTTTTCACTCTTGACCACTTGCAACGGTTTGGCCTCGATCTGTCCGTTGGCGCTGTCGAAACTCAGGCGATAAATGCCCTGACTCTGACCTGCCGTGTACGATCCCACCAACACCTGATAGTGATCGGCTGGCGCCGCCTGAACGCCCATGGCGCCGACGCTGCCAGCCACCAACAGTGGCCAGAAGTTACGCATCCTCATTCACTTCCTCATCGTCACCACCGCGAAACGCAGTCATGCACACCAACCGATGCTCGCCGGAATCGCCAGTGATGAGCCAGCTTTGCAAGGTCGGATCGAAGGTCGCAGCCTGGATTTGCGCCGGGGTGAATTCCCAGTGCTTGGCCGCACGGCCATCCATGCATTCGATGTGCAGGTTGTCGTCTTCGTCGAGCGAAAATTCAAAGGCATGCAGTCCGTCGATTTCCACCAATTCGCAGTGTTCGAGGGTAGCTAGCAAGGTGTCGGTCGCGGCAGTCATGGCAGTCAATCTTTGAAGGGGAAAGACGCAATGATAGCTCAATGTGGGGACGGGTCTGAATGAGCCACAAATCCTGTTCACAACACTGAACAACTGTGGGAGCGAGCTTGCTCGCGATAGCGATCCAGTATTCAACTTCAATATTGACTGTTACTCCGCTATCGCGAGCAAGCTCGCTCCCACAGGGGGGGGTGTTTAGCCGTCAGAGGGCGTCGCGCGACGGCTGGCCATCTACCAGGCGCTGAATTCGTAGCGGGTTGCCATTCTTCAACGCGTCCGGCAGCAAGCTATCGGGGTAATTCTGGAAGCACACTGGCCGCAGGAACCGGTCAATCGCCAGCGTACCCACCGACGTACCACGCGCATCGGACGTCGCCGGGTACGGGCCGCCATGGACCATCGAGTCGCAGACTTCCACGCCAGTCGGATAGCCGTTGAGCAGGATCCGCCCGACCTTTTGTTCCAGCAACGCCGTCAGCTCGCCGAACTGTTTGAAGTCGTCCGGTTCGCCAATGAGGGTCGCCGTCAGTTGCCCGCGCAGCCCATTCAAAGCGGCGCTGAGTTGCGCCTGATCCGCCACTTCGACAAACACCGTGGTCGGGCCAAAGACTTCTTCCTGCAGGACTTCATCGCCGTCGATCAACAGGCTGACATCCGCCTTGAACAACTGCGGCTGGGCTTGCTGCCCTTGTTGCGGAGTACCGGCCAGGTGCGTCACGCCTGGATGCGCGAGGAGTTTTTGCAGTCCTTTGCCATAGCTGCTCAAGGTCCCGGCATTGAGCATGGTTTGCGCCGGCTGATCGTTGATCAACCCCGCCACCTGCTGCACGAATGCACTGAACTGCGGCGAGCGAATGCCGATCACCAGACCCGGGTTGGTGCAGAACTGGCCGCAGCCTTGAACCACCGACGCCGTCAGGTCACGAGCGACGGTCTCAGCTCGATCCTCCAGCGCCTGTGGCAACACGATCACCGGGTTGATGCTCGACATCTCGGCGAACACCGGGATCGGCTGCGCACGGGCTGCGGCCATGTCGCACAACGCTCGACCGCCCTTGAGCGAACCGGTAAAACCGACGGCCTGAATCGCCGGATGCTTGACCAGCGCTTCACCGACCCCACCGCCGTAAATCATGTTGAACACACCGGCCGGCATGCCGGTTTTTTCCGCGGCACGGATGATCGCATCGGCAACCTGCTCGGCCGTCGCCATGTGACCACTGTGGGCCTTGAACACCACCGGGCACCCAGCGGCCAGTGCTGAAGCGGTGTCGCCTCCCGCAGTGGAAAACGCCAACGGGAAGTTACTCGCCCCGAACACGGCAACCGGGCCGAGGCCGATTCGGTACTGACGCAGGTCGGGACGCGGCAAGGGCTTGCGGTCCGGCAGCGCTTTATCGATCCGTGCACCATAAAAATCGCCGCGACGCAGGACTTTGGCGAACAGGCGCATCTGACCGCTGGTGCGCCCGCGCTCGCCTTGGATACGTGCGGCAGGCAACGCGGTTTCGCGGCAGACCACGGCGACAAAGTCATCGCCCAATGCGTCCAGCTCATCGGCGATGGCATCGAGAAATTGCGCACGACGTTCGGCGCTCAGGCTGCGATACGCCGGGTAAGCGGCTGCGGCAGCCTTGGCGGCGGCATCCACTTCTTGCGACGTGGCCTGGAGGAAATCGTGAGACAACGCTTCGCCGGTACTGGCGTCGACGCTCTGGAGTTTGACGCTGCCGGCCGCACTGCGCTGGCCGCCGATGTAGTTGTGACCAAGAATCCGGGTCATGGATTGCTCCTTAAAGAGTGCCTATGGTGCCGGGCTCGAACGCCGCGTCAACCCGTGCAATACCGTTGATCAACGGTGCGCCGAACTCGGCCTGACTGATCTCGAACACATCACCCGGTCGGGTGCGAATGCCGTTGGCAAAGGACAAGGTCGCGGTGCCGAAAAAGTGGATGTGCACGTCCCCCGGACGCAGGAACTGGCTGTATTTGAAATGGTGGTACTCGAGGTTTTCCAGGCTGTGGCACATGTTGGCCTCGCCGCTGAGAAACTCGTTCTGCCACAGCACCTCTCCGTCACGCAAAATGCGGCTGGTGCCCGCCAGATGTCGAGGCAATTCACCCACCCGAAGTTCCGGGCCATAGCTGCAACTACGCAGTTTGGAATGGGCGAGATACAGGTAATTCTTGCGCTCCATGACGTGGTCGGAGAACTCGTTGCCCACCGCAAAACCGAGGCGATACGGCTTGCTGTCGTGACCAATGACGTAGAGACCGCTGAGCTCGGGCTCTTCGCCGGCGTCTTCAGCGAAGGGTGGCAGCGGGAAGGGTTGGCCGGGGCGCACGACAATGCTGCCGTCACCTTTATAGAACCATTCTGGCTGCACACCGGCCTGCCCCGCCGCTGGCTTGCCGCCCTCCACGCCCCATTTGAAGATGCGCATGGTGTCGGTCATCGCGGCTTCATCCCCGGCCTGCTGATGCATCTTGTCCCGCGCCGAGGCGCTGCCCAAATGGGTCAGGCCGGTGCCACTGACGAGCAGGTGCGCAGGGTCCGGATGGTCCAGTGGCGGCAGGATGCGCCGTTTGGTCAGCAACTCTGCATAGTCATGGCGGATGCCCAGGCCCAGGATGTTCACCTGCTGCTCAAGATTGACGCCCGCCTTGATGGCTGCCAGCGCCAGATCGCGCACCGTGCGCGCCTCTTGCACTTCACGGACAAGACTGTCCTCGACAACGCCAACCCGGCGCTCGCCACTACTCAATTCGAATTGAACCAGACGCATGCTTTTCTCCTGTAAACAAAACTTGAAAATGACACAGAACCCCTGTGGGTCGGAGTGAATCCTCAAGTACGGGTTGCGCCCCGCGCACTCGCCGCAAACTGGTCAGCCGGCAGCACATGCTTACGCTCCAGCAACCGATAAACCACGCCCGTCAAAATCAGCCCGAAGACCATCACCCCCGAAAGGAAATACAGCCCCGAAGCCAGATTCCCGGTGTATTCCTTCAGCGCACCGATCACGAACGGACCGATGTAGCCGCCAAGGTTGCCCACCGAGTTGATCAAGGCGATCCCGGCCGCCGCGCTGGCGCCGGCAAAGAACCGACCCGGCAAGGTCCAGAACACTGCGGTGCAGGAAAACAGCGCGAACGCCACCAGGCACAACGCCGCCAGTTGCAGCACCGGCACTGTCAGCCAGGCGCTGAAGAACAGACCGATGGCTCCCAGCACATACAGCACCGCCAAGTGGCCGTAACGATCATTCAAGCGGTCGGAACTGCGCGGAATGATCAGCAAGCCGATGATCCCGAAAATGTACGGCACCGATGACACGAAACCGGTGACCAGGTCGGTGCCGCCGAACTGTTTGATCAGTGTCGGCAACCACAGACCCAGACCGTAAATGCTCAGGGTCACCGGCAGATAAAACAGCGCCAGCAGCAATACGCGTTTGTCCTTGAGCGCATGCAACGGATTGCCATGTCGGGTCTGGCCGTACGCCTCCAGATCCTTTTTCAGCTCGCCGGCCAGCCAGTCTTTCTCGGGCTGATCCATCCATTTCACTTGTTGCGGACCATCAGGTAGCCAACGCAGCACCGGCCAGGTCAACAGGATCGCCGGGGCGCCGATGACGATGAACAGCCACTGCCAGCCATGCAAACCAAGAATGCCGTCCATACCGAGCAGGCCACCGGACACCGGACCGGTGATCAGCATGGCAATCGGCTGTGAAAGGATGAACAGGCCGAGGATTTTGCCGCGATGGCGTACCGGGAACCATTGAGTGATGTAGTACAGAACGCCCGGGAAGAACCCGGCTTCGGCGGCGCCCAGCAGAAAGCGCATCACATAGAAGCTGTGTGGCCCCTGAACGAAAGCCATGCCGATGGTGATGGCGCCCCAGGTGACCATGATCCGCGCGAACCAGCGTCGCGCGCCAAAGCGATCGAGCATCAGGTTGCTGGGGATTTCCAGCAGGAAGTAACCAATGAAGAACAGCCCGGCACCGAGACCGTAAGCCGCGTCGCCGATACCGATGTCGGCGCCCATGTGCAGCTTGGCGAAACCCACGGCGGAGCGATCCACATAGGCGATCAGGTACAGCAGGATCAGGAAGGGAATCAGTTTTAGCGTAATGCGACGAATAAGCCGCAGTTCCTGGCTCATGAGATCGGTCTCCGATTGTTGTTGTTATAGAACCTCGGGAGACACCTCTCGCAAAAAAACCGCCAGGGCCATCCCTCCGTTGAATGCGACTATATAGTAATACTATTTAATCATGCAACACTTCCAAACCGATGAAATTGCGCTTATGTTACGCCTCAGTTGAATCAATATAGTCATACAATAAGAGAATCGATCATGTCTGATAAGAAACCCACCCTGCGCTCCGCCCAATGGTTTGGCACGGCCGACAAAAACGGCTTCATGTACCGCAGCTGGATGAAGAATCAGGGCATCGCCGACCACCAGTTTCACGGCAAGCCAATCATCGGCATTTGCAACACCTGGTCGGAACTGACCCCGTGCAACGCGCATTTCCGCCAGATCGCCGAACACGTCAAACGCGGCGTGATCGAGGCCGGCGGTTTTCCCGTGGAATTTCCGGTGTTCTCCAACGGCGAATCTAACCTGCGCCCGACCGCCATGCTCACCCGTAACCTGGCGAGCATGGACGTTGAAGAAGCCATTCGTGGCAACCCGATCGACGGCGTGGTGCTGCTGACCGGTTGCGACAAAACTACCCCGGCCCTGTTGATGGGCGCGGCCAGTTGCGACGTGCCCGCCATCGTTGTGACTGGCGGGCCGATGCTCAACGGCAAGCACAAGGGCAAGGATATTGGCTCGGGCACGGTGGTCTGGCAGCTTAGCGAACAGGTCAAGGCTGGCACGATTACCCTAGACGACTTCCTCGCGGCCGAGGGCGGCATGTCCCGCTCGGCCGGCACCTGCAACACCATGGGCACCGCGTCGACCATGGCCTGCATGGCTGAAGCACTGGGCACTTCCCTGCCCCACAACGCGGCGATTCCGGCGGTAGATGCGCGCCGGTACGTACTGGCGCACATGTCCGGCATGCGTGCGGTCGAGATGGTTCGTGAAGACTTGAGGTTGTCGAAAATCCTCACCAAAGAAGCCTTCGAAAACGCCATTCGTGTGAACGCGGCCATTGGCGGTTCGACCAACGCGGTGATCCATTTGAAAGCCATTGCCGGGCGCATCGGCGTCGAACTGGACCTGGACGACTGGACCCGCATGGGTCGCGGCATGCCCACCATCGTCGACCTGCAACCGTCCGGTCGTTTCCTGATGGAAGAGTTCTATTACGCCGGAGGCTTGCCTGCCGTGCTGCGTCGCCTCGGCGAAGCCAATCTGATTCCGAATCCCGATGCCTTGACCGTCAACGGCAAAACCATCGCCGAAAACACCAAGGACGCGCCGATCTACGGCGAGGACGAAGTGATCCGCACCCTCGACAACCCGATCCGCGCCGACGGCGGGATCTGCGTATTGCGCGGTAACCTGGCGCCGCTCGGTGCCGTACTCAAACCATCTGCCGCCAGCGCCGAATTGATGCAGCATCGCGGGCGCGCGGTGGTGTTCGAAAATTTCGACATGTACAAGGCGCGGATCAACGACCCCGAACTGGACGTGGATGCCAACTCGATTCTGGTGATGAAGAATTGCGGGCCGAAAGGTTATCCAGGCATGGCCGAAGTCGGCAACATGGGCTTGCCGGCCAAACTCTTGGCACAAGGCGTGACCGACATGGTGAGAATTTCCGATGCGCGCATGAGCGGCACGGCGTACGGCACGGTCGTTTTGCATGTTGCACCGGAAGCGGCGGCCGGCGGGCCTTTGGCGACGGTGAAGGAAGGCGACTGGATCGAGCTCGATTGCGCCAATGGTCGTCTGCACCTGGACATCCCGGATGCGGAACTGGCCGCACGCATGGCGGATCTGCAACCGCCGCAGCAACTGATCGTCGGCGGATATCGCCAGCTCTACATCGACCATGTGCTGCAAGCGGATCAGGGCTGTGATTTTGACTTCCTGGTCGGTTGCCGCGGGTCTGAAGTGCCGCGCCACTCTCACTAACACAACAATCCCCCTGTGGGAGCGGGCTTGCTCGCGAAAGCGGTTAATCATTCAACATCTTAGTTGTCTGACACCCCGCTTTCGCGAGCAAGCCCGCTCCCACATTTTAATCTTCATCTGATTCAGGACTGCGCTTGCTTGGGCGACCGTCCTCGCAGCGCCTGCTATCATGCGCGGCACCCCCACCGCACAGGATCGCGCCGTTTCCCATGGATTACCGCAAACCCTCCGACCGCAAAAGCATGCATTCGCGCATCGTCCAGGAACTGGGCATGCAGATTGTCTCGGGACGCTTCAAACCGGACGACAAGCTCCCCGCCGAGGCCTTGTTGTGTGAGGAATACGCGGTCAGCCGGCCGGTGCTGCGCGAAGCCACGCGCGTGTTGGTCGCCAAAGGCCTGGTGTATTCCCGTCCGCGAGTCGGCACGGTGGTGAAGCAGCGCAAGGAATGGCACATGCTCGACCCGGACGTACTGCACTGGTTGATGCAAAGCAGTCCGCAAAACCAATTCTTCGACCTGCTGACCAGTGTGCGCAGCATTATCGAACCGGCTGCCGCTGCCCTCGCCGCGCAGTTCGCTACCGATGCGGACATCGCCTCCATCGGTGAAGCCTACCAACGCATGGAAGCCGCACCGACTCCCGAAGCACTGCTGCAACCGGACCTGGATTTCCACAGCCGGATCGCCGATGCAACGCACAATGACCTGCTGGCGAACCTGTGCAACATGCTGTCAGTCGCCATTGCCGAAGCGTTGAAGCATTCCAACCAGCGGCCGAATCTGCATGAGCTGGCACTGCCACGGCACAAGGCGATTCTGACGGCGATTGAAAACCGCGATGCGCTCGGTGCACGTCATGCGACGCTGGTGCAGCTGGATGATGCGCGCAGTGCGTTGAATGTGGTGCTCGGCACTGATCCTTCCTAATCATCACAGATCAAAAAATGTGAGAGCGGGCTTGCTCGCGATTGCGGTGTGCCAGTCGACACGTGTTTTGACTGGCACACCGCAATCGCGAGCAAGCCCGCTCCCACAGGGACTGATGTGAATATCAAGTATAAAAAAAGCCGCGACCCTAAGGTTGCGGCTTTTGTGTTTCTGATCGGGGATCAGTGAGCAAACAGCGAGTTGCCCTTCTGGCCCGCCAGTTTCTCCGGCTTGATCAGGAACCGCGCCAACGCTGGCAGCAGCCATAGCGCGCCAAACATGTTCCACAGCAACATGAAGGTCAGCATCAGGCCCATGTCGGCCTGGAACTTGATGGCCGAGAAGATCCAGGTGCACACGCCGATGGCCAGGCACAAACCAGTGAACAGGACGGCTTTACCTGTGGACTTCAGCGTTTGGTAGTACGCCTCTTGCAACGGCAGGCCGGCACGCAGGAAGCTTTCCAGACGGCTATAAATGTAGATGCCGTAGTCCACGCCAATCCCCACGCCGAGCGCCACTACCGGCAGGGTCGCAACTTTTACGCCGATCCCCATGAACGCCATCAGTGCGTTACCGAGCACAGAGGTCAGCACCAGTGGCAACACGATACACAAGGTCGCCGCCCACGAACGGAAGGTGATCATGCACATGGTCGCGACGCAAATGTAGACCAGGATCAGGATGGTCAGCTCGGATTCCTTGATCACCTCGTTAGTGGCCGCCTCAATCCCGGCGTTACCGGCAGCGAGGATGAATTCCAGGCCTTCCTTGTTGTTCTCCTTGGCGAAGTCCTGCACCGCATGGACCGCGCGATCCAGCGTTGCTGCCTTGTGATCGTTGAGGAACACCAGCACCGGCGCGAGCGAGCAACTGTTGTTGTACAGACCGTCGGCACGGGCAATGGAGTTGTTAAGCACGTCCGGGTTGCGAGACAGGGTTTCCCATTTCAGGTTGCCCTCGTTCATGCCCTTGATCATTTGCTTGGACACGGTCACCAGGGAAATCGCCGATTGAACGCCCTCGGTGTTCTGCATCTTCCACATCAGCTCGTCGATCGGCGCCATGGCTTCGTAGCGCGAGCAGCCTTCGGACTTGGTCTTGACCATCACCACCAACACATCGGAGCTGGTGGAGTAGTTGCTGATGATGAAGTTGTTGTCCTTGTTGTAGCGCGAGTCCGGACGCAACTCTGGAGCACCCTGGTCCAGGTCGCCGATTTTCAGGTTCTGGCTGTACCAGAGGCCGCCACCGAAGGCCAGCAAGGCCAGGATGATCGAGACCGGTGCGACTTTCGGGCTGGCAAAGCTCGACAGCAGGCGCCAGAACGGATGTTCGCGATGTGCGTCTTTCTTGCTGCGCTCAACGGCGCGTTTGCTGATGCCAACATAGGAAATCGCGACGGGCAGCAGGATCAGGTTGGTGAACACGATCACAGCCACGCCGATGGACGCGCCGATGGCCAGCTCGCGAATCACGCCGATGTCGATGATCAGCAGCGTGATGAAACCCACCGCATCCGCGAGGATCGCGATCATCCCCGGCAGGAACAACTGACGGAAGGTGCGCCGCGCAGCAGTCAACGCGTTGTCGGCTTCGCTTGACTGCAGGGCGATACCGTTGATCTTCTGTACGCCGTGGGAAATACCGATGGCAAAGATCAGAAACGGCACCAGCATCGAGTACGGATCAAGCCCGAAACCGAAGAAGTGCATCAGGCCGAGTTGCCAGATCACCGCCACCAGTGTGGTGCTCAACACCGCCACGGTGCTGCGCATGCAGTTGGTGAACCAGTACAGCAGGATCAGTGTGATGACAAAGGCGACGCCGAAGAACATCACCACCATGACCAGGCCATCGATCAGGTCGCCGACTTTCTTGGCGAAACCGACGATGTGGATCTGCACGTTGGGGTTCTGTTTTTCAAACTTGTCGCGGATCTTGTCTTCCAGCTCATGGGAAAACTTGCGGTAGTCCAGCGCCAGCAACTTGCCCTGGTCCTGCGGGTCCGGGTAGGACTCCAGCAGCGGGATGTCGACGATGCTCGACTTGAAGTCATTGGCCACCAGACGCCCGACCTGCCCGGACTTGAGCACGTTGTTGCGCAGCAGGTCGAGGCTTTGCTGGGAGCCGTTGTAGCTCTGCGGAATCACTTCACCACCGGCGAAGCCCTCCTCCGTCACCTCGGTCCAGCGTACGCTCGGACTCCACAGCGACTTCAGGCCGGAGCGGTCGACACCCGAGATATAGAACACCTCGTCGTTGATCTGACGCAGGGTCTCCATGTACTCCTTGGAGAAGATGTCGCCGTCGGTGGCTTCAACCGAAATGCGAACGGTGTTGCCCAGGTTCGCCAGATCGTTGCGGTGCTCCATCATCTTTTGAATGAACGGATGATCGAGCGGGATCATTTTCTCGAAGCTGGTGGACGGCCGGATCAGCGTCGCCTGCCAGAACAGGAAAACACTCACCAGCAGACAGATCACGATCACTGCCGGGCGGTTGTTGAAAATCAGGCGCTCAAGAAACGTCGCCTTGTCTTGGTGATGGCTGCTCAAGGATGTCATAGACCCGCCTTCTTATTATTTGCCCGGCTCATTTGGACGACCCGTTTTTTCCATTCTCTGCGCCGGCGCCGGTTGGCGAGGTGACGCGGACGCCGCCCTGTCCTGCGAGGATCAGATTGCCGTTGCCTGCTGCGGTGACCGCCGCGACGGAAATGCGATCCGGGCGATTGAATACGCTGAAGGTTTCGCCATTATCGTTGCTGCGGATCACGCTGCCACCGTTGCCGACGATCACGATTGAGCCGTCGTCGAGCAACGTTGCGCCGGACAGACCGAACTCGAGTGCGCCGCGGGTCGCTTTCAGCTCGACCGGCTCCCAGGTGCTGCCGAAATCGGTGGAGCGAAACAGGTTGCCGCGCAGACCGTAGGCCAGCAGCGTGTTGGCTTGAGCGGTGCCGATCAGGCCGAACAGCGAACCTTCGTATGGACCTTCAAGCTTTTCCCAAGTCTGCCCCCAATCAGCGGAGCGGAACATGCTGCCCTGCTCGCCGACGATGAACAGTCCGGCATCCTTGACCGCGGCAATGCCGTTGAGGTGGTACTGGTCTTCGTTATCCAGGCGGTCGCTGGCATCTTCCCAGTTCTTGCCGCCGTCGGTGGTTGTCAGCAGTGCACCGTATGCGCCCACGGCGAAGCCCCTGTTGGCGTCCTGGAACCAGACGTCAAGCAGCGGCGATTCGCGTTTCAGGTCTTCGTATTGTTTGGTCCAGGTGACGCCACCGTCCTCGCTGGCGAGGATCTGCGCGTCATGGCCGACAGCCCAGCCATGTTTGTCGTCGACGAAATAGACCGAGGTCAGCAGTTGCCGGGTCGGCACCTTGGCTTGGGACCAGGTCGCGCCCTGGTCATCGGAATACAGAATGTGCCCGCGATCGCCGACTGCCACCAGGCGCTTGCCGGCGTGCACGACGTCGAGCATCAGGCTTTTGCTGGCCTTGGCGGATTCAACGGAATAAACAACGTCGGATGCTGGCGCCGCGGCGGCCAGCACAGGTGCCGACAACACGGCACAGCCCAACAGCGAGAGCGCTGTAGCCAGCAACGCGAATTTGCGCAGTGCCAGCGGGCGGCAGATACCCACACCCATGACAGGCTCACTCATAGACCTTCCCCCATTATTATTGTTCGGTCGTTCAACCTTTCAGGGCGCCGTTAGGGGTGCTCATCGGGATTGAATGGTTAGGAGCATAGTCCTGAAACCCGCAATCCAGAGCCCCTTCGGAAGCTGGCTTATCCTATCGGGGTTTGGAAAGGTCTGACAATCGACGCCACGTTATCTTTTGTTAACCTGGGGTGGATGTGTCTGGGGTGAATAAGCGGGTATTCCGCAGGATGATGGGTGAGCGGTTTTTGTGAGTTATCAACCTGCCAGTTCTCTAGAGTCAGAATTTACTCCTGACGAAGACAAGTAATGGTTCATTTAATAAGCGGCTCCTCATCCAGCCAGTCTCTTCAAATCAACACCCACACCCAGGCTTCGACGCCGATTTCAAAAGAAATGGAAACTGTTTGCCAAGGTAAAGCTGAATTCGTGCTGACCAAAGAAAACAGACAAGCCGAGTTCGCTACTTCAAAAGGTTTCGTCAAGACGTCTCAGTTCTTTGACACCGTACCGCGCTCTTACTCGAGCGCCACTACCGCTTCGATTTTGTCGTCCGATCAGATCAAGGCTAACGTAAAAAACAATCTGAACACCGCGCAGACCATGCACAACCTGATAAGAGAGGGATATCAACTCGCCCAACACAAACCTGAAAGCACCTCGCCGCGCATAGAACTCGCCACGCGCATTCAGTCCAGCTTGAGTGAGGCTGTCAACGATCGTCTGTCCATACTTGCCGGTCCGGTTGGCTTGGTCGTAGACAGCAGCAATATCACATCCTCCACCCCTGTTACATGCAGCGTGGATCAGTGGCTACAGCAACATGACAGACCGGATTGCTACATTGTCCTGAACGGCAACAACGACGAAACCTATGTCTCGTTCATCGCTGAAAAACTCGCGAAAAGCGAGCACATCAATTTTATTACCAGTGGATTCGGTGGCCACGGCACGACGGATCGTCATGCGATTGCGACCAACAAAACCGAAGGAGACCGCTTCAAAGAATTGCTGATGGAAAAAGGTATCGACCCACAGCGGATCACCGTTGACCCGTTCTCGACCAACAGCGGCCAGAATGCGATTAACGTCGCTGACATCATCAACCGTGACATTCAAGATGGAAAACCTTTAAGCACGGTGGTTGTCAGTGGTACGCCCGCCGCGGTCTTTCGACAAACCTATACCTACGCCCAGCAACTCAAGGTCAACAGCGAAACGTCGTATCAGATCGAATCATTCCCGTTCTGTGACGAGGCCAAGTACACCACGCTCGCGGATAATCTGGCGGTGATCAGAGAGTTCTCTAGCACGCTGAATTATTTGTTCAACACCCAGTACCTTCCGAGTAACGCGGGTGTATACCCTGATGGGTTTTTTACCTCGGCTCAGGACTGCCTGGCTACGTTCGCTGATAAATTGACGGCGGACTACCCAAAAGATGCTGCTGACAATGAAGAGGTTGTCAGCGCCATACGAACAATCGACCAATCGATGATTGAGCGATTCAAGTCGGGGCAGTTGACCTCGGAAGACAAAACAGCCGTACGTAAAGTCGACGACTTTTTCAGGTCTCTCTTCAATCCGCTGGAACTCACCTTCAATCGCGGCACCGTGTAACCCAAAAAAAATGCCCGTATCGAAAGAAACGGGCATTTCAGATTCAGCAGCCTTTGCGAACAAACTCGCTCACACCGGCATCACGCCAGGCTTTTGCTGACCACTTCAAACACATCGCTAGACAGCTGACCCGAAGCACGAATCCGCTCCAGCTCACCTTTCATCAGCGCCTGACGAACATCGTCATACTTGCGCCAGCGCGTCAGCGGCGCCAGTTGGCGCGAAGCGATCTGCGGGTTGAAGCCGTTCAACTCGATCACCAGATCCGCGAGGAAGCGATACCCGGAACCATCCGCCGCATGGAAGTTGATCAGGTTCTGTCCGGCAAACGCACCCACCAGCGCCCGCACCTTGTTCGGGTTCTTGAGGTTGAACGCCGGATGCTGCATCAACGCCTTGACCCGGTCCAGACCACCCGGCAACGTGCTGCCCGCCTGAACACTGAACCACTGATCCATGACCAGCGGGTTGTCCTTGAAGTGTTCGGCAAAACTGGCCAGCGCTCGCGCCTTGTCTTCTTCGAACGACGAGTTGACCACTACCGCCAATGCCGTCAGGCGCTCGGTCATGTTGTCGCTGGTCTCGAACTGCTCAAGCGTTGCCGCCAGAACTTCTGGCTTGCCACTCAACATCAGGTACGACAACGCAATATTCTGCAACGCGCGACGAGCAAAGTGCTCCGCCTCGGCCACATACGGGGTTTGTTTCGACAGATCGCGGTTGGCCTGGTAACGCAGCCACAACGCCTCGAACAAACCGGCTGCCAATTGCTTGCGGGCAAACTCGCGCGCGATGTGGATGGCGTCGACGTCTGCCACTTCGCTGATCTCGGTCAGATACGCCTCACCCGGCAGCGAGAGCATTTCGGCGACCATCGCCTGATCCAGCGTCTCGTCCGACAACACGGTGCGCAACGCAGAAACCAGACGTTGATCCATCACCAGCTTCTCGCCCTTCTGCTGCTGGGCGATCAGCTCCTGCAACACTTGAACCGACAATTGCTGACCCGCATCCCAGCGATTGAAGCCGTCGCTGTCGTGCTGCATCAGGAACATCAACTGATCGCGGTTATACGGGAAGCTCAATTTCACTGGCGCCGAAAAACCGCGCAGCAACGAAGGCAGCGGTTGTTCAGCGATGTCGACGAAGGTGAAGGTCTGTTCGGCTTCAGTCACCGAAATTACCCGCGACGTTCCCTTGGCGCTGGCTTCGCCGGACAGACGCAAGTCAATGGCTGCGCCTTTGGGATCCAGCAGGCCCAACTCGACCGGAATCACGAACGGCAGCTTTTCAACCTTGTCCGGGGTTTCCGGGCAGCTCTGGCGGAAGGTCAGGCTGTAGGTTTTCGCGGCGGCGTCGTAGGACTCGCTCACTGCCAATCGCGGCGTACCGGCCTGGCTGTACCAGCGTTTGAACTGGGTCAGGTCGACACCGTTGGCATCTTCCATGGCTTTGATGAAATCGTCGCAGGTCACGGCCTGGCCGTCATGGCGTTCGAAATACAGGTCGCTGCCTTTTCGGAACCCTTCGGCGCCGAGCAAGGTGTGGATCATGCCGACCACTTCCGAGCCCTTTTCATAGACGGTCAGGGTGTAGAAGTTGGAAATCTCGATGAAGCTGTCCGGGCGCACGGCGTGGGCCATGGGACCTGCGTCTTCGGCAAATTGGTGGGTACGCAGGTAAGCCACGTCCTGAATGCGCTTCACAGTGGCTGAGTTCATGTCGGCGGAGAAGCCCGAATCACGGAACACGGTGAAGCCTTCCTTCAGCGACAACTGGAACCAGTCACGGCAGGTCACGCGGTTGCCCGACCAGTTGTGGAAGTATTCGTGGGCAACGATCGCTTCCACACGCTGGTGCGCGGCGTCGGTCGCGGTTTCGGCGCGGGCCAGCACGGCGCTGGAGTTGAAGATGTTGAGGCCCTTGTTCTCCATGGCGCCCATGTTGAAGTCGTTGACCGCCACGATCATGAAGATGTCCAGGTCGTACTCGCGACCGTAGACCTCTTCGTCCCAGCGCATGGACTTCTTCAGGCTGTTCATGGCGTGCTGGCACTTGTCGATGTTTTCCGGTTCGACGTAGATGCGCAGCGCCACGGAGCGCTCGGTCATGGTGGTGAAGGTGTCTTCAACACACCATAAGTCCCCCGCCACCAGCGCAAACAGGTACGCCGGCTTCATGAACGGGTCTTCCCACGTGGCCCAATGACGACCCTCTTCGCCCGGACCGCTGGCAATCGGGTTGCCGTTCGACAGCAGCACCGGGTAGCTGTGCTGTTCAGCAACCACCGTGGTGGTGAACTTGCTCATCACGTCCGGGCGGTCGAGGTAATAGGTGATCTTGCGGAAACCTTCAGCTTCGCACTGGGTGCAGAACATGCCGCTGGATTTGTACAGGCCTTCCAGCGCTGTGTTGGTTTCCGGGTGGATCCTGACGCTGGTGTCGACCGTAAACGTGGTGCTGGTCGGGTGCAGGGTCAGGTGATTCTCGCTCAGTTGATAATCAGCATCGCTCAGCTCGCGATCGGCAAGGGTTACCGACAACAGTTCGAGTTGCTGACCGTCCAGCACCAGCGGCGGCAAGCCCGGGCCGCGTTCAGGGTTACGGCGCATCACCAGTTGCGCATGGACCAGGCTGTGGTCCTCGAACAACTCGAAGGTCAGGTGCGTCTCGTCGATCAGGTACTCGGGCGCCTGATAGTCTTTCAAATAAATCATCTTCGGTTGTTCGGTGCGCATGCTGGAGTCCTTACTGATGCACGGCGAGCTGATAAGCCGTGTACTTACGAATATTGATCACGCCAGTGTCGAAAATCAGGTATTGGCCCTTGATCCCCAGCAGCGTGCCTTCGGCAATCGGGTTCTTGTCCAGGTTGAAGCTGACAATCTTGGCCGGGTATTGATCGACCGGATAACGGATTTCCAGCGGTTCCACGTCGGCAATGGTCTGGATCGCCTGCAGGCCAAATCGTTCCTGCAAGGTTTGCAAGCCTTCGGCACAGCTTTCAAACAACTGATCTCGAACCTGCGCCAGATCGACCGAAATCGCCTCGCCCTTGAGTAAAGCACGCCAGTTGGTCTTGTCGGCGACCTGACTGCGGAACAGGTCTTCGACGAACCCCGACTGCTGGCGGGTAGAAACACGCATGATCGGCAACGCCTGACGGGCGCCCTGGTCGATCCAGCGGGTCGGCAGTTGGGTGGCGCGGGTAATTCCGACTTTCACCCCGGACGAGTTCGACAGATACACAATGTGATCGGTCATGCAGAACTTCACGCCCCACTCCGGTTCACGGCAAGTGCCAGCGTCGTAATGGCAACGCTCCGGACTCATGATGCACAGATCGCACTGCGCCAGTTTGGTCATACACGGGTAGCAGTAACCCTGGCTGAAACTGGTTTTGGTCTTGCGCCCGCAATGGGAACAAAAGATCGCCCCCAGGTATTCCAGACGAATTGTAGAACCGATCAACGGATTGACCGGCACCTCGACCTCGCCCAGACGAAACGCGTACTGCACGTCGGACCCGTCAAGGCGAGCCGACATTTTACTGATTGCACCGCGGCCGATCTCGATCAATGGATGGCATCCGACTTGAACAGGATATTCGGCACGGTGATCGACTTGGAGCTGCACTCCTGCGGGCCCATGTAGCCCGTACGCTCTTCTTCTGGAAGGTTCTGGACCTCCCAGGCGATCATCGCCTGCAGCGACAGTTCGCGTTGCTCGGCGGTGAGTTTGCCACCGTCCGACCACTTGCCGATTTCCACCGCCAGTTTCAGGCTCTGGTAGATGTCCGGGGTGATGTTTTTGATCATTTCGTTAAAAGAGGACATCAAGGTCTCCGCGCTCTTTGATTCACATTCGATTTTGGACGGCCAGTTTACGGCGGTTGTACAAACCACCCAACAGACCGGTCAGGCATCCGACGAGCAACCCACCGACGTGGGCGGCATTGGCGATTTCACCGAAACCGATCATCGAGACCAGCCCGGACAGGCACAGCAGCAGCCATATCAGCATCATCACCAGCACACCGCGCGGCAGGCGATAAGCCCGATTCGGCGACAGGATCTGGAAGATCCAGCAATGCCCGAGCAGGCCGTACAGCACCCCGGACAACCCGCCAAACAAGGTCGGGCCGCTAAAATAAAACTGGGCATAATTGGACACCAGGGCGAACAGCAAGGTCAGGCCGATCAGGTTGATGCCACCCTGACGCGACTCGATGCGCCGCCCCAGCTCCCAGTACCACATGCCGTTCATTGCCAGGTGCAGGAAACCAAAGTGGATCAGCATCGGCGTCACCAGACGCCACCACTGCCCTGCCGCCAGGCTATCGGCCAGTGGCGTGAAGTGGATGTACTCGCCCACCACCCGGAAATCGAGGAAGGTGAACCAGCGCATCGTGTCGAGGTTTTCGCCCAACAGCGTCACCGCACCTACGATCAGGCTCAGCAACAGCACCAGCGCCGTCGCTTTGGCGTGGCGCAATTGCTCGACGAAACCGGGGCCCTTCAAGGTGTTCGCCACCGGAATATCCAGTTGCTGATCGGGATCACCCGCCGGAAAACGCTCGTACAATGCACGCACGTCTTCACTGATGTTGTCTGGCACCCAAAGCACCTGCTCGCCCTGCTCTTCGCTGACCCGATGCGGCACCTGCATGCGTTGCAGCAGTTTGACGAACCCGCTCAGATCCACCGCCAGCGGCAGGCGTAATACGGCAACGGCGCTCATCGCAGCACCTCGGGCCGTTCGACATCGACCCAGACAAACTTGTGCGGATCAAGCCGGGTTTCCTGGTCCAGGCGATAGGCAACCAGTTTGCCGTAGAGCACAGCGCTGTAATCCAGGCAGGCCAGGTTCGGGCGGATCGGCGCCGGTTTACCGCTGCGCCAGTAGTGGCCGACGAACAACAAAGGTTCGTCGACGCCATAGCGCAACAAGGTGTTTTTCTCGGTGGACGACAGCGGCGTTCGGGCCACCGGGTCCGGTAAGGCGTCGGGCTGGAACACAATGTCTCCGTAGGTTTGCGGGTCGTCTTCCCAGAACTTGGTGCGGAAGAACGAGCGCGTCAGGCCATCGCCGCTGGTCATGGTCAAGCCGTCTGGCAAACGCATGTCGGTGCCACGCAGCAAGCGGTCGAATACGGTGCAGGCGAAACTGCCAGGAATTGCGGAGGCCTGGAGGAAATGCTCATCGACGCAACCATCGGGAAACAGCGCGCGCAACGGCTCGATCAGGCCCGCGTCCCAACAGGCATGCACCACGCGAAAGCGCCCGGCATCCACGAACAACGGCAACTCGTAGAACCATTGCTGGAAGTCATGCCAGTCGCCGGGGTGATCTTCAAACTGGGTCAGGGTTTCACCCAGCAGGCGCGCATGACGCGGGGTGTGTTCCCGGACGAACTGCTTGCCGCTGCCCGGAGGCGCCGGCGTGCTCCAGCCGAGCGCGTTGAATTCGTGGTTGCCCATGATGCACAAGGCCTGGCCGGCCTCGACCATGTCGTGGACGATGTGCAGCGCCTCGCGTATCCGCGGGCCACGGTCGATGATGTCACCGACGAACACCGCCATGCGCGACGCATGCCGCCAGACGCCACCTTGTTTGTGATAACCGAGCTGGTCGAGCAAGTGCTCAAGGGTCAGAGCGCAACCGTGCACGTCACCGATCAGGTCGTAACTTCGCGCGGGATCGAGCATCAGTCGCCTCCACCCCCCAGCTTGCTGCCCCAGCCGAGCTTGGTCCGGCAGACTTCGTAGTAGTTGTGGTCGAGCGGATGAATGAGCCGCAGCTTCTGCGCTTTCTTGCTGATGGTGATGGTGTCACCTGGCGCGCACGTGAAGTGGTTCTGCCCGTCACAGGAGACTTGCGGGTAGATCTGCATATCCTTGGACACGACGATTTTCAGCTCACTGTTGCCATCGACCACAATCGGCCTCCCCGACAAGGTATGGGGGTACATCGGCACAATCACAATAGCGTCGAGCTTGGGGTGCATGATCGGGCCGCCTGCCGACAGCGCGTAAGCGGTCGACCCGGTCGGCGTGGCGACGATCAGGCCGTCGGCCTTCTGGCTGCAGACGAACTGGCCGTCGATGTACAGCTCGAATTCGATCATGCGCGTCGATTTGCCGGGGTGCAGCACCACGTCGTTCAGTGCATCGCCCTGGCCAATGGCTTCGGCGTGGCGCCGGACTTCCGCCTGCAGCAGGAAGCGGTTTTCCACCAGGTAGTGGCCGTCGAGCACTTCGGCGACTTTTATTTCGAGCTCGTCCGGACGAATATCGGTCAGGAAACCCAAGCTGCCCCGGTTGATGCCGAGGACCGGAATATTGTGCCGGGCCATTGCGCGTGCGGCGCCGAGCAGGCTGCCGTCGCCGCCGACCACAATCACCATGTCACACACTTCGCCGAGCATCTTGCGCGAAGAGGTTTGCAAGCCATGACCCGGAAGTACTTCGGCGATGGTGTCTTCGAGGATCACGTGCAGGTGACGATCGAGCAGAAACCGTTTCAGTCGGCGGACGGTATCCAGCACCTGAGGGCTGCCCATGCGACCGATGATGCCGATATTACGAAATTGCTCCATGGGGCTCCTATTGGGACGCGGGGGCCTGCGACGGCGAAAAACACGATTATGGGCGAAAGCGCGGGATAGACAAAATCCTTTCAGCCACAAGGGTGTACTCATGTTTAGGGCTATGCTCGCAAGATGATCCTATTTCCCGATTTGCTGCCGTTACCCCACCAGTTGCGCCACCCGGAAGTGCGCGACCTGGCGTGGGTCATCCTCGCGCCGCCGATGCTCGAAGTCACGCCGTGGCCGCAACGCCATCCGCTGGCCGGCAGTGACTGGGTGCAGGCGCCGGAACGGCTGGAGCTTTGGCTGCGGCAACTGGACCGCGACAGTTATGACCTGCTGCACTGGCTGGCCCAGGCCCGGACCCGGCGCTTGGGTCTTTACTATGAACGGCTGTGGCAATACGCCGTGCACCATGCGCCGGGCATCGACCTGATTGCCGCCAACCTGCCTATCCGCCGCGAGGGCCACACGCTGGGTGAGCTGGACATGCTGCTGCGCGATCGTGACGGCGTCCATCATCTGGAACTGGCGATCAAGCTTTACCTCGGTCCGCAGCATGGCGACGGGCATGACACCGCGCAGTGGCTTGGCCCTGGCTGCCATGATCGGCTGGACCGAAAACTGGCGCACCTGAGTCAGCACCAACTGCCGATATCCGCGCGACAGGAGAGCCGTGAAGTGCTGGCAGCGCTGGACATCCAGCAATTCAGTGCGCATTTGTGGCTGGGTGGGTATTTGTTATATCCGTGGCCGGGAAAGTCTCATTCACCAGACGGCGCGCATCCGCAACATTTGCGTGGCAGTTGGCTGCATCAAAAGGACTGGAAGGATTTTGTCGCGCAGCGCCCGTTCGGACGCTGGCAACCCCTGCCCCGCCATGCCTGGCTGGCGCCGGCGCATTATCCGGTGGAACAGACCTGGAACACCGAGCAGTTGGAGGCCTGGCTCAGCGATCTCGAGCCGCTGGCGCCGGCGCAGTTGCTGGTGCGGTTGGTCGAGAATGCCGACGGGGACTGGGAGGAAGCGGAGCGGTTGTTTCTGGTAGCGGATCTTTGGCCGAATGTGCCGGGCGGTGGCTGAGCTCCGCGGCGTCTGGGCCGGCCAAACGAACAATCGCACCGTCAACGCAACCAGCAAAAGAGGCACCGTCAACAAAATCCCGACCACCACATAACCCGTCAAACCTTTTTGTGCTGCTCGACCCACTCGCCATAAGCGTTGATGAAGCTTTGCAAAAACGGCTTCACCGCCTCGGACAGCCTCCCCGTCTCGTCGAAGGCCGAACCGGCGCCGCTCAGGTAGGCTTCCGGTTGCTGCATGCACGGGACATTCAGGAAAACCATGGACTGGCGAAGATGGTGGTTGGCGCCAAACCCGCCGATGGCCCCCGGTGAAACGCTGATCACCGCCCCAGGCTTGCCACCCCAGGCGCTCTTGCCATAGGGCCGCGAACCGACATCGATCGCATTCTTCAGGGGCGCCGGTACCGAACGGTTGTATTCCGGGGTGACGAACAGCAACGCGTCGGATGAACTCACCTGTTGCCGGAAAGTGCTGTAGGCTGCCGGCGGTGTAGCGCCATCGATATCTTCGTTGTAGAGCGGCAGGTCGCCGATTTCGACGATGTTCAGTTTGAGATTCGCAGGCGCCAGATCGGCTAAGGCCAACGCGACCTTGCGATTGATCGATTCCTTTCTCAAGCTGCCGACCAGAACGGCGATCGTGTAGACGTTGCTCATGGAAGATTCTCGACTGTCCGATTAAAGAGCTTGTAGTTATAGATGATGATTCACACAGCGGACGGCTGAAAATGCCGCCCCTGACTATTTTTTTCCTGTAGGAAAACTTACCTCGCCCAACCACGGTCTACAGAACCGCAAATTGAGTGATTTATCTCCAGAGGTTCTAAGCAGATGGCAGCAGTACTCGTCGGTCAGTTCCATGCAAGAGACGCGGAAGGCCGTGTCTATTCCGTGCATGAGTTCCAGGAATCCAACCCGTCGGCAGACGGTCTCGCTGGCTCCGTGCCTGTCACCACTTACAAGCTGGCCATTGGCGATCGCGTAAAGAAGCTCGATGACAACCAGTTCTTGCTGGTGCAATCGGATGTCACCATCGTTCGCGAACCCGATACTTACATTGCCGGCGTGCCGGAAACCAACGTCGCTTCATAACCTTGCGTTATGAGCAGAAGTCTTATGCGCGGACTTGGGTTAGGATTCAGCCACTGACTCCCTTACCTGCTGAACATGGACTTCACGCATGCGTTTACGTCATATCGAAGTGATACAGGCGCTTCTGCAGACCGGTCACCTGGGCACCGCCGCCGAATGGTTGCAGCGGCCAGTGGCCGAGGTCGAAAGTATTCTGCGTGACGCTGAGAGTCAGTTGGGTTTCATGTTGTTTTCCAGCGTGCGTGGACGCTTGCAGGCCACGCGCGAGGCGCGGGAGTTGCAGGTCGAAATCGCCCACGTCTACGAAGCGCTCGAACCGGTACAGCGCCTGGCCAACAGCCTCAAGCAATATCAGGCCCCGCCCCTTCGCATCATTTGCACGCCGCCCCTGGCTCAACAGTTGTTGCCCCAGAGCATCGCGGCCCTGCGCCGGCGTCTTCCCGACGTGCCCTGCAGCCTTTTGAGCCAACCCACCCGTGACATCGTCAGAAGCCTGCTGCTGCGCGAAAGCGATCTGGGCCTGAGCCTGCACGATCCCGATCACGCGGACATTCATTGTCAGGTCATCGCCCAAGGCAAACTGCAGTTGCTGGCACCTCATGGCTGGCTACAACCGAAGCAGAAGTACATTTCGCTGCAGGACCTCGCGGGCCAGTCAATGGTCGGCCTGGAAGGTCATGATCCGCTGAGCCCGGCGCTCGATAACAAACTGCACGGCTTGCGCCCTGCGCCCGTCGTCCACACACGGGTTCAGACGCACCAAATGATGCGCAGCATGGTCGAGGCCGGGGAAGGTCTGGCCATTGTCGACCCGTTCACCGCGCTCGGCGCCAAATCCGCGGGCCTGGACGCCTGCCCGTTGGCGCCCGCCGTACCGATCAGTGTCTACGCCCTGAGCTTGAAGAACAGCGAGCCTTCCCCGGCCGCTCAGGCATTGCTTGATATCGTCACGGAACAAGCCGTGGCGATGTTGGCGAGCTGATCGGGTGTTCCAGCGGATTATCGAACAATCGATACCAGAATAAGGCGATCTCGGCGGTGTTGGGGTCGATGCCGCGATAGCGCAGGTGATCGATTCCGCCGATGACGTAACCGCTGCGCTCATACAATCGGCACGCCCCCAGGTTGTTGTTCTGGGTTTCGAGCATGATACCCGGCAGTTTTTTCTTGCGACTCCAGAACTGCGCCACGTCCAGCAGCGCCTTGGCCACACCATGCCGTCGGGCCGGTGCATGCACCGCCAACTCGTCGATATGGGCAAAGCCGTTCCAGTTTGTGCTGATCACCAGGTGACCCACTGGCTCATCATCAAGATAAGCCATGAAAATCGCGCTGTCGGCGGCATCGCGGAAACTGCTGAATTCCTCGGGATCAATGCCGTAGCACTTGCGGTAAGGCGTTATAGGCGTCACCGGCCACTGTTCCACCGATTTGCCAATTTCGGCAGCGCCATAGGCCGCGACTTCAAAACTGAAATCACTGCCCCAGATGTAGGCCGCGAAACCATCGTCGGCAACGCGCACCGACAGCCCTGGATATTTCGGATTCATGACCGGTTGCATACTGGGAAAGGTCCTCATTCCTTGATGCAATCGACGGTGTAATCCCGTCCATTGCCCTCATCTTCGTGTTGCAAGCCGTGCACATCGGCGACAAACCCCGGGAAACTGCTGTCAAACGTGCGGGCAAACGCCAGGTAATCGATAATCGAGCGGGTCGACTCGGTGAAGCGTTCGCCGGGCATGATCAACGGGATCCCCGGCGGGTATGGCACCAGCATCACCGCGGCGATGCGGCCGTCCAGCGCATCGATCGACACCGCTTCCACCTCGCCCCGCACCAGTTGATCATAGGCGTGCGCAGGCTTCATGGCGATTTCCGGCAGCACTGTGTACATGCGCTTGAGATGTTTGGCCGTGGCATTGCTGCGGTAACAGGCATGCAGTTGATCGCACAGATCTCGCAACCCCATGCCCTTGTAACGCGCACCGTCCTGCTGCGCCACGCACGGCAAGCAGGTCGAGAGGCTGACGTTGGCGTCATAGCTGCGCTTGAACTCCAGCAACTCGGTCAGCAGCGTGCTCCATTTGCCCTTGGTGATACCCATGGAAAACAGCACCAGGAATGAATACAAACCGGTCTTCTCGACAACGAGCCCGCGTTCCCAGAGGAATTTGCTGACCACCGCCGCCGGGATCCCCCGTTCACTGAGCGCACCGCCCGCCGTCAGGCCCGGCATCACCAGAGTGACCTTGATCGGATCGAGCAAAACATAGTCGTCGGTCACGCCACCAAAACCGTGCCAGTCGGCATCGGGCTGCAGCAGCCAGTCTTCGGTGACGACACGCTCGATACCTTCCACCGACGGTGGCTGCCAGATGGAAAACCACCAGTCATCCGCCGCTATGTGCTGCCTGAGGTTGGCCAGCGCCCGACGGAAACTCAAGGCCTCGTCGAACATTTCCTGTAACAAGGAACGACCGGCCGGGCCTTCCATCATGGCCGATGCCACGTCCAGCGAAGCAATGATGCTGTACTGCGGCGACGTGGAGATGTGCATCATGAACGCTTCATTGAAGCGGTCGCGGTCCAGTTGCCGCGCGCCGCCGTCTTGCACATGAATCATTGAGGCCTGACTGAACGCCGCCAACAGTTTGTGCGTGGAATGGGTGGTGAACACCAGCGGGCTGTCTTCGCTGCGGGAAGTGCCCATGCCGTAACGCCCGGCGAAGAACGGATGAAACGCCGCGTAGGCATACCAGGCCTCATCGAAATGCAGCACTTCGACACTGTTGCCCAGGCTTTGCTTGATCAGTTCCGCGTTGTAACAGAGGCCGTCGTAGGTGGAGTTGGTCACCACGGCCAGTTTGACTTTGGGCGCGCGGCCCTTGGTCAGCGGGCTGGCGTCAATCTTGGCCTGGATCGATTCGCGGCTGAACTCGCTCAGCGGAATCGGCCCGATGATCCCCAGTTCGTTGCGTTCCGGGCACAGGTACAGCGGAATTGCACCGGTCATGATGATTGAGTGCAACACCGACTTGTGACAATTGCGGTCCACCAACACCAGGTCATCGCGAGCAACCATGGAATGCCAAACGATCTTGTTGGCCGTCGAAGTGCCGTTGATCACGAAGAAAGTGTGATCGGCACCAAAGTTGCGCGCCGCTCGTGCTTCGGCCTCGGCCAGCGGGCCGGTGTGATCGAGCAGCGAACCCAGTTCCGGCACCGACACCGACAAATCCGAACGCAGGGTGTTTTCTCCGAAAAACTGGTGGAACGCCTGCCCCACCGGGCTTTTGTGATACGCCACACCACCGCCATGCCCGGGCGTGTGCCAGGAATAGTTGGAGTCGGCCGTGTGCTGCACCAGCGCCTTGAAAAACGGTGGTAGCAGACCATCCAGGTATTTTCGCGCCGCTCGCGCAACCTGCCGCGCCAAAAACGGCACGGTGTCTTCGAACAGATAAAGAATACCGCGCAGTTGATTGAGTTCGTCCATGGCGTCGGCCGGGGCGTTTTCCAGCGTCACTTGCTCGCCCAGGGCGAAGATCGGCAAGTCCGGCGCACGCACCCGCGCCAGGCCGATCAGTTCGGCCATGTTTTGCAGCAGATGGGAATTGGCGCTGGGGTCTTCGGCGGCGATCAACATGCACGAGAGACCGTGATGGGTCGACGCGACCAGCCGTCCCTCGGTGTAATCCACCGCCGAGACAATGCTGAAGCCTTCCTGCTCCAGCTCCCGGGCGATGCCACGCACGCGATCACCGGCAACGGTGTCGGCCTTGATGTCGCGATGGACGATCAGGACCGGGAATTTCAAATCTTTATACATGGGGCTCAGTGTCCTGAGGCGGCAGACCGTGGCCTGCCAATAACCTCAGGGTAGAGGGTTGAGGCGAATGTGGCGAGAGGGGATGCCCTGAAATGGGTCATTGGGGCGCGGTAGGCTTGATCAAGATCTTTTTCGAAGGACCTACGCCTGAGCTTCAGCCTCGGCGAGTTGAACCCACAAAGCCGGGGCGCCGGCAGATTTGGCAATGGCTTCCATCCGCGCCACGTGCCGGGCCAGATCGTCTTCGCTGGCGCGAATGATCCGCGTCAGCTGACGATCGAACGGCAAGCGGCGGATTTCGGTGGCGGAGTTGTCTGCACCTTCACCGGAGCCATTGCCATCAGATGCGTTGCCGGCCAGCGACAGGCTGGTCTGGCCACCGGTCATGGTCAGGTAAACGTCGGCGAGAATCTCGGAGTCGAGCAAGGCGCCGTGGAGTTCACGGCCAGAGTTGTCGACGCCATACCGTTTGCACAACGCATCGAGGCTGTTGCGCTGCCCGGGGTGACGTTCCCGGGCCATCATCAGGGTGTCGAGGATCGAGCAGTGCTGCGTGATGTCCGCACGATCGTGCTGGCCCATCAAAGCAAATTCGTTGTTGATGAACCCGACGTCGAACGCCGCGTTATGGATGATCAGCTGCGCGCCCTTGATGAACTCGAAAAACTCATCGGCCACTTCAGTGAAACGGGGCTTGCCCACCAGGAATTCGTTAGTGATGCCGTGGACGCCGATGGCGCCTTCGTCACTTTCGCGATCCGGTTGCAGGTAAACGTGGAAATGCCGGCCCGTCAGGCGCCGACCGATCAACTCGACACAACCGATTTCGATAATCCGGTGGCCGTCGGTCACCGGCATGCCGGTGGTTTCGGTATCGAGTACAACGGATCTGGTGGCCATCAGTGCTCAGCTCTCAACGGGTCAATCGTGCAAAAGCGGCGATATTAACACGCTCGCGGGGGTCTTTCAGGTACACCGTGTCGACCCATTCGCGAGCAAGCCCGCTCCCACACTAAAACGATGGCGCACCCACCTTTTGACTCCGTTGGAGATCGAATGTGGGAGCGGGCTTGCTCGCGAAGAACGCCACGCGGTGTAGCGGCGGAACCAGAATCAAGCCTGCTTATACCCGCGCACTTCATCCACGCCACGATTCGCCAACTGGTCCGCCCGCTCGTTGCCGTGATGCCCGATGTGCCCGCGCACCCATTTCCAGGTGACGTTGTGACGGTTGACCTGCTCATCCAGCAGCTTCCACAGGTCAGCGTTTTTTACCGGTTCTTTCGCCGCCGTTTTCCAGCCGCGTTTTTTCCAGTTGTCCATCCACTCGTTGATGCCTTTCATCACGTACTGCGAGTCGGTCACCAACAGCACGTCGCAGGAACGCTTGAGCTCTTCCAACCCGCGGATCGCGCCCATCAGCTCCATGCGGTTGTTGGTGGTATTGGCTTCGCCGCCCCAGAGTTCTTTTTCCACGCCCTTGCACACCAGCAACGCGCCCCAGCCGCCAGGGCCGGGATTGCCCTTGCAGGCGCCGTCGGTGAAGAGTTCTACGCTATCGCTCATGCCAATCTATCCAGAAAATGCGGTGGCTCGCCGATCAGCGATCGACGATGCCCGAGGCCGGGGTAAACCCGGCCGGGAATAAAAACAGCTGTTACGGTTCGATATTGCGCCGGTTAACCTTGGCCATCGGCAGGGGAATCAGCTTGCCCATCGGTTCGCGACGCTCCTGACGAAGCGGGCGCAGGCCCACCACAATCTTGCGCGCGACTAATAAATAGAAGCCGCCGCCAGACAATTGCCAATCACCGGCCTTGCGCTCCCAGCCGGCCAGACGGGCTTGCCAGGCGGGGGACGCAAGCGGCGGACGATAGCACCCGAAGCGGCGTTTCTCCAGCGCGAAGCCCAGCAGATTCAGCCAGTCGCCGACCCTCGACGGCGAAATGCAGCGAGCCTTGCGCAGGGCGTCATGGGCAAATACGTGGCGCAGACCCCAGGTGCTCCAGGGGTTGATCCCGACAATCAGCAAATGCCCGCCGGGACGGACGCTGCTTGCGGCCTCTCGCAGCAAACCGTGGGGCGAGAGGCAGAAATCCAGACCATGCTGCAACACCACCACATCGGCGGCGTGCTCGCTCAAGGGCCAGGCTTGTTCTTCACAGACAATCTCGACACCCGGCAATGGTGCGCCGAGCCGCACGTTTCGCTGGACCTGCGGTGCCGACGGCGGCGTCTCGGCCGAAGGACCGTAATGCACCAGATAGCCACCGAAAAAGCGCCCCAACTCGTCTTCGAGCATGCGACGCTCTTCGTCCAGCAGAAATTGCCCGAGGGGACCGGACAGCCATTCACGGGCCGCGCTGATCAAGGCCAGCCAGTCAGGATCAGCCTGAGCGAACGCTTCATCAATCATTGCATTCTCCAACGCGCCAGGAAGTTCTAAGATGCGCCATTGTTTTCCGCTTGGCGAATCCGACAATGATACAGATCACAGCCCTGCCCGCCTTCACCGACAACTACATCTGGTTGTTACAAGACCCCGACAACCGGCGCTGCGCCGTGGTTGACCCCGGCGATGCCGCGCCGGTTCAGGCCTGGCTTGCCGCCAATCCGGGCTGGGTGCTGAGTGACATTCTGATCACTCACCATCATCACGACCATGTCGGCGGCGTCGAGCAGCTGAAAAAAGCGACAGACGCGAAGGTCTACGGCCCGGCCAGCGAAACCATCCCTCTGCGGGACGTCGCGCTCAAGGACGACGATCGCATCAATGTGCTCGGCTGCGACTTTGAGGTGCTCGCCGTTCCCGGCCATACCTTGGGGCACATCGCCTTCTATCATAAAGGAACGCTGTTTTGCGGCGACACCCTGTTCGCCGCCGGTTGCGGGCGCCTGTTCGAAGGCACGCCCGAGCAAATGCACACCTCGCTGACACGCCTCGCCGCGTTGCCTGAAGATACGCTGGTCTACTGCACCCACGAGTACACTCTTAGCAACCTTAAGTTTGCGGTAGCAGTCGAACCCGGCAATTTGCATACCGCCGAACGTCTGGCAAAAGTCAGTCAACAACGGGAAGCCGGGATCATCACGCTGCCATCGACGATCGCTCTGGAAAGGCTGACAAACCCGTTTTTACGTACCCACGAAACATCCGTTAAAGAAAAAGTGGACGAACGGAACGGCCCTGACAACCGTGCTTCCGGTGCGGTTTTTGCTGCTCTTCGCGCCTGGAAAGATAAGTTCTGACAGGAACTGCCGAGGGCGCTGAAAATCTGAATGGTTGACCGCACGGGGTGCGCTTTCTAGAATCGCCCGACATTTTTGCCCGGAACATACTTCCAGCCAATGTCGTCATCCATACGTAAAGCCATCAATTCAGACGCATTGACCCGCTTGGCTCAAGCCATAGCGGTGGCTGTGTCCGCCACTCTGGCGGGCTGTTCCAGCCATGTGCCGCAGACCGACGCGGCCCACACCCCGAATATCGCCGCTCGAGCCAAACAGAAGCCTATCTGGCTCAGCGAAAAGCCGACCCCGCAAATTCCACAGGACGTCTGGGAGCGCATGCGCCAGGGCTTCCAGTTGCAGGAAGGCCTGGGCGTCAACCCGCGCATCGAGCAACAGCGCCTGTGGTTCGCCAGCAATCCATCTTTCCTTGAAAACGCCGGCGAACGCGGCAGCCTCTATATCCATTACATCGTCGAACGCCTTGAAGAGCGCAACATGCCGCTGGAACTGGCGCTGCTGCCAGTGATTGAAAGTGCCTATAACCCGATGGCCTACTCCCGTGCCAATGCGGTTGGCTTGTGGCAGTTCATTCCCTCGACCGGCCGTTACTTCAACCTGCGCCAGACCAACCTCTATGATGGCCGCCGCGACATCACGGCCTCGACCACCGCGGCAATGGATTACCTGACGCGTCTGCACGACATGTTCAACGGCGACTGGTTGCTGGCCCTCGCGGCCTACAATGCCGGCGAAGGCACGGTCAGCCGGGCCATCGAGCGTAACGAAAAGCTCGGCCTGCCAACCGACTACTGGAACCTGCCGCTGCCGGCCGAAACCCAGGCCTATGTGCCGAAGCTGCTGGCCTTGTCGCAAGTGGTTCTGGCGCCGGAAGCCTACGGCGTAAACCTGAACCCGATCGCCAACGAACCGTACTTCCAGGTCGTCGAAATCAACCAGCGCATGGACCTGTCCAAGGTGGCCGCGGTGGCCAACATTGACGAAGACGAGCTGTTCCAGCTCAACCCCGCCTTTAAGCAGCGCACCACCACTCTGGACGGTCCTCAACATTTGCTGGTGCCGACGTCCAAGGCGCAGCTGCTGACCACCAGCCTGTCGACCATGCGTCCCGAAGAGTTGATCAGCAAGAAGCCGCTCAAGCCGGTTTTCGAAGGCGCAGACGATGCCCAACTTGCCACCCTCAAACGCGCCTACCGGGTCAAACGTGGCGACAACCTCGGCACGATCGCAAAAGCGAACAAGGTCGAAGTCAAGGACCTGCAGCGCTGGAACCAACTGACTGGCAAGGACCTGAAAGTCGGCCAGACGCTGGTGATGCAGGACAAGACCAAACGCAGCACCGGGCGCGTCAACACCTTAGTGGCGGCCAACTCCAAGACGAAGACCCAGAAACCGCAGACTCAATACAAGGTCCAGCAAGGGGATTCGCTGTACATCGTGGCCAAGCGTTTCAACGTTGAAATGCAACACCTCAAGCGCTGGAATCCGCGTGTCGGTCAGGCCCTCAAGCCTGGACAGATGCTGACAGTCGCTTCGCCGCATTAAAACTGTAGGAGCGAGCTTGCTCGCGATGGACCCGAGAGCGCGGCGGGGTATCAGGCTACCAGCGTTATCGTCGACGGCCATAGCGAGCGAGCTCGCTCCCACAGTGGCCATCTTAACCCCGTCTTTTTCCTGTCCATACAAGCTGTTACTGTACGGCCCACAAAGCCCAAGCCGCCTGGATCGGATCTCTGACTTGAAGCGTCCCCTCCTCCTGTTCCTGATCAGCCTGGCCTTGAGCTCTTCCGCAAGCGCGACGATCAGCGAAAGCCATGGTTATGCGCAGTTCGGCACGCTCAAGTACCCGGCCAGATTTACCCACTTCGACTGGGTCAACCCGCAAGCGCCCAAGGGCGGCACGTTGCGGGTGATGGCGTTTGGCACCTTCGATACGCTCAACCCCTACACATTCAAGGGATCGAGCCCGGTTTCCACCGCGAATTTCCTGCAATACGGCATCAATGAGCTGAACGAACCGCTGATGGCAGGCACTGGCCAGTACGCACCGTCCGGCGACGAGCCCACCTCCAGTTATGGCCTGATCGCCCAATCGGTGGAATACAGCGAAGACCGCAGTTGGGTGGTGTTCAACCTGCGCCCCGAAGCACGATTTCACGATGGCACGCCGATCAACGCTTACGACGTCGCATTCTCCTACCGGTTGCTGCTCAAGGAAGGCCATCCGCAATACCGCACCAATCTTCAGGAAGTGTTGCGGGTCGATGTGCTCAACCCACAGCGCATCCGTTTTGTTTTCAAGCGCGCCGGTAATCCGCTGATGATCCTGCGCCTGGGCGAACTGCCGGTGCTGCCGCAGCATTACTGGAAAAGTCGCGATTTCAAGGCCACCACCTTCGAGCCGCCGCTAGGCAGCGGTCCTTATCGCATCACCTCGGTCACGCCCGGACGCCAGCTCGTGTTCGAACGGGTCAAGGATTACTGGGGCAAAGACCTGCCGGTCAATCGCGGCAAGTACAACGTCGACCGCATGGAAGTCGAGTTTTACCGAGACAGCGACGTCGCTTTCGAAGCGTTCAAGGCCGGCGAGTTCGACATCTACATCGAGCACCAAGCCAAAAACTGGGACAACGGCTACCGCTTTCCGGCGGTCACCCGCGGCGACGTGATCAAGGCGCAGATTCCACACCAGATCCCGACCCAGAGTCAGGGCCTGTTCATGAACACCCGGCGACCGGTCTTCTCCGACACCCGAGTCCGTGAAGCGTTGGGGCTGATGTTCGACTTCGAGTGGACCAATCGCACGCTGTTCAGTGGCGCCTATAAACGCGCCATGAGTTTTTACCCCAACAGCGAATTCTCCGCCACCGGTCTGCCCGTCGGGCATGAATGGCTGATGCTGAAGCCGTACCGCGAGCAATTGCCCGCCAAACTGCTCACCGAGCCGTTCAGCTTGCCGCAGACCCAAGGGCGCGGCATCCCAAGAGACACCATGCGCAAGGCCCTGAGCCTGCTCGCCGAGGCCGGCTGGAAGCTTGACGGCCAACATATACAGAACGTTGCCGGACAACCGCTGCGTCTGGAAATTCTGTTGGTCAACCCGAACCTGGAACGCATCCTCCAGCCTTATGTCGAGAACCTCGCCAGCATCGGCATCGACGCCCGGTTGCGTACGGTGGATCGCGCCCAGTACAAACAGCGCCTCGACCAGTTCGATTTCGACATGATTCTTATGACCCTCAGCCAGACCCTCAGCCCCGGACTGGAGCAATGGCAGTATTTCCACTCCAGCCAGGTCGGGGTCAAAGGCAGCAAAAACTATGCGGGCATCGCCAACCCGGTGGTCGATCATTTACTTGAACAATTGCTCGCCGCCCAGACCCGCGATGAACAGGTTGCCGCCGGCAAAGCCCTGGACCGGGTGTTGTTGTGGCAGCACTACATCATTCCCAACTGGTACCTCAATTATCACCGTTTGGCCTACCGCAATCGGTTCGCCTTCGTCACCACGCCGCCCTACACGTTGGGCCTGAGCGCGTGGTGGCTGAAATCTTCGGAGAAAGATCGATGAAACCCTTACGTGCCCTGCTCTTGCAGGCCAGCGGCCTGTTGTTCGCCGGGCTGGCCTGCGCCGCCCCGCAACATGCCCTGACCTTGTACAACGAACCGCCGAAATACCCGGCCGACTTCAAGCATTTCGACTATGTGAACCCTGATGCGCCCAAGGGCGGAATCTTTCGTCAGGCCGGATTCGGTGGCTTCGACAGCCTCAACCCGTTCATCAGCAAAGGCGTGCCGGCCGATGATGTCGGCATTATTTACGACACCCTGGCCAAACAGGGTCTCGATGAGCCGTTCACGGAATACGGGCTGGTCGCCGGCAAGATCGAAAAGGCCCCGGACAACAGCTGGGTACGTTTTTACCTGCGCCCCGAAGCGCGCTTCCACGACGGTCATCCGATCCGTGCCGAAGACGTGGTGTTCAGCTTCCAGACCCTGATCAAGGACGGTGCGCCGCTGTATCGCGGTTACTACAACGATGTCGACGAAGCGGTCGCCGAAGATCCGCTCACGGTGCTGTTCAAGTTCAAGCACAGCAACAACCGCGAACTGCCGCTGATCCTCGGCCAGTTGCCGGTGCTGCCGAAACACTGGTGGGCGAGCCGGGATTTCAACAAGGGCAACCTGGAGATTCCGTTGGGCAGCGGTCCGTACAAGGTCAGCGAAGTGAAGGCGGGCCGATCGATTCGCTATGAGCGGGTCAAGGATTACTGGGGCAAGGATCTTCCGGCCAACCGCGGTTTCTACAACTTCGACGTGATGAGCACCGATTACTACCGCGACAACACCGTGGCGCTGGAAGCACTCAAGGCGGGTCAATTCGATTACTGGCTGGAAATGAGCGCGAAAAACTGGGCCAACGCCTACAACATCCCGGCGGTCACCGAAGGTCGGCTGAACAAGGAACAGATCCCCAACGGCAACCCGACCGGCATGCAGGGTTTTGTGTTCAACCTGCGCCGTCCGGTATTTCAGGACGTGCGTGTACGTCAGGCGCTGACGCTGCTGCTGGACTTCGAATGGACCAACAAGCAACTGTTCAACGGCGCCTATGTGCGCACCCGCAGTTACTTCGAAAACTCGGAAATGGCTGCCACCGGCCTGCCCGACGCCGATCAACTCGCCATCCTCGACCCGTTCCGCGGCAAGATTCCCGAACAGGTCTTCACCGAGGCTTTCCAAAATCCGGTGACCGATGCCAGCGGCATGATCCGTACGCAGCAGCGCAAGGCTTATCAACTGCTGCAAGAGGCAGGCTGGCGGATCGTCGACGACAAAATGGCCGACGCCAACGGCAAGCCGGTGACCCTCGAATTCCTGCTGGCACAGACCGAATTCGAACGGGTGCTGCTGCCGTTCAAGCGTAACCTCAGCGACCTGGGCATCGACCTGGTTATCCGCCGGGTCGACGTCTCGCAGTACATCAACCGCGTGCGCTCGCGGGACTTCGATATGATCGTCGGCAGCTTCCCGCAGTCCAACTCGCCGGGGAACGAGCAGCGCGAATTCTGGATGTCTGCCGCCGCCGACAAACCCGGCAGCCGTAACTCCATGGGGTTGAAAGACCCGGTAGTGGACCAACTGGTCGAGCAACTGATCAACGCCGATTCGCGCAACAGTCTGGTGGCTCATGCCCGCGCACTGGACCGCGTGCTGCAATGGGGCTATTACGTGATCCCGAACTGGCACATCAAGACCTGGCGCGTGGCTTACTGGAACCACATCGGCCATCCGAAAATCTCACCCCGGTACGACATCGGCACCGCCACCTGGTGGATCAAGCCGAACGTGACACCGGCGATAGAAGTCGAAACCAAACTGCAAGCCGACCCTGCGGGCACGGAGTAATAGATGCTGGCGTATATTTTTCGGCGACTGCTGCTGATCATTCCGACATTACTTGGCATTTTGTTGATCAATTTCGTGATCATCCAGGCCGCCCCCGGTGGCCCGGTGGAACAGATGATCGCCAAGCTCGAAGGCTTCGAAGGCGCCACCAGCCGCATTGCCGGCGGCGGTGCCGAAGTGTCGGTGGCCGGTTCCGCCTATCGCGGCGCGCAAGGCCTGGACCCTGCGCTGGTGAAAGAAATCGAGCACATGTACGGCTTCGACAAATCCGCGCCGGAACGTTTGTGGATCATGATCAAGAACTACGCCACCCTGGATTTCGGCGACAGCTTCTTCCGTGACGCCAAGGTCATTGACCTGATCAAGGAAAAGATGCCGGTGTCGATCTCCCTGGGATTGTGGAGCACGCTGATCATGTACCTGGTGTCGATCCCGCTGGGGATCGCCAAGGCCACGCGACACGGCAGCCACTTCGATGTCTGGACCAGTTCGGCGATCATCGTCGGCTACGCGATCCCGGCGTTCCTGTTCGCCATTCTGCTGATCGTGGTGTTCGCCGGCGGCAGCTATTTCGACTGGTTCCCGCTACGGGGACTGACCTCGAACAACTTCGATGAACTGAGCATGGGCGGCAAGGTGCTCGATTACTTCTGGCACCTCGCGTTACCGGTGACGGCGCTGGTGATCGGCAACTTCGCAACCATGACCCTGCTGACGAAAAACAGCTTCCTCGATGAAATCAACAAGCAGTACGTGGTGACGGCGAAAGCCAAGGGCTTGACCAATCATCGGGTGCTTTACGGCCACGTTTTCCGCAACGCCATGCTGCTGGTGATCGCCGGATTCCCCTCGGCTTTTATCGGGATCTTCTTCACCGGCTCGCTGCTGGTGGAGGTGATCTTTTCCCTCGACGGTCTCGGCCTGATGAGTTTCGAAGCCGCGATCAACCGCGATTACCCGGTAGTGTTTGGCACGCTGTTCATCTTCACCTTGCTCGGTCTGGTGGTGAAACTGATCGGTGACCTGACGTACACCTTTGTCGATCCGCGCATTGATTTCGAAACTCGGGAGCATTGAGATGAACCTGTCCCCTCTCAATCGCCGACGCTTCGAACTGTTCAAGGCCAACAAGCGAGGCTGGTGGTCGCTCTGGCTGTTTCTGCTGCTGTTCGGCCTGAGTCTCGGCGCCGAGCTGATCGCCAATGACAAACCGCTGGTGGTCCATTACGACAACGGCTGGTATTTCCCGGCGCTGAAGCGTTACCCGGAAACCGCGTTCGGCGGCGAGTTTCCGCTGGAAGCCAACTACAAGAGCCCGTACATCCGCGAACTGCTCAAGGCCAAGGACGCCTGGGTGCTGTGGGCGCCGATTCCCTACAGTTACCAAAGCATCAACTACGACCTGAAAGTCCCGGCCCCGGCGCCACCGTCGACCGACAATCTGCTGGGCACGGACGATCAGGGTCGCGACGTGTTGGCGCGAGTGATTTACGGCTTCCGGATTTCGGTGCTGTTTGCCCTGACGCTGACCATTCTCAGTTCGATCATCGGTGTTATTGCGGGTGCCTTGCAGGGTTTCTATGGCGGTTGGGTGGATCTGGCCGGGCAGCGTTTTCTGGAGATCTGGTCCGGGTTGCCGGTGCTGTACCTGCTGATCATTCTCGCCAGTTTCGTCCAGCCGAATTTCTGGTGGCTGCTGGGGATCATGCTGCTGTTTTCGTGGATGAGCCTGGTGGACGTGGTCCGCGCCGAGTTCCTGCGTGGGCGTAATCTCGAATACGTGCGCGCAGCCCGGGCGCTGGGGATGCAGAATGGTGCGATCATGTTCCGCCATATCTTGCCCAATGCGATGGTCTCGACCATGACCTTCATGCCGTTCATCCTGACCGGTGCCATCGGCACGCTGACCGCGCTGGACTTCCTGGGTTTCGGTTTGCCGCCGGGCGCGCCATCGCTCGGTGAGCTGGTCGCCCAGGGCAAATCCAACCTGCAAGCGCCGTGGCTCGGCATGAGCGCGTTTGCGGTGCTGGCGTTGATGTTGAGTCTGCTGGTGTTCATCGGCGAGTCCGCTCGCGATGCCTTCGACCCGAGGAAGTGAAATGAATCAGGACAATCTGATCGAAGTGCGCGACCTGTCTGTCGAATTCATCGTCGGCGAACGTTGTCAGCGCGTGGTCGAAGGTGTCAGTTTCGACATCAAGCGCGGGGAAACCCTGGCGCTGGTCGGCGAAAGCGGTTCCGGCAAATCGGTGACCGCGCACTCGATCCTGCGCCTTCTGCCCTACCCGCTCGCCCGGCACCCGTCCGGCACCATCGAGTATTCCGGGCAAGACCTGCTGAGCCTGAAAGAGAAAACCATCCGCCACATTCGCGGCAACCGGATCGCGATGATCTTTCAGGAACCGATGACGTCGCTCAATCCGCTGCACTCGATCGAGAAGCAGATCAACGAAGTCCTCGGCCTCCACAAAGGCCTGATCGGCAAAGTCGCGACCCGGCGCACGCTGGAGTTGCTGGAGATGGTCGGCATTCCCGAGCCGCACAAGCGGCTCAAGGCCTTGCCTCACGAATTGTCCGGCGGCCAGCGCCAGCGGGTGATGATCGCCATGGCCCTGGCCAACGAGCCGGAGCTATTGATCGCCGATGAACCGACCACCGCGCTGGACGTGACCGTTCAGCTGAAAATCCTCGAATTGCTCAAGGAATTGCAGGCCCGCCTTGGCATGGCGTTGCTACTGATCAGTCACGATTTGAACCTTGTACGAAGAATTGCGCATCGCGTATGTGTCATGCAGCGCGGTTGCATCGTCGAACAGGCATCGTGCGAAGAGTTGTTCCGCGCGCCGCAGCATCCGTACACTCGGGAACTGCTGGCTGCGGAGCCCAGCGGCAAGCCTGCGACCAACGTTATCGGGCCGCCGTTGCTGCAGGTCGAGGACCTGAAAGTCTGGTTCCCGATCAAGAAAGGTTTACTGAAAAAGACCGTCGATCACATCAAAGCGGTGGACGGGATCAATTTCAGCCTGCCTAAGGGACAGACCCTGGGCATTGTGGGAGAAAGCGGTTCGGGCAAGTCGACACTCGGGTTGGCGATCTTGCGGCTGATCGGCAGCAAAGGCGCGATCCGTTTTGAAGGCAAGCAGCTAGACTGTCTGACGCAGCAACAGGTCAGGCCGCTGCGTCGGGAGATGCAGGTGGTGTTTCAGGACCCGTTCGGCAGCCTGAGCCCGCGGATGTGCGTGAGCCAGATCGTCGGAGAAGGCCTGCGGATCCACAAGATGGGCACTGAGGCGGAACAGGAACAAGCGATTATTGCGGCACTGAAAGAGGTAGGTCTGGATCCGGAAACCCGGCACCGCTACCCCCACGAATTTTCCGGTGGGCAACGGCAAAGAATCGCCATTGCCCGGGCATTGGTGTTAAAACCGGCGCTGATTCTGCTGGACGAGCCGACATCGGCCCTCGACCGGACAGTGCAGCGCCAGGTGGTGGAGTTACTGCGTTCACTGCAAACCAAGTACAACCTGACGTATCTGTTTATCAGCCATGACCTGGCTGTCGTCAAAGCGCTGAGCCACCAACTGATGGTGGTCAAGCAGGGCCAAGTGGTCGAACAGGGTGACGCGCAAAGTATCTTTGCCGCCCCCCAACATCCGTATACACAGCAGTTGCTGGAAGCCGCTTTTCTGGCACCAGCCACTGCGCAATAACCTGAAAGAGAGGAGCAACACATGGGTTTTCTCGCCGGTAAGCGCGTACTGATCGTCGGTGTCGCCAGCAAGCTGTCCATCGCATCCGGCATCGCTGCCGCCATGCATCGCGAGGGCGCTGAGCTTGCCTTCACTTATCAGAACGACAAACTCAAGGGTCGTGTCGAAGAGTTCGCACAAAGCTGGGGTTCCAACCCGGACCTTTGCTTCCCGTGCGACGTGGCCAGCGATGAAGAAATCGCCAAGGTTTTCGTTGAGCTGAGCAAGAAGTGGGACGGTCTGGACTGCATCGTGCACTCCGTTGGCTTTGCCCCGGGCGACCAACTGGACGGTGACTTCACCGAAGCCACCACCCGTGATGGTTTCCGCATCGCTCACGACATCAGCGCGTACAGCTTCGTGGCCCTGGCAAAAGCCGGTCGCGAAATGATGAAAGGCCGTAACGGCAGCCTGCTGACCCTGTCGTATCTCGGCGCCGAGCGCACCATGCCGAACTACAACGTAATGGGCATGGCCAAGGCTTCGCTGGAAGCTGGCGTACGTTACCTGGCCGGTTCCCTGGGCCCGGACGGCACCCGCGTCAACTGCGTATCGGCCGGTCCGATCCGCACCCTCGCGGCTTCCGGCATCAAGAACTTCCGCAAGATGCTCGCTGCCAACGAAGCGCAAACGCCGCTGCGTCGCAACGTCACCATCGACGAAGTCGGCAACGCCGGCGCCTTCCTGTGCTCGGACCTGGCGTCCGGCATCAGCGGTGAAATCATGTACGTGGACGGTGGCTTTAACACCACGGCCATGGGCAGCCTCGAAGAGTAATCTTCGGTAGACCAATTAAAAAACCCGCCTCGCCAGGCGGGTTTTTTATGCGTGCGATTTCCCAGGCAACTGCAATACCCAGTGGGAACGGGCTTGCTCGCGAAGCGCTGATATTCCACTGCAATTCCAGCCTACCGGTGCGATGCTCTCTCGACCTCACTCAACAGTTCATCGATCGAGTGGTGAAGATGCTTGTCGTACTCAACCTGGCCAATGCTGAAGCGGATGTCATAGCCACGACGCATCGTGGCGTTGCGTTCGTCGAGGATTTCTTCGAGCCGCGCCTTGATCGCGCTCAGCTCCACGGCGCTTGAACCGGTCAGCAAGGCGACAAATTCGTCGTCGTCGAGCCGGCCGATCACATCGCTTTCACGAAAGGCGATACGCAGCACGTCAGCGAAAGTTTTCAGCGCATCGTCACCTTTGGCACGACCGTACAGATAGTTGATATGTTTGAAGTTATCGAGGTCGAAATACAGCAAGGTGGCCGGTATTTCCAGGCGCTGACAAGCATCCAGCCCCAGTTGGGCCAGTGAAATGAAGCCGTGGCGGTTGGAGAGCAAAGTCAGCTCATCCATGCTCGCCATGGTCACGCCCATCACTTCCTGTTCGGCCTGGCGCGCCCTGTCGCGCAGCACTTCACGTGGCTGTTGCGGCGAGAGCGACGGTTCTGGGCTAACGCCATGTTTGACTGGTTTGCCTGGGATCAACACGACTCACTCCAGTGGCAGGTATGTTCTTTAGAGTCGTCACTACCGCTTTGACTCCGTGCTAACGGACCGCCGGTCAGGTGCCCGCTACCGGACAAGGCCCTCCAGCCTCCGCCCAGCGCTTGAATTGAGTCACGAAAACATCGTGCGGCACCGGTACCGGCGCCCTTCCCTCCCCCGGATTCCAGCCCCACAGCACCAGTTTGTCGTCGCTGACGTGCTTGATCAGCGCCGCGAAATCCCGGTCACCATTGCTGCTGCGGTTTTTGATCATCGCGCACAGCTTGTCGGCGGGCAGCCCGATCCAGGCCATTTTGTGTGCTGCGGGCGGCAGGCTCCAGTGCGGCGCACCCGGCGGAGCATGCGGGCCGTAACTGGCCGGCGGGTTGTTTTCGGCATGGCAGGTGGCGCAGGGCAAGCCCGCCGCACCCTTGCCGTCCATGCCCCGGACCACGCTCATCGCATGGGGCATCCCGGCGTCGAACTGCAACGGCGAATCGCCGGGAATATGGCAGTTCTGGCAACGCGGGTTCTGGAAGACTTTCTGCACGGTATCGAACGCCTTCAACGCTTCCGTGTCTTCAGCGAACAGGTCCGAGGCGTAAACGGCCAGGCCGACCAGCACCACTGACCCAAGCACGAGATGTCGTTTCATCTCACACCCCCGACAGCTGCAAGGGCAATTCGCGCAAACGTTGCCCGGTCAGGGCGAACACTGCGTTGGCCACGGCCGGTGCCGTCGGCGGTACGCCGGCCTCGCCGATGCCACCGGGTTTGTCGGTGCTGGGCACAATGTGCACCTCTACCACCGGCATTTCATTGAGCCGCAACACCTGATAGTCGTGATAATTGGACTGCACCACCTGCCCATTCTTGAAGGTCAACTTGCTGTGCAAGGTAAACCCGAGGCCAAAGGTGATGGCCGACTCCATTTGCGCCACAATGCTCATCGGGTTAACCGCGATGCCGCAGTCCACCGCACACACCACCCGATGCACGCGGATTGCCAGGTTATCCTGGGACACTTCGACGACTTGAGCGACATAACTGCCAAACGACTCATGCACCGCAACACCCAGCGCGTGACCCTCCGGCAAAGGCGCTGTCCAGTTGGCTTTCTCCACCGCAAGATTGAGCACACCCAGATGCCGTGGATGTTCCTTGAGCAGGGTTCGCCGATAGTCCACCGGATCCTTACCGGCCGCCTCCGCCAATTCGTCGATCAGCGACTCCATCACGAACGCGGTGTGGGTGTGCCCGACTGAACGCAGCCACAGCACGGTGATGCCGGTTTTCGGTGAATGCAGTTCCACCTGATAATTGGCCATCTTTGCAAGGTAAGGACTGTCGGCAACGCCTTCGACCGACGTTTTGTCGATACCGTTCTTGACCATGGTTGCCTCCAGCATCGTGCCGACCATGATCGACTGCCCGACCATCACGTGCTTCCACGCCATCGGCATCCCGCCGGCATCCAGCCCGATGCGCGCCTGGTGCAGGAACGCCGAGCGGTAGTAGCCACCGCGAATGTCGTCCTCCCTCGACCACACGGTTTTCACCGGTCCGCCCGCCGCCTTCGCGACCTCCACGGCCTCAGCGACAAAGTCCGAAGTCGGATTGGCCCGACGGCCGAATCCGCCCCCCAGAAACTCGGTGTGAATCTCGACCTGTTCGGGTTTCAGCCCGGTGATTTTCCCCGCGATCATCTGATCCAGAGTCTGAAACTGCGTGCCAGTCCAGATCTCGCATTTGTCCTGAGTGATTTTGACCGTGCAGTTGAGCGGCTCCATCGGCGCATGAGCTAGGTACGGCACGCTGTACTCGACGTCGATGGTTTTTGCCGCTTTGGACAAAGTGCCCTCGGCATCGCCCGCCTTGCTGGCTGGGGCGCCAGGCGTGGCCGCGAGTTTGCGGAAGCTTTCCAACAGGTTCTGACTGTCGAGCCCGGCATTCGGCCCCAAGTCCCAATCGACCTTGAGCGCATCACGGCCCAGCTTCGCCGCCCAATAATGAGCGGCAATCACCGCGACGCCGCTCGGCACTTGCACGACTTTGTGCACGCCCGGTATCGCCAGCGCTTCGCCCCCCTCAAAGGATATGACATGGCCGCCCAACACTGGCGAACGCGCGACCATGGCGGTCATCAGGCCATCGAACTGCACGTCCATGCCGAACCTGGCGCGGCCAGTTATTTTCTCGGGTGTGTCCAGGCGCTTTGTGGGTTTGCCGATGACCTTCCAGTCCTTCGGCTCCTTGAGTTTTATCGACGCAGGATCCGGTACCGGCAGTTTGCCCGCGTCATCGGCCAATTCGCCGTACGTGACGCGGTTGTCGCCGGCAATGACCACGCCCGACTCGGTGCGAAGGTTGGAAGGCGCGACATTGAAGCGTTTGGCGGCGGCATCGATCAGCATCAAACGCGCCGCTGCGCCGGCCAGACGGTAGCGGTCGAATTCCATCCAGGTCGAGGTCGAACCGCCAGTGATCTGCATCCCGCCAAACTTGGCCATTCCGTAATCGGCCGTCGATGCGGGTGAGTGTTCGACACGGATTTTCGACCAGTCGGCGTCCAGTTCTTCGGCGATCAGCATGGTCAGGCCCGTCCAGATGCCCTGACCCATTTCAGAATGGCCGAGCAACACGGTGACGCTGTTGTCGTTACCGATTCGTAAAAAGGCATTGGGCGCGAAGACGTTGCCCTGATCCTCCGCGCCCATGGCAAAACGGTGTGTGCCGGGGATGACAAACGCGACCACCAGCCCACCGCCCAGCAACGCGCTGCCCTTGAGGAAACCCCGGCGCGATAACGGGTTGATGCTGTTCATGGCCCAGCCCTCTCAACCGATGTCAGCGGCGCGTTTGACCGCGGCACGAATCCTTGGGTAAGTGCCGCAGCGGCAGATGTTGCCGGAGAGCGCCTGATCGATGTCGCTGTCCGTGGGCTTGGGGATCTTCGCCAGCAACGCCGCCGCCGACATGATCTGCCCGGACTGACAATAACCGCACTGGACCACGTCGAGTTCGGCCCAGGCCTGTTGCACCGGATGCGATCCATCAGTGGAAAGGCCTTCGATGGTGAGGATTTTTTGTCCGTGGGCCACAGCGGTGGCGGGCGTGATGCAGGAGCGAAGTGGCGCGCCATCGACGTGCACGGTGCAGGCGCCACACTGGGCGATGCCACAACCGAATTTGGTACCTGTCAGGTGCGCGACGTCCCGCAGGACCCAGAGCAACGGCATGTCCGCGGGGACGTCCAGCTCCTGATCCTTGCCATTGATGTTCAAGGTCAGCATGGTGAATTTCCTCAGACTCACCGTATAGCTAAGCGCAAATTGCCGGGCGATACCGGTTCATCGACCACCGGTACTATCAAGACCGCCGCAAACTTATATCGGAGCAAACTCGCTTCTACAGGGTAAACACCCGGTGCATCGCCGAACGGGAGGCGCTAAACCCTCGGTTTGAGCAACACGCCGGTGTAGCGCACCAGGAACAGTCCGAACGCGGCACACCAGAACAGCGCGGACAGTGCCAGTCCATCCCCGGAAAACGGCACTAGAAACACCCGGCACCCGCCAGCGATCATCAGCAGAAAAAACCCGACAACAACCGTTTTCGGCGGCTGCAATAGCCGCCCGGTATGTCCGAGGCTGACACGCGCAATCATCGCCAGGATCAACCCGCCGATCCCGCCGACGGCCAATGAATGTGTGGCCAGACTCTGTTGTGGCATTGCACCCGCGTGCCACAGCGCCATGGCCAGTGCAGCAATCGCCAGCCACGCATACGCCAGATACATCGACCACAACAGCGGCACCCGCCAGATCCCCCTGTCATGCCAACGCCACAGGCGCAGCAGGTGCAAACCGCCGATCAACAGAAACAGCGCAGCGAGCCAGCCTCGGGTGACATCGTTCAAACCGCTGGCAAACGAAATGGCGGCCAGCAAACTGCTCGCCAACAACACTCTGGTTTGCATCGGATGTGCAGGGTTGGCCGCAGGACGATTCAAGCCGCGCTGGATAAAGAACGGGATGACGCGCCCGCCAATCACACTCATCAACGCGCCGATCAACCACACAGCAGCCAGCACACCGCGCCGTTGCAGACCGGCGTCATCAGTGGAAATCCCCCACAGCGTCATGGCCTGAGTCGCGGCCAGCAGCGCGACGACCAGCAGAATCGGATAATTGTCGCGTTTACCGGCGGCCACCAGATCCCGCCCCAGCACCCACGCCAGCAACGGCAGAAAAGGAATCTGCAGCGCAACCAACACGATCGCAGGGATCGGCATCAGCCACGCCAGCCGCGCCAACAGCCATACCAGCAGCAGACCGAACAGAGGCCAACCGTTAAGCCCGGGACGCCCGGTCCAGTTCGGCACCGCCGTCAGCAAGAATCCGGCGATGATTGCCGCTGCGAACCCGAAAGGCATCTCGTGCCGATGCCAGTTCAGCATGCCGCCCTCCGGTTGCGCGCCGGGCAAGCGCCCGTACAACCATAACCCCCAGACCGCCACGGCGATGGCCGCAAACCCGGCGCCGGCGAGAAAGAACGGACGAAAGCCGAGACTGAAAACCGGTGCAGCGGCGAACTTGCGCATCAAGCGGCCGCCCAGACTGGGTCAGTGCCGATCCGGTACTGGGCCAGCAGGCGCATGACGTAGCCGATCTTGATCAGGGTCGGGCCGATGATGGTCATGGCATGCATCGAAACCAACGCCACGATCGGCAGATGCCCCACGTGAAGATAAGCGCCGTAAATTCCCGCCAGCAGCAGCGCCAGGCCGGCGACCAGGACTTTGCTTGACAGGTGCAAGACATTTTGAGGATTGCTGAAGTAAGCGAACATTTTTTCGTACTCCTGAAGCAGACAAGTTGTACGTTCGTCACATCAGGTTTCGTGCCAGGATTGTCAGGCCTGTAAATCAACGAGTTAAATCGAAAGCAGTCAATTTGACCTAACCTGCAAATAGTCAATAGGACTGCATTAGAGGTCATATTGACTCGCGGCTGTCTGACCGGCAATTTGTCGATCTACGGTAGTCCCGGACGACGACAGGCTGGCTACGCTGAAAGCTCAGCATGATTCCCGAGTAGAGGAGCAGCGCCATGCAACGCGTTCAAAAACTCACGCCCTGCCTGTGGTTCGATAACCAGGCTGAAGAGGCCGCGAAGTATTACTGCGGCATTTTCGATCATTCAAAAATCACCGCCATCACCCATTACGGCAAGGCCGGTCAGGAAATCCACGGTCAACCCGAAGGCTCGGTCCTGACGGTCAGCTTCGAACTCGACGGGCAAAGCTTCACCTGCCTCAACGGTGGCCCGGCCTTCACATTCAATGAGGCGATCTCGTTTCAGGTCAATTGCCAGACCCAGGAAGAAGTCGACCATTTCTGGGGGCGGCTGTCGGCGGGCGGACCTGTCGAGGCCCAGCAATGCGGCTGGGTCAAGGACAAGTTCGGAGTGTCGTGGCAGATCGTGCCCATCGCAATGATGGACATGCTGAAAAGCCCCGACACGGTAAAATCCCAGCGCGCCATGGCGGCGATGATGCAGATGAAAAAACTCGACATCGCTGCACTGCAACGAGCCTTTGACGGCGAGAGCTAATACACTCCAACGCTGACCTGCCGAGGACAACGACGATGAAGCCCACCGCTGCCAAAGACGCTGACAAGGCCCCACGCTTCTGGCGCGACGACGCCCTGCCCTTCATCGAAGCCCGTTCCATCGCCGACGGCCGCGAGGTCTGCTACACCCGGCATGCTCACGAGCATTTTTCCATTGGTGCGATTACCGCCGGACGCAGTACCTATATCCATGAACAATCGGCGTTTGAGGTCAGCGCCGGCACGGTGGTGCTGATGAATCCCGGCGATGTCCACGCCTGCAACCCGATCGACGACCAGCCGTGGTCGTATTTGATGTTGTATGTCGACACGCCGTGGCTAACCGATTTGCAGCATCAACTCGGGTTCAGCCACGACCTGGCGTTTCGGCGGTTCTCTATCACCCATACGTGTGATGCCAGCCTGTTTACCGGCCTGAAGGCGTTGTACGAAATACTGGTCGACAGCGAGCAGGACGTACTGCGCAAACACAGCGCGGTGGTGGAATTTTTCACCGAGGTGCAGCAACGACTGAACCCCGGCGAACAACCGCTGCGCGAGCCCAATTTCAAACTGGAGCGCGCAGCGGATTTCATCCGCGACCACTGCACGCAACAGCTCAAGCTCGAGGACATTTGCGACGCCGCGCAACTGTCGCCGTCGTACCTGATCCGCGCGTTCAAGCAGCATTACGGCATGACACCCCACGCGTTTCTGGTCAATCGACGCATCCAGTTCGCCCAGGATCGACTGCGCAGCGGCCAACTGATCGCCGACGTGGCGCTGGAAGCAGGGTTCGCCGATCAGGCGCATTTTCAGCGGGCGTTCAAACAGCATCTGGCCGCGACACCGGGGCAGTATCGGGGTTGAGATCAGTGAGTTAGCTGATTTCTGTGGTGAGTGGGTAATCTGTGGCGAGGGGATTTATCCCCGTTGGGCTGCGCAGCGGCCCCAGCATTTTATCTGGCAAATCGCACATACAGGGCTTGCGACGGCTTCGCCGCCGAACGGGGATAAATCCCCTCACCGCAAAATCCGATTAGGGCAGCAACAGATAGATCGCACTCATCACCAGCAACGCCGCCATGATCCGGTTGAACAGGCGCATACCCGCCGGGTTGTTCAAGTAACCGCGCAAAAACGTCCCGGCGTACGCCCAACAGCCGATGGACAGGTAGCAGATCACCAGATACACCGCCGCAAACTGCCAGACCAACCGCGCTTCGCCGTCGGCGACAAACGCGCCCATGCCGGCAACGCAAGCCAGCCAGGCTTTCGGATTGAGCCATTGCATGACCGCGCCGTACACCATCGACGGCGCCCGTGCTGAATCCTTCGCATCGAGCTCACCGTTGTCCGCCGCCAGTTTCCACGCCATGAACAGCAAAAACGCCACACCGCCCAGTTGTACCACCCGCGTCAGCGCCGGCCATGCTTGCAACACCTCATGCAGCCCCAGCCCCATCAACACCAGCAACAACACAAAGCCCAGCGTCGCCCCAGCCACGTGTCGTTGACTGGCGCGAAAACCGAACTGTGCGCCGGAACTCAACGCCACAATGTTCACCGGCCCCGGCGTGATTGACGCTACCAACGCAAACGCCGCCATCGAAATAATCAGACTCATCGCATACCTTCTTCAATTCAGTTGAACCAGCGCTCAAGGTAAAGAGCGGTCCGGGCCATGTATTGAAGAAAACTGCCCACCCGCGTCAGGCATACGGGCCGACCACCCGTTTCACTTTGATCAGCGCTTCTCGAAGTGAAGCCATGTCCACCGACCCCAACGCCAACCGGATCGCATGCGGTACGTGCACAGAGGTTGCAAAAGGTTCGGCGGTTGAGACGGCGACTTGCTCGCGCATCAACTCCACCGCGATCTGGTCCGCCCGGGCTTCTTCCGCCAACGGTAACCAGAGAAAATACGAAGAGGGATGAGTCATGCAGCGCAACCCGTTCAGCAGCTCGGCGGCCATGAATTGCCGGGCCTGTGCGTCCGCACGTTTTTGCGCTTCCAGTTTGCTCACGGTTCCATCGTCCAGCCATGCGCAGACAATCGCCGTCATCACGCCCGGAGTGTTCCAGGTGGTTGCCCTGATTGCGCGCTCCAGCCCAGGCACTTTCTCGACGGGCGCGGCGACGAAGCCGACGCGCAGTCCCGTGGCGACATTCTTGGAGAACCCCGAAACGTAGACGGTCCGTTCCGGCGCCAACTCGGCCAAGGGTGCCGGGGCGTTTTCGACCAGGAAGGCGTACGCGGCGTCTTCAATGATCAACAGGTCATGCTGCCGCGCAATCGACACGAACTGATTGCGCCATTGCGCGTCCATGACCCAGCCCAGCGGATTATGCAGCGTCGGCATGGTGTAGACGGCCCGCACCGACCGGCGTCGGCAAAGCGCTTCGAGCGCCTCAAGATCAGGCCCGGTGTCCGTGGCGGGAATGGGCACGATTTCCAGGTGCAGCGAATCGGCCAGCACCTTGAAACCGGTATAGGTCAGCGCATCCGCCGCGATCACATCGCCCGGTTTCAGCAATGCCATCATCGTCACCGCCAAACCATGCTGAGCACCGCTGACGATCAACACCTGTTCGGCCTGTACGCTCAACCCGCGCGACGTCAAATGGTTCGCGATCGATGCCCGCTCATGCAGGCGCCCGGCATGGGGCTGATAGCGCAGATGGGATTCGAGGTCGCCGGACAAGGCGAGTTGGCGCAAGGCGATTCGCAACAGGTCGGCTTGACCGGGTAATGACGGGTAGTTGAAGTTGAGATCGGCCATGCCCACAGCCACCACATGCTGGCTGACGCCTTGGCCGAGCGGAAGCGAGGTCTCCCTGACGAATGTGCCCCGCCCGGTTTCGCCACTGACCAGTCCCATCGCCTCAAGCTCTGCGTATACCCGGCTGGCGGTGACCAGCGCCAACCCATGCGCAGCGGCGAGCTGACGATGGGTTGGCAGGCGCGTACCGGGCGGCAAATGTCCTGACCGGATGTCTGCGGCAAAGGTATCGACCAGCGACTTGTACCGTAGGCGAGGCATAGGGCGATGTATCCATGACAATTTTTTGATTGTCCCAATAGTCGGTCATACGATGCGTTCAAGGCAACCCGCCGCTTAAACCCTTTGTCGAGTGTGACCCGCAATGGAACGAGTATCGAATCTCAACACCCAGCCGCTGGAAAACACCACGAGCGGCTGGGTCAACGGACTGATCGGCGTGTTGATCTTCAGCGGCTCGCTGCCCGCCACGCGGGTCGCGGTGCTGGAATTCGATCCGGTTTTCCTGACGGTTGCCCGGGCAACCATCGCCGGCGCGCTGGCGCTGTGCCTGCTGTGGCTGTTCAAGGAAAAACGTCCTGCGCGCAACCAACTAGTGTCGCTTGTTATTGTGGCCATGGGCGTGGTGGTCGGGTTTCCGTTGCTGACGGCGCTGGCGCTGCAATACGTGACTTCGGCGCACTCAATTGTTTTCGTGGGTCTGTTGCCGCTCGCGACCGCCGTGTTTGGTGTGGTGCGCGGTGGCGAGCGGCCCCGCCCGGTGTTCTGGTTTTTCTCGATACTGGGAAGCTTGCTGGTGGTGGGATTTGCCGTGTCCCAAGGCCTGACCGCCTCGCCTGAAGGCGACATGCTGATGCTGGCGGCGATCCTGGCCTGCGGCCTCGGTTATGCCGAGGGTGCGAAGCTGTCCCGGACACTGGGCGGCTGGCAGCTGATTTGCTGGGCGCTGGTGCTGTCGCTGCCGGTTATGGCGCTTCTGACCTTGTGGCTCACGCCCGCCTCATTCGCCGGAATCAGCACGCCAGCGTGGTTCAGCCTGGGTTACGTCTCGCTGTTCAGCATGTTGATCGGTTTTGTGTTCTGGTATCGCGGACTGGCGCAAGGCGGGATTGCAGCCGTGGGGCAGTTGCAACTGCTGCAGCCGTTTTTCGGATTGGCGCTGGCGGCGACGTTGCTTCATGAGCAGGTCAGCATCGGGATGCTGGCAGTGACCGTGTCTGTGATCCTGTGCGTGGCTGGCGCGAAGAAGTTCGCGAAGAAGTGATCGATACAAGGAGTGCATGCGAGCTATCGGCACACCCAATCCTGTAGTAGCCGGCTTGCGGGCGATAGCAGTGGATCAATCGACATGTTTATCGCCCGAATCGACGCTATCGCCAGTAAGCCGGCTCCTACAGTTGATCGGTGTTATGACCGATTGCCGGGTCATTATTAGCTGCTGACTGTACGGGTCGTGCCGCACGGCACCTGTGTTAAAAATATCGCTCTGGTTACTGGAGCCGATCATGGACCTCGCCACCCTCACCCTCTTTCTCCCGGCCTGCTTCGCCCTGAACATGGCCCCCGGCCCGAACAACTTGTTGTCGGTCAGCAACTCGACGCGTTACGGTTATCGGACCGCTTGTGTGGCGGGGATTGGTCGACTGCTGGCGTTCGCCGGGATGATCGCCCTTGCCTCGGCCGGGCTGGCGGTGGTGCTGCAAACCTCGGAGTTGTTGTTCTACGGGATCAAGATTGTCGGGGCCGCGTACCTGTTCTACCTCGCCTGGCAATTGTGGCGCGCGGATCCGGGGACGGAAAGTGGTGTGGCCGGTGCGCCAGCGGGGATGCTGACCTTGGCGCGACAGGAGTTTCTGGTGGCGGCCGGCAACCCGAAAGCGATCCTGATCTTCACCGCCTTCCTGCCCCAGTTCGTCGACCCGAGCCAGGCCGTGACGCCGCAATTTGCAATGCTCGGCGCACTGTTCCTGATGCTGGAATGGATCGCCATCGGCGCATACGCCTACATGGGCCTGCACATGCGCCGCTGGTTCGCCAAGCCGCGGGGCAAGCGGATTTTCAACCGTTGCTGTGCAGGATTGTTGTCGGCGGCGGCTTCGGTGTTATTGATGGCGCGCCGCGCCTGAACACCCCCAACTTCCTGTAGGAGCGAGCTTGCTCGCGATGAATTCAAGCGCGCCGCGTGTAGCCAGAAAACACGCGTTATCCTTAAGACCATCGCGAGCAAGCTCGCTCCTACAGGGGCTAACCAGTAATGACAGACATCAAAAATTTCCTGTCGATTTTCCGGTGGAGGCCTGAGGCAGCGCATTCTATGCTCATCCCATGAACCTACAAAACGCCATGCTTCCGCCCCACGCCGAGATGGTTCGCGCCATGCTCGAACGAGACACCACCTACGAGGGGGTGTTTTTTACTGCGGTCAAAACCACCGGCATCTTTTGTCGCCCCAGTTGCACGGCGCGCAAGCCGAAACCGGAGAACGTCGAGTTCTTCGCCCATGCCGATGAGTGCCTGTCCGCCGGCTATCGCGCTTGCCTGCGTTGCAAACCGCTGGACGCCGCCGCCATCGCGCCTGACTGGGTGCAGACGCTGCTCAAGTCGGTGGACGCCGATCCTGACCTGCGCTGGACTGACGCCCAGCTGCTGGCCGAAGGCATCGAGCCGCTGACACTGCGGCGCTGGTTCAAGCAGCATTTCGGCATGACCTTCCACGCCTGGCTGCGCACCCGACGCCTCGGCATGGCGCTGGGCGGAATCAAGCGAGGCGATTCCATCGACCACGCCGCGTTCGATTCCGGTTACGAGTCCCTGAGTGGGTTTCGCGACGCCTTTCAAAAATCCTTTCACATCACCCCCGGCCGCGCGGTCAACAGTGAGCCCTTGCTGTTCACGCGCCTGACCACGCCGCTGGGGCCGATGATTGCCATGGCCGAACGGCGCGGGCTAGTGTTGCTGGAGTTTCTCGACCGGCCGGCGCTGACCCGGGAAGTCGAAGCGTTGCAGAACCGTCATGGCTATGCGGTAGCGCCCGGGCACAATGGTCACCTGCAGCAAATCGAAGAAGAGTTGGCGCAGTATTTCGCCGGCAAGCTGACTGAATTCAAGGTGCCGCTGCACTTGCCCGGCAGCGAGTTCTCCCGACAAGTCTGGGCCGAACTGGCGAAAATCCCCTACGGCCAGACCAGCACCTACGGCACCATCGCCGCGCTGTTAGGCAAACCCGGCGCCAGCCGCGCCGTGGGCCTGGCCAACGGGCACAACCGGATTTCGATAGTCTTGCCCTGCCACCGGGTGATCGGTGCGGACGGCTCATTGACGGGCTATGGTGGCGGACAACCGCGCAAGGCGTTTCTGCTGAGGCTGGAAAATGCTGCGGTGCAGGTCACCCGACAACTCGCGTTCTGACGCTCCGGTGTTTTTCATATTGAACGGTTGACCCGACATGCCCGATCCATATTTGCCCGCGACGGCGTTTCTCGCGTCCATTGATGAAGACTGGGCGCGCCACATCGCTGCCATCGGCCGCTGCCTGCACCAGCCGCATGCGGCGCGCGATCCGTATGAATCGCTGGTGCGGGCGATCGCCTATCAGCAACTGCACGCCAAAGCCGGGGATGCGATTGTCGGCCGGCTGCTGGCGTTGTTTCCTTCTACGGCGTTTCCGCAGCCTGAACAGATTCTGGCAACCGGGTTCGATCAACTGCGCGGGTGCGGCTTCTCCGCGAGCAAAATCGCGACCATACAAGGCATCGCTCAAGCGGCGCTGGATGGCGTGGTGCCGGATTACGCGACGGCGCTGGCCATGGACGATGAAGCGTTGATCGGACGGTTGACCACGTTGCGCGGGGTTGGGCGCTGGACGGTAGAGATGCTGCTGATCTACAGCCTTGAGCGGCCAGATATTCTGCCGGCCGATGATTTCGGGGTACGTGAAGGCTATCGGCGGTTAAAAAGACTGGAGGTGCAGCCGACGCGCAAGCAGATGGTGGAGATCGGGTTGGCGTGGAGCCCGTATCGGACGGTGGCAGCGTGGTATTTGTGGCGGATGCCAGCCAGATAGACCGCGTTATCGTTCTTCGTCGGAACGCCGCCCCGTGCAAGCCCGCACACACATTCGACCGAGCTCTCCCATGAGAATGCGGCCGAATGTGGGGGCTTGCTTGCGAAGGCACTGGCACCGCAAATCCTCCAGGCTGAACCGGACACTTCAATTCACCGGAGGTCCCCATGCTACTCGAAGGTTCGTGCCATTGCGGCGCCGTGTCGTTCAGCCTCACCAGCGCCCACCCCTACCCTTATCAACGTTGCTACTGCTCTATCTGCCGCAAGACCCAAGGCGGTGGTGGTTACTCGGTCAACATCGCGGGTGATGCCGTTAGCCTGAAAGTGCGCGGTCGAAAATCTATCGCGATCTACCACGCACGACTCAAGGATGAAGGCGACAAACGCGCCCACCGCAGCACGGCAGAGCGCCACTTCTGTTCAGTATGTGGCTCAGGGTTATGGCTGTTCAGCCCTGAATGGCCGGAGCTGATTCACCCGTTCGCCTCAGCCATCAATACGGCGCTACCCGTACCACCGGAGTACACGCACGTGATGCTCGAATCGAAAGCGTCGTGGGTGGAGGTTGTGGCGCATGCCAGTGATTGTCAGTGCGAGATCTGGCCCGAGGAATCCATCGCGCAGTGGCACGAACGCCTGGATTTGGTCCGCTGAATCCGGGAAAAACACGGACATCGGTTGAGAGCAAACCGGCTACAAAAGACGACGGCGTGCTATAACTGGATGCGAGGAATATCTCTGGCCAGGGCCTGGGCGAGACCACCGAGGATGTTCACCGACTGCGATGTCAGACCCATATGCGCGCACACCGGGATGCCGCCTGGCATGGATGCATCCAATCTCTTCCAGGGTGCATCATGTTGCGTTCGTTGTGTTTGTCGTTAGCTTCATTTTGCCTGTTTCTCCCTTTTTAAGATTTTTTTTAAAAACCCACATCGCAGTTCTCCGCACCAAACCAACTCCTTGCAAAAGCATGCAATCATTCAAATCGTCACCGCGCGCATTGCAACTTGCCGAGTTCGACTAAAGCTTTTACCTTTCAACGAAAAGCGCAACACAAACATTTCAATATCATAAGTTCATCACACCCAATACAACCAAGGACTGGTTATGAAAGACAAAAAAGTTACTACCTCATGTTTATTAGCTGGAACTTTATTTTTATCAGCATGCACATCCGCCTACGATCTTGGTGAAGACCTTGCCAATGAGTCCGATTCGGTATTACTAAAAAACCAAAATAATAACTACACACATTGGAATGGCATTGGAAAGATATTCTGGAACGCCGCGCCAGTCTGCACCGCAACCCTTCTGGACACCCGAGATAGTAACAACGAGGCCGCTGGCCCGGCTTATTTGCTGACAAATGCACATTGCGTAGTCGGTGTCAGTGGGCCGCGGCCTCCCCCACCGTTTAAAGAAGCCGTGACATTCAATTACTTCAATGACACGCCGGACACTCATAAAAGCTACACAATCAAAGAAACCGTGTGGAAAGATTATAAATATGCCGATCTGGCAATCATGGAGCTTGATGTTCCACTCGCTACGTTGCTAGAAGATGGAATTACCCCTTTGCGATTGGCCTCCGAACGAGCAAAGGAGCCTTCTGACATCCTGATTGTCGGCGCTCCCGGAGGTTTACCGCAAGCCGGGTTGCGGTTGGCAGCCTGCGCTCAGGAGCCTACAGCGGGTACATTGGTTGAACAAGAACGTGCGTATCAGACCACCCTGAAGAATCGCTGCAAGGAAATACGCCCAGGCTCATCGGGAAGCCCCGTACTTGACCGAAGAAGCGGTCACATCCTCAGTGTCCTGGCAACGAGTACCTACGGCGCGACGATTGACGAAAAATGCTTCAAGAATGCTCCATGTGAAGTGAAAAGCGGGCAACCCGAATGGTCGCCCGACACTCATTATTCCCACCCTGTCAATTATTTATCGAGCTGCTTTACCGGCGGTGTATTTAGCAGTGACTCAAACATGTGCACGACCGGCAGTAAATTAGAAGCGTATTTAAAATATTGGCCTACTCAATATATAGCCATGCCTAGAACCGCCACCAGTCCGGATCCATTTATAACTGCAGAGTTTTCGTTAAATAAATCGCACCTTCGATTCAAGACCGTACGAGACGTGGCGCACTGCGAGCTTCCTGACGATTACAGCGCCGCTATTGGTGCAACAGATGCAGAGATCAATGCTCTATTAAGCAGAGACCCTGGCATGCACTTTCTCTGTGTTGTTGGCGTAGAGTCCGCGAATCAGGAGCTTAGTGAGGCGGTTTTGAAAGACGCCTGGATAACTCCCGCGCAACTTGTAGAAAGAACACCAATCAGGATGCCGGAACCCACCATCACGCTGACAGCCCAGTGGAACTACGAAGTCAAATGGAAGTACCTGAGCCCGCTCTATTCAGGCACGCTGTATTATGCAGGCCCGACAAAAGATACAGACTGCAGCACAATAAAAATTGCCGACTACATCGACAATCACAACGGCGTGACTTTCAGAGCAGAACAGCTGCCCTTGACGCTGTGCAGTCGAAATCTGGATTCAAGTGATCGTTACTCGAAAGTCAGGACTGATCTGCTCGCATTGCCGTGAATGATCAGACTTCTCCGAGGTGTGCTAAACAATGTCACCCGTTAATCTCACAAGATTAACGGTGTGTGTGTCTTTATCAGCTCACGGGCATCAGCGTCGGTACACCGCTGTGAAAGCGGAACTCCACATCGGGTGATTCGATCAGTTCCTGCTCGGCAGCGCGAACCCGGTCGATCACCTGGGCGATATCCTTGGCGTCACCGTACTGATAAGCCAGTTTCAGATAACCCTGAAAATGCCGGGCCTCGCTTTTCAGCAAACCGAAGTAAAACTTGCCCAGTTCTTCATCCAAATGCGGCACCAGCGCCTCGAAACGCTCGCAACTGCGGGCTTCGATGAACGCGCCAACCACCAAGGTATCCACCAGTTTCACCGGTTCGTGACTGCGCACCACTTTGCGCAGCCCCGAGGCGTAACGCCCGGCGGATAGCTGGCGAAGCTCGATCTTGCGCTTTTTCATCAGGCGCATGACCTGTTCGTGGTGCACCAGTTCTTCCCTGGCCAGGCGCGACATCAGATTGATCAGGTCGACGTGGGAATGGTATTTGGCGATCAGGCTCAATGCCGTGCTGGCGGCCTTGAATTCGCAGTTCTTGTGGTCGATCAGCAGCGTTTCCTGATCGGCCAGCGCGGCCCGGACCCAGCCGTCGGGGGTGCGGCAGCCAAGGAACTCGTGAATTTCGGGAAGGATCATGGGGCTCACGGATAAAGGGTTCAAAACGAAGGGCGCCGATTATACCGGCCCGTCGCCAGACCACCAGCCGCGACCGTTGATATGCATCAAGTCCCGGATGCGCGACCAGCAACTATAGTTGTCCAACGCCAAGCGTTTTTACTCTCTGGAGATCCCGATCATGCAAGCCATTCGCAGCATCCTGGTGGTCATCGAACCCGAACACTCGGAAAGCCTGGCGCTTAAACGGGCCAAATTGATTGCCGGGGTAACCCAGGCACATCTGCATCTGCTGGTCTGCGACCGCAAACATGACCACAGCGGCATGCTCGGCGTGCTCAAGGCGGCGCTGCTCGCGGACGGCTACAGCGTCACCACCGAGCAGGCGTGGAACGAAAGCCTGCACGAAACCATTGTCGATGTGCAGCAGGCGGAAGGCTGCGGGTTGGTGATCAAGCAGCATTTCCCCGACAGCCCATTGAAAAAGGCCCTGCTGACCCCGGCGGACTGGAAACTGCTGCGTTATTGTCCGACGCCGGTGCTGCTGGTCAAAACGTCCAAGCCATGGACGGGCGGAGTCATTCTGGCGGCGATCGACGTAGGCAACACCGATGGTGAACACCGCACATTGCACGCCGCCATTGTCGATCACGGCTATGACATCGCCAGCCTGGCCAAGGCTCATCTGCACGTGGTCAGCGCCCATCCGTCACCGATGCTGTCGGCGGCTGATCCGACCTTGCAGCTCAGCGAAACCATCGAGGCGCGCTATCGAGAACAGTGCAAGGCGTTTCAGGCTGAATTCGACATTGACGACAAGCATCTGCATATCGAGGAAGGGCCGGCGGATGTGTTGATTCCGTTCATGGTGCACAAATTGGGTGCGGCGGTGACCGTGATCGGCACTGTCGCGCGATCCGGGTTGTCCGGGGCGTTGATCGGTAATACGGCGGAAGTGGTGCTGGATGCGGTGGAGAGTGATGTGCTGGTGCTGAAGCCGGATACGATCATGGATCATCTGGAGGAGATCGTTACCCAGCATTGAGACCTGTGGTGCCGATAGATGGCCTTCGCGAGCAAGCCCGCCCCCACATTGGGTCGATGTCGTTCACACATTCTGTGTCCGCATCAAATTCAATGTGGGAGCGGGCTTGCTCGCGAAGCTTTTAAGATTTAGCCGCCAAAGGCGTCCTTGAGGAAACCGGGCGTTATGTAGCGCTGGTAATGCGCCTCCGAGAGCAAAAAGAACTCCCGATCAATCGCATCCCGCAGTTCCGGCAGGTTCCAGTCGCGAAACTCCGGCAGCAGCACCATCCCGTAGGCCTCCAAATTATTGATCACCCGCGCGCCACGAGCGATCAACTGATACGCCCAGCAATATTCCGACTGATGCGGCACGAAGCGAATCTTGCGCTGTTCCAGCTGCAACCTCAGCAGCGACGGATCAAAAACTTCTACCTTGGCGGCCATCACCTGGGACAACAGCTGCTCAAGACGCAGCCAGACCGCGCGTTTTTCCTCCTCGTTGTAACCGTTCCAATGAATCACTTCATGGTGGAAACGCTTGCAGCCACGACAGACCAGGTCACCGTAAACAGTGGAGCAAAGGCCGACGCAGGGGGTCTTGATGGTCTGATTGGGCATAGGTCAGGAGAACACGGGAAAGCAGAACAGGTCGGCATGTTAGCCCTTTGTCTAACATTCATCACCCCTCAAAGTTTGGGGCCTAACTTACCTTTAATTTTTTTTTGCCGTAGAATCAGCCAGCCTTTTAAGGCGCCAATGTCCGTTAGAAGCTGTTTTCAAAGCGTCACGAGCACAGTCGTTCCTTCAGAGCGGTGTTGGCGAAGGGTTTTTCCAGCGGGGAAAAGCCCAACGCCAACCCTCATCAGCTCCCCGTTCTGCAGGCGTAAAACTTTGAAAGCAGCTTCTGTAAGGAATTGTCGGTAATTCTGGCTAAGCGGCCCAAAACGCCACGCAGCGCATGAGTACGGCAATTTCGGGATGAGCGTCCCGGACACCCATTTGGGACCACTGATGAGGGTAATAACTGTGCTTGAAGCCTACCGCAAACATATCGAAGAGCGTGCAGCACTGGGTATCGTTCCCCAGCCGCTTAACGCCGAACAAACTGCAGGCCTGGTCGAGCTGCTGAAGAATCCCCCGGCTGGCGAAGAAGCATTCCTCGTTGACCTGATCACCAATCGCATTCCGCCTGGTGTGGACGAAGCGGCCTATGTAAAAGCCGGCTTCCTCTCTGCCCTGGCCAAAGGCGAAGCCACCTCCCCTCTGATCGACAAGAAGCGCGCTGTTGAACTGCTCGGCACCATGCAGGGCGGCTACAACATCGTGACCCTGGTTGACCTGCTCGACAGCGCCGAACTGGCCCCTGTCGCTGCCGCTCAGCTCAAGCACACCCTGCTGATGTTCGATGCGTTCCACGACGTCGCGGAAAAAGCCCGCAACGGCAACGAACACGCCAAAGGCGTGATCCAGTCCTGGGCTGACGGCGAGTGGTTCCGCAACCGCCCTGTCCTGGCCGACAAGATCAGCCTGCGCGTATTCAAGGTCACCGGCGAAACCAACACTGACGACCTGTCCCCTGCTCCGGACGCCTGGTCCCGCCCGGACATCCCGCTCCACGCCCTCGCCATGCTGAAAATGGCCCGTGAAGGCATCGTGCCGGACGCCCAGGGCGTCACCGGCCCGATGAAGCAGATCGAAGAAATGCGCGGTCAAGGCTTCCCTATCGCTTACGTTGGCGACGTGGTCGGTACCGGTTCCTCGCGTAAATCGGCGACCAACTCGGTGCTGTGGTTCTTCGGCGACGACGTTCCTTACGTGCCGAACAAGCGTGCTGGCGGTTTCTGCTTCGGCAGCAAAATCGCTCCGATCTTCTACAACACCATGGAAGATGCGGGCGCACTGCCGATCGAATTCGACGTCACCAACATGAACATGGGCGACGTGATCGACCTGTATCCGCATGCTGGCAAAGTCTGCAAACACGGCACTGACGAAGTCCTGACCACCTTCGAAATGAAGACCCCGGTTCTGTTGGACGAAGTACGTGCCGGCGGTCGTATCCCGCTGATCATCGGTCGCGGCCTGACCGACAAGGCCCGTGCCGAGCTGGGCCTGGGCCCTACCGATCTGTTCAAACTGCCGGAAGCACCTGTCGACACCGGCAAGGGCTACACCCTGGCACAGAAGATGGTCGGCAAGGCTTGCGGCCTGCCAGAAGGCAAAGGCGTCCGTCCAGGTACTTACTGCGAACCGAAAATGACTACCGTCGGTTCCCAGGACACCACCGGTCCGATGACCCGTGACGAACTGAAAGACCTGGCGTGCCTGGGCTTCTCGACCGATCTGGTGATGCAGTCCTTCTGCCACACCGCGGCCTATCCAAAGCCGATCGACGTGACCACCCACCACACCCTGCCAGACTTCATCATGACCCGTGGCGGCGTTTCCCTGCGTCCGGGCGACGGCATCATCCACAGCTGGCTGAACCGCATGCTGCTGCCGGATACCGTCGGTACCGGTGGTGACTCGCACACCCGTTTCCCGATGGGCATTTCGTTCCCGGCCGGTTCCGGTCTGGTTGCGTTTGCCGCCGCCACCGGCGTTATGCCACTGGACATGCCGGAATCGATCCTGGTGCGCTTCAAAGGCGAAATGCAACCGGGCGTCACCCTGCGTGACCTGGTTCACGCCATTCCTTACTTCGCGATTCAGGCTGGCCTGTTGACCGTTGAGAAGAAAGGCAAGAAGAACGCCTTCTCCGGCCGCATTCTGGAAATCGAAGGCCTGGACAACCTGAGCATCGAGCAGGCTTTCGAGCTGTCCGACGCTTCGGCCGAACGTTCGGCTGCCGGTTGCACCATCAAGCTGTCGAAAGAGTCGATCACCGAGTACCTCAACTCCAACATCACCCTGCTGCGCTGGATGATCGGCGAAGGCTACGGCGATGCGCGTACTTTGGAACGTCGCGCTCAAGCGATGGAAGCCTGGGTCGCCAATCCTGAGTTGATGGTTGCCGATGCTGACGCCGAATACGCTGAAGTCATCGAAATTGACCTGGCCGATATCAAAGAGCCTGTGCTCTGCGCGCCGAACGATCCGGACGATGCTCGTCTGCTGTCCAGCGTTGCCGGCGAGAAGATCGACGAAGTGTTCATCGGTTCGTGCATGACCAACATCGGGCACTTCCGCGCTGCCGGCAAGTTGCTGGATCAGGTCAAAGGTCAGCTTCCAACCCGTCTGTGGCTGTCGCCGCCGACCAAAATGGACGCTCATCAGCTGACTGAAGAAGGCTACTACGGCATCTACGGCAAGGCTGGCGCACGCATGGAAATGCCAGGCTGCTCGCTGTGCATGGGTAACCAGGCACGTGTAGAGCCGAACTCGACTGTGGTGTCGACGTCGACCCGTAACTTCCCGAACCGTCTGGGTGACGGCGCGAACGTTTACCTGGCTTCGGCCGAGTTGGCGTCCGTTGCGTCCATCCTGGGTCGCCTGCCGACTGTCGAGGAGTACATGGAATACGCTGGCAAGATCGACAGCATGGCGGCCGATGTTTACCGCTACCTGTCCTTCGACCAGATCGCCGAGTTCCGTGAAGCTGCTGCGAACGCCAATATTCCGGTGGTTCAAGCCTAACGTTACAACGCAATAAAAAACGCCGCCATCGTGAGATGCGCGGCGTTTTTTTATGCCGTACAACGATCAAATGTGGGAGCGGGCTTGCCCGCGAAGACGGACATACAGCCCCGCAGATCAATCAGGCACTCAGCGAATAAATCAACGCTGAAATAGCCACCAAACCAACAGCCGTCACAAACACGTTGGACGCCTGACCACGAAAGCGTGCCATCGCCGGCACCTTGCGAATCGCGTACATCGGCATCAGGAACAGAATCGCCGCAATGACCGGGCCACCCAAGGTTTCGATCATCCCGAGAATACTCGGGTTCAGCGTCGCAACGATCCAGCACACCACCAACATGAACGCTGCAGTCATACGGTCCAGCGTCTTCGGTGCCGGACGCTTGCCACTCTTCACGATCAAGCCTTTCAAGCCTTCACTGGCACCGATGTAATGCCCAAGGAACGACTTGGAGATCGCCACGAACGCGATCAATGGCGCCGCAAACGCGATGGTCGGGTTGCTGAAGTGGTTGGCCAGGTACGACAGGATCGACAGGTTCTGCGCCTTCGCTTCCGCCAGTTGCGCCGGCGACAGGGTCAGCACGCAGCTGAACACGAAGAACAGCACCATCACCACCATCAACACGTGCGCGCGGGACAGGATCTGCGAGCTGCGCGCTTCGGCGTGGTCACCATAGCGGCGCTTCTGGTCCACCGCGAACGCCGAGATGATCGGTGAATGGTTGAACGAGAACACCATCACCGGAATGGCCAGCCACAAGGTGTGCAACAGCGCCGACGGCTCAGGCAGCGTCGATGCGGTGGACAGGATGCCACCATTCCAGTGCGGAATGAGGAACGCCGCCAGAAACAGCAAGGCCACGATAAACGGATAGACCATCAGGCTCATGGCCTTGACAATCACTTGCTCACCGCAACGCACCACCGCCAGCAAGCCAAGGATCAGTACAAACGACAACACAGCGCGTGGCGGCGGCATGATGTGCAACTGGTGCTCAAGGAAACTGCCTACGGTGTTGGTCAGCGCCACGCTGTAGATCAGCAGGATCGGAAAGATCGCGAAGAAGTACAGCAAGGTGATCAGCGCACCGGCCTTAATGCCGAAGTGTTCTTCCACCACTTCAGTAATGTCTGCGCCTTCGCGTCCGGACAACACGAAGCGGGTCAGGCCACGGTGTGCGTAAAAAGTCATCGGGAACGCCAGCAACGCCAGGATCAGTAACGGCCAGAAGCCGCCCAAACCCGCGTTGATCGGCAAAAACAGGGTACCGGCCCCGATGGCCGTACCAAACAGGCCGAGCATCCAGGTGGTGTCATGGCGACTCCAGCCCTCAAGGCTGACAGGGTTCGCCGCTACATAGCGTTCATTGACACTATTGGCCTGATCATTCATCCGGTGGGATCTCCGCATTCCGGTCAGTTGCTACCCGACCAAGGCGAGTCGGAAAAATCCGACAGGCAGCGCCATGGCCGAAACAGGGGCGCGATTGTCCGGGATTAATGAGCAGAAGCAAAGACTTAGCTGAGAAGTGGGTGTACGGATCAGATGATGATACGAATACGCCCCACCTGTGGGAGCGAGCTTGCTCGCGATGGCGGCGAGTCAGTCGACAGCAATGTTGAATGATTAACCGCAATCGCGAGCAAGCTCGCTCCCACAGGGATATTCAGCGCATTGGAGATTTGGGGCACCTGCGTTTCATCGTCAAACGCAGCTTCAGCTTGATAAAGGTCTGACGTCATGTATTTTAAAGTCATCTTCATGACTCATTGAGGGTAACGCCATGCCACTCGTTCGCGTCGACATCAAAAAGCATCAGGACCCCACGCACGCCAAACGCATCGGCCAGCTGATTTACGCCGCCATGCATAGCGCCATCGGTGTGCCGGAAAACGATAATTTCCAGATCCTCGCCGAACACGATGAGCAGCACTTCATCTTTGATCCGCAATACCTGGGGATCAATCGTACCGACCAACTGGTGGTGATTCAGATCACCCTGAGCGAAGGCCGAACCGTCGAGCAGAAGAAGCTGCTCTACAAAACCATCGCCGAGAGTCTGAACGCAGAGTTGGCGGTGCGGCTAGAGGACGTATTCATCAATCTGGTCGAAGTGAAAAAAGAAAACTGGTCGTTCGGCAACGGAATTGCCCAGTACGCCTTCTGACCGCCATCCTTCATCTTTGTGAGCCGCCAATGCCCCGTGTTTCCCGCAAGCAAGCCGAACTCAACCGCGAGATCATCGTCGAAGCGGCCACGCGCCTGTTTCGCGAACGGGGGGTTCACGGCATCAGCGTCATCGACGTCATGGCGGCAGCGGGCCTGACCCATGGCGGTTTCTATGGGCATTTCGAGTCCAAGGAAGCCTTGGCTCAGGAGGCCAGCGGCCGCGCATTCCAGCAATCGGCAGACCGCTGGAAGGAATGGATCGCCGCCAATGAAGACAAGAACGCCGCCCGCCAAGCCGTGATCGCACCCTACTTGTCGGCCGCCAGCCGCGACAATCCGGGCGACAGTTGCCCGGTGGCGGCGTTTGCCGGGGACATGTGCCACGAAACTGCGGAAAGTGGCCTGCGCACAACTTTCATGGAAGGCCTCGGCTCATTGCTCGACACGTTCGCTCCCCTGATGAACACCGGCGATGACGCCTGTGATCGTCGGCAGGCGCTGGTGCAATTTTCCCTCATGGTCGGCGCGCTGACCTTGGCGCGCGCCTCCCGTGGCGACCCGTTGTCCGATGAAATCCTGCAGGCTGCACGCACCTTTTTGACAGCTGAGTAACCTCTCGCTCCTGTTCCGCTATGATCATCTGGCAGTGCTGCGATCTTTGGTCGTCGCCAATGCGTTTTTAAGCCAGCAATCTCTAAGGATATTCAAGCCACAGGAGCCCAGCATGCCCGCAAACGTTCTGGTACTGGTCGAAACCATCAATGATTACTTGCCGATTCTCGAACATCAGGGCTTTCACCTGATTCTGGCGCCAACCCCCGCCGAGCGGGCGGAGGCCATTTCGACCCACGGCGCGCGTATCGATGCAGTGCTGACCCGCGGCCCGCTGGGCCTGTATGCCGATGAAATCGCTGCACTGCCGGCGCTTAAAATAATTTGCGTGATGGGTGCAGGTTACGAACAGGTCGACCTGCAGGCCGCTGCCGACCGGGGTATTACGGTGACCAGTGGCGCGGGGGTCAACGCCTCTTCGGTGGCCGACCATGCAATGGCCATGCTGCTTGCGATGGTGCGTGACATCCCCCGCTGCGATGCTGCCGTGCGCCGAGGCGAGTGGCCGAAAATCATGCGCCCTTCCCTGGCCGGCAAACGCCTGGGCATTCTCGGCCTCGGCGCTGTCGGAATGGCCATCGCCAAACGCGCGGCCAACGGTTTCGACATGACCGTCAGCTACCACAACCGCCAGCACCGCAGCGACGTACCGTACAGCTTCTGCTCGACACCGACGGAACTGGCCCGCGCCTCGGATTTCCTGGTGGTGGCCACGCCCGGCGGGCTCGGCACCCGAAGCCTGATCAACCGATCTGTGCTGGATGCCTTGGGGCCCAACGGATTCATCGTCAACATCGCCCGGGCCAGCGTAGTGGTGACCGCCGATCTGATCAGCGCTCTGGAGCAACGACGCATTGCCGGCGCGGCGCTGGATGTCTTCGATAATGAACCGCAGGTGCCGGACGCCCTGAAATCACTGAGCAACGTGATTCTCACGCCGCACGTCGCGGGCCTGTCCCCCGAAGCGACTCGGGGCACCGTCGAGCTCGTCGGGCGCAACCTGATGGCGTACTTTTCCGGCGAACCGGTGCTCACCCCCATCGACCTGCCGGTGTCCGAGAACAAAGCCGTTCTGTAGGACCATTCAAACAGGTGTATCAAAAGCAATGATTGCCCGGCAACACCCTCACCTATAAGGGGCGATCATGGTTGTGGGGGCCGGGTGTGCGCATTAGATTAGCCAATAGTTTCAGGCCTCCAGAATAAGCAGAAGGGATAAGCATGGCGCTTACTGACCAGTCCACCCGTATCCGCACCGGCGAAGAACTCGATGCCAGCCTGATCGATCCGTACCTGAAGGCCCACATTCCTGGCCTCAGCGGCTTGCCGCAGATCAGCCAGTTTCCCGGCGGTGCGTCGAACCTAACCTACTTGCTGGAATACCCCGAACAGGAATTCGTCCTGCGCCGGCCGCCATTTGGCCACAAAGCCAAATCCGCCCATGACATGGGTCGCGAATTTCGTATCCTCAATCAACTGCGCGACGGCTTTCCATACTGCCCTAAAGCCTACGTGCACTGTACCGACGAATCAGTGATCGGCGCCGAGTTCTATGTGATGGAACGGGTCAAGGGGATCATCCTGCGCGCCGAACTGCCACCGGAATTGGGCCTGGATTCGGCGAAAACCGAAGCCCTGTGCAAAAGCTTCATCGACAAGTTCGTCGAACTGCACCAGGTCGACTACAAGGCCTATGGCCTGGGCGACCTCGGCAAACCCGAAGGCTATGTGGCGCGGCAGATAAAAGGCTGGAGCGACCGTTACGAGAAAGCCCTGACCCCTGACGCGCCGCAGTGGGAAGCGGTCAAGGCCTGGCTCAACGACAAGATGCCCGCCGATCACCCGACGTCGAGCATCGTCCACAACGACTATCGCTTCGACAACGTGATCCTCGACCCGAACAACCCGATGCAGATCATTGGCGTGCTCGACTGGGAACTCACCACCCTCGGCGACCCGCTGATGGACCTGGGCAACACCCTCGCCTACTGGATCGAAGCCGACGACCCGGCGCCCGTGCAACTGATGCGCCGTCAGCCGAGCCACGCTCCGGGCATGCTGACCCGCCGCGAGTTCGTCGATTACTACGCCCAACGTTCGGGCATCCAGATCGACAACTTCGACTTCTACTACACCTACGGCCTGTTCCGCCTCGCCGGCATCGTGCAGCAGATCTACTACCGCTTCTTCCATGGTCAGACCCAGGACAAACGCTTCGCGCAGTTCATTCACATGAACAAATTGCTCGAGCAAATGAGCGTACAGGTCATCCAGAAATCCAGCCTCTGATCCAGGCCCTCTAAAAGGAAAACCCATGTCCAAGACTCAGTTGTTCGACCTCGACGGCAAAATCGCTTTCGTCTCCGGCGCCAGCCGTGGCATCGGTGAAGCCATCGCCAAACTCCTGGCCCAGCAAGGCGCCCATGTCATTGTTTCCAGTCGCAAACTCGACGGCTGCCAGCACGTCGCCGACGCGATCATCGCTGCCGGTGGCAAAGCCACTGCTGTCGCCTGCCACATCGGTGAAATGGAACAGATCAGCCAGGTCTTCGCCGGCATCCGCGAACAGTTCGGCCGCCTGGACATCCTCGTCAACAACGCCGCGACCAATCCGCAGTTCTGCAATGTGCTCGACACCGACCTCGGGGCCTTCCAGAAAACCGTCGACGTGAACATCCGTGGCTACTTCTTCATGTCCGTCGAAGCCGGCAAGCTGATGCGCGACAACGGTGGCGGCAGCATTATCAACGTGGCGTCGATCAACGGCATTTCACCGGGGATTTTCCAGGGCATCTATTCGGTGACCAAGGCTGCGGTGATCAACATGACCAAGGTGTTTGCCAAGGAATGTGCGCAGTTCGGGATTCGTTGCAATGCGTTGTTGCCTGGGTTGACGGATACCAAGTTTGCTTCTGCGCTGGTTAAGAATGAGGCGATTTTGAAGACTGCGCTGGCGCAGATTCCGCTGAAGCGAGTGGCGGACCCGAGTGAGATGGCGGGGGCGGTGTTGTATTTAGCGAGTGATGCTTCCAGTTATACGACTGGGGTTTCGTTAAATGTGGATGGGGGGTTTTTGTCCTGATTACCTCACAGGCTGAACAAATGGTTGGTTTGTGTGACCAATGCCAATCATGTGAAGCGTGTATATCGCGCTTTACATGTTATGAGCTTAGTGCGAAAAACGCGCTGCATTGATGAGCTAGGAGCAGCACCCTGAAGACTGGCTGAGAAAATAATTTTACAACCGCTCTGGCCGTTAATGCGGAATGATTATCCAACAAAACATTCATATCTGGCAGTGAAGGGGGAAGTCCTCAAAAAGGTATCTATTTAATGCACAGTGATCCGGCATTCACTATACATAGAAGTAGTTGCTCCATAATCTCTATCGCAGGCAATACTATAACTGCAGATCTTGCCCCGTAAACAAATAGAGATGCACCAGGCGAAAGTCTTGGCGCTCAGCGATCTAATTCATCAAATAGTTAAAAGGCAGCCAAGCCTGCCTTTTAACTATAACTTAACAAACCACCCATCACAAAAGTCAGATTAAACCTGCCCTGCATGACTTGACTGTGACGGAAATCCCTCACACCAACTATCACTATTTCAATACCCCACCTCAAAAGCTTCTCGCCCGATTATTTAAATTCAAAAACCATTTTGTACGAATCTGGATAGTCTTGACAAAAAAACTCCAAAATGAACGTCGTTGTATTATTGTTTGCGTCAAAATTCCATTTCAATCCGTTACTATCTATCGTTCTGAGAGTCTCTAACGCCGGGCTAAACACCGGAGCTGGAACCAGAGGAGAAATCCTAATCCCGACTTTTTTACCACTAACAACGTTTTCACCCACGTTCAAATCGATAATTAACACCCCCCGCATATTACGTGGCAGTAGATAATATCCCAAATGACTGAGAACAATTGGATAAGTGCCTATGTTCGTAAGTAGCAAATACGTGTTGTTTCGAAAAACCGAAGGATCAGGATTGGCACTTACTTCAAAATCATAAAAAACTACAACCGGATCATCCTCCGTTTTTACATTCGCGCGAACCTCCAGCGTATATGCTTTTGGTGTAGGCGGCCTTATAGGAATCAACGCGACGCCGTTACTGTCGACCGGAAAGCTTAAGGGAATACCCAAAACGACCGCTCTTACTTGAGCATTCTTCACAGGAAAATTAGGATCAGCTTCGAATACAATTCTCGCCTCGAAGGTTATAAGTGTTTTTGCAACTAACTCGTCCTCAGTGGATATAGAAGCTATTATAATACGGTGATAAGCCAAACTAAATTTCGATTCCAGCTGCTGGGCAAAACCCTCTATTGAAAACTTAACAGAAAACAATCCATCCCTAATATCCCCTCCCTTGACTTTCCATTCAGTGCGCTCCCTTAGAGTTACTTCAGTGCCGATTGCCGGTTCTAGAGTGACGCCCAGGTTGGCACCCGATGCGCCCCAGACGGGGGTGACTTTTTTCCCAATTAGCAGGCTGTCTTTCGGAAGTAATAGTCCAAATGTATACTCAACGCCTCGATACACTAAAGCAGTGGTGGTAGTCGGTATTTTCCTGCCATCGAACGAAAATTCAAACTCATCAAGACTACTTGATTTCACTGTAAAAGTAGGCAACGGCCATGGCGTCTTCATATTGTCGCCCGACAAGCGAAGAGCAAATGTTCCGTTTTTTGGTGCAGGCAGAATCGTCCAGCGATAAGTCGTCGTTTTAATATCAAATGCCGGGGTAGTTACGATATCCGCCTCCACCAAATCGACGCCCCCCCCCACTGCAACATCATCGGATGACCGACCACCGGGCTCCCGGCCTTGGGTGTTAGCGTGAGTGTCCTAGCTGTGCCTCCAGTGAACTCAACTCCTTCCTCTGGAATCAACACATTGTCGATTTTTGCGTCGAACTCATGAGCCGGATTGTCCGACAGCAACGTGCTCACTGGCCCAGTGATCGGGGTGGTCATATCCTTGCCCGCGAGGCTCAACTGAAAGGTGCCGCTCTTGGTGGACCCGGTCACGCCCCAGCGATACGTCGTTTGCGGGGTGCCGAAAGCTGGCGAACTCACGACGTTGGCAGGGTCCAGACCTGTTTTGATCGCACATCTCAGTGTGACGGGCCATCCAGCCACCGGACTGCCGGCGCGGGGTACAAATTCGACAGTCCGCGCTTTCCCCCTGAAGAATAGGTGGTTAGCTTCCGGGACCACGCCGTCGATTTTCAATACCCCCTCGTCTGTAAGATTCTGCGATAACACTCTGGTGTCGGGTAGCGTCAAGTCGCTTATTATGTCCGGCCCCGACACCACTATCTTGAAAATGCCGCTTTTGTTGACGACCTCAGCTGTCCAACTATTTGGATTGGCAGGAACCGGCGTAACCTTCATGTCGGCGGGTTGCAAATTGGAGACCGGAACAGCATTCGCCACATACGGATAGCCTCCCGCGGGACTGTTCGGTTTGAATTTCAAAGCGACAGTCCGAGGCTCGTCTCTGAAAAGCACTGCGTCACCTAGGTAGGGCTTATCGTCTAACAGAACCGACTCCACTTCATCTCCCACGGCGCGCGACATCACCTTGCAAACTGGCAGCGTGATGCCGCGGGTACCTTCAAGTCCTTTCAACTCCAATTGGAAGGTACCGCTGTCGGTGTGAGATTTAACGATCCAGGTATGATTGGGACTTTCTTCGGTTGGGGTCACTACCAGATTGCCAGGTTGCACTCCGGTGAGTGGCGTGCCAACCAATTGCAGCGGAAGACCATTAAGGGGACTGCCTGGCTTGTACGTCAATGCAACCGTCTGAGGCTCATTCCTGAAAAAAAGGATTTCGGCGGGCGGCGACGCGACACCATCCACCACAATATTTTTTACTTCGTCCGCTAGGTTGCCTGATATAACCCAACACGGAAGCTCCCATGGAATCAACACTTCGCGACTAAAAAAAACCAGTATAAGAAAGCCACTTATACCTGCGCCCGTTATGATCTGCCAAGTGAACTTGCCACCTTCTGGGTTGACGGGCGTTTCGAAGTCGGGAGATGCCTGGACGTTCAGGCCTCCCGCATCAGCCAGACCGAGCATCAGCTGCTGCGCAATCTCCAGAGGCGCTTCTACAGTGATCTCGTTTGCGACCCCGCGAATCAATCCGACAGGAGCGCCGAACTTCACTTCCTTACCGTTGATGAACAACTTGGCCTGTTCCCAAGGACTACTCGAATACCCCTTGAATGAAAACTCCTCCGTTTTTGTTTCGTCGTTATACGGGTTGTAGAGGGTTGCCGTGATCGTCTGCGTGCCCTCGTTGGCGACGGTGTGAGTGAACTCACTGACACCTGCTGAGGATGTTGGGACGGTGATCACCTGTTCTCCAATCGTCCACACAACATTGACGTTTTCCACCGCTGCTTTTGTGTAAAACGATTCGACCGTGACGGCTGCCGTCACTTTTTGCCCAATCACCGGAGCACCGATTGGGGGGCGCTTGCTCTTAAAGTCACAACGGTAATGCCCCAATTTCAAAGCAATCACGTAGGGCTTGGCCGTAAACTCGCTGCGCAATCGCAATTCCAAATCGCGATCCTGGCCATTCGCCGGGCAGTGGAGTTTCAATTCGGCCCCGGCCAGTGGGAAGTTTTGAAACTCACCGCGTTCAGGCTCCACCCTAATTAAGGACGACGGATCACCGACGATGTCATGGCAGCTGAATTGTTGATTGACCCAAGGGCTGTCGACGTCAGGCTTGATACTTAAGGTGTGGCATTGCTCGCCTTCGGCCCCGTGGCAGATATACATAGGAACGGGGGCGGATAATCCGGTATTGATTTTGATGGTCATGGCGAATCTCGATAATCGGGATGATGTGGGAAGGCTGACCACCCCACTATCGAGAAGAAAAAGAGATTGCATAACTGTCAGATTTGACAGTTTTATTAGAACGAATTGCGATAAATAATTGGGTACAGTATACGCACCGCCTATTAGCCGATCCCAACGGAACGGCTTGCGTCGGAATTGGATTTCATTGGGTGACGCAACGCGTCAACGTAGTTTTCCAGGACACCTGCCTTCAGTTCTTGCATCACCCAATACATCGGTATTTTCAGACGTTTTCCACGTGCGCTGGGGAACAGGCGGCGGCGCGGCTGGCGGCGGAGGCGGAGGACTGGCGCAACCGCCGAGAACGGCGGCACAGAAGGCTAACGACACTGGTAAGAAAACGCGGTTTCCAAGACAATTCATAGGCTGACGCGTGGCAAATGATGGTCAGGTATCTGTGACATTTCTGGATTTCCGCCATCTACGGTCCGATCACAGAGTAATACCCCACCTGTTTCTTATAGCTCAGCCAACCGCACACACCACCCATCCCGACATTACTTGCACAATCTGCCAGTAAAAATGCCTGCGGTCATTGAGGTGAGCACGCCATGCAGCAATCCTGGAATGCCCACGCGATTGTAGTTCTAGTCTCTTCGTGAACTCATAAACTCCTGAAGTACCGCTTGATAGTCCAACTCTCCAGAAGAGGCCATTTTCTCATTTGAGCTGGGAACAAAGGTGAATCCGGTTGACAAATCAACAGTAGGGCTCGTTATCACTACCGCTACCTGCGTGAGATCTGAAAAGTAAACTTTCCAGGCAATGCCTTCTGTTTTCATCACCTGAGGTGCCGTTGGCGTCACGACAGGCAAAACGCCCGTCCCACTCACTTTCAACACCATTTCTTTGCCTAGCAGACTATCCCCTTGCGGATGTAAAACGACTGTATAACTACTGCCATGGTTTTTAACGGGAATAATTGCCAAGTGAGGTATGGGCATGAACCAGCTCGGTCCAAATATGAAAAATGAAGAAGCAAAATACCAAGGGTGCGGAGGCGGCAAGACAATACATGGAAACTCCAATACCTCTGCAAAGCTCTGAGCATAGAGTATGAGCGTGGCTCCTCCGAAAAGACTTTTCGGAGTGACTGTAAATTCCGCTACGCCCTCGATTACACGCACCCAACCCTCGGGCTTTATTTCAATCCTGTCGCCTTGGCTGTCGACAACCGCCAGTCTAATGTCCTCGCCGTCCAAAGAGTCCGAAACAATTTCCAAAATGCTTGTTTTAGTAGAGTTAAATTGAATCGTCGTACCCGGCGGCTGCTCGTTGCCATCCTTGCGTATGGTTGCATCTTCCCACCCGTTAGTTTTTTTTAACGATTTAGAACCCGTTCCCGTTTTCATGATCAAAACCCCTCTGACAATAGCGTGCTAAAAGACACGGCCTACTATGAGAAAGGATGAACGAATTAGCTACTGTCAAACATGACAGTTCAACTAGATCAAAGTGCGATAACAAATTTCAATCTCGCTTAGCTCCTAGCTTAACTGTCAGATCTGACAGTGCACCTAGAACGTATTTCGATAAGGCGATTACCGTACTCCACACATCAGCGTCATAGCAAACCGCCGGCGCTTCATCTATGCGGAATGCGTTTCATCGGCGCATTTCGACGCTTATTAAAACGGACCGAGCTGACGATAACGCCGGGAATTTACCAGGGCATCTATTCGTGATTAAAGCGGCTGTAATAAACATGATTGGCAAGGAATGTGCGCAGTTCGGGATTCGCTGCAGCGCGTTGTTGACGGATACCAAATTTGCTTTCCGCACTGGTGAAGAATCAGGCAATTTTGAATATTGCGCTGGCGCAGATTCCGCTGAAGCGGGTGGCGGATCCAAGTGAGATGGCGGGGGCGGTTTTGTATTTTGCGAGTGATGCTTCCAGTTATACGACTGGGGTTTCGTTGAATGTGGATGGTGGTTTTCTGTCCTGAGAGCTGAGTTGAATTTATGACGACTCGACTTGCCGACGAATGGCCTTCAGCGCTTTTGTAGGCAAGCCGAGGTCGATCAGTTTTACGATGGAAAGAAGCTTTCGAACACCCGATTCGTAGCTAATTTCATATTTTCAGCATCGACCAAACCTCAACGCAACTGTTAACGATGACCATCCTGACAAAGCCACTAACAGTCTCATTGATCGTGAAATACGAAGTGAACTTGCGATCCAGGCATTCTATGTCTGTTCCCCACTCCGGAACTGCGTCAACTTTAATTGCTGACTAACCCCCTGTAGCTCTAACTAGTAACTTTATCGTTCGTTCCCCATCTGGAAGTGATGCCACCCCAACCACTTCATAAGTACGGCCGACGTCAGGTCTATCATTTACAAGAAAAATAACCGTCCTCCCAGTGGATTTCGTTTTCCAAACCATATTTTCAATATCTGGCTGCTGGACGGTTATAGTCACATCGCTCAACGGCACACCCCGCGAGTCCTTGATAATAGCTCCACAGCCCATAATCAAGGTCTTGTCAGGCCACAAAAGCTCGTCAGGGGGAACCGGAAGAATCTCAGCCTCGTCGCTGTCATAACTTTTCAAGAACTTAAAGTCCACCCTCTCCAACTCTCCCCGAATACAAATAGTCGGAGTTTGTAGCGAAGTCGTCGCATGTCTGCTGTACAGCTTAAGTTTGAACGATCCAACTTTTTCGGGAATTATTAGATCCCATTCATGCTCTACCGTTAACTCCCCGTGCTCTGGTTCACTGGGTATGTCATCGGGTACAAGTGGAGCATCAGGAACTACGCCCAACGCCAGGGGGAAGCCTTTCAACACCTCGCCGTTGAGGTACCGCAAGCTGAGTTTTATGGTTCTCCCCCCTATGAAGTCTTTCCCGGCTGGCGGTATTGGGTCACCATTTAACAAAACCTCCACTTGTTGATCTATATTCGATGGCAGCACATAACTCTTAAGCACCATTGGTAGTGATATATCCTTGCTCACAACGACCCAATTCAGCTGACCACTGACAGGGTCATCCTGTTTTATCGTCCATTTGGCAATACCGTCGATAAACTTTACCGAAGTACGATATGCCGGATCAGGCTCGACTAGCTCATCATTATTATCCGCATTATAGAGAGTCACCTCACGCCCATTCAAAGACTCCGACCTCAACTCCACGATGGTTGTCTGTCCACTTCTTAAATGTAACGGGGCGTCAATCGGTCCTTCTGTATCGTTGACGAACAGCTTTACATCATCCCAGGAACTGGGATTGGCTGACGATCTAATTTCGTTGGTCATGGAGTCGTCCCGATAATTGTAATGGCGAGAAAAAGGTTGGCCACTCGACTATCAAGACAAATCCATTTTTGTGGAACTGTCAGATTTGACAGTTCGATTAGAACAAATGGCGATAAAAAATTAGATTTGCACAGCGCACCTAAACTCCATGCCGAACTCGTATCGAGATCTGCCCGAAACGGATTATTGAGTTACGCAGCGGGTCAAGGTGGTCTCCCTTGTCACCTGCCCTTCGGCTCTTGCATCACCCAAAACATCTGTCTTTTCAGACGTTTCACAGGTGCGTTGGGGAACAGGCGGCGGTGCGGCTGGTGGCGGAGGTGGAGGACTGGCGCAGCCGCCAAGCAAGGCGGCGCAGAAGGCGAGTGATAACGGTGAAGAAACGCGTTTCCCAAGACTGTTCATTAGGCTGACCTGCGAGAAATGATGTACTCATTTTTTGTGACAACAAAACTACGCTGGAAAGTCCACGATCGGGCCACAGAAAAAATAATCTGCTCTTCCCGCTGAACTGTCAGTCATTTCCGAATGCACGGGGGGCACATTGATGCAGCGTGTTGCTTTCGAGTTCGTAGCGCAGCTCTTCGATCAATGCCTGCACGGCAACCGGGTTGCCGAGCGTGCTTACACTCAAACCGCTAACCACCAGATCCACCTGCCCCGACACCGGGTGATAGAGTTTAACGGTCAACGAATGATCCCCCGTGAGCGTGCACTCACAGGCCAGCGGCGAAAAACTGCTTTCCAGTTGCATACGCAATTGCGCCAGGGAAATCATTGCGACTCACCTTGACGGGGACGCGGAAGCCAATGCGCTCTGTAGGTGATCATGGGGGAGTTTCCTTTCGTGTTTCGAAGGCGACCTGAGGAATCGTGTCTCACCGCCACAGCTTAAGAACTACTGCCCACCACCTGAACATTAATTTGCACTGGTCCTGTTAGTGCATTTGCACCTTACGGCGTCCCTTTCTGCCGCCATTCGCCGGAGAACAATCCCCGCTCGCGCGCCCAGACGATCGCCTCGCTGCGACTGTGTACATCGAGCTTGGAATAAACCGTCGACACGTGGTTTCGCACTGTATTGGGGGCCAGTTTCAGGCGCGCAGCGATTTCCTTGTCGGCCAGGCCTTCACAGATCAGGCCAAGTACGTCGCGCTCCCGGGCGGTAAGCTCGGTGAAGGAAATGCTGGGCAACTTCGGCGAGTTGACGCTTTTCACGTTGGCGAGTTTTTCGATCAGCGTGCGACTAAACCAAGAGGCATCTTTCATCACCTCTTCGACGGCTGCCACCAACTCCAGCTCCGTGCGTTTGCGTTCGGTGATGTTCATCAACACCACTAGATAGCAAGGGTTATCCTGAATGTTCACGGTGTCAGCCGAAATTGAGCATTCGATCAGTTCGGAATCTTTTTTACGCACCCGAACATCGATGCGATCCAGGCTGCCGGTTTTCTCCAGCGTCGCGAACAGTCGTGTGCGTGCGCCCGCGTCATAGATGAAATCGATTTCGGCAATGGTCTTGCCAAGCACTTCTTCACTTGGATAAGCGAGGGTTTCGAGGAACGCTTCGTTGACGTCCAGCACCACCTGATCAACCGCGCTGCACACCAGTATCGGCATTGGCGTCAGGCGGAAAGCCTTGGCGAACCGTTCCTCGCTTTGGCGAAGGGCAACTTCGGCTTTATGCCGGGGTTCCATGTCGACGAAGGAAAACAGCATGCAGTCTTCGTCGTTGAGCTCAAGAGGCTGGCCCGCGACGATCACCTGTTTGCTGCCGCCTTCCGGCAACTTCAGCTCAGCCTGCATCTGGGGAATGGTGGCGTGTTCGCGCAAACGCTCGATCGCCAGCTCTTTCTTTTCGGCGCCTTCGAGAATGTCCAGCTCGTAAGTCGATACGCCGATGACCTGATCGCGGGTGTAGCCGGTCATTTCCAGAAAACCCGCATTGACCTTGATGTAGCGTAAATCGCTGAGGCGGCAGATCACTGCCGGAGCCGGGTTGGCGTTGAAGGTCCTTTCGAAGCGTTGCTCGGCGCTGGCCCACTCGGTGACATCATCCATGATCAGCGCCAGTAACTCCGGTTCGCCGTGACTGTCAGAGAGCACCATGCTGCGCACCTTGTGGACCCAAACGCGATCCTCATCTTCAAGCTGAGTCACTTCCACCAGCACATCGCTGAACGTCTCACCACGGGCCACACGATTGATCGGGTAGTTGTCGGCCGGGACCGGATGATTGTTGCGATAACGCAAGGCGAAGCGTTTTGCGTACTCCTTGGCATCGGCGCCTAACTCGCTGATCCGGCTGACGCCGTGCATGGCCAGCGCGGCTTTATTGGCCCACAGAATGGTCCTGTCGAGTTCCAGCAGAATCACGCCGTCGGATAGCCCGGCGATGATCTGCTGCAACTGACGGCGATTGGTTTCGGTGGTCAGGACGTCCTGGCTCATTGGGTCTCCACAATTGCGGTGGCGCCAACGGGTGGCGCCCTGTGAAGATTACGACCGCTGGCGTTGGTGATCGTGCAGAAGGAGATCAAAAGATCGCAGCCTTCGGCAGCTCCTACATAAACCGAATACACCCGTCATTATGCGGATGCATGCCGTTCTGTAGGAGCTGCCGAAGGCTGCGATCTTTTGCTTTTCAAGCCGCCAGTTGACCACCCGCAATCGCCGCCGAAGCCGCCAGCATCGCCCGCAACAGCACCGCACACCCCGCCGCCAGATCGTCCGGCGCGGCGTTTTCGATTTCGTTGTGGCTGATGCCGCCTTCGCACGGTACGAAGATCATCCCGGCCGGGCCGAGTTCCGCGAGGAAGATTGCGTCATGCCCTGCTCCGCTGACTATGTCCATGTGCGACAGGCCGAGCCCTTGCGCGGCACCGCGGACTGCTTCGACGCAGTCTTTATCGAAGTACAGAGGCGGGAAATCTGCAGTCGGTGTCAGTTCGAAGGTCAGGCCGTGTTCTTCGCAAGTGGTTTCGATGACGTCGCGGACTTCGGCGATCATCGAATCCAGGCGTGCCGGTTCCAGGTGACGGAAGTCGAGGGTCATGCGCACTTCACCGGGGATGACGTTACGTGAGCCCGGGTAGGCTTGCAGGCAACCGACGGTGCCACACGCGTGAGGTTGATGGCCGAGGGCGGCGCGATTGACGGCGCCGACGACCACGGCGGCGCCGACCAGGGCGTCCTTGCGCAGGTGCATCGGCGTCGGGCCGGCGTGGGCTTCGACGCCGCGCAGTTTCAGGTCGAACCATTTCTGGCCGAGGGCACCCATCACGACGCCTATGGTTTTATGTTCGTCTTCGAGGATCGGACCTTGTTCGATGTGGGCTTCGAAATAGGCGCCGACGGCGTGACCGCTGACCGCGCGTGAGCCGGCGTAGCCGATGGCATTCAGGGCTTCACCGACGCTGATGCCTTCGGCGTCGACTTTGGCCAGGGTTTCTTCGAGAGTGAATTTTTCTGCGAACACGCCGGAGCCCATCATGCACGGGGCGAAGCGCGAGCCTTCTTCGTTGGTCCAGACCACCACTTCCAGCGGTGCTTCGGTTTCCACGCCGAGGTCGTTGAGGGTACGAAGCACTTCGACGCCGGCCAGCACGCCGAAGCAGCCATCGAATTTACCGCCGGTGGGCTGGGTGTCGATGTGGCTGCCGGTCATCACCGGAGGCAAGTTCGGGTTGCGGCCGGGGCGGCGGGCGAAGATGTTGCCGACGGCGTCAATGCTGACGGTGCACCCGGCCTCCTCGCACCATTTGACGAAGATGTCGCGGGCCTGGCGATCGAGGTCAGTCAGGGCCAGGCGACAGACGCCGCCCTTAACGGTGGCGCCGAGTTTTGCGAGTTCCATGAGCGACTGCCACAGGCGGTCGCGGTTGATGTGCTGATGGGTGGATTGCAGAACGTCAACTGCAGCGTTCATGGTGATCTCCTCAGGCTGTTCTTATAGGTTTGTTCCGGCATTTTTTTGTGTTTTTGAGGCCGTCATCGCGAGCAAGCTCGCTCCCACAGGGAAATGCATTCCAAATGTGGGAGCGAGCTTGCTCGCGATGGGGGCATTCCTTACACCGCAGATTTTGCGACGGATGGACTGGGCCGCATCGAGCACAACCCGTAATAGATCAACCCGCCCAACAACGAGCCGGTGAACCAGCCATAGCTGTAAAACCAGCTGAAGGCATCGCTGCCGAGCGACAGCAGCGTCAACACCACCGGCACACCGAAGGCGATAAATCCGAACCAGTTCCACGCCGGATAAACGTCATCGCGATACAGACCGGCCAGATCCAACTGCTGTTTCTTGATCAGGAAGTAGTCCACCACCATGATCCCGGCGATCGGGCCGAGCAGGCTGGAATACCCCAGCAACCAGTTCGAATAGACCGTCTCCAGGCTCACGTCCGAGACAATCAGCCCTAGCTTTTTCAGCAGTTCATGGCCCATCAACAACAACCCCACAAGCCCGGTGAGCAATACCGCTTTGGTGCGGTTGATCACCTTTGGCGCGATGTTCTGGAAGTCGTTGGTCGGCGAGACAATGTTGGCGGCGGTGTTGGTGGAGAGCGTGGCGATGATGATCAACGCCATGGCCAGCGCGACCCAGACCGGGCTCTGGATATGGCCGATCAACGTCACAGGATCGGAGACAGTCACGCCCACCAGTTTCACCGATGCAGCGGTCATCACCACGCCCAGCGAGGCGAACAGGAACATGGTCAGTGGCAAGCCCATGATCTGCCCGACGATCTGGGCCTTCTGACTTTGCGCATAACGGCTGAAGTCCGGAATGTTCAGCGACAGCGTAGCCCAGAACCCGACCATCGCAGTCAAACCGGCGGCGAAGTAACTGACCACACTCGCCCCTTCGGGACGCTTGGCCGGAATCGCCAGCAATTCGCTCATCGACACGTTAGGCATCGCCCATACCAGAAGCCCGACACCTACCAGCACTAACAGTGGAGCGGAGAGCGTTTCCAGCCACTTGATCGACTCGGCGCCGCGGATCACCACCCACAGGTTCAGCGCCCAAAAGATCATGAAACCGATGACTTCGCCGGTGCCACCGAGGGATTTCCAGCCTTCGAACACGGAGCCCAGGAACAGGTGAATCGCCAGCCCGCCGAACATCGTCTGGATACCGAACCAGCCACACGCCACCAGTGCGCGGATCAGGCAGGGAATGTTGGAACCCAGAATGCCGAATGACGAGCGCAGCAGCACGGGAAACGGGATGCCGTACTTGGTGCCGGGGAAAGCATTCAGTGTCAGGGGGATCAGCACAATGATGTTGGCAAACAGAATTGCCAGCAGCGCCTCACCGACGCTCAGGCCGAAATACGCGGTGAGCACCCCGCCGAGCGTATAAGTCGGCACGCAGATCGACATGCCGACCCACAGGGCGGTGATGTGCCATTTGTTCCAGGTTCGTTCGCGCACCTTGGTCGGTGCCATGTCGTGGTTGTAACGGGGACTGTCGAGGACGTCGCTGCCGGCTTCGAGCTCGAACAAGCCGTTGCGCTCGGTCACTTGCGATCTGATCTGTTGCATGGCCGCTCCACTGTTCTTTGAATTATTTTTGCTCATCAGAGGCTGGCGGCATCAATAAACGTGCCGGGCTCCCTGATTGCGCATCGGGCAGTTCCATAAAAACTTTGTAAATCACTGATGTTTATCAGCTTTATTTATGTACCTAGTGAGTCCTCGGGGACTTGTCTGTTCACCCAGGCTAAAGGCCAGCCAAGTTGTCCGAACCGTCAGGACTCAATCTGGTGCATCGATCTTTTTTTTAAGTTGCGCATCAACCATAGACCATCCTCAAGCGGCTGATTTCACATAAGAAATCTTGACCATTTTTGGAACCTGTCAAGTGCGTCAAAATGGTTCGACGCCTAACCATTTTGGTGATTAATCATTTAAGTCTTTATATTTCAATTAGTTAATTAAGTTATATGTTTATGAAAAATATTCTTGCTGATTCTCATAACTCATACTAGCTTCTATTCCTGACAGCATTGACAGGAATATTCCTGTTACGTCTGCTTCATATAAAACATTTAGAACCGGCACCAGTCGGTCATTGCCTGCGAGGAACTCGGAATGTCTCTGTTGATCCGTGGCGCCACCGTTATTACCCATGATGAAAGTTATCGCGCCGAAGTCTATTGCGCCGACGGCGTGATCAAAGCCATCGGTGAAAATCTGGATGTTCCTGCGGGTGCCGAAGTGCTCGACGGCAGCGGCCAATACCTGATGCCCGGCGGCATCGATCCACACACGCACATGCAACTGCCCTTCATGGGCACCGTGGCCAGTGAAGACTTTTTCAGCGGCACGGCGGCAGGTCTTGCCGGGGGGACCACATCGATCATCGACTTCGTGATTCCCAACCCGCAGCAGTCATTGATGGAGGCCTTTCATCAGTGGCGCGGCTGGGCGGAGAAGTCGGCCTCGGATTACGGTTTCCACGTCGCGATCACCTGGTGGAGCGAGCAGGTCCGCGAGGAAATGGCTGAGCTGGTCAGCCATCACGGCGTCAACAGCTTCAAGCATTTCATGGCTTACAAGAACGCGATCATGGCGGCCGATGACACGCTGGTGGCAAGCTTCGAGCGTTGCCTGGAGCTGGGCGCCGTGCCGACCGTGCATGCGGAAAACGGTGAGTTGGTTTATCACCTGCAACGCAAGCTGATGGCGCAGGGCATGACCGGGCCTGAGGCGCATCCGCTGTCGCGCCCTTCTCAAGTTGAAGGTGAAGCGGCGAGTCGAGCGATCCGTATCGCCGAAACGCTGGGCACGCCGCTGTATCTGGTGCATGTCTCGACCAAGGAAGCCCTCGACGAAATCACCTACGCCCGCAGCAAGGGCCAGCAAGTCTATGGTGAAGTGCTGGCCGGGCATCTGCTGCTGGACGACAGCGTCTATCAACACCCGGACTGGCAGACCGCCGCCGGTTACGTGATGAGCCCGCCCTTCCGTCCTCGCGGTCATCAGGAGGCGCTTTGGCATGGGCTGCAATCCGGCAACCTGCACACCACCGCCACCGACCATTGCTGCTTTTGCGCCGAGCAAAAAGCCGCGGGGCGTGATGACTTCAGCAAGATCCCCAATGGCACCGCCGGCATCGAAGACCGCATGGCGGTGCTGTGGGATGAAGGGGTGAACACCGGGCGTTTGTCGATGCAGCACTTTGTGGCGCTCACCTCCACCAACACCGCGAAGATCTTCAACCTTTACCCGCGCAAGGGTGCAATTCGCGTCGGTGCCGATGCGGATCTGGTGCTGTGGGATCCCGAGGGTACACGGACGATTTCGGCGAAGACGCATCACCAGCAAGTCGACTTCAACATCTTCGAAGGCAAGACCGTACGCGGTGTACCGAGCCATACGATCAGCCAGGGCCGGGTGGTCTGGGCCGATGGTGATTTGCGCGCCGAGCGTGGGGCCGGGCGGTATGTCCAAAGACCGGCGTATCCGGCGGTGTTTGATTTGCTGAGCAAGCGGGCGGAGTTGAATCAGCCGGTTGCAGTGAAACGCTGACAGCGGCCTTCGGCCTATCGCGAGCAAGCTCGCTCCCACAGGGATCTCAGGCGTTCACAAAACCTGTGGGAGCGAGCTTGTTCGCGATGGGGCCGGTCCAGACAACAAAAAACCAATGCCCGATAGAGGCAGCACCTCAAATAACCGTGAGGCCAACACCGTGATCAAGACCCTGAACCACCTCCCGCACCCCTATGAAAATGCGGGCACCCTCGCCGGTCATTTCACCGATCTGGCGCCGCCGCTCAACGACCGCCAGGCGCATCTGGAAGCTTCGCGCTGCCTGTATTGCTACGACGCGCCGTGCGTGAATGCCTGTCCGAGCGACATCGACATTCCCTCGTTCATCCGCAATATCCATCAGGACAACGTGCAAGGCGCGGCGCAGAAAATCCTCTCGGCGAATATCCTCGGCGGCAGTTGCGCCCGGGTCTGTCCGACGGAAATCCTCTGCCAGCAAGCCTGCGTGCGCAACAACGCCCATGAGTGCGCGCCAGTGTTGATCGGCCTGTTGCAGCGCTACGCGGTGGACAACGCGCACTTTCGCGAACACCCCTTCCCTCGCGCCGCAGCGACCGGTAAGCGCATTGCAGTGGTCGGAGCCGGCCCGGCCGGTTTGTCCTGCGCCCATCGCAGCGCCATGCGCGGGCATGACGTGGTGATTTTCGAAGCACGGGAAAAGGCTGGCGGCCTTAACGAATACGGGATCGCCAAGTACAAACTGGTGGACGATTACGCGCAGAAGGAACTCGAGTTTTTGCTGCAGATCGGCGGAATCGAAATCCGTCATGGGCAAAAACTCGGTGAAAACCTGACCCTCAGCGAACTGCATCAGCAATTCGACGCGGTGTTTCTCGGCCTCGGCCTCAACGCCAGCAAACAGCTGGGACTGGCCCACGAAGATGCGCCAGGCTTGCTCCCCGCCACCGAGTACATCCGTGAATTGCGCCAGGCCGATGACCTGACACAACTGCCTTTAGCCGACCACTGCATCGTCCTCGGCGCCGGCAACACCGCCATCGACATGGCCGTGCAAATGGCCCGCCTCGGCGCACGTGATGTGAATCTGGTGTATCGCCGCGGTGTCGAGGACATGGGCGCCACCCACCACGAACAAGAGATCGCCAAAGCCAATCAGGTGCGATTGCTGACGTGGGCGCAACCCGAAGAAGTGCTGCTCGATGATCAAGGCAACGTGCGCGGCATTCGCTTCGCCCGCACACATTTGGTGGAAGGTCGTCTGCAAACCACTGGCGAAACCTTCGAACTGGCCGCCGATGCGATCTTCAAAGCCATCGGCCAGGCCTTCGACTCAAGCGCCCTCAGCGATCCGCTGGCTCGCGAGCTCAAGCGTCAGGGCGATCGGATTCAGGTCGATGAAAACCTGCGCACCAGCATTCCGGGCGTGTACGCCGGCGGTGACTGCACCAGCCTCGATCAGGACCTCACCGTGCAGGCGGTGCAGCACGGCAAACTGGCCGCCGAGGCCATCAACGCTCAACTGATGCTCAACGTGGAGGCAGCGTAAATGGCCGATCTTTCGATTGTCTTCGCTGGCATCAAAAGCCCCAATCCGTTCTGGCTGGCCTCCGCGCCACCGACCGACAAAGCCTACAACGTGGTCCGCGCCTTCGAGGCCGGTTGGGGTGGCGTGGTCTGGAAAACCCTGGGTGAAGACCCGGCGGCGGTCAACGTGTCGTCGCGCTACTCGGCGCACTTCGGTGCCAACCGTGAGGTGCTGGGCTTCAACAACATCGAGCTGATCACCGACCGCTCGCTGGAGATCAACCTGCGGGAAATCACCCAGGTCAAAAAGGACTGGCCGGATCGTGCTCTGATCGTGTCGCTGATGGTGCCCTGCGTCGAAGAATCCTGGAAACACATCCTGCCACTGGTGGAAGCCACCGGTGCCGATGGCATTGAATTGAATTTCGGCTGCCCGCACGGCATGCCGGAGAGGGGCATGGGCGCAGCGGTCGGTCAGGTGCCGGAGTATGTCGAGCAGGTCACGCGCTGGTGCAAGAGCTATTGCTCGTTGCCGGTCATCGTCAAGCTCACGCCGAACATCACCGACATCCGCGTCGCCGCCCGGGCGGCCCATCGTGGTGGTGCCGATGCGGTGTCGCTGATCAACACGATCAATTCGATCACTAGCGTCAATCTGGAGCGCATGGTCGCCAACCCAACAGTAGGCAGCCAAAGCACCCACGGCGGTTATTGCGGTTCGGCGGTGAAGCCGATTGCGCTGAACATGGTCGCTGAAATCGCTCGCGATCCGCAAACTCAGGGCCTGCCGATCTCTGGCATCGGCGGCATCGGCAGCTGGCGCGACGCGGCGGAATTCATCGCGCTGGGCAGCGGCTCGGTGCAGGTGTGCACGGCGGCGATGCTCCATGGTTTCCGCATTGTCGAAGAGATGAAGGACGGTTTGTCACGCTGGATGGACAGTCAGGGCTACGCCAGGGTGTCGGATTTTTCCGGACGGGCCGTGGGCAATACCACGGACTGGAAGTACCTGGACATCAACTATCAGGTGATTGCGAAGATTGATCAGGAAGCGTGTATTGGCTGTGGGCGTTGCCATATCGCCTGCGAAGACACCTCGCATCAGGCGGTGGCCAGCGTCAAGCAGACGGACGGCACACATAAATATGAAGTGATTGATGAGGAGTGTGTGGGGTGCAATTTGTGCCAGATCACTTGCCCGGTGCAGGATTGTATCGAGATGGTGCCGATGGAGAATGGCAAGCCGTTTCTGGATTGGAACCATGATCCGAGGAATCCGTATCACGTCGTAGTCTGAAATTTGCGGTGCCTTAACTCGCGCCATCGCGAGCAAGCTCGCTCCCACAGTGATCTCTGGTGTACACGGAATTTGTGTACGACATACAACCACTGTGGGAGCGGGCTTGCTCGCGAAGGGCCGGCAGCTACACCCGAGAAATCAAGGTTCCAACCCAATCCCCCGCAAAATCACACTCGTCACCGTCTGCACCGCCCGCTCGAACTGCATGTCCGACAGCGGCTGATGATCGTTCAGGATATTTATCTGATGGTCAAAGTCAGCGTAATGCTGGGTCGAGGCCCAGATCATGTACAACAGGCTTGAAGGCTCCACCGGCAGGATGCGTTTGTCGTCCACCCACTGGCGAATCTTCGCCTCTTTCATCTTGGCCCAGTCGTAGAGGCTGGCGTCCAGCGCTACGCCCAACGTCGGCGCGCCGTGGATGATTTCGTTGGCCCAGACTTTCGAGCCGTAAGGCCGGCTGCGGGAGTGGTTCATCTTGGCGCGGATGTAGCTGCTGAGTACTACGCGTGGGTCATCGAACATCTCGAAACACAGGGCATCCTGCTTCCACACCTCCAGCAAATCGAACAGCACGGCGCTGTACAACTCGGTCTTGGTGCTGAAGTAGTAATGCAGATTGGAGCGCGGCAATTGCACTTCAGCGGCGATGTCGGCCATGGCGGTGCCGCCGAAGCCTTTTTCGGCAAAGACCTTTTCGGCCCCGAGCAGAATTTTTTCGACGTTACTGCGGCGAATCTCGATCTTGTGATTGCCCATGAGGGCTCCCGGACACCAGCGTTGCTCAAGACTAGCATCCGCTCTACCTCGCGGCGACAGGTGCAAACGAAACTTCGTACAGCCGCGCGCGGGCGGCGGGCCTGCAAGCCCGCTTCACCCAGGTTGATACGTCACCGCCAAGTCATCGTACAACTTCTGATTGACAATCCCTGAAACCCTCGCAAATAATCGCCACAATGTTGTACGACGACGTATAACGAAAATAAAAACAAGAAACAACGGGAGCGTCACTGTGAGCAAGCACGTCCGTCATTCCTTCGCCTGCACCCCTCGCCCAACCTTCGCTCGCCGTCATACCCTGAGCCTGATCGGTTGCAGCAGCCTGGCCGTACTCGCCATGCCCATGACCAGCAACGCCGAAGGTTTCGTCGATGACGCCAAGGCCACGTTGAACCTGCGTAACGCCTACTTCAATCGCAACTACACCAACCCGGCTTACCCTCAGGGCAAGGCTGAAGAATGGACACAGAACTTCATCCTTGACGCCAAATCCGGCTTCACGCAGGGGCCGGTCGGTTTCGGCGTGGATGTGCTCGGTCTCTACTCGCAGAAGCTCGATGGTGGCAAAGGCACGGGCGGCACCCAGTTGCTGCCGATCCACGACGACGGACGCCCTGCCGATAACTTCGGCCGGATGGGCGTGGCGCTGAAAGGCAAAATCTCGAAAACCGAACTGAAGGTCGGGGAATGGATGCCGGTGCTGCCGATTCTGCGCTCCGACGACGGCCGCTCGATGCCGCAAACCTTTCGCGGCAGCCAGGTGACGTCCACCGAGATCAACGGCCTGACGCTCTACGGCGGTCAGTTCCGTCAGAACAGCCCGCGCAACGATGCGAGCATGGAAAACATGTTTATGAACGGCAAATCGGCGGCGTTTGCCTCGGACCGTTTCAACTTCGGAGGCGGTGAATATGCGTTCAACGGTAAGCGTACCCAGGTCGGGGTCTGGTACGCGGAACTCAGCGACCTCTATCAACAGCAGTATTTCAACCTGAGTCACAGCCAGCCGATTGGCGACTGGACCCTCGGCGCCAACCTCGGTTACTTCATCGGCAAGGAAAACGGCAGTGCCCTGGCCGGTGACCTCGACAACAAAACCGCGTTCGCCATGCTCTCAGCCAAGTACGGCGGTAACACCTTCTATGTCGGCCTGCAAAAACTCAGCGGCGACGATGCCTGGATGCGCGTCAACGGCACCAGCGGCGGCACCCTTGCCAACGACAGCTACAACTCCAGCTACGACAATGCCAAGGAAAAATCCTGGCAACTGCGCCATGACTACAACTTCGTGGCACTCGGCATTCCCGGTCTGACGATGATGAACCGCTACATCAGCGGCGATAACGTGCACGCAGGAACGATTACCGACGGCAAGGAATGGGGCCGTGAATCGGAACTGGCCTACACCGTGCAGAGCGGACCGCTGAAAAACCTCAACGTAAAATGGCGCAACGCGAGCATCCGTAAATCCTTCAGCACCAACGAATTCGATGAAAACCGCCTTTTCGTCAGCTATCCGATTTCGTTGTTGTAAAACTTTTGCAAGCTGACACAACTCGTGTGGAAGGGGTTTGCCTGTGGCAGGGATGAGTGTGGTAAAGGAGATCCCTGTGGCGAGGGGATTTATCCCCGTTGGGCCGCGAAGCGGCCCCCAAAAACGGACCTCCATTTCTTCAGGCAAACCGCGCAACCGGATTGACGACTGCTTCGCAGCCGAACGGGGATAAATCCCCTCGCCACAGAACCCTCCGTCATTTTCAATCAAAGTCGCGTTGACAAGACTTGAAGCCCTACCAATACTTCGACAAAGTCATACGACAACCTACAACGAATTCAACAATAATAATTTCGCGAACAGGAATTTCCATGATCACCACTTCCCAAGCCCCCTTCAATCGCCTGCTACTCACCGGCGCCGCCGGTGGCCTCGGTAAAGTCCTGCGCGAAAGCCTGCGGCCTTATGCCAACGTGATTCGCCTATCTGACATCGCCGACATCGCGCCCGCCATCGACGATCGCGAAGAAGTCGTGACCTGCAACCTCGCCGACAAACAAGCCGTGCATCAACTGGTCGAAGGCGTGGACGCGATCCTGCACTTCGGCGGCGTCTCGACGGAGCATTCGTTCGAAGACATCCTCGGCGCCAACATCTGTGGTGTGTTCCACATCTACGAAGCCGCGCGGCGCCATGGCGTGAAGCGCGTGATTTTCGCCAGTTCCAACCACGTCATCGGTTTCTACAAACAGGATGAAGTGATCGACGCCCGCTCTCCTCGCCGCCCGGACAGCTACTACGGCTTATCCAAGTCTTACGGCGAAGACATGGCCACTTTTTACTTCGATCGCTATGGCATCGAGACCGTCAGCATTCGCATCGGCTCTTCGTTCCCGGAACCGCAAAACCGTCGAATGATGAGCACCTGGCTGAGCTTCGGTGACCTGACCCAATTGATCGAACGTTCCCTGTACGCCCCGAACGTCGGCCACACCGTCGTCTACGGCGCGTCCGACAACAAGAACGTCTGGTGGGACAACCGCTACGCCACTGCTCTAGGTTATGCACCCAAGGACACGTCTGAAGTGTTCCGCGAAAAAGTCGAAACCCAACCGATGCCGGCTGCAGATGACCCGGCCATGGTTTACCAGGGTGGCGCCTTTGTCGCAGCCGGCCCGTTCGGCGACTGAACCACAGTGTTTCACTTGATCCCCATAACAAAAGCCCAAGGGAATGAGTCGCCATGCAAGCCGAATTGATTGTCGATGCCCGTAACACGGTCGGTGAGAGCCCGGTCTGGGTCGCCGAGGAAAACGCCCTGTACTGGGTCGACATTCCTGCCGGGGGTCTGCAACGCTGGAGCGCCGAAAGCGGCCATGTCGAGGCGTGGACCGCGCCGGAAATGCTCGCCTGCATCGCCCGTCACCGTGACGGCAGCTGGGTCGCCGGGATGGAAAGCGGATTTTTCCGCCTGCAGCCGCACAACGATGGCAGTCTCGACAGTGAACTGTTGGCCCACGTCGATCACCCTCGCACCGACATGCGCCTGAACGATGGTCGTTGTGACCGTCAGGGGCGCTTTTGGGCTGCCAGCATGGTCTTGAACATGGGCGCCAACGCGGCCAACGGCGCGTTGTATCGCTACAGCGCCGGTCAACGCGGGCCGCTCGATGCGCAGCTTTCTGGATTCATCGTGCCCAACGGGTTGGGATTCAGCCCGGACGGCCGGACGATGTACCTGTCGGACTCTCATCCCCTGGTCCGGCAAATCTGGGCCTTCGATTACGACATCGACAGCGGCACGCCTTCAAGCCGGCGGCTATTCGTCGATATGCATCAGTTTCCCGGTCGCCCCGATGGCGCCGCCGTCGATGCTGACGGCTGCTACTGGATCTGCGCCAACGACGCCGGGCTGATTCACCGTTTCACCCCCGAAGGGCGTCTCGATCGCTCCGTTGCCGTTCCGGTGAAAAAACCGACCATGTGCGCCTTCGGTGGCAGTCGGCTGGAAACGTTGTTCGTGACCTCGATCCGCCCCGGTGACGATCAGGACCCACAGTCACTGGCCGGGGGGGTGTTCGCTCTCGATCCTGGTGTAAAAGGTTTGCCGGAACCTCGTTTCAACCACTGACTGAAACCGCTCATGACGCCAACCCTGCTCGAACTCAACGACGAACTCACCCACCTCATCCTCGCCCCGGTGGTTTCGATCGCCCGGACGGCTGGCTGACAATCGAGCCCAACAGCCTCACCGATCCGCTGTCGATTCACGGCAGCGCCTGGCAGCAGCCGTGGCAGGCATCGAACCCGTAAGCCATCCAGTCAATGCGCACCATTTGCCCGGCCGTCCGGGGCTGGTGTTGCTGGAGCAGGATCAGTCCGCTGAACTGGCTTTCAGTCTGCAGTATCGCCCGTTGTAGACCTCAGGCCCGAACCAGCATATACACCGCGACGATCAGGCAGACGCTGGCGAAACCTACCTGCAACGCCCGGGCCGGTACTCGTGCGCAAAGCTGTCGACCAATGATCATGCCGACCACGCTCGCGATGATGAACGCCACACCTAGACCATCGATTCTGACCCCGGCCTGAAACGCGCCGATCACACCGATGGCGGAAATCAGACTGATCACCATCAGGGACGTCGCGACAATCCCGCGCATCTGTACGTCAGTCAGTTGCTTGAACGCCGGGACGATCAGAAACCCGCCGCCAACTCCCAGCAACCCGGAAACAACACCCGTCACCGCGCCCAATGCCGCCAGCGTCGCGGTGCATCTGGCGGTCCACGAAAAACGTCCGGTCTGGTGATCGAGCATGCAGTTTTTCTGGCCCCAGTTGGCGTGACCATGGTCGTTCGGGCCTTCTTCCTGTCGCTCGCGGCGCAGCATCCGCCAGGCCACCATGACCATCAGCAGGCTGAAGAGGATCATCAGAATTTTTTCCGGCAACTGATGGGCTAAGTAGATGCCGACCGGCGAAAAAATCGCCCCCAGCAAGGCAATCAACAGCGCTGCGCGATAACGCACCAAGCCGTGGCGCAAACCGTCAATCGCCCCGACCGCCGCCGCGCTTCCGACTGCAAACAAGGCAACGGGTGCTGCCTGAGTCATGGTCATACTTAACCCCAACACCAAGGCCGGAACAGCCAGAATACCGCCACCGGCACCGGTCAATCCGAGGACCAGCCCCATGACCAGGCCAAAAAAACTCGCCAGCAACATAAAACACTCATGATCCGCGGAAAAAGGCCGGGGAACGCCCGGTATCGATGACTGACAGGATAGAGCCCGCGCAGCTTTTTACATCAATTGAATTGTTGGGGGGCTGGTCAGCGCAGGGAAAATGACACTACCCTCAATGCCTGTCCCAGAAGAAACGGCCACCATGCCTGCCTTGATTGAAGCCTTCCTCGACCCTGCCTCGTCGACCTACAGTTACGTGATCCATGAAGCCGACGGCGGCCAGTGTGCGGTCGTCGATCCGGTGCTGGATTACGATCCGGCAGCCGGGCGCACCGCCACTTTCCAGGCCGACAGGATCGTGGCCTTTGTCCGCGAACACCGCCTTCAAGTGCAATGGCTGCTGGAAACCCACGCCCATGCCGATCACCTGTCCGCCGCGCCTTATTTGCGTCGGGAACTGGGCGGAAAAATTGCGATTGGCCAGTCAATCAGCAAGGTTCAGGGGGTATTCAAAAGCCTGTTCAACCTCGAACCGGAGTTTGCGGTGGACGGTTCGCAGTTCGATCATCTGTTCGCCCCGGACGAATCGTTCATGATCGGTAACCTTAAGGCCACGGCCCTGCATGTACCCGGTCACACCCCGGCGGACATGGCTTACCTGATTGACAGTCATGTGCTTCTGGTGGGCGATACGCTGTTCATGCCGGATGTAGGCACCGCACGCTGTGACTTTCCCGGCGGCAATGCCAATCAGTTATTCGCCTCGATCCAGAAGTTGCTGGCCTTTCCGGCAAGCGTGAGTCTCTACGTCTGCCACGATTACCCGCCCGAAGGCCGCGAATCCCGGTGCATGGCGACGGTGGGCGAGCAGCGCAAAAGCAACATCCACGTTCGCGACGGTATCAATGAAGCCGCGTTCGTCGCCATGCGCACCGAGCGTGATGCCGGATTGGGCATGCCGGCGCTGTTGCTGCCGGCGATTCAGGTGAACGTGCGGGCGGGGAATTTGCCGCCTCCCGAAGACAACGGTGTCACTTACCTGAAAATTCCGATCAACAAGCTCTGAAAATCGATCGTGCCCACGCTTCGCATTAAGCGCCCAACGTCAACCCATTCGCCGGCAACGGTAGCGCGGTTTTATAGCGCACTTGCTTGAGCGCAAAACTTGAACGGATGTTGGCCACGCCAGGGACTTTGGTGAGGAAGTCCATCATGAAGCGCTCCAGCGACTGAATGGTCGGCACCAACACCCTGATCAAATAATCCGGATCCCCGGCCATCAAGTAGCACTCCATCACTTCCGGGCGATCCGAGATCGCTTCCTCGAAATGCTGCAACGCCTCCTCCACCTGTTTCTCCAGGCTCACGTGAATAAACACATTTACATGCAGCCCGAGCAGATCAGCATCCAGCAGCGTCACTTGCTCACGAATCAGCCCCAGTTCTTCCATCGCCTTGACCCGGTTGAAGCACGGCGTCGGGGACAGGTTCACCGAGCGCGCGAGGTCGGCATTGGTGATGCGCGCGTTCTCCTGAAGGCTGTTGAGAATGCCGATATCGGTACGGTCCAGTTTGCGCATGAGACAAAACCACCTGCTTTTTATGTTTACGCAGATTTTTTATCCTCAAATGATCTCAAGCGCAACGAAACAGAGAGAAATATTCTTCTTGGCCGGGCCTATGATTGTTGTAGGACAAGATTTCCCCTACAGAGGAATGACGGTCAGCTCACTACAAGAAATTCACAAGATCGAGCGTAGAAGCCATGAACCAAGCGTACGAACCGCTGCGCCTGCACGTCCCCGAACCTTCGGGCCGCCCAGGCTGCAAAACCGACTTCTCCTACCTGCGTCTGACCGACGCCGGCACGGTGCGCAAACCCGCCATTGACGTAGAACCCGCCGACACGGCCGACCTGGCCAAGGGCCTGATTCGCGTGCTCGACGATGAGGGCAATGCCCTCGGCCCATGGGCCGAAGGCGTCCCGGTCGAGATCCTGCGTAAAGGCATGCGCGCCATGCTCAAGACGCGGATCTTCGACAACCGCATGGTCGTCGCTCAGCGTCAGAAAAAAATGTCGTTCTACATGCAAAGCCTTGGTGAAGAAGCCATCGGCAGCGCCCAGGCCCTGGCCTTGAACATCGACGACATGTGCTTCCCGACTTACCGCCAGCAAAGCATCCTGATGGCGCGCGAAGTCCCGTTGGTTGACCTGATCTGCCAACTGCTGTCCAACGAGCGCGATCCGCTCAAGGGTCGTCAGTTGCCGATCATGTATTCGGTAAAAGAGTCCGGCTTCTTCACCATTTCCGGCAACCTCGCCACTCAATTCGTACAAGGTGTGGGCTGGGGCATGGCTTCGGCGATCAAGGGCGACACCAAAATCGCCTCGGCCTGGATCGGCGACGGCGCTACCGCTGAGGCCGACTTCCACACCGCCCTCACCTTCGCCCACGTCTACCGTGCGCCGGTGATCCTCAACGTGGTCAACAACCAATGGGCTATCTCCACATTCCAGGCCATTGCCGGCGGTGAAGCAACCACCTTTGCCGGTCGTGGCGTTGGTTGCGGCATTGCCTCCCTGCGGGTTGATGGCAACGATTTCGTCGCGGTCTACGCCGCCTCTGCCTGGGCCGCCGAACGCGCCCGCCGCAACCTCGGCCCGACCATGATCGAATGGGTCACCTATCGCGCCGGCCCACATTCCACCTCTGACGACCCGTCCAAATACCGTCCTGCCGACGACTGGAGCTACTTCCCGTTGGGCGACCCGATTGCGCGCTTGAAGCAGCATCTGGTGAAAATCGGCCACTGGTCCGAAGAGGAACACCTCGCCGTCAGCGCTGAACTGGAAGCCGAAGTCATCGCCGCACAAAAAGAAGCCGAGCAGTACGGCACCCTCGCCGGCGGCCAGATTCCGAGCGCCGCGACCATGTTCGAAGACGTCTACAAAGAGATGCCGGAGCACTTGAAGCGCCAGCGTCAAGAGTTGGGGATCTGACATGAACGACCACAACAACAATATTCAGCCGGAAACCGCCATGACCACGACCACCATGACCATGATCCAGGCCCTGCGCTCGGCCATGGATGTGATGCTTGAGCGTGACGACAACGTCGTGGTCTTCGGCCAGGACGTCGGCTACTTCGGCGGCGTGTTCCGTTGCACCGAAGGCTTGCAGAACAAGTACGGCACCTCCCGTGTATTCGATGCGCCGATCTCCGAAAGCGGCATTGTCGGCGTCGCCGTGGGCATGGGCGCTTACGGTTTGCGCCCGGTGGCCGAGATTCAGTTCGCCGATTACGTTTATCCGGCGTCGGACCAGATCATTTCCGAAGCCGCGCGCCTGCGTTATCGCTCGGCCGGCGAGTTCACCGCACCGATGACCCTGCGCATGCCCTGCGGCGGCGGCATCTACGGTGGCCAGACCCACAGCCAGAGTATCGAGGCGATGTTCACTCAGGTCTGCGGTTTGCGCACGGTCATGCCGTCCAACCCGTACGACGCCAAGGGCCTGTTGATTGCGTCCATCGAAAACGATGACCCGGTGATCTTCCTCGAACCCAAACGCCTGTACAACGGCCCGTTCGATGGTCACCACGAACGTCCCGTCACCCCGTGGTCGAAACACCCGGCCGCGCAAGTGCCGGACGGTTATTACACCGTGCCACTCGACGTCGCTGCCATCACTCGTCCCGGCAAGGACGTGACCATCCTGACCTACGGCACCACCGTTTATGTGTCGCAAGTCGCGGCGGAAGAGACCGGTATCGACGCTGAAGTCATTGACCTGCGTAGCCTTTGGCCGCTGGACCTGGACACCATCGTCAAGTCGGTGAAGAAAACCGGCCGTTGCGTGATCGTTCACGAAGCGACCCGCACCTGCGGTTTCGGTGCCGAACTGGTTGCCTTGGTGCAAGAGCACTGCTTCCACTACCTGGAAGCGCCGATCGAACGCGTCACTGGTTGGGACACCCCTTACCCGCACGCGCAAGAGTGGGCGTATTTCCCTGGCCCGACCCGTGTGGGCGCGGCTTTGCATCGGGTTATGGAGGTCTGAATGGGCACGCACGTTATTAAGATGCCGGACATTGGCGAAGGCATTGCAGAAGTTGAATTGTCGGTGTGGCACGTTAAGGTCGGCGACATGGTCGTCGAAGATCAGGTGCTGGCCGATGTGATGACCGACAAGGCGATGGTCGATATTCCTTCGCCGGTGCACGGCAAGGTGATCGCGCTGGGCGGTGTGCCCGGTGAAGTCATGGCGGTCGGCAGCATCCTGATCAGCATTGAAGTCGAAGGCGCGGGCAACGTTAAAGAGTCGGCTCAGCCTATGGCTGCCGCCGTGAAAGAAGCACCGGCGCCGAAAGTCGAAGCCGTTGTCGAAAGCAAACCCGCCCCTGCCGCAGCGCCGCGAGCAACCGTATGCCAAGGCCCAATGGTGGCTCGTGAAGCCGATGAGCGCCCGCTCGCTTCTCCGGCCGTGCGCAAACATGCACTCGATCTCGGCATCCAGTTGCGTCTGGTGCGTGGGACCGGTCCTGCCGGTCGAGTTCTGCATGAAGATCTGGACGCTTATCTGGCACAAGGTCAGTCAAATGCATCGACCGCCCCCGCCGCTTACGCTCAGCGCCACGACGAAGAGCAAATCCCGGTGATCGGCATGCGTCGCAAGATTGCGCAACGCATGCAGGACGCCACTCAGCGCGCCGCTCACTTCAGTTATGTCGAAGAAATCGACGTCACCGCCGTGGAAGAACTGCGCGCGCACCTGAACGAAAAACACGGCGCGAGCCGCGGCAAGCTGACCTTGCTGCCGTTCCTGGTCCGTGCGCTGGTCGTCGCCCTGCGCGATTTCCCGCAGATCAACGCCCGTTACGACGACGAAGCCCAGGTCATCACCCGCCTTGGCGCGGTGCATGTCGGCATCGCCACCCAAGCCGACATCGGCTTAATGGTGCCAGTGGTGCGTCACGCGGAAGCTCGCAGTTTGTGGGACAACGCTCAGGAAATCTCCCGTTTGGCCACCGCCGCGCGCAAAGGCAAGGCCAGCCGCGATGAATTGTCCGGCTCGAGTATCACCCTGACCAGTCTTGGCGCGCTGGGAGGCATCGTCAGCACCCCGGTGTTGAACCTGCCGGAAGTGGCGATCGTCGGCGTCAACAAAATTGTCGAACGCCCGATGGTCGTCAAAGGCCAGATCGTGATCCGCAAGATGATGAACCTCTCCAGCTCCTTCGATCACCGCGTGGTCGATGGCATGGACGCGGCGCAATTCATCCAGGCCGTGCGCGGTTTGCTCGAACAACCCGCCACCCTGTTCGTGGAGTAGGAAATGCAAACTTTAAACACCACACTGCTGATCATCGGCGGCGGTCCTGGCGGTTATGTGACGGCGATCCGTGCCGGCCAGCTGGGCATCTCGACCATTCTGGTAGAAGGCGAATCCCTGGGCGGTACCTGCCTGAACATCGGCTGCATTCCCTCGAAGGCATTGATCCACGTTGCCGAGCAATTCCATCAGACTCAGCACCACAGTCAAAACTCGGCGTTGGGCATCAGCGTTTCCGCGCCGACCCTCGACATCAGCAAAAGCGTGGAGTGGAAGGACGGCATTGTCGATCGCCTAACCACCGGCGTCTCGGCGCTGTTGAAGAAAAACAAGATTCAAGTCATTCAGGGCTGGGCGAATGTGATCGACGGCAAGACCGTCGAAGTTGGCGACACGCGTATTCAGTGTGAACATCTGGTGCTCGCCACCGGCTCGAAAAGCGTAAACCTGCCGATGCTGCCGATTGGAGGACCGATCATCTCCTCCACCGAAGCCCTGGCGCCGACTTCTGTACCGAAACGGCTGATCGTGGTCGGTGGCGGTTACATCGGTCTGGAACTGGGAATTGCCTATCGCAAGCTCGGAGCCGACGTCAGCGTGGTTGAGGCTCAGGATCGTATACTGCCAGCTTACGACGCCGAACTGACCCAACCTATTCACGATGAGCTGAAAAAACTCGGCGTGAAGTTTTACTTGAAGCACAGCGTTCAAGGCTTTGATTCCAATGGTAATACATTGCAGGTTCTCGACCCGAGTGGCGACACCTTGAACTTGGAAACCGATCAGGTGCTGGTGGCGGTCGGTCGCAAACCGAACACTCAAGGCTGGAATCTCGAAGCGCTGAAACTGGACATGAACGGCTCGGCGATCAAGATCGACAACCGTTGCCAGACCAGCATGCGCAATGTCTACGCTATCGGCGACCTGAGCGGTGAACCGATGCTCGCGCACCGGGCCATGGCTCAAGGCGAGATGGTGGCCGAGTTGATCAGCGGTAAAGCCCGCGAGTTCAATCCGACCGCAATCGCCGCGGTGTGTTTCACCGACCCGGAACTGGTGGTGGTTGGTAAGACCCCCGACGACGTCAAGGCGGCGGGTCTGGACTGCATCGTTTCGAGTTTTCCGTTCGCGGCCAATGGTCGAGCGATGACGCTGGAGTCTAAAAGCGGCTTCGTGCGGGTCGTCGCTCGTCGGGACAATCATGTGATTGTGGGTTGGCAGGCTGTCGGCGTGGGTGTTTCGGAATTGTCGACCGCATTTGGCCAGAGCCTGGAAATGGGCGCTCGGCTTGAGGATATTGCTGGCACGATTCACGCGCATCCGACCCTGGGTGAAGCGGTGCAGGAAGCGGCGTTGCGGGCTCTTGGCCACCCGTTGCACCTGTAACGCAGGGGGATTGATGGGGTCAATGATGGCCTCATCGCGAGCAAGCTCGCTCCCACAGGGGATTTGTGGTGTTTGTAGATTTCAAGGCAGACCGGGATCAAATGTGGGAGCGAGCTTGCTCGCGATTTTCGAAGGCGACATTATTTATCTGCCAATCACCCGATAGTCCGGGCTGCGAAACAGGCCCGGAATGAAGTATTGTTGTCCCCATCCAAAAAACGTCAGAAGCCTTGAACCGTTTCGGCGGTTGTTAAGTGATAGAGGGTGTCATGGGTAACGAAAGCATCAATTGGGACAAGCTGGGTTTTGACTACATCAAGACCGACAAGCGCTATCTGTCGCACTATCGTAATGGTGAGTGGGACAAGGGCACCCTGACCGAAGACAACGTGCTGCACATCAGCGAAGGCTCGACTGCCCTTCACTATGGCCAGCAATGCTTCGAAGGCATGAAGGCCTACCGTTGCAAGGACGGTTCGATCAACCTGTTCCGCCCGGACCAGAACGCCCTGCGCATGCAGCGCAGCTGTGCACGCCTGCTGATGCCGTTCGTGGAAACCGAGCAGTTCATCGAAGCCTGCAAAGCAGTGGTCCGTGCCAACGAGCGTTTCATCCCGCCTTACGGCACCGGCGGCGCACTTTACCTGCGTCCGTTCGTGATCGGCGTGGGTGACAACATCGGCGTGCGTACCGCACCGGAATTCATCTTCTCGATCTTCTGCATCCCGGTCGGCGCTTACTTCAAAGGTGGCCTGACCCCGCACAACTTCCTGATCTCCAACTACGACCGTGCCGCCCCACAAGGCACCGGCGCGGCCAAGGTTGGTGGCAACTACGCTGCCAGCCTGATGCCAGGTTCCCAGGCCAAGAAAGCGCATTACGCTGACTGCATTTACCTGGACCCGATGACTCACACCAAAATCGAGGAAGTCGGCTCGGCCAACTTCTTCGGGATCACCCATGACAACAAGTTCGTGACGCCGAACTCGCCATCGGTACTGCCGGGCATCACCCGTCTGTCGTTGATCGAACTGGCGAAATCGCGTCTGGGCCTGGAAGTGGTCGAAGGCGACGTGTTCATCGACAAGCTGTCCGACTTCAAGGAAGCCGGCGCTTGCGGTACAGCTGCCGTAATCACCCCGATCGGCGGCATCAGCTACAACGACCACCTGCATGTGTTCCATAGCGAAACCGAAGTCGGCCCGGTCACTCAAAAGCTCTACAAAGAGCTGACAGGTGTGCAGACTGGCGACATCGAAGCGCCAGCGGGCTGGATCGTCAAGGTTTGATCTGACATCCGTGGCATCGAAGCCCTCCATTGCCTTGGGTGATGGCGGGCTTTTTTATGAGCCTTGACCGCGTTCGGCGCCCCCTGAAACAATGCGTTTTCCACTCCTGCCCTTGATCCCGCTGGCCTGACCGTCCTGTTGCTTGCCGGTTCGAGCCTGAGTGATCAACCCCGGAATCAGCGCGCCTTCAGGCAGGTTCTTCCAGAATCGCGTCGGCAAATGCCCCTGCATGACCTTCGGGTTCAGCCGCGCCGGGTTGAAGATGTGGCTGTAGTAGGTCAACCACATGTCGCCATGCGGATCATCAACGTTTTGCGCGAGCTGCTGCCATTCAACCGGGCACTGGCGATGGTGAATCAATTGCTCGCCATCATAGTAAACCCCGTCCCGTGGCGTAGCGATCAACCAGCGGTGGCGGCCCATTCGGCCAATGAAGTGTTCACTGGCGCTATGCAGTATGTCGTGGGCCGGTTCATGCCAGGCAACGTAGTGCGGCCCGTCGTTTTCCGGCAGAGCGACAAATCTAACGAATGCATGTAAATGATGAGCCTCTCGCTGTATCTGCTTGATTCTTCTCTGTAACTCACTGCCAAGCTTGTCACCTGCCATCATGGCAGTACGGTCGCCATGGCTGACCCGCCACAGCACCTCGTACAACACACTCCAACGTTGATCGCCGCGATAACGGGCTGCGCGCTCAAGGGTGTCGAGTAACGTTCGCGGGATTCGTGCCTGAAAGGGTCCTTGCGTCTCAGGCAGCGATTCGTCGCTGGCAAACAGATCGGACACGCCTTCACTGGCCCAACTCACCCGACTGGGATCAACCTCATGACTCAGCAGCCAACGTGCCTGTTGGCGCCAGATGTCGAACAGGTCATCGCAATCGAGATTGATCATCCCCACAACCCCATTTGCTGCGGTTGCGGCCGGTCGCGCAGTTGCTGGTACAACAGATGGCTGGTGACCTCGGCTTGCTGCGGGTGGTAGTCACTGGTGATGAAAAACGGTTTGGCCTTGGCCAGAACACAGCGCATTCGGGCCAGGTCTTCATAACGAATACGTCGCTGACGGCGAAGCTCCACCAATCGCTCGGTGGTGCGCAGGCCGATACCGGGAATACGGGCGATCAACGACGCCTCGGCGCGATTGAGATCCAGCGGGAAAACATCACGATTTTCCAGCGCCCAGGCCAGTTTCGGGTCGATGTCGAGCGCCAGATGCCCCGGTCCTTTGAACAATTCGCCCGCAGTGAAACCGTAACTGCGTAACAGGAAATCCGCTTGATACAAGCGGTGCTCACGCATCAGCGGCGGTGCGGCCAGCGGCACACTTTTCGGGCTGTTGGGGATCGGGCTGAACGCCGAGTAATAGACTCGGCGCAAGCGGAAGTTGCCATACAGCGCCTGGGCACTGTGGAGAATGGTGCTGTCGTCGGTGTCATCGGCACCGACAATCATTTGCGTGCTCTGCCCGGCCGGGGCGAATTTCCGTGCACGCGGTTCGTTGAGGACGGTTTGCTCGCCGGTGTAAATGGTGTGCATCGCTTGCTTGATCGAGCCGAGTTGCTTTTCCGGGGCGAGGGTCTGGAGGCTGGCGTCAGTGGGCAATTCGATATTGACGCTCAACCGGTCGGCATAGCGCCCCGCTTCCTCGATCAGCGCCGGATCGGCTTCGGGAATGGTCTTGAGGTGGATGTAACCGCGAAATTCATGGTCTTCGCGCAGCAGCTTCGCGACGCGGATCAACTGCTCCATGGTGTAGTCCGCCGAGCGAATGATCCCGGAACTGAGAAACAGCCCGCTGACGCAATTGCGCCGGTAGAAATCCAGAGTCAGCGTCACGACTTCTTCCGGCGTGAAGCGGGCACGAGGCACGTCGCTGGAACGCCGGTTAACGCAGTATTGGCAATCGTAGAGACAGAAATTGGTCAGCAGAACCTTCAGCAACGACACACAACGCCCGTCCGGCGTGTAGCTATGGCAGATGCCCATCCCATCGGTGGCGCCCAACCCGCTCTTGGCCTCGGAGCTGCGCTTGGGTGCGCCACTGCTGGCGCAAGACGCGTCGTACTTGGCGGCGTCGGCGAGGATGCCGAGCTTATCGATGAGTTCCATTGGGCGGACCTTTTACTGTGTGCATATACAGTATAGAGTCCGCCTCTGAGGCACAAGCCATAAACCGACCCTTGGTCGAGAAGCCCAGGATCAAAGGATCGCAGGCTTCGCCAGCCCCTACGTCGAACGCGTACCGCCCGTAGGAGCGGCCGAAGGCTGCGATCTTTCGATTTTGATCTGCTCAATGACGACAGGGAGAACAATCTCAAAACGCGCGCTGATTTCCTTGCGCCCCAGCGGGGACAAAGCTAACGCCCGGCTGTCCAGATCCTGTGTCACCCACTTACGCTTGATCGCCGTTTGCAGTAACGCCGCGCCCAACGAACCACCCAGATGCGGGCGGCGCATGCTCCAGTCCAGACACGGGCAGGCGAACCGTCGGCGCTGCGTGGTCAGGTCGTTGACTGCGATGCCCAATCCTTCCAACAACGCCTCGCCGCTGTCGCTCAACCGATAAGCCTGCTCATCGGTTTCCAGCAGCCAGCCTTTTTCCAACAGCCGGTCATGCAGTAACACTCCCAGCGTACCGGCCATATGGTCATAGCAGGTACGGGCAAATTGCAGGCGGTCCGGGGTGCGTGGGTTGAAGGTCGGCGCGGTGTTCTGGCCGATCACCATCAATGCTTCCAGCGCCTGGGCCACGCGTTTGTCCGCCAGGCTGTAATAGCGATGACGCCCCTGAACGTGCAGACGAACCAGCGCCAGGTCCTTGAGTTTGGCCAGGTGCGCGCTGGCGGTGGAAGCGCTGACCTCGGCAATCGCCGCCAGCTCGGTACTGGTGCGGGCGTGGCCGTCCATCAACGAGCACAACATTCTGGTCCGGGCCGGTTCGGCAATGGCGGCCGCCACGTGCGAAACCCCAAGGTCGTGTTGTTCTGCGTTCATATTTCGCTCCCGGACGAATCAAGGCCTTTTCGGACTGGGGATAGTAGCAACACTTTTCCCTCCACGAACAAGGCTGCCAACCATGGACCCGGTCATCGCTGCGACTCATGCCGACCCTTATCCCTATTACGCGCAGTTGCGCGCTCAAGGCGGACTGGTATTTCACCAGGGACTGCAACTGTGGGTTGCGAGTAGCGCCAAGGCGGTCGCTGCGGTGCTGGCGCATCCTGACTGTCACGTGCGGCCGACTCATGAGCCAGTGCCTAAGGCCATTGCCAGCGGTTGGGCCGGCAAGGTCTTCGGTCAGTTGATGCGGATGAACGAGGGCGAACGGCAGCGCTGCCCGAGGTCAGTGATTCAGCCGGGGCTGGCGCTGATTGACGTGGGGGAAGTCAATGCGTTGGTCGGCGCGCGTTTGCTCAGTCCGGACGCTGATGGGCTGCATAAGGCGATGTTCCATGGCCCGGTTTGCGTGGTCGCGGCGTTGCTGGGGTTCACGCCTGCCCAGGGCCGGGTTATCAGCGCGCTGACCGCAGACTTCGTCGCGTGCCTGTCGCCCCTCAGCGCTCAGGCACAAATGGACGCAGCCCACTTCGCGGCGGAGCAACTCAGCGGTTGTTTCATTGAATTACTGGATGACCCGGACAATCACAGCACCCTGCTCGCCGGTATTCGCCAGCGGTTTGCGGCGACATCCTCCGACAGCGATGCATTGATCGCCAATCTCATCGGTCTGTTCTCCCAGACCTATGAAGCCACCGCCGGCCTGATTGGTAACGCGTTGTTGGCGTTGATTCGAAATCCGCAGTGGCTGAACGATTCGATCAACATTGAGGACCTGTTGGCCGAAGTTCAGCGCTTCGATCCATCGGTGCAGAACACCCGCCGCTTCGTCGCCGCAGATTGTGAGATCGATGGCGTAAAGCTGAATGCCGGCGATGTGATCCTGGTGCTGCTGGCTTCGGCCAATCGTGATTCGCAGCTCAATGAACAGCCTGACACGTTCATGTTCGAACGTCCGAAGCGTCGCAGCTTCACCTTTGGCGCAGGGCGTCATCAATGTCCGGGGCAGGTGCTGGCCATGAGCATCGCCAGCGCCACGTTGACTCAGATTCTGGTGTTAAAACCCGCGCTGGACCGATTGGCCTGGTGCTACCGCCCTTCCCTCAACGGCCGGATCCCGCTGTTTTCCGTGAAGGTCACCTATTAGTTACGTCAGCAGCCGATCCCGAGTCAGCACCTCGCTCAAGCGTTACGATGTTCGACCGTCAGGTGGGACAATTCATGTACCGGTGCAAGACGTTTGCGGATGGCGTCGGCGTCCACACCCGGCGACGCCACCACACTGACAATCGCCGCTCGCGCCTGTGGGCCGACTTGCCAGACATGCAAGTCACTGATCCTCACATCACCGTTCGATTCCAGCAGGTCACGAATCTCCGCTGCAACTTGCTCATCGGTGGTGTCGAGCAGCACGGCGGCACTGTCGCGCATCAAGCCATATGCCCATCTTGCAATCACGATCGCGCCGACAATGCCCATGACCGGATCCAGCCAGACCCAGCCCAGATACCGGCCGGCCAGCAACGCGGCGATGGCCAGCACGGATGTCAGTGCATCGGCGAGCACATGGACGTACGCGGAGCGCAGATTGTTGTCGTGATGGTGATGATGTTCATTCGAGTGGTTGTGATCATGGTCGTGATGCCCGTGATTACCGGCCAGCAACACTGCACTGATGATGTTCACTACAAGCCCTGCCACTGCAATCAGCGTCGCTTCGGTAAAGGCGACGGTGGTCGGCTGAAACAGGCGCAGAACGGATTCTCCGGCAATCCCGAGCGACACCAGCCCCAACACCATGGCCGAGGCAAAACCGGCCAGATCACCGACCTTACCGGTGCCAAAACTGTAACGGGCGTTGTTGGCATTGCGTCGGGCAAAAGCGTAAGCCGCCGCCGCGATACCCAAGGCGCCGGCATGCGTTGCCATGTGAAAACCATCGGCCAGCAACGCCATGGACCCGGTGATGTAACCGGCAGCAATTTCGCCGATCATCATCACGAAGGTCAACGCCACGACCCATAGCGTGCGGCGGGCATTTTCATCGTGGGAATCGCCGAGGAACATGTGGTTATGGCTGAAGGATGCAGCCTGAGGTGTCAGTGTCATGGTGATTGGACTCTACTTCGAGTAACGGCGAATGGCTTGCAGCAACTCTTCAACGCCTTGCGCGCGTTCCTCGTTGCTGAGATCAGGGTGGGCCACGTGTTCACGGGCGTGGGCGTCGATGAACTGATCCATCAAGCCATTGACCGCACCACGGATGGCCGCGACCAGGTGCAAGGTCTTGGCGCAATCGGCGTCGGACTCGAGGGCCTTTTCCACCGCCTGAACCTGGCCGGCAATGCGCCGCACCCGGTTGAGAAGATCGTCTTTGTGTTCGTGAATGTGCGACATACCTATACCCCCTACCCCTATGTTGCGAGCATGATCAATGATTGGGCCGGCGGAGGCAAGTCTGGTTTGAGGTTCTTCAGGTTGGCCGCGTACTCAGGTGGATCAATTTGATCCAGCACCCAGTTCGCCGTGATTCCCTCAGCAACATCCTCATTTGTAACAACGCCGCGAATGTCAGACCTGTCGTACAGCCTCGAAATACCTTTTCAAGATAGCGTCCGCATCATTTCCAAAACGATGAAACAAGGACGCTCATATCTCGCAAAACAGACATCCCTCGGGTTCAAAACCCACCGTCAGGCGACGGGCACCACATCACCAGCCGCTACATGACCGCAACTGAACTGGCGGAGCGGGACGCCAGACAAAGATCCTATGACGACATGATGGCTCGACAGCAAGCATATGAAGACCGTCTTGTCAGGCAGCCGCGGCGGAAAAAACAAAACGCTAAGGGTTGCGTGTTTATCAAAAGCTGCAATCTCTCGGACGGGGTAATCAACCATGACAACCCTGCCGGGTTTGTCCCTGTCGAGAAACTGTCCGACTTCGGAAAGTTCTCGCTCTTGGGTGGTCGCGAAAGGGACGCAGCGGGGAATATTCCTCTAAAAAAAATCACTGGAAGCGCCCTACCTGGTGCCGTTGGAACGCTTCTCCTGGGCGGGGCAGGGATTGCTGGTTCCGGGGCCACCGTTGCCGGTGGATCAGCGGCAGTGACGGCTGGCGTTGCCGCCGGCGCTGTGGCGGGCGTAGTTGCATTGCTTTGGCCATCGAGTCTAGGGGACAGCTCGCTGTATTCGGAGTACAGCTCAATTCACTCAAGGAAGGTCGTACACGTGTCCGCCTGCATGTAGAACAACAGGCCGATGGCACCTTGAAAGGCTATGGGTACAACACTCAAACGCGTAGCGACTGGGAAATGATCCCTGTCGTGCAGTTTGTAGATCAAGGTTTTCAAAAGGTGGCTGACTTTGGTAACGGGATAACGCTGATATGGACACCAGCGGTAGATCCGTCCAGCACTTCGGGAATCCCTCCGCTGGAAAGTGCTCCACAAGTCCCGAATATCTGGATTTATCCGCCTACACCTGCCGCAGATAGCATCATCGTCAATCCGATCTATCCGCCTGAGTACAGGGATTTCATTCTTGTATTCCCGGCTGATTCCGGTATCAAGCCTCTTTACATTGTCTTGACCCTGGAATTCGATGCAGCCAGTTACCACGGAAAAACGAATACACCAGTGAAAAGCAAGGGACCCGCCAATGGACAGGAAGCGCTCGACAACTCGGTGCAGGTAAAACCTACATCGGCACGCCGGATTGGTGTTGACCCAGAGACCAAGGAGTTTGTCGTCTTTGATCGTACGGGAGGGGACGTTTACCACGGCCATGTCAGACCTTGGGATAAACTCCATCAAGATATGAAAAATGCTCTGGTCAAGGCTAAAAAAGCCGACAACAAAGGAAATATTCTGGGAGCTGAAAAGTGAGCCTTCTTTACCAAGACCCATCAATAAACCACGACGAAGCGGTCAATCTTCTTGATAGCGGCTTAGAAACGAATATTGTCACCGCGTTGATTTCAATTGGTTTGAATGAGCAGGACAGAATCTGGGCTCAGACCATTTGCTTGAAATACCTCGACAGCAGCACCGAACGGGTCGCGGCATCGGCTATCACGTCACTCGGTCATATAGCCCGCAGACACGGGACATTGGATATGAACGCTGTGATGCCCGCTCTCGATACTGCGAAGAAAAAATTTCCGGCACTTGAAGCGACTGTTGCTGACGCGCTTGATGATATTGAAGCTTTCATCTGACTCGCAAAATCACAATCAGAAATCTCCCACTCCAGAACAGGAAACCCGCCACCTCCTCTAACAGAGATGCCAGGTTTATCTTTTCAGGTCGCGACCAGCAAATCAATCATCCCGCGTCAGCACTTCCAGCAATTCAATCTCGAAAACCAGGTTCGAATTCGGTGTGATCTTGCCCATGGTGCGCTCGCCATAGGCCAGGTGCGCCGGCACCAATAACTTGCGCTTGCCGCCGACCTGCATCCCCATGATTCCCTGATCCCAGCCCTTGATGACCCTCCCCGTACCAATCACACATTGAAAAGGTTTGCCTCGGCTGTAGGAAGAATCGAATTCGGTGCCGTCTTCCAGCCAGCCGCGATACTGGGTGGTGATCAGTGCGCCTTTGACGGCGGCTTTGCCGTCGCCCTGTTCGATATCGATGATTTGCAGTTCGTCGTTCATGCGTCTACTCGTTTACGGTCGCCCGGGTCCGGGGCGGGGACGGAGGTTTTCGCAGAATTCGGCGCCGAAGGCAATCCATGGAACCGATGCCCTTGGCGCCCGATCACATGAGTATCGACCTCGCGCTCAGTAAAGGATGCTCTGATGACCGACCCACGATCACTGCGCAGTTTCATTCCGCCCTACATTCTCAATCGAATCATCGCTTACGGTTCCGAGCATCAGCGCTCCAGCGCGATGGTCACTCTGACCCATGTGCGCACGCTTCGGCACACGCCGGGCAAACCGGTGCCTTCTGCTGCGGCGACGATCCTGCCCCCCTCCGTCCAACCCGGCCAGGTTCAGCGCAGCATTCATGACGCGCAAGGAAAAATGCTTCTGCCGGGAATGCCCGCGCGCCTTGAAGGTCAGCCGGCGACGGGCGATCCTGCGGTTGACGAGGCTTACGATGCCTTGGGCGCCAGTTATGATTTCTTCTGGGAGGTGCTGGGCCGCGACTCCATCGACAATCAGGGTTTTGCACTGATCGGCAGTGTGCATTACGGCGTTGAATACGAAAATGCGTTCTGGAATGGTGCACAAATGGTCTTCGGGGACGGCGACGGCGAGATCTTCGAGCGCTTCACCCGCTCGCTGGATGTGATCGGGCATGAGTTGACTCATGGTGTGATCGAAAGCGAAGCCGGCTTGATCTACGCCAACCAGTCCGGCGCATTGAATGAGTCGATATCCGACGTTTTCGGCGTTCTGATCAAGCAACATGTACTGGGCCAGACAGCTGCTGAGGCAGACTGGCTGATCGGCGCCGACCTGCTGACGCCACGCATCAAGGGCATTGGCTTGCGTTCGATGGCCCACCCGGGCACGGCTTACGACGACCCGTTGCTCGGCAAAGACCCGCAACCGGACCACATGCGCAAGTTCGTCATCACTCAGGAAGATAATGGCGGTGTGCACATCAACTCCGGCATTCCCAACCGGGCGTTTTATCGGGTGGCTGTTGCATTGGGCGGCTTTGCCTGGGAGAAAGCCGGGCGCATCTGGTACGACACGCTGTGCGACAAACGTCTGGGCAGTGAAGCGTCATTCGAGCAGTTCGCGCAATTGACCTTCGCCCACGCTCGCAATCGTTTCGGCGCCGAAGAGGCACGGGCAGTTGCGCAGGGATGGGCCGGGGTGGGCATCAAAACGAGTCAGGAGGGTTCATGAAAACGCTGCCGACATTAGGCGATGAAGCAGTCGTTCGTCTCTCCCGCCAGGGCGGTTTCGCGGTGATTCACGCGTTGACCCGCCCCCGTGAAATCGAGTTCGCGCAATGTGATCTCGATCAGCGCGCGCGTATATGCACATTGCTGGAGAGTTGTCTGCCCCTGACCCGCGAGTCCTCCGGCCAGGGCGATCAGCGTTTTTATCAAATCGAAGTGCGTTACCGCCTCAATGAGCAAGACGACCGGCTGGTGCTGAAAGTGCCCGAGGATCAGGCGCCGGGAGACCTGGTGCATTTGTGGGATAAGGGAGAAGTTCTTTAGAGGCTAAGTGCTATTAAGCCGGTCTTTGAACTAACCTACGCACACCTTTCCCGGAATGATGGCTCGCCATGATGGCAAACCCTGAATGATATCCGTCTCGACCAGCGCAGCCCTCGGTTCGGTGCTGCTAGCCGCGATCGTCGCGCTGATTTGCCGCGAGCGCTGGTTGCGCAAGCGGCTGGCCGAATGTCGGACGCTGATTGCCAGCCTGTCCGAACGGCAAACCATTCTCCAGGACAGCGACGCCGAACGCTTCAAACGCAGCCAGTATTTCGCCCGAATCGGCACCTGGGACTGGGATGTCGATACTGAGCGGCTCTACTGGTCGGACGCGATCTACGGCATGTTCGGCTTCAAGATCGGAGAAGTGACGCCTTCCTACGCCTTGTTTTGTGCCTGCGTACACCCGGACGACCGGATCAAAGTGCGGGCCGGTGAGCTGCGGTGCCTGGAAACCGGTGACAACCATGATGAGGAATATCGGGTTATCTGGCCCGACGGCACGATTCGCTGGCTACGCGAGACCGGCAACGTGGTGAAGAACGACCACGATGAAACGATCAAGATGATGGGCGTGGTCCGCGACATCACCGAGGAAAAAGCTTCCGCCAGTTACCTTCAACACCTGGCCCATTTCGACCGGTTGACCGGCCTGCCCAATCGTCTGGTGCTCGAACAACGCCTGTCCGACGCGCTAGAACAGGCCCGAATCACCGCCACCCGAGTGGTGCTGGTGTTCGTCGATCTCAATGGCTTCAAGGCAATCAACGACCATTACGGCCATGCCGCCGGTGACCGGGTCCTCGTCACCACCGCCACGCGCCTGAAGCGAATCCTGCGTTCAACCGACACCGTCGCCCGCATCGGCGGCGACGAATTCGTGGTCATCCTCCAGGGCCTGCCTCAAGGCAGCAGCCTGCAAGACGAAGCCCGCAGCATCTGCCAGAAAATCTTCGTCGAACTCTCACCCCCCGTGACCATCGGCACCGACCAGCGCCACATCGGCACCAGCCTGGGCGTCGCGGTGTTCCCGGATCATGCGCCGAGCATGGACCGGTTGATTCATATTGCGGACCTGGCGATGTATGAGGCCAAGCGCAGCGGGAACAATCAGTATCGGTTGGGTGAGCAGACGTTGAGTCATAGTCGGGTGGAATGACGTGTTCTACTTGTGATCAAAGGTCTGACGCGCCACCGGTGTGATGTCCACTGCTTATTGTTGCGAGTGAAGTACGCAACGACGCTCCCTCCATACAATCATTGCCTGCAAGGCTGACGCCCGTCGTCGCAGCCTTTATCCTTGTGCCCCCCGCCGTGCCGAGTTCTGGAGTTTCCCCATGCCCCATGAAGGCAACCTGTTGCAAGCCGCTGTCGTGTTTCTGTTCGCGGCGGTGCTCACCGTTCCCTTGGCCAAGCGTCTGCAACTCGGGGCGGTGCTGGGTTATCTGTTTGCCGGGGTGATCATCGGGCCGTCGGTGCTGGGCCTGATCGGCAATCCGCAAAGCGTCAGCCATATTTCCGAACTCGGCGTGGTGTTGCTGCTGTTCATCATTGGTCTTGAGCTGTCGCCACGGCGCTTGTGGGTGATGCGCAAATCGGTGTTTGGCGTCGGCCTGGCGCAGGTGCTGCTGACAGGGTCGGTGATTGGCGTGGTGGCGCTGTTCGTGTTTGGCCAGTCGTTGAACAGCGCGATTGTGCTCGGCCTGGGGTTGGCCTTGTCGTCCACTGCGTTTGGCCTGCAAAGCCTGGCTGAACGCAAAGAGCTGACCAGTCCGCATGGGCGACTGGCGTTTGCGATTCTGTTGTTCCAGGACATCGCCGCGATCCCATTGATTGCCATGGTGCCGCTGTTGGCGGGAGGCGATCACACCACTAGCGGCGCCGAGGATTTGAACCACGGCTTGCGGGTGTTGGGCAGCATTGCGGTGGTGGTGATCGGTGGACGCTATCTGCTGCGACCGGTGTTTCGCGTGGTGGCCAGGACCGGTTTGCCGGAAGTCTCCACCGCCACGGCGTTGTTGGTGGTGATCGGTACGGCGTGGCTGATGGATCTGGTCGGCGTATCCATGGCCTTGGGCGCGTTCCTCGCCGGTTTGCTGCTGGCGGACTCCGAGTATCGCCACGAGCTGGAAGCGCAGATCGAACCCTTCAAGGGTTTGCTGCTGGGGCTGTTCTTTATCAGTGTCGGCATGGGCGCGAACCTGAGTTTGCTGCTCAGCGCGCCGATCACGGTGCTGGGGCTGACGCTGCTGCTGATCGCCATCAAGCTGCCGCTGTTGTTTGTGGTGGGCCGGTTGGCCGGCGGTCTGGGCAAGGTCAGTGCGATTCGCCTCGGCATCGTGCTTGCCGCCGGTGGTGAATTCGCGTTTGTGGTGTTCAAGATCGGCCGGGATCAGGGCTTGTTCGAGCCGCGCCTGTATGACCTGCTGGTGCTGACGATCACGCTGTCGATGGCCGTGACGCCGCTGTTGCTGCTGATCTGCGCACGACTGGTCAGCCCGAAAGTGCAGCCGGTGGTGGTGCCAGAGACATTCCGCGAGATCGACACCGACGAACCCCGTGTGGTGATCGCCGGCATGGGCCGGATGGGGCAAATCGTCGCGCGTATCCTGCGCGCGCAGAACATCAAGTTCGTCGCCCTCGACACCTCGGTGGAGACCATCGAGCTGTCGCGCAGTTTCGGCGGCGTCCCGGTGTTCTATGGTGACCCGATGCGCCCGGAAATCCTCAGCGCGGCCAAGGTCGAGCAGGCGGAATACTTCATCATTGCCACCGATGACCCGGACACCAACATCAAGACCGCCGAGGTCGTGCACAGGCTGTACCCGCACATCAAAATCATCGCCCGCGCCCGTAACCGTCAGCATGTGCACCGGTTAGTGGACCTGGGAGCCGAGGCGATTCGCGAAACCTATTATTCGAGCCTGGAAATGAGCCGGCGCACGCTGGTCGGACTGGGCTTGACCCAGGCTCAGGCCGATGCGCGGATCAAGCGGTTCAAGCATCACGATGAACAGGTGCTGGAAGCGCAGCACGCGGTGTATGACGATGCGGCGAAAGTATTGCAGACCGCACAAGAAGCCCGTGCGGAACTGGCGAAGCTGTTTGAGTCGGATCAGCTGGAAGAACAATCGGGCAAGCCTTGAGTCATGGGGCGATCTTCAGACCGTCATCGCGAGCAAGCTCGCTCCCACAGGGGATTTGTGAACGACACATATTCAATATGGGAGCGGGCTTGCTCGCGAAGAACGATAACGCGGTGTATCTGAATAAATAACGACTTCAAGGAATCCACAATGGCTGCCGACCAACCCGCCCCCGCCCTCAAGGAAATCTTCAACCCCGAGCGCCTCAAGCATATCGCCACGGAGATGACCGCGGTTTACCCGGAATTCAACGCCAGGGCGTTCCTGAAAATGGCCAACGAGGGACTGGCTGAGCTGTCGATCATGCAGCGCATGGCCCGGGTCAGCGAGTGCCTGCACGCGGTGCTGCCGCTGAGCTATGAAGCGTCGCTCGAGGTGCTGCGCGCCCTCGCACCGCGCCTGAACAGCGGTTTTGTCAGCATCTCGCTGCCCCATTACGTTGCGACCTATGGCGGCCACGCGTTCGAACAATCCATGGACGCGCTCAAATACTTCACAACCTTCGGCTCCGCTGAATTCGCGATCCGCTATTTCCTGCGCAGTGATTTCAAGCGCGCGTTGGCAGTGATGCACGATTGGTCGCTGGACGAAAACGAACATGTACGGCGTCTGGCCAGCGAAGGCTGCCGTCCGCGTCTGCCGTGGTCATTTCGACTGGAGCAGGTCCAGTCTGACCCGACCCTCGCCGCCGCAATCCTTGACAACCTCAAGGCCGACGACAGCCTTTATGTGCGCAAATCGGTGGCCAATCACCTCAACGACATCACCAAGGACCATCCCGAATGGGTGCTGGACCTGATCGAAGGCTGGTCGCTGGACAACAGACATACCGCGTGGATCGCCAGGCACGCCCTGCGCAGCCTGATCAAGCAGGGCAATCAGCGCGCGTTGGCGATCATTGGCGCAGGGGGCAAGCCCGAGGTCGAGATCATGGACGTGAAGGTTGATCCGGCGGTGATTGCGTTGGGGCAGAAAATCACCTTGTCCTTCACAGTTAAATCCACGGTCGAGAACAGTCAGCGCCTGGTGATCGACTACGCCATCGATTACGTCAAGGCTAACGGAAGCACCTCAGCGAAGGTGTTCAAGCTCAAGACCCTGACGCTGACCGGCCACGCCACCGCCCGCCTCAGTCGTGGACAGCACATCAAGGAACTCACGACTCGCAAGCATTACGCCGGCCGGCACGCCGTGCACATTCTGGTGAACGGGGAACGGCTGGCCGGCACGCAGTTCGACATTATCGCTGATGCTGATTGACCTTGTTGCCCGACCGGCCGGGCAGCATGCGCGTCAGGGTGTTGTCACGGACCCAATAGTGATGAAACAAACCCGCCGCCGCGTGCAATCCAATCAGCCAGTAACCGCTGCTGCCGAGCAGCTCATGCCAATGCTTGAACTGTTTGGCGAGGTCCGGATCCACTACCATCGGCGACGGCAGAAAGAAACCGAACCAGGGCATCGGCTTGCCACCGGCCGACAGCATCAGCCATGCCAGTAACGGTGTGCCGATCATCAGCACGTAAAGCGCCAGGTGCACCAGATGCGAAACGCCGACCTGCCATTTGGCAAGCGCCGGAGTGACCGGTGGCCGGGGCGTCAAGCGTCCGAGCAAGCGCAGCCAGACCAGCACAAAAATACTCAGCCCGAACAGACCGTGCAGGCCCAGGAATATTCCTCTCAACGTGTGCCCCTTGGGTAGCAGGCCCTTGATTTCGATACTGGCATAAACGCCGACAAACAACGCCAGCATCAGCCAGTGCAAGGTGATCGAGAGTTTTCCATACCGATGGACGACTGGGTTGGTGTTCATAGAAGGGCCTCGTGAAATCAATGATCGACTGCCGAGTCATTCGGGCAGCCTGACCCGGGTGGGTCACCGACTGGCGCCACCCTGCCCTGTCAGTCTTAAGGCAATCTGAAGACGGCCTCGCTGCAACCTTTTGCCACCTTCAGATTCCGTTAAGAAATGCCGCCGATACTCCTCCCGAACTCACCCTGGGAGGCCTCTTTCAATGCCCGATTACGACTGGAACATCCCTTTACCCCTGCATTTCGGCCATGCCGAAATTCCGCAGCTGAGTCTGGCCAGAGCCCTGCCGGACGAACCCCAGCGTCCAGTCTTCGAAGCCTTTATTCAACAACGATTCCGCAAGGCCCACGGGGCTGACATCCGTCATTTCATGCCGGAGCTGTTTGGCATGCGCAATGCTGCGGATGAACTCTGCGCGGTGGCCGGTGTGCGTCTGGCGGACAGCGGGCATTTGTTTTTAGAGCGTTACCTGGATGAACTGATCGATCCATTGATCAGCGTTGCGGCCGACCGCCCCGTGAACCGCGCCGACATCGTCGAAGTAGGCAACCTGGCCGCCAGCGACACCGGCAGCGCGCGAATGAGCATCATCGCCATCACCTACCTGCTGGCCATGGGCGGCCTGGAATGGGTGGCGTTTACCGGCAACATCGGGCTGGTGAACAGCTTTCATCGTCTGGGTTTGAAACCTGTGACCCTGTGTGCAGCCGATCCGGTGCGGCTCGGCGACGACCGCCACAACTGGGGCAGCTACTACGAGAGCAAGCCGTGGGTTCACGTCGGTAACATCCGCGCCGGTTTCATCCATCTGCAAAACACCGGGATGTTCAACCGCCTGGGTTTGCCGTCGTCCATGGAGGAATCCAGCCATGTCGCCTGAAATGGAGCGCTTCAGACAGACTCTGCGCAGCCATGCCGAACGCAAGACTAATGCCATCGCTCTGTGGGGCGATCAGTTGAAACTGGACTACGCCACGCTGTACGCCGAAGTCACGTATCGCCAGCAACGCCTGCGCGATGAAAACGTCAACGTGGTTGCACTGGCGCTGGACGATGGCGTCGAAGCCATGCTTTGGGACCTGGCCTCGCTGTTCGAAGGCCTGACCTGCCTGACGTTGCCACCTTTCTTCAGCCCGACGCAACGCCGCCATTGCCTGGAACAAAGCCAGGCCGAGCTGGTGATCGCCGAGCCGGAGCAGGAAGACGAACTGCCAAGCGCCGGCTACGAGAAGACCGGTGAATTCTGGCGCCGCCGTTTCAGCGGTCCGAATCGGCTGCCTGAAGGCACCGCCAAACTGACGTTTACCTCCGGCACGACGGGCACACCAAAAGGCGTGTGCCTCAGCGCCGAGAGCTTTTTGCGCGTCGCCCGTGAGCTGGATCAGGCCAGCCAATCCACCCACCCTCAGCATCACTTGGCCTTGCTGCCGCTGGCCATCTTGCTGGAAAACCTTGGTTGCTACGCCGCGCTGTACGCTGGCGCAACGTTGAGCCTGCCCAGCCAGAAAACCCTGGGCATCCAGGGCGCCAGCGGTGTTGATGTGGCACGCCTGCTCGGCTGCCTGGCCAGCCGAGTACCCGAAAGCCTGATCCTGGTGCCGCAACTGCTATTGATGCTGGTCAGCGCCGCCGAACAAAAAGCGTTCAATCCCTATGCGTTACGTTTTGTCGCGGTGGGTGGCGCACGGGTTTCCGAGGAATTGCTGCAGCGTGCACAGCGTATCGGTCTACCGGTTTACGAAGGTTACGGACTATCGGAGTGCGCGTCGGTGGTGAGCCTCAATCGACCAGAAGCACATCGCCCCGGCAGCGCCGGCCGACCCTTGTCCCATGTGCAAATCCGGCTGGCCGAAGACGGTGAAGTGCTGATCAAGGGTTCGACGCTGCTCGGTTATCTGGGTGAAGCACCGTACGTTGATGAATGGTGGCCCAGCGGCGATCTCGGCGAGTTCGATCCCGAGGGTTTCCTCTACCTCAAGGGGCGCAAGAAACATCAATTTGTCACCAGTTTCGGTCGCAACGTGAACCCGGAGTGGGTCGAGGCCGAATTGACCCAGCGCCGTCACATCGCTCAAGCCTTCGTCTACGGCGAAGCCATGCCGCGTAACCATGCGCTGCTCTGGCCGCATCGCCCGGATTGCACCGACGAAGAGATTGCCGCCGCCGTCGCCCAAGCCAACGAAGCCTTGCCCGATTACGCACAGGTCCATCACTGGACCCGCCTGGATCAACCGTTCACCGCCGCCACCGGCCTGCTGACCGCCAATGGCCGTCCACGCCGTGACGCCATCGTCGAACGTTATCGGGCGCAATTGACTGAATCCGCACTTTCCGAGGAATGCGCATCATGAGTTTTTTCGACACCCTGCAAGAAGCTACCCTGCAAGAACGACACGAACTGTTCAACCTTCCGATCATTCGCGATGCACTGGAGGGCAAGGTCAGTCTGGACAGCTACCGGGCCTTTTTGGCGCAAGCCTATTACCACGTGCGCCACACCGTACCTTTGATGATGGCCTGCGGCGCGCGTCTGCCGTCGCGTCTGGAATGGTTGCGTGAAGCCGTGTGCGAATACATCGAGGAAGAATACGGCCACGAAAAATGGATCCTCAACGATATTGAAGCCTGCGGCGGCGACAAGAATTCGGTGCGCGACGGTCGCCCTTCCCTGCCCATTGAACTGATGGTCAGCTACCTCTACGACCTGATAGCGCGGGACAACCCGGTCGGCCTGTTCGGCATGGTCAACGTACTCGAAGGCACCAGCATCGCCCTTGCCACCCACGCCGCCGGCAGCATTCGTGAGCGCCTGGAGCTGCCGGAAAGCGCCTTCAGCTACCTCAGTTCCCACGGCTCACTGGATATCGAGCACATGCAGACCTATCGCCGGCTCATGAATACCCTCGACGACCCGGCCGACCAGGCCGCGGTGATTCATGCCTCCCGGGTCGTGTACAAACTTTACGCCGACATGTTCCGCGGCTTGCCGTGCGACGGGGAGAATCCGCATGCGCCTGTCTGAGGCTCGCGTGGTATTGACCGGTGCCAGCGGTGGCATTGGTCTGGCAATCGCGACTGCTTTGTGTGCCAGCGGTGCCCGGTTACTGGCGGTGTGTCGACATCGGGAGCCACTGGAGCCGTTACTCGAACGCTATCCGCAACACCTTCGTTGGGTCGGCGCGGACCTTACCAGTGTTGCCGACAGACGCAAGGTGCTGGCCGCGGCCGAGGCCATCGGTGGTATCAACCTGCTGATCAACGCCGCTGGGATCAATCATTTCGCCATGCTCGAACAGCTGGATGACAGCGACATCAATGCGATGCTGGCGGTGAACATCAGCGCACCGATCTGCCTGACCAAAACCTTGCTGCCGCTACTCAAGCAAGCCGAGAGCGCGATGGTGGTCAACGTCGGTTCGACGTACGGCTCCATCGGCTACCCCGGTTACGCCAGCTATTGCGCCACCAAGTTTGCCTTGTGCGGTTTTTCCGAAGCGTTGCGCCGGGAACTGGCGGATACCCGCGTCGGTGTTCTGTACGTTGCCCCGCGCGCGACTCGCACGAGCATGAACAGCCCGGCGGCGCAGGCCCTGAATGACGCACTCAAGTCCAATGTCGACGACCCGCAAACCGTCGCCGAGGCCGTGATCCACGCCATTGCCGGCGACCGCCGCGACCTGTACCTGGGCTGGCAGGAGCGCTTTTTCGTGCGCCTGAACAGCCTGCTGCCGAACCTGGTGGACCGGGGATTGCGCAAGCAGTTGCCGTTGATCCGTCACCTGAGTCAAAAGCCCGACAATGAGAACCTCAAGCCATGAAAAAACTCACCGTTTGCCTGCTGCTCGCCGCTCTGAGCCAAAGCGTCTGGGCACTGGACGCTGCTGACCAGCAACGCCTGACAGGCATCCAGCAAAGCTGGGCACACATTCAATACGAACTGCCGGCAGATCAACGCACGACGGCGTTCGAAAAACTTGCCGCACAGACCTCGGCCTTCACTAAAGAGCGCCAATCGGTGGCCGAGGCCTGGATCTGGTCCGGCATCGTCACCAGCAGTTGGGCCGGTGCCCAAGGCGGCCTCGGTGCGTTGAGCAAGGTCAAGGACGCGAAGGTCGATCTGGAAAAAGCCCTGGCCCTGGACCCCAAAGCCTTGCAAGGCTCGGCCTTCACCAGCCTTGGCGCCCTGTACGACCGCGTTCCGGGCTGGCCCATCGGTTTTGGCGACTCGGACAAGGCCGAGCAGCTACTCAAACTGGCCTTGCAACTCAACCCGAATGGCATCGATAGTCTGTACTTCTGGGGTGATCACCTCTACCGTCAAAAGCGTTACGTTGAAGCCCGGACAGCGCTGCAAAAAGCCCTGCAGGCCGCGCCACGGCCGGGTCGGGAAATCGCCGATGCCGGGCGTCGCAAGGAAATCGACGCGTTGCTGGTGGACGTGAACAAGAAACTCGACTGACAGGAGACCGTGTGCGCTTACTACTGATTGAGGATGACGTGGCGCTTGGCGAAGGCATCCATCAGGCGCTGGGCCGCGAAGGCTATACCGTCGATTGGTTGCAGGACGGCAGCAGCGCGTTGCACTCGCTGCTCAGCGAAACCTTTGACCTGGCGGTACTCGACCTCGGCCTGCCCCGCATGGACGGGCTCGAAGTGCTGCGACGTTTGCGCGACAGCGGTTCCAACCTGCCCGTGCTGATCCTCACCGCACGGGATGCCACCGAGGATCGCATCGCCGGGCTCGATGCCGGCGCGGACGATTACCTGATCAAGCCCTTTGATCTGGCAGAACTCAAGGCTCGCCTGCGAGCCTTGTTGCGGCGCAGCGCTGGCCGCGCCCAAGTGCTGATCGAACACGCCGGCATCAGCCTCAACCCCGGTACTCAGCAAGTCAGCTATCAGGGTGACCCGGTGGCACTGACGCCCAAGGAATATCAACTGCTCCACGAGTTGCTCTCGCCACCGGGCCGGGTCATGACCCGTGATCATCTGATGCAGCTGCTCTACGGCTGGAATGAAGAAGCCGAGAGCAACACCCTCGAAGTGCACATCCATCACCTGCGCAAGAAATTTTCCACGGACCTGATCCGCACCATTCGCGGTGTCGGTTATCTGGTGGAGGAGCGTCGATGACGTCGATCCGTCGCCGTACGCTAACGTTGATCATCGGCCTGATGCTGGCCGGTCTGGCCGTGATCAGCGCGCTCAACCTGCATGACAGCAATCATGAGATCGCCGAAGTCTACGATGCACACCTCGCGCAAAACGCCCGTTTGTTGCAGGGTGTCATGCGCATGCCCTTGGCGAGCAAGGAACACACCGAGCTGTACCAGGCGTTCAACCAGGCCTTGAGCGAAGCGGTGCCGAGGGTCGACGGCCACCCGTATGAAAGCAAGCTGGCGTTTCAGGTGTGGAATCAGCAGGGCGAAGTGCTGGTGCACACCGCCAGCGCCCCCTCCTTCACCGCCCCCCCGTCGAAAACCGGATTCAGTGATGTCGTGGACCTGAACGACCGCCACTGGCGCGCCTTCCTGCTCGAAGACAAACAGAACCACCTGCGCATCTGGGTCGGCGAGCGAGACGATGTGCGGTCGGACCTGGTGGACCGGATCGTGCGGCACACCTTGTGGCCCAATATTCTGGGCAGCCTGATTCTGGCGGCGATGGTCTGGATGGCTATTGGCTGGGGCCTCAAGCCGCTGGCGGACATGGCGGAGACCTTGCGGGCGCGGCATAGCGGCTCACTCGAACCGCTGCAATTGAACCCACTGCCCAGCGAACTGGAACCGATGCAAGCGGCGCTCAACCGCATGCTCGCGCAGATTCAGGAAGTCCTCGGTCGAGAGCGCCGCTTCATCGCTGACGCAGCCCATGAAATGCGTACGCCCCTGGCGGTGTTGCGGGTGCATGCGCAAAACCTGCTGGAGGCCGGCACCGAACAGGAACGTCGCGAATCACTGCAATTTCTGATCGTCGGCGTCGACCGAACCAGCCGTCTGGTGAATCAATTGCTGACCATGGCCCGTCTCGAGCCCAAAGCCGTAGCGCCGGCGCTGCATCGCATCGATCTGACCGAAACCGTACGTGACAGTCTGGTTCAATTGACACCGTGGCTGTTGAGTAAAAACCTTGAGCTGGCCTTCGACGCCAACGACCAGCCCTTGCCCGTGGTGGCCGACGCCGCCGCTATCGACATTGCCCTGAACAACCTGATCACCAATGCCGCGAATTTCTCACCCATGCGGGGCGTGATTACCGTGCAACTGAGCCAGGCCGACGGGTTCTACAACCTCAGCGTTGAAGACCAGGGGCCCGGCATCGATGAAGCGGATCGCGGGCGATTGTTCGAACGTTTCTACAGCCGCGGCAATGCTCAAGGCGCCGGTTTGGGGCTGACGATCGTCAACACCATTGCCACTCGGCTGGGTGGCCGAATCACTCTGGTCAACCGACCGGAAGGCGGGTTGCGTGCCACGTTGTCAATTCCGGATCGCGGCAAACTGTAGGAGCAGCGGTCGTCGCTCGATTGCTCGCGATGGACGTTAACGATAACACTGCAAGCCTGATACCCCGCGGCGCTCTCGGGTTTTTCGCGAGCGAGCTCGCTCCTACAGGGATTCGGGGCCCAGCAGTAAGGTTTGCTCGCGTTCGCATAACTCCACCACGTAATCCCACAACACCCGCAGCCGCACGGATTTGTGCAGCTCGCGGCGGGTGCTGATCCAGTAGCTGCGCTGGAGGCTTTCATCCGGCAACAACGGCACCAGCTCTGGATCGGCACTGGCCATGTAGCACGGCAACACCGCGATCCCCAAACCCGAGCGCGCCGCCTGTTGCTGGGCGATGACACTGGTGCTGTGGAAGACCACCTGGGGGTTGCGGCAGAAGCTGTTGAGGAACATCAGTTCCTGGCTGAACAGCAAATCGTCGACGTAGCCAATCCAGGCATGGCGACCGAGGTCTTCGCGGCTGCGCAGCGCTGGCGCCCTGTCGAGATAAGCCTTGCTGGCATACAGCGCCAGGCGATAGTCGGTGAGTTTGCGCGTGACCAGCATGTCGGCGGACGGGCGTTCAAGGTGGATGCTGATCTCGGCTTCGCGGTTGAGAATACTGACAAACCGCGGCACCGCCACCAGTTCCACTTCCAGCCCCGGATAGCGTTCGAACAGCCCGTTCATGCGGCTGGCGAGGAACATGATGCCCAGCCCTTCCGTCACGCCGACGCGAATCTTGCCCAACGGCGCGGTCGATTGGGTGATCTCTTCCTGAGCCAGCAGCGCAACGTTCTCCATCGCCTCGGCGTGCTTGAGCAGCGCCTCCCCGGCCGGGGTCATCTCGTAGCCTTGGGCGTGCTGGACAAAGAGCGCCGTGCCCAGGCTCTTTTCGATCGCCTCGATGTGCCGGGCCACCGTGGCGTGGGTGGTGTTCAAACGGCGGGCGGCGGTGAGCAAACGCCCGCTGCGTTGCAATTCGAGAAAAAACCGCAGGTCATTCCAGTCGAACATGAACCGTCCTTAGGGCTACGCTGTTTAAAAACGCACAGCGGCTGCGCAAAAACTAACATTCTTTTGACGAAAGCTAACAACTAGGATGACCGGCAACAAGAACAACAATAGAGGTCAGGGATGCAGACTTCCCTTGATGGATACGATTACATCGTGGTCGGGGCCGGGCCGGCCGGTTGCTTGCTGGCCAATCGGTTGTCGGCCAACCCACAACACCGGGTGCTGCTGCTTGAAGCCGGCGGCCGCGATAACTACGCGTGGATTCACATTCCCGTGGGTTACCTGTTCTGCATCGGCAACCCGCGCACCGACTGGTGCTTCAAGACCGAAGAGCAACCTGGTCTGCAAGGTCGTGCGCTGAGCTACCCTCGCGGCAAGGTGCTCGGCGGCTGTTCCTCGATCAACGGCATGATCTACATGCGCGGCCAGGCCCGCGACTATGACGTCTGGGCCGCCGACGGCAATCCCGGCTGGAGCTGGGACGACGTGCTTCCGCTGTTCAAGAAAAGCGAAAATCACTTTGCCGGCGACTCGGCATTTCACGGCGCAGCCGGCGAATGGCGGATTGAGCGTCAGCGTCTTTCATGGCCGATTCTCGATGCTTTCCGCAGTGCGGCCGAGCAAAGCGGCATCGCCAGCATCGACGACTTCAATCAGGGCGACAACGAAGGGTGCGGCTACTTCCAGGTCAATCAGAAGGGCGGAATTCGCTGGAACGCAGCCAAGGCGTTTCTCAAACCGGTCCGCCACCGCTCCAATCTCACCGTGCTGACCGGCGTCGAAGTCGACCGCGTCCTGCTGGAAAACGGCCGCGCTTCGGCGGTCAGCACTCGTTGGCAGGGCCAGGCGAAAACGTTCGAGGCGCGCAAGGAAATCATCCTCTGCGCTGGCGCCGTCGGTTCACCGACCATCCTGCAACGCTCCGGCATCGGCCCTCGCCCACTGCTGGAAAAACTGGGGATCGGCGTGATCCATGAGCTGCCCGGCGTGGGTGGCAATCTGCAGGATCACCTGCAACTGCGGCTGATCTACAAACTGGAAAACGCCCGGACCCTGAACCAGATCGCCGGCAGCGTCTGGGGCAAGATGGGCATGGGGTTGCGTTACCTGTATGACCGCAGCGGCCCGTTGTCGATGGCGCCAAGTCAGCTCGGTGCGTTTGCCCGGTCAGGGCCGGAGCAAACCTCGGCGAACCTCGAATACCACGTGCAACCCTTGTCACTGGAGCGTTTCGGCGAGCCGCTGCACGCCTTCCCCGCTTTCACCGCCTCGGTCTGCGATCTGCGTCCGCAAAGCCGTGGTCGAATCGACATTCGTTCGGCCAATCCGCAGGAAGCACCGCTGATTCAACCCAATTATTTGAGCCACCCGGAAGACTTGCGCGTCGCGGCCGACGCCATCCGCCTGACCCGTCGTATCGTTTCCGCCCCCGCGCTACAAGCGTTCAAACCGGTGGAATACCTGCCCGGTGACAGTTTGCAGAGCGAAGAAGAACTGCACGAAGCCGCCGCCCGCATCGGCACGACGATCTTCCATCCGGTCGGCACCTGCCGCATGGGCAACGACGCCGAGGCGGTGGTCGATGCGCAACTCAAAGTCCACGGCCTACCCGGCCTGCGCATCGCCGATGCGTCCATCATGCCGCGCATCACCTCGGGTAACACTTGTTCGCCTACGCTGATGATTGCAGAAAAAGCCGCGCAACTCATTCTTGACCCCAACACAAGGAGCCTGAGCACACCCATGGAACTGGTGACGAATGCCTGAACGCAACACACGGACACTGTAGGAGCGAGCTCGCTCGCGATGAGCCTGAGGACGCCGCTGGGTGTCAGGCTTTCAGCGTGATTGTTCACGACCATCGCGAGCAAGCTCGCTCCTACAGGGAACGAGTACACCCGATGCATCGAAGTAGCGGCGCCCGCCTACAAGGCAGGCGCCGACAGTGGAACAACAAAAACAATCACTGTGAGGGATATCGATATGTCAGAACATGTACAGCCTCTGGAAATCACGCGCAGCGTCGACACGAGCCGCGACACCCGCAAAGTCATTTTCGCGTCGTCACTCGGGACGGTGTTCGAGTGGTACGACTTCTTCCTCTACGGCGCCCTCGCGGCAGTCATCAGCAAACAGTTTTTCGCCGGGGTCAACGACACCACCGCGTTCATCTTTGCGCTGATGGCGTTCGCCGCCGGTTTCATCGTGCGGCCCTTCGGCGCGCTGGTGTTCGGGCGGCTGGGGGACATGATCGGGCGCAAATACACGTTCCTCGCGACCATCGTGCTCATGGGCGTTGCGACGTTTTGCGTCGGACTGCTGCCGACCTACGCGAGCATCGGCATCGCCGCGCCGATCATCCTGGTGGTGCTGCGCATGCTTCAGGGTCTGGCCCTGGGCGGTGAGTATGGCGGGGCTGCGACCTATGTCGCGGAACATGCGCCCATCGAAAAACGCGGTTTCCACACTAGCTGGATTCAGTCCACCGCGACCCTCGGGCTGCTGCTGTCGTTGCTGGTGGTGCTCGGCTGCCGCTACTTCACCGGCGACCAGTTCGAAGTCTGGGGCTGGCGGATTCCATTTCTGTTTTCGATCGTGCTGCTGGGCATCTCGACCTGGATTCGTCTGAGCCTGCACGAATCACCCGCGTTCGTGAAAATGAAAGAGGAAGGCAAACTCTGCAAGTCGCCGCTGCGGGATTCCTTCGGCAAATGGGAAAACCTCAAAGTCGTGCTGATCGCCCTGTTCAGCATCAACGCCGGGCAAGCGGTGACGTTTTATGCGGCGCAGTTTTATGTGCTGTTTTTCCTCACCCAGTTCCTGAAAATGGACCCGGCACTGGCCAACAGCCTGTTGATCGTCAGCGTGATCATCGGCGCACCGTTCTTCATTTTCTTTGGCTGGCTGTCGGACAAGGTCGGGCGCAAACCGGTGCTGATGATCGGCCTATTGCTGGCTACCGCACTGTACTTCCCGATCTTCAAGACCCTGGCCCATTACGCCAACCCCGCCATCGATCAGGCCAGCCGTCAGGCGCCAATTACCGTCCTGGCCGATCCGGCCACCTGCACCTTTCAGTTCGACCCGGTGGGCAAGGCGAAATTTGACAGCCCTTGCGACAAGGTCAAAACCTTCTTGGTGAAACAGGGCCTGCCCTACCACAGCGAAGCCGCACCGGCCGGCAGCGGCGTGCAGGTCAGCGTTGGTGACGTCAAACTCGATGGCTACGACGAAGCGGCGTTGCGAGGTGCGGTGACCCTGGCCGGGTATCCGTCGCAAGCCGACACGCAGCAGATCAACAAGCCGATGATCGTGGCGCTGATCGTCGCACTGATCATCATCTCCGCCATGTGCTACGGCCCGCTGGCGGCGTTGATGGTGGAACTGTTCCCTACTCGCATCCGCTACACCTCGATGTCCCTGCCGTACCACATCGGCAACGGTTGGTTCGGCGGGTTCCTGCCGACGGTGTCGTTTGCGCTGGTGGTGTACACCGGGGACATTTTCTATGGGCTCTGGTACCCGGTGGTGATTACCGCGGTGAGTCTGGTGGTGGGAATGATCTGTTTGCGTGAGACCAGGAATGTGGATCTGGATACCAACTGAGGCCTGCCTGGTGGGCTAAGCGTGCGCATTTCCCTGTGGGAGCGGGCTTGCTCGCGAAGGACGACAACGATAACGCGGGCGGTCTGAATGAACGCGTTGTTCGGACGTTCTTCGCGAGCAAGCCCGCTCCCACAATGATTTCCGGGAGCAGCCGCCCCTCAAGTGAACAGAACTACCGCACACCCACGGCGTTTTAGTTACTCTGACTCGAAGCAACCACCGCCCCGCCACTCACCCGACCGAGGCACCATGATCATTTCATCCGCATCCGACTATCGCGAGGCAGCCCGTCGCAAACTCCCTCGATTCCTGTTTGATTACATTGATGGGGGCGCTTATGCAGAACACACACTGAGGGCCAACAGCACCGACCTGACGGGCATCAGCCTGCGTCAGCGCATTTTGAAAAACGTCGAAACCCTGAGCCTTGAAACCACCCTCTTCGACCAGCCCCTTTCGATGCCGATCATCCTCGCGCCAGTCGGCCTGACAGGCATGTTCGCCCGTCGGGGTGAAGTGCAGGCGGTCAAAGCCGCACAAAACAAAGGCATTCCCCTGTGCCTGTCAACGGTCTCGGTGTGCTCGATCGAAGAGGTGGCGAGCCAAAGCCAACAATCCATCTGGTTTCAGCTATACGTGCTGAAAGACCGAGGCTTCATGAAAAATGCCCTGGAGCGGGCCAAGGCCGCCGGGGTGCAAAACCTCGTATTCACCGTCGACATGCCCACACCCGGCGCCCGCTACCGGGATGCGCACTCGGGCATGTCCGGTCCGTTTGCGTCTTCGCGACGAATGTTGCAGGCCATGACCAGACCCGACTGGGCCTTCAACGTCGGCGTCATGGGGCGCCCCCATGACCTGGGCAACATCTCCAAATACCTCGGCAAAGCCGTCACGCTTGAAGACTACATGGGCTGGCTGGCCAACAACTTCGACCCTTCGATCAGCTGGAGCGATCTGGAGTGGATTCGGGATTTCTGGAAAGGTCCGATGATCATCAAAGGCATTCTCGATCCTCAGGATGCCCGCGACGCGGTCAGCTTTGGCGCGGATGGCATTGTGGTGTCGAACCACGGCGGAAGGCAGCTGGACGGCGTGCTCTCCACCACCAAGGCGTTGCCGCCTATCATGCAAGCCGTGGGCAATGACCTGACGGTACTGGTCGACTCGGGCATCCGCTCAGGGCTGGATGTCGTACGGATGCTGGCACTGGGCGCGAAAGGCGTATTGCTGGGGCGTTCGATGGCGTATGCGCTGGCCGCCGACGGCCAACGCGGGGTGGAAAACATGCTGGATATTTTCGCCAGGGAAATGCGCGTGGCGATGACATTGACTGGGGTGACCTCGATTGGTCAGATTAACGAATCGACGCTGGTGCAGGCTGTTCGCGAGCTGAATGCTTGATCGCAACAACGCCCCGCCAATACAGGACGTTTCCAATCACTCTACATTTTTGAGAATTTCAAATGTCACTTGATCGGGATAGAACGCTACGTAGTTCTTGATCTGCTCTACCGACACTTTGGGGTCTTCATAGCTCCACACCGCATTGGCGCCCTCATGCCCGGGAATCTGAAGGCTGAAATAGCTCGCGTCGCCCTTGTAGGGGCAATAACTCGTGTGATCGGTGCGGGCGAAATACTGCTCGGCGATGTCCTCCCGAGGCACGTAATACACCGGAGGATAATTGGCCTCCAACAGCACCAGAGCGCGCGTGGATGCAGCCACCTGGATACCATGAAACTTCACTAACAGGCAGCCGGGCTGCTCTGCGATGGTGATCACTGGACTGGGACCGGAGCTTTTCATGAAATGCGTTCCTCGGCACGATGATGGGTGATCGCAATTGTCAGGTATAACCCAGATTTCATCATCACGATGGCTTCGCAGCCGAACGGAAAGACATCGACGCCGATGGCCGCGGCGTGGACCCTCGACTTCGCCAAACTTCCACAGCCAGCGATTAACCCGAACGACTGAACCTAGTCGCAATTAATCGAAACGCACGAGCTGTACATCCATACAGATAAAGATTGCTCCATCGCTCATCAGCCGCCATTCTGTGCACCTCCCGGCAACTGATGAACGATGGTGGTTATGCGCTTGTACCTCTGTGAAAAACCTTCCCAGGCCAAAGACATTGCGGCCGTGCTCGGCGCCCGGCGTCGCGGCGACGGCTGCTGGCTGGGAACGGACGTCACGGTGACCTGGTGCATCGGCCATTTGCTGGAAACAGCACCACCGGATGCCTACGACGCACGCTACAAGCGCTGGGTGCTGGCGGATCTGCCGATCATTCCGGACAAATGGAAGATGACGGTCAAACCGCGCACCGCCAGTCAGTACAAGGCCGTGAAACGCTTGCTTGGCGAAGCCGATGAATTGGTGATCGCCACCGATGCCGACCGTGAGGGCGAAATGATTGCCCGGGAACTGGTCGAGCATTGCCGTTATCGCGGGCCGATCCAGCGGTTGTGGCTGTCGGCGCTGGACGATGCGTCGATTCGCAAGGCGTTGGCCGCACTGAAACCGGGCGCCGAGACGTTCAGCCTTTATCATTCGGCACTGGGCCGTTCACGCGCCGACTGGCTGATCGGGATGAACATGAGTCGCTTGTTCACGTTGCTGGGGCGTCAGTCGGGTTATCAGGGTGTGTTGCCGGTCGGCCGGGTACAAACACCGACCCTGCGGCTGGTGGTGGATCGCGACCGCAGCATTGCCGACTTCGTCCCCGTGGCTTACTGGGCCATCGACGTGCAACTGCTGGACGATGGCACGGCGTTCACCGCACAGTGGCGCGCGGCTTCCGACGCTTGCGACGATCAGGACCGATGCCTCGATCAGGTGCTGGCGCAAAAAGCGGCAGCGGCGATTGGCAGCGCGGCGAGTGCCAGGGTGATCAAGCTGCGCACCGAGCGGATGCGTGAAGTGGCACCGCTGCCGTTCGATTTGGGCACCTTGCAGGAAGTCTGCTCGAAGAAGCTTGGCCTCGGCGCTCAGGAGACGCTCGACATCGCCCAAGCGCTTTACGAAACCTACAAAGTCATTACCTATCCGCGCAGTGATTGTGGCTACCTGCCTGTCAGTCAACACAGCGAAGCGCCAGGTATTCTGACGGCGTTGAGGCAGGCTGATCCCGCCCTCAACGCGTTGCAGGATTATCTGGAACCCCAACGACGCTCACGGGCGTGGAACGATGCGAAAGTCAGCGCTCACCACGGCATCATTCCCACTGCCGCCGCGAAAAACCTTGATCGGCTGGCAGGCAAGCAGCGAGCGGTCTACACACTAATCCGGGCGCGCTATCTGGCGCAATTTCTGCCCAATCATGAATACGACCGGACTCAGGCCGACTTCGACTGTGCAGGTGAAGCCTTGCGTGCAGTCGGCAAGCAGATCATCGAGCCCGGCTGGAAGCGCGCCCTGCCCGAGGCCCTCGCACCGGCAAAGGGTCGCGAAACACCGGCGCCGCAAACATTGCCGCTTTTGGCCGAAGGCCGTGAGTGCGCGGTGGCCGACGCGAAGCTCAAAGACCTCTGGACCCAACCACCCAAGCCGTTCACCGAAGGCGATCTGATCAAGGCGATGAAGAACGTCGCCAAACTGGTGGAAGATCCCTTGCTCAAGCAGAAGCTCAAGGACACCACCGGGATTGGTACCGAAGCCACCCGCGCGTCGATCATCCAGGGCTTGCTCGACCGTGGTTACCTGATCAAGAACGGCAAGGCCCTGGCCGCGACGCCAGCCGCTTTCAGCCTGATCGATGCGGTGCCGCGCGCGATTGCCGATCCGGGTACCACGGCAATCTGGGAACAGGCGCTGGACATGGTGCAAAGCGGCGAAATGAGCCTGGAAGAGTTCGTCACCAAACAAGCCGCGTGGATGAGCAAGCAGGTCGCCCGCTGCGCAGGCCTCAGCCTGATCATCAGCGGCCCCGCAAGCCCTGCCGGACGCGGCGCCGCACCGTGGAAAAACAAACGCAAGCCGGCCAAGCGCAAACCCGCGACCGCTGGCAAACGCGCGGCAAAACCGGCGAGCAAGGCTTGATCGGGCGATGGTCTACTGTTCAACAGGTCCGGCAACATCAGGAGCGAACCCGCATGCCGACGATAGAACTGCACGCCGCACAACGCGATGAACTGGAAACCATTGAAAACCTGATGCAGTTCTACCTGCACGACTTCAGCGAATGGCTGCCGCTAAAACTCGGTGCAAATGGTTTCTTCAACATCCAGGTCCCACAAGACTACTGGCGAAACCCTGCCACCCGCCCCTGTCTGATCAAAGTCGAGGGGGAACTGGCTGGTTTCGTGACCGTGGATGACCACACCCATCTACCCGGTGCCGAGTACAACATCGGCTACCTGTTCGTCTGCCGCCGCTTTCGTGGCCAAGGTGTCGCGACGTTTGTCGTTTCCACCCTCTTGAGCCAGCTCCCTGGTCAATGGCAGATTTTCCACATCGACGCCAATCAGACCGCGCGATTGTTCTGGGCAGGTGTGATAGACGATCTCACCGGTGGCGCATACACACGGCATCAGCAGCCGGTGGACGACTTCCCCTGCACCTTTTACCGCTTCCAAAGCTCGCCGCCACCGTCCTGAGGGGCGCTTCCCGGTTTCTCTTTCTCATTCCAAACAGCTTTGTCCGACAATATGTAGTGCTTGAAAATAATCACTACAAAACCGTTGACGCCTCCGATTTGCCCTTGCATGATGCAGACATCTCCCCGATCGGGAGTACTGCAACATGTTTGAGCAAGCTCGTCTGACCGCCGAGCTGTTTTTCCCGGATACACGCTGCCCACAAGGCAGATTGAAGAAGCTGACCTGGCCTGAACGTCCAGTACAAGGACGAGAAACGCTGGCGATCAATCCTCATGAAGCTTGTGGCCGACCCTGAAAACGTCGGTAGTGGCCTGAAGGTTATCGCTGCTTCTCTTCGTTGTGACGCTATTGCGTAGCAGTTATTCAACACGACTACATGCAACAGACGCGGGATCCCGTCATTTCGACGACCGACCGCTGACGTCCTGGTTTCGGTGCCAGGGATCAACTAACCGATGGGCTACCTGTATTAGCGAATCAACTTTGAAAGATCACCAAATGGTCAAGGGGCTTTATTATGAATCTGAACAATCAACCAACCATCGATGAACTGGCTCGTATGTTCGCTGAGCAAAAAGACAGCCATGACAGCCATATCCTCTGGATCAGCAAGTCGGGCCAGGTGCATATCGACTGCCTGTCGCCGCATGCCCATGAAGCCGAGTTCGACCAGAACAACCAGAACCTGCTGGCCCGACTGAAAATGTACCGTCGCGGCCAGGGTTATGTCGGCAAGAAAGCCGCCGCCGACAAGGACTTCATCGGCAATGTTCTGCAAACGCTGAAACAGGCCTGGGCCGCGATGCAGAACCAGAATGAAGTTCGCGTGATTGACCGGTTCTACTGATCATCCAACAATGTAAAAAAGGCCCCGCTCGAGTGATCGAGCGGGGCCTTTTTGTTTAACTCCACTGCGCCAAACAAAGCTATTGTTAAGCGCATGCGCTGTTTGTCTCTGGAGACGTGCGATGAAAAGTAACCTGATATTCCTGCTGTTGCTGGTTATGACGAATGCTGCCCAGGCAAACAGCGTCGCCGGTGTCCCGTCATTCGCGGTGGAGTGCCCCGGTAATTTTCTCGTCCAGGCGGATCAAGACGGGCCGGTGCTGATCAACAACAAGGAAGCCGATACCAAAGCCATCAATGATCGCCGCTTCGAAGCCAAGGGGTCCGGCATCACGCTGTCCATCGTCCTCGCTGATGACGACTCGGTGGCAGTGTCCTCCACCGGCAAGGCGCCCAATGGGGTGTGCCAGTCAGTCGATGACTGACAGCATCAAAATAATGAAGGCGTTTGTAATGGCGTCAGTGAGATCGCCATCGCCGATACGAGCGCGTTTAGGAGGATCGTACTTCTTGAGAGCTATCGTCGAACCGACTTGAACCTGGAGGTGGGCGGGCTCATCGGGTGCCTCGTTTGCGTTTGAGATTCTTCAGCTCTTCGATAGAGCCTGGATGCGAGGGCTTGAAAAGTTTCATCACCGGGGTGAGCTCATCGAGCGCCGTAGCCAGCAGAATCATGGATTCAAGCGTAATCGAGCCAGAATGCTCAAAGCGCTTGATGGAAGACTCCGAAACTCCGGATTGCTCCGCCAGGGTTTTACGAGAAAGGTTTTTGGCTAAGCACAATGACTCGGCGTTCTTTCCCAGTTCGCGAGCGATTTCCGCAGGAGAGTATAGAAAATGCATGAGCTACACTGTCCACTCCAAATGCTATTGGTCATAATTGACCCACGGTAGCATCTAAACGTTAATTAATGGTCATATCTGACCATTAATTAAAACGCACGCACCAAGGACGGGACGTGCGTTAAATAACGCTCAAACCTCAGCGTTTAACCGCCAAATCAGTCTGGGTCATGCGACTGCGAATCGTGAACACACCATCTCCCGAGAGAATCGCGCTACGGGCAAACAGTCGCCCGCTCTCCCAGTTCGAAAGCCCCAGTTCCGGCTTGTTCAACGCGTACTGCCCGTCGACCCAACGGGTGATGCCGTTGCCGACAAAGGGCGCGTTGACCGCGTTGTAGAAATGTTCATGGGCCTCGGCATTTTCGCTGATCAACGACACGGTGAATTGCGGGCTGTAGCGATTGAACAAGGCAATTGCTGTGTCCAGGTCGTCGACGATTTTCAGGCTGACTTCCGGGGTTTCTTCCCATTCCCACTCGCGGCCTAATTGATCCTCGGGCAACGGCTCGGCCAACGCTTCAGTTTGATAACCTTCAGCGCGGCAGACGTCGACCGTCGCGTGTCGCCAGTCGAAAGGCAGATACGTTTCGCTGCCCTCCACGATGTGCAACTTGCAGCCCTCGTCCCGTGCCGCGCCAGCCTTTTTCAAGGCGTGCAGAAACAGCGGCACCAGTTCGGCGGCGCGGTCGCGGTGAATCAGACAAACGTTCAGGGTGTTGCAGACTTTGCGGTCCAGGGAATTGCGCACGACGGCGGCAAACCGCGTGGCGTCGGCGTCCTTGTCGGCGATCAGCCAGGCGCCACCGGTGCCATGCAGACTGACGGCGGTGCCGGCCTGTTGGGCGATGCTGCCCAGTTGGCTGACGGCACGCCCCGAACCACGAGCCACCGCCAGCGACAGGCGCCGGTCGGCGAACATCGCCCAACCGGCGGCGTGATTGACACTTTCCACTAGCGACACCGCGCCCTCCGGTAATCCGGCGTCATTCAAGGCCGGGTTCAACGCGTGGGTGACGATGGCTTGCGCCGTGCCCAAGGCATCGCTGCCAATACGCAGCACGGCGGTGTTGCCGGTACGCAGCACGCCCGCGGCGTCGGCAAAGACGTTAGGCCGGCCTTCAAAAACGAAGGCGACGATGCCCAGGGGCGACACCACCTGCTCGACTTTCCAGCCGTCATGCTCGACGCAACTGATCACCTTGCCGCGCGAGGCTGACGCATCGCGCCAGGCCCTGAGGCCCGCGATCATGTCGCGGCGCATGCGATCATCAGCCAGTAACCGTGTGGTCGAGCGTCCTCGCGATTTGGCCCATTCGATGTCGGCGAGGTTGGCAGCCTCGATCAAGTCCCAGCAGTCCTGATTTTCAAGGCGCTGGGCAAAGAAGTCGAAGAACGCGCTGATCGCCTGGTCGGAAACGGCGGACATCGCCGTAAACGCTGCTTCGGCCCGCTCGATCGCTACTGCCGCCGCTTTCTGGTCCGCGACCGGAATCAACAACAACTCACCGCTGACCTGCTCCACCAGAAGGTGGTCCCCGGGCTGAAAACGCAAAGCCAGTTCGGGGCTGACCACGGTGACGCGGTTACCAGCGAAAGGGATTGGCGTGCCAGCGACTAGACGTTCGAGCGCAAGAGACATGAAGCGGTTTCACCATGCAAGGGGCGGTCAGAAAATGTATAGGAAAATCCATGGAGCGTCATTAACCCTGCCACCGGTATGCCTTAAAACACCGACCAGCCAATCCGCTGGCTCAGCAGTTCCAGCGCCGCCATGCCCGCGAGGGAGTTACCGGCCGTGTTCAGCTCCGGCGACCAGACGCACACCGTGAACTGCCCCGGCACCACCGCGACGATCCCGCCGCCCACGCCGCTCTTGCCCGGCAAACCGACGCGATAGGCGAAGTTTCCGGCCTCGTCGTAAAGGCCGCTGGTGGCCATGATCGAGTTGACTTGCTGGGTCTGGCGGGCGCTGAGGATCTGCTCGCCGCTGTGCTTGCAAAAGCCATCGTTGGCGAGGAAGCAGAATGCCCGGGCCAGGTCCACGCAGTTCATGCGCAAAGCGCAATGACTGAAATAACTGCGCAAGACCGCTTCGACGTCATTGTGAAAATTGCCGAAAGATTGCATCAGGTAGGCCATGGCGGCGTTGCGCGCACGGTGCTGGTATTCGGAGTCGGCGACCTTGCCGTCCACCATGACTTGCGGGTTGCCCGACAGGCGCCGGACGAAATCGCGCATCGACAAGGCCGGTGCGGCAAAACGCGACTGGTTGATGTCGCAAATGACCAGCGCGCCGGCATTGATAAACGGATTGCGCGGGCGCCCGCGCTCGAACTCCAGTTGCACCAGCGAGTTGAACGGCTGGCCGGAAGGTTCGTGTCCCAGTCGCTGCCAGATGGCTTCGCCAGAATGGTCGATGGCCTGCACCAGGCTGAACACTTTGGAAATACTTTGCACCGAGAACGGCGTGTGGGCGTCGCCGGCGCAAAACAGTTCGCCATCGTTGCCATACACGGCAATACCCAACTGATGGGCAGGCACGGTGCCGAGGGCAGGAATGTAATCAGCCACCTTGCCCTGACCGATCAGTGGACGAACTGCGTCAAGAATCTCGTTCAACAGCGCTTGCATGCCGGGTTCCGAAGTCTCGCCCCATGGGATTGCGGGGACACTGACGCTAGACGCTGTCGGTCAGCAGCGGATCACAGTTTTGTAAAATCTGGCTGGGATGAAGCCAACCCCCAAAACACCACTGCCCCCTGTGGGAGCGAGCTTGCTCGCGATAGCGGTGTGTCAGGCAACATCAATATCGACTGTTAGTCCGCTATCGCGAGCAAGCTCGCTCCCACAAGGGATCGCCGGTTACGTATCAGAGTGTGTACAGCCCCGCCGTTGACACACCCCGCCCCTAAAACCCCGCCCCCGCGACACACCGCAGATACACCCGATTGATGAAATGTGCCTGTCGATTGGCCAAGCCGATCAAAGCGCTCAACTCACTCAATGCTACGGAGTATCACCATGTTCAAACTCTCGACTTCTTCCCTGACCCTCGGCCTGATCATCGCGGGCGGTCTGGCTCTGTCCAACGTCGCGTCGGCTTCCGAGTCCGAAGCATTCAGCATGAAACAACTGGCCCACGGCTACAGCCAGGTCCAGGCCGACACTGCGGAAAAACCGGCTGAAGGCAAGTGCGGCGAAGGCAAATGCGGCGCCAGCGAGTAACCCTGCCTGGGGCCGCAGGGCCCCGCATCCTGACTGAACGGAGACCACGTCCATGAACGCTGCAATCTCGTCGGCCGTGAAAGGCCTGCACCTGAACCTTGATCGTGCCGGTCGCTGGCTCGCCCCCCTGACCTTAAGGGTGTTCATCGCCTGGGAATTTTTCGAGTCCGGCCTGGAAAAGTGGAATGGCGAAAACTGGTTTGCCGACATCCAGGAACGCTTCCCCTTTCCGTTCGACCATGTGCCGGCCACGCTGAACTGGGGACTGTCGATGTGGGCCGAACTCATTTGCGCTATCGCCATTCTCGTCGGGCTGGGCACACGGATTTCCGCCATCGTGTTGATCGTCGTGACCGTCGTGGCGACCGCTGCCGTTCACTGGCCGGCCGATTGGTCTACATTGAGTGAGCTTGCCCAGGGTTATGCCATCAGCAACAAGGGGCACGGCAACTTCAAGCTGCCGCTGATCTACCTCGCCGCCCTGATGCCGCTATTGCTCTCGGGTGCCGGCAAGCTCAGCCTCGATGCGTTGCTGGCTCGATTCTTCTGGCGTCGCAACAATCGCTGAAATGTTAACGTGGCAAGCTGCACCTCCCACCTCACTTGCGTAGACAGGAGCCACCATGAGCGTGACCACCCAATGGATCGAGATTGACAGCGCCGAAGGTAAATTCGACGCTTACCTGGCCATTCCGCATACCCAAAAGGGCCCGGGGATCGTGCTGATCCAGGAGATCTTCGGCGTCAACGAACATATCCGCTCCGTCGCCGAACAGTACGCCGCCGACGGCTACCTGGTGATAGCGCCGGACCTGTTCTGGCGCAGCGGCCACCGTATCGAACTGACCTACGATGAAGCCGGCTGGAAACGCGCCGTCGAACTGATGAATGCCACCGACGTCGACAAGGCGCAGAAGGACATCGAACTGGCCATTGATGTTCTGAAAGCCCAGCCGGGCCTGGACGGCGGGATCGCTTCCATCGGTTACTGCTTTGGCGGCCTGCTTTCGTACCACACCGCCGCCAACGGGCTGGTGGACGTGGCCATCGCCTATTACGGTGGCGGCATCCAGAACCAACTGGACCGGGCCGATGAAATCGAAGTGCCGCTGCTGATGCATTTCGGTGAACAGGACAGCCACATTCCGCTGGAAGCCGTCGAAAAAATCGCCGAGCGCTTCGACAACAACGATAACGTGGAAATCGTCGTGTATCCGGAAGCCGAACATGGCTTCAACTGCTCGCATCGCGACAGCTACAACCAGCGTGCAGCGGCCGAGGCCCATGGCAATACGTTGATCTTTCTGGGTATGGAACTGTAAGGCCGATGCCCACGAAAAAGGCACCTTCATCCGACGATGAAGGTGCCTTTTTTGTTCGTGGCGAGTCGCGATGAACGATCAATGCCTGGTCATTAACCCATGCAACACACCGAACCGCAAACCCGGCTCGGAAGGTGTCATGTGCGAAACGCCAAAGACCTTGAACGCCGCCAGCATCAGCACCAGTCCGCCGGGCAGGATGCTCAGGCGATGGCTTTGCAAACCGGCAAGTCTGAGCTGTTTGACGTGCCCCACTTCCAGCAGGCGCAATGACAGGCGCAACAGGCCGCTGTAGGTGATACCGCTTTGGCCATCGTCGTTCAAGCCGTTGGCCTTGAGGACTTTTGCCAGCATCCGTGCGGTGCCTGAAGAACCGATGACCTGCTGCCAACCCAGCGTGCGATAACGGCGCGCCACGCGCTCGAACTGGAGTGTGGCGACACGCTCAGCCTCCAGCAGTGCCGGGGCCGTGATGCGGCCACCTTGAAAGTAACGCGCGCCAAAGGTGCCGCTGCCGATGGCGATGCTCTCGGTCAACAGCGGTTGAGCGCCCTGCCCCAGAATCAATTCCGTGGAGCCGCCACCGATGTCGATCACCAGTCGCTTGCGCTCGGTGCCGGGAACCGTATGGGCCACACCGGCGTAGACCAGCCGGGCTTCTTCATGCCCGGAAATCACATCAATCCGGAATCCCAGATGCCGCTCCGCGCTGGCCAGAAACAGCTGGGCATTGTCGGCTTCGCGCACTGCACTGGTAGCCACCGCCCGAACGCGCCCGGGCTCGAAGCCACGCAGCTTTTTGCCAAAGCGCGCGAGTGCCTGCCATCCGCGATCCAGCGCCATTTCGTCCAGCGCGCCGCCCTGAAACCCCTCCGCCAACCGAACCGGCTCACGTAGGGTCTTTACTTCCTGGATCACCAGTTGCTGGTTCCGTTTGACCGACTGGCCGATCATCATGCGAAACGCGTTGGAGCCCAGGTCAATGGCTGCAAACAGGGGGGCGTCTCCTTTCATGGAGTTATTCCTTGCAAAATTCATCTGTCAGCAGACCCGGGTCCGCTGAACGCTCAAGACGGTTTGCAAGAATTTTTACATGGGTTCGATGACACCCGGATGACACCCGCTACCGAGCGTCCCCACCCTTGGGCTTATAAAAGAGAAACATGCTGGTCTCGGTGGTCTTGATGTACTTCCTCGCCCAATCGGGTTTCACATGGCGGTCGTGAAAATATATCGCCCCGTTGGTTCGATCGTTGAGCTGCTTGTTGAGTGCCTTGCGCGCGATTTCCTTGGCGATCGCGTATTGGGTTTCTTCCTGGACCTGATCGGAACGCCCGTCACACCACCAGGAAAACTGGCAGTTCTTCGTTTCAGAACCCTGTTTGACCACCGCGCACACCGTGTCCGGAAAGCCTTCATGCCCCAGGCGATTCATGACTACACTGGCGACAGCTTCCATGTCGGCGGACGATTTGCCTTTGGCTTCCCAGTAGATCGAGCGCGCCAGGCAGGTGATTGCATCGTCGAGCGGTGACGCTCCGGCCGGATCGACCGCCTGCACTTCGGAGGTGGTGATGGCTTCGGATTTTGGCACCGGTGCATCGGCGCCCTTTTCCGCTGCTTTTTGTTCAAGGACCTCGGCTTTGTTTTCGGCCACTTCCTTTTTTTGTTCCTGTTCGGTCGCCGATGCCTGGCCGCCGAGTAGCGTGATCGCAAAGCAGGCTGCTATCCAAATAAATCGCATGATCGACCCTTCTTGGTGGACTGGATTCAAGCAACATAATGTCGGCGCACAACGCGTCTTCCGGGCGACATGGCTTGATTGTAGTTGCCAGATTTCATTCCGACAGACGGCCAACGAACTGTATTTCGATGCGAAAAGGCATTGCGCTCACGGGGGTGAAATCGCGCATCATGGGCGCAGTCAGATCAAGGAGATTTCCATGCGTGTCCTGTCATCCGTTTTGCGTCTTGCCACGTTGTCATTGGGTATGTTGTTCGCTGCGAAGGCGCTGGCGGTCGACGAGAAACAACTGATCGATTCGATCAACGACTACCGCAGTCAGATGCAGCGTTGCGCGGGCCAGGTATCGGCAGAACTGCCGCCGCTGGCGGGTGATCCACGTTTAGCGCTGTCCCCCACCAACCTTGGCAATCTGCAGCAGGCCATGGTGACCGCGGGTTATCCCATGAAGAACGTGCAGGCGATCAGCCTGTCCGGGCCGCGTGATGTGCCCTCGGCGATGAAAGCGATTCAGGAAAGCTTTTGCCAGATCGTGCTGGACCCGCAATTTGTCGATATCGGTGTAACCCGCCAGGACCGTGAGTGGCGCATCGTGCTGGCCCGCCCGCTGTTGAGCGCACGGTTGGGCGATTGGCAGGCCGAAGGCCAGAAATTGCTGGCCGAGCTCAACGTCGCACGCGGTCGGCCGCGCCAATGCGGCACACAATCCTTTGCCGCCGCCACGCCGCTGACCTGGAACGCTACCCTGGCCACGGCGGCCGAAGTCCACTCGCGGTCGATGGCCAACAACAACTATTTCGATCACAAGGACCGCGATGGCCGAACGCCGGGGGATCGGGCAGAACTGGCGGGTTACAGCGGCCAGCAGACTGGCGAGAACATCGCCGCCGGGCAAGACACCGTGCGCAAGGTGGTCGATGGCTGGGTCGCCAGCCCCGGTCACTGCGCCAACCTGATGAACCCGCAGTACCAGGAGTTGGGTGCGGCGTATGCGGTGGATCCAAAGAGCGATTCGGGGATTTACTGGACGGTGATGTTTGGTACGCCGTGAGCCTCCGGGAATTCACGCAGTTTGTCCGCCGTGGTGACGGCGGTCATCTGCGAACCACTATCAATCAGCGCCTGCTCGCAACCTGAACCACACCCTCTCAAAACCAGTCCTTACTCACGCCACCCGCTCGATCGTATCCGCAGTGGTTTTCTTCTTCCCCCTGTTCCAGCGCATCAAGACAATTCGAACCCCCTTGCTCCAGGCATAACCCACCCCGACGCCACCGACTATGGCGATGACGACCGCGAGGGCCGGCAGATCAACGATGTGGCGGGCAAGGGACCGGAATTGAAAATGCGTCAAATAGATGTACAGCGTTGACGAGGCTATTAACGCAAGCCCTCGCGCGATGATACCTGGCACAGGAATGGACTTGATCCAGATCACCGCGAGAACGGCAGGCAGGGCGATATCGATATACCCCCTCGCTTCCCCCCCGAAGATGACTTGAAGATCCTGCCCGCCCAGCAAAATGACGGTCACCGCACTGGCAACCCACTTCTGGACGTTTGAGTTGGCGTAATGAATGGCCATTCCGAGCACCATGATCGAAATAGTGTGTTGCGGCACTCTTTCATAGAGTGCCGTAGCATCAAACAAATACGCATTAATCAGAACATCAGCTATCGCCAATAGGCAGGACGCAATGATCAGATTCATAAACGGGTTTGACATGATCGTTTTTCTGACTCGCTCGAACGAGAGGGCGAATCCAATGATTATTATCATTTGCAGAAGAACTTCGATGTACCAATACGTAAAAACGCCTACTTCACTTTCTGAAAACCAATTTGAAACGAGCAACACCGTCTGCCAATGAATCCTGTCGAAGAGGAATTGAACCAACATGGCGTACAGTATGGTAGGTATCGCGATACTGACAATGGACTTTCCAAGTGTACGCACGTTACCACGCTCGATGATGGCTTGAAGTTGAAACCTTGCCAGACTGATGCCGGAGACGATAAACAACACCTTCGTCTCGCCTGCAATCACCCACTTTGAAAAAACATCAAGATGCCCGATAACAATAAAAAGAATGGACATGACGCGTAGAAGGACAGGAACTTCCATTGCCCGCAGTGAAAACCTGGACGAGTTGGCTTTATGGGTCAGCTCACACAAATCGCGTACCGGTATCATTTCCCATTGATCCGGGAGATGGCCACTCAGGTCTTCGAGTGCCATGGAAGCTTGTACGAACGAGAGCGAATCCCCACCCAGCTCAACGAACGACAAATTTGAATCTATGCGCGGGACTTCGAGTATTTCCGACCATGCGGCCACCAGCTTCAGTGTCAGCGGCGAGAGGGACTGGCCCAACTCCGGCGACGTTACATCCGTTTCAATCGAGGGCAACGCGCGCTTATCAATCTTTCCGTTCGGCGTCAGTGGAATGGCCTCCAGAAAAACGAACAACGCCGGGACCATATAGTCGGGGAGCTCCCTACTGACATGGTCACGCAGTTCAATTGATGAAACCGGCGCTGTCGCAACGCAGTAGGCAACCAGCCTGGCGAGCGACGTGTCATGGTTGGCGAGCACCACGCACTGCTTGATGCGGGGATGCCGTGAAAGTGCGCCCTCGATTTCCGTCAGTTCGATTCGATGGCCACGAATCTTGACCTGGCTGTCGCCCCGCCCCAGGAAACTGACACTGCCATCTGAAAGATAGGTGCCAAGATCGCCGGTTTTGTAACAAATGTCGTGCTCGACATTCGTAAATGGATTCACCACAAACTTTTCTCTGGTTTGCGAGGTGTCGTTCCAGTAGCCCAACGATAAATAAGGGCTGCGTATCAGTATTTCTCCGACATCGCCTTCACTGACCAACTGATTGGAGCCATTTACGACCAGCAGTTGTGCGCCTTCGATCCCTTTGCCCAGCGGAATTTTTACATTGGCGGCTTCCGGATCCAGATGATGGTACGCCATGGCCTGCGGTGTTTCCGTCGTGCCGTAAAAGTTGACGCTGACGGCATTCCTGGCGATCACGCATATTTGTTTGTAAAGCGTATTACTTAATGCATCTCCGCCCCAGAACAGATAGCGCAAGGCGTTGAATTCAAGCCCTTTAAGTTTCGCTCCCGTTTCAATCAGTTTCCCCAACGGGGGCGTCAGATGAATGATGGATAGGCCATTTTGATGTATCCACGTCGCCAACGCTGAAGGATCTATGACGATTGATTGCGCCGGAATAATAACTTTCGCGCCAATGGACAGCGGCGTAAATACGTCCCTGTAGACAGGGTCATGACCAAGTCCGGACAGTAAGGAAAAATGATCGTCTTTCGATAACGAATGACACTGGGTATGCCATTCAATGAAGTGAACCAAAGGCGCGTGGTGAGTCACAATCCCTTTCGGCTCACCGGTGCTGCCCGAGGTGAAAGTGACATAGGCCGGATCGGCCGGATTGACTTCAGGCAAGCTCGTTTGATCACAGGCGAACGCCCGCAGCGCATCGGTGGGACTTTCCGGTATTTGAACGATTCGAGGATTTGACTCAAGGCGCTCAAGCTGGAGTTCGACCGTCGCCTCGCCGCACACCAGCACAAAAGAGGGCTCAAGCGCCCGAATGATTTGACTTACACGCGCTGGCGGGTAGGCGACATCGGCCACCGTGAACATCAATCCGGCACGCGACACACCGAGCATTGCATAGACCAGACCCGCACAGCGACTCGAAACAAGAACAACCCGGTCGGATGGTTTAGCGCCATCCCTGATCAGGAAGGACGCAATGCCCCGGCTTATTTCCTCAAGTTGTCGATAGCTGCACATCGCATCTTGAGAGATGACAGCGATTGCATCAGGTGAACAGCTCGCCTGCTGCAAGAAGTCCATGAATATCGGGCGTTCGGCACAGTATTCCAGACTGAGCGTTGGGTCTGGGCGAAGTTCGTGCATTTATCCGTATGCTCCGCAGTTGACGACGAATGCATGAACGTTAGTGCAGAGTGGCCGGTGGCGCCGATAATTTTAAGGGCAACGAAGGCCGGTCCGGTGCAATCAATATCCGGCGATCACCAAGGCAAGAAGCCGAATGCCTTCATGAATTTCCTGCACCGTCAGGCCCGCGTAGCCCAATATGAGCCCTGCCGGTCGCTCGACCGCTGTCGATTCGGGGCGGGCAAACAGCGGCGAAAGCGGGTAAACCCCAACCCCGCATTCAAGCGCGGCTGCCTGCAACGAGGGCTCATCCTGAGCACGAAATCCCGGCAACAGCAGCACGCCATGCAGACCCGCCGCCATGCCCACCAGTTGCCCTTGCCCCACCAGGTGCTGTTCAACGGCATCCAGCAGCGCTCTTCGCCGCCGTTCGTTCTCTCGACGCAGACGGCGAACGTGGCGTTCATACATACCACTTTCGATCAACGAGGCCAGCACGTTTTGTTCCCAGCGCGGTGAGTGACGATCCGTCAGCCGTTTGGCTTCGCGGAAAACGTTAATCAACTCGCGCGGAAGAACCAGATAACCCAGTCTGAGTTGTGGCGACAGAGCCTTTGAGAACGTTCCGACATAAATCACGCGCGCCTGCGTGTCCATGGATTGCAGCGCATCGATGGGACGCTGGCTATAACGAAACTCGCCGCCGTAGTCATCCTCGATGATCCACGCACGTTGTCGGCTCGCCCACCTCAGCAGTTCCAGGCGCCGTGCAACGGGAATCACCGCGCCCATGGGAAACTGGTGCGATGGCGTCACATAGGCCAACCGCACGCTGTCTTCTTCAGGCAGCCCGCTGGTATCCAGCCCGGAGGCGTCGACGGGGGTTGGCAACGCCATCGCACCCGTGGCCTCAAAGCAGTATCTCGCCATGCGGTAGCCCGGTTCTTCGAAGACAAAGGTGTCCCCCGGGTTCAGCAAAAGCCGCGCGCACAGGTCGAGCCCCTGTTGCGAGCCATGCACCACGAGGATCTGGTCCGCATCGCAGGTCAGACCTCGCGCACGTCGCAGATACCCTTGAAGCGCGTTGCGCAAACGCTCTTCCCCTTGGGGCTGGCCGTAATAATGGTTGGGCTGACGCTTGACCAGTTCGGCGCGGTACGCGCGCTGCCAGCCCAAAGCAGGAAAATCTCTCGAGGCGACCGAACCGTATTTGAAGTCGATACGGGCAAGCGGTGTCGTCATGGCGTATGGCTTCAAAGCGGCGACACGCTGTCCGTACAGGGAAAGCGCGGGCGGCAAACTCTTCTTCGGCGCCGAGTCCGCTTGGACCGGCCCCGTCGGGATAGGCCTCACGACGCCTACCCGGGCGGCCTTTCCTGCCGATGTCACGACAAAGCCCTCGGCGGCCAGCTGCTCGTAGGCCGCCGTCACCGTGGTGCGTGACACGCCGAGCTCGGCCGCCAGTGCGCGGGTCGATACAAGCTTCGCGCCTGGTGCGAGCGTGCCGTCCTCTATTTGCGCGCGGAGCCTGGCGTAGATACGGCGTTCCGCGCCGCGTGCGGCTGCATCCGGGTTTGTTGAAAACTGGCCCATGGGAAAACCTCAAAACTGGCACTTTTTATCGGGCAGGTCGTGATTGAGATTATGGGTTCTCATCATTGTGAGTGAAATCCCCCATGTGTCCGCACCCGGGTCCAGCTCAAAAGGGTTTTCAGGCCGATAAACATTGGGAGGCAGCACCGTGGAACTGACCGCGACAACACTTCTCGTCACGTTCGCCGGCGTCTTTCTGATCTGTTTCATGAAAGGCGCGTTCGGCGGTGGCTTTGCCATTGTCGGTATTCCGCTGCTGTCGCTAGTGATGGACCCAATCACCGCCGGCGGCCTGCTCGCGCCGTTGTTCATCGCCATGGATTTGTACGGCCTGCGCTACTGGAAGCCGTCCACCTGGTCAAAACCGGACCTGAAGTTGCTTGTACCCGGCCTTGTCGTTGGTATCGGCGTCGGCTATCTGCTTTTTCGCGTGCTGGACCACCGCGCGATTGCCATCGTGATGGCAGCGGTCACGCTGTTGTTTGTCGGCCTTTGGTTCAAGGCTGGCGGAGAAGTCAGGGTACGGCCACGCTCATCGTCCAAGGCGGTCGCCGCCGGACTCACATCGGGCATCACGACCATGGTTGCGCATTCAGGCGGACCGCCGCTGGCGATGTATCTGCTGCCGCTCGGCCTGAGCAAGCAGGTTTATGCCGGAACGACCAGCCTGTTTTTCACAGTGGGCAATCTTCTCAAGGCCACGCCCTGGCTGCTGCTGGCCAGACCGACAGGCAACGTGCTGAGCCTGATGCTTATTTGTCTTCTCGCCGTTCCTTGCGGTGTCTGGCTGGGCTGGCGTCTGCACGCGAGACTGGACCAGCGTCAGATGTACCGCGCCTGTTACGGCTTGCTGGTCGTCACGGCCCTGAAGCTTCTGTGGGATGGTGTCGGTGGCTATATCGGCTGAATCGGGTTCGACGACTTTATCCTTGTCGGTTGCTGACCGGCGCATGGTGCGCCATCACCTCAACCACCCAATCGATGAACACGCGCAGCTTGAGGCTGATATGCCGGTTCGGCGGAAACGCCACGTAAAGCGGCATCGTTTCGAGGTTCCAGTCTTCAAACAGTGGCACTAACTCGCCGCGCGCCTCAAAGGCCCTGGACATGTACTTGGGCAACCAAAGAACACCCAGCCCGGCCAGACCGGCCGCAAGATAAGCATTGCCATCGTCGACGGCCAACACGTAGCGACCTTTGATCTGCACTCGCTCGCTGTGGTTGTGCATCGCATAGGGCACCGGTTTGCCGGTGCGCGCCCACAGGAAACCGACGATTCGATGATCCGACGCTTCCAGTTCCTGCGGATGCAAGGGCATGCCGACGCGGGCCAGATAACTCGGCGCCGCAAAAACGCCAAGCGGCAGATCAGCGACGCGCCGGGCCATCAGCGACTGATCCGTGAGCTCTCCGCCGCGCACCACGCAATCGACGTTCTCATCGATCATATCGACGATGCGATCACTGACGCCCATGTCGATCTGGATGTCAGGGTATCGCGCGTAAAACTCAGGCAATGCCGGCATCAGAATCATGCTCGCCAGCGGGCTCGGCACATCGACTCGCAGCCGACCCCGGGGTACCGCCGAGGCACCGGACAGACTGGTTTCAGCGTCGTCGATGTCGGCCAGCAGTCTTATCACCCGCTCGTAATAAACGGCGCCATCGGCGGTGACGTTGACCTTGCGCGTCGTGCGGTTGAGCAACTTGACGCGCAACCGCGCCTCCAGTTGCTGCACCAGTTGGGTCACGGTGGTCTTGCTCATGTGCAGTGTTTCGGCGGCCTTGGTGAAGCTGCCCGCCTCCACCACACGCGCGAACGCCTGCATCGCATCAAAACGGTCCATCGTCACCCCTTACATCAACCAGATTGTTTGGATTTACCAAACAGTGAACGCCAAGGTTGCTCGTTTATCGCCCGGGCGCAAGTCCTTACAGTCCCTTTAACGTTAGTTCCGGGTCAGCTCTGACCCCTTGATGGAGTACTTTATGACAACGCGCGATGTGGTTTTTCCGTCCGGGCGCCAGGCGCTTTATGAGCGCAATCGTTACTCGCCGGCGATTCGCTCCAATGGTTTTTTATTCGTGTCGGGACAAGTCGGCAGCAAGGAGGATGGATCACCCGAGCCCGACCTCGAGGCTCAGGTCCGGCTCGCCTTCAATAATCTGAACGCAATCCTGGCCGCAGCCGGTTGCACGTTCGACGATGTGATTGACGTCACTGTCTTCATCGTCGATCCCGAATCGACGTTCGAAACAATCTGGAAGATCGTGCCGGAGTTCTGGGGCAACGCGCCGCACCCGACGCTGACCGGGATTGGCGTCACGTGGCTTTATGGTTTCCAGTTCGAGATCAAGGTGATCGCCAGGCTTCCAGAAGCCAGCGAGGTTGATAATCTGTCGTCTACGGCGGGGATGAATTTCTAGCGTTCACTGTTATGGGTTCAGCGTTAGAATTCGCCAGTGTTCAGATTTTTAAGGATGATCCAGGTATGTCCACACTCGACACTTCCCTGCAAGACGCCGCCGCCCCTGACGGCGTGTGTTACGGCTGCGGCGGCAACAATCCGCACGGCCTGCACATCAAGAGTTTTTGGCATGAGGACGGCGTACATGTCATCGCCGAGCACATGCCCGAAGCCAGGTATTGCGGCTGGCCGGATCTGGTTTACGGTGGATTGATCGCGATGCTGGTTGACTGCCATTCCAACTGGACGGCGATGGCCTATCACTACCGGATGGACAACCGCGAAGTCGCCAGCCTCCCGCGCATCAACTGTGTCACTGGCAACCTGGGCATCAAGTTCATCAAGCCGACGCCGATGGGCGTACCGCTGACCCTGCGTGCGAAAGTCGAAGGTGAAGTCGGACGCAAGACCCGCGTTATCTGCGAGGTCTACGCGGGTGAGCTGCTGACGGCGGTTGGAGATTCCGTTTTCGTGCGCGTTGACACCGAGCAATTGGCGGCGGTTGCTCATGGTCGGTAGGCCTGCCTGGATTCACCGCAACCATTAAAGTGGAGCGGTCTCCAAAAGTGTCACACACGTTCGCCATGCCTCGGCAAACCGAAGGAAATCAGTGCGGCCAGCAACACGAATGCGCTCGATATCCACAAGCACGCCCCCAGCCCATACACCTGATAAACCCAGCCGGACAGCACCGTGCCGATCAACCGTCCCATGGCGTTGGACATGTAGTAAAAACCGACATCCAGCGACACGCCATCTTCCTTGGCGTAGGACACGATCAAGTAGCTGTGCAGCGACGAATTCACTGCGAACAACACGCCAAAAACCATCAATCCGCCGAGTAGCACCGCCTTTTGCGACAGCTCGGTGTTCAGCCCGAAAGCGATTGCCGCAGGCAGGCCCGCCAGGGCAATTGCCCAAAGAAACGCTGCACGACCATCCGGTACATGCCCACGTTTCTTTCCGGTGATGTGGGGGGCGAAGGACTGCACAATGCCGTAACCAATCACCCAGGCTGCGAGGAAGCCGCCAACCTTCCAGAAGTCCCAACCAAAGACGCTGCTCAGGTACACCGGTAAGGCCACCACGAACCAGACATCGCGGGCACCGAACAGGAACATCCGAGCCGCCGAGAGGATATTGATCGCCCGGCTCTTGGACAGGATGTCGCGAAACCTGGGCTTGGCTTTCGCTTTGCCCAGGTCCTTCTTCAACAGCATCAAGCTGCTGATCCAGATCAGCGCCAGGACACCCGCCATGGCCAGCAATGCACCTTTGAAGCCGATCAATGCCAGCAACGCTCCGCCGAGAAAGAAGCCAACACCCTTGAGTGCATTCTTCGAGCCGGTGAGGATCGCCACCCACTGATAGAGCTTGCCCTGTTGCCCTTCCGGAACCAGAAGTTTGATGGAGCTTTTAGCACTCATCTTGTTCAGGTCTTTGGCAATCCCGGACAACGCCTGAGCGCCCATCACCCAAGGGATGGTGAGCCAGGCCGCCGGAACCGTCAGCATCAGCAGCGCAACAACCTGCATGCCCAGACCGATGTTCATGGTTCGGTTCAGGCCCAGCCGGGCGCCGAGGTAGCCGCCTAGCAGGTTGGTGATCACGCCGAAGATTTCATAGAACAGAAACAACGCCGCGATTTGCAGTGGGCTGTAGCCCAACGCGTGAAAGTGCAGCACCACCAACATGCGCAAGGCGCCGTCGGTGAGGGTGAAGGCCCAGTAGTTGCCCGTCACGAGCAAGTACTGCCGCACCTGCGGGGCGAGGGCTGACAACGCTTTCATGACCGCTCCTTAAACTGCCAGCCCGACCATTTTGGCCAGCTCGACGGTGCGGTTGGCATAACCCCATTCGTTGTCGTACCAGGCATAGAGTTTGACCTGGGTACCGTTGATGACCATGGTCGACAGCGCATCGATGATCGATGAGCGCGGGTCGGTACGGTAGTCGATAGACACCAGCGGGCGCTCTTCAAAGCCGAGGATGTCTTTCAGCTCGTTCTCCGAAGCATCTTTAAGGAACTGATTCACTTCTTCGACAGTGGTGGCGCGCTCGACTTCAAAGACACAGTCAGTCAGCGACGCGTTGGCCAACGGCACGCGTACGGCATGACCATTCAGGCGTCCACGCAGCTCCGGGAAGATCTCGGCGATGGCGGTGGCCGAGCCGGTGCTGGTCGGAATCAAGCTCATGCCTGAAGCACGTGCACGCCGCAGATCCTTGTGCGGCTGATCGAGAATGCTTTGGGTGTTGGTCAAGTCGTGGATCGTGGTGATCGAACCGTGGCGAATGCCCAGTTTCTCGTGGATGACTTTCACCACGGGCGCCAGACAGTTGGTGGTGCATGAAGCGGCGGTGACGATTCGATGTTGAGCCGGTTTGAACAGTTGATGGTTGACGCCCATGACGATGTTCAACGCACCCTTCTCTTTCACTGGCGCACTGACCACAACCCGCTTCACACCTTGGTCCAGGTAAGCCTGGAGTGCCGCGACCGTCTTCATTTTGCCGCTGGCTTCGATCACCAGATCGCAACCTGACCAATCGGTATCGGCAATGGCCTTATTGGCGCTGACCTTGATCCGCTTGCCGTCGATGACGATGCTCTCGCCCTCGGATTCGGCCTGATAATTCCAACGGCCATGCACCGAATCAAAGTTCAGCAAGTGCGCATGAGTTGCCGCATCCCCTGCTGGATCGTTGATCTGCACGAATTCAAACTCTGGCCAGCTCCAAGCGGCTCGCAGAGCGAGGCGACCGATCCGGCCCAAACCATTGATGCCAACTTTGATAGTCATGTTGTTGTGCTCTGTACCTGTTGTCCGTGGGCGTTCGACGGGATGTCGAACTGGCCGATGTATTCAATATGGGCGGGATGCTGAATGACGCGTGGACGCAACCCAGGGCTGTAGGAAATAGGCGTGTCGTGGCACGGTGAAAAACCCTCAGATGGAGCGCTGATTGACACGTTTCATGAGTTCTTCCGCCGACTCCTTGCGCTCGCAATAGCGGTCGACCAGACATCAAACATAGTCTTTGTCCTGCGCAGCAGCGCTCTTGGATTCATCGAACCAGCGACGCTTCAGCCAGAGGGCAACACCAACCAGGGAAATCAGTACCGGCACTTCCACCAACGGGCCAATCACCGTGGCGAAAGCGACCGGAGAAGCCAGCCCGAAGGTCGCAATGGCGACGGCAATCGCCAGTTCGAAGTTGTTGCTCGCGGCGGTGAAAGCCAGTGCGGTGGTGCGTGGGTAGTCAGCCTTGAGCAGCTTGCCCATCCAGAAGCTGATGAAAAACATGACGACGAAGTAGATCGTCAGAGGAATCGCGATGCGCAATACATCCAGCGGCAATTGCAGCACCACGTCCCCCTTGAGGCTGAACATGGCCACGATGGTCAACAGCAGTGCCACCAGCGTCAGTGGGCTGATCTTCGGAATGAAGCGCTCCTGGAACCAAGCTTCACCTTTACGGGCGATGAGGATCCTGCGGGTCAGGAAACCCGCCAGAAATGGCACACCCAGGTAGATCAGAACCGATTCGGCAATGCTGACAAAACTGGTCTCAATCACACTGCCTTCCAACCCAAACAGCGGCGGCAGCAGACCAAGGAAGACCCAGGCATACACACTGAAAAACAGGATCTGGAAGATGCTGTTGAATGCCACCAGCCCGGCGACGTACTGATTGTTGCCACCCGCGATCTGATTCCAGACAAGCACCATCGCGATGCAACGCGCCAAGCCGATCAGGATCAGGCCTGTCATGTATTCCGGCTGGTCCCGCAAGAAGATGATCGCCAGCGCGAACATCAACACCGGGCCGATGACCCAGTTCTGGACCAAAGACAAAACGAGGATGCGCTTGTCCTTGAAGACTTCCGGCAGCTCCTCATAACGAACCTTGGCCAGAGGCGGATACATCATCACCATCAAGCCGATAGCGATGGGGATGTTGGTTGTGCCCACAGAAAGACTGTTGAGCCACTGCGGCCAGCCTTCGAACAGGCTCCCCAAACCGATGCCCAGGACCATGGCGAGAAAAATCCATAGCGTCAGGTAACGGTCCAGGAATGAAAGGCGGCTTTTACTCATGATCATTGCTCCTGAGATTACAGCGTGCCAATCAGGGCCAGCTCTGCCTTGAGCTGTTTGGCACTCAGTTGGGATAGCGGTAAAGCCAGGAAGGCTTCAATGCGGGTTTTGATCTGCTCCAACGTGGCTTCAAGAGCCGCCTCGATTTCTTCTTGAGTCCCGTGGTATTCCGAGGGGTCAGCCAGTCCCCAGTGGGCCTTGGTGGCCGGCCCGAAAAATACCGGACAGGCTTCACCGGCAGCCTTGTCGCACACCGTGATGACGAAGTCTGGTGCCAAATTCACATGGACATCGCTGGACTTACTGAACAGCCCAAGCGTCGACATACCTGCGTTTTCCAAAGTTTTGAGACTCAGTGGATGCACTTCACCTTTGGGCTGACTGCCCGCGCTGTAGGCTTTCAGGCCTTCCGGTGCCAAGTGATTGAAGACCGCTTCACAAAGGATGCTGCGGCAGCTATTGGCAGTGCAGAGGAACAGGATTTTCATCGAGCGGTCTCGTAGTCGAAAGCGGAATCAGGCGATCTGGCTTTCACAGCAAGCGAGTGCCCGCTCGGGACGGTCACCCATCTCATCCAGGCGTTTGGCATCAGGGCTCAACCAGTGCTTGTTGCTTTCGAGCACGGTGGTCAGTACGTGATGAACCCAATCCGGGAGATTCGGGTGCAGTCGGTAATACACCCATTGGCCTTGCCGACGGTCCGACAGCAAACCGCAACCGCGCAGCTGCGCGAGGTGTCTGGAAACTTTTGGCTGACTCTCATTCAACGCACAGGTCAGCTCGCAAACACATAGCTCTCCTTCGCGGGTGATGAGCATCATCGTGCGGACCCGAGTGTCATCAGCCAGGCATTTGAAAACAGTGGTCGGTGTCAAATGGTCAGCCATATCGTTTCTCAGTGTTTGTTTTTGACCAGGACGAACATCTTGATGCGCTCTGGGCCAGCTGAGAGCGGGCAGCGTTGGCGGTACAACGAACAGGACACGGGCTTTGCTGGTCATGATGAAATCTCAGCTCATATGCGGTTAGGCGAATATATGTGTTTCCGCATACAAGGTAAAGAATCGGCGGTAAATTCATCTATTGAAGGGTTGTGCTCCACCGACCACCTTCACTGGGTGGCATATTTTACGGCGCTGGATACGTGAATTGCTTAGCGCTGCTGCTCAAAATAATTGCGCCCTTCATATATGGATTTTGTAATGAGTCTCCCAGTCCGGGCGATGCATATCCGTTCTGCTCATGCGTTGCCCAGAGGATCGCTTGCTTCGCTTGAGCAGCCACGGGTGGCGAGGAACGACGAAATTGAACCTGGCCGGTTCAACTTCGTCGGGCGATTCATCTACAGGTCAGTGATTTCCTTATGACGTGGCACCAGCAGCTTCATGACGCTCCACGCCACCAGATAAGCCACCGCACAGATGGCGAACATGATCATGTAACCGGTGTGAATATCGTTGATCGATTTGTAGTAGTCGAACACCCAACCGCCAACCTTGGTCATCGCGACCCCGCCCATACCGCCAGCCAGACCGCCAATGCCGACTACGGAAGCGATGGATTTTTGCGGGAACATGTCAGACACGGTGGTGAAGATGTTGCATGACCACGCCTGGTGCGCCGACGCGCCTATGCCGATCAACAGCACCGGCACCCAGAAACTGATGTAGCCGAATGGCTGCGCCAGCAGAACCAGCAGCGGGAAGAAAGCAATCACCAGCATGGCTTTCATACGACCGTCATAAGGCGCGTCGCCACGCGCCATGAAGTAGCTGGGGAACCAGCCGCCGCCGATGCTGCCCACCATGGTCATGCTGTACAGCACGGCCAGCGGCCATACGATGGCCTGGCCCTTCATGCCGTATTGCGCCGACAGATAGGTCGGAAGCCAGAACAGGAAGAACCACCATACGCCGTCGGTCATGAATTTGCCGAAGGCGAACGCCCAGGTCTGGCGGTAGGTCAGCAGCTTGAACCACGATACTTTTTTCTCGGCGACGCCCGGCTCCGGGGTGGCGATCACCTGCGAATCACTGCGGATATAGGCCAGTTCCTGCGCCAAGAGGCGTTTTTGGTTTTCCGGTTTTTCGTAGAGCGCAATCCAGAAAGCCACCCAGACGAAGCCCAACCCGCCTATCACGATGAACGCCATTTCCCAGCCCCACAGGCTGGCAATCAGCGGTACGCTGATCGGTGCGAGGATGGCACCGACGTTGGCGCCCGAGTTGAAGATACCGGTGGCGAAGGAGCGTTCCTTCTTGGGAAAGTATTCGGCAGTGGCCTTGATCGCGATCGGAAAGTTACCCGCTTCACCAATCGCCAGCACCGCGCGAGACAGCATGAAGCCTGCGATCGAAACCGGGATAACGGCCAGACCGAAGGCACTGGATACCGCAGCGATGCCCTCGCCCATCGGCACTGAAAAGGCATGCATCATGGCGCCGGTCGACCAGATAACGATCGCGATGATGTAGGCCTTCTTGGTGCCGATCTTGTCGACGAACCGGCCGGCAAACAACATGGAAATCGCGTACACAAACTGGAAAACGGAAGCGATGTTGGCGTAGTCGCTGTTGCTCCAGCCAAATTGCGTCGACAAATCCGGCGCCAACAGGCTGAGCACCTGGCGGTCCAGGTAATTGACGGTGGTGGCAAAGAACAACAGCGCGCAGATGGTCCAGCGATATTTGCCGACGGCCTGGCCGACACGTTGCGCATTGATGGGCTCGTTCAGATTCATGGCATCACTTTATTATTGGATTAGGGTGATGATCTCTCGGTTTCAAGCGAGATCACTTCTTGCGCGCAGCACACTTTGCGGCGGCGCGAGCAGGACGGGCAATGCGTGTTATCGGGGGTATCGCAAGACAGCCGCGGACAGCAGCAATGACGGTGCTGACGGACAAGCAGTCAAGACCGGCCCGCAGGAAGCGGCATTCGGGGAGGTGCGTATGCGGATTGATTTCATGATGGGGTGCCGGTTTTTTATTTTTAGGATTTCAGTAGTTGTATCGTATGTCATCGTACAACTGTAGCTTTTATAACGAGTCCACTACCCCACTGTCAATTGGCAAAATCGCCGTTCGTCTTGGTTGAACGTCAATGCCGGCGCGGCGCGGTGAGCGGCACGGGGAAGCTGGCGAGTTTTCGGGCGACGTTGTTCGATCTGAAGCTTAGCGTAGTCATACGACAACGCAACTCTGTCAGTAAAATCGGATGGCGCGGACTTACACCGATTCCTACAGGTGATTGGCGTACATCCGGAGGAACGCGGTGTCCGTACGTTTTTCGCGAGCAAGCTCGCTCCTACAAGGGAGATGCGTACATCCGAAGCCAGGCGTGAAAAATCTACTTCACCAACCGCGTTTCCTTCGACGGTCGGTAGCCGAAATACGAGCTGTAACACTTGCTGAAATGACTCGGCGACACAAAACCGCACGCCACCAGCACATCCACTTGGGACAGCTCCGTGTGTTGAAGCAATCGACGCGCCTCGGTAATCCGCAGCTCCATGTAATAGCGCTGCGGCGTGGTGCCAAGTTGCTCCTTGAACAAGCGCTCGAGTTGTCGACGAGAACGACCTGCATAGACCGCCAATTGCTCCAGCTCCAGCGGTTCTTCGAGGTTGGCGTCCATCAGCTTCACCACCTCACGCAAGGGTGCGCTCACACAGACATTTTCCGTCGGTTTAATGCGCCGGTAGCGGGACTCTTCGAACGCGAGGATGTCTTCGATGCCCTCGACGAGCGCCTTGTCGTGCAAGCCCTTGATCCAGTCCAGCGCCATATGGAAAGCACCTGACGGACTGGACGCCGTCAGCCGGTCCCGGTCGATGACAAAAGGCTCGCTGGTGACGTGCGTGGCCTTGGCAATTTCCGCGAGCGCGGGGCGATGTTCGGGGTGAATCGCGCAACGGTACCCGTCAAGCAAACCGGCGACCCCGAGGAACCATGCACCATTCCACAATCCGGCCAGGCTGACACCGTGTTCGGCGGCCGCTCTCAACAGACTGATCAACTCATCCGTCGCTTTCAACTCGGTCCGGTAACCACCGCAAATGACCAGCAGATCGAGGTCGTTAATCACCGAGCAATCGATGCGCGCATCCGGCCGAATGACCAGCCCCAGATCACTGACGACCTCGCCGTCGTTCAAGCCGAACGTACGGGATGAGAACAACGTGGGTCGTAGCAGATTCGCGGTGACGATCGTGTCCAGCGCCTGTGTAAAAGCAGGCAGCGAGAAATGTTCGAGCAGCAAAAAGCCTGTCCGTGTCATTTGAACAGGCTCGTTGGGGTTGTCGTTCAGATAGCGAAGATTTTTCCCCTTCATGCCTCCGCTGAATTGGCGTCGTTCGATCAATGTTTTTTGGCACTCGGTTGCGTTAACGAACAGGGAGTCTGGTACATCAGGATATCGCAAAGGCCTACAGGCCTCCCATCGGTTCCCCAGGAGACAGCGCCATGATGCGCAGCTTGCCGGGCAGGCGACAGATCAAAAACGAATTGAACCCTGCGCCTCACCGTGTTTTCGAAACTTTATCAGCGCTCATCCCTGATCCGGCGAGGCGCATTGGAGAGGAAACCCCGATGAACAGTAAAGCTCTGCTTCTGATCGCCAGCCTCAGTCCGACCCTGGCTGTCGCTGAAGGCTGCGACGTGCTGACCCGCTCCCAAAGCCCTTCCGTGCCCGTGGTCGAATCCCACAGCTGCTATGAGTACGAAGGCATGCCGGTGAATTCCATCGATTGGTCATGCAGCAATGAAAGCAAGGAAATGATGACCAGCACCAAGAAAAAGGTCGAACAATGTGACGATCATTATCGGGCCACCTGCATCGCGACCTTGACTCAGGAATCGCTGGCCAATCCTCATTCCACCAGTAAAGACAAGAACGCCAAGTCGCTCAACATTCCCGACAAGGCTCAGGTCACGACGTATTACTACGATACCGAGCACTTAAGCCAGGTGAAAGTTGATTGCGAGTCTGGCGGTGGTCACTGGAAAGCGAAGTAATCAAGCAAGTTTTTTTCGAAGACCAACGCACTGGCCTTAGAGATGCGCAGTCGGGCATTTATATACCCGCTGTAACTTCGCAAACAAAAAATTATTGCGCACGACAATATACAGGCGTCACTAAAGTGACTATCACAGTCTATACTCCAGAAACCGACGGCTGACCGCGCAGGCCACGACTCTTATATGGCCGGAATGATTCATAAGCGCCGACGAACGGTTCGTAAGAATATTACATTCTTTAAATTCAAATACTTATGACGACTAAAACAAACAACACCCATATTGGCAAAATGACCAAAAACTACAAAAAGACCGGCCATAAATATAAAAGTTTCATACTTTTTAATTAAATAAAAAAACATAGATAACACTTTTAAATATTCTTTATGGATGCTAATAATCCGGGCGATTCCGGGTTACTGGCAATGCGCTCTATTGCATAAAGTGAACACCAGTTCACTCGCCGAGCACCGGACCCAACCTAAATTCAAATACCGCTAGCTTGCTCGGTTTCAATAAAACCGGGCCGCTGTTGCGTTGCGCACTGATACTGCGCAAGGAAGACATCGTCGTGCGCCATCAGTCAAAGATTAAAATTCTGTCGATCTTCGGAACCCGTCCAGAAGCCATCAAGATGGCGCCTTTAGTCAAAGCCCTTGCTGCGGAACCTGGCATTGATTCGCTGATCTGCATCACCGGCCAGCACCAAAGCATGCTGAAACAGGTATTGGATCTGTTCGACCTCAAGGCCAATCACACCCTCGATGTGATGACGCCGCACCAAACCCTCAATTCCCTGACGGCGGCGTTGTACGAGGCGATTGACCCGGTGCTGGAGTTGACGCGTCCGGACCGGGTGCTGGTGCATGGCGACACCTCTTCGGCCATGGTCGCTGCCATGGCGGCGTTCCATCGGCGCATTCCGGTCGGTCATGTGGAAGCCGGTTTGCGAACCGGGGATATCTATAGCCCGTGGCCGGAAGAAATGAACCGTCGTTGCATCGACCTCGGTGCGGACATGCTGTTTGCGCCAACCCAGGAGTCGCGTCAGAACCTGCTCGATGAACGCCTGCAGGGACGCAGCTTCGTGACCGGCAATACGGTGATCGATGCGTTGCAGATCACCGCGCGACGGATTGAACAGGACGCTGATTTGCGCGCCAGCCTGGACCAGCAGTTCTCGTTCCTGCAAACCGGCCGCAAGGTCCTGCTGGTCACCGGACATCGTCGGGAAAATTTCGGCGAAGGCTTCCTGGACATCTGCAAAGCCCTGAGCCATCTGGCCCGGCGCACGGATATCCAGATCGTCTATCCCGTGCACTTGAACCCCAACGTCATGGGCCCGGTCACCGAGCAACTGGGTGACCTGCCCAACGTGCACCTGATCAAACCGCTGGACTATCTGGCCTTCGTGCGTCTGATGCAACGCGCCCACGTGATCCTCACCGACTCCGGTGGCGTGCAGGAAGAAGCACCGTCGCTGGGCATTCCGGTGCTGGTCATGCGTGATGTGACCGAACGCCCGGAAGCGGTGGCAGCGGGCACTGTGCGTCTTGTCGGTACTTCACCGGACTCGATCATCGCGGGCGTCAACGCGCTGTTCGATGACGACCTGCTGTGGCGTCGCTGCTCCCAGGCAGCCAACCCTTACGGCGACGGCCATGCCAGCGTGCGCATCGTCGATGCGCTGATGGGCCGTCCGGTCGATGATTTCATCGTGGCTCGTTTGCCTTTGCCCGAGTTCATGCACTACCCGTCAGCGCTGCCTGTGTCCGAGAAAAGTTACCCGGCTTTCACCTCTCAATAAACCGAACCGCTTATCCCCTTATCAGCTCGAGATCTACCTGAATGAAGTCTTCCGTTGCCATCCATACGGGTGCGCTCAGCGCCCTTGCCTGTGGCGTGAGCCTGCTCGCGCTCATGCCGACCTTTGCCCTGGCCGCGGACAGTCCGCTCACCCAGGCGATCAACCGGCTCAATACCGACACACGCCAAGAGCGTGAGGTGAGTTTGCGCGATCTGGGAATCGACACACCGATCATCCTCGGCTCCACCGATGCCCGCCGCGAACTGTATCTGCCGGTGCCGGCAGGTGTGCCGCTGACGGATGCTACCCTGAATTTCGACGCCAGCTACCTCAATGGCGAAGGCGGTCGCAACACGCTGCTGCTGTCGCTGGACGGCTATCCGGTACGCGCCGAAGGGCTCAGCGAGCCTCAAGGTGATGCCAGCGCCACGCTCGGCGTGGACAAAAAAGCGCGTGACAGCGGCTCGCTACGTCTGGGCGTTGCCTGGTCGTCCATCGTGTCACGCGTGTTGTGCGAAGACGAACGCGCCATCGGCAATGTACTGCGGATCGAACCGGACACCCGCCTCACCTACAGCTACGACGCCAGCCAGTTGCAGGACGTCGGCGCCGCCTGGACGGCATTGCCCGCCAAACCGGGAATCATGGTCGCGTCCGGCACCTTGTCCGCCGAAAGCTACGATGCGGCCTGGCGCCTCGGCGTAGCACTGGAACGGATCGGCAAGCACAGCCGCATCCTGCCCTTCCCTGCCCTTCAAGACAGCGTTGATCTCAGCCGCCTGCGCATTCCGGCCGAATTGCTGAGCATTCCAGCGTTCGCCAGCCTCAACGGCAAAGGCCCGCATGTTCTAAAAGACCCGGCGCAAATCGGTGCGCTGTTGATGCTCGGGCAGACGCCGAACGTCCAGGCAGACCTGGCCATCAATGACCCGCAACTGCTCAAGGCCGTCAATGAATCCCTGGATGCTTTGCAGAGCCAGGTTCAAGGCCTCGATGCCACGGCAGCGAGCGCCTTCACGCAGTGGCGTGGCCGGCATATCAATGCAGGTCTGGCCGCCGCCGGGACCGACAATGTGCGTCTGGCATTGCTGGGCACACGCCCGGTGTTGATGATCGCGCCACAAGCCACCGGCAAGGCGTTAGCCTTGTTCAGTTCGGCTTGGAACACCCTGGCGCGCAGTCGCCAATTGACGGTCAGCGAAGCACAGTTGCCCTTGAGCGCCGACGGCCGCGTGGCCTTGTCGCGATTGGGCGGCAATTCCGGCGCCATCGACGTGCTGGCCAAATCCGACTGGAGCACTTCGTTTCCTCTTGGCAGCGTGGCCTATGACGGTCGCTTGCCGGTCAAGGCGGTGATCGATGTATCTGCCGCACCTGGCGCCTCGGACACTGCGCCGGTCGCCTCGCTGTTTCTCAATGATTACCTGATTGGTGCGCAACAGCTGGTGGCCAACGGTGAAAAGCAACGCATCGAAGCGCGGATCCCGCGTTATGCGGTGGGGGCGACCAACGTGTTGCGCGTGTCGTTCCAGCGCCAGCCCGTGAGTGATCGTTGCCTGGAAACGCCACAAGCGTTTCCGGTCTCGGTGCTGCCGACCAGCCACATCGTGCTGGAAAAAACCGCGCTGGATGATGACTTCTCCGGCATGGCCGCGCGCTTTGCCATGGACACGCAACTGCTCGTGCCCCAGTCCTACCTCGAGCATCCGGCCAGCAGCTTGCCGCAAGTGATTTCGGTCGCTGACGCCGCCGGCGTTTCGCCGTTGCGGGCGCAGCTGAAGATCAGTGCCGATCCAAAGGCCTCGGTCACGCCGGACAAGGCTTTCCTCGCCTTCGAACTGCCGGTCAAGGACAGCAAGGAATCGGTGCAAGTCGATGAGCAGGGTCGCCTGCGCATCAATCACAAGGATCAGCTGTTGCTCGACGTGCATCCCCTCAATCACCTGGCCTCGCTGCAAGTGGTGGATGCCGGCGGTCAACACGGTCTGGTCTATCGCACCTTGGGCAACGACGCACCGCGCTTCGCCAAACAGATTCTGCTGAGCCGCGGCGACGTGGCCATCCTCGGTGACAACGGTGCACTGACCACCTTCGACACCCAGGACCCAAGCGGCAGCCAATTGATCGACAACGAAGAACCCAAGGGCCTCGACGCTTGGCGCACGGTGTCGCTGTCGTGGCTGATTCCGGGTGGCATCCTGTTGGTTCTCATCCTGTTGCTGGCCGGCCGTAACGCCCGTCGCAATCGCCAGTAACGGTAACTTTCGATGACGTCGCTTTATTGGCCCTATTGGCTGGCCCACTACTACAGCTTTCTGGAGATCTCGACCATCGTGGTCGCGGTGCTGATCCTGATCTCCAGCCTGGACGATCTTTTCATTGACCTGTGGTACTGGTCTCGCCGCCTGTTTCGCAAGTTCACCGTGGACCGAAAATACCGGCCGCTGACCGCCGAGCAATTGATGGCCCGGGATGAACAGCCGCTGGCAATCATGGTCCCGGCCTGGCTGGAATACGACGTCATTGCGCCGATGATCGAGAACATGGTGTCGACCCTGGATTACCAGAACTATGTGGTCTTCGTCGGCACCTACATCAACGACCAGCGCACCATCGATGAAGTGGAGCGCATGCGTCGGCGTTACAAGCAGTTGCATCGCGTGGAAGTCCCGCATGCCGGGCCGACCTGCAAGGCCGACTGCCTGAACTGGGTGATCCAGGCGATCTTCCTGCACGAGAAAACCCATGGCATGACCTTCGCCGGCGTGGTGCTGCACGACAGCGAAGACGTGTTGCATCCCATGGAACTGCGTCTGTTCAATTACTTGCTGCCGCGCAAGGACATGATCCAGTTGCCAGTGGTGTCGTTGGAGCGCAACTGGTACGAGTGGGTGGCCGGCACCTACATGGACGAATTCGCCGAATGGCACGGCAAAGATCTGGTGGTGCGTGAAAGCATGACCGACACCGTGCCGTCCGCCGGGGTCGGCACCTGTTTCTCCCATCGCGCCCTGCAAGTGCTGGCCGGGGAAACCAACAACCAGCCGTTCAACACTGACAGTCTCACCGAGGACTATGACGTCGGCGCTCGCTTGGCCAAGGTCGGCATGAATGCGATTTTTGTGCGCTTTCCGGTGCAGTTTCGCGTGTTGCGCAAATCATGGTTTCGCAAGCCGTACGAATCGACCCTGAAGATGCCGTTGTGTGTGCGCGAATTCTTTCCCGATACCTTCCGCACCGCGTTCCGCCAGAAAGCCCGCTGGACGCTGGGCATCGGCCTGCAAGGCTGGGAACAAATGGGCTGGAACGGTTCGCTGGCCAACCGGTATCTGCTGTTTCGTGACCGCAAAGGCGTGGTGACGGCGTTCGTCAGCATCATCGCCTATGTGATTCTGGTGCAACTGCTGGGCCTGATCATTTTGCGCCAGAGCGGCCTGTGGGACGTGAGCTTCCCGACGCCGTTCGACACCAACGGCTTCATCAAATACTTGCTGCTGGCCAACGGTATCGCGCTGGCCTGGCGCATCGCCCACCGCTGCTATTTCACCACCGTGCTGTATGGCTGGCAGCATGGCTTGCTGTCGATCCCGCGCATGGTTGTCGGCAACTTCGTCAACTTCATGGCCGCGTCACGGGCCTGGCGCATGTTCCTGGTCGGTAAGGTGATGAACCGCAAACTGGTGTGGGACAAAACCATGCACGACTTCCCGTCCACCGACCTGGTCGCCATCGCACCGCGCAAGTTGGGCAGTGTGTTGCTGTCCTGGCAGGCGATCAACGACGCCGACCTGCAAAGCGCCCTCGCCGAACAGGAAATCCGGCACATGCCATTGGGGCGGATCTTGCTCAGCAACGGCTGGCTGGACGACGAGACGCTGGCGGAAGCCATCGCCTTTCAGAACGACCTGCCGCGGGTGTTCGATGTGGCCGCCAAGGCGCAGGATTCGAACCTGACGCTGGACGATGAATTCGCCCTGCGTTGGCGTGTAGTGCCACTCGGTCGCAATGCTGAAGGTCGCCCGCAAATCGCCGTGGCCAGCCCGTTGCCGGTTGAAGGTTTGCAACAGGTCAGCGATGAACTGGGCAGCGAGCCGGTGCAACTGATTGCCCGGGAAAGCGAAATTGTCGCGCAATTGCGTCAACTGAACGTGCGTGATGGCCAATCCGTGCCGGATGCCCGTGCGCCGCTACTGGGCGATCTGTTGATTGAAATGGGCCTGCTGGATCGCGAGGTGTTCAACCGCGTCATGTTGAAGTACCGACCTCAGCACCACGGACGCATCGGCGACTATCTGGTCGACAGCGGCGTGCTGCCCCGCTCCACCATCGAAAAGGCCGTGGCACGTCAACACAGCCACTACCCTGCGGAGCTTCCGGCATGAATCGCCCCTTTCTGACCCTCATGGCCACGGGGCTGAGTCTGATTGCCGTCGCGGTTCACGCCGAGACACTGCCGCTGCCATTGACCGGCCCCGCCTATGTCACAGCGAACGAGGCGTACAGCGCCTACGAGCGCAAAGACTACGATGTGGCGATCGCCAAAGCTCGCGAAGCCTTGCGTCAACGAGCCGATATCACCCGCTTGAATACGTTGATTGCCCTGGCTCAGCGCGACAAGGAATTGCGAGATCATCCCAAGCGTTACCCTCAGTCACGTCAGGCGCCAGGCTTCGGCGCTGCGGCCCAGGCCTTCAAGGCCTATGATCGCGATGACTTCGGCGCAGCGGCTCAGGCCGCACGCAAAGCCATCGCTCAGGCGCCCAAACGCATGGATTATCGGTTGCTGCTAATCGAGTCCTTGCAACGCCAGCAACAACTGCAAGAGGCGGATCAGGCCACCACCCAGGCGTTGGCCGTGTTCCCGGACGACGATACGTTACTGATGCGCCGCGAAGCGATTCGGCGTCAACTCGCGGCGCCGCTGGCGGTCGAGGGTTATCGCGCGCTGGAGCAAGGCCAAGTACCACTGGCCGTGGACCGGGCCCGAAAAGCCGTGGCCTGGGCTCCGGAAATCGGCGCCAATCAGCAACTGCTGATCAGTGCCCTGCTCGCCGCCAAGGATTATCGAGGCGCCGAGCTGGCCGCATCAGGCGCATTGGCGCAGGACGACGGGGAAATCGCACCGTGGATTCTGCGCAGTTACGCCCTTGATCGTCAGGGTAAAACCCAGGCGGCCCAGGCGGACCTGAATCACGCTCTGGCCATCGAGGGTCTTCTGGAAGCGGAAACCCGCGACATTCGTTTCTTCGCCGCCGACGCTGCCTTGGCCCACGGCGAGCCGCAGCAGGCGCTCGATCATCTGCAGCCATTGGCCGACGATGACAGCGGCGAAGTGGCTCGCCGACGCACCGCCGCCCGCCTGGCGCTGCGGCAGAAAAAAAACGGTCTGAATGCCGTTGCGCACTTTCCCGCACCGGCCTTGAACTGTCAGGAAACCGCCTTCGGCCTGGTCTGTGATATCTGGCCCGGCAATCAGCGCGATGGTGGAACCGACATGGCCGGCCAAGCCTACGCGGCCTTGGCCCGCAAGGACGCTGCAACAGCGGTTGCCCTGGCGCAACAAGCCATCGACCGCGCGCCGCAAAATCCTGCATACCGGCGCCTGTTGGTCAGTGCCCTGAGCGAGCAAAAACAAGTGCCTGAAGCCATTGCGGCGGCCAGTGACGGCCTCAAGTTCACGGGCGACGACGCCCGGTTGCTGGCCCAGCGTGGACGTCTGCGTCAACAATCGGGCAATGATGCCGGGGCGCGCAAGGATTTTACCCAGGCCCTCGCGGTGGGCAGCCTGCCCGCGTACGAAGAGGCCAGTCTGTATGCCGCCATCGGCCAGCGCCGGACCGCGCGCGAACGGTTGCAACTAGCGCGGGACACCGGCGAACTGGAGTCGATGAGTGATCTGCAAATCGCTTATTTGTCGGTCCAGGCCGGCGACGATGACGGCGCCCTCGGGTCGTTCCGCAAGGCCGATGCCGATACCCGGCTGACGCCGACGGCCACTCAGGATGCGGCCTACACCGCGATGCGCGCCAATGAAGACGAGCAAGCCGTCGCCTACTTCAAGCGAGTCATCGACGCGCAAGCCTCAGGCGACCTGGACATGCCCTCACAGCAACTGTTCGACACCCGCCGCGCGGTGGGTGATGTCTCGCGCAGAATCGGTTTGACCAGCACCACCAGTTATCGCGGCAACAATTCCAGCAGTGGCCTGAGTTCAGCGCCAAGCGGCGGCAGCAGCAGCAATGACAGTCTGCAAAACAGCACCGAGCTGTCCTGGCGCCCGCTGGGCTATCGCAACGCACGTTTTGTCGAACTCTACGGCCGCGTCACCGACACGCTGTGGAGCAAGAACGGCGATTCGGATACCGGTTTCGATGCGCTGCAAGGCGCCGTGGGGGTGCGGGTCAAACCGTTCACCTCGCTGAATGTGATGGCCGCCGTCGAACGCACATTCCCGTTGGGATCCTCGGACGTCGATGGCGACTGGCTGGTGCGCCTGGGTTATGGCTCAAGCGTCGGCACTGATCTGCGGGTCGATGCGTCCAGTTGGTGGACCTCGCAGTTCTTCGCTGAAGCCGGTCACTACATCAACGACTCGCGGGACTACTTCAACAGCGAATGGCAGGTCGGTCGCAGCTACGCCATTGGTGGCGCAGGTTCGCGCTGGGTGAGTTTCCCCCATGTCGTCGCCGCGTTCGACTACGACTCCAAGATGAACAGCGGGACCGATGCCGACGGCAGCGACGACTCATCATCGGGCAAGGCCGGTGGCGTTGGTGTCGGTAATAACGTGCGCTACTGGTTCCGCGAAGATGCCTACAACGCCCCCCGTTCCTACGTGGATTTTTCCCTGCAGTACCGCGTGAAGGTGCTGGGCGATGACCGGGCTCAGGGCGTATTCGGTCGCCTGACTTATTCCTATTGAGGACTTGCATGAACATTCGAATCTGTTTGTGGCTGGGGGCTGGTCTGCTCTCGACCGGCGCTCACGCGGCCCCTGAAATCGCCCAGCTGTACGCGCCGAAATTGCCCGAAGGCTCGGCGTGGGTGCGGGTGGTCAATCCGTCCGACACCGCGATGCAGGTTCAGGTGGGCCAAGGCGCCAGTTTTACACTGTCCGCCCAGAACGAGGTGGCCAGCCCTTTCCAGATCGTGGACTCGCGTCAGCCGCTGCAACTGAGCGTTAATGGCCGCGAGATAAAGGGCCTGAGCGCACCGAAAAGTGCGTGGGTCACGCTCATTCTCGACAAGGACCCGGCACTCGCGCCACGCCTGGTCATCGACCCGCCGCTGCGTGGCAAAGACCTGCGCGCCGAACTCAACCTCTATAACCTGAGCAGCGGGTGTGAAAAGGCTGAAGTCAAACTTGCCAATGGAGCCCCGGTCTTCAAACAACTGCCGTTCAACGGACAGGCCCAGCGCACGATCAATCCGGTGCAGGCGACGCTGGTTGCCAGTTGCGATCAGAACAGCAGCCTCCCGATGAAGCTGGCGCCTTTCAAGGCGGGCGATCGCTACAGCCTGTTCCTGATCGGCTCTCGCCAGGCGCCGCGCCTGATTGGCCTTGTCGACCAGAGCGCGCCATGAACCCCGCATTCCACTCCAAACGTTTTGTCCGCCGATTACCGATGTCCACCCTGATTACCGGCCTGCTGTCGGGCCTGTTGAGCACCGGCGTGCAAGCGGCCTCGGCGGTGATCACCGGCGACGACGGCTGGCTGTTCCCGGCCTGGGAAAGTCTGAGCAAGGTCGACAACCCCGGCACCGCCCGCAATATCGCGTTGGTGAAACAACTTCAGCAGCAACTGGAGCGCAAACACATCGGGTTGATCGTGCTGGTGGTGCCGATGAAAGCGCCGTTCTACGCCCAACGTTTGCCCGCCGCTCAGCCGCTGAGTCCTGCCGTGATCCAGCGCTATGAACAGGTGCAGAACGACCTGACCCGAGCGGGACTGACCACGCTGAACATCAAGCCGATTCTGCAACGAACCGAACAAGGCAAACAGACCGCGTTTTATCGCGCCGACTACCACTGGACCGCCTGGAGCGCCGAAAACACCGCAGACGCCACGGCGAAGCTGATTACCGAGCGTTACCGCCTGCAGGGCGATCCCGGTGGTGGCGCCGCGCTCGGCCAGTGGTTCGACCGCCGCGCATTCGGCGATCTGGCGAGCAACTTTCTGCCGGCGGTGAAGCGCAAGGCGATTGGCCGGGACATCTACACCGTTCGCCATCAGGCAGAAAAAGATTTGTTGATCGACGATGCACCAGCACCGGTGCAGGTCATCGGCAACAGCTTTGTCCAGCCGTACCTGGGCTTTACGCAGAAGCTTTCCAATGCGCTGGACCGCCCCGTCGCGCTGACCTGGAATCCCGGCGACGTCGGCCCATGGGCTACGCTGCTGCAATATCTGGAATCGGCGGATTTTGCCCAACATCGGGCGCAAGTGATCGTCTGGCAATTCAATGAAGGCCAGTTCCATCTCGGCCCTGACGCGGCAGGCAACTGGAATGCCAAGGGCGTCACCTCGCTGAGCCAATGGCATCTGCGCATCAACAAGGTACTTCCGTGAACATTTTCGGCTACACAGTCAGTCGTGCGACCCTGGCCGGTCTTTTGTTTACCGTCACCCTCGGTGCAGGGACCGGCACGCTCTACATGACGAACAAGCCTCTGGACCCAGGCATTGTCGGCATCGTCTGGCAGCCGGACAACAAGACGGTCGGCATCAACGGCCATTGGGAAAAACTCGGCGCTCGCGAACTGCTGGTGCAATGGACTGTCGTCGACGACCAGGCTTTCATCGCCGGTACGGGCCTGCCGAGCGTGCCGGTCATGCCCGATTGGGCACGCATCGCCAAGGCGCCTTGGGCGCAGGATGTGATCCTCGGCCTGGCGGGCTACTTCAGCGAAAATCGTTCGCGGGACAACATCGAGCAATTGGCCAAGGCGTCGGAGCGCATTGCCAGACTGCCGACGCCGTTACATGTCACCGGCTGGTATTTCCCTGCCGAAGTCGACCCCAGCTGGACCCGCGCCAAAGAGCTGCCCGCCCTGCTCGCCAAGCTGCCGCGTCCGTTGTGGATCAGCGTCTACGACGGCGCCAATATTGGCCCCGCCGCCACCGCCGACTGGCTCAAACAGTGGCTGCCGAATGACATTGGCGTGTTCTTCCAGGACGGCGTCGGTGTCTACGCCCGCACCGCCCCCGTCGCCAGAACCTACGCCGATGCCTTGCGCAAACGCCTGGGCAAAGATCGTGTGCGAATCATCGTCGAAGCCTTCCGCCCCAACTTCGGTGGCGGATTCCGCTCCGCCACCGCCGCCGAGCTCAAAAAGCAATTGGCGGCCTATGACGGTTATCCGCTCTACCTGTTTGACGGGCCGCACTATGTGACGCCTGAGTTGGTGGAACAATTGGGACGATAACGTATCGCGCCGCTTCGACATTGCAGGAGGTTTCTTGCTCGCACTCACTCAAAGCGCGATGCCATTGCCTGCGCCTGCCACAGCGCCTTGAAGGGACCGTCGCGTTTGAGCAAGTCTTCAGGAATGCCGTCCTCGACAATCTGCCCGTCGTGAAGAACGATGACCCGGTCAAAACTCGACAAGGTCGATAGGCGATGCGCAATAGCGACCACCGTACGACCACGCATCAGAGCCGTCAGTGCCGTGCGGATGACCGACTCCGTCTGCGAGTCAAGCGCTGACGTGGCTTCGTCCAGCACCAGAATCGGTGCGTTTTTCAGAAACGCCCGTGCCAGGCCAAGACGTTGACGCTGCCCGCCCGACAGCATGGCGCCGCGCTCTCCGATCAACGTGCCGTAACCGTGGGGCAAGGCGCGGATAAACACATCGCAATAGGCTTGTTTGGCGGCGTCCATGACTTCCTGGTCGGTGGCTTTCGGCTGGCCGTAAGCGATGTTCTCGAAGATGCTTCGATTGAACAGCGCCGCTTCCTGCGGCACCACGGCAATCTGCCGGCGCAGACTGTCCTGACTGACGGTGCGAATGTCGCGGTCGTCGATCAGGACGATGCCGCTGCGCACATCATCCAGGCGTTGCAGCAAATTGATCAGGGTCGATTTGCCTGCGCCGGAGGAACCGACCACGCCCACTGTTTGCCCCGCCGGAATGTCCAGGAACAAGTGCTTGAACACCTCGCGGCCATCGGGGTAGCTGTAGCTGACGTCGATGAATTTAATCGCGCCGCGTGGAGCCTGCATTTCCTCCGGCTCGTCGGACAAGGCATGGGGCTGGACGATGATGCGCAAAGTCTCGGCGATGTCCCCGAGTTGCTGCGAGGTGTCGACCAGCGCCAGGGCCAGATCCCGTGAGCCGTGCAAGATGCGAAACGTCAGCGCGCTGATCATCACCACATCGCCCGCCGTGATGCCGGCCTCACGCCAGAGGCTGATCGCCCAGATCAGCATCCCGCCGGCCATCAACGACAGGAAAATATCGTGCAGCACGCGTGCCTTTTCCAGGTAGATCCAGCTGCGTCGCTGGGCCTTGGCCTCGACGCCGATGGCGCGCTCCAGCCTTTGCCGTTCGCGGTTGCGGGCGGAGAAAGCCTTAATCGTCCAGACATTGGAGACCAGATCGACAATCTCGCCACCGACCCGCGCTGATTGCGAAGCAAAATCGATGTGCCGTTTGCGCCCGCGAATACCGAAAAAAGTGATCAGCAGGCCAACAACAAACACACAGCCAATCAATGCACCGGCCATACCGATGCTCACCGTGGACAGCACGATCACCGCACCGACAAAATCGACGCACGGCGGAATGATCTTCCACGCCAACCCACCGTAAATCGAACCGGCTGCCGCGCCCGCCGACGATATCCGGTTGGCCAGCGCGCCAGCGAAATGCTGGGAGAAATAACGCATGGGATGGCCCGTCAGGTGACTGAACAGGTCGACACGCAAATCCGCGCAACTGGCGACCACCGTGCGACACCCGAGCCAGCCACCCAGCCGCCAGAAGATGTTTTCCAGCACGATCAAACCGATGAACAGACTGAACGGAAACCAGATGTGCGCACTGGCCCGATCCCCCAGGGTCATGACATCCACCAGCAACTTCATCCCGTACTGCACAGCAACCGCACAACTGGCCGCACCGACGACCAGAAACAGCATCCCGCCAAAATGCAACGGGCGCCGACGCACGTAACGCCAAAGGAACGCGATCGGTTGGTCCGGTAAGGACTGCTCTTCGTCTTCCTCTTCACGTTCCATGGGAGTCAGTACCAAAAGGGGTTTCGGCGCGGGGTCGGCTGAACCGTTGCGTCAGCTGTTGCATCGCCACTCCCACCGGGTGGCACGGCGCGCGTCGCCCTTCGCCATCGGCATAACCGAACAGGCCGGCCGGGCAATACCGATCATTGTCCCAGCCGGGATAGTCGAGGATGGGGTACCAGCAGATGCCCTCGATCGGCACGCCACGGAGCATCGCCAGCTCGACTTGATCGCTGATATACGCCAGCCACGGGACACGTTCATCGCCTTCGGCACCGGTTTCCGAGAGAAACATGGGGCGCCTGTAGCGTTGATGCACTTCGCTGAGCATGCCGGCCAGCGGTCGGTATTCGCGAGCGCCTTGCGGGATTTTCGGGCCGTTGAGAATCCACTGATTATGCGGGTAGTAATTGACCCCGAGGATGTCCAGATTGGACTCCTGCCCGCCCAAGCCTGGCCACTGTCGACCGGTCAGCAAATCCCAAGCATCGAACTGGGACTGGCGATAATCCTCGGCGGCGTTGACCTGGTCCACACGGTGAGAACCGGCGATGACATTGATCAGCGGTTCGCATTGCACAAACCGCGCTGTCGGTGCTTGCTCACGGATGGCTGCGATGGCCGCAATGCTTGCGCGCACCAATTGATGCTTGAGCTCCAGTCCCCGCCCGTGCGCCGACGGATTGAAATACCCGACAGCACCACCCGCCCAGCTCCAGAATGAGATTTCGTTGAGCGGTGAGTAAAAGGGTAAATCGATCCCCTCATCCCGCACCAGCCGGGCGACCGCCGCACAGAATCTGGCAAACCGCTCGACGAACGCCGGCCGCCAGATATCCAGATCGTCGGGATACCCGTAATGGCACAGGTCCCAGATCACCTGCAAATTGCAGTCCCGGGCAGCGCGAAGCATCGGCAGGAAACTGCTCCAGTCGTACTGGCCCGGACGCGTCTCGATCAAGTGCCAGCGCAAGCCGTCGCGGATACTGCGAATGCCCGTCGCCGCCAGTTGCCGGTAATCACTCTGCACCCAAAGGGCATGGCCAGTGCTGGCAGACAGATCGAGGCGTCGCCCGTCACTGCGGCGATGGGAGGAGCATTCGTAGCCGGCCAACAGAAAGCTGTCGAACGTGCCCGGAGATTTCATAACGTACGGACCTAACCAGAGGTTACAACCGGCGTGCCGGTGGTCACGATTGCACTCCACCGGCGGAAACATTCGCGTCGACGGCAGCTTCGGCAATGCGCTGATAAAGTGCCAATGCCTGACCCACTACCTGATCCATGTTGTAGTACTTGTACGTCCCCAGCCGACCGAGAAAGGTCACGTTCGGCGTACGGTCGGCCAAGACTTTGTAACGCTTGTACAGCTCAGCGTTTTCCAGACGCGGGACCGGGTAGTACGGATCGCCTTCGGCACATGGAAATTCATAGCTGATGCTAGTCTGCGGATGCACTTGCCCGGTCAGGTGCTTGTATTCGGTAATACGCGTATAGGGCACCGCTTCGTCGGGATAGTTGACCACTGACACCGGTTGGAACTGCGGCTGGCCGATAGTCTCGTGTTGAAATTTCAATGATCGATACGGCAACTTGCCAAAGCAGTAGTCGTAATACTCATCAATCGGACCGCTGTACACCAGATGGCCGTAACTCACCCGATCACGTACGTCGGTAAAGTCGGCGCCGAGCAGGATGTCGATGTTCGGATGGTCGAGCATGCGCTCGAACATTCGCGTGTAGCCTTCAAGCGGCATCATTTGATAGGTGTCGCCGAAGTAACGGTCGTCGTTGTTAGTGCGTGTCGGCACGCGGGAGGTAACGGATTTGTCGAGTTCCGACGGATCGAGGCCCCACTGTTTTCGTGTGTAACCGCGAAAAAAAATCTCGTAGAGTTCGCGACCGACCTGATTGACCACTACATCTTCCGAAGTGCGAATGGTCTCCACCGGTTCCGCACGGCGAGTCAGAAACTCGGCGGCTTGCGACTCTGTCATGTTCAACCCGTACAAGGTGTTCAGCGTGGTCAGGTTGATCGGAATGGGTATGAGATGCTCGGCGACCTGCGCCAGCACGCGGTGCTCGTAGGGACGCCACTTTGTGAACCTCGACAGGTATTGCACGATGCGTTCGGCATTAGTGTGGAAAATGTGCGGCCCATAACGATGAACCATGATGCCCGCCTCGTTGTAATGATCGTAGGCATTGCCGCCAATATGCTCGCGACGATCGATCAGCAGGACTCGCTTACCGAGCCCGGCGGTCAGGCGTTCAGCCAGGACGCTGCCGGCAAACCCGGCGCCCACGATCAAGTAATCGTATGTATCCGCGAAGGAGCCAGAGAGGGCAGATTCAAGCGTTATCTGAGGCATTCGATTTGCTCCTTCATCACCGCGCAAGTCTTGTCCCAGGACATGCCGTCGAGCACGGCATCGACACGATGGGCGAATGCCGCCGGATCTTGATCGTCATTGAGAATGCTCTCGATGGCGGCAATGAACTCAACGACCGACGCAGCAATTTTCACCACGCCGCTGTCGCCATAAACCCTGACCACATCCGCAATGGGCGTCGATACAACGGGACATCCGCCCGCCAGGTATTCGGGTGTTTTGGTCGGGCTGATGAAACGTGTCGATTCATTGAGGGCAAACGGCATCAAGGCAACATCCCAACCGGCCAGATACGCTGGCAACTGCGAGTAATCCTTACTGCCCAGGTAATGGATGTTGGGATAGCGCGGCAGTGCCGCCGGATCGATTTTCACCACGGGGCCGATCAACACGAGCTGCCATTGCGGCCGCCGGCGGGCAAGTTCGCTTACCAGTGCAATGTCGAATCGTTCATCGATAACGCCGAAGAATCCAAGACGTGGATAGCCGATGCCGGCTTGATCCATAGGCTGTGGCAAAGACTGTCGCGCGGCACCGAAGTGCTCAAGGTCGACGCTGCTAGGAATGGGATGCGCATTGCCGTGGAGCTTGCGTTTGGCCTCCCAAAGGCTGAAACCGCCTGTGAAGACCACGTCAGCCCGCTGCATCAGCCTGCGTTCATTTTCCACCAGTTTATTGGGTGCCCCCTTGAAAGCCGACAGTTCGTCCATGCAATCAAAAATCGTGACCTGACCTTTTAGGTGAGAGGTGAAATCAAGGCTCATCGGCGTGAAATACCACAGCAGCAAAGGCAGCGGAGCCTGAATCGCCAGGTAATCGTCGAGCAATCGGCGCTGGGCAGTATTGGTTTGCCGAGGGTCGAGGCCCGCGGGCAAATGCGGCACTAGTACCGTCACACCGTCCGCAGGTTGGGTATGCTCCAGCCAGGGCTCGTCGATTGCGTCATGCACAGGCTCTTCGAAAAAAAACACGTCGTAGTCTTTTGCGAGGCGAGACATCACATGTTGCGGCCTCTGATAAACAAATCCCCAGCGCAAGTGAGACAGGCATAACAGAACAGGACGCTGAGATTGAGCAGGATGTGTTTCAGCGTCAAAACAGGTGGGGGTCAACAGCGAGTCGGGTTGCTCTATCAGGTTCATAATAATTTCCTTTCGGTCGTTACCAAAACAGAATTCAAAGCACATTGACGACTTGGCTTCGAAGCCAACTCATGCGGACACATCGCGTTGAGGGATGTCCTGTTTTGCTCGCTTCTAAGGCGTTGGAGATATGACATATCAAGGGCGTTCAATCGCGTTCCATCTAAGCCGATGAAGGGCATGTAACGCGAGCGAACACTCTGAACTATCCTGCAGCTTCGTTCCCGGAAAGGGTCGCTGTATTGGCGGGAAAATGACCAATCGTTTTAACGGCGATCTGCACTAACACTTGCAACTGCTCACCGCTTAAAGTGCCATCCCTAATCAGTGGATTGCCCACCAGAAATGGCTGATATCTCTCAAGGCAGTTGCCTTTGCGTCTCAGGCTGACATACCCAGCCTAAGGCTATCTCCTCGTCAGGCGCGTCAGTGGGCCGACGCGCTTGTTCGGCAATGTGCCTATCAAGACTGTACGAACGCCAAAAGGTCAGCATTCAATCTTTCCTTGTGTGTATCGGTTATACCGTGGGGCGCACCTTCATAGTCGATCAGCTTGCTGTTCTTGATCAGTTTCGCCGAAGCCCTGCCCGCTGCATCGATCGGGACAATTTGATCGTCGTCACCGTGAACGATCAAAGTCGGTATGTCGAACTTCTTCAGACCCTGCGTAAACTGACACGCGCAAAGCATGCGCAAATCGATCGGGGGCGGACTACGTAAATCCGGCAAGCTGGAAAGTTGCAGGGGATTTTCGGAGACGCACGATTCCCATGGAATATGCAGCACTGTCGATCGCTAATCCAGATACCGAGTCTGTCAGCCAGATCGCCCTGCGATTCGGTTTTTCCGACAGCGGATGTATGGCTTCCGATTATCACAGGCTATTCGGCGAATACCCCCGTCAAACGCTAATGCGGTCCCTGCCGTGAGCGCCTGCGCCTAGGGGTGCGGCAATGTCTTCGCGGTTTTGAGTGATTGCGCCGGCAACGTACCAAAAAACTGGCGGTACAGGCCGGCAAATCGCCCAAAGTCCCACACACCGAAGCGCGCGCAAATGCTGGTGATCGTATCTTCCGGGCCAGCATGACGGATGGCGGCACGGATCCCATGCAAGCGGCGGATCATCAGGTAACGATGGGGACTCATGCCCAGGTATTCGTTAAAGACATTGCGCACGGTGCGTTCCGAGGCGCAGGTCGCCTGACAGATGTCTTCGGTGTAAACGGACTGGATATCCAACGTATCCAGCAATTCAAGCGCTCGCTTGAGTATCTCTTTATGGTCCCGATGGTGCCGCGGCGCGGCTTGCAGCGGGTCGACGGGCAGGAGCGTGCGGAACACCACATCCATCACCTCCCGGCGTGCGGCCTCCTCCGCCCCCTCGGTGTGCAGAACCTCCGCTGCGTGGGCCTCGATATGGAACAGACGACGTGCCAGCCACAGTAACGGACCAAGGTTGCGCTGGGCGTTGCTGACCATGTTGCGATGCAAAACGAAAAAGTCGAACTCATCTTCGCGTACGGCTGCCCAGCGCAACACTAACTCACAGGACATCGCGACCGTCAGCCAACTGGCCGGACTTTTCGCGTTGATATGAAACATGGCATTGGGCACCATCCAGCCAATTCGCTGGCGATTGAATGGATGGCCGTCGACCACCGTCGACTCATGCCCCGTCAGCGGCAGGAAAATATTGAAATAACCTGGCAGGCCGATGCCCGTATACACCGTACCGGCGCCCTCTCGGCCACTCATCAGTGCCACGCCGTCCAGGTCAACGACGTTGAGTTGCCAGTCGCGCTGCTGCCGCGTGCGGAGCACGTAACGGCCCTGCACCCCGTACAACGCTTCTTCGAATTCATCGAACTCCGAGCAGATCAGCTGCATCGACGCACCTCACTGCCCCCGAACAGTTGAAGGCAGCCTCCCGGCCAGATCAGTCCAGGTAATCAGCGTAGCTCACAAAAACCGCAGGCAAATGAACGCGTATGGCCGTCCATCTGCCCAATCTGCGCAACAGATCAACGACTCAGGTATTCAGTGGTGGAAATGACCGGCGCATAACCGAAGCTGAGGGCGGCCATGAACGCCGCATGCACCTGCGCGGCGGGGACCTTGACCCCGTTAAACTCAAGGTCAAGGGTGGCGCACGCATCGTGCAGGACGGTGGTGGTATAGCCGAAATCCACCGCCGCGCGGGTCATTCCGTCCACGCACATGTGGCTCATGTTGCCGACGATGACGACCTCGTTGATCCCGTGGCGGTCGAGGGTTGCTTTCAACTCGGTTTCACGGAAAGAATTGATGAAATGCTTGAGCACCACCGCGAATTCGAGAAGTGACGTGACTGATATCGAAGCTCTCGATTGCTCGCAGCGCTCCACCGTCCGGCACTGTTCGAAGCTTCATGAACGAACGCATCATCTGAAAAATGCCGCAACGCAGACTACGTAAAACGGCAAATCGGGAGCGGAGATGGAGCTATGCGATGGGTAGAGTCAGTGACTTTGAGGACAACCTGCGCGCGGCGGATCGACGATGGTTGGGATGCAGCCCTTCGCGAGAGGCGGCAATCGGTTGTGGATTCAACCGGTCGACGCAACATCTCAGAGTTACCGGTTTCCTTGAAGGTTGATGGGTTCAACTGAAAGGTGCCGACGACGCATCAGGCGATAGGCTGCCGGAATGACAAAAAGAGAGAGCAAGGGGGCTGTGATCATGCCGCCTACCATGGGCGCGGCAATGCGGCTCATCACTTCGCTACCAGTCCCACTGCCCAACAGGATGGGTAACAGGCCGGCAATAATGACGGCCACAGTCATGGCCTTGGGTCGAACGCGCTGCACAGCGCCTTCACGAATCGCCGCGACCAGACCGCGTTCGGTGCTGTCGCCGAGGTCTTCTCGTTCCGCCCAGGCGTTCTTCAGATAGAGCAGCATGATCACACCAAACTCGGCAGAAACACCGGCCAAGGCTATAAACCCGACCCCGGTGGCAACCGACAGGTTGAAACCCAACAGATAGAGGAACCAGGCTCCGCCAGTCAGTGCGAATGGCAGAGTGGCCATGATCAACAAAGCCTCATCGAAGCGGGCGAAAGTGAGGTAGAGCAACACGAAGATGATCAACAGTGTGGCAGGCACCACCAGCTTGAGTCGTGCGTTGGCCCTTTCCAGAAATTCGAACTGCCCTGAGTAACTCAGACTCATGCCGGGCTGCAACTTGACTTGCTCATTGACGACCCTGCGCAGATCGGCGACCACCGAGGCGATGTCCCTTCCCCGCACATCGATGTACACCCAGCCTGAAGGCCGTGCGTTCTCGCTCTTGAGCATCGGAGGACCGTCCGTGACCTTGACCTTCGCCACTGTGCCGAGTGTGATCTGGCTCCCTAACGGGGTGTAGATCGGTAATTGCTCCAGGGCGCCGATAGAGTCACGCCACTCACGCGGATAACGTACGTTGATCGGGAAGCGTGCAAGCCCTTCAATGGTCTCCCCGACATTTTCACCACCGATAGCGCCAGCCACAATGGACTGCACATCGGCGATATTCAGTCCGTAGCGGGCGGCGGCGTTGCGGTCGATATCCACATCAATGTAGCGGCCACCGGTCAGTCGCTCGGCCAGAGCCGAACTGACACCGGGTACGCCCTTGGCCACACGCTCGACTGCCTGAGTAGCGGCATCGATCTCCGTTAGGTTGGTGCCGGCAACTTTCACTCCGATGGGACTCTTGATCCCCGTGGCAAGCATGTCGATACGGTTGCGAATCGGCGGAATCCAGATATTGGTCAGCCCAGGGACTCGTACCACTCGATCCAGTTCTTCCACCAATTTTTCCTGGGTCATGCCTGCACGCCATTGCTCATGTGGTTTGAACTGGATCGTGGTTTCGAACATTTCCAGCGGTGCCGGGTCGGTGGCGGTTTCGGCACGCCCCGCTTTACCGAAAACGTGTTCGACTTCAGGCACCGTTTTAATTAGACGATCAGTCTGTTGGAGCAACTGCGCCGCTTTCTGCGCCGATAATCCCGGCAAAGCAGAAGGCATATAGAGCAGATCGCCCTCGTCCAAAGGCGGAAGAAACTCACCACCCAGGCGCGACAATGGCCATAACGCACTGACAAAAACCAATAGCGCCACCAGCAGGGTGACTTTGGGACGACGCAGCACCGCATCCAGCGCTGGCTGATAGAGTCGAATCAACCACCTATTCAATGGGTTCTGTTGTTCACTAGGGATTCGCCCCCGAATCCAGTAGCCCATCAGCACTGGCACCAAGGTTACTGACAATCCCGCTGCTGCGGCCATGGCGTAGGTCTTGGTGAAAGCCAACGGGCCGAACAGCCGCCCCTCTTGCGCTTCCAGGGTAAACACCGGAATGAAAGACAGGGTGATGATCAACAAACAGAAGAACAGCGCCGGGCCTACCTCTGCCGCTGCTTCGGTCATCACATGCCAATGACGCTCACCCTTCAGCTCCTCTCCTGGATTGGCCACGTGCCACGCCTCAATTTTTTTGTGGGCGTTCTCGATCATCACCACGGCGGCATCGACCATGGCGCCGATGGCGATGGCAATCCCACCCAAGGACATGATGTTGGCGTTGATGCCCTGGTAGCGCATGACGATGAAGGCAATCAACACACCAACCGGCAGGGAGATAATCGCCACCAGCGATGAGCGCAGATGCCAGAGGAAGATGCCGCAGACCAATGCTACGACAATGAACTCTTCGATGAGCTTGTGGCTGAGGTTTTCCACAGCGCGGTCAATCAGCTTGCTGCGGTCGTAGGTGGTAACGATTTCCACCCCGGCCGGCAAACTGCTTTTCAGTTCGTCGAGTTTGGTTTTGACCGCTGCAATGGTCTCGCGAGCATTCTTGCCGCTGCGCAAAATCACCACGCCGCCGACAGTCTCGCCTTCGCCGTCGAGTTCAGTAATGCCACGCCGCATTTCCGGTCCCAACTGAATCGTGGCGACATCGCCAAGGGTCACCGGCACACCGCCCGAGCCGAGCTTGAGCGGGATCGCCCGAAAGTCATTGAGCGTCTTCAGATAGCCGGTAGCGCGCACGATGAACTCGGTCTCTGCCATCTCCAGCAAGGCACCACCGGTTTCCTGGTTGGCCTTGCCGATAGCTTCGGTCACCTCAGCCTGAGTGATACCGAGGCTGGCCAGTTTGAGCGGATCAAGCTGTACCTGATACTGCTTGACCATGCCTCCCACGGTGGCCACTTCCGCAACGTTGGGCAGGGTCTTGAGTTCGAACTTGAGGAACCAATCCTGAAGTGCGCGCAGCTGCGCCAGGTCGTGTCCTCCACTGCGATCCACCAGTGCGTACTGATAGATCCAGCCCACCCCCGTCGCATCCGGTCCCAACGCCGGCTTGGCGCTGGCCGGCAACCGACTTTGTATTTGGCTCAGATACTCCAACACCCGCGAGCGAGCCCAGTACAAGTCAGTACCGTCTTCGAACAGCACGTAAACGAAGCTGTCACCGAAGAAGGAATAACCACGCACCGTCTTGGCTCCCGGTACTGAGAGCATGGTAGTGGCTAGCGGATAGGTTACTTGGTTCTCGACAATCTGCGGCGCTTGTCCCGGATAAGGGGTGCGGATGATCACCTGAACATCGGAGAGATCTGGCAGCGCATCAATGGGTGTGCTTTGCACCGACCAAATGCCCCATGCCGTGACAAACAGAGTCGCCAGTAGCACTAGGAATCGGTTGGCCACTGACCAACGAATGAGGGCAGCAATCATGGCTGGCTCCCCGATTTATCCAGGCGCTCAACACGCAGACCATCATCGGTCTGGCTCACCGCAATCCGAACCTTGTCGCCCGTTTTTAGGCCCTGCATCAGCGCCGGACTGGCGAGTGGGAACGTCATCGTCATGCCAGGCATGCCCAGCGTCTTGAAAGGGCCATGGGCGAGCGTGACTTCTTTATCGTTGATCAAAACGATCTGCCCATCCGCTTCATGGAAGCTGGAGGCTGCTGCGCTGGGTGGTGACTCTTCCTCCGTGTTTACAACAATGCCCTTGAGACTGGCCTCCGAGTCCAGCAAGAACTGGCCAGAGGTAACCACCTTCTGGCCTTCTTCCAGTCCTTTCAAAATAGCAGTCTTGCCATCGCTCTCCTGCCCGAGTTGCACCTCCACTGGACGGTAGCGGCCGGCGTCTTCGGCGAGCATCACCAAGGCACGTCGGCCCGTGCGAATCACCGCCTCGCTCGGCACCCACAACACACTCTGCTCGGTCGAACGATTCAGGCGTACCTGCGCTGTCAAACCCGGCCTGAGGCGTGCGTCCGGATTAGGTATTTCAACACGTACGCGAAGGGTGCGGCTGTCCGGATTGGTCTCGGGCAAAATCGCGCTGATCGTGCTATTGAGCATTGTCCCCGGGAAGGCTGGCAGGCGCGCTTCGACCGCCTGCCCCACGGTGATCGATCCGGCCTCCGATTCTGGAACGGCCACGGCTAGCCAGACACTGCTCAGGCCATTGACGCGTGCCAGAGTATCGCCAGTCGCCACAGTCATACCCGCACGGACATTCAGTTCTTGCAGCACACCACTAATGGGGCTGGTGAGCGTCAGGTAGGGCTGAACCTTACCGCCACGCTCTACCTGAGTAATCAGTGTTGCCGGCATCCCTGTGAGCCGCAGTCGCTGGCGGGCCGCAGCCAACAGGTCAGCATCACTGTTGAGCTTGAGGGCAAGAAACTCTGTCTGGGCGGCGGCCCACTCCGGCACCAGGATATCCGCCAGTGCCGCATTGGCTTTGAGCACATCGCCTGGAGCATGGGCATAGACCCGCTCCACAAAGCCGGTGGTGCGTGCCTGAATCACAGCGACGTCACGTTCGTTGAACGCCAAGACACCTGTCACATCGAGGCTGGAGTCAAAGACTCCACGGGTGACTGTTGCAAAACGCAGACCGAGATTCTGGCTGAGGCTTGGATCGATAGTGACGGTCGCACGATCCCCTGCGCCACTGGCGTACTGGGGGACCAGTTGCATGTCCATGAAGGGGGACTTACCCGCTTTATCGAACTTTTGCTGCGGGTACATGGGGTCGTACCAATACAGAGCCTTGCGTTCATCCGATAAATTGAGGCTCTGATCTGGGGCGGTAACTGGTACTCCACTCATGCGCTGGTGAGCGAACCAGTAGCCACCGGCAACACCCAATGCCAGCGAGATGCCTACCAGCAATGCCCCGTTCCATTTTTTAAGGATCATTGGCTGGACTCCCCATATGCAAAATGCAGACGCGCACTGGTCAGTGCTCGCTGCTCCTCCACGTCGACCTGTTTGAGGCGGGCTTCGATGAGTTCACGTCGGGCGGCAACAACGGCGTTTAAATCGCCTTTGCCGGCACGATAACTGGCCATGCTGAGTTCGACCTTTTCCTCGGCCAGCGGCAACAGGCTTTCCTGGTTTCGACGCACGGCAAGATTCAGGCGCTCATAGTCAGCGAGTTCGTTTTCAAGTTGCTGTGTGTGCTCGCGTGACAGGGCTTCGCGCTCGGCCTCAAGTTGGCTGACTTCAGCCTGTTTGGCCACGATTTTGGGGTTTTGGCGAGAGTCAGGAAACAGCGGTAGGTCCCAGGAAAATTGCACGCTGACCATATCGCCAAACTCACGGCCACGGCGCTGGTAATCCAGTTCCCAGCTCCAGTCCGACTGCTTCTCCGACACGGCTTCACGAACCTTGGCTTGTGCTTCGCGGGTCATCGGCGCAAACGCTGCCAACTCGGGGTGGTTTTGCAGTTTATGAGGGTAGTTTGAGGAGTCGACGCTCCATTCAGGCAAGCTGCCCACAGGCTTGTCGTTGGCGGCGGAGCCAATCCAGCGTTTGAGGGCTGCTCGGGCCTGCGCTCTCTGGAGAATCAGATCGTCCTGTTGCTCCGCCAGTTGAGCCGCTTCTTGCTTAGGTGTCACCGCATCGACGGGTTGAGCGCGGCCACCGGCAATCTGTGCCCGGACGGTATCGGTCAGCAGGCGGTTTTCTTTGTAGAAGTCCTGGAACAGCGCATCTTTTCGCTCAACCGAGTAGCTGCTGATCCAAGCCAACGCCGTGGACTGGCGTACCTTCAGACGTTCGACTCGACGCTCCGCAGCGGCGCGATCAACGGCCGCATCGGCGACCTCGATGCGGGCTTTGCGTTTTTCGCTGTTCGGCATTTCTTGCCTGACTCCGACCATTTGCATGGTCATGAAGTCTTGGTCGATGCTCCAGCGATCCGGACCACCAATGGGGTAGTTCTGAACACCGAGCAACAGTTTGGGGTCAGGAAGCTCCCCGGCTGGAATAGCCGAGCTGCTGGCAGCCTGAATTTTGGCGTCTTGTGCGGTCAGCGAAGGTGCATTGTTTTCGGCCAGCCGCAACGCTTCATCGAGTGTCAATGCAGCAGCGAAGCTCGGCAATGCCAGTACACTTGCCGCCAGACCGGCCACGAGTGACCAACCTGTGCAATAGCACTTGGAGTTCATGTTTACGATTCCTGTGATCATCCACTGCACGCATCAAATGACATGCGCGCAGCTAGTCCACCCCGCTAATACGGAATGAGGCTCAATGTGGGACAGGAATCAAACGCGAGGCGGTCGCCATACCCCGGACGGGGTATGTACAGGTAGGGAATCTCTGAAAAAAGACAGCGCTACGGGACTGAACACGGTTACAGGAGGCTTGAGGATCGAGACTTGCAGCATCCCGCTCGACTTGCATTCCTGGCCCGGCTTACAAGGTTTGCCGTGCTCGGAAGGGCTTTCCATATCGTTGCAGCAGTCCATTCCCATGTCGTCCATCATCGCCATGCCCATCGTCTTCATTGGGCACGGTTCTGTCGGTGCCTGAACGCCCGCCATCCCACTAAGGGGAAGCGCCAAGCTGATCATGAAAATGATGCAAAACCGCAGATAGCGTTTCATGGGCTGGAGTGTAGTCGCTGGAAATGGCTCTTACAATTGGACTCGTGTCATCAACAACCTGTTGGCAGGCTCCGACGTCGGCGATAACACCGGACATGAATTAAGCCAGCATTATGTGTAAAAAATAGACGTTTATGCGAGCTGTTGACCAAACGCTTCGTAGTCATTATCGGTAGCGAGCAGGCTTGAGGTACGGAGCATTTCATCTCTACTACCAAGCGAATGGCTTCTGCTTTTTCCTCGGCGTTAACAACCCGATATCCCATGATGCTTCCTTAGGTCGATACTCCTGCATCATGGTCCAAAATCATTGAGCCACAACAGATTGCAGGCATCCGCGAAAGCGCCCTCCCATAACCTGCCGTCGTCACGACAAGCGATGCGTTCGAATTGATTGCCGGTGGCGATACCGGCTGTCCCTTAAACCTGTCAGTGAGCGGATAACGCTCCGGTCAACCTCGCACAAGACTAGGGTGAACAAGCAGTCCCATTAATTGCCGGAGTTCGTCGCATGTCTTATGACACAAGCATCAACAAGCGCTTCAAGGATGAAACCGATGGGCTGACCGGCGAATACTGGGTGGAATCCATGTCGGATGGTACTCCTATGCTGATTCGTGAGTTGGCAGAGGCGGATCGGGATCGGGATTTAGCCTTTTTCAACGACCTCGGCAAAAGCAAACCGCATTTTCGTTTTCTAGCCTCGTTCAGCAATCTGGTAGAACCCCACGACCAGCTCATGGACATCAATCTGCACAATCGCATGGCCTACATTGCTCTGGCATACGAGGGCAAGCAGCTCATTGAAATCGGTACCGCCCGTTATGGGGCGTACGAAGGCGATGCTCATTGCGAGTTCGCCGTTGCTGTTGGTGAACGGTGGCAACGACGGGGTGTCGCCACTGCACTGTTACAACATTTGATGGATACCGCATCACGCCAAGGCTTCAGCAAAATCTCGTCAATGGATTCGTCAGGTAATGAGGCGATGCACGGCTTGGCAGTGAGTATGGGATTTACCAGCAGAAACGATGACCAGCATGGGCCACAGATTTTTCATGAATATGTTTTAACGCCCTAGTTTCAAAGCGGCAGCCGAGGTCGCCGATGCGGCCATTGATCACCCAATCACTCTCGCATACACCGCTCGGTCAACATTCCCGCCGGACAAAATCACCCCCACCCTTCTGCCCACCATTGCTTCACGCTCCTGAATGAGCGCTGCCAGGGCCGCCGCGCCTGCCCCTTCAGCGAGGTTGTGGGTATCGGTGTAATACACGCGCATGGCCTCGGCAATCTGGTCTTCGCTGACGGATACGATTCGTGCCGCCGCCGCCCCGTAGAGGGCAAAGGCCTCGGGAATTGGCTTGCGCACGGCGAGGCCGTCGGCAAAGGTATTCGCCGAAGCGGTTTCGCATAGGGCTCCAGCCTCAAACGATAACTTAGCGGCCGCAGCCTCTGTGGAAACCACGCCCACCACTTGGGTGTTCAAGCCCAGCGCGTCGCGGGCAGCAATCACCCCACAGATTCCCGAGCCACAGCCTATCGGCACGTAGACGGTATCCAGATCCGGTGCAGCCTGGAACAGCTCCAGCGCATAGGTGGCCACGCCTTTGACCAACTCAGTGTGGAATGGCGGCACGAGGTAGAGGTCATGTCGTTTCGCCAGGCGTGCGGCCTCTTCGCGGGCCTCATCGAAATCGCGGCCATACTCAACCACTTCGCCGCCAAAGCCGCGCATGGCGTTGTTTTTTTCAACCGAATTGCCTTCCGGCACGACGATCAGCGCCCGCAACCCCAGCGCGCTGGCCGCCAGCGCCACGCTCTGGCCATGGTTGCCACGGGTAGCGGAAACAATGCCCTTCACGCCCGGGTGGACGCGTTTGAGCCAGTGCATGAAGGTAATGCCACCGCGCACCTTGAAAGCCCCCGTCGGGGTGTGGTTTTCATGTTTGACCCATACCGTGCAACCCAACCGCTCCGCCAGCAATGGCCAAGCGTACTGGGCGGTGGCGGGCATGACCTGGTATACGTGGCGAGCCGCTTGTTCGATTTCGTCGCGAGTCAGTCTGTACATAACGCAGCCTCCCTGAGATTTTGCCCAGTCTAGACAGCGGTGCAATACGCTGGCTTTCAAAAAACCGACCTGACTTTTGTGCCCGCTCTTCACTACTATGGTGTTTATGAGCCATCGAAACTGTCTGCAGCCATCGTTCGTTCCTGAACCGGTCCGCCGTGTCGAGGCCGGGCCTTGGGCGATCGAATTGTTGCCCGGCTCCGCCTACGCTACCCGGTACGTAGCGACTCATGCGGCGATTGGTTTTGCCTTCGACAGCCAGCGAGGCCTGCACGCCATCGGCAGCGACCGAGTGCAGCCCTTCGTTGCCACGCCCAACAGCCTGGCGTTCGTCCCGGTCGGTTGTGACGTGTTGTCCGAGTCATCCAGAGGCGGTGAATACCTGCGGATCATGCACGCAGACAGTAAGGAATTGAGGGGGGATCGTGCATTCAACAATCGCATTGATCCGCAGGCCATTACCCTCGCGCTCCGAATGCGCAGCGCGCTGTTGCATGCCTCGGTGGATGACGATTGGGAAGCCTGGGCACTCGCCCTGGCTGAACGGGCGAAGGGGCACCAGGCGATGCCGGCACCGTCCCAAGGGTCTATCACCGGCAGCCGGATGCGCTTGCTCGATGAGTTCATTGACGCTGGCCTTGATGGCCCGCTCAGTGTGCAGGCGATGGCAGGATTGCTTGAACTGTCCGAAGGTTTTTTCACGCGAGCATTTAAGAGTTCGACGGGTAAAAGCCCGCATAGCTACCTGATCGATCGACGGCTCGCCAAGGCCCGGGACCGTCTGCGCGACTCAACAGCCAACCTGTCGGAGATCGCCCTCATCTGCGGTTTCAACTCCCAGGCGCACATGACAACCACCTTCAAGCAACGCCTGGGCGTGAGTCCGGCGCAATTGCGTAAATCTTGAAGTTGCGCGGTCCATGTCCAGAGTTCGGGTTGGACGGATATGCGAGCGGTAGGACGGGTCGAACCATGTCCTGGTCGCAGTCATTTGAAATGTACAGCGTTCCTCGACACAATCGCGTCCCGATCCGGCCGAAGGCGCTGGACGTTCGTGGTGAAAAGGGGCAGCAGTTGAACGAACAGACATTGTCCATGCGCCTGGAGCGCGTGGCGGCGCATGTGCCAGCAGATGCGCGCCTGGCCGATATTGGCTCGGATCACGGTTACCTGCCGGTGGCGTTGATGCGCCGTGGCGCCATCGCCGCTGCGGTGGCCGGCGAGGTGGCGTTGACGCCGTTCCGCTCGGCCGAACGCACCGTGCGCGAGAACGGCCTGAACCAGCGGATCACCGTGCGCCTGGCCAATGGCCTGGAGGCGATCGAGCCGGGAGACGGGATCACGGCGATCAGCATCTGCGGCATGGGCGGCGAGACGATCCGCGACATCCTCGACAGCGGAAAGGCGCGCCTGAGCGGCCAGGAGCGTCTGATCCTGCAGCCCAACGGCGGCGAGCAGCCACTGCGCCAATGGCTGATGGACAATGGCTACCGCATCGTGTGCGAGGAACTGCTGCAGGAAAATCGTTTCTACTACGAAATCATCGTCGCCGAGCGCGACGGACCGGTGATGTACACCGCCGAGCAGTTGTACTTTGGCCCGCTGCAGATGCAGGCCCGCAGCCCGGAGTTCCTGTTCAAGTGGCAGCGCATGTTGCGCCAGAAGCAAAAGACCCTGGCCGACTTCGCCCGGGCGCGGCAGGCCGTGCCCGTGGAGAAGGCGCAGGACATCGCCCGACAGGCCCGATGGATCATCGAGCTGCTGGCTTGAGCCTGGTCCAGGGTTTCTCCAACCCTGGGCGCAACCGACAAAATGCGAAAAACGATGGACTGCGGTTCTCAACGTCAGCCTGGCGTCTAATCTGATGAGTACACGACTGCACAAACGCTGCTAGCCGCCTATTGCAGGAACATGCCATGACCGGACAATCAGCACGCCAATGCTCGTCATGGATTCTGTCCTCCCTGTTTGCCATTAACCTGGCATTGTTCGCGGGATGTTCAGGTAACGCGTCGACGGCTCGCTATTCAGCGTTGAGCACAGGCTCAAGCTGCTATGCCAAAGCGCTACCCACCTCCGGTGAGGGCGGCCTCGCTTGGGGGGACACCTTGAACATGGCGCGCCAGAAATCCCTGAGTAATTGCATTCGCTATGCCGGCCGTTCCGGCGGCACGCCGGATACCTGCCAGGTGGTGTTGGCCGAGTGCAGAAATCAGGCGCCGTGAGGCCGCTCGGTAATTTGATTTCTGCCGCCCCCCGTTTGCCCCGCCAAAATACAAAATCCCCATGTGTTCTCTTCGTTCTTGCCTGCGTCGCAGTTCTTCACTGCCCGTTCCTGTTCGTCTGGAGTTTTCTCAATGCCCTCGTCCAGATCCCTGCCCACTGCACTGCTGGGCCTGGCCCTTGTTTGCCCGGTAACGGCCGACGCACAGGGCCTGGAGCTCGGACAAGTGCTGATTGAGGCTGAGGACCGGAGCGGCGAAGACGCGTCGGTCGAGGACGCCAAGGCACGCCTTGCCGAAGTGCCCGGCGGCACCAATGTGGTTGACCTGCGCCGCCCCCTGCAGGGTCGCGTGGCCAGTAACCAGGATGTGCTGGCGTATCAGCCAGGGGTTTATGCCCAGTCTGCGGGTAACGAAGGCGTGAAGATCTCGATCCGCGGATCGGGGGTCAACCGTGCACCGGGCGCCCATGCCTCGGGGTTATACACCCTGCTCGACGGTCTGCCGCTGACCGGCCCGGGGGGCACGCCCTACGAATTGCTGGAACCACTGTGGCTCGACCACGTGGAAGTGCTGCGCGGCGCCAACGGTTTCGACAGGGGTGCCCTGGCTTTGGGCGGGGCGATCGATTACGTCAGCCACACCGGCTACGACGCGCCGCTGTTGCAGGTGCGCTATGCGATGGGGAGCCACGGTTACATGCAACGTCAGGTCAGCTCCGGGCAAGTGCTGGGCGACTTCGACTACTACGCGGCGACGACCGACGCACACTCCGATGGCTACCAGGATCACACGGCCAGCGAGAGCCAGGGCGTCATCGCCAACTTCGGTTATCGCTTTAACCCGAACCTGGAAACGCGTTTCTACCTGCGCTATCGCCAGACCGACAACGAGCTCGCCGGGCGGGTGAGCAAGCATTCCATCGAGCACAACTCTGTGGCGGCCAACCCCGCTTACGTGACGCGGGACGACAGCCGCGAGCAACCGGGCAGTACCTTCGTCGGCAACAAGACCACCTACTACATCGATGACGATTCGAGCATCCAGACCGGCCTTGCCTACCACGACTATCCGATGGAATTGCGCGAGGGTCCCAACCGTTTGAAGGTGGCGTATACAGACGTCAGCGGCACATTCGACTATAAGCGTCGCGACACGCTCTGGGGCCTGGAAAGCCATAGCACGCTGGGTTTGCGCACGACCAGACACCTGCCGAATGCCGGCGCCAGCGAGCTAGTGCGCATCCCCACCGGCAACACCGCTGGCTATGCGCCGGGCACGCACATACGCAACTTCACTTACCAGGGTTCGGACAACGTTCTGCACGTGGGCAATGATCTTAAGATTGCCGACGACCTGTGGCTGACGACCGGCCTCGCCGCCCTCTACACCCGCCGCGAAAGCGCCGTGACCTACCCGCAAGGAGGTGGCAAGACCAGCCTGAACGATTGGGACTATGCACCACGACTGGGCTTGCGTTACCAGCTGACACCTGAGGTGCAACTGTTCGGCAATCTCAGCCGCTCGGTCGAAGCGCCACACCCCTGGTCGCTGATCTACAGCTCCAACATTCGATTTCCGGCAGGCAGTGGCGTCGCCACAGGTGCCCAACGCGATCCGGTCAAACTGCAAAACCAGACCGCGACCACACTGGAAATCGGCGGCCGTGGCGACAGCGCGATGGGGCAATGGAGCCTGGCCTGGTACTTCGCCCAAGTGCGCCACGAATTACTCTCGGTGTTGCCGGACGCAAACGCCACCACACCCTACGAACTTAACGCCAGCCCTACCGTGCACCAGGGCATGGAAGCCAGCCTGCAGAGCAACCTGTGGACGCGGGACGATGGCGGCCAACTGAGCTTGCGCCAGAGCTATACCTTCAGTGACTTCCACTACCGCGACGACGACCGCTTCGGCGACAACCGCCTGCCGGGCCTGCCGATGCACTACTACCAGGGCGAACTGCGCTACGACTGGCCTCTCGGCTTTTTCGCCGCGCTCAACACGCAGTGGGTGTCCAGGGTTGCGGTGGATTACGCCAACAGCTATTACGCCGATCCCTACGCGCTGTTCGGCGCGACTCTGGGCTACAACGCGCCCAAGGGCGACTGGCAGACCTGGCTGGACATGCGCAACCTGACTGACAAACGCTACGCCGCCACCGTCACTCCCGGCTATGACGACAAAGGGCTGGACGCAGCACGATCCACACCGGGTGAGGGTTTCGGAGTCTATGCCGGGGTGTCGTGGAGTCTGCGCTGAGGCCTTGTGCGCAGACTCATCGACGGGTCAAAACTCAACTCAGCGATCGATTCGAGCCTCAAGCATCCGTGCTTGAATGTCTCATTTTCACAGTGACGAACATCTTGATGCGATCGTGAATTTCCTGGAGAGCGTGCCGAAAAGGCTCATGCCTTTCACTGGTTGCGGGATTCTCGAAATTCCACGTCATCACTTCCTCCGAGAACGGCATCTTGCCTGCCTCTTCCGATGACTTGTCACACAGCGTGATGACGTAGTCGAACGGCTGACCTTCAAACTCGCCGATTGATTTGCTGCGCAACCCGGTGGCGTCGACGCCGATATGTTCGAGCGACTCGAGCGTTCGCGGGTCGACCTCACTGGGTTCGAGACCCGCACTGAAGGCTTCGAAGTGCTGGGAGTCGGTATTTCTCAGGAGCGCTTCCGCCATCAGCGAACGAATGTCATTTTGCGCACAGACGAACAGCACCCGGGATTTTTCGGTCATGAACAAAGCCCTCTCTCGATACAATGAACGGGACAACGGTTGCTGTTATTAGAGCAGTGTTTTTGACTATGGGGAGTCTTGGCCGATGGGGAGCACCAATATCGCTGTACATTGGCACTACTGGTCGGGGAGTGGATTCGCTACTATGAGAGTCATTCGAACCTGCACGTTTTAGCCCTTTGGAGCCCCGAATGCCAAGTCAAAAGGACATCGCAGCCGACAGCGCCGCACCGGTAATTCCTGACCAGCGTCGTGAGCTTATTTTGCGGCAATTGCGCAAGCACCAAGTGCTGAGCGTTCACCAGTTGATGGAGATGTTCGACTGCTCGCACATGACCGTGCGGCGCGATATCGCCCTGCTTGAGCAGGAAGGACGCGCCTATTCGGTAACCGGTGGGGTGCGTATTGCCAGCCAACTTCACAGTGAGCCCAGCCATCAGCTCAAGGCAGTGGTCGAGTTGCCGCAAAAGCAAGCCATGGCCAGGCTCGCTGCCCGATTACTGCAACCCGATATGACGATATATCTGGATGCCGGTACCAGCACGCTGGAGATCGTTCCCTACATAAAGACACTGCCTGGCATGACCGTGGTGACCAACGATTTCGGGGTGGTACAGGCCTTGCTGGACGCGCCGCAGGTGACAGTGATTCACACTGGCGGACAGCTTGATCACTCCAACCATTCCTGTGTCGGCGGACTCGCAGTTGCCACCTTGCGTCAGGTGGTAACGGACATCGCTTTCATCTCCACCAGTTCCTGGGATCTACGGCGCGGTATTACCACCCCCTCTGCTTTGAAAGTCGAGGTCAAACAGGTGGCGATGCAATCGGCCTCGCAAGTGGTACTGGTTGCCAGTAGCTCGAAGTACGGAACATTCAGCATGTACAAGATCGCCGGGCTTGAGCAGTTCGACATCATCATCAGTGACGATGAACTGGCGGCGGCTGCGGCCGATGGGATTCGCAAGCAAGGTGTCGAGTTACTGTTGCCGGCTGATCAGAAACCGACCTGAGCAAAAGGCTACGGCACTGACCGGGGCCTCCCCCGCTGACATTGCCTCCAGGCAACGCAGCGGCAAATAAACATCGAGGGTCAGAGCGCCTTCCAGTCCCGCAACCACTGCAGACCCGCGGAGGTATCACCCTTGGGGCGGTACTCGCAGCCGACCCAGCCGTCGTAACCCAGCTGATCCATCAGGTCGAACAGGTAGGGATAGTTGATTTCCCCCAAACTTGGCTCATGCCGATCAGGTACACCGGCAATCTGAATGTGGCCGATACCGTCAACGTCGCGACGAAGCTTGGTGGCCAAATCCCCTTCCACGATCTGACAGTGATAGCAGTCGAACTGCACTTTCAGATTACTGGCGCCGACTTCCTTGCAGATCGCCTGCGCCTGATCCTGACGATTGAGAAAAAACCCTGGCATGTCTCGTGTATTGATCGGTTCCAGTAACACCGTGATGCCCGCCTGACTCGCCTGAGCCGCCGCGTACGCGAGGTTATTTAGGTACACGGCGTGGTGGCGTGGGCGGTCGCTTTCCGACGGCAGCAAACCGGCCATCACATGAATACGCGTGTTGCCCAGCACTGCGGCGTATTCCAATGCGCGATCGAAGCCGGAGCGAAACTCAACCTCGCGGCCAGGCAAGGTCACAACGCCCCTCTCCCCTGCCGCCCAGTCACCGGGCGGCGCGTTGAACAGGGCCTGAACCAGTCCGTTATCACTCAGTCGCTGCTTGAGTTCTTGCGCGCTGTAATCGTAAGGGAAGAGATACTCCACCGCTTCGAAACCGTCGGCAGCCGCCGCCGCGAAGCGATCCAGAAATTGATATTCCGGGTAGAGCATGCTGAGGTTGGCAGCAAAACGAGGCATGTTAACTCCTTGGAGAATGGGTCAGACAAAAGGCCAGATCACCAGCGTGATGCAGAAGCCGAGCGTTCCGAGCAGAGTAGTGATCACTGTCCAGGTGCGCAGACCGTCAGCCACATTGAGTCCGGCCAGTTTGGTGAAAATCCAGTAACCGGCGTCGTTGATGTGGGACATGGCCAGCCCGCCACCGCCCATGGCAAGGCATAGCAGTGCCATGTGATTAGGGGTCAGGTCAAGGGTGGCGATTAGCGGACTGATGATACCCGCAGTGGTTACCAGCGCCACGGTAGTGGAACCCTGCACCGCGCGCAGCAGCATGGTCAGTAGAAACCCCAGAGCCAGCACTGGCAACCCTGTGGTACGTAGCAGGTCTGAGACCACTGCGCCGATCCCGGTGTCCACCAACACTTTACCGAACACACCACCGGCACCGGCGATCAGGATCACCATGGCCACACCGGGCAACGCCGAACCGATGACATCGGACACTTGGGTGCGACTCCAGCCACGCCGGGAACCGAGCAACCAGGCGCAGAGCAAAGTATCCAGCAACAGCGCCACCAGCGGTGCGCCGAGCACGGTCAAAATTGCGCGCAGCGTCGATTCGGGCGGTAGTAATGAATTGGCCAGGGTACCTAAGAGGATCAGGACGATCGGCAACAGGATCAGACCTGAGATCAGCGCGAAACCGGGCGGCGGTGCGGGCGGCAGCTTGGCAACAATACTGCTGGTGGATTCCTCAAGCCCCATGTGAGCCACCGCAGCAGCGGCTTGTACGGTGTTGCTTCCATTGCCGTTTGACCAAGCAGCCAGGTCTTCGTTGGTCACATGGGGGCCATAGACTTCAGCGCGGATATCATCGGTCATTGGATAAAAGCGACGAGTCATGCGCCCCGCCACTCGGTAGCCGACGTAGCACAGGAATGCCGTGATCGGCAGGCCGAACATCAACACTCGACCGAGGTCGGCACCCAATTGACTGGCAGCGGCCACGGCCCCCGGATGAGGTGGCAGGAACGCATGCACGGTGAGCAGAGCCGCGCACATCGGCAAGGCAAACATCAGCAGCGGTTTGCGTGCTCTACGAGCGACTCCGTAGGCCAGCGGCATGAGAATGATCACCCCGACCTCGAAGAACACCGGTACACCGATGATAAAGCCGGCAACTGTCAGCGCCAGTGGCGTACGGCGATTACCGAATCGCTCGATCAAGGTTTTTGCCAAGGCCTCGGCGCCGCCCGAGAGTTCGATGATCCGTCCGATCATCGCGCCCAGGGCAATGATGATCGCGATGTGGCCGAGGGTCTTGCCCATGCCGCCTTCAATGGTGGCCACCAGATCCGCCGGTTTCACCCCGGCCACCAATGCCACCAGAATGCTCACCAGCATCAGGGCCACGAAAGGTTGAAACTTGTACTTGAGCACCAGGAAAAGCAGGAGTGCGATCCCAACCCCGGCGGTTATCATCAGAATGAGCGGGCTCATAGCTGCTGCCCTCCACGCCGAACCTGGGATAGGTGGTTGCCACTGAAAACATAAGAAGTACGGTCGGGGTACATCATGCTGGTAAGTCCTATTGTTTTTGTTTTTCAGGCAAGCCGATGCCCACGGGAGTGGTACTGCGTCTCCTGGGCATAGCCTGCGTTAGCGGTGTATCGGATAAATCCGGCGCCCTACCAATGGACGCCGAAAACCTCTCGCAACTCGTCCAGGGCGTCCTGATCCAGAGGCGCGGGACGCGGGTTGCTCATCAGCCATAGTCGCGCCGTTTCTTCAAGTTCTTCCAAGGCATAGCTGGCCCTGGACACGGAGCTTTCCCAAACCACCGGCCCGAGACGTTCGAGCATCACGCCGCGCACACTGTTGGCGAGTTGAGCGACTTGCTCGGCTACCTTGGGGGAACCGGGCCGTTGATAGCCAATCAATGGAATGTGCCCAACCTTCATCACCTGGTACGGCGTCAGCGGTGGCAGGATGTCATTCGGCTGCCAGACACTGGCCAGGGTCAACGCAACCAAATGCGTGGAATGGGTGTGCACCACGCCACCGACTCCCGGGTTGCGATCGTAAACCTGGCGATGCAGGGCCAAGGTCTTCGACGGCTTGTCGCCAGACACCCACTCCCCCGCCAGATTGACCTTGGCGATGGCAGTGGGATCAAGACGACCGAGGCAGGCATCAGTGGGGGTAATCAGCCAGCCATCGTCGAGACGGGCGCTGATGTTGCCCGCGCTGCCCACGGTATAGCCGCGCTGGTAGAGGCTGTGACCTACGTCGCAAATCTCTTCGCGCAGGGCATTTTCATGACTCATTTCGTACCTCCGGCCAGTTGCTTCAGTGCCTTGTCGAAGAATTCCCGACAACCGAAGTTGCCCGATTTAAGTGCCAGCGCCAAAGGCTCGTCGGTACTGCTGACGGTCGCGGGTACGCCCGGATCAATCTGCGCGCCAATCTGCAGCAGTTGCACCCCCAACGCCTGAACCACGGCGCCCGACGTTTCCCCGCCAGCAATCACGAAGCGACGTACACCACTTTGCAGCAGCCCAAGTGCGATTTCGCCAAAAGCGTGTTCCACCAAACTGCCTGCTTGCTCGACACCCAGCTTCTGTTGGACAGCCTTGACCTCATCAGGCGAACTGGTGGCGTATATCAGTACGGTCTGTTCATTGTCCTTGGCGAAAGCCAATGCGTGCGCAACAACCGGTTCGCCGACAGCCAACGCCAACGGATCAATCCGCAAAGCGGGCCGACCGGATTCAAGCCAGGCCGCGACCTGTCCGTTGGTGGCGACAGAGGCGCTACCGGCCAGCACCACTTCCCCACCCGCCACCTCAGGCAATGAAGAGGCATCCAAATCCCGTAGTTTGCCGGCACGGCGGAAGTTTTCCGGCAGCCCCAAGGCCAGACCTGAACCACCGGTCAGCAAGGGAAGATCGGCACAGGCAGTCCCGAGGGTGTAGAGGTCCTGGTCGCACAGTGCATCGGCGATAGCCATACCGATGCCTTGCGCCCGCAGTTCAGCGATCTTTTTGCGTACATGTTCAACGCCCAGAGCGATGCTGTCGTAGCGCAACAACCCGACGTTCAAAGTGGTTTGTGATTGCAGAACCCGCACCAGATTGGCATCAGTCATGGGCGTTAGCGGGTGGTGCTGCATGCCCGACTCATTAAGCAACTGATCCTGCACAAACAAGTGCCCGCGAAAAATGGTTCGACCGTTTTCCGGGAATGCCGGGCAGGCCAGCGTGAAATCACCGTCCAGCGCTTTGAGTAACGCCTCGCTGACTTGGCCGATGTTCCCGGCAGCCGTCGAATCGAAGGTGGAGCAATACTTGAAGAAAATTTGCTCGCAGCCTTGCGCCCGCAACCAGTTCAACGCAGCCAGAGACTCTGCGACCGCATCCGTGGTGGGTGTGGTGCGAGATTTCAGCGCTATAACGATCGCATCTGCGTCGAGACCGGCCGCCACTTCGCTGCTCGGAATACCGATGCTCTGCACCGTGCGCATGCCGCCGCGCACCAGCATGTTGGCTAAATCCGTGGCACCGGTGAAGTCATCGGCGATGCAGCCCAACAAGGGGCGTGCAATGGAAGTTTTCATGGAGCGTTCCTCAAACGGATTCAGGCTTGGCAGTCGGTAGCTCTATGCCCGGGAAAATCTTGATCACTGCCGAGTCATCCTCGCGTCCGAAGCCGGCACTGGACGCCTGCATGAACATCTGGTGCGCGGTGGCCGACAAGGGCAGCGGAAATTTGCTGGCCCTGGCGGTATCCAGCACCAGGCCCAGATCCTTGACAAAAATATCGACGGCGGACAATGGCGTGTAATCAGCCTTCAGAATGTGCGGCACGCGGTTCTCAAACATCCACGAGTTACCCGCGCTGTGGGTGATCACTTCATACAACGCATCGGCATCGACCCCTTCGCGCAACCCCAATGCCATGGCTTCAGCAGAGGCGGCAATGTGCACCCCCGCGAGCAACTGGTTGATAATCTTGACCTTGGAGCCCAAGCCATGAACATCTCCCAGGCGATAGACCTTCCCGGCCATGCCCGCAAGGAACGCGTCGGCCTTGGCATAGGCCGTAGCCGGACCGGATGTCATCATGGTCATCTCGCCGGCCGCAGCTTTGGCAGCTCCACCGGAGATCGGTGCATCCAGATACAGCAGACCGCTTTCAGCCAGGCGTTGGCCAAGATCCACGGCATAGGTCGGAGCGACGGTGGCACAGCCAATCACCAAGCTCCCGGGACGTAGTGCACTCACCGCTCCGCCTTCACCGAACAACACGGCTTCGGTCTGTTCGGCATTGACCACCACCGTGATGATTACATCGCACTGACCCGCCATGTGTGCCGGCGAGGTGCAGGCGACACCTCCCTCGCTGGCGAACTGCTGGGTGACGGCTTCACGCACATCACAGGCATGCACATCGAAGCCGCTACGCAACAACGAACGGGCAATGCCCAGTCCCATCGCGCCGAGACCGATAACGCCGACATTTTTGTTATTCATGGGGTGCTCCTGAGAAAAGCAGCGGTTGCGTCCACGCCAGAAAGGCATAGGCCACTGTCCACTTTAGAAAGAGGGGGATGCGGGGATCGATCGTGACCGAGATGCCGGTCCCTTGAGTGGGACGCAGTAAACCGGTGGGTGTCTTGTCGAACATCGTCGCAATCCTGTTTTGTCTTGTTTTCAGGTTGTCATACGGGTCGAGTAGATAATCCTCCAATGATCAGATTATGTGAAGCTGTTTTTTAAAAATAACATTTTTTAACACTGCTTCAATGGGATCGGATGAGAGCTCAAGTGAGAGAAGACCTCATCATCTGAGGCAGAACCATTGAGCATGGCCTCAAGCGCGGATCCCATGGGCTGCCGTTATTGGGGGGGGGGGAGACTGGAATGACGGAATGAATCGAGTTGGCGAACAAGGCCTTGGTGAGAGCGTATGGCGTGGCTTCTTCTGCTACGAGGTGCTGCAACTTTCTAGTACTGGTACACCGGATCGGCGGGCTGGATGTATCGCCTGATTGTCAAATCACTACTGGACTGACAACTCGGGTGCGGCCCCTGGACGCGGGCCAAGGGGTGACATAGACCCGTCCTCGGGCCCCTAAAGCTTGAACTGCGTTACCAGGGCATTGAAGGAGACGGCCAGCCGCGACAGCTCCTGGCTGGAAGCGCTGGTCTGATTGGCACCCGCAGCGGTCTGGGTCGAGAGGTCCTGGATGTTCAGCAGATTACGATCCACCTCGCGGGCGACCTGGGCCTGTTGTTCGGACGCCGAAGCGATCACCCGGTTGCGCTCGTTGATGGTGACGACACTGTCTGTGATCTTCTGCAGCGCCGCGCCGGCGCTCTGGGCCAGTTCCTGAGTGCTGGAGGCCAGCGACAGGCTCTTGCCCATGGCAGTGACGGCCCCGTTAGCACCCGATTGCACGGTACTGATCATACCTTCGATTTCCACGGTCGAGGCCTGGGTGCGGTGGGCGAGCGCGCGCACTTCATCGGCTACCACCGCAAACCCGCGCCCCTGCTCGCCAGCACGGGCGGCTTCAATGGCGGCGTTGAGCGCCAACAGATTGGTCTGTTCGGCGATGCTGCGGATCACGTCCAGTACCTTGCTGACTTCCCGAACTTGCCCGGCCAGCTCGGTCACCGTTTCGGTCGACTCGGTGATTTCTTCCACCATGGTGCTGATACCCATGAGCGTGTGATCGACCTGACTGCGGCCATGAGCAGCATCTTCGGTTGCGGTTTCAGAGGCCAAGGAGGTTGACATGGCATTGCGCGCCACTTCCTCGACTGCCGTAGTCATTTCATTGACTGCGGTGGCCGCCTGCTGGATTTCGTTATTCTGCCGCGTCAGGCCCCGGGTACTTTCCTCGGTCACAGCGCTCAGCTCTTCGGCCGCCGAGGCCAACTGATTCGAGGCATCGGCGATCTGCTGCATCGTGCGTTTCAAGCCGCCCTGCATGTCCGCCAAGGCGTTGAGCAGTTGCCCCGCTTCATCGCCACGGGCCGTGGAGATGCTCTGGGTCAGATCGCCAACGGCGATGCGCTGGGCGCTAGCGACCGCCACCGCCAGTGGGCGAGTGATCGTTCGTGTGATCAGAATGCCCAGAGCGACAGCCACCAGAAAGGCAATCACGATCCCGACCAGCAGGATCAGCGTCGAGCTGGCTTCGAGTTCCTGCGCGCCCTCGGCACCTTCTTTGATCTGCCGCTTGTTGGAATCGATCATAACCCGCAGGTAATCGCGGGCATGAATAAACACGTCAACCGACAGCGCGTTCAAGCGAATGCGTGCCTGAGCAAGATCGCCGGCGTCCACCGATTCGATGACCTTTTGGGTCCCTGCCACATAACCGGGCCACAGTTCCTGGTACTCGTCCCCCGCTGCCCGCTCATCTACCGCCAGAGGTGTGGCACGGTAGGTCGCAAAGGCATCTTCCGCCCGACCCAGGTCTGTCGCCAGGTTCTTGCGAACACGCACCTTGTCCGCTTCGGACACGTCGCCGGCGTGAGCATCCAGCAACCGGTAGAGCCCGCGGTTGTGAGCGACCAGGCTGGTCATGGTTTCGTTGATATTGCCCACTGAGACCAGGCTGTTGGAAAAGGTCAACGACAGCGCAGTGGCCAAACGGCTGATCCCCACCATTCCCAACCCACCCACGGCCAGGGTGATCAGGGCGCAGATGACGAACGAGGTCAAAAGCTTGGTCGAGAATCTGGTCTGGTTCAGAAAGGTCATGGGGCAAAACTCGATGGGTTGGGGGGTAAGGAACTGAAAAACCACCCGCTGCCGCGAGAGTACTCGCGGCAGTGGGTGCTGATCGAAAGGCTGAAGTGCTTCATGCTCCGTTGGAATTATTGATATCGATTAAAGGTGAACCATCAGGGGAGGCTCGTATCAATCGACTCTATTGAAAATGGAGTCCTGTCGCTTAGAACCGATAGGTTGCCTGCACGGAAACCCCATTCGCACTATTGTCGTAATTGGCACTGTATTCAGGTTGAAGACCAGAGTTGTTCGCCTGCTTTACCGAGACCTTGGAATCCCAGAGATACCCATAAGCAAAGTCTATTGTCAGGTCGGAATTCGGCGAATAAGCGCCGCCCAAAGTCACGGCCTGGCGATTGCCAACCGGAATGCGCACGCTGCGATCGGCATTCCTGATTGGCGACGGATCATAGGCGTAGCCTGCGCGCAGCAGCCATTGCTGGTTCACTTGATAGGAGGCGCCAACTGCGGTGCTCCAAGTGTCGCGCCAGTTCATTTCTTCGATCACCGTGCTCATGCCCATCGCCTGGCCCACGGGGGAAAGACCGCTGTTTTCTGCCTCGACCTTCTGGATCCGGCTCCAACGCTTCCAGGTGGTCCCCAGGTATCCCGTCCAACGATCATTGAAATGATGGGTGATAGACGTGTCCACGGATTCAGGCATCGTGAGGTCTATCTTGTTGTCATAATTTCCGTCCAGCGGGATAACGCTCGGGGAGCCAGAAACCTGAGTATGCCCCTTGAGTTCATAGTCCACCTTCGAGTGATAGTTAATCCCCCAACTGGTTGCCTCAGTAAAGTCAATCAGGATGCCTACGTTGTAGCCAAGTGCCGTGTCATCGCCTTTGATGGTGACTTGTGTGTCAACGCCATTGTTCAGGGCGCCGGTGGCCAGGTCATTCTGAAGCTTTGCAGTGAAACGGTTTATGGTCGGTCCACCACCAATAGACACGTAATCATTGATCCGATAGGCAATGGTGGGCTGAAGGGTTACTTCCTTGGTCGTGCTGTAGGAGCCATGGTAGCGGCCCTGAAAACTGCTCTCGTAATCATTGATCAGGCCACTCGGCGCATAGAGGCCCAGGCCAATCGAAAAACGATCATCAAGAGGCGTCGACATGTAAGCGAAAGGTACGACCCCCAAAGGTACCGAGTCCCCCTCATTCGTTCCTGGCGCACTGCTCTGCGCATCACTGATGTCGTCGCTCACCGAGACGACCGCTGCCCCGCCGGAGATCTCCGTGCGTTTCAACTTCGTCAGGCCTGCGGGATTTCCAAAAATGGTGCTGGCGTCCAGCGCGGAAGACGACCTTCCCGCATAAGCAGTCCCCGCACTGCTTGCACTTTGTTCGTTTAATGCAATGCCATTGGCGCTTGCGATTGTAGAGGCGCTGAGCAGTGCCATGGCACTGCTGAATTTAATCCAGACAGCACACTTTCGCTCAATAGAGAGACGCGGGATCACGAGGCTATTCCGTTTCATTTTTCCACCTATTGTTTATTGTTTTTGTAGATTTCACGCAGGCAAGGCTTCGCCATCCTGTGCACCTGCCAGTGCTGGCTGGAGTTGATCGAAGTTGTGTAAAAGACCCTGGCTTATCAGTGCCAGGGCATGACGCTGGACTTACAGATGTGAATCAGTGACTCATTTAAGCCATTCAATTTGAAAGCTATAGCGCCCCAAGAGCGGAGCCAGTACTTCCTGGTCAGTTCCGGCCCTGATGCAGGCGACATGCCCTCGGCGATTATCCTGAACAACCTCCACTGCTATATCCGAAAGTCCCAGACGTTCCACTTCCTGCTGGACTACTTTGGCAATCTCTCGCTGTTGCAATGCGGGCTTGAATATCTTGCCCACAGCGGTCAGTGGCAACGCTTCGAGGATTTCAATGCGCTTGGGAACCGCTGCCCGCTCGCTGATGTTGAGATGAGCAAACGCCTCAAGTTCTTCGGTGGTGCAAACGTGCCCCGCGCGCAGTTGAACGTAGGCAACCGGCACCTCGCCCGAGTACGCATCGGGGCTGCCGATTGCAGCGGCCAAGGCGACGGCGGGATGCGTCTGCAGAGCCTCCTCGATCTGCTTGGGATCGATGTTGTGGCCGCCGCGGATAATCAACTCCTTCTTGCGTCCGGTCAGCCAGAAATAACCCTGCGCATCCTCGCGACCCAAATCACCCGTGTTCAGCCAGCGCTGACCGTCAATATCGATCCAGAGGCCCTGGTTATGACGCTCCTCCAGATAGCCATTGAAGAGGTTCGGACCGGTGATCGTGATGAGGCCGATCTCATCCACGTTGGCATCGCGCAGGTACTCTCCAGAATCATTGAGCAAGACCGCGCGCATATTCTGGTAGGCGATCCGTATCCCGATAGAGCCGATACGGCGCTCGCCATGGGGCGGATTGACTGAGGAAGCACAGGCGCCCTCAGTAAGACCATAACCTTCAAGGATCTTCAGCCCGGTCCGGCGCTCAAACTCTCGGAAAAGCTCGGCCGGCATGGGTGCGGCGCCACACATTGCATAGCGAAGGCTTGAGAGGTCGTGGCCCTGACATTCATATTGCAGAAGTGCTGCATAGACCGTTGGCACACCGGAAAAGAAGTTGATGCCGAAGTGCTCGACCATCTCCCAGAATCGTGGGATCACTCCCTCGCCCCGATACCCATTTGGCGTCCCGAGGATCACATGGTCCCCTTGAGTCCAAGGCATCAGTCCGGTCACCAGTTGTCCATTGACATGAAACAGCGGCAGGCCACAAAAGATAACCTGGCCACTGCTGCGTGGCTGCAAGTGAGCGGCCATGGCCCATGCATTGAATACTTCCGAGCCATGGGTACGCGCGGCGATCTTGGGCAGCCCGGTGGTGCCGCCCGTACAGATGTAGGAGGAGCACTCATCCTGACGGATTTGCCGACCGCTTTTCAGATGTGTATGCGGCTGGGTACTCATCAGCGATGACCAATCGTGGATCGCGACGCCGCTGTGCAGGTCGCGTTCCTTTAGCGCCATGGCTTTCAACACACCACGCAAAGGTTCCGCGACGTAGGGATCCATGCTGACCCAAACGACAGACTTTACCGTGGGCAACTGGTCCAGTTGCGAAGCCAGTTTGGTCCACAGATCACTGCCCGGAGTCGGCGCGAGTGTCACCACCACGGATGCCTTCGCGGCGTTCAGCAAGCCAGCGATTTGCTTGGCTTCAAGCAGAGGATTGATCGCCATGACGATGCCCGCCGCTTCCCCGCCCCAAATAGTGAAGTGGGTTTCCGGCAGATTGGGCAGGATGAAGGCAACTACATCGCCCGGTTTTATACCCAAGTCATCGAAAGCATTTGCCGCGCGGGTGATATCCGCGAAGAGCTCGGAATAGTTCCACTCGCAGGTGCGTTTGAAATCCGCGGCATCGGAGAAAAAACTCAGCGCCGGTGCCTCAGGGGTGCGTTCGGCCGCCTGTCGCAGCGCTTCATAAGTGCTGGAAGCCAGGCCACGCTCCGACAAGGGGACTCGTTCGAGACTTTCGATGTCGCTCAGGGTCTTTACAACCATCAGGCTTCCCCCACGACTCGGTTGCGTTGCACGCCGAGGTCGATCACACCATCGGCGCTGCGAATGCGAGCCTCGACCACGTCACCGGCCTTGAGGTACTGCGTCCGGCCTTCCTGCGCCTTGAGGAAAAGCTTCCACTTGGTGGCTTCGGGCAGCATGGCGGCAATGCGCATTTTGGCAGGCGAAGGGATCGTCAGAGCACAGCCGGCAGGCGTACCGGTGGCGATCAGGTCTCCAACGGCGAGATCTTGCACACCGGAGAGCTCGGTAAGGGTTTCAGCGGGGCCGTAAACCAGGTTGGCCGTGCTGTCGTTCTGCCGCACCTGATCGTTGACCGTCAGGCGCAACTGCAAATCTTTCAGGTAATGAATGCTCTTGTCATCCAGAAGGCAAAGGTACGGGCCAACCGGACCGAAAGTGCGGAAGCTCTTGCCCTTGTAGAACTGCATCTGCGGAATCTGAATGTCACGAGCCGAGTAGTCATTGACAATGACGACGCCTGCAATGAACTCATGCAGATTGGCGTCTGTGACAGAAACAGAGCCAGTGATCGCGCGTTTCATCACCAGCCCCAGTTCGATCTCGTAGTCAAGGAAGCGCACGGTGCGCGGCTTGATCAAGTCACTGTCGGCTGCCACCAGGCAACTCGTCGCCTTGGTGAAGATCATGTTGAATTTCTTCGCATCAGGGTCCATGCCTGACTCGATCATGTGCTGACGGTAATTGGCGCCCTGGCAGACGAACTGCTGGTTACGGGTCACCGGCGACAACAGTTTCACTTCGCTAGCATCCAGCTCCGTACCTTTCAGTTGAGCGAGGTCGTCGATACTGTTCCGGCTGATGAAGTCACCGGTGGTATCAAAAGTACCGGGAACAACCGTGATACGGCCCTGGCGAAGTACGCCCCAGTGGATACCGTTCTGAAACTCAAAGCGAACTACGTGTACAGCAGACATTGAAGGTACTCCTGGAGCGGTGTTTGTCTCGCGCTCGGTGGCGCGGGAATTGTGGTGTTGTTCTGAAGTGGGGCTGACAACGGTGTAGACCAGCGTGCCGCCAGCAATCAAAGCGCCGGCTTTAAGCACGTCCCGCCGGCCATACCGGGTTGATTTTTCAGGCATGGCGGCAGCTCTACCCGAACATCCGCATGAGTGTTACCAGCTTTCGAATGGTCAGGTCCGGGCTGCGTCGCAGGTTGCGGACCAGCAGCAGCAGATTGGCCAGGCTCAGCTTGGGTTTTGTAAAACTCTTGGGCATGCGCTGCCCCCACTGGGCCATTGCCTCGGGACTCACCGGATGAATGCCCGTTGGCTGAGCGGCCGTGAAAACGTCGCCGTCGCAGTAATGCTCGTGCTTATCGCCCCAGGGGTCTTGCCAGTAATCGAAGATCTGACTGCCCAGAATGTGTCGGCCGATGCCCCATGAGTGTTCCCAACCGCGCTCGCGCAGGACGCGCTGCCCCATGCCTACGGCGTCGGTATCTACGACCTCGTAGGCGCTATGGCTATAGGTCGCCATGAACCCTTGCGCAATCGCGAGCGTATGGTGTGCCGCAGGCATGTCACCGAGATCCAGGCGCATGAAAGCGACGATAGGCGTTCCGTCGGGAAGCACCTGCACATCGCTGGGAATTAACCCGAAATGCTGCGTGTACCAGGCACAGGTCGCCTGATAGTCGGCCACTTCCAACACGATATGACCCAGTCTGAGCACTTCAGGCGGAGCAATCGGCGGGCGCTGTGTGGCGTTGATTCGCGGTTGATCCTGCACTAGATTCCAGGCAAGAGGCGCCCGGTGTGCCAGCGTTTTACCTGGGGTCTGGTCACAGACAGCTTCCACCATGAAACCGGACGGATCGGTCAGTCTGACGTAGTACCCGCCACCCGGATGGTCCGATTTCGCGACCGGCGACGCACCCGGGATTCGAGTGAGCTTTTCCAGATCCTCACGAGACTGCACTGCCAATCCGAATCCGATAAAACGTGCCTGTTCTGCAAGATGAATGCGGTAGCAGTATGAAGTAGGGTCGGTGGCGCGCAGGTAGAGCGTATCGGCATCCTGACGACTTACCGTCAGGCCGAAATCGGTCAGGAAACGCGCGGCCTCGTTCAAGTCCGGTCTCTGAAAGATCAGGTGAGTCAGCGCCTGGGCCTTGACCGTCGGCTGCGGATGCCGGGCAGGTTGTGGTGTCGCCAACCGGTGCAATTCATTTCTGTTGTTCATTGTTCTTGTTTTCCGGGTTTTTAGGGCAAAGCTGTCCCGAACCCCTGAAAAACCAGGGGCTTGTCTAGCCAAGTCAGTTACAAGCTCAGTCGAGTGCTGGAAGTGCCGGCAACTCTATGGTCGCCAATGCACGCGCCTCCTCTGGCGGCACACCCAATGCCCGCAGAATCAGCTCGGCGGTGTCCGAGCCCGATTCGCGCCACGTTCTGTGACCTTCCAGCACGAGAAAAATCGAGCCAAGGACACTGCTCGATATCAGCGTCATTACCGAGAGCAATTGCTCCTGCTGAAACCTGTACTGTCCACTGGAAAGCCCACTGAGAAGATCCGTGGTCGCCTGACTGCTGAACATTTCGCGTAACGCGGAATTGCTCATGGCGAACTTGTGTATGAACGCCCCCCACTGAGAGTCCTCGTGAGCTCGACGAATGAACAGACGAATACCATTGGCAAGGCGCTGTGCCGGATCGGAGATGGAATTGAAGCTCTTGTTGACGCGCTCATGCATCTCCCTCGCGAGATGGCTGGCGACCGCCTCGAACAGGCTTTCCATGCTGTCAATGTTGCTGTAGACCGTTCCGCGCGCTACACCCGCCTCTTGCGCGAGGTCGAGGATGTTCACTTGTGAAGTGCCTCTTTCAGCAAAAAGGCGAAAAGCGGCTTGATGAATGCGGCGCTGTGTTGGATTCAGGGATTCCACGGCTCTCTCCAGGATTACCTAATAACCCGATTGAACACGCGTGTTCTCTTGCCGTCAACTATGTTTTTTGAATAAGTACGTTCTCATCAATGAAAACCGCTCTGTACTTAAACAAAATCGACGGATGGATTAACGCTCACGGGCCAGGCGAGGGGTCTTTCATTGACATAAATGAACACGCGTGTTCAGCTCTGTAGTATTGCTTAGCTGAAGGACAGAACATGACCGGCTCAAATCTTTTCAAACCGCTTCGATTGCCTAACGGCACGGTGATTCAGAACCGAATCGCCAAGGCTGCCATGGAAGAGAACCTTGCAGATGAGAACCACGCTCCAGGGGACGCGCTCATCAAGCTCTATCGGCACTGGGCGGAGGGTGGTGCCGGTCTGATCATCACTGGTAACGTGATGGTTGACCGCCACGCCTTGACCGGACCCGCAGGCGTAGTGCTTGAGGACGATCGGAACCTGGGCAAATTCAGACTATGGGCCGAGGCTTGCCGCAGCCGTGGAGCTCAGGCCTGGATGCAAATCAATCATCCTGGACGACAGCTATTGGCATCCATGGGGCAGCCGGCACGGGGACCCTCCGCAGTTGCTGTCGACATTCCCGGACTGTCCAAGGCCTTTGTACTGCCCAGGGCCTTGAATGAGCAGGAGATCGAAGAGCTGATCGGGCGTTATACCCACGCCGCAGCACTGGCCGAGCGTGCCGGATTCACCGGCGTGGAGATTCATGCCGCGCATGGCTACCTGTTCAGCCAGTTCCTTTCGCCCTTGACCAACCGGCGTAGCGATCGCTGGGGTGGCAGCCTGGAAAATCGTGCGCACATTCTCCTGCAAACCATCGACGCAATACGTCAGCGAGTGACACCGAGCTTTTGCGTCGCCGTGAAGCTCAATTCCGCGGACTTTCAGCGCGGCGGTTTCGATGCCGAGGATGCGGCTCGCGTGGTGCAAATGCTCAACACCAAGGCGGTCGACCTGGTCGAGTTGTCGGGTGGCAGCTACGAAAGCCCTGCAATGCAGGGACAAACACGCGATGGCAGCCGACTGGCTCGAGAAGCCTATTTTCTCGAGTTCGCCGAGAAAATAGGAGAAATAGCGCACATGCCGCTGATGGTCACCGGCGGCGTACGTAGAAAAGAAGTCGCGGAGCGCGTAGTGAGCGGCTCGGTGTCGATGGTGGGGCTTGCCACTGCATTGGCAATCGAGCCGGCTCTACCCGGCCAGTGGATGGCGGGACAGGACACCGAAGTGGAACCCATCGTCGTCCGCTGGAAGAACAAGGCGCTGGCATCGCTTGCAGTGGCGTCGGTGATCAAGAAGCAGCTCGGCTTGTTGAGTCAAGGGAAACGCACAAAACCCGGAACGTCGCCACTGATGGCATTGATCGGCAATCAACTGAAGTCTCGTCGCCAGGCGAAGAGCTATCGGCAATGGATTGATCAAACCAGGCAGATCAAGGATGACATCGGATCAAACCGGTAGCGGCTTGCAGGCGATTCTCCTGGCTCTGGCAGGTGTTGCACCCAGAGCCTGGAGAATCATTTCGGCGACCCGCAGATCGTGCTCCGCCACTGCACGCCCCTCGACAACTGAGCGCATTGCTCCGATTGTGCACGAAAAGACTATATCCAGCGCGACCCCTTCGTCCCGGTAAGCAAAAGTACCCGCACGCACTCCCTCACGCAAATCGTCAAGTACATGGCCAGCCAGACGCGAGCGCATTGCCTGGTCGAAATGGATGATGCGCAACAGTGCATTCGCCCATTGGTGGTCGGCCGCGGCACGGCACACAAACATGCGCACGCCGATCGAAAGCCGCTGTGCCCCGCAGTGCACGTCCGTATTCACTGTGGAAATGGCATCGGAAAATTCGGCGGCCATGGCGATGCCCACCGCCTCCAGCACTTCGTCGCGCGTTCGAAAATAGTTGTAGATGGTACCGTTGGAAACCGCTGCTTCCGCGGCCACCTCGAGCAGTGCGATCTCCCCCACCTCCTTACGCGCGATCAGACGCAATGCCGCGTCCACCAGGCCGCGACGGGTGCGCTCACGTTTCTTATGACCTCGCGTGAGAGGTTGTGGCGTAGCAGCTTCTAAAGGAAGAGTGGGGGCATGCATTATCAAGCTCGCAATCTAGTGGGCTCGTTAATAGTAATGGAAACGCTCTCAGCAGTGGCGTCTTCGCTAGCCAGCAGGCCCCTGCACTCTCGAAGGAGGCTGCCTGCCTCGGCGCCAGGAGCGTGGTGCATGATGATACGGTCTGGACGAACCGCGACGAGCGTTCCTTTAGCCGCCAGCGGCAGGATGTCATGGTTAATGTCTTCGATGAAGTCACAGCGGCCGCCGGAGCGTTGGCCGCGTGTTCTGACCTCCAGGAAGTGGCCTCCCACTTTTTCCCAGGAAACGATCTGATCAGGGGTCAGCAGTGACAACGGGTCAACACCGAATCCAACCAAAGTAAGGTTATCTCCAAGCGCATCGTCGCTCAGTTTGATCTGCTTTTGCATATTGCGAATCCAGGCCTGGGGAAACAGGCTGCCACGTACCAGTTTGTCGCCACGACGATGCTTCACGAACAGGCCGTGTTTGAAGATGTTCTTCGGCTTGATATCCAGCTGTTCGAAGTACTTCCTGGTAGCGGGAGTCAAGCCCAGCGTACGCATCAGGCCGTGGATAAAGAAAGCCGCGATCTTGTTCTTGGGCATCACCAGGCGGCCCATGAGTTTCGCGAGATTGATCATCGCCTGGGCATGAGGGCGGCGCTCTTCGTCATAGGTCTCGAGTATCGCAGGCGAAGCATGGCCGCGAAGGACCCACGCCAGCTTCCAGGCCAAGTTGGCGCCATCTCGAAGTCCGGCTACGAGACCTTGCCCGACAAAAGGAGGCGTGATGTGCGCTGCGTCGCCAGCGAGAAAGACGCGACCCTGGCTGAACTTGTTGCAGCAGCGCGCGTGGAATCGATACACCGCCTTGCGCTCGATTTCCAGCTCCTGCGGGTTGATCCATGGCGCGATCAGCCGGGCTATGCTTTCCGGGCTTTCCAGTTCTTCCCGGGATTCGCCGGGGTGCAGCATGAACTCCCAACGCTCCCTGCCACCGGGTGCAGGCATGTGCGGCGTCGGGCGCCGCGGATCACAGATAAACTCAATGTGATCAATCGCGGACTTATGGCGGTTCATGACATCGACAATCAGCCAATCCTCCGCATAGGTCTGCCCTTCGAACTCCTGGCCAATCATTGCTCTGACCCGCGAGCTTGCGCCATCCGCACCGATCAGGTACTGAGCGCGAACGGAATGCGAGTGCCCATTTTGATCCCGTACCGAAGCGAAAACGCAATCCGACACCTCGACCAGACTCTCAAGCTCGAAGCCACCCAGGCTGGTGACGGACTGCAGCCGGGAAACCTGGCCGCGCATCGCTCGTTCGAGGTCGGGCTGATAGAAAGTCACCAGCTTGGGATGGCCGTCGATACATCCTTCAGTGTTGGCGCGACCGAACTGCCCGAGTACCGGTGAGTGCATCCTCACTTCAGGAATAGCGATCTTCTCAAAAGCGTCTTCCGACAATCCGGCGAGTTGCAGGATGCGCAGGGCCTCGTTGTCCAGAGCAATGGCGCGAGGCATCAGCAGGACGTCATGGACCTTGTCCAGCACCAGGGTCGTGACCCCATAGCGGCCGAGCAGCGCCGCGATTGTCGCACCTACCGGACCGTAACCGATGACCAGCACGTCGACCGCGGCGGGAGGTAATTCGGAAACTTTCTTGTTGTTGTTCATCTCGAGCCCTTGTTGTGATTGAAGTCGTGAGACGCGAAGTCCCATCGTCAGGCAAGGTGAAGGTATTAAAAATTGAGAGATATTTCAATATTGATGTTCTTGTCATTATTTTTTTGGGATCATTGCCCCGCCGCGAAAATGCCATGAGACATGAAGTCTGCGGTGTCAACTGAAGTTGCCCGTGTGCCAGTTTTCCGACAGGCGACGCTTGGCTTCAGAGCCGATCAGCGTTGTCATTGGGACAATGGCCCAAGACTTAAGCGCCAAGGCGCTCGAACCGAGGCTGGAGAGCCATTGCTTAAAAGGTTGGCCGATAAGACCAGGACGTCGGGCGCACCGGTTTCAGTATCAAGCCCATGTGAAGCTTCGCAGCACACACCCCTGTTTTTGTCTTTAGGAATCAACCGTGGCACGTCCGCAGCCCCATCCGAACCCAGTCCTGCTCTGCTTCGTCGAATTCGAGCTTGACGAGTCCAATGCCTGTTTGTCGCGTAATGGGGAAGCCGTGGCAGTGGCACCGACGCCTTTCACGTTGTTATGCGTGCTGGCACGCCAGCCAGGATCGCTGGTGACCAAGGATGCGTTGCTTGATGCCGTGTGGGGGCATCGGTTCGTCAGCGATTCGGTCTTGAAGACGGCCATCAGCGATCTGCGCAAGGTGTTGGGCGACGACCCCAGGCATCCTCGCTTCATCGAGACCGTGTCGCGGCGCGGCTATCGCTTCATTGCCCCGCCCTCCTCCGCAGTTTCGCGGCCACCTGCATCCGCGCCGGTTACGGCGAGCGGCACGCCTTTGTCAGCGTCATTCATCGGTCGCACCGACGAGGTCTCCAGGCTGCAACGGGCCTGGGAGCGGGCGTATGGCGGCCAGCGCGCAGTGGTCTGGCTCGCTGGAGAACCGGGGATAGGCAAGACCACGCTGATCGAACATTTCCTTGCCGGCCTTGGCGACATCGCCTGCGCACGCGGCCATTGCGTGGAGCACTACGGTACCGGCGAGCCGTACCTGCCAGTGCTCGAAGCGCTGGCTGATCTGTGCCGCAGCGACCCCACTCTGCCGGCGCTGATGCGCACCGTGGCACCGACCTGGCTGCTGCAACTTCCGTGGCTGAGTCCCACACAGGAGAGAGACGCATTGAGGCGCGAGCTTGCCGGCGTCGGTCCGGATCGCATGCTGAGGGAAATGGGCGAATTGCTGGACCGTTACACAGAGCAGCGCCCGCTAATGCTGGTGACTGAAGACTTGCACTGGAGTGATCGCGCTACGGTTCAGCTAATCAACTATATGGCGCGGCGACGTGGCCGCGCGCGGCTTATGTGGTTGTCTAGCTTCCGCCTTGCCGAGGTTGTGGCGCTCGAGCATCCGCTCAGCTCGTTGCGCCATGAACTGCGTCTGCAACGTCTGTGCGAGGAAGTGGTGCTCGATCCGTTCTCGGAAACCGAGGTCGCTGACTATGTCGCGTTGCGTTCAGCCTCGCTGGCAGGCGATGAAACCTTCGTGCGCGCCCTGCACGAGCGAACTGATGGTGTGCCGTTGTTTGTCTCCTCAATCATCAGTGAAGTGATGGACCCAGCGGACGACGACGCCACCATCGAGGCCAGGCTTGCGGGTGTGGAGGTTCCCGAAAACCTTGCGGCCATCATTGAACACTACATTGCCAGGCTTGAGCCGGAGCACCGCGAGCTGCTCTCGGCAGCGGCAGTGTGCGGGGTCGAATTCCGGGTCGAGACGGTTTCACTGGCCCTTGAACGCGATCTTGCTTCGGTGGCGCACGCCTGCGAGACGCTGATACGCGAGCAGATCTGGCTCATACGATCGCGAGCGACAGAAGACGAAGAAACGGTCGAGCTACCTCACTCATTCCGGCACGCTCTCTTTCGCCAAGTGCTGTACGACCGAACGCCGCGTTCATTGCGCGTCCACCTCCACCGGCAGGTTGGGGCTGCCCTTGAACGCGAGCGCGCGGCCGGTGTGCCGGTTGCGGCCTCGGAGCTGGCAATGCACTTCGACCGGGCTCGGCAGCCGATGATTGCGCTGCGTTACTACGCCGAGGCCGCGGAAGCGGCGCTGCTGCACTTCAGCCCGGTCTTGTGCATCGGTCTCACTGAGCGGGCGTTTGCCGTGCTGGCGCAGGCACCGGAAGGAATGGAGCGCGATGCGCTCGACATCACCTTGTCCACGCTGCGCGGGGTATCGGCTTTTCACACGCTCGGTGTCGGCAGCGAAGCCAGGAACGCGTTCGAACGCGCGTACGCGCTGCTAGCAAATGTACCCGAGCATCCCATGCGCGGGCGCCTGCTGCACGGATTTGGCTATCTGCTCGGTTTGCGTGGCGACTATGCGCGGGCGCTGGAGGTGGCGGAACGTGCTGAAGCCCTCTCGTCGGCAGCGAACGATCCAGCGCTCATGCTGGCGGCGTGCATCGTGCAGGGCGAGGTGCATCACCTCCAGGGACGCACTCAGACCGCCCGCCTTTTGCTGGAGCGCGCCCTCGCGATCGCCGAGCCACTGGACATCGGAGCGAACGAGATCTTTGCGACCGATCCTCAGGTCATGCTGCACGGCATGCTAGCCATAGAACTCGTGCGTTCTGGCCTGGTTGAGCAAGGCCGAACCCACATACAGCAGGGGCGGACCCGCGCGCAGGCCCTTCGCCAGCCGATGACCTGGCTGGTCGCGGCCTGGCAGGAGGTGTTGATCGAGGTGCGGCTGGGGAACCCTCTGCGTGTAGCAGCGCTGGCCGATGACATGCAAAAGTTGGTCGAAGAGTATTCACTTGCACTTGGGCGGACGGCTTGCCGCTGGTGGCGCGGCTGGGCTGACGCACGCAGCGGTGCGCCGTGCGCTGGCTACCGCCGCATTCGTGCGGCCTACGAAGAGCACACCGGGCTCGGCATGCACTCCGGCGCCAGCGAGGTACTCGGCTACGCCACCGAGGCGCTGCTGCTCGCAGGTGACTGCAATGCAGCGCAAGTGGAACTGCAGGAAGCACTGCGGGTGGGAGAGGACCTGGGCGAGCGCGTGTACCTGCCGCAACTGTTGCTGTTGGAGGCTGCGATCGCCCGAGCACAGGGTCGACCGGACGCCAGCAGCAACGCGGTACGGCACGCGGTGGCGGAGGCTCGCGCCCAGGAAGCACCGTGGCTGGAACTGCTCGCGCTGGTCGAACTGTGCGAGCACCACGACGTCGCGGCCGAGGACCACCAGGCATTGTCGACGCTGATTGACCAATTGCCCGAAACTCACGGAACCGAGCTGGCGAAACGTGCGCGCTCGCTGATTCACGCTGCCAGGTCGGCTTGAAGGGAGCAGGAGGCACCCTCCATTGACGAGTGCGGTCCCGACCGAATTCTGACCTTTCGCTTACGACTCGACTCAGGGGGCGGCTTACGCTGTTCGTCGAACTTTCCTTATCCCCTGGTCTGCCATGAGCCTGAACCCTGAATCCAAATACCCGAGCCGCCGCTCGTACGTAGTGAAGCTGCGCAGCGATGCCACGCCCGGGGCCCTCGTGGGCCGCCTCGAAAATCTGGTCACCGGGCGCCAGCTCGAGTTCTCGTCCGCCGAAGAATTGCTGGAGTCGATTAGCTCGGACCTCGCGTCCGCGGCCGGTGAGCACGCGGCAGATGCCGACGGCGAGTGACGTCTCCCATCTGAATGAACGCTCGATATGGCGACCGAACGGCGACGCTTCGCTGACGACTTCGCACACACCGGGCTCTACGCTGATGCCATCTCGAATCCACCCGAGTCTAATGCGATGCCGCGACTTCCTGTTTCCTTTTTACTGCCCCACCACACTGGCCGGACGACCTTGCAACGGGCCGAGCGCCCGGCAGGACTCGCCATTGCGGCCGCCCTTGCCATTTCGATCGCCCTCGCCCTGACCGGTTGCTCCACGCCGGTCGTCAAGCCGTCGGTCGACGTGCCCGGCAACTTCGCCGCGAGCACGGCCTCCGAGATGGAACCCGAGGCGGCATGGTGGGAGGTCTACCACGACCCGGTGCTGACGGATCTGGTGCGCCGGGCAGCGCGCGAGAACCGCGACGTCAAGATTGCCGCCGAGCGCCTGCGCGCCGCGCGTGCCGGCGAAACGGTCAGCCGCTCATGGCTGTTCCCGAGTGTCGGCGCATCCGCCTCCGGCAGCGATCGCAGCAGCGGCTACAACTCGACCACGAAACAAGGTTATCCGGACACCAAGACCACCAGTGTGGGCCTGGACGTCTCGTGGGAGCTCGACCTGAGCGGCCGCCTGCGCGCCGGCGCAGCAGCGGCCGACGCCGATGCGCTGGCCGCAGAGCACAGCATGCGCGGCGTGCGCCTGTTGGTGATGAGCGACGTCGTCAGCAATTACTTCACACTGGTCGGCGCGCAGCGCCAGGTCGCGACGCTGCGCGCCATCTCGGCGATGCAGGACGAGACGCTGCGTCTAGTCGCCGCGCGCCAACAGGTGGGGTTGGCATCCGCCTTCGACGTCGAGCGCGCGCAGACCGACGCCTTGTCGGCGCGGGCGCAGATTCCGCCACTGGAAACGCAGGTGGCTGTGGCGCGCCATCGTATCGCCGTGCTGGTCGCCGACCCGTCCTTCAATACCGCGAACATCCAGCCCGCGAGTGGCGATGTAGCGGCGGTGCCCCAGGCCAAGCCCGGTCAGCCCGCCGAGCTGCTGCAACGCCGACCTGACGTGCTGGCGCTGATGGCGCAGCTCGACGCAGCCAATGCGCGCCGTCAGCAGGCTGCGGCCGAGTGGTTCCCGCGGCTTTTCCTCGGTGCCTCCTTCGGTCGCCAGGGCCTGGAACTGAATGGCGTCGATCTCGGCGCTGCGCGCTACACCAACGTGGCGGGCCTGCTGGCGATGCCGCTCTTTAACGCCGGACGCACGCAAGCAATCAACGAGGCTGCCGAAAGTGCTCAACAAGAGGCGCTGCTACGCGCCGAAGACGGCATCGTACGGGCGCTCGAGGATGTGGAGAACGCTCTCGTCACGCTGGCGCAGGAGCGCCGCCGCGCCGGGTCGCTGCAATTGGCCGCCGCGTCCGCGGAGGCTGCGCAGAACCGCGCCCAGTCACTCTATAACCGCGGGCAGATCGACCTGTTGCCACTGCTGGATTCGCAGCGAGCGCGCCTGGCGGCACGCTTGAACTCCAACGAAAGCAACACCCGCCTGCTGCTCGATAGCGTGCAGCTCTACAAAGCATTGGGCGGAGGCTGGCAGGTGTTCGAGCAATCAGACAAATCCACCGCAGCCACTGACGCCAACCGTCCGCCACTTTCCTAAGAATCTGTCGCTTTCCAAAGAGGAACCGTCTTGAAGAACTCCCTTACTGCGGCCAGCGCCTTGGCCGTCGCCGTCCTGCTTTGCGCATGCAGCCCGCAGGAGCCGGCCGAACAGGCACCACGACCGGTACGCACCGTTGAAATCAGCTACGGCAATGTGCGTGAAATCAATCGATATGTGGGCGCCGTGCAGTCGCGGCATGAAGTCGACCAGGCATTTCGCGTGGACGGCAAGGTAGCCCAGCGCAAAGTCGATGTAGGCCAGCAAGTGCGCGAAGGCGACATATTGGCAGTGCTGGATGACAGCGACTATCGCCTTGCCGAAGAGGCGTCGCGGCAGCAGTGGACGGTTGCCGTCGAGCAGACGCGCCAGGCCGAATCGGACAGCCAGCGACTGACCGCGCTGAAAACTGATGGCTCGGTCAGTGCGGCCGACGAAGAACGCGCGCGCACCAATGCTCAGACCGCGCATGCGACTGCCGAGGCTGAGGCGCGAAAACTTGAACTCGCGCGCAACCGGCTCAAGTACACGGTGCTGCGCGCCTCGCGGAGCGGCGTCATCACAGCCGTACGCTTCGAGGCCGGGCAGGTCGTGGCGCCAGGCCAATCGGTTGTCTCCATCGCGAATCCGGGTGAGCCCGAAATCGTCGTCGATGTGCCCGAGGATAACCTTGCCGCTTTCAAGGAGGCGCGTTTCAAGGCTTCGCTGGCCAGCGCGCCGAACGAGTCCTTCGATGTCACGTTGCGCGAGCTGTCGCCCCAGGCCGCAGCGCAGACGCGCACCTATCGCGCGCGGCTGAAGCTGGTGAATGCGCGGGGGCTGCCGCTGGGCGCTACCGCCACGGTAACGGCCGAGCGCGTGACGGCAAACATCTCGGTGGCGGCCGTGCCGGCCACGGCACTGACGCAAAGCGGCGGACAGCCGGCGCTGTGGGTGGTCACGCCCACAGGCAAGGATCCGGTAGGCATCGCCGAGCTGGTGCATGTGGAGGTGTGGGGCTACCGCAACGACGAGGTACTCATCTCCGGCCCGCAGGCTGGCGCATTGGTCGTCACCGCCGGTGTGCAGAAAATGGCGTCCGGACTGAAGGTCGCGCTTCCCGGCGCAGCCATTGTTGACGCGAACTCCACTCAGCAGGCCGCCCGATGAACAACTTCAACCTCACCGACTGGGCGCTGCGCCATCGCGCCATCGTGCTGTTCATGCTCATCGTTGTCGCGCTGGCCGGCGCCTTCAGCTTCACCAAGCTCGGTCAACTCGAGGACCCGAACTTCTCCGTGCCCTCAATGACGGCCATTGTCATCTGGCCGGGAGCCACCGCCCAGCAATTGCAGGACCAGGTGCTCAACCGCATGGAGAAGAAGTTCGAGCAGATCGACAACTTCGAAAAGGTCGTCACCTACGCTCGGCAAGGCTACGCGGGCATGACGCTCACTGTCCGTGGCGGCACCTCCAAGGCCGACCAGCGCGAGGCCTGGTACCAGGCGCGCAAGAAACTCAACGACCTGAGTCTTGAGCTGCCTGACGGCGTGATCGGCCCCATCGTAAACGACGAGTATGGCGACGTTTATGGCCTGATGTACGCGGTCAAGGGCGACGGTATTGGCCACGCTGAACTGTCGGACGCGGCGGAGAACATCAAGCGCGCCATGCTGAAAGTACCGATGGTCAAGAAAATCGACCTCATCGGCAAGCAGGCCAAGCGCATCTATGTCGAGTTCTCGCAAGAGCGACTGGCCGCGCTGGGCATCACCCCACTGACCATCGCCGAGAGCCTCAAGAGCCAGAACGCGATGCTGCCCGCAGGTCAGATCGATACCCGCGGCGACCGCGTCATGGTACGCGTGAGTGGCCAGTTCGACAGCGTAAACGCCATCCGTGATTTGCCTATCGCCGCAGGCGGCCGGCAGATCAAACTCGGCGACATTGCGACCGTGACAAGTGGCTTTGAGGATCCACCGACCTACACAGTGCGCCACAACGGCCAGCCCGTGCTGATGCTCGGCATCACGATGACCAGTGACGGCAACATCGTCGACCTTGGCAAGGAGATGAACAAGGCAGTCACCCAGATCCAGTCGGAACTTACGCATGGCGTGGAGCTGGAGCTCGTGGCCGACCAGCCCACCACGGTGAAGGATGCCATCCTGGACTTCGGACGCGCGCTGGCCGAGGCGCTGATCATCGTGATCGCGGTAAGCCTGGCGAGCCTGGGCTGGCGCGCCGGCATCGTGGTCGCGACCACGGTGCCGCTGGTGCTGGGCGGCGTGGCGCTGGTAATGCTGGCGATGGGCTGGAACCTTGAGCGCATCTCGCTCGGCTCGCTGATTATCGCGTTGGGACTGCTGGTGGATGACGCCATCATCGCTATCGAGATGATGGTGGCGAAGATGGAAACCGGCATGGACCGCGTGAAGGCAGCCGCCTTCTCTTATCAGTCCACCGCGATGCCGCGCCTGACCGGCGCACTCATCACTGTGGTGGGCTTTCTGCCGATCGGCCTTTCGCAGTCCACCACCGGCGAGTATGCGGGCGGCATCTTCTGGATTGTCGGTGCAGCGGTACTGTTCTCATGGATCTGCTCCGGCATATTCACGCCTTACCTGGCAGTCAAGATGCTGCCGAACGACTTGGGCAAACACCAGCACGGCGCTGATCTGTACGACACCAAGTTCTACCGCACCCTGCGCCGCCTGATTGACACCGCCATCGAGCGCCGCTGGGTGGTCATCGGTGTGACGTTTGGCGCTCTGGCGCTTGCGCTGGCCTGTATCAAGTTTGTGCCACAGCAATTCTTCCCCAACAGTTCGCGTCCTGAACTGGTCATTGATCTGCGCGTCAAGGAAGGCGCCTCGTTCGCCGCGACGACCGAGCAGGTCAAGCACATGGAGGAGATCCTGGCGAAAGACGAGGACGTACGTTTCTATACCGCCTACACCGGCGCTGGCGCACCGCGCTTTTATCTCTCGCTCAACCCCGAGCTGCCGAATCCGGGCTTTGCACAGTTCGTTGTGATGACCAAGGACCTGGATGCACGCGAGCGGGTACGTACGCGACTGATGACCTCGGCGGACCAACAGTTTCCGCAGGCGTGGATACGCGTGACGCGGCTCGAACTGGGGCCGCCTGTCGGTTACCCGGTGCAGTTCCGCGTCGTAGGCCCCGACACCCAGGTGGTACGCAAAATCGCCCGCCAGGTGGAGCAGGTAGTCGCGTCCAGCCCGAAGGTGCGCGACGTCCAGCTCGACTGGAACGACCCGGTTCGCACGCTGAAGGTCGAGCTTGACCACGACAAAGCGAACCTGCTGGGACTCACGCCGACCGACGTGTCGCTGGTGACACAGACCGTCATGAATGGCGCGACCCTGTCGCAACTGCGTGAGCGCGAAGATCTGATCGACATCGTCGCCCGTGCTGTGCCCGAAGAGCGTCTGAGCCTCGACACGCTGAAAGACATTAACCTCTACACGCGCCAGGGTACGGTAGTGCCGCTGTCGCAGGTGGCGCAGGTGCGCAACGAACTGGAAGAACCCGTGCTTTGGCGCCGCAACCGCGACATGGCAATCACCGTGCGCGCCGATGTGAACGATGGCGAGCAAGGTGTATCGGTAACGCAGGAAATCCAGCCGTTGCTCAAGGATATCGAAGCGAAGCTGCCATCGGGTTACCGCATCGACGTGGGCGGTGCAGTGGAGGAAAGTGAAAAAGCCAACAAGGCGCTGCTGGCGGTGGCCCCGCTGATGCTGGTCAGCATCCTGGTGCTGCTCATGCTGCAACTGCAGAGCTTCTCTCGCATGTGGATGGTGGTGCTGACCGCGCCGCTGGGCTTGATCGGCGTGGTGCCGGCGCTGCTAGTGTTCCAGTCGCCGCTGGGCTTCGTCGCGATCCTAGGCATCATCGCGCTGGGCGGCATGATCATGCGCAACTCGGTGATCTTGATCGACCAGGTACAAACCGAGATCGCCGAAGGACGCGACTCATGGAATGCGGTGCTGGATGCCGCCATTCATCGGGCCCGTCCGGTGATGCTGACGGCCCTGGCCACTGTGCTCGCCATGATCCCGCTAACGCGCAGTGTGTTCTGGGGACCGATGGCCATTGCGATCATGGGCGGCCTGACCGTGGCGACGCTACTGACGATCTTCTTCGTCCCGGCGTTGTATGCTGCATGGTTCAAGGTGCGCCGCCAGACAGCCGCTGACACTAAACAGTTACGGGGGGATGCCGCGCTTGCTTCTGAGTGATGCAATCTCGGTAAGCGAAAGCTGACTCTTGTAGGAGCGAGCTTGCTCGCGATGGACGCCAACGATAACGCGTATTCTCTGGATACACGCGTCGTCCTGAAGTCCTTCGCGAGCAAGCTCGCTCCTACAAATTCTCTTAACTGACAGGCATCAGCCGTTTCGGCGCCTGACATTATCAAACGATCTTGATGATTACTTCCCCCCTGTCGAGCCTCTCGCAGGCTTCACGTGCCTGTTCAAACGGATACCGCACAGTAGCTCCGGATCGAAGATCAGGTGGCAGCGATCCTGTGTATCACAGTGTCTTTGGCTATCATCTTGATACATGAGTTTTCACCCGCCCGCCGATTCGACACAGGCCAGATACGTCGCCGCGTTCAAATGCACGCCAGGTTTCAAGGGGATCAGCCAGAACCCCTGGCCAACGGCTTGCAACGGAGACATCACGATGAAGATGGCACTGCACAACAACACCGGCGCTGGTCGCCGCCGTCTGGTCGGCTCGTCGATCCTCGCCTTTGCCCTGCTCGGCGCGGTCGGTGCAGCCCATGCACAATCGACCGCCGCCGCACAACCCGCCACGATCAAGGCTGACGCCGCCCACCAGACATCCTTGCCGTTCGGCCCGCTGAAGCATGTCAACGCCGGACTGCTGAACGTGGCGTATGCCGAAACAGGCCCGGCCGACGGACCGGTGGTGATTCTCCTACACGGCTGGCCGTACGACATTCACAGCTATGACGAGGTCGCACCGCTGCTGGCGGCGCAGGGCTATCGAGTGCTGATGCCGTATGCGCGTGGCTTTGGCGACACGCATTTTCTGTCCGAGAAAACCGTGCGCAATGGCCAACCGGCCGCGCTGGCCAGTGACGTCATCGACTTCATGGATGCGCTGAAGATCAAACAAGCTGTGCTCGGTGGCTATGACTGGGGCGCGCGCTCGGCCGCCATCGTCTCGGCGCTGTGGCCAGACCGGGTCAAGGCGCTGGTCTCGGTCAGCGGCTATCTGATCGGTAATCAGGCGGCCGGCAAGAACCCGCTGCCATCCAAGGCTGAGTTGCAGTGGTGGTATCAGTTTTACTTCGCCACCGACCGCGGTCGCGCCGGGTACGAAAAAAACACCCGCGACTTCGCCAAATTGATCTGGCAACTGGCTTCGCCGAAATGGGCCTTCGATGACGCCACCTTCGACCGCAGCGCCAAGGCGCTGGACAACCCCGACCATGTCGAGATCACCGTGTTCAACTACCGCTGGCGTCTGGGCATGGTTCAGGGCGAACCCCGATACGAAGCCTTGGAGCAGAAACTGGCCACGGCGCCGTCCATCAGCGTGCCGACCATCACCCTTGAAGGCGATGCCAACGGCGCCCCCCACCCGGCTCCCGAGGATTATGCCAAGCGCTTCACCGGCAAATACGAGTTCCGGCTGATCAGCGGCGGCATCGGCCATAACCTGCCGCAGGAAGATCCAAAGGCATTCGCCAAGGCGGTGATTGATGCGGATCATCTTTGAGGCTGATCTGACGTCCGGACGCTGTTCCCGATAAGCACCTTCACAACGACGTCAGCGTCACCGGCAGTTAGAAGCGCCTGCGCCCCGCGCTGCCGGGATTGAGGTACAGCCGTTCAGTCATTTCGATGGAACATTGGTTCAGGCTCATCCTCTATCGAAACACCAGCGAATGTGAGGATGTCACCATGATCAACTCATTGACCGGCATGAAGCCTGGCGAGCGATACGCTGTCGAGAACCTTGGGAGCGCACGGAGTTTTCCGGGGTTCTTTCTCGACGGAAAGTATTACCTGAAACCCGAACTGATGACGGCCGTCGGTTGGCTGGAGGGTCAGCATTTTTTGTATGACGAACTTGATCGTGCTGGTAAGCCGGTTTTTCCGGATCGGGTCGCCGGTATCATCGATGACCTGACGTTGATCCTGGTCGACGGTGCGCGCTTGAAACTGAACAAAGTGCGCTACAGCGCCCCAGTGGATCTTCCCACATCAGAACTGCAGCATCCGCGCGCTGGCAAATACCGACCTTCGTTACTGGTGGCGCTAGCCTCGACGTTATTGCTGGGTGGCAGCCTGTTTGCGCGTCAAAAGCGCCGCGATCGCTGAAGAGTGACGGAGGACTCCCGGCTGCCCCCGTGGGAGCACGAATTTGTGAATGTCGCAGGCTCTTGTAATCTCAGCCCTTAGCCGCCATCGCGGTCACTTCCACACGCATGCCTTCAACCGCCAGCGACGCCACACCCACTGCAGCGCGAACCGGCCACGGTTTGGCGAAGAAACGCTTGTAAACCTCGTTGAACGCAGCGCGATCAGCCATGTCGGTGAGGTAGATGGTCAGGTGCATCACGCGGTCCATGGAACTGCCCGCGCGCTCCAGTGCAATCTTCAATGCCTGCAACGTGCATTCGCTTTGCAAGGTGATGTCGCCCAGTTCCAGGCTGCCGTCAGCGCGGGTCGGGATCTGGGTGGAGACCAGGATGCCGTTGAAGCCGGCTACGTCGGAGGAGATGGAATCCGCATCGGGATCGGGGGTGAAGGCGATGTCTTGGTTAGCCATGGGGTTCTCTTGTTTGAGGGTGTGAAAGGGGCGGCCAGTTTACAGAATCGGGGCTCTGCCTCAGTTATTTATACTCAGATGGCAGCTTGATAATATAGGCAGCCGCAGTGGTTAACGGAGATTGATGTGATAGCGGTAATTCCCGAGTAGACCGAGTCGCGCCCTTCGCGAGCAAGCCCGCTCCCACAAGGGAATGTCGGCGAACGCAAAGTTTTTGAAACAACCTGGATCAAGTGTGGGAGCGGGCTTGCTCGCGAAGGCGCCAGAACAGACACCTCGTGCCAAGGCAAACCAAAGAGCAAAACCCCCATCGGGTCACCCCCTGCCCTCTGAAATTAAATGAACCCTGCCCACACCAGACCACCTAACGCCAGGACCTTAGGAGGTGACCCATGCAAACCGAAACCATCTGGATCGTTCTCGCCGCAATTCTCGTACTGTTCGAGTTATGGGCAATCAACAAAGTGCGTAAAGCTGAAGGCAAATCCAGCAACAAACTGGTATGGATGGTGGTGATCGTGTTTGTACCGCTGTTCGGGCTGATAGCGTGGGCATTGGCGGGACCGAAACACACCAATCACAACCCCCACTCACCGCAAGCCAGGCAATGACGTCGAAGGACCCGCGACAGCGATCTGACAACTGAACGATGTGAAACAACAAAGCCCCGATCATTCGGGGCTTTGTTGTTTTTGCGCCGGGTTGTGAGCGGTGTTGTCGAGTGATTGAGCCGCGTGGGTTTCGGGCTTTTTGCGGTAGTCGCCCCATCGAGAGGCCGAGTGCTTAAGTAAACAGCATTACACGCTGAAGCGGTTTGTTGTTCCAGAATGAGAACGGTTTATTGGAGGACCAACTACGGATCCAAGAGATAACTATGTTTTTCAAAACCAGAAACTACCACGCCCAACAGCAGCGCCAAAAAACAGTTATTGGAAAATTGACATGTCTTAAAAATTTTACAGTGCGAGAATAAATTTAGATCGTCGCGCTTGCAAAGTTGTAACGTTGGCGTTGCACCGCGACAGGGCATTATGCGTTGGCGTCAGAAAAACATTGTAAGTATTTGCCTGATTTTGGTGCAAATATGCGTCTTGTGCCTATATTTCTAATCGCAATAACACTTCTATGTAACTGTTTTTATTATTATTTTTTTATTATATTTTCAGCTCTTTAATCTGGCACTCACTTTGCTGGATCAAACTATGACGCTGTCGCTGCGAGGCGTTCGAAATTCTGTCAAAAAAAATGACAGTGCCTGATTAATGTTTGTCTACACTCTTAAATCTTCGGAGCTTGGTCGAGTTCAAGTTGTAACAAACAGCCGCTTAGTTGGCCCGACAGACAACTGTCGGCCTGCGCGGCATGCCATGGCCTGACTGAATCAGGGTATACGGGAGATTCACCGATGCGGATCAGCATATTTGGTTTGGGCTATGTAGGCGCTGTATGTGCGGGTTGTCTCTGTGCTCGCAACCATGACGTAATCGGGGTGGACGTTTCGCAAGTCAAGATTGACCTGATCAATCAGGGTAAGTCGCCTATCGTTGAACCCGGCCTGGAACCGCTGCTTGAGCAAGGGGTGAAATCGGGGCGCCTGCGGGGTAGCAGTGATGTGAAAGCTGCCGTGATGAGCACGGATATGTCCTTCCTCTGCGTCGGTACACCCAGCAAGAAGAACGGCGATCTGGATTTGGTCTACATAAAATCCGTCTGCCGCGAAATTGGCGAAGCCCTGCACACCAAGGACAGTTGGCATACGGTGGTGGTGCGTAGCACGGTGCTGCCGGGCACCGTGAAGAACGTGGTGATCCCTATTCTTGAAGACTGTTCCGGCAAGAAGGCCGGGGTCGATTTCGGTGTGGCGATCAACCCGGAGTTCCTGCGCGAAAGTACGGCGATCAAGGATTACAACTGTCCGCCCATGACGGTGATCGGCGAACTCGACCAGCGCAGCGGGGACATGCTCGTCGCGCTCTATCAAGAGCTGGACGCGCCGCTCCTGCGCAGGAGCATCGAAGTGGCGGAAATGATCAAGTACACCTGCAACGTCTGGCACGCGACCAAAGTGACCTTCGCTAATGAGATCGGCAATATCGCGAAAGCCGCCGGCGTGGACGGTCGCGATGTGATGGACGTGGTCTGCCAGGACACCAAACTCAACCTGTCGCGGTATTACATGCGCCCCGGTTTCGCGTTCGGCGGTTCCTGCCTGCCCAAGGATGTGCGTGCGCTGAACTATCGCGCCGGGCAAATGGATGTCGAGCATCCGCTGCTGGCCTCAATCATGCACAGCAACGCGGTGCAGATCCAGAGAGCCTTCGACATCATCACCAGTTACGGCAAGCGGCGTATCGCGCTCCTCGGCCTGAGCTTCAAGGCGGGCACCGATGACCTGCGCGAAAGCCCGCTGGTGGAGTTGGCCGAAATGTTGATCGGCAAGGGCTACGACCTGCATATCTTCGACCGCAACGTTGAATACGCGCGCATCTATGGGGCTAACAAGGACTACATCGAGTCGAGGATTCCGCACCTGGCTTCGCTATTGCGCGCTGATTTTACGAAGGTGATCGAGGAGGCGGAGGTGATCGTGCTGGGTAACGGTGACGAGTCCTTCAAAGCCCTTGCGCTTGAGGTGCCCGAAGGCAAGCAGGTGGTTGATCTGGTGGGCTTCATGGAACACGCCAGTGGCGATCGGCTCGAGGGTATCTGCTGGTAAGCGAGGCGCGGAGCTGGCGCGCCCTGAGCAATCCGGGTTTTCAAACAGGGGTCACATGCATGGCTGATTCCAGGGTTTACTTGCGTGAAGCGGCGGGGTGGCTGTTTTACCTCACCGCGCTGATGGGGCTTGCACTGTTGCTGCCACGCTCAGTGTTCGATCCCCAATCCAGGGACTTTCTCCTGTTGCTGGGGGCGGTCGGTATCTGGCGTTACTCGATGGGCGCGATCCATTACCTGCGGGGGTTACTGTTCCTTTATCTGGTGTTCCCTTACTACAGACGCAAAGTCACCCGGCTCGGCAGCAGTGCCGATCCATCGCACGTGTTTTTGCTGGTGACCAGTTTTCGTATCGAGGCATTGACCACCGCGCAGGTTTATCGCTCGGTGATCGAAGAAGCCATCGGTTGTGGTTATCCGACCACGGTGGTCTGTTCCATCGTCGAGCTGGCCGATGAACTGCTGATCAAAGCGCTCTGGGACAGCTACACCCGGCCGGAACATGTCAAGTTGAGCTTCGTGCGGATTCCCGGCACCGGGAAGCGCGATGGCTTGGCCCATGGTTTTCGAGCGATCTCGCGGCACGTGCCGGACGCCGATGCGGTGGTGGCGGTGGTCGATGGCGACACTGTGCTCTCCTCCGGACTGGTGCGTCAGACCGTGCCCTGGTTCAAGCTGTTTCCGAACGTCGGCGGGCTGACCACCAATGAGTTCTGCGAGGTGCGCGGAAGCTACCTGATGAGCCAATGGCACAAGCTACGGTTCGCCCAGCGGCACATCAATATGTGTTCGATGGCACTGGGCAAGCGAGTGTTGACGATGACCGGGCGGATGTCGGTGTTCCGCGCCCAGGTGGTGACAAACCCCGGTTTTATTCAAGACGTCGAGAGCGATTATCTGCAGCACTGGCGTCTGGGGCGTTTCCGATTCCTGACCGGTGATGACAAGTCCAGTTGGTACAGCCTGATGCGGTTGGGCTACGACACCTTTTATGTGCCTGATGCGGCGATCAACACCGTCGAGCATCCTCCGGAAAAGAGCTTCTTCAAGGCCAGCCGCAAGCTGATGTTCCGCTGGTATGGCAACAACCTGCGGCAGAACTCTCGGGCCCTGCACCTGGGCGTGCGGCGGTTGGGCTGGTTCACTTCGCTGGTGCTGTTCGACCAACGCGTATCGATGTGGGCCAGCCTGCTCGGACCGTCGATCGCAATCATTGCCAGCGTCAAATACACCGCGGCCTACCTGCTGATCTATGTGCTCTGGATCGGCGTGACTCGCTTGATCCTGAGTCTTCTGTTGATGGCGTCGGGGCACCCGGTGGGTCCGGCGTATCCAATGATTCTCTATTACAACCAGTTGGTCGGCGCCATCGTGAAGATCTATGTGTTCTTCCGTCTCGACCGGCAATCCTGGACACGCCAGAAAACCAGACTCGACCGCGGGCTGGCCAGCTATCAGCGCTGGTTCAATACCTGGTCGTCGCGGGCCATGACGTTTTCGGCCGGCAGTGTGTTTTGCGCGTTGCTGATGTGGATTGTGTAGCGCAGGTGCCAGGGCAAGGGACAAGCCGTGCCGTTTACATAGCGGTAACGGATAACAGTAACACCGGCTGTGATCTGCCGGATCGGTCTGAATCGTGGATGGGAAGGGACGCGTTATGAACACAGCCGTTATTGCTGTTGATGACAATGTCGTGCATGAGTCAGAGGTGCAGCGCCAGCATGCGCGGCTGAATCTACCGGCACGGATCAAGTTTAACGGGCCGGGTCGGGAGAAGTTCGATTGCGAGCTGATCGACCTGTCGGCCGGTGGCTTCAGCCTGAATCAGCCAGACACACCACTGATCGCGGGCCGCCATTACAAAGGCAAACTGGTGTTCCAGGTCGATGCGCTTGGGTTTGCCATCGACGTGGAGTTTGTCGTGCGCTCGATCAGTAGCGAGGAATTGCGGGTGGGTTGCGAGTTCCACAACCTGCGCCCGCGCGCGATCTCGGCATTGCGTTATGTGATCACCTCCTACCTCTCGGGAGGGTTGATCAGCCTGGGCGACATGCTCGCGACCCAACAGCGCGACAACTTTACCAGGCCGCGAAAACACGAACACGGCCACGGCATGGGCTTTTTCACTCGTTTGCGGGCGACCTCGGTGAGCCTGTTGATGTTCCTGGTGGGGCTGGCTGCCTTTGGCTATGTACTGCAGCAGTTGTATGGCATTTATTTCGTCACTCATGCCGAATCGGCACGCGTCAATGTGCCCGGCCAGTTGATCGGCCTGCCGCGCGACGGCAGCGTCAATTCGTTGGTCAAGGTCGGCGCGGTGGTGTCCAAGGGCGCCCCGCTGGCGACCTTTTCCGCCTCGCTGCTGGATGTGATGAAAGGCAACCTGCCGCCTGGGCAGGCGACCCCGGAAAACCTTGAGCGCCTGTTCAGCCGAACCCTGCAAGGATCGCTGACCAGCCCTTGCGATTGCCGGGTGGTGGCGCAACTGGTGCCGGACGGCCAGGTCGTCGGCAAGGGCACCACGGTATACGAGTTGATGCCGATCGACGGTCTGGCAACCATCGAGGCGCGCTTCCCCTACAAGAATTTTGCCAAGATCCAGCCTGGCACGTCAGTGAGCTTTCAACTGATGGGAGAAGAACAGCCGCGCACGGGCAAAATCGCCGCGGTAGCACTGGACAACGGCGGCCTGGCCTCCGACCTGCGCGTCACCATAGAGCCTGACAGCCCGTTGCGCACCGATCTGGCCGGGCGCCCGGTGGAGGTCAGTGTCAAAGACCTGCAGGACAATGTCTGGGTGCAGAGTGCCGTGGCGGCCAATACCTGGGTGAAGAACGCTTGGGAAAATAAAGTCATGGCGGCCGGAAAATGAACGGCGCATGGCGATCAGGGCTGCGGTTTTCTGCGCTGGCCGCTGCTCTGACAATGATCCACGGTTGCGGCACCCTGCCCGATCAAGGGTTGGCGCGCGAGGCCATGGCGCGCGGCGATTATGAAACGGCACGCAAGAACTACGCGGCGCTGGCCGAGGACGGCTATGCCGATGCCCAGGCCGGAATGGGCGACTTGACGGCCTCGGCGGGCGACCCGGCAAGCCTGAAAGAGGCTGAAGTCTTGTACCGGCAGGCAGCGCCGGAATCGGTCAAGGCGCAGGCACGTCTGGGCCGTTTGTTGCTGCGTCAGAGCCCGGGTGATCCCCGGCAAGTGCACGAGGCCCGGCAATTGTTGGAAGGCGCGCTGGATAAAGGCGAGTTCAGTGCGGTGGTGCCACTGACGTTGTTGTACCTGGGCTACCCGCGAATGGCGCCTGTGGTGGATCCGCAGCAGAAAGTCGACAGCTGGCGTGCCCAGGGCATTGTCGAGGCCGACCTGGCGCAGATTCTGATTTACCGCAATCAGGGCACCTATAACGCTCACCTGACACAGATCGAACAGATGTGCCGGGCTCGGTTGGCGGTACTCGATGCCTGTTATGTGGAGCTGGCCACCCTCAACCGAATGCGTGCCCAGCCCAAGGCACAAGCGGACCTGCTGGTGCAGTTGCGCCAGGGTTTGCGCGAGGGACGAGTAGCGCCCTTGCGGGTCGAGTCGGTGGCGCGCGTTCTGTCGTCGCCCGCCCTCGCAGGCCCGCCCGATCCGCAAAGCGCCCAGCGCCTGCTCGAAGAACTGGCACCGGTCTATCCGCCGGCCTGGACCAGCCTCGCACGGTTGATCAACGACTACCCCGTGCAAGGCGATGCGCCGCAATTGCTCTCGGCCTTGCAACGCGGACGCGAAGCGGGCGATCCACGGGCGGAACTGCTGACCGGTCGACTGTATTACCTCGGCAAATGGTTGCCACAGGATCCGCGCCTGGCTGAAGAGCATTTGCTCAAGGCGGCCGCGGCCGGTGAAGTCGGGGCGCATTACTACCTGGGCCAGTTGTACCGGCGCGGTTATCTGGGCCAGGTCGAACCACAGAAAGCGCTGCTACATTTGTTGCTGGCCGCCCGCAACGGCTCGCCCAACGCCGATCTGGCCCTGGCGCACATGTTTTTCGACTCCCGCGGTGTCAAGGTCAATCGGGTCAATGCTTTTGTCTTTGCGCAGCTCGCGCAACGCCAAGGCGTGGTAAATGCGGAGCCAGTGCTGTCGGCCCTGCAGTCGGGGCTGACCCCGGCAGAAAGGAAAATCGCGCAGCCCTTGCTTGAGGAAGAAGCCCAGGCCCGTCTGACGGGCGCTGCTTTAGCCAGGCTGCAAACTCCGGAAAATGGACAGGACTTACTATGAAGCAAGCATTGTTGGCTGGTTGTGGTCTTGGGGTTTCGCTGATGTGCAGCGTCGATTTGGTGCTCGCGGCGGAAGTGGCACCGAAGAACTTTGGTCTGGATGTGAAGATTACCGCTGAGTCGCAGGAGGACCGTGACCTGGGCACCGCGTCCGGTGGCACGGTCAACGGTATCGGCATCGACTTGCGCCCTTGGGCCTTTGGCCAATGGGGTAACTGGAGTGCTTATGCGATGGCGCAGGCGGTGGCCGCGACCGATACCATCGATACCGATACGATCAACAACGGTGTCGACGCCACTAACGCCCGTGAGACGGATGACAGTTACCTTGCGATGCGCGAGTTCTGGGTCGATTATTCCGGCATCACGGCCTATCCGGGTGAGCATCTGCGCCTCGGGCGCCAGCGTCTGCGTGACGACAGTGGCGAGTGGATGGACACCAACATCGAAGCGCTCAACTGGACCTTCGAAACCACCCTGCTGCGCGCCCACCTCGGCGCCGCTCAACGCTTTTCCGACTACCGCACCGATGTGGACGACCTGTCGCCCGAAGACGAAGACCGTTCCCATGCCTTCGCCGACATCTCGACGCAGTGGACGCCCAATAATTGGATAGGCCTGCGTGTCCATCACGCAGAGGACAGCGGCAATCTGCCCGACCCCGGCGAGCAGGTCGATGCCCTCGACAAGACCAACACCGGCAGCCTGACCTGGGTCGGCCTCGAAGCGAACGGTGACGGCTACAACTATCGCTCGACGATGCCAGTCAATTACTGGATCAACGCAACCTGGCTGACCGGCGATCGCGAGAACCTCACCAGCGTGGTCGACCCTGTCGGCGATCGGGTCGCGACGGGCCATACCAGTGGCGACGTCAACGCCTGGGCCGCGGACCTGGGCTTGCGCTGGAACATCGATGAAAGTTGGCGCCTCGGTGCTGCCGCCGCCCGCGGCGACGGCGGCGGTGACGACGATGAGAACCAGTTCCAGCAGACCGGCCTGCAGAGCAACCGCTCGAACTACACCGGCACGCGTTCGCGCGTACACCGTTTCGGCGAAGCGTTTCGCGGTGAACTGAGCAACCTGCAGTCGGCGACTCTGTTCGGCTCCTGGCAGATGCGCGAGGACTACGACGCCAGCCTCGTCTACCACCGCTTCTGGCGGGTCGACGACCAAACGGAAACCGGCGACGACGGGATCATCAATGCGGCACTGGTGGATGGTGAGAAGGACCTGGGCCAGGAAGTCGATCTGGTCATGACCAAGTACTTCAAACAAGGCCTGTTACCTGCGAGCATGGTGGACTGGGTTGACGAACCCTCGGCGCTGGTCCGCTTGCGCCTCGGCGTGTTCTTCCCGGGTGACGCCTACGCCAACGACACCGATTCGAGCATGCACCGGGCATTCATTGATTTTGTCTGGAAAATCTAGGACCAGGTGGTTGCCCGCGGTGATGCCATCGCGGGCAACGGCGCACTGCACACCAGGTTGCATTTATTTAGATGAGTGAGACTTATGGACAGTGTCGTCAAGATAGGGTTGTTGCTCGCCGGACTGCTGTTGATGCAGGCCGCAGGGGCCAATGCGGCAAATGAGATCCTGGCGCCGCGTTACACCATCAGCGAGGCACCAGGAAAGCCGTTGCTGATCAAGGAGCCGAAAATGCCCGACCTGTCGGGCTATACGGCCGAGGCAGTCGCAGCAAAGATTTCCTACAAGCCCGTCGGCCGCGCCTTGATCCAGCCGATGCTCAAGGAAAACGCGCTCGATGAGTTCATCGGCGGCGAGGATCGCCTGAAGGAATGGGTGGTTCGCCAGAAGCGAATGCCCGTGGCGATCTTCATCGACCGTGGCTACATGACCCTGACGCAACTGGCGCGCAGCCTGCCACCGACCGCCTTGCGTGAAACCGCGCCGGGGGTGTTTCTGGCGCGCCTGCCGATCGTCATACGTCCGGGCGGGACCCTGCATATCGGCAAGTCGGTCAAGGAGTTGCGATTGTCCCAGGAGGCCGGGTCATTCCTGGTCAATGACGGCAAGCTGTTTATCACCGACACCAAAGTCAGCGCCTGGAGCGAGAAGAATGACAGCCCGGCCTGGTACAAAAAAGAGGGTGAGTTCCGGCCCTTCCTGGTGTCTTGGGGGGGCACCGAAACCTACATCGTCAACAGCACCATCACCAGCTTCGGCTACACCGCGAGCAAGAGTTATGGTGTGAGTATTTCCCAGTACAGCCCGAGCATGGCGCCGAGGATGAAACGCAAGCGGCCGACTGGCTGGCTGCTCAATTCCGAGTTCGTCGACAACTGGTACGGCTTCTATTGCTATGAGGCCGACGACGTGGTGATTCTCGCCAATTCCTATCGCGACAACATCGTCTATGGCATCGACCCGCACGACCGTTCGCGCCGGCTGATCATTGCCCACAACGATGCCTTCGGCACTCGCAAGAAGCACGGCATTATCGTATCGCGCGAGGTCAATGACAGTTGGATCATCTACAACCGCGCCTACGACAACCACCTGTCGGGCATCGTCCTGGACCGCTCCAGCGTCAATAATCTGGTGGCCTACAACGAGACCTACAAAAACCTCTCCGACGGCGTAACCGTCTATGAGAGCAGCAATAACCTGTTCTGGCGCAACCGCGCGAGCGACAATGGCCGGCATGGTATCCGGGTTCGCAACAGTACCGGTGTGCGGCTTTATGAAAACGAGCTGATGGCCAATGCCCTGACCGGCATCTACGGCCACATCAAGGATTTGCGCGGCACTGACCGCGATCTCAAGGAAGATCCCTACGACGCCAGGCTGTCGCTCACCGTGGTCGGCGGCAAGCTGATCGGCAACGGCTCCAGCCCCATTACCGTGTTTTCTCCCTCGCGTCTGGAACTCTATGACTTGACCTTTCTGGCGCCGCAGAAACAGGACGGCCTTGCCTTCAGCGGTTTGCTGGGAGAGGTGCAAGGCGACTTGATAGACATTCTCCTGCGTCGCCGAGAAGCCGTATTGATTCTGCCGGTGAAACTTTGAGGAGCCTGCTGATGAAGACAATCCATGGATATGCCGCGCTATGCATTCTGTCTGTGCCGGCGTGGGTCCAGGCGCAGCCGGAGTACACGGCCGAGGCCTGCTGCAAGCTGTGCCCACAAGCGGCGCAGGCAACACTTTACGAGCAGCCGACGCTGAAAAACTTCGCGACCCTGGTGGAGACCAAGGACCAGTGGCTTTTCCGCACCCGCAGCGATTTTCGCACTGACTTCGGCCTGGATGAGAGCGGTTACAAGGCCCTCAAGCGCCTGCGCGATGGCCTGGCCCAGCGCGGGGTCGAGCTGGTGCTGGTGCTGCCACCGAGCCGCGGCTTGCTGCACGCCGACCGACTGACGCCGTTGGAACTGGCCAGCTTCGATCAGGCCGGGGCCCGGCAGAACTATTTGCAAACACTGGACCGGGTGCGCCACTTGGGAGTTCTGGCCCCCGACTTTACCAACCTGTTGAGTGCGCCACAGCCCGCCGGGCAGCCCTTCTACTTCAAGGGCGACCACAACTGGACGCCCTATGGCGCCGAACGCAGTGCCCAGTTGGTGGCCCAGACGCTCAAGGGCAACAATGTGCTCAAGGCGTTGCCGCATCAAGTCTTCGCCAGCCAGCCGGCCGGCCTGCTGGGACGCTCTGGCTCGTTGCAAAAAGCCGCTGCACAGATCTGCGGTAACGGCTATGCGGCGCAGTATGTCACCCGTTATCAAACCCGGGCCCAGGTCGATTCCAAGGTCCCCGCCAAAGTTGCCTTGATTGGTACCAGTGCCAGCGGCGAGGCGTTCAACTTTGCCGGTTTCCTCGAACAATATCTGGAGACACCAGTCAGCAATTTCACCGTACCGTCCGGTGGCTACGATGATTCGTTGATCGCCTACCTGCTCGGCGACGTCTTTCAGAAAGACCCGCCGAAGGTACTGGTATGGGAGACCGACAATCTCGACAGCCTCGGCAAATCCAGTTTCTATCGGCAGGCGATGGCGGCGCTGGGCGATGGCTGCGACAACCAGGCGCCGCTGCTCAAAAGCCAGTCGACCCTGCACAGCGGGCGCAATCAGGTGTTGTTCAACGGCGGTGGCGGCAATGTGCATCCGATCAAGGGCAATCGATATCAGGTCGACCTCAGGTTCGCTGATCCCGGCGTGCACATAATGAACGCGACCCTGACCTACATGAACGGTCGCCAGGAAAACATCAGCCTGAGCCGTTCGCCAACGGTCAATACCCAGGGTCGCTTCGCCTTCGAGCTGCGCGACGATCAGGACTGGGACGAACAGACTTTTCTTTCCATGGACGTGCAGCCACCGCCTGGAACGAACTCCATGGAGCTCTCGACCCGCTTGTGTGCCAAACCCGTCCTCACGGCACCTTCCCTGCGCACCGCGCAGACGGAGGTGCAATGATGCGTCAGGCGCACTGGGCCGCCTTCGGCGTGTCCTTCATTCTGGCGGCGACGAGCGTGCAGGCGGCCGCCTCTCCACTTCGTCCGCCGCAGGGCTATTACGCGCCGGCCGTGGACAAGAAAGGCGATGCGCCGAGCTGCCCGGCGGCGCCCAAACCCTATACCGGCGACCTGATGATCCCCAGCAAGTACGAGGGCTCGGGCAAGGCGCGTGATCAGCTCAACGTGGAGTCCAACAAACGCTACAAGCAATTGTCAGGCGATATCAACGAACTGGAAAAGGGTGTCAACAAGCAAGTCGCCGCCTATTTACGGCTCGGCCGCGCAGGTCATGTCGACTGCACCCTGAGCTGGCTGGGCGATTGGGCCAAGGCACAGGCACTGCTGAGCACCACTTACACCCATACCGGCAAGTCGATGCGCAAATGGGCGCTGGGCAGTATTTCTTCGGCCTGGCTGCGGCTCAAGTATTCGAGTTCGCAGCCGTTGAAGGGCCGCGAGGCGCAGACCCGGCTGATCGAGGCCTGGATCGGCCAGGTCGCCGATCAGGTGGTGCGGGATTGGCGCGACCAGCCGCTGGACCGACTCAACAATCACCAGTATTGGGCAGCATGGTCCGTCATGGCGGCCTCGGTGGTGGTCGACCGGCGCGACCTGTTCGATTGGTCAGTCGCCCAGTTCCGCATCGGCGCGTCCCAGGTCGATGCCGACGGCTATCTGCCCAACGAACTGGGCCGCGAAACCCGCGCACTGGCTTACCACAACTACGCGATGGGGCCGCTGATGATGATCGCTGCCTTTGCCCAGGCCAACGGCGTCGACCTGCGCGAAGAAAACCGTGGCGCCATGCGGCGTCTAGCGGCGCGGGTGGAAGAAGGCATCAAGGATCCCCGCTCGTTTGAACGCAAGACCGGCTACAAGCAAGAACTCGAGGACCTCAACGAGGATGGCAAGTTTGCCTGGCTGGAACCCTACTGCGCGTTGTACGCCTGCTCGGCGCAAACCAACCGCTGGCGCCAATCGATCGAACCGATGAAAACCTACCGCCTGGGCGGCGACATCACTCAATTGTTTGCTGACCAGAAGAAATGAATGCAACAGCCAACACGCCCTGGATACCGGTGAGGCCGTCCTGAGTTGCGCTTGTGTTTTAAATAATGGAAGGCAGTCCTTCGCTGTTCGAAGCGCCTTCATGTCGAGTGATGAAGGTGCGGGAGAACGTAAAATGATTCCAGTCATTCTGTCCGGCGGCAGCGGTTCGCGTTTGTGGCCTTTGTCGCGCAAGTTGTACCCCAAACAGTTCCTGAGTCTGGCAGGCGAAGGATCGCTGTTTCAGCAGACCCTGCAGCGCCTGACGTTCGAGGGTATCGGCAAGCCGATTGTGGTCTGCAATCAGGAGCATCGTTTCATCGTCAATGAACAGCTCGCCGCCATCGGCTGTACACCGCAGGCGATACTGCTCGAACCCTTCGGCCGCAACACCGCACCGGCAGTGGCATTGGCGGCCCTCAAGCTGATCGCCGAAGGCCGCGATGAGTTGCTGCTGGTGCTTCCGGCCGACCATGTGATCAGCGACGAGCCCGCCTTGCGCACCACGCTGGCCCACGCGCAGGAAGAGGCGCTCAAAGGCAATCTGGTGCTGTTCGGCATTCCAGCGACGCGTCCGGAAACCGGCTTTGGCTACATCAAAGCCGACTGCAGCGATGCAGGCGCCAACGCCTTCAAAGTCGAAAAGTTCATCGAGAAACCCGACACGCAAACCGCCAGCGAATTTGTCCGCTCCGGCGAGTACTTCTGGAACAGCGGCATGTTCCTGTTCCGCGCCAGCCGCTACCTCGAAGAATTGCGCACTCACGAACCGGACATGTACGACACCTGCGTACTGGCCCTGGAGCGCAGCCGCAGCAGCGAAGGCGTGACCAGCATCGATCGCGTCACCTTCGAATGCTGCCCGGACAACTCCATCGACTATGCGGTGATGGAACGCACCAGCCGCGCCTGGGTCGTCCCGCTAAGCGCCGGCTGGAATGATGTCGGTTGCTGGTCTTCGCTGTGGGATGTGCACGACAAGGATGCCGATGGCAACGTGCTCAAGGGCGATGTCGTCAGCTACAACAGTCGCAATTGCTTCGTGCATGGCAGCAGCAAACTGGTGACCCTGCTGGGGCTGGACGATCTGGTCGTGATAGAAACCCAGGACGCCCTGATGGTCGCGCACCGCGACACCGTGCAAGACGTAAAAAAACTGGTCAACGCCCTCGACGCCAAAGGCCGCTCGGAAACCCAGAACCACTGCGCGGTGTACCGCCCTTGGGGCAGCTACAACTCCGTGGACAGCGGTCTGCGCCATCAGGTCAAACACATCACCGTCAAACCTGGCGCGCAGCTGTCCCTGCAAATGCATCACCACCGCGCTGAACACTGGATCGTTGTCTCCGGCACCGCCCAAGTGACCTGCAACGAAAAGGTCTTCCTGCTGACGGAAAACCAGTCCACCTACATTCCGATCGCGTCGGTGCATCGCCTGGCCAACCCCGGGAAAATTCCGTTGGAGGTTATTGAGGTGCAGTCCGGGAGCTATTTGGGGGAGGACGATATTGAGCGGTTGGAAGATGTCTATGGGAGAAATCAGCAGATCAAGAGTTGAGCCTGTAACGATCTGGAAACTGCACGACCACTGTAGGAGCGAGCTTGCTCGCGAAGGACGACAACGATAACGCGTGCTGTCTGAATGAACACGTTATCAGGGCATTTTTCGCGAGCAAGCTCCCTCCTACAGAAAACGGGGCCTATGTCGTTTTTTGCCGCTCCGACTCATAATCTTGAAGTCCGAAAACCATGTAGCAAATCACACCTTGTGGCGAGAGGATTTATCCCCGTTGGGCTGCGAAGCAGCCCCAATACCTGCCCCCAATTTCCCAATACACTCCACCCCTCCCCCCGCGAAATAGCGTTAGAGCCCACAAACAGTGGCAATCAGCACCGGTAATGGTAGCTGCGTCCCATGCACCTGCACCCCGTCTTCCCCCTCGGAACCTTTCCATAAAATGATGTCAATTTGATAGCGCTCTACACCACCCATTCATCGTGGAGCACCCAGTACCAGGCTGCCCCTGGCAAACCATGGAAGTGTGATATGAGACTGATCCTCGCAGTGATGCTGATGTTCAGCAGCTACGTTTACGCCAGTTGCGAAAACATCAGCAACGATGACCAGCGTAACTATTGCAAGGCCCGGGAGGGCCGGGGCGGTTGTCAGAATATTAAAGACGACGACCAGCGCAATGCCTGCAAAGCCGAAACGGAAGGTACGGGTGATTGCGGAAACTTTCGCGACGATGACCAGCGCAATTATTGCAAGGCCAAGCAAGGCTGGGGCGGTTGCCAAAATATCAAGAATGACGACATGCGCAACGCCTGCAAAGCCGAAACGGGAGGCACGAGTGACTGTGGAAACATTCGCGACGATGACCAGCGCAACTATTGCAAGGCCAAGCAAGGCTGGGGCGGTTGCCAAAATATCAAGAACGACGGTCTGCGCAATCAGTGCAAATCCTTGGGCCACTAGTTGAACGACGCGCCGACAGGGGGCTATCGAACTGCCGTCGAGGCATCGTCTGATACCCGGGCGCTCAACGTAGCGTCCGGTTTGACTTCTTTTAAACCCAGGTCCCGTGCCGGGAATTCAATGTGGTTCAAGACTCCGGCAGCCCGACTTTTTTCAGCAGTTCGTGAAGCCCATCAGGAACCAACGGCGCTTCGTCAGTAAAGCTTGCGCACGGGAGCCATTTTGCGGTGAAGGTTGCGCCATCGCTTTCTTGAGCGTCCACGTGCGGCAACTCATAGACGCTGGCATCCACAAACTTCGCATCGTAGACCTGCACGATTTCGTGCCCTGGTGTGCCGGCATAGGTGAAGAGGCTTTCGAGCGTGCCTAGCAGGCGAACATCGGTGATGGATAAACCGAGTTCTTCTTCTACTTCACGCACAACGGCTTGGGCACTGGTTTCGCCGAATTCTATACCGCCACCGATTGGGCGGAAGAATCGCTTTCCAGTGATAGGGTCGCGAGCTTCGTTGACCAGTATCTTGCCATCGTGATGGAAGACGCAGAGTGTGATGGGGCGGATGCGGTGTGCAGTCATGAGGTGAAGTCCATTTACTGGGTGGGGAGCGTAGCGGTCAGGGCGCTAATCAATGTCTGCGGCCCGGCTTCCAGACATAGTGAGAAAAAACAGACACGGAACACGCGAAAACAAGAAACAAAATTCCAACGGAGCCCCAATGCGGCAACCCTCTCAAAAACCCGACTTTATCAATGACCGGAAAACTGAGAACGGTCCCAATCGAAGCCCCGACGACAATACCTACCCTCGAAGCCCACACACTCGTGTACCGACCCTCCTCGCCGAATTCAATCCGTTTCAACTTCGGCGCCACGTAACACACGCCGAAAATGCAAAAGACCACGAAAGAGACAAGTCCTACCGCGTTGAGATACGCGTCATCCACACCAAAAATTTGCTTCAGCCCCGCCACCAATATCACGGAGTAAAAACCTGAACTGGCAAAGACCATCGGCCATGCCCAGAGGTAGTAGCAAAACGTTCGAGCATCCATACGCAAACGATCCATTAGGGGGTACAGCGTTCAAGCCCCGGAGAAATCAGAAGTTCGCCGGGGTGTTGGCGCTGATGATTTCCGCTTCGTCCTGGCCGATGTTGCGGAACTTATGCGGCAAGGTCGTTGGAAAGTAGTAGCCGTCACCCGCGTTGAGCACGCTGATCTGGCCATCAACCGTCAACTCAACAGTGCCACGGGTGACAAGCCCACACTCCTCGCCTTCAGAATGCACAATCGGCTCTTCCCCCGAACTCGCCCCAGGCGCGTATTGCTCGCGCAACAAGCGCATCTGCCGACTCGGCACCGAAGCGCCAATCAACAACAACCGCAACCCATGACGCCCGAGATCCGGTTGTTCATTGGCCCGAAACACGTATTGATGTTCACGCGGCGGTTGGTCGAAGGTGAAGAAGTCCGCCAGGGACATGGGGATGCCTTCGAGCAGTTTTTTCAGGGAGCTGACGGAGGGACTGACACGATTCTGTTCGATCAGGGAGATGGTGGCATTGGTGACGCCGCTACGCCGGGCCAGCTCGCGCTGGGAGAGTTTGTAGCTTTCGCGTACTAGTTTGAGTCGTGAGCCCGTGTCCATGACAGCCTTATGCGAGGAAAACTTAAGGGTTATGGGGGTGGATGGCGGGCGACTTTTGGCCGCGAAAGTACCGCTTCCCTGTCCCGGATATTTGAAAGTCGGGTATTAAATCACGTTTGTGGGGGTTGCTGTAGGCGCATGCTTGCTTGTGACAGCGGTGTATCAGGCAGCATCGATTGTGACTGCTAGGGCCTCTTCGCGAGCAAGCCCGCTCCCACAGTTTGATCTGCGAAGGCCACAAATTTTGTGCCTGCTGTAGATCCTCTGTAGGAGCTGAGCTTGCTCGCGAAGGCGGTGTGTCAGGCTACATCGATGCTGGATGTGCCGGCCTCTTCGCGAGCAAGCTTTGCTCCTACAGGATTCTGCCAGGCCTAGATGCCGAACCGATCGCGCAGCGCGTAATACGCGGCGCCCATGGCGGTGAGTGGGGCCTGGAAGGTGCGGCCGCCGAGCATGGGCATATGCGGGAGCGAGGCGAAGGCGTCGAAGCGTTCGGCGTCGCCGCGGATCATTTCCGAAATCAGTTTGCCGGCCAGGTGTGAGCAGGTGACGCCGTGGCCGCTGTAGCCTTGCATGTAGTAGGCGTTTTTCTCGATGCGGCCGAATTGCGGCATGCGCGACATGGTCAGCAGGAAGTTGCCGGTCCAGCGATAGTCGATCTTCACGTCCTTCAATTGCGGGAAGGTCTTGAGGATTTTCGGTTTGATCAGCTGTTCGATGTCGTCCGGTTCCCGCGCACCGTAGACAACGCCACCACCATAGAGCAGCCGGTTATCGGCAGTGAGGCGGTAGTAGTCGAGCAAGTAGTTGCAGTCTTCGACGCAGTAGTTGTTTTTGATCAGGCTGCGCCCAACCTTCTCCGACAACGGCTCGGTGACGACGATTTGCGAGCCGCACGGCATGCTTTTGCTGGTCACGCGATTGTCGAGGCCCTGCGGCAGGTAGGCGTTGCCGGCGATCAGCAGGTACTTGGCGCGGACCAGGCCTTTGGCGGTACGTACGGTGATCGGTTCGCCGTAGGTGATTCCCACGGCGGCCGATTGCTCGTAGATTTTGCCGCCCAGGCCGATGATGGCCGAGGCTTCGCCGAGGGCGAGGTTCAGCGGGTGGATGTGGCCGCCCTGCATGTCGAGCAGGCCGCCGACGTAGTTGTCGCAACCGACTTCGCGCTTGATGTCGGCCGCGTCGAGCATTGTCAGGTTTTTGTTGCCGTAACGTTCCCAGCTGCTTTTCTGTTCAGCCAGGCCTTTGAGTTGCTTTTTGTTCAGCGCGGCGAAGATGCCGCCCGGGCGATAGTCGCACTGAATGTCGTAGTGTTGTATGCGCTGACGGATGATGTCGGCGCCCTCGAAGATCATGCTGCCGAGGACTTCAGCGGTCTTGTCGCCGTAGCGTTCTTCGATGACATCAACGTCGCGACTGTAGGAGTTGACCAGTTGGCCGCCGTTGCGACCGCTGGCGCCGAAACCGACTTTGGCGGCTTCGAGTACGGTCACGCTGTAGCCGGCTTCGGCAAGGAACAGCGCCGAGGACAAACCGGTGTAGCCGGCGCCTATCACGCAGACGTCGCAGTCCACCTCGTGCTCCAGCACCGGGAATTCGCCGATGCGGTTGGTGGTTGCGGCATAGTAGCTGTTTACATGTGCTTGTTTCATAGGTTTCTCCGATGACCGCCAGCACTTGCCGGGGGCCACCGTTGTAGAAGTATTAGAGCTTGATCCAGGTCGCTTTGAGTTCGGTGTATTTGTCGAACGCGTGCAGCGATTTGTCCCGACCGTTACCCGACTGCTTGTACCCGCCGAACGGCGCAGTCATGTCGCCGCCGTCGTACTGGTTGACCCAGACGCTGCCGGCACGCAAACCACGGGCGAAGGTGTGGGCCTTGCTCAGGTTGCTGGTCCACACGCCTGCGGCCAGGCCAAAGATGCTGTCGTTGGCGATGACCAGGGCTTCTTCTTCAGTATCGAAGGTGATCAGCGAGAGCACCGGGCCGAAAATTTCTTCACGGGCAATAGTCATGGCGTTGGTCACACCGTCGAAAATCGCCGGTTCCACGTACAAGCCGCCAGTGGCTTCGAGCGTGCGGCTGCCGCCCGCGATCAGTTGGGCGCCCTGGTCTTTGCCAACCTGGATGTAGCGCAGCACGTTGTCCAGTTGACGCTGATCGACAACCGCGCCGACGGTGGTTTGCGGATCGAGGGCGTGCCCCGGTTTCCAGGCTTGCAGCGCTTCCACCAGCAGCGGAATGAACTGCTCGCGAATCGAGCGCTCCACCAGCAAACGCGAACCGGCCGTGCAGACTTCGCCCTGGTTGAAGGCAATCCCGCTGGCCGCTGCTTGTGCTGCCGCGCGCAGGTCCGGCGCGTCGGCGAACACCACGTTCGGGCTCTTGCCCCCGGCTTCGAGCCAGACGCGTTTCATGTTGCTTTGCCCGGCGTAGATCAGCAGTTGCTTGGCAATCGCTGTCGACCCGGTGAAGGCCAGCACGTCGACGTCCATGTGCAACGCCAGCGCCTTGCCGACGGTGTGACCGTAGCCCGGCAGAACGTTGAACACGCCTTTCGGGATGCCCGCGTCCAACGCTAACTGGGCGATGCGGATCGCGGTCAACGGTGACTTTTCCGAAGGCTTGAGGATGAACGAGTTGCCCGCCGCGAGGGCCGGGGCGAACTTCCAGCTGGCCATGATCAGCGGGAAGTTCCACGGCACGATGGCGGCGACAACGCCGGCGGGTTCGCGGGTGATGAGGCCGAGTTGGTCGTGCGGCGTGGCGGCGACTTCGTCGTAGAGCTTGTCGATGGCTTCGGCGGTCCAGCGGATCGCGTTGGCGGTCGCCGGGATGTCGATGTTCATCGAGTCGTTGATCGGTTTGCCCATGTCGAGGGTTTCGAGCAGGGCCAGCTCTTCCTGGTTGTCCAGGATCAAATCGGCGAAGCGAATTAAGATGCGCTTGCGCTCGGCCGGCGCCAATCGCGCCCAGATGCCGGACTCGAAAGTGCGGCGTGCGACGGCCACGGCTTCGTTGGCATCGGCTTCATCTGTGCTGGCGACGTTGGCCAGGAAGCGGCCGTCTACCGGGCTGATGCATTCGAAGGTGTCACCGCTGAGTGCTGCGCGGTACTGGCCGTCGATGAAGGCACGGCTTTCGATGGTTAGAGACTGGAAGCGTTGTTCCCAGTCGCTGCGAGTGATTGTCATTGTTGTGACTCGACGCAGAGGAATAGGTGATCGTCAGTTAAAACTTGCAATGCGATTCCCTGTGGGAGCGCGCTTGCTCGCGAAAGCGGTGTGTCCGGCGACATTAATGTTGAATGTGCCACCGTCTTCGCGAGCAAGTCCGCTCCCACAGTTGATCGGTGTTGTTTGTTTTAGACCGTGTGCAAATACCAGTTGTACTCAAGGTCCGAGATGGAGTTCTCGAACTCCGCCAACTCGCTTTCCTTGCACGCCACAAACACGTCGATGTACAGCGGGTCGATGTAGCGCGCCATGACTTCGCTGTCGTCCAGCTCACGCAATGCATCGCGAAGGTTGTTCGGCAAGCTCTGTTCGTTTTGCTCGTAACTGTTGCCTTCCACCGGAGCGCCCGGTTCGATCTGGTGGGTCAGGCCGTGGTGAATACCCGCCAGCACCGACGCCATCAGCAAGTACGGGTTGGCGTCCGCACCGGCTACGCGGTGCTCGATACGCACGGAGTCCGCCGAACCGGTGGGCACACGGACCGCGACGGTGCGGTTGTCGATACCCCAGCTCGGCGAGTTCGGCACGTAGAACTGTGCGCCGAAACGACGGTACGAGTTGACGTTCGGGCAGAGGAACGCCATCTGCGCCGGCAGGGTCTCGAGCACACCGCCGATCGCGTGTCGCAGCGCGGCGTTCTGCTCGGGATCCTCGCTGGCAAAAATGTTGTTGCCTTCTTTGTCGAGAATCGAAATGTGCACGTGCAAACCGTTGCCCGCCTGACCCGGATACGGCTTGGCCATAAACGTGGTGTCCATTTCGTGGTCATAGGCGATGTTCTTCACCAGACGCTTGAGCAACACCGCGTAATCGCAAGCCTTGATCGGGTCGTTGACGTGATGCAGGTTCACTTCGAACTGCGCCGGGGCGCTTTCCTTGACGATGGCGTCGGCAGGAATGCCCTGCTCCTTCGCGCCTTCGAGAATGTCTTGCAGGCAATCGACGTATTCGTCGAGGTCGTCGATCAGGTAGACCTGGGTCGACACCGGACGCTTGCCCGATACCGGCGAACGCGGCGACTGCGGACGACCGTTCACATTGTCCTGGTCGATCAGGTAGAACTCCAGTTCGAACGCCGCGCAGATGGTCAGGCCAAGTTCGTCAAATTTGCGCACCACGTTGGCCAGCACTTCGCGCGGATCAGCGAAGAACGCCTCGCCCTCCAGTTCGTGCATGGTCATCAGCAACTGAGCGGTTGGGCGCTTTTGCCACGGCTCAATGCTCAGGGTGCCTGGGATGGGGAAGCAGATCCGGTCAGAGTCGCCGATGTCCAGACCCAGGCCGGTGCTTTCCACCGTGGAGCCGTTGATGTCCAGGGCAAACAGAGACGCCGGGAGGTTGATGCCTTTTTCGTAAACCTTATGAAGACTGGTGCGCTCGATGCGCTTGCCGCGCACCACACCGTTCATATCCGCAATCAGAAGGTCGACGTACAAAACCTCAGGATATTTCTTAAGGAATGCGTTTGCTTCGTTGAGTTGAACGGCACGCAGAGGGACCGACATTTTGCACCTATTAGCTGTTAATTATTATGTTCACCGCTGTTTCGCCGAGCCAGTCAACCCGAACGGCAAAGTGAAGTCAATAGCGAACACCCAGCCTCTCATCCTTTATTTTCCGGGCTTTTTGGGGCACGCGAGTGCCAGATCAGTCCCGTGCACCGCGTAAATACGGAAGATCGGACGCGCAGCGTTTAGAATTTTTTACATGAGAGTTGTTAATTAAAATCAACAAGGCTAAGCTCCGGAAAAGCTCGTTCAAGTGTGAAACTTCGAGGTGATAAAATGGCATTCAAGCCATTGATCGGCGTTACTGCGTGCGTCAAACAGATTGGCCTGCACCCCTACCACGTCAGCGGCGACAAGTACTTGCGTGCTGTCAGCGTCGCGGCTTTGGGGCTGCCCGTCGTTATTCCTTCCCTGGCTGAACTCACCGAAATCGAGGATGTGCTCGCGCATCTCGATGGTCTGTTGCTGACCGGCTCGCCGTCGAATGTGGAACCCTTCCACTATCAAGGCCCGGCCAGCGCTCCCGGCACGGATCACGATCCGGCGCGGGATGCCACTACCCTTCCTTTATTGCGTGCGGCCATTGCGGCGGGCGTTCCGGTGCTCGGCATCTGCCGCGGCTTTCAGGAAATTAACGTGGCGTTCGGCGGCAGCCTGCATCAGAAAGTGCATGAACTGCCGGGCATGCTCGATCACCGCGAAGCAGACAGCCCCGAGCTGGCGGTGCAATACGCCCCGGCGCATGCGGTGAAGGTGCAACCGGGTGGCGTGTTCGAGGCGCTGGAGTTGCCGGCCGAGTTCAGGGTCAATTCGATTCACAGCCAAGGCATCGACCACCTCGCTCCCGGTCTGCGCGCCGAGGCGATTGCGCCGGACGGTCTGATCGAAGCGATTTCGGTGGATCACAGCCCGACCTTTGCGGTCGGCGTGCAATGGCACCCGGAATGGCAGGTGCTTTCGAATCCGCCCTATTTGAGAATTTTCCAGGCGTTCGGCGATGCCTGCCGGCGACGGGCCGCGCTGCGTAAAACCCGCTGAGCTAAACACGAAAACCCAACTTACTGCCCCCGTGAGTCAGGCGGGCGTGCCTTTGCGCGTCCGAGACTCGCGACAACAACACACTGCAATAACAACAAGTACGACCCAGGCAGCCAGGACGGCGGCGCCGAATAAGCCCGAGCGGACCGGCAACGCAATTCCCTGTAGGAGCGAGCTTGCTCGCGATGGATGTCCGGATAACGCGGGCATTCAGACAGCCCGCGTTATCGTTGGCGTCCATCGCGAGCAAGCTCGCTTCTACAGGGGGTGGCAGCGCACGCCCCGGGCTTGCAATCCACTCTTAAGTCAGGCCGCGTTGGCCCGACGACTGAAACCTGTTGGGAGTTTCACATGGCAAACGCCTCCAGCATTTACAGGAAGGCTCTTGAAGGTCACCCGTCACCGAAAAAGGTGCTGGTGAAAGTCGACCGCGTCACCAAGAAATTCGACGAAACCACCGCCGTGGACGATGTCTCGCTTGAGATTCATCAAGGGGAAATCTTTGCCCTGCTCGGCGGTTCCGGCTCCGGAAAATCGACCCTGCTGCGCATGCTCGCCGGCTTCGAGCGCCCGACCGAAGGACGAATCCTGCTTGACGGTGTGGACATCACCGACATGCCGCCGTACGAACGGCCGATCAACATGATGTTCCAGTCGTACGCCCTGTTCCCGCACATGACTGTGGCGCAAAACATTGCCTTCGGCCTCAAGCAGGACCGCTTGCCCGCCGCCGAAATCGACGCCCGCGTTGAAGAGATGCTGCGCCTGGTGCACATGACTCAATACGCCAAACGCAAACCCCATCAACTGTCCGGTGGTCAGCGTCAGCGTGTAGCCCTCGCCCGCTCCCTGGCCAAGCGTCCGAAGCTGTTGCTGCTCGACGAACCGATGGGCGCACTGGATAAAAAGCTGCGTTCGCAGATGCAACTGGAGCTGGTAGAAATCATCGAACGCGTCGGCGTGACCTGCGTCATGGTGACCCACGACCAGGAAGAGGCCATGACCATGGCCCAGCGCATTGCGATCATGCACCTGGGCTGGATCGCGCAGATCGGCAGCCCGGTCGACATTTATGAAGCCCCGGTCAGCCGCATGGTCTGCGAATTCATCGGCAACGTGAACGCTTTCGACGGCACCGTGATAGAAGACCTTGAAGGTCACGCGATCATTCACAGCAAGGATCTGGAGCAGAAAATCTACGTCGGTCACGGCGTCAGCACATCGGTGCAGGACAAGTCGATCACCTACGCGATCCGCCCGGAAAAACTGCTGGTCAGTACGACCCAACCCGAAAGCCGCTACAACTGGTCCAGTGGAAAAGTGCATGACATCGCTTACCTCGGCGGTCACTCGGTGTTCTACGTGGAATTGCCCGGCGGCAAAATCGTCCAGTCGTTCATGGCCAACGCCGAACGCCGTGGCGCGCGCCCGACCTGGGACGACAAGGTCTACGTGTGGTGGGAAGACGACAGCGGCGTGGTATTGCGCTCATGAAAACACTCAATCAGCAGTTCATGCGGCTGATGCCGAGTGGTCGAAAGCTCGTCATCGGGATTCCGTTCCTGTGGCTGTGCCTGTTTTTCCTGTTGCCGTTCTTCCTGGTGATGAAGATCAGCTTCTCGGAAGCGGCGCTGGCCATTCCTCCTTACTCCGAGATCTACACCTTCGCCGAACAGAAATTCCAGCTGTTCCTGAACGTCGGCAACTACCTGCTGCTGAGCCAGGACGAGTTGTACATTTCGGCCTACTTCGGCTCGTTGAAAGTCGCGTTTTTCAGCACGCTGATGTGCCTGGTGATCGGCTTCCCGATGGCCTACGCGATCACCAAAGCGAGCAAGGAATCGCAAAACGTCTTGCTGCTGTTGATCATGATGCCAACCTGGACGGCGATCCTGATCCGCGTTTACGCGTGGATGGGCATCCTCAGCAACAACGGTTTGCTCAACGGATTACTGATGTGGACCGGGCTGACCGATCACCCGATCGAGATCCTCAACACCAACATCGCGGTGTATATCGGCGTGGTGTATGCCTACCTGCCGTTCATGGTGTTGCCGCTGTATGCCAACCTGGTCAAGCACGATCAGAGCTTGCTGGAAGCGGGTTCGGACCTGGGTTCGAGCAATTTCAACAACTTCTGGAAAATCACCGTGCCGCTGGCCAAGAACGGGATCATTGCCGGCTGCATGCTGGTGTTCATTCCGGTGGTCGGTGAGTTCGTGATTCCGGAACTGCTGGGCGGCCCGGAAACCCTGATGATCGGCCGCGTGCTGTGGCAAGAATTCTTCAACAACCGCGACTGGCCGGTGGCATCTGCCCTGGCGGTGGTGATGCTGTTGATCCTGATCGTACCGATTCTGCTGTTCAACCGTAGCCAGGCCAAAGAGATGGAGGGTCGGGGATGAAACGCTTCGGATTTTCAAAGTTCATGCTGATGTTCGGCCTGTCGTTTATCTACTTGCCGATGCTGATTCTGGTGATCTACTCGTTCAACGCTTCCAAACTGGTCACGGTGTGGGGCGGCTGGTCGTTAAAGTGGTACGCCGGTTTGCTCGACAACACGCAACTGATGGGCTCGGTGGTGCGCTCGCTGGAGATCGCCTGCTACACCGCGATTGCGGCGGTGGCGCTGGGGACGCTCGCGGCGTTTGTGCTGACGCGCGTCACACGCTTCAAGGGTCGTACGCTGTTTGGTGGTCTGGTCACAGCACCGTTGGTGATGCCGGAAGTGATCACCGGTCTGTCGCTGCTATTGCTGTTCGTGGCCATGGCGCAGCTCATCGGCTGGCCGATGGAGCGCGGCATCGTCACCATCTGGATCGCCCACACCACGTTCTGCGCCGCTTATGTGGCGGTGGTGGTTTCTGCCCGCCTTCGCGAACTGGACCTGTCCATCGAAGAAGCGGCCATGGATCTTGGGGCAAAGCCGTTGAAGGTGTTTTTCCTGATCACCATCCCGATGATCGCGCCATCGCTGGCGGCGGGCGGCATGATGTCGTTTGCCCTGTCGCTGGATGACCTGGTGCTGGCGAGCTTCGTCTCGGGACCCGGTTCCACGACCCTGCCGATGGAAGTGTTTTCGGCGGTGCGTCTGGGTGTGAAGCCTGAGATAAACGCCGTTGCCAGCCTGATTCTGCTCGCCGTTTCACTCGTGACGTTCATGGTCTGGTACTTCAGCCGCCGCGCCGAAGCCACCCGTAAACGTGCGATCCAGGAAGCGATGGACCAAACCGCCAGCGAATCCTGGCAACAACCGAAAAAACAAATGGCAGAAGCGACGGCTTAGTGCTGCCCCTGTAGGAGCGAGCTTGCTCGCGATGAACGTGAACGATGACGTGGGCTACCTGAATTAATGCGGCGTCCTTGAGTTTTTCGCGAGCAAGCTCGCTCCTACAAAGGAGTGCGCAAGCGTTCCCGCCACAAATGTTTGCCGTGTGATTTTGAATAAAAAGAAAATTGGAGTTGTACCGATGAAAATGTTTGGCAGGACTCTGCTGACACTGTCCTTATTGGGCGCGATCACCACCGGCGCCCAGGCCAATGACAAGGTACTGCGCGTCTACAACTGGTCGGATTACATCGCCCCGGACACGGTTAAGAAGTTCGAAGACGAGACCGGCATCCGCGTGATCTACGATGTGTTCGACAGCAATGAAACCCTTGAGGCACGTCTGCTCGCGGGCAAATCCGGCTACGACATCGTCGTGCCGTCCAACAGCTTTTTGGCCAAGCAGATCAAGGCCGGCGTCTATCAGGAACTGGACAGGTCGAAGCTGCCGAACTGGAAAAACCTCAACCCGGTGCTGCTGAAAAACGCCGCCGCCAGCGACCCGGATAACGGTCACGCGTTCCCGTATATGTGGGGCTCGATCGGCATCGGGTTCAACCCGCAGAAGGTCAAGGAAGTGTTGGGTGCCAACGCGCCAACCAACTCCTGGGACTTGCTGTTCAAACCGGAAAACGCGGAAAAACTCAAAGCCTGCGGCATCAGTTTCCTCGATTCGCCAACCGAGATGCTGCCCGCGGCCCTGCATTATCTGGGCTATCCGGTGAACTCCCAGGACAAGGCGCAGATCGCCGATGCTGAAGCGCTGTTCATGAAGATTCGGCCATCAGTGGCGTACTTCCATTCGTCGAAGTACATCTCCGACCTGGCCAACGGCAACATCTGCGTGGCGGTGGGTTATTCCGGCGACGTGCTGCAGGCCAAGGCCCGCGCGCAGGAAGTGGGGGACAAGGTGAAGATCGATTACAGCATTCCGAAAGAAGGCGCTGGCAGCTTCTACGACATGGTCGCGATCCCACGGGATGCGGCGAACGTCGAGAATGCTTACCTCTTCATGAACTTCCTGATGCGCCCGGACATCATTGCCGAGATCACCAACAACATCGGCTACAGCAACGCCAATTCGGCGGCGACGCCGTTGGTGGATGAGGCGATTCGCAATAATCCGGGGTCGTATCCGTCGCAGGCGGTAATGGCGACGTTGTATGCGATTCCGGACGTACCGATTGGTGTTCAGCGAGTGATGACCCGGGGCTGGACGCGGGTGAAGCTCGGGAAATAGCCGCTGAATCTGAAATCGCTATCGCGAGCAAGCTCGCTCCCACATTTGATCTGTTGCGATAACAGATCTTGTGTCCGACACAATTCCCCTGTGGGAGCGAGCTTGCTCGCGACGAGGCCATCACTGGCGACACAAATTTTACCGTTTTCCGTTCACGCAGCGCCTTACCACCGCTGCACTCCTCTCTGTCGAACGGCCTCACCTGGCTTCCTCGGTTAAGGTGAGTTTCGCGCCCTCCTCGGGCGCTTTTTTTATGCCGGAACGAGCGGCCATTCGGCCAGCGCTCGATAGCGCCCCTTGTGGGATTCAAACAGGAAAAATCGGTCAGCTCGCAGGAAAAACTCGGGTGGCGTGGCCGATTCAGGTACCGGTTCTCGATAATCGCGCATCAACGTCAAATGCGGCCGAAACTCCTTCGGCGCCTCCTCAAACCCGAGCGGCAACATCGCCTGCTCCAGCGCATATACCAACCGTAACAACGCCGGCGGCGCCTGCTCTGCCGCGAGCACCAACACCCCTGCCCTGCGCCAGACATCCAGCCGATCCAGGGCAACCCGCAACGCCACGCCCGGCACACGAACCTCAGCGGCCGCCGTACAGATGCCTGCCATCTGCGCCACCTCCACAGCCCCCAAAAACAACAACGTCAGGTGAAAGTTTTCAACCGGCACTGGCCGGCCCGTGCGCAACTGCAGCGCGCTGCGCCATTGGCCGATGGCTTTGCGTTGCTCGAGCGGGCAGTTCAACGCAAAAAACAGCCGTTTGACCGGCTCCGGGGTTTCGTCGCTCACGCCTGGCACCTCCTGACATGCACGTTATAGTTGAACCAACCGAATGAACGGGACAGGTCCATGCGAGAGATCATCAGCAGAGAGCCATGGTGGGCCATGCCACCGCAACCGGGTCAGGATGAGTCAGAGCTGGAATGGGGCTGGCTGGTTCACTATAGCGAAGGTGAGCCGCGTTTCGAGTTCGTCAGGGAGCGACCCACGCACAGCGAGATCCGCAATCGAAAAAGTTGCAGGATCACCCCGACGTCGGAGTGATCCCGTGGTTGATGTTCAAGCCTTCACGATCATTTCAAAACCACCAAACACCAGGCGCTGACCGTCGAATGGCATCGGATTGACGTCTAACTGCATTCGCGGGTCGTTCATGAGTTTTTCCATCCCCGCGTCGCGGGTCGTCTTGTCCGGCCAGATGATCCAGGAAAAAACGACGGTTTCGTCTTCCTTGAGTTTCACCGCCATCGGAAACGAAGTCACCTTACCGTCGGGCACATCGTCACCCCAGCACTCGGCAAGGCTCAGCGCGCCGTTTTCCTTGAAAATGGCTGCGGCGGTTTCAGCGTGTTTTTTGAATTTTTCGCGGTTGGCGGTGGGTACGGCTGCGAGGAAGCCATCAACGTAGGACATGGTCGTTCTCCTTGGGTTATGGGCCGATCTGCAGGTTAGTCGGTTCGGGCGGACTCCAATCGACAGCGCCGCTGCCCGAACTGACCGACGGTACTTCAGCGCTCCCCGCCAGGTTGCCCTCGATTTGCCCTGCCATGTACAACGTTCCCGCCATCACACCGGTGGTCGGGTTTTGCACCATTTTTATCCAGGCCTTGTCGAACGTGTTGCCCAGACTGCTGCGAATCAGCGCCTCGCTGTCGGGCCGATCGCTGGATTGAATCAGTGCGCGAATCCCCGCCACGCCCACGGTAATCAAACCGCCAGCGAGTTTGCCCGCCGCCGCGGCCACGGCACTGGCGGCACCGCGCGGGGCCATTTCGGCTTCCATCCGCTGGCTGGCGCGCTTGGCCACCGGAGCCATGGCGGTGTCGGTCGAATCAACCCCCTTGCTACCGCCGGCCTTGTGGATCTTGTCGATCAGCGCCGCGTATGCCGGCAGTGTGTTCAGCGGTTGGGTGTGCACAACCTGAAACAGCGACGCGTCCCGGGCAGGTGGCGGTCCCAGCGCGATGGCGGGGATTTTCTGGATGCGGCCGTTGAGCTGCGCCATCGGCACGCCGTGGCGCTGGGAGATTTTCTGCAGTTCTTCTTGAAGGATATCCACGTAGAACGCGGTCGCCAGGCCAAGGATCTGGTCGGGATCAATCTCTACCGCGACCGGTGCCAGCACGCGTTTCTGGTATTGCTCCAGCAGATAGGCCGCCAGGCGTTTCTCCGAAGCATCCTGCTCGCCTTTGGCACTGATGGTGTACCAGCTGACCTTCATCGACAGCCATTCCTGGGTCCAGTAACTGCTGAACCAGGGAATGAAGTTTTCTTCGGTCAGTTGATAGACCCGGCTTCGCCAGTAATCCATGGCACCGCGCGAGTAGATTTTTGCCTGTTCGGTGGCGGACTGGGACGCTGCCACGATGTCCCGATCCACCTGCTGCCAGGTGCTCTGGGAAATGATCACCGGCGGTGCTGGCGCCGGCGCGCGCGCAGGCATGGCGCATCCCGCCAACAGCAGCAGCACGGCGACGATCAGCGAACGCAGGTTCAAGATCGCAGTTCCCAGAGTTGAAATCAGATAGAAGGTTTCATCCCTGAGTATAGGTGCTGGACCGCAAGAGCATCGCGAGCAAGCTCGCTCCCACAGTGGTCCGCGTTGAAATGTAGTTTTGTGAACGTCGCTGCCCCCTGTGGGAGCGAGCTTGCTCGCGATGGGGCCTTCGAAACACTTCGAAACCCGACCATCACTCACATCGATACTCACCATCGCCGCGAATGCCTTCCGCTCAAAATCCGTCAGCGTAGGATCGACCTCAACCCGACACAAAACCCCGAACCGGAGGGGCAAAATCATGTTGATCCATCTGCTGACCTGCCTGGCCCTGACAGCCTTCACGCTGACCGTTTTTTCGTGGTACGTCCTGACCGAGGAGCGCACATCATGATCCACTCCGTCACCCTCGCCGTGAGCTTTCCGGTGTTCGGCAGCAACTACTACTCGCAGCAGGTTGTCTCGCGAAAAGAGCTCTCGCTGGTGTTCGACGAGAATTTCGAGGCGCTGCTGATGCCGGCCGCCGCCAACCACTTCAGCAACGAAGTAGTAGGGTTCAACGATCAGTTCCGGTTTCTCAACGATGTGTTGGCCGAGCATTTGCTGGAGACAGAGCTCGCCTCTAATGCCCCTCGGAATCAATACTTCTGAGCAGTTGACTCAGACCCTCTGCAAAACAGGTTGGAGGCCCCGAGGAAAAACACTCAAGCAAGCGACTGTTGTCGGCACGCGAATGCTTGATATCACCTGACCGCGGCGCATCGTAATTCAACTTCAGGGGCCGTCCCAAGAGCTCGCTTAACGTCGTCGCAAGATCGTTCACGCTGGTGGATCGATTGAACCCGACATTGACCGGTTTGACGCTCGGCGCTGACTCACCAACGGCCTGCACCAAGACCTTCACCAAATCATCGACGTAGACAAAATCCCGCGTTTGCTCACCGTCGCCATACACCGTGATGGGTAGATTCTTTTTGGCCCTCTCGCTAAAGATGCTGATGACACCGGAATAAGGCGATGACGGATCCTGCCGTGGCCCGTAGATATTGAAGAAACGCAGGGTTACCGGTTCAAGCCCGTGCTGACGGCGATAGAAATCAAGGCAATGTTCGCCCGCCAGCTTGTCGGCTGCATAGGGGGTCAGCGGGCTCTTGGGCGTGTCTTCGGTAATCGCTGCACCCTCGCCATTGTTGCCATAGATGGCCGCACTGGAGGCATACACCACTCGTTTCACGCCCGCTTGGCGCATGGCTTCGCAAATCGTCAGCGTACCGACGAAGTTGCTTTGATGAGTGGCGACCGGGTCATCGACAGAGGCCTGCACCGAGGCGACTGCCGCCAGATGAACCACCGCACTGCAATCTTTCATCGCCCTGGCCACCGTCACAGCATCCGCGACATCCCCGATCACCAGCGTCAAATGGCAGCGATCCACCGGCAGGTTCGACAATTTTCCAGTGGAAAGATTGTCCAGAACCCGCACGCTATACCCTTGTTCAAGCAGCGCTTCGACCAGGTGCGAGCCGATAAAACCGGCTCCGCCCGTCACCAGAATTCGATCAGCAGTCATGATTAGTGGTTCTCCTGGGCAATAGCAGTGGTCCGATCCAATGCGATGAGGGCCCCCAGTTGTTGGAGAAGTTCGCGGGGGCCACTGAACATCGCTTGCCAGTCAGTGGGAAAGCGCACGTTCAGCGGCAGTTGGTCGATTCGCCAGCGCGGCGGCAGGGGGTCGTCAAACCGGGCAGCGACCTGCAAACCCATTTCGCTGGCAGCGAAAGGGCCGCGCAATACCGTGGGGGTACGCCCCGCGCTGTCTACCGCCTGAACCACGTGGGCAGCAAGCCACTTGCCATCCGGCATGCGCACGCGAATGGGTTGGCCAATCGCGGCATAACTGATGTTCATCGGTTCCAGATAGATCCACAGCAGGGGGTCTTCCAGTCGCTCAACGCGCATCAGCAACGTGCCGGCACCCACGTTTTCGCCGGGCGTGACCAGTACTTCCGCCACTCGACCGTTCTGCGCGGCCTTCACCGATAACGCGGCGAGACGGGTTTTCAACCACTGTTGCTCGGCGTTCAGTTGAGCTATCTCACGTTCGGCGCTCACCGGTGATTGACGCGCCTGTTGCTCGCGACGCTCGTAAGCCAGCAAGTCCGCTCGAAACGCATCGAGTTCAGACTCGGCCGCCAACACTTCACCCCGAGAGACGGCGCCTCGAAATACCAGCTCTTCCAGCGTTCGCACCCGTTGCTCCGCCCTGCCGATTCGGGTCCTGAGCAGCTGACGCTCCCGGCCATCCAACTTGGGGCTGGCGACCAGCCCCTTGCTCGCCGGCATCGCCGCAATCTGCAAGAGCCGGGCTCGCCATTCCGGATTGTCCAGATTGACCAACGGCTGATCGGTCTGGACCTGGTCGCCTGCCGTGACAAACAGTTGCTCGACCCGACCGGCATCCCGTGCGCGCACCTCAAGAATCGGCAAGCGCAATTGCGCCGGGGCATCAATCATCAACATGCCGTAAGCCAGTTTGCCACCCAGCCAGATCAAGGGGCTTGCCACCAGTAGCAGGATCAAATACCAGCGTACCCGAAACGCCATGCGCTTCCCCGGTGCGTAGAGCACCGTCAATCCTTGTTCCTGAGTGGGGTTCAGTTCTTTGCGACTGTCGAAACGAATCTTCATGACGGCTCACCGTTTTGGAAAGTCTCGCCAGGCTTGCCAGTCAATTCCGGCAATTCCTAGTGGTTGCAGCTGCTCGCGCCAGACGCGGGTCTGATGTTGCAACTGTTCAGTGGAGGCGCCAGCCCAGGACTCCGTGGCGTCCAGTTGTGGCTCCGTGCTTTGCGCCAGACGAAATTGCAGCTCGGGCCAACGCTTGGCGATCTGCTCGGCCATGCGTGCGCTGTTTTTCGGGTTGCGGGTGTAAATCATCAGGCTCACCTGGCGCACACCCGCGTCAGGTAGCTTGCAAGGTAAACAGGTCTGACCGGGTCTGGCGTCAGCGAACCAGCGATGATGGCTGGAAATCTCCACCGGCCACGGGCTCGCTGCGGAGGCTGCTTTCAAGGTGGCTAGCAGGTCCTTCAGGCGTTGATCCGGGACCGGCACGCCCAGTTGCTCGAGTTCCAGGTCCAGGTGCAGGCTGGTGAAGGGCAGCCCCTTGAGGTTCGCCAGTAAATCGATGAGCTGATGGCGTTCCTGCGGCTCGATCCAGGCCGGATCGCCCAGCAACAGGCTGACCTGCAATTCCGCGCCGGTTGCAGCCTGCAACAGTTGCTCGAGCTGTTGGCGCGTGTTGCCCAGGTCCTTCAACTGAGCGGACGTGAGCCCCAGGTAGATCTTGTTCATCCCCGCGGTGTGCAAGGCCGCAAGCTCGCTCGCGCGGTGTTCGGGATCGAGCAATGCCTCACTGTCCCACACATAACTGGCCTGAGACCAATCACGGGATTGCGCCTCCAATACCGGAGCTATCAGCAACGGTACTACCATCAGTGTCAGCAACCTTGGAATCGGGCGCATATCAAAACCTCGTGGCTCGTTTAAGTACCCACCACGGCGCCATCGATGTTTCCTCATGACCCCGACGAAACATTTCGTTGAGCATGGCCACTGCGCTCCAGCAGCGCAGGAGCAGCATGAACAGAGGGAATAGAGGCACCAGTAACCCGAGGGTCATGTCCTGCCGAGGCCGGTCGGACACCATCATCAACATGGCGCCAAACATCAACAGGGTGATCATCAGGTAGAGCAGGTAGATGAGGACTGTCAAAAACAACAGGGTGTTGCCCGGCAGCACGAACATCGCGGCCAATGTGTAGAAGAAAATGAGAAAAGGCAGCACCAACTGAAAAAAGAAGCCGCTGACCAGGATCATCAGAAACGTCTTCCATCCCAGGAGACTGGGGCTGATGTTGCGGCTATGTTTTCTCATATAGAGAAAAAACAGGTCGCCATCCCAACGCAGGCGCTGCATCAGAAACTGGCTGAGCGTCGCCGGTGCGTCGGTATGGCCGATGGCTTCCGGCTCGAAGGGAATCCGCAAGTCGTGACGTTTGAAATAACTTTTGATGCGCAACGTCAGATCCAGATCCTCTGCGGTGTGGGTGTTCCAGCCACCGATCTTGACCAGAAAACTGCGGCGAAAAGCCCCGAAGGCACCCGAGACGTTATTGACCAGGTTCCACTCGGCGAGACCGATTTTCGACATGTGAATGGACAGCAGGTACTCCAGCGCCTGCATGGCGGTGACCCAGGAGCTCCAGACATTGCGCACCCGCAGGCTGCCGGCGACCGCAGGCACCAAGGGGTCCTCGAAATTCCGCACGATGGCGCTGACCATGTTGTTATCAAACGAAGTGTCACCGTCGAGCGCCATCACGATTTCACCGCTGGCCAGCGACAGGCCGGCGTTCAACGACGACACCCGCCCACCCCGCTGCCATTTGGCGATCGGGCGTAAATGCCGTCTGGGGTACAACTGGGGATCGACGCTAAAGCTGCGCACGGCACTGAGGGTTGGATGATTCGCCGTGGCCCCGTCCACCACCGGAATCATCTCGATGTGGCCGAGGTACGTCTGCTCGCACAGGCTTAACAGCGTGGTCTGCACATCCATCCCCTCGCTGTAGCAGGTAATGATGCAAGAGACTCTTGGCCGATAGGTGCTGACCTTCGGCACCGCTGTGCGCCGACGGACAAACCAGCGCAATACACCCAGCAGCACCATGATCATCATCGGCAGCTCAAAGATCAGGAATACCGGGAACAGCATGAAAAACACCCGGCTCAAGCCGTCGGGGCCCGTGATGACGCCGAGTGTGTAATAGAGTTGTTCTATTAATGGGCCCATGGTGTCACCCCAGTTCACTGGCCAGACGAGCCAGCAGCAGCTCACCGTCTTCCTGATCAAGCAGATCGTGAGGCGCCGTGATGCTGAGAACCCGCAGCGAAATATCACTGACTTCCGGGGCTGAAAACAGCTCGGCAACCTGACCCAGACGCTGTTTGACGCACTCCAGCCCCTTGCCTTCCGTGTGCGGAAGCATGATCCAGAAAAATTCTTCCGTGCTGCGGGAACAGCGATCCGTATCCCGAACCGATTCTTTCAAGCGTTCAGTCAGGCTATCGATGAAGGCATGACCTCGATGCTCACCCAGGCGAGCCAGCGTACCGGCCAGGTTGACAAAGCGCAGGCCGATCAAGGAGAACGCCGGTTGCGGGTAGCGCCGTACGACCTGAATTTGCCAACTCAGAAGGTCATAAAAATCCTTGCCACCTAACAGACTGAGTCGACCAAAGTGCTGAACCGATCGGTCATCGAACTCCTGACGGCAGCGGAAACGTCCGGCCTCGGCCAAGCGGAAATCCCGGACCTCGCGCACCCGCAATTTGTCGGGCGCGTGTGACAGACCGCAATCAAGGCAACGCGCCTGCACCTCTGCATCGACAAAAAACGCCTGACAGGACCGACACCGATAGTTTTCCATCGGTCGATCGTAATCAGTGCCAATGTGGCGCAAACGGTTCAGGCAGTTGGGACACAACAACACGTTGTCTTTGAGAAAGGATTCCTGCGGCCCCACATGGCCGCACGTGAAACAGTGCAACGAAGGCTGCCGCGAAATGTCCAGAGCGTGGCATTCGGTGCACACATCGATGTAGTTGAGTCGGCCTGAGCCGCAGTCCGAACAGAGGCGGACGCGATCGACCAGCACGCCTTCTTCCAGCCAGTTCTGTTGCACCATCAGGCTGAGCCAGACAAACGGATTGACCGGCTCGTCATCCGCCAGGGCATCCAGCAACGGATACCGGTAATGCTGAGGCACTTGCGGATCGCGCAGGGCAAAAAGGTGGGCTTTGTCGCGTAACCACAACCAGGAAAGCACCCGACTTTCGAACCGCTCGGGAACCGATCCCTGACTGAACGTGCGGAAGCGCTCCTTCCATATCCCCCACAGACTTTTTATCTCGGTGGATTCTACCGGGCACGCCCCGTCACCCAAGGCTTCACACCAGTCATTCTGATCACGGCAACAAAAAATCAGGGAGTAGCGATAGGCAGGCACCGTGCGCAGCTTTCGAAGCGCTCGCCCGGCATAAGCCGCCGGCATGTCGAGCAACACCACATCAAAAGCCCTGGCGGCCACCAGGCTGCTCAGATCAGAAAAGTGCTCTAACTCCGGAAGATTCAAACCTGTCACTCTATTACCCAGCACCGCAATTCGTGGATTTAGAATAGGCATGACGCTCGACCTGCAGGCAGTTAGCGTGGAGTTACCGAGAGACATGCAACATAGCACTGCAATGGCGAAATGCACTTGCTTTTGGCTCAGGTTTATTATTTACACGACGAACGCGATAGGCCGATCTGCGCCCACGCGCGAAGACATTCATTCAATTGAGCGCGCAAGTAAAAATAAATGCTTCTGTATTCAAATAGTTACAATGATAAGCCAGAACACTCAATAACTATTCAGCCTAACTTTATTTGCCATCAGCGATAGCGTTGAGCCACACTTCAAATCACCACGCTGCCCACACACAACGGAATACATTTATATGCCGAACAAGTTCAAACAATCTTTATACCAAAATAATTTATTATTATTCCCCTATTACAATTGACAGCCATACCGTCTCATAAACTTAACACTTTCGTAAGTATCGGACACTTTCAATTGATATCAATTTGATAACTTAATGCCTTCATTACAGACCTCGCGCATACAATTTCGCAACCAGCGATGCACCGGATCGGCGTCCATTCGAGGATGCCAGAGCAGCGCAACCGTAAACTCCGGCAAGGAAAACGGCAGCGCAAAGCCGTGCATGCCCGCCCGCAGGTTTTCGGTGTGGCGTTCGGGCACAGTGGCAATCAGGTCGGTGGCCCTGGCGAGCGCCAGCGCTGTCGAGAAGCCGGCGACGATGGTCACGACTTGCCGGTCCAGTTCCAACGCCGCCAGTGCTTGATCGACAGGCCCCTTGTCGAGCCCGCGCCGTGAAACGCTGATATGAGCACCCGCCGCATAACGCGCGGCGGTGATTTCGCCCTGGCTAAGGGGATGGTCCCCGCGCACCACACCGATGAAGCGGTCGCGAAACAACCCCTGCGTGCGCAGCTCTGGTCCGGTGGCCTTCCCCACCACACCGGTTTCCAGATCAATGGTGCCGTCACGAAGTGACGTGCTGTCTTTGTCAGGTTTGTGCATGAAGCGCAGGCGCACACCGGGCGCTTGTTCGGCAACGCGAGCAATGAGCGGTGCGCCGAAATTTTCTACAAAGCCTTCGCTGGTGCGCAACGTGAACGTGCGAACCAGTCGCGCCAGATCGGGCTGTTCGGCTGGACGCAACACCGCCTCTGCATCCTGCACCAATTGACCGACCCGCTCGCGCAGTTCCAAAGCCCTGGGCGTGGCGACGAGCCCCCGTCCGGCCCGGACCAGCAGCGGGTCGCCCGTGGTTTCCCGCAAGCGCGCCAACGCTCGACTCATTGCCGACGGGCTCAGTCGCAAGCGCTTGGCGGCGCGCGCCACGCTGCCTTCGGTGAGCAGCACATCGAGGGTGACCAGCAGATTGAAATCGGGAGTAGACATTGGATCGCCCCGCGGCAAGGTGAGATGGCGTCTAACGCACGAGTACAGTGCAACCCGTGCGCCTTCCGCCATGTTAGGCGCCGGCGTAGATTTGTGACAGCTCCGCTTCGGGAGTGGCCAGATCAAGAGAGACAACATGAAGCCGACTATTGCCCTCATGGACAGCGCACCACAGACACCCGCCGTGCGGTGGGTGCTGATCAGTCTTTCGCTGTCGATGCTGCTGTCTTCGCTCGGCACCAGCATCGCCAATGTGGGGCTGCCGACACTGGCGCAGGTGTTCGACGCGACCTTTCAGCAAGCGCAGTGGATCGTCATTGCCTATCTGCTGGCGATCAACACGCTGATCGTCAGCGTGGGCCGTCTGGGTGACCTGATCGGTCGTCGACGGTTGCTGCTCGGTGGCATCGGCGTGTTCACCCTTGCCTCGGCGCTGTGCGCGTGGGCACCGACACTGGGGATGTTGATTGGCGCCCGAGCACTGCAAGGGCTTGGTGCGGCAATCATGATGGCGCTGACCATGGCCTTCGTTGGCGAGACGGTGGCGAAGGCCAAGACCGGCAGCGCCATGGGGTTGCTCGGGACGATGTCGGCGATTGGCACCGCGATGGGGCCGTCGCTAGGCGGCATCTTGATTGCCGGTTTCGGCTGGCGGGCGATGTTCCTGGTCGCCGTGCCGTTGGGCCTGATGACGTTGCTGCTCGCGTATCGCTATTTGCCCGCCGACCGCCAGAAGCCAACCCGCGGGAGTGCCCGTTTCGACGCGTGGGGAACGCTGGTGTTGGCGCTGACGTTGGCGGTGTATGCGCTGGCGATGACCCTCGGGCGCGGCCATTTCGGGCTGTTGAATATGGGGTTGCTGTTGGCGGCGGGGTTCGGCGTGGGGCTCTTTGTGTTCGTCGAGACGCGAGTCGCCTCCCCGCTGGTACGGCTGGCGATGTTTCGCAACCCGGTGTTGAGCGGTAGCCTGGCGAGGAGCACGCTGGTAGCGACGGTAATGATGGCGACGCTGGTGGTCGGGCCGTTTTACCTTGCCCACGGACTCGGACTGGAAGCGGTTATGGTGGGCCTGGTGCTGGCGGTCGGGCCGTGTGTCGCGGCATTGACAGGTGTGCCCGCCGGCCGGATCGCCGACCGCTTCGGCGCACAACGGATGACGGTCGCCGGACTGATGGCGATGGCCATCGGTTGTCTCACGTTATCGGTGCTGCCACAGACATTCGGTATCGGCGGCTACGTTGCGCCGATGGTGGTGATCACGCTCGGCTATGCGGTGTTTCAGACGGCCAACAACACCACGGTCATGACCGACGTCGCGCCAGACCAGCGCGGTGTTATCTCGGGCATGCTCAACCTGTCGCGAAACCTCGGGCTCATCACCGGAGCCTCCGCGCTGGGCGCCGTGTTCGCGTTCGCCTCGCAGACCGCCGACGTCACCGCTGCGCAGCCAGAAGCCGTCGCCCGCGGGATGCAAATCACCTTTGCTGTAGCGCTGGGGCTGATCGTTGTTGCACTCGGCATCGCGCCGGACCGTCGAGCGCTGAAACCCTTGTAGGAGCCGGCTTGCTGGCGCCTACAAGGGATTTGCGGCGTCTTTGAATTCCGGCAGGGCCTTACGGCTTGATCACAACCAGCGGCTCGCCTTTTTTCACGATGTAGGTCGCCAGCTCAGAGGCTTTGGTTGTGCCGATATTCTTGGCGATATGTGCAGTGCCGGCCGGAATGTACAGGGAATCACCGGCCTTGAGCGTGACCGGAGGCTGTCCCTCAAGCTGGTATTCAAACGTGCCATCGATCACGTAAGCCACTTCTACCCCAGGATGAGTGTGATTAGGCGAGGTGACACCCGGCTCGAAATCAACCCGCACCTGGAGCACCTCACGCCCTTCGACGTCGAGATCCTTGCGCAGCAGATCCGTGCGGTGCAGGCCCGCCTGCCAGTTTTTGGCGGGAGCCTTCACTTCCTCGGCCTGAGACGCGCCCGAAAACGCGGCGAGGGAGACGGTGGCGACAGCAACAGCGCCGAGCATTCTGACGGTGTGACGAGCGTTGATGCGGAACATGACATTTCTCCGATTGATACCGTTGTGGTGCCCCATTAGGCGACCACCATGTATCGCGTTCGTGTCTCGGACGCCCCGGTTTGTAAGCGTAATTGGCTGTGGGCCCTGCGGATACGTAGCGATACAAACAGATCGCGTGTTGCCGAGAGCGGGTTCTCTCCAGCGGTAACGTGACCGGCTGGTCGCACAAGGTTGCGGACGACGCAATCGCGGCCTATGGTCCAAGCGATGCATTGCTGGCGACTGGCACGCGATGACTCGCCGCCGGTTGCTGTCCTTCCAGTGCGAAGTTTCCCAAAGAGGTGACTACATGCCGAACGACTCCCGCCCTGCCGTGCTTGAACTGATCGGCAATACGCCGCTGGTGCGCGTCAGCCGTTTTGATACCGGTCCGTGCACGCTGTTTCTCAAGCTCGAATCGCAGAACCCCGGTGGCTCGATCAAGGACCGCATCGGCCTGGCGATGATCGACGCCGCCGAGCGCGACGGTCGGCTCAAGCCCGGTGGCACCATCGTCGAAGCCACGGCCGGCAACACCGGACTCGGCCTGGCGCTGGTCGGCCGCGCCAAGGGTTATCGGGTGGTGTTGGTGGTTCCGGACAAGATGTCGACCGAGAAGGTCCTGCACCTCAAGGCCGTGGGCGCCGAGGTCCACATCACCCGCTCCGACGTCGGCAAGGGCCATCCCGATTATTACCAGGATGTCGCGGCGCGGTTGGCGCTGGAAATACCCGACGCGTTTTTCGCCGACCAGTTCAACAACCCGGCCAACCCGCTCGCCCACGAGTGCAGCACCGCGCCGGAGATCTGGGCGCAGACCCAGCATGACGTGGATGCCATCGTCGTCGGTGTCGGTTCGGCCGGAACGCTGACCGGGTTGACCCGTTTCTTCAAGCGCGTGCAGCCGGACCTGGAAATGGTGCTGGCCGACCCCATCGGTTCGGTGATGGCCGAATACAGCCGCAGCGGCACCATGGAGAAGCCCGGTTCGTGGGCCGTGGAAGGCATCGGTGAAGACTTCATCCCTTCGATTGCCGACCTGTCCAGCGTGCGCCACGCCTATTCCATCAGCGACGAAGAAAGCTTCGATCACGCCCGCCAACTGTTGCGCGCCGAAGGCATTCTCGGCGGTTCTTCTACCGGCACCTTGCTGGCTGCGGCGCTGCGCTACTGCCGAGAACAAACCGAGCCGAAGCGTGTGGTCAGCTTCGTCTGCGACACCGGCACCCGCTACCTCTCGAAGGTCTACAACGACCAGTGGATGAACGATCAGGGGTTGCTGGCACGCAAACCCTATGGCGATCTGCGTGACGTGATCGCACGGCGGTTCGAAGATGGCCGGGTGATCAGCGTCGGCCCGGACGACACCTTGCTGACGGCATTCCAACGCATGCGCCTGGCGGATGTGTCGCAATTGCCGGTGCTGGTAGACGGCCAGAAACTGGTCGGCGTCATCGACGAATCCGACATTCTGCTGGGCATGCAAGAAGACCCGACGCACTTCCGCTTGACCGTGGCCAGCGCCATGACCGACAAAGTAGAAACCCTGCCAGCCAGCGCCAGTCTCGCCACACTGCAGGCAGAACTCGATCGCGGGCTGGTCGCGATCATCGCCGACGCCTCGGGCTTCCACGGCCTGATTACCCGCGTGGACCTGCTCAATCATTTGCGGAGATCCCTCGCATGAGTGAACACGATGAAAACGCCGCGTCACGCGCCTTCGCCACGCGGGTGATCCACGCCGGGCAAGCGCCAGACCCGACCACCGGGGCGTTGATGCCGCCGATTTATGCCAACTCCACCTACTTGCAACAAAGCCCCGGGGTGCACAAGGGCTTCGACTACGGCCGCTCGCACAACCCGACGCGCTTTGCGCTGGAGCGTTGCGTTGCCGACCTTGAAAGCGGCACCCAGGCCTTCGCGTTTGCTTCAGGGCTGGCGGCGATTTCCACGGTGCTCGAACTGCTCGACGCCGGCTCCCACATCGTTTCCGGCAACGATTTGTATGGCGGTACCTTTCGCCTGTTCGACGAGGTGCGTAAACGCAGCGCCGGCCATCGCTTCAGTTTCATCGATCTGACCGACCTCGCTGCCTTCGAAGCGTCTTTGCAGGACGACACGCGGATGGTCTGGGTCGAAACGCCGAGTAACCCCTTGTTGAGCCTCACGGACCTCGCCGCTGTCGCGCGCATCTGCCGCGCGCGCGGAATCATTTGCGTCGCCGACAACACCTTCGCCAGCCCGTGGATCCAGCGTCCACTGGAACTGGGCTTCGACATCGTGCTGCACTCGACCACCAAATACCTCAACGGCCACTCCGACGTGATCGGCGGCATCGCGGTGGTCGGGCAGAACCCGGAACTGGCGGAGCGCCTGGGCTTTTTGCAGAACTCGGTGGGCGCAATCGCCGGGCCGTTCGACGCGTTTCTGACCCTGCGCGGCGTGAAAACACTGGCGCTGCGCATGGAGCGTCACTGCAGCAACGCACTGGAACTGGCGCAATGGCTGGAACGTCAGCCGCAGGTCGCGCGCGTCTATTACCCGGGCCTGCCTTCGCACCCACAACATGAATTGGCGCAGCGGCAGATGCGCGGTTACGGCGGGATGATTTCTGTCGATCTGAAGAGTGATCTGGCCGGCGCCAAGCGTTTCCTCGAGAGCGTGCAGATTTTCGCTTTGGCCGAAAGCCTCGGCGGCGTGGAAAGCCTGATCGAACACCCCGCGATCATGACCCACGCCACCATCCCCGCCGACACCCGCGCACAACTTGGCATTGGCGACGGGTTGGTGCGTTTGTCGGTCGGGGTCGAGGACGTCGAGGATTTGCGTGCGGACCTGGCTCAGGCCCTGCGGAACATCTGAACTCAGCGCGCTTCGATGCCGGGATAGTCGATGTACCCCTCAGGCCCTTGGGTGAACCAGTTGACCATCGCGTCTTCAGCCAGGGGCCGCCGCTGCGCCACGCGAATCGGCAAGTCCGGGTTGGCGATAAACGGCCGGCCGAAGGCGATTGCGTCGGCCAATCCGCTGGTCAACGCGGCCTCGGCCCGGACGATGTCATAGTCCGAGTTGAGGATCAGCACGCCGTTGAAGGCCTGGCGAATCAACGGCGCGATGGCTTCGCGCTCGCCCTTGCCGAACGTGCCGTCCAGCGGCGGTTCGCGCAGCTCCAGGTGCGCGATGCCGATGTCGGACAACACTTCGGCAATGCGTACAAACAACGGCTCCGGATCGCTGTCTCGCACGCCTTGATCGTAGCTGCTCGGGGTCAGACGCACGCCGGTTCGGTCAGCGCCGACGGTATCGACCACGGCTTGCGTGACTTCTTTGAGCAGGCGGATTCGATTCTCGATCGAGCCGCCGTAGCCGTCGGTGCGAAAGTTACCGCTGTCGCGCAGAAACTGATCGATGAGGTAGCCGTTGGCGGCGTGAATCTGCACGCCGTCGAAACCGGCTTCCATGGCGTTACGGGCGGCGTGGCGAAAGTCCTCCAGCAGCGCCGGAATTTCATCCAGCGGCAGCGCCCGCGCCTGGGTATACGCTTGTTTGCCGGCGTACGTATGGGCGTGGCCCGGCGCCGTGGTGATCGACGCGGAGATCGGCTGAGCGCCTTGAAGAAAACTCGGGTGAACGACACGCCCCATGTGCCAGAGCTGGGCGATGATCCGCCCGCCCGCCGCGTGCACCGCGTCAGTGACCAGACGCCAACCGGAGACTTGTTCCGCCGACCAGATGCCAGTGGCGTAGGGCCAGCCAAGCCCTTGCTGACTGATGCCGATGGCCTCGCTGATGATCAGCCCGGCGCTGGCACGCTGGGCGTAATAGTCAATCATGATGGCGGTGGGCAAATGGTCCTGAGTGCCGCGTGCGCGGGTCATCGGCGCCATGAAGATACGTTGGGGCGCGTCAATCGCGCCCAGGCGCAGGGAGTCAAAAAGCGTGGTCATAACGGTTTCCTTTCGAGGTAATAGAGTCGGGGATCAGACCAGGCGTGCGCCGCCGTCGATGTTCAGCGTGGAGCCGTTCATGAAGGTGTTGGTGATCAGGAACATCACCGCCGCCCCCGCTTCTGTTGCGGTGCCCAGACGATGCAGGGGCAAGGACTGCTCCAGCGCAGCGACGAAGCCGTCACGGTTGTCACCCAACGCCTTGCTCAGAATCGGCGTGTTGATCGGGCCGGGGGACAAGGTGTTTACGCGGATCGGCGCCAGCTCCAGCGCGAGGCCACGGGCCAGTGCTTCCATCGCGGCTGAAGCAGCGGCCAGCACCGCAGTGCCGTAGGCATTCGGCCGATCGGACAATGAACCGGAAATGAACGTGATCGAGCCGTCTTTCGACAAGCGATGACCCAGTGCGCGAATCGCATGCACCGACGCCCACATCCGCTCCTCGAATGCCCGACGCAGGTAATCGATATCGGTGCCCAGGACGGTGCCAGCGACGAAGGTTCCCGCCAGCAAAACCAGATGATCGACCTGAGGAATATCCGCCAGTGCGGCGTAAATCGCCTCGCTTTGGGTCACGTCAGCAGCGCGCCATCCGTCAAGGCCATGGTCAGCGGCCGCTTGCTGCGCACGATGGGCATCCGAGCCGATCACAATCACGCTCGCGCCTGCGGCTTTGGCTTGAATGGCCGCCGCTAGGCCGATGCCGGACGTTCCGCCGAAGATAACCACGGTGCGGCCATCAAGTACGGCGGGCAATGGTTGGGTGAATTGAATCTGGCTCATGCTGTTGTCTCCTTGAAACGCCGATGCGGCGTTGATGGGTAGAGACTAAAGCCTCGGGTGCCAGTTGATAATTGGGGCGGAAGTCGCTTTACTAGTGCCATGAAGGAACAAATAGGTTTGGACAGGCTGACTGGCCTGATTGCGTTTGCCCGCGCGGCTTCTCTGGGAAGCTATACTGCGGCGGCGCGCGCATTATCCGTCTCGCCCTCGGCGGTGAGTAAAAGTGTGCAACGGCTTGAAGAACATTTCGGCCTCAAGCTGTTCAGTCGCACCACACGCTCGTTGACGCTGACGCCTGAGGGGCGGGATCTCTACGAAAGGGCGTTGCGCATTTTGCGCGAGGTCGAGGACATTGATCAGGCCGCGGTGGCGTCCCGCGCTGAACCGTCAGGCACATTGAAAGTCACGGCGCCGTTGCCCATCGGCCTGAATATCCTGGCCCCGGCGCTGCCCCGATTTCGCGAGCGTTACCCGAAACTCGGCATCGACTTGCGCCTGGGCGATCAATTCTTTGACATCATCGAGCAAGGCATCGACGTCGCGCTCCGGGTCGGCAACCTGGCTGATTCGCGCCTTATTTCCCGTCCCCTCGCCCCCCATCGAATCGGCGCTTTCGCCTCACCGGACTATCTGGCCAGGCGAGGCACACCGCGCGAGCCTGCGGACCTGATGCAGCATGACTGCGTGAATTTTCGCTATCAGAGTTCGGGACAGATGCTGCGCTGGCCCTACCAGGCAGGCGAGCGCACCGCGGAAATCACGCCGGACGCGGCGATCGTGGTGGACGTCAGTGATGCCGTGGCTGCCGTGCTGGCCGCGGGCGGAGGGGTCGGCATATCGCCAAATTACGTGGCCGCGCCCTACGTCCAACGCGGGGAACTGATCCCGGTGTTGCCGCAGTTCGCGCTCGAACGTTCCACCATCACGGCACTTTGGCCTGAAAGTCGTCGAGGTAGCCCAAACGTGAAAGTCTTCGTGGAGTTTCTGCTGGAGCTGTTCCCCTCGCCCACTGCCTGGGACGAAGTCGTCAGGAACGCTTTTCAGTAGAAAGGTTGTACGCCCACACCGTTACGCCACAGGTGTGGGCGCACGCTTTACTTGTCGGACTTGATGCTGGTCCAGACCCGCGTACGAACCCGCTCAAGTTTTTGCGGCAAAGGCTGCACCACATAGAGCGTTTTCAATGCTTCGCTGGTCGGTGTCAGGTTCGGGTTGCCGGTGATGTCTTTGTTGATCAGCGCAATCGAATCCTTATTGGCGTTGGGGTAGCCGAGGAAGTCGCTGATGGGGGCGATGACTTTCGGGTCCAGCAGGGTGTTGAGGAACTCGTGGGCTTCTTCGACGTTCTTCGCACTTTTCGGGATGGCGAAAGTGTCAAACCAGATCGGCGCGCCTTCCTTCGGCAAGCGCCAATCGACCACCACGCCGTTGCCGGCCTCTTTGGCGCGATTGCCGAACTGGTAGAAGCTGCCGGAGTAGCCGATGGCGACGCAGATATCGCCGTTGGCGATGTCGGTCATGTATTTGGCGGAGTTGAAGTAGGTGACGTACGGGCGAACCTTCATCATCAGCGCTTTGGCTTTTTCGTAGTCGTCCGGGTTTTGACTGTTGGGGTCCAACCCGAGGTAGTGCAGCGCGATCGGCAGGATTTCCGTCGGGGAATCAAGCATGGCCACGCCGCAGGATTTCAGTTTCTCCATGTACTCGGGTTTGAACACCAGGTCCCAACTGTCCACCGGCGCATTCTCGCCCAGCGCGGCCTTGACCTTATCCGGGTTGAAGCCGATCAGCACGGTGCCGTACATGTAAGGCACGCCGTACTGATTGCCGGGGTCGTTCTTCTCCAGCAGCTTGAGCAGTGCCGGGTCCTGGTGCGACCAGTTAGTTAGCTTGGACTTATCCAGTTTCTGGAACACACCGGCTTTGATCTGGGTTTCGAGGAACTGATTCGATGGCACCACCAGGTCGTATCCCGAGTTGCCGGTGAGCAACTTGGCTTCCAGCGATTCGTTGGTGTCGAACGTGTCCCAGGTCACTTTGATCTTGGTTTTCTCGGCGAAGTCCTTGGGCACGGACGGCAGTATGTAGTCTGCCCAGTTGTACACCCGCAGTTCGCGCTGTTCGGCGTGCACGGCGCTGGCCAGTAGCGTCAGCCCACAAACGGTGGCGCCCAGTGTGCGTTTCATCGTGACCATGAATGAATTCCCCAAGTGTGTCGCTTGTTGGTTTTTATGTTCTGTACACGGCAGGCCTTGAAAACGGCTCGAGGCAAGGAAGACTGGATTCTAGTTGTGGTTTCGCGAGCGTGCTTGAACAGCAGTGCTGCTTTGATTCTTGCTGATGGTCTGGCTGGTTCACAGTGCGAGGTCGGCCAAAAGGGGATTGATATGGCCAATATCGGTGTCCCGGTGGATCCGGTTGATCGGGGTGATCCGGGTGTATATCCATTGCTGCGGCAAGGGCCGCAATTGGTTTCGCCCTTACGGCGAGTCACTTGGAAAAGCGCCAAGTAACCAAACGCTCTTGCCCCTTTCGTTCGGTGCCTCGCTGTGGCTCGGCATGCCCTCGCTCCGGTCCTGCTCCGTGGGCCCGCCGCGATCGGCCATCCTTGGCCGTGCGCAGCTAACCCGGCATCCATGCCGGGTTGCCCACTGCGCAGAACCTCCACTCGGCCTCTCGAGGGGGCGGTGCGTCAAAGTCAAAAGCTGCAGGCGAGCTAACGCTCGGCCTGATGAGTGGTGAAGAGCAAAAGCGTACGCCGATCCATTGTGGGAGCGAGCCTGCTCGCGAAAGACGTCAACGATAACGCGGGCTGTCTGGATGACGCGTTATCCTGACCTCCTACGCGAGCAAGATTCGCTCCTTGGAACAACAAAAATCCGGTGGGAGCGGGCTTGCCCGCGAAATGGCCGGCACATCAGCGAATTTCTCACCTGCCCCCCCGAAAAGGTTCCCCCAGAAGTCCAACGTATTGCACGTAGGAACGCCCCTACAGACATCTAGCGTTCAGCTCGCGAATAAACGCGAAGCATGGAGTCATCATTGTGCCGCGCACAACTTTTAAAGACGTTTCCTACAATGTACCCTGTTGCCGCGTTTCGGCATCGACCTCTATAGTTTGGGCTCGCGGAATACACCGCGGACGACCTTGGCCGGTCGATCATAGGAGCGCATTAGCGTCCAGAACATCACGTCGGAAGCTTTATTCCTGACGTGATTTTTATGGCGGCTTTGCGGGGGACACCTTCGGGTGTGCCGGGCTTCCTATGACCGGTCGGCCAACCCACGTACGGCTGCCACCTTTTCGTTTGGCCGCGAACGGTGGAAGCTCTGCTCATAGGAGTTACACAATGTTCCAAGTGATGCCACGCTATCTCCCAATCGACACCCACGACGCCGAAAATCCGGTGCTGTTCGTAAACACCCACAAGGAACTTAGCGAACTGGCCGCTTGCGCCATGCATCGTTTCACCGTGGTGCGCGATCTGATGGACACCTTGTCCAGCCTCAACCTCAAAAACACTTCTGACTGTGATCTAACTCGTATCACCCGTGCGGTGCATTTACTGACGCGCGAAGGTTGCGCCGTGCTGAACGTCGTTCAGGCGCGGGCGTTACAGCGGGAGAACGAGTACAAAACGCCGATTTAGCGGTGTGGCCGCCGGCCGCTTCGCGAGCAGGCTCGTTCCCACAATGGTGCCGAAAACATCCACAAGAAAAAGCCCGCTCAAGGCGGGCTTCGGGATTTGAGTAGGTGGCCGGTGCTGGTCTCCGGCTTACAAGGTTTATCAGGACTCTCACAGAACAGTTTTGTGCTCTTCTGCTTCACACGGCATAAGGGCTGGATCTCAGCGCGGAGATCTTTCTAACCGTGTACCCTTCGGAACGCGCCCCACGTGTCCTTGCCATCCGCTTGCGCATCAGTCTGCGTCTTCACCTACATTTTTAAGCGTAGTACACCGTCGGCGTTGCAGGTCAGGATTTTTTAGATCAATTGGGGCCAATGGGAAGCCTGGCAGAAAGCAAAGCAGCTAACCGGTTAAACACGCCATCATCCTGAATTGTCCTCGCATCAACTGCTTGAATGCACCGCCATAAGCAAAGCTATGGACCCATTGATATACAGTCGCTGCCAACGCTTGTAGAACAAAAACAACAGGAGTTGACATGTCAGAACTGAAGCTGCACCCCAACGCCGCCGCCTCCCTGATCCAATGGCACGCAATGATCCGCGAGGGTGACCTGCAAGCCCTGTCCACCTTGCTGGCCCCGAACGCCGTTTTTCGCTCGCCGATGGCGCACACACCTTATCCCGGCGCGCCGGTGGTCACGATGATTCTGAGCACGGTGTGCAAGGTATTTGAAGATTTCACCTACCACCGTGAACTGGCGACTGAGGATGGCTTGAACGTCGTCCTCGAGTTCAGCGCCAAGGTCGGCGGAAAAGAGCTCAAGGGCATCGACATGATCCGCTTCGACGAGCAAGGCAAAATCGTTGAATTCGAGGTCATGGTCCGGCCAATGAGCGGCTTGCAGGCCTTGGGCGAAGAGATGGGCCGTCGCCTCGGCGCTTACCTGGCCGCCAGCAAAGCCTGACGATGATCGGGTCACCAATCGGATTGACCCCACCAATCCCCGTCAGCGGACTACGCTCAACGTGAGCGCTGCAAAAATGCACATTCTGTTGCATTATCGCAGCGCTCTACGACCCGCTTTCCCTCGTGCGGCCCGGTTTATAACGCTTTTCGGTTGGCATGCGATATGCCCCGCTTTGACTGCCTGAGTGATGTCCGCCAGGTCCCATTAGCCAAATCGAGCGATCAACCGATGGATATCCTGAATTTACTGGCCAACAAGGCGCAGCCACTGTCCAGCACCGTCAGCGCTGACGGACAACTGATCAGCTTGTCCGCTAGCCTCAGCGATCAACTGGGCTATGCCCCCGAAGCGCTGCTGAATCAGCCGATCGAGCGCATCTTCAGCGTCGAATCGCTGCGCGTCGTGCAGTCGCTGTTTGCCAATCCGCCTGCCGATGAGCAAGTCCATAGCCTGGAGTTGACCCTGATTCGCCACAACGGCGGCCTGCTGCCAGTGGTCGCCTGCGGACTGCTGGAATGGCGCTCGGTGCAACCGGCACGTCTGCATTTGCTGAAAATCCCTCTCGGCGCGCTGGGCCATCGGCTGCGGGAAATGCACAACGCCAATGAAGTGATGAGCCAGATGCTGCAGAGCGCCAAGGTCGCGTACTGGTGCATCGAGTTTGCCGAGGCAGTGGACATCAACACCTCGCCGGACGAGATCGTGCGTCAGGTGTTCGAAAATGACTCCCACTGGCGCCTGTGCAATCGCGCCATGGCTGAGGTGTACGAGATGCCCTCAGATGTCGATTTCAACCAGCAACCCGTGCGCCTGTACTGGCCGCGCAGCCCGGCGAATGAAGAGTTTGTGCGGCGCCTGATCGAATCCGGTTTCCACGTGGACTGCGCGCTTTCCGTGGATCGCCGGCACGACGGCTCGCCGGCCTACGTCGAGAACGATGTTCGCGCGACCATCGTCAACGGACACCTGTTGCGCATGTGGGGCAGCATCCGCGATGTCAGTCAGGAACTGCGCATGCAGCACGACGCCGAGCAGCGCATCGACGCTTTGCGCCGGGTGTTCGATGCAGTGCCGGATGCGGTGCTGGTGATCGATGAGCACCTGCAACCGCAATGGCGCAACGCAGCCTTCGAAGAGACCTTTGGCATCACCCACGGCGACGGCATCGCTCGCCTGCTGCTGGATAAGGCCCTGCCCGAGCGTACTTGGCACAGTCTGCCTTTGCCGGACTTGAGCGGACGCCCTGTGAATTTCAATGTGCATTGCTCGCGCATTTTGATCCGTGAAGGCGTGGCCTGGCGCGTTGCAGTGTTTCGTGAAAGCCAGGGTGTGCGCCGCGCCGAAGAGTTGCACCCATGAAAGACAAGAATCTGCCGCCCACGCTGCAGATGGGCATGCGCTCTTCGGTCAACGTCAGCAGTGAAGTACTCGGCGCATTGCTGGAAACCCCCGCGCTGCACGCCTTACTCGACAGCTTCAGCGACGCGCTGATCGTGACGGACGGCGAAGGTCGGGTGCGCTTTCTCAACCTGGCCGCCGAGCGCGTCAACCGACTGTCCCGACAGCAAGCCAGCGGTTTGTCCGACAGTGAGTTTTTCCAGCGTTCGGCGTTGAACTACGAAGACTTTCAGGCGGCGCTGAATCGCGGCGGCAACAGTGCGCTGACCCGCTCCCGGGAAGGCCGGGTGCTGCTCAGTAGCACCCACGCCATTCCCACGGGAGCCTACGAAAAACCTTTCAGGATGCTGACTCAGAAAGACTTCGACGGCAGCCAGCCACAACGTCGAGCTTCGCTGGGTAACCGGCCTGTGGAGCCTCAAGGTCTGCGCGACCCTCAGGACAACGCCCTGCACCTTTCACCACAGCTCTCGAGCATTGCCGACACTGGCGTGCGTGCATTCCGGCGTCGCGCGAGGTTGTTGTTGCTGGGCGAACCGGGCGTCGGCAAGACCGCCATCGCGCGACATATCCATCGAGCCGCCGGCTGGGGCGACCGGCCTTTCATTCACGTCAACTGCGGGAGCATCCCGGAAAGCCTGTTCGAGTCGGAAATGTTCGGCTATGAACGCGGCGCCTTCACCGGTGCACTGCAGGGCGGCAAGCAAGGCTATATCGAAGCGGCTTCCGGGGGCACGCTGTTCCTCGACGAGATCGGTGAAATCCCCTTGCACGTGCAGGCCAAGCTGCTGAAATTCCTTGAGGACAGCACCATCCAGTCGGTCGGCTCACCGCTGAGCAAAACGGTGCAGGTGCAAGTCATTGCCGCCACCAACAAAGACTTGCGTCATCTGGTGAGCATCGGTGAGTTTCGCGCCGACCTCTACTATCGTCTGGCGGTCCTGCCGGTGGAAATCCCGCCGCTGCGCCAGCACCGGGATGACTTGCCGTTTCTCATCGACATCCTGCTGAGCCGCATCAACAGCGATCGCGAGCCGTCGCTGAGTCTGTCCGCGAGTTGCCGCAAGCGGCTGCTGGGTTACGACTACCCCGGCAACGTCCGTGAACTGGTGAACATCTTCGAACGGCTGGCGGTCCTCGCCGATGATGAAGCGCAGGAACATCATCTGCCGGCCGAACTGCTGGAACCGATGCGCCCTCAGGAACACGTAAAACCGGCGGCTACCTACGAAGATGATCCGGAGCAAAACCTCAAGCTGCAGGTTCAGCATTTCGAACGCCAGGTCATCCTCAGGGCCGTGCATCTGTGCGGCAGCAAACGCAAAGCCGCGGTGCACCTGGGCATCGACATCGGTACGCTGATTCGCAAACTCCAGCGCGATTGAGTTCAGGCCTATGTAGGAGCGAGCTTGCTCGCGATGTATTTGCGGGCGACGCGTTTATCCAGACTGTACGCGTTATCGTTGACGTCTTTCGCGAGCAAGCTCGCTCCTACCAGGGTTCTCGTCTCACCTACAAGCGCTGCAAAAACGCCTACATACCTAGTTACTTTTGCCTGCACCCTCCCTCCATAAATTCAACAAATCCTTTTATTTCAATAGTTTAAATAACTGGCACGACCTGTGCTCCTGCTATCTGCAACCCACCATCGTTGGGCTTTGCATCAGGGCCGGCTTTCATCAGCCGCGCCGGTAGCCAGGAGGAATAATAAAAATGTTGATCACCGGGATCAAAAGCCGGCCGGTTTATGACCGGTTGCAACCGCTGCCGGGAGGTATCCGGCACATCATTGCCGGGCAAGGCAGCGGCGGTCGCGCCATGTTGCGCTTGCTGGAAGAAATGGCTGGGCTGGATCGGCCGATCACTCTGCTGTACTCGCAGGAGTCTTTCTCCGGCCAGGATTTTCTGGCCGGGTTGCAGCAGTATCCACGTCATCAATTGAAGGTGTATGCCAGTAACCAGGCATTGATCGACGAACTGAATGACCTGCTTTTTGATGCGCGGATGGGCACTCGGTTGTACCTCGCCGGGTCCGAAAGCTTCCTGGGCAGTGCCATGCAAGTGGCCACCCGCTTTGACCTCAATCGCGACGAAGTCCTGCGGGAGCACTCCGGCACCCTGGTCCGCCGCGTCTGGTGCGTGCACTGCGACACCTACACCGAAAACGTTACTCAACGCGTCTATGACTGCCCGGGCTGCGGCTTGACGCTGGTGGTGCGCGATCACTATTCCCGTCGGCTGGCAGCGTTTCAAGCGGTCAAGGCCGATGCCGAAGTCCCGGGTGAACTGCCCGAAGCCGAGGAGCTCGACACATGAGCCAGAACAATGGGACGTTGAATCTGCGCGTGGCCCGAATCGAAGAGGTGACCCCGGAAATAAAACGCTTCACCCTGGTGTCGCCGACCGGCGCGCACTTGCCGGCCTTCTCCGGTGGCAGCCATGTCGTGGTGCTGATCGCCAATCAGCTGAACACCTTGCGCAACCCGTATTCGCTGCTGAGTTCGCCGTACGACACCAGCACATATCAGATTGCCGTGCGCCGCGTCGACAGCGGTCGCGGTGGTTCCGCGTCGCTGCATGACAACGTTGCTGAAGGGGATCTGATCGAGGTCACGCCGCCGGTGAACCTCTTCCCGCTGATCAAACAGGCACGTCTTCACCTGTTTATCGCCGGTGGCGTCGGCATCACGCCGGTGATTTCCCAACTGGAAGAACTGCGCCTGAGCAAGGTGCCGTTCGAGCTGCATTACGCGGTGCGCGGCGAAGAGCATGCGCATCTGGGCAAGGAGTTGCAGGCCACCTACGGCGAGCAGGTTCACCTGTACCGCAAGGGCATTGAATCGCGCATGGAGATCGGCCGGGTGCTCGCCGACCGTCCATTGGGCAGCCACGTCTATGTGTGCGGCCCGGACAGCATGATCGACGCCACACTGGCCTGCGCTCGCGACCTCGGCTGGACCGACAGCCACGTGCACTTCGAGCGTTTCCTCGAACAAAACAGCGGCGGCGAAGCCTTCAGTTTCACCCTCGGTCGCAGCGGCGCGACGATTGAAGTCTCGCCCGACCAAACCATGCTCGAAGCGGTCGAAGCGGCCGGCTACACAATGCCTTACTTGTGTCGTGGTGGCGCCTGCGGGCATTGCGAAACCGAGGTGCTGGAACTCGATGGCGAGCTGCTGCACAGCGATGACTGGCTGTCCGACGAAGACAAGGTCGGCTGCAAAAAAATCATGCCCTGCGTATCCCGTGCCAAGTGCAATCGCCTGGTCATCGACCTCTGATCGACGGAGACATAACAATGAATATCAAATTCAATCCCGACGAAACCTATCGCGACGACTACACCTTCGCCAACAGCCCGGAAACCATCGCACGCGCGCCCTTCCCGTTCCCCGATGACGACTACATGTACTCGATGAACCTCGAACCGCATGTGTCCGTGGGTGACGGTGCGTTTCGCGCCGCGTTCGATATCGACGAGCACTACATCAGTGAATGCCGGGACCGCGCCATCACCCTGGAGAAAGACCCGGGCATGCACTACGTTTCGGCGCCACACATGATGGAGGCGCAGTGGGATTTGCTGGAGCTGATCATGGAATCCTACGCCCGGGACTATCCGCAGTATTTCAGCCTGGCGCGCGAAGGTCGGCAGTGGCACTGGACCAACCGTTTGCTGGACATCGACGACCACTTCACCTTCGGCGACCCGGCCACCCTGCCCTACGAGCCGATGGAGTACGTGACCCGTCAGGCCCAGGGCGATTGGGTGTTGCAGGAAGAGCGCGATGGCACGCTGTACTGGGGCGCGGGAATTGCGACCCAGCGCGCCGATTATTCCCTGCGTTTCAATCTCGGCATGAGCTGGGAGGAGTTCCACGGGCCAGTGCCGCTGGTGAAAGAAATCGGCATGCTCGACCGCGCCTTGAAGTTCCTGCTGCGCCTGCGCACTGGCCATCCGGTGCGTCGTCTGAACTGGTCGCTGACCGTCAACCCGCGCCTTGAAGTCTCGGCCGAAAGCCTGCCGGAATGGGCGCCGGACCGGACCATCGTCACCGCGCAAAACGCCGGCAAACTGGTTTACCTGCGCATTGAATTGCAACCACTGCATCGGTTGCCGCGCAGCAACGCTATCGTCTTTCCGATCCGCACTTACTTGCTCAGCCTCGAAGACATCGCCACCAACCCGGCGTGGGCCCGGCGCATGCATCGAGTGCTGCGGGATTTGAATCAGCAACTGGTCGATTACAAGGGCTTCAGTCGCTACCGCGATGCCGCCGTTGAATGGCTTTCGCAGTACGACGATGGGCGCGGCAGCGAGACCAAAAAACAGGCTTGAACCAGCCAGACGTATATCCCTGTAGGAGCGAGCTTGCTCGCGAAGAACGTGAGGGCGCCGTGTTTATCCTGGCTGCCCGCGTCATCGTTAACGTCCATCGCGAGCAAGCTCGCTCCTACAAGAGCATTGGCGGGGCAACCCGTTAGCACTAATCCACTGCCATTGATAAAGAGGAAATAAAATGAGTGGCTCAACCAACGCGCGTGCAAGCGTCAGCGCCGATCAGGACGCGGAACAACTCCGCGCCCTCGGCTACAGTTCGGATTTCAACCGCAGCATGAGCCTCTGGGAGAACTTCTCCCTGGGCTTTACCTACCTGTCGCCGGTCGTCGGCGTCTACACCCTGTTCGGTTTGTGCCTGGCCGCCGGCGGCCCGCCGATGTTCTGGTCTTACCTGCTGATCGGCGCCGGGCAATTGCTGGTCTGCCTGATCTTCGGTGAAATCGTCTCGCAGTTCCCGATTTCCGGCGGTGTCTATCCGTGGGCCCGTCGCCTGGTGGGCAAGCGCTGGGCGTGGATGGTCGGCTGGGTGTATGCGTGGGCCTTGTGCGCCACCATCGCTGGCGTTGCCGTGGGTGCAGGTCCGTACCTGGCGATCATGCTGGGCTTCAATCCCGGCCCTGAAGCCAACATCTACATTGCCCTGACGATCATCCTGCTCTCGACCGCCCTCAACCTGGTGGGCACCAAGCTGCTGGCGCGGGTGGCGATGTTCGGCTTTCTCTGCGAGCTGGTCGGGGCGATTCTGGTCGGCGGCTATCTGCTGATCTTCGAGCGCCATCAACCGTTCAGCGTGCTGTTCGACACCTTCAACCTTGAGGTCAACGGCTCGTATTTGCCGGCGTTCCTCGCGGCCTCGTTGGCGGGTCTGTTCCAGTACTACGGTTTCGAGGCTTGCGGCGATGTCGCCGAAGAAACCCCGAACCCGGGCAAGCGTATTCCGAAGGCCATGCGCATGACCATTTACATCGGTGGCGCGGCGGCGATGTTTGCCTGCCTGGCGCTGATCCTCTCGGTGCCGGACATGGCCAAGGTTTTGGCCGGTGAAGACACCGACCCGGTGGCTACCATCCTCGCCAATGCTTTTGGCCCGGTGGGTTCGCGACTGGTCATGGCGGTGGTGATGGTGTCGTTCATCTCCTGCGTACTGAGCCTGCAAGCGGCGGCCAGCCGTCTGTTGTTTGCCTATGCCCGTGACGAAATGATCATCGGCAGCTCGCTGCTCAAACGCCTCTCGGGCAACCACGTACCGTCGTTCGCGCTGCTGATCAGCGGTGTGGTGCCAGCAGCGATCGTCTGCCTGGGTATGTTCATGGCAGACGCCGTGGCGACCATCGTTGGCTTCGCGGCGATCGGGATCTACGTGGCGTTCCAGTTGATCATCGTCGCGGCGTTGATCGCCCGCGCCAAGGGCTGGCGCCCGAACGGGCAGTTCACCCTCGGCGCCTGGGGTTTGTGGGTGAACCTCGCCGCGCTGATCTATGGCGTGTGCGCCATCGTCAACATGGTCTGGCCGCGCTCGCCGGACGCGCCGTGGTACATCAACTATTCGATGATCCTGACCACGCTGGTGGTGATGGGTGCCGGGCTGGTCTACATGCTGCTGGGCAAGCCGTACGACAAAGGCACGGCGCCGGCGGGTGATGCGTGGAAGTTCTCGAAACCTCTGGTTAAGGCAACTGGCGTCTCTGACGCAGCGGTCAACAGACCCACAATCTGATAACGACTATCCCTGTCGAAACCGAATCTAATGTGGGAGCGAGCTTGCTCGCGATGACTGACTGACATCCAACACAGATGTCGCCTGTCAGACCGCTATCGCGAGCAAGCTCGCTCCCACAGGGGCCGGTTTCAAAACAAGAAATGTTTGACGAGGACCATGCCATGCAAACCCAACTCTTGATCAACGGCCAACTCATCACCGGCGAAGGCCCCGCCCAACCGGTGTTCAACCCGGCCCTCGGCCGTGTGCTGGTGGAAATCAACGAAGCCAGTGAAGCTCAGGTCGATGCTGCCGTGCGTGCTGCCGACGCTGCCTTTGCAGGCTGGTCGCAAACCCCGCCGAAAGAACGCTCGCTGCTGCTGCTCAAACTCGCCGACGCCATCGAAGCCCACGGCGAAGAACTGGCGAAACTCGAATCGGACAACTGTGGCAAACCCTACAGCGCCGCGCTGAACGACGAGATCCCGGCGATTGCCGACGTGTTCCGCTTCTTCGCCGGCGCCAGTCGCTGCATGAGCGGGTCGGCCGGCGGTGAATACCTGCCGGGCCACACCTCGATGATCCGCCGCGACCCGGTGGGCGTGATCGCCTCGATCGCGCCGTGGAACTACCCGCTGATGATGGTCGCCTGGAAAATCGCCCCGGCCCTCGCTGCCGGTAATACCGTGGTGCTCAAGCCGTCGGAACAAACGCCGCTGACCGCGCTGCGTCTGGCCGAACTGGCGTCGGAAATCTTCCCGGCTGGCGTGCTCAATCTGGTGTTCGGCCGTGGTCCTACCGTCGGTAACCCGCTGGTCACCCACCCGAAAGTGCGCATGGTGTCGCTGACCGGTTCCATCGCCACCGGTTCGAACATCATTTCCAGCACCGCCGACAGCGTCAAACGCATGCACATGGAACTGGGCGGCAAGGCTCCGGTGATCATCTTCGACGACGCCGACATCGACGCCGCTGTTGAAGGCATTCGCACTTTCGGTTTCTACAACGCCGGCCAGGATTGCACCGCTGCCTGCCGCATCTACGTGCAGGCCGGCATCTACGAACAATTCGTCGAGAAGCTCGGCGCGGCGGTCAGCAGCATCAAGTACGGGCTGCAGGACGATCCGGCGACCGAGCTGGGGCCGCTGATCACCGCGCAACACCGCGACCGCGTGGCCGGGTTCGTCGAGCGCGCCGTGGCGCAATCGCACATCCGCCTGATCACCGGCGGCAAGGCGGTCGAGGGCAATGGCTTCTTCTTCGAGCCGACGGTGCTGGCCGATGCGCAGCAGGACGATGAGATCGTGCGCCGCGAAGTGTTCGGGCCGGTGGTGTCGGTGACCCAATTCACCGACGAAGCACAGGTGCTGGGCTGGGCCAACGATTCGGACTACGGCCTGGCGTCATCGGTGTGGACCGCCGACGTCGGCCGCGCGCATCGCCTGTCGGCCAGGTTGCAGTACGGCTGCACCTGGGTGAACACGCACTTCATGCTGGTCAGCGAAATGCCCCATGGCGGTCAGAAATTGTCCGGTTATGGGAAGGACATGTCGATGTATGGGCTGGAGGATTACACCGTGGTTCGGCATGTGATGTTCAAGCACTAAAAGCAAAGGCTTCGCGAGCAAGTCGAATCGTCGCACCGCCGCTCCCACAGTTAATCGCATTCCTCCTGTGGGAGCGGGCTTGCTCGCGAAGGCGTCACCGCCAATCCAGCGCCAGGCCCTACAACGTCCGCTGCCCATTGCCGATCTTTTTGGCCTCCTCGATCCCCCACTCCATCGCCGCCTCCATGTCGAGAAAATGCAGCGCTGGATGGTCATTCTCCTCAATGGCCGTGTCATCAGGTCGGTAGACACCTATGAACATTCCCAACGAACCGTCCCGCAGGATCTCGGCCTTGACCTTGATGTTGCATCCGTTCGACAGCGTTTCCGTGTGGACCAAATGGCGTTCAGTCATCGTTGCGTTCCTCCGGGTAGTGAAGTCGGTTAACGCGTACCGCAGTCCTTATTTCTAGTTCAACAAAACCGCCAAAGGCGTTATTTGTGGGGCACAAGACAGCGGCGCAATGCCACCTATACTACAAGCCACCGCCCCTTCGGGGTCTGCACTCCCAACAATAAAAAGCAGAGGTGGAACATGGTCTGGCAGCAAATCTACGATCCGTTCGGCAACCCGGTCTTTTCAACCATCATGGCAGCAGTGCCGGTCGTGGTGATGCTGGCGGCCCTGGCGTTCTTCCACATCAAAGCACATCTGGCGGCGTTGCTCGCCCTCGCCTCGGCCCTGGTCATCGCGATCTTCGCGTTCGGCATGCCGGCGAACATGGCTGGCTCGGCCGCCCTGTATGGCGCCGCCAACGGCTTATTGCCGATTGGCTGGATCGTGCTCAATATTATTTTCCTGCACCGACTGACCACCGAGAACGGTTCGTTCAAAGTGCTGCAGGACTCGCTGGCGCGCATCACCGACGATCGGCGCCTGCAATTGTTGCTGATCGCCTTCTGCTTCGGCGCCTTTTTCGAGGGAGCTGCGGGTTTCGGTACGCCGGTGGCGGTAACCGGGGCGATTCTGATCGGTCTGGGTTTCTCGCCACTGGCCGCGTCTGGTCTGGCATTGATCGCCAACACCGCGCCCGTGGCGTTCGGCGCCCTGGGCACGCCGATCATTACCCTGGCCAAGGTCACCGGCCTGGATGAAATGGAGCTGTCGATGATGGTCGGTCGGCAATTGCCGTTTTTCTCGGTGATCGTGCCGTTCTGGTTGATTTGGGCTTTTGCCGGCTGGCGCAAGATGCTGGAAATCTGGCCGGCCATTCTGGTCGCCGGCGTCAGTTTTGCCGTGCCACAGTTCCTCGTGTCCAACTATCACGGGCCGATGCTGGTGGACGTGATCGCCGCGCTGATTTCCATGGCCTGCCTGACCGGTTTCATCAAGGTCTGGAAACCGGCCACCATTCACACCTCCGCAGCGCTGTCTGGACGCGTAGACAACTCCAAAATAGACGATGAGCACGAGGTTGAACCGACGGCCACCTCGACGTTCAACAGCGAAAACCGCTCGGCGGTGATGCGCGCCTGGATGCCATGGATGATCCTCACTGTGTTCGTGTTCGCCTGGGGCACTCAGGGTTTCAAAAACATGTTCGACACCCGTGCGGCGATTGATCCGGTGACCCAATCGGCGAAACTCGACCCCCAGGGTAAACCGATGCGCGAGGCCAACCCGATCTTCGCCCCGACCGTGACCTTCACCACCATCCACCAGCAGATCGAGAAGGTCCCTCCGGTAGTGCCGGCTCCTAAAACGGAGGAAGCGATCTACAAGTTCAACTGGTTCACCTCCACAGGCAGCGGCATCCTGCTGTCGGCGATCATTGGCGGATTGCTGATGGGCTATTCCATCCCACAACTGATCCACCATTATCTGCGCACGATTTGGTTGGTGCGTTATTCGCTGATCACCATCGTCGCCATGCTTGCGCTCGGCTTCCTGACCCGCTACTCCGGTCTTGACGCCACCATGGGTCTGGCGTTTGCCGCGACGGGTATCTTCTACCCCATGTTCGGCACCCTGCTCGGCTGGCTCGGCGTGGCGCTGACCGGTTCGGACACGGCGTCCAACGTGCTGTTCGGCGGACTGCAACGAGTCACCGCCGAGCAACTGGGGCTCAGCCCGGTGTTGATGGCGGCGGCCAACAGTTCCGGCGGGGTCATGGGCAAGATGGTTGACGCTCAGTCGATCGTTGTGGCCTCAACCGCGACGCGCTGGTATGGGCATGAAGGGGAAATTCTGCGTTATGTGTTCTTTCATTCCATCATTCTGGCGATTCTGGTGGGTGGATTGGTGACGTTGCAGGCTTATGTGTCGCCGTTTACGCAGATGGTCGTGGGTGGGCATTGAGTTAAGTGGGCATATCCGTTTCTGCGGTAATGGCTGCTGGCGGTTTCGCTTTTACAGCGAGTCACTTTCGAAAAGCCGGAATGCCGGCCCAGGCGAAAGTAACCAAAGCGCTCTTGTCCCTTTCGTTCGGTGCCTCGCCCAGGCTCGGCATGCCCTCGCTCCGGTCCTGCTCCGTGGGCCCGCCGCCATCGGCCATCCATGGCCGGGGGCGGCTAACCCGGCATCCATGCCGGGTTGCCCACTGCGCAGAACCTCCACTCGGCCTCTCGAGGGGGCGTGTACCTCAAGATCAAAAGCTGAAGGCGAGCTAACGCTCGGCCTGATGAGTGGTGAGAAGCAAAAGCGTACGCGGATCCTTTGTAGGAGCAGCCGGTCGACGCTCGATTGCTCGCGAAAAACGTCCAGACGCCGCTTTCATCCAGACAACCCGCGTTATCGTTAACGACCATCGCGAGCAAGCTCGCTCCTACAGGGGAGATGCGTACGACTGAACAGCCAGGTCGGCTGGCAGGCCGCCTCGGCGGCTGTGGCGGTAGTCGCCCCCTCGAGAGGCTGAGTGCAGGTTCTGCGCAGTGGGCAAACCGGCATGGATGCCGGTTTAGCCGCGCACGGCCATGGATGGCCGATCGCGGCGGGCCCACGGAGCAGGACCGGAGCGAGGGCATGGCGAGCCTAGGCGAGCCACCGAACGAAAGGGGCAAGAGCGCTTGGTTACTTGGCGCTTTTCCAAGTGACTCGCCGTAAGGGCGAAACCAATAGTGGCCGTTACCGCAGAAATGGATATACACCCAAACGCTTGAACAAAGACCTAAGTGATACAGACCGCTGCCCGGACTTTCACGAACGGAGTATCGTAAAACGACTATGAACATCCTCTACGATGAACGCGTTGACGGTATGTTGCCCGACGTCGACAAGGCCGCACTGCTACAGGCCCTGCAAACCCGCTTGCCAGGCCTGGAAGTGCTGCACCAGCAGGAAGAACTCAAACCGTACGAATGCGACGGCCTTTCGGCGTATCGCACCACGCCGCTGCTGGTGGTATTGCCGCGCCATCTCGACGAGGTGCAAGGCGTGCTTCGGCTCTGTCATGAGTTGCAGATCCCGGTGGTCGCCCGTGGCGCCGGCACCGGTTTGTCCGGCGGCGCGTTACCGCTGGAAAAAGGCGTACTGCTGGTGATGGCGCGGTTCAACAACATTTTGCACATCGACCCCGCCGCCCGCACTGCACGGGTCCAGCCAGGCGTACGCAACCTCGCAATCTCTCAGGCTGCCGCGCCGTTCGGCCTTTACTACGCGCCGGACCCTTCATCGCAAATTGCCTGCTCCATCGGCGGCAACGTCGCTGAAAACGCCGGTGGCGTGCATTGCCTGAAATACGGCCTGACTGTGCACAACCTGCTCAAGGTCGACATTCTGACGGTTGACGGCGAACACCTGACGCTGGGCTCCGATGCCCTAGACTCGCCCGGCTTCGACCTGCTGGCACTGTTCACCGGTTCCGAAGGCATGCTCGGGGTGATCACCGAAGTCACGGTCAAACTGCTGCCCAAACCGCAGACCGCGAAAGTGCTGCTGGCGGCGTTCGATTCCGTCGAAAAGGCCGGTCGCGCCGTGGGTGACATCATCGCCGCAGGCATCATTCCCGGCGGCCTGGAAATGATGGACAACCTGGCCATTCGCGCCGCCGAAGACTTTATCCACGCCGGCTATCCGGTGGACGCCGAAGCCATTCTGCTGTGCGAACTCGATGGCGTGGAAGCCGATGTCCATGACGACTGCGAGCGCGTGCGCCAGGTGCTGGAACAGGCCGGCGCCACGGAAGTGCGCCAGGCCAGGGATGAGGCTGAGCGCGTGCGTTTCTGGGCTGGGCGCAAGAATGCCTTCCCGGCGGTCGGTCGCCTTTCGCCGGATTATTACTGCATGGACGGCACGATCCCGCGCCGCGAGCTGCCCGGCGTGTTGCGTGCGATTGCAGCGCTGTCCGCCGAGTACGACTTGCGCGTGGCCAACGTTTTCCACGCCGGTGACGGCAACATGCACCCGCTGATTCTGTTCGACGCCAACCAACCGGGAGAGCTCGACCGCGCCGAAACCCTGGGCGGCAAGATCCTCGAATTGTGTGTGAAGGTCGGCGGCAGCATCACTGGCGAACACGGCGTGGGCCGCGAGAAAATCAATCAGATGTGCGCGCAGTTCAACAGCGACGAGCTGACCGTGTTCCATGCGGTCAAGGCCGCCTTTGATCCGAGTGGTCTGCTCAACCCCGGCAAGAACATTCCGACCCTGCACCGCTGCGCCGAGTTTGGCGCCATGCACGTGCACATGGGCCAGTTGCCCTTCCCTGAGCTGGAGCGTTTCTGATGCGCAGTGAACGGGATATCGATGACAGCGCCGTGCTGCTGGAGCAGGTCAACCAGGCCCTGGAAAACGCTACGCCGCTGCGTATTCAGGGCTCCAACAGCAAGGCGTTTCTGGGTCGTATTGTGGCGGGTGAAGTGCTCGACACGCGCGCTCATCGCGGCATCGTCAGCTACGACCCGACCGAATTGGTGATCACCGCCCGCTGTGGCACACCCCTGTCAGAACTGGCGCAGGTGCTGGATGAGGCGCAGCAGATGCTGCCCTGCGAACCGCCCTCCTTCGGTGACGACGCGACGGTCGGCGGGATGATCGCCTGCGGGCTGTCGGGTCCGCGACGACCATGGTCAGGCTCGGTGCGCGACTTCGTCCTTGGTACACGGGTCATCACCGGGCATGGCAAGCACTTGCGCTTCGGTGGCGAAGTGATGAAAAACGTCGCCGGCTATGACCTTTCGCGTCTGATGGCGGGCAGCTTCGGTTCCCTTGGCGTGATCACCGAAGTCTCGCTCAAGGTTCTGCCAAAACCGCGGCAGTGTCTAAGCATCAGCCTGGAAATGGACAGTAATGGCGCCTTGCTGCGCCTCGCACAATGGGGCCAGCAACCGCTGCCGATCAGCGCCGCCTGCCACGACGGGCAGCGCCTGCACCTGCGGTTGGAAGGTGGCGAAGGTTCGGTGGCGGCGGCCCATGACCGATTGGGTGGCGAGCGGCTGGACAGTGCTTATTGGGCGGATCTGAACGAACATCGGCTGAATTTCTTCGACGAGGATCAGCCGCTTTGGCGCTTGTCCGTGCCGCACAACACCGCCCGGTTGTCCCTGCCTGGCCGGCAATTGATCGATTGGGGCGGTGCCCAGCGCTGGCTCAAGTCTGACGCCGAAGCGGCGTTCATTCGCAAAGTCGTCGATGAGGTTGGCGGCCACGTCACCTGCTATAGCCACGGCCTGATCGACAGCCCGTTCCAGCCATTGCCTGCCGCATTGATGCGCTATCACCGCAGCCTGAAGCAACAACTCGACCCAAGGGGCATCTTCAACCCCGCACGCCTGTACGCGGAGCTTTGAACCATGCAGACGACCCTGAGCGAAACCGCCCGGCACCTGCCCCGCGCTGAAGAAGCCGAAAGCATCCTGCGCACCTGCGTGCATTGCGGGTTCTGCAATGCCACGTGCCCGACCTATCAATTGCTCGGCGATGAACTCGATGGGCCACGGGGTCGCATCTACCTGATCAAGCAGGTGCTGGAAGGCAACGAGGTCACGCAGAAAACCCAACTACATCTGGACCGCTGCCTGTCTTGCCGCAATTGCGAAACCACCTGCCCCTCCGGCGTCGATTATCACAACTTGCTCGACATTGGTCGCGCGGTGGTCGATGCGGCGGTTCCGCGTTCCATCGATCAACGACTGTTGCGTGAAGGATTGCGCAGCGTTGTGCCCAATCCGGGACTGTTCAAGGCGCTGGTCAGCAGCGGTCAGGTTTTTCGGGCGCTGCTGCCCAACACCTTGCAGGCAAAGTTGCCTCGTCATGTTTATCGCGCCAGACCTCGCCCCGTCACGCGCCACGCCCGCCAGGTGCTGATGCTTGAAGGCTGCGTGCAACCAAGCCTGTCGCCCAACACCAATGCGGCGGCTGCGCGGGTGCTGGATCGACTGGGGATCAGTGTCACTTCGTGCAGTGAGGCGGGCTGCTGCGGCGCCGTGGATTATCACCTCGACGCACAGGCCGCCGGACTCGACCGCGCCCGGCGCAACATCGATGCGTGGTGGCCGAGAATCGAGAACGGCGCCGAAGCCATCGTGCAAACCGCCAGTGGCTGCGGCGCCTTCATCAAGGACTATGGCCATTTACTCGAACGCGACCCGGCCTATGCCGACAAGGCGAAAAGGGTCAGCGCGCTGGCCCTGGATCTGGTGGAAGTGTTGCGTGACGAACCGCTGGAAACACTCGGCATTCACAGCGACCAACGCCTGGCCTTCCATTGCCCCTGCACGTTGCAGCACGCGCAAAAACTCGGCGGCGCGGTGGAAACGATGTTGGCTCGCCTCGGTTTCAACCTCACGACCGTGCCCGACAGCCACTTATGTTGCGGTTCGGCGGGCACCTATTCGATCACCCAACCCAAACTGTCTCGGCAACTGCGCGATAACAAGCTGAACGCGCTGGAAAGCGGACACCCCGACGTCATTGTCACGGCCAATATCGGCTGTCAGTCCCACCTCGACGGTGCCGGCAGAACCCCGGTCCGGCACTGGATCGAACTGGTCGAAGCCGCGCTGCCCTCACCGATCACCGGAGAAACCCCATGAAAAGCAAAGCCGTTCTGAGTCAGGCCGAAGTCAGCCAGATCCTCGCTGCCGCACGCACCGAAGCACAGAACAACCAATGGGCCGTGACCATCGTGATCGTCGACGACGGTGGCCATCCCCTCGCCCTCGAACGCCTCGATGGTTGCGCGCCCATCAGCGCTTACATCGCCACCGAAAAGGCCCGCACCTCGGCTTTGGGCCGGCGTGAGTCCAAAGGCTATGAAGAGATGGTCAATGGCGGGCGCACGGCGTTTTTGTCGGCGCCGCTGCTGACGTCCCTGGAAGGCGGCGTGCCGATCATCGTGGAGGGTCAGGTGATCGGCGCGGTCGGGGTGTCCGGCGTCAAGGCCGAGCATGATGCGCAAGTGGCGAGGGTTGGGGCGCAGAGTTTGCATTGATCGATCGTTCCCACGCCCCGTGTCACTCGCTCAAACCTTTCAGGTCAACTGTCCGGTTCGATCGTTGAAAACGATGTAAAGCGGGTCAAGCCCTGACTCGACGGGAAATACGAGGATGTAATCGTCAAACCGGTCATGCGTCCGGTCTGCAAAGGCTTCAATGGTCGGTGCTGGCGCAGAGTGAACAAACCCTATGCGGCGCAGTTGGGCTGACTCCAGGGAAACCGGGGCCGACCAGTGAACGGCAACCGCTGCCGCACCCTCGGGGGTAAAACTGAAGCTCTTGAGGTGCTGATCCTGCTTCACCGCTCTGACCCTGACGCCGGAGATCGAAGGGCATCCCCTGCACGCTGTGAGGTAAACCTGCGACAGCGATTTGATCTCGCGCAACCCCTGGAACATTTTGCCGGGTTGGGCCGGGACTATCGCGGTGCTCATACGAAACGGTAGATCGACCTCGGCCCGGTTCGCGGCCAGGTGTTGCCAATCCTGACCTTCGATGGGCAGAAGCTCGGCCAGGGGCACGCTCAAACCGTAAACCTGAGTGTCTGCCCGACTGGAAAAGGCGAAACTCAATACGGCAGCCTGCCGGTTTCCAGTGTCCGGTTCGCCTGAGGTGTTCTGCCAGGAAAACTCCGCCACAACGGAGCGTATCGCTTTAAGCAGAGCCTCCCGTTGGGACACCAACAATGCGGGCGAACCGCCTGTCAGTAAAAGATCGGGACGCTTATCGGCAAAAGCGAGCGAAGCGCTGATCGTGTGCATCGTTTGTGAAGAACTACGCGAATGAATCAAGTGTTGCTGCGCCGCGGTCAGCAGTGCTTCCGCTTCATCATGCAGCGTGCGATGTCGTTGAGTAATGCTTGCCAGTCGGGTGATGTAGCGATCGTGGGTGGCGTTGATCTGCTGCACAAGGCTCTGCCATTGCGCTTGCCCGGATTGCGCATAAGTCAGGTTGCGCTGAGCGCCGCTTTGGACAAACGCCACTCTCATTTTCCAGAACTCAAACTTTCTGACGGCTATCAGTGCTTCATGCTGGGCATGTTCCAGGGTGCGGATACCTGCTTCCTGTTTGGGGATGTCCCGATGAGTGTTCTTTTGACTTTGAAGGTTCTTGATCTGCTGCTCGAAATGGCTGAAAGCCTCTTCAAGAACCTGCCCTGAGACCGCCACATCTGCCATGATTTTGTCGATTTCTGCCAGACTCCTGGCCAAAGGGGTTAGCGGCGCAACAGGTATTTTCGCGACTGGAACATCCTCGCCTTTGAAAGCCGGAATTCCTTGCTGGTGATGCCATGTCCTGACGTGGTGTAAAACGGCTTCCGGGCTGTTGGAGTTGTATTTGTCCGTCGGGTAGAACAGCAGATCTGCCCCTCGGGGATGACCGACGATCCGGTCGAAATGGTTGATCAGTTGGTCATGATCCGGTTTGGATAAATCAACGGCCCAGATTCTATTGACCAGTGCCTGGAATTCCAGTGCTGTGTAATCGTGAAGTGTTGCTTTAAGTTCCAGCTTGAGTTCTTCCTTGTTCTTTCGCACGACGAAGACAGTGCACCTGCTCACTCCTTATGAGCAGGTGCCATTTTAGTATTGCGGGTATAGGTTATTCCGGCTTGAATCCTGGTTTGTTGTTGGCTGCGCGCCATTCTTTGACTTCTTTCAGGATGCCTTCGGGGCTGTCTTCCTGGCCTTCCTTTGGGTAGAAGATGACGTCTGAACGGTCTGGATGTTCTGATACCACCTCAAAATGCTCCACGCGTTCAATCGAATATTTATCAAACTCGTCCCCTGTTAAACCTTCCCCTCCATCAAAAAGCTCTCTCAGGAACTCCAAAAATTCAGACTCTGTGTAATCTTCGAGACGTGTAGTGTTTTTCATAGTTAATTACCTCCTTTATGTACCAGAACATGCCGTCTCGGCGTCATCACGGCAATATTTTCCATGTCGTAAACCGCCCCTCCCTGTGCAATCTCCAATTGATGATGAAGCTCGAATTTGACTCGACCTCCATACTGGTCATTTACGCTCGGGTAAGGCGCCAGCCCCTTGCGCATAAACTTTAGATTTCTAGCACTGAATTGTGTGTTCAAGCTCATGTCTGCCGCGACCGCCATCCAAAATGCCTCCCTGAATCGATGGAAATTGGCAAACTCCTTTCCTCTTAATTGGTCCGCAATCTGCCCAGGTATTGGGGCTCCTGCCGCACGCGTGGCTTCACCTAACCATAATCCTGAAACCGGCATGCCGAACCCTGTCGCAACACCCGGATCATCCCGTCGATCAAGAAACAGAACATCCGGAGAAGGCAGATCCATATCCCCCGGAAACCCAGGAATACTCGCACCAGCCTCCCCTTCGTCAACCGCCGGAAACGTCTCGTTTTGCGGTAGGACCGGGATGGCCGGGTTGCCGGTATAGACCACTGGGACGGTGGGTGCGATTGGCGATGTCGTCGAACCCAGATGTTCGCTACCCGGCGGCACCAACGGTGTCCAGGTGCCAACAGGCGGAATCGGCCAGGGCACAACCGCTGGAACGATGCCCAACCACCCTTCGGCACTTTGCGGCGTTTTGATGCTGACTTTGTCGAGATTGAAAGGATCGGCCCAGAACTCCGGCCGCTCCTGATATCGCAGTTCGAACTCGCGGTTTTCACCTACCCAGGTGCTTTTCGGCGCGTACGGGGCGAAACCTTGTGCAACACGTTTTTTGTTCACCTCATCGAGTTGACTGGTGAGCGTCGCGTGTTCACCAAGCGTTCGCCACAACGCCTCATCAAACGCCCCGAACGACTTGAACTCCCTGCCCCGGAACTGATCGCCAATCTGATTCGGGATCGCTGCGCCTGCTGTCTGGCCTACGCCTTTCCACCAATTAGCCGTCGGCGGTTGACCGGTTCCGGTGACAACACCAGTGCCCATGGGCGGAACGTTGAAGGACAGGTATGTCGGCGGCAGACCAGGAACGCAGACAATGCAATCCTGAATGCGCCAATCAACACCCGTCGGAATATCCTGAATCTGCGGTTCCGTGACGGTCAGACGAGTCTCGCTGACCAAGGTCGCTTGAGGCGTGACGTCTGGGGTGAACTGCACATGCCTGGCCGGCGATCCAGGAACCTCGGCGGTGTAGACGCCTGTCTGCGGGTCGAGCACTGCATTCACGACCGGGACGCGAGCGTCGATATCGCCACCCGTCGCGGCGACAACGATCGCGGTTCCTTGCGGTGTCGCTACAGGTTTGAGCCGGTATTCAACCTCTACCGAGCCGCCTGCGTCGGCAACGGACTGCAGTTCTTGAGGGTCATGAGGTTCGAGTGCGTGAGCGGGGACTGCGACAGCCTCAAACAATCGATGTCGTTGCTCGGGAGTCAACTCGCCGTTGCCCAATTCTCGAGTGGGATAAAGCACTCCCGCCATAAACAACGCAGCATGCGGCCGCGTGACCGTGCTCAAGACGCTGCCTATGATGGTGGTTGCGCGCGTTACAGCGGTCACCAGCTTTTGTACGTCAACCCATTCGACGCCGTGGCTGGGCAATACCCCGGCAGAAAGCGCTGACGATGTGGCAGGTAATTGAAAGGTGTTGGCCTGCCTGCCCCGTTCGAGGCGAGCATCTTCGTCAACCTGTTGCTTGAATCGAACCCGCGCGTCACGTTGCTCGGCGTGCTGTCGATGACGTCCCAAAGTGCCTCACGCTCACGCCAGACGATGCTCTGTTCTGCATGGTGAGCAGCCAGCACGTTGGACTTGTCGTGGAGCGCGTCGAGTTGCGTTGACAGCAACCGGGCTTCATGAGCCGCGTTGTAGGCGGCTTCCCAAAGCTGATGGCCACTCTGGAGCGCATCACCGAACTGCTCGAGTCGGGTCAGGTAATCGTCTGCGGTGCGCGTGAGTGGATCGTGCCCGTCGAATGCTGCGGCAATCGCGTTTCTGTCGTTGAGCTGTGCGGTTTTTTGGGTGATCAGGCCATCGATTTCGTTCTTGTCTTTTGTGATGAGATAAAGCTGCCAGCGTTCACTGTGCTGACCGTCATGGTGGCGTCTGGCCCCAGAGATTTCGTGTTCAAGTGATTGCGTGAGTTGTTCGGCCTTGGCTGTAAAGCTTCGGTCAAGCTCGGTGCTGAAAGTGCTGTGACGTTGTGCCAGTGCCGCGAGCAGTTGCTGTCGCGACTGGATGCGGGCTTGTTCCTGCGCTAGCGCCGCAGCGTCGGCCTTGCCTTTCGCTGCCTTTTCTTCGCGTGCCTTGTTGGCGGCTTTCCTTAGCGCTTTGGTCTTTGAACTGACGCCACCAAAACTACCGGAAGCGCCAACCCGATTACCTCCGCCACTCCCGCCACCCCAGCCGCCGCCGGAAGCAGGTGGGCCGGACCTGATGTTGACGTCACCTGACGTTCCATCGTTGAATCGTTGTGCCATACAGTCTCTCCTTGTCTGTAGGGCACAGCTTGTAGATGGGGGAATGGCGAGGTGCGGTACATATTTATCGCGCGGAATTTATTTCGAGGATTGGCGCTTTCTGAACGCCTACAAAAAGACCTGTTCGTACGCTTAACTGACAAGGGATCGTCAATGTCAAAGAGGAAGCGCACCGATGACCCGTCTAACTGCGAAAGACTTAGCCCCGGAACTGCTCGAACTCTACGACTATTACGCCCACGGCAAGATCAACCGCCGCGAATTCCTCGACCGTGCGGCGTTGTTCACCCTGGGTGGTTTGACGGCCAGCGCGTTACTCGCTGCCCTGAGTCCGGATTACGCACTGGCCGAGCAGGTTGAATTCACCGACCCGGACATCCTCGCCGAGTACATCACTTACCCTTCCCCCAAAGGCAACGGCCCGGTCCGCGGTTACCTGGTGCGCCCGGCCAAAACCACCGGCAAGGTGGCGGCGGTGGTGGTCGTGCATGAAAACCGTGGGCTTAACCCGTACATCGAGGATGTAGCGCGGCGTGTGGCGAAGGCGGGTTTCATCGCCCTCGCTCCGGACGGACTGACATCGGTGGGCGGCTATCCCGGTAACGATGACAAAGGTCGGGAGCTGCAGGCGACCGTTGACCCCGAAAAACTCATGAACGATTTTTTCGCGGCCATCGAGTGGCTGATGAAACACGATGTTACCAACGGGAAAGTCGGGATCACTGGTTTCTGCTACGGTGGCGGCGTGGTCAATGCTGCGGCCGTGGCCTACCCGGAACTGGGCGCTGCCGTGTCCTTTTATGGCCGGCAGGCAGAGGCGAAGGATGTCGCTCGAATCAAGGCGCCGTTGATGCTCCATTACGGCGAACTGGATACGCGCATCAACGAAGGATGGCCGGCCTATGAGCAAGCTTTGAAGGCGGCAGGAAAGACCTATGAAGCCTACATCTACCCTGGCGCCAACCACGGATTCCATAACGACTCCACGCCTCGATACGACGAGGCCGCGGCGAAACTGGCCTGGGACAGGACGCTGGGGTGGTTTCGGCGTAATCTGGTTTAGCGTGGGCGCGTTGAGTGGACATTGGTTTTTATAGCTGCTCCCAAACCTTTACAAAGAGTCGAGTGCCATGAGCGACACTGATTTTTTACCGGCAATGCCTCCACCCTTCAGCATTGTTCTGGTCAACTACAAAACCATCGAAATCACCCGAATTTGCCTGGATTTGTTGCGTCAGCACCTGGCCGGCAGCAACATCCCGATCTGGGTGGTCGATAACGATTCTGCCGATGAAAGCACCGAGTATCTGCGGACACTGGACTGGATCAATCTGATCGAGCGCACCGCTCCCGGACCGGAGCACGGTCATATAGCGCATGGCAAGGCACTCGACCTGGTGCTGGAACGCGTCGAAACCGACTATTTGTTTCTTCTGCACACGGATACGTTTATTTTCGACAAGAATGTCTTTTCGATGATGTTGAACAAATGCACCAAGGACCCGAACGTTGTCGCCGTCGGCTGTGTAGAACAGATCAACCGCGGCACTGCGAGAACTCTCTGGCGCTTTGGTTCACGACTGGTAAAACACCATGTCAGACGCCTGAAGCTGTCCCTTGGATTACGTTCCAGAGAACCAAAGCCCTACAGGGAAGTGTATTTGAAAAGCTTCTGTACCTTATGGAACTGCAAGCTGATGAAACAGCACGGCATGCACTTCCTGATGGATGATCGCGTACCCGGTTATACCCTTCAGGACCGCATGACCGAATTAGGCTACGTTGTTGAAATGCTGTCGGCGCGCCAGATATTCAGCTACCTCGACCATATTCAGGCCGGCACCGTCGCGGCCGCTGGCGGCTACGCAACAACGCATCGACGTACGAAGATGTACAACGACATTCTCAAGCGCTTGAACAACGACAGCGGTCACGTCTCGTCATCACAAAGCAAGTAATGCGCGCGACGCTGCCGGAAGGTATCACCAGGTCGTTATGAACAATTTATTGGAGCGTTAATGACACCCATCACGCAGACACTGCCCATCGTCGTTACCCCGGAGCTTGATTTCGACCAACAGGCCGCCACCTCATTGGGTCAGTCACTGGCGGAGACTTACAATACGGCCACCCCCTTCCCGCACATCGTCATCGACGACTTCTTGCCGCAAGAGCTGATTGCAAGTATCTGCTCGCACTTTCCCGTCGAGCCGACCAGCAACGAAATGCTCTACGAACGCGGCTACAAGGGGCAACACAAACGGCAAATCAGCCCCAACGAATGCGACCCCTGTTTGAAGACGATTTTCAATGCCTTCAACTCGGCGCCCATGTTGCAGTTTCTTGAAAAACTCACCGGAATCGACGGCTTGATACCCGACCCCTACTTTACCGGCGGCGGACTGCATGAAACGAAAAAGGGTGGTTTTCTGGGGGTACATTCGGATTTCAGACTCAACAAGAAGCTGAACATCGAGCGCAGACTGAATGCGATTATTTACTTGAACAAGGATTGGCAGGAGGCGTATGGCGGCAACCTGGAACTATGGGATGTCGAGATGAAAACCTGCCTTAAAAAAGTCCTGCCGATTTACAACCGTTGCGTCATTTTCAACACCGATAAAGACAGCAACCACGGCCACCCGGAGCCTTTAACGACGCCGGACCACATTACTCGCCGGTCCATCGCGCTTTACTATTACACCGCGGCGACTGTGGCGGCCGATCCCACGCAAAGAAACAAGACCCACTACAAGCCAAGGCCCAAGGATCGTTTGAGCCTCAAGTACTACCTCAACAAACTCATCAGGAAAAAGAACTGACAACTGCGGCGCTACCCCACCACATCAATCAACTGCTCGCGCTGCGCGCCGGTCAGCATCGGGCCGAACCCGGCACCGGCGTTTTCCGCCATGTAACGCGGATTGCCGGTGCCGGGAATGACGCAGGTCACCGCTGAATGGGCCAGTAAAAACTTCAGCGCCAGTTGCGCCCAACTGGTGACGCCCACTTGCGAGGCCCAGCCCGGCAGCGGCTTGCCTTTCAACCGGGCGAGCAAATCACCACCGCCGAACGGCCGATTACAGATCACCGCCACACCACGTTCGCGACACAGCGGCAGGATGCGCTTCTCGACGCCGCGATCGTCCAGCGCATAGTTGATCTGCAAGAAATCCAGCGGCTCGGCTTTCAGCACCGCTTCCACTTCGTCATAAGCCGACGCGGTGTAATGGGTGATGCCGATGTAGCGAATGCGCCCTTCTTCCTTCCATTTGCGCAGGGTCGGCAAATGGGTTTTCCAGTCCAGCAGGTTGTGAATCTGCATCAGGTCGATCCGGTCGGTCTGCAGCAGTTTGAAGGATTGCTCCATTTGCGCGATGCCTTCTTCGCGGCCACGGGTCCAGACTTTGGTGGCAAGAAACGCATGGGAGCGCGGCTTGTGGATCGACAGCAGTTCGCCGGTGGTCTGCTCGGCGCGGCCATACATGGGCGAGCTGTCGATCACCGTCCCGCCTTTTTCGAACAACGCGCTGAGGACGGCGTGCAGGTTCTTGTAGGCCGGATCGGAAGGCGCGACATCAAAGCCGCGATAGGTGCCGACGCCGACAATCGGCAATGGCTCGTTGCTGGAAGGAATGGCGCGGGTCAGCATGTTCTTGCCTCCTGTTTCCTTTGACGGCTCGGTAGCTGCAAAGGCCGGATCGAAAGTGAGCACCGCCGAAGCACCGGCAGCCAGCGTGAGTATATGTCGACGTGTGTATCCGTCAGTGTGGCTCATGGTTGTGTTCTTCCACAGCTGGCTAACGTGAACCCGATGCTTGAGACGACACCGATCAACTGTAGGAGCGAGCTTGCTCGCGAAAAACGTCAGGACACCGCGTTCATTCTGACTGCACGCATTAACGTTGACGTCCATCGCAGGCAAGCCAGCTCCCACCGGGAACGCGTACACCTGAAATCAGGTCGGCTGGCAGGCCGGCAGTTACTTGGGGCTTATCCAAGTGAGTCGTAAAAGCAAAACCAGGTGCGGCGCTGTCGTTCAACTACACTCTGACAGCGAACAAGCCGATACGGTTTTCAGGCCCTGTACAGTCAATGCCACCCACTAACGTTAGCCGAATGTCGCGCCTCCTGATGTATCTCATCGTCATCGTTGCCGCGCTATACCTGGCGCTGTGTCTGGCGCTGTTCGTGTTCCAGCGCGCCCTGATCTACTTCCCGCAACCCGCCGCGATCGTGGCGCCCGAAACGCTGCTCACGCTATCGGTGGCGGACACGCAGGTGCAGGCCACCGTCAGACCGCACGACGGGCCTAATGCATTGATATATTTTGGTGGCAACGCCGAGGACGTTTCGCGAAACCTGCCGGTATTCTCGAAGGCGTTCCCCGACCACGCGCTCTATTTGCTGCACTATCGGGGTTTCGGCGGCAGCACCGGGTCGCCTTCCGAGGAAGCGATTTCACGCGATGCCATGACGTTGTTCGACAAGGTCTACGACACACATCCGCACATTGCAGTGGTGGGTCGCAGCCTCGGTTCGGGCGTCGCCGTGCGCCTCGCCAGCCAGCGTCCGGCCACGCGCTTGATCCTCATCACACCCTACAACAGCCTTGAAGATCTCGCTGTTCGCCAGTACCCGATTTTCCCGGTGAAGTGGCTGCTGCAGGACAAGTTCGAATCGTGGAAATACGCCGCGCATATCTCGATACCGACACTGCTGCTCGCGGCCGGGCAGGACGACATCATCCCGCGTTCGAGCACGGAAGAACTCTACGGACATTTCGCCAAAGGTGTGGCGACCCTGAAGGTCCTTCCGGACGTGGGGCACAATTCGATCTCCGACAGTCCCGAGTACTTGAAGCTTATAGAGGACGGGTTGTAGGTCACCCGATCATTTGCGCGCCAGCTTATAGCGCACGCAATCTTCGTAGAAGCTCTGCCGCAGCGCCGCGGGTTTGATCCGAGAGGGGCTGTCGTAGGTTTGTTCGGTAATGCCCATCGCCATCATGCGCATCCAGGCCTTGCTGAACTTGTAGGTCTGCAATTTCTGACGAGCGGCGTACAGTGAAACGCCCGCAAGCTTGAGTTCCTGGGCTCTTGCTGCGGTGCCCGCGCCCCAACTGCACATATACCGGTCATTGGTTTGAAGCTCTTTGGCTTGGGCCGAGATGGCGATGCCTGCCAGGCCCAACGAAATCAGTGCAATCCATACATTGCGCATTTAAAGCCAGCCCTAACCACCTGAAAGTAAAGTGATTTTGGCGTTAACTTTGCGGGTCCGGGGCCAGCAAAATGCCTTACATCCATTACGGGAGCTGTCGCTGCCGTCAGGCGCATGGCAATCAGGCGCTCGAAGACACTTTTACTCGCAGTACGAGAAGGCGGAGTGCGCTAGTGATGCACCCGGTTACGCCCATTACGCTTGGCTTGGTAAAGCGCGTCATCGGCACGGGTCAGGAGGCTGTCCGGGCTCTCACCGGATTGCGCGAAGGCCACGCCGAAGGACGCCGTGATCGTATCGAGCACCTTGCCGTCGACACGCGCCTTGATCCGCAACGACTGGATTTTCACCCGCAGTTGCTCGGCAAAAACCCCGGCACTCGCCAGGTCGGCGCAGGGCTCCAGAATCACGCAGAATTCTTCGCCACCGTAACGCGCGGCCGTGGCGTGGGGTGGCAGCGAGCTGCGCAGTACCTGCCCGACATGTTGCAGGACACGGTCGCCCAACGGGTGACCGTACTGATCATTGAATTGCTTGAAGTGATCGATATCCAGCATGACCAGCGCCACGCCTTGGGCGGTATTGCTCAGCGCCTGCTCCAGCAAACGGGTGAAGGCGCTGCGGTTGAGCAGTTCCGTCAGGCCGTCGAGTGTCGCCGCCAGTTGTGCACGTTCAAGTTTGCTGCGCAGGCTTTTTATCTCGCTCTGGGCCGAGTGCAACTGGGAGAGGAAGCGTTCCTGCTGGTTTTGCATGAGCTGGGTGCTCTCTTGCAGTTCACTCAAAATATCCGGCAAACGCTCGTTGCTGGGCAACTCAAGCAGCTCCAGGCAACGTCCCAGGCTGCTTTGAAAGTTGAGATTGCCCTCAACGCTGCGCGACACGTCGCGCTGCATGTCATCCACCAGATTGATTGCCTGTTGCTGCCCGGCGCTGGCTTCCGCCAGTTCGTCGCGAATAATGTACTCGCGAAACAGCCGGGCAGCGGATTCCGGCGGAAAACCATCGAAGTCTTTGACGACCCGATCCAGGTGACGATTGAGCTCGGGGTCCAGGCCTTTGCTGTAGGTGTACCAGAGCGCGTAATGCACGGGATTGGGTGGGATGTTGTGACGAACCATCAGCGGGATGGCTTGTTTGAGCAGCGCCGCGGCCTCGCGGGAATCTTCCGGATACAGCGCCAGGGCAGTCGCACGCGTCTCTATTTGGCTCATGACATCACTGTGATTGTTTTATGAATGGCAAATGCAAACGCTGTGAGCATAACCAGACGCGTGGCAAAGGGCTATGCCCGTGTGCAGTGAAATGCAAAAGCCGCGGCGCTATGCCTCACATTCCCCTGTAGGGGCGAACTTGCTCGCGAAAGACGTAAACGATAACGCGTGCTTGCTAAATAAACGCGATGTCCAGACGTCTTTCGCGAGCAGGCTCGCTGCCACAATGGTTCGGTGTACATCGTAAGAACAGGGTTGACTGTAAGAAAGCCATCCATTTCAGGCATTGCTTCATTCTGGCCGCCGCACCGCCCTCACCTTTCCACTGCCACCACCGCCACAAAAGAACTGATCACCGCCATCGGATTCAAGTCCCGACACGCCGACACCGACCGGCATCCTGATGCTATGCAGCACTTCCCCGGTTTCGCAATCAACGCGGCGCAGTTCGCTTTCTTCTCCTTCCCACGTGCCGTGCCATAGCTGCCCTTCAACCCAGGTCACTCCGGTGACAAAACGGTTGGACTCGATCGTGCGCAAAATCGCTCCGGTTTCGGGATTGATCTGGTGAATTTTCCGATCGCGATAGCGGCCGACCCACAGCGTTCCTTCAGCCCACGTCAGCCCGGAATCATTGCCACCGCCGGGTGCCGGGATGGAGTTGAGCACCTTGCCGGTCTGCGGGTCGATTTTCTGGATGCGGTCGGCGGCGATCTGAAACAGATTTTGGCCATCGAAAGCCGTACCCGCATCCGCGGCGACATCAATTGAACGCAGGGTCTTGCCGCTGGCCGGGTCGAGGGCCATGAGTTTTTCGCCACTGGCAAACCAGACGCGCTCACCGTCCCAGGTCACGCCATGCACGCTGTCGACACCGGTAAACGGGCCGTACTCACGGAGGATTTCTGCGGTTGAGTGTTTCATCTCGGTTTCCTCTTCTGGGGTTCGCACTCATCCTAGTCACTCGGCAGGAGCGCCGGGAGTAACAACGTCGTCGTGCAACCCGGCACCGGAGGTGCCATCCAGCGCCGTGTGCGTCCAAGCCCGAATGACTGCACCTTGCCGGCTGCCGCCAGCGCGTCGAGTGTGCGTTGCACGGTGCGCTGACTGGTGCCGAGCGCCAGCGCCAGAGCCGAGCTCGACCACGATTCACCGTCGGCAAGGAAGGCAAACAGCGCCGCGTACTTCTCTTCGACGGGTTGCGCCAGCACCACAACGTCGGATGAAACCAGTGCCACCAGGGCAAAGCCATGTCGGGTGGCGATGACGCCGGCCAAAGGTTTCAACGCCGCGCGCAACCGCCCGATCTCAACGCGCAACCGCGCTCGATGGGATTCATCAGAGAGCTTCAGGCGGAACGCCCGGTAAATCAGGTTTTCCCTTGATACGTCACTCGGCCAGGCTTCGGCCAACGCCCGAGCGAGGGTGAACAACACCGGTCGCGTGGCGAGAGAGACCGACATGCCGGCGCCGCGCACGACGTACCGGCACGCGTCCACCACCAGCGAGGTTGAACCGAGCAAGGTTTCAACTTCTTCCAGCAGTAAAGGTCGCTCTTCACCATGGACAATCAGGCGCGCTGCCGGAGTGTTCAGGACGAGGAATGCGTTTTCGACCTCTGCAGTGAGCGCCGGGATTGCGGCCTCACGCGCAGCGTGCCCGGCCCTCGTCAGGGCATGACGTGCCGTCTGTGATTGCAGACGCCGGATGGCAATCCCCGCCACCACCAGTTCATGGGCAGCGCGCAGTGCCGGTGGCATCGGTGCAGGATCAAGCGTGACCAGCAGAACGTGAGCCTCATCGAGCCGCCCGATCAACAACAATCGTCGAATCTGCAGATAGCGTGCATGAGCCGCGTTGACGCGGTCACCGCGCGCCTCAAGTGTCACCCGCGCCGCCTCGAGCGCCTTCACCGGCCAGCTCAGGTTTCGCGATGCCAGCGCGATTTCCGCCTCGGCCACCACGCACCGCGCCCGCGCCAACGTCTCCTTTGGCCCGAAGGCACGCGTCGCACGCTTGATCAGGACCTTCGCCCGAACCAGATCGCCGAGCTGCGCCATCGCGATGCCGCGCAACGCAAGCGCTGGCGCATCGTCGCGCAACGCCACCCGGTCCAGCGCCCCGAGCGGATCACCTGCCGCCAGTGCTCGCGCTGCTACAGTGATCAATGAGTCCATGGGAGTGGCGCCACGGTTGTCGCTCCTGCCGTTTGATAACCTTGGTTAGTCTAGTCGCGCGGCGTGATGAGGACGGGGCCGGGATTTTCTACGCACGTCGGTTCCTTGATGAACAGGGCTTTCAGGAACAAGATGTTTCCCAGAATAAATGGCGGTTCCGCCACGTCGAACCGACGAACACCGTCGTGGCCGCGATCAGCAAGCAACGTCACTGCATCATCAAACTGCAAGGTTTTGAGGAGAAATGACATGAACGCGTATCAGCCTTTGAATTGTGATCTGCACGACTATCTGGAGATCGCCTGCCTGCGCGGATATCGACTGCATGTCGAGTTGATGAACAGCGAAAGCCTGACGGCCAAAGCGCTGACGACGCGAACTTCCAGCGATAAGGAAGAGTTTCTCTGCGTTGAAACGGCTGACGGTCAACAGGAGATCCGCCTGGATCAACTGCTGGCCATAACGCCGCTGGACGACAATGCGCAGTTCGGGCGCATCGTGTTGCAGGGCACGGTCTGCGCCTTCTAGCCTCGGGTTGCTCGGCCCTGAGTTCGGGTCGAGCAAACCGCCGATCAACCGGTGTTCAGCAGCAACGCGTCGTGCAGCTGCGTTTGCCGTAGCGTGCTTCCTGACGCTCGCGGAAGAACGCTGAATAACTCATGACCGGCTGGCCCGGGTGATTCAGCGCCATCTGCGCGACGTAATTGTCGTAATCCGGAACGCCGACCATCAGGCGCGTGCTCTGGCTGAGGAACCTGAAGGCATGTTGCAGTTTGCGGAACATGGCAAAAGTCTCGTGTGGTGTTGGGACGGTCCCATGAAACCGCGCTTATGTATCTGCAATGTGTCCACGCTGGGGCTATTTGTAGCCTGGACATGCTGCACGTAGCGTATGCACGACCCCGGAGCGGTCATAAGCCGCGTCATTTCTACGAGTCCAAAGAAAGATTTTGCCTATCAAGCCCTAACACTCCCCCTATTAGCTGACTTCCCCACTGGGGTCTAACCTTAGTCTGCGCTGGCGTCACAAGCCGGCCGGATCAGCGCTGGAAAGGAGACAGGAATGAGCCCGAAGCTTGACTAGGCCCCCGTGGGTCACCGCGCAGGCAATCTGATTGCCGCTGTTCAGAATCCCCCGCGTGGTCACCTCAATCAGTTGATCCAACTGCTGGCCCTTCAGCCTATGTCATTGATCTCGCTCATCGCTGTTTAACGCCCGCTTCGGGCCCGATAGCCGGATGAACACGACCGAAGGTAGCTCGCACATGGCAAATGAATCGAAATGCCCGTTCAATCACGCCGCTGGCGGTGGCACGACCAACCGTGACTGGTGGCCGAACCAGCTGAATTTGAAAATCCTGCACCAGCACTCGTCGCTGTCGGACCCGATGGACGAGGGCTTCAACTACGCCGAAGCGTTCAAAAATCTCGACTTTGCGGCGGTCAAGCAAGACCTGACTGCACTGATGACCGACTCGCAAGACTGGTGGCCGGCGGACTTCGGTCACTATGGCCCGCTGTTCATTCGCATGGCCTGGCACGCCGCCGGCACTTATCGCACCGGCGACGGGCGTGGCGGCGCCGGTTCCGGCCAGCAGCGCTTCGCCCCGCTCAATAGCTGGCCGGACAACGTCAGCCTGGACAAGGCGCGCCGGCTGCTGTGGCCGATCAAGCAAAAGTATGGCCGCAACCTCTCCTGGGCGGACCTCATCGTCCTCACCGGCAACGTCGCGCTGGAATCCATGGACTTCAAGACCTTTGGTTTTTCCGGCGGCCGTGCCGACGTTTGGGAACCGGATGAGGACGTTTACTGGGGTTCGGAAAACAAATGGCTGGGTGGCGATTCCCGCTACGGCAAAGAAAACGAACCGATGCAAGAGCCAGGCGAAGGCCCGCTCGTGGCCGAGCCTGGGGAAAACGAGGAAAGCCGTACCGAACAGGGGCGCAACCTGGAAAACCCGCTCGCCGCCGTGCAAATGGGCCTGATTTACGTCAACCCGGAAGGCCCTGAAGGCAACCCGGACCCGGTCGCGTCGGCCAAGGACATTCGCGAAACGTTCGGACGGATGGCGATGAACGACGAAGAAACCGTGGCCCTGATCGCCGGCGGCCATGCGTTCGGTAAAACCCATGGCGCCGGGCCTGCCGACAATGTCGGCGCCGAGCCCGAAGCGGGGGGTCTCGAAGCCCAGGGCTTTGGCTGGAAAAACAGTTTCGGCACCGGCAAGGGCCCGGACACCATCACCAGCGGACTGGAAGTGACCTGGACTACCACCCCCACAAAGTGGAGCAACAACTACCTGGAAAACCTGTTCGGCTTCGAGTGGGAACTGAGCAAGAGCCCGGCCGGCGCGAACCAGTGGATCGCCAAGAACGGCGCTGGCGCCGGGACCATTCCGGATGCACACGACCCGTCCAAGCGGCGTAATCCAACGATGCTGACCTCGGACCTGGCCCTGCGCTTCGACCCGATCTATGAACCGATTGCGCGACGCTTCCTCGAGAACCCGGATCAGCTCGCCGACGCGTTTGCCCGCGCCTGGTTCAAGCTGATCCACCGTGACATGGGCCCCCTCTCCCGCTACCTCGGCCCGGAAATGCCCAGCGAAGAACTGCTGTGGCAGGACCCGATTCCGGACGTTGACCATGCACTGGTCAACGACAGCGACGTGGCCGCGCTCAAGAGCAAAGTCCTCGCCTCGGGCCTCAGCGTCGCGCAACTGGTATCAACAGCGTGGGCGGCGGCTTCGACCTTTCGTGGCTCTGACAAACGCGGCGGCGCCAACGGCGGCCGCCTGCGCCTGGCCCCGCAGAAATTCTGGCAGGCCAACCAGCCTGAGCAACTGGCCAACGTGCTGGGGAAACTCGAAAGCATTCAGAGCGAGTTCAACGGCCAGGGTGGCGGCAAGAAAATTTCGCTGGCCGACCTGATCGTGCTGGCCGGCAGTGCCGGTGTCGAGCAGGCCGCGAAAAATGCAGGGCACAGCGTGACGGTTCCGTTCACACCGGGACGGATGGACGCCTCGCAAGAACAGACCGACGTGGAATCCTTCGGCTTCCTTGAGCCTATCGCCGACGGTTTCCGCAACTACACCAAATCCCGCTACCGCGTATCGCCCGAGCATTTGCTGATCGACAAAGCGCAACAACTGACCCTCAGCGCACCGGAAATGACCGCGTTGATCGGCGGCCTGCGTGTGTTGAACACCAATGTCGGACAAACGAAGCATGGCGTTTTCACCCAGCAGACGGAGGCGTTGACCAACGATTTCTTCAAGAATCTGCTCGACATGGGCGTGGAATGGAAACCGGTCTCGGAGGCTAACGATGAGTTTGAAGGGCGGGACCGCAAAACCGGTGAGGTGAAATGGACCGGGACGCGGGTTGATCTGGTCTTTGGCTCGCATGCGCAATTGCGTGCGTTGGCTGAGGTCTATGCCTGCAGTGATGCGAAGGAAAAGTTTGTGAAGGACTTCGTGGCGGCTTGGACCAAGGTGATGAATCTGGATCGGTTTGATTTGAAGTGACATCGTAAAAACTGCAACGCCTCTCAAGTCAGATTGTGTGAATACGCATTCTGAAGGCCAAGAAAATGCCCCGACTTGTTCGGGGTGTTTTCTTTTTGTGGGTGTAACATTCGGCGGAAGTGCGCCAACACCAACCGCCTTTCGGTAAGTGCAGCAATCGCCAGCAAAAATGTGGAGCAACTTATCAGCAGCGTCCTTTAATCGGGAGTTAGCTTTCAATAAAAAATGTTTCCCCCAATCGCTCGTTGCCTGAAATGACCAAAGTCGCCTTTTCTCGACTGCTCATCGAGGCTCATCTCCTGATATCTGAAGTCTTATTCCTACGTTTATCTCGACGACGTTTCGAGTTGTTTCACGGGAATAATATGAAACAAATTGTCAATTGAACTGTGATGGCGCGAAATTATAGAAAAGAATTGTTTTCTAATTGTGAGAATAATCCTCTACAAATTTCTGGAGGTCGGGAATGGAATTCGACGTCATTGTTGTAGGTGCAGGAGCAGTGGGTGGGTCAATCGCGTATGAATTGTCCACCCGAGGGCTGAGTGTCTGCCGGGTCGGTGAGATTGATCGTACAAATGCAGCGTCAAAGGCTGCTGGGGCGATGAATGGATGTTTCGGGGAAGTAACCAGCGGTCTACTTGCAAGTGATTTTGGTCGATTGAAATTAGACATGGATCGAAAAGCCCAACGCCTGTGGTCAAGTTGGGCGCAGCGCCTGGCAATTTCTTCAGGTGATTCTAGTTCGTTATTTACCGCTATCGGGACCCATGTGCTGCTCAATACCGCCGGCATGGATGAGGTGGACAGCGTTAACTACGACACCATCGAGAGTACCCTACGTGAGTATGGTGAACCGTTCGAAATTGTTGATCCACGCCAGATGGAGTGGCTTAAGCCCAACCATCTGGTTCGTCCTCTGAGAGGGTTGTACATTCCAAACGAACATTCAGTGAATTCGCATCTTTTACTGGAGAAACTGGATGCTGCATTTGTCACCGAAGGCGGCACTCTGAAAAATGAAAATGCTAAGCGAGTGTTGGCTGAGGGTGGTGTAGCAACGGGTGTCGAGTTGTGCAGTGGGGAGGTTCTCTGGGCAAGGAAGGTTGTGGTTGCCGCAGGCGTTCAATCTCTGGATTTGCTCAGCGATTTCGACGAACTCGTGAAGAAAATACCACCGCTGTTCAGTGGTTACGGCGTTTCCATTCTCGTAAAGATGCCAGAAGGGGTCGATTTGCCGAGTTCGGTCATACGGACGCCAAATCGTGCCTTTGCATGCGGCTTACACTGCGTCCCTCGTGGGGATGGAGTCTTGTATCTGGGGGCAACTAACATTATTTCGGAGCGGCCAAAGCAACAGGCTCTTATATCAGATGTTCAGTTTTTGCTTGATTGTGCTGTTGACCAATTGAACCTGGACCTTCATGGCGCTGACATAATTTCCATACAAGTTGGCAACAGACCAATTCCAGCAGATGGTTTCCCATTGATTGGTGAGTGCCGCATCGAAGGTCTTTGGCTTGCAACAGGTACCTACCGGGATGGCCTGCACCAATCGCCATTGTTGGCGCGGTATATAGCTGATTGTCTGACCGATATAGAGACTCCCGATCTAGATCTCAGCCCTTTCAAACCAGTCCGTGCGCCGTTATCTGGGTTTGCCCGCGAGCATACGGTCAGGGAAACGGTGCAGCAGATGTTTGCCACTGGATATGAGTATCGTTGGGATATAAAGCCTTATTGGTTTCCTCTGCTGGATGAAGGGCTGTCGCGTAATTATGAAAAGCTGATAAATGACTTGCATCCGTCATTTACGCCTCCGCCGGAGTTGGTGGCATTCTCCTATCTTTATGAGTCAATCTTGAAAAGACTTTCGCAGTATTACAAGGAGTGGTCATGAGTCTTACTGATCGTGAGTATCTTGCTATTAGTCAAGCGCGGACCTTGTTGCAGGAATCTGGCATCTGGGACTTGGAAGAAGATTTAAGTTGTCTTATAGATCGCTATATCGAACGGGTGGATAAAGGTCGTGCGCTCGAAGAATTTATGTTGGCGGTTCAAGAGCGCTGTAACCGAATTCCTCTCGGGCATATTGTTGGCATGGTGGAGTTTGACGAAATGCCGCTGGTGGTAGGTAGCGGCGTGTTTATCCCTCGTCCTCACAGCCAAATCATTCACAAGTGGCTGGAGACCAGCGGCGCGCTGCGATCGGGAGCGAGTGTTCTCGATTTGTGTGCTGGAAGTGGCGCGATTGGCCTGGCGATCGCACGGCGCAGACCAGACCTGAAAGTGACATGCGTGGAGTTTGATGATTTAGCGGTGCAGTACCTCAAGCGCAACATCGACCGGCTTGCCTGCAAAGGGATACGAGTCAATCACTTGCAGGCAGACATTCGCGACGAACAGGCATTTAGGCGATTCACACATGAAGTTGGTTTGATTGTCGCTAATCCTCCGTACGTCCCACAGTCCCAAGAGTTGCTGCCTGAATGGAGTGATCACCATCCACAGGCGTCAGTCTATTCCGGGGCCGATGGTCTTGAACTGATACGGCAAATCATCTCACTCGCGAACCAGCTACTAAGTCGCGAAGGTTGGCTAGTCATTGAGCATGGCGAAGAGCAGGCCCAAGTGGTACGCGAACTGTTTAAGCAGAATCAGCTGACAAATATTCAGACGATAATCGATACGGAAGCGTCCGATGCGTCGGGCAGTTCAGTAATGACTGTCGGATGCAAATCTCGTTGATTTTCATAAAGGAGTTTTAGCAATGGATGCGCAAACTAAACAAGACTGGATGAGCGTTCGTCGCGGTAACACTACTGGTGCGCTGGCGAAGGCTTACGAGGAAGGACTGACAGGTTTTACCGTTGCGCGTCGTGTGGGTAAGGACATTACCTTGCAAGACGGAGGTACGTTCACAGAGTTCGTTTCCTGTTCGTACTTGGGCTTAGAAACCCATTCGGCATTGATCGACGCCGCACACCACGCTATGGAAACTTCCGGACTGCACCTGTCGGCTTCTCGAAGTGCAATGCGCCCGAGTTACCTGCCTCAACTAGAAGAGTTGCTTGGTCAGGTTTACAGAGGTAGCGGCGTCGCGGTGTTTACCTCTACCAGCAGTGTCCATTTAGGTGTTTTACCGTTGCTGGGGAGTGGTTCGTTGAGTAGGTATCCGGTCAAAAAACGAATCCACTGGCTGATGGACAAAACCGCCCATGCTTCGATGCAGGTGCTTAGGGGGATTTTGGAGCAGTTCGGTTCTGTTTCTAGAGTTGAGTCCACCAATCCAGAATCGCTGACAAGAGCGCTGAAGGACTGCACCGACAAAGATGAGACTCCTGTGCTTTTGATCGATGGAATTGGTTCGATGAGTGGTCTTGTACCCATCGCCGAGCTCTCTCGGCAGCTAGAGTCGGCGCGGGGATACCTATACGTAGACGATGCTCATGGTATTTCGATCGTCGGACGTCATGGTGCGGGATATGCCTTTTCAGCGGTTGATCACTCGTTACCAGCAAATATTATTCTGGCGGGGTCTCTCTCCAAGGCCTTTGGTGGCTCGGGTGGTTTTGTCGTGGTTTCGGATCCACGGGATATTGAAGTTATTCGAACCCTGGCGAATCCACTGATATTTGGTCATTCCATTATGGTGCCCATGCTGGCGGCGAACGTTGCCTCGGCGAAAATCCATCTCAGTGAAGAGCTCGATGTACTGCAACAGCGACTTTGGGAAAACGTCAGCCTTTTAGATTCCCTCACCGATAACCGGTTGCTCAACGCAGGTATTCAGTCACCTGTCAGAGGAGCCTTCTTTGAGACAGAGGAGGCCGGTCTGCAGGCTGCGAGAATCCTGCGTGACCAAGGCATGCTGCTCTTCCCGGTGTTTTATCCAATTATTGCCAAAGGCAAAGCGATGCTGCGTTTTGCGATATCAGCAAGCCACAGCGACAAAGACATCAGGTTGTTAGGGGGGGCTCTGGAGGCTATGACGAGCAAAGGGTTATGGACGCCTGCTATCAATGAACTGGATCACGCCTGACTGACAACTCTCTTCCAGAAATTGGCTAACGGAGGTGCAAAAGATGAAGCAACAGGGACAGTTATCACAGACAGGCACGTCTAACATTTTGCAGCCGCAGCGGGAGCGGCTTGACTTGATAAATTTGCAAGTTGTCGACCTGCTTTCTGAGCGAATGAAGGTATGTATGGGCATTGCCGAACTTAAAGCCGTCCATGGCATTGCGATGATGCAACCCGGACGAATTTCCTACGTGCTCGATATGATTAAGGCTAGATCGGAGGCGGTGGGATTGAGGCCGGAATACACCGAGTCGATATTCAAACTGATTATAGAAGAGACGTGTATTCAGGAAGACGTTGTGATCAATCAGTGTCTGGCCCCAGGGCAATCCTCATGAAAATACTGCTGATTGATAACTTCGATTCCTTCACCCAGAACATCGCTCAATATTTGTATGAGGTGACAGGAATTTGCGCAGATGTAGTCAAAAATACCGTTCGGTACGATGACCTGGGCATCGGAAAATATGACGCTGTAGTTCTGTCGCCCGGTCCAGGGCACCCCGGAGATGAGGGGGATTTCGGGGTTTGCGGTGACGTTATTCTCCATTCTCCTGTCCCGTTGCTCGGGATTTGTCTGGGACACCAAGGTATCGCTCAATTTCTTGGGGGGACCGTGGGGCACGCCCCCAATCCTGTGCATGGCTACCGCAGTCGCATTACTCATTCAGGTAAAGGGCTCTTTCGAGATTTGCCGGATCAGTTCGAAGTGGTCAGATACCATTCGTTGATGTGTACAAGCCTACCAGCAGAGCTCCAATGCACGGCCTGGACGTCTGAAGGTGTGGTCATGGCAATCGAACACGTCACCAGACCGGTTTGGGGGGTCCAGTTCCACCCTGAATCCATCGATTCAGAATATGGCCATGCGCTATTGAGCAACTTCATACGCATGGCACTAAAGCATAACGACAGTATTAGAACTCGCTTAGAGTCTGGCACAGAATGTACGTCGTCAAAAAATGCATACGTCGCAGTAGGGGGGATGCTGAATATGCAGCTTGCTTATCGCGAGTTCTCCGAATGCACGGATCCACAATCAGTATTTTCAACGCTCTATGCAGATGATCGTCATGCTTTTTGGCTAGACAGCGAGAAGTCGGAAAGACCTAATGCTCGGTACTCGATCATGGGAAGTGGGGAGACTCAAGGAGCGATAAGGCTTGAGTACGATGTCAACGATGAGTGCCTGAAACTTGAGGGCCCTAAGGGTAAAAAAAGCATCAAAGGAGACTTTTTTACACTGACTGCACAGATCTTCGAATCTGTGCAGGTGGCAACCCCTCAGTACTTGCCGTTTGTTTTCAAGGGTGGTTTTGTCGGCTACCTCGGTTACGAGTTAAAAGCACTAGCGGGTGGATGCAAAACTTATCGTTCGGTTTATCCGGATGCTTCATTCATGTTTTCACCACATTTCTTTGTCTTTGATCATCATGAAGGCAAGGCCTATGAATGCATGATGACTGCGACTGGCGATGCTGTTGTTTGGCCGTCCTTGCCTGATTTTCTCAATTGTGATGAAGAGTCATCAGGTCATTGCAGTACTTTTATTCCAGGTGCTGTAGATCAGCTGAAGCTCTCGCTTGAGGACGGGCCAGATGATTACATCAATAAGATCAATCAATCTCTCAAGTACATCACCGATGGAGAGTCGTATGAGATCTGCCTGACCAACAGGGCAAAAATGGCGTACGGCGGTGCGCCTTTGAGTGCTTATCGGCGAATGCGCCAGGCCAGCCCCGTACCCTACGGCGCCTATCTCTCGTTTTCAGGATTTTCAGTATTGAGCGCTTCGCCCGAAACCTTTCTCAGGATCGATGACAGCGGCTTGATCGAATCCAGACCGATCAAGGGAACCCGTCCCCGTAGTGAACAATTCGCTGAGGACCAAATACTGCGCGATGAGCTATGCAGCTCGGCCAAGGACAGGGCCGAAAACCTGATGATTGTTGATTTGGTGCGCCATGATTTGAATCAAGTGTGCCGTCCAGGGAGCGTTCATGTTCCTGAGATTTTCTCGGTGGAAAGCTTTTCTTCGGTTCATCAACTGGTCTCAACAGTTCGTGGGCACCTTCGCTCGGATGTTTCAACGATCGAAGCTATTCGAGCCTGTTTCCCGGGCGGCTCAATGACGGGAGCTCCGAAGAAACGCACGATGGAAATTATTGACGTATTGGAGTCTTCTGCCCGTGGTGTCTACTCAGGCGCATTAGGCTGGTTATCTTTCAGTGGTGGAGCGGAACTGAGTATTGTCATCCGAACAGCAGTGCTCCAGGGTAACGAGGCGAAATTTGGAATTGGTGGCGCGATTGTTGCGCACTCCGATCCACAGCAAGAGCTTGAAGAAACTTTGGTCAAGGCTAGCGTGCCTTATTACAGTTTTGTCGCTGGGAGCGAATCATGATGAGCGACACGGTTGTCGTATTGGGTGGGGCGGGTTTGGTTGGCTCGTTGATCAGCCGAATTTTTTTGCAATATGGATACGATGTCCGGGTGGTGGATCGCAGGCCTTCGGAACAGGAAAGTGGCTTCTATGAAGTTGATGTCACAAGTCCGTTCAGCAGCACCGAATACATCTTCCAAGGGGCGGTTGCAGTAGTCTTTGCGCTACCCGAAAGCGTGGCTATCCGGGCAATACCTTGGGTTGTTGGCTCTGTTTCGAGCGATGTTGTGTTTATACCGACTTGTTCTGTTCAGGAGCCATTTTACAGAGCATTGAAGGATGCCTCGCCCCAGCAGCCTTTCGTCGGTGTCAATCCGATGTTTTCACCCAAGCTCTCCGTTCAGGGACGCACCGTGGCAATTTGCCTAGAAGACGGCGATTCGCCTTCGACCTTCATCGAGCAACATCTGATGGGGGCTGGGATGAAGATAAAGCGAATGACACCGGTGGCCCATGATGAACTCATGGCTCTCTGTCAGGCACTGCCCCATGCCGCAATTCTCGGGTTCGGTCTAGCGCTGGCAAGGTCTTCGCTGGATCTGGAAAGCGCTCTTGAGGTGATGCCGCCTCCAATGCGCACAATGATGGCGTTACTGTCCCGGGTTCTGGTAAATCCGCCTGAAGTCTACTGGGACATACAGCTAGAAAATGACCAGGCCAGCCATCAGCGCGCTGCGCTAGCGGAAGGGATGGAGCGATTGATAAAAAATGTCCGTAATCAGGATTACGACGAGTTCAGAAATGACCTACAAGGCATTTCAAATACATTGGGCAATCGTTTGAATTCTGGAGCTGTCGATTGTCAGCACGTTTTTTCATTGCTGAACTGATTAAATCCTCGCCAAGGAAGCGCGTAGGAAACGTTTCACGGGCGCATTGAAAAATGTCCCGTGAATTTTTTTGTGTGCAGTAAGGAGTTTTACCCATGGCATTCGTAAGTGAGGCGACACACCGCGGATCGAGATCAAAACGTTGGTTAGGCTTAAGTGTGCTGATGCTGCCAGTGTTGCTGGTGACCGTTGACAATACGGTACTTGGATTCGCGTTACCAAAGATTGCCGAGGCCCTGCGTCCGAGCGCTAGTCAGCAGCTGTGGATGATCGATGCATATTCGCTGGTGTTGGCGGGATTGCTGGTCTCGATGGGTAGCCTAGGAGATCGAATCGGTCATCGTAAGTTGTTGCTGGCTGGGTCTTTGGGTTTTGCCCTCGTGTCAGTACTTACCGCGTATTCCGACACCGCTATCCAACTGATTACTGGTCGAGCGTGTATGGGCGTTTTCGGTGCGATGCTAATGCCCTCAACGTTGGCGTTGATACGTTCGGTGTTCGAGGATCGAGAAGAACGGAGACTAGCAGTCGCGATCTGGGCCACGACGTTGACGGTAGGATCGGCACTTGGCCCCTTGGTGGGTGGAGTGTTGCTGGAGTTCTTTAGTTGGGGGTCGATTTTTCTGTTGGCAGTGCCCGTGCTGGTGCCACTGCTGATATTGGGACCGGTGTTGTTGCCTGAGTCCGAGCGAGACGCTTCGGGGCCGCTGGATCCGATCAGCATTCTGCAATCGATGGTAGCCCTTGGAGCTATTGTTTACGGCATTAAACACAGTGCCAGTCATAGTATCGATTGGATGGCTGTGACAGCCTTTGCAGCAGGCACAGTCGCGGGCTGGCTGTTTGTGCATCGGCAGCTACGTCTGCCAGTACCGCTCATGGATCTGAGTCTGTTCCGCAACGGCACCTTTAGCGGTTCAGTGCTGATCAATCTGATGAGCCTCGCATTCCTCATAGGCTTCGTATTCTTCACCACACAGTTCCTGCAGATCGTCCTTCAGATGTCGCCATTGAGTGCCAGTCTTGCTTTGATACCGGGTCAGATCATGGCGATTATCGTGGGGATGGCAGTCGTGCCTGTCGCGCAGCGGTTACAGGTACATGTGCTGATACCGATTTTGATGGCGTTTGCTGGAGCGGCATTTTTGCTGGTCGCTAGCATGGGCAGTAGCCTGACCGTTCTAGTGGTGGCTTTTGCCTTGCTGAACATTGGCGTGGGCGCGATCGCGACGGTGTCCAATGATGTGATTTTGTCGGCGGCGCCACCGGCAAAGGCCGGTGCCGCGTCGGCCATTAGCGAAACGGCCTATGAAGTGGGCGTAGTTTTGGGGACGACCGTGCTTGGCGGGCTTGTCACTGCCTACTATCGCAGTGCATTGCAGCTTCCGGAGTTTCTGAACGAAGTGCAGACCATGCTGGCGAGTGAGACGCTATCGGGCGCGCATAATGTGGCCGCAGACTTGTCGAGTGACCAGGCGAGAGAGCTGATGGCGCAGGCGGCATGGGCATTCGAAGGCGGTATCGGTTTGGTTTCGTGGGTCACTTTCGGTTTGGCATCCATGGCGATGTTGATAGCCTGGTGCTCTTTGCGGATACCGGCGAGACAGCTTGCGGACGGGCACTGAAAAAAACCGAAAGGGGCGTCTGTTGCGGCCGCTTTTGCTAGCGCGAAAAAATCTGATCAGGCTGGAAAACTGCAACGCCTCCCAAGTGGAGGCGTTGTGCTTTTGCGGACTGGAGAAATGGACTAAACGGGAGAGATCGTCGCCAAGGCACCGATCAAAAGGGTTAACACCAGAAAACCACCCAGGAAAAGGGACATCTTGGCCATGGAGCCTCCTACGGAATGAGAGTGCGGTGCAAGCGCTACTGCGAATGCGGACCGTGCTGTCATTGTGAGGCGCACGCCAGGTACGTAACAGATGCAGATCGCGCAGAAAAATACGGATCAGAGCACCTGCACTGTCAACGCCCTGCCGGGATTGCCGCTGTTGGGATGAAGGCGGGGTCACGGCCCACCTTGATCGAAACACGGCGCTTGCGACGTTTCCATCAGCAACTGGTCCACCACTTGCGACAGTGCAACATGAGCATCTTCCCTACTGCGCAAGGCTCGCCGGTAGACGCCAAGTTGTCGCTGTGCACTGGTCCCTTCACGGAGCATTTGCCTGATGTGAGCAAAAACGGACTCTGCGCCCAGTGTTCGCGCCGCATCGCTCAATATCTGTTCAGCCATGAAAAGCCACTGCTCCATTGAGAACGGCCGGTCGTAACCTTCAATAATGAACGACGCCTGAGTTCCATAGCGTTTCGCACGCCAGCGGTTTTCCTTGAGAATCCACTGGGATGATTGCGAATAGGCCGCTCCGGGATGCGCTTGATCAATGGCATATGCCACCAGCAAGCGAAAAAAAGAGGCGATGCACAAAGCATCACCCAACCGTGGACACGCATCCGTCATTCGCAATTCCAGTGTCGGATACTTCGCCGCAGGTCGCAAACCCCACCAGATATCGCCCGCCTGCCGGACAGCGCCACTGCGGATCAAAAGTGCGAGGTAAGCGTCATAGGCGGATTGGTCTTCAAGAAACTCCGGAATGCCCATCCGCGGCCATTCATCACAGGCCGTTTGCCGGTAGCTCGCAAAACCGCTGTCGGCGCCCTCCCAAAACGGTGAAGAGCTGCTCAAGGCCAGCAAAAACGGCGTCCACGGCAAGACCTCGTTCATCACGTGGATACGGTCCAGGTGACCCGGAATTTCAACATGCACATGCAGACCGGACAGCAGGCTACGGCGGGCTACGCGCTGGTAGTCTTCGAACAGTTGAAGAAAATGGTCCTGCTCTGTGGCCTGTTGCAGACGCCAGTCCGCCAGCGGATGGCTGCCGACACTGAGCAGTCCCAGGCCATAAGGATCAAGCGTTTGTCGCAAGGTTTGGCGAACGGTGCCCAGATACTCCGCAGCTTGCGCAACGTCAGTAAAAACGGGAGAAGCGACCTCGACCTGCCCTTTAAACATTTCATAGGCAAAGCACGGGCCCAATTCAATCTTGCAGGCTTCAATCGCTGCGCCGGGCGGCCCCTCCGACATGCGCCGAGTGCGCAGGTCAGTGATGAAGTATTCCTCTTCAATGCCGAACGTCAGATCTGAATTCATCGAAGCCCTCCCGGCGTCCGCAAAACGGGCTAGATCATCGGCGAGCTACTGACCACGCGCAGCGCCAACCCCTCATAGGCATCCAGCGTGATAGTGAATTCGCCCTCGGGCGTGAGATCGCCTTCGACCCGCTCATTGATGATGTCGACAACCGGTCCCGGGGCAATATTGGGCAGGTGCAGGGTTTCGGTGATCGCTGTCGAGCCGAAGTTCAGCGCGGTGATTTGGGTGCCTTTGCCGGCCGGCAGTTCGTGGACCATGATCAGCAACCCCGGATGCTCGACATCCGGGACCAGAATCTGGCGACTGGCGGCAATATCGTAGGAACGGCGCGCCGCCAGGATACGCTTTAACTGCGAGGCAAACGAGTCATGATCTTTCAGTTGACTGGTCAGGCTGCCGTACAACGTTTTCGGGCGCGGCATCTGCCCGTCCGACAGCTCCGCTTCCGGATTGAGGTCAACCAGATCATAGGCGCCGCGATGAATCCAGCGGGTATCGCCATCGAGCATCAGGTGCGCGATCTGTTCTGCCGGCAGCGGCAGTGCGCCGACAAGATCCCAACCCGACAACGCGAAAACGCCCGGCTGCATCGCGTTGTACATCACCAGCAGCACATGAATCTGGCGTATACGCTGAATATCCGCCGGGGTAATGGCATCGAGGTCGCGAATCCCCAGCGCTGCGGTGATGATGCTGGCGGTGGTGCAGGACACGCCGTTTGTGACAAATTTCAGGTTGTACGGCGCGTGCTCGCCGGCCAGGCGTTCGTACATCTGCTCGCGAATGTGCTCACGCAAAATGTTGCCGGGGAACGTCTGCCCCTGATAGAGGAAGTTGTCATGGGCGTGCAGGGTCCAGAAATGCACCAGTTCGAGGGTCAGTTCGTCATGGTTCTGCAACGCATGGATCAGCGAGCCCGGATCGATGCCGAGGGTATGCATCTGACGCAGCATCAAGCGCAGGAATTCGGTATCGCCCATCAGCAACGCATGCTGGTACGCGGGTCGGGTGATGAAGTCATAGGAAAGGTCGGCGCCGCCGTGGGACATGGCGGCAATATCGTCAACGGTCAAGTTCAGTTCCTGAAAACTGAAACCGCCGGCCTTGCGAATCGCGCCGGCCAGTAACTGGTTACCGGTGATCGACAAGGGATGGCTTTCCGACCAGGCGGTGCCATCGAGCTTGCGTTCAACGCCGAGAAACCCGTTGGCGTCCAGACGCAGGATTTTCGCGCCCATGACGTCGATGGCATGCAGCGCATCGCCGATAATCATCTGCTGCGCGGCGAAGGTCGGGTCCAGCCAGTTCAGCGACGGCTGCCCTTCCTTGAAGTAATGCAGATAAACCCAGCGTCGCGGCTTGCCGTCGACCCCGATCACGATCGGCGTCGCGCTCCAGTCGGTTTCCTTGACCCCGGGCTCGAAGAAGATCACCCGTTGCAACTGGCCGACAATGTAATGCTTGTCGCGCAGAACATCGACCTGCTGCGGACTGAGGTTTTGGGCGTCGCGCCCTTCGGTAACCTCGGGCAGCAGCGGCCAGTCTTCCTCGCGGATTTCCACCATGTGGTAGAGCCCCGGGTAGTCTTCATACGCCATCTCGGCCAGGCGAAAATCCGCGCCTTTGCCGGTATGCGACGGAATGACGTCGTCGATGATCACCGCGTTGTGCGCGGCGGCCATGCGCGTCAATGCCTGAAGTTGCGCCTCGGTGCCCAACTGCGGATCGATGTCGAAACTGATGCGGTCGAAGTTGCCGTCAATGGTGGGCGTGTGCCTGGCGCCCGAAAGGCCGCCAGACCTTTTCAGCGGGCCGTTGTGAATGCCCTGGATGCCGATTCTCGACAAGGCGTGCCATAAGGTTTCTTCCCCCAAGGCTTCGAGCACCGTGCCATTTTCACGGGTGACGATAGACGCCGGGTACGCGGTGAACCACACCGAAGCCAGCGCCGAGGCGTCACGGGGCCGGGTATGAGCGAAGGGCTGTTGCCACAGGCGACCTTGCCCGGAGTAGAGCTTGGCCCGTTGTCTCGCGGCATGAAGCATCGATTGTTCGACCAGCCAGTCCACATGGTTTTTTTCAGCAGCCGTCATGGAAACAATCACCTCTCGTCATGAAAAAATGGCATCCGCCCTTCTGCATTAAAGGCGCCGCTCGTTTTCATATGAGGCCATGACGTGGCATTCGTTGCATCGTGCTGCTTTTCGAGGGCTTGCGGGCTTATTCGGAAATCACGACCTGGTTACGCCCGCGTGCCTTGGCGCGATACAGCGCCTTGTCGGCGTTGTTCATCAAACTGTGCAGATCGTTATCCTCGGTATTCATTGACGCCACGCCGACGCTGGCCGAGATGCGGTGAACCGGACCGGTCATCAGTCCCGCGATCGACTGGATGAGTTCCTCGGCAATGTTCTGCGCGACCTCGATCGAGGTGTCCGGCAACAAAACAGCAAACTCCTCCCCACCCAACCGGCCATAAACGTCGGCTTCGCGGAAAGACCGGCTGATAACCGTCCCCATTTGCCGCAATACCTGATCCCCGACCTGATGCCCGTAGGTGTCATTGATCAGCTTGAAGTGATCCATGTCCAGCATCACGGCACACAGCGGCAATTGGCGGGTCTTACAGTGGGCGTACAGTTGCTGGGCGTGCTCGAAAAAAGCCCGGCGATTCTTCAGACCCGTGAGTTCATCAGTCTGGGCGGCACGGGTGGAAACACTGTGGGCCTGCTCCATTTCACGGGTTAAACGAAAAGCGGTTTCCAGAGCGTCGGACACGCTGCGCGTCGCGCTGAACACAAAGGAGGCGAACACGAGGACCGCAACGCCCATACCCACTTGCAGGGAAGTGGGTTGAAACAACAGCCAAATCGTACAAGGCAACAGCACCAGGCCAATCGACACCATCGTCATGTAGCGATAGGCCGAGTAACAGGACACCGCACTGACAGACATCCCGACGCAAAAAAGCATGACCAGTGCCTGGGCCAACAGGTCATCGGCCGGCATGACCGCCAGCGCGCCGCCGCCCCAGATACCGGCGGACAAGACGAGCGTCCCCCAATAGATACGCTCCCAGCGCACAGGGGTGCGTTCACTGTCCGGGCTGCGGAAATAGGCAATGAACATCGAGACGCGCAACAACGACGACGCCGTCAGCAGCGCTATCCACCACGCAATCACCGTGTGATCGAAACGGTCCCAGCACAACCAGCACAGCATCAGCACCGCGAGAAAGCTGCCAAATACCGCCGAAACCGACTGGCGGAACAGCTGGTGCAGTCGGTCCGAGTGCACCTGCCTTACGATTAAATCTTCCGTTTCGTACCGCAATCCAAGGCCATCCATTTCATCCGCCTGATCATCATGCCGCGACGATGGCGATTGTGGCACATTGCTGATGGCCGTTCGCCATTGATCCTTGCAGAAACAGGTCAGTGCTTAAATATCACTGGCTACTTCGGGGGTGAGAAAGTACGCCTCGGGCAGGCTCAGACGCCGGGTTCAATGCACAGGCCGGCAGTGACGCGTCGGCGTTGCTCATCCCTACAGATCGTTCTTACAACCAGGTGGTTTGTGATGAAGGCAGTTCGCGCCTGAGCACAGATTGCAACTTAACGGACCCGTCCTACGCCAAATATCGATTCGTCTGACATCGCCAGTTTGCAGATTTCCGGAAAGTGCAATGTCTTGAAATAGACACAAGGAAATGTGGATGTTCAGCGCAGTCGAACCTGTCGTTTTCACACTCGACATTGAAGGTTGCTCCCGCAACTTTCAGGTACTCGAATTCCGCGCCAGGGAAGCGCTGAATCAAACCTACGAAGTCAAACTCGAACTGGTCAGCGACCCCCAGCCTGACCTTGAGTCCCTGATGCATCGCTCGGCTTTTCTGCGCTTCGGATCTGACGGCGCCGGCATTCACGGGCAGGTCTATGCAATTGCCGAAGGTGATTCAGGCAAACGCCTGACCCACTACCAGATGACTCTGGTTCCCTACATCGCCTATCTCTCTCACTGCCACAACCAGCGCATTTTTCAGAACCTGAGCGTGCCGCAAATCATTGCCAAGGTACTGAAAGATCAAGGAATGCAGGCCGATACCTGGCGCTTTCAACTCAGTACCGAGTACCGGCCCCGGCTGTATTGTGTTCAGTATGAAACCGACCTGCACTTTCTTCAAAGGCTGTGTGAAGAAGAAGGTTTGCACTTCCACTTTGAGCACAGCCCCGATGGGCATGTGCTGGTGTTCGGCGACGACCAGACCAGTTTTTCGAAACTCGACCAGCCAACCGCGTACAGGCAAGCCAACGGCATGGTCGCCGAAGCGCCGGTCATTGATCAATTCAAGCTGAAACTGAATACCCGCCCGACCCACGTCAGCCGTCGTGATTACGACTTCGAGAAACCGCGCGTGCAACTCGACAGCGAGGCTAAAAAATCGCTGATGCCGCACCTCGAGGACTACGCCTTTCCTGGGCAGTTCACCCATCGCGACCGTGGTAAACACCTGGCCAATCGGGCACTGGAACGCCACCGTGCCGATTACCAGCTTGCCAACGGGCGCAGCGACCAAAGCGCCCTGCGTAGCGGCCATTTTTTTGAGATGACCGAGCACCCACTCGGCGGTAATGGCCTGTGGTTATTGACTGAAATCAAGCATGTCGGTTTGCAACCCCAAGTGCTGGAGGAAGCGATTACCGACACCACTGCACAAGATGGTTTCACTCAGGGTTACCGTAACCACTTCGTCGCCACACCGTGGGACGTGATATTCCGGCCGCCCCTCGAACACCCTAAGCCTCGAATGACGGGCAGCCAGCACGCAGTGGTCACCGGTCCGTCAGGTGAAGAGATTTACTGTGACCAGTACGGCCGGGTCAAAGTCCAGTTGCTCTGGGACCGAGAGGGTGAACACAACGAACAATCGAGTTGCTGGTTGCGAGTTTCGACTGGCTGGGCCCATGACGGTTACGGCAACGTGCAAATCCCCCGAGTCGGCATGGAAGTGCAGGTAGGTTTCACCGACGGCGACCCAGACAAACCCTACGTTCTCTGCTGTCTGCCCAACGCCTCGACCCCCGTGCCACTGGATTTGCCCGCTGAGCAAACACGCAGCATCTTCCGCAGCCAAAGCAGCCCCGGCGGTGGCGGCTACAACGAGCTGCGCATCGAGGACAGAAAAGGCGCCGAGGAGATTGCCCTGCGTGCGCAGCGCGATTTCGTGCAGCACGTTCTGAACGATGAACGCATTCAAGTCGACAATCAACGCTCCGTCCTGGTCGGCGGTGTCTCCAGCCACGACCTGCGCGGCGAAGAACGCCACTTGACTTATGGCAACCGCCTGACCGAACTCAAACAGGATGACCACCTGTTGGTCCTTGGCGATCAGCATGTTCGCGTCGCCAGTCAACTACTCAGCGCCCTGCAAAAAATCCACCTGAACGCCAGGCAACAAATCGTCGTCAATGGCGGAACCTACCTCGGGCTGATAGGTGGGGGCCAATGGCTGGTGATGATGCCGGAAGGCATTTTCAGCAGCGTACCCATTCTGCAGGGCGGCACCCCGCCTGTGTGTCTGACGGCGGAGCCGCTGATGCCGGGCGCCCTGCCCTTGCTGAAAGTGACGTTCGATGCGGCGCGGCAACGCCATGCACTGATTTCAACCCGCGCCTCGCGGTGCCTGATCTGTGAGGGTGCCCAAGCATGAGCCTCTCGACTTCCCTGCCTGAAGACCTGCCCTGGAGCGAGCAACAGGCGTTTGTGTTGCTGGACGGTGCGACGCTGAGCAATTTGCCGGAGCGCCTCAAACAACTGAGTCCAGGTGCAAGCAGCCTTGCGCTGTATGACTGTGCGCCCTTCACCGCGTTGCAGGATATCTCACCGCTGTTGGTGGCGATCCAACGACCTGACGAAGCAGTTTTCCAGTTCTATCTGCATCAGGCGCACGAAGAATGCGGTGTGCTGTTGTTCAGCCCGGCGCATGCGCACGATGTCGCACAACACCTGCGCCAACTGCTGACCGTTGAATTGCCCGACGGTCAGCCTGTTGTCCTGCGTCTGGCCGATGCGGCCGTGATGAATGCACTGTTCGGCAGCGGTGATCAGCGCTTATTTGGCCCGCTGTCTTGCGTTGTCATTGCCGATTGCCTCAGCGCGAATTGGCAGCGTCACAGCCCCCGGTTGCCTGAATGCCCTGAATTACCGACGCCCTATCGCTTAAGCCCTGAGCTGAGCGCCGCGCTGGACAGCGTTGACCGACGCCGTGCACTGCTGGAACTCGACGCCCATTTGCTCAAGTATTTTCCCGAACACCATGGCGGTGAAACTGTGGCCCAGCGTTGGCCGATGCTGGTGCAACGGGAGACCGAAGCGAGTGCTTTGGGTCTGAGCAGCCAATCCGAGCTCTTCTATTACGCCAACCTGATGGCCTGGCTGGGCGGTACTGCACTCGAACAACACCCCGCTATCGCCCAACTACTCCACTCGCCATCCCTGCAACCACCCGGCGAGCGCGTGGCGCTGGCCGCTGATCTGGCCCACCGCTCGGCCATCCAGCGGGGGCGCCCATGACGCATCCCGCCAACCTCGCGGCGGCGGCCGCGTCGAAAACCGCCATCGGCTCACTTGGTGCCTGCCCGCTACAGAAAACCCATGTGCAGCTGTTGCCTTTGCGTTATGGACTGGTGGAAAAGCCCCTCGACCCCAGTGCCAAACTGAAGCTGCCCTACGCCCTCACCACGCGTCCGTTGGGCATTCGATTACTGCGCGATGGCTGGTTGTATGTCATTGACAGCGTTACCGGCCACCTTCACGAATACCAGGTCCTCAACGGGCTGATCAGCGCTCTGCTGCACAAGGGCGCCAAGGTCGATGATGATCAGCGCACGCCCATCGAGGAGCGGCCGGCGCTGGTGTTTTCAAGGCGCAGCACGCTGTATGTGACCTTCGCGGAAGTGCAATGGACGGCGGCGAAATGCGCGCAAGTGTTCGACAGTCGCGAGGAACGCGAGCACTTCATGCAGGTTATCGATCTCGGCCCGGTGGATTGTGAAACCGGGGGTACGCATTTGCTCACGGTCGGGCAAGGCAAACAGTGGCTGGCGGAGATCGCGACCGTTCCGGCGCAACAGGCGCAACAGGCGCAAGCCGCGCAAGACCGTGCCGAGCAGGAAGCCGCGTCGCCGCCAGACGCGGTTCGGCTGCCGACGGTGCACGTCAGCGACACCCCCGCGCACGAACGTGAACCTTACTTGTGGGAACAACCAAGACGTTTTCGCGAGGCGCACATGGGCGAGTTGCTGGGTCAGGTGCGCGGGCCTTATCAGGACGACACGCTGTTTCTCGTGGTGCAGGATGACCTCGGCGTGTTGCGTGATCTGGCCGAGTATCAAGACACTGTGGTCGGCTGGGTCGATGAGTGGAGCAATGCCGGCACCCACGAACGTGATTATTTGCTGGCCTGTTACATCGAATCCCTCAGCCAGCTCAGCGTGGCGGACTTCGGCAACCTGGGCGACGCTAGTGATCACCCGGCGAACAAGGGGTTGTTCGCCGATCTGGAACAGTTGCGGGAACCGGATCGGGAACACACCCGTCAAGCCTTGCTGGATTATTTGAACAAGGGTGGCAAGACCGAGTCGCGGGACGCCCCTGTGCCCGCGGAACTGGAGCAGTTGCGCAAAGAAGCCCATGCCGAGGCGTTTAAATTCGCCAAATACCAGGGCGCCGCCCCCGACTTCACCGCGCACAGCCGCGCCAGTGACGAGGCCGACCGCCGTTACTACACTCGCCAGCACTTCAACGTGGCACCTGACGACTTCGTCGAACGTCACCTTGATACCCTGATAAAGCTCGGCCAAGAGCAGGACAAACGCATCATCGATGTGCTCGAAGGTTCCAGTTTCAGTGGCAAACGCGGGATCAATGATTTCATCGACCGCCCGGCCATGGACGCGGCGCTGTCGCAGCATCGCGACAACCTGAGTCGCTGGAACCGGATGCTCGATCGCCTCACCGCCGACCGCACGATGCTGGTGGTTGCCGGTCGCTTCCACCGCTCGGCCTGGTACTACGACGCGCAAGATCAACAACAACTGCACCAGGCCTTGACCGCCGAATACGCCTGCCTCAAGGACATCTGCCGCAGTGACCACGCCAGCGAAGTCCTGCTTGGGTATCTGGAGAAACACCCGGAACTGACCCGACCGCTGTTCTACACTTTGCCCTTGCGCCTGCAGCCTGAGAAAGCCGCGCAATACGCCACGCTGTTCAACGCCGGCATGGGTATGTTCAACAACCTGGCGCACTGGTTGGCCGAGTTGGAGAAAATCGAACAGCCGGGATTGCCGGCGCTCGACGACTTGCCCGATCACACCCGTGTCGTCGCCGACGCCGCCCAGCACAGCCTCAGCCCCGCGCTGAACCTCGGCCTGAGTCGGGCGCTGCAAAGGTTCGATCTGACGGGCGAGAAAATACCCGACCTCGACGAGCTGTTTCGGCAACTGCCCAAGGCCTTGTCGGTGCGGATCCTCGACGCCGCGAAAACCACCGGCGTGACCTTCACCGTCGCCAGCCCGGCGGAGCACGCGGCGTTGCAAACCACCCTCAAGGAACTGCTCAGGGAGCGCGACTACCTGAAAACCCTGATCCGCGAACGCAACCAGCTCACCCACAACAAAAACCGCCAGGGTCACAAGACGCCACGGGCGGTGGAGTTGCAGGGCGAGATCGTGCGGGTGCGCGGGCAGTTGAAGCAGCTTGAAGGGCGACTGGCGGGGGCGTTGAGTCCGATTGCGGAACTGCCGGATCAATCGGTGCGGCTGTACGGCGCGACGCAAGCCCGGGCGGGGGTGACGGCGCTGTTTCCGCCGGCGCAGCAGCTGGAGGTGCGGAGTTTGTTGAAGGATATTCGGATTGGGGTGAGTTCGGTGCCGAATGGGAAGTTGATAAGAAGTGAAGGGATGGGGTTGTTGGTGTTTTTGGTGCAGGGGGTGAATTTGGTTTCGGTGTATCGGGAGATGCTGCGACAACCCGGTAACAAGCGAGTATGGACGCCATTTTCGAATGCGGCGGCGGCTACCGCAGCGGCTGGATTTACGGCCGCGCAAAGTCTGGCGGATACCGCTCTGAAGGCGCGCAGCGTGGAGCTCGTCGCGGGGCTTCAACACCATGCTTTGCAGAATGTGCATGTGCAGTTGGGGAAGATGCATGTGGGGTTGGGTTTCTTCACCTACCTTTTTGGTTTTGCATCCTCATGGTTCAGCTTCAATTCTCAACAGGAGAAATGGCAAGAGGCGACGCGCAGTGGGAATCACTCGGCACAGAGCAGCGCCGCGTTGGCCACACTGGGTGCAGGCGGTATGACGGCTGCTAACGCCTACGGCCTAAGCCACACCGTGCATGCCACCTTCAAAGTACTGACGGCACGGGGTGCCGCAGCCCGAACAGCTGCCTGGGCGGCGGCGGGAACGAGACTATCCACGGTGTTTTTCCGCTTCAATCTGGCCGGCGCCCTATTCACCGTATTGGAACTGGGGGGAACCTGGCTGTACAACCGCTACAACCTCAGCGCCCACGACAAATGGCTGAAAACCACGCCATGGAGTCTGGATGCCGATGAGCGCGGCAACCACACCCTGGATGAATATCAGCGCTATCTGGACTATTTACTCAACGCGCCGTATGCGCAACTCGGCCCGAACGAACATGACTCGTGGCTGAAAAACTTGCTGTTGAAAGCCAAACCCAGTGAGATTCATCTGGTCCTGCCAAGGTTCAATCTCAGTGACTTTCAGCCACCCCTGAATGGAAAACCAATACACCGTCTGGGGATCGGTGCCCGGCGCCTTGCCGTGCCCCTCCACAGCCGGAGTGTGGCACAGGAGCGCAAAGACGTCATCAGCGATGAAGTGCTGGCCAGCCTGCGCATCGTCCAAGCAGAGCCGGATCGGCTGGTGCTGTGTCTGCGCTATCCCGTGAATCCTGACGCTGAGTTTACCCCGGCGTCTGAAACGCTGGAGTTGGCGGTCTGTGTCGAGACCCTGAGCGCCAATGGGGCTTGGGAGCCAAGGACTCAAGTCATTCGAATCAACCCACGCGGTAATGGGCGTTTCCCGGTACTGCCACTTCGATCCGTCAGCGAACATCCGCCGCTGTTGCTGGTTGAGACTCATCTGTTGGAGATGGCCGACCATGCCCACCAAGAGTGATGCCCCCATGCCTGACCCGGTTCCCGAGCAGTCCCGCAACGCCGGTGATGTCGAGCCGTTTCCCAGCGGCAGGGTCACCTATCTCGCACCGTTACCCTTGCCAACAGCAATGCCGCCGCATGGACCTCACATTGGAGAACTGAATAATGTGTACATGGACTTTGGGCTGGGATCGCCGCAGATATTTTCATGGCAGGTCATATTAGGAGGACCATTCAGCGGCACCTGTATGGTTGCATTCCTATTTCCGTTGCTTGGAGGTTTTCTTGGGTTAGTACTTGGATATGGTTGGGAGGATATTTCTGACTCAATAGTAGGGATCTACCACGCGTCCTACCCACTCGCCTTGCAAACCGGCTTTTGCTCCCTACTCATCGGCCTAGCCGTCTGGCACCACAACCACAAAAAACGCCTCACCATCATCCCCACCCGCTTCAACCGCCAACGCCGCGAAGTCTGCTTCATGCCCGAAAACGCCACCGAACCCGTCTTCGTCCCCTGGGAGTCCCTCTCCGCTTGGGTCATCGAAGCCCAAGGCGCCACCCAATACGGCATCCACCGCCAATACGGCATGGGCATCGGTTTCCAGCACGGCGAGACCCTGACCAGCGTCGAGTTCCCCTGTTTCGGCCTCTCCATCGCCATCAGCCACTGGGAAGCCATTCGCGGCTACATGGAATACGAAATCCACGACCTCAAATCGATCCAGGACCCGCAAGACCTGCAAGGCCCCGACGACCCACCCCGCGAAGGCCTGCACACCTTCCACAACGCCCGAGCGCGAATGCACCAGCAAATACGCGACGGCCAGCGCAACCGGATCTCGGGATTTTTCTGGTACCTGTACCACGTCATGACGTTGTGGACGATTCCCAACCACCTGGTCGAATGGGAGGTCCGCCGCCTTCAGAAAATCGGCCCGCAGGCCATGCCCGACGTGATGCGTGAATGGTCCGAGCCGCTGCCGAAGGAACAATGGGCGAAACCGAGCGAAGAGTTGCTGCACCTGAGCGAACAGGTCCGAGCCCTGCAAAAACGTCAGCCACGACGGCCGATCACTGAGATTTTTGTTGAAGTGCAGCGTTTGAATCCTACCGACAAGCGTCGCGCATGAGTCGCTTTCCAGCACCCGCGCCGTCGCAATCTGAGGTTGCGACGAAGCGGCTAGCTGCCACTTTCACGAATGGACACTTTCAATTTGTAATCGCCACGACCGTCGCCTTATCCCTTCAACAAGCCATCCGCGATTGTCCCCGAAAAAGTTTTCTCCACCGGCCCAATAAGAAATACCGGCCCCATCCCATCCCATTGAACCGTCACCACTCCGCCATCGCATTCAACCTCAACGGTACTGTCCAACAAGCCACGACGAATCCCGTTAACAACCGCGCCACAAGAGCACGAACCCGAGCCGAGTGGAATACCGCCCCCGCGTTCCCAGATCCGCAGCCGGATGTGCTTGCGGTCAATGATCTGGACGAAGTGCACATTCGTTTTGAGTGGAAACAGGGGGTTGGTTTCAATAGTCGAGCCGAATGTTGCGATATCAATCGCCGTCAGATCATCGACGAAATAAGTGCAGTGTGGATTGCCCATGCTGCACGCTGTCGGACCACCCTCAAGGGGCAACTCAGCCGTATCCAGCTCCAGAGCCAGGGGAATATCCGACCAGCCGATAAGCGGCGCCCCCATGTTGACCGAAATGGCGCCGGTTGAGGTTCGTTCGCAGGTGAGTAGTCCGCGGCTGGTGCGAAGTGTTATCGAAGTAGAATTCGATTCGCGCATCAACATGTCCGCTGCACCGCGCGTTGCGCTGCCACAAGTCTCCAGCGGGGAGCCATCGGCGTTCCAGAACATCAAGCGCGCCGCTGCGTCATCACAGTCGAGCAGCACCGCGAGTTGATTGAATCCGACGCCTCGGTTGCGATCGCCCATTCGCCGAGCCAGGGTACTTGTCACCGGATTGACCGAGTTTCGCGCGTCCACAACAACGAAGTCGTCGCCATTGGCGTGCATCTTGTGGAAGCTCAACGGCATTAACAGATCCTGCGACGAGAAATACGGACGATTAAAGGCGATTCAGCCATCACGACGGCAACAGATCCAGTGTGCGCTCCACCTCGTCAATGTCGATTTTGAAGCCATCGCCCTCAGGCGTTCCGACCACAAAGCCAAAATTCTGCTGGTCGCGATCCGTCAGGTACTTGAAATAACTGACGAAGCGGTTCGGTGGCTGCAGCGTCAGCAACGAACCGCCCTGCTTCAGTACATTGACACCATGTACGAGCTGACTGCCTTCGACCCCGATGACGGTCTGCGCGCCGGCACAGGTCGCCACAATGGTGGGAACGTCTGTTTTCAGAGGATCGAGTACTCGAAACCCCCGAGTCGTGTGCAGATGTTCGGCGATCTCGAGTTCGTTGCGCAAAAGGCGCAAGTCACCGGCGCTACCGCGAAGAATGAACACGCCAGGGTGATCCTCATGGCTCACGTGCGACAACAGTTTTTCACCCATGGCGCGGTAACGCAGGTGCCTGCTTTGGTTGTTGCTGAAATCGTCGAATAGCACGAGTTCATGAAAAAACGCGCCGTTCAAGCGAACCGGCTTCATGCCAAGCCAGTCTTCGTACGCGAGGGTTTGGGCAGACAGAGGAAATCTGGCGGATGGCGCGGTGGTCACCGGGACGCCTTCGTCGCAGGCCAATGAATAGGTCGGGAAGTCTTCCATCAACCGGGTACCAAACCAGGTATTGCCATTTTGCGTGCAGAAGACGGCCGCGCGGTCTATTTCGTTCTCCACGATAACGCGCGGAAACATACCAGGCTTGAGAGACAACCAGAAACTCGCCTTGTCCTTGTAGAGCGCCCCATCGATCAGCCAGACATTTTCGAGCAAGTAACCCCGTGTCGGGCCTTGTACCACGTCACCCAGCCCTTCCATGGTGCGCGCGGGATGTTCGAACGGAAAAAAACGCTTCGCCTCCCAACCGGTCACACGATCCATTTGACCGGGCAGGAAGAAAGCCGGCGGAGAATGCGACATCCCACCCGGTGCAACGTCCCAGCGTTTCACCGCCAGGCTTTTCAAGTTGATCTCTGCGTTGCGTGCGAGTCTTTTTCTTGCCATGTACCTGTAAGCGGCAAGGGTCCATTTCTTTCGATGACCAGCGGTTGAAGTGCTGATTTGCGAGACATCGCTTTCCATGAAAAGTCCTCCCTTCGGGACAGAATGTCCTGAAAATATTCAGCTGGATGGAATCCTTTCCATAACGGGTGGGGTCTGCAAGTTAGCGTAGCGAACGCGCAAGGTTTCGAGAAACTGTTCGCCCGAATTGTTTGCGCAATAGAGGTAAATCTTGTGCAGTCCGCCAAATACCATTTCATGGTAACGGCTGGCGACCTCTTCATCGCTTGGCCCGTCAGGCAAGCCCAGGTGAAGGGTCAATTCCTTTCCTTCGGCAGCGAAAAGCGGCGTATCCCAAAGGAATCGGGCTACACCGGACTTGGGGAGTCGCAGAAACATGTAAGCGTGGTTTCCCAGGGAATCAACGTCACCGCCGCGCCTTCTTTTCCATTTCAGCAGTCCGTCATCCGGCCGTGCCACGCACAGACCGATGTCGTAATAATCGAAGCCGTTATCGATCGCGGATTCAAGCGCCATGAAAGTGGTAATCGCGTTGACTTCGCCCAGTCGTTTGGCATCTGAAAAAACCGCCTCGGTGTATCCGAAACGCAGCGTGCTCCAGTAGCGCTTTCCCCCGCGCGTTATGACGCAGCCAAGGTGACAGGCAACCACCTCGTCACCGCGCATGATCAGGTCGAGACGCCCGACAGTCCTGGCTAGCCTGAACACTTCCTCGGTAGGAAATTGCGCGACGTGGATGCCTTGCCTTGCTGCCGCATAAGGGCGAAGCATTTCCCTGTCGGCCTTTTCTATGTCTTCATCCAGCAGCGCCTGTCTCATGTGATAGAGCGGTCGGTTCTTGCGAATGTTTCGACGCAACTCACTATCGTATTTTGCGGTGATGTCCGCGATGGATCGCCCCAGCGGCACGACGGCACTCAGATACAAGGGGACAGACAAGGCTCCCGGGGTCCGCACTTCACTGACCACCACCACATGCTTCGACGCGGCAGGTTCGGGCTCGCCCTCGGCCATGGAGATATTCCCCAGAGACTTCCCGCCGATGAGCAGCTTGGCCATCTCCCGCTGCTGTTTCCTTCCGATATAGAGGATCTCGTAAGAACTGTCCTTCTGCAGCCTGAACCTGGCAATTTCCCAACGCCAGACACATGCACGCCCAAGAATGTCTCGCCACCAGTTTGAAGCTTGTCTCATCTCATAGCGCATTGAAGGAGAGATGAGTTTTCGGATAACGGCCGCCACGTTCTCTTTCATTGCTTCGTCATCCTTGTGAATTTTCTGTTGTGCAGATCAGAAAAAGATCATGGCTGAACTTCAAGAGGCGTACTTAGACCTTGATATTTAAGACATATTTGGTGAGACAAGGCTTGCAGATTCAGTACTATTAAAGATCAAGGCCGTGGGTTTGCAAGCGGCACACCGGTAATTGTGATTGACACCGCCCACAAAAAAGCCCACTGACCGTCACCGGATCAGTGGGCTTTTCGATCAAGCCCCTGGTTACAGAGCCATATCACTCGCGGCATTAGCCTTCGGCGCCTTTGGCGCTTGCGCCGGAACAGCAGCCGGAGCCGCCACCTGACCAATCGCTGGCGGCGGAGTCAGCTGCAGCACCTTGGCGGTGTAAGCCCACTCTTGAGCCACTTTTTCAGGGCTACCGTTCAGCTGAGTGCCATAGCTCGGCACGATCTGATGCAGTTTTTCCTGCCAGGCAGGCGAAGCAACCTTGTCCTTGAACACTTTCTGCAGCACGGTCAGCATGATCGGCGCAGCAGTCGAGGCACCCGGCGATGCGCCCAGCAAGCCGGCGATGGTGCCGTCAGCGGAAGCAACGATTTCAGTACCCAACTTCAGCACGCCACCGGCAGCTTCATCACGCTTGATGATTTGCACGCGCTGGCCGGCTTGCCACAGGCGCCAGTCTTCAGCCTTGGCGTTCGGGAAGTATTCTTTCAGGGCGTTGAGGCGGTCTTCGTCAGACAGCATAAGCTGGCCCGCGAGGTACTCGACCAGCGGGTATTCCTTGATGCCGACCTTGGTCATTGGCCACACGTTGTGTGTGGTGGTGGTGGTCAGCAGGTCCAGGTACGAGCCTTCTTTGAGGAACTTGGTGCTGAAGGTCGCAAATGGGCCAAACAGGATGACGCGCTTGCCGTCCAGGACTCGGGTGTCCAGGTGCGGAACCGACATCGGCGGTGCGCCGACGGAGGCTTTGCCGTAGGCCTTGGCCAGGTGTTGCTCGGCGAGGGTCGGGTTCTCGGTCACGAGGAACGAGCCGCCTACCGGGAAGCCTGCGTATTCCTTGGCTTCAGGAATGCCCGACTTCTGCAGCAGATGCAGTGCACCGCCGCCCGCGCCGATGAACACGAACTTGGCGTCGGTTTCGGTTTTAGTGCCGTCTTTCAGGTTTTTGTAGCTGACGCGCCAGGTGCCGTCGTCGTTCTTGGTGATGTCTTGCACTTCGCTAGACAGTTTCAAGTCGAATTTCGGGGTGGTCTGCAGGTGCGCAACGAACTGACGGGTGATTTCGCCGAAGTTCACGTCGGTGCCGATCGGACTCCAGGTGGCCGCGATTTTCTGGTTCGGGTCGCGCCCTTCCATCATCAGCGGTACCCACTTCTTGATCACAGCCGGGTCTTCCGAATACTGCATGCCGGCGAACAGCGGGCTCGCTTGCAGGGCTTCGTAGCGCTTTTTCAGGAACTTGATGTTGTCGTCGCCCCACACAAAGCTCATGTGCGGCGTGGAGTTGATGAACGAACGCGGGTTTTTCAGCACGCCCTGCTGAACCTGCCAGGCCCAGAACTGACGGGAGATCTGGAACGCTTCGTTGATTTCAACGGCTTTCGGGATCTGAACGTTGCCCTTGTCGTCTTCCGGCGTGTAGTTCAACTCGGCCAGGGCGGAGTGACCGGTACCGGCGTTGTTCCAGCCGTTGGAGCTTTCCTGGGCGACGCCATCGAGGCGCTCGACCATTTCCATCGACATGCCGGGTTCCAGCTCGTTGAGCCAGACACCGAGGGTCGCGCTCATGATGCCGCCGCCGATAAGCAGCACATCGACTTTCTTTGCCTCTTCCGCGTGAACGGACGTGATCCCCATCGACAAAGCCAGCCCCAGCAGGGCTGTGTTCATTTTCTTAAACATCTGTAGCACCTATGATAAAACGCCATCCGCCCTTCCATCCCGATGACGAAACCCTTTCTCACACGGCATTCAGGCAGGATGTCGTGGGTCTCGCACATAAGAACCGGAGGGTGGGCACACAAGGCCGACGTGTTCCATCGACCTCAGTTTATATGTCCCTTCTGAACTGACTTTTTATCTTTATTGGCTTCAGCTACTTGAGCGACAGTGATTCTGTTGGCGCGTCTCGAGGACACGCAAACTGAATAGTTCAAACCAAGTTGCTGCGAAGAATATCACGACATCGCAAACCCGCGCGTCTGTTGCCGACCTGATAGTCCGAACACGCGTGCCGGGGACACTATACTGATCCTGATTTTTTCGACGAGCCGGTGAGGAGCAGTTATGAGCGACACAGACAATCTGCGCAAATATTCCTCGCAAGTGGTCGACGGCGTGGAGCGCGCGCCCGGCCGCTCGATGCTGCGAGCCGTGGGTTTTACCGACGAGGATTTCAAGAAGCCACAGATCGGCATCGCCTCTACCTGGGCGATGGTCACGCCGTGCAACATGCACATCGACAAGCTTGCGCTGGAAGTGGAAAAAGGCGCGAATGCCGCCGGGGCCAAGGGCGTCATTTTCAACACCATCACCATTTCCGACGGCATCGCCAACGGCACTGAGGGCATGAAGTATTCATTGGTGTCGCGCGAAGTGATCGCTGATTCTATTGAGGTGGTGACCGGTTGTGAAGGTTTTGACGGTCTCGTGACGGTGGGCGGCTGCGACAAGAACATGCCGGGGTGCCTGATCGGCATGGCACGCCTGAACCGCCCTTCTATCTTCGTCTATGGCGGGACGATCCGGCCCGGCGCCGGCCACACCGACATCATTTCCGTGTTCGAAGCCGTGGGACAGAACGCGCGCGGCGACATCAACGAGATTCAGGTCAAGCAGATCGAGGAAGTGGCGATTCCCGGACCCGGTTCCTGCGGCGGGATGTACACCGCCAACACCATGGCCTCGGCCATTGAAGCGATGGGCATGAGCTTGCCCGGTTCCAGCTCTCAGGACGCCGTCGGCAGCGAAAAGGCCTCGGACAGTTTCCGCGCCGGTCAACAAGTCATGGAGCTGCTGAAGCTGGACCTCAAGCCGCGGGACATCATGACCCGCAAAGCGTTCGAAAATGCAATTCGCGTGGTGATCGCCCTCGCCGGCTCGACCAATGCGGTGCTGCATCTGTTGGCCATGGCACACGCGGTGGACGTCGAGCTGACGCTGGATGATTTTGTCGAGCTTGGCAAAGTGTCGCCGGTGGTGGCCGACCTGCGCCCCAGCGGCAAATACATGATGAGCGAGCTGGTCGCCATCGGCGGCATTCAACCGCTGATGAAGCGCATGCTCGCGGCCGGCATGTTGCATGGCGATGTGATGACGGTGACCGGTAAGACCCTTGCGGAAAACCTCGAAAACGTGGCGGATTACCCCGAAGGCCAGGACGTGATCCTGCCGTTCGACCAGCCGGTGAAAAAGGACTCGCACCTGGTGGTGCTGCGCGGCAACCTTTCGCCCACCGGCGCGGTGGCCAAGATCACTGGCAAGGAAGGCCTGCGCTTCGAAGGCACGGCTCGGGTTTATCACGGTGAAGAAGGTGCGCTGGCCGGCATTCTCAACGGCGAAGTGAAGGCGGGCGACGTGATCGTGATCCGCTACGAAGGGCCCAAGGGCGGCCCCGGCATGCGCGAAATGCTCTCGCCGACGTCGGCGGTCATGGGCAAAGGCCTGGGCAAGGACGTTGCGTTGATCACCGACGGCCGTTTCTCCGGTGGTTCGCACGGTTTCGTGGTGGGCCACATTACGCCGGAAGCCTTTGATGGCGGGCCGATTGCGTTGATTGAAGACGGTGACAGAATCACCATCGATGCCGAAACCCGGCAGATCACGGTCGATGTTAGCGACGCTGAACTGGCCGAGCGCAAAACCCGCTGGGTGCGGCCGGAATCCAGATACAAACGCGGGGTGTTGGCGAAGTATGCGAAGACGGTGTCCAGTGCCTCGGAGGGGGCGGTTACGGATAAGTATCTTTAACTTTGGATCTGTTGCGTCTGAGTGATTGCCATCGCGAGCAAGCTCGCTCCCACAGTTGATTTCAGCGTTCACACAATCAATGTGGGAGCGAGCTTGCTCGCGATGGCGTCCTGTCAGCCAACATCAATGTTGAATGGGCTTCACAGTCGAAAGCGATCAACCGATTGCGACAACTCACCCGCCAACGAGGACAACTCGTCAGTCGTCGAAGCCGTCCGGCCAATCACCTTGCTGTTCCCTTCAGACATCCCCGCAATCATTTCCACCTGATGCGCGATTTCATTACTGGCCAGGCTCTGCTCGCCGATCGTGCGGGAGATATCATTCACCAGTTGCGTGGTGTTCAACGTGGCCTCGAGGATTTCGCGGATGGCGCGCTCGACGTCGGCGGTGACGGCCATGCCTTTGTCGACCTGAGCCACGCCCGCCTCCATGCTGGTGACCGCCTCGCGGGTGCTTTGCTGGATGCGCGCAACCATGGTGGCGATTTCCTGGGTGGAGGCGCTGGTGCGCCCTGCCAGACTGCGGACTTCGTCGGCCACCACGGCGAACCCGCGGCCCTGCTCACCGGCACGCGCGGCCTCGATGGCGGCATTCAGCGCCAGCAGGTTGGTTTGATCGGCGATGCCCTTGATCACCTGAATGATGCTGAAAATGCCTTCGGATTCCTTGTCCAGCGTGCGAATGACCTGGGCCGACTGCTGCGCCGAACGCGCAATCCCGTCCATGTCGTTGACCACTTGATGGATCACCCGACCGCCATCCTTGGCCAGAGCCTCAGCCTGGTTGGCCATGTTCAGCGCGCGCTCGGCGTGGCGGGTGATTTCCTCGATGCTCGCGGTCATTTCGCTCGCAGCGGCGGCCATAGTGCTGGCGGCGACGCTTTGCTGCTGGCTACTCCCCGCGACTTCGTGGCAGCCATTGCTCAACTGCTCGCTCATGCCACTGACGCCATGGGCGTTGCTGCGCACGACTTCGATCATGCCGCGCAAATCGCGCTGCATGGTCGCGAGGCTGCGGATCAACGCACCGGCTTCATCCTTGCGGGTGGACTCGGCAATCGGTTCGCTCAAGTTGCCGTGGGCGATGCTCTCGGCAATGCGGCTGGCGGTTTGCAACGGCCCCAGGATGCTCAAAATCACCCAGCGGCCTTGGGCGAGCAGCAGCAACAGGCTGGCGATGAGCACGATACCGATTGTGAGGTTGGCGTTGCTGATGGCCTGCTGAGTGCTTGCGCTGGTCTGCTGGGTGTTGGTCTCGATCAACTCGCTGAGGTCGGCCATCTGGTCTTCCAGTTGGCTGAACGCAGTGTTGAACTTGCCCAGTTCTTTTTGCGCGGCATCCGGGTTTTCCAGGGCCAGCCCGATAATGCGCTCGGCGGCGCTGATGTAGGTATCGAGGCTGGGTTTGATCTTGTTCAGGCCCGCCTTGATGGTGTCGTTGACCGGCAGCTTGAGATTCTCACCCAGCACTTCACGAAAATGCGAGGCGTGTTCCTCGATGGAACTGCGCACCTCAGCGGGAGTACTGGTGCTTTTTCCCAGCCCGACCAGCATGGCGGACAGGACGTCTGCGCGCAACGCGTCGTGCATCATGTCGGCTTCGAGATGATTGCGCAGCGCGGCCATGCTGACCTCGTTGTCATTCACTGCGGTCGCCATTTTCGAATTGCCCAGGTAACTGACCAGGCTCATGATCAAGGCCGTGAGCAGACCAGTGCCAATCAGCAGGATCAAGCGTAATTTTATCGACACTCTGTGGGTCTCCTGTCAGTTGGGTACAACCATTCGCGCGGATGGCTTCTGAACAGGTTATCGACTGCTGAAAGCAGGAATTGAAGGCGAAATCCGTATACGCCGTTTTTTACGACATGCGGTAATTCTCGCCCAGCAATGCTTGCAACGTCAGCGCATTGCCCACTGCAAAACCACTGGCGGTGTTATCAAAGATGCACCAGTTGACAGCGCCCGCCTGCTCCGCGTTGTGCACGTGCCGTGCCAGCACTTCCAGTCGGGTCGGGTCGTAACTGCTGTGATAAATGCGCGGTGAGCCGTGCCAGCGCCAGTAATGGATCCCCGGCCAACCACCCGGCCTGTCGCCACCGGTAATCGCCGATGGATCGGCAGCCACCCGGCCGATTTTCTGCTCGATCAACAAAGCCTCAGCGTCCAGCCAGCTTGCATGCCGGGGCTCAAGCACCACCGGTCCGGTGTATCGTTGACGTAGCGCCATGAAAAACGCCGAAGCGATCTCCTCCTCATAAGCCAGCGACGGCGGCAGTTGAATCAGAATACAACCCAGGCGCTCACCCAGCGCCGTGCACTGGGACAGAAACTCGTCCAGCAAACACTCGCAGCCCTGCAAGCGTTGAACATGGGTGATGAGCTTGGGCATCTTCACCGAAAAACGAAAGGCAACCGGCACCGACTGCGCCCAGCGCAAATAGGTTTGTGGCCGATGAGGACGATGAAACGAGCTGTTAATTTCAACCGCCGTCAATTGCGACGCATACCGCTGCAAGTGCGTGCCATCGACAGGAAACTGCGGCCAGTGGTCGCGAGGCAGGTTCCAGCCAGCGCAACCGACGTAAATCTGATTCCCCTCGTTCAATAGAGCACTCCGGCAGCATCGCGCATGAAAATCTCCACGGTCTTGGGCCCTACGCCGTCGAACTCGCGCAAGCGCTGTTCAAAGGCCTCGCGATCCTCGCTGGCCTCGCGGATGTGTCCGATCTTGCCTGCATACTCGTCGCAGAGCTTTTTACTCAGGTTCAACAAGCGTGTGGCGGTGGTTTCGTCGTATCGAACGTAGTGAGCTTCGCCCAACATCATCACCAGTTCGCGATGGGTACAGCTTCCAAGCTTGCGCGCAGTGTCACGGCCGTGCTTTTCCACGATGACGCGGTAAGCCTGCGCGGCGATTTCAGCCTGGATGCGTTTACCCATCAGGAAGCTGGCGATTAACCATTTGAACATGGCGCTTTCATCATCCCGTTGAACATGAATGCCGAGGTCGCTGGCGTTGATCGTTTTGCCCATGAGCGGCGTCCCCGTCCGGAACAAGATGCGGTTCCTTAACTTCGAGAAACCCTCGCCCCGCAAGTTCGATCTGGAGGAGGCAAAAGGGCAAATGGCTGCTGGTCCGGCAAATCGAACCCCTCCCGCCTGGATAGGTCTGTTCCTGTATGACTTCTCGGGAATACGATCCTATGTCCACCCATCACAACCTTGTCGTACTCGCTCGGGGCGGATATGCCGCTCGAGGCGTTCTTTATCTCGTCATTGGTATCTTCGCTCTGCTGGCGGCTCTCGACTCGACTAAACCGAAAGATAGTCAAAAGAGCTTGGAGGCGTTGTTAAGCCAGCCATTCGGTTATGTTTTAGTCGGGCTGGTGGTGGCTGGTCTACTCGCCTTCGCCGGTTGGCGAGTGTTGCAAGCAATACGCGACGTTGATCATCACGGTAAAAAACTCAAGGGATTGGTCATTCGTGCAGGATTGTTGGTGGGAGGCATCGTCAACGGTGCCCTAGCGTTTTTTGCCTTGGGCCTACTCATTAGCGGCATCAGAAGTTCGGGCAATACCGGAGGTGGGCAAACCAAGGATTTACTGGCGCATCTGTTGTCCTGGGAGCATTCGGATTTAATGCTGTACCTCGTCGCACTCGTACCACTTGGCGTAGGCATTGCTCATATCATCAAGGGTTGGAAGGCGTCGTTCGAGAAGTATTTTGAAGCTGACGAAGACGTTATGCGGTACGTCCGTCCGGTGTCTCGGCTTGGCCTTATAGCTCGTGGAATCGTCTTTATCGAGATTGGCCTGTTGCTGATATTCAGTGGCTCGAATTACAAAGCCCTGGATCCACCGGGTATGAAGGACGCCCTCGATGCTCTGCAGAACCTGCCGGCTGGAGGTATGGTCTTGATGGTAATGGCCTCGGGGCTGATCGCCTTTTCGGTTTACAGCTTTGCTGAAGCCGCCTGGCGCAAGATCAATATGGATGTGCCGGGCATAGCCTGAGGCATTGCGCGAGCGCAACCCGCCTCGCCTTGTGGACGGGCGATAACCGTCTTCAAGGATCGACTTGAGTCATCAGTTCAGCGACCGTTTCCGGGCGGTTGGCGAGGCGCTGCGCAAGCACTGCGCAGACCATCAACTGAATCTGGTGGAACAGCATCAACGGCAGGATCAATACGCCAATGGTGCTGCCGGCGAACAACACCTGAGCCATCGGCACGCCGGTGGCCAGGCTCTTCTTTGAACCACAGAACAGGATGGTGATGCGGTCTTCCTGATTGAAGCCAAAGGCCTTGCCCAGCACGGTGGATGCCAGCAAGACCAGACCCAGCACGATGCAGCAAACCACCACCAACCCGGCCAGTTCCCAAAGCGGTATCTGCTGCCAGATGCCTTCGATCACCGCCTCGCTGAACGCACCGTAGACCACCAACAGGATCGAGCCGTGGTCGACGAACTTCAGCCAGCTCTTGTTGCGCGCCACCCAGGCGCCGATCCAGCGTCGGGCGATCTGCCCGGCAACGAAAGGCAACAACAGTTGAATACTGATTTTTACGATGGCATCAAGCGTCGAGCCACCCTCGCCGTGTACGTCGAGGAGCAACGTCACCAACAACGGCGTGAGGAAAATCCCGAACAGGCTAGAGGCCGCCGCACTGCAAATCGCTGCCGGAATATTCCCGCGAGCCAAGGACGTGAAAGCAATCGCCGACTGCACGGTGGCGGGCAGCGCGCAGAGGTAGAGCATGCCCATGTACAGATCGTCGCCGACCAGCGGCGAGAGCAAGGGTTTGAGCGCCAGGCCGATCAGTGGGAAGAGGATGAAAGTAAGACTGAACACCAGCAAATGCAGGCGCCAGTGTCCGGCACCGGCGATGATCGACTCGCGCGACAGTTTAGCGCCATGCAGGAAAAACAGCAGGGCAATAGCGATGTTGGTCAGCCAGCCAAAACCGACCGCGACCTGGCCGCTGGCGGGCAGCAGGCTGGCGAGAACCACCACGCCGATCAAGGTCAGGGTAAAGTTGTCGGGCAAGAAACGGGGGCGGGTCATCGGTATCATCCGGCGGTGGCGAGGAACGTTGTGTCAACTCTAACGCGCCTGCCGAATGCCGACCAACGCAAATAGGCCAGTAAATGTCGTCTAACAGACATAACGCTGAGGCGAATGCATTCGTTAATAAACACAACGGCAGCGGCAACTTCATCCGAACGCGGTACTCGCCATTACACAAATCAATTGTAGGAGCCGGCTTGCTGGCGATAGCGGCCGAAAGGGCAATGCAAGGCTCGAGGCCCAATCGCCAGCAAGCCGGCTCCTACAGGGGAACGAGTACATCCGAAGAATCAGCTCGGCTGTCAGGTATTCACCGCGCCTGCTCAATCATCCTCATGCAACTTGATGCCCCGGGCGTGTAGCAGATGCGGTACCGCCAGCACCAGCAGCGTCAATGCAAGTAACGCAGCGGAAATCGGTTGCGTCAGAAACACCGTCCAGTCGCCCTCGCTGATCGACAAGGCGTTGCGCAGTTGTTTTTCCGCCATCGGCCCTAGCAACATGCCCACGATCACCGGGGCGACAGGGAAGTCGAAACGACGCATCAATACCCCGCCCCACCCGATCGCCAGCATCAGCAACAGGTCGAAGGAAGAGTGGCGCATGCCGTAGACACCGATGGTGGCGAACACCAGGATCCCGGCGTTCAAGTACGGCCGGGGGATTTGCAGCAACTTCACCCAGAGCCCTACCAACGGAAGGTTCAATACCAGCAGGATGACATTGCCGATGTACAGCGATGCCACCAGGGTCCAGACCAGTTCCCCCGAGGTTTCAAACAGCAGGGGGCCCGGCTGCAAGTTGTAATTCTGGAACGCGGCCAACAGGATGGCTGCCGTGGCCGACGTCGGGATACCGAGGGTCAGCAACGGCACCAGAGAACCGGTCGCACTCGCGTTGTTCGCCGCTTCAGGACCGGCGACACCCTCGATGGCGCCCTCGCCTTTGCTGGCGGCAAATTCTTTCGGGTATTTGCTGAGTTTGCGCTCGGTCGAATAGGACAGAAACGTCGGAATCTCTGCACCACCGGCCGGAATGGACCCGAAGGGAAACCCGATCAGCGTGCCCCGTAGCCACGCCGGAACCGAGCGTTTCCAGTCGGCGCGCGTCATCCACAAGGAGGTCAGGCGATGCTGGCCCGTCGCCTCTTCTTTATGATAAAGCAGGCTGTACAACGCTTCGCCCACGGCAAATAACCCGACCGCCACGAGCACGACTTCTATGCCATCGACCAACTCCGGTACGCCCAGGGTGTAGCGAGCAATACCCGAGGTCGAGTCCAGGCCAATCAAGCCAATGGTCAGGCCTATACCCAGCGATGCAAAGCCGCGCAACATCGACGCCCCGAGCACGGCAGACACCGTCGTGAACGACAGCACCAAAATCGCGAAATACTCCGCAGGACCAAAATTGAGCGCCAGCTTGGCCACAACGGGCGCAAACAAGGTCAGCATAATCGTGGCAATGGTGCCGGCCACAAAAGAGCCGATGGCCGCCGTGGCCAAAGCCGGTCCCGCTCGGCCATTGCGCGCCATGAGGTTGCCTTCCAGGGCCGTCACCATGGAAGACGATTCCCCGGGCGTATTAAGCAGAATGGATGTCGTAGAGCCCCCAAACTGAGCACCGTAATAGATACCGGCGAACATGATCAGGGCTCCGGTAGGGTCGACCTTCGCGGTGATCGGCAGCAGCAGTGCCACCGTCAGCGCCGGCCCGATGCCCGGCAAGACACCGATGGCGGTGCCGAGCAGGCAGCCAATAAACCCCCACATCAGATTGATCGGCGTCAGGGCCGAGGAAAAACCCATTGCCAGGCTTGCGAGAATGTCCACCCTGTTGATCTCCTTCGGCCCGGATCAGATCCAGGCGTTGACAAGCGGCGGAAGGGAAACCCCCAGCCCGGCATTGAACAGCCAGTAAATCGGCAACGTCAGGGCGATGCCGATGGCGAGATCGCGCAGTGGCTGGCGACTGCCAAAGCCCCGCGCCGCACAGACAAACAACAGCGCGGCGGCCAGGACGAATCCGATCAGATTGATCAGCACAGCCACCCCCAGCAGCCCCGCCGTCACCCAGGCCACACCCGCTTTGCCACCCGGCAACACTTTGGCGGACTCGTCATCGTGGTCGGCCAGTTCGCGAAAACCGCCGGTGACGGCTTGATAGCACAGCATCACGCCCACCCCGGCCAGAAACACCGCAACGGCATAGGGATAGACATGCGCGCCAAGGATGACGAATCCCATCTCTTCGGGAAACAGAAAGGCGCCGTACGCCAGCACGGCGCTGATGGCTATCACACCGACGCCTATCGTCAGTTGCACCGGCAAGATGCGCTGCGATCGAGTCATGGCTTGACCAGCCCGACCTCGACCAGCATTGCACGCAGCCGCACGTGTTCCGCGTCGACGAATTTGCCGAAGTCGTCACCGGTCAGAATGTTGGGTGACCATTTGTTGGTTTCGATGTTGTCTTTCCAGACTTTGCTGTTGGCTGCAGCCACCACGGCATCGGTGACTTCCTTGCGCTGTTCTGGAGTGAGGCCCGCAGCACCATAGACGCCACGCCAATTGCCGATGACCACGTCATACCCGGCTTCCTTCAACGTCGGCGCGTCGATGCCTGCAACGCGTTCAGGTGCGCCGATGGCGAGCACACGGAACTGACCGTTCCTGATGTATTGGCCAAGCTCGGCATAGCCGCCGGTGATCACCTTGATCTGCCCGCCCAATGCCTGGGCAACCACTTCGCCGCCACCGGCGAAAGCGACGTAATTGACCTTGTTGACGGGAACGCCCATCTTCGCGGCCAATTCGGCGATGCCGATGTGATCGATCGACCCTTTCGAGCCACCGCCCCAAGCAATGCTGGTCGGTTTCTCTTTGAAAACTTTCAGCAAGTCCTCAAGTGTTTTGAATTCGGACTCCTTGCGCACGGCGAGCACGTTGTACTCAGTGAAAAGCCGGGCAATCGGCGTCACCTCCTTCAAGGTAATCTGCGGGGCGTTCTGCTCGATGCCGGTGACCATGATCGCGCCCATGGTGAGGAGTGCATTCGGATCGCCTTTGGTGCTGTTGGCAAACTGCGCCAGCCCGAGCGTGCCCCCCGCCCCACCCTTGTTTTCGAAGGTGGCGGATTTGGCTGCCTTGGCTTCGATCAAGGCTTTGCCCAGGACGCGAGCGGTCTGGTCATAACCACCGCCAACCGAACCGGGGGCCATGAACTTGACGGTATCCAGCGCAAAGGCAGGTGTCGTGAGCGCGGCGGTAATGGCTACAACCGCTAGATAACGGGTGGATCGACGTAACAAAGCGAACATGCGTTTTCTCCCGAGACTTTTGTTTTTATGGGCCACCGGTTGAACGTCGATCGGGACGTCTACCCCGATCAATGGACATCCATCTCGAGATAAGCGTAGGCCATGGTTAGAATGGCGGCATACAACAGTGAATCACTTCTTTTCAGGAAGATGCCTACATGGATGACCCTCGTGCCGGCAACCGCAGCAGCGCGTGGTCGGTGTTTATCATTTTCCTGCGCCTTGGGCTGACCTCTTTCGGCGGCCCCATCGCTCATCTGAGCTACTTCCGGGATGAATTCGTCACACGACGGCGCTGGCTGACGGAACGCAGTTATGCTGATCTGGTCGCGCTATGCCAATTCCTGCCGGGGCCAGCGAGCAGCCAGGTCGGCATTGCACTGGGCATGTCTCGATCCGGGTACCTCGGGGCACTCGCCGCGTGGGCCGGTTTTACCCTGCCTTCGGCCATCGCGCTGGTCCTGTTTGCACTGGGCATTTCCCGATACGGCACGGCCCTGTCGCCCGGTGCGCTGCACGGGCTCAAAGTGGTGGCTGTCGCGGTGGTTGCGCAGGCGGTGTGGGGCATGGCGCGAAATCTGTGTGCGGATGGACTGCGCGTCGCCCTCATGATGATTTCGGCCTGCGTCGTCCTGCTTGAACCGTCCGCCTGGGCACAGGTCGGCGTGATGGTCGTCGCTGGCGTCTGCGGCCTGCGGTTGTTCAAACCCGCGCAGAGTGGCGGGCACGATCCTCTGCCCATCCCCCTCAGCCGGCGAGCCGGAGCGAACTGGCTGTCGCTGTTTCTGGCATTGCTGATCGGTCTGCCGATCTTGAACCAACTGATGCCGAGTCAAACCCTGGCGCTGGTGGATGCCTTCTACCGGGCCGGTTCACTGGTTTTCGGTGGCGGCCACGTCGTACTGCCGCTGCTGCAAGCCGAGGTGGTGCCTTCGGGTTGGGTCAGCAATGAAGCGTTTCTTGCCGGGTATGGCGCTACGCAGGCCGTACCGGGCCCACTGTTCACGTTCGCCGCGTTCCTTGGCGCGTCAATGAGTTCGGCTCCGTCCGGCTGGCTCGGCGGACTGATCTGCCTGCTGGCGATCTACGTGCCGTCGTTCCTGTTGGTCCTGGGCGCCTTGCCTTTTTGGGAACGGTTGCGCAGCAGTGTGCGCACGCAGGCTGCACTGGCCGGGGTGAATGCAGCGGTGGTCGGCCTTTTGCTGGCCGCGCTGTATCAACCGGTGTGGACGAGTGCGATTTTCACAGCACAAGACTTCGGCCTGGCGCTGGTCGCCCTCGTTGCGTTGATGTTCTGGAAGCTACCGCCGTGGCTGGTGGTGCTCGGCTGTGGAGTTGCGGGGTGGCTGTTGAGTGCCGGGTAATTAAACTGGACAGTAACCGTCTGATTTTCGCGCAGTTACTCTTTCAGAAACATTAATCCTGAGACTCTCGACGTAGCACTGAAAATGGCCGGGCTATTCTAAAAAGCCAACTGTACGACTTGAGTTTTATTGATGGAGCGCATCAGGAGACAGAGTATGAAAAGCATGTTCGGCGGCATTGGTTTGTCACTGCTACTGGCGGCAACCACGGCGTTCGCCCACCACGGCTGGAGTGAATACGACTCCGGCAATCCCTTGCAGTTGAACGGCACGATCGAAGATTCGGGTTACTCCCATCCCCATGGATTCGTGCGCCTCAAAACAGCGGACAAGACCTGGAACGTGGTGTTGGCACCGCCCTCGCGCATGGAAAACCGTGGCCTTTCCCGGGAGATGCTCAGTGTCGGTAGCAGCGCCAGCGTGGTCGGCTATCAGAATCGCAACAAACCGGATGAGCTGCGCGCCGAGCGCATCACGGTTGGCGGCAAAACCACAGAGTTACGCTGATGCAAACCTTCACTACTGGCGCTGGTCCGGGTGCGGATACTTGGCTGGACTGGCTGGGTGACTCGCAACTGGGGGCCGCCATGCGGGGCGACCTGTGGTTGTATCCGATGGTGGAGGTGGTTCACATCATCGGGTTTATAGTGCTGGTCGGCTCGGTGTTGATGTTCGATCTGCGGGTGCTCGGGTTGTCGAAAAACATTGCCGTGAAGGATCTGGCCCGCCATCTCCTGACCTGGTCAGCCGCTGCACTGCTGTTGATCGTGCCCGCAGGATTGATGATGTTTTCAGCCCACCCCCATGACTTCGCCTCCAACGGCGTTTTTATCCTCAAGCTTTGCCTGATTGCGACGGCAGGCCTCAATGCAGCGCTGTTCCACGTTGGTGTCTATCGTTCAGTCCATCAATGGAACACCGTCGTCGCGGCGCCCGGCATCGCAAAATGCCAGGCGCTGCTTTCAATCGCGTTATGGCTCACCGTGGTGTCGTGCGGTCGGCTGCTGGCCTACACCTGATCATCAGGTATTGGTTTTCAGCTTGGTCCACAGACGCGTACTCAACCGTGCAATCGCCGCCGGCAATTCCTCGACGGTAAACAGCTTGTCCAGCACGCTCATCGGTGGGTAGATCGCCAGGTCCTGCTTCACGGCCGGGGTCACATAGTGATCCGCGGCGAGGTTGGGGTTGGCGTAATGAATGCTGTTGCTGATGTTCGCAATGACTGGCGGCGTCAGCAGGTAGTTCATGTAGGCGTAGCCGTTCTTCTCGTGCGGCGCGCTTTTAGGCATGACCACCATGTCGAACCACAGGGTCGAGCCTTCGTCAGGAATCGAATAGGCGATGTCGATGCCGTTGTTGGCTTCCTTGGCGCTGGCGGCCGCCTGAACGATGTCGCCATTAAACCCGATCACCGCGCAGACATTGCCGTTCGCCAGGTCGCTGATGTATTTGGAGGCGTGGAAATATTGCACGTATGGCCTGATTTTCAGCAGCGCCTGCTCGGCTTTTTTGTAATCCGCCGGCTCGTGGCTATGGGGCGGCAAGCCCAAATAATTGAGGGTGATCGGCAGTATCTGCGTCGGGTTATCGATAATCGCCACGCCGCACTGGCTGAGCTTCTTGATGTTTTCTTCAGCAAAAAACAGTTTCCACGAATGGGTGACATCGGTGTTGCCAAAAATCGCCTTGATCTTCTCGACGTTGTAGCCAATACCCGCTGTGCCCCACATGTACGGATAGCCGTACTGGTTGCCCGGATCATTGACTTCGAGTTTTTTCATCAACGCCGGATCAAGGTTTTTCCAGTTGGGGAGCTGGCTCCTGTCGAGTTTCTGAATGGCCCCGGCCTTGATCAAGCGCGACAGAAAATGGTTCGAAGGGCTGACCACGTCGTAGCCGGTGTTGCCGGTCATCAGCTTCGATTCCAGCACTTCATTGCTGTCATGGATGTCGTAAGTCGCCTTGATCCCGGTTTCCCGGGTGAAACCGGGCAGGGTGTCGTCGGCGATGTAGCCGTTCCAGTTGGAAATATTGACGACTTCGTCCGCGTAAGTGGCGGCCGACAACGTGGTCAGTACAACCATCAGGGGAATTGTGTTCACGCGCATGTTCAATCACCTTGTTGATGAGCTTTTGTTGTTTTTTGATTGCCGGGGTTTCTAGATTTCTGTTCTGGCCCTGACCGCCTCCACGCGCATTCGAAGCATGGCACCGATATCGAGCAAGGGGCGTGGCGGCAGCCAGCCCGGTTGCGCCCTGCGTATGACCGACTCGAGGATTGGCGAGCTGGCACCCGAGGCCATTTCGGCAAGCAACCGGCCCCACAGCGTGCCGCGCGCAACGCCGGAACCGTTGCAGCCGGCCACCGCAAAAACACCCTCTTCGACCTTGCCGAAATAGGGTTGCCCGGTGCGCGAGGCGCTCAAATGTCCGGTCCAGGTGTACTGGATGTCCTGTTCGCCCAGAAACGGAAAGCGCCGTTGCAAGCCGAGTACATGGTGTTTGCGCCGACGCAGAAGCTCGCTGTCGGTCAGGTCTCGGGAACGGTATTCCGCGGTGTTGCGGATCATCACGCGACGATCCGGTGTCAGTCGCACCGTGGCGCCGAGCGGCCGGGTGGACAGCACGCCCCACGGCTCGACAGCGCCTATGGCTTGGAACTCTTCATCTGTGAGGGGCCGGGTAAGACTGGCGCTGAGCTCCATCGGGAAGGTGCCGCTGTCGTCTATCCCCGAGCGAGGAATGAACGCGTTCAAGCACACCATGACTTGCTTCGCCTCGATGCTGCCGACGGCGCCATTGGCGCGAATACGACCGATGCCCGAACGCTCAAGGCCGGCGATGTCGGTGTTCTCGAAGACGGTCACGTTGTCCGGCAGCGCATCCAGCAAGCCCTTCACATAGTTCGCCGGTTGCAGCAACGCATTGCCGTGACCGCACCAGATCGCGGCCTGGTAATGACGGGTGCCGAGTCTTTCGTTCAGCTGTTCACCTTGCAGAAACTCCGCAGAAGCGCCGACGGCACGCAACGTCGCCAGTTTGTCCTCGACAGCGGTCAACTTGCCTGGATCGCTGACGGCGAAGAAATAGCCGGAATCCCGGAAATCGCATTCGATGCCGTGACGCGCAATGCGCTGGCGTACTTCGTCACTGGCGGCGCGTGAAATCGAGGTGTCCACTTCATAACCGGCAAAGCCGCGGTTACCGATCAGTTCATCCCTTGTCGGGTGTTCGTGGCCCACCACAAAACCCGAATTACGCGCCGAGGCGCCTTGCGCTGCGCGCTGCCGGTCAACGATCACGATCCGCGCCTGAGGGTGCATTTGCGCGAGAGAGTGCGCGGCACTCAACCCGGTGATGCCGGCACCGATAATCAGCCAGTCGGTCTTTTCCTTGCCTTTGAGAGACCGGCGAGCGGGGGAATTTCCCGCCTGCGCAATCCAGCCACATTCATTGATCATGCCTCACCTCATTGGACTGTCGTTCTGCGAGCGCATGCTGTAATCGCATGATCGTTTCCCGAAAACGCTCGCCAGAGCTAGAATCTATAAGGCCTGCAGTGATACAACCAACGTTATAAAATCATCGAGTCATTCAGAATACGCATGGATAAACTTCGCCACGTTCCCTCGCTCCAGGCCTTGCAGGCGCTGGTGGAGGTGTCCGACTCGGGCAGCTTCACTCAAGCGGCGCTCAAGTTGTGCCTGACCCAAAGTGCAGTGAGCCGAAAGATCCAGCTGTTGGAGAGCCACTTCGGCGTGCCGATGTTCGCGAGGAACAGCCGCAATGTCCGACTGACACCGGAAGGCGAACAGGTGCTGGGCACCGCCCGCAATATCCTGGCGCAACTGAAAACACTGGAGGACCGGCTCGCACCGCAGGAACGCCCCTTCCGCATCCGCATGCACGTATCACTGGCGGTACGCTGGTTGTTGCCGAAATTGAGCGAGTTCTATCGAAGTCACCCGCAGGTTTCGCTGTCGATCGAAACCGTGGCGACGGAAGTGGTAGAGCCCGCCAGCGACAGTGATGCCTACATCCTCTATCTGCCTGAACCGTCCCCTGATCCGGATTGCCTGAACCTGTTCAAGGAAGCATTGGTGCCGGTGTGCGCCCCCGGACTGGGCAACTCGACACAGCCACTGGCAACGGTGGAAGACCTGGTGAGCTTCCCGCTATTGCATCGCTCGGCGGACCGGTATGACTGGGTCCAGTGGCTGTCAGCCAATGGCGGAAGACCACTGGAGGATTACCGCCACATACCCTTCAACCTCGACGAACTGGCGCTCGACGCCGCAGCGCGAGGATTGGGCGTGGCGATGACGGACAGGACGCTGGCAGGGGAATCGATCGAACGGGGCGTGCTGGTCATCCCGTTCGGCCGCCCGTTGGAAACACGAGGTGTATATGCGTTGAATCTGCAGCCTTCAGCTACCTCCCATCCGGCCTGCGCGCTGATCCTGCAATGGTTCGCGCAGCAGGCCGAAAAGGAAGCCGACGGTGTCGATTGAGCACTAGGTGCCTCTGCCTACTCCTTCTGTCGCATTGGCAAAAGCCACACCAGCCTCGCGCACCAATGTTCGCCATTCCGCACTGCTGATCAGCCCTGCGCGCTCCATCTCATCGGCAGCCTTGAGCAACTCGTCGTACTGCTCTTCCACATCCATGCGAATCTCGGGTTGTGAAAGAAGCTTGTACCAGGCCGCCAGGGCATCCCGTCTCAGATCATCGGTCATGGTCGAACTCCCAAGGATTGTTTTCGTTTGGAAGTTCATGAGCGTGTGGCCGTTCCGGGCTCCCGACATACGGCAGAGGCAGCACGCGTTATCGTTGACGTCCATCGCGAGCAAGCTCGCTCCTGCAAGTGAATGCGTACGATCAAAAGCCAGGTCTGCACTAAACCCAATGGCAAAAAACACCACCCCCCTTGAGCACTTTCGACATAGGCCAACACCCCCGCCCCCCCTAGACTCTGTCCCCAATAACAGCGCCAACGCGCAACAGACTAAACCAGGGAAACCCTCATGAACCCATCCGACATTTTCGTTATCAGCGCCGTCCGTTCCGCCATCGGCAGCTTCGGCGGCTCGCTCAAGGATGTGCCTCCGATTCAACTGGCCACCGACGTCTGCCGCGCCGCTATCGAGCGCTCGGGGCTGGCGCCTGAACATATTGGCCATGCGGTAATGGGTCACGTGATCCCGACCGAAGCGCGTGATGCCTACATTTCCCGGGTGGTGGCGATGAATGCCGGGCTGCCGAAAGAGACGCCAGCCTTCAACGTCAACCGCCTCTGCGGTTCCGGTTTGCAGGCGATCGTCAGTGCCGCGCAAAGCCTGATGCTGGGTGATGCCGGGGCGGCGCTGGCCGGTGGCGTCGAGTCCATGAGCCGTGGCGCTTATCTGCTGCCGCAGGCGCGTTGGGGCGCACGCATGGGCGACATGCAGGCCATCGACTATATGCTCGGCGCCCTGCAAGACCCGTTTGCCGGGTTCCATATGGGCATCACCGCGGAAAACATCGCCGAGCGTTACGGCATCACTCGCCAGCTCCAGGATGAACTGGCCATGGTCAGCCAACAACGCGCAGCGCGGGCGATTGCCGAAGGCCGGTTCAACAGTCAGATCGTGCCGATCGAAGTGGCGTCGCGCAAAGGCACCGTGACCTTTGCGACCGACGAACACGTGCGCGCCGAGGTCAATGCCGAACAATTGGCCAAGATGAAGCCAGCCTTCAAGAAAGACGGCAGCGTCACCGCCGGCAACGCCTCCGGCCTGAATGACGGCGCGGGTGCGCTGATCTTGGCCACCGGTGAAATGGTGCGCGCACAAGGCCTCAAGCCGATGGCCAGGCTGGTGGGTTATGCCCATGCAGGGGTGGAGCCGGAGTTGATGGGTCTGGGTCCGATTCCCGCCACCCGACTGGTCCTCAAGCGCGCCGGTCTGACCGTGGCCGACCTGGATGTCATCGAATCGAATGAAGCCTTCGCCGCGCAAGCCTGTGCCGTGGCGCAGGAACTGGGCTTCGACCCGGAGAAGGTCAACCCCAACGGTTCGGGCATCTCGCTGGGCCACCCGGTGGGCGCCACCGGCGCGATTATCGCGACCAAAGCCATTCACGAACTGCACCGCGTTCAGGGCCGTTATGCCTTGGCGACCATGTGCATCGGCGGCGGCCAGGGCATCGCCGTGTTGTTCGAGCGCGTCTGATACGTCCACCCTGCCCCCCGTTCAGCGGGGGCAGGGTCGCGTGCCGTCGACCAAACTATTTTTCAAAGGTTTACCTGATGACCTAACCTCATAGGCTGAATGTCTAAAAACAGAGTCGGACACTCTTATGCGTCATGCACTGAAAGCCATGATCCTCGTCGCTTTCACGCTTTTCGGGGCAGGTCCCGGAATGCTGTCGGCGGCCGATCTTCCAGACGCTTCAGCGCCAAGGGCCGCAAACGCGACCCTCGCCGTTTCCCACAGCGATCTCCAGGCGCTGCAACTTCGGCTGGACAGCCTCAAACAGCAGATTTCGCTGGTCGATAACTTCAACCAGCTTGAGGGCCCGCAAGACCTGGTCCAGATGTTCATGCTGGATGTAGATCGCCTGTCGGCCTCCCTACTTCCCCTGCAGACGCAACTCCACACGCAATTGAGCGTGCTGGGACCTGTCCCTGTCGATGATGCCGCGTCCGAGCAACCCGATATCGCTGCGCAACGGACGGCGCTTACTGAGCAAAAAAACAGGATCGACACCCTCCTGAAAAACCTGGCCGCACTGAAAGCGAGTGCTACCGACCTGATCACCCAGATCGCCGTCCTTCGCCGCAACCTGCTGGAAAGCGAACTGACCCTGAGCACCCGAAGCATCCTGACCCCTGATTTCTGGTCACCGATCATCAATCCCTCACTGGACGACCGGCTGCGTTTCGGGACTTTTTTCGATCAGGCCAAAGAGGTCGTCAAATCCATCTGGCAGCCGGGCGAACGTCTCTACACCTGCACATTGTTGCTGCTGACCCTGCTCATCTGGACGCTGGGCCGCCGGATCACCGAACGAGGATTGACCTGGCTGTGCATTCACCGGATGCCGGAGGGACGCCTGCGCCGCAGCTCACTCGCGTTCGCCTCTGTTTTGGCCACGGTGCTAATGGTCGGCCTCTCCCTGCAACTGCTGTTTTATGTCTTCACGCGCCAGAGTCCGCTGACGCCGATGTTGACGACGTTCTCCCAAGAGTTCGAAAAACTCGCCTATACCTGCGTCCTGATCACCGCGCTGAGCAGCGCCCTGCTGTCCACGCAACACCCGTCCTGGCGACTGCCCGCACTGGCTGATCCGGTGGCACTGGCGCTGAAACCGTTTCCGCGGATTCTGGCCGGCGTCCTGCTGGTGCTAGTGACGCTGGTCCAGATCACCAACGCAACCGGTATGAGCAGTGATGTGGTGATCGCCGGCCGAGGAGTCGTTGCACTGGTGGTCGCGTGCATTTTCATTGTTTTGTTAGTACGCACCGGCAAAGTCCGGCGATCCGTTGTCGAGGCCGGTGCCGCCGCCGAAGCGGGCACCACGTTCGCCGGGCTGACCTACAGCTTTGCCAGCCTCGCGATGTTTGTGTGCCTGATTGCGCTGCTGACCGGCTACGTGTCCCTGGCCAGATTCATCACCTATGAACTGGTCTGGGGATTCATCATCCTCTCCGGTTTCTACCTGCTGATACAGTGCTTCAGAGACGCCTGCGAGTACCTGTTTTCAAACAAAAGTCCCAGTGGCAAGGCGCTCAAACAATCGCTGGGCATTGAAGACCAACGCCTGGAACAGATCTCAATCATCCTGTCGGGGGCTGGCCGGGCCGGACTGTTGCTGCTGGCGGTCATCACACTCTTCGTCGGCGGCATCGGCACGACCCTGGAACAACTGCTCAGCAACGTCTTTGCCATTCTCGGCGGCGCCGGGCTGCGCAAGTTCAACATCATTCCCGGTCACTTGCTCAACGCGGCACTGGCCCTGCTGATTGGCATCTACCTGATTCGCACCCTCGGTCGCTGGCTGGACAAGGAGTTCCTGCCGAAGACCGACATGGACCCGGGCATGCGCGCCTCGCTCACCACGTTGTTTGCCAACATTGGCTACGCCCTGGTCATTCTGATGACGCTGTCATCACTGGGCGTACAGTGGACCAACCTAGCCTGGATCGTCAGTGCGTTGTCGGTGGGAATTGGCTTTGGTTTGCAGGAGATCGTCAAGAATTTCGTGTCCGGCCTGATTCTGCTGACCGAACGTCCGGTGAAAGTCGGCGACCTGATCAGCATCAGCGGGGTCGAAGGCGACATCCGCCGGATCAACGTGCGGGCCACCGAAATCCAGCTCAGTGACCGCTCGATCGTCATCGTCCCGAACTCGCAGCTGATCTCGCAAAACCTGCGCAACGTGACGTTGGGCGGCAGTGCCCAAGGGGTCGCGACACTCGAACTCACCTTCCCCCTGGACATCGACCCCGAACAAGTGAAAAACCTGCTGTACGACACGTACTGCGAGCACGAAACCATTCTCGACAAACCGGCGCCGATGGTTCGGTTCAGCAAACTGACGCCCGAAGGCATCACACTGACCATCACTGGCTATGTCGGTAGCCCGAGGATTGTCGGTGTCACCAAAAGCGACTTGTTGTTTGAAATTCTCAAACGATTGGGCGCCGCCGGTATCGAACTGGCGAAGCCGGCGCCCGCAGTGTAATTGGCAGTGAAGAAACGCAAAACCTCAGCGATTCAGTGAAGGATTACAGGGTGGTGCTAGAGTGAAAGCACCCGTCTTCGTCTCACCAGATTTACACATTGGAGGATGAAGACCTGTTACGAGTATGCGTAGTTTGCCGATGACGCCTACGCTATCAAACGAGGGCTGCTTTGACCTGAATCCCGTCATTATCGAGCGCAAGGGAAAGCAAATGAGGTCTAAATATGGTATTTGAGCCCAACAGTACCCGTTCCGTTCTCCAGCGAAGAAGCAGCACCAGTATCGTCGTTCAGGCCGGTCTCGATTGCGTTGCAGTAACCGGTGTCGCGTGGTTCTTGATCAATTATCATATCGGCTTCATTTCACAAGACTACGTCATCATGCTCCTGCTACTGCTCGGGGCATTAGCCGTTGTGTATGACCATTACGCTATTTACCGCAGCAACGTTGGTTTTACCGTCAAAGCCTTCAAGCTCCTAAAGGCGTGGACTGCGACGTTTGGCTTTCTCGTGGCCATGGCTTTTCTGACCAAAACAAGCGAACAGTATTCGCGGCTGTTGGTTGGGGAGTTATTTGTTCTTGGTTACTTTGCGCAGCTGCTGTTGCACCTGGCGACACGCGAAATGCAGAAGAAGTTTCTGGCTCATCCGACGCAACTGGAAAATTCGCTGATTATTGGCTCTGGCGAACTGGCCAATTACCTTCACAAGAAAATCAGCAATAACCCTTGGCTGGGTGAGCGCATCGTCGGATGTGTGTTGATTGGCGCGAACGATGATCGGGGAAAGGAAGGTCCGGAAGGCGCCCACCGGTTATCGATACTGGGCAATATCGCCGACCTTGATGAGCTGGTTGTCAAACACGCCATTCGTACCGTCTACTTTGTGACCCCTGTCGGTGGCTCAGAAGTTATCCAGGATGTTTATTTAAGGCTGTTCGATAAACACATCGCGGTTAACTGGGTGCCTGACATTTTCGCCTTGCAGTTGATCAACCACAGTGTTCGCGAGATTGCCGGCATCCCCGTGCTGACGTTGTCTGAAACTCCGCTGATGGGGATGCGACTGTTTCTGAAGAATCTTGAGGACAAAGTCGGGGCTTTTCTCATCCTGCTTTTTGCGGCACCCGTGCTTGCGCTTGTCGCCCTCGCGATCAAGATCGATAGCCCTGGCCCGGTGTTCTTCCGTCAGGAACGCATGGGATGGAGTGGGGAGTCGTTCCGGATCTGGAAGTTCAGAAGCATGGTCGTCCATCAGCCGTCAGACGGCACCGTCAAGCAGGCGCAAAAGAATGATCCACGCGTGACCCGGGTTGGCGCCTTTATCCGACGGACCAGCCTGGATGAGCTACCGCAGTTGTTTAACGTGTTAATGGGAGAAATGTCGCTGGTGGGGCCTCGCCCGCACGCGATTCAACACGACGTGCAGTACTCGCCCGACGTCTCGGGCTACTTCGCTCGCCACAACATCAAACCCGGCATCACAGGCCTGGCTCAGGTCCGTGGCCTGCGCGGTGAAACCAGGGATATTGAGCAGATGATTCGGCGAGTTGACTCGGACATCGAATACATCAACAACTGGTCACTCTGGCTTGATTTCGTGATTCTGGTCCGGACAGTGTTGGCCTTCTCCGGCAAGCATGCCTACTAGTCCAGCCTGCTTGCGATGGACGTTAACGATAACGCCTGTTCCCCTGGATAACACGCCGCTCCTGAGTCCATCGTCGGATTGTGTTTTCAAGTGGAAACAATAATTTCGAAGACAGGGGGCAGGTTCAGATGAGAGTAGCGACTGCGCAAAGTACCGAGCAGCGCGTCTCCCGGCTCGCTGCAACAATGCAGATAGACTTTGGCAAGTCCACCAAAACCCATTTCACGGTATCGGCTTGCGACTTCTTCGTCACTCCGACCATCCGGAAACCCAAGATGAAGGGTCAGGTTTTTTCCTTCGACAGCAAATAAAGGCGTCTCCCAAAGAAACTGCGCAGCGCCTGATTTTGGAAGTCGAATAAACAAGTAGCCATAATTACCCAGCGTATCGACATCACCGCCACGCCGTCTTTTCCACTCGAGAAGTCCATCGTCCGGGCGCGCCAGGCAAGTTCCGATATCGTAATAGTCGAAGCCGTTTTCTATCGCCCACTCAAGTGCCATGAACGTCGTAATCGAGTTAATTTCACGTAACTTTTTAGTGTCCGTAAATACCGTATCAGGGTAGCCGAAACGCACCGTACTCCAATAACGCTTGCCGGCGCGAGTCACTACGCAACCAAGATGGCAAGCAACAATTTGGTCTTCCAGCAATACAAGATCGAGTCGCCCGGCAACTTTTGCCACTCTTTGAACTTCATGTGATGCAATTTGCGAGGCGGCCGAACCATGCCTTGCCGTGGCGTAAGGTTGAAGCATGTCACGGTCTGCGCTGCCTATTTCGTCATCGTTCAGCGCTTGCTTCATGCGATAACGCAGACGGTTCTTGCGCAAATTTCGACGTAACTCTGCGTTGTATCTCGCAGTAATTTCGTCAAGTGATCTGCTGAGCGGCACCACGGCACTTAGATAGTGCGGCACATATAACGCCCCAACAGTCGGGATTTCACTTACAACAACAGTGTGGTCTGACCTGTGTAGTTTCAACTGGCTATCAGGCGCTTTAGCATCAACGCCCAGTAGAACTTTCACAAATTCACGCTGGCTTTTCCTGCCCGCATAGAGAATGTCGTAATTGCTGTCTTCCTGCAGTTTGAATCTGACAATTTCCCAACGCCAAAAGCACGCTCGCCCAAGGCTGTCCCGCAGCCATGCGGCCACTTTCCTCAGTTCAAATCGCACCGAAGGAGATAAGAGTTTACGCAGTGACCCTGCCACAAATTCTTTCATTTGGTTTTCAGCACGATTAGAGGTGAGTCAATTGTGTCTGTAAAGTTACAACCAAGTGCAGGAAAACTTTCATTGGCTCGATAGTGTTCGACACCCTCAATCCAAATCAAAGAAAACAACGACGCCTATGCTCGCGACGTTGCCATTTCCAACCTGAGTAAAGGTAGAACATCGAAGTTTTGCAAGATATTTCATGAGTGTTTTTTATGACGCCAGAAGACTAGCGAAGTGTCTATGCCGGCGTCAGGAATCTCTATAGATAAGCGAGCGCAGCAAGAACATCGGATTACCCACCACATAGCGATGAAATAACCGCTTTGGTTCACTGATCAGTCTGAACACCCATTCACAGCCCAGACGTCGCATCCATTGCGGAGCGCGAGTCACCTTGCCACCGAGAAAATCCAGAATCGCTCCGCCGCACACAATCACGCATGGCGCGCCAGTGGCGGCCAACCTGACGGCGACGGCTTCCTGTTTGGGCATGCCCATCCCCAGCACAATCAGTTCGGGCTGCGACTGCCGGGCAAGATTCACGTAGACGTCCACCGGTGCGAATCCATGATGAGCAGACACCACGTTGACCGAATATTGCGCTTGGCTGTGGTGTACCGCATTGGCCAAAAAAGGCTCTTCGGTGCCCCAGAATGCCACGCGCCGCCCGCTGAAGGCTGCCAATACTTTGGGAATAAAATCGGTGCCATTCATATTGAGCCCCGGCTCCAGGCCGAGTCGACGAAACAGCACGGCCATGCCGGAACCATCCCGTAATAACACGTCAGCTGACGACAGCGCGTTGCAGTAATCCGTGTTGCGCGTCACCAGATTCATGGCATGGGCGTTGACGAATCCAAGCACTGTCGCCCCTTCTGCTCTGGACAACGCTGCAAGCAACGCCTGTTCATCACCCGAATCACGGACTACCTTGAGTTTCTGAATAAGCGTCTGCCAACTGTGCTGCCAGGACGACGCGTGCATTAGCTGTCATCTCTCTTCGAACGCACCCACCCAACCTGGCGCTTGAGCACAAAGCCTATGTACAGGGGAATTTTTTTCAACGCGTAGAACGGTGCATACAACAATGTGGAAAAAGCGATGATCCCCCGACCAAACCGACTCCATGCCAACAGGATCGTCACGCCCAAGGTTGCCAGCCCCGCCGTCGCTATCAATGCCGGCGCCAAGGGTCCGCCCAGCAGGACGAACAGCCACGACAAACCAAAGGCAGCCACCAGTATCAACGTCAGCAACGCCAACGGCGGAACCACCAAATCCACGGTCATCGCCAGCAGGTTCCCGTTGAACCGGCCAAGCGACTCCACGAACAGCTTGGGCGCATCACCGAGGATGACCCCGAGATGACCATGTTCCCAGCGCGTGCGTTGCGTACTCAAGCCTTCATCGCTGCGTGGAAAATAACTGCTCACGAGCGCATCGGGGCAAAACAACGGCGGCTTGCCGCTACGGCAGAAATCCAGACCCATCTTCAAATCTTCGACAATATGGCCACTGGCCAAATCGATCAACGCCAGGTCCCTCCACACGAATGCCATGCCCGTACCCATCAACGGACAAGGCAATCCGAGCCGGGCCCAACCCAGCGCCCGAACCCGATTCTTCACACACCAGGCAAACTCGGCAATCTGCACTTTCAGTCCGGAACCCTCGGGCGCATGCATCAAATTAAGCGCCTGCGTGGGCCGCCCCGAGTCGATGCAGCACATTGCCAGACGCTCAATAAAGCCTTCACTCACCACACAATCCGCATCGACGATGATCAAGACGTCCGGCGCATTGGCGGCCAGATGACGCACGCCAAAGTCCAGCGCATAGCCTTTGCCACGTAGTTGATCATGGTGGCGCTCCACCGCTTCGGCACCAGCAATCAGGGCCTGGGCGGCGGTGTCGTCAGAGCAGTTGTCCGCCACCACCAACAGACGATCGCCTTCTACCAACTGCGGCCGAATACTGTTTAACGTGGCGACAATGAGCGAGGATTCATTGTGGGCCGGCACCAACACCGCCACCCGCGGTCGCGGTCCCTGCGCCAGCGTGCGGGGCCGCGCAGGCAGGCACGCGAGCAGCACCTGCGCAAACAGCACCAACACCGGCAGGATGATGAGCACCAGCAGCGCACTGAACAACCAACCCAATAACGTGATCATGCGTGCGCCCTCAACAAATTGGCCAACTTGACCGCTTCGGTATCGATATCGTGGCGCTCCAGCACTTTCTGATAAGCCGACTCGCCCATCCGCTGCAACACCTCGGCAGGTTGCGCGAGGCAGTCCTTCATCGCCACTGCCAACTCATCCACGGCGCCAGCAGGAACCAACCAGCCGTTTTCATTCTGAATCACCAGCTCGGGAATGCCGGCCACATAGGTCGTCAACACCGGCCGGCGCAACGCCATGGCTTCCATGATCACCACCGGCAGTCCCTCGGCGAAGCTCGGCAACACCAAAGCGCGCGCCGCAAGGATTTCTGCCCGCACTTGCTCGCTGCTGATCCAGCCGGTAATGCGTACCCGCGTCTGCAGGCCATGCAGGGCGATGAGGGCCTCGATTTGTCCACGCATTTCCCCATCACCGGCCAGCACCAGCTCGAACTCTACGCCTTGCACCGCCAGAATGCGCGCGGCCTCGAGCAACAACAGCTGGCCTTTCTGCTCGCACAAGCGACCGACACACACCAGTCGCGGTACGGACGAAGGAGCAACAGCCAGCACATCGTGAAACGCCCGCTCCAGCCCGCAATGCACCACCTTGACCTTTTCCCAGTGCGTATGCGCCACCCAGCGAAACAACTGGCTGCGCCCATAAGAGCTGATCGCGACGACAAACGCCGCACGCCGGACTTTCTCGCCCAGATAAATGGATTGAGGTTTGTCGAATTCTTCCGGGCCATGCACGGTAAAACTGTACGCAGGCCCGCCGAGGGCATTGGCCAGCATCACCACCTCGGTTGAGTTGGTGCCAAAATGCGCATGCACGTGCTTCGCGCCAAACGCCCGTAACCAGCTCAACAGAAGGCACGCTTCGGCCAGATAGATCAGATGGTAGGGCCACGGCCGATCAGCTCGCCGCCCCATGCGCAGTGCAAGCCACAATGCCGAGAAAAAGCGTCGCGGCTGGGCGCGCACCACCTCTAGCACAGGCACTGCCAGCCCTTTGACTCCGCCCTGCAGCACATACTGGGTCTTATCGCGTTCGGACACATCCTCGGCATCCACCAACTCGGCGTCCCAACCGCGCAGGGCGATGCGCTGCACCTCAAAGCCCTGACGCTCCAACGCCAATATCTCGCGACGAATGAAGCTATGGCTGACCTTGGGGTACTGATTGATGAAATAAGCGATGCGCATAGGGACCAGGTTCAGTTGTCGTTTGGGGAAATGGACACTGCAGGCGATACTCCAGCAGTAAACGTGTCAGGAACGTCAAAACCCGCATCGCGTGGTCGGCTATAACTGCCCTTCAAGACGCTGTCTATCTTGTTAAATGTGCTTTCGAGCAGCTCATAGCGTCTGCGGTACATGGCGCGTTTTTTTGCAGCAATACTCTCGAGCGGCTTTCGGGACGGGCTCATCGGAATGTCAAAAAAGTCTGCGCGCTCTGACGGCGTCGCACCATGCTCCAGCCAGATCACATCGTAATTGGCCGCCAGCTCCTGAGATTTTTCAGCGCCAAAATACGGATGACGGTGGTGGCGACAGCCGTCCCCTACCGCATATATTTTTTTAACGCCGATGTTTGCAGCGATGTATTTCATCACTTCAATCAGAAAGCTTCTTGGCCGAAGTCCTTCGAAATCCTTGGTCAGGTCCCTGTAGATCGTCAATGACAGATCACTCTCGACACCTTTGTGAATCCCTTGGACGGCGCCGATGAAAATACACAATTCAGTGTCCGTGCGGCTCAAGGTGAACGCCAGAGAGGCAATGCGTAAATCCCCTTGGAACAGGTTCAGTACCAACTCCCCTTCACGCATGAACCAGATCGGGCGATCCAGTACCAGTGAGCAACCCGCGGAAAACGCCGACAAGTCACTCAACACCAGACGTTCACTTCGCCCGAAGAGCAGTAACGGCGGGCAGTTTTTTGTGATCACTTCGTAATGCGAGGCCAGTACATCCAACCTCTCCTCGGCGGTCCAGTGGCTACTGATATAGGGCCAATGAACAACGCCTACGGAATCGCCGCCCAACTTCTCGACGCCGGATTGACCCAAAGTGTTCGACATACGCCGCAAAAACACATTGAGCACCGACCAGTTCTTTCCAACCAGCGCCAGAAACTTGAGCTTGTTTTTCAACGCCCTGAATGAATAGCCTGGATGGAGGAAAAGTACGCTTTTGATGATCAGCCGAGTATTCATGGAAGGCTCACTTGTATTCGATCAACGCGGTCTTGCCGTTGCCGAATCTGTTCAAAAGAAACCTGAGTTGCCCGAGCATCTCGGGGAATTTTCCCAGCACGAGAAAGAACGCCAGCAGCCAGTTTTCGCGGACCGATCGATCGCCTCGACGCGCCAGGCGCAGCACTTGCAATGGATAAACCAGTAGCAAAAGCAGCCCAGGCCACCCCGCCATCAAAGTCGCGATAACTGTCGCCAGCGGGATTCCCAACCCCCAGAACCAGGCTCGTCGCGACTCACGTTGCCAATGGTGTTCCGGGGCGGCCCCGTGCAAAAATGCGCCCTCGGCAAAGGCATGACCGCCGCGCAATGTCCGCCGCCACCATTGGCCAAAGCGGGTCATGGCCGCATCGTGCAGGGTCATTTCCTCAGCCAGGCGCCAGACCTTCCATCCTCGCGCCCGCAGACGCACACACAACTCGGGCTCTTCCCCGGCAATCAGATCCGATCGAAACCCGGCCACAGCAGCAAAGGCGTCCACCCGCATCAGCGCATCACCGCCACAAGCCTTGGCCTCACCGATCGGCGTGTCCCATTCAAGGTCGCACATCAAGTTGTAAACCGAGCGCTGCGGAAAGCGCTCACGGCGCCGTCCACACACCACCGCAACGTCGGGCCGCGCGTCGAGAAAAACCTGCGCCCGGGACAGCCAGGTATCGACTACTTCGCAGTCACCGTCGACAAATTGCACATGGCGCATCGTCGGCAACAAGCCCTGCGCGCGGACAAATCCTTCATTGCGCGCGCGCGCCGCCGTAAACGGAATCGTCATATCCAGCTCGACTATCTCAACCCCGAGGCCCAGTGCCAGAGACACCGAACCGTCCGTTGACCCAGAGTCGACATACACTACTTTGTCCGCTGCACCGACCAGCGAAGTCAGGCAACGCTCAAGCCGCTGGCCTTCATTGCGACCGATCACCACGACGCCAATGCCCGTGTCCATGGGGCTCACTTGGCGTCGAAGTCGGAGGTTTCCAATGGGGCAGCCTTTGCTCCCGCGGACTGCTTTCGCTTGATAATCGCGGGCACACCCACTGCCACCGAATCATCCGGCACATCGGTCAGCACCACGGCATTGGCACCAATGATCACATTGTTGCCAATGCGGATGTTGCCCAGCACCTTGGCCCCGGTACCGATATCAACGTTGTTCCCGATCACCGGGGCGATCGGCTCGTTCACATTCTTCAGGCCCACGACCACGCCATTGCGGATACGGCAATCATCGCCGAACTGCGCATAACCGCTGATGATGATGCCGCCGAAATGATCGATGACAAAGTTGCGCCCGACCACCACTTCGCACGGCAGCTCGATACCGGTGACGATTTGCACCAGTTTGAACAGCACTTTGTAAATGAAGGAGAACAGTTTGCGTAACGGCGCCGGGCGCACGGTGTAGCGCCAGCGTCCAAAGCGATAAACCAGCATCACCCAGAATCCCTGAGCGCCCCAATCACCCGCGTAGGCACGCAAGTCTGCACGTATGTTTTCGAACATGAATGGCTCTACCGTGTGGGTTGGGTAGCGAATTGGGTATCACGCAGCAGCGCCCAGGTCGCGCGAGTATGTTGCCAGCATGCGCCAATGGCAGCACGACCGCGGCCCTTCAGTAATGCCTTGAGTGCCAGAATCAGGTCACCCAGCACCACCAGTAGCATGTGGAAGACCAAACCCGTCAAGCCGTGATGCTTGCGGAAATACAACAGCTCACTTTCGATTTGCATCTTTGGTATCTGCCGACTGACTGCATTGAGCTGGTCAACTGATTTGGCACTCTCACCGCCGATATGCACCACGGTGGTATACGGGTAATACACCACCTTCCAACCGGCCTGCTTGACGCGTTTGCAGTGGTCTATTTCCTCGTAATAAAGGAAGTAGCGCGGATCGAACAAGCCAACCTGGTCGATAACTTCTCGGCGAATCAGGTAATAGCAGCCTGGCACCCAGTCACATTCACGAACCGAGGCATGATCCCACTCCATGTCATCGACTCTCTTTACCACCGGGAATAAACGTTCTAGTCCGGTGCGTGAAAGAAAGATATTCAACGGCGTCGGAAAATAGCGACAGGACGGTTGCAAATCCCCGTCTCGCCCGACCAGCCGGACGCCGAGAACACCGCAATCCGGCTGCGCCTCCATGTAGTCGAGGGTTTTTTTCAGGGTGTCTGCGGCCACGAAGGCATCGGTATTCAGGAGCAACGCGTACTTGCCCTGCAAGTGTTCGACCAATTGATTGTTGGCACGACCAAAGCCGACATTATCTTCATTGGCCAGCAACAACGCTTGCGGACAAACAGTTGCCAGACACTCCAACGAATTATCGGCGGAGGCATTGTCCACTACCAAATAGCGCGCTTGATCCGCACCGTTCGGCTGGCGCAACGCGTTGAACATGGGCTGCAACAGACCTGCGGTATTGTAATTAACGACCAACACATCAAGGGGAGCACTAACCATTGGGTTGTTCGCCAAAAAAATAAGCCGACCTCATTGCTTGCAGCTTCGGTTCAAGTTCCGGGTCATACACCCCCTCGCGCTGTCGAATCAGGTCAATCCACGGATAAGTGGCGCTACGCTCCTCGATATTCTTCAACAGCGTTTCCATCGTACAGATAACTCTGGCTGGATTACCCCCGACCACCACCCCGGGCGGAACGTCTCTCAGTACAACCGCGCCAGCGGCCACAAGTGAATCCGGGCCAATCGTGACGCGCGGCATGACTATAGCGCCATGGCCAATAAAGGAATTATCACGGATATCGACGGGGCCGACAGAATCGAGTTTCAGTCCATCACGCGCATTAAATAACGCGACGCTGCCATCGTGGCCGAATATTGTGCAATCGGATAAACCTACGTTGTTCCCACATCGAAGCATCGAAGGGTCGGTGATGTTGCAACCGAGATTGATCCATACGCCTTTACCGATGGAATGCAGCCCCCCCCATCGCGCCAGATGCTCAGCCCATTCATAACCGTTTGGTTTACAAAGCTTTTTGTAGAGCGAGGTTCCACGTCCTGTCGTTTTGGCGTAGTGAGCAATAGCGCGCTTAAGTAGACTAATCATCCTGTCAGCCTCGAAAATTCAAATAGACGTCTGTGCCAAGGTCAGGTCCACCCTGATTCTTGCTTACCGCGACCTTTAGCGTAGCCTCCTCCCTGAAATCCGACACGCCGATAATCTACAAATGCTTCCACTCAGGACTAATGGCCCACCAAGGGCCTGATGCTCACTGCGTGTGCCCGGCAACCCCCACTGGCGAACTGCTGCTCCCACGACTCTTCGCAAAAGCATCGGCGAGGGTAGTCTCAAATAATTGTGCAGAGCTCTCCCAAGTACTTGAGGCTACGGTTTGATAAGCCATCTCCGAAACCGCGCGCCACTCCAAATCGTCTAGCGTCAAAAGGTATTCAACCCCACGAGCCAAGCCATCAAAGTCATCAATATCGGTGAGTACACCGTTTTTGAAATTAACTATCGCCTCTACAGGCCAGCCAGTACGCGTTGAAACGACTGGCGTCCTGCACGCCATTGCTTCCATCGCCGTCAGATTGAAGCCTTCACTCCGGCTTGCGGTGAGCCATACATCACATTGCGAATAAAAATCACGAATAGAATCCTGGTCAGGAGACAGATAAAACTCAAGATTCTTGGGGAACGTGTAAGCACCCGTAGGAGGGAAACTCCCGAAGGCGATAACTCGAAGCGTGGGAAATTTTTCTTCGAGCGAAGAAATCACCTGAAGCGCAACATCGACCCCCTTTAACGGTGTTTCATGGTACAAAATTCCGATTGTTGGCCGAGGCTGTTTCCCCCTCGGCGCGGCGAAAAACTGCTGATGATCAACACTGTTTTCCACCAGGGCAACATCAGCATCGCCATACTCCACGCGCATTAAATCTGCCAACCACTTCGAAATGATTATTTTATGCAAAGGCATTTTGTACGTTGCCACAACCCTATCCACCGGGCAGAACGGAAACACTTCATGCCCCTGTATAAAATACATTTTTACACCCTTGGCCGGACTCAGAGCATTGACCCACTCAGCCGTTTCCCACCACGTTGCAATGACAACATCAGCATCTGGAATATCCGATTCCACCATTGGCCTGTATTTGTCTATCATCCGGTGATCAAGGCCAAGACCGTCTAAATGCGATGGAATTGTCGGGATTGGCGGCCAGCCCTTTCCCGTGACGAAACTCTTTATCTTCTTGCGCAGCGAAAGAGAAGGCATAGGCTGGGAAACCAGTTTCACCTCATGCCCCCTTTCAGCCAATGCCTTGGCGTAAATCGCAACGGTGCGAATCCCGCCAGACAGGCTCGCCACAGATAATACAAACGTCACTTTCATTAGAACCACTCCAATCCCCCCCCTGAAAATCAGAGGCGACCTATTCAAATCCGATCCGACACACTAACTTATATTATTCAAATGCTCAGCCAACCTGAGAGCAAGCTGCAAAAGAGGCATGGTGGGATTAGAGGCGCCGCCGGTAGCAAAAACACTACTCCCCGCAACATGAAGATTCTCGACACCAAATACCTTGCAGTTTTCGTCGACCACCCCAAATTCCGGCGCCGTCGCCATCCGCGTGGTCCCCATGTGGTGAGCATGGGGGTTGAGCTTCAGTGGCACGGACACGTCATAAACGCACTCTTCCAACCTGACTAAACCCAGTCCCGTTTCGGCAAAACACTTGGCCATTTCCAGCCCTATGCATTTGACGGTATTGCGGTCTGCCGGGCCCAGTTCCCAATGCACCGTTGCCTTGCGCATCCCTAATGCATCGCGCTCTGCGAGCAACGAAACGCGGCTAGCGGGGTTGGGAAACTGCTCGATCAACGTGCCGATTACGCCATCCCCAGGGCAATCGAACCGGGTAATGAATTCAATTTTTTTCTCCCAGCCTACCTCGCAAACGAGATTCTCGAAAAAACTCTTGATGGCAGCTGTTCGTCCATAGGCTCGCACTTCAGCTAGCAGTGAGGCACTCACGTTTCCTTTTCCCGACCCATACTCCATCACGAATGCATCGGTCGTGAAGTACTGGCGAGCATCCGTTTCCTGCCCCTCTCGGAGGATGAAGGTGCCGAGCTCAACATTCAGATGCTCCATGAAACACCTGCCGACCAAACCATCCTTGCTCACGATGCCGCCCGCTGCCAGCGACTCACTGTTGAGCAGTTGCCTGGCATTCTCGATTGCGCCTGTCGCCAGAATGAACTGTTTTGCCGCCACTCGTTCTCGGTGCAACTCGTAGTCCGAGACGACTATCGTCGCTATGCGGCCGGTCTTGCTGTCGAATTCAAAATCGACGCAGTTGCAGTTGATGAAGACATCAAGCCCCTCAGTCTCATTGAGCTCCTTGGCATATTTCTGTGCAAAACGCGTCGGCGGACTGAGCAGGAAACGATCAGCGTTAAACTCGGCACCGTCCAAAGAAGCATTGGTCGTCTTGAATCCGGAGTCCGGTGACAGATCCAAAATAGCCATGGCCTGCGGTAAATGACGCTCCATCTCGGGAAACGCGATGGGCCAACCGGGCAAGTGCACAGGAGGGCCCACGGTGAAGTCGGACGGTTCAAAGGGACGGCAGCGACCGGCCCAGTGATTGGAAGTCCCGCCAAGATAGCGCAGGCGTGTTCCCTCTGCGTAGACCTCGAGACCTGTCGATGGGCACTGGTAGAGGCTTTGCGAGTTCTGCGAATACTCGTGTCCCCCGCCCTCAAGAAGCAGCACGCGCCTGCCGTTGCCGGCCAAACGCAAGGCCAGCGTAATGCCGGCGGGCCCTGCGCCGATGATGCAGACGTCATAAAAGTCGCGGAGTTCTTTGTGCGTTTGGTAGTCTTTGATCATGCTGGCGTTGGCCGAAAATGCCGGGCAGGCAGCACCCATCCGTTGATCACAACGTACGCCGACTTATCGACGGATTTAACAACAGAAGGCCGCGCAACGGCTTCTGAAAATCCAGCTATGAGCCCCCCGAGACTCAACAGGGCAAACGCCTCGAGAAAGACCCTGCGGCCCATATTAGAAGTATTCAAATCAAGTTCGTGCATGATTTAAAGCTCCCCGACATTAAAGTCAAAACCCGTTAGCAAGTCCCAACACTAATTCCCCGCACAACACCCCTACCAGCACCATCGGCAGCACTATCAGTTCACGCTTGATGTCGAACAAACCCACCTTGCAATTGACATACACCACCAGGACCAGCGTAGGAACGGCATGCAGGGCGACACCCCAAATCGCATATTCCACGCCGCCAATCGCCAGCAGAAGTGGCAGTAACACCCATAACGAGACGACACGAATAATGTTATCCATGGCTTGGTACTTCGTAAGTCCCAAGGCCAGCCAGGCTTGATGCGCCACGACGAAGCGATACGTGAAAAAGGACAGTGAAAGAATCGCCAGCATGTTGCCCGCATCGGCATAACGCTCGTCGTACAAGAGGCTGATGAGCAGTGGACTGCCGGTCCAGAACAGCCCGCAAAGAAACAGCGAGGCCAGATCGAACATCAACTTGAAGCGGTAATACAAAGCGTGGAGCCGTGCGGTGTCATTGGTTCGTGCGGCCTCACTGAAGGCCGGCAGGGCCACGGCCCCGACCAACCTTTGCATGCCCTGTTGAAGAGCGCCCAAAATCAGCACGGCAATGGAGTAGACACCCAGTTCCGTGGCCGACATGCTGCCGCCGAACCAGATACGATCACCGTTCATGGCCAGTACGCCCACGGCCGAAGACAACAGCATCCAGCGCCCGAAGACCATCACCTCCCGGAGCGCCGAACGATCCCAGTGCAGACGGTTAGGCGACCCCGCAAACCAGACATGACCCAGAAGTGTCATGACCAAAGCCGAGGCCAGGCCGGCCCCCACCAGCGACCAGATAGACCGGGTGAAATAACCGATGACCAACATTAGCAGCAGGCCGAAAAGCTGGGACACGAACTCGGCGAGCACGACTTTTTTCTGCTGGAAGTCGCGAACTGCCACGTCGACTTTGGTCGACTGGAAACCATAGATGAGCGCGGAAAAACCAGTGAAGGCCAGCACCAGTGGCAACTCCGGTGCTGCATAAGTGGAATGGGCCGACCACACATTGATAACTTGAGCGAACCAGGCAAAGCCTGCGATCAGCAATGTCGAGGCAAAAAGGATAAAGCCGCGGATGATCTGTACCGTCCACACGGTATTGAGAAACGCCGGATCGTCACCCCGCGGGCTCTGAACGATGTTTTGGCGCAAGCCGACATCGGAAAGCAGATGAAGCACCACCGAAACGGTGGTGGCGATGACCATGATGCCAAACATTTCCGGCATCAGCAGCCGAGCCATGATCAGGTTGCCACCCAAACGAATGGCTTGAGACGTCACCAGCGCCCCCAGATTCCATGCACCGGCGGATATCGCTCGCCTGCGCAGGCTCAACGATGGCAACAAATCAGCTGGCGGCATCACAACAACCCCGGACTCAACGACACGAAAGGTACTATAGTCGCAATTTGCCATTCCACTAGTACCTGTCATTCACCCACCAATAAGCCTGACAACCCATGCCTGAGCACTTTCGCGCGTTAGTCGTCATCCTGGTTCTTGCCGGCGTTGTTTTCGCCATGGCACGCCGAGCTGCACGAGACCTGATCCCTTACAACGACTTCACCCGTCGGCGTAATCTGTGGTTCGTGCTGACCATTCTGGCCTTTGTCTCGCACAGCTTCTGGGTGTATGTGGCCGTGACAGTCGTGGTGTTGAGTGTCGCAAGAAAGCGCGAGCACAATCCCGCGGCCCTGTTTTTTATTCTGCTGTTTCTGGTCCCGCCGGCCTCGGCGCAGGTGCCAGGCTTCGGTCTGATCAATTATTTTATCGACCTCAACTATGTTCGCCTGCTGTCCTTGTGCGTCTTGCTGCCGGCTTTTTTCGTTCTGCGCGGGCGAGCAGATACGCGTGCGTTCGGGCGGACCTGGCCGGACAAACTGCTCGCCGCGTACCTGATACTGACCAGCCTGCTTTTACTGCGCGAAACCACCGTCACCGACACGTTGCGCCAATCGCTCTACCTGTTCACCGACATTTTTCTGCCTTACTACGTCGCCAGCCGGGCACTGAAAAACCTCAGCGACTTTAAGGACGCCCTGCTGGCTTTTGTCCTCGCGGCCATGGTGATGTCGCTTATCGGACTCTTCGAATTTTCCCGCAGCTGGCTGCTCTACAATGGGCTGATCAGCGCCATGGGCATGCACTGGGAAATGTCCAGCTACTTGAACCGGGGTGGCTTGCTACGTGCCAGTGTCACCACCGGCCAGGCCATTGCGCTGGGAATGGTGATCAGCGTGGCCATCGGTTTTTACCTGTTTTTGCAAGAAGGTGTGCGCAGTAAATTCCAGCGCCTTCTGGGTGCACTGCTGCTCGCCGGCGGTCTGTTTGCACCGCTGTCGCGCGGCCCGTGGATCGGCGCAGCCAGCATGCTCATGGTGTTCGTCGCCACCGGCCGGAGCGCGATCAAACGCCTGATGCTGTTGGCGCTCGCCGCAGTGCTTGCCCTCCCCCTGCTGCCCATCGTGCCGGGCGGGCAAAAAGTGCTGGACCTGCTACCGTTCATCGGCACGGTAGAAGTCGAGAACATAACCTATCGCCAGCGCTTGATTGATAACTCATTGATCGTGATCCAGCGCAACCCTTGGCTCGGCTCCGTTGATTTCCGTAACACTCCAGAAATGCAGGCCATGATTCAGGGCGAGGGGATCATCGATATCGTCAACACCTATATCGGCATAGCACTTTCGTCCGGACTGATTGGATTGACGATTTTCGTGGCTTTTTTCGGCACTGTTCTGTTCGGTATCCGCAAGGCGATGCGTACGTTCCCCAACAAAGACGATGAAGCGCGTCGACTGGGACGCGCACTCCTCGCGACACTGGCCGGAATTCTGGTGACCATCGTCACCGTCAGCAGCATCACGGTGATCCCCGTGGTGTACTGGTCAGTCGCCGGACTGGGCGTCGCCTATGCTCAGATGGCCCGCAGCCTTAAACATACCTCCAATTCAGTCACTGCGAGTGCCCACCTCCAACTCCGGTAACCCCATGGCCAGTTTTTTTCGCCGCACCCGTTTGCTGATTCCGATTATGTTGCCTTTTGTTCTTTGGCCGTTTAGCACCTGGGCGTCTGACTGGGTCGCCAGCGTCGATGATAAAAGCGGTCTGCCAGTGCTGGTGCGTGGCGGTAGCCCCGTCGTTGCTTCTTCATTCGTCTTCTTTGGGAGCAATTGGGGCTGGACGTATTTTCCAACGGAGTTCAAGACAAACGCCCCCTACAGTTACTCGCTCGCAGGCCAGAACAAAACGCTGGATTTCGACCTGACTGCAAAAATCCAGAAGGAAGGCGAGCAGAAAATAACCTGGGATTTTGCCCTCGAGGCACACAGCACGAAGCCCGGCGTGATGGGTGGGGGGGTCGTCTTCAATTTCGACCCGGCCCTTTTCTCGGGAGAAATGGGCGAGCCGGTTTTGCTTCCTGGCAACACAGGCTGGTCCTGGGGAAATGCGCAAGGGCGACAAATTGAGATGCGTTTCGAGCCTGCGCTGGCGGGTGTGTACTTTGAACCGGGTGATAAATCTGAAGTGCGCGCTTTTTTCTACAAGAACACGATCAAGCCCGGCCGTCAGAATATCAAAGCTACCTTGACCCTATCCGGCGATGTGGCACTGGGCCCCACGACTACCGAGCGCTTCGGCATGGTCGACCCGAAGAGCTGGCCGAGTGACAAGCTCGACTGGAAAACCTCCCCGGTCGATCTGTCCTTCCTGAACGCCAATGAAAAACCTGCCGGCAAACGCGGCTTCGTCAAAGCGTCCGGCGAGCAGTTACTGTTCGCAGACAACACCCCGGCGCGCTTTTGGGGTACTAACATGTCCGCTTATGCACTGTTCCGCACGCCGGACGATGACATCAAGCTGCAGGCCAAACGCCTGTCGGCACTCGGTTTCAATCTCGTGCGCCTGCACCACCATGATTCTCCATGGGTCAGCCCCAATATTTTTGGCGACCCTGCCCTCCCTCATGACACCCAACAGCCCAGCCCGGAATCACTGAAGAAAATCGACTGGTGGATAAAGTGCCTGAAAGACGAGGGCATTTACGTATGGCTCGATCTGCACGTCGAACGCGCCTTGACTGAAAAAGACAATATTTATGGCTTCGAAGAGATGCCGAAAAACAGCGCCAACAGCGCCGATCTCAAGGGCTATGCCTATGTGAATATCACCATTCAGCAGGCGATGAAGCGCTTTGCCGCCGCCTATCTGACCCACGTAAATTCCTATACCGGACTAGCCTACAAAGACGATCCGGCGATCGCGGCGGTACTGATTACCAACGAAAACGACGTCACCCATCACTTCGGCAATGCCTTGCTACCAGACAAGAACGTTCCAAAACACAGCAAGATCTACATGGCCGAAGCCGAGGCGTTTGCCAACCAGCACAACCTGCCCGCAAGCAAAACCTGGCGTTCCTGGGAGCATGGCCCCTCCAAACTGTTCCTCAATGATTTGGAGCGACGTTTCGACGTAGACATGATCAAGCACCTGCGTGATGTGGGCGTGAAAGTCCCCATCGCCACGACAAGCAGTTGGGGCGGCGATGGCCTTAGCTCCCTGCCCGCTCTTACTTCCGGCGACGTCATCGACACGCATAGCTACGGAGGCTCCGGGCAGTTGGAGAAAAACCCGCTCAGCAGCGCCGGCATCGTCGACTGGATTGCCGCAGGGCAGGTCACAGGCAAGCCCCTGACCGTCACCGAGTGGAACAGTGAGCCCTTCCCGACACCCGACCGCCACTCGCTGCCTCTCTATGTAGCCGGCACCGCCAGTCATCAAGGCTGGGATGCGCTGATGCAATATGCCTACAGCCAGGAACCACTTTCCGGAGGATGGATGACGGGCGGCAACTGGAACGCCTATAACGACCCTGCAACCCTGGCCACGCTCCCGGCCGCCGCCCTGCTTTATCGCCGCGCCGACGTCAGCGAAGCCAGCACGACTTATGTCTTCGCGCCGACGTCAGCAACCCTGTTCAACCAATCCATCACACCGGCCAATTCTGCTCTGCTGCGCACCGCCAGGGAGAAAGGCAAGCTGCAAATCGCCATGCCTCAAACGCCGGAATTGCCCTGGTTACAGACGGGCGCCAGCGCCAGCAATGCGCAGGTGTTTCATGACCCTGACCAGTCGCTGCTGGACGCCAATGCCAGCGAGGCCACGACCGATACCGGTGAACTGAAACGCAACTGGAAACAAGGCATCTACACCATCAATACGCCGCGCACCCAGGCAGCAACGGGATGGATCGGCGGCGAGGCGATCAGCCTCGGCAACGTTCAGGTTCAAGTGAAGACCCCTAATGCGAGCGTGGTGGTGCAAAGTCTGAACGACACACCGATCGGCCAATCGCAGGATCTGATGATTTCGCTGGGCACCCGCGCCATCCCCAAAGAAGACGAAAAAACGCCTTTTCATGTGGAGCCTATTGCAGGCACGCTGGCTATCCAGGCGCCGCCGGGTTTGACACTGTTCACCCACGGCACCCTTGCACAAATGAAGAAGCTGCCGGCTACCTACCTTGATGGCCGTTATACGATCAAGTTCGACGACCTGCAGGCTTCCAATTGGTTGTTCTTAAGAAAGAGTGCCACTCGCTGACGGTACAATCTGCGTTTGCACAGCGACAGTTTTCCAGGAGGACAGGATGAATTTTCTGGTGGTTGGCGGTGCAGGCTACATCGGCTCGCACATGGTTAAACAGCTGCTGCGCGCCGGTCACGATGTAGTGGTCGCCGACAATTTTTCCACGGGCTACCGCAGCGCCTTGACGGGCGGGAAGCTGGTCGAACTGGACATCGCCGACGCGCAAGCCCTGGATGCCTTGTTTGCCACTCAGCACTTTGATGCGGTGTTCCACTTTGCCTCATTCATACAGGTCGGCGAATCCGTTACCGAGCCGGCCAAGTACTACCAGAACAATCTGGCCGCCACCCTGACGCTGCTACAAGCCATGGTTCGCGCCGACATCAAGCACTTCATTTTCTCCTCGACGGCCGCTGTCTATGGCGATCCGGTGTATGTCCCCATCGACGAAGAACATCCCAAGGCGGCGATCAATCCATATGGTCGCAGCAAGTGGATGGTGGAACAGATGCTTGAAGATTTCGATCGCGCCTACGGACTGAAATCCGTCTGCCTGCGTTACTTCAACGCTGCCGGAGCAGACCCGGAAGGACAGTTGGGTGAACGCCATGAACCGGAAACCCATCTGCTGCCACTGATCCTGCAAGCGGCCTCCGGTCGGCGCGCGAGCATCACCGTCTACGGCCGCGATTACGACACGCCCGACGGCACGTGTATTCGCGACTACGTCCACGTTGTCGATCTGGTGACCGCTCATGCACTGGCCGTGGATTATCTGTTGGCCGGTGGTGCAAGCACGGCGTTCAACCTCGGCAATGGCCAGGGTTTTTCAGTGCAGGAAGTGATCGAGACCGCACGCCGGGTGACCGGTCAGCCTATCTCTGTGTGTGACGCGCCGCGCCGTGCGGGTGATCCCCCACGCCTTGTGGCCGACCCTGAACGGGCGTACTCGTTACTGGGCTGGCGACCACAATTTGCCTCACTCGAACAGATCGTGAAGCACGCCTGGAGTTGGGAAAAGAAACACCCTTGGCATTGAAGTCGGCGCTAGCAATAGCACCGACAACCTGAGGAAGCTGCTCTAGTAGTAGGTGCGGTTTTGGGGTTCGGCCTTGTTCAGCACCGTGCCAATCAAATTGGTCGCGCCAAGCAGATACAGGCTTTCCTCGATCTCTTTCTTGCTGTTCAAGCCGTTGGCGACTACGAGCAGGACACAGTCGAACTTGGGCAGGACGTTGATCGCATCATCGGAGCTCAACAAGGGCGGCAAGTCGGCAATCACGATGCGCGAGCTGTAGCGGTCGCGCAGGTCGGCAATCAAATGACTGACCTTGGGCGATGACAACACCTCGGTGGAGAGCGGAATTGGCTTACGCGTCGGCAGGACCACAAAGCGCGGCAAGGTCGGATTGACCAGTACCTCTTGCAGTTCAGCTTCATCTGTAAGGTATTCGTTGAGTGATTTGTCCATCGGCAGCCCCAGATACGCGCCCACCTTTGGCCGACGCAAGTCGAAGTCGACCAGCAACGCCGTCTTGGTAGTGTGATGCGCGATACTCATTGCCAGGTTGATCGCCAACACCGTCTTGCCCGCCTCCGGCGTCGGCGAGGTGATGGCAAGCGTGCGCCAGCCATTTTCTTCCATGGCCTTCAGAACTTGCGTGCGCAGCAGATCGAAGGCGCCGCCCATGTTCGAATTCTTGTTGTACGCCACAATGCGGTTGCGCTCGAGATGGTCCGGACGCAACGGTACAACCTTGGTTTGCACATAACTGAGCGCATTCAGACCTGACTTCGCGGTGGGTGTCATGGCTTTTGACGAGGTCTGTGGCTCGTTGTTTTCGGTATCAGGCTTGATTGTTTCCATGGCTGTATTCCTTATGCGAACCGGCCCAGCGCTTTGAACGCCAGAAGATCCAGAGGCATGTAGAGGAAGTGCACGAGCACCAGAAGGAGCACGAATAGCACGACTCCACAGAGGATCAACCGCGTTCGCAACTTCCTGCGGCGCGCCAGTTCGGCCTTTGTGTGAATGTAAGGAATGGAAACCAGTACGCGTCTGCCAAGCACACTGGCCAGGGCTTCAGCACCGCGCACACGCGAACTCATCATTTCGAGAAGCATTACCAGTGCGCCAGCGCCGACCGGGGCAAGCACGAAGCCCATGGCAACCACCTTTTTACGGTTCGGCCGTACCGGCTTTTCAGGCATCATCGGCGATTCCAGGAGAACAAAACGCTCCGCTTTGTTTTCCTGTTCCAGGCTTTCGGAAATCCTCGCACTCATCTCCTTGGCGCGCATCTCCTCATACTTCTTTTTGGCGTTTTCATGGTCGCGCATCAAAGTGATCAGGCCGCGCTCGACTTGTGGTGTTTCAATAATCTGCGCTTCGTATTCGGCTATTTTCCTGAGCGTCTGCTGCTTCTGATCGGCCAGTGACTTGATACGTGCCTCGGTCGCGGCGATCTGCGCCTGGGCCTTCGCTACATCCATGTTGACAGGGACTGCCGCACTTCCCGCCACCGCCTTGTTCGCCTTAAGTGCCGCAATCTTGCGCTTCACTGCACGCACATCGGGGTGGGCTTCGGTATACAGCGTCTGCAAACGGGCGTACTCCGCCTTAAGGCTGCCCAGATCCTGCGGCTTGTCAGCGGCTGCACCCACCACGCCAGGCTTGGTCGCTATGCCAGCATTGGCAGCGACAAGCTCCAACTCGTTGAAGCGCAATTCCTCACGAGCAGCCTTGTAGTCACGGTCAACCTCCTTGAGCTCGGTTTCGGCGCGCGTCAACATGTTCATGCGCAACTCCTGATGCTCGGGCAGCGCGTCACTGTGCTTCTGCTTGTAGTCCGCCACGAGATTATCCTGGGCATTCAGGGCAGCCTCGAGCTTGTCTGCCTCCTGCTTTGCGAACTCTGTGTTTTCATTGGCGCGCTCGGTGCGCTGTCTGATGTTTTCATTCAGGAACAGCGTCACCAGCTCGTTGGCTACTTTGTTGGCAATCTCTGGCTGGCGGTGCTCAAAGGAAAGACGAAATGCAATCGTCACTTCCCCGCGCCCCTTGATCGCAGCGCTGACCAGGGTGACTGCAATCGCATTGCGCATCTCCTCGATCTTATCGGAAACGCTCAACTGCCGGCCTTGCGCAGCGAACAAATCGTATTTATCGATGATCGCTGCCAGATTCTCACGGGTCATCACACGCTGGCGAATGACTTCGATGCGCTCATCGGCATAGGTGCTGTTGTTCACCGCGACCAGGTCAGGTGAGACCTGCTGAGACTCGATGAGAATCGTGCCGGAGGACTCGAAAGTAGGCGGGAGAGAGATTGCGACCGCCACGCACACGCCGAGAATGACCATGGCACTCACGATCAACAGCAGCGCATGGTGCTTGACGATAGCAATGTAGTCGTTGACCGACATTTCGTATTCAGAGGCCATATTTCTCACACAAGAGAATTTCAGAGACCGGGATAACTATAAGTCAGTGTAAGCCCGACTATGTTTGCAGTTGCATCCGGCAAGTCATCTTGCTGGCGTTGTTTGTATGTGTAGGATAGGCGCGCAATCCAAAAAGGCGAGAGTTCCTGACTAAACCAGGCACCGTAATTTCGCAGGGTATTTGGCGTCTGGCCTTTCGTGTCTTGCCAGGAGCCTTCAAAACCGGTGCGCCGGGTCTCATCGATGGCATAACTCCAAGTACCCCTCACGCTGTCGACCTCGACAAACCCACCGTCCCCGCTGGCGAGAGTGGTACGACCGGCGTCGATGCCCGTATCCACACGTTCACCGGTGTAGTTCAGGGTAAAACCGCCCTGAGCACTCGGACCACCGTCAGAGCCGGAGACTTCATTGGCGCCCACGTATACCGAACCCCTGAGCCGCTCGGATAATTGGTAGTTCATGCCAATATCGGGGGTGTAGCTGTTCGAGGAAGCCAGTGTAGATCCTTCTTCGGGCTCATAACGCTTCACGCCCAAACGCGTGAATAGCTCCACACGCTCGCTCCATGCATAGGTATAGCTCAAGCGGTTCGACAACTCGTCATAGTCAGTCAGCGTATCGATGTCGTAAGTGACATGGTTGTAGTCAATCTCGTTAAGCAGAGCACTGCGCTCACTCAGGGCTATCCGCCAGTTGGCGCCCAGCGATGCCAGCTTTTGGGTGGCATCAGGGGCAACTACGCCGGTTTCCAGGACCGTCGAGGAAAGCGTGGAGCTTTCTTCATACCTTGCCGTGAGCCCAAAAGCGCCTGTTTCGGTCTCGCGCTGCCACCCCAATCTCAGTCGTGGATCTTCACGATCCGAGACGATTGATGTATCAGACGAGCGCACGACGTACACGCCGAGACCGAACCTGAATTCATCCGGTCCAGAAGTACCCACGAGGCTGTAATCAGGAGCGATGATGGTACGGGTCACACCCTTCTCGCCGTTGCCAATTAGCGTAGGGTTGCTGTCGTACTCGACCGTCGAAGGCACCGCAATAGCCGATTGCCAACTGGCAGCGTAGGCCATACCGGAGCACGGCAGAATGAAAATTGCCGTCGCAATCCCGGTGGTTCGCAGCGTAAACACTATATTCCCCAATGTATTGCGCACAGGCTAAGGCACCACCAGCGTATCGCCGGCCTTGAGTAGAAAATTGGTGGACATGTCATCCCCGGACATCAACTGGCTGTAGTCGACGCGAAGGATCTGTTGGGTGGTGCCAGTGAGTCGCACGACCTTGATGTCATCCGTGTCGGCGAATTTGTCCAGCCCGCCCGCCTGGCTCAACACCTGTAGCACTGTAGTTTTACCTGACAGATGGACACTGCCGGGCTTCAGCACTTTGCCTTGCACGTACACGAGATTGCCATCGGTGCCCGTGACAACCACGCTCACCTGCGGATCAGGTATGAACTTTACAAGCTTGGCGGCAATTTTCTCTTCGACTTCGGTGGTATCGAGACCCGCCACATCGACCTGCCCTGCCAGCGGGAAAGTGATACTTCCATTAGGAAGAACGATCACGTCTCGCAGGAGCTTCTCTTCGCCCCAGACAGAAACATTGAGCTTATCGCCCGGACTCAACCGGTAAGCTGCATCACCTTCCGCGGCACTCGAAACGCCAGGCCAAACAACCAGCGCGCAGACTACAGGTAGCAAGATACGTAACATCGGGATCCCTCCGCTTAAACAGCCTTGAAATGAGTTTCACATAAAAGCCGAGGCAAATCACGCCCGCTCGCTTTCATTTCAATGGAAGGTTCAAAGAGCAATTTCCCGAGCTTGCGGGCTGCCCATTTTGGTCTACCGGGCGTCTCGGTGGCCCGTTGTGTAGTCTCTGATGCGGGAAGATTTTTAGTTAACAACAACTTAATGTTAAACATACCGCCCCCGATGTCTGTCCGCCAAATTAATAGCACTTCCTTATTCAGCGACACTCGCCTAACAGGTTTTTGCTATACGTGTTAGCGCATGCAAAAACAACAACATTCCTTACACCTTCCGCCGATTGGCGACCACGATGAATCCTAGCAAAGCCGACGAAAACAGCCAGGCTGCCGCCGATAGCGGAACGGCAATGGGTTGATGAGCATCAGTGTTCGTTACCGCACCCAAGACTTTATTCTGGGCGTCCGGATCAACTACAGAGTTATCAATGGTAACTTCCGCCATTAAACCGTCACAGGCAGAAGTATTGACGGCAGCCACTGCTCCAGAAGCTGATTGAATCAGGTTGCCAAGTTGGGCTGCCGGGGTATTTTGCAAGTAACGTTCGTCGATGGAGGCAGATGAACCCGCACTGCTTCCGACCGTAGAGGGTGCACCGCCCTGATCTTCAGAGGCTTTGCCATGTTGCGACCGAGCTTCTTCGCAAGAACTACCTATGCGACTAATTTCATAGGCCAAACTGCTCGCCTGCGCGCTGGAAAACGCTGCACCCTGCGAGAACATCAAAAACAAGACGTATCTGACGAGACGTGTTGAGCGCATGATGCCGCCTCCCTGCACAGGTTTTTTATTCAGTCATCGAATGATGGTTTTGTGACCCGGCTAATTGAGCCTATAAGCACATCGCCATTACGTCAATGGTCCGTCACCACATTAAATAAAAATAAAAATTCGCAGAGAATGACGTCAAATAAACGACATAAAACGCCTATCCAGACCGCGCGCTCTATCTCCATGAAACGCCTTGGATAGCGACGTCAGCGATCCTGTTTACAGGCCCTAACCGTTTTTTTGCCTCCCCTGGCCAACTGCCGACGACAAAAAACCAGCAACTCTTCCCGCAGCTTTTTACTACTGGCGAACATCGGAAAACAGCGCCCACCACCCTATGGGCAAACAATCCCGGGGCGCTCTATGATTGAATCCTATGACGACCTCGCTGCCGATCCGCCAACCCTGCCCGCCCGGTGCCTGCATCTGCGAGCGTGAACCGCTGCTGGAAACACCGGGCGCGGACCTGCGCATCCTGTTTCTGACCAAAATCGAGGAAAAGCGCCTGATCGAACGGCTGGAAAACCTCCAGAGCCTGAGCGACCTCGAACGACTGCAGCAGCGGATGTACGAGCAACTGGGTATCCGCATGGAAATCGCCCCCGGTTTCAACGAGGTACGCACCATGCGCGGCATCGCCATCTCCATCGGCGAATTGCCGGGGCTGTGCCGCAAAACCCGTCAGGCGATCCCGGCTGCGATTCGCCGCGGGCTCGAGAAACGTCCAGAGATCGCCTACGAACTGCTCAACGCCAACGACCTGTTGCGCGACGCCTGACGGAAAAACGCCCTAAACAATTCCGAATCGACGAAAGAGGATCAGCGGTCGTACGCGAATCTCCGCGCCCTGCTATGCCTTCTCATGGGAGAAAGGGTTTCGAGCCCGTCAGGATGAAACGGGAAACAGGCGTGGCCGTGGTCACGGCGCCAGCACGGCGCGCGAAAAACAACAGGCGCCCATCCGCAACAGGAGGTGGCAAATGTTATTCATGGTCAGTTGGTCGATCTGCTCGGAAAACCGTAATAACGTGATCAAGCGTTTCCTCGAGACCAAAGGAGCACCGCCCCCAGGCGTAAAGATGCTGGGGCGCTGGCATGCCGTGGGTGGTTCGACCGGTTTTGGTATCGCAGAGACCGATGATGTCGTACAGATTCAGAAGTGGGTCCTGCAATGGAATGATCTGATGGAGATGCACGTCCATGCAGCGCTGACAGATGAGCAGGCGGGGCCGCTGCTGGCAGCGGCTGTCGGCAAGCAATAAACGTCGAGGCGGCGAGTACAGCTCGCCGCCCGATGCCTGTGATGTCAGCGTTTTCACCGCTATTACTTCATGCCTACGCGCCGTCGCATCTGGGCGGTGATTGCCTGTTTCGTTTTCTTCAGATCAGCCCAAGGTTCGTTCCCGACTTCGGCCAGACGTTCATGCACATTGTGAACGTTCCATTGATTGCCGCCCTTGAGTTCGGCCACCTCCTCGCGAAAAATCGGCACCGACACCGGCAGCCCTTCGCGTGTGCGCGCGGCGTAAGCACAGATCGTCGTGGCGCCGAGGCCGTTACGCAGGTAGTCGATGAAGATCCGCCCCACCCGGTTCTTCGGACCCGACACCGCGGAAAACCGCTCCGGCAGCAGTTTGGCCATGTGGCTGACGATGGCGTGGCTGAACTCCTTCACTTCATCCCAGCCCAGCTTGCGGGTCAGCGGCACCACGAGGTGAATGCCTTTGCCGCCGCTGGTCTTCAGAAACGCCTTGAGCCCCAGTTCATCCAGCACAGACAGCGTCAGTTGAGTGGCCTCGACCATGCTTTTCCACGGCAGCGACGGGTCCGGGTCGAGGTCGAGAATAAAGCGGTCGGGCTTGTCGAGGTTGTCCGAGGTGGCGTTCCAGGTGTGCAGCTCCACGGTGCTCATCTGCACAGCCCCGATCAGTGCATCGGCGCTGTTGATGATCATGATCGGCTGGCCGGTAAGCTCCTTGTCGAGGGTGGTGATCTCTGGAATGGCCAGTCGCTCGGCGTTTTTCTGGAAAAACAGTTCACCGGCAATGCCGTCCGGCGCACGAACCAACGCCACTGGACGGTCTTTCAGTTCTGGCAGAATCCATTCAGCGACACAGGCGTAATACTCCGCCAGTTGCACTTTGGTGGTGCCGCTGCTGGCATCGATAACCCGGTCCGGGTGCGTGATCCGCACCTTGCCTTCGCCCAGACCGAGCTGCGAAGGTGCCGTCGCGGCTTTTTCCGCGCTGCTCTTTTTACTAGCGGCCGTTTTACTGGCGGCAGGTTTCTCTGAAGTTCTTTTGTTCACCACTTTGGGAAGCTCCTCGGTGATGTCTTCGGCCGGTTTGTCGTCGCGCAGGCCATGGAACACGGCATGGCGCACCGAGCCTTCCTTGGTCATTTCCGCGAAGGCTATTTCAGCCAGCAGAGTCGGTTTGAGCCAGTGCACACCTTTGGCGTCAAAACCGGTGGGTGGATTGACCACCGACGGCTTCCTGGTCTGCAACGGTTTCAGTTGTTCGTAAATGCTTTTAAGCGTCGTCTCGTTGAAGCCGGTGCCGACCTTGCCGGCATAACGCAGCTCTGCGCTGTCCCGGTCATGCAGGCCCAGCAGCAACGCGCCAAACGCATTGCGCGAACCTTTCGGATCGGTGTAGCCGACCACTACAAACTCTTGGCGGTGCTTGCACTTGAGTTTGATCCAGTCGCTGCTGCGTCGCGACACGTAAGGCGAGCCCAGACGTTTGCCAATCAGCCCTTCCATCTGCATCTGGCAGGCGGTGTTGAGCAGGGCGTCGGGTTCTTCGGCGAACGCGTCGGAGAACCGCAATAACGGATCTTCGTTTGGTTTGAGCACCGTCGCCAGCGCGACCCGTCGCTCTTCGACCGGCACCTCGCGCAGGTCTACGCCGTTGAGGTAAGGCATGTCGAAGAGGTAATAAAGAATGTTGCCGCTGCGACCCGAGTCAAAAGCGTTTTGCAGCGCTTGAAAGTCCGGAACACCCTGCTCGTTGGCGACCACCATCTCACCGTCAAGCCAGGCTGATTCCAGTTGCAGCGAGGCCAGCGCCTCAACTTGTTTTGGCAGTTTGTGGGTCCAGTCGTGACCATTGCGAGTGAAGAGTCTGACTTCGCCATGATCGATCCGGGCCATGATCCGGTAACCGTCGAATTTGATCTCGTAGCTCCACTCCCCGCCCGGCGCTTTTTCGACCAGTGTCGCCAGTTCGGGTTTGATCAGGTCCGGCAGTTTCGCTTTGTGCGCACCGGTCAGTTGCGCCGACTGTCGTTTAGCCGCGACTTTGCGCGCCGGTTTCTTGATGGGCTTGGGTTTGTCCGTCGCTTTTGATTTTTTCGCAACGATGGTCCGGTCACTGATCACGCTGTCCGGCTCGGCCGAAACGACGTCGTAATCGCATTCGGGTTTGGCCGCGCTGTCCTGATGCTTGATCAGGAACCACTGTTCCTGCTTGCCCGGCATGTGCGTGCGCACCAGGTTCCACAGGCCGCCGAGCTTCTCGCCTTGCAGTTCGAACTTGAGCTTGCCCTTGGCGTAGGCCTTGGCCGGATCTTCCTGTGGAATCCACACGCCACGGTCCCAGACAATCACATCACCGGCGCCGTAATGCCCTTCGGGAATGCTGCCCTCGAAGGTCGCATAATCAATCGGATGATCCTCGACATGCACCGCCAGGCGCTTGACCTTAGGGTCCAGCGATGGGCCTTTCGGCACCGCCCAACTCTTCAGCGCGCCATCGAGTTCAAGACGAAAGTCATAATGCAGGCGCGAGGCGTCATGCTTCTGGATGCAGAACTGCAAGGCGTGATCTTTCGCGGCTTTCTTGCCCGAAGGTTTGGCGGCCGGTTCAGCGGTCGCCGAAAAGTCGCGCATGCGGTTGTAGTCGTCCAGATTCTTGTTCATGGCTGACTTCACTCACTTCCAGCTGATTCAACACGTCCCCCAAGGCCCGGAGCGATCCGCGTAACGATCAGCGCGACCACTGCAATTCGCTCCACCCGCTGATAGCCGGGCGTCAACAGTTCTTCGCCGAACACGTCGGGATCGATTTCTTCATAGGTCCAGCCGAAGCGCGCCGAATCCAGGTACGGCGCCAGCGCGTCCAGAAACGGATCGCAGCCATCGATCATCGCCACGCCGGTGTACAGCACCAGCGAACCGCCGGGGGTGAGTCGGTTCAGTGCCTGCCCGACAATGCGCACCGACAATTGCGCGCCGAACGCCCCGCCGCCGTGGCGATAGGCACGCTCGGCCGGATCAGCCATGTAGGGCGGGTTGGCGACGATCAAATCGAAGCTGCCATCGACATCCTGCAGCACATCACTGGCCTCGATGCTGACGTTGGCCACTTCGGCAAGCGCAGCGTTGACGGCCGTCAGGCGTAACGCAGCCGGGTTGATGTCGACCGCCAGCACCTCGGCTTCACGGCGTGCGCGAGCAATCACGATGGCACCGACACCCGCGCCGCAGCCGATGTCCACGGCGCGTCTGACCGGCGCGAAGCTCTGTTGCAGATGGGCGTGAATCAACCGGGCAAAACGGTAGGTGTCCGGGCCGAAGAACACCGCGTCAGCCGCCTCCGTGGGGAAACCCGAATGCACGAACAGCAGGTCATCGAGGCTGGACCAGCGTACGTGGCTTTTCAGCCGTCCATTGCTCTCTTCGAGAACGCCCGCCTGTTGCAGCTGACGCTGTTCGTCCGCTGATAGCAGGCCTGGCTCGAACGGCCGCGACCAGCCGAACACCTCGCGAAGGGTTCGGGCGCTTTGCCCGAATGAGCGGTCATTGACCCGCTGATGGGTCAGAGGCGTTGGCGTGATGAAGCGGTAACCATCCGCCTGCAAGCGGCGCCCCAACTGCAGCAAGGCCAGATCCGCGGCACCCAGTTGTTCTTCCTGATTCATGCCGTGCTCCCTAGCGAAGGCTGGATTTGAGTTCAATGAACCGCCGCGTGGCCATCAGGCCGGCAGGATGGGCGTGTCGATGGGCGGACAGCCACGGAATCAACACCTGCATCTGCTCGCTAGCCGGCAATTCTTCCAGGGCGGCTTGCAGGCTCTGGATATCCGGGTCGCTGGCGGGTAACGGCGGTTCGATTGCACCACTGCTGAAGCGGCGAGCCGCTGGCGTTGAACGCTCCGGTGTCCAGTCACCCGAGATCCAGTCGCTCAACAGTTGCTTTTCATAAGGGCTGAACACACCGAACATCGCCGCGCCGTCACCCTCGATCAATTGCCAGAAGCGGCTTTGCTGCGGATCCTGGTGACGTTTGATCCAGCCCTTGGTTTCCAGGGCAGCGAGAAAGCCCGGCAACTGCTCCGGCGAGGACAGCCATTGATTGACGGTCTTGCCTTCGAACCGACAGTAGTCGGAATGCATGTGCTGGCCGAACGGGCGTTTGCGCTCCAGCATGTTCAATACTTCAGCGTAAAGGTCGAATGACTCGATGATCGCGCAACTGCCCTGCCCCAGGTCATTGAGGCGATAACCCAGGGCGACCCTGCGTAAGAAGTCCTCGCGATCACCTTCGATCGGCAACAGTTGCAGCACCGCCTGCACGGCTTTTTGCGCGTGCCCGGTGCTGGCGTTGTCGATGGTCACATGCAGGGTGAAATAATACGGATCGATGCCCAGTTCGCTGAGCTCGTACGCACTGATCAGCAAGTGCAGCGGCAGTTGTTCGTAACCTAGGTTGTAGCCGATCACCTCTGGCAAAAACGCGTCGGCGCATTCGCCCAGTGCCAGTTGAATCGCGCCTTGCAGGTAATGCTCATCGGCGATTACACCGGTGTCCTGCAAACCTAGCTCGGCGAGAAGCTTGCGGTAAATCACCACGTGATTTTGTGCCGGGTTACCGTCGCCCAACTCTTCCAGATAGGTGCAGATCAGCCCCTCGAAACGCGGGTCGCGCCAGTGCTGCAGCAGGCCGTACAACCAGGCACCGTCCACCAGTTTGGTCGGGCTGACGGCTTGCAGGAAGAACAGCGCGTGCGCCTTGTTGCTGAAGTACTGCCGGGCCCCACCTTCCTTGCGGGCACTCAGATAGTCAGCGTATTGGCGCGCCACTTCAGTGCTGTGCTGTTCGACGAAGGTTTGCAACGCCGATACATCCTCCGGCAGCTCTTCAGACAGGTCTGCCGCTCGTTGCAGTTGCGCATCAAGGAAGGTTTTGCCGAGCGCGCGGCGTTGCTCGGCATCGTCGCCCAGCAGCAACTGTTCATAGCATTGTTTCAGGCTGCCGGCAGTCGTAATGGCGTGCTCGTGGGCGGGCCGGGATTCGAGTCGTGTCAGGGCAGTCATGGGCGCATCTCTCGGTCTGTGGCCAGTGGCAGGACGCTGAATCAACGCGTCTCTACATCAGCAGAGCGATTTGCCCGGAGAAAAATTCAATCGGGGTTGAAATTGCCCTGACAAACGGGCCTGCGACGCTGCACCTTGCGTGCGTTCGAGTGAATATACTCAACTGGTGCGGACATCCTCGGGAGACCAATCATGCGAACGGTTCACGTCATCGGGCCCGGAAAAACCCCCAGACCGGTCAATGTCGTGGGTGAGGTGATCACGATTCTCGCCGGCGGCGATTTGAGCAAACCCTTTGAGATGCATATCCAGGAAGGCGTGCAAGGCGGCGGGCCGCCACTGCATTTTCATCCGTGGGACGAGGCGTTTTACGTGATTGACGGGCAGGTGGAAGTGACGGTCGAGGGCACCTCCACCACTGTCTCGGCCGGTGGTTACGTGCATATTCCCGGAGGGTCCATCCATGCCTACAAGAACATCAGCACCACGGCGAAGATGATCGGCGTGGTGTCAGATCCGCGGGGCGGCCAGTTCTTTGCGGCGGTGGACCGGCTCAAGGTGCCGGAGGATTTGCCGCGGATACTGGAGATTGCCAAAGCGCACGAGGTGACGTTTCTGGTGTAATCCATCTGTCAGGCCGCCCCCTCAAGGGGTGTAGGAGCGAGCTTGCTCGCGATGGAGGACAACGATAACGCGGGCTGTCTGGATGAACACGTTGTCTGCACGTTTTTCGCGAGCAAGCTCGCTCCTACAAGGGGTCGCGCGCGCCACACAAAACCAGGCGGGACAGGCCCAGGATTAATCCGCAGTATTTTTTGACGACCCAGCTAAGATTCATGAGTGGTGAACCTTATCCCCCGATTTCCGGTCGATACCTGCAACCCGACCCGGTTTGCCGCCGCCCTCGATCTACGAGGGTGATGACTGGCTTGCTTCACTTTTTGGAGAACGCCCCGTGATTTCGACTCTACACATCGCCAGGCTCAAAGCATGGGGCGCCCATGGTTTTACCGCCACTGGCGTGGTGACAGCCTTCCTTGCCACCCTCGCCCTGCTGGAAAACCAGCCCACCAATTGCCTGCTGTGGCTGGGCGTCGCTCTGATCGTCGACGGGCTGGATGGTGCATTGGCGCGCAAGGTCAATGTCCAGTCGGTGCTGCCGAGTTTCGACGGTTCGATCCTCGATCTGGTGATCGACTACCTGACGTATGTGTTCATCCCGGCGCTGTTCATCTATCGCTATATTCCGTTGCCGGATTACACGCTGCTGCTGAGCGTGTCGCTGATTCTGGTCTCGTCGCTGTTTTGCTTCTGTAACGTCAACATGAAAAGCAAGGACAACTACTTCCAGGGCTTCCCCGCCGCGTGGAACGTGGTTGCGTTGTGCCTGTACATCATCGCCCCGCCGCCGTGGGTCACCCTGCTCACCGTCATCGGCCTCGCGCTGCTGACCGTGACCCGGATGAAGTTCCTGCACCCGTTCCGCGTTCGCAGATTCATGCCGATCAACATTGCCGTGACGGCCATCTGGTTGTTGTGCAGCTTGTCGCTGGTGATCAACCACCCGGTGATCAACCCGATGGTCATGGGGCTTTGGCTGCTGATGTCGGCGTACTTCCTGGGGATTTGCATCTGGCGTACGGCGATGGAGTGGTTTGACGGGTCGCGACATCGGTAAGTCGTCATGCCCGTCCATATCGTGCGACTCGGTTCTCCCCGCCTACCCGATGAAGGCCTGCGCCTAGGCACGGTGCGCCGCCCGCCTCGCGGCGTGCCGAAAGGCGAATTCGCCAGCCGGGATTTCTATGATGTGTGGCAGCCGCTGCTGTCGCCCAGCGCGGAACTGGTTGCAGAGGCAAAAGCGGCGGCCGATGTGAAAGCCTGGGAGGCTTTTCGGCGCAAGTTCAAGGCTGAGATGAATCACCCTGCCGCCAGCCAACTGCTCGATTTGTTGGCAGCGCTGTCTCACCACACCTCGATGGCCGTCGGATGTTATTGCGAGGATGAAGCGCACTGCCATCGCTCCGTCTTGCGCGAACTGCTGGAGGCACGCGGCGCCAACGTTATATAGGTGGCGCTAATACCAAAAATCCCCCTGCGGGAGGTTTGTCATGTCTGAGCAACCACGTTTCATGCTGGTCGCCTCGCCCCTGATGGAACACAGCCCCGCCTTCGACCGGGCCGCGGCGTTGGCCAGGGCCGAAGACGCGGCGCTGCACATTGTGGCGTTCGATTATCTGGAAGGCCTGGCCACCGCCAGCCTGGTCAACGAAAAGGCCCTGGAGCAAATGCGCCTGGGCTATGTCGATCGACACCGGCAATGGCTTGAGGAGCAGGCCCGGCCTTTGCGCAAGATCGGGGTGCAGGTCACCACCGAAGTGGCGTGGGTCGAACGTCCGCTGGAGGAAATCCTGATTCACCTGAAAGAGCAGCCGATGGACGTGCTGATCAAGGCGCTGGAGCCGCATTCGATGCTTTCAAGACTGATGTTTACCCCGCTCGACGTGCATTTGCTGCGTGAATGCCCGGTGCCGCTGCATTTCGTCAGCCATGCCGTGCATGCCCTGCCCCGCAGGATTGTCGCGGCGGTCGACCCGTTTCATCGGGATGATCAGTACAAAAGCTTCAACGACCGGATCCTTCACGAAGCGTCGAAACTGGCGAGCGCCTGCAATGCCCAGCTGGATGTGGTCTACGCCTACGACCTGTCATCCATCAGCGCCGACGAATTCGGCTTCGACAATGGTTCTGCGTTTTTCTCTTCGGCCAAGGCCAGAACCCTGTTCGACTACCAGGAGGAAGCCTTCCACGAGCTGGGCGAACGCAACGGCATCGCGCCGCAACAGCGGCACATGATCATGGGCAACCCGGCCAAAGTCCTGACCCGTTACGCCGATGCCTTTGACGTCGACGTGATTGTCATGGGCCGGATCGGCCATCGCGGCCTGGGGCGGCTGATCGGCAGCACGGTGGAGCATTTGCTGTACAAAATGCCCTGCAGCGTGTGGGTGGTGTACACCGAGCGGCTGGATGAGTAACGAGGTCAGTCAATCACGCACGAAACCTGTGGGAGCGAGCTTGCTCGCGATGGCGGACATTGAGTCAACATCAATGTTGAATGTAAGGCCCTCATCGCGAGCAAGCTCGCTCCCACAGGTTTTTGTGTGGGCAGTTCAGCGCCTTGTGATCACCACTTCAAGGTATTCACTCGGCACCACCAGTGACGTATCTCCCGCCCGGTTCATGCTGTTTATCAGCGCGGTCAGGTCGTCTTCAAAGGCTTTGCCACCTTCCGGAGGCAGCGCCGCGAACGCCTTGTGGACCGGGCCGTACCAGGTGCGGAACGTGTCGATGAAATGCGCCGCCGAACGGTAACGAAAGTTGAAAAACCGCCGGGTGACCTGGAGCAGAAAATTCCGCTCATCGAAGTGCGAGTGTAACCAGGCCTCAGTGCCCCAGTTCGACGGCGGTTGTGCGCCCGGCGGTGGCGGCAGGTGGCGGCCCAGGGTTTTGAACATCTGGCCGACGAAGCCTTCGGGCGTCCAGTTGGCCAGGCCGATCCGACCACCGGGCCGACAGACCCGCGCCAGTTCCGCAGCCGCTTTAGCCTGGTCCGGCGTGAACATCACACCGAACGTCGACAGCACGGCGTCGAAACTGGCGTCCTCGAAGGGCAGCGCTTCGGCGTCGGCTACTTGGAAGGTCACCTCCAGTCGTTCAGCGCGGGCCCGATCTTCGCCGCGCTCAAGCAACGCGGCCACATAGTCGGTTGAGGTGACGTGAGCGCCACGCCGTGCGGCCGCCAGCGTCGCATTGCCGTTACCGGCGGCAACATCCAGCACACGCTCATCGCAGAGCAGGTCGCAGGCTTCGGCGAGCTGTTCGCCGACAATCTGTAAGGTGGTGCCGATCACGGCGTAGTCGCCACTGGCCCAGGAGGCCATCTGACGGTTTTTCAAGGCAGTAAGATCAATGGGAGTACTCATTAATTCCGCTCCGTTACGGGTTGGAACATCCTCGGCTTGTTCTTCCGTGGTGGGATCGATGATGGTCGTGACCCGGGAAATGCTGTTGGCCGGCGCCCGGAATCTCGCTTTCGATCACGAACTTCGGCATGGCAACCTCTCATTCTTGTTACTGATGACAGGGTCGGCAGACCCTGTTTGACAACTATCGCGCTGCTGGCCGAGGGCGTCCTGCCCGATCGTCGGCCAACCCTGTCCGATCGTCCGGAGGTTTTGCATTGGGGAAAAGAACAATGGCTCATGGTGCGAGACCTGTGAGCCATTGATTTGCACAGTTACGCGGCTGGCGCGGGGGCTTTGGCGTCTGCCTGGGCCTCTTCCAGCAGCTGCTGGATCATCTTCTCCTGAGTTTCATAGCGACCTTCTCCGAAGTGGGTGAAACGCACCTGCCCCTTGGCGTCGATCAAGTAGTGAGCGGGCCAGTACTGGTTTTCAAAGTTGCGCCAGATCGCGTAGTTGTTGTCGATGGCCACCGGATAGGTGATGCCCAGCTTCTTCACCTGATCCTTGACGTTACCGATGATGCGTTCATAGCCGTATTCCGGGGTGTGGACGCCAATCACCACAAGGCCATCCTTCTCGTATTTCTTTGCCCAGTCCTTCACGTAAGGCAGGGTGTTCTGGCAGTTGATGCAGTCGTAGGTCCAGAAGTCCACCAGGACGACTTTGCCTTTGAGCGAATCGTTGGTCAGCGCTGGCGAGTTGAGCCATTCGACGGCGCCGGACAGCGACGGCATCGCACCGTGGGCATTTTCCAGGCTCGTGTCGGCCTTGACCTTGGTGACCAGGTAATCCACCACTTTTGGCACGGTTTCCAGCACGCGTTTTTCGAGGCTGCTGACACCTTCGGACGAGGTGCCGGCCAGCAGTGTCTTGTCGGCGCCGGTGGAAATCCCCACCGCAGCGGCCAGGACAGCGAACCCGGCACCCCGACGCAGCCAAACGGTGACCGGAATCGACGCTTTCAAGCGATTGACCAGGCCGCGGCCGGCGAAAATCAAGGTCCCCAGCGACAATGCGCTGCCCAGGCCATACGCTACCAGCAAAAGACTGGTTTGCGCGTTGGCGCCTTGCAGCATGGCACTGGTGAGGATCACGCCGAGGATCGGCCCGGCGCACGGTGCCCAGAGCAGACCGGTAGCGACGCCGATCATGACCGAACCCAACGGACCGGACATCTTGCGGGTTTGCGGGTCGAGACGATTGCCCAACAATACGAATGGGCGCGCCAGCCAGTCACCGACCCGCGCCGAAATCAGCGACAGGGCAAACAGCCCCATTACGATCAGGGCAACGTGACGACCGGTGTTGTTGGCTTGAACCACCCATTCGCTGCTGACCACGGCCAGACTGGAAATCAGGGCGAAGGTCAGGACCATGCCGCCGAGGGTGAGCAGGATCGAGGAGCGCGTGCGGTCAACGCCGGCGAACAGAAACGGCACAACCGGGAGGATGCAGGGGCTGAGGACGGTCAATATGCCGCCCAGGAAAGCGATGAGGAACATGAGATCACCTTGAAAATAGAGTGAGCGACACACCGCGATCCACTGTAGGAGCGAGCTTGCTCGCGATGATCGTCAACGATTACGCGGGAAGACTGGATCTCCGCGGTGCTCTCAGGTTCATCGCGAGCAAGCTCGCTCCTACAGTGGATGCATGGTGTTCACAGAAACCGTGTTTGACCTCAGGCCGTCTGGTTATCCAGCAACTGCCCATGCGGCGTGCGGTCTGAGCCGTCCTGCACCAGCAAGGCATTGGCGCCCTGCCCGGTCACGGGCGTCAGTTGGAAGCAAGTGCTGCTGCCGCAGGTGTTTTGTTCAACGGCAGCGTTGGCGTGGGCAGCGGCGCCGGCCAGGGCGAAGGCCGTGGCGGTCAAAAAGCGCGTGAGGTTGTTCATGGCGTTTTTCCTGTAGTGGGAGTGGCAAGGACTCAGTTGTCTGAGTTGCAGTCAGCAAATTTGCGGTAATCCAGGACCTGGGTTTTGCCTTGGGAGTCCAGGTAGGTCAGCTGGGCGTCGACAATCCCGCAGGAATGGGTAGCGTCCTGTGTCAACGACACCACTTTCTTGATGTCCAGGTGCGTGCCGTAGTTGTAGGTTTTCGAGGTGACGTCTGCTTCGGCACGGGCCGACAAGGTGCAGATGTTCAGTGCGGCAAACAGGCAAGCGGCGTAGATGGCTTTGGTGTTCATGGCGATTTCCTCAAGGCTTCAATGGGTAGGTCGTTCAATTGAGCCGAGGCGGTTGGGTTTGCCTCGATGGAACCTATTAGAAGCCTGTGAGGTATCTCGTCTGTGTCGAAAACAGGTGCGTGTAAATCGGTACGTATCAAAGCGGCCTGCCGATACACAGCGATACAAAACCCTTGGAATCTGGTGTTTTTGCGTCCATGTGTATCCGCCGACACAGCGGATACACTGCAATACAAAGGGCGGCGGGCAAGCGGGCCAAGGCTCGATAGACTGTGCGTCATCCCCCATTTGAAGAGGCTTGGCCCCATGGAACACGTCGATCACATTCTCATCGTGGACGATGACCGCGAGATTCGAGAGCTGGTAGGCAACTACCTGAAGAAGAATGGCCTGCGCACCACCGTCGTCGCGGACGGCCGGCAGATGCGGGCGTTTCTGGAGACCACGCCGGTGGACCTGGTCGTGCTCGACATCATGATGCCGGGCGATGATGGCCTGATGCTGTGCCGCGAGATCCGCGCCGGCAAACACAAGGCCACGCCGGTACTGATGCTCACCGCCCGCAACGACGAAACTGACCGCATCATCGGCCTGGAAATGGGCGCCGACGATTACCTGGTCAAGCCGTTCGCCGCCCGTGAACTGCTGGCGCGGATCAACGCGGTGTTGCGCCGCACGCGGATGCTGCCGCCGAATCTGGTGGTTACCGAAAGCGGACGCCTGCTGGCCTTCGGTCGCTGGCGCCTCGACACCTCCGCTCGCCACTTGCTCGATGGCGACGGCACCATGGTTGCACTCAGCGGCGCGGAATACCGGCTATTGCGGGTGTTCCTCGATCATCCGCAACGGGTGCTCAATCGCGACCAGTTGCTGAACCTGACCCAGGGCCGCGACGCCGACCTGTTCGACCGCTCCATCGACTTGCTGGTCAGCCGCCTGCGTCAGCGCTTGCTCGACGACGCGCGCGAACCTGCCTACATCAAGACCGTGCGCAGTGAGGGCTATGTGTTTTCCCTGCCGGTGGAAGTCCTCGGTGCGCCATCATGAAGCGCTCGTTGCGCTGGCCTCGCACCCTCGCCTCGCGGCTGTCGCTGATCTTCCTGATCGGTCTGATTCTGGCGCAGGCGCTGTCCTTCGGCGCGCAGTATTACGAGCGTTACGAAACCGCGAAAACCACCATGCTCGGCAATCTGGAAACCGACGTCTCGACCTCCATCGCCATCCTCGACCGCTTGCCGGCCGAGGAGCGCATGAGTTGGTTGCAACAGCTGGACCGGCGCAACTATCGCTATTTGCTGGATGAAGGCTCGCCGGGCACGGCCATGAGTGACACACCGATTGCGGTGACGTCGATCAAGGACGCGATCGGCAAGGATTACCCGATGACCGTCACCGACATTCCCGGTCCGATCAAACACTTCCAGGTCCATCTGAAACTGGCCGATGGCAGCCCGGTGACTATCGACGTGCGCCCTTCGATGGTGCCGTTGTCGCCCTGGTTGCCCATCGTCTTGCTGGGCCAACTGTTGCTGATGATTCTCTGCACCTGGCTGGCCGTGAGAATCGCCATCCGCCCCCTCACCCGCCTTGCACAGGCCGTGGAAAACCTGGACCCCAACACCCACCCGGTGCATCTGGATGAAAAAGGTCCGACCGAAGTGGCCCACGCCGCCATGGCGTTCAACGCCATGCAGGCGCGCATCGCTGCCTATTTGAAAGAACGCATGCAACTGCTGGCCGCGATTTCCCACGACCTGCAAACCCCGATCACCCGGATGAAACTGCGCGCCGAGTTCATGGACGACTCCAGCGAAAAAGACAAACTCTGGAACGATCTTGGCGAAATGGAGCACTTGGTGCGTGAAGGCGTGGCCTATGCCCGCAGCGTCCATGGCGCCACCGAGGAAAGTCGCCGTACCGATCTGGATTCGTTCCTCGACAGCCTGGTGTTCGACTATCAGGACATGGGCAAGGACGTTCAACTCAGTGGCAAAAGCGACGCCGTCATCGACACCCGGCCGCACGCATTGCGCCGCGTGTTGGTAAACCTGACGGACAACGCGCTCAAATTCGCCGGCGCGGCGCAATTGCAGGTGGACTCGCAGCCAGGCGGCAGTTTGTCGGTGAAGGTGATGGACCGCGGCCCCGGGATCGCCGAGGCGGAACTGGCCCACGTGATGGAGCCGTTCTACCGCGTGGAGAATTCGCGTAACCGCAGCACCGGCGGAACCGGTCTGGGCCTGGCGATTGCCCAGCAACTGGCGCTGGCGCTCGGCGGGTCGTTGACGTTGAGCAACCGTGAGGGCGGCGGGTTGTGTGCGGAGCTGAGGTTGCCGGCTCGACCTCTGTAGGAGCGAGCTTGCTCGCGATGGACCAAAGAGCGCCGCGTTCATTCAGAAAAAACGCGTTATCGTTATCGTCCATCGCGAGCAAGCTCGCTCCTACACTTGATATGGATATTGCACATGGATGAAAACAGAAGACCCATCAAGACGCGTTCTGCGGGGTGGGCCAAACGCATCACCGATGTTCTGGTGAAAAAAGACTTCTCCCCCAATCAGATCTCCGTCGCCAGCATCGCTTTTGCGCTGGCGGGCATCTTGGCGCTCAATATCGATACCGGCATCATCGGGTCAATCCTCTGCGCGACCGGCATTCAGTTGCGCCTGCTGTGCAATCTCTTCGACGGAATGGTGGCGATCGAAGGCGGCAAGAAATCCGACATCGGCAGCCTCTACAACGAATTCCCGGACCGGATTGCCGACAGCCTGCTGATTGTCGGGTTGGGGTATGCCATCGGCTACCCGGACCTTGGCTGGTTTGCGGCACTGGCCGCGGCACTGACGGCTTATGTCAGGGTGTTTGGCGGTTCGATCGGTCTCAAGCAGAGCTTCATCGGCCCGATGGCCAAGCAGCACCGGATGGCCGTGATGACCGCAGGCCTTCTGCTGAACGCTGTCGAAGCGAGCGTTTATGGCAGTCATTACGTACTGTTGATCGCGCTGGTCATTGTCGCCATCGGCTCCGTCGCCACCTGCGCCACGCGAACGCTGGACATTTCCAGGCAACTGAAAGGTGCCCTCCATGTGGATCAGTAATGCGCTGATTTCTGTTCTTCGCTTTCTTATTGGCGTCACGGCGAGGTGGGAAAGCCCTCCAGATCTTTCACGCCAGCGCATCTATTTCGCCAACCACACCAGCCATATGGACACCCTGGCAATCATCGCCGCCCTGCCCCCCGAAGCCCGGGTGAATGTGAAACCGGTGGCCGCCGCTGATTACTGGGGCAAGAACCGGTTTCTGTCGTACATCTCTCAGAAAGGTCTGAATGCTGTGCTGATTGACCGCAACCCGGCGCCAGGCGTCAACGTGCTCGAGCCGATCTTCGATGTGGTGCGCGCCGGTCATTCGATCATCATTTTTCCGGAAGGCACACGATCCAGCCAGGCATTGCCCGGGGAATTCAAATCGGGCTTGTACCGGTTGAGCGAGACTTTCCCCGATGTCGACCTCGTGCCCATCTACCTGGAAAACCTGCACCGCTCCATGCCCAAAGGCAAACACGTGCCGCTGCCGATTATCTGCACGATCCGGATCGGCAACCCGTTGGAGCGGATTGCCGGCGAAGAAAAACAGGTGTTTCTGGAGCGCGCGCGTGACGCGATTGTGAGGCTGTCGAAATGAGTCTTGAAGCAAAGTTCCTGTGGTTCTTTTTTGCAATCGCCTGCCTGCTGGCGGTGGCGTCGCTTACCGGTCGACTGCTGGCCCGGCGAGCAAAAACGGAAAGCTCGGTCTCGACCATCGAAAACCTCAATCAGCGCGTGAATGCCTGGTGGGGGATGGTGATCATCTTCTTCGTATCCTATCAATTGGGTGGCCATGCAACGGTCGTGCTCTTCGGCTTCATTTCGCTGTTTGCGCTCCGGGAATTCATCACCCTGACACCGACCACCCGAGGCGATCACAACGCGCTGTTTTCGGCGTTCTTCATCCTGATTCCGCTGCAATATGTGCTGATCGGAACGCACTGGTATTCGATGTTCACGCTGCTGATTCCGGTGTATGCCTTCCTGCTGCTGCCGGCGATTGCGGTGCTGAGCCAGGACACCGAAGGCTTTCTGGAAAGGACCGCCAAGATTCAGTGGGGCGTGATGATTTGCATCTATTGCATCAGCCACGCGCCTGCGCTGTTGCTGCTGGATCTGGAAGGCTTCCAGGGCCAGAACGCGCTGCTGCTGTTCTACCTGGTGTTCGTCGTTCAGTTGAGTGATGTGTTGCAGTACGTGTTCGGCAAGCTGTTCGGCAAGCACAAGGTTGCGCCGCTGGTGAGTCCGTCGAAAACCGTGGAAGGCCTGGTGGGTGGCGGTTTGTCTGCCACGCTGATCGGCGGCTGCATGTTCTGGATGACGCCGTTCAGTTTCTGGCAGTCGCTGATGATGTCATTCGTCATCGTGGTGATGGGTTTCCTGGGGGGGCTGGTGATGTCGGCGATCAAGCGCAGCCTCAGCGCCAAGGACTGGGGCACCATGATCAAGGGCCACGGCGGCATGCTCGACCGGATGGATTCGATCTGCTTTGCAGCGCCGATCTTCTTTCACCTGACGCGGTACTTCTTCTCCGCCCAATAAGAACGGGCACCACCCATCCCCTGTGGGAGCGAGCTTGCTCGCGATGAGGCCGGCACATCCAACATCGATGTGACTGACACTCCGTCATCGCGAGCAAGCTCGCTCCCACAGGGTTAATAGGTGTTTGGGGGATTGCGTTCGATCAGGCGGCGACGCCAACCACCCCTTCCCCACGCATCTGCCGCAACAGCGCCGCCCCGCTGTCCAGGAAATCCTGCGAACCGGCTGTTCCTGCCTCGACGGCCAATCCTTCCAACTGCTCACGCCCGCTCAGCGCCGGAAACTCGCCGATCCGCTGCAACAACCGCCACGCCAACGGACTCAGCTCGGAAAACTTCACACTCCAATCCTCCTCCCGACGAACCAGCAGCAACGTTGGCTGAGCCGGTGTAGCGTCCGGTCGATAATCCGGGCCGACCAAGTGCACCGGCCAGGCATACGCCAACGGCAAGGCCAGCGGTGAAATCTGCAACGGTCGATCCAGCAGTGCCCCGGCATCGCTCGCCGGCAAGGGCTCGGCTTCGGACTGCTGCAACGCCATTTCGACCCATTCGTAATGCGCCAGCTCCACCATGAAGGGCGGCCACGGCCCGTCGCTCAGCGCTGGCGGCTGTGCGGCAAGAAACTCGACAAATTCCTGGGCGATCTCGCCGAATTTCGGCGTGCGCGCGCGGTAGTCCCGCAGGAAGATTCGCACCAGCGAACGCCAGTGCTCATCGCCGAGAATCTTGATCAGCACCGGAAAGGTGCCGCTGAGCAACATCGACAGGTTGTTGAAAATCAGGTCGCGATAAACCTGAGCCCGCGCCACATCCATTCCGGCCGACGGAGCGCAGTGATCAGGGTCGCGCAGGTAAAGCCCTAATGTGGTTTGCTGCTGAAACAGGCCTGATTTATCCACGGTTCACCGCCTCGGCCAGGCGGCGGATGGTCTGCAATTCGGCGAGCAGCTCCGCGAAAGCCGGGAAATTGAAGTCGCGCTCAAGCAGCGTCGGTTGCGCGCCGAATCGAGCGTATGCCTCGGCCAGCAACGACCAGACCGCCGGTTTCACCGACGCGCCGTGGGTGTCGATTTTCAAGGTGTCGGACTCATCGAAATGCCCGGCCACGTGCATCGCCACCACCCGGCCCGAATCGATACCGGCCAGAAAGGTCTGCGGATCGAAACCGTGGTTGATCGAGTTGACGTACACATTGTTGACGTCCAGCAGCAGGTCGCAATCGGCCTCGCGCAGCACCGCATTGGTGAACGTCAACTCGTCCATGTCTTGCTCTGGAGCCGCATAGTAAGAGACGTTCTCCACGGCCAGACGCCGACCGAGAATGTCCTGGGACTGACGAATGCGCGCGGCAACGTGATGCACCGCTTCTTCGGTAAAGGGCAGCGGCAACAGGTCGTAAAGGTGACCATCATCGCTGCAGTAGCTCAAGTGCTCGCTGTACAGCGGCACGTTGTAATGATCGAGAAAAACCCGAACCTCCTGCAAAAAACCGACGTCCAGCGGCGCCGGCCCGCCCAATGACAGCGACAAACCGTGACAGGACAACGGATACCGCTCGGCCAGCGCCCGCAATGCCGCGCCATGGGCGCCGCCGATGCCGATCCAGTTCTCCGGCGCGATTTCCAGAAAGTCGAAATCGCCCGCCGAGGCGGCCTGAAGGTCCTTCATTAAACCGCGACGCAGGCCAAGTCCTACGGTGGCTGCGGCTGCAGGCTTCAGGTCGTTTTCAGACAGGAGTGTGGTCATTGTTGTCCCCTTAAGGTGGATAGGGTGCCAGACGGCCTCAGCAGTTCATCGCAGGTTTGTATCTGGGCTGTGTTCGGCAGTGGCCCTGAGTTAGAGGACTCTGTATCGAAAAGGGAGCTAGATACAATGCGATACACACACCCCTGCAGGAGACGGGTAAGGCGCTTTCGTCGCTAGAGGCTGCGGGACACGGCACCCGGACTAAACTTAGAGCACTCAGGACGCACTCATCGTCCTGTTCATTCCCACGACCACCGCCCAGAGCTGAATACCTCGAACCACAATGCCCCTGAGCCGTGGTCCTGTTGAAGGAGCACACATAATGGACGAAGCCAGACTCAACGATTTCATGGGCAAACTGGTGAACGACATGGGCGGCGCGGCCATGCTCGCCAACGTTATCCTCGGCGAAGAGCTTGGGTTGTACCGGGCCATGGCCGACAGTCAGTTGATCAGCCCTGAAGCACTCGCCGACAAGACCGGATGCAACCCCCGCCTGCTGCGCGAATGGCTCAGCGCCCATTCCGCCTCCGGCTATATGGAACACATCGACGGCCAGTTCCGTCTGCCCGAAGAACAAGCACTGGCCTTGGCCATCGAAGACTCGCCGGTCTACATCGCCGGGGGTGTCGGGGTGGTCGCGTCGTTTTTCCATGATAAGGACAAACTGGTCAACGCCATGCGAGGAAACGGCGCCCTGGCCTGGGGCGATCACCATCCGTGCATGTTCAGCGGCACAGAACGATTCTTCCGCCCCGGCTACAAAGCGCACCTGATCGCCGAGTGGCTACCGGCCCTCGACGGCGTTGTCGCCAAACTGGAAGCGGGCGCCAAAGTCGCCGACATCGGCTGCGGCCATGGCGCATCGACGGTGATCATGGCCCAGGCGTTTCCGGATTCGCGGTTCGTCGGCTTCGACTACCACGCCCCCTCCGTCACCGTCGCCACTCAAAGGGCCGAGGAAGGAGGCGTGTCTGGCCGGGCACGATTCTTTCAGGGCACAGCCAAAAGCTACCCCGGCGACGACTACGATCTGGTCTGCTATTTCGACTGTCTGCACGACATGGGCGATCCGGTGGGCGCGGCAAAGCACGCTTATGATTCGCTGAAACCGGACGGCACGGTGCTGCTGGTGGAACCGTTCGCCAACGACAAGCTTGACGACAATGTCACCCCGGTTGGCCGGTTGTTCTACGCGGCCTCGACCTTTATCTGTACGCCGAACTCCCTGTCCCAGGAGGTCGGTCTCGGACTCGGTGCCCAGGCGGGTGAGGCGCGGTTGCGCAAAGTGTTTACCGAGGCGGGTTTCAAGACGTTCCGACGGGCCACGGAAACGCCGTTCAACTTGATTCTGGAGGCCCGCAAATAACTTAATGCAGGAGCACAGCTTGCTGGCGATGGCGTCCTTGAAATCGCCATCGCCAGCAAGCTGTGCTCCTACAGGGGTAAGCGGCAAATGCTACCCTGCACACACTCAAGATTTTCCGGAGTGGTGATCATGCTCGACAGCCGCACCCGCGAACAACTCGACCGGCTCCGGCAGCTCATGGCCGACCAACCGTTTGTGGTGCTGACCGGTGCCGGCATCAGCACCCCGTCGGGCATTCCGGACTACCGCGACAATCAGGGCGTACGGCGTGGCCGGCAACCGATGATGTATCAGGAATTTCTCTCTGCCCCGGAATCCCGGCGCCGCTATTGGGCGCGGGCGATGCTCGGCTGGCCGCGTGTGCGCCTGGCACAGCCGAATGTGGCGCACGAGGCGCTGGCCAGCCTGCAAAGCGCCCGACAGATCAGCGGGTTGATCACCCAGAACGTCGACACCTTGCACGATCAGGCTGGCAGCCATGACGTGATTGAACTGCATGGCAGTCTGCACCGGGTACTGTGTCTGGACTGCGGACAACGCAGCGAGCGCGATTCGATCCAGCAATTGATGGAAGCGCAGAACCCTTACCTGGCCGGTGTCGACGCGGTACAGGCACCGGATGGCGATACCTTGCTCGATTCGGCGTTCGAGGCGCGGTTTCAGGTGCCGCAATGCCCGCATTGCGCGGGTGAACGGATGAAACCGGATGTGGTGTTTTTTGGTGAGAACGTGGCACAGCAGACGGCGGCCAAAGCGATGGCTGCGGTGGAAAAAGCTGCGGGGTTGTTGGTGGTCGGGTCTTCGTTGATGGCGTATTCCGCGTTCCGGTTGTGCCGGGCGGTGGCGGATCAGGGCAAGCCGTTGCTGGCGATTAACCTGGGGAAGACACGGGCGGATGACATTCTGGATATGAAAATAGAAGCGTCCTGCGAACAGCTTTTGCCATTGCTGGCTCAGCGACTGACAAATTAGCAACTGAAGAAAATCAATAACTGTGGGAGCGAGCTTGCTCGCGATGAGGCCAGCACATTCAACATTAGTGTCGCCTGACACACCGCTATCGCGAGCAAGCTCGCTCCCACAGGAGACCGTCTTCAGTGCAGTGAAATTTGTAGCCCCAGGTTTTCCTCTTTAAGAATATCGAACAACGCTTGCGCCGCCGCCGACAGCTCAACCCCTGGCTTGGTCAACACGCCAATCGCCCTTTCCACCACCGGATCGCGCAAGGTAATACACCGCGCGCCCAACTCGCGCATCTGCCCGGCACACAATGCCGGCACCGCACTGACCCCAAGGCCGCTGGCTACCATCCTTCCGACCGTCGCCAGTTGATGACTTTCAAACTCCACCGGCAACTTCATCCCGCGCGCTTGCAGGTGCTCTTCCAGCATCACCCGCACCGTCGACGGTCGTTGCAAGGTAATGAACGGCTCCTTGAGCAGCGCTGGCCAATCAATGTCTTGCCGCTCAGCCAACAGAGAATCTTTTGGCACCACGGCAACGAAACGGTCGATATAGAGCGGCGTGAACGCCAGCGACGAACTCTGCGTCGGCTCAAACGCCACCCCCAGCTCGACCTGCCGATCACGCACCATTTCCAGCACCTGTTCGTTGATCACGTCATTTACTGTGACGTTGACCTTCGGATAGCGCGCACGAAACGTTTTCAGGATGGGCGGCAACAGGTTGCCGGCAAACGACGGCATCGCCGCCAGCGTCACCCGTCCGCGTTGCAGGGTAAAACGCTGGCGCAGTTCGTCCTCGGCATTGTCCCAGTCAGCGATCAGTCGACGGGCCAACGGCACCAGCGACTCACCTTCAGCGGTCAGCGCCACATTGCGCGTGTTGCGCGTAAACAGCCGCCCGCCCAGCCCCTCCTCCAGCGCCTTGATGGTCAGGCTCAGCGCCGATTGCGACAGGTGCAACCGCTCGCAGGCCACGGCAAAACTCAGGCTCTGGGCCACGGCCAGAAAGGCGCGGATTTGCTTGACTGTCATGACCTGTGACTCCAACGTAGTACGGACAAATGATTGGTGAGTTTTATCTATCAATCAACCTTAAAAATCAACTTAACAAATTAATTCACCGGCGAGACACTTCATCCCATACGGCTAGCCAGCCGCCCACAAAGAATAAAAGAGGTGCATATGGCAGGTTTCGACAAGCGCGTGAGTTCCTACGAGGAAGCCCTGGCAGGTCTTGAAGACGGCATGACCGTGATTGCCGGGGGCTTTGGCCTGTGCGGGATTCCGGAAAACCTGATCGCCGAGATCAAGCGCAAAGGCACACGCGACCTCACTGTGGTCTCCAACAACTGCGGCGTCGACGGTTTTGGCCTCGGCGTGCTGCTGGAAGACCGGCAGATCAGCAAGGTGGTGGCGTCCTACGTCGGCGAGAACAAACTGTTCGAAGACCAACTGCTGAAAGGCGAAATCGAAGTCGTCCTGACCCCCCAAGGCACCCTCGCCGAGAAAATGCGCGCGGGTGGCGCCGGCATCCCGGCCTTCTTCACCGCCACCGGCGTCGGCACTCCGGTCGCCGAAGGCAAGGAAGTGCGCGAATTCCATGGCCGCCAGTACCTGATGGAAGAATCCATCACCGGTGACTTCGCCATCGTCAAAGGCTGGAAAGCCGACCATTTCGGCAACGTCATCTATCGCCACACCGCCCAGAACTTCAACCCGCTGGCCGCCACCGCCGGCAAGATCACTGTGGTCGAAGTCGAAGAAATCGTCGAACCCGGCGAGCTGGACCCGTCGCAGATCCACACCCCTGGCATCTACGTCGACCGGGTCATTTGCGGCACGTTCGAGAAGCGCATCGAACAGCGCACCGTGCGTAAGTGATCCCCTGCCCCCGGACCGAATGAAGGAATAACAACAATGGCTCTTTCCCGCGAACAAATGGCTCAACGCGTCGCCCGCGAAATGCAGGACGGCTTCTACGTGAACCTGGGCATCGGCATCCCGACCCTCGTCGCCAACTACATTCCTGAAGGCATGGAAGTCATGCTGCAGTCGGAAAACGGCCTGCTCGGCATGGGTCCTTTTCCTACTGAAGAAACCATCGATGCCGACATGATCAACGCCGGCAAGCAAACCGTGACCGCGCGTATCGGCGCTTCGATCTTTTCCTCGGCCGAGTCCTTCGCGATGATTCGCGGTGGTCATGTCGACCTGACCGTGCTGGGCGCCTTCGAAGTAGACGTGCAAGGCAACATCGCCTCGTGGATGATCCCCGGCAAACTGGTCAAGGGCATGGGCGGTGCCATGGACCTGGTGGCCGGCGCAGACAATATCATCGTCATCATGACCCACGCGTCCAAGGACGGTGAGTCCAAGCTCTTGTCCAAATGCAGCCTGCCGTTGACCGGCGCCGGTTGCATCAAGCGCGTACTGACGGACCTGGCTTATCTTGAAATCGACAACGGCGCGTTCATTCTCAAAGAACGTGCGCCGGGCGTCAGCGTCGAAGAGATCGTCGCCAAAACAGCCGGTAAACTGATCGTGCCGGACCACGTTCCGGAAATGCAGTTCGCTGCCCAGTGAGGAATCATTCCATGCAAGAAGTCGTCATTGTCGCCGCCACCCGTACCGCCATCGGCAGCTTCCAGGGTTCGTTGGCCAATGTGTCCGCCGTTGACCTGGGCGCCGCGGTGATCCGTCAGTTGCTGGCGCAAACCGGTCTGGACCCAGCTGAAGTCGATGAAGTGATCATGGGCCAGGTGTTGACCGCCGGCGCCGGCCAAAACCCTGCGCGCCAGGCCTCGATCAAGGCCGGCCTGCCCTTCGCTGTGCCGGCGATGACCCTGAACAAGGTCTGCGGCTCAGGCCTGAAAGCCCTGCACCTGGGCGCCCAGGCGATTCGCTGCGGCGACGCCGAGGTGATCATCGCTGGCGGCCAGGAAAACATGAGCCTGGCCAATTACGTCATGCCCGGCGCGCGCACCGGTCTGCGCATGGGTCACGCGCAAATCGTCGACACCATGATCAGTGACGGCCTGTGGGATGCGTTCAACGATTACCACATGGGCATTACCGCCGAAAACCTGGCTGAAAAGTACAGTCTGACTCGCGAGCAACAGGATGCCTTTGCCGCCGCCTCGCAGCAGAAAGCCACGGCGGCCATCGAGGCCGGGCGGTTTGCCGATGAAATCACGCCGATCCTGATCCCGCAGCGCAAGGGCGATCCGCTGTCCTTCGCCACCGACGAGCAGCCACGGGCCGGCACCACCGCCGAATCCCTGGGCAAATTGAAAGCAGCCTTCAAAAAGGACGGTTCGGTGACCGCCGGTAACGCCTCGTCGCTGAATGACGGCGCGGCCGCCGTGATCCTGATGAGCGCGGAAAAAGCCAAGGCCTTGGGCTTGCCAGTGCTGGCTAAAATCGCCGCTTACGCCAACGCGGGCGTAGACCCGGCAATCATGGGCATCGGCCCGGTATCGGCCACGCGCCGTTGCCTGGACAAGGCCGGCTGGTCCATCGATCAACTGGATCTGATCGAAGCTAACGAAGCGTTCGCCGCGCAATCCCTGGCCGTGGCCAAGGACCTGGAATGGGACTTGAACAAGGTCAACGTCAACGGCGGCGCCATCGCCCTGGGCCACCCGATCGGAGCCTCGGGTTGCCGGGTGCTGGTGACCTTGCTGCATGAAATGATCAAGCGTGATGCCAAGAAAGGCCTCGCCACCCTGTGCATCGGTGGCGGTCAGGGCGTGGCGCTGGCGCTCGAACGGGCATAAAGCGTTCTACAGACGGCGCGGTGGCCCACGAAGATCCGCGCAGTCTGGTAACAACCCCGGTGTTTCTGTAGAGGCTTGCGAGCTTTTGTGGCGAGGGAGCTTGCTCCCGCTAAGTTGCGAAGCAGCCCCAAAATCTCGGCAACTGTCGTAGATTTTGCGAGCGCTTCGCACTCGAGCGGGAGCAAGCTCCCTTGCCACAATTGGTCAGTGTCTATAAGAACTGACTGTCATCAGAAACATCGGGTTCTTTTTGCCGGGACTTCTGGCAATTTCACCAGGTTCAAGGCCGGTGCCAGCTTCACCGCGTCCATCGCGGGTTATCCGGCGCCTTGTCGACGGAAGAACAAAGTCACCTGGCCTACCTCAAAGCCAAACTTGGTCATGGCTGAGCGATTGGCCAGGGTGTTTTCATCAATCAGGTACATCCAGTCATCCAGATGCACCTGATAGACCTTGTCGTCCACCGGCAGGTTCAGCACATAGCGCCAGTGCAGGGCGTTGCCGGCCACCTCACCGCTGGACTCGCCGACCACATCGCCGGCCGTGCCGCGCCAACGGCCAGGGCCGTCAGGGCGCAACGTCCAGACGCGGGTCTGTTTAGTGCCATCGCTGTAGGTAAAGTCTTCATGCATGATCAGGTTCTGGCCTTCCATACGGCTGTTGATCAGCACATGAAAGCGCTTGATGACCTCCCCCGAACGTTTCTGGAACATCCCCCAACCGTCCACCCGGCCGACAAAGAATCCGGGCAAATCAAGCTTGGGATTTTGTGCACTGTACTGCTGCACATCGACGCCCCCGCAACCGGCCAGGCAGACGAACATTACCAAAAGCAACTTCTTCAGCATGACATTCCCTCAATTTTTGGCATTGCCCAGCAACTGCTGGCGCAACTCGGGATTACGCGTACGCGGGTCGAGCCAGATATCGAAAAACGCCTTGGCAAATTGCGGGTCTCTCACTTCATGTTGCTGATGCTGGCCAACAAAAAAACGGGCACCCTGCTCCGGTAAATACATACCGGTGATCCGGGTGCCGGCGTGCACATCGACAAACGACTGTTGCATCTGCACCCTCCAGCGATCGAGTTGCTCGGCGCTGACCGAGGCGCCGGACAATCGCTTGATTTCGTCGACGCTGGCCTGCACCAGATCGTCCCGGGAAATGCTGCGCTGGTAGATCAGTTCCAGCGCGAACGGCTGGCCGGGCGCTAATGGCCTTGTTGCACTCCAGAGCCGAGCGTTGTAAACCCCAAACCCAAATACCCGAAACTCACCGACCCCAATGATCTGCGCGCCAGGCAATGCCTCCTGCCAATTGGCCAAAGCTTGCGTGCACAGCAATCCCAGAAGCAGCAAAGCGTGATGCAAGCGCCATCGTGGTCTGTTCATGGTGTTTGACTCAGGTTAAACACTTACTAAAAACTTATACGCAATGGAGGTATTTGTACAATTTTTTGAAAAGCAATTTTTGTATACCATATTCAGCATCCCCGCCTAGCTCACATGAACCTGACCGTCCGTTAGCCCACGCTGGAATGCGTCGCAAACTCCATGGGATGATCGCCCCCCACCGCGAGACCACCCTGGAGATTTTGAATGTCACTGTTGAGTAAAAAAGCCGTCGTCCTGTTGCTGGTAGCGGTTTCCAGCCTGGGGGCTTTGAATGCACAGGCGGCCAAAGAGGCGGCGTCGACGCAGAAAGTCTCGATGCTGGGCAACAAATTCACATTCACCCTGCCTAAGGGTTTCATTGCCAACCCTCTCCCACCGGGTCCGACCGGCGCGAGTGGCACCATGTACACCAATGAAACAACGAAAACCGTAGTCATTGCCGCTGAAAACGCCATCCCCGGCGGCGTCAACGCCAAGGACAACGACGGTCCGTTCCTCGACGCCACGGCATCCGACTTCGCCACTGAGCAAGCCAAGGCACTGCCGGATTTCACCAGGCTCAGTGAAAAAAGCATCACTCAAAAAGGCACCGGCCTGGGGTTGCGACAGATTGACAGCATCGCCACACAGGGCGGCGGCAAAACCCTGGACACCACGCTGATGGCCGCCTCGGGCACGCGCATGGCGCTGGTTCAGGTGATATCCCGCCTCAGCGACAATGCCGGCCACGAAGCGTTGGTTAAACAGATCGTCTCCGGCAAATAAGGCTCAGGGATTGAGTCGCTGCAACCAGGCGCTCAGGTCCTGCATCTCGGTGGCACTGATGCTGTGACCGACGCCGGGATAGGCATGGAACTCAGGCTTGAGTGAGAAGCTCTGCAACAGGCTGTCAGCCTCGGTGCCATCGATATAGGGCAGGCGTTTGTCAGCCGTGCCATGCCCGATGAAAATAGCCAGTTTTTGTCGCTTTTCATCCGGTTTCAGCTCGGACTTGAGCACCGGCAGGATCCGCCCGCTCAACGCGGCAATCCCGCCCACGGCCTCGGGGTGACGCAACGCCACCTCGTAGGACATGATCGCGCCCTGGCTGAAGCCCACCAGAAAAACCTTGTTCGGCTCTGTGAGATATTTCTTCGCAGCCTGTGCGACGAAATCCAGCAACACTCGGCCGCTGGCCTTCAGATCATCCGTCTCACCGTCGTAGGCACCTGTGCCTTTCTGGCGAAACCACTGATAACTGCCCTCTTCCATCACTATCGGTGCCCGCACCGACAAGTAGTTGTATCGGGCCGGCAATTCATCCTTGATGCCGAACAGATCCTGTTCGTTACTGCCGTAGCCGTGGAGAAAAATCACCAGAGGCTGATTGACGGATTCGGGGTTGGCCTGCTCCAGGTACTTGAGCGGCAGATCAGTGTGCAGCGGGGTTTGAGCGTGGACGGCGGCGGAGGCCAGGAGTGTCAGTAGAGCGAGAACCTTAAACATAAGCCTTCCTTCACAAAGCGCAGGATTCGGGGCAGAGCCTAACACCGTGAAGCTAGCCGAGGACATTCGGTGCTGCTGATGCCGCTTTCGCGAGCAAGCCCGCTCCCACAGAGGTTGTGTAGACAATGGAGATCTACTGTGGGAGCGGGCTTGCTCGCGAAGAGACCCTATGAGACACCGACAATTCCAGGTCAGTCGTTGATCAACTTCCCGACCCGAATCGGCTCGCGCCCGGCGACCTTCGCCTGCCAAGTGCCCGGTTGCGTATACCGCCCGCGATCGATGGCAAACAACACGCCACTAGTCCCGGCACGCACGATCGTCACCCGGTCGCTCAACGGATCAACCACTTCAAACAGCGCATCACCCTGTTCCACCCACTCACCGGCCTCGCGCAGAAAACTGACCACGCCATGATGCGGTGCAAACAGATACTCCGTGCCTTCGAACGGCATGCCTTCACAACATTCACTCGGTGCCGCTGGCCAGGTGCCTTTGATGAAACCCTGCTCGGCGAGGAACCCGAGAATGGCCTCGCAATTGGCCTGGGCCTGATCGACGCGAGTATCCCCCATGCTGCCCAATTCCAAGGTTGTCGCCAGGTTGGCCGGTGGAATTGCCGCCTCAGGGAAAGCCCTGGCCAGTCGCAGCCACGGTGAAGAACAGGACTCGTCGAACGAACTGCCGCCAGAATCTTCACACAGCAGCGCAACGCCCGCCTTCAAGCGCGCCGCCAAAGGTTTCCACTGCGGCCAGTGTTGCGGCAAGGCATAAATATGAATCGCCGCCTCGAAATCGCAATGCAGGTCGAGAGTGATGTCGGCGTCACAGGCGTGTCGCAGCAACAAGCGGTGCATGGCTTCCAGTTGCGACGTTGGTGCAGGCAAATCGTCGAGCACCTGGCCCATGGTCTGACGAATCAGCGCGATATTGGCTTGTGCATCGCCACCTAACTGATTGCCGATCAGCTCACCTACCGGCGCGCCCAGTTCGACGAATGATCGGTTGAAATTCTTGCCGCTGCCAATTTCGAAACGGCCCATGTGGCTGCCTTGCAGGTGTTGATCCAGACCGATGGGATTGGCCACCGGCACCAGTTCGATCACACCTTGCAACTGGCCTTGGTTTTCGAGTTCGGTCAGGCGTTTCTTCAGTTCCCACGCCGTGCGCATGCCCGGCAGTTCATCCGCGTGCAGGCTGGCCTGGATGTAGACTTTGCGTGTGCCCGCACCATAACGAAAAACGCTGAGGGTGCGTTCGGTGCCCAGGTGGCTCCAGGGCAGTGGATGGTCGATGCGTTGCATGAGAACTCCTGAAATTCAGAACACTGAGGCCCCCTGTGGGAGCGAGCTTGCTCGCGATAGCGACCTGTCAGTAGACACTAATGTTGAATGTCAGTCCGCCATCGCGAGCAAGCTCGCTCCCACAGGTTCCTTGTCAAACATAGAAGGCAAAAAAAAGTGGCAACCGCATCAACGGTTGCCACTTTTTTGCACAGCGTGATTACTTGCCGTAAACGTCAAAATCGAAATACTTGTCCTGCACTTGCTTGTACTTGCCGTTGGCGCGGATTTCAGTGATGGCGGTGTTGAATTTGTCCGCCAGCTCTTTATCACCCTTGCGCACCGCAATACCGGCGCCGCCGCCGAAGTACTTGGCGTCTTCGTAGGTCGGGCCGACAAACGCGAAGCCTTTGCCGGCGTCGGTTTTCAGGAAGCCGTCGTCGAGGTTGACCGAATCGGCCAGCATCGCGTCGAGGCGGCCAGCGACCATGTCCAGGTTGGCTTCCTGCTGCGAGCCGTAACGCACCAGAACAATACCCGCCGGTTGCAACACTTCAGTGGCGAAGCGATCGTGGGTACTGGCGCGCAGTACACCGACTTTCTTGCCCTTGAGTTCGGTCAGCGGGTCTTTCACGTCGGTGCCTTCCTTCATCACGAAGCGCGCCGGGGTGTGGTAATACTTGATGGTGAAATCGACGTTCTTCTTGCGGTCGTCAGTGATGGTCATGGACGACAGGATCGCGTCGATTTTCTTGACCTTCAGGGCCGGGATCAGGCCGTCGAACTCTTGCTCGACCCAAGTACATTTCACTTTCATCTGCTCGCACAGCGCGTCGCCGATATCGACGTCGAAACCGGTGAGTTTGCCGTCAGGGGTTTTCATCGAGAATGGCGGGTAACCGGCTTCGATACCCATGCGGATCGGCTTGGCGTCATCGGCCACAGCGGTCAGGGACAACATCGACAGTGCCAGGGCACCAAACATCACTAGCTTCTTCATTTACAACTCCTGTGTGCGGAGGTTTTTATTGGCAGCGTTCGATTGGTCGCGTTCGGTCAGCGCTTTGTAATTGGAAAAGACCGAAGTCGCGGGCAGTCTAGAGCGGCTTCAGGCGCGCCAATTGTGCATAGGCGACAAATACTTATAAAAAAGGCGAGTTGAATGAACGATGTAATTTGCGGGTTGAACCTGATCCAGCACCACCCTGCCGAAGGGCCGGGCGCAATTGCCGAGTGGGCCGAGTCGCGGGGATTGCCATTGACTGTCTTTCGGGCCGACCTTGGCCAGCTACCGCCAGTGAGTGCGCAACCGCTGATTTTGTTGGGCGGGCCTTATGAGTCCAACGCCGGGCCGGCGTGGCTGGAGACCGAACGGCAGTGGCTGGCGGGCAACCTGGATCAGGGCGCGCCGGTGTTTGCGATTTGTCTGGGAGCGCAGTTATTGGCGCTTGGTCTGGCCGGAAATGTGCGGCGAATGGACCGGATCGAAACCGGTTGGACCTCAGTGACATTTGCCGATGGTCAGAAACTGAACGTGCTGGAGTGGCACGAAGACGCGATCGACTTGCCGCCCGGTGCGCAGTTGCTGGCCAGCAGCGATAAGTGCGAGCAGCAGATGTATTGCGCAGGGCCAACTCGGGTGGGAGTGCAGTTTCATCCGGAGTGGAATGCAGCATCGGTGGCAACGCTCAATGCACACTTTGCCGATGAGTCGCCGCTGCCGCGGGGTGAACCGGACAGCGTCGCTCATGCGGCCGTTTCTGAATGGTTGCGGGCGACGCTGGACGCGTGGTGGGCAGTTTCAACCGCTACTGATTAATGCTGATCAGCACTCACAACCGATGACGGTCGCGGCAGGTCGTTGCGACACTGTGCTCAACTCAAACCCTTCATCCAGCCACCCAATCACCCCGCCGATCATTTCCTTGACCGGGTAACCCAGCGCCGCCAGTTTCACCGCGGCCTTGTTGGCACCGTTGCAATGCGGCCCGGCGCAATAGACCACGAACAGCGTGGATTTCGCGTAGCCCGCCAACCCTTGCGCGGTGAGCGACCGTCCCGGCAGGTTGATCGCGCCCGGCACATGGCCGCGCTGGAACGCCTGCGAACCGCGCACGTCCACCAGGACAAAATCCACGTCCCCCGCCTGCTGGCTGCCATAGACGTCGGAACAGTCGGTTTCAAAGGTCAGACGGTTGCTGAAATGCATCAGGGCAATAGCAGATGGTGCGGCGGGGACATTGCGGACCAGGCTGGTCATGGGCTGTACTCCAGAGTCTCGGTGGGTGTGAGAAGACTTTATCCGCCGCTCGCTTGCGGCTAAAGTGGCGCACAAGACACTCACCGGGAACTTTCCGCCAAATGCAGCCCACCCCTGGATTGGTCGCCATTCTGGCCTATGACGGCCTGTGCACTTTCGAGTTCGGCATCGCCGTGGAGATCTTCGGCCTGGCACGGCCGGAATTCGATTTCCCTTGGTACGAACACCGTATCACCGCCGTCGATCAGGGCCCGATGCGTGCTACGGGCGGTATTCAGGTGCTGGCGGATGGCGGCATGGAACTGCTTGGCGATGCCCGCACCATCATCATTCCCGGCTGGCGCGATCGCAGCGCCCCAGTGCCCGAAGCGTTAATCGCAGCCCTGCGCCAGGCCCATGCCCGGGGCGCACGGTTGCTGTCGATCTGCTCGGGCGTGTTTGTGCTGGCGGCGACCGGGTTGCTCGACGGTCACGGTGCTACCACGCATTGGCGCTACACCGCGGAACTGGCCGAGCGATTCCCGAACATTCTGGTGGACCCCGACGTGCTTTACGTCGACTCGGGCCAACTGATTACCTCGGCGGGCAGCGCTGCCGGTATCGATGCCTGCCTGCACCTGGTGGCGCGGGATTTCGGCACGCAAGTGGCCAATTGCGTGGCGCGGCGGCTGGTAATGTCGCCGCAACGCACCGGCGGCCAGGCGCAGTTCATTCCAACACCGGTCAGTCCTGCGCCGCGCAGCGATCTTTCACGCGTGATGCAATGGGCTCGGGAGCGCTTGCATGAACCACTGGAAGTCCGCGACCTGGCGAGCGAGGCGGCCATGAGTGAACGAACGTTCCTGCGCCGGTTTACACAAGCCACGGGCATGCCGCCCAAGGCCTGGTTGCAGCATGAACGCCTGGCGCGGGCGCGGGAGTTGCTGGAAAGCACGGGCCAGAACACCGACCGGATTGCCGAACAGTGCGGTTATCGCTCAGTGGAAAGTTTCCGGGTGGCGTTTCGCAACGTGGTCGGCGTGCCGCCGTCTGTGTATCGGGAGCGGTTTGGCCGGGCGTTCAAAGCGACGATTTAAGGTGCGTTCAAGGGCCTCATCGCGAGCAAGCTCGCTCCCACAGTAGATCTCTGATATTCACGAACTCCTGTGGGAGCGAGCTTGCTCGCGATGGCGTCAGGTTAGACACCTGATCTCTCAAGGCTTACGCAACAGGTAGGTATCCATAACCCACCCATTTGCCAACCGCGCCGCCTTGCGCACCCGTTCGATTTCATCCCCGACATCCTTGAGTTTGCCGCTGATGAGAATTTCATCCGGCGTCCCCAGATAAGCGCCCCAGTAGATCTCTGTCTCCTGATCCGCCACCTGATGGTAGGAATCTTCCGCATCGAGCATCACCACCAGGTTGTCGGCATCACTCACCTGCCCGGCCGCCAACCGCCGGCCAGTGGTGATTTCAATCGAACGACCGATACCGTTCAGCGGCACCTTGTGCTGCGCCGCCAACGCCTGAACGCTGGTGATGCCGGGGATCACGTCAAACTCGAAGACACATCGGCCCGACGCCAGAATCGCCTGCAGGATCCGAAGGGTGCTGTCATACAACGCGGGATCGCCCCACACCAAGAATCCGCCACACTGGCCGTCGGACATTTCCTCATTGATCAGCCGCTCGAAGGTCAGCTGCTTGGCAAGGTTCAGCGCTTCCACACTGACCTTGTAGTCCACATCACCGCGCTCACGCTCCGGGCTGTGCGCTTCAACGAAACGGTAATCGTGGCCGCTGATGTAGCGTTCACACATCTCGCGACGCAGGTCGATCAGCTTGTCCTTGCTCTGGCCTTTGTCCATCAGGAAAAACACATCAACCAGGTTCAGCGCCTTCACGGCCTGTATCGTGATGTAGTCGGGGTTGCCGGCACCGATGCCGATGACCATCAGTTTTTTCATTAACAGGCTCCCTCAACGCCAGTGCCCGACAAACGCAAGCGCCAGCAACCGTTGAACCGCAATTCGATGGCCGACAGCGGTTCGACGTCAACCAAATTAAACGACGGGCTTTGCAACACGTGGGTCAACGCCGCACGAATGACAAATGGATGGGTGATGGCAACGACGTGCCCCGATGTCGCTTCCAGTGTTGCGATCCATGCGGCCACCCGTTCACCAAGTTGCGCAACCGACTCGCCACCATGAGGGGTTGAGTGCGGATCATCGAGCCAGGCCTGCATTGTCTGCGGATCGGATTTCTGCAAGTCGTCGATTCGCAGGCCATTCCAGCGCCCGAAATCGCAATCCCTCAGCGCCTCGACAATTTCCACATCGCTGCCAAACAACCCGGCGGTTTGCCGGGCGCGACGTTCCGGACCGCTGAACAGGCGCGGCATCCCCTTGAACCGTGAACGAAGGGAACCCTGCGCCGATTGCCAATCCATCTCTACAGGCTCATCCGTAGGAAAGCGCGCCAATTTTTGTGCGACGGTTCGAGCGTGGCACATCAGGGTCAAACGGGTTGCCTGCACTAAAGATCACTCGGTTATATGAAGAGAAAACGCCATGAAGCCACCATCCATGCGCAATTGTGCCGCAAGAAATGGGATCGGGGGCGTTTCATTACGCCGATCCTCATTAAAAAACAGCTATCTCTGACACCACTGTCAGCGAGTGCCTACAGGGCTGATCGACATCCGTGTAGCCCCGAACCTACGGGCATTTCGCCCCATATTGGGGCTGACCAGGACCGTGCAAAAATTCACTAGACATGGGACGCGGGATAAATAAATACTGCTGTAACGGATTATGAAATGTAAACAACACGCCCCATCCAGCAGGAGCCCGGATGCCCTTCCCCAGTGACATGAACCACCGCCTCCGCTGCCAAAACCCCGCCCGGTCTCTCGATACATGGGACGCCGAAACAGTGCTGTCCCGAATAACGGCTGACTAGAAACAGAGCGGCGCTGGCAAGCCTTCAAGCGACCGCCGATTAAACGCGTGGAAACCGACAGTGATAGTCAGGTTCGAGCCAATCGCCGAACCCTTTGATACAGGAGTGCATCCATGCTGGTCTTACGCCCAGTGGTGTTAACCGACCTGCCCCAGTTGCAGCGACTGGCGCGCGAAAGCCTGGTCGGCGTCACGTCCTTGCCGGATGATACCGAACGCTTGCGCGAGCGGATTCTCGACTCCTGCGCCTCGTTCGATAAAGACGTCCAGGGTCATGGCCCGGAAAACTACTTCTTTGTGCTGGAGGACCTGACGAACAAGCGCCTGGCGGGTTGCTCGGAAATCCTCGCCACGGCCGGTTTCAACGAGCCCTTCTACAGTCTGCGCAACCGCCATTTCACCAGCGCCTCGCGAGAACTGAACATCGAGCATGGCGTGCCGGCGCTGTCGTTGTGTCATGACCTCAGTGGTCATACCTTGCTACGCGGTTTTCACATCGATGCGGCGCTGGTGCGCTCGCCCTCCTCCGAACTGCTGTCACGGGCGCGACTGATGTTCATCGCCACTCATGCGCAGCGCTTTGCCGAAGCGGTGATCACCGAGATCGTCGGCTACAGCGACGATGAAGGACGGTCGCCATTCTGGGATGCGCTGGGCAAGCACTTCTTTGACCTGCCCTACGCCGAGGCCGAGCGCCTTTGCGGTCTGGAAAGCCGGACGTTCCTGGCCGAACTGATGCCCCAATACCCGATCTACGTGCCGATGCTGCCCCAAGCAGCACAAGACTGCATCGGCCGCATCCACCCCGACGGCCAAGAGGCCTTCGATATCCTTGAACGCGAGGGGTTCGAGACCAACAGCTACATCGACCTGTTCGACGGCGGCCCGACTTTATATGCGCGCCTCGCCGGCATCCGCTCCATCGCGCAAAGCCAGACCGGCACGGCAACACCGGGCGACATCATCGATGCTCGCGGGCGCTACCTGGTGAGTAACGATTCGTTGAAGGACTACCGCGCCATCGTCGCCGATCTGGACTACACCGCCGGACATCCCGTGGCCCTGAGCGCCGAGATGCGCACGGCCCTGAACGTGACCGAAGGCAGCCCGATCCGGTTGGTCGCCCTGTGAGCATCATCCGGCCCCCTGTCCAACGACTGCGTCGGCCCGTAGAAGGAGCTGCACCATGATTGTCCGCCCGGTTCACGTCACCGACCTGCCCGCCCTGCTGGCACTGGTGCGGCACGCCGGCCCGGGGTTTACCACCCTGCCCGCCAACGAGGAACGCCTGGCCCACCGGCTGCGCTGGGCGCAACGCACCTTCGCCGAACAGGTCGAGCGGGCCGACGCCGACTACTTGTTCGTGCTGGAAGACGACGACCAGCAAGTGGTGGGGGTCAGTGCCCTGACGGGGGCCGTCGGGTTGCGCGAGCCGTGGTACAACTATCGGGTCGGGCTGACGGTCAGCTCATCACCGGACCTGGGCATCCAGCGGCAGATTCCAACACTTTTCCTGAACAATGAAATGACCGGGCAATCGGAGATCTGCTCATTGTTCCTGCGACACGATCAACGCCAGGGCAGCAATGGCCGATTGCTGTCGCTGGGACGTTTGTTGTTTGTGGCCGAATTTGCCCACCTGTTTGGCGAGAAGCTCATCGCCGAACTACGTGGCAGCGCCGATGAGCAAGGCTGTTCACCGTTCTGGGACAGCCTGGGCCGGCACTTTTTCAAGATGGACTTCAGCCACGCCGATCACTTGTCGGGGCTGGGCAGCAAAGCGTTCATCGCCGAACTGATGCCACGCCAACCGCTGTACACCTGCCTGCTCACCGAACAGGCCCAGGCAGTGATCGGCAAGGCTCACCCCAACACCGAGCCGGCGCTGAAAATTCTCACGGCCGAAGGTTTCACCCACAAAGGCTACATCGACATCTTCGACGCCGGCCCGGTCATCGAGGCACCGCTTGCGAACATCCGCACCGTGCGCGACAGCCAGGCGCTGGTGCTGGCCATTGGCACCCCGGACGACGAGGCTCCGGTCTGGCTGATCCACAATCGTCGACTGGAAAACTGCCGCATCACTGCCGCCCCGGCCAGGCAGGTGGGCAACAGTCTGATGGTCGACCGGATCACCGCCAAACGCCTGCAACTGCAACCCGGCAACTCCGTACGCGCAGTGCCACTGCTCAATCGACAACAGCAGGCAGCGGCGGCCTGAAAAACTTGTCTCCCGGCGTACAGGATGGGTTTCGATCAAGACCGTCCTGCAAATTCGTCATCATTCTTCCCCCTGTTGCGTGATAGCCTTTTATATCTTCGGCGTTGACACTCTTGCTCAAGCCCTTCCATTCCTTTGTATTGGTGGAACTCATATGTCCAGGCTTTCCCATCAGGATTTGCGCCGTAACTTCCGTGAACTGTTCGTTTCCAAAAAGTGCTATCACACGGCGTCGGTCTTCGACCCGATGTCGGCACGCATCGCGGCGGACCTGGGTTTTGAAGTGGGGATTCTGGGTGGTTCGGTTGCTTCATTGCAGGTTCTGGGCGCCCCCGACTTCGCCCTGATCACCCTCAGCGAATTCGCCGAGCAAGCCACTCGTATCGGCCGCGTTGCCCAATTGCCAGTCATCGCCGACGCCGATCACGGCTACGGCAACGCATTGAACGTCATGCGCACCATCGTCGAACTCGAACGCGCCGGCGTGGCGGCCCTGACCATCGAAGACACGCTGTTACCCGCACAATTCGGCCGCAAGTCCACCGACCTGATTGGCGTCGCCGAAGGTGTCGGCAAGATTCGCGCGGCGCTGGAAGCCCGGGTCGACACGGAGATGGCAATCGTTGCTCGCACCAATGCCGGGATTCTGCCGGTGCAGGAGGTCATCAGCCGCACCCAGCAGTATCAGAAAGCCGGGGCGGACGGGATTTGCATGGTGGGCGTGCGCGACTTCGATCACCTCGAACAGATTGCCGAACACCTGAGCGTGCCACTGATGCTGGTCACCTACGGAAACCCGCTGTTGCGTGACGACAATCGCCTGGCCGAACTGGGCGTGCGCGTCACCATCGACGGGCATGGCGCCTATTTCGCGGCGATCAAGGCGACTTACGACAGCCTGCGGGAACAGCGGCAGATTTTCACTCAGGCGTCGGATTTGAGCGCGACTGAACTGACGCATACGTACACGCAGCCTGAGGAATACATTCGCTGGGCGGAAGAGTTTATGAGCGTCAAGGAGTAATTTCACCTGGTCTGGTGTGGCTATTGTTAATAGCCACACCAGGCAACATTTCAACTAACTTGATTAATAACGATACACCCTCTTAAAGCCCGCATTTAAAAGCCACCAATTCATATTTTCTTACAGCATCTACCTTGCCCTTTCCCCAATGGCGATGCAACTATACTTACGTCATCAAGACAAAAAACTTATCACTAAAAACAATATCTGAGAGATCAACATGCACACAACAATAAATAATTGGAGCAATACACCACTCTTTCACGCTGCAACCAACGTGATTAATACTTCGACTCATGTGCTAGCTGCAGCATCTTGCCTCGTCGCATACACCCCTCGCCTGAACGTAGGTAACATTCACGAAATCAAGCGCTATTGGCAACTGACGGACATTCCACAGCGCACGAAGTAATGTCACGCACAAAGGGATGATCAGGTGCCCACCTCAATATTCGCGAGGCCGGGCACCCGTTTTAACAACCACCCCCCCTTTGTAAGTTGCCTTTTCGTCAAAAATAATAACAAGTCGCACCTGCTTAAATTCATGAGCAAAATTATGATAAAGACCCTTGTGAGCGCCAACCTGCCTCCCGAACAAATATTAGCAGCTCTCAAAAATATTGATCTGACCGCCGAAATCAAAAAACTAGCCAAATCAATACACCAACAAGTCGTCAACAGTCCTGAACTTCTCAGGGCCTCTACGATCTTGAACTCGACCAACATCCAAACCGGAACAATGACACTTTACTGCAACGAAAGTGGCAATATAAGTCTCAAAGCGCCCGATAACGCGCCAGCGTCACCACACCTCTATTCTGTTCCCGGAAACAGCATTTTATTTGCAATAAACGCGGAGTCGTATTGCGTTAGGCTTTACGAAATGGCAGATGACAATTTGACTCCCGGGGCGACGATCATCATTGACGCAAAAAACCCCTTGCTCATCGATGGCACAAAGTTTCTGTACGACAGCGATCCCGAAGGCAACGGGCATCCTTCCTTTAGGGGCAGCATCAATTTCCCGGACAGGAGTGCCGACATCAAAGTTTTCGAACGGGAGTCTTTACGCAAAATCGCCTGGTTTCCCCACGACAATAGTGCTGCACGCTACCTGGTCGCTCTCGGGTTGCTTGAGGCAGTAAAGGACCCAGGTACCAGCAAAGTGGCCGAAGAATTGATTTATCACTACCATCCAGCCGTAGCGTGGAAGACGTTCCAGATCCTGCAGGAATCCGATCCTCAAACAGCGCAGGGGTATGTGCCCCAACTGAGGAAATTGCAAAGCATTCCCCTTGACCGCCTGCTTGACCAGCATCTGGGTGAAGTCGCATGAAATTGAAGACCTTTATCGAGCGCATGGACGGGTACGACCTGGACCATGACAAATCACAGATCATCGCTGACCTGCGCGAGCTCGCCACCAACAGAACATTGTTGAGCGAGCATCTTTACAACACCCTTCAACGTGACGGGTACAGCACCAAAAACAGTTTGTACAACGCCTACGCCTTTGTGCTGCATTACTCGGATGCCTACACCGTCCGCCTCGGTTTCTGGGCTCCGGTGTCTAGCCAGGACGAAAGCGAAACGTTTATCTACCACTTGAACCACACCCACGATTTCGAGATTTATGCGGTGGGTTACAGCGGCGACGGCTACACCACCGTCAAGCGCAAAATCCTTGATCACACGCCATTACGCGCTGGCATTCGCCCTCACTTTGGCGACGAAACAACACTTAAACTCGCCCAAGGCGAAGTGCTGCACATGCAACCTTATTACGAAGTACATCGACAACTGCCGCCCAGGTACATGTCTTCTTCATTAAGCCTGATCATTCATGCGCAGCCGTCAACGACCACCGCCCAAGCCTGGTGTTTCGATAAGGATTACTTGCCCACGTATCCGGGCATAGCGACGCAGGAAATAGCATTTTATGAACACACGTTGTCGTTGCTGGGTCTGGCTAGCGATCAGACCGAGTCGAGGACTTCATGACGGGGCTTGCCATCACCGCAACATATCACTCGATTGCGCCCGTTAGTCTTGGCTTCAGCGAAGCGGGCGTCGAATGTTTGGCTATACAGAGGGTTCAACAGAACAACGATAAAAAAGGAGGCCCATGCAGACTTTTCAAGTGTTGATCATCGGCAGCGGTTTTGGCGGACAGTGCGCGGCGATCAATTTGCTCAAGGCCGGCATCGATGATTTTCGACTGCTGGAACGGCGAGACTTCTTCGGCGGCACCTGGTGCCAGAATACGTACCCCGGCGCGGCGGTCGATGTGCCCTCGCCGCTGTATTCGCTGTCCTTCGCTCCCTACCAATGGACACAAATGTTTGCCGATCAGGCCGAACTGCACCGCTACACGCTGTACGTGGTGAAGCAATTCGGTCTGCGCGACCGAGTGGAACTTGACGCGAACGTCGAACGCATCGAGTGGGACGATGATGGCAAACGTTGGGCGGTGCACACCGCGAGCAAAGGCATGTTCTATGCCCGGTTCCTGATCAATGCCACGGGGCCGCTGAGCCAGCCCGTCATCCCACACTTCGAGGGCCAGGAGCGCTTTCGGGGCAAGACTTTTCATACCAACAACTGGGATCACGCCTACGACTATCGGCAAAAACGCGTCGCCATCGTCGGCAGCGGCGCCAGCGCGGCCCAGGTAATTCCGGCCATTGCTCCAGACGTCGAGCATTTGCACGCGTTCCAACGCACGCCGCACTGGGTGCTGCCACGGGCGGATCGCGCCTTTGGCCCCTTCCAGCGCTGGTTGCTCGGCCTCAAACCGGCCTACAAGCTGCTGCGCTGGATGATTTACTGGCAATTCGAAACCCGGGTGATTGCCTTCAAATACTCGAAACCGGCGATCCGCATGGTTCAGCAACACGCCCTGCGCTTCCTCAGACGCCAAGTCCCCGACCCTGAACTCAGACGAAAACTGACACCGGACTACACCATCGGCTGTAAACGGGTCATCGTTTCAAGCACCCTGTACCCGGCACTCGGTCGCAGCAATGTGACGTTACACAGTCGCGAACAGGGCATCGCGTCCATCGACGAAACCGGCATCGTCACGCAGGACGGTCAGCACATCGACTTGGACCTGATTGTCTGGTCCACCGGTTACGACGCCACCGACGGGGTGATTTCCTACCCGGTCAGCGGAAAAAACGGTAAACAACTCAGGGAATTCTGGGCGACCTACCCACGCGCCTACCTCGGCACCAGCCTGCCGGACTTCCCCAACCTGTTTATCGTCACGGGGCCCAACACCGGCATCGGCCACACTTCGGCGCTGTTCATCATCGAATCCCAAATGAACTACATCCTCGATTGCATTCGCACGCTGAAAAAACAGGGTTTGCGCAGCATCGAAGTTCGCCCCGAGGCAGAACGTACCTACACTGAAATGATCCACCGGGAAATGGAACGCACGGTGTGGAAATCCGGAGGCTGCCACAGTTGGTATCAAAGCAAGAGTGGTCATGTGATTGCCATGTTTCCCGGGTTCAGCTTCAGCTACCACCGATTGACCCGGACGCTGAAACCCGCCGATCACATCATGTCCTGATCAGAAAGAAGGGAGACGCCTGATGCTTTTGTTGGTTGTCGCAATCGCGGTTTTCGTGGCCTGGAGCTGGTTGAGCTATCCGGCCATCGGTCACTGGCTCTATGACTTGAACATGGCGGCCGAAGCCAGGCTGTATCGGCTGCACAAGATCGTCGTGCCGATTGCCGAAATGACCGTTTCGACCTGGCAAGGCGGGCCGTACGAAGCTTCGAGCAGCGTGCTGATGCTTCACGGCTACAGCGCCGACAAGAACATCTGGCTGCGCTTCGCCCGACATTTTGTCGGCACTTATAGGGTGATCATCCCCGACATCGCCGGGCATGGCGACACGGGCTTCAAGGCCGGCGGCGGTTACGACATTCCCTTGCAGGCGAAGCGGATGATCCAGTTGCTCGATGTCTGCGGCGTCGAGAAGGTGCATGTAATCGGCAACTCGATGGGCGGCTACATGGCGGCGTGGCTCGCGGCGACTTACCCGGACCGCATCGCGTCGCTTGCCCTGATCGACCCGGCGGGTGTCACCGCGCCCGAAGTCAGTGACCTGGAGCGCCACTTGGCCAAAGGCCACAACCCGTTCCTGATTAACTCCCGAGAAGAATTCCGGCGTTTCTACGCCATGACCATGGCCGAACCTCCGTGGGTGCCCGGGGTGGTGCTGGACGCCATCGCCCAACGTTATGAACAGTCCCGGGATGAGCTGGAAGAAATCTTCAGGGACTTTCGTGCGAGCCCGCCGATGGAGCCGAAACTGGCCGACATCAAGTGTCCGGCGCTGTTGCTGTGGGGGCGCAAGGACCGCCTGATCGACGTCAGCAGCGTGGCGATCTGGAGCAAAGGCATCGAAGATCTGCGGGTGGAGATCTGGGAAGGTGTCGGCCATATGCCGATGGTCGAAGCACCGGCGGGCACGGCGCGGCTGTATCGTGAGTTTTTGGCATCCCGGCGCCTGGAAAGCCCTCAGGATCAGCGAATGCATTGACGATGCAGTCCTTTGCAGAATGAAGTCCGTAAGATTCTTCGTTTGTCGGCGCCGCTGAAGGCTGCGATCTTTTCCCCATCCTTCACGTCACCGCGCCTGGAATTCTTTCATGAGCCACCCAAGCTTTATCAACCCTGACCTGATCCGCCAACGCTTCTCCAAAGCGATGTCCGACATGTACCGCGAAGAAGTGCCGCTGTACGGCGCGTTGATGGAACTGGTGGAACAGACCAACCGGCATGTGCTGGACAGCGAGCCGCAGATCGCCCGGCAGTTGAACAGCACGGGCGAAATCCAGCGACTGGACCTGGAACGTCATGGCGCTATCCGCGTCGGCACTGCCGCTGAATTGGCGACCCTCGCCCGGCTGTTCGCGGTGATGGGCATGCAGCCCGTCGGCTATTACGATTTGACCCCGGCCGGCGTACCCGTGCATTCCACGGCGTTCCGCGCGGTGCATGAGGCCGCGTTGCAGGTCAGCCCGTTTCGGGTGTTCACCTCGCTGCTGCGTCTGGAACTGATCGAAGACCTGGAACTGCGTGCCTTTGCGCAATCGGTGCTGGATAAACGCTCGATCTTCACGCCGACTGCGCTGGCCCTCATCGCACGCGCTGAATCCGAGGGAGGCCTCAACGAACAAGACGCGCGGGACTTCGTTCTGCAGGCACTGGAAACCTTCCGCTGGCATCACAGCGCCACCGTCACCGCCGAGCAATACCAGAAACTCAGCGCCCAGCATCGCCTGATCGCCGATGTCGTGGCGTTCAAAGGCCCGCACATTAACCACCTGACACCGCGCACCCTGGACATCGACATTGTGCAGGCGCAAATGCCTGCCCACGGCATCACCCCCAAGGCGGTGATCGAAGGCCCACCCCGCCGTCAGTGTCCGATCCTGTTGCGCCAGACCAGTTTCAAGGCGCTGGACGAACCCGTTGCGTTCACCGATCAAGCGGACAGTCACGGCAGCCATAGCGCTCGTTTTGGCGAAATCGAGCAGCGCGGCGCCGCACTCACACCCAAGGGCCGGGCGCTTTACGACCGCTTGCTGAATGCCGCCAGGGACGAACTCAAAGACTTCCCGAATGAAGCCAATGCCCCCCGCTACAACGCGCTGATGACGCAACACTTCAGCGAATTCCCTGACACCCTTGAGGGAATGCGACAGCAGAAACTGGCGTACTTTCGCTATGTCCTGACGGAAAAAGGGCTGGACTCAGAAGCGCTTAAATCTTTGTCGCTGGAAGATTTGCTCAGCAACGGCTACCTGCGAGCGGAACCGCTGGTGTACGAAGATTTCCTGCCGGTCAGCGCGGCGGGGATTTTTCAGTCGAACCTGGGGGATGCGGCGCAAGCCCACTATGGCGAGCATTCGAACCGGCAGGCATTCGAGCAAGCGCTGGGGCGATCGACCATTGATGAGCTGGGGTTGTATGCCGAGACGCAGCGGCGTTCGATTGAAGAGTGTTTCGCAGCCCTCAACGCACCTTGAACCGTAGGAGCACGGCTTGCCGGCGAAAGCGATCTGACGTACGCCATCGCCGGCAAGCCGTGCTCCTACAGCTCGGGTTTATTTCAGCTTCGCCAACAGCGCTTCAGCTACGGCCTCCGACGACGCTGGATTCTGCCCAGTGAGCAAGTTGCCATCCGTCACCACATAACTCGCCCAGTCATCACCCTTGGAGTAAATCCCGCCCTTCTCCTTGAGCATGTCTTCCACCAGAAAAGGCACAACCTGGGTCAGTTGCACCGCTTCTTCCTCGGAGTTGGTGAAGCCCGTTACACGCTTGCCTTTGACCAGCGGTTGGCCATCCGCACCTTTGACGTGACGCAACACACCTGGCGCATGACAAACCAGCGCGACGGGTTTATCCGCCTTGTAAAACGACTCGATCAGCGCAATCGAAACCTTGTCTTCAGCCAGATCCCACAGCGGGCCATGGCCGCCCGGGTAGAAAACCGCATCGTAATCTTCGGCCCTCACGCTGCTCAGCAGCGCGGTCGACGCCAATGCCGACTGGGCCGCGGAGTCTTTGCGGAAGCGGTCAGTGGCCGCGGTTTGTGCGTCCGGCTCGTCGCTCTTCGGGTCAAGCGGCGGTTGACCACCCTTGGGCGACACCAGCGTCAGCTGAGCGCCGACGTCTTTGAAAGCGAAATACGGCGCGGCGAATTCTTCCAGCCAGAAGCCGGTTTTCTTACCCGTGTCACCCAATTGATCGTGGGACGTCAGAACCATCAGGATTTTCATGTCGCGCTCCTTGAATTCGGGGAATGTTCGGTCACCTCGGCGCTGGATTTGACCACCGGGCTGCGCAGTTCGTTGCACTTGTAAACCGGCTCTCGCGAACCATGGCCAGTTTTCGCTCTGGGCTCCAGCGGCGCCGCCGCTCCTGGCCCAAATGCTCCCCACTCTTATCGTTGCTGTTAGTCATAAGCATAACCGTTTGCCTATCCCTTATCGTAAGGGGGAAACGGTAACTAGCGACTCCCTGCAGTTGACTAACCCGCCTACATACTGAGTAGCGGAATGGGACCACCGCTACAGCATTAAGTCACTTCCTGAATCAATTGCTGAGTGGTCCAAACCTTTACCGCCTGAGCAATGGGCAACACCGAACTGACCTTTGAACGAGCAAACCGCGAAGATCGAAAAAGCCTTGCGCAAGGTCAGGATTTCACGACGTACTTCAAGGCGATCCTAAACGAAACCAAGACAGAAGAATCAACAAATAGCTGAACTATGCAAGTGTGAAACATCACGTAGCCCACTTTCAGTCCGCCAAAAGCAAAAACAACTTCTAGTCACAGAGATCGCCGTGACTGAATACCGTCTCCTCTCTTGGTAGCGTGGAGTGCAGGCGGACCAGTAGTTCCTCAGGTGTGCTCAGGTTCGACCACTGTTGGAGGTCGTACTCTTTCTCACACAGATCACGCGCGAACAGATACTCCAACTCATTCAGGCGAAACGAAGCACTGGAATCGAACGGGCAATCGGTGATGGGTACTGCTTGTAACTGAAGGAGCGCCTCGCGAAACAGTTCTAACACGGCGCCCTGATGAGGGCTGCGAGCCTGGATCGGTTTACCTGGCACACAGCGTGTGATCATGAACTCGCCTTCAGTGCTCTCGGCATGTGGGGCATCGCCAACAAATCGAGAAATGACCATGGGTACTTCGAATGGCATTTGCAATGACATGTGCTCGATACGGTGAGTTCAAGGTGACACGTAAACACAGAAGGTGTTCGCCCAGTGTAATGGCCTCGGCAATCCATGCACTGGTAAAGAGCCCTGCCACTGGGCGAACGGAACGTATATTAATTGAAGTTTTTGAACATGTCCGCGCCTGTTACATGAAATTTTATGAAAATTATTAAATGTCAGGCCAAATACCATTTACATACACGGCTTAAACCCACCAGTTCGGCCATTAAACCTGATTATTCTTGTACAAACAGTTGTACAAGAATAATCAATATATAGAGCTAATACTCAAATCCGATTCTGACGGGCCACCGTTAATATATCGATGCAGTTAACTTTCACGCGCTAATTCACAACTTTGGCTCTATAAAAGCCACTCAGGGCGTGTCCGCCGTTTCCTGCGCGGTGGATTCGCCGCTGTCAGTGCCTTTGCCACTCTCCTTGCGGCGGGTCGGATCGGTGGGGCGCAGGGCGTCGTTGTCGCGCTCGACTTCTCCGGGTGGACGCGGTTCGTCGGGGTGTACCGAGGTGTCAGGCGATTTGCGTTTCACGATGGTTCTCCTCAGGCTTCGGGGTCGTCGACCTCGTGGGCGACGTTCACGGCGGGCGAGTCTTTGTGGGATTGTTCTGCTTTGGCCTTCAAGGCCTGCCATTGGGCGAGGTCGATGGCGCCCTGCCCCAACAAATCGTCGGCCACTCGCAGCAGTTCGGCGTAATGGGCGTCGGGGGATTGCTGCCAGTAGGTCTTGTCTTCAAACAGGCGCTGCCACGAGGCAAGATCGGGTGGTTTGAGGTCGTCGATCATGGCGCGCTCCTGTGAACGGGATTCATAGCGTAGGAGGACGGCGTTCTGCCGAGAGTTCCGACTTAATACCCGGTCATTTCCAGATAGCCCTGCCCCGCGTGACTGCCGCTCAGGCGCACGGGGCCTTCCCAGTACGGAATGCGCAAATTCATCCAGGCATTGGGGTTGAGCGCGCTGATGACGATATCGAGGTGCTTGGCGGGAATTTTGATCGACCAGCTCACGGGCATCGAACGCCCGGCGACTTTCGCGGTGTCTTGCGGTGTGAGGCTGATATCGGCGGCTTGAAGTAACTGTGTCTGGCCCTGAGCGTCGATCCAGGTGCCGGTGAGATACGGTTCGCCGTTCTTCTGCCGCATGCGGTAAAGCATGACCTGTTCGCCGCTGTCCAGGTGCAGGGAGAACCAGTCCCAACCCGTCTGGTTGGCGGTCAGAGGCTGGCTGCTCCATTCGCGGTCGAGCCAGGCCGGGCCGCTGACCTGATAAGTCTTGCCATCGATGTCCAAGGTACCGCTGGCCTGAAAAAACGGCTGGCTGTAGTAGTACGACGCCTGGCCCTGTTCGGATTTCTGGCTGAAACCTTTGTCGCCTTGCAGCACCGGCGGACGTGTGGACGTGAGCCGCAGTTGGTAGCTGAATAGCTTGTCGCGGGCGCTGAGTTGAAGATCGGTCAGCGCATCGCCCCCCTGACTGCTGAACCGCCAATCATCGATCCACGCATTGAATGGTTGCACGCTCACTCCTGCTTGCCCGACGCCGCCACGGGCATAGCGTTCCGCCGCGTGATGCGCCGTCGCCGAGGTCGCGGCCGCATGGCCCAGCCAGATCGTCTGGTTACCCCAACCCGCCACCTCGGGCGCGGCTTTCAACGCACTGCGAAACAGCGTCCATTGCACACCGAACTCGCGACCCTGATCGTCCTTGAGGTTGGCGGTGACGTACCACCACTCGATGCGAAAACCGTCGTGAGGTCCGTGATCCGCCGGAAATCTGAATTCCCGTCCAGGCGCCACCGGAGTAAAGGTGACGGCTTCACCACCGAGGCCAGCGAAGCCTTTCTCGACAGGTGCCGAGTTGTCGCAACCACACAACACCATACACACCAGCAAAGCGACCTTAATCCTCATGAGCAAACGTCCTCAGCAGATCAGCCGGTTGCGAGCGATACAGCGAGTACAACGGCCATGCCGAGGCGAGCAAGGTCGCCAGCAACGCCAACCCCATCAACTGCGCCAACTGCAACGGAAACACACGCAACGGCAGGCGCCAGCCAAATGCCTGAACGTTGATGACCGTGTTCAGGCACCACGCCAGCGCAATGCCCAACGGCAACGCCAGCACCAGCGTCAGCACCGCAAGCAACCAGGTTTGCCCGAGGTTGAGCAGCATCAGTTGCCGGCGCGTCACGCCCAACGCCCACAGCGGCGCCAGTTGCCCGAGGCGGCTTTGGCTCTGGGTCAGCAGGCTGATGAACAGCGCCACGCCCGCGACACCAAGCGTCAGGCTGTTCAACGCGGCAGTGGCGGCGAAGGTGCGTTCGAACACTTGGGTGGACCAGCCTTTGAGCCGGGCCTGATCGACGATGCGGCTGTCGTCGAGGGCGAAGCGTGTTTGCAGCGTTTTCAGGAACGCCGGGATCAGCGGTGGCTCGATGCGCAGGTTGAAGCGGTTCGGCGTCAGTTGCGGCCAACCAAGTAGCAAGTGGTCGACGTTGACCAGAATGTGGCCTTTGGGATTGCCATAATCAGCGTAGATTCCGACGATTCGCGGCGACCACGGGCCGGTCGGTGTGGGGAGTGAGAGGTGGTCGCCGAGACGCACCCTCAGTCGCCGCGCCAGTTGTTCGCTGAGCATCAGCGCGTCGTCCCTGGCCAATCGGTCCCACGGGTTATCGCCCATGGCTTCCAGTAACGGCCAATGCTGGCGATAGCCAGGGTGGTCGATCACGCCAGAAATGTCCGCCGGCCAACCCTGCAACTGGATCGACACCTGCCAGTTGGGCAACACTGCCGTAAGTGACGGCTGCTGTTTGAGCCAGCTCTGCAGTTCTCTGGCCTGCGCCGGATTTTGCGGGTTCACGTACAGCTCGGCGGTCAGCCGTTGTTCGAGCCAGTCGCTGAAGGTCTGGCGAAAACCGGCGGTCATGCTGCCGGCGCCAATGTTCGCCGCCAGTGCCAACAACAGCGCCATCAAGGCCAGGCTCAAGGCCGGCAGTTGCTGGCGGCAATCGGCGAGAAACCATTGGCCGAGCACCGAACGGCTGCGATGCGGCACCAGGTTCAGCACCGTATCGAGCACCACCGGTAGCGCCAGCGCAGCGCCGATCAGCAGCGCAGCCATCAGCACGAATCCACTGGCGAGGCTGTCGCCGAAGATCAACGCCAGCAGCGCGATCACACCCGCAATCGCCGCGACCCAACCCTGGCGCCGCAGCCAGCGCGCGTGGGCCTGATGCCAGGCTTGCGAATCGGCCAGGGCCAGCAATGGCAAACGCGCTGCACGCAACAGGCTGTTGGCACCGGCCAGCAACGCACCCAGCAGACTCAAGCCAACACCGCTGAGCCACCACCCTGGGCTGAGGCTCAACTGTCCCGCCACTTCGGCGCCGTACAACCCGCGCAGACTGGCGGCGACGTCTGGCAACAGCACGCTGGCCAGCAGGTAGCCGCTCGCGACGCCGAAGAGACCGCCGATCAGCGCCAGCGCACCCAGTTCAATCGCGAGACCGGCGATCAGCATCCGTGCACTGACACCACAAGCACGCAAGGTTCTGAGCAAGCCACGACGCTGCTCCAGTGCCAACCCGATCGCGGCATGAACGATGAACAGGCCAACGACAAAGGAGAGAAAACCCAAGGCATCGAGATTCAGGTGAAAGCTTTCGGTCAGGCGCGCGAGATTGTTTTCTTCGCCGCTGCTCTTGAGTTGCAGTTGCCCCTTGAACTGATCCGGCAAGGTCGCGGTGAAATCCTTGGGCAACAGCAGCCGCGACAGTTGATCCGGTAACCCCAGAATCTGCTGAGCGAAGCCGATGTCCACCAGCAAAACGCCGGGGGCCATGTCGGCTTGCACCTGCAATGGCGGTAGCGCCACACCGTTCAAACCGGAAGGACGCTCGCCTTCGCGCAACCCCAACGCCTGCAAGGTTTGTGGCGAAACCCAGGTGCTACCCGGCGGGCTGAAAAACCCGACGATCTGCTCGATCGCCAACGCCCGCCCCGCTATGGAGGAACCGGACGGCAACGAAACCGGCTCAATGCCCATCAACTGCAATCGCTGCTCTTCATGGCCCTTGAGCGTCACCCGCCCCTGCAACACTGGCGACACCGGCCAACCCGCACGCCGCAGCTCGACAAACAACGCCTGGGAAAACGTCCCGCCACCCGGCGCACTGAGGCTGGCCTGGGGTTCGCCGCCGATCAACTGACTGGCCCGCGCGTAGCTTTCCCGCGCCTGGCTGTTCAGCGCCTGCACGCCAGTCAGCAGGCTGGTGGCTAGCCAGAGTCCGGTCAGCACACTGAAAAACTGCACCGGGTGCTGCCGCCAATGACTGAGCAGCGCCCGCAATGTTTCACGAAAAACCCGCACCTCAGCGTTCGTCCGCGCCAGCCAGACGACCACGGTGCAGCACCACTTTCTCCGCCAGTCGCGCCGCCACTCTCGGGCTGTGAGTGACCATCAACAACGTCGTGGGACTGTCATCGAGCAACTCCAGCAACAATTTCAGCACGTCATCGCTGGTGGCTTCATCGAGGCTGCCGGTGGGTTCGTCGGCCAGCAACAGTTTGGGTTGCGAGGCCAGCGCCCGGCCCAGCGCGACCCGCTGCTGTTGACCGCCGGACAGTTGCTCCGGGTAACGCTGTAGCAAATCAGCCAACCCCAGACGCTGCACCAGATACGCCTGCCAGCGCGGATCGTGCCGCCCGGCCAGTCGCGCCTGAAACGCCAGATTGTCCTCTACACGCAAACTGCCGATCAGGTTGAACTGCTGGAACACCAGACCGATTTCAGTCCGCCGCCAGTTCGCCAGTTGCCCTTCACTCATCCGTTCAAGCTGATGCTCGCCGCTGCGAATGCTGCCGCTATCAACCCTGTCCAGCCCGGCGATCAGGTGCAGCAAGGTGCTTTTGCCACTGCCTGACTCACCCATCAGCGCCAGGCTGCTGCCGGGCTTCAGCGTCAGGTCGACACCTTGCAACACCGGCAGCGGACCTTGCGGTGTGGCGTAGCTTTTGAAGACGCCTTGGACCTGAAGCATGGGTGAACCTGATTGAGGGGCGTGGGGCAAGGATAGCGGGCCTGCGTGGATTTTGTCCGTTGGGGATTGCGTCCCTTCTCCGCCGATGAAGAGGTCCTGGGGTCGATGTGGTTCATTGGCGAAGAGGAGGGAAGCCTAGGGATTTTAGGTGAATCGGCCGCCGCCATCGCGAGCAAGCTCGCTCGCTCGCTCGCTCCCACATTGGATCTTCGTCATGTCACAGATCCATGTGGGAGCGAGCTTGCTCGCGATGGCGTCAACTCATTTTCGGCTCAAAACCTTAGCGCTTTACCGCCACCCACGTAAAACACAACGGCAACTGCGCTTCACGCTGCTGATACTGATCATAAAGCTCTTCACGATTGGAATGCGGATACTCCTTGAAATGGCTGATCTGCAACCCCGCCTCGATGGCGCCGGTGAAGATCGCGCCCAACGTGTGGACGAACCAGTAGGACGTCGCGGCCTGCTGCTCGACTTTGCCTTCGTAGACGATCGGCTGGTCCTGCACGAAAGGCTCACTGCGAAAGTACGAACTGGCCAGACGGTAAGGATCATCAGACTCAGGGTCGAACATTTCCAGGAACGGGTGAGTTTCGTACACCACCAGCGCGCCGCCGGGCTTGAGGGTTTGTGCGACGTGGCGGAAGAATTCGCCGATGTCCGGCATCCAGTTCAAGACGCCGATGGTGATCAGCGCCACGTCGAAACGCTTGTGCAGCCCGCTTGGCAAATGATGAATGTCGGCCTCGATGAATTCAGGCGCGTGCGGCGAACGGGACACCAGTTCCCGCGCCTGGTCGAGAAACGCCACGGACTGGTCGACGCCCACGACGCTGCGGGCACCCAACGCGAACAGTGAAAGACTTTCGCGACCATTGTTGCAGCCCAGTTGCACCACGTCTTTACCGTCGACGCCTACTTGCTCCAACACACCGCGCAAGGTGTCGTCGATGCAGCAAAAATCGCCATGAGTGACGGCCGTCACTAGTGACGGCCATTCGGGATTGTCTTTGTGGTGTCGAGCAGAGTCGTTCCAGGCATCGCGGTTGCTGGCGATGGCGGTTTCTTTTGTCGGCATGTCCATTGCACGCTCCAGAGTTCGGGTCTTGATTGACCGGCCCGAGTCTAGATCAGCGTTTTTGAAAAACCCATGTGGCGTTTGTTGGAATGTTGTAAGCCCGGCATCGCCCACGTCCGGCAGCTATAGTTAATGTCCTTGGGGAAATGCAGGAAAACCGATTTCGCAGGTACAGCCATGAAACACACCAATCTGCCGCTGTTGTTCGCCCTCTGCCTGACCGCCGCTCCCGGCGTTCTTGCGCAAGACAGCCTGACACCCACGTCCGAGTACAGCAGCGAGTTCAACTATTACGGGGAAAACCAGCCCTTCGCCCACCCCGTTCCGCCGACCCTGAGCACGGTGCCGCCGCGTTCGTACATCCCGACACCCCCTCTGGATTTCATCCCGATCGCCAGCCAGCATGAGTTTTCCGACTCACGGTTGCCGACGGTCGCGGACGCCACCGTCCGGGTGTTCATCCGATCCTACGATCCCGAACGCGGCGTGTACGTCAACGAAGAAGTCGTCGACCCGACTTGCCTGCTGGCCTGTCTCAGTCGCCAGGGGCCGGCGACGCCCGTTTACCACTGACGTCTGTCCGGGCGCGCGAGGCCGAGTTTTTCGATGCGGTAACGCAGCATGTCGCGGCTCAGGCCCAGCAGCCGTGCGGATTTGGTGACGTTCCAGTCAGTCTTGTCGAGCATTTTGCGCACCATGTCACGTTCCACCTCCGGCAGGTTCATCGACTCGTTGCCGTTGCAGGTCTGGCGCGACTCGCTGTGGTGTTGCGCATGCGGCATCACCGGCGGGTCATCCACCAGGCTCAGGCAAACGTTCAACTGGTGCGCGGCGATCGTGTCGGTCTGGGCCAACAGCACGGTTTGTTCGAGCATGTTGCGTAATTCGCGGACGTTGCCCGGCCAGCTATAGCTGAGCAGTAATTCTTCGGCCAGATCGCTGAAATGCAGGTTCGGTTTCCCATAGCGTTTGCCATGGATCGCCAGGAAATGCCGGGCCAGCAGCAGGATGTCCTCGCCACGGGCGTACAGGCGCGGCACTTTGATCGAAATGATGCGCAGTCGGAAGAACAGGTCGCGGCGGAACTTGCCCTGCTGGACCATTTGCTCGAGGTTGCAGTTAGTGGCGCTGATCACCCGCAAATCGACCTTGCGCTCTTTCACCGAACCCACACGGCGAATAGTCCTGTCTTCGAGCAGCTTCAGCAGTTTGGCTTGCAGCAGCAAGTCCATTTCACCCACTTCATCAAGAAACAATGTGCCGCCATCGGCCGCTTCCACCAGGCCGACACGACGATCCTTGGCGTCGGTAAACGCGCCCTTTTCGTGGCCGAACAACTCCGATTCCACCAGGTTGGAAGGAATCGAGGCGCAGTTGAACTCAATGAACGGTCCCTTGCTGCGCGGACCATCAAAGTGAAGTGCACGGGCCACCAGTTCCTTGCCGGTGCCGGTCTCGCCCTCCACCAGCACGGGCGGCAGATCGGTGTTAGCCATCCGGCGCTCGGCGTCGAGTAGCTGCGCAATGGTGCCTTTGAGATAGAGCATCGGCTCCGATTCGCCGATCAATGCCTGCACCCCCGATTTCTGCGCTTCGCGTTCCTGATAGAACGACAGCGTGCGCTCCATCCGGTCGGTGGCCAGGGCCTTGTCCAGCAACAACTTGAGCTCCGGCAACGCCACCGGTTTGGTCACGTAATGGAACGCGCCCTCCTTCATCGCCACCACGGCGTCTTCGACATTGCCGTAGCCGGTCATCATGATCACTTTTAGGTCCGGCGCGCTGATGCGCAGCTTCTGGATCAAATCGTGACCGCTCATGCCCGGGAGCGAGTTGTCGGTGAGCACCACGTCCGGAGCAAACGTGCTCAAACGCTCGAGCGCCTGTTCAGCCGAGTGGCAGACCGTCACCTCGTAGTCTTTGCGCTCAAGGAAAGTCTGAATGTTCTCGGCGAGGAGTTCGTCATCCTCGACCAGCAGAATGCTGTGCTCCATATTCCCCTCCCGTTGCCACTTTAAAGTTAAGACTGACGCAGGTTCCTTCCAGCTCCTGACTGGTCAGTTCGACCGAGCCCTCGAAGCGTTCCATGATTCTTTTGACCAGGGCCAGACCCACGCCCAACCCACCTTGTTTGGTGGTGAAGAACGGCTTGAAGACCATTTGTTGCTGCTGTTTTGTCATGCCCTTGCCGGTATCGCTCAGGGTCATGCGCACGAGCCCGGACGGCGTCGATTCAATGTCGATGCTCAACACACCGCCTTTGGGCATGGCCTCCAGGGCGTTGGCAAAGAGGCTATTGAGAATTTGCGTCAGCAGCACTTGTTGGCTGACGACCCGCGGGCAGGCTTTGGGCGTAAATCGGACTTCAACACCGGAACGTTTGATCAGCGCGTCGAAGGCACTGAGGGTGTCGTCGATGGTCAGTACCAGATCCACCGTTTCGAACTCGTCATTCATTGGCCGCAACGACACCAGCAGCTCGCGAACCCAGCGCGACATGCGATCGACCTGATGGATGATGTCACCGATGTTTTTCTGCGCGTTCTGGCTGGCGATGTCATGGGCCAGTTCGGCGCTGGAGCGAATGTTCGCCAGCGGATTGCGCAAACTGTGGGCCACGGCCGAAGACATTTCCCCCAGGGCCACGAAGGTTTCGTTGGCGATCAGCTGTTTCTGCTGGCTCTCCAGCAGCCTGGCCGCACGCCGCACGATCCAGAACAACCCGAGGTAGATGGCCGCACCGCCGAGCGCGGTCGCCAACCAGATGGCCTTGAAGCCGCGCTGAATGCGCTCCACCAGGTCCGTCGGCTCCTTGTAGACCTCGACCATGGCGATCACTTTGCTTTTGTCGGCATTGAACATCGGAATGTAGTTCTCGATGAAGAGGTACTGAGGCTCACGCAGCAGCCTTTGCTCGGGACGCTCTTCATCGATCTCGTGGTAGCTGGTAGACACCAGTTCCTTCATTTTGAAGGATTCATCCAATTCATCGTCGTCTTCGATGCGGATCCCGATCAGTTCCAGGTTGGTCGACCAGACCACGGTGCGATCCTGCGCATACACGGTGGCCAATAGCAGGTCCGGCAGATGTTCCACATGGTCGAGAAACTCGGCACGCGAAGCGGCACGGGTCCCCGGATCAACATCGGGGTAGGCATTGTCCTGGCGTGGGTCGAGCATCTCGCCCATGGTTCTGTTGGGGTCAATTGAAGCGTGACGGATCTCGGCATCGCCAATGGCCTGGATAAATTGCGCGGTCAGCATGGAATCGCGCTCGATGCTCTCCTCGACCACGAAACGCGTGGAAATGTAGCCCAGCCCCAACGCCACGGCGGCAATGATCAAAAAGCTGCCGAAGGAGAACCAGCGCAGAAGATTGAACTGTCCACGCCAGGCCGTACCTCGTATTGCCGGTATATTCGGCGGCGCAGGTACTTTTTGTTGTACCAGTATCTGCATGGCGGGTTCCTGGATGATGAAGCCTATTCAGTGGTATTCGGGATCAGTGTAGGTGCCAATGATCGAGTCCGACTGCTCAATGATTTTATTTAACCGCTATGGCACCTGCGCTGCCTGCAAGGGTTGCTGACGATCGGTTTCCTCCTGCAAAAAATCCATGATGGACTGCGCCGCGTTCTCATCCAGACGCAGGTTGGGCATCGGCACTTTGTCAAAGCGTTCAAACAGTTCCAGCGCAATCGGGTCCTTTTCGGCGAGCATGCGGTCCGGTTCCCGGATCCAGCGATTGAGCCAGGCGGAATCCCGCAGACGGGTTACGCCGATCAGGTCCGGGCCGATACTGCGCATGACGATGCCCTGTCCGTCTTGCGGCCCGAGGCTGTGACACGACGCGCAACGGGTGCGAAACAACTCTTCGCCGTTGCTCGGCGGGCGGATCTCGGGCGCATTGGCGTAGCTGTCTTCGGTACTGGGCTGCTTCCAGTTATGCAAGGTGTTGGCCAGTTGATCCGCGAGGATCCACGGGTTTTCGAACGGTGAGGCTTTCATCCAGCGGCCAGTGGCCTGGTTGCCGATGATCAGGCTCAGGTTGTGGTCCCTGTTGCGGCCGTTGTCGACGCCTTCGATGAACAGCCCGAGTTTTTTGCGCAGGTCGGTGACAGCTTCGAACTCCCCGGTGAGGAACTGCCACCCTGGCCCGACCTTGAAGCGTTGCGCGTAGGCTTTGAGCACTGGCGGTGTATCGCTCAACGGGTCGATGCTGATCGAGTAGAAAAAGATGTCCTGGCCGACCCGGTCCCCCAGCAACTGTTGCACCTGGCGCAGGCGCGCGGTTTCCAGCGGGCAGGAGTCGCTGCACGTGGTGAAGACAAAGTTGATCACCACCACTTTGTCCTTGATCAGGTCATCGAAAAAACGCACCTGCCGACCGTCCTGATCGGTCAGCAACGTGTTGGGGAAGTAATCGCCGCCCCAGGGTGTCGCCGATTCCGTCGGCGACGGTGTACCTTCATGAGCGAGCAGCACCCAAGCGGCCAGCCCACAGGTGACCAGCAGCAAAATCAGGTGCATGCCCAGGGCGCGGGAGCGCGGCGTACGGGATGTCATGCCGGCGCCCCTGCGAATCATGGTTTGACCTCTGCTTTGGTGCCGTAGCCGTCGCCGGTGCGGAAGGTCGGCAGCGCAGCAGAGTTCACGTAGCGCACGCCATCCCAACTCGGCAACGGAGTCGGCATCAACTGCATTTGCCCCGGTTTCTCAAGGTCCCACCGCAGCAACATGGAGTTGTCCTCATGTTGCGTGTTGTGGCAGTGCTCCATGTAGGTGCCGGCGAATTCGCGGAACTGGATCGCAATCTCGACATTGTCCGTACCATCCTTTTCCGAACCGACGCGATACACGTCCTTGCGTGCCCATTTTTCCCATTCCGGTGGTGGCTTGCCGCCACGGCTGAGGATGATCCCTTCCTCGAAGTGCACGTGCACTGGGTGGCCCCAGCCCGTGTCATTGCCCTTGATGAGCCACACTTCCAGCGTGCCGAAACCCGTGACGCCGGCGTCGGTCGGACCGCTGGCCAGTTTGGTCGAGACGTTCAGGCGGCGCGGATCCATGCGATACCCGAAACCGCCGTCGGTCTTGACCGTCCAGGGCGCTTCATCGGTGCCATCGGAACGGCCAAAGGTAAAGGTGCGGTGGCGGGCTTTGGCCAGCAGCGCCTTGTCGGCAGGATTGTCGTGGTGAATCTTCAGCGGGATCATAAACAGGCCTTCAGCCTTGCCCGGTTTGGCCGGTTCATAAGCGGCCGGGTCCATGGCCAGGTCCTGACCGGTGTAAGCCTTGACATTGAATTGCAACACCTTGCCTACCGCCGGATCACCGTCCTCCCATTTCGGCCCTTTGCTGGTTTGCTTGATGATCGCCTTGTATTTCTCGGACAGCACGTCAGCCAGGGCGACGGGTTCTTCAGGACCCTTGCCGTCTTGGTGCACCAGCAGGTTGACGAAGAACAGCTTGTCGCCCGGTTTGATCCCGTGTTTCGAGAAGTTAACGATGATGTCGTGACGCTCGGCAATGCCCAAGGTTGGCAGGACCGCATTGTGGTTTTGTTTATCACCGTCGGCATCCAGGTCCATGCTGCCGTCGAACGGTACGCTGTGTTCCATGATATTGCCGTCGTTGGCAATCATGTGGAACGGCACGCGGGCATACGACACGCCCGACCCGGCAGGCCCTGGAAACTCACCGGTGGCGCCCTTGATCTCGCGCACCAGCGCCATTTTGAAATAGCGCGACACGGAACCATTGAGTACGCGCAAGCGATAGCTGCGGGCGCGCACATCCAGGACCGGTTTCCATTTCCAGTTGACCAGCACCTGGTCACCGAGGAAGCCGTCAGTGTTGAAGGGGTTGAACCACAGTTGACCGTTCTTGTCCCACGCCTTGTCCGAAAACATCAGATTGACGTCGTAGTCGCGGTTACCCCAGGGCAAGGCGCTGCCGCTGGGGAGGCGCAGGTTGACGCCGTCATTCACCGATTCATTGCCGCGGTCCAGGGCGCTGTAGTAGTTCATCATCGCCGCGTTGCCCTTGTAGACGTTCTGCGCGGTGAAATCGAGCATGTGGTCGTGGAACCAGTGGGTGCTCATGGTTTCGCGCCAGTCGCCGCGGATTTTGATGGTGCCGTTGTCGCAGGTCTTGCGGCTGGGGTTGAGGTCGTTGGTCCACAGGGTTTCGCCCGGCGTGCACGGGAACGCTGCACGCGGGTCTGCAGCCGTGGTGTTGATGCTGTCGTAGCCCGCCAACTGGATCGGCCAGCGATAGTCGTAAAATTGCCCGGGAAAGAAAAACGCGTTGGTATAACCGTCGCTTTCCGCTGGCACGTGGCCGTTGTGTTCGTGGGTGGTGATGGTATGCAAGCCAAACCCCATGTTCGCCGACGGGTCGATTGGCAAGCCGTTGTAATGGCGCATCAGCAGCGGTTGCCCATAACGCACCATGAGCAATTTGGGCGGCAGGGTGCCGTCGAAGGTCCACATCGACGTGTGTTTCTGCACCGGCATTTTCGGGTGCAAACGCGGTTCGACGCCTTTGGCGGTGCCAGCGGTCGCCGGCACGCCAGCCACATTGTAATAGAGGCCATTGGGTCCAAACTCGCCCATTGCATAGCGGTGCATCTGACGACTGTCACGCAAACCGGTATTCACCCGTGCGCCGGTTTGCACGGTCTTGTAGGCCACCTGCGGGTAAAACTCGTTCCAGCGCTGGTGCGACCAGCCTTTTCCTGGCGGACGGCCTTCAGCCGACGATCCGATACGGCGGTTGAGGAAAAATTCAATCTGCTTCTGCCACGGGTTGCGGTCGACCACGTTGGAATACTGGCTCGGGAACGGGGTCAGGCCCGGCTGACGCAAGAACGCGTCGAGCGCCGCACTTGGCGGGGCGCTGCGAGCGACGCTGGTGGGGTCTTGTTGCGGCAGCGGACCGATGGCGGCGGGTGGAAACGGCAACATACCCGCGGGTGTCGTTGGGTCGAGTTTTTCCAGACCGAATTCTTCGAACAGCATCAGCGGCTGAGTGAACGGAAGAGCACCGTACAGTGGGCTGGGTTTCCCGTTACTGGGGTAATTGAAACTGGTCTGCAGCGCCGGCGGCAGGATGTTTTCCTGGAGCGGGGTTTTTCGGTTGCCTTTGACGCCCCCCGGCAAGTCGAAGGAATCCAGGTTAGCCGGCGGCATGGTCAAAATGGCGTTCAAGGCTCCTGCTTTGTCAGCCGGTTCGTCGTGATACGCTGAAGGGTCGGACGGTTCGGGCTGTCGTTCGTCGTCGATCGGAGCGGCGCGCACGCTCGTTGTGCCGAGCGTCATTGTCAGAAGTACGCTCAGGGGCGTCAGAAGGCCAAACCATTTGCAGGGGTGCCGCGCTTTTTTGTCCATCACCAGCCGCCTCGAAGTCGTGAAGGGGGTAATGGGGTTTTGCAAGGAGCTCGCCAGACTTGTAATAGCCTTGAAAAAAGCATCAACACTCAAGGAAACAATGGCTTATCAACATCAATTTGCCATAGCCGAAAATACGACTGGGGCATGACACCCGCTACCGGGGAAAGTTCATCCCCGCTTCAGGGAATCCGCTTGAACGAAAGGAGGACACTCGTGCCCTCGCCCTCGCGACTTTCCAGGCTGACTGCACCGCCGCACCGCTCCATCAATCGCTTGACCAGCACCAGGCCGACACCCAGCCCACCTTGTTTGGTGGTGAAAAACGGCCGGAACGCTATGCTGCATTGCTCATCGTTCATGCCTTTGCCGGTGTCGCTCACCACCACGCGGACGCTTCGGGCATCGGCGGGTTCCAGGGTGATGGTCAGCGTGCCGCCCTCGCCCATCGCTTCCAGCGCATTGGCCAGCAAACTGTTGAGGATTTGTGACAGCTGCACATGCTGGTTCAGGACCATGGGCGTTTCCATCGGCTCGAACACCACGTGAACCCCGGCCGTGGCAATCTGCTGTTCGAAGGCCATGAGGCTGTCATGCAATGCCGCCACCAGGTTCACCGGTTCAGGCTCATCATGGAGCGGGCGCAACGATTGCAGCAGTTCCCTGACCCATTTCGACATGCGATCTACCTGGCCGATGATGTCGGTAATGTTCCTGTGCGCCGCGCCGCTGTCAAACTCCAGCGCCAGCTCGGCGCTGGAGCGAATGGTCGCCAACGGGTTACGCAAACTGTGAGCCACCGCTGACGACATCTCGCCCAAGGCCACGAAAGTCTCGTTGGTGATCAATTGTTTTTGTTGCACCGCTAGCAGAATTGCCGCTTGGCGCACGATCCAGTACAGCCCCAGATAAATCAGCCCGCCACTCAGAGCGGTGGTCAGCCAGATCAACACAAGACCCCGCTCCATGCGGTCGATCAGGTCCTCGGGTTCCTTGTAGATCTCCACCATCGCGGTGACGTTCCTGCCATCGGCATCGAACAACGGGACGTAGTTTTCGATAAAGATGAAATCCGGCGGCGTGACGAACTTCTGCTCCATGCGTGTCTTGTCGACATTGTGGTAGCTGGCCGACACAGGTGTCTTGGAAGAAAACGCCTTGTCCAGGTCTTCGTCGGCGTGGATCGTCGTACCTGTCAATGCCGGGTTGGTCGACCAGATCACCCTGCGATCGGGTGCATAGATGTTGGCCAGGATCACGTCCGGCAGGTGCTCGATATGATCAAGAAATTCGTCCCGGGCAATGGCCCGGGCCATCGGGTCAACGTCGGGAAAATCCCGGTCCTTGCGCGGGTCCAACAGCTCGCCCATGGTTCGCACTTTCAACATCGACACACGACTTACCTCGGCCGCGGCAATCGCCTGAATGAACTGCGAAGTCAGCAACGCATCGCGCTGCACGCTTTCGGTAATCACGAATCGCGTGGACACAGCGCCCAGCGCCACCGCCACCGTGCCGATCACCGCCATGCTGATGAGTGAAAACCAGCGCAGCAGGTTTAACGTCTGCTTACTCGAGTTCAGGCGAGTGCCCTCCTCGGACTGGAGCGTTTTTGTCGGCATGTTCATGCGCGTACTTCTCGGCGATTCCCCCCTTTCGTTATAGCCCACTCAAGGCTATTTGCCCGACATTGGGTCCGCACTTCGCTCGAACGTCCCGCCCTCCCCATCTACCCCCAATGCTGGGGACAGTCGCCCGCATGCTCTGTCGGCACGGAACGTCTGCCTGAGCTTGGAACACTTTGGATCCGGACTTTTCCCGGCGTTTTTCAACGCTTGGTACGGAAGTTGCCGAAACCCCCGTCAACTGACCCATCTCCCACGCGAAAGGGTCTCCGATAGAGGGAACACTCATGCACCCTTTACTGTTCAAAACCACGATCGTGCTGGTCGTGTCCACTCTGGCTCAAGGCGCCGTCCACGCGGCAATGTTTGCTGTAGACCCCGGCCCTTACCTGCCGGCCAACGGTTCGTTCGCTGCCTGGTATCAGGACACCCATGGTCGAACCCTCGACCTTTGCCTGTCGAAGGCAGTCAGCTCAAGGGTGCCCAGTGCGCCGGGCGCACCGACCTACATGTGCAACCTGCTGCCGACGCCGGGCGTATTCGACGACGCGCAACCGGTCGTCTTCCCGAGCAATTTCCCCGATGAAGCGTTCTGGTTCACCGGCGACGGCACAATTGTCGACGCGGCCCGGGGTATCGACCTGACCTATGTCAGCGCCGTTGAAGCCGCCTTCAGTGGTGGAGATCCGCTGGAAGGTGACCAGATCAGCTTCGCCCGTATCCGTATTCGCGTCGACGTGCCCACCGCTGGCACCTATGTCATCACACACCCCTACGGCGTCGATGTATTCAACGTCGACACCCCCGGGCGGCGCGCGATCAACATGACGCGGGACATCGGAATCGGCCTGCCGAAAACCTATGACGGCGCGCTCAAAGGCGATATCGGGCCGTTCCTGCGTGCCGTCAATGGCCCCTACACTGAGACCAATCCGGTCACCGGTGCGGCAGAGCAGTTCGTCGGCGATCCGAACCTGACGGAAGCGTTCACCGGCAGCCCTTTCAACACCAACTACATCCGCATCGAAGGCCCCAACGGGCTCGACTTGCGCACGACGGTCATGGCCATCTCCGGCAAACTGTCGACCGTGGTTCGGCCGACTCCAATGATTACCCAGCGCGGTACTTACTCGCGGCGTGTCGGCACCAGTGCACCGGTGGCGCAACAGGACGTTTTCGTCACGGCCCCACCACCTCCCGCCACCGTCACGCTGGACAGCAACAACCCGGTGTTGAATCTGCGGGAGGCCGACACCACCGGCAACTGGTACGCGCAATCGGCGACCAACCCGAGTTTGCCGAGCACTTTGCAGGTGACCGCTGACAATCACCTGGCCATCCCCAGTAGCACGCCAACCACCTTGTCCATGCCGCTCACGGACCTGGTGGTGATCTCCCGTGCCGAGTACAGCTTGAGCACCGGGCAGATCACGGTGGAGGCTTCGACCAGTGATGAAACATCGCCACCGATACTCACCGCCACCTCTGGCACCGGAGCCGCCATTGGTGCGCTCAACGGTGACGGCGCGTTGAAAAGCCTGGCCACCGGGATCTCGCCGATTCCACCGGCCAAGGTTCAGGTGACTTCATCCAATGGCGGCAGCGATACCGAAGAAGTGGTCATCGTGCAATGAACGCAAACATGCCCAGATCCTCATCAGGAGGCATCATGAACAATTGGCCACGCCTGGCGCTCAACGCCCTGGGACTGACTCTATCGCTGTCCGGCAGCGCGTACGCGCAACTCGCCGCCGTCGACCCGGGCCCTTATACCTTTGCTTCGGGGAAATTCCCGATCTGGTATCAGGACAACAACTTGCTGTCGATGGAACTGTGCCAGTCCCGAGCCGCGAGTTCGCGGGTGCCAGCGACCGTTCCGCCGGCCTACATGTGTACCTTGCTGCCGGAACCGGGCATTTTCGACGACACCTTGCCGATGGTGTTCCCGGATAACTGGCCGCCGGAAGCCTTCTGGTTCCTCGCCGAAACCGCCATTCCCAACAATGCTGCCGGCTATGGAATGGATTCCTACGTAGCCGGGATGGAGGCCGCCTTTGCCAGCGGGAATCCGCTCGATGGTGACCAGGTCAGCTTTGCGCGGATTCGTATGCGGATCAATGTGCCCGTCGCCGGAACCTACACCATCACTCACCCCTATGGTGTCGAAACCGTCACTGTCACCACCCCCGGTCGTCGCGCAATCAACATCACCCGTGACGTCGGCGTCGGCGCGCCAGGCGTTTTCACCGGTGCATTGAACGGCGCGATCGGACCCTTCCTGCGCAGCGTCAACGGTCCGTACACCGAAGTGAACCCGGACACCGGCGCAATCGAAACCTTCATCGGCGACCCGAACCTCACCGAACAAGTGACCGGCAGCCCCAACAACACCAACTTTGTGCGCATTCAGGGGCCGGCCGGGACGATCGAGTCCAACCTGTTCACCCTGTCCGGCAAAGTCCTCGATAATCGCGCACAAACCCAGGTGGACCTCAGTCGCGCCACCTACCGGCGTACCACCTCGGGCACCGGCATCAGCACCCGCATCGAAGTCTTTGGCAAAGCGGACAACAGTTCGACGTTGTGCTTCCGCGAAACCGTCGCCCTTGTACCCGGCCCGCCGCCTACGCCTTGCCTGACCAGCATGATCGGCGACAACAACGGGTTGTTCTTCGGCCAGCATCTGATCACCGGCCCCGTGCCGCCGGTCGTGGTGCTCACCGCCACCAATCCGACCGGCACCACCCGGCCGACAGCGGTGTCGAGCAAGCTCTCCGATGTGGTGAAAATCAAGACCGCTCGTTACAACTGGAGCAACCACAGCCTGTTGATCGAGGCTTCCTCGACTGACGAAGTGACGGTGCCGGACATGGTCGCTCAGGGCTACGGTCGTCTATCGAAAACCGGCGTCCAGCAACAAATGACCGTGGCCGACTTGCCGCAGCCACCGGCCAGCGTCACGGTCAAATCCGCCGCGGGCGGCAGCGACACCGAGCCGGTGGTGGTCGTCGGCACGGCACCGGATAGTGGTGAGAACCAGGCGCCACTCGCCGTGGCCGACACCGGCGGCACCAGCTTCGGCGTGCCGATCACCCTCAACCTGCTGGCCAACGACAGCGACCCGGACGGCAACACGCCGCTGAGTATCGCCGCGTTGACGCAACCGGCCGCCGAGCAAGGCACCGTCGCGTCGAGCGGCTCGACCGCCGTGGTCTACACCCCGCCCGCCGTGGTCAACACGCCGCTGACGACGACCTTCACCTACAGGGCTCAAGACGCCAAAGGCATGGCCTCGACCACCCCGGCGACCGTGACCATTACCGTGGCGCCTAACCAACCTCCGGTGGCAGTCGCCGACAGCATTGCAACACTGGGCGTGGCGGTGCCGATCAACGTGCTGGCCAACGACACCGATCCGGAAGGCAACGTGCCGCTGGCCGTCGCCAGCTTCACTCAACCACCGGAAAATCGCGGCGCTGTCAGCAGCAACGGCACGGTGATCACTTACACCCCACCGACCACCGTCACCACGGCGTTCACCACGACCTTCACCTACATCGCCCGGGACAGCTTCGGCGCCCTGTCGGCGTCGCCGGCCACGGTCACGGTGCAAGTCTCGCCAAGACCTGCCGCGGAAACCTTCGCGGTGACAGCCGCTACGGTGACGGCGCGTTCCAACAACCGTTTCAACTGGGACTTCACCGGCACTTCATCGGTGACCACCGGCAACACCATCACCATTCAGGTCACCACCCCGACCGGGCTGGTGACGCTGGGCAGCACCACAGTGCCGCTGACCGGACGCTGGAGGTTGACGGTGAGCAACAGCACCACGGTGATTCCGTCAGCGAATCCGACGGCGACGATCCGCTCGTCCCAAGGCACCGTGCGCACGGTCGCTGTCACCGTGCAATAAGCCCTCGCCCCACTGATTCGGCCGATCGGTGGGGCAGGCCTTTTCTCAAAGGACAACACCATGAAAACGCCGACCGCCGCCCTGCTCTGCCTGCTTCTGCTCTGCAGCAGCGCGGGCGCGCGCGCCGACGATTTGTTGGACAACGATGACTTGGCCCCTGGCGCCGACCTCGGCGAATTGCCACCGCCGATTGGCCAGCACGCGCTGATCGACCAGAACGGTCAAGCCAACGTAGCGCTCGTGCAACAGAACGGCCAGTCGTTGCTCGGCACCATCGTCCAGTCGGGGAGCAATCAGGAAGCCTACATCCTGCAGCAAGGCAGCGACCTGATGGCGATGATCACTCAGCAAGGTTCCGGTAACGCCGCCTCGATCACTCAGGCCGGCAGCCAGAACCGCGCGCAGATTTCCCAGAACGGCAACAACAACGACGCCAGCATCGACCAGGCCGGCACGGGGCTCTCAAGCGCCGTGACCCAGTCGGGAAACGGCATGAGCGTTTCGGTCAAACAATACCGCTAAAGCACTGCACTCTCTGGAGGTTTCATCATGTTCAAACTGACGCCCCTTACCGCCGCCATCCTGGTCATTGTCAGTGCCCAGGCAATGGCCGACGACAGCGTTTCCATGCAGGACCAGACCGGCACCGCCAACGTCGCCGATGTGAAGCAGACTCTCGCCCCGTTCAGCACCGCCACCCAGCAGCAACTCGGCGAGGGTAACGACGCGGCGGCGGTGCAAGACACAGCAACCGGCACCATCGACCAGAATCAGGTCGGTGATTACAACGCCGGTTACGCCGAGCAGCTGTTCGAAGACAACAGCAAAATCACCCAGCAACAGACCGGCAGCTTCAACACCAGCCACGCCAGCCAGTCGATCGGCCTGGGCGGCAATGAAGCGCTGCAGCAGCAGCAAGGCACCGGTAACTTCTCGTTCATCTATCAGGAAGAACAGGAAGGCAACACGGCTCACACCTTCCAGTTCGGTGACAGCAACGAGGCCAATGTCGAACAGCTCGCGCTGGGCAGTGGCAACAACGCAACGGTGACTCAGTTCGGGACCGCCAACTACGGCACCGCCGAGCAGGTCGGGCACATGGCCGGCCAGATCGACATCAACCAGACGGGCGAAGGCAACTACGCCTATGCCGATCAGAGCTTCGGCGACGGCGGCAGCGCGACCATCAACCAACTGGGCGAATTCAACGGCACCGAAATCTGGCAAGACTCCCAGCTCGCCAGCCAGGTCACTGTTGATCAGATCGGCTCGACCAACGAAACCGTGGTCGACCAGAGCTTCGGCGAAAACAACGTCGCGCAGGTATTCCAGGTTGGCGACCTCAACGCCATCTACGCCGACCAGTTCGAATCCGTCGGTTCGACCCTGGCGCTGTACCAGACGGGCGCGGGCAACGTGCACTTCACCTACCAGACCGGCGAAGGCCATTCACTCACCGCCACTTCGGTGGGTAACGACAACAAGGTCCACGCCAGCAACTGGAAAGGCCCGGAAAAAGGTGGCCAGTTCGGCAGCAACCAGCACGCAACCATCAACCAGACCGGCAACGCCAACATCGCCAACTTCACGCAGGACGGCGTCGGCCACATCATGACCACCCACCAGACCGGCACCGGTAACAAAACCACGGTCAGCCAGGCCGACAGCTACAACGAGCTGTACTTCGACCAGAACGGCAGCGACAACATCCTCATCGCCGACCAGCGCGGCAGCACCAACCTGGTCGAGGGCAGCAGCAACGGCACGGCCAACCGCAGCGAATTCGACCAGTCCGGCACCGGCAACCAGGCGTACACCACCCAATGGGGCAGCGACAACCAGATCACTCTGAAACAGGCTGACACCATGAACGTGGCGTATGTGACCCAGGGCGGAACGGGGAACATTGCCAATGTCGATCAGAGTGGTGTGACGCAAATGGCGACGATTCAACAGCTGGGGACGGATAACCGGGCGACGGTGTTGCAGCAGTAATTGGGGGGCAATAAAAAACCGCGATCATCGGAGGATGGGCGCGGTTTTTTTACGTGCTGAGCGCAGTGCGAGCCTGCTCGCGAAGAACGATAACGGGGTTGCGCTGCAAGGTTCAGTGCCTAAGACTGCGGATCGATGTTATCCAGCGCTCGATTTACCGCTAGATCGGCCAGCATTATGAGCTGCTGGATACCCAGCACCATTCTTCGCTGTGGCCCATTCACAAACACCGAAAAATCACTGGCCATGACACTGGCTGAAGCCAGCGTTTCGCAGGCGCTCGCCAACAGGCTTTCAGTGTCGATGCCTGGAGTGATTGAATACATTGTTTTGGGGGAGGAGGTTTTTAAATCGGAGGAATCTAAACCGAGGTTGGAAGCGGAATTGGCTGAATCGTTTTGGGGGGATGATTCTGGGGGATTGGGGGTAGGTTTTGGCATGGTGAAAGCTCCTTGATCAATGGAGCCGCCAAATATTGCTGCTAAACAAAGAGGTAGCGACTGTACGCGGGTTAGCAGACCAGGGATCAAGGAACCCGGCGCACCGAAGTGCCCCACGCACAGCCACCATAAACGCAGACCTGCCGCGCAACATCTGCGGAATAGGGTCAGGGGCGACACTGCGTGCCTTGAAATTGTCCGAGCTGCTAAACCCGATCGCTGAATTGGTAGCGACGCGGAGAACGATAGAGCTCAGAGACAAGGCACACAAGCCGGCGGATTCTGGCGTAGTTGTAGGCAAAGGCGCAAGGCGATGTAATTGTGGATTAGTCCTACAGGTGAAAGCCCTTTCTCAATCATCGGGTGACTGTCCCGTCATCATCGCCTTGCCCTGTAGGGGCAGCCGGTCGACGCTCGATTGCTCGCGAAGGACCGTCTAGACAACAGGTTTATCCAGATAGCCCGCGTCATCGTTAACGTCCATCGCGAGCAAGCCCGCTCCCACAGGGTTACGGGTACAGAAAAAAAACAGGTTGGCTGTCAGGCCGCCTTCGCAGCGATGCGGCGACCCGACAAGCCAGCTCCCACAGGGGGTCGGGTACATCCGCGAGAACCGGTCGGCTGTCAGGCCGCCTTCGCGAGCAGGCTCGCACACAAAAAGCAAATTCGCGTACACACACCTACCAAACCACAAGGCCGAGCGTTAGCTCGCCTTGCGCTTTTGATCCGCCCGCCCCTTCGGGAGGCTGAGTGGAGGTGTTCATCCGGGGAGTGGCGCGTAGCGCCGTTCGACGCAGTCGAACACGCTGCATGTAGGTCGTCGCGAAGCAGACCGGAGGGCAGTGTCCCCGGATGGATACCGGAGCGAAGGAACGCCGAGCCTTTTTGGGTACTTTTTTGGCGTCTGAAAAAAGTGCCTCGCCGTAAGGGCGAAACCATAAGTGGCCGTTACCGCAGCAATGGATATGTACACCCGCAAAAGACAGGTCGGCTATCAGGCCGCCTTCGCAGCGATGCGGCGACCCGACAAGCCAGCTCCCACAGGGGCTTGGGTACATCCGCGAGAACTGGTCGGCTGTCAGGCCGCCTTCGCGGGCAAGTCGGATCGCCGCACACGTACATCAGGGAAAACCAGGTCGGCCCGAAGGCCGCCTCGGTTCACTCATCCTCAGGAATTTTGTTCTGGGTCAGATAGTGATCAAGCGTTTCACTGTTCTGCGGCGAATTATCCCCCGCCACCTGCCACAAATGCCGCTCAATCCCCTGAGCCAGAAGGTGCCCCACCGCCGCCTCGATCGCCGACAACACACACAACTGCGCCGGCTCGTTGGTGGTATAGCCAACCTCCGCCTCGAGCAACTTCTTGAACTCGATAAACTTGAACACCCCCGCACTGCGACCGACCGAATAAATGGTCTTGCTGGTCATCACATTGGCCAACACCTGCCCGCTGCGCACATCCACCGCCCGCAGGTTCACCGTGACCTGATCCACGCGATACTCCCGGGAAATGTCGATGCCCAAATAACGCGCCCCTTCCCCGCCGCTTTTCACATTGGTGTCGTAGGCGATGATCCCGCCCTCAAGCATCATGTTCGCCGCTTGCAGCGGGGGCAATTCAGCCTGGATGTTCACCGGGGTGTTCTGTTTTTTTTGCGAGGCGCGAATGATCTTGCGCTCGGTCAACAGGTTCTGCAGCCCTTCGCGTTCCAGTACCACAAACCAGCCACTGGCCTGCAACGCATCCATCAGCATGCTCGCCGCGCCCTGGGTCACGCTGGTTGAAAACGAGCTGGCCGGCGTTGGTTTGTACTGACCGGTCTGGTCGCGAAAACCATACACCACCGCCATCAACCGACCCTTGGGTCGCGGCATGTTGATCAAGTCGTAGTAGGTCGACGCCCTCGGGGTCAGCGTCGGGGTTTCGGTGTCCTGCTCAGCCCCGATCGGATCGCGCAGACTGCACCCTTGTAAAGCCGCCAACATCAGCCCTAACACCATTATTTTTTTCATGTCCCTGATTCCCCATCAACCCGAATCCCCGTCAAGGGGCCAGGCCGCTCACCTGAATTTCGGAGACCTCACCGGTCGCTCGGTCAGTCACGACGATGGTCAATTGCCCGGAGTCGTCGACGACGTTGACGATAAAGGCGTCGGTGGTCAGGCTCCCCGTATTGCCCGCGGAAATGCTGTCGAGCAACTGCCCGAGCAACCGCGACTGCAACTGACTGCTGAACCGCTCCAGCGCCGATGTACCGGCCGCAGCGGTGCGTTTTTTCAAGTCGGGATCGTCGTAGTCGTTTTGTGCCTGGGCGTTGTTGAGCAGCCAGGTCCCGTTCAGCGGGTTACCGCCAAACGACGGGTTGATGGGCGTGTAGACCAGTTCCGTGGCCTGAACCAGGCCACAACTGCCGAGCCCGAACAACCAGATGCCCGCCCTGGAAAACAGGGGGCGCTGCGAGAACGCTTTTGTTTTCATAATTCGTCCTTCTCAAGGTCCGTTGTGTCCTGCAACATGGCTTCCAGCTTGCGCTGGACGATCTGCCCGCGAACCCAGTCGGCGGCGCTATAGGCCTCTTCCTTGAGGTCCACGGTGTTCGGCGGCAGGAACCGCCGATAAACCAGACGCTGTTGATATTCCACCGTCACCAGGGCGCCCCAGCGCGCCGAAGGTCGTTCGCGCACTACCAGATTGAAATCCATCGGGCTGGTGGCGCGCAGGCGTTCACTGAACGAGTAGTAAAAGTCATGGCCGATGTGCGAGATCGTGTCATCGACGATGAACCCCATCATTTCGTCCTCTTCGCTCGCCGGGGCGGCAATGGACATCAACATCAGGATCGCCGCCACACAGAATCTGTTCATGGCTGCAACGCCTGAGGCGATGTCGACGGGTCCTTGGCAGGTCCCGATGTGCCATCGAGAAAGGCTTTCTCAGCCACGAACTGCCAGTCCTTGTAACTGGCCATGCCGGCAAAGTCCGACCACTGGGTGGGAAAATCCGCCTGCTTCAGCGGCTTGCCCGTCGAAGCGCTACTGAGGCCGGTAATGCGCCCGTCGAAACCACGCATCAAGGCCCATTCGCCGCCGCCAATCGGATCCGGGTACAGTTGCCGCAGATGGCGTTTGGGGCTGGGAAAACGCTCGTCCTGCAACAGGTCTTCGAGGGCTTGCGGGTACTGCGCCAGCCCTGGCGAACTGCGGTAATAGCTGCGCAATGCCTGGGCGTATTGCGTGCCGACCCAGAGTAACTGGCGTTCCCGGTCACGGCGCGACGCGGTCGACCACAACTCGCCGGCACTGGCCAGGCCCATGCCCATCACCACGATCAGGAACAGCACACCCAGGTAGGTGAAACCACCCTCGCCCGCAGGCTTACCACTCGGAATACAGGCTGCCATCACGCGCCCTCCCTGTGGCTCCGCTCTTGATATCGGCGACCCCGCCCGGTACGCCGTCGGGCGGCGCGACCATGACCCAGAGGTCCTTGCGCTCGGCAATCGGGTCCATTGGCGGGTTGCGCAGATAACGCTGCTCCACCAACTGCTCGATCGAATCGGGATAACGCCCGGTGTCGCCGTAGTAGTGATCCAGTGCTTCGCGCATTGCCGACAGGCTCTGACGCAGCGTGGTCTCTTTCGAGGCCTCCAGGCTGTTGAAATAGCGTGGCAGGGCAATGGTCATCAGGGTCGCGATGATTGCCATGACCACCATCAATTCCAGTAGGGTAAAACCCTTTTGCCGGCGCATATACTCACCACTCCCGGTACGCGATGCCGTTGAGTCCCTTGCCGCGCGCTGTCGAATAAACGTCAAAGACGTCCACCCCTTCCCGCGGGTTTTGAGCCGTACTGTCATAGGCGCGCAAGCCCCAGCCGCCGTCGTCGTCACGCTTGACCGGCTTCAGCGGGTCATGGGGTACGCGGCGCAGAAAATAGAACTTGGCGCCCTTGGCGCTGCGCACATCGCGCACGCCCTCTACCAACACTTTCAGGTTCGGTGGATAACCACTGCTGTTCAGCGATTTCTCGATGTAACCGGCATCGAACGCACGTTTGTAGGCGTCGATGGCATCACGTATCTGGTACAGCGCCGTGCGCAGCTCCTGCTCTTTGCCCCGGCGCACCACGGTCTCGGTTAGCGGCGCGGCCATGCCGGCCAGCAGGCCGATCAGGGACAGCGTCACCACGACTTCGATCAGGGTGAAACCACGTTGCGAGGCGTTCATGATCAAGGCTTTCCAATGGAAACCTGGGTAGACGCAGCCGCCACCGGCCGGTCGACGGGTGGGTTCTGAACCGACGAATCCAGCCGACGATCCGGTGCCTGAATGTGCATGCTGGTTTCGGTGCCGGTCGGGAACTCCATGTCCGACGGGCTCTGGTACGGCAGGTTGCGCACGATTCGCGGGGTGATCGACAGCACCAGTTCCGATTTGCTGACGTTGTCCTTATTGCTGCCGAACAACCGGCCCAGGCCAGGGATGTCGCCAAGGCCCGGAATCTTGTTGCCGGTGGAGCCATGGTCGTTGCGCATCAGCCCGGCGAGGATCTGGGTTTCGCCGTCATGCAGGCGCAGGGTGGTCTGGGCGTTACGGGTGTCGACCTGAACCGGAATCGTGCCTTGACGAGTGGGTTCCAGCGGCGTGGCGTTACTCACTTCCAGCGCGATCTTGATCGCCACTTCGTTGTTCAGGTGCACGGTCGGTTGCACTTCGAGTTTCAGGCCGACGTCCAGGTAAGTGACGCTTTCAGTGATCACGGGGCCTTGGGTTGACGGCACTGAGGTGGCACTGATGATCGGCACACGCTGACCGATGTGGATGCGCGCCTGCTCGCGGTTGCTGACGCGAATCACCGGGCTGGCCAGGGTGTTGATGTCGTTGTCCTGGGCGTTGATCTTGAGCTGGGGCGATGGCGAGATGGTGATCCGGTTGGAGTTGATGCCTTTCAATTGATCGAGAATTGTCACCGCCGAACCATCGCTGTTGACCACGCCAAAGGTGTTCGGCCATTGCAGGCCAAGGTCGAGAATCCGCTGGGTCGCGACTTCCATCACCTCCACTTCCAGCACCACTTCAGGGTTGGACTGGTCTTGCGACTGCAAAAGTTTTTCCGCCATGCGGATCGCGTCTTCGGTGTCGCGCATGGTCAGGGTGTTGAGGCGCTCGTCGACAAACACGTCGCGGGTCTTGAGCATGGTCTTGATCATGTTCAGCGCGGTGTTGGCATCGATGCTGGTCAGGTAAAAGGTGCGCATCACCAGTTCCTGGTAATCCTTGAGTTTTTGCGGTGAATCCGGGTAGATCAGCAAGGTATTTTCGTTCACCACTTTCTGATGCAGCTGGTTCTGCTGCAGCAGCAGTTCCACGGCGTCTTCGATGCGCACGTCACGCACGAAAATGGTGGCTTTCATGTCCGGACGCAGGTCCTTGTCGAAGATGAAATTCAACCCCGCGACCTGGGACAGCACTTCGAAAATGGTCTTCAGGTTGGCGTCGCGAAACTCCAGGGTCACAGGCCTCTCCAGGCGGGTGCGCAGCTGTGGATACGGAATCACGTTGCGGCTCTGGACCAGACGGATGCTGCTTTGCAGTTCCAGCGCCCCCTCATTTTTCGGGTCCAGCTCGAGGATCTGTCTCACCTGACGGTCGGCACCGTAGATGTCGCCGCGACGCAGGTCGCCACGGGCCAGTTCAAGTTTTTCATCCAGGCTGCGCATGTAGTCGAGTTGGCGCATCGCATCCTGGGCGCGACGGTTGTTCGGCTCGATGGTCAACACCCGGCTGTAGGCCATCCGTGCCTGGGGAAAATCACGGTGTGCACGGTCCGCATCGGCCTCGGTCAGCAGCGCGGTAATCGCTTTGGCGCGGGCGGTATTGAGGGCCATGTGCAGTTCGGTATCACGAGGGTTCTCGCGCAATCCTTCCTCGATACGCGCCAGGCCCGCTTCGTATTGTCCCTGCTCGATCAGCTCGGAGGCCTCCTGGTTGGCCACCTGCGCCGAACTGCACGCGGCCAGCGCTGTACACAAGCACAGGCTTGTCAGCAAACGGGATCTGTTCATGGCGCGCTCCCCACAGACAAGGTCTGGGACACATGCAAAGGCAGGTAGACGAAGCTCAGTTCCACATCGGAAATGCCCTCGATCCGCCAGGTTTCGTCGATCACATCCCCTTTGCGTACGACGTATATTTTTTCCCCATTCTGCAAAAACACTTGCAGGTCAGAACGGTCATCCATCCGCCCGACAAACTGGAAAGGCATCGGTGGTGCGCTGGGGACTTGCACCACCGGGGTGACGTTGACGGGTTGTTCGGTGACGCTGGCGAGGGTCGGCGCCGGTTTCCAGCTGCGGGCGGCGAACAGGTCGCCCGCCGGGCTCAAGTCCTTCACCACTGCCGGTTTGCCAGAGGCTGGCGCGGCTGGCAGGGCGCCGCGGGTTTTGCTGTTGGCCGGCGTGGCGACGACGGCGACAGAAGCATCGCCCTCGTCCGCCGGCATAAAGTAATCGGGCAACCAGGCCAGTGCCGCCGCGACGCCTAAGAACCCCACCCACCCCGCTACGCGCTTGCTATTCATCATGACCTCGACAGGTAAAGGGTCATGCGGATCCGCCCGGTCAGGTCGGTGTCGGCGATTTTCTTGCGCTGGAACTCCACGTCCTCGACCACCACCGCCGGCAACTGGCCGAGCAAGGCATGCAGGAAACGCCGCAGTTGCGGGTAGCTGCCGCGCACCGGCAGCAGAATCTGATAGCGGGCCAGGTGCGTCTTGGGGTCGATGCCCAGCGCATATTCACCCCGTGCCAGGGTGATGTGTTCCTGCGCCGCCAACGCATAGATCTTGTCGATGGCCACAGTGGCTTGAGGTTGCGAAGGCAGCTTGCTGCGGAAGTCGTCAAGCTGACGTTGTGGCACCACCGGGGCGGCGACGCTGCCGTCCTCAACCCTGGCCAGGTATTCGCCCGCTTCGCGGGTCTGCTGGCTGAGCTGTTGCAGCGACTGCCAATCCGGCACCAGGCCCGCCAAGCCATAGACCAACGCCAGCGCCAGCATCGCCAGCCCCGCCAGACCGGGAATGCCCAGGCCTTGCAGATATTCGTGGACGATCAATCTAGGGATTTGCATCGCCAATCTCCCAGGTAGCCGACAAGTTGAATTGCACCGGATGCTCCGGCACGTTGGCCACGATTTCGTGGCTGAGCAGCGACACATCGGACAGTTCTTCGCTAGCCTCAAGGTGGCGGTGGAAGTCGAGCATGGCCTCCAGATCTTTCGCCTCGGCGCTGATGCGCACCTGGCCTTTGCGGGCGTCGGGCGTCAGGGTCAGCAAGGCGATGTTGTCGCGAGGCATGGCTTCGAGCATGGCGAACAGGTTTTCCCAGGGCCGGCGCAATTGCTGCGAGACCTTGCGCATTTCGGCGAGGTTTTGCGCCTGCTCGCGGATTTGCGCCGGGGTCAGGCTGACCTTGCCACCGGTGTCGCCGGTGAGGACGCGTTGAGCGGTTTGCAGATGGCCATGTTGTTGCGCGGTTTCAGCACTGAGGTGCTGCTGAACCAGGGCGCAACTCAGGGTCAGCAGTACGCCCACGACCAGCAGGCTCCAACCCATCGGGCCCGAGCGACGGCGCGGCTGAAAATCGAGGTTCAAGGCGCGCATCTCAAGCCACCGCCCGGGACATGACGTACAGGCAATCGCGTACGGGTGTCCGGCCTTCTTCGAGCGTGCGCAAGTGCACGTCGGGTACGTCAGGCTGCACGTCGATGCGCGCAGGGGCATGCAGGTAAACGTTCAACGGCCGCTCGCTGGTGGAAGCCTGCAGTTGGCTTTCGCGGCCGATCAGCGCGGTCAGTGCGGCGTCACTGTCGCTGCTGCCCACCGAACGCACCGATGCCCAGCGGCCTTCCCGAGCCACCAGTAACACGCTGCGCACCGGCTCGGCGACCACGAACAGGAAGTCGCCTGCATCGAGGCTTTTGTCGAAGTGGTTGAACGCTGCCATCAGGTACGGCTGCACCGAACGCAAACGCAGGCCACGGGCGCTGGCCAATCCGCGCAAACGGGCCAGCAAGTCCTGCGGCAAAGCGGCGGCAATCCGGTCGTGGCCCGCCGGTTCCGCCGAGAGCACCAGGCTCCAGGGTTGAGCCGGCGCACCGTAAAGGTCTTCGAAGCACAGCCGGGCATAGCCGAGTAATTCGTCGGGGCTGCTGATCTGTTCGCTCCAGGGCACCAGGCAGAAGCGGCTGAAGTGCCCGGAAATCACCACGCTCAACTCGGCCCCTGCACGGGTGTGGTCGGTCAGCAGATGGTCGAGGGTCTCTAGCGCCACTGCCCAGGCATGAAAACCTTCGTCGATAAAACCGACGCTGCCCAGCCACAGGTCTTCGCTGCCACGGCGCTGGCCGAGGCCGACACCACTGGCGCCGATGACGGCGACAAAACGATCACGAGACAAAAGTGACACGATTGATCTCCTCGAGCGTGGTGCGTCCATCCGCAACCAGTTCCAGTGCTGACTCGCGCAGCAGGCGCAAGCCGCGTTTGCACGCATGGGCCTTGATTTTCGAGATCGATTGGCGCTCGACGATCATCTGCCGCAGTTCGTCGTCCAGGTGCAGCAACTCGGCAATCGCCGTGCGACCGCGATAACCGGTGCCCCGGCAATGACCGCAGCCTTTGCCGTGAACAAAGTGGTAGTGATCGACAGCGTTCGGGTCGAGTCCCGAGGCGCGCAGCTCGTCGTCGGTCGGGTGGCTCGGCGCGCCGCACGTGGTGCAGACCAGGCGAATCAAGCGCTGGGCCAGCACGGCATTGAGCGCGGAGACGAGGCTGTAGGGGTCGATTTCCATCTGGGTGAAACGGCCGATCACGTCGAACACGTTGTTGGCGTGGATGGTGGTGAAGACCAGGTGTCCGGTGAGCGCCGACTGCACGGCGATCTGCGCGGTGTCGGGGTCACGGATTTCACCGACCATGATCTTGTCCGGATCATGGCGCAGGATCGAGCGCAGACCACGGGCGAAGGTCAGGCCTTTCTTCTCGTTGACCGGTATTTGCAGCACGCCCGGCAATTGGTACTCCACCGGGTCTTCGATGGTGATGATCTTGTCCACGCCGTGGTTGATTTCGGTGATCATCGCGTACAGCGTGGTGGTCTTGCCGCTGCCGGTGGGGCCGGTCACCAGCACCATGCCATAGGGTTCAGCGGCCAGCCTGCGCAGTTGACGCAGGGTTTCGTCTTCGAAGCCCAGGGCTTGTAACTGAACGCCGCAGACCTTGTCCGCCAGGTCCTGCTTGTCGAGGACCCGCAGCACCGCGTCTTCACCGAATATGCTCGGCATGATCGACACCCGGAAGTCGATCTGCCGGCCACTGATGCCGATCTTGAAGCGACCGTCCTGCGGCACGCGTTTCTCGCCGATGTCCAGTTCGGCCATGACCTTGACCCGTGAAATCACCTGTTCGGCGAACTCGCTGCCCTGGATCTTGCTGATGTTGTTGAGCACGCCATCGATGCGGTACTTGATCACCAGACCGCTGCCGGTGGTGCCCAAATGGATATCGCTGGCGTGCATTTTCAAGGCGTCGTACAGGGTCGAGTTGACCAGTTTGACGACCACGCTGGCGTCTTCGCTGATGCTGGTCAGGGACAGGCTTTGCAGGGTGTCGGTTTCGATGTTGGCGTCAGCCTGGGCGTTGAGCGACTCCACGGCGTGGAAGCTCTCTTCGTGGCGCGCCAGATAAGCCTTCAGGTCGTCGGCATGCACCAGGTACAACGGCGCGCCGTGCAGACAATCATCGATCCAGGCCAGACGCGAAGTATTGAAGGGGTCGGCAAACACACCAATGACTGCATCGTCATGGCGCAGCAGGATGAATTCGCGCTTGAGGCATTGGGCCAGGGTGACCCGGTCGAATACCGGGGTGGCCTTGAACAGGCTGTCGGTGTCGAGCACCGGGTAATGCAGGGTTGCGCCGAGGCACTGGATGAAGGGCATCGGGGCCAGTTCGCACAGCTCTCCAAGGGCTTCAAGAATACGTTCGCCGGAACTGACGGCCAGCGATCGTGCCCGGGCCAATTGCTCACAGGTAAAACGGGACGGTACAGATTCCAGCTGCGCCGGCTCGACGGCAAGGGATAGACGGTCCATGGCTTGCTCTCCAACGCCGGGGGCTTTAAGCCCTGTCGACGCGGCGAGCAATTACGGTGGTTACCGGAACGGCTTGACGCGCCACTACTCCCCGGTGAGCAATTGTTCGTCGTCCGGTGCCATGGAGGTCGAATTGCGTCGACGATCTGCCAGCACCCAACTGCCGTCGTACAACTGCAGCGGGAAACTCTCGGTCCTGCTCTGGCGTCGTTCGACAAAACCTTCGGATGTGCTCATGCCTGCTTTGAGTTCGCGCTCCACTCCCAGAAGGTCACAGACTGCACGGGCCAGTTCCGCCAATGGAAAGGGTTTGAACAGGATATGGCTGACTCCCAGCTGCCGGGCCCGCTCACAGACTTCAGCGGTCGGGTGCCCGGTAATCAGCACAAAATGGCAGTTCCTGTTCCGGCGGACGGCATCGAGCACCTCAAAGCCTTCCATATCGGGCAAGCGGTAATCGAACACCATCACATCCGGTGCAAACCCTTCGGCTTCGCCGATACCCGTCGCACCGTCATGTGCAATCCGGACGTCCAGCGTTTGCGCCTGAAGGTAATCCTTGAGGTTTTGTGCAAGCAGCTGTTCGTCTTCGACAACCAGTACTTTGTTTAACAAGGTGGACTCCTTGAAACCGCAGGTCCGATTTCCGAACCTGGCAGAGAGCGCCTTACTGAGGCTAACGCACACTTCATGCCAGGCTGAGCGGCGGTTTTTTACCGCTGCATGTAATTGATTTCCATGGAAAAGCCTTTTCGTCCAGACACCTCGCCCCCCAAAGTCGGGGAAGCGCACGGTTTTGCACTGAAGCTTTTCCCCACTATTGGGGAGAAACCTTCAATCATCGTCAGTCCGTTCGATTCGATTGCGCGATCGCAGCTGCGCAAGCACCTGCAGACGAACTTTGGCCTGTTGCTGTCGGGCAAGGTACGCCCGAACGCTGTCAAGTCCCTGTTGCTCTGAGACATCGGCCGCCTCCATGTGGTTCTGTACGCCGATCAAGTGCCAGCCCAGCGGTGTGCGAACAGGTTCACTGACCTCGCCGGGCGCCAGGGCAAAGGCTGCCGTTTCGAATTCGGGCAGCAGGCGTCCACGAGGAAAATAGCCCAGGTTTCCGCCTTCGCTGGCGGACGCATCTTCTGATCCGGTCCGGGCCACGTCGGCAAAGTCGGCGCCTTGTCTGATTTTCACCTGCATCTCCACTAAGCGTAGTCGTGCCGCTTCGACGGCGGGGGCATCGGCGTCCTGAGCTACTTTGATGAGAATGTGCCGCGCTTGCACTTCTTCGGGCCGGCTGACTTCGGTGCGGTGTTCCTCGTAGAACGCGCGAACCTGTTTTTCATCCGGTGCGTCCACCTTGGTCAGCTCGGCAAACACCTGCTGAGCCCCGAGCTCACGGCGGGTGTACTCGACAAAACCGGCCTCGTCGAAACCGGCGTCTTCCAGGCGTCGGGCGAATTTCTCGGCACCACCGATGGCTTGCCGGGTCTGTTCAACCTGGCGTTGTACCGTGGCGTCGCTGATCACCACCCCGCGCTTGACCGCTTCCTGCCACAGCAACTCGCGGTCGATCAACGCGTCCAGCGCCTTCTGGCGCAGTTGCTTGTACGCGTTGGGATTGCGAATGCTGCCCAGCGCCCGACCCTGATCTTCCAGGTACTCGGCGAAATAACGCTCGAGGCGCAATTCGGAAATCTCCTCGCCATTCACCCGCGCAGCGACCGGGCCGTTGCTGCCGAAGGCCACGGGCATCCACAGTATCAGCAGGATAAGCAGAGTCTTGAGCTTCATGATCGAGGCCTCCGGTCAGGGTGTCACGGCAATCGGTTTGTAAGGGGCGACCAGGTAGAAGCGCTGGTCGGACAGGTCCACGGTGACGATATGCGCGCCGCTCAAACCCAGACGACGACTGGGTCCGAAGCTGATCAGCGGGGTCAGCCCGGTATCGAAGTCATGCAGACCTTCCAGTGCATTGATCAGCTTCTCGCGGCTGGCGTCGCGCCCGGCTTGTTTCATGCCTTCGCTGAGTAGCAGCATCGAACTGAACGCGCCGACTTGCAGCACCGCATGCTGGCCGCCGAGCCCCTGTTGCTCACGAAGTTGAGTCAGGGCCCGGCGTCCGGCCAGCGTCCAGTCACTGGGCACGAACGGATAGGACAGAAAGACCCGCCGGGAAAAACCGCTAGGCACCTGCAACAAGTCACTCGCCACCTGATTCGACGTGGCGAACAGGTAAGGCACTTGCCCCGCGGTCTGCAAACGTTCGGCGAGCCGAATGAAACCGCCGCCGCTGCCCAGGTAAAACACCGAGCGCGAGCCCAGCGGCAGTTCGTCCAGCGTCGGGTCGTAGGCTTTCAGGCTGACCTTTTCCCAGGCGCGATCTTGCAGGTACTGGCTGAGGTTTTGCGCCGCCTGCCGCTGGCCGGGTTCATCCGGGTAGGTGATCAGCGTCGGGCCCTGGAGCACGCGCAAACTGTCGGTGGCGTAATCGGCCAGGGCCATTAGTTGTTCGCGTAACCCTGGCATCGGTTCAAAGATCTGCCGACTGCTTTGGGCCGTGCCCTGTAACGAGAGCGGACCGATCAGCGGTATGCCCGCCCGCTCCAGACGCGAGACCAGTTGCGTGTCGAGTGCCGGTGCCAGGGGTGCGATCAGGGCGAACACTTGCTCCTGCTCGATCAACCGGTCCAACGCCTGGCTGGCACTGGCAAGGTCCGGCCCCGGATCGAGGATGGTCAGGCGCAACCGCCGACCATGAATACCGCCCGCCTCGTTGATCCGCGCCACGCTGCCGTTGAGCACCGCCTCCACCGTCGCGCCCTCCTCGGCCAACGGTCCCTGGCCCGGCAACAAGGTGCCCAGGTGCAGGGTGTCCGGCGTCAGGCCGGGGTCGCGCTCATCGACCAGGCGTTTGAGGTAGGCCGTGAGGTTGCGCTGATCATTGATCGACAGCACGAACCGTGGCATTGCCGGGTCGAGACGATTGTTGCCGGGATCACGTCCTTCCTGGACCGCCCGCGCCAGCGTACCTTCGGTGTACGCCGGATAGTTGCGGCCATTGATTTGCTGCTGGCCGTGGGTGCTGGTCAGCCGCGACCAGCTCAGGTCCGGCGGCCGCACCCCGCCCTCGGGCCTGCCGAGACCATCGGCGCCGTGACAGTTGACGCACGGCAGGCTGGTGGCCGGCAGCAACATTCCCGCCGCCCCGACCCGCGCCATGATCGGCTCCCCGCTCCCCGACACGCCCTCTCGGTACAGCCGCTTGCCGGCACTTTCCTCAAGACTCAGGGGTACTGCATCGGCGGCAAAATGAAGGCCGCCAATCAGTAGCAAGCCTAGGGGGAGGGAGTTTTTCATGGCGCAGGCTCAGCGGCCAGCCACGGGCATTGTCAGCAACTGCAAGCGCTGGGCAATGGCGGCGGCCGGGGCATCGGGACGGATTTTGCTCCAGCGTTTGTTGGCCACGTCACCCACGATCAGCTGCGTTGAATGTTGCTCGGGGGTCGGTACGATCTGGCCGATGCGTCCCAGCACCAGGTCCATTTGCGCCTTGTCGCCAGTGAGAAAAAGCCAGTGGGGGCCATCGACGCCCTGCTTCAAGGTGTAAGCCTTGAGTACCGCCGGGGTGTCCCGCAGCGGATCACTGGTAAGGGAAATAAAGGTGATGCCGTCCGCCTTGTCGCCCAGCAACTCACGCACTTCCTTGAGCTTGCGGGTGATCAGGGGGCAGGCATCGTTGCAACGGGTGAATATCACGTTCAGCAGCACCACGCGGTTTTGCAGGGCGTCGCTGTAGAAACGCAGCGTTTCGCCGTTCTGGTCCTGTAACGGTGTGTCGGTAAACCAGGTTTTCGCATCGCGCGTGCCGCTCGCCGGTTGTTCGGTAGCCACCGCAGGCGCAGGTTCTTCGTGGCCTTCGTGGGCAAATGCCGTCGAGCTGAAAATGCAGAAGCACATCGTCAAGGTGATCCAGTCGATGGCTTTCATGGCTGTTGCTCCATGGCGATGGCGGTGTGCTTGGCGTGTACGTTGCGCTGGCCGCTGAGTTTTTCCACTTGACGTGTCAGCACGACCGGGTCGGTGAAGCCGTAATAGCGTGTCCAGTGGCGGCTATTGCCGTCGCCGACAAGGATCAGTGGCTGATGGTTTTGGAAGTCACCACTGAAGTTGCCGAGGCCTTTGAGGGTGGCGTTGATCGACTGCGAGCTGCCGGTCAGCCAGCTCCAGCCCGGACCGTTCTGGAAATTGCGGGCGTAGTCTTTCAGACGCTTGGCATCATCGCGCTGTGGATCGATGCTGATCGACACCAGCTGCACTTCGGTACCCACCCGCGCGCCCAGTTGTTTCTGCACCTTGCCCATGATCGACGACACCACCGGACACACCGTCGTACAACTGGTGTAGATGAAACTCATGACCACGATTTTGTTGGTCACCAGGTCTCTTTCCAGACGCACCGGTTGGCCGTTCTGATCCACCAGCGCCACGTCGGCGAATTTGACCCGGGTACTTTCCGGGCTGGCGCTTTTGGCCGGCATGTCATGCCCGGCATGTTCATCCGCCGAGTGCGCCAGGGCTTGTCCGATACCGGCGGCCAACAGGCAGAAGGTCAGCAGTCCACGGTGTGCGAATCGGTTCATGTCCATTTCCTTTTCAGTGGGCATCGCCGGGCAGGACCCGAACGCTTGCAAAAGTCTTGTCATCGAAACTCGCGCCGAGGGATGCGGCCCGCACATGCAGGTACCAGGCACCGTTCTGGTCGAGGGTCACCGGAGCCTCATAAACCCCGTTGCCGACCTCCCTTGCAGCGACTTCCCGAGCTCGGGACGTCGGGGCGCGGAAGTAGCGCACCTGGACGTCTTTCACGCCGCTGCGCAGGGTCTTGTGCTGGCCTTGAACGATGCGAAAGCGCACGGTGTATGGACTGCCGAGGGCGGCGATGGACTTGTCGAGCATGAACTCGACTGTCGCCACGCCGGGGGGGTGGGCGAGGCTTCTATCCGGCTCGACCCGTGCCGTGAAACAGTGAATGATGTTCGGTTGGTTGAGCAGGAACGCCACGTCGAAACGCCCGGCGCTCGGCAGTTTGATCCGTGCGCTGTACACCCCCGGCTCCACTTCACGCAAACTGCGGTCGATGACCATCGCCGCTCGAGCGACCTGCCCGCGATTGGGGTAACCGGACATCGGCGCGTTCATGCCTTCGGCGTAGAAGTAAGTCGTGTTGTCCACCGGGTTGACCACGAACACCGCGTTGTCGTCTCGCGATACCGCGAGGCTCGACGCCAGTGGCAAATCACCGGCCAGCCGTGGCGCCTGCGGCCCTGCTTCAAAGCCCTGACTGATCGGCGTGCGGCCTTCACCGAGGGACGACAGGTTGATCATCGTGACTTTGGCCGAGGCCAGTCCGCGTACGTAGGCGTAGGCCTTGGTGAACACCACCTGATAAGGTTCTGCAGACACGTCTAGTTCATGGATAAGTACATCGGTGGCGACATCGATGACGGCAGCCTGGTTCTCCAGGGTGTTGAGGACGATGCCGAAACGACCGTCCGTGCTGAAGCCCATCGGGCCCAGGCCCTGTTTGATTTTGATCACTCGGCGCACGTCGTGGCTGGCGCCATCGACCACCGTAACGGTCCCATCCTTGCCGTCGGCGACATACACCGCCTGGGACAGCGCCGAGTACGCCACCGACAACGGGTTCGAGCCGGTCTTGAGTTGCTTGCTGATCGTCAGGCTGGCAATGTCGATGATGCTCAGCGTGCCGTCGTCGCGGTTGCTGACGAAGGCAAAACGGCTGTCCTTGCTGAAGGCGATTTCGTGATGCCCGCGGCCGGTGGCCAGATAGGTGAGAGGTTTCAGGCTGTGGCTGTCGATCACGCTGACGCCGGATTCCTCAGCCTTCGAGGCGTTGTTGCCGACCCACAGCAGGCGCTCGTCCGGTTGCAACGCCACGCGCACCGGGTGGTTGCCGGCGGTTACCGAGTCGATCAACTTGAATTGCTCGCTGTCGATCACTGCCACTTCGCCGGCGGTGGGCATGGAGATGAACACGCGTTTGTTGTCCTTGGGGGTGACCCAATCCATCGGCGGCTGCTTGATGTCGATGCGGGCCCTGGTGCTGGTGATGCCGCCCACCGAGACCGACGGGTCGACCACGGAAACGCTGGCATCGCGGTTCATCACCAGCAGGAAATAGCTGTTCAGGTCGAGCAGCGGCCGCGCGCCGATGCTGGATTTGAGGAACACCCCGACCCGCGATTTGCAGCTCCGCTCCCTGCCCTGGGCCTGGTCGGCGGCGACGGCTTCCGGGTCCAGCCAGGCTCCGGGATTGACGCCGGACAGCGGTTGGCCCGACGTGCTGTCACTGACCCGGAAACGTACGTCGGCAAACTCGCCTTCACGCAGTACGCCGTCTTCGGCCAGCGGCCGCACTTCCAGTGCCACGGACACGCCGTCGCGTTCAAGCTTATGGCTGCTCCAGGTGTCCGGCAGCGCCACCTCGCTAAGCAACGTCGGCGGCGCCGTCCGCCAGACGCCCAGCCAGACCAGCGCCACGCCGACTACAAACGCACACCCGGCAATCCCGATGGTCCTGCTCATATCACCTTCTCCTTACAGATCTGTGCCTGTCTGAGGCATCGCCCTTGCGGACGCGAACCTTGTGGTGAGGTGGATCACCCCTACGGCGCCGGTTCGGGTTCGTTGGTCACCCGCAGCAATCCCCACAGCCCGGCGGTGTTGCCGTACGCGCCGTAGTCGCGGAACAGGTAGTCGCCCGGTATCGCATTGCTGCCCCCGGCGCTTGGGTGCATGAAGCTGAAGTGCGCCGCCGGCAGGATGCTTTCGCGGGCGCCGATGTACATCGACATCGGGTTGTAGCCGAACCGCACCGAACCCACGCCCGGCGTACCCATCGGGTAACCCCCGGCGTCGCTCTTCTCCGACTGGAACGGGTTGACCGACCACACGTGTCCGTCCAGCTGGAAAGTCGTGCCGCGACTGCCACCGCTAGGCATCAGGATGTGGGTGCGGAACGGTTGCCCCGGTTTTACATACAGCACCGGCGTTTGTGGATCGCCCCCGATCAGCGCATTGCTGTAGGCCATGTGCGCGTTGGGCACGTCGCCGTAGCCGGCACCGTCGGCGTGGCCGAACGGCGCGTCCGGCGCCAGCCCGAAGCGGAACCACAGCGGCTCGGCCTTGTAGTTGATGGCCATGCTCGAGTTGTCCTGTGGATCGGTCGGCACACCCATGCCTTCGGCAGCGATGCCTTCCACCGGCCGGCCATTGGCCCAGCGCATGTTCAACGCTTTCTGCCAGACCATCGCAAAGTCTCGGTAAACGGCCTGCCCTGGCGCCGTGACGGTCGCGTTGGTTTTGCGCGCATCTTCGACCCAGGTGGCGCCGATGGGCAGGATGCTCATCGCACCGCCCAAGCCTTTCTGCGGTTGTTTGATCAGGTCCGCCGGCGTGATATTCAGCCCGCCGAATTCCACCGCCGTGGCGTTGATATTGTCGACGCTGCGGCCCAGTTGCGTGATGGGTTTTCCTTCGCGCTCCAGGTGCCCGGCGTAATACTGATACGTACGTGTCGGATACGCGCCGCTGTTGCCGACCCGTGGTGGCACGGTCTGGATCGGGTTAGCGCCGACGTTGGTGCCGTCGGATTTGGTGATGTCATAGGACAGCAGTTGTGCATGGAAACCGACGTGACTGGACGGCCGGATCAGGTTGTTGGTGAAGATGGTCGAGCCCTGACCACTATTGCGATCACGCTTGACCAGGCCTTGCATCACGGCGGTCTGTGTCAGGTCCGGCATGATCAGTGGCAAGCGGTTTTCCAGGGTGACGTTGATGCAATCACCCGCTGCCGCGCGCAGCACCAGCGGCTCTACCGGAACGCCCGCTTTGAGTTTGCCGGTGTTCGGATCGAGATCAGACTTGCGCACGTACAGGATCGCGGTCGGATCATGCAACGGCCCGCTTTGCCCGCCGATGGTGATGGTCTCGCCATCTTCCGGATCGGTCACGCTGACCTGTGGAATATTCACCGCCCGCGAGTTGAACACCAGGGTGCCGCCCGCCGGATTCAATGGCCCACCGACGTGTTGCCCGACGCCACCCGGATCGCCGATGACCAGGTTCAGCGGGTTGCGCAGGATGTCGTTGGCGAGGGCCGCCACCACCTCATAGTTGCGTTGCACCGTCGGCCGGGTACCTATGCCATTCGGGTTGGCGCTGTACCGTGGGCAGGAGCCCTCGAACGCCACGGTGTTGCGCATGCCCGCCGGTTTCGGGTTGTTTGGCACGGCGAACAGGTCGCTGCGCTGGGCCGTGTAGTTGCGCATCACGCCCCAGATGCCGTTCCAGTAACCTTCGATGGAAGCGTCCATCGAGTACAGGTAATCCCCGGTGGTCGCGGCCGAACTGGAGAGCATCGAAACAGGCGCGTTGAAGCCCATCTGTTCGGAGATACCGACCATCTGCGACGCCCGCCAGCCGGAGTTGGAGCTGTTGCCGAAACCGGACCCGCTTTGTAGCCATTTGACGCCGTGCAAGGTCACGTTGTGCTCTTCTTCGTGACCGCCGGCATGCACCCGCAACCGCACGTTGTCACCGGTGTAGGTGCGCAGCATCGGCGTGAACGGATCGCCCGGTTCGGCGCCGCCACGGTTGATGTGCGGCGGAAACAGCGTGGTGCCACCCGTGGGGCCAGTCGCCGCGGTGACGAGATTAGGCGCCAGGTTCATCGCCGGGATGGCACGGTCGGTACGGCTTTGCATGGCGTACGCAAGGTCGCCGCCCAGGCCGTCGGCCTGCATGCCGCGCTTGCCGTCCGGGCCGACCTTGTTCGGGTCATACACCCGCAGGGCCAGCGGTTCGTTGCGGTAATTGACCACGAACATGCCCGGGTCATCGACCGAGATTGCCTGCGGGCATGGCCGGGTCGGGCAACCCGGCACCAACCCGCCCTGCACTTCGATGATGCCATCGAGCAAGTTGCTGGCATTGTTGCGCACCGGTGGGTTGATCGCGTAGCGGAAGCTATCGGCAGTGGCCGGGAACGCTTGTGCGTTCGGTATGCCGTTGGGTCCGGCACCCACGTAAACACCGGCTTCATAGGCGTGCTGGAAGTCGCTGTATTCGAGGAAGAATTCACGGAAGCTGTCATTCTTGCCATCGCCGTCCAGGTCTCCCGTGGAGATTACCGCTTGCCATGAAGTCGGGCCGCCGTCCTGCCGTGCGCCGCTGTACAACGGCTCGCCGGTTTCAGCGTGAAACCAGGTGGAACCGGCCGGCTCAGCCAGTACGGTGGCGTACAGACCAATCTGTTGGTGCGTCGATGGGCCGAGGTGGTCGTGGGTGAAGATGGTCCCCAGGCCACGGTCGATGCCTTTGGTGTTTACCACCGGGTCGACAAACCAGCGCTGCATCGCCGTGCGCGCCCCGACCCAGTCGGCCCGGCCAAACTGACCGAAGTACGGGTGATTCTTGGCTTTCGGGCAGGCCGGCGTGCCGTCACGCGGATCAGCGCTTTCACACTGGTTGAACTCGCGTATGGCGAGGATCCGTTCCTGCACCGCGCCGGGAGAAAGCACACCGTCTTCGTAGTTCCAGCCGTTGGCCGAACCGTCGGCCGCCGTCAGGTCCCATTTCGGCAAGTGAATGTGCTGGCCGATCACGTCGGTCGGCGTGCGCACCTGATAGTCGTCCATCTCGTAGATGGCCGGCACCAGGTTGGTTTGCTGGTACTGCACGCAGTCGAAAGTGTTCATGCGCATCACCAGTGGTTCTGGCGGACGCTGCTTGGTGATCACTGGCCAGGCGTCTTCCCACAGTGCCAGAATGCGCGCTTGCGGGAAGTGATAGCCGACCTTGTTGTATACCGCATCGAACTGGATGTTCGCGGCTTTGTAGACCCGTGGACGGTCGGCAGTGAAGGTCGACGAACCAATAAAGGACATGCCGTCGATGCGTTCGCCACTGGCGAACTCGCCGCTACCGGCACTGCTGGTCAGGCGTTTTTGCCGGTCATCCATGCAAGGTTCGTAGTAGGGGGCACCGGGCACCGGCAAGGCGCCGTTGGTGCGAAAGTTGCGCGCCACAATCTGGTTGCCCGGCAGCAAGGCGAAACTCGGGTGTTCTTTTTTGGCGTGGAAGGCCATGGCGGCCTGTTCGACTTCGGTGCCCTCTTCCGGCAGGTAAATCGGCTTGGCGCGGGTCACCTCCTTGGAGAAGTCCAGCGACGTGGTCACGGTGCGCGCTTCGCCACCGGAGGAGAACCCGTCCAGGGAATGTCGCCCCAGGCCACCGTCCCAGCCACCGGATTGCGCCGGGTCGAGATTCGCCCACAAAGCATTGCCGCTGCCTTTTAACACTTGCGCCGTGGCGGCGTCGAGCATGTCCAGCGGTGGGGTCGGTGGGCGTTGGCCGACCGAACTTTCCATGCCGCCGATCCAGAACGGATAGCCAGGGTTTTTCAAGCTGCCGTCGGCATTGCGATTGGCCTCGCTGCGATCCACCAACGCCAGGGAACCGATGGCCCGGATGCTTCCGCTGCCGCCATGGTGTTCACCGTTGTCGTCGTCTTCTTCATCGTCGTCATCATGACCGGCCACCAGGGTCTCACCGATTTTCGGCACGACCGCGACTTTGCCTGGCATTGGTGGCATGGCTTTGCCGGGCAGCGGCACCACCGCCGGAATCGGCGTACCAGCAACGATTTCGCCATCGGGCAAGGCTCGTGCCCCCGCCGCCGGTTTACCGCTGCGCAGGGCGAAAGGTTCGCTGTGGAAGCCGTCGTCACCCTGTTCCGAAACTTCAAGTTTGGTGCCTTCTTCAAACACATCATGCACCCGCCACATGGCCCACATGCCCTGGGCAAAGTGCGGGTAGAAGTGGCAGTGATAGATCGCATCGCCGGCAACACGATTGCGGTTACCCGATCCGCCGTTGGCGATTTCATAGGTGTAGCCGGCGCCCGGACCGATGCCTTGGGCGTCCACATAGTCGGAGTTGTCGTCATTGGGATTGAACAGCCACTGATGGCCGTGCAGGTGGAAGATGTGTTGCTCGTGGCCGTTGTGGGTGTTGCGGAATTTGACGAAATCGCCGATGTAGCTGTGATTGACGTTGGACGGCTCGGACGGATACAGCGCCATGGTCGCCTTGACCCCGACCTGATCGGCGCGTGGCACTTGGCCCGGCAGAATGCCTTCAAGGCCAGCGTTGGCTGGTACGTCTACCAGCATCGCCACATCACCGACGGTATGGGAACTGAGGAAAAATTCTTCATAGGCGCAGGACAGGCAATCGTGCATCGGCCCGACGCCCAGACGGTTGGCCACCACCTCGGCGCCCATGCCACCGGAGCCGTAGTTGATCATGAACGAATCGCGAGTCGGCTCCAGCACATGGGCCATGACCGGGTCTGCCCAATACGCGGGGAATGCCTGGGTCGCGGCGGTTTCATCCTGGAACTGTGATGCGAAATCGCGGAATGGTTCCAGCCGGTTGGGCAGCGCGGGGTTGCGTTTGCCGATGGCTTCCAGCGGATAAGTCGACGGCGGGAAGCTGCCGTCGGCGTTGCTGCCCATCACAATCGCATCGCTTTCGCTGGATATGATTTCGTTACCGTCGACCATGCTGATGATCGGCGTACCGGCTTTGCCTTCACGGATCCACGGCTCGCGCTGCGGGTAGCGCGCCTGATAATCCACGATCGGTTGACCGGCCGGGGTACGGCCGCTGCTGGCCAGGCGCATTTCTTCTTCGGTGATGGTGTTGCGATAGGTGCGACCGCCCTTGGGCACCACCACCACTTCGCCGAACAGTCCGTTGGCGACGTTGCCCGCATCGCCTTCACCGCCGAACGTTGCACCCCGGCTGCTGGCGGCGAATGCGCCTTCACGTTCGGCGTACAAGGTGTAGGAACGGGTTGCGCCAGGAGCGATCAACGTATTGGCATTGCGCCCGGTGTATGACGCAATGTCGTCAATGCTGTTGACCGCTTGCAGGCCGTTGACCTGGAAGCCGACGTGGCGGTCGGTGACCTGCTCATCGACTTTGAATTCGTCTGCGTCGCCAATGGCGACTTCACCTTCTATCTCACCCTCTTCTCCACCGTCTTCATGGCTGCCGGGGTTGGCCTGATACGCCAACAGGTTTTGCAGATTGATGGTCAGGCAGTCACCGGCAGCAACACGCAGCACCAGCGGACGCGGACGCTTGTCAGGCCGCAGCGAGACCTTGCCCGGTACCGCCGCGCCACCATGGGCCAGAGACATGTCATGGTCATCGACCACGTCACGACGCAGGGCGAACATCATGCCGTTAGCGTTCTGCGCACCGAGGCGGTTGAACATCAGCGGCTGATCCAGCGCCACAACGTTTGCCACCAGGTTGCGCTCGCAGCGTATGGCCGCTTCGGCCATCTCGACGCCCAGCATCGGCGCCAGAAACAGCAGCAGGTTAACCAGGTGATGAGCGTGGGGTTTGCCGTTCATGATCGCGGGTCTCGCTGTGGGTGCTCACAGGGAATAATTCTCGATAAATCCCGAAGAGCAATCCGCATGCCATAAATATTGTTGTTATTTTTTAGTTAGTTACGTAAACGACTTGATAACTCGGGGGATATTCCCCCACCCATTCCCCACACATTCCGGGCCGACGCCAACTCCCCGCCAAACGCATATCCCTGTAGGAGCCGCGCTGTCAGACGTACGCATTCCCCCTGTGGGAGCGGGCTTGCTCGCGAAGGACGACAACGAAAACGCGGGCTGTCTGAATGAACGTGTTGTCCGGACGTCCTTCGCGAGCAAGCCCGCTCCCACAGGGGGAACGCGTTGGCGTCGTTGCCCCATTTGTGGGGCAACCCCCAATTCATAGCGGAGCATCCACGGCCAGGCCCTGCAAGCGGCGGTATTGGCGAAGCACGCTGGGTACATAACGCTGGGTTTCGGCGAACGGCGGGATCACACCGCCACGGCTGAGCACCGCTTGCGGCCCGGCGTTGTAGGCCGCCACGGCGAGAGCGATGTCGTTGTCGAATAGCGTCATCAGACGCTTGAGGTATCTGGCGCCGCCCTGGATGTTGGCCTTGGGGTCATAGACGTTGGTCACGCCCATCTCCCGGGCGGTGTCGGGCATCAATTGCATCAGCCCTCCCGCCCCTTTGGCCGACCGTGCGCGGGAGTCGTAGGCAGACTCGGCCTGGATCACCGCATGCAACAGCGCCGCCGGTAGTTCATTGGCCGTGGCGGCCGCCGAGACCAGCTTGGCGTAGGGCTGCCGGGCAATCATCTGCGGCTGTTGATCAAGGCTGACCAGCGACGATTCGGGTTCGTGAATCACCCGTTCATAGGTACGACCGGGACGGTGGACATTGGACAAAACGTAGGTGCCCTTGCTGTCCACGGAAACGAATACATCAGCCTGAGCGGTGCCTGCCAGCAGCACACAGCCGAGCAGTCCTGTGGTGAGTGTTTTCATTATTCTGTCTCCCCGACCGGCCCCGAAAAATGGGGCTATTGCCCCAATGACCGGTAGTGAAGCAGTGCTACGCAAGCACTGTGCCGGATGCGCAAAGGCCCGTCATTCAGGGGTTGCAGAAGGACGTCCGACGGTGAGCATGGCAATTGCATGAGCCGCTGTGGCGACCCTTCTGCCGACTGTGTGAGGTCATCATGAATCAGCGTCTGTGTAATGCCCCGCGTAACTGTTCACCGCGAGCTCAGCGCGGGTTCACGTTGCTCGAACTGTTAGTGGTGCTGGTGGTGCTCGGGTTGTTGGCCGGCATCGTTGCACCGAAGTACTTCGCCCAGTTGGGCCGCTCCGAAGTGAAAGTGGCCAAGGCGCAAATCGAAGGCCTGAGCAAGGCCCTGGATTTGTACCGTTTGGAAGTTGGCCATTACCCGTCGACCGAACAGGGTTTGCAGGCGCTGGTCACCGCGCCGAGCGACGAAACCCGCTGGACCGGTCCGTACCTGCAGAAAAAACTGCCGCAGGATCCGTGGGGGCGCAACTACACCTACCGCCACCCCGGCGAAAACGGCGAATACGACCTGCTGTCCATGGGCAAGGACGGCCAACCCGGCGGCGAAGGCGAAAACGCCGAAGTCACCAGTTGGCAATGACGGGAGCCGACCATGCGCTTTCACCTGAAAGCTGTCGGCAAGGCTGGCGTAGTCTCAATGACCGTCGAAGCGCAAGGGGATAGCGAAGCCCGACGCATCGTCGAAGACCAGGGCCTGCGAGTGGTCAGCCTGCATGCCGAACGGCATTGGCGCGCCTTGGGGATGCGCCAGCGCGAGCATTTCAATCTGGTGCTGTTCAGCCAGGAACTGACCACGCTGCTTAACGCGGGCCTGCCGTTGATCGATGCGCTGGAAAGCCTGGCGGAAAAGGAAACCGCGCCACAGGCTCGCAAAACCTTGAGTGAACTGGTGCGCTTGCTCTACGAGGGCAAATCGTTCTCCCAGGCGTTGGGCCAGTTGTCGGCAGTGTTCCCTCCTCTGTACGTGGCGCTGGTCCAGTCCAGCGAGAAGACCGGCGCCGTGGGCGAGGCCCTGGGCCGCTATGTGAGCTATCGCCAGCGCATGGACGAGGTTCGCCAGAAGATCCTCAGCGCTTCGATCTACCCCATGCTGTTGCTGGTGGTGGGCGGTGGCGTGGTGTTGTTTCTGATGGGCTATGTCGTACCGCGATTCAGCCTGGTGTTCGAAGGGCTGGGCAACAACCTGCCGTGGCTGTCACAAGTGCTGATGAGCAGCGGGATGTTTCTTCACGCCCATCAAGGCGAATTCTTCGGAGCCCTGGCGGCGATCGTCATCGCCCTCGCCTTTCTCCAGCGCCAGCCGGCCTTTCGCCGCAGCGTGGACCGGGTGATCGAGAAACTCCCGGCGGTCCATCAACGCATCTTCATGTACGAATTGGCCCGTTTCTACCGCTCGCTGGGGATTCTGCTGCAAGGCGGCATCCCCCTCGTCACCGCCATGGGCATGGTCCGCGGCCTGCTCACCGTCGCCTCACGCGTACGCCTGGACCAGGCCTGCGAACGGGTGCGCGAAGGGCAATCGCTGTCCACCGCGCTGGAACTCAATCACCTCGTCACCCCGGTGTCCCTGCGCTTGCTGCGTGCCGGCGAACAGTCCGGCAACCTCGGGCAAATGATGGAACGCAGCGCCGATTTCTACGACGAAGAAATCAGCCGCTGGATCGAATGGTTCGTGCGCTTGTTTGAACCCTTGCTCATGACCTTCATCGGCCTGTTGATCGGGGTCATCGTCATCCTGATGTACATCCCGATATTCGAGCTGGCCTCGAGCATTCACTGACCGCTGAAACGGGGTCGAGCCGTACCGTTCATCGTTCATCGCCGTTGCAACTGAATAAATCAGTACGTTGCGGTGTTTATCCACTGAATCGAGCAGCACGTTGCATTGTTCATCAACGTTCCAACCTGAATAAAAAGACGGAGAACGACATGCACATCAACAAGCTTTTACTTGCAGTAGCTATCGGCGCAGTTCTATCGGCGTCTACCGTACTGATTCCGGACAGCCTGTCCAGCGTGTCGAGCGCTCAGGCCAAGGATGGAGGGAGTGGTGGTAGTGGGGGCGGCGGAGGCAGTGGCGGAGGTGGTAACGGTGGCGGTGGTAATGGCGGTGGAGGCAGTGGCGGAGGTGGGAGCGGTGGCGGTGGTAATGGCGGTGGCCACGGTGGCAGCGGCGGCGGACACGGCGGTAGTGGCAGTGGACACGGTGGTAGCGGCGGTGGTCACAGCGGCAGCGGTCATGGCGGCGACGGCAGGGGTCACAGTGGCAACGACCATGGCTCAGGGCATTCCGGCAACTCCGCCTCATCGTCATCCGGACGCAGTGGCACCCACGCCGAGCCTGGTGACGATCATGGGGTGCACCGTTCCGGTGAAATGGGCGATGACCACGGAGTCCATCGCTCCGGTGAAGTTGGCGACGACCACGGCGTACACGTCGGTGGCGAACCGGGTGATAACAAAAGGTCCTGACCACTCTGAACTCAGGAACCCCATTAATCCAATGTGGGAGCGGCGGTACGGCGATCCGACTTGCTCGCTCCCTCAGTGATCGCGTGAAACCTATAGAACGCTATCATTCCGATCCAGCCGTTCACGCAAAAACTCGATCAACGCCTGCACCGGTCTCGAGCTCTGGCGATGCTGCGGGTACACGGCCGACAGCGTCAGCGGTTCCGGGCGAAACCCATCCAGCACCGGCACCAGCCTGCCCTCCCTCAACGCCGCCCCGACGATGAACGTTGGCAGGTAAGTAATCCCCATCCCCGCCAGCGCCGCCTCCTTGAGCAACTCCCCGTTGTTGACCCGCATCCGCCCGGTGACATTGACCGTCAGCGGCTTGCCCTGCCCTTCAAAACGCCATTGCACCTGACGCCCGTGGCCATACGGCAGGCAGTCATGCGTGTGCAAATCTTCAGGTTTGAGCGGCGTACCACGCTCGGCCAGGTAAGCCGGGCTGGCGCAATACACGCGCTGGATGGAAGCGATGCGGCGGGCGATCAGCGTCGAGTCTTCCAGTTTGCCGATGCGCAAGGCCAGGTCGTAGCCCTCGCTGAGCAAATCCACCGGACGATCGCTCAAGTCCACTTCCACCGTGACATCGCGATAACGCTGCAAGAACACCGGCAGCAAACACCCCAGATGCGCCAACGCAAACGACAACGGCGCACTCACGCGAATGGTGCCGCGCGGCTCGATGGTCTGGCCAGCGATGCCCTGTTCCACTTGCTCGACTTCGCCCAGCAGGCGCAGCGCCGACTCGTAGTAACTCTGGCCCAACGGCGTGACGTCCAGCCGCCGCGTCGAACGGTTGAGCAAACGCACGCCCAGACGCTCTTCAAGTTGCATCAAGCGTCGGCTGACGAACTGCTTCGAAAGCCCCAATTGATCGGCGGCCGAGGTGAAGCTGCCGGAGTCCATCACCTGGCAAAAAATACGCATGTCTTCGAACGGGTTCATTGTCACACCTTAGTTGACAGTCAAACGCTTTATAGCCGCTTTTTCCCTTGGGGGCATCCCATTAATCTGTGTCCACGGTGTTGCTGAGGCCTGAACCCCAGCGCCAGCAGCAACCTGACCCTTAGGTAATCGACGTCTAACTAACTAAAAAGGATTTCCCCATGAACATCGTCAAAAAAACCCTGACCGCTTCCCTCCTCGCCCTTGCCGTAGGCAACGCATTCGCCGCGGGCAGCCCGGGTGTCGAACACAACACCCAGGCTTTCCTCCAAGCCCTCGCCGCCGGCGGTGGCAAACCGCTCGAGCAATTGAGCCCGAAAGAGGCCCGCGCAGTGCTGACGGGAGCGCAAAACTCGGTGAAGGTTGACCTGTCGGGTGTAGACGTCAGTGACCGTGCGATCAAGGTCGATGGGCAAACCATCAACCTGAAGATCGTGCGGCCAGCCAAGGTCAAAGGTGAGTTGCCGGCGTTCATGTTCTTCCACGGTGGCGGGTGGGTGTTGGGCGACTACCCGACTCACCAGCGCCTGATCCACGACCTGGTGGTCGGCTCCGGCGCCGTCGCGGTGTATGTCGATTACACGCCATCGCCGGAAGCCCACTTCCCGACCGCGATCAACCAGGCTTACGCCGCGACTCGCTGGGTGGCTGAACACGGCAAGGACATCGGCGTCGACGGCAAGCGCCTCGCGGTGGCCGGCAACAGTGTCGGCGGTAACATGGCAGCGGTCGTGGCGTTGATGGCCAAGGAACAGAAAACCCCGGCGCTGCGCTTCCAGCTGTTAATGTGGCCGGTGACCAACGCGAAGTTCGATACCGGTTCGTACCAGCAATTTGCCGAGGGTCATTTCCTTACCAAAGGCATGATGAATTGGTTCTGGGACAGCTACACCACCGACCAGGCCGAACGTGCGCAAATCCATGCCTCGCCGTTGCAGGCCAGCACCGAGCAGCTCAAAGGCTTGCCCGCCGCGTTGGTGCAGACTGCCGAATTCGACGTGCTGCGTGATGAAGGCGAAGCCTATGCCCGCCACCTCGATGCGGCCGGTGTGCCGGTCACGGCGGTGCGCTACAACGGCATGATTCACGACTTCGGCCTGCTCAATCCGCTGAGCCAGATTCCGGAAGTGAAAGCGGCGGTGCGTCAGGCGGCACTGGAACTCAAGACTCATCTGAACTGAGTACCCTGGCTTCGCCACACCGCAATGTGTGGCGAAGCTGCTTTTGTGGCGAGGGAGCTTGCTCCCGCTGGGTTGCGAGGCAGCCCCAAAATCGTCGTGACAACGCAGATTTTGGGAGTGCTCTGCACTCCAGCGGGAGCAAGCTCCCTCGCCACAGTTAGTGGTCAGTCAACAAGAATAGTTAGCCCCTCCTGCGGAGTTCTCCCATGTCTTTCATCTACGCCCATCTGCTGTCCTTGAGCGCCCTGCTGCTGGTGATCGACGGGCTGCTCTGGCACCTCGCGCCGTTCCGGCACCGCGTCACGCGGGTCGGTGTGCGCCTGGGACTGTTCGTGATGTTCAGCGCGCTCATCATCAACGCTGGCGTCAGTCCTTTGCAGGCGCCGCTGTTCGCCGACGACCGTGTGGCACAACTGGGCGCCACGGCGCTGGGGATTCTCTGGTGGCTGTACGCAGCGCGGGTGCTCACCGAAGTCATCGGTCTGGTGCTGATGCGTCGCATAGGGCACAGCGGTCGGCTGTTGCAGGACGTCATCGGCGCGCTGGTGTTTCTGATCGCCATCGTCGCGGCGGCCGGTTATGTGCTGGAACTGCCGGTGAAAGGTTTGCTGGCGACGTCCGGCGTGGTGGCCATCGTTGTCGGTCTGGCGTTGCAAAGTACCTTGAGCGATGTGTTTTCCGGGATCGTGCTCAACACCACCAAGCCGTATCAGGTGGATGACTGGATCGTGATCGACGGCGTCGAGGGCAAAGTGCTCGACATCGACTGGCGCGCCACCCACATGCTGACCAGCACCGGCAGTACCGCGGTGGTGCCGAACTCGGTGGCGGCGAAGGCGAAAATCGTCAACCTGAGCCGGCCGAACAACATGCACGGCGTGTCGATCAGCATTCAGGTGCCCAATCACATTCGCCCGCGCCGGGTGCTGGATGCACTGGATCGTACGCTTCAAGGCAGCAGCCAGTTGCTGCTCAACCCAGCGCCGAAAGCGGTGTTGAAAGAGGCCGGCGAAACCATGTCCGAGTACGTGGCCAGCGGGTTCATCGCCGAGCTCGGCAAAAAAAGCGAAGTGCGCAATCAGCTGTTCGACCTGGCCCATCGGCACCTTGAAGCGGCGGGTATATCCCGGCAACTCGATGGCGTGATCGAACCCACGACCCGCGCACGGGCGTTGCTGGACGAAGTGAAAATCTTCCGCTCCCTGAGCGAGGACGAACGCGATCAACTGGCTGCATCCATGGTTGCGCAGCAATACGCGGCAGGCCAGGTGGTACTGGAAGTGGGGGACGTGCCGGACAGCCTGATGGTCATCGCCACGGGCGTGGTCAGCGCGACAGTGCCGGACGGTGCCGGGCAAACCGAAGCAGGCCGCATGGGCCCGAGCGAGGTGATGGGTGAACAGAGCATCCTCACCGACACGCCGTCGCAAGCGACGTTCACGGCATTGACCTCGTGCATCATCTACCGGATCGAAAAATCACTGACCCGCCACTGCATGGAACAGCGGATTGAAGTGGGTCGGGCGTTGAACAAGTTGCAAGCGGTAAGGCAGCAGAACAGTCGGTTGGCACTGATGGCCAAGCCAATGCCGATCAAGAAAGGTGGCTTCCTGAGCTGGCTGCAAAAACGCCAGGCATAAACACATCTCAATGTGGGAGCGGGCTTGCTCGCTCCCACAGGTTATGCGTGTTGCTTGACGGGACTTACTTCGCGGAGAGCACCGAATAGCTGTTCATCAGATTGCGATAGTTAGGAATACGCGGCGACAGCAGGTTCGCCAGGCCTTCCATGTCGTTGCGCCAGTCGCCCTGCAACTCGCAGGCCACCGAGAACCAGTTGACCAGTTGAGCACCGGCCGCCGCCATGCGCGCCCAGGCGGCTTGTTGCACGGTTTCGTTGAAGGTGCCGGAAGCGTCAGTGACTACAAACACATCAAACCCTTCAGCCAGTGCCGACAGCGTCGGGAAGGTTACGCAAACGTCAGTCACCACACCCGCGATGATCAGTTGCTTACGGCCAGTGGCTTTGACGGCCTTGACGAAATCTTCGTTGTCCCAGGCATTGATCTGGCCAGGGCGCGGAATGTACGGCGCGTCCGGGAACTGCTCTTTCAACTCCGGAACCATCGGGCCGTTCGGGCCGTTTTCAAAACTGGTGGTGAGGATGGTTGGCAGTTTGAAGAACTTGGCCACATCGCCCAGGGCCAACACGTTGTTCTTGAATTCATTCGGCGAGAAATCCTGAACCAGCGAGATCAGACCGGTCTGGTGATCGACCAACAGGACAACAGCATCGTCTTTGTTCAGGCGTTTGTACGGAACGTTGCTCATGTGAAACTCCTAGAGGGATGGGTGTTACTGATGGCGCCGACAAGCGTGTGCCGGCGCTGTTTGTTGATCGTCAGAACGCGAAGCACGAGCAGCCAAAAGCACCCCAGAAACCGGCAAAATCGCTGACCGGCGCGTTCGACAGGCGGGCCTTTTCATGACGGTGAGAATGCACACCGCACGGACCGCTGCAATGGTGGACCTGCGCCTGCATCGGCGACGTCGGGCGCCAGTGACCCGGCACCTTCACCACCGGCGACCAGTCCGGCAGCACCGGCACGCTGGCCGGTCCGAGTTTTTCGAAATCACCGGCGGCATACACCACCTTGCCGCCGACCACGGTCAACACCGACTCGATCCACTTGATCGCTTCTTCGTCGACGCTGAAAAAGTCCACGCTCAGGGCCGCGACGTCAGCCAGTTGGCCGACCTTGATCATGCCTTTCTTGCCCTGCTCGGAAGAGAACCAGGCGCTGCCGTGGGTGAACAGCTCCAGCGCGGTTTGGCGCGACAAGCCTTCGGCGTGCAGCTCCAGCCCGCCGACGGTGCGCCCGCTGACCATCCAGTACAGCGAGGTCCATGGATTGTAGCTGGACACCCGCGTGGCGTCGGTGCCGGCGCCGACCGGTACGCCTTCGGCCAGCATGCGTTTGATCGGCGGCGTCGCTTCAGCCGCTTTGGCGCCGTAACGCTCGACGAAATATTCGCCCTGAAACGCCATGCGGTCCTGAATCGCAATACCGCCGCCCAGCGCCCTCACCCGCTCGATGTTCTGCGGCGTGATGGTTTCCGCGTGATCGAAAAACCACGGCAAGCCGTTGAACGGAATGTCGCGATTGACCTTCTCGAACACATCGAGCATACGGCTGATGGATTCGTTGTAGGTGGCGTGCAAACGGAACGGCCAACGCTGCTCGACGAGGTGGCGGACCACTGGTTCCAGTTCGTCTTCCATGGTTTGCGGCAGGTCCGGGCGCGGCTCGAGAAAGTCCTCGAAATCCGCCGCCGAAAACACCAGCATTTCCCCGGCACCGTTGTGCCGCAGGAAGTCATCGCCCTGGTGCAGGGTCACGCTGCTGGTCCAGTTCTTGAAGTCGGTCAGCTCTTCCTTGGGCTTCTGGGTGAACAGGTTGTAGGCAATGCGGATGGTCAGTTGCTGGTCCTTGGCCAACTGTTCGATCACCTGGTAATCGTCCGGATAATTCTGGAAACCGCCACCGGCATCGATGGCGCTGGTCAGGCCCAGACGATTGAGTTCACGCATGAACTGACGCGTGGAGTTGACCTGATACTCCAGCGGCAGCTTCGGTCCCTTGGCCAGCGTCGAGTAGAGAATCATCGCGTTGGGACGCGCGACCAGCATACCGGTCGGCTCACCGTTGGCATCACGCACGATCTCGCCACCCGGCGGGTTCGGCGTGTTGCGGGTATAACCGGCCACACGCAATGCGGCGCGGTTGAGTAAAGCGCGGTCGTACAAGTGCAGCACGAACACCGGGGTATCCGGCGCGGCCTGGTTCAGCTCTTCCAGGGTTGGCATGCGTTTTTCGGCGAACTGGAATTCGTTCCAGCCACCGACCACCCGCACCCATTGCGGCGTTGGCGTACGGTCGGCCTGCTCCTTGAGCATGCGCAGGGCATCGGCCAGCGACGGCACCCCTTCCCAGCGCAGTTCGAGGTTGTAATTCAAGCCGCCACGGATCAGGTGCAAGTGCGAGTCGTTAAGGCCGGGGATGACGCAGCGACCCTTGAGGTCGATGATCTGAGTACCCGAGCCACGCAGGGCCATGGCTTCAGCATCGGTGCCGACCGCGACGAAACGACCATCGCTGATGGCAACGGCGCTGGCGAGCGGGTTTTCACGGTCAACGGTATGAAACTGGCCATTGAAGAGAATCAGATCGGCGTTCATCGCGTTTCCTTAGGCTGAGTGGAGGGGGACAGCCAAGGCGCGAACAAACGCGTCGCCATCGGCATGAACAGGTACACCACCGAAACGACGATGGTCAGCGTGATCAGGAACGTGGCAACCACGTAATTGGACAGGAACGCGTTGAGCCGCAACAACGGGCCCCAAATCAGCGGCACCAGCAAGGTGTGCGGCAGAATCACCAACAACGTCACCACCGCCTGCTTCCAGCGCGGGGGCGGTGAACTGGTTTCAGCCTGCGGGGCGAACCAGAATTCATTGACCGGATTGACCTCGGTCTGGTCGCCGTCCGCCAGCATCGGCGTGGCTTCGTTGACCAACGCCAGCCGCTGCGACGAATCGAGCCAGCGCTGCATGGCATCGGTGGAGCAAAAGCGCAGCACGCAGGTGTACGTGTCGAGGCCGTCATTTTTACCGCGCATTACGTCCACGCCCAAGTGCCCATCCTGCTGCCCGGCGATGCTGACGATGTTGCGCAACCAGGCTTCGTAAGGCACTTCAAAACCAGCCTTGACCCGGTGTTTGATCACCAGGGTCACGACTTCCTCGAAACGATGGGATTCAGGCATAACGCAAAGCTCCGGCGAATCTGACATTGAGCGCCAGCCGTCCCGGCCCGGCGATAAGAATGCTGGTGAACAGAATCAACAGCAGCCAACCGAACTGCCCTTCATCAAGGCTCCATTGCGGGTGCACCACCAGCAACGCGATCAGCAGCACAGACAAAATCGGCAGGCACGCCAGACGCGCCAACACCCCGCTGATGATCAGCAGCGGACACACCACCTCGGCAAAAATCGCCAGCATCAGCGTGATATTCGCGCCCAGGTGAAAAGGGTCTTCGATGACTTGCAGTTGAGCGCTGTAGTTAAGCAGCTTCGGCAAACCGTGCACCCACAGCAGAAACAAACCGCCGCTGACCCGCAAAAAAAGCAGCCCGATATCTTGGACCCGTCGATCCCATTGCGAATTATTCATGAGCATCCTGCACAAATGAAAAACCACCGGCGTCAATGCACCGGGACGTCATTCGATAGTGCCGGGATGGCGGTGTGGGAAATTGGATGTACGTGCTCTTTTTCGGCCAACTCTGCGGCAAGGCTTACGGCCTCTTCCTACATGTGGATGCCAGAGCTTGCCACACGCTCAGTGCGGCCCCGGACGCAACGACTTAACGGAGCCGTCCTACACCAATTATCGATTCGTCTGACATCACAGCGGAGTAGATCCAAGCAAAGTCCTCGGTCTTGAAATAGACACAAGGAAATGTGGATGTTCAGCGCTATCAATCCAGTCGATTGCGGGGGGCGCCCATGACGCATCCCGCCAACCTTGCGGCGGCGGCCGCGTCGAAAACCGCCATCGGCTCACTTGGCGCCTGCCCGCTACAGAAAACCCATGTGCAGCTGTTGCCTTTGCGTTATGGACTGGTGGAAAAGCCCCTCGACCCCAGTGCCAATCTGAAGCTGCCCTACGCCCTCACCACGCGTCCGTTGGGCATTCGTTTACTGCGCGATGGCTGGTTGTATGTCATCGACAGCGTTACCGGTCACCTTCACGAATATCAGGTCCTCAACGGGCTGATCAGCGCTCTGCTGCACAAGGGCGCCAAGGTCGATGATGATCAGCGCACGCCCATCGAGGAGCGGCCGGCGCTGGTGTTTTCAAGGCGCAGCACGTTGTATGTGACCTTCGCGGAAGTGCAATGGACGGCGGCGAAATGCGCGCAAGTGCTCGACAGTCGCGAGGAACGCGAGCACTTCATGCAGGTTATCGATCTCGGCCCGGTGGATTGTGAAACCGGGGGTACGCATTTGCTCACGGTCGGGCAAGGCAAACAGTGGCTGGCGGAGATCGCGACCGTTCCGGCGCAACAGGCGCAAGCCGCGCAAGACCGTGCCGAGCAGGAAGCCGCGTCGCCGCCAGACGCGGTGCGGCTGCCGACGGTGCACGTCAGCGACACCCCCGCGCACGAACGTGAACCTTACCTGTGGGAACAACCAAGACGTTTTCGCGAGGCGCACATGGGCGAGTTGCTGGGTCAGGTGCGCGGGCCTTATCAGGACGACACGCTGTTTCTCGTGGTGCAGGATGACCTCGGCGTGTTGCGTGATCTGGCCGAGTATCAAGACACTGTGGTCGGCTGGGTCGATGAGTGGAGCAATGCCGGCACCCACGAACGTGATTACTTGCTGGCCTGTTACATCGAGTCCCTCAGCCAGCTCAGCGTGGCGGACTACGGCAACCTGGCCGACGCTAGTGATCACCCGGCGAACAAGGGGTTGTTCGCCGATCTGGAACAGTTGCCGGAACCGGATCGGGAACACACCCGTCAAGCCTTGCTGGATTATTTGAACAAGGGTGGCAAGACCGAGTCGCGGGACGCCCCGGTGCCCGCGGAACTGGAGCAGTTGCGCAAAGAAGCCCATGCCGAAGCGTTTAAATTCGCCAAATACCAGGGCGCCACCCCCGACTTCACCGCGCACAGCCGCGCCAGTGACGAGGCCGACCGCCGCTACTACACTCGCCAGCACTTCAACGTGGCACCTGACGACTTCGTCGAACGTCACCTTGATACCCTGATAAAGCTCGGCCAAGAGCAGGACAAACGCATCATCGATGTGCTCGAAGGTTCCAGTTTCAGTGGCAAACGCGGGATCAATGATTTCATCGACCGCCCGGCCATGGACGCGGCGCTGTCGCAGCATCGCGACAACCTGAGTCGCTGGAACCGGATGCTCGATCGCCTCACCGCCGACCGCACGATGCTGGTGGTTGCCGGTCGCTTCCACCGTTCGGCCTGGTACTACGACGCGCAGGATCAACAGCAACTGCACCAGGCCTTGACCGCCGAATACGCCTGCCTCAAGGACATCTGCCGCAGCGACCACGCCAGCCAAATCCTGCTCGATTATCTGGAAAAACACCCGGAACTGACCCGGCCGCTGTTCTACACCTTGCCCTTGCGCCTGCAACCGGAGAAAGCCGCGCAATACGCCACGCTGTTCAACGCCGGCATGGGGGTGTTCAACAACCTGGCGCACTGGTTGGCCGAGTTGGAGAAAATCGAACAGCCGGGATTGCCGGCGCTCGACGACTTGCCCGATCACACCCGTGTCGTCGCCGACGCCGCCCAGCACAGCCTCAGCCCCGCGCTGAACCTCGGCCTGAGTCGGGCGCTGCAAAGGTTCGATCTGACGGGCGAGAAAATACCCGACCTCGACGAGCTGTTTCGGCAACTGCCCAAGGCCTTGTCGGTGCGGATCCTCGACGCCGCGAAAACCACCGGCGTGACCTTCACCGTCGCCAGCCCGGCGGAGCACGCGGCGTTGCAAACCACCCTCAAGGAACTGCTCAGGGAGCGCGACTACCTGAAAACCCTGATCCGCGAACGCAACCAGCTCACCCACAACAAAAACCGCCAGGGTCACAAGACGCCACGGGCGGTGGAGTTGCAGGGCGAGATCGTGCGGGTGCGCGGGCAGTTGAAGCAGCTTGAAGGGCGACTGGCGGGGGCACTGAGTCCGATTGCGGAACTGCCGGATCAAACGGTGCGGCTGTACGGCGCGACCCAGGCCCGGGCGGGGGTGACGGCGCTGTTTCCGCCGGCGCAGCAGCTGGAGGTGCGGAGTTTGTTGAAGGATATTCGGATCGGGGTGAGTTCGGTGCCGAATGGAAAGTTGATAAGAAGCGAGGGGATGGGGTTGTTGGTGCAGGGGGTGAATTTGGTTTCCGTCGTGAGGGAGCTGACTCATCAATCGAGGAACAAGCGGGTATGGATGCCTTTGGCCAACGCGCTGGCGGCTACCGGTGCTGCGGGATTCACGGCGGCGCAGAGTCTGGCGGATACAGCATTGAAGGCGCGTACCCCAGAACTCGTTGCGGGGCTTCAATACCATGCTTTGCAGAATGTGCATGTGCAGATGGGGAAGATGCATGTGGGGTTGGGTTTTTTCACCTACCTTTTTGGTTTTGCATCTTCAGCCGTCAGCCTCCATTCCCGTCAGCAGAAATGGCAAGAAGCGACGCGTACCGGAAATCGCGCCAAGCAGAGTAGCGCAGCGCTTGCCACACTGGGTGCGGGAGGTATGGCGGCCGCTAACGCTTACGGCCTAAATCATACCGTTCGCGCTACTTTCAAAGTGCTGACGGCACGAGGTGCCGCGGCCCGAACAGCCGCCTGGGCCGCAGCGGGTACGCGTCTATCCACGGTATTCTTCCGCTTCAACCTGGCCGGCGCGTTGTTCACCGTATTGGAGCTGGGGGGAACTTGGTTATACAACCGCTACAACCTCAGCGCCCACGACAAATGGCTGAAAACCACGCCATGGAGTCTAGGTGCCGATCATCGCGGTAACCACACCCTGGATGAATATCAGCGCTATCTGGACTATTTACTCAACGCGCCGTATGCGCAACTGGGTCCGAATGAACATGACTCGTGGCTGAAAAACTTGCTGCTGAAAGCCAAACCCAGTGACATTCATCTGGTCCTGCCAAGGTTCAATCTCAGTGACTTCCAGCCGCCTCTCAGCGGTAAACCGGCTCATCGATTGGGGATTGGTGCCCGGCGCCTTGCCGTGCCCTTCCACAGTCGAGGTGTGCCACAGGAGCGCAAGGACGTCATCAGCGATGAGGTGCTGGCCAGTTTGCGGCTCGTGCAAGCAGAGCCCGATCGGTTGGTGGTGTGCCTGCGCTATCCAGTCAATCCTGACGCCGAGTTTACCCCGGCGTCTGAAACGCTCGAGCTGGCGGTTTGCGTCGAGACCCTGAACGCCAATGGGGCTTGGGAGCCACGGACCCAAGTCATTCGGATCAACCCTCGCGGTGCAGGGCGATTCCCGGTACTGCCGCTTCAATCCGTCAGCGAGTATCCACCGCTGTTACTGGTTGAACCCCATCTGCTGGAGATGGCTGACCATGCCCACCAAGAGTAATGCCCCAATGCCTGAACCAGTTCCCGCGCAGTCCCGCAACGCCGGTGATGTCGAGCCGTTCCCCAGCGGCAGGATCACTTATCTCGCACCGTTGCCTTTGCCGACAGCAATGCCGCCGAATGGGCCTCACATTGGGGAACTCAATGACGTATTCATGGACTTCGGGCTGGGATCGCCGCAGATATTTTCATGGCAAGTCATATTGGGTGGCCCCTGTAGCGGCGCCTTCATGATTGCATTTTTATTCCCACTAATTGGCGGCTTCCTGTTTTTTTTGTTTGGAATGGGTTGGGACGATATCTCTCACGCCATCGAAGGGATCTTCCATGTGTCCTACCCGCTCGCCTTGCAAACCGGCTTTTGGACGCTACTCATCGGCCTAGCCGTCTGGCACCACAACCACAAAAAACGCCTCACCATCATCCCCACCCGCTTCAACCGCCAACGCCGCGAAGTCTGCTTCATGCCCGAAAACGCCACCGAACCCGTCTTCGTCCCCTGGGAGTCCCTCTCCGCCTGGGTCATCGAAGCCCAGGGCGCCACGCAATACGGCATCCACCGCCAGTACGGCATGGGCATCGGTTTCCAGCACGGCGAGACCCTGACCAGCGTCGAGTTCCCCTGTTTCGGCCTCTCCATCGCCATCAGCCACTGGGAAGCCATCCGCGGCTACATGGAATACGAAATCCACGACCTTAAATCGATCCAGGACCTGCAAGACCTGCAAGGCCCCGACGACCCATCCCGCGAAGGCTTGCACACCTTCCACAACGCCCGAGCGCGAATGCACCAGCAAATACGCGACGGCCAGCGCAACCGGATCTCGGGATTTTTCTGGTACCTCTACCACGTCATGACGTTGTGGACGATTCCCAACCACCTGGTCGAATGGGAGGTCCGCCGCCTTCAGAAAATAGGCCCGCAGGCCATGCCCGACGTGATGCGTGAATGGTCCGAGCCGCTGCCGAAGGAACAATGGGCGAAACCGAGCGAAGAGTTGCTGCACCTGAGCGAACAGGTCCGAGCCCTGCACATACGCCAACCGCACCGGCCGATCACTGAGATTTTTGGCGAAGTGCAGCGCTCGAATCCGACGGACAATCGCCGTGCATGAGATACATTGCCAACACAATCAGCGAAGCACTCAACGACGAACAGTTCAGACCGCCGAGAACAAGATCAAAAGAGCACTTCCTACAGGGTTGGAACGTTCAAAGGCCTCGACATGAACTCACTGATCCGCGACCGCAACCAACGCTCCGCCGGATCATTATCATGCACCCCACTCCAGGCCATCGACAGCTGCGCAGCTTCAATCGGAAACGGCGGATCCTCCGCCCGCAACGCACAGCCCTCAACCAGCGCACACGCCGCATAATCCGGCACAGTGGCGATCATCTCAGTGCCAGCGAGTAAAGCGCGCAACCCGCTGAACTGCGGAACGCCCAGCACCACACGTCGACTGCGCCCGATCTTGGCAAGGTCCAGATCGATATTGCCACTCAAGTCGCCGGAGAACGACACCATCGCATGCGGCCGTTCGCAATATTCGTCGAGCGTGAGCGTCCCCGGCCGCTTGTCCCCGCGCAACACTTTGCAGGGAATGTCCCGCAACTTCTTGCACTTGGCATTCGCCGGCAAATCCGTGGTGTAGCTCACACCCACTGAAATTTCCCCCGAAGCCAGCAATGCCGGCATCAGCAGATAGTTGGCGCGGCGCACCACGACGACTATCCCCGGCGCCTCTTCTTGCAGTTGCCGCAGCAACGGCGGAAACAAGCCGAACTCAGCGTCGTCCGACAAGCCAATACGAAAGACATCGCAGCTGGTTGTCGGATCAAACTCTTTAGCTCGGCTCACCGCCCCGGAAATCACATCCATCGCCGGCTGCAACTCCTTGAGAATCGCCAGCGCCCGCCCGGTCGGCTCCATGCCGCGACCGTTGCGCAGCAATAACGGATCGTCGAACAGGTCCCGTAACCGTCCCAGCGCAGCGCTCACCGCCGGTTGGCCCATGAACAGTTTTTCAGCGACACGGGTCAGGTTCTTTTCGAACATCAACGCCTCGAAAATCACCAGCAGGTTCATGTCGACGCGGCGCAGGTCGTTACGGTTCATAGGCACGGTTCCCTTATGTATGTGGCGAACTTTACTCGATCAACGGTACTTTGGCCGCACGTTTGTAAGGACCGTATTCCACCGGCACCACTGGAAGTGCTCGCCCTCCGCGGCGAGTCGATTGTGCACGGACACTGGCGGCAGAAATTGCAGCAATGTGCTGAGTTAGCGCCGTGGCACGCTATTGTGCAGAGGCAGAATTAACAACGTTTAACTCGCCCGCCAGAACCCCGCGACCAAGAATGAAGCTCACCGACACGGACATTTGTCATGGCCCATTCTCAACAAAACATCGCTTGCGCAACGGTCACGCAAACGCCAAAAAAGAACACGGGCGGCCTGACGCCGTGGCGCGAAAGCCTGGCCAAGCAACTGATCCTCGAGCGCCTCGGTGAAACCATTGAAGTGACTGAACTGGCGCGCGCCTGCGCGCTCTCCCGCAGCCATTTTTCCCGCGCGTTCAAGTGCAGCACCGGCCTCTCGCCCCAGGACTGGATTCGTCACCAACGCATCGCCCGGGCCAAGCAACTGATCCAGAGCACCGATCTCAGCCTCACGCAAATCAGCCTCGAATGCGGTTTCTGCGACCAGGCGCATTTCTGCCACATCTTCACCCGTAGCGAAGGCATCAATCCGTTTGCCTGGCGTTGCCGGGCTGTGCGTTCCCTCCCCCGCATAAACCTGTAGGAGCACGGCTTGCCGGCGATGGCGGACATGAATTCGCCATGGCCGGAAAGCCGAAATGGTTTACCGCAACGGAACCAACCGCTCCAACGCCTCGGCCACACCAAATCCATACGCCGGATCAGCCTTGGTGCAGTTGTCGATATGGCGCTGACGAATCGCCTGAGGCACGCCATTCATGGCCCGTGCGGTGTTGTCGAACAGCAGCTGTTTACGCGCAGAGTCAAGCAAACGAAACAGATTTCCCGGCTGCTCGAAATGATCTTCTTCCAGCCGATGATCGTAGTGCTGGGCAAAGCCTTCCAGCGGCAACGGCGGCTCGGCGAGTTCCGGCGAATCCTGCCACTCGCCGACGCTGTTCGGGAAGTAACTCGCGGTGCCACCCAGGTTGCCGTCCGTGCGCATGGCGCCGTCGCGGTGGTAACTGTGATGCGGGCAGCGCGGTGCGTTGACCGGGATGTGATTAAAGTTCACCCCCAAGCGATAGCGCTGGGCATCGCCATAGGAAAACAGCCGCGCCTGGAGCATGCGGTCCGGCGAAAAACTCACGCCCGGCACTACGTTGGCTGGCGAAAACGCCGCTTGCTCGATCTCGGCGAAATGGTTCTCGGCGTTGCGATTGAGCTCCATGATGCCCACTTCAATCAGCGGAAATTCACCGTGCGGCCAGACCTTGGTCAAGTCGAACGGGTTGTGCCGATAGTTGAGCGCCTGCTGTTCTTCCATCACCTGAATGCACAGTTTCCAGCGCGGAAAGTTGCCCTGCTCAATGACTTCGTACAGGTCGCGCAGATTGCTTTCGCGGTCCTTGCCAACCACTGCTTCAGCCTCGGCGTCGGAGAGGTTTTCGATGCCCTGCTGGCAGACAAAGTGAAACTTCACCCACACCCGCTGGTTGTCGCGATCGATCAGGCTGAAGGTGTGACTGCCAAAACCGTGCATGTGACGGAAACTGGTGGGAATCCCGCGGTCACTCATCACAATGGTCACCTGGTGCAGCGCCTCGGGCAGCAGGGTCCAGAAATCCCAATTGCTGGTGGCGTTACGCAGGCCGGTGCGGGGGTCACGTTTGACCACGTGGTTGAGGTCGGAGAAACGCAACGGGTCGCGAAAGAAAAACACCGGCGTGTTGTTGCCGACAATGTCCCAGTTGCCTTCGTCGGTGTAGAACTTCACTGCGAAGCCGCGAATATCGCGCTCGGCATCCGCCGCGCCGCGCTCACCCGCCACCGACGAAAAACGCACGAACAGCGGCGTTTCCTTGCCCACGGTGTTGAAAATGCTGGCCTTGGTGTAGCGGCTGATGTCGTGAGTGACGGTAAACGTACCGTAGGCGCCTGCGCCCTTGGCGTGCATGCGTCGCTCGGGGATGAGTTCGCGGTCGAAGTGGGCGAGTTTTTCCAGCAACCAGATGTCTTGCAACAGCGCCGGTCCACGAGGTCCGGCGGTCTGGATGTTGAGGTTGTCGGCCACGGGCGCACCGGTGGCGTTGGTCAGCTTTTTCATGGTGATGTACTCAAAGGATCGGCTCATCAGGAGCAAAAAAACCGGCGCGAATCGACGTCCGCGCCGGGGCACATCACCCCTTGAGGAACGCCAGCAGGTCGGCGTTGAGCTGATCCTTGTGGGTGTCAGTCAAGCCATGGGGCGCGCCGGGGTAGACCTTCAACGTAGAACCTTTGACCAATTTTGCCGAAGCAATGCCGGCCGCCTCGATCGGCACCACCTGGTCCGCGTCGCCGTGCACCACCAGCGTCGGAATGTCGAACTTCTTCAGGTCTTCGGTGAAATCGGTTTCGGAGAACGCCTTGATGCAGTCATAGGCGTTTTTGTGGCCGGCGGTCATGCCTTGCATCCAGAACCAGTCGATCGCGCCTTGTGACGGTTTGGCGTCCGGCTTGTTGAAGCCGAAGAACGGACCGCTGGCGAGGTCGATGTACAGCTGAGAACGGTCGGCCAGGGACGCCTGACGAATGCCGTCAAACACCTCGATTGGCAGCCCGCCCGGGTTGGCTTCGGTCTTGAGCATCAGCGGCGGTACCGAGGAAATCAGCCCGGCTTTGGCCACGCGTCCGGTGCCGTGGCGACCGATGTAGCGCGCCACTTCGCCACCGCCGGTGGAGAAGCCGAACAGCACGGCGTCTTTCAAGTCCAGCAGCTCGATCAACTGCGCCAGGTCATCGGCGTAGGTGTCCATGTCGTTGCCGGTCCACGGCTGGCTGGAGCGGCCATGACCACGACGGTCGTGTGCGATGACCCGGTATCCTTTGGAGGCAAGGAAGATCATCTGCGATTCCCAGCTGTCGGCGTTCAGCGGCCAACCATGGCTGAAGACGATGGGCTGACCGGTGCCCCAGTCCTTGTAATAGATCTCGGTACCGTCTCGGGTGGTAAACGTGCTCATGCGATGTCTCCTTAGCGAGTGGTGGGATGAATCAAACCGGTGAGTGGCTCATGCGTTCGGCCAGCCGCGCCACGCGTTCGCCCAGATGGGCGGCGGTGCAGCGGTCTTCGGCGGGCGGTGCGAGTTCCGGGGGTTGTTCGACATTCGATTGCGCCATGGCGCCCAGCGAGCTGCCGAGGCGGTTCAGTTGCCCATCGAACATGCCGGTGCCAGAGCGCGCAGGTAGGAGGTCAAGGCCGACCCAGATCATTGAATGCTGCGCGGCGAACACCGCCATTTGCAGCAAGGTATTGAGTTTGTCGCCGCACAAGCAGCCGGAATTGGTGAAGCCAGCGGCGAGTTTGTCGCGCCAGGGCTGAGCCAGGTAGAACGCCGCCGAGGCGTCCATGAACCCTTTGAACGGCGCCGAGGCACTGCCCATATAGGTCGGCGCGCCGAAGATAATCGCGTCGGCGCTGTGCAAACGGTCCCATTGCTGGTCCACGTCCTCGACCGAAATCAACAGGCAGGTGCTGCTCAAGTGCCGTTCCACACCTTGGGCCACGGCTTCGGCCATGACCCGGGTGTGTCCGTAGCCACTGTGATAGACCACCACCACGTTGCTCATTTCGGCGTCCTCTTGACGAATAAATCCCTTTGCAACAATGCCCCCTGTGGGAGCGGGCTTGCTCCCAAAGGTTGTCTACTGCCCTGACCGGTGGAAGTTGAAGGGTGAGAGTTTTGGGCGTAGACCGGAGGCAGCACGAGTTAAACGTTGTTAATTTTTTCACTGGCGCCTGCTGCACATGGACTGTGAGCTCTCCGGTGTATTGCGCTTATCGGAAAACCTGACGAATATGCTCGGAAACCGCGTATCAGACGGCTGCAAGCAGGAGCGACCCGTTGACCCTTCCCCCTGAACAGGCCATCCATTTCGGCCCCTACCGGATCTATCCCGGACAACGTCTGGTGATGGAAGCCGACCAGCCGTTGCGCCTGGGTCGGCGCGCCATGGACATTCTGTTGATCCTGTTGGAACACGCCGGCACAGTCGTCAGCAAACAAGCGCTGATCGCCGGGGTCTGGCCCAAAAGCGTAGTCGAGGACATCAACCTGCGGGTGCACATGGCGGCATTGCGCAAGGCGCTCGGTGACGGCCAGGCTGGCCAGCGTTACATCATCACCGTAGCCCAGCGCGGCTACAGCTTTGTGGCACCGTATTCGCTGGAACACGTCGAGCAGCAGCCAGCGCGCGAAGCCGTCGAGCCACGCGGCCACAACCTGCCGGTGCGTCGTACCCGCATGATCGGCCGTCAGTCACTGGTCGATAGCCTGGTGGTCCAACTGCCACGCCAACGTTTCATCACGCTGGTCGGTCCGGGCGGGATCGGCAAGACCACCGTGGCCCTGCGCGTCGCCGAACAGCTGATCGGGCATTACCGCGACGGCATTCGCCTGCTGGATCTGGCGCCGATCAACGATGCGTCGATGATCTCCGCTCACCTGGCAACCTTGCTCGAACTGTCCTTGCACGACGCGGAACCGATGAGCGGCCTCGCCGCGTTCTTGCGCAATCGGCATATGCTGCTGGTGATCGACAACTGCGAACACCTGATCGACGCCATCGCTCTGCTGAGCGAAAGCCTCTTGCGTGCCGCGCCCGACGTGCACATTCTGGCCACCAGCCGCGAAAGCCTGCGGGCCGAAGGCGAATGTGTCCAACGCCTGGATTCGCTGGACTGCCCGCCTCCCATCGCCGTGCTCGACCGCGTTCAGGCGCTGACCTTTTCGGCCCTTCAGCTGTTTGTCGAACGGGCGATGGCCAGCCATGACAGTTTCGAACTGACCGACGACGAACTGCCGTTGGCGATTGAAATCTGCCGGCGTCTGGACGGCATTCCACTGGCAATCGAATTGGCGGCGGCGCAAGTCGGCGGCCTCGGCGTAAATGGATTGCTCGCGCAATTGCAAGGCAGTTTTAGCCTGCTCACTCAGGGCTGTCAGACCACCTTGGCCCGGCACCAGACCCTACGCGCCACACTGGACTGGAGCTTCGAGCTGCTGAGTGCCTGCGAGCAAACCTGTCTGCGCCGACTGGGTGTGTTCAGGGGCGGCTTCACCCTGGAGTCGGCGGCAGCCGTGATCGTCGGCGAACACGTCGATCCCAGTGAGGTGTTCGGCTCGATCACACAACTGGTGGCCAAGTCGCTGCTGAACGTCGAAGTCGGCGATGAAGAAGTGTTCTACCGTCTGCTCGACACCACCCGCAGCTATGCCCTGGAAAAACTCGACCAGGCGGCCGATATGCCGGGTACCCGGGAACGTCACGCCGAACGCTGCCTGGCCTTGATGCTTCAGGCGCAACACGACTGGGAGCGGGTCCAGACGGGGACGTGGATCGAGCGTTACGCCCGTAGCCTGGAAGACATTCGCGCGGCCCTCGACTGGGGCTTGAACGCACAAGGGCCGCAAACTTCGGCGATCCGCCTGACCGCGACGTCGGCGCCGTTGTGGCAGGAGCTGTCGTTGCTCAAGGAGCACGGTGCCTATGTACGCAAGGCGTTGACGCTGCTGGACGCCGCGCCAGAGGCCTGCCCTCGGCTGAAAATGGCCCTCATGCTGGCCCTCGGCAGCGCCTGTTACCACACTCAGGGTGGCACGGCGGAGACCATTGAAGCGTTCGTCAGCGCCCGAAACCTGGCCAGGCAATGCAACGATTTGGCCGGTCAACTGCGGGCGGTGTCCGGGCACATGGCGGTCAACCTCAGTTGCGCTCACTATCAAACAGCGCTGGAACAGAGCCAACAATTCGACCGACTGGAGCTGCAAGGCGATGCGCTGTTGACCCTCAGCTCCCATCGCTTGCGGGTGCTGGCGCTGCATTTTTCCGGGGACCAGCAACAGGCCCGGGTCGATGCCGAGGAGGTCCTGCAGCGCATGGCCCAGAGCGGGCACCTCGGCCGCTTCACCCACGGCTTTGGCGTGCACTATGATCAGAGCGTCGCTGCGCTGACGGTTCATGCGCGCATCCTCTGGCTGCAGGGTCAACCGGAGCGGGCCTGGCACACCGCCCGGCAGGCGCTGGACATCGCGACCCAGATCAACCACGGCACATCCATCTGCTACACCCTGGCTCTGGCCGGCTGCCTGATCGCTCATTACAACGGAGACAACCGCACGGCTCGCGAACTCCTGCGCCTGTTGTTGGAGCAAGCGCAGAAACACTCGGTGCTGCTGTTCTACACTTGGGCCCGGCACTATGCGCAGGTGATCGACCGCGCCGAAGCACACTTGCCTCTTCAGCCAGGGATGGGTCTGATCAAGGACATCATGGTCACGCTGGACACCGGCTTTCTCGATGACGCCTTGTTGCAACGGGCAGACACCGGCAGGGCCGGCTGGAGCACGGCAGAAATCCTGCGAGCCAAGGCTGATGCGCTGGTGGCTGAAGATTGCCCGTTAAAAACCGAAGCCGCCGAAGCCGTGCTGATTCGGGCCTTGAACGTGGCAAAACATCAAGGCGCCCTTGCCTGGGAATTGCGTAGCGCCACTTCGCTGGCACAGCTTTGGCAGCGACAAGGACGGTACCGGCAAGCGCACACGTTGCTGGCGCCGATTTACAACCGGTTCACCGAAGGTTTTGCTACGCCGGACCTGAGGAAAGTTCGCCAACTACTCGACGAGTTGCAGCGCAACCTGCCCAGTTGAAACCAGCGCGTCCCGCTCCCCTTGTAGGAGCGTGCTTGCTCGCGATGGTCGTTAACGATGACGCGTGTCTTCTGGATAAACGCGTTGCCCTTAAATCCATCGCGAGCAAGCTCGCTCCTACAATTAGCGCGCCTGACTGATGTAGCGGGCGTAACGCATTTCAAAGGCCCGCAACTCACCACTGTATTCAAGTTTTTCCAGGGCATAGGTGTGCGTGGTGTTGAGGAAGCGGTAACGGCTCAGTCCGCCGCTTTGCTCCAGCGACAGCAACGACTTGAGCGCCAGACTTTCCACCACCTCGACCAGACGGCCGGGCAATAGCGCGGCGCAACCGAGTACGCCAATCGCAGCGTCCAGCGTAAAGGCCATTTTGAATACCGCCAGACGCTGTAACACGATTTGCTCCAGTGGGCTAAGTTGCTCGTAGCTCCAGTCCAGCGCCGCTTTCAAGGTTTGATGTCGGGGCACGGCGGTACGCCGGCCTTGAGTCAGCAGTTGAAAACAGTTGTCGAGTTGGGCACGCACGCCCACCAGTGCCAACGCATCAATTTGCGCAGCGGCCAGCTCAATGGCCAATGGCAAGCCATCGAGCCGGCGACAGATTTCGCGCACCACGTTCAGGTCTTGTTCACGCAGGGCGAACCCTTGCTGACGGGTACGGGCATGACTCACGAATAGCTGTACCGCCGAATAGCCCATCGCCTCGGCCACACTGTTCAGCGCCGATGCCGGCGGCACCGCCAGGGGTGGCAAACGCTGGACCGTTTCCCCCAATGCCTGGAGCGGCTCTCGACTGGTGACAAGGATCGACAGCCGTGGCGCGGATTTCAGCAGATCCTCGACCAAACTGCGGCAGCGCTCCAGCAGGTGCTCGCAGTTGTCCAGGACCAGCAGCGCATGGCGTTGCGTCAATGTGTCGAGTGGCGTCCCCACCTCCAGTTCAAGCGTGCGGGTCAACTGATCGACCACCTGCGCGGGATCATGGATTGCCGCAAGGTCTACCCGCCAGACGCCATCCTGATAATGCTGCAACAACAGTTCCGCCACCCGCACCGCCACGGTGGTCTTGCCAATGCCGCCAGGACCGACCAGGCTCATGAAGCGTCGCACCGGTAATTGCCGGACCAGGCTGCCGACGATCGAGTCGCGACCGATGACCGGTGTGAGACGCGTGGGCAAGTTGTGTTGAAGTTTTTGAACGGCCTCGACCGGCGCCAGCGAACACGCAGGCACCCGCTGCACTGCCGCGATAAAGCTGTAACCGCGCTGGGGAATGTTGACGATGTAGCGTCGCCCGTCCTGCCCGTCGCCCAAGGCACGGCGCAGCGCCGCGATGTGCACACGCAGGTTGATTTCCTCGACCACCGAAGTCGGCCAGACGAGCGCGATCAGTTCATCCTTGCTGACGACAGTACCTGCGCGCTGGACCAACACCTGCAAAATATCCAGGGCTCGCCCGCCCATACGCAGGGGCCGATCACCGTCCAGGATCAGCCGTTGCCGCAGGTGGAAGGCGTAGGGGCCGAATTGCACCACCGCATCGCCGTTTGAAACTCCGAGGCTGTTCATGCTCATTCACGTGCGCAAACTCGGGGCGGCTCAACGGACGGCGAAATCCATTGCGCGCCAGATTCGCACACCTCCCTTGAAAAGAGTTCACTGTATCTTGGCAGGCCTCGATGACGGAGCAACTGGCACGGTGGGAGCGTCACAGCCATCACGGTGCGCAAAACGGACAAGATGGCTCTAGCTGAATTGTTCGCGGTACTGGGACGGGGTCAAACCCAGTTTTTCACTGAACAGGAAGCGCATGTGCCGGACACTGCCGAAGCCACTTTTGAAAGCCACGGTCTTGAGCGGCAAGTCAGTGGTTTCCAGGAGACTTCTGGCGCAGTCGATGCGGGCGCTTTGCAGAAATTCCATCGGGGTCATGTTCACTTCCCGGGCAAACACCCTGGCGAAATGACGGGGACTCATGGTGGCGAGCGCGGCCATGCGTTCGATACTGAACGCCTCATCCGGATGCTCAAGCACATAGTTCTGCACGCGGGTCACCGGCGTTTCGTGGGGCGAAACAGCAGCCATCAACGGACTGAATTGCGCCTGCCCGCCCTGGCGCTTCATCACCACCAGCAACACCTTGGCCACGTCCTGAGCGACTTTCTTGCCGTGGTCTTTGGCGACGACGGACAACGCGAGGTCGATGCCGGCCGTGACGCCGCCGGAAGTGATGAGGTTGCGGTCCTGCACGTAAATCTGGTCGGTCTCCACCATTGCCTTCGGGAAGCCCTTGATCAGCCGCTCGGTGTAATGCCAGTGGGTGGTCACGCGATAACCATCGAGCAGACCGGCATGTCCGAGCACGAATGCGCCGGTGCAGATCGAGCCATAACGTTCGGCCCGGCTGACAGCGCCTTTGAGCCAGCCGAGCAACGGCGGGTGTTTTTCGTTGTAGGCACCGGGACCGCCCGGTACCAGCAACAGGTCATACGCTTGATCCGCCTGATCGATGTGCACGTCGGTGTGAACGCTGACGCCGTTTGACGCCCGCAATGCCCCGTGTTCGGTGCCGATGGTCGACAGCTCGTACCGATCAGCCGGAGCCAGGTAGCGATTGGCAATGGAAAACACTTCCATCGGACCGGCCATGTCGAGCAGGAGAAAATCAGGGAACAGCACCATAGCCACGGTTTTCATGGATTCACATTCACTGAGGTCAAAAAAGGATTACTGGCTAAACAACAAACTCTGTAGGAGCTGAGCTTGCTCGCGATAGCGGTGTGTCAGTCGCCAACCCTTTCGGCTGATACACCGCTATCGCGAGCAAGCTCGGCTCCTACAAGTTACGCGCACGGCATCAAGACAGTGCTGTGCATTATGGCCAAATGTAACGGGAACAGCCTGTCCATTATTGTCAACTTGAGAGGGACAGTATTTCAATTTCCACCTACTTATTGCACCCAACGATAAACATTAACCTTCTCCTCACTCGGACGAATCAACGTCCCAACAGGAGATTTCATCATGCTGACCCTTCGCAAAGCTTCCGATCGCGGCGCGGCCAATCACGGTTGGTTGAAGTCGTTCCACACCTTTTCCTTCGCCAACTACCGCAACCCGAAAGAGCAGGGTTTTTCCGATCTGCTGGTGATCAACGATGATCGCGTCGCGGCCGGCAAGGGCTTTGGCCAGCACCCGCACCGCGACATGGAGATTTTCTCCTATGTGCTCGAAGGTGCCCTGGAACACAAGGACACCCTGGGCACCGGTTCGGTGATCCGCCCCGGTGACGTGCAATTGATGAGCGCCGGCAGCGGCGTGGCGCACAGCGAGTACAACCACTCGGCCACGCGTGGCGTGCACTTCCTGCAAATCTGGATTGTGCCGGACGTCAGCGGCGCCAAACCGCGCTATCAGCAAGAGCATTTCAGCACGCAGAAAAAACGCGGCCGTCTGCAACTGATCATCTCTCCCGAGGGGACAAACGGTTCACTGAAGGTGCGTCAGGATGCACGGGTGTATGCCGGGCTGATCGACGGCAAGGAAACCGCCACGCTGGAACTGACCGCCAATCGCTATGCCTATGTGCATGTGGCTCGCGGCAGTGTCGAACTCAACGGCATGCAATTGCAGGAAGGCGATGGCGTGCGGGTTCGGGATGAACAGCTGCTGAGCTTGAGCAACGGCGTGGATGCCGAAGTGCTGGTGTTCGACCTGCGTGCGCAAGAACTGCCTGAAATGCCATAACGCTGAAACACCGCCCTTGTGGGAGCGGGCGGCGCACCAGCAGGCCCGAACTCCGGCTCGAGACGATTCGCCCGCGCCCCAGCGGTTCCGAGACCAGGGCGCGGATGGAAGGTGGTGATCACATTGGCAAGATTGTGTTGCGGTTCCTGTAGGAGCAACGCTTGCTTGCGAAGGCGGAGTGTCAGACAACACGCCTGCTGCTGGTGCCGGGTGGTACGCACAACAACAGCATGAGTCTGGGCAGCACCCAGTATCGCCAGGCACTCGAGGGTTTGATGAGGGCAAAACCGCCGCAGATGGCCGGACCGCCAATGACTCGCGGTGCTCAAGACTCCTGATGGCTATCGGTAACCTTGCGCCTGCAGGTGGAACAACTGCGCGTATCGCCCGCCCGCCGCCACCAGACTGTCGTGGTCGCCGCGCTCGAGGATCGTGCCCTGATCCAGCACGATGATGTGATCGGCATTGCGCACACTGGAGAACCGGTGGGAAATCAGCAGCGTCATGCGACCTTCGGTGTGTTCGCTGAAATGCTCGAACACCGCCGCTTCCGCCGCCGGGTCGAGGGCTGAAGTCGGCTCATCAAGAATCAGTATGTCGGCATCACGGCGCATGTAAGCGCGCGACAAGGCAATCTTCTGCCATTGCCCGCCGGACAGTTCCTGCCCACCCGCAAACCAGCGGCCCAATTGCGTCGCATACCCACGGTCCAGGCGCTCGATGAAAGGCGCGGCCATGCCCTCGGCGGCGGCTTCCTGCCAACGTTGTTCATCATTGAACGCCAGGGTGTCACCGACGCCAATGTTCTCGCCCACGGAGAACTGGTAACGGATGTAGTCCTGAAAAATCACACCCATACGCCGACGCAGTGCGCCTTGTTCCCACGCCTGCAAATCGCTGCCGTCCAATAGAATGCGGCCCTGATCGGGACGGTACAGACGAGTCAGCAGCTTGATCAGCGTGGTCTTGCCTGAACCGTTCTCCCCTACCAGCGCCACACTGCGCCCCGGTACGAGGTGCAGATCGATCCCCTCCAGCGCGGCACGGCTCGCCCCCGGATAGCGGAAACCGACATTCTCGAAGCGCAAACCATCACCGGGCACCGCACCCTCGGTGAGGTGCCCGGGATCCGCGACGACGGGCTCAGCCAGGTATTCATAGAGGCTCGACAGGTACAAACCGTCTTCATAAAGACCGCTGATGGCACTCAAGCTGCTGCTGACCGCCGTCTGCCCCTGCTTGAACAGCACCAGGTACATGGTCATCTGACCGAGGCTGATACTGCCGTGAACGGTGGCGACCACCACCCACGCGTAAGCCAGGTAAAACGCCCCCGTGCCCAGCAACCCCAGCACAAAACCCCAGCCATCCCGGCGCAAGGTCAACCGACGGTCCTCGGCGTATAGACGCGCGAACGTGTCGCGATACCGCTGCAACAGCAGCGGCGCGAAACCGAACAACTTGACCTCTTTGATGTAGGCCTCGTGGGAGAGCAGCGTCTCGATGTAGTTCTGCCGCCGACTCTCCGGCGCACGGCGAGTGAACAGCCTGAAAGCGTCACCGGAGAAATGCGCTTCGGCAAAAAACACAGGTAAGGCACCGACCAGCAACAACACCAGCGCCCAAGGCGAAAAATGCACCAGCAACACACCGAAGCTGATCAGCACGATCAGGTTCTGGATCAGCCCCAGTGACTTCATCACCAGCGCCAGCGGCCGCGTCGAGGCCTCGCGCCGGACCCTGACCAGCTTGTCGTAAAACTCCGAATTTTCGAACTGCACCAACGACAACGTCTGGGCCTTCTCCAGAATCATCGTGTTGACCTTCTGCCCCAGCTGCACCCGCAACAGCGATTGCTGAACCGACAGGGCGCGCTGGGTCGCGGAAAGCAACGCGAGCACACCGGCCTCAAACAGCACGTAACGCAAGACTGGCCACATTGGCGCGCTGCCTTGCTGCGCGTGCAACTGCATGGCGAAGACCACCGCGTCGACGATGCGCTGGCCCAGCCAGGCAGCCAGCGCCGGGAGCATGCCTGCGATCAGGGTGGCCAGCACCAGGCCCAGGAACAACCCGCGAGAAGTCGCCCAGACAAGGAGCAAGGCGCGTCTGGCCTGGTCAAGTAATGAGGTGACGCGGGATAGGGCAGGCATGTTTATCGATTGCGCTTGCGCGGTCTCTCGAATTCTCTTCTTGAAGGTGGAGGACAAGACTCAATCCAGATCCGACATCATCTGCTCCTGAAACCGCGCCCGATACCGCCCCGGACTCTCCCCCGTCCACTTCTTGAACGCCCGATGAAACGCACTCGGTTCCTGAAAACCCAGTTGCTCGGCAATGTCGCCAATGCTGGCCGTGCTCTGTCTCAACTGCTCAAAAGCAACTCCGCGCCGCACCTCATCCTTGATCTCTTGATACGAACACCCCTCTCGCTCCAGCTTGCGGCGAAAGGTGCTGGGACTGAGGTGTTGTTCCAGGGCAAAAGCCTGCAAGGTCGGCCACTGGCTGTAATGACTGTTGCGCAGGCGCTGGTGGACTTGCGACGCGAGGCCATGTTGATTGCGGAAGCGGATCACCAGCCATTGCGGGGCGGTTCGCAGAAACACTTTCAGCGTAGCCAGGTCCTGAACCACCGGCAAGCGCAGGTAGTGGCTGGCGAATTCGATTTCGGTGCGCTCGGCGCCAAAGGTCAGGTTCGGCCCCCAGAGCAAACGGTCATCGCTGAGGGACACGCGCTCGTGACGGAAGTCCGCGCGGTCGATCGGGATGCGTCGGCCGCCCAGCCAGCACATCAGGCTGATCATCAGCACCAGAAAGGTTTCTTCGCCCAAACGCGCGACATCGTCGTCCTGCGCGCGGGTGTCCAGGCTGATCACGGCACGTTTGCCGCGCACCGTCAGCGTGCCGCGAAAGTCGTGGAGGAACAGGGCGAAGTTGTTCAGGCACTGGCGCATGGCTTTATGCAGGTCGGGTTCCTGAATCAAGGCGCGGCAGATCAAAGCGAAGGCGCCAGGCGGCATGCCGTGGGAATCGAGTTTGAAAAATTCGTCGTCCAGTTCGCGAATCTGGATCAACCACAGCGCGGCAAACGCATTGGCAGGCACCCGTGCCACTGGCTGCTCGATCAACGCGGGATCGATACCTGCCTGTTCCAGCGCAGCTCGCCGCCGCTGAGAATTGTCCCCCAGCCCATGGATCATCGCCTGCACAAAGTAGGCGGCCACCGAGTCCTTTTCCCGCATCTGAACGCTTCGCTCCTCATCACCCGAATGGCCAAAAACACCAGCACCGTTGAACAGTTTCGGCATAGGACAACCGCCCTGCCAGTTCTAGACTCGCGGCCAATAGTACGCCTTCGGCCGTTGCATCGGCCAAGGTATCGCAGGGTTTGACCGGAAGGATGTGTACATGAATCTGCAAAATATCGGTGTGATCGGCGCAGGCACCATGGGTAACGGCATTGCGCAAGTCTGCGCCCTGGCCGGCTTCAATGTGACCTTGATCGACATCTCCGAAAGCGCCCTGCAAAAGGCCCTTGCGACGGTCGGAAAAAACCTCGATCGGCAGATCGCCAAGGAAACCCTGACCCAGGAGCAAAAGCTCGCCGCCCTCGACAAGATCCGCATCAGCACCGATTACAGCAGCCTGCAGAACGTGCAACTGGTCATCGAAGCCGCCACCGAAAACCTCGACCTGAAACTGCGCGTGCTGCAACAGATCGCCGCGCAGGTCAGCTCCGAGTGTGTGATCGCCTCCAACACGTCGTCGCTGTCCATCACGCAGCTTGCCGCCAGCGTCAGCCAGCCTGAGCGTTTCATCGGTCTGCATTTCTTCAATCCGGTGCCGGTGATGGGCCTGATTGAAGTGATTCGTGGCCTGCAAACCAGCGACGCCACCCACGCCTTGGCGCTGGACATGGCGACCACCCTCGGCAAAACCGCGATCACCGCCGGCAACCGTCCGGGATTTGTGGTCAACCGGATTCTGGTGCCGATGATCAATGAAGCGATCATGGTACTTCAGGAAGGCCTGGCCAGCGCCGAAGACATCGACGCCGGCATGCGCCTGGGTTGCAACCAGCCCATCGGCCCGCTGGCGTTGGCGGACCTGATCGGCCTGGACACCGTCCTGGCGATTCTCGAAGCCTTCTACGACGGCTTCAACGACAGCAAATACCGCCCCGCGCCACTGCTCAAGGAAATGGTCGCCGCCGGTTACCTGGGCCGCAAAACGGGGCGCGGCTTCCATGCCTATGCTTGAGCGATGCTCACGTTTTGCCGAATACCGGGACAAGGTGCTGGAGCTGTTTGCCAGCAAGGGTTTCGGGCAGGTCGGCATACGTGAGCTCGCGACGTGCCTGGGGCTTTCCCCGGGCTCGTTGTATCACCATTACCCCAGCAAGCAGCACTTGCTGCTCGATCTGATCGAGGAGTTCTACGAAGAGCTGCTGTCGACGCTCGGGCGGATCGACCAAAAGGCTTCAGCGAAACGCGACAAGCTGCAAAACCTGATCCGCGCGCACTTGAACCTGCATCAGGAAATGCCTTGGCATTTTCGCCTGGTGGAACGCGACAGCGGTTGTTTGAATGACGAGCAGCAGGAACGTGTTAGCCACTTGCGTGAGCAGTACGAACGCAAATTGCTGCTGATGCTCGGAACAAAACCCCGTCTGAGCGAACAAGCGCAACGTGCCGCCGGACACGCTATCGCCAACTTGCTGAACAGCGCACCGAGCTGGCTGGCGCAGCATTCGCTGGATGCGTGCGAGCGTGATGAACTGCTCGAAAACCTTGTGGGTGGCGCCATTGAGCGTTTGCTGCGGCCGGCGGCGCCACGCGCAGCGGCCTGAATGCACAGGCGCGAGCCATAAGCCGAACCTCCGCAATAGGAAAAACATCTAAACGAATGTTGCCAATCCTCACCTCTAACGCTTTGCTGATGGAGTCCAACTGCCGCGCAGAGCCAGAGGTGAAATCGTCGACCTCTGCTTCCTTTATCACCGGGAGCAAAACAATGAAAATCAATCCCTACCTCATCTTCAACGGCGACTGCAAAGCCGCGTTCACCTTCTATGCCCAGGCCCTGCAAGGCCAGATCGAGCTCATGATGACCTTCGGTGAAAGCCCGGCGCGCGAGCACTTTCCGGCGGACTTGCACAACCTGATCATTCATACCCGCCTGTCGGTGGGCGATCAGGCGATCATGGGCTCGGACACCACGCCCGATCGCCCCACAGATGACATGGCCGGCTGTTCCGTCTCGCTGAATGTCGACAGCATTGCCGAGGCGGAGCGAGTGTTCAACGCGCTGGCGGAAGACGGCAGCGTGCAAATGCCGCTGGAAACGACCTTCTGGGCGGCACGCTTCGGGATGCTGGTGGACCGCTTTGGCGTGTCGTGGATGGTCAATTGCGAGAAGGATCAGTGACGTCCGAGGCATGAAAACGCCTAGCCTGAAAAAACCTAGCGTTGTTCAGTCAAGCAAATCTCGTGCGGGCAAGAAATCTGTGGTGAGGGGATTCATCCCTCGCCACAGACGTGCCTTCGCAAGAAGCCAAACTCCTACAGATTGAAACCGGACGGGGTAGGAAATTTCCGAAAACGCATAAATGGGCAACTCCTCTGACAGCAATTCATGCCGGCCCTTGGTAGCTTCGCTACTGACCCGGCTCCGGACGTTTTGTGGTGATGGCCATGGAAGGTCGTTTGCACCTGTTACATCAACGTTCCGGAGCCTGTGCCAAGCCACAGGAAAAGGAACCCTGAATGCTCAATGCAAACGCTCACGCCCGTTTCAGCCTCACGATCGACGACGTTCAACATGACCTTCAGGTGCTCAAGTTCACCGGCGAGGAGTTCATCAGCCAGCCTTACGCCTTTGAGATCGAACTGGTCAGCGACAAGCGGGACCTGAACCAGAATGACCTGCTGCACAAACAAGCCTTTCTCGCGTTCAACGACGCCGGCAACGGTGTTCATGGGCAAATTCATTGTGTAAGCAAAGGCAGTCTCGGAAATGGCCTGACGCATTACAGCGTGACGCTGGTGCCTCGACTGGCCTATCTGGACCACCGCACCAATTGCCGCATTTTCCAGCAAATGACCGTCCCGCAGATCGTTGCGCAGGTGCTGGAAGACCACGGCATCCACCGTGATTTCCATCAGTTTCAGTTGGGCAACGCTTATCCGGCCCGTGAGTATTGTGTTCAGTACCGGGAGTCAGACCGCCAGTTCATCGAGCGCCTCTGCCAGGAGGAAGGCTTGCACTACCACTTCCAGCACAGCCGTGAAAAGCATGTGTTGGTGTTTGGCGACGATCAGACCGTTTTCCCCAGACTTGACCGTCCGACACGCTACAAGCATGACAGTGGCCTGGTCGCCGAAGAGCCTGTGATCAACCACTTTGACGTGCATGTGAAAGCCGGCACCAGCCGCACCACTCGCCGCGATTATGACTTCAGCAAAGCGCGCATTGTGCTGGAGGCCGAGAGCAGGTCCGATGTTTCCAAAGCTCAGCCGGATCTGGAGGATTACCAGTACCCCAGCCGGTTCACCCAGCGTGATCGCGGCAAGCTGTTGAGTCGACGCGCGCAAGAACGTTATGGCGCCGAATGCCAGGTGGCGCGGGGTAAAAGCGATCAACCCACACTGCTCTCGGGATACTTTCTGCCACTGTCCGAACATTCGGAGGAAGAATGGAACGACCTCTGGTTGCTGACCGAAATCAAGCACGAAGGTACGCAACCTCAAGTCCTGCAAAAGTACGCGGCGTACACGCGTACCGAAGCTGACAAAGATTTTCAGGGTTATCGCAACCAGTTCGTTGCCACCCCTTGGGACGCGATCTACCGCCCGCCACTCACCCACGAAAAACCGCGAATCGCCGGCACTCAAGCCGCCGTGGTCACCGGCCCGAAAGGCGAGGAAATCCACTGCGACGAGTACGGTCGGGTCAAGGTGCAGTTCTTCTGGGACCGCGAAGGTCGCTTTGACGATAAAAGCAGTTGCTGGCTGCGGGTCTCCTCCCTCTCGGCCGGCAATGCCTTCGGCGGCGTTGCCTTGCCGAGAGTCGGCATGGAAGTACAGGTCAGCTTTCAGGACGGCGACCCTGATCATCCCGAAATCATCGGCTGCCTCCCCAACAGCGCCAACCCGGTGCCCTACGAACTACCTGCCAACAAAACCCGCAGCGTCTTCCGCTCCCACAGCTCGCCCGACAGCACCGGATTTAACGAACTGCACGTCGAAGACCGTGCCGGCCAGGAATTGATTTACCTGCGCGCGCAGCGGGACATGGAGCAGCGAATAGAAAACGACAGCCGTCTGGAGGTCGGCAACGAGCTGCGCACCACCGTCAAAGGCGACAGCGTTACCGTGTTGCAAGCCACGGAGCATCGCACCACCAGTGGTGACCGGTATGTACAGCTCAAGGGCAACGATTTCCTGCAAGTTGCCGGCAATAGCCACACCCAAGTTGATCAAACGCTGGCGTTCAGCGCAGGCCGGGTAATTGTTATTGAAGCCGATCTGATCATTCTGAAAGCCGCGGCCAAGTTCTCGATCGAAGCCGGCGGTGAACATTTTCAGGTAGGCGGCGGCGGAATATTCGGCAGCAGCGCACTCCAGATGGGTGGTGCGCCCATGCGCGTGCCAGCCGCTTCAGTCGCTGCGCCTCGGTCAGTTGATGGCTTGTCGGTACCGCCCGAGCTGCCACCAATGTTCGCGTCTTCCCAACCCGCACTGATGGCGGCAAGCAGTGCGTTGGCGGCGGATTTCTGCCCGATCTGCGAAGCCTGTCGAGAAGGCGTCTGCCCAACGGAGGGAGCTGCCGCATGATCAATACACTCCCCCGCCCATGGATGAACGAACAGCGCCGCTTGGGCCTTGAACTGTGCCTGGTGCTCGACTCCCAGAGCGAACGCGAAACCCGTCAGCTGTTGATGAAGTCCAGCGGACATGACCAATACTTGAGCGTCTACAACGGCACCACCCTCGTAAACCTGGCCGACGCCGGCCCTTACATGTTCACCCTGGAACAATCCGGTGACAGGCGCCTCGACGACCTGCTGGATCATCCCGAACGCAATTGGGGCTGGCTCGCGAGCGTGGAAAAAGGTGCATTGTGCGAATGTGTCAAACACTGGCAAGAGCGCTTGATCGTAGGCACGCGTCCTTATCAGGCGCTGTATCGCTTTCACGATAATCGGGTGTTGAGTCGTGCGCTAAAACATCTGCCGACTGAAGAATATCCGGCCTTCCTCGGGGCGGCGATCAGCGTCTGCTACTGGGACGGCACAGCCTGGCAAACCACTAAAAACCCTGCACCCGGTATGTACCCCGTACCGGAAAGCCCACTCTGGCTGCGCACTCCCTTTCCCCAACCCCAGGCCTCGGAAATTCGCCGGCTCAATGCCCATCGTTACTTGCTGGCCGAACACGTGGAGGTCTACGCCAACCTCGCCGAAGTGCATGACCCTGACACGTGGTTGCGCAAGCGTTTGGCGCTGGCGGATGAGTGGGGTTGGACAGAGCCGGAACAGTTGGAATTTCTGTTGATTCAGAGCTTGCAGGCGCCGGGGTTCGCGTTGTCGCCGCAGTGGGGAGTGCGGGGTGATGAGAGTTCGGTGGAGCACTTTGAACGGGTGCGGCAGTTGGTGGGGTTTTGGCGGGGGGAAGCGCCGATATGAGCTATGCATCACGCACCGCGAGTGTGGGCTGTTGCCTTGCGCTGACCATGGGCTGCTCGACTGGGCAGCCGGACACATTCACCTTCACCGCCGATTTACCGCCCGACTTTGCCTACAAGGCCATCGCCGAGTATGTGCCGGCCAAAGGTGAAACCTGCACCGTGCCTGGGGGAAGGAATACGGCCGTCGGGTACAACATGAAATGGCGTGAAAGTTACACACCGAATTCTGAAATTGCCATGTTTCGGACGGTCAGTGGCTGTCCGCTGGTGATTAGGCGCATCAAGTTGGATATCAATGCCTCCTATTGGACACATCGGGGGGATATCGGTGGGGACAGCGCAATGGTCATCATCCGCGATGACTTGGAGGAACAGGACAAGGGCACGTTCAATAAAGCGGGTGAAAGCACTTTCTACGGCCATTGCCAGTGGCTGTTTCGCACTTCGGGTGCACAGCGACGCATTGTCAAAATCCTTGATTGCAAGAAAGTGAGCGCACAAGGCGAGCCGGAACGTGGCCGCCCAGTTTCGGGGTACAGCCTCGATCAACTACCGGGTAAGACCGTGAAGATGAAAATTACGTTGGCCGACGAGGAAAGGCCTGGTTGGGGTGATACCTGGGTGGAAGTTCCCGGTGGATGGAAGCGATGCATGGGAAAAGGCTTTGAAGATCAGGATGCGTTCTGTTTTGGAAATCATTCCGACTTCAGCACTTTCAAAATGCCAGATGGCCGTATCTGCACTATTTACCCCGGCTGCACGGAATAAGGAGATTCATCACATGCCAATCTTTTCTACACAGCAGAACTTGCTGCTGAAAATTTCAGCTTTGAGTTGCTGCCTCACATTAATCACTGGCTGTGCCAAGAGTCAGCCGGACACATTCACCTTCACCGCCGATTTACCTCCCAACTTTGCCTATAAGGCCATCGCCGAGTATGTGCCGGCCAAAGGTGAAACCTGCACCGTGCCTGGAGGCAGGAATACGGCCGTCGGGTACAACATGAAATGGCGCGAAAGTTACACACCGGACTCCGAAATCGCTATGTACAGGATAGTCAGTGGCTGTCCGCTGGTGATCAGGCGCATCAAGTTGGATATCAATGCCTCCTATTGGACACATCGGGGGGATATCGGTGGGGACAGCGCAATGGTCATCGTCCGCGATGACCTGGAGGAACAGGACAAGGGCACGTTCAATGAAGCGGGTGAAAGTACTTTTCATGGTCATTGTCAGTGGTTGTTTCGCACTTCGGGTGCGCAGCGACGCATTGTCAAAATCCTTGATTGCAAAAAAGCGAACGCACAAGGCAAGTCGGAACGTGGCTGCCCAGTTTCGGGGTACAGCCTCGATCAACTACCGGGTAAGACCGTGAAGATGAAAATTACGTTTGCGGATGAGGAGCGCCCGGCCATTGGCGACACCTGGGTCAATGTAAATGGTGGCTGGAAACGCTGCATGGGAGACAACTTTGAAGACCAATACGCCTTTTGCTTTGGAAATGACAAGAACTTCAGCAGTTTTCGCATGCCGGATGGACGGCAATGCACCATTTACCCGGGCTGCACAGAATAAGGAGATTTTGAAATGACGTCATTCGAGAAAGAGTTGGAATCACGCTTGAGCAGTCGCGTGCTCGCCTGTCCGTTACAAAGCAACTGGAGCACTTTTCAGCTGGTCGATGAATTCGGATCAGGTGAGCCTTATGCTGGTTTACTTTTTACAGCGACTGACTCGGAGGGCATTAAATACAGCGGCCACTTGGATATTTCTGGTTCAGCCACAATCACGGATCACTCTGCGGGACCTGTAGCAGTTTTGCTCAATCAACCGTACGAAGGTAGTGAAAAAAACTATGTTTTTCTACAGGCTAGACCTCACTATCCGCTCAAGATCACTGAACTTCAGGTCCGAGCCGAACAAACCCGCTATCTGAACCAAAACTCAACCCGCACCCGGACAAACCCCGCACAAGACTGCGCAGACGAGTTCCTCCAAGTAGAAGTGCGTCATTTGGTCAGGCATGTTTCACACCTGCCGCCCGAGGTCTATCGTCATTATCCCCATAGCCCGAATAGAGCGAGAACCATGGGTGAACATGGGAAGCTCGGCGTTGCGCTGATGCCCCTCAAACACACGGTTCTGGAAGTGCGACCTCTGCGAGCGTTGCGCCCCATGCTGTCGACCGACCCGGCGTTTTGTGCACTGAATCTCTACCAGCTCGCGCTGATGGCGACGCTGAGTTATTGCCCTTTCGGGCAGCAGCCCGACGGTCATACGGTTGAAACGACGACCGTAACCTTCCCGGTACAACCCAGCGTGGGCAATTGGTTCGGCGATGCGTTGGCCAAGGGTGATGAGTTGTGGCGTGTCGACGCGGCGCAAAAAAGCGCCTTCTACCCTCTGTATGAGGATGTGCCGTACTCCAAGCGTCTGGAGATCGTGCCCTTCGATCCAGGCCTTTACAAGGTCAACGCAGTCGATCAAGAAAGCGTTCAGGAACACCCTGCCAAAATTCACTTTCTCGATGACAGAACACTTGGCGCAGAGTCGACCGATACTCAAGCATTCATTACCCACAATGACGAACTGATCTTGATCGCGGTACGCGGCACCTACGAACTTATAGCGGATGGACTGCGCGATGCCGACGCATTCCAAGTGCCGTTTGAAGGCACCGACAGCAAAGTGCATCGAGGTTTCTACGAGTCTGCGCAGACAGCCTACGAATTCGTTGTTAACTACCTCGAAAAGTTTTACGCCGGACAGAAGCTCATGATTTGCGGACACAGCCTCGGCGGTGCCGTTGCGTTGCTGCTCTCCGAAATGCTGCGTCGTCGCCCAGGCTTCGACTATTCCCTCCAGCTTTACACCTACGGCGCCCCCCGCGCGGGCGATGCCAATTTCGTCGCCGGCGCGAAGGATTTGGTGCATCACCGCGTCGTCAATCACAACGATCCGGTGCCGAGCGTGCCGGGCACCTGGATGGACACCAAGCCCGGTGTCTTCACGACGGGATTGGCTTTGACGCTTGCTAACGTGCCGGTCGGGATGTCGGTGTTTTTTACGGGCATCACGAACTGGACGGGCGAGCCCTACGATCACCATGGCAAGTTGCAGCACTTCATGCCGGTGCGATTGAGTGGTGGGGAAAAGTCCGCGTTCATGTGGGAACCCGGTTGCGACACCATCACCCAACATGCGGCGTGCACCCTGGCGATTCAGCAGAAAAACGGGCTGCCGGATCGGCCGCCCTTGCTGGCGCAGATATTCCAGGCCGGCAATCATTCGATGACTGGTGGTTACGTTCCGGCGTGCTGGGCGGTTCTGCTGCGATGGAAGCAGGCGCACGACGAGAAACGTACGCGTATCACTGAAAGCGAGTTCAATTGGGTCAAGGATTCACTGGCACAAATCACCACCGAGTTACGAGCGATAGAGCGTAATTTAAGCGTGCGTTCGCAGGCTTACGCCAGAACCCAGACGAACAACATTCGCGCACTGGACCTTGAAAAGAGCAGGGTTGAGACCACAGTCGCACGCCTGAAAAGCATTCATCCTCAGAGGATTAGCGCACAAGCGCTTTACGGATCGCTGTCGGAACAGCCCGAATTGAAGAAAAACGTTGATCGTTGGCTGGCGCACCCAGAGAACAAGGTCAAGAACCCGTTGGCCGTGGCGCCCGAGGAACCGGATCAGGACGCGCTGACGGCTTCGATCTACGGGCACACCGTCGGGGCACCGTACACGCTGGATATCGATTCCTACACTTAAACACGCCTGTGTTTAAAAGCCTCGCCGGTTACTTCGCGAAAGCTACAGCGCCTTGCGTCATTGCCTACGGTTACGCCAGAATCCGCCGGCTTGTGCGCCTTAAGCCCGGGGCTTATCGTTTTCCGGTCGCTGAAAAAAACAGCGATCGGGTTTGGTAGCCCGGATTTTCCAGGCGCATCGCGCCACCTCTGCAGAGTTGTCTCTGCGTCTTATGGTGGCCATGCGCGGGGCGTCTTCGGATGCGCCGGGTTCCTGGACCGGTCTACCAACCTGCGTATGGCTGCCACCCCTCGTTTGGTAGCGAAGGGGTGATGGCTCCTCATATCCCAGGAGTGTCATCAATGCCCAAGCCAACACCCAATCCACCCGAAACAGATCCAGCCTCCACCCACGAAAACATCCATTCAGAAAAGCTTCACGAAGAGCCCGACCGCATCCCCTCCTACGCCGACATCCGAGCCACCCCGCGCACACCGAGCACGATGTATACCCTCGATCCGCACATCAACACAGAAGACCTTCTGGGACACGCTTGCGTATCACTGGCCTCAGCCCATGTTATGACCATGGATCTGGCGGACCTCACGCACGGGCCGAGTCGCAATACCCTGCTGGGCATCGCCCAAGTCATCATGCTGGCTGAACTGAATGTGAACCGCGCGCTGGATCAACTCGACCCGATCGAGTAACCGCCGGCCTGTGGCGAGGGCTTGCTCCCTCGTCACAGACTCTGCGCTCTCTGACCCTGGTTCGGCAGCTATTCACGTCGTCAGGAAGAGGCGCCGCCGCTCGTCGCCTGCGCACCGCTGCACCACCATTAGCGTCAACGTCTGGCTCAGCGTTTGCACACGCTCGTCGTAGCAGCTCAAAAACGACGTAATTCTGACGCTGCGCCTACCCGATCATTTAAAGGACCAGCGTCGCGCTGAGTCAGTCACCTGGAGATGTAACGTGTCAACTCTCAATGAAATCGCAGCGAATCACGCGAGAATGGCGAAAATAATGGCAGGAGAGTCGACCGAAGTGAGTGTGCGACAACCCCAGGTGGTGGGTGGTTTCGAGGTTTCAACCGTTGATGAACAACCCCACATGCCTCTGCATCTCATCGCGAGCGTGCAGGACAACCCACTCGGACAGGCTGCTGCTTACTGATTCTGAGTACTTCGGCTACGGACGCTTGCCCCAGCCACAGCATCGCCTGTGACTGGAGGCTCGCGCCGCCTTAGTGGGGCGCGCGAGGAATTGTCTTGAGCAGGTCTTCAGGACTGATGTGACCGACGATCGGCTGCTGGACGCTGCCCGGTTGCGGCAGGTCAAGGATGTGGCCCTTGATCTTGCCGATCACGTGCATTTCGCAGGGCTTGCAGTCGAACTTCAACGTCAGCACCTCGTCACCGTGCACCAGTTGCATCGGCGCGACCTTGGTGCGAACTCCCGTAACCCCTTTTGCCTGTTTAGGGCAAAGGTTGAAGGAGAAGCGCAAGCAGTGCTTGGTGATCATCACCGGCACTTCTCCGGTTTCCTCATGGGCCTCGAAAGCTGCGTCGATCAACTTGACGCCGTGACGGTGATAGAAGTCGCGAGCCTTTTGGTTGTAGACGTTGGCGAGGAACGACAGGTGCGAGTCCGGGTACACGGGCGGCGGAACGGTTTCGGCTTTGCGACCACCTCGAGGATGGGCCAGCAGACGGGCCACGGTCAGCGCTTCGATCACTTCGCGGCGCAAGGCTTTGAGCTGCGAGTTAGGGATGAAGAATGCCTGGGTGGCCTTCAGCTCGATGGCGGTGGCGTGGTAGTCCGTGGTGCCCAGTTGACCGAGCAGATCACGCAATTGCTCCAGGGCCTGCTCCGGCTTGTTGGCCAGACCAAACGGGCCGTCCAGCGACAAGCTGGCGCTGACGCCCTCCTCGCTGGTGGCGGTCAGTTGCAGGCGCTGCTCGTCCAGCTGTGCAATCCAGCTCAGTCCGATGCGGCGCTCGGCGGAAGTTTTCTGCAGGGCTTGCTGCCAGTTATGGTCCAGGTTGCGACTCAATGGATGGTTGGGCCGCAGCTTGTACATCCCTTCCGGCATCTCGTTGGGCTCGACGCGGTAGCGATAGCGCTTCTGGCCATCCTCTTCGAACTCACCCTTGGGCTCGGCGATGTTGGCGCGAAAACCCACCACCTCGCGCTTGATCTGCACGTTGAGGCCGTCGCCGTTGGACAGCGGATCGAAGGTCACCACCTGCAAGTCACGCTTGCCAACTTTCTCCACCACGCCGACTGGCAGGCCGGTAAAAGTCGGGGAGTCGAAGGCGCCAATGTCGATCTTGCGATCGCTGACGAAGTAGTCGGTGCTGCCACGGTGGAAGGTTTTGTCCGGGTCGGGCACGAAGAAATGCGCGGTGCGACCACTGGAGGCACGCGCCAGGTCCGGACGGTCTTCAAGCACGTCGTCCAGGCGCTGGCGGTAGTAGGCGGTGATGTTCTTCACATAGCCCATGTCCTTGTAGCGCCCTTCGATCTTGAATGAGCGAACGCCGGCTTCCACCAACGCGCGGATGTTGGCGCTCTGGTTGTTGTCCTTCATTGACAGCAGGTGTTTTTCGTAGGCGACGACGCGACCCTGGTCATCCTTGAGGGTGTACGGCAAACGACAGGCCTGGGAGCAGTCGCCACGGTTGGCGCTACGGCCGTTTTGGGCGTGGGAGATATTGCACTGGCCGGAGAACGCGACACACAACGCGCCGTGAATGAAGAATTCAATCGCTGCATCGGTCTCGTCGGCGATGGCGCGTATCTCTTGCAGATTCAGCTCGCGAGCCAATACCAGTTGGGAGAAGCCGGCCTGATCAAGGAACTTCGCCCGCGCCAGGGTCCGAATGTCGGTCTGGGTGCTGGCGTGCAGTTCGATCGGCGGAATATCCAGCTCCATCACGCCCAGGTCCTGGACGATCAACGCATCGACCCCGGCATCGTACAGCTGGTGGATCAGCTTGCGGGCTGGCTCCAGCTCATTGTCATGCAGGATCGTGTTGATCGTGGTGAATACCCGGGCGTGATAGCGACGGGCGAACTCAACCAACCCGGCGATCTCACTCACCTCGTTGCAGGCGTTGTGGCGGGCTCCGAAGCTCGGGCCACCGATATACACGGCGTCGGCGCCATGCAGGATGGCCTCGCGGGCGATGCTCACGTCACGAGCGGGGCTGAGCAATTCCAGGTGATGTTTAGGCAGAGACATGTTTTTTATCTGGTTTATCACGGTCGAGGCACGCATTGTAACGGCCAAATGCGTGACCGACACCCGTGGGCTGCAAGTAGGGCGACCCGCTCATCGATTGATCAACATCCGGAGCAGTGTCAGCACGCTTCTGCCTCCCCTTTTGCCGTCAAGTGGCGCCGAGCGATTGGCAAGCGTAAAAACGCTAAAAGAAAAAGGGTCGCGAGATAACCTCTCGCGACCCTTTTCTTTTTCAAGGCCGGCGGATCAGAACGTCACACTGGCGCTGAGGCGCGCGGTGCGCGGCTCGCCGACGTTGACCGCCAGTTGGGTACCGGTGGAGGACGGGTAGTACTGCTTGTCGAACAGGTTATCGACGTTGAACTGCAGCGAGGTCTTGTACCCGAGCATCGGCAACTCCCAACGCACGAAGGCATCGGCCACGGTGTAGCTGCTCATCCAGAAATCGTTGGCGTTATTGGCGGCGCGCTCGCCGACGTAACGGGCCCCGCCGCCGGCATGCCAGGCCCCAAACTCCGTAGGGACATTCAGGTGATGCGTCAGGTACAGGCTGGCGGTGTGCTTCGGCGCATCGGCCAGGCGATGACCTTCGTCGTCCGGATCGTCGAGGATTTCCGTGTGGGTGTAGGCGTAGGTGCCGATCAGGTCCCAGCGTTCGGCCACACGCCCGGTGACATCCAGCTCCAGGCCTTGTGAACCGACCTTGCCCGCCGCCTCTGCGAGACTGATGCCATTGACTGTCTGCGAGGTCACGACGTTTTTCTTCTCGATGTCGAACAGCGCCAGATTGAAGTTCAGCCCCGGCAGCGGATCGTACTTCGCGCCGATCTCAAAGCTGCGACCCTCCTCCGGATCGAAGGTGTGGCCGGCATCATCGACCTCGGTGTTGGGTTTGAACGAACGACTGTAGTTGCCGTACAGCGACAGCGTCTCGGTGGCTTTGTAGACCAGACCCAGGAACGGCACGAAGGCATCGCCGTTATCGTCGCGATTGACGGTATAGCGGCTGCCCCGCCCTTGATCGCTGTACTGATCGTAATGCTGCTGACGACCGCCGAGTACCAGGATCCAGCGATCATCGAGGTGCCAGTTATCCTTGAAGTACACGGAGCTGGAGGTCAGTTGATTGCTCAAGTCGCTTTGGGTGGCACTGACCAGACTCGGCTCGGCCAGACGCCCGTAAACAGGCGAGGTGATGTTGAAACCCGCTTGCGCGGTATTCCGGTAGGTTTTGCCGCGAAACTGGTCGGACGCTTCAGTGTCTGCGCCGATCAGCAGGTCATGGCGCTGACCGAACAGGTCTTGCTGGCCTATGAAATCCCAGCTGGCATAGCGAGTCTCGTCGTCGTAGTGGGCACCGTTGGCAGCCCGTCGCAGAGTGTTGCCGGTCAACAGGGTTGGCTGGGCAATCGAGAGGCTGTAACGGTCGTTGTTCCAGCCGTAGGTGATGCGGGTTTTCCAATCGTCACTCAACTGATAGTCAAACCGCGCAGTCGCCAGTTCACGGGTGCCGACGCTTTTCGCCCAGCGTTCGTCGAGGCGCTTGTCGTAGTCGATGTCGGCGGGATGACCGTTGGTGAACACGGTGCCGCGGTCGAACGGGCTGGAATACTCGTTGTACTCATAACTCAGGGTCAGGCTGGCGCGGTCGCCGGTCCAGGTCAGCGATGGCGCGATCAGCGTGCTTTGATTCACCCCGTAGTTGCGCCAGTAATCCTCGTTTTCCCGTTCGGCAATCAGACGATACGCGAGGCCGGTATCGCCCAGCGGCCCGGTGGTGTCCACGGCCAGGGCGCCGCCGCCTTCGCTATAGGCCGAGCCGCTGAGGGTCGTACTCTGGGTGTATTCGGGCTTTTTGCTGATGACGTTGATCAATCCGCCAGGTTCCAGCGCGCCGTACAGCATCGACGCAGGTCCTTTGAGCACTTCGATACGATCGGTCGTGGCACTGAAGTTATGCCCCAGATTGGAACGCACACCATCGCGCAGGATCGAGCCATCATCGTTGGTGCCGAAACCGCGCTTTACCAGCGAGTCCCGAGAGTTGCCCAGCGTATTGCTCTGGCTGACGCCGCTGACGAACTTCATTGCATCGTTAAGCGAGCGCACCTGATAGTCGGCCAGCGTCTGCTGGGTGACCACATTGACCGATTGCGCTTCCTCCTTGATCGGCACATCGCTCTTGCTCGCCGTACTGGCCTGCGAAGTCGTGTAGCTCGCGTCCTGGTTGATGCCGGTGGCCTGAATATTGGTGCTTGGCAGTTCGATAGGTGCCTGTGCCCATGAATGACTTGCGAACATGACGCAGGAGAGCGTTGGCAACGTGTGTTTCAGGAAAGCCTTACGGCGGATGCAGGAGGGAGGAAGGTTCAAGACGTCGCACTCAATGAGTTAGTAGCAATGATTCTCATTGTATGTTGCGAATTGTTTCCAGTAAATACCTGCGCGGGCACAGATGCGCTATCCAGCGCAGACGCTCAGGTCCGCTGTCTGGCTGTAGTGAATCCCAGGAACAAAAAACCCGGCACTGTCGCCGGGCTCATTGACTGGAAACATCAGGGGGCGGGGTGCTCGCTCGCCACTGAATTGCTGGCATCCACATCTGCCATTTCTTCATCGACAGGCGCTTCGTCGTCCGCCGGCAACGGAACCTCGGTTTCATTGCGCTTCGGATCATGGCCTGCTTCGTTGTCCGTACTGCCCGTCACGCCCGACTGAGAAATATTGCCGGGCGCGTTCTCATCAATGTCCATGGTGACTCTCCATTCTGAGGCGCGGGATTTCCGTGCTTGAACGTTGGAGGTGACGAAGGCATGCAAGTGCCGGGCTTTGGACGGACGGCGGAACGTTAGGTTGTGCCACTACCCTATTGCTTGTCCTCCAACACGTTGTTCAACACCGCGAAGTCGATACTCAGCGTAGCGGTGTTGAGCATGCCTTCCAGGTAGGCCTTGGCGATCTGCTCCTGTCGCTGGGCACGCAAGGCCTGTATCAGGCGCTCGCGCAATTCGTCCAGGGTTGCGACCCGTGCCGGTTGTAGCTCGGTAAGTTTGATGACATGAAAACCAGCGCTGCTCTGCACCGGTTCCGACACGCCACCAACCTTGAGGCGCGACACGGCGCCGCGTACTTCAGGCAACAATTGCTGGAGGGGTTGCATACCGGTGTCGCCGCCCTTTTCGGCGCTGGCGCGGTCCTGCGAATACTGACTCGCCAACGCGGCAAATTCCGTCGGTGTCGCCTGGGCTTTCTTGCTCAGCTCCAACGCCTGCTTGCGTATGCTTTCAAGATTTTGTGGATCGGCTATCCCGAGGAAAATCTGGCTGACCCGGTACAACGACGGCGTCATCCACTCGGACTTGCCCGCTTCATAAGCCTGCTGCAATTCGACTGCACTGGGGTAGTCGGCCGGTACTTGACTGACCGACTGCAGGTAGTCGCGAAAGATGATTTGCTCGGTGGCGGCACGGGTTTGCCGTTCGACCTCCGGCCGCTGGCGCCAACCTTGGGCATCGGCCTGTTCGAGCACCGCTTTCTCGGCCAGACGTGAGCGAATCCACCCTTCCAGCGCTCCACGATTGGCCCGTAGTTGCTCCCGTGACTCCGGCGGCAACGTTGCCAGCAAGGCTTTGAGTTCTTCGGGTGCGACCTGCTGATTGCCCAGTCGCGCCACTGCAGGTTCACTCGCCGACAGTGCCGTCGATGACGTTGGCTGTTGAGCCGCGATAGGGTCATTACCCGGGCGCACCCCCAGCGCAACGGCAACCACCAGCACGGCCAACGCACCCGCGCTGGCTACTACCGTACGTTTTTTCACAGGGTTGGAACCTCTTCATTGGTGGTTTCAGCCTGAGCCTGCAATTGCCCGGCGTTCTGGCTGTATTCGCGCAGGTAAACGATGAATTCCTGAAGCAAACGATCCCAGAGTTCCAGGTTGCCTCGCAGGTGATCGTCGCTCACCCCGGCGGCAACCACGACGTCCATTTCCATGACCAGGAATTCGCCCTGCACCGACAACCGGGCAAAACGTCGCGAGGCGTTCCACAGCTCTGCCAGCCCGGCCGGCAAGGCACCCTGCACCCGCAGGGCGCAACTGAAAGTGAAGTCGACGTAGCTGCCTTGCTCGACGGCAGGGTTGCCAAAACGCACGGCGTAGCCGATACCCTGGCTGGCACTGAGTAACTGCACAATGCCGTTCTGTTCAGTCTGGTTGACCCGGTAGCCGGCGGCTTGCAGCACGTCGGTGAGGGATTGTGGCGATACGTGGCTGATCAATTGAGTCATGTGAAGTTCTTCCCTGGTGTTCAGTGAGTAACCGCAGCCTGGGGCGCGTCGAATTGGGTCTTGTAGAGCTCGTCGCCAAAGCCTTGGGCCAGCTCTTCGAACTTGACCCGAGCGGTCCCGGCAAACGGTTGGCGAATCTTTATCACCTCGGCGACGTCGATTTTTTCGTACGCCGCGAGAATCTCTTTGGCCACGCCATACATCTGTTGATTCTTGACCGTACATTGCTGCATTTGTGTGTCACGTTCGGCCAATTGTGCCGCCAGCTTCGAGCGCTCGGTTTCTTTGCCGCGCGCCATCACCAACAGTTCTTCATAGGCCTTTTTGAATTTGCCGATCTGCTCGCTGCTGGCCGCCGCTTGCGCCTGAGCCTGGCTTTGCAGGCTGTCGTGCTGACCGGCCAACTGTTCAGCCACACCTCTGACCTTGGCCAGCTCGGCAGTCAATTGCTTGATTTGCGCCTGAGCAGCCTTGGCCTGACTCTCGGCCGCCACTTGTGCGGCGCTGGCCTGAGCCTGTTGGCTTTGCAGGGCCTGCAACTGCTGGGTGGTGCTGCGCAGTTGCGTGCGCAGACGTTCCTCCATGCCTTCGGCGCTCACCCCTTGAGACACCAACACCCCCAAGGCCAACAGCAGGATTTTTGTGTTCATGAAGCTCTCCCGGCGCTTTAGAAGCGCGTGTTGATTTCAAGCTGCAAGACATCGATGTCGAACGGCGCGCCATACACCGCTTCGGAACTCAACCAGCGACCAGTGGCGACGACGTTCTTGGCCAGCCCGTAATTACCGCCAAGGAAGTAGCCCTTGGCGTTGGTGCCGCCCAAGTGAAACGACGAGTCGTTGAAGCCATCAGGCAAGGCGTCCGGCTGGATGTATTTGTAGCCCGCGAACATGTTCCAGTCGCCCTGCTTCTTCAGCTCCAGTTCGCTGCCGAGGGTGAACTGAACCATCCAGGCATTGGCGCCACTTTCGATATCGCCATTGCTGTCGAGGTTGTTGACGATCTGTCCGGCCGAACGCTTGCGCATCTCGCCTTCGTCGTACCCCAGGTTGTGTACGTAATTACCCTGGCTGCGCAGTTTGAAGTCTTCAGGCAAGTCGGCGTCCCACATGACGTTCAGGTCCAGCAGGTTGAACTCCGACGCCAGGCCGACGAATTGCGGTTGCGCCGTGGTGGCCGGGTTGAGCGGGTTTGGCGTGATGTCGCGCAGCAGGAACACACTGTTGCCCTTCTGCATGAACGCCGAGCGACTGCCATCGGTGTCACAACCTGGCGCGCCGGCCCACGGCTCGCAAGGACTGGAGCGCTGGCCTTCGATGTCATCGAAACGGTAATAGGCCAACGCGCCCTTCAGGCGGTTGCTGGAGTTGATCGCCCAGTTGGCGCCAACCTGCGCGCCGTATAGCCATTTGTTGTCGCTCTCCTCCTTGTCGAAACCGTTGCTGGAGCTGGTGTCGTTGGTGTACTCCACCGGGAACGCGCCGACGGTACCGAACAGGCCCCAGTCGCGGCTTAGCTTGCGGTCGAAAATCGCTGCCACGCCGTCGAAGTTCAGGTCGTTGGAATAGAGCATGTCGGTGGACATGAACGGGTTGGCAATCCGCCCGCCAGTCAGCGTTAACTCCTTGGACGGTTTCCAGGTCAAGTAACCCTGATCGAGCCAGATGTCTTTCTTGCCGAAACCGCCCCCCAGGGATTGGGTGGTACTGACCGGGTTGTTGTCCGAACCGGTGGCGATTCGGATACCCGCGGTCCATTCCGGCGAGATCACCGCTTTCATGCCCAGACGTGCTCGCAGGCGGAACAGGTTTTCGCGGTCTTCACGAGTGTTGAGCAACGGTGGCAGGCTGGTGCTGCTGTTGGGGTTCACGTCGTACGGGCCGTTGTTGTTGAGCTTGGCGAAGTCGACGATCTCGTTACTGTTGGTCCCCGAGTAGTAGCGCGACTCGTCACGCAAACGAATGTCACCGTCGAAGCTGATGCGTGAAATCCAGTCCGGGAACGTGTTGGGCTGGGCCCAGTTTTCCTGTTTGGCGGTGGCCATGACTTCAGCCTTGACCTGATCGCGGATCTGATCGCGTACCGCCGTCGGTACGTATTGCACCCGAACATCGCCGGGGCCGGCAGCAGGCCCGGTCGCCACCGCGGTGCTCGCGCTGGCCGCCTTCTGTGCCTGCACGGCTTCGTTCTGGGCCTGGGCAATCAGCGCTTCGGCCTTGTCCTGTTTCAATACGCCTTGCTCTACCAGCAAGCGGATCAGATTGATCGTGGCGTTTTCCGAGGGCGCAGGGGCTGCCGCTGCGTGCCCGACCAGGGTCGCAATGACCATGCCGACCGCCAGGGACAATCGATTCACGTTGGAAATCATCTGCACACAACTCCTTTTGGCAAAACTTGAAATGTTCGGTTAACCCGGACGTCGCCCTTGCAGGGACAGGCGCACAGGCAAAGTCAGGGAGGTCGGTGGCCGCTCGCTCAAGTGCTGGGCATTGCGCAACGCGGCGAGGACCTGGGTGTCTACTTCAGGGTTACCGCTGGACTTGACCAGTTCCACCCGGGTGATCTCGCCCACACTGCTCAGCCAGACATCGGCCTGCAGCGAAAACGCCAGGTTGCGCAAGTCCGGGTTCTCCCGTAGCAAGCGCTGGAAGGTGAACGCCAGGAACTGGCTGTAGGTGCCATTGCCCACACGCCCGCCTCCGGCACCGGCCATGCCGCCACCCTTGCCGGCGCCGACGTTGAAGGCGTCGTTGCCGGACTGTGCGTCGCCGTCCATCTGCATCGGGTTGGCCAGATCCTCCGCCGGACTCGGCGGCGCCTCTTCTTCGGGTTTGACCTCTTCCGGCTCCGGCGTCGGTTCGGGCTCGACCATCTTTTCTTCCACGGGCGTTTCCGGCTCCGGTGGTTTTTCCGGTGGCGGAGGTGGCGGTGGCGGCAACGGAATGATCGTCGGCACCTTGGGCGCTTCCCGACGCACGCCGCTCATGTCGTTGGCCCACTGCCAGAGAAACCACGCGGCCACGCCGGCGATCAGCAAACCGGCCCCCCACTTCACAAAGCGCAGGGGCGAGGGTTTCACCGGTAACGGCTTGAAGGGTTGTTGTGCGGTCATAGTCAGCCCTGGCTCGATTTGCCGGTGACAAGACCGACCTGGGACAGTTCCAGCCGACGCAACAGGTCCAGCACCTCAATGACTTTCTGGTATTGCACCGTGGCATCACCGCGCACAATCACTGGAAAGTCGGGGTTTTGCGCCTTCTCGATGCGCAAGCGATCCTCCAGCTCGGCCAGCGTCACCGGATACGCATCGAGGAACACTTGACCGCCGTCGTTGACCGATATCGCCTTGGTCTTGGCTTCGGACAGCGACACCGAGGCACTGGCCTTGGGCAGATTGATCTGGATACCCGAGACCTGAGCGGTGGCGGTGAGGATGAACATCACCAGCACCACCATCAGCACGTCCACCAGGGGCGTGATGTTGATGCTGTCCACCGCGGCATCATCGTCATCGTCGTGGGAGGCATTTACGGAAGCCATGTCGGTGTTCCTCAGGCCGGTACGGACGGATGGGTGTGATTGCCACGGCGATGGGCCGCTTCACTGAACTGGCCTTCGCCGTGCATCTCCGCCAGACGGGTGATGAACTCATCGACGAACACCCGCATGTCGGCACTGACTTCCTTGTTGCGCGTGATCAGCCGGTTGTAACCGAACAGCGCGGGGATCGCGACGAACAGCCCCATGGCCGTGGCCAGCAAGGCGGCGGCCATACCCGGGGCGATGGCGTTGATGTTGACGTCACCGGCCATGGCCGTGCCGAGGAACACCACCATGATCCCCAGCACCGTACCGAGCAGGCCGATGTACGGGCCGCCGGCGATGGCGTTGGAGAGGGTCGAGAGTTTTGAACTGAGCGCCTGATTTTCGCGGGTGCGTACGCCGTCCATGGAGCAGCGAATGGCTTCAATGGTGGCGGCCGAGACCGACGAGGTGTCGGCGCCCTGCTCGCGGCGGGTGCGGATTTCCTTCACCGCCACCTGATACAGGCGCCACAGTGACGAGTACTGCAAGCGCTGGGCGAGTTCCTGATCGTCGGCGAACATTTCCAGACGCGTACCGACATTGGCGAACTGCTCGCGGAAAGCTTCGTTGGCGGTGCTGACGCGGCTGACCATGCGGTTCTTGCGGATCATGATGACCCATGACTGGAACATCATCAGCACCAGCACCGCGATGATCACCCAGGCGTCAATCGGCACCGCATTAAGCAGGAAGCCAAGACTGCCAAAACCGTAGCCCGACTGCTCTTCGTCGACACCGTAGACCACCAATTTCGACTCGGCGCCCTGGGCGTTCGCATCGGCCATCAGTTGGGCAGCAGGTCGGACGACTTTGGACAAGCGCAGTTCATCCATCGCGCCGCCGAATGGCTGATACACACCGGCAGTTTCGCTCGGCAGATCGGCGCCGATGGCCATGATCGAATTGAAGACCGGCATGGCGACCGCAAGGCTCGCGGTTTCCCGGCCGTTGACGTACAGCGAGACCTTGCTGCCTTCGGCGGTCAGAGCCAGGTGTTGCCATTGGCCGGGGTTCAGCGGCTGAGTCGATACCGCGCGCTGACCGTCGATCTCGACAAACGGCATGCCCTGGGTCAAGCCCAGCAGCAGGCTGCCAGCACCTTCGCGGCGGGTCAGGACCAACTGCTCGCCACTGGCCTGATCCAGACGCAACCAGGCACTGAAGGTGAACGCACTGCCCGCGTTGTGTTGCAGCGAAGGGCTGGCCGGCAGCAGCAATGGCTGGCCGTTCCACTGCAATGCCCGACCGATCACGCCATCAATGCTCGCACCGGTAGCGTTTTGCGCGGTATTGCCGTAGGCCGTGGTGTCTTTGGCCGGCGTGCCGTTGGCACCGTCGAAATGGTAAAGCGCGGTGTAATTCGGGTCGAAGGTCAACTGACCGTTACCGGTGGCCGGGGCTTTCTGGTTGCCGTAATACATCCAGATGTCCTGACGCTGACCGCCCTCGACTTTCGGTACATCGACCCAGATCAGCGCCATGCCCATCAGCGGATCGAAGCTTTCGATCTGGTGGTTGAGCACGGTCTTGTCATCGGCGGCGACAAAACGCAGGTCCGAACCGTCTTCCTTGACGCCGTCGAAAGTGAAGTTGCCAGTGTGTAGACGCACCAGCAACGCCGTGCGGCCCAACGCCTCATTGATCGCCGCGCCCTGGGGCGTGGTGTCGACCGAAATCTGTTTACGGTAATGCCAGTCATCCTGCCACCAGGCCTGGGCGGTGGCCGGGAGCACGAGGCCCAGGCAGATCAGGAAAGCGATGAATAAGCGCTGCATGAAAAATTACTCCGTAGGTTCAGAATGTCGCTTGCAGGTTGAAATGCAGACGCGATTCCTGTTTCGAGGTGTTCGGCCCTTCGAGCAACGGGTAGCCCCAATCCAGGCTGCCGGAAAGCCATTTGCTCAAGCTCGCGCGGGTGCCCAGGCCAACACTGGCCAGGGCGTAATCCGCGTCCTGATCGGGAAGCTCGTCACGCAGGTACAACTGGGCGCCTTCGGCGAAGGTATAGAAGCGCCACTCCTGGACGTAACTGCCCAGGTACTTGGCCAGGGAGGGCGTGCGCAGTTCCTGGCTCAGCAGGTAGCCGTCGTCGGCGGTGCGCTCGGCGGCCAGGTAGCCGCGCACCGAAGTCGCCCCGCCGGCGGAGAACTGCTCATTGGAAACCAGCGGACCGGACGCAAGTTGGAACGCGGCTTTGGTCGCGGTCTGCCAGTCGTTGCCGAAGGTGAAGGTGTAATTGCTGTCGCCCTTGAGCACTGCGAAGCTGGGGCTCGCGCGATAGCGTTTGTAGTCGAAGTCTTCGTCATCGCTGCCATAACCGAGGACGCTGCGCGTGCTGGCGACCAGGCTCAGACCGAGACCCAACTGGGAGCTTTCGGTGTAGCGAAAGCCGTTGTAGGCGAAAGTGAATGGCGCGTACTTGAGCGGCACCTTGTCGCTCTCGCCACCCAGGTCCAGTTGCTCGTCAAAATCCTTGAAGTCGATGCCGGCCGACAGCGAGTTGGACCAGTTGCCGCTGGACGGCAATGTGTAGATCGCCGACACGCCATACGAGTGTCCCTTGCCCAGCACGTTGCTGCCGCCGATGGTGGCGACGTTGCTGTCGGATTGGTAACCGGAGAACTGCACACTCCAGCGTTCGCTGAGGGGCGCGGTATAGGAACCCGACCAGACCTTGGCGTTGGCCGTGTCCTCAGGCGCGGTAAAGAACGTCAGCGAGGCGCTGTGCCCCAACTGCCAAAGGTTGTTGTAGCCGAGACTGGCTACGCTGCGCAGCTTTTCGGTGTCGGCGCTGTAGTCGTTGTTCAGGCCCAGGCTAGCTTGCCATGGGTTCTGGTCTTCCACCTGCAAGTCCACATCCATGGTGCCCGGCCGCAGCCCTTCGCGCACCAGCGGCATGACCTGCCGGCCCGGTGTCTTGTTGAGCTGCGCCAGTTCGGTCTGGACCTTGGCGAAGTCCGGCACTTCGCCTTCTTTCAGCGCCGGCACGTCCTCACGGATTTCCACCGGTGAATAATGCTTGGCTCCCACCACGCGCACGCGGCCGACCTTGGTTTCGCTGACTTGCAGATAGACGATGCCGTCGTCGACTTTCTGCTCCGGCAGTTCGACGAATACCGACTGATAACCGCGGGCCTGATACACCTTCTGCAAGGCATCCCGGGCGCCTTCGATATCACTCAATGTTTTTTGCGGACCGAGAAACGGATACACCGCTTCTTCGATCGCACGGGCATCAAGCACGGTGTTACCGCGCACGAAATACTCGTTCACATCGACCGACTTTGTCGGTGCCACCGGTGCTGTTTCTTCGGCGAATACCGGTTGCGCGCCAGCCGCCACCAGCAGCCAGCTCCACAGCACCAGCCGTGACTTGAAAAGATGCTCCACACCACCCCCTGAATTCGAAATGACCGTCGCTGTTTGCCCAGCGTTTGGCCCACTCAATTGCTTGCTGTCGATGACGCGGTGTGTTTGCCCAGCCAGGTGTGCAGCAGCGCAAAGTTCAAGGAGAACTCCGGCATTTGCAGCAAGGCTCCACAGAACACTTCACCAATGATTTTCTGGATCAGTTGAACCGCCCGGGGGTTGCTCAACAACGTGGCGATGTCGCGGCTCAATACGTTGAAGCTCCAGACCTTCTGATTCAGGTCCAGGCCAACGAACCAGCGGAACAGCAGGTTGTAGTTGAGTTGTTCGTAGAGTTGCTGTTCGCTGGGGACCGAATAGAGCAATTGCAGCAACAGGATGTGCATGACGGTTTGCGGGGCGATGAGCATGCCGGGCTCGGCGCTGAGGCCCTGCAGGACGTCGCGATGATCGTCGAGCAGGTCGTCGATTTGCGGCCGCAGCAGCACCAGCGAATGACCCGGAGGGATGTAGCTCGACGCTTCTTTCAAGGCGCCCTGCCAGTCATCCTGGGACACGATCCAGACCCATGGCGCACCGTAGCGATAGACCGAAACCGGTTTTTTACGCGCGGCCTCGACGATCTTCGACAGGCGTTGATCGAGTTCCTGCATACCCACTTTCGAGTAGCGTTCCATAGTCCCCATAGTCCCCATTGCCTCACTCCCGGTGTCCCGCCTCGGCTGGAAAAGCGACCTCGCGGCCCCCTCAAGCGCGTTACATAGGCATGACCGGAATGGCGATGTGCTACCGAACTTTTGTCATAAAAGCTTCATTTCAGGAGTGGGTTTCGAAGGTCGTTAACGATGACGCGGGTTGTCTGAATGAGCCGGTCGCCCGGACGTTTTTCGCGAGCAAGCTCGCTCCTACAGAAATACGCCGACCCCTGGAGCTGGCTTGCCTGCGAAGATCGTTAACGATGACGCGGGTTGTCTGAATGAGCCGGTTGTAACGGCTACGTACACCCCAAAAAAAATGGGCGACCAAAAGGCCGCCCCACACTTACAACGAGAGTCTTATAACGTAAGGTTCCCCCGCTCCTCCTCAGTCAATCGCTGGCGCGCCGACTCATCCAGCATCCCCGCGCCCAGCACCTGCACCGGACTGTCAGGGTTGTACGCCGGCGAAGGCGCACGACTCGCGCCATCGCGGGTCGGTGCCAGTTGCTCGGAACCAAAACTCAACACCTGCACGGTAAACACCGACGCCTGATTCTTGCGCGACGCTGCCTGCTGCTGGCGCGACACGTCCTCCGCTGCTTGCGAGGCTGACGATGCCGCCGAACTGGCCGAGGTAATCGCGCCCGTGTTCACCGATGCCGTGATCGGCACCCCGGACGACTTCCCTTGGGTTTGAATGTTCGCCGCGTTCACCACCCTCAACGCGCTAATGTTAACGTTGCGCGACGACCGGATCCCCGCTTCGCCCGCATCGACGGTGCCCAGCGGTGCGATCAGATCGATGTCTCCCGGTTCGACCTCGGGAATCGGGTTGAGCGTCGCGATCCCCGCCCCGGTGCTCGGCACCGACGGCGACAGGGTGACGTTGCCCCAGGTGTCATACAGACGTTTGGGTGGCGTGTAGACCACGGTGGTTTTCGAACCGCGACCGGCGTTGATGTCGCCTTCGGCCGACCAGCCCAGGATCGAACCGCCGAACGTGGTCATGATCCGGCTCTGACCGAGCAGTATGCTGCCTTTGGCGTACAGCTCGATGTCGCCCTTGCCTTGGGTAATGATGCCCGCCGTGGAGGGCGGCGAAACGCCTTCGATGCCAAAAATCTGACCACCGCCCGGAGTCAGCATCTGGATGCCGCCACCGAAATCGGTGTGCACACCGGCGCCGCCGTACAGTGTGATATCACCTTTGTAGCTGATCGGGTTACCCGCCACATCCTTCTCGGGGAACAATGCCGCAATCGCCTCGCGACCACGCAGGAAGCTGCCCTGACGCGGACCGCCCTCTTCGTTGTACTCGCGGCCACCGGCCTTGAGTTCGGCGAAGTACACCTCACGGGCAAACACCCGGCGCTGTTCGGCCGGCAAGGCGGCGTAGTAGCTGCGAGCCTGTTCTGCGTTGCCGCTGAAGCCATAACGAGCGGCCAGCCAACTGACCAGTTCGGTTTCGTAGGTCTTGGCGACTTTGCCGTCCTGACCGGCCAGAGAAAGGCCGGTCTGGGCCAGGTTCGCGGATGACAGATAGGGGGTGATGAAGCGATCGTAATCGGGTCCACCGGCACTCACCCCGGCCTGCATTACAATGCTCGCCCCGGCTCGGGAATCCCCGGGCACCACGGCACCTATGCTGGTCACACTGACCTTGTCTTCCATCAGCACATTGCGCCCGGCGCTGATCTCCAGCGTGCCGGGCCCGGCGACATTGAAGTTGCTGTAGAGAATGTCGCGGCCGGCGGAGACGAGGGAGATGTCATTGGGGTTATTGTGGATGAACAGGTTGCCTGCATGGTTGAACTCCGCCAACAATAAATCACCACCGACCCCGCCACTCAGCCCGGTACCGCTACTGACGATGTCCCGCCCGGCCATCATCCAGACCGGCCCGCCGCCCTCGTACCAGGTTTGCCCCAAACGCGCATCACTGGTTGTGGTGAACGTCATCGCTCGTCCACTGCTGACTGCCAGCAAATCGCCGTTCGCCGCATAGAACCTTGCAGGGTTGACGTTGGCGGCGCCTTCACCGGCCGCGCTGTCCGGACCAAAGGCAAACAATGGGTGGCGATTAGAGAGGGCTCCATAACGATTGCCAGTTTCGGATAGATTGCTGCCGACTATTGCCGTAGAGACCGTTGCCACAAATGCAGGTCGTTGAGGTGTCGCCATCGCACTGCCGGATGCACTCGTTTGAGAGACGGTCAAGTTACCGCCGTAGATGGAATCACCGGCAAGGAACTGCAATTCCCCGTTCGCCGACGGCGCGAGTACCAATGCAGGGCGGCTATTGCTCGCGCCACCACCCACCCCCAGCCTGCTGGCTTCGCCATAGTAAAGACTGCCGCTGGCCGCAACGGCACGAAGAATGGACGGGTAAACCACCGCCAGGTCCGTCTCCACGCCTTGGGTGTAAGGCGTGAGATTACCGCCCGCCGAGAACAGATCGATGGCGGTGCGCTCTGTCCACAGCGTGAACCAGCTGCGCCCCAGCCCCTGGACGCCAGCGTCCGAGGTAAACGCCGAACCACTCATCAACGGCGCACGCCCCGGGTCCGCGACATCCTGAACCACCAGATCTCCCAACGTCGACAGCGCAAAGGTCGCATCGCCGGGCATCAATGTCAGCCCGCCCGCCGCAAGACCACGGGTCGCACGGAATACGTCATAGGCACGGGTTTCACCAGGAGACTGGTCGTTCAACTCACGGCCGTAATGAAGGTTGAGGCTGCCCATCGACGCACTGTCGAGTTGAGCATGGCCGCGCAGATCGATCACTGCTCCGTTGAGATGCCCATTGACGATCGCGCTGGCCGGATTGGCTGCGCCGCTGACGCGCAGGTCAAGGTCGCCACCGCCGGTCAGTTGCATGCTGCCATCGGAGGCAACCCGACCGGTGCCACCCACGGCAAGGACCAACCCTTGGCTGCGCGGATTGATATTTGAGTTGAACGTGCTGCCGGCCAACGTATTCAAGATCCCGGCATCGCCCGCCACCCGCACATTCAGGTCGCCACCGCCCAGGGTGCCGAAGCCGGTGAAGCCCACCATCTGATCGGCACCACCTGGGTCCATCGAAGCGGTGTAGCTACCGAAGTTGATCCACCAGGCCGTAGGCTGCGCCGCGCCGCCGGTTGCAACGCCACCATTGCCCTGGCGCCAGAGCCAGTTGCCGACGTTTGCCGAGTCATAACCGACATCCTTGCTGTTGGGCCGGCCGAGCGCATTGGCCGGTGCGGTGATGTTGCCGGTGAGGTTACCCCCGACCTTGAGCGTCAGGTTACCGCCAGCATTCGGGTACCACGCCCGATAGACGCTGTCTGTACCGCCATTCACCAGATGCTCGTAACTGCCATTCGCGTCGTTGAGTACTTTGCCACCACGGCTCCTGGCCTGGTTGTACGGGTCATTGGCCTGTGTCGGCCCCGACGAGCTGCCGGCGGTGTAGACGCCAAACAGCGAATCCATGCGCAGGTCGCCCGCGCTTAACAACTCAAGGTCGCCGGTACCCGTGCGCAGCACGCTCAAGCGCGTGCTGCCTGGGACTAACTCGTAGGTCGTGCCACCCGAGGCCACGCACCAGGACGGCAGATCCAGGCACATGGCCTCGATGGTGTCGTAGCCGACTTGGTTCTTGACGTAATCCAGGTCGATGGGGGTGTTGATCAGCGACGGATCGCCAATTTCATTACCCCCGGCGTCGGTCCATTTGAAACCCGACTGCTCAGTACACCAGCCTGGAAGATCGGCGCACATGGCTTCAATCGAGTCGTAGCCGACCATTTCCTTGACGTAGTCCAGATCGATCGGCTGGCCCAACATCGAGGAGTCGCCGAGCCCGTCCGCACCCTCTTGGCTCCAGATCATCGCACCGCCCTTGGCCTTGCCGAACATACCGTAATGACTGTCGGCCAGACGCAGGTCGCCGTGGGTCGCTTCTGGCTGAACAACGCGGCTGTCGGCCGCCTCGGTGTCCGCCCCGGCAACCAGCCGTAGCGACCATGACTGTGAGCCCGGCTCCAGCATTGAGGCGATGGCCCAGATCCGCCCCTGTCGCCCCGCGACTTCCGGACGCAACTGCACCGAATCCACTCCGGTGGGCAGTTTCACATCGGTGCCGGACGGAATCAGCGCGCCACGGGCCAGCGCCAGATCGCCGATGAGATTCAACACATTGGTCTGAGCATTCATCGCCCCCGCGACGCTCGGCAACGGCACCCCCTTGGGCCAGACAAAGTCTTGCAAGGACGCGGCGCTGGTCAACAGGCTCCCGGCGCCCAGTTGAGAATCGGCGGCCAGGGTCACGTTTTGCTGCAACAAGGTACCGGCAGCGAACAACAGGTTGCCCACGTTATCGCGCACGTCGGCCGCCAGAACGGTGCCCGCCGACAGTTCCAGCGGCTGAGCGAGTGTCACGGCCATCGGTAAACGAGTACCGGCGACCACCGTCACGCCTTTGAGCGGTACGTCGTAGTTCAACGTCGTACCGGCCGGGAACGTAGTGCCGTCGGCCAGGGTAATGCCCGCGCCCGGCACGACGATATCGCCTCCGGTGAAATCAATCCCCGGCAACAGCACCCAGCCCTTGTCGTCCTGGGTGTCCGGCGGTGGTGCAAAACCGTCGTTGATACTGCCGTAGATATTCAGGTCGCCGCCAGCACGCAATGTCAGGCTACCGGCCTCGCCGGAGCCGTAAACGGAAGTCTGCTGCGTATGGGGGTTGACGCTGGCGTAGCGGTAACCCGACAGGTCCAGGTCACCCTGCACCACAAGGTCACCGTCGGCGGTGGCGCTGACAATTTCAACGCCAGGGCGCAGGTGGAAGGCATCGGCATAGCGGGCATTGTTCAAGCCGGCCAGTTTACGTTGCATCAAATCATTGTTGTCCAGGGCGGCGTTGATGAACTGCACGCTCTGCAGGTGCTTGCTGTCCAGATAGGCCTGATCGATCACCTGATACGGTCGACCGCTGGCCGCCGGGTCAGTGCCCAGCGGCGCATCGTTGTAATGCCACGTCCCGTTCACGGCGATGGAGCGGGCGCCCTGAATATCCAGATTGCCGCTGGCATCAATGGCAATGTCACCGTAGACCGCATCGGGTGCCGCGACACCCATACGCCGGGCGTTGAGTTCAAGCGTTCCGCGCGCGCGACCGTCGTTCTGCCCTGACTCGCTGCCGACCGCCACATCAGTGCCGTGACGCAGGTCGATGCGCGCGCCGCCCGCCAGGGTCAACACGCCTTCGCGTGAAGTCAGGTCAACCATGGCGCGGTTCGGCGAGTCGATGATCCTGCCGTAGCTGTCTACCCGCAGACGGTTGCCATGGGCATCGAGCACCGCGCCGCTGCCCAAGGTCAGGTTGTTTTTTGCCGCCAGGCGAATACTGCCGACCCGCTCGCCACTGGCGTCCACGGTGCCGCTCACCCACAGGCTGCCGTTATCCAGCGATACCGTGATGTTCGAGGCCTTGAGGTCATCGCCGATCACCAGATCGCCTTGCTTGAGCTGGAAGCTGCGCGAGCCGAGCACTTCACCCTGATTCAAACGCTGATTGAGCGCCGCGAACTGTTGACTGAGGTCGCCGCTGCCGCCCAGGCGTTGCGCCTGAATTTCTACCCCACCGGCCTGATACGGCATGTAGGTGCCACCGGCGTCGTAATCACCGCTGCTGCTCCCCAGAATGCTGCCTTGCAGATCGACCAGCCCGGCCGTCGCGTCCAGCGCCACGGCACTGAGTTGACCGGCGCGATTGTTACGCGCCGACAGATCGATGCGCGAACCGGCACTCTGACGAATGTTGCCGTTTCGGCTCTGCAAAATGACTTCACCACCGCCGCTGTATTGGGTCAGGTCGTTGAAGACAATGGCACGCCCGGCCACGTCGATCAGCGCGCCGTCGGTCAGGGTCAGGTCGTTGGTAGCGTCAAGGGTCAGCTTGCCGCTGGGCAACACCACCGCACTGGCCAGATTGATGCGGCTGGCGCTCAGTGACAATTCAGCCCCGAGGCCGACAGCACTGGCTGCGGCGTTGGCCGTGCCGCTGACGTCAATGGCGCCGCCGGCAGTGATGCGATTGACCGAACCGGCTTCACCGGTCATCAATGGCGTGACGATATTCAGGTTGCCACCGCTGTAACTGAAACCCTTTTGCGCATCGAATGCACCCTGGGTCTGGTATACCGCGAGGCTACCTTTGTGATTGGCGGTGATGCGCTCGCTGGCCGTCAGATTGACATTGGCAAACCCCAGCGCCAGACGGTCCAGACTATCGACAGAACTGGGCTGGGCGAAATCGCCATAACCGAACTCGATGCGTCTGACCTGAATGTCCAGGCGTCCGCTGCCGGTGCCGGCACCGCCAGCGATCACGACGCCGGGGTCGCCTTTGGCACCGTTCCAGATTAGGTTGGAGGTGCGAATGGTCGCCACATCGTTGGTACCGCCAGCGCCATACATGGCAGGGGTGGTGAGCATCAGGTTGTTCAGTCGCGAGCGACCGGTCAGGGCGTCGTAAGTGTCGAGGGTGACGCTTCCGTAGAAATTCATCGCCTCGCGGGCAGACAGCTCGAGGGTTTCCAGCGCCGGTGCGCCGTACTCGGTATCGCCCCGCAACAAGCGTTCAAGCACTGGCTGGCTCAGACTCAAACCAGCTGGTAATACGTTGCGTGCCGCTGCATCGGTCAATGCCTGGTTACTGCCTACATTGATGTTGCCCAGAGCCAGCGTCAGGTGGCGGGTGCCATAGCGAACCTGATCGCCCAGTTCCAAGGTCGTGCCCGTCGACGCGACGATGCTGCCTTCGGAGTAAAGCCGTGTTTGGCCGGTGCAGGTGCTGTCGCATCCGCCTACGCTCATGGCACCACTGACGGTTCCGCCGGGAGCACGCACGTTTTGCACGTTGAGCAAGCCATTGGAAACCGCGAGCAGATTAGTCGCCTGATAAATGAAACCGTCGCGCGCATCATAGGCCGCCGCGCCACGGCCAATGCTGTTGATCGACGCCCCCTGCTCCACCACCAGATTACCGGTGGTCGTCACCAGGAACACTTCCGGTGCCGAAAGGTTCGCACCGCTGCGCACGGTAATATCGGAATTGGCGCTGGCACCAGTGAACTGGATGTAGTTACCCCCCTGACCGTAGAAAACAAAAGGCAACTGACCGACCATTAACCGCGTCGCCTGCAAGCCATTCAGGCTGTCAGCTTTAAGTGTGACGCCGGCAAAGCCGGCAGTGGCCTGTTGGCCTGTCCCGACGATTTCGATGTCTGCTGACGACTGCGCCACCACGGTGCCACCGTATCCGCCCGGTGCCGCGTCGAACTTACCGATGCCGTTGAACGAAAACGCCTCTTCTTTGGCGCCCTTGAGCAACGCCAACTTGAGTGTTTTTGCATCCACCGGCAGCATCGCTCGCGGAACATTCAACCGAGCGGCATCGGCCACCGCGAACTGGGCGTAAGTGGTTTCGTTGTATTGCGAATAACGCCGCAACACATCACCGGAGGTCAGGATCAATTGACTGGCAATGCTATCGCGCAGCCCGGTATTGGCCACCGAGAGCGTACCGGCGGTGGTCCACGAACCATTGCGCATCCGTTGCGCGCCAGCCACGCTACCCAATCCCGCCAGCCCGTTGACCTCGACCCGGAACGCCCCCGGCAACAAGGCATAGGTGGAAGGCATCAACGTGTAGGTGCCGGCTGCCAACCCGGGCACGCCCGCGCCAATGGTGACTTGGCGACCGATCACCGGGTCGACCGCACCGCCTTCGGCTGCCACTGGCGCGTAAACACTCTGATTGCCCGGCACGATGGCGTAGACCGGGTTGGTGGCAAGGCCCGGCAAGGTAAAGCCTCCGTTGGCGCCGATTTGCACCAACGGGTTGTAACGGGCGTCGGTCGAACCGCCACGGCCGGAGATAAACCCGGTCCCCAGCAGATCGCCACCGCCAGACAGATCCAGGACGGCCCCTTCCTGGACCGAAATCGACTGCCCGCCCAAAATCACCCCGACCGTCAGGTCACCGTTTCCATTGAGCACGGAGCCTTGACCGACCAGTGCCACATTCTTGCCCCCGTAGCGGTAGGTCTGACCATCGACGGTGCCGCCATAGGGCAAGGTCAATCCCTTGCCGCTGACGGAGGTCAAGCTGCCGGGTAGCAGCTCGACAGTCGTCGTTTCGCCGGGCGCATTGCCCACCGTTCCGACTTCAATCAACCCCAACGGCGCGCGCACGACGCCACCTTGTTCGATTCTCCCTGCACCCAATTGCAATCGACCGAAAGCTGAATAGGGTACATCGGGCGTCACGCTGCCTGTGCGACCGATGACCAGGGTCCGCGTCGGGTTATAGAGCGCCACTGCCGTCCCCAAACCCGCCAGCACCCGCGCGGCGACTCCGGTGGCCGGGTATAACTGCGCAGCGCGCAAGGTCATATCGCCAGGGGTGATCAATTGCGTGGTAATGCCGGTCGGCATTCCTTGCCCCTCAATGCCAGCGAGGAAGCGCAGATCGCCTTGGCTGTTTAGCTCGACCTGGTCGAAGCCCTCGCGCTGGACGGTGACAATGGAGTTGTCGGCGCGCTTGAACGTACCTTTGCTGCTAAAGCGTACGCTGCCTTGAACATCCAGCAGATTGGCATTGACTGCGAACAACGCCTGGTTGTTCGCCGTGGACACAGTGGCTTCGAGCACCGGTCGGACGTAAACAGTCTTGTTTGGGTCATCCGGGGTAAGTATCCCCGCCAACAGTACATGTGGCGCGTTCAGCTCAACCCGGCTATGGGCCGCAGCGTTTTTGGCCAGGCCAATGCCCCGGGAATACAGGCTCAGGCTCTGGCCGGTGGTCAGCGACACATCGCCGGCCATGCTCAACAAACCATTGCTGAGCAGCACCACGTTGTCGAAACCGCCCGCCTGGATTTGATCGACACCCAGTTGGCCGCGACCGTAGACCAGCGAACCGGCGGCTTCGTCAGGCGAGCCTTCCACCGTGCCGGGCACATGCGTCTGGCTGAGGATCAGCTCACGAACCTGTAGCACCCGATCAGTGACGGTGGTTTTCAGGTAATAAGGCGTCTCCAGCGCGACCGACAAACTGCCACCCGCCGCCCCCGCGCCGCCCGCTTTGGCGTTGAAGCTACCGTCCAGGTACAAGCCATTACTGGAGCCCAGGGAAATACTGCCGCCATTACTTGCCACCCAGGTTTTGCCCTGGCCGGAGATGTCCAGCTGCGCCCGGGTGCCCGAGGCTTCCAGGCGCGAGCCTTCGCGCAATACCACAAACAGGTCGGACGCCGTCGCCATCCCGGTTTTGCTGTCAATCTGGCCACCGATCACAATCTGGCCGCCGTTGCGCACCTGTCCATAAGTCTGGCCACGGGCATCAACCGCCGTCGCCGCGCGGGCCGCGACATCGATCAACGCGTGTTCACCGAGCCAGATGGAACGACCATGGCCGATGGCGTTGATATTCTCGGCCGCCTGCCCGGTAACACTCAGTCCACCCAGCGAGACCTGCCCGCCCCAAGCATTCAACGTACCATTGGCCGTCAGTTGGCCGATGCTGCGCAGGTTGATTGACTGACCAGGGTCTACGCTGATCACCGAGCCTTGACCAAGGGTCAACGCGGTAGTGGTCATGTCGGCAGGAGTGGATTGTGCAGTGCCGGCATTCAAGCTCAGGCTGGCGCCTTTACGCTGGGTCAGCACGCCTTTGAGCGGATTTTCCTGATACAGGGTCGGCAGCCAACGCTCCAGCGCCGTCGCCGCTTGCGCGCCAGTGGCCGTCTTCGCGGCGTCTTCGCCAAAGCGATAAACCGGCGTGGTCACCTCGACCTGAGCGCCATCCGCGACGATCAAGCCTTCATTGCCGGTGATGTCGTAGGCCGAAAAACCCTTGTTGAAAAAGTCTGCAGCCAATTGCAGTGTGTCGCTTGCAGGTACAGTGCCCGCCTCGCCGATCTGCACCTTATGCGACTGGATTTTCAAGGTGCCGCCACCTGTCACGCCTTCACCGCGCAACTCAGCCCCCAGGGTCAACGAAGCCGACCCCGATGAGCTACTGTCACCCGCCGCCAAGGTCAGATCACCGCCCTTGCCGCCGCGGGTCTTGCCGTCGGCCATGACCGCGCCGCCAGAAGACACATCGATCAGGCTGCCCGCCTGTAAGTCGATATCCCCGCTGCTGCGCAGCGACACGGTGCCGCCATTGAGGTACGGCAAACGAGAACTGTCGCTGGCATCAAGCAGCAGGTTGCTCCACAGGCCTGCGGTGTTCAGCTGAACGCCATCGGCCACTGTTACCTGGGCCTTGAAATCACTGGTGGGTGCCAGAATCACATCGCCAACGACGAAATTGCTGTCGATATTGACCTGTTTGAGCACGTTGCCCAGACGAATGCTACCGCCGCGTGCAGTGAGGTCCGCGTTGGCGCTGATTTGCGGGGCATACAGGGTGATTTCGCCGCCGTCAGCCACGGTCAGTGCGGCGTCGACCTGAACCTGTTGCCGGGCCGCGACCTTCAGCGCCCCGAGTTGGAACCCACTGAGTTGATCGCCGTCCAGTTGCAGTTTGCCTTGCCGGTCACTGGTCACCGCCGAGGTCAGGTCGAGACCGGCGGCGATTTTCTGCTCGACATCGCCGATCAACACTTGATCCAGGACCGGACTCAGGCCGCTGTTGATCACCCCCGTGGTTTTGTCGTAAATCGGCGTGTAATTGCCGACCAACAATTGTGCGCGTCGAGCCATGGCGGTCTGCGTTTGCTGGTAACCGTCGAGGTTGATATTCGGCGCTTGCGTCTGGCGCTCGCCCTTGAATACATCACCGACAATCTGACCTTCGAGCACCGCGCTGCGGGTAGCGACCACCAGTTTTCCGGCGTCGCGCCCTACGGTGTAACCCTGCTCGTAGCGCTGCCTGGGAGCGATCAACGGGTTGTAGTAATAAGAGGTCTGGCCCCAGCGCTGGCTCGAGTCTTCGTAGCCGTTGTAGAACCCGGAATAAAGAATGTCCCCTGGCGCCCGCGACAACTCATACAGGCGGCCATTCGGCCCTCTGAGCCAGGACTGGCGAATATAGCCGCTCTGCACATCCAGGGTGCCGCCCGACAAGTTGATCTGCGCGTTCTGCTGCGTCACCACGTCGTTGCCGGTGAATGTCACGGTGCCGCCCTGGGCCATCCACTCACCGGCGCTGTGACTTTGCGTGCCCAGATAGCCCCCGACTTCAAGCAAACCCCCACCGGTGTACCAACGATCGGTGGCATAACCATTGGTGCCGGCCGGCACGAACACCAGGTCCCGCCTGTCGACCCACACGTCACTGTTGTTCAGCAGACCACCGTCGCGGTTGACCGGAGCGTCCCGTTGCTCGTTGCCCTGGATGTTGATCTTGATGCCGTTGGCTTCCATCGCCACCTTGACGCCAATTGCACCGGACACGTCGATCACCGCGCCATCGCGCACCAGGCTGCGCCCGCCCGCACTGACCGCGACCTGGCCACCAGTGGCCAGCGTGATGGAACCCTTCTGGAAATCGACGCCGCCGCCGCTGACAATCTCGACCCGCGACTGATCGCCGCGATCAGCCACACCACTGAGGTTGTTGAAACGGCCGGTGTTCAAGGTGTTGGGCGAGCCGTCGAGGCCGGCCAGGGCGGCATTGCGCTGACTGTCGAGGGCCGAGCCGCTGGCGGCGTCGATCAGAATCGCCGTGGTACTGCCCTGACCGAGCGTCACGCTGCCCGTGCTGTCAGTAATCGAATTCAGCAGGTGCACCGTACCGCGAACGTCGACTGAGCTGCTGGCCACCGCCACCGCGTTTTGTTGCACCTGATGCCCGGTCAGGGTGATATCGCCGGTGGAGGCCTGGATCAAGCCATTGTTGATCACCGTACCGGCGCTGCTGCCGGTTTTCAGCGTCGTGGCCACTTCGTTGCCACGGGTGGTCGAACGCTGGTTGCCACTGGTGCCGACACCACGGCGGATGTAAAAGCTGTCGCCGGCAGCCAGGGTGGCCTGGCCTTTGGCGGTGACGATGGAACCAGCGTTTTCCACTTCGGTGCCGAGCAGCAAGGCATAACCGCCGGCGTCGGTGGACGAGGTCGCCTTGTGGGTTTCAATCAAGGCGCCACGTTCCACCAGCACCTTGCCGGCGGCCTCGGTGAAGGTCGGCTGGCTGCCCGTGGCGTCGACATACAGGCCGCCCTGGTTGAACTGAACATCGGTAATTGTCGCGGCAGCGGCGACCAGGTTACGTACGTTGACCTGGCTGGTGCCGCTGAACACCACGCCGTTGCGGTTGATCAGCATCACCGTGCCGTTGCCCTTGATCTGACCCTGGATCTCACTCGGGCGCGCACTCGGGTCGTTGACCCGATTAAGCACCGCCCAGTTCGATTGCTGCTGGAAATCCACGGTGGTGTTGCGCCCGACGTTGAAGGTTTCCCAATTGAGAATCGCTTTGTCGGCGGTCTGTTGGATATTCACCGTGGTCTTGCCGTCGGCCTGGGTTTGCACCGGGGCGTTGGCGTTGGTCCAGCCTTGGGTCAGGCTGTTGTCGACCTTCAGACCGCCCTCGCCCAAACCATCCGGCACCGTTTGCACCCGCCCGAACGCAGCCTGTCGGCCGGCCGCTTGCGCGGCTTGCTGGGCGGCGATTGCGGCCACGGTGTTGTTGAGGTTGGTCAGTGAACGCTGCAACTGTTGATTGGCCCGTTGCTGCTGCGCCAGCGGTGGCGGCATCCCCGGCACTGCCGCCCCTGGCTGCGCCGCGCCGGCAGACTGCACCGCCCCTTTGGCGGCAAACCAGCTTGAACTGAATGCCGTGGCCGCGTGGGCATTGCCGGCAACCATCAACAGCGCAATGGCCTGGGCCAGCGGCTTGAGCCGCAGTATCGACAGTTCGCCATCACGACGCGGGGCACTCGGTTTTGCCAGAGGTTTGCAGCGCAGCATCACTACTCATCCTTTCGAATTGCGGAAGGTCTGCAACGCAGTGCTATCAAGCGGCCAGCGTTGCTTATAGGGGATAGTCGGTTACACCAGTGCGCGACCGAACCGATGTCACACAATGTTCATCTGCCTGTTTTGCGCAGGTCACACGCAAAAAAATCAGCAACGGCTCGCGCCGTTGCTGATCGGGTAGTGCGGGTCGTGGAAGCAGGGGTTACAGCGGACGACCGATGGCGTTGCACACGTTGGTATTGCCGATGCTCTGAGCGCTAGAAGCGGTCAGGAAGGTGTTACGGATGGCGGTTTTCCACAGCGCTGGCAGCGGCACGAACCGGTTGGCGGTGATGGCGGTGTCGTTGTTGCTGGCAGCGTTGGCACCGTAGTGACGGGTAAAGAAGTCACGAACCTGAGTGCTTTGAGTGCCATCGGCATAGCACTGGCTGAAGATTACGTTGGTGAAACCCAGAATCGGGTAGCCAGTTGCTGGGTAAGCCACAACACTTGGATCAGTCGGGCTGGAGGTGGCGGCGAATACCGGTACCCAGGCGTTAGGGTTGGCACGATTGGCAGCGGCAGGCACGGCGACGGCACCGATAGCGGCCGACACGTTGGCTGGCGCTGGCGATACACCGGCTACCTTGGCAACTTTGGTGGCATCACTCAGGCCAGCCAGGGTAGTGGCCGCGTAGTCCGGGCTCATGTAGGTGATACGGCCTGCTTCTGCGGGCACGGTTGAGTTGACCAGATCCATGACGGCTTGGCTGCCGGCAGCGGATATAGCGTTGGCTGGCAGGCCGCCCGAGTAGCTGGAGGCGAAGCTGGTGGTCACGGCGAAAGTGCCGGTCTCGGCGCACTTGGCGTTCAGGAAGCGGGTGAATAGCTCGGTGGTGCCGCTGCTTTCGCTGCGGTAAACGACAGTGATGGCGCCGGTACGGCCCGAACCTGTGATCTGGCTCCAATCGGTCAGACGGCCGGAGAACACGCCGCACAGTTCGTTGACACTCAAATCCACGTTGGCAGTGCCGGCTTTGTTAAACGGAATGGCAACCGAAGTGGCCACCGAAGGCACCTGGATCAGCGGACCCCAGGCAGCGCCATGCGCCGACACGTAGTTGCTCAATTCAGTGGTGCTGAGTTTGGAATCGCTACCGGCCCAGTGCACATTGATCCGCGCTTACAACTGCCAGGAGCCGATATCGGCATTCACGCCGTCGCCGTCAGGCTGGCCGTCGGCACCGAGGGAGAAGATGTCGATTTCGCCATTCGCACCCGGATTCAGATAGTTGTAAGGACGGCCCCAAGGGTCGTTGGGCAAGCGGTCCAGATACGAACGCCAGGTGCTGTTCTTGGCATCCGCCGGGCGCTCGACCAGCACTTTCAAACCCTGGTTCATGTTCGGATAAGTGCCGTGGTCGAGGCGATACAGCTTCAATGCCTGCATCAGCCCGCCGATGTCCTGTTTGGCGGCGGTGGCCCGCGCCTGGTCCGGACGGTCCAATACCTTGGGCACCACCATCGCCGCCAGAATCCCGAGAATAACCACCACCACCATGATCTCGATCAAGGTGAAACCTTGCTGTCCGCGAGGTGAACGAAGCGTGTGATCCAGCAACTTGAAGTGCGCGATATCCATCTCGACATTCCCTGGCTTGATTCGATTCGACGCGCAGTGTTGCAAGAAGATATGTCAGTGGTGTTGAAAATGCTCGGGAGCTTTGGTCGTCAAGCGGTCAAGCCCGGGGGCTACATTCAGGCGGTGTTCAGACCGCGCGAGTGCCTGATGCGTCACCCTCCCCGACAGACCGGTTTTACCTTGATCGAAGTGCTGGTGGCACTGGCGATTATTGCGGTCGCGATGTCTGCCGCCGTGCGGGTCGCCGGCGTGATGACCCAGAGCAATGGCTTGCTGCGGGACAAATCGATCGCGCTGCTGGCGGCACAGAGTCGCCTGGCCGAGCTGCGTCTGGAGGGCCGATCGACACCGGGGACAAGCGCATTGGAATGCGATCAGGGTCGGCTGCTGTTGCGCTGCGAGCAAAGCATTGGCGTCGCTGAGAATGGCCGGTTATTACGGGTCGATCTGCAAGTATTCGACCGCAGCCGCGAGGCACCGCCACTGGCCCGGCTCGGCACCCTGATCAGTCGACCGATCGCGAAATAAAGACAAGGCCCACCACACTCCCTGTAGCGGGGATCGTGGCGGTTTCAAGGTTGAGTCAACACCGGCAGCAACGGCGAGTCCGGCAGTTTGGCGAGCAGCAGACGGGTCTGCTCCGCGCCACGTTCGATCACAACGGCATCGCCTTCGATGGCGAGGACTTTCACCCCTTGGCTCACCCGTTCGCCCACCAGAAAACTGCGTGGCGGGCCGTCGTTGAGACTCAGGATCGCCACTGCTCCACGGGTGCCGGCCCACACCCCGCTGACCTTGATATCCACCGGTGCCGGCTGGTTGGAAAACCACTGCAAGACCGGGCTGTCGGAGCGTGAAACCGTAAGTGGCGGCGCGACATCCGGCGTTCGGGATTCAGCAGAAGTCAGCAGCAGCGATGACCAGGTGACGATGCCAGCCAGCGCCGCCAGCAAGGCGATTGCCTGGACACACTGCGCCGGGGAAAACCGATCGATAAACGACATGGGCTGAATCTCCTTTTAGTCCCTGCCATGAGCCTACAGCGCAATTCTCACGTTTTTATTTCATATGCTCGCCATCTTCAGCCGTCACGATAAAAACGATGCAAAGGAGCTCGCACTCAATGAATGGCTTCAAACAACAGCGCTTTAAGCAACAGGGCTTCACCCTGATCGAGTTGATGGTCGTGCTGGTGATCATCGGCATTGCCAGCGCGGCGATCAGCCTCAGCATCAAACCGGACCCGCTGCACTTGCTGCGCAAGGACGCCGACCGAGTCGCGCAATTGCTCCAGGTCGCGCAAGCAGAAGCCCAGTCCGATGGTCGACCGATCACTTGGCGAGCCGACGCCAAAGGATTCCGCTTCAGTCGCCGCAATGACAACGGCGAAGGCGTTGATCGCTTTCAGAACGACTCGCAACTACGTCCTCGTCTCTGGGAGACACCGGGGATGGAAGTGCGTGTGGAACCCAGGAAAAGCGTTGTGTTGAACGCCGAATGGATCAATCCGCCCGTGCAGCTGAAACTGTCGGACGGAATCAACAGCATCATTGTGCAGCGCAGCCCCACCGGACAAGTGAGCGTCCAATGACGGCTCAACGCGGTTTTACCCTGATCGAAGTGATGGTGGCGATCATGCTGATGGCGGTGGTCAGTGTGATTGCCTGGCGCGGCCTTGACAGCGTCACCCGCGCGGATGCGCATTTGCAGGCCAGCACCGAACAGACCCAAGCCCTGTTGCGGGCACTGAACCAGCTGGAGCGCGACGTCGCGATGCGCGCCAGCATTGAACTGACCGAGCCCGCGAAGCCCGGCACCGTCGATGAACCGTCCAGCGCGCCCCCGGCAGTGACCGTGCGCAACACCAACGGCACAGGCTTTCGTCTGGATGTGATCCGCGTCGCTACCGGCCAGAACGGTGAACTGCAGCGCGTGCGCTGGTGGCTGAAGGGCGACACACTCTACCGGGCTCAGGCCGAATCCCGCAGCCGCTATCCGCTGCCGACACCCAACGCAGGGGTCGCAGTGCTCAATGAAGTCAGCGACGTTGCGGTTCGGGTTTGGGAGGTGGACAAGGGCTGGCGCAAGCTGAGCGGTAACCGCAAGGAAAATCCCGTGGGAATCGAGGTCAGCCTGTCGCGGCAGACGCCTCAGGGGGTCGAGAAGTATCGACAGGTGATGGGGCCTTTGGAGTGAATCCGGGGACCGCGATAGCGCCAATCGAGACACCCCATGCCCCAAGCCAGCCGTCAGCTGAGCACCACCACCCCACCCGGCAACTCAGTGCACTTGACGCCAAACGCATCACGAATCAGCAATGCCACGCCCGCCAGTTGATCCAGGCTGAACCGCGCCTGCACCTTGCGCTTGCCCAACTCGCTGTTGAGCAGCAACAACATGCCGGGCCGGTAGCGATTGATTTCGTCGATCACCGTCGCCAGCGTGGCGTCGTTGAACACCAGCACCTGTTGACGCCAGGCAATCACTGTCGAGGTGTCGACCGCTTGCGGTGTGCCGACTTGCCTGGCGTCATAGGTCAGTTGCTGGCCTGATTCCAGATGGACGCTGCGACCGAGAATGTCGACCAGCAACACACCCTCCAGACAGGTGACGCACACGCTCTGGTCGATATGCCGCAGATTGAACCTGGCCTGACGTGCGTTCAACCACCCTGCCCCGGCCTGCACTTTCAGCGGCGCCTGAGCACGGGTCACGACTTCGACTTCGCCGCTGAGCAGCTCGAAGCTGCGGGTGCCATCGGCACTGGCGCGCTGGTTGATACGCGTCTGGGTGTTGAGTTCCAGGCTCAGCCCCTCCGCCAGATCGACCCGCCGCTGCTCACCGACTTCAGTGATGTAATCGGCGCCCAGCCCCGAGAAACCGCCCGGCACCGTACCGCGAATCAGAAAAAAGGCGGCCGACGCCGCGATGGCTCCGCCGAGGAACGCTCGACGGCTCAAATGCCGGGGGGTCTGCAATCGTTCGGCAGCAGGCTGCAACTGCTGCCACAACCGCTTGCTTTGTTCGAAGGCACGCGCATGTTCGGGGCTTTGTGCGCACCATTGGCGTAACGCCCGGGCATCGGCGACGGTCGCCCGGCCTGAGGTCAAAAGGATCAACCAGTCCTGGGCTTCACTCTGTAGCCGGTCCTGAGGTTTCGCCTCAGAGGCTGAAATACGGAAGATGTTCAAGCGCGCGGATACTCACGGATTAATCTGGACTCTTCTATCAAGACGGTTTTCCCGCGCCGGGACCGAACCGCTGAATGACTTTTCTTTCCAGGCGCTCGGCGCAATGGCCTAGAGCGGCTTTGATTTCCTTCTCGACCATCCGTGTCGAAATGCCGAAGCGCTGGGAAATGTCCAGGTGTGGAGCCTCTTCCAGGCGAGCGGCGATAAAGATTTGGCGTCGACGCGCCGGCAGCTCGTACAGCGCGTTGAGCAGCAATTGTATTTCCTTTTGCCCGCCCACCACGCGGGCCGGATCGAGCGCTTCATCCGAGACTTGCAGCAACTCCTCCACTTCGGTGCCTGTCAGCAACCGGGCATCCGACTGACGACGGTCCGCCGCGATGTTCAGGGCCATGCGATAAAGGTACGCATTGGGCTGGGCAATGTTCGGCGGTGTTTCCATGCGGTCGACCCGCAGGTAAGTTTCGTGCAGGACGTCGTTGGCCAGATCCTCCGAACCGAGGCGCCGGCGCAAGCGCACCTTGAAATCGTCGTAGGACGTCAGGAACAGCCTGACCATCGAACTTTGTCCGGTGTCTTTCATCCCCCGGAAACTCCTTCCCATTGAGTGCATTCCATGCGCTTTCCCGACGACTCCGGTAGCAGAAGCAGCGTGACCGGCTGACCCAGGGAACTGGGCGCCGGACGTTCGATGTTGAGGTTGCGTAATCTTTCCACCAGCGCCGAGTCGCGCTGAGCATCACCTGTAGAACTGACAAGACGGCTGTACTGCACAACCCCGTCACGGCCGATCCACAGTTGCAGCAATGCCCGAAAACTGCCTGGCCGGATCGAAGGCGAGCGGCAAAGGCTGCGCTCGATCGCCGATTGAATCGCCGTTGCGTAATTGCTGCCAGCCAGCGGTGCACTGGTTGCGACCGAGCCTTGCGTCGCGGGCACCTCGGTGACCTGCGCCACTTGCAACGTGAAGGCATCCGCCCGGGCATACCGAGCCATCAGTCCACTGCCACCGAGCATCAGGCTCAAGGCATCGGCGGCATTCACCCGCCCTTTGACTGCGATCGAACGACGACCACGGGTCAACTGGCGATCGACCAACACTGCCATGCCGGTGGCACGACTGAACCGTTCAAGTGCGCTGGCCAATTCCTGGGCCGGGATATCCAGCTCCAGTGGAGTATGCGAATCAGTCGGACCGGCAATCACTGCCGACGACACCAACCAAAACAGCAACGCCAGGCAAGTCTGGCGGACGTGAGTCATTGAAACCTGGCACCCGTCTCTGACTCTGCCTCGCTGCACGGCGACGCACCCCTGAAAACCGTCATCCTGAGGGCTGTTTATGACTCTGGTGTGACGGCCGGTGCAAAAAAACCATCATGAGCCGCCTGACCGCTTTGCTCTAGACTCACGCTTCAGAGCGGCCCGTTCGTGGCCGGCCAGGAGGCCTTCAATGAAATATCTGTGGTGTGTTGCAGCCGGCGTGCTGTTGTTGAGCGGACTGACAGCGGTTCAGGCCGAGCAACCCCGAGGCTGCGTCGAAGTAACGGTCGGAGGGTACAAGGCACCGGATTACAATTGCCTGAGCCAGCAAATGGGCAATAACCCCGAGGGCGCGACCGCTGCGCAAAAGAATCAGGAAGCCATGAACGTACCGGTGAACAAACGGCCACCCAACCAAGTCGGCCTGGCAACACCGGCCGCGACCAGCACGCGCATGGGCAATACCTTCGGTACCGGCGTCAAACCCCAACGCCCCGCCCCTCCTGCCAGCGGATTGCCGCTGAACAAAGCGCCGTGAGTGCCGGGCGTCTGCAGTGAGATCTCTTAAGCACTCCACGTCGGTCAGCGTTGCATCGGCGAGTTGCTCAGTGAAAACGTCAAAGGCACCCGGGGCAAGAATCAGGACCACCCTGTCTTCCTCTCCCCCTGCCCTTGGAGGCTGCTCTACTGCATAAGAAATGACTGGAGACTATTGTGGCCGTCCACGATCAAGCTTCGAATGAGCTCCTGATAGTATTCAGCGGTAGTCGGGTCTTGCAGATCGAAGCTTGCAGACCAATTGATGAATGTCTTGGACTGCCCTGTCAGAGAGACCAACTTCACGGTGGCCACATAGTTATCCAGCGGGAGTTGAGCCTGCTCGAAACGATAGGACAGCGTTAAGTAGCGGTCATCCACTGACATCAAACGTTCTCTGACCACTGCGCCATCGGCCAGTGTGAGTTTGCGAATACAGCCAATCATTCCGTCAGGTTGGTTGTCCTCAATGCTGCTGTCGACAATCGAGGGATGCCATTTTTTTATCTCACCAAATTTCTTCAATACGCCCCAGGCGTGCCCTGCATCGCTATCCAGGACAGCGGAAAACTCAACCATCGGCATCGTGTATCTCCCTTAACATTATCTACTTTAAAAACACCTGACTTCGGCCCCGCATAAGCTGCGCCATGAACTCCGACCCCGGCATTGATTCAACCGGGATCGGTGGACGCTCAACCTTCGAACTGGTGATAAACCTTGGCGATGACCTTCCAGGTGCCATCAATTTTGATCAGGGTCAGGTAGTCGTTGTAGTCGGCACCGATCGCATCCTTCTCCATATCAACCCGTACCACGGCGGTCGTTGGCGTGATCGCCAGTACGTCGAGTCGGGTTGTGATTTCCGGGGCATCGCCGTTCTTCTGAACGAAATCAAACAGATTTTTGATCGGGCCGCCAAGCAGCTCGCCATTGGTGAAGCCATACATCACCGCGTCTTTATGGAAGGCTTGCGCGACACCTTCTGCGCTACCTGTCCGGAGACCTTCAACATACTGATTGGCGGTTGCGATGACAGCGTTGTACTCGCAGGTCGGTACTGCCTTGATGTTCTTTGACATGGTTCTCTCCTTTCATTGAGGGCGAGGTACAGCACACCTCGCCAGAGGCGTTCGAGGGATCAATCGTTCGGGTGGGTGTGGTAAATCTTGCTGACGATCGTCCACTGGCCTTCTACCTTCAGCAGGTTGAAGAAGTCGGTGAAGCGAAATCCGGAAACGTTGTCGGTATCAACCCGGGCACTGGCGGCAGTGCCCACGATGTCGATGCGAACGATCGCGGCTTTAGCTTCGGGCGATGGGCGGAACGAGTTGTCGATGACGTCGTACAGATTCTGGATCGCGCCGCCGACAAGCTTGTCGCTGTCGACCCCAAACATAGTGGCCTGCTCGTTGAACGCGGGCTTCATCAAAGCGCTGACAGCCTTTGCACCACCTTCGTTGTACTGGCTAAGCACGTCGACGATTGCGTTGTATTCCTGGACGTAAGTTGGATTGCTCATGATGGATTCCTAATTAAATGATTTTCCGATGACAGTCAGGTTTGAGTGGGCGCGGCATGGCTAACCGACGGTCACCAATCTTGGCGAGTCGGCGAGATGATCAGATCGTTGACGGTGACGTTTTCCGGCTGGTTAAGCGCGTAAATCACGGCACGGGCGATGTCGTCAGGCGCGATGGCAATCCGGTTCAGCTCCTGAGCAGCCTTGCGTCCCTGTGGATCGCTGACCTTGTCCGCCCAACCGGTGTTGATGACGCCAGGGCTGACTGTGTTGACGCGAATGCCATGCTGCACGCCCAATTCCTTACGCATGGATTCGGTCATGGCCTGGACGAAAAACTTGGTGGCGCTGTAGACACCTGCCGCTGGCCCTACCTGGTGACCTGCAACAGAGTCCATGTTGAGAATCTGCCCGGACTTCTGTTTCAGCATGAACGGCAGTACCGCAGCAGTAGCGTTGAGGTATCCCCTGATGTTCACATCGATCATCTTTTCCCAATCTTGCACGGCTAGATCGACCCAGTTGGAAAAAAGCATCAGACCGGCGTTGTTGACCAGGATGTCCACGGCGCCGTAAGTGTCTTGTGCAAACTTCGCCAGCGCTTTGGTTTGATCCAGATGGGTAACATCTGTGGTGAAAGCAACCACATCGCTCCCTGACTCACGCAGTTCTGCAACAAACGCTTCCAGTCCTTCCTGATCGAGTGCTGCCGCTACCACGCGGACACCCTGTGCGGCGAGTGCACGAGTGGTGGCGGCACCAATGCCGGAAGATGCGCCAGTGACGATGGCAACCTTGTTTTTCAGATAATTCATACTCAGTACCTCTTGCGGTGAAATGCTTTCGCGACGGAGCCTCCCTGCGCCGACCTGACGAGGGGGGAACCCACTCAATAGTTGGCCGTTGGCCAATCGGTGTAGCCCTTGGCGCCTCCCCCGTAGTAGCTCTCACGGGGCGCGATGGTCAGCTCGGCACCACGACGTAAGCGCTCTACAAGGTCGGGGTTGGAAATGAACAAGCGGCCAAACGCTACCGCGTCAATCCAGCCTTGCGCCCGGCGCTCAAGCGCCATTTCGAGGTCATAGTTGTTGTTGCCAATGAACGGCCCTTCAAACTGAGCACTCAACGCGTCCAGATCCACACCTTCAGGTACGGTGCGAGAGGTGGCGGTGGCGCCTTCCACGAAGTGCAGATAGGCCAGATTGAACTTGTTGAGCTGCTGAATCAGGTAGCCATAGGTCGCCATGACGTTGCTGTCAGGGGGCGTATTGCCTGCGTCAGGTGTCACCGGCGAAAGACGGATACCGACACGGTCACTGCCCCAGATCGCTACCACAGCTTCCGTGACTTCAAGCGTCAGCCGCGTCCGGTTTTCGATGGAGCCACCGTACCGGTCAGTGCGCTGGTTGGTGGAATCACGCAAGAATTGGTCGAGCAGGTAACTGTTGGCGGAATGAACTTCCACGCCATCGAAACCGGCTCGCTTGGCGTTTTCTGCCGCGTGCCTGTACTGCTCGATGATTCCGGGAATCTCTTCAATTTCCAGCGCGCGAGGTACCGATACTTCGACAAAGCCGTTTTCGGTGTAGGTACTGCCTTCGGCCTTGATCGCCGATGGAGCGACAGGCGCTTCACCGTCAGGCTGTAAATCGACGCTGGAAAAACGGCCAACGTGCCATAACTGGCTAACGATCTTGCCACCTGCCGCATGTACAGCATCGGTAACTGTCCTCCAGCCTGCCACCTGTTCTTCCGACCAGATACCTGGTGTCATGGCATAGCCACGGCCCTGAGCAGATATGTTCGTGGCTTCGGCGATGATTAAACCTGCACTGGCACGCTGGGCGTAATAAGTGGCATGCAGTTCATTCGGCACGCCATCCTCTGCCATCCGACTGCGCGTCACTGGAGCCATGACAATACGGTTTGCCATCTCGATGGCGCCCATTCGAGTGGATGAAAAAAGGTCGGTGTTAAGACTGTTATCAATCACGCTGACTACCTCAAATATTAGACCGGTCGTCTAGTAAACCGACCAAAAAAAATGCCCCTATGCCAGCAGGCGTTTGCTCGTGATGAGTGCGGTTTCAAAGGGGAGCGTCGTCTTCTTGACTTTGACCAACAGCGAGGCGCCAAGCCATAGTTGATAAAGCGATTCCGCCAAGATCGTTGCATCCTGGGTCAATGAGATAGAACCATCAGCCCTACCCTGCTCAACACAACGAGTGATCCGTTGGATGATGAGCGCGGTACCTTCTTCCAACACCGTGCGCATGTCTTCCGACAAATCGCAGACTTCGGCGCCCAGCTTCACCACCAGACATTTCTCTTCAGGATGGTCGAATGCTTGCGTCTGCGCCCAGTAGCGTAGATACCCCAAAAGTCGCTCAGCCCCCGTTCCTTCCGCTGCCATTACGATATCGACGCGACCGATGTACTCCTGAAAATACTCTTCAAGCAGCGCCTGCCCGAATTCTTCCTTCGAGCGAAAGTAGTGGTAGAACGAACCTTTGGGCACGCCTGCCGTTGCTAGCACTTCCGCCAGACCTACTGCGGTGTAGCCTTTATGGGTCATCAGCGACTTAGCTACATCGATAATGTGCTGTCGCATGTCTTGAATAGGTTTCTTCATAGGGAAGGCACTCTATACAAAACTAGACCGGTCGTCTAGTGGCTTGACTCAAGACTCGGTTCACCTTCGGAAACTAAAGGAGCCATAGGATTTTGATGACCGATGGCTCCCCATGGGTCGCTATGCTTTCTGTGCCATCCGCTCGACTTTTGAAGGCTCAAGAGCTGCCTTTTCCCATTTGGCGATAACCAAGGGGGCAACCGCATTTCCCAGTACGTTCAGCGTGGTTGTTCCGCTATCGATAATCCTGAAGATCCCCGCGATAAGCGCTACCCCCTCCAATGGAAGACCGGCAGACGCCAACGTGGCAGACAAAATAATGATGGCAAATCCAGGTACCCCGGCAGCACCTTTGGAGGTCAGCACCATCGTGACCACCAGCAGAATCTGCTGAGACAGCGACAGGTCGATACCATAAAGTTGTGCGACAAAAATCGTCGCCACTCCAAGGAAAATCGACGCGCCATCCAGGTTGAATGCATAACCCACCGGCACCACAAAGCTGACGATTCGGCGCGGAACACCATAGCTCTCCAACTTGCTCATCAACTGCGGCATAACCGCTGCCGATGCGGCACTCGAGAACGCAAGAATCAGCTCATTCCGGAAATACTTGATCAGCTTGAAAATGTTCTCACCGATCAGATAGCAGATTCCGCCAAGTACCACCAATGCAAAGACGATCAGTGCCAGGTAGACCACACCAATCAGCTTTAGCAAGGGCAACAGCGAGGCAAAGCCAAAGGTCGCAACGGTCGCGCCGATCATGCCAAATACACCTATCGGTGCGTAAGCCATGACGATTGAGACAACTTTGAACATAGCGTCGGAGATGCCTTGAACCACCGCAACCACCGGCGCGCTTTTCTCTCTCGGTAGCGAGTTCAATGCCAGGCCGAACAGCACAGCGAAGAACAACACCGACAGTAGCTTCGCTTCCGACATCGCCACAATAACGTTATCGGGGACGATGTTCTGCAGGATCACCAAGGCGCCTTTGGAGGGTTCCAGGTTAATCGAAGCGGCGCTGTGCGAAACTCCCGAAATGTCAGTGCCCGTTCCGGGCTCGAAAATGTTCGCAAAACACAACCCCATCACAATGGCCAGGCCGGTAATCGCAAAAAAATAAGCCAGCGACTTTACGCCCATGCGGCCAAAGGACTTGTTATCCCCGCCTCCTGCGATGCCCAGAATCATGCAACAGAACACAATCGGAACAACAACCATCTTCATCATCTTAATGAAGATATCGCCAAGTGGTTTCAGGATTTCGGCACTGACCCACAATTGATACTGTGGATGTGTATTGAAGTACCAACCGACGAGCACGCCAAGCAAAAGCCCGGCAATTATTTGCCACACCAAGGGAATACGTTTCATGTCTAGCCTTTTTGTTGGAATTAAAGGACTGCGTTACATGGCAGTTGCTAGAGTCATGAGCTTCCAGCTCACTTGAAATCAAATGGCCCAACAGCGCTGGGCCAGTATCTTTATCATTTTGCGAAAAGCTGGCTCATATCCTTGAAGGCCTTGAATTCAAGCGCATTGCCGCAAGGGTCGAACAGAAACATAGTGGCTTGTTCGCCCACCTGCCCTTTGAATCGAATGTAGGGTTCAATCACAAACTCGGTGCCGAAGGATTTCAGGCGTTCGGCCAGTGCTTCCCACTGTTCCCAGCCCAGGATGATGCCGAAGTGAGGAACAGGTACATCGTGTCCGTCTACCGGGTTGCTATGGACACTCTCTTGGGAGGCGGTCTTTGGATGTTCATGAATAACCAGTTGGTGGCCATAAAAGTTGAAGTCGACCCACTGGGCACTGGAACGACCTTCTTCCAGCCCAAAAACTTCACCATAAAAGGTGCGTGCTCCAGCGAGGTTGTAAACAGGGATTGCGAGGTGGAAAGGAGAGAGGCTCATCAGAACTCCAATTACAGTATTTTTGTTGGTGAACAACGAAACAGCGTATTAATGCCGCCCGATGGTTTTCGCACCGCCCACAACCTTTAGCGTTTTGAGCGGAAGTGAATCTCAACAATCAGCTCAGTTGCTCGCATGCCAAACGTATGCGCACGCACGCCTGCTCAAGTTATTCAGTGGATGTCGCAAACGACATCCGTAAATAAAAAGCTTCACAGCTTGCAGAAGGTTCCCAAGCAGTTGCATACCCTGACCCTTATTGTTTTTGAAGATGGGGCCATCGTAGAGCTGCAATTCAAGTAAAAAAATCAATATATTTTTCTTAGAAACACAATTAATATTTGTGAATGATCAAAGAACTCAAGACACTCATTGCCGTAGCACGGGAAGGCACTTTCGCCGCTGCCGGGAATAAGATCGGACTCACCCAGGCGGCAGTGAGCGCACAGATTCAACGTCTGGAGGCCGAGCTTGGCTTCGAGATATTCGACAGGAAGGGACGCTCAGCTCACCTCAACAGGATGGGCCACCAAATACTCCTGCAAGCGCAAGAGCTGCTTCGCCTTTATGACAATCTGGGTTCGACCACGGGCGGACTTCCTGCAAGCGTCTTGGTGAACATCGGTGCTATCGCTTCCGTGCAGCGATCCTTTTTACCGGACGCGTTAGCCAGGTTTCACCAACAATGCCCACAGTGCCGCACACGTGTAATCCCAGGGCTATCGATGGAGTTGGTCAACCTCGTGGATGCCGGCGAAATCGACATGGCGGCAATTATTCGCCCGCCCTTCTCGCTTCAAAGCGATCTGCGTTGGACGACCTTGGCGCTTGAGCCCTACCGTCTGATTGTTCCGCGCGAAGTGCCGGGGGAAGATTGGTCAGAACTACTTTCCAGCCAACCGTTCATTCGGTATGACCGATCATCATTCGGGGGAAGGCAAGTCGACCGATTCCTGCGGCAGATGCACTTCACCTTGCATGAGGTTTGCGAGCTGGATGAACTAGGGGCCATCATCAAGCTGGTTGAAAATGGTGTTGGTGTAGCGCTGGTGCCACAGACAGCAACACATCAGGAATGGCCAACAGGTGTACGAGTGCTGGACCTCGGACAGCGCACGTTTCATCGTGATATCGGCCTCGTTCATCGGTCTCGGCAAAGCTTTACCGAACCTGTACGGATACTGGCCCAACTCATTAGTGAACAAGTTTCCCATGCTGGAGCCTAGCGATCTCCCGCCTTAAGACGTTCGGACAACTTGACCAGTTCGGCCAGGGAGTCGGCTTTCATCTTACGCATCAAGGCGCCGCGCCGTACTTTCACCGTGACTTCGCTGACTCCCAGCCTTGCGGCGATCTGTTTATTCAAAAGTCCGGTTACCACCAGATTCATGACATCACGCTCGCCTTCGGAGAGGCTGGCATGGCGGCACTGCAAATCAGTCAGAACCGCGACCGCCTCACGCCTTTCGCGGTCATTGCGCAGGCCCCGTTCAATGGCGTCGAGCAGGTCCTGCTCGCGAAACGGCTTCGTCAAAAACTCTAGAGCGCCGGCTTTCATGGCCCTCACCGACATGGGAATGTCGCCATGGGCCGTGATGAATATCACCGGCAGCAAGATCCCGGAACGCAACATTTCGTCCTGAAAGTCCAATCCGCTCATACCCGGCATGCGCACATCCAGAATCAGGCAGCCGGGTGCGTCCGGACGTCGAGCCTCGACGAATTCGCGAGTGGAACCGAACGTCATGCTGCTCAACCCGACCGAAGCCAGCAGGTCTTCCAGTGAGGCGCGTACCGAGACGTCGTCGTCGACGACATAAACCATGGATTCAACCGTGGCCAGAACGACAGCATCTGTCATCAGTTTTCCTTGTAGCCACAGGGCAAAGTGAAGTGGAAAGTGGCGCCGACCTCCGGATTGACGCAGGCCCAGATACGGCCGTCATGGGCTTCGATAATAGAGCGGCTGATGGCCAGCCCGATACCCATGCCGTCGTGCTTGGTGGTGTAGAAGGCATCGAAGACCCGCTCGCAATTCTCCTGGGCCAAGCCACTGCCTTGGTCACAGATCGAGAAGTGCAATTGATCGCGTGGATCGTGTTCGACATGCAAATCCAAAATGCGTCGATCGGAGTCGACGTCGCGCATGGAATCCGCCGCATTCATGACCAGGTTTAACAACACCTGCTGGATTTGTACCAGGTCTGCCAACATGGGCGGCAGACCCTCGTCGATATGCAGTCGCAACGTGATGCCTTGCTCGTCCAGTTCGCTACGCAACAGCTGCAGGCTACCAGTAACAGTGTCGGTGACATTCAACCACTGTTTGGTGGGCGGTTGACGTTGGGCCATACCGCGTACCCGGGCTATGATTTCGCTGGCGCGATGGGTATCGGCGACAATCCTCTCCACCGCCTGCCGGGCCTTTGGAAGGTTTGCCGGTTGCGCCCCCATCCACCGCAGGCAGGCGTTGCCGCTGGTGGCGATTGCCGCCAACGGCTGATTCACTTCATGGGCAATAGAGGCTGTGAGCTCACCCAGCATGTTCATCCGGGCGACATGGGCCAGGTGCTCGCGGGTCTGATGCACGGCACGAATCGCCGCAGACATGCGTAACGCCAGGTAAGTGGTGCAGGCAATGACGGCCAGGCTGATCAAACAGTTGATCAACCCCGCCTCGGCGTCACCGGAGGGCGTGAGCCGGTAACTGACCACCGTCAACATCATGCAGATGGCCGCGACGCCGATCACCCCACGCGATGGCAGAAAACTCACGGCGATGAGCACCACCATGATCTGGAACACTCCCGCTGCAATTTCCAGGTCGGTGACAGTGTCGGCCACCGCGATGCACAGCGCCAGCCCAAGCAGTAACGTCAGGCGAATTGCCAGTTTGGCCCTTTCCACTCTGTTCTTCTCTCGCATCGCTCCTCCTGTCGGCGTCGTCGACTGACATTACTACCCGCCACAGCACGGTGACGTGCTCCAGGTTACAGAGCGCTTGTTGACTCAGGACGGGTTGTCCAGGCTGAACAGGTCGGCCACTTCGTCGTAAGCGTACAGCTCAGCATAGCGCCCCCATTGTGTGACACAGTCCAGGGTTGCGACAGCATCTTGCTCGGACATGAAGTCTTCCAACTGGTCACGAAACCGCCGGGCCGGCGCGGTGCGGGTGGAGCGATCGTCCAGTACCCGGCGCACATGAGCAACCAGGGGTACGTAACTGAGCAGATGCTGGGCGAACAGCTGCTTACGCCCATCGACATCGGATCGGGCGTAACTGCGAGCGGCCGGCAGCAGCTTGATGTCGCCGCCCTGCAGTTCGGCAAAGCGCAACAGTTGCAGTACTTCGGCAATCGGGAACAACTCATCGGCGGAGTAGTGCAGCGTACTGGCCAGCGCTGGTAAGTCGGCACGACCATCATAAGGATGCGCATTCACCGCCTCGATCAATCCGGCCAGGGCGTTGGTCGACACCGGCGGCAGGACCATGCCCACCCCGGTCCCAGGGAACAACCCCTGGCGTTGCGTATCCACCTCGCCGCCCCCAGTCATCTGCACGTAAATTTGCTCGACCAAAGCCTGGAACGCCGGGTCCAGGCGGTTACGAGGCTGTGCCAGGTCTACCACGATTTCACTCACCACTCGCCCTGGGTTGGAAGAGAACAACAAGATGCGATCACACATCAGCACGGCTTCTTCAATGTTGTGAGTGACCATCAAGATCGACTTGATTGGCATCCGCCCCTCGCACCAGAGATCCAGAAGGTCGGTGCGCAGGGTTTCGGCAGTCAGTACGTCCAGCGCCGAGAACGGCTCGTCCATCAGCAACACATTAGGGTCGACCACCAAAGCGCGGGCCAGACCGACGCGCTGACGCATACCGCCGGACAGTTCCTTGGGGTAGGCACTTTCGAAACCGTCCAGGCCGATCAGATCGATGGCAGCCAATGCCCGCTTGCGTCGCTCAGGTGCAGGCACATTACGCGCCTCCAGGCCCACTTCGACATTTTGCAGCACAGTCAGCCAGGGGAATAACGCAAAGCTCTGGAACACCATGCTGACCGAACTGGGCAAACCGTGAGGGCCGGCAGGAAAATCCACCACGCCCGAGGTCGGCGAAATCAGGCCGGCAATGGAGCGCAGCAAGGTTGATTTGCCAGAGCCTGAACGCCCCAACAGTCCGACGATCTCGCCGTCGTTCAAGCGCATGTCGACATTGTCCAGCACCAGGCGTTCGGTCCCGCCGGGAGTGCCATAGACATGCCGTACTTCACGCACATCCACCAGGCAACGCTTCTTCATGACATTCATGTAATTCACTCCTCAATCAAGACGCAGACGGCGTTCGGCATACCGGTACAAAGGGCGCCACAACAAGCGGTTGAAACTGACGACAAACACCGACATCACCACAATGCCCAACGCCACGCGTGGGAAATCCCCTGCTTCGGTGGCGTGGGCGATAAAAGAGCCCAGCCCGTATGCCTGCAAATGTTCATCTCCCCAGGAAACCGCTTCAGCCACGATGCTGGCGTTCCACGAACCGCCAGCGGCAGTGAGCGCACCCGTAACGTAATAGGGGAAGATTCCCGGCAAGGCGACTTGGCGCCACCACTGCCAGCCTCGCATGTCAAACATCCGCGCGGCTTCGCGCAGATCGGTCGGCAACGCGCTGGCGCCGGCGATCACGTTGAACAGGATGTACCACTGGGTGCCCAGCACCATCAGCGGCGACAACCAGATATCCGCATTAAGCTTCAGACCGACGATGGCGATCACGGCGAACGGGAACAGGACGTTGGCCGGAAACGCAGCGAGAAACTGCGCCATGGGTTGCAAGCGCTCTGCCCATACCGGGTTCAATCCGATCCACACGCCGATCGGCACCCAGATCACGCTGGCGATAACGATCAGCACCGCGACCCGTGTCATGGTAGTGAGCCCAAGGCCAAAGGCACCCAGCACGTCCTCCAGGCCCAGTGTGCTGCCAATGAAACGCGCCAGATACAAACTGCCGACGGCACAGGCAGCCAATACCAGACCCAGCCAGATCAGGTCGGTAGCACGGCTAAAACGGGCACTGGGCGTGAGTTTCAACAGCGGCCCAAGCTTTGGCATATTCACCAGCATCAAGACGCTTTTAATGTTCGCACACCCGCGCATCAGAACCGGTACCAGCCGGGTGGCCCTGACCAGGTCGTACACCCAGGAGCGCGGACGCTTTTGCGATGCAGTCTGCTCGAAACGAAACTTGTCGGCCCACGCGACGATGGGGCGGAACAGCAACTGATCGTAGGCCAGAATGACCACCGCCATGATCGCCACCGCCCAGGCGATGGCGGCCATGTCTTTCTGGGCAATCGCCAGGGCCAACCACGAGCCGATACCGGGCAGGTTGACCGTGGTATCGCCTACGGTAATGGCTTCGGATGCCACCACGAAAAACCAGCCGCCGGACATCGACATCATCATGTTCCATACCAACCCTGGCGTGGCGAACGGCAACTCCAGCCGTACGAAGCGGTGCCACGCCGAGAAGTTGAATTGGCGGCTCACGTCATGCAGATCGTTGGGCACCGTGCGCAGCGACTGATAGAAGCTGAACGTCATGTTCCACGCCTGGCTGGTAAAAATGGCGAAGATCGCCGCGCACTCCACCCCCAACTGACCGCCGGGGAACAGGCCCATGAAGAAGCTCACGGTAAAGGTCAGAAACCCCAGCACCGGCACCGACTGCAGGATGTCCAGCGCTGGCAGGATAATCAGCTCGGCCTTGCGGCTCTTGGCCGCCAAGGTGGCAATCACCAGGGTGAACACCAGCGAAGCGGCAAGGGCCACGAACATGCGCATGGTGGTGCGCAAGGCGTATTCGGGTAAGTGGGCGAGTTCCAATGACACTGGCGCCGAATCGAGCACCGTTAGCGATTGACTCATTTGCTCGACACCGTGAACGATCAGTATCGCCCCAAGCGCCAACAGGATAAAAAAGCCGATGTCTGCCCACCAGGAAGAGCCGGTACGCGGTAGCGAGCCTCGGGTGAGAGATCTGGCAATGGGAGTTGCAGATGGAAGACGCATGATTCACCTCGTCATAGTCCCCAAGCCGAGGCCAGCTCGCGCAACCTGACCTGCGGTCGATAGGCGGACCGCATTAACGGGGCATGAAATATCAATGTGCGACCGCTGCGAGAGTGTCACAGTCGAACGCGAAGACAGGGCTAGGTTAGGGACTGAAAGTGGTGTTCGCTACAACGCAAAAGGGCGAAAAACTATACCTTGGTATAGCCGTATTCGTTACGCCGGACAGGGTGGGAGACTTTGCTGATACCCGAGGAATCGAACGTTTGACTTCTCCAGCGAAAGAATTTACCTTCGCCCCGCTTTTTTAGTCCACACAGGAGACCAGTCTTGGACAGTTGCCCCAGTCGATCACGACAGGCTAAAGCGGCGAGCTAGTTCAGCAGAGTTCCTTCTCTGCCACTGTCTTGCCGTATTACGGCGGATAGTGGTATTTCGCTCCCATCCTGGGATTCGAGCCCCCATTTCCCCCTGAGCTTTCCCCAACGCACGCAGGCGAGTGCTTAAACGCGTCTGTGGGTTTTCGCTCATGCCTTTCGCGATCCATCCCCGTAACCCTGTTCGCTCAGCGAACAATCGTCGGTATGGAAGTGAATTATGGATTGGAAAGTCTTCTTTTTGCGCGTGACCGTCGCGCTCGCTCTTGGCGCCCTGGTGGGTGCCGAACGTCAACTGCGCCAGCGCCTGGCTGGATTGCGAACCAATGCCCTGGTTTCAACCGGTGCGGCTTTGTTCGTCATGGTGTCGCTACTCACCTCGGAGGGCGACCACTCCGGCGCCGCCCGGATCGCCGCGCAAGTCGTTTCCGGAATTGGTTTTCTTGGCGCTGGCGTGATCATGCGTGAGGGTCTCAATGTACGAGGTCTCAACACCGCAGCCACTCTCTGGTGCTCTGCTGCGATAGGCATTCTGTCAGGCATGGGGCATATGTTAGAGGCTGCCATCGGCACGCTGGTGGTGCTCTGCGCCAACATCCTGTTGCGCGAAGCCGCTCAGCGCATAAACCGCCAGGGTGCAACCGCAGCAGTGGAAGTCGACCAGCGCTTCACCTTCAACATCGTCTGCCGGGCCGAGGACGAGGTGCATGTGCGCACCCTGGTTCTGCATGGTTTGAACGGTAGCGCACTACGCTTGCAATCACTGCACAGTGAAGATCTGGCCAACCCGGACAAGCTCGAAGTACGCGCTGAACTGGTTGGCACGCCTGCAAGCCCAGCCCAACTGGAACAGTTGGCTAGCCGAGTGAGCCTGGAAAAAGGCGTGAGCTCCGTCCGTTGGCAGTTGCTCAACAGCAATCAGCAAGACGAGTAATCACTTTGCCGATATGCGTATCACCTTCGGCTTCAGCACTCACCGGAGACACTATGAACTCATTCGCTGATCTTTCGATTTTTTCCTCTCGTAGAGACGAACCCAGGAGCTTGCCATGAAAAAGAAGCCGCCAAACCGCACCAGCCTTGAGAACGAAGTGATCGTTGCGGTGATCGTGTTGTACCTGCTGCTCGCCATTGTCATGACGGCGGTGCATTACATGCAGCCAGCGGATCAGGAAACCACGACATCATCAACCTCGCCTTCCCATAGCGAGCTCAAGCCAGAGAGCAAGTAAGGGCAGTTGCCCATCTACCGGCCAGCATTCGAGTAATCAAACATGATCCGCAGCATTATCAAGAATCACGCAACGCTTTCTATCGCTCAGGGGCTACCTCAGCCGGAGCATGATCGTGACGTCGTTTGGCTTGAGGTAAACGCGCCTACGGTCGAAGAGCGCGCGAGCCTCCAGCAGCGCTTCGGCATTGAAACATCCCCGAAAATCAGTAGCGTCGTCGAGGACGGCCACTTTCTGTATATGCGCTCCAAACTGCTTGCATTGGATGTGAACGGAGCTCCGCATTTTGGAGGTGTGACCTTCGTCTTGGGTGAGCAGGTGGTAGCGATTCTCTGCGATGACGCGGACTTCCGCCCGTTTGATGTCGCCCTGCAACGCTTACGCCGCAAACCTGCCAATACGCAGAGCCCGAAAGCAGTGCTGCGGGTATTACTGCAGATGGCCAATGACGGTGCTGATGCTGTTATCGACCGTATTGCCGACGAGCTGGAAAAGAGTGCCGAGGAGATCTCCGAAATATCCGATGGCTACAACGCGAGTGGTAAGGAGTTGGGGGTGCCGGACTTGATCGACACGATGCGCGCGCTCAACGACAAGGAAGAACTGATTTCACTCTGTATTGAGGCGCAGCTATCTCTTGCACGTGCTGTGCGCTACCTCAGTGGTGAGGTGGATAACGTAACCGAAGCGGATGTGCAGGGTTTGGTAAATGAACTCACCGCCGACGTTGCCGGCGTCAAGGAGCATGCCTACTTCGAACACGAGAAGGTACGGTATCTGCAAAACGCCGTGACGAACATTCTCAACATAAAACAGAACCAAATCGTCAAAGTGTTCACCATCATTACGGCTGTCTTCCTGCCGCCCACACTGGTCGGCACGTTCTACGGCATGAACTTCGCGGTGATGCCAGAACTTTCGTGGGAGCACGGCTTCATCTACTCGATGGGACTGACACTGTCGGCTGCGGTTCTTCCACTGGTTTACATCAAGCGCAAGGGATGGCTGCGCTAATTGAGAATGCGCACTGGTGCGTCGAAGGATTTGAGCCGGCGGCAGTCTCTGCCTCCGGCCTTCACGTTGGGTGTTAACGCCCTTCGCTACGATGGTTAGCCTTCGCAGGCCTCTGGACTACCCGGTACCTTTCTGGTCAGGTTGAATGCAAATGGGTGGTCAGATGCAATGCAAATGGATGGTCAAGTCCATGCAATTACACAGCCGGGAGATTGCATTCCACTTGACCACCCATTTGCATTGCCACTGACCAGCCAATTGCATCCGTACTGACCAACCGTTTGCATTCGACTTGACCAACAGGCGCCGCAGTGACGACCGACAGAGAACGGCCAATAGCGGCCCTAGGCAAGCAATTATTTCGGTGCTTGGACTTAACGTGTTCTACTCCGCGCCGAGCACGAGTAAACCTCGTGCTCGCGCTTCCTCACCACATCTCTAGCAATTTCAAGGTCATTGCTTCGATGGCATCGTTAGGCAGCAGACTCTGAGCAAGGAAGTCTTTAACTCCTAACATATGGCCTTCATGAAGGCGATACCCATCGCCCCCGACGCAGTAATCCCCAGACACGACGGTAGCCATAGCTGGGCAACTCGCTGACCTGTTGCTGGATCTCAACCACCAACTCAGCGTCGTCCACAGGTCTGCTTCGCCGTACTTTGGGCGATACCGATTGCTTGATTCGAACCGTTAATTGCGAGCGCGCCACACCGAGACATTCGCTGACCAGCTTCACTGGTCGTCCCCCGGCAACAAGGGTGAGTGCGCAATCCATTTTCGCGACCGGGCGATCTCCACGGCCTCTTTGAGGATTTCTGCTTCCATCGTTTTTTTGCCCAGCATCCGTTGCAGTTCACGGATTTGCTTGAGCGCATCGCTCAGCTCGGAGGCCGGCACTACGGCCTCACCAGCACTGACCGCCGACAGGCTGCCGTCCTGATACAGCTTGCGCCACAGGAACAGCTGGTTGGCATTGATGCCGTTACGCCGAGACACCACCGAAACGCTTTGTCCCGGCTCAAGGCTCTCGTGAACCATGGCCAGTTTTTGCTCCGGGCTCCAGCGGCGGCGCCGCTCCTGGCCCAAAAGCTCTCCACTCTTATCGTTGCTGTTAGTCATAAACATAACCGTTTGCCTATCCCTTATCGTAAGGGGGAAACGGTGTCCTGTCTTTCATGGGGCTCGTTCATACCCCGCATTGAGGAAACCCTTTTTATACGACTGTTTAACAGGTCGGGCGGTAGTTTTACTGCTGCGTAAGTCCTTTCCTTCCACGATACGAGAACCAAACTTTACTTCAGCCAGCCTTTGCGCCGAAAAAAACAAAACGGTACAACCACACTTATGAGCATTAGAGTAAGAGACATCGGGTATCCCCATTTTTGGGTCAATTCCGGCATGTATTCGAAGTTCATGCCGTAGATGCTAGCGATCAGCGTGGGCGGCAGCATGGCAACAGCGGCTACCGAGAATATCTTTACCACCTTGTTCTGGTTGATGTTGATGAAGCCGATGATGGCGTCCATCAGGAAGTTGATCTTGTCGAAGATAAAGGCAGTGTGACCGTCCAGTGATTCGATGTCGCGCAGGATCTGCTGGGCCACCTTGGTTTGTGTCTTGCTCAAGCGTTGCTCGCGCGACAGGTAGGACAAAGCCCTACGGGAGTCCATCAGATTGCGGCGGATGGTACCGTTGAGCTCCTCTTGGCGGGCAATGCGCGCGATAAAATCAGCCGCCTCGGCGTCGGTACCGCGCCGCTCTTCCAATACCCCTGTGCTGATCTCTTTTAATTCTGCGTGGACGGACTCCAACACGTCCGCTGAGTATTCCACGTCCATGGAGAAGAGATCGATTAGTAGCGACATGCCACTTACATTTGAGGCATCCCGGCTTCTACTTCGCATGCGCAGCAGGCGGACGATGGGCACATCCTCGTCATGCAGGCTGATCAGCAAGTTCTGAGTGACGATGAGCTGGGCTGGGACGATTTGGTAACCCTGCTGCCGTCCGGTGAGGAAGTCAGCACGCAGGTAGAGGTGGCTGTGTTCTTCATACACCCTGGCACTGGCTTCAATGTCCTCCGCCTTATCGGGAGCCTCTGCGTCAATGCTGAAGGTGCTACGTATCCAGCCGAGTTCTTCTTCGGACGGGGCCACAACGTCGATCCAGAGCACGCCAGGGGCGACAAGATCCTGGACAGAATCGATTTGATCATGGTGTAGGCGCGCGTTGTCGACGCGGAAGAGATGAATCATAAACACTCCTCAAGGCTAAAAAGGGGTACGTAAGGTGGGTCGAAGCAGAACAGACCTGTGCTCAGAAGCGGCTTAGGGTGGAAATGACCGACTCATGCCTCCGATGCCTAGCATGCGAGAAATTGAACTGGTCAAGTAATTCTGGCCACCCGTTAAGGTTTTCACGCCGGCAGTTTCTCGATAGCTACCGGCGTTCGGTAATTGTTGTAGCTATGGAGTATTGCTGCCTTGCAGGCGGCGATTCCAAAAGTCATGCCGCTTTACAACAGCAACAGCAATAACCTGCAAGCTGCAAGTTTGAAGCAAAAGCAGATCTGCTCCGCTTCAAACTTGCGACTCATAACGAGTAGCATGCCGCTGCGTCAAACCCACCCGCTGCTCTGCATCGCCTTGTACACCGCGACGATCGCCAGGACGAAGAAAGCCGACGCCGCCAATCGGCGAATCAAGGTCAACGGCAGTTTGTCCGCTGCAAAATTGCCCACCAGCACCACCGGCACGTTGGCAATCAACATCCCAACCGTGGTGCCGATGATCACCAGCCACAGCTCCGGGTATTGCGCGGCGAGCATCACGGTCGCGATCTGGGTCTTGTCGCCGATTTCCGCGATGAAGAACGCGATCAGCGTAGTCAGGAACGGGCCGAACTTGCGGGCGGTGCCGACTTCGTCGTCATCCATTTTGTCCGGCACCAGGGTCCACAGCGCAGTCGCGGCGAAACACGCGGCGAGGATCCAGTGCAGCATCACATCGGAAAAGAAGCTCCCGACCCAGGCGCCGACTACACCGGCCGCCGCATGATTGGCCAGGGTCGCGGCGACGATGCCGGCGATGATTGGCCAGGGTTTGCGGAAGCGGGCGGCAAGAATGAGTGCGAGCAATTGCGTCTTGTCACCGATTTCGGCCAAGGCAACGATTGCGGTGGGAACGAGTAAAGAATCCAGCATCAGGGTTTTCCTAAGGGGCGGGTCGACACGGCTATGACACGTACAGCCTTCCCGCCCCGGGTAAGGTGTTCGTGTCATAGGTCTTGTCAAACCCTGGCGATCCGTCTGATGCGGTCGCGTGGGTCGCATACGCCATGGTCTGAGGACCAAGTATGTTGACGTACGCCGGACGAGCATGGCGCTCGTGGGAGACTACTCCCCTAGGACGGAGCGGATTCTGCCTAGGCAAATCCGATTGGGCAAGCCTCTTTTTTAAAGAAGTTTCAGCCGCGCTTGGCCCAGTAGATTCTGAAACTCTGCCATTCAGCCTTGATTGCGCCCAACCCCGAGGTGCTCTTCAATCAGCGGCTGGTACTTCAGGAAGATGTTCGCGACCAAGTGAAGTTCGCCGCCGTTTTTCAGATGTTTGGCTGCTTTTCGCAGCAAGTTTTCCGTGGCGAAATAGTCTGTGTGTATACCGACATGGAAACGGTGGGTTCCTTAGGATTGCACTCAAACCCATCGGCGCGGTGTCAATTCCGTCAAAGGTAACACCTCGGCCTCCAGACCATTGGTCGCCAGGGTCTAGCGTCTTCGACATACAGGGTCTTCGCTGCGGCGGTTTCGGCCAATGGCGAACATTTTCTTGGCCATCCCGTTCCCCCTCGCACTGTAAACCTCACTTTCCAGCAAGAAACTGTGGATGACCTTTCGTCAAACGGCTCTTGCATAGGGGTAGGGGGTATGCCTATTATTCGAAATGCATAGCTAAGGGGGGTATCCCATGGGCCATATCGCTTCCAACAAAGACGATCTTCTCAAACGCGTAAAACGCATCGCAGGACAAATCCAGGCCGTTGAACGTGCGCTGGAATCAGATCTCGATTGCGCAAAAACATTGCATCTAGTCGCTGCCACACGTGGAGCTATCAACGGATTGATGGACGAAATTATTGAGGATCACGCCAGAGAGCATGTAGCGAATTCAGCGCTCAGCGATGAAGAGCGCAACAAGGGTGTCGAAGAGCTTCTTGAAGCCATCCGTCGCTATTCCAAGTGAAGTAATCAGGTACACGTTTATGAGTAGCAGCACCCATATCGACATTAATCACATACACGACCACGTATTCCTTGGGTCAGCGCACGAAGAGAATGCCAAACGTACGCTTTGGGTCGTGGCGCTAACGGTGGTGATGATGATTGGCGAAATTACCGCCGGTTATATCACTGGCTCAATGGCTTTACTTGCCGATGGCTTTCACATGGCGACCCATGCCGGCGCTTTGGGCATCGCTGCGGCTGCTTACGGATACGCAAAGCGCCACGCCTCAAGTAAGCGGTACAGCTTCGGTACGGGAAAGGTTGGAGACCTGGGTGGATTTGCATCGGCGCTCATTCTCGGCATGGTCTCCTTGGCAATCGGCGTAGAGTCCGTTATGCGCCTCTTGCAGCCAACGGAGGTTCAATTCGGAACCGCTACGCTAATTGCGATTGTGGGTTTGATCGTAAACATTGTGAGCGCGCTTCTGCTTGGCCACGGTCACAGTCATGGGCACGATCATGATCATCATGGCCATGGACATCACGGGAACGATAACAACCTGAAGGCAGCGTACGTCCATGTCATAGCGGACGCTCTGACCTCCGTCCTAGCAATTGCGGCACTGCTCGCTGGCCGGTACCTCGGATGGGTATGGCTGGATCCCGTAATGGGTATTGTGGGTGCCATTGTTATCGCGCGTTGGGCATGGAGCTTGATAGGTGTCACCTCTGGTGTATTGCTGGATCAAACTGATGCGCACGTTGCAGAGGAAATCCGCGACCTGGTTGAGAAGCCAGGCGATGCAACCATCACAGACTTGCATGTCTGGCGGATTGGGCCAGAAGCGCATGCGGCTATCGTCAGCGTCCTTGGCGAAGCCTCTGCGAACCCCGAAAGCATTCGTGAACGTCTCAAGCCTGTTCACGAAGTCAGTCATCTGACTGTCGAGTTTCGACCTGTCTGATCTGTCTGATTTCTCGGGCAAGGGCTCTCATTGAGCCCCTTCGCTACCGTCTCCCTACTCGCCCGGTGCAGAGCGCCTCCCTTTTTTTGACTCCAAAGGAGCCCGCAATGCCCTTAAGCAAGCGTGAACTTGCGCGGATCGAGCGCCGTTTGATTGCAACTCTCACCGAGGCTTGCGAAACAGCAACAGTTGAAATTAAAGGCTTTTCCTGGCTCACCCATAAAGTTGACTTAAACGCCCTCCCGGAAACCCTGAAAGTGATCTGGGTGTTCAAAACGTTGGCAGACAAAAAGCTTGCCCAGGCCAGCGCGCAGAAGACGCGCATATTGGAACTGACGGCCAAGGCGCTGAACGATGCAAACACTGATCTGCGCCCATCCGATAAAAATGTAAGGTTTGATTCTGAGGAGGAGTGCCAACGAAGTCATGGTGGTGATTGGCCGAAGCGCCTAGCGCAATCACATATGACAAGGGGCAATTGACGATGGCTAAGGAAATCGAAAATCCATGCATTTCAATTTGCCAGTTAAGCGGCGATCTGTGTGTGAGCTGCGGGCGAAGTAAGGAAGACATCAGGAAATGGAAACGCATGAAGCGGCCTGAAAAAATGGCCGCTGTGCAAAGGGCGAATATGCGTTTGAAAGGACTGAAGAAAGCACACGGATAGCTGGGGTTGCACACTGAGCTCGCGCGCAGCGCTAACAAATCAGTCACTCGACCGACAACGATGAGCGCAGGCTCTGAATCCGACACCTTTGAACGTTTTTACCATGAAAACCGTAGGCCCATGCCCCGGTTACCTGAGGTCTCTCATGCTGAAAATCCTAGCCAACCGCACCTACCGTCATCTCTTTCTCGCCCAAGTGATTGCGCTCATAGGAACCGGTCTTGCCACTGTCGCGCTGGGCCTGCTGGCGTTCGACCTTGCGGGCGCCCAAGCAGGTGCTGTCCTCGGTACAGCGCTGGCGATCAAAATGACGGCTTACATTGGCGTAGCGCCCATTGCGGCGGCTTTTGCAGAGCGCCTGCCTCGTCGAGCGATGTTGGTTTCTCTGGACTTGGCGCGCGCCTTGGTTGCACTTGCGCTGCCGTTCGTAACGGAAGTCTGGCAAATCTACGTGCTGATCTTCGTCCTTCAATCGGCCTCGGCAGCGTTTACCCCGACGTTCCAGGCAACCATTCCGGACATCCTGACGGATGAAGATGACTACACCCGCGCCTTGTCACTATCACGCCTGGCCTACGACCTTGAAAGTGTCGCCAGCCCGATGCTCGCCGCTGCGCTGCTGACCGTGGTCAGCTTCCACAACCTGTTCGCCGGCACTGTCATCGGGTTCCTTGCCTCAGCAGCCCTGGTCGCCTCAGTGTCGCTGCCAAAGGCGAAGCAGGCACCACGACGCAGCATCTACGAACGAACCACCCGTGGTATGCGCATATTCCTAGCCACGCCGCGACTGCGTGGGCTGCTGGCTCTCAACCTGACGGTAGCTGCCGCCAGTGCCATGGTCATCGTCAACACGGTGGTGTTGGTGCAGTCGCGCTTTGCTCTGCCGCAGAGTTCTACGGCATTGGCGCTGGCCGCGTTTGGCGGCGGCTCCATGATCGCTGCTCTGGTCTTGCCCCGGCTGTTGAAAAACATCAAAGACCGAACAGCCATGCTGTTGGGCGGAGGAATACTGGTCGCAGGTTTGGCCGTTGGTATCAACCTGACCACCTACAACTTCCTACTGCCGCTGTGGATGGTGCTCGGCGTGGGATATTCGCTGGCCCAGACCCCGAGCGGTCGGCTACTGCGTCGCTCGGCACATGCCGAAGATCGCCCGGCATTGTTTGCCGCCCAATTTGCACTGTCCCATGCCTGCTGGTTGATTACCTACCCATTGGCGGGATGGCTGGGTGCCAACATCAGCCTCACTGCGTCGTTTGTTGGGCTCGCTGTCGTGGCCGGTAACGCACTGGTGGTCAGCATTGTGATCTGGCGTCCGGCTCATGACCAAGAGACGATCAAACACACCCATGAGAACCTGCCGAACGATCACACCCACCTCAACGGACACGAAGGTGTAAATCACGAACACCCTTACGTCATCGATGACCAACATCGTCGGTGGCCGAATTGATGGGGCGCAGGGCGTTCAAGATCTGCTGAGTCTGATAGCAACCTATGCCACAAGACTCTGATTTACATTCTGCCTGCGTGACGTCCAGACAACAGGGTGATGCGCAGAAACCATTGGAACAATCATGAATCTCTCCCTGTTAAAAGAAGTTTTAGCGAGTTTCCTTCGCACCCGCCGCATCGCCCGCCACTTCCGGCGACTTGCAATGCTGGAATCGCTATCCCAGACCGGTGTCAGCCGCAAAGTGCCAGCTACGCTTGCGCAAGCGCGTGTTGCAGCTGCCAAAAGTGACACGAGCTCACTGCTCAAAGCGCTTGAGACCCATGCTGCTGGCCTGACCGAAAGCCAAGCCGACACGATTCGCGAGCGAGGTTGAGCACGAAAACCAGTGGCTGCACCTGCGGTGCTACTATCTGGTTCGCCACCGCCGCGCCAATCGTATGAAAGTGTTGGTGCATGACGGCGTGGGGATCTGGCTTGCAGCCCGGCGTTTGAATCAAAGGGCGCGTCTTTTGGCCAGGGGGGCGGCACGGCGCTGAAGTCGAGTTGGATGCAGAGCAAGTTCGCCGACCATCTGCCGCTGTATCGGCAAGAGAAAATCTTCAGCCGAGCCGGACTGCCCATTGCTCGTTCTTCCCTGGCGCAGTGGGTGGGCAAATGCCTCGGCGCCCGGGAGTCAGCCACCTTAAAAGTCCGCCTTGCCGAAGATGGATGGAACAGCCGCGATGCGGCAAAAGTGGCCCAGGCTTATACCCGGATACGAAAAGGTGTAACCGCGCGGAGTTCGCTACGAGCCGTGCTGAGGCGCAGGCGTTTCTGCAGCACAAATGGAACAAAGAGCTTGAGTACCGCCTGATCAAGGAGCTTTGGGCGTTTACTGACAATCGAATCGCTGTGCGCTATGCCTAGCCGAAAAACCAGTAGCACACCACAATCGAGGCCACCACCCCGACCAGATCCGCCAGCAGGGCGCAGCCCACGGCATGGCGGGCGCGTTGCAGGCCGACCGAGCCGAAGTACACCGCCAGTACATAAAAGGTGGTCTCGGTGCTGCCCTGCATGGTCGCGGCGACCAGCGCCGGGAAGCTGTCGACGCCGTGGGTCTGCATGGTCTCGATCAGCATGGCGCGCGCCGCGCTGCCGGAGAAGGGTTTGACCAGGCCGGTGGGCAGCGCCTCGACGAAGCGCGTATCCAAGCCTAGGCCCTCGACCAGCCAGCGGATGCCGTCGAGCGCCAGGTCAAGGGCACCGGAGGCGCGCAGTACGCCCACGGCGCAGAGCATGGCGATCAGGTAGGGCAGCAGGTTTTTCGCCACCTCGAAACCTTCCTTGGCGCCCTCGATGAAGGTCTCGTAGACCGCCACCCGCTTTAACGCGCCCAGCAGTAGGAAGGTCAGGATCAGGCCAAACAGGGTCAGGTTGCCGAGCAGCGAGGAGAGCGCCGCCAGCGCAGTCGCCGAGAGCCCGGCGAGTATCGCCATAAAGCCACCGAGCAGCAGCGCGCCGCCGCCAAACCAGGCCAGCAGCACCGGGTCCCAGAGTTTCAGACGCTGCATCACGGCCACCGACAGCAGCGCGCTGAGGGTGGAGACGCTGTTGGCCAGCAGGATCGGCAGGAACACCATGGCCGGCTCCGCCGCCCCTTGCTGGGTGCGGTACATAAAGATCGACACCGGCAGCAGGACGAAGGACGAGGCGTTCATCACCATAAACAGCACCTGGGCGTTGCTCGCAGCGATGTTGCTCGGGTTGAGTTCCTGCAAGGCCTTCATCGCCCGCAGGCCGATGGGCGTGGCGGCGTTGTCCAAGCCCAAGCCGTTGGCGGTGAAACTCAGAGTGATCAGGCCTAAAGCCGGGTGGCCGCGCGGCACTTCCGGCATCAAGCGGGCGAACAGCGGGCTCAGCAGGCGCGCCAGCACATCGATCAAGCCAGCCTTCTCGGCGATGCGCAGGAAGCCGAGCCAGAGCGTCAGGGTGCCGAACAGCAGAACCATGACGTCGACCGACAACTTGGCCATGGCGAACAGACTTTCGACCATGGCGGCGAATACCGCCGGGTCATCCCCCAGCAACCAGCGGGAAAAGCCGGCAATCGCCGCCACCACGAAAAACCCCAGCCACAAGCCGTTGAGCATAGTTATCCCCCCCCCCGTTTTAATGGGCGGGATAATAGCGCGGCTGGGCTGGCCGCGGTGTGCTTATAAGTCTAAGTGGCGGCTCGCTGGCTGGCTGGCTTCGATCAGAGCCGTTGGCGACGGCACATGATGAACGAGACGACAAACATCACCAGGAACACCGCGAAGAGAACCTTCGCGATACCCGTCTTTGCGCCAGTTTTGCGCGGGTTTTGCGCAAGCTTGAAAGGAGAAAGGGGACCAAGCCGCTAAGTGCTTGATCCCCTTACGAAATATGGTCGGGACGGAGTGATTCGAACACTCTACCCCTAGCACCCCATAAAGGTAAACCGCATTCCAAACCAGTCTTAATAAATCCAACAAAATCACCTAAAGCACTGTATTCATTGGATCATTACAGTTTACACAGTCCAACCGCGTCCGATAGCATTCTACCAAAGCCAGCGAGAAACGGTGACCCAACGGTGACCATCTGGAGCCTGGCCTTTCTGGGGAAGCGAAAGTGGCGACGATCACCGACAAACAGATGAACGCAAAACCAGCCAAACCTACCTGGCTGATCGAGGATGCTCCTCGCGGCTGCGGCCGATTCATGGCACGTCTTCGCCCAGATGGCGAGCGCCTGTTTTACTTCAGGTATACCGACACCAGCGGTGGAAGGGTGTTTCTGCCCATAGGTGCATATGACGCCACGGGCACTGATGGGCTTACCCTTAAGGAAGCAAGAACTAAAGCTGGAGAGTGGTCACGCCTCTACCAAAGTGGAACTCGCAACTTACGTGAACATCTGGATGCCGAGGAAGCTGCCCGTATCGCAGCCCGAGATGGTGAATTGGCACGACTCACCGCCGAGAAAGCAGAAGCCGAAGCCGAGCAAGCTCGCCAGGCGGCACGCAAGACTGTTACCGACCTATTCGAGCACTGGGCTAGGGTTGATCTCATCAACCGCAAGGACAAGGGTGCAGAGGCTCGTCGGATGTTTGAAAAGGACGTTCTGCCCTTCTTGGGCGACTTGGCTGTCGCTGATGTGAAAAAGGGTCATATCACCGAGGTGACAGATGCCCTCCTCGCTCGCGGTGTAAACCGTATGGCCAAGATGGTTTTTTCGCTTATGCGCCAAATGTTCCGCTTTGCCGTAGACCGCGACCTGATCGAGCACGATCCCAGTGCCAGTATTCGAAAAGCTAAGATAGGTGGCAAAGACACCGAGCGCGATCGAGTGCTGAGTGATGATGAAATCAAGCTGCTTGCTAAGAAAGCCCCTGATGCGGGGCTGCTGGTCACCACCGAAGCTGCAATCTGGATTGCCCTATCGACCTGCTGTCGAATTGGTGAGCTCCTGAGTGCCCGATGGGAGCATATCGATCTAGAGCAAAGCACTTGGCTGATTCCGTCCGAGCATAGTAAAAACGGTAAACCGCACAGCATCATCCTTTCAGACTTTGCCATTAGCCACTTCAAGCGCGTAAAGCAGATTAATAGCCTGTCACCTTGGTGCTACCCGAACACCTACATAACTGACCACGTATGCCCTAAAACGGTAACCAAGCAGCTTGGCGATCGCCAGCGCCTTCCGGAACAAGGCTCCTTGAGCCGACGTAGCGCAAAAGCCCAAGCACTGTTGCTACCAGGCGGAAAGTGGACGCCTCACGACCTGCGGCGTACAGGCGCGACGATTATGACTGCTATTGGCGTGCTTCCTGAAGTGGCTGAGCGTTGCCTCAACCACACCGAGGAAAACAAGGTAAAACGCACCTATCAACGTCATAGCTATGCTAAAGAAATGGCGGAGGCTTGGGAGGTTCTCGGCAAACATTTATCCAGCCTGATATAGACAGCCACTCCAACAGCCCTGAAAAATGACTAGCACCGCTAAACAAGGACACGATTAAAATGAAAAACAAAGGGCTTGTTATTTCAGCAACTGAATTTCTTGAGGAGCACAGTATCTCCGAAAGTGAATTCAAAGACAAAATCAAAAAGCTGCAGATCCCCCTTCTATGCCGCTGCCCGAAAACAGTTGCAGTTTACGTATCCGGCTCGGCTATCGCTCTAAATGATAATGAGCTCAGAACAGCACAAAGCCTATCAAAGTTGCACAAAGGCACGCCTTTTGGCGAAGATCACGACTATTACTCAAAATTAGATTTGGATATAAAATTTCTTTCCATAAGCGTGACCGACTGGGAGGAAATAGCAGATTACGACAAGCTTTCAAAATATAATTTTAACTTACCAGTTTTTTACGAAAGCGGAAAAGACCTCACGCAAACTTCAGCACATGAGCTCTTAAAGTCTAGCTTAAAGCCACTTCCGGCCCTCATAATAGATGCAGCTTTCTTCACAACCTCAAAAAGCTCACTCAACAAGCCGGAAGAAATAACAATTAGAGAAGCCGATATACTCATAAGAACAGAGGACTCAAATAGAATCCTAGAAACAATAGCAGAACCCGATAAAAACATCGAACAGCTTGAATGGATATCAGACAAACTTTTCGAATTAAACAGATCTTCGGAAAAATTCGTCCACAAGATAATTATCACCTCAGAAGATGAGCGGAAAAAGCTTATCGAAAAAATAAAAAAACATCTACAAGAGAAGTGCGGATACGAGGGTAATGATTTACTCGAGCAGGCGGCCTTCGCAATTCTACCGAACGGACATTACCACGCAAAGGTATCGAAGAAAATACTCAGTGACGAAATTATAAGCCAGTACCCAGAACATGCATCAACCACACTAATACTTATCAATGAAGCGGCAAAACACTTCTGGCAGGCGACTCAAAAAACAATTCAAAAAGTTCCAGCCAAAAGAACAGACATGATAAAAGACCTAAAAAAACCAGACTGGGGATTCACGGCAAGGCTAGCCAGCGCAGCAGCTACCATAATCAGCCTAAAAGCCAGAGACCGTTAAGCTATGGATGTGTCTAGGCGACGGTGCGAGGAACCGCCTGAGCAGGACTGTGGACCCTGGGGCGCCCTCTCTTCACAGACTTCAGCTTAGGCATATTCCCTCTGAAAAATGATCTGCCACTTTCAGGGGAGAGGCGTATCCAATAGTCCACCTTGGTCAGGTAGGACGCCACCCTATTCTTCAAAGCGCTTACCCTATCCGGTTGATTAAAACTAATCATGCCTATTCCAAGAAATCTATATTTATCCTTGACTGCATTGCAATTGAAGTAGCGTCCTGCTCCTGCCGTAACTGAGTCTCGCCAATACTCACCAATAACTCTAGCCAAAACCCCATCCTGGCGATGATTTGATCCATTATAAAAAAGTAACAAATGAAAGTGAAACCCCTTTAGCTGACCATACTCCAGCTTACAAGCAAACCCTAACAACCCATCAACTGGAATGCCCTTATGTAGATCTTTCTGCATTTTTGCCCAATGTACCTTGACCTTTTCAACATCGCCATAAAAATCCTCACGACCACTTACAAATCCTGACTGATAAGACAAATCAACACGTACAACAAGCATCCTAGAGTGCTGGGAAAAAAGAGCATCTATATAAACTTCCAAGCTATTAACTCGCTTAAGGGACGCTTTACGGAATCATTTCAAAACGGCTTTAAAAGCATCGCTGGACAGCTCCAACCGTGCAAACTCTACGAGATCATTCATTAGACCTAAAAAAGCTTCAGCGGCTCCACTGCGTAAAGTCCGCCAGACTCTGAGCGAATGAAGATCATCGACTCGATCAACACATTTGAAAAAAACCTCCACATAAGGATTAACTTCATGAGATGGGAAGTACCGCTCAAACATCCACTTCCCCCGCTTCAGTTTGTCAACAAAATAGCGACCAAGCCTCTCAACCTTAACCTTTACCCCGTCACGCTTATGAGTACACGAAGAGAATAAAAAGCCCTTACTACCAGCAAGCTCACACATTAATTTTTCAATAGAACGCAACTCCAAAACCAAGCTTTCCTCCACCCTTAAAACGGGAAGCCCTCCGACTTCCTCAACCATTAGATCTAACGCACCTTCATTATCGATCCAATCAACTTCACCTATCACTCACTACCCCTCAAGAAACCAGCAGCATGGCTTTGGGGAGCCATACTACTGACAAATAATCAATTGACATCATAATCGCCAACCACTGCACAACTGATTGGATTTATTATCCAACCTAAATACCAGCCAATTAATCAAATCAAATTGAATAATCAAATTACAAACCTAACAACCTAATTAAATAGTAATACATAATCAAGCAATAGCCACCTTGCATACACCTCCTATAAAACCAAGGCGAACAAACTCACGCAACTCGCAAAACACCTAATACTAAATATCTAAAGAACCCAAAAAGTTAGTACTCCGAGAAGAGTCTGGCATTATCTGCACACCACCCTGCCAAGGACAGAGATCGATATAAACAGTTTTGTCACCAGGATAATTAAAAATCCGGACAGCACTGTTGTTCACTAGACGCAAAAGAACATGTTCAAGAGCAGCTTTCTTTCTAAACTTTCCAGGCCCGCATTGCAAAATATAATTTTTCTTAACAAACCGTTTGCCCACCGTGCGAAAACTATCCAGCCAGCAATTTAATTCCTGCTCTTCATCCTTCTCTTTAGAGTTTTTCCCAAACAACTTTATAAATTCATTGGAGTACCATTTAGCAAGGTCAGTCGCTGCCTGCAAGGTTGACATCGAAATACTCCCCTCAAACCCTTCAAAACAATGAAGCAATGCAGCCAACCTAGAAATCACTTCCATTAACTTTGAGCCATGATCACCTAGCCCATAAAGTATTCCACCTTCACACATCCTTGACTCAATATCATTCGCAATCTCCACCCAAAGCCGAGCCGCTTCGGAGTCGAATCCGATCACTTCTTTTTCTTTTTTATTTCCTCTGAAACAAATAAGGCCCGCCTCAAGAAAGTGCTCCAACCGCGAAGCAAATTGTGTTTGATGATACCAGGACGGTGCCTGAGTGCTTACATACCTAGTCCCCTGTGTTGAAGCCGGGCGACAGATTAGAAAACGCGCCCACAAACCAGACCCCCTAGACACCCCGCCTTTATGAGCCATGTACTTCGAAAATACGCTTTCCTGGACCATAAGAGCGACTGTCAGCCGTGCGCCAACAAGTTCAAAGCTTTCCGCCGTCTTACGATCAATTGTGATTGAGTCACCACTCCAAATCGCATTTTGCTTTGATAGGTCATTAAAGGCGCGCCCTTCTAAAACACCGCCACCTTCACTTGAAATCAAACCAGCCGTAGGTAAGTTTTCGTACATCCCATGAAACAAAGCCTCAGAGGTTGAGTCTTCATACAAAATCTTAAATTCTTTTGGTTTAACTGGAGCTTCTTTCTCCAAAGCCAATAGGACCTTCTCCTCTTCGTCAGCAGGAAGACCTTTTGATGCTTTTTTCATAATCGCTTTTAATACTCCATTACGTCGAACCGTCCAAGTATCGTACTTAATCTTCCACACCGACTGACTCTCCCTCACCTCCTCGTACTGCTTAGCCTGAAAGGCTCTAATCGGCTTCAAAAAAACATTCTCAACCGTTGATTTCCTTTCACCCGAGTCAGCAATAGCAAGAAGCATCAGCGAGGTCGGAGAGACCGGACCAGTAGGTGTACGAACATCTACACGGCCCTGCAAGACAGCAGAAATAGCGGTTAGGGCCGCATTTTGAATCAATCCCCGTGGGGCCTGAATATTAGCTTGAGCCTCATTTATTGCAGCATCCAACAAGGGAAACTGCGACAAACTCGGATATGAATCATCTCCGAAATTAGATTTTTTTGTATATTGCTGTCTAAAAAAATTAAAATACATAGCTCACCACAAATACAAACAACCAATATCAAACAACCATTGCAGATATAATTTCCGCCATTGAGCCATGACCTTGCCTAGACAGTTTCACATACTCTTCCATCCACGAATTTATTTCACTCTCAATCCAACGTACAGATGTTTTCCCAACACGTATCTGCCTTGGGAATTTCGCATCATAATGTTTAGATCCCACCTTAAGCTTATTATAAATAGTTGACCTAGAAAAACCTGTGCGCTTTAAAACATCTTTCAAGCGAAGCATAACCAATGTTTCTGATTTTTCATTAAACATCATTGCACCCTTTAGGACTGGACGAGGCAATCCTATAAGAAGCAACTCAGCACTCAAAGAACGTGAGCGTAACGTTTACTAACGTTACGCTTTGGAACATGCCACTTTGACTACAATTCTGTTCTGTCACTCGAAACAGAATTCTGATCCCCATTAGCCAGTACTATTCCAGCTATTAATAGCCAAAATAGCAGTCCATAACGCCAAGCCTCACATCCCGATACCGCCCACAACGCCCCTCCGGGGGACGTTGTTTCGGCAAGCCTCATTCAAAAAAATCTCAGATCTATATCACCCAGATGAACGCTCAACGATGAGCGCGTCATTCAGCATTTCTGCGTGATACGTGGACTCAGTAATAAGAGAGGAATTTTTATGTATACGCCTTGCCCAAGCTGCAACTCTGGTCGTGTGGTTACTAAAAATGTGGGTAAACAAGCGGGTGGTTTGATTGGTGCAGCAGGAGGTGCGGCCAGTGGAGCCGCTGGAGCCCTAACGGGGGCGGAGGCCGGTGCCATACTGGGAGTGGTCGGTGGGCCGGTAGGGATCGCCATTGGCAGCATTGCCGGTGCTCTGCTGGGCGGTCTGTTTGGCGGAGTGGCTGGCGGGGTCGCGGGGGCCACGCTGGGTGAGCAGATTGATGAAAAAATCCTTCACAACTATCAATGCCTGCATTGCGGTTACAGATTCAGCGTCAACCGTTAAACCGTTGTGAACAGGTGTCGCTTGTTGATGAAACATCGCTTTTACCATTCATTCGCAAGGAATCATTCCCATGGCTCATCTCGTCGAAACTATAGCTTTCGCTGGCAGCACTCCCTGGCATGGTCTGGGCAGTCGCCTTTCCCCGAAACAACCGCTCGAAGTCTGGCAGCGTGAAGCGGGTATGGACTGGAAGATCCAAGACAGCCCCGTTCATTTCAAATCCGAGAGCATCGGTGCTCTGGGCTCAATTCACTCTTTCCCTGAACAGAAGGTGCTGTATCGCTCCGACACCAAGGCCCCCTTGTCAGTGGTCTCCAACCGCTACCAGGTGGTGCAGCCCCGTGAAGTGTTGGAGTTCTATCGCGATCTGACTGAGGTCTCGGGCTACGAGCTGGAAACCGCCGGAGTGCTCAAAGGCGGTCGCAAGTTCTGGGCTCTGGCCCGTACTGGGCAAGGCACGGCGTTGAAGGGCAACGACCAGGTGAATGGCTACCTGCTGCTGGCCACCTCCTGCGATGGCACCTTGGCCACCACCGCAACCCCCACCACCGTACGTGTGGTCTGCAATAACACGCTGACCATCGCCCTGGATGGCACCACCCGCGTGATCAAGGTGCCACATAACACCCGCTTCGATCCGCAGGCAGTGAAAAAGCAGTTGGGCATCGCCGTCTCCCAGTGGGACGAGTTTATGTACCGCATGCGAGCACTGGCTGAACGCAAGGTGCAGTGGCATGAAGCGATGGGCTTTTTCATGAACGTGCTGTGTGACGTAACCCCCAATAGCAAACTACCCGAAGTCCTGCCGAACGAGCGCGCACTGCGCAAAGTCCAAGGGCTGTACGAAGGCGAGGGTCGGGGAGCAACGCTTGAATCAGCCCAAGGAACTGCGTGGGGCTTGCTCAACGCCGTGACCGAGTATGTCGATCACGAGCGACGCGCCAGGAGTGCTGAATACCGCATGGATTCGGCCTGGTTTGGCCAAGGCGCTGTGATCAAACAACGCGCCTTGCAGGCCGCACTGGAGCTCGCCGCCTAGCTCCACTCACTTACTCGACTATTAAAACGCCTGGTCAGCTTCTGCTGGCCGGGCGTTTTTTATGCCGCACAGGAAAACATCATGGGCACGCAAACTCTGCAACAAACCAGGAGCAAACTACGGCCTGCGCTGCGCCTAGTGGGCACCAAACAATTGCCGCGAGAGGAATGGTTGGCCGTACGCAAACAAGGCATCGGCAGTTCGGATGCCGCCGCAGCCGTGGGCCTGAGCCCGTACAAATCCCAGCTGGAGCTGTGGCTGGAGAAAACCGGCCGTGACACCTCACTGCCCAAGCTCGATCCGCAGGATGAGGAAAGTCCGGCTTATTGGGGCAATATCCTGGAGCCGATTGTCGTAACACATTACACCCGGCGCAGTGGTCATCGGGTCCGCCGGGTCAATGCGGTGCTGCAGCATCCTGATTCCAAACTGGCCTGGATGCTGGCCAACATCGACCGCGAGGTCATCGGTGCGCCAGAGGTACAGATCCTTGAATGTAAAACTGCTGGCATAAACGGCGCACGCCTCTGGAAAGAGGGCGTGCCGGAGTATGTTCAGTTGCAAGTGATGCACCAACTGGCCGTGACTGGCAAGCAGGCAGCCGATGTGGCAGTGCTGCTGGGAGGCCAGCACCTGGAGATCCATCGCATCGAACGGGACGAGTCGCTGATTGCTCGGCTGATCGACCTGGAGCGGTTGTTCTGGGATTACGTGGTCAGTGATACCCCACCTCCGGCAGACGGATCGGCCTCGGCGGAGCAGGCGTTGCGCTGCCTGTATCCACAGGACAGTGGGCAAAGCCTGGACTTCAGCCAGGACGCGCTGCTCTGTACGACCTTTACCGAACTGCAGAGAGTGCGAGGATCGATTGCTCTGCAGGAGAAGCAGGAAGCTCAGCTCAAGCAAACGTTGCAACAGGCCATGGGTGATGCCAGTCGGGCGACCTTCGCAACCGGCAGCATCACGTGGAGGAAAGCCAAAGACAGCGTGGCACTGGATATCCCCCGCCTGCTGAAAGAAAAGCCCTACCTGCAAGTGCGCTACTCGACCACAAAAACCGGCTGTCGGCGTTTTCTACTGGCCTGAACGCTCGTTCGCGCTTCCCTTATTCCCATGCCCTTTCTCTCCAACGCCACCCTGGCCGTTTACGCGGTCTCGGTGGCGTTTTTATTTCAGATACAGGAGAACTCCCATGCTCAAAGGTTTAGCCATCACTCCGCCGATTTTGGGCCGAATATCCATTGGCAAGCTCGTCGAAAAGAACGGAAAGCGTCTACCGGAAAAGGACGATCAATTCACCCTTACCTCCCAAGTACAGAGCCGTGACGGCTGGCTGCTGCACCCCCTCAATGAGGAGCTGCGTAATGGCCAGGACGGCAAACTGCGCAGCATTCCAATCCGGCTGCTGTTCAACGAGCCTGACCTGAACTTTCGGGCTGACTACAGCCTGTTCGACCGCACCACTGGCCGACCTTTATGCGTCGGCAACGGCCTGACCTGCAAGCGTTTGACCGAGGACGGCATTCAGGCATTGCCCTGCCCTTCTCCGGATGGCTGCTCACTGGCGCAAGGCGGAGCCTGCAAGCCTTACGGCCGGCTCAACGTGGTGATTGGCGATGACGATCCGCTGGGCAGTTTTGTCTTTCGCACCACAGGCTACAACAGCATCCGCACTCTGGCAGCGCGTCTGCATTACCTGCAAGCCATCTCCGGCGATCGCCTCGCCTGTCTGCCGCTGGAGTTGCGTTTACGCGGTAAATCCACCCGGCAAAGCCATGGCACGCCGATCTTCTACGTGGACATTACGGTACGCAATGGACTGACCCTAGAAGACGCCTTACTGGCAGCCAAGCAATTGGAGGAAACCCGGCAAGCCGCGGGCTTTGACCAGAGCGCCTTGGATCACGCGGCCCGGCAAGGCTTTAACAATGGGGCATTTGAAGACAGCGAGGAGGACACCGGCGCCATCGTCGAAGAGTTCTTCCCCGCCATTGAAGATCAGCCCAGCGATGTAGAGCCAAAAGCCCAACCGGCAGCGCCTGCCAAACCCTCACTCGGTCAAAAGTTGGAGTCGCAAGCCACGCGGCACAACGGCAAGCCCACCGTCCAGTAACAGGGTTTCTCAGATCCCTCCGTTTTCTCACGCATTCGTACAGGAAGACCCACATGAAATATCACAAGCTCAGAGCCGGTGAAGATACCGGTACCTATGTTATGGAAGCCCCGGTCACCGAAGCTGACATCCTGCGTATGGCTCAACAACTGGCAATGAGTCGTCTGTCTAAAGGCCGGGCATTGACTGAGCCGAAGCAGGTCTTCAGCCACCTGCAAACACTGCTGCAGTACCATGAGCACGAAGTCTTTGCTCTTCTGCTGCTCGACACCAAGCACCGGATTATCGGATTTCAGGAGCTGTTTCGCGGCACGCTGGACGGGGCCAGCGTTTACCCAAGGGAAGTGGTCAAGATCGCCCTAGAGCACAACGCAGCAGCCGTGATACTGGTGCATAACCATCCTTCTGGAGATCCCGAACCCAGCCAGGCCGATCGCACGCTGACCACCACCCTCAAGAACGCACTCAACATGATTGGCACCCAGACGCTGGATCATATCGTTGTAGGCCACGAAGGCTGCGTATCGTTGGCTGAACGAGGTTACCTATAACGCCTAGGCTCACACCGCCCGATAGACTGCCCTTGGCTGATGCTAGGGCGGTCATCGGCAGGGTACTCCCCTCACTTATTTTTTGTCGTGATCCAGCGGTTGTAGTCAGCTCCTGCTGCAGCCGAAACTATGACTTCCCCACGCCTAAGGGCATCCGCAGTCGGCCTTACTTTTTTTAGTCGTGCTGCGAACACAAATCAGAGTGCCTCTGCCTCTGCCTAATCGTCGTAAACCTACGAACAAGCTGCCGGGCCAATTCGCACAAAGGTCACACTGAATTCTTTGCACTGCCGATGCTGCTGGAGCCGATTCGCAAAGCTGAAGGCATCATTCAGCTCAAAGCGCTGAAAAACATCCAAACCACGACCAAGCACTATCTTCCAACCCGTGTCGGTTGTGATGTCTCGATCATGCTTGGTGCCGCTAGTGTCGTAGGCCCAACTGAACTGGATGCCAACACCGGTACAAGCATCAGCGATCTTCTGCAGGCTTTCGGTCTGACGATCACCATTGGAATCATCCTCAACGGTCACCACATGAACCACCACCTCATCTTCCGGGCCTTGCAGCTTGCTAATGGTCTCCATCAGTTCCATCAAGTTGCGCAACTGGTGGAACATACGAAGATAGGGGTCTGTGATGATGATGCGCTTGGCACCTACCAGATAGGGACTGAACAACTTGTCAAAACTCAGTCCTCGCTGATTTTCGTGGAAGACCAAATGCTGCTCTTTCAGCACTGGTTCCATCGGCACAGGATTGCTTGGGCGTGAAGCTGGCCCTTGCATGGCTGGCGCTGCCTCGATAAGCGCCAAAGAGTCAGTGCCGACTTGGGGTAAGTCTGCAGTAGAAACTTCAGTCGCTCCCCTACGATGGTATTGATTAGGATACTCATCCTCTTCCAGAGTGCGCACCAAACGCTCCTGAGCATCCGCCCCCTGGTAGGCAAAACGAACTGCCGGATAGGTCGCGTCAATGCGTAGCAACTGATCCTTCACCCGCTTGCGCCCTTCAATTGCAGTGCGCAATACGTCTTCCACTTCGGCGTCTGTCGCCTCGCCATGCGGGTACAGGATCTTCATCAAACCAGAAAAGGTTTTGTTGATGCCATCGCGGTCGCGCGTCGAAATATCGTCGGATAGCGTGAACTGGCCCTTGTAGCGATCTGAGTAGTCATGACTACGAAGCGAGCGCAGGATCTCGGCCAGGTAGTCCACCACGAAGCCGTAACCACTGGAGAACATCTCGCCACGGATGACATCCACTTCCCAACCGGGGATGTAGCTGTGAATGCGATCGAGAAAGGCTGAATCGTGGAACTTTTCCGGCAGCGGGTCGAACAGGTCCGTGTGCTTAAGCATGTACGGCACGGTGTGATCGGTATTACCCACAAACACCATGCTGGCCTCTGCTCCCAAGGTTTCCACTCCCCGCGAGAATGACTTGTTGGCCATGTAGTTCTTCATGATGTCCACCAGCGCCTTGTCCACTCGCTTTTGCTTGCCGGCGAACTCATCGAAAGCCACTACATCCCAGTAACCCACCAGGCCGAGCTTACCCGTGCCGTTATGGACGAACAGCTTGGGAACTGTCACTTCGCCACCGGAGATAAGAATGCCGTGGGGTGAAAACTCGGAATAAACGTGCGACTTGCCGGTGCCCTTCGGCCCCAGCTCGATCAGGTTGTAATTGCGCTCGCAGAACGGGATAAGGCGGATAAGCTGAGCGAGCTTATTGCGCTTGCCGAACATCTGCGGATTGAAACCTACGCTCTGGATCAGCACGTCAATCCACTCATCAGTGGTGAACTGCTTACGTGCTTCCAGATAGCCGTCGAAATCAAAACGGGAAATCTGAATTGGCTTTAGCGAGGCCAGAATCCAAGGTGAGGCAGACTTGTCCTCGGTGTATTCATACTCCACATCCGCAATGCACCAAACACCACCTACCAGCAGCTTCTGGTGGGCCTTGACGGTGCTGGAGTCGATCAGCACCTTCTTGATACCCAGGTTGGCGAACTCAGCCTCGTACACGTCATCCTTGTCGTTTAATGAGACGCTAATACGGTCAATAACCTTATGCCGACCCTTCTCCTTGATGGTCGAACGCACCAGCCCTGCTTCGTTGCGGTGGACATAGTGCTTACGCAGGATCTCCTTGACGGTCTCGATACCGGTCTGGATCGTCGCTTCGTCATTGGTCGCGCAGTACTGGCCCAGCAAGTACTCCAGCACATACGACGGCACAATGGCGTTGCCCTTCACCGCTTTGACCAGGTCTTTGCGCACAACTAGGCCGGCAAAGTGCTGGTTGATCTTGTCGTCGAGCTGACTCATTGGAGCTCCTGCTTAAAAATCAAATTCGCTGCTGAACGAGCGGCGAATGGTGTAACGCGCGGCTTTGTACCGTGTGAAGTGTGAAGTGCCGTCCACGGTCTCTTCAAGGAGCAGTTCCACCTGCTGATTATTTGCCTCATCGGCCTTGCGGCTGAGAATGAAGCGCACCGGCAGCTCCCGTTCACGCGGGTTAGCAGAACTGAAGTCGAACAACAGCTCATGCTGATCGGATACCAGCTCACCGTCCAGAGTGAACAGACCTGCACGCAACCGGCGCGACTGCAGTTTCTCGGTCACTGCCTCGGTTTGATAGAGCACCACGGCCAACTGCCCGGTGGTAATGGTCTTGCCACCGCCACCGATGAACTCCACCTCCACCCGACCCACATCGCTCTGGCGCTTCTTGTTAATGCGGATGACCGGGATCACAACCTCTTGCAGGGTGGCACCGCCATGCACAAAGCGGCTGCCAGAGCCTTTCAGCCGCAGACGGTTGATGGATTTGGGAATCTGCACCATAAGCGTACCCGTCAGGCCTAACTGCACCGGGTTGAAGGTTTTAAAGCTGGCGCCTTCGCGCAAGCTACGACCCAGAACAAAACGCCGGTCGCGGTAGAGGACCTCATCGCCCTCCGGCTCACCGCTGAGGAAATCACTCTCCTGCAGCGGATGATTCTGATAGATGAAGCCATGATCGGCAGTGATCAGCAGGTTACTGGCATTGGCGTTGGTCAGCTTCTTCACCAGACGGACCAGCTCACTGAGCGTTTCCTCGGCCGCCGCAAACACTCGCTCTTCGGTATCACGGGTGTCGCCGGTCTTGTCGATCAGGTTGTGATAAACGTAAACCACCTCATTGTCGCGCAGCAAGGCACGAGAGTCGGCCTGGTTCATCGCCAGGAGATCCTTGGCTCGTACCACCTGGGATGCTGGCACCCTGGTCGCCAGAATCTTGCCCCGGTTGACCGAGCCTTGAGCGCTCTGACCATCCACTATGGCATCGCCACTGTCGTTGTCGGCCAGTTGCAGGCTGCTGTTGGGTAGCAGCGCCGCCATGCCCAGCTGGGTATAACTCGGCAACATCGACAGCATCGGCTCCAACTCGGCCTCGAAGCGATCTTCCTGACGAATCAGACTTTGCAGTTCCTCGCCTACCTCATAGCGGAACGCATCGGAAATCAGCACGCACACCTTGGTTTTGCGCTCCACAAAAGGCTGCACATAGCGGCTGAAGAAATTGCGCTGCAATACTACGGGCGCTGCCTCCCACTGCTGAGCTGCATCCACATGCTGCTGCCAGCGGTCGTTCAGACGGCTCAGGTAGTTGTTGCCGTACAGATTCTCGACCTGCATAGCCAACTCACCCAGCAACGAAGCCTGGCCGGATTCGCGCAGGTGATAGACGAACTTGCGGTAACGCTGATCCAGCCTGAACCACTGGCTGGCGTACTTTTGCACGCCATCAGTCAGCGACTCCATTTGCAGCTGCGTTATGTCCAGCACCTGGATGAACTGCGCCGCATGCTCCAGCGCCAAGTACACATCCTTGAAGCGCTCAAACCAGTGGCCCTGACGGCGCTGGCGGACCCACTGCTCCACCTCCTGAGCGGTCACTGTACGGGCCTCCACGGCACGTACCAACTCACTGAGGATCTTGCGGTCGATCAGCTCGAAATAATCCAGCTCCAGCAGGCTACGCCAGTCCAGAGCTTGCAGCTTGTCGTCAATCTGCAGCACCGCCGCGCATTGCTCAGACAGTGTCTCGAAACTCTGCTCATGCGAACGACTGTCCTTCCAGCGTTTGAGGAACACCAGCGCCTCAGCAGACAGTCGCGCCTTGTAAGCCGGATCGATCCCTAGCATGAAACAAGCCTTAAACAGCTCGATAACGAAATCGTGTAACCCTGCTTGCTCGGAGCTATAGCCATAGGCGCGCTTCACCTGCTCCCACAGATAGGCATTCAAGCCGCTGCTTTCGATTAACTTGATCCGCACATCTTTGCCAGCGGCTAGATCACCCAGCAGGTTTTCCAGAATCACATCCAGGCGCGGCTCGTTGCCGGCACACACGGCGAGCATCTTACGTTGCAGCATGCTCTGCGAATCCCCCGGCTCAAGTAACTTGCACAGGGCCTCGCGGCGCTTGGCTGATTCGAAAAACGCCACATGGGCTTCCAGCAATGGATAGCAGTCCGGCCCCAACTCCAGCTCAGCCAGCCACAAGGCAACCTGATCGGTACGGAAGCAATTGCCACTGGCCAGTTGCACATCCAGCAGCCAGTTATCCAGATGCGCGGGCTCCGCTCCTTCGCGGTAGAGCAGAAACTTCTGCTCTGGCTGCTCGCGCAACAAACGGTGCTTCACGCCAAATTCATTATTAGCTAGCTCGATCTTCTCGACGCCCGGCAGCTCCAGCGTCTCGAAATCGACGCGGAACTCCATGCGAGTGTCATACCAGAAGACGATGCGCTGCTTGTCGAATAGATTCGTTAGTGCCTGGGTGATCTTGGTATTACTCATAAAAGGATCAGTCCTCACCCTTGGCTTCCAGTCCTGGAATCTTCTTCAGTGCGGCACCCAAGTTGAGGTAATTGTCCTTAACGCCGTTATCAAGGTCCAGGCTCAGCTTCCCGGAAGTAGCTTTTTGCGCCAACGGGTAGAGGGTTTCGCTCTCGTAGTCGTCCAGTTCCAGCAGCTGCTTCTTGACGGTTTCTGCTTCCTTGATGGCCTTGGTCTTTTCGCTCTGGCTTGCAGAGGGGTTAATGGCCACTTGCTGCAGATAATCCAGGCGCGAAGCGAGCTTTTTGCGGAAATCTCGCAAGTAATTGAGCACAACACTCACGGTATCTGGGCGGTAGCGGTGCAAATAAACCAGTGCACTGAACGTACCCTTCGGGCTGCTGAACAGCCAGTAGATCGGGCGCTTCTTGTAGCGTTTCACATGGTCGGTATAGAAATCGCCTAGGAAGTAGTCGCGCAGGCCATAGTTGCGCTTGCCCTTGACGTTAAGCCCCTGCTCGATAAAAGCCAGGTTGTCCTCGTAATGCGCATCGCCAAAGGCCACGCGCAGAAATTGACGGAAACGCAGCGTGATGTCGTCCGGGAACCAGTCGCCATCGAGCAGCGGGATCACGTTATCGTCATCGGCCGGGAAGGTGGGCTGCGGTACCTGGGTCAGATAGTCCGCCAGCGTTTCACCCTGGTTGGCCAGGATCAGCCCAGGCTTATCGAGACTGTAACGGCCAAACATACAGCCCACGGCATAGGACACCAGTTCGCGTATGGTATCGGCCAGCAGCAGGGCTTCCAGCTCTTCCTCGCGCTTTTCACTGCCGTAGCGGTAGTGCGGGTTGCAGGTGAGAGTGATTTCGCTCAGCGGCACCTCGGGAGTCAGCTCCCCCTGCAGGTCGTAGGAGTCGATGAAGATGCGATTGTTCTCCTCCTCCAAGCGTTGCATTTCCATCGCCATTTCGCGCCAATGGACGCGGAGCTTCTCGTAGCTGGCCTTTAACGTAGGCTGGCGGAGGCCGGGGAGCAACAGCGGGAGGCTGGTGAAGCCCCAAGAGGTTTCATATGCATCCCAATCATCTTTGCTTATTTTCAGTAGGCTCTTTGCTGTTAAGCGCGTGCTATCCGAAATGTAGGCTGGAGCCAATGTGAGCTTTCTAAAATCACCTGACTGAAAATGCAAAGTTGGGTTCAGAACCTTCGACAAAGAATCAGCAAATTTTGTATTTAGCAAGGCCAAACCAACATAAGTCAGGCTTGGGTCTTTGAAAAAGGCGGACGGTCCTGATGCGTCAAATAGAAAGCCCTCGGGAAGAATCCTTCCAGAAAGCTTTCCACTTGTTATGTCAGACCAAGTTATGCCCAAGCTTAAATAATACTCCTCACCTCTCGCACAAAAATTCTTCTCAGACTTAATAGCCTCCCCATCATTCTCCCAGTTAACCAAGAAGTCGAAGTTTCCGTACCACCGCCTGAATGAACCGCCTTTGTTATATGGAAACCAGCGGCTATTTACCTTGCTCGCTGAAACCTCACTCCACAGGCGTACGTACTTGGCATTATTCCCCGTCTGGACGCCATTGGATGAAACGGCAAACTCCGAAAGCTTGGGAAATTTTTCGAAGCATTCAAATTGCCTGCCGCTAACCCAATACCCAATCGGCCCCCCCGGGATCTTCTTGAAATTCGCAGCCGAGGCCCGGAAAAAATACTTCTCCTCTATCTGCTCAGTCCTTCCGGCTTGGCTGTTACTCATCGCTGTTCTCCAAATTTTATTCATGGACTGGCACATTGATCTGCTGCCAGTCGCTCGCAATTGTTTTCAATCCACTGAGCGCTCGATTATCCGGCCTGCTCTGTCTCGGCCTGACCACACGCTCCAGAAGTCCGGATCATCTGATTTGGGTCGATGCTGCTCGGGCAGTGCGTTCATTTGTACCAGTACCGGCAGCTCCGAGGCTCAGCCGCGTAGGATGGCGTGGCGGGAAGCCAGTGAGGGCAAATCGCGTAGCAAGCCACGTAGGTTAAGTCATCCCGAGTTTTGAGCGTATTGATTGCCATAGCTACTCACTTATCCTCTTGCGCTAAGCAATTCCCGTAGGCGCGATACGAATCGCGGGCCATTTCGGGAAAACCTCATTCCATTTTTCGAGGTTTACTACCTGACAGCTTGTAGCCAGTGGCTGGGTCCAGCGTCTTGCTTTCTTTCCGACAGGCAACTCACGCTTCAGCTCCTTCAGCATCCTGCTATTCAGTGCATTATCGAAGGTCAGGACGCAGATATAATGAACAGGCTTATCGACTTTGCCCTCAGCAAAGCGATATAGATAGGAGTCTCTGAATTTGTACTTCAGGTAGTTCTTGAGCCACTTGAAGCTATCCTGACGCGCCTCACGCTCATCGTCGTTTGTCGGCTTTGTCACGTCGTAACCCGAGGGATCGTCATAGTCTTTCAGCTCGACGTAGATATAGGCTTCCTCGAACTCCGCGACAATGTCGACTCCCTTCATCGGTGCACCGTGAAAAGTAGGCTTAGTACTGTCCTTTTCATCAAATACATAGGCGTCTATTGCATCAGAGAAACGAAACTCAAAGCCATCAGCGATCACGATTTTCACTTGCCCAGTCCCCCCATATCGTTCTCGATCTCTTGGTTGATCAGGTAGCCGAAAGCGTCATCTATGGGATTTGGGGTAATAGACAGATAGTCATCAGTTCTCGTGGACATGACTTTATGTGTGGCCGCATCGCGGTAGAGGCTAAAGAACAGCAGCTCATCACCCTTATCTTTGTCCATTAGAAGATCAAACCATTTAAGCAACACGTAGTCGTGGGTGGCGAGAATCACTTGCTGGCCGTTTCGAGCGATCTCCAGCAGTATCTGCACGAGATCCTTCATAAGTTTTGGGTTGAGGTTGGATTCAGGCTCGTCCCACAATAGCGGGCCTGCCGTGCCGGGATTCAGACTGCCGTTGCTGAGCAAACGCTGCAGTACGCCTATCTTGCGGAAACCTTCGGCGGTCATAGTGCTGGAGAGGTGCTTCTTGCTTGCGGGGATGAACTTCCACTCAGTGCTGTCTTGATACATCTGAGCATGCCTGCCCCTGCTGTGAGACGGCGCATTCCTCTCTTCATACCGCCCAGACTGAAAGACAAAACGTCCACTATCCAAGAGGTATTGCCCGCCAATCAAATTAGCCAATCGGGGGACAATATTTGAAAAGCGCGGGTTGAGCTGTACCTTGCTGCGTAAGTCCTCTACGCCCTCTTTCGTTAGCTGTTTTGCCAAGTCTAGATAACCATCATCGAAGATCCGCTCGATGGAGGCTAAGTCAGATTGTTCGGCGGTGAGGCCGCGCACGAGGGAAAGCACTTCCTTGGTCGGAAGGAATGTAGCCGGTGCGATAGCAGGGCCTAGTGCCGTGGGAATCTTTACCGCAGAAGCACCACCATTGAAGCGCACTGTGAGCTGCTGCCCCTGTGCAAACTCTGCATGCAACATGGCTTCACCACGAGCGCCACTGCGGCGCAACTCCCCAACCTTCCCACTAAGCGGCTGGTAAAGGCGGCAGAGTTTACTGGCTAGCTGTTCACTCGGCTGGTCTGCACGGACCTCTGGCCCGCATAGGGCCAGAATGGCCTTGAGCAGCTGAGTTTTACCCGTACCGTTATCACCGATGATGATGTTGATCCCCGGTGAGAAGTCCATGGTCAACTCGGTGAAGGCCGTAAAGTTCTTGAAGTGCAGGTTGGTGATCATGCTGCACTGCCTTGTGCAATGGCCTTGGCCATCATCTCCATCTTTTCCGCTTCCGAATTGCCATCCACCAAGCGCATATAAGCGCCCTGGTAATCGGGTTTGAGTGCGTTTTCAAGCACAAAAGCCGTGGTCGAGACAACCTCACCACCAATACTGTCAAAGGCCCGCGCACCTAAGTGCGCCATAGAAAGAATCGTGTTCTGATTAAGGATACGGCTGCGCAAAGCTTCGAATGAGGAAAGGAACATCCAGCTTTGCATTGTGATCATGGCAACAGCCCCGCCCTTCACCGCCAGATCCAGATTGCGCTCGATGAACATCGCAAACAGGTCGGATTTGCTACTGGGAAAATTCTCTTTGGCCCAAGTGCTCAAGCGCGGATTCATGCCCTTACCACCCATGTAAGGCGGATTGGCCACAACCACAGCGTAGCGAGGGCTCAAGACTTCAGCCATGCGCAGGACACTCAGTACTTTTTTATGCGTCTCGGCAAGGAACAGGTTACTGCTCATGTCCTTGCTCTCCAGCGTAGCCAGCACATCGACCACGTTGGCTACCTTGGGCACGATCAGCGAGCCAAAGTTATCGGCCTCGCTGAACTGCTGCAGCGTTTCATGAAGCCCATAGGTAAACAGATCACGGCCCACTGCGGTCATGTATTCGTCCAGCTCTTCGCCGCTGAAACTCACCTTTTCCAGCACGCTGATGTTGGGCTTAACACGTTTATTGAAAAAGCGACGTTGACGAGATCGGGCTTTCATGGTGAGCGCAAAGGCGGCAAGCTCTCCAGCGCGCTCATCCAATTCGATGCCAAAAAGATTGTGGGTGAGGATCTTTTCCGGAATCTCAGCCGGGTCATATCCCTCCTCTTCGTATATGGCATAGAGCAGGTCGAAGGCGTAAGTAAGCATATGGCCGGAGCCGCAAGCAGGGTCGCAGACCTTGATGTCCTCTGGGCCGTTGATCTTGAGGAAATTGGCTTCTGGCCTCTTAGGCGGTATGTAGTACTCCATCTGCTCTGCCAGCCGAGAGCCTGGCCGATTGAGTAGCCAGAGACGGCCCAGAGAGTTGTCCACTAGGTAACGCACGATCCAATGCGGAGTGAATAGCTGAGTGGCGGCGGGGATGTTCTCTGGCGTGATCTTCTGATTTTTCTTCAACCCCTCAAACACAGCGTCTTTCTTTTCGGAGATGTAGAACTGGTATAGCCAGCCGATCACCTCGACGTCTTTGCAGGCGTCTGGAGTCATGGCCTCACGCGTGTAGGCAAGGATGGAATTACCCGAGAGCAAATCATCCGGCATCAGTAACTCGGAGTAATCGTCGATGCGCTCAAACAGAAAGGGCATGGACTCGTGCCAGGCATTACACACTGCAACCAGCAGCAGCCGGTAGGCTTCGCCTTGAGAGTCATTGCTTGGTGCGCGACCGGCGAGTAGATCTAGGACCTCCTTACGAACCTGGACCGACACCATCTCTTCGTCGATATGCCCCATCTTCGCTTCAGCCAGGATCTCGGGCTGGAACTGGCCCTCAGCGGGTGACACCACGCCGATGCGGGTGTAGCGGTTGACGTCCATAAAGCGCAGTGCGCAAAAACGGTTAAACCAGATGTAGGCAACACGCTCTTCCACATGCACGCGACCGGAGCTATTGATCAGCTTCTCCAGCTCAGCCACAACTTGGGCCCTCTCGCGGCGTGCGGCACTGTGCGGCGCTAGTACCACATTTAATTTGCCTTTCACCTGTTCCAGCAAAGTGCGACGGGCGAATTGGGCAAATTTCTTGAGCTTGCTGATATCCATCATTTTTCTCTTTCTATGGGCCCGCTCGATCATTTGCGTAACACCACGCAAATGATCGAGGCGCTTGTCCGTTTTAGATCTGCACGCGGTTGCCGGCCTGAATTTCTTTCAGCCAGGCTTCGCGCTGCTGCTGCAGGTAATCATCCAGCTCGGCCTCACTGGCCAGCCAGGGCTTGCTGTAGCCCACCTTGATAGTGCGTGCTGGCACCAGACGCGGTTCAGCAACTTTTGGTTGATGCTCGACTGGAGCAGGTGAGCTATCGATACTCGATTTACCCGCTGCAGGGGGCACCTGCACTGGCGGCACGGGAGCCGGCATTGGTTGCGGACGCGCCATTCGTTCCAATTTGAGGAGCAACTGTGCGTATTGATTTTCCTCAAAAGCACGCAATTGATCACGGATCATGGCAATGCGCTTCTGCCCATGTATTGATTGCTGAGCTTCAACAAAAGGTGTTGCGAGCTGAACCTGCTGCTCGGGCTTAAGGCCGCTGTACTCGTCACTACCCTGCAGGCGCAGTTCCAGCTCGGCAAGCCGACTGACTGCAGTGGCTTTTTCGCTAGCTAGCTGATTAGCGATAGCTTGTTGCAGGCCCTCCAGCTGTGGCTTGGCCTGTTGTATGCGGTTGCCCTGCCAGGGCTTACTTTCGATGAGTAACGTTTTGATGGCTTCAACCTCACCTATGTCGACATAGGCAAAATTGTCTTCCTGCTCCTGCACCAACTGGCGAGCCTGGTCGTAAATATCTTTTTGTGGGCTGCCCATAAAGCGGCGCAGTGGTTCAATGATCTGCTCTTTGCTGTCAAGCATGGCATCGGAGGCGCGGGATAAATCGGTGAGAAACCAGCTAGCGTTTTTGCTGGCGACTTCTTTGAGGGTAGCCATCACGCCATCCAGCACACTAAGGAACCCATAAAGGGCTTTTTGTCCGTGCAGGTCAGCCAGCTCGATCTCGAGCTCTTTAATTGCGTCGATAGTTTCACGTGCCAGGGAACGGGCTTCGTTGCTGCTTGCTGGTCGGTCAAAAAAGTCGGCAAAGAACTCTTTGAGATGGCGAACCTGGGAAGCGCTGAACTCGATTTGCGGCTCCAATACCAGGCTGCTGTGGGCATTGGTGTTGCGCAGGCTGCGCTCCAGGTTGTCGCCTTCTAGTGCGTTGCTGTCTTGCCGAACTTCTACCTTGCCACGGGCGCAAAGCAAGGCGAGGTTGCAAAGAATAGCGGCGTAATACCAACCGTAGTTTTTACGCTCGAAGCGCTCCAGCAGCGTTTTGACCGTGGTGCGCACACCGCTGCGGGCGTTGCTCTGAATATAAGCCAATAGCTCTTGTTCCGGTTCGGTCAGGCTGGTGACATCGTTACCCAACAAGCCATCCTGGGCCTGGCGCAGGTGTTTACCGATGTCGTTTTCACTGTACAGGACGTCGCGCAGCATGCGCAGGTTCGGGTAGGTCGTTTCGATCAGCAGATAGAAGCCCTTGAGAATACGAGCCTGACCGTCGGCACTGGTAGCCTCCACGTCGGCGGCGTTAATTATCAAGTGTGCTTTGCCAAGCAGCTCCTTGGCACGATCCTGCAGATCGGCCAGACGCTCCGTGTTCTGGAAACCCTTGGCATCGATGATGCGTTTAACTGCTTCCTGCTGAGTACTACTGTTCTGGCGAATGTATATCTCGGTACGTTTGTGCAGGGTGAGATCCTGCATAAAGCGGGCATCGGCCGGCAGCACTATACGCAATTCATCACGGCCCATGCTCTGCATTCGCTGCACGGTGAGGTTGTCGAAGTTGTCGCTTAACGGAGTGACGATGTGGATGGCCAGCTCAGACTCGCGGCTCAGTGAGCGGTCGTCCATCTTGCGGGTGTAGGCATAGTCCTGGCCGTTTTCGTAACGGATTTTGCGCTGCTTGATCACTCCTTCGAACAGTAGGGTTTCCAGCTCCTTGATGACATCGGCGGATTCGATCTCGGTACTCTTGATCTCTTCCTCGATGTCCTTCTCTTCGTCGGTCAGGTACTCGTAAAGCTCAGCATTGCGCTGGATATAGGTTTGCTGTTCCAGCAGGTTGAGTGCCGCTTCCAGTTTCTTGCGTTGGGCTGGAATGTCTTCTCCAAAACGCTCCAGCATCAGCACATTGAGGTTGCGGAGAGTGGCCTTGAATTCCTTGACGTACTTGACCAAGAATAGGGCTTTGAGCACGCGCACCGCGTATGCATCGCCAAGGTGCCGCTCGGCATTGTTGATGGCGCTTTGGATAGCGCTTTTCAGTGCGCCGCGAATGCCTTCAAACATGCGGTCGAAAGTCGCCAGCTGTCCGACTGGCTCATTGTCGATGGCCATGGCTACCTCGCGGAATACGCCGAGCATCGAGCGCTCCCCCACCGAGTTAGCCTTGCCCTCAAAGCCGTTGTGCATGGAGATGCCACGAATAGCCGACTGAAACAGAGGGAACTGATACGGCACGAAGGGGTAGCAATAGGTGAAGTGCTCCAGATCTCGGAAGTTCTGGTAGTGCTGGCCACCCTCGGTAAAGTCGAATAGGGTTTTGAAATTGTTGAACTGCTGGTCGTAAACGGTTTTCAGCAGGTCGGCACCGGTATCGTTTTTGGTCAGCAGGCGCTTCTGTATCACCTCCGCAACGTCGGCACTGGTGAGCTTGAGACGATTAGCAAAGCGCGCCTGGATCTTGGTGAAGTCGTTGCTTTGCTGCTTGCTCATGTCACCCATCACGGAGTCCATGTCCTCCTGCGCGGTGACGATGATCCACGCCCGGCCCTGGCACTTGGTGGCCAAGCTTTCAGCCACGGTCTGCAGGTTGGTCATGAGCTTGGTGTTGTCAGCAATGTACTGACCAACCTCATCGACAAAGAAGTTCAAGCGGAAATTAGACGGCTGTTTATCCAGCCACTCCTTGACCTGGTTGCCGAAGTCCTCAATGGAGACGCTGTGCTGGGCGCGGTATTTTTCAAGGATACCCTTGGCCAGCGCCAGGTCTTCACCCGTGATCTGGGCGTAGGTCTTGGCGATGTTGCCAGACTCCAGCAATGCCTGCTCGCGACCGCGCTCCCAGGGCTTGTCGGCGATGCTCTGGTAGGCTTCCTTGAACGGCTGGAACAGTTCACGACTGTCCAGATCGCGCTCAAACTGGGCGATATAGCCCTGTTTGCCGTAGTAACCGCACATCTCGTTAAAGACTTTGACGAACACCGAGAGTAAGGCGTCGATTTGAGTCTTGCTGATGATGTCGGCCTTCTGGTCGATGTTAAACAGAATGCTTTTCGAGGGAATGGCGACGGCTTTCTTGAGCTGGGCACGCAGCAGCTCATCATCTTCCTTGATTTTGGGAAGGAAAATATCCAGCGCAGAACTGCCGTCGACCTGGCGATTTTCCAGCAGCAGGGCGAGCATTTTCAGCAGGTGCGACTTACCCGAGCCGAAGAATCCGGACACCCAGACGCCATTGGCGTGGTGGTAATCGGTATAGGCATCAAGGAAGTGTTCCAGACGTTTGGCGACTTCGTCAGTAAGGACGTATTCACTGAGTTCGTTGAACAAACTAGCTTCGTCGTCGGCCTTGATGACGCCTTCAATCGGGCGCCTGACTGGGCTCTTGAAAATTCCGTTGAGATTCATCGACTGCTTCCTTACACCTGAGACTCGAAAATATTGAATGCGCGGTAATACTTGTCATCGTGCAGCAAGCCAAACAGCTCCAGAGATGCGCCTTGCTCCAACGAATGTCGATACTCACCGGGGAAGAACAGAACTGTGGGATTGTCCTTGGCCGTGCTTTGCAGATTGTTGAGTACGTTGTGCGAGCGGATATAGGGGAACACTTCACCGATGCCGGAAAGAAACAGCACGTCGTAATCAGCTTGAGCAATACGCTCGCCAATGGCCGGGATCAGGTGCTCCTTGATGTCGAGTACTCCCTGCAAAAGCTCCAGCAGAGCTTCTTTTTCATAGCCCTGCTCGTCTCTCTGTACTTGATCCCAAACACTCATGCCAGGCTCACTGCCTTCTCGGGCCTTGAGCAATTCGATGGTCAGGTCATACAGGTTGATCTCCAGCACCGTTACACCACGCCCCTGTAGGCAATCGACACGTAAACCTGCCAGCGTGTTGATCAGCTGCCGCTGCATGCGTTGTATCTCAAAGGCCTCAGCCGCCTTGAATTCGCAGATGTAGAAGGGCAGATCATTATTCAGCCCCCTCATTTCCAGAAAGCGCTGACCGCTCATGACGCTCACCAGGTGCTCAAAGCGAGCTGCCAGCGGCTGCTGACTAATTTTTTGGCTCATTGCAGCCACCTTTTAATTTCATGGTCGGTTGCCGGGAATATCAGCAATTGCTCGTTACCGTGGAGGACCAGTAAATGGGCCAGCGCTGGAGTTATCAACACAGGCTGAATCTGGCTCTGCGCGCTGATCAAGTCGGCATCTCGCAACATGCGGAACAGATTTTGCCGCAACTTGCTTTGCGTGGATGCAGCCAGTTCATCCAGCTCGACATGCCACAAAGCTTTGGCATTGAAGAAGGCATCGTAATCGCTTGTCGTGAGTTGGCGGCGCATGAGCAGGTAATGCTCGCGCAGAACTTCGCGTGCAAAGTCTCGGATGAAAGCATAGCGCCGGCAAGTTGCAGCCCACAGGAGGTAGCCTTGCTCGCGCAGGCTTCCGTCCACCATGAACTCCAGCTCCTCTGGATCCAACAGCTCCAGTCGCGCGATCAACTCCTTACTGATACGTGTCGCAGCAGCTGATGTACGAACTTGCAACAGGTTCTCAGCACGCACCTGCTCCCGTGTTTGCTTCCAATCACGCAGCGTTAGATAGCGCTCCACAACCAGCGGTGCTTCCTGCAAAAACAGGCCACCCGTGGTGAAAGAAAGACGATAACGCTCAGGCATCACTTCGCGCCTGCTGAGTTTCGTCACTGGCTCCGCCAGCCTTGACCCAGGTATCGACCTCAACCTTCTGGAACTTCCACAACCGACCGACCTTGTGTGCTGGCATGTTGCGTTTGGCGATCCATGCATAAACGGTGTCCTTGCTGACGCCGAGGTGTTCGGCAATTTCATCAACACTGTGCCAACGATCAGTCATAGCCAAATCTGCCGATAAAAAAAACGTGCTGATATTAGCCGTTTTTGTCGGTTTTAATAAGGTTAAAGCTGCTTCTCAGGATTAATACCTGACAAATGCCTGTGCCACTTCAAGATGGCGTCAAAGGGCAGTCTAGCGAGTTTGCTTTGGTAAGCCTACGCAACGAATAGCTCAGTGGCGAAATGAAAATGCGTCGCCATCAGTTCCCTCACCCGCCGGGATACATCTGCTCGATCAGCTGATCGAACTCTCCGCCATACCCACAGTAATCACGCGGAACGCGCTCAATATCCTCGGCAATCTGCGCAATCACTTCGCGCAGTTCCAATTGTCCATACCACCGAGCAGGAATCGCCGCAGCGCCATACTGAACACCAAGTATGTGTCCAGTGATCAGCCCGGAGCCGTCGCTGTTGCCACCGTGATTCACCGCTGTTATGACGCCATCCTCGAACGAGCTCGCCGTCAGGGCACACCAGAGGCCAATTGCCAGCGCTTCTTCAGCGACCCAACCGCCACCGAGTTCGCCGATGCGTTGCGGGGTGGGCTTGTAGCCTTCATAGAAGAAAAACAGTACACGCTCGATAAGGCTGCGGGCTTCTTCCATGCCGGGCTTTTGCCCATATTTGGCCAGGCTTTCGCTAACTGCATGCTCGAGACTGCCCTCCCTGTCGACCATCCGCTGGAGGATGTCAGCGAACAGCCCTGCCGTCAGGTAGCCTGTAGGATGCCCGTGAGTAAGGCGCCCTGACTGGGCAGCGTAGTCAAAGGCGTTAGCAAAGAATGCAAAGGGAGCAACGCGCATCAAGGCGTCGCAGCCCTTGCTGTTGTTCTCGGCGACAGCACCAAGCCGCTGGGTGGCCTTGAGGGCCGTGAGACATGTGGTGCCAGGGGCGCGGCGAGACCAGAGTTCTCGCTGTTCGATCAACCACCCGTCCCTGCTGACAAGTATCGCAGTAGGGTAATCCTGGGTCATCAGCCAGCGCAGCAACGCATGGTGGATAATGCTGGGAACGTGGCAAATCCCTCGCGAACTACTTCGCACATAAGCCCGCAGCAAGCCTTCGGCCGTGAATAGCATCATCTGCGTGTTGTCGGTGATGACACCGGAGATACCGAAAGCAGGGGCAAAATCAACGATACCCTGCGAACCGAACTTAGCTTCGATTGCAGGCCATTCGAGGAACTCCACCGGGGCACCCAACGCATCGCCGACTGCACCGCCCAGTAGGCAACCTTTGATCCGTTCAAGTCTGTTCATATCCTTCGCCCTTATCCCTCTGCTGGAATCAATTCCTGCAAAATCACCAGCTTTCTTTGCAGCTGCTCGATGTGCGCTTTCTCTGCGCGCAGCGCCGAGCGCAGTTCCCGGTTTTCCATTTCCCAGATCCGTGCCCAACGCGCGCTCTTTTGATAGCCAAGAGCCATTTGCCAGAGTTCACGCAACCTCAGGTACTGCAGCAGAAGCACCAGCAGGATTGCCCCCATCATCAGCAAAGCACCTGTCGAAACCGCTTCCGACATACTCATGTCCACTTCCTTCCGTGAGTTCGATAAATCTCGAAGACAGACACAAGATATGTAGTGTTAAACGACAGGTCCAGAATGTAGACTTATACAGGTAAAGTATTCACGCACATGGAGCGGTCATGAAACGCAAGCAAGACATCAAGCAGGTTCGTTGGGATCTGGCACTTCGTTATCGCTTGATCGAGACCGTCGCCTGGTGGGAAGGCCGGCTGACCACGGTGCACCTGATCCAGAGCTTCGGGATCAGTCGTCAGCAGGCGTCCAAGGACATAAACACTTACATCACCGAACATGCGCCTAAAAACCTTACATATGACAAGCAGCTAAAGGGCTACGTCCCCAGCAAACAGTTCAAGCCACTGTTCATCGACGACAGCGCCAGCGCTTATCTGCACCTGCTGAACCAGACCCATTCCCGTGCGCCGCATGTGGAAGGGTTGGCCTTGGCGTATGCCCACACCATGGTGCTAGAGGTGCCGGACCGGACGATTCGACCTGAAGTATTGCGTCCATTGCTTAAGGCATGCCGCGACAGCGAGGTTATTGAAGTCGCATACGTTTCACTCGCTAACCCGGCTCCAGAAACTCGCTTGATTGCACCACACACACTGATTTACACCGGTATGCGTTGGCATGTGCGGGCGTATTGCGAGAAGAATCGTGAATACCGGGATTTTGTGCTGAGTCGTCTGCGCGGCCAACCGGAGTTCGAACGCAAGACCGAGAACCTCATCGACGAGGATGAAGATTGGAACACCAAGGTAGCCGTGATCATCGAACCCGACTCAAGGCTCAAGCCAGAACAGAAGGCAATCATCGAAGCCGATTTCGGCATGGAGGATGGTGTGCTGGTCATTCCGACACGCCGCGCCTTGGTCAAGTATGTGTTGCAGCGTTTTCAAATCGATCCGAAAAAGCTCGACCCCAAAGCGGCGGCGCAGCAGATCGTGGTGAGGAATCTGGATGAGTTGAAGCCTTGGCTTTATGAGTGACTCAACCCTGCATTTTAATTTCGTGACGCACTGCATCACGAATTAATTGAACCTCCGAGATGGAAGAATAATAGGCGTGACTCTGGGATCTCTGGAAGCATTCGCCCCGTCCTATGTCCGGAGCGAATGTTGAGATGAGATGCGTTAATGACCAGATCAGTCTTGCGGGCGCAGTTCAATCAGTGCCTGTTCGAACAGAATTCTATCGTTCTCTGCGGCCTTGTCTTGTTGCACCAGAGCCTGGCTTTGCGCGTCGATCCACTCATCCATAGGTTTGAACACCTGCTCAACCACCAGAGTTATTTGGAACCGGTAGGCCTGACGCAAATCGTGGACAAACGAACTGGCAGAGTCGTCGATGGCTTTGGTACGACGAGCTTGCGCTGCCTTCTCCGCATTCTCTGTACGAATAGCCTGGTAGATGTCGTACAACGCCACGCCGACCTGTACCAAAGGCCCCGCCCAGCGACCCGCTGTACTGGCCCAGCGTCCCATGGTCTTGGGACCAATACCTTTGAACAGTTTGGGCAGAAACTCTTTTCCTAGCTCCAGTGCCGCTTTCACTCCCTGTTCAGTCATGTCCTTGACATTACCCATGGGGACTTTCTTCAAGGCATCCTTGATGGCTGGCGACAGGATGCTTTCACCAGCATCCTGCGGCGCATCCAGATCCGCATTCAGCATGGCGTCAGCGTGTCGGAGAGTGGACTCGGCCAATTTCTCACCGATTTCACCCAGGCTCTGCTGAGTCTTGGGCAGCTCGTACTCCAGCGTGCGCATCAGTTTGTCGCCCAGAGACTGGACAACTTCTGCCGCCCCCTCTTCCATCGCCTGGTTGGTGTCACCCCTGACTTGTCCTTCTGCTACTGAAGTAATCAGATTGACAATTGCCTGCTTTGCGCTACGACAATCGCGATCCAAGTGATCGTTCAGGCTTGCAGTCAGACGGCTGCGCTCGTTTTCAATCTGCAGTTTGGCTTTCGTCAGCGCTTCAGCCTGACGGTCATTGCCGGCCTGTACCAACCGCAAATTGGCTTGTTCGATCGCAACCACCAGATCTTTGCGACAAGCCGCGAAGATTGTCCCGGTGTCGCTTTGCTCCAGGAAGTCGCCCAGCGCCTCCTCCAGGTCAAGAATGCCGCTGGCGCCTATCAGCGGCGCCTTGTCCTCGAGTCGTCCTTTGAGGGCGCTTCTGGCATTGACCCATTGCACCGGGACCTTGTCCAGAATGTTTTCAATACCGCGCTCACTCGCCGCACGTTGCAGATGAATACGCAGGCGATCGGTGATGCCGACATAATCGCGATCGCCGACCGTAATGCCTGCCTTGTTGTTGACGATGAGCATTACCCGGCGCTCTGAGGCGACGATATCGACCAACCGCTCCCAGGTTTTCGCTTCGTCGGTGGCACCGCCTGCAGCGACCACGAACAACACCACTTCGCTATTGTGCAGTTGGTTCTCAGCCACCTCTTCATGCTCAATCGGTGCGTCGATGCCAGGTGTGTCGAGCAGCGTGTAATTGCCCCAGCGGTACTCAGTTATCGCGGCCGTTTCCGGTCGATCCGCCATCTTGGCATCTGCCCGCCCCATCAAGGCATTGAGCAGGGTACTTTTGCCAGCGTTGTAGTTGCCGTAGACCATGATTCGAGGGTGTAACTGCTCAGCCTTGGTCTGCAACCGGGCTCCCAGCTCATCACGTTGTTGTTCGGACAGCCAACGGCCCAGCGGGGTGCTGACCCGTTCATAGGTGTGGATAACCCGTGCGAAGTCAGGCAATGCCATGGGACAGCTCCTTTTCGATTTCCTGAATTTGAGTAAGCGTGTGCTGGCGCATCTCTTTTAATGCGCTGTGGAAGTTTTTCAACCAGTCGGCAATGTCGATAAAGCACAATTGGTCCAGTTGCTCATACAGGACATTCAGCCGGTTCTCGGCAAGCTCAAGCAACTGTTCGCGGGTCCCCAGTGAAACTTCGTCGCGGTTGTCGCCCACAGCCACTTCGATTTCTTCAGTGGTATTGAAGTATTCGCCCGCTGCGCCCCCAGCCTTGTTTCCCGCCCAGGCTCCAAGTGCGCCACCGATCAGGCCACCGATGACCGTCCCCACACCTGGCATAATCAAAGTGCCTAGAGCTGCCCCACCTTCAGCGCCCCCCCAGGCACCGAATCCTGCCCCGCCGGCCCTGCCGAATGACTCATTGCGGCGGGAGTCGAATTTGATCTTTTCAACGCGCTCTGAAAACTGAGGGGCCTCTCGGGCGACAGGTCCAACCGCCTGGTCGTGAATTTCAATGTTTTCGAATTTCTGGCCAATCGAATCACACAGTTCGCTGGCGTAATGCTGGAAAGCATGATCGAGCAATTTACGGCAGGCTTCAGAAAAAGCCTGATCGTTCATCGCATATTGATCGGCATACTTTTCGATCTGACCCGGTAATTCTTTTCTGAGCTGGCTCAGAATATGATCGACGCTCAGTTTCAGGTCCTTACGCGCGGCGCTCAGCCCTGTTCTGATATCAACCAGCTCTTTTTCCAGCTGATCCGTCGATTCGGCCAGCTTGATGCAGAACGCCTGCAGATTCTTCAAGGGTGTCTGGCGCTTGAGGGCGAGCCCACTGGAACGGGCTATGTTGCCAATATCTGCGGCGAAGTCGGCCAGCCCACTGTCCTGCCAGCGTTGCGCCTGCTCCTGGGGGCCACCTTCCTCGGCAAAACGCACCGAAATCGAGTGAATATTGATTTGATTCAGGAGCGATTGTGCTGATGGGTCAATCTTGGCCAGCTCCGACCCGACGTAACCAATCTGGTCATCACGATCGGATCGCGCCTTCATTACCCGTTGGTTAACCAAGTTACCCAAGTCATCAACATCCTCCTCAATCACATCGCTGCCAGTGATAAGCACCATGAGGTTTTTCTTTTTCTGGAGCAGCCCGACGACCTCATTCATATCGGAGTGCCGGCCAGGACTGCTGGAGTTGCTCAGGAATACGATCAGGTCGGCACACGCGACATAGTCGTCGGCCAACCGGCCGTTGACGCTGTTGACCGAGTGAACCCCAGGGGAATCGACCCAGGTCATGCCCGGCAACCTGAAACCCTGGATAGAGCTGGTCGCTTCCACCACGTCGACGCCAAAGCATCGCTGCTTGCTCATCAACTCTGCGGACATGGTTTCTGCAGTCCCGGTACTTTCGCGCCAGAAAAACTCGGGGCGAGGGGAAGCGCTGTCGATCAAGGCCGCGTCCGGAGCAGAGTTCCCGTAGGCGAGATAATTCCCCAGGGAGGATTTTCCAGCTTTGACCTTGCCGTAGACAAAGATCAGTAGCGAGTCATCGAAGTCCTTGCGAAACGAAGTATTGCGCTCATAGTTTTCGACATTCCTGATCCAGGCATCAAGCTGACTGTCGAGCCCCTGCTGACAGCGCTCAGCCATATCCTGCAACGGGTGACGCTGCTCAAGCGGGCTTTCACGCCAAGGCGAAGTCTTGCGCGCGTCGTCAAGCTTCTTCAGCTGAGCCTTGAGGACATTTTCCCGGCGATCGATCTGGCGTTTGACCTGATCGAACTCACCGGCAATCCCGGCGAAGACATTTAACAAATCATTTCTGTTGGCGTGGCGGTCTGTCATCGTGACTTATCCCAGCAATTCTTCTTTCAGGCGCTGAAGGCCCGTGATTTCTTTCTGAAGCGCGTGCGCCTGGACAGCTTGCTTGACCCAGATCGGGCTGAAGGTTACACCGGGGGCAATTGCCTCCAGGTGCTTCAACATGGTTTTTGGTTTGCTCGGCACCTTCTTGATTGCAAAGGCACGAAGGCTGTCAACGCTGACGTGCAACGCGCCCTGGTCGGCTCGATAGAGCACGGCGGGGTGCGTCGCAAACAAATCGTTCAGTTGGCCATCAACGTCGGCAACCAGTTGAGCCTTACGTTTTTCCAGGTCTGCCTGTTTGCGACGAGCAATGGCCTGTGCTTCGGCCTCACGGGCCTCACGGGCCTGAATGCGTCCCCGGCGTTCAGCCTCTTCTTTTTCTTCATCGTCGGAGCTGGTGAGGGCCGCAGCCACGGCGCCGATCACGGGTACCACCAAAAACCACCACATAGCAATGCTCTCTCAATCGGATTCAAGGGTTTCGTAGCGACTGATGCGTTCTCGGGTCGTGCTGACCAACTGATTCACACTCTGGCTCAACACTAGAAAAGCTTGTGATTGTTTGGCTTCGACGGCAGCAAGTGCGCGTTCACGCTTGGCGATGGCCTTATCGACAATGGCCTCCAACTTACCCAGACGCTGCTGATCTCGCGTACGGCGGACGGCGTGCAGTTCGCTTTCGGTGCGCTCGACAAATGCCTTCAAGTGCTGGTGCAGCAGGTTGATACCACTATGTTCGATAAGGGCGGGCTTTTGCTCCAACACGCCTTTGCGGTATGTCGTGAACGAGGTCGGGATCAACGTGCGAGGCGCCTTGAACAACGCCGAGAGGATGGCGCTGATTGCGTCCAGGCGATCCTGCCTTTGCTCCGACGCACTTTCGGCATGGGTCAGAACGACCAGTAAGCTGTCTTCGATATCAGGACGCCGCCGTTTCAATTCCTTAAGGAAGTTGATTTCTACGGTTTCCAGAGTGCCCGTGCCCAGGTTGTGGGCGAACAGGATAATGTCGGCAGTCGCCAAGCCACGCCAGGCGTGCTGGTCATCCTCGTTATTGGCGTCAATACCCGGAGTGTCTACGTAAGTAATCCCTCCATGGGTTAAGGTTTGCACCGTCTTAGTCGAGCGCACTGCTTTGGTTTCGAAGAATTCGTTTTCAAGATGGCCGGTCAATGCATTGAGCAGTGCGCTCTTGCCAGCGTTCATCAGACCACAGACCGCTATACGCAAAGTCCGGTCGACGGTCTTTCCCTCTTGACGCTCCTGATACAAACGCGCGAATTCAGCTGACTCGCGATTGAGCTGAATCAGCCAATTTTCAGCTGGCATGAAATGTCCTTATTGCAGTGTCGGAAGCGCTGGCGCATCCGGGATCAAACACAAGTTGCCCCCAAGTCATAACGTTCAGCGCGCACTCTAGCGCCTGAACACCTGCAACCCGGATCATCCTTCAAGCGATATCACTTTGCCATGCTTTGGTAACCTGTCAATCAAACGCAGATCTACAAGCAGCAATAAGGCGATGGGATGGACACTAAACCGGCCCCTGCCCCTTTCGCAAAAACTCGTTTTCCGCCTCCATTGACTTGTAAGACCGATACACCTCGTACCCTTTCTTGGCGATAACGACGAGGCCAACTGCGGCGAGAAAGTTTTTCAGCATGATCCATACTCCTGATTATTGGCTGGTTTGAGCATGACCATGCCTCGCGACAAATTGCGTCGCCCCGAGAAAATCCATTTTAAATCGCCGAACCCGCTGTGACGGACAGGCTGATAACTTCATTGAAGGTTCAGTCGTTGGTCGCCTCAGCCTTTTGTTTTGTCGGCCTTCGCCTGGAAATCTTTAAGCGGCAAGCTCACTGGGGATTTACACTCTTCTGAGGACCACGATTCAAAGTGCTTCTCACATCTGTAATGCAAACTCAGTCCCAAGATGAATGATCACCCCCACCAGCCCTCCCACCAATGTTCCGTTGATACGAATAAACTGAAGGTCTTTGCCCACGTGTGACTCCAGTTGCTCCACCAGTTCCTTCTCGTTCCAGGCTTCGATGCGTTCAGCGATGTAGCGGCCGATCTCTGAGCGATAGCGCTCAACCAATGGGCCCGCCATTGCCAGAATCTGGTCGTTTATCCAGCCCTGCATCAAAGCGTCTTCGCTCAATGCTTCACCAAGCTTGCGAGTACCCTCCTCCAAGCGCTGGCGCGTTGTGGAATCGCTTCGAGTAATGTCTTCCTCGAACCAGTTCACTACATCGTCGACCATGTCAGTCAGGTAACTGTGCAGTGCCGGGTGCTGAACGAGTTGAGCGCGCAGTTGCGCCGCACGCAAACGAAAAGCTGGCTCCTCCTTGAGCTTATGCACCAAGGCTCCCAACTGCTGGTCGAAATGTTTGCGCAACGGGTGTTCAGTGTCGTGGTTGACCTCGCTGATCACGTCAGAGATTCGCTCGACTAACTTTGCCGATGACCAGTTGCCGGCAACGTTGTGCAGAGGCAGTTCCTTGCCGAAAACGTTGAACCGCAAGAACTCGAACTCCGTGGCCAGAACGTCGGCGATGCGTTTTTTTGTCGCTTCGCCTTGCAGTGAAATATCGACTTGATTCAATACGGCGTCGAGTACCTCCTGTGCCCTCCCATCATCGGTGAGCACCTCCAGCAACTGACCACTCATTTTTGCCAAATCAACTTCTTCCAGGCGCGCCAGAGCAGTGCTGCGTACAAACTGGCGCACACGCTCGTCACGCAGGGCGCCAATACCATGCCCAGCCAGCTTGACGGCTAAACCCGACAAGACTGCGGCGTTGTCTTCCTTCGACAGCCATTGCGCCAACCGCCTGGCAGTATCAAATTCGCTGACCTTCTGAAGTACCTGCTCACGTGAAAGAAAGTGAGTACAAATAAAGTCCCCCAGGTTGGCGCCAATACGCGCCTTGTTGCGCGGGATGATGGCCGTGTGAGGAATAGGCAATCCCAAGGGGCGTCGGAACAGGGCAGTAACGGCAAACCAGTCGGCGATAGCGCCAACCATCGCGGCCTCGGAGAATGCTTTTATGTACCCCCCCAGCACTGGATGGGAGTGAACCAATATTAAGGCTGTGACATAGAGCGCTGCCGCCAACAAGAACAACCCGGAAGCTAATGCCTTCATCCGCGCCAACGGTGAATCGATTTTCAATATCAAAACGCCTTAAATGTAAGTAAGCAATGGAGGTCTTCGACACCCGCTTCCGCGACCATCGGCCTAAATTTTTTGTCTGGGGCCTAGATATGAGCCTGCGCTGGATGGACACGCAATGCGTCATCCAAAACACCTGCCCTATAACGTATCAGTGAATGGATACAGAACTTTATTACGTGATAGCTTATCGCCACATAGCGTCATAATGTGTCGCAGGGGGTCATTAAATGCTCAAACCCGCCCCTCATCCGCCGATAAAACCATGATCCTCAAGGTCCCGCGGATCCACTCAGCCAAAGGAAGCACCTGGAATGGATTACCAGTCACTCAAGACACGCCACCGTAACGAACGCGACGCGCACCACCCCAACCTTGCGCTACGGGTTCACCGAGCCCTGAGCTGGCTCAATCGTGCGGAACAGGCAGAGGACGTGGACGGTCGCTTCATCTTCCTATGGATCGCTTTCAACGCGGCCTATGCCACCGATATTGATGAGCACCATCGTTTGTCCGAGCAGGAGGCGTTCAAGGGCTTCCTGCAAAAACTCTGCATGTTGGACAGCGAGCACCTGATCGAGAAACTGGTGTGGTCAGAGTTCTCTGGGAGCATACGTGCGCTGCTGGATAATCCTTATGTGTTTCAAAGCTTCTGGGACTACCAGAACGGCAAAATCACTGAGGCTATGTGGGAAGAGCGTTTGCGCAGTGGCAAACGCAGCGCGCATGCAGCTCTCGCCGACCGCGATACGGCAAAGGTGCTCGGAGTGATGTTCAACCGCATCTATACCCTGCGCAACCAACTAATCCATGGCGGCGCCACCTGGGACGGCAGCGTCAATCGCACACAATTGCGTGACTGCTCCAACCTGCTGGCAAAGCTTGTGCCCCTAGTGATTCTGCTTATGCTCGACAACCCGAAAACACTTTGGGGCGATGCTTGTTATCCCGTGATCAAGTCATAACTCGCCTCTCGCCTGCACAAGGAAAATCGCGTGCCGTCAGCCAAATCGCACTCCACTATCAGCCGCCAGTGGGAACTGCTCAAACACCTACCCAAACGTGAATCAGGTATTACAGTCACCGAGTTGCTGGCACGACTGGAATCTTCCGGCTTCAAGATTAGCCGGCGCACCATTGAACGTGACTTGATTGATCTGTCGCTGGTTTTCCCGTTGCAGTGCAGCGAAAACATCACGCCACAAGCCTGGTACTGGACTCCTGGCGTAAATGTGGAATTGCAAGGCATAACGCTGACCGAAGCCTTGAGCCTTACACTGGTTGCAGACGCGATCCGCCCGTTGTTGCCCTCTAGCATGCTCAGCGTACTGGAGCCGCGCTTCGTGCATGCACGGCAGAAGCTCAAGGGATTGGAGGACGATAACCCGGCTGCCCGTTGGCTGGAGAAGGTCGCCAGTGTGCGACCGGACCTAAACCTGCAGGCGCCGGATATCGACCCACTGTTGCTGGAAACATTGCAGAAGGCGCTGATTAATGAACGTCAAGTGCAATGCCAGTATTACTCGGCACACACCGATAAACTCAGTGAACTGACACTCAATCCATTAGCCATGGTGCAGCGTGGGTTGGTGACCTATTTGATCGCCACAGCGCATCCATATACCGATGTGCGCCAGTTTGCGGTGCATCGTTTTCGCAATGTAGATCAGCTCGATAAACCCGTAGAGGGATTACAGGCATTTGACTTATGTGCGTACTTGGCCAGTGACGCCTTGCAGTTCGGCACCCCCGAAAAGATTCAGTTTCAAGCTTGGGTTAGTGAGCGTCAGGCGCGGCTGATTCGTGAGACACCATTGAGTGCGGATATGACGCTGGAGCCGTTGGAGGATGGCTTTCGAGTACGCTCGACACTGAGCAACACCTGGCAGTTGCACTGGTGGATTTTGTCCCAGGGCGACTCAATGGTGGTGGAGCAGCCGCCCGAGCTGCGGGCTCAGATTGGCAAAACACTGCATCGTGCGGCGGCAGCCTACCGGCCACTGGATTCAGTGACGGATGCAACAGATACCGTGGTTTCGCTACAAAACCTGGCAGGCGCGACACAAACCGTCGCACCAGGTTCGTAGGGTAGCGCCACGTCGCTGATCAGCAGTCTATTTTTCCCCATTGCAACAACGCGCCAATCACGGTGCGTTGAACCATCAGCGTTCACAAGGAGCGTCAACGTGTCAGAAATGCTTATCACGTTCGGCATGCAACTCGATGGTCAGCGGGCAACCCGAGCCAGTAATCGATTAGGGGTGTTGACCGTCGGGCCGCAGGGACTGCTGGATATTCTGGAGACCCAGCTTGGCCTAGTGGCACGTCAGCCTTGTGCGGCACAACGTACAGCTACGTACCGCGATTGCCTGGCGCACTGCAATAACCCACTGCGCTTCTATCATGCCAGTTTTTCCGCCGATGAATTGGGGGTGGCTGCTGCATTGCTGGCCTGGCGGGATGATTTGTATTTGCACGGTTGGGATGGGCGCGTCGATGCCGACGCCAGCCAACGTCTGAAGGACCTTGCCGAGATCGAGACACAAGCTCGCGCGCAGGTCGCCCCTTCCATGGGACAGCGCTTGGAGAATGTTGCCAAGGCGTTGGACTCTCGTCGCCCCCCGATCAAGACCGTGCTTTTGGCTGACGCTTTCGAGTTTTATCCACTGGCCTGGCAAATGGTGCTGAATCACCTGCCTAACGAGCGCCTGGAGATACCGGAGGGTACGGCGCAAGGTTTTCTGGGGCAGTTGCAAATGCAATTGCGCCAGAGCATTGCCGGTGTAGAGGTCACGCCCATTCAATGGCAAGAAGATGGCACAGTGCAAGTTGTTCAAGCGCAAACTCGAGCATTGGCCGCCAGCTGGCTGAGCCGCTCACTGGGCCAGGACACCCCCACCTTGCTGGTGACGGGTGGCGAGGGTGGTTGTCTTGATGGTCATTTTATCGGTGCCGGCCAGGCTCGCCATGGCCTCAATGGCAGCAGCAATCTGCGCCCTGCCCTGCAGGTATTGCCACTGGCCATGGAGCTGCTTTGGGCACCAGCCAACTACCCGGCACTCCTGCAGTTTTTGACCCACTCGATATGCCCGATTCGTTTGTTTGCACGTCGGCGCTTGGCAACCAAAATAGCAAGCTCACCCGGCCTCGTCGGGAGCAAGTGGGAGGATGCACTGGAGGAAATCGCAGCGCATTACGCTGCAGATGCGCCCGACGTACTTGCCTCGATTGACGTGTGGCTGAATATGCCCACTTTTACGACTGACGACGGTGTGGCGCCCAGTGAGGTGCTGGTACGTGTCGAACGGTTGCTGAAGTTTTTTAAAGCACGCCTGGGGCACCAAGAGCCCGCGCATAGATTCGCGGCTCAGGCAGGTTATGCTCAGTGTGAAGCGGCACTAGACTCCCTCAAGACCTTGCATCTTCAAGGTGTGGAGCGGTTAAAACCGCGGCAGTTGCAGCAGGTCATCGAGCAAGCCACAGCCAGCGGCGTGGATAATCCATTGCTGGCCGCACAAGTCGGCGCCTACTTGAGCGTCTCGCGTCCAGGTGCGGCCATTGAGCAAGCCGACACAGTGATCTGGTGGCACCTGAGCATGCCGGTGTTACCGCCCCTGTCGCCCTGGTCTAAGGCCGAACGCATTCAATTGGCCGATGCCGGGGTGGCGCTACCGGACGGTGCCACACTGCTGACTCAAGCAGCCCGTGACTGGCTGCGACCAGTCCTGGCAGCAAACTGCCGGCTGATACTGGTACTCGCGCCACCACGGGAGGAAAGCCACCCGCTCTGGCAAATGATCGAAGCCGTTGCGCAGCAGCCAAAGGTGCATATTCTCGAGGAGCTTCTGCATACCCCCGGCCCGCTTTGCCAAGCCCAAGTATCGGCGCCACTACCACTGCGCAAACGCTGGTGGCGCCTGCCACCCGACATCCCGATCGAGACGCCTGAGAATGCGTCTTTCTCGAGCCTCAACCTGTTGCTGTTCAACCCTTATCAATGGTTGCTGCAATACGGAGCCAAGATTCAGGCGTCCAAAAGCCAGAGCCTGAGCGACGGTTTTTTGCTCTATGGTTCGTTGACCCATCGCCTGGCTGAGCATTTTTTCACTCGGCCGGACGCGCTGAGCATGAGCACCACAGATTTTAACAGCTGGTTCTCGACCCACTTCCCCCGCGTGGTACGTGAAGAAGGCGCGGTGTTGCTGATGGAAGGACGCGGTGCCGACCTGGCAACACTGCGCCATCGTGCGCTGCGTGCTTTGACTCGACTGCGATCGCACTTACTCAATGCTGGCATCATGGTCATAACGTCTGAACAGGAGCTGGCCGGTTGTTTCGCGGGTGGCACATTGGGCGGCTCAGCTGACCTCGTATTGACCACTGCGTCAGGACATCGTGGCATCGTCGACATGAAGTGGTCGGGGGGCAAGAAGTACCCGGAGCAGCTCAAGGCAAACCGCCACCTGCAATTGGTGATTTATGCCGAGCTGCTTCGTCAGGACAACGGTTCATGGCCATCCGTAGCCTATTTCATCCTTGAGTCCGCGCGCCTGCTGACCCCGGATGACCATATCTTCAGAGATTCAGAGCAAGTGCCGGCCAATCCGCCAAGCACAATGCCTCAGCTGTGGCTCAGCTTTACCGAGGCCTGGAAGTGGCGGAAGGCGCAACAGGCAGAGGGGCGGTTTGAAGTTGCGCTGCAAGGTATTGAAGAGGATGAGGACTCGATCCCTCCCGATCAGGCGATGCTGATGGAATACCTTAACGAAGCCTACAACGACTACCTGGCCTTGGCCGGATGGGAGCAATGACAATGTCGACCACCGCACACATCATATTTATCAGTGCTGGCGCCGGCAGCGGCAAAACCCACCGGCTTACTGAAATACTGCACCAGGAGTTGCTTGATCAGCAGGTCCAGCCTTCGGGTGTGATTGCCACGACCTTTACCCGAAAAGCCGCTGCCGAGCTGCGCGAGCGGGTCCGTAGCCACCTTCTCAAGCAGGGCCAAATCAACCTAGCCACAGCCATGGGCCAAGCCCGTATCGGGACCATCAACAGTATTTGCGGGCAATTGCTTGAGCGTTTTGCATTCGAAGCAGGCATGCCACCCGAGCAACGTGTGTTGGAAGAAAACCAGGCAGCCCTGCTACTGAACAAAGCGGTTGACCGGGTCCTTGATGGTGAACGCCTGGATAATCTACTTGCCGTCGCCCGACGTCTGGGCCTTGAAGACACCAATCAACAAGGCGACTTTGCTAATACCAACTGGCGCGATGAGTTGCGCAAGCTTCTGAGTCAGTTGCGCACCAACGACATTGATCTTGAACTGTCTCGTGGTTTTGCTGCCCGAAATGCCGACGACATGCTGAAGCATTTCCCCAAACCGACCACAGCCGACTTGAACGGCGAGTTGTTGCACAGCATTCCCAAGGTATTGGATCTGTTACAGGCAGCTGGCAGCGATAAAAAGAACACTGAAGCCTACATAACGTTGCTTACCCGCTTCCACTATGAACTGCAGCATGGCAACGCGCGCTGGAGTGATTGGGCGAAACTGGCGAAGGAAGCTCCTGAGGCAAAGCTCAAGCCATTGGTAACAACCCTCTCTGAAACCATAGGCCGCTACGCCGAACACCCGGATCTACATGGCGACATCCGCGCCTACCTCGAACAGGTTTTCGGCCTGGCCATAGATGTATTGAAAGTGTACGAACACAGTAAACGTGAGTTTGGCGTGCTGGACTTTGCCGACCAGGAACACGCCTTGCTCAAGTTGCTGGACAACACAGCCGTGGCGCAAGTGCTTGAGGATGAGCTTGATCTGATCATGGTCGACGAGTTCCAGGACACCAGCCCTATGCAGTTGGCGATTTTTCTCAAGCTTTCACGCTTTGCAAAAAAGGTTTACTGGGTCGGGGATATCAAGCAGGCAATCTATGGTTTTAGGGGCAGCGACTGTGCGCTGATGCAAGCCATCCTCAAGGCTTTGCCCGATATGGGTGGCAAGAAAGAGGTATTGCCTAACTCTTGGCGGTCACGAAGCGAACTGGTCGAACTAACGAACGATGTGTTCAACAAAGCCTTCTCCAATAGCCTGGAAACAAAGGACATTGAGCTGATACCGACCCGTACGGATCAGCTACCTGGCCCAGCCTTCGCCAATTGGGTACTGGATGGCAAAAATGCCGAATTGCAAGTCAACGCATTGGCCGAGGGGATTAGCCAACTGCTGGCCAGCCGTTATCAGGTATTCGATAAAACCCGCCAGGAAGCCCGTGCGGTGCGTTTGGCCGATATTACGGTGCTTTGCTACTCCCACAGTAACGTCGCGAAAGTAACCGCCGCCCTCGCGACTCTGGGCATTCCCTGCTCCACAACCCAACCCGGGTTGCTGGCAACCGCTGAGGCAACTCTGGCACTGGCGTGTTTGCGCCGATTGAACGACCCGACCGACACCCTGGCAACGGCACAGATTATCTCGTTAACCGAAACCGAAGGGCCGGAAAGCTGGGTTGCCGAGCGCCTGCGTTACCTCAATGCCGGACACCCCAAAGCCCAGTGGCGTGAACTGAGCCTCGGCGAGTATTCGCAACACCCGCTTGTGGCGGCCGTTGCACAACTGCGCACAGATCTGCCGGTGCTGTCACCGGTAGAGGCATTGCAACGGCTGATCGCAGAGTGTGATTTACCAACGCGTGTCACCGGCTGGTCAACCTCGACAGCGCTGGCGCAAAAGCGTTTGGCCAACCTGGATGCTTTGATCGATCTGGCGCAGCAATATGAGGATCTCTGCCAAAATGGATTAGGAGCGGCATCCATCTCTGGGTTGTTGTTGTGGCTGGACGACGTCGCCAACGCCAAAAGCGATGCACTGGCCACTCCTGCGCTGGATGCCGTTCAAGTGATGACTCATCACGCCAGTAAAGGTCTGGAATGGCCGGTCGTGATTTTGATGGATCTGGCACGCGATATCAGCGACCGGTTATGGTCAGTCTCGGCTCAGTCCAATAGCGCATTCGATCCACATAAACCGTTGCATGACCGCTTTATCCGCTATTGGCCATGGCCACTGGGCAAACAGAAAGCGGTTCCGTTGAGCGAAACCTTCGAGCAGACTGCCATGGGCCAGGCGTGTCGGGCTGAAGCTGCTGAAGAAGCAAAACGCCTGCTCTACGTGAGCATGACCCGCGCCCGAGACCTGCTGGTCATTGCCCGTTCTAGTAGAAAGATCACAGGAGAGTGGCTCGACACTGTCCAGGCACCCTGGTTGATGACGCCTCCCGGGCTGTCGACTTTGAAGCTGCCGAATGGAAAAGAGTTGCGCGCCGATTGCCAAACGCTCACTGCCAGTGACTCACCTGTGCCCGTGGCGGTGATTGAGCAGCGTCTGCACTGGTTTGCCCCGGCACAAGCGATCCAGCCTCGTTTGCCACTGGGCTTCCAACCGTCCAGCAGTGGCGCTCGCACCAGCACCACAACCCGTAATACATACCGAATCGGCACTCGCATAGCCTTCCAAGGCAGCCCGGAAATGAGTGCATTGGGGACGGCCATTCATGCCAGTTTGTGCCTTTCATTCACTGACCCCAACTGCCCCCTCACCTTAGACGAAGTGCAGGACCTGTTGCAGAGCCACGCAGTGCACGAGCATGTGAATGCGAGTCAGGTCATCGCACAGCAATTGGCCTTGCACGCCTGGATCGAATCCCGCTGGCCAGAGGCCAAAGCCATGGCTGAGTATCCGGTGCAACAGTTGCTGCGCTCGGGTCAGGTGCTCAATGGTCGGATCGATCTTCTGCTGGACACAAAAGATGGCTGGGTGCTCATTGACCACAAATCCAACCCGGCGCCCGAAGCCCAATGGGAACGATTGGCCGAGGAACATGCGGGTCAGCTCGATGCTTACGCCCAAGCGATTGAGGCGGCATCGGGTCGGACTGTCATCGCCGCATGGCTCTTTCTGCCGGTGGCCGCGGGAGCGATTCAGGTTTTTTAGCCGCCGACGTGATTCCACATTCGTATAAACGACCAATCACGGCGGTCGGGTTGATCTCGGCCGCCGACATCACAAGGAAAAAAGCATGACGCTGTATGAATCAATCCTGCTGGAAGTGCGCAACGGTGCGCTGAGCGAACCCTTTGAAGTGCAGGAACTGACTAGCGAACGTCGTCGGGTCATGTGCTCTATAGAGCAGAAGCTGGTTGAAAAATATCGTATCGGATTCGAGTTCTTTATGGAATCGACGATCGGGACGACCATCGCCAACTACGCGCAGGACGAGCAGACGGGAGCCGGCGGCTACAATGTCGAACAGGGTGCTGAAGCAAAGTACCTGCGAGTCAAGCCTGGCGTATACAAAGTAAAAGAACTGAATGGTCCGCTATAGCCGCCAGGCAAAGTTTCAGGCTCAGGACTAACCAAATAATCGCTTTACTTTCGCCACGGCCACTTCCAGGGCCGTGGCTTGTTCCATATTTACATCCCGACTTTTACAACGCGGGCAAACCTCAGGACAGTCTTCGAATCGCAAGACATCACTGAGCGGGATAACCGTTTGGCTCCAGCCACAATCTTTGCAACGCATGGTGAAAGGACGCACTGGCCTGACCATAGAAACTCCTCAATCTGTTGGCACTTATTCCAGACTACAGCGTGGTGCGACAAGATGAGTCGTTAGCCGAAATCAGATCCGAGCCTAGCGATGCCGTTCATTGACAGGATGTCTTAGAAACCTCGAGCAATATGGCTTCGCGTCCATAGATGCCGGCAGTCCTTGCACTCGAAATCCTGACTCACCTCATGGTCCGTCACGGTCACCTGCCGCGACTTGCGCTGCCCTGTCAATCTGTCGATGACAAGACGCTCCACGGATCGGACTTGATAAACCGCCTCATGAGAGCGGACCATCTTTATCGCTCTATGGTGACAACTGGGGCACTCTTTGTTTTTCTGGTGTTCGATCCAAAGGATCTGAAGATGGGGAATTAGCCAGCTTGAGGCGCTGAGCACTCCAGCGATGATCAACTGGTCCGCCGACTTGGCCGAGAACATGATGATCTCGAACGCGCCAAGCACGCACAGCCCACCAAAAAAACTGCCCCAGAGTACAGCCCAGAACAGTCGATACCTGCACAATTGCCGATAGCGCGACTCGCGGCTGGCAATCTGTTCAGCGAACGTTGTGTCTTCTGTCCGTACGGCTATGCCACTGACGGCTGACAAATACTCGTCACCATCGAAAGCGTTGTTATAGAACTGCTGAGCCTGCAACTGTAGCTGGGCACAAAACTCGTCCGGAAGAACCGTGTGCTCATTTTTCTCGTCAGATTGAAGCTTGAGCTTCAGTACTTTGGCATCACACAGGCAGCGAAGAACCTTTTGAGATGGCTCGATGAAAAACATACCGATGTCGAAGAAGCTACTCCCTCGAAATTCGCTGCTTCTGCCTGTCAGGTACTTCAACTCGATCCGTCGACCATCGACCAACAAGGTCAATTGAGAGGGCAGCCAGCCGCCCGAGCGCGAGGTCTTGATCTCAACATCAAGAATCATGCGGTCTGAAGCAGGACGAATATTGCGGCGCCACGAGAAGGTGATTTCATTCTTGCCAGAACGATACCGGCAGTGACGCAGGTGCTGAATCGTGGTGAGACCATCGAACTCATCTCGTTCGACGGACACAAAATCGGACTTGATGTCCATCAAGACACCCCTTGCTGACTGATACACTGTTGATGTTCGTTAAACACCGCATCCGTATTGAATACTGGGCTGCCGGGTGTTTTACGGTCCTGTGTCCGGTTTCTTGGCGCGTGCCTTTGCCAGCATCTCGTCCAGTTGAGCCAGCAAATCATCTGCGCTGATCTCTACAAATTCCCCGCATGATGCGGCCAAGATCTTCTCGGCAAATTCAGCGCTGTACTCCGGGTGAGGGTAGTCCGGGTCAGTTTTATCGATTGCGGTGAAGCACCACTCGCCGCCCACTTCCTGGCCCATAAGGCTATCGGCCTCCTGCAGGCCAAATAGCGTGGATTGATACTTCGCATCACAAAGATTTGGGTATGCCTGCATCACGGCCTTTCTCAAGTCACCAGCACTGATGCCGTCAGCGGCGAGCTGCATAATCAAAGCCTGCAACGGATTCATGTCACGCATCCTGCACCTCACTCATTCAGAATGACCTCCCCGTCAAGCAACGGGAGGAAGTTGTCGATCAGGCCTTAAGCCGCTAAAGCTAGACGCTGATCACCCAGGTCGTAGCCAATCATGAAGAGTGCAGCCTCCAGGGCACGCAGCGGGTCATTCGGAGTGGGCACCAAATGGAAGGGGCTGCCGGCGGCGCTTGGATGCGCCAGGACCGCACTCAGCACCCAACTGGCGCGCATATTCCACATTGCGTGATGATGGCCTGAGCGCAAGACCTTGAACTTGAGCCCGCCGGTACCAGGGTCGCGGCGCTTGGGAGCGAGCGTATTCTCTCCTTCCTTGGCAGCGGCCCAAGGGAAGCACAGCCCTTCAGGAACCTTGGACAATCCGTATGCAAGGCAATACTTTACGACCATCCAGCCCAGACCTGCGGCAACGCGGCTGTCGTAGATGATGAAGTCTTTGCAGAGCAAGGAGTACACCTTGGTCATCCCAGAGTTGAAACGAAGGTTTTTCGAACGCAAGACAGGTGCCTGGCTGTCGCCGGCGACTATCGCAGCTCGTACGTCTTGCAACATGCGGCCAAGCCCGACCTCATTCTTCTTCAGCCAATCCACATTGTGGGCAGTCACACCGCCCCAGCGCATCACGTCGGCGGTTGCATCAAGAGTGCGTGAGTCGCTCCCGCAAGCATTCACCAAGTCCTGACGCAGGGCAGATAAAGCGATACCGTTGCTGCTGGAGCAAACCCCTGGATTGAAGCCTAAGCGGGAATTACCCGGATGGTTCCAATGGTAGTTTTCGAAGGCGTTGTACAGGCTGCTGCACGACCATTTCTCATTAGTCTTGCGATTGACGTATTGATGATTAAAGTGCGCTTGCGAATCGAGATCAGAGGCCAGCCAGCTGATGAACTCAGAAACACCAGGAAGGGCTAGATAGGTTTGGTTGTTCATGAAATGCTCCTGTGGGCTGATACATGTAGTCGCAGGATTGCTTGTCAGCCAGTACATAGTCCCAGCAGATAAACCCACTTTTTGTCCCTGAGCTTCAGCAATGATAAATCATCACCGACGCCGTACCGCTTTGCGCAAAATTCTTCAACGCGAAGGCAAGTCCCTGTCGACGGCGGATATCCACACTGAACTATGTCGGTGGTTCAATGATTTCAGCCTCCATGTAAAAACCACACTGCGCGACCTCGAGGCTCTGACCGAAGCCGAGTTGGTAACTCAGGGTGAAACCGGCTCAGATAAGAAATCAAAATATTGGAAAACCGGTCGGGGCAGCTTCGACTTGACGCTCTCTCCCACAGAGGCAATGACGCTGGCCGCTATTTTCGACCACGCAGAGCGCTTCGGCTTCCCACCACATACGGAACAACTGACCAAGCTACGCGAATACGCAACCACGGAAATAACCAAGCACTCCAAGCGGACTGTCGCCTGGACGCAGCGAATCACTTCGGGGACCCGTTTTACGCTGCTCAAACCCGGTAAATATGACCCTGCGCATCTCGACCTTATCCAAGGGGCGATTCTGGACGATGCTTCGCTTGAGGTGACCTACCTTCCAAGAGACGCCGGCGGCGTTGAGTGCATTTACCTACTTAAACCCTTGGCACTTTCCTATCAGGATTCAAACGTCTATCTGTCTGCCTACGTGCTCGAGGAGCAGTGGCCGCAGTCGGATCCACCCGCGCCAGACACCTCCCGCGGCAAGTACAGCAGTAACGGCCCCAAGTCGATGTGCGCCCTCATGCTGCATCGAATGGTAGAGGTCAAGACGAGTTGGCAGAAAATACCTGGCCCGGCCAGCTACGACGTCAACTCCTTTGAGGCCCAAAAGCACCTCATGACGATACACGGCGAAAGTCCCATCCAACTCAAACTACGTCTTAGCCCCAACCTGCAAAATCGGCTTACCGAGAACCCGCTGGCTGAAGACCAGGTTGTAGTGCAATACGCCGACGACCGATGGGACTTGAGCTGCACCCTCCACGACACCCAAGGCTTGCGCCTGTTCCTGCTCAGTAATGCTGGCGACATTGAAGTGCTCGCCCCTCCAGTAATACGAGCACACGTGCGCGAAACGCTTCGTCGAGCTGCGAGTGTATACGCGGGCGATTAATTGCTCGGACCGCAGATCCGATGCAATTGCGTAAGTGCATTGGACATGACTACCCCAACGTGCTGCCACTGACCAGACATAGGCATTCGCGATGTCGGGTGGACGCCTGGAAGGCTGAGTTTCATGGATTTTGCCCATCCGCCAGTCAAAATGATGGCAATGAGCCTCATTGGGTGATTGAATCCACGCGAAGCGCCAAACATCCCATGCCTACCCAGCACCCGATTCGAGATCGTAAATCATGGAAGAACTTTGCTTGGACTCACACAGTGTCGATTTGACCGCAGCAACGCTGGCTAGCAAATTCGTAGGCGATATTTCTGGTGTTTTCAGGGTGCCTGGATACCAACGTGGCTACCGTTGGGACACAACGGATGTGGACCGCCTGCTGAACGACATCTGGCAGGCGTTGAAAACCGCAGAACTGGACCAGCCCTATAACCTACAGCCCATTGTGGTCAAACAGCACTCACGAGGCTCTACGGTGCAGACATGTCAATGGGAATTGGTCGATGGGCAGCAGCGCTTGACCACGATCTACCTGATACTGCTCTACATGCATAAAACGGGTTTGAACAAGGCCCCGCTGCCCTATTCACTGCACTACGAAACCCGCCCAGGGAGCGCAACATTTCTCGAAAGGCTCGGCGATGAGGAGCTGGACGACTACGACAGCAACATCGATTACTTCCACTTGCACAGGGCGTACCGCTGTATTGGCAAGTGGTTCGATGCCCACGGCGCTCGCATTCAATTCGCGGCTAACAAATTCTATGAAGCGCTGTTCGAGAAAGTAGCGGTGATCTGGTACCAAGCCCCTCAGGACATGGATGCCACGGCCCTGTTCACTCGATTGAACGTCGGCAGGATACCGCTGACGGACGCGGAGTTGGTCAAAGCGTTGCTACTGTCCAGGATCAAGGTCAAGCATGCCCATCGAGCCGCCGAGGTCGCCAGCCAATGGGACATCATCGAGCGCGATCTCCATGCTCCCGAGCTGTGGGGTTTCATCTGTGGCAATTCGCCGAAGGTTGCCGACCGCTACCCAACCAGGATCAGCCTTTTGCTCGATTCCCTGGTACCCGGCAGCCAGTCACGCAATTCAACGCGCTACCATACCTTCGAGTCTCTGCGGCAGGATATCGAAGCCGACCCTCTAGCATTCTGGCTGCAGGTTCTCAACCTTCATGACCTGATGCTTGGCTGGTTCAACAACCGCAACCTGTTTCATAAGGTGGGTTATCTGGTACTCACAGGGATGGACTTCGGAGAACTGGCTCGCTTGTCCGCAAATCAAAGCAAGCGTCAATTCGAACAGGACCTGGATCACCGCATCAGAAAGTCGTTGGACCTCAAGGCTTCGGACGTGGAAGCGCTCAGCTATGACGACCGAAAGGACTACGACAAGTTGCTGCACCTGCTGTTACTGGTGAATGTCGAAACCATGCGCCGGGTGCCACACGCCAACCAACGCTTCCCCTTCCACATGCACACCGATACTGCATGGTCGCTGGAGCACATCCATGCGCAGGATGCCGAGAACCTGACCAAGGCCGAACAATGGCAAACCTGGTTAAGGCTGCATTTGACCGCGCTCAATGAGCTGGCTCCCAATACCGTCCCGCAACAGTCGCAGCTGCTGGAGGATCTAAAGATAGCGCTTGAGCAGGTCGGCACTGCGCAGAACTTCGGCAATACCTTTCAAGACTTGGCCAGTCGTGTCGTCGCCGCTTTCAATGCGCCCGACGAGCAGACTGCCTCCGCTCATGGCCTGCATTCCATCGCCAACCTAGCCCTGCTGTCGAGGTCGGACAACAGCCTGTTGAGCAACGCGGTGTTCGAGGCCAAGCGGCAAATGCTACTGGATGTAGACCGCAAGGGAGGCTACATACCGGTCTGCACGCGCAATGTCTTCCTCAAGTACTACACCCCGGCGAACGCGCACCAGAACCATTTCTGGGGCCCACAGGATCGCAATCATTACCTCGATACAATCCTCGAGATCGCAAAGCCCTATTTCCTGAACGAAGAGAAAATGGCATGAACCACACGCTCACGTCGTACATTTCACTCTTCGACAATAACTTGCATGCAACTCATGGAATCCGAAGAATCGAAATTCCGCTGATCCAGCGCGATTATGCACAAGGCCGCCATGGTGCATCGGTGGAGCGAATCCGCAAGGACTTCGTCGATGCCTTACATGATGCCGTCATGCATGACGACCGCCCTATTAGCCTGGATTTCATCTATGGCGATGTCGTGGACGGCACCCTCTACCCCTTGGATGGCCAACAGCGCCTGACCACGCTGTTCCTGCTGCACTGGTACCTGAGCTGGCAGGCCGGCGAACCCATCGAAGGGCAAGCATGGCGCAACTTTACCTACGCCACCCGCGCCAGTGCCCGTCAGTTCTGCGAGGCATTGGCCAACTATCGACCACCCGCCAGCGAAACCGACCTGAAGGGTTGGGTTGTCGATCAGCCTTGGTACTTTCACGGCTGGCAACATGACTCCAGTATCCGCGCCATGCTAGTCATGCTGCAGGCGCTGGAACAGCGCTTTGCCGGCGCCAGCAGCGAAGCATTCGCTGCTGCCTGGGAACGTCTTGCCGCGACCGACCATCCGGCAATTAGCTTCCACCTACTGCCGGTGGTGAAGAACAAGCTCAATGACGACCTCTATATCAAGATGAACTCTCGCGGCAAGCCGCTGACACCGTTCGAAAACTTCAAAGCGCATTTCGAGACGCTGCTCAAAAGCGCTTGTCCTGCACAAGCCGACGATTTCGCACACAGGGTTGATACCGTGTGGACGGATGTCATCTGGGATTACAAGGACGCTGATCAGCTTATTGATGATCAATTCATGCGCTACTTCCGTTTTGTGTTTGACCTTTGCGCCTGGCGCGAGGGCAATCGCACCGACAGCAAGGCTAGCCTCGATCAATTGGCACAAAGCCTGTTTGCCAGCGACCAAGCGAAGGCGGTCGAGCACCTGAACTTCCTGTTCGCAGCCTTCGATGTCTGGGTCAAACTGGACACGAGGAATGCCTTTAACAGCTGGCTGCGTACAGCCGACGCTCGATCCTCATCTGCCCTGCTGCTGTTCAATCCTCTGCGCTCCCAGCCCGACCAGAGCCGCATCGACCTCTTCGGTGGTTGCTGCCGGCATTACGGGGATGCCGAGTGGAGTCAATCTCATAGCCTTCTGCTCTACGCAGTGCTATTGCATCGCATGCACAAAACCGCTGATTTCCCTGAACAGTTACGTGTCGTGCGCAACCTGATCGAAGCGTCCGGTGGCGGTGAAATGCGCGCACAGAACATGCCCGCCTTATTGGAAGATGTGCGCCGTGTCATCGTCGACGGAACCCTGGACGGCGTATCGACCTTCAATCAGAAGCAGATAGCGAACGAAAAGGACAAGATCAGCTTCCTTGCCGCCCACCCGTCGCTGCGCGAAGTGGTCTACCGACTGGAAGACAACATCGTGCTGCACGGCGCACTGGCCGTGTTTGACCTCGACCCAGCCCAGGACCCTGCAATTTTTGCCCAACGTGCCTTAGCGTTTCTCACCTTGTTCGAAGATGTGCACTGTTGGCCACAGTTGACCGGCGCACTTCTCTCGCTGGGCGATTATTCGCGCAAGCAGGATCGTTATGGCGGCTACCGTTTTTTCGATTTCGGCTCGCCGCGCAGCGAAGCAGTCTGGCGAGATCTGCTTGCGAACAGAAAAAGTCCCGAGTTGGTACAACCCCTTACCCAACTACTCGATCAGGTCGCGCAAAGCGGTAACGATCTCGCCGTGCTCAAAGAGATTCAGCAGGCGTTCCTCGCCGCGTGCGAACGCGACCATGTGCTGGACTGGCGTTATTACCTGGTCAAGTACCCGCGCATGCGTGAAGGTAACTCGGGCCGCTATGCCATCAGCCAACGTGGCTACAGCATCTGCATGCTGAACTTGACAGTCATGCGCAGTTACTACCGCGACCCCTATCTCTCGGCGGTGGCGACCACGAGCGGCTTGAAGATTCCAGACAACAACCTCTGGTTTATTGGATACGAAACCCTGCGTCGCTGGCTGGAACGAACGGGTGGTACTGTCGCCATCGAAAGTGTCGACGATGGCTGGAAACTCGAAAACTTACCTGACGACCCTGAACTCGTACGGAATATGGAGGACTTACGCGCAAGCTTCGACATCGGCAGTGACCAGATATATCGAGTGCCACAGGAAAACGGCATAGATGCTACTGACCGGATCATGCTGGGTGCCAAGTTGCTCCTTGCACTGGATGAGCTCGGTCTCTAGCGGCAGGATCGGCTCAAGGGTTAGCCGGTTTCTGATTAGTAAGATTGTTGACGATGGTTGTCCAAATGTCTGCTTTGCCAAAAGCCGACATCTGCCCCCGACTGATCAGGGACAGAGCAAGTGGACTTTCCGCACCGGAGATTCATTGGTCACGTTGGTGCTATAACGTAGCAATGTTGCTAGGGGCCTCCCGCCCCATTACTAATGAGGATAGATTGATGACCTGGCCCACGAAGCAACGTCCCCTGCGCGGTAGAGCAGCCCTGACTCAATCAGGGGTTTGAAATGTAGGTAACGTCATTGCACAGCTCGCCGTTGCAGCCCTCAGCTAATGGAATTCCAAACAGTATTCCAGCATAAAAATATTAAATTTCCCTTTTAAATCAACAACATGAAACACAAGATCAAATTACCCCGGCCCATCAATTCAACGGTGGGTTGGCGCCAGCTCAGGCCGAGAAAAACTTAACGTCATGTCCGGAATTAGCTGACCACTACAAACCGGCTTGAGTACCAGTTTTCGAAATACTGGCTTGACCCATTGATTCACCATTACAATTCCACTCTAACCAAGGAGTGAAATCGGATGGCGTTTTACATCGAAGGTATGGGTGAGGCTGTGATTAGCCTTCAAAATGAGGAGTTTCGAGTTGACTCCGACACCTTGAAGCAAGGTGATACTGTTCAGACAAGTCAACAAGCCTATGATGAGGACGACGTCGACTTCGAAACTTCGTTCTTCGCTATATCGCGGGGTGAAAACACCGAAGCAAAGCAGCTCTTCACATGGAGGGTGGAGTACACCCAACACTTCAGCACTGGCAAGCTATTTATTAACGCCACTGAATGTGTAACTCCAGGCGCGCTAATGATAAAAGACCTCGGCTTCAGTGTAGCCGTAGATGAAAATGAGTAATTAAAAGGAAGTTTGCACCGGGCGCTTTACTTTAAGCGCCCATAGCCTCAGCCATTACATGCACTTACGATGGATGGGCGCACAGCTACATCGAGTCTATTCAATGTGACGAGCTTCGAGAAAGCTTACTTTGCCAGTCGCTTCGAGCTTTGCCTGACTACCCAGTTCGGGCCTGCCTCCGAACACCAGAAAAATCGACCTCCCACAACGCTCATCATGCGACGATCTCCGCTCAAGCAATGCAACGTGATGGGTTCGCGCTTGCGCCGCCTCCTGAGACCATCTGACTGGCTCCACCCACCCTCACTGCTGCTACAGGTACGGGAACTCTGCCAGATGCAGGACGAAAACACCCACCGTAAGCAGTTGGTGATCGGCCTCGCCCTAATTTGTCATATCCTTCTGGTGGTGATCAGAAAAAATCTGAAGACAGCTAGTCGTGTCGATGTCAGCTAGCGCCCTCCAAGAGAAAATTCGCGAAAAGGAAAAGATCGCAGCCAATACAATCAGAACTGATCAGCCTTGACAGGTTTCAACGCGACGAAGCCCCGAATGGCACTTTAAGAGCTTTTTGCTAACGGTGACCCAACGGTGACCAAAATGACCAAAGCCCAGAAACAACAAAACCCGATCGTCTCCGAACCGGGCTAAGTCATTGAATTATATGGTCGGGACGGAGTGATTCGAACACTCGACCCCTAGCACCCCATGCTAGTGCGCTACCGGACTGCGCTACGCCCCGACTAGGCGTGAAACTCGCTCTTCATCTCGAAGAACGCTCAAGAATATATCGCAAGCTTTTGAAAACTGGAAGTATTCAAACGCATGAATTTATTTCTTGAGCACCACCAGCACATCTTCCAGCTCGGCAATCATCTGCCGAATCATCTGTTTGTATTGTGTGGTGTCGTCTTTGGCTTCATCGCCGGACAAACGCAAGCGTGCGCCGCCGATGGTGAACCCTTGATCGTAAAGAAGCGCGCGGATCTGCCGGATCATCAGCACGTCCTGTCGCTGATAATACCGGCGGTTTCCGCGCCGTTTGACGGGGTTGAGTTGAGGAAACTCCTGCTCCCAATAGCGCAGCACGTGCGGTTTTACCGCACACAGCTCGCTTACCTCACCAATGGTGAAGTAGCGTTTGCCTGGGATGACGGGTAGCTCGTCGTTATGACTTGGTTCCAGCATAAGCCTCAACTCGGGCCTTCAACTTCTGCCCTGGACGAAAGGTGACCACACGGCGAGCCGTGATCGGGATTTCTTCACCCGTTTTCGGATTGCGGCCAGGCCGCTGGCGTTTGTCCCGAAGGTCGAAATTGCCGAAACCGGACAATTTGACTTGTTCGTTGTCTTCGAGAGCGTGCCTGATTTCTTCAAAAAACAGTTCGACCAATTCCTTGGCCTCCCGTTTATTCAGGCCCAGCTCTTCATACAGACGTTCCGCCATCTCAGCTTTCGTCAGAGCCCCCATACGTCACTTCCTTAACGTGGCGTTCAACCTTTGTTCGAGCGAGGTGAGGATGTTTTGCGTCGTGGTATTCACCTCATCGTCATTAAGAGTGCGCGATGGATGCTGCCAGGTCAAGCCAACTGCAAGGCTTTTTCTATCAGGATCAATGCCTTTACCCTGATACACGTCAAATAGCCTGAGGTCTGTGAGCCATTCGCCTGCATTTTCACGGATTACGTCCAGTACGGCACTGGCTGCAACGCCGGTATCGGCTATCAGTGCCAAGTCACGACGCACTTCAGGAAAGCGCGATAACTCCTGGAATTTCGGCATTTTGCCCAACGCCACTTCGGCCAGAACCAGCTCGAAGACGAAGACCGGTCGGTCAAGACCGAGGGTTTTCGACAATTCGGGGTGAATTGCGCCAACGAAGCCGACCAACCGACCTTCACGTTCGATGCGCGCGGTTTGACCCGGGTGCAACGCAGGGTGTTTGCCCGGCCCGAATGTGAACGAATCCAGTGCACCGGCAAAGCCCAGCACCGCTTCCACATCGGCTTTAACGTCGAAGAAATCCACGACATCGCGACCTTGTGCCCAACCTTCCGGCAGACGGCTACCGCAAACAACGCCGGCCAGCATCGACTCTTGCTTCAAGCCATCCAGCTGTCCAACAAAACGCAGACCGCTTTCGAACAGACGGACGCGATCCTGCTGACGATTCAGGTTGTGTTGAAGCGCCTTAACCAGACCTGGCCACAGGGACGAGCGCATGGCCGCCATGTCGTTCGAGATCGGGTTAGCCAGCAGCAGCGGCTCGACACCCGGATTAAACAACTCGAATTGTTTCGGATCGATGAAGCTGTAGGTAATCGCTTCCTGATAACCACGGGCTACCAGCAGGCGGCGCAGTTCCGGCAGGTCGCTACGCGCTTCTGCCTTGGCTTGCGGCGCCAGACGGGCTTGCGGGTAACGAACCGGCAGACGGTTGTAGCCATACAGGCGCGCCAGCTCTTCGATCAGGTCAACTTCGAGGCTGATGTCGAAGCGATGGCTTGGCACTTCAACCCGCCACTGCCCTGCCCCGTCGGCAGAAACGGTCAGGCCCAAAGCGTTGAGCAGACGCTCGACTTCGGCCGAATCCATTTCCAGACCCAGCATCTGGGTGATGCGTTGCGCGCGCAGAGTCACCGGCGCAATCGAAGGCAGGTGCTGTTCGCTGACGGTTTCGATGACCGGACCAGCTTCGCCACCCGTGATTTCCAGCAGCAGGCCAGTGGCGCGCTCCATGGCTTCACGGGCCAGTTGCCAATCCACGCCACGCTCGTAGCGGTGCGAGGCGTCGGTGTGCAAGCCGTAGGAACGGGCCTTGCCAGCGACGGCAATCTGATCGAAGAACGCGCTTTCAAGGAAAATATCGCGGGTGGTCGCGGTGTTGACGCCGCTGTGCTCACCGCCCATGACGCCGGCTATTGCCAGAGCACGGGTGTGGTCGGCAATCACCAATGTATCGCTACGCAGGCTGACTTCCTGACCGTCGAGCAGCACCAGCTTCTCGCCTTCTTCGGCCATGCGCACACGGATGCCGCCATTGATTTCGGCGAGATCGAACGCATGCAGCGGCTGGCCCAGTTCCAGCATCACGTAGTTGGTGATGTCGACGGCAGCGTCGATGCTGCGCACGTCAGCACGACGCAGACGCTCGACCATCCACAACGGGGACGGTTTGGACAGGTCAACGTTACGGATCACACGACCCAGGTAACGCGGGCAGGCGGCAGGCGCCAGCACTTCAACCAAACGCACTTCATCGTGCACGGCTGGAACGGTAGCAACGACTGGACGCGTGACTTTGGCGTCGTAGAGCGCGCCGACTTCACGAGCCAGACCCGCCAGGGACAGGCAGTCGCCGCGGTTCGGGGTCAGGTCGACCTCGATGCTGGCGTCGTCCAGTTGCAAATATTCACGGATGTCCTGACCAACCGGCGCATCGGCCGGCAACTCCATCAGGCCATCGTTGCCTTCGCCGACTTGCAGCTCGGCTTGCGAGCACAGCATGCCGTTGGACTCGACGCCACGCAGCTTGGCTTTCTTGATTTTGAAGTCGCCGGGCAATTCGGCACCGATCATGGCGAACGGAATCTTCAGGCCCGGGCGCACGTTTGGCGCGCCGCAGACAACCTGAAAAGTTTCCGAGCCATTGCTGACCTGGCAAACACGCAACTTGTCCGCGTCCGGGTGTTGCTCGGTGCTCAGCACTTCGCCAACGATCACACCGGTGAATTCGCCGGCGGCCGGCGTAACGCTATCGACCTCAAGGCCGGCCATCGACAGACGAGCAACCAGCTCATCGCGACTTACCTGCGGGCTTACCCAGCCGCGCAGCCATTGTTCACTGAATTTCATCCTGCTCTCCTAAGAATTCGTTACGACTAGCGAAATTGCGCGAGGAACCGCAAGTCGTTGTCGAAGAACAGACGCAAGTCGTTCACGCCGTAACGCAGCATGGCCAGACGCTCAACGCCCATGCCGAAGGCAAAGCCCGAAAACTCTTCCGGGTCGATCCCGGACATGCGCAGCACGTTCGGGTGAACCATGCCGCAGCCCATGACTTCCAGCCAGCCAGTCTGTTTGCAGACACGGCAGCCTTTGCCGCTGCACATCACGCATTCCATGTCGACTTCAGCGGATGGCTCGGTGAACGGGAAATACGAAGGGCGGAAACGCACGGCCAGTTCTTTTTCGAAGAACACGCGCAGGAACTCTTCGATGGTGCCTTTCAGGTCGGCGAAGTTGATATCGCGATCGACCAGCAGGCCTTCGACCTGGTGAAACATCGGCGAGTGGGTGATATCGGAGTCGCTACGGTAAACACGGCCGGGGCAGACAATACGGATCGGCGGCTGTTTCGATTCCATGGTGCGGACCTGTACCGGCGAGGTATGGGTGCGCAGCAACATGTTGGCATTGAAATAGAAGGTGTCATGCATCGACCGGGCCGGGTGATGGCCAGGGATGTTGAGCGCTTCGAAGTTGTGGTAATCGTCTTCGACCTCAGGGCCTTCGGCGATGCCGTAGCCGATGTGGGTGAAGAACTGTTCGATACGTTCCAGAGTACGAGTAACCGGATGCAGACCACCCGAGGTCTGGCCACGGCCAGGCAGGGTCACGTCAATGGACTCGGCAGACAGTTTGGCGGCCAGGTCGGCCTCTTCAAACAGAGCCTTGCGGGCATTGAGAACCTCTGTGACACGCTCCTTGGCGACGTTGATCAGGGCGCCGACTTGCGGACGCTCTTCTGCCGGCAAATTCCCCAGGGTCTTCATCACCTGAGTCAATTCACCCTTTTTGCCAAGGTAGTGAACCCGGATTTGCTCCAGGGCATTGATATCTTCAGCGCTTTGCACAGCCTCTAATGCTTGAGAGACGAGCGCATCCAGGTTTTCCATGTACAGACTCCAGATACAAAATAGGGGAAGAGCTTGAAGGCTCTTCCCCTATTTATGACGTTTAACACCTGGCCCCACAGAGGTGAGGCCGGGTGACTGTCGGGGGTACTTAAGCCAAGGTGGCTTTAGCTTTCTCGACAATCGCAGCAAACGCCGCTTTTTCGTTCACTGCCAGATCAGCCAGAACCTTACGGTCGATCTCGATGGACGCTTTTTTCAGGCCGGCGATGAAACGGCTGTAGGACAGACCGTTGATACGTGCACCAGCGTTGATACGAGCGATCCACAGAGCGCGGAACTGACGTTTTTTCTGACGACGGTCACGGTAGGCGTATTGGCCTGCCTTGATTACCGCTTGCTTGGCAACACGGAATACGCGCGAGCGAGCGCCGTAGTAGCCTTTAGCAAGTTTCAGAATTTTTTTGTGACGTTTACGGGCAATGACGCCACGCTTTACACGAGCCATGAGTTACTTCCTCTATTCTTGACTAAAATTAACGAAGGCGCAGCATGCGCTCGACTTTTGCCACGTCAGACGGATGCAGCAAGCTGCTACCGCGCAGTTGACGCTTACGCTTGGTCGACATTTTAGTCAGGATGTGGCTCTTGAAAGCGTGCTTGTGCTTGATACCGTTAGCAGTTTTCAGAAACCGCTTAGCAGCACCACTTTTCGTTTTCATTTTTGGCATGTTCGGATACTCCGCATTCAGTTGATAAACATAATCAGAAGGCCTGCCGTGCCCTGTTGATTACTTCTTCTTTTTCGGGGCGATGACCATGATCAGCTGGCGTCCTTCCATCTTAGGATGCTGTTCGACCGAACCGTACTCGAGCAAGTCACCTTCAACTCGCTTGAGGAGTTCCATCCCCAGCTCCTGGTGGGCCATCTCACGGCCGCGGAATCGCAAGGATACCTTGGCCCTGTCCCCATCACTCAGGAAACGTACCAGGTTGCGCAGTTTTACCTGGTAATCCCCTTCCTCCGTCCCTGGACGAAACTTGATTTCTTTAACCTGAATCTGCTTCTGGTTTTTCTTGGCCGCGGCAACCTGTTTCTTCTTCTCGAAGATCGATTTGCCGTAGTCCATCAGTTTGCAAACAGGGGGTACTGCATCGGCGGAAATTTCCACCAGATCCAGTTTGGCCTCTTCAGCCTTAAGAAGCGCGTCTTCAATTGACACAATCCCAAGCTGTTCACCTTCAGCCCCAATTAACCGAACCTCGCGTGCCGAGATATTCTCGTTGATCGGGGCTTTCGGTGCAGCTCGTTTATCTTGTCTCATTTCACGCTTAATAGTAATTACTCCGAATCTGGGCGACCACGCCGGGAAACCGCTTGCGCGAGAAACTCAGCGAACTGGGCGACGGGCATCGAGCCCAGGTCAGCACCTTCACGAGTACGCACAGCGACAGTCTGCATCTCGACTTCCCGATCTCCGATAACCAAGAGATAGGGAACCTTGAGCAAAGTATGCTCGCGGATTTTAAAGCCGATCTTTTCATTTCTCAAGTCAGACTTGGCACGAAATCCGCTTTCGTTGAGAGTTTTTTCAACCTCGGCGGCAAAATCGGCCTGTTTGTCAGTGATGTTCATGATCACTGCCTGGGTCGGAGCCAGCCACGCAGGGAATGCACCCTCGTAGTGCTCGATCAGGATGCCGACGAAACGTTCGAAGGATCCGAGGATCGCCCGGTGCAACATGACCGGGTGCTTGCGACTGTTGTCTTCGGAGACGTATTCAGCTCCCAGACGGACAGGCAGGTTAAAATCGAGCTGCAGGGTACCACACTGCCAGACGCGGCCGAGGCAATCTTTCAGCGAGAACTCGATCTTCGGGCCGTAGAACGCCCCCTCGCCCGGCTGCAGATCGTACGGCAGGCCAGCGCTGTCAAGGGCTGCAGCCAATGCTGCTTCAGCGCGATCCCACAATTCGTCGGAACCGACGCGTTTTTCCGGACGAGTGGACAGCTTCATCTCGACGTCTTTGAAGCCGAAGTCGGCATAGACGTCCATGGTCAGCTTGATGAACGCGGCAGATTCGGCCTGCATCTGCTCTTCGGTGCAGAAGATGTGGGCGTCATCCTGAGTGAACGCACGCACACGCATGATGCCGTGTAGCGCACCCGATGGCTCGTTACGGTGGCAAGCACCGAATTCGGCCAGGCGCATCGGTAGCTCGCGGTAGCTTTTCAGACCCTGATTGAACACTTGCACGTGGCAAGGGCAGTTCATTGGTTTGATGGCGTAGTCGCGGTTTTCCGACTGAGTGGTGAACATGTTGTCGGCGTAGTTGGCCCAGTGCCCGGACTTCTCCCACAGGCTACGGTCAACGACCTGCGGAGTCTTGATCTCCAGATAGCCGTTGTCACGCTGAACCTTGCGCATGTACTGCTCGAGCACCTGATACAAAGTCCAACCGTTCGGGTGCCAGAACACCATGCCCGGCGACTCTTCCTGGGTGTGGAACAGGCCCAGGCGTTTGCCGATCTTGCGGTGATCGCGCTTTTCAGCTTCTTCGATGCGCTGGATATAAGCAGCCAGCTGCTTTTTGTCAGCCCACGCGGTGCCGTAAACGCGCTGCAATTGCTCGTTCTTCGCATCGCCACGCCAGTAGGCGCCGGACAACTTGGTCAGCTTGAAGGATTTCAGGAAACGCGTGTTCGGCACGTGCGGGCCGCGGCACATGTCGACGTATTCTTCGTGATAGTACAGGCCCATGGCCTGCTCGTTCGGCATGTCCTCGACCAGGCGCAGCTTGTAGTCTTCGCCGCGGGCCTTGAACACTTCGATCACTTCGGCGCGCGGAGTGACTTTCTTGATCACGTCGTAATCTTTTTCGATCAGCTGCTGCATGCGCTGTTCGATGGCGGCCAGGTCGTCCGGGGTGAAGGGACGTTCGAAAGCGATGTCGTAATAGAAGCCTTCGTCGATGACCGGGCCGATGACCATTTTGGCGGTCGGGTACAGCTGTTTGACCGCGTGGCCAATCAGGTGGGCGCAAGAGTGGCGAATGATCTCCAGCCCCTCTTCATCCTTTGGCGTAATGATTTGCAGCGTAGCGTCGGCGCTGATGATGTCACTGGCGTCGACCAGCTTGCCATCGACCTTGCCGGCCACGGTGGCCTTGGCCAGACCGGCACCAATAGATGCGGCGACCTCGGCTACGGAAACCGGGTGATCGAATGAACGTTGACTGCCGTCGGGAAGAGTAATAGTTGGCATGGCGCCTCCTCTCCTAGTGGTGACCCCTACCAAAGGTCACGTGGGTTGGGATGAGCCAGTACAAGATCCGGTCCAGGCCATTCAATGACGAACGCCTGCCTTACAGCGGCAGGAGCCTTGCGGCCAACCGGAAAACCGAACCAGAGTGACTGGGATTCAAATCAGGGTTATTCGAACATCTGCCGCTACCGTGACTGAAGGTCATCCGGAGCTTGCAAATACCCGAGCGGGGCATGCTAGCACAGATGAACGGTCGTCGCCGTGCCGGGTTATCTGCGGGGGCAGACCAGGTGTTTTTATGCCAGAGTGCTGAACTTGAACCTTGCTTTACCCCTCAGATAAAAAGACATTGACCCACAAGGAGCATCCCAGCATGCATCTGAATCGTTTGTTCGCAGTCATCGCCCCCATCGTCCTGCTGCTGCCACTGGCCGCCCATGCCGATTGGCCGAAGGGCGAGCGCGAGAAATACATGGCTCAGTGCACCCAGGCAGCCACCCCACAGATCGGCGCTGCTGCTGCCAAATCTCACTGCGCTTGTGGTGCCGATGCAATCAAATCGTACCCGGCCAGCGACATTCAAGCACTGATGGACAACAAGGCCAGTGACGCACTGAAGCAAAAAGCACTGACCCAGATTGCGGCATGCAAGGCCGATAACAAGGCGAAAAAATAAGCTCGATAGAATGCGTTGAAGGCTGCATCAATCGATGAAAATCCCCTGAAAAGCGCTTTTTCGTACAATTTATGCAGGAATTACAGCTTTTTTTATCGTCTTTACTTTCGGCTGAAAGCCTTTTAAATCGGGGCTTTCAGCCATAATGAGCAACAAAGAACGCATGACTGTAGGGCAAACAGCACGTCCGGGGGGCTCCCAAAGCGAACATTTCGACTATGATACCCCGGTGTGCCCAGTTGGCCTGAGCAACACAGTACTGAAAAAATATATGTTTCTTGGAGATACACCATGTCTAATCGCCAAACCGGCACCGTTAAGTGGTTCAACGATGAAAAAGGCTTCGGCTTCATCACTCCTCAAGGTGGCGGTGACGACCTGTTCGTACACTTCAAAGCTATCGAAAGCGACGGTTTCAAAAGCCTGAAAGAAGGCCAGACTGTTTCCTTCGTGGCTGAGAAAGGCCAAAAGGGTATGCAAGCTGCTCAAGTTCGCCCAGAGTAATTTCCAGGCGCACTAAAAAAACCCCGTCCATGTGACGGGGTTTTTTATGGGTGAAGCAAAAGCCTGACAGTATCAGCCGCAGTTGATACGCGTGATCACCAGCTTGTCATCGGTGTTCAGGTTCAGGCGATCAGAGCGGTACTCCAGGGTCACCATATCGCTAGGCTTGAGGATGCGTGCATTCTGCGCGCCGGCACGAATGCGCGCCTGCTCCAGCAGTTCGGGCGAAGCCTTTTTGCCAAGGGTGAATTCGGCAGCCTTTGCTTCGCAACGGCTGTGACCGGAATCAGTCGTCGTGACAGGGTCTGCTGCGGATTCGGTGGACGTACTGCTGCAGCCTGCCAGCAGACTAGCGGCCAACAAAGTACCCAATGACGCGAGCTTCCAAGGCATGAAGCCTCCTTTTTTCAATAGTTGAGCTGAGATCGTGCGACTGCCAATCTTGTGTTTGGTTTTACAGGCAGCGCTTCCACCCTGCCCTCGATCCGGAAATCGGCGAGTTTGCCTGAGCATTGCCAGCCGTTCATCCATCAATCGTGACTGAATATGAACAGCACTCAATAAATGTCGATGTAGTCGAACGGTGGTGTCGGCCAGTTCTCTTTCAGCGCATTGAAGATCTGCATCACCCAAACCTCGTCACTGGCCGCGACCAATCCCACGTACCCGGAGCCCTTGGCCCATGTTTCCAGACGGAACAGCAGGCCGTCGATATCGGTGCCGCCCACGACGCCCGATGAAATGTAAGCGATGCCACGCTTGGTGACCCGCAACTGAGTGTGCTCATCATCGCTCGCACTGGCCAGTAGCTGACGCACCGCTTCAAGGGTCAAGCCGTCAGGAGTGTTCAAATCGATCTGCACAGCGCTGTCCTTGAAAACTTCATTAAAGACCAAGTGTCGCATAGCCCTTCTCTCATGCCTAAGTCGGAGTGCCAAACGTCCGGCAAAATGGTTAACTCGCACTCAGACTTTCCCGAATTCACGAGCGCCACCATGACCACCGTAAGCATCGACGCCGACATCAAAGCCAAATGGCCCCAAGGTCATAGCTCCTACAGCCCGGGCAGCCCGGAAGAATTGGCAATCATTGGTATCGATCTATTGGTCAAGGAGCTGGGAACTGAAGCGGCGCAGTCCTTCATCGCGCAGGTGTTCGAAAAGTACCCCACCGACTACAAAGGCGTTGAATACAACGAAAGGGAGTAAACCCGCAGGCTGGCACCTGCGGGTGTGACACTTACTTCAGGCGCGCCAGACGTTGGGTCAGCAGGTCGAAGAAACCCTGAGCGTCGCCGCTTTCAACCCAGAAAGCATTCTTCGGCGCTTTCAGGCCGTCATACCAGTCGACGATGGTTTGGCCAAAAGTCGGGCCCTCGCGACTATCAATCACCACGTTGACCGAACGACCGGTGAACAGGTCTGGCTTGAGCAGGTAGGCAATGACCGTAGCGTCATGCACCGGACCTCCCGGAAGACCGTAGTGCTCCATGTCGCCTTTGACGTATTCGTTGAGAATATCGCCTACCAGCTTGCTGGCATTGTTGTTCAGTGCGGCGATCTGCTTCAGGCGTACTTCGCTGGTGAGGACCTTGTGTGTGACGTCCAACGGTAGATAGGTCAGCTTGACGCCACTTCTCAGCACCACTTCCGCAGCTTGCGGGTCAGCGAACAGGTTGAACTCGGCCACTGGCGTGATATTGCCGCCATTGAAGTGCGCACCGCCCATGATCACCACTTCCTTGATGCCCTGCACGATTCCAGGCTCCTGGATCAGTGCCAGAGCCAGGTTGGTTTGCGGGCCGAGCATGGCGATGGTGATGCTGTGAGGCTTGGCGGCTTTCAAGGTATCGATCAGGTAATTGACCGCATTGTCCTTGGCCAGGCCTTTCTTCGGCTCATGCACAGCGACAACCGACAGGCCTTCCTTGCCATGGATGTTCTCGGCATAGATCGGCGTGCGCATCAGCGGCTTCGGCGCGCCGGCATACACCGGCACCTCTTCGCGCCCTGCCCACTCACGGGCCAGCCGCGCATTGCGCGAGGTCTTGTCCAGACGCACGTTGCCGGCGACGGTGGTCAGCGCAAGGATGTTCAACTCTTCCGGCGACGCCAGGGCGAATAGAAGGGCCACCACGTCATCGGCACCTGGGTCCGTGTCGATGATCAAGTCGATCTTTTCCGCCGCCTGGGCGCCAGTTGCGGTAATCAGGGACAAAAGCAGCAGACTCCAGAGCAGATGGTGCAGTTTCTGAGCATAGCGGTGCATAGCGCACTCCTTGTGCGTGGGAAAGCAGAGAGACAACTTCGAATCAGAACGTTACCCCGGCCACCAGCACGATGTTGCAGTACGGCTGACATTCGCCTGTACGAACAATCGCCCGTGCCTGTCGGCTCAAGACCTTGAATTGATCATGACTGAGGAGCTCACGCTGCCCCAGCGCGCCTTCGGCAGTCAGCTCGTCCAGCGTGCAAAGCGAAGACGGTTGCTTGTCCAGAATTTCCTGGGCCAATACGTGGCTTTCGACCTCCATTTCGCTGAGCACGACCTTCAAGGTGCTGATGAAATCAGGAATGCCGTGGGTCAGGGCCAGATCGATCAGTTCGACGCCCGGCGGCACTGGCAGACCGGCATCGCCAATCACGACCATGTCGCCGTGCCCCAGGGAAGCGATCAGTCGCGACAACGCGACGTTGAGCAGAGGTGTCTTCTTCATGGTGCTTTAAAGGCCTGTACATCAGACAAATCAGGAATCGAGGGTTGCGCGCCAGCACGGGTCACAGACAGCGCGGCGGCCACCTGGCCGAAACGGATCGCATCGCCCTCTTTTTTGCCGGCCGCCAGCGCAGCGGCGAAACCACCGACAAAGGTGTCGCCAGCCGCCGTGGTATCGACAGCCTTAACTTTCGGTGCCGGAAAGTGTTTGAAGCTTTTACCATTGGCAAACAAAGAGCCCTGGGCGCCAAGGGTAATGATCACCTTGCCGGCGCCCATGGCGATCAGTTGGGTCGCTGCGGTTTCGGCGGTTGCCAGTGAGTCCACTGGCAATCCGCTCAGTGCCGAGGCTTCGCTCTCGTTCGGGATCAGGTAATCGATGGCCGCATACCAGTCGGGCGGCAGCGGACGACTGGCTGGCGCCGGGTTGAGAATCACGGTTTTGCCCAGCTCACGACCACGCTTGAGCGCATGTCCGACCGTGGCATCCGGGACTTCCAGCTGACAGATGATCACATCCGCTGCCTGCAACACCGTATCAAAACGATTAATCACGTCTGGCGTCAGCGCACCATTGGCACCGGCGACAATGACGATCGCGTTCTGGCTGTTGTCATCGACCACAATCAACGCCACGCCGCTGGCACCGTCGACGGTGCTGACCGCCTGACAATCGATTCGGTCAGCCAACAACGCCCCGCGCAGTTCCTCGCCATAGGCGTCAGTCCCCACGCAACCGACCATCGACACTTGCGCACCCAACCGCGCAGCAGCAACTGCCTGATTCGCGCCCTTGCCGCCGGAGACCGTGGTAAATGAATCGCCGATCAGCGTTTCACCGCCACGGGGCAACCGCGACGCGCGGGTCACCAGGTCCATGTTCAAGCTGCCTATTACCACTACTGTTGCTGGCATACACGACTACTCATCAATTCTGTTTCAGCGGTACTTTTGGTTTAACGGCTTTCTATTTTCCACGGAAGTGGTCAAACACACCGGCCAGCGGCGCAGTCGATTCACGCAAGACAATACTGGGCGTCACGATCCGCTGATCGGTGGCCATATCCGGTGTGGCGATCCGGCGCAACAGCACGCCGGCCGCCATCTCGCCGAGCTGCAGGATCGACTGTCCCACGGTAGTCAGCGCCGGATAGACATAACGGCTCATCTGGATATCGTCGAAGCCGATCACCGACAGCTCGGACGGCACACGAATATTGCGCTCGGCGGCGGCTCGCAGCACGCCGATGCCGATCATGTCGTTGCCGGCAAAAATGGCGCTGGGCGGGTTCTTTTCGAGCAGGATTGCGGCGGCGCTATAACCACCGGTACTGGTGAAATCGCTTTCGAGCATGCGTTCGCGGGGCACTTCGACGCCCGCCTCTTTCAGCGCGCGGCAATAACCTGCCAGACGCATCTGCGCCACGCTGGTACTGGCCGGCCCGCCAATGGTGGCGATGTCCCGATGCCCCAATTCCAGAAGGTGCCGGGTCGCCAGATAAGCGCCGTACTCATGATCGATGCGCACCAGATCGGCATTCACCCCTTCCAGCCCGCGGTCGACGATGACCATCGGCGTACGCACGCCTGCCAGACCTTCAGCCAGCCCCGCATCACCACCGGCCGATGCCACGATCAACCCATCGATGCGCTTCTCCAGCAGCACGCGCAGGTAGCTGCGTTGCTTATCCGGGTTGTCGTCGGAGTTGCAGAGAATGACGCAATAGCCATTACGCTCGCAGTAATCCTCAATGCCGCGCGCCAGCTCGGCGAAGTACGGGTTGAGGCTGTTGGGCACCAGCAGGCCGATGGTCGCCGTGGTCTTGGCCTTCAATGAGCGAGCCACGGCGCTGGGCACGTAGTCGAGACTTTTGATGGCGGCCTCGACCTTTACCCGCACTTCCTCGCTGACCGGCCGGGTCTTGTTCACCACGTGGGAAACGGTGGTGTAGGAAATCCCCGCGAGCGCTGCCACATCCTTGATTGTTGCCATGACTCAGGTCCGCCGGCTTGCGCGCTGACTGCGATAAGTATCAAGCACCACCGCCACCACGATGACTGCGCCGGTGATGATGCGTTTGGTCGGTTCGGTCGCCCCGATCTGCGCCAGACCGGCCGCCAGTACGGAAATGATCAGGACTCCAAAAAAGGTGCTGATGACCGAACCGCGTCCGCCCATCAGGCTGGTACCGCCGATCACCACTGCGGCGATCACTTGCAGTTCCAGGCCAGAACCGGCATTCGGGTCCGCCGCTTCAAGGCGCGAAATCTGGAACAGCGCGGCGATACCGGCCAGCAGCCCCATCAGACTGAACACCAGGATCTTGTAGGGCTTCGGATTGATCCCTGCCAGACGCACGGCTTCTTCGTTGGTGCCGATGCCGATCAGGTAGCGACCGAACACCGTGCGGGTCAGCACGGCCTGCGCAATGAAGATGATCAGCAAGGCAATGATGAACGATGGCGAGATACCGAAAGCGATCGGGTTGGACAGCCAGGCAAAGGCATCACCGATGTAGGCCGTGCGTGAACCGGTCATCTGATAGGCCACGCCGCGCGCCATTTCCAGCACACCGAGGGACACGATGAACGACGGAATCCGCCACGCCACCGTGATCGAACCGGTGATGGTTCCGGCCAACGCTGCTGCCGCCATGCCGAGCAATGCCGCCGGCAGTACGCTCCAGCCCCAACCGAGAATCGCCACGCTGACCGTCGACGCTGCGAGTGCCAGCACCGAGCCCACCGACAGGTCGATGCCGCCGATGATCAACACGAACGTCATGCCGACCGCCAGCACCATCAAGTCCGGAATCTGGTTGGCCAGGGTGCTAAAGGTGTCGTAAGACAGGAAATGGCTGCTCAGAATTGAGAACAGCGCGACCATCGCCAGCAAGGCACCGGCCAGGCCCAGATAGGTGCCGAGGCCGTAAAAATTGTCACTGCGTTTACCGGCAGACGTTGCAGTTTTCATTGAGGATCCCTAGGCGCTGCTTCATTGAGCAACGCATCACGTTTTTGATAGCCGGCAAAAGCGGCGGCAAGCAAGTCATCCTGGGTCCAACTGTCGCGGTCGAACGTCTCGATCAGGCGCCCCGCCGACAGCACGCCGATGCGGTCGCAGATCAACATCAATTCGCGCAGATCGCTGGACACCACCACCAGCGCCTTGCCCTGGCGAGTCAGTTGACCGAGCAGTGCATAGATGTCGAATTTGGCGCCGACGTCGATGCCGCGAGTCGGCTCGTCGAACAGCAACACCGAACAATCCCGCTCCAGCCAACGGCCGATCACGACTTTCTGCTGGTTGCCGCCAGACAGCTCCGAGACCAATTGCGTCGGGCTCGAGCTGCGGATGCTCATCGCGTCGATCTGACGCTGGGCCAGGGACATCTCGTCACCATTGCTGACGAAACCACCGCTGGAAATCTCCGGCATGTTGCCCAGAGCAATGTTCGCGCTGATCGATTGGGTCAGCAGCAAGCCTTCACCCTTGCGGTCCTCGGTGATCAGGGCGATGCCATGACCGACCGCGTCCGCCGGAGACCGAATACTCACGACCTGTGCAGGCGACCCCAGCGCAACCGTGCCGCTGTCCGCTGTGTCGGCGCCGAAGATCAGGCGTAGCAACTCGGTGCGCCCTGCCCCAATCAAACCGGAAATCCCGAAAATCTCGCCGGCACGCACTTCGAAGGACACGTCGCGCACCTTGTCCGAACGTGTCAGACCTTTGACCGTCAACGCTGGATTGCCGATCTGGCGCGGGCCCATGTCGATATGTTCGCCAAGCTCACGGCCGACCATCAGCGTGACCAGTTGTTCACTGTTGTAATTGGCCATCGGCTCGACGCAAACCAGGTTGCCGTCGCGCAACACCGCAATGCGCTGAGCTACACGGGCCAATTCCTCGAGGCGGTGCGAGATATAGATGATCGACACGCCACGCGCTTGCAGACGCGTGATCTGCTCGAACAGCATTTCGACTTCACGGGCCGTCAGCATCGCGGTCGGTTCGTCGAGAATCAGTACATGGCAATCGCCGATCAGGTTGCGGGCGATCTCGACCATTTGCTGGTGACCGATGCCCAACTCGCCGACCAGGGTGTCCGGATCAATGGCGTCGAGCCCGACCTGAGCCATGGCTTCGATCGCAGCCTTGCGCAGTTGCTTGCGACTGATCCAGCCAGCGTTGCTGGGCAGATTGTCGAGGAACAGGTTTTCCGCCACCGACAGGGTCGGCAACAGATTGAGTTCTTGCATGACCATGCGGATGCCCAGGTCTTCAGCCTGGGTGCGACTGCCGGGGCGATAATCCTGACCCTGGAATTGCATACGGCCGGTGGTCGGCGTGACCAGACCGCCGATGATCTTCGACAGCGTACTTTTGCCGGCGCCGTTCTCGCCGGTCAGCGCCAGCACTTCACCGCGCATCAACGTCAGATCGATGCCGGCAAGGACAGGTTGCGCATAGGTCTTACCGATGCCGCTGACCGAGAGGACAGCGTTCGGAGCGGAAACTGACATAAAAATCTCCATGCGCTCGCCCGGACGGACGAGCACCGTTGTGTCGCCAGAAGGACTACTTGGTAACCAGCTCTACCGGAGTTTCGATGACGCCGTTGGTGCCGCTGTCGACTTTCTCGCCCTTGATGATTTTCAGCGCCGTCTCGATACCGAACACGGCTTGTCTGGCGGCAAACTGGTCAGCGGTGGCCAGGACACGGCCATCCTTGAGCATCGGCTTGATGGCATTGATGTTGTCGTAGCCGACCACTTGAACCTTGCCGGCCTTGCCTGCGGCACGCACGGCAGACACTGCGCCTACGGCCATGCTGTCGTTGCCGGCCAGCAGGGCTTTGATATTCGGGTATTCGCTGAGCATGGAAGAGGCAACCTGGTTGCCTTTGTTGATTTCCCAATCGCCGGATTGCAGGGATACGACCTTGATCTGCGCCGCTTCCATCGCATCCTTGAAGCCGGCGGTTCGGGCCTGGGCGTTGGTGGTGGTGGACACGCCTTCAATGATGCCGACTTCGTCACCGGCCTTCAGTTGCCGGGCCAGGTATTCGCCCACCAGCCGCGCGCCTTTGCGATTGTCCGGACCTACAAACGGAACGGTGATGTTCTTGCTTTTGACGACGGCCGGATCCAGCTGGTTATCGATGTTTATCACGGTGATACCGGCATCTACCGCTTTCTTGATTACCGGCACCATGGCTTTGGAGTCAGCTGGCGCGATGACCAGCGCATTGACCTTCGAAACGATCATCTGCTCGACGATGCGGATCTGGTTGGCCGTGTCCGTTTCGTCCTTGATGCCGTTGGAGATAAGTTCAAAATCGCCGGAGTGGTCTTTCTGGTAGGCCTTGGCGCCGTCTTCCATGGTCAGGAAGAATTCATTGGCCAGGGATTTCATGACCAGCGCGACTTTGGGTTTTTCAGGCGATTCGGCGAAGGCCGAGGAGACAGGCAACGCGGCGGATGCGGCAGCCAGCATAGCGACAGCGAGAAGACGTCCAGCGAATGGCAGCTTCATGGGTTCACTCCGATCTTATGATTATTCTAAGCAACGCTTGCGCTGGCGTAAGCTTCACCGCATTCGCTGAGGGACAAGCCATCAGCGAAGCCGCGCAAACGTTTGCGTAGACCGAACTATGCGAACCCTGTCGTCATTTGTCAACGCCCGGAAAAGCAGTTTTTTGTTCCGGCGGACGTACTTTTACGCCGTGGTGCTGACCAGTCCGCCGGCGCTGGACCCCTTGGCCAGTTCCTTGACCAGGTTGCCGGTTACTTCTGCCAGCGCGCCGGTGGTGTCGGCGACCTGCCCTTGAATCGACATGACCACCGCAGTCTTGGCTTCCGGTGTCGGGTAAGACGCAGCCTGAGCCGCCGCCAATTGCTGTTGTTGCTCGCGCAGTTGCTGCTGCAGTTCTTGCATACGTTTTAGCAACATCTTCACCACAAGGCTTTGGTCGCCGCCACTTTCTGCTTTGGATTCGGCCGGGGTGCCGCCACCCGTCCGGACCTGGGTCGCGTCACCCTCTTCCTCGTTACCCAGCGCTAGCGTCGAAGCCTCGGAAGTCGATTCGCTCACGGTGCTAATCGTGGCCGTGGACTTGCCACCGACGGTGATTGCGCCTGCATTGGGGAAACCAACCGAAAACGACATGTGAACTCCTGGTAGAAAAATCCTTTGAAGGGCATCGACCTGCGCGCGAGTTTCTTTAAGACGGATTTGCCAACGGGCATGACGAGTTGTTTAAGAAATCGAAGCCTTTCTCGGGGAACCGAACGCAAATGCCAAACATATTCGGAAACCCGGACAACACGCTGTTTAAGCGTCACTCTGACGAAAACCAGATAATTGATACAAATCATTAGGTTGAAGGCATTTTTTTTATTCCGGATATGAATGGTACAGATCCTGCTCCATCTCCTCCACCCCAGGCGTTCAGATCAGCCTGGGGCGCATCTAGATGAACCTGCATCCGCACCGTCTCACAACTAGAGAGAAAAATAATGACATCTGCTTTCAAGACTTTTGTTCCGGGCGCCTTGGCCCTCCTGCTGCTCCTTCCGACCGCCCTTCAGGCAAAAGAAGTCGAAACCCAACAAAAACTGGCGAACGTCGTGATCCTCGCCACTGGCGGCACCATTGCCGGCGCAGGCGCCAGCGCCGCCAACAGCGCGACTTATCAAGCGGCGAAAGTCGGCATTGAACAATTGATCGCCGGGGTTCCGGAACTGAGCCGATTGGCTAACGTTCGCGGCGAACAGGTCATGCAGATTGCGTCGGAAAGCATCACCAACGACAACCTGCTGCTACTGGGCCGTCGCGTGGCCGAACTGGCCGACAGCAAAGACGTCGACGGCATCGTCATCACCCACGGCACCGACACCCTGGAAGAGACCGCCTACTTCCTGAACCTGGTCGAAAAAACCGACAAGCCGATTATCGTCGTGGGCTCCATGCGCCCGGGGACCGCTATGTCCGCCGACGGCATGCTGAACCTGTACAACGCCGTCGCCGTGGCCAGTAGCAAAGATGCTCGCGGCAAAGGCGTGCTGGTGACCATGAACGATGAAATCCAGTCGGGTCGCGACGTCAGCAAGACGATCAACATCAAGACCGAGGCGTTTAAAAGTGCCTGGGGCCCTCTCGGCATGGTGGTTGAAGGAAAATCCTACTGGTTCCGCCTGCCAGCCAAGCGCCACACCATGGATTCGGAATTCGACATCAAGAACATCAAGAGCCTGCCTGACGTCGAAATCGCTTATTCCTACGGCAACGTGAGTGATACCGCCTACAAAGCGCTGGCTCAGTCCGGCGCTAAAGCCATTATCCACGCGGGTACCGGCAATGGCTCGGTGTCTTCGCGGGTCGTTCCAGCCCTGCAGGCCTTGCGTAAGGATGGCGTGCAAATCATTCGGTCTTCCCACGTCAACGCCGGTGGTTTCGTACTGCGTAACGCTGAACAGCCTGACGACAAATACGACTGGGTCGTGGCGCATGACCTGAATCCACAGAAAGCTCGCATCCTGGCCATGGTCGCGCTGACCAAGACCACTGACAGCAAAGAGCTGCAGCGGATGTTCTGGGAATACTGATTCACCCTCGCCCGACCGGTTCCGGTCGGGCACCGTTGTCACCACTCGCCAACCTTGGTGAGTGGCCTCTCTTCCGATAAAAAATTTCCTTCTTCCTACACCAAACGGAAAAAAACGCTGTCAGAGGATTTTCTTGGATTTTAAGCAGTTGCGAAAATTCTTACAGTTAAATACTGTATGCACGTACAGCTTAATAAGGATAATTCCGTGGCTACCACCTCTGCCTCTCCTGACGCCTATGAACGCATGGGCATGCGCGTTCAAAAAATCATCAATTCCCCCGCTGCGCAAAAAGCCAAAGCTGCGCTGATCTTTCGTCTTCCGGACGAGCCAGTAAATGAGTGGGAACAGTTGCTCGACGAAATCGATGAGAACGACAACGTCACCCTCGCCTATCGCGACGATGGCGGCGTGCAGATTTTCTGGGTTGTGCCGAAGGAAGATTGAGTCAATGAGTGTCCGTTGTTTTGTTTTGCTGTTTCTGTTCTTCGCGATGGGCGCCCAGGCTGACGCCCCGCGCACGTTCAATGAAGCCAAGAAAGTCGCCTGGAAGCTGTATGCCCCGCAATCCACCGAGTTTTACTGCGGGTGCAAGTACACCGGCAACAAAGTAAACCTCTCCGCCTGCGGTTACATACCGCGTAAAAATGCCAAGCGCGCTTCGCGTATCGAATGGGAGCACATCGTCCCTGCCTGGCAGATCGGCCACCAGCGTCAGTGCTGGCAGGAAGGCGGACGCAAGAATTGCACGCGTTACGACCCGAGCTATCAGAAAGCCGAGGCCGATTTGCATAACCTGGTGCCGAGCATCGGCGAAGTGAATGGTGATCGCAGCAATTTCAGTTTTGGCTGGCTACCGGAGCAACCCGGTCAATACGGCTCGTGCCTGACTCAGGTCGATTTCAAGGCGAAGAAGGTCATGCCCCGTCCTTCCATTCGCGGCATGATCGCCCGGACTTATTTCTACATGAGCAAACAGTACGGCTTGCGCCTGTCGAAGCAGGATCGCCAACTGTACGAAGCCTGGAACAAAACTTACCCGGTACAAGCCTGGGAACGGCAACGCAACCAAAGTGTGGCGTGCGTGATGGGGCGCGGTAACGAGTTTGTAGGGCCTGTGGATATGAAAGCCTGCGGTTAAGCGTTGGCTGAACACAAAAAGGCCTGAGGTTGAATGCCCGAGGCCTTTTTTGTTTTTTACCGCGCTCGTAACACCAAGGCGCTCGACCCGACGGGCGCCAGCGATAATGCTATTACTGAGTCACTGGACGCTCGATGACCAGCAACTCGATGTTCTGTTTTTTCGCTCGGGTCAGCGCCGCGCGTACCTCTGCCTGTTTGGCTTCAGCCTCGGCTTTGGAATTGAATGGCCCCATAAGGATGCGGGTCTTGCCATTTTCCTTGACCACACTGGAAACGAAACTGTGCTCAATCAGCCAGCCACTCAGATCGCTGACAGCCTGAGTTATTTCACCTCGCACCTCCAGATCCCACTGCGGTGCGGAGGCCACCGCAGGCGCAGCAGTCGCTGCCGGCTGCGGCTTTTGCGCGTCACCGCTCTTGCCTTCACCACATCCCGCCATTGCCAGTACTGCGATTACCAAGGCCATTTTGCGCACAACGCTTCCCTCTGAATGCTGAAAGCGGGGATTTTAACATCCATGAATACTTCCCGAGTGCCGCAAAATGGGCTCAAAACAACGAGAATCATGGATGCAGCCTCTGTATAGTTACGCCTTGGGAATTAATGCAGCATCTGCGCGTCAGAAACAGGCACCCAAACCGCGAGACTTCGCACTAATCTATACATACCACCGACCTCTGCACTGTCCGAAACAGGTGCCCCACGAAGCAATCAAGGAGAAGACCATGCTGATACTCACCCGCAAAGTCGGTGAAAGCATAAATATTGGCGATGACATTACGATCACCATTCTGGGCGTAAGCGGCCAGCAAGTCAGAATTGGCATCAACGCCCCGAAAGACGTTGCGGTGCACCGCGAAGAAATTTATCAGCGCATTCAGGCAGGCCTGACCGCCCCGGACAAGCCACAAACCTGAATCCTGCTGCAGTCAGTAGCCAGCCCGTTCGCCCTGAATCACGGCTGGCTAAGATTCAAGCGTCGCCTCACCACCACAGACACCCACTCAAAACCTGAAGCCGATACTAGCGGCATATCTCACATCATGACTGTCGGACGTTTCGGATAAGTCATGGGGAAGTGCGCAATCGCACTCGACTAACCAAACGTTACACCCCGCGCCATGCCCGTAGCTGCCACGACCATCAGTAGTACCAGCAGCGCTTCGATATGACTGAGCCGTGCAAACAGCGTCGCCCGTCCGGAATTGATGGTCCCACCCCGCGCCCGCGCAATTCGCCATTTGATCAGCGTCACCATCGGTGCAACTTCAAGCAACAGGATCAGAACGAACAGCGTCATCTTGAGGTGGAACAGCGGCTGGTGAAGATAGTAGTCAGTGCCCTTTTCGTACCCGCCAAAAGCTCGCATCCCACCGGTGACCAGCAGGACGACTGCAGAAATTCCCCACAGGTTGTCCGCGATCAAAACGCTGCGAGCCTCCCCTACGCCGGCAGCCAAGCGCCGAAAAGCCGTACCGCGGGACAGGACTGCCCAGAAACCCAGCGCAAAAGCCAATAGATGGATCGCAGCAAGAAACCAGTGCACAAGCATCGATATACTCCCGTCAGGTCAACGTTCGAATTAGCCTGAAAGTAGTAGCCCAAAAAGCAGGAAATTGCGCCTCTCCAACCTCAAGGCAAGACAAACTGGCTCCAACAAATCAAGAGAAGCGACATTCGGGATCCGCAAGCGATTTGCAAATCGAAGACAACAAAAAAGGGCCCACCTTTCGGTGAGCCCTTCCAGACCGCCCAGCAGAGCGGATTTTGTTTGGTAGGCGCGATTGGACTCGAACCAACGACCCCCACCATGTCAAGGTGGTGCTCTAACCAACTGAGCTACGTGCCTGCTGTGAGGCGGCATTCTACGGAATTCCGGAGGGGTGTCAACACCTTTTTTCGAGCTAACCCTATGAATATGCAAAATATTTAATTTCGTTGCCGCAAAGAAGATTTTGCGATGGCTGGCGGTCGATTTTTAACTCGGGTAGGATCGGGACACTCGTAAAATATATTAAACAGAGGCTGCAGGATGGCGAACACTCCCTACCCAGAGTCCTATTACGCTGCATCGGCCAATGCGGTTCCGCCGCGCCCGGCGTTACAGGGTGACGTAGAGACTGATGTCTGCGTGATTGGTGCCGGCTACACCGGTCTGTCCTCTGCCCTGTTTCTGCTGGAGAACGGTTTCAAGGTCACGGTGCTGGAAGCCGTCAAAGTGGGTTTCGGCGCGTCGGGCCGCAACGGCGGCCAGATCGTTAACAGTTACAGCCGTGACATCGATGTGATCGAGCGTACCGTCACTCCCAAGCAGGCTCAGTTGTTGGGGCAAATGGCGTTCGAGGGCGGACGGATCATTCGTGAGCGGGTCGCAAAATATAACATTGAGTGCGACCTGAAAGATGGCGGTGTGTTCGCCGCCATCACCGCCAAGCAGATGGGCCATCTGGAATCGCAGAAGCGTCTGTGGGAGCGTTTCGGTAACACGCAGCTTGAGCTGATGGATCAGAAGCGCATCCGTGAAGTAGTGAACTGCGATCAATACGTGGGCGGCATGCTCGACATGAGCGGCGGTCACATTCATCCGCTGAACCTGGCACTCGGAGAAGCAGCGGCGGTCGAGTCGCTAGGCGGAACCCTTTATGAGCAGTCGCCGGCAGTGCGCATCGAGCGCGGCGCGAACCCGGTGGTGCACACGCCTCTGGGTAAAGTCCGGGCCAAGTTCATCATCGTGGCGGGGAACGCTTATCTCGGCAGTCTGGTGCCGGAACTGGCCGCCAAATCCATGCCCTGCGGCACACAGGTGATCACCACCGAACCCTTGAGCGATGAGTTGGCGAAAAGCCTGCTGCCACAGGATTACTGCGTCGAGGATTGCAATTACCTGCTCGACTACTATCGCCTGAGCGGTGACAAGCGCCTGATTTTCGGTGGCGGTGTGGTGTACGGCGCCCGGGACCCGGCGAACATCGAGGCGATCATCCGGCCGAAGATGCTCAAGGCGTTCCCGCAACTCAAGGACGTGAAGATCGATTACGCCTGGACCGGCAATTTCCTGCTAACCCTGTCGCGTCTTCCGCAGGTCGGGCGCCTGGGCGACAACATTTACTATTCCCAGGGCTGCAGCGGCCACGGCGTGACGTATACGCACCTGGCGGGCAAGGTAATCGCCGAGGCGTTGCGTGGTCAGGCTGAGCGTTTCGATGCGTTTGCCGATCTACCGCACTACCCATTCCCCGGTGGACAGCTGATGCGAACGCCGTTTGCGGCGCTGGGCGCCTGGTATTACGGGTTGCGGGACAAGCTCGGGCTCTGACTGACGTGCAAAGGGCTGCGTTATGCAGCCCTTTTTTCAAACAGCAATAATCCATTTTCACTGCCATTGCCGATGCATCTTCTCAACCATCTTTCACGCCAAATTTCAGACACAAAAAACCCCGGTCTTGCGACCAGGGTCTTTGCTATCGACTAGAAGACAAACCAATGGTTTGCTTCGTAGCTTCAAGGCGTTCAGTGGGCCTTGAAGCAGATATGGCGCAGCGGACGGGACTCGAACCCGCGACCCCCGGCGTGACAGGCCGGTATTCTAACCGACTGAACTACCGCTGCGTATCGCTTTGGACTTGCATCCTAACTCGTCTGACTGGAAGCTTCGAAGCTTTCAATCTCGAACCAGAATAAACCTGATCCGGAAAATATGGCGCAGCGGACGGGACTCGAACCCGCGACCCCCGGCGTGACAGGCCGGTATTCTAACCGACTGAACTACCGCTGCGCGTCGGTGGAGGCTTTTCAGCTTCCATCTTGCTTTCGCAAGACTCTCAAGAAGTGGTGGGTGATGACGGGATCGAACCGCCGACATTCTGCTTGTAAGGCAGACGCTCTCCCAGCTGAGCTAATCACCCTTTGCTTCTCTGAGGCCGCGAAATTTACGCACCTAGCGAAGCTAAGTCAATAGCCCGCTTGAAGTTTTTCTGAAAAAGACAAAAACATGTCATTCGGGACAACGTTGGCAATAGTGAGACCGCCTTCGCGAGCAAGCCCGCTCCCACATTAGAACGCATGTTGCCTGAGGAAACGCGGTCCACTGTGGGAGCGGGCTTGCTCGCGAAGGCGGCGGCAAATTCAACATCAATGCCGCAGACAGCACTCCGTCCTATCAGTCGCTGTAAATCATCTTCTTGGTCATGCCACCATCGACCACGAACTCCTGGCCCGTGACGAAACCTGCATTCTTCGACAATAGCCACGCCACCATCGCCGCCACGTCTTCGACCGTCCCTACCCTGCCCGCCGGATGCTGCGCATGGTCAGCTTCGGTCAGCGGTTCGGCACGGCGCACCGAGGAATCCCGCGCATCAATCCAGCCAGGACTGACGGCATTGACGCGAATTTCCGGACCCAGGCTGATCGCCAACGCGTGAGTCAGGGCCAACAGCCCGCCCTTGCTCGCCGCATAAGCCTCCGTGTCGGGCTCCGACTGCCCGGCGCGAGTCGAGGCCAGGTTGACGATCGCCCCGCTGTGAGCGCGCAGGTACGGCGCACAGTGCTTGGCCAACAACATCGGCCCACTGAGATTCACCGCCAGCACCCGATTCCAGTAAGCCAGATCAAGGCTCTCCAGGGTGGTGTTGTGCGGATCGGCCACTGCCGCGTTGCACACCAGCGCATCCAGACGCCCGAACTGTCCAAGCACTTCGGCAACGCCCAGCGCCACCTGCCCCTCGTTCGAGACATCCATGGCAATGAACCAGGCGTTGTCGCCCAGCACCTTCACCACTTTCGAACCTCGCACCTGGTCCAGGTCCGACAGCACCACTTGCCAGCCTTCGCTGATCAGCCAGGCCGCAATTCCCAGGCCAATGCCGCGCGCGGCACCGGTCACCAGTGCAACACGACCATTGGAACCGGTAGTCGGCGTGGACAACTCGATCACAAGGCCGCCAACCCACGCGCCAGATCGGCTTGCAGATCTGCCACGTCTTCCAGACCGACCGCGATGCGGATCAGGCTGTCACGAATGCCCGCCGCCTCACGCTCTTGCGGCGCCAGACGACCGTGAGAGGTCGTGCTCGGGTGCGTAATGGTGGTCTTGCTGTCGCCGAGGTTGGCGGTGATCGAAATCAACCGGGTCGCATCGATAAAGCGCCACGCACCCTCTTTGCCGCCCTTGACCTCGAAACTCACCACCGCACCGAAACCTTTCTGCTGACGCTGAGCCAACTCATGCTGCGGGTGGCTTTTCAGGCCGGCGTAATGGACTTTCTCGATACCGTCCTGCTGCTCCAGCCACTCGGCCAGTTGCTGGGCATTGGCGCAGTGCGCCTTCATGCGCAGGCTCAGCGTTTCCAGGCCCTTAAGGAAGATCCAGGCATTGAACGGGCTCAAGGTTGGCCCGGCAGTGCGCAGGAAACCGACCACTTCTTTCATCTGCTCGCTACGACCGGCCACAACGCCGCCCATGCAACGGCCTTGACCGTCGATGAACTTGGTCGCCGAGTGCACAACAATGTCCGCGCCCATCTTCAGTGGCTGCTGCAACGCCGGCGTGCAGAAGCAGTTGTCGACCACCAGCATCGCGCCTTTGGCGTGAGCGATTTTCGACAGCTCAGCGATATCCACCAACTCGGCCAGCGGATTGGAGGGCGACTCGACGAACAGCAATTTGGTGTTGGCCTTGATCGCCGCATCCCAGCCGGACAGGTCAGCCAGAGGCACGTAATCGACTTCGATGCCGAAGCGCTTGAAGTACTTCTCGAACAGGCTGATGGTCGAACCGAACACGCTGCGCGACACCAGTACGTGATCGCCAGCGCTGCACAAGCTCATCACGACGGCCATGATCGCGGCCATGCCGGTGGCGGTCGCCACGGCTTGCTCGGCGCTTTCCAGCGCAGCAATGCGCTCTTCGAACGCGCGAACGGTCGGGTTGGTGTAACGCGAGTAAACGTTGCCCGGTACTTCCCCGGCAAAGCGGGCGGCCGCGTCGGCAGCGGTACGGAATACATAGCTGGAAGTGAAGAACATCGGATCACCGTGTTCGCCTTCCGGCGTGCGGTGCTGACCGGCGCGTACGGCCAGGGTATCGAACGCTACGCCTTCGAGGTCGCTGTCCAGCCGACCGGCATCCCAATCCTGACTCATGCTGTCACTCCTTGCCTTGCTTTCGCGGTAGATACAAAACCGGCCCCTCAGGGCCGGTAGTTACTCAGTTGTTGTACAGATCAATAATCGCACTGACTGCCTGCGTCTTGACCTTGGAGGCATCGTTACGTGCCTGCTCGATCTTGTTCAGGTAAGCCTCGTCGACATCGCCGGTGACGTACTGGCCGTCGAACACCGCACAATCGAACTTGTCGATCTTGATCTTGCCGCCACCGACCGCTTCGATCAAGTCAGGCAAGTCCTGATAGATCAGCCAGTCAGCGCCGATCAGGTCAGCGACGTCCTGAGTCGACCGGTTGTGAGCGATCAGCTCGTGAGCGCTCGGCATGTCGATGCCGTAAACGTTCGGGTAGCGAACGGCCGGTGCGGCGGAGCAGAAGTAAACGTTTTTGGCGCCGGCTTCGCGGGCCATCTGGATGATCTGCTTGCAGGTGGTGCCGCGAACGATCGAGTCATCCACCAGCATCACGTTCTTGCCGCGGAATTCCAGCTCAATGGCGTTGAGCTTCTGACGTACGGATTTTTTCCGCGCAGCCTGGCCCGGCATGATGAAGGTCCGGCCGATGTAGCGGTTCTTCACGAAGCCTTCGCGGAACTTCACGCCGAGGTGGTTCGCCAGCTCCAGGGCCGCGGTGCGGCTGGTGTCCGGAATCGGGATGACCACGTCGATGTCGTGATCCGGACGCTCGCGCAGGATCTTCTCTGCCAGCTTCTCACCCATGCGCAGGCGGGCCTTGTAGACCGACACGCCGTCGATGATCGAGTCCGGACGCGCCAGGTAGACGTGTTCGAAGATGCACGGGGTCAGGGAAGGGTTGGTCGCGCACTGACGGGTATGCAGCTTGCCGTCTTCAGTAATGTAGACCGCTTCGCCCGGCGCCAGATCGCGAATCAGGGTGAAACCGAGCACGTCCAGGGACACGCTTTCGGAAGCGATCATGTACTCGACGCCTTCGTCGGTGTGACGCTGGCCGAAGACGATCGGGCGGATGCCGTGCGGGTCACGGAAACCGACGATGCCGTAACCGGTCACCATCGCGACGACCGCGTAACCACCCACGCAACGGTTGTGCACATCAGTCACAGCGGCGAATACGTCTTCTTCGGTGGGCTGCAACTTGCCGCGCTGGGCCAGCTCGTGCGCGAACACGTTCAGCAGCACTTCCGAGTCGGAGTTGGTGTTGACGTGGCGCAAGTCAGATTCGTAAATCTCCTTGGCCAGCTGTTCAACGTTGGTCAGGTTGCCGTTGTGCGCCAGCGTGATGCCGTAAGGCGAGTTGACGTAAAACGGTTGAGCTTCGGCCGAGGTCGAGCTGCCAGCGGTCGGGTAACGCACATGACCAATGCCCATGTGGCCGACCAGACGCTGCATGTGACGCTGATGGAACACGTCACGCACCAGACCATTGTCCTTGCGCAGGAATAACCGGCCGTCATGGCTGGTCACGATACCGGCAGCGTCCTGGCCGCGGTGCTGGAGGACGGTTAGCGCGTCATACAGCGCCTGATTGACGTTCGACTTACCGACGATACCGACGATGCCACACATGCGACGCAACCCCTACTTAATGGATCTGAACTGAACACAACTCACTGAGGCGTTTTGGCCGTTGGCAAGAGGTGCTCCTTGAACGGTATTTCAGCGGGTACGCTGATACCGCTGGCAAGCCACTGACTGCTCCACCCGAGGATCAGGTTTTTGGACCAGTCTGCGACCAATAGAAATTTTGGCACGAGCTGCGACTGTTGCCACCACCCGTCCTGCTGTACCGGCCCCAGGCTCAACAGCCCGACCGCCACGACCACCAGCAATACGCCACGCGCGGCGCCGAAGGCCATGCCGAGGAATCGATCGGTCCCGGACAACCCGGTGACGCGAACCAATTCGCCGATAAGATAATTGACCATTGCGCCTACGATCAGCGTGGCGACAAACATTATTGCGCAGCCCGCGATCACGCGAGCCGATGGCGTTTCGATGTATCCGGCGAGGTTCTCGGACAATGCACCACCGAACATCCAGGCGACGACTCCTGCGATGATCCAGGTCACCAGCGATAATGCTTCCTTGACGAAGCCGCGGCTCAGACTGATCAATGCGGAGATGGCGATGATTGCAACGATCGCCCAGTCAACCCAGGTAAATGGCACAGTGCAGCCTACAGACGGATAAGGCGGCGCATTTTAGCAGAGCCCATGCTTATCGGTAAGCTGCGATTGTCAGTGCATTTCAAATCGGGGCGATAGTTTTTAGCCGCGCTCAGGCTGGAAGCGCACTACAAAACCCTTGAGGTTCTGCTGGCGGTTCAACAAGTCACGCAGGCGATCGGCTTCTGCACGCTCGATCAGTGGCCCGACGAACACCCGATTCTTGCCGTCAGCCGTGCGAATGTAGGCGTTGTAACCCTGGCTGCGCAGGGTTTTTTGCAGGTTTTCTGCGCTGGCACGGTTCGACAGGCTGGCCAGTTGCACCGACCAACTGACCGACAGGCCATTGGCGTCGACGCGGCTTTGAGTAGTGTCCGGTTTGCCCGGTGCGGCGGCAATCGGCTGGCTGGGTGCAGTCGTTGGCTTGTTGACCGGCGCGGGTGCCGGAGGCGGCGTTACCGGTTTCGCAGCAGGCGCAGGCGCGACGGGCGCAGTCGGTGCGATCGGCGTCGATGGCTCTTCCTGCTGTGCGATGTCGTCATCACTCGGCACGGGTTCTTGCGGCAAGGCTTGAGGTTCGGGCACGACCACCGGCTCAACCTGCACCTGCGGCACTGAAGGTGCCTGCGGCGCGGCGGGCGCCTCGACCGTGACCTGACGTTGTTCATCCTGACGGGAAAACAGCATCGGCAGGAAAATCACTGCCAGCGCCACCAGTACCAGGGCGCCGACCATGCGTTGTTTGTAGGCCTTATCCAGCAATGCCATTTGCCGCTTCCTCCGTGGAGCGCCGGGCCAGCCATTCAAGGGCCTCGGCAACACAATAAAATGATCCGAACAACAGAATCTCGTCGTCGCTCGTCGCCCGCGCGCACTGCCCTTCCAGGGCGGCGACCACACTGTCATAGGACGTTACCGAAGCACCAAGGTTCTGTAACGCCCCATGCAAATCGGTAACCGGTCGCGCCCGCGGTGAATCCAGCGGTGCAACAGCCCAGTGCTGGACACTAGCATTCAATTCACCGACAACACCATCCAGATCCTTGTCCGCCAGCAATCCAAATACTGCCAGACGCTTGCCCACCGGTGATCGGCTCGCCAGACGGCGCGCCAGATATTCGGCCGCATGGGGGTTATGCCCCACATCCAGCAACAGGTTCAGACGCTTGCCCTGCCAGTCGAACTGTCGGCGATCGAGGCGCCCGACCACTCTCGTGGCTTTCAAGGCATCAACGATTTGCGCATCCACCCAAGGCAAACCAAGCAGTAGATAAGCCTGCAATGCCAGCGCGGCGTTTTCCATAGGCAGATCGAGCAACGGCAAATCATGCAACTCGACGACTTGCCCTTGAGCATCAAGACCGCGCCATTGCCAATTGTGATCGGTAACACCGAGGTCAAAATCGCGCCCACGCAGGAAAAACGGGCAAGCCAGTTCGCTCGCCTTGTCCAGCAGAGGCTGAGGTGGATTCAGATCGCCACAGAGCGCAGGCGCGCCCTGACGGAAGATGCCGGCTTTTTCGTAGGCCACGGATTCTCGGGTGTCGCCCAGATAGTCCGCATGATCAACACCGATGCTGGTCACCAGCGCCATGTCGGCATCCACCACGTTGACCGTGTCCAGACGCCCGCCCAGACCGACTTCCAGCACCACGGCATCAAGCCCGGACCGTTGAAACAGCCAGAACGCCGCCAGGGTGCCCATTTCGAAATACGTCAGGGAAGTCTCGCCACGGCCAGCCTCCACCACTGCAAAGGCTTCGCACAGCTCAGCGTCAGTCGCTTCGACGCCGTTGACCTGCACCCGCTCGTTGTAACGCAGCAGGTGCGGAGAATTGTAGACACCGACTTTCAGGCCCTGCGCCCGCAGCAACGAAGCCACAAATGCGCAGGTAGAACCCTTGCCGTTGGTGCCGGTGACCGTAATTACCCGAGGCGCCGGCTTGCCCAGCCCTAAGCGGGACGCTACCTGCTGCGAGCGCTCAAGGCCCATGTCGATGGCCGAAGGATGCAACTGCTCAAGGTAGGCGAGCCACTCGCCAAGGGTACGTTGGGTCATAGGTTGGCTGGCACCGGCGGCACCACGATCGGTTCGATCGGCGCCGCGACGAATTTCGGTGTCGGCTTGCCGGTCAGTTGCGCCAGCAGGTTACCCAGACGCGGACGCAGCTCCTGACGGTGAATGATCATGTCGATCGCGCCGTGCTCCAGCAGGAACTCACTGCGCTGGAAACCTTCCGGCAGTTTTTCGCGAACGGTCTGCTCGATCACGCGTGGACCGGCGAAGCCGATCAAGGCTTTCGGCTCACCGACGATCACGTCGCCGAGCATCGCCAGACTGGCGGAAACGCCGCCATAAACAGGGTCGGTCAGCACGGAAATGAACGGAATGCCTTCTTCACGCAGACGCGCCAGCACCGCGGAGGTCTTGGCCATTTGCATCAGGGAAATCAGGGCTTCCTGCATCCGCGCACCACCGGAAGCGGCGAAGCAGATCATCGGGCATTTGTTTTCCAGGGCGTAGTTGGCGGCGCGCACGAAGCGCTCACCGACGATGGCGCCCATGGAACCGCCCATGAAAGAGAATTCGAAGGCCGAGACCACCACCGGCATACCCAGCAGCGTGCCGCTCATGGAGATCAGCGCGTCTTTCTCGCCGGTCTGCTTTTGCGCAGCGACCAGGCGGTCCTTGTACTTCTTGCCGTCGCGGAATTTCAAGCGATCGACCGGCTCCAGGTCCGCACCCAGTTCGACACGACCTTCGGCGTCGAGGAAGATGTCGATGCGGGCGCGGGCGCCGATACGCATGTGGTGGTTGCACTTTGGGCAAACGTCCAGGGTTTTTTCCAGCTCCGGACGATACAACACAGCCTCGCAAGACGGGCATTTGTGCCACAGACCTTCAGGCACCGAGCTCTTCTTGACCTCGGAACGCATGATCGAAGGGATCAGTTTGTCTACTAACCAGTTGCTCATGCTTTCTTTCTCCAGTACCGGCGGCCCGAACGCTCTGGTTCGCAGCCCCACGTATGCCCTTGAGCTAAATTCATGTGTGTGGCGATGATCGGTGGATGGCCGGGTCAGTGAAGCGTGACCTGCGTACAACCCATCAATCCTCAGCCGTGCCTGCTTTGTGCAGCGCAGTGCATTTTGGGACGGCGGCAGTCTGCCAGCCGTCACATCAACTACGTGCTACTGCGTACAGCCTTGATGAAAGCCTGAATCTTTGCGTGATCCTTGATGCCCTTGCTCGCCTCTACCCCGCCACTGACGTCCACGGCGTAAGGCCGGACCCGGTTAATTGCCTCGGCGACATTGTCAGGCGTCAAGCCGCCCGCCAGGATGATCGGTTTGCTCAAGCCTTGCGGTATCAAAGACCAGTCGAATGCTTCGCCGGTTCCGCCAGGTACGCCTTCAACGTAGGCGTCGAGCAGGATGCCGCTGGCGCTGGGAAATGCATCGCATGCCGCCGCGATATCGTCGCCGGCCTTGACCCGCAGCGCCTTGATATAGGGCCGATTCCAGCCTTCACAGTCGGCTGCGGTTTCGTCACCATGAAACTGCAACAGATCCAGCGGCACCGCGTCGAGCAGCTCGCCCAGCTCGCAGCGGCTGGCATTTACAAACAGCCCCACGGTGGTCACGAACGGCGGCAGCGCTTTGATGATGTCGCGCGCCTGCTGGAACGTCACGGCCCGTGGACTCTTGGCGTAAAACACAAACCCGATGGCATCAGCCCCGGCCTCGACCGCCGCCAACGCATCTTCTATGCGGGTAATCCCGCAAATCTTGCTGCGAACGGCTGACATGTCGATAAAAACCTCAGGGCAAATCCGGGAAAGTCCCGGATGGTAACAAATGCGTTCGAGGGCGTCAGCCGTCAAGTTCGGCGAAACCGGTGAGGAAGTGTGGGCCGATGTAACGCTCAGGCAATTCAAACTCGTCGCGGTACTCGACCTGCACCAGATACAGGCCGAATGGATGCGCTGTCACCCCGCCAGAACGGCGAATCCGGCTTTCCAGCACTTCTTTCATCCACTCCACCGGACGCTCGCCAGTGCCGATGGTCATCAATACACCCGCGATGTTCCGCACCATGTGGTGCAGGAAGGCGCTGGCGCGTATATCCAGCACGATCATCTTGCCGTGACGTGTGACGCGCAGGTGATGCAGTTCCTTGATCGGCGACTTGGCCTGGCACTGACCCGCACGAAAAGCGCTGAAGTCATGGGTGCCGACCAGGTATTGCGCGGCCTCGGCCATGCGCTCGACGTCGAGGGGGCGGTGATTCCAGGTGATTTCTTCGTTCAGGTGCGCCGGGCGGATCTGATCGTTGTAGATCACGTAGCGATAGCGCCGGGCGATGGCCTTGAACCGCGCATGGAAATGCGCCGGCATGACCTTGGCCCAACTGACGCTGACGTCGTGGGGCAAGTTGATGTTGGCGCCCATGACCCAGGCTTTCATCGAGCGCTCGACCTGTGTGTCGAAATGCACCACCTGACCGCACGCATGCACGCCTGCGTCCGTGCGCCCGGCGCAGAGCAGCGACACCGGTGAGTCGGCGACTTTGGACAAGGCCTTTTCCAGGGTTTCCTGCACCGTGAGCACACCGGACGCCTGGCGCTGCCAGCCGCGAAAGCGCGAGCCTTTGTATTCAACGCCCAAGGCGATGCGGAAAAAGCCGTCGGCCGCCATTTCGGCGGCCGGGTTATCTATATTTGCCAAGGAGTGAAGGCCTGCTGATGTAAGCAAAGGTCGGCATTATAAGGCTGTGGGACGGGGATGCCAGCACAACAGAAAGTAGGATGTCGAATGTTAGGGCCTCTTCGCGAGCAAGCCCGCTCCCACATTTGACCGAGTTTCCTTCAGGACAAACGCGGTTGGAATGTGGGAGCGGGCTTGCTCGCGAAAGCGGTGGGACAGACAACACCGCAGCAAAGCGCAAACAAAAACGGCAGCCTCTATGGGCTGCCGTTCTTTTTACAACTTGCTTACTCATCAAGCCAGACGCGCAAGCATTTCCTTGGCTTCGCTCTTCTGACCGGCATCACCCTCGGTCACGACCTCGTTGAGGATGTCCCGTGCGCCGTCGGCGTCGCCCATGTCGATGTAGGCCTGGGCCAGGTCGAGTTTGGTGGCGACTTCGTCGGTGCCAGCAAGGAAATCGAATTCCGGCTCATCAGCAGCGGAGGCCAGGGCGTCCTCTGCGGTGAAGGTCGGTTCGCCAATACTCTGGGACAGACGATCCAGCTCGGCGTTGACATCATCCAGCTCAGCCGCGAAGGCGTCCGGAGCATCCATTTCATCGGCCAGCGACAGGTCGAAATCGGACGGCAACTCCAGATCGTCCAGGACAACTTCAGGCACAGCCGGCACGTCAGCGGCAGGCAGATCCTTGACGTCATCCTCCAGGCTCAACAGGAAATCGTCTTCGGCCAGCATCCCCGACGAAGGCTCGGCACCGAGGTCCATGTCCAGATCGAAGTCCGACAAGTCGTCGAGGTTTTCCTTGATTTCAGTCTGCTGCTGCAAAACCGCCTCAAAGCTCAGGTCGTCGTCCAGCGGGAATTCATCCAGTTCGGCCACAGCCTCTGGCGAAGGCGTCGGCTCAGGTGCAACCACCGCAGGAGAGGCCGTTTCCAGATCATCCAGACTCAGATCGAACGCGCTGTCGAAGTCGTCATCGGCCAGTGCCGGTGCCGGTTTTTCGGGCTCGTCCATCAACAGGTCCTTGACGTATTGGGCGTCCAGTTCGGCAGCGACTGCCGCGGCAGCGAGGCCACCCGCCGCGACGACAGCCATGGCCGGGAAGCGGCTTTTCAGTTCTTCGACACGGGCGAAGTTTTCGCCGTTAGCCACAAGCTGACGCTCCTGGGCCACGAACGCATCGCGGTCGCCCTGCTGTCCGTAGACTTCCATCAGCTTCAGACGCAGGTCACTGCGCTGAGGCTCTTGTTTGATGCCGTCTTCCAGCAACGCAGCAGCCTGATTCAGGCGGCCGGCGGTCATGTGCGACTGCGCCTTGGTCAGAACGTCGTCATCATGATCAGCGGCAGGCGCGACCAGTGGCGCGGCGATCGGCGGCGTTACCACCACGGGAGCAATCACCGGAGCCGGTGCTGGGGTCGGCGCTGGCGCAGGAGTTGGTGCGGTCGCGAGCTTCACGCTTGGCGGCGGAACTTCCAGACCCTCGAAGCTGCTTTCAGGCAAGTCCTGATCAACCGGGAAGTCCTGCTCTTCGGACAAGGCGCGGGCCATGCGCAGGTGTTTCTCGGCTTCCTGCCTGGCTTTGCGGCGACGGGCCAGCAACAGCAGCAACAGCAGCAGAACCACCGCCCCGCCGCCGACCAGACCCAGCAGCACCGGATTGGTCAGCAAGTCATTGAACTTCTGCTCATCGGATGTTGCAGGCGTCGGCTCGATTGGCGTCTCGGCCACGGCCGGCGTTGCTTCAGGGGCCGCCGCAGGTGCTGGCATTGCCGGCGTAGCTTCGCCAGGCGCAGTGCCCGGCGTCAATTCGGCCGAGATGGCCGGTGCCGTCGTCGCAGCAGCCGGCGCACCCGCAGCGCCTTCAGCCTGCAACTTGGCCAGTTGATTGTTCTTCAGTTCGATCAGGCGTTGCAGCTTATCCAGCTGGCTTTGCAGATCGGTCATGCGGCTTTTCAGTTCAGCGTTGTCACGACGGGTCGTGTCGAGGCTTTCCTGAGTCACGGCCAGCTTGTTGCTCAACGATTTGGCATCACCTGCTGCACCTTTGCCACCGGCTTTGCCGGACTCGCCAGACACCAGGCTCAGATTATCCTTGGCGGGCTGCGCAGGAGCGCCTTCGCCCCGGCCGCGCTTGGTCGCATCGAGTTGCTGCTGACCGGTACCGGGCTTCGCTACGTAGCGACGCCCCTGGCGCCACGCGGTGTTCTGCGCAGCGACTTCAGCGATCGCCTTGGGTTGCGGCACGCTGGCGCTCTGCGTCTGATCCGGCAGGCGCAGGACCTGACCCGTTTTCAGCAGATTGATGTTGCCGTTGATGAACGCGTCCGGGTTCAGCGCCTGGATGGCCAGCATGGTTTGCTGAACCGAGCCGCCATTACGCGCCTTCGCGGCGATTTCCCACAGGGTATCGCGTGGCGTGGTGGTGTATTGGGTCGGCCTGGTGGCGCCGGTCACGGGTGCAGTGACCGTCTGAGTCGGTGCCGGTTGCGCAGCCGCGTCCGCGGTTTGCGGCGAGAATTTGGACGGATCGAGCAGCACGCTGTAATCGCGCAACAGGCGGCCGTTGGGCCACGTCACTTGAACCAGGAATTTGAACATCGGTTCGGACAACGGCTTGCTGGACGTCACACGCAGAATGCTTTTGCCGCTGGCGTTGAGCACCGGTGTGAAACTCAAATCATTGAGAAACGCCTGACGGTCGACACCGGCCCTGATGAAATCTTCAGGATACGCCAGGCTCGGCACCACTTCGGCAGCGGTGAGGTCCTTGACGTCGAGCAACTCGATTTCCGCCTCTAACGGCTGGTTCACCGACGACTTCAGGGTCAGCTCCCCGAGTCCGAGGGCATGCGCCATACCGGAGGACAGCGCCGAGGCGGCCGCTATTGCTAACACCAGTTTGCGAACTTGAACCATAGCCTCATCCTTTGTTTGAACATTCCTCGGCCAGCGAGAAGGTGTTGGTAGTCGCTGCCGTAAGGCATTGCGCGCGGCGGCGAAGGGTCGTCGCGCGCGATCATTTCTTTCATGCCCCGGAAAGCCTCGCAGGGTGGCTCGCCTTCAGCAATCCGGCCAAGCATAACGCTCAGCCAGAATCATTCTTCAAATAGTTGCCAAGTATCTTTTACAGCAGGTCTTTTATCAACAATTCAGCCACCTGCACAGCATTGAGCGCCGCGCCTTTGCGTACGTTATCTGACGTCAGCCACAAATTAAGTTCCGACGGGTCGTCGATTCCAGCACGAACCCGACCGACGTAGACCACGTCCTGCCCTACCGCGTCGCCTACCGGGGTCGGATAATCGCCGGCTTCCACCAACTCGACTCCGGGAGCGTTTTCCAGCGCTTGGTTGATTTTCGCCAGGTCCACAGCGCTTGCCGACTGCAGGGTCACGCTAAAGCTATCGCCAAAAAACACCGGGGCTTGAATGCAAGTGACGGAAATCTTTAATGAAGGCAAAGCCATGACCTGACGCAATTCACGCACCAGACGTTTTTCCAGCAGCGTATGGCCTTGCTCATCCGCCTTGCCGACTTGCGCCAGCAGGTTGAAAGCCATCTGCCGATCGAAGAAGGTTGGCTCCAGCGGCCGCACATTGAGCAGCTCGGCGGTTTGCCGGGCCAGTTCGGTGACAGCTTCGCGGCCCTGGGCAGAGACGGCCAGACTGGCGGTCACGTTGACACGTTGCAGGTCAAGCAGACCGCGCAAGGGTGCGAGCACCACAGCTAATGTGGTGGCCGATGGGCTTGGGCTGCTGACCTGGAACGGTTTTTCCAGAACGGACAGAACCTGAGCGTTGGCTTCCGGCACCACTTGCGGCGCCTGTTCAGCGGGCAAGGCGCCGGACAAGTCGATCAGCGAGCAACCGGCCGCGGTGGCGCGCGAGGCGAAACTCAAGGTTACCGCCGGGCCTGCGGCGAAGAACACCAACTGCACTTTGCTGAAGTCGAACTCGTCAACTTCCCGCACCCGCACGTTCTTGCCGCGAAACGGCACAGAATGCCCGGCGGATTCGCTGCTGGCCAGCAAGTGAAGGTTGCCGACCGGAAAGTCGCGCTCTTCAAGGATCTGCACCAGCGTTTCGCCGACAGTTCCGGTGGCGCCGATCACGGCAATATCAAAGGACTGGCTCATGGTTTTATCTCTGGCGAAACGGGGGAGCGGCACTTTACCGGGTGGTTGGCGTGCAGGCAATTCGGCGGGACATGTGTAGCGTCTGTGCCGGCCTCATCGCGAGCAAGCTCGCTCCCACAAGGATTGCGTTTAACACTGTGGGAGCGAGCTTGCTCGCGATAGCGGAGCATCAGGCAACCGATCACCCTCAGGCTGTCGCACATAAAAAAACCCGCGCCCCTTTCAAGGCACGGGTTCTTTCATTGCTTCAATCAATCAACGCTCAAGCAGAATCCGCAGCATACGACGCAGCGGCTCGGCCGCGCCCCACAGCAGCTGGTCGCCGACCGTGAACGCGCCGACGAACTGCGACCCCATGTTCAATTTGCGCAGACGACCGACCGGCACATTCAGGGTGCCGGTGACCTTGGTCGGGCTCAGCTCCTGCATGCTGATGTCGCGATTGTTCGGCACCAGTTTGACCCACGGGTTGTGCTGGCTGATCAGCCCTTCGATGTCGGCGATCGGCACGTCTTTGTTCAGCTTGATGGTCAACGCCTGGCTGTGGCAGCGCATGGCGCCGATGCGCACGCAGATGCCGTCCACCGGGATCGGGCTCTTGAAGCGACCGAGAATCTTGTTGGTCTCGGCCTGGGCCTTCCACTCTTCGCGGCTCTGACCGTTCGGCAGTTCCTTGTCGATCCACGGGATCAGGCTGCCGGCCAGCGGCACGCCGAAATTTTCGGTCGGGTACGCGTCGCTGCGCATGGCTTCGGCGACACGGCGGTCGATGTCGAGGATGGCGCTGGCCGGGTCGGCCAGTTGATCGGCGACAGCAGCGTGGGTCGCGCCCATTTGCTTGATCAGTTCACGCATGTTCTGCGCGCCGGCACCGGAGGCCGCCTGATAGGTCATGGCGCTCATCCACTCCACCAGACCGGCTTCGAACAGACCACCCAGCCCCATCAGCATCAGGCTGACGGTACAGTTGCCGCCGATGTAGTTCTTGGTGCCCGCGTCGAGTTGCTGGTCGATGACCTTGCGGTTTACCGGGTCTAGCACGATCACCGCGTCGTCCTGCATGCGCAAACTGGAAGCGGCGTCGATCCAGTACCCCTGCCAGCCGGCTTCGCGCAGTTTCGGGAACACTTCGCTGGTGTAGTCGCCACCCTGGCAGGTCAGAATCACGTCGAGGGTTTTCAGCTCTTCAATGCTGTAAGCGTCCTTGAGCGGAGCAATGTCCTTGCCCACGGACGGGCCTTGCCCACCGACATTGGAAGTGGTGAAAAACACCGGCTCGATAAGATCGAAATCCTGCTCTTCCAGCATCCGCTGCATGAGCACGGAACCGACCATACCGCGCCAACCGATCAGACCTACACGTTTCATCGCAACTACACCTTATTGAAAAGTGGGCCGCTGCTGTCGAAGTTGAAAGTGGCAGCGGGCCCGAGAGATTACAGATTCCGCAGCGCGGCGACTACTGCGTCGCCCATTTCCTGCGTACCGACTTTAGTGCAACCGGTCGACCAGATGTCGCCCGTGCGCAGGCCTTGATCCAGTACCAGACTAACGGCCTGTTCGATCGCATCCGCCGCGCCCTGTTGATTGAAGCTGTAACGCAGCATCATCGACACCGACAAAATGGTCGCCAGCGGGTTGGCGATGCCCTTGCCCGCGATGTCCGGCGCGGAGCCGTGGCACGGCTCGTACATGCCCTTGTTGTGGGTGTCCAGCGATGCCGATGGCAGCATGCCGATGGAACCGGTGAGCATCGACGCCTGGTCGGACAGGATGTCGCCAAACAGGTTGTCGGTAACGATCACGTCGAACTGCTTCGGCGCCCGCACCAGTTGCATGGCGGCGTTGTCGACATACATGTGGCTCAGTTCGACTTCAGGGTAATCCTTGGCCACTTCTTCGACGATTTCACGCCACAACTGGCTGGAAGCCAGGACGTTGGCCTTGTCCACCGAGCACAGCTTCTTGCCACGCACCATGGCCATGTCGAAACCGACACGGGCGATGCGGCGAATTTCGCTTTCGCTGTATGGCAGCGTGTCATAAGCCTGACGCTCGCCATTCTCCAGGGTGCGCACGCCACGCGGCGCGCCGAAGTAGATACCGCCGGTCAGTTCGCGGACGATCAGGATGTCCAGACCCGAAACGATTTCAGCTTTCAGGCTGGAAGCCTCGGCCAGTTGCGGGTACAGGATCGCCGGGCGCAGGTTGCCGAACAGGCCCAGTTGCGCACGAATCTTCAGCAGGCCGCGCTCAGGGCGAATGTCACGCTCGATGGTGTCCCATTTCGGGCCGCCCACGGCGCCCAGCAGGACAGCGTCGGCTGCGCGAGCACGCTCCAGGGTTTCGTCGGCCAGCGGTACGCCGTGCTTGTCGATGGCCGCGCCACCGATAACATCGTGACTCAGTTCGAAGCCCAGGCTGTACTTGTCGTTCGCCAACTCCAGCACTTTGACCGCTTCGGCCATGATTTCCGGACCAATACCGTCACCCGGGAGAATCAGAATCTGCTTGCTCATGCTTTCCTCATGTCATCAGTCGGTGTGCCCAGGGCACTCCCGTAAAAATTCTATCGTTCAGCCATCAGCACCAGCACATCAGTACTGAACGAACCATCGGCCTCAATCTCGAAATATTCGCGCACTTCATTGCCCATCGACTGCTGCAACTCGCGGATCGCTGCGCGCATCACTGGCGGTGTGCGCATGCGCTCGACCCAGGAGCTGTACTCCAGCCGCAGGCGTTGACGCGTCGTACTGCGAGTGTGCAACCCCGCCTCGCTGACCTGACGCAACCACTCACCGGCGGAATAATCACGCACATGGCTGGTGTCGCGCAGCACTTCGACGCTTTGCAGGTAAGTGTCGAACAACGGACTGCCCGGTGACAACACGTCGATGAACGCCGCCACGCCGCCCGGTTTCAGCACCCGCCGCACTTCTCGCAGTGCCATGCCCAGATCGCTCCAATGGTGCGCCGAATACCGGCTGAAGACGAAATCGAACTCGCTATCGTCAAACGGCAGGCGCTCGGCCGCACCGTTGACGGTGGACACATTATTCAAACCACGATCAGCGGCGGCAGTGGCGACCACGTCGAGCATTTGCTGCGACAGGTCATAAGCCACCACCTCCTTGACCAGCGACGCCACGTGAAAACTCACATGACCGGCGCCGCAACCCAAATCCAAAACCCGGGCATCGCCCTGCCCGGCCAGTTCAGCTTGTAGCAGGGTAAATTCGGTGCCTTGAGCGTGGACGGCGCTGCTCAGGTAGGCCGAGGCCTGTTCGCCGAATTGCTTTTGGACAACCTGAGTGTGCTGAGCGGTGCTGGTCATGGGGACTTCCTTTTGGGGTTTAGCCTTGTGTTGTCCGGGCTGCCGTCTTCGCGAGCAAGCCCGCTCCCAAAGGGGTGTGGTGTACACCGACAATCCAATGTGGGAGCGGGCTTGCTCGCGAAGAGGCCGGAATTGCCTACATCAATTCCTCAGGCATCGCGAAACAACCAAGGCTGGCTCGCCCGGTGCTTGGCTTCAAACGTGGCAATCGCCTCGTGATCCTGCAAGGTCAGGCCGATATCATCCAGACCGTTGAGCAGGCAATGCTTACGGAATGCATCGATCTCAAAACTCAACACTTTGCCATCTGGACGGGTCACGGTCTGGGCCTGCAGATCAACCTGCAACTGGTAGCCAGGATTCGCCTCAACCTGCTCGAACAGTTCATCTACTTCAGCGTCGCTCAGAATGATCGGCAGCAAGCCGTTCTTGAAGCTGTTGTTGAAGAAGATGTCGGCGTAGCTCGGCGCGATGATACTGCGGAAACCGTACTCTTCCAGCGCCCACGGCGCGTGTTCACGGCTGGAGCCGCAACCGAAGTTTTCGCGGGCCAGCAACACGCTGGCGCCTTGATAACGCTCGGCGTTGAGGACGAAGTCCTTGTTCAACGGGCGCTTGGAGTTGTCCTGGTACGGCTGGCCCACATCCAGATAACGCCACTCATCGAACAGGTTCGGGCCGAAACCCGTGCGCTTGATCGACTTCAAAAACTGCTTCGGGATGATCTGGTCGGTGTCGACGTTGGCACGATCCAGAGGCGCGACAAGACCAGTGTGCTGGGTAAAAGCTTTCATGCTGCGCTCCTTTAAATCAATTCACGGACATCGACGAAACGACCGTTCACCGCCGCCGCTGCGGCCATCGCCGGGCTCACGAGGTGGGTACGACCACCGGCGCCCTGACGACCTTCGAAGTTGCGGTTGGAGGTGGAAGCGCAATGCTCGCCCGACTCCAAACGGTCCGGGTTCATCGCCAGGCACATCGAGCAACCCGGCTCGCGCCATTCAAAACCGGCGTCGAGGAAAATCTTGTCCAGGCCTTCCGACTCAGCCTGCGCCTTCACCAGACCCGAGCCCGGCACCACGATGGCCTGCTTGATGGTCGAAGCCACTTTGCGGCCCTTGGCGATAACGGCAGCAGCGCGCAAATCTTCGATCCGCGAGTTGGTGCAGGAACCGATGAATACGCGGTCCAGTTGAATGTCGGTGATCGCCTGATTGGCGGTCAAACCCATGTATTTCAACGCACGCTCGATGGAGCCGCGCTTGACCAGGTCCATTTCCTTCGCCGGGTCCGGCACGTTCTGATCGACGGCCAGCACCATCTCGGGCGAAGTGCCCCAGCTGACTTGCGGTTTGATCTGGGTCGCGTCGAGTTCAACGACGGTGTCGAACCTGGCGTCTTCGTCTGTCACCAGGTCTTTCCAGGCTTCGACGGCCAAGTCCCATTCCGCACCTTTCGGAGCGAATGGACGGCCCTTCACGTAGGCCACGGTTTTTTCATCCGCAGCCACCAGACCCACGCGAGCGCCGGCCTCGATGGACATGTTGCAGATGGTCATGCGGCCTTCGACCGACAGATCGCGAATCGCACTACCGGCGAACTCGATCGCATGGCCGTTACCGCCGGCGGTGCCGATCTTGCCGATCACGGCGAGCACGATGTCCTTGGCGGTCACGCCGAACGGCAATGTGCCTTCGACCGACACCAGCATGTTCTTCATTTTTTTGGCGACCAGGCACTGGGTGGCGAGCACATGCTCGACCTCGGACGTGCCGATACCGTGAGCCAGAGCGCCGAATGCGCCGTGGGTCGAGGTGTGGGAGTCGCCGCAGACCACGGTCATGCCCGGCAAGGTCGCGCCCTGCTCCGGGCCGATAACGTGCACGATGCCTTGACGCACGTCATTCATCTTGAATTCGACAATGCCATATTCATCGCAGTTGTCGTCGAGGGTCTGAACCTGCAGACGCGAGACCTGGTCGGCAATGGCTTCGATGCCGCCCTTGCGCTCCGGCGTGGTCGGTACGTTGTGGTCCGGGGTCGCGATGTTGGCATCGATGCGCCAAGGCTTGCGCCCGACCAGTCGCAGGCCTTCAAAGGCTTGCGGCGAGGTCACTTCGTGGATGATGTGACGATCGATGTAGATCAGCGCAGAGCCATCGTCGCGCTGTTTGACCAAGTGCGAATCCCAGAGCTTGTCGTAGAGCGTTTTGCCGGCCATCAGACGGTTTCCTCATCAGCTTGTTTCTATGCCCCGGGCTCTGACTATTTCAATAACCCTTTGGCTTGTGAGGTCGATCCTAGGGGGTTACATTAAATAACTCAAATTCATATTTTTTATGCTTTGGATAACCAACTGGAATACAGCAATGGACCTCGCCAACCTCAATGCCTTTATTGCCATCGCGGAGACAGGAAGCTTCTCCGGCGCCGGGGAACGGCTGCACCTGACGCAACCGGCAATCAGTAAACGCATTGCCGGGCTGGAGCAGCAATTGAAGGTACGCCTGTTTGATCGCCTGGGCCGCGAAGTCGGCCTGACCGAAGCCGGTCGCGCCCTGCTGCCGCGGGCTTATCAGATTCTGAACGTGCTGGACGACACCCGCCGCGCCTTGACCAACCTGACCGGAGAAGTGAGCGGCCGCCTGACCCTGGCCACCAGTCACCACATCGGCTTGCACCGTTTGCCGCCCTTATTAAGGGAATTCACCCGCCGTTACCCACAAGTCGCGCTGGACATTCAGTTCCTCGATTCGGAAGTGGCCTACGAAGAAATCCTCCACGGCCGCGCCGAACTGGCTGTCATCACCCTCGCGCCCGAGCCGCATGCTCTGATCAAGGCCATGCCGGTGTGGGATGACCCGCTGGATTTCGTGGTCGCCCCGGAGCATTCATTGATCAGCAATGGTGCCGTCAGCCTGGCGGACATCGCCCTGCATCCAGCCGTGTTTCCCGGCGGCAATACCTTTACTCACCACATCGTCCAGCGCCTTTTCGAAGCCCGAGGCCTGACGCCGAACATCGCCATGAGCACGAATTATCTGGAAACCATCAAGATGATGGTCTCGATCGGTCTGGCCTGGAGCGTGTTGCCGCGCACCATGCTCGACGATCAAGTTGCACGAATACCTTTGCCGGGCATACAACTGTCTCGCCAGCTAGGCTATATCTTGCACACCGAACGGACGCTGTCGAACGCAGCACGGGCTTTTATGGCCCTGCTGGATGCACAAATCGATCGGCCAGGGACTCAGGGCTAACTTGTGCTACGCCTATAGAGCCGCGAATTCCTGTGCCCAATGCCCAATTCAGCCCAAGGCCTGCCAATGCCGAAATCTGTTGACCGTATTCCGCCGATGCCACGTATTCAGGCGCTTGACCCGAAACGGTCCGAGCAAAGCTGGGAAAACGCACCACAGCTGCTGGCCGCCCTCAACGGAGCACGGCTAGGCGCCTGGTATTGGGACATCGAGCGCGGCCAGATCAGTTGGTCGCGAGGCACGCAGGCTTTGTTTGGGTTTGATCCCCGGCAGCCGCTGCCGGCCGATCTGGAATACCTCGACCTATTGCCGCCCGAAGACCGGGCCAAAACCATTCGCGCGTTCCACGCCGTGATTGCCGGCGCCCCGCTGGAACAAGCAATGCACCACCGCATCCGCTGGCCGGACGGCAGCCTGCACTGGCTGGAGATCAATGGCAGCTTGCTGCCGGATAAACAGGGTCGGCCGCGCATGATCGGGGTGATCCGAGAAATTACTCATCAACGCCAGCGCGAACAGGCGCTGAGCAGCTCGGAAAAACGCTTCGCGACGCTGTTTCATTTGTGCCCGAACATGGTGCTGCTGACCCGCCAGGAAGACGGCCTGATCACCGAAGCCAATCAGTATTTCGAAAGCCTGTTCGGTTGGCCGGTACAAAACGCGATTGGCCGCACCACGCTTGAGCTGGGCTTGTGGGTGCACCCGGAGCAACGGGAGACACTGGTCAAAGCGACCAAGGCCAAAGGCGAGCTGGTCAGCATGGAAGTCCAGTTTCGCGCCAGTAATGGCCAGGTCCACGACGGCATCCTCAGCGCGCAAAAAGTCGAGCTCGAGGGCCAGCCCTATCTGCTCAGCACTTTCCTCGACACCACCGAGCGCAAAGCCGCCGAGCACGCACTCAAAGACAGCCAGGAACGTCTCGATCTGGCTCTGGACTCGGCGCAGTTGGGCACATGGGACTGGCACATTCCGAGCGGCATGCTCTATGGCTCGGCCCGGGCCGCTCAGTTGCACGGACTGGAAGCCATACCGTTCCATGAATCGTTCGACGCGTTTTTCGAAGGCGTGCCCGGCGAAGAACGCGACGGTATGCGCGACGCCTATCGCAGCCTGCGCGAAGGTCCGGCGGGCAACTATCAACTGACCTACCGCGTGCAGCTGGAGGATGGAAGTTCGCGTTATCTGGAAAGCCGCGCCCGTCTCTACCGCGACGAGAACGGCACCCCTTTTCGTATGGCTGGCACCTTGCTGGACATTACCGATCAGGTCGAGCGCGAACAGATGCTGGTTGCCTCCGAAGAGAAATTTGCCACCCTGTTTCAGGTCAGCCCAGACCCGATCTGCGTGACACGCCAGGACACCGGCCAGTTCATCGAAATCAACTCCAGTTTTACCCAGACCTTCGGCTGGAGCACCGCCGAGGTGATTGGCCGCAGTGCCGACGAAATCGGGCTGTGGGACGCGTCGCCGAAAAGCCTGCGACGGATCGAACAAGTCATCCGTGAACAGGGCCTGAACAACGTGGCGATCCTCGTTCAGCACAAAAATGGCCAATCACTGACCTGCGTGATCTCCAGCCGCCAGATCAGCGTCGGCGATCAGCCGTGCATCGTCACCACCTTGCGCGACATCACCCAGCAACAACGTTCGGAAGCGGCACTCAAGGCCAGCGAAGAGAAATTCGCCAAGGCCTTCCACTCCAGCCCCGACGCCATCACCATCACGGAACGCGACACCGGGCGTTATCTGGAGGTCAACGATGGTTTCTGCCGGCTGACCGGCTACCGCGCCGATGAAGTGGTCGGCCGCACGGTGTATCAGGTCGGCATCTGGGCCGAAGAAAAACAACGCTCGGCGCTGCTGGCCGAGCTACAGATCAAGGGTCGGGTGCATCACCAGGAGATGCTCGGCCGCAACAAGCGCGGCGAACTGTTGACCGTCGAAGTGTCGGTGGAACCGATCACGCTCAACGAAACCGCTTGCCTGCTGCTGACCGCGCGGGACGTCAGCCTGCTGAAAAACGCCGAAGCGCAGATCCGTCACCTGGCTTACCACGATCCGTTGACCAACCTGCCCAACCGCGCGCTGTTGATGGATCGCCTGAGCCAGCAGATCGCCCTGCTCAAACGCCACAACCTGCGTGGCGCGCTGATGTTTCTCGATCTCGACCACTTCAAGCACATCAACGATTCGCTCGGTCACCCGGTGGGCGACACCGTGCTGAAGATTATCACCGCCCGCCTTGAAGCGAGCGTGCGCATGGAAGACACCGTTGCGCGGCTGGGCGGCGATGAATTCGTGGTGCTGCTCAGCGGCCTGGAAGGTTCGCGCAATGAAGTCAGCGCACAGGTCCGCGACCTTGCGGACACCTTGCGCGAACTATTGTCTGAACCGATGTTCCTTGATGGTCAACGCCTGCAAGTGACGCCGAGTATCGGCATCGCGCTGATTCCCGATCACGGCTCGACCCCGACCGACCTGCTCAAACGCGCCGACATCGCGCTTTATCGGGCCAAGGATTCAGGTCGCAACACCACGCAGATGTACCACAACACCATGCAAAAGGCCGCCAGTGAACGCTTGCGCATGGAAACCGACTTGCGCCTGGCCCTTTCCCGGGGGGAGTTCGAGGTGCATTACCAGCCTCAGGTGGACGCTCGCGACAACCGTATCGTCGGCGCCGAAGCGCTGGTGCGCTGGAATCACCCGAAACTCGGCGCACAGTCGCCGACCGAATTCATCAAGGTCCTGGAAGACAGCGGGTTGATTCTGGAAGTCGGCACCTGGATCGTCGACGAAGTGTGCAATGCCTTCAAACAATTGATCGCCGAGGGCAGGATCGACCCGTTGAATTTCAGCCTGTGCGTGAACATCAGCCCGCGGCAGTTCCGCCAGAACGACTTCGTCGAGCGCATCGAGCACAGCCTCATCAGCCACGGCCTCCCCTGCTCGCTGCTGAAACTGGAAATAACCGAAGGCATCGTCATCCAGAATCTGGAAGACACCATCAGCAAAATGCGTCGCCTGAAAAAGCTCGGTGTGAGCTTTGCCATGGACGACTTCGGCACCGGTTATTCCTCGCTGACCTACCTCAAGCGACTGCCGGTCGACACTCTGAAAATCGACCAGTCATTCATCCGCGACGCCACCACCGATCCCAACGACGCCGAGATCATCCGCGCTATCGTCGCCATGGCCCGCAGCCTGGAATTGAAGGTGATTGCCGAAGGGGTGGAGACGCCGGAGCAACTGGAGTTTCTGCAGGGGCTGGGCTGCCATTTTTACCAGGGGTATTTGCACAGCTCGCCGCTGCCGGTGGAGGCGTTTCAGAAACTCCTCAAGTAACACGCCCCCACTGTAGGAGCGAGCTCGCTCGCGATGAACTGGAGAGCAACGCGATTTTCCAGAAAACACGCGTTATCGTTGACGTCTTTCGCGAGCAAGCTCGCTCCTACAAAGGGGCAAGGCAAGAAAAGGGCGCCGTTGGCGCCCTTTTCTTTTTTGCCCTGCCTTAGTGCTGCAGAGCTGGGTTTTGCGTCCCGTTGATCGGGATGCGTTTGGCTTTTGCCTCTTCCGGAATCACCCGTAGCAGGTCGATACTCAACAGACCGTTGCTCAGGCCAGCGGCCTTGATTTCGATATGGTCCGCCAGACGGAAGGACAGCTTGAAGGCTCGCTGTGCGATGCCCTGGTACAGATAAGTAACGTCTTCGTTCGCGTCACGTTTGCCGCCACTGATCGTCAGCACACCTTTTTCCACTTGCAACTCCAGGTCTTCTTCCTGGAAACCGGCGGCCGCGATCACGATGCGGTATTGGTCGTCGCCGTGTTTTTCAACGTTGTAAGGTGGATAAGTGCTGCCTGGCTCGTTGCGCAGTGCGGTTTCGAAAAGGTCGTTGAAACGATCGAAACCGACTGAGGAACGGAACAGTGGTGCCATTGAAAATGCAGTGCTCATGATTCAAATCTCCTGAAAACATATCAGCAAGTTTTTTTGTCTCCGCGACCCGATTTCGGCATCGCGTAATCCTTAAATAAGGATCGCCTATTGCTTTTCAAGAGATTATTTTCTGTTTTTTCAAAAAAAGTTTCAGGCCGCCTCCGACACCTGCAACCCCAGCAAACGCGAGACCTGATCCAGTTCGGTTTCACGGCGCAGGACAGTGAACAGCTCAACCGCTTCGGGATAATTGCGCGTTAGCATCGCCAGCCACTGCTTCAGACGGCCCGGGGATTGACGCGGCGTCATCTGCGCTTTGGCCTGCAGCCAGAAATCCTGGACCAGCGGCAGCAGCTCGGCCCAAGTCATCTCGACCACATCTTCACCAGCACGCGCAGCTGCGATCTGCCGCGCCAGGTCCGGGCGCGACACCAGCCCGCGTCCGAGCATGATGTCTTCGACGCCGCTGATTTCACGGCAACGACGCCAGTCTTCGACACTCCAGATATCACCGTTGGCAAACACCGGCACCTTGACCACGTCCTGCACCCGCGGAATCCACTCCCAATGCGCCGGTGGCTTGTAGCCATCAGTTTTGGTCCGCGCATGCACCACGATGTGGGCCGCGCCGCCTTCGGCCAGGGCTGTGGCGCAAACCAGCGAGCCGTCCGGGCTGTCGAAGCCGAGGCGCATTTTCGCAGTGACCGGAATATGCGGGGGAACAGCGCGACGGACATGCTCGACGATCTGGTTCAGCAGCTCGGGCTCTTTGAGCAACACCGCGCCACCGCGCGACTTGTTGACGGTTTTGGCCGGGCAACCGAAGTTCAGGTCGATGACTTCGCTGCCCAGTTCGCAGGCCAGCGCTGCGTTTTCCGCCAGACACACCGGATCGGAACCCAACAGCTGCACGCGCAAGGGCACGCCAGACGCGGTGCGCGCACCCGTCAGCAATTCGGGACCGAACTTGTGGAAATAGGCAGGCGTGAGCAACTGATCGTTGATCCGGATGAACTCGGTCACGCACCAATCAATACCGCCCACACGGGTCAGCACGTCCCGCAGGATGTTGTCGACCAACCCCTCCATGGGCGCCAAAGCAATTTGCATGAAAAACACACTCGACGAAAAACGTGCGGCAGTTTACCGGATTAAGCAGGAAGTCGCAGGACACCTGTGGGAGCGGGCTTGCTCGCGAAAGCGGTGTGTCTGTCAAATCCCTGTTGGATGTGCCGCCGCTTTCGCAAGCAAGCCCGCTCCCACATTACATTTGGGTGGTAGTCAATTCTTGCGCAAGTAACGCTGGGCCGTAGCCCTCGATAAACTCCGCTGGCATGCGCTTCGGCTTGCCGGTGGACAATTCGATACAGACAAACGTCGTCTGCGCTCGCAGCAACGTCGTGTTGTCGCTCGGGCGCTTCAGCTGGAAATGGCGGGTCATTTTCAGACGCTGGTCCCAATCGACGATCCAGGTCGCCAGTTGCAGCTGATCGCCTTCATATGCAGCGGCAAGATAATCGATCTCGTGCCGCACCACCGCCATCGCCCGATCAAGCCGCCGATACTCGACCAGGTCCAGACCGAGTCGCTGAGAGTGTCGCCAGGCGCAGCGCTCGAGCCAAGTCACGTACACCGCGTTATTCGCGTGACCCAACCCGTCGATGTCCTCGGCGCCCACTTCAAGATCAATGATAAATGGCGTTGCCCGATCCCAGCCCATGCCCCACTCCCGGTCAGATTATTTCGACCGGGGCAGTGTAACGGATGCTCAGGCCGATTGCCGCGACTGCAGGCTGCGGCCAGCCAGCAGTGATAACACGCCATCAATCACCCGAGGGTCAGCCAGTACCCGCTGATGACCGCCTTCCTCCAGTTGCAGCAGACGGCTATCGAACCAGGCCTCGTGGATCAGCCGGGATTCCTTGACCGAGACGAAGCAGTCGTCTTCGGCGTGAACGATCAGACCGGGCATGTCGAGTTGATAATGCGAGACATCCAGTGCAGCCGCGCGCATGCCAACGTCTTTCTCCACCTGGCGAATGAATGCCGAACGGGCTTTAGGCGGCAGCCGCACGTAGCGGGCAAAACCCCGCAGCACGCCGAGAATTCGCGCCGGTGCGGCAATCGTCACCAGGGTTTCGGTGCGCAAACCCAGCTGTACGGCAAGCATAGCGCTGGCACCGCCCATCGAGTGACCGATGACCGCCTGCAGCGGCGGCAACTCGGCGGCAGCTTCGAGCATGGCTCGGGCGAACAGCACGACGTTTGCTTCGTTGCCCGGTGAACGACCATGCGCAGGGCCGTCCAACGCAACGACGGAGTAACCGGCACCCACCAACGCGGTGATCAGACTGGCAAACTGCGTCGGCCGGCCTTCCCAACCGTGCATCAGCAACACTGCAGGGCCTTGCCCCCAGCGCAGCGCCGAGAGACCGAAGCGCAAGGTGATGCGTTCGGATTTCGCCAGTAACGGCAATTCCCAATCGCGTAGCGGCAGATCCCGCGGCGTCATGAATGCCAGCCGCATTTTGCTCGCGACCAGTTTCGGTGCAAACCAGCCCAAGGTGCCATTAACGCCACGAACCCACTTTAACGTGCTCATCGCTCTCACTCCTCAGGCCATGGCCTTCAGGTCATAGCACCGCCGACTTGGCGGCACGCAGCAATCGATCGGACAATTCTCCAGGCCCCAGCGCCCGCGCCAGAGCCAGACCACCCACCATCAAGGCCATGTCGGCCAAGGCTTTGTCGGTGTCTTCAGGACTGGCCGCCAACTGCGCGACCATCATTTCCACATGCTCATTCAACGCCACGCGAAACGCGTCCGCCAGGCGCCCCAGCTCACCGACGGACGCCGGGATCGGGCACGCCGACTCAGAGGAATCACGGTGCTTGCGTGACAGATAAAACGCAGCGACCAACGCGCGACGCTCTTCGCCGGTCAATTCGGTGTCCATGTCTGCGATCAGGCCACGGCGATGACCGAGCAATTGCTTGAACGCTTCCAGCATCATTGCGTCCTTGCTTTCGAAGTGCGCATAGAAGCCGCCAACCGTCAGGCCGGCTGCGCCCATCACTTCGCCCACGCTCGGTTCGGCCGGGCCACGCTGAATCAGCGCTACGCTGGCGGCCTTGAGGATGCGTTCGCGGGTTTGAGCTTTTTTATCGTTCATCGTTGCCTCCGAATATTACGACTAGAATATTATTCTCATAATAATTTTTCGCAAGTCGTGAGTATGACCGCTGGTCTGAAGCACAGTTTGAAAGAAATGGGGATTTGGCCAAACGCCAGACAAACAAAAGGGCCATTCAATAATTGAATGACCCTTATAAAATCCCGCAGAGCGGGTAATCGTGGCGTCCCCTAGGGGACTCGAACCCCTGTTACCGCCGTGAAAGGGCGGTGTCCTAGGCCACTAGACGAAGGGGACGCAAAACCTTCTATACAACTGATCAGTACTGAGTGCTGATCGATTCAAGGCCGGTGTGGCCAGACCTTGAACTGTAAAATTGGTGGAGCTAAGCGGGATCGAACCGCTGACCTCCTGCATGCCATGCAGGCGCTCTCCCAGCTGAGCTATAGCCCCGGATTTTTCGCCTCGCGGCGGAGCGATATCTTGCAACATCGCTTCTGTAAAACTGGCGTCCCCTAGGGGACTCGAACCCCTGTTACCGCCGTGAAAGGGCGGTGTCCTAGGCCACTAGACGAAGGGGACGCAAACCCTTCTATACAATTGACCAACGCTGAGTGTTGATCGCTTCGAGGCCGGTGTGGCCAGACCTTGAAGTGTAAATTGGTGGAGCTAGACGGGATCGAACCGTCGACCTCTTGCATGCCATGCAAGCGCTCTCCCAGCTGAGCTATAGCCCCTCATCGCTGAGGACGGGGCGAATCTTAATGGCGCTTCGGAAACGTGTCAAATTTATTTTTAACAATTTCCAAACTTTTTTGCCGACATAACAATCACTTACCGCCCTCCCCCCGGATTACGGGGGGTGCACCGAAAGGCACGATCAAAAGATCGCAGCCTTCGGCAGCTCCTACGCGATGTTGCCCAGGAGTTTTTCCCACTCCTTGTTTTCCTTCTTCGACACGCCACCGAGCAAGTCGATAGCCTGACGCAGACGGAAACGCGTCAGGTCCGGACCGAGGATTTCCATCGCATCGAGCACCGACACCGAACTGGCCTGACCAGTGATCGCGGCGAACATCAGCGGCATGGCGTCACGCAACTTCAACTCCAGGGATTCGACCACCGCTTGAATCGTCGCGGTGATGCTGTCTTTCTCCCACTGACGCAAGCTTTCCAGTTTCCACAGAATCAACTGCATCAGCTGACGAACCTGATCGCCCGACAGCTTCTTCGATTCGAACAGCTTGGCATCCGGGCTCACGCCACCGGCAAAGAAGAACCCGGCCAGCGGTGCAACCTGACTGAACGTTTCAACGCGGCCCTGCACGTGCGGCGCGATTTTCATCATGTATTCCGGGTTCAGTGCCCAGGTCTGCAATCGGCTGGCGAACTCTTCCACCGGCAGGTCACGCAGCCACTGGCCGTTCAGCCAGGACAGTTTCTCGATGTCGAAAATCGGCCCACCGAGGGAGACTCGGCTCAGGTCGAAGTGATCGACCATTTCCTGCAGCGAGAACTTCTCGCGCTCGTCCGGCATCGACCAGCCCATGCGTCCGAGGTAGTTGAGCATCGCTTCCGGCATGAAGCCCATACGCTCGTAGAAGGTGACCGAGGTCGGGTTCTTGCGCTTGGATAGCTTGCTCTTGTCCGGGTTACGCAGCAGCGGCATGTAGCACAGCTCCGGTTGTTCCCAGCCGAAGTATTCGTACAGGAGAATCAGTTTCGGCGCCGAGGGCAGCCATTCTTCGCCACGCAGAACGTGGGTGATGCCCATTAGATGGTCATCCACCACGTTGGCCAGGAAGTACGTCGGCAAGCCGTCGGTCTTCATCAGCACTTGCATGTCCATGCGATCCCACGGGATCTCGACATCGCCACGCAGCATGTCCGGCACCACGCACACGCCTTCGCTCGGCACTTTCATGCGGATCACGTGCGGCTCGCCGGCGGCCAGGCGGCGCGCGACTTCTTCCTTGGAGAGCAACAACGCACGGCCGTCATAACGCGGGGTTTCGCCACGTGCCATTTGCTCGGCGCGCATCTGGTCCAGCTCTTCGGCGGTGCAGAAGCAAGGGAACGCGTGGCCCATTTCAACGAGCTGCTGGCAATACTTCTGATAGATCTCGCCGCGCTCGCTTTGACGGTAAGGACCATGCGGGCCGCCGACGTCGGGGCCTTCGCTCCAGTCGATGCCCAACCAGCGCAGGGCGTCGAAAATCTGCTGTTCGGACTCGCGGGTCGAACGCAATTGGTCGGTGTCTTCGATCCGCAGGATGAACTCACCGCCGTGCTGCTTGGCAAAGCAGTAGTTGAACAAAGCGATGTAAGCGGTACCTACGTGGGGGTCCCCGGTAGGCGATGGCGCGATGCGCGTGCGGACGGTGGTCATGGCAAGTCTCGAAATGAAGATAAAACAAAGGGCGAATGGTAACAGGCGTTGCCCGCCCGGCTCCAGTGAGCTGGGGATTTAAGGGGACTGTACATTCACCGCAAATCTCAAACGGCGATTAACCGCTCGCGCAATTTGCTGATTTCGTCGCGCATCTGCGCCGCCGCTTCGAATTCCAGATCACGCGCAAGCTGGTACATCTTCTCTTCCAGCGCCTTGATACGCTTGGCGACTTCGCCGGGCGAGCGCAGTTCGGCTTCGTACTTGGCGCTTTCTTCGGCGGCCTTGGCCATGCCTTTGCGCTTCTTGCTGCGCGAGCCCGGGACGGTGGCGCCTTCCATGATGTCGGCAACGTCCTTAAACACACCTTTTGGCGTAATGCCGTTGGCCAGGTTGAAGGCGATCTGTTTGTCGCGACGACGCTCGGTTTCGCCGATCGCCCGCTCCATGGAACCGGTGATCCGATCGGCGTAGAGAATTGCCCGACCGTTGAGGTTACGCGCCGCACGGCCAATGGTCTGGATCAGCGAGCGTTCGGAACGCAGGAAGCCTTCCTTGTCGGCATCGAGGATCGCCACCAGCGAGACTTCCGGCATGTCCAGGCCTTCACGCAGCAGGTTGATCCCCACCAACACATCGAAGGTGCCCAGGCGCAAATCGCGGATGATTTCGACGCGCTCCACGGTGTCGATGTCAGAGTGCAGATAACGCACGCGTACGCCATGGTCGGCCAGGTAATCGGTCAAGTCTTCGGACATGCGCTTGGTCAGTGTGGTGACCAACACCCGCTCTTCGAGTGCGACACGCTTGGTGATTTCCGAAAGCAGATCGTCGACCTGGGTCAGCGCCGGACGGATTTCGATTTGCGGGTCCACCAGACCGGTCGGCCGCACCAGCTGCTCAACCACGCGACCGGCGTGTTCCGCCTCGTAATTGCCCGGCGTGGCCGAGACAAATATCGTTTGCGGACTGATGCTTTCGAACTCGTCGAAGCGCATCGGCCGGTTATCCAGTGCCGATGGCAGGCGGAAGCCGTATTCCACCAGCGTTTCTTTACGCGAGCGGTCACCTTTGTACATCGCGCCGACCTGCGGCACGCTGACGTGGGATTCGTCGATCACCAGCAAGGCATCGGCCGGCAGGTAGTCAAACAAGGTCGGCGGCGCCTGACCGGAATCGCGACCCGAGAGGTAGCGCGAGTAGTTTTCGATGCCGTTGCAGTAGCCCAGTTCGAGGATCATCTCCAGGTCGAAACGAGTGCGCTGTTCCAGACGTTGCGCTTCCACCAGTTTGTTGTTGGAGCGCAAGTAATCCAGACGCTCCTGCAACTCGACCTTGATCCCTTCGATGGCGCCGAGCAGGGTTTCTCGTGGCGTTACGTAGTGGCTTTTCGGGTAAAACGTGAAGCGCGGCAGCTTGCGAATCACCTCGCCGGTCAGCGGATCGAAGGCCGAGAGGCTCTCGACTTCGTCATCGAACAGCTCGATGCGGATCGCTTCAAAATCGGACTCTGCCGGGTGGATGTCGATCACATCGCCGCGCACTCGAAAGGTCGCGCGGGCGAAATCCATGTCGTTGCGGGTGTATTGCAGGTCCGCCAGGCGACGCAGCAAGGCGCGCTGATCGAGCTTGTCGCCGCGATCCACGTGCAGCACCATTTTCAGATAAGTTTCCGGACTGCCCAGACCATAGATGCACGACACCGTGGTTACGATGATCGCGTCCTTGCGCTCCAGCAACGCTTTGGTCGCCGAGAGTCGCATCTGCTCGATGTGGTCGTTGATCGAGGCGTCTTTCTCGATGAAGGTGTCCGAGGACGGCACGTAGGCTTCGGGCTGGTAGTAGTCGTAGTAGGAAACGAAGTACTCGACGGCGTTGTTCGGAAAAAACGCTTTGAATTCACCGTACAACTGCGCCGCCAGGGTTTTATTCGGCGCCAGCACCAGCGTCGGGCGCTGAACCTGGGCGATAACGTTGGCGATGCTGAAGGTCTTGCCCGAGCCGGTCACACCGAGCAACGTCTGGTGCGCCAGCCCGGCTTCGATGCCCTCGACCATCAGGCGAATGGCTTCCGGCTGGTCGCCGGCGGGCTCGAAGCGGGTGACTAGCTGGAATTCAGACATGAAATACCCTCTGGGTCGCGCCCGTCCGGGCAAAACGGACGGCAACGAGAAAGACCACAAACGACCGACGTCGCCCGAGGAAAAAACTGGATTATGCTCAATGTGGTGGCGATTGCCCCAGCTTTCAAGGCAAACGTCCTACATCCCTTGAAGTCATTGACGCAGGCAATCGACTATTGATCGAAAAATAATCGGAAAACTTACGCTAAAAGCCGAATAGTCTGTCGCCATCAATCGCAGATGGCCTCTATACTAGCTCCCCGTTTGTGCACCGCTCTAGTGCATTCGGCTGGAGCGCGACACGTCCCTCCACTTTCCATTCAGAGCCGCCGCAAAAATGAGCCTGTTCTCCGCTGTCGAAATGGCACCACGCGATCCAATCCTGGGCCTCAACGAAGCATTCAACGCCGATACCCGTACCAACAAGGTCAATCTGGGGGTCGGTGTTTACTGCAACGAGGAGGGGCGAATTCCACTCCTGCGTGCCGTTGTCGAAGCCGAGACGATTCGCGTCGCTCAACACGCTTCCCGTGGCTACTTGCCAATCGATGGCATCGCAGCTTACGACCAGGCCGTTCAGAAACTGCTGTTTGGCAATGACTCGCCGCTGATCGCTGCTGGCCGTGTCATCACCACTCAGGCCGTTGGCGGTACTGGCGCGCTGAAAATCGGTGCCGACTTCCTCAAGCAATTGCTTCCGAACGCCGTCGTGGCGATCAGCGACCCAAGTTGGGAAAACCACCGCGCGCTGTTTGAAACCGCCGGTTTCCCGGTCCAGAACTATCGTTACTATGACGCCGCGACCCATGACGTTAACCGTGTCGGCCTGCTGGAAGACCTGAACGCCCTGCCGTCCGGTTCGATCGTTGTGCTGCACGCGTGCTGCCATAACCCGACCGGCGTGGACCTCAGCCCGGAAGACTGGAAGAACGTTCTGGAAGTGGTGAAAGCCAAAGGCCACGTACCGTTCCTCGACATGGCCTACCAGGGCTTTGGCGATGGCATCGACGAAGACGCCGCTGCCGTGCGCCTGTTCGCCGAATCGGGCCTGACCTTCTTTGTCTCCAGCTCGTTCTCCAAATCCTTCTCGCTGTACGGCGAGCGCGTTGGCGCCCTGTCGATCGTCAGCGAGTCGAAAGAAGAAAGCGCGCGCGTGCTGTCGCAAGTCAAACGCGTGATCCGCACCAACTACTCCAACCCGCCAACCCACGGCGCAAGCATCGTCGCCGCCGTACTGAACAGCCCGGAACTGCGCGCCCAGTGGGAAGCGGAACTCGCTGAAATGCGCCTGCGGATTCGCGGCATGCGCACCCAGATGGTTGACCTGCTGGCGAAACAGGCTCCGCAACGTGACTTCAGCTTCGTCGGTCGTCAGCGCGGCATGTTCTCCTACTCCGGCCTGACGGTTGAGCAAGTGACCCGTCTGCGCAACGAGTTCGGCATCTACGCCCTGGACACCGGCCGCATTTGCGTCGCCGCGCTGAACCAGAGCAACATCGATGTCGTGACCAAGGCTATCGTTGCAGTGATCTGAGTCGAGCGGTGATACGAAAAACGGGAAGCCAAAATGGCTTCCCGTTTTTTATTTGTTTCAGATAATTCTCAAAGCGGTGGCTGCGCCCTCTAAACTCCACACAAAATCAAATGTGGGAGCGGGCTTGCTCGCGAAAGCGTCAGTTCAGGCATTGATGTGTTGAGTTCACTACTGCTTTCGCGAGCAAGCCCGCTGCCACATTTGATTTATGTACACCCTGGAATTACTACGAGAACTGACATGAAAATCGATGACCTGCGCGCTGACCGGGATGACCTGGATGCCTTCATCCCCCGCACACCCGCCAAACGCAGCAATAACCTGGTGCTGCAAGTGGCTGCCGGTGTGTTTCTCGGCGGCCTGGCCTTGTGGCTGGTGCAACTTGGCGCAACGATGCTGTACGCCAAACTGATCCTCGGCACCGTTACCTTCGGCGGTTAAGCCAGTTCGTTCGCGCGCTGGCTGGCCGCATCGTCATAAGCGACGTACAGCGACTCAGCGACCTGGCTTTTGATGGCCTTGGTGCTTTCCAGGCCCAGGACAAAACCTTCGGCCTTGCCACCTGCGCGGTTCAATTCGTCAGCGGTGCTGGCCTGAGTGATGGCGTCGAACAGTTTTTCGGCGTGGGGGCCGACCCCTTTGGGCAGGCTGATCTGAGCGATACTCATGCGAACACCCCGTTGCTTCGGGATGCGAGGGATGGGTCATTCATGGCGCGTACCTTTTTCGGCGAATGGCCGGCAGCGCGTGTAACCACTTCCGGGCGGCCATGGTAGACCGCTGATGCGGTTCTGGTAACCGCCAATCGCCGAGAAACCACCGTCCGTCCCGATGAATCCCTCAAGTTGTTAACAGGTGCTTGACTTCTCTTTTCGAATCAGTAACATACACGCCATTCCGCGATAGCTCAGTTGGTAGAGCAAGTGACTGTTAATCACTGGGTCCCTGGTTCGAGTCCAGGTCGTGGAGCCAGACAGCAACAACGAAAAGCCCCTGAATCAAACGGTTCAGGGGCTTTTTTGTGGGCGTTTTTGTAGGAGCGAGCTCGATCCTACAATTTTCTTCTACTCAGACATGTTCACTGCTTTTCGCATGCACCGCCCGTGACTCCCCATGCCCAGGGTCCGCCTCTATCACCGGAATCTCTTTCCCTTCACAGTCGCGCAACTTGCCTTCGCTGAAGTAATCCCCTTCGCGCAACGCGGCCAGGTCCTGATAACGCAACACCCGCTCAGTACCGGCCGCAAACACCGACTGCTGATCAGAGTTGCCGGCAGTGAGGTGGTTGAAGGTCAGGTTCAGCACGATCGCCATGATCGCGGAGGAGCTGATTCCCGAATGGAAAATCGTCGCGAACCAGCTTGGGAAGTGGTCGTAGAAATTTGGCGCGGCGATGGGGATCATGCCGAAACCGATGGAGGTGGCGACGATGATCAGGTTGACGTTGTTGCGGTAATCGACCTTGGACAGCGTGCGAATTCCGCTGGCCGCCACGGTGCCAAACAACACGATTCCGGCGCCGCCGAGTACGGAGGTGGGCACGGCGGCGATGACCCGCCCCATGAAAGGCAGCAGGCCGAGGATCACCAGGAACAACCCGCCGGTGGCTACCACGAAACGGCTCTTGATCCCGGTCACGGCCACCAGCCCGACGTTCTGGGCGAACGCGCTTTGGGTGAAGGAGCCGAAGATCGGCGCGATCATGCTCGACAGCATGTCGGCGCGCAAACCGTTGCCCAGGCGTTTGGAGTCGACCTTGGTGTCGATGATTTCGCCGACGGCGAGAATGTCCGCCGAGGTTTCCACCAGCGTCACCATGACCACGATGCACATCGACAGGATCGCGGCGAAGTGGAAGGTTGGCATGCCGAAGTGGAACGGCGTCGGGAAGCCGAACATCGGGCCTTGGGTGACCGACGAGAAGTCTGCCATGCCGAGAAACACCGCGATGATCGTACCGATGACCATCGCCAGTAGGATCGACAAACGGGAGATGGTCGCGCTCCCGATCTTGCTAAGTAGCAAGACCAGCACCAGCGTGACCGCTGCAAGGCCGATATTGGCCATGCTGCCGAAATCCGGCGCATGGCTGTTGCCGCCCATGGCCCAGCGCGCGGCCACCGGCATCAGCGTCAGGCCAATGGTCGTGATTACGATGCCCGTTACCAGCGGCGGAAAGAATTTGGTGATTCGCGAGAACACCGGCGTGATCAGCAAACCGATCAGGGATGCGGCAATCACCGCCCCGAGAATCGACTGGAATCCGCCCTCCCCGCCGCTGCTGACGATCGCCACCATGGTCGCGACGCCAGAGAACGAGACACCCTGTACCAGCGGCAACTGGCAGCCGAAAAACGGTAAACCGAGGGTCTGCAGCAAGGTCGCCAAGCCCCCCGCAAACAATGAAGCAGCAATCAACAAACCGATGTCCGCCGGCGAGAGCCCGGCCGCCTGGCCGATGATCAAAGGCACCGCGACGATACCGCCGTACATGGTCAGAACATGTTGCAGGCCGTAAGCCATATTCGCGCCGACCCCGAGGTTTTCATCCTCAGGCCGTTGGTGTGAAACATGGGGCGTTTTCATGATTGGGGGGTTCCCTGGTTTTTGTTATGCGCACACTGTATGCAATACTCAGGACAAATGTCTATAGAGTTGTATACAACTATTCAGCCGGATGATGGACATGTGTCCATCCCCGCCCAGTGACCACCCACAGCATCCTTCAATAAAACTTGAAATATATCCCTCCCAAGCCCCCTCACATCTCCCGCTAATCTTTTGAGTTCCTGGCGACCACCGGTAGGGTCGCGCTCTTTTTTATACATATAAAGTATGCATAATGAAGTCATTCGAAATTCAATATCACAAGGCTAAAAACGCGGCGAACAAACTGAAGCATCAAGGCATCAGCCTCGCAGAGACTGAAGCCGTGTTCCATGACGAACGAGCACTGACGTTTCAGGACGATCATCACGATGAACAGCGATGGATCACCATGGGGCTGGACGCAAAGGGACGCTTGCTGGTCGTCGCGTACACTTACCGCGATCCGAATTTCGTTCGAATCATTTCGGCGCGCATCGCCACGAAAAATGAGCGTCGCCGCTATCTGGAGGCTTGATTAATGAAAGATGAATACGACTTCAGCAGTGCCAAGCGTGGAGCAGTTGCCTCCAGCAAAGGCAAAACCCGCATTACCATCATGCTGGACGAAGCGGTCATAGAAGCTGCTCGCTCACTCGCTGAAAGCGAGGGATATGGCTACCAGACTGTGATCAACAACACGCTCCGTCACGCATTGCTCAATGAAAAAGGCAAACCTGCCGAAACCGGGCATCTCAAAAAAGGGATAACGCCCACTGACCTGAAAAGTCTGGAGGAAAAATTGCTGGACGCCGTCAGCGAAATCCATCGAATGATGGAGCCTGACGCTCGCCCCTAGGCGGGCTCGATCAACCGCCCAAGCACTTGCCTCAACCGTGCATGCTCCGGCACCTGAATCCCGAATTCGCTCTTCAGCAACGCAACCAGATCCTCCACATCCGCGACCTGTCGCCGCTCGCTCTCGCTGCCTATCCGGTGGATCGCAAAACTGCCGTTGTTCAGCGTGCGCCGCCAGCCTTCACCTGTGCGCGCCACCATCAGCTGTTTGGCAAAAGATGATTCGGGATGGGTCGATACGTACCAGTTACCGACGGCGTAATCGATACCTTCCTGGCGCTGCAGGTCGAAGATGTACATCGCCCGCCATTCACCGGCGACGTTGGCGCGCAAGGTGTAGCCGTCTACGTGCTGTTCGATGCGATAGGGTTCGTGAGGTGTGAGTTGCTCGTGCGGCGTGTCGAGCACCAGCGGCGTGGTGGGGACCATGCCGCCGAAACCCACATCGGTGATGTAGCGCACGCCCTCGAGGGTGACCAGGCTCAACCGGTGCGTACGCGCGGTCCAGGCGCCCTCGGGCTGGCCCATGACCACGCGGCCGGAGATTCCGCGAGCGTCGAAACCCAACGCCTGAAGCAGCGTCAGGAACAGGTTGTTGAGTTCGTAGCAATAACCACCACGGCCATCGTGCAGGATTTTTCGCTCGATGGATGGCAAGTCGATGAGTACCGGCTCACCGGATAACGTGGTGAGGTTCTCGAACGCGAAAGCACCGGTGTGACGAAACTGCAATTGGCGCAAGGTTTCCAGGGTTGGTGCCGGTGGCGCATCGAACCCCAGACGTTGCAGGTATAACGCAAGGTTGCTCAGACGTGGCTCGCTCATTGCTCGGTCCTTAGGCACGGGGCCGCGGATCTCTCCGCTGATGGGCGCCATGTATAAAGGATAAAGCGGTGCGACCGACAATTGATTTCGCCAATCGCCACTCACGGAGATCAACGCCGCTTGCGCGAACCCAGTTGAATCCACGTCGGTGCATGGTCGCTGGCATGCGGCTCGTTGCGCACCCAGGCATCGACACCGGCCTCTTGCAGGTAAGGACTCAGCGCCGGGTTGAGCAGCAGATGATCGATTCGCAACCCGGAGTTTTTCTGCCAGTGTTGTCGGAAATAGTCCCAGAACGTGTAGAGCCGATCCTCCGGATACAGATGACGCAGGGAATCAGTCCAGCCCTGATCCAGCAACCGTTGATAGCACTCGCGGCTTTCCGGTTGCAGTAGCGCATCCTTGAGCCAGGAGCGCGGGTTGTAGATGTCCAGGTCGGTCGGCACCACGTTGTAGTCGCCAGCCAACACCACCGGGTGATCGCTGCTCTGGAGATCCTTGGCGTATGCGATCAACCGCTCGAACCAGGCCAGTTTGTAATCGAACTTCGGCCCCGGCTGCGGATTGCCATTGGGCAGGTACAAACAGCCCACCAGCACGCCGTGCACGGCGGCCTCCAGATACCGACTGTGGGTATCGCCGTCGTCGCCCGGCAGACCGCGGCGACTCTCCAGCGGTTGCGCGTCCCGCGCCAGAATCGCTACCCCGTTCCACGATGACTGACCCTGCCATATCGCGCCGTAGCCGGCCGCCTCAAGTTCTGCGGCGGGAAACGCACTGTCCACCGACTTGAGCTCCTGCAGGCAGGCAATGTCCGGTTTCTCCTTCTCCAGCCAAGTCAGCAGGTTCGGCAGTCGGGCGCGCATGCCATTGACGTTGAACGTTGCAATTCGCAAATTCTTCATGAGCCAGCGCTCCGGAAAAGTGTGTTCTGCGTGTGACATCCACACATTCCAGTGGTTGCGTTAGGCAGCAGCTGGATTATCAAATCACGGGGCGCTAGAGCCGACGTCATCAGCGATCAGAGCGCATTAACTCCCCGACGCCACCGTCCATTGACAGCACCGCCGAACGGTTTCGCCCGGAATGCTTGGCGTGATACAACGCCGCGTCCGCGCGCTCGATGAACACTTCGGTGCTGTCCAGGCGCGTCGGTACGAAGGCATAACAGCCGAGGCTGACGGTCACGTAACCGCTAGGCGCACCGCTATGGTTGATGTTGCGGGTCATGACGCTGTGGCGGATCTGCTCGGCAATGACCAGCGCGCCATGAATATCTGTATCCGGCAGCAACACGGCGAACTCCTCACCGCCGTAACGCACCGCCAGATCGGCTGTTCGATGGCAGCAACTCTTCACCGCCCTCGCCACTTCTGCCAGGCAATGGTCACCCGCAACGTGGCCGTAAGCATCGTTGTAGCGCTTGAAGTAATCGATATCGAGCATGATCAGGCTGAGCGGACTCGATTGCCGGGCGCCACGGCCAAACTCGATGTCCAGCGCCTGCTCGAACAGTCGGCGATTGCCCAGGCCCGTCAGGCTGTCATGGGTCGCGATCAGCTTCAGCGCCTCCTTGGCCTTGCGCAAATCCTTCTCGACCCGTTCACCGAGGCGCACCTGGCGCACGAAGACCCAACCGAACAGCCCCACACCCAGCACAACGAGGGCCACAATGAGGCTGGATTGAAATGCTGTTTCGTACCAACCCTTGAGAATCGATTCCCTGGACGAGGCTGCGGACACCACCAGCGGATACGCATCGAGTTGCCGGTAGCTATGCAAGCGAACTGTGCCATCAAGTACAGAACCAATCATGGCGTTGCCGGACATGGCGCCAGCCAGATGGCTGAAAATCTCCCCTTTGGCCAGTGACTGGCCGATCTGCGATTCCACGAACGGTCGCCGTGCCAGCAGTGTTCCGTCGGTCAGCGCCAGGAAAATAGAGCCATCGTCATCGATGCTGAAGCTTTTGAAAAACTGATCAAAGTAGGACATTTTGATGCCGGCCAGCAAAATGCCCTGAAAATGGCCGTCCTTGTCATTGACCCGTTTTGAAACCGGGATGATCCACTCGCTATTCACGCGACTGCGAATCGCTGGTCCGATGTGCGCCACGGACGATACGTTCTGCTGGTGAAACAGGAAATAATCGCGGTCTGCCACGCCGGGGCCACGGGGTAAATCCTCGAATGAGGTGACAACCCATTGCCCCTTTTGATCGAACAGGAAGATCCCGTGCAACTGACTGAGCGTCTGCACCCGCCGGGCAAACGTTTTCTGTAGACGCGGGATCTGTGTCGGGGCGAACCCGTCGAGCTGAATCCAGTCCGCCAGACTGGTCAACACCAGATCGGCTTTCATGAACGTGTCTTCGGCCTGTTGAGCCATGGCGCGCGTCAGGTTCGATGACGCCACTTCGGCCACCGCGAGGTCGTGTCGGCGCGATTGCTCCAGTTGCAGGTAGAGCAAACCGCAAAGGCACAGACACACCACCATAATAAACAGCACCGCCGCCTTTCGCAGGGGTAGCCGTTTCAAAGCGACACCACTGGCGTGGCGCGGGTCGTCATGGGAGATAGGCAAAAGCTCGTCCTGCAAGGGCAAGGCATGGGCGGAGGCCCAAAACCCTTAATGTTTGCGAGCTTAGTCTACGGGATGATGTTGGGCAATTGTCCTTTGGACAGGCGTCGCTTCCACTGTGCAAACGGGCTTGTGCGCAGGCAGAACAACAGGATGGATGCGCCGAACGTTCATTTGACCCAGTTACTGCCCTGTCCTTACCGAGGCCGTCGCCGCCTGTAGATTCAACACAGGCATTTGCGCAGGTCGGTTCAACGCTCGCAGCACTGGCGCATCGTAGCCGTACACATCTGGTTTGAATGCCACACGCCCGTCACTGCCCAAATCCACTGTCCAATAAGCCAACAACACTGGCACTTTCACCGGCAGCCGAATGTTCTCGGTCTTGCCGTTAGCCAGCTGTTTCTGGATACCGGCGCTGTTCCATTTAACCGGGTCGTTGAACAGCAGCTCCACCAGTTGCAGCGGGTTTTCCACCCGGATGCAGCCCGAACTGGTCGCGCGGACAGTCTTGGCAAACAATTCGCGATGCGGCGTGTCGTGAAGGTAAATCGCATAATCGTTGGGGAAGCGGATCACCACCTGACCCAGCGAGCTGTCCGGCCCGGCGTCCTGACGCAAGCTGATGCCACGCGGGCTGGTCCAGTCGACGGTCGATGGATCCAGCTCGGTGCCTTCGCGATCAATTACGCGGATATGGTTGGCGGCCAGGTAGCCCGGATTGGTCTGAATCTTCGGCAGCACATCTTCCTTGAGGATAGTCGGCGGCACCGTCCAGGTCGGGTTAAACGTGATGTAGGTAATCTGCGCCTGAAAGATCGGCGTATTGCGCGCCGCCTTGCCGACCTGCACCCGGGAACGCCAGATCGGCTGACCATCACGGTACATCGCCACTTTGTAGCCGGCGATATCAACGATAACGAACGTACCTTGAAGTTTGTAAAGCAGCCAACGCGCCCGCTCCATGTTCACCCGCACCTGGTCAATGCGCGCGTCAACGGGCACATTCAACGCCGCCAGCGTCGTCGCCCCCGCCATGCCATCTGCGCCGAGGTATTGCTCATTCTGATACTTCTTCACCGCCGCGGTGACGGCGCCGTCGTACTTCGTTCCGTGGATCAATCGCGGGTCGAGAAATCCTGCTGCGACCATCCGGGCGCGCAACTGCGCGACAGCCGGTTCGTCCATGCCAGGTTTGAGCGAATGATCTACAACCACTTTTGGCCAACCGCCACGATCGCGAACACTGCGCAATTGCGCCAGCGCCTGGCGTAACCCCACGTACACCGCTTCTTGCGGCGGCGCTTGAGCAAAAGCCTTCGCTACATCGTGATTGTCGAGCGCCGCGAAGAAAGCATTGACGTCGTCGCGCGGGTCGACGCCGTCAGCGTCAAAATTCCAATGGATGTCGAGCCGCGAAGGATCGACCTTGCCCCGCCGCAATTGCAGCAGCGCGGTAATAAAGGTATGCGTCGTCGCCATATCAAAGGCCGCCCGTTGCTCGGACGTGACCGGCATGGTCTGCATCGCGGCGTGAGACCTGACCAACTCATCGATATGAAAATCCGTCGGGTTCAACCCATCGGCTTCAGTCGCGCTCAGGCTGGCGATCAATTGTGCGACGTCACCGTCATTCGTCCACGCGGCGCGATAGGCGCGATGTGCGTAGAAATCCATGACCAAACGACTGACATCCACCCGCCGATTACGCGGTGAAGTCAGCATCGGCGGAAATGCGGTTTTCAGCGGCTCAAGGGACGCTTGAATCGCCTGGCCGACGTTATCGTCCGCTGCGGCCGTGATAACGGAGCTTGGCGCAATTATCGGCTCAATCGGCGAAGTTTCTGCAAACACGCTGCCGCTGATCAGAAAGCCCATAAAAAATACGCGGCTTATGACGAATAACCTTGTTAAAAGCACCATGAATAATCCTTAATCTCCCGCATTCAACGCCTGGCTTTCAACACACTGCTAGACTCGAACTTAACATGATGAGACATCCATATGGCGCCACTACGTTTTGGCTATCTACTGCCGGCCTTGCTACTGACTGCAATGTCCGTACCGTCAGCCTACGCCGATTCGCTCGCGGCCGCCCTTATCAAAGCGGCCCCGAAAGCCAACGCCAACGTCATAAACCTCGCCGTTCGCGCCTCGCGATGCAGCATCGCTCAAGGCGCGGCTCCTGTCCAAAGACTTGCAGTTATTGATTATTCCCTGCCTTCGACCGAACAGCGGCTTTGGGTGTTCGATTTAAAGAAGCGCAAGTTGCTGTTTCATGAACTGGTCGCCCACGGACGCAACAGCGGCGAGAACATGGCCGTCAATTTTTCCAACCAAAACGAGAGCTTTGCCACCAGCCTCGGGTTGTACCGCACGCAACAGAGTTACGTCGGGCAGAACGGTTATTCGTTGCGCATGGAAGGTCTGGAGCCGGGCTTCAACGACAATGCGTTTGACCGCGCGATCGTGATTCACGGCGCGCCGTACGTCAGCCCGGTGCTGGCGCGGGCGAATGGGCGAATTGGTCGAAGTCTGGGCTGCCCGGCCGTGCGACCGGCGATTGCGCACAAGCTGATTGATTCGATGAAAGATGGGCAGTTGTTGTTTTCGTACTACCCGGATCAACGCTGGTTGAAAAAATCTTCATATATCAATTGCGGGAGCGGGACGGTGGCGTCGGCCTCCAAACTTTCCACCAACCGCTGAAAGCCGCGTGAACCTGTCAAAACTGTAATCTGCGCCTCAGCCTTCTGAAAGGCATCATCCGCTAGCCTCGTCTTCAAGTTGTCTCCCAACTGGCAGATCGGGAATAAAACGGCATGCACTCCAACACTTCAAGACGCACCTTCGTAAAGGGGTTGGCCGCGGGCGGACTGCTTGGTGGCCTCGGGTTATGGCGTACGCCTGTGTGGGCGGTCACCAGCCCTGGCGAACCTCAGATGTTGGCGGGCCGCGATTTCGACCTGTTCATCGGCACAACCCCGGTTAATATCACCGGCAATCCGCGCACCGCGATCACCATCAACGGCGGCATTCCCGGCCCGCTGCTGCGCTGGCGAGAAGGTGACACGGTCACGTTGCGGGTGAAGAACAGACTCAAGGAAAACACCTCCATTCACTGGCACGGCATTTTGCTACCGGCCAACATGGACGGCGTGCCAGGCCTGAGTTTTCACGGCATCGAACCTGGCGGTCTGTACGTCTATCAATTCAAGGTCCGGCAGAACGGCACTTACTGGTATCACAGCCATTCGGGCCTTCAGGAGCAGTCCGGCGTTTACGGCCCTTTGGTCATCGACGCCAAGGAGCCGGAGCCCTTCCAGTACGACCGCGATTACGTAGTGATGCTGACCGACTGGACCGACGAAGACGCGGCTGGTCTGATGAAAACGTTGAAAAAACAGTCGGACTACTACAACTACAACAAGCGCACCGTGGGTGATTTCATCCACGACGTCAGCGAGAACGGTTGGGCTTCCACCGTCGCCGATCGGAAGATGTGGGCCGAAATGAAGATGAATCCCACAGACCTCGCTGACGTCAGCGGCGCCGCTTACACCTATTTGATGAACGGCCAGGCACCGGACTCGAACTGGACGGGCGTGTTCCGGCCGGGTGAAAAACTGCGGCTGCGCTTTATCAACGGCTCCGCCATGACCTACTTCGACGTGCGCATTCCTGGGCTGAAAATGACGGTGGTCGCGGCGGACGGGCAGTACGTCAAACCGGTAAGCGTCGACGAGTTTCGCATTGCGGTGGCGGAGACGTTTGATGTGATTGTCGAGCCGACTCTGGACGCTTACGCCTTGTTTGCCCAGTCGATGGATCGCACCGGCTACGCATGCGGCACGCTTGCGGCGAAAGCAGGTTTGTCTGCACCGGTGCCTGCACTTGATCCGCGACCGTTGGTAACCATGGATGACATGGGCATGGGCGGGATGGATCACGGCAGCATGGGCGATATGGCCGGCATGGATCACAGCGCCATGGGCGCGATGCAATCGCATCCCGCAACTGAAAATGACAACCCGCTGGTGGACATGCAAGCCATGACCACTGCCCCCAAACTCAACGATCCCGGCCTGGGTCTGCGCAACAACGGCCGCCGCGTTCTGACCTATTCCGACCTGCGCAGCACCTTCGAAGACCCGGACGGTCGCGACCCGAGTCGAACCCTCGAGCTGCACCTCACCGGTCACATGGAGAAGTTCGCGTGGTCGTTCAACGGTGTGAAGTTCTCCGACGCCGAGCCGCTGCGCCTCAAATACGGCGAGCGCGTGCGCATCGTGCTGGTCAACGACACAATGATGACCCACCCCATCCACTTGCACGGTATGTGGAGTGACCTCGAAGACGAGAACGGCGAGTTCATGGTGCGCAAACACACCATCGACATGCCGCCCGGAACCCGACGCAGCTATCGGGTGACCGCCGATGCACTCGGCCGCTGGGCCTATCACTGCCATCTCCTGTACCACATGGAAATGGGCATGTTCCGTGAAGTCCGCGTGGAAGAATGAGGCGCTACCCATGACCAGTCTTACTTCGTTTTTTTTGACCATTTTTACGGTGGGCCTGTTAGTTTCTTCGGCGATGGCGGCCACGGCTGACATGCCAGGCATGGATCACAGCCAGATGCCGGGTATGGACGCTGGCCAGATGCAAAGCATGGACGACGGTCAGATGCAGCCCGCCGCGCCAACCGAAAGCCGCACGCCGATCCCGCCGTTGACCGACGTAGACCGCGCCGCCGTGTTCGTCGACCCCGGCGGCCATAACGTGCATGACTCCACGCTTAACCACTATTTTCTCGCCGACAAACTCGAATGGCAGGACGCCAACGACGGCAGTGCGCTGGCCTGGGATTTATCGGGCTGGATCGGCGGTGACATCGATCGCCTTTGGCTGCGCTCCGAAGGCGAGCGCACCAATGGCAAAACCGAAGACGCTGAAATCCAGGCGCTATGGGGACACGCCATTTCCCCATGGTGGGACGTGGTGAGCGGCGTGCGCCAGGACTTCAAGCCCGGCGCGCCGCAGACGTGGGCCGCGTTCGGCGTGCAAGGCGTGGCGCTGTACAACCTTGAAACCGAAGCCACGGCGTTCATAGGCGAAGGCGGCCAAACTGCGGCGCGGCTGGAAGGTGACTACGACATCCTGCTGACCAACCGGCTTATTCTGCAGCCAACTGCCGAGCTGAATGTTTACAGCAAAAACGATCCGCAACGAGGCATTGGTTCCGGACTGTCCAACACCGAAGCCGGGCTGCGGTTACGCTATGAAATTCGCCGGGAAATCGCCCCATACATCGGCGTGACCTGGAACCGCACCTACGGCAGAACCGCCGATTACGCCAAGGACGATGGCGAGGATCGCAGTGAAACACGCCTCGTTCTCGGCGTTCGGCTGTGGTTCTAAACCTCAATCATCAAAAACCCGCCGCTTCGAGCGGCAAAGAGGCCTTGCATGCGCACAACAAAAACCACCGCTGTTGTCTTCGGCGTACTTATGAGCACGCTGGCTCAGGCGCACCCGAAACTGCTCTCATCCACCCCGGCCGAAGGTGCTGATGGCGCGGCACCGAGCAAGATCGAACTGCACTTTTCCGAAAGTCTCATGACGCAGTTTTCCGGTGCAAAACTGGTCATGACGGAAATGCCTGGTATGGCCCACGCCCCGATGCCAATGAAGGCCAAAGTTACCGGCGGCAGTGATCCGAAAACCATGGTCATCACCCCGATCTCGCCGCTGCCTGCCGGCACTTACAAAGTCGAATGGCGTGCGGTGTCTTCGGATACACACCCGATCACCGGCAACGTCACGTTCAAAGTGAAGTGATTGATGAGTGACTGGGTCGGCATTGCCCTGCGGTTTGGGTTGTATGTGGATTTGATGGTGCTGTTTGGGCTGGGTTTGTTTGGGCTCTACAGCCTCAAGGGCCAGGAGCGCGTGTCCGGAGCAATACTGCCGTTTCGGTCGATGCTCGTGGGGACGGCGATGCTGGGTGTGTTGTTGTCGATCGCCAGCATGGTGATGATGGTCAGCGGCATGAGTGGTGAGTCGGATTTCACTGAGTTGCGCCCGCACATCGAAATGATGGTGTGGGAGACGGACGTGGGACTGGCCTGGCTCGTGCGCATCGTCGCGCTGGTGCTGGCCGGTTGGGCGCTGATGCTCAACCACCGCGCACCTGGCATCAGTTTGATCATCGCCGCTGTTGCTGGCGGCATCGCCCTCGCTTCCTTGGTGTGGAACGGTCATGGGGCGATGGAAGGCAGTCGTCGGTATTGGCATTTGGCGGCGGACATTCTGCATCTGCTGGCGGCGGGAGCGTGGCTAGGGGCGTTGGTCGCGTTCGCGTTGATGGCGAAAATCGATGCACTGCAAACCGAGGAACGCATCAGATTGCTGGCTCGGTCTGTCAATCGATTTGAATGGGTGGGCGCGGTGATCGTGGTCGTCATCACGGTCACGGGCGTCGTGAATTACCTGTTCATCGCGGGGCCGAAGCTTGATGCCGTGCTGCTCACCACCTACGGGGTTTTGCTGTTCATCAAAGTGGTGTTGTTTGTCGGGATGCTGATGCTTGCAGCGTTGAACCGGTTCCACCTTGGGCCGTTGTTGGAGCGGTCGTTGCGGGAGGGGCAATACGTCTTTGCCGCCAACGCTTTGCGACGCAGTATGTTTGCGGAATTGGCGGCAGCGGTGTTAATTGTGGGGTTGGTGGCTTGGCTGGGAACGCTGAGCCCGGAAATGGGCAGGACTGATCTTTAAAGGATGCGTGACCGGACGTCTTTGACTATCTAAACTGCCGAGGACGCCAGAAATACCTTTGGCTCGCCCGGGACAAGACGCATGGACCTTCAACATCGCAACAACGTCAACGTAATGGGCGAGGGTCCGGCAACGCTGATCTTCTCCCACGGCTTTGGCTGCGATCAAACCATGTGGCGTTATCTCGTCAACGACTTTACGGGTCGTTTCAAGGTCGTGCTGTATGACCTTGTCGGTGCAGGCCAATCGGATCTTGGCGCGTACGACCGAGAAAAATACAATTCGCTGAACGGCTACGCCCAGGATCTCGGTGAAATCATCGATCAGTTCGCCAGCGGCCCGGTGATTGTGGTCGGCCACTCCGTCAGCGCCATGATCGCTGCGTTGGCGGATCGCCAGTCCCCCGGCACCATCGCCGCCCACGTGATGATCGGTCCTTCGCCCTGCTACATCAATTCCGACGACTACGTCGGCGGCTTCAAACTCGAAGACATTCATTCGCTGCTCGACACCCTCGACAGCAACTACCTCGGCTGGTCCAGCACCATGGCCCCCGTCATCATGGGCGCGCCCGGCCAACCGGCGTTGGGCGAAGAACTCACCAACAGTTTCTGCCGCACCGAACCCGAGATCGCCAAGCAATTCGCCCGAGTGACATTCCTGTCGGACAACCGCCAGGACGTCGCCGGCCTGACCACGCCGGCGCTGATTCTGCAATCTACCGACGACCTCATCGCCCCGATTGCCGTGGGTGAATACCTGCACGGCGTACTCCCCAACAGCACGCTTTGCATGGTGGACAACGTGGGCCACTGCCCACACATGAGCGCGCCCAGCGCCTGCTCTGAAGCCATGAACAGCTTCCTGTCGCCGTGGGCAGGCGCGCATGTCGACTGATCAGCCAGACCCGCAGATATTGTTCGAAGAAGCGCCCTGCGGATTGGTGGTGACTAAAGAGGACGGCACGATTCTGCGCAGCAATCAGACGTTCAGCAACTGGATCGGCTTCAGTCAGCTCGAACTGTGCGGCAAGCGATTTCAGGACCTGCTGACCATGGGCGGACGGATTTTCCATCAAACCCACTGGGCGCCACTGATGCGAATGCAAGGCTCGGTCGCCGAAGTAAAACTCGACCTGGTTCATCAAGACAAACACACCGTCACCATGCTGCTCAACGGCGTCCGGCGCGAGCACGCCAACGGCGCGTTCAACGAACTGGCGCTGTTCGGCACGACCGACCGCGACAAGTACGAACGTGAACTGCTGAACGCGCGGAAAATCGCCGAGGGCCTGCTGCGCGAAAAAACCGCCGCCGAAAACGCTCTTCAGCAAGCCCAGGCCGAACTGAACCTGGCTTATGAAAAAGCCCAACGCCGCGCGTCCTTCGCCGAGCAAATGGTCGCCATCGTCAGCCACGACCTGAAAAACCCGCTGACCGCGATCAAAATGGCTGCCGACATCCTCGCCCGTACTGATCGCACAGCCAAAGAAACCAAACTGCTCGGCCACATCGGCCAGTCGGCAGGCCGCGCCCAACGCATGATCGCTGACCTGCTTGACTTGGCGCTGGCCGGGGTCGGGAGCGGCATCGCGATCTCCCTTTCATCACAGGATTTGCATGCATTCGTGAGTCGCAGCGTCGACGAACTGCGTGTGGCGTTTCCGCAAGCAACGCTGCTGCACCTGTCCGTTGGTTCCGGCCCGGCTTCCTTGGACGCTGATCGTGTGCAGCAAATCATCGGCAACCTCGTGGCCAACAGCGTGGCTTACGGGGATTTGAAGCAGCCGATCACAGTGACCTCCCGCCGGGAAGAAGACCAGGCCGTTGTGTCGGTGCACAACTACGGGCCGGTCATTCCGCAAGCGTTGATGGCCGTGCTGTTTGAGCCGATGACCCGCGGCACAGAGGCTGACAGTGATGTGCGCAGCGTCGGGCTTGGGTTGTTTATTGTCAGGGAAATCGCCAAGGCGCATGGCGGGGATGTTTCAGTGAGTTCAAGTCTGGAAGACGGGACGGTGTTTAGTGTTTATTTTCCATTGAGCACCGCATCAGCTTCAGGTGTTACGCCAAGCGACTAATCAAATCCACCATGGAAGCGGGATGAGCACCACGGGTGACTACAAGCCCTATACCTTCAAGGCCAGCCTGGGTGTAGGGTCGAGTGGGTGCAGAATAGCCGCACCACCCCTAAGCAGGAGCCGATCATCTGAACGTGCAACGGCATGAACAACTCGCCGTTGCGTCACACCTCAATCGTCGTGCAACAACCCCGAACTGTACTCGCCGAAGCTGCTACCAAGCGCACTGCCATGGAAACTCAACTTACTCGGGTTGTGGGTTGGGCCCGGGCCAAAGCCGGCAGACGGCTGGAGGTCTTCCGAATAATTGCTTTAGGAGCTCACACCCGAGCACGCACTCAACAGCAAAGCACCGGCGATCATCACGACTTTGAAGAGGTTCGGGGTCATATTTCAGTTTTCCTGTGGGCAGAGAGCGTGGTGATGCGGCCGTTAGTCCTCATCGTAGACCGCGAACCCGCGGGGATTTTGAAACTTCGCAGGGCGACAGCATTTGTTCAGCTTTTGTGGTTTCTTTCTGCAAAAAATCACGTTCCCTTGAAAAACTATCAAAAGAGCAACGTCCTACACGACACTCGGAACGGTCCGTACGTCTGGCCATTGCAGCGTTTTTGTCATGAAGCTTATAGTCCCACCAGCGCTGGAATAGCGTTACGGTTTGGCGACTCGTTGCAATTGGAGTGATAGATCCCTTGAGTTAACGGAGCTTCACTTATGAATGAATACATGGCTCTGGATGTTCGAGAAGCAGCGCATGATGGGCAAAAAATGTTCGATTTATTTGTGATCACTGGCAGGAACATGCGTAGCAACTACATCGAGCACGAGCGAACGTTGACTGCGCAGATCAAACTAGCGGTAAAAGAAGGCTACCAAGGTAAAATCACTACCGAAGAACAGGTGTCAACCCGCCACCTCATCCCTGATAAACTGCGGCCCTTCGTCTTCCTGATTCAGATTCCCCAATGTCCCAACAAACAGCTTCACTCTCCCGCCGCTTTTCCGTCGCCCCGATGATGGATTGGACGGACAGACATTGCAGGTATTTCCTGCGCCTGCTATCCAAAAACGCCCTCCTCTACACCGAAATGGTCACCACCGGCGCACTCCTGAATGGTGACCACGACCGCTTCCTGCGTCACAACGAAGCCGAACACCCGCTTGCCCTGCAACTCGGCGGCAGTGTTCCGCTGGACCTGGCCGCTTGCGCGCGCATGGCGCAGGAGCATGGTTACGACGAGGTAAACCTGAATGTCGGCTGCCCGAGTGATCGGGTGCAGAACAACATGATCGGCGCGGTGCTGATGGGGCATCCGCAGTTGGTGGCCGATTGCGTGAAGGCGATGCGCGATGCGGTGTCGATTCCGGTGACGGTGAAACATCGTATCGGGATCAATGGGCGGGACAGCTACGAGGAGTTGTGTGATTTCGTCGGCACGGTTCGGGATGCCGGTTGCACCAGTTTTACGGTGCATGCGCGGATCGCGATTCTGGAGGGATTGTCGCCGAAGGAGAACCGCGACATTCCGCCACTGCGTTATGACGTGGCGGCGCAGTTGAAGAAGGACTTTCCAGAGCTGGAGATTATTCTCAACGGCGGGATCAAGACGTTGGAAGCCTGCCACGAACATCTACAGACGTTTGACGGCGTAATGCTGGGTCGTGAGGCGTATCACAATCCTTATGTGATGGCTGAGGTGGATCAACAACTGTTCGGCAGCACGGCACCGGTGATCAGTCGGGCCGAGGCGCTGGCGCAGTTGCGGCCTTATATAGCGGCGCATATTCATACGGGTGGTTCGATGCACCATATCACGCGGCATGTGCTGGGGCTGGGCACCGGTTTTCCGGGGGCGCGCAAGTTTCGGCAGTTGTTGTCAGTGGATATTCATAAGGCTAAAGAGCCTTTGGTGTTGCTGGATCAGGCGGCGGAGTTGCTTGAAGGACGCTAACGAATCGGGAAGCAAAAAATAGGAGGTAAGCCTTGTTTCTTCATTGAAAACCTGATGCGTTTCATCGCAACATCTCCTTGAGCGTTGATTTCCAATCTCCCTTACCATAATGTAAGGAAAACTGAGTTACGGAGCATCTGCGATGGCAACCGCCACATTGACCTCGAAAGGACAAATCACCATTCCGGCACAAGTCCGAGCGTCCCTTGGACTCGACACTGGCGATCGTATTGAGTTTGTTGCCTTAGGCGACGGTCAATTCGCCATTATGGCCGCGACGCATACCGCTCGAGACCTTAAAGGGCTCATTCGCAAGCCCGCGAAAGCTGTAAGCATCGAAGACATGAACCAGGCTATCTCAGCACAAGGATCCAAAGCTATATGATAGGTCTGGATACCAACGTATTGGTCAGGTATGTCGCACAAGATGATCAAAAGCAGTCAGCTAAAGCCTCCGAACTTGTTGAATCGCTGACGACGACCTCTCCCGGCTTCATCACGATGGTTTCAATTATCGAATTGGTCTGGGTACTTCAATCCTGCTACGAGAGCGCAAAAAGCGAAATCATTACCGTCCTTGAAACGCTTTTGCGAACTCGAGAATTTACGGTGGAAAACTCCGAAATTGTTTGGCAGGCATTGCGCAGGTACTCACAGGCCAACGCCGATTTCGCAGATTGCTTGATTGAGCGCAGCGCCAACGCAGCGGGTTGTGAGTACATCGTCACCTTCGACAGCAAGGCCGCCAAGACGGCAGGTATGCGTCGCTTGAATTAAATTGAGAGGCTCAGCTCAATCGCATTGCATGTAAGGCCACGCAGTCTCAGTTCCTTAGTTGCTAAGCCGCGCTAACCATCAGACCGGTTGAACCTGCGCCCGGATTTGGCATCGTATTTACGGACACCGCGCCCCGCCATTCAAACAGCCGTTCTCAGGTTGTTGCCGCTGGGGCCTTCGATACGTACATGCGCCCTTGAGTGGCTGTCAGCGCTCGGGTAATGTCATTAGACCCATAGGACAGAGCACGCCCATGACTTCCAAGCTGGAACAACTCAAACAGATGACCACCGTGGTCGCCGACACAGGCGACTTCGAAGCGATCGCTCGCGTTAAGCCGGTGGACGCTACCACCAACCCTTCCCTGCTGCTGAAAGCCGCGGCCATCCACGGCTATGCCGAGTTACTGAACGCCTGCGTCAGCGACTGCAAGGGCGATGTGGGCCTGGCCAGCGACCGCTTTGGCGTTGCGGTAGGGCAAGAGATTTTGAAGGTGATTCCGGGCCGTATTTCCACAGAAGTGGATGCGCGCCTGTCGTTCGACACAGACGCCGTATTGAAGCGCGCGCACCGTCTGATCGAGCTGTACGACAAGGCCGGCATTGGCCGCGACCGCGTGCTGATCAAGATCGCTTCGACCTGGGAAGGCATCCGCGCTGCCGAAATACTGGAAAAAGAAGGCATCCAGACCAACCTGACGCTGCTGTTCTCGTTCGCTCAAGCGGCAGCGTGCGCCGATGCGGGTGTGTTCTTGATTTCGCCGTTCGTGGGTCGGATCTACGACTGGTACAAAAAGGCTAACGGCAACGACTACACCGGCGCGGATGATCCGGGCGTGCAGTCGGTGACGCGCATTTACAACTACTACAAGGCCAATGACTACAAGACCGTGGTCATGGGCGCGAGCTTCCGTAATTTGAATCAAATCGAGCAGTTGGCCGGTTGCGACCGCTTGACCATCAGCCCGGATTTGATCGACAAGCTGGCGGCGGATACAGGCAAGCTCGAGCGTAAACTGGCACCGGGTCAGGCCGGCGAGGCGCGTTTGAGCCTGAATGAAGCGCAGTTCCGTTGGTTGTCGAACGAGGATGCGATGGCGACTGAGAAACTGGCTGAGGGTATTCGTCAGTTTGCGCGGGACCAGGAGAAGCTTGAGGCGCTGTTGCAGGCCAAGTTGTGATCTAGTTCATAGCAGCGCAAAAAAGGGCGAACCTTGAGGGGTTCGCCCTTTTTTTATGTGATTTGGGATTGCTTCGCAATCCAGCGAGAGCAAGCTCCCTCGCCACAGGGGGATCAATGCCGCTCTAACGCATTCACCAGATCATGGAACGCTTCACGATTCGAATCGTTCAGCCCCATGAGGATCTTGTGCGCTTCGAGCACTTTGATCCGCACCACTTCCTCGGACTGATCCTGGTCTGGCAGGTCGGTCAGGCATTCAGGGCACGGGATCGGGCGGTCAACGATGTTGAACACTTGCTCGAAGCCCATGGACTGCAGCAGACGGGTGATGTCTTCGTGGGTGGTGACGACAGTCGGCAGCAGGCCGACCTTTTGCCGCGACAGGATCGACAGTTTGGCCAGCAGGCCAAGGGTGGTGCTGTCGATGCTGCGGGTTTCGGTCAGGTCGATCACGATCGCGTTGAAGTTCAACGCCGTGAAGATCCGCTCAATAGTCGCATCCAACGCCGAACACAGGGTCAGGCGAACTTCACCGACGAACTTCAGGACGAAGGTGCCATCCTGCTCGGCGAACTGGATTCTACCGGTACTCATTAAAGATTCCTGCTCAACACCAACAGGGCGATATCATCCGGCATCTCCCCTAGCGTGGCCAATCCAAAAACCTGCCGCAACCCATCCAGGGTGCCGCCCGCTGCCTTGACCCGCTGGGGCAAAGCCGCTTCTTTTTCTTTGAGTGTAGGCTCTGGCAAAAGATCCAGAATGCCATCAGACATCAGCGTCAGGCTGAAGGTTGGCGGCAGCTCCAGCACGTGGTCTTCGTAGGTAGCTTCATTGAAGAGGCCCACCGGCAGACCACGACCTTCCAGATAACGGACACTGTCTGGCGTGTACAACACGGGCAACGGCAAATGACCGCCGATGCTATAGGTCAACAAACCTGTCTCCTCGTCGATGACTCCACCGACCATTGTGACGTGTTTTCCCAGCTTACAACTGATCAGGCCTCGGTTGATATGACCAAGGACCTCTGAAGGCTTGAATTCCGGCAATGTGCCGTTGCGCTTGGATTCGAACAGCAAGCGCGTGGTCATGAACTTCAGCAGCACCGTGACGAAGGCTGAAGAGGCGCCATGTCCGGAAACGTCCGCCAGGTAGAAGGCTACCCTACGCTCGTCGACCCGAAAGTAGTCGACGAAATCACCTGACAGGTACAGCGACGGAATGATCTGGTGCGCAAACTGGAACTCGTCAATGGTCCAGGGGCTGACCGGCAGCATGTTCATCTGCACCTGGCGACCGGCGTTCTGGTCTTCCTGGAGCAGGTTCAGGCTGGCTGCGAGCTCTCGGTTGGCCTTTTCCAGCTTCTCACGGTAGCGCTGGTTTTCCAGCAGCAGGCGCGCGCGATCCAGGGCCCGGCGCACAGAGTGCTCGAGCACGGCCAGATCTTCGAGAGGCTTGATCAGGTAATCCGCCGCGCCCAGGCGCAGCGCTTCGACCGCGTCGTTCATCACGCCGGCACCCGACACCACAATAACCGGGGTTTGCGGTGACCGCTCGGTGACCTGGCGGATTAGTTCGAGTCCGCCCATCTGCGGCATGCGCAGATCGCAGATGACCAAGTCGGGCTTGTCTTGCTCGAATACCTGAAGACCCTGCTGGCCATTGCTGGCCTGCAAGACGCTGAAACCACTGTCTTCCAAATAGGCGGCGAGGCTCGCGCGCACTACCTCGTCATCATCGATTATCAGCAGCGTGGCACTGGTTTTTGGCATGTGGGCAAACGGCGCCAGAATTAGGTTGGCGTAGCTGGCTGGGGGTTTTTCCCGGCTCTCACTACTGGATTCGCTTTCTAGCCTCTCTGTTGCACCGCTTTCGGGCATTCACCTTACTCGCAGGCACACCAGAGGTGCCCTTCTAAGGCGCAGACGGTACTCCCATCCGCGGGGTGTTTCAAGCTCACGCCGATGGTCGCTTGACCTCTTTACTTGTCAAATCACCGGGAGTTATAAGAACAGGCAAAACCGTAACCCAATGGAAGGACGAAGCCCATGAGCCAAACCGATCGGGACTACAGCGAAAAGCGTGATTTCATCCGCATGCGGGTTGATGCCGATGTCGCGTTGATTCATGAAGGCGACGAGGTTGCAGCCGTCTGCATAGACCTTTCCAGCAGTGGCATGCAAGTCCAGGCGCCTCGTTTGTTCAATGTCGGTGACCGCCTTAGCGTGCGGATAGATTCCGATCACGCGGCACTGAAAGGCCTTGAGGCCGATACCGAAGTGGTGTGGGTGAAAGAACAGGACGGCGGCAGTCAGAAACTCGGCCTTACAATACTGAAGATGAAATAACCCGGATACAAAACCAAAGAAGGCGGCCAACTGGCCGCCTTCTTCGTTTTACCGGTCGAGATCAAAAATCGTCTTCGACCTGGCCATCCTGGACTTTGAATTCGCGGTTCTGCAAGTACGCATTGCGAATGAAGGTGTACTTGTCGCCGCTGATCAGCTTCTCGGCCGACAGCAGGCTGGCGCGGGTGTCGATGATGTTCAGGGCAAAGATCGAGTTACGCACCGGCACATCGTGAATGTATGGGTATGGGGCGGTGTAGCCATCGACGTACTTCGCCGGAGCATCGCGCAAAGTGCTAGGACCCAGCAACGGCAGCATCACGTACGGACCGCTTCCTACACCCCAGTAGCCCAACGTCTGACCGAAATCTTCGTCGCTACGGTTCAGGCCCATCTCAGTGCCCACATCGAAGAAGCCCAGCAGGCCGAACGTGGTGTTGAAGATCAGGCGCGCAGTATCGGTCCCGGCAGCGGCCGGTTTGGCCTGCAAGATGTTGTTGGCAAGGTTGGTGACATCCCCGACGTTGCGGAACATGTTATGGATGCCGTCTTCGAGAAACTGCGGGGTAACAAACTGGTAGCCCTGCGCCAATGGCTTCAGCGCATAGGTATCGACCACATCGTTGAACTTGTAGATCGGACGGTTGATGCTTTCCCAAGGGTCGTCTTCCGAAGCTGCCTGAGCAACGAACGGAACCAGCAACACACTGGCGCACACGCAAAGCTGAGCTAGATGATTGCTCCAGCGCATAGAAAACTCCTAGGATTGTACTGGCGCGGACGTCTTGGCCCGGGCATTAAGCTGGCTAGTATAAGGTGGAAAAGCCGCTTTAGGCAGTATCATGCGAGATGGCCTACGGATGATTCGCCCTGCTGTGAGTGATTCACATCAATGTCATTCAACTGTCACTGGCGACGCATAGCCTTGTCGCTATTTCAGGGACGTTGATATGCCCCACGCCGAAGCCTTGCCCCTCGCCGCACCCAGCCTGACCGCCGTCCTGTTCGGCCTCAGCGGTTGTCTGGTGGATTTCGGCGCACGCACGCGCCAGCACAGCGCACATTCTGCCGAGCACGCCGAGGTCACGCCGGGTGCTCTGGACAGTTTGCTCAGCTTGCAACGTCAGCAGATTCCCTGCGCGTGGCTTGACGAACTCGCCCCTGCCCTCTGCCATTCCCTGGCGGCCGCTCTGCCGGAGTGGATCAAGCCTTCGCAACACCCCGCAACAAACAATCCCTGGCCCGCGCCAAATGCGTGCTGGCAAGCCTTGATGGCGCTGAATGTCGAGCGCCTGGATGGCTGCGTGCTGGTCAGCGGTGAACCGCGACTGTTGCAATCCGGACTGAACGCCGGGCTATGGACGATTGGCCTGGCCTCCTGCGGCTCGCTCTGCGGGCTGGCGCCCAGTGAATGGCAAGCCTTGAGCCAAAAGGAACGCGAACATCTGCGCGGCAAGGCAACCGTGCAACTGTTCAGCCTGGGCGTGCATTCGGTGATCGATCACCTCGGTGAACTCGGGACCTGTCTGGCCGACATCAGCCTGCGCCGCTTCAAGGGCGAAAAGCCCTGACTGAGGTCATGCAGGTTTTGCGCGAGTGGATTAATCTAAAGGTCAGCCATAGACCTTTGGCGCGGTGCCGCTGTCTATGCCAGTGCCTATCGATAAAAGGAAGAACGCCATGCCTGCCCGCGAACTGCAACAACAGCTCAACACTCTGCGCGAGCAACTGGAACAGAATCCACCACTGACTGAAGTGGAGCGCGAAGACCTGCACGCGCTGATGCAACAGATCGAACTTGAGCTTGAACTGGAAACCAAAACCCAGGACTCCAGCCTGTCCGACAATGTGAACCTGGCTGTCGAACGCTTCGAACTCGAACACCCCACCCTGGCAGGAACCTTGCGCAACATCGTGCAAACCTTGGGCAATATGGGAATCTGAATCCTGCGGATGCAAAAAAAGCCCTGCTAGCGGTAGCGGGGCTTTTTCATATCTGCAATTTGCAACGCAATACCCTGTGGGAGCGGGCTTGCTCGCGAAAGCGGATTATCAGTCAGCAATGATGGTGCCTGATAAATCGCTTTCGCGAGCAAGCCCGCTCCCACACTGGATCTTTATTGGCGGACCAGGCGGTGATTTGGCAGTTGAACGGTTTCAGTGCTGCGATACGGGTTGATGTCCAACCCGCCACGACGCACATAGCGCGCGTACACCGTCAGCTTCTCTGGTTTCAACAACCGTTGCAGGTCAAGAAAGATCCGCTCCACGCACTGCTCATGAAAGTCCGAGTGCTGGCGGAAGCTCACGATGTATTCCAGCAAACTTGCATGATCCAGCGCCGCGCCACGGTATTCCACCGCCACGCTGCCCCAGTCCGGCTGGCTGGTCACCGGGCAGTTGGATTTGAGCAAATGACTGTGCACGCTCTCCTCGACAATGCGTGACGCGTCGCAACGCAGCAGCTCCGGACGGGGATGCTCATAGTTGCTGACGCTGATGTCCAGATCATCGATGCACACGCCCGGCAACGCCACGACGCCTTCGGCTTCAACGTCTTTCAGGCTGCGAACCCGCACGCCAACCGGTTTACCAGCCGCAGCGGACAGGTCTTTCACCAGCGTCGCCTCAAGGCTCGCGGTATCGGCAAACGGAGTCTGGTTCAGCGAGTTCAGGTACAGCTTGAACGACTTGGATTCGATGATGTTCGGCGAATCCGCCGGGATGCTGAATTCGCCGATCGCCACCACAGGTTTGCCGGACGGCAACAGCCACGACAGCTCGAAGCAGTTCCAGAAATCCACGCCCTTGTACGGCAGGGTTTCAGCCGTCAGGCCCAGCTCGGCCCATTTCGCGGTGCGCGGGATCGGGAACAGCAAGGACGGCGTGTAGGTGGCGATGTATTCGCTGGATTTGCCCAGCGGCGAGTGTTCGGCTGCGGGATGCATGGCGGAAACCTGACTGAAGAATCAGCGGATTCTACCAGCCTTTGCGCGAGCCTTTGAGTGCTTACTGACTGACAGTCATCTTGCCGACCATACCCGCTTGATAATGGCCGGGGATATTGCAGGCAAATTCCAGGCGGGTGGCCTTGGTGAAGGTCCAGGTCAGTTCGGCGGTTTTGCCCGGCTCGACCAGCACGCTATTGGGGTCGTCGTGCTTCATACCATGATCCATTCCTGGCATCGCGCCGTGATCCATTTCCTTCATCCCTGTAGGCGTCATCATGCCGCTCTGCTGCATCTTCATCATCTCCTGCTGATGTTTCGCATGCATCGCCGCGTCGCCGAGGTTAAATTCGTGCAATAACTGGCCTTTATTTATCAGCACAAAACGAACCGACTCACCGGCCTTGATATTGATGTTCTGGGGCGTGAACGACATGTCACCCATCACCACTTCGACGCTGCGCTCAGCCATGGCGGCCGGGGCCGGTTGACCGAAGTTGAGGGTGTGTGTCGGCGATGCCCACGCCGGCGAGCTCAGCGCCACAAAACACGCGAATAGCGCCAGCGGTTTGCGCAAAAACATAGTCGTACTCCAACAAGATAAGGTTCAGCGTGTGGAAAACTTTAAACTGCGGCCACTGCCCACAACCTGACGGCCAGATTACAACTTTGTCAGGTTGGCCTGTACTGACGCTGCCCACGGTATAAAGCGTCCGTTCCACTTGCCTCGAGTCGCCCATGAAACTGCTGATCGTCGAAGACCAACCGAAAACCGGCCAGTACCTGCGCCAGGGCCTGGCTGAGGCCGGGTTCAACACCGACCTGGTGGCGGACGGCAGCACTGGCCAACAATTGGCGCTGAGCGGCGAGTATGCGTTGTTAATCCTCGATGTGATGCTGCCCGGGCGCGATGGCTGGCAAATCCTGCAAGCGGTGCGCGGCGCCGGTCTCGATACGCCGATCCTTTTTCTGACGGCGCGAGATGCGGTAGAGGACAGAGTCCACGGCCTCGAACTTGGTGCCGACGATTACCTGGTCAAGCCATTCGCCTTCTCCGAACTGCTGGCCCGGGTTCGCAGCCTGTTGCGCCGTGGCAGCGCCCAGCCTCAGGAGACTAGCCTGCAGCTGGCCGACTTGCGTCTGGATTTGATCCGACGCAGGGTCGAACGCAACGGTCAACGCATCGACCTGACCGCCAAGGAATTCGCCCTGCTGGAAATGCTCCTGCGTCGTCAGGGCGAAGTGCTGCCCAAATCACTGATCGCTTCCCAGGTCTGGGACATGAATTTCGACAGCGACACCAATGTCATCGAAGTGGCGATCCGTCGTTTGCGCCTGAAGATCGACGACGAGTTCCCGAACAAGTTGATTCACACTGTGCGCGGCATGGGTTATGTCCTTGAAGAGCGCCCTGCCTGATGCGCCGCCTTTCCTTGAGCAGTCGTCTGGCGCTGCTGTTTGCCGCCTGCGCTGCCGTGGTGTCGCTGTTCGCCGGCGTATTGTTCAGTCGCGCCAGTGAGGCGCATTTTGTCGAACTGGATCAGCAGTTGCTGGATGGCAAGTTGATGGGTGTGCGTCGGGCACTTCACGATATCCAATCGAGTGAAAGCGAATTCAAACTGGCAGATGAATTGAGTCGCCAGGCCGATCTTTCACTGCGGATTACCGGTAGCGACGGCAAGCGTTGGTACGACAGCTCGGCGCGCCTGCCCGACAAGCTTCCGCAAAAGCCGGGCTTATCGACCATCAACGACAACGACACCGACTACCGCGTACTGAATGCGCCATTGTTTGTCGACAAGCCTGAATCACCGCAACTGACGCTGCTGCTGGACATCACCCATCACCAGCATTTTCTGCAACGCATGCAGCGCTTGATCTGGCTCACCGTGGGTTTGTCAGCCCTGGCCACGGCGCTGCTCGGTGCCTGGGCGGCGCGCAGTGGGCTGCGCCCATTGCGACGCATGAGTGCGGTCGCCCGCGGTATTTCGGCGCAATCGCTCAACGCTCGCCTGCCCGAAGAAGACATGCCGCCGGAACTCGCGGAAATGGCCCACCACTTCAACGCCATGCTCGGACGCCTTGACGACTCTTTTCAGCGGCTCTCGGCGTTTTCCGCCGACATCGCCCATGAACTGCGCACGCCGCTGTCGAACCTGCTGACGCACACCCAGGTCACCCTCACCCGCCCGCGCCCCCTCGAGGATTACCGCGAAGCGCTGCACAGCAACCTCGAAGAACTGCAATGGATGGCGCAACTGGTCAATGACATGTTGTACTTGGCCAAGGCTGATCATGGGTTGTTGATGCCCAAGCGTGAACCGCTGGAACTGGCGGAGGAAGCGAATGTGTTGCTGGAGTTTTTCGCGCCATTGGCCGAAGACGCGCGGGTGACGTTGAGCCGCGAAGGCAGCGCGCACATGCAAGGTGACCGGAGCATGCTCCGGCGGGCGCTGTCCAATTTGCTGGATAACGCATTACGGTTTACGCCGGCCGAAGGTGAGGTGCGGGTGAGGATTATCGAGCTGCCTGAAGGTTTGAGTCTGACGGTTGAGAACAGTGGCGAAGGCATTGACGGGACAATACTGCCGCGCTTGTTTGATCGCTTCTATCGGGCGGATCCAGCGCGGCAGGAAGGCCGCAGTGAACATGCAGGGTTGGGATTGGCGATTACCCAGTCGATCATTCGTGCCCATGGCGGGCAGATTCGTTGTGAATCGGATCAGGGGTGGACACGGTTTGTGATTGAGTTACCAAAAGGAAATTAAGGCCAGCAGGACTGGCCTCATCGCGAGCAAGCTCGCTCCCACATTAAATCTGAGTCGCCTCGGTCAAATGTGGGAGCGTGCTTGCTCGCGATAGCGGTATCAGGGCTTACGAATACCGCAACGCGTGAGCCGGCTCGATCTTCGCCGCACGCCAAGCCGGGTAAACCGTGGCCAGGAAGCTCAACACGAACCCCGCCGAGCAAATCAATAACACATCCCCGCCCTGCAATTCCGAAGGCAGGTTGCTGACGAAATACACATCAGAACTGAAGATCTGCTGCCCGCTCACCCGCTCCATCCAACCCACCAGCTCACTGACGTTCAGCGCGGCAATCACGCCGAGCACGCCGCCGATCAAAGTGCCGACCACCCCGATCACCGTGCCCTGGACCATGAAGATCGCCATGATCTGCCGTGGCGTCGCACCGATGGTGCGCAGGATCGCAATGTCCGCGCCCTTGTCGTTCACCACCATGATCAGTGTGGCGATGATGTTGAACGCCGCCACCGCAACGATCATCAGCAACAGCAGGCCGATCATGGTCTTTTCCATTTTCATCGCGCTGAACAGGCTGCCCTGGGTGTGGGTCCAGTCGTCAGCCTTGTAAGCCGTGCCCAAACCGCCGGCAATGTCGCTGGAGACTTTCGGCGCCGCGTACAAATCCTTCACCGCCAGGCGCACGCTCTGCACCTGATTCGGTTCCCAATGCTGCATCTGCGCGGCATCGGCAACGTGGATCAACGCCATGGAACCGTCCAGTTCAGCGCCGACCTTGAAGACGCCCACCACGTTCAGCCGCTGCATGCGCGGGGTAATTCCCCCCGGTGCAGTGCTGACTTCCGGCACGATCAGGGTGATTTTGTCGCCGACATTCAAGCGGAAACGTCGTGCCGTGATCTCGCCGATCACCACGCCGAACTCGCCCGGTTTCAAGGCATCGAGACGTCCCTGGACGATGTGCTGGGCAACGATCGAGACCTTGCCTTCCAGCGCCGGATCGACGCCGCTGACCTGAATCGGCTGCATCGTCCCTTTATAGGAGAGCATGCCTTCCATCTCGGTGAATGGCACGGCGGCGGTCACTTGCGGATTTTTCATCGCGGCTGCAGCCACCGGTTGCCAATCATCGATCGGATTGACGCCGACAATGGTCGCATGGGGCACCATACCGAGGATGCGCGAGCTCATTTCGCGCTGGAAGCCGTTCATGACCGACAACACCACGATCATGGCCAATACACCGAGAGCGAGGCCGATCATCGAGGTCATCGAGATGAAGGAAACAAAGCGATTGCGGCGCTTGGCGCGGGTATAGCGCGTGCCGATAAAGATCGATAACGGTCTGAACATTCGCTGGGGCACCGTATAAAAATAAAAGACCCGACGCACTGTTCAGTACGCCGGGTTTCGGTCAATCAGATGGGCGTCAGGCAACCTTCCTGCAAATGCAGGACGCGATCCATCTGGCGAGCCAGGTTCATGTCGTGGGTCACCACCAGGAACGCCGTGCGCATCGAGGTGCTGAGTTCCAACATCAAATCCTGAATACCCTGAGCGGTGTGGGAGTCGAGGTTGCCGGTCGGCTCGTCGAGCATCACCAGGCCTGGTTTGTTCACCAGGGCCCGGGCAATGGCCACACGCTGACGTTCGCCACCGGACAGTTCTGCCGGTTTATGCTCCAGTCGATGACCCAAACCTACCCGCTCCAGCAATGCCGTCGCACGCTGACGTGCTTCCGGTATTGCGGTCTTGCCGATCAGCAGCGGCATGCAGACGTTTTCCAGCGCGGTGAATTCCGGCAGCAAATGGTGGAACTGGTACACGAACCCGAGGGAACGGTTACGCAGCAGGCCACGATTCTTCTCGCTCAGTGCCGACAGTTCTTCGCCGTCGAGCCAGACGCTACCCTTGGTTGGCGTATCGAGACCACCCAACAGGTTGAGCAACGTACTTTTGCCCGAACCCGAGGTGCCGACAATCGCCACGCGCTCACCCGGATGCAGCTCCAGCTGCAGACCCGCCAGAACTTCTACCGACTCCGGACCTTCCTCGTAGGATTTGCCCAGGTTGCGGCAGCTCAAGATTGCTTTATCACTCATGCCCGACTCACTCATAACGTAGCGCCTCCGCAGGCTGGGTGCGCGCGGCACGCCAGGCTGGATACAGGGTGGCGAGGAAACTCAGGACCAACGCGGCCGCGCAGACCATCAACACATCCTGGCTCTGCACTTGCGACGGCAGGTAATCGATGAAGTACACGTCGGCGTTGAGGAATTTGTGCCCGATCAGCCCTTCCAGGGCCGAGATCGCGGCGCTGACGTTCAGCGCGGCGAAGATCCCGACCACGGCGCCGATCAGCGTGCCTACCACGCCAATGACTGTGCCCTGGACCATGAAGATCGCCATGATCGAACGCGGTGTGGCGCCGAGGGTACGCAGAATCGCGATGTCGCCCTTCTTGTCGTTCACCACCATCACCAGCGTGGAAATGATGTTGAACGCCGCAACGGCAACGATCAGCAGCAACAGCAGACCGATCATGGCTTTTTCCATGCGGATCGCCTGATACAGATTGCCGTGGGTGCGGGTCCAGTCGCGGGCGTAGTAATGGTCTTCGCCAAGCTGCTGGGCGATGTTCCACGCCGTGCGCGGTGCCTGGAACAAATCGTCGAACTTCAGGCGGATGCCCTGCACCTGATCCGGTTTCCAGCGGTGCAGCTTCGCCAGATCCTGCAGGTTGGTGACGCCCAGATAACCGTCGATCTCGCCGGCGCCGACATGGAAGATGCCAACCACGGTAAAGCGTTTCATGCGCGGGAACATGCCGGCCGGGGTCACGGTGACTTCCGGTGCGACGAAAGTCAGCTTGTCGCCGATGGCCGCGCCGAGCTTGGCGGCCGCCTTGTCGCCGATGACGATGCCGAAACTGCCCGGCGCGAGGTCGTCGAGTTTGCCCTGCAGCATGAACTTGTCAATGATCGACACCTGGCGCTCCAGCGCCGGGTCGATGGCATTGAGCAGCACTTTGGAGACCTTGCCGTTATTGGTCAGCAACCCCTGCATCTGAGTGAACGGCGCTACAGCCGTCACCTGCGGGTTCTGCTTGACCTTGGCGGCCAGGCCTTGCCAGTCGCTGATCGGCTCACCGGACTCGATGGTCGCATGGGGCACCATGCCCAGCACGCGGGTGCGCATCTCATGATCGAAGCCGTTCATCACTGACAGCACCACGATCATCACGATCACGCCGAGGGCAAGACCGATCATAGAAGTCAGGGAAATGAACGACACAAAATGACTGCGGCGCTTTGCACGGGTATAACGCGTGCCAATAAATACGAAGAGAGGTCTGAACATGTCGGGGCTTGTTCGGAGGGAAAAGGAACGTCCTTGTGGCGGGGGTCGGTAACCAGCTTTACACTCAGACCACCGCCGCTACCATGGGTTCGCCATGTCGACATTAGATGAAGAAGATCGCCGCGAATACTACCGTATCGAGGACACGATCGCACTGGAAATTCGGCCCCTGTCCGCTCCCGAAGCCGCAGGCCAGGAAGTGTTGCAGGATGCTTCCCCTCTCTTCAACCTGCTCAGCGAACTGCACCTGAGCGAATTCGAATCGCAACACCTGTTGCGCCAGATCAGCGAGCGCGACCGCAACCTCGCGGCGTTCCTGAAATCCCAGAACAAACGCATCGATCTGCTCAGTCAGGTGACTGCAGTCACCGTACTCGGGCAAATCGGCAAGCCGCAGCCCGTGATCATCTCCGAGGGTGGCATCGAGTTCCAGCACCCGACACCGGTTGCCACGGGCACGCACCTGTCGGTGAAAATGGTGCTGATGCCGCAAGCCCTCGGCCTGCTGCTGCGGGCGCGCGTTACCCATTGCGATCGCAAGGGTGACGGCTACGATGTCGGCACCGAGTTCGAACGCCCGACCGATGCGCAGCGCCAACTGCTGGCCCGCTACATTTTGCAGAAGCAGGCCCAGGAACGACGGCTGGCCCGCGAAAACGAATCAGGCATTTAATTTAAGGAAGAACCGTGACCCTCATTTACGGCCATCGCGGCGCCAAGGGCGAAGCACCGGAAAACACGCTGACCAGCTTTCAGCAATGCCTCAAGCACGGCGTGCGCCGTTGCGAACTGGACCTTCATCTGTCCATGGACAACGAGTTGATGGTCATTCATGACCCGACGCTCAAGCGCACCACCGACCGGCGCGGCAAGGTGGTCGAGCACTCGGCGGCCGAGCTGAAGACCTACGACGCACGCACGGGCGGCCCGGGCTGGATCAAGCCGTGCCCGATTCCGACGCTGGAAGAACTGTTCGAGAAATGCGACTTCGAGCACTGGCAGCTGGAAGTCAAAAGCGCTTCACGCACCCGCGCCGCGACCACGGTGCTGGCGATTCGTGAAATGGCTCAGCGTTTCGGCATGCTCGACAAGGTCACCATCACGTCCAGTTCAAGGGAAGTGCTGAAAGCCGCGCTGGACCTGGTGCCGGACGTGTCCCGCGGCCTGGTGGCCGAGTACGCCTGGCTCGACCCGCTGAAGGTCGCGCAAAGCTACGGCTGTGAAATTTTGGCGCTGAACTGGACACTGTGCACGCCGGAACGGCTGCAGAAGGCGCAGCGTCAGGGGCTGCATGTGTCGGTGTGGACAGTCAACGAGCCCGCGCTGATGCGCAGACTCGCCGACTTCGGCGTTGACAGCCTGATTACAGACTTTCCCGGTTTGGCCACTGCCACGCTCGAGAATTGCTGAAATCGGTCTCCCCGGCCGGCTCAGGCCACCGGCCGGAGCCGCTCAAAAAAGCCGGTTGAGGCCGTCGTAAGCCGCTACCCGATAGGCTTCGGCCATGGTCGGGTAGTTGAACGTCGTGTTGACGAAGTACTTCAGCGTGTTCAGTTCGCCCGGCTGGTTCATGATCGCCTGACCGATGTGAACGATCTCCGACGCCTGATAACCAAAGCAGTGAACGCCCAGCACTTCCAGAGTCTCGCGGTGGAACAGGATCTTCAGCATGCCCTGAGGCTCGCCGGCGATCTGCGCACGCGCCATGCTTTTGAAGAACGCCTTGCCGACTTCGTACGGCACCTTGGCCTGCGTCAGCTCCTGCTCGTTCTTGCCGATCGAGCTGATTTCCGGAATGGTGTAAATGCCGGTCGGCACGTCGTTGACGAAACGCCAGCTACCGTTATCAACGATGCTGCCAGCGGCCGAACGTCCCTGGTCGTGGGCGGCACTGGCCAGGCTTGGCCAGCCGATCACATCACCGGCGCCGTAAATGTTCGGTACGCAGGTGCGGTAGGCTTCGTCGACTTCGATCTGGCCACGGCTGTTGACCTTCACGCCGATGTTTTCCAGACCTAGCTGATCCGTGTTACCGGTCCGGCCATTGCACCAGAGCAAGGCGTCGGCCTTGATCTTCTTGCCGGACTTGAGGTGCAGGATCACGCCGTTGTCCACGCCTTCGACGCGGTCGTAGTCTTCGTTATGGCGAACCGTGATGTTGTTGTTGCTGAAGTGATAGCTCAGCGCCTGGGAAATTTCCGAGTCGAGGAAGCTCAGCAACTGACCGCGGTTGTCCACCAGCTCAACCAGAACCCCCAGACCGCTGAAGATCGAGGCGTATTCGCAACCGATCACGCCAGCGCCGTAAACGATGAGTTTGCGCGGGGTGTGGCCGAGGCTGAGGATGGTGTCGCTATCGTAGATACGCGGGTGATGGAAATCGATGTCCGCCGGGCGATAAGGGCGCGAACCGGTGGCAATGATGATGTGCTTGGCCACCAGTTTTTCGACCACGCCGTTGGCGCAGACCACTTCGATGGTTTGCTCGTCGGCGAAACTACCGGTGCCGAAAAACACGTCGACGCGGTTACGGGCGTAGTAGCCGGTGCGCGAAGCGACTTGCTTGGAAATGACTTTCTCGGCGCTTTTCAGCACGTCCGGGAACGAGAACCAGCGCGGTTCACCAATGGCCCGGAACATCGGGTTGGTGTTGAACTGCATGATCTGCCGGACCGAGTGACGCAGTGCCTTGGACGGGATGGTGCCCAAGTGGGTGCAGTTGCCGCCGACCTGGCGACGGCTATCGACCATCGCCACCTTGCGCCCTGCTTTGGCGGCGTTCATTGCCGCGCCTTCTCCCGCCGGACCGGAACCCAGCACCACCACGTCGTAGTTGTAGACAGCCATGCGTACTCCTCAGAACAGGCCGCGGCGCCCTCGGCACCTGCGGCTAAATCACGCCGATCTGCGGCGTGAAGGAACAATTTGGGGCCAGTGCAGAACCCGGACACAGTCTATAGAAGCGTCAACGCCGGGCACATTAACCCTTGGTCGCGTCGTAGGCTACTTTTGCGTGCACTACAACGCCAGTCTTTGCTGCTTGAATCGCCTTGCTCACTCGGTTTTTCCGCCACTGAGGCGTTCAAAAGCGTGACTGGTGCGCGTGACGAAACCTGTATCGGCACGCATCACAAAAAATGCACCGATGTTGTGAGTTTCGGCATAGTCCCAACCCCGCTCAGGACCGAGAATCAGCAACAGCGTCGATAAGCCATCGGCCATCAAGGCTGAAGGATCAATCACCGTGACTGACGCCAGGGTATGTGAGACCGGCGCACCGGTGCGGGCATCGAAGGTGTGGGAATAACGCCGACCATCCTGCTCGAAATAATTACGGTAGTCGCCGGAAGTGGACACGCCGTAGCCGTCCACATGGATGATGCGCTGCGCCACTTGCTGATCGTCGCGAGGCTCCTCCAATGCAATCTTCCAGGGTGAGCCGTCGAGTTTCTTGCCCGCTGCCTTGAGTTCTCCGGTGGCTTCGGCGAGGTAGTTGCGGATGCCCATGGCTTCGAGTTTTTCGGCAATCCTGTCAACCGCGTAGCCTGCAGCGATGCTGTTGAAGTCGACTTCGACGGCAGCGTCCTTGCACAGCAGATCGCCTTGAATGCGCAGATGTTGATATCCGACTCGCTGGCGCACGTCCGCCAGCGCTTGGGCAGCGGGGACTTTTTCCTCACGCGCCTGCGGACCAAACCCCCAGAGATTGAGTAGCGGTTCTACCGTCAGGTCGTAGGAGCCTTCGCTTTGTTCTGATAGCTGCTCACCAACGCGGACTAACTCGAGGACCGGCGCGGGCATTTTCTGACAGCGGTTAGCGGGAAGATCGTTAAATCGTTCGATGTCCGAATCACTGCGGTAGGTGGACATTTGCCGGTCCACTTCAGCGAGGATCTTTTCGACTTCGACGCGGACCTCGGCGGCTGCGGGAAGATCGGCGTGGCGCAGGTATTTGATCGAATACGTACTGCCCATGGTCGGACCGCTGATGGTTTCCATGGAATCGCCGTTGCCGCAGCCGGACAACGTGCCGAGCAGCAACCAAAAAATGCTCCGCCACCTGCTCGACAAATCCCACATTTTCCTGCCCCCCCCCCTGACACAATGAAGTCCGCCATTATGCACGCCCCCTTTGTAGGAGCGAGCTTGCTCGCGATGGACGCCAACGATAACGCGTATTCTCTGGATACACGCGTCGCCCTGAAGTCCATCGCGAGCAAGCTCGCTCCTACAGAGAGGCACAAACAAAAACGCCCCGACCAAAGTCGAGGCGTTTTCATGTGCAGCTAACGTTTAGCGCGGGAACGATGGCGGGTTTACACCAGCCATGTCTTCCATCACGCGCACTACCTGGCAGCTGTAACCGAATTCGTTGTCGTACCAAACGTACAGAACAACGCGGTTGTCTTGGGTGATGGTTGCTTCAGCGTCCACCACGCCTGCGTGGCGCGAGCCAACGAAGTCGGTGGACACCACTTCCTGCGAGTTGACGTAGTCGATTTGCTTATGCAGATCGGAGTGCAGCGCCATGTAGCGCAGGTACTCGTTCATCTCTTCGCGGGTGGCGGCTTTCTCAAGATTCAGGTTGAGAATGGCCATCGACACGTTTGGCGTCGGAACACGGATCGCGTTACCGGTCAGCTTGCCGGCCAGCTCAGGCAAAGCCTTGGCAGCAGCAGTGGCGGCACCGGTCTCGGTGATGACCATGTTCAGCGCGGCGCTACGGCCACGGCGGTCGCCTTTGTGGAAGTTGTCGATCAGGTTCTGGTCGTTGGTGTACGAGTGAACCGTTTCTACGTGACCGTTGACGATGCCGAACTTGTCGTTGACCGCTTTCAGCACCGGCACGATGGCGTTGGTGGTGCAGGAAGCGGCCGAAACGATCTTGTCGTCAGCGGTGATTTCGCCGTGGTTGATGCCATGAACGATGTTCTTCAGCTTGCCTTTGCCAGGCGCGGTCAGAACAACGCGGTCGATACCCGGGCAGGCCAGGTGCTGGCCCAGGCCGTCAGCGTCACGCCATACACCGGTGTTGTCCACCAGCAGCGCGTCTTTGATGCCGTACTGGGTGTAATCCACCTCAGTCGGGTTTTTCGCGTAGATAACCTGGATCAGATTACCGTTGGCGGTGATGGTGTTGTTGGCTTCATCAATGGTGATGGTGCCATCGAACGGACCATGAACCGAGTCACGACGCAGCAGGCTCGCACGCTTGACCAGATCGTTCTCGGCGCCCTTGCGGACAACGATGGCGCGCAGGCGCAGGCCGTCGCCACCACCGGTTTTTTCGATCAGGATGCGCGCCAGCAGACGGCCGATACGACCGAAGCCATACAGAACAACGTCGGTGCCTTTGCGCGCGGCAACGTTCTGCTGGCCGACGACATCAGCCAGTTCTTCACGGACGAACTGCTCGGCAGTGCGGCCATTGCCTTCAGCCTTGAACTTGACTGCAAGCTTGCCCAGGTCTACCGAAGCAGCGCCGAGCTTGAGCTCGCTCATAGCCTTGAGCAGAGGGAATGTTTCGTGGACGGACAATTCGCTGTCATCGGACTGGCGATGACGAGCAAAGCGGTGAGCTTTGAGAATCGCGATGACTGAACGATTGATCAGGCTGCGGCCATAGATCGAGCTCACCACGTTGTTATTGCGGTAGAGCTGACCGATAAGCGGAATCATCGCTTCTGCGAGTGCTTCACGGTCGATCCATTCACCAAGACACTGGTCGGGCTTCTGAGTCACGGGAACCTTCCACATGTAGGGGCAGAAAAAAGGGGCTACATTATGCCGCCGAGTGCCCTCGGTAGCAATGCGCGCCTGTCGTGCGATCCGTAACAAATTCCAGTTCAAAAAAATTACGCGCAACCGAAGCCCAGTAAAACCGCGGCTTTCAGCGAAGTCAATTTTTTGGAGACATGGCTGCCCTGTCCGTAACCCTCCGCAACACTCGACCGTTATGCCACTACATAATCAAAGATTTTCAGTAAAAAACAGCCGGATTTTGTCTTTACCACTACATTTCGCCAAACCTGAGTAATAGGCTCAGTCAGCAACTGACAGGCGGCACCCGGGGCCGCTACAATTACCGACTTTGTCGCAACGCTTGGAGCTCAACCTTCCGTGCCCGTTCTGCGTCTACCGCTTCTCCCTGCCGCGGCAGGTAAACAGCACTGGGGCAATCTGCCCGGTGCCGCCCTGAGCCTGGCCATCGCCGAGGCCGCCAGCGCTGCCAAGCGCTTTACCCTGCTGCTGACCGCCGACAGCCAAAGTGCCGAACGGCTGGAACAGGAGCTGAGTTTCTTCGCCCCGGATTTGCCGGTGCTGCATTTTCCGGACTGGGAAACCCTGCCGTACGATCTGTTTTCGCCGCACCAGGACATCATTTCCCAGCGCATCGCCGCCCTCTATCGGTTGCCGGAGCTGAGCCATGGCGTGCTGGTGGTGCCGATCACCACGGCCCTGCATCGCCTGGCGCCGACCAAATTCCTGCTCGGCAGCAGCCTTGTTCTGGACGTCGGCCAGAAGCTCGATGTCGAGCAGATGCGTACCCGGCTGGAGGCCAGCGGCTACCGCTACGTCGACACCGTGTACGAGCATGGCGAATTCACCGTCCGCGGCTCGCTGATCGATCTGTTCCCGATGGGTAGCAAGCTGCCCTTCCGGATCGACCTGTTCGATGACGAAATCGAGACGCTGCGTACATTCGATCCGGAAAACCAGCGCTCCATCGACAAGGTGGACACCGTTCGCCTGTTGCCGGCGCGGGAGTTTCCGCTGCAAAAAGACGCGGTCACCCGCTTCAAGGCGCGCTTTCGCGAACGCTTCGATGTCGACTTCCGTCGCTGCCCGATCTTCCAGGATCTGAGCAGCGGGATTACACCGGCGGGTATCGAGTACTACCTGCCGCTGTTCTTCGACGAAACGTCCACACTGTTCGATTATCTGCCCCAGGACACCCAGGTGTTCTCGCTGCCGGGCATCGAGCAGGCGGCGGAAAACTTCTGGAACGACGTGCGCAACCGTTATGAAGAGCGCCGTGTCGATCCCTCTCGTCCTTTATTACCGCCAGCCGAATTGTTCTTGCCAGTGGAGGATTGCTTTGCCCGCCTGAAGAACTGGCCCCGTGTGGTGGCCAGTCAACAGGACGTTGAAACCGGCGTCGGCCGTGAGCGCTTCCCGGCGCGGGAGCTGCCAAACCTGGCCATCGAGGCCAAGGCCACTCAGCCACTGGCGGCGCTCGCCGGTTTCCTCGACGAATTCCCTGGTCGCGTACTGTTCACCGCCGAGTCCGCGGGCCGTCGTGAAGTACTGCTTGAACTGCTCGAACGCCTGAAGCTGCGGCCGAAAACCGTCGACAGCTGGCCGGACTTTGTCGTGAGCAAGGAGCGCCTGGCGATTACCATTGCGCCGCTCGACGAAGGCCTGGTGCTTGATGACCCGGCACTGGCACTGGTGGCTGAAAGTCCGTTGTTCGGTCAGCGCGTGATGCAGCGCCGACGTCGAGAGAAGCGCGCCGATGCCAACAACGACGCCGTGATCAAGAACCTCACCGAGTTGCGCGAAGGCGCGCCGGTGGTGCACATCGATCACGGCGTCGGTCGGTATCTGGGTCTTGCGACGCTGGAAATCGACGATCAGGCGGCTGAGTTCCTGACCCTGCAATACGCCGAAGGCGCCAAGCTTTACGTGCCGGTCGCCAACCTGCATTTGATCGCCCGTTATACCGGCAGCGACGACGCCCTGGCTCCGTTGCACCGTCTCGGCTCGGAAACCTGGCAGAAAGCCAAACGCAAAGCCGCTGAACAGGTGCGCGACGTGGCTGCCGAATTGCTCGACATCTATGCCCGCCGCGCCGCTCGCGAAGGTTATGCCTTCGCAGATCCGAAAGCCGACTACGCAACCTTCAGCGCCGGTTTCCCGTTCGAAGAAACCCCGGACCAGCAAACCACCATCGACGCCGTGCGCGCCGACATGCTCGCGCCGAAACCGATGGACCGTCTGGTCTGCGGCGATGTCGGTTTCGGCAAGACCGAAGTGGCGATGCGGGCCGCATTTATCGCGGTGCACGGCGGTCGTCAGGTCGCCATTCTGGTGCCGACCACCCTGCTCGCCCAGCAGCACTACAACAGCTTCCGCGACCGCTTCGCCGACTGGCCGGTGACCGTGGAAGTGATGAGCCGTTTCAAGTCGACCAAGGAAGTGAACGCCGCTGTCGCCGATCTCGCCGAAGGCAAGATCGACATCGTCATCGGCACACACAAATTGCTGCAAGACGACGTCAAGATCAAAAACCTCGGGCTGGTGATCATCGACGAAGAACACCGTTTCGGCGTCCGTCAGAAAGAACAGCTCAAGGCCCTGCGCAGCGAAATTGACATCCTTACCCTGACCGCGACGCCAATTCCGCGCACGCTGAACATGGCGGTGTCGGGCATGCGCGACCTGTCGATCATCGCCACGCCGCCGGCCCGTCGTCTGTCGGTGCGGACCTTCGTCATGGAGCAGAACAAGAGCACGGTCAAAGAAGCCTTGCTGCGTGAGTTGCTGCGTGGCGGGCAGGTCTACTACCTGCACAACGACGTGAAGACCATCGAGAAATGCGCCGCCGACCTCGCCGAACTGGTGCCGGAAGCGCGGATCGGTATCGGCCACGGGCAGATGCGCGAACGCGAACTCGAACAGGTCATGAGCGACTTCTACCACAAGCGCTTCAACGTGCTGATCGCCTCGACCATCATCGAGACCGGCATCGACGTGCCGAGCGCCAACACCATCATCATCGAGCGTGCCGACAAATTCGGCCTGGCGCAGCTGCACCAGTTGCGCGGCCGCGTCGGTCGCAGTCACCACCAGGCTTACGCGTACCTGCTGACACCGCCGCGCCAGCAAATCACCCCGGATGCAGAAAAGCGTCTGGAAGCCATCGCCAACACTCAGGACCTCGGCGCGGGCTTCGTGCTTGCCACCAACGACCTGGAAATCCGTGGCGCCGGCGAACTGCTGGGCGACGGTCAGAGCGGTCAGATCCAGGCCGTTGGTTTCACGCTGTACATGGAGATGCTCGAGCGCGCGGTGAAGTCGATCCGCAAAGGCGAACAGCCCAATCTCGATCAGCCGCTGGGCGGTGGTCCGGAAGTCAATTTGCGCGTACCGGCATTGATTCCGGAAGACTACTTGCCGGACGTGCATGCCCGACTGATTCTCTACAAACGCATCGCCTCGGCCACCGATGAGGACGGCCTCAAGGACCTGCAAGTGGAGATGATCGATCGTTTCGGTCTGTTGCCGGAGCCGACCAAGAACCTGATGCGCATCACGGCGCTGAAGTTGCAGGCCGAGGTGCTGGGCATCAAGAAAGTCGACGGCGGCCCGCAAGGTGGCCGGATCGAGTTCGCCGCGCAAACGCCAGTCGACCCGCTGACCCTGATCAAACTGATTCAGGGCCAGCCCAATCGCTACAAATTCGAAGGCGCCACGATGTTTAAATTCATGGTGCCGATGGAGCGCCCGGAAGAGCGCTTTAATACAGTAGAGGCACTGCTTGAATGCCTCATTCCGAAAACTGCTTGAAGGACGCCGCATGCGCCTGTTTCGCTCACTGACTTTGCTGATGACCCTGGCTGCCCCGATGGCGTTTGCCGATGACCTGTATCAGATTGAAATGATTCTGGTCCGGCAAAATGCCGTGCCCGCCATCGTCAGTCGCGCGGCACCGGAAGACTGGGCCGGCGGCGCCCAGCGCATCAGCCCCGACAGCCTGCGCACGCCCAGCCTGAATGGCGAAGTGGAAAAACTCACCGCCAGCAACGAATACACGGTGTTGCTGCACAAGGCCTGGCAACAGAACCTGGGTGAAGAAGCCACCAAAATCGCGATCAGCGACGGTAAGGAACAGTTCGGCCAGTTCCCGATCGAGGGCACACTGAGCCTGAAGCTGGGACGCTTTACCGATGTGGACGCCGACTTCTGGGTCAACCAGATCGACACCAATGGCATGGTCACCGCCAGCGAACGCCTGAAGCAGGAAAGCCACACCAAGAACGGCCAGCTGAACTTCCTCGACAACGGCCACCTCGGTTTGCTGATCAAGATCACCTCGCTCACCGCCCCTGCGCCTCGGCCAGTCCCCGATGAAATTCCGGACTGATTGAAGTCCATATGCCCGCGACTCTTAGCAAACCGCTGGCCCCCTCGTGGGTCAGTCGATTCAAGGAACAAAGCCTGGAGCGCGGGCGTCGCTACGCCCTGGAAAACCGAGTCCGGATTGTCGAGGTGGGTGACGCAACCATCACTGCCGCGTGCGAGGGGTCTGGGGGTAACGTTTACCGTCAGACCATTCGCCTGCGCGAGTCGGCTAAAGCCACCCTGCTGATGGTCGATGCCACGTGTACGTGCCCGGTCCGCAGCAACTGCAAACATTGCGCAGCGGTGCTGCTGAAGGTGCAGGAAACGCTCGATTATCCCGCCGCCGCGCAAGACGCCGAATTGCTCGAGAAACTTCAGGCCGTCCTGGAAAACCGGGGCCCGAAGGCGCCGCCGCAAGTACTGATTGATAACGTGCAACCGGTGCCACGCCTGTGGCTGGCGAGTATCGAGTTCAGCGCCTTCGAACCGCGTAACGGCAAGATGCAGCGCTACATCCAGCATCGCGCGGCGCTCTCTTTCAGTTACCTGGATGAATACGTCAGCGGACAAAAAAACGCCGACGTGCTGATTCGCCAGGAGACGCAAACTTTACGGATAAAACGCCATCCGGAAGTCGAACAGGCCTACAGGGAACAGCTACGAATCCTCGGTTTCAAGATCGCCACGCGGCAAAGCAAGGCCTTGCCGGAAAGCGCCGGCGAACTGTATGAGATGGTCAACGACAGCGCCTGGCTGACCTTCACCCTCAATGAGCTGCCGAAGCTGCGCACTCAGGGCTGGGAGTTGCAGATCGATGAGGATTTCGGTTTCGACCTGACCGCTGTAGACGACTGGTACGCCACTGTCGAACAGGCGCCGGAGCGCGACTGGTTCGATCTGGAACTGGGGATTATCGTCAACGGTGAACGGTTGAGCTTGCTGCCCATTCTGCTGAACCTGATGCGCTCCCACACGGAGATCCTCAACCCGGAACGCCTCGCCCGCCGTCGCGACGACGAGCTGATTCTGGTGAACATCCCCAATCGCCCGAACTCCGAATATGGCCCGCTTCAGGTCGCCCTGCCCTTCGGCCGCTTGAAACCGGTACTGGCAACTCTCGGCGAGTTCTATCTGCAAGGGCCCGGCGAAACCACGTTGCGCCTGAGCAAGGCCGACGCCACTCGCTTGAACCCACTGGAAGGCATGCCGCTGCTCTGGGAAGGAGGCGAGCAGCTCCGCACCTTTGCCCAGCGGCTACGGGACGTCAAGGACTACACCGCGACTGCACCGGAAGGCTTGAACGCGACTTTGCGCCCTTACCAGCTTGAAGGCTTGAGCTGGATGCAGTCGTTGCGGCAACTGGAGGTCGGCGGGATTCTCGCGGACGACATGGGACTGGGCAAAACCTTACAAACACTGGCGCACATTCTCAGCGAGAAAAACGCCGGACGCCTCGATCGGCCGTGCATGGTGGTGATGCCCACAAGCCTGATCCCGAACTGGCTCGATGAAGCAGCGCACTTCACGCCGCAAATCAAAGTGCTGGCGCTGTACGGTGCCAGTCGCAAGAAGCATTTCGACACGCTGACCGATTATGACCTGATCCTGACCACCTACGCGCTATTGCCCAAGGACGTCGAACGTCTGGCCGCACAGCCGTTGCATGTGCTGGTACTGGATGAGGCTCAGTACATCAAGAATCCGAACAGCAAAGCTGCTCAAGCCGCGCGCGAACTCAACGCACGCCAGCGCCTGTGCCTGAGTGGCACACCGCTGGAAAACCACCTGGGTGAACTGTGGTCGCTGTTTCACTTTCTGCTGCCCGGTTGGCTTGGCGATATGAAGAGCTTCAACCGCGATTACCGCGTGCCGATTGAAAAGCGCGCCAGCGAGGTACGCCTTGCGCACTTGAACGGTCGGATCAAACCGTTTCTGTTGCGCAGGACCAAAGAGCAAGTGGCAACGGAGTTGCCGCCGAAGACTGAGATCATCCACTGGGTCGAACTCAACGAAGCCCAACGCGATGTTTACGAAACCATGCGACTGGCCATGGACAAGAAGGTGCGCGATGAAATCACCCGCAAGGGTGTAGCGCGCAGCCAGATCATCATTCTTGAGGCGCTGCTGAAGCTGCGTCAGGTGTGCTGCGATTTGCGCCTGGTCAACGATGCCGCGCTGCCGGCTCGCGGCAGCACTTCGGGCAAGCTCGACAGCCTGATGGAGATGCTGGAGGAGTTGTTCGAGGAAGGTCGGCGGATTCTGCTGTTTTCGCAGTTCACTTCGATGCTGGCGTTAATCGAGGTCGAATTGAAGAAACGCGGCGTTGAATATGCGTTGCTGACAGGACAGACCCGTGATCGCCGCTCGTCGGTGAAAGACTTCCAGAGTGGTAAGCGTCAGATCTTTCTGATCAGTTTGAAGGCCGGTGGTGTGGGCTTGAACCTGACGGAAGCGGATACAGTGATTCACTACGATCCGTGGTGGAACCCGGCGACGGAAAACCAGGCGACTGACCGTGCTTACCGCATTGGTCAGGAGAAGCCAGTGTTCGTCTACAAGATGATTGCCCGGGGCACAGTGGAAGAAAAGATTCAGCACCTGCAAAAGGAAAAATCCGACCTGGCGGCCGGCGTGTTGGATGGGCGCAAGACTGGGGACTGGAAACTGCAGAGTGATGATATTGAGGCGTTGTTTGCGCCGTTGCCGGAGAAGCTCGAAAAATAGCGTCGAGAGATAGAACGCCTTCGCGAGCAAGCCCGCCCCCACAGGAATTTTTTGTTGCCCCATCATGGTGGGGTCTGCACAAATCCTCTGTGGGAGCGGGCTTGCTCGCGAAGGGCGCGACTCGGTAGATGGACTGCTTAACCCCTAAGCACCCGTGCCAACGTCGACTTCACCTTACCCATCCCGTCATGCAGCGCCTGCTCGATCTCGGCCATCGTGATCACCGCCGTCGACTTGCCCGCCGCCGGGTTCACCACCAGTGCCAGACAGGCATAATCCAGTTCCAGCTCACGCGCCAATGCCGCTTCCGGCATGCCGGTCATACCGACGATGTCGCACCCGTCACGCTCCAGACGCGCAATCTCCGCCACCGTTTCGAGACGCGGCCCCTGGGTGCAGGCATAAACCCCATGACTGCTGTAGCCAACGCCCTCAGCCGCCAGCGCCGCGATCAACTGCTGACGCAGCGGCTCGCTATAGGGATAGCTGAAGTCGATGTGGGTGACGTGTTCCAGATCATCGGCAAAATAGGTGTGTTCGCGACCGCTGGTGTAGTCGATCAGTTGATGTGGCACGCAGAAATGGCCGGTGCCCATCGCGGCATGAATCCCACCCACCGCGTTGACCGCGAGAATGGCTTCGGCTCCGGCTTGTTTCAGCGCCCAGAGGTTGGCGCGGTAGTTCACCTGATGCGGAGGAAAACGGTGCGGGTGCCCGTGACGAGCGAGGAACAACACTTCCTTGCCGGCGTATTCACCGATCTGCACTTCGGCTGAAGGCGCGCCATAAGGAGTGTCCACCGCCAATGACTGGCGAATGCTCAGGCCTTCGAGTTGAGTCAGGCCGGTGCCACCAATAATCGCGTAAACCGTCATAACGTGAAGTCCTTATTCAATCAGTTGAGCATCTTTAAGCGCACCAATGGCTGTCAGCCAGCGCGGATCCTGGCGGTACTCAGTGCTGGCGTACGACTGGCCGCGCATCCGCGCAATGCGCTCGGACGGCTTGACCTTCAGACGCTGGGCGGCACTCAAGGCGAGTTCAGCAGCGGCGCGGTCGTTGCACACCAGCCCCATGTCACAACCGGCAGACAACGCGGCTTCAATACGGCTGGCAGCATCACCGACCACATGGGCGCCGGCCATCGACAGATCGTCGCTGAAGATGACGCCATCGAATTGCAATTCGCCGCGCAGGATGTCCTGCAACCAGCGCCGGGAGAAGCCCGCGGGTTGGGAATCGACTTGCGGGTAAATGACATGGGCCGGCATGACGGCGGCCAATTGCTTGCTCAACCGGGCGAACGGCACCAGATCGTTGGCGCGGATTTCGTCGAGGCTGCGTTCGTCATTCGGGATCGCGACGTGCGAATCCGCCTCTGCCCAGCCGTGGCCGGGAAAGTGCTTGCCGGTAGCGGCCATTCCCGCGCTGTTCATCCCACGGATAAATGCACCCGCCAGAAGCGCCGCGCGCTCCGGATCACCTTCGAATGAACGAGTGCCCACCACGGCGCTGCGCTGGTAATCCAGATCCAGCACCGGGGCGAAGCTCAGATCGAGACCGACAGCCAATACTTCGGTGGCCATGATCCAGCCGCACTGCTCGGCCAGGTACTCGGCATTCGGATTGTCAGCAATGGCGCGCATGGCCGGCAGCCGCACGAATCCCTGACGCAAGCGCTGAACGCGACCGCCCTCCTGGTCCACTGCCAGCAGCAGCTCAGGGCGAATGGCGCGAATCGCGGCGCTCAGTTCGCGCACCTGACGCGGGTGCTCGATGTTGCGGGCAAAAATGATCAGGCCGCCCACTTCGGGCTGGCGCAACAATTGGCGATCTTCAGCCGTCAGCCAGGTACCGGCGACGTCCACCATCAACGAGCCTTGCAAGCCAGCAGTCATAGAGATTCCTTGAAAACGATAAACCCGGCTCGTGCGCACTCGCTGCCCGGGACGGTGCCCGGCAGATCGGCGATACCTAGTAGGAGCGGGTTCAGAACGAGAGTCGGCATGGGCGGCTAGCTTAGCGGATGTCAGCTGCCGCGCCCACCCGTGTACAGTTAAACCTTGGCGGCAACCTGTGTCGATTTGCTGCGCGGACGCAACTGCGCGGTGGCCATGGCCGTGTCGGTCACGCCGGTTTCGGCACGCATGCCGGCTGCCAGGAACGGCACCATCAGGCGCATCACTTGTTCAATGGACGTGTTGACGCCGAAATCGGTTTCAGCAATCGCGCGCAAGGCCTTGATACCGGACATGCTGAACGCCGCAGCACCCAGCATGAAGTGCACACGCCAGAACAGCTCGATCGGCGGAATGCGCGGCGCGGCTTCGTTGACCAGCATCATGTAGCGGCGGAATACCTTGCCATACATGTCTTCGAGATACCGACGCAAGTGACCCTGGCTCTGGCTGAATGCCAGTCCCAGCAATCGCATGAAGATGGAGAGATCGTTGCCGCTGCGTGGCTGCACCACCAGAGCCTGCTCGACGAGGATTTCCAGCAGCTCTTCCAGTGTCGGCTTGTGCTCGGGTTTGGCCTGGCGCCGCTCCAGTTCTTTATCGAGACTCAGGCAGAACGGTCCGAGAAAGCGCGAAAAGACGGCTTGAATCAGTGCCTTCTTCGAGCCGAAGTGATAGTTCACCGCCGCCAGATTGACCCCGGCCTTGCTAGTGATCAAACGCAACGAGGTTTCAGCAAAACCTTTTTCCGCGAACAACTGCTCGGCAGCATCGAGAATGCGTTCAACGGTTTCCGACTGGGCCATGGCTACTCCGCCTGACAAACACTTGTTTGAAACATACGTTTCAGCCTTAGCCTTGTCAAGCCTCCCGGTTCGTTCCGGGAATTGCCCGTCAGCTATTTAACCATACATCTGCGCCGTGTTAATCAGCACGCTGATTGACCGTCTGGCGGCCGGCAAAAAAAGGGGCATTGCCAAGATGTTTTCACTGTATATAATCCCAGTCACTGTATAAAAAGACAGAGCGATCAATATGCTAAAGCTGACGCCACGCCAAGCCGAGATTCTGGCCTTCATCAAACGCTGCCTGGAAGATAACGGTTACCCGCCGACCCGCGCGGAAATCGCTCAGGAACTGGGTTTCAAGTCGCCCAACGCGGCAGAAGAACATCTCAAGGCATTAGCCCGTAAAGGCGCCATCGAGATGACACCCGGCGCCTCCCGCGGCATCCGCATCCCCGGCTTCGAAGCCAAGGGAGACGAGTCCACCCTGCCAATCATTGGTCGAGTCGCTGCCGGTGCGCCGATCCTTGCCCAGCAGCACATCGAAGAGTCTTGCAACATCAACCCCGCCTTCTTCCATCCTCGCGCTGACTATTTACTGCGCGTTCATGGCATGAGCATGAAGGACGTAGGCATTTTCGACGGAGACCTGCTGGCGGTCCATACCACCCGTGAAGCCCGCAACGGCCAGATCGTGGTGGCGCGTATCGGCGACGAAGTGACGGTCAAACGCTTCAAGCGTGACGGCAGCAAAGTCTGGCTGATTGCCGAAAACCCTGAATTCGCCCCTATCGAAGTGAACCTGAAAGATCAGGAACTGGTGATCGAAGGCTTGAGTGTCGGCGTCATTCGCCGCTAAAGGAGGCGTTATGCAGTTTCCACACACATCACAGCAAGCCCAACTGCCGTTGTTCGAGGCGTTCATGGTGCAGCCGATGGCGCCGATTCTGAAAGACGTGGTCGAGTCGCCCTGGAGCGCCGAACCTGAAGTTTTCAGTGAGCTCTCACTGCGTGGTGCAACCGGGAACTGCCTAAGCCTTCTGGCGCCGATCCTCAGGGAGTTGAGCGAGGATCAGGACGCGCGCTGGCTGACACTGATCGCTCCGCCCGCCAGCCTGACCCAAACCTGGTTGCGAGACGCCGGCCTTAATCGTGAACGCATTCTGCTGTTGCAACCGCGCGGCACCCAGAGCGCACAACAGTTGACCTGCGAAGCCTTGCGCCTGGGCCGCAGCCACACCGTCGTCAGCTGGCTCAACCCATTGAGCACTGCGTCTCGGCAACAGCTGATCAGCGCCGCCCGGACCGGGGACGCACAAAGCCTGAATATTCGACTGGGTTAACGAAGGGTACACTGAGCAACGCGGGGGCTTCTCCAAGGATAGAGAAGCCGATCAATAGCGGTATCAGTCAAATGCGACGAACGGGATCAATGAAGGACCCGAGCACTCTCATCGGTATTGAAATCGCCTTCGACCAGGCGACCAGCCATCTGAACACCCACGCTCAACATCGCCTTGGCGACTTCCACGTGCTGGCCTTGCAGGAACGTCTTGGCATCCTCGGAGAAATCCAAAGTAACCAGAGAACCCTCGTCCTCAGCCCTACGCAGCTCGATTCGGCCGTCTGGTAACTCAACAATTTCTAGAAAGGACGTTGGCATAAAGGTCTGTTCTCCACGAAAGGCGGGGATTATATAGGCATCGGTCAGGCTTCGCTCGGGATCTTGACCAGATGCCACTACGAAGAGAAATTTCTGACAGCACGCTCATCCCTGACCGGGCAGTCTCTCGCAACCGTCCGTCGAACACTCAATCATTCAGCACTCGTTCAAGCCTTCGCGAAACCGGATCGCCAGACCTTTGAGATTCTGACGCCAACTCTCCAGCTCTTCGCGACTCAGCTCTTCCGATACATCTTCTTCATTCAGGTTAACGGCCAGGATCAACGGCTGTGTCACATCCCCCTTGGGTTTGTGCGGTGCTCGCGGAGGCTGAAACAGCGCCGCATGTGCCGACAGCAACCTGGCCAACCAGGTTTGCGAATTACTCGCCAACTCGATCATCTCAGCCAATTCTGGAATGGCGATGGCTTCCAGCACATCCGGGGTCAGCAGCATTTCCGCACGGGTCGCATTGGCCTGCGGCAAGCGATAGAAACCAGCGATTTCATGGCACAGCCCCAGCAACGCACCGTACAAGTGAAACAACGCCGATTCTCGTCCGGCCTGAATCAGCGCCAGGGAGTTCATCGCCCGACCCTCTTCGGCCATCGCGAGCGCTTCCAGCGACAGGCCGGCGAAATAAATCTTCTGGTTGGTACGGGTATAGAGTTCGTGGGCCATGACGGCAGCCTCCACAACGAAATAATTGCTCACGCAGGTCTGACAGTGTCGTGGATCACCCAAGCTCACCGCAAGCCCAAAACAAAAAGGCCGCATGAAAACCCGAGGGTTGCCACGCGGCCTTTTTAACAGCGCTTTTTAAGCTTTGGCTGCTGGACGCTTGTCTTCAACTGTCCACTTGCCGCCGTCGTAGAACGCCTTCCACCCAGTCGGCTTACCATCGACTTCGGTCTGAACATACTGCTCTTTGGTTTTTCGGCTGTAACGGATCACCGCCGGGAGGCCGTCCGGATCTTTCTTCGGCGCTTCACAGAGGAAGTGATACTTCGGATCGATCTCATCCTTGTGCGGCACGATTTCCAAGACCAGCGGAGCACGGGTCTCGCGGTTTTTCGGGAACTGGCTCGCCGCCAGGAACAGGCCGGAAGCACCGTCGCGCAGGATGTAGGTGTCGTTGACCTTTTCGCATTTCAGCTCGGGCATCTTCACCGGATCCATCTTCGGCGGCGCCGCGTCACCGCTTTTCAGCAGTTTGCGGGTGTTCTTGCACGTTGCGTTGGTGCAACCGAAGAATTTTCCGAAACGGCCAGTCTTGAGTTGCATCTCACTGCCACACTTGTCGCATTCCAGGATCGGACCTTCATAGCCCTTGATGCGATAGGTACCCTCTTCGATTTCATAGCCGTCGCAATCCGGGTTGTTGCCGCAGATGTGCAGCTTGCGCTTCTCGTCGAGCAGGTAAGCGTCCATCGCGGTGCTGCAGATCGGGCAACGATGCTTGCCGCGCAGAACCAGCGACTCCGATTCACCCTCGTCGTCCGCCGCAATTTCGTCGCCCGGCACCAGGTTGACAGTGGCTTTGCAGCGCTCTTTCGGCGGCAGGCTGTAACCCGAGCAACCGAGGAATACGCCAGTCGATGCAGTACGAATCTGCATCGGACGGCCACAGGTCAGGCACGGAATGTCGGTCATCACCGGCTGGTTGGCACGCATGCCGTTTTCGGCGCTTTCGGCTACCTCAAGCTTTTTCTTGAAGTCGCCGTAGAACTCGTCCAGCACGTTTTTCCAGTCGCGCTCGCCCTGAGCCACGTCATCGAGGTTCTCTTCCATGCCGGCGGTAAAGCCGTAGTCCATCAGGTTGGAGAAACTCTCGGACAGCCGCTCGGTAACGATGTCACCCATCTTTTCCGAATAGAAACGACGGTTGTGCAGCGCCACGTAGCCGCGGTCCTGAATGGTCGAAATGATCGCCGCATAGGTCGAAGGACGACCGATACCGCGTTTTTCCATTTCTTTGACCAGGCTCGCTTCCGAGTAACGCGCCGGCGGTTTGGTGAAGTGCTGGGTCGGATCAAGCTTGATCAGCTTCATCGCGTCGCCCTGGGCCATGTCTGGCAGTACGTCGTCATCGCCAGGCTTGGCGATTTGTGGCATGACGCGGGTGTAACCGTCAAACTTCAGGATGCGACCCTTGGCGCGCAGTTCGAAGTCGCCGGCGCCGACGGTAACCGTGGTCGACAGGTATTGGGCCGGCAGCATCTGACAAGCGAGGAACTGGCGCCAGATCAGCTCGTAGAGCCGCTCTGCATCTCGCTCCATGCCCGAGAGCTTGCTTGGCTCGGTGTTGGCATCGGACGGTCGAATCGCTTCGTGAGCCTCTTGTGCGCCTTCCTTGCTGCTGTAGACGTTCGGGGTTTCCGGCAGGTACTTCTTGCCGAATTCGCCTTCAATATAGGTACGCGCCATCGTCACGGCATCGGCCGAGAGGTTGGTGGAGTCGGTACGCATATAGGTGATGTAGCCCGCTTCGTAGAGACGCTGGGCCATCATCATGGTTTTCTTCACGCCGAAACCCAGGCGGTTGCTCGCGGCCTGTTGCAGGGTGGACGTGATGAACGGCGCCGACGGCTTGCTGCTGGTCGGCTTGTCTTCGCGTTTGACGATGCTGTAGCTGGAAGCCTTGAGCTTCTCCAGCGCGGCCATGGCCTGGGCTTCGTTCAGCGGCTTGAAGGCCTCCCCTTTCTCGCGAGCCACGTCGAAGCGCACGGTGGCGCCCTTGGCGGTGCCGAGGTCGGCGTGGACTTCCCAGTACTCTTCCGGATTGAACGCACGGATTTCTCGTTCACGCTCGACCACCAGCTTCACGGCAACCGATTGCACGCGACCGGCGGACAGGCCACGGGCGATCTTGGCCCACAGCAGGGGCGAAACCATGTAACCCACCACGCGATCGAGGAAGCGACGCGCCTGTTGGGCGTTGACACGATCGATGTCCAACTCGCCCGGCTTGGAGAAGGCTTCCTGAATCGCCTTCTTGGTGATTTCGTTGAACACCACGCGCTTGTAGCGGCTGTCGTCACCACCGATGGCTTCGCGCAGGTGCCAGGCAATGGCTTCCCCCTCGCGATCCAAGTCGGTTGCGAGATAGATGGTGTCAGCATCCTTGGCGAGCCGGCGCAGCTCTTCGATGACCTTTTCCTTGCCCGGAAGGATCTCGTACTTGGCTTTCCAGCCATGATCGGGATCGACACCCATGCGAGAGACCAACTGTTTGCGCGCTTTCTCTTTCGGCGTGAGCACCGGACCTTCACCCGCGGCAGCCTTGCCACGCTTGGCGGCTGGCTCTTTGCTGGCGCTAGCCGAACCGCTGGTGGGCAGGTCTCGGATATGGCCGATACTCGACTTCACCACGTATTGGTTACCCAGATACTTGTTGATGGTCTTGGCCTTAGCCGGGGATTCCACAATGACCAGCGATTTGCCCATGGATCAGAAAATTCCTGAATTCTAGAAGTGAAAGGCGGTTGGCGCCTGACGCGGCACCGCTATATATAGTGGCTACAAGGTGAGGTCAAGCGCAGGGTTTTGCGCGCACTCAGCTTATGGCTTCGAAAATAGGCTCGGTTCGGCTTGCACTAAAGCAAAGCGTGGCACCTGTTCGCCGTCAACCTCGACCGACTCCAGGAACATGCTCAAGGGACGCACCCAAAAGCCGTAATCGCCATACAGGGCTTGGTAGAAGACCACTTCTTCTTCGGTTTCCGAATGACGCGCAATGCTGAATACGCGGTACTGCGGACCTTTGTAATGTTGGTAGAGCCCAGGTTGTATCGGCATGGTTTGGCCCTCACTCAAATCTTTTCAAAATAAAAACAAAAATAAATCCGGAAAAACAAAAACCGGGGCACTTGGCCCCGGCTTCCATCAACGGAACGCTTAAACGCGTTCGAAGACGGTGGAGATGCCTTGGCCGAGACCAATGCACATGGTGGCTACCCCGAAGGTGCCGCCATTTTGCTTCATCACGTTCAGCAGGGTGCCGGAAATACGCGCGCCGGAACAACCGAACGGGTGACCCAAGGCGATCGCGCCGCCGTGCAGGTTAACCTTCTCGTTCATCTTGTCGAGCACTTTCAAATCTTTCAGCACCGGCAAGGCCTGCGCGGCGAAAGCTTCGTTGAGCTCGAAGAAGTCGATATCGTTGATGCCAAGGCCCGCGCGCTTCAGTGCTTTCTGCGTCGCTGGTACTGGACCATAACCCATGATTGCCGGGTCCACACCTGCCACTGCCATCGAGCGAATCACAGCCAGAGGCTGAATGCCCAGGTCCTGTGCACGCTGCGCCGACATCACGATCATGCACGAAGCACCGTCAGTGATTTGCGACGAAGTACCGGCTGTCACGGTGCCGCCCTTCGGGTTAAACGCTGGCTTCAACGCCGCCAGGCTTTCCAGGGTGGTTTCCGGACGAATGGTTTCGTCGTAGTCGAACAGTTTCAGGAAACCGTTCTCGTCGTAGCCCTGCATCGGGATGATTTCGTCCTTGAACTTGCCTTCCACGGTCGCCTTGTGGGCGAGTTGGTGGGAGCGCACGCCGAAAGCGTCCTGTTGCTCGCGAGTGATGCCGTGCATTTTGCCGAGCATTTCAGCGGTCAGACCCATCATGCCCGAGGCTTTCGCCGCGTACAGCGACATGTGCGGGTTCGGATCGACACCGTGCATCATGCTCACGTGGCCCATGTGCTCAACGCCGCCGACGACGAATACGTCACCGTTGCCGGTCATGATCGCTTGCGCGGCAGTGTGCAGTGCGCTCATCGACGAGCCACACAGACGGCTGACGGTCTGGCCGGCAGCAGTGTGCGGGATCTGAGTCATCAGGGACGCCATGCGGGCGATGTTCCAGCCCTGCTCCAGGGTCTGGTTTACACAGCCCCAGATCACGTCTTCGACTTCGTTCGGGTCGACCTTGACGTTGCGTTCCAGCAATTTGCTGATCAGGTGCGCCGACATGTCCTCGGCGCGGGTGTTGCGGTGCATGCCGCCCTTGGAGCGGCCCATCGGAGTACGACCGAAGTCGACAATCACGACGTCTCTAGGATTCAAGCTCATATATTCACTCTCACTCTAGTTGGGGGCGCTTAACCGAAGAAGCTCTGGCCGTTTTTGGCCATTTCACGCAGCTTCGCGGTCGGGTGGTACAGCGCGCCCAGATCAGCGTACTGGTCAGCCAGGGCAACGAACTCTGCAACACCGATCGAGTCGATGTAGCGCAGCGCACCGCCACGGAATGGAGGGAAGCCAATACCGTAGACCAGACCCATGTCGGCTTCGGCAGCAGTTTCAACGATGCCGTCTTCCAGGCAACGTACGGTTTCCAGGCACAGCGGGATCATCATCCAGTTGATGATGTCTTCGTCAGTGACTTCGCGCTGCTCGAAAACGATCGGCTTGAGCACTTCCAGCACCGAAGGATCGGCGACTTTCTTCTGCTTGCCTTTCTTGTCGGTCTCGTAGGCGTAGAAGCCCTTGCCATTCTTCTGGCCCAGGCGCTTGGCTTCGTAGAGCACGTCGATAGCCGAACGGCGGTCGTCTTTCATGCGGTCCGGGAAACCTTCAGCCATTACGTCGCGACCGTGGTGGCCGGTGTCGATGCCGACCACGTCCATCAGGTACGCCGGGCCCATCGGCCAGCCGAATTTTTCCATGATCTTGTCGATACGGACGAAGTCCACACCAGCGCTGACCAGCTTGGCGAAACCGCCGAAGTACGGGAACAGCACACGGTTGACCAGGAAGCCTGGGCAGTCGTTGACGACGATCGGGTTCTTGCCCATTTTCTTGGCGTAGGCAACGGTAGTGGCAACCGCTTGCTCGCTGGACTTTTCGCCACGAATCACTTCAACCAGCGGCATCATGTGCACCGGGTTGAAGAAGTGCATGCCGACGAAGTTTTCCGGACGCTTGAGGGCCTTGGCCAGCAAGGTGATGGAAATGGTCGAGGTGTTGGACGCGAGGATGGTGTCCTCTTTGACCTTGTCTTCGACTTCAGCCAGGACGGCTTGCTTGACCTTCGGGTTCTCGACGACAGCTTCTACGACCAGATCCACGTGACCGAAGTCGCCGTAGGACAGGGTCGGACGAATGCCGTTAAGGACTTCAGCCATTTTCGCCGCGGTCATGCGACCTTTATCAACGCGGCTCACCAGCAACTTGGCGGCTTCGGCCAGGCCTTGCTCGATGCCGTGCTCGTTGATGTCCTTCATCAGGATCGGCGTGCCTTTGGAGGCCGACTGATAAGCGATACCGCCACCCATGATGCCGGCGCCCAATACGGCAGCCTGCTTCACGTCCCTGGCGATTTCGTCGTAGGCCTTGGCCTTCTTCTTCAGTTCCTGATCGTTCAGGAACAGACCGATCAGGCTCTGCGCGGCAGAGGTCTTGGCCAGTTTGACGAAACCGGCGGCTTCGACTTCCAGCGCTTTGTCGCGACCGAAGTTCGCGGCTTTCTGGATCGTCTTGATCGCTTCGACCGGCGCCGGGTAGTTCGGGCCAGCCTGACCGGCGACGAAACCTTTGGCGGTTTCGAAAGCCATCATTTGTTCGATGGCATTCAGCTTCAGCTTTTCCAGCTTCGGCTGACGCTTGGCTTTGTAATCGAATTCGCCGGAGATAGCGCGCTTGATCAGTTCCAGAGCGGCTTCCTGCAGCTTCTCAGGAGCAACCACTGCGTCGACGGCGCCGACTTTCAGCGCGTCTTCAGCGCGATTTTCCTTGCCGGCGGCAATCCACTCGATGGCGTTGTCGGCACCGATGAGGCGCGGCAGGCGCACGGTACCGCCGAAGCCCGGGTAGATGCCCAGTTTGACTTCCGGCAGACCGATCTTGGCCGTGATGGACATGACGCGGTAGTCCGCCGCCAGGCACATTTCCAGACCGCCACCCAGGGCGATGCCGTTGATCGCGGCGACAGTCGGGACGTTGAGGTCTTCGAAATCACTGAAAATCTTGTTGGCTTCCAGATTGCCAGCAACCAGCTCCGCATCCGGCAGCTTGAAGTTTTCGACGAATTCGGTGATGTCGGCGCCGACGATGAATACGTCCTTGCCGCTGCTGACGATCACACCCTTGATCGAAGCATCTGCCGTGATGGTGTCTACAGCCTGACGCAGTTCGTTCAGGGTTAGACGGTTGAACTTGTTGACGGACTCACCCTTGAGGTCGAATTTCAATTCGACGATGCCACTTTCAAGAGCCGTAACCGTGATGGCTTTACCTTCGTAAATCATCAACTGATCTCCACGATATGGAAGCTGAACCGTACACGTCGGACGCAGGCGAATGGCTGGGCAGGGACGTTATCGTCGATGCTACGCCAATCCACCCGGCACACCCGCCAACGCGATAGTCGGGATTCTGTAGGAGCAGTCTGCAATGCAAACGCTCAATTCATACGCCCGTTTGATTTGGGGTACGCCACCTTCACGGAATTTCCGACAATTGTCAATCGCCCAAAATGCGGGTTGAAACGCGACTTTCCGGTCATTTCCGTACCACGAGTACCTGCAACACACGGATGCATGTGAGGCCATTCATAGAATCAATAGTTAGAAAAGTCGCCCTAATTCGCGGCAGCCTTTGTTTAAAAGGCTACGCTGGGCGTGAGATTGAGAAAAAAACATCAACGCGTCGGCGAATGCTTGGCGCAAGATCAGTTCACAGCGGTTTACCGGCCTGCCTGGCCAACTCCAGCCCGATGATGAATGTCGGGCTTTTTATTGCCTGCGCAAAAGGCACGCCTACAACGGATCGTGATCAGGCTAATGCTTTGAGGGTGGCATCGATTTGTAGCAAAACTGTCGCTTCACCCTTCTCGCCCCAATACAACGTGATCATCTGCTTGTCCGCTTCGACCTTGTAGACGTTGGCCGGCAATTTTTCGAAATGATTCAGCAGCGCTTGATCCTCGCAAACCTCCTGCCATTGATTCACCCACACACCCGGTGACTTCTGCCAGTAACTCCAGCACGCTGGTTGATTGCCGCGACGCGGTCGATGGTACTGCGCGCAGGGACTCGGCGGCTCCTGACTCAACCAGTGCGGCCAGTCCTGGGGCGCCAGCTGCATGGCCAGCCCGATGCGTCGCGCCTCCATGCGCAGGGCCATGCGCCCGCTCTGACCACGGGACGGCCGCAACCATGCCAGCGGGCTCAGCACCACCAACAGGATTGACACCACTATCCAGACCGTCATATCTGTACTCCCGAATCTTGATGAGCGCTTTGGGTCACTTTGAAAACAATGCGCTTGAAACCAGCCATACTTACCAATATTGCATCCTCAGGAGGAGCACCTCATGCCCTACAACCACATTCTGGTCGCTGTAGACCTCACCGAAGAGTGCGACCCTGTCATCCACCGCGCTCGCGAACTGTCGGTGAGCAATGGTGCGAAGTTGTCCTTGGTGCACATTGTCGAACCGATGGCCATGGCTTTCGGCGGCGACGTGCCGATGGACCTGTCACAACTGCAACAACAGCAGTTCGATCAGGCCAAAGAGCGACTGGACCGATTGATCGTGAAGTACCCGGAGCTCTCCAAAGAGTACAGCCACCTGACCTACGGCCAGCCGCGCCAGGAAATTCATCACCTGGCCAAGGAACAGACCTGTGACCTGATCGTGGTAGGTAGTCATGGCCGGCACGGTCTGGCGCTATTGCTGGGCTCCACCGCCAACGATGTGCTGCATGGTGCGCCCTGCGACGTGCTAGCGGTGCGCCTGCAAAACAAAAGCTGACAACGCTTTTCCAATGTGGGAGCGAGCTTGCTCGCGATGGCGATCTAGCATTCAGCATCTTTGTTGACTGTCAGTCCGCCATCGCGAGCAAGCTCGCTCCCACATTCGATCTGCCCCGGTCTGCAGATCGCGTTGCATACGAAAAGCCCGGCGCTCATCACGAGCGCCGGGCTTATTTTTATTACAGGATCAATCAGGCATCCAGCTCGGCCCAACGCTCGACCATCACGTCGTGTTCAGCCTGCAATTGCTCGAGCTGTGCGATCACCGCAGCGGTCTCGGCAGCTGGTCGCTGGTAGAAACCGCCGTCCGCCATCTGCGCTTCAACGGCGGCGATCTGCTGCTCCATGGCTTCGATCTGAGCCGGCAACATTTCCAGCTCGCGCTGCAACTTGTAGCTCAGCTTCTTCTTCACCACCGGTGCTTCGACGGCTGCCGCGACTGGCGCAGGCTCGGCTGAGACAACGGCAGAGTTCAGGTCGGCCTTGCCGGACTTGCTCTCGGTCACGCCCAGCAGGCGCGGCGAGCCGCCCTGACGCAGCCAGTCCTGGTAACCACCGACGTATTCGCGAACCTTGCCTTCCCCTTCGAAGACCAGGGTGCTGGTGACCACGTTGTCGAGGAATGCCCGGTCGTGGCTGACCATCAGCACGGTGCCGTTGAAGGTCAGCAAAACCTCCTCCAGCAGTTCGAGTGTTTCCACGTCGAGGTCGTTGGTTGGTTCGTCGAGGACCAGCAGGTTCGCTGGTTTGCTGAACAGTTTCGCCAGCAACAGACGCGCACGCTCACCACCCGACAGCGCCTTGACCGGCGTGCGGGCACGCTGCGGGCTGAACAGGAAGTCACCGAGGTAACTCAGCACGTGACGGCTTTGACCATCGATGTCGATGAAGTCGCGACCTTCGGCCACGTTGTCGATCACCGTCTTTTCCAGGTCCAACTGATGGCGCAACTGGTCGAAATAGGCCACGTCGATGCGCGTCCCCTCTTCCACTTTGCCGCTGGTTGGTTGCAAACCGCTGAGCATCAGCTTCAGCAGTGTGGTTTTGCCGGTACCGTTGGCGCCGAGCAGACCGATACGGTCGCCGCGCTGCAGAACCATCGAGAAATCCTTGATCAGGAACGGGCCGCCCGGGTGAGCGAAACTCACGTTCTCGAGGACCATCACCTGCTTGCCGGACTTGTCAGCGGTATCCAACTGAATGTTGGCCTTGCCGGTGCGCTCGCGACGCTCGCTGCGCTCGACGCGCAGGGCTTTCAATGCACGAACACGGCCTTCGTTACGGGTGCGGCGGGCCTTGATGCCCTGACGAATCCAGACTTCTTCCTGGGCCAGTTTTTTGTCGAACAGCGCGTTGGCGGTTTCTTCAGCCGCCAGCGCGGCTTCTTTGTGCACGAGGAAACTGGCGTAGTCGCCGTTCCAGTCGATCAGGCCGCCGCGATCCAGTTCGAGGATGCGGGTCGCGAGGTTCTGCAGGAAGGAACGGTCGTGCGTGATGAACAGCACGGCGCCCTGGAAGTCCTTCAGGGCTTCTTCGAGCCAGGCAATGGCACCGATGTCCAAGTGGTTGGTCGGTTCATCGAGCAGCAGCAAATCCGGTTCGGAAACCAGCGCCTGCGCCAGCAGGACGCGGCGACGCCAGCCACCGGACAATTCGGCGAGGGTTTTGTCGGCCGGCAACTGCAGACGGCTCAATGTGCTGTCTACCAGTTGCTGCAAACGCCAGCCATCGCGGGCTTCGAGGTCGTGCTGGACGTGCATCAGTTTGTCCAGATCGGCATCGGTGACGATGTTCTGGCTCAAGTGGTGATACTGCGCAAGCAGCTCGCCGACACCGTCCAGGCCTTCAGCCACCACGTCGAACACGGTCCGCTCGTCGGCTACCGGCAATTCTTGTGGCAATTCGCCAATCTTGAGGCCGGGCGCACGCCAAACGGAGCCGTCGTCGGGCTTCTGGTCGCCCTTGACGAGCTTCATCATGCTGGACTTGCCAGTGCCGTTGCGGCCGATGATGCACACCCGCTCACCACGGGCGATCTGCCAGGACACCTTGTCCAACAACGGCATAGCGCCGAAAGCAAGGGACACATCGCTGAATTTGAGCAGGGTCATGAGCTTCTCCAAAAACCGGGCGCGCATTCTACCTGACTTGAGGCTTCAGAAGGCCGGCAATTTCACCTTTGCAGCACTCTGCAGGACAAATGTTGCGAACTGATGCTGACAGGCCTGCAAAGCTTTCGCCCGTTGCTGGCAAAAGGCTAAGCTACAGATTATTCAGTGCGGGCATTGCCGGCACTTGTCATGATTTCTCTGCCCGGACGTCTCATGCGCAGTCGCCTTTTCGGTTTTTTATCCTGTTTTCTTCTTTCTGCTACTGCCGTTCAAACCGCCCAGGCGGTGGACTTGTCCACCCAGCGCCAGTATTACGATGAAGCCAAGCGTGCGCTTGCCAAGGGCGATACCGGCCCTTATTTTCGTTACAGCCAGGCACTCAGTGACTACCCGCTGGAGCCGTATCTGGCGTATGACGAACTGACCGCGCGCCTGAAAACCGCGAGCAATGCCGAGATCGAGAAATTTCTCGCCGAACACGGTGACCTGCCGCAAGCCAACTGGATGAAACTGCGCTGGTTGCGCTGGCTGGCCGAACGTGGTGACTGGGCGACCTTCGTCAAATATTACGACCCCAAGCTCAACTTCACCGAGCTGGACTGCCTGAACGCGCAGTACCAGATCGGGCATAACCAGAAATCCGAAGGCTACGCCAACGCCAACAAACTCTGGCTGACCGGTAAATCCCTGCCCGACGCGTGCGACGGCTTGTTCGGCGTCTGGGCCGCCGAAGGTCAATTGACCGAACAGAAACGCTGGGAACGGACCAAGCTTGCCGCCCAGGTGCGGAACTATCCGTTGGCCAACAGCCTGATCAACGGCCTCACCACGCTCGCGCCACGCGGTCGCTTGCTGGTGGATGTCGCACAAAAACCTGAACTGCTGAACCAGCCTTCGCGCTTCGCCCCGGCCGACGAGCCCATGTCTGACATCGTCAGCCTCGGCCTTCGCCGCCTCGCCAAGCAAGACCCGGAAAAGGCTATGGCTTTGCTCGACGGTTACGCCAGCAGCATGCACTTCTCCCGCGATGAAAAAGTCGCGATTGCCCGGGAAATCGGCCTGACCCTGGCCCGTCGCTTCGATCCACGCGCCCTTGACGTGATGACCAAGTACGACCCGGAACTGCGCGACAACACCGTGTCCGAATGGCGCTTGCGCCTGCTGTTGCGTCTGGCCCGCTGGGACGATGCGTATCAGTTGACCCGCCGCTTGCCTCAGGATCTGGCGACCACCAACCGCTGGCGCTACTGGCAGGCCCGCAGCCTGGAACTGGCGCAGCCACAGAACCCGGAGGCACAGACGCTTTACAAAGGCCTCGCCCGCGAGCGTGACTTCTACGGATTCCTCGCCGCCGATCGCTCGCAGCTGCCGTACTCGCTGAACAACAAACCGCTGGTGCTCAGCCAGGCGTTGATCAACAAGGTTCGCAACACACCGGGTGTGCGTCGCGCTTTGGAGTTCCACGCACGCGGACAGATCGTTGACGGTCGTCGCGAGTGGTATCACGTCAGCCGCCACTTCAGTCGCGATGAAATGGTCGCCCAGGCGAAACTGGCCTACGACCTGAAATGGTACTTTCCGGCGATCCGCACCATCAGCCAGGCACAGTATTGGGACGACCTCGACATCCGTTTCCCGATGGCCCACCGCGAAGCCCTGGTGCGCGAAGCCAAGGTCCGTGGCCTGCACTCGAGCTGGGTGTTCGCCATCACCCGCCAGGAAAGCGCCTTCATGGTCGACGCGCGTTCCGGCGTCGGCGCCAGCGGCCTGATGCAACTGATGCCCGGTACCGCCAAGGAAACCGCGCGTAAGTTCCGCATTCCACTGGCCTCGCCACAGCAGGTGTTCGATCCGGAAAAGAACATCCAGCTCGGTGCCGCTTACCTCAGCCAGGTGCACAGCCAGTTCAATGGCAACCGCGTCCTGGCCTCCGCCGCCTACAACGCCGGCCCGGGTCGCGTGCGCCAGTGGCTTCGCGGCGCGGATCACCTTAGCTTCGACGTCTGGGTGGAAAGCATCCCGTTCGACGAAACCCGCCAATACGTGCAGAACGTGTTGTCGTACTCGGTGATCTACGGCCAGAAACTCAACTCGCCACAGCCGTTGGTGGATTGGCATGAGCGCTATTTTGATGATCAGTGAGGCTAGTTTGAGGCACTGATAAAAATGCCCGCATTGAAAAATGCGGGCATTTTTTATGGCGCTCGAACGTCTACGTAGATCGACTCCTTGCCGCAATGAGTTCGCCACGCGCGGTCAAACGATATCGTTGAACCGGACTGCGAGGTGAGTCAGGGTTAGTCATCTCAATCAAGCCGACTGCCAACGCAGGCTTGAGATAGTTAGCTCGAAAGGTCGGCTTGTGAGCTAATCCGACCGCTGCCATCAGATCGTTAACCTTGAGTGGAACACTTCCACGCAATGCACAAAGTAATCTCGCTACTTGATCGGTTACTTGGTCGGTTACTTGGTCGATCCCTGGTTCGCTCCGAGTTGCTTCCTCAAGTGCAAGGCTTAACGCTTGCAACATAAACTCGACAAATGGCGTCGACTCAGCCAGTTGGTCGGCTGCCGACAATGCAGCGTAATAGGCGTCCTGCTGCTCTCGAATCACAGCTTCCACCGGCAAATAAGCCAACACCGGCCGCCACTGACTAAGGATCAAAGTCTGCCATAGCCGACCCATGCGCCCATTGCCGTCAGCGAAAGGGTGAATGAACTCGAACTCATAATGAAAGACACAGCTGATGATCAGCGGATGCCAATCAGAAGCGCCGAGCCACGCCAGCAAATCATCCATCAAATGCGTAATGCGACTCGGTGGCGGCGCCATGTGGACCAACTTCTCGCCACGATAAATGCCCACACCGCCTCGGCGAAACTGCCCACAGTCGTCAATCAATCCACCCATCAGCAACTCATGGGCCCGAAGCAAGTCGGTTCGGCTACTTGGTTGCCAATCCGGCATGGCTTCGTAAGCCGCAAAGGCATTACGCACTTCCTGGATTTCCCGAGGTAATCCCAGCACTCGCTGCCCCGCCAGAACAGCAGTCACCTGTTCGATGCTCAGGGTATTATTCTCGATCGCCAGAGAAGCCTGAATCGTACGAATACGATTACCCCGCCGCAGTTGAGGCGTCTGCCGGCGATCATCCACAGCCGAAAGCTGACCGATTTGCTCACTGATCCCGGCAATCAACGCCAGCATTTTGGTAGTCAGGGTCAACGGTGGTTGATAACGGCTCATATCCTCATCCCTGCTCGCATTGAGGCCGACATAATGCCCGAACCCGGCAGTATTCAGCAGCTCTCATTCACGCCGCTTCATGCCCATCACTGAACTGCAACGCCGCCAGTCGCGCGTACAGCGCATTGCTCGCAATCAACTCCAGATGCGTCCCCACCGCCACCAGTTTCCCTTGATCCATTACCGCGATCCGGTCGGCGTTTTTCACCGTGGCCAGGCGGTGGGCGATGACCAGGGTGGTGCGGTTTTTCATCAGGCTGGGCAAGGCTTGCTGGATCAGGTGTTCGCTTTGAGCGTCGAGGGCGCTGGTGGCTTCGTCGAGCAGCAGGATGGGCGCGTCCACCAGCAACGCGCGGGCGATGGCCAGCCGTTGGCGCTGGCCGCCGGACAAACCGAGGCCTGCGTCACCCAAATGAGTTTGATAAGCGTGGGGCATCGCCTCGATAAAATCGTGGGCGTAGGCGATTTTCGCCGCCTCCTGAACCTGTTCCAGCGTCGCGTTCGGGTTACCGTAGCGGATGTTTTCTTCGATGCTGCCGAAGAACAATGCCGGGGATTGCGAGACCAGGGCGAAGCAGCGGCGCAAATCCAACGGATCGAGTTGAGTCAGCGGCACGCCGTCGAGCAGAATGCAGCCTTCGGCCGGGTCGTAAAAACGCAACAACAAGTCATACACCGTTGACTTGCCCGCGCCGGAAGGTCCGACCAAAGCCAGGGTTTCGCCGGCCCTGATGGTCAGGTTCAAGCCATCGATGGCATAGCTTTCAGGACGCGACGGGTAGGTAAAACGCACGTCTTGCAGCACCAGATTCCCCGTCACCCGCTCCGGCAATGTCACCAGCCCCGTCGTCGGTGACTGAATGATGTTTTCCGAGCGCAGTAACTCGGCGATCCGTTCGGCGGCCCCGGCGGCTCGCTGCAACTCGCCGATCACCTCGCTCAGCGTGCCGAACGCGCTGCCGACGATCAGGCTGTAAAAGACAAACGCTGCCAGTTCACCGCCAGAAATCCGCCCGGCCATCACATCCATGCCGCCGACCCACAGCATGACGCCGACCGCGCCCAGCACCAGCACGATTACCAGGGTAATCAGCCACGCACGCTGGAAAATCCGTTTACGGGCGGTGTTGAATGCCTCCTCCACGGTCACGGCAAATCGCTGTTCGTCCTGGACCTGATGGTTGTAGGCCTGCACGGTTTTGATCTGGCCGAGGGTTTCGGACACGTAGCTGCCGATATCGGCAATCCGGTCCTGACTCAGGCGCGACAGGCTGCGTACCCGTCGGCCGAAAATCAGGATCGGCGCGATCACGAGCGGCAAAGCCACAACGACGATGCTGGTGAGTTTGGGGTTAGTGATAAACAGCAATACAATCCCGCCGATCACCATCAGCAGATTGCGCAGGAACAATGACAGCGAAGAGCCGATCACCGATTGCAGCAACGTGGTGTCGGCGGTCAGCCGCGACTGGATCTCGGAGCTGCGATTGTCTTCGTAAAACCCCGGATGCAGGTAAACCAGATGGTTGAACACCTGACGGCGAATGTCGGCCACGACACGCTCGCCGATCCACGACACCAGGTAAAAACGCGCAAACGTGCCGACCGCCAGGCCAAGCACCAGCAGCATGAACAGACCAATGGTCTGGTTGAGCAAATGCGGTGACTGGGTCATGAACCCCTGATCCACCAACAGCCGAATCCCCTGCCCCATGGACAACGTGATGCCGGCGGTGACAATCAGCGCGAGCAAGGCACCGAAGGCCTGCCAGCGATAGGGCACCAGGAAACGACTGGCCAGGCGAATCGCGCGGCGGTGACGGGCAGAAAGCATCGGGTTCATCCAGTTACACAATGGGGGGGGCTTGCCTGACTGCTTAATGGGGCGGAACTTTGTAAATCACAATGAGTCAGGTTAATTATGACCGCAATGCCCCGCCCCTAGACGCTATTGGTCTAAAGTTCGGGTGGCAACATTACGGTATTTCTGATGGACTGGTATTGCCGCTTCGAAAAGATCGCATGGAGTTGTCACAGCCCGGTCACTTGGCGGTTCTACACTAAGTACACAACCTGATGAGGAGACAGGCCATGTCCTTGCAACACAGCAGCGATGACAAGATTCAAGTGATCCGCACGCAGCCAGATCAGTCTCTGGGTTGCTCAATCATTGACGAAAAAGGCCGCGAAGTACCGATCACTGAAGACATGATCCAGGACGCCTGCCGCGAACTGGAACAGCGATTGGTCAAGCCTGCCAAACAAGATTGATATAGCCCCGTCTTCTTGACCCGGCCCTGATGGCCGGGTTTTTTGTGGGTGCTGATCCGGAATTGCGGTGCCCCCATCGCGATCCGACTTGCTCGCGAAGGGGCCGACTCGATGCCTAGATTAATGTTGCCCCCAACGCCGACACGATCCTCAGCAGCTCAGGCGAATCCCCCTCAATCCGCACCCGCAATCCATCTATCTCCCGCCGCGACGGATAATTTTTGCGCAACGCATCAAACGCCGCACGCTGTTCGCTCACACTGCCTACAAGGCTACGGCGGAAATCCGCGTCGTCACGGCGCGGGTCGTAAACGCCACGGCACAGCATCGCCAGCGCCCAGGCCGGATCGCTGTCAGCATGCAAGGTCACTTGCGACAACCACGGCGCGGGCAGCAAATCACTAAGCCTGACTCGCGCCGGTTGCCCGAGAAAATTGCAATACGCCTGATGGATCTGCTCCGTCCCGCGCTGTCTGCCGTCGAGGCTGTAGCCAGCAATGTGCGGCGTTGCCAGCACGCAGAGTTCGGCCAGCGCCACGTCGACTTCGGGTTCGCCTTCCCAGACGTCCAGCACCGCTTGCAGGTCTTCGCGTTGCAGCAGCACCTCGCACAGAGCGGCGTTGTCCACCACCGGGCCGCGGCTGGCGTTGATCAGCCAGGTGCCGGGTTTGAGCTGGTTCAAACGGTTTTTGTCGAACAGATGCCAGGTCGATCCGGCACCGTGTTTCTTCAGCGGGGCGTGCAGGCTGATGACGTCACACCGCTCAATGATCTGCTCGAGGCTGACGAAATCGCCGCCTTCAGCGGCTTGTCGTGGCGGATCGCAGACCAGCACGTTCCAGCCCAGCCCTCGCAGAACCTTGACCAAACGGCCGCCCACTTCACCGGCGCCGACCACGCCGTAAGTGCGCTGAACAAGGTCAGCGCCTTCGATTTCGGCGAGGGTCAGCAAACTGCCCAGCACGTAGTCGACCACGCCACGGGCATTGCAACCGGGGGCGCTGGACCAGGTGATGCCGGCCTGCTGGAAGTAATCGAGGTCCAGGTGATCGGTGCCAATGGTGCAGGTGCCGACAAAGCGCACCTTGCTGCCTTCGAGCAAAGAGCGATTGACGTTGGTCACCGAGCGCACCAGTAATACATCGGCCTGTTCGACGGTGGCACGGTCGATGGAACGTCCCGGTACCCGGCGGATTTCACCGAAACTTTCGAAAAAAGCATCGAGCAGCGGAATATTTTCGTCGGCAACAATCAGCATGGCAGGCTCCTTTGGCGGATCGGCAGTGTAGGCGGAGAAGGATGTGATGGGCCAGCGGGCATTAATGATCACGCCCCCGTGGCGAGGGAGCTTGCTCCCGCTCGACTGCGGAGCAGTCGTAAATTCTGCCGATGCGATGCGCCTGATAAATTGCCGGGGGCCGCTTCGCGACCCAGCGGGAGCAAGCTCCCTCGCCACAGGGGGTGTGGCATGTTCGAAAAATGATTACAAATCCCTAACACAGGACTTTTCCTGACCACTGCGTCAACGCGTAGAATGCGCCGCCTCGCGCATGAAAACCCTTTGGACGTTTTGCCCTTGAATTCCGTGACTGACCGCCCCGCTGCCATTCCCCTCACCCACCCCGCCCGGGTTCGCCTGGAGCTGAAAAACCTGCTCGGCCTGGCGCTGCCGATCATGATCGCGCAGCTTGCCACCACGGCGATGGGCTTCGTCGATGCAGTGATGGCCGGCCGTGTCGGGCCGCGGGATCTGGCGGCGGTGGCGCTGGGTAACTCGATCTGGGTGCCGGTGTTTCTGCTAATGACCGGCACCCTGCTGGCCACCACCCCAAAAGTCGCTCAGCGCTTTGGTGCCGGGACGCACAGCGAGATCGGTCCGATTGTTCGTCAGGCGCTGTGGCTGGCGTTGGTGGTGGGTTTGATGGCGACCGGCATGCTGTTCAGCGCCGAGCCGATCTTGCACATCTTGAAGGTCGACCCCGAACTGATCGGCCCATGCATGCAATACCTGCACGGGATCGCCAGCGGTTTGCCCGCCGTCGCGCTCTACCATGTGCTGCGCTGTTTCAGTGATGGCCTGGGGCGCACGCGTCCGGCAATGGTGCTGGGGCTGTGCGGTTTGGCGCTGAACATTCCGCTGAACTACGTGTTCATTTATGGCCACTTCGGTGTGCCGGCCATGGGCGGTGTCGGTTGCGGCTGGGCCACGGCGATTGTGATGTGGGTGATGGCGCTGGGCATTGCCGGCTGGGAACGCTGGGCGCCGGTGTATCAGTCAAGCCAGTTGTTCAGCCGTTTCGACTGGCCGCAATGGTCGGTGATCAAACGCCTGCTGGGCATCGGTCTGCCGATCGGCATCGCGGTGTTCGCCGAGTCGAGCATCTTTGCAGTGATCGCTCTGTTGATCGGCAGCCTCGGCGCCACCGTGGTGGCCGGGCATCAGATCGCGCTGAACTTCAGCTCGCTGGTGTTCATGATCCCCTACTCCCTCGGCATGGCCGTGACAGTGCGCGTCGGCCAGGCGCTCGGTCGTCAGGAACCCCGCGAAGCGCGCTTCGCCGCCGGGGTCGGCATGGGCACGGCGCTGGCTTACGCGTGTATTTCAGCAAGCATGATGCTGTTGCTGCGCGAGCACATCGCAACGATCTACACAGCTGATCCGACGGTGATTCGAGTGGCCGCGATGCTGATTGTGTATTCGGCGCTGTTCCAGTTTTCCGATGCGATCCAGGTCACGGCGGCTGGCGCATTACGCGGCTACCAGGACACGCGGGTGACGATGATCCTGACGCTGTTCGCGTACTGGGGCATTGGTTTGCCGGTGGGTTACGCGCTGGGCCTGACCGACTGGTTCGGCACGCCGAGTGGCCCGAGCGGGCTGTGGCAGGGTTTGATTGTCGGCCTGAGTTGCGCGGCGCTGATGCTGTCGATCCGCCTGACGCGCAGTGCACGCAAGCGGATCCGCATCAGTCATTCGGCAGGTTAAGCGAGCTTTTTGCGGATCCAGTAGAGGTAGGTGCCTGCCTCTTCGTGCTGCGCGACCAGTTCGTGGTCGAGGAACACGCAAAACTTGGGAATGTCGCGACGGGTCGACGGATCGGTGGCGATCACCTTGAGCAGGCCGCCGGGCGCCAGGTCGCGTATGTGCTGGTGCAGCATCATCACCGGTTCCGGGCAGTTGAGGCCGGTGGCGTCGAGGGTGCCGTCTACCGGCGTATCAAGCATTTCACTCATGATTCACTCCTGAAACTGGTCGGCATTGTCGCGCAATGCCGGGTATTCGGTCATCTATAGCAACACCGTACCGCCCTTGCTCCTACAAGGGCGGTGCGGTTTGTTCAGCGGGATTTCGGTTTCTTTACGTCCAATCGACGCAAGTGGCACGTCACTTCTTCCCGGTCGTGATACAGCTGCTTGCAGCCAATCTCGACGCGAACCCCGCGCTCCTTGAAACCCTCGGCAATGCGCTCCAGCAAGCGTTTCACTTCGGCGTAACGCTGTTTCATCGGCAGCTTGAGGTTGACCACCGCTTCGCGGCAATGCCCCTCACCAATCCACTCTTCCAGCATCGCGGCATTGCGCGCCGGCTTCTCGACGATGTCACAGACCATCCAGTCCACCGGCTGCCGGGGCTTGTAGGTGAAACCGTCGGCCATCAAATGTTGTACCAGCCCGGTGTCCATCAGGCTTTCAGCCATCGGGCCGTTGTCGATGGCGGTCACCAGCATGCCGCGGTTGACCAATTGCCAGGTCCAGCCACCCGGCGCTGCGCCGAGGTCGACGCCGGTCATGTCGCCGTGCAGGCGCTCGTCCCACTGGTCGCGCGGGATGAAGTGGTGCCACGCCTCTTCCAGCTTCAAAGTCGAACGGCTCGGCGCCTCACGAGGAAACTTCAGGCGCGGAATGCCCATCGGCCACATCGCCGAGTTGTTCGACTCGGCCAGGCCCATGAACACTTCGCGACCGCTTTTGAACGTCAGCAGCAAACGCGGCTTGTGCGCGTCTTCCACCAGTTTGCCGGCGGCCATCAGCGCCTTTCGCAGGTGCACCTCGAATTTCTTGCAGAAGTTCGACAGTTCCTTGCCATCGTTGGTGTCGACCATTTCCAGCCACAGACTGCCGCACAACGGGAAGTCCGCCATGTGCGCGAGGATCACGCTGATACGGTCGGTTTCCGGCAGGTCGATGAAAATCCCGCGCGCCCACTGACGCGGAAATATCAGATCGGCAAAACGCTGGCCACGCATCAGGCGCTCGGCGCCGTCTTCTTCGGTGCAGATGAATTCGGCACAGGCGCTGGCGGTTTTAGCCTTGGCATAACCGGCCACGTTCAGCCGCGCGGCATGTTCGGAAATCTCGGAACAAACTTCGCCTTCGAAGCCCGGCCGGCAATGCATAAAGAGGGTGTTCATTCTTACTCCTGGGCAGATGGCGAAACATTCAACCACTGCGCGATGCCCAGGCTTGCGTTGAAGCAAAGCCTGTCACGAAAACCGGCGCATGATAGCCGAGTTCGGAACCTCGGACTTGGCCATAGCGTCCGGTTATTAGCTTTAACGTTCAAACGGGGCTAGGTTAAAAGCTCTGTCCGTCCCCTCAGTCCGTAGCCGTGCGGACTTAAAGGAGTGATCGCAATGCCGTCCCTCGATAGCCTGAAAACCCTTAAAACCCTGCAAGTCGACGACAAGACCTACCATTATTTCAGTCTGCCCGACGCCGCCAAAAGCCTCGGTGATCTCGACAAACTGCCCATGTCGTTAAAAGTGCTGCTGGAAAACCTGCTGCGCTGGGAAGACGAAAAAACCGTGACCGGCGCCGACCTCAGGGCGATTGCCGCCTGGCTCAAGGAGCGTCGCTCCGATCGTGAAATCCAGTACCGCCCCGCTCGCGTATTGATGCAAGATTTTACCGGTGTTCCTGCGGTGGTCGACTTGGCCGCCATGCGCGCCGCCATGTCCAACGCCGGCGGCGATCCGCAGCGGATCAATCCGCTTTCGCCGGTGGATCTGGTGATCGATCACTCGGTGATGGTCGACAAGTTCGGCAGTGCAAGCGCCTTCGGGCAAAACGTTGACATCGAAATGCAACGCAACGGTGAACGTTACGCCTTCCTGCGCTGGGGCCAGAGCGCCTTCGACAACTTCAGCGTGGTGCCGCCGGGCACCGGCATTTGTCACCAGGTCAACCTCGAATACCTTGGCCGCACGGTCTGGACCAAAGACGAGGACGGCCGCACCTACGCCTTCCCCGACACCTTGGTCGGCACCGACTCCCACACCACCATGATCAACGGTCTCGGCGTGCTCGGCTGGGGCGTCGGCGGGATCGAAGCGGAAGCGGCGATGCTCGGCCAGCCGGTGTCGATGCTGATTCCGGAGGTGATCGGCTTCAAACTCACCGGCAAGTTAAAAGAAGGCATCACCGCCACCGACCTGGTGCTGACCGTGACGCAGATGCTGCGCAAGAAAGGCGTGGTCGGCAAATTCGTCGAGTTCTACGGTGACGGCTTGGCCGACCTGCCGCTGGCCGACCGCGCGACCATCGCCAACATGGCCCCGGAATACGGTGCCACCTGCGGCTTCTTCCCGGTGGATGAAGTGACGCTGGATTACCTGCGCCTGTCCGGCCGCCCGCTTGAAACCGTGCAACTGGTCGAAGCCTATAGCAAGGCCCAGGGCCTGTGGCGCCTGCCGGGCAAGGAGCCGGTGTTTACCGACAGTCTGGCGCTGGACATGGGCAGTGTCGAAGCCAGTCTCGCCGGGCCGAAACGGCCACAGGACCGGGTGTCGCTGCCCAACGTCGCGCAGGCATTCACAGATTTTCTCGGCCTGCAGTTCAAGCCCGCCAGCAAGGACGAAGGGCGGCTCGAAAGTGAGGGCGGCGGTGGTGTCGCGGTGGGCAACGCCGATCTGGTCGGCGAAACTGACTACGAATACGACGGCCATACCTATCGACTGAAAAACGGCGCGGTGGTGATCGCCGCCATCACATCCTGCACCAACACCTCCAACCCGAGCGTGATGATGGCCGCAGGGCTGGTGGCGAAAAAAGCCGTGGAGAAAGGCCTCCAGCGCAAACCTTGGGTGAAAAGCTCACTCGCCCCCGGTTCCAAAGTGGTCACCGACTACTACAAGGCGGCCGGCCTGACCCAGTACCTGGATCAACTTGGTTTTGATCTGGTCGGCTATGGCTGCACCACCTGCATCGGCAACTCAGGGCCATTGCCGGAGCCGATCGAAAAAGCCATCCAGAAAGCGGACCTGGCCGTCGCGTCGGTGCTGTCGGGTAACCGCAACTTTGAAGGCAGGGTACATCCGTTGGTGAAAACCAACTGGCTGGCCTCCCCACCGCTGGTGGTCGCTTATGCGCTGGCCGGCACGGTGCGCATCGATATCAGTAGTGAGCCTTTGGGTGAGGACAAGAACGGTAACCCGGTTTATCTGCGCGATATCTGGCCGAGTACCCGAGAGATTGCCGACGCGGTGAATCAGGTCAACACCGCGATGTTCCACAAGGAATACGCCGAAGTGTTTGCCGGCGATGAGCAATGGCAGGCGATTGAAGTGCCGCAAGCGGCGACGTATGTCTGGCAGGACGATTCGACTTACATCCGGCACCCGCCGTTTTTCGACGAAATAGGCGGCCCGCCGCCCGTAGTCAAGGACGTCGCGGGCGCTCGGGTTCTTGCGCTGCTCGGCGACTCGGTGACCACCGACCACATCTCCCCGGCCGGCAACATCAAGTCCGACAGCCCGGCCGGCAACTACTTGCGCGAAAAAGGCGTGGAACCGCGGGACTTCAACTCCTACGGCTCCCGTCGTGGCAACCATGAAGTGATGATGCGCGGTACCTTTGCCAACATCCGGATTCGCAACGAGATGCTCGGTGGCGAGGAAGGCGGGAATACGATTTACATGCCTACCGGGGAAAGAATGGCGATCTACGATGCGGCCATGCGCTATCAAGCGTCGGGCACGCCGCTGGTGGTGATCGCCGGGCAAGAATACGGCACCGGTTCGAGCCGCGACTGGGCGGCCAAGGGCACCAATCTGTTGGGGGTAAAAGCGGTGATCGCCGAAAGCTTCGAGCGGATTCACCGGTCCAACCTGGTGGGCATGGGCGTGTTGCCGCTGCAGTTCAAGCTGGATCAGAACCGCAAGAGTCTGAATCTGACGGGCAAGGAGATCCTGGATATTCTTGGTTTGACGGGGGTAGAGTTGACGCCGCGGATGAACCTGACGCTGGTGATCACCCGTGAAAACGGCAACCGCGAGAAGATCGAGGTGTTGTGCCGGATCGATACCTTGAATGAGGTTGAGTACTTCAAGGCGGGGGGGATTTTGCATTATGTGTTGCGGCAGTTGATTGCTTCGTAAGTTCGGCTGGTTTGGGTTTGGCCTGCCTCTTCAACCGTAAACATTCCCTGTAGGAGCGAGCTTGCTCGCGATGGTCGTTAACGATACCGCGTGCTGTCTGAATAAACGCGTTGTCTGGACGTTTTTCGCGAGCAAGCTCGCTCCTACAGGGGAGCGACGAATGCACACTAACGCAGCGGCCTTTTTGCGACACACCTCTGAATATTGAAAAAAATATTTCAATAAATCCCTGCCAACGCCGACAACCTCTCAAAGCCTTGCGGATTGAAAAATAGCCATGCGTAACAACCAGCCCATTACACAACGCGAACGGACCTTCCCGGCTCAGCAACGGTTGATTTCCACCACCGATGCCAAGGGTGTGATCACTTACTGCAACGACGCGTTTGTCGAAATCAGTGGGTACTCCCGTGAGGAACTGATCCGTGCGCCGCACAACCTGGTCCGTCACCCCGACGTTCCGGCTGCGGTGTTCGCGCACATGTGGGGCACACTGAAACAAGGCTTGCCATGGATGGGCATTGTCAAAAATCGCTGCAAGACCGGTGATCACTACTGGGTCAACGCCTATGTCACACCGGTTTTCGAAGGCAATCAGGTCGTCGGTTACGAGTCGGTGCGGGTCAAGCCCACCGCCGAACAAATCCAGCGTGCCGAAGCGCTTTACCAACGCATCAACCAGGGCAAGTCAGCGATTCCTTCCACCGATAAATGGCTGCCGGTTCTTCAGGATTGGCTGCCGTTCATTCTGGTCAGCCAACTGAGCTTCATGATCGGTGCCACGCTCAACTCCCAATGGGGCTTTGCGCTGGCCGCCGGACTTTCTGTGCCATTGGGCCTGCTGGGGTTGAGCTGGCAACAGCGCGGCCTCAAGCGCTTGCTGCGCCTGGCCGAGCAGACCACGTCCGACCCGCTGATCGCGCAGATGTACACCGACAGCCGTGGTGCGCAGGCACGTCTGGAAATGTCGATCCTCAGCCAGGAGGCGCGCCTGAAAACCTGCCTGACCCGTCTGCAGGACACCGCCGAGCATCTGAGCGACCAGGCGAAACAGTCCGACACCCTGGCTCACAGCAGTTCCACCGGCCTGGAACGTCAGCGCGTGGAAACCGAACAAGTGGCCACCGCCGTCAACCAGATGGCCGCTACCACTCAGGAAGTCGCCAGCCATGTGCAACGCACGGCGGACGCGACTCAGGAAGCCAATCGCCTGACCGGGCGCGGTCGTGACATCGCCGGTGAAACCCGCGAAGCCATTCAGCGCCTGTCGGTGGTGGTTGGTGAAACCGGTCTGACCGTGACGCAACTGGCCAAGGACAGCGACGAAATCGGCGGCGTGGTCGATGTGATCAAAGGCATCGCTGACCAGACCAACCTGCTGGCGTTGAACGCGGCCATTGAAGCGGCCCGTGCCGGTGAGATGGGTCGTGGGTTTGCGGTGGTAGCCGATGAAGTTCGTCAACTGGCGCAACGCACCAGCGAATCCACCGGGCAGATTCACGCCCTGATCGCCAAGCTTCAGCAAACCGCCAGCACAGCAGTGCAAACCATGGAAGCCGGGCATCGCCAGGCGGAAGAAGGTGTAGCACGGGTACTGGAAGCGGACCAGGCATTGGTCGGGATCAGCGAAGCGGTGGCACACATCACCGACATGACCACCCAGATTGCCGCCGCGACCGAAGAGCAGAGCTCGGTGGCCGAAGAAATCAGCCGCAACATCAGCAACATCTCGCAACTGGCGGATCAGACGTCGGAACAGGCGCAGCACTCGGCGTTGTTGAGTGAGGAGCTGACCAAGACGGCGAATACACAGTATTCGTTGGTGGAGCGGTTTAACCGCTGATTGATTTTGGAAAGTCAAAAACCCGGACCGTGAAAGCTTCCGGGTTTTTTATTGCCAATCTGATTGAGATGTCGCCTGTTCGGACCTCTTCGCGGGCGAGCCCGCTCCCACAGTGAACCGGGGTGTGGTTAGATTTTGTGATCGACACGAAACCCTGTGGGAGCGGGCTTGCCCGCGAAGGGGCCAGACCCGGCACCCATTCCTTCACTGAAGAAATGCGGCTACTCGACTCGCTGCCGAAGCCAAATGCTGCTCATGCGTAAACCCCGAAGCTTTTAACGGTTTCAAATCATGATCCCCCGCCACCAGCCAAAACACCTCGATGTTCGGTGACAACGTGTAAGCCTCGACCGTCTCACGATTCCCCAGCGCATCCCGCTCGCCCTGCACAATCAACGTCCGCGTCTTCAAACCGACCAAATGCTCGACACGAGGTTTCTGCGGCTTACCCACCGCATAAAACGGATACCCCAGACACACCAGCGCATCCGCCCCCAGCTCATCCGCCAGCAAACTGGCCATCCGCCCACCCATGGACTTGCCGCCAATGGCAAGACGCCCAGTGACATAGCGTCGCACCACGGTGTACAGCTCGCGCCAGGATTCCAGCAGTTTCGGCGCCGGGTTCGGTGGACGTTTTCCGCCATCGACACGCCGTTGCGCCATGTACGGAAACTCGAAGCGCAACACGTTGACGCCCTGCGCAGCAAGGCGCGCAGCCATGTCGTTCATCCAGCTGCTGTCCATCGGCGCACCGGCGCCATGGGCGAGAATCAGCGTCGCCGATGCCGGAGTAACGGCGGCATTCCACAACCAACCATGATCCCGCACACACCGCGGCCATTGATCCTCGTCAATACTGGCCTTGTGCTCTTTGTCCATGCTTGCCTCGCTTTTAGTCTGCCTATAACTCCAGGCGAAGGGAGCGTCTGCCTTCGCGGCTTACTCGCGAAGACGGGCGTTCACTTCGGCTGAACCGTGGATGGGGAACCATGAACACTTCTATCAGTACCGCCTACAACTACAAGGTGGTCCGCCAATTCGCCATTATGACGGTGGTGTGGGGCATCGTCGGCATGGGGCTCGGGGTTTTTCTCGCGGCCCAATTGGTCTGGCCTGAACTCAACTTCGATTTGCCGTGGACCAGTTTCGGCCGTTTGCGCCCGCTGCACACTAACGCGGTGATCTTCGCCTTTGGCGGCTGCGCCCTGTTCGCCAGTACGTTCTACTCGGTCCAGCGCACCTGCCAAACCCAGCTGTTCGCGCCGAAAATCGCCGCGTTCTGCTTCTGGGGCTGGCAACTGGTGATTCTGCTGGCGGCCATCAGCCTGCCGCTGGGCTACACCACTTCCAAGGAATACGCGGAACTGGAATGGCCGATCGACATCCTGATCACCATCGTCTGGGTGGCCTACGCCGTCGTGTTCTTCGGCACGATCATGAAGCGCAAGACCAAGCACATCTATGTGGGCAACTGGTTCTTCGGCGCGTTCATCATCACCGTGGCGATTTTGCACCTCGTCAACAACATGGAATTGCCGGTGAGTTTCACCAAGTCCTACTCGCTGTACGCCGGTGCGACGGATGCCATGGTGCAGTGGTGGTACGGCCACAACGCCGTAGGCTTTTTCCTCACTGCCGGTTTCCTCGGGATGATGTACTACTTCGTGCCGAAACAAGCCGAACGCCCGGTGTATTCCTATCGCTTGTCGATCGTGCACTTCTGGGCATTGATCACCCTGTACATCTGGGCCGGCCCGCATCACTTGCACTACACCGCGCTGCCGGACTGGGCGCAGTCGCTGGGCATGGTGATGTCGCTGATCCTGCTGGCGCCGAGCTGGGGCGGGATGATCAACGGGATGATGACCCTCTCGGGCGCCTGGCATAAGTTGCGCAGCGACCCCATCCTGCGCTTCCTCGTGGTGTCGCTGGCGTTTTACGGCATGTCGACCTTCGAAGGTCCAATGATGGCGATCAAGACGGTGAACGCCCTCTCCCACTACACCGACTGGACCATCGGCCACGTTCACGCCGGCGCACTCGGTTGGGTGGCGATGATTTCCATCGGCGCGCTGTACCACATGATCCCGAAAATCTTCGGTCGTGCGCAGATGCACAGCATCGGCCTGATCAACGCACACTTCTGGCTCGCCACCATCGGCACCGTGCTCTACATCGCGTCGATGTGGGTCAACGGCATTGCCCAGGGCCTGATGTGGCGTGCGGTAAACGAAGACGGCACGCTGACCTATTCCTTCGTCGAAACCCTGGTGGCCAGCCACCCAGGCTTCGTCGTTCGACTGGTGGGCGGTGCGATCTTCCTCAGCGGCATGTTCCTGATGGCTTACAACACCTGGCGCACCGTGCGGGCTTCGCAGCCTGACGAAGTCGCCGCCGCCGCGCAGATGGCCTGAGGAGTCCGCCATGAAACATGAAACCATCGAGAAAAACGTCGGCCTGCTGATGCTGCTGATGGTCCTGGCCGTGAGCATCGGGGGGCTGACCCAGATCGTCCCGCTGTTCTTCCAGGAGGTGACCAACAAACCGGTGGAAGGCATGAAACCCTACACCGCGCTCCAACTGGAAGGTCGCGACATTTACATCCGCGAAGGCTGCGTCGGCTGCCACTCGCAGATGATCCGTCCGTTTCGCGCCGAAACCGAGCGCTACGGTCACTATTCGGTGGCCGGTGAGAGCGTTTGGGATCACCCGTTCCTGTGGGGCTCGAAACGCACCGGTCCAGACCTGGCCCGGGTCGGCGGCCGCTACTCCGAAGACTGGCATCGCGCGCACTTGTACAACCCGCGCAACGTGGTGCCGGAATCGAAGATGCCCGCCTACCCATGGCTGGTGGCCAATCCGGTCGACAGCAGTCACACCGAAGGCAAGATCAAGGCAATGCGCACCCTGGGCGTGCCGTACACCGACGACGACCTCGCAGGCAGCGTCGAATCGCTGAAGGGCAAGACCGAAATGGACGCGCTGGTCGCTTACCTGCAAGTGCTCGGCACTGCCATCAAGAGCAAGAGGTGAGTCATGGCCATGCCCTTTGAAATAATGAGCGAAATGAGCAGTGGAATGATCCGCGGCCTGGGCACGGTCGTGGTGTTCGTGGCCTTCGTCGGCCTGACGCTGTGGGTGTTCAACGGCAAGCGCAACGCCGAATTCGCCGAAGCGCGCCTACTGCCGTTCGCCGATGAGCCACAACCCGATAGCACCCAAGAACCTGTCACAAGGAGTACCCGGTCATGACCACTTTCTGGAGTACGTGGATCTGCGTACTGACCATCGGCAGCCTGATCGGTCTGACCTGGCTGCTGATCGGCACCCGCAAGGGCGAAACCAAGGGCAGCGTCGACCAGACCATGGGCCACAGCTTCGACGGCATCGAGGAGTACGACAACCCGCTGCCGCAGTGGTGGTTCATGCTGTTCGCAGGCACGCTGGTGTTCGCCGTGGGTTATCTGGTGCTTTACCCGGGCCTGGGCAACTGGAAAGGCATCCTGCCCGGTTACGACGACGGCTGGACTGGCGCGCACGAATGGGAAAAGGAGATGAACAAGGCCGACGCGAAGTTCGGGCCGATCTTCGCCAAATTCGCCGCCATGCCCGTTGAAGAAGTGGCCAAGGACCCACAAGCGCTGAAAATGGGCGGTCGTCTGTTCGCATCTAACTGCTCGGTGTGCCACGGCTCGGATGCCAAGGGTGCTTTCGGTTTTCCGAACCTTGCCGACAGCGACTGGCGGTGGGGCGGCGACGCTGCAATGATCAAGACCACGATCATGGGCGGTCGTATGGCAGCGATGCCGGCCTGGGGTGAAATCCTCGGTGAGGCTGGTGTGAAAAACGTTGCCGCCTATGTGCGTCATGAACTGGCAGGCCTGCCGTTGCCGGCCGATAGCAGTGCCGACCTGCAAGCCGGACAGCAAGCGTTCAGCACGATGTGCGTCGCCTGTCATGGGACGAATGGTCACGGCACTGAAGCCATGGGCGCGCCGAACCTGACGCAACCGGCCGGTTTCATCTATGGAACAAGTCTGGCGCAACTGCAACAAACCATTCGCCATGGCCGCCAGGGTCATATGCCGGCGCAGAACGAACTGCTCGGCAACGATAAGGTGCAACTGCTGGCCGCTTATGTGTACAGCCTGTCCCACGGGCTGAATACAGAACGTTTGCAGGCGGAAGGCAAAAGCGAATAATTCTTGACCGTTCTGCTGCCGCATTTCACCGGATGCGGCAGTTCCCTGCCCCTTTGCGACCCATTGTCGCACCCTCCGTTAGTCCTCCTTTCGATTCCCCGGATTCGGGTCTAAGCTTGTTCCGATGCGGACTGGCATGAGCCGGTTCCAGGTCGACCCAACCCGATGTGTTTGACGAATTTGTTCGATGACAGGCCGCAAAGGCAGGTAAAGACCGGCTGTTGTGCCAATTGCCATCGGTCACCATTGGTTACGATTGAACACACCTCGTTACATCTGACCTGACCCCCTCGCTTTTTTCATCCGCAGCGACATTTTGCCCACGAGCAATTTTGTCCTTACGCGGCATATGGAAAGGCCGCAGAATCAGCATTTGAAAGCATTGACCCAGGTCATGGCGCGTTGCAATGACCCCCCGCTTTCTCCATACTTGCGGCCGATTTTTACTCCTAATAAAACACCCAAACCGTGGAACCTTAGAATGAGCACAGCAATCAGTCCGACTGCTTATAACTATAAGGTAGTCCGCCAGTTCGCCATCATGACGGTGGTCTGGGGGATCCTTGGCATGGGGCTCGGTGTCTTCATCGCCTCGCAACTGGTCTGGCCGGAGTTGAACTTCGGTCTGGCATGGACGAGCTTTGGACGCCTGCGCCCGTTGCACACCAACCTGGTGATTTTCGCCTTCGGTGGTTGTGCACTGTTTGCCACTTCTTATTACGTCGTGCAGCGAACCTGCCAAACGCGACTGATTTCCGATAGCCTCGCGGCCTTCACCTTCTGGGGTTGGCAAGCGGTGATCGTCGGCGCCATCGTTACCTTGCCGCTGGGTTACACCACCACCAAGGAATACGCTGAGCTGGAATGGCCTCTGGCTATTTTGCTGGCCATCGTCTGGGTCACTTACGGTCTGGTGTTCTTCGGCACCATCACCAAGCGCAAGACCAAGCATATCTATGTGGGTAACTGGTTCTACGGTGCCTTCATCGTCGTGACGGCGATGCTGCATATCGTCAACCACGCCTCCCTGCCGGTCAGTTTCTTCAAGTCCTACTCGGCCTATGCCGGTGCGACCGATGCGATGATCCAGTGGTGGTACGGTCACAACGCGGTAGGTTTCTTCCTGACTACCGGATTCCTGGGGATGATGTACTACTTCGTTCCGAAGCAGGCCGAACGTCCGATCTACTCCTATCGCCTGTCCATCGTGCACTTCTGGGCACTGATCACCCTGTACATCTGGGCCGGTCCGCACCATCTGCACTACACCGCACTGCCGGACTGGGCTCAGTCGCTGGGCATGGCGATGTCGATCATCCTGCTGGCTCCGAGCTGGGGCGGCATGATCAACGGCATGATGACCCTGTCGGGCGCCTGGCATAAGCTGCGCACCGACCCGATCCTGCGCTTCCTCGTGGTATCGCTGGCGTTCTACGGCATGTCGACCTTCGAAGGCCCGATGATGGCCATCAAGACCGTCAACTCGCTGTCCCACTACACCGACTGGACCATTGGCCACGTACACGCCGGCGCTCTTGGCTGGGTAGCGATGATCTCGATCGGCGCGATCTACCACATGATTCCGAAACTGTTCGGCCGCGCGCAGATGCACAGCATCGGCCTGATCAACGCGCACTTCTGGCTCGCGACCATCGGTACCGTTCTGTACATCGCTTCGATGTGGGTCAACGGCATCACCCAGGGTCTGATGTGGCGTGCAATCAACGATGACGGCACCCTCACCTACTCGTTCGTCGAAGCGCTGCAAGCCAGCCACCCTGGTTTCATCGTTCGCGCCCTGGGCGGTGCGTTCTTTGCCGCCGGTATGCTGTTCATGGCCTACAACGTATGGCGTACCGTACGCGCCTCGAACCCGGTTGAAGCCAAAGCCGCCGAACAGATTGCTGTAGTTGGAGCTCACTGATGAAGCATGAAGCAATCGAGAAGAATATTGGCCTGCTGGCCTTCTTCATGGTTATCGCCGTCAGCATCGGCGGCCTGACCCAGATCGTTCCGCTGTTTTTCCAGGACGTGACCAACAAGCCCGTCGAAGGCATGAAACCTCGTACCGCCCTTGAACTGGAAGGCCGCGACGTCTACATCGCCCAGGGTTGTGTCAGCTGCCACTCGCAGATGATCCGTCCGTTCCGTGCTGAAACCGAGCGTTACGGCCACTACTCGGTTGCCGGTGAAAGCGTCTGGGACCATCCGTTCCTGTGGGGTTCCAAGCGTACCGGTCCGGACCTGGCCCGTGTCGGTGGTCGTTATTCCGATGACTGGCAACGTGCGCATTTGTACAACCCGCGCAACGTGGTGCCCGAGTCGAAAATGCCGGCCTACCCGTTCCTCGTGGAAAACAGGCTCGACGGCAAAGACACCGCCAAGAAAATGGAAGTCTTGCGCACGCTCGGCGTCCCTTACACCGATGAAGACATCGCCGGCGCCAAGGATGCAGTGAAGGGCAAAACCGAAATGGACGCGCTGGTGGCCTATCTGCAAGGCCTGGGCACCATCATCAAAAGCAAACGGTGATTTAGATGGATATCGGGATGATTCGTGGCCTGGGCACCGTTGTCGTGATGGTGGCCTTCATCGGTCTGGCGTTGTGGGTGTTCAGCCCCAAGCGCAAGTCGGAGTTTGAAGACGCGACCTTGCTGCCTTTCGCGGATGATCCCGAAGCCATCAAGCACGTCGAGCAAGCTTCTAGGAGTAACAAAGAATGACTACGTTCTGGAGTCTGTACGTCACAGTCCTCAGTCTCGGCACCATCTTCGCCCTGACCTGGCTGCTGCTGTCCACCCGCAAGGGTCAGCGCGCCGAGCAGACAGAAGAAACGGTTGGCCACTCCTTCGACGGGATCGAGGAGTACGACAACCCACTGCCGAAATGGTGGTTCATGCTGTTCGTGGGCACCATCATCTTCGCCCTGGGCTACCTGGTTCTGTACCCGGGCCTGGGCAATTGGAAAGGCCTGTTGCCGGGTTACAACTACCTGGATAACGAGAAGCAGACTGCGTTCGCCAACGGCCAGTCCGGCTGGACCGGCGTTCACGAATGGGAAAAGGAGATGGCCAAGTCGGACGCCAGGTTCGGCCCGATCTTCGCCAAGTTCGCTTCCATGCCGATTGAAGAAGTTGCCAAGGACCCGCAAGCCCTGAAGATGGGTGGCCGCCTGTTCGCCTCCAACTGCTCTGTCTGCCATGGCTCCGACGCCAAAGGCGCCTACGGCTTCCCTAACCTGACCGACGCCGACTGGCGTTGGGGCGGCGAAGCGGAAACCATCAAGACCACCATCATGGGCGGCCGTCACGCGGTAATGCCGGCATGGGCTGAAGTGATCGGCGAGCAAGGCGTTGCGGACGTAGCCGCGTTCGTACTGACCAACCTCGATGGCCGCAAGCTGCCGGAAGGCACCAAGGCTGATCCGGTTGCCGGGCAGAAACTGTTCGCCGCCAACTGCGTGGCGTGCCACGGTCCTGCCGGCAAAGGTACGCCAGCAATGGGCGCCCCCGACCTGACCCACCCGGCCGGGTTCATCTACGGCTCAAGTTTCGCTCAGCTGCAGCAGACCATCCGTTACGGCCGTCAGGGCCAGATGCCTGCGCAAGAACAGCTGCAAGGCAACGACAAGGTCCACCTGCTGGCCGCTTACGTCTACAGCCTGTCTCACGGTGAGAAGGCTCCGGCGGCAGACGCTCAGTAACGCGAAAGCCTGATGCAAAAAACGGCCCCATCATTTGACGGGGCCGTTTTTGTTCAGGCCTGCAGTGTATTCGCTATTTGACCTTGATCGTTGCGATCTCTTGGCGACTTGGCCAATTGTTGCCATTGACCTGATGAACCGTCAGTGCCTTGCGATCCTGGGCAAAACTGGCAATCAGGTAAGTCTGGTTGGACGCCCCGCCGCTCAGGAAAACCGGAACGTCGCCAAAATAATCTCGTTGGTTCCAGCCGGTATATTGACCCGGCCTGTTATGAAAATGCCCGGCAAATATCGCTGTCACCTCGTAACGCTCGATCATCGATCTAAAGCGTTCAATCTGATCGGCGCCTCCCTTCCAACGCTCCGGCTTGTGCATATTAAGCAAAATGATCTTGCCCTGATGACGTGCACGTTGCAGGTCGCGCTCGAGCCAGTCCAGCGCATCTGAAATTTCAAAGTTCACTCTGTTAAACAGAAACCCCGACGAGAAACTTACCGAATAAGTTGGCTCGTTATTTAACTGAACCAGATGAACATCACCAAAGGTCCGAGAATAGGCGAGACTACCATAAAATACTTTGGTTAGACCTTCGCTCCTCGCTGCCAAATCAAAAGTCCCCACCACCCCCCAATACCTGTTTTTTAAATCGCCAATACTGCCGGCAGCACAGTTGTTTTCGGGAAAGCTGCACTTGTCAATGTTGTTGCCATAGTCATGATTGCCAAGTCCGTAGTCATAGACGCCTCCAAGTCGCTCGTCCAGAATCGATCGCACAGTGGCTCGCTCGCCACTGTGACCGAACGCCGTCATATCGCCGTTTATCATGACGGGGACGTGGCTCGGATTCTGGCTAAAGTTACGCCTGAAGTTGGCCACGTCCGAATACTGGCTTTCTATCAACCAACGCGAGCGCTTGTCTCGATCCGAACTGGATTCGTCCCAATCGTTATCAGAACTTTCGGTCCAGGGAAACTGCGGATCCGACGTAAAAATCAGATGCCGAGGCGAATCTGCACCCTGCGAGGTAGACATGAACGACAAGACAGCAATGAAACTCAACACCTTTACAGATTCAAACAGAAACATGGGATTCCTTCTCCTTAAATACAACATAACTATTAATCTGGAGCAGTCAACGCTACCCCGAACCCACCTCAAACTAACTCCTTAAAACGGGAGCAGGCAATCATCGCCACAATAAAATATATTACAAACAACAGCCTCCACACCTCACAACTTGAAACCAACACCCAACAGATCCAACAACTAACAAATGATAACTTCCTAACCAGCTGAACAGCGACTATCAAATACATCTAAGCCGCAACGCTCACACCAACAAAACAATCCAAACAAACAAACAAACAAGGAAATCATTAAATGAACGAAGAAAATACTATTGGCAATATTGAACAACCCGCGAGCGATCCCGTGACGCAAGTTGGTAACAATGCAAACATTCTGAAACCAAAGGCACGCAGCCTTAATGTTGAAAGCGTTGCTGACAAACAGCGCGGCTCTGGTGGATTGGACTCGCTGGGACAAGGCTACCTTCTTGTGACTGACGAGTGACCAAGGTAGATCGTCTATAGTCAATTGACCTGCATCATGATTTGTTACATTCGCTACACCATCCGCGGATTTCCCCCAACGCGACCAAAGGTCGCACCCTTGGGCTAGAACGACAGGCGTATCATTGCGCCACTGCAGCACCTCTTTTTGACCTCGGTCGGCATGTACTGACCGAGGCATTTTTCCACTGCCGTGGGATGCAACGATGAGCAACCAAATTCCGGTACACGACGTTACCCCGCCTGCCAAAAACGCGAACAACAGCGTCGACCTCTACGCTTCTCGAGAAAAGATCTACACCCGTGCCTTCACCGGCCTTTTCCGCAACCTGCGGATGATGGGCGGAGGCCTTCTTTTTTTGTTGTATTTCGGCACGGTTTGGCTGAACTGGGGCGGTCATCAAGCCGTCTGGTGGAACCTTCCGGAGCGCAAATTCTTTATTTTTGGCGCCACCTTCTGGCCCCAGGACTTCATCCTGCTCTCGGGAATTCTGATCGTCAGTGCCTTCGGCCTGTTTTTCATTACCGTGTACGCCGGTCGCGTCTGGTGCGGCTATACCTGCCCGCAGAGTGTCTGGACCTGGATTTTCATGTGGTGCGAAAAGGTCACCGAGGGCGACCGCAACCAGCGCATCAAGCTCGACAAGGCGCCGATGAGCGCCAACAAATTCCTGCGTAAATTCAGCAAGCACGCGATGTGGCTGTTGATCGGCTTCGTGACTGGCATGACGTTCGTCGGTTACTTCTCGCCAATCCGCGAACTGACCCTGGATTTTTTCACCGGCGAGGCCGATGGCTGGTCGTATTTCTGGGTTGGTTTCTTCACCCTGGCCACTTACGGCAACGCCGGCTGGTTGCGCGAGCAAGTGTGCATTTACATGTGCCCGTATGCGCGCTTCCAGAGTGTGATGTTCGATAAGGACACGCTGATCGTCTCCTACGATCCGCGTCGCGGTGAAAGCCGCGGCCCGCGCAAGAAAGGCGTCGACTACAAGGCTCAGGGCCTGGGCGATTGCATCGACTGCACCATGTGCGTCCAGGTCTGCCCGACCGGCATCGACATCCGCGATGGCCTGCAAATCGAATGCATCGGTTGCGCCGCGTGCATCGATGCCTGCGACAGCATCATGGACAAGATGGATTACCCGCGCGGTCTTATCAGCTACACCACCGAGCACAACCTGTCGGGGCAAAAAACCCATAAACTGCGCCCTCGGCTGATCGGCTACGCGGCGGTGTTGCTGGCAATGATGGCGTTGCTCGCGGGGGCGTTCTTCATGCGTTCGCTGGTGGGTTTCGACGTCAGCAAGGACCGCGTGCTGTACCGCGAGAACGCCGAAGGCCGGATCGAAAACGTCTACAGCCTGAAGATCATGAACAAAGATCAGCGCGACCACACCTACGTGCTGGAAGCCGCCGGCCTGCCGGACCTCAAGCTGCAAGGCAAGCGCGAGATCAAGGTCGCTGCGGGCGAGATTTTCAGCCAGCCGGTCGAACTGTCCATGGCACCGGAAAAACTGCCGTCGAGCACCAACGAGGTGAAATTCATCCTCAAGGACGCCGATGACGAAAGCATCCACGTTGAAGCCAAGAGCCGGTTCATCGGCCCACAAATTCGTTGAGAGAAGTGATCATGCCCGCAGCAAACGCCGCAAGTCCCTGGTACAAGCACCTTTGGCCGTGGATCATCATTGCCATCCTGGCCTGTTCGGTGACGTTGACCTTGTCCATGGTGACCATCGCGGTTAAAAACCCGGACAATCTGGTCAATGACAACTACTACGAGGCCGGCAAAGGCATCAACCGCTCCCTCGACCGCGAGCTGCTGGCGCAGACCCTGCTCCTGCGCGCCAGCGTGCACCTGGATGACGTGACTGGCGAAGTCGACCTGCGCCTGAGCGGCAACAGCCAACCGAAAACCCTGGAGCTGAACCTGATCTCGCCCACGCAGCCCGAGAAGGATCGCAAGATCACCCTCGCCCGCAGCGAAACCGAACAAGGCCGTTACATCGGTCAGTTGAGCGACAAGGTCGATGGCCGTCGCTTTGTCGAGCTGCTGGGCACTCAGGACGACCACATCTGGCGCATGTTCGAAGAAGAACAGGTCAGCCATGACAAGGATCTGCTGCTGGGTGACGAACCGCTGCAGGGCGCCGAAGACTTGAAGAAGTAAGTTCCAGCGAATACGGTCAAATGTGGCGAGGGAGCTTGCTCCCGCTGGGGTGCGAAGCGCCCCTGAAACCAGCAAACCGGTTCTTTCAGGCATAGCGAGTTCGCAATAATGCGACTGCTTCGCAGCCGAACGGGAGCAAGCTCCCTCGCCACAATGGTTCTCATGGCAACAGACATGACCACACCAACCCCCTGCTACCACTGCGCCCTCCCCGTCCCGACCGGCAGCCGCTTCACCGCTGCCGTCCTCGGTGAAACCCGCGAGTTCTGCTGCCCGGGTTGTCAGGCTGTGGCCGAAGCGATTGTCGCCGGCGGGCTGGAAAGCTATTACCAGCATCGCAGCGAGGCCTCGGCCAACCCCGAAGCGTTGCCGGTGCAGTTGGTGGACGAGCTGGCGCTGTACGACCGCGCCGACGTGCAAAAACCCTTTGTCCGCCATGATGGCGAGCTCGCCGAAACCACCCTGTTGATGGAGGGCATCAGCTGCGCGGCGTGCGGTTGGCTGATTGAGAAACACCTGCGCGGCTTGCCGGCCGTGGCGGAAGCGCGGCTGAACCTTTCCAACCATCGCCTGCACGTGCGCTGGGCCGACGCGCAATTGCCGTTAAGCAAGGTGCTCAGCGAATTGCGCCACATCGGTTACGCCGCGCACCCCTATCAGGCCGACCGCGCCAGCGAACAACTGGCCAGCGAAAACCGCCTGGCCCTGCGCCAACTCGGGGTCGCCGGGCTGCTGTGGTTCCAGGCGATGATGGCGACCATGGCCACCTGGCCGGAATTCAACATCGACCTCAGCCCCGAACTGCACACCATCCTGCGCTGGGTCGCGCTGTTCCTCACCACACCGATCGTGTTCTACAGCTGTGCGCCGTTCTTCAAAGGCGCAATGCGAGATTTGCGCACGCGCCACCTGACCATGGACGTTTCGGTGTCGCTGGCGATTGGCAGCGCCTACATCGCCGGGATCTGGACTTCGATCACCGGGGTCGGGGAACTGTATTTCGATGCCGTTGGCATGTTTGCCCTGTTCCTGCTCGCCGGGCGTTATCTGGAGCGGCGCGCCCGGGAACGCACCGCCGCCGCCACGGCACAACTCGTCAATCTGCTGCCCGCCTCGTGCCTGCGATTGAGCTTCGACGGTCAGAGCGAGCGGATCCTGCTCAGCGAATTGCGCGTTGGCGATCAAGTGCTGGTGCACCCCGGCGCGATCCTCCCGGCCGACGGCAAGATCCTCGACGGCCAATCAAGCATCGACGAGTCTCTGTTGACCGGCGAATACCTGCCGCATCCGAGAACGCTCGGCGATGCCGTCACCGCCGGCACACTCAACGTTGAAGGCGTGTTGACCGTGGAAGTCCTCGCCCTCGGCCAGGACACCCGGCTGTCCGCCATCGTCCGCCTGCTGGATCGCGCTCAGGCTGAAAAACCGAGACTCGCAGAAATCGCCGACCGCGCTGCGCAGTGGTTCCTCTTGCTGTCGCTGATGGCTGCCGCCGTCATCGGCCTTGTGTGGTGGGAACTGGATTCATCGCGGGCCTTCTGGATTGTCCTGGCGATGCTCGTCGCGACCTGCCCGTGCGCCTTGTCGCTCGCCACGCCGACCGCCCTCACCGCCGCCACCGGCACGCTACACAAGCTCGGGCTGCTGCTGACGCGCGGCCATGTGCTCGAAGGCTTGAACCAGATAGACACCGTCATTTTCGACAAGACCGGCACGCTCACCGAAGGACGTCTCGCGTTGCGCTCGATCCGCCCCCTCGGCGCAATCGACAGCGACCAGTGCCTCAGCCTCGCCGCCGCCCTCGAAAACCGTTCCGAACACCCGATCGCCCGCGCGTTTGGCCGCGCGCCACTGGCCGCCGAAGAAGTCCTCAGCACGCCGGGGCTGGGCCTGGAAGGTGTGGTCGGTGAGCAACGCCTGCGGATCGGCCAGCCGGGTTTTGTCTGCGAACTCAGCGGCGCCGCCATCCCTTTGATGCCTGAGGAGGCCGGCCAGTGGCTGTTGCTCGGCGACAGTCAGGGGCCGCTGGCGTGGTTCGTCCTCGACGACCGTTTGCGCGCCGATGCACCGGCATTACTGCAAGCCTGCAAGGCGCGCGGCTGGCGCACACTGTTGTTGTCCGGCGACAGCTCGCCGATGGTCGCCAGCGTCGCTGCCGAACTGGGCATCGACGAGGCCCGTGGCGGTTTGCGACCGGACGACAAGTTGCGAGTCCTGCAACAGCTACACAAGGAAGGTCGCAAGGTGTTGATGCTCGGTGACGGGGTCAACGATGTACCCGTGCTGGCCGCCGCTGACATCAGCGTCGCCATGGGATCGGCCACCGATCTGGCGAAAACCAGCGCCGACGCCGTGCTGCTGTCGAACCGTCTCGACGCGCTGGTGCAAGCTTTCAGCCTCGCCCGACGCACCCGTCGGGTAATCATTGAGAACCTGCTGTGGGCCGGGCTGTACAATGGCCTCATGTTGCCGTTCGCCGCCCTCGGCTGGATCACGCCGGTGTGGGCCGCAGTCGGCATGTCCATCAGTTCGTTGACCGTGGTGCTGAACGCCCTGCGCCTGACTCGCCTGCCGAGCACGCCGACCGCCAGCGCCACGCCAGAAACCCGCCCGCTGCCGGCCTGAGCCGCGCGGGCATGGAGCCTCCCCATGCCAGCTCTTTACGTGATGATCCCCGCCGCGCTGCTGATCGTGGCCATCGCGGTGTACATCTTCTTTTGGGCAGTCGACAGCGGTCAGTACGACGACCTCGACGGCCCGGCCCACAGCATTCTGTTCGACGACCAGGATCCGAATCACACCGCTGCGGTGGACGAAGCCAGCGGCCATCCGGTCAAACCGGATGACAAGGTGCCCCCGCATGTTTGAGCTGGCGCCACTGTTGGTGTCTGCGGTGATCCTCGGCCTGCTCGGCGGCGGTCATTGCCTGGGCATGTGCGGAGGCTTGATGGGCGCGTTGACCCTGGCAATACCCAAGGAACAACGCAGTCGACGCTTTCGCTTGCTGCTGGCCTATAACCTCGGGCGAATTCTCAGCTACGCCACGGCCGGCCTGCTGATCGGCCTGGCGGGCTGGGCAGTGGCGAACAGTCCGGCGGCCATGGTGATGCGGATCCTCGCTGGATTGCTGTTGATAGCGATGGGGCTTTATCTTGCCGGTTGGTGGAGCGGTTTGACCCGCATTGAAAGCCTCGGTCGCGGTCTGTGGCGGCATATCCAGCCGGTGGCCAACACATTGCTGCCGGTGTCGAGCGTTCCCCGCGCATTGTTGCTAGGCGCGCTCTGGGGCTGGCTGCCGTGCGGACTGGTTTACAGCACGTTGCTGTGGTCGGCGAGTCAGGGTAATGCGCTGGACAGTGCATTGCTGATGCTCGCGTTCGGCCTCGGCACCTGGCCGGTCTTGCTCGCCACGGGGCTGGCGGCCGAGCGTGTCACCGCGCTGTTGCGCAAGCGCAGCGTGCGAATGACCGGTGGCCTGCTGGTGATGCTGTTTGGTCTCTGGACCCTGCCGGGGCCGCATCAGCATTGGTTGATGGGGCATTGATCCTGTGGCGAGGGAGCTTGCTCCCGCTGGACTGCGTAGCAGACCCGTCTTTTAGGGCCGCTTCGCGGCCCAGCGGGAGCAAGCTCCCTCGCCACAAAACCAATCACGCCACCCGTCACCCTTGATGCAAATCAAGATGCCCCAGCGCCGCCCCCCATAGACTTGCGAACACTGCCAGCCTATCCGGGGGAATGCCCGCATGATGCTCGACGCCATTCGTTGGGATACCGATCTGATCCGCCGTTATGACCTGGCGGGACCGCGTTACACCTCCTACCCGACCGCCGTGCAGTTCGACGGTCATGTGGGCACTTTCGATCTGTTCCACGCGCTACGGGAAAGTCGCAAGGCCCTGCGACCGTTGTCGCTGTATGTGCACGTGCCGTTCTGCGCGAACATTTGTTACTACTGCGCCTGCAACAAAGTCATCACCAAAGATCGCGGCCGTGCCCTGCCCTATTTACAGCGCCTGGAGCAGGAAATCCAGCTGATCGCCTGCCACCTCGATCCGGCGCAGAAGGTCGAGCAATTGCATTTCGGCGGCGGTACGCCAACCTTTCTCAGCCACGACGAATTGCGCCAGTTAATGGCCCAGTTGCGCAAAAGCTTCAACTTGCTGGACGACGATACCGGCGACTACGGCATCGAGATCGACCCGCGCGAAGCCGACTGGTCGACCATGGGCCTGCTCCGTGAACTGGGTTTCAATCGGGTCAGCATCGGTTTGCAAGACCTCGACCCGGCGGTACAACGGGCGGTGAATCGCCTGCAAAGCCTGGAAGAAACCCGTGCGGTGATCGACGCGGCGCGGACGCTGCAATTCCGCTCGATCAACATCGACCTCATCTATGGTTTGCCCAGACAGACACCCGACAACTTCGCCCGCACCGTCGAAGAAGTCATCAACCTGCAACCGGACCGGTTGTCGGTGTTCAACTACGCGCACTTGCCGGAGCGCTTCATGCCGCAACGGCGAATCAACAGCGACGAACTGCCGACGCCGGCGCAGAAACTGGAGATGCTCCAGCGCACCATCGAACAGCTGACCACCGCCGGCTATCGCTACATCGGCATGGACCATTTCGCATTGCCCGACGATGAACTGGCGATTGCCCAGGAAGAATCGACCCTGCAACGCAATTTCCAGGGCTACACCACCCATGGCCACTGCGATTTGATTGGCCTGGGCGTCTCAGCCATCAGCCAGATCGGCGACCTGTACTGCCAGAACAGCAGCGATCTGAACCAGTACCAGAACGCTCTGGCCTCCACGCAACTGGCCACCAATCGCGGCCTGCTGTGCAACGCCGATGATCGCGTACGACGGGCGGTAATTCAGCAGTTGATTTGCAGTTTCAACGTGGAATTCGCCGACATCGAGCAAGCATTCAACATCGATTTTCGTGGTTACTTCGGCGAGTTGTGGCCGCAGTTGCAAGGCATGGCCGAGGACGGACTGATAGAACTGAACAATGAACGGATCACCGTGCTGTCCGCCGGACGATTGCTGGTGCGTTCGGTGTGCATGGTGTTCGATGCGTACCTGGCACAGCAGAACCAGCAACGGTTTTCGCGAGTGATCTAGCGTTCATCATCAGGGAGGCGGTCTTCAAACGCGGCGATGTGACAATTCTGCATACCGCTGGCCTGAACATCTTCTCGTGGGTTACCCTTACGTCTTATGTGTGTTTTCCCACAAGGATTTAAGAAATGTCCGAGCCAGTAAAGCAGCGCGCTCATAACCAGGCTCATTGCAAGGATTGCAGCCTGGCTCCCCTCTGCCTGCCACTTTCTTTGAATCTGGAAGACATGGACGCGCTGGACGAGATCGTTAAGCGTGGCCGCCCGTTGAAAAAGGGTGAATTCCTGTTCCGCCAGGGCGACGTTTTCGATTCCGTTTATGCAGTACGCTCTGGCGCCCTGAAAACGTTCAGCCTCAGTGATGGCGGTGAAGAACAACTCACCGGCTTCCATTTGCCGAGCGAACTGGTCGGGCTGTCGGGCATGGACACGGAGAAGCACCCAGTATCGGCGCAGGCACTGGAAACCACCTCGGTCTGTGAAATTCCGTTCGAACGCCTCGATGAACTGGCGCTGCAACTGCCGCAATTGCGCCGTCAGCTGATGCGCGTGATGAGTCGCGAAATCCGCGACGACCAACAGATGATGTTGCTGCTTTCGAAAAAAACCGCCGACGAGCGCATTGCCACGTTCCTGGTCAACCTGTCGGCGCGTTTCCGCGCTCGCGGCTTCTCGGCCAATCAGTTCCGCCTGAGCATGTCGCGCAACGAAATCGGCAATTACCTGGGCCTGGCGGTAGAAACCGTGTCGCGGGTGTTCACGCGCTTCCAGCAAAACGAACTGATTGCCGCCGAAGGCAAGGAAATTCATATCCTCGACCCGATTCAGCTCTGCGCCCTGGCCGGTGGCTCGATCGAAGGCTGATTCCGACGATCGCGGCTGAGCGAAACGGTTCAGCCGCCGTTATACTGCGACGTTTGCAGCCTGCCAGGACAACTCGACGATGGTCTTCGACTCCTTCGACATCAAATCCCTGATCCGCCCTGTGATCGACTTCCCGAAACCGGGCGTCATCTTTCGCGACATCACCCCGCTGTTTCAGTCGCCCACCGCCCTGCGCCGGGTGATGGACAGCTTTGCTCACCGTTACGTCGAAGCTGACTTCACCCACATCGGCGCCATGGATGCTCGTGGCTTTCTGATTGGTTCGGTGCTGGCGTATCAGTTGAACAAGCCGCTGGTGCTGTTCCGCAAGCAAGGCAAACTGCCGGCCGACGTACTGTCCGAAGGGTATGCGACCGAGTACGGGGAAGCCTTCCTTGAAGTGCACGCCGACAGTCTTTGCGAAGGCGATTCGGTGGTGATGTTCGATGATCTGATCGCCACCGGCGGGACGCTGATTGCGGCAGCGAACCTGATTCACCGCATGGGCGCTCGGGTGCATGAAGCGGCGGCGATTATTGATTTGCCGGAACTGGGCGGGTCGCAACGGCTGGAAGACATGGGGATTCCGACGTTTTGCCTGACGCAGTTTGCCCTGACCGATAAGTAAGCGGCGCCTGTATTGACGCCATCGCGAGCAAGCTCCCACAGTTAATCTCCGTCGTGCACAAAACTTGTGTACACCTAGAATCCCCGGTGGGAGCGAGCTTGCTCGCGATAGCGTCAGTCGCAGCAACATCAATAAAACTTGTTACAGCCCCATCTGCTTACTGATGATCTCGTTCATCACTTCCCGCGTCCCGCCGCCAATCGACAGAATCCGATTGTCGCGATAAAGCCGCTCCACCAGACTTTCGCGCATATACCCCAAGCCCCCCAGAATCTGCACCGCATCGGTCGTGATCCGATCAGCCGTGTCAGTCGCAAAATTCTTGGCCATGGAAATCTCCTTGATCACACTCTGCCCGGCGGCCATTTTTGCTGCTTGGCGATAAGTGAATTCCCGTGACACTTCCAGCGTCGTGGCCATTTCTGCGAGGCGATGCTTGAGCACCTGAAACTTGCCGATAGGTTTGCCGAATGCTTCGCGTTGACGGGCCCACTTCAGGCTTTCTTCCAACGCCAATTGCGCGGTCATGTTGGCCATCAGCGCCAAGGCCAGGCGTTCACTCTGGAAGTTGCCCATGATGCAGGCGAAGCCCATGTTTTCGGCGCCGATCAGATTGCCTACAGGCACGCGGCAATCGTCGAAGAACAACTCCGCCGTGTCGGACGCCCACCAGCCCATTTTCTTCAACTGGCGGCCGACGGTGAAACCCGGCGTGCCCTTCTCGATCAGCAACAGGCTGATGCCACCGAAACCGGGCGCACCCGTGCGCACCGCGACGGTGTAGTAATCCGCGCGTACGCCGCTGGTGATAAAGGTTTTGCTACCGCTGACCCGGTAAACATCACCGTCACGCCGGGCGCGGGTTTGCAGGTTGGCCACATCGGAGCCACCGCTGGGCTCGGTCACGGCCAAAGCGCTGATCTTCTCGCCGGCCAGCACAGCCGGCACGACGCGATCGCGAACGTCCGGCCTGGCCCATTTGAGGATTGGCGGCAGACCGATGTCCAGTGAACCCAAACCGGCGACCAGACCGCCAGAGCCGCAGCGCATCAACTCTTCGCTGGCGGCGATCTTGGCGAACAGATCACCTTCGTGGCTGCCACCCAGCGCTTCGGGGTAACCGATCCCCAGAATCCCCGCCGCACCGGCCTTGAGGTAAAGATCGCGGGGGAAGCTTTCGGCTTCTTCCCACTGGTCGATGTCTGGAAGGATCTCGCGCTCGACGAAACGTCTGACGCTGGCGCGGATCAATTGGTGGCTGTGGTCGAAGTATTCCTGAAAGGCAGGCATCGGCGAACTCCACTGAAGGGTTCAGCGAAGTTAACCGAGCGCTTGCTTGGTTTTCAACAGGATTGTGTGAAACAGGTAAACCGAGGCGCGGCCTTCGCGAGCAAGCCCGCTCCCACAGGGGAATGCGGTCAACTGTGGGAGCGGGCTTGCTCGCGAAGGCGTCAGCTCAAACACTACAGGGCGATCGGCTTACGTCCGGCAAAAGAGTGCGCCAACGTCCCGCCATCCACCAACTCCAGCTCGCCACCCAAGGGCACGCCGTGTGCAATGCGCGAAGCGATCAAGCCTTTGTTGCTGAGCAACTGGGCAATGTAGTGCGCCGTGGCTTCACCTTCGACCGTCGGGTTGGTCGCGAGGATGACTTCGGTAAACGTGCCCGCCTCTTCGATCCGTGCCAGCAACTGCGGAATCCCGATGGCTTCCGGCCCGAGCCCGTCGAGCGGCGATAGATGGCCCTTGAGCACGAAATAGCGACCACGAAAACCGGTCTGCTCTACCGCGTAGACATCCATCGGCCCTTCCACCACGCACAGTAAGGTGTCATCGCGACGAATATCGGCGCATTGCGGGCACAGGTCGTCTTCGGTCAGCGTACGGCACAAACGGCAGTGACCCACCCCTTCCATGGCCTGGCTCAACGCCGACGCCAGGCGCGAGCCACCGCTGCGATCACGTTCGAGCAGCTGTAAGGCCATGCGCTGGGCAGTTTTCTGACCCACACCTGGCAAAATTCGCAGGGCATCGATCAGTTGGCGAATCAAAGGGCTGAAGCTCATTGGGGAAACGTCCGACAAAACAACGAGACGCGGTTTATACCCGCGCCTCTCTTTAGCGTCAAATACTCAGTCTTGCGCGACCCGCACCACCAGTTTTCCGAAGTTGCGTCCTTCCAGCAGACCAATGAACGCTTCGGGTGCATTCTCCAGACCATCGACCACGTCTTCGCGGAATTTCACTTTGCCATCGCGCACCCACGGTGCCATGGCGCTGACGAATTCCGGCTGACGATCACCGTAGTCATCAAACACGATGAAGCCCTGGATGCGCACACGCTTGGTCAGCAACGTGCGCTGCAATTGCGGCAAGCGATCCGGGCCGGTCGGTGCCTGGTGGGCGTTGTAGGACGCGATCAGGCCGCACAAGGGAATCCGCGCCTTTGCGTTCAACAGCGGCAGTACCGCATCGAAAATTTTGCCCCCCACGTTCTCGTAATAGATGTCGACGCCCTGTGGACAGGCCAGCGCCAGTGCTTCGGCGAAATCCGGGCGCTTGTGATCGATGCAAGCATCGAAGCCCAACTCATCGATTACATAGCGACATTTATCCTCGCCGCCAGCCACGCCGACCACACGCAGGCCTTTGATCTTCGCCACCTGGCCGACCACCGACCCCACCGCACCCGACGCAGCGGCAACCACCAGGGTTTCTCCAGATGTGGGTTGACCGATGTCCATCAACCCCATATAGGCGGTCATCCCGGGCATGCCGAGTACGCCCAACGCCATCGACGGGCTCGGCAGCCCGGACGGCACCGGAATGACGTTGCGACCGTCGCTGATGCTGTGGCTCTGCCAACCCGTAGCGCCGACCACCAGATCACCTTCCTGAAACTTTGGATTCATCGAGCGCTCGACACGGCTGACAGCGCCACCGGTCATCACTTCATCGATTTCCACCGGTGCCGCGTAGGACGGAGCGTCACTCATGCGCCCGCGCATGTAAGGGTCCAGTGACAGAAAAAGGGTCTTGAGCAGCACCTGACCGTCGGCCAGGTCCGGCAGCGCTTCCCTTTCGAGGCGGAAATTCTCCGGCGTCGGCGCGCCAACCGGGCGGGACGCCAGGACGATACGTTGATTGAGGGTCAATGCTTCTGGCATGTGAGCGTTTCCTTGTATCGATGAATTCGGCGGTATAGGGGAGCAGACCTTTGTGGCGGTATGGCGTTCGATGTTTCTGCTTCGGACCGAGTGGACTTCATCGCGAGCAAGCTCGGCTCCTACAGGATTAACGCGGTTCCCTGTAGGAGCCGAGCTTGCTCGCGATGGCGATCGCCTAGACGCTACATCCATCAGACAGAAACAAAAATGCCAGGCGCGATGCCTGGCATTTTTTTGTAGCTCATCCGATGCGCTCTGGCGAATCAGAACGGTAGTTTCATGCCCGGTGGCAGTTGCATGCCAGCGGTCATGCCGGACATTTTGTCCTGACTGTTGGCTTCGATCTTGCGCACGGCGTCGTTGACGGCGGCAGCGAACACAGCCTCCAGCATCTCCTTGTCGTCTTCGCTCAAGCCTTCGACCAGGCTTGGGTCGATGGTCACGCGCTTGACGTCGTGACGACCGGTCATCACCACGGTGACCATATCGCCACCGGCCTTGCCGGTGACTTCGGCGTTGGCCAGTTCTTCCTGCATCTTGGCCATTTTTTCCTGCATCTGCTGCGCCTGCTTCATCAGGCCGGCCATGCCACCTTTCATCATGGGAATCACCTCAAAGTGCTTGGATAAAAACAGCGCCCGGGCCTTCCGGCCGAACGCCTTCAGTTATTAGCCCTGACTGGCCAGGGCATCGACAGGTTCAATTGTATCGTTACGGACCACCGCACCGAACTGCTGCATCATTTGCTGGATGAACGGATCACCGTGGATCGACTCCTCGGCCTCGCGCTGACGGTTGGCGCGGCGCCGGAATGCGGCCTGGGCCGGGGTTTCCTGCTCGGGCTTGATCAGCTCCATGCTCAGGGTCAGCGTGCGCCCGTGAAACTGGTTCAACGCATCGTTCAGACGACGCTGCTGGGTCGCATTGAACAAGGCGCTGTGGGCCGGATCCAGGTGCATCAGCCAATGGTCGCCCTCCACCGAGATCAGCGTGCAGTTGGCGGCGATACTGCCGGTCATGCCGGAAATCGGCAGCTTCGGAAATAGCTCCAGCCATTGCAGGGCCAGACCGGTGGCGGGCATGGCGGCCGGTTCAGGCTCGGGCTCCGGCGCTGGCTCGGCGGCATGTTCACTGGCCAGTTCGTCGAGATAGCTGTACGCCGAATCCATGTCCGGTTCGATGTAATCCTCATCAAGCGGCGGCTCGTCGTCGAGGTCAATGCCGGGCGTTGCGGCATCGACGTCGGCCACGGACGGCTCGGGAATCGGCGCAGCGGCCCGCTCCGGCGCATCCGGCACAACGCTGTCCGGCGTCGGCAACGGCATCGGTGGCAACTCGGGTTGCACAGCGATGGTTTCCAGCACCGGCTCGACGGCTGGATGCTGGACGACTTCGGGCTCTACCGGGTCGTTCCATGGCAGATCGACGACGGCTTCAACCGCGACAGGCTCGGGGATGACCACCGGCTCAGGCACGGCAACGGTCGCAACCGGCTCGGGAGCGGGGGCGACAACCTCTGCGACCGGCGCAGGGACAACCGGTGCAACCACCGCAGCGGCTACCGGCGAGGCATCCCGCGCGGCAGCCACTGAGTTTGCGGAATCAACTGTGGCCTGGCTGATCCCCACTGGCTTTAGCAGTTGCCTCGGTGCGTCCTCGGTGTCTGCCGGCCGGAACGCCAGCATGCGCAGCAGAACCATTTCAAAACCACCGCGAGGGTCCGGTGCCAGCGGCAAATCGCGGCGGCCGATCAAACCCATCTGGTAGTAGAACTGCACGTCTTCGGCCGGCAAGGCCTGAGCCAGCGCAAGCACCCGGTCACGGTCGCCGTGGCCGTTGTCGACGCCTTCAGGCAAGGCCTGGGCGATGGCGACACGGTGCAGCACGTTTAGAATTTCCGAGAGCACGCCGTTCCAGTCCGGGCCTTGTTCGGCCAGGTGACGGACGGCTTCGAGCAACGCCTTGGCGTCACCTTCGATCAGCGCATGCAACACGTCATACACCTGACCGTGGTCGAGCGTCCCGAGCATCGCCCGCACGTCGGCGGCCATGACCTTGCCTTCACCAAAGGCAATGGCCTGGTCGGTCAGGCTCATGGCGTCGCGCATCGAACCGTCGGCGGCGCGGCCCAACAGCCACAGCGCATCGTCTTCGAACGGCACGTTCTCGACGCCCAGCACGTGAGTCAAATGCTCGACCACGCGTTCCGGGGTCATGTTCTTCAGGGAGAACTGCAGACACCGCGACAGAATAGTTGCAGGAAGTTTCTGCGGATCGGTGGTCGCCAGGATGAACTTGACGTAGGGCGGCGGCTCTTCAAGGGTTTTCAGCAGCGCATTGAAGGAATGGCTGGAGAGCATGTGCACTTCGTCAATCAGGTAGACCTTGAAGCGCCCGCGACTCGGGGCGTACTGCACGTTGTCGAGCAGCTCGCGGGTGTCCTCGACCTTGGTCCGGCTGGCGGCGTCGATCTCGATCAGGTCGACGAAGCGCCCTTCATCGATCTCACGGCACACCGAGCACTCGCCACAGGGCGTCGAAGTGATACCTGTTTCACAGTTCAGGCATTTGGCGATGATCCGCGCGATGGTGGTCTTGCCGACCCCGCGCGTCCCCGTAAACAGGTAGGCGTGGTGCAGCCGCTGGCTGTCCAAGGCATTGATCAGAGCCTTGAGCACATGGGTCTGGCCGACCATTTCGCGGAACGAGCGCGGACGCCATTTACGTGCAAGAACCTGATAACTCATCGAAAACCGTCGCCACGAAGGAACACAAGCGGCTAATGCTAGCGGAGCAAGGCCAAAATTGCATCCGGCGCGCTCATTTTAGAAAACCACATGGTCTGAGACTGTGGGAATTCGGCTGCCCTCTGGTCAATCTTCAAAATAAAAGACATCAAGACAGTCGCTCCCACATTTGATCTTCACAAGCCAGTGAAGACAAGCCTCAGGCGGGCTGATCAAGCCCCCGCCATTGCAACGGCGCAACAAACCCTCCGACCCAGCCCGGCACCTCCGTCGCCGGCATCGGTTGGGCGATGAAATAGCCCTGGGCAACATCGCATCCCAGCTGCAACAGCAGCTCACCGTGCTCTATGCTTTCCAGCCCCTCGGCGATCACCTGCCGGCCAAACGCCCGGGCCAGGCCAATGACCGCCGTGGTCAGGGCCAGATCGTCGCGGTCATGAAGAATGTCGCGGATAAACGACTTGTCGATCTTGATGGTCTGGGTGCGCAAACGCTTGAGGTAGTTCAATGACGAATACCCGGTGCCGAAGTCGCCCAATGAAAACTGCACACCAAGCGCCTGACAGGCCTGCAGACAGGCGCTGACATGCTGGATGTTTTCGAAGGCCACCGACTCGACGATTTCCAGATCCAGCATCTGCGGAGCGACGCGGGCATGGCGGGCGAGCACCTGTCTGAGGCGGTCAACGAAATCCGCCCGCTGAAAATGCCGGGCGGCAATGTTGACGCTGATCGGCCAACCCTGCCCCGCTTGCTGCCAACGGTCCAGCTGCAACAACACCTGATCCATCACCCATTCACCGATATCGATGATTAGATCCGTCTCTTCCACCAACGGCAGAAACTCCCGGGCCGGCACCATGCCGTCTTGCGGGTGCTCCCAGCGCAACAGCGCTTCGAACCCGACGACGACACCGTGGCGCATATTAACCTTGGGCTGGAAATACAGGCGCAACTCGCCGGCGGCAAGCGCTTGCCGAACCCGTTCGACGGTCTGGTGAGTGGCTTTGACCTCTTGATCCCGGAGCACATCGAACAAATGAAAACGATTGCGCCCGCTCTGTTTGGCCACGTACATGGCTTGATCGGCGTGACGCAGCAAGGTTTCGGCATCTTCGTTGTCGAGGGGAAACAGGGTGACGCCAATACTGGCATATACATTCAGGGCCTTGCCCTGCAGCGCATACGGTGCGGAAATCGCCCCCAGCACACGGTTCAGTGCCGCACGCAACTCCGGCACATCATGCACATAACGCAACACCAGCACGAATTCGTCACCGGCCAGCCGCGCCACCACATCCTCGCCGCGGACGATGTCGCGCAAACGCCTGGCCACTTCCACCAACAGCAGATCGCCACTGGCATGCCCGTAGCCGTCGTTGACCGCTTTAAAGCCGTCAAGGTCGAGCATGCACACCGCCAGCGGAATGTTTTCCTGGCGGGAGAAGTCTAGCGCCTGGTCCAGCAAATCCGAGAGAAACGCGCGGTTGGGCAGCCCGGTCAGCACGTCATGACCGACCCGCCATTGCAAGGAATGCAGCAGTTGGCGCTTTTCGCTGATGTCGAATCGAATTGCCAGGTAACGGTGAATCCGCCCGGAGGCGTCGTCCACCACCGGCACCAAGGTGCTTTCGACCCAATACAGACGGCCATCCTTGGCGCGATTACAGATCTCGCCCTTCCAGACATTGCCCAGCACGATGGTGCGCCACATCCCGGCAAAGAAATCAGCGGAGTGCAGGCCGGAGTTGAGCAGGCGATGGGTCTGCCCGAGCAGTTCGTCGCGGCTATAGCCGGAAACGGCGCAAAACTGATCATTGACGTAGGTAATCCGGCCGGTCAGATCCGTCTCGGAAAAAATCGCGGCGGCATCAACGGCCCTTCGGTATTTCTCATCCATGAGTCAGGCTCAATGTCGCTAGCGGTGGTACCGCTCGACCAGCGCAGAATGCCCGGAAGAGGTGTTTTGAATCGTACTGCGCAGAGCCACGTGATCACTCCCTATACGCGATTGGTGGCCCATTGGCAGCCGAAGTTCGACTAGTCTCTAAGCCCCGGGCAACAACGATTTCGGTCATATTTTGCAAGGCTACACGGTCACTTCAGCGCTCCGAACACTGTCCGGGGGAGCGCAATGCTGGCTCTTCCAGATCAGCCGAACTTCCGAAAACAGGTCACCGAATACCCCTTTTGATCGGCAATTCTACGAAATGCATCACATTTTGCAAAGCAAGGTGATGGATCATGCGGTTGTCTAATGCAAAAATCTATCGTTAAGTTCTTGATTCTAAATGGGAATTAAGCGATGCAAATTTCAAGTTTGGGTCCAGCCATACGGCGTTACCGCAAGGTCGCGGGGCTTACTCAGGCTGAACTCGGCGAAAAAACCGGTTTTGACCCCAAAACCATCAGCCGCTTCGAAACCGGCACCTACACTCCCAGCGTGGAAGCTTTGTTCCTGCTTGCCGATGTGCTGGGCGTGAAGCTGAAAGCCTTTTTCGCCGACCTGGGCGACGAAGATGAACAGCGGGCGTACCTGTTCGCAGTCATACATAAAGCCACCCCAAAGGATCTGGGAAAGCTGATTGCAGCGGTTGACCAGGCCTTGTCCAAGCCTTAGTGGCAGAAATGAAAAAAGGAGGCCGACTTGTCGTGGTTCGACAGGTCGGCCTCCTTTTTTTCATGCACCGCTTTCAGAACCGGAAACGACAAGAATCCGCCGCTGGACAAGGTCCAAGGCAGACAAACAAAACGGTTTTTTAAATGGAGAACGCGAGAGAAGGCTCACGGTGCGTTATGGAGGCAACCCCACCAGCCACACCCCGGCACACAATGTTCCCGCTGTGGCTGCTTCCTTCCGGATCTGACCAGGTTCACGGGTAATCGTTGCGGGGGGACCGATGGGGTCACCATAACGACGCTCACCTGACGGCGAGCCGCGCCATTGTACCTGTCTGAGACGAAGTTACAACCGTTCGCGCGGATTAAAAAATATGAGCGGCTTCAAGGACATGCGTCGCGCCTGAAAACAGAGTCCGATCGCGGCCGAGCCATCGGCAGGGCCTACAGGTCCTGCAACACCTCATCCGCCCTGCCGCCTTCCTGCTGGATCACCAAATGAATGAAGTGCAGCTTGGCGATTACGGCCGGTGGTAAAACGAACGGGTAGAAATCCGGTTGACCCATGCTGCGTGACAGTTCGTTGAGCATGCCCGCCAGCTCGATCCATGCATTGACGAAGGATAGGAACGCCGCGCCGCCGGGATGCTGCGGATCGTAGAGCGTTGTGGACGGAAATGGCGGGTAGTCGAAATCCATTTCCCGCGCGCTCATGCCGAAACCGAGTGCAGTGTCCACCGCGTCCATCATGTGCAGGTAGTGCGCCCAGGTTTCCGCCCAGTCTTCCCATGGATGCATGGTGGCGTAGGCGCTGACGAACTGTTGCTGCCAGTCGAGCGGCGCGCCTTGCTGGTAATGGCGATCAAGGGCGTCGGCGTAACTTGCGCGCTCGTCGCCGAAAAGGCCGCGAAACGGCTCCAGCCACTGGCTGTCGGCAATCAGCCGATCCCAATAATAATGCCCGACCTCATGACGAAAATGCCCGAGCAACGTGCGGTAAGGTTCGTGCATTTTCACCCGGACCTGTTCGCGGTGGGCGTCATCGGCCTCTTTGATATCGAGAGTGATCAGGCCGTTGGCGTGGCCAGTGGTCGGGGGTTTGCCTTCGAGGTCGGCGCCGATGAAATCGAAGGCCAGTCCGTTCTCTTCGTCCACGGTTTTGGGGATGACCTGCAAACCCAGGCTGACCAACTGCGCGACCAGGCGACGCTTGGCGGTTTCGACCTTGCGCCAGTGTTCGTGATTCTCAGGAATCGACAAGTCAGGAATGGTGCGGTTCAGGCTGCAGGCAATACACAACGCATCATGGTCGTTGGCTGGCAACAGCCAATTGCACGCGGCAGGGGAATCGAGATTGGCGCAGCGGCGTAACACGCCCGCGTCGGGATCGGCGTCCAGCAACCAGGTATCCGCCAGCAAGCCGGGTTGCAGCGACGACAAACGACTGTGTTCAGGCTGATAACCCAACGCCGCTGAACAGGCCAGGCACTGGCTGTTGCGAAAGAACAGCGACTGCCCACAGCGGCAATGCCAGACCTTGCTGTTGCGCGAGCTTTCACTGACGAAGGGTGCGGCGATGCGTGAGCTGAGCTGTTCGAAGAAGCGGTACATGACGATCTCTCCCTGGGGCTTGCCAAGACTAGATCATTCGCTGACGAAGATCGTTCCGTTGACTGTGGCGAGGGCGCTTGCTCCCGCTCGACTGCGCAGCAGGCGCCAATTCAAGAGGACCGCTTCGCGGTCCAGCGGGAGCAAGCTCCCTCGCCACAGGTTTGTGTCAGACCGGGATGCCGTGCTCGTTCAGAAACGCGACAAATGCCTCCTCATCCAACACTTTCAACCCCAGCTCATTGGCCTTGGCCAGCTTCGAACCCGCACCCGGCCCGGCTACCACGCAATGGGTCTTGGCCGACACCGATCCGGCCACCTTGGCACCGAGGCTTTCGAGTTTGTCCTTGGCGATGTCGCGGCTCATCAATTCCAGCGAGCCGGTCAGCACCCAGGTCTGTCCAGCCAGCGGCAGCCCTTCGACGACCTTCTTCTCGCTCTGCCAGTGCATGCCGAAATCACGCAGCTGCTTTTCAGCGGCCTCAGCGATCTGGCGATTCTGCGCAACCGCAAAAAACTCGCGGACCGAATTGGCCTGTTTCTCCGGCAGCGCCTGACGCATGTCCAGCCAGTCAGCACCGAATACGCCTTCCAGCGAACCGAATCGATCCGCCAGTTTTTGCGCCCCGCCCGGCCCGACCGAAGGAATGTGCAACTTGTCGAGGAAGCCGCCCAGTGTGGTGCTCGCCGCAAACTCGGCACCCAGGTCGCCCTGATCCTGAATCTGCAGGCCATGCTTGAGCAGATCCGCGATCACCTGTTGGTTATGCGCATCTTCAAAAAAGCTGTGAATCTCGTGAGCCACTTCCAGGCCGACATCCGGCAAGTACGTGAGCACGTGCGGCAACGCTTGCTGAACCCGCTCCAGCGAACCGAGAGAGCGCGCCAGGACCTTGGCCGTCTCTTCACCGACATCGGGAATGCCGAGGGCGTAGATAAACCGCGCCAGGCCCGGTTTCTTGCTGTCTTCGATAGCGCCGAGCAACTTCTTGCTCGACAGCTCGGCAAACCCTTCCAGATCGACAATGTCGTCAAACTTCAGGGCGTACAGATCGGCCGGCGAGCTCACCAGGCCTTCATCGACCAGTTGTTCGACGCTCTTATCGCCCAGCCCTTCGATGTCCATCGCTCGACGCGAGACGAAGTGAATGATCGCCTGCTTGAGTTGCGCACCGCAGGCCAGTCGGCCGACGCAGCGATACACCGCGCCTTCGCTGACGGTCTCGCGCCCCTTGCTGCGCTTGACCAGTTGCGTGCGCTCGACATGGGAACCGCAGACCGGGCATTGCTCGGGAATCTGCACCGCGCGCGCGTTGTCGGGACGGCGCTCGGTGACCACTTGCACCACTTGCGGAATCACGTCGCCGGCGCGGCGGATGATCACGGTGTCGCCGATCATCAGGCCCAGACGCGCCACTTCGTCCATATTGTGCAACGTCGCATTGGCCACCGTGACCCCGGCGACCTTGACCGGCTTCAAACGCGCCACGGGGGTCACCGCACCGGTGCGGCCGACCTGGAATTCCACGTCGAGCAATTCGGTCAGTTCTTCCATGGCCGGAAATTTATGGGCGATCGCCCAACGTGGTTCGCGAGCACGGAAACCCAGCTCGCGCTGGGAGGCGATGCTGTTGACCTTGAATACCACGCCATCGATTTCATAGGCCAGTCTGTTGCGGCGCTCACCGATGTCCCGGTAGTAATCCAGGCACTCATCGATGCCGTGCGCCAATTTCAATTCGCGACTGATCGGCAGGCCCCACGCTTGAAGCTGCTTCAAATTGCCGATGTGCGTATCGGCGATGTCCGCCGAAATCTGGCCGATGCCGTAGCAGCAGAACTCCAGCGGACGGTTAGCGGTGATCTTCGAATCCAGCTGCCGCAAACTGCCCGCCGCCGCGTTGCGCGGATTGGCGAAGGTCTTGCCGCCGACTTCCAGCTGTGTGGCGTTGAGGCGCTCGAAACCGGCCTTGGACATGAACACTTCGCCGCGCACTTCGAGGGTCGCCGGCCAGCCGCTGCCTTGCAGTTTGAGCGGGATGTTGCGCACGGTGCGCACGTTGACGCTGATGTCTTCGCCGGTGGTGCCGTCGCCGCGCGTCGCGCCACGCACCAGCACACCGTCCTGGTAAAGCAGGCTGACGGCCAGGCCATCGAGTTTCGGTTCGCAGCTGTATTCCACCGCTGCGCCGCCGCCAAACAAATCGCCGACCGGCAGATCAAGACCTTCCGTCACACGGCGATCGAACTCGCGCATGTCGGTCTCTTCAAAGGCGTTGCCGAGGCTGAGCATCGGCACTTCGTGGCTTACCTGCGTGAATGCCGACAACGCCGCACTGCCGACGCGCTGGGTCGGCGAGTCGCTGGTGATGAGGTCAGGGTTGGCCGCTTCAAGGGCCTTGAGCTCATGGAACAACCGGTCGTATTCGGCGTCCGGAATACTCGGCTCATCCATCACGTGGTAGCGATAGTTGTGCTGATCCAGCTCAGCGCGCAGCTCTAGAATGCGGGTTTTGGCGGCAGTCATGGGTGTTCTCTCATAAAGCAAAAGAGCAGCCGAGGCTGCTCAATCTGTGGTGCGGCGTACACAGTCCGGGAGTCGCGTCACGATCTCCCACACGTTGCCAATATCAGCGCTTCTGGGTTAGCGCGCGACGTTCGAATTCAACAATGCGCTGACGGTAATGCTCGATCGTCTGCGCGGTGAGGACGCTGCGCTGGTCGTCTTTCAGTTCGCCGTTCAGCTCCTGGGACAATTTACGCGCCGCCGCCACCATCACGTCGAAGGCCTGCTTCGGATGACGCGGGCCTGGCAGACCGAGGAAGAAACTGACGGCCGGCGTGCTGAAGTGGTCGATGTCGTCCAGATCGAAGATGCCCGGCTTGACCGCATTGGCCATGGAGAACAGGACTTCGCCGTTGCCGGCCATGCTTTCGTGGCGGTGGAAGATGTCCATCTCGCCGAAGCGCAGACCGCTTTCGAGAATGTTCTGCAATAACGCCGGCCCCTTGAAGCCGGCCGCATCACGGCAGATCACGCTGATCACCAGCACTTCTTCGGCTTGCGGTTGTTCCTTCTCGCTCACCGAAGGTGAGGATTTGGTGTCATCCGGGAAATCGTCGTCACGGCTGCTGAAGCTCGGGCCGCCGTCCAGATCGAGGCTGAGGTTCATATCGCCCTGGGAAGGTTCGCCATGACTGCGCTTGCCGCGTTTGGAGCCCGATTCACGGGGCTCGCGGGCCGGCATGCTCACCGACGGCAGATCGTGCTCGTCCAGCTGCGGTTCTTTGTGGGTATCCAGAACGCGGGGCGGCCCCAACAGTTCGGCGCTGGTGTCCTCGTCCGGCAAATTGGACAGGTTTCTATCAAGACGGAACTTCAGTTTTCCCTTGCCGCCGCGCATACGGCGCCAGCCATCGAAAAGAATACCGGCAATGACAATAATGCCGATGACGATCAGCCACTCGCGCAGACCGATTTCCATGTAATCCCGTGCCTCTATAAAAAATGCTGAAAAATAAGGGGTTTACAACTCGTAAACCGCTTTAAAACGTGGCGCCAACTCTATGTTCTGACAGGCGTTTTGCCCACGTATACGAAAAATTGACATTAAACTAGCACGACCAAAGGCAACTTTACACCGTCTGTCACCACGGCTTGCGCGAATATGTCGATTGGCCAGCAAGTACAGGGAGGTAAAAAAGTCCTACAGACTAAAAATACGTGCCCTACAAGCGCTGACTCAGGCATCCACCATCGCCATCGCCTCCTCGACATCCACTGCCACCAGACGCGAGCACCCCGGTTCGTGCATCGTCACCCCCATCAATTGATCGGCCATTTCCATGGCGATCTTGTTGTGGGTGATATAGATGAACTGCACCGTCTGCGACATCTCTTTCACCAACCGTGCGTAGCGCCCAACGTTAGCGTCATCCAGTGGTGCGTCAACTTCATCGAGCATGCAGAACGGCGCCGGATTCAACTTGAAGATCGCAAAAACCAGGGCCAATGCGGTCAGGGCTTTTTCGCCGCCGGAGAGCAAATGGATGGTGCTGTTCTTCTTTCCGGGCGGCTGCGCCATGATCGTCACCCCTGTATCGAGTAGATCTTCGCCCGTCAGTTCCAAATACGCGCGACCGCCACCGAAAACTTTTGGGAAAAGCGCCTGTAAACCGCCATTGATCTGATCAAAGGTATCTTTGAAACGGTTGCGGGTTTCCTTGTCGATCTTGCGAATCACGTTCTCGAGCGTGTCCAGCGCTTCCACCAGATCGTCGTTCTGCGCATCCAGATAACGTTTACGCTCCGACTGTTGCTGATATTCGTCGATGGCCGCGAGGTTGATCGCACCGAGGCGCTGAATGCGCGCGGCAATGCGTTCCAGTTCTTCTTCGGCGTCCTTCTCGCTGGCCTCGGCCACCAGCGTGGCGAGTACGCCGTGCAGGTCGTAACCGTCTTCGAGCAACTGCTCTTCAAGCGCCTTGCGCCGCACGGTCAGGGCTTGCCATTCCATGCGTTGCGTTTCCATCTGGCCACGAATCAATTGCGATTGCTGCTCGGCCTGGTTGCGGCGTTTCTCGACGTCGCGCAGTTCGCGGTCGGCATCTTCCAGCGCGATTTGTGCGGTCTTCAGCTCTTCGTCGACGGTCATGCGTTTGTCGAGCAACTCTTCGAGTTTCAGACGCAGCTCTTCCAGCGGCGCCTCGCCCTCCTCCAGATTGAGGCTCAACTGTTCGCGTTTCTCGGTCAGGCGCTCGGACTGCATTTCCAGCCGTTCCAGCGCCTGGCGCGTCGAGTCGTGTTGCGCCTTGAGCGAACCCAGTCGCACCGCCAATTGATGCGCGTGATCCTTGTGTTGCCGGGCTTCCTGACGCACGCGATCCAGTCGCTCGCGCAGGCTGTCGCGCTGAGCCAGCAGCAACTCACGCTGCTCGGTGTCCAGCGCCATGGCGTCTAGGGCGTCCTGCAATTGCAGACGCGCTTCACCGATGTTTTCGTGCTCCAGCGCACGTTGTTCGGCCAGTTCGGTGAGTTCTTCATCGAGCCGTGTGCGACGCAACGTCAACTGTTCGACCTTGGCCTTGCCCGCGGACAACTGGGCTTTCAATTCACCTTGCTGACGCGCTTCGTCCTGCAGCAAACGGCGCAAATGTTCGCGACCGTTTTCCTGCTGACGCTGTTGTGCCCTGAGATTCTGAAGTTGGGTTTCGAGGGTTTCGACCGTGGCTTCGCGCTCTTCGCGTTCGATGCTCAGACGCTGGATTTCCTGACCGCGCGCCAGCACGCCGCTTTCCGCTTCGCTGGCCCGGCGCACACGTAAAAAGTGGCGACCGACCCAGTAACCGTCGCGGCTGATCAGGCTCTGGCCGGCGCTCAACTGACCCCGCTGAGCCAAGGCCTGTTCGAGGCTTTCAACCGGTTTGACTTGCCCCAGCCATGGCGACAGATCAATTTGCGCCTCGACCTTGTCGAGCAGGCTGCCGGGCACACGCACGCCATCGCTGGCGGGACTGAGCAAACGCAAATCGCCCTGGGCAAAACCGGCCAGATCAAAATCGCCGAAGTCATCCACCAGCACGGCCTGCAGATCGGCACCGAGCACGGTTTCCACTGCCAGTTCCCAACCGGCTTCTACTTTCAAGCCTTCGGCCAGTCGCGGGCGGTCAGCCAAGTGTTGTTCGCGCAGCCATTCAGCAGTGCCGGTGCCTGGATCGAGTGCGGCTTGCTGCAAGGCTTCAAGCGAGGCGAGACGCCCGTTGAGACGCTGCAAATCACCCTGCGCCTGTTGCTGAGCCGACAGCGCTTGCTGCAGTTCCTGACGCAGTTGCTCAAGGCGTTCGACCTGCGCTTCTTCGCTGGCCTGCAAATCTTCCAGCGTCGCTTCGCTAGCGGCGAGTTGCTCGCTGAGTTCCATGATTGCCGCGTCTTCCGGATCCGCCGAGAGCAAGGCGCGCTCTTCGCCAAGGCGCTTCTGACGATCGGCCAGGCGTTCCATGCTGGTTTCCAGCTGCTGGATCCGCGACTGCTGGACTTCGGATTGACGACGCGGTTCGGCGGCCGTCAGGTTGAACGTGTCCCACTGCTCCTGCCAGGCGTGCATGGCGGTTTCGGATTCTTCCAGCGCAGCGGCGGCCTCTTCGGCGGCGGCGCTGGTGATTTCCTGTTCCGGCGTGAGCATATCCAGCTCTTCGCCAAGGGTCTGCAGCAGGGTGCGGTCGAGGCCCAGATGAGACTCGGTTTCCAGGCGCGCACGTTCGGCTTCCTTCAAGTCGTCCTGCAACTGACGCAGACGCTGCTGGCCGTGCTGGATGCTCTGCTCGACCCGGGCGATGTCGCCCCCGACCGAATAGAAGCGCCCCTGCACCAGATTGAAGCGTTCGGACAAGTCATGGTGCCCGTCACGCAAGCGTTCGATGGCGGCGTCGGCGTTGCGCTGCTCGGCCACCAGGGCTTCGAAGGTGACTTCCTGATTGCCGATGACCGCTTCGCGCTGGCCGACCTGCTCGTTCAACGCCTGCCAGCGCAAGGCCGACAGTTGCGCCTTGAGCTGACGCTCCTCGCCCTTGTATTCCTGATACTTCTTGGCGGCCTCGGCCTGGCGGTGCAAGCGTTCGAGCTGACGCTCAAGCTCTTCGCGCAGGTCAGTCAGGCGTTCCAGGTTTTCGTGGGTGCGGCGAATACGGTTTTCCGTCTCGCGCCGGCGCTCCTTGTACTTGGAGATGCCCGCCGCTTCTTCGATAAAGTTGCGCAAGTCTTCTGGCTTGGACTCGATCAGCTTGGAAATCATCCCTTGCTCGATGATCGAGTAGCTACGCGGGCCCAGGCCGGTACCGAGAAAAATGTCGGTGATATCGCGGCGGCGGCATTTGGTGCCGTTGAGGTAATAGGTGGTCTGGCTGTCCCGGGTCACTTTGCGGCGAATGGAAATTTCCGCATAGGCGGCGTATTCGCCGAGCAGGGTGCCGTCAGAGTTGTCGAACACTAGCTCGATGCTGGCCTGGCTCACCGGTTTGCGGCTGGTCGAACCGTTGAAGATGACGTCGGTCATCGACTCGCCACGCAGGTTCTTGGCCGAGCTCTCACCCATCACCCAGCGCACGGCGTCGATAATGTTCGACTTGCCGCAGCCATTGGGCCCGACCACCGCCGCCATGTTGCTGGGGAAGTTCACCGTGGTCGGATCGACGAAGGATTTGAACCCCGCCAGTTTGATGCACTTGAGCCGCACGCTTAAGCGTCCGTCAGGGCAGAGACCACCAGATCGCAACTGCGCTGGGCGTACGCCGTCAGCACCTCGCGGATCTGCGGAAAGTCTCGGGCCAGCACCGCCGCGAGCAAGCGCTCGAACAGCTCGAGGAACTCGCTCATCGAGGCCTTGCGCTGCTCAAGGGCGAGAAAATACGCGCGACTCATGGCCGGCTGCAGGTTCTCGACGGTTTCCTGCAAGTACGGGTTATCAGCGAACGGGTACGCAGCGCGCATCACATTGAAGCTGTCGTCGACGAAGGTGCGAATGTCCTGGCGCTCGTAACTGTCGGTCAGGCGCTGCTGGATCTGCACGAACGGCGCCATGTCGGCCTGGACTTGCCAGCCTTTGGCCACGGCGTTGCCGAGCAGGATGTACAGCTCACTCATCAGCGTGCACAGGCTCTGTACCTTGTGGACGGTGAGCTCGGTCACGTGGGCGCCGCGTCGCGGCAGGATCGCGATCAGATGGCGACGCTCGAGGATCAGCAAGGCTTCGCGGACCGAGCCGCGGCTGACATTGAGGGCCAGCGTGACCTTCTGTTCCTGGATGCGCTCCCCCGGCTTCATTTCGCCACGAATGATGCGTTCGGCGAGGTGGTGAGCTATTTGCTCGGCGAGGCTGTCCGGCGCCTTGAACGTCATGGTTGTCCCTTCAAACTCTTCGATCTGCACAAGCGGCGCAGTGTAACGCACATGAAGGGTCATGGCGGAGTGCCCACTCAGCGGTTTTTGGCACGAATCCAGCAAAAAAAGCAGGCGATCCCGCGAGGGTCAATAATGAAGGAACGAGTCGTTGATCGACATAACAGCAGTTCTTGACCTTAAAGTCAGAAAATCATTGACCGGAAAGTCAGACCTGATAAATTCGGTTCAAGTCGGTTAACAACAATAATGAGTCTGCGAGGCCTTCCGTGATCCAGTTTTTACTAAACCAGGAACTCCGTAGCGAGCACGCCCTGGACCCGAACCTGACCGTGCTCAATTATCTGCGCGACCATGTGGGCAAACCCGGCACCAAAGAAGGCTGCGCCAGCGGTGACTGCGGCGCGTGCACCGTGGTGGTCGGCGAGTTGCAAACGGATGACGATGGCCGCGAACACATTCGCTATCGCAGCCTCAACTCGTGCCTGACGTTCGTTTCGTCGCTGCACGGCAAACAACTGATCAGCGTCGAAGACCTCAAGCACCAGGGCGAGCTGCACAGCGTGCAAAAAGCCATGGTCGAGTGCCATGGCTCGCAGTGCGGCTTCTGCACCCCCGGTTTTGTGATGTCGCTGTTTGCGCTGCAGAAGAACAGTGATCAGCCGGACTCGCATAAAGCCCATGAAGCGCTAGCCGGCAACCTCTGCCGCTGCACCGGCTATCGGCCGATCCTCGCTGCCGCCGAACAGTCCTGCTGCGGTCCGCAACCCGACCAGTTCGATGCCCGCGAAACCGAGACCATTGCGCGCCTGAAGGCCATCGCCCCCACCGACATCGGCGAACTCAACACTGGCGACAAGCGCTGCCTGGTGCCACTGACCGTCGCCGATCTGGCCGACCTCTACGACGCTTACCCACAAGCCCGGCTGCTGGCCGGCGGTACGGACCTGGCGCTGGAAGTCACCCAGTTCCACCGCACCCTCCCGGTAATGATTTACGTCGGCAACGTTGCCGAGATGAAGCGCATCGAACGCTTCGGTGATCGCCTGGAAATCGGCGCCGCCACCGCCCTCTCCGACTGCTATGAAACCTTGAAGGCCGAGTACCCGGACTTCGGCGAATTGCTGCAACGCTTTGCTTCCTTGCAGATCCGCAACCAGGGCACCCTCGGCGGCAACATCGGCAACGCCTCGCCCATTGGTGACTCGCCACCGCTGCTGATCGCGTTGGGTGCGCAGATCGTTTTGTGCAAGGGCGAAACCCGCCGCACCATGGCCCTGGAAGATTACTTCATCGATTACCGCGTCACTGCGCGCCAGGAAAGCGAGTTCATCGAGAAGATCATCGTGCCGCGTGCCAGCGTCGAACAACTGTTTCGCGCCTACAAGGTTTCCAAGCGTCTGGACGATGACATTTCCGCGGTGTGCGCGGCGTTCAATCTGCGCATCGACAACGGTTTGATCGCTGATGCCCGCGTGGCGTTTGGCGGCATGGCTGCCATCCCGAAACGAGCCAACAACTGCGAAGCCGTGTTGCTCGGCGCGCCCTTCAACAATGCCACCGTCGAACGCGCCTGCGCCGCACTGGCCGAAGATTTCACGCCGCTCTCGGACTTCCGCGCCAGCAAGGAATACCGCCTGCTCAGCGCTCAGAACCTGTTGCGCAAATACTTCATCGAACTGCAAACGCCGCACATCGAGACTCGGGTGACTGCTTATGTCTAATCATCACGCTGTAGAGAAGACCCAAGCCGAACTGGCTGAACTGTTCGCCAAGGACCTGACTACCGGTGTCGGCCGCAGCGTCAAGCATGACAGCGCCGCCAAGCATGTGTCCGGTGAAGCGCAGTACATCGATGACCGCCTGGAGTTTCCTAATCAGCTCCACGTTTACGCTCGGCTGTCGGATCGCGCCCACGCGAAAATCATCAGCATCGATACCAAGCCGTGTTACGCCTTTGAGGGCGTGCGCATCGCCATTACTCATGAAGACGTGCCGGGGTTGAAAGACATCGGTCCGCTGCTGCCGGGTGATCCATTACTGGCCATTGATGACGTGCAATTCGTCGGTCAGCCAGTACTTGCCGTCGCGGCGAAAGATCTGGAAACCGCACGCAAAGCCGCCATGGCCGCAATCATCGAATACGAAGACCTCGAACCGGTTCTGGACGTGGTCGAAGCCCTGCGCAAGCGCCACTTCGTGCTCGACAGCCACACTCACCAGCGCGGCGATTCAGCCGGCGCACTGGCAACAGCTGAACATCGCATTCAAGGCACGTTGCACATCGGCGGCCAGGAACACTTCTACCTTGAAACCCAGATCTCTTCGGTGATGCCGACTGAAGACGGCGGGATGATCGTCTACTGCTCGACGCAGAACCCGACCGAAGTGCAGAAACTGGTGGCCGAGGTTCTGGACGTTTCGATGAACAAGATCGTCGTCGACATGCGCCGCATGGGCGGTGGTTTCGGCGGTAAGGAAACCCAGGCCGCGAGCCCGGCCTGCTTGTGCGCCGTCGTCGCGCACCTCACCGGCCAGCCGACCAAAATGCGTCTGCCGCGCGTTGAAGACATGCTGATGACCGGTAAGCGTCACCCGTTCTACGTCGAGTACGACGTCGGATTTGACAGCACCGGTCGCTTGCACGGCATTGCACTGGAACTGGCCGGCAACTGCGGCTGCTCGCCGGACTTGTCGGCGTCGATTGTCGATCGCGCGATGTTCCATGCCGACAACTCGTACTACCTGGGCGATGCGACCATCAACGGTCATCGCTGCAAGACCAACACCGCGTCGAACACCGCTTACCGGGGTTTTGGCGGCCCGCAAGGGATGGTCGCCATCGAAGAAGTGATGGACGCGATTGCCCGCCATCTGGCCCTCGATCCGTTGGCCGTGCGCAAGGCCAACTACTACGGCAAGACCGAGCGCAACGTCACCCATTACTACCAGACCGTCGAGCACAACATGCTCGAGGAAATGACCGCCGAACTGGAAGAAAGCAGCCAGTACGCCGAGCGCCGTGAAGCGATCCGTCGCTATAACGCCAACAGCCCGATCCTGAAAAAAGGCCTGGCGCTGACGCCAGTTAAATTCGGTATTTCCTTCACCGCCAGTTTCCTTAATCAGGCCGGCGCTCTGGTCCACGTCTATACCGATGGCAGCATCCACCTGAACCATGGTGGCACCGAAATGGGCCAAGGCCTGAACACCAAAGTCGCGCAGGTTGTGGCGGAAGTTTTTCAGGTGGAAATGGACCGCGTGCAGATCACCGCGACCAACACCGACAAGGTGCCGAACACCTCGCCGACCGCCGCGTCCAGCGGCGCTGACTTGAACGGTAAAGCGGCGCAGAACGCGGCTGAGATCATCAAGAAACGCTTGGTGGAATTCGCCGCGCGCCATTACAAGGTCAGCGAAGAAGACGTGGAATTCCACAACGGTCACGTGCGGGTACGCGATCACATCCTGACCTTTGAAGCGCTGATCCAGCAGGCATATTTCGCCCAGGTTTCGTTGTCGAGCACAGGGTTCTACAAGACACCAAAAATCTTCTACGACCGCAGCCAGGCGCGGGGCCGGCCGTTCTACTACTACGCGTTCGGTGCAGCGTGCTGCGAGGTGATCATCGATACCCTGACTGGCGAATACAAAATGCTGCGCACCGACATTCTCCACGACGTCGGCGCCTCGCTGAACCCGGCGATCGACATCGGACAGGTCGAGGGTGGCTTCATCCAGGGCATGGGCTGGCTGACCATGGAAGAGCTGGTCTGGAATGCGAAGGGCAAGCTGATGACCAACGGACCGGCGAGCTACAAGATCCCGGCGGTTGCGGACATGCCGCTGGACCTGCGGGTGAGGCTGGTGGAAAACCGCAAGAACCCGGAGGACACGGTGTTCCATTCCAAGGCGGTAGGCGAGCCGCCGTTCATGCTCGGCATCGCGTCGTGGTGTGCGATCAAGGACGCCGTGGCGAGTCTGGGTGATTACAAACATCAACCGAAAATCGATGCGCCGGCGACCCCGGAACGGGTGTTGTGGGGGTGTGAACAGATGCGACAGTTGAAGGCGGCGAAGGCTGCCGAGGTTGAGCCGGAGTTGGCTTCGCACTAAGACCGAGGCGCGGCTATCGCGAGCAAGCTCGCTCCCCAAGGTTTTTGTGAACGCCAACAATCCAATGTGGGAGCGAGCTTGCTCGCGATGGCGGACTGACAGACAACAGAGATGTTGAGGTGAATATGTACAACTGGATCGACGCCCTCGCCGACCTGCAATCCCAAGGTGAACCCTGCGTGTTGGTGACCATCATCGAAGAGCTCGGCTCGACGCCACGCAATGCCGGTTCGAAAATGGTCATCAGCGCCGCTCAGACCTTCGACACCATTGGTGGCGGGCATCTGGAATACAAGGCCATGCAGATCGGTCGCGAGATGCTCGCCAGCGGCAAACAGGACACCCATTTGGAGCGCTTCAGCCTCGGCGCCAGCCTCGGCCAGTGCTGCGGTGGCGTGACCGTGTTGCTGTTCGAACCGATGGGCCAGATGCAGGCGCAGATCGCCGTGTTCGGCGCCGGCCATGTCGGTCGCGCACTGGTGCCGCTGCTCGCCAGCCTGCCGTGCCGGGTACGCTGGATCGATTCGCGGGAAGACGAGTTCCCGGAACAGATCCCCCACGGCGTACGCAAAATCGTCGCCGAAGAACCGGTGGATGAAATCGACGACCTGCCCGCCGGCAGCTACTGCATCGTCATGACCCACAATCACCAGCTCGACCTCGAACTCAGCACCGCGATCCTCAAGCGCAACGACTTCGCCTACTTCGGCCTGATCGGCTCGAAGACCAAACGGGTGAAGTTCGAACATCGCCTGCGTGACCGCGGTTTTGACAGCGGCGTGCTGCAACGCATGCGCTGCCCGATGGGCCTCGGCGAAGTCAAAGGCAAGTTGCCTGTTGAAATCGCCATCTCCATCGCCGGCGAAATCATCGCCACCTATAACGCGAATTTCGGCCAGCAAACCGCCAGTGCCGGATCGTCGATCGCCAAACTGCTGCCTGCCTCACGCCGCAGCCAAGCCTCGAACTGACAAACTGAGAGCCCCATGCCTTTGACTCGCAAAGCCTACCGCGCCGCCATTCTGCACAGCATCGCCGACCCCGCCGAAGTGGGCATCGAAGCTTCCTTTGAGTATTTCGAGGACGGGTTGCTGGTGGTTGATAACGGCCAGATCAGTGCGCTCGGCCACGCCAGCGAATTGCTGCCGACCCTGCCCGCCGATATCGAGATCACTCATTATCAGGACGCGCTGATCACCCCGGGCTTCATCGATACCCACATCCACCTGCCGCAGACCGGCATGGTCGGCGCCTACGGCGAGCAGTTGCTGGACTGGCTCAACACCTACACCTTCCCGTGTGAAAGCCAGTTCGCCGACAAGGCGCATGCGGATGAAGTCGCCGACATCTTCATCAAGGAGCTGCTGCGCAACGGCACTACCACCGCGCTGGTCTTCGGCAGCGTGCACCCGCAGTCGGTGAACTCGTTCTTCGAAGCCGCCGAACAGCTGGACCTGCGGATGATCGCCGGCAAGGTGATGATGGACCGCAACGCACCGGACTACCTGACCGATACCGCCGAATCCAGCTACGTGGAAAGCAAGGCGCTGATCGAGCGCTGGCACGGCAAGGGTCGGTTGCACTATGCGGTCACCCCGCGCTTCGCCCCGACCAGCACTCCGGAACAGCTTGCCCTGGCTGGACAGTTGCTGAGCGAATATCCGGACCTGTACATGCAGACCCACATCAGCGAAAACCTCAAGGAAGTCGAGTGGGTCAAGGCGCTGTTTCCGGAGCGCAGGGGTTACCTCGATGTCTACGATCACTACCATTTGCTGGGCGAGCGCTCGGTGTTCGCCCACGGCGTGCACCTGTGCGACGATGAATGCGCACGACTGGCGGAGACCGGTTCTGCAATTGCCTTCTGTCCGACCTCTAACTTCTTCCTCGGTAGCGGTCTGTTCAATCTGCCGATGGCCGAGAAGCACAAGCTGAATGTCGGTTTGGGCACGGACGTCGGTGGAGGCACCAGTTTCTCGCTGCTGCAAACCCTGAACGAAGCGTACAAGGTCATGCAGATGCAAGGTGCTCGCCTGAGCCCATTCAAATCGCTGTACCTGGCGACCCTCGGCGGTGCGCGTGCGCTGCGGCTGGAAGACAAGATCGGCACGTTACTGCCGGGTACTGATGCGGACTTCCTGGTGCTGGATTACAACGCTACGCCGTTGCTGAGCTATCGCTTGAAGCAGGCGAACAACATTGCCGAGACGCTGTTTGTGTTGATGACGCTGGGGGATGACCGGACTGTTTTGCAGACTTATGCGGCGGGAAATCAGGTGCATCAGCGGTAATTTTTACAGGCAATAAAAATCCCCCGTTGCTGTTCAACCCGGGGGATTTTTATTGCCTGTCAGATTGCTATCGCGAGCAAGCTCGCTCCCACCGAGTTCGAGGTGGAATGCAATTTTGCGACCATCATCAGACACTGTGGGAGCGAGCTTGCTCGCGATGGCGCGGTTCGGTCTTACTTAGAGCTTGGCGGTCGAGCGCCCAGGCTTCTTGGTCTGCAACAAATGCGAGAACACCGCGTGCAGATCATCCGAAGCACTTTCTTCGTCGAGGTTGAGTTTGCTGTCGATGTGGTCCATGTGATGCATCATCAGGTTCACTGCCAGCTCGCCGTTGCGCGCTTCAATGGCGTCGATCAGTTGGGTGTGCTCGTCGTAGGAACAATGTGAACGGTTGCCACTTTCGTACTGCGCGATGATCAACGAGGTCTGGGAAACCAGGCTGCGCTGGAAGCTGATCAGCGGCGCATTCCTCGCCGCTTCGGCCAGTTTCAGGTGAAACTCGCCCGACAGACGGATACCGGCACCGCGATCGCCACGGGAGAAGCTGTCGCGTTCGTCGTTGACCATCTGGCGCAATTCGGCGATCTGCTCGGCGGTGGCGTGTTGCACCGCCAGTTCAGTGATCGCACGCTCGACCAGACGCCGGGCGAGGAACACCTGCCGCGCTTCTTCGACACTCGGGCTGGCAACCACGGCGCCACGGTTCGGACGCAGCAGAACGACGCCTTCATGGGCCAGGCGCGACAGTGCGCGGCGAATGATGGTGCGACTGACCCCGAAAATTTCCCCCAGCGCTTCTTCGCTCAACTTGGTGCCGGGCGCCAGGCGCTGTTCGAGGATGGCCTCGAAGATATGCGCGTAGACAATATCGTCCTGGGTGCCGCTGCGGCCGGCTTTGCCTGCTCGCGGTTGTTTCTTGAGGGGCTGCAACTGTTCGTTCATGGGCACTCGAGTCGGGAGAACTGCGGCGAATTGACCGTGACTGTAATACGCCACAGTGGGTCGCTGGCAAGTATCGCGTAAAAAACACCGCGATTGTACACAATGGTCGGTGGCAACACGACTGTACGGCCGTTTGCCGCCTCGGCTGTATCGCAACGATTGCTTACGTTTGAGTTTAGGCTTTAACCCAGAATCCGCAGCCTGAACGCAATTCCGTGTAGGAGCTGAGCTTGCTCGCGAAGGCGGCTTAACATTCCACATTCATGTCGACTGATCCACCGCCTTCGCGAGCAAGCTCTGCACTTACAGGGTTCAGCGTTGATTCGACATCTTTATCAGAACAAGGAACACCGCTGTCATGAACGACGCCACGCACTCGCAGCTCCGCCCACTGGCCGACACCTCGCCCTCGGCCATCGTCGCCGGGTTCATCGCGATGATGACCGGCTATACCAGCTCCCTGGTGCTGATGTTCCAGGCCGGACAAGCGGCAGGGCTGACCAGCGGTCAGATTTCGTCGTGGATCTGGGCGATTTCCATCGGCATGGCGGTGTGCTCGATCGGCCTGTCCCTGCGTTATCGCACGCCCATCACCATCGCCTGGTCGACACCCGGCGCAGCCTTGCTGATTACCAGCCTGGGCGGTGTGAGCTACGGCGAAGCCATTGGCGCTTACATGACCTGCGCGGTGCTGGTGACTGTTTGTGGTTTGACCGGCAGCTTCGAGCGCCTGGTGAAAAAGATTCCAGCGTCATTGGCCGCGGCGTTGCTGGCGGGGATTCTGTTCAAGATCGGCAGCGAAATTTTCGTCGCCGCCCAGCATCGCACCGGGCTGGTCGTGGGGATGTTCTTCACGTATCTGGTGATCAAGCGCCTGTCGCCCCGCTATGCAGTACTCGCTGCATTGCTCATCGGCACGGCGTTGTCAGGGTTCATGGGGCTGCTGGATTTCAGCGCATTCCACCTGGAAGTGGCGACACCGGTCTGGACCACGCCGCACTTCTCCCTGGCCGCGACCATCAGCATCGGCATCCCGCTGTTCGTGGTGGCGATGACGTCGCAGAACATGCCGGGCATCGCCGTACTGCGCGCAGACGGTTACACCGTGCCGGCCTCGCCCTTGATCACTACCACGGGCATCGCTTCGTTACTGCTGGCGCCCTTCGGTTCCCACGGGATCAACCTGGCCGCCATCAGCGCGGCGATCTGCACCGGCCCGCATGCGCACGAGGATCGCAACAAGCGTTACACAGCGGCGGTCTGGTGCGGGATTTTCTACGGGATCGCCGGGGTGTTCGGCGCGACATTGGCGGCGCTGTTTGCCGCGTTGCCCAAAGAACTGGTGCTGTCGATTGCAGCGCTGGCGTTATTCGGTTCGATCATCAATGGCTTGAGCATTGCCATGGCGCAAGTGAAGGAACGTGAAGCGGCTCTGATCACCTTTATGGTCACGGCGTCGGGGCTGACGCTGTTTTCCATCGGTTCGGCATTCTGGGGGATTGTGGCGGGGGTGTTGACGCTGGTGATTCTGAACTGGCGGAAAACGCAGACATAAAAAAACGGCGACCCTCGGGTCGCCGCTTCTTTTTTCACATCAAGCCATGACATCAAGCTACCGGATTGATCGGCTTTTCCGGGTACCAGACGTCGATCAGCGGGCTGACGGTTGCTTCAGTCAGTTCGCTGCGGCCTTTGAGCCAGGCTTCAACAGCAGCACGCTGCTCTTCGGACACCGAGCCGCGTTTCTGCAGGCAAACCAGACCGAAGTCGTCGCCGCCAACATAACCCAGACCGTTGGCTTCCATGGCTTCTTTCAGGAACGCGTCGAGGAAAGCATCAATGGCTTCATCAGCCAAATCTTCTTTGAAATCCAGGTTCAGCTCGAAACCCAGCTCTTGAAATTCATCGACGCACAGTTTTTTGCGCAGACGCTGGGAACGGTTAGTCGCCATTGGAACAATCCTCATAAGTAATAACGGGCGGCACTTTAGCAGTTTAAGCTGCCAATTGCCCGATTCTCTGGGCGCGACACGCTACCGTCGGTAAAAAATAGCGGATTAGACGACCCGGGCACGGCACAAGCCGCTACACCTTGGGGCATAATGCCGACACTTTCATGACCACTGAGGGAAATTATCTTCATGCCCTCGTCTTTTTCCCCCTCGGCTGTAGGGTTTTATTTCAGATGATCAAATCTTTGCGTCCACTGTTGCTGGCCAGCCTTCTTCTCCCCCTGGCCCTCCCCGTTTCTGCCGCTACCATCAACACCGCGCTGTCGCCCAACGTTGAAAAAGCCCTCAAGGCCAGCAAGTTGCAGGACAACGCCCTGTCGCTGGTGATGATCCCGCTCAACGGCCCCGGCACCCCGACCGTTTTCAACGCTGACGTCTCGGTCAACCCCGCGTCGACCATGAAGCTGGTAACCACGTACGCCGCGCTGGAAATGCTCGGCCCGAACCACCAGTGGAAAACCGAGTTCTACACCGACGGCACACTCAGCGGCGGCATCCTCAACGGCAACCTCTACCTCAAGGGTGGCGGCGATCCGAAGCTGAACATGGAAAAACTCTGGCTATTGATGCGCGACCTGCGTGCCAACGGCGTGACGCAAATCACCGGTGACCTGGTGCTGGATCGCGGCTTTTTCGTGCAACCGCAATTGCCCGAGTTCAACGATGACGGCAATGACGAGAACAAACCGTTCCTGGTCAAACCCGATTCGCTGCTGGTCAACCTCAAGGCCTTGCGCTTCGTCGCGCGCAACGACAACGGTCGGGTGCTGATCTCGGTCGAACCGCCGATTTCCAGCATCCGTATCGAGAATCAGGTCAAGGCCGTCAACTCCAAGCAATGCACGGGTGGCGTGCGCTACAACCCGGTGACCCAGGCCGATGGCACCGTGAACGTGACCGTCGGCGGTCAGTTGGGCGATGGCTGCAGCTCCCAGACTTACCTGTCGCTGCTCGACCACGCGACCTATACAGCGGGCGCGGTCCGAGCGATCTGGAAAGAACTGGGTGGCAGCATTCAGGGCAAGGATGTTCTGGCACCTACGCCAAAAGACGCCAAGGTGCTGGCTCGCGCCTTCTCGCCAGACCTGGCGGAAATCATTCGCGACATCAACAAATACAGCAACAACACCATGGCTCAGCAGCTGTTCCTGAGCCTGGGCCAGAAATTCCGCACCGATGCCGACGGCGACGACGCCAAAGCGGCCCAGCGTGTGGTGCGTCAGTGGCTGGCGAAAAAAGGCATCACCGCGCCGCACCTGGTAATGGAGAACGGTTCCGGCCTGTCTCGCGCCGAGCGTGTGAGTGCGCGGGAAATGGCCGCGATGCTGCAAGCCGCGTGGCGCAGCCCATACGCCGCCGAGTTCATCAGCTCGATGCCGATTGCCGGCACCGACGGCACCATGCGCAAACGCCTGAAGACCACCGCGATGCGCGGTGAGGCGCACGTCAAGACCGGCACCCTGAACACCGTGCGCGCGATCTCCGGTTTCAGCCGCGACGTCAATGGCAACACCTGGGCGGTGGTGGCGATCCTCAACGACAAGGCCCCGTTTGGTGCGTCGTCGGTGCTGGATCAGGTGCTGCTGGACCTGTATCGCCAGCCGAAACTGCCTGATACCGCCTCGGTGTTGTAAGACACTGCAGATCCCCTGTAGGAGCAGCCGGTCGACGCTCGATTGCTCGCGATGGATGTTAACGATGACGCGGGAAGCCTGACGTCCCGTGGTGTCCTCAGGTTCATCGCGAGCAATCGAGCGTCGACCGGCTGCTCCTACAGGGGATCGGCGTACAGCCCTTTTTAACTCATCTCGCCCTGAACCCGATCCCGTCCCGCCTGCTTCGCCGCATAAACCCCCGAGTCTGCCCGCAGCAGCAGCGCATCCGCGCCCTCGTCGACCCGCCAACTGGCGATCCCGAAGCTTGCGGTGACGATTCCGACGTCGTCGATCGGCGAACTGCGCAAGCCTTGCCACAACTCCAGCGCCAGTACATAGGCCTTTTCGCCGTCGATGTCCGGGCAGAGCACCATGAACTCCTCACCGCCCAAGCGACAGAACACGTCGGTGCGCCGCAACCGATGGCCAATACGCTCGCAAACCACTTGCAACACCTGATCGCCCACCGCATGACCGTGCTGGTCATTGATGCGTTTGAAGTGGTCGATGTCGAGCATGATCACCGACAACTCGCCGCCACCGCGCTCGACCCGGGCCATTTCGGTGGTCAGGCGCTCCTGGAAGTAACGGCGGTTGTAGATCCCGGTCAGCGAGTCAGTAATCGACAGCGCCCGCAACTCTTCTTCCACCCGTTTACGGTCGGAGATGTCCGAAATGTAGCCATGCCAGAGCACGCCGCCACCGGGCAGTTCCTCCGGGGTCGCTTCGCCACGGACCCAGCGCAGCCCCCGAGTCGGCAACTGCACTCGATATTCCTCGCGCCACGGGCTGAGCGTGTCCGCCGAGGCGCGGATGGAGGCGCGAACCCGGGTGGTGTCCTGGGGATGAATCCGGGTGAAAATCGCTTCAGCGTCGAGCAGCATCACATCCGGTTCGAGCTCATAGATTTCGCGAATGCCATCACTGGCGTAGATCACACTGAAGCGTCCGTCGAACTCCATCTTGAACTGGTAAATTCCGCCGGGCACATGGGCGCTGAGTTTCTTCAACAGCAAATCCCGTGCGGCGAGCGCCTCATACACCCGCTTGCGCTCGGTGACGTCGATGCAGATCGCCAGGTGCCCGACCCACAGCCCTTGCTCGTCAAGCACCGGTGTCGCCAGCATGTTCACCGTCAAATGGCTGCCGTCGGCTCGAACCAACGTCCACTCCCGCGCCTCGTGACCGCCCTCCTCGCCGCCCTCGACCAACATCGCCTGGCAGGTCGGGATCGGCTTGCCGTATCGCACGCTCAATTCCGCCGAGCGCGCCAGCAGCTCCCCGGGCAGGTGCAGGTTTTCCAGAGTCATGTGCCCCACCACTTCCAGGCTGGAATAGCCGAGCATCTGCTCCGCCCCGGCGTTGAACGTGCGGATGATGCCGCGCAGATCGGTGGCGATGATCGCCACCTGAGTCGCGGCATTCAGCACGCCGCGCAACTGACCATGGGTGCCGCGCAGTTCCTGCTCACGGGCGCGCAACTCCTGGGTCCGTTGCTCGACCATTCTCAACGCCCGTTGACGCTGACTGACCAGCACATAAAGCAGCGCACTGAGCATCAGGCTGAGCAAGCCACCCAGTACCACCACGCTGGTCACCGAAGAGTGGTTGGCTCGCAGGAAGGCCTCGCTGGGCTGGATATCGACTTGATAGTTGTGATCGGCGAGCCGCAGCAGCCGGGTCGCGGCCAACTCACTGGCGGCAGGCCCGTTGGGGGATTCATAGAGCACTTCGTGCTGATCGTCGGTGGACAAGTCGAGTATGCGCACCGACAGATAATCGCGGCTCGCCTCCGGCAGGCCGTCGGCCAGCAACTGACGCATGCTGATCACCGCCATCACGTAGCCGTAGGGTTTAGTCTGCGGACTGTTGCGCGATACCACCGGTGCAACCAGCAGCACGCCCCGTGCATAGGCCGGCTCGATACTGACCAGGTGCATCGGCTGCGACACCGCCATCCTGGCATTCTGGTCGGCCCGTTCGAGGGTGGAACGGCGCAGCGGTTGCGCCAGCAAGTCGTAACCCAACGGCGCGCCGAGCCGGCTTTGCGTCTGGCTGTACAGCACCACCACGTACTCATCCCGCTCGGCCGCCAATTGCAGCTGGCCGTCGGCATTGAGCTCACGAATGCTGAAATCGGATAAACCTTCTTCACGTACCTGGCGTTCGAATTCTGCGCGCTCGGCGGCGCTGACCCGCCGGGCAAACGAATAGGCCTGGGTTCGGTGCAGGAGAGGTTGGGAGTAACCGTTGAATTCCTCGCGGTCGACCGTATCGGAATTGGTGAAGAACCGGCGCAGGCCGTCGAGGCGCTGCTCTTGATCTTCGAAACGCTCTTCGATACGGCTGTAGCGTTCGCTGGCCAGCAGCTGGAAACGTTGGCGCAATTGCTGGTGAAACAGATTCAGAGTCGACCAGGCCAGCAGCCCCGTGAGAACTCCGCCGACGATCAATACCAACAGCGCGACCAGCCAGGCCGAGACGTCTTCACTGATAAAACCCAGGATCTTTGGGCGCACGGCGTGCAACGACATAGAGGCAACTCAAAACGCCAGGTGCCGGAAAAGCCCATTGGCCATGGGTTGATTTATAGCTATTAGCCATCAATTTGACCAGCACTGAAAGAAGCCAAGAGCCTTTAAAAATCAAGGCTCTGTGGATCCAATGCTGGAAAGTGTCAACGTGCCGTGATTTTCCAGGCGCGGTGGATCTTGCTGTTGCGAGCAAAATCCGGATCAATGGTCTGGGCCGTGATCTCCTCGACCGCATAACGCTCGGTGAGATTTTCCTCAAGGGTGAACTTGCGGAAGTTGTTGGAGAAGTACAGCACGCCCCCCGGCGCCAGTCGTGCCATGGCCAGGTCGATCAATTGCACCTGATCACGCTGCACGTCGAAGATCCCTTCCATGCGTTTGGAGTTGGAGAACGTTGGCGGGTCGATGAAGATCAGGTCGTACTCGTCACGGCAGGCGTCGAGCCAGGCCATCACGTCGCCCTGCTCCAGACGGTTCTTGTCGGAGAAACCGTTCAGCGACAGGTTGCGACGCGCCCAGTCGAGGTAGGTTTTCGACAAGTCGACGCTGGTGGTGCTGCGCGCGCCACCCTTGGCGGCGTGGACGCTGGCGGTCGCGGTGTAGCAATACAGGTTGAGGAAGCGCTTGCCGGCCGCCTCTTTCTGAATGCGCATACGCATTGGCCGATGGTCGAGGAACAACCCGGTGTCGAGGTAGTCGGTGAGGTTGACCAGCAGCTTCACACCGCCTTCGTTGACCTCGACGAACTTGCCCTGCGCCGCCTGTCGTTCGTACTGCTTGGTGCCACTCTGACGCTCGCGGCGCTTGACCACCACGCGGCTCTTGTCGATGTTCAACGCCTGCGGAATGGCCGCCAAGGCATCGAACATGCGGGCCGAGGCTTTTTCCGGATCGATGGATTTCGGCGCGGCGTATTCCTGGACGTGAACCCAATCCTGATACAGGTCGATGGCCATGGAGTATTCCGGCATGTCGGCATCGTAGACGCGGTAGCAGTCGATACCTTCACGCTTGACCCACTTGCCCAGCGCCTTGAGATTCTTTTGCAGGCGATTGGCAAACATCTGCCCGCCCTCGCTCAAGCGCGGTTGCTCGATCACCACCGGAGCCGGTTTGATCGGGTTGCCGTTCTTGTTGTACTTCTCGTATTTGCCCGGCGTGACATCGTTGTCGGCGACTTCGATTTCAGCTTGCTCGCGCTCGACCTGACGCTGTTCCGGGGTGCGACGCTCGCCAGTGACGAACTGGTCCGGTGTGACCTTGATCAGCAACAGTTTGCACGGCAGCGCGCCGTTCCAGAACGAATACTGTTTGTGGCTGCGGATGCCCATGCGCTTGCCCAGATCCGGGGCGCCGGTGAACACCGCCGCTTCCCAGTTCAGGCAGGCCTGACGCAGGCGTTCGCCGAGGTTCTGATAGAGGTAAAGCAGGCTCGCCTCGTCGCCCAGACGCTCGCCGTATGGCGGGTTGCAGATCACCAGGCCTTTCTGGTTCTGATCCGGGCGCGGTTCGAATGTACCGACTTCGCCCTGGTAGATCTTGATCCACTCGCTCAGGCCGGCACGTTCGACGTTGTTGCGGCCCGGTTGAATCAGGCGCGGGTCGGCTTCGTAACCACGAATCCACAGCGGTGGCTTGGCCAGACCGGCCGCGGCGCGTTCGGTGGCCTCTTCATGCAGCTTTTTCCACAGCGCCGGTACGTGACCAAGCCATGCAGTGAAGCCCCACTGCTCGCGACGCAGGTTCGGCGCCATGTCGGCGGCGATCATCGCCGCTTCGACGAGGAACGTACCGACACCGCACATCGGGTCAGCCAATGCGCCGCCATCGGCCGCAATGCGTGGCCAGCCGGAACGGATCAGGATCGCGGCCGCAAGGTTTTCCTTCAGCGGCGCTGCGCCTTGCTGCAAGCGGTAACCGCGCTGGTGCAGACTGTGCCCGGAGAGGTCGAGGGAGAGGATCGCTTCGCCACGGTCCAGACGCAGGTGAATGCGCAGGTCCGGATTGAGTTTGTCGATGGACGGACGATCGCCGTGCGGGGTGCGCAGTTTGTCGACGATGGCGTCCTTGACCTTCAAGGCGCCGAAGTGAGTGTTATCGATGCCCGAGCCGTGACCGCTGAACTCGACGGCCAGGGTGCCGTCGTTGAGCATGTGGTCTTGCCACTCGATATCGAGCACGCCGTGGTACAGGTCTTCGGCATCCTTCATCGGGAAGCGCTTGAGCACCAGCAGCACCCGGTTCGCCAGACGCGACCACAGGCACAGGCGATAAGCGGTTTCCATGGTCGCCATGCCGCGCACGGCAGAGGTGTGCTCGCGCGCTTCTTCAAGGCCAAGCCCGATGGCTTCCTCGATCAGCAGGCCTTCAAGACCTTTGGGGCAAGTGAGGAAGAGTTCGAAACGATCGGACATGGTAATTCCAGAGCCTTTGGCTAAGTGAACCGGCAACGCATTGCCGGCCCGGTTTTCAATCAGGCGCTTTTCTAAAAGAGCGCCCGCGTGGCACGAAGGTGTGCCGTCCCACCCGTGCTGCTCAGGTTAGAAGAGCTTAGATGCACGGGCAGATAAAAAAGTTGATGCAACAAAATGTCATAAGGCGACCCTTCGTCGAATAATGCCTCGACGCAACACGAGCCATTCTCACCAAAGGATTAACCCCACCATTCTGTGGGGGGCCGATCATACAGGGCTTTGACCAATTAATACGGGGCAAACATCGTGTTACTTATGGCCATAGCATCTTTATGGTTACGTTCTTATGACAAAAAGATCATTCCCTCGATGTGACGCATTGGTTAGAACTCAACACAGGTTGGCGTCACAACGGACGTCAACACCTTGGCTCGCCACGCCGGCAGCGAGCCCCCAACGGCAGACATTTCTGCCAGACCTCGATTGAGGTCAACGCGATACATACAGTCAACAAGTGAGGGCAATACCCTATGAGAAGACTTAAGCGTGATCCGTTGGAAAGAGCATTTTTGCGCGGATATCAATATGGCGTTGGTGGCAAATCCCGCGAGCTTTGCCCATTTACTCTACCGTCGGTACGCCAAGCCTGGATCAACGGCTGGCGAGAAGGACGCGGCGACAACTGGGACGGTATGACCGGCACTGCGGGAATCCATAGACTCAACGAACTTCACGCCGTCGGCTGACACGGGGCACACTCCGACACAACAATCTTATTACGTAACGACTTACCACGCACGCCCCATCCGGGCGGCGGGCTCCGGCCCAGGGGCTCCTTCGAGGAGCCCTTTTTTATCGCTGCAAAAAACCAATTTCGACCTGCACACAAATCAACTGTGGGAGCGCAGGGCGGCGATGGCGTCGACGGATTCGCGAATCAACGCCGGGCCTTTGTAGATGAAGCCAGAGTAAATCTGCACCAGGCTCGCACCTGCGGCGATTTTCTCGGCTGCGTGCCTGCCTTCGGTGATGCCGCCCACGGCGATGATCGGCAGGCGACCGGCCAACTCTGCGGCCAGCACCTTCACGGTGTGGGTGCTCTTGTCGCGAACCGGTGCGCCGGACAAACCGCCCGCCTCGTCACCGTGTTCCATGCCTTCGACGCCGACGCGGCTCAGGGTGGTGTTGGTGGCGATCACCGCGTCCATCCCGGTTTCGATCAGCGCTTGCGCGACTTGAGCGGTTTCTTCGTCGGTCATGTCCGGCGCGATCTTGATTGCCAGCGGTACGTGCTTGCCGTGGTGCAACGCCAGTTCTGCGTGACGGGTCGCCAGGTCAGCCAGCAACTGCTTGAGCGAATCGCCGAATTGCAGGCTGCGCAGGCCAGGGGTGTTCGGCGAACTGACGTTGACCGTCACGTAGCTGGCGTGGGCGTAAACCTTGTCGAGGCAGATCAGGTAGTCGTCAACCGCACGTTCCACCGGCGTATCGAAATTCTTGCCGATGTTGATGCCCAGCACGCCCTTGTACTTGGCCGCTGCCACGCGGGCCAGCAGGTGATCGACGCCAAGGTTGTTGAAGCCCATGCGGTTGATGATTGCCTCGGCTTCCGGCAGACGGAAAATCCGAGGTTTCGGGTTGCCCGGCTGCGGACGCGGCGTGATAGTGCCGATTTCGACAAAACCAAAACCCAACTGGGCAAAACCGTCGATGGCCGCGCCGTTCTTGTCCAGACCGGCCGCCAGCCCTACCGGGTTCGGAAAGTCGAGGCCCATGACACTCACCGGCATGTTTGCCGGCGCCTTGCACAGCAAGCCGTTGAGCCCCAAACGCCCGCCCGCGCCGATCAGGTCCAGGGACAGATCGTGGGAGGTTTCCGGGGAAAGTTTGAACAACAGCTGACGGGCCAGGTTGTACATGGGCGGGTTTGACTCTGGGCAATGAAAAGTGGCGGCGATTATAGCCGGGTGGAGGGGCAGCGGCGAGAACCAAGGGATTTATTCCCCTCGGCGGTGCGGAGCGTTTTTTGATAGTTGCCGCCGCACGGCGGATGAATGATCGATTCGACTGCAATAACGCAGAGCCCCGTGGAAGACAACAGATGCCGGTTTCCCCGACACTACCAATGACCTCCCAGTTTCATGGAAATGCCGCCAGTTCGGCCCCTCCAGTTCGTTCAAATCACACAAATGCTGAAGTGGAAGGCTGCGCATATTCTCGAACAATCGACGAGGCCCTGAGTCAAAACGTGCCTCGCGGACACGTCGCTCGACTGCGTCCAGATACCATAATAACCGTGAGTGAGGGTGTGGTTCAGGAACTCGACCATGTGATGATCGAGATGCCCAGCGATGAACACTCAAGAAACCTTTGTCAGGTTATTCAATACGTTCTTTCGGGTGATTTTGACGCTGCAATAGCCGCTGCGACGCCTGGATCTCTGGCAGAACGACTTATTCAGGCGTGCATGGCAACAAAGTCACTAATCGGAAGCCCAGTGGACGCAATGATACAACGCACCCACACGATCGTTGACCTATGCGGCGAATTCCTGACCAAGTTGGGACGCAACGAATTCGAAGGTGATCTCGGACGGTGGGCCAGCAACCTGACGATTGCCGGTCTGCGGACGGGCTTGGTTGCCGCCTCTCTCACAACGTGCAGGCAGCTGATTGGTTTCGCCCTGGAAAAAAACTTGCTCACCAATGCCGCAGCGCCGCTGACACGTAACGTGATGAGCGCAATCGCCCTGGCAGTCGGCCCCGTGTTGAACATGTTTGGCGCGTTAAGAGACGAGTGGAACGGTACGGCAAACCTGCAAACGCGTCTCGCCCGCTTGGCCACACTTACCCTGTCGATGGCGGCTGTAGCATTGATAGCGACAGCGCCACAGGCGTTACCGGCATTTGCCGCCTACGGTACGCAAATGGCTTTCTACAGCTTCGTCACTGATCTGGTGAACCTGTTCTTCCCAATACCTGACAACGCAAAAGCCAACCTTGGAGGCACAAATGCCAGCGGAGTACTGAACGGTGTCCTTCAGTTTCTGGCCTTTACAGGGATGAACTATACCGCGCCCTATTCCGGTCCCGGCTATGTCATGTCGCAGGGCCGCGAGCCGCCACCGAGCGAGGCTCAATCGTTCGCCCATCAGCTATCAGTGTGGGCGGAACAGAACACCGACACGGCTCTAGGTTCAAATCTATCTGTCGAAAGTCGGGCTAACGAGATTGTCGAATCCCTCGTACCGGTGGTTGGACATGATTTTCTGCGTGGCGCCTACAACGGCGTTGCCGATGTTGCCAGCCAAGTGATTGGCGGCGAACTGATGCACGCTTTCCAGAGTGAAAAAACAAAAAAAGGTTTTCGGATCGCCCCCCTGACAGGACGGATACCCACCTTTGAACAAGCGGCCAATCAATTCCTCTCCACTAATGCGATTCGAATCTCGGTGAGCGAAGTAATCATCGCCGTCGTCATCGCCGCAACCAGATTTTTCTCGACCCTGCCAATTTCCAAAGAAAACGTAGACCATATCGTCAATGCTTTGGTCGGAGGAGTGGTTTACGCGGCACGCTTTGGCACCGTGTACGTCAATGAGAGAACCCCTGCCTAAACAAATCCCTATAGAGGTGTGAAAACAGTGAGCGCCAGGCTGTATGCAGCCCGGCGCCCCCCTATCTCACCACTCACTCTTCTCCCAACTATCGTCCCCCATCGGCTGAAACACATCGCGCATGAAACTTGAGATGAATATCTCGATGCTGAAAGCCCGGCCATTGACGCCCATGATTTCTTTGTAGAGCTGCGTTTTATCCAGTTGCTCGTCTTTCAAACGCAGCAGCAACTTATGCGTGACGGCAATAATCGCCTTGGCATTGGGATACACGTGCGTGCCATCGGGATGAAGTTGTGACTTGATGAACTGGAAGAGGGCCTTCTCGCCCTGCCCTTCCATCGCCAGCAACTGTTCATACAGCGCATCAAAAACGGGGTCCGGCCCCGGGCGCTTGCTGGCGTTGACGTCGGACGCAGTGCCGGACGCTTGCAACACGCGCGACTCAAGGGGCTGCACCGCAGACATATCTTCCAGCCTGCGGGTGCTCATCATCGTTTCAATCTTCATCCTGCACCTCCGGAAGAACGGCTGGATTTACCGGTACAGGGATCGCACCGAAACTCGAACACAGCTCACCCAATAGCTTCTTCGAGGCCTGATCGAGGCATCGAACCGACTCGGGCAGATTCGCCAGCCGAACCAACAACTGAGGCTCCAAACGTTGGCAGACCGACTCGGTATCGAATTCGAGCAATTGGTCAGCCAAACGGAATACGTAGCGCTCCTCGGGTTGGTAGTCGAGCTCCAGCCTTCCGGGCCACAGCGTCTGCAACCGCTGGCGCAGCGCTTGACCTTGAGGTTTGCAGCGCAGTGGCAGCAACACCTGCAACCGCGCCTCGGTGTCCGACTGCGCTGCCAGCCACCGTTCGAGCATTTCATCCAGCCATTCGTTGCGAGTCAGCAAGTCCTGAAGCAACTCGCGCGCGGCCTGCGCCAGATCCTTGCGCAACTGCACCCCGAGCGCCTGCGACTCGAACAAACCGTTCGCCAGGTTTTCGGCGACCCGGACAATGCCGCTGGCATAGCCCTCTTGAAACGCCTGAGCACGAATCGCCTCGGCTTCGGATTGAGCCTGTTCGACACACTCACGGGCCCGACGCTGGGCCTGTTGTTGTAACAAGCGTCGCTGACGCGCCGCGACGAGGTCTGCGCAAGCCACGTGCGCATCACTCGATGCCGGCACGTCAGTCAGGGTTCGGATGGAGTCGAGCATGCTGCACCGCCAAAAAGAAAAGAGCCGTATCGGTTTCTGCCACCGGCCACTGTGTGTGCAGTTCGACAGCATGGGGAGAGAATTGCAGGGACAGCCGTTCGAACAGCGGCGGCGGCAGGAACCCGGAAAAGCTCGACAGTGCATTGAAACCGGCGGCTTCAACCTGTTGCAGCGGCACCGCTGACGGCTCAAGCGGCACGCTGGCGCGAGGCTCCGATCGGCAACTGGCGAAGTGACGTAGTGACCTCGGCAATTGCTGCAATGCCCCGCCTCGTGCCAGCTGTGGAAACAGTCGCCAGGCTCCCATAAGGCTTGCGATGTAAGGCAATAGTCGCCACTGCCGAATCCACTGAACTGCGACGGGAGTCAGCGGCGCCGGCGGCCACGGACCTTGCTGGCCCAGTCCTTCGAGAAGGATTTGATTGAGTACGCGCCGTGCATCAGGACTGTCAAACCCCGGCGGCACGCTCAACCGCTGAGGGTGCACATAATCCAGCGGCTCGGCGAGAATCCGCCGCAGGCGCTCAGCGCACGATGTCACGCTGCACCCCATTCAACAGTCGATAACCCACAACCGCGCAGCCTGCCAACAGCACTGCTGCCAACGACGCCAGCAGCCAGACCCAGCGCGTATCCGTCTGCGTCGCAGACACCGACGGCGCGACATGCTGCGTGGGCGAGCGCTGCGACAGCACCACCGAGATGTTTTCGTACTCGACGGCGGCAAAACTGTTCTTGAGAAAACGCTTGATGTCGGTGATCAGCAGCTGCGGCTCAATGTCTCGCTCATGCACAGCCACGGCCGACAAGTGAATGGGCGCGGCTTTGCGTCCGCCTTCACCGGCATCCAGGTCATAACTGACATGCACCCGCGCCGACACCACACCTTCGAGCAGGCCCAGGGACTGTTCGATTCGCTGTTCCAGCGCCGAATAAAGCCGGGCCTTTTCGGCCCTGGGTGAAGCAACCAGCGAATCGCTGGGAAACATCTCCGCCACTTGCAGTCGTGGGCTGGACGGCAACGAATAGAGGTTGAGCAAATCGACAGCGGCGGAGAAATCGACCGGGTTGATTGTCACTGCGTAACCGGCTTTACCGGCGTCGACTTTCGTCGCCGCGATGTTGTTGCGCTGCAATACCGAAAGCACTTCGTTGGCCTGCTGCTGGTCCAGCCCCTCCAGCAGACTCGGCTGGCGGCAACCGAGCAGCGCCACACACAGGAACATCAGCAACGCAGCCGCCTTCATGACGCGCGCAACAACGTTTCGGCGGTGCTCACGGCCTTACGGATCAACACGTTGAGCAAGTTGATGTCCACGTTGTATTGCCCCACCTGCTCCTGCAGCTGCGTCAACACTTCGGGACTGGTGATATCGGGACTCTGCATCAGTTGATTGATCGCCGACACTTCCTGCCCGCTGTTGACCGCCGAACCGGCGAACGCTTCGATCAATCGACTTTCAAGAGAAACGATCGGGCCTTCCTGCGGGCTGCGCAGTTCAGTGGCGGCAGTGCGTTCAATGAACGAATGGGAAATGCTTTGTATAGACATGCAGTGCACTCATGAAAATGGCCATCGCCAGACACGACGACCAGTCAAAGGAAACGGAATCAGCGAGCCGCCTGGATGATCGCCATGTCGATGTCCTTGAAGCCCTTGATCGTGTTGGTCTGGGCGTTACGGAATACCGTGTAGGACGAGAATGCGGTCTGGTAAGCCGCCAGCTTCCCGGGATCGGAGGCATCCGCCTTGAGATCCTCCAGTGCCTTATCCAGAGCAATCTTGAGATTGACCGCACCCGTTTCGAATGCTTGAGCTTGCTTGCCGAGAAAATCATCGGGAAACGTAATAGGGATACCAATACCGGACATGTGTCACCTTCTAGATTTGCTTGGGAAAATGCCAAGACGACGACGTCATCTTGATGTAGCCCTGAGGGCCGGTTTGAAACGACTTGCCCTTGAGCGAGTCATCCTTGAGCTCGACAGCGAAGTGCACGTAGCGATCACCCCACTGCCGATAAAAGCCGTCGACGTATTGGCGCGCCGCCGCCAACTCGGAATCCTGCAAATCGCCTTCGATGGCGAACGTGACACTGTCTGCGTTCCCGACCCGGCTGAACGCCAGTGAAAGGCGTCGCAAGCCTTGTTCAGCCAGATCGGCCAGCAGGTTGTCATCCTGTACTTGCACCACCACTTCTCGGGCATACGGCGCAGCCTTGAGCAAGACCTCGTGCAATTGCGTCTGCATCTGCGGCGTGAGCAGATTGCGCTGCGTGCTGAGCAGCAGCCGTGGCACCGAAGGGTCCTTGAGATCAAGGAAGTGCCAGGCCAGTTGCGGGTCATGGTCCGCCAGCAGTTTCTCCAGCCGACGACGCTCCTGATCGATCACCAACACCTTGCCGGACACCCCGTTGTTGCGCATCAGCACCTGCCGGCTCCAACCGGCGTCGCGCTCGGAAGCGACGAATACGTAAACCGTATGATCCCGACCCTGCACCACTTCGACCTCGGCACTGGCACCGTCCACCAGGGTGCGCACATCGGTTTCGGGAGCCGGATCAGGTATCGACCAGAAACCCGCCGAAGCAACCAGCAGCACAAGGACTAAACCTGCGCCGGCCCATTTGCCGACGGTTGGCGGCGACCAGGAACGAGAGGCCGCGTCGGGCAATGGAAGCTGCTGCTTGCCCAGCAGCTCGGGCGCCCAGAATTGCTCTGCACTCCGAATGGCAATCTGCAAGCCACCGATCTGCTCCAGGCGCTGGAATTCAAAAGGCCGGGTTTCTGCGTGTTCGTTGAGCAGCCGCACCGTCACACCACCCTGCTCGCCCTCTGCCAGCAGCACCTCGAAATTGCAGCCGCCGGTATCCAGTGGAATGAAGATGGCATCCTCGGGAACGCTGACGGAATGAGCTTCCCGGCCCAACAGATCGAGGGACGCAACAATGAACAACGTGCGGGGCTCATAGAGAGGAAATTCGCACCCCTGAAGCGGGCCGTTCAGTACCCGCAGGACACAGGGTTGTAGAGGGGGGACTGACAGGTCTGTCACCGATCACGCTCCAGGCAGTGAATGAAAACCCATGCTAGGAGCGCTGCCCGGGAAGTTCCTGATCGAATTCTGCTGATCTCCCTCGAGCGGCATCAGAATCCCCCGAATACCCGAATGTTGGCGAGATTTTCTGCTGTTGTTCCCAAGGCTGCGCGAGGGGTGTGTGGCGTCAAGGTTTTGTAGCGTTGCCACACCTTGCGCGCATAACGAAGACGGGCTGCTTGCCGACCCGGAGCATTTCCGGCGTTGTAGGCACCGACGGCCGTCCAGTTATAGCCATAAACCGATACAAACCCGGCCAGCACCGAAGCCCCGACCTCGACCGACAGACAGGGCTCACTCAACAGACGCTGCTCGGTAATGCCCTGAGCGCGGAGTCGGGGTAGATGACTGCTGTTGATCTGCATCAGTCCGATATCGCGCGTGCCGTCCTTGTTGTGATTCATCGCGTCCGACACCTGCCCTGACTCCACGTCGGCAATGGCCTGAAGCAATTCGGGCTCGATGGCATGCTGCTGCCCCGCCGCTCCCCAACAATAGGCATATGCCGGCGTCGCGCCCAAACCCAGCAGCGTCAGAACAATGCGCAAAGTCCACCGGCTCATGCCTGTTGCCTGCCGCTGTCGAGTGGCGCCACTTGCCGAATGCCTTGTGTTGCACGGAGCATCATCACGGCTTCTTGGGGATCATCGGCTAGCGTGATACGTACCCGCAGAAACTGCGCCCGCACGCAGTACGAGTTGTAGCGCAAACATTTGTCGATGCTCTGTACCGCCAGATCGTTGCGTCGCCAATACCAGTGATGCCAAGCGTGAAAATAATGAACATCTGCTGGGTCGGCGCTGAATAAGCAGCGCTGAAAAAGCACTTGCGCAGCCTCTTCACAACCGCGAAGGCTGGTCAGCAAGGCCAGCCGTGCGATGGCCGGCGTGCTCCCCGGGTCCAATGGCAATGCCCTGGAGATCGCGTAACGGGCTTCATCGATTGCATCTCCCCACTCACACAACCCGAGCATCGCAAGCCCCAGCCAGACATCGGCCAGGCCACACCAGGCAGGGGCATAACGGTCATCCAGTTGGAGGCTGTGTTGAAACTGCACCAGCGCGTCGCGCAGACTTTGCGGCGTGTGCCGCTCTACGCTGCACACGCCGTTGAGGTAGGCGACCAGCGCCGGATAGGAAGAACTGGAATCGCCAGAAGAGCGTAATCCCGGAAGGTGTTGCGCAACGACACAGCTCAACTCCCCGAGCAATTCTCCCCGTTCGCCGCCCAACATCTGCCCGTGCAGCAGCGCATGATCACTGCCACGGATCAACTCGATGGACCACTGCTGCGGGTCATCCCGGTGGGTGCAGCGACCACTCAGGTAAAAGTCTGGCTTTAAATGCGCAATCAAACACGGGGCATTGATTGGCTGAACATAAGCGGCCATCAGGCCCGCCGGAATGACATGCAGCGCCCTACCGAACGCTGTGTTCAGCTGCCGAATCATTGCGTCCTGCAAATCCAGAGATTGTGCCTCCCCGGCCCCGCGAAACGGCAGAACCGCCAGCGACGGCACCCTGGCTGGCGGTGGCTCGGAGAGATCGAGCTGAACCACCGGACAGGTAAATCGGTAACCCTGTCCGTACACCGTCGCAATGAATTCCTTGTTGTCCTTGAGCAGCTTGCGCAAGGCGTAAATGCAGCGAGTCAAAGACTCTTCGGTGGCGTCGGCATGCGGCCAAACCGTGTCGAGCAAATGACCCTTAGTGATCACCGTGCCGGCCGAACCTAGCAGCAGGCGCAGTACGTTCAACTCTTTGGGGGGGACGTGTACTCCATGTCCGTCTCGCATCAGCGTTCCATCGCTTTGCAATAGCCAGTGGTCGAAAACGAATGACCGGACTGGCGGTTGATCAGTTGCACTGTCCATATTTTGAGACATCTCTATAGAAAGGTACTGAAGCGCGATTAAGCCTTTGATCGAAAAGGCTTAAAGATGACAAGCAGCAGGACTATAGGAAGTTGAGCAAGGCTATTCCGTCAGACAAAGCCTGCAGAAACCAGAGAAACGTCAACCGAAGATGTAGGCAATTTCTTTTCTCCCACAAAATTAATAACTTGCTCACCTACACCCACGTTTTTTTCAAGTCCTATGAACCCGAACACACCTTGCAAACAATCGAGCAAGTCACACTCAGATAAAAATAGCACAGAGCAATAAGCCACTTAGTGACCATGCTCCACTACCAGAAGAAAATTACAAAAACATACTATCTGTCAAAAGACTGATGCAAAGTCAAAATGTAAGGATTTTTTGTTGCCCCTAAGTTTGGAACTCCCTGAATAGATCCAATTGTATCCGTTACCGGTATAAAATATTTTCCTTCATTTCTTTGCAGAACCATATTTGCAATCGTTCCACCAAGTTTCAGATTTTCGATTATGTCATCAAGCTCGAAAGATCTGGCATTATTAAGTGGATGATCCGCTTTATTTACCCAAACATGGAGGTGCAGTGTTGCTGTTTTTTCTGCCACTGGAAAATGAAAAAACAATTTAACCTTGTTCAACCCCGGCTGAACTCCATAGATATCGGACAGATGTTTAAAAACATCACCCTTAAGCTTCTCCAACATAGCGATATCGCTTACATCCAGATCAAGTATCGACGAAAGATATTTCACGTTAGTACCAGCCTCTATCTCATAAAGGGTGCGGGTATTATCAGCGTAATCATCCTTCCGCTCACCTCGGACGTCCCCCACAGTTTCGAGGTTTTCTATGAGCGAGAAATTTTGATTAGGGTGTATAGCCCATGCTCCCAATGTAATTCCCGATTTTTTTTCTTTCAAAGATGAGCGATCTTCTGTGTAATCATGAAAATCTACATAAGGCAGATTGGGAAAAATCAAAAAACCGTTAGACCCATTATTTTCAGGGCGAAAATATGAAAAACACTCAGGAGCAAGTTCATTAGCATCCATATCTCTGCACGGAGTTAAATCCAGAAACTCTCTTAAAAACTGCGTAACCCCTCTGACTTGATGGTAAGTGTCTTTCAACGCTTCCAGACTATGCACATCAAAAGCCAAAACATTGCATTCCGGAGACTGATACTTTACCGCCCCTACCCCTGAAAAAAACCTAAATTCCCCAAATCCATCCCCGCTCGTTAAGTCCGAAATAAACAGACCTGACTCAAGCCTATATTCCCCATCCGTCGTCTTATGTGAAAATACAACAGGTTCGGTACTACTACTTCGGCCCATATTTTTCTTCAACGAATGCTCCACGCCAAGTTCATCGAGTCGGCGTAGTGTAGATGACGAAACAGTAGCGAAAACCAGCGATGAACGAACCCGCCCTTCAACTTTCGCTTTCGAAGGTTCTTGACCAATAAAACACGCCCCATTCAAAGCGCCCACAGAAACTCCAGACAGCCCCATACAACCCCTCACCTACAATCTAAATACTAGAAATACACGGTTATTTGACTACTGACAAACGCTCAAAAAATTCTTTATAAAACAGTTATACACTCCAGAACCATCTACCCCCTACTACATCGCACCAAACTGCAGATATCAGCCACTGTTCTCCATTCTCTTACCCCGGCTTCAGGCAACTGAATACCGAATGCTTGATTTAAATCCATAACAATCTCGATCAGGCTCATAGAATCGACATACAAATCATTTACCAATCGCGAGTCGTTATCAATTTTTTGAAGACTTGGCGGTAGATGAAATGACAAAATCCCGATCACCCGAAATTTAACCTTAAGTTTAGCACTCAATGCAGCAGCCATTATCCCCTCAACTTTTTACAGGCATAATGCCGATTCAACCAAACCAGCATTACACCAATTCCCATAAACAACTTATCGACCTTACTCCTTTTACATTCACTTTAAAAATTCAACATCGCCTTAAGCATGTCCGCATACTGACTAAGATGCGAAGACAACGTCTTGTTAAAATTGTCATGATAAGAATTAGCGTTGGAGTATTTCTGCGTGAAGGATTGCAGCATGTTCTTCAAACGTTCTTCCTGGGCGTTGAAACCGGTTTGCCAGGCCTGGAATTTTGCGGTGTCCCAGGTAATCCAGTAAACGCCCGGGGGCAAGCTGCCCATCATGGTCGTCAAGGGACTGAGGTCCATGACCACACAAAAAGTACCGTCGGCGTTTTGCTTGAGACAACTGGCAGGCAGGCCCAGTGCCTTGAGCCATTTCTCTGCTTCTTCCTTGCTGGCGCCGTTCATACCTGGGGCTGGGAACAATACTGCCGCAGGATTTGGATGTGAGTACTTCTTGATTAGTGCTTGCAGAGCAAGTCTGATCTCGCCTGCATTTAACTTGACTTCTTTACCGTCATTCGCGCCTTGAATCCAGTCTTTCAACTTTGCGGTAATTGCGTCGTTGAAATCCTTAAAAAATTCCGAGTAAGCCGCAATGATATGTTCATAACCGGCCAGGTAGCCGTTTTTGATCAGGTCGATCAATTCGAGCAGTTTGTCGAAGAAGTCATCCGACGAATAGAGGCTCTGGTTGAACCTCTCGGCGACTTCCGCTGGCAGCGGCTCCCCTGTTTGCAGGTCGAGCAGAATAGACTCCTGCGCAACATCGAGACGCTGACGCCGCTCCATGGGTAGTGTTTCCCGGCAATGTGTCATCACCGCACCACACTGGCGCAGTTGCTGTGACCACATTTGCCAGCGAATGCGTTTGGCGTGAACCTTCTCGACAAACTCTGCAATGAGGGTTTCCGCCGCTCCGCCTTTAAGCAACATCTCAATCATTTTTTCAGTGGCCGGTTGGCACTTGAGCATATTTCCAAGATTGCGGTTCAATGCCGTTACCGAACGGTCCAGCAATTGCGCGAGGGAAAAAGCGCCTTGAGTCCCGATGGGCATTTCAGGTGGTAAAGGTGCGTCGGTGACAACGTTACAATCGACCAATGGTTTAACCGATGGGGGTGTGAAATCCGGAATTCTCATTTTATTTCCCTATTCAAGCCATTTTGCCAATGACTTCAATCCGCGATTGAAACAGCTGCATCACGAGGTCCATGAGCTTTTGCAGGAGCGCCGCATCCGCCGAATCTTTTTGGCCAACTTCATCGCTCAGGCTTTTCTGCGTATTCTGCGCACTTTGTTGCAGTACCTCTTTCTCCCGCGCCGCATGCTCGGACATGCGAACCATGCTGGAGACCACCTGACTCATGCCCATCGACATCGCGTTGAGCGCACGGCCGATTTCGAGTTTCTTCTCAATGCCTCTGCTACCCATCTGGCTAAGCCAGTCCGACGTCTGGCCAACCTTTTGCGCCAGCAGGATTTCACCGTCGAACCATGCCTGCTCCTTGGGAGTCAGCGTGGAGCCCTTGGGCGTGAAATCGACTGATGTCGAGCGGCCGAAGTCGTCGAAGGTCTTGATCTGGTAGGTTGTTTGCGGATTCCAGTCATCCCTCGCGCGATCGCGCTTGAGGTCCCGTTCGATGTTGCCGGCGTCCAGGGAATTGCGCTTGTGCAGGTTGATATCGGCGTGTTTGAGTCCTTGCCCCTGGAAGGTCTTGACCATGGCGAAGCCGGCGATTGCACCAGAGACGACAGCTGCCGTGACAGCGCTGTATATCGCCGCCTTGCCAGACTCCACAATGGCAGCGCCCTGCGATTTGGCTGCATCGGCGGCCATGACACTGAAATGCCCGCGCAATTGAGCATTGGCGACCCGCGCAATGTTTAACGCAATGATCGCGGCGACCAGTACGTTCGCGTGTTTTTCCCAGGCACCGGGATCGAAGATCAGATCGTTACGGGCTTCGTCGTTCAGCGCCAACGCTGCATAGAAGTCCTGCCTGTCGGACTCACTGGGCTGGTAGACATTGATCGCGCTTTCAAGCTCCTGCGCTGTTGGAGATGTTGAGTCACTGGCTTGGATTATTTGCTTTGCGAAAACTCGATCTGGTAGCGCCGCGTCCAGAAGCCTTTTGCCTTTGAGGTCCTTGGAAAACTGCTCCTGAGCAATCAACTCGCTCAGGCCGGTATCGTTAAACGGATCGTGTGTAATGACCGAAGGTGTGGTGGCGTGCGTAACGTTAATCGAGGCCATGAGAAATACCTTTTACGAGTGGATTCAGACGTGTCGAACCATTTGCAGGCTGACCGAATGACTGCGTTGCATATCGGCAAAAACATGTTCGATCTGCCGGGTGCGGTCCTGCATGGCCTTGCCGTAGTCTTCGACCAGTCGCGTGAGAAAGGAGGTGATTTCCTCGCTGATCGCCATGCGTACTCGCACATCCGCCAAGTGTTCGGCCGCCTGCGCCTGATGCACGCCGCTGCGGATCCCCAGCACGCCCTGCGCTGCTACGCTGCCGAACTCGGTGAGGGCTTGAGCGATTTCGAGATTGGCCGCATAGCGGGCGAGGGTCACGGGATCGGCGCCGTTGGTGATGATGTTGCGCAGCTGGGTCAGCATTTGCGTCAGCGTGTTACCGACCGAGGAAGCCAGCTGTTTCATTGCTTGCATCGCTGCAGGGGCTGCCTGCGCCACGACAGATGCGAGTTTCGAAGCGACAGCGCCGACTATCGGCCCAATCACCTGAACCCCGACGATGGCCGCCAGTGCAACGGCTGCAAGAGTTGCTGCGATGCCCTGGATCATGCCGGCGATCTGCGCGATATCCTTCGCCGTCTCAGGATCGACACCCAACGCGATCAACAACCGGGTGTAGAGATCGGTAAACAACTTGATCGCTTCCTGCATGACCGTCATCAGCGGCTTCATCGCTTCAGCCATGAACGACACGCCGGTCGCTTCCTGGATCGCCGCGTCGGAAATCATCACCGCCGCACCAATCACGCCCACCGCAATGAGCACAGGGTTGGCGGTCAGGACGCCGGCGGCGATGGTCGCGACGGTCAACAGCGCGCCAACGATCTTGCCGATGCAGCCCATGGTCTTCTGTAACGCTTCGGCTTTACGCACTTCTTCCAGGTACTTGTCCGACTCGCGCTGCATTTTTTCCTGCAGCTTCGCCTGCAGCTCCATGAAGAGCTCCTGATTGAGCTCCTCCTTGTTCTGCGCCGCGTCACCCAGCAACTCGATGATCTTCAAGCGGTTCAGCAGCGCCAGTGCGCTGCTGCTCAACGCCTTTTCATCCGATTGCTTGACCTGGGGTCCACCGTTTCCCGACTCCAGGACTTTGTTGGTCACAGCCGCCAGGGTTTTAGCGACGGTATTGGCGGTTTCTATCAGTTTCAGATGGGCATCAGTGGCTTTTTGAAAGATCTGAGTATGAGCCGCCAGTTCACCTTTGAGCTGATCCCGGCGTGCCAACTCGCTCGCATATTCGGCTGATTCAGGATCCAGCTCCGTCAGGCAGGCCTCACTTTCGTTCAGCAAGCCCTGGAAATGCTGGACTCTCTCGCGCAGCTTCTCCAGGTTTTGCTGACTACCGCCAACAGCCCCCTCAGCGACCTCGAGTGCCGCGACGGCCTCAGCGTATTCAGCCGAGAGTTTTTCATGACCCTGCTGTTTGGCACCGGCCATGTTCTGCAACATCGCCAGTCGATTTTTCAGCTTGTTGACATCGAGCTCGCCGATCAGCTCGCTGATCATCGCCATCAGCAGCGTGAACAGATCACCTTCCGACTCTTTGCCGTTAGTGCGTGCCAGTGGCGGTTGCAGCTGCGGCCGTCCCGGAGCAGCAGTGGACTTGCCATGCTCACCGTCGTAGTTCACCGACATCAGACCGGCCAGCGCCTCTTGGCCCGCCATCTGGTAATCCACCGTTCTGGCAGCCTGGCTTGCGGCTTGGCCGTAGATCTCAAAGGCTTCGCTACGGCTGAGCCCTCCCGTGTAAACCGGGTTAGATGTACTTCTGATTTCACTCATGTTCAGTCCTCCGAACAGTCCTTTTCAATGTGAGCCAAGGTGTCGAGATACACCTGGGCCTGTTTGCGCAGATCCTCTTCCGTGGCCTGCTCAAGTACGTACTCGAAACACAATCGGGCCTTGCCGATCTTGCCCAGCGCGAGCTGGCACTGACCGCTGTAGAACATCGGCCGGTAGTCGTTCTTGCCTTGGGCGAAGGCAATGGCGTACAGGTCGATCGCTTTCTGATGGTTTTGCTTGAGCTGGTACACCGCCGCCAATCCCATCCAGTATTGGCTGTTGTAGAAGTCGTAGATGCACAGGAAGTGAAAGAACTTCTCGGCATCGTCCAGCCGTCCCTGTTCATAGAATTGGTAAGCGAAGGCATAAAGACTGCTCATGTGTTCGTCGCTGACGCCCTGCACATCCTTCAATGGCGCGCCCGCGAGTACCGCATCCACGATATCCAGAGCGACTTGCTCGTCTTGTTGGTTGTTGCGACTCATCAGCCCCACTCCTGAAAAAACGTCAGCGCCGCTGACGACTGCATTGAGCCAAAGCGCTGGCGGGCACGCTGCCAAATTGCGCTCATGCCAACGATGGGATGGATAAAGAAAGGGGGATCAGGCCTGCTCGACCTGCTCGAGCCAGATCAGCAGACGCAGGACTTCCTCGACTTCCTGCACCTGGAGAAAGCTGTAGCGCTGATGGGTCTTGAAGATGCGTCGGGCCAACGCGATGTCGTTGATCACCGGCACACCGACCTCTTTGGCATACGCTCGAACGGCCAGGGCGCGCTGATTGGTTTCCATCAGCGAGATGAACGGCAGCAGGGTTATTTCCGGACGGAAATACACGCCGATGGCAATGTGGGTCGGGTTGGCGATGATCATCCGTGAGCTGCGCACATCGGACTTGATCTGCTCCGACAGCAGCTCCCGATGCAGGTCACGACGCCGACCCTTGATTTCAGGATTGCCGTCCTGCTCTTTGTGTTCGCGCTTGACCGAGTCCTTGTCCATCATCTGGTCTTTCATGAACAGCCAGTATTCGCTGAGTGCATCGAGCACCACGATCAACAGTACGCACGCCAGAAACGCCAACACCAGCACCAGCAGCAAGTGCCCCCAGATCGCGAACAGCTCCGGAGCCTGGGTAAACAGTTGGGCAAATAGCAGTTGCCGTTGTGTGATCCAGACAATCCACAGCGCCATGGCAAAACTGCCCAGGTACAACAGCGCTTTGACCGTGTCCTTGACCGTGCGCAGGCTGAACAGTTTTTTGAAGCCATTGATCGGGTTCAATGCACCGAGATTCAGCTTCAAGGCTTCGCTGGCCAGGGCGAAACCGCTTTGCAGCAACGCCGGTACTGCGCTGGTCAAGACGCACACCAGCAACAGCGGCAGCAGCGCCTTGAGTCCAACGACCACCAACATCGCCGAGTACTTTTGCAGGTCGGCGTTGAAGTCACTGGCGATGATGCGCCGATAAACCTCCATGACTTCCAGCAGCGAACTGTTGAACACCATGTAGGCGATGCCGCACAAGGTCAGGCAGGTGACCACCAGATCCTTGGCCTTGAACGTCTGCCCCTTGCGTGCTGCATCCCGTAATCGTTTGGGTGTGGGCTTCTCAGTCTTCGAGGCGCTGGACGACATCGGCCCCCTCCCCGTCGATATCCAGATAGTGCTCCAGTGCCTGGGATTTGGTGCCCATGCGCAAGACTTCATCGGGCAGATGCACGCCGAAATACAACATCAGCACCACCAACGCCACGAGGCTCTTGACCGTCAGCGACACCGAGAACGCGTTCATTTGCGGCGCGTACCGCGAGAGCAGGCCAAGCAGCGCTTCACTGACCAGCAGCGTCGCCACCACGGGCGAGCTGATCACCAGGGTCTTGCTCACCAATGCATCCAGCAAGCTGAAAATCGCTGAAAAGTGCACTTCGCAGCCGTTTACCGGTGCGCAAATGCGATAACTGTGGCCGACGGTTTCGAGCATTAACAGCATGCCGCCGCCTTCGAGATAAACCGCAGCAGCGAATAACTGGAGAAAATTCGCCAGCTCCGAAGTGTCGACGCCGTTGGCCGGGTCCACCGTGCTGCTGAGCATCGCTCCGCGCTGGTTGTCGATCAGGTTGCCCATGGCGTGCAACACCCAGAACGGCCAGCACAACAGGCAGCCCAGCAGTACGCCTATACCGGCCTCGCGCAGCAAAAGTCCAAAAAATGCCAACCCGTCAAGCCGCGGCAGCGGCACGCCGACATAGGTCCAGAACCCCAACGCAACCAGCACGATGACGGCCTGACGCGGCGCCCCGGTCAGCACCCCGCTGTTGAGAAACGGCAACATGAAAAAAATCGGCGCCAGGCGTGCGAACCCCAGAATCGCGGCGGCGAATAACCCGTACAAATCGAAGAACAGCGTCACCGACATCGGCCTAACCCAACGCCAGGCGCATGACTTCACGGCTGAAATCGAGCAGAGTTTCGCCATACCAGCCCGAGAGCAGAAACAGGCATGCCGCGACCGACAGCAGCTTGAAACCGAACGGCAGTGTCTGCTCCTGCAGCTGGGTCACGGTCTGAATCAACCCGACCACCAGACCGACCACCGTGGCGACAATGATTGGCCAGGCCACCATCAACAGAATCAGGTACAGGGTTTTATTGCCGGCATAAACCAGATCGTTCATTCGACGCCCCTATGCCAGTAATGTCAGGTATTGCTTGACCAGCCCGGTCGACAGCAGCGCCCAGCCATCCAGCGCGACAAACAACACCAGTTTGATCGGCACTGAAATGATCACCGGACTCATCATCATCATGCCCAGCGCCAGCAGGATGCTGGAGATCACCAGATCTACAATCACAAACGGCAGATAAAGATAAAAACCGATCTTGAACGCGCTTTTGATTTCACTCAGCGCATAAGCCGGCAACAGCGCAAACAGTGAGGGTGTGAGTTCTTCATCCGCAGGCACGCCCTCCAGGGAATCACTCTGAACCGCTTGTGCACGCTCGAAGAAAAGGGCCAGTTCGGGATCGGTGTACTTGCGCAGGTAATCCTTGTAGCCACCCAGACCGTTCTCGGCGAAGTTCACCACCGACGCGATATCGGTGAAGGCCACCGCTTCTTCCTTGTAATAGCCGTAGCCCTGCTTCATGACCGGCGTCATCACGAAAATCGCCAGCATCAAGGCGATCGCATTGAGGGTCATGTTCGACGGCACTTGCTGCAAACCCAACGCGTTGCGCACGATGACAAAGACGATGGAAAACTTGATGTAACAGGTGCCGGCGGCCACCAGAAAAGGCAGCAGTGAAGCGAACGCCAGCAGCGCAATCAGCGAGACGTCATTCATCGCCAGTGTTCCGAAAAACCTCTAGCAACTCGACGCCCAACTGATCGTCCAGCTGCACCAGTTCGCCACGGGCCACGCGTTTGCCATTGGCGCGTACCTCAATGTGCCGGGCGGCATCGGCTGCTAACGGAATGAGTTGGCCATCGATGATCTGTGACAGCGTGCCCAGGTCGATCTCTTGGGTGGCGAGCAGGAATTCCACCCGCACCGGCACAGCACCGAGTTCGACTTCCGCGTTGGCTTGCGTGGCGACCTGTTGATTTGAATCGGCAACCGTCGATTGCATGTTTACTCCCTCTTCAGTGAACGTGAACACACCGATGCATTGATCTGCCAACAGGCACTGGTCGGTCCGGTGTGTGATGCGCAAGACGTCGCCCTGCCCCAGCCGCACCTGACGCAGGTGGCTGAAGCCCAGCAACAGTTGCAGGCAAAGCGGCAAATCCGCCAGCCATGAGTCCGGTCCTAGCGAACTATTGGTGGTCCCCATCGGTGGCAACTGCGTCAACCACACTCGCCCACCTGACATGTCGAACCAGGGCAAGTCATGCGTCGGCAGTTCTGTCGGAGCGGTCAACTCGATGTCCACCAACGCTTGGTAAGCCAGCTCGTCCACCCTAGGCAGAGGTCGCGGCACGGCACGGAACAACTCGACGATGCTCGTCAGCGGGCACTCGATCGCCAGCAATGCGCGCAACTGCGGCAGCGAGTGATGCAGCCAGTCACGGGCCAGGATCAGCCCCCGCCAGTCCCCTTCCTTGCTTCGTGCGCGAAACCGCAAATACCCGGGCAGCCGATCAGGTCTGCCCAAACCTGCGCGATGACCGGCGCGGCGCCAGCGTTGCACCGCTTGTGTGCGGGCGTGTGCCAAAGCGTCGACCCGGCGCAACATCAGCGCTCTCATGCAGGAACTTCCTGCTGTTCGGTTTGCTCTTCCTCCGGCGACTGATGGGTGCCCTGATGCTGCTGCTCGCTACTGTCGTCGTTCAGCCGCCAGCCGGGATCTCGAACGAGTTCAAAAGGTGCCTTGAGTTGTTCGAAGACCAAGGCGTTGCTCGGACTCAGCAGCAAGTTGCGAGTGGACTCATCGGGCTCTCGGGTAATCGTCACTTGTCCACTAACGGTGCCTTTGTTGAAGGGAATCTGCAGCAGGCCGCGGCTCGGATCCGGCGGCATTTGGACCTTCATGTCGAACGCGGGCCGGGGCATTGGCGCCGAGGGCAAGTGGATGGGGGGCGGTGCCACAGAGGGTGCAAGGTGCAGGGCTTGAAGGTTGTGCAGCACTTTCGGCACTGACGCGGCAGCGAATGTTTCCGCTGGCGCTGCCTTGGAATCGATCGGTGCTAGTGAGGCCGCCTTCGTGGGCAAGCCCGCTCCCACAGGGTCCAGCGTCGCAGCGGTTGTCGGAGTCACTGCAAATGGCACCGGTGCTACCAGCGTCGTCGTTCTGTCGACGACTGGGGCAACAGACTCCCGCCGTTGCAATAAGGGGTGTGAAACCGGCTCAGGCGGCCGTTGTGAAGACGGCCCGAACGTCGCTGGCATTGGCCCCGGGGCCTTGCTTTCAGAACCTGCGAAGCCCTGAACAGCACTGACTCTGGATCGATGACGCACGCTCAACGTCGCCAGCAAATCCTGCACACCTTGCGGTAGTTCATCTTCTTGCGCCGGTACAAGCGTGTCGCGCATGTCATCCACGGAACCCTCGGTGACGGGTTCCAGCACTTGAGTCGATACGGGTGGAACCGCAGGAACATTGTTCATCGTCGTACTCCGGTCATCTCTTCTATTTCCCTTTCTTCCCGGCGCACCTGCTCAAGCCGTTGCGCGCGCGACAGCTGCTGCACCGACCGTTGGTATTTGTGGTGTTTGTGCTGCAAACCGCGCAGTTGTTTGCGTTGCTGTTGCAACGACTGCTCAAGCTGCCTGCATTGCTCCTCCACGCAGTCGCGCTCAAGGCGTACCCGATCAATCTGCCGCCGGATGACCGCCTGGGTTCGCAGCAACGCCAACAATTGCCCGTGATCCAGAACACAATCGGTGGCGCGATGGCTGGCCAGCAGGTTTTGCAGCGATGCCACTTGCCCCTCGAAACCGGTGAGTTCCCGCCGCAGCGACTGCAACTGTTGTTGTGTGCGCAGCACGGCCAGTTCACCGCGTTGCTGGCGGAACTGGCTGAATGCCAACAGGCGTCGCCGGTCAGGCAAGGAGTTCATTCAGGCTCCGCAGGGTTTCGTCAGGCTCGCAACATTCGTCCGTGGGCTGACGCAGCCAGTGAGCCAAGGCTTCGCGGCGCTGCAGGGCCTGATCGTTGGCGTCATCAGCACCGTGGGTGTACTCGCCCATGTCGAGGAAAATCTGCATCTGCTCCAGGCGCGTCAGCATTTCCCGAGTCGACGACGCCAGTTGCTGCACCTGCGCAGTGGTGACTTGCGCCGCCACGCGACTGACGCTGCGCAAGACATCGATTGCCGGGTAATGACCTTTGGCCGCCAGGGCACGGCTGAGGTAAACATGACCGTCGAGAATGGAGCGAATCTCTTCGGCGATCGGGTCTGGCTCATCGTCACTCTCCAGCAGGACCGTGTACCAGGCGGTGATACTCCCGGAAGCCGTCACACCGGGTCGCTCCAGTAAACGTGGCAAGGCATCGAACACCGACGCCGGATATCCACGCCGGGCGGGCGCTTCACCCGCGGCCAGCGCCAAGTCGCGACGAGCCCGGGCATAACGGGTCAACGAGTCCAGCAACAGCATCACACGCTGCCCCTTGTCGCGGAAATATTCGGCGATGGCGGTGGCCTGCAACGCCGAGTTGCAGCGGTCCACCGAGGAAAAATCCGAAGTGGCATACACCACCACGCAGCGTGATCGCTTCGTCGATTGGCGCAGATGTTCAATGAACTCGGTGACTTCACGCCCGCGTTCGCCGATCAGGCCAATGACGAAAACGTCTGCTTCGGTGTGGCTGATCAGCATATTGATCAGCGTCGTTTTACCGGACCCGGCCGCGGCAAAAATGCCGATGCGCTGGCCGACTCCGCAAGTCAACAAGCCATCGATGACGCGCATTCCTGTTCGCAGCGGTTCTGCGACCGGCCGCCGCTGTTGGTACGACGGTGGGTCGGCATCCACCGGATAGTCCTGCTGCTCAAAGGCTGTCGACGGTGCCAATCGCTCAACGATATGGCCCTGGGGATCGACCACACTGCCCAGCAAGGCATCGCTGCAGCTCAGCCGCAATGTCGAGCCCGTCGGAACAATCATCGACTCCCTGGACAATCCCTTGGCGTCGCCAAGCAAACTGAGCAAGACGGCACCGGGCATGAAGCCGATGACTTGCGCCTTGGCCGCCACGTGCGGCGATCGCCAATGGCGACGCACTTCGCAGACTTCACCGACCACCACATTGTCCAGCGCCGCTTCGAGCAAAGGACCGCTCAAACGCAAGGGATGGGCCGCACGCCGTTCCAGCCGGATGCTCATCGGCGCAACAGTTCGCACAGCGTTTCGATCGACTGCACAAACGCATCCAGGGCTTGTGCGAAATGCTCGGCGTCACCCAAAGCGTGGTCATTGGCCATCAAGCGCAGTTCGAGCTGCCCCTGGACTTCGCACAGGTGCACCTGCCCGGTGCGAGAGAAAGCATTGCCTTCCAGCAAGAACTGCATCAATTCGAAGGCGCAATGGTTCATGACGTGTGGGGTCGCTTGCGCGACCGCCGCCCAGATCCACACATCGCCCTCCACGACGGCCACGTTGATATCGGGCAGTTTTTTCATCTGCATTTCAATGGTGCTGTGGCTGTCAAAGTGCCCAATCTGGCTGTCCACGCAACCGCTGTGTCGCAGTGCTTCACGCAACAGGTCGGCAATATCGATCGGTATCATTTACAGGGTTTCCTCAGACAGTCTGGATGACATTGACCGAGATGGTCTCGGAGATTTCGCCGAACGACATCACGTCCAGCTCCCGGAACCGCCCCTCGATCAGCTTCTTGATGTAGCGCCGCACATCGACCGAACACAGCAGCACCATGTCCTTGTGCGCAATGTGCAGGCTGTCCAGGCCGACACTCAGGCGGTCCATCAGGTCTTCCGACTCGGCCGGTTCCAGGTTGATGAAACTGCCGCCCGAGGTTTGCCGGATGCCTCTGCGTACCACCTCTTCGAATTCCGGCGATAACAGCAGGACGCGCAAGTCATTGCCGTGAGCGAACTTGTTACTGATGTAGCGCGCCATCGCCCCGCGAACGTGTTCGACCAGCGCCAGCACGTCCTTTTCCCGCGACGCCCAATGCGCCAACGACTCCAGGATCAGTTTCATGTTGCGCACGGAAATGCGCTCACCGATCAGACGCTGCAACACCTCGGCAATCTTCTGCACCGTGACGTGGCGATACACTTCTTTGAGCAGGTCGGGATACCGGGTTTCCATTTCGTCGAGCAGTTGCTTGGTCTCCTGCACGCCGAAAAACTCCTGGATATTGCGCGCCAGCAACGTGACCAGGCAGCGATAACATTCTTCGTCTGCCGGGCGCAGTTGATAGCCCAACTGTTGCACCCGCTCCCTGTCGACGGCGTTGACCCAGACGCCGCCCAGGCGATTGCTGTCGTTGCCGCGCACCAGGTCAAAACCCAAGGGCTCAAGGTCCGGCGAGTAATCGAGCAGGCGCCAGTGATCGAAATGGATATCGAACTGCTCGGCCCGCACTTCATTGATCAGCACCGCCACTTGATGAGCCGGCAACGCCTCGCTGGCGCGAAATTGCGGTTCGGGTATGCGCAACCCGTAGTCGACGAAAAACTGGCTGCGAAAGCGCGCCGCCCATCGAGCTTTGTTGAGCGCGTTCAGTTGCGACGTGGGCACCAGGATCATCAAGGCGATGGTTTCGGTGGCGATGTTATCGACGTCATCGAGCAATCCCGACCCGGTTTGCAGCGCGCCTTGCTCGGTGGCTGCGGCACGGCTTTCACCGTCGCCGGCCGCCCTGGAGGCCTTTTGATGCCGGGTAAACACCACCAGCGCCAGCACCGCGGCGATGGGCAGAAAAGTCATCAGCGGAAAACCCGGGAGCAGGCCGACACCCACCGCCAGCAGCGCAGTGACGCCCATCACGAACGGATTGCCCAGCATCTGCGCCAGCATGTTGCGCCCCAGGTTGCTGTCGTCACCGTTGACGCGGGTCACGATAAAACCGGCGCCGATGGCGATCAGCAACGCCGGAATCTGTGCGACCAGGCCATCGCCGATGGTCAGTAACGTGTAGGTCGACAAGGCCATGGACATGTCCATGCCCATTTGCCCGACACCGATGGCCATGCCGCCGATGAAGTTGACGAAGATAATAATGATGCCGGCGATCGCATCGCCCTTGATGAACTTCATCGCGCCGTCGAAGGCCCCATACAGCTGGCTTTCACGCTCCAGCACGCTGCGTTTTTCCTTGGCTTCCTCGGCGGTGATGGCGCCGGCCTTGAGGTCACCGTCGATACTCATTTGCTTGCCCGGCATGCCGTCCAGCGAGAAGCGCGCCGCGACTTCGGCGACCCGCTCCGAACCTTTGGTGATCACGATGAACTGGACAATGGTGACAATGGAAAAAATCACGAACCCCACCACCAGGCTTTCGCCGATCACGAACTCACCGAAGGAGGCGATGATGTCCCCCGCATCGGCCTGGCTCAGGATCAGGCGACTGGTACTGATCGACAGCGCCAGGCGAAACAGCGTAGTCAGCAGCAGCAATGCCGGGAACGTCGAAAAGCTGAGGATGCGTTCGATGTAGAACGAGCCCATGAACACCAGCAGCGAAATGACGATGTTCAGGCCAATGAGAAAATCCACCAGCACCGTCGGCAGGGGAATAATCAGCATGGCGATGATCATCACCATGAGCGTCAGGATCAGCAGCTCCGGGCGAGCCCCGACGTTGCGCAAAAACACATTGAGCATCGCTGGTCAGCTCCGGGGAAAAATCATGAGCAACCGCCGAGACGTCGCTGTTCAATACATTCGTGGGTATAGGCAATGTCTGCCAGACGCGAAAACTGTTGCGCCAGGCGCAGCGGCGCCTCTTCATCGGCAAACAGTGGCAGCGGCAATTGCAGGCTGAACCGGCGCACGGTCTGCAGCAGCGTCGAACGTTCACGGTGCAGGCTCAACAACAGGCGTTCACCGAGCACGCCGAGCAGCAACTGATCGAGTTCATCGGGCCAGGTCAACAGGCCAAACAGAAACACCAGCCATTCGGATTCATCGGGGTTGTGCTGGCAAATCAGTTCATCGCCGAGCAGGCCGCCGATGAACACGGCATCGGCTGAACGCAGGCGCTTGAGGTCGGTCAACCGGGCCAGCAGTTGACCAAACTCTGCGCGCGAGCAACTTGGGTCCTGGGCGCTGATATCGGTGAGCAGTGCCGCTTCGATAAAGGCCAGCACGTTGGTGCGTCGGGGCGGGCCGTACAGCGCAATCCAGTCTTGATAACAGCTGACCGGTCCTTCATCGGACTCGAGAAAATCCCGGTACGTCTCGCGCAACAGCGCGGCGCGCACGGCCATGCTCGCCCCGAACATTCGAGCCTTGAGCGCGGCATTGATGCCGGCGTTCATGCGTTTTGGGGAAGCCTGGGCGACTATCGTCTGCAAGAGCGTTTCCAGCCGCTGACGGGTGTTTTTCTCCAGCTTTTTACGGCGCAACAGTTCTCGCAGCACCAACACCAGATCGCTGTCATCGGCAAACAGCTTTCGCGCCATCTGCAGCAACCAGGCAATGGGTTTGTCGGCGAGCCGTACCAGGCCGAGAATCTGCCGCACCTTGGGCACGGTGTCGTCGTCCAGAACCCTGTCGAAGTTGTCAGTCAGGGTGTCGGACTTCAGTTCGAAATGCCGTCGAGCGCGAAACTGCGCCAATGCCGCTGACATTTCATCGCTGATCTGGACGAAACGCTGCAGGACGGCAGCCGTGCCGGTCTCATCAAGATCAGTTTGCGCAGTCGTCTGAGGCTGCGGATGCTCGGCGGCCTTCTCGGCATTCAGCCGCGCCTGGGCGGCGCGCCCGCCGGTGGACATCGTCGGCAGGATCATTTTTCTGCCGACCGGAAATACGAGCGCCGCACACGTTCGTGTTGTTGCGGGGTGAGCAATGGCGGTGCCGGCTCAACGATATCCGGCTCAAGCGCGTCGCGAATTTCCTTGGGTTGAATCAGGAACACCCGCACGGTATTGGCCGAGCGGTTCTGCCGATAACTGAACAGCCGTCCGATCCACGGAATCGCCCCCAGCACCGGTACCCGTCCGATCTGCTCGCTGTGGTCATCGCGGGTGAAACCGCCCACCAACAGGCTCTTGCCCGGCGGCACCCGCGCCACCGTACTGATCCGGGTGCGGCCGACCGTCGGCAAAGCGCTCGCTCGTTCGCCCTGACCAGGGTTTTCGATTTCGTTGCCATCTTCGATATTGAGCGACATTTCAATTTCGTCCGACTGGGCGAAACGCGGCAACACGTTCACCAGCGTGCCGTAGGTCACGTGCTGCAAATCAACACTGCGCTCGCCCACCAGAGGCGCATAAAACGTTCGGTTATTGTCGAAAATCGCCGGCACATTCTCTTGGGTCAGGATCACCGGTCGCGACACCACATTCGCCCGGCTCGTGCGCTCCAGCGCCATGACCTGGGCCACGAACGACTCGCCATCGAGCGTGGTCGCCGAGCCGGCGTTGAGCGACGCGCTGAATTTTCCGCCCGAATTCACTACGCCTTGCCAATTGACGCCCAACTGATTGAGTTCATCCTTGTGCAGATCAATGATCCACAACGACAACTCAACGTGACGTTTGGGCGTGTCCAGCGCACTGACCAGGTTCTCGATAAAACGCACTTGCTCCGGCAACCCCTTGACCAGCAGGCTGTTGGTATCGGGATAGGCCACGACCCGAATGTTTCCGGCAGCTGTGTCGCGCGCGAGAATTCTCGGCGCGGACGGGTCCTGATCCGACGGGGGACTAGCCAGGCCTTCCAGTGGGAACGCCGGCATCAAGCCCTGCGGTCGCTGTGCCGGAACTTGCGCCACTGCGGGCTCGACGCCGTTGCGCTCGCCGCGCAGCAAGGTCTCAATCACGGTCGCCAGCCCGGGAATCGTCACTTTGTCATCCCGCAACTCGTATTGGCGGTCGCTCACAAAGGTGTTTCGCACCTGGATCACGCCGATCTGCTGCTTGCCTAGCAACAGTTCCGAGCGCTGGTTATCCATCAGCCCAGCCGCTTGCGTGATCAGATCGACATACATCGGCGGGCCGGACACATGGAACGTACGCAGACCATCGTGGCGCAACGGATAACGGCGATCGTGCAACCCGGAGCGCTCGAGGAACGCCTGAAGCTTCGCCACGGTCAGGGTCTGCAGCGACACCATCGCACTTTTGAGTTCCGGGGCGTCATACAGATAAATCGCCTGACCATCGCTGTACCAGATCAAGCCCATTTGCGCGCTGACTCGCTCAAAGGTTCGTTGCGGCGCGAGCAGATCGAACGTTCCCGAAATCCGCTTGGCCGCAGCCGCCTTGCTGACGATGACCGGCTTGCCCAGTGGGCCGGACAGTTCGCTGAAAAAAGTGCGCACGCTTTGTTCGCGGGCCTCGAAATTGTAGAGAGCGGCCTGCCCGGCAAAGGGTGTGAGCAGCAAGACCGTGCTCAAGCAGACGGGCAAAAGGAATAAGGAGAACGATCGGTGGTTCATCGGCTCACTTGCCTGGAAGGTAGGTAATGTCGGCGAGGCTGCTGGGCGTGCAGCCCACCAGCTCGCGGATTTCCTTGGAGAAATGCGAAGAAGAGGCAAAGCCGGACTCCAGCGCGACATCCGTCAGCGAGCCGTCCCGCAAACTCATGTTCAACAGCGCTTGAGCCGTGCGCCAGCCGCGCAATGCAGGCTTGGCTGCACTGCCCAGCGCCTGCCGGCACAATCGACGAAAATGCGAAACGGAAACACCATAGCGTTGCGCCAGGTCGGTCAGTTTTTCACTGCGGGTGCCCTGCTCCAGCAGGAATCGCACGAGCCCGTAACTCTCGGTATGACGCAGCACGTCGGCAAAGGCCTGGTAGGCCGAACTTGCGCTCATGGCCTGCTCTATGTACCAGCGTTCCAGCGCGCGTTCCGACTGAACGGTCTCGTATGCGACCGGCAATATTGCCCACGGGGCATGGCTCGGCCGCTGACCGATCAACGCATCACTCAGGTCGAAAAAGACCTGTAGCTTCACCAGCCGTGTTTCGGACAGCGGCATCACCTGCACACAGCCGCCGCTCATTTGCAGCGCCTCGCTGACCGCGATCAGCCCTTCCCAATCGCCGGGTAACCGATGGCGGTGTGCCGAGCCTAGAAGTTCGGTCGATTCGCTGACACGCAGATGCAACACCCGCCCGCCGGAACGAGCCTCCGGGAATGTGGTGGCACGAAGTGATTCGGTTTGCACGCCAACCTCCTTTTGCAGCCTGACGATGAAGGGTCGGCAGGATGAAAGACATGGCGCGGGAAGTCCTGATGGAAAGCTGATGAAACCCGGGCTGGCATATGCCTTGCACCCCAAGAGGTATCAGCACTCATGTCAACGGCGGGATGAGTGCCAGGACAATGGCGTCGTCACCCGGCCTTGCTCATGCGAGGACCCGCGACGACGCTTTTTTTTGCAAGGTGAAGACGCGATGAACGAACCATCAGCCGGCCCACTGGCCTGGGTCAACGGCAGCGATGCCCCGGAAAAGACCGACATCAACCTCGGCTTTATGGCCCTGAGCGACTGCGCGTCGGTGGTGGTCGCCGCCACCCAGGGTTTTGCCCAGCCTTACGGGCTGACCTTGAACCTCAAGCGCCAGTCCTCCTGGGCCAACCTGCGAGACAAACTGGTCAGCGGCGAACTCGATGCCGCCCACAGCCTTTACGGTCTGATTTACGCCGTGCACCTGGGCATCGGCGGCATCGCGGCCACCGACATGGCAGTGCTCATGGGCCTGAACCAGAACGGTCAGAGCATCAACCTGTCGCACGGGTTGCAGGCCTTGGGCGTGATCTGTCCTGAAGCACTGGATCGTCACGTGCACCAAACTCGCCCAAAACTCACCTTCGCGCAGACGTTCCCGACCGGAACGCATGCCATGTGGCTTTATTACTGGCTGGCGAGCCAGGGCATTCATCCGTTGCACGACGTCGACAGCGTGGTGGTGCCACCGCCGCAGATGGTCGCGCACCTGCAAGCAGGCCGAATCGACGGCTTCTGCGTCGGTGAGCCCTGGTCCGCCAGCGCGGTGAAACAGAATCTCGGCTTCACGATGGCGACAACCCAGACCCTCTGGCCCGACCATCCGGAAAAAGTCCTCGGTTGCACCCGCGCATTCGTCGAGCAGTACCCCAATACCGCCCGGGCGCTGGTGATGGCGATTCTGGAAGCCAGCCGTTTCATCGAAGAAAGCACCGAGAATCGTCGCAGTACGGCGCAGCTATTGAGCGCCCCGCAATACCTCGATGCACCGCTCGATTGCATCGAACCGCGCCTGCTCGGCGATTACGCCGACGGTCTCGGCAATCGCTGGCAAGACCCGCATGCTCTGCGCTTCCACGGAGGCGGCGAAGTTAATCTGCCTTACCTGTCCGATGGCATGTGGTTCATGACCCAGTTTCGCCGCTGGGGCTTGTTGCGCGATGACCCGGACTACCTCGCGGTGGCTCGTCAGGTCCAGCAACTAGACTTGTATCGAGAGGCCGCCAGCGCTGTTGGTGTTGCCTCATTGGGCAAGGAAATGCGCAGCAGCCAGTTGATCGACGGCAAAATCTGGGACGGCTGCGACCCGGCCGGTTATGCCTGCAGTTTCAAGCTGCACGCCTTGAGCGACAGCTCATCCCGACTCGCCAGCCGCTGACAGGAGACTGCGAACATGTTGCGTATCCTGCTGATCAACGACACTGCGAAGAAAGTCGGCCGCCTGAAAGCGGCCTTGACCGAAGCCGGATTCGAGGTAATCGACGAATCCGGCCTGACCATCGACCTGCCTGCTCGCGTCGAAACGGTGCGCCCGGACGTGATTCTGATCGATACCGAGTCACCGAGCCGCGATGTGATGGAGCAAGTGGTGCTGGTGAGTCGTGACCAGCCACGACCGATCGTGATGTTTACCGATGAACATGATCCCGGTGTGATGCGCCAGGCGATCAAGTCCGGGGTCAGTGCCTACATCGTCGAAGGCATTCACGCACAACGCTTGCAGCCGATTCTCGACGTGGCCATGGCCCGCTTCGAAAGCGACCAGGCCCTGCGCGCGCAACTGCACGCCCGTGACCAGCAACTGGCCGAGCGCAAGCGCATCGAGCTGGCCAAGGGGTTGCTGATGAAGATGAAAGACTGCAACGAGGAAGAGGCCTACACCCTGATGCGCCGCCAGGCCATGAGCCGGCAGCAGAAGCTGATTCAGGTGGCGGAGCAGATTATTGCGATGAGTGAGTTGCTGGGCTGAATCCTTCCACTTGTGGCGAGGGAGCTTGCTCCCGCTGGGCTGCGAAGCGGCCCCAAAAGCCAGCCATCTCGGTGAATCAGACACAATACAGTTGCAGGGTTTACGACTGCTGCGCAGCCGAGCGGGAGCAAGCTCCCTCGCCACAACAATCTCCTTAGCCCCCACTACCGACTGTTGGCACAAATCTCGCTAAGCATTCACCACAGGTAACCAACGGCGGTTGCCCCACCTACGACAAAGACGTCGCTCACCTCATTTGCCCAAGGCGAATCCGGTGGCGGCGTTTTTTTGTTTTGGCCCCACAGCCCGGGGCCGGTGGTGCGGCCGTTGCGGCGCCCCACCTGCAAGCTCATGACTCCTTCTCGAGACGATCAACAGCTGAGGTGCGCAATGAATTCAAGCTTCTGGAAATCCGGCCATACCCCGACACTGTTCGCGGCCTTCCTCTATTTCGACCTGAGTTTCATGGTCTGGTACCTGCTCGGCCCGATGGCAGTGCAGATCGCCGCCGACCTGCACCTGACCACCCAACAACGCGGGATGGTGGTCGCCACGCCGATTCTGGCCGGTGCCGTGTTGCGCTTCATCATGGGCATGCTGGCGGATCGCCTGTCGCCGAAAACCGCCGGGCTGATCGGCCAGGTGATCGTCATCTGCGCCCTGTTCGTCGCCTGGAAGCACGGCATCCACAGTTACGAACAAGCGCTGCTGCTGGGCCTGTTCCTCGGCATGGCCGGTGCGTCCTTCGCCGTGGCCCTGCCGCTGGCGTCGCAATGGTATCCGCCACAACATCAGGGCAAAGCCATGGGCATCGCCGGTGCCGGTAACTCGGGCACCGTGCTCGCGGCCCTGATCGCCCCGGTGATGGCCGCCGCGTTCGGCTGGAGCAACGTGTTCGGCTTCGCGTTGATACCGTTGATCCTGACTATCATCGTCTTCGCCTGGCTGGCCAAAAATGCGCCTGAGCGGCCGAAGGCCAAGTCGATGTCGGACTACCTCAAAGCCTTGGGTGACCGCGACAGTTGGTGGTTCATGTTTTTCTACAGCGTGACCTTCGGCGGCTTTATTGGCCTGGCCAGCGCCCTGCCCGGCTACTTCAACGACCAATATGGCCTGAGCCCGGTGACCGCCGGCTATTACACCGCAGCCTGCGTGTTTGGCGGCAGTCTGATGCGTCCTTTGGGCGGGGCGCTGGCGGACCGTTTCGGCGGGATTCGCACGTTACTGGCGATGTACACGGTCGCAGCGATCTGCATCGCGGCGGTGGGCTTCAACTTGCCAAGCTCCTACGCAGCACTGGCACTGTTCGTCTGCACCATGCTCGGTCTGGGTGCGGGTAACGGTGCTGTTTTCCAACTGGTCCCACAACGTTTTCGTCGTGAAATCGGTGTAATGACCGGATTGATCGGCATGGCCGGCGGTATCGGCGGTTTCGCCCTCGCGGCGGGCATGGGTGCGATCAAGCAAAGCACCGGCAGCTACCAACTGGCCTTGTGGTTGTTCGCCAGCCTCGGCGTCCTCGCCTGGTTCGGCCTGTACGGCGTGAAACGTCGCTGGAGAACCACGTGGGGCTCGGCTGCCGTCACCGCGGCGCGGGTGTGAGGGCTGAATGAGCCTGCAACTGAGTTTCGCCGAAGCCAGCGCCATTGGCCCGCGTGAGGAGAATCAGGACGCCCTGCGCCTGGTCACTCCCGCGCCGGCGCTGGCGGCGAGCAAGGGTTACCTGTTCGCCATCGCCGACGGCGTCAGCCAGTGCGCCGATGGCGGACTCGCGGCGCGCTCGACTTTGCAGGCGCTGGCGCTGGACTATTACGCCACCCCGGAAACCTGGGGTGTCGCCCAGGCACTGGACCGCCTGCTGCTGGCACAGAATCGCTGGTTGCAGGCCAATGGCGGTGGGCAACCGCTGCTCACCACTGTCAGTGCTTTAGTCGTACGCGGCAGGCGATTTACCCTGGCGCATGTCGGTGACTGCAGAGTTTATCGCTGGCACGCCAATCAATTGCAGCGGATCAGCGAAGACCACGTCTGGGATCAGCCGGGCATGCAGCATGTGCTCAAACGGGCGCTGGGACTCGATCAGCATCTGGTGCTGGATTTTCTCGATGGCGAGTTGCGCCTCGATGAGAGTTTCGTGCTGCTCAGCGATGGCATCTGGGCCGTGCTGGGCGACACCGCCATTGCAGCCATTCTGCGCGATCAACCGGATCTGCACAGCGCGGCGCACACCTTGGTGACTGCGGCGCATCTGGCGGGCAGTCAAGACAACGCCAGTGCTTTGCTGGTGCGGGTCGACGCCCTCGGTGAAACGAGCATCGGCGATGCGTTGATTCATTTGCAGCAATGGCCGCTGCCGCCAGCGCTGAAACCAGGCCAGAATTTTGAGGGTTGGCAGGTCGAAGGGATACTCGCCCAGAGTCAGCAATCGCTGCTTTATCGAGTACGCGACGTTCAGCAACAACCCTGGTTGCTGAAAACCTTGCCTGTTGCATTGCGCGACGATCACCTGGCCGGACAAGCGTTGCTGTCGGAAGAATGGTTTCTCAAGCGTGTGGCCGGGCGGCATTTCCCTGAAGTCCACGCCGCCAGTCAGCGTCAGCATTTGTACTACGTGATGCGTGAATATTCCGGTTCCACCCTGGCGCAACTCGCCGAACGAACCGCAACACTGCCGCTGCCCCACTGGCAGGACCTGGCGGAACGCCTGCTGCGGGCGGTTGGCATGCTGCATCGACGGCAAATTCTCCACCGTGACATCAAACCGGAGAATCTGCTGCTGGGGGACGACGGTGAGCTGCGCCTGCTGGACTTCGGCCTCGCCTACTGCCCCGGCCTGTCCGAAGATCAGCCCTCGGCCCTGCCCGGAACGCCCAGCTATATTGCGCCGGAAGCCTTTCGCGGTGACCCGCCGTCCGCGCAACAGGATCTTTATGCGGTCGGCGTGACCTTGTATTTTCTGCTGACCGGGCACTACCCCTACGGCGAAATCGAAGCGTTCCAGCGGCCGCGGTTTGGTGCACCGGTCAGTGCCAGTCGCTACCGGCCCGACTTGCCCGAATGGATCGCGCAAAGCCTGGAACGTGCGGTGGCGGCGGATCCGGGCGAGCGGTTTGAAACGGCGGAAGAATGGTTGCTGGTGCTAGAGCAAGGCGAGCGGCGCAGTTTGAGTGTGCGGCCAAGGCCGTTGCTGGAGCGCGAACCAGTGAAGGTCTGGCGGACGTTGGCGCTGGGGTCGTTGCTGGTGAACCTGGTGCTGTTGGTTCTGGTGTTTCATGGCTAGACCGTGTCGCGCCTTTCGCGAGCAAGCCCGCTCCCACAGTTGAAATGCGTTCCCCCTGTGGGAGCGGGCTTGCTCGCGAAGACGTCTGGACACTTACTGCAAATCCTTCGGCAACCCGCTCCATTAACGGGCAACACGCTTCTATTCGGTGCAATAGCGTCGTTTGATCTGTCGATCAAAGCCAGTGAAACCGGGCAATGGACAACTTGGCACAACCACTGCATTACCTCTCTCAACGAACATAAAGCCCAGCCTTCAACGACGAAGGATGCGCTCCCCGAAATGACGGGACCAGGACAAAGGCGTCCTCGCTAGGCAACTAGCGGGACGCCTTTTTTTGTTTGCGCGAAATGTGTTCCGAGCCCCCGGAGAACCTGATGAAAAAACTCAAACTGGTGATGATCGGCAATGGTATGGCCGGGGTTCGGACCCTAGAAGAGTTGCTCAAACTGAGCAGCGATCTGTACGACATCACCGTCTTCGGCGCCGAACCGCATACCAACTACAACCGCATTCTGCTGTCGCCCGTACTGGCCGGTGAACACACCTTTGAAGAGATCGTGCTCAACGACCTGGAATGGTACCTGGACAACAACATCAAATTGCTGCTTAACCGCAAAGTGGTGGAGATTGATCGGGTCAAACGCCGCGTCGTTGCCGAAGACGGCACCGAAGCCCATTACGATCGCTTGCTGATCGCTACCGGTTCGAACCCGTTTATCCTGCCGATTCCCGGCAATACTTTGCACGGCGTGATCGGCTACCGCGACATCGCCGATACTCAGACCATGATCAACACCGCCAAATCCCACAAGCACGCCGTGGTCATCGGCGGCGGCCTGCTGGGCCTGGAAGCGGCCAACGGCCTGATGCTGCGCGGCATGAACGTCACCGTGGTGCACAACGGTGAGTGGTTGCTGGAACGACAACTGGACACCATCAGCGGCCGGCTGCTGCAAACCGCGCTTGAAGCTCGCGGCCTGCACTTTCGCCTTCACGAGCAAACCCAGGCCCTGCACGATGCCGGTAATGGCCAGGTCAGCGCGGTTGAGTTCAAGAACGGTGACATCATCCCTGCCGACCTGGTGGTGATGGCCGCCGGCATTCGCCCCGCGACCGAACTCGCGGAGAAGTCCGGCCTGCCGTGCAATCGCGGGATTCTGGTCAACGACACGATGCAAACTTACGATCCACGGGTCTACGCGATCGGCGAATGCGCCAGCCACCGTGGCATCGCCTATGGTCTGGTCGCGCCGCTGTTCGAACAAGCCAAGGTCTGCGCCAACCACCTTGCCCAGCTGGGTTTCGCCACTTACAAGGGTTCAGTGACCTCGACCCAACTGAAAGTCACCGGCATCGACCTGTTTTCCGCCGGCGACTTCATGGGCGGCGAAGGCACCGAAACCATCACCCTCTCCGATCCCGATAGCGGGATTTACAAAAAACTGGTCATCAAGGATGACGTGCTGGTCGGGGCCTGTCTGTATGGCGATACGGCCGATGGCGGTTGGTATTTCGAGCAGATTCGTGAAAACCATGACATCGGCGAGATTCGTGATCACCTGATGTTCGGTGAAGCCCTGCGGGAAGCCAGCTGATGAATCACCAGATTACCGCTTCCACCTGCTGCTACTGCGGGGTTGGCTGCGGCGTGCTGATCGAGCATGACGGCGAGCGCATTCTCGGCGTCAGCGGCGATCCGGCTCACCCGGCCAACTTTGGCAAACTGTGCAGCAAGGGTTCGACCCTGCATTTGACCGGCGACCTCACGGCCCGAGCGTTGTACCCGGAACTGCGCCTCGGCAAAGGCCTGGCCCGCAGCCGCACCGACTGGGACACTGCCCTGGATCACGCCGCCAGCGTCTTCGCTGAAACCATCGTCGAACACGGCCCCGACAGTGTGGCGTTTTATATCTCCGGGCAACTGCTGACCGAGGATTACTACTGTTTCAACAAACTGGCACGAGCGCTGGTCGGCACCCACAACATCGACAGCAATTCGCGGTTATGCATGTCATCGGCGGTGGTCGGCTATAAGCGCAGCCTGGGCGCCGATGCGCCGCCGTGCAGCTACGAAGACCTGGAATCGAGCGACTGTGTGATGATCGTCGGCAGCAACATGGCCTACGCCCACCCGGTACTGTTTCGTCGTCTGGAAGAGGCCAAATCCCGCCGGCCGCAGATGAAAGTCATCGTAATTGACCCGCGCCGTACCGATACCTGCGATCTGGCTGACCTGCACCTGGCGATACTTCCGGGCACCGACGTCGCGTTGTTCCATGGGATTTTGTACCTGTTGCTGTCGGAAGACTGGATCGACCGCGCCTTCATTAAGGCTCACACCGAAGGCCTGGCCGAACTGAAAGACCTGGTTCGCGATTACACGCCACCGATGGTTTCGCAGCTGTGCGGGATCAGCGTTGAACAGCTGCAACAATGTGCCGAGTGGGTGGGCACTTCGCCGAGTTTCCTGTCGTTGTGGTGCATGGGCTTGAACCAGTCCACCGCTGGCAGTGCGAAAAACAGTGCGCTGATCAACCTTCACCTCGCCACCGGACAAATCGGCCGCCCAGGTGCAGGGCCTTTCTCCCTGACCGGTCAGCCGAATGCCATGGGTGGTCGCGAAACCGGCAGCCTGTCGAACTTGCTGCCAGGCCATCGCGAAGCGGCCAATGCCGAGCACCGCGCGGAAGTGGCGGCTTACTGGGGCGTGGATCAACTGCCCGAAAACACCGGGCTCACCGCGATCGAATTGTTTGAGCAGGTTCGTAGCGGAACCATCAAAGCCCTGTGGATCGCCTGCACCAACCCCGCGCAATCAATGCCGGACCAGACGGCCGTGCGCGCGGCGCTGGACGCCTGCCCTTTCGTGGTGTTGCAGGAAGCCTTTCGCACCACCGAAACCGCCGCGTTCGCCGACCTGCTGTTGCCGGCCGCCAGTTGGGGCGAAAAGGACGGCACAGTGACCAACTCCGAACGACGGATTTCCCACGTCCGCCGCGCGATTGTCGCCCCCGCGGAAGCACGCTCCGACTGGGCGATTACGGTGGATTTCGCACAGCGCCTGGAAAAACATCTGCGCCCTGAGCGTGCCAGTCTGTTTGCGTTCGAAACGCCGGCGCAGATCTTCGATGAGTACAAGCAATTGACTCGCGGCCGTGATCTGGACCTGTCCGGCATCAGTCATGACCTGATCGATCGTCTTGGTCCACAGCAATGGCCTTTTCCGACAGGCGCCAGTGAAGGTACGGCCCGATTGTACGTGGACGGGATTTTTCCGACCGCCAGCGGACGCGCCCGGTTCGTTGCCGATCTGTATTGCGCCGCCAAGGAACAATGCGATGCGCAATTCCCGCTGACCTTGATCACTGGCCGCCTGCGCGATCAATGGCACGGCATGAGCCGCACCGGCACTGCCGCGCAGTTGTTCGGTCATGTCAGCGAAGCCGTGTTGAGCCTGCACCCGGATGAACTGCACCGCCATGGACTGCAACCGGGCGAACTGGTCAGCCTGAAAAGCCGTCGCGGCGCGATCATTGTTGCGGTCGGCAGCGACGACAGTGTAAGTCCTGGCCAGGCCTTCCTGCCCATGCACTGGGGCGATCGCTTCCTGAAGGGTGGTGTCAACGCGATCACCCAACCGGCGTTTGACCCGCTGTCGAAACAGCCGGAACTCAAACACACCGGAGTAAGACTTGACCCAATAAACCTGCCCTGGAACCTTTTCGCCTTGGTCGAGGGTGATATCCAACAGCATTTTGAGACGCTACGACCACTCTGCGAGGCATTTTCCTACGTCAGCTTCAGCCTCGCTGGCCGTGAACGCCCTGCGCTGCTCATACGCGCTGCCAGCGCCGCCGCGCCTGATCCGCAATTGCTGCGTGATCTCGATCAATGTCTGAGGCTCAACGACGGTCCGGTATTGGCTTACGACGACCCTCGGCGCTCCATCGGCAAACGGGTGCGGATCGATAACGGCCGAATTACCGCGATTCGTCTGGCCGGCGAAACCCTCGCCCAGCATTGGCTGCAGGACTTATGGCTCGAAGGTCGTGTCGACCAATCATTGCGGCGCTGGCTGCTCGCACCGCTGAGCGCGCCCCCAGGCAACGCCCGCGCGCCAGCCGCCGGCACCAGAACCCTGTGTAACTGCAAAAACGTCAGCCAAAACGCGGTCTGTGCTGGCATCCGCCGAGGCCTGGACTTGCAAGGCTTGAAACAAGAATTGGGTTGCGGCACGCAATGCGGCTCCTGCGTTCCGGAAATCAAGCGTTTGTTGGCCGCCACTGCGCAGCCGATCGCCGTCATCTCGTGAGGAAAAACACCATGAACACAAAAGTCTGGCTGGTGGGTGCAGGTCCTGGCGACCCGGAATTGCTGACCCTGAAGGCCGTTCGAGCATTGAGCGAAGCCGATGTAGTGTTGATTGACGATCTGGTGAACGAAGCAGTGCTTGAGCATTGCCCCCAGGCGCGGATCGTTGCCGTGGGCAAACGCGGTGGCTGTCGCTCTACGCCTCAGGCGTTCATTCATCGATTGATGCTGCGTTATGCCCGCCAGGGCAAATGCGTGGTGCGGCTCAAGGGCGGCGACCCGTGCATTTTTGGTCGTGGCGGTGAAGAGGCGCAGTGGTTGCGCGAGCGCGGGGTCGATGTTGAGCTGGTCAATGGCATCACTGCCGGGCTCGCTGGCGCGACACACTGTGATATTCCGTTGACGCTGCGGGGTGTCGCACGCGGTGTGACGCTAGTGACGGCCCACACACAAGATGGCAGTCGCCTGAACTGGCAGGCACTGGCCCAGGGTGGCACGACGCTGGTGGTCTACATGGGCGTGGCGAAGTTGAACGAAATACGCGAGCAACTGCTCGCCGGAGGAATGGCGGCGGATACGCCTGTGGCAATGATTGAAAACGCTTCGCTGCCGTATCAACGGGAATGTCGGAGCGATCTGACGGCGATGGAAGAAGATGCCTACGCCTTTGAGCTGAAAAGTCCGGCTATTTTGGTAATCGGGGCGGTGGCAGCACGCGCTGGAAACTGCAGGAGCGAGCTCGCTCGCGAAAATCCTGAGAACGCACTGGAGTGTCAGGCTCAACGCGTCATCGTTGACGACCATCGCGAGCAAGCTCGCTCCTACAGAATGTCGTAATCCTGTGGTCCGATGACCAGAACCCAAATAGCAGGCAAAGAAAAGCCCGGCCTAAGCCGGGCTTTTCTCAGAGCTGCGGCTAATTACTTAGCGTTAGCTTCAACCTGCGCTTCTACGCGACGGTTTACAGCGCGACCAGCGTCAGTTTTGTTGTCAGCAACTGGGCGGGATTCGCCGTAGCCAACAGACTGAACGCGGGACGATTCAACACCGTACTGGTTAGTCAGAACTTGCTTAACGGCGTTTGCACGACGCTCGGACAATTTCTGGTTGTAAGCGTCAGGACCGACGGAGTCAGTGTGACCTTCAACAGTAGTGGAGGTGGATGGGTACTGCTTCATGAAGTCAGCCAGGTTCTTGATGTCGCCGTAGCTGTTGGTTTTAACAACAGATTTGTCGAAATCGAACTTAACGTCCAGTTCTACACGAACTACTTCAGCAACTGCTGGGCAGCCATCAGCGTCAACAGTTACGTTGGCTGGGGTGTCCGGGCACTTGTCGACGTTGTCGCAAACGCCGTCGTTGTCGCTGTCGGAGCAGACTTCAGCCGGTGCTGGAACTGGAGCGGCAGCAGGCTTGGAGCCGCCACCGAAGTTCACACCGATACCGACGCTAGGAGCCCACTCGGTGTCGCCCTGGTCGATGTTGTACTGAGCTTCAACGCCGGCACGGGCGTAGAAGTTCTCGGTGAAGTACAGTTTTGCACCGCCGCCAACGTTGGCGAAGGTGGAACGGTTACGACCGTTCGAACCGTTTTGGTCGATGCTCTGGTCGGAGAAACCGGCCGAAACGTAAGGACGCAGCATGTCGCCAGGGTTGTTGAAGTGGTACAGAGCGTCCAGGGCGGTGTTTGCGCCTTTGACGTTTTTGCCATCTTCAGTGCGAGCGTTGTGCACTTCGTCGTAAGCCAGACGCAGTTCAACATCGTCGGTCAGGAAGTAACCAACGGAACCGCCGAACAGGTTGCCGTTGTTCTTGAAGTCACGAGCGCTATCGAACATTTCTTTCTTAGCGAAGCCTTCGATTTCAACTGCGCCTTGGCCTTGTGCCAATGCGCCGAACGAAGTGGCCGCAATAAGAGAACCAATGGCCAAGCCCAAGGTGTTTTTCAGTTTCATCCGTTAAATCCCCATCTGGTGATTGTGAAGCAGTCCCGCAAACCGGGGGACAACTCGGCGGCAAGTCTATCAGAACTTGCCTACACGTAAGAGATATTTGCGCCGAACTAAGTTTCAGCAATGCCTGCAAATTTCTCACGCAATTTATCTAGAGCGCGTTTGTAACGCATTTTTGTCGCACTCAAACCCATGTGCATGATGTCTGCGATCTCCTGAAATTCCAGCTCTGCGACAAATCGTAGCACCAGAATTTCACGGTCAATCGGGTTCACATACACCAGCCAGCGATCAAGTCCGCCCTTCTCCTCGGGTTTCGGCGCCTTTTCTTCAGACGCTTCCTCGAGGGGGTCCAGACTCAAAGCGTCCATCAAGCGACGCTTTCGCCGTTCTTTCCGATACTGCGTGATGCATTCGTTGTACGTGATGCTATATAGCCATGTCTTGAACTTCGATTTCCCCTCGAAGTTCTTCAGGCCATACAACACCTTCAACATCACTTCCTGACAGACATCGTCTGCATCGCGATCGTTCCCAAGATACCGTGCACAGACGTTAAATAATGTTCGTTGGTAACGCCGCATCAATTCTTCATAGGCGCGCGTTACGTGAAACAGCTCGGTATGCGAGCGCGCGACCAACTCCTCATCAGAGAGCTCGCGGGGGTCGTAGCGCGTGGAGAGCGATTGAGCTTTATTCAAAACAAGTCGGGCCGACAGTCAGGTCAATGTCCGCCGCAGCCCTATCAGGGCATTTTGCGGCGGCATACATTAGCAGGGTTTGCCGAGTTAGCGGCTACTCACATGCTGCTCCAGGAGGATCCGATTGGAGAGAGAGACTAGCTCACCTTCATCGGTCAGCAATGTGGTTTTAACCGTGCCAATCTCTTCGATCTGACCTTCGACCTCACCAACACGCACTTGTTGCCCAACCTGATACAACTCACGCACATAAATTCCCGCAAGAATCTGACCGGCAATTTCCCGGCTTCCCAACCCCATGGCCAGCGCAACCGCCAGACCAACGGTAATCAATACGATCACGATCACATGGTTGAGCAGGTCAGTCTTGACCTCCAACTGGCTGATCGCGACCGAAATGCTGATGATGATCACCAGGCCTTGGGCAATTCGCCCCAGCCCGGCGGCATAATCCAGCCCTACGCCCTCCGCCGCACCACGCACCAGCCCATTGGCCAGTTGCGCCAGCAGCACACCCACCAACAGCACCAGCGCGGCACCGAAAACTTTCGGCAAATACAGCGCAAGCATGTCCAGCGTAGCTGAAACTCGTTCAAGCCCAAGGGATTCTGCGGCAGAAACCAGAAATATCAGCAGAACGAACCAATAGACGATTTTGCCGATCAGCGTCGAAATCGGCACTTGAAGGCCGGCCCGGGACAGCAATTTTGTCAGACCGGTACCGCCCATCAGGCGATCAAGACCCAACTTGGCAAGCAGCTTGGACAGCAAAGTATCCAAAAGTTTCGCCACGACAAAACCCAACAGCAGCACGACCAGCGCGCCGAACAGGTTCGGAATGAAGTTAGCGACCTTTGTCCATAACGCAGTCATTGCAGTGACGAGGCTCTGAGTCCAGAGATCAAGTTCCATATTCAATCAGCCTTATCAGCAGTGCGAACGGTAGGTTTTCGGTGACGGGAAACCGGCGAGACATGGGCCGATCCGTTGTTCAAAGCGATCATCAGCGCGGGCAACCAGCGGCCCAGCAGGCTGAACAGATCACCGGCGCCGACCTGGCGATTGGCGGTTTTCAAGACACGGCCGAGGCACGCATCGTCGTCACGGGTGGACGGCGAAGCGTTCAGCATGTCGCGCAAAGACTGTTCAAACGGATCGTGCATACGCACCTCTCGTGATGTCTGTGAAAGACGCGGTCAGATTTGCACGGGTCACATGGTTCATCGTCAGACCCAGCGCAAACGTCGGTATAACCACCACTGACCCAAGGCTACCGAGACCATCATCAGGCAGGCAATCGGAAAGCCATAAGGGCTGTCCGAGAACGGTATTCCGCCGACGTTGATGCCCAAGAGACCGGCCAGGAAGCTCATCGGCAAAAAGATCCCGGTGATGATCCCGAAGCGGTACATCGTGCGGTTCATGCGCACGCTCAAACGACGGTCTTCAGCCTCCAGGACCAGCCCCACGCGCTCCCGCGTCAATTCCAGCTCCTCAAGATAGCGGGTCAGGCTGTTGTTCAATTCATTCCAGTAATCGCCATCATCTTCAACAAACCAGGGCAGTTTTATCCGCGTCATCTGACCGAAAATATCCCGCTGCGGGGCAAGGAAACGTTTCAGCGCCGCGGCCCTTCGGCGGATCTGCAAGATGGAGCCATGTTCGGGCGTGTACCGTTCGTCGGCATCGAGCTTTTCTTCCTCATCATCGACCACTTCCGAGAGGCAACTCACCAGATCCTGCACCTTGTTGGTGAGGTACTGCGCCATATAAAGGACGAGTTCGGAAGCAGTTTTCGGGCCTTTGCCTTCGGCGAGCTGCACCAGCAACTCGTCAGTAGCGCGCAGAGGACGCAGGCGCAGGGAAATCACTCGCTGTGCGGAGGCGAAGATTCGCACCGAGACCATGTCTTCCGGCTCTGCACCCGGGTTGAGATTGACCCCACGCAAAAATAGCAGCAGTTCGCTGTCGGAAAGCTGTAAGAGACGCGGACGGGTGTTTTCTTCCAGCAGCAGATTACAGCTGAATTCGCTCAGACCGCTGGATCTACGCAACCAGGTCTGGGTTTGCGGGTGACTGCGATCCCAGTGCACCCACAGGCTTTCATGCGCCTGCAGCTGCAAGTCATCGAGTTCAGTCCGGGCTATCGAACGCGCACCGCCTTTACCATCCAGCACCAGGGCATGCACCAGCCCCCACTGCGCGTTTTCTTCCTCGAACATCCTCACCCCTTTTTGGTCCGGCGCTTCTATTCAGGCATCTTCAGCGGGCTTGGCGAGATGATCACGCCGTTGTTGTCCGCGTAGATGTATTCGCCTGGACGGAACGTCACGCCGGCAAAGGTCACAACAACGTTGAGATCGCCGAGCCCGCGCCGGTCGGATTTTCTCGGGTGGCTGGCGAGGGCCTGAACGCCCAGATCGGTCTGCGCGATGATATCGACGTCGCGGATGCAACCGTAGATCACCAGCCCTTCCCAACCGTTTTTCGCGGCTTTCTCGGCCAGCATGTCACCCAGCAACGCATGACGCAGCGAACCGCCACCATCGACGACCAGCACCTTGCCATTCCCCTTGAGCTCGACCTGCTCCTTGACCCGCGAGTTGTCTTCGAAGCACTTGATGGTCACGATTTCGCCGCCGAAGGAATCACGGCCACCGAAATTGCTGAACATAGGCTCCAGCACCTGCACCAGTTCCGGATAGGCGTCGCACAGGTCGGGCGTAAGGTAATGGTTCATCGAGAAACTCCTGTAAAGAGGAAGACAATCGAGGATGTCGCAAAGTGACCGGAAAAGCGTAATGCGTCGTATCTTAGCCGCATGCCGATCAGAGCGAAATGCCCTTGATAGAGCATCCAGCTTAGATCGCCGCAGCCAGATCCGGTTTGTCACCGAGCAACGGTGTTTGCTGATCCGCCAGCCAGCGCGCCACCAGCGGCCAGACTTCGGCTTGAGCAGCCTTGCTGACCAGCATTTCAACGTGACCAAAATTGTCGCCAAAGCCCTGCTCGCGGCCAAGGTTGATGAATTGCTTGTGCCGGGCACCGATCTGATCAAACAGCTTACGACACGCCCACGCTGGATCCTGATGGTCGCTGACTGCGCTTACGGCCAGCACTGGCATCTGGACGCTGGCCAGTCCCGCCCACCAATCCTTGTCGGCATCGCCAAAGCGCCCGAACAAGCCATACCAGCGCATGCTTTCCAGCGCCAGGCCAATCGGCTCGTCCTCCGGGCCGCGCTTGAGCCGCGAACCGGACAGTTGGGCAAAACGCTTGAGTATGAAGCGTCCGCTCCACTCCACCGGCGGAAACTTCAACGGCCAATAGGTGCGGCTGACTTGCGTGCCGAAGAATGCCGCAGAGGCCACCACTGGCTCGCCGATGTATTCGCCACCCAGCGCCGCCGCCAGGGTAATCCCGCCCAGCGAGTGGCCGATCCAGTGCGGGACCTGGCCGCTCTGCTCACGCACGAACGCACCAATGGCTGGCAGATCGTAACGAGCGTAGTCGGCGACGCTGTTCTTGCGGTAGTTCTGGTTGCGTTGGGACAGGCCATGACCGCGCATTTCCGCAATCCACACATCGAACCCCAAGCGCGCCAGGTAAGCCCCCAGGCCCAGACCTTTTGGGGAAAACCAGAACCGGCGATTGGAAAAGCTGCCATGTAACAAAATCACCGGAACACCGCGCACCGTCGGCTCGTCCGCCATGCCCAACCGGGTGACGGCCAACTCCACGGTGCCGTCAGGGCTGTTACCGGGTTTCAAACGATAGACGTCTTCGCTCAGATCGCCGCGTCGCTCGGCGCTGATCAGGGCGACAGGAAATAGGTTGCTGCTGCTTTGCATAATGCTCTTGCACAAAAAAGGGCGGCATCCAGAGGAGCACGCCCTGCTTGAATCCAAAAAGCCGGTCACTGACGCTACGTCGATCCCTGTAGGAGCGAGCTTGCTCGCGAAGGACTTCAGAACACCGCGTTTCTTCAGCAGAAACGCGTCATCGTTAGCGTCCATCGCGAGCAAGCTCGCTCCTACGGAGGCGTATGACCGGCCGTCTCACACCATCAAGCCGACGCTTGACCTTCCGCCAGGAAGAACCAGGTTTCCAGTACGGAATCGGGGTTCAACGAAACGCTTTCAATGCCCTGTTCCATCAGCCATTTGGCCAGATCAGGGTGGTCCGAAGGGCCCTGACCGCAGATGCCGATGTACTTGCCGGCCTTGTTGCAGGCCTGAATCGCATTGGCCAACAGCTTCTTGACCGCCGGATTACGCTCGTCGAACAGATGCGCGATGATCCCGGAGTCACGGTCCAGACCCAGCGTCAGCTGAGTCAGGTCGTTGGAGCCGATGGAGAAGCCGTCGAAGAACTCGAGGAATTCTTCCGCCAGAATCGCGTTGGACGGCAGTTCGCACATCATGATCACGCGCAGACCGTTGTCGCCACGGGACAGACCGTTTTCGGCCAGCAGGTCGACGACCTGGCTCGCTTCGCCCAGGGTACGGACGAACGGCACCATGATTTCGACGTTGGTCAGGCCCATCTCGTTGCGCACACGCTTGAGGGCGCGGCACTCGAGTTCAAAACAGTCACGGAACGATTCGCTGATGTAACGCGAAGCACCCCGGAAGCCCAGCATCGGGTTTTCTTCTTCCGGCTCGTAGAGCTTGCCGCCGATCAGGTTCGCGTATTCGTTGGACTTGAAGTCCGAGAGACGCACGATGACCTTTTTCGGGTAGAACGCGGCAGCCAGGGTGCTGATGCCTTCGACCAGTTTTTCGACGTAGAAGCCGACCGGATCGTCGTAACCGGCGATGCGCTTGTCGACGCTGTCCTTGATTTCCTGTGGCAGGCCATCGTAGTTCAACAGCGCTTTGGGGTGCACCCCGATCATGCGATTGATGATGAACTCCAGGCGGGCCAGGCCCACACCGGCGTTCGGCAACTGCGCGAAGTCGAAGGCGCGGTCCGGGTTGCCAACGTTCATCATGATCTTGAACGGCAGGTCCGGCATGGCGTCGACGGAGTTTTTCTTGATGTCGAAGCCCAGCTCACCTTCGAAGATATAACCGGTGTCGCCTTCAGCGCAGGAAACGGTGACGCCCTGGCCGTCGTTCAACAGTTGGGTGGCGTTACCGCAACCGACCACGGCCGGGATCCCCAGTTCGCGAGCGATGATCGCCGCGTGACAGGTACGGCCGCCACGGTTGGTGACGATGGCGCTGGCGCGCTTCATGACCGGTTCCCAGTCCGGGTCGGTCATGTCGGAAACGAGAACGTCGCCTGGCTGGACTTTGTCCATCTCGGACACGTCCTTGATGATCCGCACCTTGCCGGCGCCGATGCGCTGACCGATGGCGCGGCCCTCAACCAGCACGGTGCCGGTTTCTTTCAACAGGTAACGTTCCATGACGTTGCCCTGGGTTCGGCTTTTCACGGTTTCAGGACGGGCCTGAACGATGTAGAGCTTGCCGTCGTCGCCGTCTTTGGCCCACTCGATGTCCATCGGGCACTGGTAGTGCTTCTCGATGATCATCGCTTGCTTGGCCAGTTCGCTGACTTCGGCGTCGCTCAGGCAGAAACGTGCGCGATCAGCCTTGTCGACATCGATGGTCTTGACCGACTTGCCGGCCGTGGCAACTTCGCCGTAGATCATCTTGATGGCTTTGCTGCCCAGGTTACGGCGCAGGATGGCCGGACGGCCGGCCTCGAGGGTTTGTTTGTGGACGTAGAATTCGTCCGGGTTCACCGCGCCTTGCACGACGGTCTCACCCAGGCCGTAGGCGCCGGTGATGAACACCACGTCACGGAAGCCCGATTCGGTATCGAGGGTGAACATCACGCCGGCAGTGCCGGTTTCGGAGCGGACCATGCGCTGCACGCCAGCCGACAGGGCGACCAGTTTATGGTCGAAGCCCTGGTGCACGCGGTAGGAAATGGCGCGGTCGTTGAAAAGGGAGGCAAACACCTCTTTGGCGGCGCGAATGACGTTTTCGACGCCACGGATGTTCAGGAAGGTTTCCTGCTGACCGGCGAATGAAGCGTCCGGCAGGTCTTCGGCGGTAGCGGAAGAACGCACGGCCACGGCCATGTCAGGGTTGCCGGCCGACAGCGTGGCGAACGCGGTGCGGATCTCGGCGTTGAGCTTCTCGGGGAACTCGGCTTCCATGATCCATTGACGGATCTGGGCGCCGGTCCTGGCCAGGGCGTTGACATCATCGACGTCCAGGGCGTCGAGGGCGGCGTGGATCTGATCGTTCAGGCCGCTCAGTTCCAGAAAATCGCGATACGCCTGAGCTGTTGTGGCGAAGCCACCGGGCACCGAAACACCGGCGCCGGCCAGGTTGCTGATCATCTCGCCCAGGGATGCGTTCTTGCCCCCCACGTGCTCAACATCGTGTTTGCCGAGCTTATCGAGGGAAACTACGTACTCTACCAAGGTGATCTCTCCACTAACTGTGTTGGAAAAGCTCAGAAGCCGGCGCTCTAAATGAGCATTTGCCTGCTGTATGGCCTGGACCTGGAAAATAAGTGAGAATGCGGGCCACTGGCGGCCGGCAAATCGCGCCTATCATATCCAAGAATGCTCATTAGCTTAAGGCCCAAGGTGCAAATGAAACGATCTGCTTTCTTTATCTCCGATGGCACCGGCATCACAGCCGAAACCCTGGGTCAAAGTCTCCTGGCGCAGTTCGAAAACATTACCTTCAGCAAAGTCACGCGGCCGTACATCGACAACGTGGACAAAGCGCGGGCCATGGTACAACAAATCAACAAAGCCGCCGAAATCGACGGCTTTCGGCCAATCATCTTCGACACCATCGTCAATCAGAACATCCGTGAGATCCTCGCAACGTCCAATGGTTTCATGATCGACATTTTCTCGACTTTCCTGGCGCCGCTTGAACAGGAACTGACCGAGCATTCTTCCTACACGGTTGGCAAGTCCCATTCGATTGGCACCAATTCCAATTACATGGAGCGCATCGAGGCGGTGAACTTCGCCCTCGATAACGACGACGGCGCCCGCACGCATTATTACGATAAGGCCGATTTGATCCTAGTCGGCGTCTCGCGATGCGGCAAGACGCCGACGTGCTTGTATATGGCCATGCAGTTCGGTATCCGTGCGGCCAACTACCCGCTCACCGAAGACGACATGGAGCGCTTGACCCTGCCCAGCGCCCTGCGCGCCCACCAGCACAAGCTGTTCGGCCTGACCATTGACCCGGACCGTCTCACCGCGATCCGCAACGAACGCAAACCTAACAGCCGCTATTCGAGCTATGCGCAGTGCGAGTTTGAAGTGCGCGAGGTGGAGAACCTGTTCCGTCGCGAGAACATTGCGCACATCAATTCCACGCATTTTTCGGTGGAAGAGATTTCGGCGAAGATTCTTGTTGAGAAAGGGGTTGAGCGGCGGTTCAAGTAGGTTTGTAGCGCCTGCCAGGCCGCCTTCGCGAGCAAGCCCGCTCCCACATTAGACCGAGTCGCGGGAACGGTATGCGGTCTAATGTGGGAGCGGGCTTGCTCCGGGCGGCGTTCCGACGAAGAACGATGCCACGGTCCTTCAGATCACAAACAAATCCACAAACCGGTTCACCGGCGTCGCCTCAAGCCGCGCCTGATCCTTGCACAGCTCGAAAATCTCCGCACTGCGCTGCGCCGTAAATCGCGTCGCCAGGTTCGCCTTGAACTTGTCCTCCAGCAACGGAATACCGTCCGCGCGACGACGGCGATGGCCGATCGGGTATTCAACCACTACCTTCTCGGTGCTTGAGCCGTCCTTGAAAAACACCTGTATCGCATTGGCAATCGAGCGCTTGTCCGCCTCCAGGTATTCGCGGGTGTATTGCGGGTCTTCGACGATAACCATTTTCTCGCGCAGCACATCGATAACCGGATGCGCCGCATGGAAGTCGTCTTCGTACTGCTCGGCCACCAGATTGCCGAAGGCCAGTGGCACAGCGGTCATGTACTGGATGCAGTGATCGCGGTCCGCCGCATTGGCCAGTGGGCCGACCTTGGAGATGATGCGAATTGCCGATTCGTGGGTGGTAATGACGATTTTGTCGACTTCGTGCAGGCGATTTCTGACGTGCGGATGTAACGTCACAGCCGCTTCGCAGGCCGTTTGTGCGTGGAATTCGGCCGGGAAGCTGATTTTGAACAGCACGTTTTCCATCACGTAGCTGCCATACGGGCGGGTGAAACTGAAGGCACGCTTGTCTTCGGGCTTGAGCGCGAGGTCGTTGTTGGTGTGACTGAACAACACGTCGTAGAAGCCCCACTGTCTGGCGGTCAGTACGCCGGGAATGCCCATCTCGCCACGCATCGCGATGTCCGCCAGACGCACGCCTCGACTGGTCGCATCACCCGCCGCCCAGGATTTGCGCGAACCGGCATTTGGCGCATGCCGATAGGTGCGTAACGCTTGCCCGTCGGCAACGGCATGGGACAACGCGGACAGCAACTGCTCGCGATGGGCACCCATCAGTTTGGCGGTAACGGCGGTCGAGGCGACTTTCACGAGGATGACGTGATCAAGGCCTACACGATTGAAGGAGTTTTCCAGCGCCATGACGCCTTGAATTTCGTGGGCCATGATCATGGCTTCCAGTACGGCGCGAACGGTCAGCGGCGCGTCGCCATTGGCCAGGCGCTTTTGCGACAGGTGATCGGCCACCGCGAGAATGCCGCCGAGATTATCGGACGGATGGCCCCATTCGGCGGCGAGCCAGGTGTCGTTGTAGTCGAGCCAGCGAACGATGCAACCGATGTCCCACGCGGCCTTGACCGGATCGAGACGGTAGCTGGTGCCGGGGACGCGGGCGCCGAACGGGACGACAGTGCCCTCCACAATGGGGCCGAGGTGCTTGGTGCATTCGGGAAACCGCAAGGCCAGGAGGCCGCAGCCGAGGGTGTCGATCAGGCAGTTGCGGGCGGTGTCCAACGCTTCCCTGGACTCGATCTTGAAGTTGAGGACGTAATCGGCAATGTCTTGCAAGACCGTGTCGTAGTCGGGGCGGTTGTTCTGGTCGACGTTGGTGCTCATGTTCGATTCACTCTTGAAGTGGTTCGTTGATGGGACCTCGGTTCAGGGGCAATCTCAATCGGTTACTGCTTTCTTATTCTGGAAATGGAGATCAAATGTGGGAGCGGGCTTGCTCGCGAAGACGGACAGACATTCAACTTTGATGTCGACTGATACGCCGCTTTCGCGAGCAAGCCCGCTCCCACAGGGTTATGCGTTTAGTTCGGGCTTGGGTTAGAAACAATCCCCCGGCACGCGGACGAAGCCCTCCATCAACACCCGCGCACTGCGACTCATGATGGCTTTGTTGACGGTCCACTCGCCGTTGACCTGGCTGGCTTCGGCGCCGACGCGCAAGGTGCCCGATGGATGACCGAAGCGCACAGCGTTGCGCTCGACTCCACCCGCCGCGAGGTTCACCAAAGTGCCGGAAATCGCCGCCGCCGTACCGATCGCCACCGCAGCGGTGCCCATCATCGCGTGGTGCAACTTGCCCATCGACAATGCGCGAACCAACAGATCGACATCACCCGCCGCAATCGCTTTACCGCTCGACGCCACGTAATCCGCGGGCTTTGCGACAAAAGCAACCTTCGGCGTGTGCTGACGTTTCGCGGCTTCATCCAGATTCGAAATCAGCCCCATGCGCAAAGCACCGTACGCACGAATGGTCTCGAACATCGCCAAGGCTTTCGGATCACCGTTGATCACGCCCTGCAACTCGGTGCCCGTGTAGCCGAGGTCTTCGGCATTGACGAAAATGGTCGGAATACCGGCATTGATCATGGTCGCCTTGAAAGTCCCGACGCCGGGCACTTCGAGGTCATCCACCAGATTCCCGGTAGGAAACATCGAACCGCCACCGCCCTCTTCCTCCGCCGCCGGGTCCATGAACTCGACCTGCACTTCGGCCGCAGGAAAGGTCACGCCGTCGAGTTCGAAGTCGCCGGTTTCCTGCACCTCACCGTTGGTGATCGGCACGTGGGCGATGATGGTCTTGCCGATGTTGGCCTGCCACACGCGCACCACCGCTACACCGTTGTGCGGAATGCGGCTGGCGTCGACCAGACCGTTGCTGATGGCGAACGAACCGACCGCCGCCGACAGGTTGCCGCAGTTGCCGCTCCAGTCCACGAATGGCTTGTCGATGGAGACCTGGCCGAACAGGTAATCGACGTCATGATCGGCCTTGATGCTTTTCGACAGAATCACGGTTTTGCTGGTGCTGGAGGTCGCGCCGCCCATGCCGTCGATTTGCTTGTCGTAGGGGTCGGGGCTGCCGATCACTCGCAACAACAACGCATCGCGCGCCGGGCCAGGAATTTGCGCCGCTTCGGGCAGGTCTTTCAGGCTGAAGAACACGCCTTTGCTGGTGCCGCCACGCATGTAGGTGGCGGGGATTTTGATCTGCGGTGCGTGAGCCATTGTTGCTCCTTCATAGCAGGCAAGGGACTTGAAATCCCCTGCCCGCACATCGTGTTTTAGACGGCGACCGCCGATTCTTCGAGGAAATCCTGCGCGAAGCGCTGCAACACGCCGCCCGCCTCATAGATCGACACTTCTTCAGCGGTGTCGAGGCGGCAGGTGACCGGCACTTCGACGCGCTCACCGTTCTTGCGGTTGATCACCAGCGTCAACTCGGCACGCGGCGTGCGCTCACCGATAACGTCGTAGGTTTCACTGCCGTCGATGGCCAGGGTATGGCGGTCGGTGCCCGGTTTGAACTCCAGCGGCAACACGCCCATGCCCACCAGGTTGGTGCGGTGAATGCGCTCGAAACCTTCGGCGGCAATCGCTTCCACACCCGCCAGACGCACGCCCTTCGCCGCCCAGTCGCGGGACGAACCCTGACCGTAATCAGCGCCGGCGATGATGATCAGCGGCTGCTTGCGCTCCATGTAGGTTTCGATGGCTTCCCACATGCGCATGACTTGGCCTTCCGGCTCGACACGGGCCAGCGAACCCTGCTTGACCTTGCCGTTTTCCTGGACCATTTCGTTGAACAGTTTCGGGTTGGCGAAGGTCGCGCGTTGCGCGGTCAGGTGGTCACCACGGTGCGTCGCGTAAGAGTTGAAGTCTTCTTCCGGCAGGCCCATTTTCGCCAGGTATTCGCCGGCCGCGCTGTCCAGCATGATCGCGTTCGACGGCGACAGGTGATCGGTGGTGATGTTGTCCGGCAGCACCGCCAGCGGGCGCATGCCCTTGAGCGGACGTGCGCCGGCTAGCGCACCTTCCCAGTACGGCGGACGGCGGATGTAGGTGCTCATTTCGCGCCAGTCGTACAGCGGCGTCACTTTCGGGCCGGTGTCTTCGTGGATAGCGAACATCGGAATGTAGACCTGACGGAATTGCTCCGGTTTGACCGAGGCTTTCACCACCGCATCGATTTCTTCATCGCTAGGCCAGATGTCTTTCAGGCGGATTTCCTTGCCGTTTGCGTCCAGACCCAACACATCCTTTTCGATGTCGAAGCGGATAGTGCCGGCGATGGCATACGCGACCACCAACGGCGGCGATGCAAGGAACGCTTGCTTGGCGTACGGGTGAATCCGCCCGTCAAAGTTGCGGTTGCCGGAGAGAACCGCCGTGGCGTACAGATCGCGGTCGATGATCTCTTGCTGGATCACCGGGTCCAGCGCACCGGACATGCCGTTGCAGGTGGTGCAAGCGAAGGCCACGACGCCGAAACCGAGTTGTTCCAGTTCGTCAGTCAGGCCCGCTTCATCGAGGTACAAGGCCACGGTTTTCGAACCCGGCGCCAAAGACGATTTGACCCACGGCTTGCGGGTCAACCCGAGCTTGTTCGCGTTACGCGCCAGCAGGCCGGCGGCAATCACGTTGCGCGGGTTGCTGGTGTTGGTGCAACTGGTGATGGCGGCGATGATCACCGCGCCGTCCGGCATCTGTCCGGGCACGTTGTCCCACTGGCCGGAGATGCCTTGCGCGGCCAGATCCGAGGTCGCCACGCGAGCGTGCGGGTTGCTCGGGCCGGCCATGTTGCGCACCACCGAGGACAGGTTGAAGGTCAAGCCACGCTCGTATTGCGCGCCCTTCAGGCTGTCGGCCCACAGACCTGTGGTCTTGGCGTAGTTTTCGACCAACTGCACTTGCTCGTCTTCACGGCCAGTGAGTTTGAGGTAGTCGATCGTCTGCTGGTCGATGTAGAACATCGCCGCGGTGGCGCCGTATTCCGGGGCCATGTTGGAAATGGTTGCGCGGTCGCCGAGGGTCAGCGCGGAGGCGCCTTCACCGAAGAACTCCAGCCAGGCGCCGACGACTTTTTGCTTGCGCAGGAATTCGGTCAGCGCCAGCACCATGTCGGTGGCGGTGATACCCGGTTGCAGCTTTCCGGTCAGTTCGACGCCGACGCTTTCCGGCAGACGCATCCACGATGCGCGGCCGAGCATCACGCTCTCGGCTTCCAGACCACCGACGCCGATGGCGATCACGCCCAGCGCATCAACGTGCGGGGTGTGGCTGTCGGTGCCGACGCAGGTGTCGGGGAACGCCACGCCGTCGCGCACCTGGATCACCGGTGACATTTTCTCCAGGTTGATCTGGTGCATGATGCCGTTGCCGGGCGGAATTACGTCAACGTTCTTGAACGCTTTTTTGGTCCAGTTGATGAAGTGGAAACGGTCTTCGTTGCGACGGTCTTCGATCGCGCGGTTCTTCTCGAACGCTTCCGGGTCGAAGCCACCGCGCTCAACGGCCAGGGAGTGGTCGACGATCAGTTGCGTCGGCACCACCGGGTTCACCTGCGCTGGATCGCCACCTTGCAGGGCGATGGCGTCGCGCAGGCCGGCGAGGTCGACCAGTGCGGTCTGGCCGAGGATGTCGTGGCACACCACGCGGGCCGGAAACCAGGGGAAGTCGAGGTCGCGTTTGCGCTCGATGAATTGCTTCAGGGATTCGGTGAGCGTGGCCGAGTCGCAGCGACGCACCAGGTTTTCCGCCAGCACGCGGGAGGTGTACGGCAGAGTGTCGTAGGCGCCGGGCTGGATGGCGTCGACAGCCGCACGGACGTCGAAGTAATCCAGATGGCTGCCGGGCAGCGGTTTACGGAATTCAGTGTTCATCGTCAGGACTCGGTCACGGTGATAACAAAAGGTGGGGCCTGGTATCGGGTCGGAATTCAACACACTCCACTGCGGGAGCGAGCTTGCTCGCGATGACTGAGTCACATCCGACATTGATGTTGGATGACCCACCGCTATCGCGAGCAAGCTCGCTCCCACAGGGATCCAGCGTGAATTCAGATCCCGTAATCAGCCCCCCACCATTCAGCGTTGTTCGATTGGCACGAACTTGCGCTGTTCGACGCCGGTGTATTCGGCGCTCGGGCGGATGATGCGGTTGTTGGCACGCTGTTCGAACACGTGCGCCGCCCAGCCAGTCAGGCGCGAGCAGACGAAAATCGGCGTGAACAACTGGGTCGGAATACCCATGAAGTGGTACGTCGACGCATGGTAGAAGTCGGCGTTCGGGAACAGTTTTTTCTGCTCCCACATGGTCTTGTCGATGGCTTCGGACACCGAGAACAACACGGTGTCGCCCACTTCGTCAGCCAGTTTTTTCGACCAGCCCTTGATTACCTCGTTACGCGGATCGTTGTCCTTATAGATCGCGTGGCCGAAGCCCATGATCTTGTCCTTGCGCTCGAGCATGTCGAGGGTGCCTTTGATCGCCTCTTCCGGCGATGAGAAACGCTCGATCATTTCCATCGCCGCTTCATTGGCGCCGCCGTGCAGCGGACCGCGCAGAGAACCGATGGCCGCGGTGATGCAGGAGAACAGGTCGGACAACGTCGATGCGCACACCCGAGCGGTGAAAGTCGAAGCGTTGAACTCGTGTTCCGCGTAAAGGATCAGCGAAACGTTCATCACTTTGACGTGCAACTCGCTCGGCTTCTTGTCGTGCAGCAGGTGCAGGAAGTGGCCGCCGATGGATTGTTCGTCGCTCACGCAGTTGATGCGTTTGCCGTCGTGGCTGAAGCGATACCAGTAGCACATGATCGCTGGAAACGCGGCCAGCAGCCGGTCGGTTTTGTCGTGCTGCTCGGAGAAGTCTTTCTCCGGTTCGATGTTGCCGAGGAACGAGCAACCGGTGCGCATCACGTCCATCGGATGAGCGTCGGCGGGGATGCGCTCCAGCACTTCCTTGAGCGCTTGCGGCAGGTCGCGCAGCTTGCCCAGTTTGCTGATGTAGGCGTCCAGTTGCACCTTGGTCGGCAGTTCGCCGTACAGCAGCAGGTAGGCCACTTCTTCGAACTGGGCGTCAGCCGCCAGTTCGCGAACGTCGTAGCCGCGATAGGTCAGGCCTGCGCCCGACTGGCCCACGGTCGACAGTGCGGTTTGCCCGGCAACCTGGCCACGGAGCCCGGCACCACTGAGTACTTTTGCTTCGGCCATTGCTGTCTCCAGTATTTTTGAATTTGTTGAGGAAACTTGTAGGAGCGAGCTTGCTCGCGAAAAACATCAGATCGCTGCGGGGCATCAGGTTTCCCGCGTTATCGTTGGCGACCATCGCGAGCAAGCTCGCTCCTACAGGGATTGCGTTACTTTTTGGCGGCGAACAACGCATCGAGCTTCTGCTCGAAGGTGTGGTAGTCGATGCGATCGTAAAGCTCCATGCGCGTCTGCATGGTGTCGATCACGTTTTGTTGCGTGCCGTCGCGGCGGATCGCGGTGTAGACGTTTTCCGCGGCCTTGTTCATCGCGCGGAAGGCCGACAGCGGGTACAGCACTAGCGACACATCCGCTCCTGCAAGCTGCTCGGTGGTGTACAGCGGCGTCGCACCAAATTCGGTGATGTTGGCCAGGATCGGCGCTTTCACGCGGCTGGCGAACAGTTTGTACATCTCGAGTTCGGTGATGGCTTCCGGGAAGATCATGTCGGCGCCGGCCTCGATGCACGCCGCAGCGCGATCCAGTGCGGACTCCAGACCTTCAACGGCCAGGGCATCGGTACGGGCCATGATCACGAAGCTGTCATCGGTCCGCGCATCAACCGCCGCTTTGATGCGGTCGACCATTTCCTGCTGCGAAACGATTTCTTTATTAGGCCGGTGACCGCAGCGCTTGGCGCCGACCTGGTCTTCGATGTGAATCGCCGCCGCGCCGAACTTGATCATCGACTTGACGGTGCGCGCGACGTTGAACGCCGAGGAACCAAAACCGGTGTCCACGTCCACCAGCAGCGGCAGGTCGCAGACGTCGGTAATGCGACGTACGTCGGTCAGCACGTCATCCAGGCCGGTGATGCCCAGGTCCGGCACACCGAGGGAGCCGGCAGCCACCCCGCCACCCGACAGATAAATCGCCTTGAAACCGGCGCGCTTGGCCAGCAACGCGTGGTTTGCGTTGATCGCGCCGACCACTTGCAGCGGATGTTCGCTGGCGACCGCATCGCGGAAACGCTGGCCTGGAGTGCTCTTGTTGGAACTCATGACTCACCTCGTTCAGTGGCTGTCTTAGTGGCGCCGTCCTGGTAGTGACGGGCGATATTGCGTTTGGAGGCGCCGATGTGGCGGCGCATCAACAACTCGGCCAGTTCACCGTCACGATCGGCGATGGCGTCGAGAATCCGGTGATGCTCGGCGAAAGCCTGGCGCGGACGATTGGGTGTGGTGGAAAACTGGATGCGGTACATGCGCACCAGTTGATAAAGCTCACCACAGAGCATCTGAGTCAGGGTGCGGTTACCGCTGCCCTGGATGATCCGGTAGTGGAAGTCGAAATCGCCTTCCTGCTGGTAGTAGCCGACACCGGCCTGAAATGCCGCATCGCGCTCGTGGGTTTCAAGGACGTGGCGCAGTTCGTCGATTTCTTCGACGGTCATGCGTTCCGCCGCGAGCCGACAGGCCATGCCTTCGAGGGATTCGCGGATTTCGTAGAGTTCCACGAGTTCGGCGTGGTTGAGCGAAACCACTCGTGCGCCGACGTGCGGTATGCGAACCAGCAGGCGCTGCCCTTCCAAACGGTGGATGGCTTCGCGCAATGGACCGCGGCTGATGCCGTAGGTGCGCGCCAGTTCCGGCTCGGAGATCTTGCTGCCCGGGGCGATCTCGCCCTTGACAATAGCGGCCTGAATGCGTCGGAAGACGTTTTCGGAGAGTGTTTCCGAATCGTCCTGGGCAATGACCGGGGGATCGAGTTGATCCAGCATATTGTTGACACCTTGAAAGCTGATGCGGCAAAAACTAGCTAATTAAGCGGCTTTAGTCAAAGTAAAATTAGTTATTGTCGACAATCAGCTTAAAAGGTTTCCTGTAGGAGCCGGCTAGCTGGCGATAGCGGCCATTCTGTCGACACGTCTATTAACTGCCCCACCGAGATCTCCAGCAAGCCGGCTCCTACGGAACGCCCACGTTGAACACACAGGCCAGCGCTGGCGCCATAAAACCACCGTGCTAGAATGCCGCCCGCATTTGTTTGTGACATCTGCACGACTTGTCATAAATAGTTGATAGGCATACGAGGGAGCTTGCGCAGCGATGCCAGGGCCTTGAATCGAAACACGGACCGCTGCGCACCAGGATTTATGAGACTCAAGCCCTTCCCTACCCTCCTTTATCTGCTTTGCCTGCCCGGTGTCGCCGCCGCCGGGGAAAAGACTGTGTACGGTCTCAACGAGTACGCTTCGCTGGACGGCATCAATCTGGAAGTCGCCGCCAAACTCGACACCGGCGCGAAAACCGCATCCCTGAGCGCCCGCGACATCAAACGCTTCAAACGCAATGGCGAATCCTGGGTGCGTTTCTATCTGGCGATCGACGCGGCGCACTCGCACCCGATCGAACGACCGCTGGCCCGCGTCAGCAAGATCAAGCGCCGGGCCGGCGACTACGATCCGGAAGAAGGCAAGAAGTACACCGCTCGTCCGGTGATCGAACTGGATATCTGCATGGGTTCGGCTTTACGCAGCATCGAAGTGAACTTGACCGACCGAAGTGCCTTCCAATATCCGCTCCTGATCGGCTCCGAAGCGCTCAAACGCTTTGATGCGCTGGTCGATCCCAGTCTTAAATACGCTGCTGGCAAACCCGCCTGCGCTACCGACGCACATACCGCAGAGTAATTCCAATGCGCTCTCTTACCCTCCATCTGAAAATGCTGATCGCCGTCCTGGTGATACTGGGCATTTCAGTCACGGCCTATCAGATCTTCGTGCTCGGCATTCCGGTGACCGAAGACGCCACCGACGACTTGTGGAACATCGACGCCAAGGTCGAGTTCGTCGCCAGCGCCAAGGATCCAGTCAAGATCCAGATGTTCGTGCCGCCGCTGAGCCGCGACTACGTCAGCCTCAATGAAAGTTTCATCTCCAATAATTACGGCGTGGCCGTGAACCGTGTCGACGGTAACCGCAAGGTCACCTGGTCGGCGCGCCGAGCCAAGGGCAATCAGACCCTTTATTACCGTCTGGTGCTGACCAAGCGTTACACCGGCGAAAAATCCAAGGTCAAAGGCCCGACGTTCCGCGACAGCATCGCCGTAGAGGGCGCAGAGAAAGTCGCCGCCGAAGCCCTGCTTGCACCGATTCGCCAGCACTCGGCCGACGTCGAAACCTTCATTGGCGAAGCGATCAAGCGGGTCAACAACCTCAATGACGAAAACGTAAAACTGTTGCTTGCCGGCGATCCGTCCATCGGCCATAAAGCCAGGATCGTCGAATTGGTGCTGTCCATCGCCCACGTGCCAGTGGAAAAAGTGCACACCATCCGTCTGGTCGCCGACCAGCCGCAAACACCTGAACTCTGGCTACGCAGCTTCAACGGCGCAGACTGGCTGTATTTCAACCCGGAAACCGGCGAGCAAGGCCTGCCGACCGACCGTCTGCTGTGGTGGACCGGTGAGGAAAACCTGATCACCGTCGATGGCGGCAAGAAAGCCAACGTGACGTTCAGCCTGAACAACAGTGAAATGAACGCCATACGCCTGGCCAAACTGACCGACGAAAACACCGACGCCAATTTCCTCGAATACTCGCTGTACGGCTTGCCGCTGCAAACACAGCAGACCTTCATGATCATGGTGATGATCCCGATCGGCGTGCTGGTGATCCTGATCCTGCGTAACCTGATCGGCTTGCAGACGCTCGGCACCTTTACCCCGGTGCTGATCGCCCTCGCCTTCCGCGAAACCCAGCTCGGCTTCGGCATCATGCTGTTTACCATCATCACCGCGCTGGGCCTGTCGCTTCGCTCGTACCTTGAACACCTGAAACTGCAAATGTTGCCAAGACTGTCGGTGGTGCTGACCTTTGTGGTGGTGCTGATCGCGACGATCAGTCTGCTCAGCCATAAGCTCGGCCTGGAACGCGGGTTGTCTGTGGCGCTGTTCCCGATGGTGATTCTGACCATGACGATCGAACGCCTTTCGATTACCTGGGAAGAACGCGGTTCCGGGCATGCGATGAAAGTGGCGATCGGCACATTGTTCGCCGCCGCCCTGGCGCACCTGATCATGAGCGTGCCGGAACTGGTGTACTTCGTGTTCACCTTCCCGGCGATCCTGCTGATCCTGGTGGGCTTCATGCTGGCAATGGGTCGCTATCGCGGATACCGCCTGACCGAACTGATCCGTTTCAAGGCGTTCCTGAAGAAGGCTGACGCCTGATGTTCGGCTTCTGGAAAACCTGGAAGGCCCTGGAAGCCCGGGGCATCATGGGGATCAATCGGCGCAACGCGGACTACGTGCTCAAGTACAACAAGCGCAGCCTGTACCCGATCGTCGATGACAAGATCATCACCAAGGAACGCGCCATTGTCGCCGGCATTCACGTGCCGGAACTGTATGGCGTGATCTCCACCGAGAAAGAGATCGACAACCTCGACGCGATTATCGGCGGGCGCAATGACTTTGTGGTCAAACCGGCGCAGGGCGCGGGTGGCGATGGCATTCTGGTGATCGCCGACCGCTTCGAGGGCCGTTATCGAACCGTGTCCGGCAAGATCATCAGCCACGAGGAAATCGAACATCAGATTTCCAGCATTCTCACCGGCCTGTATTCACTGGGCGGTCACCGTGACCGCGCCCTGATCGAATACCGCGTGACCCCGGACCAGATTTTCAAAAGCATCAGCTACGAAGGCGTGCCGGACATTCGCATCATCGTGCTGATGGGCTATCCGGTGATGGCAATGTTGCGCCTGCCGACGCGCCAGTCCGGCGGCAAGGCCAACCTGCACCAGGGCGCCATCGGCGTCGGTGTCGACCTCGCCACCGGCCTGACCCTGCGCGGTACCTGGCTGAACAACATCATCACCAAACACCCCGACACCACCAACGCGGTGGACGGTGTACAACTGCCCTACTGGGATGGCTTCATGAAACTCGCCGCCGGGTGCTATGAGCTGTGCGGACTGGGTTACATCGGTGTCGACATGGTGCTGGACCAGGAGAAAGGGCCGCTGATTCTCGAGCTGAACGCCCGGCCGGGGTTGAACATCCAGATTGCTAATGATTGCGGCCTGACGTTGCGTACCCACGCGGTCGAGGCGCGGCTGGAGGAGCTGAAGGGTCGCGGGATGACCGAGACGGTGCAGGAGCGGGTTGAGTTTGTTCAGGAGATGTTCGGGCATATTCCTGCGGTTGAGGGCTGATCTGTGGCAAGGGGATTTATCCCCGTTGGACTGCGCAGCAGGCCTGATTTTTGGGCCGCTCTGGGGCCGCTGCGCAGCCCAACGGGGATAAATCCCCTCGCCACAGGTCTCTCACCAGTTGCCCCCAACCTGCCAATCCCCGACATCCCCTCTAGGAGCAATTCCCCGAGGGGACTACAATCGCCACCCCGCCTCAATGGCTGATCTGCCCCGCCCATGTTGACCTGTACCGTACATCCGCTGCCCTATCGCGCCAACCCCGCCGAGTACTTCGCGGCGATTCGTCATGCCCCCGGTGCCGTGCTGCTCGACAGCGGCCGGCCGAGTGCCGAGCGCGGTCGCTTTGACCTGCTCAGCGCCTGGCCACTGGAGCAACAGGCGGTACTGCCTGACGAAAGCGGCAGCGATTTCCTGCAACGCCTGCGCGACAACCTGACACGACTCGGTAAAGCCGACGTTCCTTATGAACTGCCCTTCGCTGGCGGCCTGATCGGTTACCTGAGCTACGACTTCGGACGGCATCTGGAACACCTGCCGAGTCAGGCGCAGGACGACCTGCACTTACCCGATGCGCGTTTCGGTTTGTATGACTGGGCGCTGATCAGTGATCACCAGCGGATGACCAGTCAGTTGGTGTTCCACCCGTCACTGATCGACAGCGAACGTCTGCGCCTGATCGCGCTGTTCAGTCATCCCGTGGCTGAAGCAATCGAATCGTTCAAGTTGAAAGCGCCGATGAGTGCCGACCTGAGCGCTGATGAATATCGCCGGGCACTGGAGCGCATTCAGCAGTACATCCAGGCGGGCGACTGCTATCAGGTCAATTTTGCCCAGCGCTTTCGCGCCGAGTGCCAAGGTGATCCGTGGGCGGCGTACTGCGCGTTGCGCGCGGCGTGTCCGACGCCGTTCTCCGGTTTCCAAAGCCTGCCCGACGGTGGCGCGGTGTTGAGCCTGTCGCCGGAGCGTTTCGTCAAAGTCAGCGACAGCTTTGTTGAAACCCGCCCGATCAAAGGCACCCGCCCTCGCGGCCTGACCGCCGCCGAAGACGCGACGAACGCTGCCGAACTGCTGGCCAGCCCCAAGGACCGCGCGGAAAACCTGATGATCGTCGATCTGCTGCGCAATGACCTCGGCCGTACATGCCGCATCGGCTCGGTGCGGGTGCCGGAGTTGTTCAGCCTGGAAAGTTATCCGAACGTGCATCACCTGGTGAGCAGCGTGACCGGCGAACTGGCGGATGACCGTGACGCCCTGGACCTGATTGCCGGCAGCTTCCCGGGTGGCTCGATTACCGGCGCACCGAAAATTCGCGCGATGCAGATCATTGATGAGCTGGAGCCGACCCGACGTGGATTGTATTGCGGCTCGTTGCTCTATCTGGATGTGCGCGGCGAGATGGACAGTTCAATCGCCATTCGCAGTTTGCTGGTCAAAGATGGGCAGGTGTGTTGCTGGGGCGGCGGCGGGATTGTCGCGGACTCCGAGTGGCAGGCGGAGTATCAGGAGTCGATTACCAAGGTGAAGGTGCTGCTGGATACGCTGCAAAACCTGTAGGAGCAGCCGGTCGACGCTCGATTGCTCGCGATGGTCGTCAACGATGAACGAAAAAACCAGACACCCCGCGGGGCTCTCGAGTTTTTCGCGAGCAAGCTCGCTCCTACAGAGAATTGAGTTTACAGGCTTAGAGCCCGATTCGAGGCCTTGATGAACTCCTGCTTCAGCTCCTCGAAACTGTGCACCGCCGGGAATTGCGGAAACTCGTGAATCACATTATCCGGCGCATGAAACAGAATCCCCGCATCCGCCTCGCCCAACATTGTAGTGTCGTTGTACGAATCCCCCGCCGCAATCACCCGGTAATACAGGCTCTTGAACGCCAGTACCGACTGACGCTTCGGATCTTTCTGACGCAACTGATAGCTCGTCACCTGCCCGGCATCGTCGGTAATCAGGCGATGACAGAGCAAGGTCGGGAAGCCCAATTGGCGCATCAGCGGCTGGGAGAACTCGTAAAACGTGTCCGACAGAATGACCACCTGAAAGCGCTCACGCAACCAGCTGACGAACTCGATGGCGCCGTCCAGCGGCTTGAGCGTGGCGATCACTTCCTGGATGTCGGTGAGTTTCAGGCCATGCTCGTCGAGAATCCGCAGGCGCTGCTTCATCAGTACGTCGTAATCGGGAATATCCCGAGTGGTAGCCCTGAGGGATTCGATCCCGGTTTTTTCGGCGAAGGCGATCCAGATTTCCGGGACCAGCACACCTTCCAGATCCAGACAGGCAATTTCCACAAGACACTCCCATTTGTATTGATTATTGAGTCGAGCGAGCAAAAGGACTGCCGAACTCTAGCGACTCGGGCGGGCCTGCGCAACGCGGAGGACGCGCCAGCCCCTGCAGGATTTTGTTACCATCAGGTCCATATAGAGCGCCCAGCGCCACCGACCTGTAGGAAGCCGCCCTGATGAGCCCATCGTTCGATGTCGTGGAACTCGCCACGACCTATGCCAACAAATCCGCCCAGGACATCCTGAAACTCGCATTTGCCGAATTCGGCGATGACCTGTGGATATCTTTCAGTGGCGCCGAAGACGTGGTGCTGGTGGACATGGCCTGGAAGCTGAACAAGAACGTCAAAGTATTCAGCCTCGACACGGGCAGACTGCACCCCGAGACGTACCGCTTCATCGATCAGGTGCGCGAGCACTACAAGATCGATATCGAACTGGTGTCGCCGGACTACACGAAACTTGAACCCTTCGTGAAGGAAAAAGGCCTGTTCAGCTTCTACAAGGACGGCCATGGCGAATGCTGCGGCATCCGCAAGATCGAGCCGCTGCGCCGCAAGCTTTCAAGCGTGACCGCCTGGGCCACCGGCCAGCGTCGGGACCAGAGCCCTGGCACTCGCAGCGCCGTCGCGGTAGTGGAAATCGACACGGCCTTCTCCACGCCGGAACGCACCCTGTACAAATTCAACCCGCTGGCGCAAATGACCAGCGAAGAGATCTGGGGTTACATCCGCATGCTTGAACTGCCGTACAACAGCCTGCACGAACGCGGATTCATCAGCATTGGCTGCGAACCCTGTACCCGCCCGGTGCTGCCGAACCAGCATGAGCGCGAAGGTCGTTGGTGGTGGGAAGAGGCAACGCAGAAAGAATGCGGGTTACATGCGGGGAATATCATCAGCAAATCAAAAGCCTGAGAACAGATCGCTATTTGTCTGTCAGACCGCATTATCGTTCTTCGCAGGCAAGCCACGCTCCCACAAACGACGCAGAACCTGTGGGAGCGTGGCTTGCCCGCGATGGCCACGACTCGGTCTCAAGCCCGACTCAAACCGCACTGAACCGCGACCCTAGCCCCTGCTCCGCAAACTGCTCGATAACAAAATCCACAAACGCTCGGGTCTTGCCCGGCAACAATTTGTGCTCCGCGTAATAGATAGAAATGTTGCCATCGTCGACGTACCACTCGGGCAATACTCGCTGCAAGCTCCCCTCCTCCAGATACCCCACGGCGAACGGCATGCTCACCAGCGCAATACCCAAACCCTGAGTCGCGGTTGCACAGGCCGCTTCCGAATCGCTCATCGTCATCCGCGCCTTGAGCGTCAGAGGACTGTGTTGCCGAGTGCGACTGGTCAACTGCCAGGAACGCACGCGACCCGTCTGCGGCGACCGAATGAGGATGCCGTCGTGATGCTTGAGATCATCGGGCTCGACGATCGCCTCACGCCTCGCCAGATAGTCGGCCGAAGCCACCAATACCCGATGGGCCGGCGTCAGCTTGCGCGCCACAACGCCTTGCGGCAGCTCGAATCCCCCACCTATCGCGGCATCGAAACCCTGAGCGATCAGATCAACCTGTCGGTTATCGAAATGCCAATCCGGGTTGATCGCGGGAAACCTCCGCAGAAACTCGCCCAGCAACGGCACGACATACAAACGTCCAAACACCGTGCCCATGCTGACTTTCAGCGTACCGGCCGGTCGTCCTTCGGCGCTGGCGAGGTTAGCCACCGCGTTCTGGATCGTGAGCAGACTGGTACTGACTTCGCCGAGAAACAGCTGACCGGCTTCGGTCAACCTCAGGCTGCGGGTGCTGCGCTGAAACAGCCGCACGCCGAGGCGCGCTTCAAGTTTTGCCACACTCTTGCCCACCGCTGCGGGCGTCAGGCTCAGTCGCCGCGCGGCTTCGGCAAAGCTGCCGACTTCCGCACTGCGCACGAAGCATTCGATACTGCTGAAGGTTTCCATAGGCGCCACTATAAACTTATGGTTTACACAGACTATCGCAATGACCGGCTACTCAGCATGTAACCCGGAATCGATACTAGGCTCCATCAACCGAGGCATCTCGCCTCGGGACTTTGGAGATCGACATGACTACTCAGAACCTCAGCGGCAAAGTGGCTTTGATTCAAGGCGGGTCTCGCGGCATCGGCGCCGCCATCGTCAAACGCTTGGCCGCTGAAGGCGTAACCGTTGCCTTCACTTACGTTAGCTCTACGAGCAAAGCCGAAGAACTGCAAAACACCATCACCGGTAACGGCGGTAAAGCGCTGGCCATCAAGGCTGACAGTGCCGACGCCGAGGCCATTCGCAACGCCGTGAGCGCCACCGTCAAAGCCTTCGGTCGCCTGGACATCCTGGTCAACAACGCGGGCGTGCTGGCCATTGCCCCGCTGGAAGATTTCAAACTCGAAGATTTCGACCAGACGCTGGCGATCAACGTACGCAGCGTGTTCATCGCCACCCAGGCCGCCGCGAAACACATGACTGAAGGCGGTCGCATCATCAACATCGGCAGCACTAACGCCGACCGCATGCCGTTCGCCGGTGGTGGCCCGTACGCCATGAGCAAAGCGGCCCTGGTCGGCCTGACCAAAGGCCTGGCCCGCGACCTCGGCCCACGCGGCATCACCATCAATAACGTGCAACCCGGCCCGGTCGATACCGACATGAACCCGGCCAGCGGTGACTTCGCCGAGAGCCTGATCCCGTTGATGGCGGTGGGCCGTTACGGTACCGCGGACGAAATCGCCAGTTTCGTCGCCTATTTGGTAGGGCCGGAAGCCGGCTATATCACCGGCGCAAGCCTGACCATCGATGGCGGTTTCGGCGCCTGATGGGTTAAACGCAATATAAAATGTGGGAGCGGGCTTGCTCGCGAAGGCTTCGTCTCAGTCGACATGAATGTTGCCTGAAACACCGCCTTCGCGAGCAAGCCCGCTCCCACATTTCCGCCTTTAAGCCCATTCAAGCGCGGGCAAACCGCAAGCGCTGGGCGTGAACGCTTTGAGCGTACGAAGAATGCCATCGGCGTGTGCGTATTTTTCGTCAGCCATCGCTGCGTCAGGGATCGCAATCGCCGTCATTCCCGCCGCTTTCGCCGCCGTGACACCGAACGGCGAATCTTCGAACACCAGGCAATGCTCAGGCGCCACACCCAGGCGTCGTGCTGCCGTGAGGAAGATATCCGGCGCCGGTTTGGCCGCGCCAACTTCCGGGTCGTCAGCCGTCACGATGAAGTCGAACAGTGCAAACCAGTCACGGTGCAAGGTGGTTTTCTGGCCGAACGATTGACGCGAAGAACTGGTGCCCACCGCAATCGGAATGTTGTTGGCCTTCAAGTGCCGGACCAGTTCCTCTGCTCCGGGCATCGCCAACGCTGCAGGAAAACGCTCGCGCATCAGCGGCTCGCGGATCATCAGAAATTCTTCGGCGGTGATCGGCAGTTCCAGCGCCTCGACCACATAACGCGCCAGATCGCCCGCGCCACGGCCGATGATGTTCTGTTTGACGCTCCAGTCGAAGGTCCGGCCATAGCGCCCGGCAATGATGGACGTGACCTCGGTGTAAATGCCCTCGGTGTCGAGCAGCAAGCCGTCCATATCGAAAATCACGGCCTTGATCGGGCCGAACTCCTTCAGCGGTGCATTCATCGCATCTGATCCGTTTTTAATGACATCCGGACCGACCCAGGTACAACTGAGTCGCGGATTTGATTAAAGGGTTCAGCAGCATAACGAGCGCGGTCGACATAGAGCAACGAGCAATATTCCGACGCTGACAGAACCTGTTCCGAGATGCTGTCCATGATTTAGCGATTCGCCCTACACCAAACGCCTCCTTTCCCGACTTCTTTCCCTGTTGATCCCCCGCAAAGTCTCGCGATCCAAATCGATCCGCGCGAGGGACTGCGAAATGTTCAACCCCGACAAGGTCTTGGCCTTGAACAACGCCATCGGTCTGCTCGTGGTCGCCGCCATGCCCCCCGGGCAACCGAACGTCGAAGCGCTGCTCGGGGATTTTCGCCTCTGCCTCAACGACTACGAAGCCTGGGCGGAAAACTTCTGGACCGGTTGGGCGCTGGACGTCGAGCAGGTGTTCAAGGTCGGCAACGACGTTCGTTTGAGCGCACCGAAGGATTCCCGCGCCCCCGTCAGTTCGACACTCGCTACATGCCCGGCCAGTGGTCCGTTGACCTTGGTGCACATGTTTGAAGCCGCGCGTTTCGTGCCGATCGGCGATACGCCGGTGATGCTCGAACCCCTGACCGAAGACAACGGCATCCCGACATTCGGCGAGCCAGTCCACAAAGTCATCGGCCCCAGCGGCATTCTCGAAATCCCTGAATGCTGGCGTGGCCACCGTTACCGCATCACCTTTTTCCCCGACGTTTCCACCGATCACGTCAAAGCGCTTTACGCCTCTTATCAAAGCGTGATCGGCGAACTTGAAGGATGGTTGTGCAACGAGTGGACGACCGAGTTCAAGCCCCTGTGGGCGGAGTTTTCCGAGGCGGGGTTCACTGAGCGCTATGGCCAGCTGCAACGGGCCGATTGGCGTGGTTTCGAGAAATCGCTGCACGGTTTGTGGGATGACGTGAAGCAGTTATTTGCCCTGATGGCAGACCTGCAAGTCAACAGCGAAAAACTCCTTGAGTACCTGACCGAGCTTGAACTCGATACGTTGCTGAGCGCTTCCTCCGACGCCATCGCCAATGTGCTGCTGGTGTTGAGCGATGAGCCGTTGATGTTCATTCATCTCGCGGCCTTCACCACTTGGCTGCGCATGTTGCCGCCGCAGTATATCGCCGAGGTGGTGGCGGAAATTCGCACAGAGATACTGATCGGTTTCCTGCTGGTGCGCCTCACGGGTCCTGCCGGCCTGAGCGTGGGCATGAGCGCCAAAGTACTGGGCAAGATCAACTCCGAGCGAGCCCGACAATGGTTGGCGGGGGCGAGTTTACGACTCGCCAGGCTTCCGGCGGGCGCTGACCTTACCCGTCACGCGGACGCGCTTAAACCTTTGATGGTCAGCGCCCGGAATGCGCCGATTACACCCGCGCCGGCAGTTCCGTTGCACATCACCACCGCTGAATCTGCGATGGTACAGGTGAATAATCCGCTCGCGATTGCGCGCGACAAGTCCAAAGCCAGTACCCGCCTGAGCCGGCAGGAACATCGCGATGATGCCTCTGTCCCGGCGAAAAATCTAAACGGCGACAGTGTCGATTCAGCGGACAACACCGCGACCAACGGCTGCCCGGTGTCGATGGTCACCGGCGAAGAACTGCTGACCCTGATCGATGGCTCGCTTGATGGTCTGTTGCCCTTCGAATTCACCCGCGTGTATCGCACCAGTGCCGTCGAAATCGACGGCGGGCTCGGATTTGGCTGGAGTCATTCCCTGGCGCATCGGCTCGAAATCGATGGCGACAACGTCAGCTGGATCGACCACGAAAACCGCTGCCTCACTTTCCCGCTGCCCAACAGCGAACGACCGGCCATTCACAACAGCCTGTCGCGGGCGGCGATCTACCTGGGGGAAGCGCCGGAAGAACTGATCCTCGCGCTGGCCGGCGAAGCAACGCGCTTTTACCACTTCCGGACAGGACGATTGACGGCCATCAGCGACGCCTATGGCAACCGCCTGACGGTGAGGCGCGACAGATCCGACAGAATCATGCGCCTCGACAACGGCGCCGGTCGTTCACTGCGATTGCGCTATGACCGCCGACACCTCGCCGCTGTCGACTATCAGAGCTTTCATCCAGCCGACACGCTGGAAGACGCCTGGCGTACCGAGCAGACACTGATTACCTACCGCTACGACGCCTGCCATCGCTTGATCGAAGCGACCAACGCAGCCGGCGAAAGTGAACGCTACGACTATGACGACCAGCAGGTCATTTTGCAGCGGCAACTGGCCGGTGGCGCGAGTTTCTTCTGGGAGTGGGAAAGGTCCGGGAAGGCTGCGCGATGCGTCCGGCATTGGGCGTCGTTTTCGCAAATGGACACGCGGTATGCCTGGGATGGCAACGGTAGCGTGTTGGTAAAAACCGTTGACGGCAGCGAAGAAGTTTATGAGCACGATGACCGGGCGCGGCTGGTGCGCAAGGTCGATCCGGAGGGCGGTGAAACTCGCAGGGCCTACGACGATAAAGGCCGATTGATCACCGAGCAGGATCCGCTCGGGGCAGTGACCGAATATCGTTATGACGAAGTCGGACGGCTGACGGCCCTGATTCCATCCGAAGGTGAGCCAACGTCCTACGAGTATCGCAACGGTTTCCTGCATGCGCGGTACCGCGGCGAATCGGTGTGGAAGTACCAGCGCAATGCACAGGGTGACGTCACCGAAGCTACCGATCCTGACGGTCATGTCACCCACTGCCACTACGACGGAAAAGGTCGGCAGCTGTCGATCCGTTATCCGGACAACAGTCGGCATCTCTTCGTCCGGAATGCCTTGGGCCAGTTGATCGAAGAGACCTTGCCGGATGGCAGTCAGCGGCGGTTTTCCTACGACATGCTGGGCCGGCAGGCTACCCGTCAGGACGAACACGGTGACATCACCCGGTACGAATGGGACGCCGTCGGACGATTGATCCAGACGACGTTTCCTACAGGCGCCAGTCGCGCCTTCAGCTACAACGCCTACGGCAAGATCGTTGCCGAACGTGATGAGCTGGGCCGCATCACCCGTTTTGAATACGCCGATGATCTGCACCTGATCAGCCGCAGGATCAATCCCGACGGCACGCAACTGCTTTATCGCTACGACAACGCACAGTTACTGCTGACCGAGATCGAAAACGAATCCGGTGAAAAATATCAGCTGGACTACACACCCAATGGATTGATCCGACAAGAAACCGGATTCGATAGCCGCCGCACGGCGTATGCGTACGACCTCAACGGTCATCTGCTGGAGAAAACCGAGTTCGGTGATGACGACTCGAAACTGATTACCGCTTATCAACGTGATTCTACTGGACGGTTGCTGGTCAAGACGCTGCCGGATGGCGTCAACGTAGGGTATCGCTATGACAGCATTGGCCGGTTGGTCAGCGTTGATGACGGCCACGACCGCCCTCTGGAGTTCGAGTACGACCGGCAGGACCGGCTAGTCACCGAACACCAAGGGTGGGGCACGTTGCGCTATGGCTACGATGCCTGTGGACAACTCAATCATCTGCGTCTGCCAGACGCCAGCAAACTCGATTACCACCATGCCAAGGGCGGCGCACTGACGGCCATTGACCTTAATGGCGCCCGCCTGACGTCGCACACCTTCGTTGCCAATCGCGAGCAAAGCCGCCGACAGGGTCTGTTGCTCAGCGATTATCAGTACGACGACCAGGGGCGCCTGAAAGCCCACGCCGTGAGCCAACAGCAGCAAACGCTGTATCGCCGCGATTATGCCTACAGCGCCAATGGCAATCTCGACAGCATCGCCGACACCCGCCACGGCCAGCGCAGTTACCACTACGACGCGCTCGACCGCCTGATTCGCGTCCGTCACTCCCGGGATCAGCAACCGGAAAGCTTCGCTCACGATCCGGCCGGAAATCTGCTGATGCAGGATCGCCCTGGCGTAGCGAAGGTTCTTGGCAATCGTCTGCTGACGCAGGGCGATCGACATTACGACTACGATGCCTTCGGCAACTTGATACGCGAGCGACGCGGTACCGGGCAAAAAATCGTCACCGAGTACCGTTACGACTGCCAGCATCGGCTGATCGGTGCCACCCTGCCCAGCGGTAGCCAGGCAACCTACCGCTACGATGCCTTTGGCCGTCGTATCAGCAAAACCGTCGATGGCAAAACCACCGAGTTCTTTTGGCAGGGCGACAACCTCGTCGCCGAAAGCAGCCGCGAGCATTACCGCAGCTATGTCTACGAACCGGGCAGCTTCCGCCCGCTGGCCATGCTCGACGGCAAAGGCCCGCGCAAAGCCTGTCCGTTCTACTACCAACTCGACCATCTTGGTACACCGCAGGAACTCACCGACTACAGCGGCGACATCGTCTGGGCCGCCCTATACACCGCCTACGGCCGCCTCACCCGCCTCAATCGCGACACCCACCAGATCCTCGACCAGCCGTTGCGGTTTCAGGGCCAGTATTTCGACCCGGAAACCGGGATGCATTACAACCGTCATCGGTATTACCAGCCGGAGGTTGGACGGTATCTGACACCGGATCCGAGCGGGTTGGCGGGTGGCTTGAACCCGTATCAGTACACGCGGAGTCCGACGGGGTGGGTTGATCCGTTGGGGTTGAGTGAGTGTCCGGGTCCAGGGAAGTGTAAGGGGGCTGAGAGGGTTGAGGATCCTGCGGGGAAGGTGAAGGTTGATGAGGTTGTTCCCGTCCAACCTAAGCCTAAAAGTGAAGCGGATTATTTATATCGGGGAGACCAGCTTGATCCCGGCCATGTATTTGAAAATGGCTTTAAGAGTAAAGGCAAAAGCAACGACTTGTTGCTTCATTCCATTGATAGCAGTCATCCGCCGAGCAACTATATAAGCACCTCGCCTTCAAGAGAGGTTGGCAGAAATTTCGCCACCGGCTTTAATACTAGAATGGGATATTTGTATTCACTAAATAAAATATCAGGATATGACCTCAAACAAGAGCTCGGCAGCTTGTATGAATTTGATCGGGAACAAGAAGTAGCTATCAAGGGCCGAATAAAAAACGAGGACGTACTAGGCGCGACACTGATACTCGAGAACGGCAAAGAATTCGGCTACTCGATCGTTAATCCAAACAGGAAAACAAAAAAATGATAACAACCGTTCAAATTAAAATAATTAAAGCAGGCAAAAAGCAAACCGTTCAGCTGATTTGTGATAACAGCGCGGTATCCATCACGTTTACGACCCAACCTGGGATAAACAAAATCTATAGCGATAGCGATTTTTATCAATGCTTCGGAAAACTTCGAAAAGACAACCCAGACTTACAGTTCCTTTGCAAAGGGGCGAAGTTAAATGTTCATCCGTCCAGCATGTCCTCACAAATGACACTTGGTCTCAAAGCGTATGAATTGGTTCTAGGTGAAGCTGCCGAGCTTGGGGACTTGGTTTATATTTTTGATTATGAGGAGGACAACCTCACCAACAAGCCGGAGGACCAGCGAGCATTTTTTATGAAATGGATTAAGTCAGAAAAAGCTCCAAAGATTGAGGATCTCTAGACTTCATAAAAAATATTTTTTGGCGCACTAGTCCAGACATAACAATCGAAATTGAGGAGATCCCATTTTCCATGGTGACGACTTTAGGCCACTAACGTTAATGAGGAAGTCATGAAACTGATCGAGATTTCTATTTACTATCAGAGAGAAATTCAAAAGACACTAATTGAAATTGACCGTAGACGAGGAAAAATTACTTTTACGACGAAAAATGGACCAAGGGCAACTTACGAATCTCACGACATGTTTACCTGCTTCGGGTTATTGCGAGCCGATTTCCCCCATATTAAGTTTCTTTGCAAAGGAGCGAAACTCAATGTCTACCCTTCTCGCATGTCGTTCCAGATGTCTGCCGGCTTAGTAGCCTATGAGCAGCACATGGGAAGGCCAGCAGAACCAGAAGACTTAGTTAGGATTTTCGACTATGACGATAAAAACATCACAAGTAATATTCAGCACCAACGACAGTTTCACGACCGATGGCTTGATTCATTCATGGACTTTGAAAAATGATGGTCATCAGGAAAATATCTGTAATAAACGCAAAACGATTAGAAACGGCTGTCCTAGCCTACAACGAACATCCGCCTCTAATACATATCTCTTTGGAAGGCGGCTTTAAAAAGGAATACCAGGCTAGCGACGTATATGAATGCCTAGGAAAAATAATCACAGATCCGCCTGAAATCTCCTTCCTTTGCAAAGGAGCCAAATTGAATGTTCGCCCCTCCTCCATGCTCTCCCAGATGACCTCGGGAATCATAGCTTACGAACATAAAATGGGCACCCAGATGACAAGAAACGATACCGTCAATATCTTCGACTATGACGATCAAAACATCCTTCACGATCCCGCTTTCCAGAAGGCGTTTTTCTTTGAGTGGTTAGAGTCGCTCAAATCGCATACTAAAAAAACGCAGCATTAAATGGGGAGTGATGAAAGGTGACAATAATCAAACAGCAATGTCCGGGTCATCGGGGAGCGCCTCAACGTCAGTGTCAGTGATCTCTTCATCAGCGCCAGGCATCTGCTCCACGCCCTCCTCATCATCCGGCGGCAGCTGGTCACGACTCAGCGAATCGGTAGGCGACGGCAGTGGGTATTCAGGGGTGTCATCAAAGTCGGAGTCTTTCGGGTCAGCGTCCATAACGCACCTTTCAATGGACCCGAACAGGTCCTGAAATTTCGATGACACCCTCACGGGAACAGTTCGATCAAGGAGACGATCGGTAGCAGTGGTCAGAAGCCCCAGCTATTGCTCGTCCTCATCCACATCCTCGTCTTCAAACTCTGTCTGTCCCACATCTCCTGCGTCATCGGCGTCATTAAGCGGCACAGTCGCATCATCCATCAGCGACCCCGGGTCTTCATTCCCCGGATCATTGATAAACGGCAGTCCGCTCGGGCCTTTTTCTTCCTTGCCTTCGGTTTCAGGTGTCATGGCATACCTCTAAACATTCAGGTCTGTATGAAGTTCGAGGCAGCCTGCGCTCAAACGTTCCGAAAGCGTGCCGACAGATACAAAAAACCCGGCTCGATGCCGGGTTTTTGCGTTATTCGATATCGTATTAGTGATGTTTGTTTTTGTGCTTATTTTTATGCTTATGTTTGTGCCCACTGCCGGAATGGGAACTGCCGCTGTCGGTGCCCAGATTATTGCCCACCGCACCGCCCGCAGCACCGCCCAGGCCTGCACCGATAGTGGAACCGGTCGAGCCACCTAGGCTGTTACCAATCACCGAGCCACCCGCCGAGCCCAAACCACCGCCGATGGCGGCTTCGGTTCGGCTGCCTTTAGGCGCGCCAACCGCACTGCCAGCCGCGCCCCCCACACCTGCGCCAATGGCTGCACCTGTGCTGCCGCCCATTTGCTGGCCGACAACGTTACCCAGTGCGCCGCCAATACCACCGCCAACTGCGGCGGTACCATCACCGGCGGCCATTGCACCTTGAGCGACCAAAAGTCCCAGAACCAACGTGGACAATGTCAAACGCATGATATGAACCTCTAATTCCGCATCGGAAGGATAGAACGCGCTGCGGATGGGCGGAGTCTAGCATCTACCCCCACTGAATCCGGCCAGCGTTAAGCGTTGGACCGCTAAAGACTCGAAACCAGCGCAGGAGAAACAGGCAGATACAAAAAGCCCGGCGTCAAGCCGGGCTTTTGAGCTGATCCTCAGGATCAGTGACGCTTGTGACCCTTGGCCAGGTTGCTGCCAACGCCACCGCCCAATGCACCGCCCAAACCAGCACCGATGGTGGAACCGGTCTTGCCGCCCAGGCTGTTGCCGATCACCGAGCCACCAGCTGCCCCTACACCGCCGCCGATCGCCGCTTTGGTGCGGCTGCCTTTACGTGCTGCCACAGCACTGCCGGCTGCGCCCGCTACACCGGCACCAATCGCTGCGCCGGTGCTGCCGCCCATGCTTTGGCCGACGACGTTACCCAGCGCGCCACCCAGACCACCGCCCAGCGCTGCCGTGCCATCGCCAGCAGCCATTGCACCTTGAGCAACCAAAAGCCCCAGAACCAGGGCGGGCAGTGTTAAACGCATGACAAAAACCTCAAAAATAGGGGGAAATCAAAAAGGGCCAAGATTGAATGCCTTAGCGGCGAGAAAGTGCAGACGCACAACCCAACCTCACCAGCGGCGACGATTGGACAACGTTTATGGAAAAGGTTTTATGACAGACAAAAAAAAGCCCGCTGGGGAGACGGGCCAGGTGTTGCTTTCTAACGGATGAGTTGAGATTACGTAGGACCTTGTGAAAACTTTGTGAAAAAAAAACCGCCCCCGCAGAAATCGTCCGGGCATAAAAAACCCCGTTTGATGACGGGGTGTATGGGAGATTGATTACTTCCTGACCGGTGCCGCGACCTTGGGCATAAATTTCGCCTTTGGCCCTTGGCGCACCATGGTTTTCATCTTGCCGAGCTTGACCTTGTCGTCACCAAAACCCGAAACATAATCTGTCTGGCCACACTGCACACAATTGTTGATCGGAAACTCAGCCCCGTCGTCTTCGATATACGGATCAGCCATCTTTTTTCACCCCTCTCAAATACGGGATCGACACCGGCAAGCCCTATTTGCCTGAAACATATCGACCACCAAGCTTTTGAGACTAGCCGGTCATTACCGGACTTGTAATTCAGATTATCAATGCCCGACGAATGGCTTCCACTGCGCCCTAAAAACCAACACGTCAATTTCCACCGGACTCACCTCAGTTTAACGGCCGTCCCGGTGACAAAAACCACCACCATCCCGCCCTTCCCGGCTGGCATGCTGATCTCATAATCGAGCCCCACCACCGCATCGGCCTGAAGCGCTCGCGCCCGTTCCTTGATCTCATCGGTTGCCTGAATCCGCGCCTCCTTCAACGCACGCTCCAATGTCTGAGAGCGCCCGCCGAAAAAGTCCCGCACCCCGGCGAACAGGTCCCGAATTACGTTGACGCCCTGCACCGACTCCGCGCTGACAATGTCCAGGTAGGCGGTGATGTGTCGGCCTTCGATGGCGTGGGTCGTGGTGGTAATCATGATTTTCCTTTTTTCATGGCCTTCTTAAAAGAGTTTGACCAACAGAGTCGTGACGGTGGCCACCGTACCAATCAACCCGGTCGCAACAGCCACCGGATACCAGAAAGTCTCGCGAGTCATCTTACCGGCCTCAGCGTTCAGCTTGCGCTGTTCGGCTATCAGCTTGACGATCTCCACATGAACCTTTTCCAGTTCGGCCTGCTTCATGGTGAATTCCTGCATAACGTGCCTGTGTCCATTCCGGGATTATGAGGGTGGTGCGTGACTGACGCCAACCGTTGACCAGATCCCAGAAACCACAAAACCCCTGACTTCTCTCGAAATCAGGGGTTCTGGTTACATCGAATTTGGCGGTGAAGGAGAGATTCGAACTCTCGATACAATTTCTTGTATACACACTTTCCAGGCGTGCTCCTTAAGCCACTCGGACACTTCACCGTATCTCGCCAAACATGTTCTGTCTGTCGAGGCGCGCTAATGTAGTCGAAAGCTTTTCTGATGGCAAATTTTTTTTGCAGAATTTTCATGCGGTTAGCGATTTAGACGTTCTGCGGGTTTCGGGGCATGGCAAAGCTGCCAATCTTCGGCTTTGCGCCCTCTTATCTATAGAAGGCCATGCACGGCTGGCGTGGTTGGACAGGCTTGTCCGACGGGAAAAGTGTGACTGGCGGGTCAGTCACGGCGCTTTACCTGGCCTGCAGCGGTGAGTAACGTCTGCCTCAACTTTCATACAAGGAATAGCGTCATGAGTGAGTTGATTTCCTACCACCTCGAAGACGGTATCGCGACCCTGACCTTAAGCAACGGCAAGGTCAATGCCATCTCCCCGGACGTGATTGCTGCATTTAATGCTGCGCTGGATCAGGCGGTGACTGATCGTGCAGTGGTGATCATTACCGGTACACCCGGGATTCTGTCGGGCGGTTATGACTTGAAGGTGATGACAGCCGGCCCTAAAGAAGCCGTGGCGCTGGTAACGGCCGGTTCGACCCTGGCCCGTCGCCTGCTGTCGCACCCGTTCCCGGTGATCGTTGCGTGCCCGGGGCATGCGGTGGCCAAGGGTGCGTTCCTGTTGTTGTCGGCGGATTATCGAATTGGTGTCGACGGCCCGTTCAGCATTGGCCTGAACGAAGTGCAGATTGGCATGACCATGCACCACGCCGGTATTGAGATCGCGCGTGACCGTCTGCGGAAATCGGCGTTCCACCGTTCGGTGATCAATGGCGAGATGTTCAATCCGCAGAGTGCCGTGGACGCGGGCTTCCTCGACGTGGTGGTATCGGCCGAAGAGTTGCAAGGCGCAGCACTGGCGGCGGCTCGGCAACTGAAAAAAATCAATATGACCGCACACAAGAACACAAAGCTGAAAGTGCGCAAGGCACTGCTGGAAACGCTGGATAACGCGATCATCCTGGATCAGGAACATTTGGGTTAAAGCCCCGCGCGCTCCCACGAAAGCCCGACCGTCGTGTCGGGTTTTTTCGTACACGGGATGTTGAGAAGCCTGCAACCGCTCTAAAACAAGTCTGACCAACAAGTCGGAAACATGCGTTCAAACATCGGCCATTTCCTGCCTCTTTAGCGGCAATTGCCGAAAACAGTGCACATACGTACACTGCGCCACCTTTTTCCCGGTGGGGCCTGAAGATGCTGTTCGTGTTTCGTATGTTCCTGATGGGCTTGCACTTTATCCTGGCCGGTGTGCTGGGGGTGATCCTGGGTCTGTGTCGGCCGTTCAACCCGGACAACAGCCGTTTGTGCGCGCGCCTGTATGCGTGGCCGGCAATGTGTATTTTGCGTTTGCGGGTGAAGGCAGAAGTCGGTCCGTTGATGGACAAGCCTGACAGCTGCGTGATCATTGCCAACCACCAGTCCAACTACGACCTGTTTGTGTTCGGCAACGTAGTGCCTCGCCGCACCGTGTGCATCGGCAAGAAGAGCCTGAAGTGGGTGCCGCTGTTCGGTCAGTTGTTCTGGCTGGCCGGCAATGTATTGATTGACCGTGGCAATGCACACAAGGCGCGCCATTCCATGCTGACCACGACCCACACCTTGCAGCATGAAGACACTTCGATCTGGGTATTCCCGGAAGGCACGCGCAACCTCGGTGAAGAACTGCTGCCCTTCAAGAAAGGCGCGTTCCAGATGGCAATCGCGGCCGGCGTGCCGATCGTCCCGGTGTGTGTCAGCAGTTACGTTAAACACATGCGATTGAACCGCTGGCGCAGTGGGAAAATTCTGATCCGTTCGCTGCCGGCAATTCCTACGGCTGGACTGAGCCTGGACGACATGCCCCTGCTGATCGCCCAGTGCCGCGAGCAGATGCGCGAGTGCATCGCCTCGATGGATCGGCAACTGCAAGCCGCGTGAAACGAAACCTGCCCTGTGCGTGTTTTCTTTAGTCTGCGAGCTTTTGCCTTCGAACTCTGCAGATTTCACTGACTCTCAAGCAGCAGACAAGGCTAAGCTGAGCACTGCCTGTACGTTTTTGCTAACGAACACCTGCTAATAAGAAGTGAACCAACATCATGGGTAGAGTTGTTGCTGCTGCGGTTTACAGCGCCGGGAAGAAAGTCACCAATATCACCCTCGACGAAGGCGCTGCCTGGGCTGCCAAGCCTGACCACTTCGTCTGGATCGGCCTCGAAGAGCCGGATGCTCAGGAGTTGTTCAACCTGCAACGCCAGTTCAACCTGCACGAACTGGCCATTGAAGACGCATTGGAAAAACACAGCCGTCCGAAGCTCGAAACCTTCGGCGATGCGTTGTTTATCGTCACGTATTCGCCGATACGCGAACACGGCAAGCTGCAGTTCATCGAAACCCACATCTTCGCTGGCAACGGTTACATCATCACCGCGCGCAATGGGCATTCGGCGTCCTACGCCTACGTCCGACAACGGTGTGAGGCGCGTCCGCTGCTGTTGGAGCACGGGGAAGATTTCGTTCTGTACGCCCTCCTCGACTTCGTGATTGAAAATTATCAACCGGTGGGCGAAGCCATCCATGCCGAAATCGATGAGCTGGAGCGCAACGTGTTGTGTAGTGCCCTGAATGAGCATGACATCCAGAAGCTCCATGGCCTGCGCCGCGACGTCGTGCGTTTACGCCGTTACGCGGCGCCGATGGTGGAGATCAGCGAGGAGTTGCAAAAGCTCAAATTTCCGTTCATCGACAAGAATATGCGCCCGTATTTTCGCGACGTGCAGATCCACGTGACACGGCAGATGGAAGACCTGTCGACCCTTGCGGATATCGCCAGTCAGACCATTGAAATCGGAGTGTTGCTGGAGGCATCACGGCAGAGCGTGGTGCAGCGCAAGTTTGCGGCGTGGGCGGCGATTCTGGCGTTCCCGACGGCGGTGGCCGGTGTTTACGGGATGAATTTCGAGAACATGCCTGAGCTGACCTGGCATTACGGGTATTTCGGGGTATTGGGGTTTATTGCGGTGGGCTGCGTGGGTTTGTGGACGAGTTTCAAGAGGTCGGGGTGGCTGTAGCCACCACCGAGTCGCCTATGAAATTCGCGAGCAAGCCCGCTCCCACATTTGAACGCATTTCAAAGGTGGTAGCGGGCTTGCTCCGGATGGCGTTCCGACGAAGCTTTTGCTTTAAACCGTCTGAGGTTTATGCGCCACAAACCGCATCATCCATTCCGCGACGGTGGTGCCGTGATGTTCATGCTCAAGGCTAGCCATACCTTTCGAATAAATCTGCTGGCCCAACACTTCCTGTCGAATATCCAGCAACGCCCGCGAATAATCGTGAATGAACTCCGGATGCCCCTGGAAGCACAGCACCTGATCGTTGATGTGGTACGCGGCAAACGGACAGAATTCGCTGGAGGCGATGACCGTGGCGTTTTCCGGTAGCGATGTCACCTGGTCCTGGTGACTGATCAACAACGTCAATTCTTCACGCAACGGGCTCATCCACGGCGCCTTGGCCGCCAGTTTGTAGCTGTGCGTGCCGACGCCCCAGCCCTGAGTTGCGCGCTCGCTTTTGCCGCCCAGCAGCAACGCCAGCAACTGATGGCCGAAGCACACGCCCAGCAGTTTATCGCCGCGCTCATAACGGGTCAGCAGGTAAGCCCTGAGGGTTTCAATCCACGGGTCGGTGCCAAAGGAATCGGCCTTGCTGCCGGTGACGAGATAGGCGTCAAAGGTTTCATCATCGCTCGGGTATTCGCCCTGCATCACGTTGTAGACGGTGAACTCGGCCGCGATGGGTTGCTGGGAAAACAGACGCTGGAACATCTGCCCGTAACCCTGATATTGATCGACCAGTTCCGGACGCAGGATGTCGGTTTCCAGAATGCAGATGCGTAACGACATAAAAAATACCTGACACATGACGGGAATAATGCACACCTCAGAGCCTGCCTCGAAACAGGGTGACTAGGCAAGCCCCGGCGTGCGTCATCGGTCCCTTAAAACGCCTCCTCTCTGGCGGCTTTTTGCAGCAGCAACGCCGGCGGCGCAAACCGTTCGCCGTACTGTTCGGCCAGGTATTGCGCGCGGGCGATGAAGTCTTTCACGCCGTACTGGTTGATGAATTGCAGCGCGCCGCCGGTCCAGGCCGCAAAACCGATACCAAAGATCGACCCGACGTTGGCGTCTGCCGTCGAGGTCAGCACGCCCTCCTCCACGCAGCGTACGGTTTCGAGGGCTTGTACGAACAGCAGGCGATCACGCACATCCTTTGGCGAAATCTGCCCGTCGGCTTTCTCGAAGCGGGTTTTCAGCTGCGGCCACAAATGCTTCTGGCCACCGGCCGGGTACTCGTAGAAACCACCTCCAGCGGCTTTGCCCGGACGCTTGTACTCGTTGAGCAGCAAGTCAATCACGGCAAACGCGGGGTGCTCTTTCGGCGGTTTCCCTTCTGCTTGCAGGTCTTTGGCGGTTTGCTGGCGGATATGGTTCATGAGGCTGAGGGAAACTTCGTCAGAGATCGCCAGAGGCCCGATGGGCATACCGGCCTTGCGGGCTTCAGTCTCGATCATCGCTGCGCTCACGCCTTCGCCGAGCATGGCAATGCCTTCGTTGGTAAACGTGCCGAACACTCGCGAAGTGAAGAAGCCGCGGCTGTCGTTGACCACAATTGGGGTTTTGTTGATTTGCAGGACGAAATCAAAACCGCGGGCCAGGGTTTCGTCGCTGGTGCGGGCACCTTTGATGATTTCCACCAAGGGCATTTTTTCCACGGGGCTGAAGAAATGCAGGCCGATGAATTTGCTCTGATCCGGTACAGCGGTGGCGAGCCCGGTGATTGGCAAGGTCGAGGTGTTGGAAGCGATCAAGGCGTCCGGGCCAGCGACGTGTTGCGCGGCGGAAGAGACCTTGGCTTTCAGTTCGCGGTCTTCGAACACGGCTTCAATGATCAGGTCGCAACCGGCCAGATCGGCGTCATGCTCAGTGACTTTTATCCGCGCGAGCACCGCATCGCGCTGCTCGGCGCTCACCTGTCCGCGAGCGACTTTCTTGTCCAGCAACGCCGCTGAATGAGCCTTACCCTTCTCCGCTGCCGCGAGGTTGATATCCTTGAGCACCACTTCGATGCCCGCCGATGCGCTGACAAAGGTGATGCCGGCGCCCATCATCCCTGCGCCCAACACACCCACACGACGCGTCACGTAAGGTGCAAACCCTTGAGGTCGTGAGCCACCCGCATTGATCTCGTTGAGCTGGAACCAGAAGGTGCCAATCAGGTTTTTCGAGATCTGGCCGATGGTCAGCTCGGTGAAGTAACGGGTTTCGATCAGGTGCGCGGTGTCGAAATCCACCTGCGCACCTTCAACCGCGGCGCAAAGGACTTTCTCCGGCGCGGGCATGCAGCCCTGGGTTTTAGTGCGCAGAATCGACGGCGCTATCGCCAGCATTTGCGCGACTTTTGGATTCGATGGCGTACCGCCTGGAATCTGATAGCCCTTCACGTCCCAGCGCTGTACAGCCGCTGGATTGGCGATGATCCAGGCCCGAGCTTTGGTCAGGAGCTCCTCGGTATTGGCTGCCAGCTCATCGATCAAACCCGCCTGCAATGCTTGCTGCGGGCGGATCTTCTTGCCTTCAAGCAGATACGGCAAGGCTTTTTCCAGGCCGAGCATGCGCACCATGCGCACCACCCCGCCACCGCCCGGCAGCAGGCCGAGAGTGACTTCGGGCAAACCGAGCTGCACCGATGAAGTGTCCAGCGCCACGCGGTGATGGCATGCCAGGCAGATTTCCCAGCCACCACCCAGTGCCGCGCCGTTGATCGCGGCGACCACCGGTTTGCCTAGAGTTTCCAGCGTGCGCAATTGGCCCTTCAGCGTCAGCACCATGTCGTAGAACGCTTTGGCTTCAGGCTTGCCGACCTTGATCAATTCATTCAAGTCGCCACCGGCGAAGAACGTTTTCTTGGCCGAGGTGATGATGACTCCGGCGATGCTTTCTTTTTCAGCCACCAAACGGGCAACGCAAGCAGCCATGGCCTCGCGGTAGACCGCGTTCATGGTGTTGGCGCTCTGGCCTGGCATGTCGATGGTCAGGACGACGATCTGGTCCTGCCCTTTTTCGTAACGAATCACTTCGGTCATGCTCTTTTCCTTAGAATCAGTTTCCTGGAAATCGGGGTTCAGAGGCGTTCGATGATGGTGGCAATGCCCATGCCGCCGCCGACACACAGGGTCGCGAGGCCATAGCGCAGGCGCCGGGTTTCCAGTTCATCGAGCAGCGTGCCGAGGATTGCGCAGCCTGTCGCGCCGAGCGGGTGACCCATGGCGATGGAGCCGCCGTTGACGTTGACCCTGTCCGGGTCGATGGCCATGTCCTTGATGAATTTCAGCACGACAGAGGCAAACGCCTCGTTGACCTCGAACAGGTCGATGTCTTCATTCCGCAACCCGGCCTTGGCCAGCGCCTTGCGCGTGGCCGGCGCCGGGCCCGTGAGCATGATGGTCGGGTCGGTGCTGGTGACCGCCGTGGCAACGATGCGCGCCCGTGGCTGCAAGCCCAGCGCTCGACCCTTCGCCTCGGAGCCGATCAACATAAGCGCTGCGCCATCAACGATCCCGGAGCTGTTGCCCGGTGTGTGCACATGATTGATTCGCTCCACATGGCTGTAGACCCGCAGCGCCGTGGCGTCGAAGCCCATTTGCCCCATTATCTCGAAGCTCGGCTTGAGTTTGCCCAAGCCTTCCAGGGTGGAATCGGCGCGGATGAATTCATCGTGATCGAGCAGGATGATGCCGTTCTGATCCTGCACAGGCACCAGCGATTTGCTGAACGAACCATCGGCCCGCGCCCGCGCGGCTTTCTGCTGGGAGTGCAGCGCGTACGCATCGACGTCGAGACGGCTGAAACCTTCAAGGGTGGCGATCAGGTCGGCGCCCACGCCTTGCGGGGTGAAATGGCTGTGCAGATTGGTTTCCGGGTCCAGCGCCCAGGAGCCGCCGTCGCTGCCCATCGGCACTCGGGACATTGATTCGACGCCCCCGACCACTACCAGTTCTTCGAAGCCGGAACGCACTTTCATCGCCCCGAGGTTCACCGCCTCCAGCCCTGATGCGCAGAATCGATTGATCTGCACACCCGCCACGCTGACGTCCCAATCGGCCACTTGTGTCGCGGTTTTGGCGATGTCGGCGCCTTGATCACCGACCGGCGTCACGCAGCCCAGCACCACGTCATCGACCTGACTGGTGTCGAGCGAAGTGCGCTGCTGCAGCGCCTTGAGCAGCCCGGCCACCAGGTTCACAGGTTTGACGCTGTGCAAGGCGCCATCGGACTTGCCTTTGCCACGGGGCGTGCGTAACGCGTCGAAAATCAAAGCTTGGGTCATGTCGTCCTCGAACCTGACGGTGAAATACCGGACCCTCACCTTATGCCGAGCCACCGCCGATTCAATGACCGCAATGCTCACGGACATTGACGGACACGCTCAGACGGACGGTAGTGGGCTACCGGATGAACCGTTTCAGGACACCGAGCTGTCTAGCAAAAGGGCGGCGAAGAAGCTGGCAATAGGCCTCATGCTTTTTTAAAGCGATATGTATGTACTCCATACGAAAGGGATCTAAGCCACGAGTGACGCGGGCCCTAAGGTGAACATGTACGAAGTTGTCGTCGGGTTTTGCCGAGGCGCTCGTGCTACAGGGAGTGCAACGCCTGCCGTCATGGAGAAATGCAGGCAGGCATCAGGAAATAACAAAAAAGGCGGTCAAGCCATGTTCAAACATTCGAAAGTACGTCAAGCCGGGCTCATTCTTTTCGCCACAACCCTGTTGTTGATTTTGCCGAACCTGACCAAGGTGATCGGCTGAGTCTTTATTAAAGATACGGCGCAAGGTTTATTAACGCCTCATCAAAAATGTGGCTGGCTCGCTACCCGGGCCAGCGTGGGTGTGCCAACCTTTGTGGCACTTCCACGACATGGACGGCTCTTTGAAAACGCTCATTTTATTCGGGGCCTTGCTGTTCGGCTCGCCCCTTTATGCCGCACAGCTGAACCTGGAGCTGGGCGCCAACAGTCGCACCTGGCAGACCGAGGAATTGCTCAAGCATCCTCAGCTGCAGACCATCACGATTGCCAACGACGTTTCCTATAAACGGGACATGAGCTATCGCGCCGTGCCCTTGGCGGCGTTGTTGACCGGCATCAAGCCTGACGATCACCTGCAAGCCGTGGCGCTGGACGGTTTTGCCGCTGAACTGGCGGCTGCGCCGTTGCTCAATGCCAATGGTGCGCGGGCCTGGCTGGCGATTGAAGACCCGGCCAAACCGTGGCCAGCGCTATCGGCAGATAAGCGGAGTGCGGGGCCGTTTTACCTGGTCTGGACTGATCCGCAGGCTGGCAACATCAGCCCTGAACAATGGCCGTTCGAAGTGGCGAGCATCAAGCGTCTGGCCCCTGTGGCCGAGCGCTTCCCTGCCCTGTTGCCTGATCCGGCGTTAAAGGCGGACGATCCGGTGAACCGAGGGTTTGCGCTGTTTCAGAAGAACTGCCTGGCGTGTCATCGACTCAATGGTGCCGGGGATGCGCAGTTCGGGCCGGATCTGAATATTCCGTTTAATCCGACCGAGTATTTTGGGGCGGATTTCCTGAAACGTTATATCCGTGATCCGCAGAGTTTGCGGCAGTGGCCGCAGGCGAAGATGCCGGGGTTTTCTGCGCAAGTGTTACCCGACGGCGATCTGGAGCGGTTGGTGGGGTATTTGAAGCATATGGTGGGGCGGAAGGTTAAACCCTGATCGCATCCCTGTGGGAGCGAGCTTGCTCGCGATAGCGGTGTGTCAGTAACAGAAGTGCTGACTGAAACGACGCTATCGCGAGCAAGCTCGCTCCCACAGGAGGCCTGCGCTGTTCTCGCCTATTGCTGCTGAACGGAGATAACCGGCATCGGCGTCGGCGACACAAACACCTTCGCATGCATCTGCTCACACCCGCCGCCGCGACGCATCCCGCGCACCGGACAGGCATCCAGGTAATCCAGACCCACCGCCAGCTTCAAATGACGCTCCGGCCGCGCCAGTTCATTGGTCACGTCAAAGCTGTACCACGCGTCATCCAGCCAGGCTTCCGCCCACGCGTGACTGGCCAGGTGCTCGCAGTTCTCGCTGTACAAATAGCCCGACACATAACGCGACGGAATGCCCAGGCTGCGGGCGCAGGCAAGGAACGCGTGAGTGTGGTCCTGGCACACGCCGGATCGCCCGGCGAAAGCCTGGGCCGCACTGGTGTCCACTTCGGTAGAGCCCGGCGTGTAGGTCATGTGCTGGTTAAGGCCGTGCATCAAATCGATCAGCGCCGTGCGGTCCCGGCGTTTTTTGCATTCCTTCTCGGCGAACGCGCGCAAGGCTTCGTCGGCTTCGGTGAGACGCGTGAAACGCAAAAACGGCAGCGCCGACTGACTCTCGTGCTCGGCTTCGCGAAGGTCGTCAATGTCGACCTGGCCACGGGCGCCAATGATGATCGCTTCGTGCGGTTCGTCCATGGTCAGCACATGCAGGATGTTGCCGAACGGGTCGAGTTGCGCGCGCACCGGGCGCGGCAGGTCGAGTTGCCAGCTGAGCACGTGCTGACGCTCGCTGTCGTGTGGGGTCAGTCGCAAATACTGGATGCTCGCCCGCACCTGATCCTCATAGTGATAGGTGGTTTCGTGACTAATGGAAAGTCTCATGCAGCCTCCAGGTAGGAACTGTGAATGGCGTTGCCCAACTGGCGCACCAGCGGGATGAACTCGGTCAGCCAGGCGTGCAGGCCTTCGTCGAGAATTTCGGTGATACCGGTGTAGCGCAGGCGCGCGTCCATTTCCGCCGCAAGGCGTTGAGCGGGGCGGCCGTTGGCACCCGGCAACTGGGCGAGGATCTGGTCGATTTCTTCGGTGCAAGCCCGTAGCGAACGTGGCACATCAGCACGCAACAGCAGCAACTCGGCCACATGCCGGGCACCGGGAGCGTCACGGTAGATTTCGGTGTAGGCCTCGAACGACGACAACGCCCTTAACAACGCACTCCACTGGTAATAGGCGTGGGCCGTGCCGTCGCTGACCGCTTCAGCCTGATCGCCGGCCATTTCGTAACGGGCGTCGAGCAAGCGCAAGGTGTTGTCGGCCCTTTCGATAAACGTGCCCAGTCGAATGAAACGAAACGCGTCGTTTCGCATGATGGTGCCGTAGGACGCGCCACGAAACAGGTGGGAACGTTCCTTGATCCACTCGCAGAAACGGCTCATGCCGTAGCGACTCAAGCCCTGCTCGGCGATCCCGCGAATTTCCAGCCAGGTGGCGTTGATGTTCTCCCACATGTCAGCGGTGATGCGTCCACGCACCGCATGGGCGCTGGCCCGTGCGGCGCCGAGGCAACTGTAGATGCTCGCCGGGTTGGCCGCGTCGAGAGCGAAAAAATGCAGCAACCGTTCGGCATGCAACTCGCCGTGGCGTTCCAGGTAGTCGTCCAGGGTGCCGGTGATCAACAAGGGCATCGCAAGTTCATGCAGACCGTCACCGCGACCATCCTGTGGCATCAACGACAGCGAATAACTGATGTCGAGCATCCGCGCGAGGTTTTCCGCCCGCTCCAGGTAACGCGACATCCAATACAAATCCGAGGCAGTTCTACTTAACATGGCAGGCTTCCTTTAATCCTCGACCACCCAGGTGTCCTTGGTTCCGCCGCCCTGTGAGGAGTTCACCACCAGAGAGCCTTCACGCAGGGCGACACGGGTCAAACCGCCGGGCACGACCCGGGTTTCGCGGCCAGACAATACAAACGGACGCAGGTCGATGTGGCGTGGAGCGATGCCGTTTTCGACAAAGGTCGGACAGGTCGACAGGGACAACGTCGGTTGCGCGATGTACGCGTGGGGCTTGGCCTTGATGCGGGCGCGGAACGACTCGATTTCCGCCGCTGTCGCCGCCGGCCCCACCAGCATTCCATAACCGCCGGAGCCCTGGGTTTCCTTGACCACCAGATCCGGAAGATGGGCCAGTACGTGGGAAAGCTCGGAAGGATTACGACACTGGAACGTCGGAACGTTCTTCAGAATCGGTTCTTCATCGAGGTAGAAACGGATCATGTCCGTGACAAACGGATACACCGACTTGTCGTCCGCCACCCCGGTGCCAATGGCATTCGCCAGCACCACGTTGCCCGAGCGGTAGGACGACAGCAGCCCCGGAACGCCGAGCATCGAGTCCGGATTGAACGCCAGCGGATCGAGGAACGCATCGTCGAGGCGACGGTAGATCACGTCGACCGCTTTCGGTCCGCCCGTGGTGCGCATGAACACCTTGTCGTCACGCACGAACAGATCCGCGCCTTCAACCAGTTCGACGCCCATTTCCCGAGCGAGAAACGCATGCTCGAAAAACGCGCTGTTGAAACGGCCTGGCGTCAGCACCACCACGCTTGGGTTATCGATCGGGCTGGAGCTTTTCAGGGTGTCGAGCAACAGGTTGGGATAGTGATCGATCGGCGCGATGCGCTGGGCCGAGAACAGTTCAGGGAACAGGCGCATCATCATCTTGCGGTCTTCGAGCATGTAGCTCACGCCGCTGGGTGTACGAAGGTTGTCTTCGAGCACGTAGTACGTGCCGTCGCCATCGCGCACCAGATCGACACCGGAGATGTGGGAATAGATATCCCGGTGCAGATCCAGACCTTGCATCGCCAACTGGTACTGCTCGTTGGCCAGCACTTGTTCGGCCGGGATGATGCCGGCCTTGATGATGCGCTGCTCGTGATAGAGGTCGGCGAGGAACATATTCAACGCCTTGACCCGCTGGATGCAGCCGCGTTCGACGATCCGCCATTCGCTGGCGGGGATGCTGCGTGGAATGGTGTCGAAGGGAATCAGGCGCTCTGTCCCCTGCTCGTCCCCGTAGAGCGTGAAGGTAATCCCGGCGCGATGAAACAACAGATCGGCCTCGCGTCGCCGCTGGGCCAGCAGTTCGTCAGGCGTCTCCGCCAGCCAACGGGCAAACTCCCGATAATGCGGGCGGACCTGGCCGCCGGCATCGTACATCTCATCAAAATAGGTGCGGATCATGCCGTACTCCTTGTCACCCGGACTTCCAAGCCTTCGCAAGGCCCGTGCCATCGGCATAAACGCTTTGATATCAATCGGTTGGATATTCGTCCCGGCTGTACCGCACCATTCCTGTGCGGTAAATCCCCCAACCTGATCGCCCCCGCTTCATTGCGAAGCAATGCTTTCGCCTATCACCAGCATAGCCAGAGTTAATTTCACTGCCCGACAGTGGATGCGGATAATCCGCGCATTCGCTGAAAATGCTCACCAAACTTCCCATTTAGCCGCCTCATCAGGCGGCTTTTTTTATGTTTCCGAATTTGTGGTCAATGGCCTGCCCCTCCGTAGGAGCGAGCTTGCTCGCGAAAAACGTCTGGACAAAGGGTTCTTCCAGACAGCCCGCGTTATCGATAACGACCATCGCGAGCAAGCTCGCTCCTACAGGGGATGCGCATTTCTCATCTGCGCAAGCAAAAACGGCCAACCCGAAGGTCAGCCGTTAGTGGATGTTGTCGCTGTTCATAGTGTTATGCGAGTAGCCCTCGTACCTCCTGTTTGACGCCCCATCCTTCGATGATGCCGCCCAAAGGCTCGACCACCGCCTCGAAGTCCTGCTCAAAGTCGCCGATGCCGTCGTAGGTGGCGGACATTACTTTGCTCAGTTCCAGCGCCCAGGCCCCGTCGTCGCGCACACTGATTTGTGCATTCATGGATTCGCCAGAATAGTGCCCTGCTGCTCTGCGTGCCCGCTCCTCGTCCGGGAAAATGGCGTAAAACTCGATCGGATGGAATCGTGAAAAGTCGAAACCGCCTTCTTTCATGCGGCGCAGCACCGAGCTGCTGATGTCTTCTTGATAGGCTGTGCTCATGAAACGTCCTCCTGAACTGATGGATAGACTTTCCGTACTCCCGACGCCCGCGACCGAATGGTGCGAGCTATGCGGCAATTCAATTGCCGGTGGGAAACAAGCATGTAGCTGACAAGACCAGACCTTAGCGATCCATTCGCTGATCTCGCTTGCAGAGTACCCACAAGTGAGAGGCGCTGCCAAGGCCTGGTTGTTTCACGAGAGTGACACGAGGTATTCAGACGGGGGTGATGCCGAGGATTTGTATGCTGTTCTGGGACTTGAGATTTTTGACGCTCGCATCAGTGGTCCGCCCTTCCAGATCGTTCAGATCCAGTTCGGCGGCGACGGGGAAAAGCCGCTCTTTAAGCAGTTTGGCCGCGTGTTCGTTGTCCGGACACTCGTCGCACTCAAAGATTTCGTCGACTGTTTCGCCGTGATCATCCACGAAAGTGATTTTCCACTTTTGCATCAGTGCCTCCTCGAACAAACCCGCAAATGGGCTTACATCTATCTGGACTTTTGCCCTTATTGATCGTTCAAACGGATAACGACGCACAGACATGAAAAAACACAGAACCTTGTGGGAGCGGGCTTGCTCGCTCCCACACGGGGCAGTGCGTGGACTTCAGTCGTTACTTGGCTTGTTCACGGCTTGCAGAACGTATTGCGGCAAGGCAAACGCGCCAATGTGTATCTCCGGATTATAGTAGCGGGTGATGATGCCGCTGCCGGCGAATCGCTGCTGCAGGGTTTCGCGGGACAGTTTGCGATAGGCGGTATTGGTCGCGCCCCAGGCAAATGTCATCGAGCCGCCGATGTAGGTCGGTACGGCCGCCTGATAGAAGTGCCAGTCCGGGAACAGGCTGCGTAGGCGCCCGGCAGTGGTTTTGACTTCGTCGATCTGCATGAACGGCGTGCCGTTCTGGGTCACCAGGATACCGCCCTCGTTCAGGCAGCGACGGCAGGCCTGGTAGAAGTTTTCCGAGAACAACACTTCGCCCGGACCGATCGGGTCGGTGGAGTCGGAGATGATCACGTCGAATTTTTCGGTGGTGGTGGCGACGAAGCGCATGCCGTCATCGATCACCAGGTTCAGGCGTGGATCATCGAACGCGCCCTTGGAGTGGTTCGGCAGGAATTCCTTGCACATGTCGACCACGGTGCCGTCAATCTCGACCATGGTGATGTGCTCGACGCTGCGATGCTTGGCCACTTCACGCAGCATGCCGCCGTCGCCGCCACCGATGATCAACACACGTTTGGCGCTACCGTGCGCCAGGATCGGCACGTGGGTGAGCATTTCGTGGTAGATGAATTCGTCGGCTTCGGTGGTCTGGATCACGCCGTCCAGCGCCATGACACGACCCATGCGCGGATTTTCGAAAATCACCAGGTGCTGGTGTTCGGTGCGCACTTCGTGCAGCAGTTTCTCCATGCGAAAACGCTGGCCGTAGCCTTCGTAAAGGGTTTCCAGGTATTCGCTGGTGGGGGTGTTGCTCATGGGAAGTGCTCCGATGAATGCGGGTGGCAACGGACGGTTACCCGCCCATGATGGCCAATCGATCTGTTCGATTGCCCGGGAAAGGCGCGCATTCTACGTCGCGGAAGATGACAGGTCGAACGTCAGTTGATGGCCGACGCAATCTCTTGTGGGAGCGGGCTTGCTCGCGAAGGCGGCATATCAGTCGCCTTCAATGTTGCCTGACACTCCGCCTTCGCGAGCAAGCCCGCTCCCAGAGAATCAGCGTTTACAGAGGGAGCTGCGGTAAACCCGTCAGATCCGGACGTTGCCTCGAGGCCCGGCGATGGCCCAGATGATCAGGCCCAGCACCGGCAGCAACAGGATCAGCAGGACCCAGACGATTTTCATCCCGGTGGTGGCGCCACTTTTCAGCACGTTGATGATTGCCCAGATGTCCAGGGCAAGAATGATCAGGCCAATCAGGCCGTTGAACGTGGAACCCATGGTGTCGCTCCCTAAGAATGGTGTGCATTCTTAGGATAGCCGGCCCTTAGGGTTCCGTTTTATTCCCTCAAACGTGGATGGCCACTTTCAACGCTTCCAGGGACGGTGCCGCCGCAATGCCGACTTCGGCGCACAACTCGAGCACACGCGGCACGTCGTTGCCGTAAACCAGCACCACTTGCAGTTCGTCGTCGAGCAACTGGCTGAAGTTCATCAGCGTGTAACCGCCGTTTTCCTTGTTCATGCTGCCCATCTGCACCTGAATGCGATTGAGCGCGGTCAACGCTTCGGTCTTGGCCAGTTGCTTGGGCTTGATGTTGAAATCCACGCCCGGGCCGAACGACGCGACAATCTGTGCGAACAGGTCCATGTAGGTGTCGGCCTGGAACAGCACGGTTTCCGGCAGGCTGCCGACGACGACCCACTCGCCCAACGGAATCGGGAAGGAGTCGTCGTAGTTGATGTCCGGATTGGCCGTCAGAAAAGTCTCTGGATCGGCGAAGGCCTGGGCCGCTTCGTCAGCGACTTTGACGATTTCATCTTCGCTCATGCACCCGGAGCTGATTTTGCTGATGAGTTCGACGAGTGCGGCTTTCATGGGGGCGGAATCCTGTAGCGAGGGAATTTTGAAGGCGCGAAGGATAGCGTATTACGCCCCGCAATTCCTGCGCGGGAACCCCGATCGGGAATGTTGACGCACATCAAGATCCGGCGCCTCCGGCAGCGGCACAATGCTGGCACCTTGCCAATGCTGTTTCCGCTATCAGAGAAGACCTCCATGGGTGCCTGGCTTAGCAACATTTCGCTGAAATATAAATTCTGGGCGGTCAACGCTGTCGCCTTCGTCACCACCCTGTTGTTGGTGTTGTACGCCGTACAACTCGAACAACAGGCCCGCAGTCATGCGTCTCAGGCGTCCGCTCAAGCGCAGGCACGATTGCTCAGTGCCTGGCCTGCCGGGCAAGCGCTGCCCAAAGCCGATAACCTGCTGACGTTCAGTCGCGGGCAAGCGCCGTTGCTGCACGAGCAACCTGTGCCGGACCTGGCGGATGCCAACGGCTGGGTCGAGATCCAATCGATGCCGCTGTTCGGCGACAACCCGCTGATGGGCGCTGAAGTGTTCACGCGCACGGGTGGTCAGCAGGTGGCGGTGGTCGCTTACGGCCCAAGCCTGAGCCAGGTGTTTGGTGAGCGTTTCGCCAACTACGCGGTGGCGGTGTTCATCCTGATGCTGGCGATGCTCGGAGCGTCGCAATTGTTGATCCGTTTCCTGCTCAGCCAGCTCAACACCTTGAAAGACGTGATGCTTCACGTCGAAAAAACCGGCGACCTGTCCGCCCGCGTGCCGCTGGCCTGCACTGACGAAGTCGGGCAGATGGCCGGCGCGTTCAACGCCATGCAGGCCGGTTATCAACGGGTGGTCAACACCGTCGCCAGCACCGCCCGGCAACTGGATGTCGGCGCAGCGCGCCTGGCATCGAGCATGAACGAGGTGCGTCACGGCATGCTTGGCCAGCAGAGCGAAACCGACCAGGCCGCCACGGCGATCAACGAAATGACCGCGACCGTCCATCACATCGCCCAGCACGCCGGTGCCACCCGTGACCTCTCGCAAACCGCCGACACCTTGGCCGGCAGCGGTCAGGAAGTGGTCAGCCGCGTGCAGAAGTCGATTGCCGGGTTGTCCACAGGCGTACAACAGACGGCCGAGATGATCCAGCGTCTGGCCGAGGACAGTCAGAAGATTAACGGCGTGGTCAATGTGATCCACAGCATCGCTGAACAAACCAATCTGCTGGCGCTGAACGCCGCCATCGAAGCAGCCCGTGCCGGGGAAATGGGCCGTGGCTTTGCGGTGGTCGCCGATGAAGTGCGCAACCTGGCCAAACGCGTGCAAACCTCCACCGACGAGATCACCCTGATGGTCTCGGCGTTGCAGGCCGGAACCCGGGATGCAGTGGATTTCATGCAGGAAAGCTCGTTCAAGGCCGACGATTGCGTGCAACAGGCGCAAGAGGCCGGTGCCGCGTTGGTGGAAATCACCAGTGCCGTAGCGCAGATGCGCGAAAGCAACACGCAGATCGCGGTGGCGGCCGAGCAGCAGAGCCAAGTGGCGGAAGAGATGAACCGGGCGGTGGTGAGCATTCGCGATGTGACCGAGAACACCGTGCAGCAAACGGTGAGTTCGGCGACGACCAGTCAGGAGTTGGCGGCGTTGGCTGGGGAGTTGAGCAAGGCCATTGGACAGTTGAAACTTTGAGGCCCTCTTCGCGAGCAAGCCCGCTCCCACAGGTTATGCGTCGTGCCCAAATGTTGTGAATGACATGAATCCTGTGGGAGCTGGCTTGCCAGCGATAGCATCCGCTCAGTCAACATCAAATTTGCCCATGACACCTATCACTCCGATAGCCAACCTCGATTCGCCGCCCGCCAGTGCCGCGCCTATTCTTCAATCATGTGTTCAACATGGATCGAGGATCAGCACCATGGGCAAACGTCACCCCAACCTTCCCGCCTGGCGATGGCGCGCGTACCCGGACAACCACCAGCACCCGGCGAATCAGGTGCCGCACATGATTGCGGTGCCGCTGTTCATCGTGGCGTTTCTGCTGCTGGTCTGCGGGGTGTTCAGCCTGAGCTTTGCGAACTTCGCGATTGGCACCATTGGCCTGCTTGCGGCATTGGGCCTGCAACGCCACGGTCACAAACTGGAGGCGTGAGCCCCAGAACCGTTCAGTGATCGCAAAGATGCGATGTCGCGTCTGTTGGTCGAGCAGTTCCTGACCTTTCCGCGGTTTTTTTCCTCAGCGGCGGCTGGTGGCGCGCCTGGCGGGAGCACCACCGTCGTCACTGATCAGGCGAAAATCGTCACGGTCTGACGGCTTATAGCAATGAGCTTACCGTCTGCGCTCCACAGTTTCGCAGCCGCGTGACCGTAGCCGTCAGCGGCATGCTCGATTTCAACCAGGTATTTGCACCAATCCAGGGTGCTCAGTTCGAGTAACGGCTGGACGAATTCAATGGTCCAGGTCAGCGTGCTGCCCATTGCGACTTTCTTCAAGTGCGGCAACAACGCCGGTGGCCATGCATCCACCAGCGCCAGAATATGCGACTCAGTGACCGCCTCTTCCTTCACATCCCCCCGCAAGCGCACCCAACCGCCCATGTCGCGGGATTTGTTGCCGGTGAATGGCAGGCCGCCAACGCTCCAGCGCATCGCCATATGGCGCATGAATTCCGGGGTCACGCCTTTGATGTAGGGCAATTCCTCGCAGTCATCCCAGTGCTTCATTTCGGGAGCAGGTGTAGCCGACACGGCCACTTCGGAAGGTCGCGAGGCGCCGAAGCTGCCCTGGACCAGTGTTACTACTTGCCCCTTCTGCATCGCCCGGCCCAACACCTGGCTGACCGCCTTGCCTTCGCGCAGGACATCGACTTCAAAGCTGACCGGCACCTCGGGTTCTACCGGCCCGACAAAGGTGATCGCCAGCGAGCGCACGGGGCGATCCGCCGGCACCCGTGCGCGCATGACTTCGTATTGCAAAGCCGCGACCAGGCCGCCGAAGCTGGCACGCCCCTGCGCCCATTCGGCCGGAATAGACAGCTCCAACGGCTGGCTGCGGACGGCGTCGAGCAGATCGGAAAAACGCATGAACACCTCAAGGGCAGAAAAAGATGAAGGGATGTTAAACAGCCAGCGAGGATGGCACAGCGCTTATTCTGGCCAAAATCACTGACAGAAGGGCCGCACTTGGCTCTGCTCAACACTAACCAGTGTGGGAGCGAGCTTGCTCGCGATAGCGGCCATACATCCAACGTCAATGTTGAATGTAATGGCCTCATCGCGAGCAAGCTCGCTCCCACAGGGTTTTGTGTCGCCCACCAAATAGTTAACCAAGCCCGTATTGGTGGTTTCAGGATTTGAAACAGGTGGCACTGAGTTTGTCGAGGACACGGTCGGCGTTGACTTCGGCCTGGGCCATGGTGGTTTTCCAGGCGGCCACACACGGTTGCAAATCGGCTTCCTCTTCAGCCCGGGCCAGCCATTGCCAACTGTCGTGCCAATCACCCAAGGCAGCCTGAGCCGATTTGAGCCTCGGCAGGGCCGGTTTCGGCAAACGGTCCAGTTCGGGGTAGGCCTCGATGCCGTAACGCACACGCTTGATCAACAAGCGCAGTCGATGGCGATCATGGGCAGGATCGTGCAAGGCCTGGTCGAGTTTCTTCCATTGCCTGGCCAAGCGTTTTTTGATGAGTTTTCGCAATCCCTTGAGCAACCCCTGACGCTCGGACGCCCGCAGAAAACGCGGAAAGGCGTCGAAAATCATCATCAACTGCGCCAGCTCGGAACTTGCCGCGACCGCCGGATAGGCCTCGGCCATCTGCGTCATGCGTCGTTGCGCCGCCTCGGGTTGATCGTGTTCGAGCAAATAGACCGCCAGCACTTCGCGATCGCGCAACGGTGTGGTCAGGTCGCCAACCCGGGACGCCGCCACTTCCAGCTGTTCGACCCCGGGCAAACCGCGCAACGGCCGCAACAGACTGCGCAAACGGCGAACCGTGGTGCGCAGATCGTGCAACGCTTCCGGGTCGGTGCGGGCATTCAAACGTGCCTGACAGGCCAACAAACGGACTTCCAGGCCCAGGACATGGGCCACCAACCGATCAACCAAGGCAGACATCGTTTTATCCCTGAATTGAATTTCTGATATTTCGAATCATGCCTCAACGGCCGGCGCGTGACTCACGAATATAGAAGCGCGCCTTCTCGGCTTTTTTGGTGCAGCCTTCGAACGCTTCGAATTGCTGCTGGGTCTTGGCACCGGTCAGCAACGACAACGCCTTGGAGTAACTGACATTGCCAGCAAAACCTTCAGCCTTGGCCAGGTCCAGCTCACGCCACGCCGCATCGATTGAACTACCGCAGCTATCACGGTAAGCCGTCTTGCCGGCACAACCGGCGAGCGCCAGCGCAATCAAAGGTACACAAATCCAGACTTTCATCACTCACACCTCAAATATAGGTCAACAGTCGTGCAGGTAGGACGGTCCGGCGCGTAAAAAGTGCCTTGGCGTCGCTGCGCAAACTATAGCGCTCGCGAGAATAACCATCTGCCGCCCCTGGAGTGTCGAAAAAACGACGCGTTTACCCGTCGAGCGACCTTAGCGATTGAAGCGTGCCCCTCGATGGGTGCATTGTTGACCCTTGTCAGACGAGGGCGATTCATGAAAAAGCGTGTCGCACTGGTGCTGGGTTCCGGTGGAGCCCGGGGCTATGCCCATATCGGTGTTATTGAAGAGATTGAGCGGCGTGGCTACGACATCGCCTGCATCGCCGGTTGTTCGATGGGCGCCGTGGTCGGCGGGATTTATGCCGCCGGCAAGCTGGATGAATACCGCAACTGGATCGAGAGTCTGGATTACCTGGACGTATTGCGTCTGGTGGACGTCAGTTTTCGACTGGGCGCGATTCGCGGGGAGAAGGTGTTCGGGCAGATCCGCAAGATCGTCGGCGAGATCAATATCGAAGACCTGCGCATCCCCTACACGGCGGTGGCCACTGACTTGACCAACCAGCAGGAAATCTGGTTTCAGGAAGGTTGCCTGCACCAGGCGATGCGCGCCTCGGCGGCCATTCCGAGCCTGTTCACCCCGGTGATGCAGGGCAATCGCATGCTGGTGGACGGCGGTATCCTCAACCCGTTGCCGATCGTGCCGGTGGTGTCGAGCCATTGCGACCTGATCATCGCGGTCAACCTGAACTCCACTAACCAGCGCCACTATCAACTGCCGGTAATCCAGCGGCCGGCCGCGTTCAAGTCCCGGTTCGACAGCCTGATCAATTCGGTAGGCTCGAAGTTGCCATTCCGCCGCAAACCAGCGGAAAAATTGCTGCTGCTGGAAAAGGAAGCACTGATTGCAGAAGCGGCCGAGATCAACCCCTGGATCGAATCCGCCGAACCCGAAGCCCAGCAACCGGCGGCCGCACCGGAACGCGATGGCGCCCCGAAGTCGGCCACGGGTTCGTTCATCATCGACAACGTGGGGCCGGCATCCTTGCTGGATTTGATCAACCAGAGTTTCGAGGTGATGCAGACGTCGTTGGCACAGTACAAGATTGCCGGTTATCCACCGGATATCCTGATCAACGTGCCAAAGCGGGTGTGCCGGTTTTTCGAATTTTACAAGGCGCCGGAGTTGATCGCGCTAGGGCGCGAGATTGCGCGGGATACGCTGGATAGATACGAAAGCGAGCGCGAGCGCGATTCCTGAAGTTCTTGAGTGAATGCGAGGGCTTGCTCGCGAAAGGGCCAGATCAGACAAAACAATACTAAAGACCACCCTCACTCAAAAGCCGATACCCAACCCCCGCCTCGGTCACGATAAACCGCGGCTGCGTCGGGTCATCCGCCAGCTTCTGCCGCAAATGTCCCACCACAATCCGCAAGTAATGACTGTCTTCGGTATGGGTCGGGCCCCAGATGTCCTTGAGCAATTGCTGCTGGGTGATCACGCGCCCAGGATGTCGCGCCAGTTGCGCCAGCACCGCGTATTCCTTGCGGGTCAACGCCACTTCGACGCCGTCGAGCAGCACCCGGCGATAGGCCAGGTCAACGGTCAACGGACCAAACGTCAACGCCGCTTGCTGCGCCTCGCCCACCGGCGCCTGACGCAACAAGGCACGCACCCTCGCCAGAAATTCCTGGATACCGAACGGCTTGGTCACGTAGTCATTCGCACCGCCATCCAGCGCTTCGACCTTCTGCCCTTCGGCGGCGCGCACCGACAGCACCAACACCGGCACCGTCGACCATTCACGAAACTCGCGCAGCACTTGCTGGCCGTCCATGTCCGGCAGACCGAGGTCGAGCACCAGCAGATCGGGTTTGTTCAGCGCGGCTTGCGCCAGCCCCTCGGTTCCGGTGCCAGCCTCCAGCACTTTGTAGCCCTGGGAAGCGAGGCTGATGCGCAGGAATTTGCGGATCTGCGGTTCGTCGTCGATGACCAAAATGGTCGCGGTCTGGCTCATGTTTTCTGATCGCGGCATGGAGAGATCCAAAGGGTATCAGGCTTCACTGTCAACGCTCATTTTCAACTCTCATTTTCAACTTCAGGTTGTTCCTGCAATGGCAGGTGAAGGGTGATGCAGGTGCCACGCCCTTCGATACCGTCGCCGACGCTGATCCGCCCGCCATGTGCACCGACCATGCCCTGACAGATCGCCAGCCCCAGCCCGGTGCCCTGCCCGCCACGATCACCACGCGCGGCGGTGTAGAACATGTCGAAAATCTTCGCCCGCTCATCGATGGGAATCCCCGGCCCTTCATCGCTCACCGAGAAAAACAGCTCGTTGTCTTCGACTCCGGCTCGCAATTGCAGAAGCCCGTGAGCGGGTGAAAAACGCGCGGCATTTTCCAGCACATTGACCAGCGCCTGTTCAATCAGCGCGGCGTGGACGAAGAGCAGCGGTAACTGCGCTGGCACATCGGTGCTGACCTGCAACGGCCCCAGCACCGCGCGCAGGCGATTGAGCGAACTGCCGACAATGTCAGCGGGCGACACCCAGTCCCGCGCCAGCTTCAGGGCGCCGTGGCCGAGGCGGGTCATATCCAGCAAGTTTTGAATGTAGCGATCAAGGCGCTCGGCCTCGTCGCGCGTGCCTTCGAGCAGTTCGCGGCGATCCTCCAGCGGGATGGCCTCGCCGAGGGCCAAGAGGCTGTCGATGCTGCCGCGCATGGAGGTCAGCGGCGTGCGCAAATCGTGGGACACCGAAGCCAGCAAGGCACTGCGCAGTTGCTCGGTTTCCCCGTGCAGCCGCGCCGCTTCCAGGTCTTCGGCCAGTTGCGCGCGAGCCAGGGCCTGGGCCAGCGGCTGACTCAGCGCGGTCAACAACCGCCGACGCTGGCCGCTCAAGGTCTGACCCTCCTTGGCAGAGACGCCGAGCAGCGCCAGCGGCCCGTCTTCCAGGGACAGCGGCCACCACCACCAACGCCCGAACGGCAGCGTGCCGGTGCCCGCGCCCGCCGGTTGATCGTGTTGCCAGGCCCAGTCGGCGGCAGCGCGTTCGGCTTCGGTAAACTCCAGCGGACCACCGGTTTCGACTTTCCAGCCGGCCTGGCCGTCGCGATTGAGCAGGCACAATTTCAAGTCGCTCCAGCCGTTGAGGTGCTGCGCGGCGGCGCTGACTACGGCCTGACGGTCGGTGGCAGCCGTGAGTTTGCGCGACAGGTCGAGCAGTTCTGACGTCTCCTCCTGAGTATCGCGCAGCGCCTGCAATTGCCGGCGCTGGCGCGCCGCGAGGTTGCCGGTCAGCGCCGCCATCAGCAGGAAGAACAGCAAGGTCAGGACGTCTTCTTCGCGCTGGATGCGGAAGGAGAAGGTCGGCGGGATGAACAGAAAGTCATAGGTCAGAAACGACAGCCCCGCGCAGGCCAGCGCGGGGCCGAGACTGCTGCGCACCGCCACCAGCAACACAGCGGCGAGGAACACCAGCGAGATGTTCGGCAGCGGCAAAACACTCGCCACGGCCCAGGCCAGCGCACTGGCCAAAATCGTAGCGACAACGGCCAGCGCGTAGTCGAACCACACCAGCGCCTGCTCCGAACGCTGGCGCGGCTGATGCTGTTCGTGATCGCTGTCGAGGACGTTGATTTCCAGCCCGCGCGCATCACGCAGCAAGCGTGACGCCAGGCCGCCACCGAAAAGTCGACGACGCAAACGCTGCCGGGACTGGCCCACCAGCACCAGACTGGCGCGGCGTTCGGCGGCATGCTGAATCAGGGTTTTCGCCACTTCGCCAGCGCGCAGCAACACCACTTCACCGCCCAGTCGCTCAGCCAGTTGCTGGGCACTTTGCAGGCGCAGACGCGATTGCTCGTCGCGTACGCTGCCGTTGTCCACGTGCACCAGACTCCACGGCAGATGCCGACGCTGGGCAACGCGGCTGGCGTGACGCACCAGACGTTCGGCCTGCGCATCGCCATCGACACCGACCAGCAAGCGACCCCGTACCGCCGGTGCCGCCTGACCGAGCTGGCGATAACCCTGGGCCAGATCGTTATCGACCTGGGCCGCCGCCGTTTGCATCGCCAGCTCACGCAGTGCGGTGAGATTGGTCTGGGAGAAGTACGCATCGATGGCCGCCCGCGCCTGCTCCGGTACGTAGACCTTGCCGTCGCGCAAGCGCTCAAGCAATTCCCGCGGCGGCAGGTCAATCAACAGCAGTTCATAGGCTTCCTGCAACACCCAGTCCGGCAGGGTTTCACGGACCTGCACGCCGGTGATGCCGCGCACCTGATCGTTGAGACTTTCCAGGTGCTGAACGTTGACGGTGGTGAACACGTCGATGCCGGCGGCGAGCAATTCCTGGATGTCTTGCCAGCGTTTGGCGTGACGACTGCCGGGGGCATTGGTGTGGGCCAGTTCGTCCACCAGCACCAGTTTCGGTTTGGCGGCGAGCAAGCCGTCGAGGTCCATTTCTTCGAGCATCACGCCACGGTATTCCGAGCGCACCAGCGGCAGCTGCGGCAATCCGCCGAGCAGCGCTTCGGTTTCGGCGCGGCCGTGGGTTTCGACCACGCCGGCCATGACCTTTACGCCCTGACGCAGTTGGGTGTGAGCGGCTTGCAGCATGGCGTAGGTCTTGCCGACACCGGGTGCGGCGCCGAGGAAAACCTTGAGCCGGCCACGGCCGTCGCGGGGCAGGTCTGCTAACAGCGCGTCGGCGCGGCCGGAGTCGCTCATGCTTGGGGATCTCTTTATTCAGGTGTTGATGTGGTGATTGTTATGCCGCCTTCGCGAGCAAGCCCGCTCCCACATTGGAATACAGTCTCCTGTGGGAGCGGCGGTGCCACGATTCGACTTGCTCGCGAATGGCCGCGCCACCGATTTACAGGTTTTCCAGCGCAATATTCAGCGCCAACACATTTACCACCGGCGGTCCCACCAGCGGCTGCTCGATGTGCGCATTCATCAATTGCTGGAGCGTAGACACCGGCAGATTGCGCGCCGCCGCAACACGCGCCAGTTGATAGGCAATTGCGGCCGGTGGCAAGTGTGGATCGAGGCCGCTGCCAGAAGTAGTCACCAGCGCCAACGGCACCGGACCTTGCCCTGGCACCAGCAGTTTATTGGCATCGTCGATCACCCGGGTGGCCAGCGCCGGGTTGCTCGGCGCCAGGTTGCTGGCGCCGCTCGACACCGTGGCGAAAGCACCGGCGGACGGCCGTGAATGGAACCAGGCGTCACCGACGAAATCCTGGGCAATCAGCGACGAGCCACGGACCTTGCCGTCAGCGTCGCGCACGAGGCTGCCGTTGGCCTGATCCGGGAACGCGACCTGGGCAACACCGGTGACGACCAGAGGGTAAGCGACGCCGGTGATCAGGGTCATCAGCACCAGCAGGCTCAGGGCGGGGCGTATCATTGTGGACATTTCAAAATCCTCGAATTCGGATAACCAATACAGTGTTCAGTCATATTCACAGTGGCGATCCCATCGCGAGCAAGCCCGCTCCCACAAAAGCACCACATTCCCTGTGGGAGCGAGCTTGCTCGCGATGGCGGTGTGTCAGGCACACCGCACAGGTCAAACCAAATGCAACGCCGTAAGCAGCATGTCGATCGCCTTGATGCCCACGAACGGCACCAGAATCCCGCCCAAGCCATAGATCAGCAGATTGCGTCTCAGCAACGCCGCTGCACTCGCCGCCTGCACCCGCACGCCGCGCAAGGCCAGTGGAATCAGCACCACAATGATCAAGGCGTTGAACACGATCGCCGACAGAATCGCGCTTTGCGGACTGCTCAGCTGCATCACGTTGAGCACACCCAGTTGCGGGTAGATCGAGGCGAACAGCGCTGGCAGGATCGCGAAGTATTTGGCCACGTCGTTGGCGATGGAAAAGGTCGTCAGCGCACCGCGGGTCACCAGCAATTCCTTGCCGATCTGCACCACGTCCAGCAACTTGGTCGGATCGCTGTCGAGGTCGACCATGTTCGCCGCCTCGCGCGCTGCCTGGGTGCCGTCGTTCATCGCCATACCGACGTCTGCCTGGGCCAGGGCCGGGGCATCGTTGGCACCGTCGCCGCACATCGCGACCAGACGACCGTCGTTCTGCTCGTGGCGAATACGCGCCAGTTTTTTCTCCGGCGTGGCTTCGGCCAGTACATCGTCGACGCCCGCTTCAGCTGCAATCGCCGCCGCGGTCAGCGGGTTGTCGCCGGTCACCATGACGGTGCGAATCCCCAGTTTGCGCAGCTCGGCGAAACGTTCGCGGATGCCGGGCTTGACCACGTCCTTGAGGTGAATCGCACCGAGTAATTTACCGTCGGCGCAGACCAGCAAGGGTGTGCCGCCGCTCTGGGCGATTTTGTCGATTTCCCGGGACAGAGCGGGTGCGAGGTCAGCGCGTTTCAGGCCGACGAACGCCAGCAACGAATCCACCGCGCCCTTGCGATAGACGCGACCTTGATAGTCGACACCGGACAAGCGGGTTTCAGCACTGAACGGTACGACGGTCAACAGTTCGGTACTCGGCTCAGACTGTGGATGCAGGCCCCGCAGGTACTCGACGATGGACTTGCCTTCTGCCGTCTCATCGGCCAGCGAGGCGAACAACGCGCCCTCGGCCAGCTCCTTGGCGGTCACACCTGGCGTGGCGTATACCGCGGTGCAGCGACGGTTACCGAAAGTGATGGTACCGGTCTTGTCCAGCAACAGGACATGCACGTCCCCCGCCGCTTCCACGGCACGGCCGGATTTGGCGATCACGTTCAGGCGCACCAGACGGTCCATACCGGCGATACCGATAGCCGAGAGCAAACCGCCGATGGTGGTCGGAATCAGTGTGACCAATAACGCTACCAGGAACACCAGCGGCAGGCTGCCGTTGGCGAAGTGGGCGAACGGTTGCAGGGTCACGACCACCAGCAGGAAGATCAGCGTCAGGCCGATCAGCAGGATGTCGAGCGCGACTTCGTTCGGGGTTTTCTGGCGTTTAGCGCCTTCGACCAGCGCGATCATGCGGTCCAGTGTCGACTCACCGGGATCAGCGGTAATGCGCACCAGCAGCCAGTCGGAGACCAGGCGGGTGTTACCGGTGACAGCGGAACGGTCGCCGCCGGATTCGCGGATCACCGGTGCGGATTCACCGGTGATCGCCGCCTCGTTGACCGCCGCGATACCTTCGATCACCTCGCCGTCACCAGGGATCATTTCCCCGGCTTCGACGCGCACCACATCGCCCTTGCGCAGGCTGGTGGCCGGCACCACTTGAAAGGCGCCGTTGCCGGTTTTGCGGCGCGCGCTCAAGCCTTCGCTACCGGCCTTGAGGCTGTCGGCGCGGGCCTTGCCGCGACCTTCGGCCAAGGCTTCGGCGAAGTTGGCGAAGAGCACGGTGAACCACAGCCACAGCGCGATTTGCACGGCGACGAACGTCGGCACGGCGTTGTCGGGAATGAAGCACAGCACGGTGGTCAGTACGGCGGTCAGTTCGACCACCAGCATCACCGGTGCACGCTGCAATTGCCGTGGGTCGAGCTTGACGAAGGCTTGCACCAGCGCCGGGCGCCACAGGGCCGACATTGCGGTTTTCGGTTGTTCCGGCGCTTTCACGGCGACCGGTTTGGTTGCGGGCATATTCATCAATTAGTCCTCAGAAGCCCAAGCTCAAATGTTCAGCAATCGGACCCAGCGCTAATGTCGGCAGGAAGGTCAGGCCGCCCACCAGCAAAATGGTCACGGTCAGCAAGGTCACGAACAGCGGACCGTGGGTCGGGAAGCTGTTCTGGCCAATCGGCGCGGTTTTCTTCATCGCCAGGCTGCCGGCCAGGGCCAATACCGGAAGGATGTAACCGAAGCGACCGATCAACATGCCAAGACCGAGCATCAGGTTGTGGAACGCCGTATTGGAGGTGAAGCCACCGAATGCAGAACCGTTGTTGGCGCTGGCCGAGGTGTAGTTGTAGAGCAATTGGCTGAAACCATGGGCGCCGGGGTTACTCACCGAGGCCACCGGGACTGGCAGGCTCGCGGCAATCGCACCGAGCACCAGCACGCCGACCGGCATCACCAGCAAGGTCACCACCAGCAATTGCACTTCCTTGGCTTGCAGTTTCTTGCCGAGGTATTCCGGCGTGCGGCCGATCATCAGGCCAGCGAGGAACACCGCGATCAGCACGTTGAGCAACATGCCGTAGAGCCCGGCGCCGACGCCGCCGAAGATCACTTCGCCGACCATCATATTGACCATTGCAACCATGCCGGTCAGTGGGTTGAGGCTGTCATGCATGCCGTTGACCGAACCGTTGGACGCGGCTGTCGTGGTCACCGACCACAACACCGTGGCCGTGGTACCGAAGCGCGCTTCCTTGCCTTCCAGCGGCGCGGTCTGTTCGACGGCGACGTTGTTCAGGGTCGGATTCGGTTGGTATTCAGCCCACAGCGAGGTCGCGCCGCCAATCAAGAACAGCGCCAGCATGCACGCGATGATCGCGCGGCTCTGACGCAGGTCTTTGACGTAGTGGCCGAAGGTGAACACCAGCGCGACCGGGATCAGGATGATCGAGGCCATCTCGAACAGGTTTGCCCAAGCGGTCGGGTTCTCGAACGGGTGCGCCGAGTTGACGCCGAAGAAACCGCCACCGTTGGTGCCCAATTGCTTGATCGCAATCTGGCTGGCGGCCGGGCCGAGCGGGATCACCTGATCGACGCCTTGCATCGTCACCGCATTCACGTACTGCGCGAAGGTTTGCGGCACACCCTGCCAGACCAGATACAGCGCCAGCAGCAAGCACAGCGGCAGCAGGCCGTAGAGGGTGGCGCGTGTCATGTCGACCCAGAAGTTGCCCAGGGTTTTGGTCGATTTGCGACCGATGCCGCGACACAGCGCAACCAGCACAGCGAGGCCAGTGGCGGCGCTGACAAAGTTTTGCACGGTGAGGCCGGCCATCTGGCTCAGGTAGCTCAGCGAGGCTTCACCGCTGTAGGCCTGCCAGTTGGTGTTGGTCATGAAACTGATGGCGGTGTTGAATGCCAGCGTCCACTCCTGACCCGGCAGGTTTTGCGGATTCAGCGGCAGATGGTCCTGGAACAACAGGATCACGAACAACAGCAGGAAACCGGCAAGGTTGAAGGCGAGCAAGGCCAGGGTGTATTTCTGCCAGCTCTGTTCGACCTGCGGATCCACACCGGCCACCCGATAACAGCCACGCTCCACCGGTCCGAGGATCGGTGTCAGCCACGTGCGCTGACCTTCCATGACCTTGTAGTAGAACCGCCCGAGAAACGGTGCGGGGATCAGCACCACGGCGAAGAAGGCCAGGATCAGCCAATAGTCATAACTGTGCATAGCCGCTCCTAGTTCCGGTCCGCGCGCAACAGCGCAACCAACAGATAAATGAACAGCCCCACTGCCAACAGCAGTGACACCCCGTCAAGAACGCTCATGGAAGTTCTCCGTGTTACGGCGTATTGCCGCGTGTGGAGTCATTGTCGGAAGGAAGGCTGTAAAGGAACGAGATCGAGGGGTGTGGCGGAGGATAAAGAATGTGTAAAGAGTGGGTTTATACAGGTGTTTCAGCGGTGTCCGGGCGGGCCTCTTCGCGGGCAAGCCCGCTCCCACAGGGGAATGCGTTTGCTCAAGCAATGCAAAAACCTGTGGGTGCGGGCTTGCTCGCGAAGGCGGCATGACAGGCACCAACGCCCCCAACTGAGGCACGAAATCTGTACATCCAGCGCCGAACATCCCCGATACGACGTCTTTTCGCCTTTTACGACGACCATCACAACACTGGCACGCCCACTGCACACGCCCTCCCCGAGCTTTCCAACCGTTCAGGGAGCAAAACGCATGAATACACAACTCAAACCCACGCTCGGCACACTGCACCTGTGGGGCATCGCGGTCGGGCTGGTGATTTCCGGTGAATATTTCGGCTGGAGTTACGGCTGGGGCGTGGCCGGGACACTTGGATTTTTGGTGACCTCCTTCATGGTCGCCACGATGTACACCTGCTTCATCTTCAGTTTCACCGAACTGACCACCGCGATTCCCCACGCGGGCGGTCCCTTTGCTTACAGCCGACGCGCCTTTGGCGAGAGAGGCGGGTTGATCGCCGGGCTGGCGACGCTGATCGAATTCGTCTTCGCTCCTCCGGCCATTGCCTTGGCGATTGGCGCGTATCTCAACGTGCAATTCCCGGCACTGGATCCGAAGCACGCGGCGGTGGGCGCCTACATTGTGTTTATGGGCCTGAACATCCTCGGCGTGAAACTCGCCGCGACCTTCGAACTGGTTGTTTGTGTTCTCGCGGTCGCTGAGTTGCTGGTGTTCATGGGTGTGGTCGCCCCGGCGTTCAGCTTCAGTAGCTTCGCCCTCAACGGCTGGGCCGGTTCCGATGTGTTCGGTGCACCCGCGATTGCCGGGATGTTTGCGGCGATTCCGTTTGCCATCTGGTTCTTTTTGGCCATCGAAGGCGCCGCCATGGCGGCCGAAGAAGCCAAGGACCCGAAACGCACGATCCCCAAGGCGTACATCAGCGGCATTCTGACCCTGGTGCTATTGGCCATGGGCGTGATGTTCTTTGCTGGCGGCGTCGGCGACTGGCGCACTCTGTCGAACATCAACGATCCCCTGCCACAAGCGATGAAAACCGTGGTCGGCGAAAGTTCCGGCTGGTTGCACATGCTGGTGTGGATCGGCCTGTTCGGCCTGGTGGCGAGTTTCCACGGAATCATCCTCGGTTACTCGCGGCAGTTCTTCGCCCTCGCCCGTGCCGGTTACCTGCCGGCGTCGCTGGCCAAACTCTCGCGCTTCCAGACGCCACACCGGGCGATCATTGCCGGTGGCATGATCGGCATCGCGGCGATCTACAGCGACGGTTTGATCAACCTCGGCGGCATGACGCTGACAGCGGCGATGATCACCATGGCGGTGTTCGGCGCAATCGTGATGTACATCATGAGCATGCTCAGCCTGTTCAAGCTGCGTAAAACCGAACCCAACCTGGAGCGCACTTTCCGCGCGCCGTGTTACCCGATCGTACCGGGGATCGCGCTGTTTCTGGCGGTGGTGTGCCTGGTGGCGATGGCCTGGTTCAACACGCTGATCGGGTTGATCTTCCTCGGTTTCATGGCGGCGGGTTTCGTGTACTTCATGCTGACCGCGCAATTGCGTGCGGATGCGCCGGCGGATGCGATGCTGACCGGGCTTTAAACAGTCGCAGTGCGACGGTCGTATAAGGCATAGAATGGAACCACTGCGAAAATTAATCGCTCAAAGTGGTATGCACGATCGGTCGGCGAAATTCGTCAGCCGGCCTGCCCTCAAGGAGAGCCCTATGCCCTGGTATGCCTGGTTGATTCTGGTTGTTGCCATCGGCTCGATCGTTGGCGGTTTGATGATGCTGCGAGACACCGCCCACAAGGTCGAACTGACCGATGAGCAACGTAAGCGCATCGCGGAACGCAACGCGGAAGCGGATGCCAAGGATGCGCAGGACCGCTAGATCAAAAACCCCGCTTTTATGAGCGGGGTTGGTTTTTCAGCCTGTAGGAGCGAGCTTGCTCGCGATGGACGTTAACGATAACGCGTGTTTACTGGCTAAAAGCGGCGCTCTTTAGTCCATCGCGAGCAAGCTCGCTCCTACAAGTGACTTGGTTTATTTTTCCCATTCGGCCTTGGCAATGTGCAAGCCATGCAGCCCTTTGTACGCCGCGCGCTCCGGCTGGCTCCAGCCTTCAAGCAACGACTCCTCCAACGTGTAAATCTCCACCCCCAACGGACGACAGACGCTGAGCGGGTCCTGCGCATCCGGCCCCCACATGGCCAGCGACAGATCGCCGCCCGGACAGGTCGACAGCGCACACAACAAATCAATCTCGGCAAAGAACTCCAGGTAATCGCCCTTCTGCGCCGGACAGGCTTTCATGAAGTACATGTCGTCGTGGTTGAGGCCCGTGCACTGGAAAATGTTCAGCACGTCATGCACGTCGAATTCGGTCAGGCCATGCGGCAATACGGCGCGTGTCAGGTTCGAGTGGCAGTGATGATGGAAGTCTTCGCCGGTGAGCATTTTGTTCACATAGGGATCGCAGCGAGTGCCGAGCAGATCGTGCAGGCGACCGCCATGTTCGTCGATGCCGTAGCCGGCCAGGCTGTCATCGGTGATCGTCACCAGCGGGCGCAAAAAAGGCAGGTTCGACCAGAGCCGGTCATGGGTGCTGACGTGCGCGCCCTGCAACTGCCGGGTTCGTGCCGCCCACAAGCGTTCACGCGGATCGTTGGCATTCCAGACGTTGAAATCGCCTACTTGCGGGCCAACAGGCGTCGTGACCCTGAACACATGCCCGGCCGGGACTTTCCAGGCGCGACCGGTGCGGATCGGCACTTCGAACTGTTCAATCAGCGTGCGACTGTCCTTGTTGTCGCGGATCCGTTCGTAAAAGGCTTTGTCCACCTGCAAGGCCGAGCCTTTGCTGACTTGATAAGCCGCCGGATAGTCTTTGTACATGGCACGAACCCTCGATCAGTGATGCGCGTTTTGGGCAAGCATTTGTAACAGGAGCAGTTCGGAGTCGTCGAGATAATGCCTCATGGCGTGCTTGTCGCCTTCGGCGAGCAATTCATGGATCTGCCAACAGTTTTCAGCGAGTGAGTAATCACTATCCGTGCGAGCTCATTCAATGCGCCATGACGGAGTTAGACGTATCTGCATGCTTTTTAGAAGTAGAAGTACAATCACCATCCCATTTTCATTGGTTAAGATGGCGCATCGTTGCGGAGATTCATGATGCGTTACTCGCAGGACCATAAAGCCCAGACCCATCAACGCATCATCAAGGAAGCCTCAGCGCGATTTCGCCGTGACGGTATTGGCGCGACTGGCCTGCAACCTCTGATGAAAGCGCTGGGCTTGACTCACGGTGGTTTCTACTCGCATTTCACATCCAAGGATGAACTGGTAGAAAAAGCCCTGCAGGCTGCTGGCGACCAATGCGACGTCGTTTGCGCCGAGCTGTTCGCCCAGGAGCACCCGCTTGAGGCGTTCATCGACACCTATTTGTCCGAATGGCACCAGACTTCACCCGATCAAGGGTGTCCGCTGCCGACCATGTCATCGGAACTCGGCTTGCGTGGACAGCCAAGTCCGACCTCGGATGTGGTGCTCAATGCGAGACTCGAACAAATACAAGGCACCCTAGAAGGCGAGGACGCCGCCGACCAGAGCGTCTTCATCATGTCCGCGCTGGTCGGGGCGTTGCTGCTGTCTCGCAGTGTCGAGAGCCCCGAACTGGCCCAACGGATTCTCGACGTCACACGCGAACTTCTCAAACAACCCCGGGATTAACCCTGCCAGCGTTTGAACAATACGCTGGCGTTGACCCCGCCAAAGCCGAAGCCATTGGACAGCGCGTACTCGATAGCCATCGGCCGCGCCTTGCCGTGAACGATATCCACACCTTGCGTGGCCGGGTCCGGGTTATCGAAATTGAGGGTGGCCGGCACGACCTGATCGCGAATCGCCAATAGAGTGAAGATCGCCTCGATCCCGCCCGCTGCGCCGAGCAAATGCCCGGTAGCCGACTTGGTCGAGGTCACTGCGATCTTGCTATCCGTGCCGAACAGCGACTTGATCGCCGCCAGTTCTCCCAAATCCCCGACCGGCGTCGACGTGGCGTGAGCATTGAGATGCTGCACCTGTGCAGGCGAAATCCCTGCCTGAGCCAACGCCAGTGACATCGCCCGTCGCGCACCGCTGCCATCCTCGGGCCCCGCCGTCAGGTGATAAGCGTCGGCGCTGGTGCCATAACCGACCAGTTCTGCCAGCGGTTGCGCGCCACGAGCCAGGGCATGTTCCAGGGATTCGATCACCAAAAGACCTGAGCCCTCGCCCATCACAAAGCCATCGCGATCACGGTCAAACGGCCGCGAAGCACGTTCCGGGGTCTCGTTGAAACCGCTGGACAAGGCGCGAGCAGCGGCGAACCCAGCGAGACTCACGCGGTCGATCGCCGCTTCCGCGCCGCCGCACACCGCAATGTCTGCTTCACCGCAGCGAATCAGCCGCGCCGCATCGCCAATCGCTTGCACCCCGGCCGCACAGGCCGTTACCGGAGCACCCAAGGGACCCTTGAATCCATGCTGGATCGACACATGGCCGGCGGCCAGATTGACCAGAAAAGAAGGAATGGTGAATGGCGACAAACGCCGCGGACCACGACTGTCCGTAGTGCGCACCGCATCGGCAATCGCGCCGAAACCACCAACGCCCGAACCGATGATGGTTGCTGTGCGCTCCTGAGTATCAGCGGTTTGCGCTTGCCAACCAGCTTGTTCGAGCGCCTGACGCGCCGCTTCCATGGCGAACAAAATGAAGCGGTCCATCTTCTTCTGCTCTTTCGGTGGCGTCGCGAGGTCCGGATCGAAACCCGCCTCGGCATCATCGGCCGGCGTCGGCACTGCACCGCCGACCTTGGCCGGCAGATCGGCCACCACATCGTCCGGCAAATTGCGCAACCCGGAACGTCCAGACAACAGACGCGCCCAGACTGCTTCGACACCAGTACCCAGCGGCGACACCAGACCCATGCCCGTTACAACCACTCGACGATCATTCATACCGCAATATCCTCATGGCGACTGCTTGGGCTTTATTTGTAACGCGCAGCCGCTTTGCTTTTGGAAAGGTTAGGCGCCATTACATGACGCGCCGCGACAAACGCATTCCATTCAGAGGCATCCGGCAATGAAGGAATGGTGACCAGCTCGCCCTGGTCCAGGCCTGACAAGGCTGCGTCGACCATTTCACCTGCGTCCATGGCCATGTCGGCAGGAATCTGGTTGAGATCCATACCTGCGCGTTCCCAAATTTCAGTGCGTGTAACTCCAGGCAGCACGGCTTGCACTTTGACGCCGGTGCCATCGAGCTCGGCGTTCAACGACTGAGTCAGGCTTAACACATACGCCTTGCTGGCGCTGTAAGTGGCGTTGAAGCGTTCAGGAAACAATGCCACCACTGAGCCAATATTGATGATCGTACCCCGGCCCGCTTTGGCAAAACTGGCGGCTGCCGCCGATGCGAGACGTGTGACGGTGGTGACGTTGAGCTGAATCAGCTTTTCCAGCTGATCCATGTCCGAATTGGCCAGTAAGCCATCCGCCGCGACACCTGCGTTATTCAGCAGCAGGCTGATGCTGGAGTCGCTGCGTAGGCGCTGTTCGAGCTTCAGTACATCGTCTTTCTGCGTCAGGTCTGCCTTGAGCACTTCGACTTGGATGCCGTGGTCCGCGCGCAGCTTGGTTGCCGCGGCGTCCAGCCGCTCCTGATCACGAGCGACCAACAACAAATCAAAACCGCGCTTCGCCAAGCGGTCCGCGTAGATGGCGCCGATGCCGGAGGAGGCGCCGGTGACGAGGGCTGTGCCTTGGGTTTGGATGGAGTTCATGGCAGTGCTCCTGGAGAAATTTGAGGGAAGACGAACGCCGGAACGCACAGGGAGTCAGAATAATTATAGGCATAATCTAATAGCAATATGATACCCGTAATTTTTATTTCGCCGACGGAAGGCCCCGACTTATTGCAGTGGCCAGAAAGCAAAAAGGCCGGTCAATGACCGGCCTCATAGGGCTGACTTACAAGCTTAGTTCACCTCGAGCTTTTCGCGGTTCTTGTCCAGAATGGCTTTGCCGATGCCTTTCACTTCGAGCAGTTCGTCTACCGAGGCGAATGGCCCATTACTCTCCCGATACGCAACAATTGCCTTGGCCTTAGACTCCCCTATGCCAGCCAGCTCCCGTTGTAGCGTAAGGGCGTCGGCCTGATTCAGATCGACTTTGTCAGAATGAACTTTAGGTGACATCTCCATGACCAGAGGTGCGTTATCAGCCCCGGACTTGGCCGTCGGTGCAGCAATAGTTGCAACAGAGCAGCTGGTGAGCAGGGCAAAAACCAGAGAGTAGAAGTAGCCAGTACGCATTAATGACGCTCCATGACATCGATTGGGAAAGCAGCTTTTCCGAAGCTGCTTTTCAAATTTAGGCGATGAGTGGAGGTTGTCAAAAATGGGGTCGTTACGGGATGTGAAACAAACGAAGCGATCCCATCACCAGTCGATAAACAGATGCTAATCTTTCAGAGACTAAGTCGGCTGAGGATTTTTGTGAGATGTGTTTGCAGTGCCAGTTCTCCAGAAACTAGTAGATCAGCGAGCATGGTTTTATAAATCTGTTACAAATATTCGCAGCACACAAACGAGAAATTCAGGCCAAGGAATACGTAAAATAATCTAGCGAGAAGTAGCTTACGGCTTTTTCGACTTTGGCATCGGGCCGTATCGTGGAGGCTGGCTCCGGAAAGAAATCGGGAGTCAGCATTGAACGGCTGGCGGTGAATGTGGGGCTCATGGGGCGGATACAGGACATCCATGCTAAACCCGCCTATCTTGCCTTAGGGCTCCAATCGCCGTTTTTGATAAATCCAGTCAACGATCTCTCCGTCCGGGGAGTACCCGCTTACGGTCTCCCTCAGAAGTAGCCGCACGCGGGCATAGTCGTCAGTCGATACGGCGGCCAGTAACAGAACAAGCCGCTCCTTGAGTATTTCCCAAGCCAGGCAGTCCTCGTTTGCGCTCATGATCATTGGGTGTTGGGTGGCCTCGACATTGTCGCCGATGAGCAGCTCCTCATAGAGTTTTTCGCCTGGACGCAGACCGGTGAATTCAATAGCGATGTCGCCGAGCGGGTTACGTTCCGTGCGAATGCTCAAGCCCGACAGGTGGACCATCTTTTCTGCCAACTCGACAATTTTTATCGGTTCGCCCATGTCCAGTACGAACACGTCACCACCCTGCCCCATGGAACCGGCTTGAATCACCAGTTGCGCAGCCTCGGGGATGGTCATGAAGTAACGGGTAATCTTCGGATGCGTCACCGTCAACGGGCCGCCAGCCTTTATTTGCTGGCGGAACAGTGGAATGACAGAGCCGGACGAGCCAAGTACGTTGCCAAACCGGACCATGGTGAAACGGGTCGAATTTATGTGCGAGATATTTTGGGTACCATACAGCGGCACAAGTGAACTTTCCCTGCTCAGCGCCTGCAGGATCATCTCGGCCAAACGCTTGCTGCTGCCCATGACGTTGGTAGGCCGCACCGCCTTGTCAGTGGAAATCAGCACAAAGTTGGCTACGCCGGCCTGCAGCGCCGCCTGTGCTGAATTGAGGGTGCCAATGACGTTGTTAAGCACACCCTCTGCAATGTTGTGCTCGACCATTGGCACATGCTTGTAGGCAGCAGCGTGATAAACAGTGTCTACCCGCCAGGTCTTCATTACATGCAAAAGCTTGCCAGGGTCACGAACCGAACCCAAGATCGGTAATAGCACTACGTTCAACGCCCCTCTCTGACCACGTTGCTCGAGTTCGCTGAGGATGCTGTAGAGATTGAACTCGCTGTGCTCGAACAGCAACAGCGTGGTCGGCCTGAGGCTCATGATCTGCCGGCAGAGCTCGGAGCCGATGGAGCCACCCGCACCAGTCACCATGACCACCTTGCCCGTCACACAACGCTCGAGCAATCCTGCCTGCGGTGGCACTGCGTCTCGACCGAGCAAGTCAGCGATATCGACTTCTTGGATATCATCGACCTTGACCCGTCCACTTGCCAGGTCCATTAGGCCCGGCACGCTGCGCACGTGCACCGGAAAACCTTCCAGGTAGCTTAGGATCTCGCGTCGACGTGCTCGGGTCGAAGACGGAATCGCCATCAGTACTTCCTGGGCTCCCGACTCATCGATCATTCGCTGAATACTTTGTGATTTGTAGACGTGCAGACCGGAAATCATGCGACCGGCGATATCTGGATCGTCATCGATAAAGGCCACCGGACGCATCGTGCGGCCCATACGCAACGCCGCTAACAGCTGATTGCCGGCGGCACCGGCCCCATAAATGGCGACACGCGGCAAGCCATTGTCAGGATTGGCAAAAGGCACGTGCTGCACTGCAGAGAACCAATCCTGCATGAAGTAATGGCGCATCATCAGGCGCAACCCGCCCAGCATTACCAGGCTCAGCCACCAGTAGTTGAAGATGATCGAACGGGGTACCAAGGTGGCATGATTGCTGTACCAGTAGACCACGAGCGCCAACAACAACGACGACAGGCCAACCGCTTTAAAGATGGCCATAAGGGCATCGTTACCAAAATAGCGCATGACCGCCCGATACATGCCGAAACGAACAAAGATCGGTATAGCGATCACCGGTGCGGCGAAGAACAACCACGAATGGTCGAATATCGGACTAACCGGGTAGTCGAACCCCAAACGCACTATGAACGACATCCAAAGCGCCAACCACACCAACAGCAAATCGACTACGACCTGCAGTGCACGTTTGTAACGACGTGGCAGAGCCAGAAGGCCTGCTCTCAATTCATCCATCATCAGTATTGGTCCCGCCTCCGCTTCCCGCGGATGTGAGGTCTGTATAAAGTAGATACAGTGTTTGCTTGTATCAGAGGCTGCCGATGACATTGCCTGTTACTGTAGCAGCGCCAAGAGGGCTGCTACAGTAACAATGGCGCAGTGCCATGACAGGGCCATCACAGGTCGAACAGCCTAGGCAACGGCTTGTACCATGACCTCTCGCAGTACCGTGCAAGTCTTGGCAATCTCTTGCTCAGTGAGGGTCGGGTGCACCAGGAACATCATGCTGGTCTCACCCAGTTCCTTGGCAACAGGCAAAGGTTCCGCCGGACGCCAATCGGTACCGTCGAATGCTTTTTCCAGATACACCTCGGAACAGGAACCTGAGAACGCCGGCACACCACGGTCGAGAATTTCCTTGAGAATGCGATCCCGGCTCCACCCTTCTTTCAAGGACGCAGGCTCGACAAACACATAGGCCTTGTAGGCGGCGTGCAAAATGTCTTGCGGTACAGCGGGGACACGCAGCGCCGGTGACTCGCCAGCTGCGGCCCAGATGCATTCGGCATTGACCAAACGGCTGGTTTGCCAGCTTGCCATCCGCCGCAACTGGATACGACCGATGACCGCTTGTGCCTCCAACATCCGCCAGTTGGTGCCAAAGCTTTCGTGCAACCAACGGAAACCGGGGGCATGCTGCCGTTCGTAGACGGCCTCCCAGCTTTTGCCATGATCCTTGAACGACCACATCCGCAACCACAGTTCTCTATCGTTGGTGGTGACCATACCGCCCTCGCCACCCGTCGTCATGATCTTATCCTGGCAGAAAGACCAGGCGCCCACGTGACCGATGGAACCGACCATGCGATCTTTGTACTTGGCACCATGGGCCTGCGCGCAATCCTCGATAACCTTGAGGCCATGCTCATCGGCCAGTTCCATGATTGGGTCCATATCACACGGCCAACCTGCGAGGTGCACGCAAATCACCGCTCTTGTGCGGGGGCTTAATACTGCACGAATGGAGTTGGCGGTAATGTTCTGCGAATCGCGATCAACCTCAGCAAATACCGGCACAGCACCGGCATTGACAATTGATGAGACAGAGGCGAGAAAAGTTCGGGGGGTCACCACCACTTCGTCACCGGCACCGACACCCAAGGCCTTGAGCGCAAGATCCAACGCCACGGTGCCATTAGTAAGCGCAACGGCATGCTCAGTACCAATCCAGGCCGCAAACTCCTTTTCAAATTCTCGACACTCTTGCCCCGTCCAGTAATTGACCTTGTTGGAAAGAATGACGCTACGCACGGCATCGGCCTCTTCCTCAGTAAAGGAAGGCCAAGGGGAGAAAGGAGTATTCAACACAAATAAAGGCTCTTCACAAAGGATAAAGAAGCATTGGTGGCTAACGAGAAAGACCACCAACCGCAGTAAACTGAAATGACATGGTGAGGCCCGGGAAATGGACTGTCGAGTGCAATTTTGCCTGATGCGAAAGTTCGGGCCTAAGTTGCTTGTTTGTTGACCAAAGCGCGAGCAGGCACACCGACGACAGTCAGTGCATCAGCCACATCGGTGGTCACTGCCGCACCTGCGCCGACAACCACCTTTGCACCGATTCGCACCATTTGCCGGACACTGGCACCGATACCCACCCAGCTTAAATCGCCAACACTGACACCGCCGGCCAGTCGTGCGCCAGGGCTTATATGTACCGCAGCACCCAAGACACAGTCATGGTCGACACTGCAGCCGGTATTCAGAATACTGCCCAGACCAATACGCACATCAGCGTTGATCACCGCCTGGGCGAACACCACGGTACCCTTTTCGAGCACGGCATAACGGCTGACAGTTGCCGCAGGGTGTACCAGGCTGCAAATGCAAGCACCAGCGGCCTCGAGCTCCAGCAACTTGCTGTAGCGAATAGCGTTGTTGCCAATCGCGACGACAATGCCGTCAAACTCCTCAAGACGCTCACGCAGTGCAGCGGTATCGCCGACCACCGCCCAAGGGCCATTATGCTGACGCTCTGGCCAGGCATCGTCGAAAAATTCGATAGTCTGCCAGCCACAGCACTCAGCGGTATCGGCTACAACCTTGCCGTGTCCGCTGGCCCCTAGAATCGCCAACCGCTTCACGACGGGTTACCCGTGAACTTCGACATGGTCGCCTCGCCTTCGGCATTGATACCGTCGCGAACCACCACCTTTTTCAGGGTTAGGAAAATCACCTTGAAATCCAGCCAGATCGAACGGTTATCGACATACCAGACGTCCAGTTTGAATTTTTCATCCCAGCTCAGGGCGTTACGCCCGTTAACTTGCGCCCAGCCGCTAATACCCGGCCTGACTTCATGTCGACGGTACTGCTCGGCATTGTAGAGTGGCAAGTACTCCATGAGCAGTGGGCGCGGGCCAACAAGGCTCATATCACCCTTGAGCACATTCCATAGCTCCGGCAATTCATCCAGGCTACTGGAGCGTAGGAAGCTGCCAAACGGGGTCATTCGCTCGGTATCCGGTAACGGCTGACCATTGGCATCGAATGCATCTCGCATGGTGCGAAACTTGACCATCCTGAACGGCTTGGCATTCAAACCCGGGCGTACCTGGGAAAAAATGACCGGAGAGCCCAGTTTCTTCCTGATTGCCCAAGCAACAACGATGATGACAGGAGCCAGCGCAATCAAGCCTATAAGCGCAAGCACAAAATCAACGATCCGTTTCAATTTCCATCACCTTAAAACAGTATCGACAAGTAATCTTGGGCAAGCTTCGAATAACGCCTGTTCTCCAGCAACCATTGGCGACCTCGCTCGCCGACCAAGGAACGCTCTCCAGCGCTCATTGATTTAAGGTCCCGTATTGCTGTCACCACGGCGTCGACATTCGCCGCAGGCACAAACACCCCGCAGTCAGACTCGTTGATCATCGAGGGATAGCCACTGTAGGACGCGACAACGGGTTTGGCTGCCAACATGTAGTCAATGACTTTGTTCAGAGACTGGCCATAATCCCAAACTTTCGAGTCATGCACGGAAAAGTACAGAACACTGCCCTGAGCCAGAACAGCCTGCACCTGGTTGCGAGACACTTTTGGCGCAAATACCAGATTGGGAAGATGACTGTATTTTTCCTGATAACTCTGCTTGAGGGCCCCGTCACCCACGATCACGAACTCGACGTCCGCATCATCACGCATGGCCTGCGCGGCGTCGAAGAAAACATCCAGGGCGTTGGTGATACCAATGGTGCCGGCGTGAACAACCTTGAATTTATCACTCGACAAGTAGCGCTCGACATAATCGCCGGGAAGCGCTGCCTCATCGGTAAGATGGTCCTCGCTAACCCCCATCGGGATGCAGAATACCGGACGGTCCATACCGGTTTCATTCCTGACATGTTCCGCGAGGTTAGGCATGGTGCCTACGATCGCATCAGACTTTTTGTAAGCCAGGCGCTCCAGCCAGGACAACCCCTTGACGAAGATATTGCTTTTGTCGAAGCCACCCTCCTCGACGATCGTCAGCGGCCAGATATCACGCACCTCGAACACCAGGCGACATTTATATCGGGAGCGCAACAGTAGCCCGTTGAGGATGGTCAACAAAGACAGGCTGGAGACAATGATCACATCCGGGCGTTCGAGGGATTTTTTGTCGAGCCGCAGCAGATTCCACTCGAAGTGGAACCAGCTCATGATTCTTCGCAACGACTTGGCCACAGAGTACTTCATCGTTTTCAGCCAAACGATTTTCACCCCACCGGTATCCACGACCGTGACCCGGTCCTTTAAAACAGGCAGATCCACGAGATTGTTGGAGTCCGATGTGATCACCACCACCGGATGCCCCGCACGCTTCATCTCATCCACCAGGAACCAGCCGCGTCCACCGGGGCTGGTTGCTGTCTTGGGCGAAAAGTACTTGGTCACGTACCAAATCGTCTTGTTCATTGACTCAACGCGCCCATTCAATCTTTATACAGTCGGGGGATCGAGTTGACAGTTTTGATCACCTCGGTGAAGTCCATGCCCAACGTATCGAGGTACCAGCGAATATTCTGGTAACGCGGTCGGTTTTCTTCTCGCACCAGTTCCAGCGCACGCTCCCGGGTCATTTCCCCTTCGCGCACCTGATTACTACGGAAGGTATCGTGCTCGGAGAAACCTGCCACGAGGTAGTAGATGTAGTTGTACAGGCCGGCCGTACCGTCACCGATACGCCAGGTGGTGGGGGTATCAATGGCGGTTTCCCAGCCGTAGTCATTGATCAGCGTGTCGTCGATGGTTTTTTCGTCCCAACGCCAGTAATCGAAGATGTGGTAATAGTCTTTCTTCTCGGTGAAGCTGCGGTAGTACTCGCCGGACAAGGTATCCCACAGCGAACTGTTGAAGTAACCCGGGCTCTTCAGCATGGCTTTGAAACGCAGGCTTTGATATTCCAGCTGCTTTTGCCAGCCGTGCATGTAGACGCGCTTTTCTTCGAAGGCAGGTGGAACACCGAGGAAGCCAGCCTTGAAGTGGGTGACTTCCAGTGGGTTGACCCCCCACAGGTTCAAGCCCACGCCGGTCTGCTGCTTGATTGTCTCGATGTGGCGGAAGAAGTGTTTGTCGCCCGACGTCAGAATGCTGATCATCCCAAGATGAGGAGCCTTGAGCCACGCTCGGAGGTTGACTGCGATATTTCTGCGCTTTTTGGCAATATCGTCGGCGACGATGATATTTTCCACACCCAGCTCAGCACTCATACGACTGATGTTCCGTCGTCCGAGGTCGGTCACCATTCCCCAGTCATAGGTGTAGGTCACCGCATTCATCTTCAATTCTTTAACAATCAGGTGCAGACCATAGCAGCTGTCTCGCCCGCCCGAAAACGGCACGATGCAATCCGTTGCCCCCGCCCGGCGGTAGGACTCCACAAGATTGAACAGCTCTTCCTTGGGTTTGGGCACATTACGCGGAGTGTAGGTGTGGCAATAGTTACACACACCTTGCGAATCAAAGTCGATAAACGGCATTGTCTCGGGAAGAATGCACCGAGTGCAACGACGCAAATTGGGCTGAGGGAATTCGAGGAGATTTTCTTCCGCTGTAATAAATTTGAAGGGCGGAATCAGGTCATGCACGCGCTGATTGTCATCAGTCACCGTGATCTTCGATGCAATGGGCAAGTCCAGAACGACACCCGCCTTTTTGATCTGCTGAATGCCCGAACACCCGATCTGCGACAGAGGGAACTTTTCCGACGAGAAACAAACCCCTTCTTTGGCCGTGCCCAGATAAAGACTGCCATTGTTCGAGAACAGCAGCGCTTTACCCAGTCGAGGAACAACGATCGCACACGCGATTACGCCCACACAGAGGGAAAGTATCTTGTCTGCCAGACCGTCCAGGCTATCGCCATTTTCTTCGAGGTACTGCTCGGTAATAGCGACAATCACTTCGCTGTCGATTTCAAGCGTGCGCTGAGGTTTGATCTGTTTCCAGACTTCCGCATCATTAACAATAATGCCGTTGTGAATAACGCAAATCCCACCCCGAACAACGGGTTGATTGTCGGAGAGACCATTGGTAATCAAGCGGCTGTGGCCCAGCACAAACGGAGACTCAAACGGCTTGACCTTCGAGATCAGTTTCTTGATGTCGTAGTCAGCCCGCTTGACCTGATAGCCAGCCTGATCAGCATAAATAAGACCACTGGAATCACGGCCACGCTGCCTGGCATGCAAAGCCAACGTCATCAGGCTCTCTTTATTGACCTTGTTCCCCGCAATAAACCCAAAAATTCCACACATAAAACACAGCCCGTAAATTAATTGATTTTCCCACGGCAAAGCGGTGGGTGAGTGCCTGGTTGGAATACACGGCCGGTCGAAGTCAACGGTGCGCCGCCGAGCACATTGCACCGGGGGGAGTTAAACCCGTCCAACAACAGCACAGAGCGGAGCGCAGTGCCCCACACCCATGGTATGCCAACCCAGGATGTCAGCGTTTTCCTGTTGGCAGACACTGTTCGTACAGGTCTAGCAATTTTTGCTCCTGCGCTTGCCAGCTCAGCGGAGCCAGATCGGCAAATGTATAGGTTTTTTCCGAGCGTTCAAGCGCGAGAATGGCCTGTCGGATTTCGTCCAACGCAAGCTTACAGCACTCGCCTATCCCATACTCCGACAGCACCGCGCGAATATCGGGGAAATCCGAAGCCAGCACCGGTACACCCGCGAAACAGTATTCGAAGAGCTTGTTCGGCAAGCAGTAGTAGTCGCTCAACGAGACATCCTGGACCAGGCACAAGCCGAAATCGGCAGACTGCACGATCGGCACGACCTGCGAATGCGCCACCGCGTCGTGCACATGCATGTTCGGATGCTCGGCGGCCAGGCGCTTGAGTTCAACACTCAACTCACCATACCCCAGGAAGACGATGTGCGACGCTACTTCCGGGTCCTTGAAGGCCTCGCAGAGCAGGTCGATGCCACGCCCATGCCCCAGGATACCCACGTAGATGAACACCTTGCTGTGCGCGGGGATCGAGAATTTCTTTCGAAGGTAATCGTCCTCCTGGGAAACTGCCTCGGAGAACAACGGCGAATTGAGAATGACCGCGGAACGTTTCGGTCCAATCGTCTCCCGGTACCAGTTCTCGATCGAAGGGCTGACCACGATCAGTGCATCGACGAAGCGCCACAGCAGCTTTTCGGCGCGCAGGGTGAGGGTCCCCTGGAGCTTGGTGAGACCGTTGCGGTTGGACTCAAGCTCATGCGCGTCATAGACGAGCTTGGCGCCGGTGAAGAGTTTTACGATGACACCCAACGGCAGTGCCAACGTGTCGTGGCAATGGATCACGTCGGGACGCTGGCGAATGGCACGTGGCAGCATTTTCACGACCAGCTCGAACAGCGTCGCGACATGCCTCAGGGTCCTTGGCAAGAAGTTAAGCTTGCGTGAACGCAGGGTCAAGGCCTCGATATCTGCCTCGAACGGAACCGCTGACTTCTGCGCCCCTTCGTCAAGTACGACACCGATGCCACTGACTGCGTAGCCAGCGCGGGCCAATGCGCCCATTTCCTTGAGAATCCGGGAGTCGAACTCAATGTCGGTATGAGTCAAATGCAAAATTTTCTTCATGCTATTAAATATTCATCTGCGTTCAGCTGATTGGTCGGTATTGAGAGACGGTAAATCACGAAGTTCTCGGCGCATTTCTTCGCACAGAACTCAATGCTACAAGCATACAAGCAATACAGATTGGCAAGGAGAAAACTGTATCTCCAGATATCAAAGAATAAGGCAACGCAACTACAAACAGGGCAATAGGCAAAACGCGTTTCCCGCGCCAAATCAACGAGAATGGCCACGCATAAAACGCAATAGCCACGAGCCCGAAAATCACACCCCCAATTATCCACTCCGTCATAATCGACATATGCGGATAATTAAATTCTGAACAAGGAGAAAAAGAGCACGAAAAAACCTCGTGATAACCCCACCCTTGCGGAAGCCAACTTAACATGGACGCACCGAGCTTCCAGAAATCCAAGCGAGATCCCGTGCCCAGCGTTCCATCTGCCATAGTACCAAGCATGGCCATGGGGGCTGACCGATTTATCTTAGTAGTGACATGAGTACTCTCAATACCCTCGACGACCTCGGCATCAAATTTAAACTCCAGCACCTTGTAAGGCTCACCACCAAACCTATAGCGCTCAAAGGAGACGGGGTCTGTAACAACATAGACTAGGACCGTAGAAAAAAGCGCTATGAATAATGACTTAGCCACTGCAGATCGCCCTTCAACCAGTACCCACACAACAGGTATGAAGACCATAAGCACAACAAAGCGGCGAGAACCTGACAATGCACCTGCGGCAATGAGAAGCGGCAAAAGCCACCAGAAGCGTTTATTTAAGCAACCGAGGACTCCCACAAGCCATATAAGACCCAAGTTGTTATAGTTAATGCAAAGTGCTGAACCTGGCGGATAGTATGAACAGCTTTCGCTTAGAATTCCAACTAGATACCCCCGGTCCAGCAAACCGGCCTTAATCAGACCTAGCAGCGCACTAACTAATGCCAACGGAACCAGAAAGTAAAAAAAACCGACCGATGTATCTTCATCAGCTAATAAGTAGATAAAAAGAAGGAAAGAGGCGACGATTAAATCTTTGACCACCTGCGATTCAAATAAGGTATCGGTTAAACCTAATGCAATCGTATGAAGCAAAATTAAGGCTATCATGGGCAAAACCGCCGCATGCGGGCACTTTACTTTCTCTCGATGTATGAGCACGAACAAAAGAAAAGGAACAACCAGTAATCCAGCCCACCACCAAGAAAAAAACTCTGCATAAAAAGGGGCAGACATCGCAACCCCGCCCCAAAACCCTTTACTCAGGGGAAGATTCATATTTCGGCGAATGCCAAGTTCTTTAATAGAACTAATCACGAAAGGCCTACCTATTTTTCACCCTAACCATACCACGCCCGATAAAACACGCAGCACACCAGAATAATATAAAAACCATTCAAACTCAATACACAGCAACCATCTTTTTTTGAATATTTACGAGCAAGCCTCTCATAATTCGACAGCGCCAATTGAATAATCCAAGCCACCATCCTGCATTACACTAGAATACATATTCCGCAAGTCAGACTTATTTAGACAAGAGTTATGCCACAACAAAGTAAAACAACCATCAACTTTTGCACAAACCTCCTTCAAACTATTAAACTTTTCTCGCGCCCGCCCACTTAGCCCTAGACCGAGATAAATATCATCAATAATTGTACATTCCATGGCGATCAGAGGACGAATGCGCAAAGAGAGCATTTCACATGCCACCGGATCAAACGCGGGATACTCATAGCAAGTACCACAACGAAAACCCGGCCGATCCGCGTAACCTAGAGTGCTATCATAATTCATACCCGCATCTGCCCAGGCACGCAAAGTAGCAGGATGCTCCCAACGCAAGTAATGCATACGCCCACCCCATTCAGCCTGCGTAATACCCTCTTCTTGCGCAATTTGACGCAGTCGCCGGAACTCGGCAGCGATAATTGCAGGGTCTCGATAACTAGCATAGCTCGGATGCAAACCGATTTCATGACCGCGAGCATGAATACGACGCATAAGCTGACGAATAGCAGGATGTTCTGGCTCATAATCTGCGTCACGACTCGCATCAGTACGACCACAGATGAAATAAAAGGCACTTTGCAGATTGTTTGCTTCTGATTGATCCATGATCCAATCAAACGTATTGTATGGATCAGCAGCGTGTAGCGCGGAGGAAGTACCTAACTTGACAATGGGGGCGGTAGCAAACGCACGCATATCGTGACGTTTCAGAAGATCACCTGCCATCATACGGCCAACCGTATACCACGATTTGAAGCCATATAGACTAGGAGTATCAACATCATGTGAAACTTTGATAGTGAACTTATGACTGTTGAGTTCCAGATGAGGCCAAACCTGGCGGACCACCAGCTTAAGCACATGCAGCCATTCATCGACAATGGGACGCTCCAAGTAGTTGTGCTTGAAAGCGTGAGAGGATGTAGCAGGAAATCGCCCATGAGCGTCCAGATCGGTACGTCCAACCTCTTCTTGACGCGTTAACATCCAGTACACCAAACCAAGGATGTCGTAATCAACGTGATAACCACCATCGGTAGTCTTGATCAATGGCAAATGCAGATTCGAAACACCAGGAGCCGGTAAATCAGCGGACAAAACGGTGCTCCACCCCTCAGCCACTCCACTCCAGTGCGCGCAAGGCAAATCAGCGTCGGTACGATTGAAATTAGCGCCATTCAGCGCAAAAGTAATGCAACGCGCATCACCTAAACGACCAATTGCCAGCGTATCGTCAGACTTTATAAGAAGCGTGAACAACTGGCCAAAACGCTCTTGGAGAAGGATCTGCAGCCACGCAAGCGCAGCAGGGGTGCACCAAGATGGGAGTTCTCGCATTAGCCGTCCTTGAGCTTTCGTAAGAATTGAACTGTTTTGACGATTTTGGAGTTGGTTTTAGATATGACAGAGTAAGGCGTCTGAGTAGCACCAAAACCTCGGAAAAATCGCTCAACGGGCTCGATCATAGAACCTTCAAAGTCGAATTTTTTTGTCACAGTTGCCGCAAATTGGATAGCATACCACATGCAAAGACTGGTTGCTCCGCTGTTGCGAAGGTCGGGATCACCACCACCAAGTAAGTAATATGCACTATTACTATCCCATATAATGTATACACCAGCATGATGCCGGCCTTGATCATCTACTGCCACAAAAAGCTGGCCAGCCTGTTGCCCTGTTGCCGCGGCATGAATACCTAAAACCACATCTTCGCCATATGGTAAGTCCATAGACTGACGAGAAAATACTTTCTTATTTAATGTTAAAAAGCTTTCAATGGATATTTCAGAATGAATCTGAATGCCAAATTTATTTTCTGCCTTTCTAATATCAGTACGGATATTGGTATCAAAACCATCCCACACCGTTTTCAAATCATCTAGCTTCTCAAGGCGATAAGTATAGCGCGTGCTCTGCTCATAACCCATCCAATACAATGGCAACCAATTAGTTCGTTCGCAGTACCAGTTCTGACTATATTGAGCAAATGCGGGCAATTGGTTATAGAGCGCCTGCAAAAGATTTTTTTCTTGCCCCAATCGCCGGGCATTTCTTGCACTACTCACTCGAAGCCATGGCCCGAGATTTGGAGTAAGTACTGGCTGACCTATTACCTTTAGACCAAAACGCTCCCTGGTCACAAAGGGCAGCGAAGCCGTTATAACCCCATCATTTTCCAGCAGTACGACATCCCATGCGTCACCAGCGACCGCGTCTAGCCACCATGCCTGGCTAAAAACAGGTATGCTCGACTCCTCGGCGCACAACTTACGATATTTAGATTTATTAGCATTCATTTCTGTAAAATACCAATAATCATTTTTTTAAGACTAAAGTTGCGCGACAAAAAAATAAAGCCATCTTTAGTTGCAACACAATGTCTGCCCCTGAACTTAACCAATGTACCGGACCGCTCTGAATTTTCAGCTTTAACAAATTCATCGACAATCCACCTCTGCCCGGTATATAGCCCCTTCGGCGGAGAGATGGCATTCAACCAAAGCTCTGTTCCACGCAGAACATGCCAAATTCTTTCAATAGGCCAATGCTGCCAGTCGATGATAGTAGCATGCTCATCCATACTTAGGTTCCTTGCCCTCCTTGTTGGACTTATCTCAGGCTGCTTAATACGCGGCGCTTCACCACGCTCGATTGCATCCAGCGCCTTTAATACAAGAGAAACACCGACACCGCCAATCAACTTATCTAAAACGACCGGCGACTTCTCCCCCAACGCAATCGATATACGTTCTTGAAAAACAATATCGCCCGTATCTTCTCCGGGATCAACATAGTGCACAGTAACACCAGGATTCAGGTCCATATCATAATATTGCCAGAAATCGGGGTTCGCACCACGATACGCCGGCAACCAAGATGGATGCATATTAATCACACCATATTTTGGTATATTGATAATTTCCCTTTTAAGCAATTGCGACATACTAAAAACCACAACCAAATCCGGTCGCAGGCCTTTTATCCACTGGGCGACCTCAACATCACGACCAGTACAAATAAAATTGTAAGGGATGCCTTTTGCCTGACAAAGAGACTGCAAATCAACCGCACGGGGTCTGAAAAGTTTATATAGGAAACTAAACAAACGAAATAACAACCCATGCGATTTTCTATTATGGAAGTCCCGAGGCATGGACTCTACAACACCCACCACCTGATGACTTGAGTTGAACAACGGATCTACCAGGCGCGAAACACCTTGAGTAATCAAAACAACCTTCATTTTGACTTCAACTCTTTATTAAATACGCCACAGGACAAGCGATAAGAGATAAATAAATTTACTATAAAACAGAATGAGTAAGCCGCCGAAAAAAACATCAAAGCCAACCGGACCTCACCTAGCAAGTATCCAAAAAACAATGCGACAACCACCATTACAAACAACATAATTTGCCACACCAGATCGAGCCTTTGAGCTTCTGCCACCATAAACACTGAGCTCAACGGGCTAACCACAAATCTTAGAAAAAACATTGGCGTCAGAATTCGCGCATATTCACCCGCCACACTCCACTGACTTCCAAACACCCACGAAAAAAATTCAGGTGCAATAAAATAAAACACCGTGAACGGCAATACCGAAATTACAACCAGACGGAGCAACGTCCTCAAATAAACATCTCGACAATTACCATTATGAATATAGGCATGACTGGCCTCCTGCCTAAATACATCCCCCAGGGCGCCTGAAACTAACGTTATCGGAGCTCCCAGCACCCGCTGAGTAAGGGTATAGAAACCTGCGCTACTCGCATTGAACAACGCACCAAGTAGCATTACAGGCATTTGACTGGAGGCCGTATTAAAACCGTGCGCAACGATCAAAAACTTAGGAAAGTTGATGTATTTTTTCGCCAAAACCAGAATGCGTCTTCTACTGATACTATTGATAAATTTCCGGTCTTCGTACCAGATCATACGTGCCAGCACCAACATCGATAGTAACTGTCCCGCCAGCTGCCCCCACACCAAACCACCAGTACCGGCACCCGCCGCACCGCCGGCCAATTGCCCACCAGATGAACAACCACTTTGCAAGGTACGACTAATTGCAAGACGCTTATATTGGCTTTTTCGGTTACTCCAATAATTCAAACTCTGGTACACACCCGTCAACATAATTGAGAATGGCACCCAGTACAGCCAGGGTGCCAAATCTGAATTACCAAAAAAATCGACGATTGAACTGTTGAAGAACACCACAATAATCAATAAAAAGCAGCTCAATACAACGCTGAGCAGCACAGACAGAGCAACTACCTGCATAGCATCACGATCCTGCCTAGGCAGAAGTATTGCTTGCTCATAGCGTCCGGTGACTAACACCCCGGCAATAGATACCACTGCCATAAAAAGTGCAAACAACCCAAACTGTTCGGGACTGTAAATCCGAGTTAGTATCGGGCTAACAGCAATAGGTATGGCTTGCGCAATGCTAGTACCAGTCATTAGGGTAATGACATTGCGGGCGTAAGCGCTTTGAGGCAGGAACTTAAGCATTCGCTTATTCCATTATCCTTTTAAATTCATTCCTTGCCGCTTCGCTATATTTCTCGGCCCCAATCTTATTCAAGTGATGTTCATCCAGGTAGATTAACTCACCGTTAAAAAACGGCGCGATTGTAAAAAAACCAGAACGCTCAAAATTCAAATAAGTTACACCTTTATATTTTTCTGCATACCCCTTCAACCTGATATTAGCATTGAGGTAGCTATTATCAATTCCCACGTTAAACGGCAAACCAATATCCCTGAAACGTAAAGCCCGCAAAGGATTCTGAGCCAGTCGTGGCTCTTGTGCCATTAGGTATATTTTTTTACCAGCTTGAGTTTGCTCCTGTAGAAACTCACTCAAAGCGCGCTGAAACTCTAGAGACTCAAACTGCCAGCTCCAGCTGGCAGCAAGAAAGATTACAGAAGCATCCCGAATTGGAATTCGGGCGCGCTCAATCTGTGCCAAGCATGATGATCGAGACCATTCGTCAATTCGGTTATAGTCAAAATTTGGGATTGTAACGCAACTACTGGCAGTTATGATCCTAGCCTTAAAGCCTAGTTCCTTGCCCAGCGGATCAAAAAAATTGTTGAGCATGGCCGCGTGAGAGTCACCAAGTACTAAAACTTCTTTTTGACTATTTAAATCGCCTTTCAAACAATCTCCCACGATTTGCCCGTGGCAAATCGTGGAGGGGTCGGCATATCGCTGATACTCAATAGGGAGTTGCGTTGGCGAGACCACTTCGTTGAGCTTACTTATGCCTTTAACGGCTGCTAGCATCACCAGAGCTAAAAAGCAATACGCCAGCGCCTGCTTGATGTGGGCGCGCTGAGCCCTTAGTGGAGTCTCTACCCAGTAGTAAGACATTACAGACAGCACAAAGGTGAGCGCAAAAAACAACAAACTAAAAGGCAAGCTAAGTACTTCGACGCCTGTGTAATAACGCAGCAAAGCCAACACAGGCCAATGCCACAAATACAAAGAGTAGGAGAGCTCCCCCAGCCGAACCATAATAGGACTAGCCAGTAACCTCCGAGAAAAGCCTTGAGCCGGGTGCATCAATATCAGCGCTGTCGCGATTACAGGCAGCAACGCCGGGAGACCAGGAAAATGGCCTAAATGGGGTTGGGTTATGGCGGCAAAAACAATCAGTGACAAGCCCAATGCATTGAGCCATGGCTTATTCCCCCACCCAATTGTATAGACATAAACAGCAACCAAACCGCCAGCGAAAAATTCTGGCAGTCGCGCGTAGAGACTATAGTAGGTTGCTTGTTCAATACCGAGTATGCGCAAGCGATAATCAGCAATTGCCGTGAAGCCTATCAGCAGAGTAGCTAACAGCCACTTAAGCGCCTTGGTGGGCACCACCAAAACCAACATGGGCACCAATAGGTAGAACTGGATTTCTACAGCCAGCGACCAAGTGTGTAACAAGGGCTGCTCACGGTTAACCGGAGCGAAGTAGTCACCGAACCCAGCAAAATAGTCATTACTATTGAAATACGCCGCTTTACTAAGACTCTTTTTATAAACATCCAGATCTTGCGGCAAAAACAGCACCGAAACCATTAAAGACACTAAAACGAGCATAACAAAGTATGCAGGTGCAATGCGCTTGAGGCGACTTCCGTAAAAGTACCTCAACGTCCTAATTAGCTGGTAATCCGGCTGCGCCTTTTTGTGCAACAAGATGCTGACGATAAGAAAACCTGAAATAACCAGAAAAACGTCAACACCGACAAAACCGCCGGAGAGCCAAGCAGGGTTGAAGTGAAAAAATATTACGGCCAATACGGCAATGGCCCGAAGGCCTTGTATATCAGTACGGTAGCCTATTGACCCCACCTTGCTTCTCCACCACGTCTACTATGCATGCAAACTTTTACGAGTTTCGGCAATCGCTTTTAGTCTAAATTAACGCAATGCATGCACAATAAATTCTATGCTAGCCTCATCCATATAAGGATGCATCGGCAAGCTCAATACTCGCTCAGCAATCGCATCCCCGACCGGTAGGTTGGCGTTCTCATCTTTTACCGCTGGCTGGCGGTTTAGCGGGATCGGGTAATGAACAGCAGTAGGAATACCTGAAGCCTTGAGCCGCTCTTGTACTTCGCTACGATCACTCACTTGAATAGTATATTGGGCATAGACACTGGTATTACCCGGCTCAATATAAGGTGCTGAGTGATTCCCTACTGTTTCCAGTAGATGATCGTACCGTTGCGCTACCTGATGACGTAGTCGAACTTCTTGTTCAAAAATCTCTAGCTTGGGTAGCAAAATTGCAGCTTGAATCGTATCCAGGCGGCTGTTCACCCCGACACGAACATGGTGATAGCGCCGATCCTGGCCATGTCGAGCGATCTGGCGCATAACCTTGGCCAGTTCTTCGTCACTGGTGAAGATCGCACCACCGTCTCCATAGCAGCCAAGCGGCTTGCTGGGGAAGAAGCTGGTGCAAGCGATAGTCGTCAGATTGCACGAACGCTTACCCTTGTAGGTAGCGCCAAAACTCTGCGCTGCGTCTTCAATTACCGGAATGCCATATTTGGCAGCGATCGCGTTGATGGCATCGTAGTCAGCGCACTGACCATACAGTGAGACCGGAATGATCGCCTTGGTGCGCGGAGTAATCGCGGCCTCGAGCAGCAGCGGATCAAGATTGTAGGTGCGCGGATCGACATCGACGTAGACCGGCTTGGCCCCCATCAGTGCGACGGTTTCCGCCGTGGCAATATAGGTAAACCCAGGCGTGATGACTTCATCGCCCGGACCAATCCCCAGTGCCATTTGCACAATCTGCAGAGCGTCGGTACCGTTGGCAACAGTAATGCAGTACTTGGCTCCAACGAAAGCCGCCAGCTTCTCTTCCAGTTCCGCGACTTCCGGACCCAGGATGTATTGGCCGTGTTCGAGCACGCGCGCAATACCCGCATCGATTTCCTTGCGAATCAGCGCTTGCTGGGTCTTCAGGTCGATAAATTCAATCATTGTGCGTCTTCCTTGCTCAACGCCTTGCCTCTGAGGACATAGCGCACACCCGTATGAATGCAATGCGTACTGGCCTCTCCTTCCAGAGGCAGGTCCAATTGCTCACCGAACTCACTCATCCAACCGATCTGCCGAGCAGGCACGCCGACCATCAGTGCATAGGCCGGTACGTCTTTGTTGACCACCGCGCCCGCACCGACAAAAGAGTACTCGCCGATAGTGGCTCCGCACACGATGGTGCAGTTCGCACCAAGCGTGGCGCCCTTCTTCACCAGCGTATCGCGGTACTGATCCTTGCGCTCGACCAGGGAGCGCGGATTGTAGACGTTGGTGAAAACCATGCTCGGACCACAGAAAACGCCCTCTTCGAGCGTGACGTTGTCGTAAACCGACACGTTGTTCTGGATCTTGCAGTGATCCCCGATAACGACCTTGTTGCCGACGAACACGTTCTGGCCGAGCGAAACGCCGACGCCGATGCGGGCGCCGCCACAGACATGAACAAAGTGCCAGACACGCGACCCTTCACCGATTTGCGCACCGTCATCCACGATGGCACTGGAGTGCTGGTAATAGCTCATGGGTCAGCCCAGCAGGTGTGCGAGGATGGGGTGACCTTCACCGTTCTGGGCGCGGCCTGGGGTCATGGTGCGAATGGTCTCTACGGTTTCCACGCAGTGACGAGCATCCTCGATGCCATAGCCTTTGCCGTCGAGAATGGCCTGGTAACTGACTGTGTGCAGATCAGTGAAGCCTTCGGAAAACTCGATCTCAGCACCGTCGCAGGTAATCGAACGATAGGTTGGCTTCTTGCCCTTGACCGAATCTGGCAGGTCATTGGCATCGATTGACAGGAACCAGCGCACCCGAGCGTTTTCGTATTCCAGGTAACCGGCCGCCTTGGACTCATTGACGAAGTGAACGACGTTGCGCTGCAACTTGCCGAAGATGAAGTGCAGCATATCGTAGAAATGCACCCCGATATTGGTGGCGACACCGAACGACTTGCGCGGGTCACCCTTCCAGCTCTCCATGTACCACTTGCCTCGGCTGGTAATGTAGGTGAGCTCGACCTCATGCTTGTGGTCTTGCGCGCCGCCCTGGACCTTCTCTTTCAGATCAATGATGGCCTGATGATGACGCAGCTGAAGAATATTGAACAGGCGCTTGCCGGTTTCGCGTTCAGTCAGTGCCAGGTCATCCAGCATCGCAGCGGTGGGCACCAGCGGCTTCTCGCAGATTACGTCACAACCAAGACGCAGGCCCGCAGTGATATGCGAGTGATGCAGGTAGTTGGGCGAGCAGACCGAAACAAAGTCCAGTGCCTGCCCCGGATCACGCTTCAAGCGCCAGGCGTGATCATAGAAGCGCTCGAATTCGGTGAAGAATTCGCTCTGCGGAGAGAGGCTGTCGATGATGCCGACCGAATCATTGATGTCGTAGGCACAAATCAGTTCGTTGCCGGTGTCCTTGATAGCGCGCATGTGGCGCGGCGCGATATAGCCGGCAGCACCGATGAGGGCAAAACGTTTCATGGAAGATCTCGAGAAGACGGTTGAGCAGGAGCGTCGCCGAACAATCCCGAGCGACGCCATCCAGGTTAGGCTTTAATGACGTTGGCCGCGGGCGTGCGGTATTTGCCGCGACTATCGACGATCAATCGCGAATGCAATTTGATCAACTCGTAGTCAAACTTTTCGTGATCCGTTGCCAGCACCACGGCATCGAAGGACGCCAGGTTCTCGGCTGTCAACGACTCGCTGGACAATGTGAAATGGTGCTCACGCATTTCCGGGAAGACAGGCACATGCGGATCGCTGTAGGCCACTTCGGCCCCTTTGGCTTCGAGCAGCTCCATGATCTCGACGGATGGCGACTCACGCATGTCGTCGACGTTCTTTTTATAGGCGATACCCAAGACGAGTACGCGGCTGCCCTTTAGTGCTCGACCCTGCTCGTTGAGACCGTCCACCAACTTGCCAACCACATACTCAGGCATGGCCTTGTTGATTTCACCCGACAATTCGATGAAGCGAGTATGCAGACCATACTCACGCGCCTTCCAGGTCAGATAGAAAGGATCGATTGGAATGCAGTGGCCACCCAGGCCCGGGCCCGGATAGTAGGCGGTGAAACCAAACGGCTTGGTCGCCGCAGCATCGACCACTTCGAAGATGTCGATGCCCATGCGATCAGCCACGACTTTCATTTCGTTGACCAGGCCGATATTGACCGCACGATGGATATTTTCCAGCAGCTTGGTCAGCTCTGCGGCCTTGGTCGAGCTCACTGGCACGACTTGGTCGATCGCCTGCTCGTAAAGCGCAATACCTACTTGCAGGCAATTCGGGGTATGGCCGCCGACCACCTTGGGAATGGTGCGAGTCTCGAAGTTGGGATTGCCCGGATCTTCGCGCTCGGGCGAGTAGATAAGGAACAGGTCCTCACCGACCTTCAGACCACCTTCCTGCACGCGAGGCAGGAGCTCTTCCTCGGTCGTGCCTGGGTAGGTGGTGCTTTCCAGAGACACGACCTGGCCGGCACGCAGGTAAGGTTTGATTGAGTTGGTGGTATCGATCACGTAGCTCAAGTCCGGCTCGCGATACTTGTTCAACGGCGTTGGCACGCAAAGGATCAGCGCGTCGCATTCACTGACACGACGAAAATCAGCAGTGGCCTCAAAACCCGAAGCACGCGCCTGGGCAATACTCTCATTAGAGATATGCTCAATCTCACTTTCACCCGCATTGAGCATATCAACTTTATTAAGATCAATATCAATGCCCAATACACGAAAACCGATAGCGTTATAACGCAGCATCAGCGGTAGACCAACATACCCCAGACCCACTATACCGATGATGGCTTCCTTGCTTTTGAATCTGGCAATACTGGATTGGGTTTGATCGGACATGTACGACTCCAAATACACTACTTATACTTATACAGCTCACGCCAAACCTTCAAGCTTGGCGCAAAAATTCTGTCAGGCGCGGAATAATAAATGATCGGAGCTCCATAGCATAGCGCTTATTGCTCACCGCAGGACTGCAGACCCCCGCCAGAGCTGACGGCGCGCGACAGCGGCAGCACGACATCCCCCTACGGAAACCCTGAACAAGACACCCAAGACCTCTCCCGCTCAATTTTTGAGCAGGAAAACATAGGGTGAGCAGCATAGAAATGACAGACAAAAACCCGACGAATGTATTTTTGCGACAAGCTGTCGACGAATCAGATAGCCGAGCGTGCGGGACTGTCGAGAAACACCATTCGAAAATGGGTCAGAGATTGTGCAATCGCAATTAATGTGCAATCGCAATTAAGACATTCTACATCTTCAATCTTTGAGGAAACATTTGATACTTGCGAACGCCACAGCAAAAAGCATAACAACCAACGTAATCGCGCCAACCAACTACTTTTGTGACCTCAACACGTTAAAAAGCTCTAACCAACCATTCTTATTTTAACAAGGTTTAGCTACAGCATTGCCTTGCATAGGGAGCTGCGCTTCATTAACACCATTTCGCTCAAGCTATTCTAGCTTCGGCGCCTCAACCTAGCACCCACAAACCAGGTCACAGACCCTACACCCCAACCTAACAGCAACGCTATGATCATATAGGCTGCGAATGGCAACTGTGGAGCCGACCAACCGAGCATAGTCATAGTTGCGGGCTGATTGTTTTCCAGTACGAACACAACCACGAGCGCAGCAACAAACAAGACTGAAGTGAGCGCTACCATGCGCATGATCCTACTCATCTACGCCCCGCCAACGATCAAAGATCATTCTCTTCATCCTCATTCACCCGATCCCGCAGCTCCTTCCCCGGCTTGAAGTGCGGAACAAATTTCCCATCAAGACTCACCGACTGCCCGGTCTTCGGATTACGCCCCACACGCGGCGCGCGGTAGTGCAGGGAGAAACTGCCAAACCCCCGAATCTCAATCCGATCACCGGTGGCCAGACATTGGGACATCTGTTCAAGCATAGTCTTGATAGCCAACTCCACATCCTTCGATGAGAGCAGCCCTTGATGGGTGACAATTCGTTCGATCAACTCCGACTTCGTCATATTTTTCCCTTCTTTTTCAAGCAGCTAGGAAAATCGCTTCAAAGGTTTTAGCATGCCCGGAGGAATTTGAACAGCCCGTGTCCTGACATATCTTTAACGATATTCAGCGTGAACATTGGCCTCCTTGACCTGTTCATCTGCAGATAACCAGCATGGTGCGCGTCAGGTAACCCGCAGGATTGAAGCCGAAAAAATATTCATCTTCATCCTTGGCATCATCAGATCGAGTGACCACCTTGTAACCTGCCCCCTTGCACTCTTTGGCAGCGCGCTTGCGACACTTCTCCCAACCCGACCCCAATCCCGAGCAATCCACCTCGATGCCACTGACACCACGAACGGCATGAGTTTTAGCACTAGTGGCACAACCCGCCAATGTCAGTACCGCTATTGCGACAATGAGCTTGTTCATTCACTTCCTTATGCCAGGCGCGCTGCCCGACTGCCGTTCGCTTCTGGCTGAAGACTAGCTGCAAATAAGCAATTGATCCGATTAAAGAAAGAGACAGCTTCGCGGGACTATTGGTTTCATGGGCGGACAACTCACGCCATTCGATCCTTGGGCGCATCAAATCGCGCCCACAAAAAAGGGCGACCGAAGTCGCCCTTTTTCTATGGTCTGACAGAACTTAGTTCTGTTTTTCCATTTGTGCACGCAACAGGTCGCCCAGAGTGGTAGGACCAGCAGCAGGAGCATCCGAAGCTGGCTTGTCGCGCAGGCTCTGGATTGCTTCTTTCTCTTCTTCAACGTCTTTCGACTTGATGGAGAGCTGGATTACGCGGCTCTTGCGGTCAACGCTGATGATCTTGGCTTCGACTTCTTCGCCTTCTTTCAGAACGTTACGCGCGTCTTCAACGCGGTCACGGCTGATTTCGGAGGCCTTCAGAGTCGCTTCGATATCGTCGGCCAAGGTGATGATGGCGCCTTTAGCGTCAACTTCTTTCACGATGCCTTTAACGATTGCGCCTTTGTCGTTCTCTTGAACGTACTCGGAGAACGGATCGCTTTCCAGTTGCTTGATACCCAGGGAGATGCGCTCGCGCTCTGGGTCAACCGACAGGATAACGGTGTCCAGCTCGTCGCCCTTCTTGAAGCGGCGAACGGCTTCTTCGCCCACTTCGTTCCAGGAGATGTCGGACAGGTGAACCAGACCGTCGATGCCGCCGTCCAGACCAATGAAGATACCGAAATCGGTGATCGACTTGATGGTGCCGGAGATTTTATCGCCCTTGTTGAACTGGCCAGAGAAATCTTCCCATGGGTTAGATTTGCACTGCTTGATGCCGAGGGAGATACGACGACGCTCTTCGTCGATGTCCAGAACCATGACTTCCACTTCGTCGCCGACTTGTACGACTTTCGAAGGGTGGATGTTCTTGTTGGTCCAGTCCATTTCGGAAACGTGTACCAGACCTTCAACGCCTTCTTCCAGCTCAGCGAAGCAGCCGTAGTCGGTCAGGTTGGTTACACGAGCGGTAACGCGAGTGCTTTCTGGGTAACGGGCTTTGATAGCAACCCATGGATCTTCGCCCAGTTGCTTGAGGCCCAGGGAAACACGATTGCGTTCGCGATCGTACTTCAGAACCTTGACATCGATCTCGTCGCCAACGTTGACGATTTCGGAAGGATGCTTGATACGCTTCCAAGCCATGTCGGTAATGTGCAGCAGGCCATCGACGCCACCCAGATCGACGAATGCGCCGTAATCGGTGAGGTTCTTGACGATACCTTTGACTTGTTGACCTTCCTGCAGGGATTCCAGCAGAGCTTCACGCTCGGCGGAGTTCTCGGCTTCGAGGACACTGCGACGGGAAACGACAACGTTGTTGCGTTTCTGGTCGAGCTTGATGACCTTGAATTCCAGCTCTTTGCCTTCCAGGTGCGTGGTGTCGCGCACAGGACGGACGTCAACCAGGGAACCTGGCAGGAACGCACGGATGCCGTTAACGTCGACAGTGAAGCCGCCTTTAACCTTACCGTTGATAACGCCCTTGACCACTTCCTCGGCTGCGAAGGCAGCTTCCAGAACAATCCAGCATTCAGCGCGCTTGGCTTTTTCACGGGACAGCTTGGTTTCACCAAAGCCGTCTTCAACCGAATCCAGCGCTACGTGAACTTCGTCACCGACGTTGATGTTCAGTTCGCCAGCGTCGTTGTAGAACTGCTCAAGCGGGATGAGTGCTTCAGACTTCAGGCCAGCGTGAACGGTTACCCAACGAGCTTGGTAATCGATATCAACGATAACACCGGTGATGATGGAGCCTGCCTGAAGGTTCAGGGTTTTTAGGCTTTCTTCAAAGAGTTCCGCAAAGCTTTCGCTCATTTTAATTCCTGAGTATAAGGGCGAAGAATACGCCCATCTCCACATCCCAGACGACGTGGGTTACGTTCATTTAAAGAAACAGCGCAGGACTATGACTGGTCCCCTGCGCAGCTTCTTGGTCACCCGGCGATATCGCGGATTGCGATCTCGCTCATGATGCGTTCCAGCACCTGATCGATGGATAATTCCGTGGAATCCAGCTGAATGGCGTCAGCCGCCGGCTTGAGCGGGGCTACCGCTCGCTGGGTGTCACGCTCGTCGCGGACACGTATCTCATCTAGCAGACTCGACAGACTAACACCATCGACTTTGCCCTTCAACTGCAAGTAACGACGGCGCGCACGCTCCTCGGCACTGGCAGTGAGGAATATCTTAAGCGGCGCATCAGGGAAAACCACGGTGCCCATGTCGCGACCATCGGCCACCAGACCCGGTGGCTCCTGAAACGCCCGCTGACGCTGTAGCAGAGCATCGCGCACCGCCGGCAGAGCCGCCACTTGCGAGGCCCAAGCGCCGACCTGTTCGTTGCGCAAATCGTCGGTGACATCGTCGCCTTCGAGGATGATGCGCTGCGGATGACCTTCGGTCGCCCCGACGAACTGCACGTCCAGATGAGCCGCAAGCAGCTTCAGCGACTCTTCATTGGTCAGATCGACGCCATGGTTACGCGCGGCAAATGCCAGCAATCGATACAACGCACCGGAGTCCAGCAGACACCAACCCAGACGCTTGGCCAGAATGCCGGCAATCGTGCCTTTACCCGACCCGCTCGGGCCGTCGATGGTGATGACCGGTGGCTTGATATTCACGACTGAGCCTCTTGTGCAACACGGATACCGACCTGAGCGCACAGCGCCAGGAAGTTCGGGAACGAGGTCGCGACGTTGGCGCAATCATGGATGCGGATCGGCGCGGTAGCACGCAGCGATGCAACGCTGAACGCCATGGCAATCCGGTGATCACCGTGTCCATGCACTTCGCCACCACCGATCAGACCGCCGTCGATGATGATGCCGTCCGGGGTCGGTTCGCATTTGACGCCCAGTGCCAGCAAGCCGTCGGCCATGACCTGAATGCGGTCCGACTCTTTGACTCGCAGCTCTTCAGCGCCGCGCAGGATGGTGCGCCCTTCGGCACACGCGGCCGCCACGAACAGCACCGGGAATTCATCGATGGCCAATGGCACCAGCGCTTCCGGAATCTCGATGCCCTTGAGTTTAGCTGCACGGACGCGCAGGTCTGCTACCGGTTCGCCGCCGACTTCACGCTGGTTTTCCAGGGTGATGTCCGCCCCCATCAGGCGCAGGATGTCGATTACGCCGGTACGGGTCGGGTTGATGCCGACGTGCTCGAGTACCAGTTCAGAACCTTCGGCGATCGACGCCGCCACCAGGAAAAACGCGGAAGACGAAATGTCGCCCGGCACTTCAATGTGGGTCGCGGTCAGCTTGTGCCCGGACTCTACCGATGCGGTCGCGCCGTCGACGGTCACCGGATAGCCGAAGCCGCGCAGCATGCGCTCGGTGTGATCGCGAGTCGGTGCAGGCTCGGTGACGGCGGTCTGGCCTTCGGCGTACAGACCGGCCAACAGCAGGCAGGATTTAACCTGAGCGCTGGCCATCGGCATGGTGTAGGCCAGGCCTTTTAGCTTGTTGCCGCCACGAATGGTCATCGGCGGACGGCCTTCTGCAGCGGTCTCGATCTCGGCGCCCATTTCGCGCAGCGGATTGGCCACGCGATTCATCGGACGCTTGGACAGCGAGGCGTCACCCGTCAGGGTGCTGTCGAAGTTCTGCGCAGCCAACAGGCCGGACAGCAGACGCATCGAGGTGCCGGAGTTGCCCAGATAGATCGGACCTGGCGCAGGCTTCAAGCCGTGCAGACCGACGCCATGGATGGTCACGCGCCCGTGGTGCGGTCCTTCGATCACGACGCCCATGTCACGGAAAGCCTGCAAGGTCGCCAGGGCGTCTTCGCCCTCGAGGAAGCCTTCGACTTCGGTGACGCCTTCGGCCAGGGAGCCGAGCATGATCGAACGGTGGGAAATCGATTTGTCGCCCGGTACACGAATCCGCCCAGTCAGGCGGCCACCAGGTTGTGCCAGGAAAATCAGGTCGTTGGAGTTCATAGCGTCCACATAAGCCCGGCGGGCCAGGATTTTACTGAAATGTTCGCGGGCAACCCGGGCGCGAGTGAAAACGCCCAACAATTGGTGCCCATCCCCTGCATCGACCGCGTCGCGCAAGGCGTCGAGGTCGCTGCGAAATGTATCGAGTGTGCGCAGGACAGCTTCGCGGTTGGCGAGGAAGATGTCGTGCCACATGACCGGGTCGCTTCCCGCGATTCTTGTGAAATCACGGAAACCGCCGGCAGCGTAACGGAAGATCTCAAGATTTTCATTGCGCTTGGCCAGTGAATCGACCAAACCGAACGCCAGCAAGTGCGGCAAATGGCTGGTCGCCGCCAACACTTCGTCGTGGCGTTCGACCTGCATATGCTCGACATCGGCGCCCAGTTCACGCCACAAACGGTCGACCAATGCCAGTGCGACCGGATCGGTTTGATCCAGCGGTGTCAGAATCACTTTATGGCGATGAAATAGTCCGGCGTTGGAGGCTTCCACCCCGCTCTGCTCGGAACCCGCAATCGGATGGCCCGGTACGAATCGCGACGGCATGCCGCCAAAGGCTTCGGTTGCGGCGCGCACAACGTTACCCTTGGCGCTGCCGACGTCGGTCAGAATAGCTTGCCCAAGGTCCATGCCAGCCAAGCGTCCGAGCATCTTTTCCATGGCGAGGATCGGCACGGCGAGCTGAATCACGTCAGCGCCCTGGCAGGCTACCGCCAGGTCTTCTTCACAGCGATCGACCACACCCAACTCAACCGCGAGCTTGCGCGATTGCGGATCGAGATCGACACCGACCACTTCGCGGCACAGGCCGCTTTCACGCAAACCCTTGGCAAACGAACCGCCGATCAACCCCAGACCGACCACCACCAGGCGACCGATCATAGGTTCCGCAGATTGCAGAGCAGTGACATCAACCACGAGCCAGAACCTTGGTCAGCGCCTCAAGGAAGCGGCTGTTTTCCGCCGGCAGGCCGATGGTAATGCGCAGGTGGTTCGGCATGCCGTAGTTGGCCACCGGACGCACGATCACGCCTTCGCGCAACAGGCCCAGAAAGACCGGGGCAGCAACACGGCCCAAATCGACGCAGATGAAGTTGCCCTTGGACGGAATCCAGCTCAGCCCCAGATCACGGAAACCCGCTTCCATTTGCTGCATGCCGGTTTCATTCAGGCGACGGCTTTCAGCCAGGTAATCGGTATCTTGCAGTGCAGCGCACGCAGCCGCCAGGGCCAGGCTGTTGACGTTGAACGGCTGACGAACGCGGTTCAGCACATCGGCAACCACCGCGGTGGACAAGCCATAACCGACCCGCAACGCCGCCAGGCCGTAGGCTTTGGAGAAGGTGCGCGAGACCAGCAAATTCGGGTAAGCCGCCAGATAGTCGAGACCATCCGGCAGGTCGCTGCCTTCGGCGTATTCGATGTAGGCTTCATCCAGCACCACCAGCACGTGTTCCGGTACGTCCTGCAGGAACTCGTCCAGCGCTTCCGCGCCAAACCAGGTCCCCGTCGGGTTGTTCGGGTTGGCAATGAACACCACGCGGGTATCAGCGTCGATCGCGGCCAGCATGGCCGACAGATCGTGACCCCAGTCTTTGGCCGGAATCACTTTTGCCGTCGCACCGACGGCTTGTGTAACGATCGGATAGACCGCAAAAGCATGCTCACTGAACACCGCGTTCAGTCCCGGTGCCAGATAAGCGCGAGCGACCAGCTCCAGAATGTCGTTGGAGCCATTGCCCAGCGTCACCTGATTCAGCTCGACGCAGCATTGATCGGCCAGCAGCGTCTTGAGCGCAAAACCGTTGCCATCCGGATAACGGGTCAGCTCGGCCAGCTCTTCGCGAATCGCCGCCAAAGCCTTGGGACTGGCACCCAACGGGTTTTCGTTGCTCGCCAGTTTGACGATGCTGGCCGGGTCGATCTTCAGCTCGCGCGCCAGTTCGTCCACGGGTTTGCCCGGCACGTACGGCGAAAGTTGTTGCACGCCCGGCTGTGCCAGAGCGAGGAAGTTGCCACTCATTTGCTACCCCTTAGAGAACGGCTTTCGGGTAGGAACCCAACACTTTAAGTGCTACTGCTTCCTGGCTGATCTTTTCCAGCACACCTTTTATCAGCGGATCGCGGTGGTGGCCGACGAAGTCGATAAAGAACACGTAGGTCCACTTACCGCTGCGCGAAGGACGCGTCTCGATTCGTGTCAGGTCGATGCCATTGTCGTGGAACGGCACCAACAGCTCATGCAGCGCACCTGGCTTGTTGCTCATCGACACAATGATCGAGGTCTTGTCGTCGCCGGTCGGCGGCACTTCCTGGCTACCGATCATCAGGAATCGCGTGGAGTTGTCCGGACGATCCTCGATTTTCTCGGCCAGACGGGTCAGCCCGTACAAGCCTGCGGCCATGTCGCCAGCAATGGCCGCCGAGTTCCACTCACCCTTGACCCGCTTCGCCGCCTCGGCATTGCTGGAAACCGCGACGCGCTCGACATTCGGGTAGTGTGCATCCAGCCACTTGCGGCACTGGGCCAGCGACTGGGCGTGGGAATAGATGCGGCTGATGCTATCGGTCTTGGTGTTTTCACCGACCAGCAAGTGGTGGTGAATCCGCAATTCGACTTCGCCACAGATGACCATGTCGTGTTCGAGGAAGCTGTCGAGGGTGTGGTTGACCGCGCCTTCGGTGGAGTTTTCCACCGGGACCACGCCAAAATTCACCGCACCGGCCGCCACTTCGCGGAACACTTCATCGATCGCCGCCATCGGCTTGCTGATCACGGCGTGACCGAAGTGCTTCATGGCTGCCGCTTGAGTGAAGGTGCCTTCCGGGCCGAGGTAAGCCACTTTCAGCGGCTGCTCGAGGGCCAGGCACGAGGACATGATTTCGCGGAACAGCCGCGCCATCTCTTCGTTGCCCAGCGGGCCCTGGTTGCGCTCCATCACGCGCTTGAGCACCTGAGCTTCGCGCTCAGGACGATAGAACACCGGCACTTCGCCTTCGGCCAGCGAGGCCATCTTTACTCGCGCAACTTCCTGGGCGCAGCGTGCGCGCTCACTGATCAGCTCCAGGACTTTTTCGTCCAGGGCATCAATGCGCAGGCGCAGTGCCTTGAGTTCTTGCTCAGACATCAGCCGTGCTCCTTCTCGAACTCTGCCATGTACGAAATCAGTGCGTTGACCGCAACGATGTCGACGGCGTTATAGATGGAGGCGCGCATGCCGCCCACGGAACGGTGCCCCTTGAGGTTCAGCAGGCCACGCTCGTCGGCACCGGCCAGGAACGGCTTGTCGAGACGGTCGTCCGCCAGGCGGAAAGGCACGTTCATCCACGAGCGGTCGGACTTGTTGATCGGATTGCTGTACAAGCCGCTGGCATCGATGAAGTCGTACAGGGTGCGCTGTTTCACTTCGTTGAGCTTGCCAATGGCTTCGACGCCACCCTGCTCTTTCAGCCACTCGAAGACCAGACCGGACAAGTACCAGGCCAGGGTGGGCGGCGTGTTGTACATCGAACCGTTATCGGCGGCGACTTTATAGTCGAGCATGGTCGGGCACAGCGAACGGGCCTTGCCCACCAGGTCTTCGCGAACGATGTTGACGACGATCCCGCTCGGGCCGATGTTTTTCTGGGCGCCGGCGTAGATCATGCCGAAGCGCGAGACATCGATTGGACGCGAGAGGATGTCCGAAGACATGTCGGCGACCAACGGAACGTCACCGGTTTCCGGAATCCACTGGAATTCCAGGCCGCCAATGGTTTCGTTCGGCGCGTAGTGAACGTAGGCCGCGTCTTTCGACAGCTTCCATTCGTTCTGACCGGGAATCGCGAAATAGTCGTAAGGCTTGGCGGTGGCGGCGACGTTGACGTGGCCGTAGCGCGACGCTTCTTCGATGGCTTTCTGCGACCAGATACCGGTGTCGATATAGTCGGCAGAGCCGCTTTCCGGCAACAGGTTCAGCGGGATCTGAGCAAATTGCTGGCTCGCGCCACCTTGCAGGAACAGCACTTTATAGTTCGAGGGGATATTCAGCAGATCACGCAGATCCTGCTCGGCCTTGGTCGCGATGGACACGAACTCATCACTGCGATGGCTCATTTCCATGACCGAGAGGCCCTTGCCGTGCCAATCAAGGAGTTCACCCTGGGCGCGCTGCAGGACAGCTTCGGGAAGTGCCGCAGGACCGGCACAGAAGTTATAGGCTCTCTTGCTCACATCCAATCTCGCTCTGATTTGGTGGTAGTCACGCAATATTTCGGTGTGATCGTCCCGCGAATGGCTGGAGCGATCAACTGTAGGAGCGAGCTTGCTCGCGAAGTACTTGAGGGCGCCGCGTTTAATCAGAAAACCTGCGTCATCGTTGACGTCCATCGCGAGCAAGCTCGCTCCTACAGGGGCATCAATATTCCAAAGGGACAAACAACAAGGGGGCGAATTTTCATCCGCCCCCTGTTTGCCCGCTTACTCTTGCGGTTCTTCGTCAGCGGCGGCGTCGAGCTGCTGGTCTTCGACAACGTTGTCGTCGATCACGACTTCACCGTCGAACACCGCGCCCTCTTCGAGCTCTTCGCTTTCGACTTCCGACGGCTCCTGAACCCGTTCCAGACCGACCAGCGTTTCATCGCTGGCAAGTTTGATCAGGGTCACGCCTTGGGTGTTACGCCCCAGGCTGGAGACTTCATCGACACGGGTACGGACCAAAGTACCCTGGTCGGAAATCAGCATGATTTCCTCGCCGTCGAGCACTTGAACCGCGCCGACCAGACGGCCGTTACGGTCGTTGCTGACCATGGCGATAACGCCCTGACCGCCGCGCTTGTACTCAGGGAACTCGGTGATCGCCGTGCGCTTGCCGAAACCACGGGCCGAAGCGGTGAGGATCTGGCTGCCTTCTTCCGGGATCAGCATGGAAATCAGCTTCTGCCCTTCCGGCAGACGCATGCCGCGAACACCGCGAGCGGTACGGCCCATGGCGCGAACGTCGGTTTCCTTGAAGCGAGTGACCTTGCCGCCATCGGAGAACAGCATGACTTCGCGCTCGCCATCGGTAATGGCGGCAGAGATCAGTACGTCACCTTCGTCGAGCTCAAGCGCGATCAGACCGACGCTGCGCTGACGGCTGAAGGATTCCAGCGGGGTCTTCTTCACGGTGCCTTTGGCAGTGGCCATGAAGATGAAGTGACCTTCGGTGTATTCCTCGACCGGCAGCATGGTGGTGATGTATTCATCACTGTCCAGCGGCAGCAGGTTGACCAGCGGACGACCACGAGCCGCGCGGGACGCTTCCGGGATTTCGTAGGTTTTCAGCCAGTACACCTTGCCTTTGCTGGAGAACAGCAGCAGCGTGGTGTGGCTGTTGGCGACCAGCAGGTGAGCGATGTAGTCCTCATCCTTGACGCCGGTAGCCGATTTGCCTTTACCGCCACGACGCTGAGCCTGGTACGCAGCCAATGGCTGGGTCTTGGCATAACCACCGTGGGAAATGGTCACGACGCGCTCTTCTTCCGGGATCATGTCACCCAGGGTCAGGTCGAGACGGGCATCGAGAATTTCGGTGCGACGCACGTCGCCGTATTCGGCGCGGATCACTTCCAGCTCTTCGCGGATCACTTCCATCAGGCGCGTGGCGCTGCTGAGGATGCGGATCAGTTCGCCGATCTGGTTGAGGATCTCTTGATACTCGGCCAGCAGCTTCTCGTGTTCCAGACCGGTCAAACGGTGCAGACGCAGCTCCAGAATGGCTTGCGCCTGTTCCGGCGAGAGGAAGTATTTGCCTTCGCGCAGACCGTATTGCGGGTCCAGAGTCTCTGGACGGCAAGAGTCGGCACCCGCGCGTTCGACCATCGCGACCACCGCGGACGATTCCCACGCCGTCTTGATCAGCGCTTCCTTGGCTTCCGACGGCGTTGGCGAGGCCTTGATCAGGGCGATCACCGGGTCGATGTTCGACAGGGCAACCGCTTGACCTTCCAGAATGTGGCCACGTTCGCGGGCTTTGCGCAGTTCGAACACGGTACGACGGGTAACGACTTCGCGACGGTGACGAACGAAGGCTTCCAGCAGGTCCTTGAGGTTCAGGATCCGCGGACGGCCGTCGATCAGCGCAACGATGTTGATACCGAACACCGCTTGCAGCTGGGTCTGGGCGTAGAGGTTGTTGAGGATCACCTCAGGCACTTCGCCGCGACGCAGCTCGATCACGACGCGCATACCGTCCTTGTCGGACTCGTCGCGCAGTTCGGTAATGCCTTCGAGCTTTTTCTCTTTGACCAGCTCGGCGATCTTCTCGATCAGACGGGCCTTGTTCAACTGGTAGGGGAGCTCGGTGATGACGATCTGCTGACGACCACCAACCTTGTCGATGTCTTCGATCATCGAGCGGGCGCGCATGTAAATGCGGCCACGACCGGTGCGGTAGGCTTCGATGATGCCGGCGCGACCGTTGATGATCGCAGCGGTCGGGAAGTCCGGACCGGGGATGTATTGCATCAGCTCATCGATGGTCAACTCGGGGTTGTCGATGAGCGCCAGGCAACCGTCGATGACTTCACCGAGGTTGTGCGGCGGAATGTTGGTCGCCATGCCCACGGCGATACCGCTGGAGCCGTTGACGAGCAGGTTGGGAATACGGGTCGGCATGACCGCCGGGATCATTTCGGTGCCGTCGTAGTTCGGCACCCAGTCCACGGTTTCTTTATGCAGGTCAGCCAGCAGCTCGTGCGCCAGCTTGGTCATGCGCACTTCGGTGTATCGCATGGCCGCGGCATTGTCGCCGTCCACCGAACCGAAGTTGCCCTGACCGTCTACCAGCAGGTAACGCAGCGAGAATGGCTGCGCCATCCGAACGATGGTGTCGTACACCGCGGTATCACCGTGAGGGTGATACTTACCGATCACGTCACCGACAACACGGGCAGATTTCTTGTACGGCTTGTTGAAGTCGTTACCCAGCTCGCTCATCGCGAACAGCACACGCCGGTGCACGGGCTTCAAGCCATCGCGCGCATCCGGCAGTGCCCGCCCGACAATTACGCTCATCGCGTAGTCGAGGTAGGACTGCTTCAGCTCGTCTTCGATATTGACCGGGAGGATTTCTTTGGCCAGTTCGCCCATGAGAAGCCTGATTCCTTTTTCTGGTGAAACTTCGTCACATCCATATGGGACGAACGAAGCTCGCCGATGCAGGCTGAGTGCCAATGCACCGACTTACGACAAATCAACGAGTTATGCCATGGATCTGCGCAGTAAAGGCAGCCACGCCGGGCTACCTTGGAAACCGCCGGATGTTATCACAAGAGCCGCCACGCACCTATCCCCCAGATGCGCATGGAGTGTAGTTAGTTGACTGGTGGCAGGCTGATAGGGGACGAGAGAGGCTTAGAGGGTTTCTGAATGAAGAATCCAAGCTGATTTATTGACTGTGCGGGCCTCATCGCGGGCAAGCCCGCTCCCACAGGGTTCGTTGTATGCCCGAGATTGTCGGCAGGACATAGAACTTTGTGGGAGCGGGCTTGCCCGCGAAGGCGATTAAGAAGGCGATTAATCAGACGCCAGAAATCTTCAATGCAGACGCTTACGGCACATTAACTGCGCCATCTTCGCGGTATCCGGCCGCTCAACGATGCCTTTTTCGGTGACGATCGCATCGATCAAATCCGCCGGCGTCACATCGAACACCGGGTTGAACGCATCGACATCCGCCCCGACCCGCTTGCCGCCCACTTCCAGCAACTCGCGGCCATCACGCTCTTCAATTGGAATGTCGTCACCACTGGCCAGGTTCATGTCGATGGTCGAACTCGGCGCCACCACCATGAAGCGCACGCCATGGTGCATGGCGTTGACCGCCAGTTGATAAGTACCGATCTTGTTGGCCACATCGCCATTAGCGGTGATCCGGTCGGCGCCGACGATGACCCAGGTAATGCCTTTGGTCTTCATGATGTGAGCCGCAGCGGAGTCGGCATTGAGGGTCACGGGAATGCCTTCGTTGGCCAACTCCCACGCCGTCAGTCGCGAACCTTGCAGCCACGGTCGGGTTTCATCGGCATAAACGCGCTCGACCATGCCTTCGATGAACGCCCCGCGAATGACGCCCAGCGCCGTACCGAAACCGCCAGTGGCCAGCGCGCCGGTGTTGCAGTGGGTCAGGATCGCCTGGGCGTTGCCCTGGTGCTTGCGGATCAGATCCACACCCAGTTGCGCCATGGTCAGGTTGGCTTCACGATCACTTTCGTGAATGGCAATGGCCTCCGCCTCCAGCGCCGCCAAAGGGTCGGCATCACCCTTGAGACGATCAAGGCGGTCACGCATGCGACTCAAGGCCCAGAACAGATTCACCGCCGTCGGACGGGAATCGGCCAGCAACGCGTAATCCTCCTCCCACGCCGCCTGCCAGTCACCGCCCTCGGCAATTCGGACGCGGGCTGCCAACACCATGGCATAGGCAGCACTGATGCCAATCGCCGGCGCCCCACGCACCACCATCGAACGAATGGCTTCGGCCACGCCAGCCGCGCTGGTGTAGCCGATCCAGGTTTCCTCGAAAGGCAAAACACGCTGATCCAGCAGGTACAGGGCGCCATCACGCCAATCGATGGCCTTCACCTTCTCCGCAGCCAACAGTCGATTGCGCATCCCACACCCCGTGCTCAGTAACAAAGCCGCCGATTATAGCGATCCCCCCGCGAAGACGCTCGGGTATACTTCGCCATCCTTTACAAAAGCACTGGAACCGACCTTCGATGCCGAACACTGCCGCTGCGCTCGACCTGTTATTGCTGCCGACCTGGCTGGTACCCGTCGAACCCGCTGGCGTTGTCCTCAAAGAGCATGGCCTGGGCATTCGCGACGGGCGCATTGTCTTTATCGGCCCGCGCGCGGCTGCGCTGAAGCTTGACGCAACCGAAGTCCGCGAATTGCCGGACATGCTGCTCAGCCCCGGCCTGATCAATGCCCACGGACATGCGGCGATGACACTGTTCCGCGGCCTCGCCGACGATCTGCCGCTGATGACCTGGCTGGAAAACCACATTTGGCCGGCCGAAGCCAAGTGGGTCAATGAAGCCTTTGTACGCGATGGCACCGACCTTGCCATTGCCGAACAGATCAAAGGCGGCATCACCTGCTTCTCTGACATGTATTTCTTTCCGAAGGTTGCCAGCGAACGCGTGCATAACAGCGGCATTCGCGCGCAGATCGCGATTCCGATCCTCGACTTCCCCATTCCTGGCGCCAGTTCGGCGGATGAAGCCATTCGTCAGGGCGTTGAACTGTTCAACGATCTCAAGCACCACGAGCGCATCAAAGTTACCTTCGGCCCCCACGCGCCTTACACCGTGGGCGACGAAAACCTTGAGAAAATCAGGGTGATCGCCGAAGAGCTGGACGCCTCGATCCACATGCATGTCCACGAAACCGCCTTCGAAGTGCAGCAGGCCGTTGAGCAGCTTGGCGAACGCCCACTGGCCCGACTCCAGCGTCTGGGCCTGCTCGGGCCACGCTTCCAGGCTGTGCATATGACGCAGATCAGCGATGAGGACCTGGTGATGCTGGTAGAAAGCAACACTCATGTGATTCATTGCCCTGAGTCGAACCTGAAGCTGGCCAGCGGTTTCTGCCCGGTGGAGCGTTTGTGGCAGGCGGGCGTCAACGTGGCCGTCGGCACCGATGGCGCGGCCAGCAACAATGACCTCGACCTGCTCGGCGAAACCCGCACCGCCGCATTGCTCGCCAAAGCCGTCGCCGGTTCGGCCACCGCACTGGACGCCCATCACGCGCTGCGGATGGCCACGCTCAACGGCGCCCGGGCGCTGGGGATCGAGGCGGAGGTCGGCTCGCTGGAAATCGGCAAAGCCGCGGATATGGTCGCATTTGACCTTTCGGGCCTGGCGCAGCAACCGGTCTACAACCCGGTTTCGCAGCTTATATACGCCACCGGTCGCGACTGCGTGAAACACCTCTGGGTGGGTGGCAAGCAACTGCTCGACGACCGTCGCCTGACCCGTCTGGATGAAGAACAGCTTTGCGCCACTGCCAAGGCCTGGGGCCAGCGCATCAGCGGCCACACCGAATTGTAAGCACCCCTAGGCCAACCGCCGGGGCGACAGGATTTTTCAAGTTTTAGAGGATGAACCATGAGTAACGTCGACTACGCCGAAATCGCCAAATTCGAAGCCCTGGCCCATCGCTGGTGGGACCGCGAAAGCGAGTTCAAACCGCTGCACGACATCAACCCGCTGCGGGTCAACTGGATCGACGAACGCGTCAATCTGGCCGGCAAGAAGGTCCTCGACATCGGCTGCGGCGGCGGCATCCTCAGCGAAGCCATGGCTCAACGCGGCGCGACCGTGATGGGCATCGACATGGGGGAAGCGCCGCTGGCGGTCGCTCAGTTGCATCAGCTCGAATCCGGCGTAAGCGTTGAATACCGGCAGATCACCGCCGAAGCCCTGGCTGAAGAAATGCCCGAGCAGTTCGACGTGGTGACTTGCCTGGAAATGCTTGAGCACGTCCCGGACCCGTCTTCGGTCATCCGCGCCTGCTTCAAAATGGTCAAACCGGGCGGCCAGGTGTTCTTCTCCACGATCAACCGCAACCCGAAGGCGTACCTGTTCGCCATCGTCGGCGCCGAATACATCATGAAGCTGCTGCCACGCGGCACCCACGATTTCAAGAAATTCATCCGCCCTTCCGAGCTCGGTGCCTGGAGCCGCATGGCCGGCCTGACCGTCAAGGACATCATCGGCCTGACCTACAACCCGCTGACCAAGCACTACAAACTGGCCTCCGACGTGGACGTCAACTACATGATCCAGACCCTGCGCGAGGAGTAAGCCGATGCGTATCAGAGCAGTTCTTTTCGACATGGACGGCACGCTGCTCGACACCGCGCCGGACTTCATTGCGATCTGTCAGGCGATGCGTGCCGACCGCGGCTTGCCGCCAGTGAACGACAAACACATTCGCGACGAGATCTCTGGCGGCGCGAAGGCGATGGTTGCCGTGACGTTCAGCATGGACCCCGAATCTCCAGGCTTTGAAGAGCTTCGTTTGGAGTTCCTCGAGCGCTACCTCGCGGGTTGTGCGGTTCACAGCAAGCTGTTCGACGGCATGGCCGAAGTGTTGGCCGACATCGAGAAAGCCAACCTGATCTGGGGCGTGGTCACCAACAAGCCATTGCGGTTTGCCGAGCCGATCATGCAGCAACTGGGGCTGGCCGAGCGTTCGGCGCTGTTGATCTGCCCGGATCACGTGAAGAACAGCAAGCCGGACCCGGAGCCCTTAATCCTCGCGTGCAAGATGCTCGACCTTGATCCGGAGAGTGTGCTGTTTGTGGGTGATGACCTGCGCGATATCGAGTCTGGCCGCGATGCCGGCACCCGGACGGCCGCCGTGACCTATGGCTACATTCATCCGGACGATAACCCGCGGCATTGGGGTGCGGATGTGGTGGTCGATCATCCGTTGGAGTTGCGCAAGGTCTTGGATAGCGCGCTCTGCAGCTGCTGAGCCAGAGGCTTTTGCGGCGAGGGAGCTTGCTCCCGCTGGGCTGCGAAGCAGCCCCACTTTCTATGAACACATTCTTTCAGGTACACCGCATTTATAGGCTTTACGACTGCTTCGCAGCCGAGCGGGAGCAAGCTCCCTCGCCACAGATGTGATGCCTGTCTACAGAAATGTTGTGAGGTTTTTTATGTTTGATTATTCCGCCCGCCCTGAACTGCTCAAGGACCGGGTCATCCTGGTCACCGGCGCTGGTCGCGGCATCGGCGCTGCCGCTGCGAAAACCTATGCCGCCCACGGCGCCACCGTACTGTTGCTGGGCAAGACCGAAGCCAACCTGACTCAGGTCTATGACGAAATCGAGGCTGCCGGCCATCCACAACCGGCCGTGATCCCGTTCAACCTGGAAACCGCCCTGCCCCATCAATACGATGAGCTGGCGGCGATGATTGAAACCGAATTCGGCCACCTCGACGGCTTGCTGCACAACGCATCGATCATTGGTCCGCGCACGCCGATCGAGCAACTGTCCGGCGAAAACTTCATGCGTGTCATGCAAGTCAACGTCAACGCCATGTTCATGCTTACCAGCACGCTGTTGCCGCTGCTCAAACTGTCGCAGGACGCTTCGGTGGTGTTCACTTCCAGTAGCGTCGGCCGCAAGGGCCGTGCGTATTGGGGCGCTTACGGTGTCTCCAAATTCGCCACCGAAGGCCTGATGCAAACACTGGCCGACGAGGTCGACACCGTGGCCCCGGTGCGCTCCAACAGCATCAACCCCGGTGCCACCCGCACCAGCATGCGCGCCCAGGCTTATCCCGGTGAAAACCCGCTGAACAACCCGACGCCCGAGGAGATCATGCCGGTCTACCTCTACTTGATGGGCCCGGACAGCACCGGGATCAACGGCCAGGCGTTCAACGCCCAGTAACGCCGTGCGTCGCTTTTGTGCCGTGGCGAATTTCCGTCACGGCACTCAACAAGCGTCACAACCGCGCTTAATTTCAGTCAAACAAATGTCATGGCGCAACCCTGATCCCGCCAAAACCCTATCAATATATTGATTAATAACGCTTTTAATTCGACTGAACCGAATGGCACGACTTTCGCTCTAAATTTGCTAACACACGCCGTGTGGAAGCAGACGGGGCGACCCTCGAGTCGATGGTTTACTAATCTTCGACAAAGCAGATTAGACTTGCGCCAAATGTCCTACGGGACTGATGGACCAGTATGATTCGCAGCCCAGTGCCGCTCTCACCCAGCCTGTAAGACAGCCTTACTGCTTAGGGGCGCACGCCATATGAAATCACCTTCCCAGACCAACGCAATTGACTTCGACAGCGCCAAATTGCAACGCCTGGGCTTTGGTCAGCAGCCCCCTCTCCTGAAGAGGCCGGTCAGTCTTGCGCAAGTGTGCCAGCAACTGAGCCAGCAGCTGCAAACCAGTCTGGAGCCGCAGCGCATTCTTGGGCTCTTCTTCCGCGAAATTCAGCGACTTGTTCCGCTCGACGCCCTGAGCTACCAGCACGAGGCCAGCGACTTGCGACTTGAGTTCGGTCAGCGCGGTCATCATTCGATCAGCTACACCCTCAGCCATGAAGGCGAGCACCTGGGCGAACTGGTATTCCGCCGTAACCAGCGTTTCGACGAGATGGAGCAGGGCAATCTCGAGTCAGTGCTGTCCGCATTGCTGTACCCGATGCGCAATGCCCTGCTCTACCGCGCCGCCACTCAGAGTGCCTTGCGCGATCCCCTCACGGACACCGGCAACCGCATTGCCATGGACCAGACGCTGGATCGGGAAGTCGAGATGTCGCGCCGGCATTTGCAACCCCTTTCGTTACTGATGCTGGACATCGACCACTTCAAACACATCAACGATAACCACGGCCACAGCGCCGGCGATGACGTGCTGAAAGCCGTTGCAGCCTCGATCAAAAGCCAGCTGCGCAACGTCGACATGGTGTTTCGCTTTGGCGGCGAAGAGTTCCTGATTCTGCTGTCCAACACCGGCCGCGAGGCGGCAGCCTTGGTCGGCGAGCGACTGCGGTTTGCTGCGCAGGCCAAGGATTATCTGGCTGACGGCAAACGGATCGAGCTGACCGTCAGCCTCGGCTGTTCGACCCTGCTGCCTGGCGAGTCAGCCGAAAGCCTGTTGCGACGGGCCGACAGCGCGCTGTATGTGGCCAAGCGTGAAGGACGCAACCGATTGGCGATGGCGGGCTGAAGACTCGCTAGCGGGCTCGCAAACGTAGCGGCCCGCATCGACAGGGGATTAGCGCACAGCGCCGCGCAACTCCCCGACCAACCCTTGCAACCTGGCTGGCTCTGCCGCCTCGACCGTTACCACCGGACCCGCCACCAACGTCACCCGCGACCACAACCGACGGAATACGCCTTTGTCGGGATCGCGACTGAAGAAACTCCCCCACAACCCCTGCAATGCCAGCGGAATCACCGGCACCGGTGTCTCTTCGAGAATCCGCGTCAGCCCGCCTTTGAACTCGTTGATCTCGCCATCGGCGGTCAATTTGCCTTCGGGGAAGATGCACACCAGCTCACCGTCCTTCAGGTATTGGGCGATGCGCGTGAAGGCCTTTTCGTAAATCTGAATGTCTTCCTGACGTCCCGCGATAGGAATCGTCCCGGCCGTGCGAAAGATGAAGTTCAACACCGGCAGGTTGTAAATCTTGTAATACATCACAAAGCGAATCGGCCGACGCACTGCGCCGCCAATCAGCAACGCATCGACGAAGGACACGTGATTGCACACCAGCAGCGCCGCGCCTTCATCCGGAATCGCCTCCAGGTTGCGATGCTCGACGCGGTACATGGAATGGCTGAGCAGCCAGATCATGAAGCGCATGCTGAACTCGGGGACGATTTTGAAGATGTAGGCGTTGACGCCGATGTTCAGCAGCGACACTACCAGGAACAGTTGCGGGATCGACAACTTGGCCAAGCTCAGCAACACGATCGAAACAATCGCCGAGATCACCATGAACAGCGCGTTGAGAATGTTATTGGCGGCAATCACCCGCGCTCGCTCGTGCTCCGGGGTGCGTGACTGGATCAACGCGTACAGCGGCACAATGTAGAAACCGCCGAAAACCCCGAGACCGAGAATGTCGATCAACACGAGCCAGGTGTGACCAAAGCCGAGGATTTCGATCCAGCCATGGCCGTTGACGCTGTCCGGAATTCCCCCGGAATGCCACCACAGCAGCAAGCCGAACACGGTCAGGCCAAACGAGCCGAACGGCACCAGCCCGATCTCGACTTTGCGTCCGGACAGTTTTTCGCAGAGCAGCGAACCCAGCGCGATACCCACCGAGAACACCGTAAGAATCAGCGTCACCACGGTTTCGTCGCCGTGCATCCACTCCTTGGCATAGGCCGGAATCTGCGTCAGGTAAATCGCCCCGACAAACCAGAACCACGAGTTGCCGACAATCGAGCGCGACACCGCCGGCGTTTGCCCCAGACCCAGTTTCAAGGTGGCCCAGGATTGACTGAAGATGTTCCAGTTCAGGCGCATTTCCGGCGATGAGGCCGCCGCCCGTGGAATGCTGCGACTGGCCAGATAACCCAGCACTGCAATGCCAATGATCGCCGTGGAAACGATGGGCGCGTAATGTGCAGACGACATCATGACCCCGGCGCCAATGGTCCCGGCGAGGATCGCCAGAAACGTGCCCATCTCCACCAGACCGTTGCCCCCCACCAACTCTTCTTCGTGCAAGGCTTGGGGCAGGATCGAGTATTTCACCGGCCCGAACAGTGCCGAATGTGTGCCCATGGCGAACAGCGCCAGCAGCATGAGCCACAAATGATCGAACACAAAACCCACCGCGCCGACCGCCATGATGGCGATTTCCCCGAGCTTGATCAGCCGAATCAGCGCGTCCTTGGCGAACTTCTCGCCAAACTGCCCGGCCAGCGCCGAAAACAGAAAGAACGGCAGGATAAACAGCAGCGCGCACAGATTGACCCAGATCGAACGATCACCCGAGAGGGTCAACTTGTACAGAATGGCGAGGATCAGCGACTGTTTGAAGACATTGTCGTTGAACGCCCCAAGGGACTGTGTCACGAAAAACGGCAGGAAACGCCGAGTGCGAAGCAAGCTGAACTGTGAGGGGTGACTCATCTTCCGTGTGTCCCTGATGATGGTGTGGATACTGTTGTTGGAATGTCGATCGTCGATCCAGGCCACACATTACCTAATCTTCGCAGGTTATTTCTTTAATCCTGCAATGCACGGCGAGACAAACAACTCGCCCCGCCATGCGCCCTGCAGCGTGCGTTTGGCGACGATCAGCCACATCACCGCCAGCAACGCCACCAGCACACAGCCAAAGGCACTGAAAAACGTCAAACTCAAAGTGCTGGCCAGTTTCAACGTTGCCAGAGAATAGACGCCCAGCGGAAAGGTGAACCCCCACCAGCCGAGGTTGAAGGGAATCCCGGCGCGCAGGTAACGCCCGGTAATCAAAAATGCAATCAGCATCCACCAAAGACCAAAGCCCCACAGCGTGATACCGGCCATCAACCCCAGCCCGGCGGCGATCTCACCGACGCCTGGCAAACCGTTGGCGGCAAAAATCGCCGACGCGTCGGCTCCCAGCAGCAACATGCCCAATGCCCCGGTGCCGATCGGGCCAAGCGCCAGCCAGCTCGAAGCAGCCATGTTTTCGTGGGGCAGCTTGTGCAACGCCATGCGCAGCAACAGGATCGTCAGAATGCTGAACGCCACCGGCAGGGAAAATGCCCAAAGCACGTAGCTAGTGATCAGAACCACCAGTTGCGAATGGGCATCGGCCAGATGCGGCGCCAGCAGGCCACCGCTGGCAGCCGCCACTTCCGCGGCCACCACCGGCAACAGCCAGACGGCGGTCATCTGATCGATGCTGTGCTCCTGACGGGTGAACATCATGTAAGGAATCAGCACACCACACGCCAGCGACATCGCCACATCCAGCCACCACAACAGCTCGGCAACATGAATCACACCTTCGCCCCAGCGCGGCAGACCGAACAACAAAAAACCGTTGATGATTGTCGCCAACCCCATGGGAATGGTGCCGAAAAACATCGATACCGTGGAATGTCCGAAAATCCGCCGCGCCTCATCGAAAAACAGCACCCAACGTGCCGCGTACAACGCCGTGAATAAAGCGAACAGAACGATGTTGAAGAGCCAAAGGACTTCGGCAAATGCGTGCAGACCGGAGCTCGCGTTTGGCAACTGCGCCAGCGCCAACGCCAGTACGCCGGTGCCCATCGTTGCCGCAAACCAGTTCGGGGTGAACTGACGGATGACCTCGCGCGGATGCTGCAGGTGAGTGAATGGTTTGAGGCCGGGCTTGGCGGTGTCAGGGCATGTCATGTCGAACTCCTCTCCTCTTTTGAGGTGAAGTCCATGGTAGATCCCAATCAAATATCGATATAACGGGTAATATCTCTAACTGTTATCTGTTTTGCAGATATAACGTTAAACACTGCCTTCCGATTCGATCACCAGTATTCTCGCTACACCGGGCGGATGCGCCACATGCCTAGGCTAGCGATCATTAGGCATCGGCGCTACAGACTTGGTCAGTCAGTGACGATGCCTTCGCGAGCAAGCCCGCTCCCACATTCGACCGCATTCTTATGGGAGAACCCGGTTAAATGTGGGAGCGGGCTTGCTCGCGAAGGGGCCCGAAGAAACACCTAAGGTTATAAATGACACACCGCCTGCGACACCCCGCCGCGCCACGACCTTGGTCGACACTGACTAACGCAGACGGTCATGCGAGACTGTCTGTCCGGGCGGGAGTCCCGGGTGCCTTTTGTCTGGAGTTCCCATGTCGCTGTCCAGCGGGCTGATCGCCGCCGTTGCCCTGGCCTATATGGCCATCCTGTTCGCCATCGCCTTCTACGGTGATCGTCGCAGTGCGCCGTTGCCGCCGCGGGTGCGCGCTTGGGTGTACAGCCTGTCGCTGGCGGTCTATTGCACCAGCTGGACGTTCTTCGGTGCCGTCGGTCAGGCCGCCGAACAACTCTGGTCGTTCCTGCCCATCTACCTCGGGCCGATCCTGCTGCTGGTCTGCGCGCCATGGGTCCTGCAAAAAATGGTGATGATCAGCAAGCAGGAGAACATCACCTCCATTGCCGACTTCATCGCCGCCCGTTATGGCAAATCCCAATCGCTGGCGATTGTCGTGGCGCTGATCTGCCTGGTCGGCGTCCTGCCGTACATCGCGCTGCAGCTCAAAGGCATTGTGCTCGGGGTGAACCTGCTGATCGGTGCCGGTGCCGACGCCATGGGCACTCGCGCCCAGGACACGGCGTTGATCGTGTCGCTGGTGCTCGCGTTGTTTACCATTGTGTTCGGTACCCGCAACCTCGACGCCACCGAACACCACCGTGGCATGGTGCTGGCGATTGCCTTCGAGTCGCTGGTCAAACTGTTCGCGTTTCTCGCGGTCGGGGCGTTCGTGACTTACGGCCTGTACGACGGTTTCGAAGACCTGTTCGATCAGGCGATGCTCGCTCCGCGTCTCGAAGAGTATTGGAAGGAAACCATCAACTGGCCGTCGATGGTGGTGCAAACCGGCGTAGCGATGATGGCGATCATCTGCCTGCCCCGGCAGTTTCACGTGACGGTGGTGGAAAATATTGACCCACAGGATTTGCGCTTGGCCAAGTGGGTGTTCCCGGCGTACCTGGCGTTGGCAGCATTGTTCGTAGTCCCGATCGCTTTGGCCGGTCAGATGTTGCTGCCCAGTTCAGTGTTGCCGGACTCGTTTGTCATCAGCCTGCCCCTGGCGCAAGCCCACCCCGCGCTGGCAATGCTGGCCTTTATCGGTGGCGCCTCGGCCGCGACCGGCATGGTGATTGTCGCCAGCGTGGCGCTGTCGACCATGGTCTCCAACGACATGCTGTTGCCGTGGTTGTTGCGCCGCAATAACGCCGAGCGGCCGTTCGAAGTGTTCCGCCAGTGGATGCTTTCGGTGCGTCGCGTCAGCATCGTGGTGATTTTGCTGCTGGCCTACGTCAGCTATCGCTTGCTGGGCTCAACCGCGAGCCTGGCGACCATCGGCCAGATTGCCTTCGCCGCCGTGACCCAACTGGCACCCGCCATGCTTGGCGCGCTGTACTGGAAACAGGCCAACCGGCGCGGCGTGTTCGCCGGCCTCGCCGCCGGGACATTCCTGTGGTTCTACACCCTGGTTCTGCCCATTGCTGCGCATAGCCTGGGTTTGTCATTGAGCAGTTTCCCCGGCCTCGGTTGGCTGCACAGCAACCCGCTGAACCTGCCGCTCACCCCGCTGACCCAAGGCGTGGTGTTGTCGCTGGCGGCCAACTTCACGCTGTTCGCCTGGGTGTCGGTGCTGTCGCGCACACGGGTTTCGGAACACTGGCAAGCCGGCCGTTTCATTGGTCAGGAAATCAGTGCCCGCCCCAGCGCCCGCTCAATGCTGGCGGTGCACATCGACGATCTGCTGCAACTGGCCGCACGGTTTGTCGGTGAAGAGCGCGCCCGTCAGAGTTTTATCCGTTTCGCCTACCGCCAGGGCAAAGGCTTCAACCCGAATCAGAACGCCGATGGTGAATGGATTGCCCACACCGAACGTTTGCTGGCCGGTGTCCTCGGCGCTTCTTCGACACGCGCGGTGGTAAAAGCCGCTATTGAAGGTCGGGAAATGCAACTCGAGGATGTCGTCCGAATCGCCGACGAGGCCTCGGAAGTGCTGCAATTCAATCGCGCGCTGCTGCAAGGCGCGATCGAGAACATTACGCAAGGCATCAGCGTAGTCGACCAGTCGTTGCGATTGGTGGCGTGGAACCGGCGTTATCTGGAACTGTTTAACTACCCGGACGGCTTGATCCGCGTAGGCCGGCCGATTGCCGACATCATTCGCTACAACGCCGAGCGCGGTCTATGCGGTCCTGGAGAAGCCGAAGTGCACGTCGCCCGTCGTTTGCACTGGATGCGCCAGGGTCGTGCCCACACCTCCGAACGACTTTTCCCCAATGGCCGTGTGATTGAGCTGATCGGAAACCCGATGCCGGGCGGCGGTTTCGTCATGAGTTTTACCGACATCACCGCGTTCCGCGAAGCCGAGCAGGCGTTGACCGAAGCCAACGAAGGCCTGGAGCGGCGGGTCACCGAGCGCACTCATGAGCTGTCGCAACTCAACGTGGCCCTGACCGAAGCCAAGGGCACCGCCGAGTCGGCCAACCAGTCGAAAACCCGTTTTCTCGCGGCGGTCAGCCATGACCTCATGCAACCTCTGAACGCCGCGAGGCTGTTTTCCGCGGCCCTGTCCCATCAGGATGACGGCCTGTCCAGCGAAGCGCAGAAACTGGTTCATCACCTGGATTCGTCACTGCGCTCGGCCGAAGACCTGATCAGCGATCTGCTGGACATTTCCCGCCTGGAAAACGGCAAGATCAACCCGGATCCGAAGCCGTTCGTGCTCAATGAGCTGTTCGACATTCTCGGCGCAGAATTCAAGGCGCTGGCCCGGGACCAGGGGCTCAAATTCAGGGTTCGAGGCAGTACGTTGCGGGTCGACAGTGACATCAAACTGTTGCGACGGATCTTGCAGAACTTCCTGACCAACGCCTTCCGCTATGCCAAGGGGCCGGTGCTGTTGGGGGTTCGTCGGCACAAGGGCGAACTTTGCCTGGAGGTCTGGGACCGTGGGCCGGGGATTCCGGCAGACAAACTGAAAGTGATTTTCGAGGAATTCAAACGCCTGGATAGCCATCAGACCCGTGCCGAAAAAGGTCTGGGCCTGGGCCTGGCGATTGCAGACGGGCTGTGTCGCGTTCTGGGCCACACCTTGCAAGTGCGCTCCTGGCCGGGTCGCGGCAGTGTGTTCAGCGTCAGCGTACCGTTGGCCAAAGCGCAAATCGCGGCGCCAGCCAACGTCGCCGAGCTCAACGGCAAACTTCTGAGCGGCGCGCAAGTGCTGTGCATCGACAACGAAGACAGCATCCTGATCGGCATGAACAGCCTGCTCACCCGCTGGGGCTGTCAGGTCTGGACGGCGCGCAACCGCGACGAATGCGCGGCGTTACTGAGCAATGGCATGCGTCCGCAACTGGCGCTGGTGGATTATCACCTGGACGATGGCGAGACCGGGACGGACTTGATGGCATGGTTGCGAACCCGCCTGGGCGAGCCGGTGCCAGGCGTGGTGATCAGCGCCGATGGGCACCCGGAAACGGTGGCCCGGGTACATGCGGCGGGGTTGGATTATCTGGCCAAGCCGGTGAAACCGGCGGCGTTGCGGGCGTTGTTGAGTCGGTATTTGCCGTTGTAGCGTGCCATCCGAAAAAGATCGCAGCCTTCGGCAGCTCCTACGGGATCGGGTTTTCACGCGGTCAATGGAGCTGCCGAAGGCTGCGATCTTTTGATCTTTATTCAGGCAATTCGGCCAAGCCATCGACATCGGTCATCGCCCGTTCCAGCAGGTCCGCCGGCAGGCTCTTGCTCGCCCGCGCGCCGAGCAACTTGAGCTGCTCACTGCGACTGACCAGATTGCCGCGGCCTTCTGTCAGCTTGTTACGCGCAGAACTGTAGGCCTTGTCCAGTTGCTGCAAGCGATTACCGACTTCATCCAGGTCCTGAATGAACAGCACGAACTTGTCGTATAGCCACCCTGCCCGCTCGGCGATTTCACGGGCGTTCTGACTCTGACGTTCCTGCTTCCACAGGCTGTCGATAACACGCAGGGTGGCCAGCAACGTGGTCGGGCTGACGATCACGATGTTGCGGTCGAATGCCTCCTGAAACAGGCTCGGCTCCGCCTGCAGCGCCGCAGAAAATGCCGCTTCGATGGGTACGAACAGCAAGACGAAATCCAGGCTGTGCAAGCCGTCGAGGCGCTTGTAATCCTTGCCGGCCAGGCCTTTGACGTGAGTGCGTAGCGACAGCACGTGCTGCTTGATGGCTAGCTGGCCGATGGCATCGTCTTCCGCCGCCACGTATTGCTGGTAAGCCGTCAGGCTGACCTTGGAGTCGACCACCACCTGCTTGTCGCCCGGCAAATAGATGATCACATCTGGCTGGAAGCGTTCACCGTCCGGGCCTTTGAGGTTGACCTGAGTCTGGTACTCGCGGCCCTTCTCGAGACCGGCGTGTTCAAGCACCCGCTCAAGAATCAGCTCGCCCCAGTTGCCCTGGGTTTTCTGGCCTTTCAAGGCGCGGGTCAGGTTGGTGGCTTCGTCGCTCAGGCGCAGGTTCAGCTGTTGCAGACGCTCGAGCTCCTTGGCCAGCGAGAAGCGCTCGCGCGCTTCAGCCTGATAACTTTCCTCGACGCGCTTTTCAAACGACTGGATGCGTTCTTTCAAAGGATCGAGCAACTGCCCCAGGCTCTTCTGACTGGTTTCGGCGAAGCGCTGCTCGCGCTCGTCGAAAATCTTTCCCGCCAGTTCGGCGAACTGGGCACGCAATTCGTCCCGCGAGCCTTGCAAGTCGCTGAGGCGCTGCTGATGGCTTTCCTGCTGTTCACGCAGCTCTGCGTTGAGGGAGGCGGCCTGGGCGTCCAGGCGACGTAACTCAACCTCTTTGCCGGCACGTTCGATGTTCCAGGCGTGGGCGGCATCGCGGGCGTCATCGCGTTCGATCTGCAACAGTTCGACTTCACGGCGCATCGCGGCAAGGTCTGCCTGTTTGGCGGCGTTGGCCTGCCCCAGATCAGCGATTTCGTCGCGACAGCTTTCGAGTTGAGCGTTCAATCCATCCTGGGTCAGTTGCGCCATGACCAGACGCTCTTCCAGCAGGGCAACGTCAGTTTGCGTGACGCTCGCCCGGCGTTGAAGTTGCCAGGCCAATGCCAACAACGGCAGTGCTGCGCCCGCCAGACCGAGCACTATGCTGGTCAAGTCCATCGCCATCGCCATTCCTGCCCGTTCGATAAAACTTGAAGGTTAACCAAGGTGTCAGGTCTTGGACAGCTCAGTCTTCGATCAGCCCCAGTTCCTGTTGCGCGCGTCGATCCCCTGCCCGCGCGGCCTGACGCAAAAGGTCCTGGCCGATACGACGATCCCGGGCATTTCCGCATTCGCGGCACATCAACTGACCGAGACGGCTTTGCGCGGCCACTACGCCTTCGCGGGCCGGTTGCTTGAGCAAACGCCCGGCGAAGTGTTTGACGTTGCTGTTTTCGCCCAGGCGCGGGCTGTCCAGCAGCCATTCGGCCACACGCATCGAAAAACGCTTGGGTGGGGTAACACTGGAAGGTGTCGAGGTTACGGAAACTGATACTGAGCGAAACTTCATAAAGCACTGTGGGGCAGATCGGAAGGCGCGCCACTCTACTCTTTTTTTCTTACAGGTAAAGTCTAAAAAACTCGGCACGCCCGTCCTAGAGCAAGCGCTCGGGACAATCCACAGAAGCTGTGGATAACTCAGTGGACAACCGTCCTTGAACTCTCGCAAAGCCGTGTGGAATGGGGCTCGCAGTCAAACTGACGATTTTTTCACCAGTAAAAAAAAGCGATGTTTTTCATTGACTTAAATTTTGGTTACAGGCACCCACTGCGTTTGAGGGCAAGATGACACTGGGATGACAACTCGCGCAACTTATGTGCACAAGTACCTTCGAGGCCGTTATATCGATGCGCTATTTCGGCGCATTTCGTTACCCGGTCTGGGGATAAACCCTGTCGAACCCTTGATCCAGGCTGACCCTGGCCCGATGAACGGAAACGACCGACTGTCGGATTTTTGTGCCATTGCAGGGCAAACGGCGGGTCATAATGCCAATGAGCACCTGAGTATTGACCCTCAAAAAGATGTTTTTTGGCTAACACACTTCCCTTTCGCAGTTCAATCCGATAGTATCCGCGGCGTTAGTACCAAGCTGAAAGTCAATTCTGGTCGAACAAATCCCCCCGGTCTGCCTTCCCACAGGAAGCTTCAACCGAACAAGCGGGATCGACCACCTCGATGGTTTCCAGGTAAACCTTGCGTCGGCACTGCCTTTGAATCGAAAACAAAGGGTGTTGCGAAGTCCACTTACTCTGACCGAACCAGCCTGCAAATTGATCAGGATCTTCACCCCGGGCCCAGAACCTTTGCCCTTGATGTGTTGCCTGCCCTCCTAAGTACCTACCTGCCAGCCCAAGCGCGCCAATTTATTCAGCGCTTCAAACTGGCTGCTTTGTTCCAGTTGGGTTCTTCGTTCGACCAATGGTGGTCGTCGTCACTGGAACGTTTTAACTTTGCACGGTTCTTATCCGTGTCGCTTGTAGGAACACCATTAATGACTACTCAAATCCACACCCAGGATGCCATCCGCACCCTAACCAACGCTTTTGCACCAATGAACTGCCTGATCATGGCCGCTCGCAAAGGCTGCTTCAGTTTCACTCTGGTCAACGAACACGGCATCGCTCGTCACAGCGAACGCCTCTACCCCGATCAATACTCCAGCGCCGCGCCGCTGCAGGCCGTGATCGAGCGTACCCGTCAGGCACTGGTTGCCTGATACGCCAGAAGGTAAAACCTCAAAAGCCTCGCTTGAACAGCGGGGCTTTTTATTGCCCGATATTTCTCTTTTCGCGGCCACCGCCTAAGCACCAACCGATATAACGGTTATAACTGGCTGCCGGAAATATTTTAAAAACAGTCCTTTACAGCGCGAATATGACACTACACTTCAACTCAAGCGGCGAAATCCGCTTCCGGCGAGCCTGATTCGATCCACCCGCTGCCAACGCTCCCTTCAGGACTCGCCGACCCACTTCACGTTCGAGGGTTTTATGGGTATCGCTGCCAGCGAACTGTGCCGTTATGTGATACGTCCGACATTGATTTACCTTGGGCGCCATAGCGCAACCGCCGAATCCCTGCTGCTGGGCATCGCCGCCAGTCAGTCAGCCCTTGGGTCCGCCCTGCACGATCGCCGTGGACACGGCTTGTACCGAATCGCCGAACACCGCCACCAGGCACTCTGGGACCATTACCTGGCACTTGATCCCGAACGCGCCAGCCTGGTTCGCGGCTTGGCCAGCCAACATGCATTTCTGAGTGGCCCGCACCTCGAACTGACCGTCAACCTGCGTTATGCCACCGCCATCGCCTGGCTGCTGGTCGAAGAACAGAACACTCCGCTCCCCGAAGCAGACGACCTGCTTGGAATGGCCCGCATCTGGCGCCAGACCTTCCAGCCTCAAGGGCGCCTGAGAGACTTCACCTATGCCTGGCAAACCTGTGTTTCATCGCTGAATCAGGTCGCCTGCTGATCCGTCTCTTTCAGAAGATCGCGCAACGCGCCGCGAATTTGGTCTGATTGTCCTACAAAACCGCTCTAACTCAAGCCATACAGCCTATAGCGCTGGGGCGAAAATGTTGGTAATTTTCGCCCCGCTGATTACCAAGAGTTCTAATAATGAAAAAAGTAATGCTCAAAACCACCCTTTGCCTCGCCGTTTCCCTGGCATCCACCCAGATCTTCGCAAGTGGCTTCGCCATCAACGAACAAAGCATCAGCGGGATGGGTACAGGTTTTGCCGGGCGATCTTCATCTGCCGATGACGCAAGCACCATTTTTGGCAACCCTGCCGGCATGTCGCGCCTCAAGCGCGAACAAGTCACCGGCGGTGCTGCATTTCTAGACGCACACACCGACATCAGCGACGCCAGCTCTACCCCAAGGAGCGGCAGCAACGACGGCGACATGGTCCCGTTCATCGCCGTACCCATGGGCTACTACGTCAAGCCAATCGACGACCAGTGGGCATTCGGTGTCGGTGTATACGCACCGTTCGGCTTGGTGACTGACTACGAGAACGGCTTTGCCGGCCGTTACTTCGGCAGCAAGAGCGAAGTCACAATCGTCACCCTGCAGCCAACCGTCAGCTACGCCTTCAATGACAAGGTGTCTATCGGTTTCGGTCCGACCATCAACCGTATTGACGGCAAACTGGAATCGAATCTGTCGCTGAACCCGCTCGCCGCAGACGGTACCGTCAAGATCAAGGGTGACGACACCGCACTGGGTTACAACGTCGGGATCCTGGTTCAAGCCACCGACAGCACTCGCGTCGGCCTGACCTATCACTCGAAAGTGAAGTACAAGCTCGAGGGTGACACCAAGGTCAATTACAACCTGCTTGCCGGGCTGGGTCAGAACCCAAGCCAGAAGTACGACGCTTCGCTGGACATCACCACGCCTGAGGCGGTCGACTTCTCGGTCACACATCAACTGGACGACCAATGGACTCTCTACGCAGGCAGCACTTGGACTCGCTGGAGCCGCCTGAAAGAAATCAGCGTTGAGAACAGTGGCGTTCCTGCTGCTCTGAACAGCCGGTTTGGCACCATCACCGAAGAGCAGAACTGGCACGACACCTGGGCTCACGCCATTGGTGCTTCGTATCAAGTGAACAAGCAATGGGTCCTGCGCACCGGTTTCTCCGTCGATCAGGCTCCGACCAACAACGAAAACCGTTCCCCTCGCATCCCGACTGGCGATCGCAAGATTTTCAGCCTGGGCGCTGGCTGGAGCCCGACCGACGATCTGACCATCGACGTCGCGTATTCGTACCTGGTCGAAGAGTCGGTCAAGATCAACGACGACAACCGCCGCCAGACCTACAGCGCCAAGTATGAGAACTCGGCAAACGGTTTGGGTATCGGTGCGACCTACCGCTTCTGATGATTTTTTTGGCGGACCTGAACCACTCGCCGCATGCATCGAAAAAGCCCCGCTCTCTTGTACAGAGGCGGGGCTTTTTAGTGGGCGCCGATCAGGGTTGTGAGGCCAGTGCTTTTTCCACTGCCTCGATAAATTCGGGGTCGTCGGGTTTGGTGAGGCTGGAAAAATTGGCGATCACTTTGCCCTTGCGATCGACTACGTACTTGTAGAAATTCCACTTCGGTGCATCGCTCTGCGCAGCGAGAACCTGGAACAAGTGTGTCGCGTCATCACCACGAACGTTCTGCGGCTCGGTCATGGTGAAGGTCACGCCGTAATCCACGTAGCACACCTTGGCGGTCTCTTCGCCGTCCTTGGACTCCTGCTTGAAGTCGTTGGAAGGCACACCGATCACCTCCAGCCCCTGCGCCTTAAAACGCTGATTCAGAGCCTCAAGGCTTTTAAACTGCGGGGCGAACCCACAAAAGCTCGCGGTATTGACCACCACCAGCGGTTTACCGGCGAAGCGCTGGCAAAGGTCGATCGTTTCCTTGGCGCGTAGCTTCGGCAACGAGCCTTGCAAAAGCTCCGGGCATTCAGCGGCTTGCGCCAAGCCGGTAAACGCCATCAATAACGCGGGAACGGCGAGCCAGCGCATCAGCATGTACATGCCTCCTTGAGAAGTCGTCTGAAACCAACTTACTCGCCCTCACACCGTGCTAGCAAGCGCCCATGCCCAATTGCATCAACGCCAGCCCGCCCTGATGCCAGCCCCACCATGCCAGAACCAGCAGCAAGGCTCCGGCCGCCGCGACAGCGATTTGTGACCAGAGACTGTTCATGTCGCACTCAACCGGGTTTGCAGGCGCACCACCGGCTGCTCACGCACCGGCCAGTTCAGGGCAGCAGCCAACAGACTCAATAGAATCGCTACCTGCCAGATCAAGTCATAGCTCCCGGTTCGGTCATACACCACCCCGCCCAACCAACCGCCGAGGAACGATCCGAGCTGGTGGAACAGGAAAACGATCCCACCGAGCATGGACAGATTTCGTACGCCGAACAAGGTCGCCACGGTGCCGTTGGTCAAAGGAACGGTCGACAGCCACAGGAAGCCCATGGCCATGCCAAACAGATAAGCAGTAGTTGTCGTGACCGGCGCCCACAGAAACAGCGCAATTACCACGGCCCGCAGCAAATACAGACCGGTAAGCAAGCGCGGCTTGGACATTCGTCCACCGAGCCAGCCCGCCGTGTAAGTGCCGAAGATGTTGAACAACCCGATCAGCGCTAGCACGGTGGTACCCACGGTAGCCGGGAGGTGTCGATCCACCAGATACGCCGGCAAGTGCACGCCGATGAACACCACCTGAAAACCACAGACAAAAAAGCCGAACGACAGCAACCAGAACCCCGAATGGGAACAGGCTTCGCGTAGCGCTTCGGTCAACGTTTGCTCATGACCGAGGACCGGCAACGGCTTGTCCTTGAGCATGCTCACCAGCGGCACAATCAGCGCAACGAGCAGGCCCAGAGCCAGCAATGCCGCCGACCAGCCGAGCCATCCGATCAAACCCAGCGTGCCGGGTACCATGGCGAACTGGCCAAAGGAGCCGGCAGCACTGGCGATGCCCATGCCCATACTACGTTTCTCTGGCGGCACCACGCGGCCTACCACGCCGAGGATCACCGAAAATGAGGTTCCCGACAGCCCGATACCGATCAATAGACCGGCGCTAAGCGACAGGGTCACTGCCGAATCGGACAAGCCCATGAACAGCAGACCCAATGCGTAGAGCACGCCACCGATCAGCACCACTTTCGCCGCGCCGAAGCGGTCGGCAAGCGCACCGGTAAAGGGCTGCGCCAACCCCCAGATCAGGTTCTGCAGGGCGATGGCGAACGCAAACGTCTCGCGTCCCCAACCGAATTCGGCACTCATTGGCGCCAGGAACAGCCCGAAGCCGTGTCGCACACCCAGAGACAACGCAAGGATCAGCGCACTCCCCACCAGAACCCAACCGCACGTACGCCACATCGATGTCATTCTTATTCTCCGGTAGCGGGTATATACCCGCTTAAGATCGGAAAAACCGGCGTCAGGCCAGTTCGTCCAGCAGCTTCAACAAGGTTTCGCGTTTTTCGGCGCCCAGTCGATCAACCAGCCGCTGCTGCGCCGCCTCCCAGGCTGGCAAAGCCGCTGTCAGGCGATCCGCGCCGGCCTCGGTCAGCTTGACGATGCGATTGCGCATGTCTTCGCCCTCGACCAGCGTGACCAGGCCTTCTCCCTCAAGCACTCGCAAGTTTCGCCCGAGGGTACTGCGATCCAGCCCCATGGCTTCCGCCAGGGTGGAAATACTTGGTTGGTTCAGACGCTGCAGATTGCACAACAAAGAATACTGGGCAACGTTAATTCCGAAGCCGTCGAGAGCGCCGTCATAGTGCCTGCTGACGCCACGGGCGGCGCGACGCAGGTTGATGCATAAACATTGGGAGTCGAGCATGGTGCGTGTATATACCCGCGAGTGTGTTAAATCAAGTTACAGATTGAAATTATCGGGAGTTATCCGCTTTCGCGAGCAAGCCCTCTCCCACACTTGATCGGCGTCGAACGCAAGTTCCATGTCCGCAGCCGCTCTACTGTAGGAGCGGGCTCGCTCGCGAAGGGGCCAGAATTCATCACATTGATCATCTGACCAACACCCACCCCACTAACACCCCGACCTCCAGCAATTCCAGCAACGCCCCCGCCGTATCGCCCGTCGTCCCGCCCAATCGCCGCAACATGACATGCCGCAACCAGACAAACACCAGCGCTGCCAACACCACCGCAAAAACACCGCTAAGACCTGCAATCAGAACACAACCCAACGCACTCGCCGCCAGCACCCGCTTACCCGCCAAACGCGGCAGATGATCCGCCAGCGCCTGCCCCAAACCACCGGCACGCACATAAGGCGTGGTCAGGAACAACCCCAACAACGCACTGCGGCCAATCAACGGAACGATGATCAGAAATACGCTTTGCTGCTGCTCGATCAATGCCAGCAACGCGGCGAACTTGAGCAGCAATACCAGCACCAACGTCACCACCGCGATCGGGCCGCTACGTGGATCTTTCATGATCGTCAGTGTGCGTTCACGGTCGCCGAATCCACCGAGCCAGGCGTCCGCGCTATCGGCCAGACCGTCGAGGTGCAACGCCCCGCTGAGCGACACCCAAATGCTCAGCAACAGTGCGGCGTGCAGCAGCAACGGCGTGCCTAGCAACAGCCAGTCTAGCGCCCACAAGATCCCGCCGAACAGCAGCCCCACCAGCGGATAGAACAGCAGCGAACGCCCCAATTCCTGTGGCGCCGGCATGCCCGGCAGACGAATCGGCAGGCTGCTCAAAAATTGCAGGGCGATCCAGAACGGCAGCATGATCAGATCGCTTCCTTGAGGATGACGCCAGTCTCGACGCTCAGAGAAAACAGCGCACCATGCGCGACTTCAACGTTGAGCAATTGCTCACGTGGCAAGCCCCGCGCCTGCGCCAGCAACAAACGCAGGACGCCGCCATGGCTGATCAGCAGCAAACGCTCGCCCGCATACGCCACATGCAATCGAGCGACAGCCGCCAACACCCGCGCCGAAAAATCCTCGAGTCGCTCCCCTTGAGGTGGCGTAAACGAATAAGGGTCGGCCCAGAACAGGCCCAGCGCTTCGGCATCGGTTTCCATCAGCGCCGCCGCACTCTGCCCTTCCCAAGCACCAAAATGCAGTTCCTGCAGATCTTTATCCAACTGCACCGGCAGCCCCAGTTGCGCACCCAGTTCTTCGGCGAATCGCGCGCAGCGTTGCAGCGGCGAACTGATCAAACGATCCCAAGGCCCTTGCTCGACCACCGCCGTGCGCATCTGCGCCCAGCCTGTGTCGGTCAACGCATCGTCGAGGCTGCCGCGCAGGCCGCCGCCGAGTTCGGTTTCGCCGTGGCGCAACAGGTCGAGACGCAAGGTCATGCCGGACGATCCGCCACGGCCGCTTCGGCGAACGTCGCCATTTGCCCGTGAAGGTCGCAGGCCAGACGCAACAACGGCACGGCCAACGCGGCGCCGCTGCCTTCGCCCAGACGCAGACCGAGGTCCAGCAAAGGTTCGGCGTTCAGGGTTTCCAATACGTGTCGATGACCCGGCTCGGCGCCGCGATGACCGAACAACAGCCACTGGCGGCAGTCAGGATTCAAACGCACCGCCACCAACGCGGCGACGCTGCAAATGAACCCATCCACCAGCACCGCGACGCCTTCCTGGGCACACGCCAGATACGCGCCGACCAACGCTGCAATTTCGAAACCGCCGAGGTTAAACAGGGTTTGCAGCACGTCTCCACGCTGAGCGCTGTGCAAGGCCAAAGCGCGTTCGATGACCAGGGCTTTATGGCTGACACCCGCCGCGTTCAGGCCGGTGCCCGGCCCGGTCAAGTGCACCACCGGGCAATCCAGCAACGCAAAGGCCAACGCACTGGCTGCCGTGGTGTTGCCGATGCCCATCTCGCCACCGATGAACAACTGCGCGCCCGTCGCGAGGGCACGCTGCACGCTGTCACGACCGGCCTGCAAGGCAAGTTCACCCTGGACTTGAGTCATGGCCGGGCCGTCGACTAAATTCGCGGTGCCCGCACCGATATTCAGGTGAAGCACGCCCGGCAGATTCAACGATGGCGTCACCGTGCCGAGGTCGACCACCTCAAGCGGAGCCCCGAGCTGGCGCGCCAACACACTGATCGCTGCGCCACCGCTGACGAAGTTGTGCAGCATCTGCCCGGTGACTTCCTGGGGAAACGCCGACACGCCTTCAGCGACGACGCCATGGTCACCGGCAAAAATCGTGATCCACAGCTGATCCAGGCTCGGCTTCACTTGCCCCTGCAACCCGGCCAATTGCACCGCCAGCGACTCGAGCCGCCCAAGGGAACCGGCGGGCTTGGTCAATTGCTGTTGCCGTGCTTCAGCCTGCTCGATGGCTCGGGCGTCAATCGGCTTGCACGGGTTCAGCCACCAGGATTGAGTCATAACGCAGTTCCTTTCAAAGTCAGGGGCAGGCCGGCGACGGTCAGGACGACTCGCTGACAACGTTCGGCCAGAGCTTGATGCAGCCAACCGGCTTCATCGACGTAGCGGCGAGTCAATTCGCCCAGCGGCACGACACCCATTCCGGTCTCGTTGCTGACAAAAATGATTTCACCCGGCAATTCAGCCAGGCAGTCCAGCAAGGCTTCGCGCTCGGCAGTCAGTCGCTCGGTGTCGTTGAGCATCAGCAGATTGGTCATCCACAGGGTCAGGCAATCCACCAGCAGGCAACGATCGGCGCGGGCGGTTTCGCGCAGGACACGGGCGAGTTCCACAGGCTCTTCGATCAACGCCCACTCAGCCGGACGACGGACGCGATGATGGGCGACCCGTTCGTTCATTTCCCAATCCAGCGGTTGGCTGGTGGCGATGTAGGTCACGGGCAGACCGCTGTCGGAGGCGAGTTTCTCGGCTAGACGACTTTTGCCGGAGCGGGCGCCGCCGAGGATCAGTTGCAGCATGGTTCATTCCTTAAAATCTTCGGTGACTGTGCCGGCCTCATCGCGAGCAAGCTCGCTCCCACAGGGACCGAGCCTGTTCGACAAATTTTTTGTTCACCCACGGGACCCGTGGGAGCGAGCTTGCTCGCGATGAGGGCAGTGCGGCCACCTCAAATCCCGCAGAGCTCACGCAGCAATCGGGTATCCAGATGCTTCTCCACCAAATCCGCCAGCCGCTCGATATCGCGCTCACGCAATCCGTGGTAATCCACTTCCTGTACATCCAGCAAACCCGCCCACCGCAACAACGCACTGCACGCCGCTGGCGATTCAAACAGGCCATGCAGATAAGTCCCGAAAATCTGCCCGTCGACGCTTTGCGCACCCTCGCAACGACCATCGCCCAGCTGCACGGCGGCATTTTCCAACGCCGGCCCGGTGGTCACGCCGGCGTGAATTTCATAGCCACTGACTTCAGCATTCTCCAGCGCCAAACGCCCGCGCACATTGCGCAGTTGCTTCTCTTCTTCGAGCTGCGTTTCAAACGCCAACAAACCCAGACCGGCGCTGGAGCCCGGCGCGCCTTCGAGTCCCAGCGGGTCGTGTACCTGCTCGCCGAGCATCTGCAGACCGCCGCAAATCCCCAGTACTTTTCCGCCGTAGCGCAAATGCCGGGCGATGGCGGTGTCCCAGCCATTGGCGCGCAAATACGCGAGGTCGCTGCGCACGCTTTTCGAGCCGGGAAGAATGATCAGGTCAGCGGGCGGAATTGCCTGACCGGGGCCGATGAATTGCAGGTCCACTTGCCGGTGCAGGCGCAGCGGATCGAAATCGGTGTGGTTGCTGATGCGCGGCAAGACCGGCACCACCACTTTGAGCACTTGATCGGCCTTGGCGGTCTGGCGCTGGTCGATGCCGTCCTCGGCCTCCAGGTGCAGGTCGATCACGTACGGCATAACGCCGATCACCGGTTTGCCGGTGCGCGCTTCCAGCCAGTCGAGACCAGGTTGCAGCAAGGCAATGTCGCCGCGAAAACGGTTGATGATGAAGCCTTTGACCCGGGCCTGTTCGCTCGGCGACAGCAGTTCCAGGGTGCCCACCAGATGCGCGAACACGCCGCCGCGATTGATGTCGGCGATCAGCACCACCGGGCAATCCACCGCCTCGGCGAAACCCATGTTGGCGATGTCCCCGGCGCGCAGATTAATTTCGGCCGGCGAGCCTGCGCCTTCGACCATGACCACCGGATACGCCGCGCTCAGCCGCTCATGGGAGGCCAGCACCGCTTGCATGGCGATGGCTTTGTAGTCGTGATACGCGACCGCGTTCATCGTCGTGACGGCGCGACCATGAATGATCACCTGAGCGCCGGTGTCGCTATTGGGTTTGAGCAGCACCGGATTCATGTCGGTGTGCGGTTGGAGATGGGCGGCCTGAGCCTGCACCGCTTGCGCACGTCCGATCTCGCCACCGTCCGCGGTCACGGCACTGTTGAGCGCCATATTCTGTGGCTTGAACGGCACGACGCGCACACCCTGACGCGTGACCCAGCGACACATCGCCGTCACCAGTGTGCTTTTGCCTGCGTCGGAGGTGGTGCCTTGCACCATCAACGTGGTCATCGGGTTTCCTTGGCATAGGCTTCGAACGCCTGATCGAGTCGGTTCCAGTCGGCCTCTTCGCCAGGCAGGCCGAAACGCAGGCTGCTGTTGTGGGCGAACAACCGCAGCAGAATGCCGCGCCGTGCCATGAATTCATGCAGCTCTTCGGCGCGCTCGGTCATCCGCCATTGAAACAAGGCGCAACCGCCCTGAGGTTTAAAACCGTGTTTTTCCAGCAGCAGCGCCAGACGCTCGCTGGCTTCTTCGGTACGCGCGCGCTGCCTGGCGTGCCCTTCGGTATCCAGTAAACAGGCATGGCCCACCACACGAGTCGGTCCGCTGACGGCCCAAGGTCCGACTTGTTCGGCGAGCAACTTGAGCAACTTGCGCTCCGCCAGCACAAATCCCAACCGCACACCGGCCAGACCGAAAAACTTGCCGAAAGAGCGCAGCACGATCAACCCGACCTGATGGGCACACGGCGCCAGGCTCAGCTGTGGCGTGTTATCCATGAACGCCTCGTCCACCACCAGCCAGCCACCGCGCTGGGCCAGCCTGGAATGCCAATCAAGCAGACGGCTCGGGGTCAGGCTCAGGCCGGTGGGATTGTTCGGGTTGACCACCACCAGCACGTCGAGACTGTCGATGAAAAAGTCGACTTCCTGCTCCAACACTTCACGCACGATGTAGCCGCTGCGGCGCCAGGCTTCGGCATGCTCGGCGTAACACGGCGACAGCACGCCGACCTTGCCGACCCGGCGCAAACGGGGGAGCAACTGAATCGCCATTTGCGAGCCGGCCACCGGCAATACCTGCGCGGCACCGTAGTATTCGCAGGCCGCCTGCTCCAGTCCGTCATCGGTTTCCGGCAACCGCGCCCAGGCGCGCAGCGGAATGTCCGGGACCGGAAACGGCCAGGGCGCGAGGCCGGTGGACAGGTCGAGCCAATCGGCTTCGGCGATCCCGTATTCGAGCGCCGCCTTGCGCAACCGTCCACCGTGTTCAAGCATAGAATTCAGCTCCCACGCAGAGAATCAGCAGCCATAACCATACCCCGCGCTGGACCAATTGCCAGCCGCGGTCGATGGAATCGGCATCCGCCGGCGCGCCTTCCCCCAGTGGCGGACGCTGATGCAATTCACCGTGATAAATCGCCGCCCCGCCCAACTCGACACCCAGCGCACCGGCACCTGCGGCCATCACCGGACCGGCGTTCGGGCTGTCCCAGGTCGGGCCTTGTGTACGCCAGCATTTCAGCGCGAGGCGGGTTTTGCCCAGCAGCGCGTAAGTCAATGCCACCAGTCGTGCCGGGATATAGTTGAGCACGTCGTCGATCTTTGCCGCGGCCCAGCCGAAACGTTCGAATCGTTCGTTGCGATAGCCCCACATCGCGTCCAGCGTATTGCTCAAACGGTAGAGCACCACGCCTGGCGCACCAGCCACGGCAAACCAGAACAGCGCGGCAAACACCGCGTCGCTGCCGTTCTCCAGGACGGATTCGGTGGCGGCGCGGGCGACTTCGGTTTGATCCAGTTCACTGGTCTGGCGGCTGACCAGATAGCCGACGCGTTTGCGCGCCTCGTCCAGATCATCACTGCGCAGCGCCTTGGCAACCGGCTCCACGTGTTCTCCGAGGCTACGCATGCCGAGCGCGCAATAGAGCACGAGAATTTCAACGATCCAGCCGACATAAGGCGCCCAGGAGAAAGCCGTGGCGAGCAAGGTCAGCGGCACGACTGCGATCACCCAGGCGGTGACGCCGTGGCTGCGCCAGCCGCGTCCACCGCCGTTGAAACGTTGTTCGATGCGGTCGGCAAAACGGCCGAACGCCACCAGCGGATGCCAGCGTTTGGGTTCACCCAGCAGCGCATCCAGCGCAACCGCGGCGACACTCAACAACGCCACACTCATTGACTCACTCCCCAATAATTTTCATACAGCAATTCGCTTAGCGGCCGCGCCTGCGCCCAGCCTTCGAGTACCAGCATCGGCGCCGGATAGAATTCCTTGACCGGCCCGAGGCAAAGAATCGCCAAAGGCTTGGCCCCGGCGGGCAAGCCCAGCAGGTCGGCCAGGGCTTGCGGCTCGAATAGCGAGACCCAGCCCATGCCCAATCCTTCGGCACGGGATGCCAGCCACAAGTTCTGGATCGCGCAGGACAACGAGGCCATGTCCATTTCCGGCAAGGTGCGGCGGCCAAAAATGTGGCGTTCGCGATCGTCCATCAGCGCAGCGACCAACACCTCGGCACAGTCGTTGATGCCTTCGACTTTCAGCTTCATGAATTCGTCGGTGCGCTCGCCCAGGGCTTCGGCGGTGCGGACGCGCTCTTCTTCCACCAACAACCGGATCTTGCCGCGCAGGGCGCGATCGCTGACGCGGATGAAGCGCCAGGGCTGCATCAAGCCGACGCTCGGCGCCTGGTGCGCGGCTTCGAGCAGGCGCCGGAGCAACTCAGGCTCGACGGTGCCGCCGCTGAAGTGGCGCATGTCGCGGCGTTCGGCGATGGCACGGTAGACCGCTGCGCGTTCGGCCTGGCTGAATGCGTTGTCAGTCATGGCCTCTTCGCGAGCAAGCTCGCTCCCACAGGAATTTGAGTTTCTGCAGGTAATACACGGTCAACTGTAGGAGCTGGCTTGCCAGCGATGGCGGCCTCAAGGTCAGGTAGAAATAGTGCGGCGATCGCTTTCGGATTCGACGGAAAATAGAAATGCACATAAGAAGCCGTCATCCGCCCCTCACGATATACCGCTTCCGCCCCACGCCCGCCATTAGGGCTGAGGCCACGGGCAATCGGCTCAAGTTCGGTACTGGTCAACGAATGATGATAGGTATGCCCACGGAGCGAGCCTTCCGGCAACTCGACCGCCTGCAGCGCCAGCGCTGCCAGCCGTTTTTGCATCACCGCATCACCGGCCAGCAAACCGACCAGCTCTGCGCGAGTGCCTTCGACATCGGTCAGCGAGTCGAGCAGATACAGCATGCCGCCACACTCGGCCAATAATGGTTTGCCCGCCGCGTGATGAGCACGAATGGCGTTGAGCATCGGGGTGTTCTGTGCCAGCGCCACATGGTGCAATTCCGGGTAACCGCCCGGCAAATAGAGGCTATCAGCCTCCGGCAACTGCGCGTCGCGAGTCGGTGAGAAAAACAGCAATTCGGCGCCCATGGCTCGCAGCAAATCCAGACTCGCGCCGTAGGTGAATGCGAAGGCATCATCACGGGCAACAGCGATTCGCACACCGGCCAGCAACGGCTCGGCAGCGATCACGTCAGGCGCGGCGAATTCCACTGCGGGAGGCAGCGCGACTTCGCAACTGCTGGCCAGGGCATCCGCCGCCGCATCAAGACGCAGATCGAGATCATTCAATTCACTGGCTTGAACCAGACCGAGATGCCGGCTCGGCAATTCAATCCCGGTTTCCCGGGACAACGCGCCATACCAGCGCAAGCCTTCAGTGAGGCTGCCTTCGAGCAACTGCGCATGACGCAAGGTGCCGACGCGGTTGGCCAGCACGCCGGCAAACGGCAAGTCCGGCTGATACTTCGCCAGCCCCAACGCGAGTGCGCCAAAGGTCTGCGCCATCGCGGTGCCGTCGATCACCCCGAGCACCGGCACACCGAAGTGCCGCGCCAGATCGGCGCTCGACGGCGTGCCGTCGAACAGCCCCATGACGCCTTCGATCAGGATCAGGTCGGCTTCACCGGCGGCGTCCCACAACAGTCGACGACTTTCTTGTTCACCAACCATCCACATGTCCAGTTGATACACCGGCGCACCGCTGGCGCGCTCGAGAATCATCGGGTCGAGAAAGTCCGGTCCGCATTTGAATACGCGAACCTTGCGCCCCTGATTGCGATGCAAACGGGCCAGCGCGGCGGTGACGGTGGTCTTGCCCTGACCGGAGGCCGGCGCGGCAATCAAGACCGCCGGGCAATGACGTGGTTGATTCACAGCTCGACGCCTTTTTGCGCTTTGATCCCGGCCTGGAAGGCGTGCTTGATGACGCCCATTTCAGTGACGGTATCGGCCAGTTCGATCATCTCCGGCTTCGCACCACGACCGGTGACCACCACGTGTTGCATCGGCGGACGCGCCTGCAAGTCGCTGAGCACCCGATCGAGGTCGAGGTAACCGTGCTTGAGGGCGATGTTCAACTCATCCAGCACCACCAGGCCGATCGACGGGTCTCGCAGCAGTTCACGGGACACTTCCCAAGCGGCTTCGGCGGCGGCGATGTCCCGTTGGCGGTCCTGGGTTTCCCAGGTAAAACCCTCGCCCATCACATGAAAACGCACCTGCTCCGGAAAGCGCCGGAAGAACCGTTCTTCACCGGTGCTGTTGCGGCCCTTGATGAACTGAACCACGCCGCACTGCATGCCATGGCCCATGGAGCGGGCGAGCATGCCGAACGCCGAACTGCTTTTGCCTTTGCCGTTGCCGGTCAGCACCAGCAGCAGGCCGCATTCATTCGGCGAGTTGGCGATGCGTTCGTCGATCACGGCTTTTTTGCGCAGCATGCGCGCCAGATGGCGTTCGTCACGATCGGGGGTATCAGTCATGGGGAGCTCTCCGTTGAGGCTGGATAACGGCGGGCAGGCGCAAGAATAGACGGCAAGAAGCCTGGCATCGCCCACCGTGATGCCGCTGGATGGATCAGGCCGGTCTCCGGGCTCATGAGCGGCGTTTCGCCTGACTGCGCGCCTTCCCATGTCGATATCGGCACAGTGGCTCTGATGCGCAGTGTTCACTCATTTACCGTTGCGGGGGCAGCGCCGGGATCGTGGTTGTTCATCAGTTGAACGAACGCCTCACCGGCTTCCCTGTTTCACTCTGTCGACCAAGGCCACAGAGCACCTGAAACAAGCCGCGAAGGTTAGAGGGTTGGGGGTGGAGCGTCAATTAAAGCCGGGAAGCCGTCGGCTGAAAAACTGCCGCTGATCAAATAACTGACGCCAATCTTGTGCCACACTTCGAGCGGTGATATCAAAGAGCCACAACCCCATATCACAATAACAAGGGTAAGCCACATGCAAGGTATGATCATCAGCAATCCGAAGCTGGAATTCCTGCGTCCGGTGCTCGAACGCTGGTTTGACTGTATCGACCGTTACAACGCCGTTCGCGGCGATAACGACACGCCTTATTGGTACGACGAAAAAGCCAACCTCGGCTTGCTCTCGGCCGCCGCCTGGATGGCAGAGATGGTCACGCTGCAACAGACGCCGACCCGCAAACAAAACGAAGAAGGCGAACGCAACGCCCGCGCCGACCTGTTCATCGCCGCCAGCGAAGAGCGCGCTTACCTTCAGGCCACGCAGCGCTGGCCCCGAGTCAACAGCCTGAACCTGACACAGGCGCTGGCTGATATCACCAGCGACGCCCGGCGAACCAGCTACGCCAGCGACCTGAAACTCGGTTGCCTGTTCGTTGCACCGCAAAAAGCCCAGCACGGCGCTAGCCCGGAAGAACTCCAGGACATGGTCGATGACCTGCAAAAGGAACATACCTGCGCCGTCGCCTGGTATTTCCCCTACGCCTACCGCAAGTTGCGCAACGAAGCCGGCCACTACCACCCCGGTATCGCCGTGCTGTTCAAGTAAGCTCGCGGCTGACCGGTTGAACCATCGCGGGTTTGCGCTTCTCTATTGATCAGGTCACTGCATTTATAGGGAAGATCAGCATGCGCAAGCCCCAGCTCGTTCTCGTCATCGCCCTCGCCGGAGGGCTCGCCGCCTGCGGTGAAAGCGCCAGCCTGCAAGTCTCCGACGGCACCGGCCCGTCGCCCAAACTTCCAGAACCGAACAAAACCCTGATCCCAACGGTGAACATTGCCCCGGCGATCGGCTGGCCGGCCGGTGTGCAACCCACAGCGGCGGCGGGAACTCAAGTGACGGCATACGCTGAAGGCCTCGATCACCCGCGCTGGCTGTATGTGCTGCCGAACGGTGACGTGCTCGTCGCTGAAACCAATGCGCCGCCTAAACCCGACGATGGCAAAGGCGTTAAAGGCTGGGTCATGAAGAAGGTCATGGGCCGCGCTGGTGCCGGCGTACCGAGCCCTAACCGCATTACGCTGTTGCGGGACAAGGACCGCGACGGCATCGCCGAAACCCGCACGGTGTTTCTGGAAAACCTCAACTCGCCCTTCGGTATGACCCTGGTCGGCAATGACTTGTATGTCGCTGACACGGACCGCTTGCTGCGTTTCCGCTATGAGGATGGCGACACGGCAATCAAGTCGCAGCCGATCAAAGTGGTTGATCTGCCGGGCGGCACGCTGAATCACCACTGGACGAAAAATGTCATCGCCAGCAAGGACGGCAGCAAGCTTTACGTTACGGTAGGCTCCAACAGCAACATCGGCGAAAACGGCATGGATCAGGAAGAAGGTCGCGCGGCGATCTGGGAAGTGGATCGTGCCACCGGCAATCACCGGATCTTCGCCTCGGGGATTCGCAATCCAAATGGTTTGGCCTGGGAGCCGCACAGCGGTGCTCTATGGACGGCTGTCAACGAGCGGGATGAAATCGGCAGCGACCTGGTGCCGGACTACATCACTTCCGTAAAAGAGGGCGGATTCTACGGCTGGCCTTACAGCTATTACGGCCAGCACGTCGACATCCGCGTTGAGCCGCAAAAACCGGACCTGGTAGCCAAGGCTATCGCGCCAGACTACGCGGTCGGCCCGCACACCGCTTCACTGGGCCTGACGTTTGCTGAAGGCAACACGCTGCCGGCGCAATTCAAGGAAGGCGCCTTCATCGGCCAGCACGGCTCGTGGAACCGCAAGCCGCACAGTGGTTACAAAGTGATTTTCGTGCCCTTCAGTGCCGGCAAGCCGACCGGGCAACCGGTTGATGTGCTCACGGGTTTCCTCAATGCAGAGGAGAAAGCCATGGGCCGGCCAGTAGGTGTGGTGATTGATCAGCAAGGCGACTTGCTGGTGGCGGATGATGTGGGGAACAAGGTGTGGCGGGTGTCGGCGGTCAAGTAATCTCCAACGGCCAACTTATAGCTGCGAATCAAGGATTGCGCGCAAGATGCTCAGGCTGCAATACACGCTTGGCGCTCAGGTAGGCTTTTTGCCAGTAAGCCTTGGACAAGCTGTCGAGCTTCACGGTGCCACCGGTGGCGGGCGCATGGACGAAGCGACCTTCGCCGACATAGATCCCGGCGTGACTGACCTGAGAGCCGCCATTGGTCGCGAAGAAAAGCAGGTCACCGGTTTGCAGGCCTTCCTTACCGACATTGGCCGCTTGCATGCTGATCATCTCGCGGGTGGTGCGTGGCAGAGATATGCCCGTGACGTCACGGTAGACATAACCGATCAGGCCGCTGCAATCGAACCCGGAATCCGGCGTGTTGCCACCCCAACGATAAGGCGTACCCACCAGGCCCAACGCACGAAACAGCACGTCTTCGGCCTCGGGCGAAAACGGTTGGGCGGAACTGAAAACGATCGGCGCGCGAACTACCGGCGCAGGCGGTGGTGTGCGGCTGGCGCAGGCGCTGAGCAGCGCTGCGAAGAACATCAGTGCGAGGCGGGCCGACATTGTCATCTGCAGAACATCCTGATCTGGCTGCGGCTTTTTTCTGCCGACGGAGCAGAAAAGAAAACCGCCTGCGCAGGACGCAGGCGGTTTGCCATCAATAATAGATCAGGATTCTAGCGGCTATGCGCCAAACTTCAAGTAAGACTTTAAGTTCGCCTTACAAGTTGTCCGCCTACTCTGTTTCAGAAAGGCTATGTCGCCACTAGATGCGGCGACAGCAAGGACAATTACTTGCGTGCCGTGACCACGGTTGGGGCCATCGCGAGTGCGCGCTTGGCTTCGATGAAGGTTTTGCTCCAATAGCTGTCGCCGAGGCTATCAACCCGGACGCCACCGCTTTTGCGGCTGCTGGAGTGGATGAACTGGTTGTCGCCGAGGTAGATCCCGGCGTGACTGACACGACCGCGACGGCCATTGGTGGCGAAGAACAGCAGATCGCCCGGCTTGAGCGCGCTTCGAGCAACCAACGGCGCGTCCACGTTGATCATTTCGCGAGTGGACCGCGGCAGGTTCATGCCGGCCTCTTCACGGAACAGATAACCGATGAAGCCGCTGCAATCAAAGCCAGCCTCGGAGGTGCCGCCGAAACGGTAACGGGTACCGATCAGGGACATGCCACGTTCGAGGATGCTGTCGGCCAATACCGGAAGCTGGTACGACTTGCCGTCGGCGAAGTTGGCCAGTTCTTTGTCGGAGGCTACGCCGTCCTGGTAAAGAGAGTCCTGGAAAAGAACGGAAGACGATTGCGTAGTATCTGAATTTTTAACCTGTTGTTGAGGCGCTTGCTCGGACACGGGAGAGTGGGCAGCGCAACCGAACAACAGGGTAACGAGTGCGAGAGGCACGAGGGGTGCAAAGCGATTTAGCATGGGCACGACCGTGGCTGATAGTTGTAAAGAAGCCGAGACTATGCCCGCTATCATCCTCATTTGCAAATTCAATCGAACTTTATGTGACTTTCCGGTTTCGCGTTTCCATCTAAGCGCTTAAGCCCAATTTAGACACTTGCGCGATTTACGCCCTGTAGGAAAGCGAACTTTTTGGCGCCTGAAATATGCCAAAACCGTGCAAGAACCAGGCTTTACCAGCCCAGTGTCTCTTTAAGAAACGGAATGGTCAGCTTGCGCTGAGCTTGAAGAGAAGCCTGATCGAGACGTTCGAGAAGCTCGAACAACGCACTCATGCTACGAGTGCCTCGGGTCAAGATAAAATGTCCGACTTCATCGGTCAGGTGCAGTCCACGACGGGACGCACGCAGTTGCAGCGCACGCAGTTTGTCTTCGTCGGACAGCGGTCGCATCTGGAAGATCAGCGCCAGCGTGAGACGGGATTTCAGGTCCGCCAGCTTCACCGGCAATTCACGCGGCGACGTCGATGCTGCAATCAGCAGGCGCCGACCGCTGTCACGCAGTCGATTGAACAGATGGAACAACGCCTCTTCCCAGTCCGCCTTGCCGGCAACCGCTTGCAGGTCATCCAGGCAGACCAGTTCGTACTGTTCGAGGTTGTCGAGAATTTCGATACCGCGATCCATCAGCTCGGCCAGCGGCAGATACACCGCCGTCTCACCCATCTGTTCGAAGCGCAGGCAGGCCGCCTGCAACAAATGTGTGCGCCCTACCCCGTGCTTGCCCCAGAGGTAAATCAGGCTTTCGGTCCAGCCGGCGTCGGCTTCGCACAGCCGCTCGACATAGCCGAGTGCAGCGGCATTGGCGCCTGGGTAGTAATTGATAAAGGTAGCGTCATCACGCAGACGCACACCTAGGGGCAGCTGAATCGGTTTCATGCTGACTGAACAGTTCCAAAGGAACCGTTAGTGGCCTCTGTGTAAAGTTTGCGAAGTTTATACCCGTGACGCTGACCGCACAATGCGACAGACCATAAGCAAAATCAAAGGTTTGCGTTATCACACCGGTTTTATGAGTGATTTTTTGGCGGCGCATGTGACAGTCATGCATGAGATACCGGTCGGCCTGATACTGAACCAGGCCGCCCGCAATGCGTCATTGGCGAACCTTAAAGCTCAGGCTCGTCGACGCCGCCGTACACGTCAGAATCTTTATACAAGTCATGCATATGGCGTACGAGCACCATGATCACCGCGGCTACCGGCAGCGCCAGCAATATGCCGGTAAAACCGAACAGTTCACCGCCCGCCAGAATCGCAAATATCACCGCCACCGGGTGCAGACCGATCCGGTCTCCCACCAGCCAAGGCGTCAGCACCATACCCTCCAGGGCCTGGCCAACCATGAACACCGCAACGATGCCGACCATGGGGTACAAGTCACCACCAAACTGGAACAGACCGGCAATCAACGCCGCGCCAATCCCGATCACGAACCCCATGTACGGCACAATCGCCGCCAGGCCCGCGATCATCCCGATCAGCAACCCCAGCTCCAGCCCTACCAGCATCAGGCCCGCCGAATAGATCACACCCAGCGCCACCATCACCAGCAATTGCCCGCGCACGAACGCACCCAGCACTTCATGGCATTCGTCTGCCAGAGTCACGATGCGCTCTTCACTGTCGCGGGGCAGCAGGCTACGGATCTTGGCCATCATCAGATCCCAGTCACGCAGCAAGTAAAAACTCACTACCGGGATCAACACCAGATTGGCGATCAATCCGATCAATGCAAGGCCGGAAGCGGTCGCCTGGCTCAGCACCACACCGACGATGTCGGTGGTCTGACCCATGTGTTCGCTGAGCGCAGCCTTGAGTTTGTCGAATTTCCAGAACCCCTCCGACAGCCCGAATTTCGATTGCGCCCACGGCAATGCAGTATTTTGCAACCAGTCGAGCATCTGCGGCACCAGCTCGTACAAGCGGAACAACTGCTTGGCGAGCATCGGCACCAACACCAGCAGCAACGTAGTGAGGATCAAAGTGAACAGCGCAAACACCGCCACCACGCCCCAGGTCCGGGACAGGCCTGCCTTTTCCAGCCGATCAACCAGCGGGTCGAACAGATACGCCAGCAATAGCGCCACCAGAAACGGTGTCAGAATCGAATGCAACAGCCAGATAAACGCACAGAGCAGAACCACTCCACCCAACCAGAACCAACGCCGCGTATCGGCCATGTACCACTCCATATGCAGCTATATAAAGAAAGAAAACCTTACCAACGGAAACGCAATTGCGGCACCGGTGCAGGCGTTGACGCTACAGCAGGCGCCGAACCCTCGGCCACCGGTTGAACAGGCACCGTTGGTGCCGGCGCCTCCCCCGCTGGTACCTCTTGCAACTTCGCCAGCGACAATTGCGACCGCAACTGCTCGGCGCTGCCACTGACCCGGTAGAGAATCCGGTCAGCGTCAACACTTTGCAGGCGCGCGTTAAACGGCTCGAGCAAACGCCCAAGCGTCGCGTAACGCTCCAGATTCATACCCTGCACTTCCAGCAATTGTTCGCCCGAGGCACCCGGCTTGACTACAAAGCGTGGCGCGAGACGCTGACTGACCGCCAGCATCACCGCATCGGCCACGGCGGCCTGATCCGCCCCCTGCACGCTGCCTGCTTCCTTCTTATCACCCAGCCACAATTGCCATTTGGCCTGCCACGGACCACTCTCTTCACGGGCATGCACGGCCAGCAAGGCGTCAGCGTTGTAACGATCCGATGCGCCGCGCAAGGGCGCCGCATCCGTGCCTCCAAGATTTGGTGCCGTGGCGACCAGTTGCTCGCTCAGGTCCGCCAGTGGCAGACGCAGCGGCAGACCACGATGTTGTGCCGCGCGACGCAACGGCGCAGCGCTGGCCTGGCCATCACCGACCAGGCTCGCACCCTCGGCTGAGTCATTCAGCCACCACGTCAGAATCGATGGCCGGTTCGCACCCCATAACGACAGCCCGGCACGGCGCAACGCCTGCTCGGTGCTGGCCGGGTCGAAATCGACTTTCAGCACTTCTGGTGGGCCCGCGTCGAAGCCGTACTGGCTGATGATCTGCTGCGGGTCCTTGCGAATCGCCGCCAACCCCGAACTTTGCGCAGCCTTGGGATCGCCGGTCAGGCGCAACACCAGCGTGTCGAGCGCACGCTGAGTGGCTTGATCGCGCTCTTCCGGCGCCTGGCTGGTGACAGGCTCGCGCACCTGATAAAGGCTTTTGAGGGTTTCGGCATGACTCGCCAGACTGACAAGAGACAAACAACCCACAAACAATGATCTGAAAAAACGCATGGAAGATCCCTGACGACAAGAGCGGCTGGAAACTGACCGCATGAACAATCGAGCAAGGCTGTGACCACCGCCCGACGCAAAACATTCACACGTCCCGGTTAAGTTTTTCGCACTGCCATAACGATAGACGGTTAATCGCGATACCTTATACAGCCAAGCGGGAGGCGACCAACACGGGCAATACCGGTTTTTTTGTATCGATATGCCCCTGCTGTCGGCCTGAGGATGGCCGCTGCCCCTCAAGCCTGATAAAATCGCGCGCCTTCGCAGACCGGCAACAGCCGGGCGCCCTGAAATTCCCGCAAGGCACATGCCCTTCGTTTGTTTCGGCGGTCCCACTGGACTCGGTCGTTACCCCTGAATCCCCCCTAAAGGCCTGGATCATGAGCAAGCAACCCTCCCTGAGCTACAAGGACGCCGGTGTAGACATCGACGCCGGTGAAGCATTGGTCGAACGCATCAAGAGCGTCGCCAAGCGCACTGCGCGCCCGGAAGTCATGGGCGGCCTGGGCGGTTTCGGCGCCCTCTGCGAAATCCCGGCCGGCTACAAGCAGCCTGTACTGGTTTCCGGCACTGACGGCGTCGGCACCAAGCTGCGTCTGGCGCTGAACCTGAACAAGCACGACAGCATCGGCATCGACCTGGTGGCCATGTGCGTGAACGACCTGGTGGTTTGCGGCGCCGAGCCGCTGTTCTTCCTCGACTACTACGCCACCGGCAAACTCAACGTCGAAACCGCGACCCAGGTCGTCACTGGCATCGGCGCAGGCTGCGAACTGTCCGGCTGCTCCCTGGTCGGCGGCGAAACCGCTGAAATGCCGGGCATGTACGAAGGCGAAGACTACGACCTGGCCGGCTTCTGCGTCGGCGTCGTGGAAAAATCCGAAATCATCGACGGTTCGAAAGTCGCTGCCGGCGACGCCCTGCTCGCCCTGCCTTCTTCCGGCCCGCACTCCAACGGCTACTCGCTGATCCGCAAGATCATCGAAGTCTCCGGTGCCGACATCGAAAACATCCAGCTCGATGGCAAGCCACTGACCGACCTGCTGATGGCCCCGACCCGCATCTACGTGAAGCCGTTGCTCAAGCTGATCAAGGAAACCGGCGCGGTCAAAGCCATGGCTCACATCACCGGTGGCGGCCTGCTGGACAACATCCCGCGCGTGCTGCCAAAAGGCGCTCAAGCGGTGGTCGACGTCGCCAGCTGGACCCGTCCTGCCGTGTTCGACTGGTTGCAAGAAAAAGGCAACGTCGACGAAAACGAAATGCACCGCGTGCTGAACTGCGGCGTCGGCATGGTGATTTGCGTGGCTCAAGAGCACGTTGAAACCGCGTTGAACGTGCTGCGTGAGGCCGGCGAGCAGCCTTGGGTCATCGGCCAGATCGCCACCGCTGCCGAAGGTGCGGCCCAGGTCGAACTGAAGAACCTTAAGGCGCACTAATGTCCGTCACCTGTGATGTCGTGGTGCTGTTGTCCGGCACCGGCAGTAACTTGCAGGCCTTGATCGACAGCACGCGGACCGGCAACAGCCCGGTCCGCATCGCTGCGGTGATTTCCAACCGCGCCGACGCCTACGGCCTGCAACGCGCCAGGGATGCGGGTATCGACACCCGTTCCCTGGATCACAAGGCTTTCGAAGGCCGCGAAGCCTTCGATGCCGCGCTTATCGAACTGATCGACGCGTTCAATCCCAAACTCGTGGTACTGGCCGGTTTCATGCGCATCCTCAGCGCTGACTTCGTGCGTCACTACGCGGGTCGCCTGCTCAACATCCATCCCTCGCTGCTGCCCAAATACAAAGGGTTACACACTCATCAGCGCGCGCTGGAGGCCGGCGACACTGAACACGGCTGTTCCGTGCACTTTGTCACCGAGGAACTCGATGGCGGACCACTGGTCGTACAGGCAGTAATACCGGTAGAGTTGCACGATTCGCCGCAGAGTCTGGCGCAGCGAGTTCACACCCAGGAACACCTGATCTACCCGATGGCCGTCCGCTGGTTTGCCGAAGGCCGTTTATCACTTGGTGAACAAGGTGCTTTACTGGATGGCAAGTTACTCGCGGCCAGCGGCCACTTGATTCGAACCTAGGAGATTATATGCGTCGCGCCCTGCTCTTCGCTTGCGCTCTGCTCGCCCTGCCTTTCGCGCAGGCAACAGAACTTCAACCCTTCTCCGCCAGCTACACCGCCGACTGGAAGCAACTTCCAATGAGCGGCACTGCCGAGCGCAGCCTGACCAAGGAAGCCAACGGCGTCTGGAAGCTCAGCTTCAAGGCCTCGATGATGATCGCCAGCCTGACCGAAGAAAGTACCCTGACGCTGGATAAGGACACCCTGCTGCCACAGTCCTACCACTTTGAGCGCGGTGGCCTGGGCAAAGCCAAAAAGGCCGACCTGGACTTCGACTGGACCACCAAAATGGTCACCGGCACCGATCGCGGTGACGCGGTCAAGATCCCCCTCAACCGCGGCATGGTCGATAAATCCACCTATCAGTTGGCCCTGCAACACGATGTCGCCGCTGGCAAGAAAAGCATGAGCTATCAGGTGGTTGATGATGGCGAAGTCGATACCTATGACTTCCGCGTGCTGGGGTCGGAAAAAGTCGACACCAAGGCTGGTCAGATCGACGCAATCAAGGTCGAGCGCGTGCGCGACCCGACACAAAGCAAGCGCATCACCGTGCTGTGGTTTGCCAAGGACTGGGATTACCTGCTGGTCCGCCTGCAACAAGTCGAAACCGACGGCAAGGAGTACAACATCATGCTCCTCGACGGTAAGGTCAACGGCAAGGCTGTTAAAGGCAACTGATCCGAAGCAACATCAAAAGCCCTGCAACCGCGGGGCTTTTTTTCGCCAGCTGATCCCCCCGCGGGGTTCACCCGAAGAAGTGGAACGCGTCACAGGAGGAATGCTCTATACCTTCAAGGTCTTTTTCGACCGAATGACTTTCCCTACTGCTGAGGTTTCCCATGACCGTTACCGTCAATACCGTTTCCGCCGAAGGTTTTCGCCACAGCGTACAAATCGATGACCACGAGCTCTTTGCCGATGTGCCGACCACTGCCGGCGGTGAAGGCTCGGCGCCCGAGCCACACGATTACTTCGATGCTGCGCTCGGTGCCTGCAAGGCCCTGACTTTGAAGATGTATGCAAAGAAGAAAGACATCCCGCTGACCGGGGTCACGGTCGAGGTCAAACGCGACAACAGTGAAGAGCAGAAAGGCAAATACGCGCTGCACGTCAACCTGACCCTCAAGGGTGTGCTAACTGATGCCCAGCGCGACGAACTGCACCGTGTAGCTGACCGCTGCCCAGTGCACAAATTGATGACCACCACTGACGTCAGCATCGAAACCCATCTGTCCGAAGGTGCCTTCAGCCAATAGCGGCAAGGCTCGGGCAAGCGGGTTATGCTCCATGCGTCACTCGCTCAGCCTGGAATGCACCATGAACACTCCGCTCGTGATCCGCCCCCGCGCCGAAGACGTCGAAGGCCAGCCGATTCTTCGTCCGCTGCCTTCAGCCAAATGCCGCAGCGTCGGGCCTTTTGTGTTTTTCGACCACATGCTCGAAACCTGCTATTCGGCGGGCAAAGGCATGAACATCCGTCAGCATCCGCACATTGGCCTGTCGACCCTCACCTACTTGTTCAAAGGAAAAATCCAGCACAAGGACAGCCTCGGTTCCGATCAGGTGGTGGAGGCCGGTGACGTCAGCTGGATGACCGCAGGCAGCGCCATTGCCCACGTCGAGCGTACGCCCGAGGCATTGAAGGAAAGCGGGTTCACCCTGCACGGGTTGCAGATATGGCTGGCATCCCAAAGGAACATGAACAGGGTCCGGGACACTACAGCCACCATCCAGCCGCCACACTGCCGGTCAGCGATAACCTTGGGGTGAAGATCCGGATGATCGCCGGCTCAGGTTTTTGCCTGGAATCGCCGGTGCCGGTGCTTTCTCCTACGTTGTACGCGGAACTGAACCTGCAGACAGCGACCACGCTGCTGATTCCCACCGAGCATGAAGAACGGGCGCTGTATGTGTTGAGCGGCGAGTTGCAGCTCGATGGCGAGCTGATAGAACCTCATTCGCTGGTGGTGCTGCCTGTCGGGGAGGAAATGACATTGTTCGCTGAAAGCGACTGCCATGCGGTGTTGTTCGGAGGCGCGCCGCTGGACGGTCCGCGAAGGATCAACTGGAATTTTGTGGCGAGCGATCCGACGGCGATCGACGATGCGCGTCGGCGCTGGGCGGCTGGGGATTGGCCGACGGTGCCGGGGGAAGTTGAGCGGATCGAATTGCCTTAGTATCCTCGGTGTTAGACACACCGGATTCGCGAGCAAGCCCGCTCCCACATTTGACCGCGAGCTAATGTGGGAGCGGGCTTGCTCGCGAAGAGGTCGGCGTTGGCACCGAGAGTACCAAAAGCAGCAGCAATTCCTGACGTGCGGTAAAAAACCAGAATAAAAAAACCCGCCGAAGCGGGTTTTTTGTACAGCGCAGTTAAACCGACAGTTCAACCAGCAGCTTGTTGAGGCGGCGCACATACGCGGCCGGGTCCTTCAAGCTGTCGCCGGCCGCCAGGGCCGCCTGATCGAAGAGAATGTGCGACAGGTCGCCGAAGCGCTCGTCGCTTTGCTCATTGTCGAGTTTCTCGATCAGCGGGTGAGCCGGGTTGAACTCGAAGATCGGCTTCGAATCCGGCACCTTCTGGCCGCTGGCTTCGAGGATCTGACGCATCTGCAGGCCCAGGTCTTGCTCGCCGATAGCCAGAATTGCCGGGGAATCGGTCAGACGATGGGAAACCCGCACTTCCGCAACCGAATCGCCCAGTGCAGTTTTCAGACGCTCGACCAGACCTTCTTTCGACTTGGCGACTTCTTCCGCGGCTTTCTTGTCCTCTTCCGAGTCCAGGTTGCCCAGATCCAGGTCACCGCGCGCCACGTCGACAAAGCTCTTGCCGTCGAAGTCGCTGAGGTAGCTCATCAGCCACTCGTCGATGCGGTCGGTCAGCAAGAGGACTTCGATGCCTTTCTTGCGGAAGACTTCCAGGTGCGGGCTGTTTTTGACTTGCGCGTAGGTTTCGCCGGTCAGGTAGTAAATCTTGTCCTGACCTTCCTTGGCGCGAGCCAGGTACTCGGCCAGACCCACGACTTGCTCACCTTCTTCGCCCTGAGTGGACGCAAAACGCAGCAGGCCAGCGATTTTCTCTTTGTTAGCGAAGTCTTCTGCCGGTCCTTCTTTCATGACCTGACCGAAGTTCTTCCAGAAGCCTTTGTATTGCTCAGGCTCGTTCTTCGCCAGTTTTTCGAGCATGTCCAGAACGCGCTTGGTCAGCGCCGACTTCATGGAATCGATGATCGGGTCTTTCTGCAGGATTTCCCGCGACACGTTCAGCGACAGGTCGTTGGAATCGACCACGCCTTTGATGAAGCGCAGGTACAGCGGCAGGAACGACTCGGCCTGATCCATGACGAACACACGCTGCACGTACAGCTTCAGGCCTTTCGGCGCTTCACGCTGGTACAGGTCGAACGGAGCACGGGTCGGAACGTAAAGCAGCGAGCTGTATTCGAGCTTGCCTTCGACCTTGTTGTGGCTCCAGCTCAGCGGGTTCTCGAAATCGTGAGCGATGTGTTTGTAGAACTCCTGGTATTCCTCGTCCTTGATCTCGGTGCGAGGACGGGTCCACAAGGCGCTGGCGCGGTTGACGGTTTCCCATTCAACGGCCGGCTTCTCTTCACCTTCAGCGACTGCTACTTCTTTCGGCAACTCGATCGGCAAAGCGATATGGTCAGAGTACTTCTTGATGATGTTGCGCAGGCGCCAGCCATCGGCGAACTCGTCTTCACCGGACTTCAGGTGCAGGACGATGCGAGTGCCGCGCTCGGCTTTCTCGACAGTGGCGACTTCAAAATCACCTTCGCCCTTCGACGACCAATGCACGCCTTCGCTGGCAGCAGCACCGGCACGGCGGCTGAACACGTCAACTTTATCGGCAACGATGAAGGCGGAATAGAAACCGACACCGAACTGACCGATCAGGTGCGAATCCTTTTTCTGATCGCCGGACAGGTGCTTCATGAAATCAGCGGTGCCGGATTTGGCGATGGTGCCCAGGTGGGTGATCGCATCTTCACGGCTCATGCCGATACCGTTGTCTTCGAGCGTGACGGTTTTAGCGTCCTTGTCGAAGCTCACACGGATTTTCAGCTCGGCGCCACCTTCCAGCAATTCAGGCTTGGACAGGGCTTCGAAACGTAATTTGTCGACAGCGTCAGAGGCGTTCGAGATCAATTCGCGAAGGAAAATTTCCTTGTTGGAATACAGCGAATGGATCATGAGGTGCAGCAGTTGCTTCACCTCGGTCTGGAAGCCCAGGGTTTCCTTTTGAGTTTCCACACTCATGGTCATCAAACTCCAATCAGATGGCAGTGGCCGCGACCTTGAGGGTCGGCGGCGGGTTGTCATCAGAGTTGGGGGCTCGGATCAGGATTTCAAGGGCTCATCGATTTTGAAGTGGGCACGAGCGGTGGCGATGGGTTCGGCTTCGGTGCTTTGCCATGCAGTCACTGCCACGTTTGCGACACGCCGCCCCTGCCGGCACACCTGACATCTGGCCCAGGTGTCGCGAAACTGCCCGGCGCGCAGGTAGTCGAGGGAGAAGTCGATAATCTTCGGCACGCCCGGCGAACCGGTGAGAATCAGCAGGTGCAGCGCGGCGGACAGCTCCATGAACCCGGCAATCACACCGCCATGAATCGCCGGCAATAAGGGGTTACCTATGTTGTCCTTGTTTGCCGGGAGGCGAAACAGCAGGTCATCTCCGACCCGCGAGCATTCGATACCAATTAATTTAGCGTAGGGAATCAGGTGCAGCAGCGCGGCATAGTCGCCCTGATCATGGGCCTGTTGCAGTTGTTCCTTGAAGTTATCGGTCATTTCGCCACTCCGGCGATGACGCCGCCAAACCCTTTGGTGCCTTTGACGCCCTTGCCCATGCGCATAAACGTGCCCACGACGTGAGCGATGGGTTGTTCAGGATCATCCTGATAGGCAAAACCACGAGCGAAAATCACGTCCGTGGTGACTCGGTAACACTGGGCAAAACCATACACATCTTTATGCGGCTCGGCCGCGTGCATGTAGTCGATGCGCAAGTCGAGGGTCGGGCAGACTTCGAACTCGGGCAGCACGCAGAGGGTGGACATGCCACACGCAGTGTCCATCAAGGAAGTCAGCGCACCGCCGTGGATAACGCCGGTTTGCGGATTTCCGACGATTTGCGGGCTGTACGGGAGGATCACGGTGAGCCCGTCGCTGCGGGCGCTGTGAACTCGAAGTCCGAGGACCTGACAGTGTCGCAGCGCCGACAAAAATCGCGTCGCGCGCTCAAATACGGGGTTTTCAGCCATATGATCAAACTCTTTTGTGTATTCAGGCATCGCACTTGGCGTGTTCGGTAAAAGTTCCCGTAGGATCAATCTTATATATCTGAACGATTTGAGGAACTTAACCCATATGGCTGTGCTCGAAAGGGCAAGTAGATATTTTCCATAAGGAGAAACACCCCATGCGTAAGACTTTAGCTATTGCCTTGATGTTGACCGCTTCCCTCGGTCTCGCTGCCTGCGATAAAAAATCCGAGGACAAAGCTCAAGATGCTAACCAACATGCTGAGCAAGCTCAGCAAGACATGAACAAAGCTCAGGATAAAGTGAACGACGCAGCGAAGGAAAACGCCGAAGCTGCCAAAGCTCAGGCCGAATCGAACGAAGCAGCTGCAAAAGAAGCACCTAAAAACTAAAACCGTTTTTAGCGTGATAAAGAAAACCCGCCAAGTGCGGGTTTTCTTTTGCCTGTCATTTGCCCCGTTAGAGAAAAATAGTTCTAAAAGTTGGACTGATCATCAGTAGCAACGAACACACTAGTCCGACGAACCACACCAGACTCCGCTGCCAGGCGAGATCGCCCCAATAGCACAATAAGTAAATGACACGGGTAATCACGAAGATGATTGCCAGCGAATCAATCAGCCATCCCGCCGTCTGAGTGGTGTGCGCCATCAACACCGCCACCGCAAACAATATGAACGCTTCAATGCTGTTCTGATGGGCTGCCACGGCGCGGGCACCGAAACCAGTGAGTTGTGCCTGCTGCTGGCGCGGCAGGTGATTGTCATAACCCCCGTGCTCTTTCATGGCCTTGGCCACCGGCATGCGGGCCACGTAGATCAGCAAGGCGCTGATAAACACACACCAAAACGGAATACTCATCAAGCAGCCTCTTTATTCGCTTCAGGCAATGGCGCCTCTGTAGGGGTATAGACCATCACATCGAGAACGTCGGAATGAAACTCCCGGCGATAGAGCACCAGCACCACGCCGGCACTCATCAACATGAACAAAAAGGGGCTGACAAACCAGGCCAGCATGGTCATGCCGAAATAATAGGAGCGCAGGCCAAAGTTGAATTGGTTGGCCGCCATGGAGATGACTCGCGCCGCCCTTGCCGCAAAGGCTTTGCGCTCCTGCTCCGAGACATGGCGTTCGCCGACCATCGGTGCCGAGCCAATCAGAATGGCCGCGAAGTTGTATTGGCGCATGCACCAGCTGAACGTGAAGAACGCATACACAAACACCAGCGCCAGGCACAGCAACTTGATTTCCGACATCCCCTGGGAAGCCTGCTGTACCATTGGAATATCCGCCAGCAACGACACCGCCCTTTCCGACGCACCCAGCACGGTGAGAATGCCTGCCAGGATAATCAGCGTGCTCGAGGCGAAGAACGAAGCGTTGCGCTCCAGATTGCCGACCACACTGGCGTCGGCGATGCGGTTGTCTCGCAGCAGCATGCGGCGCATCCAGTCTTCGCGATACAGATGCAGCACACTGGCCAGGCACGCGGTGTCGCGGCCCTTCCACGTCGCATAACGGGTGTAGCCGCCCCAGCAAATGACAAACCAGACGGCGGCGAGAATGTGGATCAGGTTGGCGTGGATGAACGACATGCAGGTCCTTGTGATGTAGATGCGGATGGCCAGAAACCTGTGGGAGCGAGCTTGCTCGCGATTGCGGACTATCAGTCAGAATCGATCTGAATGTCAGGTCCTCATCGCGAGCAAGCTCGCTCCCACAAAGGGCTTTGCAGTGCTTCGACGTTAGCTCAAGGAAAAAGACACTGCATCACGAGCATAAAAAATGCCCCGTATGGATTAATACGGGGCATTTCTGTGTGGGCTTGAGTCCCGCTTGTGACGGGACTTGATGTGGCTTAAGCCATCGCTTCCTCGCGCTTGCCCAGCAGGCGATCGCAAACCACCGCAATCACCAGGGTCATCACCGACGGCACCAGCCACGCCAGGCCTTGCTCGCTCAGCGGCAGGTGAGCCAGTTGCGTCGGCATCCAATCCGCCAGACCGGCACCCTTGAGTGCATCGATCAAGCCGAAGATGAACGACACCAGCATCACCGGACCGACGATGCGCCCGTGCTCATGCCAGAAGTCCTTGCAGAAGCTTAGGGCAACCAGCGCAATGCACGGCGGGTAGATCGCGGTGAGTACCGGGATCGAAAACGCGATCAGCTTGGTAAGGCCCAGGTTGGACACCAGCAGGGAGAACGCGGCCAGGATAATGACCAGCGTCTTGTAGGACAGTGGCAGCACACGACTGAAGTATTCGGCGCAGGCGCAGGTCAGACCGACCGCCGTGACCAGACATGCCAACGAGATCAGCACCGCGAGGAAACCGCTGCCCCATGAGCCAGAGGTGTGTTGAACGTAAGCGTGCAACACCGCCGCACCGTTGGTAGCACCAGCGGCCACTTCATGGCTGCCGGAACCAAGACGGAACAGGCTGACATAGACCAGCGCCAGACCGACGCCGGCAATCAGCCCGGCAATGATCGCGTAGCGGGTGATCAACACCGGCGACTCGACGCCACGGGAGCGGATGGCGTTGACAATGACAATGCCAAACACCAGCGCCCCGAGGGTATCCATGGTCAGGTAACCGTTTATGAAGCCTTGGGAAAACGGTGCCGCCACGTATTCCGGGGTGGCCACGCCGATGTCGCCAGCCGGCAGGGCAAACGCCGCGATGCCGAGTACGGCCAGAGCGATGATCTTCAGCGGTGCGAGGAAACGTCCAACGGTATCCAGCAAACGGCCCGGGTAGAGCGAGATGAAGAACACCAACAGGAAGTACACCGAACTATAGAGGAACAGCGCCAGCGGGCTTTCGCCGGTCAGCGGCGCCAGGCCCACTTCGAACGATACGGTCGCGGTGCGCGGCGTCGCGAACAATGGGCCAACGGCGAGGTAGCACGCAGCAGCCAATAAGCCACCAGCGACTTTGCCGATCGGGCTGCTCAAGGCATCCATGGCGCCGCCGACTTTGGCCAGGGCAACGACGGTGATCACCGGAAGACCCACCGCGGTGATCAGAAAGCCCAGCGCCGCCATCCAGACATGTGGCCCGGACTGCAAACCGACGATAGGCGGGAAGATGATGTTGCCGGCCCCGACGAACAGAGCAAACGTCATAAAACCAAGTGCCAGGATGTCCTGGCCTTTCAACACTTTCATTAAGGAAATACCACACTACTGAATCGGAATTTAGAGAGGGATTTCCCTTATGGGTGAGGGAAATGCTGTCGGTCCGTATAGGACTGACCCTTTAGCGCGTAGCAGCCTTGTGGGCCGCGGACGCAAAAATGGCGGCTAGCCTAACGAATTTGAGCGACAAACGCACTGTTAGAGGGCGAACATTCCTATCTGCGACATATCTATGTCGCGTTTACGTATCTAATTTGCCTGCACAAAACCCTGTGGCGAGTATCTCAAACGCCACAACGACAAAGGCCACCCGAAGGTGGCCTTTGTTGGGTGAAACGTCAGCTAAGCGCGAGGCTTACTTGACGGCCCAACCGGTCAGCTCGGACAAAGCCTTGCCGATGTCTGCCAGCGAACGCACGGTTTTAACGCCTGCGTCTTCCAGGGCAGCAAACTTCTCGTCTGCAGTGCCCTTGCCGCCAGAGATGATTGCGCCAGCATGGCCCATGCGCTTGCCCGGAGGAGCAGTCACACCAGCGATGTAGGAAACAACCGGTTTGGTCACGTGTGCCTTGATGTAGGCAGCCGCTTCTTCTTCAGCCGAACCGCCGATCTCGCCGATCATCACGATCGCTTCGGTCTTCGGGTCTTCCTGGAACAGCTTCAGGATATCGATGAAGTTCGAACCCGGGATCGGGTCACCACCGATGCCGACGCAAGTCGACTGACCGAAACCGGCGTCAGTGGTCTGCTTCACAGCTTCGTAGGTCAGGGTGCCGGAACGGGAAACGATACCGACCTTGCCTGGCAAGTGAATGTGACCTGGCATGATGCCGATCTTGCATTCGCCTGGAGTGATCACGCCTGGGCAGTTAGGACCGATCAGGACCACGCCCAGCTCGTCGCACTTGACCTTGGCATCCAGCATGTCCAGGGTAGGAATGCCTTCGGTGATGCAAACGATCAGCTTGATGCCGCCGAAGGCTGCTTCCAGGATGGAGTCCTTGCAGAAAGGAGCTGGAACGTAGATCACGCTGGCGGTGGCGCCAGTGGCCGCTACAGCGTCTTTCACGGTGTTGAACACTGGCAGACCCAGGTGCTCGGTGCCGCCTTTGCCCGGAGTTACGCCGCCAACCATCTTGGTGCCGTATTCGATGGCTTGCTGGGTGTGGAAACTACCTTGCGAACCGGTAATACCCTGGCAGATAACTTTGGTGTCTTTATTGATCAGGACGCTCATTATTTGCCCTCCGCAGCTTTAACGACTTGTTGAGCAGCGTCGGTCAGGCTGGTTGCAGCGATGATGTTCAAACCGCTTTCTGCCAATACTTTAGCGCCCAGCTCAGCGTTGTTGCCTTCAAGGCGAACAACAACCGGGATTTTCACGCCGACTTCTTTCACCGCGCCGATGATGCCTTCGGCAATCATGTCGCAACGAACGATGCCGCCGAAGATGTTGACCAATACTGCAGCGACGTTAGTGTCGGACAGGATGATCTTGAACGCTTCGGTTACGCGTTCTTTGGTAGCACCGCCGCCCACGTCGAGGAAGTTGGCCGGTTTGCCGCCATGCAGGTTGACGATGTCCATGGTACCCATGGCCAGGCCAGCACCGTTGACCATGCAACCGATGTTGCCTTCCAGCGCTACGTAGTTCAGTTCGAACTTGGCAGCGTGCGCTTCGCGCGGATCGTCTTGCGACGGATCGTGGAAAGTCTTCAGCTTAGGCTGACGGTACATGGCGTTGGCGTCGATGTTGATCTTGGCGTCGAGGCAATGCAGATCGCCGTCAGCCTTGATCACTAGCGGGTTCACTTCCAGCAGAGCCAGGTCATGATCCTTGAACAGTTTGGCCAGACCGACGAAGATCTTGGCGAACTGAGCAACCTGCTTGCCTTCCAGACCCAACTGGAATGCCAACTCGCGACCCTGGAATGGCTGAGCGCCAACCAGTGGATCGATAGTGGCCTTGAGGATTTTCTCAGGGGTGTCGTGAGCGATTTTCTCGATGTCCACGCCACCTTCGGTGGACGCCATGAACACGATGCGACGGCTCGAACGGTCAACGACAGCGCCCAGGTACAGCTCTTTAGCGATATCAGTGCACGATTCAACCAGGATCTTGGTGACTGGCTGGCCATTGGCGTCAGTCTGGTAAGTCACCAGACGCTTGCCCAACCACTGTTGAGCGAATGCTTTGGCGTCTTCTTTGCTGCGAACCAGCTTTACGCCGCCCGCTTTACCGCGACCACCAGCGTGGACCTGAGCTTTGACAACCCACTCGGTGCCGCCGATTTTGTCGCAAGCTTCTGCTGCTGCTTCCGGGGTGTCTACCGCATAACCGGTGGAAACTGGCAGGCCGTACTCAGCGAACAGCTGCTTACCCTGATACTCGTGAAGATTCATGCTTATTACCGTCTTCGTTAGGTACTGCGCATTCGGTGCTGCACTTGTTCAAGTGCCGCACCACCTGTGACTGCTGCTTGCGTAACCTTTCCGGATACCCGGTGCAGCTACGCAAGACTGCGTCCAGCGGATATTCCGCGGTGAGTCTTGCATGCAAGGCTCACGACGGGCCATACCGCCGTGGTTTCTTATTGTCTTAACGCTTCTTGCGGTTGGCGATGTGAATGGCGCCGCCATTCACTGCCAAAGCTGCTTCGTGCAAGGCTTCAGACAGGGTCGGATGGGAGAAAACCATCATGCCCAGGTCTTCAGCGCTGGTGCCGAATTCCATACCGATCGCGCCCTGCTGAACCAGTTCTGCAGCGCTCGGGCCAATCACGTGGACGCCCAATACGCGGTCAGTCTTGGCATCGGCAATGACTTTCACGAAGCCGCCGGTATCGTTGGCTGCCATGGCACGGCCACTGGCGGCGAACGGGAAGGTGCCAACGTTAACTTCAACGCCTTCAGCCTTCAAGACCTGCTCGGTTTTGCCGACCCACGCGATTTCCGGGTGAGTATAAATAACAGACGGGATCAAATCATAGTTCATCTGGGCCTTGTGGCCCTTGATGCGCTCGACAACCATGATGCCCTCTTCCGAGGCTTTGTGAGCCAGCATCATGCCGCGTACCACGTCGCCGATGGCGAAAACGCCCGGTACGCTGGTCTCGCACTGATCGTTGACGAAGATGAAACCACGCTCGTCGATGGTCACGCCGCTATCGGCGGCCAGCAGATCAGTGGTCACCGGACGGCGACCAACGGCTACGATCAGCTTGTCGAAGGTGATGGTTTGTTCGCCATTGGAGTCGGTGTAGTTCACCACGACTTCTTCGCCAGTGACTTTCGAACCGGTCACGCGAGCGCCCAATTTGATATCCAGACCTTGCTTGGTCAGGGTTTTGTAGGCTTCTTTGGACACGGCGGTGTCGGCAGCCATCAGGAACGTGTCCAGGGCTTCCAGGACAGTCACTTCAGCGCCCAGACGGGACCATACCGAACCGAGCTCCAAACCGATAACGCCAGCACCAATAACGCCAAGACGTTTTGGTACAGCCTGGAATTCCAGCGCGCCCGTCGAGTCGACGATCACTTTCTGGTCAACCGGAGCCGGTGGAATGTCAATCGGACGCGAGCCCGAGGCCAGGATCACGTTCTCGGCTTCGATGATTTCAACGCTGCCATCTGGCTTGGTCAGTTCGACTTTCTTGCCGGCCAGCAATTTGCCGTGGCCTTGCAGGGAAGTGACGCCGTTGGCCTTGAACAGGGTGGCAACGCCAGAGGTCAGGCCTTTGACGATGGTGGCTTTACGGCCAACCATTGCCGCCACGTCCATGGTCACGCCAGCGTGATTGATACCGTGGATCGCGAAGCCTTCTTTTGCTTCCTTGTACTTCCAGGAGCTGTCCAGCAGCGCCTTGGAGGGAATGCAGCCGACGTTCAGGCACGTACCGCCGAGGGCCAGTTTGCCCTCCTGGTCGGTGTATTTCTCGATGCAGGCAGTCGATAAACCAAGCTGTGCAGCCTTGATGGCGGCCACGTAGCCGCCAGGGCCCGCGCCGATCACTACTACGTCAAATTTCTGCGTCATTCAAAAATCCTCTTTGAGCAAAAAGCTTCGAGCCAAAAGCTTCAAGCCAAGCTGCCCTTTCCTGCAGCTTGTTACTTGAAGCTTGTGGCTGCTTCTATCAGATATCCAGCAGCAAACGAGCCGGGTCTTCCAGCAGGTTCTTGATGGTAACCAGGAAGGTCACAGCTTCTTTGCCATCGATCAGGCGGTGATCGTAGGACAGCGCCAGGTACATCATCGGACGGATGACCACCTGACCGTTGATCGCCATAGGACGTTGCAGAATGTTGTGCATGCCCAGGATTGCCGCTTGCGGCGGGTTGACGATCGGGGTCGACATCATCGAACCGAAGGTACCACCGTTGGTGATGGTGAAGGTGCCGCCGGTCATTTCGTCCATCGACAGTTTGCCGTCACGCGCCTTCTTGCCAAAGGTGGCGATGCCGCCTTCGATTTCAGCCAGGCTCATCAGTTCGGCGTTACGCAGGACCGGTACAACCAGGCCGCGGTCGCTGGAAACGGCAACACCAACGTCGGCGTAACCGTGGTAAACGATGTCGGCGCCATCGATCGAGGCGTTGACAGCCGGGAAGCGCTTCAGCGCTTCGGTAGCCGCTTTGACGAAGAACGACATGAAGCCCAGGCGTACGCCGTTGTGGGACTTCTCGAACAGGTCCTTGTACTTCGAACGCAGGGCCATGACTTCAGTCATGTCGACTTCGTTGAAAGTGGTCAGCATCGCCATGTTCGACTGGGCTTCTACCAGGCGCTTGGCCACGGTAGCGCGAACGCGGGTCATCGGAACACGCTTCTCGATGCGGTCGCCAGCGGCGAACACAGGAGCGGCGGCGGCCGGGGCAGCAGCCTTGGCAGGCGCGGCAGCCGGAGCGGCTTTCTTGGCAGCCACTGCTGCAACCACGTCTTCCTTGGTCACACGACCGCCTTTGCCAGTGCCGGCAACGGAAGCGATGTTGATGCCGTTTTCTTCAGCCAGCTTGCGAGCAGCCGGCGCAGCAACAGGATCGTCCTCGCCTTCAGCGGTTGGAGCAGCGGCCTGTGCAGCGGCCGGAGCAGCAGCGGCAGCCGGAGCAGCGGCAGCAGCGCCGCCCGCTTCGATCGAGCCCAGGACTTCGTCCGACAGAACGGTGTCGCCTTCGTTCTTGACGATAGCGCCCAGCACGCCGTCAGCGGTGGCCAACACTTCCAGCACAACTTTGTCGGTTTCGATGTCGACGATCAGGTCGTCACGCTTTACAGCGTCGCCTGGTTGTTTGTGCCAGGTGGCAACGGTGCCATCGGCAACCGATTCCGGGAAAGTGGGGGCTTTGATTTCGATAGCCATTATCTGTGAGTCCTTAAATTCGGTTTCAGGTGCGCGAAGGCGTTAAACACTAAAGGCGTCTTGCAGCAGTTTTTCCTGCTGCTCAGCGTGCATCGATGCATAACCACAAGCAGGTGCAGCAGAAGCCTCACGGCCCGCGTACTCAAGTACGAGCGACTTGTTGAGATTACTGATGCTGCGACGCAAGTGATGTTGACTGCAGTACCAGGCACCCTGGTTCATCGGCTCTTCCTGGCACCAGACGGCATGTTTGGCGTTGGTGTAAGGAGCCAGGACTTCTTTCAAGTCGTCCTCAGGGAATGGGTACAGCTGCTCGATACGCACGATGGCGATGTCATCACGACCTTCGGCACGGCGTTTTTCCAGCAGGTCGTAGTAGACCTTGCCGCTACACAGCACAATGCGCTCGACCTTTTTCGGATCCAGTGCATCGATTTCCGGGATAACGGTCTGGAACGAACCTTCGGCCAGATCTTCCAGAGTCGAGATGGCCAGCTTGTGACGCAGCAGCGACTTCGGTGTCAGAACGATCAATGGCTTGCGCAGCGGGCGAATCACCTGACGGCGCAGCAAGTGATAGATCTGGGCCGGCGTAGTCGGCATGGCCACCTGAATGTTGTGCTCGGCGCACAACTGCAGATAACGTTCCAGACGCGCCGAAGAGTGCTCCGGACCCTGACCTTCGTAACCGTGCGGCAACAGCATGGTCAGACCGCAAAGACGGCCCCACTTGTGCTCGCCGCTGGTGATGAACTGGTCGATAACCACCTGGGCACCGTTGGCAAAATCGCCGAACTGGGCTTCCCAGATAACCAGGGCATTTGGCTGGGTAGTCGAATAACCGTATTCGAACGCCAGTACCGCTTCTTCCGACAGGAACGAGTCGTACAGGTCGAAGCGTGGCTGACCGTTGTACAGGTTCTGCAGCGGAATGTAGCTGCTCGCGTCTTTCTGGTTGTGCAAGACAGCGTGACGGTGCGAGAACGTACCGCGACCGATGTCCTGGCCTGTCATGCGAATCGGGTGACCTTCGAACGCCAGGGTCGCGTACGCCATGGTTTCGGCGTAACCCCAGTTAATCGGCAGGCCGCCGGCTTGCATTTTCTGACGGTCCTCGTAGATTTTCGAGACCTGGCGCTGAACCACGAAGCCTTCCGGAATTTCCAGCAGCTTGGCGGACAGTTCCTGCAGGGTTTTCAGATCGAAACGCGTGTCGTGACGTGCAGTCCAGGCGTGGCCCAGATACGGACGCCAGTCCACGAACAGCTCTTTGTTCGGCTCTTTGACCAGGCTTTTTACAACATGCAGACCGTTGTCCAGTGCGTTGCGGTATTCATCGACTTTCGCCTGAACACGCTCAACGTCCAGAACACCGCTCTGAGTCAGACGATCGGCATACAGTTCACGGGTGGTGCGCTGTTTGGTGATCTGCTGGTACATCAGAGGCTGGGTGCCGCTTGGCTCGTCGGCCTCGTTGTGGCCGCGACGACGGTAGCAGACCAGGTCGATCACCACGTCACGCTTGAACTGCATGCGGTAGTCGATGGCCAGCTGGGTCACGAACAATACGGCTTCCGGATCATCACCATTCACATGGAGGATCGGCGCCTGGATCATTTTCGCAACGTCGGTCGCGTACTCGGTGGAACGCGAGTCCAGCGGGTTGCTGATGGTGAAACCAACCTGGTTGTTGATCACGATGTGCACGGTGCCGCCGGTCTTGAACCCGCGGGTCTGCGACATCTGGAAGGTTTCCATCACCACACCCTGACCGGCGAATGCCGCGTCACCGTGGATGGAGATCGGTAGTACCTTCTCGCCGGTAGGGTCGTTACGACGATCCTGACGGGCGCGAACCGAACCTTCGACCACTGGCGAAACGATTTCCAGGTGGGACGGGTTGAACGCCATCGCGAGGTGAACTTCACCACCGGTGGTCATGACGTTGGACGAGAAGCCCTGGTGATATTTAACGTCACCGGAACCCAGTTCGACCTTCTTCTTGCCTTCGAACTCGTCGAACAGCTCGCGCGGGTTCTTGCCGAAGGTGTTGACCAGCACGTTCAGACGGCCACGGTGGGCCATGCCGATGACGATTTCCTTGGTGCCGTAGGAACCGGAACGCTGGATGAGCTCGTCGAGCATCGGAATCAGGCTTTCGCCGCCTTCCAGACCGAAACGCTTGGTGCCCGGGTATTTGGTGCCCAGGTATTTTTCCAGACCTTCGCCGGCGGTAACGCGCTCGAGCAAGTGGCTCTTGATGTCGGCGGAGTATGTCGGACGACCACGCACGCTTTCCAGACGCTGCTGGAACCACTGGCGCTGCTCGGAATCGGTGATATGCGTGAATTCAGCGCCGATGGTGCGGCAATATGTCTGCTGCAACGCTTCGTGAATTTCGCGTAGGCTCGCCTCCTCTTTGCCGATGAACAGGTCGCCGGCACGGAAGGTCGTATCAAGATCGGCATTGGTCAAGCCGTAATGATTGATCGACAGGTCTGCAGGTGCAGGACGCTGCCACAGCCCCAGCGGATCAAGCTGGGCTGCCTGGTGGCCACGCATACGGTAGGCCTGGATCAATCGCAGCACTTCAACTTGCTTCTTCTCGTGCTCACTGCTCACGCTGCCGGCGGAAACCGGTTGGGCGCGGCGCTGGTTCTTTGCCAGCAAGACGAAATGATCGCGAATTGTGGAGTGCGAAACATCGGTGGCAGAGCTGCCGTCAGCAGGCAACTTCTGGAAGTAGGTGCGCCACTCTTCTGGCACAGCGTTAGGGTCGTGCAGGTAGAGCTCGTAGAGCTCTTCCACATAGGCAGCGTTACTACCGGACAGGTAGGCGCTGTTCCACATGCGCTGCATCACGCTTTCTTGCATGCTTGGTCACCCTCGGTTAGGGGAACACCACCGGCGTCGACACCGAGCACACTTGCAGAAGTCCGAATGCAGCGACTAAAACAAGCCACTTAGGATCACGCTGATAGTCCGGGTACCAGCCCGGATGCCCCTGCTTGTCTCATTTCTTCAAAATAAGAGCTGCAGCTTTGTGAGCTGCTGCTCAGGTTAAGACTACGGCGCCGGTTGAAGCCTGCGCCGCAGCATCTACGGGTACAGCGATACAACTTTTACAACAGCCGGGTTACAGCCGCTGAATCACACGCCGCTTTGCAGCAGCATGTTACGTACGTGACCGATGGCCTTAGTCGGGTTCAGGCCTTTCGGACAGACGTTGACGCAGTTCATGATCCCGCGGCAGCGGAATACGCTGAACGGGTCATCCAGCGAAGCCAGACGCTCGGAAGTCTTGGTGTCGCGGCTGTCTGCCAGGAAGCGGTACGCTTGCAGCAGAGCAGCCGGACCCAGGAACTTGTCCGGGTTCCACCAGAAGGACGGGCAAGAGGTCGAGCAGCAAGCGCACAGGATGCACTCGTACAGACCGTCGAGCTTTTCACGCTCTTCCGGAGTCTGCAGACGCTCGATGGCCGGAGCCGGCGTGTCGTTCTGCAGGAATGGCTTCACCTTCTCGTATTGCTTGTAGAAGATGCTCATATCGACGACCAGGTCACGGATAACCGGCAAACCTGGCAGCGGACGAACGATCAGCTTGTTGCCTTTTACGACAGAAGACAGCGGCGTGACGCAGGCCAGACCGTTTTTGCCGTTGATGTTCATGCCATCGGAACCGCAAACGCCTTCACGGCAGGAGCGACGATAGGAGAAACCTTCGTCCTGCTCTTTGATCAGGGCCAGCACATCCAGCACCATCAGGTCTTTACCACCGGTATCGACCTGGAATTCCTGCATGAACGGCGCAGCGTCCTGATCAGGGTTGTAGCGATAAACACTGACTTGCAACATGGCGGCCACCCTTAATAAGTCCGAATCTTAGGTTCAAAAGTCGGAACAGTCTTCGGCGAGAAGTTCACGGCACGCTTGGTCACGCGCTTGTCACCCGGGAAGTACAGGGTGTGGCACAGCCAGTTTTCGTCGTCGCGATCTTCGTAGTCTTCACGGGCGTGAGCGCCGCGGGACTCTTTGCGGATCTCTGCAGCGATGGCGGTGGCTTCGGCCACTTCCAGCAGGTTCTGCAGTTCCAGGGCTTCGATACGAGCCGTGTTGAACGCCTGGCTCTTGTCGTTGATCTTGACGTTGGCGATACGGCCACGCAGATCAGCCAGCTGAGCAATGCCCTTCTGCATGTATTCGCCAGTACGGAATACACCGAAGTAGTTCTGCATGCAGCTTTGCAGCTCTTTACGCAGGGTGGCGACGTCTTCGCCTTCGGTACGCGAGTTCAGGCCATCGAGACGCGCCAGGGCAGCGTCGATGTCGGACTGGCGAGGACGGGCGTAATCAACGCCTTCTTTCAGAGTCTGCTCCAGGAACAGGCCAGCGGCACGACCGAATACCACCAGGTCGAGCAGCGAGTTGCCGCCCAGGCGGTTGGCACCGTGAACCGATACGCACGCCACTTCACCTACGGCGAACAGGCCAGGAATGATCTGGTCTTTGCCGTCAGCGTCTTGAGTGATTGCCTGACCATGAATGTTGGTGGCAACGCCGCCCATCATATAGTGGCAGGTTGGAACGACCGGAATCGGCGCCACGGCTGGATCGACGTGGGCGAAGGTCTTCGACAGTTCCATGATGCCTGGCAAACGGCTGTGCAGAACTTCTTCACCGAGGTGATCGAGTTTCAGCATGACGTGGTCGCCATCCGGGCCGCAACCGTTGCCGGCGATGATCTCTTTAACCATCGAGCGGGCAACAACGTCACGACCGGCAAGGTCTTTCGCGTTCGGAGCATAACGCTCCATGAAACGCTCGCCGTGCTTGTTGATCAGGTAACCGCCTTCACCGCGGCAGCCTTCTGTAACCAGTACACCGGCGCCGGCGATGCCGGTCGGGTGGAACTGCCACATTTCGATGTCTTGTACCGGCACGCCAGCACGCAAAGCCATGCCGACGCCGTCACCGGTGTTGATCAGGGCATTGGTGGTGGAGGAGTAGATACGACCTGCACCGCCAGTTGCCAGTACGGTGGCGTTAGCGCGGACGTAGGAAGTTTCGCCGGTTTCGATGCAGATGACGATCATGCCGACAAAGGCACCGTCTTCGTTCTTCACCAGGTCGACGCCGTAGTATTCGTTGAGGAATACGGTGCCGGCCTTCAGGTTGGCCTGATACAAAGTGTGCAGCAGAGCGTGACCGGTACGGTCGGCAGCGGCGCACGTACGTGCAGCCTGGCCACCCTTGCCGAAGTCTTTCGACTGACCGCCGAACGGACGCTGATAGATGCGACCCTGTTCGGTACGGGAGAACGGCAAGCCCATGTGCTCGAGCTCGAAGACCGCTTCCGGGCCTACGGAACACATGTATTCGATAGCGTCCTGGTCACCGATGTAGTCGGAACCCTTGACGGTATCGTACATGTGCCAGCGCCAGTCATCGTTCGGATCAGCGGACGCGATGGCGCAGGTGATGCCACCCTGGGCGGATACGGTGTGCGAACGAGTCGGGAAAACCTTGGTGACCACGGCAGTCTTGTGACCACCTTGTGCCAGTTGCAGCGCAGCGCGCATGCCGGCACCGCCGCCGCCAATGATGATGGCGTCGAAGGAAAGCGTATTAACTGTAGTAGACATGAATCAGATACCCCAAAGAATCTGCACACCCCAGACGAAGTAGGCGAACATCGCAACGCCGCATACTGCCTGGAAGAGGAAGCGAATTGCAGTTGCGGACTTGCCGAACGCCATTGGCGTCAGGTAGTCGGTCGCGATGGTCCACATGCCGACCCAGGCGTGAGCGCCGAGGGCAACGAGAGCCAGGAGACTGAATATACGCATCCAGTTGTTTGCGAACAGTTCATGCCATTGGGCGTAGCCGATGCCAGGGTTGGCGACGACGTATCCGATCAGGAAAATGAAGTAAGCCGCGAGAACGACCGCCGACACACGTTGTGCCATCCAGTCATAGAGGCCCGAACGCGACAGGTTCGTGACGTTAGTTACCATATCCAAACTCCTGCCAGAACGATTACCACCACGGAAACGGCGATAACGATTTTCGAGCCCAGTTTGCCGCCTTCAAGCGACTCGCCGATGCCCATGTCCATGATCAAATGGCGCACACCGGCAACCAGGTGATACAGCAAGGCGGACAGGATGCCCCATGTCACTAGCTTGGCTAGCGGACTGGTCAGACACGCTTTCACCTGACCGAAGCCTTCTTCCGAGTCGAGCGACTTGTCCAATGCATAAAGCATGATGGCCAGGCTGACGAAGAGGATGACACCGGAGATTCGGTGAAGAATGGACGTGTAAGCAGTGACTGGGAGTTTGATGGTCCTTAGGTCTAGGTTTACAGGTCGTTGGCTATTCACGGCTTTTTTTCACACTGAAGAGCCCCTAACAATCAGGGCAAAGTTGTTGGGGAGTGCACTGGTCAGGTACCCACCACCCAGGGAGTGCGACCCCCAATAAAGCAGGCCCAAAAGCCCCTGGCGGTCGGAGGCCGAGTATAGACAGTTAGGCTACTAATGACAACGCGTTCACCTTCCCCTAATAGCGCATTGCACAAGTTGGATAAAAGGCGTAAATGGCAGTCAATTTCGAGGAAAAAGTCCGGTTAAAGCCTTCTGGAGCAAGACTTTAGGCAAATTGACATTCGAATTTATCTCACTATAGTGGTGCGGGCCCTGCGTGGGGGGTCTGTCTGATGATTTCAAGCATAAATAGGAGGCCACATGGCTGACAAAAAAGCGCAGTTGATCATCGAGGGCGCAGCCCCCGTCGAGCTGCCCATTTTAACCGGCACCGTTGGTCCCGATGTTATCGATGTTCGGGGCCTGACGGCCACGGGCCGTTTCACCTTTGACCCTGGTTTCATGTCGACAGCTTCCTGCGAGTCGAAGATCACCTATATCGACGGCGACAACGGCATTCTGCTGCACCGCGGCTACCCGATCGAACAGCTGGCTGAAAAGTCGGACTATCTGGAAACCTGCTATCTGCTGCTCAACGGCGAACTGCCGACTGCAGAACAGAAGGCCCAGTTCGTCAGCACCGTGAAGAACCACACCATGGTTCACGAGCAGCTCAAGACGTTCTTCAACGGCTTCCGTCGCGACGCCCACCCAATGGCCGTCATGTGCGGCGTAGTCGGCGCCCTCTCGGCCTTCTACCACGACTCCCTGGACATCAATAACCCGCAGCATCGCGAAATCTCCGCGATCCGTCTGGTTGCCAAGATGCCCACCCTGGCAGCGATGGTTTACAAATACTCCATGGGCCAACCCATGATGTACCCGCGCAACGACCTGTCGTATGCGGAAAATTTCCTGCACATGATGTTCAACACCCCGTGCGAGATCAAACCGATCAGCCCGGTACTCGCCAAGGCCATGGACCGGATCTTCATCCTCCATGCCGACCACGAGCAGAACGCATCGACCTCTACCGTACGTCTGGCCGGTTCTTCGGGTGCCAACCCGTTCGCCTGTATTGCCGCCGGCATCGCTGCACTGTGGGGTCCTGCCCACGGCGGCGCTAACGAAGCCGTTCTGACCATGCTCGATGAAATTGGCGATGTCTCGAACATCGACAAGTACATCGCCAAGGCCAAGGACAAGAACGATCCGTTCAAGCTGATGGGCTTCGGTCACCGGGTTTACAAAAACCGTGACCCGCGCGCCACCGTGATGAAGCAGACCTGCGACGAAGTGCTGAAAGAGTTGGGCATCAAGCACGACAAGCAACTCGAACTGGCCATGCGCCTGGAAGAGATCGCCCTGACCGACCCTTACTTCATCGAACGCTCGCTGTACCCGAACGTCGACTTCTACTCGGGGATCATCCTCAAGGCGATCGGCATACCGACCAGCATGTTCACCGTGATCTTCGCTCTGGCGCGGACTGTCGGCTGGATTTCGCACTGGAAGGAAATGCTCTCCAGCCCGTACAAGATTGGCCGTCCGCGCCAGTTGTACACCGGCTACGAGTCGCGTGATATCACCAAGCTGGAAGACCGCATGTAAGACCTGTCTTGCGATAACGTCTTGAGTTGTACCGGGAACGGCCTCTATTTATATAGAGGCCGTTTTTGTTTGTGCGCTTTTTGGGTCTTCTAGTTGTGTACATATCCGTTTTTGGGGTAGCGGCCGCTATTGGTTTCGCCCTTACGGCGAGTCACTTGGAGAAGCGCCAAGTAACCAAGCGCTCTTGCCCCTTTCGTTCGGTGCCTCGCTGTGGCTCGGCATGCCCTCGCTCCGGTCCTGCTCCGTAGGCCCGCCGCGATCGGCCATCCATGGCCGTGCGCGGCTAACCCGGCATCCATGCCGGGTTGCCCACTGCGCAGAACCTCCACTCGGCGTCTCGAGGGGGCGACTACCGCAACAGCACCGCGAGGCGGCCTGCCAGCCGACCTAGTTCTTTAAGCGCAGCATCCCCCTGTGTGAGCGAGCCTGCCCGCGAAGCTGTTGATCTTGCTGTTGCCTTGGCTTTTGATCTTGAGCCACCCGCCCCTTCGGGAGGCTGAGTGGAGGTGTTCATCCGGGGAGTGGCGCGTAGCGCCGTTCGACGCAGTCGAACACGCTGCATGTAGGTCGTCGCGAAGCAGACCGGAGGGCAGTGTCCCCGGATGAATACCGGAACGAAGGAACGCCGAGCCCCAGCGAGGGGCCGGACGCTCGGGGCGAGCCTTTTTTGCTTACTTTTTTTGGCGTTTGAAAAAAAGTGAGTCGCCGTAAGGGCGAAACCGCCAGCGGCCGTTACCGCAGAAATGGATATGTACTCGGCCAACATAAGACAGGTCGGCTATCAGGCCGCCTTCGCGGGCAAGTCGGATCGCCGCACCGCTCGCCCCTACAGAAGCAACGCAATAAAAAATGCCCCGATCTCTCAACCGGGGCATTTCTGTTTGACGCATCTTACAAAAACAAACCCAACGTTTTAGTGAGACACAGCCCCACTCGCCCCCAGACCAGTCTGCGAACGAACAAACTGCGGGAAGAACAGCGCCCGCTCATTGTCAGCCGCCTTGGACTTGTCAGTGATCGAGAAGAACCAGATCCCGACAAAGGCAATGGCCATTGAGAACAGCGCCGGGTATTCATACGGGAAGATCGCCTTCTCGTGACCCATAATTTGCACCCAGATGGTTGGCCCCAACACCATCAAGCCAACAGCACTGATCAGCCCCAGCCAACCGCCAATCATCGCACCGCGAGTCGTCAACTTCTTCCAGTACATGGAAAGCAGCAGCACCGGGAAGTTACAGCTGGCCGCGATAGAGAACGCCAGGCCTACCATGAACGCGATATTTTGCTTCTCGAACAGAATGCCCAGACCAATCGCCAGTACCGCCAAAGCGATGGTGGTGATTTTCGAGACGCGAATCTCGTCCTTCTCGTTGGCCTTGCCCTTCTTGATCACGCTGGCATAGAGGTCGTGAGACACCGCCGAAGCACCGGCCAGTGTCAGACCGGCAACCACTGCCAGAATGGTCGCGAACGCTACTGCCGAGATGAAGCCCAGGAAGATACTGCCACCGACCGCGTTGGCCAGATGCACTGCCGCCATGTTGTTGCCGCCCAACAGCGCGCCAGCCGCGTCTTTGAAGGCCGGGTTGGTGCTGACAAGCAGGATCGCACCGAAGCCGATGATGAAGGTCAGGATATAGAAGTAACCAATGAAGCCCGTTGCATACAGCACGCTTTTGCGAGCTTCTTTCGCGTCACTCACGGTGAAGAAGCGCATCAGGATGTGTGGCAGGCCAGCGGTGCCGAACATCAGCGCCAGGCCCAGGGAGAACGCGGAGATCGGGTCTTTCACCAGACCGCCCGGGCTCATGATCGCCTCACCTTTAGGGTGGACCTTGATCGCCTCGGAGAACAATGCGTTGAAGTCGAAATTGACGTGCTTCATCACCATCAGCGCCATGAACGAAGCGCCGGACAGCAACAGCACAGCCTTGATGATCTGCACCCAGGTGGTCGCCAGCATGCCGCCGAACAGCACGTACATGCACATCAGGATACCGACCAAGATCACCGCAACGTGGTAGTCGAGACCGAACAGCAGCTGGATCAGCTTGCCGGCACCGACCATTTGCGCGATCAGGTAGAACGCCACCACCACCAGCGAACCGCACGCGGACAGCGAGCGAATCTGGGTTTGCCCAAGGCGGTAGGACGCCACGTCGGCAAACGTGTATTTACCCAGGTTACGCAGGCGCTCGGCGATCAGGAACAAAATGATCGGCCAGCCCACCAGGAAGCCGATGGAGTAGATCAGGCCGTCGTAGCCGGAGGTGAACACCAGGGCGGAAATACCCAGGAAGGACGCCGCAGACATGTAGTCGCCAGCAATCGCCAGACCGTTCTGGAAGCCGGTGATTTTGCCGCCGGCCGCGTAGTAGTCGGCCGCCGAGTTGTTTTTCTTGGAGGCCCAGTAAGTGATATATAAAGTTGCGCCGACGAACGCCACGAACATCAGGATCGCGGCGACGTTCAACGGTTGTTTGCTCACTGCACCGGTCAGGGCGTCAGCCGCCCAGACGCCAGGTGTGAAGGCTGCGATGCTCAATAGAGCCATTAGACGCCGGATCATTGCTGAGCCTCCTTGAGAATCGCATTGTTCAGGTCGTCGAATTCGCCATTGGCGCGTCGAACGTAGATCCCGGTCAGGACGAAGGCCGAGAGAATCAGCCCGACACCGATCGGTATGCCCCAGGTAATCGATGACTCAGGGCTGATTTTCGCCCCCAGTATATGAGGCCCGTAAGCGATCAAAAGGATGAATCCGGAGTAAAGCCCAAGCATGATCGCCGAAAGAATCCAGGCGAACCTTTCTCGCTTACTAACCAGCTCCTTGAAGCGCGGGCTGTTTTGAATCGAGAGGTAAATGCTGTCGTTCATTGTTTTTATCCTCGCAGCACAGATTATTGGTGGAACGGTATCCACTCTATGCGGCTGCGGGGCAGGTTCCAGACGACCTTAGTATTAGAACGACGTGACAGAGTCGCCATTTTCCAGCATGCAGAAAACAAATGTGGGAGCGGGCTTGCTCACGAAGGCGGTCTGTCAGCCAACATCTCTGTTAACTGACAGACCGCCTTCGTGAGCAAGCCCGCTCCCACAGGTAAAGCACTCTTCGTTGTTACTTGGTCCAGTCTGCAACGCGCTCCGGATGCTTGGCGACCCAATCCTTCGCAGCGGCATCAGGCTTGGCACCGTCCTGAATCGCCAACATGACTTCGCCGATTTCGTCTTTCGATGCCCACTGGAAGTTCTTCAGGAACTTCGCCACTTCCGGCGCTTTGGTGGCCAGTTCTTTGCTACCGATGCTGTTCACGGTTTCAGCTGCGCCATAAACGCCTTTCGGGTCGTCCAGGAAGCGCAGTTTCCACTTGGCGAACATCCAGTGCGGCACCCAACCGGTGACGGCGATGGATTCGTTTTTCTTCTCGGCACGGGTCAGTTCGGCAATCATGCCGGCGCCGGAACTGGCCTTGAGTTGATAACCAGTCAGGTCGTAATCCTTGATCGCCTGTTCGCTTTTGAGCATGACACCCGAACCGGCGTCGATGCCGACGATGCGTTTTTTGAAGCTGTCGTCGGTTTTCAGATCGTCAATGGTTTTGGCCTTGACGTACTCCGGCACGATCAAGCCGATTTTCGCGTCCTTGAAGTTCGGGCCGTAGTCGACGACCTGATCCTTGTTCTTGGTCCAGTAATCGCCGTGAGTCACCGGCAGCCAGGCGGACAGCATGGCGTCGAGTTTGCCGGTGGCCACACCCTGCCACATGATCCCGGTGGCGACGGCTTGCAGCTTCACGTCATAACCCAGTTTCTGCTTGATCACTTCGGCCGCCACGTGGGTGGTCGCGACGCTGTCGGACCAACCGTCAACGTAACCGATGCTCAGGGTTTTGCTCTCGGCATTGGCCATCGTGGAGCCAATCGCAAGCACCAGTGCGGCACCCGCGCCTAAAAGTCGTCGCATCTTCATCGTTACTTCCCCGAAAGTGCTGCGCTCGACGGATGCCGAGTCGCGTCAACGTATTGTTATGGTGCACAGCGCCCCCATCACGCCTCACCGCAAACTCGTTCGATCATCAGCGCGATTTTATTAATGAGAACACTGACGCCTCGATAATCAACCTCACGCCAACGGCGACCTGTGCTGTCAGCGACCTCAAGGCATCGAGAAACGACATCAGAACGCCATTAACCACCTCCTTTTCGCAGACACTCGCCAGTCCGCCCGAACTTTGCATGTCAAAATCATGCAGGGCACCAAGCCCGGGACAAATGCAGGTAACATGCGCGGCTTTGCTTCCAGACGGCCTGACCATGCCCGCACCCTCACGTTTTCCTTTTTTTGCTTATTTATTTGCCTGCCTGCTGGGGCTGTTTGCCCTTGGCGGTTTTTGGTACGGTCTTGGCAAACCGGTGATTCTGCCGGACGTCGCCAGTGCGACACACAAACTGCAATGCGCCTCCTACACCCCGTTCGACAAAGACCAGTCACCGTTCAATCAGCCGTTCAAGTTGCGCCCCGAGCGCATGGATGCCGACCTCGCGCTGCTGGCCACTCGCTTCGAATGCATCCGCACCTATTCCATGACTGGCCTTGAGGCTCTGCCCGATCTGGCGCGCAAGCATGGCCTGAAGTTGATGATCGGCGCCTGGGTCAACAGCAACCCCGTGGACACCGAAAAAGAAGTCGACCTGCTGATCGCTTCCGCCAATGCCAACCCGGACGTGGTGACGTCAGTCATCGTCGGCAACGAAGTCCTGTTGCGCAAGGAAATCACCGGGGCGCAGTTGGCCAGGCTGATCAACAAGGTCAAAAGCCAGGTCAAGCAACCGGTCACCTATGCCGATGTCTGGGAGTTCTGGCTTAAACACCCGGAAATTGCCCCGGCGGTGGATTTCCTCACCATTCACCTGCTGCCGTACTGGGAAGACGATCCGTCGAACATCGACGCCGCACTGCAGCATGTGAGCGAAGTGCGTCAGGTGTTCGGCAACAAATTTGCGCCCAAGGACGTGATGATTGGTGAAACCGGCTGGCCGAGCGAAGGCCGTCAGCGTGAAACGGCGCTGCCGAGCCGGGTCAATGAAGCCAGGTTCATTCGTGGCTTCGTGATCATGGCCGAGCAGCAAGGCTGGCATTACAACCTGATCGAAGCCTTCGACCAACCCTGGAAACGCGCCAGTGAAGGTGCGGTCGGTGGTTACTGGGGGCTGTTTGATGCCGATCGTCAGGACAAGGGCGTGCTGGCAGGGCCGGTGTCGAACGTGCCGTTCTGGTTGGAATGGCTGGTGGCGGGGGGAGTGATTTTTCTCGCCACGCTGATTCTTGGCGGCCGCGTACGCAGCATCCGTGCGGCATTGGTTCTGCCACTCCTGGGCGCGATGGCGGCCTGCTCGATTGGCGCGTGGGGCGATTTGGCGCGGGTGACCACACGGTTTGCCAGTGAATGGTTGTGGGTCGCCTTGCTGACGGGTTTGAATCTGTTGGTGCTGGCGCATGCAGCGCTGACATTGAGCACTCGCACTGGCTGGCGTGGGCGAGCCTTCAATAGACTGGAGCGTCGGGCTGGGTGGCTTCTGGCAACGGCAGGATTTGCGGCTGCGGTGATGATGCTGGAGCTGGTGTTCGATCCGCGTTACCGCAGCTTCCCGAGTGTCGCGTTCATCCTCCCGGCGCTGGTTTACCTGTGCCGTCCGGTCAGCGTGCCGCGTCGAGAGATCGCCCTGTTGACGTTCATTATCGGTGCCGGCATTGCGCCGCAGTTGTATCGCGAAGGGTTGCAGAACCAGCAGGCCTGGGGTTGGGCATTGGTGAGTGTGTTGATGGTGACGGCGTTGTGGCGCAGTTTGCGGGTTCGCAAGGGCTAATCGACAAAGCAAGATCAAGGGATCGCAGCCTGCGGCAGCTCCTACGGAGAAACGCGTTTTCCGTGTAGGAGCTGCCGCAGGCTGCGATCTTTTTGATCAGACGCCGGGGGCTGCTCTGACCAACCGCAACCCTGCAATCACCACCGCAAACACCGCCATTGTCGTGTTGTACAACGCCAGCGCCGGTAACCCGAACACCAGCGCCAGCATCGCCAACCACCACCCGGCCCGGCCCGGCAATACAAAGCCGATCACCGCTGCCGCCAGGGCCGACCAGCCCAACACCTTGAAATGAATCATCAGGCCAAGGTTCGAACGGACCAGACATTCCCAACGACTCGCGTCGTCGACGCAGAGACCGATCCACTGCGCATCCTCCATGAAGCCATAACGCGCGCCATAACTGGCGGCCAGCCATAAAGGCAGCAAAACAAGCAACAGAATCACGGGCAGGCGGCGGGACATGAGGCACTCCAATAAACGAAAACGGCGGCCAGCTTAATCCCCCGACGACGGTAATCAAAACGGGCGAAACAGATAATTAGCCACGAAATCGCTGCAAAGTGTATCGTCCAGCTACCATTACTCCGAAATTAGGCCTGTTTGGTGCCGATGCATGGCACTTTGGCGAACCCTCTGTGGTCATAGCCTGCGAACTTCATCCGGCACCTTTCTCTCTAAGGGATCTAGTCATGCTCCGTTCCTTGCGCTTCGCCGCCCTTTTTGGCGGCATTATTTTGAGTGCGTCCGCACTGGCGGTCGATATCGACGCCGCCAGTTATGGCTATCCCTTGACCAATCCGTTCGAGGCAACCATTGCGACGACACCGCCGGACCTGCGTCCGGAATTGCCGCTGGACGACGACATCAATCAGTCGGACCGTAGCGTCACGTTGCGCCCGGAGCGTGAATTCGAATTGCCGGACAACTTCTGGCCGGTGAAGAAACTGACCTATCGCATCGCCACCCAGGAAAAAGCCGCACCACTGATCTTCCTGATCGCCGGCACGGGGGCACGCTATGACAGCAGCCTTAACGAATACCTGAAAAAGCTCTACTACAAGGCCGGCTACCACGTGGTCCAACTGTCGTCGCCTACCAGCTTCGACTTCATGAGCGCCGCCTCACGCTTTGCCACACCCGGCATCACCAAGGATGACGCCGAAGACATGTACCGGGTGATGCAAGCCGTGCGGGCGCAAAATCCGAAACTGCCCGTCACCGATTACTACTTGACCGGTTATAGCCTGGGTGCACTGGACGCCGCATTCGTCGCGCACCTGGACGAAACCCGCCGCAGTTTCAATTTTAAGAAAGTCTTGCTGCTCAACCCGCCGGTCAACCTCTACACCTCGATCACCAACCTGGACAGACTCGTCCAGACAGAGGTCAAGGGCATCAATAACAGCACCACGTTCTATGAACTGGTGCTGGATAAACTGACCCGCTACTTCCAGCAAAAAGGCTACATCGACCTCAACGATGCCCTGCTCTATGACTTCCAGCAGTCCAAGCAGCACCTGACCAACGAACAGATGGCCATGCTGATCGGCACCTCGTTCCGCTTCTCGGCTGCTGACATTGCCTTTACCTCGGACCTGATTAACCGACGTGGCTTGATCACTCCGCCGAAAACGCCAATCACCGAAGGCACCAGCCTCACGCCTTATCTGAAGCGTGCGCTGCAGTGCGACTTCGACTGCTACCTCACTGAGCAGGTGATCCCGATGTGGCGCGCGCGCACTGACGGCGGCAGCCTGCTGCAACTGATCGACCAGGTCAGCCTGTATGCCTTGAAGGATTACCTGCACGACAGCCCGAAAATCGCGGTCATGCACAACGCTGACGATGTGATTCTCGGTCCTGGGGATCTGGGCTTTCTGCGCAAGACCTTCGGCGACCGCTTGACTGTTTATCCACTGGGTGGCCATTGCGGCAACATTAACTACCGCGTCAACAGCGACGCCATGCTGGAGTTCTTCCGTGGCTAAATACCTCCTGCTTATCGCAGCGTTACTCTGTGCAGGCGCCGCCAATGCCGACAACAGCAAAGCCAACGCGCCGGTTGTCATCGACAACGATGGCTTCAAGGAGCCTCTGAGCAAACTCAAATTCAACCCGGGGCTGGATCAGCGCGAATTCGAACGCTCGACGCTCAGCGCGCTGGCCGTCTACGACCCGCTGGAAGAGTGGAATCGCCGGGTGTATCACTTCAACTATCGCTTCGACCAATGGGTGTTCCTGCCCGTGGTCGACGGTTATCGCTACATCACGCCGAGCTTCCTGCGCACCGGCGTCAGCAATTTCTTCAACAACCTCGGCGACGTTCCGGACCTGATGAACAGCCTGCTGCAGTTCAAAGGCAAGCGATCGATGGAGACCACCGCGCGCCTGCTGCTGAACACCACCGTCGGCATCGCCGGCCTGTGGGACCCGGCCACCGCTATGGGCCTGCCGCGCCAGAGCGAAGACTTCGGCCAGACGCTCGGTTTCTACGGCGTACCGGGCGGCGCCTACTTCGTGCTGCCGGTCCTGGGCCCTTCCAATATCCGCGACACCGGCGGCCTGGCCGTGGACTTCACCGCCGAGTCGGCGATCAACTTCCTGAACGTCTCGGAAGTCAGCTCCAACCATCCTGAAGTGTGGCTCCTGCGCAGCGTCGACAAGCGCAATCAGACCGGCTTCCGTTATGGCCAGCTGAACTCGCCGTTCGAGTACGAGAAGGTTCGATACGTGTATACCGAGTCACGCAAGTTGCAGATTGCCGAATAATTTATTGGCAACAAATAACTGTGGGAGCGAGCTTGCTCGCGATGGCGGTATACCAGTCAACTCAGATGTTGGATGTTATGGCCTCATCGCGAGCAAGCTCGCTCCCACAATGTTATGTGCTGTACTTGGAAGGTTCTGGCGTCAGCCTTTCACTGCTTTCCAGAGCTTGCCGACCACCATCACACCCGCCAACACCACCGCACCCGCCACAATCCCCGCCACGGCATTCAGCAACGTCGGCACGATAAACCCGGCACCGCCCGCCCCCGCGCTGACGCTTTCAATCCAGTGATGAACCACCGGCACACCGTGGGTCAGTATCCCCCCGCCCACCAGAAACATCGCCGCCGTACCGATCACCGACAGGCTTTTCATCATGTACGGCGCCGCACGCAGAATACCGCCGCCGATGCTTTTGGCCATCTGGCCTGGCTTTTGGGTCAGCCACAGCCCGAGGTCATCGAGCTTGACGATACCGGCCACCAGGCCGTAGACACCCACGGTCATGACGATGGCAATGCCCGACAGCACGATGACCTGCTGGGTCAGCGGCGCATCGGCCACGGTGCCGAGGGTGATGGCAATGATTTCCGCCGAGAGGATGAAGTCGGTGCGGACCGCGCCCTTGATCTTGTCCTTCTCGAACGCCACCAGATCGACTGCCGGATCAGCCACAGCCTCGACCAACTGCGCATGCTCGGCCTGGTCTTCAGCCTTGCTGTGCAGGAACTTGTGCGCGAGTTTTTCGAAACCTTCGAAGCACAGGTAGGCGCCACCGACCATCAGCAACGGCGTGACCAGCCACGGAATGAACGCACTGATCGCCAGCGCTGACGGCACCAGAATCAGCTTGTTGATAAACGAGCCCTTGGCGACCGCCCACACCACCGGGATTTCCCGCTCGGCACGTACACCGCTGACCTGCTGGGCATTGAGCGCCAGATCGTCACCGAGCACGCCGGCGGTTTTCTTGGCGGCCATTTTGGTCATTAACGCCACGTCGTCGAGTACGGCGGCAATGTCGTCGATCAGCAACAGTAAACTGCTTCCTGCCATGAATCAGGTGTCCTTCTGGAATGAATGCAGCGCAGCATAGCTCGGACGAGCGCCACACGGGGCATTCTTGAGCGCCGCGCGAGGCCGGTGCTACCATGCGCAACCGCCAGAACAGGCAAGGAACCACCTGGTTTATGAGCACTATCCGCGAGCGCAACAAACAACTGATCCTGCGTGCCGCCAGTGAAGAATTTGCCGACAAGGGCTTCGCTGCGACCAAAACCAGTGACATCGCAGCCAAAGCGGGATTGCCCAAGCCCAACGTCTACTACTACTTCAAATCCAAGGAAAACCTCTACCGCGAGGTTCTGGAAAGCATCATCGAGCCCATCCTGCAGGCCTCGACGCCGTTCAACGCCGACGGCGTGCCCAGTGAAGTGCTGAGCGGATACATCCGCTCGAAGATCCGTATCTCCCGCGACCTGCCCTTCGCCTCGAAGGTATTCGCCAGCGAAATCATGCACGGCGCCCCGCACCTGAGCGCCGACCTGGTCGAACAACTGAACAGCCAGGCCAGGCACAACATCGACTGTATCCAGACCTGGATCGACCGCGGCCAGATCGCCCCCCTCGACCCCAACCATCTGATGTTCAGCATCTGGGCCGCTACCCAGACCTACGCCGACTTTGACTGGCAGATCACCGCCATTACCGGCAAGGCCAAGCTGGATGAAGAGGATTATGAAGCGGCGGCGCAGACGATTATCCGGTTGGTGCTGAAGGGGTGTGAGCCGGATCTTTAAACCTCAACGCCGCCATCGCGAGCAAGCTCGCTCCCACATTGGATCTCGCTGATCACAGAATATATGCTCACTGAGCCTTCCCAGTGGGAGCGAGCTTGCTCGCGATGGCAGCAACTCGGTTTCGGATCAAACCCAAATCGCATCCCACAGTGGATATTCGCCTAGTCGCTCTACGAAGCCGGCCCTTAACGGATTGGCAACGACATAGCGTGCGAGCTTTACCAAGTCATCCTCTTGCCGCAATGCTCGATCGTGATAACCCTGCTGCCAAAGACTGCCCCTGCGACCGACGGACATGTTCACGGCTCGCGTACTCAATGATTTGGTCCTTTGCATCAGCTCACTCAATGACCCCTGCTGCAGCTCGATCAACCAGTGGAAGTGATCAGGCATCACGACCCAAGCCAATGAATTCGCCCAACCCTGATTTTGGGCATGACGAAACTGGCCCACGACCAACCGCCCCAAAGAGAAATTCTTGAAGACAGGCCCTCGGCCAATTGTATTGGTGGTCAATAGATAGATGCGGTTTGCTTCGGTATAGCGCCCAAGGCGCAGGCGATGTGAAGCTGGAAGATCAGGCATTCCTTTGCCTCTCTCATTATTAAGTCATGAGGAAGGCTAGACCTGTAGATGCATGAGAGGGGGGGCAGATTTTTAGCTGGATGTGTCCTTCAGAAAGCCATCGCGAGCAAGCTCGCTCCCACAGGGGTTTCGGGTGCTCACAAATTTTGTGTTTATTCCAAATCCACTGTGGGAGTGAGCTTGCTCGCGATGGCTGCGGTTCAGTCACCACAAATCAGGCAGTAACCCCCGCATCCGCCCTCAACCCCAACGCCTCGATCGCATTGATTGCACACTGCTCATCAACATCCGACAAATCCCCGCTGATGCCCACCGCCCCCAACACATTCCCGCCCTGATCCCGGATCAACACACCGCCCGGTGCCGGCACCACACTGCCCTGCCCCAGACTATTCAAAGCAGCGATAAATGCCGGGCGTTGCTGGGCGTCCAGCGCCAGCAGGCGTGAGCCTTTGCCCAGCGCGATGGCGCCCCAGGCTTTGCCGATGGCGATTTGCGGTCGCAGCAGGCTGGCGCCGTCTTCGCGTTGCAACGAGAGCAAATGCCCGCCGGCATCCAGCACGGCGATGGTCAGCGGGGCCGCGGAGATTGCACGCGCGGCCGAGATGGCCTGACTGGTCAGGTTGACTGCCACTTTCAAGGTTAAAGCGCTCATGGTGCCGTCCTCATTTTGTTATAGGGAAAGCGCGTGGAGTGCGCATGTGTGGCGCAGCCCGATGCAACAAATAGAACACAACTAGCTAGTTTTTTGTATACAATTATTATCGAAAAGCCCCGCACACGACGAAAAGCCACAGCAGAACAGGCTTCCGACGAATGAAACAGACGCTTGAGAAAATGGATTGACCTACGCCGCCCGCCGTGAATACACTCTGCGCAAAGCCACTTGTATACAATTACAAAACGTAAGAGGCACAAAACCATGAGCAAAATGAGAGCAATCGAAGCCGCCGTTCTGGTGATGCGCCGTGAAGGGGTTGATACCGCTTTTGGCATCCCGGGCGCCGCGATCAACCCGCTGTACAACGCCTTGCAGAAGGTCGGTGGCATCGATCACGTCCTCGCTCGCCACGTTGAAGGCGCCTCGCACATGGCCGAGGGCTACACCCGCACCAAGGCCGGCAACATCGGCGTGTGCATCGGCACTTCCGGCCCGGCCGGTACTGATATGGTCACCGGGCTCTACAGCGCCTCGGCCGACTCGATCCCGATCCTGTGCATCACCGGCCAGGCACCCCGCGCCCGGATGCACAAGGAAGATTTCCAGGCCGTTGATATCACCAGCATCGTCAAGCCAGTGACCAAGTGGGCAACTACCGTTCTAGAACCGGGCCAGGTACCTTACGCCTTCCAGAAAGCCTTCTTCGAAATGCGCTCCGGCCGTCCTGGCCCGGTGCTGATCGACCTGCCATTCGACGTACAGATGGCCGAGATCGAATTCGACATCGACGCCTACCAGCCGCTGCCATTGGCCAAGCCGAGCGCAACCCGCGTTCAGGTGGAAAAAGCCCTGGCCCTGCTCGATCAGGCCGAACGCCCCTTGCTGGTAGCCGGTGGCGGCATCATTAATGCCGATGCCAGCGCCTTGCTGGTGGAGTTCGCTGAGCTGACCGGTATTCCGGTGATTCCCACCCTGATGGGCTGGGGCACGATTCCCGACGATCACCCGCTGATGGTCGGCATGGTAGGTCTGCAAACCTCGCACCGTTACGGCAACGCTACGATGCTGAAATCCGACGTCGTGCTGGGCATCGGCAACCGCTGGGCGAACCGGCATACCGGTTCGGTCGACGTGTACACCGAAGGCCGCAAGTTCATTCACGTCGATATCGAAGGCACTCAGATCGGCCGCGTGTTCACTCCGGACCTGGGCATCGTGTCCGACGCCGCTGCCGCGCTGACCGTGTTCATCAAAGTCGCTCGCGAATGGCAAGCCGCCGGCAAACTGAAAAACCGCAGCGCCTGGCTGCAAGACTGCCAGCAACGTAAAGCCAGCCTGCAGCGCAAGACTCACTTCGACAACGTGCCGGTCAAGCCGCAGCGCGTGTACGAGGAGATGAACCAGGTGTTTGGCAAAGACACCTGCTACGTCAGCACCATTGGTCTGTCGCAGATTGCCGGCGCGCAGTTCCTGCACGTCTACAAACCGCGTCACTGGATCAACTGCGGACAGGCCGGCCCGTTGGGTTGGACCATTCCGGCAGCGCTGGGCGTGGTCAAGGCGGATCCGACCCGCAAAGTCGTGGCACTGTCGGGCGACTACGATTTCCAGTTCATGATCGAGGAATTGGCGGTGGGCGCGCAGTTCAAGCTGCCGTACATCCACGTAGTGGTAAACAACTCCTACCTGGGGCTGATTCGTCAGGCTCAGCGCGGTTTCGACATGGACTATTGCGTGCAGCTGTCCTTCGACAACCTGAACGCTCCGGAACTCAATGGTTACGGTGTCGATCACGTCGCGGTCGCCGAAGGCCTCGGTTGCAAGGCGCTGCGTGTATTCGAACCAGGTCAAATCCAGCCTGCCCTGCGCAAGGCTCAGGAACTGATCGAAGCGTTCAAGGTGCCGGTGATCGTCGAGATTATTCTGGAGCGTGTGACCAACATTTCCATGGGCACCGAGATCAACGCCGTCAACGAATTCGAAGACCTGGCGCTGGTCGGCAACGATGCGCCCACGGCGATTTCGTTGCTCGATTAACTACTTGTGGGAGCGAGCTTGCTCGCGATGAGGCCGGCACATTGAGCATCTATGTTGTCTGGCACACCGCTATCGCGAGCAAGCTCGCTCCCACAAGGGCCCTCACTCATATTTGGGAGACCACCATGCCGCGTTTCGCAGCCAACCTGTCCATGCTGTTCACCGAACAGGATTTTCTCGCCCGTTTCGAAGCAGCCGCCAAGGCCGGCTTCAGTGGTGTCGAATACCTGTTTCCTTACGACTTCAGCTCCGCCGAGATCAAGGCCCGGCTCGACGCCAATGGCCTGACCCAAGTGCTGTTCAACCTGCCGGCCGGTGACTGGGCCAAGGGTGAGCGCGGTATCGCATGCCTGCCGGACCGGGTTGAAGAATTCCGCGCCGGTGTCGATCTGGCCATCGCATACGCGCAAGTGCTGGGCAACACCCAGGTCAACTGCCTGGCCGGTATTCGTCCACAGGGCGTCGACGACGCCACCGTGGAAGAAACATTCGTCGCCAACCTCAAGTACGCGGCCGACAAGCTGCAAGCGGCGGGCATCAAACTGGTGATGGAAGCGATCAACACCCGCGACATCCCGGGTTTCTACCTGAACAACACGGCGCAAGCCCTATCGATTCGCGAACAGGTCGGCAGCGCCAACCTGTTCCTGCAATACGACATCTACCACATGCAAATCATGGAGGGCGACCTGGCCCGCACCCTGCAATCGCATTTGAGTGAAATCAATCACGTGCAATTAGCGGACAACCCTGGGCGCAACGAACCGGGCACCGGTGAAATCAATTACCGCTTCCTGTTCGAACACCTCGACCGTATTGGTTATCAGGGTTGGGTGGGTTGCGAATACAAGCCGCTGACCACAACGGAAGCAGGTCTGGGCTGGCTGAAAACCCACAACGCGATCTGACACAGATCTCCCGTGGAAGCGGGCCCCTATTTGCTTGAAGCAGCAATAAAAACAAGAGGAACTTCTCATGGCTAAAATCGGATTTATCGGCACCGGCATCATGGGCCACCCAATGGCGTTGAACCTGCAGAAAGCCGGACACAGCCTGTTCCTGTCGGCGCACCACGACGCCGCGCCTGCTGACCTGATGGCCGCTGGCGCCATCGCACTGGCGAACCCGAAAGAAGTCGCGCAAGAAGCCGAGTTCATCATCGTCATGGTCCCGGATACCCCGCAGGTCGATGACGTACTGTTCCGCGCCGATGGCATTGCGGCCGGTGTCGGAAAAGGCAAAATCGTCATCGACATGAGCTCGATCTCGCCCACCGCCACCAAAGCCTTCGCCGCCAAAATCAACGAAAAAGGCGCGCAATACCTTGATGCGCCGGTGTCCGGCGGCGAAGTCGGCGCCAAGGCTGCAACCCTGAGCATCATGGTCGGTGGCGATGCAGACGCCTTCAAGCGCGCTCTGCCGCTGTTCCAGGCGATGGGCAAGAACATCACGCTGGTGGGCGGCAACGGCGACGGTCAAACCGCGAAAGTGGCGAACCAGATCATCGTCGCGCTGAATATCCAGGCCGTGGCCGAAGCCCTGCTGTTCGCCTCGAAGAACGGTGCCGATCCAGCCAAGGTTCGTGAAGCACTGATGGGTGGTTTCGCGTCGTCGAAAATCCTCGAAGTGCACGGCGAACGCATGATCAAAGGCACCTTCGACCCGGGCTTCCGCATCAGCCTGCACCAGAAGGACCTGAACCTGGCCCTGCAGGGCGCCAGGGAACTGAACATCAACCTGCCAAACACCGCGAACGCCCAGCAAGTGTTCAGCACGTGCGCGGCCATCGGTGGCAGCAACTGGGACCACTCGGCGCTGATCAAGGGTCTGGAGCACATGGCGAATTTTTCGATTCGCGATAAAAAGTAAGCCCTGCACAAAACCCTGTGGGAGTGGGCTTGCTCGCGAAGAATTCACTGCGGTGTGCCTGACAAACCGTAGTGCCTGATTCGCGAGCAAGTCCGCTCCCACTGGGAACCGAGTTGCCCCTCCAATAAGAAGAAACCCGGGAGCCCGCCATGTCGGTCGATCCGCAACAATTCCTGCGCGAGCTGTTTGCCACAGCCATTAATGCGGCCCATCCGCAGCAGGTCCTCGAAGCCCATTTGCCCACCGACCGCGGCGGAAGGGTGATCGTCATCGGCGCCGGCAAAGCCGCAGCCGCCATGGCCCAGGTGGTCGAGCGCTGCTGGCAAGGGGACGTCTCAGGTCTGGTGGTGACCCGTTACGGTCACGGCGCCCCGTGCGAAAAAATCGAAGTGGTCGAAGCCGCGCACCCGGTACCGGACGCAGCCGGCCAGGCTGTCGCCAAGCGCGTGTTTGAACTGGTCAGCGATCTTAGCGAAGACGATCGCGTTATTTTTCTGCTCTCGGGCGGCGGATCGGCGTTGCTCGCGCTTCCGGCCAAAGGCATCACCCTCGCCGACAAGCAGTCGATCAACAAAGCCCTGCTCAAATCCGGCGCAAATATTGGCGAGATGAACTGCGTGCGCAAGCACCTCTCTGCGATCAAGGGCGGCCGTCTCGGCAAAGCCTGCTGGCCGGCCACTGTTTATACTTACGCGATTTCCGATGTGCCGGGCGACCTCGCCACGGTCATCGCCTCCGGCCCTACCGTGGCCGATCCGAGCACCTCTGCCGAAGCGCTGGAGATCCTCAAGCGCTATGGCATCGACATCCCGGCGTCCGTGCGCAACTGGCTGCAAAGCCCGGAATCGGAGACGGTCAAACCCGGCGATCCGAGCCTCGCGCGCAGTCATTTCCAGTTGATCGCCCGTCCGCAACAGTCGCTGGAAGCCGCAGCGGTAAAAGTGCGTCAGGCCGGTTTTAGCCCATTGATACTCGGCGACCTCGAAGGCGAATCCCGCGAAGTGGCCAAGGTTCACGCCGGCATCGCGCGGCAAGTTGTCCTGCAAGGCCAGCCATTGGCTGCGCCGTGCGTGATCCTTTCGGGCGGCGAAACCACCGTCACCGTGCGCGGTAATGGCCGTGGCGGACGCAACGCCGAATTCCTCCTCAGCTTAACCGACAGCCTCAAAGGCCTGCCCGGTGTCTATGCGCTGGCCGGTGACACCGATGGCATCGACGGTTCCGAAGACAACGCCGGCGCGATCATGACCCCGGACAGCTACGCCCGCGCCGCCTCCCTCGGCCTGAGCACCACCGATGAACTCGACAACAACAATGGCTACGGCTATTTCGCCGCGCTCGATGCACTGATCGTCACCGAGCCGACCCGTACCAACGTCAACGACTTCCGCGCCATTCTGATTCTCGAGAGCCCTGAACATGACGCCTGATAAAAAGGTCAAAATCCTCGCCACCCTCGGCCCGGCTACTGACGGAATCGAAGACATCCGTGAGCTGGTGCAAGCCGGAGTCAACATTTTCCGCCTGAATTTTAGCCACGGCGATCACGCCGACCACGCTCAGCGCTATCAGTGGATTCGTGAAGTCGAGCGTCAGCTGAATTATCCCTTGGGCATTCTGATGGACCTGCAAGGCCCGAAACTGCGGGTCGGCACGTTTGCCGAAGGCAAGGTGCAGCTGCATCGCGGCCAGGCCCTGCGCCTGGACCTTGATCCGACACCGGGCGACCAACGCCGGGTCAATCTGCCTCACCCGGAAATCATCGCCGCACTAGAGCCGGGCATGGACCTGCTGCTGGACGACGGCAAGCTGCGTCTGCGGGTGGTCACCAGATACGCCGACGCCATCGACACCACAGTGCTCAATGGCGGTGAGTTGTCGGACCGCAAAGGGGTGAACGTGCCACAAGCGGTCCTGGAACTGAGCCCGCTGACCGCCAAGGATCGCCGCGACTTGAGTTTCGGTCTGGAGCTGGGCGTGGACTGGGTCGCGCTGTCGTTCGTGCAGCGCCCGGAAGACATTCACGAGGCGCGTGAGCTGATCGGCGACAAAGCGTTTCTGATGGCCAAGATCGAGAAACCGTCGGCGGTCACTCAGCTTCGCGAAATCGCTGAGTTGAGCGACGCGATCATGGTGGCCCGTGGCGACCTCGGCGTCGAAGTACCGGCCGAAAGCGTGCCGCAGATTCAGAAAAACATCATCAGCGTCTGCCGTCAGCTCGGCAAACCGGTGGTGGTGGCGACGCAGATGCTCGAGTCGATGCGCTTCTCTCCGGCGCCGACCCGCGCCGAAGTCACTGATGTGGCCAACGCCGTGGCCGAAGGTGCGGATGCGGTGATGCTGTCGGCGGAAACCGCGTCCGGCGAGTACCCGCTGGAAGCCGTGCAGATGATGAGCAAGATCATTCGCCAGGTGGAAAACGGTCCGGACTATCAGACACAACTGGACGTGAGCCGGCCGAAGGCGGAGGCGACTGTTTCCGATGCGATCAGCTGTGCGATCCGCCGCATCAGCAACGTGCTGCCGGTGGCGGTGCTGGTGAACTACAGCGAGTCCGGCACCTCGAGTCTGCGTGCTGCGCGGGAACGGCCGACGGTGCCGATTCTGAACCTGACGCCGAACTTGCAGACGGCTCGCCGCTTGACGGTCGCGTGGGGCGTGCATTCGGTGGTGAATGATCGACTGCGGCAGGTGGATGAGGTGTGTTCGACGGCGCTGGAGATTGCGCAAGCGCAGGGCATGGCTGAGCGCGGCGATACGTTGTTGATCACGGCGGGCGTGCCGTTCGGACAGCCTGGGTCGACTAACTCACTGCGAATCGAGACGTTGATTTAAGAACAACTTTTTTTGCGCCTGCACTGGCCTCATCGCGAGCAAGCTCGCTCCCACAGTGGATTTGTGGTGTTCACAGATCCATCGACTGAACAGAGATTCAATGTGGGAGCGAGCTTGCTCGCGATGCAGGCGCCACGATCCATCTGAAACACCACAGACTTCATCATGCCTGCCAACCACTTCAACACCCACTGCCCCGACTGGGCGACTGCCCTGCTCAATGGCTTCAGCCAGATCTTCCTCCAGCGTCACCCACTGTGCGGTCTGCTGTGTCTATTGGCGATTCTCTTTACGGCACCGGCCCTGCTCGGCGGTGCCCTGCTGGGCGGAGTCGCCGGTCTGCTCACCGCGCAGCGTCGCAACTACGCCAAGGCCGACCGTCAGGCCGGGCTGTTCAGTTACAACGGTGTCCTCCTCGGCTTGCTGCTGAGCCAGTATTTCCCTTGGTCCGCGCTGTTGCCTCCGCTGATCATTGCCGCTGGCGGGTTGAGTGCCATGCTCACCCAGCAATGGTTGAAACGCGCCCGCGACCATCATCGCCTGCCCGCCTACACCGCGCCCTTCGTCGCCATGAGCTGGTTGCTGCTGCCGTTTGCCACGCCACTACACCCCGCACCGCTGATCGAAATGAACACATTCAATCTGCTCACCGCCCCGCTGAAGGGACTTGGCCAAGTGATGTTTCTCGATCATCCACTGGCCGGTGCACTGATCGCCGCGGGCTTGCTGGTCGCCGACCGTCGCGCGTTCTTGTGGGCGTTGCTGGCTTCCATTGTCGGGCTTGGCTTTGCGTTGCAGCATCACGAAACCACAACCGCACTGCTGGGGCTGGGTGGTTACAACGCCGTGCTCGCCGCCCTCGCCTTCAGTGAACAACGGCGCCCACCGTGGGTGCCGCTGCTGAGCATTGTGCTTGCCGTGTTGCTCACACCGGGCTTCGCCACGCTCGGTCTGACGCCGTTGACCGCGCCGTTCATCCTCGCCTGCTGGCTGATTCGCGCGGGCATTCGCGTACTGAGTCAAGCCGCTGTCGACAGTGCGCCTTGCGCTACCGGGGAGAATCACCCTAGGCTTCGCTGATTCTCGATTCAGGCGTTTCCTATGGACAGCAGCAAAAACTGGCGTGAAGACCTTTACGTCATGGTTTTCCAGAGCGACACCAAGGCCGGACGGCGCTTCGACGGCATTCTGCTGTTGATCATCCTCGCCAGCATTGTGATCGTGATGCTCGACAGCATCGACACGATCCACCAGAACTACGCCGACGTGCTGGCGTACATCGAGTGGGGCTTCACTGTCATTTTCGCCATCGAATACGGCCTGCGGCTCTACTGTTCGCCGAAGCCATTGCGTTACGCGTTCAGCTTTTACGGGCTGGTGGATTTGCTGGCGATCGTACCCGGCATCCTCGCGCTGTATTACGCCGATGCGCAGTATTTGCTGATTATCCGGATCATTCGGATGCTGCGGATTTTCCGCGTGCTCAAGCTCAGCCCGTACCTCAAGCAAGCCAATTATTTGATGTTGGCGCTGCGCGGCAGCAAGCAAAAGATCGTGGTGTTCCTGGTCAGCGTCTGCACGCTGGTAACGGTATTTGGCACCCTGATGTATGTGATCGAAGGCCCGGAGCACGGCTTTACCAGCATTCCCAAAGGCATCTATTGGGCTATCGTGACGCTGACCACCGTTGGCTTTGGCGACATCGTACCCAAGACGCCGCTGGGTCAGGTGGTTTCGTCCCTGGTGATGATCACCGGTTACTCGATCATCGCCGTGCCGACCGGGATTTTCACCGCCGAACTGGCTAACGCCATGCGTGGCGAACAGTTGCAACACGACTGCCCGGTATGCAAGAAGAACAGCCACGAGCATGGTGCTGCATTTTGCTCGCGGTGCGGCAACGCTCTGTTCAATAAACTGGAATAAGCAAAGTGCTTTTTAATCTTTAAAGGACTATGCGAGCGCAGTTATAGTCGCTGGCAAAATTGCCTCACTTTTAAATTAGAACAAGGAATGCGCAGTGAAAAAACTCTTTGGCGCCTCACTTCTCGCCGCTGGCCTGGCACTGACCAGCGTGGCTCAAGCCGCACCGACCCTGCTCAACGTTTCCTACGACGTGATGCGAGATTTCTACAAGGACTACAACACTGCCTTCCAGAAACACTGGCAAGCCGAGCACAACGAAAACATCACCCTGCAGATGTCCTTTGGCGGCTCCAGCAAACAGGCGCGCTCCGTGATCGACGGTCTGCCGGCTGACGTCATCACCATGAACATGGCCACCGACATCAATGCCCTGGCGGACAACGGCAAACTGGTCCCGGACAATTGGGTCACCCGCCTGCCGAACAACAGCGCGCCGTTCACCTCGTCGACGGTGTTCATCGTTCGCAAAGGCAACCCGAAAGCCCTGAAAGACTGGCCGGACCTGCTCAAGGACGGCGTGCAAGTGATCGTGCCGAACCCGAAAACCTCGGGCAACGGCCGCTACACCTATCTTTCGGCCTGGGGTTATGTGCTGAAAAACGGCGGTGACGAGAACAAGGCCAAAGCCTTTGTTGGCAAGCTGTTCAAACAAGCGCCAGTGCTCGACACCGGTGGCCGTGCAGCCACCACCACGTTCATGACCAACCAGATCGGCGACGTGCTGGTGACCTTCGAAAACGAAGCGGAAATGATTGCCCGGGAATTTGGTCGTGACCAATTCGAAGTCATCTACCCAAGCGTCTCCGCCGAAGCCGAGCCGCCGGTGTCAGTAGTCGACAAAGTGGTCGAGAAAAAAGGCACCCGCGCCGCCGCCGAGGAATACCTGAAGTACCTGTGGTCGCCGGAAGGTCAGGAAATTGCTGCGGCCAACTACCTGCGTCCGCGTGATCCGGCAGTGCTGGCCAAGTACACCGACCGCTTCCCGAAAGTGGATTTCCTGTCGGTGGAGAAGACCTTTGGTGACTGGCGCACCGTGCAGAAGACCCATTTCAATGATGGCGGGATATTTGATCAGATTTATGCTCAGTAAATACTGATAACCATTAAAAAAGGCGACCTGCAGAGGTCGCCTTTTTTTGTGGCCACAGAATCATTGTGCAAATGAATAATCACTATCACTCCAATTTCACTTCCGCCCTTCCGACCAGCCGCTTAGCCTGCGCGCATTCCATTTTGCTCAGCGAGAAACGTTATGAACCCGGCGAATCAGGTGCCCCACGGCGCCGCGACAATGACCAAAGGCATGGTCCTGCTGTTCGCCTTTTGCTGCGGCGCCATTGTTGCCAACATTTACTATGCCCAGCCGATCATCGGACTGATCGCGCCGGACATTGGCCTGACCAGCACCATGGCCAGCCTGATCGTTTCGCTGACCCAGATCGGTTACGCACTGGGCCTGTTCTTTCTGGTGCCGCTGGGCGATCTGCTGGAAAACCGCCGGTTGATGATCATCACCACGGTGGTGGCGATTGCCAGTCTGTTGGGCGCGGCATTTACCGATCAGCCGAACGTGTTTCTGTTGATCTCGTTGCTGGTGGGTTTCAGTTCGGTGTCGGTGCAGATCCTGATTCCGCTGGCCGCGCACCTGGCGCCCGAAGAGACTCGTGGCCGGGTGGTCGGCGGAATCATGGGCGGATTGCTGCTGGGTATTCTGCTGGCCCGGCCGGTGTCCAGCGTTGTGGCTGATCATTTCGGCTGGCGCGCAATGTTCGTGATCGCGGCCGTGTTGATGGCGGCGATCAGCATCGTGCTGGCTGTGACGATTCCCAAGCGCCAGCCGGATCACAGCGCCTCTTATAGCCAATTGCTGGGCTCGCTGTGGACGCTGTTGCGCCAACAACCGGTACTGCGTCAGCGCGCGTTTTATCAGGGGTGCATGTTCGCCACCTTCAGCCTGTTCTGGACAGCCGTGCCGCTGGAACTGTCACGCAATCACGGTTTGTCGCAAACCCAAATCGCAATCTTCGCTTTGGTTGGTGCCATCGGTGCGATCGCCGCGCCGATCGCCGGTCGACTGGCTGATGCCGGCCACACCCGCATCGCTTCACTGTTGGCCCTGCTGTTCGCCAGCCTGAGCTTCCTGCCAGCGTTCATCCATCCGGCCTACAGCGTCATTGGCCTGGCCGTCACCGGTGTGGTGCTCGACTTCTGCGTACAAATGAACATGGTCCTTGGCCAACGCGCGGTCTACGCCCTCGACGCCAGAAGCCGCAGCCGCCTGAATGCGCTGTACATGACCAGCATTTTCATCGGCGGCGCGTTTGGCTCCTCGGTGGCCAGCGCGGTGTATGAGCACGGCGGCTGGTTGTGGATCGTGATCGTGGGTAGCGCGTTTCCGTTGTTGGCGTTGTTACGGTTCTTGAGTGTTTCGCAGAAGGCTTCGTTCGCAACTGGGTAAGACGTTAAAAGCTTCGCGGGCAAGCCTCGCTCCTACTGAGCGAGGCTTGCCCGCGAAGCTATGTACCTGATTTCACTCAGTGCCGAACCAGCTTCTCCATCGCCGCATCGGCCAGAAAGGAAGAGCGGCTTTTGACATTGTGCTCGCGCACATACCGGTCAATACGCTGAATCACATAGCCGGGCAACGTGACATTGACCTTCTCGGTCTTGCCCATATACGGCGCGATGTCCAGCTCCAGCATTCCCCATCCCATGTCAGCAAAGTCCGGGTTGCCACGATGGACGGCTGCCGAAGTAGGCATCGGAATCGATTCCCCGTCAGCCGCTAATTCCTGAAGCATGATGTGGGCAATCTCGATCGCCGCGTTATAGGCGTCTTCAAACGTATCCCCGGCCGTTATGGCGCCCGGAATATCGGGGATCTGAATACCGATGGCGGTGTTCTCGTCGCCCCACTCGATACAGATTGGATATTGCATTATGGATCTCCTGCGTAACTGGCTGGCGGGCAGTAAAGCCCGGCTCGCCTCCTGATACTTTTAACCGTCCCGATCGGTAAATCCTTTTTCGGGTGAGGGACGGGAATCGTGTACGGGTTGTATCGGTGGGTGAAGAGATGATGGCTGCCGGTAATCCGATCCAGCGTCCAGCCCGCCTCTTCCAGTTCCTTGATCAATAACCTGCTTTGCACCACCTGCCTCCATGCTCCGGCCCAAACAAAAATAACTCTAGAGTTATCTTTACTCAAGCACAAAAACGCTGATGGCGACGTCCGGTTGTTTTACGAAGTGTGATTGGCGCCCGGCGCACTCATGGGTTGGGCTCGTCGAGGCAGGCCAGAAGGTGCTCAACCGTGCGCTTCAGCGGCCCGGAGTTGTCGAGCAGATGCACGGAAGGATCATCGGTCAGCAGGCGCTCACTGAAACGGGCATTGCGCGCCAGTCGCTGATCGATCTCGGCCACCGACTCGCGCCCGCGCGCCAGCAGGCGCTGGCGCAACACCACCTGGTTAACGGTCAGCATCACCGCCAACACGTCCGGGTAACGCTCGCGGGTTTGCGGCAGATGCCCGCGTGAACCATTGACCAGCACGTCGTGCCCCGCCGCTAGCCAGTCGTCGATTTCCCGCGGGATGCCATAAGACAGACCATTGGCCTGCCAGCTCAGGGCAAATGCACCCTGAGCCTGCATTTCGGCGAACTGCTGTGTGCTGACGCCGAGTGCAGCCTCCCCGACCGCTTCCGCCGAGCGTGTGATGACCCTCCGCACGATACGACAGCCCCGTTCGGCCAGTGGCGTTCGTGCGGCATCCAGCAGGCTGTCCTTGCCCGAACCTGACGGCCCGATGAGATAGATCAACCTGCCTGACATCAAAACATCCTCTTCGCTTGTCACCCTACTGGCCAGACACCGGCAAACCATCCTGACGCCAGCGCCCACAAAAAAGGCGACCCCGAAAAGTCGCCTTTTGCGTTACTGCCCGAATTGCCGTCCCAATCCACCCGGTACGCCATGGATATCGGTATCCTCCCAAGGCCCGTTGGGGCTGATCGACCGGCTCCAGCCGTTGTTCCAACGGTAGTAGGTGCGCTGGCGGTAGAAGGTGTTGGTCTGATCATCCAGCACATAAACGCCGAGCTTGGGATCCCAATGGCTGTTGCCACCCGGCGGCGGCGCGAAGCTGGCGGAAGTGCGCGGCAGCGGTTTGGCGGGTTTGGCCGGAATGCTCGGTTTGCTCGGGGTGGGTGAGGTAGACGGCGTTGGCTTTGGCTGCGACGGTGGGATCGGGGGCAGCGGCGTCGGCTCGGGTCGTTGGACCGCACAAGCGCTCAGCCCCAACACAACACTGAGCAAAGTAATTCGAGCGATGGCGGTCATGTGGGCGTTTCCTGTTATTTGTCCGGGCTGTCGATAGTCAGTTTTTGCGGTGCGGTGGTGTTGCTGGCCAGCGGCTGGCTGCGACCGATCCATTCGCCGGCGGTCGGTTGGCCAGCACGGGAGATGCGCGCAACCAGTTGGACTTCAGGGAAGTTCGACAGTTTCAACTGCGGCATCATTGCGTCGGCATCTGCCAGTTCAACGATCGCCGGCAAGTCAGCCACCGTCAGACGCTTGACCGCCAGCGGAGCCGGTGGGCCATTGGTGGCGCGGGCGAAGATGAAGACGCTGTCGCCCGGCTGAACCTTGGCCTTGAGCTCTGGCGCCAGATCGACGCTGACCGTGAGCAACGCCGCAGCCTTGGCCGCAGGTGCCTGGACAACCTTGCCGCCGCTGGCTTGGAGCTTCTCGGTAGCCCGGGCAATACCGCCTTGCAGCGCGGCGCGGGAGTTGTCTTCAGGAGGCAGTTGCGCCAACAGACGATTCCAATAGTCGATAGCGTCCTGATAACGCTCGCTCTCAAACGCGGCAATACCAAGCAGTCCGAGGCTGGTGACTTCCTTCGGATCGGCTTTCAGCGCTTCGTCAGTCAGGGCCTGAACCTTGTCCGACCACTTTTTGCCATCGGCGAAGTACTGGGCTTGCGCCCATTGGCCGAGCAATTCCGGCTGACGACCGGCCGTGCTCACTGTGCGTTCGAAGATCTTCGCGGCGTCGGCGGGACGATCCTGCGCCATGTAAGTGCGACCGAGGAAGTACAAGCCTTCCGCCGAATCCGGTTGAGCGGCGACGGCGCGTTCGAGGCGACGGGTCATCTCTTCCATCGACTGCGGCGCCTGAGCGAATTCCCGGGTCAGTTCGACCTTGTCACTCGCACCAAAATGCAGATAGAGCCCAAGCCCCAACACCGGCACCAGAATCGCCGCCAGCAGTGGCAACGGTTTGCCCAGACGGGAAACACGCGGAGCCTCGACGCCTTCAGTGTCGGCCAGCAATTCACGGGCTGCTTCGGCACGACCGGTGTCCATTTGCGCGGTGTCGAGAACGCCCTCTTCCTGCTGAGTCTGCAACTCAGCCACGCGCTCCTGATACAGCGCGACGTTCAGGGCAGTACGATCCTCTTCCTGCTGAGCGCGACGGACACGCAGAACGGGGATCAGCAGAAAACTCAGGGCCACCAGAAGCAGCAGACCTGCAGCGAGCCAGAAATCAATCATTCTTGGTTTTATCCAACAGGTGGTCGAGGCGCTCGCGCTCCTCGGCAGAAAGCTCATCCCTGGCGTCAGCCCGCGGTACGCGACGACGGCGGACGATCACGGCAATGATTACAAAACCGCCCAGCAACAGGCCGGCGGGACCGAACCAGAGCAAAGCGGTTTTGGCATTGAGCGCGGGTTTGTAGCGGACAAAATCACCGTAGCGATCAACCATGAAATCGATGATCTGCTGATTGTCCTTGCCCTCACCGAGCATGCGGAAAATCTCTTTGCGCAGGTCGGCGGCGATCGGTGCGTTGGAATCGGCGATGTCCTGATTCTGGCACTTGGGGCAACGCAGCTCCTTGGTCAGTTCGCGAAAACGCTCGCGATCACCTTCTTTGGCGAACTCGTAGGTGTCGATGGCGGCGTGTGCGACGCCGGCCATGCTCAAACCCAATACGACAGCGGCTATCCAGCGCTTCATGGCTTGGCCTCGTCCACCAGCGCCTGATACTTGGCCGCCAGTTTTTCACGCCAGACTTGCTCATCGATCACACCGACGAACTTGTCGCGGATGATGCCTTTGGCGTCAATGAAGAAGGTTTCCGGGGCACCGTACACGCCTAGATTCAGGCCCAGCGTGCCCTCGTCGTCACGGATGTCCAACTGGTACGGATTGTGGAAGTCTGCCAGCCACTTCAAGGCGTCAGCGTTGACGTCCTTGTAGTTGATGCCGTAGATCACCACGCCCTTTTCGGCCAGTTTGTTCAGCACCGGGTGCTCGACCCGGCAGGAAATGCACCAGGTGCCCCAGACGTTGACCAGCGCCGGTTTACCCACAATGTCAGCCTTGGTCAGGGTCTTGTCGCCCTGCACCGCTGGCAACGAAAACTCAGGAAACGGCTTGCCGATCATGGCCGAAGGCAGCTCGGCCGGGTCCAGAAAGAGCCCGCGATACAGGAAAACAGCCACCACCAGAAAAATCGCCAGTGGCAACAGCATCAACCAACGTCTCATGCGGTGGCTCCCGTCATGCCCAATGCTTCACGCACACGGCTTTTCACCTTGACCCGATAACGGCGATCGAGCGCCGCCAGCAACCCGCCCAAACCGGTGAGCAGCCCGCCGAACCAGATCCAGCGCACGAACGGTTTGACGTGCACGCGCACGGCCCAGGCGCCATCACCGAGTGGTTCGCCGAGGGCGACGTAGAGGTCACGGGTAAAACCGGCGTCGATCCCGGCTTCGGTCATCACCGAGTTCTGCACGGTGTACAGACGTTTTTCCGGGTGCAATACGCTAATTTCCTTGCCGTCGCGGATGACACGAACAGTGGCTTTATCCGAGGTGAAATTCGGGCCTTCAAAGTGTTTGGCGCCTTCGAACACGAACTGGTAACCACCCAGGTCCATGGATTCGCCCGGCGCCAGGCGCAGGTCGCGTTCGGCACTGTTCTGGCTCGACAGCACGACGCCGAGCGCGCACACGGCGATGCCCAAATGCGCAACCTGCATACCCCAGTAGCTTCGGGTCAGGGTCGGCAGGCCTTTGATCAAACCCTTGTGGCGGGTCTTGTCGAAAATGTCACGCACGCCGGCCAGCAACACCCAGGCCGCCAGCATGAACGTCGCGATCACCGCCCAGTTGAAATCGCCGTAAGCGACGCCGGCCACCACGGCCAACGCGGCGCTGCCGAGCAACACCGGGGTCAGCATGCTCATCAGCCATTTGACCGGGGTGTCTTTCCAGCGCACCAGCATGCCGACCGCCATCACCACCATCAGCAACGCCATCAACGGAATGAACAGCGCGTTGAAGTAGGGCGGGCCGACGGACAGCTTGGCGCCGGTCATGGCATCGAGGATCAGCGGATACAAGGTGCCGAGCAGAATCATCGACGCCGCCACCACCAGCACCAGGTTGTTGCCCAGCAGCAGGGTTTCCCGGGACCAGAGGTTGAAGCCCACATGGCTTTTCACCACCGGCGCGCGCAGGGCAAACAGCGTCAGTGAGCCACCGACCACGAACAGCAGGAAGATCAGGATGAACACGCCGCGCTCAGGGTCGGAGGCAAAGGCGTGAACCGAGGTCAGCACGCCGGAACGCACGAGGAACGTCCCGAGCAAGCTCAACGAGAACGCAGCGATGGCCAGCAACACGGTCCAGCTCTTGAACACACCACGTTTTTCCGTGACCGCCAACGAGTGAATCAGCGCGGTGCCCACCAGCCATGGCATGAACGAGGCGTTTTCCACCGGGTCCCAGAACCACCAGCCACCCCAGCCGAGTTCGTAATAGGCCCACCACGAACCGAGGGTGATGCCGATGCCGAGGAACGCCCAGGCAACGATGGTCCACGGACGCGACCAGCGCGCCCACGCCGCATCAAGACGACCGCCAAGCAACGCCGCGATAGCAAAGGCGAACGCCACGGAGAAACCGACATAGCCCATGTAAAGCATCGGCGGGTGAACGATCAGGCCGATGTCTTGCAGCAAGGGATTGAGGTCACGACCGTCCGCTGGAATTTGCGGCAGAATCCGTGCGAACGGGTTGGAGGTGAGGATCAGGAACAGCAGGAAACCGGTGCTGATCATGCCCATCACTGCCAGCACACGTGCCAGCATCACTTGCGGCAACTGGCGGGAGAACACCGACACCGCGAAGGTCCAACCGCCGAGGATCAAAGCCCATAGCAGCAACGAACCTTCGTGCGCCCCCCATACCGCACTGAATTTGTAGTACCACGGCAAGGCGCTGTTGGAGTTGCTGGCGACGTAAGCGACTGAGAAGTCGTCGGCCATGAACGCGTAGGTCAGGCAACCGAAAGCGAACGTCAGAAACGCGAATTGTCCCCAGGCCGCCGGCTGAGCAAGGCTCATCCACAAACGGTCACCACGCCAGGCGCCGAGCAAGGGCACCACGGCCTGAACCAACGCAAAACACAGCGCCAGGATCATGGCCAGATGGCCCAACTCGGGGATAAACAGCCCTGAGCTATAAAGTGCGGAAGTCATCGATCAACCCTCCTTTGCGGGCGTTGGAGCAGATTGACCGCTGTCTTTCAAAGCCTTGGTCACTTCAGGCGGCATGTATTTCTCATCGTGCTTGGCCAGCACTTCATCGGCCACCACCATGCCGTCAGCGTTGAGCTTGCCCAGGGCAACGATGCCCTGCCCCTCGCGGAACAGGTCCGGGAGGATGCCGCGATACGCGATGGTCACGGACTTGTTGAAGTCGGTGACGACGAATTTCACGTCCAGCGAGTCGCCGGAACGTTGCAGCGAGCCTTTCTCGACCATGCCGCCCGCACGAATGCGCGTGTCTTGCGGCGCTTCGCCATTCGCGATTTGCGTCGGGGTGTAAAACAGATTGATGTTTTGCTGCAGAGCACTCAGGGCCAGGCCAACGGCAGCGCCGACACCGACCAGGATCGCGAGAATGATGATAAGACGCTTTTTGCGCAGCGGATTCACTTGCCGTTCTCCCGGCGCAGACGACGCGCCTCTTGTTGCAGATACCGCTTGCGGGCCAGGACCGGCGCCGCCACGTTGAGGGCCAGCACCACCAGGCAGATGCCATAGGCTGACCAGACATACAGGCCGTGATGGCCCATGGCGAGGAAGTCGCCGAATGAAGCAAAACTCATCGAACGACCTCCAGACTGTTCTGAACTTCGGCTTTTACCCAGCTGGCGCGGGCTTCGCGCTTGAGCACTTCAAGGCGCATGCGCAGCAGCAGCACCGCACCGAAGAAACAGTAGAAACCCAGCACCGTCAGCAACAGTGGCAGCCACATTTCGGCCGGCATCGCCGGTTTTTCGGTGAGGGTAAAGGTCGCGCCCTGATGCAGGGTATTCCACCACTCCACCGAGTACTTGATGATCGGGATGTTGATCACGCCGACAATCGCCAGCACCGCGCAGGCCTTGGCCGCGCTGTCACGATTGCTGATAGCGTTGCCCAGCGCAATGAGACCGAAGTACAGAAACAGCAGAATCAGCATGGACGTTAGTCGCGCATCCCAGACCCACCACGAGCCCCAGGTCGGCTTGCCCCAGATCGCGCCGGTGACCAGCGCCACGGCGGTCATCCAGGCACCGATGGGGGCCGCGCATTGGAGGGCGACGTCGGCCAGTTTCATCTTCCACACCAGCCCGACGATCCCGCACACCGCCAGCATCACGTAGATGGACTGCGCGAGCATGGCGGCCGGAACGTGGATATAGATGATGCGAAAGCTGTTGCCTTGCTGGTAATCGGGCGGCGCGAAGGCCAGGCCCCAAACGACACCGACGCCGATCAGCAACAACGCGGCGATGCTCAGCCACGGCAGCAGTTTGCCGCTGATGCCGTAAAACCATTTGGGTGAGCCGAGCTTATGAAACCAGGTCCAGTTCATTACTGTTTCCATCACGGTTGCTCTTCGCTATGAAGAGCCAGGGGTCTTTACTGGTCAAAATTTAACCAGACCTCATTATTCGCCGACGCTGATCTTCAGGCCAGCAGCTATTGCAAAAGGTGTAAGGGTTATCGCCAGGGCGGTCAGGCTACCAAGCCACAACAGATAACCGGTCGCCGGCATGCCCTGCAACGCTGCCTGCAAGGCGCCGCTGCCAAGGATCAACACCGGGATGTACAACGGCAGAATCAGCAGCGCCAGCAACAGACCGCCACGCTTCAACCCCACCGTCAGGGCTGCGCCCACCGCACCCAGCAGGCTGAGCACTGGTGTACCGAGCAACAGGGAAAGCAGCAATACCGGCAGACAGGCGGTTGGCAAACCAAGCATCAACGCCAGCAGTGGAGCGAGCAAAACCAGTGCCAGACCAGAGAACGCCCAGTGTGCCAGTACCTTGGCCAAAACCAGAAGAGGCAGGGGGTGCGGCGAAAGGACCCACTGTTCAAGGGAACCGTCTTCGAAATCACTGCGGAAAAGCCCGTCCAGCGAGAGCAAAACCGACAAAAGGGCCGCCACCCAGACCAGTCCCGGAGACAAGGTTTGCAACAATTGAGACTCGGGGCCGACCGCCAGCGGGAACAGCGAAACCACGATCGCGAAGAATACGAGCGGATTGGCCAACTCAGCCGGACGGCGGAACAGCAAGCGAGCCTCACGGGCGACCAACAGGCCGAAAACACTCATACGGCCCAGCTCCCCAAATCGATGTCGCGATAGCCGGCCGGCATCCGGGTCAGCGTGTGGTGAGTGGTCAGCACGACCATGCCGCCGCGCTCACAGTGTGCGGCCAGGTGTTCTTCGAGTTGCGCCACGCCTTGTTTGTCGAGTGCGGTGAATGGCTCGTCGAGGATCCACAGCGGCGGACTGTCCAGATACAGACGCGCCAACGCCACGCGACGTTGCTGACCGGCGGACAAGGTGTGACAAGGAACATCTTCGAAACCACGCAGTCCGACCGCAGCAAGCGCGGCCCAAATGGCTTCATGGGAGGCCGGTTGATGCAGGGCACAGAGCCAGCTGAGGTTTTCTTCCGGCGTCAGCAAATCCTTAATGCCGGCGGCGTGACCGATCCACAGCAGGTTGCGCGCCAGTTCGCTGCGTTGTTCGTTCAACGGCTGGCCGTTGAGCAGCACTTGACCGGCGGTCGGTTGCATCAGACCCGAAAGCAGACGTAAAAGGCTGGTCTTGCCACTGCCGTTGGGGCCACTGATTTGCAACATTTCACCACTGGCCAGTCTCAATTCGAGATTTTCGAAGAGCAGCCGAAGGTCTCGCTCACAGGCGAGGGCAACGGTTTGCAGGACAGGACGGGTCAAGAGATCACGGGCCTTTAAGGTTCAAGTCGGCGACGGTGCGGCCGCTAAAGAGGTGCAGCATAGATGCATTGGCGGCCTGTTCTAGAGAGCTGCGTCAAACAAACGCAATGTTTTCACCACTCTCCGAAAGACGGGCGGCATTATACATGCCATGCCCTACTCTAAAGAGGGCAATTTCCTCAGGTTGTGACCGCGTATGACAGGCGAAATGAACATCCTCCCGCTCCCGCAGCCCACGCCCGCGACTTCTCGTCCGCAGGTTGTCAGCGGTGATCTGCTCAAGCTGCTGACGCCGATGGAGGGCCTGATCACCGCCGGGCAATCCGCCAGGGCCGAAGTGCTGTCGCTGAAGCAAGCGGATCAGACCTTTCAACTGCTGCTAAAGGTTACCCTCGAGAGTGGCCGTCAGACGACGGTTCAAGCCACCAGCAGTCAGCCGCTGCCTCAAGGCACAAACCTGGCGATCACCCAGCCATCGGCGGGTAGCCTGGCCGTCACCGTACAACAGGCCATCGCCTCAAGCGTCGCCACCCTCACCCGCATCGACACCGCACAACTGCCAGTAGGCACGCTGTTGCAAGGCAAAGTGCTGACGTCCCAAGTGATGCCGCAAGTGCCGGGCCAGCCGACGGTGTTTCGATCGCTGGTAAGCCTGCTCAACACGGCGCAGAGCGGCAGCACCCTGAGCATCGACAGTCCGACGCCGCTGCGCATCGGCACTTTGCTGAGCGCGCTGGTGCAAGACACCCATACTCTGAAATCCGTCCCGCTGAGCAGTCGTCAGGAACAACTGGCCGTCACCCAGCAACTGGTCAGCCAACAAAGCCGCCAAGGCTCGCTGGACGGATTGCTCAAACTCCTGCAAAACCTGCCAGCCTCGGATCAGACCTCCAGCGATCTGCGAACGGCGGTGAGCAAGTTGCTCGCGGGTCTGCCGGACGTTCAGCAACTGAGCACGCCAAAAGGCCTGGCCGTGGCCCTGGCGAATAGCGGCCTGTTCCTCGAGGCGAAACTGCTCACCGGGCAAAATCCGACACTGGCGCCAGACATGAAAGGCGATCTGCTCAAGCTGATCGCGCAACTGAGCCACGGGCTGCCGGCCAATACCAACCTCAACGCAATCATTGCCGCCAATACGCTGGCCCAGGCCATGCCGAGTTTCGTGCGCAGCGCCCTCGGCATGCTTGGCCAGGTCAGCGCCAAACCGCAGCCAACCAGTTTTCCGCTGCCCGAGCGCTTCCTGCAAAGCCTGGAGGGCGAAGGTGATCTGGAGCACTTGCTGCGTTTGGCCGCCGCGGCGGTTTCACGCCTGCAAAGCCATCAACTGTCGAGCCTGGAGCAGACCGGTGTGACGGACGATGGTCGGCTGATGAGCACTTGGCAACTGGAAATCCCGATGCGCAATATGCAGGACATTGTGCCGTTGCAGGTCAAGTTTCAGCGTGAGGAAGCACCCGAGAAAGAACAGCCCAACGAACGCCGTGACGAGCGCGACCCCAAGCACCAACTGTGGCGCGTCGAACTGGCCTTCGATATGGAGCCGCTGGGCCCTTTGCAGATTCAGGCGCAGTTGATTCAGGGCAGTCTGTCCAGTCAGCTATGGGCCGAACGGCCCTACACTGCCAGCCTGATCGAGAGCAATCTGGCCGGGCTGCGCGAGCGTTTGCTGGCGTCAGGCCTGAACGTCGGCGATCTTGATTGCCACCTCGGCACACCGCCGCAGGGTACCCAAACCCGACTGGAACAACGCTGGGTCGACGAAACCGCATGAGAAATCCCGAGACTCCACGCCAGGCCATCGCCCTCAAATACGACGGCACCCACGCGCCGACCCTCACGGCCAAGGGCGACGAAGAACTGGCGGAAGAAATCCTGAAAATTGCCCGCGATTATGAAGTGCCGATTTACGAGAACGCCGAGCTGGTGAAACTGCTGGCAAGGATGGAGCTGGGGGACAGTATTCCGGAAGAGTTGTATCGCACGATCGCCGAGATCATTGCGTTTGCCTGGAATTTGAAGGGCAAGTTTCCGGAGGGGCAGGATCCGAGTGCGCCGCGGATCGAGAAGGATGTTACTGATCGCGGGGATGATTACTGAGGTTTCCAAGACGCCTTCGCGAGCAAGCCCGCTCCCACAGGTGACAGGCACTGAACACAAAATGTGTGAACGCTGCCGATCCCTGAGGGAGCGAGCTTGCTCGCGATAGCGATGTCAGCCGAATCGCAAAAATCAATTCTTGTGCAGCTTACTCATCAACTCCGCCTCAGCCTGGGTCAAGCCGCAGGACTGAGTCAGTTCGTCGACGCTCGCGCCCATTCCGACCAGGCGTGCTGCCTGGGCAAACGACAGGCTCGACGGGTCGCGCTGTTCAAGCTGAGCCAGCTTGTCCGGCAACGGCCCGACGACGGCGCGCAGTTCGTGCAGGTCTTCACCCATGCGCACGTTGCCACTCTGATAGTCGTCAACGCGCTTGGCCAGATCCTTGATGCGCTGATCGCGCAGCGCATCGCCCTGGGCCTGTTGCGCGGCGATTTGTCGCTGACCGCGAATGTACGCCAGAAACATCGCCAGCGTGCCTGCCCAAAATAGGAACAGGACAATGACCGCAACCTCAAGAATCAATCAGATGTTCTCCAGGTCCGACCATTCTTCTTCGCTCATCATCTTGTCCAGCTCGACCAGGATCAGCAATTCGTTGTTCTTGTTGCACACGCCTTGAATGAACTTGGCGGACTCTTCGTTACCCACGTTCGGCGCGGTTTCGATTTCCGACTGACGCAGGTAAACCACTTCGGCCACGCTGTCGACCATGATGCCGACCACTTGCTTGTCGGCTTCGATGATGACGATCCGGGTGTTGTCGCTGATTTCGGCATTCATCAGGCCAAAGCGCTGACGGGTGTCGATCACTGTCACCACGTTACCGCGCAGGTTGATGATGCCCAGCACGTAGCTCGGGGCACCCGGGACCGGGGCGATTTCGGTGTAACGCAGGACTTCCTGAACGCGCATCACGTTGATGCCGTAGGTTTCATTGTCCAGCTTGAAGGTCACCCATTGCAGGATCGGATCTTCGGAACCTTTTGCAGACGACGCCTTATCATTCATACCCTGACCCCTCGAAAAACCGCCCTAGCGGTGTGTGTTCGGTGCGATGGCAAGCCACTTGCCCCGCGTGTTGTTATGTCGGTTTGTGGATCGGCTTGATGCCGCCCATGTGCTTCGCCCCACCGCTGGCGATCAACTCGGCCAGCGCAGAAACGTCGAGCAACGCACACATGTGTTCTATCACCGTGCCCGCCAGCCATGGCCGTTGACCACGGTGGCTGCGCCATTTGATTTCGTTCGGGTCCAGGCGCAACGAGCGGCTGACCTGATGCACCGCCAGCCCCCACTCGTAGCCCTGAACCGAAATAACGTATTGCAGGCCCTGACGGAAGTCGTCGCGATAGCGGTCGGGCATGACCCAACGGGCGGTATCGAGCACTTTCAGGTTGCCGGCCTGGCTCGGCAGGATCCCGAGGAACCATTCCGGTTGACCGAACAGCGGAGTCAGCTCATGACCGGCCAGAGAATAAATCGACCCCAGGCACACCAGCGGCACCGCCAGGGTCAACCCGGCGACATCGAACAACAGGCATTCAAACGGCTCGGCGGCCCACGCTGGACGGCCGTCGGGCTCCACCGGTGGCGGCGTATTGCTCGGTGGCAGATGAACTTCGACGATCGGCGGCACCAGGGCTTGCAGCAGCGGCGCGATGGTCGAGACGGGCGCCAGAACCGGCGCCGGCGCCTCGATCAGCGCAACCGGGGCTTTCACCACGGGCGCTGCGACCGGCGCGACAACGGCTGCCGGTGTCTCGGCAGGTTTGCGCGCATCGCGGGCCTGCTCTTCAAGCACCGCCGCCTGAAACTCGTCCAGCGCCGCTTCCACCTCGACCACCTCGGGAATCGCTTCGATTTCCGGCGGCAACTCTTCAGTCGCCTCCATCAGCAAGCTGTCCAGATAGGACTGGAGCGCCAATTGCGGACGCGAGGTGACCTTCACCGGCCGGTTCATGCGCGGTCACCTGTAGGAGCGAGCTTGCTCGCGAAAAACTGTCGGAAAACGCGGTCATTCAGACAGCGCGCGTTATCGTTGTCGTCCATCGCGAGCAAGCTCGCTCCTACAGGGATTGAGTTCATATCAGGCCACCTGCGCAACGGATTGCTGCGCCAGCAGGTGCTTGAGCAGTGCGCGATACGCAAGCACGCCGCGGCTCTTGCCGTCGAATTGCGAGGGCGTCACACCGGCACGGCTGGCGTCGCGCAAACGTGTGTCGACCGGGATATAACCCTGCCAGATTTCTTCCGGGTATTTGTCGCGCAAGACCCGCAAGGTCCCGAGAGAGGCTTGCGTGCGGCGATCGAACAACGTTGGCACAATGCTGAATGCCAGCGGCAATTTGCGTGAGCGGTTGATCATTGCCAGGGTGTTGACCATGCGCTCCAGCCCTTTGACCGCCAGGTGTTCGGTCTGTACTGGAATCACCAATTGCTGACTGGCCGCCAAGGCATTGACCATCAGCACGCCGAGCAACGGCGGGCTGTCGATCACCGCGTAATCGAAGTCTTGCCACAGTTGCGCCAGGCTCTTGGCGATCACCAGGCCCAAGCCACTCTGGCCCGGCGACTGGCGTTCAAGCGTCGCCAGTGCGGTGCTCGACGGCAACAGGGAAATACTCGCGTGACTGGTAGGCAATAACAATTGCCCGGGCAAGCCTTGTGGCACGCTGCCCTTGTGCAGAAACAGGTCGTAGCTGCTGTGTTCCAGGCTGTCGGGGTCGTAACCGAAGTAACTGGTCATCGAGCCGTGGGGATCGAGATCGACCACGACCACGCGCTTGCCCGCCTCGGCCAGTAAACCGGCTAAAGCGATGGAGGAAGTGGTTTTACCGACACCACCCTTTTGATTGGCGACTGCCCAGACTCTCATTCGGATTGTTCCTCCCGGTCGTGTCGACCGGGAAATAGCTCAGCGTATTAATGCGGGTGACGGAGAATTGACGGCGCTCTCTCGTCCCGGCGACTTGACCGGTGCAGGTGCAGTTTGTGTGCCAGCACGCTTCATCGCGGCATCCGCTTGCGCATGGGCGGTTCCGGTGCCGGTGAGGCTGCGACGTACATCGAGATTTCGTGACACGACCAGCACCACGCGACGGTTACGCGCCCTGCCCTCTGCCGTGGTGTTGTTGGCCACCGGCTGAAATTCGCCGTACCCCACCGACGCCAGTCGTCCCGGGTTGACACCTTGCATCGCCAGCATGCGCACGATGCTCGCCGAGCGCGCCGAGGATAATTCCCAGTTAGTCGGGTACTGCGCGGTACGGATCGGTTGATCGTCAGTAAAACCTTCGACGTGAATCGGGTTGTCGAAAGGTTTCAGAATCGCCGCGACCTTGTCGATGATGTTGAACGCAATGTCGCTGGGCATGGCATCGCCGCTGCCGAACAACAGGCTGGAGTTGAGCTCGATTTCGACCCACAGTTCGTTGCCGCGAACGGTCATCTGGTTGGAGCTGATCAGGTCGCCAAACGCGGCGCTGATGTCATCGGCAATGCTTTTAAGCGGATCACTGGTGCCCGCAATGCCGGCGTCAACCTGTTCGCTGTCCTTGACCAGCGGCTTGGCCGGGGTCACGGTCTTCGGACGCTCTTCGCCGATCGGGATCGGCTTGAGCGCGCGATCCGAATCGGTGAACACGCCGATCAATGCTTGCGAGATGATCTTGTACTTGCCTTCGTTGATCGAAGAAATCGAGTACATCACCACGAAAAAGGCGAACAGCAACGTAATGAAGTCGGCGTAGGAAACCAGCCAACGCTCATGGTTCACGTGCTCTTCAGGTTGACGACGACGTGCCATAGTCCATTACCCCCATCAATCCATAAAGCCCTGAAGCTTCAACTCGATAGAGCGAGGGTTTTCACCTTCGGCGATCGACAGAATGCCTTCCAGCAACATTTCGCGATAACGGGACTGGCGCAATGCAACGGATTTGAGCTTGGCGGCAATCGGCAGCAGCACCAGGTTGGCACTGGCCACGCCGTAGATGGTGGCGACGAAGGCCACGGCAATGCCGCTGCCCAGTTGCGACGGATCGGCCAGGTTGCCCATGACGTGAATCAGGCCCATCACCGCACCGATGATGCCGATGGTCGGCGCATAGCCACCCATGCTTTCGAACACTTTGGCGGCTTCGATGTCACGGCTTTCCTGGGTGTAGAAATCCACTTCCAGGATGCTGCGAATCGCTTCCGGCTCGGCACCGTCAACCAACAATTGCAGGCCTTTGCGCGAGTAGGCGTCGGGTTCGGCGTCGGCCACCCCTTCAAGACCGAGCAGACCTTCCTTGCGAGCAGTCAGGCTCCAGTTCACCACGCGATCGACGCCACCGGCGAGGTCCACGCGAGGCGGGAACAGGATCCAGCCAAGAATCTGCATGGCACGCTTGAAGGCGCTCATCGGCGATTGCAGCAGCGCCGCACCGACGGTCCCACCGATCACGATCAACGCTGCCGGACCGTTGGCCAGCGCGCCGAGGTGACCACCTTCAAGGTAATTGCCACCGATGATGGCGACGAACGCCAGGATGATCCCGATAAGGCTGAGTACATCCATCAGATGCACGCCTCGACCAGATGCTTACCAATGTCGTCGAGGCCGTATATCGCATCGGCGAGCTCGGCTTTGACGATGGCCATCGGCATGCCGTAGATCACACAGCTGGCTTCATCCTGAGCCCAGATCGAGCTGCCGCCCTGCTTGAGCAGACGCGCGCCTTCACGGCCGTCGGCGCCCATGCCGGTCAATACGACCGCCAGAACTTTGTCACCGTAGGACTTGGCGGCCGACCCGAATGTGATGTCCACGCACGGCTTGTAGTTCAGACGCTCGTCGCCCGGCAGGATTTTCACCGCGCCACGGCCGTCGATCATCATTTGTTTGCCACCCGGTGCCAGCAACGCCAGGCCCGGACGCAGGATGTCGCCATCCTCGGCTTCCTTGACGCTGATGCGGCAGAGCTTGTCCAGACGCTCGGCGAACGCCTTGGTAAAAGCGGCCGGCATATGCTGGATCAACACGATCGGGGCCGGGAAATTGGCCGGCAATTGAGTCAATACGCGCTGCAAGGCAACCGGGCCGCCGGTGGAAGTACCAATGGCAACCAGTTTGTAGGCTTTGCGTTTCGGCGCCGGCGACGACGGGCTGGCTGCAGATGTGCGAGCAGGCATCGGTGCCGGACGTGCAGGCGCGGTGCTGCCATAACTGCTGACGCTGGAAGGCGCGGGTATCGGGGCTGGCGTCGCGACCGGTGGCGGCGCGCTGTAGGTGCTGACACGACGATTACTGCGCGCGATGCTTAAAATCTTCTCGCACAGCAGTTGCTTGACCTTCTCGGGATTGCGCGAGATGTCTTCGAAATTCTTCGGCAGGAAATCCACCGCGCCGGCGTCCAGCGCATCCAGGGTAACCCGGGCGCCTTCGTGCGTCAGCGAGGAGAACATCAACACCGGGGTCGGGCAGCGCTGCATGATGTGCCGCACCGCCGTGATGCCATCCATCATCGGCATCTCGTAGTCCATGGTGATCACGTCCGGCTTGAGGGCCAGCGCCTGATCGATCGCCTCTTTTCCGTTGGTCGCCGTACCGACGACCTGGATATTCGAATCCGCTGAAAGAATTTCCGAGACGCGGCGGCGGAAAAACCCCGAATCGTCCACCACCAGGACCTTGACTACCATAAACACTCCGTTAGGCGGGGGCGAGGCAAAGTCGCCCCGCTCCCCCAGAATCAAATACGCCGTGCGGCGTAACGCTTGAGCATGCTCGGAACATCGAGAATCAGCGCAATGCGACCGTCACCGGTGATGGTGGCGCCCGACATGCCCGGAGTTCCCTGGAGCATTTTGCCCAATGGCTTGATGACCACTTCTTCCTGGCCCACCAGTTGATCGACGACGAAGCCGATCCGCTGGGTGCCTACCGAAAGAATCACCACATGGCCTTCGCGCTGCTCTTCGTGAGCGGCGGAGCTGACCAGCCAGCGCTTGAGGTAGAACAGTGGCAGCGCCTTGTCCCGCACGATCACCACTTCCTGGCCGTCCACCACGTTGGTGCGCGACAGGTCGAGGTGGAAGATCTCGTTGACGTTCACCAGTGGGAACGCAAACGCCTGGTTGCCGAGCATGACCATCAGCGTCGGCATGATCGCCAGGGTCAACGGGACCTTGATGACGATCTTCGAGCCTTTGCCCTTGGTCGAGTAGATATTGATGGTGCCGTTAAGCTGGGCGATTTTGGTTTTCACCACGTCCATGCCCACGCCACGACCGGACACGTCGGAGATCTCGGTCTTGGTCGAGAAACCCGGCGCGAAGATCAGGTTGAAGCAATCGGACTCACTGAGGCGATCCGCCGCATCCTTGTCCATCAAGCCTTTCTTGACCGCGATGCCGCGCAGAACATCGGCGTCCATGCCCTTGCCGTCATCGGAGATGGACAGCAGGATGTGGTCGCCTTCCTGTTCGGCGGAGAGAATCACCTTGCCGCTACGCGGTTTGCCCATCGCTTCACGATCAGCCGGCTCTTCGATACCGTGGTCGACCGAGTTACGCACCAAGTGGACCAGCGGGTCGGCCAAGGCCTCGACGAGGTTCTTGTCGAGGTCGGTTTCTTCGCCGACCAGTTCCAGGTTGATCTCTTTCTTGAGCTGGCGAGCCAGGTCGCGAACCAGACGGGGGAAGCGCCCGAAAACTTTCTTGATCGGTTGCATCCGGGTCTTCATGACCGCGGTTTGCAGGTCGGCCGTGACCACGTCAAGGTTCGACACGGCTTTGGACATGGCTTCATCGGCGCTATTGGCCCCGAGGCGAACCAGGCGGTTACGCACCAGGACCAATTCGCCGACCATGTTCATGATTTCATCGAGACGCGCGGTGTCGACCCGCACGGTGGTCTCGGCTTCGCTGGCCGGTTTTTCCGCCGGTGGCGCGGCCGGTGCACGGGCAGGCGCCGGTGAAGCGGCGGCGGGCTTCGGTGCTTCGGCTTTTGGTTCGGGCGCCTTGGCGACAGGTGCCGGGGCTTTGGCGACGGGTGCTGCTACTGAAGAAGAGGCAGAACCGGTGCCGACTTCAGTGAACTTGCCTTTACCGTGCAAATCGTCAAGCAGCGATTCGAACTCGTGATCGGAGATCAGATCGCTGCCGGCCGCTTTAGCGGTGGGCGCAGTGGCGACCGGCGCCGAAGCAATGGCCGATTCCAGCGCGTCAACCGCAAAGTTGCCCTTGCCGTGCAACTGATCGAGCAGTGCTTCGAATTCGTCGTCGGTAATGTCTGAACTGTCGCCTGGCGCTTTCGGGGTAGCCGGTGCGGGCGTAGCGGGTGCTGCCACCGCGTCGACGGCAAACTGTCCTTTGCCGTGCAATTGATCGAGCAACGACTCGAATTCTGCATCGGTGATTTCGTCGCTGGCCGCCGCATTGGTCGCTGCAACCGGAGCAGCCGCCGGCGCCTCGGCCTGTGCCTTGACGGCGTTCAGCGAGTCCAGCAGTTGTTCGAATTCGTTATCGGTGATGTCGCCTGATTCGGCTTCGGCAGCCGGTTCTTCCACCACTTGAGCCACAGGTGAGGCTTCATCCGCGGTTTGCGGCTCGGCCAGACGAGCCAGGGCCGCGAGCAATTCAGGCGTGGCAGCCGTGATCGGGCTGCGCTCGCGAACTTCGGTAAACATGCTGTTCACCGCGTCCAGCGCTTCGAGAACCACGTCCATCAATTCCGAGTCGACGCGACGCTCACCCTTGCGCAGGATGTCGAACACGTTCTCGGCGATGTGACAGCACTCCACCAGCTCGTTGAGCTGGAGGAAGCCGGCGCCCCCTTTTACAGTGTGAAAACCGCGAAAAATTGCATTGAGCAAGTCCGCATCATCCGGTCGGCTTTCCAGCTCGACCAGTTGTTCGGACAATTGCTCTAGAATCTCGCCGGCCTCAACCAGGAAATCCTGAAGGATCTCTTCATCGGCGCCGAAGCTCATTAAGGGGGTGCTCCTAACAGGTCTAAAAACCTAAAAAACCTAAAATTCTAAAATTCTAAAATTCTAAAATTCTAAAACCCTAGGCTGGATAGCAAATCGTCCACATCGTCCTGACCGGACACAACGTCTTCTCTTTTATCGGCATGAATCTGCGGACCTTCACCCTGAGAGAGATGTTTTTGCGGATCTTTTTCTGCAAGCATCGCTTCACGGTCATGTTCGATGCCCGCAAAGCGGTCCACATGACTGGCCATGAGTACGAGCTTGAGCAGGTTGCTTTCTACTTCGGTGACCAATTGGGTCACCCGCTTGATCACCTGACCGGTGAGGTCCTGGTAATCCTGGGCGAGCAAAATGTCATTGAGGTTGCTCGACACCGCGCGATTGTCCGTGCTGCTGCGTGCCAGGAAACCGTCGACACGCCGTGCCAGCTCGCGGAACTCTTCAGCCCCGACTTCGCGACGCATGAAGCGTCCCCAGTCCGTGCTCAGCGCCTGCGCTTCATCGCTCAGGCTGTTGACCAGCGGCGTGGAGTTTTCGACCAGATCCATGGTGCGGTTGGCGGCAGCCTCGGTCAGCTTCACAACGTAACCCAGACGCTCGGTGGCATCCGTGATTTGGGACACTTCCTCGGCTTGCGGCATGTGCGGGTCAATCTGGAAATTGACGATCGCGCTGTGCAGCTCGCGAGTGAGCTTGCCCACTTCCTGATACAGGCCGCGGTCACGGGTCTGATTGAGCTCATGGATCAGTTGCACAGCGTCGCCGAACTTGCCTTTTTCAAGGCTTTCGACCAGCTCGACCGCGTGTTTTTTCAGGGTCGATTCAAAATCGCCCTGTGAAGATTCGTTATGGTCCATAGCTCCCCCGTGGCGCAGTTTCTCAACCGATGCGTTCGAAAATCTTCTCGATTTTTTCTTTCAACGCCTGGGCCGTGAAGGGCTTGACCACATAGCCGTTAACACCGGCCTGGGCCGCTTCGATGATCTGCTCGCGCTTGGCTTCAGCGGTCACCATCAGCACCGGCAGGTGCTTGAGCTTTTCATCGGCGCGCACGTGACGCAGCAGATCGATACCGGTCATGCCAGGCATGTTCCAGTCCGTTACCAGAAAGTCGATGCTTCCGCTGTTGAGAACCGGAATGGCAGTGGTGCCATCGTCAGCCTCGACCGTGTTGGTGAACCCAAGGTCACGCAACAGGTTTTTTATGATCCGCCGCATCGTTGAGAAGTCATCAACGATGAGGATTTTCATGTTCTTGTCCAATTCGACCTCCAAGCAGTCTTAAACGCGCCCAGCACCTGGACGCGCCATTTCAATCAATCCGGCAAAGCACTCGATGACTGTCTGGAGCACAACAGATCGAAACCGGCGCAGTTAAACACCACACCAGCCACGTTCGCAGTGTCCCCACACTGCCTTCAGCGCGCTCGCCACTCCCCCAAACGCCCCCGCAAACGGGCCGCGCACTGGCTGTGTAACTGGCTGACCCGAGATTCGCTGACCCCCAGGACTTCACCGATTTCCTTGAGATTCAACTCTTCGTCGTAGTACAGCGCCAACACCAGTCGCTCACGCTCCGGCAAATTGGCAATCGCGTCCGCCAGCGCCGCCTGGAAGCGTTCATCTTCCAGATCGCGTGACGGCTCGAGATGAGCACTCGCGCCATCCTCGTGCAGCCCTTCGTGTTCGCCGTCCTGCAAGAGATCGTCGAAACTGAATAACCGGCTGCCCAAGGTGTCGTTCAAAATCCCGTAGTAATCGTCGAGACTCAATTGGAGTTCGGCCGCAACTTCGTGATCTTTAGCGTCACGGCCGGTTTTAGCTTCAATCGAGCGAATTGCGTCGCTGACCATGCGGGTATTGCGGTGGACCGAACGTGGCGCCCAGTCTCCCTTGCGGACTTCATCGAGCATGGCGCCGCGGATTCGTATGCCCGCGTACGTCTCGAAACTCGCGCCTTTGCTGGCGTCGTATTTGGTCGACACTTCAAGCAGGCCGATCATGCCGGCCTGGATCAGGTCTTCGACCTGGACACTGGCGGGCAATCGCGCCAACAAGTGGTAAGCAATGCGTTTGACCAGTGGCGCGTAACGCTCGATCAGCTCGTACTGCGCGTCACGTGCCGATTTCTTGTAAAGGTTGTAACCGCTGGCTGTCATAGCACGGGTCCTGCCGTTTGTTGCACGAGGCGCTCGACGAAAAACTCCAGGTGCCCGCGCGGGTTGGCGGGCAGCGGCCAGGTATCGACCTTTTGCGCGATGGCCTTGAAGGCCAGGGAGCACTTGGAACGCGGAAAAGCTTCATAGACCGCACGCTGCTTCTGAACGGCCTTGCGCACGCTTTCGTCGTACGGCACCGCACCGACGTATTGTAAGGCGACGTCGAGGAAGCGATCCGTGACCTTGGTCAACTTGGCGAACAGGTTGCGACCTTCCTGCGGGCTCTGGGCCATATTGGCCAGGACCCGGAAGCGGTTCATGCCGTAGTCGCGGTTCAGCAGCTTGATCAGTGCATAGGCGTCGGTGATCGAGGTCGGCTCGTCGCAGACCACCAGCAAGACTTCTTGCGCGGCGCGAACGAAACTGACTACAGAGTCACCAATACCCGCGGCGGTGTCGATCACCAGGACGTCGAGGTTGTCGCCAATATCGCTGAACGCCTGGATTAAGCCAGCGTGCTGCGCCGGGCTCAGATGCACCATGCTCTGAGTGCCGGATGCGGCCGGGACGATGCGGATGCCGCCGGGGCCTTGCAACAACACGTCGCGCAGCTCACAGCGGCCTTCGATCACGTCGGCCAGGGTGCGTTTGGGTGTCAGTCCCAGCAGGACGTCGACATTCGCCAGCCCCAGATCAGCGTCCAGCAGCATGACGCGCCGGCCGAGCTCAGCTAGAGCCAGGGACAAGTTCACTGACACGTTAGTCTTCCCGACGCCACCTTTGCCGCCGGTCACCGCGATCACCTGTACGGGATGCATGCTGCCCATGTTATTTCTTTACCTTGTCTTGCATAGACGGAGGCCACATTACTGGCTGCGCGTTCACAAACGGAACAATGCATGGCAGACCATCGATGTAGGTACAAAAACTGTTCATTAATACCTCAGCCGACCTGCTTGGTCGGGCTGTGGTAAATATCAGCGAACATGTCAGCCATGGCTTCTTCGCTGGGTTCTTCCTGCATTTGCACGCTGACGGCGCGGCTGACCAATTGATGACGCCGCGGCAGATGCAAATCATCCGGAATCCGCGGCCCATCGGTCAGGTAAGCCACCGGTAACTCATGACTGATTGCCAGGCTCAACACCTCGCCCAAGCTTGCTGTTTCATCCAGTTTAGTCAGGATGCAGCCAGCGAGCCCGCAGCGCTTGTAACTGTGATAAGCGGCGGTTAGAACCTGTTTCTGGCTGGTGGTTGCCAGAACCAGATAATTTTTTGATTTGATGCCACGACCGGCCAGGCTCTCGAGCTGCATGCGCAGTGCCGGATCGCTGGCCTGAAGGCCCGCCGTATCGATCAGCACCACACGCTTGCGCAGCAAAGGCTCCAGCGCCTGCACCAGAGACTGGCCCGGGTCGACGTGCGTTACCGACACGTTGAGGATCCGACCCAGGGTCTTGAGTTGTTCCTGAGCACCGATGCGGTAGCTGTCCATGCTCACCAGCGCGATGTTCTGCGCGCCGTACTTGAGCACGTAACGGGCCGCGAGTTTGGCCAGAGTGGTGGTCTTGCCCATGCCGGCAGGACCGACCATGGCAATCACACCGCCCTCTTCCAGCGGCTCGACTTCCGGTGTGGCAATCATCCGCGCCAGGTGCGCCAACAACATGCGCCAGGCCTGGCGAGGTTCTTCAATGTCGGTAATCATCGCCAGCAGGTCGCGGGACAACGGGCCGGATAAACCGATCCGTTGCAGGCGGCGCCACAGGTTGGCCTGGGCCGGACGACTGCCTTGCAACTGGTTCCAGGCCAGCGAACCGAGTTGCACTTCCATCAGTTCGCGCAGGCTGTTGAGTTCGAAACGCATCGAGTCGAACGCCCGCGGATCGACACCGGCGGAGACTGGCGCAGGGGCCGGCGCTGCACGGCGGGGTTCGGTGTAAGTCGGTTCGATCAGCGGCTCGGCGGCGGTCAACGGCAGGCCGGCGAACAACTGGCGATTGGTGGCTTTGTCGCTCTCGCCCTCGCTACGCAGGCTCAGTTCGGCCTGGGCGGTCACGATCCGCGACTGGGTCTTGCGCAGCTCGTCCTCGAGTTCCATGTTCGGAACACGCGGGGCCAGCGCCGACAGTTTGTAATCCAGGGCAGCCGTCAGCTCCACACCACCGGCGATCCGGCGGTTGCCAATGATGGCGGCATCGGCGCCCAGCTCATCACGAACCAGCTTCATGGCCTGACGCATATCGGCGGCGAAAAAACGCTTAACTTGCATAAACCACTACCTCAGCCGTTGGGCCCTACTGTCGCAACGATGGTCACTTGCTTGTTGTCAGGGATTTCCTGGTAAGCCAACACATGCAAACCCGGGACTGCCAGTCGGCCAAATCGCGACAGCATCGCGCGAACCGGACCGGCCACCAGCAGAATCACCGGTTGACCTTGCATTTCCTGACGCTGCGCCGCTTCGATCAACGAGCGCTGCAGTTTTTCAGCCATGCTTGGCTCCAGCAGAACGCCCTCTTCCGAGCCTTGTCCTGCCTTCTGAAGACTATTGAGCAATATTTGTTCCAACCTTGGCTCAAGAGTGATAACTGGCAGCTCCGACTCAGTCCCTACAATGCTTTGGACGATTGCGCGGGATACGCCGACGCGTACAGCGGCCACCAGCGCGGCAGTATCTTGACTCTTGGCGGCATTGTTGGCGATGGCCTCGGCGATGCTGCGAATGTCCCGCACGGGTACCTGCTCGGCCAGCAACGCCTGGAGAACCTTGAGCAACTGCGACAACGAGACCACGCCCGGCACCAGCTCCTCGGCCAGTTTCGGCGAGCTTTTGGCCAGCAATTGCATGAGTTGCTGCACTTCTTCGTGGCCGATCAGCTCACTGGAATGCTTGTACAAAATCTGGTTCAAGTGCGTTGCCACCACTGTACTGGCATCGACCACGGTGTAACCGAGGGATTGCGCCTGCGCACGCTGGCTGACTTCGATCCACACCGCCTCTAGCCCAAAAGCCGGATCTTTGGCGGTAATGCCGTTGAGCGAACCGTAGACCTGTCCCGGGTTGATCGCCAGTTCACGATCTGGATAAATTTCCGCTTCGGCCAGGATCACCCCCATCAGGGTCAGTCGATAGGCACTTGGCGCGAGGTCGAGGTTGTCGCGGATATGCACAGTCGGCATGAGGAAACCCAAATCCTGGGAAAGCTTCTTGCGCACACCCTTGATCCGCGCCAGCAACTGACCGCCCTGATTGCGATCCACCAGGGGAATCAGGCGATAACCGACTTCCAGACCAATCATGTCGATCGGGGTGACATCGTCCCAGCCAAGCTCCTTGGTTTCCTGAGCGCGGGCCGGCGATGGCAGCAGCTCCTGCTGACGCTTGACCTCTTGCAGAGCGTGGACCTTGACGGCGTTCTGCTTCTTCCAGAACAGGTACGCGCCACCGGCCGCGAGGGCCGCCATGCTCAGAAAGGAGAAGTGCGGCATGCCGGGCACCAGGCCCATCACTGCCATCAGACCCGCCGCCACGGCCAGCGCCTTGGGCGAGGCGAACATCTGGCGATTGATCTGCTTGCCCATGTCTTCCGAACCGGAAGCACGGGTCACCATGATCGCGGCGGCAGTGGACAACAGCAGTGATGGCAATTGCGCCACCAAACCGTCACCAATGGTCAGCAGCGCATAAACCTTGCCGGCATCGCCGAAAGTCATGCCGTGCTGGAAAATACCGACCGCCATGCCGCCGATCAGGTTGATGAACAGAATCAGCAAACCGGCGATGGCGTCGCCGCGAACAAATTTGCTGGCACCGTCCATGGAACCGTAGAACTCGGCCTCCTGGGCCACTTCCATCCGGCGCATTTTGGCCTGGTTCTGATCGATCAGCCCGGCGTTCAAATCGGCGTCGATCGCCATTTGTTTGCCGGGCATCGCATCGAGGGTGAAACGTGCGCTCACCTCGGAAATCCGCCCGGCGCCCTTGGTCACCACGACGAAGTTGATGATCATCAAAATCGCGAAAACCACGATACCGACTACGTAGTTACCGCCGATCACTACCTCACCGAAAGCCTGGATGACCTTACCGGCAGCGGCATGACCGTCCTGACCATGTAGCATCACCACGCGCGTGGAGGCCACGTTCAGGGCTAGCCGCATCAAGGTGGCCACCAGCAAAATCGTCGGGAACACCGCGAAATCCAACGGCCGCAAGGCGTAGACGCAGACCAGCAGGACGACGATGGACAACGCAATGTTGAACGTGAAAAACACGTCCAGCAGGAACGGTGGGATCGGCAGCATCATCATGGCCAGCATGATCAGCAACAACAGCGGCACACCCAGATTGCCCCGACTCAAGTCGGCGACGTTTGTACGGGCACTGTTGATAAACTGAGAGCGATCCACCGGTTTTCCCCGTTCCTTTAAAGCAAACTTTTGACGCCCGAAGCAGGCGCAGAGCGGCTACTGCAAGAAGCCTTCCAACTTTTGCGGGGGTTTGAAATAGGGGGGTGATCAGGGGAACTGTTTTGTCTTTGCGGACGCCTTCGTCGGAATGCCACCCGGAGCAAACCCGCTCCCACATTTGACTGCATTCCTCCAGAAGAACGCGCTCAAGGGTGGGAGCGGGCTTGCTCGCGAAGTGGGCCTCAGTAGCAACACAAAAACTCAGGAATCGCGGCGCAGATCCGGCGGAATCGGCAAATCATCCTTGAGCGGCTCAGGACGCTTGCCCTTGCCGGCGCGGTGTTGGCGGATCTGGTAGACGTAAGCCAGCACCTGAGCGACAGCAAGGTACAGTCCGCCAGGAATTTCCTGCTCCAACTCGGTGGAGTAATAGATCGAACGCGCCAACGCCGGCGATTCCAGCAACAGCACATTATTGGCCACGGCAATTTCACGGATCTTCAACGCCAGGAAGTCGCTACCCTTGGCCAGCAGCACCGGCGCGCTGCCTTTCTCCGGATCGTACTTGAGCGCTACGGCATAGTGAGTCGGGTTGGTGATGACCACGTCGGCCTCGGGAATAGCCGCCATCATCCGCCGCTGGGACATCTCGCGCTGCAACTGGCGAATCCGCTGTTTGACCTCCGGCTTCCCTTCCTGATCCTTGTGCTCGTCGCGCACTTCCTGCTTGGTCATCAGCAGTTTCTTGTGGCTCTGGTAAAGCTGCACCGGGACATCCACTGCCGCGATCAGAATCAGCCCGCACGCCATCCACAATGTGCTCCAGCCCACCAACTGAACGCTATGGATGATCGCCTGCTCGAGCGGCTCATGGGCAATGCGCAACAGGTCATCGATGTCCGCGCGCAGGACGGTCAATGCCACGAACAGGATCAGCAGAAATTTGGCCAGCGCCTTGAGCAGTTCGATCACGGCCGTACTGGAAAACATTCGCTTGAGGCCTGCCGCCGGGTTCATCCGGCTGAATTTAGGGGCCATGGTCTTGGCGGAGAACAACCAGCCCCCTAATGAAATCGGCCCCAAAAACGCTGCCAGCAACAGCACCAGCAGTATCGGCTGCGTCGCCAGAATCGCAATCTTGCCCGAGTTCAGCAGGTACCGACCCATCGCCTCCGGGTTGAGCACCACTTCCCGGGGCAGGGAGAAATTCAGGCGCATGATTTCCAGCAGATCCTGGGCCAGTCCGCCGCCATAGATCAACAGCCCGCCGGCACCAGCCAGCATGGTAGCCAGGGTATTAAGCTCTTTGGATCGGGCAATCTCGCCCTTGTCCCGGGAGTCCTTTTTGCGTTTCTCCGTGGGGTCTTCTGTTTTGTCCTGACCGCTCTCGCTCTCGGCCATGGCTAGCGCGCCTGCGCCATATCACGCAACAGCTGCAGGGCCTCGGTGGCCAATGGCTGATACTGATTGAGAATGTCGCCGAGACCGACCCAGAAGATCACCAAACCCAACACCAGGGTCAGCGGGAAACCGATGGAAAAAATGTTCAGTTGTGGCGCGGCTCGTGTCATCACGCCGAAGGCGATGTTGACAATCAGCAACGCCGTGATCGCCGGCATGACCAGCAACATCGCCGCGCCCAGCACCCACCCCAGCTTATTGGCCAGCTCCCAGAAGTGGTTAAGCAGCATCGCACTGCCGACCGGCAGGGTGGTGAAGCTTTCCGCCAGTACTTCGAACACCACCAGATGTCCATTCATGCCGAGAAACAGCAGCGTCACCAGCATCGTCAGGAACTGCCCGATCACCGCCGCTGACACGCCGTTGGTAGGGTCGACCATCGAGGCGAAGCCCATGCCCATCTGAATCGAAATGATCTGACCGGCAACGACAAACGCTTGAAAAAACAGCTGCAGGGAGAGGCCCATCAATGCGCCGATAATCACCTGCTCGGCGATCAGCAACAGCGCGCTCAGGTCCAGCGCGTGAACCTGCGGCATCGGCGGCAGTCCGGGCACGATGACCACCGTGATCGCCAGGGCGAAATACAAACGCACGCGGGTCGGCACCAGGGTCGTACCGAAGATCGGCATGGTCATCAGGACCGCGCCGATGCGAAACAGCGGCAATATGAACGAAGCGACCCAAGTACTGATCTGGGTATCGGTCAGTTGCAGCAGCGACGACATGGCTTAGCCGATGACCCGAGGGATATTGCCGTACAACTGCAGGATGTATTCCATGAATGTCTGCACCAGCCACGGGCCGGCGACGATCAGCGTGACCAGCATCACCAGCAGGCGCGGCAAAAAGCTCAGGGTCTGTTCGTTGATCTGTGTGGCGGCCTGAAACATCGCTACCAAAAGCCCCACCAGCAAACTCGGAATCACCAGCACAGCGACCATCATGGTGGTCAGCCAGAGCGCTTCGCGAAAGATGTCTACCGCGACTTCCGGCGTCATGGCGAGACACCGCCGAAACTGCTCGCCAACGTACCGATGATCAGCGCCCAACCATCCACCAGCACGAACAGCATGATCTTGAACGGCAGGGAAATGATTAGCGGCGAGAGCATCATCATACCCATGGCCATTAACACGCTGGCCACCACCAGGTCGATGATCAGGAACGGAATGAAGATCATGAAACCGATCTGGAACGCGGTCTTCAGTTCAGAGGTGACGAAGGCCGGCACCAGGATGGTCAGTGGCGCCTGATCCGGCGTCGCGATGTCGGTGCGCTTGGACAATCGCATGAACAGTTCCAGATCGCTGCTGCGCGTCTGGGCCAGCATGAAGTCCTTGATCGGCACTTGAGCCTTGGCCACGGCATCCTGGGCGGTGAGTTTTTCCGCCAGATAGGGCTGCAAGGCATCTTGATTCACCCGATCAAAGACGGGCGCCATGATGAACATCGTCAGAAACAATGCCATCCCCGTGAGGATCTGGTTCGACGGCGTCTGCTGCAGGCCCAGGGCCTGACGCAGGATCGAGAAGACGATGATGATCCGGGTGAAACTGGTCATCAGCATGACGAACGCCGGAATGAAACTCAGCGCAGTCATGATCAGCAGAATTTGCAAGCTGACTGAATATTCCTGAGCGCCGTCGGCATTCGTGCCCAAGGTGATCGCCGGGATCGACAACGGGCCGGCGGCTATGGCCAGCGGCGCGGCCAGCATCAGGGCCAGCGTCAAGATGATGCGTAGCGCACCCATTACTTCTTATCCTTCTGGTCTTTGCCCAACAGCTCCATCAGGCGCTGGGCAAACTCCGGGGTGGCTTTCTCGGTGACGGGTACTTGCACCGGTTCCTTGAGTACATGCAACGCAGTGATGGTGCCGGGGCTCAACCCGAGCAGAATCTGCTCGTTGCCGACCTGTACCAGCATCAATCGGTCACGTGGGCCCAGTGCGCGAGAGCCGATCAGTTCGATCACCTGCCCCTTGCCAGCGGGTCCGGCTTGCTGGACACGCCGCAACAGCCAGGCGAGGAAGAAGATCAACCCCACCACCAGCAGCAAACCGAGCACCAGTTGCGTCAATTGACCCGCCACACCACTGCTGACAGCAGGGGCGGCGTTCGCGACCGCGTTCGCCGCCGTTTCGGCGGCCAGCGCACTGAACGGCAAGGCCAGCAGCAACCCTGGAAGCTTTTTCACTCAGCGCAGCTTCTTGATGCGTTCGCTTGGGCTGATCACGTCGGTCAGGCGTATGCCGAACTTCTCGTTGACCACCACCACTTCACCGTGAGCGATGAGCGTGCCGTTGACCAGCACGTCCAGCGGCTCACCGGCCAGACGATCGAGCTCGATCACTGAACCCTGGTTGAGTTGCAGCAGGTTGCGGATGTTGATGTCAGTGCTGCCCACTTCCATGGAAATGGACACCGGAATGTCGAGGATCACGTCCAGGTTCGGACCGTCCAGCGTAACTGGATCATTGTTCTTCGGCACGCTGCCGAACTCTTCCATCGGCAGACGGTTGGACGGTGAGCTAGCGGCGTCGGCGGCCAGCAAGGCGTCGATATCGTCCTGCCCGGCGTCACCGGTTTCTTCCAGGGCCGCAGCCCATTCATCGGCCAGCGCCTGGTCGTCCTGGGTATTCATGTCGTTAGCCATCATGTGTCCTCGGCGGGCAACCCTTCAACGGGCTGCCGTCAGTTAATAGCGAATAGGGGAGCAGCGCCGCTTAACGGCGCTCGATCGGCTCGATCACTTGCAACGCGAGGTTGCCTTTGTGCGAGCCCATCTTGACCTTGAACGCAGGCACGCCGTTGGCGCGCATGATCATTTCTTCCGGCATCTCGACCGGGATAATGTCTCCCGGCTGCATGTGCAGAATGTCCCGAAGGCGCAATTGGCGACGGGCAACGGTGGCACCGATCGGCACGTCAACGTCCAGCACATCCTGGCGCAGAGCATTGATCCAGCGCTCGTCCTGATCGTCGAGGTCCGACTGGAAGCCGGCGTCGAGCATTTCGCGCACCGGTTCGATCATCGAGTACGGCATGGTCACGTGCAGATCGCCGCCACCGCCATCGAGTTCGATGTGGAAGGTCGAGACCACAATGGCTTCGCTCGGGCCGACGATGTTCGCCATTGCCGGGTTCACTTCCGAGTTGATGTACTCGAAGTTCACTTCCATGATCGCCTGCCAGGCTTCCTTCAAATCGACGAACGCCTGCTCCAGCACCATGCGCACCACCCGCAGTTCGGTGGGGGTGAACTCACGCCCTTCGATCTTCGCGTGACGGCCGTCACCGCCAAAGAAGTTGTCCACCAGTTTGAACACCAGCTTGGCGTCGAGGATGAACAGCGCCGTACCTCGCAGCGGTTTGATCTTGACCAGGTTGAGGCTGGTCGGCACGTACAGCGAGTGCACGTATTCGCCGAACTTCATCACCTGCACGCCACCGACAGCAACGTCCGCCGAGCGGCGCAGCATGTTGAACATGCTGATGCGGGTGTAGCGAGCGAAACGCTCGTTGATCATTTCCAGGGTCGGCATGCGTCCGCGGACAATGCGATCCTGGCTGGTCAGGTCGTAGCTTTTGACGCTGCCGGGCTCGGCAGCGGTATCGGTCTGTACCAGACCGTCATCGACGCCATGCAGCAGCGCATCGATCTCATCCTGGGACAGCAGGTCCTGCACGGCCATGTCGTGTTCCTACTGCAGTACGAAATTAGTGAAGAGCAACTGTTCGATGACTACTTTCCCGAGCTCTTTCTGCGCCACTTCCTGGACGCTGGCGGTAGCCTTCTGACGCAACATTTCCTGACCGACTGGCGACGCCAGCGTCGCGAAATCCTGCCCGGAGAACAGCATGACCAGGTTATTGCGGATCACTGGCATATGAACTTTGAGCGCTTCCAGATCGGCCTGATTGCGGCCTTGCATGGTAATGCTCACCTGCATGTAGCGCTGACGGCCGTTCTGGTTGTAATTGGCCACGAAGGCCGGCGCCATGGGTTCGAAAATCGCTGGTTGCTTGCCGACCGGGGCGGCTTCGGCCGTGGCGGCAGGTTTGCTCTGGGCACTGTGCATGAAGAACCAGGTCGCCCCAACGGACATGCCGATCGCCAGCAACAGGGCCACCACGATCACAATGATCAGCTTGAGTTTGCCTTTGGTTGCGGGGTCTTTTACAGCTGCTGCTTCGCTCTTCGCCATGCCAATAATCCGTCACTATTCGGGTTTTCACAGTCGCACGGCAAGGCAAGAGCAAGTGTTATGCCAGAAGTGTCGGAGGGTGCGGCAGGCAGGCGCTGAAATCAAAAGATCGCAGCCTCCGGCAGCTCCTACATTTGGAGGGTATACACCCTGTAGGAGCTGCCGAAGGCTGCGATCTTTTGGAGGCGCCGCGACTTATCAGGCGTAGTAGTCGACCGCACTGGAACCGATAACGCTAGTCGTGCTGGCCGCCACTTCAGCAACGGTCGGCGCGAGCTCTTCATCCATGCCATCGAGACGACCGCCGCCGGCATTGGTACGTCCGCCCTGACTTTGTTGAGCCTGGTCCTGACCTTGCTGCGAACCGCGAGACTGGTCGGAGACATTGACATCGACCTGACCCATGCCCTGCTGCGCGAACATGTCACGCAAGCGATGCATCTGGCCATCCAGCGCTTCGCGAACGCTTGGGTGCGCACTCATGAAGGTTACCTGGGTCTGCTGGTCCGGCACCATGCTCACCCGGATATCGAGGCGACCCAGTTCGGCAGGCTGCAACTGGATATCGGCCGCCTTGAGGTTGGCACTGGAGAGGTACATGACCCGGTTCACTACTTCTTCGGTCCAGCCGCTCTGATGCATGGCAATCGGTTGATTCACCGGCAAGGCATTGGCGGTTTTCGGCGTGGCAGCCTGAGTCAGTGCGGCCAGACGGTTGGCGAAATCATCGACGCGGGTATCGCTGCTGTCAGATTTCAGATTCTTGAGGCCGTCATCGATCAGCCCACTGAACGCTTTCTCGCCACCCTGACTGGTACTGTCCTTGTCGGCCTGCACATCGAGCATGCCAGCCATACCGGCAGCAAAGTTCTGCGCGGAGGTCGGCTCGCCATCCGCCTGAGCCTGCGCGGATGTCGGTGCTGCCTTGGGCTGCGACTGACTCGCCGCCGAAATATGACCACCCTGCTCCATGGCCATGCGCACCGCTGGCAACGCATCGAGAGGGTCGGCTTCAGGATCGAAATCGCCATCAGTCGTTGCGGCAACCGGCGCCGCCGGCGTGGCCATCGCTGACGCAATGGCCGGCACTTCGACTTGCGGTTGCCCGGAGGCGACCACTGGCGGTGCCTCCGCAACAGGGGTGGTCACTACGGGTTGCAACTCTGGCAACAAAGCAGGATCTAGGGTCGGATCAACCGGCGCAGTGTCGGCCACCGGCGTTGCGACAGCGTCTGCTGCATCATCACTGGCAGTCTTGTCGTCGCTCGGCGCCGGTTTATCGGCGGGCAAGGATTTGCCGCTATCGGCAACCGTCGGTTCAGGGACGGCAGAATTGTCGTTGCCGACGTCCTTTTTACCTTGGCTATCCGGGGTTTTATCGCGCACCGGCTTCGCCGATCCATCGGAGGCCGCAGAGGGTTTATTCTGCGCTTGAGTGGCGTAAACCTGAGCGAAGCTGGACGCCTTGTCCCCGGGCTCAGCGGCCAGCGCCGGTGTATTGGCGGAAGCGGCTTGAGTCTTGGTCTGCGCGGCGGCCTGAAGAAGAATATTGGGGGTAACGGGCATGAAACGGTCTCCGCTGCACTGGGATCGTAGGTACAGTTGCGGTGATTGCTGCAAGGGTTGAGCCAGTTCTGCTCAAGTGGCGTTAAAAACGCCGGACGGTCGCACTGCCTGTGAGAGAGCGCTGGCGCTCTGCTTCATAGAGGGGACGGATAATGGCGAATTCGCCGTCGATTTCTCCGACCAGTTTCTCAATGCCTTCCAAGGGTTTCTGCTTGACTCGCTGCTCAAGCTCATTGCACAGCTGCGCGAGGCGAAGGGCGCCCATATTGCTGCAACTGCCCTTGAAACTGTGCGCTGCGGCACCCAGCGCCTCGGCATCGCCAGCCTTGTGCAACAGACCCAGGCGCTCTTCGGAATCGGAGAGGAAGGTATCCAGAAGCACCGGATACTCATCCTCCATGACCTCTTGCAATGCGCTCAGAACGTCGCGATCCAGATGTGTGTCAGCCACTTGCTCACTCCTTGATCAAGAATGCGTGGATTATGCCAGAGCCTCCCAGAAAAACTCCACGCGGGCAGTTCGCCCTTCGTCGGACCAGCTGGCGTTGCGGCTCAACTGACGGATCAGACTGACACCACGTCCAGACAGACGCGTGCCATCAAGGGGGCGCGCCATCAGCCGCTCGACATCAAAACCTTTGCCACTGTCTTCGACCCGAATCGTCAGGCAACCGCCCTCACCCTCTGGCACGACCTGCAAATGCACCCGGACATAACCGTCGTGTAGCTCATCCAGACGCGCATTGCGCTGCTGATAATAGCGGGCAAAACCCGAGGCATCGCGTTTGAGGCTCGAATCCAGACCCAGAACGCCGTGCTCCAGCGCATTGGAGTACAGCTCCGCGAGGACACTGTAGAGCGCCCCGCTCTGCGCGCGCAAACCATGGACCTCCAACAGCAACTGCAAAAGATACGGCAGCGGATTGAAGCGTTTCAGGGTGGCGGCGCGGAACTCGAAGCTCACTGACCAGTCCAGCGGACAGGACTGGCCGCTATCGGAATAGACCGGGGCGGACGGACTCACCTGCGCCGCTTCAAGCAAGCTGACTTCGACCATGCTGACATCATCGCGGGCCTCACCGCCAAAATCCCGCAGCGCCTGCTCGATCTCTTCGAAAAGCTGGTCGGGCTGACGGTTGGCCGCAAACACCTGTTGCAACCGCTCGACACCAAACAACTGCTCATGGGCGTCGCAGGTGTCGATGACCCCGTCGGACAACAGGAAGATCCGATCGCCGACGGCCATCGGAAAGACTTCAGTGCGATCATCGAACGTCTGCGGACTCAGCACGCCGAGCGGCAAATGCCGGGCCGTCAGCGGCGTGCGCTCTGCGCTGGCGGTACGGTGCAGATAACCGTCCGGCATCCCGCCGTTCCAGACTTCCACCGATCGTCGCTGAAAACTCAGGCACAGCAGCGTTGCACAACAGAACATGTCCACCGGCAGGATGCGCTTGAGCTTGGCGTTCATCTCGCGCAGGGTTTCCGACAGGCCGTAGCCCTTGGCAGTCATGCCGTAGAAGACTTCAGCCAGTGGCATTGCCCCGACGGCAGCCGGCAAACCATGGCCGGTGAAGTCGCCGAGCATCACATGCATGTCGCCGGCCGGGGTGAATGCCGCCAGCAACAGGTCGCCGTTAAACAGCGCGTAGGGCGATTGCAGGTAGCGGATATTGGGGGCGTTCAGGCAGCCGGAATGGGCAACCTTATCGAAGACTGCCTTGGCCACACGCTGTTCGTTGAGCAGGTATTCGTGATGCCTGGCGATCTGGTCACGCTGCTCCAGCACGGTGGCCTGCAACCGCCGCAAGCGATCCATCGCCTTGATTTTGGCGGCGAGGATCACCTGGTTGTAGGGCTTTGCCAGAAAGTCGTCACCCCCGGCTTCCAGACAACGAGCCAGCGCTTCGCTTTCGGTGAGCGACGTCAGGAAGATGATGGGCACCAACGTTTCGCCGGCCAGCGCCTTGATCTGCCGCGCCGCCTCGAAACCATCCATCACCGGCATCATCGCGTCCATCAGGACCAGTTGCGGTCGTTGCTGACAAAACGCCTCAACCGCTTCGGCACCGTTGCCCGCCGTCAGCACTTCATGGCCCTGGCGGCGGACGATACTCGAGAGCAGCATGCGATCGGCCGCGCTGTCTTCAGCGATCAGTATCGTCAACGGTTCGAACACCGATTGCATGACCGTCACGCCACGTCGAATATCTGTTCGAAGTTGGAGATGGCCAGAATCTTGCGCACATCGGCGTTGGCGTGGGTCAACGTGATCTCGGCGTTCTCGCCGCCGGCGTGATCACGCAGCAGCAACAACATGCCGAGCGCTGAACTGTCGAGGTAAGTGGCGTCCTTCAGGTTCACTTCGAAGGACTCGGGTTTTGGCTCAAGGTTTTCGTAGGATTCACGAAATTCCTGATGTTTGGCGAAATCGAATCGTCCCTTGATCGATATCGTCAGTTTTTGCCCATTCGGGGAGATTTCTGTAACGACTGACATTGAGCGGCTTCCTTGTCATCGGTGAACGTACGTGTAAAAGGTTTAGCACTTGGCGGGGATGGGGGCAAGGCTGAAAAGTTGTGGAATCTTCGAGTACGCCTTCGCGGACAAGCCCGCGAAGAACGATAACGCGATCCAACTGATTCAATATGGATTCTCCCGCGGTAACCGCTGAGACAACTCGTCCAGCAGCTTCTGCTCGCGCTTGTCTTCCAGCCGCCGCGCCTCATCAGCATAGCGCTGAACCAGCTTGCGCAAGCCTTCAACCCGGGCAAACGCCTGCTGCCAGGTTTCCCTCGCCTTGTTCAGATTATTCTGATGCCACACCAGGCTTTGCCGCTGCTGATCGATGGCGACGCCAAGTTGCGCAAGAAAACCTTGATACCCCAGCAACCATTGGCCCGAAACGCCGCTGCTGCCACGAATGATCCATTGTTCCTGATAGTCGAGACGAAAGGCTTCAAGGTCGGCGAGTTTACTTTCAGCCAGGCGAACCTGGCCTTGAAAGTGGCCCAAACGCTGTACGGCGGTTTTCTCGGCCTTCTCGGCCATTTCGACCACCGGCGCCAGACGCCCTGCCCGACTCTGGGCCATGATCGATTAACCGCCAGCCGCAGGCGCGAAGATCGAGCCGAGATAGGCTTCGCTTTCGCCCAGGGAGATGCTGTCGTTAAGTCCTTGACGCAGGTATTTGACCAGCTGTGGCTGCAGCGAAATCGCCAGGTCGGTTTCCCGGTCACCGCCGGCGACGTAAGCGCCTACGCTGATCAAGTCGCGACTCTGTTGATAACGTGACCACAACTGCTTGAAATACTGCGCGCGAACCATGTGTTCCGGCGACACCACCGATGGCATGACCCGGCTGATGGACGCTTCGATATCGATGGCAGGATAATGCCCCTCCTCGGCCAGACGTCGGGACAGGACGATATGCCCGTCGAGTACGCCCCGCGCCGCATCGGCGATCGGATCCTGTTGATCATCGCCTTCGGACAGCACGGTGTAGAACGCCGTGATCGAACCGCCACCCTTCTCGGCGTTACCGGCCCGCTCCACCAGTTTCGGCAACTTGGCGAACACCGACGGAGGGTAACCCTTGGTCGCCGGTGGTTCGCCGATGGCTAGGGCGATTTCTCGCTGAGCCTGGGCGAAGCGGGTCAGGGAGTCCATGAGCAACAGGACGTTCTTGCCCTTGTCACGGAAATACTCGGCAATCCGCGTGCAGTACATCGCGGCACGAAGACGCATCAGTGGCGCATCATCTGCCGGAGATGCCACCACCACTGAACGCTTGAGGCCTTCTTCACCGAGAATATGTTCGATGAATTCTTTAACTTCGCGACCCCGCTCCCCGATCAGCCCGACGACAATAATGTCGGCCTCGGTAAAGCGGGTCATCATGCCCAGCAGCACACTCTTGCCGACGCCGGTACCGGCGAACAGCCCGAGCCGCTGACCGCGACCGACCGTCAACAAACCATTGATGGAACGAATGCCCACGTCGAGCGGCTCGCTGATCGGATGGCGCTTGAGTGGGTTGATGGTCGGGCCGTCCATCGGCACCCAGTCTTCAGCCTTCATCCCGCCCTTGCCGTCCAGCGCACGACCGGCGCCATCCAGCACCCGCCCGAGCATGCTCATGCCCATCGGCAAGCGGCCGGTATCAGCCAAAGGGACCACGCGCGCGCCGGGCGCGATGCCGGCGACGCTGCCAACTGGCATCAGAAAGACTTTGCTGCCGGAGAAACCCATGACTTCGGCTTCGACCTGCACCGGGTGATAACTGTCGTCGTTGATCACCATGCAGCGGCTGCCCATGGCGGCGCGCAGGCCTTCGGCTTCGAGGGTCAGGCCGACCATGCGCAACAAGCGGCCTTCAAGGATCGGTGCGCCGGCCAGTTCCGTGGCCTCGGCGTAACTGCCCAGGCGCTTGGCGAAGCTGGTGCGATCAAGGCGCATCGGGATCTTCCGGTTCGGGCTCGACGCCAGGCTTGTCGTCGATCGGCAGTTCCAGGCTCAGGTCCGGCGCGGCCGGGTGCAAGGCTTGTTCGTGCAACTGATCGAACAGCTTGTCCATCACCCTGGCGATCCGGGTTTCGACAGTGGCGTCGATGCGACTGTGCTCGGTCTCGACCCGGCAACCGCCAGGCAACAACGCTTCGTCCTCGACGATACGCCAGGTTTCTTCATGGCGTTCGCGCAGGGCTTTGACCTGCTCGAAATCTTGCGGGTTGATGTACAGCCGCACATTGCCAACGCCCAATGGCAAAAGCTTGAGAGCGTCGCGCATGACGTGTTCGATCTGCGTCGAGTCGATGGCCAGCTCGCGCTGAATCACCTGTTTGGTGATGTGCCGAACGAGGTCGACCAGTGACTTCTCGATCAGGGTGTCCTGCTCGGCGATGGGTTCGAACAGGTTGGCCATCAGCTGTTCCAGCGCCACGACTTTCGGCGCCAGGACTGCCTCTGCTTCCTGACGAACCTTGAGCGTGGTGCTGTGGAACCCTTCTTTCTCGCCTGTGGCGAACCCTTCGTTGTAGGCCTCCTGGCGAATGCTTTCGAGTTCTTCGAGGGTCAGTGGCTGGACTTCTTCCAGCGGCACTTCTTCCATTTCCGGCGGCTCGGGCTCAGGTTCAGGCTCGGGCTCCGGCACATGCGGGTCGAAACTGGGCAGCGACCAGACATCGAAACCACCGACGTCCTTGGCACGGATCAGGTCGGTTTGGGACTCATCATGTTTGGACGACATAGTGACCTTAGATCATCTCTTCGCCGCCCTTCCCGCCGAGAACGATTTCTCCGGCTTCGGCCATACGGCGAGCAATGGTGAGGATTTCTTTCTGTGCGGTTTCCACGTCGCTGACGCGCACCGGGCCCTTGGCCTCGAGGTCGTCGCGCAACAGTTCGGCCGCCCGCTTGGACATGTTCTTGAAGATCTTTTCCTTGACGCCTTCGTCCGATCCCTTGAGGGCCAGTACCAGTACGTCGGAGGAAACTTCGCGCAGCAACGCCTGAATACCGCGGTCGTCGACATCGGACAGGTTGTTGAACACGAACATGAGGTCTTCGATCTGACCGGACAGGTCTTCGTCGACTTCGCGGATCGAGTCCATCAGTTGGCCTTCGATCGAGCTGTCGAGGAAGTTCATGATGTCGGCCGCACGCTTGATGCCACCCAAGGTGGTGCGCGAGGCATTCGAGTTGCCGGAGAACTGCTTCTCGAGAATCTGGTTGAGTTCTTTCAGGGCTGCTGGCTGCACGGTGTTCAGCGAGGAAACCCGCAGAATGATGTCCAGACGCACCTTGTGGTCGAAGTTGCCCAGCACTTCGCCAGCCTGATCCGGATCGAGATACGCCACGACGATCGCCTGGATCTGCGGGTGCTCGTAACGGATCACGTCGGCAACGGCGCGCGGCTCCATCCACTTCAGGCTGTCGAGGCCGCTGGTGTTGCCGCCCAGCAGAATTCGGTCGATCAGGCCGTTGGCCTTGTCTTCACCCAACGCCTGCGTGAGCATTTTGCGCACGTAGTCGTCGGAGCCGACGCCCAGGCTGGTCTGGTCGCCGACGATGTCGACGAACTCGCTCATCACCTGTTCGACCTGCTCGCGGTGCACGTTACCCATCTGCGCCATGGCCACACCCACACGCTGGACCTCTTTGGGCCCCATGTGGCGCAGCACCTGGGCGGCGTCGGTCGAGCCCAGGGACAGCAGCAGAATCGCGGCTTTGTCGACCCGGGACAGTTTGGCGGCAACGGCTCGGTTATCACTCATCTGCGTTAATCCACTCTTTCACGACCTGGGCCACACGCCCCGGGTCTTCAGCCACCAGACTCTTGATTGCATTCAACTGCGCGTCATAGCCTTCGCTCGGGCTCGGCAGCAGAATGCTGGTCGGACCACCAAGGCTGACGCGGTCGTTGGCCAGTTCGCCGTCCAGGCCGCCCATGCCACCGAGCTCTACGTCGCTGCCCAGGCCCAGTTGTTTGCCTTTGCCGCCATTGGTGATGTTGTTGAGCACCGGACGCAGCACACCGAACACCAGTATCAGGATGAACAAGACACCCAGCACTTGCTTGACGATGTCCCAGAACCACGGCTGGGAGTAGAACGGAATATCGGCAATCACTTCACCGCGCTCGGCGGAGAACGGCATGTTGATCACGCTGACACTGTCGCCACGGCTGGCGTCGAAGCCGACGGCGTCCTGTACCAGACGGGTGAAGCGCGCCAATTCGTCGGCGCTCCACGGTGCACGGGTGGTTTCGCCATTGGCTGCGTTGATCTTGACCTGATCGTCCACCACCACCGACACCGACAGCCGATTCAAACGACCCTGCTGTTGTTTGGTGTGGCTGATGGAACGGTCGAGCTCGAAGTTCTTGGTGGATTGTTGACGCTTGTCTGCCGGGTACGGTGCCAACATTGGCTGGCCGGTGGCCGGGTCCATGATTTGCTGACCGTTGGCGTCCAGCAATGGCTGGCCTGGCTGCACCATGCCGGCCGACGCGGTAGCGCCACCGGTGGTTTGCGGCGCCGAAGCAGGCGACGGCGGCTGGTTGCTCAGCGCACCCGGAACACCTTGCGGGCCATTGCTGGCGGTACGTTGTTCGTTGACCGACTGCTCGCTGCGCAGCGCCGGCTGGTCCGGATTGAACTGCTCGGAGGTCGACTCGACGGCACTGAAGTCCACGTCGGCGGAGACTTCGGCTTTGTAGCGGTCGTTGCCCAGCACCGGCTGCAGAATGTTGTGCACGCGCTGGGTGAGCATGCTTTCCATGCGACGGCTGTAATCGAATTGCTTGCCGGCCATGGTCAGTTCGGAGTTCTCCGCCTGATCCGAGAGCAGATTGCCCTTCTGATCGACGACGGTGATCTGCGACTTGCTGAGTTCAGGAACGCTGGTCGCCACCAGGTTGATGATCGCCAGCACCTGACCCGGCTCCAGCGAGCGACCGGAGTACAGCTCGACCAGAACCGAAGCGCTTGGCTTGCGCTCGTCGCGCACGAATACCGAACTCTTTGGAATCGCCAGGTGCACGCGGGCACCCTTGACGTTGTTCAGGCTGGAAATGGTCCGAGCCAGTTCGCCTTCCAGGCCACGACGATAACGGGTCGCTTCCATGAACTGGCTGGTGCCGAGGCCCTGGTCCTTGTCGAGGATCTCGAATCCGATGTTGCCATCGCTGGGAGTGACACCAGCGCCCGCGAGCTTGAGTCGCGCACGGGACAGGTCATCGGCCTTGACCAGCAAGGCACCGGAGTTCGGCTCAACGGTGTAGGGAATATCAGCGGACGCCAGGGTATCCATGACTTGTTTGGCGTCCATGCCGGCAAGGCTGCCGTACAGAGGCCGGTAGTCCGGCTGCTGGGACCACAATACGACGGCGAAGCCAATGGCCACGCTCGCAGCCAGGCCGACCAACAGGCCCACCTGACGCAACATGGTCATCTCGGAGAGGTTTTCCAGGAAGGACAAGCCGAACAGCGGCGGTTTGCCGTCTATCGGAGTGGCCTTGACCGGAACATTATCGGCGACTGCTTCTGCCATGACTCAATCTCGTCCTTAAACCGGCATCTGCATGATGTCTTGGTATGCCTGAACCAGCTTGTTACGCACTTGGGTCAACGCCTGGAAAGACACGCTGGCCTTCTGTGAGGAAATCATCACGTCGGTCAGATCCACGCCGCTCTTGCCGATCTCGAAGGCATTGGCCAACTGGCTGGACGCCTGCTGTGTATCGTTCACTTTATTGACAGCCTGACCGAGCATGTCGGAAAAGCTGCTGCCACTCAGTTCCGGGACGGCGGCAGTCGATTTAGGCGCAGACATGGCATCCATTTGCATGGAACGCATATCCAGCATCAATCGATTGAATTCAATACCTTGGCTCATGGTTTCTCTCTTTGACGAAGCTACGTCGTTGGCGACCCGCAATTTTTTGACACTCACTCGGCGGGTAGTGAGGTGTTAGCAACAAGAGTGCCAGCTCCGTGGCCGCCCTTAACAAAAGCCCTACACCCGTTCACAATCTGTAGGAGCGAGCTTGCTCGCGATGGTCGTGAACGATAACGCGGGGCTGCAAGATGAAACCGGCGCTCTTGAGCCCGTCGCGAGCAAGCTCGCTCCTACAACGTAAAAATCAGGTGGCGAACAAATAAGCTTCCACGTCCATACCGGCATCGCGCATTTGCGCCAGCTTGTAGCGCAGCGTCCGCGGACTGATACCCAGACGCTCGGCCGCTTCTTTGCGACGGCCACGCTCGGAGCGCAGTGTGTCGATGATCATCTGGAATTCGCGACGACGCAGATCATCGCCCAACGCACCCACTGACTCAGGCTCGACCTCCACCGCTCGCACCGGCACGGGCGCCAATGTCGGCAACGGCGCACAGGCAACCGGCCCGGCGAGACAGAAATCCTGAGGCTGGATCAAGCCGCCCTGTTGCAGAATCAACGCTCGCTGAAGCGCGTTGTCCAGCTCTCGCACGTTGCCCGGCCATGGATAACCGATCAGGCACGCCTGCGCTTCGGGCGACAGTCTCGCCGCGGCATGCTTCATTTTATTGACGTGTTTGGCCAGTAGGCGCTCGGCCAATGGCAGGATGTCGGCAGTGCGCTCGCGCAACGGACGCCACGCCAGTGGAAAGACCGACAGGCGATAGTAGAGGTCTTCACGAAAACGGCCCGCCGCCACCTCACCAGCCAGGTCACGGTTGGTGGTCGCGACCACGCGGATGTCCAGCGTGATGGGCTTGCGTGCCCCTACCCGCTCGACTTCGCGCTCCTGCAACACGCGCAGCAACTTGGCCTGAAGGCCGAGGGGCATCTCGGAAATCTCATCCAGCAAAATGGTGCCGCCGTCGGCTTGCTCGAACTTGCCGGCCTGCGCCGCGATGGCGCCGGTGAACGAACCCTTTTCGTGACCGAACAACGTCGCTTCGAGCATGTTGTCGGGAATCGCTGCGCAGTTGATCGCAATAAAGGGCTGGCTGGCGCGATGCGAGTGCTGATGGATGTAACGCGCCAGCACTTCTTTACCTGTCCCGGACTCACCGGAGATCAACACCGTGGAATCACTGCGCGCCACCCGCGCAGCCAATTCGAGCAATTGCGTACTGGCCAGCTCAAACGCTACCGGTCCTTCGCTGTCGGGAGCGCCGAGACTGCCCAACGCATGACGTGCCACCAGATCCAACAGCGCCTTGGGCTCGAACGGCTTGACCAGATAATCCACCGCCCCCTGGCGCATCGCATCGACCGCGCGCTCCACGGCGCCGTGAGCCGTCATTAGCAACACGGGCAATTGCGGCTGACGAGCCCGCAACAGGCCGAGCAGTTGATGGCCGTCCATGCCCGGCATGTTGACGTCGCTGAGCACCAGGTTGAAGGTTTCAGCACCGACAGCCTCGAGCGCCTCTTCCGCCGAACCGACAGCCTTGTAGTCGTGCCCCGCGAGCAACAGCGTATCCGCCAGCGCCTCGCGCAACGCGCGGTCATCCTCGACCAGTAAAACCTTGATAGCCATGTCCTTCACTCCGCTCCCTGAGCGCTACGCTTCTCATCCGAAAAAAGCGGCAGAATCACTTGCGCGCAAGTGCCGCGCCCCAGCCGCGAGCGCAGCTGCAATTCTCCCTGATGAGCACGCGCCACAGCCTTGACCACGGTCAGCCCAAGGCCGGTGCCGGTGGTTTTGGTGGTGAAGAAAGGCTCACCGAGACGCGCCAGCACTTTCGTATCGATACCGCTGCCGCTGTCGCTGACCACTACCCGCAGGTTGTTGCCACGGGTATAGAGGTGGACCTTTAAATGAACGTTGCCGGCACTGGCCTGAATGGCGTTCTCGATCAGGTTCAGGATCGCTCCGACCAAGGTGTCGCGGTTGCACAGCAACTCTCCCGCATGACTGTCGCACTGCCAGCGAATCGGCAAATCCTGTACGTGGGTCAATGCCGCCGACTGCAAGGACTGCATCAGCATCTTCGGCGTAACGCGATCGGTCAGCGGCAGTTCGCCGCGAGCGAACACCAGCATGTCGCGCACTTGATGTTCCAGCTCATGCAAACGCTCTTTCAGGCGTGCGGCGAATCGCTGCTGTGTGGCGACCGGCAACTCTTGCTCGCTCAAATGACTGGCGTAGAGCAATGCCGCGGACAAGGGCGTACGGATTTGATGAGCCAGCGACGCAACCATGCGACCGAGTGACGACAGGCGTTCGTGGCGGGCCAGTTGATCTTGAAGGTGGCGGGTTTCGGTCAGGTCGTTGAGCAGCACCAACTGGCCGGGCTCGGCATCCAGCGAGCGAGTGGCGATCGACAGGCGCCGACCGTCCTTGAGAGAGATTTCATGACCGTCGTCTTCACGCGGCGCAAAGCAACGGGCAATGACATGACGCCATAGCTCGCCCTCGAGGGGCAGACCGAGCAGTTCGCAAGCCGCGGGATTGGCCTCGCGCACAATGCCTTGGGCATCGATCACGATGACACCACCAGGCAGCAAGTCGAGGAGGTTTTGCAGACGGTTGGCCAGGCGTTCTTTTTCCGCCAGCTCTTGCATGCGCTGAGCGCTGACCACCGCCAGCTCACCCTTAAGTTCGGTGACCCGGGCTTCGAGCATACTGTAGGAGTCGGTCAACTGGCTCGACATCTGATTGAACAGCGCGAACGCCTGCTCAAGGCCAAGCCGGCCTGCCTGCTCGACGGACGACGGATGCCCCAAAGCGTCAGGGGCAGGAGACATCTGGGCGGCGTGGGGCATCGTGCTCTCTCGCGTGGCTGACCGTCAGTGAAACGGAACGTTGCGAGGGATGTAGCAATACCCGTGCCTAAAAAAAATCGTCTATAAATTAAGGACTTGAAAAACAGGCGTCAATCATCCGCCTGTTCATCACCGTCGCGTCGGCTCATGCCGTACTTGCGCATCTTCTCCACCAGTGTGGTGCGGCGAATTCGCAGTCGCTCGGCGGCGCGCGCCACGATGCCATTGGCGTCATCCAGTGCCTGCTGGATCAGCCCTTGTTCCAGACCACCGAGGTAGTCTTTCAAGTCCAGGCCTTCCGGCGGCAGCATGGCGTTGGCGGTGAAGTCCGGCGTATGACCGTTGATCGCCACGCGCTCTTCCAGATCGCTGCGCAGGCTGTCGACCAATTGCTCATCTTCATCATCGACGTAGCGGAATTTCTTCGGCAGCTCGACCACGCCGATCACCCCGTACGGATGCATGATCGCCATGCGCTCCACCAGGTTGGCGAGTTCGCGGACGTTACCCGGCCAGCCGTGACGGCACAGCGACATGATTGCTGCGGAGTTGAAACGGATCGAACCACGCTTCTCGTGTTCCATGCGCGAGATCAGTTCGTTCATCAGCAACGGAATGTCTTCGACGCGTTCGCGCAGTGGCGCCATCTCGATCGGGAACACGTTCAGGCGGTAGTACAAGTCTTCGCGAAAGGTGCCGATCTCGATCATGCTTTCGAGATTCTTGTGGGTCGCCGCAATGATGCGCACATCGACGCTCTGGGTCTTGTTGCTGCCCACGCGTTCGAAGGTGCGCTCCTGCAACACGCGCAGCAACTTGACTTGCATTGGCAGCGGCATGTCGCCGATTTCATCGAGGAACAGCGTGCCGCCGTTCGCCAGTTCAAAACGCCCGGCGCGGCTGGTGATTGCCCCGGTGAAGGCACCCTTCTCATGACCGAACAGTTCGCTTTCCAGCAACTCAGCCGGGATCGCCCCGCAATTGACCGGCACGAACGGCGCATCACGACGCTTGGAGTGATAGTGCAGGTTGCGCGCGACCACTTCCTTGCCGGTGCCCGACTCGCCAAGGATAAGCACGCTAGCGTCGGTGTCGGCGACTTGCTGCATCATCTGGCGGACGTGCTGAATCGCCCGGCTGGTGCCGACAAGACTGCGAAAAAGATTGGGTTCACGGTGACGACCGCGCTCGCGAGCCTGGTCATACATCTCGCGATAGACCTGGGCACGGTGCAGCGAATCGAGCAGTTTGCTGTAGCTGGGCGGCATTTCGAGGGTCGAAAGCACTCGGCGACGCTGGTCTTCTGGCAGGTCAACGGAAGAATTATCGCCCATTAACAAAACCGGAAGGAACTCATCCCAGGTAGAGAGTGTCTTTAACAAGCCCGGAAGTGCGCCAGGAGCATTGACTGTCCCGATGAGGACACAGATCACTTCACGACTTGATGACAAAGAGCCGACAGCCTGCTGCCAGTCATGGCTACCGCAGGGTAAATTTTCTTCGCCAAGAAAATTTAAAATCACCGCCAAATCGCGGCGGCGGACGCTATCGTCATCAATCAGCAGAATTTTGGTTTCACGCCACATGCAATAGCAACTTCCCTAGTCAACTCAATGCCCGAAATGATGGGCAAGCTAGACGCTTGCAGGCACGTTATGCCTGTAGACGCCTGAAATCTGCAACCAGCCACTAGTTAAGTCAAAAAACCGTGCACAGTCAAATTTATGGCGCGCCCGGTCTGGATTAACTGAGGATTAATCAACCGAACAGATGGTAAACCTTTGCTGCATTCTGTGCTTGATGGATCTGCGACATCTCATCGACTATTGCTTGCCTCTCCCCCGTCGCCGCATCAAGAAGCTGCTTATAGACCCCCAGCAACTCCTCAAGGTTGTCGCGCAACGCGGCCTCGTCCACCGAAGCTTCACTCAAGACGTCTTCCATGCAGGAACGGCAAGCCAGGTCCAATTCACCAATGGCTTCCCAGTTTCGCTCAGCCAAAGCACCGACCAGGCCTTCGCGGGTTTCTTCGATTCGCTGCAATACAAGACTCATGGTGATCTCCTTAAAACTGCGGACCCGGCGCGGCGATTGCGTCCCAGCCGTCCTTGACGGTGCGAAGCAGATCGGCGACTTCGTCGAGAATCTTTGGATCGGTTTTGACGTTAGCTTCCGTCAGGCGCTTCATCATGTAGGTGTAGAGGCTGTCCAGTTCACCCACGGAATCGGCCTGATTTTCCAGATCCAGACCCTCGCGCAAGCCACCGATGATGCCGATGGCCTTGCCGATAAAAATGCCTTTGCCGGGGATATCCTTGCGCTCCATGGCACCCTTGGCCTGAGCGATGCGATCCAGACCACCTTCCATGAGCATTTGCACCAGGCGATGGGGGCTGGCTTCGGAAGTCTGGGCCTGAGCGCCAATCTTCTGGTACTGCCGAAGGGCTAACATCGGGTTCATGTTGTACCTCATCAAAACTTTGTGATTCGTATAGGCAGTGTATCGACACCGCGTCAAAAATCTTTAGATCGAAACAAAAAAAGCCCGACAAGCGGAATCGCTGCCGGGCTTTTGGCGCTTACACGCTATGAGGCGTTTTTCTGTGCGTTCATTGCCTCGAACATCGAGGTAATGTTGCTGGCAGTTGCCTTGAGCTTGCCGACCAGGGTGTCCATGGCGTTGTACTTTTTGGTCAGCACGGCTGTCAGCGTTTCAATCCGCCGATCCAGTGCCTCCTGCTGGTTGGCCAGGTTGCTTTTGGCCTTCGCCAGGTTGGTAGCACGGGCATCAAGAATACCTTCGCTGCCAGTGACGGTATAAGGCGTGATCGCCGCGTTCATTCGTTCCAGCAGACCCTTGGCCGCATTACCGGTCGCCGCTGGATCCCCCAGGAACAGCTTCTGAATCTCACCACCCAGTTTCTGCGTATCCATCGCAGCAGTGAACTTGGTGCTGTCAAAATCGAGCGCACCGGTTTTCTGGTTGGTGGTAATACCCAACTGCGAAAGCACGGTCAGCTTGTCGCCCGCACCAGTACTGGCCAGCGGCTCACGGATCGACGCGAGGATACCCCGACCCAGCGAGTCACCGGTCAATGCCGCAGCAATGGTTGGCTTGCCTTCTTTATCCAGGGAGGGCTTGCTCAGCGTATTGACACTGTTGACAACCTGGTTGTAAGCATCGACAAAGGCCTGGATCGATTTTTTCAAACCGTCACTGTTCGGCCCTACCGTCACAGTGGACGTCGCCCCACCACCCGCCACCAGATTCAGTGTCAGTCCGGAAATGGCACTAGCCACGGTGTTGGATTTGCTGGTGATCGCCAGTCCGTCAACCGTGAAGCTGGCGTCCGCGGCGAGTTCGCCGATGGCACCGGCCGAGGTCGCCGTAGGCGTGGTGCCCATTTTCTGGCCGGGGGTGATTTCCAGGCCGGCAATATTACTGAGCTCGATATCGGAACCCAGACCGGTAACGGTAGACCCCATGACCAGACGCGAACCGAAGGAGTCAGTGACAATGTTGGCACTGAAGCCATTGGCACCTTGCTGGGTGTTGATCGCATCCCGCACCGTTTGCAGGGTGGCGCCGGGGGGAATGTCGACAGGACGGGTAATGCCATTTTGAGTGATGTTGAGCGTACCACTCGGAATGGCACTGCCAGGACCGCCGGCAAACGCGGCAGTCGCCACTTTCGACGAGGTCGCAAGGTTATTGACCTTGATGACATAGGTGCCATTGACCGCAGTGTTACTGGCAACGGCGGTCAACACTTTGGCGTCGGAAGTCGTCGCGTTGAAACCCAGGAACTGCGGGGTTTTCGTATCGCCAAGGTTCTTGAGCGCGGTCTGGAAGTTCGCCAGGACACTTTTGAGGGTCCCTACACCGGAGATCTGCGAGGTATTGGTGGCCGTCTGACGGGTGATCTGATTCTGCTTGGCCGATTTATCAGCATCAACCAAGGCTTTGACGATAGCCGTAGTGTCAAGGCCGGAGCCTAAACCCAGACCCGGTAGAATTGGACTTGCCATATGGAACTCCCTTCAGTGTGTCGCCGGCCTTTTGACCACTACAACGCCCAAAAGAACATAACAACAAAATTCGTGCCAGCTGTCAGACTCTAGCGCTGAACAACAGACTGCTTGCATCATTCAAACTATTGGCCAGCTTGAGGACTTCTTCATTGGGGATCTGGCGGACCACTTCACCCGAGTCGCTGGCAATCACTTTGACAATCACTTTGCCTGAAGGCTCGTCGATCGAGAACTCCAGATTGCGCTTGACCGATTGAACGAACTTTTCAATTTCCTGAACGGCCATCTTCAGTTTGTCCTGCTCGGTTACCGCGTCTTTTGGCTCATCCTTGACCGGCGCCACCACAGCAGCATCGGTTCGAGGCTTTTCCACCGGATTGTCAGCAACAGTCGTCGCCGGCTTCGCAGCTGGATAAGACAAGTTCAGCTTCACGCTCATATCCATGTCCATCACCCCTTAAACTGAAAAAGCGAGAGAGCGCGCGTGCGCACTCCCCCGCCAAAACTTACCCGGCTATTACTGAAGCAGTTTCAGTACAGCGGATGGCAGTTGGTTGGCCTGAGCCAGAACCGACGTGGAAGCTTGTTGCAGGGTTTGTTGCTTGGTCAGCTGTGCAGTTTCAGCAGCGAAGTCGGTATCTTGTACGCGGCTACGTGCAGCTTCGGCGTTTTCGTTGATGTTCTGCAGGTTGGAGATGGTGGTGGAGAAACGGTTTTGAGCAGCACCGAGGTCAGCGCGAGTGGAGTTGATTTTGTTCAGCGCAATGTCGATGGCCGAGATCGCCGACAGTACAGAGTTGTGGTTACCCGAGTTGCTAACACCGGAGATGGTAGTACCGGTCATGCCCAGGGCGCTGGCGTCGAAGCTGGTCGACAGGGTCAGGGTGATCTGGTTGTCGGAAGTAGTACCCGCACCTACCTGGAATTCCATTGCGCCAGCAGTACCGTCGATCAGCGCCTTGCCGTTCAGGTTGGTGGACTGAGCAATACGAGTCAGCTCGGCGATCGACTGTTGGTATTCTTTGTCCAGAGCGGTACGGTCAGCAGTGCCGTTGGAGTCGTTTCGCGATTGCAGGGCGATTTCACGCATACGCTGCAGAATGTTGGTCGATTCTTGCAGAGCGCCTTCAGCGGTCTGAGCGATCGAAACACCGTCGTTGGCGTTTTTGATAGCCATGGTCTGACCACGGATCTGCGAGGTCATGCGGTTAGCGATTTGCAGGCCAGCGGCGTCGTCTTTGGCGCTGTTGATTTTCAGGCCGGAAGACAGGCGAGTCATCGAAGTCGAAAGAGCATCGGAAGCCTTGTTCAGGTTCTTCTGAACGTTCAGCGAAGTAGTGTTGGTGTTTACTGTCAAAGCCATGACGAATTCCTCGTTGGTTGGGTACTGCGGCTTCCGGCCCTGGCAACCGCCGGGTATGGCCTAGAGAACCTTCGTAATAGTTATCGTCGCGAACGCAGGTTGCTTTAGGGGATTTTGAAAAATATTTGCCATCACACTGCCACCCCTCATGAAACAAGGGCTTGGCGGCAGTCCGATACAAAAAAAACTGACGTCAGTGAAATGCCGGCAAGGGACAGCGAGGACTCGCCTGTACCGGCACCTGTCAAAAAGCGTTAACCAGCGGTTGCCGCCTTTAGCAATTGCGGCAGCTCATTGTCCAGATGATCCGCCAGCGCCAACCAGTCCTGCGCCTCCTGACGGACCAGCATGTCGGTGAGCAACGCCGTCCAGCGGGATTGAACCTCAACACTCGCACGGCCCATCACGAGTTGAACATCGCTGCACACCTGAACCATCAGCAGCGCCGCTTCGACGTCTCGCCCCAGACGGAACAAACCGGAACACTGCTGCGCCTGCGCAGCCAGCAAGAATCGAGTCATCTTGTGAACTCCGGGTGGAACGTCGTGCCGACGATCATCGCACCTGCGCGGCTGCTGTTATAGAAATCCACGTGAGGATGCCCGGCGATGTACCGTTCCAGCTCACACAAGTAACTGCGGAAATTGAGCTGTGTCTTGACCCGCCGACCGTGGCCGTCCAGCACCCAATGCCGGGCCGCGCCCAGTTGCGGTCCAAGATCACCGTCATTCCAGCCTGCGTGGGTCTTGTCCTTCGGGAAAGCGAAGTCAGCGCCGAACAGGGTGATCTGGCTGGCGCCCATTTTCACCGCGAGGTCCACAGCCGGGTGGATCACACTGCCACCGACATAGAGCTGGGCCTTGGGTAGCCTCTCGCGCAGCTCCCTATAGATCGGACTGGCGGAATAAGCCACGTAGCGCTGGCCCTGCCAAGCCCCCAAAACCGTGGGATCGACCATGGGCATATAGACCAGCTTGATATCGCCGGTGCCATCGGACGGCAAATGACGCGTCGAGATGCGCTGATCGATCGTGACGACCACGTCCGGCCGGATGCCCTGTTCGATCAGCGGCCGGTAGGCGGTATCCACACAAATGAACAAGGGCCGTTGAGCGTGTTCGCGTACCGAACGCAGCGTGTCGAAATGCTGTTCCAGGCTCGGCCCGGTGGCGATGACAAACACCTGCCTGCCGGAACAGCTGGCGAACAACTCGGCAGCATCGGCATCGGCACGAACACGCTCGACAGATTCCTGCAATCGCTCGGCAATCTCGGGATTGTCCGGATCGAAGTTGCGGTTATTGAAGGTCAGGTGGGTTTCACTGATCAGCCGGTCGCGGATCTTGGCGTTGAAGTCGTCCGCCAGCACCAGCTCCGAAGGCAGCGCGAAGTACGGCAACTGGATTTCCGCCAGATCACCAGCGTAGAGCAGATCCACGCGCGAATCGCCGAGCCACTGCAGTTGATCGAGCAGTTGCAGCACCAGGGCAAACACCGCACCGTTCAGGATATGCACGTACAACCTTTCAAGTCCGGCACGCTCCAGCAATTGCAGCTGCAAATCACCCAGCCCGGTGCCGTATAGATGCACCACCGGACTGTCGACTGGCAAGCTGTCGGCCTGAAGCAACGCTTCGCGAGTGCGGTCATGTCGACTGGTCAACTGGATGCCATTGATGCTCAGTGTCGAGCCCAGGCCTTCCACCAGATCTGCTTGCAAGGCGGCGCTGTTCTCAACCGACAGTCGATGCCAGACCTTGGGCCAGCGCCGCTGAATCACCTCGCCGTTGCGCTCAAAGAACTCGCTCATGCAGCCTCGCTTTTCATTCGGGCAAAAAAATAGCGCTCAAGGTTACACCTTGAACGCTTTTTTTGTGTCTGGCTTTTGAAGATCAAGGGCGATAGATAATCGCCGACCCCCATGACAGGCCAACGCCGAAACCACTCAACGCCACGCGCTTCCAGCTGGAGTCCAGCACGTGTTTTTCCAGCAGCAATGGAATACTCGACGACACCGTGTTGCCGGTCTCGACCATGTCCTTGATGAATTTCTCCGGCTCGCCCTCGAAACGTCGTGCCACGGCATCAACAATCGCCGCACTGCCCTGGTGGATGCAAAAGGCATCGATATCGTCAGCCGTCAGCTGCGAGTCGGCCAGCAGTTCATGCAAATGCGCCGGAACCTTGAGCAACGCGAAGTTGAACACCTGGCGGCCGTTCATGAAAAACACGCCATCGGTGACCTTCAGGTGCGGCGCACCAGAACCGTCGGTGCCAAACTTGGCCTTGCCCAACTGCCATGGCGCGTTCTCGCCCATCCAGGTTGCGGTGGCGGCATCGCCGAACAGCATGGTGGTGTTGCGGTCTTCCGGGTCGACGATCTTCGAGTACGGATCGGCAGTGACCAGCAGGCCATTCTTCAGGCCTGCGGCTTCCATGAAGCCCTTGATCGCATAGATACCGTAGACGTAACCGGAGCAGCCCAGGGAAATATCGAATGCCGCCACAGTGGTCGGCAGGCCCAGCTTGTCCTGAACGATCGCAGCAGTGTGAGGCAGCCCTTCTTCGTCACCGTTCTGGGTAACGACGATCAGCACGTCGATGGCTTCACGTTTCAAATCGGGATTGTTGGCGAACAGCGCGTTGACCGCTTCGACACACAGGTCCGAGGTTTCCTGCCCGGCGTCTTTGCGCGGCAGAAAGGCTGAACCGATCTTGCCCAGGATGAACTCTTCATCCTTTTCGAATTTTGCACCTTGTGCGTAATTGTCCACGCCGGCTACAGGAACGTAGCTCGCAATGCTTTTTATGCCAATCATTACGGCTTCCCAATAATAAACAGCCCAATACCACCGCTCGCAAGGAATCGAGGGGCGCCGACAAACAGAGAAAAACGTCGCCCCATTGAGGCGACAGCGGGAAGAATAGAAGGCTATCACTGGGCTAAAAACAGGCCAGGCGCCACCTTCCCTATTAATACAATACAGTGAAGATGCGCGTTATGACTCGCAGGTCACGCTATTTTGCCGAATCAGCGTCACAAGAAGTTATTCGACCAGCGACCAGTCCAGCGGCGTTCCGCGCTTGATGGCCTGACGGGCGCGACGGCCCAGAAGGGTTTCCGCGTGCTTTGCGGCCAACCCCAGCCCCGGACGAATGGCTCGCAGATTGGCTGCGGTGAAGGGCTCGCCGGCAGCCATATCCTCAGTCACGTAGAGCGAACGACGGTAAACAAGCGACTTGCGCTCGGCGTCCGTCACACCGTAATGCACCTGCCCCATGGCCTGCCAGGCGCGTTCGGTCTCTATCACCAGGCTGGCGAGCTCAGCCGGCTCGAGCGAAAAACTGGCGTCCACCCCACCCGCGCTGCGATCAAGAGTGAAGTGCTTTTCTACTACTGTCGCCCCAAGCGCCACCGCTGCCACGGACACACCGACGCCCATGGAGTGGTCGGACAGCCCGACTTCGCAGCCAAACAACTCGCGTAAATGAGGAATCGTCCGCACGTTACTGTTGGCTGGCGTTGCCGGGTAAGTGCTGGTGCATTTGAGCAACACCAGATCCTTGCAGCCCGCTTCACGGGCGGCACGTACGGTTTCGTCGAGCTCAGCGATGCTGGCCATGCCGGTAGAAATGATCAATGGCTTGCCAGTCGCAGCGACCCGACGAATCAACGGCAGATCGGTGTTCTCGAAGCTGGCGATCTTGTAAGCCGGCACGTCGAGACTTTCGAGGAAGTCCACCGCTGTGTCATCAAAAGGCGTGGAGAACGCAAGCATGCCCAGCTCCCTGGCACGGGCGAAAATCGCTGCGTGCCACGCCCATGGGGTGTGGGCTTTTTCGTACAACGCGTACAGCGAAGAACCGGCCCAGAGGCTGTTCGGGTCCTTGATGAAGAACTCGCCTTCGGACAGGTCCAGGGTCATGGTATCAGCGGTGTAGGTTTGCAGTTTCAAGGCATGCGCACCGGCCTTGGCCGCGGCGTCGACGATCTGCAGCGCCACCTCCAGGGACTGGTTATGGTTGCCACTCATCTCGGCAATGATGAACGGCGGCGCATCGGCACCGATGGAGCGATTGCCAATCTTGAAACTAGTCATTGATATCATCCTTCAACACGCGCGTAAACGCGCAGGCACTCTGAGCAAAACCGGCCTCGCAAAACACCTTCACCGATGGCTGGTTCTCTGGCAACACTTGAGCAGTAATGGCCCGCAGTTGCGGCCAGTGGGCGCTCACAAACGCTTCGCCCCGAGCCAGCAGTGCCTTGCCCCAACCCAGACCGAAGCGCCCCTCAAGCAAATAAATCGAGACTTCGGCGGCGCGCCCGTCCAAGTCATAACGCAGCACACCAACCGGACCATCGTCCGCTTCGGCGATCAACAGCAATCGCGCGGGATTGCTCAAGCTTGCGGCCAGCCAGGCCTGATGCTGAGGCCAATCAATAAACTCCGGGGACAGTGACGCACGCCGCACCACTTCGGCATTGCGGCCGTCGAACAACAATCGCGCATCGTCGAGAGTGACCTGGCGAATCTGCAGCACCGCACCGGCGAGCGCTGCCGCCACCCTTTGCGCACCACGGCCATCGACCAGGCGCCGGGAATGCTCGGCCAGACTTTGGCGCATCCCCTGATTGCCCGCGAGAAAGCCGATGGCCTGACGCAACTGTTCGACGCTGACCTGCTCACGGGCACCCAGATACACATGAGCCCCGGCAGTCGCCATGACCTCGCCATTGACTTGCTGATTGTTCGAGACCGCCATGCAGATTGTCGGCAGCCCCATGGCCGCCCGCTCCCAACTGGTGCCACCGCCCGCACCGATGAACAGGTCGGCTTCGCTCATCAACCGGTAGAAGTCGCTGACAAAACTGTGCAGGCGCCAATTCGGATGGCTTGCCGCCAAATCCTGCATTTTCTCCCAGGCCGGGTTATCGGCACCGGCAACAAAATCGACTTCAAGCTCATGAAGGTCCGCCAACGCCAGCATCGCGTGGTGAGTCTGCATCGCCATATCGAAGCCGCCGAAGTTAACCAGCACGCGCTTAGCCTGGGGTTTGATCTCGATCGCCGGGCAACAAAATTCATCGCGCAGCAAGGCAAAGTGTGGGCCGAGCAATGTCTGGCAACCAGGCGCCAGCCGCGACGCATAGGCTTGCGGGGTGCCTGACAGGTTCTGATTGAGCAACAGATCGACGCTGTACGTGCGTGTTCCCAGGTCATCTATCGCAGCAATGCGCGGCGCCCAGCGACGGGCTGCGGTCTGCCAATGATGATCGAGGCCATAGTGGTCGACGATGATCCAGTCAAACGCGCAATGATTTCCCAACGCTTGCGCCAAAGCGTCTATGTCCGCCTGCCACGGCAGCATGGATTCGATGGCCTGCTGCGGGTCTTCATCGGGATAACGATCCGGCAGCGCGAAGGTTTCGAAGCCGTCGTCCGCCAGCGTGTCGAGCCGATGTCCAGGCAGTTGGCGGCACGCAAACGCAACATGCGATCCCTGCTTGCGCAAAGTTCTGGCCAACGGCAACAAGCGAGCGATATGACCGCTGCCGATTGTTGGCGACGCGTCAGAGCGAATCAATACTCTCATTGCAACTCACCCGCGGCCTTGAGCGCGGCGAAAAGGTATTCGGCACGCTTCCAGTCTTCGGGGGTGTCGATGTCTTGCACCAGATGTCGCGGCAGAATAACCGGCAGACTCGCTGAAGAAAACAGCGCATCCCCTCGCAGCCAGGCTTCGCTGCGCCCCCAATAAAACTGGCCGGCGTCCTGAAAAGCGTCGGGCAGATCCTGGGAGCGGGTCGTGCGAAATTCCGGGTAAAGCGAAGTCAATGCGCCCTCGTCATCAAGGACCAGGGCACGCTGTACCGGGAAACCGAAACCGGCGACGGAAAACGCGAAGGACTTGTCCGGATGCTGCATCAGCAACTCCTGCCCTTGCCGCAGATAGCGTGCCTGCAACAGCGGCGCGGTCGCGTAGATACAACAGGCAAAGTCGAACGACGGCAGTTGATTCAAAGCGTGAACGATGACCGCGGCAGTCCCGGTGAAATCATCGGCAAGCGCAACGGGACGCATGAACGGAACGTCAGCGCCACTCGCCCGAGCGAGCTCGGCAATTTCCTCGTCGTCGGTGCTGACAATTACCTGATCGAACAGGTTCGACGCCAGCGCCGTACGGATCGAACGGACGATCATCGGCACGCCGTCGAACGGCTTGAGGTTCTTGCGCGGGATCCGTTTGCTGCCGCCACGGGCCGGAATGATCGCAACACTGCTCAAAACACTACTCCTCAAGCACCAGACGCCGCAGTTGCTCGACCACGTAATCCTGCTGTTCATCGCTCAGAGAAGGAAACATCGGCAGGCTGATGGCCTCGGCGTAATAACGTTCAGCCTGGGGGAAGTCACCCTCGGCAAACCCCAGGTCGCGATAGTACGGCTGCAAATGCACCGGAATGTAATGCAGGTTCACACCGACCCCGGCCGCTCGCAAGCCTTCGAAAACCTGTCGATGGCTGAGGTTGATCCGGTCTGTGTGCAATCGCACCACGTACAGATGCCACGCCGATTCGGCCTCAGGCTGCGCGCCGGGCAAGGTCACGGGCAAGTACGCCAGCAACCGCTCGTAACGCGCCGCCAGTTCACGTCGGCGCGCAATGAAGCCATCGAGCTTGTTCAGTTGCGACAGACCCAGTGCCGCTTGCAGGTCGGTGATCCGGTAGTTGAAACCCAGTTCCACTTGCTGGTAATACCAGGGGCCGTGACTGGATTCGGTCATCTGTTGCGGATCGCGGGTCATGCCGTGGCTGCGCAGACGCTGCAAACGCTCAGCCAGTTCAGGGCGGTTTGTCAACACCATGCCCCCCTCGGCGCTGGTGATGATTTTCACCGGGTGAAAACTGAACACCGTCATCGCCGCGAACTCACCGCAACCCACCGGGCGCCCGGCATAGGCAGCGCCGACCGCGTGAGACGCGTCCTCGATCACCGTGAAGCCGTAACGTTCGGCCAGTCCGGCGATCATCCGCATGTCGCAGCTCTGCCCGGAAAACGCCACGGCCACCAGCACCTTCGGCAGCGTGCCATCGCGCTCGGCAGCCTCAAGCTTCGACGTCAGAGCATAGGCGTCGAGATTCCACGTCAGTGGATCAATGTCGACAAAATCCACTTCGGCGCCGCAGTAGCGACCACAGTTGGCCGAGGCCAGGAATGTGTTTGGCGTGGTCCATAGGCGATCGCCCGGCCCGAGTCCGGCTGCGACGCAAGCAATGTGCAACGCCGCCGTTGCATTGCATACCGCCACCGCAAAATCAGCCTGACAACGCTTCGCCAACGCCTGTTCGAAGCGCTCGATGGTCGGTCCTTGAGTGAGCCAGTCGGACTGCAACACGGCGACCACCGCATCAATGTCAGCCTGATCGAGGCTCTGCCGACCATAGGGAATCATGCCGGCAGCTTCGCGTGCAGGTCGGCAATCTGGCCGACCGACAGGTAGTGCGGATTGGTGTCGGAACGGTACTCGAAGTCATCACCGACAGGCCTGCCCTGCTCGCCCAGTTTGTCGACGGCAAAATCCACGTCGACGCTGGTGAAACGAATCGATGGCTGAATGGTGTAGTGATCGGCGAATTCCAGGGTCATCCGCGCGTCGTCCAGCGGCACCATCAACTCATGGAGTTTTTCTCCCGGACGAATGCCGACGTTTCTGTGCGGCAAATGTTCAGCCATGCCCAAAGCCAGATCGACGATACGAATCGAAGGAATCTTCGGCACGAACACTTCACCACCATGCATGCGGGCGAAGCTGTCTAGCACAAACTGCACTCCGTGATCGAGGGTGATCCAGAAACGCGTCATGCGCTCATCGGTGATCGGCAGCTCTGTGGCGCCCTCGGCAATCAGCTTGCTGAAAAACGGCACCACCGATCCCCGCGAGCCGGCGACGTTACCGTAACGGACCACCGAAAAACGGGTGTTCTGGTCGCCGGCAATATTGTTCGCGGCGACGAACAACTTGTCCGACAGCAACTTGGTCGCGCCGTACAGGTTGATCGGGCTAGCGGCCTTGTCGGTGGACAGCGCGACGACTTTTTCAACGCCGTTGTCGATGGCCGCGGCGATGATGTTTTCCGCGCCGTTGACGTTGGTGCGGATGCATTCGGTCGGGTTGTACTCCGCCGCCGGTACTTGTTTCAGTGCCGCGGCATGCACCACGTAATCGATGCCGCGCATGGCCTGGCGCAAACGGTCGGCGTCGCGCACATCACCGAGGAAATAACGCATGCACGGCGCGTTGAACGTCTGCTGCATCTCGTACTGCTTGAGCTCATCGCGGGAGAACACCACCACCCGCTTCGGCTGATATTGCTCCAGCAGCCGACGGATGAAATTGCGCCCGAACGAGCCGGTGCCGCCGGAGATGAAAATCGATTTACCGTTGAACATGCCTTGAGTCCTTTTACCTGTCAGTCAGGCTTATGCAAGCAACTGCGCCCAGTTCACACTGGAGGCGTCGCTGAGGGTAAAGCTCTTGCCGGTCAGGGCCAGGTTCTGGTTGTAAGCGTCGTCGTGGGCAAAGCGCGCCTGCCACTTATCGCGCAAGGCCGCCAGTACCTGAGGGTCGCCCGGCAAGGTGCCCGGGTGTGCAATCTGAACCTGCGGCGTCCACACCGTCAGCAAACCGGCATCGGCGACTTTCAGGCAGAGATCGACATCGGCGTAAACCTCATCGAAATTCTCGCGATCCAGTCCCCCGAGGGCCACGAAGGCTTCCTTGCGAATCATCAGGCACGCACCGGATACGGCCGAGTAATTCTGTTCGACGGCCAGTCGGCGCATGTAGCCCGGTGCATCCTTTTTCTCGCCGGTGAATGACGAAGCGATCCCCCCATCGAACCCGAGAATCAGGCCGGCACCGCTCACATTACCCTCGCGATCCACCAGTTTGGCACCGACCACCCCGACTTCGGGACGCTGGGCCTGATTGAGTAACGCCTCGATCCAGTTCGCGTTAACCACTTCGGCGTCCGCCGCCAGCAGCACCAAGTATTCACCTTGAGCCTGCTCGACCGCCAGGTTAAGCAGTGCCGAAGTGCTCAGCCGCTGCGTTGCCTTGACCAGACGAATCCGGCCACGCCCGTTTTGCTCCAGGCTGTCGAGCCAGGCGAGCAGCTCGGCGGACTGGCTATGGTTATCGGCAATGACGACTTCATTGTTTTGATAGCGCGTGCGCTGCAAGATACTGACCAGGCAGCGCTGCAAGTGCTCCAGGTTGTCCTCGCTGTGGATGACGATCGACACTTTCGGGCGATCGGCATGGCGGTAGTCAATACGGTAACCGCCCGACGCTTCGGCGTTGACCTGCGCTTGATATCCGCGAGTTGCCAGATGACGAACCAACGTTTGACGTTCGTGTTCGTTGGGCGCCAACTCCGGTGCTGCGGTGATCAGCAACGGCTCTGCCAGATGAGCAAGGCCGGCAAGGCCGCCGGTTTCGATCAGGCGCAGCAACAGGTCGAACTCGAGCGCCGACGTGAATTCGCGGGCGAAACCGCCGGCCTCCACCAACGCTTCGCGGCGGATCAGCCAGTGCCGCGCGACCAATCCTGGCATGCTCTGCAACAGGTCGAGGTTGAAGGCTGGCCGGAAGACGTCGACCAATGCGCCATTGGCCTGACGATGAATCTCGTCCATCGCGACCGCACGGCAACCTTCGGCGTTCTGCAACTCGAGGCTGGCACGCAGGAACCCGGCAGCGGTGAACTCGTCGCCCGCCTCGGCCAGAAGCAACCAGTCCGAGGTCGACTGGCGAGCGATCTGGTTCAGCTTGTCGACGTAATTGGCCGTCGTGACCTTGACGAAATGCAGCGTGTTTTGGGCGGTGGTGACCGCCGGCAAGTCACCCGTGGTGAAGATCACCACTTTGAATGCCCGGAACGCACTCTCCATGAGGCTATCCAGGGTGACCTGGAGCTTGTCCATGTCAGCGTCCAGATCAAGTAACAGAATGCCGAACTGAGGACCACCGTCGTTGGCGGCCAGTTGCTGGTTGATCTTCCTCACCGCGGTGTCGTTCGGTTGACGGGCCTGCAGCCAGTTCCGCACACGCCCCGAAGGCATCGTGTCGAGCAACTGGCGGCTGTCGAAGGTGGGCACGCTGCCCAGCCGCTGAACCCAGTCGGACAGCACCCGGGCATCGGCGGGCTCATCCATATCCAGTAGCTGCTGCACCAGTCCCTGCACCACACGACGATTGAAGGCACCCAGTCGAACAGCTTGAAGCAGACGGGTCTGGATCGTCGCCGGAGTGTCATTGGAGTAGGTGCGCTGCAAGGCTTCCTGCTTGAGCAATGCGCCTTCCATTTCTTCGAGCTGCAAGCGCCCGGCCGGCATCGCATGAAGCAGAAACTCGCACTCTGCCAGTTGCTCGAAGAAGGCACTGTTGTAGAACGGCATCTCGACATATTGCTCGGTGCCGAAGACTCGCTTCGGCCCCTCTGTCGGGTCGGTCCAGTAAGACTCGAAAACAGGCTCGAGGGTCAGCGCGTTACGCGTCATCAGGCTCTTGGCCAGGGCGGCGAAACTTTGCAGGGCCAGTTGCGCGGTCTGCTGTTCACTCAGGCCACTAATGCCGGTCGGCAGCGACGCCAGAAACCCGGCAAAGCGCTCGCGGTCGGCGACAGATCGTGCGTCCTTGAAGCTCAAGGTGGTCATGATTTCGGTGTTGTGATCCGAGCGGCCATAGTTGACCTCACGCACGACGTAGGGCATCGGCAGAATCCGCGCCTTGGCCCGTGCCAGCATGTAGTAGACATGACCGATTTCCTGCCACTGGAAGATCGTGCCTTCAGGCATCGCTTCATACCAGTCACGCAACAAGGAAGTACGGTGCACCGCATAGAACGGCGGAATGTACTGGCTCATGTAATCGAGTAAACGATCCTGACCGTGTTCGGCGTTGTAATCCTCATGCACTTTCTTGTCACGCCGGTAGTACTGCACATAGGTGGCGTGTGTCAGGTACATCAGGCAATAGCCATGGCACAGGCCGTAGTCGGGGTTGGCTTCGAGGAAGTTCACCGACTCGGTGAGTGCACCGTGCAACAGAAAGTCATCGTCGGAAGCGAAGACCATATATGGCGTGGTGACCTGCTCGACGCCGTACACCAGTTTGGCCTGAATGCCCCAGTAGCCAAACTGCGGCAAATGCCGATAGTCGATGGTGTCCGCGACCGCAGCCGCGCCCTCCAGAGCGACGGCCGATGAATCGAGGACCAGAATCTTGCAAGGCAACGTGCTGTAGAACTGCAATGCCCTGCGCAGGAACGCCGGGCGGTTGTGTGTAATCAGCACCAGAGTGAACAGTTCACTCAAGGGCAACGTGTTTTCAGAACCGTAAATGCCTTGCATATCCTTCCCCACCACAGACCGATTGCCTGATGAACGCTTGAATAAAGTTGTCGCTTAACGCACTCGGCGCAGGTACCCATCTGGAGCGACAGTGATCAGTAGCTTGCTGTGAATCGCCTGGTCGATTTCGAAATCGCGGTTTTCTTTCAGGTAGGCCCAGACCGCGGTTTTCGGGTTGTCACCCTTGCCCCATGGGCGATCCGGGAACGCATCTTCCGGCATGTCTTCGACCACGGTGTCCATGACCACGCAATAGCTGCCCACCGAGACCATCGGTGCATACAGGCGCAGCTCTTCGAGGACATGTTCGTGGGTGTGATTTGAATCCAGTACCACCAGCACTTTCTTGCCCTGGATGCGCTGGCGCACCTGGTCGACGATGGCGGTATCGATGCTCGAACCTTGAATCATCTGGATGCGCTTGCTCATAGGGTGAGCTTCGATCGCTTCACGGTTGTGCTGGCGAATGTCGATGTCGACACCCAGCACTTCACCATGGCCCATCAGTTCCAGGATCGATGCGTAAAACACCAGCGAGCCACCGTGGGCGATACCGGTTTCAACGATCACATCCGGACGCAGGTTCCAGATGATTTCCTGCATGGCGACCATGTCCTGAGGAAACTGAATGATCGGCCGGCCCATCCAGCTGAAGTTGTAGGTGTACTTGTGTTTGGCCGTGGTGCCGACCCAGCCCAGCGACTCGGCTTGCAGTGCCTTGTCTTGCTGCAGGCCTTCGATGTTGTCTTTTACTTCTTCGCGAAACTGCTCATGGGGATTCATTGGAACGCTCCAGAAAAATGGGAAAACGGGTTACTTGAAGACCCTACCGTCGGGGTAAGGCACCGCGTTGGTCTTGATGATCCTGGCGGGGTTGCCCGCCACGACTGAAAAATCCGGAATATCCTTGGTCACGACAGCACCGGCACCGATAGTGACCCAGCGACCGATACGCAAGCGTGGAAGAATGGTGGCGTTGGTGCCTATAAACGTGCCGTCGCCGATCTCCACGCAACCGGCAATACACACGCCGGGCGCCATGAACACCGAGTGGCCGATTTGCCCTTCATGCCCCACCACACTGCCGGCGCTGATGCTGGTGTTGTCACCCAGTGTCACTTCGGCTTGCATGATCACGCCTTCCTGCAGGTAACTGCCCTGCCCCATGCGAATCATGGTCAGGTCGATGCCGGGGTGAATGAACTGGCCCAGGGTGGCACCGGCCTCGACCAACTCGCGGGTGGTCTCGTAACGCAGTCGGGTGCTGCCGGTGATCAGGTTGACGAAGCGCGCGTCCGGCCCTTTGAGTTCACTGACAAGCGCGGAACCGCCAATGACGGGCACGCCAAAAAACAGAGTGCCCTGCTTACCGGGGTCATTGTCCAGAAACGCGAACTCGACGTCCGGCGTGCTGCGTTTCACCGCATGCAGCATGCGCACCGCTTCCGGGTTGGCAGCGCCCAGCAAATACATCCTCACAGCGATTGCCTTTTTGCGAGCAGCGCACGCACCACATCCACCACGCGTGCCTGATCGGCGTCGGTCATGTCGTGATAGCTCGGCAGGTTGAACGCGCGCTCCGGCAATGCAAACGCCACCGGTGTATCGACAACGTGCTCGCTGAACATGGGCAACGACGACAGTGGCCAGAAGAACACCCGGGCGTCGATATCGGCGGCCTGGAAGGCGGCGATCATTTCGTCGCGATGAATCCCGGTCTCGGCATCGAACACCACGGTTGGCATCCAGTAACCGTTACGGGCGTGTGCAGGCTCGGGGTTCAGCGCTACACCCGGCAGGGATGCCAGCGCACGGGCGTAATTGGCGAAAATCGTCCGCTTGCGTTCGATCAGCTCCTCGATACGCTCGACCTGGGCGCAGCCGACGGCGGCTTGCAGGTTGCTCATCTTGTATTTGAAGCCCATGAACTCGGGCCAGAATTGTTTGGTGCTGCCCGCAACACGACCATGGTTGGACAAGGTCAGGACACGCTCGTACAGGGTCTTGTCCGAGGTAACGAATATGCCGCCCTCCCCGGTGGTCATGGTCTTGGTGCCATGAAATGAAAACGCACCGAACGACCCCATCGAGCCGGCCGCCTTGCCGCGCCACTGCGAGCCGATGGCTTCGGCGGCATCTTCGATGACCGCAATACCGTGCTCGCGACCGATCGCCAGCAATGCATCCATGTCGCACAGATTGCCGTAAAGATGAACCGCGAGAATGGCTTTGGTCTTCGGAGTGATTGCTTGCCTGACAAGCTCCGGATCCAGGCACCAGCTATCCGACAGAACATCGACAAATACCGGCGTAGCGCCCAGATAAGTAATCGGTGCCGCCGAAGCGATCCAGTTGGTATTGCCCAGGATCACTTCGTCACCCGCTCCGATGCCGAGCGCCGCCATACCCATGTGTAGCGCACCGGTGCAGCTGGAGGTCGCGATGGCATAGGTCGCTCCGAGGTGCTCGGCAAACCCGTGCTCGAAACGCGTCAGGTATTCGTAGCAACGCGCGCCCCAACCGTTCTGCACGGCATCCAGGGCATACCGGGCTTCCAGTTCGCCGACACTCGGTTTGGTGTAATGAATTCTGCTCATTGAATACTCAACTCCGGAACGGCGACGACAAACTGAGCGCCCCACGCTTTGACCGAGGCGAATTGCTGGGTGATTTCAGGCAACAGGTTCCAGGGCAGAACCAGGATGTAGTGGGGTTGTTCGAGGGCGATACGCTCGGGCGAAACCACCGGGATACGGCTGCCTGGCAAGAATTTGCCCTGTTTGTGCGGATTGGCGTCGGCCACCCAGGCCAACAGATCGGGTCTGACTCCGGCGTAGTTGAGTAAAGTGTTGCCCTTGGCGGCAGCGCCGTAACCGACCACACGCTTGCCATCGGCTTTGGCCTGCAACAGGAAGCGCAGCAGGTCGTGCTTGATGCCCTCGGCGGCGGGCGCCAGGGTGGCGTAGTACTCCGGGGTTTTTACGCCGGCGGCGAGTTCGGCCTGCAATTGTTGCGCAACCGCTGGCTGCACGTGTCGACGAATCCCGTCGGCACGCTGCACGAATACCCGCAACGAACCGCCATGGGTCGACAGCTGATTGACGTCGAATACTTCCAGGCCATTGCGTTCGCACAACGTCTGCACGGCGGTCAGGGACAGGTAGGAATAGTGTTCGTGATACAGCGTGTCGAACTGCTGCCCGGCCATCAGCGTCAGTAATTGCGGAAACTCGAAGGTCGCCACGCCGGTCGGCTTGAGCAGGGTTGCGAAGCCGCCGAGGAAATTATTGATGTCCGGCACGTGGGCCAACACGTTGTTGGCCGCCATCAGGTCGGCGGCCCATCCTTCGCTGACCAATTGCGCGGCGGTTTCACGACCGAAGAACAACTCGCGAATCTCCAGGCCTTTTTCCCGTGCGGCTTGCGCGGTGCTGCGGGTCGGCTCGACGCCAAGACAAGGAATGCCGTGCCCCGCCACGTACTGCAACAAGTAACCGTCATTGGCGGCGATCTCGACCACGCGGCTGTCACCCGTCAGGCCGAAACGCTCGACCATGTCGGCCACATAGCGCTCGGCATGGGCCAGCCAGGTGCTGGAGAAGGAACTGAAATAGGCATACTCGGCGTCGAACAGACTGTCGGCGCTGGTGTAATCCTCGGTCTGCACCAGCCAGCACTGCTGACACACCGCAACTTTCAGCGGCACCCAGTGTTCGGCTTGTTCCAGCTGGTCGGCACGGACGTAGGCATTCGACGGCGGCGACGTGCCGAGGTCGATCAGCGGCAAGGCCAATGGAGTACCGCAACCACGGCAGTTCATAGACGCACTCCAGCGAAACGTTCATCAAGCAGGGGATGGCTGGCGTCCCTGGCCGACAGATTATTGACAGGCAACGGCCAGGCAATCGCCAGCCGTGGATCGTTTACCGACAAACCGTCTTCGTGCTCCGGCGCGTAGTCAGCGCTGTGCAGGTAAAGCAATTCGGCGTCGTCGGTCAGGGTCTGGAAACCGTGGGCAAATCCGGCTGGAATGAGCAGGCTGCGACCGTCGCCGGCCCGAAGGTGTTCGGCGTGCCAGTGCAGGAACGTCTCGGAGTCGGGGCGCAAATCCACCGCCACGTCCCAGACTTCACCGCGCAGGCAGGTGATCAGCTTGGCCTCCGGCGCGTTAGCGTTCTGGTAATGCAAGCCACGCACACTGCCGCGTGCACGGGTGCAGGAATGGTTGATCTGGCGAATATGAAACGCTTGGCCGAAAGCACTCAGACTGCCTTCGCAGAACAACCGGGCGAAGTGCCCGCGATCATCCTCGAAGCGTTTGTGCTGCACGCTGAACAAACCCGCCAGCGGCAGCGTTTTCAACAAAAATTCGCTCACAGCGTGCCTCGGTACAGGTTCAACTGGGCCAACGTGACTGCACGCATGTCGTCGCCGTTTTGCCAGGCCAGATGCCAATCGAGGGTCTGGGTCAGGCACTGCTGTAACGACCAGCGCGGTTGCCAGGCCAACAGTTGACGGGCGCGGCTGCTGTCCAGCCGCAACAGGCCAGCCTCATGCAAGTCACTCGGTTCGATGCGCAATCCGCGTGCTTGTGGCCAACGGTGGGCGAGCAGTTCGACCACTTCGCCGACGCTGCACATGTCCGCTTCGCTCGGGCCGAAGTTCCAGGCGCCGGCGAACTCGGGACCTCGCTCATAGAGACCGGCGGCCAGTTGCAGGTAACCGGCCAGCGGTTCCAGCGCGTGCTGCCACGGGCGGACCGCTTGCGGGTAGCGCAGGGTCACCGGTTCATCCACTGACCAGGCCTTGAGCACATCGGGGATCAAGCGTTCCGGTGCGAAGTCACCACCGCCCAACACATTGCCGGCCCGTGCCGTGGCCAGCGCCAGGCCGTGTTCGGCATAACGTTGCGCCGGGAAGAACGACGCGGCGTAAGACTGCGCGAGCAACTCGCAACACGCCTTGCTGCTGCTGTAAGGGTCGTGCCCGCCCAGGGCTTCGTTCTCACGGTACGGCCACAGCCATTCCTGGTTGGCGTAGACCTTGTCGGTGGTCACCAGCACGCAAGCGCGCACGCCGCCGACCTGACGGATCGCTTCGAGCAGATTCAGGGTGCCCATGACGTTGCTGGAGTAAGTCCCCAACGGATCGCGATAGCCCTCGCGCACCAGCGGTTGCGCCGCCAGGTGCAGGACGATTTCCGGTTGGGTGTCGGCGATCAATTCGAGCAAGGCGCCCAAGTCACGCAGGTCACCGCGCCGATCGTTGATGCCTTCGTGAACACGCGCCAGTTCGAACAGGCTCGGCTCGGTCGACGGTTCAAGGGAAAATCCGCTGACCTCGGCGCCCAGGCTTTGCAGCCACAGGGTCAGCCAACTGCCTTTGAAACCCGTGTGGCCCGTCAACAGAACCCGTTTGCCCTGCCAGAATTCCGGACTCAGTCCCATTGCTTCCATGGGGCCTCCCCGCTCTGCCACAACTGCTCCAGGTGGTTCTTGTCACGCAGAGTGTCCATCGGGTGCCAGAAACCGTCGTGCTGGAAGGCGGCCAATTGACCATTGCTGGCCAGGCCGGTCAAAGGTTCGGATTCCCAGACCGTCTCGTCGGCCGTTATCAGCGGCAGCACCTTGGGTGACAACACAAAGAAGCCGCCATTGATCCAGCCTCCGTCGCCACGCGGCTTTTCGGTAAAACCGCGAACTAGGTCACCGTCGCGCTCCAGGGCACCGTAACGACCGGGCGGCTGGACCGCCGTGACCGTGGCTAGCTTGCCGTGGGACAGGTGGAAGTCCACCAGTGCGCCGATATTCAGGTCGGACACCCCGTCACCATAGGTGAAACAGAACGCGTCTTCGTTTTCCAGGTAGCGGCTGGCACGGCGCAAGCGGCCACCGGTCATGGTGTCTTCGCCGGTATCGATGAGCGTGACACGCCATGGCTCGCTGTAGTTCTGGTGAACGTCCATGCGGTTATTGCACATGTCGAACGTGACGTCGGAGGTATGCAGGAAGTAGTTGGCGAAGAAGTCCTTGATCGCGTAGCCCTTGTAGCCCAGGCAAATCACGAAATCATGGATCCCGTGAGCGGAGTACTGCTTCATGATGTGCCAGAGAATTGGCTTGCCGCCGATTTCAATCATCGGCTTGGGTTTGAGGTGCGACTCCTCACTGATGCGCGTGCCCAGACCACCCGCCAAAATAACTGCCTTCATCGTCTCCCCTCTTGTTCGTCACAGGGCTCAGCCAAGCTGTATCAAGCTTTTGCGGGCCGTCTGGATAAAACCTTAAATGCCGGTCAGGGCGCTTCTGGATTCACCGGAAGTGCTCGTTTTATGGCGATATCGGGGGGACTTGCAGGAAACGCGCCAGCTCTTTCAGTGCGGTGGGTGGGCGCTGAGACGGGAAACGCCAGGCATTGAAAGCCTCATGGCTGTTCATTTGGGTTTGGGGACATATCCGTTTCTGCGGCAACGGCGGCTATTGGTTTCGCCCTTACGGCGAGTCACTTGGAGAAGCGCCAAGTTACCAAGCGCTTTTGCCCCTTTCGTTCGGTGCCTCGCTAGTGCTCGGCATGCCCTCGCTCTGGTCCTGCTCCGTGGGCCCGCCGCCTTCGGCCATCCATGGCCGGGGGCGGCTAACCCGGCATCCATGCCGGGTTGGCCACTACGCAGCTCCTACAAAAGCAGATCGACGCGGCGTTTGAAAAAAAAGTGAGTCGCCGTAAGGGCGAAACCCTAAGTAGTCGTTACCGCAGCAACGGATATGTACCCCATCAAAAAACCGCCCGCCGCCGATCGCAGAAACGGATATGTACCCGATCACAAAAGAATCCAGGGATCAGTTCGGCAACCAACCCTCAGCCCAGTAATTCAGATTGTTGCCCCGCAGCATGTAGTCACGCAGCACTTCCTCGCGCAGCGCATCACCCATGCGATAACTCGCATCCGGATCAGCCAGGTGCATACGAATCGCCTCAAGCCATTCCTCGGTGCTGTTGCTCACCACCTTGGTACACGGCAGGTAACCGCGATAGGCCTCTGTATCCGTGCAGATCACCGGGTAACCGCAGGCACCGTACTCCAGCAAGCGCAAGTTGCTCTTGCAGTCGTTGAAGATGTGAAACTCCAACGGCGCCAACGCCAGATCCAGGTTCAGGCTGGCCAGTTTGAGGGGGTAAGCCTGCAGGCCGACGGCCGGATGGAATTCATGTACGTAAGGCTTGAGTGCCGGCGGGCACATACCGAAAAACACCCATTCGACTTCATCCGCCAGCAGGCGAACGACATCGGCAATGATCGCCAGATCCCCATCATGACTGGTCCCTCCACCCCAGCCGACCCTCGGCTTGCGGGACGTACGTCGCTGGCTGCTCAGACCGGTCCAAAGATGCGGAGCAAGCATGTTCGGCACGACGCGAATATCGTCATGCATGCCTTTGAGTGTATCGGCCAGCGGCTGGGTCGATACCACCACCCGGTCACACAACCCGATCGCACGCCGCACGATTTGTTCGACACCAACGACGGCCTTGCGCACGTGAGCATTTTTCTTGGGAACATTGATGACATAGTCATCAAGCTCGAAGATCCGGAAAGCCTTAGAGCTGTTCCTGACCCGCTCCACTTCATCCACCGCGCTCTGACTGTAGCGTCCCTGCAGGATGATGACGTCGGGCGACTGGCGCTCCAGCTCAATGTCCGACGGCGTATGGAATGAAAGATTACCGAGCACTTGACCCGCGGCTTCCAGCTCCAGAAACGGCTGGGTGACACGGTAATGGCCTACGGCGGTCTCGTTGATCGGGATCGCCAATACCCGCGGCAGCATGTGACGGGCGAAAGGATTCCAATCGTTCTTGAAACCCGGTTCAAGACTGAAATTGTTGGTATTGAGGCTCAGGTTGACGTTGTACGCCGGATCTCTGGCGATGATCGGCAGCCAGCGCTGATAGAATTGCTTCTGCTCAGCCACTAGCGCTGACGCCACCGGCCCGCTCTCCGCCTCGGGTGCTACCCGAACCGATTCGGCATACGGCGTCCAGACCACCAGATACCCCTTCTGCCTGACACGCAGGCAGAAATCCGGGCCGTTGAGCATGTGGGAAAAGGCCTGATCGTCAAACCCCTGAAGCTCATCGAACACTTGCTTGCGGACCAGCAGGCATTCGGAGCTCACCGCGCTCATGTTCTGCACCGCTTGCTGGCGCTGCATATAACCCGGGGCGGTCATCACTTCCCCGCGCCAAGGCACGCCGACAGGGCCGCGCATTCCCAACACCAGGGCCGAACCTTCAATGCGACCCTGAGGGCTGACCATTCGGCCGCCAACGACCCCCACTTCCGGTCGCAAGCCGTGATTCAACAGTTCGCCAAGCCAGTCGCAGTTGACGATCACGCTATCCGCGCTGAGCAACAGCACATACTCGCCGCGAGCCTGGGCAACCGCGAAATTCTGCGCCGCGGCCGGGTTATCGGGGTAATCGCAGTGCAGCACGCGCAATTTTTCGCCGCCCATTTGCGACATGGCGGCCAGCCAGTCCCGCGCCTCGATCGAGGTGCTTGCGTTGTCCACGATCAACAATTCGTAGTGAGCATACGCCGTATGCTCCAACACACTCTCGATGCAGCGCTGAAGCGGGCGGAGCCGGTCCCGCATCACCACAACGATGGACACCAACGGCTGAAAGCCATGATGGTAGTCAATTCGATTGATCAGCGGCACGCTGCCCTGCCGGACTTCGTGTGCAGCGCCGATACGATCAAGGTGCGCAGTCAGTACGCGAGAGTTCTGCTCGATAACCTGCGGCAGAGCGAGCCATTGCGACATGCCGAACGCGGACTCGACCAGCACTTGGGCGACATGCTCCACGACATGCGCGCCATGGCTTTCGACGAGGCGCCAGAGCAGATCATGAGGACTGAGCTCGGTGAAATCCGGATTGAATCCACCTGCCGCCACAAAGCGCTGACGCTGAATGGCCAGTGTCCGCCCGATGTAGGGATAACTGCGCAAAAGGTCCAGATTGAAATCGGATTTGAAGATCGGCTCCACCGACAACTCATTGCGCAGACCACCTTCATCGCTGTAAATGCACAACGCGTCGGCACTCTCGACCATGCGCTCGGCCAAAAGCAGCAAAGCCAGGTCATTCAGGCGATCACCCGCCCGCAGGAGATAGAACCAGTCCGCACCGTCCATTTGCATCAGAAGGACATTGAGCTGCTCAAGTCCGTCGCCTTGCAACGTCACACGAATCACGTTACCAGGGACGCTGGCACGATTTTCACCGGAGAGCACCAACACCGTTTCGGCGGCATAGACCTGTCGCTCGATGCTCTCCAGTGTGACGCCCAGCGCCGCATCGTCGGCGTCGGCATCCATCACCACCGGCACGATTCGCGGTCGCGATGGCCACGAGGCAAGGCGCGCTGGCAACAGGCGCTGCTGAGCCGGGTTGAGGGTGCGACAGGCCAGCCATTGCTGGTACACATCAGCGAAGCTGTTACAGTTTTCACCCACCCGCGAACGTATCAAGGTCGCGGAAAAGCCCAGTGAACGACTCAGGGGCATTTCCTCCCAGGCATACGGCTCACCGAGGCCTGCGCTGGCCAGATCGATGTAGCGAACATGTCCCGGCGCAGGTGCCGGCTCGCCGCTGCGCACCGCCAGCATTTGGGTCAGCCAGCCAAGCTCGACCGCCACGGCCTGCTCGACCTCCAGTTGATTGCTCATGCGCGCCGGGTGCAAGCGCTCGAAGCTGAGCACCTGGCCCATTACCGCCAGGTTGCCCCGACGCAACAGGCACACGAACAAGGCGAAATCGAGACGGGCGACAAACCCTTCACCGACCTGGGTCAAGGCAGGCAAATACTCCAGCACCTGACGGGTGCGCATCAGGGCGCCACTCAGATTGCTGAGAAAGTTGAGAGCCGTGCTTTCCAGCACATCCAGCAAGTCTTCGCCCTTGAACAGCGTATCCCCCGAGGCAAAGCTGGTGTTCTCCAGGCGCTCGGGAAGCAGCAGGTAATCACCGTCGCAGTACTGACGCTGGGCAACCACGAGGTTCACATCGTCATGATCGATGAAACCCTGCACCTGACGGGCAATGCACTCAGGCAGCAACTGATCGTCATCACAGAGAAACTTGAGGTACTCCCCGGTTGCCTGCTCGGCGCAGGCCATCAGATTACCCTTGAACCCCAAATGGCGATCATTGCGCACATAACGCAGGGTCAAGCCTTGCGGCACCGTGCAGGCCTGGACCAGGTCATGGATTTCGTCGCTGCTGCTGTCGTCGCAGACAATCACTTCAAGCGACGCATAAGTCTGATTCAGAGCACTTTGCAGCGCAGCCTGAAAATAAAGCGCGTTGTAGGCGGGAATGGCGATACTGACAAGAGGAGCTGGTTTCACGGCGGGGGAACTCTCGAGCGGCGGGCGCTCACTCTAGAACGAGTGGAGCAGCCCTGAACCGCTGAAAAAAAGACGGTTGCACTCGGGTGTCTTGAACCCTCGCGCCAACAGCACGAGGGCCTCGACTCAGACTTTGTTGAACAGCCCCAACTGAGCGATTTTGCTGAACGCCAATTGCGAGGCCTGCAGCATGGTTTGCTGCAAGGTCAGGCGAGTCATCACCTCGGCCGGGTCCGAATCACGGATCGCCCCCTGGGTCTGAGTGTTGGCCAGCACCAGGCTCTGATTGATATCGGTCTGTGTCGTCAGCGACGCACCGCGGCCACCCACGGAACTGAGGCCGGAGGTCAACTGGTCGATGCCACTGGACAGGTTGCCAATGCCCGAGCCGATGGCCGCGTTCAATTTCTGAATGGCGACCGGATCGTTGTTGGTCGGTGTCGACAGCGCGGTCTTTAGCTGGCTGACGGTGTCCAGAACATTCTGCGTCTGGTGCGTGTTGACGGCGATAGAGAACTGGTCACCCGCGACCATCGCCGGCCCGCTCAGCGTAAAGGAGACACCTGATGCCGTTGCAGTGGAGCCCGCCAAAACGCCGCTGGAAACCGGCTGGCTGTTCGCGGTCAGAGGCGCGGCATACAGGTCGAAAGCCGTGGGACTGGTGAACTTGAGAATCGCCCCGCCTTCCGGAAAGCTGGCGTGGTAGGCGGCGCTGTTGGCGATTGTCGTGTTGGTGACCACCTCCGTCGAGACGTTGCCTGGAGCGCGGGACGCATTGAAGCTGTCCGGCTTGGCCGCCAGGGTGAAACTGTAGTTGTTGCCGAACACGGTTGCCGGTACATCACCCGATTTCAGGTTGACGTTCAACTTCAGATCAACGCCACGGAAATTGATCGTCTGCGTGGCCGCACCGCTGGTGGAACTGAACACGCCATTTCCTGAAGCCTCGGACGTGACGTCGTTACCCAGCGAATCCCGGATTTCCAGTTGCGTAGGGCTGAGGAAATTCACGGTGTAGGGTTCGCCCCCGCGGAATTTGGCGTTGTAGGTGACATCGGAACCCACTTGGCCATTGGAAAGCACCACACGACCGCCATCGACGACTGGCGTGGGCGAGGTCATGGTGGTCTGCGTGCGGCTGGTGTTGATCGCTTGCTGGAACACAGCCCAACCGGTGCTGTTGGTGGCCATCGACTGGGTATCGCCAATCGGCAGGTCCAGCGTGACCTGGTCACCGTTATAGCTGTAGGTACCGTCGGTATTGCGCGTGAACGGCACGGTATCGCCCTTGGAACCGGCGAAAATGTATTTGCCGTTTTCGTCCTTGGTGTTCATCAGGCTTAACAACTGCTCTTCGATCTGCCCCAGCTCCGAGGCGTTGGCCTGGCGGTCGGAATCGGTATAACCGGCGTTGCCGGCACCCAAGGCCAGTTCCTTGGCACGTTGCAGCACGTTGCCGATGCTGGTCATTACCGCTTCAGTCTGGCCAAGCGTGGCTTTGATCGTCGTAATGTTGTTCGAGAACTGATCAAGCATCGAAGCCTGCTGACCCAATTGCAGCAGACGCGAGGCGCCGACCGGATCATCGGCGGCGGTGTTGACGCGAACCAGGCTGCTCGCCTCTTCGCTGCTCTTGACCACGTTGGCGAAGTTTTTCTGATAGTTCGCAGCCGAGGACTCGTAAAACTGCGTGGTAGAAATGCGCATGGGCTACGACTCCTTAAAGACTGTTGATCAGTGTGCTGAAAGTTTCCTGCGCAGCCTTGATGATCTGCGAAGACGCGGTGTAGTACTGCTGATACTTGACCAGGTTGCCGGTTTCCTCATCGAGGTCGACACCCGAGAGCGAGTCGCGCGCGCCCTTGGCATTCGCCAGGATGGCGCCAGTCGCCGCGCTGTCGAGCTTGCCCTGCGCAGCCTTGGAACCCACGCCTTCGACCAGTTTGCCGTAAGCGTCATTCAGGGAAATGCCTTTGCTGGCCGAGCCGGTGTCCACGGTTTGCGCGGTCTGCAAGCCGGCCAGTGCGGTGCCGTTACGGTTGTCCAGGCTCCCCGGTTGACTGAGCGAGATGTTGATCCCCGCGCCATTGCTTGGGGCACCGGCGATGGTCATGCTGAATGCAGCGGTGTACTGAGTAGCAGGCGCAGGCGGGATCGGCGCACCCGTGGCATCCTTGAGCGGAATGCTCAGGTTCAGGGTGTTGCTCTCACCCGGCTTGATGGTGCCGCTGCTGATCACCCCTCCCTTGGCATCCAGAAACTGGTAGGTCTGGCTGGTACCGCCGGCGGACACAGCGCCAAACACAATCTTGGTCGGCGTGGAGTTTTTCAGGCCGTTCTGCATCGCCGTGGTGGTGGCCGCGTCGTAGATGTCGAACTTGGTGGTCAGGGTCGGTTGACCGCTGGCCGGGATCGTCAGGGTGCCGTTACCACTGCCGCTCGCTGCAATAGCCGCACCCAGGGGTGCCGCGATGGCCAGACGCTTGGAGTCGGTCATCTCGGTCTTGATGGTGCCCGCCGCGTCGCGGGTCGGGGTGATCTTGAAGGTGTCACCAGCCGTAGCAGCAGCCGCGTTGAACTTCAGCTCAAAACCGTCGATGACCGGTGCCGTTGCCGGCGGCGTCGTGTTGAAGGTGCCCATGGACGTGTTGTCTGGCAGGCGCTGAACGATGTAATCGGTAGCGGTGGTGAACGTGACCTTGTAATCGTTGATGGTCAGCTTGCCAGTGTCCTTGATGCTCACATCGAAGTTGCCGGCGCCCACGTTGCTCGTGCTGGCGACGCTGCGCTGAGAGACCAGCGCAGCGGAATTGATGTTGCTGAACAGGGTCGAACCGAAGTCACCGTTCTTGTCGATGCCCTGGGCCTGCAGACTGTTTATCTGATCGGCGACGACCAGGGCCACACGCCCCAATTCGTTCATGGCCGGATCCAGCACGGTGCTGCGATAACGCAGCAGGCCACCGATCTCGCCGCCCGTCATGATCGACGTGATGTCGATGGTGCTCGAACCACGATTGAGCTGTAGCGCCAGGCGGCCCGGGTCGTCTTTGCTCGGCACCGTCTCAAGTTTGTTGGCCGTGTTGCCCATGACCAGCGGCTGACCGCTGCCCAGGTAAATGTCGAGATTGCCTTCACGCTCTACCACTTGCGCACCGGTGAAGGTCGACAGCTGGCGCACGGTTTCGTTACGCGCATCGAGCAGTTCATTCGGCATGCCGCCGGAGCTGGAAATCTCGGAGATCTTCTGGTTCAACTGCGCCACGGTAGCGGCCAGTTTGTTGACCTGATCCGCCATGTTCGTCAGGTTGCCGTTGATGTTGGCATTCTGTTGGTTCAACTGCGTGGAGACCGAGTTGAAACGATTGCTCAACGCCTGTGCATCGCTGAGCAGCAACTGGCGGGAAGCGTCATCGCCCGGCTTGGCGTTGACGTTCTGCACCGAGGCAAAAAACTTGGTCAGAGCGCCGTTCAAACCGGTGCTGGTGTCGGAGAGCAATTTGTCCAGCGGCGTGACTTGATTCAGGTAGGCGGCCGAATCGCTGTTGAGCGAAGTGGTGGTCTGCAACTGCGCATCGAGGTAGCTGTTGTACACACGACGCACATCGGCCAGCGTCGTGCCGGTGCCGATGTACACATTGCCGAACTGCTGCGAGGCCTTGGTGCCCTGCACTGTTTGCTGGCGTGAGTACCCGGCGGTGTCGACGTTGGCAATGTTGTTGCCGGTGGTCATCAACGAGGATTGGCCTGCGGCCAGACCCGACATCCCGATATTGAGCAAACTCATGGTTCAGACCTTAATCCTTGTGCCTATAAAGGCGTGGTGGAAACGCCCGCCGCAGCGTAGTTCTGGTAACTCGTCATCTGCTTGGCTATCTGCGAAATCTTGCTCGCGTAGTCCGGGTCGGTTGCGTAACCGGCCTTCTGCAACTCGCGTACAAACTGTTCTGGGTTATCGGCCGACTTCACGACATCTTGATAGCGATTGTTGGTTTGCAGCAAAGTCACAAGGTCATGGAAGCTGTCTTTGTAAGAGTCGTAGGAACGGAACTCGGCCGTCTCCTTGACCATCGCGCCATTCCTGAATTCGCTGGTGATTGCGCGCGCCGAATTGCCCTGCCAGTTGCTGCTGGCCTTGATGCCGAACAGGTTGTGGCTGCTGCTGCCATCCTGGGCGCGCATGACCGATTTGCCCCAGCCGGTTTCCAGCGCAGCCTGGGCCACGAGATAACGCGGATCGACCCCGATGCGCTCGGCCGCCTCCTTGGCCATCGGCAACATGGTGTTGACGAACTGGTCGGCGGAACTGAAGGCTTTCTTCGCCGGAGCCAAGGGAATTTGCGCAATGGCACGACCATGGATCTGCAGGCCGCCGCTTGATGCCGCTTGTGCATTCGCCAGCCAATCGCCGTTGTACAACGGCCCCGAACCGGTAGGCGTGTTGCGCTCCGGCAGCTGAATTCTGTTGACTGTCGCGGCCGTCGTCGGGGCGGAAGGCACCAGACCCGCGAGCAAGCGGTCAGCCAGTTTCGGTGGCAATGCCAGACGCCGTTGATTGATCAGCTGCATGTCATTGCGATGCGCGCCCTCGCCTGCGGCTTGCGGCGCATGGATGGCGCGCGACGCCCACAAAGGACGCTGGCCATTGACCCGCGACAACGGCCCATCGGTCGCGACCGTGCCGGCCGCCACTGGCGTCTGCGCCGCTGCTTTTGCCGCTTCCTGCTTGGCGGCCGAAAGCGTTGCCGCTTCGCCCGGCGCCAGCGGTTTGTTCTTCGACATCTGACGCATCAACACGTCCGCCAGACCGATACCACCGCCCTCGCGGGACATGGAAACGGCCAGCTGCTGGTCGTACATTTCCTGGTATTGCTTGGCCGCCGGGGTGTTGAGCGGATTGTCCTCACCCAGCGAGTCGGTAGCCTTGCGCATGGACTTGAGCATTTCACCGAGGAACAGCGATTCGAACTCCTGCGCCACCTTGCGCATGTTGCCATCGCTGTCCTTGTCGCCAACCTTGAGTTGGTTCAGCCGGTTCAGGTCCGAATAGGAACCCGAATCGTTGCTGCCGACACCCAAACCACCTTTGCGCATATCCATGGTCGCCGTCCTCAGATCACGATCAGGTCGGCTTGCAACGCGCCGGCCTGCTTCAAGGCTTCAAGGATGGCCATCAAGTCACCCGGTGCCGCGCCGACCTGGTTCACCGCACGCACGATCTCGTCGAGGGTGGTGCCCGGACCGAACTTGAACATCGGCTTGGCTTCCTGCTGGGCGTTAACCCGCGAGCGCGGCACGACCGCCGTCTGCCCATTGGACAGAGCGCCGGGCTGGCTGACGATCGGGTCTTCGGTGATGGTCACGGTCAGGCTGCCGTGAGTCACGGCAGCCGGAGAAACCTTGACGTTCTGGCCGATCACGATGGTGCCGGTACGGGAGTTGATGATGACTTTCGCCACCGCCTGCCCCGGATCGACTTCGAGGTTTTCGAGGATCGACAGGTAATCGACCCGCTGGCTCGGATCCAGTGGCGCGCTGACGCGAATCGAACCGCCGTCGATGGCCTGGGCAACGCCAGGGCCGAGCATGTTGTTGATCTTGTCGACGATGCGCTTGGCGGTGGTGAAGTCGGAACGGTTGAGGTTCAGGGTCAGGCTGTTGCCCTGGTTGAAACCGCTCGGCACCGAACGCTCAACCGATGCACCACCCGGGATGCGACCCGCCGACGGAACGTTGACGGTGATCTTCGAACCGTCGCGACCTTCGGCGTCGAAACCGCCGACCACCAGGTTGCCCTGAGCGACCGCGTAGACGTTGCCATCGATACCCTTGAGCGGCGTCAGCAGCAAGGTGCCGCCACGCAGGCTCTTGGAGTTACCGATAGAGGAAACGGTGATATCCACCTGCTGACCCGGCTTGGCGAACGCCGGCAAGTCAGCACTGATGGAAACGGCCGCGACGTTCTTCAACTGCACGTTGCCGGAACCTGCCGGCACCTTGATGCCGAACTGCGAGAGCATGTTGTTGAAAGTCTGCAGGGTGAACGGCGTCTGGGTCGTCTGGTCACCAGTACCGTTAAGGCCGACCACCAGGCCATAACCGATCAATTGGTTGGAACGCACGCCGGAAATACTGGCGATGTCCTTCAGCCGCTCCGCTTGCGCGCCAAGCGACAGAGTCATCAACAGCGCAGCCGCGATCAGGTGCTTGAAGTTCAACGTGACCACCTAGAAAGGGAACAGCGGGCTGAGGAAGAAACGGTCGAACCAGCCTGGCTGACTCGCATCGGCGAAAGCACCGGTACCCGAATAGGTGATGCGCGCATCGGCGACACGTGTCGACGAAACGGTGTTGTCGGTGGCGATGTCATCGGAGCGAACCATACCGGCAATCCGTACCAGCTCATCGCCGGTGTTGAGGGTCAACCACTTCTCGCCGCGCACGGCGATGATGCCGTTGGGCAGCACGTCGGCGACGGTCACCGTGATCGAGCCGGTCAGGCTGTTGCTCTGACCGGACTTGCTGTCGCCTTTGGTCGCGCGATCACCTTCGTAACCGACGTCCAGGCTCAGACTACCGCTGCCCACTGGATCACTGGTGCTCAGACCACCGCCGAAAAACGAGCTAAGGCCGATGTCGGTCTTGCTGTTTTTGCCTATCTGCGAGTTGGCGTTCTTGCTGGCCTGGGTGCGCTCGTTCAGGGTGATGGTGATGATGTCACCGACCCGGAACGCCTTGCGGTCGCTGTACAGGTTCTGCTCAAAACCGGCCTGATAGATCGAGCCATTATTGGCGGCAGCCGGCAACGGCGTACGCGGCAACACCGGGGCGTAGTAAGGGTCATTGGGCTTGGGCGGCGGGGCAACGCAACCCGCGACCACAACGGCCCCACTCAGTGCCAGAACAGATACAAAGCGATTCATGACCCTACCTCACGGTATTGCAGACGACCTCAAGGCCGCCTCATAGACTTGATTACAGATTCTGCGTTACGAACGAGAGCATCTGGTCGGCGGTGGAGATCACCTTGGAGTTCATCTCGTAGGCACGTTGAGTGGTGATCATGTTGACCATCTCTTCAACGGTGCTGACGTTGGACGTTTCCAGGGTGTTCTGCAGCGTGGTGCCGAAACCGGCCAGGCCCGGCGTACCGACTTGCGGCGCGCCGCTCGCAGCGGTTTCCAGGAACAGGTTGTTACCCACTGCCTGCAGGCCGGCCGGGTTGATGAAGTCGGCGGTTTGCAGGTTGCCGATCACTTGGGCGGCCGGATTACCAGCGACGGTGACGGACACAGTGCCGTCGCGACCGACCGTGAAGGTCTGGGCATCGTTCGGGATAACAATGGCCGGCTCCAGCGCGAAACCGCTGGCGTTCACGATCTGGCCGTTGGAATCGAGGTGGAACGTGCCGTCACGGGTGTAAGAGGTAGTGCCGTCCGGCTGCAGGATCTGGAAGAAACCGCGACCGTCGATGGCCATGTCCAACGGCTGCTCAGTGGTTTGCAAACTGCCGGCGTTGAAGTTTTTCTGGGTGCCGACGATGCGCACACCGGTACCCAGCTGCAGACCCGACGGCAATTCGCTGTCCTGCGTCGACTGGGCGCCTGGCTGGCGTTTGATTTGATACAACAAGTCCTGGAACTCGGCACGGTCACGTTTGAAACCCGTGGTCGACACGTTGGCCAGGTTGTTGGAAATGGTCGTCAGGTTGGTGTCCTGGGCGGACAGACCTGTTTTGGCAACCCATAGAGCCGGAAGCATTCGATTCTCCTCGTGCGCCTGTTTTACGGCGCGACGTTCTGATAATTAGCTGATCTGCAAGACCCGAGCCATGGCCTGGTCATCTTCTTTGGCGGTGTTCATCATCTTGATGTGCAGCTCGAACTGCTTGGCCAGGGCCAATACCGAAGTCATTTCATCCACGGCATTGACGTTGCTCGACTCGAGGAACCCGGACACCAGTTTGACGTTGGCATCGGCTTGCGCAGGCTTGCCGTCCTTGGTGTGGATCGAGCCGTCCAGGCCTTTGGTCATGTTCTTGAAATCCGGGTTGACCAGCTTGATGCGGTCGACTTCCGCCATCACGCGAGGCCCTTCGCCCATCGCGCGGATGCTGACGGTGCCGTCCTCGCCGATTTCGATCTGCTGCTCGGGCGGCACGGAGATCGGCCCGCCATTGCCCAGTACCGGCATACCGTTGCCGGCGCGCAATACGCCCAGAGCGTCAACGTTCAGGCTGCCGGTGCGCACGTAGCTTTCACCACCGTCGGGGTTTTGCACGGCGAGCCAGCCATTGCCCTGCACCGCGACGTCGAGATCGCGCCCGGTTTGCACCAGCGCACCCGCAGAGAAGTCGGTGGCCGGACGTTCGGACATGGCAAATGCACGCGCCGGAAAGCTGTCACCGAACACCGGCATCGAACGGGCCTGCTCCAGGTCTTTCTGGAAACCGTTGGTGGAGATGTTCGCCAGGTTGTTCGCATGAGCCTTCTGCGCCAGTGCATTCTGGCTGGCGCCGGTCATTGCCACATAAAGGTACTTGTCCACACTCTTTCCTCTGCATGCCGGACGTTTGCCGCCCACCGCTGTACTGCTGAGCCATAAGCAATTTGCAGACCAACTTTTCTCTGGCGGCGCAGGGCCCGGCAAACAAAGGACTTGAGGGGTTCAGAGGGGAATGGGGGATTGCGTCGAAGACGAAAAACCGGCGGTGTTATGCCAATAGGTGGCAAGACATGGCCTTGTCGCTGATAGTGCCGGCCTTTTCACGGGCACCAACACAGCAAGTGTCAGCTACGAGTCAGTCTTGCCAACCTCATACTCACGCAACTTATTGGCAATGGTCGTATGCGAAACCCCCAAGCGCTTACCCAATTGCCGGCTGCTCGGATGCTCTGAATACAAACGCTCCAGCACCGCTTTTTCAAAACGCCCGACAATCGCATCCAGCCCGCCTTCGAGGGAGAAATCGCCAAGCGGCTGACGCACGCCGTAGTCCGGCAGGCGAATGTGTTCAGCCTTGACCGTGCCGCCCTCGCACAAAGAAACCGCCTGGAACAGCACGTTTTCCAGCTGCCGGACATTACCCGGCCAATGATAATGACTGAGCCGCTCCATGGCCGCCGGTGCCAGTTTGGGCAACGGGCAACCGATCTGCCGACTGGCCTGATCGAGGAAGTGCTCCACCAACGGCGTCAAGCCATCCAGGCATTCACGCAGCGGCGGGATGTGCAACGACAGCACGTTCAAGCGGTGATACAAATCCTGGCGAAACTCGCCCCGCGCGCACAATTCGGACAGATCAACCTGCGTCGCGCAGATCACTCGCACATCCAGATAAACCTCTTCATCACTCCCTACACGACGGAAGCAACCGTCCTGCAGGAAGCGCAGTAATTTCACCTGCAAGCGCGGGCTCATTTCCCCGACGCCATCGAGGAACAGCGTACCGCCCGCCGTCAGCTCCAAAAGCCCCAGCTTGCCCTCGGCCCGCGCCCCTTCGAAAGCGCCGGGGCCATAGCCGAACAACTCGGTCTCGGCCATCGACTCCGGCAGGCCCGCGCAGTTGAGCGCCATCAACGGCGACTGTCCTCGCGGACTGGCCAGGTGACAGGCTCGCGCCAACAATTCTTTACCAGTGCCGGTTTCGCCTTCTATCAATAGCGGCGCATCCAGCGGCGCCATGCGCCGGGCCTCACGCACCACGGCCGCCATCACTTTCGAACTCTGGAAGATGCTGTCGAACCCACGCAACTCCTGCTTGCGCACGTTGTAGATGCGCTCCCCCACGCGATCCGCACGATGCAGCGTCAGCACCGCGCCGGCCATGGCTTCGCTGTCATCATGCTCCGATTGCAGCGGCGCGATGTCGGCCAGAAATACGTCGCCCCTGACCTTGACCCGCAGCCCGTTGATCCGCGATTTGTTGGCGCGCACCAGTTCCGGCAAATCGAAATCCTCGGCATAACGCGACAACGGAATCCCCGGCACCTCGTCGACACGCACCCCAAGCAACTGCGCCGCTGCGCGGTTGGCCGCGACGATCGAGCCGCCCATGTCGATCGACAACACCGGAAACTCCAGCGCGCCGAGCAAGGCATTGAGTTCCATGTGCCGACGCTCGCTGGGCATCAGCCCTACCCGCTTGACGCCAAAGACCCCGGCAATCGACTCGAATTTCGGACGCAGCGCCTGGAACTGAATGTTGATCAGGTTCGGGCAATGCAGGTAGATCGCATTGCCATGCTCACCACCGACCTCGCCGCGAGCGACGTTGATCCCGTACTCGACCAGCAAGTTGAGAATGTCACGCAGGATGCCGATGCGATTCTGGCAGTGAACTTTGATACGCATATAAAGGCCCGAAAAAAGCGGTAAGTGAGTTGATGCCAGGCATGCAACCTGTGGGAGCGAGCTTGCTCGCGAAAGCGGTGTGTCAGGCAATCTTGATGGTGATTGACACACCGCTTTCGCGAGCAAGCCCGCTCCCACCTGGGTAATTACAGTGCTCTCTAACGTATTTTTTGCTGAGAGGCTCATTTATTCGTCAAGATTATGTGACACCTGCAAGCCTTTTCAAACCCGAAAATCTCGAGCACACCGCCATAGCGGCCAATTCGTAACGAAAACTTTACGATAACCGACGAATTTTCCTACGTTCCAAGACACTCCCCTGCTGCAACATCGCAATTCTTGAGGTATTTCTGGGTCACAGCAGGACATAACAAGAACGAAATCCCCTAGCAGGAGAGCAGCATGAAGCAGACGCAATACGTGGCTCGCGAGCCCGATGCGCAAGGTTTTATCGACTACCCCGCCGAAGAACACGCGGTGTGGAACACGCTGATCACTCGCCAACTGAAAGTGATCGAAGGGCGTGCGTGCCGGGAATACCTGGACGGTATCGAAAAACTCGGTCTGCCCCACGACCGCATTCCGCAACTCGGCGAAATCAACAAGGTCCTCGGTGAAACCACCGGCTGGCAAGTTGCCCGGGTTCCCGCGCTGATTCCCTTCCAGACTTTTTTCGAATTGCTGGCGAACAAGCAGTTTCCAGTGGCGACGTTTATTCGTACCCGCGAAGAGCTGGATTACCTGCAAGAGCCGGACATTTTCCACGAGATCTTTGGCCACTGCCCGCTGCTGACCAATCCCTGGTTCGCTGAGTTCACCCACACCTACGGCAAACTCGGCCTACAGGCTTCCAAGGAAGAACGCGTTTATCTGGCGCGTCTGTACTGGATGACCATCGAGTTCGGCCTGGTGGATACCCCCGAAGGCCAGCGCATTTACGGCGGCGGCATTCTCTCCTCGCCGAAAGAAACCGTTTACTGCCTGTCGGACGAACCTGAGCATCAGGCTTTCGATCCGCTGGAATGCATGCGCACGCCATACCGCATCGACATTCTGCAACCGCTGTATTTTGTCCTGCCTAACCTCAAGCGCCTGTTCGATCTTGCCCACGAAGACATCATGGGCATGGTCAAAAAAGGCATGCAGCTGGGGTTGCACGCCCCAAAATTTCCGCCCAAGCCCAAAGCGGCCTGAGCAGATCCCGCTCGCGACTTGCGCGCAAAGATAGTAATTTCCAACAAGAATCGAATTCAGGAACACACCATGAACGCTCTGAACCAAGCCCATTGCGAAGCCTGCCGCGCCGACGCCCCTCAGGTCAGCGACGAAGAACTGCCAGTCCTGATCAAGCAGATCCCTGACTGGAACATCGAAGTTCGCGACAGCGTCATGCAGCTGGAAAAGGTTTTCCTGTTCAAGAACTTCAAGCACGCGCTGGCGTTCACCAACGCGGTCGGTGAAATCTCCGAGGCTGAAGGTCACCACCCTGGCCTGCTGACCGAATGGGGCAAAGTCACCGTGACCTGGTGGAGCCACTCCATCAAGGGCCTGCACCGCAACGATTTCATCATGGCCGCGCGCACTGACGAAGTGGCCAAGGACGCCGAGGGCCGCAAATAATGCACTTCGACGCCATAGGTCGAGTGCCCGGCGACCCGATTCTCGGCCTGATGGAGGCCTATGCGCAGGACACGAACCCGCGCAAATTCGACCTTGGCGTGGGCGTCTACAAGGATGCCTTCGGCCTGACGCCGATTCCCCAGGCTGTAAAACTCGCCGAGCAGCGTCTGGTGGATCGTCAGACCACCAAGACCTACATCGGCGGTCACGGCGAGCCGGCGTTCGGCAGAGTCATCAATGAATTGGTACTCGGCGCCGATTCCGCGCTGATCGCCGAACAACGGGCCGGCGTCACCCAGACACCGGGCGGCACCGGGGCGTTGCGCTTGAGTGCTGACTTTATCGCCCAGTGCCTGCCGGGGCGTGGCGTATGGCTGAGCAACCCGACCTGGCCGATTCATGAAACCATTTTCGCCACGGCCGGGGTCAAGGTTAATCATTACCCTTATGTTGGTAGCGATAACCGTCTCGATGTTGAAGCGATGCTGGCGGTGCTTAATGAAGCACCAAAGGGCGACGTGGTTTTGTTGCATGCCTGCTGCCACAACCCGACCGGGTTCGATCTGTCCCACGACGACTGGCGCAGCGTGCTGGACGTGGTGCGCCATCGTGATCTGGTGCCGTTGATCGACTTCGCCTACCAAGGTTTCGGCGATGGATTGGAACAGGATGCGTGGTCGACCCGGTTGTTCGCGGCTGAACTGCCGGAAGTGCTGATCACCAGTTCCTGCTCGAAGAACTTCGGCCTGTACCGGGACCGTACGGGAGCGCTGATTGTCTGCGCGAAAACGGCTGAAAAACTGGTGGATATCCGCAGCCAGCTGGCCAACATCGCCCGCAACCTGTGGTCGACTCCGCCGGACCATGGCGCGGCCGTGGTGGCGACGATCCTCGGCGATCCGGAGCTGAAAAGCCTCTGGGCCGACGAAGTGGAAGCCATGCGCTTGCGTATCGCTCAGTTGCGCAGCGGTCTGGTTGAAGCGCTGGAACCTCACGGTTTGCGCGAGCGCTTTGCGCACATTGGCGTGCAACGCGGGATGTTTTCCTACACTGGTTTGACGCCTGATCAGGTTAAACAGCTGCGTGATCACCACAGTGTTTATATGGTCGGTACTGGCCGGGCGAACGTGGCAGGCATTGATGCGACGCGCCTGGATCTGTTGGCCGAGGCAATCGCCCAAGTCTGCAAATAACCTTCAAGCACTGCAAGTCCCCTGTGGGAGCGAGCTTGCTCGCGATGAGGCCTAGACAGTCGATATTAATGTGACTGTCCGACCGCTATCGCGAGCAAGCCCGCTCCCACATTTAAATAGTGTTGCCTCCCCTCTTCCAGACCTGTCTAGACAACTCCATCCGTCGAAACAAATGGATATAAAAGTCTTTTTGTCATTTCTCCTGCTGTATCCTGCCCAGGCTTTTTTAAAAGCGCGGATCTACCAGATCTATCAACAGACTTTGCGAGGAGCGCGACTATGCACGAGATTCCTAATCTCCCCTTCCCAAGCCTGCACGAACCTGAGCAGACGACCACGCAACAAGCCGGTGCCCAACAGCCCGAGCCGAAAGAAGCTACTGACCGCCGAAAGGCTGACAGCGAAGACTGAAACACCCGCCGTACAGACCGTGTGGAAAGCGCTAACATGCGCTTTCCACACCGCCTGAACCTCGAGCTCCATACCATGACCGACGAATCCACAACAGAAGCCAGCGTTCTGATCGGCACCGCCGAAAAAATGATCGACATCTGGAATCGCCTGTCCCCCGAAAAACAGGCCGCGTTGCTCGCCCGGTTCGGCAGTGAAGAGAATGCCTTGGCCGCCCTGGTCACGACGCAACTGGTCGCTCCCGCCAAGCCCTGAAACACCCCCCGCCCGGCAAATAGTTTTACTTTTCCACGCCTGCGGCCTCTCACGCCGCTATCATAAGCAGCCTATCTATCCTGCTTTCCCGTGGACTTTACCCATGTCTGAAAACCAGCGCCCCCTGGCGGTCACGCTGCAAGTCGTTTCCATCGTCCTCTTTACCTTTATCGGCTACCTCAATATCGGCATTCCCCTGGCTGTGTTGCCGGGCTACGTCCACAGCGAACTCGGCTTCGGCGCGGTGATCGCGGGGCTGGTGATCAGCGTGCAATACCTGGCCACCCTGCTCAGCCGGCCTTACGCCGGGAAAATCATAGACAACAAGGGCAGCAAACTGGCGGTGATGTATGGACTCGCCGGTTGCGGTTTGAGTGGTGTGTTCATGCTGGTTTCAGCCTGGACCCAAAGCCTGCCGATCTTGAGTCTCATCAGCCTGCTGATCGGTCGTCTGGTGCTGGGCAGCGCGGAAAGCCTGGTGGGTTCCGGCTCGATTGGCTGGGGCATCGGTCGGGTCGGTGCCGCGAACACCGCCAAAGTCATCTCCTGGAACGGCATTGCCAGCTATGGCGCGCTGGCCGTCGGCGCACCGCTGGGCGTGTTGCTGGTCAGTCAGTTGGGATTGTGGAGCATGGGCGTCAGCATCGTATTGCTCGCCGTACTGGGTCTGGCATTGGCCTGGCCGAAGACCGCTGCGCCAATTGTGGTCGGTGAACGCTTGCCGTTCTTGCATGTGCTGGGGCGCGTGCTGCCACACGGTTGCGGCCTGGCGCTGGGTTCGATCGGCTTCGGCACTATCGCCACGTTCATTACCCTGTATTACGCCACGGAACACTGGGACAACGCGGTGCTGTGCCTGAGCGTGTTCGGCGCGAGCTTTATCGGTGCGCGATTGCTGTTCGGCAACCTGATCAACCGTCTCGGTGGTTTTCGTGTGGCGATTGCCTGTCTGTCGGTGGAAACTCTGGGGCTGTTGCTGCTGTGGCTGGCGCCGGATGCCCACTGGGCACTGGCGGGTGCGGCATTGAGCGGGTTCGGATTTTCGCTGGTGTTCCCGGCGTTGGGCGTGGAAGCGGTGAATCTGGTGCCGGCCTCCAGCCGTGGCGCGGCAGTCGGGGCTTACTCGCTGTTCATCGATTTGTCGCTGGGGATTACCGGGCCGGTGGCGGGTGCGATTGCGGCCGGATTTGGTTTTGCTTCGATCTTCCTGTTCGCCGCCCTCGCCGCTTTGAGCGGATTGGTGCTCAGCGTTTATCTGTACAGGCAGGCGCCGAAGTATCGTGAAGAAAGGACAGCGCGCTAGAAATCGACCTTGCCGCGCCCGGCCTTGATGCTGCCACGTTTGGTCTTGGATTCCAGTCGACGTTTTTTCGAGCCGAGGGTCGGCTTGGTCGGACGGCGTTTCTTCTCGACCTTGGTGGCGCTGAGGATCAACTCGGTCAGCCGCTCTAGCGCATCCGCGCGATTGGCCTCCTGCGTCCGGTATTGCTGGGCCTTGATGATCAAAACCCCTTCGCTGGTGATGCGACTGTCCCGTAGCGCCAGCAGCCGTTCCTTGTAAAACTCGGACAAGGACGAGGCCGGAATGTCGAAGCGCAGGTGCACGGCGCTGGAGACCTTGTTGACGTTCTGCCCACCGGCGCCCTGGGCGCGAATGGCCGTCAATTCGATCTCGGCATCCGGCAAATGCACATTATTGGAAATCACCAGCATGGAAAAGCGTCCGTATTCAGAACGCGCAGGATACCGCGAATCAGATACCCGGCACGCCGAAGATCAACTGTGGGAGCGAGCTTGCTCGCGATGGGGGAGCGTCAGTCGACTCAATATTGCCTGACACACCGCCTTCGCGAGCAAGCTCGCTCCCACAGGGTTTTGTGTGAGGCCTGAAAATGACAAACCCGGCACATCGGCCGGGTTTGTTGTTTTTGCGCGCTGCGTTATTTCACTGCCGCGTGCAACACCTGCTGCGCGCTGCGTTTGTTCTTGATGCCGTAGCAAACCCACATGAACGCAACCCACACCGGAATCGCATATACCGAGATCTGGATACCCGGAATCAGCAACATCACGCCGAGAATGAACACCACGAACGCCAGGCAGATGTAGTTCCCGTACGGGTACCAGAACGCCTTGAACAGCGGCGTCTGTCGGGTCTTGTTCATGTGCTGACGGAACCTGAAGTGCGAATAGCTGATCATTGCCCAGTTGATCACCAACGTGGCCACCACCAGCGACATCAACAGTTCCAGCGCATTTTGCGGGATCAGGTAGTTCAGCAGCACGGCGATCAACGTCACAGCAGCCGACGCCAGGATCGAACGCACCGGCACGCCGCGCTTGTCGATCTTCGCCAACGCTTTCGGCGCATCGCCCTGCTCGGCCATGCCCAGCAGCATGCGGCTGTTGCAATAGGTGCCGCTGTTGTACACAGACAGCGCCGCGGTCAGCACCACGAAGTTGAGGATGTGCGCCGCAGTGTTGCTGCCGAGCATCGAGAACACTTGCACGAACGGGCTGCCGCTGTAGGAATCGCCCGACGCGTTCAGTGTTGCCAGCAAGCTGTCCCAAGGTGTCAGCGACAGCAGAATGACCAGCGCACCGATGTAGAAAATCAGGATCCGGTAGATCACCTGATTGATCGCTTTCGGGATCACGGTTTTCGGCTTGTCCGCTTCTGCTGCGGTAAAGCCGAGCATTTCCAAGCCACCGAAGCTGAACATGATGATCGCCATGGCCATCACCAGTCCGCTGACGCCGTTCGGGAAGAAACCGCCGTGGGACCACAGGTTGGTCACCGACGCTTGCGGACCACCGTGACCGCTGACCAGCAAGTAGCTGCCCAAGGCAATCATGCCGACGATCGCCACGACCTTGATGATCGCGAACCAGAACTCGGCTTCGCCAAAGACTTTCACGTTGGCCAGGTTGATCAGGTTGATCAGCACGAAGAATCCGGCTGCGGAGACCCAGGTCGGGATGTCCGGAGCCCAGTAGTGGATGTATTTGCCGACTGCAGTCAGCTCCGACATGCCCACCAGAATGTAAAGGATCCAGCAGTTCCAACCCGACAGGAAACCGGCGAAACCACCCCAGTATTTGTGCGCAAAGTGGCTGAAGGAGCCGGCCACCGGCTCTTCGACGATCATTTCGCCAAGCTGGCGCATGATCATGAAGGCAATGAAGCCGCAGATGGCGTAGCCAAGGATCATCGACGGGCCAGCGGATTTCAGTACACCGGCCGAGCCGAGGAACAGGCCGGTACCAATCGCGCCACCGAGGGCGATCAGTTGAATATGACGATTCTTCAGGCCGCGTTTCAGCTCGCCTGATTGCGAGGTTTGTCCACTCATGAAAAGGGTCTCACGTTCAGCGTATTTACAACGGTCATGCGTCACCTGTTTGTTTTTATCTGTGACGAAATCGAACCCGACACGCTCGTGACGCGGCGGAGTGAACAAGGCGGGTAGCCTTGAGGTTTGAGCAGCTGCGCAGGAGGTCACAGGTAAAACGCGGCGCATTGTACACCGCCAACCCCCTGCTGCCAGACCCGCTGGATCAGCGCGTCGGTTGCCGGGATTGCCTGTGTCCGCCTCGAGGGTCTCGGGTGGCTGCAAAGAATGAGTCAGACCTTTGCGGGTCTTGGGCGGGAGCGATGGAAGAATCGCGCCACGGGGAGAGTGGAAAATTAATCACGGCGTACATTGCGCCTCCTTTTTGTTATGCACCTGCACGACAGGCATGGGGCGCATGACACCCTTCCGGCGCCGCTGAAACAAGCACGCAAGAGCCCGGAAAAGGACCTAAAGCCTTATGCAGCGGAAGAAATTTCTTACAGCTATCGCGGCATGGTGGTTTCACGGGGCTAATCGGAAGAATTCGTCAGGATTTCTTTACGCAGCGTAACGTTCGTTTTCCGTTTTGCCTTGGGCGGTGTTGCCACTGACGTCTTCGCGAGCAAGCCCGCTCCCACAGTTGACCGAGTTGCTGGATGCAAACGCGGTCAACTGTGGGAGCGGGCTTGCTCGCGAAGACGTCAGGCCAAACACCACCGGAGCCAAAGCCAAGCAAAAAAAAACGCCAACCCGAAGGTTGGCGTTTTTCATCTACCGCTCACCGATTACTCAGGCTTGCGACGACCGAAGCCCGGACGCTGGCCGGAACCGGCTGGCGCGCCACGGCGCTTGCCCGATGGCTTGTCACCTTCGACCAGTCTGATCCCCGGACGCTTCGGCGCTGGCTTGGCCGGGCGCTTGGTGTCGGACGGACGATCGGCCACTGGCGTACCGCGCCCCGACTCTCCACGACCAGCAGGGGCACCGCGATCGCTGCGACCACCGCTTGGCGCACCGCGGCCTTCGCCACGCTCAGTGCGACCGTTGGCCGGACGTGGCGTGCGTGGACCGCGCTCGCCATCGGCACGCGGAGCAACAGGCTTGCGCGACGGACGCTCGCCTTCGAGGTGCGGCTCACGTGGAGCACGCGGACCGGCTGCCGGGGCGCCCGCTGCTGGGCGTAGCGTACGCACGCGCTCGGTCTTGCCGACCGGACGCGACGATTTACGCTGCATACGCTCAAGCTTGTCTTTGCTCTTGGCGTTCATTTGCGGCATGGCCACCGGGGTCAAGCCTACTTCAGCACTCAGAATGTCGACTTCGTACTGGCTCATTTCGCGCCAGCGACCCATCGGCAGGTCGGAGTTGAGGAACACCGGACCGAAACGCACGCGCTTCAGGCGGCTGACCACCAGGCCCTGGGATTCCCACAGGCGACGAACCTCACGGTTACGACCTTCCATCACCACGCAGTGATACCAGTGGTTGAAACCCTCACCCCCTGGCGCCTGCTTGATGTCGGTGAACTTGGCCGGACCGTCTTCGAGGACGACGCCGGCTTTCAGGCGTTCGATCATCTCGTCATCGACTTCGCCACGTACACGGACCGCGTATTCACGGTCCATTTCGTAGGACGGGTGCATCAGGCGGTTAGCCAGCTCACCGTCGGTGGTGAACATCAGCAGACCGGTGGTGTTGATGTCCAGACGACCGATGTTGATCCAGCGGCCTTCTTTCGGACGCGGCATCTTGTCGAATACGGTCGGACGGCCTTCAGGGTCGTCACGGGTGCAGATCTCACCGTCGGGTTTGTTGTACATGATCACGCGGCGTACCGACTCGGCGGCTTCTTCGCGCTTGATCACCTTGCCATCGATGGTGATGGCGTCATGCAGGTCGACGCGCAGGCCAAGGGTGGCGTCTTTGCCATTGACCTTGATGCGGCCATGGCTGATCCAGGCTTCTACGTCACGGCGCGAGCCGACGCCGATACGGGCGAGGACTTTCTGCAGTTTTTCGCCTGCGGGGCCGATTTCCTGGTCGTCTTTCTGGTCGTTGATACTCATCTGGGCACCTCCCGGTGTGGTCTGTTCAGGCTGGGCCTGAAGCGATGTCAATCTATGCACTTGGCGAAGGGATCGCCGAAGGGTCGCGAATCATACGCTCATGACGGCGTTTGCGCATCAGAGACTAGCTGATGAATGGCCAGTTACCTGGATTTCCGCCGACCGGTGGCGCCGAGTTTGATCAGACGCAACGCCGATTCAGCGAGGACTGTGCGCTTGTCAGCCTTGTCGAGCTTCTTCCAGGCCTTGATCTCGCGCTTGCTGCGGCCGCAGCCGAGGCAGATGTCGTCGGTGAATTTGCAGAGGCTGATGCAAGGGTCTCTGGTTGAACTCATCAAATACTCCAGTCAACACCAAACCCTGTAGGAGCGAGCTTGCTCGCGATGGTGTGTCAGTAAGCGTTGGGTGACTGACACACCATCGCGAGCAAGCTCGCTCCTACAGTGGGTTTCAGGTGTGGGCAGGATTTATGTCAGTCTTCGAATTCGCGGCGCTCAGCTTCGATGGCTTCGGCGAGGGCCCGGGCTTCGGCTTCTTCGTCGGTCAACTCAGGCTCGGGATTCGCTTGTTCGAGTGCAGCAACGGCAGCAAGCAGTTTCTCGCGAGCCTCGGCCACGCCAAGTACATCGTCTTCCCGTTCTTCTTCGACTGTGTCTTCAGGCTCTAACTCAAGCTCAACTTCGATTTGAGGCTCGGCATTGGTCAACTCGCCATCGCGCAAAATGTCATCAAAGTCGGTCTTGAGCCCTTCCTCCATGGTGTCCAGTTCCAGCAACAGCGTATGGAAACTGGTTTCTTCCTTCGGCTCTTCCGGCTCGGCGCTGGCGTCCGCCAACTCTTGCAACCCGGCCGGCACTGGCGCGTCGTCGAAGTCGAGCACCGGGTCAGGCTCCAGCTCGCGCAGCTCGGCGAGCGGCGGCAAATCGTCAAGATTCTTCAGGTTGAAATGATCGAGAAACGCCTTGGTCGTCGCAAACATCGCCGGCTTACCGGGTACGTCGCGGTAACCGACGATGCGAATCCACTCCCGCTCCAGCAACGTCTTGACGATGTGACTGTTGACCGCCACGCCACGCACGTCTTCGATTTCTCCCCGGGTGATCGGCTGGCGATAGGCGATCAGCGCCATGGTTTCGAGCATGGCGCGGGAATAACGCTGCGGCCGCTCTTCCCACAAACGTCCTACCCACGGCGAGAACTTTTCGCGGATCTGCAGGCGGTACCCGGAGGCGACTTCCTTCAGCTCGAACGCCCGACCGTCGCAGGACTTGGCGAGAATCGTCAAGGCTTTCTTGAAGACCGGCGGCTCGGGACGCTCGCCCTCTTCGAAGAGTTCGAACAGGCGTTCAAGCGATTGCGGTTTTCCCGAAGCCAACAGAAAGGCTTCAAGCAATGGCGCCAGCTCGCGGGGTTCAGTCAGGTTCATGATTCAACTCGTTATTCGGCTCGGGCTCGCACGTGGATCGCCGCGAACGGCTCATTCTGCACTAGCTCGACCAAAGATTCCTTGACCAGTTCGAGGATCGCCATAAAGGTCACCACGACACCCAAGCGCCCTTCTTCAGCGGTGAACAGCTCGACAAACGGCACGAATCCGCCGCCTTTGAGGCGTTCCAGCACATCGCTCATGCGTTCGCGAGTGGACAGCGCCTCGCGGCTGACCTGGTGACTTTCGAACATGTCGCCACGGCGCAGGACCTCGGCCATAGACATCAGCAATTCTTCCAGACTCACGTCCGGCAACAGTTTTCGCGCCCGGGCTTGCGGGGCATCGAGCTTGGGCACGACCACGTCACGACCGACGCGACTCAGGCCATCGATGCCTTCGGCGGCAGCCTTGAAGCGCTCGTATTCCTGCAAGCGGCGGATCAGTTCGGCGCGCGGATCGTCTTCTTCGTCTTCGATGGTTTCGGCGCGGGGCAACAGCATCCGCGACTTGATCTCGGCCAGCATCGCGGCCATCACCAGGTATTCGGCGGCCAGTTCCAGGCGCACCGACTGCATCAACTCGACGTAACCCATGTACTGGCGAGTGATTTCCGCCACCGGGATGTCGAGAATATTGATGTTCTGTTTGCGGATCAGGTACAGCAGCAGGTCGAGCGGGCCTTCAAAGGCTTCGAGAAACACCTCGAGCGCATCCGGCGGGATGTACAGGTCCAGCGGCATTTCCAGGACCGCCTGGCCATAGACCATGGCGAAGGGCAGCTCCTGCTGGGCGCCGGCCTGACTGTCGATAACAGGTTCTACTGCAGACATCTACGCCTCGGCCATGAACGGCGCAGGGTCGCCGCAACCGACGCGGATCACTTCAGGCTCGCCGTCGGCGAGGTTGATCACGGTGGACGCTTTGATCCCGCCAAAACCGCCGTCGATGATCAGGTCGACCTGATGCTCAAGCAACTGGCGCATTTCGTACGGATCGGTCATCGGGTCCGTTTCGCCGGGCATGATCAGCGTCACGCTCATCAGCGGCTCGCCGAGTTCTTCCAGTAGCGCCAAAGCAATCGGATGGCTTGGCACGCGCAGGCCGATGGTGCGTTTTTTCGGGTGCAACAACAGCCGCGGGACTTCGCGGGTGGCGTTGAGAATGAAGGTGTATGGCCCCGGCAGATGTGCCTTGAGCAGGCGGAAGGTGCCGGTATCGATCTTGGCGAACAGCCCCAGTTGCGACAGGTCACTGCAAATCAGCGCGAAGTTGTGTTTCTCATCCAGTTGACGCAACCGGCGCACGCGCTCCACGGCGTTCTTGTCACCGATCTGGCAACCAATGGCGTAGGACGAGTCTGTGGGATAAATCACCACCCCGCCGCTGCGGATGATCTCGACAGCCTGTTTGATCAGGCGCGCTTGCGGGTTTTCCGGATGAATCTGGAAAAATTGACTCACATTCTCTACCTGTTCAGACGGCGGCAATATTTGGGTCATGTTTAAATCGACACCACAGTGGTGGCAGATCCTCCGGGAGCGGGCGATATTCACCGATCTCGGACCAGCCTCCAGGGCCATGAAAATCACTGCCGGCGCTGACCAGCAGACCGAACTCGCGGGCAAGAATCGCTAGGCTGCCCACTTGCTCGGCGGGCTGATGGCCATTGACCACTTCAATTGCGTGGCCCCCGGCTTGAATATAGTCAGAAATCAGGCGGCGACGCTTGCTGCGAGTGAAATCGTAGTGCCAGGGATGCGCCAGGCTGACCCAGGCTTTGGCCGCACGCAGGGTTTCGACCGTTTCCTCCAGGGTCGGCCAGTGTTGCTTGACGTCCCCCAGCTTGCCGGCGCCCAGCCATTTGCGGAACGCCTCGGCGCGATCCTTGACGAAACCTTCGCGCACCATCCAGTCGGCGAAGTGCGGACGGGCCGGAGCGTTGCCGCTGTCGCCCAGTTCCTGCTGAATGGCCCGGGCGCCTTCCAGCGCGCCCGGCATGCCTTTCAAGGCCAGCTTGCGGCTTATTTCTTCGGACCGTAGCCAGCGGCCATCGTGCAGTCTGGCGATGGCTTCGACCAGCGGCGTGGCTGTTACATCAAATCCGTAACCCAGCACATGAATGGTCGCCCCGCCCCAGGTGCAGGATAATTCGACCCCATTGACCAATTGCATCCCCAGCGCCGTTGCCGCGTTGCGGGCCTCGTCGAGGCCTTCGAGGGTGTCGTGATCGGTCAGGGCCAGGACTCGCACGCCTTTATCGTACGCACGCGCCACCAGGACAGCAGGCGCGAGAGCGCCATCGGAGGCGGTGCTGTGGCAGTGCAAATCGACATTCACGGGGATGTGTTACCTCAAATCAGCTGGCGCTATCGCGCGCCCATATGTTTGTTATTATGCCGCCACATCCTGCTTCTGGCTGCCACTGTGAAACAATTCATCGATTTCATCCCGCTTCTGCTGTTTTTCATTGTGTTCAAGATCGACCCACGGGTCGTAGACGTCGCCGGTCATCAAGTGACTGTCGGAGGTATCTACAGCGCCACCGCGATGCTGATCATCAGCTCCCTGGTGGTGTACGGCACGCTCTTCATCAAGCAGCGCAAGCTGGAAAAGAGCCAGTGGCTGACCCTGATTGCCTGCCTGGTCTTCGGTAGCCTGACCCTGGCGTTCCACAGCGAGACCTTCCTGAAATGGAAAGCCCCGGTGGTCAACTGGCTGTTCGCTCTGGCGTTCATTGGCAGCCACTTCATCGGTGACCAACTGCTGATCAAGCGCATCATGGGCCACGCGTTGACCTTGCCGGACCAGGTCTGGACGCGGCTGAACATCGCCTGGATAGCGTTTTTCCTGTTCTGCGGTGCCGCCAACCTGTTCGTCGCGTTCACGTTTCAGGAATACTGGGTCGACTTCAAGGTCTTCGGCAGCCTGGGCATGACGCTGCTGTTCCTGGTCGCCCAGGGCATTTACCTGTCCCGCCACCTGCACGACGCCGAAACCACCACGCCAAAAACCGAGGACTGACATGCTTTACGCAATCGTTGCCACAGACGTCGCCAACTCCCTGGAAGCCCGCCTGGCCGCTCGGCCTGCACACCTTGAGCGCCTGCAAGCGCTCAAGGGCGAAGGTCGTATCGTATTGGCCGGCCCGAACCCGGCGGTGGACAGCAATGATCCGGGCGCTGCGGGTTTCACCGGCAGCCTGATCGTCGCCGAATTCGATTCCCTGAGCGCCGCACAGGCTTGGGCCGACGCCGATCCGTACATCGCCGCAGGCGTCTACGCCAACGTTTCGGTCAAGCCGTTCAAGCAAGTCCTGCCTTAGTAGCCTGTCTCGCGGTGAACCTTGTCGGTTCATCGCGCTTTCAATCGCTCATTATTCTCGTTTGCCTGCCGACAACCTGCCCAATAATCGATTGGATTCAGGAGCTCCGATGCGCAAAGGTCCGTTGTGTCTGATGTTGGTCACGTTGTCGATCGTGGCACCTGCCCACGGTGAAGAAAGCGCAACGCCGCTGTCCTTGAGCGCCGGCAGCCAGATCACCGAGTTGCAGCAGCGCTTGAAGGCAAGCGAACAGCAACGGGAAGAGCTGAGCAAACAACTGCAGAATGCCGATGCCGAACGCGAAAGCGCTCAGCTCAGCCGGCTGCGCCAGGAGAATCAGCGTCTGAAGCTGCAACTCAAGGAAGCCCAGGCCAGCAGTCCGTTGCCGCGTTTTCTCACTGATCAGCAGCAATGGTTCGTGATCGGCGCAGGAGTAGCGCTATTGGCCCTGCTCTGCGGTATCTTCGCCAGTGGTGCAAGTCGAAAACGTCGACAATGGCTAAATTGAGTGAGTCATGAGCGAGCTGTTATTAATTGATGATGATCAGGAGCTGTGTGAGCTGCTGGTCAGTTGGCTGAGCCAGGAAGGCTTCCAGGTCCGTGCTTGCCATGACGGTCAGAGCGCTCGTCGCGCTTTGGCCGAAACGTCCCCGGCGGCCGTGGTGCTGGACGTGATGCTGCCGGACGGCAGCGGTCTTGAACTGCTCAAGCAATTGCGCAGCGATCACCCGGAGCTGCCCGTGCTGATGCTCTCGGCACGGGGCGAGCCGCTGGACCGTATCCTCGGCCTGGAACTCGGCGCCGACGATTACCTGGCCAAACCCTGCGACCCACGGGAACTGACCGCCCGCCTGCGCGCCGTGTTGCGCCGTAGTCATCCGGCGGCGGTGTCCAGCCAGCTCGAACTGGGCGATCTGTGTTTCAGCCCGGTGCGCGGTGTGGTCAGCATCGATGAACAGGAATTCACCCTCACCGTTTCCGAAAGCCGCTTGCTCGAAGCCTTGCTCAAGCAACCCGGCGAGCCGCTGGACAAGCAGGAACTGGCGCAGATTGCCCTCGGCCGCAAACTGACCCTGTACGACCGCAGCCTGGACATGCATGTCAGCAACCTGCGCAAAAAGATCGGCCCCCACCCCGACGGCCGCCCGCGAATCGTCGCCCTGCGCAGCCGCGGTTACTACTACAGCCTCTGAACCGAGATAGCGCTGAAAAAACTAACCTGTGGCGAGGGAGCTTGCTCCCTCGCCACAGGTCACTGCCAACTAAATTTGTCAGGTCAGCGAAATATCGTCTTTACCCAAGCTTTACGCTCTGCTGACCGCCGCTGACCTTGATCTCCGTAATCTGAACTCATCCGGAACGTACCGGGAACGAGACAAGGAGATTCACCATGCGCAAGACTCTTATCGCTCTGATGTTCGCTGCCGCCCTCCCGACCGTTGCCATGGCCATGCCTGAAGGTGCCGGCCCGATGGGTGGTTCGATGGACGGCCCACGCCACGGCGGCCAGATGCATGGCATGCACGGCAAAGGCCCGTACAGCCAACTGGACCTGAGCCGCGAACAGCGCGAGCAGATCCGCAAAATCATGGGCGAGCAGATGCACGAGCGTCAGCAAGTGGTCGACAAGTACCTGGAAAAACTCTCGCCGGCCGACCAGAAAGCCATGAAAGATGAAATGGCCGCCAACCACAAGAAAGCCGACGCGGACGTGCGTGCTCTGCTGAAACCGGATCAACAGAAGCAATTCGACGAGATCCAGAAGAAACGGGCCGAACGCCGCGCCGAATGGGCCGAGTTCAAGGCCTGGAAAGCGCAACAACCGCAAAAAGCGCAATAATGCGCTAACCCCGGACCCGACGGCTTTACCACCGTTGGGTCTGATACCACTCAGAATAAGTGGGAGCGAGCTTGCTCGCGATAGCGGCGTCACATTCAACATTTATTTTGACTGACACATTGCTATCGCGAGCAAGCTCGCTCCCACATAGGATTGTGTTTGTTTGAGGATTTTCTGTGCGCTCATTGTTCTGGCGTATCCTGGCCAGCTTCTGGCTGGCCATCGCTCTGGTCGCAGGGCTGTCCATTCTGCTCGGGCACATGCTCAACCAGGACGCATGGATTCTCAGCCGTCACCCGGGCCTCAATACCCTGGCCGAACAGTGGACGCAGACCTACGAAGCACAAGGCGAAGAAGCGGCCCAGGACATTCTGGAACAGCGCAAACGCCAATATCACATCGACGTCCAGGTGCTCAACGAGAGCGGAGATCCGGTCGTACGCGGTACCTTCCCTCGCCGTGCTGCGGCCTTCGAAGCGCGACAGAACAACGATGATCGGCGCCTGCCGTGGCGTCGTCTGACGGATGAATACACCAGCGCCAAAACCGGCGATACCTACCTGCTGATCTACCGCATTCCACACCCGGAACTGGATTCATGGCACCGCGAAAGTTTGCTCTGGCCATTAAGTGCACTGGGCATAGCGCTGGTGGTGCTGACCCTGTTCAGCCTGTTCGTGACCCTGTCCATCACCCGACCGCTCAGCCGCCTGCGGGGCGCGGTGCATGATCTGGGGCAAACCACGTATCAGCAGAACAGCCTGGTGAAACTGGCCAACCGTCGCGATGAGTTCGGCGTGCTGGCGAACGATTTCAACCGCATGGGCGCCCGTTTGCAAAGTTTGATCGGCAGCCAGCGGCAACTGCTGCGTGACGTGTCCCATGAGTTGCGCTCCCCCCTCGCCCGGCTGCGCATTGCGCTGGCACTGGCGGAGCGGGCCAACCCCGAAGAGCGGGAAAAACTCTCGCCGCGCCTGACCCGCGAGTGCGACCGGCTCGAAGCGCTGATCAGCGAGATCCTGGTGCTCGCGCGGGTCGATGCCGACAACGCCAGTGCTGAAGACGTCGACCTGAACGCGCTGCTCAACACGCTGCAAAAGGATGCGCAGCTGGGTTCGCCGGAGCAGACCGTTCGCCTCGACGCCGAACCGCAATTGAACCTGAAAGGCTGGCCGACGATGATCGAGCGCGCCTTGGACAACTTGCTGCGCAACGCTCAGCGCTTTAACCCGGTGGGGCGTTCGATTGAGATGCAGGCGGTGCGGCAGGGTGAGCGAATTGTGGTGAGTGTGCGCGACCATGGGCCCGGTGTGGATGCCGAGCACTTGAGCCAGTTGGGTGAGCCGTTTTATCGGGCTCCGGGGCAGGCGGCGGCGGGGCATGGTTTGGGACTGGCCATTGCGCGCCGGGCGGCGGAGCGGCATGGCGGGAGTCTGGTGCTGGCCAATCATCCGGATGGCGGGTTCATCGCCAGCCTGGAATTACCGCTGGTGCCGGGAACCTTGGTCCAACCCTGATCCCCTGTGGGAGCGGCGGTGCGGCGATCCGACTTGCTCGCGAAGACGATTTAACATTCAGCAAAGATGTTGGCTGACCGGACGCCTTCGCGAGCAAGCCCGCTCCCACATTTGATCGGCAGCGTCAGGCCTTGCTTGGCCAGCCGCTGACGAATTGGGCCAAATCGACTTTTTCTGCAACCCGCGGTTCTTTCTGCGGCGTGCCCAGGTACAGAAACGCAATTACCTCTTCCCCTTCAGCCAACCCCAACCCTTTGGCCAGATGCGCCGAATACGCCAGCTCCCCCGTGCGCCACACCGCGCCAATCCCTTGCGCATAGGCCGCCAGCAAAATCCCGTGCGCCGCACAGCCCGCCGCCAGCAGTTGCTCTGACTTCGGATATTTGACGTGATTCTGCAACCGCGCGATCACCACGACCACCAGCGGCGCCCGCAGCGGGCCGTTGCGTGCCTTGTCCAGTGCGGCTTCGGGCACGTCGCTGTCCTGCAGTTTCGCCGCTTCGGCCAGCAACTCCCCCATCTGCTCACGCGCTGCGCCTTCGACTGTCAGGAAACGCCAAGGCTGCAAATGGCCGTGGTCCGGCGCACGCATGGCGGCGGCAAACAGCACTTCGCGCTGCTCGGCGGTAGGGGCCGGGTCGACCAGTCGTGGAACGGAAACACGGTTGAGCAAAGCGTCGAGAGCCTGCATCGGCCACCTCCTGAAAAAAAAGTTTGGCTATTCTAGCTGCAAGTGCCATGGGGATGCCGGTTTACATGCCCTGCCCCACGGGTAGAATGGCGCCCTCCCCATTTCCAGCCCGAGCGGACTTCATGGCGTTGCCGACCTTACGTCTCATTGGTTTCATCATCGGCCTCTTCCTGATCACGCTGGCGATCGCCATGGTCGTACCCATGGCCACCCTGGTGATTTTCGAACGCACCGGCGACCTGCCGTCGTTTCTCTGGGCAAGCATGATTACCTTTGTCGCCGGTCTCGCGCTGGTCATCCCCGGTCGCCCCGAGCAGGTGCACCTGCGTCCGCGAGACATGTACTTGCTGACGGTCAGCAGTTGGTTGGTGGTATGCATCTTCGCTGCGCTGCCATTCCTTTTGACCCAAAAAATCAGCTACACCGACTCGTTTTTCGAAAGCATGTCCGGCATCACCGCCACCGGTTCGACAGTGCTCAATCATCTGGATGACATGTCTCCCGGCATCCTGATGTGGCGCTCGTTGCTGCACTGGATCGGTGGCATCGGCTTCATCGGCATGGCGGTCGCGATTCTGCCATTGCTGCGTATCGGTGGCATGCGGCTGTTTCAGACCGAGTCGTCGGACCGTTCCGAAAAAATCATGCCCCGTTCGCACATGGTGGCGAGGTTGATCGTAGCGGCCTACGTCGGCATCACCGTTTTCGGCAGCCTGGCGTTCTGGTGGGCCGGGATGAGCCCGTTCGATGCGATCAATCACGCGATGTCAGCGATTTCCACGGGAGGCTTTTCCACCTCCGATCTATCTCTCGCCAAGTGGAAACAACCGGCGGTGCACTGGGTGGCGATTGTCATCATGATTCTGGGCAGTCTGCCGTTCACTCTGTACGTGGCAACCTTGCGCGGTAACCGCCGGGCCCTGATCAAGGATCAGCAGGTGCAAGGTTTGCTCGGCATGTTGCTGGTGACATGGCTGGTGCTCACCGCCTGGTACTGGTGGACCACCCAGTTGCATTGGCTGGAGGCGCTGCGGCATGTGGCACTGAACGTGACGTCGGTGGTGACGACCACCGGTTTCGCACTCGGGGACTACAGCCTCTGGGGTAATTTCTCGCTGATGCTGTTCTTTTATCTGGGGTTTGTTGGCGGTTGCTCGGGGTCGACCGCGGGCGGGATCAAGATTTTCCGTTTCCAGGTTGCCTACATCTTGCTCAAGGCCAACCTTAACCAGCTGATTCACCCGCGTGCGGTGATCAAGCAGAAGTACAACGGTCACCGCCTCGACGAAGAGATCGTGCGTTCGATTCTGACCTTTTCGTTCTTTTTTGCGATCACCATTTGCGTGATCGCGTTGCTGCTGTCGCTGCTCGGTGTGGACTGGATGACCGCCCTGACCGGCGCTGCGAGCACCGTGTCCGGCGTGGGGCCGGGACTCGGCGAGACCATTGGTCCGGCGGGCAACTTCGCCACCTTGCCGGATGCCGCCAAGTGGATTCTGTCGTTCGGCATGCTGCTGGGCCGACTCGAGATCATTACGGTGTTTGTTCTGTGTATACCGGCGTTCTGGCGTCACTGACAGGAGCAGGCGCTTCCATCAGCCGCACCCGATACTCGCCGGGGGTGGCATCGAACCAGCGGCGGAAAGCGCGGAAGAAGTTGCTCGGATCGGCGAATCCCAACAGGTAGGCAATTTCCAGCAGGGTCATGCCCGGTTGCGCCAGATACTGTTCAGCCAGTTCGCGCCGGGTGTCATCAAGCAATGTCTGAAAACTCGTGCCTTCTTCCTGCAAGCGCCGCTGCAACGTCCGTTGCGACAGGTGCAGCGTCTGCGCCACGGTGTCGCGCTTGGGTTCGCCCTGAGGCAGCAGGCGGCACAACACCTGACGTGCCTTGTGAGTCACGCGACTCTCGGAAAAACGCGCCAGGTATTCGCCGGCAAACCGGTCATGCAACAGCGCCATGGCCTCGTTGGCGGTTGGCAACGGTGCTTCCATGTCGGCACGTTCAAAAATCAGGGCGTCGTACGGCGCGTTGAACACCAGCGGCGCATGGAAAGCCAGTTTGTAGGGTTCGAGATCGACGGGCTGATCGCCCTGCACCAACACTTTGCGCGGATGCAGCGTGCGCCCGGTCAGCCAGCTGCACAGCGCCAACGCACAGGCCAGGGAGGCTTCGGCACTTTGCCGGGTCGGCGGCAAGTGGTCGCCGTGGACCGTCAGAATCAGCGCATAGCCCTCATCCAGCAGGCGAAAACTCAAGTCCGCGCTTTCGGCAATGATTCGCTGATAACGCACCAACCGCTTGAAGCCTTCGGCCAGGGTCTGACTCGACATCAGCGCGTAGCCGGTCACATGAAACTGCGCAGGACGCACCACCTTGCCCATGTTCAGGCCGATCGCCGGGTTGCCGGACAACTCGACCGCACGCTGCCACAGTCGTGTCATGGAATCTTGCGGGAAGCGCGCATCCGGATCATCCAGTGACGCGTAGTCTAGCCCCAGCTGCTTGAACAGAACCCGGCAATCCAGGCCGTCCATCTCCAGTGCTTTGACAATCCCCATCGCCCAGCTTGCAGAAGTCGTTCGTTCGCTCATGGCGTTTACTTACATGATGAGCCGCATGCTACGGCCAATTTCCGAAGGATACTAAAGTGGCGCCCATTGTCACTGGCTGATGCCAATGATCACTCTAGACTCAAATAAGCTACCCGCAGAACAACTCGCAGTCAGAACAACAACCACAGAGATCGCAGTCGTGGAAAACATCAAACGTTTCAACAGCTTCGCCGAGTTTTATCCGTATTACCTGAGCGAACACAGCAACAGTACCTGCCGACGCTTGCACTTTATTGGCACGACACTGGTTATTTTCATTCTGGCCCTGACCATCGGCAAAGGCGCCTGGCTAGGGCTGTTGGCGCTTCCGCTGGCCGGCTACAGCTTCGCCTGGGTCGGGCATTTCTTCTTTGAAAAGAATCGCCCTGCGACTTTTCAACATCCGCTTTACAGTCTGCTTGGTGATTTCGTCATGTACCGCGACATGATTCTGGGTCGCGTGCCGTTCTAGGCTCGACCGGCCAGCAATGCGTCCTGTGCAGCCAGTGCGTTACCGGATACAGGTCCTACACTGGAAAAATCCCTTTCGACTAGAACAAGAGGATAGCCGATGAATGCCAATGCCCGTTTCACCCACATGCAGGACGGTACGCAGGAAGACTGGGCAATCATTGCCGCCGACTTCAGTGCCTATGCGAGGCAATTGCCGACACGGATTGTGGCGCACCTGAAACTACTGGAGGGTGATTTTGGCGGCTTCCCGGTAGATCGTCTGACTCATTCCCTGCAAACCGCCAGCCGTGCATGGCGCGATGGCCGCGACGAAGAATACGTGGTGTGCGCCCTGCTGCACGACATCGGGGACACGTTAGGCTCCTACAACCACCCGGACATCGCGGCAGCGATACTCAAGCCATTCGTCAGCGACGAGAATCTGTGGATGGTGGAGAAACACGGGATCTTCCAGGGGTATTACTTTTTCCATCACTTGGGCATGGATCGGCATTTGCGCGAGCAGTTCAGCGGTCATCCACAGTATCGGGCGACTATCGAGTTTTGCGCGAAGTACGATGCGGCGGCGTTTGATCCCACTTACGAGACGCTGCCGCTGAGTTTCTTCGAGCCGATGATGGAGCGGTTGTTTGCTCATCCAAAGCATTCAATCTACAAGGCGGCGATGGAAGAACACGTGCCGGCCTGAAAATCGATGGGACTCCTGCGCAGTCCATTCGCGAGCAAGCCCGCTCCCACATTTGGAATGCATCTCCCTGTGGGAGCGAGCTTGCTCGCGAAGAGGCCGCTCAAACACCCAAAATGTTATGCAGGCTCCGCGATTTTTACCGCTTTCAATTCAGCCTCCCGCGCCTGGGCATCCGCCAACCGGTACAACTCGATCGAACCATCCCAATGCTCGATCAACGCCGTGCATGACTCCACCCAATCCCCGCAATTGAGGTAGTCCACCTCCCCAACCTTGCGAATTTCGGCATGGTGAATGTGCCCACACACCACACCGTGCAGTTCGCGTTTGACGCATTCGTGGGCGATGGCTTCTTCGAAGTCGCTGATGAAGCTGACAGCGGTTTTCACCTTGTGTTTGAGGTACGCGGACAGTGACCAGTAACCGTAGCCATAACGGGCACGCCAGTGATTGAGCCAGCGGTTGAGGGTCAGGGTGAATTCGTAGGCCGAGTCGCCGAGGAAGGCCAGCCAGCGGTGATAGCGGGTAATCACGTCAAACTGGTCACCATGGATCACCAGCAAATGGCGACCGTCGGCGGTCACGTGCACGGCTTCGTCCACCAATTGAATGTTGCCCAGGATCAGCTTCGAATAGCGGCGCAGGAATTCGTCATGGTTACCGGTGACGTAGATCACTTCGGTGCCGCGCTTGCTCATGGTCAACAGGCGCCGGATCACGTTGGTGTGTGCCTGAGGCCAGTACATGCCGCCGCGCAGCTTCCAGCCGTCGATGATGTCGCCAACCAGGTAAATCTTGTCCGCGTGGTAGCCCTTGAGAAACTGCGACAAGTGCTCGGCCTGGCAATCCCGCGTGCCCAGATGCACATCGGAAATCCACAAGGTCCGCACACGTTGCTTACGACTGGGTTTGGCGAGCTCGGCGCTGGTCATGGGCGAACCTCTACGATTGTTTTTCCAAGCTTGCGCCGGCCGGGTTAATTGCCCATGACAGTGACAAGTCAGTCCTGTGACAACGCGTCTGGACGACCTCGGTGTAGACTGACGGCCTTATTCGGGAGACCTGCGATGAGACCGATCCTCACGCTGCGCCAATACACGCGCGACCTGATCGTCCACAGCCACGACCACACGCAACTGGTGTTCGGGCTCTCGGGCGCGCTGGATTTCGAAGTCGCCGGGCATGGCAGTCAGGTGGTCCGACAGAGTTTCGTGGTGGTTCCGTCCGGTTTCCATCATGCGTGTGGCAGCGCCAATGGCAGCCGCTGCCTGGTGCTGGACGTGCCAAGTGATCAATGGGTGGCTCAGTCCCTTGGCGAGCACGCCGATGCCAGCCGCCGTTTACTCGACAACGCCGGGCGTCTGCCACTGGATGCCGGGCAAAGCCAACTGGTGAACTGGCTGGCGGGCAGTCAGGTCAGCGACCCGCTGATCGCGCAACAAGGCGCGGCGCTGTTGTTGGCCAGCCTGAACACTGCCAGATCCGACGTGACGGGCGCTCGGCGTCTACCCTACGCCGCGTTGAATGCGCACATCGATCAGCACGCGGCCTATCCGCTGCAAGTCGCCGATCTGGCGCGCATCGCCGGGTTGTCCAGCGCTCGGCTGCATGCGCGGTTTGTCGCGGAATGCGGGCAGACGCCGATGGACTACATTCGCAGTCGCCGCTTGCACATGGCCGTGAGTATGTTGCGCGATTCGGCGTTGCCCATTGGCGAGATTGCCAGTCGGGTTGGCTACAGTTCGCAAAGTGCATTTTCCGCGGCCGTGTTGCGGGAGCTTGGTGTCTCGCCCGGAAAATTGCGGCGCGAGGCTGGCGACAAATGACAATAGTCTTGCGACAGACATAACGGTCCTCACGCGTTTCAATGTTTGCTTTGTTGTTAAGGATCGCAATGACTCCCCGTACCGCCCTCGGCGCCCTGCATATCGGCGCACTGATGTTTGGCCTGACCGGTGTGTTCGGCAAACTCGCTGCTGCTTCCCCCGCCGTCATCGTCTTCGGCCGTGCCGCGTTTGCCGTGCTCGCCCTGGCCGTTTTCGCTCGGTTCGCCAGCCAGACACGCTGGCAGAAACTGCAGGCCATGGATTGGCGTCGCCTGGTGCTCAGCGGTTTGTTGCTGGCCGGGCACTGGGTGAGTTTTTTCATTGCGGTGAAGGTCGCTGGCGTGGCGATTGCGACGTTGGGGTTTGCCAGTTTCCCGGCATTTACCATCATTCTCGAAGGACTGATTTTTCGCGAGCGCATTCGCGCCAATGAAATCCTGCTGGTGGTGTTGGTGAGCGTCGGGCTGGTGCTGGTCACACCGGATTTCGACCTGGCCAGCAGCGCCACCACCGGCCTGTTGTGGGCGGTGGGCTCCGGCTTGTTGTTTGCACTGCTGTCGCTCACCAATCGCGCCAGTTCCGGAAGAATTCCGCCGGTACAGGCTGCGCTGTGCCAGAACGTGGTGGTCGCGTTGTGCCTGCTGCCGGTGGCGGTGCCGCAGTTGAGCGAAGTGCGGGCCATCGACTGGCTGTGGATCGGCCTGCTCGGGGTGTTTTGCACCGGCGTCGCTCACAGCCTGTTCGTCGCCAGCCTCGCGGTGATCAAAGCGCGAACCGCTGCGGTAGTGTTCGCCCTGGAACCGGTTTACGGCATCACCATGGCCTGGCTGCTGTTCGATGAAAACCCTACGCTGCGCATGCTGACCGGCGGTGCATTGATCATCGTGGCGATTGTGGTGTCCAGCAGACTCTCGGGCGCCTCAGGCAAGAAAGCGGTCGCTGCCGAAGCCTCGTCTCACTGAGTGCGGTCGTTGTGCCCGAGGTCGCGGTCCGGATCGATCTGATCGCGGACCCGCTGCTTCAGCACCTTGGCCTCCGGAAACCCGCCGTCCGCCTTGCGCTCCCAGATCTGCACATCGTTGCAGAAAATGTGAAACACCCCACCGGTGCCAGGCACCAACGACACCTTGCCCAAGTCATCGCCAAAGGTACTGAGCAGTTCTTGCGCCAACCAGGCGGCACGCAACAACCATTGGCATTGCGTGCAGTAGGTGATGACGATTTCCGGTTTGTGCGTGGTCATGACGGGCGAAACTCCTGAACCAGAGGGCGACGCCATGATAGAGGCTCAGCGAATACCGGCCAACAATGTCCGCGCGGTTTGTTTAAGTGGCTCATCGCCGTCCTTGAGTAACTCGTTCAGCAGCTCGATGGCACTGTCCAGATCCCCGTCATCGATGCAGGTCTGGGCTTGTTCCAGTTTGCCTGCGTTGATCGGCACCTCCGGTTCCGGACTAAGAGTTTCAAGCTCAAGTGACTGACCGGCATCACTGAATTCATCGAGAAAATCATCGTCTAGAGACTGTGAGTCCGGTTCGGCGATCCATTCCAGCTCGGGCTCGTCCAAGGTCGGTTCTTCAGGCATCTCGAACACATCGGGCAACACGTGCAGGTTCGAAGTGAACGCCGGTTCCTCCGCCTTGGGCGGTTTGTCCGCGGGTTTGGTGTTTTCGAATGGGCTGACCAGGTCCCAACTCGAATTCATCGACAGGTCATCCAGGTTCAACTGGAATTCGTCGCCCGGCGCTTCTTCGGTTTTTACCGGTGTTGTGATAACTGTCGCCGCCGCCACGGGCACCGCATTGTTCAATTTTGGATAACGGGTACGGATGTCCTGAAGTTGCCGAGAATCGAATCCGGCATCCCGCAAGCTGCTTTCCTGAACGTCATAGGCTGGCCCGTCACCTTGCTTGCCGAGGACTTCAAGCAATTGCACGGCCAGGTCCGTGCGTTGTGGCGCGTTCTCCAAGGCATCGCGCAACAAGCCCGCTGCTTCGGAAAAACGGCCGTAGGCCAAGTAGATGCCCACGCCTTCCAGCACATCGCCTGACGACGCCTCGTCCTGAAGGTCGGGCACGGGTTTCGGCGGGGTGGGCTTCGCCGCCGGCGCCACGGATTGATTGAGCACCGGGTCGTGCCGCGACGGCAAAACAGCAGGATCTTCGGGCAGGGCCTCAACCCCCCTTCGTTGGCGACGAACAAACAGTCCCAGCAACAGCAAGGCCACCAACGCCAGCGACCCGATGATCAGCGGCCAGTTGGACGTCTCGGGCTCTTGTACCGTGACCGGGGCTGGGGCCGCAGCTTCCGGCGTAACCGGGGGTGCCTGAACCTCCGCCAATCGGGTTTGCAGCTCGGTTACCTGTTTTTTCTGGCCGGCGATCTGTTCGTCCCGAGCCTGAAGATTCGCATTCAACTCATCGACGTTTTTTTGCAATTGCTGGTTTTGCAGCACGCTGGCGGCCAACTGTTCGGCGACGGGATCAATGACCGGTGCGGCGGGCGGATCGACTGTGGACGTCGGAGCAGGCTTCTTCGTGGCGGGTGGCGGCGCAGTGGCCGGTTTGACGCTCGGGAATGGAGAGTTCGGGGAGCTGGCGACGGGTTCGTCAGTAACCGGCACAATTCCCGGTGTACCCGGCGGATCGATCAGCACCGTGTACTCGCGCAGCACACGACCGTTGGGCTGATTGAGCTGCACGAGAAAATTCATGAAAGGTTCGTTGACCGCTTTGCTGGAGCTCACCCTGATAACGTTGCGGTTGCCCCGCAGGATGGGCGTGAACTTCAGGTCATTGAGAAAGAATACCCGCTCGACGCCGGCACGACTGAATTCGTCCGCGGTCGCCAGACTGACGGACAGGTCGCCCTCCTCCAGGCCGGCAGCATCAACCAGGGCAATGTCGGCACGCAGCGGTTGATTCAGCGCAGAATGCAAGGTGATTTCACCCAGGCCCAGCGCGGGCGCCAATGCCGAGTAAGTCACAACCCCACCGGCCAAAAGCAGCCTGGCGCACCACCGAAGTACAACGTGCCAACTTTCGAGCATGAGCATCCCTTAGATAACCAGAACCAACCGGTGCGCGTTCGCACATCCGGTACGAACACGATATTGCCTAGTAGTTCTTTATAGTCTGCCCAACGGGGTATCTTAAAAAGCTTACAGCCGGTTATGCCTCAAGATTTTTCCAGGTTGCCCAGGATGTGCCCGTGAACCCGCATGCAGACCTTCAAGTCGGCCTCGTCGACGCCTTCGAACAATTCGTGCCGCAGTTGAGTGGCAATGGTTTCAATCTGTTCGATCAAGGGACGGGCCGGGGCACAGAGGACGATCTTTTTCGCTCGGCGGTCTTCCAGCACTGCCTGACGCTGGACCAGACCCTGAGTTTCCAGACTGTCGAGCAGTCGCGCCAGGGTCGGACCTTCAACGCCGACGCTTTGCGCCAGTTCGCGCTGGGTCGGCGCTTCCTCGAAACGCGCCAGGTGAAGCAGCACCAGCCAGCGCGCCTGGGACAAACCCAGGCCGGCCAGACGGCGGTCCAGTTCGGCACGCCAGCCGCGCGACATCTGGGCCAGTTGCATGCCAAATCGGTGTTGATCGGTTAACGGCATAAAACACTCATGGTTAGACTGAAATAAAGAAAAACTAATTATTAGTCAGCTAAGCATGACCCTTGGCTCGAGGCAAGGCTCGCTCTGTACTGAATCGTTACATCAATACAAGCTGTTCAATATTTGAGCATCACATCTCGAATTCGGATTGCAGCGCGGCACGTACGCAGTACAAAACACCTTCCGGCACCCGACCCGCGAACAGCGCAGCGATCTCCGCCACCGGCGGCAACTCGCCCTCGCCGTCGAGGAAAGCATCCTGGACTTCGCCCATCAATTCTTCAGGCAAGTCCAGCGCCTGCTCCAGCGACAACTGCTGCTTGCCGATTGCCTCCGCGAGCATGGTGTAGACGTTCTTTTCCGAGCATTGCAGTTGACCGGCAATTTGCAGCGGCGTCATGCCGGCGCGAGCGAGTGTGATCAGCTCGTGACGGACATCGGCCACCACTTTCGGGGCCTCGACCTGGCCGCCGAGCACTTCGAGGAAAGCCTCGCCGTAGCGTTCCAGTTTGCGCGCACCGACACCGCTGACCGTGGCCATTTCCGACAGCGAGGTCGGCTGGCTGCGGAGCATTTCCAGCAGCGTCGAGTCGGGGAAAATGACGTAAGGCGGCACGCCGTGTTCTTCGGCGAGCTTGCGACGCAAGGCGCGCAGGGCTTCCCACTGTTCGCGTTCTTCGCCGCGAACCAGTTGGCTCGCCTGGCTCTTGCTGCTCTTCGCCGTGGTTTGCGGCTTGAGGTCGCGGCGCAGTTCCAGGGTCACTTCACCCTTGAGCAACGGCCGGCACGTATCGCTCAGACGCAGGCCGCCGTAGCCTTCGAGGTCGATGTCAGCCAGACCACGGGCAACAAGCTGGCGGAACAAGGAACGCCACTCGCTCTCGCCCATCGCCTTGCCGACACCGTATACCGACAGGTGCTGATGGCCGAAACTGCGGACCTTTTCGTTGTCTTTGCCCAGCAACACATCCACCAAATGGCCGACGCCATAACGCTGGCCGGTGCGGTAAATCGCCGAAAGCGCCTGACGCGCCGGTTCGGTGGCGTCCCAGGTTTGCACGCCGTCGACGCAGTTGTCGCAGTGACCGCACGGCTCCGGCATGTCTTCGTCGAAGTAGGCCAGCAGCGTTTGACGGCGGCAGCGGGTTTCTTCGCACAGCGAGAGCATCGCGTCGAGCTTGTGCTGCTCCAGACGCTTGTGACGCTCGTCGCCTTCGGAGTTCTGCAGCATCTGCTTGAGCATCACCACGTCTTGCAGACCGTAGGCCATCCAGGCATCCGCCGGTAGACCGTCACGGCCGCCACGCCCGGTTTCCTGGTAGTAAGCTTCAAGGGATTTCGGCAAATCGAGGTGTGCGACGAAGCGCACGTTGGGCTTGTCGATGCCCATGCCGAACGCCACGGTGGCGACCATGATCAGGCCTTCCTCGTTGAGGAAGCGCTTCTGGTGGTGCGCTCTAGATTCGTTGGGCAGGCCGGCGTGGTACGGCAGCGCCGGGAAGCCCTGCTCGCTGAGGAACACCGCGACTTCGTCGACTTTCTTGCGTGACAAACAATAAACGATGCCGGCATCGCTGCGCCGCTCGGCGAGGAACGCCAACAGCTGCTTGCGCGGCTGCTCCTTGGGTACGATGCGGTAGAAAATGTTCGGGCGGTCGAAGCTCGAGAGAAAGCGCTCGGCATCCTGAAGGTGCAGACGATCGACGATTTCTTCCCGGGTGCGCTTGTCGGCGGTGGCGGTCAGGGCAATGCGTGGAACGTTGGGGAACAGCTCAGCCAATTGACCCAATTGCAGGTATTCGCGGCGGAAGTCGTGACCCCACTGGGACACGCAGTGCGCTTCGTCGATGGCGAACAGCGCGATTTCGAGGCTTTGCAGGAACGCCAACATGCGCGGCTGGACCAGACGTTCGGGCGCGAGATAGAGCATCTTCACTTCACCGCGTTTGATCCGTGCGGCAAGGTCGCGTTGCTGCTCGGCGCTCAGCGTGGAGTTCAATGCAGCGGCGGCGACGCCCAGTTCTTCTAGGGTCGCCACCTGATCGTCCATCAGCGCGATCAGCGGCGACACCACCACTGCCAGGCCTTCGCGCAACAGTGCCGGCACCTGGAAACACAGGGATTTGCCGCCACCGGTAGGCATCAGCACCAAGGCGTCACCGCCACTGGCCACGCGCTCAATGATTGCACCCTGGCGGCCACGGAAACTGTCGTAGCCGAAGATATCCTTGAGGACGCGTTGAGCCTGTTCGAGCATAAAAACTCCAAAAATCATCAAAACATCCCTGCAAGGCTGGTTCAGGATCCGCAAGGCTGCACTGACAAATCGTAAGTGCGCATTGCATGACGCTTCACATTCCAGCCGCGACGCCAGCAGGGGCATCACAAAACGCGGGAGTATACCCGAGGCCTCCCCTGCAAAGGGCGCCGCTGATAAGAGGAACACAACGCAAAACCCTGTGGGAGCGAGCTTGCTCGCGAATGCGGTGTGTCAGTCGACATTAATGTTGCCTGACACACCGCATTCGCGAGCAAGCTCGCTCCCACAGGGAATGCGGTGTTCCGCGAGGGCACTGGGTTCAAATATGCCGCGCGGCTGGCCTGTGTGCTCAAGAAGGCCTAGAATTCCCGCATCTGTTTAATTCCCAAGGTAGCCCTTTAATGTCCTTCGCTGAGCAACTAACCCGCCTGCAAGTCTTCCTCGACGCCGATGAACTGCATGACGAGGCGCTGGACTACGTGGCCGCCCACGGCTACCTCACCGCGTTGTCGATCTGTTCCGAAAGCGTTCCCGACCGTGAATGGATCGATGCCCTCTTCGCCGAAGAGCCGCATTACGCCGACGACACCGAGCGTGAAGCCATCGAATCCACCCTGCTGGCCCTCAAGGCTCACATCGCTCGCCAACTGGCGTCCGACGAGGAATTCGAGCTGCCGTGCGACCTCGACCTGGGCGAAGAGCCGGACGATTCCGACCTGCGCGGCTGGTGCATCGGTTTCATGGAAGGCGTGTTCCTCCGCGAAGCGGCCTGGTTCGAAACCGCCGAAGACGAAGTCAGCGAAATGCTGCTGCCGATCATGGTCGGTTCGGGTCTGTTCGACGAACAGCCCGAGTTCTCCGACATCGCGGCCGACGCCAACCTGATGGACGACATGATCGTGCAGATCCCGGAAGCCCTGACCGCGTTGTACCTGCTGTGCAACGCGCCAGACGAAAAACCGGCGATCCTCAAGCCACGTCACCACTAAGGTTCTGCCTATGGACAACCCCATAGGCAACCGCTCCCTGATGTTGCGTTACGGGCTGCTTGCCATCGGCTGGCTGAGCGTAGCGCTGGGGGTGATCGGGATTTTCCTGCCGGTATTGCCCACCACGCCCTTTCTGCTGCTGGCAGCCGCGTGTTTCGCCCGCAGTTCACCACGTTTTTATCACTGGCTGGTGGAGCATCCACGGCTGGGGCCGTGGATTCGCGACTACCTCGACGGCAATGGCATTCCACTCAAGGGCAAGGTCTGCGCCATCGGTTTGATGTGGGTGAGTATTCTGTTGTCGTGCTACCTGGTGCCCCTGCCGTGGGCACGTGGTTTTATGCTGACCAGTGCGGTGCTGGTGACGGTGTACATCGTTCGACAGAAGACCTTGCGTAAATCCTGAAACTCTCTTCGCTCTAAATAGCGGATAAGCCCGCCTTCAACTCCCGTCATCGCCCCTCCGCTCATCGGAAACCCACGCAAACCTGTTATTTCTGACAGTAGTCAATTCCCCGATTCGAGGCCTTAAATCACTCCGTCCCCTTGACCAACCGGAGTCATGATCATGACCGATTTTCCCTCGAATACTTCATCAAATACGTCCGAAGAGCTGCTTGACGAAAATCTCTTAACGATCTACAGAATCGTCGATCGTAATGGCTTGTCCGTTGTTAATAAGACTACCTACGAAACGGCCATTGAAGTTAGTGGCATCAACGCTGAACCGAAAAACAAAGTACGGATAATGAATGGTAATGAAGAGCTGGGCGAAGCGAACACCGACGATTTCGGCAATTTCAAAAGCCCACTGCTCGAATTGAAAAGCTACGATTGCTACAACGTGCGCGCCGTAGGCGCATGGCCTCCCAACCCTTCGTCACTGCCCAAAAGATTTACAGCGGCTACCGCGACGCCGATCATCAACGAAGTACTCAGTGACGGAAAGCCGATCGCTGACGGTGACATCATCCGTACTAACGCAGTCACCCTTCTCGGCAATGCCCCCCCGAACCAGAATGCCGAAGCGTTTAATGGTGATACTTCACTTAAAACGGAACCAGCCAACGCCTGCGGAAAATTCACTATTGAGCTGAAAGACCTGGAACCAGCAACCTACCGCATCAAGGTCAAGGTTCCCAACGGCAACGAGTCGAACGTTTTCAACTTTACTGTAGCTGGCGAAGAACTCCAGCCGGCAACCCTAGACAAGGTCACCGACCTTGCCGGCACCGAGATCCCGAAAAACTCCACGACCTCCGAAACCTCTCTGTTTGTCGAAGGGGAAGGTAAAAAAGGTGAGAAGGTAGAAATTTTCAACGGCCTCACCTCGTTGGGTGAAGCACCCGTTGATGCCACAACAGGTCGGTTCAAGTATGAGATTGGCCCGCTGGTCGATGGCGCCTACACCCTCACCGCCGTCGCAAAATGGGCAAATGGCGGTACCTCCGATCCGTACCCATTTACCGTGGCGGCTATCAAACTGGTTATCCTCGACAAGGTCACCGACCTTGACGGTACCGAGATCCCGAAAAACTCCACGACGTCCGAAACTTCCCTGTTTGTCGAAGGGGAAGGCAAAAAGGGTGAGAAGGTAGAAATTTTCAACGGCCTCACCTCGTTGGGAGAAGCACCCGTTGATGCCACAACAGGTCGGTTCAAGTATGAGATTGGCCCGCTGGTCGATGGCGCCTACACCCTCACCGCCGTCGCAAAATGGGCAAATGGCGGTACCTCCGATCCGTATCCATTTACCGTGGCGGCTATCAAACTGGTTATCCTCGACAAGGTCACCGACCTTGCCGGCACCGAGATCCCGAAAAACTCCACGACCTCCGAAACCTCTCTGTTTGTCGAAGGGGAAGGCAAAAAGGGTGAGAAGGTAGAAATTTTCAACGGCCTCACCTCGTTGGGAGAAGCACCCGTTGATGCCACAACAGGTCGGTTCAAGTATGAGATTGGCCCGCTGGTCGATGGCGCCTACACCCTCACCGCCGTCGCAAAATGGGCAAATGGCGGTACCTCCGATCCGTACCCATTTACCGTGGAAGCGGCCACCGCCGCACCCACAGAAACCCGCATTTATGATGTCGACGGGAATGTAATTCCTGATGGAGGAGACATAAACAAGAGCTGGTTTGTTGCCAGGGGCCTCCATACGCCGAATAGTGCGGTCAAGATCAAGGTCGACGGTGTTATCCAACCAGATTCAGAGTCCACCAACGATGAGGGTAAATGGGCCTTTTTCAAAAACAATCTGACCGTCGGGCGCACCTATGTAATTAGTGCCCTGACGCTAGATGAAAAGGCTGAGTCCGGTCCATGGAGTGTCAAAGCAGTCACCCCTGCCTAAGGCTAGAAAAACTTGTAATCGGCAGGACGAAAAAAAACCGCTAATAGCGGTTTTTTTACATCCCAAACATTTAAAACTGATAGCTCACACCAAATGTAGCCGCCACAGGCTGTTCGATATTTTTACCCTTGGCATAGTCAACACCGACACCAAGATGCAGCTCCTCAGACAACGAAACCGTCACCCCGGCACCGACTTCAAAACCGGTGCCCCTCAAGTTGTTATTGATCGGGTTCCCGTTGACCCACACGTTATCGTTCGATGCAAACTCATGGACCAACGCCATACGCCCGTATGGACGCACCTGAGTGTCGCCCAGGTTGATGCTTCGACCGGCCATGACGCCCAGTTTTGTCCGCAACGAATGCGTGCGATCACCTTCGGCTTCCATGTCATTGTCCAGACGATAGTTCTTGCCCTGAATCACTGCCGCGGATACCTGGGCAGAAGGTTTGGCGAACCAGCCATCCCCAAGGTCAATATTGCGGCCGCCTTCTACGATCGCACTCACTGCCGAATTGCTGTAATCGCCTTCCGCACGCTTGCCATCGCTCATCCTGACGTTGGATTCGTTGCGGAAATGGTTGAACTTCAGGGCGCCATCGACGTAGTAGCCAGTGTCCCGATTCAGCCAGCCGAAATAGGGGCCGAAGTAGAAGCTGTTAACCGTTGCCGAGGTGCCGCCACTGAGATGCAGATCGGACTTGCTGTAACCCGCCAGCACACCGACACTCCAAGGGCTGTCACCCAGCCGGGTATCAGCGCCCATGGTGAAACCCTGCTGCTGTTGACCGTAACCCACCCCCGACGAACCGTCGTCAACGTTCCATTTATTGCCATAAGACTGTACCCACAGGCCATGGCGCTTGTCGTCCGCCTGCAACTCGCCCATGCGGTTTTCCAGCGACTTCAACTCGCCATATGACACGGTAAGCGCTGTTCGAAACAGGGCAGCCACCGATTGCGCACCGGAAGTGAGCCGGGTGGTAGGGTTCAGGTAATACTCGGTGTCGCCGGTGGTATTGGTTCTTTCTTCCAGATCGTATTCAAATGTCCCCACGTCGACCCCGCCTCCCAACAATTTGAAATCTGCCTGGTTATTGACGATTTGCACCAGCGTCAATTGCTGGGGCGACTTCGCGTCCGTGCCCGAAGCGTTGACGGCCAATTCGTAGCTTCCGGTGGCCGTGCCGGCCTTCAACAAGTCGCTTTCACCGGTCTGGAAATTACCCTGCATGGCAATGATGCCGCTACCACTAAGCGTACCGACCTCAAGTTGACGATTCGCACGCTGCGCGCCAGGCGCACCGAAATTGACGAGGCCATCGTTCATCGACAAGTTATCGATGCTGTCATTGTCGACCATGGTCAGGCTCGACTGGTTGAGCGTCAGGTTGCTGTTATTCAAGCGCCCGGTGAACGATGAGCCATTGTTCAAGGTGACATTGGCGGTAGAGCCATCCTCGCGCAGGATGTCCCCTATCATCGAGGCCCCGTTAAACGAGAGGTCAACGGTGCTGTTCTGCAGCACTTGCACGTTGCCTTCCAGGGCACTGCCGACGACATTCATCGCCGCCGTGGACGCGCCCTGCACTTTCAACAGATTGCCATCGGCCGCGCGCAGAACGGAACTGTTCTGCACCTGAATCGTCGCGCCCTGAACGCCGCCTTCCACCAGGATCGCCGGCCCGCTGCGACCTTCTACGGTGGAGTTGTCCAGCAATAATGTATTGGTGCCTTGACCATTGCCGTCATTGGTCATTCGTACGCCAGCGCTGTCGCCGCTGATCAGCGTGCCTGCCAGTGCGCGCACATCACCGCCGCGACTGTCCAGGCCAACGCTGCCGGCATTGGTGCCTCGCAGTTCGCTGTTGCTCAGCGTCAATGTACTCAAACCCGTGACCAGCGCGCCGGTCTCACCGCCCAGGAACCGGCTATCGGTAGCCACGACCGTGGAGCCCTGCGTAGATGACGGTGGTCGAGCAACCCATAAAGCACGGGTGTCCGCCGTCACGGTGGCCCGTTGAATGGTGGCCTGGCTGTCAGACACCTGAATCCCATAGAAGCCGGAATTGCCATTGACGGTAGCACCATCGATGTTCAAGGTTGACCCGGTCTGAATGGTCAAGCTTTGGGTCGTTACTGCCCCTGCATTGAGTATGCTGCCATCTTGCACCAGGTAGTCACTGACCGCGTCAGCCGGATCGATTGTTCTGTTCTCGCCGGGACCAACAATGACTGCCGCCATTGTCGAGGGGCTTGCCAAAAAAAACGCCGGCAAGAGTGCCAGCACTTTGAACGTAGTTGCCGTCGCAGGTTTATGTGAGATTGGGTTGTCGAAATTCATGGGTCTGCCCTTCCATTTTCTTGTCTCCTGCAAGAAGCGGAGAACGTTGAGGGCTGCGGACGATACAGAGACCTCCTAAAAAAAAATGTAGGAATAATCTCTGAAAGCGTAGGAAAGCATCGATACAAAAAATCAATAAAAACAAAATGTATATCCGGCACCTCGACACCGGATATACATTTTGACTCAGCAAACAGACTTTTACATACTGACGCTCGATCTATACAGGAATAATCGGCTTAGTAACATCGCATGTCTCTGTGCCGTTATACGCACTGATTCGAACAACATCGCCATCTTTCGCGACGAACTCCCGATTGATAGTTACCTCATAGCTCACCCGACCATAACCATTGAGTGTCGCCAGCATATGGGTATAGGGCATATACCTTTCATAACCAGCAGCCGCCTCTGCTGGAGTCGGAGCATATGGTTCATCCTCCCACTCAGATCCGGGAATAGGAGTTCCAGGAGTGTTCGCAGCATATCCTTCATATTTCACTACAACGTCGTTGCCAGCCAGCCGTGTATCCGCAGGAATGTTAATAACCAACACTACCTCGCCATTGGGCAGCTTTCTCAACGAACTGCAATTCAAACCAATCAGCGGATTGGCATGCATGTATTTGAATCCGGCCGCAGCCAAGATGATTGGCTGTGTACTGACATCCGCATAATCCACTGTAGAAATCGCCTCATTAAAATTTACATCATGCGTTACAACTACTTGAAGCTGCGTAGTTTTATTATCCGGAATAGTTCCAAGAAAGGTCCAATCCATCGTAAATTCAGCGGGTTTTGTTTTATCGTCAGAGGCACTCGGATTAAAGATTCCGCCCGGCGGCGGCACTTCAATACCACCAATGTAAAATTGAGCCGAATCCCCTACTTTGAAAAGAGGATGATAGGGTATAAACCCTTTAACAACCCCACCATTTTGCTTGTCGGCCGCCGTCAGCTTATTGGCTTCGGAGACCGGTCCCTTAATCCATGGGAGAAGCATAGTCTTGTCCGGGGGATTGGCATCAGCAGGATCAAACGGTGCACACGGTTTTCGGGTGTCCAGCGAATAGTTGGTGACGATAGGTTGAGCTGGATAGAAAAAGATGCCGCGTTTAACTCTATAGCCCAGCTCCAGGTCATTTCTGAAATGCCCCTTTGCAACAAGGGCGTGATTATCGAGATCATGCAGGAACGGAATTTGGGTTATAGGTTTTTCGGGCTGCTCTACTCCATCAATGGTATAAACAATTTTATCCAATGAACTATTAAAATTTGGAATCTGATTTTTAAGACCCGCCCCCAATCCATCAATCAATTCTTGAACCCCAATCATATCAAGCGCAGGGTCTGGAATTTGGGGAACGTTCAAAGGTTCCGCTACAATCGGCTTAAGATCTTTAAACACATACAATACTTTTTCTGCAGATGGCAAGGACGGAACACCTGGATAACTCCTAGCCTCACAGAAAACAATATATCTTCCATCAAAACCAACTACATGGCGGGCCTCCAGGGAGAACTCTATTGGCCTACCTAAATTGGACGCATCTATCGTTATACTTCCGACCTCTTGCTTTGTGTTTTTATCACGACCGATATAGCACTTGATCTCATCCCCAAGTCTCTGATTCGACCAGACCGCATACGTCAGCTTAACAGTCTTGCCTCCGACAAAGTCATCAGGATCCAAACCTTCATCAATTGCGGATTGCGGTGGTTCTACTGACTTGTCGAGTAAGGGCGGAACGGGATCGACCTCGTATCGGAATGTCCCTACGTTCGCAGGGTTACCCTGAAACTCGAAGGCAAAACTAATTGTGCGCATACCGGGGAGATCTTTACTCGCCAACCGGAGGGTCATGGGAATAGGAGGAAGGGGGTCAAGAGGTGTTACCCCTTCATATTTGGATGTTGCATCCGGGGAGCCATCTACCGTCAGAAATGCTTCGACAAAACTCGGTGTCGTGTCCGCCTGCCCATCAAATACCGGAAGCATAAATACCAGCGATTTATTGAAATAAGAATAAGGAAGATACGAAGGGCCGCCTGCTACCAAAGGATCTAAAAAAGGGTTAGCGGCACCGGGCGTGGGAGCCGCCATATCAATAACACGTATGCTTTGTCGATAGGCCAGGTACTGCTCTCTTTTTTTTCTGGCGCTAACAGGAAAGCCTTGTTTGATAGACATTTTAATACTCCTTTGATGTTGGGCCTTATCGCCCTAACGCTAGGTTTTCCAATGTCCCGCGAAGAGAACCGACACTGATCACTCGCCTTACATTGATGTTTGTTTGACTCGTCTCGATGTCTTGATTTAAAGGCAGTCACGAAAGACTGGCTACTGTCAGAAATCACAGGTTTTGCTACCGCTGGTCGGACACTTCCCTAAACTACACACAACAAAAAACCCGCCACCCCTTACTCAGGGATGGCGGGTTTTGTCGTTTAAGTTTCAGATCACACGGTATCCACCTTCAACGAATGATCATTCAACATCCCGTTGATGATGGTCGCCGTGTCCGCCCCGGCAATCACCCCGCCCGCCCCCGGCGTCACGCCGTAATGACTGGCAAGGTTCACACCCGCCAGATCGATGGTCTGGTTCGGCGCGGCGCCGGCCATGCCGCTGACGTCGATGCTGGTAACCAGTGAATCGCCGCTGCCGGCGACTGTGAAGTGCAGGTAGTCATCCAACGACGCGGCGGTGCCATTCTCGCCTTGCAGCAGTTGCGACAAATCGAGTTTATCCGTGCCCGGGGTGAAGTCGGTGACCACGTCGTGGCCGCTGTTGTCTTTGAGCCACTGGAAGGTGTCCGCGCCGGTACCACCGGTGAGGGTGTTGTTGCCGAGGCCGCCGATGAGCAAGTCGTTACCGAGGCCGCCGGTGATGATGTTGTTGTGGGTGTCGCCGGTGAGCTTGTCGTCGAAGTCGGAGCCGATGAGGTTTTCGATCGCAGTTAGAGTATCGGTGCCAGCGCCCACAGTGTTTTGCCCGCCGAGCAGGCTCAGGTCGACCTTGACCCCGGCAGTGGCGTGGGCGTAGCTCGCGGTGTCGATGCCGGTGCCGCCGTCAAGCAGGTCGTTGCCCGCGCCGCCGTAGAGCAAGTCATTGCCCGCGCCGCCGTGCAGTTCGTTGTTGCCGGTACCGGCGGTGAGCACATCGTTGCCGTCGCCGGCATTGATCACGTTGCCGCCGGTGCCCGCCACCAGCACGTCGTCGCCCGCCGTGCCGGTGAGGGTGTGGCCGTCCTGATAGGTGATGGTCACGCCGGCGCTGTCACTGCCCCCATGGTGGTCGTTGGCGGTGTAGGTGCCGTGGTAGTTCGGGGTGGTGTTGTGGGCGCCGGAGTAGTCGACGGTCAGGGTCATCTGGTAGTTTTCCGCGCCCTTGCCGCTGTTGCCCGGCCCGCCATTGCCGATGTTGGTGATGTGGATCTGGTAGATACCGTCCGACGCGGCGGTGATGGTCTGGCCATCGCCGATGGCAATGAACGGGCCGCCGTTGACTGAATATTCCATGGTGACGTGACCGGCCGCCAGGTTGTGGTCCAGGTTGAGGGTTTCACCCTGTTTGAGGGTGACGGTGATGCGGTCCTCGTCTTTGGCGTTGCTGTGAGTGACGGCGCCCAGCGCTCCGCTGACCACCAGCACCGCAGTCATGGCGGCAGTGTTGGCGACGAAGGCGCTGCGCGCGATGGTCACGGATTGGGCATTGCTGCCGGTGAAACTGTAGTTCTGGTTGCTGCCAGTGAAGTCTGCGCCTTTGGCGATCCAGCTGGTGTTGAAGCTGGTTGGCGAGGTGGTCAACGGGTCGCCGTTGGCGTCGGTGTCGTTGGCCAACAGCGCTTCGACCGGCACTGCGACAGTGCCCGACAGAATGTTGGTGATGACATGATCATCGACGGCCACCGGTGGCGCGTTCGGAGTGACCTTGACCAGGTCGCCGTCGTTGTCACTGACGGCCCTGATGCAGCTGTTGATGACATCGATGGTGATGGTGGTGGTGCTCTCGTCCCCGTCGGCATCGCGCAAGGTATAGGTGAAGGTGTCGCTCGCGCCCGGGCCGCTGACCGCGTTCGGGTTGCTGTGGTATTCGGCGTTGCCTTGGGCATCCAGGGTCAGGTAGCCGTAGGTGCCGTTGATCTGGGTGTTGAGGTTGCAATGGACCGGGGTTGAAGTGTCCGAGCCGGCGCGCACGCCGACCACGCCACCACCAAGCGCGGGACCATCGGCGCCGGTCACGTCGTTCAACAGCACGTTGCCGCTGATGATGCCGCCTTCGGCGACGGAGGCCAGTTCGGGGTTAGCGGTGGGCAGGTCATCGACGATGTTCACCACAAGGGTGCTGGTGACGCTGTTGCCCACGGCATCGGTGGCCTGATAGGTGAAGGTTTCGCTCAAGGTATTGGCGCCGTCATTCGCCTGCGGCGTGGTGCCGGCCGGCGAAGTCAGGGTGTAGGTGTACGTGCCGTTGGGGTTGAGCAGGATCTGCCCGTAGGTTCCGGTGGCGCTACCGACCAGCGCATAAGTGACCACACCGACCGCGCCGGTGACCGAGCCGACCAGGGTGCCGGAGGCCGTCTCGCCGGTACTGCCCGGTTGGCTGCCGACGACCGTGCCGGGCGCCAGGTCCTGACCATCCTTGTTCAGGTCGAGGGCTTTCTCAAAAACGCTGGCATCGTTGTCACTGACCGCCCTGATGCAGCTGTTAATGACATCGATGGTGATGGTGGTGGTACTCTCGTCACCGTCGGCATCGCGCAAGGTATAGGTGAAGGTGTCGCTCGCGCCCGGGCCGCTGACCGCGTTCGGGTTGCTGTGGTATTCGGCGTTGCCTTGGGCATCCAGGGTCAGGTAGCCGTAGGTGCCGTTGATCTGGGTGTTGAGGTTGCAATGGACCGGGGTTGAAGTATCCGAGCCGGCGCGCACGCCGACCACGCCACCACCAAGCGCGGGACCATCGGCGCCGGTCACGTCGTTCAACAGCACGTTGCCGCTGATGATGCCGCCTTCGGCGACGGAGGCCAGTTCGGGGTTAGCGGTGGGCAGGTCATCGACGATGTTCACCACAAGGGTGCTGGTGACGCTGTTGCCCACGGCATCGGTGGCCTGATAGGTGAAGGTTTCGCTCAAGGTATTGGCGCCGTCATTCGCCTGCGGCGTGGTGCCGGCCGGCGAAGTCAGGGTGTAGGTGTACGTGCCGTTGGGGTTGAGCAGGATCTGCCCGTAGGTTCCGGTGGCGCTACCGACCAGCGCATAAGTGACCACACCGACCGCGCCGCTGACCGAGCCGACCAGGGTGCCGGAGGCCGTCTCGCCGGTACTGCCCGGTTGGCTGCCGACGACCGTGCCGGGCGCCAGGTCCTGACCATCCTTGTTCAGGTCGAGGGCTTTCTCAAAAACGCTGGCATCGTTGTCACTGACCGCCCTGATGCAGCTGTTAATGACATCGATGGTGATGGTGGTGGTGCTCTCGTCACCGTCGGCATCGCGCAAGGTATAGGTGAACGTGTCGCTCGCGCCCGGACCACTGACCGCGTTCGGGTTGCTGTGGTATTCGGCGTTGCCTTGGGCATCGAGGGTCAGGTAGCCGTAGGCGCCGTTGATCTGGGTGTTGAGGCCGCCGCTGACTGGGGACGAAGTATCCGAGCCGGCGCGCACGCCGACCACGCCACCGCCGAGCGCAGGACCATCGGCGCCGGTCACGTCGTTCAACAGCACGTTACCGCTGATGATGCCGCCTTCGGCGACGGAGGCCAGTTCGGGGTTAGCGGTCGGCAGGTCATCGACGATGGTGACGTTGATCTGACCGGTCGCGGTGCTGCCATCGACATCCTTGGCCACCACCTCGAAATTCTCGGAGATGTCGTTGGCACCGCCGGCATTCGGGTGATCACTGTCGGAATTGAGGGTGTAGCTGTAGGACACCACGCCGGTGGCTGGGTTGTAACCGGTGACGGTGAATGTCGCGCCGGTGTTGGTCACGGAGGTTTGCGGGAAGCCCGCCGCCACGCCCGCGGTGACGATGGCGATGCCGCCCACGGTCAGGGTTTGCAAACCATCCGGCGCGCCGACGGTGAAGGTACCGGTTTGGGTCAGGGCGGGTGCGTCAGGGTCGGTGCCGTAGCTGAGGTTTTTTTCGTAGACGGTAATCTCGCCGCCAACTACGTCGAGGCCGTTGAGGGTGACAGGACGGTCCGGGGTATCCGGAACACTCGGCGTATCAGGAATGATCGGCGTATCAGCCGCAATCGGCGCAGCGGCCGCGTTACCGCCGTTATCCGGATCACCCGCCAGACGCTCCAGGGGTAATTCAGGAATACCGTTGAAGCCGGCGGTAGGGAAACCGATGGTTGGATCGACCCGCCCGGCCACTTCTTCCAGCAGCACAAAACTGTGGCCGCCCCCCAATGCACCACCGGGTGCGCTCGGGGAACCCGGCCCCGCTGCCGTGGCTTCCGCCGCCTGAGTCGGGTCATCACCCGCCGCGATTGCTTTTTGCAGTCGTTCGACGTCGGTCAGTTGCGCCTGAGTCGGCGTGGTCGCTTCAGGGGCTTCCACATGGGAAGCCTGGTGATCCAGCAATTGGGAATTCATTGGCAGGCTGCTGCCACGCCCAAGGGTCAGTTCCTGGCCATTTTGCAGGTGCACCGCAACCGCGCCTTCGTTACCTGTGACCAGTTGATCGCCAACGAACAGCCTGTCCCCTTCGATCAAGGCACGCCGGGTGCCGTCGCTCGCTTCAGCGAACACCTGACCAATGACCTTACTGACGATACCGATGAGCGTAGCCATGTGCATTTCCTCCGCTGCCGACCGCTGTCGGCATCCTGTTGATTGCGAAGAACGTGCTCATAGCGTGAACGGGTGACCGGCGGATCGTCTTCGGCAGTGGCTTGTCTGAACAAGCCGCTGCCCTGGCAACTTTTTCGCCAAGCGCTTCGCTCTTGGGCGAGGTGGTCCGATTCGGCATTAACCCAATGCAATCAATTACATCGGGATCCGGTTGCGAAACAACCTCACCTGCGAGCTATGCGTAACGGTTCTGAACCAGCAAGTGACAAAAAACCGTCACCTGAAAAACCGCTGCGCGTCCCTCCCCTCCAGCACTTCCTCGGCTACAACGATAAATGGATTGAACGTTTACCGGCCCTCAAGAAGCTCCCTAAAGCTAGTAAATCAGGGGCTTTCGGAATGAACAATGTGCTGGATTTTGCAGCGCGCATAAGTTTTTTTCGGCATTGGAGTTATGAGAAAACCTTCTAAGGTTGCTTTGAGAATGTTCTTAGCTCTTATGAAAAGGTTTCGCCTATAAATGTCGTCAACTATTTGGCGGCTAATAGCACCATCAGGATTTCAGGGAGATGCATCCATGCGCCGATTGACCCCACTTTGCAGCGCAATTTTACTGGCCATGGCCTGCACTTCTCAGGCTCACGCCATGTCTCTGACCGAGGCGATCCAGAGCACCATAACCACCCACCCGGAACTCGCGTCGCGGGTCGATAGCCGCCTGTCTGCGGATGAAGACGTGAAAGTCGCCAGGGGTGGCTTCTATCCATCCGTTGATTTGAATGCCGCGTACGGGCGCGGGTACAGCGACAACACCAACACCCGGGCCCTGGGCAATCACAATACTGAAATCCTGACCTATACCCAGTCGGAACTGCGCCTGCGGCAGATGCTCTTCGATGGTTTCAACACATCGAACGAAGTCGAGCGCACCGAAGGCGTGGTCAACTCCCGGGCCTATTACGCCCAGGGCACCGCTCAGGACCTGGCCCTGCGCACCATCGAGGTTTACCTCGAAGTGCTCAAGCGCCGCGAACTGGTGACCCTGGCCAAGAACAACCTGCAGTCACACATGAGGGTCAACGACCAGATCGGCCTGCGCACCCAGCGCGGCATCGGCAGTAACGCCGACGCCGATCAGTCCGTGGCACGGCGGGCACTCGCGGAGAACAACCTCGATACCGCCGAAGTCGATCTGGCCGATGCCGAAGCGAATTTCTCCGCCGTGACCGGGCGCATACCCGATGAACTGGAAGCGCCAGCGTCGATTCGCGGAGAGTTGCCCCCGTCCATTCAAGACGCCCAACAGAGCATGGTCGACAACAACCCGTACCTGAAATCCGCCCAGGCCGACGTGCAATCGGCCGAGAGCCAGTACGAAGTCTCCAAGTCACCGTTCTACCCGCGTTTCGACGCTGAGGCGGCGGTGGGCGCGGACAACAACGTGGCGGGTGAAAAAGGCCACGACAACGAATGGCGCGTCGGCATCGTGATGAACTACAACCTGTTTCGCGGCGGCAGCGACAAGGCGCGGCTGGCGTCCAATGCACACAAAATCAATCAGGCCATGGACATCCGCAATAACGCCCTGCGCCAGCTCAACGAAAACATCCGCCTGGCCTGGAACGCCATGCTCAACGCCAGGAAGCAAACGCCGACTGCCCGCGAATACGCGGAAACCACCACCCGTGTACGAGCGGCCTATCAGGACCAGTTCGGCCTCGGCCAGCGGACCCTGCTCGACGTGCTCGACAGTGAAAACGAGCTCTACAACGCCAACCGTCGCTACACCGAAGTGCGCTACACCGAGGAATACTCGATGTACCGCGTGCTGGCGAACATGGGGAAGTTGCTGAGTCAACAACGCGTGGTGCTGCCTGCCGATGCGATCGCCCGGACCGAAGTGAAAAACGAAGCCCGTTTGCCTGAATTGAAGTAGTGCAATGGAGTGTTCAATGTGACCAGCATGGAACTCGGCAACATCGGTGTCGATCCGCGGCTGAGCTTCGATGACCCGCTTCTGGATGGCCTGCTGATCCTCTGCAAACTCCACGGCGCCACGGTCAGTCGCGCCAGCCTGAGTGCCGGGCTGCCAATGGCACACCAACGCCTGAGCCTGGACCTGCTGCCACGCGCAGCAGCCCGGGCCAGTTTGCAGGCGCGACTCTTGCGCCGGGACCTGGCCGACATTTCCGCGCTCAACCTTCCCGTGATGCTGATCCTAAACAACGGCCGCACCGCCGTCCTGCGCCGCTTCGGCGACGACGGCCGCTTGCTGATTCTGCCGAGCGAAGCCGATGGTGGCGAGCAATGGGTCGGTCGCGAAGAACTCACCGAAAACTACAGCGGCCAGGCGTTGTTCGCCCGGCCACGGCATGAACTCGAAGACCTGCGCTCGCCGCTGGTGCCGCGAGTGGAGGCGTGGTTTCGCGACACGTTAAAGCTGTCGAAATGGCTGTACAGCGATGCGATCCTGGCGAGCTTCCTGATCAATCTGCTGGGGCTGATGGTGCCGCTGTTCGTCATGCAGACTTACGACCGGGTGGTGCCGAATCAGGCGACTTCCACCTTATGGGTGCTGTCCATCGGCTTGCTGATTGGAACCGTTTTCGAGCTGGCGCTTCGGGTAGTGCGCGCGCATTTGCTGGACACCGCTGGCAAGAAAACCGACGTGATTCTTTCGGCGACACTGTTCGAACGCATCACCGGCATGTCGATGAAAGCGCGCCCGGCGACCATCGGCGGTTTTGCCCAGAGCATTCATGACTTTCAGGGCCTGCGCGAATTCCTCACCGCCGTCACACTGACCAGCCTGATCGACCTGCCCTTCGCCGTGCTGATGCTGGTGGTAATCGGCCTGCTCGGTGGCTGGCTGGTGGTGATTCCATTGCTGGCGTTTCCGATCACCATCCTGTTCGCGATGGTGATTCAGGCGCGCCTGCGCGACACCGTACAAAAGAGCCTGACCCTCGGCGCCGAACGCCAGGCCTTGCTGATCGAAACCCTCGGCGGCCTGGAAACCCTCAAGGCCTGCAGCGCCGAAAGCGAGCGCCAGCACAAATGGGAAAGCACCCACGGCGCCCTCACCCGCCTCGACAGCCACGCGCGTAATCTCTCGGCGCTGGCTACCAACGGCACGCTGTTCATCCAGCAGTTCTCCGGGATGGCAACCATTGTGGCCGGGGTCTACAGCATCATCGCCGGCAACCTCAGCGTCGGCGCGCTGGTAGCGACCTATATGCTCGGCAGTCGGGTACTCGCGCCGCTGGGGCAGATCGCCGGGCTGATCACCCGTTATCAGCAAGCGCAACTGACCATGAAAAGCACCGACGCATTGATGGGTCTGCCCCAAGAGCGCGACGCTAAACAGCGGCCTCTGGAGCGCACGCAACTGCAAGGCGCCCTCGATGTCAGCGGCGTGACCTTTCACTACAACGGGCAGAACGCACCGGCGCTGGCCAACATCAGTTTCAGCCTGAAACCCGGTGAACGGGTCGGCATCATCGGGCGCAGCGGCTCGGGCAAAAGCACCCTGGGGCGACTGGTAATGGGCTTCTACGAACCCGAAGAAGGCCAGTTGCTGCTCGATGGCCTGGACCTGCGGCAACTGGACGTCGCCGACCTTCGCCAGCAGATTGGTTACGTCGCCCATGACCTGCCCCTGCTGGCCGGCAGTCTGCGTGACAACCTGACCCTCGGCGCGCGTTACATCAGCGACTCACGGATGCTGGAAGTGGCGGAACTGACCGGCGTGACCGAGCTGGCGCGCCAACATCCACAAGGATTTGACCGGCCTGTCGGCGAACGCGGGCAGTTGCTGTCCGGCGGCCAACGTCAGGCGGTATTACTGGCGCGGGCGCTGTTGCTCGACCCGCCGATCATGCTGCTCGACGAACCCACCAGCGCCATGGACAACAGCAGCGAAGATGTCCTGCGGCAAAAACTCCACGGCTGGGTCCAGGGTAAAACCTTACTGCTGGTGACCCATCGCACTTCAATGCTCAGCCTGGTGGATCGGCTGGTGGTGCTGGACAACGGGCGGATCGTCGCCGATGGTCCGAAAGAAGCCGTCATCGATGCACTGCGCAAGGGCCGTGTCGGCTCTGCGGCCGTCTAGGAATACTCCATGGCATCTTCACAAGGCTCACGCGGCTACTTCGACAGCTTCAGCAAAAGCGCCGAAAGCGAGTTCATGCCCGACACCGCCGGCGCGTCCTTGCAGGATTCACCGCGCTGGTCGCGGATCACCGTGTGGCTCGCCGCTGCGTTGATCATCAGTGCCGTGGTCTGGGCTAAATTCGCCGTGTTGCAGGAAGTCACCACGGGTGAAGGCAAGGCGATTCCGTCGAGCAAGGTTCAGGTGATCCAGAACCTGGAAGGCGGCATCGTCACCGAGATTTTCGTACGCGAAGGGCAAATGGTGAACAAAGGCGACACCTTGCTGCGCCTGGATGACACGCGGTTTTTGTCGAACAAGGGTGAAAGCGAGGTCGATCGGTATGCCTTGACCGCCCAGGTCGAACGCCTGTCCGCCGAGGCCGAAGGGAGGCCGTTCAAGTTGTCGCCTGAGGTGATCGCCAAGGCGCCGCAAGTGGCCGAGGACGAACGCTCGCTGTACGAACAACGGCAACGTCGCCTGGCCAGCGAACAGCGCACGCTGACCGAACAACTGCGGCAGAAAACCCAGGAGCTGGCGGAGTTCCGCTCGAAACAGGGTCAATACAGTTCAAGCCTGGCGCTGCTGCAACAGGAGATGAACATGTCCGCGCCGCTGGTGGGCACCGGGGCGGTTTCGCCGGTGGAAATCCTGCGGCTCAAACGCAGCGCGGTGGAGATTCGCGGCTCACTGAACGCCACGACGCTGGCGATTCCTCGCGCTGAATCGGCGATCAACGAGATCAAAAGCAAGATCGACGAATCTGAACAATCCTTCCGCTCGGACGCGGCGAAAGAGCTCAATGAGAAACGCACCGACCTGTCGAAAATCACCGCGTCCAGTATCGCCATCGACGATCGCGTCAGCCGCACCACGGTGGTGTCGCCGGTGCACGGGATCATCAAAGTGCTGAAGGTCAACACCATCGGCGGCGTGGTTCAGCCGGGCAGCGACATGGTGGAAATCGTGCCCATCGAAGAGAACCTGCTGATCGAAGCCAAGGTGCGGCCACAGGACGTGGCGTTCCTGCATCCGGGGCAGAAAGCGATGGTCAAGTTCAGCGCCTACGATTACACGATCTACGGTGGCTTGAGCGCCAAGCTCGAGTTGATTGGCGCGGACACAATTACGGATGACAAGGGCAACAGTTTTTATCTGATTCAGGTACGGACCGATAAAAACCACTTGGGTGGGGATGTGAAACCACTGCTGATCATTCCGGGGATGGTGGCGACGGTGGATATCATTACCGGGGAGAAAAGTGTGCTGGATTACCTGTTGAAACCGGTGTTGAAAGCGCGGACCGAGGCGATGCGCGAGCGGTAATTTTCAGTGATTGTTCTACCGCTATCGCGAGCAAGCTCGCTCCCACATTGGAATTGTGGCGATCACAAATTTTGTGTGCAAAGGAAATCAACTGTGGGAGCGAGCTTGCTCGCGATGGGGCCCTCACTGGCATCAACTACTTCGGCCCATGATTGCGCAGGAAGGTCTCCTCCCCCATCGCCGCAATCTGCCCCTCGATCAACGCCTCGAACGGTTTCAACAACGGCTCGAAACTGACAGGGGCTTCCAGCGTCTGTAATGCCTGAACAATCGCCTCAACCGTCGACAATGCACCCGGCCCCGGTGCTTTGCGCAACCGATAACGCGACACACCACCCTCCGCCAGCGTCACCCTCGGCAACCCTGCCAGCAGTGGATTGAGGTGGAGCATTTTGCGCGCCTTGCGCCAAGTGCCGTCCGGAACCACCAGCAACAGCGGCTGATCATTCGCGGTGTACGCCTGCAACGGCTGCGCCTCCTCGCCAGGAAACAGCAACCGCGCCTGATAGCCCGGTTGATTCAACAATGTCGGCAAATTTTCGAACACCTCGCCCACAATCAGCTCGGCATTGTTCAATCCCAACGCCGCCAACCGGGCGGTGTTCAGCGCATGAGTCACTTCACTCGGATGCTGCAACAGCAACACCCGAGTGCGGCTGTCGAGGCTTGGGATCAGTGGGCACAGGCAGTGGGTCTGCGGCCGCAGGCAGCGGGTACATTGGATTCTGGACATGTTTTCAAGCCTGATTGAGCTGCGCTTTGAGCAGGTCGCGGAAGGTCTGGATCAGCGGTTCCCGGCTGCGGCCCCGGCGCACGATCATCGAGAACGGCGCCTGGTAACCGAAGGTCGCCGGTAGCAACACGCGCAAGTCACCCTTGTCCGCCCAAGCCTGGGCGTAGTGCTCCGGCAGATAACCGATGTAGGCACCGGACAGCACCAGAATCAGCTGCGCCTCCATACTTTCCACGGTCGCAGCGCTGTGCTTGAAACCGTGTCGCGCCAGTTCAGCCTGGCTCCAGTAACCGCGGCCGACCATGCGTTGCTGGGTGATCACTTGCTCGGGGATGCGCCGCTCGGTAAACAGCGGATGACGGCTACTGCAATACAACCAGTGTTGCTCGCGGTACAGCGGCATGTAGACCAGCCCGCTCATGCGCGTGGAAAACGCACCGATGGCCAGGTCGAGGCGGTTGTCCTGCACGCCGAGTTGCAGTTCGTACGGACTCATCACCGAGAGGTGCAAATGCACGGCCGGGTGTTCCTGACTGTAGGCGCCTATGGCCTCGGCGAACGGCAAGGCCTTGTCGCTGACGGTGGAGTCGATGACGCCGAGGTTCAGCGTGCCGCGCAACTCACCCTTCAGCGCCGCCGCGTATTGCTCGAAGCCTTCGAGTTCGCCGAGCAGGCGCAGGGTTTCCTGATGGAACAATTCGCCTTTGCTGGTCAGGCTGAAACCGCCACGACCACGATGGCAGAGCACAAGGCCAAGGGCTGCTTCGAGCTGGCTCATGTAAGTGCTGATCGCCGAGGTCGAGAGATTGAGCGCTTGCTGGGCGTTGGCAAACCCCTGATGACGGACCACGCTGACGAAGATGCGCAATAGTTTCAGGTCGGGTAAAGCGTTGGCCATGGGGGCTCCAGACTCAGTCAAATTTCAATCCTGTGGCGAGGGGATTTATCCCCGTTCGGCTGCCCAGCAGTCGCAAACCCGTTGTATGCGAAGTATCTGACACTCCGGTTTGCAGGGTTTGGGGCGGCTTCGCCACCCAACGGGGATAAATCCCCTCGCCACAAAGTCTTGCGGATATCGGAAGAGTCTATAGTCGCCGCCGGCATTAGTTTAGAAAAATCTGAACTAAGTATTTGCCCGTAGCGATTCTTCCCGGTCACTACATTTCGCAGAATCGGCCCCTAACGGTGCCCGAATCTCCCCGGACCGGCGCAACCGACATAACTAAAACAACGACGATGAGGCCCTACCCGTGGACAAGATTCTTCACCAACCACTGGGCGGCAACGAAATGCCGCGCTTCGGCGGCATCGCCACCATGATGCGACTTCCCCATTTGCCCACCGCCGCCGGCCTGGACGCTGCCTTCGTCGGCGTGCCTTTGGACATCGGAACCTCGCTGCGCCCCGGCACCCGCTTCGGGCCTCGCGAAATCCGCGCCGAATCGGTGATGATCCGCCCTTACAACATGGCCACCGGTGCCGCACCGTTCGACTCGCTGTCGGTTGCCGACATCGGCGATGTGGCGATCAACACCTTCAACCTGTTGGATGCCGTCCGGATCATCGAAGAATCCTACGACAACATCCTCGAACACGACGTGATCCCCCTGACCCTCGGCGGCGACCACACCATCACCCTGCCGATTCTGCGTGCCATCCATAAGAAGCACGGCAAGGTCGGCCTGGTGCATATCGACGCCCACGCCGATGTAAACGATCACATGTTTGGCGAGAAAATCGCCCACGGCACCACTTTCCGTCGCGCCGTCGAAGAAGGCCTTCTGGACCCGGATCGCGTCGTACAGATCGGTCTGCGCGCCCAAGGCTACACCGCGGACGACTTCAACTGGAGCCGTAACCAGGGCTTCCGAGTGGTTCAGGCCGAAGAGTGCTGGCACAAATCCCTGGCGCCGTTGATGGCCGAAGTTCGCGAGAAAGTCGGCGGCGGTCCGGTGTACCTGAGTTTCGACATCGACGGCATCGACCCGGCCTGGGCGCCTGGTACCGGCACGCCGGAAATCGGTGGTCTGACGACCATTCAGGCCATCGAGATCGTTCGCGGCTGCCAAGGCCTCGACCTGGTCGGTTGCGATCTGGTAGAAGTCTCTCCCGCTTATGACACCACCGGCAACACCTCGCTGCTGGCCGCCAACCTGCTGTACGAAATGCTCTGCGTACTGCCCGGGGTGGTCCATCGCTGAGGATCGGTCATGAACGAACGTGATCAGGTTTTGAAGACCGCCGCCGATCTGGTGTCTGCCTTCGCCCGTAACGATCGCGAAGCCTACTTCGGTGCCTTCAGCGCCGATGCCAGCTTCGTGTTCTACACCCTCGAACAGCCACTGCTGTCGCGTGATGCCTATCAGGCGTTGTGGGACACCTGGCGCTCGGAGGATGGCTTCGAAGTGCTGTCGTGCACGTCGAGCAACGCTGTCGTCAGCCTGCAGGGTGAATTCGCGATTTTCATCCATGACGTGGCCACCGAGCTACGCATGCAAGGGGAGCAACACTTCAGCCAGGAGCGCGAGACGATTGTTTTCAAGAAACAAACGTCTGGCCAAGAACAACAAGGCCTATGGCTGGCCTGCCACGAACATTTGTCCGCGATGCCGGAAGGGCTGCCACCCCCTTAGCCAAACAGGTGACGCTCACGCACGATGAGCGCGCCTTTATGATCGGAGCAGATCATGAATAACAACAACAACGACCAAAGCCTTACGCAGATTGAAACCCACGGGGTCGAACAGATCCCGGACAACGAACGCAGCGCAGGCCCGACGGATTTGTTCCGGATGATCTTCGGCGGTTCCAACACCTTTGCCACCGCCGTGCTCGGCAGTTTCCCGGTGCTGTTCGGCTTGTCTTTTCAGGCCGGCGTCTGGGCGATTGTGCTGGGCGTGTTGCTGGGTTCGCTGATCCTCGCGCCCATGGGCCTGTTCGGCCCGATCAATGGCACCAACAACGCCGTGTCTTCCGGAGCGCACTTCGGCGTGCACGGGCGGATCGTCGGTTCGTTCCTGTCGCTGTTGACCGCGATCGCCTTTTTCTCGCTCTCGGTGTGGAGTTCGGGTGATGCGCTGATCGGTGGGGCGAAACGCCTGATCGGTCTGCCGGAAACCGACCTGACCCTGGGCCTGGCCTACGGTCTGTTCGCGATTCTGGTGCTGACGGTCTGCATCTACGGGTTCCGATTCCTGTTGTGGGTCAACAAAATCGCGGTGTGGAGCGCCAGTCTGTTGTTCCTGCTGGGCATCTTCGCTTTCGCCGGTCCTTTCGATGTGAACTACGCAGGCACCGTCAGCATGGATCAACCGGGTTTCTGGGCAGCGTTTATCGGCGCGGCGCTGGTGGCGATGAGCAACCCGATTTCCTTCGGTGCGTTCCTCGGTGACTGGTCGCGCTACATCCCGCGTGAAACTTCCAAGCGCCGGATCATGGCCGCCGTGGTGATCTCGCAGATCGCAACGTTCATCCCGTTTCTGTTCGGCCTTGCCACCGCGACCATCGTAGCGATCAAGGCGCCGGACTACATCGCCGCCAACAACTACGTCGGCGGTCTGCTGGCCGTCTCGCCGAGCTGGTTCTTCCTGCCGGTCTGCCTGATCGCGGTGATCGGCGGCATGTCCACCGGCACCACCTCGCTGTATGGCACCGGGCTGGACATGTCCAGCGTGTTCCCGCGTGTGCTGTCGCGGGTCAAGGCCACCCTGTTGATCGGCGTAATGTCGATTGCCTTCATCTTCATCGGACGCTTTGCGGCGAACCTGGTGCAGAGCGTGTCGACCTTCGCCGTGCTGATCATCACCTGCACCACCCCGTGGATGGTGATCATGATCATCGGTCTGCTGGTGCGCCGCGGCTTCTACTGCCCGGATGACCTGCAAGTGTTCACCCGTGGCGAGAAAGGTGGTCGCTACTGGTTCACCCACGGCTGGAACTGGCGTGGGCTGGGTGCCTGGATCCCGAGTGCCTTGGTTGGTTTGTGCTTTGTAAACCTGCCGGGGCAATTCGTGGGTCCCTTGGGTGAGCTGGCGGGCGGCATCGACATCAGTTTGCCGGTCACGCTGGGTTTGGCGTCGCTGGTGTACCTGACGCTGCTGAGCCTTTTCCCTGAGCCGGCTGCTGTGTTTGGCCCGAATGATCCGCGTAACAAAAGCACAAGCGTGATACCGAAACCTGAACTGCGTCAGCCAGCCTGACGCTGGTTCACCAGTGAGAGCGGGCTTGCTCGCGAAGACGGCGGCACATTTAACATTAATGTGGCTGACACAACGCTTTCGCGAGCAAGCCCGCTCCCACCAAGCGCTGCACCACAGAACCATCTTTGTTTCATCATAAAAAAGACAATCGGAGACACGCCATCATGGCACTGGATTTATTCGTCGTTCTCATTTACGCCGCAGCGATGCTGGTACTCGGCTACTTTGGCATGCGCAAGGCCAAGACCAACGAAGACTACTTGGTCGCCGGTCGTAACCTCGGTCCGACCCTGTACATGGGCACCATGGCCGCCACCGTTCTGGGCGGCGCGTCCACGGTCGGCACCGTGCGCCTGGGCTACGTTCATGGCATTTCCGGTTTCTGGCTCTGCGCCGCACTGGGTTGCGGGATCGTGGCGCTGAACCTGTTCCTTGCCAAACCGCTGCTGAAACTGAAGATCTACACCGTTACCCAGGTGCTGGAAAAACGCTACAACCCTATGGCCCGCTCCGCGAGCGCGGCGATCATGCTGGCCTATGCGCTGATGATCGGCGTGACCTCGATCCTGGCAATCGGCACCGTGCTGGAAGTGCTGTTCGGCCTGCCGTTCTGGATCTCGGTACTGCTCGGAGGTGGCGTGGTGGTGGTCTACTCGGCCATTGGCGGGATGTGGTCGCTGACCCTGACCGACATCGTCCAGTTCGTGATCAAGACCGTTGGCCTGATGTTCATCCTGTTGCCGATCTGCCTGTACCGCGTTGGCGGCTGGGATGAGTTGGTGTTGAAACTGCCGGCAGCCGCCTTCAACTTCAGCACCATCGGCTGGGACACCATCATCACCTACTTCATGATCTACTTCTTCGGGATCCTGATCGGCCAGGACATCTGGCAGCGTGTGTTCACCGTCAAGACCGCCAAAGTCGCGCAGTACGCCGGTACGCTCGCCGGTCTCTACTGCATCCTCTACGGCCTGGCCTGCGCGCTGATCGGCATGGCCGCTCACGTGCTGATTCCGGACCTGGACAACGTCAACAACGCGTTCGCCGCCATCGTCAAACTGTCCCTGCCGGACGGCATCCGTGGTCTGGTGATCGCTGCCGCACTGGCTGCGATGATGTCCACCGCCAGCGCCGGTCTGCTCGCCGCGTCCACCACCCTGACCGAAGACCTGCTGCCGAAACTGCGCGGCGGTAAACAGTCTAGCCTGGGAATCAACCGCCTGTTCACCCTGCTGACCGGCTTCGTGGTGCTGGGTATCGCACTGGTCGTCAACGATGTGATCAGCGCGCTGACCCTGGCTTACAACCTGTTGGTGGGCGGCATGCTGATCCCGCTGATCGGCGCCATCTTCTGGAAACGCGCCACCACCGCCGGTGCCATCGCCAGCATGGGTCTGGGCTTTGCCACTGCGCTGGTGTTCATGATCAAGGACGGCATGGATGCCAACACGCCGATCTACTACAGCCTCGGCGTGGGCCTTGTGAGTTTTGTATTGGTGAGCTTGCTGTCCCGTCGCCCGGCGCCGGTGGCGAGCGCGATCTAAGCTTTTTATAACGACTTGATGCTTTCTTCGACGGGTGTGGCGTCGGTTGCCACACCCGTTTTTTTTCGTCTGGAAAAAGCCATTGACGGCCACGGGGATGATTGAAGATCTTTCGGTTGGAAGATGAACTGAGGTTGACGGCGTTTACGGCGGAGGAAGACCGAATGCTCAAGAGCGCCAGGTCGGCGAATGACTTGAGCCGGTTTTTGATGGAGATCGGGCGGCATCGAGAGTGCCAGACACTCTCGTGATCTAACGGTGGCCTTGTGGCGAGGGAGCTTGCTCCCGCTCGGCTGCGTAGCAGTCGCATCCTGCCCGGTGTTCTGCCTGTGACTACAAAGGGGCGCTACGCGCCCCAGCGGGAGCAAGCTCCCTCGCCACAGGTGATTTGCCAGTGAGCCTTGTTACCGCCGGCGCTGCTGGCGGCGACGCTGTTCGTCGTCAGTGCGAACAGGTACAGGTTGCAGAGGCGGTTCGATCAAACCGAGTGCGACACCCAGGTCGTGCAGCCAGTTTTGGATTTTCTCTTTCATGGTGCCCCCTTCAGGGTAGTGCCGAGCGGCTGGAATTCTGTAGCCCCTTCGCACTGATAATAGTCCGAAGTCCTACGCAATGCTCGGCAAAATCCGCAATGATCTGTTACTGAATCGATCCAGATACCTGACCACGATCAGCTCAATTCGATGCGATCGGCATGGATAACGATCTGACCATTCTTGTACAACGCACCAATGGCCTTCTTGAAGTTACCCTTGCTGACGCCAAACATGCTAGTGATCACCGTCGGGTCGCTCTTGTCGCTCACCGGCAGCGTGCCGTTGTTTTCGCGCAACTTGGCGAGGATCTTCGAGTTGAGGCTAGTGGCCGCTTCTTCACCTACGGGTTGCAGGCTCAGGCTGATCTTGCCGTCGGCCCGGACTTCTTTGATGAAGCCCTTTTCTTCCTTGCCGGCGCGCATGAACTTGAAGATTTCGTTCTTGTGAATCAGGCCCCAGTGCTTGTTGTTGATGATCGCCTTGAAGCCCATGTCGGTGGCTTCGGCAACCAATAAATCAACTTCCTGGCCGGGCGTGTAGTTGGCCGGGGTCTTGTCGAGGTAGCGATCCAGACGTGCCGTCGCAGTGATGCGGCGGGTGTGCTTGTCGAGGTAGACGTGCACCACGACGTATTCGCCAGCGGTCATCTGACGCTTTTCTTCGGAATACGGCAGCAACAGATCTTTCGGCAGGCCCCAATCCAGGAAAACACCGATGCTATTGACTTCAACGACTTTCAAACTGGCGAATTCACCAACTTGAACTTTCGGCTTTTCGGTAGTTGCGATAAGTTTGTCATCGCTGTCCAGATAAATAAAAACGTTGAGCCAGTCTTCATCTTCGCTGGGAATATCTTTGGGAATATAACGATTAGGCAGAAGGATTTCGCCATCCGCACCACCGTCCAGATATAAACCGAAGTTAGTGTGTTTAACCACTTGCAAACTGTTGTAACGCCCGACTAAAGCCATTTCCAATACCCTCATTGCGTGGGCGGCATTCTACCCGTTTTTGCGGGCTGCGTTCGGCGCCCGGCCAGGTGGCTCCAAAAAATCCTGTGAAGGCCTTAATTTTCCTGGTTTTTTGCTGAATGCGTCTGGCCACTCGTCAGGCTAGCCTGCTGGTTTTTGCCCCTCCATCCTGGAAAAAATCCATTTATACCCACCGATGTTCTTATTTAAAACAGCAGCTTACGAAAGTATTTCGAATAATAACTTGCGATAAATCGAGCTTTTGTGATGTGTATTTCAGGGGGAGATTTACCAAGCAATTGTCAAGTATTTCCTGTACGATGCGTGGCCAAGTTAATTTTCTACAGGTTAATGGCCGCCATGCGTGTAAAAGCATCCAATAGCAAAGCAAAGCCAGCTCCAGCCGTTGAAACCAGCGAATCGATCAACAACCAGATTGCTGCGTTCCTCAAGTCCGGTGGCGAGATCCAGCAAATTGCCAAAGGCGTCAGCGGCCAGACGTTCGGCCCGTCCAAGCAAATCACGCTCGGCAAAAAGTAACACCCTTACAAGATCCCCTCGCGTCACCTGGTCCGTAAGCGCTTTGAGCTTCGAAGCGCTTGGACTGGAACCCTCCCGCCACCCCCCTTCAAATACATCAATATTTCAAAAATCGACGAACGGCCTTCGATGCCGAACATTCGCCGGTATGCTTGCACACGTCTAGATCAAGCGTTTCAGCAGTTTTTCGTATCTGCTCCTCGCTGTCATGGAGTGACGCATGCTCAAACCCTTTTTGTTTTTGCTCGGCGGTCTGATGTCATCTTCAATTACCAACGCGCAAATCTTCCAGCGTGAACTGGGGGACTTCGATCTCAAACTTGGCACTTCCCCCAGCCGCAGCATGGCCCAAGGCTTGGTCAAACCCTCCAACACCGGTTCCTTTCACGGCGGCCTCGACCTGAGCCACGACAGCGGTTTCTACGTCGGCCAATGGTCACCGAGCATGGGATTGAGTCCGGGAAACAACCTGGAAGTCGATTCTTACATGGGGTTTAAACAGCCTTTCGATCAATCCCTCGGTTACGAAGTCGGCATGATCCATTACAGCTACCCGAAGGTGGACACCCTCGACACCCAGGAACTCTTCGGCGGCCTCACCCTGCTCGGCAGCCGTTTCGGCGCAGCGTTCAGCAATGACCCGGATAAACAGAACAGCACCGTGTTCGCCGACCTCGGCGGCAATCAGCCGTTCGGCATCGGGATCAGCATGAAATACACCACCCATCAGCTCAACGCCCCGGTGTCGGTTGACGGCGGGTCCGTAGGCAGTTTCACCGATTGGTCGTTGACACTGTCCCGGCCGTTCATGGGCATCGACCTGGACCTGATCTACAGCGACTCGAGCCTTAGCGGCAGCGACTGCTCCGCCTATTCCGGGCACAACAGTCAGTGCGACGGCGTGGTCACCTTCAAGGCACAACGCGCGTTCTATTGATCGGCTGAACTGGCAGGCTCATCCTGCGTTCACATGAGAACGCAGGCTTTCGCAAGGACTCGCCCATGTCGCGCTGGTTGAAGTGTCTCGCCGTCATCATCACCCTCAGCCTCGCCCTCGGTGCCTGCAGCCGTGTGGGCCTGGCCTATCGCAACCTCGACGTGATCATCCCGTGGACGCTCAGCGATTACCTGGACATGAACGGCGAGCAGAAAGGCTGGTTCAACGAGCGCCTCAAAGAACACCTGAGCTGGCACTGCACCACGCAACTGCCGGGCTACCTCGACTGGCTGGACCGTCTTCAGGTGATGGTCGAATCCAACCAGGTTACCGACGCCGCGCTGCAAACCCGCACCCAGGAAGCCAAACAGGCGATCGCCCAGACCGCCCGGGAAATCACTCCGTCGGCCATCGAGTTATTACAGGGGCTGGATGAAAAGCAAGTGGCGGAGATGAACGACGCCTTTGCCAAGGATCAGCGCAAACGCCAGCAGGATTACCTCAAACCGCCCCTCGAACAGCAGATCAAGCAACGCAGCGAGCGTATGGAAAAACGGTTGAATGACTGGCTTGGCCCGCTCAGCCCGACCCAGCAACAACGCGTCGTAGCCTGGTCGAACGCCTTGGGCGACCAGAACACGCAATGGATTGCCAACCGTGCCCATTGGCAGAAGCAGTTCAGCGCGGCGGTTTCACAACGTCAGAGTCCGGAATTCCCACAGCGCATCGAGACACTTCTGGTGAATCGCGAGAGTTTATGGACGCCCGATTACCGCAAGGCCTACGCCAATACCGAAGCACAGGCTCGAAGTCTGTTTGTGGATCTGATGGCCGAGAGCACGCCGGTCCAGCGTCAGCGGTTGTTGAAGAAAATCGAAGGGGTGCGTAAGGATTTCAACGATTTGAAGTGTTTGAAAGCTGCACAGCAAAGCTAGGGGCATCACAAAACAAATGTGGGAGCGGGCTTGCTTGCGAATGCGATTTAACATTCAACATTTCTGCCGACTGTGAAACTGCATTCGCGAGCAAGCCCGCTTCCACATTGAGTCATAGGTACATTCAGGCAATCTGCGCCTTGGACGCGACCTCATCAAACGTCACCTCATCCAGCGCATCTTCCTGCTCATCCAGCACCTGCCGCGGATGATCATTGCCCGGAATGCTGCTGTCGATCAGGCTCAATAAACTCGAACCACGCAGGGTCAGCATGTAATTCGAACCGGTCCCACCCTGCTCCTCAGGCCGAGGTTCAATAAAACCGCGCTCCAGCAGTAACTTTTCGTACTCGCCAGCCACCGATTTCAGGTGATCCAGGTTTTCAGTCTGTTCGCCCTCCGTGGCTTTCTCCGCTGCGTACTGCTCGGCATAGGGCCGTGGCGTGAAGCTGGGCGCTGCGTTTTGCACTTCGTGCAGCAAACGTTCAATCAAATCCCAGTTGTAAGTTGTCATCCTGATTCAACCTCCAATGCCTGTGAGAAAGATGCTTCATAGGTATAGGTTGTGACCGGCTCCGTCGTCAGCCGTTCAGCGAAGGATTTGAGCGGCGCTGACCGACGGTATGTCGAACTCGGCCCAGGGTAAACGACTAGGTAAGTCAGTCACCTCCCAGCATTGCGCAGGAGAAAACCCGATGAACGCTCAGAACCATCCGATAGTTTCGCGAGAAGAATGGCTCGCAGCCCGCAAACAACACCTGGCCCACGAAAAAGCCTTCACCCGGGAACGCGACAAACTCAGCGCCGAACGCCGCGCGTTGCCTTGGGTGAAAATCGACAAGGACTATCACTTCCAAGGGCCTGACGGCGAGTTGAAGCTGGCCGACCTGTTCGGCGGCCGCAGTCAGTTGGTCATCTACCACTTCATGTTTGCCGACGGCTGGGACGAAGGTTGCCCCGGTTGCTCCTTCCTCTCCGATCACATCGACGGCGCCAACCAGCACCTGGCCCATCATGACGTCGCCGTGGTGGCGGTTTCCCACGCACCGTTCACCGAATTCCAGACGTTCAAACGGCGCATGGGCTGGAGGTTCGATTGGGTGTCGTCGGAAGGCTGCGATTTCAACTACGACTTTGGCGTAACGGCCCGAGCGGAAGACGTCGCCGCCGGCAAGGCGACCTACAACTACGAAAAAACCGACGGTGCCGAGGAAGAACTCCCAGGCCTCAGTGTGTTTTATCGCAATGAGGCAGGGGAGATTTTTCACACTTACTCAACCTATGCCCGAGGATTGGACATGCTGGTCGGCGCCTACAACTATCTCGACCTGACGCCGAAGGGACGGAATGAAAAAGAGATCATGGAATGGGTGAGGCATCATGATCGGTATGAGGACAAGGCCTCGTCGAGCTGCTGTCATGGGGGATAGATTGCTTCGCGAGCAGGCTCTTGGTGCGCAGGTGGGAAACGCCGGCGCTGAGGGAGGTCTTGCTCACGGCGTCGCGATGGATCACCCGCTCGGCGCGCAGCTGATGGTTTTCGCTGTCGCCGGTCTGCTTGAAGTTGTAACCGTTGGCGGCGATCTGCGAGCGGTACTCGCTCTGGCTGTAGGTGTAACTGAAGTTCCACCAGCCTCAGGGCAGGTTGTAATACAGCAACGCGTTGTTGGAGGTGTGCTGGTGATCGGTCATCGCATCATGACCGCCGCGCAACATCAGCTGATCGGCCAGACCCAGCGGACTGTCCCAATCGAAGGTCGTCCCCCACTGCTGCTCGCCGGTGCTGCGCTGACCGTCGTTGCTGCGGGACAACCCGGCACGCCAGGGTTTTTGCGGTGTGTTCTTGACCAGAATATCGCTGCCACCGACGTTCTTGCCGGGGGCCAGTTCCATCTGCGCCTGGTTCGATGGCAAGCGGTTGAGCTGGTCGACCATCTGCTCGATTTCCCGCAGGTTGACCAGCTCGCCAGTCTTGCCGGGGAAAGCCATGGCCAGTTCACGGACCGACAGCTGGCTGCCCTGCGCGCCTTTCAACCCTTCGAGCTTGCCCTCGACCACCAGCACCTTCAGATGCCCGCTGGAAAAATCCTGTTGCGGCAAATACGCGCGGCTGGTCACCAGGCCTTTGTCGATATAGTGGTCGGTGATGGCCTTCAGCAGTTCATTGAGCTGGGTAACGCCAAGGCATTGGCCAATGTAGGGCTTGAGCAGGCGCGTTTTATCGCTGTCCGAGAGGCTGTCGGCGCCTTTGAGTTCGATGTCTTTGGAATATTGATTCACCGGGGAAACCCTACCCGATGGACGGAAGCGCTCTAAAGCAGACCGGTCCGGAGAAATGGCGGGATGTTTCCTGGATCAACGCCTGATCAATCCACCGGACCAGGACGCGTCTCAGGAGGACCGCCTGATGAAAACGCGTGTTGAACTTTCGCCCGACAATCGGCCTCAACCGTTTAACCGCCCGATACGGATCTGAGGCCAGACCATGAAAACCCTGCTGAAACTCACCCTCGCCGCTGCCCTCGCCTGCTCGCTCCCGGCATGGTCCTGCACACCCGAGGAAGCCACTGCCAAGCGCGAACAGTTGGCGAAAGAAGTCACCAGACTCACTGAGCAGAATCCAGCCAAGGCCAAGGAGATCAATGCGGAGTTGCAGAAGATGGATTTGGGCACGGCCAGCGCCGACCTACCGGACAAGTGCCAGTTGATCGATCAACGACTCAAGGAGCTGGGATCGGCAGAGAAAAAAGCCGAGTACTGATCGGTTTGGTCCGAATTGCGAGCATAAAAAAACCGGACACACGTCCGGTTTTTTATGAAATCGCTACGGCGCTTTATTCAGCAGCCGGTGCTTCTGGCTTGCGGCGCTTCAACGGCGCCATGCCGTCCTTGCTGACCAGCGACAGAGCGTCGGTCTTCGGGCGATTGGCGATTTTGCGCTTGGTCGGTGCCTTGGCGCCGGTTTTCTTCTTGTCGCCCTTGGCGTCGACCTTTTTCTTCTTCACGCCAACGGCTTTACCCGAGGCCTTGACCTTTTTCGGACCGCCGTAAGTGCCTTTGACTTCCTTGATGGTACGACGCTCGAAGCTCTGCTTGAGGTAGCGCTCGACGCTCGACATCAGGTTCCAGTCGCCGTGGCAGATCAGCGAGATGGCCAGGCCATCGTTGCCGGCGCGGCCCGTGCGGCCGATACGGTGAACGTATTCGTCGCCGCTGCGCGGCATGTCGAAGTTGATCACCAGGTCGAGACCGTCGACGTCGAGGCCACGGGCGGCGACGTCGGTGGCGACGAGGATTTTCACGCCGCCCTGTTTCAGGCGATCGATCGCCAGTTTGCGGTCCTTCTGATCTTTGTCACCGTGCAGGACGAACGCCTTGTATTCCTGCGCCACCAGGCGGCCGTAAATGCGGTCGGCCATGGCTCGGGTGTTGGTGAACACGATTGCCTTCTGATAGGTTTCGTTGGCCAGCAGCCAGTTCACGATCTGTTCTTTGTGCTGGTTGTGGTCAGCGGTGATGATCTGCTGACGAGTGGTCGCATTCAGATCGCTGACGTTATTCAGCTGCAGGTGTTCCGGGTTGTTCAGGACCTTGGCGACCATCTCGCGCAGGCCCGAACCGCCGGTGGTGGCGGAGAACAGCATGGTCTGTTGGCGATTGGTGCACTCTTCCACCAGACGCTGCACGTCTTCGGCAAAGCCCATGTCCAGCATGCGGTCGGCTTCGTCGAGGACCAGCACTTCGACTTCTTTCAAGTCGAGGTTGCCGGCGTTCAGTTGCTCGATCATCCGCCCCGGCGTACCGATCAGGATGTCTGGCACCTTGCGCAGCATGGCGGCCTGGACCTTGAAGTCTTCACCGCCGGTGATCAGGCCGGACTTGATGAACGTGAACTGGGCGAAACGCTCGACTTCCTTAATGGTCTGCTGCGCCAGCTCGCGGGTCGGCAGCAGAATCAGGGTCTTGATGCTGACGCGGATTTTCGCCGGGCCGATCAGACGGTTGAGGATCGGCAAAACGAAGGCGGCGGTTTTGCCGCTACCGGTTTGCGCAGTCACCCGCAGGTCACGCCCTTGGAGCGCCAGCGGAATAGCCGCTGCTTGCACAGGCGTTGGCTCGACAAATTTAAGCTCGGCCACGGCTTTGAGCAGGCGTTCGTGCAGGGCGAATTGGGAAAACACGGGTGCTACCTCGAAGAAATACAAAAAAACAGCTGCATAGGGTAACGGTTTCGAGCGCGAAGGCCGAGTTTCTTTATGCAAACGACCGTAAACAATGGCTTTTTTGTTGCGTTTTTTGTCCTTAAACGTCATCCAAAGGGTCTTAAATGCTCTAATCGCCCCGACGCGTCCTATAGAAGAACGGTTTTAACCATGGATATCAAACAGCTCTGGCTCAACGTCCAAGACCTTTGGGGTGCGCTCGAACAGCACCCACTGCTGCATTCCAGTCTAGGTCTGCTTTTATTGCTGGTGGTGGCACTGGCCCTCGGACGAGTGGCGCGCTACCTGATCCTGCACGCGACCAAAATGCTGGGTCGCCAACCGGCATTGCACTGGGTCAACGACTTTCGCCAGAACAAGGTGTTTCACCGTCTGGCGCAGATGACGCCGTCCCTGGTGATCCAGTTCGGCCTGCACCTCATACCGGAACTGAGCAAAACCGCGCTGATCTTCCTCGGTAATGTGGCGCTGGCCTTCACGATTCTGTTTATGGTGCTGTCGATCAGCGCCCTGCTCAGTGCCTTGCTGGACATCTATGCACGCACCGAACATGCCCGTACCCGCTCGATCAAAGGCTACGTGCAACTGGCAAAAATGGTCTTGTACGTGTTCGGCGCGATCATCATCGTCGCCACGTTGATCGACCGTTCGCCGCTATTGCTGCTGTCAGGTCTGGGTGCCATGTCGGCGGTGATTCTGTTGGTCTACAAGGACACCCTGTTGTCGTTCGTCGCCAGCGTGCAGCTGACCAGCAACGACATGCTGCGGGTCGGTGACTGGATAGAGATGCCGCAAGTCGGTGCCGATGGCGATGTGGTGGACATCACCCTGCACACGGTCAAGGTGCAGAACTTCGACAAGACCATCGTTTCGATTCCGACCTGGCGCCTGATGTCCGAGTCGTTCAAGAACTGGCGCGGCATGCAGCAGTCCGGTGGGCGACGGATCAAGCGCAGCCTGTTCATCGATGCCAGCGGCGTGCGCTTCATCCGCGATGACGAAGAACAGCGACTGTCCCAGGTGCATCTGCTGACCGACTACATCAGCCGTAAACAGGCTGAACTCAAGGCGTGGAACGAAGCTCAGGGCAATGTCGCGGCGATGTCGGCCAACCGGCGGCGGATGACCAATATCGGCACGTTCCGCGCGTATGCACTGGCGTATTTGAAGAGCCATCCGGAGATTCAGCCCAACATGACGTGTATGGTTCGGCAGATGCAGACCACGGCTCAGGGAATTCCGCTGGAGATCTACTGCTTCACCCGCACCACGGTGTGGGCGGATTACGAGCGGATTCAGGGGGATATTTTCGATTACTTGCTGGCGGTGCTGCCGGAGTTCGGGTTGAGTCTTTACCAGCAGCCGAGTGGTGGAGATTTGCGGGCCGGGTTGCTCCCGGCGGTGCTTGGAGCGAGCCACATTCCCACGCCCGAAAAACACGTCATGTAACACCGCAATCCCCTGTGGGAGCGAGCTTGCTCGCGATGACTCAGTGTCAGTCGACATAGATGTTTCTGACACACCGCTATCGTGAGCAAGCTCGCTCCCACATGGGTTCAGTGTGCGACTGCGGGTTGGCGTACACCCAATCGACTGATCCACACCGCCATCAGAATCACCGATCCACCGAGAAGCAACCGCCCCAGTTCCTCATGTTGATTCCAAACCAGCAAGTTGATCAGCAATCCCACCGGCACGTGCAAATTGTTCATCACCGCCAGCGTGCCGCCATTCACCATGCACGCGCCTTTGTTCCACCAATACAACCCCAACGCGGTCGAGACCAGGCCGAGAAATGCCAGCACGCCCCATTGCAGCGGTGCTTCGGGCAGGAAATTCTGTTTGCCGAACAGTAGAAACGCTGGCAGCGCCACCGCCAATCCGCCGAGATAGAAGTAACCGAAACGCCGGTAATGCGGCAGGTCGCTGGGATGACGCGCCACCAGATGTTTATAAAGCACCTGCCCGGCGGCGTAGGTGAAGTTGGCCAGTTGCAGCAGCAGGAACCCCATGAAGAAATCCGGGTTGATCCGGTCGAAGCGAATCACCGCCGCGCCGAGCACTGCCACCAACGCTGCGACCAGCGCCCACGGATTGAAGCGCCGGTTCAGCGCATCTTCGATCAGCGTAACGTGGAGCGGCGTGAGGATGGTGAACAGCAACACCTCCGGCACCGTCAGCACCCGGAAGCTCAGGTACAGGCAGACGTAGGTCACGCCGAACTGCAACGCACCGATCAGCAGCATGCCGCGCATGAACGCCGGTTCCACCGAACGCCAGCGCGTCAGCGGAATAAACACCAGACCCGCCAGCAACACCCGCACCAGCACGGCGAAGTAACTGTCGACATGACCGGCCAGGTATTCGCCGATCAGACTGAAGGAAAACGCCTGGATCAGCGTGACAAAAAGTAGATAGCCCATGCTCGCCTCATTTTCGAATGGCGGCGACGATAGCGGGTTTTGCCCTTTATCGCGAGTTCACACATACCTGTGTAGGAGCGAGCTTGCTCGCGAAGGAGTGTCAGTCGACACGGTGTTGTCTGACACTCCTTCGCGAGCAAGCTCGCTCCTACAGAGATTGGGTCACCCACCAAATTGCAGACAAAAAAAAGCCCGATCTCGCCAATGCGTTCAATCGGGCTACAGCACTCAGGAGCAACAAGTGCAAAGGGAGGTTCGATGCGCGTAAAGCCTTGAAGGGGTTGCGCCAGGTCACTTGAACATCAAGGGATTATCTGACGATTAATGCCTCAGGCCACTTGGGCAAGCCTGGCGTTGGCCTGGTTCAATCCCTTCTCCTGGAAGTCGCCGCCCAGGTTCATGCCTTCGGCGTGAATGAACGTCACGTCGTGGATTCCGATGAAGCCCATGACCTGACGCAGGTAGGGCTCCTGATGATCCGCAGTGCTACCGGCGTAGATCCCGCCGCGAGCGGTCAGTACGTAAGCGCGCTTGCCACTGAGCAGACCTTGCGGGCCGGTGTCGGTGTACTTGAAGGTCACGCCGGCCCGCAACACGTGGTCCAGCCAGGCTTTCAGCGTGCTGGGTATCGCGAAGTTGTACATCGGCGCGGCCATGACCAGCACGTCGGCGGCCAGCAATTCATCGGTCAACTGATTGGAGCGTTCGAGGGAAATCTGTTCGAGGTCGCTGCGTTGTTCGGCCGGTTTCATCCAGCCGCCCAGCAGGTTGATGTCCAGGTGCGGCACCGGGTTGACGGCCAGGTCACGGACGGTGATCTGGTCGTTGGGGTGCGCGGCTTTCCACTGGCTGATGAAGGTCTGGGTCAGTTGACGGGAAACCGAGTCTTGCTGGCGGGCGCTGCTTTCGATGATCAGAACACGTGACATGAGATGTAGGCTCCATCTGAGAATGCTGTAGGTCGATGGAGTGAAGGTTAAACAGAGTCATATCGATGAAAAAGCGCAAATAACTGCTATAAACCATCAATAAATTCGTTTATAAGCGGTACTTACCTGTGGGAGCGGGCTTGCTCGCCCCCACAGGGGTCGTCCAGTTATTTCGGGGTGCAGGTCAGGTTGATACGCATCTTAATGATGGACCGGTTGAACTTGGCAGTGGCATTTTTGTGCTTGCCGGCGGCCACTTCGATATTGCGGGTGCGCGGTGCTTCCGGCCCATTATTGAAAACCACCTTACAGACTGCATCAGTGCTGCCGTAGTTGTTTACCTGGATGGAGGCGATATCGGAATCCGTGTCATACGCGTTGTAGTCGATGCTCAAGCCGTTCAGCTGTTTTTGAACGTCGATCGGGTAGGCAAACGCAGTCAACGGCAACATCGCCAGCAGCACAACACAGAATTTTTTCATTCGGCAGTCTCCAATAAGGACTGCCAGCTTAGGACAAGAGGAGCTCAACATGAAAGCGCCCCGCGTGACCCTTGATCAATGGCGAACGTTACAGGCCGTGGTCGACCACGGCGGTTTCGCCCAGGCCGCCGAAGCGCTGCACCGTTCGCAATCGTCGGTCAGCTACACCGTGGCGCGCATGCAAGACCAGCTCGGTGTACCTCTGCTACGCATCGACGGCCGCAAAGCCGTGCTGACCGAAGCCGGCGGCGTGTTGCTGCGCCGATCGCGGCAACTGGTGAAACAGGCCAGCCAATTGGAAGACCTCGCGCATCACATGGAGCAAGGCTGGGAAGCGGAAGTGCGGCTGGTGGTCGACGCCGCGTACCCGAGCGCGCGCCTCGTCCGTGCCTTGACCGCGTTCATGCCGCAAAGCCGCGGCTGCCGGGTGCGTCTGCGTGAAGAGGTGTTGTCGGGCGTGGAGGAAGTCTTGCTCGAAGGCGTGGCCGATCTGGCGATCACCGGTTTCAGCATTCCCGGTTATTTGGGCGCGGAATTGAGCGACGTTGAATTCGTCGCCGTCGCTCACCCCGAACACGCGCTGCATCGCCTGAATCGCGAGCTGAATTTCCAGGACCTGGAAAGCCAGATGCAAGTGGTGATCCGCGACTCTGGCCGCCAGCAGCCACGGGATGTCGGCTGGCTTGGCGCCGAACAGCGCTGGACCGTCGGCAGCCTGGCCACCGCCGCGACGTTTGTCAGCAGTGGGCTGGGTTTTGCATGGTTACCCCGGCACATGATCGAACGCGAACTCAATGAAGGCACGCTTAAGCTGCTACCGTTGGATCAGGGCGGCAGCCGTAACCCGAGCTTCTACCTGTATTCGAACAAGGACAAACCACTGGGCCCGGCGACGCAAATCCTCATCGAACTGCTGCGCACCTTCGACACCGCGCCGCTGGATGCCCCCTTCGCCGCCCCTGAACAAGCCTGACACGGAGTAACCCATGGCCTATTTCGAACACGAAGGTTGCAACCTGCACTACGAGGAATATGGCCACGGCACGCCGTTGCTGTTGGTCCACGGACTGGGCTCCAGCACCCTGGACTGGGAAGAACAGATTACGGCATTGTCTGCCCGCTACCGGGTGATCGTACCGGACATACGCGGCCACGGTCGCTCGGACAAACCCCGCGAGCGCTACAGCATCGCCGGGTTCAGCGCCGACCTGATCGCCCTGATCGAACATTTGAAACTCGGTCCGACACATTATGTGGGACTTTCCATGGGCGGCATGATCGGCTTTCAACTGGCGGTGGATCAGCCGCAACTGCTTAAAAGCCTGTGCATCGTCAACAGCGCACCCGAGGTCAAACTGCGCAGCCGCGACGATTACTGGCAATGGTTCAAGCGCTGGAGCCTGATGCGCGCGCTCAGTCTGGGGACCATCGGCAAGGCCCTTGGGGGTAAGCTGTTCCCCAAACCGGAACAGGCCGAATTGCGTCAAAAGATGGCCGAGCGCTGGGCAAAAAACAACAAACATGCTTATCTCGCCAGCTTCGACGCGATCGTTGGCTGGGGTGTTCAGGAACGACTTTCCAGAGTGTCCTGTCCAACCCTCATCGTCAGCGCCGACCGTGACTACACACCGGTGTCGCTGAAGGAGACATACGTAAAACTGCTGCCCGATGCGCGGCTGGTGGTGATCACCGATTCGCGCCACGCCACCCCGCTGGACCAACCCGAACGCTTCAACCAAACCCTGCTCGAGTTTCTCACCGCAGTCGACACCACCCCACTCAGGATCACTGACCCATGCTGAAAAAAATCGCCCTCGTCGCCGGCTCCGTTCTGTTTGCCGCCAACCTGATGGCCGCCACGCCCGCCAAGGCGCCGCACGTTCTGCTGGAAACCACCAACGGCCAGATCGAAATCGAACTGGACCCGGTCAAGGCGCCGATCAGTACCAAAAACTTCCTTGAGTACGTCGACAGCGGCTTCTACAACAACACGATTTTCCACCGCGTGATTCCGGGTTTCATGGTTCAAGGTGGGGGTTTCACTCAACAAATGCAGCAGAAAGAAACCAAGGCTCCGATCAAGAACGAGTCGAAAAATGGTCTGCATAACGTCCGTGGCACCCTGTCCATGGCCCGTACGTCTGTGCCGGATTCGGCTACCAGCCAGTTCTTCATCAACGTCAAAGACAACGACTTCCTGGACCAGGGCGATGGCTATGCCGTGTTCGGTAAAGTCGTGAAAGGCATGGATATCGTGGACATCATCGTCAACTCGCAAACCACTACCCGCGGCGGCATGAAAGATGTGCCTGCCGATCCTGTGTTCATCAAGTCGGCCAAGCGCATCGACTAACACCCACAAGCACAGGGATGTTGAGCGGCCGCCGGCATTCGGGGCCGCTCGTAGCGTTTAAAGGAGAGCCCGTGCGCGGGCGGAGAACTAATGCTTTATCGCCGTTTCGAACAACTGATCGACGTATTCCGTGACGCCCCGACGGCGGCTCCGCCCGACCGTGTTTTGCCCTTCTATACCTATTATCTGAAGCAGGTCTGGCCGAGTTTCGCGGCCCTGCTGACCGTCGGCCTGTTCGGCGCATTGATCGAAGTGGCGCTGTTCAGCTACTTGAGCCGCATAATCGACCTGGCCCAAGGCACACCGAACGTCGACTTCTTCAAGGAACACGGTATCGAACTGGCCTGGATGGCAGTCGTGGCACTGATCCTGCGCCCTGTGTTCGTGGGCCTGCATGATCTGCTGGTGCACCAGACCCTGAGCCCGAGCATGACCAGCATGATCCGCTGGCAGAACCACAGCTACGTGCTCAAGCAGAGCCTGAATTTTTTCCAGAACGACTTCGCCGGACGCATCGCCCAACGCATCATGCAGACCGGCAATTCGTTGCGAGACTCCGCCGTGCAAGCGGTGGACGCGCTGTGGCATGTGCTGATCTACGCGATCAGTGCGCTGGTGCTGTTCGCCGAAGCCGACTGGCGCCTTATGATCCCGTTGTTGACCTGGATCGCCGCCTACATCGGCGCCCTCTACTACTTCGTGCCACGGGTGAAAGAACGCTCCGTGGTGTCCTCGGATGCGCGCTCCAAGCTCATGGGCCGGATCGTCGACGGCTACACCAACATCACCACGCTGAAGCTGTTCGCCCACACCAACTTCGAGCAGCAATACGCCAAGGAAGCCATCGAAGAACAGACCATAAAAGCCCAACTCGCCGGCCGCGTGGTCACCAGCATGGACGTGGTCGTCACCAGCATGAACGGCCTGCTGATCGTCACCACCACCGGTCTGGCGTTGTGGCTGTGGACGCAGTCGCTGATCACCGTCGGTGCCATCGCCTTGGCCACCGGTCTGGTGATTCGGATCGTCAACATGTCTGGCTGGATCATGTGGGTGGTCACCGGCATCTTCGAAAACATCGGCATGGTTCAGGACGGTTTGCGGACCATTGCGCAACCGGTCAGCGTCACCGACCGTGAAGAGGCCAAACCGTTGACCGTCGCACGGGGCGAAGTGCGTTTCGAGCACGTGGACTTTCACTACGGCAAGAAGAGCGGGATCATCGGCGGCCTGAACCTGACGATCAGCCCCGGTGAAAAAATCGGCTTGATCGGCCCGTCCGGTGCCGGCAAGTCAACCTTGGTCAACCTGCTGCTTCGCCTCTACGACGTTCAGGGCGGGCAAATCCTGATCGACGGCCAGAACATCGCTGACGTCAGTCAGGAAAGCTTGCGCGAGCGCATCGGCATGATCACTCAGGATACGTCGCTGCTGCACCGTTCGATCCGCGACAACCTGCTTTACGGCAAACCCGATGCCACCGATGCCGAACTCTGGGAAGCGGTGCACAAGGCCCGTGCCGACGAGTTCATCCCGTTACTGTCGGACGCCGAAGGTCGCACCGGTTTCGATGCGCATGTTGGTGAACGCGGAGTGAAACTCTCCGGTGGCCAGCGTCAGCGGATCGCCATCGCACGGGTGCTGCTCAAGGATGCGCCGATCCTGATCATGGACGAAGCCACCTCGGCGCTGGACTCGGAAGTCGAAGCGGCGATCCAGGAAAGCCTCGAAACGCTGATGCAGGGTAAGACCGTTATCGCCATTGCCCACCGGCTTTCGACTATCGCCCGGATGGACCGGCTGGTGGTGCTGGAAAAAGGCAAGATTGCGGAAACCGGGACGCATGCTGAACTGCTGGCGCATGGCGGGTTGTATGCGCGGTTGTGGCAGCACCAGACAGGTGGGTTTGTCGGGATCGATTGAGGGGGGTGTATCCGTTCGCTAATGGTTCCGAAGCGTACGCATTTCTCCTGTGGGAGCGGGCTTGCTCGCGAAGGACGTCAACGATAACGCATGCGGTCTGAATGAACGCGGTGTCCGGACGTTTTTCGCGAGCAAGCCCGCTCCCACAGGTTCAACGCCGCTCTAGCTCTAGCCGAGGTATCAGTCTTGCCGATAAGGCAAGGCGGTCCTCGCTTCCTCGGCATACGCCAACACGCCAACACGTTCCTGATGAAGAAAGTCTTTTACCGCCGCTTTCAAACCGGGATGACGCAAGTAGTGCCAGGAATGGGTGATCACCGGTTCAAACCCGCGAATCAGCTTGTGTTCACCCTGAGCGCCGGCATCGAAACGCTGAAAGCCGTTGGCAATCGCATAGTCCATGCCTTGATAGAAACACGTCTCGAAGTGCAGACGGTCGAACTCCGCCAGACAGCCCCAGTAACGTCCATAAAAACTGTCGCCACCTACCAGACTGAAGGCCATCGCCACCGGTCGTGAGGCTTGTTTGGCCAGCACCACACGAATGGATTCCGGCATGCGTTCGGCCAATAAACTGAAAAACTCTCGCGTCAGATAAGGCCGTTGCCTACGCACTGCATAGGTATTGGCGTAGCAGGCGTAAACGAAATCCCACTGCGCCTGATCCAGTTGCCGGCCTTCCAGCCATTCGAATTCGAAGCCCTGCCCCGCCACCTGCTCGCGTTCTTTACGCATCTGCTTGCGTTTGCGGGAGCTGAGGGCGTCGAGGAAGTCCTGAAAATCCCGATACCCGCGATTTTGCCAGTGGTACTGACAGCCTATGCGCTGCAACCAGCCGGGTTGTTCGGCCAGTGCCGCATCGGTGAACGGGTCCGTGAAGTTGATGTGAGCGCTGGAGAGTTCTTCGACTTCAAGGTAGCCGGGCAGACTCTTCAGCAGTTCGAAACCGTCCTCAACCGTGGCCGCCAGCAAACGCGGTCCGCTGACCGGGCTGAAGGGCACGGCGGTCAGCAATTTAGGGTAATAGTCGATGCCGGCACGTTCGCATGCTTCGGCCCAGGCGTGATCGAACACGTACTCGCCGTAGGAGTGCCACTTGCGGTAACTCGGTAGCGCGGCGATCAACCGGCCATCTTCCCGGTGCAGAAGATGCTCGGGCTCCCACCCGGAATGCGCACCGACGCTGCCGCTGTCCTCCAGTGCGCTGAGAAAGGCATGACGCAGAAACGGCTGAGCATCCGGCACCAGGGCATCCCAGGTGTGCGGTGCTATATCAGACAGTTTTTCCATACGTTGCAACGGCATCCACATCTCTCCACTTCGCGGCGTACAGCCTTGCGAGTATCGCTTATCGACGCCTGTTCCACACCCGGCGATCGGCGGACAGGCCTGCGGATTAAAAGTTCACCGAAACGCCTTTCGTCATCGATACGCCATCACATTGCCACCGCTTTGTCATAAACGATCGCGATACTGACGCCAGTTTTTAGAGCGTCGGGTTCTAGCCCGGCCACTGTTTTCCGTCCTTCAACGGTCGGTTGTGCCCCGGATGGCTCAGTCATCCTCTCTCATTCTTCGGAGATTGATATGCGTCTTGCTTCCACGAAAACTGCGGCGGCCCTGTGTGGCGGTTTGCTGCTGGCCATGAGTGTTCCGGCCAGCGCCGCAGTCGACGCCAAACTGCTCGACATGCTCAAGGCTAACGGTTCGATCAACGCTGCGCAGTACAACGAACTGCAAGCCGAACTGGCCCGGGATCAGAAAGACCAGCAAATTGCCCGTCAGGCTCAGCAAGAGACCAACGAGCAGATCGCAGCGACAGCGAAGAAAACCAATGAGCTGAGCACCTTCGACCAGAAACTGGCGTGGGCTGCCAAGACCCAGTTCAAGGGCGACGTTCGTTTCCGTCAGGAAACGGTCAAGAACGACGGTGTTCCGAACACCGGCGACCAGGATCGTCAACGTATTCGTGTCCGCCTGGGTGCCTACACTGCAATCAACCCGCAAGTGGACACCGGCATTCGTATCGCCACCGGCAGCGACAACGATCCTCGCTCCACCAACCAGAGTCTGGATAACAACTTCACCAAGAAGGATATCTGGCTGGACCAGGGTTACGTCGACTACCACCCTGACGCCATCAAGAATCTGCACTTGATCGGCGGCAAGATGCCGCAACCATGGGTGAGCATGGGCGACATCATCTGGGATAGCGACATCAGCCCGGAAGGTCTGGCACTGACTTACAAATACCCGCTGGGCGGCAGCACCGAGCTGTTCGGTAGCGCCGGCCACTTCACCCTCAAGGACAACGTCGACGGCGAAGGCAAGCAGTTCCGTCACGACCTGCGTCTGTACTCCGGCCAGCTGGGTGCGCGCTTCGCGATCACCGACAACTTGAAAATGACGCTGGGCGGCAGTCTCTACGCTTACGACAACGACAACGACATCAGCAATACCTGCGCTGCGAACACCTGCCGACTGGCCATTAACGGCAACACGGCGAACGAACAGTTCAAACTGTACGAAGGCTTTGGTCAGATCGACATCGGCGGCCTGCCAATGCCGCTGTCGCTTTACGGTCAAGTCGTCAACAACGACGATGCCAGCAACGATCAGGACATGGGCTGGTTGGCCGGTGTCAAGACCAACGTCTTCGGCTTCGGCGTGGACTACAACTATCGCGACGTACAGCGTAACGCGGTGGTCGGCGCCTTCACCGACTCCGACTTCGCCAACGGTTTCACCGGTTCGCGCGGCAGCAAGCTGAAAGTAAGCTACGAGATCGACAAGAACTTCGCCCTCGGCGCGACGTACTTCCTGGCTGAATCCGACTACACCAACGCTAACTTGCGGGATTCGAAGATCAATACCCTGCAACTGGATGCTGAAGCCAAGTTCTGATTTACCGCTCTACGGCTCGGGCAAGGAAGCCCGAACTGCTTTTACAAACTCGCGTTGCTGTATCGGTCCCCATCATCCGTCCGATACAGCAACGCGAGTTTTTTGTTGTTGCTGATCCCCTGTAGGAGCGAGCTTGCTCGCGATGAACTCAAGAACGCCACGGGGTGTCAGGTTTCCAGCGTTATCGTTAACGACCATCGCGAGCAAGCTCGCTCCTACAGTTGAACTCAGCGCTTGCGCAGAATCACGCTACCAATCGAATAACCGGCGCCAAACGAGCTGAGCACGGCCAGCGAACCGGCGGGCAAGTCATCCTGATGTTTGTGAAACGCAATCACCGAACCGGCTGAGCTGGTGTTGGCGTAGGTGTCTAGAATCACCGGTGCTTCCTGTTCAGTGGCTTCGCGGCCCAACAGTTTCTTCACGATCAGATGATTCATGCTGAGGTTGGCCTGGTGCAGCCAGAAGCGCTTCACGTCGCCGACGTTGAGCTGATTTTCTTCAAGGTGCGTAGCGACCAGCTCGGCCACCATCGGGCACACATCGCGGAACACCTTGCGGCCTTCCTGCACGAACAGTTTGTCCTTGGCACCGACGCCCTCTTCCGCCGCGCGGTTGAGGAAACCAAAGTTATTGCGGATGTTGTTGGAGAACTTGGTCAACAGCTTGGTACTGACTACGTCGAATTGATACTCGGACGTCGCAAGGTCAGCGCGCTCGATGATCACCGCAGTGGCCGCATCGCCGAAGATGAAGTGACTGTCGCGGTCGCGGAAGTTCAGGTGACCGGTGCAGACTTCCGGGTTGACCATCAGGATCGCCCGGGCCTGGCCCAGTTGCACGCTGTTGGTGGCCGCCTGAATGCCGAAGGTCGCCGAGGAGCAGGCCACGTTCATGTCGTAACCGAAACCCTGGATGCCCAGCGCTTCCTGAACTTCGATGGCGATGGCCGGGTAGGCGCGTTGCAGGTTGGAGCAGGCGACGATCACGCCGTCGATGTCGGCGGCGGTTTTGCCGGCGCGCTGCAAGGCTTGCTCGGCTGCGCCGATGGCCATCTGGCAAAGCACCGACCACTCGTCATTCGAGCGTTCCGGCAGGCGTGGCGCCATGCGTTGCGGGTCGAGAATGCCGTCCTTGTCCATGACAAAGCGGCTTTTGATGCCGGAGGCTTTTTCGATAAACGCGGCGCTGGATTCGGTCAATGCCTCGACTTCGCCACGGGCAATGGCCTCGGCGTTGTCGGCGTTGAATAACCCGACGTAAGCATTGAAAGACTGCACCAGCTCTTCGTTGGAAATGCTGTTGGCCGGGGTGTACAGGCCGGTGCCGCTGATGACGACATTATGCATGGTCGTTTCTCTAATCTGTTCAGACAGAAAGCGTTGGCACCGACGTACCAACACATAAAAGGTCTATTCCCATCCGGGGGACGCAAACCTGGCATCGCTGTATTCCAATTTGCCCGAACTTCAAAGGCTCAAAACCGCTGGGCCAGCGTTTATAGGCGCGAAGTTTGCCATAAACGTTGGGGTTTGGCGCCTTTTGCGACAGCAACACCGCCACCTGTGGGAGCGGGCTTGCCCGCGAAAGCGGAATGCCAGTCAACATAGATATTGGAGCTGACGGCCCTTTCGCGGGCAAGCCCGCTCCCACAGGGTTACCAGGCGTTATCGGGACCGTGTTTTACACCAAAGGAGTTCAAGGCTCTACTTGGCTCCATTGTTTGTTCAGACGCTTATCAGATATCGGCACTTTGGTCCCCAACTGTTGGGCGAACAGCGAAACCCGGTATTCCTCCAGCCACCAGCGGTACAACTCAAGCTGCGGGTCGCGCTTGCCTTCCTGGGCGTGTTTGCTGGCGCGGGTCTGGTATTGGGTCCAGAGGCCGGACAACTCTCCGCTCCACACCCGATCCTTCTGCACCTGAGCGCCGAGTTTCTCGAACCGCTGTTCGATGGCTTTCAGGTAACGCGGCAGTTCCTTGAGCCACTGCATCGGTGTTTCGCGGACAAAACCCGGGTACACCAGATGACTGAGCTGCTGCTTGATGTCATTCAGGGCCACGGCCTGCGCCAGATCGATCTTGCCCTTGAAGCGTTTTTGCAGGCCGTGCCAGAGCTTGAGAATTTCCAGGGTCAGCTTCGCCAGTCGCTCGGCGTGCTCGGTCCAAGCGCCACGTTTGCGCTCGGCCAACGCCGCCAGTCCGGCGCCATCACGCGGCAACGGGTCTTCACCGTCGAGAACGCAGCTGTCGAGACTGGCCAGCAGAATGTCTTCCACCAGGCTGTCGACGCGCCCCATGTCGCGGTACATCAGGCCCAGTTCGGTCAGCCCCGGCAACTTGCCACGCAGGAACTTCGCCGGCTCCGCCAGTTGTTGCATCAGCAAGCGTTGCAAGGCGCGGCGATGCTGGAACTCGGCTTCGGCCGGCGTGGAAAAACGCCCTTCTTTGACCGTGCCGGCCTCTTCCACCAACGCCGGATACACCGTCATCGACAGTCCGGCAATCTTCTGTTGAGTCTTTTCCGCTACCGCCGCGAAGGCTTTCGCCTCCACCGGTTGCTGACTTTTTGCGGTCTGCGGCACCGCCAAAGCGGCCTGACTCGCTTCAGCGAATCGAGCCGTCAGCTCCGCCAGATCACGTCCTTCGCCAAGGAACTTGCCCTGGCCGTCGACGATTTCCAGGTTCATGCGCAAATGGCTTTCAACCTGCTGCGCCGCTTCGGCCCAGGCTTCATCACTGACGCGGGCACCGGTCATGCGCAGCAACTCGCGGCCCAACGCTTGAGGTAGCGAACCCTCGGCGAACGTCATGCGCTGCAATGCGGCTTTGATAAAGTCCGGCACCGGTACAAAATTCTTGCGCAAGGCCTTGGGCAGGTTGCGAACCAACGCGATGCACTTGGCCTCGATCACGCCCGGCACGAGCCATTCCAGACGCTCCGGCGGCAGCATCGGCAATAACGGTGCCGGCACGCGCAGGGTCACGCCATCGCGCGGATGGTTCGGTTCGAAGTGGTAACTGAGCGCCAGCTCCAGATCGCCGATGTGCAAGGTGTCCGGGTAATGCAGCGCGGTGACTTCACTGGCCTCGCGGGCCAACACGTCTTCTTCGCGCATGATCAATAACTGCGGATCTTTCTGGCTGTTGACCCGGTACCAGCTGTCGAAGGTCGCGGTCTGGTGAATCTCCGCCGGCAATCGCGCATCGTAGAAGGCGAACAGGGTTTCTTCGTCGGCCAGAATATCGCGGCGACGGGCCTTGGCTTCCAGTTCGTCGAGCTGGTCCAGCAGGTGCTGATTGGCCGTCAGGCACTTGGCTTTGGATTGAATCTCGCCGCGCACCAGGCCTTCGCGAATGAACAATTCACGGGACACCACCGGATCCACCGGCCCGTAATGCACCGGCCGGCGACCGACCACGATCAGCCCGAACAAGGTGATCTGCTCGAACGCCACGACCTGACCGCGCTTCTTCTCCCAGTGGGGTTCGAAGTGGTTTTTCTTGATCAGGTGCCCGGCCAGCGGCTCGATCCAGTCGGCGTCGATCTTGGCGACCATCCGTGCGTAGAGCTTGGTGGTTTCCACCAGCTCGGCGGTCATCAGCCACTGCGGGCGTTTCTTGCCAAGGCCCGACGACGGGTGAATCCAGAACCGCCGCTGACGGGCGCCGAGGTAATCGCCGTCTTCGGTTTTCTGCCCGATCTGACTGAGCAATCCGGACAGCACGGCTTTATGCAGTTTCGGATAATCCGCCGGCTCTTTGTTGAGGCTCAGCTGCATGTCGCGGCAAATCAGGCTCAGCTGACGGTGCGAGTCGCGCCACTCGCGCAGGCGCAAGTAGTTGAGGAAATTCTTGCGGCACCAGTTGCGCAGCGGACTGGCCGTCAACGCCTGGCGTTGCTCTTCGAAACCACGCCACAGATTGACCAGCCCGGCGAAGTCCGAGTCCACGTCTTTCCATTGCGCGTGGGCCTGATCCGCCGCTTGTTGACGCTCCGGCGGCCGTTCGCGCGGGTCTTGAATCGACATGGCGCTGGCGACGATCAGCACTTCCTGCAAGCTGCCGAGTTTCGCCGCTTCCAGCAGCATGCGACCCATGCGCGGGTCCACCGGCAAACGCGCCAGGTTGCGCCCCAGCGGCGTCAACTGGCTGTTGCGGTCCACCGCCGAGAGTTCTTGCAGCAGGTTGAAACCGTCGCTGATGGCCTTGCCATCCGGCGGCTCGATAAACGGGAAATCGGTGATCTCGCCGAGGCGCAGGTGCAGCATCTGCAGGATCACAGCGGCCAGGTTGGTGCGCAGGATTTCCGGGTCGGTAAACTCCGGGCGACCGCTGAAGTCTTCCTCGCCATAGAGGCGGATGCAAATGCCCGGCTCGACTCGCCCGCAACGACCTTTACGCTGGTTGGCGCTGGCTTGGGAAATCGCTTCGATGGGCAGGCGTTGGACCTTGGCGCGGTAGCTGTAACGGCTGATGCGCGCGGTGCCGCTGTCGATCACGTAACGGATGCCCGGTACGGTCAGCGAGGTTTCCGCGACGTTGGTCGCCAGCACCACGCGACGCCCCGGGTGCGACTGGAAAATCCGCTGCTGTTCGGCGGGCGAAAGCCGCGCGTACAACGGCAGGATTTCGGTGTGTTTGAGTTGTGCCTTGCGCAGCATGTCGGCGGCGTCGCGAATCTCGCGCTCACCGGGCAAGAACACCAGCACATCGCCGGGGCTCTTGCGCTCGCTGCGTTCGAACGCGGCGATTTCGTCGAGGGTCGCGAGGATCGCCTGGTCCACGGTCAGGTCATCTTCGACGCGGTTGCCCTCCTCATCCTGTTCCAGGGTCAGCGGGCGATACCAGGTTTCCACCGGGAAGGTGCGGCCGGAGACCTCGACGATCGGCGCATCGTCGAAATGCTTGGAGAAGCGCTCCAGGTCGATGGTCGCGGAGGTGATGATGACTTTCAGGTCCGGGCGACGTGGCAGCAGGGTCTTCAGGTAACCGAGCAGGAAGTCGATGTTCAGGCTGCGCTCGTGGGCTTCGTCGACGATGATCGTGTCGTAGCGTTCGAGGTAACGGTCGTTCTGGGTTTCCGCCAGCAGGATGCCGTCGGTCATCAGTTTGATCAGCGTATTGGAATCGCTCTGATCCTCAAACCGCACCTGATAGCCGACCAACGCTCCCAACGGCGTCGCCAGTTCTTCGGCAACCCGGCTCGCCACGCTGCGTGCCGCAATTCGACGGGGCTGGGTGTGGCCGATCAGGCCATGTTGGCCGCGACCGATTTCCAGGCAGATCTTCGGCAGCTGGGTAGTTTTACCCGAGCCGGTTTCGCCGGCGATGATCAGCACCTGATGCTTGAGCAGCGCTTCCTTGATTTCGTCGCGCTTGGCGGCGATTGGCAGGCTGTCGTCGTAACGAATCACCGGCAGGCTGGCACGTCGCGCCAGCACCTGATCACAGGACGCCTGCATGCGCGTCACCCACTGGGCCAGCTTGGCTTCGTCGGGTTGCTTGCGCAGCTCAAGCAACTGCCGCCGCAGCCGGTGGCGGTCGGCGAGCATGGCGTGATCGAGGTTTTTCAGCAGTTTGTCGATTGAAGGCGATTCGTCAGTCATCAGGTACGCAATAAGTCGTCTAGTGGCGCAGGGGGCGGATTGTCGCAGATTTAACGGACGAGCGAGATCCTCTGTAGGAGCGAGCTTGCTCGCGATGGTCGTAACGATAACGCTGGAAACCTGGCACCCCGTGGCGTTCTTGAGTTCATCGCGAGCAAGCTCGCTCCTACAGGGGATGCGTACGGGGGTTATTCGTTATCCAGGCCTTTGCGGCGATACGGGAACACGTCGATCACTTTGCCGGCGCGAATGGCTTCCTGCAGGCTTTTCCAGTAATCGGCGTTGTACAACTCGCCGTGCAACTGATCGAACAAGCGTCGCTGCCCGGAATCGGCGAACAGGAACGGGGGAAACTCCTCGGGAAACACATCCAGAGGTCCGATCGAATACCACGGTTCGGATGCCATCTCGTCTTCCGGGGTGCGCGGCTGCGGGATGTGGCGGAAGTTGGCTTCGGTCAGGAAGCAGATCTCGTCGTAGTCATAGAACACCACGCGACCGTGACGGGTAACGCCGAAGTTTTTCAGCAGCATGTCACCGGGAAAAATATTCGCCGCCGCCAGTTGCTTGATCGCCAGCCCGTAGTCTTCCAGCGCCTCGCGCACCTGCGCCTCGTTGGCGTTTTCCAGGTACAGGTTCAACGGCGTCATCCGCCGCTCGGTCCAGCAGTGGCGGATCAGCACGGTGTCGCCCTCCACCGACACCGTGGACGCGGCCACCTCCAGCAATTCTTCCAGGCACGCCGGTTCGAACTTGCTCAACGGGAAACGGAAATCGGCGAACTCCTGGGTGTCGGCCATGCGCCCGACGCGGTCGACGCTTTTTACCAACCGATACTTTTCGATCACCGTCGCGCGGTCGACGTTTTTCGACGGCGAGAACCGGTCCTTGATGATTTTGAACACAGTATTGAAACCCGGCAGGGTGAACACGCTCATCACCATGCCGCGCACGCCGGGGGCCATGATGAACTGGTCATCGGTGTTGGCCAGGTGGTTGATCAGCGCCCGGTAGAACTCGGACTTGCCGTGCTTGTAGAAACCGATCGAGGTGTACAGCTCGGCGATGTGCTTGCCCGGCAGAATCCGCCGCAGGAAACCGATGAATTCCGCTGGCACCGGCACGTCAACCATGAAGTACGAACGGGTGAACGAGAAGATGATCGACACATCGGCTTCATCGGTGATCAACGCATCGATCTGAATCCCACGCCCTTCACGGTGGAGTAGCGGAATCACCAGCGGCCATTGTTCGTCCCGGGTGTAAATGCGCCCGACCAGGTACGCGCCCTTGTTGCGATAGAGCACCGAGGAAAACAGCTCGACGCTCAGTTCCGGATCCTTGCACACCCAGTCCGGCAGGTTTTCGCGCAGTTGCGTTTCGAGACGGTGTAGATCGCCCGACAGATCGGCGTAATCCTCGCTGAAGCGGTAATCGGCAAAAATGCTCGCCAACATGCCGGACAACTGCCCCTGAGGTTTGTAGGTGCGGGTCTGTGCGGCGCGTGCCCGGCGCAGGCTCGGTCGGGTGGTGTGGATGAACATGCAGCCGTCGCTGATCAGGTCATGGCTGAACAGCCCGCAGAAGATCGAGTTGTACCAGGTCTCGGAGAGTTCATCGTCGAAGCGCAGGTCAATCAACGTGATGTAGGCGCTTTTGACCAGTGGCCAGCAACTGACATCCAGCGTGTCGGAGTCGAAAGCGATGTGCAGCCGAGCCACCGTTTCGCTGACTTTTTCTTCGTAGAGGTTGATCCGCGCCGCCGAGGCGACTTGCGCCTCTTGCCACTGGGCCTGCTCGAAACGGCCCCGGGCGCCATCGGTGATCTGACGGAAGTGCTCGCGGTAATCGTCAAAGCCATCGAGGATCATTCGGGCGATGTCGGCGGCTGGCCATTGCTGCGGCATAGGTAAAACCTCGGCGGCTGATACTTATTATTGGGCCTGAGCTTAGTGTTCCTTTATGACGCAACGCAACCATTGCCTTGCGACCTGACTGGCGCGACACTTGCGCGCCAATCAAGGAAGGAAAGCGCTGTGAACCCCGTCGATATCTTGCGTATGTTGTCGCTTGCCGCCATTTGGGGCGCGAGCTTTCTGTTCATGCGCATCATCGCCCCAGTGATTGGCACAATCCCCACAGCTTTTTTTCGGGTGTCGATAGCCGCAGTCGGGTTGCTGGTGATTATCGGGCTGATGCGCATCAGCTGGGATTTTAAAGGCAAACTGAAAACCGTAATGCTGCTCGGGGTGATCAACTCCGGGATTCCCGCGACCCTTTATTCCGTGGCGGCCCAGGTGCTGCCGGCCGGTTATTCGGCAATCTTCAACGCCACCACGCCATTGATGGGCGTGTTGATCGGCGGCCTGTTCTTCAGTGAACGACTGACTGCCGCCAAGCTCGGCGGGGTGTTCCTCGGTCTGTTCGGGGTTGGCATTCTGACCCGTGCCGGCCCGGTGGCGTTCGACCTGCAATTGTTGATGGGCGCCCTCGCCTGCCTGCTCGCCACCACCTGTTATGGCTTCGCCGGGTTCCTCGCCCGTCGCTGGCTTGATCAGGCCGGTGGTCTTGACAGCCGTCTTTCGGCACTGGGCAGCATGCTCGGGGCGACCTTGTTTTTGCTGCCGCTGTTCGGCTACAGCGTGATCAGCCAGCCACCGGCGAGTTGGGGCGGTTGGAACGTGTGGCTATCGTTGTTGGGCTTGGGCCTGGGGTGCACGGCGTTTGCGTACATTATCTACTTCCGTTTACTAACCTCGGTCGGGCCGGTGAAATCGATGACCGTGACCTTCATGATTCCGCCGTTCGGGGTGCTTTGGGGAGCGTTGTTGCTGGATGAGCCGTTGTCGATGGCGCATGTCTATGGCGGGGTGTTGATTGCAGCGGCGTTGTGGTTGGTGTTGAAGCCTGCGGTGGTGAAATCGGCTGGATTGGCTGCCAAATAGCTTGCGGTGTTAATAATGACGCCTTCGCGAGCAGGCTCGCTCTTACATTGGATCTTCTGTGAACACACTATTTGTGAACACAAAAAGACAAATGTGGGAGCGAGCCTGCTCGCGAAAGCGATTGCTCAAACACTACAAAGCTGACTGACTCCCTTCTCCATCCACCAACCGCCGAATCCCCAACGGATTAGCGTTCTGCAATGCCTCGGGCAACAACGCATCCGGATAATTCTGGAAGCACACCGGCCGCAGGAATCGATCAATCGCCAGTGTCCCCACCGACGTCCCCCGCGAATCGGACGTCGCCGGGTACGGCCCGCCATGCACCATCGCCTCACAGACCTCGACCCCGGTCGGATAACCATTGAGCAGAATCCGCCCGACCTTTTCCTGCAACAGCTCCGCCAGCCAGCGGTATTCCAGCAGCTCTTCGGCCTCGCCAATCAGCGTTGCCGTCAGTTGCCCGCGCAAACCGTTCAGCGCTGCCGCGAGTTGTGTCTGGTCTTCAACTTCAATGACGATGGTGGTTGGCCCGAACACCTCTTCCTGAAGCAGTTCATCACCCTTGAGCAACAAGCTGACATCCGCCTTGAACACTTGAGGCTGCGCTTGATTGCCTTGCTGCGGCTTACCCGCCAGGTGCGTCAGCCCCGGGTGTTCGTGCAACTCGCCCAGGCCTTTGCTGTAGCTGATCAGCGCCCCGGAGTTGAGCATGGTTTGCGCCGGTTGCTGGTTCATGCTCGCGCAAAAGGTCTGCAGAAACGCGCTGAACTGCGGCGAACGCAAACCGATGACCAGACCCGGATTGGTGCAGAACTGACCGCAGCCCAACGTCACTGAACCCGCCAGTTGTGCCGCTATCTGCTCACCACGCACCGCCAGCGCCTCAGGCAACAGGAACACCGGGTTGATGCTCGACATCTCGGCAAACACCGGAATCGGCTGCGGCCGGGTCGCGGCCATTTGGCTCAGGGCGTTTCCGCCCTTGAGCGAACCGGTAAAACCCACCGCCTGAATCGCCGGGTGCTTGACCAGCCATTCCCCGACGCCGCCGCCATAAATCATGTTGAACACACCGGCCGGCATGCGGGTGCGCTCGGCGGCACGGAGGATTGCGTTCGCCACCCACTCGGCTGTCGCCATATGGCCGCTGTGCGCCTTGAACACCACTGGGCAACCGGCGGCCAATGCCGAGGCGGTATCGCCACCTGCCGTGGAAAATGCCAGCGGAAAGTTACTGGCGCCGAACACCGCAACCGGGCCGATGGCAATGCGGTACTGACGCAGATCCGGACGCGGCAACGGCTGGCGATCCGGCAGCGCCCGATCGATCCGCGCCCCGTAGAAATCACCCCGCCGCAGGACCTTGGCAAACAGGCGCATCTGGCCGCTGGTGCGCCCTCGTTCGCCTTGAATGCGCCCTGCCGGCAACGCGGTTTCGCGGCACACCGTGGCGACGAAATCATCGCCCAGCGCATCAATTTCATCGGCGATGGCGTCGAGGAAGGTCGCGCGTTTTTCCGCGCTCAGGTTGCGGTAGATAGGGTACGCCGTGGCAGCGGCTTTGGCCGCTACATCCACTTCGGCTTCAGTCGCCTGGAAGAAACTGCCGGGCAACGGTTCACCCGTGGTCGCATCGAGACTGTGCAACTGCAAGGTACCGTTGGCGCTGCGGCGACCGCCGATGTAGTTGTGTCCAGTAAGCGTGGTCATGCGTGATTCCTTGACCGGCCGACAGCGCCGGTGGTTGAAGGCTTAAAGCGCGCGAATCTGGCCGATGGCCAACGGCTGTGCGCTTTCGCCGATGCCGTTTTCCAAGGGTGCGCCAAACTCATCGAGGCTGATCTGGAAGCGATCCCCCGGCTGGGTTTTCACCCCGTCGGCAAACGACAGCGTGGCGGTGCCGAAGTAATGCACGTGGACATCGCCGGGACGCAAAAACTGCGCGTATTTGAAATGATGGAATTCGAGATTGGCTAGGCTGTGGCACATGTTGTCCTCGCCGCTAAGAAACTCCTTTTCCCAGAGGGTTTCGCCGTTGCGGATGATGCGGCTGGTACCGGCCAGATGCGAGGGCATTTCACCGACACGCAGTTCCGGACCGTAGGCGCAGAAACGCAGTTTCGAATGGGCGAGGTACAGGTAATTGCGCCGCTCCATCACATGATCGGAGAACTCGTTGCCCAAGGCATAACCGACGCGATACGGCAGGCCATCGTCGCCGATCACGTAGAGGCCGGTCAGCTCCGGTTCTTCACCGGTGTCTTCGGCAAACGGCGGCACCGGGAAGTCGGCACCGGGACGCACGACGATGCTGCCGTCCCCCTTGTAGAACCATTCCGGTTGCGCGCCGACTTGGCCGACTGCGGGTTTTCCGCCCTCCAGGCCCCACTTGAAAATGCGCATGGTGTCGGTCATTCCGGCTTCGACTGCACCGTCCTGCTGGTGCATCTTGTCCCGAGCCGAGGCGCTGCCCAGATGGGTCAGGCCCGTGCCGCTGATCAGGCAATGGGCCGGGTCTTCGTGGTCCAGCGGCGGCAGGACTTTACCTTGTTGCAGCAGTTGCGCGTAATCCGGACCAGGCTCGGTGCCGCGCCGGGCGACTTCGTCTTGCAGGCTGTGTCGGGCGCGGATTGCCGCGAGTGCCAGTTCTCGGGTGCTGCGGGTGCCTTTCAGCACCTGGACCTGTGAGCCTTCGACGACGCCGACCTGGCGCTCACCGGCAGAGTTTTCAAATTGAATCAGGCGCATGACGGCCCTCCAGAAAGTCGGGTATTTGGGGTCACTCGATGATGTTGAAGTCGCTCAGGTATTCATCGGAGATTTCCAGACCCAGGCCTGGCTTGTCGTCGTCAAGCTGGATGTAGCCGTTGACCGGTTGCGGCTCGCCCTTGAACACGTAGTAGAAGAGTTCGTTGCCGACCTCGACGTCGAACACCGGGAAGAACTCGGCCATCGGCGAAGCAGTGGTGGACATGGTCAGGTGGTAGTTGTGCATCTGCCCGGCGTGCGGAATGACCGGCACCGACCAGGCTTCGGCCATGGCGTTGATCTTGCGTGCTGCGGTAATGCCGCCGACGCGATTGGTGTCGTACTGGATCACGTCGACGGCGCGGCGTTCGAGCAGGTCTTTGAAGCCGTAGGAGGTGAACTCGTGCTCGCCGCCGGAGATCGGCATGATGCCCATTTTTTTCAGCTCAATGTAGCCTTCGATGTCGTCGGCGATCACCGGTTCTTCAAGCCAGCGTGGTTCGAACTCGGCCAGTTTCGGCAACATGCGCCGGGCGTATTCGAGGGTCCAGCCCATGTAGCACTCGAGCATGATGTCGATGTCCGGGCCAGCCAGTTCACGCAGGGCGCGCACCTGTTCGATGTTCTTGCGCATGCCGGCCGGGCCGTCTTTCGGGCCATAGCCAAAGCGCATTTTCAGCGCGGTGAAGCCCTGGTTCAGATAGCCCTGGGCTTCTTCGAGAAACAGATCGAGGTTGTCGTTGGCGTAGAGTTTGGAGGCGTAGGTCCAGATCTTTTCCTTGGTACGGCCACCGAGCAGTTTGAACACCGGTTTGTTGACCGCTTTGCCCATGATGTCCCAGATGGCGATGTCGATCGCCGAGATCGCCGCCATGCCGATGCCTTTGCGGCCCCAGGCGTGGCTCTGGCGGTACATCTTCTGCCAGATGTATTCGTTGTCGAACGGGTCTTCACCGATGGCGATCGGCGCCAGGTAGGTGTCGATGATTTCCTTGGCCACACGCGGTGCCAAGGCGCAGTTACCGATGCCGACAAGACCGGTGTCGGTCTCGACTTCCACCACCAGCCAACCGTGGAAACGGAACGAGCCCATGGCGTCACCGCGCTCGAACAGAATGTCGCTGGCGTTGGTGCAGAAGTGCGCTTGAGGAGGAACGACTTTGCCTTTCCACTCGAAAACGCGGGTACGGATTGCTTTGATTTTCATGAATACGGATCCTTGCGCTGCCGGCTTCTTGTAGTTGTTTGAGTCGTGTGCACAGAGCCGCATGAATAGCGGCTTCCAGGCATTCGATGGGGCGACTTTAGCCAGTGCCCTGGGCGGCGGATAATCACTTATGCACATCCATCGATAACCTGAGGTGATCGCTGCTGCGAGTTATCAGCTAGATCGGGTTATCAGCCTTCCAACAAAGCAAATGTGGGAGCGAGCCTGCTCGCGATGGCAATCTGGCAGGCACCTTCGAAGTGACTGACAGATTGCTTTCGCGAGCAGGCTCGCTCCCATAGGGGTATTGCGTTGTGTCAGTAGGTATTGATGCCCATTCGGCAGGCGATTTCGAATGCCTGGCGGATCGCGCCGGCGTTCGCTTTGCCTTGGCCCGAGATATCAAACGCGGTGCCGTGGGCCGGCGTGGTAATTGGAATCGGCAAACCGCCCTGCACCGTCACCCCACGGGAGAAGCCCATCAACTTGATCGCGATCTGCCCCTGGTCGTGGTACATCGTCACCACGGCGTCGAAGGCGCTGGCATCGCCCTGAACCTTGAGGAAAATCGTGTCGCCCGGGTACGGGCCTTCCGCCGCAATTCCCAATGCCTGCGCCGTGCGAACCGCCGGGCCGATGATGTCCAGTTCTTCGCGACCGAACGAGCCGTTGTCGCCGTTGTGCGGATTCAAACCGCACACGCCGATACGCGGTTTTTCCAGGCCGTTGCGCTTGAGTGCGGTGTCGATCAACTGGATCGCTTCCACCACCCGCGCCTGAGTCAGCATGCCCGGCACTTCGGCCAGCGCCACATGGGACGTCACCCGCGACGTCCACAGATTGTCGAGCACATTGAATTCGCAGAACGGCCCGTGGAAATCCAGCAGCTCGGCAAACCAGTGCAACTCATCGTTGTGGGCCATGCCGGCCATGTGCAGCGAAGTCTTGTTCAGCGGCCCGAACAAGATCGCATCGGTGGTGCCGGCTTCGGTCAGGCGCAAGGCTTTTTCCAGCGTATCGAGGCTGTAGCGCCCGCCGACAACGCTGGCTTCACTACGGGGAAACTCACCGACGGTGTCGCCACGAAAGTCATAGAACAGCGGCGTGTCATCGACAAACGCCAGCTGCTCCAGCGACTCCACGCGACGGTAAGGAAACTCCGTACCGGCGATGCGCATGCCGCGACGCATTTCCGCTTCGTCGGCGATCAGGATCACGTTGGCCTGGCGACGGACTTCGGGCTCGCCGAGCAGGCGTGCGATCAGTTCCGGGCCGATGCCCGCCGGGTCGCCCAGGACCATGGCGATGGTTGTCTTGTTCATGCTTCACTCCTCAAGGGTTCGGGCCATGTACGGTCAATGGCGCAAGGCTCGCAGCGATAAACCCGCTGCGCATTGCTGTAAAACAGGCGCTCCTGATCCGCCCGTGGCAGGTCAGCAACAATGGATTTGAAACCGCTGTAGATGTCGTCGAACGAGCCGCAGAGGCTGTCCACGGGAAAATTGCTGGCGAACATCACCCGATCAATGCCGAACATGGCGATCACTTCGCGCACGATCCATGCATTGTCCTTGGCACGCCAGGCTCGCCCTGCCACTCCCAGACCGGAAACCTTCACCTGCACGTTCGGCCACTCGGCCAGCCGCGCCATTGCCAGACGCCAGCCTGCCAGGCCTTCGGCACTGCGGTCATTGGGCAAACCGGCGTGATTGAGAATCAGCGTGGTGCCGGGAAAGTCCCTGGCCAGCCGTTCAGCTTCGTACAGGTTCCACCAGGGTGTCTGCAAATCGAAATGCAGCCCCAGCCCTTGCAACGCGGCGTAACTGCGGCGCCAGTGTTCGTCGCTCATCAGGCTGCGCACATGGCCAACCTGCGCGGGCGATGTCGCTCCCCCGGGTTTGTGGCGCACGCTGCGCACGCACTTGAAACTGGCTTGCTCGCGGAGCACCGCAAGGGCGTCCGGGTGATCGAGCCAGGCTTGCGCGACGATCGCATTCGGCACGCCATAACGGGCGGCCAGTTGCTCAATGAAACGGGTTTCGCCGATGGGATCTTGCGGGTCCCATTCGGTCTCGATGTACACCGTTTGCACGACGTTATGCGGACCGGCATCGGCGAAATAATCGTCGGGAAAATAACGTCGCTTGATCGCACTGTAATCACCGTAGCGAAACGCAATGTTGGCTTCGGGCGCCAGCCACGGATGGTGATTGATCGTCGGATCCCAGAAGTGATGATGGGCGTCAATGATGGGGCCGTCATACAGCTTAGTCATGCCGCACCTCGTCGAGGCTGATGAACAATGTGGCGAAAACGAACACCGCCGAACACGCTGCGAAGAATCCCAGCACCGGCGCGAAACCACCGGCCATTTGCAGAATCACCCCGACCAGAATCGGCACCGCAATCCCGCCCATGCTGCCGGCCATGTTCATGACGCCACCGATCAAGCCGACGCGTGCCGGCGCCGCCAGCAACGCCGGGAAGCTCCAGTAGAGGCTGCCCCACATCAGGAAAAACGCGGTCATGGCCAGCAACGCCACGGCCGCAAATGGATTGCTCAGGGTCGGCAGAAACAGAAATGCGCCCAGGGCTACCAGACCGGAAAATGCCAGCAAGCTCTTGACCGCCACACCGCGACTGACGCCTTTGCGGATCAGCCCGTCGCAGAGGAAACCACCGGTCAACGAACCCAGCGCGCCGCAGACGAAAATCACGAACGTCGCCGCGCCAATGCCTTTGATATCGAAGCCGCGGGCCTGTGCCAGATAACTCGGGCCCCAGGTCAGTAACCCGAAATACACCATCGCCCAACTGGCCCGACCGATCAGCAAACCACTCAGCGAACGGGCGGCAATGCCCAAGCCTTTGACTGGCGCACGTGCCGCTTCGGCAGCAGGCGTCGCACGGCCGGCGTTGATCTTTTCCAGTTCTTCGGCATTCACCTGCGGGTGAGTGGCCGGGTCATCGCGCAGATAACGCCGTGCCAGCCAGGCCAGCACTAGCGTCGCGATACCGGCGACCACAAACGCCAGGCGCCATGAATCCAGCGAAGCTATCAGATAGGCAATGATTAACCCGCCAAGCGCCACGCCCAGCGGACTGCCACTGTCCATCAGCACGGCGCCGCGACTGCGCTCGCTCGGCGCCAGCCACAGGGAAATCAGCTTGCCGCCGGACGGAAACAACGGCGCCTCGGCGGCACCGAGTGCAACTCGGGCGAACAGCAACGACAACCCGCCAGTGGCGAACGCTGCCAGCACCTGAAACGTGCCCCACAACCCAGTGGACCAACTGATCACGCGATGCGGCCCGAAACGATCGATCAACCAGCCACCAGGAATTTGCAGCAATGCATAGGCCCAGAAGAAGCTGCTGAGGATCAGGCCTTGCATGCTCGGCGACAGGGAAAATTCGTGGGCGATGGTCGGCATGGCGATGGACAACGACACCCGATCGATCAGGTTGACCATGGTCAGCGCGAAGACGATCGCGAAGATCCGCCAACGTACGCTGCTGGCCTTGGTCGTACCGGTCAGCGCCGTGGTCGCAGACTTTGGTTGAACATCTGCGCCCGGCAAATGCAGGGATGCACTGGGACGAGCCATGGTGCGTACCTCTTTATTATTTTTGTGTGGGCCAACATTCTGTAGAAGCGAACTTGCACGCGATGGTCGTTAACGATAACGCTTGTTTTCTGACTAAACGCGGCGCTCTTGAATCCCTAGCGAGCAAGCCCGCTCCTACAGATGGCGTTAATGAGCACTATCGAAGGGTCAGTGATAACCGTCTAATCAAAACTTGAAATACGGTGATAGCCCAAGGTTATGGCAGGTTCTGCTTTCAAGGGGCTTTCACGTGTCTGGCAAAACAAACTTTTTACTGGAACCGCTCTGGCGTAGAGCTTTTAGCGATAGTGGCGTTAATGCCCCTTACGACGTATAACCCCAGGCTATCGGTGTATGTATTGTTTTGACTAGACGCGACGCCTGCGGCTTCCCACACTCAGGCCAGGCTTGCAGCTTTACCGCTCCGACAAGTCACTCATAACAACTACAAAAACGAGGCTCTTCCATGCGAAATGCATTCGTCCGTCGCACATCCCGGCTGTTTCTAGGCTGCACGCTGGCCGCCGCCGGCGCCCTTCCCGCACTCGCTCACGCCGCCTGGCAACCGGACAAGAACGTCGAAATCGTCGTCGCAGGCGGTCCTGGTGGCGGCACCGATCAACTCGGCCGACTGATCCAGTCGATCATCACCACCCACAAATTTCTCGACGTGAACACCATCGTCCTCAACAAGGGCGGCGGCAATGGCGCCGAAGCGTTCCTCGACCTGAAAATGAACAAGGGCGATCCGGAAAAACTGGTGATCGGCACCAACAACATCTACCTGCTGCCGCTAGTGTCCAAGCTCGGCTATCAATGGCAGGAACTGACCCCGGTCGCCGCCGTGGCTGAAGATGACTTCATTCTGTGGAGCTACAAAGACGCGCCGTGGAAAGATGCCAAAGGCTTTTATGAAGCGGCCAAGGCCGACCCGGCAAAAATGCGCATGGGCGGCAGCCAGTCGAAGGATGTCGACCAGACCCTGACTCTGCTGCTGAACCAGACCAACAACAGCAAACTGGTGTACATCCCGTTCAAAAGCGGCAGCGAAGCCGCGACCCAACTGGCAGGCAAACACATTGCCGCCAACGTCAACAACCCCAGCGAAAGCATCAGCCAATGGCGCGGTGATCAGGTCCAACCGCTCTGCGTATTCAGTAAGGAGCGCATGAGCCACACCGAAAAAGTCGCTGGCGATAAATCCTGGGCCGATGTGCCGACCTGCCACGAACAGGGCCTGGGCATTGATCAGTACCGCTTCCCGCGTACCGTGTTCATGCCCGGTGAAGTCACCGCCGAACAGCGGGCGTTCTATGTCGAGCTGATGCGCAAAGTCACCGAGACTCCCGAGTTCAAGGCCTACGTCAAACAGAACGCGCTGGTGCCAACCTTTCTCGAAGGTGAGCCGCTGACCGCGTACATTGAAAAAGACACCGCCCGCGTCACCCCGGTGTTCAAAGAAGCCGGCTGGCTGAAAAACTGAGTTGCCGACGGCCGTCCACCTGCGCACGGCCGTCACCTCTGGAGGTGTCTTCATGTCCCACTCTTCGGATTCACCGGCGCTGGTCGGTACCCGCTGGGTCGAACTCGGCCTGGCTGTCTTCACCGCGCTGATCGGCGTGGTGGTGATGTTCGGCAGTGTCGAACAAGGTATCGGCTGGGGCGATTCCGGCCCCGAGCCGGGTTACTTCCCCTTCTATATCGGCCTGATGCTCAGTGCTGCGAGCGTGGCCAACGGCGTATGGACGCTGGTGCGCTGGCATGCCCTGGGGATTCCATTCGTCAGCCGCAGCGCATTCAAACAAGTACTGTCGGTGTTCATCCCGATAGTGCTGTTCGTTGGCGCCATGCCGTTCACCGGCATCTACGTGGCGTCGGCCTGTTTCATTGCCTGGTTCATGTGGCGTGACAAGGTCCGCGCCAAGCCTTACGGCAAGTTGATGATCGGCAGCGTATCCCTCGGCGCGGTGCTGGCCAGCTACCTGATTTTTGCGCTGTGGTTCAAGGTCCCGCTGGATGCCGGCCCGATAGGCGACTGGGTTGCCCTGGCCGGGAGACATTTCAAATGAGCGAATTCGATTCCCTGATGCAAGGCATGAACCTGATCATGACCCCGGGCCACATTGGCCTGATGGTGATCGGCGTGCTGCTGGGCATTCTAGTCGGCGTACTGCCCGGCCTCGGCGCCCCCAATGGCGTGGCGCTGCTGCTGCCACTGACGTTCACTATGTCGCCGGTGTCGGCGATCATCCTGCTGTCGTGCATGTATTGGGGCGCGCTGTTTGGTGGTTCGATCACCTCGATCCTGTTCAACATTCCCGGTGAACCCTCATCGGTGGCGACCACGTTCGACGGCTACCCGATGGCCCGCGAAGGTCGCGCCGCGGAAGCGTTGACCGCCGCGTTCAGTTCGGCATTGATCGGCGCATTGGCCGGTGTGTTGCTGCTGACCTTCCTGTCGACAAAGATCGCCGCGTTCGCTATGTCATTCAGCTCGCCGGAATTCTTCGCGGTGTACCTGTTGGCGTTCTGCACCTTCATCGGCATGAGCAAAAATCCGCCGCTGAAAACCGTGGTGGCGATGATGATCGGTTTCGCCATGGCGGCGGTCGGCATGGACACCGTGTCCGGCAACCTGCGCCTGACGTTCGACCAGCCGACCTTGATGACCGGCATCAGTTTCGAAGTCGCGGTAATCGGTCTGTTCGGTATCGGCGAAATCCTCTGCACGGTCGAAGAAGGCCTGGTGTTCCGTGGCGAACATGCGCGCATCACGCCGATGGTGATCTTGCGCACCTGGGCCAAGTTGCCGCGTTACTGGTGGACGATTGTGCGCAGCACCCTGGTCGGTTGCTGGATGGGTATCACGCCCGGCGGCCCGACAGCGGCCTCGTTCATGAGCTACAGCCTGGCGCGGCGCTTTTCGAAAAACCGCGAAAACTTCGGCAAGGGTGAACTTGAAGGCGTGATCGCCCCGGAAACCGCCGACCACGCCGCCGGCACCAGTGCCCTGCTGCCGATGCTGACCCTCGGAATTCCCGGTTCAGCGACGGCGGCGGTGATGCTCGGTGGCTTGATGATCTGGGGATTGCACCCAGGCCCGACGCTGTTCGTCGAGCAGCATGATTTTGTCTGGGGCCTGATTGCGAGCATGTACCTGGGCAACGTGGTGAGCCTGATCGTGGTGTTGGCCACCGTGCCGCTGTTCGCTTCGATCCTGCGCATTCCGTTCTCGATCATTGCGCCGATCATCATCATGGTCTGTGCCATCGGTGCTTACTCAGTGCACAACTCGTTCTTCGATGTGGTACTGATGCTGGGCTTCGGCGCGCTGGGTTATCTGTTCAAGAAACTTGGCTACCCGATTGCGCCGCTGGTGTTGGCCGCAGTTCTAGGTGACAAGGCTGAAGATGCGTTTCGTCAATCGATGCTGTTTTCTGACGGTCATTTGGGGATCTTCTGGTCCAACCCGTTGGTGGGTGGCCTGACCACCGCAGCGCTGCTGATGCTGTTCTGGCCGCTGATTTCCAAGGCGCTGGGCGCCCTGTCGGGCCTGCGCAAGCCACCTGTCGCCAAAACCAAATCGGTGCTGTGACACAGCAATGCTGGCAACGCCTGACATTTGTTGTCAGGCTTGCCGCCGTCTTTTTTGCGAGTCGAGCCCATGACCCGAACGCCTGATGTCCGAATTCCAGAAGCCAACGTGATCCACAGTCGACTGCGTCTGCGCCAATTGCGCTTGATGCTGGCGTTGCAGGAGTTCGGCTCGTTGCGCCGCGCCGCCGACCACATCGGCATGACCCAACCGGCAGCGACCAAGATGCTGCACGAGGCCGAGGACCTGCTCGGCGTCGAGCTCTTTGAACGCCTGCCTCGCGGCATGCGCTCCACCCCATTCGGGGAAACCGTCATTTACTACGCGCGCATGGTGTTTGCTGAACTCAGCGGTATGCGTGAAGAACTCGTCGCCCTTGAATCGGGCAACCTGGGGCGTGTCGCGGTCGGTGCGATTCCGGCGCTGGCCTCGGGGTTGTTGACTCGCACTATCGCCACCTTGAAACAAAGCCACCCACGGTTGTCGATGAGCATTCAGGTCGATACCAGCGACGTATTGGTTCAGGCACTTTTGCAGGATCAACTCGACATCGTGCTCGGGCGGATTCCGGCCGGTGCGAGGGCCGAAGAACTGCTGTTCGACAGCCTCGGCGAAGAGGCGCTGTGCGTGATTGCCGGTGCGCAAAATCCATTGGCAAAGGAGAAAAACCTGAGCTGGGCGGAACTGCAGAACATGACCTGGGTCCTGCAACAGCAACCGAGCCCGATGCGCGCGATCATCAATCAGGTGTTTCATAATGCGCGAGTCGACATCCCCAGCAGCATCGTTGAAACCACGTCGATCATGACCTTGCTCTCGTTGATTCAGCAGACCGACATGCTGGGCGTCACGCCAGTGTCGGTGGTGGAAGATTATCCAGGGCGTGATTTGCTGGCGGTGCTGCCGATCAAGTTTGAAGCACGGTTGCCGCCGTATGGGTTGATCACCCGGCGTCATCGCATTCAATCGTCGGCGATGCAGGCGTTCATGAATTCGGTACGGGCGGAGCATGCGTTGAAGTAGGAGCGAGCTTGCTCGCGATGGACGTCAACAATTAACGCGTGCTGTCTGAATGAACGCGTTGTCCCGGCGTTTTTCGTCGGAACGCCGCCCGGAGCAAACTCGCGCCTACAGGCGATCGGCGTGCGACGATGTTTTTCACCCAATTGAATCACTTAAACAACCAATACCCCAACCCCGTCAACACCACCACCGCCAGTACCGGCCGCAGCATGCGGTAAGCCTTGGGATTGCGACGCTTCCACCGTTTGACCACGCCGCTGACCTTGTCACTGGAACGCTTGCTCCAGGCGTAAGCCTTGTTGATCCCGCCAACCCGTTCATCGTCGAAGTTCTGCGGCGCCGTGGCGCGCCCCAACAGCCCGCTAATCCAGCGGTTGAGGCGGGTCATGACGCGGTTACTCAACGGTCGTTCGATATCACAGAACAGGATCATCCGACTCTTCTCGGTTTCGTTCTTCACCCAATGCACATAGGTCTCATCGAACATCACGTCTTCACCGTCACGCCAGGCGTAAACCTGACCGTCAACAAAAATGCGGCAATCATCGGAGTTCGGTGTCGACAGACCCAAGTGATAGCGCAGGGAACCGGCAAACGGATCGCGGTGCGGGTTCAGATGACTGCCGGCGGGCAGCAACGCGAACATCGCGCCTTTGACGTTGGGAATGCTGCTGACGAGCGCCACTGTTTTCGGGCACAGCGCTTCGGCCGATGACAGGGGTTTGTCGTACCACTTGAGGTAGAAACGCTTCCAGCCTTTCTTGAAGAACGAACCAAACCCGGCGTCGTTGTGTTTCTCGGCGGCGCGAATGTAACCCTCGTCGAACAGGTGCAGCGCTTCGTCGCGGATGACTTCCCAGTTGTCCTTGAGCACGTCCAGTTCCGGGAAGTTTCCACGGGCCAGGTAAGGTTTGGACGGTACGCTGGAGAACAGGTACATCAACGCGTTGTAAGGCGCGAACAGCGCCGAATGATTAACGAACTGACGCAGGACGGGCAAACGCACCTTGCCGCGCAAATGCACATAAAGGGTACTGCTTAGAAACAGCAGCAACAGTGACGCTTTCGCGGCAAAGGAAAAGGTCATCAACAACTCCTTGAGAAAAACAACTCTGCACAACGCCATTTACCCGACGTGGCAGCCGACCATAATCCAAACAACCGGCCGGGGAAAAACCCGCTAACTCGACATTCAGTGTTAAGGATTGTGCAATCAAGCAATTCTTAACACATGCATCCTGAATGGGGGCTGACCTGAATCCCGCCCCCGCCACACGTTCAAAGATCGTCCGAACGCGGCCACACTTTCGGCAGTGCCTATTGCTGATTCTCCTGCTCGGTAAACAGATCGCTGAATAGCATGCTCGACAGGTAGCGTTCGCCAGAATCGGGCAGGATCACCACGATCGTCTTGCCCTGCATTTCCGGGGTTTCCGCCAGGCGCACGGCCACGGCCATGGCAGCACCACAGGAGATACCGCACAGAATGCCTTCCTCCTGCATCAAACGCAGGGCCATGGCCTTGGATTCATCGTCGGTTACCAGCTCGACGCGGTCCACCATCGACAGGTCCAGATTCTTCGGCACAAAACCGGCGCCGATACCTTGGATCTTGTGCGGGCTCGGTTTGATCTCTTCACCGGCCATTGCTTGAGTGATTACCGGCGACACCACTGGCTCCACCGCCACCGACAGAATCGGTTTGCCCTGGGTATTCTTGATATACCGTGAAACGCCGGTAATGGTTCCGCCCGTTCCAACGCCTGCCACCAGCACATCGACCGCACCGTCGGTATCATTCCAGATTTCCGGACCGGTGGTTTTCTCGTGGATGGCCGGGTTGGCGGGGTTCTCGAACTGCGCCGGCATAAAGTAGAGGGACGGGTCACTGGCGACGATATCGGCAGCCTTTTCGATCGCGCCTTTCATGCCTTTGGCCGGCTCGGTCAGTACCAGTTCGGCGCCCAGCGCCTTGAGCACTTTGCGACGCTCAATGCTCATGGAGGCCGGCATGGTCAACATCAGCTTGTAGCCCCGTGCAGCGGCAACGAACGCCAGGCCAATGCCGGTATTGCCGGAAGTGGGCTCTACGATGGTCATGCCTGGCTTGAGTTTGCCGGTGCCTTCGGCGTCCCAGATCATGTTCGCTCCGATCCGGCACTTGACCGAATAACCAGGATTGCGCCCCTCGATCTTGGCCAGGATGGTGACGCCGCGCGGCGCGATGCGGTTGATCTGCACCAGCGGCGTATTGCCGATGGAATGGGCGTTGTCAGCAAAAATACGGCTCATGGCTGGGTCCTTATGCAGCGTTGAAATAGCCCTTCACGGTATGCCTGTTGCCCGTGGTCGTCCAGTCGGGTCGAACGTCCGCTGACCACCGCAGTCAATGGTCTTATATCGCCGGAGATTTTTCATCATGAAACGTCGATACAGCTGGCCCCTGTGGACCCTCGTAGGCCTCCTCGTGCTACTGATTACCTTGCATTTTGCACTGCCCTACATGGTGCGTGACTACCTGAACGACAAACTTGCCGACATGGGCGACTACCGTGGGCAAATCACCGATGTGGACCTGGCATTGTGGCGCGGGGCCTACAAGATCAACGGGCTGAAAATCCTCAAGGTCGATGGCAAGGTCCCGGTGCCATTCGTCAATGCGCCGCTGATCGACCTTTCTGTCAGTTGGCACTCGCTCTTGTATGACCGCGCGGTGGTGGCCAAGGTGCAGTTCTTCAACCCCGAAGTGAACTTCGTCGACGGCGGCGCCAACAAGAAAAACTCGCAGACCGGTCAGGGCACCGACTGGCGTGCGCAATTGAGCAAACTGGCCCCGATCACTCTGGACGAAGTGCGCATCTTCGACGGCAAGATCACTTTCAGGAATTTCAATTCCAAGCCTCCCGTCAACATGAACGCGACCCAGGTCAATGCCAGCATTTACAACTTGACCAACGTCGCCGACAAAGACGGCAAGCGCGACGCACACTTCGAAGGTAAAGCGCTGTTGCTGGGCCACGCGCCACTGGAAACTACCGCGATTTTCGACCCGTTGAGCAATTTCGAAGAATTCGAGTTCCGTCTGCGCGCCAGGGACATCGAGCTCAAACGCATGAACGACTTCGCCTCGGCCTATGGCAAGTTCGATTTCAATGCCGGGCACGGTGATGTGGTGATTGAAGCGAAAGCGAAAAAGGCCCAATTGACCGGCTACATCAAACCACTGCTGAAGGATGTTGACGTTTTTAACTGGCAGCAGGACGTAGAGAACAAGGACAAAGGGTTGTTCCGATCCGTATGGGAGGCCATTGTCGGCGGCTCCGAAACCGTGCTGAAAAACCAGGGCAAGAACCAGTTTGCCACTCGCGTTGAATTGAGCGGCAATGTGCACAGGAAAAATATCAGCGCGTTCGAGGCGTTTTTGCAGATCTTGCGCAATGGTTTCGTCCAGGCATTCAATGCCCGGTATGAGCGGCCGAAGCCGGAAGCCGGTTAGGGTTTGCGCAAGACGGTGTAGCGGCCGGTCTCTTCGGCCGCCCGCACCTGGTCTCGCTGCTGCAAAAAATCCCAGCCCAGACAGGCCAAGGCCAATGATCGGGGCACAGATTCACGACCACTGCTGTAGCGAGTGATGCTGCGAGCGCTGACACCCAGTGCTTCGGCCGCTTGATACTGGCCAGCCGCCGAGACTGAGTCAAGATGTGACGCCCCATTCAGGGACTGAATAAGCCGTCTGCGTTCACAGTCGACCGGGCAGCGCGTTATAGTCGGGTACTCCATTTATTCGCCCCGCCCTGCCCAGTCAGGCCGGCGTTACCGTTCGAGGATTTGCAGATGAAGTTCGAAGGCACCCAGGCCTACGTCGCCACCGATGACCTGAAGCTGGCGGTAAACGCCGCCATCACCCTGGAGCGTCCGCTGCTGGTCAAGGGCGAACCGGGCACCGGCAAGACCATGCTGGCCGAGCAACTGGCGGAGTCCTTCGGCGCCAAGCTGATTACCTGGCACATCAAGTCCACCACCAAGGCGCATCAGGGTCTGTACGAGTACGACGCGGTCAGCCGTCTGCGTGATTCGCAGCTGGGCACGGAAAAGGTCCACGACGTACGTAATTACCTGAAAAAGGGCAAGCTCTGGGAGGCTTTCGAGTCGGAAGAACGGGTGATTCTGCTGATCGACGAAATCGACAAGGCCGACATCGAGTTCCCGAACGACCTGCTGCAAGAACTCGACAAGATGGAGTTCTACGTTTACGAGATCGACGAGACCATCAAGGCCAAGAAGCGTCCGATCATCATCATTACCTCCAACAACGAAAAAGAGCTGCCGGACGCCTTCTTGCGCCGCTGCTTCTTCCACTACATCGCGTTCCCGGATCGCGCCACGCTGCAGAAGATCGTCGACGTGCACTACCCGGACATCAAGAAGGATCTGGTCAGCGAAGCGCTGGACGTGTTCTTCGACGTGCGCAAGGTGCCGGGCCTGAAGAAAAAACCATCGACCTCCGAACTGGTGGATTGGCTGAAGCTGCTGATGGCCGACAACATCGGCGAGGCCGTGCTGCGCGAACGCGATCCGACCAAGGCGATTCCGCCGCTGGCCGGAGCCTTGGTGAAGAACGAACAGGACGTGCAATTGCTTGAGCGCTTGGCGTTCATGAGCCGTCGCGGCACTCGCTAAGCTCTGATAAATAAGTAGAGGCTAACGCCATGCTGCTCAACCTGTTCAATGAAATGCGTGCAGCCAAGGTGCCCGTCTCGGTACGCGAGCTGCTGGACCTGATCAACGCGCTGAAACAGCGCGTGACCTTCGCCGACATGGACGAGTTCTATTACCTGTCCCGGGCGATTCTGGTGAAGGACGAAAAGCATTTCGACAAGTTCGACCGGGCCTTCGGTGCTTACTTCAATGGCCTGGAAAAACTCGACGACCACCTTCAGGCCTTGATTCCTGAAGACTGGTTGCGCAAGGAGTTCGAGCGCTCGCTGACCGATGAAGAGCGGGCCGCGATCCAGTCCCTTGGCGGTCTGGACAAGCTGATCGAAGAGTTCAAGAAACGCCTCGAAGAACAAAAAGAACGCCACGCTGGCGGCAACAAGTGGATCGGCACAGGTGGCACCAGTCCGTTCGGGTCAGGCGGTTTCAACCCGGAAGGCATTCGGGTCGGCGATGCCGGCAAACGGCAGGGCAAGGCGGTCAAGGTCTGGGATCAGCGCGAGTACAAGAACCTCGACGACTCGGTGGAACTGGGCACGCGCAACATCAAGGTTGCCCTGCGTCGTCTGCGCAAATTCGCCCGTCAGGGTGCGGCGGAAGAGCTCGACATCGATGGCACCATCGACCACACCGCTAAAGATGCCGGGTTGCTGAACATCCAGATGCGGCCGGAGCGGCGCAACACCGTCAAGCTGTTGCTGCTGTTCGATATTGGCGGCTCGATGGACGCCCACGTGAAGATCTGCGAGGAATTGTTCTCGGCCTGCAAGACCGAGTTCAAGCATCTTGAGTACTTTTACTTCCACAACTTTATTTATGAATCGGTGTGGAAGAACAACATGCGTCGCACCTCCGAGCGCACCTCGACCCAGGACTTGCTGCACAAATACGGCGCCGACTACAAAGTGATCTTCATCGGCGACGCCGCGATGGCGCCTTACGAAATCACCCAGGCCGGCGGCAGCGTCGAGCACTGGAACGAAGAAGCCGGTTACGTGTGGATGCAGCGGTTCAAAGAGAAGTACAAGAAGCTCATCTGGATTAATCCGTATCCGAAAGACACCTGGGGCTATACATCGTCGACCAATATCGTGCGGGATCTGATTGATGACCAGATGTACCCGCTGACGTTGCGGGGGCTGGAGGAAGGGATGCGGTTCTTGTCCAAATAATCTTCATTGCCTATTCGGGCGCCATCGCGAGCAAGCTCGCTCCCACAGGGGTTTGTGTCGTTCACAAAATGTGTAAGCAACACCGATCCAATGTGGGAGCGGGCTTGCTCGCGAAGCTTTTAGCAATTTATGAAGCGTCGTAGATACTCGACCTGCTCCCGATGGGCGACATCCTGCACCACCGGCCGCAACCGCACCGTCGCCCCCGGCAGATACTGCGCCAGCCGCGTCACCGCCAACGGCGTCAACGCGCCCAATCGCGGATATCCACCAATGGTCTGCCGATCATTGAGCAACACAATCGGCTGCCCATCCGGCGGTACCTGCACCGCGCCCAGTGGAATGCCCTCGGAAATCATCGGTTTTCCCTGGTACGCCAACGCTGTTCCCAGCAAGCGAATACCCATCCGGTCGGCGCGACTGTCGAGGGTCCAGTCGCTATTGAACGCGTCGAACAGACTCTGGCCGCTAAACTCCCCGATCTGCGCGCCGATCACCAGATCCAGAGGTGAATCCAATTTGAAGTCAGGTACTTGTTCGAGAGGCAACTCGCGCACCAATAGGGGCGCATCAGCCGAGTAGCTGAGCGATGCGCCTTTGGCCAACGCCCGGCCCATGCCGTCCAGCCCACCCAGCTCTTCACGCACCACCGTCGCACGGCTGCACAACACCTCTGGCGCATCAAACCCGTCCGGCGCCGCGAGATAAGCCCGCGCCCCCAGCAGCGGCTGAGTAAACTGCAAACGCTGACCTTTGCGCAGCTTGAAACTGCGCCACGGCACCAGCACCTGTCCGTCCAACCGAGCGCCAAGGTCTGCCCCGGCCAGCGCCAGCAAGCAATCGTCCTCAGCCACCACGGTAAACCCGCCGAGGGTGATTTCGATCACTGCTGCGTCCAGCGCATTACCCAGCAGCCAGTTGGCCCAGGACATCGATCGCCAATCCAGTGCGCCGCCCTGAGTGACACCCAGATGACGCACGCCAAAACGACCAGCGTCCTGCAACAGGCACAGCGGTGTGCTGGCTTCAATCGATAGCCGGCTCATGCCTGCGCCTCCAATGGCGTGTCGTCACCGCCCAGATTGATGAACTCGGCATGGCTGACCGCTTCAAAACGCACGGTGTCGCCCGGTTGCATAAGGCTGTAGCCGTCGCGTTCGCGGTCGAACAATTTGGCCGGGGTGCGGCCGATCAGGTTCCAGCCGCCGGGCGACGCCACCGGATAAGCAGCGGTTTGCCGTTCGGCGATCCCCACACTGCCTGCCGCGACTTTTTTGCGAGGTGTATTCAGGCGCGGTGCAGCGAGTACTTCTTCGACCAACCCCATAAAGGCAAACCCCGGCGCGAAACCCAAGGCGAACACCTGATACTCACGTTCACTGTGGCGACGGATCACCTCCTCCACTGCAAACCCGCTGCGCTGAGACAACAGGCTCAACTCCGGACCGACGCTCAGGTCATACCAGACCGGCAGCACATGACATTTGCCTGCGGCACGGGCGTTGGGCGACAGATCAATCAGCGCTTCGGCGATCAATTCCCGCGCCTGCGCCGGACTCAACGCGATCAGATCGTAATGCACCATCAACGTCGTGTACGACGGCACCAGGTCAATCAGATGCGCACCGAACGCAGCACGCACATTTTCGCTGGCGGCGAGCATCCACGGCATGTTGGCTTCGGCGATCTCGTCGAACAGCCGCACCATCAGGCAATCCAGCGCTACCACCTCCACCCTCGGTTTCATGGTGCGCTCTGCTGATCGAGGGCTTCGCGGATCCGCCGCACCGCGGCCACCGAACTGGCGTTGTCGCCGTGCACGCAAAGGGTGTTGGCCTGTAAGTGCAAGGCGCTACCGTCGCTGGCGGTGAGGTCGTCGCCACGGGCAATGGTCAGGGCCTGCTCGATGATTTTTTCCGGATCGTGATGCACCGCGCCCGGCAGTTGTCGCGAGACCAACATGCCGGCGCTGTCGTACGCGCGATCGGCGAAGGCTTCGAACCACAGCGTCACGCCGTACTCATCACCTAATTGCTGCGCTGCGCTGTTGTCGCGGGTCGCCATCAGCATCAACGGTAACGTCCGGTCATAAGACGCCACGGCTTGCAGGACGGCGCGCAATTGCGCCGGGTTGGCCATCATTTCGTTGTACATCGCGCCGTGGGGTTTGACGTAGCTGACGCGCCCGCCCTGGGCCCGGCAGAGGCCGTCGAGGGCGCCGATCTGGTAGTGCAGAATGTCCTGAAGTTCCTGGGCGGTATACGCCATGGAACGACGGCCGAACCCCACCAGATCCTGATACGCCGGATGGGCACCGATCTGCACGCCGTTGCTCAGGGCCAGGCTGACGGTCTTGCGCATGATGCTCGGGTCGCCGGCGTGGAAGCCGCAGGCGATGTTGGCGCAATCGATGAAGGGCATGACCTCGGCGTCCAGACCCATGGTCCAGTTGCCGAAACTCTCGCCGATGTCGCAGTTCAATAGCAGGCGGCTCACGGTGAACACTCCTGTAGGCGTTACTTTTCCAGCTCTGGGCTAATGCTCGCAGATTATCAGTTACTGGGTGTAAAGCTACGGGCTTCCAGTTCCTTGCCACGGGTTTCCGGCAGGCTCAACGCGTGAACTCGGTGTCAGCAATTACCCGGTTGTTGCGGGACGGTTTCGGTATTGGTGCGTTGCCACCGGTGCTGGTGGCCGAGGAACTGGCGCGGGGGGAACTGACCTTGCTGGCCATCGAGCAACGGCCACCGGATTTGCAGGTGGTGGTGTCGTGGCGGACCGGGGTGGAATGGGTAGAGGAGATTGTGGCGTTGTGTCAGCAGGTGCTGGTGGGGTATGCGCGCAAGGTGGGTGAGCGCTACATCGTTTTGGCAGACTGACCCGACTCTGTGGCGAGGGAGCTTGCTCCCGCTGGGCTGCGAAGCATCCCCAAAACGGAAACTCTCAGTGTGTCAGGTAAACCGCGGCTACAGGATCTACGACTGCTGCGCAGCCGAGCGGGAGCAAGCTCCCTCGCCACAAAAGCTCATTGCCACAGTTAGAGCCCGCGCAAATCCCGCTCTTCAATCGGCCGGCTCTGGCGCAGACGCTTGCCGCCCAGCACCACCCAGTCGATCAGCCGGAACAGGCATTCAATCCCGAACGACAACAGCAACGCACCGCTCATACCCCAGATCATTGCTTCCGGCGTCAGCAGGATCTGGTAGCTGTAGCCGTTCCAGGTTTCCTTGCGGATATCCGGGTCGGCGGCCAGTACCACCTGCAGGAAGCGGATGTACCACGGGCCTTGCATGGCCTGAAATTGTTTATCGAGGGCCAGTTGACGGGTGAGCAGGTTGCTCAGGCTGTCGGCATCGCTGCGAAAGATCGGGTCTTCGCTGGCGCGGTAATGGGCGACCAGGGCCTGCATGTCACCCTTGAAGAATTGATTGGCGGTGCCCTGAAAACCGCTCAAGCCGGTCTGCGCCTCAATCAGGTGCGCTTCGACCCGCTTGGCGTAGTCATTGATAAATCCCGGCACCTGAACGCCGATCAACAGGCCCGCCGCGAACAACACCAGCCGTAGATAACTGAGCAACATCGGGAGAATCCTTATTCGGTCTTGCCTTGGCTGACGCATTCACCGCGTCGCCAGAGGCTCCATTGGCCCGGTTCGTAGCGGGTCCAGGTTTCGTTTTCGGTGAGGGGTTCGGTGGCGATGACCGTGACCACGTCGTTGGGCGTGGTTTCGGCCTGGAAGTCGACGATCACATCGACATCCTTCAAGCGCGCCGGGCCGAACGGTGCACGACGGGTAATCTGCGCCAGTTTGGTCGAGCAATAACAGAACAGCCAATCGCCATCGCTGAGCAGGCAATTGAATACACCTTTGCTACGGTATTCGGCGCACGCGGCCACCAGATCCGGCAACAGTTCTTCTATTTCTACCGGTTCCGGGAACGCTGCGCGTACGCGGTTGAGCAAATCGCAGAATGCCGCTTCGCTGTCGGTATCGCCAACCGGGCGGTAAAAGCTTTTGATTGGTTGAAAATCCGCAAGCTGGCCGTTGTGGGCGAAACACCAGTTGCGCCCCCACAGTTCACGAACGAACGGATGGGTATTGGACAGGCTGACCTTGCCAACGTTGGCCTGACGGATGTGCCCGATCACCACTTCGCTCTTGATCGGGTAACGCTGCACCAGGTTCGCGACTTCCGACTCACAGCTGGCCGCCGGGTCCTGGAACAACCGCAGTCCACGGCCTTCATAGAACGCGATGCCCCAACCGTCACGGTGCGGACCGGTGCGGCCGCCGCGCTGCATCAGCCCGGTGAAGCTGAACACGATATCGGTCGGGACATTGGCGCTCATGCCCAATAACTCACACATGCTCGGACTCTCTGTAAGGCAGGGGCAAGGTTACAAACGCGGTTCGACCCGCATACGCTGAGGGTTGCTCGGGACCGGCGGACGACCATAACGGTCATCACCGGCACCGCCGAAGGGATGATCGTCTTCAGGATCGTCGGCCCGGGCCGCTGCCTTGGCAGCCGCCGTGCGTTCCTTGCGAGCGTTGGCGGCGCGTTCGATTGGGAAACGGATCGCGACGAACACCAGATAAATGCCGAAGACGATCATGCCGTACATGAACAGGTCGGAGACGGCCCGCCAGGCGTTGTTGCCCACTTTGAACGCGAGGTCCAGCGCGGTGATGGCGATGGCCGGCGCGATCTTTTCCTTCACTGGATCAATGATCGTCGGACTGAACAACAATACAGCGACCAGCAGCCGCAACGGCTCCCGAAGCCAGCGCCACACCCAGCGGGTCATGCGCATCCACACCAACAGGCAGCCTAAAGCGGCAAAGGCGTAAAGGCCCCAAGCGATCAGATAGTCGTTCTCGGTCATGGTGTCCATGGCAAGGCAGGCAAAGAGGCGCTTATAGTAACGACTTTTCGCACGTCAGGCTTGCCCATGTGGAAGCGGGCTTGCTCGCGAAAGCGGTCTGTCAGTCAACAGAGATGTTGAATATGCCGCCACCTTCGCGAGCAAGCCCGCTCCCACAGAGGTCTGTGTAAGGCATCAGGATTTTTCTTGCCCCCTGCGAAACCCTCTATTCCGTACATTGTTCGAGAGCCCTTCATGCCCGTATCCGCCAACATCACCAGCGCCCCGATTGCCCGCAAGGCTGAAGGTTCTGACCCGTATGCCTGGCTGCAGGAACGCGACACCGACGCGGTGCTCGATTACCTCAAGGCTGAAAACCGCTATCAAGAGGCGCAAACCGCCGATCAGGCCGGGCTGCGCGCAACCCTGTTCGAAGAGATCAAGGGGCGAATTCTCGAAACCGACCTGTCGCTACCCTCCCCGTGGGGCCCGTATCTGTATTACACGCGCACCACCGCCGGTGACGAATACGCCCGTCACTACCGCTGCCCGCGCCCGGTCGACGACAGCCTGCGACTCGACGAAAGCCAGGAACAGCTGCTGCTGGACCCGAACGAACTGGCAAAAGGCGGCTTCTTTTCCCTCGGCGCGTTCAGCATCAGCCCGGATCACCAGCGCCTGGCCTACAGCATCGACTCCACCGGCGATGAGATTTACACGCTGTTCGTGAAGGAATTATCCAGCGGGCGCGTCAGCGAACTGGAATTCGCCGACTGCGACGGCAGCATGACCTGGGCCAACGACAGCCTGACGCTGTTCTTCGGCGAACTGGACGACACTCACCGCCCGCACAAACTGTTCCGCTATCGGCTGGACGGCACCGCCGCCGAAGAAGTGTTCCATGAGCCGGATGGCCGCTTCTTCATGCATTGCTACCGCTCGAGTTCGGAACAGCAATTGCTGCTGGCCCTGGGCAGCAAGACCACCAGCGAAGTCTGGGTGCTCGATGCGTTCCAGCCGCAACAGGCGTTTACCTGCATCGCGCCAAGGATCGAAGACCATGAGTACGACGTCGATCACGGCGCACTGGATGGCCAATGGACCTGGTTCATTCGCACCAACCGCGACGGCATCAACTTTGCCTTGTACACCGCCGTCGATACCGGCGTTGCGCCGACCGAAGCCGACTGGCAGAACCTGATTCCCCACAGCGATACCACGATGCTCGACGGCATGAGCCTTAACGCCGGGGCCATGACCCTCAGCCTGCGGGTCGGCGGCTTGCCCATCATCGAAGTCCACCCGCAAGACCTGCCGAGCTACCGCGTGCAATTGCCGGACGCGGCTTACAGCCTGCATGTGCAAAACAGCCTGGAGTTCGTCAGTGACCGGATTCGTTTGCGTTACGAAGCGTTGAACCGTCCGGCGCAGATCCGCCAACTGGACCTGATCAGCGGCGAACAGAAAGTATTGAAGGAAACCCCGGTGCTCGGCCCGTTCGACGCCGATGCCTACGTCAGCCAGCGCCTTTGGGCGACAGCACCTGACGGTACGCAAGTGCCCATCAGCCTTGTCGTCAAACGCGAAGCCCTCGGTAAGCCAACGCCACTTTATCTGTACGGCTACGGCGCGTACGGCGAAAGCCTCGACCCGTGGTTCTCCCACGCGCGCTTGAGTCTGCTGGATCGTGGCGTGGCGTTTGCCATCGCGCACGTGCGTGGCGGCGGTGAACTGGGTGAAGCCTGGTATCGAGCCGGCAAACAGGCTCACAAGCACAACACCTTCAGCGACTTCATCGCCTGCGCCGAGCACCTGATTGCCAACGGCTTCACCACTTCAACGCAACTGGCGATCAGTGGCGGCAGTGCTGGCGGCTTGTTGATTGGCGCGGTGCTCAACAAGCGTCCGGAGTTGTTCGGTGCGGCGATTGCCGAAGTGCCGTTCGTCGACGTGTTGAACACCATGCTCGACCCTGACCTGCCTCTGACCGTCACGGAATACGACGAGTGGGGCAATCCTGAAGAGCCGGACGTTTATGATCGGATCAAGGCCTACGCCCCGTACGAAAACGTCACCGCGCAAGCGTATCCGGCAACACTGGTGATCGCCGGCTACAACGACAGCCGTGTGCAGTATTGGGAAGCGGCGAAGTGGGTGGCGAAGTTGCGCGCGACCAAAACCGACAACAATCCGCTGCTGCTCAAGACTGAACTGGGTGCCGGGCATGGCGGGATGAGTGGTCGATATCAAGGATTGCGTGACGTAGCTCTCGAATACGCATTTGTTTTCAAGGTTTGGGGCATTGCCTGAGGAACTTGGCCTGGCGTTCAGGTCTTAAACCCAGACGCCGGGCTCAATACAACACACACCTCCTGTGGGAGCGAGCTTGCTCGCGATAGCGTTGGCACATTCAACATCAGTATCGAATGTGATGACCTCATCGCGAGCAAGCTCGCTCCCACAGGGTATTAACTGTGAGTCCAAAGGCCGGGATCAGCAACAAACCACAACAAAAGACCGTGACGACATGTCAGAACCGACCCTGTTGAACAACGAAATCCGCGACTGGCTGATGGACTGCGGCCTGTTCGATCAACTGCTGCCGGCGGACTTCGCTGCCGCCTCCGGCTACTTCAGCATCAGCACGGTGGTCGAAGGCGAAGAAATCTTCCACGAGGGCGATGCCGGCAGCTTCATGTGCATCATTCACACCGGCCAGGTCGCGGTGCAGAAAACTAACGGCGACGGGCAACTGGTCACAATGGCCACGCTGCGCAGCGGTCGGGCGTTCGGCGAAATGGCCGTGCTCGATGGCGAACGACGTTCCGCCAGTTGCGTGGCGGCGAGCAATTGCCAGTTGCTGAACCTGGGCAAGGATTCGCTGGAAAAGATGCTCAACGACGCGCCGAAAATCGCCGCCAAGATCATTCGCGCCCTGGCCGTATCCCTGTCCAAACGCTTGCGCATGGCCGACGGTCAACTGCTTTCACAGCAGGTTTAACCGCACTGGTTTAACCGCCCGGGGACTTGATCTTCGTGCTGTTCTGCTCAAGGCCTGGCAAGGGCTGGTCCCTGGGCGGGCTGGGCACTTCGATCGGCGGCAGCAGCGGCGGCCCACCACTGCCAGCGCCAGCCCTGGGCACGCTGCTTGGGGTGATCTGCGGATACGGCGTCGGCGTCGCGGTGCCGGGCGAACCGGGCAGCGGCGCCGGGCTGGTCGGAATCGTTTGCAGCTCCTGGGCCTGCCCTGCAGTTATCGAGAGCGCGGCCAAGGCAATGACCGTTAGAATGGTGCGCTTCATCAATGGCTCCGTTGGCCTTGTGGTCTGGTTGCAGGCTACTCCCAACTGCGTTCGTTTGCCTTCCCCAATACTCCATTCTTCTCAAGAGAGCTCCATGAAACGTTTCGTTCTGCTCGACACCGCTCCCATTCCTGAAAACGGCGGTGCCCTGTGCCTGTTCGAGTACGGCGAGGATTTCGTCATCAAGATTCAGGGTGGCGACGGCGGACAGCTGATGAACACGCGCATGCATGGCTCCGAAGATGCGTTGGCCGAGATCCCGTGTCGTAAAGTTGCTGGCCGGCCGAATTCGCGGGTGTTGATCGGAGGCCTGGGCATGGGTTTCACCCTCGCTTCGGCCCTCAAGCATTTGGGCAAGACCGCAGAAGTCGTGGTCGCCGAACTGGTGCCCGGCGTGGTCGAGTGGAATCGCGGGCCATTGGGCGAAAAAGCCGGCAACCCGTTGCTCGATCAGCGCACGGTGATACGCATGGAAGACGTGGCCAAGGTGCTGCAAGCCGAACCCCAAGGTTTCGATGCCATCATGCTCGACGTCGACAACGGCCCCGAAGGCCTTACCCAGCGGGCCAACAGCTGGCTCTATTCCGCTGGTGGCCTGAGCGCCTGCGCCAAGGCCTTGCGGCCGAAAGGCGTGCTGGCTGTCTGGTCGGCCAGCGCCGACAAGCAGTTTTCCGACAAACTGAAAAAGGCTGGCTTCAAGGCCGAGGAAGTCCAGGTCTTCGCCCACGGCAACAAGGGCACCCGCCACACCATCTGGATTGCCGAGAAGCTCAAGGGCTGAGCTAAACTTCGTTCATAACCGTCATTAGTCTTTTACAAAGGTGAACCCATGAGTTCGTCAACGCCAACCAACACTTCGAAGCTGGACCGCATCCTCGCCGACAACCAGCGCGACAAGGAAATGGGTTACCGCGACAAGGCCCTGAAAATGTACCCGCACGTGTGCGGTCGCTGCGCCCGTGAATTTTCCGGTAAGCGCCTGAGCGAACTGACCGTGCACCACCGCGACCATAACCACGACAACAACCCGCAGGATGGTTCGAACTGGGAGCTGTTGTGCCTTTATTGCCATGACAATGAGCACTCGCGGTACACCGATCAGCAATATTTCGGTGAGGGCTCGTTGAGCACGCCGAAAATCGCCAAAGCGACGCATAACCCGTTTGCGGCGTTGGCGGGGTTGATGAAGAAAGAAGAGTAATCTTCAGCGACTGATCAGGCCTCATCACGAGCAAGCTCGCTCCCACAGTTGATTAGCGGCGATCACAAATACTGCATTCACCGAAAATCCTGTGGGAGCGAGCTTGCTCGCGATAGCGATCGACTGAACACCACCAATCTCCAAACCGAACACCCCTCCCCCAATCCCCGTATAATCGCCGTTTTTTCCCCGGAAGGCACCCCGCTCGTGGCAGACAAACGGTACAGCTGCATTGGTTTGTACAACCCCAAATCACCGGAAAATGTCGGCTCGGTCATGCGCGCCGCTGGCTGCTACAACGTGGCGTCCGTGTTCTACACCGGCAAGCGTTATGAACGCGCCGCCGACTTCGTCACCGACACCAAGCGCGTCCATTACGACATTCCGCTGATCGGCATCGACGACCTGAAAAAGATCCTGCCGCTGGGCTGCGTCCCGGTGGCCGTGGAGCTGGTCGAGGGTGCCCGTTCGCTGCCGGAATACACCCACCCGGATCGCGCGCTGTACATCTTCGGCCCGGAAGACGGCTCGCTGGATAAAGAGATTCGCGACTGGTGCGAAGACGTGGTCTACATCCCGACCACCGGCTGCATGAACCTCGCGGCGACGGTCAACGTCGTGCTCTACGACCGCATGGCCAAGGGCCTCAACACCCGCTCCGGTCCGAAATTCCGCTGAACCGACACACATCCGATGGAACAAGCCGTCCGCCTCGGCAGTCAGCTTAATTACCTGCCGTTGAAGCAGTCATCCAGCCAGGAGACAGATCATGAGCGAACTCAAACACGTAGAGCGCATCGAATCCACCCCGTTCCAGACTCATTCCGGACAGAACGTCCACGGCTGGGAACGCGCCGGCTCCCTCGCCGGCGGCTTGGTGATGGTTGGCAAAGGCCTGCGTCGCGGCGGTCTATTCGGATTGGTCCAGGTGGCCATCGGCGGCGTGGCGCTGGCCCGAGGCATTACCGGCCACTGTTCGGCCAAAAGCCTGCTGGAGAAAAGCCGTCAGGACATGAATAACGTACGGGCGAAAATCGAGCGTGCCGGGGAAGAGTTGGGTCGGTTAAAGGCAAATGCCGAGGCGGCGACCAATACGGCTACAGTGACGGGCAATGATTCTTTGCAATCGCCGAAAGCCGGGGTTTGATCCGGAATAGTCGTTGAGGCTTATGGCCTCTTCGCGAGCAAGCCCGCTCCCACAGGTTTTGTGTCGTTCACACATGTCATGAACGACACAAAACCTGTGGGAGCGGGCTTGCTCGCGAAGGCGGTATTACTGAAGTAACCCGGTATCAAGAACCTTGGAAGACTCGCCAATTACACTCTCGGCCAGCTGAACGAATTCCTTGGTATCCACACTCTCCAACTGCATTGCCCCACGCATCACATCATCCAGTGAACGCTTGTTGCGCGTCTTCAGGCGAATCTCGCGATCCAGTTCCTGTAGCAACAACACCGCTTTGGCGACCTGCGCCGGGTTGACCTGCTCGTCTCGCAGTGTGGTGACCTTCTGGCTGTCCTTGACCAACTTGCCATGCAGACTGTCATACCGCTCGTCACTCATTCCGCCGGCGCGACGCACTAACTCAATGGCGTAATACTCGCCAAGGCCTTCGCTGATCCAGTCACTGCGCTGCTTGTCATTGACCCGCCCAAACACTTGGACCAATTCACGTACCAGCGCGCTGCTGCCGCTTTCGCTGACCAGCGGTAACCGCGTGTTCAGGTAGATCGACTCACGCGCCGACAGGCTGCCCCGCCACATCGGGTCGTTGGCGCCGATGATCAGCAATTTGGCGGGATGACGGGGAAATACGGCCTGCACTTGCGGCCAGACGAACGTCAGCAGCGTCAGCACGTCCATGCGGCGCATGCCCTGCCCCTGCGGCGAGGCGACGGTGACTTCGGTTTCCCCCAGTCGGGTGCGACGGCTGCCGAGGTGGCCGGCAAGCATCCAGCCGGTAGGCCGGTCGAACAGGCGGGAGATGTTATCGATGCGGAACTTGTTCTTGCCGATTCGCGGCCATGCGGTTTCGACGCTTTTCCAGCCGGTGGGCAATTCGAACTCAAGGCGTGAAACCAGCTCGGTGCCATCCTGCTGATCGAGTCTGGCGGCGGGCACCAGATCGTCACCGCGCACCAACGCCCAGGTCGGCGTCATGCGCGTGTTCAAGCTGCCATTCTTGCGGCCATCGCTGATACGTACGCGGTAGGTCAGGCTGGCTTTGTCTGCGGCCGGGCGCCAGACTCCCCGGGCCTGTTTGCCCGGCGTGAGTTGCCACTGGCCGTCGGCCTTGAAGTCGCTGTAGCGACTGCCGTCGCCAAGGTCGAAATCCAGGCTGCGCACCGCCGATCCCTGGGCCAGGGTCAGACGCACTTCAGCCTGGTCGCTTTGCGGCAACAGGCGCACGTGGTAATCCAGATCGACCTTCTTCGCCGCCCACACGGACGAACTCAGGGCCAGCAGCCCCACGGCCAACGCCCGCCGCAATCCCCCAGCCATACACACTCCTTTGTAGAACTAACCTGCGCGGAAAATCAGATGGTCTTCCCAATCGTCTTCGGCCACGCTGCCTTCGGCGAGCATGCGCCCGGACTGGGAAATGCGTTCGTGATGCACGGCATCGCGATCACCGCACACCAGATGATGCCAAAGTGGCAAGTCCTTGCCCTCGCTGACCAAGCGATAACCGCAGGTCGGCGGCAGCCATTTGAATTCATCGGCCTTGCCGGGTGTGAGCTGAATGCAGTCCGGCACGAATTCACGACGGTTAGGGTAATCGCTGCACTGGCAGGTTTTCAGGTCGAGCAACTTGCAGGCGATGCGCGTGTAGTAAACGCTGTTGTCCTCTTCATCCTCGAGCTTTTGCAGGCAGCACAGACCACAACCGTCGCACAGCGATTCCCATTCCTCCTGATCGAGTTGATCGAGGGTTTTTCGTATCCAGAACGGTTCGACTTTGGCGGCCATGGCTCAAGCATCAACATCAGGTGGTGAAAAGGCCGCCAGTCTAGTGCGCAGAGCCTCGCGGGCCAAGCATTGGCGACTGCCGGTAGAATGGGACTTGTCAGTTATTGCGCCGCCCAGTAGGGTTTCGCATCGCCCCCTCACATTCAAATGTCGCAAGGAATCTGTTGATGAGTGCCAACCCACGCGTTGCCGACTACGCCATCCACCCTCAATTCACCGATCGCTGGTCGCCTCGCGCCTTCACCGGCGAAGCCATTCCCGAAGAAACCTTGCTGAGCTTTTTCGAAGCCGCACGCTGGGCGCCATCCGCCTACAACTCGCAACCTTGGCGGTTTCTCTATGCGCGCCGCGATACACCGAACTGGGAGCGTTACCTGGGATTGTTGAACGAATTCAACCGTAGCTGGGCGCAACATGCCTCGGCGCTGGTGATCGTAATCTCGAAAACCACGTTCACGGCACCTGGCGCCACCGAAGAAACCCCGGCCCTGTGGCACACCTTCGACACCGGTTCGGCCTGGGGCCATCTGGCGTTGCAAGCGAGCATCAGCGGCTGGCACACCCATGGCATGGCTGGTTTCGATCAGGAACTGACTCGCAAGGAGCTGAACATCCCTGAAGGTTACGCGCTGCACGCGGCGGTTGCGGTGGGCAAATTGGGCGATAAAGCAACGCTGGCGGACTACCTGCAAGCACGTGAAGAGCCGAGCCCGCGTCGTCCGTTGAGCGAGTTGGCTGCCGAAGGCGATTTCACCCTCTAAGCCACACCGCAAAAACAATGTGGGAGCGGGCTTGCTCGCGAAGGCGGAGTGTCAGTCAATTCAAATGGTGACTGACACACCGCCTTCGCGAGCAAGCCCGCTCCCACAGGTTTTGCACAATATTCAAGTGAGCGGTGGGTTCAGTAGCCGCGATTGAAATCCACTTCCCCGCGCAACGCCTCGCCCGCCTGATACGCCCGCAAATTCTCGACAAACAGCTTCACCATCATCGCCGGCGAAGTCGGCGCTGAACTGTGGCCGGTCAGCAACAAGCCCCAGGCCGTCCAGAACGGATGACGTTGCGGCAATGGTTCCTGACGGCAGACGTCGATCACGGCACCTGCCAGATGCCCTTCCTTCAACGCCTCCACCAGATCCGCATCGACCACCGCCACGCCGCGCCCAACGTTGATGAACAACCCGGTCGGCTTGAACTGCTTGAACAGCGCCGCATCGTACAGATCGTGGGTCGTCGGGGTGTTCGGCAGCAGATTGATCACGTAATCCACTTCACCGACCAAGCGCGGCAAATCCGCCAGCGCGCCCACTTCGACAAACGGTGCCTGCTCCCGGGCTTCGCTGGCAATGCCATACAACTCGACGCCAAACGGCAGCAGAAATCGGGCGACGGTCTGACCGATGTCACCGGTGCCGACGATCAGCACCTTGCGCCCCGCCAGGCTTTGGCCCTGGCGGCTATCCCATTTGCGCTCGACCTGACTGACCAGGCGTGGCAACACTTCGCGCTCGTGGCCGAGCATGTAGGTCAGCACGTACTCAGCCATGACCTGACCGAAAATCCCCACCGCGCGGGTCAAGCGATAGTGGCGTGGCAGGCCGTCGGCCAACAGCGGCGTGATGCCCGCCCAGGTCGATTGCAGCCAATGCGGTTGGTGGCCCTGACGCAGGAGGGTGGCGAGGAGGTCCGGCTGGCCCAGCCAGATCGGACAATCGGCGGCCTGGCGGGCCAGTTCGGCGGAGTCGCCGCTGGTCAGCACTTCCAGATCAGGCGCGGCCTGGCGCAGCAGTTGGGCATATACAGGGTGGTCGTGTTCAGCAATCAGAACGCGCATGGTTCAAACCTTTCAAAAGCAGTGCAGACGGCCGCCGACGGAGGATTGCTCCCTCATCGCGGCCATCGCCAAAATCATTCCAGTGTTTCACGCAGGCTCTGAACAGAGCCTGTCTGCCAATCACATCGGATCGTTGCGTCGCAACAATTCTTCCGGCAAATGTTCGATGTATTCGTCTTCGGCCGGCGGCATTTGCAGGTGGTAACCCTGCTTGTCGAGGTTTTCCAGCACCACGGTGATGTCCTCGCGCGACAGCTTGCGCTCGGGGGTCAACACCAGGTCAAAGGCGTGGTGCGGTTTGCCGAAAGCAGCCATCAGACTGTCCGGGACGCGCTCCAGTGCATCGCTTTTGAGCACATAGAGATACATCTCGTTTTTCTTCAGGCTTCGATAGATGGAGCAAATACGTTTCAAGGCTGTTCTCCGGCAGTGGCCAGGCTGTCGAGCAGCGCCTGGCCCATCAATTCGCGGCGCCAGCCACGCAGCGAATCAGGCAGTTGGTAAGGACCGTTGGGGAAGCCGCTCTTGAGCAGTGCTTCCAGGGTTTTCTTGCGCAGCATCAGCTCCGGCGCAACGTTCAGTCGCTCGGCTTCGGCCTGACCGAGTGCACGCAACTGTTTGATCAGCGCCGCAGCATCCACCGGCAACGGCTCGGGCACAGCAGGCGGCCATTGATCAGGCGACACACTGCCAGAGCGCTTGATCAGATCAAGCAGAAATTCGCCGTCCTGACGTACGGTACGCGGGTGCATGTCTTCAATTTTCGCCAACGCGCCGAGGTTGTCCGGTTGCGTGCGCGCCAGCGGCCACAACGAATGCTCACGGACGATGCGATTGCGCGGCAGGTCACGGGCGCGGGCTTCGCGTTCGCGCCAGGCGCAAAGTTCACGCAGCACGGCGAGTTGAGCGCGGGAGAGCTTCCAGGCCAGTTTGGCTTCGCGATAGACCTCGTACGGATCAACTTCTCGACGCAGGTTGGCCACCAGCTCGGCGCCGTCTTCCAGGACCCAGGCGTATTTGTCGTCAGACAGTTTTGGACGAAGCTGTACGAAAACTTCCGCGAGGTGCAGGGCGTCTTCGGCGGCATAGCTGATCTGAGTGTCGGACAGCGGGCGTTGGAGCCAGTCGGAACGGGTCTCGCCCTTGGGCAGGTCGATGCCGAGCACTTCCTGCACCAGCCGCGAATACCCCATGGAGAAACCGAGATTCAGGTACGCGGCGGCCAGTTGCGTATCAAACAATGGCGCCGGCAGGCTGCCGGTCAGGCGCAGCAACACTTCGAGGTCTTCGCTGCACGCATGCAAGACTTTGACCACGACCGGGTTTTCCAGCAGTGCAGCCAAGGGTTGCCAGTTGTCGATGGTCAAAGGATCAATCAGGTAAGCGCGTACGCCATCGCCGATCTGTAGCAGGCCCGCGATCGGATAAAAGGTGTCGACCCGCATGAATTCGGTGTCGAGGGCAACGTAGGGCAGCTGCTGCCACTCGGCGCAAAACCGGCCGAGGCTATCGTTGTCGCGAATCCAGTGAATATCGATGGCCACACGGCTCTCCCTTGAAGAATGGCGCGCAGTATATATCGCCCCCGGCGATTTCCGCGCCTCCACTGAACAAGAGCTTTAGCGAAAACACCTGCTTGTTGGCAAGAATTGTCTGACGGAGGGAGGTTAGCTGGCCTTGCGCAACACATAGACGCGCATTCGCACGCAACCGGGCAGGAAGTCCTGGTGGCTGAGCAAGCGAAAACCCGCCTGCCTGAACTCGTCTTCCACTTCGGCCTTACTGGCCAGCGGTCGGGCCTTAAATCCATGTGTATCCGGCCGCCGTCGCTTGAAACCGGTATCGATCCGCACCGCCACAATCACCGTATCGCGGCTGACCCGGTGGAATTCGCCCAGCATGGCCAACCGATGCTCGGGACTGGCGATGTGCTGAAACAGTTGCATGCAGAAAATGCAGTCCACCGCATTCGCCGACAAACCGATGGCGAATGCCGAGCTTTGAAAGGTCTTGACCCGTTTCAGCAACTGTTGCGAGTGGTGAGTCGGCGCGTGATCGAGCATTTCCTGAGACGGGTCGGACGCCAGAATCACCCGATTCGCATGCTCGGCCAATACCGGCCAGAAGCGCCCGGCTCCGCAAGCGACGTCAAGAATCAGTCCCGGCTCGCCGGCCACCTTGAGTGCGTTGCGCACCAGTTGCTCGTCACGCCAGAACGCCAGGCGCCCGATGAAACCACGCGGACGCGGCCGCTGACAGACGCGGGCGTGTTCCTGATCGTGGCGTCGGGCGAACTCAAGCTCGATGGCGGAAGGGGGTTGCGCGGACATGTAAGAGGGCTCTTTCAGAAAAAATCTACCGGGCCGCAGGTTAACGACCGCTACGTGAAAAAAAGGTCGTGGCCGTCACTCTTTGGCCAATACACCGTCAATCACCGCACCGCGGCAGCCGGCAAACATATCCAGATCCTGGTTGTAGACCTTGCTGTTGACTTCCAGCAAACCGAGCATCGAATGGAACAGGTTGTCCTGGCTCAACGGCTTTTCCCGGCTCAGTTGCAGGCAATGGGTGTCTACCGAGAACGACTTCTGATAGCTGTCGGAGAACCAGGCCAGCATGGCTACATGCTTTTGCTGATCCGGCGCCATCATGTAAGGCGTGCCGTGAAGGAACAGGTTGTATTCACCCAGGGACTCGCCGTGGTCCGACAGATACAGCATCGCTGTATCGACTTTGTCCTGGTTGCTGCGCAGCAGGTCGATCAGGGTCGATAGCACATGATCGGTGTACACCAGTGTGTTGTCGTAACCATTGACGATACTTTCGCGACTGCAATTGTTCAGCGCATTGCTTTCACAAACCGGGGTAAAGCGTTCGTATTCTTTCGGGTAGCGCTTGAAGTACTCCGGACCGTGACTGCCCATCTGGTGCAAAACCAGCACGGTGTCTTTATCCAGGGTGTCGATGAAGTGTTGCAAACCTTGCAGGAGAATTTCATCGCGGCATTCGCTGTTGGCGCAGAGCACCGGGTCTTTCATGTTGCTGACATCATCCAGGGTGACCCGGTCGCAAGTGCCTTTGCAGCCCGACTGGTTATCGCGCCAGATGACGTCCAGCCCTGCCCGTTTGAGCACATCCAGCAGGCCTTCTTCATTCTTTGCCTTGCTCGCGTTGTAGTCTTTACGGCCCATGTTGGAAAACATGCACGGCACCGAGACGGCGGTTTCCGTGCCGCAGGAATGCACATCGGTGAACGCGATCAGGCCCGCTTCCTTGTCCAGCTTTGGCGTGGTGTCACGGTCGTACCCCAGCACACCAAAGTTCTCCGCCCGGGCACTTTCACCCACGACCAATACGGTCAGGGATTTGCGGCGATGAGTTTGCCAGGCTGGATTTCTCTCGGCGTCCTCTCCAATTTTGACGAAGGGTTGTTGAGCCGAAGCGACCTGCTCGCGCAGGTAGCTGAATGAGGCACCCATGTAGTTGCTCGGAACCACCATCAAGCGCAATTCATGGTGATTGCGAAACAGCGAGGACAGGCCCTGATAGTTAACCAGCGCGACACCACCAATGACGGTAACCGACGCAACACTCACCAAAATCTTACTTAATAACTCACGATGCCAGCGACGGTAATTAACTGGCACCTTCCACAATAGCCACGAGGGCAAAACACCGAGCAACACAATATAAACAATCAACTTTGCGGAGAGTAAGCCACGCACTTCTGTGACATTGGTTTCGGCAAAATTACGCAACATGCCGGCATCAATTAAAACACCGTATTGACTCATAAAGTACGCAACACCCGCGCTGATCATAAAGATAAGCGTGAGCACAGGTTTCATAACGGGCCGGAACGCCAGCAGCGTCAGCACCAGGTTGAAGACCGCCAGAATCATCAAGCCGAAAGCCACACGTATGGCGACCCCTTTACCGTCGGCCGCAGTGATTTCAAACAGGTGTTGCCAGAGCGCTGAATTGAAGCCCGCCAATAGAAAGGCACTGGCAAACAACGTCACCCACTCCGGGCGCACGGCTTTAAACTTCAACATGATGATCGGCTGTTCCTGAAAAGAAGTGCTGTCGATAAATGTGAAAATTTCATTTACCGCGACAGCACTAACTTTAGGCATCCAACCATCAATTTTTTGTGAAAAAGAAGCCAACGATTAGTTGGCTTATGGGACTGAGTTATAACTTAAGTTGTATTTGAGAATGGTTCAGGCGTGATTCAGGTACCAGCGCCAATCCTGCTCACCCACTTCGCCCATGAACTGGCGATACTCGGCACGTTTGACGGCAAGGTAAACGCCGAGAAACTCTCCACCAAAGGCCTCCCGCGCCCAAGTCGAACCTTCTAGCGCGCGCAAAGTGGTCAGCCAGTCGGTGGGCAAGAGTTCCGTGGCCTGGGCGTAACCATTACCTTCAACCGGCGCCCCCGGGTCCAGTTGTTCACGAATGCCGCGATGGATGCCGGCCAGAATCGCCGCAGCCGCCAGATACGGATTGGCGTCGGCGCCGCAAATGCGATGTTCGATGTGCCGCGAGAACGCCGGCCCGCCCGGCACGCGTAAACTCACGGTGCGATTGTCCACGCCCCAAGTGGCGGCCAGCGGCGCGTAGCTGTTGGTCTGGAAACGACGGTAGGAGTTGGCGTTCGGACAGAACAGCAGCAACGAATCGAGCAAGGTGCTGAGCATGCCGCCAACCGCCTGTTTAAGCAGCGGCGTACCGTCCGTGGCTTCGCTGGCGAACAGGTTATTACCGTCCTTGTCCGCAAGGCTGACATGCATATGCATGCCAGTGCCGGCCAGGTCATCGAAAGGTTTGGCCATGAAGCACGCGGTCATCCCGTGTTTGTGCGCCACGCCCTTGACCAGACGTTTGTAGCGCACGGCTTCATCCATCGCCTGCAAAGCGTCGGTGCGATGCTCAAGGGTAATTTCCACTTGTCCCGGCGCATATTCGGAGATCGCAGTGCGCGCCGGAATGCCCTGGAGTTTGCAGGCGCTGTACAGGTCGGCAAGGAACGGCTCGATCTGCTCGAGTTCGCGCAAGCCGTAGACCTGAGTGCCACGCGGACGTCCGCCATCAACGTCTCGCGCCGGTTGTGGCCGACCATTGCTGTCGCGCTGCTGATCCAGCAGGTAGAACTCCAGTTCCGCCGCCATCACCGGGTAATAACCGTCCGCCTGCAAGCCTTCAATCACCTTCGCCAACAAATGGCGCGGGTCGGCGATGGTCGCCGGCATGCCCTCCTTCGGGTGCATGCTGACCTGCACCGCCGCCGTCGGAATCAATCGCCACGGCATGCGCGTCAAACTTCCGCTGATCGGGTAGGCCCGGCAATCGATATCGCCCACGTCCCACACCAGCCCGGAGTTTTCCACATCATCGCCGTTGATGGTCAGGCCCAGAATGGTGCTCGGTAGGGGCCGACCGCTCTCGTATACCGCCAGCAGTTCATCGCGATGCAACAACTTGCCCCGTGGTACGCCGTTGTTGTCGAGGATGAACAACTCGAACATCTCGATATCCGGATTCTGTTCAAGAAAGGTCAGCGCTTCTTGCTTCGTGGCGAAGGATGTCGTGGCACAACTCATAGGAATTCTCGTTTTTCCGCGTCAGGCAAACGCACGCGCTGCCGGTTTGATCCCTGCGCACAGCGCGGGACCTGTAAGAACAATCAACGGGAAAGGCAGGAATCCGGCGGGCGCGCGTGACGGCAATGCCACAGCGCCCAAAAGGCAAGTTCGGAAGGAAGTGCGACTGGACAACCGTCCATAGAAAAGACCGCAGTAAACAGATGAGCAGCAGCGTCACATGGCGGGATAAGCCGTTAAATCCGGATTTGATGAACTTTGGGTGTGAATTGGCTAAACATTCAATGACCGCTTATGAACATGATCTACCAGACAATAAATGCCCATGTGGGAGCGAGCTTGCTCGCGATAGCGACAGGTCAGTCACCCTGCCTTTTGAATGTTAGACCGCTATCGCGAGCAAGCTCGCTCCCACAGGGGTTCTCTGTTGCTCCAGAGTATTTAATTTCTAGATCCTGCGCCGGACTTTCTGATTTGCGGGTTCCAGCCCTCGCGCGCCTAATCGGGTCCTGGTCATTCAAGGTCCAATCAATGGAGAACGTTCGCGCAATTTCCCACCCTGCCCTGTGGTTGATGGTCAGCATCATTCTCGTCGCCCTGAACCTGCGCCCGTCCATGGCGGCGGTCGGCCCTTTGCTGTCGGCGATTCGTGGGGACATCCCGCTGAGTTTCAGCCTGGCCTCGCTGCTGCGCCACATCGGCATTCAGCCCGGGCAAGTTGGCGGTGTATTCCATGTGCAGGTGAGGCATGACGTGGCTCCTTGAGGTTGGCGCATAGGTCGTACATATATCACAGAGTTGTCTTGCTCACGGGGCTGCCTCAAAGCGCTTGCGCGCTTGAAAACGAAGCTGCTCTGATTGAACAGCTTCACGGTTTCAAGCCTGGATTTCCTTCATCGGCGTTTGATCGTGGGTGCCCCTGATCAGGCTGATGGCATGCACGCAATCCGCCTTGTTGACATATGCCTCGCCGCTGGCAATCGTTTCGTTGTTCCCCGCCCTCAAACGCCACCGCCATTGACCTTTGCCAGTATGGGGGGTGCCACGGGTTTGCCTGTAAATCTCGAAGTACATTGATCGCTCCTTGCGATGGCTGATAACGGCAGATCAGTGACATGCGAAACCAGAATAGATGAGGTTTTGGGGCGGCGAGCCTTCGCAGTGTCAGGGGATATTTCAACGGAAAATCCTTTGAATCCCGGGGCTGCCAATGGATTTGGAGGGCGGTAATTCGAGCTACTCGGCCAAGTAATTTTTCCTGTGAACAGGCTTATTTTTCTTACGCGAGAACGACGCCGATTCTCACAAACAAACGGAAGGCTGGGTGCCTTACAGGTCCAGCCGCTGCGCGGTGGGTTTAGCGATGGGCTTTTTTCGTTTAGTGCAGAGGCAAACTGCAGCTTCGTCTGACATCCCTTTCCTGATTTGTCCAAGCCACTGGCGGCCAGCTGCTCAGCCCCTAAGCTCTGCAACGTGCGGGGCGAATGGCCCTGTCCATCAACAATCATGCAAACTCAAAAGGAGCCTTTGCAATGGCTAGAGATAAAGCGAAAGACGACAAACACTTCAACTGCACCCAGGCCCATGAAGCCGACTACGTCGCAGGCCTTTACCCTCATGCAAAGGAAGAGGTCAAAACATTCCTGGCATCGGCCTGTAAGGACAAGACCCTGCACAACTCCACCCACAGGGATGTCTACGATCTGATCAAGAGGAAACTGGGTCACTCCCAGCCGTAAGATTGGCGGGCTAATACGAAGCTGCTCTGATTGAGCAGCTTCACCACCTTTTTAGAGCCGCACCCAGCCGACTGACTCGCCGTGAAGTTCTCCTCAATGCAATTCCAAGTCGTATAAACCTCACCGCTCCACCTCACCTGCTGCCTCATTGAAGGGGGTGGAAAATGGGCGATAAACCCGAGCTGACGACCATTGGCCTAACTCCGTTCCACTATTGCTCCAACCAGCTGTTGTTTCGCGTAAATCCCGGCGTACCTGTCGGGATTGCTTTGGCGCAAGCATCTGACCTTCTGTACCTGGCCAAGCTGCTGACTGCCGATGCGGCTTACGCCAAGGACACCGATAGACATGCTTGGGCAGCACATCATTTGACCGCCATGAGCAAGGCAGTTGTGGATGATGTACACAAGGTGTTGACGAGGTGGCCACCGGTGAAAACCGACGCCTGGTACTTACTTGTAGGCGCCCCTAAAAATGCCCTAAAAAATCTACAGAAACGAAAAAGCCCCGTAGCTTATTCAGCTACGGGGCTTTTTCTGTGTAATGGCGGAGAGATAGGGATTCGAACCCTAGGTACCGGTGAAGGTACAACGGATTTCGAATCCGTCCCATTCGGCCACTCTGGCATCTCTCCAACGGCGCGCATCATAACAACACTTTCGCCGGAAGCGAACCCCCTAAGCGAAATTTTTCCGTGCTATCAGATGCTTGCGTCGATTAAAGCGGTACGCCCAGACGATTGGCGACTTCTTCATAGGCTTCGATGACGTCACCGAGTCCCTGACGGAAGCGATCCTTGTCCATTTTCTTGCCGGTCGCTTTGTCCCACAGACGGCAGCCGTCCGGGCTGAACTCGTCGCCCAGGACGATGGAGCCGTCGGAGAACACGCCGAATTCGAGTTTGAAGTCGACCAGCAGCAGGCCGGCGTCGTCGAACAGTCTGCTCAGGACTTCGTTGACCTTGAGCGACAGTTCTTTCATGCGAACCAGTTGCTCGGCGGTGCCCCAACCGAAGGCAACAACATGGGATTCGTTGATGAACGGGTCGCCCTTGGCGTCGTCCTTCAGGAACAGTTCGAAGGTGTAAGGGTTGAGCTTCATGCCTTCTTCGACGCCAAGGCGCTTGACCAGGCTGCCGGCCGCGTAGTTACGCACGACGCATTCGACCGGGATCATGTCGAGTTTTTTCACCAGGCATTCGTTGTCGCCCAGCAGTTTGTCGAACTGGGTCGGCACGCCGGCGGCTTCGAGTTTCTGCATGATGAAGGCGTTGAACTTGTTGTTCACCATGCCTTTGCGGTCGAGCTGCTCGATGCGCTTGCCGTCGAACGCCGAGGTGTCGTTGCGAAACAGCAGGATCAAGCGGTCAGCGTCGTCGGTCTTGAAAACCGATTTGGCTTTGCCGCGGTAGAGTTCTTCACGTTTTTCCATGATGGGCTCCGCTTGCTAAGTAGGTGGGCTAGGCGATGTGTCGCCAGTCGAGCCCTGAATCTTGATCGGCCAGTTGCAGCCAGTCCGGGTCGCACCCGAGGGTGTCGACAAAACATTGCCGGGCCAGCTGCGGCAGGTTGTTCTTGCTGCTCAGATGGGCCAGGACCAGGTGTTGCAGGCCTTGCCAGCCTAACTCGGCCACCAGGAATGCCGCCTGATGGTTGTTCAAATGTCCCAGCTCACCGCCTACCCGCTGCTTGAGAAAGTACGGGTAGTGACCGCGAGCCAGCATGTCACGGCAATGGTTGGCCTCGATCATCAACGCATCGAGGTCACGATAGCCGTCCAATACCTTGTTGCAATACGAGCCCAGATCCGTCAACAGGCCGAAGCGCCGCTCACCATCACTGAATACATATTGCGTCGGCTCCTGCGCATCGTGGGCCACGGCAATGACGCCGATGCTCAGTGCGCCGACCTGCAGTTGCTCGCCGGCGGCCAAAAGGCCAGCCGGTTCAATCGGTTTGCGCATTCCGCGCAGGGTGCCGCGACTGAGGTAGACAGGCAGATTGTAGCGCCGAGACAGCAAGCCCACGCCATGCACGTGGTCGGCATGTTCGTGGGTCACCAGTATCGCGCTCAGTTGCGCCGGGTTGACACCCAGGCGCAATAGGCGTTTTTCGGTTTCCCGCAGGGAGAAACCACAATCCACCAGCACATACGTATCAGCGCTGGCTATCAGCGTGCCGTTCCCTCGGCTACCGCTGCCGAGAACGGCAAAACGCATGTGATCAGCCCAGGTTGTCCTGAATCACGCTCAACACTTTACGCGCCACGTCAGCCGGCGCCACGGTGTTGATGTTTTTCTCGACGGTGACCTGAACGTTGTCGCCGACTTTGCTCAGGCGAACCTGGTAGCGCTCGGCGCGGGCTTCCACTTCTTCCTTGCTCGGCGCACTGCCGAACAGACTGCCGAAGAAGCCAGACTTCTCGTCTTTCTTCTCGGCTTTTTCAGACAGGTTGATGTAGTAAAGGCCCAGGCTACGGTTGATGTCTTCAACGCGCCACTCGCCCTGTTCCAGCGCACGACCGACACTCGACCAGGCACGATCCAGGTCATTCCCGAGGTTCAGAACCGGGTTGCCGCTACCGTCTTCGCTCAGGCTGACGCGACTTGGCGTATCGAAATCACGCGAAGCCAGCATCGAGACCGAACCGCCCTTCTCCGAGATGCGGCTCATGCTCGCGAGCATGTCGTCGACCAGTGCCGCGTCCAGGCCGGTGTTGACCGAACGGTTGGTAAAGGCCACATCGGCGGTGCTGCCGGCAGGACGTTCGGCGCTGACCACATAGACTTCACTGGTGTTGCGCTGCACGCCGGGCTCGATGCGCACCCGCACGCGGGTTTCGCTGTCAGCGCCGACACCGGCTGCGCTCAGGCGCTTGGCCATCGCTGCGGACAGTTCGTCGGAACGCTGCCAGATGGTGGTGAATTCGCCGGTTTGCGGACGCTGTTCATCCAAACGGAAACCGTTGTCCTGGAAGAACTGCACAGCGACTGGCCAGACTTCGGCTGGCGGGTTTTGTGCCAGGATCGAACTCGAATTACCGCTCTTCTGCAGCGTGTAGGCGCTGGCGTCTGCTCCCGCCGACAACGGCTGCGGACGAGGCACGATGTATTCGCCCTTGACGGTGTCATCGGCCACGTTGCGCGGAATCGGCAACAACGGGTCCAGACGTTTGGCGGTGCTGACGTCCGTTGGCAATTGCATGGGTGCAGTCTGTTGCGCTTCCAGGTAATCGCTACCACGGTCACGGAAATAACCTTCCGGGCCCCAGACCCATCCACAGCCACTGGTGCTGGAGATAATCAAGGCAAGTGCGGAAAGTCCGGCCAATCGCTTCATGCGTAGTGCTTCCTCAATTAAACCAGGACGCCGGACTGGCGCATGGCCTGTCGCAGCGGTTCGTGACAGGCGGCGCTGAGCCAGGTGAGCGGCAGACGGATTCCGTCCGGCATCAAGCCCATTTCATGCAGTGCCCATTTCACGGGGATAGGATTGGATTCGATAAACAGGGTTTTATTGAGCGGCATCAGCTTTTCATGAATCGCGCGAGCCGTGACGGCGTCGCCTTTCAGGGCAGCGTTGCACAGGTCGGCCATGTCGCGCGGGGCAACGTTGGCGGTCACCGAGATATTGCCTTTGCCGCCCAGCAGAATCAGCTCGACCGCGGTGGCGTCGTCACCGGAGATCACCAGGAAGTCTTTGCTGACGCCGGCGAGGATGGCTTTTGCACGATCGAGGTCGCCGGTGGCTTCCTTGATGCCGATGATGTTTTTCACTGTCGACAGACGGATAACGGTCTCGGCCTGCATGTCGCAGGCCGTACGGCCAGGCACGTTATAAAGGATTTGCGGGATGTCGACGGCCTCGGCGATGGCCTTGAAGTGCTGGTACAAACCTTCCTGGGTCGGCTTGTTGTAATACGGCGTCACCAGCAGGCAGGCGTCGGCGCCGGCGGTCTTCGCATTGGTAGTCAGCTCGATGGCTTCGCGCGTCGAGTTGGCGCCGGTGCCGGCGATCACCGGAATGCGCCCCGCCACCTGCTTGACCACGTAACGAATCACTTCGATGTGCTCGTTCACGTCTAGCGTGGCCGATTCACCTGTCGTTCCGACCGCCACGATGGCGTGGGTGCCATTTTGCAGGTGAAAGTCCACCAGTTTGCTCAGGCTGTCCCAGTCGAGACGACCCTGTGCATCCATGGGTGTGACCAGTGCCACCATACTGCCCGCAATCATGCAACCGCTCCTGCCGGAAAAAGAGAGCCGTAATGGTACTGGCGCCAAGATGCTTGTACAAGCGAAGTACTGCGCTGCTGCCATTCCCCTTGGCGCTGCTTTTCGCTACCCTTCAGACTTTGATCGGTACTGACACGCTCGTACGCCGGGTTTCAGCCTCCCTTTTCGGGATCACAAGCCCCGATCCAGCGTTGCCACCCTTCGCTCTTGCCTTAATGGAGCACGTTGCAACCTTCGGCCCGGGTTTTCTGAGTTCGCATCCGAAGGCTCGCCTCCGGTAGTAAAAGCCCGTAAAAGTATCGACCGCTCATCGCTTTAGGAATGCTGCATGTCCACCCCCACAGTTCGCGAACAATTCCTTGTCATCAGTGCCCTCGGCGCCAACCCCATGGAGCTGACTAACGTCCTGTGCCGTGCCAGCCATGAAAACCGCTGCGCCGTGGTCACCTCCCGCCTGACCCGCCATGGTGAGTGCAGTGCGTTGATCCTTGAGATCTCCGGCAGCTGGGACGCCTTGGCGCGCCTCGAAGGCAGCCTACCGAGCCTCGCCAAGAAGCACGCCTTCACGGTCAACGTGGTGCGTAGCGCGGCGCTGGAGAACCGCCCTCAGGCCCTGCCCTACGTCGCCTATGTCAGCTCGGCCTATCGCTCGGACATCATCAACGAGCTCTGCCAGTTCTTCACGGACCACAACGTCGAACTGGAAAACCTGACCTGCGACACCTATCAGGCACCGCAAACCGGCGGCACCATGCTCAACGCCACGTTTACCGTGACGTTGCCGGCCGGCGTGCAGATCAGTTGGTTGCGCGATCAGTTCCTGGATTTCGCCGACGCGCTGAACCTGGATGCCCTGATCGAACCGTGGCGCCCACAAAACCCAATGTAAGGAAGCTTTAATGGCCGTTGCCATCGACCAACCGGTTGCCGACTTCGAAGCCCCCGCCACCAGCGGACAGACCATCAGTCTCGCGGATCTCAAAGGCAAGCAAGTGGTGATCTACTTCTATCCGAAGGACAGCACGCCGGGTTGCACGACCCAGGGCCAGGGCTTTCGCGATCAGTTGGACGCCTTTAAAGCGGCTGACACTGAAGTCTTCGGCGTGTCGCGTGACAGCCTGAAATCTCACGAAAACTTCAAAGCCAAGCAAGCTTTCAACTTCGAGCTGATCAGCGACAAGGAAGAAGCGCTGTGCCAGCTGTTTGACGTGATCAAGCTGAAGAAGCTATATGGCAAGGAATACATGGGCGTTGATCGCAGCACATTTCTGATTGATAAGGAGGGTGTACTGCGTCAGGAATGGCGTGGAGTGAAGGTGCCGGGGCATGTGGAGGCGGTTTTGACGGCGGCTCAGGCGTTGAATAAGGCCTGATTATTTGGCGCCTGTTTTGACGCCTTCGCGAGCAAGCCCGCTCCCACAGGGCCGCATCAATCCTGTGGGAGCGGGCTTGCCCGCGAAGAGGCCATCAGCCTCAACGAGTAATCGGGGCTGGCCGCTAAAGCAGCGGCGCCACCACTGGCTCCTTTCTCGGCCAGGCATCCAGCACTGCCTTGAACAAGGTCGCCAAGGGAATCGCAAAGAACACACCCCAGAATCCCCATAACCCGCCAAACAACAACACCGCACAGATAATCGCCACCGGATGCAGGTTGACCGCTTCGGAGAACAGCAGCGGCACCAGTACGTTTCCGTCCAGCACCTGGATGATTCCGTAGACCGCCATCAAATAGATGAACTGATCGCTCCAGCCCCACTGGAACAGTGCAATCAGCAGTACCGGCACGGTCACCACCACGGCCCCGACATAAGGCACCACCACCGACACCCCCACCAACAGCGCCAGCAGCGCCGCGTAGTTGAGCCCCAGAACGACGAAACCGATGTAGGTCGCGCCACCGCAGATGAAGATCTCGATGACCTTGCCGCGGATGTAGTTAGCGATCTGCCGATTCATCTCGTGGGCGACGCGGGTGAGCAGCGCGCGCTCGCGGGGCAAGTAACCGCGAACCCACTGACCGATCATTTCCCGGTCCTTGAGAAAGAAAAACACCAGAATCGGCACCAACACCAGGTAAATCATGATGTTGACCAACAGCGGCAGACTCGACAGCGAGAAGGTCAGCGCCCATTGACCGAACTTGCCGATTTCGCCCCGCGCCACTTCAATGGCCTGCAGAACCTGTTCGTCGGAGACCAGATGCGGATAGCGCTCGGGCAGCAGCAACAACAGCGATTGCCACTTGGCGAGCATGCCCGGCAGTTCATTGAACAATGTGATCAGCTGATGCCAGAGCAACGGCACCACGACCACGATGAATACCAGCAATACCCCCATGAACAATGCAAAGACCAACCCCACAGCCACGCCGCCCGGCATGCGCAAGCGTTCAAGGGTCACCACCAGTCCCTGCATCAGATAAGCCAGCACCATCCCTGCCAGCACTGGCGCGAGCATACCGCCCAGCGTCAGGACGGCCGTAAACGCCAGAAACAGCAAAACCGCCAGCACTACGGCTTCTTCGTCGGAAAAGTAGCGCTGAATCCAGTCGCGTAACACCTTGAACATCAATAATCCCTAGCAACGAACGCAGCAGTCTTCAGGCTTTTTTCAACCAATAGCGATAAACGCCCATTTCATCTTCTTCACGCAGCAGCGTATGACCGGCCAATCGGACAAAGGTGCGGAAGTCGCGCTGCGAGCCAGCATCGGTGGCGATCACCTTAAGCACCGCGCCGCTGGCCATGCGATTGAGTTCCAGCTTGGCCTTGAGCAGCGGCAACGGACAATTCAGGCCGCTGGCGTCCAGCTCGGCGTCATGGGCTACAGCGTCGGTCATTGCGTCACTCCGGGTCAGGTGGTCGATCGGCTTAGAATATCTGGTCCGAAGCGAGCTGTCCGGCTACAGTAAGGTCTTTGTCGACAAAGGCTTTGTGCATGACTTTTTTGCGCCCTACCCTGCTGACGCTCGCTTGCCTGCTCGCTTCACCGGGCTTCGCCGACGACCTGCCGTCACTCGGCGACGCCAGTTCTGCCATTGTCTCGCCGCAACAGGAATACCAGTTGGGCCGCGCCTGGCTCGCGCTGCTGCGTAGCCAGGTTTCACAGCTCAATGACCCGCAGCTCAAAGACTACGTCGAATCCAGCGTCTACCGTCTGGTAGAGACCAGCCAGGTCAACGACCGGCGACTGGAATTCATCCTGATCAACAGCCCGCAACTCAACGCCTTTGCGGCGCCGGGCGGGATTGTCGGGGTCAACGGTGGTTTGTTCCTCAATGCCCAGACCGAGGGCGAATACGCCTCGGTACTCGCTCACGAACTGGCTCACTTGTCGCAGCGCCACTTTGCCCGTGGCGTCGAAGCGCAACAGCGCATGCAGGTACCAATGATGGCCGCGCTGCTGGCCGGGATCGTAATTGCCGCTGCCGGTGCCGGCGATGCCGGGATCGCGGCCATTGCGGGTACGCAGGCGGCGGCGATTCAGGAACAGCGACGCTTTTCGCGCCAGAACGAACAGGAGGCCGACCGCATCGGTATCCTGAACCTGGAAAAGGCCGGTTACGATCCACGCTCGATGCCCACCATGTTCGAGCGGCTGGCGCGCCAATACCGCTTTGATGCCAAGCCGCCGGAATTTCTGCTGACTCACCCGGTCACCGAATCGCGGATCGCCGACACCCGCAACCGCGCCGAGCAGGCCAGGTCGGGAGGCATCGAAGACACCATGCGTTATCAGCTGATTCGCGCACGGGTCCAGCTGATCTACGAAGAAACCCCGGGACTGGGCGCCAAACGCTTTCGCGCGCAGCTGGATGAGAACCCGAAAAACGATGTCGCACGCTATGGCCTGGCGATCGCCCAAATCAAGGGTGGCCAGCTCAACGAAGCGCGGGAAAACCTCAAGCTTCTGCTGGCCAAGTCACCGAACGAGATCATCTACAACCTGGCTCAGATCGATCTGGACATCACCAACAACCGCCTGCCGGATGCTCAGACCCGGGTTGACCGGATGCTGACTCAGTATCCGGGCAACTACCCTCTGAATCAGGTACGTGTCGACTTGTTGCTCAAGCAGAACCGTGCACCCGAAGCGGAAAAAGCCTTGGAGAACCTGCTCAAGAGCCGTCCGGATGATCCGGACGTCTGGTACATGGTGGCTGAAACCCGAGGTCTTTCAGGCAATATCATCGGCCTGCATCAGGCTCGCGCCGAGTACTTTGCACTGGTCGGCGACTACCGTCAGGCCATCCAGCAACTGGACTTCGCCAAGCGCAAGGCCGGCACCAACTTCCCGCTGTCTTCGCGGATCGACGCCCGGCAACGGGAGCTGATGGAACAGGAACGCATGATCAAGGACCTGATGGGCTGATCTGCTTTTCAAAAGACAGACACAAAAAAACCGCCTCTTTCGAGGCGGTCTTTTATTCAGCCGACAACCGGTTTATTCAGCCAGTTTGAAGGTGATGAAGCTGGCGCGATTTTGACGCAGAACCCGCATCGACACCGAGCGGTTCTTTGGCAGCGCCTTGGCGATATCGGTGAACTCCTTGGTGGAGCCTATCGCCTGGTTGTTCAGGTGAGTGATGACGTCGCCTGGCTGCAAGCCGATCAGGGAAGCAGGACCGTTTTGCACTTCCTTGATAACCACACCACCTTTGAGGTCGTAGGTTTTCTTCTGCTCGTCGGTCAGCTCGGCCACGGAAACACCCAGACGATTGCTGCTGCGCTCAGTGCTGGATTTCGGCAATGCGTCCAGCTCTTTACCTTCTTCCGGGATAGCGCCGACTGTCAGCTCGACATTCTTGCGCTTACCTTCACGGATCACATCCAGATTGGCTTTTGAGCCGGCTTTCAGTGCTCCCACCAAGTGCGGCAGATCGGCGGACATGACGATCGGTTGACCGTTCATGCTCAGGATCACGTCACCCACTTGCAGACCACCCTTGGCAGCCGGACCGTCGTCCTGGATCTGAGCCACCAGCGCACCGGCCGGTTTTTCAAGACCGAACGACTCGGCCAGATCCTTGTTCACTTCCTGAATGACTACGCCCAACCAGCCACGGCTGACTTTGCCGCCGCTTTTCAGCTGATTGGAAACGTCCAGGGCCACATCGATAGGGATGGCGAACGAAACGCCCATGAAGCCGCCGGAACGGGTGTAGATCTGGGAGTTGATCCCGACTACTTCGCCCGCCAGGTTGAACAGCGGACCGCCCGAGTTACCCGGGTTGATCGGCACGTCGGTCTGGATGAACGGCACATAGTTTTCGTTCGGCAGGCTGCGACCCACGGCGCTGACAATGCCTTGGGTGACGGTATGGTCGAAACCGAATGGCGAGCCGATGGCAACGACCCACTGGCCAGCCTTCAGGTCCTGGGATTTGCCAAGCTTCAGAACTGGTAGATCCTTGCCCTCGATTTTCAGCAAGGCCACGTCGGAACGTGTATCGGTGCCGATCAGCTTGGCTTTCAGCTCACTGCGGTCGGCGAGGCGAACGAGAATTTCGTCGGCATCGGCGATCACGTGGTTGTTAGTGAGAATGTAACCGTCAGACGAGATGATGAAACCCGACCCCAGGGATTGGGCTTCACGTTGACGATCACCGCGTGGTGAACGCGGTTGTGGCGGCATACCGCGCTCGAAGAACTCGCGCAACATCGGCGGCAAGCCTTCGAGGTCGGGCATCTGCTCGTTCACTTTGCGATCCGGCAGTTTCTGCGTAGTGCTTATGTTTACTACAGCAGGCGACGCCTGTTCGACCAATTGCGTAAAGTCAGGCAACTCGACTGCTTGAGCAGCGACCGCCTGACCGAGCACCAGTACAGTGGCAAAAATAGAGAGGTAAGACTTCAAGCGTGGTATCGACATACGGCTCCCGTTACGACGAGCATGGTTAAGCGATATGGACAAAGGAACACCGGGAACGATACGCCGGTATTTTTGTTCCGGGAACAACAAACTAGGCCAGAGCCGAGGGGCTCTGACCTATAAAAAATTTTAGGGATATTTGCAAATTGAAATGCTCACCAAACATTTCGATATCAGCTCACTACTGCGTTGCAGTGGCATTGGTGCGCATCGACAGCGCGATCCGTTCAGCGGTACCTACCGGGATTTCACCGACCACGGTGACCATCATGTCGCCTTGAGGTGTAGTGAGGCGCCGGGAAACAGCAACGGTCGGCCCGAGCTGAGCGCGAGTATCAGTGACGGTTGCCCCATTCAGCGGTTCAAGGAACACCGAGAAACGAGCCAGGCCATCGTCATACATCAGGCTGTTGACTTGGGTTTTGGTCTGCGGATCCTTGCGCGAGGTGCTGCTGGTGAGCTCGAAACCTGCAGGCAACCAGTCCGAACGCCAGGTCTGGGCAACCTTGACTGCTGAAGCCTGGTCACTATCGTGAGCGACGGCTTTGCAATCCCTGCCCGGCTGTAGATCATTGTCGGAAAGTGCGCCAGAGGTATCCAGTCGTGTGAACTGAAAACGCTCCAGCAACTGCCCTTTATCATTCAGGAGCAATGACTTGAGCGGTAAACCGGTTTCTTTATCCAGATGTAATTCAAAACCGTAACGGTGTTGGTCGCGAGGCGTCAGGGAAACAATGACTGCCGCACGCCCCGCCACACGCGATTTGCCGAGGACGGCAAGGGTGTACCAATTCTTGAGTTTCTGTGGATCGAGTGCACGAGCAGAGGAACTGGGGGAATCCCCAAGCCCTGCAATCAGAGTGCCGCTAACGCATTGAGTATGTCCATCAATGCGAACGACTTCCTGAGCCGAGCCGTCGAGCTGGAGCAAACGCTCGCGGACCTTGCCATCCTGGACGCGGTGCCAGATGTTGTGGGTAGAAAAACTACCGTTTCGCTCGTAGATAAAAGTACCGTGAAAGCTTTGCTGTTGCTCGGCCTGACCAAGACGGGTCAACCAGTCCTGGGCCTCATCGGCGTGGGCTGGAACAACGAACCAGCCACCGAGCAGAAGCGAAAGTAGAGGTATGGCGCGCATGATCCTCCTTAACGGTTTTCCAGGCTTGCTGCACGAGCGTAAGGCAGAGCGCTCTCAGTGCCTTTCAGTGCAGCCTGTTGAGCATGTTGGCGCAAATAGCCTGGCAAACGTTGATCGTGCCAGCCCGGCTGACCTTGCAATACGCCGTTGGCCATAGGACCAGTGGCTTCCGAGCTCTCATTATAGCCTGCCAATACAGCTGGACCCTTGACCTGAGGAACGGCCAGACCCGGTTGACTGGATTGCTGAGCCAGCTCGACACCCGCGATCTCGTCCTGGTTGTACAAACGAACACCTGCCAGTACGGCGACAGTGACCGAAGCGGCGACCGCAAGACGACCCAGGCTGCGCCATGGACCACGGGAAGCTTTTGCCGGTACGGCTTCGTCAGCCAGCGCAGCGGAAACTGCCGCGGCGATATCCAGGCGTGGAAGCAGCAGATCCTTATGCATCACTGCCCGAGCGATCTGATAACGAGCCCATGTTTCACGGGTTTCAACATCGTCAAAGGCATTCAATACCCGACGCAATTCCAATTCGTCCGCTTCGTTATCCATCACTGCGGACAGCGATTCCTGCAGGGCTTCACGACTCATGGCGTTCCTCTCTTGGCTATCGCCGCTGTCTCTAGTTTTCCTGCAACAACGGCTGCAGGGCTTTATCGATGGCCTCCCGAGCGCGGAAAATCCGGGAGCGCACGGTACCGACCGGACATTGCATGACGCTCGCAATGTCCTCGTAACTCAGACCATCGAATTCACGTAAAGTTAAAGCCGTACGCAAATCTTCTGGCAGTTGCTGGATGGTTCGATGGACGGTGCCTTCGATCTCATCCCGCAGTAATGCACGTTCTGGCGACTCGAGATCCTTGAGGCCATGATCGCCATCGTAGAACTCTGCATCCTCGGAACTGACATCGCTATCCGGCGGCCGGCGGCCGCGTGAAACCAGATAATTTTTCGCCGTGTTGATGGCGATGCGGTAAAGCCACGTATAAAACGCGCTGTCTCCGCGAAAATTTCCAAGTGCACGATATGCCTTGATAAAGGCTTCCTGTGCCACATCCTGGGCTTCATGGGTGTCGTGCACGAAACGCACGATCAACCCGAGAATTTTGTGCTGGTATTTCAGCACTAGCAGATCGAAAGCTCGCTTGTCACCGCGCTGAACGCGTTCGACAAGCTGCTGATCCTCTTCCTGGGTTAGCATGAACTCTCCTCGATAAGCTCGGAGGAAGCTTGCATAACTAAACGACCAGACTTGCAAACATAGACTCGGGCTTTTCGCAAAAGTTCTCCCCCTCCAAGCAAGTTTCCTGCGGGCTCTGATTTGGCACGCACGAAAAGCGCAGCTCGGACTAATCCGGCTGCGCGAATAATCTTGTCATCGGATTCGCCGGCAAGGATCAAACCGCAATCCTGCATTGAAGCCGACACTGTCCCTTGATACGGGCAACGGTCTATTGATTCCGGGCCTTTGGCAAAAGTTCCAAATATTTATAGCCGCATTAGGCCAGCATTGTGCAACGCTGAACGGAAAAAGACTGTTAAGTCCACGATACAGTCGGCTTGTCGCCGAACGGTCCGAAAAACATCCGACGAAGCGTCAGGTGTTTTCTGTCACGGTAGTTTCACAATGCCATGTCGGCCCGGCTATTGTGCCGCTCCCCCCCTCTATATACTAGTGGGCTGTATGGTTGCCTTGACTCGCCGTTCCACTAGTCTGGCGCCAACCCCGACCCGGGTCGCTTTGAGCGGAATCCTGAAATGAGCCAACAGTTTCAACACGATGTTCTGGTCATTGGCAGCGGCGCTGCCGGTTTGAGCCTTGCGCTGACCTTGCCCGAACATTTGCGCATCGCCGTACTGAGCAAAGGCGACCTCGCCAATGGTTCGACTTTCTGGGCCCAGGGCGGTGTCGCTGCCGTTCTGGACGACACCGATACCGTTGAGTCCCATGTCGACGACACCCTCAATGCCGGCGGCGGCCTGTGCCACGAAGATGCCGTGCGCTTTACCGTCGAGCACAGCAAAGAGGCAATTCAATGGCTGATCGATCAGGGCGTGCCCTTTACCCGCGATGAGCAGTCCGGCACCGAGGATGGCGGTTTCGAGTTCCATCTGACCCGCGAAGGCGGGCACAGCCATCGGCGCATCATTCACGCCGCCGACGCCACGGGCGCAGCGATTTTCAGAACCCTGCTCGACAAAGCCAGCCGACGCCCCAATATCGAACTGCTTGAACAGCGCGTCGCGGTCGATCTGATCACCGAAAAACGCCTGGGCCTGGAAGGCGATCGCTGCCTCGGCGCCTATGTGCTCAATCGCAGCACTGGCGAAGTCGACACGTACGGTGCGCGCTTTGTCATCCTTGCGTCCGGCGGTGCAGCCAAGGTCTATCTCTATACCAGCAACCCCGACGGCGCCTGCGGCGATGGCATCGCCATGGCCTGGCGTTCGGGCTGCCGGGTGGCGAACCTGGAGTTCAACCAGTTCCACCCGACCTGCCTGTATCACCCGCAGGCCAAAAGTTTCCTGATCACCGAAGCCCTGCGCGGCGAAGGCGCTCACCTGAAACTACCCAATGGCGAACGCTTCATGCAGCGTTTCGATGCGCGCGCTGAACTGGCGCCACGAGACATCGTCGCCCGGGCGATTGACCATGAGATGAAGCGACTCGGTATCGACTGCGTCTATCTGGACATCAGTCACAAGCCGCAAGCGTTCATCAAAACGCACTTCCCGACGGTGTACGAGCGCTGCCTCGAGTTTTCCATCGACATCACCAAGCAACCGATCCCGGTCGTTCCCGCGGCGCACTACACCTGCGGCGGCGTGATGGTCGATCAGCAAGGCCGCACCGACGTGCCGGGGCTGTATGCAATTGGCGAAACCAGTTTCACCGGTCTCCACGGCGCCAACCGCATGGCCAGCAACTCGCTGCTGGAGTGCTTCGTTTACGCGCGCTCGGCAGCAGCAGACATTCTTGAACAATTGCCGCTGGTTTCGATTCCCGTCGCCCTGCCCGTCTGGGACGCCAGCCAGGTGACCGACTCGGATGAAGACGTGATCATTGCGCACAACTGGGATGAGCTGCGGCGGTTCATGTGGGACTACGTCGGTATCGTGCGCACCAACAAGCGCCTGCAACGGGCGCAGCACCGCGTGCAGTTGCTGCTGGACGAAATCGACGAGTTCTACAGCAACTATAAGGTCAGTCGGGATTTGATCGAACTGCGTAATCTGGCCCAGGTCGCCGAGCTGATGATTCAGTCAGCCATGGAGCGCAAGGAAAGTCGCGGCCTGCATTACACCCTCGACTACCCGGACATGCTGCCGGTTGCGCTGGACACTATTCTGGTGCCGCCCACCTACGCCGACTGAACGTGAGCCGAACCCGCAGGCGTCGGTGCAGATCCGCCGTCTGCGAATCCCGTGGCACGCAAATAGACCGAACCCGCCGCTCGCCTTGAAGACGAAACCGCAACACCACGACCAACGGCAGTGCCAAGCTGTCCCGCCGTAGCTGGACCGCCTGCCATCCGCCCGTCTGATTCCACAACTGCCAGCCATCCTCATCGCGACGCAAGCCGCGAAAGGCCCGTGGGTGCGTCAGCAAAATCTGCCGAGGCAAGGCCCGAACGCCATGCGCCAAACAGCAAAAAACGCCGAGCAGGCTCGCCCAGACCGGGATAGACAGAAGAAACAACGAAACCAGCGCGAACAGCTGGGCCAACAGATAAGCCGCCAGCAACTGCCGTGAGGCATGCCAGCGGCATTCGAACGCATTACTTGGGCTGGACACGATCCAGAATCATGCGAACCATGCGCTGAAGTTCCGGATCTTCCGATTCGGCGCGTTCCATGAACCAGCCGAACATGTCCTGATCTTCGCACTCGAGCAGTTTTCGGTAGCAATCACGGTCGACATCATTGAGGTGCGGGTAGACCTCTTTCACGAATGGCACCAGCAACACGTCAAGTTCAAGCATGCCGCGGCGGCTGTGCCAGTAGAGGCGATTCAGTTCTACATCTTCGACCATGGAGCGCTCCTCAAATAGGCGGCAAGTATACAGCCCCGGGCACCATCGAACAGTCGGCTTTGGTCGGGCACTGCCGACCTTTTGTGAACTACCCATTTCATGGGCGCCCCCTTATGATGTCCCCCAGACTCTACTTCCCTGCGATGACCCATGGCCGATTCTGCTTTTTTCTGCACCCTGTCTCATGAAGGCGTTCTCGCGGTCCGCGGCGCGGACGCCGGTAAATTCCTGCAAGGCCAGCTGACCTGCAACCTCAATTACCTGAGCGACACCCAAGCCAGCCTCGGCGCACGTTGCACCCAGAAGGGCCGGATGCAATCGAGTTTCCGCATCCTGTTGCAAGGTGACGGGGTGCTCATGGCCATGGCCACCGAGCTGCTGGAACCGCAACTGGCGGATCTGAAAAAGTACGCGGTGTTCTCCAAATCGAAACTGACCGATGAAAGCGCCGAATGGGTCCGCTTCGGCGTCGACCATGGCGATGCCGCATTGATCAGTCTCGGTCTGGAACTGCCGGCAGGCACCGACAGCGTTGCGCGCAATGACGGGCTGATCGCCGTCCGCGTTTCACCGGACCGTGCCGAACTTTGGGTTACCGCCGATCAGGCCGACACCATCAAAGGCCAGTTGGCCGCCCAGTTGACCGAAGGCGATCTCAATCAATGGCTGCTGGGTCAGATCCGCGCAGGGATCGGTCAGGTCATGCCGAGCACCCGCGAGCTGTTTATTCCGCAGATGCTCAACCTGCAAGCCGTCGGTGGTGTGAGTTTCAAAAAAGGTTGCTACACCGGCCAGGAAATCGTCGCGCGGATGCAGTACCTGGGCAAACTCAAGCGTCGTTTGTATCGCCTGAAGCTGGACGCCAGTGAATTGCCTGAGCCCGGTACACCGCTGTTTTCCCCGACCCATGGCAGTTCGATCGGCGAAGTTGTGATTGCCGCACGCGCCGGCCAAGACACTGAACTCCTGGCAGTTTTGCAAGCCGAAGCTGCAGAAGGTGGCGACGTCCATCTGGGCGCGCTCGAAGGGCCAGCCCTGCACCTGCTCGACCTGCCTTATGAACTGGATCGCGATCGCGAAATCCAGCGTTAACGGCATCACTTGTCGCAACACCTAGAGAAAAGAAATGAGTGAGCTGGCGGATAAGGTCCAACAGGATTTGGTTGAGGCCATCGATAACGATGACCTGGTTCTGCCGACGTTGCCGGAAGTGGCCTTGCAGATTCGCAAGGCCGCTGAAGACCCGGAAATCAGTGTCAGTACCCTGAGTAAAGTGATCGGCCGTGATACCGCGTTGTCGGCGCGCCTGATCAAAGTGGTCAACAGCCCGCTCCTGCGCGCGACCCAGGAAGTCACGGACTTGCACACGGCCATTACGCGCCTGGGCGTCAACTACAGCAGCAACCTGGCCATTGGTCTGGTCATGGAGCAGATTTTCCACGCGCGTTCCGACGTGGTCGAGAAGAAGATGCGTGATGTCTGGCGCAAAAGCCTGGAAATCGCGGGAGTCAGTTACGCGCTGTGCCGCAGTTACACTCAACTCAAACCGGATCAGGCGGCACTCGGCGGGCTGGTGCATCAGATTGGCGTGCTGCCGATCCTGACCTACGCCGAGGACCACTACGAGCTGCTGTCGGACCCGGTCAGCCTGAACCATGTCATCGACCAGATTCACCCGTTGCTGGGCGACAAACTGCTGCGGGTCTGGGAGTTTCCGGAAATGCTGGTACAGGTGCCGGGGAAGTATCTGGACTTCAAACGTGAATCCGGGCGTGTCGACTATGTGGATCTGGTGCAGGTGGCCAGCCTGTATTGCCACAAGGACACCGACCATCCTATCGCCCGTATCGACCCGCTCAGTGTGCCGGCCTTCAGGAAACTGGGGATCGATCCAGAGAACGAGGCGATGTGCAGGGATCTCGAAGAATCGCGGTCGATGTTTTACTAGCCGAGACCGCAGCGCGCCCTTCGCGAGCAAGCCCGCTCCCACATTTGAACGAGTTCTTCCCGGAGAAATGCGATCAAATGTGGGAGCGGGCTTGCTCGCGAAGGGGCCGGCCCAGACAACGCAAAACTACCCCGCAATAAAACTCACCCGCACCTTCAACCCCGCCCGCTCGCCATCGTGCAAACTGATCTGTGCCAAATGCGCACGGCAAATCTCGCCGACAATCGCCAGCCCCAATCCCGAACCAGCGACGTGCTGGTTGCGTCGATAGAAGCGCTCGAACACCCGATCGCGTTCTTCAAGAGGAATTCCCGGACCATCGTCCTCGACCTCCAGTACCGCCGGCGCCGTGACCCGCAGGATCACATTGCCGCCGGGCGGTGTATGGGCCAGCGCGTTGTCCACCAGATTGCTCAATAGCTCGTTCAGCAGCGTCGGCTCACCGCGCAGCCACACCGGCTCGTCCGCCTCCAGTGCCAGTGCCACGCCGCGGGCATGGGCCAGCGGCGCCATGGCCATGCCGAGTTCCCGGGCCAGTTGACTCAGGTCCAGCAACTGCGCGCCGCCCTCGGCGATCGCCCGGGCACCGTTCTCGACCCGCGCCAGCGAAAGCAATTGATTGGCCAGATGGGTCAAGCGGTCCGTGCCTTGGGCCGCCGTTTCCAATGTGTTGCGCCAGGTGTCGGGCTCGGTCGAGCGCAGACCCAGTTCAAGCCGCGCCTTAAGCGCCGCCAGAGGCGTGCGCAGTTCATGGGCGGCATCAGCGATGAATTGCGCCTGTCGCTCGAACTGCTCGCGCAGACGCTCGGTAAAGTGATTGAGCGCGCGCACCAGCGGCCACAATTCGTGCTGCACTTCCACCAGCGGCAGTGGCCGCAGATCGTCGGACTGGCGCTCTTCCACCGCCGTGCGCAAACGTTCCAATGGACGCAACGCCGCACTGACCGTAAACCACACCATCAGCAACGCGCCGACCGCCAGCATGCCCAACCGCAGCAACGTATCCGCCGCCAGGCTGCGGGCCATGCTGACGCGCGCCTCATCGGTTTCCGCTACGCGGATTTCCGCCATGCCGTTCATGTTCGGCTCGCTCACGGGTTTGAGCAGGCTCACCACCCGCACGTTCTGCCCCCGGTACGTCGCGTTGTAGAAACGTGCGAGTGCCGGATAGTCATCGGTGCGCGGCGTACCCGGTGGCGGTGGCGGCAAGTTTTCGTAACCGGAGATCAGGTTCTGATTGATGTCATTCACCAGATAGAAGATCCGTCCGGCGCTGTCGTACGCAAATGTATCGAGGGCCACATAAGGCACGTCGGCACTGAGCGTGCCGTCGCGCTGGGACACACCAGCCGCGATGGTTCGCGCCGAGGCCAGCAAGGTCCGGTCGTACGCGGTATCGGCAGCCTCGCGCCCGTTCCAGTACGCGCTCAAACCACTGGCCAGCATCAACACCACCAGCAACAACGCGAGGTTCCACAGCAACCGCCAGCGCAGGCTGCTGGGCTTATGCATCGCGGCTTTCCAGCAGGTAGCCGAGACCACGGAAGGTCACGATGGCGACCGGTTGGCCGTCGAGCTTCTTGCGCAAGCGGTGGACGTAGATTTCGATCGCATCGGGGCTGGCTTCTTCGTCCAGGCCGAACACTTGCGAGGCGAGTTGCTCCTTGCTCATCACCCGACCGGGACGGGCGATCAGCGCTTCAAGCACCGCCTGCTCGCGGGAGGTCAGGGTCAGCAATTCTTCGCCGAGGGTGAAGCGCCGGGTGTCCAGATCGTAAGCCAGCGCACCGCAGGTCTGCTGGCGCTCGCCACCGAGCACACTACGACGCAGCAGGGCTTTGACCCGGGCTTCGAGCTCAGTCAGTTCGAAAGGCTTGGCCAGGTAATCGTCAGCGCCAAGGTTCAAGCCATGAACCCGGTCCTTGACGTCGCTGCGCGCGGTCAGCATCAGCACCGGCAGGTTCTTGCCCCGGGCCCGCAGGCGCGCCAGCACTTCGAAACCATCCATGCGCGGCAGACCGACATCGAGGATCGCCATGGCGTATTCCTCGCTGCTCAACGCCAGGTCGGCAGCCACACCGTCGTGCAACACATCCACGGTCAACCCGGTGCTCTTGAGCGCCTGGGCGACACTGTCGGCGAGTTGCAGATGGTCTTCGACGAGCAGAACACGCATGGATCTTTACCTCATTCAGGGATGTTCGACGCCATTCTTTGGCGCGGAGTTTACAGCCGCATCCGCCGCTGTGAAGCCCGAAAACCGTGAAAGTCCGCTGAAAGGTTAGTGAAAGGTTCGACGGTTAGAGTCGGCCCACGGATGGTTTCGACTGAAAGCCATCGATCGTGCTTTGAAATGTAGCTCCCGAAAAACGCCATGAAGCGTTTTCGCCAAATAAGAACAATAACGAGGTACTTCGCCATGCTGTCCACACAGCTCCAGGTTTGCCCGCCCCACCTCTTTTTCCGATCCCCATCGTTTACGCTAGTCAGCGCCGTTGCTGGCTGCGCAACGCGAAACCGCCGCACCTGAAACATCCCCAAAAACAATAACTCCCGTGGAGACACCCATGAATCGATCACTGCGCCGTTTCGCCCTCGCCGCCAGCTGCGTGCTGTTTGCCGGCCCACTGATGGCCGAGCCTAAACGCCCGGAATGCATCGCCCCGGCCTCGCCTGGCGGCGGTTTCGACCTGACCTGCAAACTGGCGCAGAGCGCGCTGATGAACGAGAAATTGTTGAGTAAACCCATGCGCGTAACCTACATGCCCGGCGGTGTCGGCGCAGTGGCGTACAACGCGGTGGTTGCTCAGCGCCCGGCCGACGCCGGTACGCTGGTGGCGTGGTCCAGCGGTTCCTTGCTGAACCTGGCCCAGGGCAAATTCGGTCGCTTCGATGAAACCAACGTCCGCTGGCTGGCCGCCGTTGGCACCAGCTACGGCGCCATCGCGGTGAAAAGCGATTCGCCTTACAAGACCCTGGACGATCTGGTTCAGGCGCTGAAGAAAGATCCGAGCAAAGTGGTCATCGGTTCCGGCGGCACCGTCGGCAGCCAGGACTGGATGCAGACCGCGTTGATCGCCAAGGCTGCCGGGATAAACCCGCGTGACCTGCGTTACGTCGCCCTCGAGGGCGGCGGTGAAATCGCCACCGCCCTGCTTGGCGGCCACATTCAGGTCGGCAGCACCGACATCTCCGACTCCATGCCGCACATCCAGAGCGGCGACATGCGCCTGCTGGCGGTGTTTGCCGAGAAACGTCTGGACGAGCCTGAAATGAAAGCCATTCCGACCGCCAAAGAGCAAGGCTATGACATCGTCTGGCCGGTGGTTCGCGGTTTCTACCTCGGGCCAAAAGTCAGCGATGAAGACTACGCCTGGTGGAAAGACTCCTTCGACAAACTGCTGGCTTCGGAAGACTTCGCCAAGCTGCGCGATCAACGTGAACTCTTCCCGTTCGCCATGACTGGCCCGGAGCTGGACACCTACGTCAAAAAGCAGGTAGCGGACTACAAAGTGCTGGCCAAAGAGTTCGGCCTGATTCAGTGATCGCCTCTGTCTAGCGGCCGCGGCCCCGTGTTCCCGGGGTCGTGGCACAGGAGTTCCCCATGCTCGTACAACGCATTTTTGCATCGGTGCTGTTGCTGGCCTGCGTCAGCCTTGTACTGATGGCCTGGCCCTACCAGGCGCCTTTTTCCTACGAACCGATCGGCCCTCGCGCCTTCCCCTTGCTGATGCTGGGGCTGATGGGGCTGGGCCTGACCTACATGGTATTTCGCCCCTCACCGATCAAACATACCGACGAAGACCCGCCGCTGGACCGTGAAACCCTTCACAAGATCGGTCGCTGCGTGGTGCTGCTGCTGGTGTTCGCCGGCCTGTTCGAACCGTTGGGCTTTATTCTCAGCAGCCTGCTGATCGGCATTCCTATGGCCCGCCTGTACGGCGGACGCTGGTTGCCATGCACTGTGATCATCAGCCTGATGAGCATTGGTCTGTACCTGCTGTTCGACAAAGTGATGGACGTGCCGCTGCCTCTGGGCCTGCTCGACGTTCTGGAGAACTGATATGGATACGCTTGGTTATTTGAGTCACGGCTTCGGCGTCGCGTTGACCCCTTACAACCTGATCACCGCACTCAGCGGCACGCTGATCGGCACCGTCGTCGGCCTGTTGCCCGGCCTCGGCCCGATCAACGGCGTGGCGTTGTTGATCCCGATTGCGTTCGCCCTCGGACTGCCACCGGAATCGGCGCTGATCCTGCTGGCCGCTGTTTATCTGGGTTGCGAGTACGGCGGCCGGATCAGTTCGATCCTGCTGAACATTCCCGGTGAAGCCTCCACCGTCATGACCACCCTCGACGGTTACCCGATGGCCCGTCAAGGCATGGCCGGCGTCGCGCTTTCGCTGTCGGCGTGGAGTTCGTTCATCGGCGCATTCATTGCCACCTGCGGCATGGTGGTGTTCGCGCCGATCCTGGCGAAATGGGCGATTGCCTTCGGTCCGGCGGAATATTTCGTACTGATGGTGTTCGCGATTGTCTGCCTCGGCGGCATGGCCGGTGATCGACCGCTGAAGACCTTTATCGCTGCACTGATCGGCCTGTTCCTGTCGACAGTCGGCATTGACGCCAACAGTGGTGTCTACCGCTTTACCGGCGACAACATCCACCTCACCGACGGTATTCAGTTCGTAGTGCTGGTGTTGGGCCTGTTCTCCATCAGCGAAATCCTGTTGCTGCTGGAAAAAACCCACCGAGGTCAGGAAGCGTTCAAAGCCACCGGTCGTATGATGTTCAACTTCAAGGAAGCCGCTTCGGTGTTCTGGGTGAACATGCGTTGCGGTGTGCTGGGTTTCATCATGGGCGTTTTGCCTGGCGCCGGCGCCACACTCGCCAGCGCAGTGGCCTACATGACCGAGAAACGTATCGCGGGCCCAAGTGGAAAATTCGGACAGGGCGACAAGCGTGGTCTGGCCGCTCCTGAAACCGCCATCGGTGCTGAAGCCTGTGGCGCGCTGGTGCCGATGTTGACGCTGGGGGTTCCCGGTTCGGGCACTACGGCCGTGATGATCGGTGCGTTGTCGCTGTACAACATCACGCCCGGTCCAATGCTGTTTCAACAGCAACCGGACATTGTCTGGGGCCTCATCGCTTCGTTGTTCATCGCCAACATCATGCTGGTGATCCTCAACATTCCGATGATCCGCATCTTCACCCGCATCCTCGCCGTGCCGAACTGGGCGCTCGTGCCGATGATCGCAATCATTACTGCCATCGGTGTGTTCGCGGTGCATGCCACCACCTTCGACCTGTTCCTGATGATCGGCATCGGCATCTTCGGCTACATTCTGCGCAAGCTGGATTTCCCGTTGTCGCCGGTGTTGCTGGGCTTCATTCTCGGCGGTTTGATGGAGCAGAATCTGCGTCGAGCATTGTCGATCTCCAACGGTTCGCTGGAGATTCTCTGGTCCAGCGGAATCACGCTCGGTGTCTGGGCGTTGATCGTGGTGATGTTGCTGGTGCCGATTCTGCGGATCTGGCGCAAACGTTCGGTTGCACGGCGCGCCATCGCCGATGTGTGATCGAACACCCTTCAACGCCTGGTGGGGTACGCCGCTGGTCGGCGCGCTGGGCGGTTACCTGGCTAGCCAGATCGGCTGGCCACTGCCGTGGATGGTCGGCTCGTTGCTGGCGATCAGCCTCGTGCGTTGCCTGACGCCCTGGCAACTGGCGGAAATCCCTGGCGGCCGCAAGGTCGGCCAATGGGTCGTTGGCATCGGCATCGGCCTGCACTTCACCCCGGCCGTGATGGAGCAGGTGCTTAGCCACTTTGGCCTTATCTTCTTCGGTGCGTTGATCACCAGCCTGTCTGCGGTGGTGGGCGTCTGGTTGATGCGACGCACCGGTGAGGACCGCGCCACCGCGTTCTTTTCCAGCATGCCCGGCGGTTCCGGGGAGATGGTCAACCTCGGCGCGCGCAATGGCGCGGTGCTCAGTCGCGTTGCGGCGGGGCAAAGCTTGCGGGTGCTGGTGGTAGTGCTGTGTGTGCCGGCGGCATTCAAGTATTTGCTGGGTGACGGGGCGCTGGTTTTTCATCCGACCGTCGTCAACTGGTGGTGGCTCGCCCTTCTCTTCCCCGCAGGCGCTTTGGCGGCCTGGATTTGGGAACGTCTTCGTCAACCCAACCCGTGGCTGTTCGGGCCGTTGCTGGTGACTGCGGCGGTGAGCATTGGTTGGGATTTGCATATCGGTTTGCCTGACGGTGGCAGTCAGATCGGCCAATGGCTGATCGGTAGTGGGCTGGGCTGTCACTTCAATCGGCAGTTTTTCCGGAGGGCGCCTTCGTTCTTGGGGCGGACGTTGATTGGCACGGTGCTGACCATGTTGATCGCTACGGCGGCAGCGCTGGGATTGAGTGCGCTGACGCATCTGGATTTGCGTTCACTGACGTTGGGGATGATGCCCGGCGGCATTGCAGAGATGAGCCTGACGGCGGAGACCCTGCAATTGTCGGTGCCACTGGTGACGGCGATGCAGGTGATGCGGTTGTTGTTTGTGTTGTTTTTGGCGGAGCCGTTGTTCAAGTATTGGAACCGGTTGCCGGATTCGGACTGAAAGACCGAGTTGTCTTCATCGCGAGCAAGCTCGCTCCCACAGGGTTCGCGGTGCTCTTGTGGGAGCGAGCTTGCTCGCGATGAAGCCCTTTCGGTTAACGCATCAAACCGGCGGCAACCGCCACTCGATCGGCGTCTCGCCGTTCTGCTCAAGAAACTTGTTAGTCCTGCTGAAATGCCCGCACCCCAGAAAACCGCGATAAGCGGACAGCGGTGACGGATGCACCGACGTCAGCACCAGATGCTTGGTCGCATCGATCAGTTTCTGCTTGCTCTGAGCGTGGGCGCCCCACAGCATGAACACCAGATGCGGTTGCTGTTGGCTGACCACTTCAATGATCCGATCCGTGAAAAACTGCCAGCCCTTGTCCTTGTGTGCATTGGCGTTGGCGCGTTCGACGGTCATGGTGGTGTTGATCATCAGCACGCCCTGGTCGGCCCAGCTCTGCAGGTAGCCGTGGCTCGGTATGTCGATGTTCAGATCGCGTTTCAACTCTTTATAGATGTTCACCAATGACGGCGGCGCCGGTACGCCGGGTTGCACCGAGAAGCACAAGCCATGGGCCTGGCCCGGGCCGTGATACGGATCCTGACCGAGGATCACTACTTTGACCTTGTCCAGCGGCGTCGAGTTGAGCGCGTTGAAAATCATCGGACCCGGTGGATAGATTTCCTTGCCCGCCGCGCGTTCCTGCTGCAGGAAATTGCGCAACTCGGCCATGTAGGGCTGGTCGAATTCGGCACGCAGTGCCTCCTTCCAGCTCGGTTCGAGTTTGATACGGTCGTCAGCAGTCATGGTTACATCCGGCAAAAACAATGGGGCGAACCCTAGGAAAGCCCATCACGCTTGTCAATTGATCTGACGCAGAACCGGCACTTTCCTGCATTGCGATCATACTGAACGCTCAAATTCCCGATCGAGGTCACGATGAACCTGCACTTCGAAGAACTCACCGGCACCGACGGCGCCCGCATCGGGGTCGCCATCCTGGATGCCGAAAAGTCCCTTAACGCCCTGTCCTTGCCGATGATCAACGCCCTGCGCGATCGCCTGGACATTTGGGCCAAGGATCCGCAGATCGTTTGCGTTCTGTTGCGCGGCAACGGCGCCAAAGCCTTTTGTGCCGGCGGCGAAGTGCGCAGCCTGGTGGAAGCCTGTCGCGCGCATCCGGGTGAAGTACCGCCGCTGGCCGCGCATTTTTTTGCGGCGGAATACCGACTGGACTTCAGCCTGCACACCTACCCGAAACCGCTGATCTGCTGGGGCCACGGTTATGTGCTGGGGGGTGGCATGGGCCTGCTGCAAGGCGCGAGCATCCGCATCGTCACGCCGAGCAGCCGTCTGGCGATGCCGGAAATCAGTATTGGTCTGTACCCGGACGTCGGCGCCAGTTGGTTTCTGTCGCGACTGCCCGGCAAGCTCGGGTTGTTCCTCGGCCTGACCGGTGCGCAAATGAACGGTCGTGATGCGATCGACCTGGATTTGGCCGACCGTTTCCTGCTCGATGAACAGCAGGAAAAGCTGATCGAAGGTTTGCTGCAGTTGAACTGGCAGGAACAGACGCCGATGCAGCTAAACAGCTTGCTCAAGGCCTTGCAGCAAGAAGCGATTGCGCAGATACCCGAAGCCCAGTGGCTACCGCGTCGTCAGCAGATCGATGAACTGCTGGACGTCAGTAACGTGCAATGCGCCTGGAAGGCCATCAGCCAACAACGCGATCACACCGACCTGGTGCTCAGCCGCGCCGCACGCACCCTGAGTGAAGGTTCGCCGCTGACCGCTCATCTGGTGTGGGAGCAGATCATCCGCGCCCGACACCTGTCGCTGGCGCAGGTTTTTCAGATGGAATACACCCTGAGCCTCAACTGCTGCCGTCATCCGGAGTTCAGCGAAGGTGTGCGGGCGCGGTTGATTGACAAGGATCAGAAGCCGCGTTGGCATTGGCCGGATATCAATAACGTGCCGGATGCGGTGGTGGAGGCGCATTTTCATAAGGTCTGGGAAGGCCGGCATCCACTGGCTGACCTTTAGAATAGCTAGACAACATGTGGGAGCGGGCTTGCTCCCACAGGTATTGCATTCAACTAATGTTAACGGTGGCTGCCGCGACCATCGTGATCGCCGCGCCCATCATGACCACTCCGACCGCCCCGGTTATCGCGTCCGCCGTGGCCGCGCCGATTATCGTTGTCCCAATTGCCGCGGTTACGACCGTCCCAACCGCCCCGGCTATGGCTGTCCCAACCGCGATTCTGATGAACCCGGTAATCGTATCGTGGCGACGACTGGTAATAACGCGGTGCCGGTTGATAAACCCGCGGCTGGTGGTAATAGCGCGGGCTTGGCTGGTAATAGCGTGCCGGAGGTGAGTAATACCGGCGCGGCGATGTGTAGTAACCGCCATTGGAGTAGTAAGGCCCGCCACCGGAGTAATACGGCGCTGGGGACGTATACACCTCGGAACTGTAGTAGCTGCCTCCTCCATCGACATAGGGCACGCACGCACCCAGAGACAATCCCAACACAGCAATCAGAAGCATTCGGCTGAGCTTTTTTCGACAGAGCATGGCGGCCTCCTGGACCGCGAGTGAGCCACACCAGCGACGCTGGCGAGCGGCAGTCAATTATTCGGTGACTGTCGAAAGATCAGACATCGGTTTCGAAATCTGGTGCGGTCTGGCAACAAGTTGAAACATCTCGCCGATGAAAGGTTTTTCACCTATTCACGTGCTGATAACGGGCGACGCCGACCTTTGGATCAGCGGCCGGCACGCTGCATCTCAGTGCATCGATGCACCATCACAACGCAAGAAAACCTATGCCACCCTTCCCCCCAAACCGGCAATTCCGCGGGCCAGAGCGCTCCGCGCCGACTTGGCACGGCTCTCGCTTTAGCAAACCCGTGCAGGAGTCATCACAGGTTCGCGGCACCACAATTTGCAATGGCTGACTAGGGTTCCGGCTCGCTGACGCGAGTGACTGGTCCGAGAGTTGGCGACCTCCAGTTGAGGTTACACGGCGGGACAAAAGCCCGGGAGACAAGCCACCTATTACGGTGCCGCGTTGACTCCTGCCCGCCCTTGATCAACTGGAGAATCACCCATGTCCCAGCTACGTTTACCCGCTCTGCTCGCCGCTGCCTTCGCAGCCGTCGTGAGCCTCTCGTCCCAAGCCGCGCAAAAAGACCACTTCAGCGTCTGCTGGACCATCTACGCCGGCTGGATGCCGTGGGAATACGCCGGCAGCCAAGGCATCGTCGACAAATGGGCGAAGAAGTACGGCATCAAGATTGATGTGGTGCAACTCAACGACTACGTCGAATCCATCAACCAATACACCGCTGGCCAGTTCGACGGTTGCACCATGACCAACATGGATGCGCTGACCATACCGGCCGCCGGCGGCGTCGACAGCACCGCGCTGATTGTCAGCGACTTCTCCAACGGCAACGACGGCATCGTGCTTAAGGGCGATGGCAAGAAGGTCACCGATCTCAAGGGCATGGACGTCAATCTGGTCGAGCTGTCGGTTTCTCACTACTTGCTCGCCCGTGCACTGGATTCAGTCGACCTCACCGAAAAAGACCTCAAAGTGGTCAACACCTCCGACGCCGACATCTCCGCCGCGTTCAACACCGATCAGGTCAACGCCGTCACCACCTGGAACCCAATGCTCTCGGAGATCAAGGCCAAGCCGGGCGTGACCGAAGTCTTCAACTCCAGCCAGATCCCCGGCGAGATCATGGACATGATGGTGGTCAACAGCGCCACCCTCAAAGACAACCCGGCCCTGGGCAAAGCGCTGACCGGCGCGTGGTTCGAAGTGGTCGAGTTGATGAACGCGAAAAACGCCGCCAGCCAGGCCGCGCTCGAACACATGGCCAAAGCCTCGGGCACCGACCTCGCGGGGTTCCAGGCGCAACTCGACACCACCAAATTGTTCGCAACGCCCAAGGAAGCCCTGGCGTTCTCCACCAGTAAGCAACTGCCGGACACCATGCGCAAGGTGGCCGAGTTTTCCTTTCAGCACGGCTTGCTCGGTGAAGGCGCCAAGGACACCAGCGCGGTCGGTATGGCCTTCGCCAACGGCGTTACCAGCGGCGACAAGAGCAACCTCAAGCTGCGCTTCGACCCGAGTTACGTGCAGATGGCCGCCGACGCCAAGCTGTAACAAGAGGACCTGGCCATGCGCCTGATCAATCGCCACCCGGATCGGCCGAGTCGCCTGTTGTTGGTGATCCTGCCGTTCGCTCTGGTGCTGCTTGCCTACTTCATGGGCTCGGCCGAGCGGCTGCTGGATAACCCCAACGACAAGCTGCTGCCGAGCGCCGTGCAGATGGCCGACGCAGTGAAGCGCCTGGCGTTCACTGCCGACAGCCGCACCGGTGACTACGTGCTCTGGCAGGACACCGCGTCCAGCCTGCGACGCCTGGCGATCGGCCTCGGCATCAGCGCGTTGGCCGGGCTGTGCCTGGGCATCGCCGCCGGGACATTGCCGCTGTTCGGCGCGCCGTTGTCGCCGTTGCTGACGGTGCTGTCGATGGTGCCGCCGCTGGCGATCCTGCCGATTCTGTTCATCGTGTTCGGGCTGGGAGAATTGTCGAAAGTGATGCTGATCGTGATCGGCATCACCCCGTGCCTGGCGCGGGATCTGGAGCAGCGCGCCCGGGAAATTCCGGTTGAGTTGCTGATCAAGGCCCAGACCCTGGGCGCGTCGACCTGGACGTTGATGTTGCGCGTGGTGTTGCCGCAGTTGCTCCCGCGCCTGCTGATCTCGCTGCGGCTGATGCTCGGTTCGGCGTGGTTGTTCCTGATCGCTGCCGAAGCCATCGCGTCTACCGACGGCCTCGGTTACCGGATCTTCCTGGTACGCCGTTACCTGGCGATGGATGTGATCCTGCCTTATGTCGTCTGGATCACCCTGCTCGCCTGGCTGATGGATTGGGGCCTGAAACGCCTGACCCAGCGGGCCTTCCCTTGGTACGAAGGAGCCCGCGTATGAGCTTCATCACGGTGAAAAACGTCTGGCAGCAATACGCCGATCAAGTGGTGCTCGAAGGCTTGAACTTGAACGTCAACGAGGGCGAGTTCTGCACCTTGGTCGGCGCATCGGGTTGCGGCAAATCGACCTTCCTGCGGCTTTTGCTCGGCCAGGAACGCGCCAGTCGCGGCGAGATTCTGCTGGACGGCCAGGCCCTGACCGGCGAACCCGATTCGAGCCGTGGCGTGGTATTCCAGCGCTACTCGGTGTTTCCGCACCTGACGGTTCTGGACAACGTTACCCTCGGTCTCGAACTGCCACGTTCGCCGCTGCTCGGACGCTTGTTCGGCAGCGCAAAGAAACAGGCACGTGAGCAAGCCTCGGAGTTGCTGCACAAAGTCGGCCTCGGCCACTCGCTGGACAAGTACCCCGCGCAGCTCTCCGGCGGCATGCAACAACGGCTGGCCATTGCCCAGGCATTGATCATGAAGCCTCGCGTATTGCTGCTCGACGAACCCTTCGGCGCGCTTGATCCGGGCATTCGCAAAGACATGCACGCCTTGCTGCTGGAGCTGTGGCGCGAGACGCAACTGACGGTGTTCATGGTCACCCACGATCTGTCCGAAGGTTTCAGCCTCGGCACTCGCTTGCTGGTGTTCGACAAGGTCCGCGTCGACCCGCACGCCCCTGGCGCCTATGGCGCGCGCATCACCTACGACATCCCTTTGAACAGCGACCGCCGCGCCAACAGCAAAGCCGTCGACGCCTTGCCGGCTGAGTTGGCGGGCACGCTTCGTACCGCTTGAGAGGTTTTTCACATGACAGATTCGACTCGACTTTTTCCGCCCTTCGCCGAAGAAATGCTCCCCGGTGGCGGCCATCGCTCCTTCGTCCTGAAACGCGGCCAACTGCTGCGCCTGACCGACCTGCGTGGCGGCGCCAATGTCAGCCTGACGCTGCTCAACGCCAATGAAAAAACCGAACGCCTGAACCTGCCCGACAGCCTCAAATGCCAACACACCGCCAAGCTCACCACGGGCCATTGCCTGTACTCGGACATGGGCCGCGTGCTGGCGGCGATAACCGCCGACACCTGTGGCTGGAGCGACAGCCTCGGCGGCGTGCTCTGCGCTGAGGAAGTCGCGGAAAAATACGGCGCCGGCCGCTACCAGGAACTGCGCAACGGCTTCTTCCGTAACGGCACCGACAACCTGCTGGTGGAACTCGGCAAGTGGGGTTTGGGCCTGTCGGATCTGCTGATGACCCTCAACCTGTTCAGCCGCGTGAACGTCGATGAAGCCGGGCGTTTCCACTTTGTCGAAGGCAACTCGAAGGTGGGCGATTACATCGAGTTGTACGCACCGATGGACACGTTGGTGGTGCTCACCGCACTGCAGCATCCAATGGATCCGTCGCCGGAGTACGCACCAAAACCCTTGAAGCTGAGCTGGATGAACGCCGACGCCAGCGTCGCCGAACACTGCCGCACCTCGCGCCCGGAAAATGAGCGCGGCTTCATCAACACCGACCGTCTGTTTGCCTGAGGATCGCTGCCATGTCACTCGCAATCGCTACCGCTCTACAACTGCCTGAAACAGCGGTCTACCGCGCGACCATCCCGGCCGGCGAACCGTGGCTGATGGAGGTCAAGGCCGGCCAGACCCTGCGCATCCTCGATCTTGAAGGCAATCAGGCTGTCGATACCTTGTTTTACAGCCTCGCCAACCCGAAAGAACGCTACGACGTGCAACGCACTTTGCGTCGGCAGAACAACGTTTACCTGAGCACCGGCAGCGTGCTGTATTCCAACCTCGGCAAACCGATGCTGACCCTCGTCGCCGACACCTGCGGCCGCCACGACACCCTCGGCGGCGCCTGTGCGCAAGAAAGCAACACCGTGCGGTATGCGCTGGAAAAACGCTACATGCACAGCTGCCGCGACAACTACTTGCGCGCCTGCGCCCACGACGGGCGACTGGGCAAGGGCGATATCGGCCCCAACATCAACTTCTTCATGAACGTGCCAGTGACTGCCGATGGCGGGCTGACCTTCGAGGACGGGATTTCGGCGCCGGGCAAGTACGTGGACCTGCGGGCGGAGATGGATGTGATCGTGCTGATTTCCAATTGTCCGCAACTGAACAACCCGTGCAATGCCTACAACCCGACCCCTGCGGAGCTGCTGGTATGGAACTGAAACTGTCGCGGTTGCGCACATGGCTGTTCGCCCTGTGCCAGGCCCGATCCGGCCAATGCCTCAAAAAATAGGAACACCCTAAATCCAATGTGGGAGCGGGCTTGCTCGCGAAGAGGCCGTCACATCCACCATAAATGTCGATTGACACTCCGCCTTCGCGAGCAAGCCCGCTCCCACAGGGGTTCGGTGCTGCTTTGAAGAAAATTGATTCTGCCGTCGGGGACGACCTCGGCGCCTGTCAAAAAACTGCGGGACGGCCCGCATCCCCTCCAGGGGTTATGCCATGTTCGAAAAAGTCCTGATTGCCAACCGTGGTGCCATCGCCTGCCGCATCCTGCGCACCCTGAAAGAATTGCAGGTTCCAGGCGTCGCCGTGTACTCCGAAGCCGATGCCGCAAGCCTGCATATTCTGCAGGCCGATGAGGCCCACAGCCTCGGTGACGGCGCGGCGGCGGGCACTTATCTGGCCGTCGACAAAATCCTCGCCATCGCCAAAGCCACCGGCGCTACGGCCATCCATCCCGGCTACGGTTTCCTCTCGGAAAACGCCGCGTTCGCCGAAGCCTGCGAAGCCGCCGGTATCGCCTTCATCGGCCCGACGCCTGAGCAACTGCGCGTGTTCGGCCTCAAGCACACCGCACGTGCACTGGCCAAGCAACATGGCGTGCCGATGCTCGAAGGCACCGAGTTGCTCGACAGCCTCGACGCGGCGTTGATTGCCGGTGAACAGGTCGGCTACCCGGTGATGCTCAAAAGCACCGCCGGCGGTGGCGGCATCGGCATGCGTGTGTGCCGCAGCGCGGCCGAGTTGAGTGAATCCTTTGAAGCCGTAAAACGCCTCGGGCAGAACAATTTCAGCGACGCCGGGGTGTTCATCGAGAAGTACATCCAGCGTGCGCGGCATCTGGAAGTTCAGGTATTCGGCGACGGTCGCGGCGAGGTAATTGCCCTCGGTGTGCGCGACTGTTCGGTACAACGCCGCAATCAGAAAGTCCTCGAAGAAACCCCGGCGCCAAACCTGCCTGAAGGCATGGCTGACGAACTCTGCGCGGCGGCAATCAAACTGGCCAAAGCGGTGAATTACCGCAGCGCCGGCACCGTGGAATTCGTCTTCGACAGCGCAGACCAGCGTTTCTACTTTCTGGAAGTGAACACCCGTTTGCAGGTGGAGCACGGCGTCACCGAACAAGTCTGGGGCGTGGACCTGGTGCGTTGGATGGTGCAACTGGCGGCAGGTGATTTACCGCCGTTGAGCGTGTTGAGCCAAGGTTTGAAAGCCGACGGTCATGCGATTCAGGCACGGCTGTATGCCGAAGATCCCGGTCGCGATTTTCAGCCGAGCCCCGGCTTGCTGACAGCCGTAAACTTCCCTGTCGCCGATGGCAAACACCTGCGCCTCGACACCTGGGTCGAGGCCGGTTGCGAGATCCCGCCGTACTTCGACCCGATGATCGCCAAGATCATCAGCTGGGCGCCAACCCGCGAAGAAGCGCGTGCCGATCTGCACCAGGCATTGGGCGACAGCCTGCTGTACGGCGTGGAAACCAACCGCGATTACTTGCGGCAGATTTTGCTCGATGCACCGTTCGCCAGCGGGCAGCCGTGGACCCGCTGCCTCGAAGGTCTGCTCTATCAGGCCAGCACCTTTGAAGTGCTCAGCGCCGGGACGCAGACCAGTGTTCAAGATTATCCGGGTCGCCTCGGGTATTGGGCGGTGGGCGTGCCGCCGTCGGGGCCGATGGACAGCCGCGCGTTGCGTCTGGGCAATCTGTTGCTGGGTAACGAAGAAGGCGCCGCCGCGCTGGAAATCACCATGAGCGGGCCGTTGCTGCGCTTCAATTGCGACGCGGTGGTGGCGGTGACCGGCGCAGTCATTGCACTGACATTGAACGGTGAAACCGTCGCGATGAACACGGCGCTGCTGGTTCCAGCCGGCGCCACTTTAAGTCTCGGCACGACTGCCGGTGCGGGCGTTCGCAGCTATCTGTGCCTGCGCGGCGGGCTGCAAGTGCCGGATTATCTGGGCAGCAAAAGTACCTTCACCCTGGGGCAGTTTGGCGGGCATGGTGGTCGCGCGTTGCGTGCCGGCGACGTGTTGCATGTGCCTGCCTTGAGCGACCGCAGCGCTGGCGCGCAACTGCCTGAGATCGCCGAGTTGCCTGCCGTGCGCCGGATTCGGGTGATCTACGGTCCGCATGGCGCACCGGAATATTTCACCGAAAACTACATCGGCACGTTCTTCGCGACTCAATGGGAAGTGCATTTCAACTCCAGCCGCACCGGCGTGCGGTTGATCGGGCCTAAGCCGGAATGGGTGCGAGCTGATGGCGGTGAGGCGGGGCTGCATCCGTCGAACATTCATGACAATCCGTACGCCATTGGGGCGGTGGATTTCACTGGGGACATGCCGGTGATTCTGGGGCCGGATGGTCCCAGCCTGGGCGGGTTCGTTTGCCCGGTGACGGTGATCGAGGCGGATCTTTGGCAGCTCGGACAATTGAAAGCTGGCGACAAAGTGCAGTTCCTCCCGGTCGATCTCAAAACCGCCCGAAAACTTGCATTGAAATGGAATCACTGTGGGAGCGAGCTTGCTCGCGATGGCGGTGGCACATCCAATATTGATGTGACTGAAACGCCGCTATCGCGAGCAAGTTCGCTCCCACAGAGGACTGTGTCGCCTGTGGTGTTGGATATTGGTCAGGACGATACGCGGCTGGTTGCGAGGTTGTCGGGAGATACTCACCTGCTACTGGAAATCGGCGCCCCCGAGCTTGATCTCGTCCTGCGCTTCCGCGCCCACGCCCTCATGCAAGCCCTGGCGAGCAAACACCTGCACGGCGTAACCGACCTGACGCCGGGCATCCGCTCGCTGCAAGTACACTACCAACCCGAACAACTCCCGCTGACTGACCTGCTCGGTATCGTCGCCGGAGAATGGGACGCGGTGTGCGCCGCCAAGGACCTGCAAGTCCCCTCGCGCATCGTCCATCTGCCCCTGTCCTGGGACGACCCGGCCTGCCAATTGGCGATCGAGAAATACATGACCACCGTGCGCAAGGACGCACCGTGGTGCCCGAGCAACCTGGAATTCATCCGCCGCATCAACGACCTGCCGAACCTCGACGAAGTGCAGCGCACGGTGTTCGACGCCAGTTACCTGGTGATGGGCCTGGGCGACGTGTACCTCGGCGCGCCGGTCGCCACCCCGCTCGATCCGCGCCATCGGCTGGTGACCACCAAGTACAACCCGGCCCGCACCTGGACCGCGGAAAACTCGGTGGGCATTGGTGGCGCCTACATGTGTGTTTACGGCATGGAAGGCCCCGGCGGTTATCAGTTCGTCGGTCGCACGTTGCAGATGTGGAATCGCTACCGCGAAGTCGCCGCGTTCGATGGCAAACCGTGGCTGCTGCGCTTTTTCGACCAGATCCGTTTCTACCCGGTGAGCGCTGATGAACTGCTGCGCATCCGGCGGGACTTCCCGCTCGGGCGTTTCGATCTGAACATCGAACACAGCCAGTTGAACCTCGCGGACTATCAGGCGTTTCTGACAAAAGAAGCCGAGACCATCGCCGCGTTCCGCGAGCAGCAAAAAGGTGCGTTCAACGCCGAACGCGAGCGTTGGATCGCCAGCGGCCAGGCGCATTTCGACAGTGAAGAACCAGCTCCGGAAACCACCGAAGACGCACCGCTGGCCAGCGGCGAAATGAGCGTCGACAGCCACATCGCCGGCAACCTCTGGCAGGTTCAGGTGGAGACCGGCAGCCGCGTCGCCGCCGGTGATGTACTGGTGATTCTGGAATCGATGAAGATGGAAATCCCGCTACTCGCGCCGAGGGCCGGTGTAGTACGCGAGATCCGCGTGCAACCGGGTTCGGCGGTGCGCGCCGGACAACGTGTCGTGGTGTTGGAACTTGCCTGAACCCCATTTGAAAAGGATTAACGCCATGACCATCAATCTGCAACTCGACGCCGTGCGCAGCGCTTACCGCGACGGCAGCACCACACCTCGAAAACTGCTGTTGAGCCTGCGTGACAAGGCTGCTGCGCTTAATCCGGACTATCACCTGTTTATCCACTTGCTCAGTGTCGAGGAGCTGGAACCGTACCTCGCGGCCCTCGACGACCGCGATATCGACAGCTTGCCGCTGTACGGCGTGCCGTTCGCGATCAAGGACAACATCGATCTGGCCGGGATTCCAACCACGGCGGCGTGCCCGGCGTTTGCTTATGTGCCGGAACGTTCAGCGACCATCGTCGAGCAGTTGCTGGCGCTGGGAGCGATTCCACTGGGCAAGACCAATCTTGATCAGTTCGCCACCGGGCTCAACGGCAGTCGCTCGCCCTATGGCGCCTGCCCGAACAGCGTATTGCCGGAGTATCCATCGGGTGGTTCCAGCGCCGGGTCGTCGCTGGCGGTGGCGCTGGGTGTGGCGAGTTTTTCGTTGGGCACGGACACGGCGGGCTCCGGACGAGTCCCGGCTGCACTGAACAATCTGGTGGGGATGAAAGCCACCAAAGGGTTGATCTCCACGGCGGGTGTGGTGCCGGCGTGTCGTACGCTCGATTGCGTCACAACGTTTACCGCGACGGCTCGGGAAGCCAGCCAGTTGCTGGCGCTCACCGCACACCTCGATCCACGGGACGCGTACAGCCGCCGTAATCCGCTGTGGAACGACGGCTCGGCGTTCGGTACGCCGCGACCTTTTCGCTTTGGCGTGCCGCGAGCGCAGGACCTGGCGTTCTTCGGTTGCCCTGAAGGTCCGCTGTTGTTTGGTGATGCCATCGATCAGCTCACGGCGTTGGGCGGTGAAGCGGTGGAGATGGATATGTCGCCGTTCCTCGAAGCCGCGCGCCTGCTTTATGAGGGCCCGTGGGTGGCTGAGCGCTACAGCGTGGCTGGCGAGTTGATGGAGCAAAATCCTCAAGCGGTGTTGCCAGTGATTCGTGCGGTGTTGGCCAAGGCGCCATCGGTAAGCGGCGTACAGGCGTTCCGCGCGCAGTATCGGTTGCAAGCCTTGAAAGCGCTTTGCGACAAGGCGCTGGAAGGACTGGATTGCGTGGTCACCCCGACCATTGGCCGTCCCGTGACCCTGGCGGAACTGGAAGCTGAACCGGTGCTGCGCAATTCGGAATTGGGCTACTACACCAACTTCATGAACCTGCTGGATTACGCCGCCGTTGCCGTGCCGAGCGGGTTCATGGCCAATGGTTTGCCGTGGGGTGTGACGGTGTTTGGTCGGGCGTTTACCGATCAGTACTTGTTGGGCGTGGCGGATGCGTTTCAGCGTTGTTCGGATGCGCCTGCCTCTTCGGCAGTCGCCCGCAACGATCGCGCACGGCTGGTGGTGTGCGGCGCGCATCTCGATGGATTGACGCTGAACTGGCAACTGAAGCGGCGCGGGGCTCGCCTGGTCGAGACGACATTCAGCTCACCGGACTATCAACTGTTTGCACTGGCCGGCGGCCCGCCGTTTCGTCCGGGGATGGTGCGGGTGAAGGATGGCGGCGCGGCGATTGCAGTGGAGGTTTGGGAATTGCCGAGCAATGAGTTGGGGTCGTTTTTGACCGGGATTCCTGCTCCATTGGGGTTGGGCAAAGTGCAACTGGCGGATGGGCGTTGGGAGAGCGGGTTTATCTGTGAGGCTTATGGATTGGAGGGTGCGGTGGATATCAGTCATCTGGGTGGATGGCGTGCGTACCTGCAATCCCGGGCTTAAGAGCCAGAGAGCGATCAGAAACTGTGTGAGCGAGACCGGCTTGCCGGCGAAGGCATTAGCAAATTCACCACAGATGTCGACTGATGCACCGCTTTCGCGAGCAGGCTCGCTCCCACAGGTACAGCGTTGACCTTGTAGGAGCGAGCGGGCGGCGTTCCGACTTGCCCGCGAAGGCGTCCGCCCAGACGCCCCTGAACCTGATCCTTGCCGATTCACCCTACAAATCACGCAGTTATTTCCCCGCAGTCCCACTAGAATGCTCTCCATCGAATCACTGCCAACGGAATCGTCATGCCGCTTCGCCCGCCACTGTATTCGCAACGTTCGCTGGTTCTCACGCTGATCGCGCTGCTGGGCGCGGGTTTCCTTGCCACTTCATTCCTCAGCTACTACGCCTCGCGCGCCTCGATCCGCGACAACATCGTCAACACCGAGCTGCCGCTGACATCGGATACGGTCTACTCGGAAATCCAGAAGGACCTCGTCAGACCGATCCTGATTTCCTCGATGATGTCCCGCGACACCTTCATGCGCGACTGGGTCGTCAACGGCGAGCAGAACCCCGAGCAAATGACCCGCTACCTGAATGAGGTCATGACCCACTACGGCGCCTACACCTCCTTTTTCATCTCCAACAACAACCTGACCTACTATCAGGCCAAGGGCGTGCTGAAGAAAATCCGCAGTGACGATCCCAACGACCTCTGGTATTTCCGCGTGCGGGACATGCAGACGCCCTACGAGATCAACCTCGACCCGGACACCGCCAACAATAACCGTCTGACGTTCTTCATCAATTACAAGGTTTTCGACTACAACGAGCGCTTCATCGGCGCGGCCGGTGTCGGCTTGACCGTGGACGCGGTGATCCAACTGATCGACAAATACCAGCAGCGCTATCAGCGCAGCGTGTATTTCGTCGACAACTTTGGCCGACTGGTGCTCACCGGCGCCGACGGCGGCCCCGACGACGCCCGGGCGGGACAGTCGCTGTCCAACCTGGCGAGCATGAAGACCCTGCTGCTCCAACTGCCCAAGCCCCACGATGGCACCTACGAATACGCGGAGCCGGATGGCCAGGGACATTTCCTCAACGTGAGGTTCATTCCGGAACTGAACTGGTACCTGTTCGTCGACAAACGCGAAGACGGCGCCCTGAGTGAAATCCGCCATTCGCTGTACCTCAATCTGCTGATTTGCCTACTCGTGACATTGATCGTACTGGCCCTGCTCAACCGGGTGTTCAAGCGCTATCAGGGCCAGATCCAGGCGCAGGCAACCCTCGACAGCCTGACCGAACTGCCAAACCGTCGCGGCTTCGACCTGGTGGCCGCGCAAGCCATGCACGAAGCCCAACGCGAGCCGAAACCGCTGACCGCGTTGCTGCTGGATCTGGACCACTTCAAGGCCTTGAACGACACCTACGGCCACCTCGCCGGCGATCAGGTGCTGATCGGTTTCGCACGGGATCTTAAGCGTTGCCTGCGCCATTCCGACATCGTCTGCCGCTGGGGCGGTGAGGAGTTCATCGTGCTACTCAAGGACACGGACGGTGAGACCGGTCTGATGATCGCCGAGAAAATTCGTCAGTATGTCGAAGAACAGCGTTATGCCTACAACGATCAGGCCTTGAAGCTGACGGTCAGCATTGGCCTGACCACCCTGCAACCGGATGACACCTTGCACAGCCTGCTCTCCCGGGCCGATCATGCAATGTATCGGGCCAAGCAATCCGGCCGTAACCGTACCTGCGCGGAATGCCTCACACCCGTTATGCATAGTCCTACATGAACAAGCCAGAACTCTGCCCGGCCTGCGGCGCTTCCAACGATTGCACCCTGGCCGATCCTCGCACCGTCGATCGGCCCTGCTGGTGCTACGGCGTCAGCATCGACCCAACGGTTCTCGAAGCGCTGCCTGCCGAGCTGCGTGACAAATCCTGCCTGTGCCCACGCTGCGCTCAGGTCGAGGCTCAGTTGTAAGCATGCGTGCGGCTGATCACGTAAGATGCGCGGCCCTTTTCCTGTCGATCTCAATTCATGCGCGTTGACCGTTTCCTCAGCAACCTGCCCCGCTTCAACCGTAAGCAGGTTCGGCTGTTGCTGGTTGAAAAGCGCGTGCGGGTTGACGGAAATATCGTCATCGACCCGCACAGCGAGGTGCTGGAGTTCAGCCGTGTCGAAGTCGATCAAGAAGTCCTGCAAGCCGGCAAACCCGCCCGCTACTTCATGCTGCACAAACCGCCCGGTTGCGTTAGCGCCACCCGCGACCCAGAGCACTCGACCGTCCTTGATCTGATCGACGACCCGGACAAGCAAGACCTGCACATCGCCGGGCGCCTGGATTTCAACACCACTGGCCTGATGCTGATCACCAACGATGGCAACTGGTCGCGACGTTTGACCCAACCGCAGACCAAACTGCCCAAGGTCTACTACGTCGAGACCGAGCAGGACATCGGCCCGGAATATGCACTGAAATTCGCCGACGGCCTGTACTTCGCCTTCGAAGACCTGACCACGTTGCCTGCTGAATTGGAGCTTCTGGGGCCGAAAGCTGCACGTTTAAGCATCGTCGAGGGCCGTTACCATCAGGTGAAGCGGATGTTCGGTCACTTCGACAATAAAGTGCTTCGCCTGCATCGTGAGCGTATGGGGCCGCTGGTGCTCGACCCCGCGCTGAAACAGGGCGAATACCGCCCTTTAAGCGATGAAGAGATCAGATTGATCTAAGCAGCCTACCGCTGAGCAGAAGTTGTCGAACAATTTACGAATGGACTTGCGCGATGCCCGCTCCCCTGCTTGAATCAGGTCGTCAGCCGAAATGTGACTGACGAGTCACAACATACTTCTAAGAAACTTTTTGTCGGTTAGAGAACCCTAAGGTTCCGCCTCAGACCGGCAGAATGCCCGCCAATAATAAAACCCGTCGACCGGACTGCAATGGATCGACATGGGCTACTCAAATTCCAGGCGTATGCCTACCTGTCACAAAGCTCGTGCAATCTCATTTGCGCGCATACCCGCTTGCCAGGAGTCTTATGACATGAGGCCAGAAATCGCTGTGCTGGATATACAGGGTCAGTATCGGGTTTACACGGAGTTCTATCGCGCAGACGCCGCAGAGAAGACCATTATTCTGGTCAACGGCTCGATGGCCACGACTGCGTCGTTTGCACAAACTGTGAAAAACCTTCACCCGCAGTTCAATGTGGTCTGCTACGACCAGCCCTACGCGGGCAAGTCAAAAGCCCACAACCTGCATGAGAAATTGCTGACTAAGGAAGTTGAAGGACAGATCCTCCTGGAACTGATCGACCACTTCGCCGCCGAACACGTGCTGTCGTTTTCCTGGGGTGGCGCCGCGACCTTGGTCGCCCTCGCCCAACAACCACGGCGCATCGAAAAAGCCGTGATCAGCTCGTTCTCCCCGGAGATCAACGCGCACATGCTCGACTACCTCGAGCGCGGCGTCGACTACCTCGGCAGCCGTGACGGCGACCGGGTCGGCAACCTGGTGAACAGCACCATCGGCAAACACCTGCCGACCCTGTTCAAGCGCTTCAACTACCGCCATGTCAGCAGCCTGGCCGATCATGAATACGGGCAGATGCACTTCCACATCAGCGATCTGCTGCACAGCGACCGCCAGTGTTTCCTCAAAGCCTCGGAAAAAATCAACGTGCCGGTGCTGTTCATGAACGGCGAATGGGACGAATACACCGCCGCCGATGGCGCCCGGTTATTCGCCGGCCATGTGAAACACGCCACCTTCAAGACGCTGGATGCGACCGGCCACTTTCTCGACATGGAACACAAAGCCGCCTGCCGAGACAGCCGCGACACATTGCTCGGTTTCCTGAAACCTGAGCAACAGGCCATTCGACCGCGTTACCACTACATCCAGGACCACCATGCACTGGCAATCTGAAACAGCGTCATCGCGAGCGAGCTTCGCCCTACAACGCTAACGCAAATCTGTAGGAGCGAGGCTCGCCCGCGAACGACCGTCACGCGGTCTGATGTCTTGTTTCACCTGCGCTAAAGCCATCCCGCGCAAAGAAAAACTTCATTTCCACGCGCACATCTGGTACAAAGTCAGCCGCTCTGAGCGGGTGTCGTATAATGGCATTACTCCAGCTTCCCAAGCTGATAACGAGGGTTCGATTCCCTTCACCCGCTCCAATCGAATTTTGGTCTCACGTTGAGTTTTGACGGGGGATGCAGGTAAAGAAAAAACCGGCCTTGATGGCCGGTTTTTTTGTGTCTGGGGTTTGGTGGAATTGGCTTTTGCCCTCAGGGCACTTACGACTAAGCTGAGAGACGTTAACGTTTTTCTTGTAAATCACGTTTTCAGTATCAAAAATCACACAGGATTAGTATTTTCACACCCTAGAAAATTAACGTTTTCGCGCCACACCAGCATTTTTTTAGCGTTTTCATTGCCCTAATAAGGAATTCGTCAATGCCAGTCGGTTTCAAGGCCCTCGCCGATCGCAACGACATCGCACTTGCTCAGCCTCTGCGCATCGAGTCCGAGATCGGCACTGCACGTGTCAGCCGCGAAAGTGGCGGCAATGTGGAGAACCGCTATCCGCCAAGTTACCGGCCGGAAGACGATTTCGCAGGGCATTTCGAATTCGGCCTCAAGTACGAAGAAATTCATCTTGAATTCTTCGCTCGCCTGTTTGCGGCGATAGGCCCGCAGCCTATCGAAGACTGGTGTCGACGAGAACCTTTCGGCCAGTACGCCCGGCGCACCGGGTTCCTTTACGAATGGCTGACAGGGAAACGTCTGGATGTGCCTGACGTGACCAATGGCGCCTATGTCGATGCACTTTCATCCCAAAAATACCTGACTCGTCGCGAACCACTGCGAACTCGACGCTGGCGAATCAATAACAACCTGCCGGGAACGGCTGAGCTCTGCCCTTTGGTTCGTCGTACGGCGTCAGTGCAGGAAGCTTTGCAATTCGATCTACGCGCAGCATTGGCTGAGTTGAATCAGGCCTTCGGCCCCGACATCCTGATGCGTACGGCCAGTTGGCTGACGTTCAAGGAATCGCGCGCGAGCTTTCTCATCGAAAAGGAAGCCGACCAGGCCGATCGTATCCAGCGGTTCGCCCATGTCATTGCCCAGTACTGCGGTCATATCGAAAACCCGTTGAGCAACGCCAGCCTGCACTCCCTGCAAGCCGGCATTCTCGGACATGATGCGATCGGACTGGGCTTGCGCCAATCTCCTGTGTTTGTGGGACAGGCCACAATGCGCGAGGACATCGTGCATTACATTGCCCCCCATTCCGCGGATCTTGCGCAGCTATTGGCAGGACTCAACGAGTTTGAGGTCGCAACTCGTGGTGCGGAGTCACTGGCACGTGCCGCTGTGTTGGCATTTGGCTTCGTCTATATCCATCCCATGCGCGATGGCAACGGCCGGATTCATCGCTTCCTGATCAATGACACCCTGATTCGCGATAAGGCAGTACCCGACGGCGTGATCCTGCCGGTGTCAGCCACCATCACCAGTTCGATCGACTTCAGGGCCGGCTACGATCGTACGCTCGAAGTGTTCTCGCGACCGTTCATGCGACGTTACGCGACGGCCTATCGGTTCGGCGAACTCGTGACCTACGAGGACGGTACTCCCTGCAATTTCATCTTCGATGAATACGAGGACGCACGCTTTGCCTGGCGGTATCCCGATCTGACCGAACACGTTCTGTACACCGCACGCGTCGTCGAGCACACGATTCGAACGGAAATGGCGGATGAAGCCAGGGTGCTGATTATCTTTCAGCGAGCTCAGGAGCAGCTGAAAGAGGTACTGGAGATGCCGGACCAGGATGCGAATCGGATCATCCGTTCCATCAAGGAGAACGGATGGGTGGTGTCTGGCAAGTTGAAGAAAGGGTATCCGCAGCTTGAAGATGAGAGCATGGCGGGCCGCATCGTGGAGGCTGTGCGTTCTGCGTTTGAGGAGCGGCAGATGGGGGCTGGCGAGGAGTGATTATCGGCGTCTTCATTCCTGTTTTTTTGAGGAGCATTGTTCGAGGTCTGCTGGGCCTGACATGAATCCCTGATATGACTTCGATTGGGCCGTCAGCAGCTACCAGTGATACAGTCGCCGGCCGACAATCCCAATCAGGAAGGACTCTGATATGGCAAAACCTGCCGCCAGCATCAAGCGTTAAGCTGTTCAACACAGGCGTCATTGGCATCGTCCTTCTAGAAAACCTGACAACGGCAGAAGAAGGAGGTGACATCGTTGCTAAAGGTCGCGAAGCACTTGAGTTTGTGGGATATAGCACAACTAACGTAATACCGGCGGCGCAAATCGATGCCTTACTGCACTTGGTCGAAGCCCTGAAAAGTGTATTCGTGATTGAACGATTCGGCGGTCATAGAGAGTTTCCAGGGCAAGATCGGGATGGCAAGATTTGTCCTGGAAATATCGGAATGGAGCTTGTAAGGAATATTCGTACAAAAACACAATTGCTGCCACCACCGAAGCCGGCTGCCGAATGAAGTACTTCCTATTGTTAAGCTTTATAGCATTGCTGGCAGCCTTAAACATTGGGTACTACAACGAAGTGTCTGACGGCGAAGTGAATACCATTTTCTTTGTTAAAAAATCCCCAACACTGAGAATGAAGTTTTATAACATTCATGCCAATGATGGAGATTATCGCAAGATCGACAGACTTACCAATGAACTTCGCCAGGACATAATTGACTACTGTAAATATAGACTGGGCATTGAGACAGAGGTAAAGACCCAGGCAGATATTGAGATGTGCGCAAAAATGTAGGGGACTTGTCGCAGGATAGGAAGACTACACCTATCCTGCGACCCCGCAGGCTTTACCTGCCTGACGGCCTCTCCAACATCTTCAATCCGATCTCAGGATGGATTTGACGGTAGTGCTGAAAAACAAAAACCGGTCCGACGTGATCGGTTTTTTATGGGCAGGATTTGGTGGAACACTGATGCTTCATCCTGAACGGCCAGTCAACACCCGAAAAATCAAGTGTCGAACACCCGTTTACTGGTGGCACGAAAGTGTCCAATTGTCGAAAAGGCAGGTCCTACACGACTCTGGGAATTGTCCGTACACTTGTCCATTGCTGTGTTTTTGTCACGAAGCCTATAGTCCGTTCACGCCAAAATGGCGTATTGGGTTTGGCGACTCGATGACTGGCACAGAAGCCTCCGAGGATTTCTCGGAGCGCTTTTGAACGCACTTGGCTGCCTTTTTTTGGTAGCTGTGCGTGGGAGACCCCTGGGTCTGCCGGTTTTGCCGTGTCCCGGTTCGCCAACCCACGTACAGCTACCACCCTATTGTTTGGCGACGATTGAGTGGTAGATCTTCCCTTAGATATGGTGATCACTCATGAATGAATACATGGCTTTAACCAGCAACGCCGACGACCTTCCGACCTTCTACGTCAATACCACCCAACCGCTGCATTCACTGCTCAGCTCCGCCCGCTACTGAATTGGCGCGGTAACGCAGGTCCTGGAAAACCTCGCGATGCGCGGCGAAATCATCACCGATTCGGTGATTCTCAGCGACTTCGAAATGCTCTGCTCCATACCGCTGCGCGATGGCTGCGATGTGATGGATGTAATTGCGCGACGTATGGATGCGGAAAAGTAGTGATGTGACAAAGAGCGCCTTTCGGGGCGCTCTTCACGTTTTGGCCCCCCCCCGTATATTTTGCGTATAGATCCCCGCCACCCGGTAAAGAAGCAGTAGCGCAACGTCAAACCCAACGAAAAACCCCCTACTCTGCCATCTCACCTTTCAAGTCGAGATCAGCATGGAAAATTCAGAGTTGGGGATCATGATCATTTCAATGATTGGGTTGTTCGGCTTTGCTTCGTTTCTTTTTGATTACTTGAGTGCCAAGCAAAGGGACAGATAATGTTCAGCGTTATCCGTCCCTTTTTTGCACTTAGCGAGTCGCGATGATGAACAATCGCGGGAACGGCAGCAGCACCGAACCATCACTTAGCGCCGGATACGCCTGCTCGATTGCGGCGTGATACTGCTTGAGGTATTGCGCCTTGTCCGCTTCATCCAACGGGTCGAGAAACGGCCGCAAACCGCTGCCCTTGAACCACTCAACCACGCCCGATGCACCGCCCGCGAGCAGATGATGGTAAGTCGTGCGCCAGACATCGACGCGCGCACAGTGCGGTCGCAGCATCGAGTAGTAATCGCTGGCACTGGCCATTTCCGTGCGTTGCCCGGCGGCGTCCGCCAACTTGCTGGCCCACGGGCCATCGGCAGCCACTTCGCGCATCAGGCGATGGGACGGTTCGTTGAGGTTGTCGGGCATCTGAATGGCCAGGCTGCCACCCTGGGTCAGTCGGTCGGCCAGCGAAGGCAGTAAAGTCGCGTGATCGGGCAGCCATTGCAACACCGCGTTGGCGAAGATCACGTCGAACGGGCCGCTCTCGTTCCAGGTGCCGATATCAACAGTGTCGAATTGCACCTGCGGCAAGCGCTTGCGGGCGGCGTCGATCATGTCGCTCGAACTGTCCACGCCACGCACCGTGGCGCTGGTGAAGCGCTCCACCAGCAACTCGGTCGAGTTGCCGGGGCCGCAACCGATGTCGATGGCCAAGCGTGCGTCTACGGGCGGGATCGCCGCGAGCAGGTCGCGTGCCGGGCGGGTGCGTTCATCTTCAAAAGCGACGTATTGCTTGGCGGACCAACTCATTGCGTTCTCCTGCCGAATCTTTGTCAAGGCGTGAACAGACAACCGGTTTGCTACGATACCGCGCCCCGTGAGCTCACCCTACCCGACTTATGGATATTCGTCTTTCGGACTGAACGCCGCCCGCAGCAAGCCGGCTCCTACAGAGACCGTTTTTCATTGAACATGGAAATGTAAGTAGAATTTTCAACATGCCGTCGCTGTCTGAAATTCAGGCGCATCCCTATAAGGAACACGGCAATGAAATTCGCAAAAATCTCGCAGAAACTCGCCTTGTGGGCCGGCAGCCCCAAGACGTTCATGGGGGCGTTGATTCTTATCGGTCTGTGGGGGTTGAGCGGGCCGATTTTCGATTACAACGACACTTGGCAATTGATCATCAACACCTCGACCACGATCATCACCTTCCTCATGGTGTTCCTGATTCAGAACACGCAAAACCGCGACACCGACATTCTGCATTTGAAAATCGATGAGTTGTTGCGGGTGAACAAGGAAGCGCAGAACGCGATGTTGGGGCTCGAATCACTCGATCTCAAGCAGCTGGAAGCGCTACGCAGACACTACCGAGCCATGGGCGAAAACGAGGTGCAGGGACTGGCAGGGCTGGCGACCACGAGCAAGCACAAACAGAATCTGAATGACTGCTGAGCACCCACCAAAACGGCGCGTGATATGAATCACGCGCCGTTTTTGTTGAACGCCCGTCAAACGCGGTATTACCGACCCGCTTGCAGCGCCTTGGCCATTTGCAGATGGTTCTGCAGTTTGGGCAGGGTCTCTTCAGCGAAGGCTTTGATTTCCGGCACGTCGGTCGTCTGCGCAGTCTGCTGCAATTGCTCGATGGCTTCCTGCGTGGTCTTCACCTGACTGGCGGCATAGGCCTGGTCGAAGGTCGCGCCATCCTGCACTTGCGGCATCAAGGTTTTGGCCTTGTCGACCACCTCTTCCCGCGGCGCCACCGGCAGGTCCAGTTGCTTGGCGATTTTCGCCAGGTGCTGGTTGGCGGTGGTGCGGTCGTTGATGACGACGATGGTGTAGTCCTTGACCTCTTTGGATTCGGACTTCTGGTGCGCCAGGCGGCTGGCTTCGATGTCGGCCATGCCTTTGGCCGAAGCATCGTTTATGAATTCGGCGGGTGACTGGGCAAAGGCACTGTTGGCACACAGGCCCAGTAACGTGGCAAAACCGGCGTTGCGTAATCGGGTGGCCATCCGGCTCATGGTCGCGCCCTCCTCATTATAAAAATTAAAACGGGAGCTTTCGCTCCCGCCTCTCGATCAAAACTACGTTTACCACTACTTGGATTTCTGACCGCCTTTGCGGCCCATATCGGGTTTCGCAGGCTCTTTATCGACAGTCGTGGTGGTAGTTTTCCCACCTTTGCGACCGGCTTCAGACGCCTTCGTTCGATCGTTGGCGAAATTTCCCGAGTTCGGGTTTTTTGAGTTAGGCATGACTCTCTACCTCTTGTAATGATCGCGGCGAGCAGGAGCCCGCATAGAATCTGAATTTCGATCACTGCAAAGGTTTAGAAAAACTGAGATCGATGCGACGAACGGTGACGGCTGGTCAGGCCCCGAACTGCTGATGATTCTGGCGTTTGGCGCTGTACATGGCCTCATCGGCGTGACGGAACAATTGCTTTTCTTCCGTACCGTGCTCCGGGTAATGCGCAACGCCGATGCTCGGCTTGATGGTGAGGTTGTGCCCGTCCAGTCGCAGCGGTTGCGCCAGGATCTGACGGATTTTTCCGGCAACATTGTCGGCGTCTTCCGCGGCATGAATGGTGTGCAACAACACCACAAACTCATCCCCACCAATTCTCGCCACCGTGTCCGTTTCGCGCACGCAGCCTTTCAAACGATTGGCGACCGCTTGCAGCAGCATGTCGCCGACCGCGTGGCCGTAGGTGTCGTTGACCTCCTTGAAGTGGTCGAGATCGACGTACAACAATGCCATGCGTCCGCCATCCGACTTGGCCAAGGTCAGCGAGGCTTTCAACCGGTCACGGAGCAACTCGCGATTGGGCAGTTGGGTCAGTGGATCGTATTGGGCCATGCGCTGCAATCGGGCATGCAACTGCTTGCGCTCGATCGCGGTGGCGACCTGGGCGCATACAAACTGCAACAGTTCCTTGTCTTGCTCGGTATAGCGCTCGCCGCCCGCTACGCTTTTAACGATCAGCGCGCCGATGGTGCCGTTCTGCGAGTTCAACGGCACGCCGAGCCAGCAAGGCGAATGCTGGCCCGCGACCAGTGTCTCGAATTCTGCCGGTGCGTTGCCCTGGTCCGGGGTCAGCAGTATCGGCTGGCCACTGCGGATCACTTCGGCGCATAAGCGCCCGGTGACCGTTCCAGGCTGCTCGGGTTGCAGTTCGTTGTCGTCGACGTGATAAGGAAAATTGAGCTGCGCGCAATGCTCGTCATACAGCGCCACGGAGAAATTCAGCGCCGGCAGCCATTCCCCGATGATCAGGTGGATGCGTTTGAACAACGCCAGCAAGTCTTCCGCCGCATGGGCGGCTTCGGAAATCGCGTACAGCGCCGCTTGCCGCGATTCGGCCTGCTTGCGTTCGGTGATGTCGCGGGCCACGGCGATGCGCAGTTGATCGACTTCTGACCAGCGCGCAGACCACAGGATGTGCACCACCCCGCCGTCCTTGCGCAGGTAGCGGTTTTCGAAGTTGAGTTTGGGGTCGCCGCCCATGATCTCCCGCGCGGCGTCGAGGGTGCGCTGGCGGTCGGCGGGATGCACCAGATCAATCATTGGCTGGCCGACCAGTTCGTCAGGCGTGTAACCAAAAATGCGCTCGCAGGCCGCGCTGACAAAAACAAAGCGACCTTGTTTATCAACCGCGCAAACGGCGTCCAGCAGCAAATCGATGTAACTCGCCGACGGCGCGGAATTTCTGATTGCCATGGTGCAGAGCGCATGCCCGAACAATGCAGCAATGAAGAACTTTCCCTTACTGGTGATGATGTCGCTGACGCGTCCCTGCGATCAGTTTCAAGCCTTGTGCGGCATCAGCCCCGGTAACGCATGCACCAGGGCGTTGATGGCGAAACCGATAAACATCACCCCGCACAGCCGGGTGATCGCCAGTTCATACCGTTGATACAGGCTGCGCACCTGCCGCGCACCGACGATGCCAATGAGGATAGCGTAGGCGAAAAGACCACCGACGAAACTCAGAACGATCAGCCAGGGCAACATCGACCAATGCAGCAACTCCGCACGGCTGGACAGCAACGCAGTGAAGGTCGCCACCGCCACCGGATACGCTTTCGGATTGGTCAAACCGAACAAAATGCCGTGCCAGAACGGCTGCCGCGCAGGGCCCTGAGGCGCTTCGGCACTGCTGCGCCTCGCCCGCACCGCGCGCAACCCGAGCCAGAACAGATAGAGCCCGCTGAGCACGCCCAACACGTCAAACGCCGTACTGCCGATTTCCCGCGCACCGACAATCGCGATCAGCGCAGTACTGCACCAAACCACGTCGCCGAGCAAATGCCCGCACAGAAAACCCGCCCCGGCGCGCCGCCCATGCGCCGCACCGATGCCAAACACTGCCAATACGCCTGGCCCCGGCGTGATGCCGTAAATGAAGCCCGAGGCGAGAACGGCCATTAGCAGCGATGGGGTCATCGGGAAATCCTTTGGCGCTATTGGGTGAATGTGCGCAAGTCTATATCAGGTCCCCGGAGAATCGACTGACTGATCGTCGAAGAACTTCAATCCCGGATACGGCCGCTGCCGACAGACGGCCAGGCGTGACGCCAGATCGCCGACATGGGCTTCGAGCTTGTGGCCGTCGGGGTCGAGGAAGTAGAAGCCATTTTGGAGCGGTACGAAAGCGAACTATCGGGGTTGTTCGGTGCTACCTGCCTAAGCACCTTGTCGTGCAGCGCCGCGAGTGCAGGGATTCTGCCGATGCTGGCCAGCGGCGTATTCACACAAAACCAGGCTCCCCTGATGGCGTTCGATCGGCTCGCCCATTATTCGATGAACCACTTGAAATCGGCCTGCGCGGATGAAACCCGAGATGTGACGTGCCCGCACAACGATATGGGTTTCCTCGAAGATCTGTGTAAACAGCACGCCAAAGTCGCGTACGTCGCCGACGGCGCGTACAACATGGGCGGAGTTGCAGACATGGACAATCTTTTGTACCTGAAGGAGCGTTATGGGTTGTTTCTCTATCTGGACGACTCCCACGCACTATCCGCCGTAGGAACAATTGGCGCCGGTCTCGTACGCCCCAAGATTCCCGTGCTTGATGGTGACTGCCTGATTGTCGCATCCCTGGCCAAATCGTTTGGGGCCAGTGGCGGGCTGGTGATGCTTGGCAACGACCGGCAGAAGACCCTCATTCAGCGTTACGGCGGCCCCAGTAATTGGTCGCAAAGTCTGAACAGTGCAGCCATTGGAGCAGCCAGAGCTTCCATCCTGTTGCACCACACGCCGGAATTCGCCGCGTTGCAGGATAAACTTCAGGCTAATATCCAGCTCTTCGACAGCCTGATTCGAACCGGACAACACGGCAGCAACATGGCGATTCGACTGATTCGCTGCGGTGAAGCGGCGTTGGCCAACAACATCGCCATCGACTGGCCAATCTCGGATTCTTTACCTCGGCCGTGTTTTTCCCGGTGGTTGCACAAGGTCAGGCAGCCCTCCTTATCACCCTGCGTGCCGACATGGAGCCGATACTGATCCGCCAGTTTTGTGAACTCGTGACTGAACTCTTACACGCTCGGAACATCGGTGATTGAAAACCCAAGGAAGACTCGATGAAGAGCAGCACCACCCTCCTAGTCACCTGCAGCACGGTTTTTCTCGCGCAATTGGGCATGAGCATTTACCTGCCGGCGCTGCCGGAGATGGCTCGATATCTGTCTGCCGACGCTTCACAGGTGTCATGGGGATTGGCGGTGTATCTGATCGGCATGGCGCTGCCAATGCTGTTCTGGGGCAGCCTTGGTCAGCGTATCGGCCGAAAACCGGTGCTGCTCGCGGCGCTGGGCATTTATGGGTTGGGTAACCTTGCCCTACCCTTGGGCCAGACGCTCGAATCTTTTCTGTTTTTCAGACTGGTTCAAGGCATCGGCGCCAGCGGGATTTCAGTAATGGCCCGGGTGCTGATCCGTGACAGCTTTCGGGGGGACTTGCTGGCCAAGGCACTGTCCTGGCTTTCAATTTCTTTCGTGGTGGCGCTGGGTATCGGTCAGTACCTAGGGTCGATCATCCAGGTAACGCTGGGCTGGCCGGTGATTTTCTACCTGCTGGGTAGTGTGAGTCTGTTACTGGCGATGGTCGTGGCACGGGTCACATTCCCGATGCGGGTGGAAGACAATACTCAGTCGTCCGCCTGGCCGAACTACTGGCGCATTCTGCGGGATCGAGCTTTCCTGCTGCCGGCACTCACCGGCGGGCTCGGTTATGGGGTGATCATCGCATTCAACACAGCGGCGCCGCTGGTTCTGCAAGGACCGTTCGACTGGTCGGCCGTGGAATACGGACTGTTAGGCTGGCCGATCAGCGCGGCGTATTTTCTGGGGGCATTGGGGGTCAACGGTTTGGTGCTGCGCACCGGTCAGCGTCGGTTGATGACGGCAGGCGTGGGGCTGGTTCTGGCCGGCAGCGCGGTGATGTTGCTGGGGAGCATCGCGGGCACTTCGATTGCGCTGTTGTTCTGGATGCCCTACTGCGTTGCGGTGTTTGGCCAGTCATTGAATTACCCGATCAGTCTGTCGCTGGCCAACGACGGTTCGCCGGTCGGCGGTGCTTACGCGATGGCGTTGAGCGGGTTCATTCATCAAGTGATGGCCGCCGCCATCGGCGGTATTGCCAGTTTGATCGCCAGTCAGCAGGCATGGCCGCTGTCATTGCTGTGCACTTTACTGGCCTTGGGCGCGATGCTCTGCGTGATCATCGCGCCCGGTCGAAAAAGCGCTTAAAACGCGTTGCGGAAAATCTCTTCGATCTGCCGCTGATCCGCCGCCCGTGGATTGGTCACGCCACACGCATCTTTAAGGGCGTTGGTGGCGAGGGTCGGGATATCGTTGAGCCGGGCACCGAGTTCACGCAAGCCGGCGGGAATGTCCACGTCTTTGGCGAGGCTACGAATCGCTGCGACGGCCGCCCGGGCGCCCTCTTCCGGACTCAGACCACGGATGTCAGCGCCCATCGCGTTGGCGACCTCCGTGAGACGATCAGCGCAGACCATCGCATTGAAGCTTTGCACATGCGGCAGCAGTACGGCGTTGCACACGCCATGGGGCAAGTCATAGAAACCACCCAACTGGTGAGCCATGGCGTGGACATAGCCCAACGAAGCATTGTTGAACGCCATGCCCGCGAGGAATTGCGCGTACGCCATGTTCTCCCGCGCAGCCATGTCGCTGCCGTCGCGCACGGCCAGGCGCAGGTTGTTGCTGATCAGCGTGATCGCCTTCAGCGCGCAGGCATCGGTGATCGGGTTCGCGGCGGTGGATACGTAGGCTTCGATGGCGTGAGTCAGCGCGTCCATGCCGGTGGCCGCTGTCAGGCTCTTCGGCATGGCAACCATCAGCGCCGGGTCGTTGACCGATAACAACGGCGTCACGTTGCGGTCGACGATGGCCATTTTCACGTGGCGGGATTCGTCGGTGATGATGCAGAAACGGGTCATCTCGCTGGCCGTGCCGGCAGTGGTGTTGATGGCGATCAGTGGCAGTTGCGGTTTAGTCGATTGATCGACGCCTTCGTAGTCGCGAATCTGCCCGCCATTGGTCGCGCACAAGGCGATGCCTTTGGCGCAGTCGTGGGGCGATCCACCGCCCAGCGACACTACGAAATCACAACGACTTTCCTTGAGCAGGCCCAGGCCGCTCTCGACGTTGGCCATACTCGGGTTGGGCTTGGCGCCGTCGAAGATCACCGAATCAATGTCCTGCATTGCCAGCTTCTCGGCAATCATCGCCGCCACGCCCGCCTTGGCCAGCCCGGTGTCAGTGACGATCAGCGCCTTGTGAAAGCCGTACTTGCCAATGGCGTCCATCGCTTCGTCGAGGCAACCGATGCCCATGATGTTCACGGAGGGAATGAAAAACGTGCTGCTCATGAGCGAATCTCCAGTTTGGCGCCGTATCGGCTGTTCGATCCGGCGGATACCCACAGGATCGACCCATCTGCCAGGCGTGAACTTGATCTGGCTCAACTACCGGTCGTGATAAAGTCGCCGCCCATCCGACCTTTTGTTTTTTGAGACGACGACCGCAATGACTGATTTCCAGGATGTCGATGCCGAACTTGAAGACTGGAACGCCTTGCGCGCCACCGCCTCGATCAGCGGCCTGCTTGTGGGCAACGGCGCCAGCCGCGCGGTGTGGGACGATTTCGGCTACGACTCGCTGTTCGAAAACGCCCGCACCGTCGAAGAAAAACCCCTGAGCCAGTCCGAGCTGAGCGTGTTCGACGCGATGCAGACGCGCAGTTTCGAGCAGGTACTGAGCGCGCTGAAAACCACCAGCCGCGTGAACAAAGCCCTGGCCGTCAGCTCCGCTGCGCCGCGCAATCGCTACTACGCGATCAAGGAAGCGCTGATCAACACCGTGCATGCGGTGCATATCCCGTGGCGGCTGGTGGTGCCTTCGTCCCTGGCGACGATCAGTCAGGAACTGGGGTGCTACCGGACGGTGTTCACCACCAACTACGACTTACTCAGCTACTGGGCGATCCAGCACCAGCCGGACGCCATCACCGACCTGTTCAAGGGCGCCGAGCCGGGGTTTGACTTGAGCGCCACGGCCACCGATAAAACCCGCTTGCTATACCTGCACGGTGGTTTGCATCTGGTACGCAATCAGGACGGCACAGCGCGCAAACTGATGTCGACCGAGGGTACGTTGCTGGGCAGTTTTGCGATCAACAACACGATCAAGACGCTGGATGACGTGCCGCTGTTTGTGAACGAAGGGCCGAGCGCGGACAAGCTCAAGACCATTCGCAGTTCGGATTATTTGTCGTTTTGCTATGACCAGTTATTGGGGCATGGCGAGGGGTTGTGCGTTTTTGGGCATGCGCTGGGTGAGCAGGACAGCCACATCGTTCATGCGTTGCGCCAGGCCAGACCGAAGGTGGTGGCGATTTCGATTTATCCGCGCAGCAAGGCGTTTATCCAGCACCAGAAGCGGCATTATGCGAAGGTGTTTGAGGGGATGGGGTCAGAGTTGCGGTTTTTTGATTCGAAGACGCATGCACTGGGCAATCCCAAGCTGACGGTCCCAGTCGAAGTTTAACGGCGACGCGGCTGGCCCGCTCCCACGTTGGATCTGCGGCGAATACAGATTGTGTGCTCGACCGAAATCTAATGTGGAAGCGTCGGTGTTTTCAGAGCACCGGCAGGGTCTTGTCCTTGATCACGGTGATCGGACCGTTGGCCTTCACACTGGCGATGCCTTTGTCCCGCGCTGAATCAGAGGAAAAAGCTTCGCTGTTGCCAATAATCTCGTGGTTGCCGGCCTTGAGGTTGAAGTACGGGTGACCGTCCTTGGTGGTCTTTTTCTCGTAGCGTTCATCCAGCGGGCTGTTTTTTTGCACCGAGGCTATGCCGCTTTCGGCGGCGCTGCGGGTGGTGTAGTGCTCGCTGTTCAGAATCGGTTCGGCATTCGCCGCTTTCAGCACAAACCGAAATTGGCCGTTGCCGGTTTTGCTCAACTCGTACCATCCAGACATGCTCTTTCTCCTTGGCAATTGAGAGGTTTCGCGTTTCAGAGTAAAGACCAGCCAAGTATTTTTGTCGCCTGTGCGGGCCCCTTCGCGAGCAAGCCCGCTCCCACCGGATCCGGCGTGGTCCTGGTCATGCCGTCAACCTCGGCGATTTCGCTTAGGATGTCCCAGAACTGATTCTCCAGCCGCAGAGTGGTCACCACCCCGCAGATGCGCAGCGAGCGGGAGCGCGATTCGTAGAGAATCGGATCGGCTTTAACGTAGAGCTCGCACATGAAAAAGGCCATCGTTACAGCGTGATTCTGGTGCCCAGCAAGCCGAGGAAACCGGCGAGCCAGCTCGGGTGGGCCGGCCAGGCCGGAGCAGTGGCCAGATTGCCTTGAACGTGACCTTCCGTCACCGGGATATCGATGAACGTGCCGCCTGCCGAGCGTACTTCCGGCGCACAGGCCGGGTAAGCGCTGCACTCTCGACCTTCGAGAACCCCCGCCGCCGCCAGCAATTGCGCACCATGGCACACGGCGGCGATCGGCTTGCCGGCCTTGTCGAAGGCGCGAACCAGGTCCAGGATTTTTTCGTTCAGGCGCAGGTATTCCGGCGCCCGACCGCCGGGGATCAAGAGCGCGTCGTAGTCAGCTTCAGCGACCTTGTCGAAATCGAAATTCAGGGCAAACAGGTGGCCGGGTTTTTCACTGTAGGTCTGGTCGCCTTCGAAGTCATGGATCGCTGTGCGCACGGTCTGGCCGGCGGATTTGTCCGGGCACACCGCGTGTACGGTGTGGCCGACCATCAGCAATGCCTGGAACGGCACCATAACTTCGTAGTCTTCGACGTAATCGCCGACCAGCATCAGGATTTTCTTGGCAGCCATGGGGAGGACTCCTTTGGGGAAATGCGTAGGAGTATTCAAGGTAGTCCTAATCTGCTGGGTCGGGTAATAACCAGCTACTACCGCGTTATCGTTCTTCGTCGGAACGCCGCCCGGAGCAAGCCCGCTCCCACAGGGGAACGCGTTCCAAATGTGGGAGCGGGTTTGCTCGCGAAGAGGCCCTCAAACTGTACGGATAATTCTTTGCCTAGCTGTAACAGCAGCAGCGACCGGGTTTATGGCTAGATGAACACTCTAACCGCCACCCTCGATTCTGGTTGCCCTCATGTCCTCGCGCGAAAACACCGGCATGGCCCTCGGCTTGCTCGGCGTTGTGATTTTCAGCCTCACCCTGCCCTTCACGCGGATCGTCGTGCAGGAACTTCATCCGCTGCTCAACGGCCTGGGTCGTGCGCTGTTCGCGGCGATTCCGGCAGCCTTGTTGTTGCTTTGGCGCCGGGAACAATGGCCAACCTGGAATCAGGTCAAAGGCCTGACGCTGGTGATCGCCGGGGTGATCCTCGGCTTTCCGGTGCTCTCGGCCTGGGCCATGCAGACCTTGCCCGCTTCCCACGGCGCACTGGTCAACGGCCTGCAACCGCTGTGCGTGGCGTTGTACGCCGCGTGGCTGTCCCACGAACGACCATCAAAAGCCTTCTGGGCCTGCGCCGCGCTGGGCAGTGCGCTGGTGCTGGGTTACGCGCTGATCAGCGGCGCCGGCAGCATTCAGGCCGGTGATTTGCTGATGCTCGGCGCGATTGCCGTAGGGGGTCTGGGTTATGCCGAAGGTGGCCGATTGGCCAAGGAGATGGGAGGCTGGCAGGTGATCTGCTGGGCGCTGGTGCTGTCGACGCCGCTGTTGATCGGGCCGGTGGTGTACCTGGCGCTGCAACATCAGGGCGAGATTTCGGCCAAGACCTGGTGGGCGTTTGGTTATGTTTCGCTGTTCTCGCAGTTCATTGGATTCTTTGCCTGGTACGCCGGGCTGGCGATGGGCGGCATTGCCCGGGTCAGTCAGATTCAGTTGTTGCAGATCTTCTTCACCATCGCGTTCTCGGCGTTGTTCTTTGGTGAACACATCGAACCGATCACCTGGCTGTTTGCAGCGGGGGTGATTGTGACGGTGATGCTCGGACGCAAAACCGCGGTCAAAGCCAATGTGGGAGCGAGCTTGCTCGCGAAGGGGCCATAACATTCAACATCTGCGTCGGCTGCCAGTCCGCTATCGCGAGCAAGCTCGCTCCCACAGGATTAGAGGTAGCCGTCAGAGCGCAGCAGGGTTTCGAGGCAGTGCTCGTTGATCTGATAGAAATCCTTCAACTCCTGAATCTTCACCAACAGCCGGGCCGGGTCCACCGGCTCGGCGCGTTTGACTGCCAGGATCATCTTGTTCTTGTTGGTGTGGTCCAGTGAGATGAACTCGAACACCTTGGTCTCGTAACCGCAGGCTTCGAGGAACAGCGCGCGCAAACTGTCGGTGACCATTTCCGCTTGCTGCCCCAGGTGCAAACCATATTGCAGCATTGGCTTGAGCAACGCCGGGCTCTGGATTTGCAGGCGGATCTGTTTGTGACAGCACGGCGAGCACATGATGATCGAGGCGCCAGAGCGGATGCCGGTGTGGATCGCATAATCAGTGGCGATGTCGCAGGCATGCAGCGCGATCATCACGTCCAGTTCGCTCGGCGCCACGCTGCGCACGTCACCGCACTTGAACACCAGACCCGGATGTTCCAGTTTCGCGGCAGCGGCGTTGCACAGGGTGACCATCTCTTCACGCAGCTCGACGCCGGTCACCTCGCCTTCGGCGCTCAAGGTGTTGCGCAGGTAGTCGTGGATCGCGAACGTCAGGTAGCCCTTGCCCGAACCGAAATCCGCGACCCGCACCGGTTTATCCAATGCCAACGGCGAGGTGGTCAGCGCGTGGCTGAAGACTTCGATGAATTTGTTGATCTGCTTCCACTTGCGTGACATCGCCGGGATCAGCTCGTGCCTGCTGTTCGTCACACCGAGGTCGGCGAGGAACGGACGACTCAGGTCGAGGAAGCGATTCTTCTCGCGGTTGTGCTCGGAGGAAGGCACTTCGCGCAATTGCTGAGGTTTACTCTTGAACAGCGATGACTTGCCCTTTTTGCTGTATTCGAGCTGGGCTTCGTCGGTCAGCGACAACAAATGGGCATTTTTGAACGAGGCAGGCAGCAGAGCCGCAATGATCGCCACGCCCTCCGCCAGCGGCAGGTTCTTGGTGATGTCGCGGGTTTTGTAGCGGTAGACGAAGGACAGGCAAGGCTGATCCTTGACGGTCAACTGCTTGATGATCAGCCGCTGCAGATCCGTTTCGGTGCCGACGTACTTGGCCAGCACCAGCTTGATGAAGGCGTTGGCGTCGAGGCTGGTTTTCAACAGGTCGATGAACTGGGCGTGGTGATCCGGCGCGAGGCTGGCGGGAGTAACGGTGACAGACATGGAAAAAACGGCCTCGGGCGGAGCGAATCGGGAATGGCGGGTATTTTAGGGGTGATAGTCGTTCGGGACACGCAGTTATTTACCGAACGGTGCGAATCGTCTGCTGGACGAGTTCCCTGTGGCGAGGGGATTTATCCCCGTTCGGCTGCGAAGCAGTCGTAGAATTTCAGAGTCGGTTTTACACAACAGACCGAATGGGGCCGCTTCGCGACCCAACGGGGATAAATCCCCTCGCCACAATGATGTGTGTCAACCCCGACCATAACCTCAGCCCAACACCACTAACCGATTCGGCAACTCATTGCGCACATGCGTCACCGGCACATGCACCTTAAGCAACTCGCCACACGCCTCGACGCACGTCACGAACCCCTGCAACGTCTGCCCCTGTTTCACCTGCTGGGTGAACGCCGCAACAATCACGTCCCAATTTTTGTTATCCAGCCGTTTGGAAATCCCTTCATCCACCAGAATTTCCACATAACGCTCGGCCTCGCAGACGAAAATCAGCATGCCGGTGCTGCCCACGGTGTGGTGCAGGTTCTGCTCCAGAAACTGCCGGCGCGCCAGGTTCGAGGCGCGCCAGTGACGCACCGAACGCGGGATCAGGTGCGTGGTGATTTTCGGAATGCGAAACACCAGGCACAACACGATGAAGGTGATCCATTGCACCAGCAGCAGGCTGTGCATGGTCAGCCAGCCGGTCAGGTAATGCACGATGCCCGGCACCACCAGCGCCAGCAAACTGGCCCACAGCAGCGGGATGTACGCATAGTCGTCGGCGCGGGCCGCGAGCACGGTCACCAGTTCGGCGTCGGTGTCGCGCTCAATCCGGGCAATCGCCTCGGCGACTTTGCGTTGTTCGTGTTCAGTCAGTAATCCCATGTTTACGAATGCCCGTTCATTGTTGTTATCACCAGCCGCCCGACGAACCGCCGCCCCCGAAACTGCCCCCGCCGCCACTGAAGCCTCCACCGCCGCCACCAAAACCACCGCCGCCAAAACCACCACGCGAACCGCTCGAACCGCCTCGGCCGACGGGCATAATGCCGAACATCTGTAAGACGAATATCGTCAGGATGAACAACAACACCAAAAACACGAAAATCCCTGGATGCCGCGATACAAAGTCGCTTTCCTGATTACCGCCGGAGTCGTAAACCGTGGACGGCTCATCCAGCGGGCTGCCGCCCAACACCACCAGCATCGCCGCGACCCCGTCGCTGATGCCCTTGCTGAAGTTGCCCGTCTTGAACACCGGGGTGATCACCTGATTGATGATCACCGAACTCTGCGCATCGGTCAGGCGATCTTCCAGGCCATAGCCGACTTCGATGCGCAGCCTGCGCTCATCGCGAGCGACGATCAGCAGCGCGCCGTTGTTCTTGTCCTTCTGCCCGATGCCCCAGTGGCGACCGAGCTGATAACCGAAGTCGGCAATCTCGGCGCCCTGCAGGTCCGGCAACGTCACCACCACCAACTGCTCGCCGGTGGCTTTTTCATGGGCGTTGAGCTGTTGCGTCAACTGCTCGCGCACCGACGGCTCGATCATCTGGGCGTTATCGACCACCCGCCCGGTCAGTTGCGGAAACTTCAGTTCGGCCTGGGACGTCAGGGCAACTACCCAAAGCAACAGCACCAGGCCCACTTTCAACACGCGCATTGGCAACCTCATCCGTGGTGATGCTTCAGGCCAATCAGAACTTCACTTCCGGCGTTTTCTCGGCGCCGGGGCTGGTGGCTTCGAAAGTTTCACGAATAGGTAGATCGCTGTACATCACGGTGTGCCACAAGCGCCCCGGGAAGGTGCGGATTTCGGTGTTGTATTTCTGCACCGCCAGAATGAAATCGCGACGCGCCACGGCGATGCGATTCTCGGTGCCTTCCAGCTGTGATTGCAACGCCAGGAAATTCTGGTTGGCCTTGAGATCCGGATAGCGCTCGGACACCACCATCAGACGACTCAAGGCACCGGTCAGCTGATCCTGCGCTTGCTGGAACTGTTTGAGCTTCTCGGGGTTATCCAGCGTGCTGGCATCCACCTGGATCGAAGTGGCCTTGGCCCGGGCTTCGATCACCGCGGTCAGGGTTTCTTCTTCGTGTCTGGCATAGCCCTTGACGGTTTCCACCAGGTTGGGGATCAGGTCGGCACGCCGCTGGTACTGGTTCTGCACCTGGCCCCAAGCGGCCTTGGCCTGTTCGTCGAGAGACGGGATGTTGTTGATGCCGCAGCCCGCCAACAGGGTGGTGAGCAACATCAGCGCTGCGATTTGCAGGCTCGAGCGGGTGTGGTGTCGTACATTCATCTGGTTTGACGCTCCCTTGCACATTCCGTTGAAAAACAACCAGCAACCTTCTGAACGGCCTCTTGGGGCATAATCTGCGCCGCCACTGGATTGCATCGAGCCAATGGGCTAAAAGATGCCCCAGCGCAAAAAATACCGAAGAAGTGTGCTGCATTTACCTGAACAACAATAGTCGCTCCCTAAATTTTGGCTGACCGGCGCGTATTCACTGCCGTTTAGGCTTTAGAGAAAACCATTCATGAAGAAGCTGTGTTTGCTGGGCCTGTTTGTCAGCCTGGCCAGTCATACCGTATTGGCCGCCACGACGCCCGCACCTCTGGAGAACAAGGACGCTTTCATCAGCAACCTGATGAAGCAGATGACCCTCGATGAAAAGATCGGCCAGTTGCGCCTGATCAGCATCGGCCCGGAAATGCCTCGGGAGATGATCCGCAAGGAAATCGCCGCGGGCAACATCGGTGGTACGTTCAATTCGATCACCCGCGCGGAAAATCGTCCGATGCAGGACGCGGCCATGCGCAGCCGGTTGAAGATCCCGATGTTCTTCGCCTATGACGTGATCCACGGCCACCGCACGATTTTCCCTATCCCTATCGCCCTTGCCTCGAGCTGGGACATGGACGCCATCGGCCTGTCCGGGCGCATCGCCGCCAAGGAAGCCGCGGCAGACAGCCTCGACATCACCTTCGCGCCGATGGTCGACATCTCCCGCGATCCGCGTTGGGGCCGGACTTCCGAAGGCTTTGGCGAAGACACGTACCTGGTGTCGCGCATCGCCGGCGTCATGGTCAAAGCGTTCCAGGGCACCGGCGCGAACGCAGCCGACAGCATCATGGCCAGCGTCAAGCACTTTGCCTTGTACGGCGCGGTCGAGGGCGGTCGCGACTACAACGTCGTCGACATGAGCCCGGTCAAGATGTACCAGGACTACCTGCCACCGTACCGCGCCGCAATTGACGCCGGTGCTGGCGGGGTGATGGTTGCCCTGAACTCGATCAACGGCGTGCCGGCCACCGCCGACACCTGGCTGATGAACGACCTGCTGCGCAAGGAATGGGGCTTCAAGGGCCTGGCAGTCAGTGACCACGGCGCGATTTTCGAGCTGATCAAGCACGGTGTTGCTCGCGATGGTCGCGACGCCGCGAAGCTGGCGATCAAGGCCGGCATTCACATGAGCATGAACGACACGCTCTACGGCAAGGAACTGCCAGGGCTGCTGAAGGCCGGCGAGATCGAACAAAGCGATATCGATAATGCCGTGCGTGCCGTGCTCGACGCCAAGTACGACATGGGCCTGTTCAAGGACCCGTACCTGCGCATCGGCAAGGCTGAAGATGATCCGGCCGACACCAACGCCGACAGCCGCCTGCACCGTGCCGAGGCTCGCGACGTTGCGCGCCGCAGCCTGGTGTTGCTGAAGAATCAGGGCGAAACCCTGCCGCTGAAGAAAACCGCGAAAATCATGCTGGTCGGCCCGTTGGCCAAGGCACCGATCGACATGATGGGCAGTTGGGCCGCCAACGGTCGCCCTGCGCAATCGGTGACGCTGTTCGATGGCATGACCGCTGCGCTGGGCGCGCAATCGACGCTGATCTACGCCCGTGGCGCCAACATCACCAGTGACAAGAAAGCCGTCGATTACCTGAACTTCCTCAACTTCGATGCACCGGAAGTGGTGGACGATCCGCGTTCGGCGCAAGTGATGATCGATGAAGCAGTGAAAGCCGCCAAGGATGCCGATGTCGTCGTCGCAGCCGTCGGCGAATCCCGTGGCATGTCCCACGAATCCTCCAGCCGCACCGACCTGAACATTCCTTCCAACCAGCGCGATCTGATCAAAGCGCTGAAAGCCACTGGCAAACCGCTGGTACTGGTGTTGATGAACGGCCGTCCGCTGTCGATTCTCGAAGAGAAAGACCAGGCGGACGCGATTCTGGAAACCTGGTTCAGCGGCACCGAAGGCGGCAACGCCATCGCCGATGTGCTGTTCGGCGACTACAATCCATCGGGCAAACTGCCGATCACCTTCCCGCGTTCGGTGGGTCAGATTCCGACCTACTACAACCACCTGAGCATTGGCCGACCGTTCACGCCGGGCAAACCGGGCAACTACACCTCGCAGTATTTCGATGACACCACAGGGCCGCTGTTCCCGTTCGGCTTCGGTCTGAGTTACACCGACTTCAGCCTGAGCGACATGGCGCTGTCCTCGACCACGCTGAACAAGACCGGCAAGCTCGACGCCAGCGTCATGGTGAAAAACACCGGCAAGCGTGATGGCGAAACCGTGGTGCAGCTGTACATCCAGGACGTGACCGGCTCGATGATCCGGCCGATCAAGGAACTGAAGAACTTCCAGAAAATCATGCTCAAGGCCGGCGAACAGAAAGTCGTGCACTTCACCATCACCGAGGATGACCTGAAGTTCTTCAACGCTCAGTTGAAGTACGCGGCGGAGCCGGGCAAGTTCAACGTGCAGATCGGCCTGGATTCCCAGGACGTCACGCAGCAGAGCTTTGAACTGCTGTAATTGTTCAAGCAACACATAACCTGTGGGAGCGAGCTTGCTCGCGATGAGGCCATAACATCCAACATCTATGTTGACTGTTACACCGCCATCGCGAGCAAGCTCGCTCCCACAGTGGTTTTGGTGTGATGACTATCCGCGCCGATCCAGCAGATTCACCACCAACCGATCCACCCATCCCCACACCCTTTGCTTCACCCGCCGCCACAGCGGCCGGCGCTTCCATGTCTCCAGGCTGACTTCCTGGCTCTGCGCAAAGTCCCGCTCGAAACTCGCCTTCACCGCCCTCGTCAACCCGGGATCCAGCGCTTCAAGATTGGCTTCGAGGTTGAATCGCAAATTCCAGTGATCGAAATTGCACGAGCCAATGCTCACCCAGTCATCGACCAGTACCATCTTCAAGTGCAGGAAACATGGCTGGTATTCGAAAATTTGCACCCCGGCCCTGAGCAATCGCGGGTAGTAGCGATGCCCGGCGTAGCGCACTGACGGGTGATCGGTGCGCGGGCCGGTCAACAACAGACGCACATCGACACCGCGACCGGCTGCCCGACGCAACGAGCGGCGGACTTTCCAGGTGGGCAGAAAATACGGTGTGGCCAGCCAGATTCGGCGCTGGCCGCTGTTCAATGCACGAACCAGTGATTGCAAAATATCGCGGTGCTGACGGGCGTCGGCATACGCCACGCGGCCCATGCCCTCACCTGTGGACGGCACGCGCGGCAATCGCGGCAATCCGAAATGCGACTCAGGTCTCCAGGCACGCCGATGACGGTTGGCGATCCATTGGCGGTCGAACAGCAACTGCCAGTCGATGACCAGTGGGCCGGTGATTTCCACCATCACTTCATGCCACTCGCTGGTGTCTTCGCCCGGGGTCCAGAACTCATCAGTGACGCCAGTGCCGCCGACCACCGCAAGGCTCTGGTCCACCAGCAACAGCTTGCGATGATCGCGATAGAAATTGCCGACCCAGCGCCGCCAGCTCAGGCGATTGTAGAAACGCAGTTCGACACCCGCGGCCATCAGCCGCTGACGCAAGGTCAGGGTAAACGCAAGGCTACCGTAATCATCGAACAGACAACGTACCCGCACACCGCGCTCGGCCGCCTGGACCAACGCCTGAACCATGGCCTCGGCACAGGCGCCCGCCTCCACCAGGTACAGCTCCAGTTCGACCTGTTCTTCGGCGCGTGCAATCGCGACCAGCATCCGCGGGAAGAACTGCGGACCATCGATCAGCAGTTCGAAGCTATTGCCTTCCCGCCAGGGGAAAATCGAGCCGGCCATGTCAGCGCGCCGTGAAAATCAGCACCGCACTCACCGGCACCGACAGACTGATCACCGACAAACCGGCGATCTTGCGCAAACTGTCCAGCCCCGGCGCCAGATCGAAATCCGCTGCATTGATCACCAGCGGCTCGAGCGTCACCACCTGAAAGCGTCGGTCATCGAGACGAGTCGCCAGCAGTTCGGCGTTGTAGTCGTGTTGTTTACCGTGGAGATTGACGGTCACCGGCAGGCGCAATTCGAGTTGCGCGCCGGGCGCGAGGTCGTTGATCGGGCGCAGATCGATCTGCGCGGTAATCAAGGCGTCGGGGAAGGTCTGGATGTCGAACAATTCCTTGCGCATGCGTTCGTCACGCAAAGGGATGCCGCTGTTCACCGACTCCAGCTCGACTTCCACCTCGGCCAGGCCTTTGGGACTGACCTTGCCGTGTAGCACCAGAAAGCGCTGAACTTCGGAAATATTGGCGTTTTTTGTGCTGACGAACGACAGCCGCGAGGACTCGCCGTCGAGGTACCAATTGGCTTGGGCCGATAACGTGGCGCCGGCCAGCAGCACAACGGCCAGGGATTTCGAAAGGAACCGCTTGAACATAGAGACTCGTGGGGCAGATAAACCTGAGCGAACCTTAACCGCCCGTGCGCGCATTGCAAACCGCGATCTTCAAGGCATCAACCGGCATCCCTGTCGCTCCCCCACCCATGCCGCGCTATTGCGGCGGCCCATGCCGCTGACCGTCACGCGTTTGCCGGCGGGGTCATCGGTAAACCCGCTGACGGGCAGCCACTGCTTCACATAGCCATGGCAATACTCGGCGTCGTTGTTCATCACATACCGGCACGAGCAGTATTCCTTGGCGGTGTAGGCGCTGATGATGTCCGGGAACGCCCACAGCGCCACGCGCTCCTGCCAGATCCAGCCGAGCAAACCGATCAGCAGGATCAACCACAACGTGCTGAACGGTCGGCGGCGGACAAAACTGCGGCGATTCATGGCTGCACCTTCCCGGCGAATGCCATGCGTGCGAGTTTGAGCAGTTCATTGTGTCGATAGCTGCCATCGCGATCATCGCCGTAGCGCACGATCACCAGGTTTTCACTGGGGATCACGTACATCGCTTGCCCCCAATGACCGAGTGCGGCGAAGGCGTCGGCGGGGGCATCGGGCCAGGGTTGTGCTGTGCCATCCACTGCACGATTGAGCCACCAGTGACCGCCCGGCACCGCCTCATCCTGATGGGTCCGGTAGTGGGCGAAAGGCTGACGGTTGAAGGTAACCCAGTCTTTAGGCAGCAATTGCCGATCGCCCCAACGACCATCGCGGGCCATTAATAACCCGATGCGCGCCAGGTCTCGTGCGGTGAGGTAGGCATAGGAGGAAGCGACGAAAGTGCCCGTGGCGTCGGTTTCCCAAACGGCGTGGCGAATGCCCAAGGGCTCGAACAGCGCCGTCCATGGATAGTCGGGATACCGGGCCGGGCCGACGATGTTTTTCAGGGCGGCGGCCAGCAGATTGCTGTCGCCACTGGAATACCGAAAGGTCTGACCGGGTTGGGCATACTCGGCGTGATAAGTGGTGAATGCAGCCATGTCGTGATGACCGCGGGTGTAAAGCATCGCCACCACCGACGACTTCAACGGCGCGTATTCGTAGTCTTCCTGCCAGTCCAGGCCCGAGGCCCAGTGCAGCAGATCGGCCGTGGTTATCGCCGGGTGTTTTTCCAACGGTGGATAGAATTGCAGCGCCGGATCCTGAAGCTTGAACAGGCCTTCGCCATAGGCCACGCCCAGCACCGTTGCCATGAGACTTTTGCTGATGGACCAAGTGAGGTGCGGCGTGTCGGCGGTGGTCGGGCCGGCATAGCGTTCGTAGATCAACTGGCCGTCGCGGATCACCAGCAGGGCGTCGGTGCGGATGCCTTTTCGGGTGCTGTCGTCGCGGGGTGGGAAGGCGTAGGTTTCCAGGGCTTGCAATGCCGGGCCGGTGATTTCAGGGCCCGTTGGCCATTGCTCGCCAGGCCAGTTTTCGGCATGGGTTGTGAAGCTGAGCAGCAGCAGAAAAGTCAGGGACAAGCCTTTGAACATGGCGGGTGGCTCGAAGAATTGAACCTGCTGAGCCTAGTTGAGGTTGATGACAGTTTCGGAATCTGTGCCGGTCCTGAAGACGTCTTCGCGAGCAAGCCCGCTCCCACAGTGGAATGCATTTCAAAATGTGGGAGCGGGCTTGCTCGCGAAGGGGACGGTCAATTCAGCGAAAATCCAGCAAGTGCCTTGGCCAACCGCTTACCTCTGGCCCCCGCCGCCAACTCCATCACCGCTTGATCCCGTTGCCACATCGCCACCCACGCCGGCGGGCCATCGGCCAATGCCTGATTCACTTCAATTTTCAATCCGTCAAACTGCGCAAACAACCCGCCGAGCAAGATATGCCCGGCCGGGTTGTTCGGCGCTTGTCGGCTGACTTCCGCGCACCCGGCCAGCAACGCCAGCAAACGCAGTAACAAGCTCTGCGGCCAGTCATTGTCCTGACCAACCCCATACAACCACGCCGTCATCGCGCTCAGCACATAAACGTCCTCCAGCGTTCTAAACGGTTTGACATAAGCATCCCAGCCGTCCCCCGCCAGCAATTCGCACAGCGCGTTCTCCAGCAACAACCGACCGTGGCTGATGTCCGGCATCAGCGGGATCGGCGGGAGTTTTTCCACCCGTACACCCGGCTCACCGGGATAGACCACGGCCAGACTCAGTCGCGGATCTTCGCCGGGCTCTTCACTGCGGGCGGCTATCAACAGCCAGTCCGCCGCATCGCCGGCCGTGACGAAATCCTTACGTCCGCTCAGACGCAGGTCGGTCAGACGTGTCTGCATGTCCGCCACCCGCAGGCTGCGCTGTTCGGTCGCGCACAACGCGCCGAGGCTCGGCGGCGCGCTCGGCCAGAGCATGCGCAACGCCGCCTGATAGCCCACCAGAAAGGCCAGTCCCGGTGTCGCCATCAGGCGTCCACCGAGCACCGCCATCTCGAACGGCGTCACCGTACCCAATTGATGCAACAAGGTCGCGAAACCTTCCGCCAGGTCTGGATTGGCAGGCAAGCGATCGCGGCGGTTCAACAGGTTTTGCCAGGGCATAAGAGGCTCCTCGTGGGCTGTCATATAAGCATCACCAAAGCTTCATGGCGATGACACCGGGGCTACATAGCCTGACTTTGCACAACAAGGCTGGATAAAGAAAGTCGATCCGCTGTAACCCAAAGACGGGTGAGCAGCCCGCACGGAGATTCGCCATGACTCAGATCGCCCGCATCAGCGACACCGGCAATGAACGCCGCCTGCAAGCCGAACGCCTGGTGGGCGCCGAGGCCTTGCAGGAAGCCCAGGCCCTGCGCTTCAACGTGTTCAGCGGCGAATTCAACGCCAAGCTGAAAGGCGCGGAGCTGGGTCTGGACATGGATGATTATGATGTTCACTGTGCCCACATCGGCGTGCGCGACTTGAACACAGGGCGCCTGGTGGCGACCACCCGCTTGCTCGACCACACGGCGGCCAGCAGCCTGGGCAGATTTTACAGCGAAGAAGAATTCAGCTTGCACGGCCTGGTCCACCTCAAAGGCCCGATCCTCGAAATCGGTCGCACCTGCGTCGACCCGGCCTATCGCAACGGCGGCACCATCGCGGTGCTCTGGGGTGAACTGGCCGAAGTCCTGAACCAGGGCGGCTACAGCTACTTGATGGGTTGCGCGAGCATCCCGATGCAGGACGGCGGTATTCAGGCCCACGCGATCATGCAGCGTCTGCGCGAACGTTATCTGTGCACCGAACACCTGCGCGCCGAGCCGAAAAAGCCGCTGCCTGTTTTAGATATCCCCTCCAACGTCATCGCCGAAATGCCACCGCTGTTAAAGGCCTATATGCGCCTCGGTGCGAAGATCTGCGGTGAGCCGTGCTGGGACGAAGATTTCCAGGTCGCCGACGTGTTCATCCTGCTCAAGCGCGACGAACTCTGCCCGCGCTACGCCAAGCACTTCAAGGCGGCTGTGTAATGAGCCGTCTGCGGGTGTACGCGCGGATTGCGCGAGTGTTGGTAGTCGTGGCGCTGGGGCTGAGCATGGCCAGTGTCTTCGGTGTGTTCGAGCGATTGGGCATCGCCCATTCAATGGTCCGTCGTCAGCGTTGGTCGCGATTTTTCATGGCGCGTTTGGCCAATGCCCTGCCCTTTCGCGTGACCGTGCACGGTGAAATGCCGAAGGAATCGATGCTCTGGGTCAGCAACCACGTGTCCTGGACCGACATCCCGCTGCTGGGCATGCTGACGCCGCTGTCGTTTCTGTCCAAGGCCGAAGTGCGCACCTGGCCGGTGGCGGGTTGGTTAGCGGCCAAGGCCGGCAGCCTGTTTATCCGTCGCGGCTCGGGCGACAGTCAGTTGATCCGCAAACAAATGACCCGTCATCTGGAAAAGGAACATGCGTTGCTGATGTTTCCGGAGGGCACCACCACCGATGGCCGCTCCCTGCGTACGTTTCATGGACGCCTGCTGTCAGCGGCGATTGACTCGCAAGCGAAGCTGCAACCGGTGGCGATCCGTTACTTGCGCGAAGGTGAAGTGGATTCGCTGGCACCGTTCATTGGTGATGATGACTTGCTCTCGCATTTGATGCGCTTGTTTGCCAATGATCGGGGTGAGGTGGAGATTCACCTGCTCAAGCCGATTGCTTGCGAAGGTCGCGAGCGTGCGGCGCTGGCGTTTGAGGCGCAGCAGGCGGTGCAGAAGGTGTTGTTTGGCGAAGTGGCGAAACCGGCAGAACCACGGCGTGCCGGCGAACTCATCGCCGCCTGATACACATTTCAATGCTGCAAAAAAACTGTGGGAGCGAGCTTGCTCGCGATTGCGGTGTGTCATTCAACATCATTGTTGAATGTGAAGCCGCCATCGCGAGCAAGCTCGCTCCCACAGTAGGTTTATGCTGTTGGATAGTTTTGCGCAAAGTACTGCAACTCGGGATAGAACAACCGAAAGTCCTCGCTCAACGGCTCATACAACACTCGCAATTCCTGCATCGCCGCAGCCAGTTCCTCAGGCTTGGTCAGCCGCCGCGAAATCCCCCGCAGCACCTGCTCCAGCACTTCAAACTCCTGATAAGAACCCAACCAGTCATTCGCCACCATGTGCGGCGCAATCCTCGCCAACCGTTCCGGTAATTGCGGCTCGTTCGACAGCACCCGATACACATCCGAGGTGAACAGCTCCAGCGGCCGGTCGGCGTACAACGTCCAGTCCCGGGCCAGGCAATGATCGAAAAACACATCGAGCACGATCCCGGCGTAACGCCGGCGGGTCATGGAAAACCGCGACAACGCCACATCCACCAGCGGATGGCGGTCGGTAAACACGTCGATGCTGCGATGCAGCTGGATGGCCGCCTCGATCTCTGGAGCGAACTGCCCTTGCAGCCGTCCCTTGACGAAATCGCCATACAGACTGCCGAGCAATTGACCCGGACGCTGACCACCGAGGTGAAGATGTGCGAGATAGTTCATGCCGCGCAGCTTACCACTGCGGCCTCAGTATCGTTATAACCCGATATACCGATTTAATCAGTCGACAGACCAAAATCATATTGGTATATCGCGAAGTACCGATTTAAAGTTCGCCTCATCGCGATATAGCGTTTTATTCATCACGAGCCCAAACCCATGACCATCGACCTCGACGAAATAATAAAAGCGCTGGCACACCCAGTACGCCGAGACATCCTCATCTGGCTGAAAGACCCCAGAACCCAGTTCCCGGAACAGATCCACAACCACGAGTACGGCATTTGCGCCGGGCAGATCGATCAACGCTGCGGCCTGTCGCAGTCGACCGTGTCCGCCCATTTGGCGACCTTGCAACGTGCGGGCCTGATCAGCAGCCAGAAAGCCGGTCAATGGCACTTCTTCAAACGCAACGAGGACGTGATCCAGGCATTCCTCGACGCCATCGACAAAGAGCTCAGCGCTCCGACAAGGAATTAACCAATGCCCCTCTCGCTCCTCATTCTGGCCTTGAGCGCCTTTGCCATCGGCACCACCGAGTTCGTCATCATGGGCCTGCTGCCCGATGTGGCGGCCGACCTCGGTGTGTCGATCCCCGGCGCCGGCTGGCTGGTGACCGGTTACGCCCTGGGCGTGGCCATCGGTGCGCCGTTCATGGCACTGGCCACCGCCAAACTGCCGCGCAAGGCTGCACTGGTCGCGTTGATGGGGATTTTCATCATCGGCAATCTGCTCTGCGCACTGGCCACCGACTACAACGTGCTGATGTTTGCCCGGGTGGTGACTGCCCTCTGCCACGGCGCCTTCTTCGGCATCGGTTCGGTGGTAGCGGCAGGCCTGGTACCTGCCAACAAACGCGCCTCGGCCGTGGCCCTGATGTTCACCGGCCTGACCTTGGCCAACGTCCTCGGCGTGCCGCTGGGCACTGCGCTCGGTCAGCAATACGGTTGGCGTTCGACCTTCTGGGCGGTGACCGTGATCGGTGTGATCGCCCTGATCGGCCTGATCCGCTTCCTGCCGGCCAAGCGCGACGAAGAGAAACTCGACATGCGCGCCGAACTGCGCGCCCTCAAAGGCGCCGGCATCTGGCTGTCGTTGAGCATGACCGCGCTGTTCGCCGCGTCGGTCTTCACCTTGTTCACCTACGTCGCACCGCTGCTGGGTGAAGTGACCGGTGTCTCGCCACGGGGCGTGACCTGGACCCTGATGCTCATTGGCCTGGGCCTGACCGTCGGCAACATCATCGGCGGAAAACTGGCTGACAAAGGCCTTGCGGCGACGCTGATCGGCGTGTTCATCAGCATGGCGGTGGTCTCCACCGTGCTGACCTGGACTAGCGTTGCCTTGATCCCGACCGAAATCACCCTGTTCCTCTGGGCCACCGCGTGCTTCGCCGCCGTGCCGGCCCTGCAAGTAAACGTGGTGACCTACGGCAAAGCTGCACCGAACCTTGTGTCGACCTTGAACATCGGCGCGTTCAACGTCGGCAACGCACTCGGCGCCTGGGTCGGCGGCAGCGTCATCGCCCACGGCTACGGCCTGACCAGCGTGCCACTGGCGGCCGCCGCATTGGCGGTACTCGCCCTGCTGGTGACCCTGATTACTTTCCGTCAGAGCGCCAACCCCGAACTGGCCACTGCACCTTCTAACTGATCGCTTAAAGAGAGCTACTAAATGACGACTATTTTCGATCCGATCAAACTGGGCGACCTCGAGTTGGCCAACCGCATCATCATGGCGCCACTGACCCGCTGCCGCGCCGACGAAGGCCGTGTGCCGAACGCGCTGATGGCCGAATACTACGTTCAACGTGCGTCGGCCGGTCTGATCCTCAGCGAAGCCACCTCGGTCACGCCGATGGGCGTCGGCTACCCGGATACCCCGGGCATCTGGTCGAACGATCAGGTGCGTGGCTGGGCCAATGTCACCAAAGCGATTCATGGCGCGGGCGGCAAGATTTTCCTGCAGCTGTGGCACGTTGGCCGGGTGTCCCACGAGTCGTACCTGAACGGCGAAGCGCCGGTCGCACCGAGTGCCATCCAGCCAAAAGGTCACGTCAGCCTGGTTCGCCCACTGGCCGACTATCCAACGCCGCGTGCTCTGGAAACCGCTGAAATCGCTGACATCATCGACGCTTATCGCACCGGTGCCGAGAATGCCAAGGCCGCCGGTTTTGACGGCGTGGAAATCCACGGCGCCAACGGCTACCTGCTCGACCAGTTCCTGCAAAGCAGCACCAACCAGCGTACCGATAACTACGGTGGTTCCTTGGAAAACCGTGCGCGCCTGTTGCTGGAAGTGACCGACGCAGCGATCGAAGTCTGGGGCGCCGGCCGCGTCGGTGTGCACTTGGCACCACGTGCCGACTCCCATGACATGGGCGACGACAACCTGGCCGAGACCTTCACCTATGTCGCTCGCGAACTGGGCAAACGTGGCATCGCGTTCATCTGCTCCCGCGAGAAAGAAGGCGTCGACAGCCTCGGCCCAATACTCAAAGAAGCCTTCGGCGGCCCGTACATCGCCAACGAACGCTTTACCAAGGACAGCGCCAATGCCTGGCTGGCGTCCGGCAAAGCCGATGCGGTCGCCTTTGGCGTGCCGTTCATTGCCAACCCGGATCTGCCTGCGCGCTTGAAGGCTGATGCGCCGCTGAACGAGGCACGTCCGGAATTGTTTTACGCCAAGGGTCCGGTGGGTTACATCGACTATCCGACGTTATAAACAAGCGCGACTAAATATAAAAGCCCCCGACTCGCAAGAGCCGGGGGCTTTTTATTTTATTGCTTTAACCCTTCACTGAAACATGGTGAAAATCTAATAAACTTTCGCAGAAAAACAAAAACAAATAACTTACTCAACAACAGTAGAGAACAACTAATCTGCACACAGAGAAACTATAACAAACGCCTCAACACAGAATGCTCTTACTGATATAAAACTAACCAATCAAGGATGAATAACATGAAACACGTAAAAATTTTTGCTGTTTTTGCGCTGACAGGAATTTTTTCGCTGACAGCTTTCGCGGCACAACCTGTTGAAACGATTGTCACCTACACCGTCTTAAACAAAGGCGACAGTGCCGTCACAGCCTATGTAAGTCCTCCAGTCACCCTCCAGCCAAACTCAAGCGAGACACGCAGTTCCACTCACGACCTGAAAATTTTATCCATGCGTAACGGAGACGTGCGGAGTACAGGCCAAAGTTTTCTTGTTGTATCTGGCGAACGAACTTGCAAATTCAGCACTTCACTTACACTCAAAAAGGTCGATAACATTATCAACTATGAAACGACCCACCAGTCTCAACCAAATGACAATAAGCTTACTAGCTGCGTAGTCAACGTCATCGAAGAACCAAGCAAACCATCCTACAGCTACAAAATACAAATGGTCATGCGGTAAACTACGCCTACCGCGTTACCTGTAGCGGATCGCGACCACTGCCACCGACCTGGCTCCCCCAGTGTAAGCGACCTCCACAAAAGCCCTGTTTCGAAAGAGCCAGGGCTTTTAACTTTTATGCCCTTGATCGTTTACTCACCCGAGACAAAACACTTATTTGCGCCAAGTCTCGCCATGAGTGTTCTTGATCAGGAGCTCGGCTTGCACGTAACCGGGTTGTCCATATACGTTCACACGGACAACACAAATTCCCTACAAAATACGTAGTTCACTACCTATCAACCTGACGATCACCCGTATATAAAAGCACTCCATTGCACAAAGGCGAGCAGTGATGGGGTTGGCGCGCCTCAAGAGTTGACACAATCGGATCCAATTAAGCATTTTGTTTCATTTGCGCAGGCTAGGGCTCAGGCGCAGCATTTCCAGCCCTGTATCGACCCACCGCTCGGCCTCGGTGTGCAGTTGGAAACCTTCGGGCGCCAACAGCCACTTGTACAGAATTCCATCGATGTAGGCATGCAGGCTGATGGCCGCGCGAGCCGTGTCGAGATCTTCCGGCAACTGCCCGCGATTCACCGCATTACGCAAGGCCAGGCCGATGCGCACGTTGCAATCGAGGCTGACTTCCCGGCGCTGCTGGCGCAGATCGCACATTTCATCGGTGAATTCGCACTTGTGAAACAAAATCTCATTGATGCGTCGGGTTTTTGGGTCAAGGGCAACTTGATGAAACAAATGAATCAGCAGCTTGCGCATGCAACCCAATGGATCGAGTTCATCTTCGCTTTCACTGGCTTTGGCCATTTCGTCCAGCGGCTCATGCAACGTATCGAGCATGGCCTGCACCAGATCCGCCTTGTTACTGAAATGCCAGTAGATGGCCCCGCGCGTCACGCCGGCCAGGTTCGCGATGTCCGCCAGTGTGGTGCGCGCGACGCCCCGTTCGTAAAAGGCTTTCTCTGCCGCTTCGAGTATCTGGCTACGGGTTTCCTGAGCTTCCTCTTTGGTACGACGGACCATGGCATTACAACCTCAATCAGGGGCTTCAGCGATGCCTGAACATTCGCTGAATAAAAGTGGGGCGAACGCTCTTGGGTTTCGTCCCCGGCTTACAATTCGAACCTTTGAAACGGCTTTTGTATCGGTGATGGTACGCAGAAAGGTATTTACAAACAACCATGAACGTAAGTATATTTCTTAGCAAGCTACTTATCCACTCAGCGCACATTTTTTACCCTTACACATTTCTTGTGCGCAATTTGCGCGCCTGACCCGAGGATTTTCATGCAATTCAAGCCAGCTGTTACCGCTCTGGTCACCGCCGTCGCCCTCGCATCGCTGCTCAGCGGATGTAAAAAGGAAGAGGCGGCACCGGCCCCTCCACCGCCTCAGGTCGGCGTCGTCACCCTGCAACCGCAAGCTTTCACGCTGACGTCCGAGCTACCGGGTCGCACGAGTGCCTATCGCATCGCCGAAGTTCGGCCTCAGGTCAACGGCATCATTCTCAAGCGTTTGTTCAAGGAAGGCGGCGACGTCAAGGCTGGTCAGCAGCTGTATCAGATCGATCCAGCCGTTTATGAAGCCACGCTGAAAAGCGCCGAAGCCAATCTGCAGCAGACCAGATCGATCTCCGATCGCTACAAGCAGCTGGTCAACGAACAGGCCGTGAGCCGTCAGGAATACGACACCGCTCTGGCCAACCGCCTGCAATCGGAAGCCGCCCTGCAAAGCGCTCAGATCAATGTGCGCTACACCAAGGTCTACGCTCCGCTTTCCGGTCGTATCGGTCGCTCCAGCGTGACCGAAGGCGCTCTGGTCACCAGCGGTCAGGTGGACGCCATGGCGGTGATCCAGCAACTCGACCCAATCTACGTCGACGTCACCCAGTCTTCCGTTGCGCTGCTTGAACTGCGCCGCGAACTGGAAAGCGGTCGTCTGCAAAAGGCCGGCGACAACTCGGCGGCGGTCAAGCTGACGCTCGAAGACGGCAGCCAGTACAAGCACGACGGCAAGCTCGAGTTCTCCGAAGTCTCAGTTGATCAGAGCACCGGCTCCGTGACGTTGCGCGCAGTGTTCCCGAACCCGGATCACACCTTGTTGCCAGGCATGTTCGTTCACGCCCAGCTTCAGGCCGGCGTCAACGCCGCCGCGATCCTGGCACCGCAACAAGGCGTGACCCGCGACCTGAAAGGCACCCCGACCGCGCTGGTCGTCGGTCCGGACAACAAGGTCCAGCTACGTCAGCTCAAGGCCAGCCGCACTGTCGGCAGTCAGTGGCTGATCGAAGACGGCCTGAAGGCCGGCGACCGCCTGATCACTGAAGGACTGCAATTCGTCAAACCTGGCATTGAAGTCAAAGCCACTGAGGCGACTAACGTTGGCGCAAAGAACCCGGCCCCCGCACAGGTAGCTGACAAAGCTTCCAGCGGCAAAGGGGAGTAAACCATGTCGAAATTCTTTATCGACCGTCCGATATTCGCCTGGGTAATTGCCCTGGTGATCATGCTGGTCGGGGCTCTATCGATCCTCAAACTGCCGATCAACCAATACCCGAGCATTGCCCCTCCGGCAATCGCCATTTCCGTGACCTATCCAGGCGCGTCCGCACAAACCGTGCAGGACACCGTGGTGCAAGTTATCGAACAGCAGCTCAACGGTATCGACAACCTGCGTTATGTCGCCTCGGAAAGTAACTCCGACGGCAACATGACCATTACCGCGACCTTCGAGCAGGGCACCAATTCCGATACCGCGCAGGTTCAGGTCCAGAACAAGCTGAACCTGGCCACCCCGCTGCTGCCGCAAGAAGTGCAGCAACAGGGGATCCGCGTAACCAAGGCAGTGAAAAACTTCCTGATGGTGATCGGCGTGGTCTCGCGCGACGGCAGCATGACCAAGGACGACCTGTCCAACTACATCGTGTCGAACATGCAGGACCCCATCTCGCGGACTGCCGGTGTCGGTGATTTCCAGGTCTTCGGTGCCCAGTACGCGATGCGGATCTGGCTCGACCCGGCCAAGTTGAACAACTTCAACCTGACCCCCGGCGATGTGAAAACCGCCATTGCCGCGCAGAACGTGCAGATATCCTCCGGTCAACTCGGTGGCTTGCCTGCGGTTGCCGACCAGCAGCTGAATGCGACGATTATCGGCAAGACCCGTTTGCAAACCGCCGAGCAGTTCAAGGCGATCCTGCTGAAGGTCAACAAGGACGGCTCGCAAGTGCGTGTCGGCGACGTGGCGGATGTCGGCCTGGGCGGTGAAAACTACTCTATCAGCGCCCAGTTCAACGGCAGCCCGGCGTCCGGTCTGGCAGTAAAACTGGCCAACGGCGCCAACGCCCTCGATACCGCAAAAGCCCTGCGCAAAACCATCGACAGCCTCAAGCCGTTCTTCCCGCAAGGGATGGAAGTGGTGTTCCCGTACGACACCACGCCGGTGGTGACCGAATCGATCAAGGGTGTGGTTGAAACCCTGGTCGAAGCGATCGTGCTGGTGTTCCTGGTGATGTTCCTGTTCCTGCAGAACTTCCGCGCCACCGTCATTACCACGATGACCGTGCCGGTGGTGTTGCTGGGTACCTTCGGGATCCTCGCCGCCTTCGGTTTCAGCATCAACACCCTGACCATGTTCGGCATGGTCCTGGCCATCGGCTTGCTGGTGGATGACGCCATCGTCGTGGTGGAAAACGTCGAACGGGTCATGAGCGAAGAAGGCCTGTCACCCAAGGAAGCCACCAAGAAATCCATGGGGCAGATCCAGGGTGCATTGGTCGGTATTGCGCTGGTGCTGTCGGCGGTACTGTTGCCGATGGCATTCTTCAGTGGCTCGACCGGTGTGATCTACAAACAGTTCTCGATCACTATCGTTTCGGCGATGGCGCTGTCGGTGCTGGTCGCATTGATCTTCACTCCGGCGCTCTGCGCGACCATGCTCAAGGCGATTCCGAAAGGCGAGCACGGCACGCCGAAACGCGGCTTCTTCGGCTGGTTCAACCGCAGCTTCGACCGTGGCGTGAAAAGCTACGAGCGTGGCGTTGGCAACATGCTCACGCACAAAGCGCCGTACTTGCTGGCTTACGTCATCATCTTGGTCGGCATGATCTGGCTGTTCACCCGTATTCCAACGGCGTTCCTGCCGGAAGAAGACCAGGGCGTACTGTTTGCACAAGTGCAAACTCCGGCCGGTTCCAGTGCCCAGCGCACGCAAGTGGTCGTGGACGAGATGCGCGAGTTCCTGCTGCGGCCAAGCAAGGACGGTGGTGAAGGCGACGCAGTGGCGTCGGTGTTTACCGTGACCGGCTTCAACTTCGCCGGCCGTGGCCAGAGTTCGGGTATGGCGTTCATCATGCTCAAACCGTGGGACGAACGGAATGCCGATAACAGCGTGTTCAAACTGGCGGCCCGTGCGCAACAACACTTCTTCAGCTTCCGCGACGCCATGGTGTTTGCCTTCGCGCCACCGGCGGTACTGGAACTGGGTAACGCCACCGGTTTCGACGTATTCCTGCAAGACCGCGCCGGTATCGGCCATGAAAAACTGATGGAAGCGCGCAACCAGTTCCTCGGCATGGCGGCGCAGAGCAAGGTCCTGTCACAAGTTCGTCCCAACGGCTTGAACGACGAACCCCAGTATCAACTCGAAATCGACGACGAGAAGGCCAGCGCGCTGGGCGTGACCCTCACCGACATCAACAACACCCTGTCGATTGCCTTGGGCAGTAGCTATGTGAACGACTTCATCGACCGCGGTCGGGTGAAGAAGGTTTACGTGCAAGGCCAACCGGGCGCGCGCATGAGCCCTGAAGATGTCAAGAAATGGTATGTGCGCAACAGCGCCGGCACCATGGTCCCGTTCTCGGCCTTCGCCAAGGGTGAGTGGATTTACGGCGCACCGAAACTTTCCCGTTACAACGGCGTAGAAGCGATGGAAATTCTCGGCGCCCCGGCGCCAGGCTATTCCACCGGTGAAGCCATGGCCGAAGTCGAAGCCCTGGCCGCGAAACTGCCGGCGGGTGTCGGTATTTCCTGGACCGGACTCTCGTACGAAGAACGTCTGTCCGGCTCGCAAGCGCCAGCGCTGTACGCCTTATCGCTGCTGATGGTATTCCTGTGTCTGGCGGCCTTGTACGAAAGCTGGTCGATTCCGATCGCGGTGATGTTGGTGGTGCCGCTGGGGATCATCGGTGCGCTGATGGCGACCAGCTTGCGCGGCCTGTCGAACGACGTGTACTTCCAGGTAGGCTTGTTGACGACCATCGGTCTGGCCGCGAAAAACGCCATCCTGATCGTCGAATTTGCCAAGGAACTGCATGAGCAAGGGCGTAGCCTGCGCGAGGCCGCGATCGAAGCGTGCCGCATGCGTTTGCGACCGATCATCATGACCTCGCTCGCCTTCGTCCTCGGCGTGGTGCCGCTGGCAATTTCCACGGGCGCAGGTTCGGGTAGCCAACATGCGATCGGTACCGGGGTAATTGGCGGTATGCTCACGGCCACGATCCTGGCGATTTTCTGGGTCCCACTGTTCTTTGTCACCGTGTCGGCCATGGGTCAGCGTAAAACCGCCGATCAGGACGACGCTCTTGAACCTTCTAAAGAGGCTGGCTAATGAGCAAGTCGCTACTCTCCATCGCAGTCGCGGCCTTCGTGCTGAGCGGTTGCTCGCTGATACCCGATTATCAGCAGCCGGCAGCACCGGTCGCGTCCCAATACCCGCAAGGCCCGGCGTATTCGCCGGCCGAGGCGCCAAACCAGGCCGCCGCCGAACAAGGCTGGAAGCAGTTTTTCCATGACCCGGCGTTGCAACAGCTGATCCAGGTCGCCCTGGAAAACAACCGTGACCTGCGTGTCGCCGCGCTGAACATCGACGCGTTCGCGGCGCAGTACCGCATCCAGCGTGCGGACCTGTACCCGGCCGTTTCGGCCAACGGCACCGGCAGCCGTCAGCGGGTTCCGGCGAATGCTTCGCAGACCGGTGAAGCGGGCATCACCAGTTCCTACTCCGCGACCGTTGGCATCAGTGCTTATGAACTCGACCTGTTCGGTCGGATTCGCAGCCTGAGCGAAGAAGCGCTGCAGAAATACTTCGCGACTGAAGAAGGCCGTCGCAGCACGCAAATCAGCCTGGTGGCCAGCGTGGCGAATGCCTACCTGACCTGGCAGGCTGACAAAGAGCTGCGCAAACTGACTCAAGACACCCTCGGTGCGTTCGAGGAGAGCTACAAGCTCACCGCGCGCAGCAACGAAGTGGGTGTGGCTTCCGCGCTGGATCTGGCGCAGTCGCGTACCTCGGTGGAAAACGCCCGTGCACAACTGGCTCGTTACACGCGCCAGGTTGCCCAGGATGAAAACAGCCTGGTGCTGCTGCTCGGCACCGGCATCCCGGCCAATCTGCAAGAAGCCAAGCCGCTGTCTGACGACCTGCTGAGCGATGTACCGCCCGGCCTGCCGTCGGACTTGCTGCAACGTCGTCCGGACATCCTCCAGGCCGAATACAACCTGAAGGCCGCCAACGCCAACATCGGCGCGGCACGGGCGGCGTTCTTCCCGAGCATCAGCCTGACCGCCAACGCCGGGACTCTGAGCCCGGACCTGTCCGGCCTGTTCAAGGGCGGCTCGGGCACCTGGTTGTTCCAGCCGCAGATCAACCTGCCGATCTTCAACGCCGGCAGCCTGCGCGCCAGCCTGGATTACTCGAAAATCCAGAAAGACATCGGCGTCGCAAACTACGAGAAGTCCATTCAAACGGCCTTCCAGGAAGTCGCCGACGGCCTGGCCGCCCGCCAGACCTACACCGAGCAGCTGCAGGCCCAGCGTGATTTCGTCACCGCCAACCAGGACTACTACCGTCTGGCCGAGCGTCGTTATCGCATTGGTGTCGACAGCAACCTGACCTTCCTCGATGCCCAGCGTCAGCTGTTCAGTGCCCAGCAGGCACTGATCACCGACCGCCTGGCGCAGCTGACCAGCGCCGTGAATCTGTACAAGGCGCTGGGCGGTGGCTGGAATGAGCAGACCGCGAAAGTCGAGCCACTGAATGAAGAAGCGCCGAAGATGAGGTTGTTCTGATTAAGCTGTAAACACGAAGCCCACCTTTTTGGTGGGCTTTTTGTTGGCTGCGAAGAAAGGTGTGGTGTGATCACTGGCCTCATCGCGAGCAAGCTCGCTCCCACAGTGTCCGTGTCGAACACAATCTTGGTGAACTCCGCTAAACCTGTGGGAGCGAGCTTGCTCGCGATGGGGCCAGTACATACACCCTGAATCCCGACCCATCTTACGTTCGATAATCTCCCAAAACCCGCTTTTACCAATTGAACCATCCAGTTCATTCCCCGCACCATTCGCCACACAAAACCAATAACAGGTTCGACACCATGCCCCCGCGCCCTGCTCTGTCCGGCTGATCTCGCCCCGTTTCATTTGAATTCGACTCTTTTGTCTGCAACCAGTCCGTTGCGGCATCAATCCGTTTCATCCCCAAGAATTAGAGAGACTGAGCACATGACGCCTTCCGCTTATTTCGTTCCCGGCCTGATCGCCCTCGCGCTGACCGGCGCGGCCCTGCCCGCCACGGCCGAAGAGTCGGGGTTTGTCGAAGGGGTCAAGGTCAACGTGAACCGGCGCAACTTCTACCTCAACCGCAACTTCACCAACCCGATCAAGGCGCAGGGCAAGGCTGAAGAGTGGACGCAAAGTTTCATCCTCGACGCCAAGTCCGGCTTCACCCGGGGCACCGTCGGGTTCGGCTGGATGTGCTGGGGTTGTACTCGGTGAAACTCGACGGCGGCAAAGGCACCGGCGGCACGCAACTGCTGCCGCTCGACCATGACGGTCGCCCGGCGGACAGTTTCGGTCGCACCAACGTGGCGTTCAAAGCGAAGCTGGCGCAGACCGAAGTGAAGGTCGGCGAATGGATGCCGGTGCTGCCGATCCTGCGTTCGGACGATGGTCGCTCGCTGCCACAAACCTTCCGCGGCGGCCAGCTCACATCGAAGGAAATCAATGGCCCGACGCTGTACGCCGGTCAGTTCCGCAAAAACAGCCCGCGTGACGACAGCAGCATGAACGACCTGTCGATGACCGGCAAAGCGGCGTTCACCTCCGATCGCTTCAACTTCCAGGGCGGCGAATACCTGTTCAACGAAAAGCGTACTCAGGTCGGTCTATGGAACGCCGAACTCAAGGACATTTACAGCCAGCAATACGTCAACCTGATCCACGCCCAACCCATCGGCGACTGGACCCTAGGCGCCAACCTCGGTTTCTTCAGACACCGCAAACGCCGGGAATCACTCCCTCGACTCAACCCCCACTCGTCCCAAACCGATTCAGCCAAATGAAACGTCGCATTCGCTGCCGGAATGCCGCAATAAATCGCGCTCTGCATGATCACTTCCTTGATCTCGCTGCGCGTAACGTCGTTGTCAGCGCGTTCAGGCTGCGGTCGACATGGGCCTCGCCGAGCACTGCGCGGCGGACGTTCAGGCCCTTGTCGTAACGTTGTTTCTCGTCCACAACAATCCCCTTAATCCGCTAAAAGAAACGCCAGTACCCGGTCGCTGAAGTCAGCACTGGCCTGAATGTTGGACAAGTGCGCGGCATAGAACTCGGCGTACTCGGCGCCCTGCACGCTCTCCAGAATGAAGTGCCCACCGGACGCCGGCGTCACCGCATCTTCGGTGCCGGCGATGACCAGCAGCGGCACCTTGATCGAAGACAGCTGATCACGGAAATCGGCATCGCGCACGGCGGCGCAATTGGCGGCGTAACCTTGCGGTGAAGTCGCCGCAAGCATGTCGGTAATCCGCTTCACCGCCGCTGGATTGGCCTCGGCAAAATCCGGAGTGAACCAGCGCGCAATCGACGCATCGCGCAGCGCGACCATGGCCGCCGCGCCGTCACGCAGCACGGTTTCAATGCGAGGGTTCCAGATCGACGCATCGCCGATTTTCGCGGCGGTGTTGCACACCACCAGTTTGTTCAATCGATCACCGGCGTTGATGCCCAGCCACTGGCCAATCAAACCACCCATCGACAGACCGCAGAAATGCGCTTTATCGATGTGCATCGCATCCAGTAACGCCAACACGTCATGACCCAGTTGTTCGATGCTGTAAGGCCCTGGCGTGACCAGCGATTTGCCGTGGCCGCGAGTGTCGAAACGCAGCACACGAAAATGTTCGGTGAACCCCGCAATCTGTGCGTCCCACATGTGCAGGTCGGTACCCAGTGAATTGGACAGCACCAGCACTGGCGCATCGACCGGTCCATCGAGTTGGTAATTCAGTTCGCCCTCGGCGAGTTGTACGAAAGCCATGGCAGTCTCCTTCAGGATGCGCCGTGTCGCGGCCGACCCGTTGAGCGAGGACGCTGCTCAACACTTCCACCGCAGCGCCCACCGAGTTGCGTTTGTGCGGCATGGTCGAGGAACCGCCCTTGCCAGGCGCCGAAGGTTCGAGCGTTTGCGGAATCAGCCCGACTCGCGCCTGCGCCCGGGACAGCACCCCTTCGAAATCAAGCCTTTTCCCACACCGATCGGCAACGGCTATTACAAGCAGCTGCGGGTTCGGCGCATAAGCCACAGGCAGCCAGAATTGGGCGAGTATCGAACCCTCGGCCGATAATCGCAATCGCCGCTGACACAGAGCTTCGGGTCGAGCACGCCAACGCCCTTCCACGTATATGTATTGCCCGTGCTTGAAACCTGAGTTAAAGGCCCCATTTAATGTCTTAACTTGTTCGACTTAATGGCGTCAGAAAGACACCGCTTCCAACTGGCGTAAAAACTTGAAAGTAAATAAAACGATCACACATGAAGATCCATTTTTAACTGTTTGGCGATAGTGTTCTTCAAATCGACCGCTATAATGCAATTCAGTGGCGACCCGGCTCTATTAATTGCCGGTTCCGCCACCGGCAGCGCGATGTTTCCATCGTGGCTGCCCGCAGCAAGCACCTGACGCTCATTTCAAATGCTCCGGCAGCGCGCTCGCTGAAACAGGAAACTGATGCTACGTCAGCCGTTTTGCTCTGGTGCCGTGGCCGCCTGCAACATGGAAGTACCGATCGCCGTGTCGTAAAACAATGCCCTTCCCGGGTATTGTCTTTTCGGCGAGCGTGGTCGATGCATTTGATGCAGCGCGATTTACCAGAATTAATCTCAACCCATACAGGTAGCACTGTGACGAAAGACGAACTGCGCGCGGAACTTGAGCGCCAGGAACAACGTTACAAGGAAGTTTACGGCGGGGAAGTCACCACCTACGCCGCTCAGCCCGAACCGGAACGCAAACCCTGGCGTAAACGCGCCACCGTTCAGGACCAGGCTTTCACCCAGGAACTGCAGAAGATGGAAAAGGAACTCAAAGCCGAAGAGCCATGATCGCTTCGGCCTGACTTCCTTAAAGGGTCTGCGTCTGCTCCCGTTAAAAGCGGGGTGCATTGATGTTGCCATTCGCGCCCGCTACGAGCGGGCAGCGGTCACCTCATCTATCTGATGAGGCAATTTGGCTCATGTCTGGCCCTCTTCTCAGATATTTCATACAAGCCCTACGTCTCTCGCCTCTTGGAGACAAACCCTTGTTCCTGCGGGCTTTACAAAGAAATTCAACGACTTGCAAAAACCGGTAAAAGCCCGGCGCTTGGGGTGTTGCATCAAACTAATTCGTTGAAGAATGTTACCAATGAGCAGCTAGTGCATCGATTTACAGTCTTTTCTGGCATAATCGCGCCCCCTTACGACCGGGTCAGAAAACCTTCATGATCGATTTATTCAGCGGACTGGATGCTTGGGTGCTTGTGAGCCTCTTGCTCGCCCTCGCCTTTGTCCTCGCCTTCGAGTTCATCAACGGCTTTCATGACACCGCTAACGCGGTTGCCACAGTTATCTACACCAAAGCCATGCCGCCGCATCTGGCCGTGTTCTTTTCCGGTGTGTTCAACTTCCTCGGCGTGCTGCTGGGCGGTGTTGGCGTGGCGTATGCCATCGTCCACCTGCTGCCGGTAGAACTGCTGATCAATGTGAACACCGGTCACGGGCTGGCGATGGTGTTCTCGTTGCTTGCCGCCGCCATCACCTGGAACCTGGGCACCTGGTACTTCGGTATCCCGGCCTCCAGCTCCCACACGCTGATCGGTTCGATCCTCGGCGTGGGCTTGGCCAACGCCTTGATTAACGATATTCCGTTGGCCGACGGAGTGAACTGGCAAAAGGCGATCGATATCGCTATGTCGCTGGTGTTCTCGCCAATGGCAGGCTTCCTGATCGCAGCACTGATCCTGATCAGCCTTAAATGGTGGCGACCACTGTCGAAGATGCACAAGACCCCGGAACAGCGCCGCAAGATCGACGACAAAAAGCATCCGCCGTTCTGGAACCGCCTGGTGCTGGTGATCTCGGCCATGGCCGTGAGCTTCGTGCACGGTTCCAACGATGGTCAGAAAGGTATAGGCCTGATCATGCTGGTGCTGATCGGTATCGTTCCGGCGCAGTTCGTACTCGACCTGGGCAGCACCACCTACCAGATCGAACGGACGCGCGACGCGACCTTGCACCTGAGCCAGTTCTACAAGCGCAATGCCGATACGCTGGGTGAATACCTGGCCTTGGGCAAAAGCGTGGAAGGTGATTTGCCGGAAAAATTCCGTTGCAACGCGCAACAGACCGAACCGACCATTACCGCCCTGCTAGGCACCCTCAAAGGTGTCGCCGACTACCACTCGCTGTCGGCGGAAAGCCGTGTCGAAGTCCGTCGCTACCTGCTCTGCCTGGATGACACGGCCAAGAAAGTCGGCAAGCTGCCCGGCCTAGCTGCCCGTGAAAAGGCTGACCTGAACAAACTGCGCAAAGACCTGACCACCACCACCGAATACGCGCCGTTCTGGGTGATTCTGGCGGTCGCACTGGCCCTGGGCCTGGGCACCATGGTGGGCTGGAAGCGCGTGGTACTGACCATCGGCGAGAAGATCGGCAAGCAAGGCATGACTTACTCCCAAGGCATGTCGGCGCAGATCACTACCGCCAGCCTGATCGGCATGGCCAACATCTTCAGCCTGCCGGTGTCCACCACCCACGTTCTGTCATCAGGCGTGGCCGGCACCATGGTCGCCAACAAAAGCGGCCTGCAGGGCGGCACCGTCAGAACCATCCTGCTGGCATGGGTCCTGACCTTGCCAGCAACCGTGTCCTTGTCGGCCGGCCTGTTCTGGCTGGCGTCGAAGGCACTGGGCAGCTGATAGTTCGCTGCAACGAAAAAGGCGCGTTCCGTGAGGTTCGCGCCTTTTTTATTGCTTCGCTCTTCCTGACACCACAAATCAATTGTGGGAGCGAGCTTACTCGCGATGGCGGCCTTGCAACAAACATGGATGTTGAATGTTTTGGCCTAAATCGCGAGCAAGCTCGCTCCCACAAGTGGTGTGTGTACCTTGATAGAAATCACACCCAAAAAAAAGGGCAACCGAAGTTGCCCAAAATGCCTTGCGTGCTCATTGCATCAGGAAAGACCTACGGTTTTTTCCGCTTGTGCGAATCCTTCCAGATAAAAAATCCAAACCCTGCAAAAAACAGAACCATGAGGCCGACTGTCAGCACTCCGGCGATCACCACGTTGTCGAAAAACATGACTGGCCTCCTGCACTTGCCCTGTTGCGATGGGGCTAAGTTAACCAATCAGGCAGGAGAGAAAATTGACCGGGGTCAATATCGCCCGCGACAGGGCGCATAGGAGGGGGAAAACTGATCTGCATCAACGGAAGCTGGAGGATTAACGCTTTTTCGGTTTGTTCTTCGGCTTTTTCTTCGCTTTACCCAATGGCATCGCTTGCTCGAATGCCTGGCGCACTTCATTCAGGCGTTTGTCTTTGAGGTCGTGAACTCGCTTGGCGCGTTCGGCGTTGAGGTCGATCAGCTTGTCGTCTTGGCTCATGGCGTTCAGTGCATCGCGTGAAGGGAAATTCCACTGCCGCATCGCTCGGCAGGATTGCACCAATAATGCGGTCTGGCGCCGGCGCTGACCAGCCACTCGTGCGACAGCGACTTAACAAAATATGTAGCGAGGGACCAACATCGGTGCCGATGGCGTGGCCTATACGCCGCTGGACATGCAGGCAAGAGGGCTGGAAAGCTCGCGCGGATTGCGGTGAGTTATTTCAATACCGAGAAGGAGATTGAGGTGCTTTTGGGGAGCTTGACGACGTTGGCGGCGGACGGTCAGTGAGTTTCGGTGATGACCGAAAAGATCGCAGACTTTGGCAGCTCCTACACCTGAATGTCGACCCACAACCCCTGACGAGGCTCGTCTTCAATCAGCGGTGCTACCGGCACAGTGTTGTCGGCGTTGAGCTCGGTACCGGGAATCGCCAGGTGTTCCTCGGGATCTTCATCAGCTTCGCGACGACGCCTTTGCTGTTCCTGCTTGCGACGCTGTTCCTCGCGCAACTGAAAAGCCGCCTCCTCCGGATCGCGCTGTTGCAGGTCAATGGTGCTTTCACTGGAGCTTTCCTGCACCGGTACAACGGGCGGAATATCGGGGCGCTGGCGGATCGGATCCTGCTGTGAAGTGATCGGCACGGCACTCAAGGGAAGCATCGGTGGCAGCATAATTATTTGTCTCCTGTCAGCAGGCTGTCGGCTGCGGGGATGGCGACTTGAGCCATCGGTCGCAAACTGTGACCCAATCGGCACTCAATGGTGACCCGCATGTTCAATAAAGGCATCACGCCCTGACTTGCAGCTTGCGGCTTAAAGCTTGCCGCCGCTCCTAATCCTTTGGCCCTGAAGCCCTCATTCCGTTAAGATAGCCCGCTTTTTCAAGGTGGGAGTCAGGCAGCATGGCGCAGCAGTATCAACCGGGGCAACGCTGGATCAGTGACAGCGAAGCCGAGCTGGGTTTAGGCACCGTTCTGGCACAGGACGGCCGCTTGTTGACCGTGCTCTATCCGGCCACTGGCGACACTCGCCAGTACGCGCTACGGAATGCGCCCCTCACCCGCGTACGCTTTTCGCCGGGCGACTCGATCACTCACTTCGAAGGCTGGAAACTGACCGTCCAGGAAGTCGACGACGTTGACGGCCTGCTGGTCTACCACGGCCTCAACGCGCAGAACGAAGTGGTCACCCTGCCTGAAACCCAGCTGTCGAACTTCATTCAGTTCCGTCTGGCCAGCGACCGTCTGTTCGCCGGCCAGATCGACCCGCTGGCCTGGTTCTCCCTGCGCTACCACACGCTTGAACACACCAGCCGCCAGTTGCAGTCCTCGCTGTGGGGCCTGGGTGGCGTGCGTGCGCAACCGATCGCGCACCAGTTGCACATCGCTCGCGAAGTCGCCGATCGCATTGCGCCGCGGGTTCTGCTCGCGGACGAAGTGGGTTTGGGCAAGACCATCGAAGCCGGTCTGGTAATTCATCGCCAACTGCTTTCGGGCCGCGCCAACCGCGTGCTGATCCTGGTGCCCGAGAACCTGCAGCATCAGTGGCTGGTGGAAATGCGCCGTCGCTTCAATCTGCAGGTTGCGCTGTTCGACGAAGAACGCTTCATTGAAAGCGATGCGACCAACCCGTTCGAAGACACCCAGCTCGCACTGGTTGCGCTGGAATGGCTGGTGGACGACGAGAAGGCTCAGGACGCGTTGTTTGCTGCCGGGTGGGACTTGATGGTCGTCGATGAAGCCCACCACCTGGTGTGGCACGAAGACAAGGCCAGCCCGGAATACACCCTGGTCGAGCAGCTTGCTGAAACGATTCCTGGCGTGTTGCTGCTGACTGCGACCCCGGAACAACTGGGCCAGGACAGCCACTTTGCACGTCTGCGCCTGCTCGACCCGAACCGTTTCCATGACCTGCACGCTTTCCGCGCCGAGAGCGAAAACTATCGCCCGGTGGCCGAAGCCGTTCAGGAGCTGCTGGACAAGGGGCGCCTGTCGCCTGAAGCGCACAAGACCATTCACGGTTTCCTCGGCAACGAAGGCGAAGCGCTGCTGACCGCCGTCAACGATGGCGACACCGAAGCCAGCGCCCGTCTGGTCCGCGAACTGCTGGACCGCCACGGCACCGGCCGCGTGCTGTTCCGCAACACCCGCGCCGCCGTGCAGGGTTTCCCGGAACGCAAACTGCACCCGTATCCGCTGCCGTGCCCCGACGAATACCTCGAACTGCCGCTGGGCGATCACGCCGAGCTGTACCCGGAAGTCAGCTTCCAGGCCCAGCCGGATGCCAACGAGGAAGAACGCTGGTGGAAATTCGACCCGCGTGTCGAGTGGCTGATCGATCAGCTGAAAATGCTCAAACGCACCAAAGTGCTGGTGATCTGCGCCCACGCCGAAACCGCCATGGACCTGGAAGACGCCCTGCGCGTGCGCTCCGGCATTCCGGCCACGGTGTTCCACGAGGGCATGAACATCCTCGAGCGTGACCGCGCCGCTGCGTACTTCGCCGACGAAGAGTTTGGCGCGCAGGTGCTGATCTGCTCGGAAATCGGCAGTGAAGGTCGCAACTTCCAGTTCTCGCACCACCTGGTGCTGTTCGATCTGCCGTCGCACCCGGACCTGCTGGAACAGCGCATCGGTCGTCTGGACCGGATCGGTCAGAAGCACATCATCGAGCTGCACGTGCCCTACCTGGAAACCAGCCCGCAAGAGCGGCTGTTCCAGTGGTACCACGAAGCGCTGAATGCGTTCCTCAACACCTGCCCGACCGGCAACGCCTTGCAGCATCAGTTCGGTCCGCGCCTGCTGCCGCTACTGGAAAATGCCGACGATGGCGAGTGGCAAGCGCTGATCGACGAAGCCCGTGCCGAGCGTGAGCGTCTGGAAGCCGAACTGCATACCGGTCGTGACCGTCTGCTGGAACTCAATTCCGGCGGCGCCGGCGAAGGCGATGCGCTGGTCGAGGACATTCTTGAGCAAGACGATCAATTCGCCCTGCCGATCTACATGGAAACCCTGTTCGACGCCTTCGGCATCGACAGCGAAGACCATTCGGAAAACGCCCTGATCCTCAAGCCGAGTGAAAAAATGCTCGACGCCAGCTTCCCGCTGGGCGACGACGAAGGCGTGACCATCACCTACGACCGCAACCAGGCACTGTCTCGCGAAGACATGCAGTTCATCACCTGGGAGCACCCGATGGTGCAGGGCGGCATGGACCTGGTGCTGTCCGGGTCGATGGGCAACACCGCCGTCGCGCTGATCAAGAACAAGGCGCTGAAACCGGGCACCGTGTTGCTGGAATTGCTTTACGTCAGTGAAGTGGTTGCTCCACGCTCGCTGCAATTGGGCCGTTACTTACCGCCAGCCGCGCTACGCTGCCTGCTCGACGCCAATGGCAACGACCTGTCGGCCCGGGTGTCGTTCGAAACCCTGAACGACCAACTGGAAAGCGTGCCGCGCGCCAGCGCCAACAAGTTCATCCAGGCCCAGCGCGATCAGCTGACGCCACGGATCAACGCCGGTGAAGAAAAAATCTTCCCGCGTCATGCCGAGCGCGTTGCCGAAGCACAGCGTCGCCTCGCGGCCGATACCGACGAAGAACTGGCGCGCCTGACTGCGTTGCAAGCAGTCAACCCGACTGTACGTGACAGCGAACTGGTTGCCCTGCGTAAGCAGCGTGAACAAGGCTTGGCGATGCTCGACAAGGCTGCACTGCGACTGGAAGCGATTCGGGTGTTGGTGGCGGGTTAAGCTCTCGGCGCCACCGCAAAAAAGAAGGCCCGCAGCGATGCGGGCCTTTTTGCATTCTGTAAGTCTGCTGTGATCCCGATGACGCCCGGATCGCAGCCTTCGGCAGCTCCTACGGATGTACGCGATTCAATGTAGGAGCTGCCGCAGGCTGCGATCTTTTGATCTTAAGCAGTAGCCACTGCGGCCCCAGGCTCAACCACCGTCACCAGCCCCTCTTTCATCCGCTGCGCATCCCGCACAAAACACCGCGATGCCAGAAACAAAAACACCATCGTCAAGAACAGCGCCACCGGGATCAGGTACATCGCGTCATGCAGCCCGACAGCCTTGAACGCTTCGGTCATCTGCTCGGCACCGGCCGCCAGCATGGCCGTGTGCGCAAAGTGATCGGACAGAGCGCCCACCACCACCGGCCCCAACCCACCGCCGAGCAAATACAACCCGGCAAAGAACAACGCAATGGCCGTCGCCCGCAAACGCGGTTCGACCACGTCCTGAATCGCCGTGTAAACGCAGGTGTAGAAGTTGTAGGCAAACAACCAGCCGACGCTGAACACTGCCACGAACACCCCGATTTCGACTCGCCCCGCATGCAACGCCCAAGCGGTGCACACCGAAGAGATGATCAGGCTGAAGGCCGCAAACAGCAGCCGCCCATTGGCCACGCGCTGGTGAATCTTGTCCGCGACCCAACCCCCCAAGGTCAGGCCAAACAGCCCCGTCACACCCACGATGACGCCCGTTGCCACGGCGGCCTCATGCAAGGGCATCAGGAAATAACGCTGCAACATCGGCACCATAAACGAGTTGCAGGCATAGCTGGCGAAGTTGAAACACAGCCCCGCCATTACCAGCCACAGGAATGTCGGCACCGCCAGCACTCGGCGGATCGGCCGGTCCACACGTTCCTGCGAGACCTGCACACTTTCGGCCGCACCGCGTTTCGGCTCCTTGATGAAAAACATGAAGATCGCCAGGAACAGCCCCGGCACTGCCGCGATGAAAAATGGTGCACGCCAGCTGTCGAAGGTCTTGACCATCCAGCCGATGGTGAAGAACGCCAGCAACAGTCCCAATGGCAAACCCAGCATGAAAATACCCATCGCGCGCGCACGGCGGTGGGCGGGGAACAGGTCGCCGATCAATGAATTGGCGGCGGGTGCATAACTGGCTTCACCAATGCCGATGCCCATGCGCACGATCAGGAAACTCCAGAAACTGCCCACCAGCCCGTTAACGGCGGTCAGCGCGCTCCATGTGGCCAAGCCCCAGCCCATCAATTTGGCGCGCGAGCCGGTATCGGCCATCCGCCCCAGCGGCAGCCCGGCAATCGCGTAGACGATGGTGAATGCAGTCCCGATGATCCCCAGTTGAAAATCGCTGAGGTGCCATTCCATACGGATCGGCTCGATGATGATGGCTGGAATGGTGCGGTCGAAGAAGTTGAACAGATTGGCCAGGAACAGGAGGAACAGAATGCGCCAGGCATTCGCCGCTTGGGTCGAGTTCTGCATGGGTCCGTCTCTTTTATTGTCATTGGGGCTTCACTGTCGTCGCATCCGAGCCCGGAACCTGCAATCTAGTCAGGCCCGCCAAAGCTGTCTGTAATTATTCGTAAAGCTGATATCAGCCCATGGCGAGCCCCCGCGCAATACCCGGCCCTGCGGACCGCTCAAGTCCAGTGTTTACAGGCCAAAAGCGCTATTTCTACAGCCCTGCCAGACGCAGTAAAATACTTCTCGCCCCCCCTTCCAAAGCCCGACGCGAAGCCTAGAATAGCGGCCTTGTCTGCCACACCGCCCCCCCCATCCCTCCTTTGATTATCGCCCATGTCCGAAGCCAGTCCGTGTCTGAATTGCGGTGCCTGCTGTTCTCACTTTCGTGTCTCTTTTTTCTGGGGAGAGTGCACCTCGGCGGGAGGAACGGTGCCCGACGAGCTTGTCGCGCCGATCAGCCCCAGTCGCGTGGCTATGCTCGGCACAGACTGCAAACCCACCCGTTGCATCGGGCTGGTCGGAGAAGTGGGCAGCACCGTGCAGTGTTCGATTTATGACAAGCGCTCCAGCACCTGTCGGGAATTCGACGCCTCGTGGGCCAATGGCGAGGCAAACGTGGATTGTGATGCAGCCAGGGCGGCATTCGGCCTGCCCGCCCTGCAACCCGAGTTCGAAATGCCTTTTGAGCAGATCGCCTGAGCCTTAGCGCCAAACGCTATCAAGCCAATGCCAAAATCGTTGGAGCCAATGTGCCACTTCGGCTTGAAGCGCTGGTTCGCTGGCAACATCCGGTTCACGGACTGCTGGCACCGGACCGGTTCATTGGCATCGCCGAGGCCAACGGCCTGATCGTCGAGCTGGACAATTGGGTCCTGCGCAAAGCCTGCGAAGACCTGGCCGCGTTGTCGCGCCAGGGTTGCGAGGCACTTCATATCGCCGTGAATTGCTCACCCCTGAACCTGGCACTTGAAGAGTTGGTCAATGAAATCGAACAGGCGCTGCGGGCAGCCAGGGTCGCGCCACAGCACTTGGAACTGGAAGTGACCGAGAACGCGCTGATGAACAACATCGCCGAGTTGCTGGAGTTGCTGGAGTTGCTGGAGTTGCTGGAGTTGCTGCGCCAGATTCGCACCCTCGGCGTTTCGCTGTCGATCGACGACTTCGGCAGCGGTTATTTTCCTCCCTGGCCTACCTCAAGCGCCTGCCACTCCGTGCAGGGGTACCTGCTCAGTCGTCCGGTGCCGCTGGCGGAATTGCGTCCGGTGCTGAACGAGATCAACCAGCGTAAGCACGCGCGTGCTTTCAGCCCTTTGAGTCTGGCCCGCGGTACAGCTGCACTAACGTTGACGGATCTTTTTGCAAAAAAACTGCCCCCCATGCAGGCGCATCAGTTGTGCGGCCAATCCGCTGATTGGCGTGGCCGAACCTTGTTCACGGGAAAATTTCACGGCGGTGTCGAGGTCCTTGAGCAGCGTGCGCACGCGCCACTTCACGGGTTCGAAGCGGCCCGTCAAAACCCAACGAAGGTAGGGTTGACATCGTTTGGCCTTCTTTTCGATTAAAGATCGCAAAATATTGGCCGATTTATCATGACTAAGGAAAGGATTCCCCCGAGTGATGCTCAGGCCAACCCCCTGCCGCTTGGGCCAATTACGCGCTAAAAAAGACGCGAGAACCCATCCGTGACGGTTCGACGACAGCAGTCGCCCGACCGACCAGCCCAGGTACATGGCGCCAATGACTTCCAAAAACAATCCGGCCACTGCGATATCCGATCTGACGCTGAGCCCCGCGGCGAACAGCCCCGCACCGTCGAAGCCATTGACGCCGTCGCGCCCGTTGGCGACTCAGCAATACCTGTACTTCACCGAAACCAACACGGACCGCATCCTCGATAACCTCGACGGCCTGCGCGATATGGTGTTCCCGCGTCCGCCGCACCTGGAAGGCGATAACGAACAGCACAACGATCAGGAATTCCCGTCGGTGTGCCTGATCGGCCTCGGTCGCTGCGGCTCGAACATTGCGCTGGACGTCGCGGAGCTGGTGTACAACGCCCGCAAGTTCTACCTCAACGAATTCAACAACGAAGACCGTCTGTCGCCGGACAAACGCTATGCCGAAAAGGGCTACAGCCCGGCACAGTGGATTCGCAACAACCTGCGCCTGGGCCCGAACAAGGCCACAAAGCCGGTATTTCTGGTGGAACCGCTGGTAATGCTGGGCGACCTCGACAAAGACATCGCCGGTCGCATCCGCTTCTCGCGCAAGGGCGAAAAAAGCGGCTTTCTGCGCGACTACAGCAAAATGAAAATCATGGACTTGTCAGAAGTCCACGCCGGTGGCGCCGGTAACGCGCCAATCCTCGGCCAATACCTGGCCAAGATCATCCTGAACAAGGACACCCAGCGTTTCTCCAGCCCTGACTGGAAGATGATTCACTCGTACCTGATCGACAGCTGCGGCATCAAGGCCAACCAGTCGCGCCTGTATTTCTCGATCTTCAGTGCCGGCGGCGGTACCGGCTCGGGCATGGCTTCGGAATTCGGCCTGGCCCAACAACACTCGTATATGAACAAGACGTTCGACACCAAGCCGATGGACGAGCACGACGGCAAGAGCGGTCACTCCTTCGTCTTCGAACCAATCTTCACCAGCGGCATTTGCGTACTGCCGAACATTTCCGATCACCGCAGTGAAATGTCCGAGGCGCTGCACATCAACGCCGGTCGCCTGCTGTGCAAATACCTGTCTGAAGAGTGGGACTTCTCCTACAACTTCGCCAATGAAGACAGCAGCGAAGCCAGTGTCATGGGCCGTATCCGCCCCTGGAACGCGATGATGCTGATCTCCAACGACATCATGCGTTATGCCGAAGAAAGCGATGACGGCAACATCCAGAATATTGACGTCAACGCGATGGAAAAGCACGCCAACCAGTACATCTCGCAGCAGATCTTCAACATTCTGACGGCGCAGGCGGTCACGACTGACTACGACCAGAACTATTTCCGTCGCGCCGGCATCGACATCGGCGAAACCATTCGCCTCGACGCCAACGACCTGTTCATGAGCCTGGCTGGCCCGGTAGCGATTGCCTACGCCGAATCCGTGGTGCCGGAAACACCGCCGCCGAGCAGCGACAAGTTCAAGGTGTTCGAAAAAGAGCCGCAGCGCCTGAATATCGACGACCTGTTCTTCCGCTCCATCGACCTGCCGCACTTCAACAAAGTGACCCAGGCCATCGAGGGCATCAGCCTGTTGCCGATCGAATCCAAGCGCTATCGCGCCTCGCTGGAGCAGTACAAGAATTCCGGTTATGACGCAGCCGCGTTGCACGACCTGCACTTCTTCAAGAACTGTTCGTCGGTAGTGTCGATCGTGTCGTTGCCGAAGGACTACAAACTGTCCTACATGGACCTGAACCGGTTGAAGACTCACCTCAACAGCCTGTTCCCGAATACCACGCTCAAGCGTTATGCGCTGGTGATCGGCGCGTCGGCCAACTTGTCGTTGACCACGCTGATCGCCAAGAGCCCGTGCCTGTCGGACGACTTCCTGACGCTGATCGTCGCGTTCATCAAGCGCTGCTTCGCGAAGAACCCGTACCGCTTCGACGACACGCTGGATAACTCGATCCTGGACTTCATCATCAATGAAGAGTTCGACGAAGACCTGATCGACGACTTGCTCAACGAGTTCGAAAACCCGGCGAAGATCCTCGATACCAACTGGTATGCGATCAAACCGATGTACGAGAAGAAGTACCGCGAGCTGATCAACGACAAGGACAAGTTCGTCTCGATCAATGACATTCGCCTCTCGCGCGATTGCGTGAAGAAAGCGATCAAGTACCTGCGTGAGATCTACCGTCACCGGATTGGCAAGACCAAGGTTATTTCTTTGAATAACCACACCGGCAAAAGCTTCTGATACCGGCAGTAGACCGCGTCGCGGCCAATCGCGAGCAAGCTCGCTCCCACAGGGTTAGCGGTGTGCACGAAATTCGTGTGCACCACCGTCACTGTGGGAGCGAGCTTGCTCGCGATGGCGACATCAGATTCACCGCAATTCTCAACATTCAGAAACAATTAAGCAGCCTATCGGCTGCTCAATAAACTGTGCCCGTTACGTTTACGTCACCGTTATGCCAACTCAGCCTGTGGCCTTTCTCCACGGCAACATGCCATCACGCTACTCGGCTACACACTTTTTCCGGCCAGGACGCGCACCTAAACAGGGCAGCCATTCACTTCGTCGCCCTTTCCTGGATCAGAATCCACGGCGAAACCACCACTGCCCACAGCTCCGGATCGCGCTCGAACAGGTCCAGCGCCCTCGTTTCAGACAGCTTGGCGACCTCGTCGGCGGCCAGCCAGGCAGCCACTTTCTCGCCTTCGTCCGTCGCCACAGCCTCGGCCGCCGCTATCAAATCCAGACCGGGGTCGACCCACAATAGGGCACCCTTGGCGAAGAACGGCTCCAGCTCTTTCCAAGTAATAGATGCGGTTTCACCAAGCAGCTTGGCATAGAGGGTGCTAGGTTCTTGAGTCATGGGTCCTGTCCGGAAAAGAAATCGACGTGGATGATAACGTTGGTGGTCTGACAGAAAAACCCGGATGCAATTGAGTCACCGATTGAAAACTGCAGGAAAGCCAAGGATTGCTGAGAATTCAGCTACAACCCCCGCCGCAATTCTGTCTTTTTCTTTCAAAAAAGCGACAACCCCTGATTTTGCCCCCTGGCGCCAGCTTCCCAGGCTGACAATCGGCGCTCTACACTGTACCGGTACAGTTGTCGGGGGCATTTTCCGGAGGATATTGAAGATATCTGACCCGGTTCTGCTGCTACGGCGCCAGGACTATAAAAACTACAACAGTAAGAGTGGAGCACTATGACTAAGGCTACTAAGCAGATTTCCAAACTGTTTGCCGCTATGGTTCTGGCCGGGGTTGCCAGCCATTCGTTCGCAGCTGACACCATCAAGATCGGCATCGCCGGCCCTAAGACCGGTCCTGTAGCCCAATACGGCGACATGCAGTTCAGTGGCGCCAAAATGGCCATCGAACAGATCAACGCCAAGGGCGGCGTAGACGGCAAGAAACTCGAAGCCGTTGAATACGATGACGCCTGTGATCCAAAACAAGCCGTGGCAGTCGCGAACAAGGTCGTCAACGACGGCGTCAAGTTCGTGGTCGGTCACCTGTGCTCCAGCTCCACTCAACCAGCCTCCGACATCTACGAAGATGAAGGCGTGATCATGATCACCCCGGCTGCCACCAGCCCGGACATCACCACTCGTGGTTACAAAATGGTGTTCCGCACCATCGGTCTGGACAGCGCCCAGGGCCCTGCCGCCGGTAACTACATTGCCGATCACGTAAAACCGAAAATCGTTGCTGTCCTGCACGACAAACAGCAATACGGTGAAGGCATCGCCACCGCCGTTAAACAAACCCTCGAGAAAAAAGGCACCAAGGTTGCCGTGTTCGAAGGCATCAACGCCGGCGACAAGGACTTCTCGTCGATCATCCAGAAACTCAAGCAAGCCAACGTCGACTTCGTTTACTACGGCGGCTACCACCCTGAACTGGGTCTGATCCTGCGTCAGGCGGATGAAAAGGGCCTGAAAGCCAAGTTCATGGGTCCGGAAGGCGTGGGTAACGATTCGATCTCGCAGATCGCTCAGAAGGCTTCGGAAGGTCTGCTGGTGACTCTGCCGAAATCCTTCGACCAGGATCCGGCCAACGTCGCCCTGGCTGATGCGTTCAAAGCGAAAAAAGAAGACCCGAGCGGTCCGTTCGTGTTCCCGGCCTACTCGGCTGTGACCGTGATCGCCGACGGCATCAAGACTGCCAAGTCCGAAGACACTGCCAAAGTGGCTGAAGCCATCCACAAAGGCACCTTCAAGACCCCGACTGGCGACCTGAGCTTCGACGACAAAGGCGACCTGAAGGACTTCAAATTCGTGGTTTACGAGTGGCACTTCGGCAAACCAAAAACTGAAGCTTCGCCTCAGTAAGGCCTTGCCTCACTGACTGCCAATAAAGCCCACGGCGTGCCGTGGGCTTTGTTTTACGAACGTATTGGGCCGCGCTGGCGTGATCCGCCAGTCTCCCCACCTGAAAATCTCAAAACCGTCATCAGCGGTTCGCTGGCAAACCTCGCGTTCGAAGTGGATGCAGATCCACGGGGCTCGAGCGGGAAAATGACTCCACCAGTGAAATGCGTATCAGGTTTTTAGGAGCGCTGTAATGCCTGACATCTATCACTTCCTCCAACAGCTCGTTAATGGTCTGACCATTGGCAGCACGTATGCCCTGATCGCCATCGGCTATACGATGGTTTACGGCATCATTGGAATGATCAACTTCGCCCACGGCGAGGTGTACATGATCGGCTCCTACGTGGCGTTCATCGCCATCGCCGGGCTGGCCATGCTGGGGCTCGACAGCGTTCCGCTGTTGATCACCGCCGCTTTCCTCGCGACTATCGTCGTGACCAGTGCCTATGGCTACAGCATCGAACGGATCGCCTACCGCCCCTTGCGCGGCAGCAACCGTCTGATCCCGCTGATTTCCGCCATCGGCATGTCGATCTTCCTGCAGAACACGGTTCTGCTGGCGCAAGACTCCAAGGACAAATCCATCGCCAACCTGATCCCCGGCAGCTTCACCTTCGGGCCAGGTGGTGCACATGAAGTGCTGATTTCCTACATGCAAATCGTGGTGTTCGTGGTGACCCTGGTCGCCATGCTCGGCTTGACACTGTTCATCTCACGCTCTCGCCTGGGTCGTGCCTGCCGCGCCTGTGCCGAAGACATCAAGATGGCCAACCTGCTGGGCATCAACACCAACAACATCATCGCCCTGACCTTCGTCATCGGTGCCGCACTGGCAGCCATCGCGGCCGTCTTGCTGAGCATGCAATACGGTGTGATCAACCCGAACGCCGGGTTCCTCGTCGGACTCAAGGCCTTCACCGCAGCGGTGCTTGGCGGTATCGGCAGCATCCCCGGGGCCATGCTCGGCGGGTTGGTATTAGGGGTGGCGGAAGCCTTTGGTGCCGATATCTTCGGCGACCAGTACAAGGACGTCGTGGCTTTCGGCTTGTTGGTTCTGGTTCTGTTGTTCCGGCCGACCGGCATCCTGGGCCGTCCGGAGGTTGAAAAAGTATGACTAGGAATCTTAAACAGGCACTGTTCAGTGCCTTGCTGGTGTGGGCCGTGGCCTACCCGGTACTCGGTCTGAAACTGACCATCGTCGGCATCCACCTCGAAGTGCACGGCACCAGCAACGCCACACTGATCACCATCGCGGTGTGCTCGGTGCTGATGTTCCTGCGCGTGCTGTTCGACCAGCAGATCAGCTCGGCCTGGCGTTCCTCGCCAAACATGCCATTGATCCCGGCCAAGACCAGCCACTTCCTGACCCTGCCGTCCACCCAGCGCTGGATCATCATTGCGTTGATCGTCGGCGCCCTGGTCTGGCCGTTCTTCGGTTCCCGCGGGGCGGTGGATATCGCCACCCTGGTGCTGATCTACGTGATGCTAGGCCTCGGCCTGAACATCGTGGTTGGCCTGGCCGGCCTGCTCGACCTTGGTTACGTCGGATTTTATGCCGTCGGCGCCTACAGCTATGCGCTGCTGTCGCATTACTACGGTTTGAGCTTCTGGGTCTGCCTGCCGATCGCCGGCCTGATGGCGGCCACCTTCGGCTTCCTGCTCGGCTTCCCGGTTCTGCGTTTGCGCGGTGATTACCTGGCGATCGTGACCTTGGGCTTCGGTGAAATCATCCGTCTGTTCCTGCGTAACCTGACCGACCTCACGGGCGGCCCGAACGGCATCAGCAACATTGAGAAGCCAACCTTCTTCGGCCTGACGTTCGAGCGTAAGGCTGCCGAAGGCATGCAGACGTTCCACGAATACTTCGGCCTGGCCTACAACTCCATCAACAAGGTGATTTTCCTGTACCTGGTTGCACTGTTGCTGGCCCTGGCTGCGCTGTTCGTGATCAACCGTTTGCTGCGCATGCCGATTGGCCGTGCGTGGGAAGCGTTGCGTGAAGATGAAATCGCCTGCCGTGCGCTGGGGCTCAATCCTACGGTCATCAAGTTGTCGGCCTTCACCCTGGGCGCCAGCTTCGCCGGTTTCGCCGGCAGCTTCTTCGCTGCCCGTCAGGGTCTGGTGACACCGGAGTCCTTCACCTTTATCGAGTCGGCGATCATCCTCGCCATCGTCGTATTGGGTGGCATGGGCTCGCAACTGGGCGTGATCCTCGCGGCCGTGGTGATGATCCTGTTGCCTGAAATGATGCGTGAGTTCAGTGAGTACCGCATGTTGATGTTCGGCGCCTTGATGGTGCTGATGATGATCTGGCGACCTCAAGGCCTGCTGCCCATGCAACGTCCTCACATGGAGCTGCGCAAATGAGCCGCGAGATCCTTAAAGTCGATAATTTGAGCATGCGCTTTGGCGGCTTGCTGGCGGTCAACGGCGTGGCCCTGACCGTGAAGGAAAAACAGGTCGTGGCGCTGATCGGCCCCAACGGTGCCGGCAAGACCACCGTGTTCAACTGCCTGACCGGCTTCTACAAGCCGAGTGGCGGCAGCATCCTGCTGGACGGTGAGCCTATCGAAGGCCTGCCCGGCCACAAGATTGCCCTCAAAGGCGTGGTGCGGACCTTCCAGAACGTGCGGCTGTTCAAAGACATGACCGCGGTCGAGAACCTCTTGATCGCGCAACACCGTCACCTGAACACCAACTTCCTGGCAGGTCTGTTCAAGACACCGGGGTTCCGCAAGAGCGAGCGCGAGGCGATGGAATTCGCCGAGTTCTGGCTGGACAAGGTCAACCTCACGGCGTTCGCCAATCGTCCGGCCGGCACCCTGGCCTACGGTCAGCAACGTCGTCTGGAAATCGCCCGCTGCATGATGACCCGTCCGCGGATCCTCATGCTCGACGAACCGGCCGCCGGCCTGAACCCTAAGGAAACCGAGGACCTCAAGGCGCTGATCAGCATGTTGCGCGAAGAGCACAACGTCACCGTGCTGCTGATCGAACACGACATGAAACTGGTCATGAGCATTTCCGACCACATCGTCGTGATCAACCAGGGCACGCCTCTGGCGGACGGCACGCCGGAACAGATCCGCGACAATCCTGAAGTGATCAAAGCCTACCTGGGGGAAGCGTAAATGCTGCAATTCGAAAACGTTTCCACCTTCTACGGCAAGATCCAGGCGCTGCACAGCGTCAACGTCGAAGTCCGTCAGGGCGAGATTGTGACCCTGATCGGTGCCAACGGCGCGGGCAAGTCGACCCTGCTGATGACTCTCTGCGGTTCGCCGCAAGCCCACAGCGGCAGCATCCGCTACATGGGCGAAGAGCTCGTCGGCCAAAGCTCGTCGCAGATCATGCGCAAGAGCATCGCCGTCGTGCCAGAAGGTCGTCGGGTGTTTGCACGCCTGACCGTGGAAGAAAACCTCTCCATGGGCGGTTTTTTCACCAACAAGGGTGACTATCAGGAACAGATGGACAAGGTGTTGGGGCTTTTCCCACGCCTGAAGGAGCGCTTCAATCAGCGCGGCGGCACCATGTCCGGCGGCGAACAGCAGATGCTCGCCATCGGCCGTGCGCTGATGAGCAAGCCCAAGCTGCTGCTGCTCGACGAGCCATCGTTGGGCTTGGCACCGATCATCATCCAGCAGATCTTCGACATCATCGAACAGCTGCGCAAGGATGGCGTGACGGTGTTCCTGGTGGAGCAGAACGCCAACCAGGCGCTGAAAATCGCTGACCGCGCGTACGTTCTGGAGAACGGCCGGGTGGTGATGCAAGGCACCGGCGAAGCGCTGCTGACCGACCCGAAAGTGCGCGAAGCGTACCTCGGCGGCTAAGCGTTCGCGGTAAACAAAAACGGCCTTCGGGCCGTTTTTTTTGTGCCTGTCACAACCTAAACAACGATGAAGCCCACTGTGGGAGCGAGCTTGCTCGCGATGACGGAGGGTCAGTCGAAATGAATGTTGACTGTCACAACGCTATCGCGAGCAAGCTCGCTCCCACAGGGTTTTGTGTTATGTCGGACATTGTCGTTAAAGCCGATCCAACGCCTCCCCACTGCGCTTGAACCAGCCAATCAAATAATCCGCCAGCACCTGCGTACGCTTGGGCAAGCCACCCTGGTACGGATGCACCAGGTACATCGGCATGCGACGCGTCTGATAGTCGCGCAGGAGCCAGCGTAATCGCCCGTCAGCCAACTCCGTTTGCAGCAGATAGGACGGCAGACGCGCAACGCCGGCGCTGGCCAGTGCCGCTTTCTTCAACAAGCTGTAATGGTTACTGGCGAACGGTCCAGACACGCGAACCCGCAGCAACTCATGTAGTTGGTGATACAGCCATTCTTCGCGGCCGCTGTAGTGACTGTTGAGTAAACAACGGTGCTCCGCGAGGTCGTGCGGCGTCAGCGGCTCGCCGTACTGCTCAAGGTAAGCCGGGCTGGCGCAGGTCAGTTCGTGCCAAGCCAGCAGCGGTCGGGCGACCAGACGTTCGTCATTACCGACCTCTGAACGAACCGCCAGATCAAACCCGTCGCGAGACAGATCACGGAAGCTGTTACTGAGGTCGAGCTCAATCTGCACATCGGGGTACTTGTGGGAAAACTCCAGCAACAAGCCATCGAAGAAGGTTTCTCCCAGGGATACCGGAACCGTCATACGCACCGGGCCGGCCATGTCGTCCTTCAACCGCGCCAATGCCTGACGCGCCCTTTCCACTTGCGCCACCAGGGCCTGGGCTTGCGGCAACAGCGCCGCCCCCGCCGCTGTCAGGCTCAAGCGGCGCGTGGTGCGTTGCAGCAAAACCACGGAAAACCGCGTCTCGAGCAGGCTGATGCGCTTGGACAGCTGCCCTTTGCTGCAACCCAGTTGCTGCGCCGCCAAGGTAAAACTGCCCGCTTCGATCAATACCGCAAACGCCGCCAGATCATCCATCTCGCTCATTGATTGTTTCCATTTGAAAACCAAAGGTTGCCTATTAGCGCGCTTATCCGCAGAAAAAACCACTCTAGACTGAAGCCACTTTCAACACACAAGGATCAACAGCATGAAAGTTCTTTTGATTGGCGCAGGCGGCACCATCGGTTCAGCGATCGACAAGGAATTGTCCGAGCGTCACGAGATCATTCGCATCGGTCGCAACAGCGGCGATTTGCAGGTGGATATCAGCGACAGCGCTTCGATTCGCCAACTGTTCGAACAGACCGGCAAGTTCGACGCGCTGGTCTGCGCCGCCGGCAACGTGACCTTTGCACCGCTGGGCGAAATGACCGAAGACAGTTTCGCCCTGGGCCTGAAAGACAAGCTGATGGGTCAGGTCAATCTGCTGTTGATCGGTCGCGAATTTGCCAACGATGGTGCCTCGTTCACCTTCACCACCGGCGTGCTCAGCCACGATCCGATTCGCAGTGGTGCCTCGGCAGCGCTGGTCAACGGCGCCCTCGACAGCTTCGTGCGCGCCGCCGCGATTGAACTGCCGCGCGGCTTGCGGGTGAACTCGGTGAGCCCCACGGTATTGCTTGAAGCCATGGGCAAATACGCGCCGTACTTTCGCGGCTACAAACCGGTTCTGGCAGCCGATGTGGCATTGGCCTACGCCAAAAGCGTGGAAGGCCTGCAAACAGGTCAGACCTTTCACGTCGGCTAACACACCACAATCCCTGTAGGAGCAGCCGGTCGACGCTCGATTGCTCGCGATGGACGTTAACGATGAAGAGGGCAGTCTGGATAAACGCGGGGCCTTGAAGTCTTTCGCGAGCAAGCTCGCTCCTACAGGTTGTTCGACGTGGACAAATCAAAAGTCGGCGGGGTTGTGATGAACGGTCAGGCTAAGTAACGTGGCGGCACTTGTCTGGAGAGCCAAAGATGCGTGTCGCCCGTTCCTTAATCCTTGTTGCCCTGTTTCCGCTGTTCGCCGCCTGCCAGTTGCTCGATGGCCCGCGTGAAAATGCTTCCCACGTGGGCGAGACCCGAATGCAGGGTCAACTGACAGCGGCCGATGGCAAGCTGATGTTCCAGCCATGCAATGAGCAGCGCAGTTACGTGGTCAACGACACTGGCGGCACCAGCGTCCTGCAAGAGGCCGCTACCCTCGCCGATGCTCAGGGCAAGCTGTTCGCTGATGTGCGCGGAAAGATCACCGACAGCCGCCTCGATCTGGCGCAGCTGTACCGCGTCGAGCGCTCGGGCACCGCGTGCGACGACCCGAACTTCAAATTGCTGATCCTGCGCGCCGCCGGTCACGGGCCGGAGTGGAACGTCAAAGTCAGCGGCAAAGGCCTGGTCATCGACCGCGCCGGCCAACAGCCCCTGGCCGTCCCTTATGTTGAAGAACAACTGGGTGATGGCCGCTTCAACCTCAGCACCGAAGCCAACAACCAGCACATCGAGCTGTGGGTCGCGCCGCAACGTTGCGTCGATAGCAGCACCGGCAGCGTTCAGCACATGAGCGCCGAATTGCGCATCAATGGCCAGGTCCAGCGTGGCTGCGGGTATTTCGGCGGATCGCGCGACGACTGATCGTTTAAGCCTCACGGGAATTATTCTTTGAGGCTTATAATCGCGGCCTTCAAACGCCCTGGCGCAGTTGTGCGCCCCGCGAACCGGATCCTGTCATGTTACGAATCACTGAACTCAAGCTGCCGATCGACCATCCCGAAGAAGACCTGCGCCCTGCCATCGTGCAGCGCCTGGGCATCGCCAGTGATGACCTGCTCGATTTCACCTTGTTCAAGCGCAGCTACGATGCGCGCAAAAAGTCCTCCGAACTGTGCTTCATCTACACCATCGACCTCACCGCCAGGGATGAGGCCGCGCTGCTGCACACGTTCGCCAATGACCGTAACGTCAACGAAGCGCCGGATGTCAGCTACAAAGTGGTCGGCCAGGCGCCGGCCGATCTCGAGCAACGCCCGGTCGTGGTCGGTTTCGGACCGTGCGGGATTTTCGCCGGGCTGTTGCTGGCGCAGATGGGCTTCAAGCCGATCATCCTCGAGCGCGGCACCGAAGTGCGCCAGCGCACCAAGGACACCTGGGGCCTGTGGCGTAAAAGCGTGCTCAACCCCGAGTCCAACGTGCAATTTGGTGAAGGCGGCGCGGGGACCTTCTCCGACGGCAAGCTCTACAGCCAGATCAAGGACCCGAAATTCATCGGTCGCAAAGTCCTGCATGAATTCGTCAAAGCCGGCGCGCCCGAAGAAATCCTCTACGTCAGCAAACCGCACATCGGTACGTTCCGTCTGACCGGCGTGGTGGAAAACATGCGTGAGCAGATTCGCGCAATGGGCGGCGAAGTTCGCTTCCAGCAGCGCGTCACCGACGTGTTGATCGAGGACGGCCAACTGGTCGGCGTCGAGCTCAACGGCGGCGAACAGATCCATTCGAAACACGTGATTCTGGCCCTCGGCCACAGCGCCCGCGACACGTTCCGCATGCTTCACAGCCGTGGTGTGTTCATGGAAGCCAAGCCGTTCTCGGTGGGCTTTCGCATCGAGCACCCGCAGTCGCTGATCGACCGCGCGCGCCTCGGGAAATACGCCGGCCACCCGAAACTCGGGGCGGCCGATTACAAGCTGGTGCACCACGCCAAGAATGGCCGTTCGGTCTACAGCTTCTGCATGTGCCCGGGCGGTACCGTGGTGGCGGCGACCTCCGAGCCGAATCGCGTCGTCACCAACGGCATGAGTCAATACTCGCGTAACGAACGCAATGCCAACTCCGGAATCGTCGTCGGGATCACTCCGGAAGTAGATTATCCGGGCGGCCCGCTGGCCGGTATCGAGTTGCAGGAACGCCTGGAATCCCACGCCTTTGTGCTGGGTGGCAGCAATTATGAAGCGCCGGCGCAACTGGTTGGCGACTTCATCGCGGGCAAGCCTTCCACTGAATTGGGCAGCGTTGAACCATCCTACAAGCCCGGTGTTGCCCTGGGTGATTTGGCGCTGGCCTTGCCGGCGTTCGCCATTGAAGCGATTCGTGAAGCGTTGCCGGCGTTCGAGAAGCAGATTCGTGGTTACTCGCTGCATGACGCGGTGTTGACCGGGATCGAAACACGTACGTCATCGCCGCTGCGGATTACCCGAAACGAGTCGATGCAGAGCTTGAACGTGAAGGGCTTGTTCCCGGCGGGTGAAGGCGCGGGTTATGCGGGCGGGATTTTGTCGGCGGGTGTGGACGGGATTCGCATCGCCGAAGCCGTGGCTCGCGATATCCTGGGCCTCGAAGCCTGACACACAATCACTGGAAATAAAAAACTGTGGGAGCGAGCTTGCTCGCGATAGCGGCAGACCAGTCAACACAAGTGTTGAATTTGAATCTGTCATCGCGAGCAAGCTCGCTCCCACATTTGCTCTGTGGTGAGTCAGATATTGGCGCGCAACACGGTCGCCGGCAACGGCTCCCCGCGCTCGACACTCGCCGCCACCGCATCCATCAAACCACCCAACTCATACCCCTGAACCTTGAGCCAATCCTGATCGTAATAACTGGTCTCATAACGCTCGCCGCCATCGCACAGAATCGCCACGATCGACCCCGATTCCCCCGCCACCACCATCTGCTGGGCCGCCATCAAGGCGCCGATCAGGTTAGTTCCGCTCGACCCACCCACGCGCCGTCCCAAACGCTGCGCCAGGTAATGCATGGCCGCCAGTGAAAGATCGTCCGGCACCTTGACCATCGCATCGATCACCTTCGGCAAAAACGACGCCTCGACCCGTGGCCGCCCGATGCCTTCGATCCGCGAACCGTGATCCAGGCGCAGGCTGGCATCGCCGGTCAGGTAGTAATCGAAAAACACCGAACGCTCGGCATCGGCGCACAGCACGCGGGTGCAATGCTGGCGATAACGCACATAACGCCCGAGGGTTGCTGTGGTGCCGCCGGTGCCGGGGCTGGAAATCAGCCAGCTCGGCTCGGGGTGCTGCTCGAAGCGCATCTGGTGGAAAATCGATTCGGCGATGTTATTGTTCGCCCGCCAGTCCGTCGCGCGTTCGGCGTAGGTGAATTGGTCGATGAAGTGCCCGTCGTGCTCGCGCGCCACACGCTCGGACTCGGCGTAGATCTGCGTCGGATCGTCCACCAGATGGCTCTTGCCACCGTAGAAAGCGATCTGCGCGATTTTTTCTTTAGAGGTGGTCGCCGGCATCACCGCAATAAACTGCAATCCCAGCAAACGGGCAAAGTACGCCTCGGAAATCGCCGTCGAACCGCTGGACGCTTCGATCACTGGCGCACCAGGTTTGAGCCAGCCATTACACAACGCATACAGGAACAACGAGCGGGCCAGACGATGTTTCAGGCTGCCGGTGGGATGGCTTGACTCATCCTTGAAATACAACTCGATACCCGGAAAACCCGGCAGGGGTAACGGGATGAGATGGGTGTCGGCGCTGCGCTGGAAATCGGCTTCGATGATGCGGATGGCTTCCCGGGCCCACTGTCGATTGTCGCTCATGGTGATTTCTCGTTAAGTCGGCCTTGTCGCAAGGCTCAGTTCTCAAGCTTAGGAAAAATCCGACATCCCGCACAGATACAGCTGAGCTTCAATACGTCCGGCAACTGCTAGGCTCTGGTCCGTGTCGACTTTTAGCGCGGTAACGGCATATAACAAAAAAGAATATAACTTTTGTTTTAACAACTAACGGTACGGGTTAGGGTGTGCCACCTTTTTGATTATTCGATGGAGAGCGACCTTGCCTCTGCGTAGCACTTTCACGCGTTTCTTTCAGTTGGAAGCTGCCAGCGGTCTGTTGTTGATCGCCGCTGCAGCCCTGGCCCTGATCATTAACAACTCATCGTTGTCGTGGCTCTACACCAGTTTTCTGGACACCCCGGTTGTGGCCCAGATCGGTGCACTGCAAATAGCCAAACCGGCGCTCCTGTGGATCAACGACGGCCTGATGGCCCTGTTCTTCCTGCTGATAGGGCTGGAAGTGAAGCGTGAAGTCCTCGACGGTCAGCTATCGAAACCTTCGCAGATCGTCCTGCCCGGCGCTGCGGCGATTGGCGGCATGGTCGTACCGGCTTTGGTTTATTGGTTTTTCAACCGCGATAATCCCGCCGCGCTTGCTGGCTGGGCCATCCCGATGGCCACCGACATCGCCTTCGCCCTCGGCGTCCTCGCACTGCTGGGCAAACGCGTGCCAGTGTCGCTTAAGCTGTTCCTGATGACCCTGGCGATCATCGACGACCTCGGTGCGATCATCGTCATCGCAATGTTCTATTCCGGCACCCTGTCGACTTTGTCATTGGCACTGGCTGCGTCCTGCATCGTGGCGTTGATCGCGATGAACCGGCTCGGCGTGGTCAAGCTCGGGCCGTACATGATCATCGGTTTGATCCTGTGGGTGTGCGTGCTCAAAAGCGGCGTCCACGCGACACTGGCCGGCGTAACCCTGGCCTTCTGCATCCCGCTGCGCACGAAAAACGCCGAGCCTTCGCCGCTGCTGACGCTGGAACACGCCCTGCATCCGTGGGTGGCCTACGGCATCCTGCCGCTGTTCGCCTTTGCCAACGCCGGCCTGTCCCTGAGTGGCGTCACCGTCGAAAGCTTCACCCATCACGTGCCCATGGGCATCGCGGTCGGCCTGCTGCTGGGCAAGACCCTCGGCGTGTTCGGCCTGACCTGGTTGGCGGTAAAAATCGGCATCGCCACCCTTCCCCAAGGCGCCAATTGGGGCCAGGTGCTGGGCGTGGCGATCCTCTGCGGGATCGGCTTCACCATGAGCTTATTTGTCGGTTCACTGGCGTTTGTGCCGGGCGCCAGTGAGTACGCCGGGATGGATCGGATGGGAATTTTGACCGGGTCTATTTTGGCGGCGTTGATTGGTTATGCGGTGACGGCGGTGGCGAGTCGCAAGAGTGCTGCACTGCCAACCTGATCATCAGAGACAACTCCTTGCGTCATTCGAGATGCGTACATAAGCAGCCGTTACCGCAGAAACGGATCTGGCCCCGATCCAAGACTCCCCTTCAAAAAAAACCCCGACCAGCTCACGCTGATCGGGGTTTTCTTTCACCCGCTTCGGCTTAGTGCGAAACGCGGCTCGTCCCATCTACGGTAGCAATCCGCACCCGCTCACCCACACGGAACACTTCATTCTCCTGAACCTGCTGCACATAGGCACGCATGCTGCCGTCATCTTCGCGAACAGTGATCTCCACGCCCTGGGCGCGGGTCAGGCCTTCTTCAGTGGCCGAACCGATCAGCCCGCCAGCAACGGCGCCGATGACCGCCGCCACGATACTGCCGCGACCGCCGCCGATGGCGCTGCCGCCCACACCGCCCACTGCCGCACCGGCGAGGCCGCCGATCGGAGTCTTGGTGCCTTCGATTTTTACCGGACGCAGGGATTCGATGGTACCCATACGAACGGTCTGCACACGACGCGCTTCGTCACGGGAGTAGGAGTCACCGGTCAAGCTCGATTGGCAGCCAGTGAGCAACATCGCCATCGTGGAAAAGGAAGCAACCAGCAGAACAGACTTACGCATAGCATCAACTCCAAAGGACAGGCATTCATTAAACTCCGCAGCTTGACGCCTGTCACGACGTAGCCCGAATAAATTTGCTTTGATTCAGGCCCGGTACAGGCCCTTCCACGAACTCAGCACACAGTAGCGGCAAATGGCAGAAGCTATGCCGCTGATCCAGGAACTCGTCATGGATTACTTCATCATTGTCGTCACCACTGTCGCCGGTCTGTACTTCCACGGGTGGTTGTACGTACGGATCAAACGCTGGATGGACCGCGACCTGGCGTTAGCCCTGGCTGCTAACGACGAGCATAAGAAAGTCTTCATGCTCCAGCAGCTGGCGAACGCTCAAGCGCAGAAGATCAAGCGTCGGGACCTGCCTCAGTGGCTGAAGGCCGCTGCAGCAGGCTATCCCGATCGGTAGACTGTTCAGGGTGCCAGACGTTCAAGAATCCAGTCGGCGCCCTGGGAGCGATAGTTGAGGCGATCGTGCAGACGGCTCGAACGGCCTTGCCAGAATTCGATACGCTCTGGCAGCAGGCGATAACCGCCCCAGTGCTCGGGGCAATGAGGCTGTGTATCGCTGAAACGTTGCTCGGTGTTCTTGAGCAGCGCTTCCAGTTCGGCGCGATCGGCAATCACGCGGCTCTGCGGTGAAGCCCAGGCGCCGAGACGGCTGCCCAGTGGCCGGACCTGAAAATAGGCATCGGACTCTTCAGGCGTGACCTTCACCACCCGACCTTCGATGCGCACCTGGCGCTCTAGGGCCGGCCAGAAAAAGGTCATGGCTGCGAACGGGTTCGCGGCCAGGTGCTGACCTTTGGCACTGTCGTAGTTGGTGAAGAACGTGAAGCCGTGGTCGTCCAGGCCCTTGAGCAGCAGAATGCGGCAATGCGGCCGACCATCGTTGTCGACGGTGGCCAGGGTCATGGCGTTGGCTTCCACCGGCGACTGCTCGGTTTTCACCGCGTCAGCGAACCACTGATGGAACAGCGCGAACGGCTCGGCCGGGGCTTGTGCCTCGGTCAGGCCATCTCGGGTGTAGTCGCGACGCATATCAGCCAGGCCCTGGGTCATGGCGCATTCCTTTTGGTTAACGAATCACTTTTTCACAGCATCGGTAGCAACGACTTTCTTGTCAGCTGCTGCGGCTTTGGCCGGCGCGGTTTTCTTGGCCGGCGTCGCAGTTTTGGCCGGTGCCTTCTTGGCGGCGGCTTTCTTGGCCGGTGCTTTTTTCGTGGCAGGTACAGCGGCTTTCTTCGCGGCAGGTGCCGGAGTAACCGGTTTGACCACTGGCTTGACGTCCTGGGCCGCGACCATTTTCACCGGCGCCGGGGCTGGCATGTTGTACTTGCTCAGTAGCGCGACCATGGTGTTTTGCGGGGTCACCAGCAGTTCAACGCGACGGTTCAAGGCACGGCCTTCAACGCTGTCGTTGGCTGCACGCGGGGCTTCGCCGCCCATACCGCGCAACATCAGGCGATCACGTTGCAGACCGCTCAGGCGGAAGATCGCGGCCACGGCTTGTGCTCGTTCCTGACTCAGCTTCACGTTGGCCGGTGCAGCGCCCGAAGAATCGCTGTGACCCAGTACCAGCACGGCCGTTTTCGGATCGACTTCGAGGATTTTCGCTACGCGAGTGAACGGGCCAAGCGTCACTGGCAGCAGCATGGCTGGACGGTCAGGGTTGAATGAGCTTTCCACCGGCGCGGTGACGACCAGAACGTTTTCACGACGCTCGAGTTGCAGATTGCTGTCCTTGATCGCCGCACGCAGGCGCGGTTCGTAATCGTCGAGCCAGGCCTGGGTGACTTTAGGGTCGGGCATCGGAACGACCTTGGCCGTGCTCTGCTCCTTGCCGCCGAACGGCCACCACCATTTGCCACCCGCGTCCGCCTCAGCCTTGGCCACTTCCACCGGTTTGGCTTCAGGCTTCGCCTCGGGTTTCTTGTCCGCAACGTCGTCAGAACCGAACGGCCAGTACCAAGGGCTGGAGCTTTCAGCCTTGGTAACCGGAGCGGTAGCCGCAGGTTTCACAGGAGCTGGAGCCGGAGCCGGCTCTTTCGCCGCGACTTTGTCTGAAGAGCCAAACGGCCACCAGCTGCCGCCATCTGAATCATTTTGTGGATTCTGCGCACAACCGGTGATAGCGACACACAGGGCCAAAGCGAGGGTGGTTTTATTAAATGACATTGGATATCCACAAATATGAAATCAGAAAAAATCAGGCCGGCATGACCCGGTTAAACAGACACTTGGAAAACATAAAGGCCTACGGGTTCCGGCCCTGGAACCCGTGAGCGCGTTTTACAGACAAGTGGCCAGTACCCGCGCTAGCTTTTGCGCGCGCGGATCCATCAAGACGTAAGGCCCCAGTGTATTTGTCACAAAACCGAAGGCGACATCGTGCTCCGGGTCAGCAAAACCGATGGAACCGCCGGCGCCCGGGTGGCCGAAAGCACGAGGGCCGAGGCCGTAAGTGGCGTTAGGGACGTCCGGTTGATCGAGCATGCAACCCAGGCCGAAACGGGTCCGGGTCAGTAACGTCTTGTCTTCGCCGAGGCTGTGTTCGCGGGTCAGCTCGTCGAGCATCTCGCTTTCCAGCAGGCTGCCGTCGAGCAGTCCGGCGTAGAAACCGGCCAGGCTGCGGGCATTGCCGTGGCCATTGGCCGCCGGTTGCTGCATGCGCCGCCACTCGGGTTTGTTGGTGCTGGTGAGGACCGACGGCGGGTTGGTGAACGCTCTCGTGGTCATGGCCGTCGGTTCGCGCATCGTCACTTGCAGCAAGCGCTGGGCAGCGGCATCGCCGACATTGCCCTTGCCACGGGCGATGTGCGCCACGCGATGGAACTCTTCATTCGCCAGACCGACATGGAAATCCAGCCCCAACGGTTTGGCGACGCGGGCCACGATGGACTCGCCCGGCCCACGACCGTCGACCCGCCGCAGCAACTCCCCGACCAGCCAGCCGTAGGTGATCGCGGCATAACCATGAGCGGTGCCCGGCGTCCACCACGGCGACTCGGCGGCCAGAGCATCGACCATGGCCTGCCAATCGTAAAGCGCTTCAGGGGCCAGCAACTCGCGCAGCGCCGGCAGACCGGCCTGATGGCAGAGTAACTGGCGCAAGGTCACGGATTCCTTGCCGGCGGCAGCGAATTCGGGCCAGTAGCGGGCAACGGGGGCGTCCAGTTGCAGCTTGCCTTCAGCGACCAGTTGCAGGGCGGTGACGGCGGTGAAGGTCTTGGTGCAGGAGAACAGGTTGGCGATGGTGTCGCTGTGCCAAGCCTCAAGGCCATCCTTGTCAGCGGTGCCGGACCAGAGGTCGACAACGGTTTCGCCACCGACCTGGATGCACAACGCTGCGCCACGTTCCTGGGGATCGTCGAACAATGCGGCAAACGCCTCACGCACCGCTTCGAACCTGAGTTCGTAATGACCCTGAATCTGCACCCGCTACTCCCTTGGACAAAGCTCTACAAAGTGGCCCGCATTGTTCCAGCCATTGAAGGTTTTGGGAACAGGGGCAGGCTGGGCGGTCGATTGCCCCTGAATCAATATGAAATTTATGGTGTCTTTGCGGACGCCTTCGCGAGCAAGCCCGCTCCCACATTGGATCTCGATCACACCGAAAATCCACTGTGGGAGCGGGCTTGCTCGCGAAGAACGATGACGCGGGTTCAGGCCTTAATGACCATTGCCCGAATGCCCACCCGCATGACCTGCACCCTGCCCCGTGCCTTTGCCGGCTTCGCCTTTCCTGCCACCCTCGGCATCGTGACTGGCCTTATCCGCTTCAGCCTTGGCCTTCTCAGCCTCTTTACCTAGCTGATTTACGATCGCCAGGTTGCTCTTGCGCACGCTGTCGACGAAACCCTGGAACGGCAAATCGGTAATGCCCACCAGGCCAAAGTGACCGTTCTCACCGTCCAGCAGGCGACCGGTTACTGGCTGATCGAGGTATTGAAACCAGTGCACGCCCACGATCGACGGCTCGCTCAGCGCCTGTTTCAGGAAGTTGGCGTAGGCCGGACCACGGTCTTCTTCCCCGGCCAGTTGCGTTACGCCGCCCCAAAACGGGCCCCGATCGGCCGAGCCGAAGTTGAACTCAGTGATCAGCACCGGCTTATCCAGGCTGCGCAGTTTGGCGAAGTCGTAACCGTCCTGCGGTCGCTGGGTGTACATGTTGAAACTCAACACGTCGCAATACTGCGCGCAGGACTCCACGGCTTCCGGAGTGCTGATGGCAAAGCGACCGCCCAGCATCAGTTGATTCGGCGCGTGCCACTTGAGCGAGTCGGAAATGGTTTTGAAGTAAGTGTCGGCGAACACTTTCTGGAAGTATTTGAAGTCGGCTTCGATTTCCGGGTGTTCGGCGCTTGGCAGCGGCGGCACGAAGCCCGGGTCTTCCATCAATTCCCAGGCCGGCAAGTCGATGCCCCAGGCTTTGGACAGGCCCGCCTGATTGCGGTATTTGTCGCGCAATTGCTTGAGGAACGCGCGTTTGGCCGGCACGTCGGTGGTCATTTTCAAGGTTCCGTAGGCCAGCGCGTAGCGGGCTTTCGGGTCATCGCCGGGACCGGCCCAGGCCAGTTCGTTATCGGCGAAGTATCCGATCAGCCATGGGTCGTCGCGGTGATCGCGAGCGGCGATGGCCACGGCACGTTCGGTGGCCATGGCAAAACGCGGGTCGAACGGATCGGGCATGCCGCCCCACCAGTCGGTGCCGGTGCTGATGCTGGCGTAATCGCCGACGATCGACAGTGGCAAGGTGTAAGGCACGCGATCAGCATTGGCCAGCGCCGGGGCGCTCCAGTTGCCGACGGTGTTGAAACCCCAGGCTTGCAGGCGATCCAGTGCGTGGCTGGCCCAGCGTTGTTCATCAATCACCGCAGTGCAGGGCTCGGCGGGTTTCTGCTCAGCCGCTTTCGCGACGGTCGCTTCCGCTGCACCAGTCCTGGCGGCTTCGGCAACACCGGCTTCGGCCGTGGAAGGAACGACGGGTTGCTCAGCAGCCTTTTCGATCGTCGCCCCAACCGCTTCGGTCTTGGCCGCTTCTGCGACACCGGCCTTGGTGTCGCTGCCCGGTGCGCAAGGGGCGCCATACAAACGCTGCAGGTTGGCGCCATAGAAGTCATACCAGCGACCGGCGTTATAGCCGCGGCCCCGATCAACGCCATTGCCGCCACGGTTGTCCCCTTCGCCAAAGTGGCTGGCCAGCGGTTCATCGGGCTTTGGCAGCGATTCGAACATCCACTCGCGGCCGGCGATGTAGGTCTGGTTGACGTTCGGTGTGACGGTGTTGACCCCAAGCGAATAGAACGGATGGCCTTCTGGCGTCACCAGGTACCAGCGACCGTCACGTTTCTCGGTGCGGAAAAAGCCGCTGGCCTTGAACGCCGAGCCTTTGTTCCAGCCACCGAACTGGTCCAGCGACGACTTCTCACGCTCGGCCAGCCAGGTTTTGGTTTGTTGCTGTTCCTTGGCGGCGGCGCTTTTCAGTTGCTCGTCGCTGCTGACCTTCTCCGGCCATTTGGCCCGGGTCGATTGACCGAAAGCGTCCACCAGACCGCCATAAACGGCCTGAGTCACGGCCTCGCCATCCTGAACGCCAAAGCGTTCCAGCAGGATGCTCTGGGCGACTTTCGGCTGATCCATCGACAAGGTCACCGATACCACCTGGCTGCGATTCAGTTCACCGGCGCTGCTGGCCAGCAGGATGCGTTGTCCGTCGACGGTCATCGGCATCGGCGGGCCGGCCTTCATGCCCAGGCCCAGCGGCGAAGTCGCGACCAATGGCACCAGCAGCGTTTGCGCAGGGCCGGCGGGCAGGTCGACGCGACTGATCAGCGTCTTGCCATCGTTGCTCTGGATTTTCACGTAAAGGGTCACGGCCCAGTTCATTGCACTCTGGATCCGCAGGCTCATCACACCCGATTGCGACCAATCCCAGGCGCCGGTCTGCGGGGTTAAACGCAGGGCTGGCTCGGCCACAGGGTTGAACGTCACCCGGCGCAGCACTTCGCCTTCGGCCGTTTGTTCTGCATTGGATTGCGGCAGGCTGGCGTCCTGAGTCGCCACCTGGACCACGTCGGCGGGGCGCACAAAGTTGAACAGCGTCTGCTGGCCCGCGGGAGCGGCCAACAAAGGCGTTGCGAAAAACAGGGCAAAAACAGCAGGCAACGAACGGCGAATCATGAGAACGAAAATCTCCCTAACGACCAACAATGGCCAATGGAAAAGCGATGGCAGAGAGATAGACCACACGGCGGGCAAAAACGCCCACCGGTGTATCAGGAAATTTCACGACGGAATGGCGGCAACGCATTGAGGATAGCTTTGCCGTAACGCTGGGTGACCAGGCGCCGATCGAGCAAGGTGATGGTGCCGCGGTCTTCTTCGGTACGCAGCAAGCGACCGCAGGCCTGGACCAGTTTCAGCGAAGCGTCCGGCACGGAGATTTCCATGAAAGGATTGCCGCCCCGCGCTTCGATCCACTCGGCCAGTGCCGCTTCGACCGGATCATCGGGCACCGAGAATGGAATCTTCGCGATCACCACATGCTCGCAGTACGCGCCGGGCAAATCGACCCCTTCAGCAAAACTCGCCAGGCCAAACAACACGCTGGAATCACCGCCATCGACGCGCGCCTTGTGCTTGTTCAGGGTCTCCTGTTTCGACAGGTTGCCTTGAATGAACACCTGCTTGCGCCAGTCGCGGTCGAGGCCGTCGAACACGTCTTGCATCTGCTTGCGCGAGGAGAACAGCACCAGCGTGCCACGCGAACCCTCGACCAGTTGCGGCAGGTCACGGATGATCGCGGCGGTGTGAGCCGGTGCGTCACGCGGGTCGGCTTTCAGGTCCGGCACCCGCAGCACACCGGCGTCGGCGTGATGGAACGGGCTCGGGACCACGGCGGTCACGGCTTTTTTCGGCAGGCCGGCGCGCATGCGGTACCGGTCGAACGTACCGAGTGCGGTCAGGGTCGCCGAGGTCACGAGTGCGCCATAAGCGACGTTCCACAGATTGCGCCGGAGCATTTCCGCCGCGAGGATCGGGCTGGCGTTGACCTCGATGTCGAACAGCGAGCCGCTTTCGGCCAGGGTCAGCCAGCGCGCCATGGGCGGATTGTCTTCCGGGTCCTCGGCGGTGAACGCGCCCCACAATTCCCAATTGCCCGAAGAGCGCGACAACAGGCTGCCGAACAGCGGATACCACTCTTCGGCCTGGTTGCTGGCGATGCCGATGTTGACCTCGCCGTCCATGCCTTCCTTGAGCAATTCGGTGAGCCGGGTGAACAGGTCGGTGAGACGGGCAAAGCCTTTCTTCAGCTCGATGCCCATTTCACGCATGTGCTCGGGAATTACCCCGCCGACGAAACGGTGACGCGGCCGCTCGCGGCCCTCGACGTCTTCGCCGGGTTTGAAATCGGCGACCTGTTCACAGGCCGTGAACATGAACTGTTGCTGGGTCTTGATCTCACGCGCCAGTTCCGGCACCTGTTCGATCAACTTGCCCAAGTCACCCGGCAGCGGATGCTGCGCGAGCAATTTGGTGAGGTTCTTGGCGGTGGTTTCCAGCCAGTCAGCGGTGGAACGCAGACGCGTGTAATGAGCGAAGTGGCCGATGGCCTTGTCCGGCAGGTGGTGACCTTCGTCGAACACGTAGATGGTGTCGCGCGGATCCGGCAAGACAGCGCCGCCACCTAACGCCAGGTCCGCCAGCACCATGTCATGGTTGGTGACGATCACGTCAACCTTGCCCATGCCTTCGCGCGCCTTGTAGAAGGCGCACTGGCCGAAATTCGGGCAATGGCGGTTGGTGCACTGGCTATGATCGGTGGTCAGGCGCGCCCAGTCGGCGTCTTCCAGGGCGGTGGACCAGCTGTCGCGATCGCCGTCCCATTTATTGCCGGCGAGTTTCTCGATCATGCTGGTAAACAGCTTCTGACTGGCCTCATCAACCTCGATCTTGAAGCCTTCTTCTTCGAATAGCTGCGCGGTGGCGGTTTGGGCCTGACCTTCCTGGAGCAACATGTCGAGTTTGGACAGGCACATGTAGCGCCCGCGGCCCTTGGCCAGCGCGAAGCTGAAATTCAGCCCGCTGTTGCGCATCAGATCAGGCAGATCCTTGAAGACGATCTGCTCCTGCAGGGCGACGGTGGCCGTGGCGATCACCAGGCGTTTGCCGGCGGCCTTCGCGGTCGGGATCGCCGCCAGGCTGTAGGCCACGGTCTTGCCGGTACCGGTGCCGGCTTCCACCGCGACAATCGCGGGGTCGCCACTGCGCCGGCCTTCTTCGTCGGTGTCGATGTCACCGAGGACTTTGGCAATTTCGGCAATCATCAGGCGTTGGCCGTAGCGCGGCTTGAGGCTCTTGGCTTCGAGAAAACGCGAATAGGCGCCCTGGATCGTGGTTTTGAGTTCGGTGCTGATCATGGATTGTCGGGCGCAAAAAACGCTGGATAAATTTTCAGTGGTTTAGTGGGGCGCTATCATACCCCGCTAATTAATCCCGCGCAGAACGGAGTACCTCAATGACACCTTTTGGCATCGTTTACACCCTGCATGTCCTGTCCGCCCTGGTGTGGGTCGGCGGCATGTTTTTCGCCTGGATGGTCCTGCGTCCCGCCGCGATGAAGGCGCTGGAAGGCCCTGCCCGGTTGAAGCTGTGGATGGAAGTGTTTCAAGGTTTTTTCCGCTGGGTCTGGGTCGCGGTGGTGCTCTTGCCGATCAGCGGTGTCGGCATGATTCATCTTCAATACGCCGGTTTTGAAGCCGCGCCGCGTTATGTGCAGGTGATGATGGGGTTGTACGTGGTGATGACCGCGCTGTTCATCCGGATTCAGGCGTTGATGTTGCCGGAACTGCGCACGGCGGTGGCGGCGCAGGATTGGCCGGCAGGGGCTTTGGTACTGGGGAGGATTCGCAGGTTGGTGGGGATTAATTTGATTGTGGGGTTGATGCTGGTGGCGATTGCTGCGGCGCGGCCGATGTTTTAAAAGCATCGCGGATTTTGTGGCGAGGGGACTTTGTGGCGAGGGGATTTATCCCCGTTCGGCTGCGCAGCAGTCGTAAAATCAGGCTCCGCGGATTCCGGATTGGGGCCGCTTCGCAGCCCAACGGGGATAAATCCCCTCGCCACAGTGGATCTGGGTGATTCTTACAACCGCTGGACAGTCACCGACCCCGCCGCACCCGCAGGCCCCGGCTGGCCGTCAGCGCCTGGTTTGCCGCTCTTGCCGCCATCGGCTTTGTAAACGAAGCAACCCTTGGCCTTGCCTCCCGCCCCCGGCTTACCACCAGGACCGGCCAAACCACCGGCGCCGCCTGCGACCTGAACCTTGATTTGCTCCGCCGGGTAATCGCGCGGCACTTCCAGCCTGACCAGTGCCCCTGGCGCTCCCGGTTGTCCGTCGCTGCCATGACTGCCGTCCGCACCGCGACCGGCCTGGCCCCAGGTGCACCCCGGCGCCTGACCGTGGGCGCCGTCGAGGCCGACAAACCCCGGTGCCCCTGCGCCGCCGCGTGCGTCGACCAACAGCTGCGGTGCATTCAAGGCCTTGATCTGCACATTCAGATTGCGCCCCGCGCGGGCCGCCTTGAGGTAAGTGCCCGGCGCGCCGCGAGCGGTGATCTGACTGCCTTCGGAAAGCTCGGCACGATTGATCTTCAACTCCAGAGCATTTTCGCTCGGCACGATGGCGATCCGCGCCTCACGCCCCAGGTGCAATTCGCCTACGGTGACTTCGGTCACATTCGAGGGAATCAGCAACGTGCCGTAATCGGCCACTTCCAGGCGTTCCAGTTGCAAGGTACTGGCGGTGTTGGGCAGGCGCATCAGCGAGTTGGTTTGGACGCTGACCACTTGGGCGCAGGCGAGCGGGCTGATCAGAGCGGCGAGCAGACAAAGTTTACGCATGAGATGCCTTTGGTACGGCGGGAGCCGGAATGGTTTGCAGGTGGAAAACGCCGAAAAAGACAATCTTCAAGCGATCACGCCAAGGGTGAGCGCGACCTCTGAGGCTGCGGAAACAGAACACCGCCTCGAGAAGATGAAGGAACGCCAGCAGGCCGCCGGCCAGATTGACCAACAGGTGCAGCGGATGGACAAAGGGTGTCATCAGATTGACCAGCACCACCAGCCAGAACAGCAGGGTCAACAGCTTCCCCAGCGCCCAAAACACCTTCATACGCGCCCCCGTTGAGAATTATTCTTTGCGCGCACAGTAACGGCTTCCACGCGGGATAAGCCAGAGGGCAACGGAAAATTCTTCATATAGGCCGCCGAATGGCCGTCGGAACAACAGCAATGGCAGCCCGACGGCTCTATCACGCGGCTCAGCGATTGATGTGCAACGCTACGCGACGTTTTTTCGCGCGTCCTTCGTCTGTTTCGTTGTCCGCCACGGGCTGACATTCGCCCCGACCTTCGCGGGTGAGGAGAAGGCTCATGGTGAAAGCTCCGGTGTAACCGGCAGACGCCGGTCACACCGGAGAAGACCCGCATCCACGACTGCACAAGCCGCGGGGTGCGAGGGTCAGCGGTTGATTTTGATTTCCGTGCGACGATTCAACGCACGGCCGTCAGCGGTTTTGTTATCGGCCACCGGCAGGCTTTCACCGGCGCCAGTCACAGACACAAAGCTGCTGCGTGGTACGCCTTGGGAAATCAGGTATTCAACCACTGAATGGGCGCGACGATCCGACAGCTTCTGGTTGTAGGCATCGCTGCCCACGCTGTCGGTGTGACCCGTCACGGTCAATTGAGCGGTGGAAGATTCCTGTTTCAGGCGAGTGGCGATTGTGTTGAGTACTTCTTTATCAGAAGGTGTGAGTGTGGCTTTGTCGAATTGGAAGTGAACATCGCGGATGACGATGGTTTCTTCCTTGACCACAACCGCCTCTTCAACCACTGGCGCAGGGACGGGTGGTGGGCAACCGTCGGCATCGACCTGCACGCCTCTAGGCGTACCCGGGCACTTGTCGCGGCTGTCCGGCACGCCATCGCCGTCTTCGTCGCCATCACCGTGAACCCAGCAATAGGCTGCGGCGGTACCGCCGACCAGCAGCGCGCCGTACCCTGCCCATGCCGAGCTCTCGGTCGCGCCGAGACCCGCACCCACGACACCGCCGACTGCCGCACAGGTCGGCCAGTCGGTTTTCTGCAAACCTGCGCAACCAGTCAACACACTGGTTAGCAGAACCAAGGGTAATGCTGTCCGAACTATGCTCATCTAGTTTTCTCCTGAGGGATCGGCTTAGGACCGATTCAGGGAGTAAAGACCCGAGTTTTAATCTCCGCCAGCAATAGCACATGGCTGTTTTGTCCCGTGTTCACGGGTGATCGGCGCTTTTGGTGCCAAGCCGCTCTATATCTGGGCGTTTGGGCAGGCTAGTCTTGGCGCTCTGATTGAGGATCTTCAATGATTGCAGGTATTTCTTCGCGCACGCCGCAGCAAGCGCTGGCCGTCTTGCTGGATCGTTACGCCCCGCCGCGCCTGTTGCTAATCGGCGCCAGCGAGTTCCCGGCGCTTGAGGCGTTCAAGCTCGCGCACCCGGACACTTGCGTTGCGCATGCGGCGCCCGGGCCGTTACCGGCCGAGCTGGCGGCGCGCCGGTTTGATCTGGCGCTGGTGGTCGATTGCCTCGAACACTTGCCCAAGCGTGACGGTCTGAACTTGCTCGGCGGGATCCGCAACCTCAATGCCAGTCGCATTGCGGTACTTGCGGACTTGCCGGCCAGTGGCTGGCAGGAAACCGATTTTTTCTCTTTGGCCCTGCAAGCCAGCGAACGTTTCCAACGCGACGACCAGGTGCTGACCCTGTTCACCTACGATCTGCTTGACTACAAACAAGTCCCCGACTGGCTCAACTCACGCTTCTGGGCCAATCCGGAAAACTTCGGGAAATATTGGTGGTAATGCAATGACGACATCCATTTGCCCTTGCGGCAGCGGCACCCTGCTCGACGCCTGCTGCGGTCATTACCATGCCGGTCACCCGGCCCCCTGCGCCGACGCCTTGATGCGGTCGCGCTACAGCGCTTATGTGATGGGCCTGATCGATTATCTGGTGGCGACCACTCTGCCTGCACAACAGGCCGGCCTCGATCGTCAGTCCATCAGCGACTGGAGTGCCCAAAGCACCTGGCTGGGTCTGGAGGTGGAAAGCTCCGAGGTGTTTGGCGGTCAACCGGAACACGCGTTCGTGACGTTTACCGCACGTTGGCATGACGGCAGCGGCGAACACAGCCACCGCGAGCGCTCGTCGTTCGTGCAGAACGCCGGCCACTGGTACTTCATCGACCCCACCGTGCCACTCAAGGTCGGGCGCAACGATGCCTGCCCTTGCGCCAGTGGGCAGAAGTTCAAGAAATGCTGCGCGGGGTATTTCGGCAGTTGAGGTGATCCTGAAGGGCTAGACTGGGGTCAAGGGAGAAACATCACCATGACCACCCGACGGCGCGTCTTACAATCCTTCACCCTGCTCCTGATGCTCGGGCTCGGCGGCTGCGCGTCCTGGTTCAGCGATGATGAACCGGAGCCCGCGGTGCATCTTGTCAAGGTCCAAGTCGTCGAGGCCAAACTGATGCAGCAGCGTTTTCTGCTGTACTTTCGTGTCGACAATCCCCGTACCAGTGACCTGACGGTGCGCGGCCTCGAATACCGGATTCACCTGGGTGACATTCTGTTGACCGAGGGCGAGCACGAGCACTGGTTTACGGTCAGTCCCAAGCGCAGTGCATTTTTCAAGGTACCGATCCGCACCAACCTGTGGCCAAAGGTGCGAGACCTGGTGAAGCTGCTGAAAAAACCCGATCAACCCATTCCCTATCGTCTGGAAGGTGAGCTGGAAACCGGTTTATTCATCGCGCACTACGTGCACCTGGCGCGTAATGGCGTGATAATCCCCGCCGATTTAATTCCGGAGCACACCCGATGACCCAACAACCCCACGTCCATGGCCCTGACTGCAACCACGATCATGACCATCACGACCACCATGATCACGACCATGGCCATGTTCACGGCCCAAACTGCGGCCACGCGCACCAGGAACCGGTACGCAATGCCCTGAAGGACGTCGGTCGCAACGATCCTTGCCCGTGCGGCAATGGCAAAAAATTCAAGAAGTGCCACGGCGCTTGAGGCTTCGGGCGAAGTTCTTCTTCGCCTGTTGAATCGATATCGCGAGCAAGCTCGCTCCCACATTGGTTTTGTGAACGACATAACCCCCTGTGGGAGCGAGCTTGCTCGCGATGATGGCCTGAGAGTCACCATCATTTCAGAATCTGCGCAGTGCTCACGACCGTCGCATATTCCCCCTGCAAATTCCCCAACGACATTGCATGCACGTCCGCATCACCCCTTCCGGCAGGCAAGCTATCCATCGCAAACAGGACAACCGAAATCTGAAACAACGCATGACCTGTGGCGAGGGAGCTTGCTCCCGCTAGAGTGCGCAGCACTCGAAATCCAAAGCCCGCGTTTAACCGATGGGAATGCAGTGCCTGGATGGCGACTGCTTTGCAGCCGGGCGGGAGCAAGCTCCCTCGCCACAAGGACATCGCTGAAACCATGGTTTATCAGACAAATCCTGAAATAACCCCGCCGCCGCTTGCGCGGCCACCTCCTGCTCTCTAACGTAGCGCCTTTATTGCGTCTCTACCCCCGCAGGAGCTTTGCCATGGCCTCGCCAGCCCTCACACATTTTCTTCCCCGGTTCGGCGTTGCCGCAGCAGTGGCCGGTGTTTTGAGCCTGACCGGTTGTCAGACCTGGAACACTCAGGACACCCTCCCGCCGACCACCGGCGTGCAGCCGCTCAAGGGTCTGGCGCAGAACGTTTCGGTGCGCCGCAATGCCATGGGCATGCCGTTGATCGAAAGCAGCACCTTTCACGACGCACTGTTCACCCTCGGTTACGTGCACGCGAGCGACCGCATCACGCAAATGGTCACCCTGCGCCTGTTGGCCCAAGGCCGTTTGTCTGAGATGTCCGGTTCGGACCGACTGGACGCCGACCGCTACATGCGCGCCGTCAACCTGAAGAAAAGCGCTGGTGAGCTGTACAAGGCCTCGTCGCCGCGCCTCAAACGCTTCTTCGAAGTCTATGCCCGCGGAGTCAATGCCTACCTGTTCCGCTACCGCGACAAGTTGCCGGCAGACCTCGCCGCCACCGGCTACAAGCCCGAATACTGGAAACCGGAAGATTCGGCGCTGATTTTCTGCCTGCTGAACTTCAGCCAATCGGCGAACCTGCCCGAGGAAATTTCCTCGCTGGTGCTCGCTCAGACGCTCACCACTGACAAACTCGCCTGGCTGACCCCGTCCGCCCCCGACGAGAAACTGCCGGTGGCCGAAGCCGAAAAACTTCAGGGCCTCAAGTTGAACGGGGCAATTGCGGGTCTCGCCGAAATCAGCAAGGCCACCGGCCAACTGTCCGATCTGAATCTGCTGGGTGCCACGTCATCGAACAACTGGGCGATCGCCCCGCAACGCAGCCGCAGCGGCAAAAGCCTGTTGGCCAGCGACAGCCACGGCCCGCTGGGTGTGCCTTCATTGTTCAGTTACGTGCAGATTCGTACGCCGAAATATCAGGCGTCCGGCGTGACCATCGCCGGTTTGCCGATGGTACTGGGCGGTTTCAACGGAAAAGTGGCGTGGAGCATGACCTCGGTCATGGGCGACAACCAGGACCTGTTCCTGGAAAAAATCAAACACCAGGGCAACGGACTTTCCTACGAAATCGGCGGCAAATGGCAGCCGGTGATCGTTCGCAACGAAACCTATTTCGTCAAAGGCCAGCGGTCGATTCGCGAAGCGGTGTACGAAACCCGCCACGGGCCGCTGCTCAACAGCGCCCAAGGCACCGCGCTAGGCAACGGTTTTGGTTTGGCCTTGCAGATGCCGAACTTCACTGACGACAAGTCACTGGACGCGTTTTTCGACTTGTCCCGGGCGCAGAACGTCGAGAAAGCGTCGGACGCCAGCCGTGAAATACGTGCGATCACGCTGAATCTGGTCTTTGCCGACGTCAGCAACATCGGCTGGCAAGTCACCGGTCGCTACCCGAACCGCCGTGAAGGCGAAGGCCTGTTGCCGTCGCCGGGCGGGGAAGGTCGTTACGACTGGGACGGTTACGCCGACCCGATGCTGCACCCGTACGATCAAGATCCGGCGCAAGGCTGGCTCGGCACCGCCAACCAGCGGGTCATTCCCCATGGTTATGGCATGCAGCTGTCCAATTCCTGGTCGGCACCGGAGCGAGGCGAACGCATGGCCGAACTGGCCGGCGTGGGCAAACACGACACGCGCAGCCTGATCGCCATGCAATACGATCAAACCACCACCTTTGCCGCCAAACTGAAGAAGATGTTTTCAGCGCCGGGTATGGCCCAGCCGCTCAAACAAGCCATTGAAGCGCTGCCAGAGGCGGATCGCGGAAAGGCGCGCGAGGCCTTTACGCGCCTCATGGCGTTCGACGGAAAACTGGCTCCGACTTCCGCCGACGCAGCGATTTACGAGCTGTTCCTGCTGGAAAGCAGCAAACAGATATTCCTCGACGAATTGGGCCCGGAAAGCAGCCCGGCGTGGGAAGCGTTTATCGCCAACGGTAAGTTGTCCTACGCGGCGCAGGCCGATCACCTGCTGGGCCGTGAAGACAGCCCGTTCTGGGATGACGCCCGCACGGCGCAGAAAGAAGACAAACCGACGATTCTCGCCCGCAGCCTTGCCGCAGCAATGGCTGCCGGCGACAGCCAGTTGGGTGGCGACCACACAGCCTGGCAGTGGGGCAAATTGCACCGTTATGAGTGGAAGAATGCCAGTGGCCAAACCGTGCGCGGCCCGCTCGCGGCCGGTGGCGATCACACTACGCTGAACACCGCGGCGTTCGCCTGGGGCCACGATTTCAACACCACGCTGGCGCCGGCCATGCGCTTCATCGTCGACTTTGGCCAGACCGAACCGCTGATGGGCCAGAACGGCACCGGCCAGTCCGGTAATCCGGCCAGCCCGAATTACCTCGACAGCGTGGAGCCGTGGCTCAAGGGGCAATACGTGAGTTTGCCGATGCAGCCGCAGAACTTTGACAAGGTGTACGGGAGCAAGCGGTTGACGCTGACACCCGGCAAGTAATAATCGCCGCTGATCTCTGTGGGAGCGAGCTTGTTCGCGATAAGGCCCTGTCAGCCACCATTAATGTGACTGACACACCGTTATCGCGAGCAAGCTCGCTCCCACATTGGTATTCACTGATCCGCTGAATGTCGATAGAACTTCCGGCCTCGCGCCAGCCTCATAGCTAACAAGTCCCTCCATTTGGGTCACAACATGGACCTTGTTATCGCGCGTCCCGAAGGTTTGTACTGCCCGGCCGGGGATTTCTACATTGATCCGTGGCGGCCGGTCGAGCGCTCGGTCATCACGCACGCCCACGGCGACCATGCCCGAGGCGGCAACCAGCATTACCTGGCCGCCGCGCCCGGCGAAGGGATTTTGCGTGCGCGACTGGGTCAGGACATCAATCTGCAAACCCTGGCGTACGGCGAACGGTTGCTGCACCACGGCGTTACCCTGAGTTTCCATCCCGCCGGGCATGTGCTCGGCTCGGCGCAAGTGCGTCTGGAATACGGCGGCGAAGTCTGGGTAGCCTCGGGGGATTACAAGATCGAGCCCGACGGCACCTGCGCGCCGTTCGAACCGGTGCGTTGCCACACCTTCATCACCGAATCGACGTTTGGCCTGCCGATCTATCGCTGGCAACCTCAGGCGCAGGTCTTTGCCGAGATCAATCAGTGGTGGCAGGCAAACGCCGCCGACGACAAGGCCAGCGTGCTCTTCTGCTATTCCTTCGGCAAAGCACAACGGATTCTCCACGGCATCGACGCCAGCCTCGGTCCCGTTCTGGTGCATGGCGCCGTCGAGCCGCTCAACCGGGTGTATCGCGAGAGCGGCATTTATTTGCCGCCGACGATTTACGCCGGTGACGTAATCAAGAGCGACCCGATCATGCGCAAAGCGCTCGTCCTGGCCCCGCCTTCCGCTGGCGGCAGCACCTGGATGCGGCGCTTCGGTGACTACAGCGATGGCTTTGCCAGCGGCTGGATGCGTTTGCGCGGCACGCGGCGGCGGCGCGGTGTGGACCGTGGCTTCGTGTTATCCGACCACGCCGACTGGCCGGGCCTGCTTTGGGCGATCGAGCAGACCGGTGCCGAGCGCGTCATGGTCACCCACGGTTCGGTGGCGGTCCTGGTGCGCCATTTGCGCGAACAAGGTCTGGACGCCCAAGGTTTCACCACCGAGTACGGCGACGATGAAGAAGACGTTACGGCGGTCGAGCCTGAAAGCGCCGAGGTACTGCCATGAAGGCCTTCGCCGAGTTGTACGCGGAACTCGATGCCACGACGTCGAGCAACGCCAAACTGGCGGCGATGCAACATTACTTCGCTCAGGCTGCGCCGGAAGACGCAGCATGGGCGGTGTACTTTTTATCCGGCGGGCGCCCTCGCCAATTGGTGCCGGTGCGCATCCTGCGCGAACTCGCCGTGGCCGTTTCCGGCCTGTCGCCGTGGTTGTTCGAAGAAAGCTATCAAGCGGTGGGCGACATGGCGGAAACCATTTCGCTGGTACTGCCCGAAGCGCCCCACACTTCCACCGACGGACTGGCGGTGTGGATCGAAGAAAAACTGCTGCCCTTGCGCGGTGAATCTCCCGAAGTGCTCGCCGAACAGTTGCCCAGACTCTGGTCGCAACTGGACCGCTCCAGCTTGATGCTCTGCATCAAACTGATCACGGGCAGTTTCCGCGTCGGCGTCTCAAAGTTGTTGGTGACCCGCGCCCTGGCGGCCATGGCGCAGCTCGACAGCAAACGTGTGGCCCAGCGCCTGGTGGGGTACACCGACCTGTCCAACCGCCCGAGCGCGGCCAGTTACCTGAAGCTGATCGCTGTCGAATCCTGCGATGAACACGCCCAGCGCGGCGGTCAGCCGTATCCGTTTTTTCTCGCTCATGCACTGTCGCAACCGGTCGAACAGTTCGAAGGGTTGCTCGGCCCGGCCAGCAACTGGCAAGTGGAATGGAAGTGGGATGGCATCCGCGCCCAAGTGGTCAAGCGCGACGGCCGACTGTGGGTCTGGTCGCGCGGTGAAGAGCTGGTCACCGAGCGGTTTCCCGAACTCGACAGCCTGGTCCATGGTTTGCCCGACGGCACGGTGATCGACGGCGAAATCGTCGTCTGGAAAACCGCCCGACCGAACACTGAAGACGCCTTTGATCCCTTGGCGCCGACGTCACCCTCGGTGCAACCGTTCGCTTTGCTGCAACAGCGGATCGGCCGTAAAACCCTGGGCAAGAAAATCCTTGATGAGGTGCCCGTAGTCCTACTCGCGTACGACTTGCTGGAATGGGAAGGCGAAGACTGGCGCAACCAGACTCAAACCAAACGGCGCAGCCAACTGGAGAACGTAATCGCCCACTGCAATAACCCGGTGTTACTCCCCTCCCCCGTGCTCACCGGCGAAGACTGGTTCGACCTCGCCCGCCAACGGGAAGCCTCCCGCAGCCTGGGCGTCGAAGGCATGATGCTCAAGGCCCGCGACGCGCTGTACGGTGTCGGCCGTACCAAAGACATGGGCGTCTGGTGGAAATGGAAGGTCGACCCGTTCAGCGTCGACGCAGTGCTGATTTACGCGCAACGCGGGCATGGCCGCCGGGCCAGTCTCTACAGCGATTACACCTTCGCCGTATGGGACGGTCCGCCCGATGCCAGCGAGCGCGCGCTGGTGCCGTTTGCCAAGGCCTACTCGGGGCTTACCGACGCTGAGATGCGTCAGGTCGACAGCATCGTGCGCAAGACCACGGTGGAAAAATTCGGGCCGGTCAGCAGCGTGAAACCGAGCCTGGTATTCGAATTGGGGTTTGAGGGGATTGCCCTGTCCAAGCGGCACAAGAGCGGGATTGCCGTGCGGTTTCCGCGGATGCTGCGATGGCGGCAGGACAAGACCGTTGACGAGGCCGACAATCTCGCAACCCTGCAGGACCTGCTCGGCTAACCAATCCCCTGTGGGAGCAAGCTTGCTCGCGAATGCGGCGGGCCAGTCGATCCACATATGTCTGACATACCGCCTTCGCGAGCAAGCCCGCTCCCACAGGAATTTGCGACATCTCGACGTTTTTTGGTGCGACCTATGCGCGGCGCCCGTTTTCGTGCATTAATCCCGCGCAGCCATTTCCGAATCACCTTTTAAACGCTTGTTCGGCACTCTGGTTCGGAAATTGCTACTTTCATTAGGTCTTACGCTTTCCAGTAACGATAATTCTGCGCCACAAGCGCTCATATTGGTTCTTAGGGATTGAATAATGAAAAAAGCATTGCTGACCCTTTCTGCACTGGCGTTGTGCATGGCTGCCGGCTCCGCGCTGGCCAAGGAATACAAGGAACTGCGTTTTGGCGTTGACCCTTCTTACGCTCCGTTCGAGTCGAAAGCGGCCGACGGTAGCCTGGTGGGCTTCGACATCGACCTGGGCAACGCAATCTGCGCCGAACTGAAGGTCAAGTGCAAATGGGTCGAAAGCGATTTCGACGGCATGATCCCAGGCCTGAAGGCCAATAAATTCGACGGTGTCATCTCTTCGATGACCGTCACCCCGGCCCGCGAAAAAGTCATCGACTTCTCCGACGAGCTGTTCTCCGGCCCAACCGCTTATGTGTTCAAGAAAGGTTCCGGCCTGAGCGAAGACGTCGCTTCGCTGAAGGGCAAAACCGTGGGCTACGAGCAAGGCACCATTCAGGAAGCCTACGCCAAGGCCGTACTGGACAAGGCTGGCGTGAAAACCCAGGCCTATCAGAACCAGGACCAGGTGTATTCAGACCTGATGTCCGGTCGCCTCGACGGGGCGATTCAGGACATGCTGCAAGCTGAACTGGGCTTCTTGAAGTCGCCTAAAGGCGAGGGCTACGAAGTCAGCAAGCCGGTCGACAGCGAATTGCTGCCGTCCAAAACAGCGATCGGTATCTCTAAAGGTAACAAAGACCTCAAAGAGCTTTTGAATAAAGGTATCAAAGCGTTACACGACGATGGCACCTACGCCACCATTCAGAAGAAACACTTTGGCGATCTGAATCTGTACAGCGGCAAATAATGCGCGGCGCCCATCTCGCGATGGGCGCTTTTTTTATCCGGTCAGGTTGCTGATTTATGTTCGAAAACCTATTACAAAATCTGGGGCTCTCAGCCTTCAGCCTCAAGGGCTTCGGTCCGTTGCTGATGGAAGGCACCTGGATGACCATCAAATTATCGGTGTTGTCACTTTTGCTGGCCGTATTGCTCGGCCTGCTCGGCGCCAGTGCCAAACTGTCAAAAGTCAAACTGGTGCGCGTACCAGCCCAGCTCTACACCACGCTGATCCGCGGCGTGCCGGACCTGGTGCTGATGCTGTTGATTTTCTACAGCCTGCAAACCTGGCTGACGTCGTTCACCGACTTCATGGAATGGGAATACATCGAGATCAACCCGTTCAGCGCCGGGGTCATCACCCTGGGCTTCATTTATGGCGCGTACTTCACCGAAACCTTTCGTGGCGCGATCCTCGCGGTCCCCCGGGGTCAGGTCGAAGCCGCAACCGCTTATGGCCTCAAACGTGGCCAGCGCTTTCGCATCGTGGTGTTCCCGCAGATGATGCGCTTCGCCCTGCCGGGTATCGGCAACAACTGGATGGTGATGCTCAAGGCCACCGCGCTCGTTTCGATCATCGGCCTCGCCGACCTGGTCAAGGCTGCCCAAGACGCCGGTAAAAGCACTTATCAGCTGTTTTACTTCCTGGTACTGGCCGCGCTGATTTACCTGCTGATCACCAGTGCTTCGAACATCCTCCTGCGCTGGCTCGAACGCCGCTACGCCGCCGGTTCCCGGGAGGCCGTACGATGATCGAACTCCTGCAGGAATACTGGAAACCCTTCCTCTACACCGACGGTTACAACATCACCGGCCTCGCCATGACGATGTGGCTGCTCAGCGCGTCGATCTTCATCGGTTTTATCGTGTCGATCCCGCTGTCCATCGCCCGGGTGTCGCCGCACTTCTACATTCGCTGGCCGGTGCAGTTCTACACCTATCTGTTTCGCGGTACGCCGCTGTATATCCAGCTACTGATTTGCTACACCGGGATTTACAGCCTGGCCGCCGTGCGGGAGCAGCCAATACTTGATGCGTTCTTTCGCGACGCAATGAACTGCACCATCCTGGCTTTCGCCCTGAACACCTGCGCGTACACCACCGAGATTTTCGCCGGTTCAATCCGCAGCATGGCCCATGGTGAAGTCGAAGCAGCAAAAGCCTACGGCCTGACCGGCTGGAAGCTGTATGCCTACGTGATCATGCCGTCAGCCCTGCGTCGCTCGCTGCCTTATTACAGCAACGAAGTGATTCTGATGCTGCACTCGACCACCGTGGCGTTCACCGCGACCATCCCGGACATCCTGAAAGTCGCGCGGGACGCCAACTCGGCGACCTTCCTGACTTTCCAGTCCTTCGGCATCGCCGCGCTGATCTACCTGACCATCACCTTTGCGCTGGTCGGCCTGTTCCGCCTCGCCGAACGCCGCTGGCTGGCCTTCCTCGGGCCAACCCACTAGGACCTGTCTGCTTCAGGAAACAAAGAATGCGCCACCAGATACATGACTTGCTGGCCCCGCTGCCGGGAACTGCACGACAGATTCACAGTTTCCACTTCGGCCCGACGTCGGCCAAAGGCAAGATCTACATCCAGGCGTCGCTGCACGCCGATGAAATACCCGGCATGCTGGTCGCCTGGCACCTCAAGCAGCGCCTCGCGGAGCTGGAAGCCGCTGGGCGCCTGCGAAACGAAATCGTGCTGGTGCCGGTGGCCAACCCGGTCGGCCTCGAACAAGTGCTAATGGATGTGCCGCTGGGCCGCTACGAGCTCGAAAGCGGCCAGAACTTCAATCGCTGGTTCGTCGATTTGAGCGAAGAGGTCGGCAATGAGATCGAAGGTCGGCTCGGCGACGATCCGCAGCGCAACCTCGAACTGATCCGCAGCACCCTGCGTCATGCACTGGCGCGACAAACCGCCAGCACGCAACTGCAATCCCAGCGTCTGATCCTGCAACGACTGGCCTGTGATGCGGACATGGTGCTGGACCTGCATTGCGATTTCGAAGCGGTCGCGCACCTCTACACCACGCCCGAGGCCTGGCCGCAGGTCGAACCGCTGGCCCGCTACATCGGGGCCGAAGCCAGTCTGCTGGCCACCGACTCTGGCGGCCGGTCGTTCGACGAATGTTTCACCCTGCTCTGGTGGCAGTTGCAGGAACGCTTCGGCGAGCACTTCGACATTCCGCCGGGGAGTTTTTCGGTGACTGTCGAATTGCGTGGACAAGGGGACGTTAATCATCCATTGGCCAGCCTCGACTGCCAGGCGCTGCTTGATTACCTGATTCACTTCGGCGCGATTGCCGGTGAACCGGCGCCACTGCCGGAACTTCCGTATCCCGCCACGCCGCTGGCCGCCGTCGAACCGGTGGCCACGCCCGTGGGCGGTTTGCTGGTGTTCACCGCGCTGCCGGGGGAATACCTGGACGCCGGGCAACTGATCGCCGAAATCATCGACCCGGTCAACGATCGCGTCACCCCCATTCACTGCACCGTCGCCGGGCTGATGTACGCCCGTTCGCTGCGGCGCATGGCCACTGCCGGCATGGTGATCGCCCACGTCGCGGGCACCGAAGCCTATCGCAGCGGCTACCTACTTTCGCCTTGAGGATGCATGCCCCATGTACAAACTGACCATCGAAGGCCTGCATAAAAGCTATGGCGATCATCATGTGCTCAAAGGCGTTTCACTCAAGGCCAACACCGGCGACGTCATCAGCCTGATCGGCGCCAGCGGTTCCGGTAAAAGTACCTTTCTGCGCTGCATCAACTTTCTCGAACAACCCAACGACGGCGCCATGACCCTGGACGGCCAGAACATCCGCATGATCAAGGATCGCCACGGCATGCACGTGGCCGACGCCGATGAACTGCAGCGGATTCGCACCCGCCTGGCCATGGTGTTCCAGCACTTCAACCTGTGGAGCCACATGACCGTGCTGGAAAACATCACCATGGCCCCGCGCCGGGTGCTGGGTTGCAGCAAGCAGGAAGCCGAAGACCGGGCCCGGCGCTATCTCGACAAGGTCGGCCTGGCCGCCCGCGTGGCGGACCAGTACCCGGCGTTTCTGTCCGGGGGGCAGCAGCAACGGGTTGCCATTGCCCGAGCGTTGGCCATGGAACCGGAAGTCATGCTGTTCGACGAACCGACCTCGGCGCTCGACCCCGAGCTGGTGGGTGAAGTGCTCAGGGTGATCCAGGGCCTGGCCGAAGAAGGCCGGACCATGATCATGGTCACCCACGAAATGAGCTTCGCCCGCAAAGTGTCGAGTCAGGTGCTGTTTCTGCACCAGGGCCTGGTCGAGGAGGAAGGCGCGCCGGAAGACGTGCTGGGCAATCCGAAGAGTGAGCGGTTGAAGCAGTTCCTCAGCGGTAACCTGAAGTAGACATCAATCCCTGTGGGAGCGGGCTTGCTCGCTCCCACAGGTATGGTGTTGATCCCTGCCACATAAAGCACCTCAATTAAACTAGTCGTATGCCGCCGTGGTCACTGAAAGAATACTTTCAGAGTGCACACCGCCGGCATGGGAACCTCCCCCGACTTCGCAAAACACTGGTTCACCGCCCGCGGCTGGAAGCCGTTCGCCTTTCAGAAACAGGTGTGGGCCGCGGTCAAACAAGGGCAATCGGGATTGCTCCATGCGAGCACCGGCGCCGGTAAAACCTATGCGGTGTGGTTTGCCGCGCTCAACCGCTTCGCTTTTTCCATGGCGTCTGTCGAAAAGCCTCGCAAACGAAAACCGGTTGCCGAACCGCTGACAGTACTGTGGATCACGCCGATGCGCGCCTTGGCCGCCGACACCGGTCGCGCACTGGAAGCGCCGCTGCGCGATTTGCAGATCCCGTGGAGCGTCGGCCTGCGCACCGGTGACACCAGCAGCAGCGAACGCGCGCGGCAAACCCGGCGACCACCCACCGCTCTGATCACCACTCCGGAAAGCCTCACCCTGATGCTCGCCCGTGCCGACGCGCAAACCGCACTGTCGACCTTGCGTATGGTGGTGGTCGACGAATGGCACGAATTGCTCGGCAACAAGCGCGGCGTGCAACTGCAACTCGCCCTCGCGCGCCTGCGCCGGTGGAATCCCGAGCTGATCGTGTGGGGTGTTTCTGCAACGCTGGGTAATCAGGCCCACGCCGAACAGGTATTGATCCCACAGGGCGGCGGTATCAGCGTGCAAGGGCAAAGCAGCAAAGAGTTGCGGGTCGACACCTTGCTGCCGCCCGCGACGGAACGTTTTCCATGGGCCGGACATATCGGCTTGAAGATGTTGCCGCAAGTCGTGGCCGAACTTGAATCCAGCTCCAGCAGCCTGGTTTTCACCAACACCCGCGCCCAATCGGAGATCTGGTATCACGCTTTGTTGGAGGCGCGTCCCGACTGGGCGGGTTTGATTGCACTGCATCATGGTTCACTGTCACGCGACACCCGTGACTGGGTCGAGCGCGCACTCAAGGACGGTCAGCTCAAAACGGTGGTCTGCACCTCCAGCCTGGACCTGGGCGTGGACTTCCTGCCGGTGGAGCGGGTGCTGCAGATCGGCTCGGCCAAAGGCGTGGCGCGACTGATGCAGCGTGCCGGTCGTTCCGGTCATGCGCCGGGACGCGTGTCGCGGGTGACGCTGGTGCCAACGCACAGTCTGGAGTTGATCGAAGCTGCCGCGGCACAGGATGCCGTGGCACAGCGACGGATAGAACCCCGTGAATCGCCCCATAAACCGTTGGATGTGCTGGTTCAGCATCTGGTCAGCATGGCGTTGGGCGGTGGTTTTTTGCCCGATGAGTTGTATGAAGAAGTCTGCGGAGCATGGGCCTATCGTGATCTCACGGTGGAAGACTGGACCTGGGCGCTGGCTTTCGTACGCCATGGCGGACGTTCCCTGACGGCGTATCCGGATTATCGCCGCGTTGAACCGGATGAACAGGGTGTCTGGCGTGTGCCAGATGCGCGGTTGGCGCGCCGCCATCGCATGAGCATCGGCACCATTGTCAGCGACGCAAGCATCCAGCTGAAATTCTGGAGCAAGGGCGGCGGGGGCAAGCAGTTGGGCAGCGTCGAGGAGGGTTTCATCGCACGCCTCAAACCGGGCGACGGGTTTCTGTTTGCCGGGCGGCTGCTGGAGTTGGTGCGCGTGGAAAACATGACGGCCTACGTCAAACGCAGCACGGCGAAGAAAGCCGCAGTGCCACGATGGAATGGCGGACGGATGCCGCTTTCCAATGAACTGGCAAATGCGGTGGTCGAGCGTTTCAGTGCTGCGGCACAGGGCGAGTTCCGGGGCCCGGAAATGCAGGCTCTGCGTCCGCTGCTGCAGGTGCAACAACGCTGGTCCGGCCTGCCGACCTCGGAGACGTTGCTGGCCGAAGCGTTGAAGTCCCGTGAGGGCTGGCATCTTTTCCTTTATCCCTTCGCCGGCCGCCAGGTGCATTTGGGCCTGGCGAGTCTTCTCGCGTGGAGGGTCAGTCAACAACAACCGCTGACGTTTTCCATCGCGGTCAACGACTACGGGCTGGAATTGCTCAGCGCCACGTGCGTGGACTGGTTTCAGGTCCTCAAGCCTGGCTTGCTCAGTCCTGATCATTTGCTCAGAGACGTTCTCGCCAGTCTGAATGCCGGCGAGCTGGCCCTGCGGCGCTTTCGGGAGATCGCACGGATAGCCGGGCTGGTATTTGCCGGCTATCCCGGCGCACCGAAAAGTACGCGCCAGGTTCAGGCCTCCAGTGGTTTGTTCTTCGAAGTGTTCAAGCAATACGACGCCGGGAATCTGTTGCTGGCCCAGGCGGGGGAAGAAGTCCTGCGCAACGAGCTGGATATTCATCGCCTGGAACAGACGCTGGAGCGCATCAGTCGACTCAGGCTCGACGTGCATCCGGTCAAACGTCCTACGCCGCTCGGGTTTCCACTATTGGTAGAGCGCATGCGCGAAAGCATGAGCTCGGAAAAACTCGCCGACCGTATCAGACGCATGGTCAGCGACCTGGAGAAAACTGCCGAAACCGGGAAAGCCTGATGAGTACGCCCTATCCCATACGACTGGCCGGCGAAGAACTATGGCTGCTGCCGGAAAAAGCCCTCTATTGGCCTGCGCAACAAGCCCTGCTGATCGCCGACGTGCATTTCGGCAAGGCCGCCGCCTATCGAAGGCTCGGCCAACCGGTGCCTCGGGGCACCACTTCCAGCAATATCGCCGTGCTGGACGGATTGCTGGCGGCGCTGCCCTGCCGCCAGCTGATTTTCCTCGGCGACTTTCTTCATGGTCCCGGCTCCCATGCAACCGCCACGCTGAACGCATTGGCGGACTGGAGAGCGCGACATCGCGAGCTGCCCATGACGCTGATTCGTGGTAACCACGACAAACGCGCCGGGGATCCGCCGACGTCGCTGAACATTCGCGTGGTGCCCGAGCCGTTACTGTTGGGGCCGTTTGCCTTGCAGCACGAACCCGAACCGCATCTGGAGCGGCACGTACTCGCAGGCCATGTGCACCCGGTGTATCGGTTGAACGGTCGAGGTCGGCAGAGCCTGCGGCTGGCGTGTTTCAGATTTGGCAGGGAAATCAGCCTGCTACCGGCCTTCGGCGCGTTTACCGGTGGGTATCAGGTTGAGCGGGACAGCAACAGCAAGATTTTCGTCATTGGTGACAACGAAATCTGGCCCGTCTGAACCCTCACCCTGCGCAGTCACGCAACCGGTGCGGGAGGCGGTTCATCCGGTAACGTGGGCTCACCGGGTTCGGTGGGTTGTTCGTTGGGGGTATCGGGATCAGGTTGGCCGGGGATGCCCCCCGCCATGCTGATGGGCGGATGTGCCAACAAGGACCAGGCCAAAACGCCAACCTGATTGGGCTCAAGCCTTGCCAGTTCGGCACTTATTCGCGGATCGATCTTCATAGGGCACTCCTGAGCAAAGGCCCGGTTCGCTGTGCGCAAACCGGGCAGTACACCCAATAGAGTGTCTACCCGTCGAAGAATTCCCACGGCCCGTCGGATGATCGATCAGGTGCGCGGCAAAGTCACACCGCGTTGACCCTGATACTTGCCGCCACGGTCCTTGTAGGACACTTCACACTCTTCGTCGGATTCGAAGAACAACATCTGCGCCACGCCTTCGTTGGCGTAGATTTTCGCCGGCAGCGTGGTGGTGTTGGAGAACTCCAGGGTCACATGGCCTTCCCACTCAGGCTCAAGCGGCGTGACGTTGACGATAATGCCGCAACGCGCGTAGGTGCTTTTACCCAGGCAAATGGTCAGCACATTGCGCGGAATACGAAAGAATTCCACGGTACGTGCCAGGGCGAAGGAGTTGGGCGGGATGATGCAGACATCGCTCTTCACGTCGACGAAACTCTTCTCGTCGAAGTTCTTCGGATCAACGGTCGCCGAATTGATGTTAGTGAACACTTTGAATTCATCGGCGCAACGCACGTCGTAGCCGTAGCTCGACACACCGTAGGAAATCACTCGCTCAGCGCCTTCACCGCGCACCTGGCGCTCGACGAAAGGTTCGATCATGCCGTGCTCTTGCGCCATGCGGCGAATCCACTTGTCCGATTTGATGCTCATGGCGGTTTCCTGAATAGCGAGGTGGAAAAAATCTGTCCGGCATCTTACCGGGCGCGCGCTTCGGGTTCAAAGTCCGGGGCGCAATTGTCGCCGATCCCCCGTAAATTCCGGCGCACTGCCACAATAAGATGCACCGTCAGTCACGAAAACAGAGAAACCTTCGCAAGAAGCATTGGCACGTTCCTGAAAAAGGGTTAAGGTGGCGCCACTGTGCTGCTTGTGTCACTGAGAATCTCTACACGATATGTTGAATTTCGATCCAACCATCTACAAGAATTTTTCCTGCTCTTTGCACTCAGTCTCGTCCAGGGTTCTTCCTGGGTCGCAGTTATCTTTGTTCAAGGAGTTACACCATGTCTAATCGCCAAACCGGTACCGTTAAGTGGTTCAACGATGAAAAAGGCTTCGGCTTCATCACCCCACAATCCGGTGACGACCTGTTCGTTCACTTCAAAGCTATCCAATCCGACGGCTTCAAAAGCCTGAAAGAAGGCCAACAGGTTTCTTTCATCGCTACCCGCGGTCAGAAAGGCATGCAAGCTGAAGAAGTTCAAGTTATCTAACTTGTACTTGCTTTAGTAAAAAGCCCCGCCCTTAAAAGCGGGGCTTTTTTGTGCCTGTGTGTTTTTCAGGCAAAAAAAATCGCAGCCCATGGCTGCGATTTTTGTCCGTCTTACCAGGCCACACCGAATCCTGCGGTGTAGCGGGTTTTCTCCAGATCGGCATCGTCGGTACCACTGATGACGTCTCGTTCGGCCTTAAGGTTAAGCGACGCCCACTCGGTCACTTTGTAGCGCAAGCCCATTTCGGCATCGAGCGCGTATTCCGCCACGCCCGACAACGGCTTGCCCACTTCGCCATTGGTGAAGAACTCCACCTGCTTGCCGATCAGGTAGCGGTTGTAATCCCACTTCATCGCCAGGGAATAGAAGTTTTCCTTGCTGCCGTCGGAGAACTCGTAGTCCGTGCGGTTGACCAGCGAACCCAGCGAGAATGCGCCTAGCTCGTCATCCCAGAACTGGTAACCCGGACCGGTACCGACGGTGCGCTGGCGGGATAGGTCTTCAACCTTGTCACGTTTATAGACCGCGCGACCCTGCCAGAACCATTTCTCGGTCAGGAATCGGTCGAGCGAGTATTCGCCCCGCCAGTTGTCGGTGGCGACCACGTCATCCTGGAATTCGCGGTTGTACTCGCCTTCGGCGATATGACGCCATCTGCCATGGCGCGCAGTGGTCTTGAAGTCGATGTCGTAATCGTCGGTATCCTTTTCCGCCCGCTGGTAATCGAGCGCCGCATCAATATTCCCTTTCCATACCAGATCTTCGACGACCGGCTTGGGCTTGAGAATCTGCTGGATACTCGCCAGCTCGACTGTCTTCGGTGCCTCGCCATTTTCCAGCGTCACCTTGCCGTCGTCTGCCGCGTGCAGCGACTTGGCCCTCTCGCCGGTGTAGGCATCCTGTTTGACCAGCAGCTCCTGATCGCTCTCCAGGGTTTTGACCTGCTTCCAGTCGATAGGCACCGCGCCGGCGTACTCGGTCTGAATCAACAGTTTGCCGCCGTCGAACAGCGTGATCTTGCCGCTCAGCTTGTCACCGTTCTTCAACCAGACGGTATCGGCGAGCAAGGGCGTGGAAGCACTCAAGACAGCGAGGCACAGCAGGGTTCTAGACACCATAAGCAAATACAGGCTCAAGTTTGCGAAAAAAGTCGGCATTATCCGAAGGAATAAGACCCTAGCATGGAGTGACACAACAATTTACATGGAGTTCATTTCTCGGAGGGTGATCGAGGATTTACTCTACAGACGGTAATGCGAACCTCTCCAGGAACCCGTTCGTGAACGACCCGACCATCGAAACCGAAAGCGCCGCGCAAATCCGACGCACGGCACTCTATCTGACCCTGGCGCAGGTGCCCGAGGGCAAAGTCGTGAGCTATGGTCAGTTGGCCGAGCTGGCAGGACTCGGCCGCGCGGCGCGCTGGGTCGGTCGCACCCTGAGCCAGTTGCCCGGCGACACCAAACTGCCCTGGCACCGCGTGCTCGGCGCCGGCGGTCGGATCAGCCTGCCTGTGGGCAGTCCTTCGGGGGATGAGCAACGCGCGCGATTACGCTCCGAAGGCATTAGTGTCCTGAATAATCGAGTTGATATTCAGCGCCATGGCTGGCGCCCGGTAGAGCACAGCGGTTAGAGTGCGCGCTTTGTTTCCGTAATCTTGAGGCAGACTTCAGCCCATGCCCCGTAAAACCTGGCGCGCCGCGCTCGCCGCCTATGCCAGCCCTTCAACACTTGTACTGTTGTTGCTTGGTTTCGCCGCCGGCCTGCCCTACATGCTGGTGTTTTCGACACTTTCGGTCTGGTTGCGTGAAGCCGGTGTGGCTCGCGAAACCATCGGCTATGCAAGCCTGATCGGCCTGGCCTACGCCTTTAAATGGGTCTGGTCGCCGCTGCTCGACCAATGGCGCCTGCCATTTCTCGGCAAGCTCGGCCGACGGCGCTCGTGGCTGGTGCTTTCACAGGCACTGGTAATCCTCGGCCTGATCGGGATGGGTTTCTGCGACCCGCAAAAGCATCTTTCCTGGCTGATCGCCATCGCCGTAGTCGTTGCCTTCGCCTCGGCGACGCAAGACATCGCGGTCGACGCCTATCGCCTGGAAATCGCCGACGACAGCCGCCAGGCTGCCCTCGCCGCCAGTTACATGTCCGGCTATCGGATCGCGGCGCTGCTGGCCACTGCCGGCGCGCTGTTCTTCGCTGAAGGCTTCGGCTCCACCGGTTTCAACTACAAGCATTCGGCATGGGCCGGGACTTATCTGCTGTTCGGCGCTCTGATGGTACCGGCGTTGCTTACCTCGCTGTTCATGCGAGAACCGCCCGTGCCGTTGCGCACGCAGCTGCAGGCCGGGCGCTACAGCTTCGTGCATCAGCTGGCGTCGGTGTTCGTGCTGATCGTGCTGCTGATTTCCGTGCCGGCCATGTTCACCCAGCTCTACAACACGGACTTCGCCAGCGTGCTGTTCGACGGCGTGAGCCTGCTCGACCTGCTGCTCGAAGACCGCGCGCTCCTGCGGGCGATTCTTTACACCTCGCTTACCGCGTTGTGCCTTTCGGCCATGGGTCGCCGTGGGCTCGCGCCAGTGCTGACCCCGATCAACGACTTCATTCTGCGTTACCGCTGGCAGGCGCTGCTGCTGCTCGGGCTGATCGCTACGTATCGGATGTCGGATACGGTCATGGGCGTGATGGCTAACGTTTTCTATATCGACCAGGGCTTCACCAAGGATCAGATTGCCAGCGTCAGCAAAATCTTCGGCCTGATCATGACGCTGGTAGGCGCCGGCATGGGCGGCTTGCTGATCGTGCGTTTCGGCATCCTGCCGATTCTGTTCATCGGCGGCGTGATGTCAGCGGGGACCAACCTGCTATTCCTGATGCTCGCCGACATGGGCGCCAACCTGAACATGCTGATCGGCACCATTTCCCTCGACAACTTCAGCTCAGGCCTGGCGACCTCGGCGTTTGTCGCCTACCTGTCGAGTCTGACCAACCTCAAGTTCTCTGCCACCCAATACGCCCTGCTCAGCTCGATCATGCTCTTGCTTCCACGCCTGATCGGTGGCTATTCGGGGGTCATGGTGGAAAAATTCGGTTATCACGATTTCTTCCTGATCACCGCGCTGCTCGGTGTTCCGACGCTGCTGTTGATCGCCCTTCAGTGGTTCCAGGAGAACCGTCGCGAAGGTCCGACACCAAGGTCTGAGCCGGTTCCGACGCAGGTCGCGGAAGAATCGTAGGAAGCATCGCAGAGGGTGGTGGGATTCCCGCCCTCCTCCCACACCACCGACCGCGCGCCTGTACGCCAGCAGATCTCGCCCGTACAATGCTCCGTCATTTCTCGTCATCAGCAACCGACAACGGCCAACCATGCGCACCAGTCAATTTTTGCTCGCCACACAGAAAGAAACGCCTTCCGACGCGGTCGTGATCAGCCACCAGCTGATGCTGCGCGCCGGCATGATCCGCAAACTCGCCTCGGGCCTGTACACTTGGCTGCCGATGGGCTTGCGAGTGATGCGCAAGGTCGAAGCCGTCGTTCGTGAAGAAATGAACGCTGCGGGTTCTCTCGAAGTGTTGATGCCGAGTACTCAACCGGCTGAGCTGTGGCAGGAATCCGGTCGCTGGGAAGAATACGGCCCTGAATTGCTGCGTTTCAAGGATCGCCACGGTCGCGACTTCTGCGCCGGCCCGACCCACGAAGAAGTGATTACCGACCTGATGCGCAACGAATTGAGCAGCTACAAACAGCTGCCAATCAACCTGTATCAGATCCAGACCAAATTCCGTGACGAAATCCGCCCACGCTTCGGTTTGATGCGCGGCCGTGAATTCATCATGAAAGACGCCTATTCGTTTCACGCCGACCAGCCTTCGCTGCAGGTCACCTACGACCGCATGCACCAGGCGTACTGCAACGTGTTCACCCGTCTGGGCCTGAAGTTCCGCCCGGTTGAAGCCGACAACGGCTCGATCGGCGGCGCCGGCTCCCACGAGTTCCACGTCCTGGCCGAATCCGGTGAAGACGATATCGTCTTCAGCAACGGTTCCGACTACGCCGCGAACATCGAGAAAGCCGAAGCCGTGCCACGGGAAACCTCCCGTCCGGCACCGGCTGAAGAGCTGCGCCTGGTCGACACGCCAGATACCAAGACCATCGCCGCGCTGGTGGAAAAATTCAATCTGCCAATTGAAAAGACCATCAAGACCCTGGTCGTTCACGCTGAAGAGAAAGGCAAGCTGATTGCCCTGATCATCCGTGGCGACCACGAACTGAACGAAATCAAGGCCGCCAACCAGCCAGGCGTTGCCAACCCGCTGGTCATGGCTTCCGAAAGCGAACTGCGTGACGCAATTGGCGCCGGTGCCGGCTCTCTTGGCCCGTTGAACCTGCCGCTGCCGATCATCATCGACCGTTCCGTCGAGCTGATGAGCGACTTCGGTATCGGCGCGAACATCGACGACAAGCACTACTTCGGCGTGAACTGGGAGCGTGACCTGCCAGTTCCGACCGTTGCCGACTTGCGCAACGTCGTGGCTGGCGACCCTAGCCCTGACGGCAAAGGCACCCTGGAAATCAAGCGCGGCATCGAAGTCGGGCACATCTTCCAGCTGGGCAACAAGTACAGCAAAGCGATGAAGTGCGAAGTGCTGGGCGAGAACGGCAAGCCGGTCACTCTGGAAATGGGCTGCTACGGCATCGGCGTTTCCCGCGTCGTGGCTGCGGCCATCGAACAAGGCAACGATGACAAGGGAATTATCTGGAGCGACACACTGGCTCCATTCCAGATCGCTCTGGTGCCACTGCGCTATGAAACCGAACAGGTTCGCGAAGCCACCGACAAGCTGTATGCGGAACTGACCGCGGCCGGTTTCGAAGTGCTGCTGGACGATCGCGACAAGAAAACCAGCCCGGGCATCAAGTTCGCGGACATGGAGCTGATCGGCATTCCTCATCGGATCGTGGTCAGTGACCGCGGCCTCGCCGAAGGCAATCTGGAATACAAGAGCCGCACCGAGCCCGAGGCGCAAGCGCTGCCGGTCGCTGACGTGCTGTCCTTCCTCCAGGCCCGTATCCGCCGCTGACACCAGATAGAGAAGTCATGTTCAAGCGAAACACCTTAGGCCTCGGTGGTGCCGCCCTGTGCGGCACCCTGCTGGTCAGCGGCTGTGCCAACCACATGTCGCAACGCAGCGAGCACGAGGAACGTGTCGAGCGCAAACTGCTCGATCACAGCCTGCAGATCGATGTCGGTGAGCCCAAGGTGCTTGAGCTGCCGCAACGCCGGGTGAAAATCCACGAGCAGAAAACCTTCGAGGTCACCGAGTTCGAGGTCACGCGCCACTATGATCGCTATACGCCTTACCAACCCTGGCGGGAGGTCTACGAGATCCCGCTGGGCGCGGTGGCCGTGGTGGCCGGTGTCGGCGCGAACGTGGTCAACGTGTTCGCCCTCGGCAACTTGCCAGATAGCGTGACCAAGGACTGGTTCAGTTACGGCATCGCCGGGCTCAACCCGTTCATGAACGCGCCGTCCCACGGACGTGCGCAACAGAACCTCGCGGGTATCGACGAAGTCCAGCTCGACAAACGCACGGAATACTCGAGCCTGCCGTGGAGCGAGCGCCCGGTGGAGGTCAAGGCCGGCAAGGAAACGTTCGAGCTGAGCACCGACAAAAACGGTGTGTTGCGGATCAACCTGCTGGACAGCCCGTTTGCCGAGCATGACATCAACCATCTGAGCCGGCTGCTGATCAGCGTCGCCGATTCGCAGGACGATGTGCACAGCGATTCTTCGCTGGCGGTCAGCAGCTCGCTGCGCGGCAAGCTGCTCGAAGCGCACGGACTGATTTACGAAGACCTCGAAGACGACGAAGTGAGCCAGTGGGTACACCGGGTCAAACGTCTGTCGGAGCTGGGTCTGGAAGAAGAAGCCAGCGAACTGGAACAGAGCCTGATTGAGCTGACGCGTAACGATCCAGAGCTGCAGACCGAATTCCTCAAGTCGTTGACCAAGGATGCCGGGCGCTTGGTTGCCGATCCAAATCCGAATTAAATCGTTGTAGGAGCGAGCTTGCTCGCGATGGTGTGTCAGCCGACAGCAATGTGTCTGACAGCCCATCGCGAGCAAGCTCGCTCCTAAAAAATTCGCTGCAACCTACCGCTCAAACAACTCCATCTGCTCAAACCCGCCGCGCAAATCCTCCAGCCTGACCCCGACCCCCAACAACCGCACCGGCTTCCCGCCGCGATTGAACGCCTGGGTCAGCAACAGCTTATAACTCTGAAGATCCCGCCCTGCCCCGGCCTGCTCCAGCGTGGTCTGTGTGAAGTCATGGAATTTCACTTTGACGAACGGCTTGCCTGGCCGATAGCTGCTGTCGATTCGCCCCATGCGCCCCGCCAGGGTTTCCAGCAACTCAGGTAATTTATCCAGACAGCTCACCAGATCCGGCAGATCCACGTCGTAGGTATTTTCGACACTGATCGACTGCCGCCGACTGTCGTTGTGCACCAATCGCTCATCGATCCCACGGGCCAGGCTCCAGAGTCGCTCGCCAAAACTGCCGAATTCACGCACCAGCGCCAACTTGTCCCATTCGCGCAGATGCGAGCAATCGATAATGCCGAGCCTGCCCAGTTTGTCCGCGGTCACTTTGCCCACTCCGTGCAGCTTGCTGACGGGCAAACCGCTGACAAAGTCTTCGACCTGATCCGGTGTAATGACGAACAAACCATTGGGCTTCTTCCAGTCGCTGGCAATCTTGGCGAGAAACTTGTTCGGCGCAACGCCGGCCGAGACCGTGATGTGCAACTGATTGGACACCCGCCGGCGGATGTCCTGGGCAATCCGCGTGGCGCTGCCGCCAAAAAGCGCGCAGTCCGACACGTCGAGGTAGGCCTCATCGAGGGAAAGTGGTTCGATCAGGTCGGTGTAATCGCGAAAGATCGTGTGTATTTCCTTCGACGCCTCTCTATAAGCGTCCATGCGCGGCTTGACGATGGTCAGGTCCGGGCACAACTTCAAGGCGTGCCCGGAAGACATCGCCGAACGCACGCCATACGCCCGTGCTTCATAGTTGCACGTGGCAATCACTCCGCGCCGATCCGCCGACCCGCCTACCGCCAGGGGTTTTCCGGCCAGGCGCGGGTCGTCACGCATCTCGATGGCGGCGTAGAAGCAGTCACAATCGACGTGGATGATTTTGCGCTGAGTCATATAAAAGCGGTGTTCATGTTGAAGAAATGGTTTCAACGAATGCAGGATCCGCAGTATCTCACTGACACCTGTATATAGCACCAGTAGTCCGAATGTTCTTTCCCAATGGTAGGAAATGGTACCGATTAATTTATTTTGTCAATCGAAAGCCATTCGACGATAGAGCTACAGGCCTTGCCACACCTGACTCACAGCCGGTTACACCGGCTTCTTTTCAAGCTAAGCGATTGAACCAGAACAGGTTTTATCTGAATTGAAGGTTGACAGCCCGGCGATCCTCTGTAGAATGCCGACACACAGACGCGGGATGGAGCAGTCTGGTAGCTCGTCGGGCTCATAACCCGAAGGTCGTCGGTTCAAATCCGGCTCCCGCAACCAAACATCGAAAAAGGCTACTCGAAAGAGTGGCCTTTTTTGTGCGCGTCCAAAAAATTCTGTAGGAGCGAGCTTGCTCGCGATGGTCGTGAACGATAACGCGTGAAACCTGATACCCCTTGTGGTCTTGAGTTTTTCGCGAGCAAGCTCGCTCCTATGCCCTCCCCTGCGACCATTCGCCGCTGATCCCGCTTATTTGCCTCGGCACCGGATTAACGGTTGACACTCCGGCATATCTCTATAGAATGCCGCCACACAGACGCGGGATGGAGCAGTCTGGTAGCTCGTCGGGCTCATAACCCGAAGGTCGTCGGTTCAAATCCGGCTCCCGCAACCAAACATCAAAAAAGGCTACTCGAAAGAGTGGCCTTTTTTGTATCTGTTGAAAAAGTCCTTTCGCAACAATGACCTGTCACTCTGTAGTGAGGCGTTCTGGATCGCAGACAGAACCCTCTACGACGGATGACATGCCATCGCCGGTCATCGGTGAGAGGCGTTAATATTTGTGATTATTTTTTTCTACAGGGATTGGTAACTTGGCTGGATACCCCCATCCTGTCGCGCACAATCCAAGAGGTGATTGATGCGCGCCAACTCGTCTGATCCGCAAGACTCCGTCACCGCGACACAACCCATCAAGGCCGAGCGCCTGCGCTTGCTTGATCGGGTCAGCAAGTACCGCCAACCCATCGGTCTGGCGGTCACCCTGCTGTTGTTCGCGATCGCGCTGATTGCCTGTCGCCACTTGCTGAGCGAACTCGATCTGTACGCTCTGCATGACTCGATTCTTGAAGTGCCAAAACCGGCACTGCTGGGCGCACTGGCGGCGACCGTCGTTGGCTTCATCATATTGCTCGGCTATGAATGGTCGGCCAGCCGCTATGCCGGCGTGACGCTGGCGCCGCGCATTCTGGCCTTGGGCGGGTTCACAGCATTTGCCATCGGCAATGCCATCGGCCTGTCGATGCTCTCCGGGGGCTCGGTTCGCTATCGTTTATATGCACGTCATGGTTTGGGGGCTTCGGAAGTCGCTCACATGACGCTGTTCGCCAGCCTCTCGCTCGGTTGCGCCCTGCCCCCGCTGGCTGCCCTCGCCACACTCAGCAACCTGCCTGCCGCCTCCGCCGCTCTGGGACTATCGCAGATGCTGCTGGCTGCGATTGCTACTGCGGTGTTGCTGTTGTTTACCGTATTGGCCGTCGGCATCTATCGCCGACGCCTTCCGGAGCAGCCTTATGCGGACAACCTGCTGGTCAAGGTCGGTCGTCGCACCTTGCGCCTCCCCGGCCGCCGTCTGACCTTCCTGCAACTGATCATTACCGCCCTCGATGTGGCCGCCGCCGCCACCGTGCTTTATCTGTTGCTACCGGAAGCGCCACCCTTCGGTGCGTTCCTGCTGGTGTATCTGCTGGCGTTGGCTGCGGGCGTGCTCAGTCATGTGCCCGGTGGCGTTGGGGTGTTTGAAGCGATTCTGCTGGCCGCCTTCGCCGACCAACTCGGCGCGGCGCCACTGGCGGCCGCGCTGCTGCTCTATCGTCTGATCTATGTGGTGCTGCCGTTGCTGGTGGCCTGTCTGCTGCTGTTGATCAACGAAGGCCAGCGCCTGTTTCAGACACGTCAGTCGTTGCGCGCCGCTTCCGGTCTGGCCGCGCCGATTCTGGCGGTGCTGGTGTTCCTGTCCGGCGTGGTGTTGCTGTTCTCCGGCGTGACCCCGGAAATCGATACGCGCCTGGAGCACATCGGTTTCCTGATCCCTCATCGGCTGGTCGACGCCTCGCACTTCGGCGCCAGCCTGGTCGGCGTGCTCTGCCTGCTGCTGGCTCAAGGGCTGCGCCGGCGCCTGTCGGCCGCCTGGATGCTGACCACCATTTTGCTGCTGGTCGGCGCCGCGCTCTCGCTGCTCAAAGGCTTCGACTGGGAAGAGGCCTGCCTGATGACCCTGACCGCGAGCCTGCTCGGGGTCTTCCGACGTTCGTTCTATCGCCCGAGCCGTTTGACCGAACTGCCGTTTTCACCGCTGTATCTGGTGTCGAGCCTGTGCGTCCTCGGTGCGTCGATCTGGCTGTTGTTGTTCGCTTATCAGGACGTTCCATACAGCCATCAACTCTGGTGGCAGTTCACGCTCGACGCCGACGCCCCGCGTGGCTTGCGCTCGCTGCTAGGCGCCGCCGTGCTATTAGTGGTGGTGTCACTGACCTGGCTGCTGCGAACGGCGCGCCCGGTGATTCACCTGCCGACACCGGATGAGCTGGACCGCGCGGTAAAAATCCTGATGGCCTCCGCGCAACCAGACGGAGGACTGGCCCTCACCGGTGACAAGGCGCTTCTTTTCCACCCTAACGACGAGGCGTTCCTGATGTACGCCCGCCGTGGGCGCAGCCTGGTGGCCTTGTACGACCCGATTGGCCCGACCCAGCAACGGGCCGAGATGATCTGGCAGTTCCGCGACCTCTGCGACATTCACCATGCCCGCCCGGTGTTCTATCAGGTCCGTGCCGAGAACCTGCCGTACTACATGGACATCGGCCTGACCGCGATCAAGCTCGGCGAAGAAGCCCGGGTCGACCTGCAGCGCTTTGATCTCGAAGCCAAGGGCAAAGAGATGAAAGACCTGCGCTACACCTGGAATCGTGGCACCCGCGATGGCCTGTCGCTGGAGATCCATGAGCCGGGACACGCGCCAATGGACGAGCTCAAGGTGATTTCCGATGCCTGGCTGACCGGCAAGAACGTGCGCGAGAAAGGCTTTTCCCTCGGCCGTTTCAGGGACGATTACCTCAAGCATTTCCGCGTTGCGGTGATTCGTTTCGAAGGACGTCCGGTGGCATTCGCCAATTTGCTCGAGACTTACGGCCATGACCTGGCCAGCCTCGACCTCATGCGCGCGCACCCGGACGCCCCCAAGTTGACCATGGAATTCATGATGGTCGGCCTGATTCAACATTATAAAAATCATGGATACGCGCGTTTCAGCCTGGGCATGGTGCCGCTGTCGGGGTTGCAACCCCGTCGTGGTGCACCACTGACTCAGCGCTTGGGCTCGATGGTGTTCCGCCGTGGTGAGCAGCTCTACAACTTCCAAGGCTTGCGCCGCTTCAAAGACAAGTTCCAGCCTGACTGGGAACCCCGTTATATGGCCGTGCCCGCCGGACTCGATCCGCTGGTCGCGCTGGCCGACACTGCCGCCCTGATTGCGGGCGGCTTGACTGGATTGGTGAAACGCTGATGATTCGACGCTCCTTGCCGTACGTACTGGCCACACTGGTAGTGCTGGCCCTGATTCTCGGTGGTGGTTTCTGGTACCTCAAGCGCCCGGCGCCGGAGCCGACCCTCGCACGGCTGACACCGGCCGACGGCGCCGCGATAACCCGCGTCACCCCCGGCAACACACCACGCGCGCAGGTGCTGGTGGCGGTCACCGAAGAGCAGAAGCTCAGCGACAAGCAATTGATGACCCTTAGCCGTACCGGCTCGGCACAGATTGTTCAGGTGATCCTGCCAAAAGACTGCCTGCTGCAAAGTCGCGCCCTGCAATCGGGCCTGAGAGAACTGAAAGGCCCAGCGACGCTGGTCAGCGGCATCGGCCCTGGCGCCGTGCTGGCGTGGCGCTGGTTGTCCGAGCAGAAGGACGACAAGGCTCAAGCCGTATCGGTCGACCTGGCACTCGAAAAACCCGGCTGCACGCACCTGTTGCCGAAAAGCTCCACCCACGGTCACTGGCTGGTGGCGTGGAACGACAACCCGGACGACACCAGCGCCAAGTTCGTTCGCGACCAACCCAACGCCGAAACCAGCATCAGCGACTACGACATCAACCTGCCGCAAGTGCTGAACAACGAACTGCGCAAACTCCTGGTCGGCGGCGACAAAGCCGCTGGCGGTCTGCAGATTCCGGTGGTTGAAGTCCCGGCCGGTCAGGCCAGGGACACCGTCACCCTCTTCCTCTCCGGCGACGGCGGCTGGCGCGACCTCGACCGTGATGTGGCGGGCGAAATGGCCAAGCTCGGCTACCCGGTAGTCGGCGTCGACACCTTGCGCTACTACTGGCAACACAAGAGCCCGGAGCAAAGCGCCCTGGACCTCGCCGAACTGATGCAGCATTACCGGCAGAAATGGGGCACCAAGCGCTTCATCCTCACCGGCTACTCATTCGGCGCCGACGTCTTGCCGGCAATCTACAACCGCCTTGCCGAATCGGAACAGCAGCGCGTCGACGCAATCATCCTGCTGGCCTTTGCCCGCACCGGCAGCTTCGAGATCGAAGTCGATGGCTGGCTCGGCAACGCCGGCAAAGAAGCCGCCACCGGCCCGGAAATGGCCAAGCTGCCACCAGAGAAAGTGGTGTGCATCTTCGGTGAAGAAGAAATCGACGAAAGCGGCTGCACCGACAAGACCGCTGTGGGCGAAGCGATCAAATTGCCTGGGGGGCATCACTTCGATGAGAACTATCCGAAACTGGCCGGACTGTTAGTGGATGTGATCAAAAAGCGCCAAGCGAAGGATGCTGCGGCTCAGGAGTGATGTGAGACAGCCCCCACAAAAAAGCCCTCGCTACCTTACGGTAGCGGGGGCTTTTACATTCCAGCAGACATCACTGTTCAAATGTGGGAGCGGGCTTGCTCGCGAAAGGGATGGGTCAGTCGACATCAATGTTGAATGTCAGTCCGTATTCGCGAGCAAGCCCGCTCCCACAGGGAATTTGCAGGGTCTCGGATCCAGTGTCGCGCCACAAACCCTCCACGGCTCCTTTAGCCTTTCCTGGCATATCGTGCCCGCATAGCGTCATGGCTGGCTGCCGTGCGCTGATCAAAATCGGTCAATCGTTCCCCGGCCAACGCTTCGATGCGCAAAACTTTAAGCTCATCGAGCATCTCCTGATAGGCCTCGATGTTGATAATGACCGCGGCCGGCTGGTCATCCTTGAAGATAACCAGACGTTCAGTAGCACGGCTGGAGATCTCCTCTAGCCTCGCACTGAAGCCCCAGGCCATCGCAGCCACAGATATCGCCGGATGCTCTGATAGTGGCGCCATATCCACCTCTCTACACATTCATGCAAATTTGAACGCAAATTTCCTCGCGCGGCCATGCGGTGGATTTCACATTCTCTAGGTTGCAACAAGCAAGCTTAATGATGTAACCGTGTCCGCTGTCCTGGGACAGCGGACACTCGCTAACCTAGGCCAGGTGGACAATCAATTTGATTTATCGCTGGGACGACAGTTTCTCCGGTGCTCCTTAGATCTGTGAAATCGCTTGTTTAACTTCGGCGCCGCAATTTCGGATGACTCTTACAAACCTTGTAGGCAAACTCCGAATCTTGCGTTTGGGCACTTTGATGCCTTGTTGCGCTTTTCTTTGACGGGCTACTCTTCGGACGTCGCTGACCATTCAGCGATCGGGCTTGGAAACCTGTCGGATTGCAGCACAACGGCACCTCTACCACGATTCCAGACGTTTTTTACGACTGCGAACCTAGTGTTATGGCAGCTGTGCGTGGGACGCCTTCGGGCGTGCCGGTTTTGTGGTCCCCGGTTTCCAACCTGCGCACAGCCGCCACCCATTCGCTTGGAACGAACGTGGCGACTCCTCTGACGCTGGAGAACGACCATGACCAAAACAGATACCCGTGCCCCCTCAGAACTGAAAACCATCGGCCTCACCCCCTTCATCTACTGCTCAAACCAGGCGCTGTTCCGTGTCAGTCGAAACGTTCCCCTCGGCGATGCGTTAGCCATAGCCTCTGACTTTCTTTTCCTTGCCAAGGACCTGACCCGAGAGGCTGCCTTTAACCGAGATACTGACCGGCACATCTGGGCGGCGCATTATTTGACGGCAATGAGCAAGGCTGTGATTGATGATGCGATGAAGGTGCTGCAGGGGCCTCCTCCGGCAAGAACCGAATCTAAAAAATAACTGCCGGAGCGCAATTCCCACGGACGCCACAGATTCCTTGTAGGAGCGAGCTTGCTCGCGAAAAACTCAAGGGCGCCGCGGGGCAACTGTTTTTACGCGTTATCGTTCACGACCATCGCGAGCACGCTCGCTCCTACAGGGGATCTTCGTCAGCTCGAATCAAGTGCCCAGCCACAAAAAAGCCCCCGCTGCCGCATTGGCAACGGGGGCTTTTTGATGGGGCTTACATCTCGACCTGCGTACCCAACTCAATCACCCTGTTCAGCGGCAAATTGAAGAACCGCAAATTGCCATTGGCATTCTTCAACATGAAGGCAAACAACGCCTCGCGCCAGCGGGCCATGCCTTCGAGTTTGGAAGCGATGACGGTCTCGCGGCTGAGGAAGTAGGTGGTGCGCATTGGACTGAAGTCGAGGTCATCGAGATGACACAGTTTCAGCGCTTGCGGCACGTCCGGCTCGTCGATGAAGCCAAAGTGCAGGATCACCCGGAAGAACCCTTCGCCGTGGGATTCGACCTCGAAGCGCCGGGTCGGCGGTACCCGCGGGATGTCTTCGTAGACCACCGTCAACAGCACAACTTGTTCGTGCAGCACCTGGTTATGCAACAAATTGTGCAACAGCGCGTGAGGCACGGCGTCCGGGCGTGCGGTGAGGAACACCGCGGTGCCCTGGACGCGATGCGGCGGTTGCACGGCGATACTGCTGATGAAAATTGGCAGCGGCAAGCCACCTTCATCCATGCGTTCCACCAGCAGCTGCTTCCCGCGCTTCCAGGTGGTCATCAACACAAACAGCGCAATACCGGCGATCACCGGGAATGCTCCGCCCTGAAAGATTTTCGGCACGTTGGCGGCGAAATACAGACCATCCACCACCAGGAAGCCGAGCAATAGAGGCACCGAAAGGATGGGTGGCCATTTCCACAGCAACAACATCACTGCCGACACCAGAATCGTGGTCATCAGCATCGTGCCGGTCACCGCTACACCGTAGGCCGCCGCCAGTGCACCCGAGGTTTCGAAACCGATCACCAACAGGATCACGCCGACCATCAGCGCCCAGTTTACCGCGCCGATGTAGATCTGGCCCTGCTCGGCACTGGAGGTGTGCTGGATGTGCATGCGCGGAATGTAACCGAGCTGGATCGCCTGCCGGGTCAGGGAGAACGCACCTGAGATCACCGCTTGCGAGGCGATTACCGTGGCCAGGGTCGACAAGCCGACCAGAGGAATCAACGCCCAGCTTGGCGCCAACAGATAGAACGGGTTGCGCGCCGCTTCCGGATCACCGAGCAGCAATGCGCCCTGGCCGAAGTAGTTCAGCACCAATGCCGGCAGCACGAGGATGAACCACGCGCGGGCAATCGGCTTGCGACCGAAGTGGCCCATGTCGGCGTACAGCGCTTCGGCACCGGTCAACGCCAGCACCACCGCACCGAGGATCGCGACGCCCATGCCAGGGTGAACAATGAAGAAGCGCACGCCCCACACCGGGTTCATCGCTTGCAATACTTCGGGGTGCTGCATGATGCCGTAGACGCCCAAAGCGCCCAGGACCAGAAACCAGGTGACCATGATCGGCCCGAACAGAATACCGATTCGCGCGGTGCCGTGACTCTGGATCAAAAACAGTGCTACCAGCACGATCAATGACAGCGGCACCACCCAATGGTCGATGCCTTCGTACGCCAGGCCGATGCCTTCAATCGCCGAGAGCACGGAAATCGCCGGTGTGATCATGCTGTCGCCGTAAAACAGCGCCGCGCCGATCAGCCCGCAGACCACCAGCAACGTACGCAATTTCTTGCGCCCCGCAGCTGCCCGTCGCGCCAGTGCGGTCAACGCCATGATCCCGCCTTCGCCCTGGTTGTCGGCGCGCAGGACGAACAACACATACTTGATTGAAACGACCCAGATCAGCGACCAGAAAATCAGCGCCAGTATCCCGAACACGCCGTCATGGTCGACCTGTACACCATAGTGCCCGGAAAACACTTCTTTGAGGGTGTACAGCGGGCTCGTGCCGATATCGCCATAAACCACCCCGACCGCCGCCACCAGCATGCCGATCGGCTTCGCCGCCGAATGCCCGGCGCTCGTTGCCTGACTACTTGCCTGATCCATCCAACACTCCTACTACCCAGACCGGACTTCTTCGGAAGAAGCACTATGCTTTGCCACGCAGCATGCGCTGTTTTACCTACAGTTACAGACGTTTTGTTGACTGTATAAATTCGGTAAAGCCTAAAGGTGCGAAGCATAGCGCAGCACTCGTCGCATTTCCCTCATAAAGCTGGTCAAGTGCGGCTGCCATCGCTAGAATTGCGCACTTTTTGATCAGAGGCGCGTTAGAGCGCCCGTTTGTCGCCTTGCCGATTTGCGGCTGGAGGCGTCACAAATACCGAGGTTAGACATGTCCACCACTCCTGCGCCGGCCAATCCAAAGGTTGGCTTCGTATCCCTGGGTTGCCCCAAAGCACTGGTCGACTCCGAGCGCATCCTTACCCAGCTGCGCATGGAAGGTTATGACGTTGTGTCCACCTATCAGGACGCCGACGTCGTGGTGGTCAACACTTGCGGCTTCATCGACTCGGCCAAGGCTGAATCCCTGGAAGTGATTGGCGAAGCCATCAAGGAAAACGGCAAGGTCATCGTCACCGGCTGCATGGGCGTCGAAGAAGGCAACATTCGCAACGTGCACCCGAGCGTGCTGGCCGTGACCGGTCCGCAGCAGTACGAGCAAGTGGTCAACGCCGTGCACGATGTCGTGCCGCCGCGCAAGGATCACAACCCGCTGATCGACCTGGTGCCGCCGCAAGGCATCAAACTGACCCCGCGCCACTACGCCTACCTGAAGATTTCCGAAGGCTGCAACCACAGCTGCAGCTTCTGCATCATCCCGTCGATGCGCGGCAAACTGGTTAGCCGTCCGGTGGGTGACGTGCTCGACGAGGCCCAGCGCCTGGTCAAGGCCGGCGTCAAAGAGCTGCTGGTGATTTCGCAAGACACCAGCGCCTACGGCGTCGACGTGAAATACCGCACCGGCTTCTGGAACGGCATGCCGGTGAAAACCCGTATGACCGAACTGTGCGAAGCCTTGAGCACCCTCGGCGTCTGGGTCCGTTTGCACTACGTTTACCCGTACCCGCACGTCGACGAGCTGATCCCGCTGATGGCTGCCGGGAAAATCCTGCCGTACCTGGACATCCCGTTCCAGCACGCCAGCCCGAAAGTATTGAAGTCGATGAAACGCCCTGCGTTCGAAGACAAAACCCTGGCGCGGATCAAGAACTGGCGCGAGATCTGCCCGGACCTGATCATCCGTTCGACCTTCATTGTCGGCTTCCCCGGCGAAACCGAAGAAGACTTCCAGTACCTTCTGAACTGGCTGACCGAAGCCCAGCTCGATCGCGTGGGTTGCTTCCAGTATTCGCCGGTAGAAGGCGCACCCGCCAACGATCTCGACCTGGACATCGTACCGGACGACGTCAAGCAAGACCGTTGGGACCGCTTCATGGCGCACCAGCAAGCCATCAGTTCGGCGCGTCTGCAAATGCGCGTTGGCCGTGAAATCGAAGTGCTGGTGGATGAAGTCGACGAGCAAGGCGCCGTCGGCCGCTGCTTCTTCGATGCCCCGGAAATCGACGGTAACGTGTTCATCGACAACGGCAGCAATCTGAAACCGGGCGACAAAGTCTGGTGCAAGGTCACCGACGCCGACGAATACGACTTGTGGGCTGAACAGATCTAAACGCAAAAAATACGAAAAGCCCTGCTCTCTTGACGAGATGCGGGGCTTTTTTAGGTCTATCGTTTTGAGGGAGAAAGGACTCGCATCATCCAATCAAAAAAGGGGCACCCGGCCATGCGCCACCATTCGGTCATCCACACGCCGAAACAGAGTGACTATCAGGAACTCACGCAAATCTGGGAAGCTTCGGTGCGCGCCACCCATGACTTTCTGCCGGACAGCTACATCGAACTGTTGAGGAATCTGGTGCTGACCCGTTACCTCGACGCGGTGATGCTGATCTGCACCAAAGACTCGCGCCAACGTATCACCGGGTTCGCCGGTGTCGCGGCGGGCAAGATCGAAATGCTCTTCATCGACCCTACTCATCGCGGCCAGGGCCTCGGAAAATTGTTGCTGCGTTATGCCATGGAACACCTGAACGCCGATGAACTGGACGTCAACGAACAAAATCCGCAAGCGCTGGGGTTCTACTTCAAACAGGGCTTCGAGGTGATCGGCCGCACCGAGCATGACGGCATGGGGCAGCCTTATCCGTTGTTGCATATGCGGTTGCGTCAGACGCAACAACTGACGCGAAATGGCTGATACAACATAGGACAAATGTGGGAGCTGGCTTGCCTGCGATTGCATCACCGCAGTGCAACTGAAACACCGCGTCGTCTGCATCGCAGGCAAGCCAGCTCCCACATTAAAAGCGCCTGAGGCAAATGGACCCGCGATTAACCGGCGCCAGGCAGGTACAATGCCCACCCCTTTTTTGTTACGGCCCTGTCATGACTGACCCGATTCGTCTCTCCAAACGCCTCATCGAACTCGTCGGCTGTTCCCGTCGGGAGGCTGAGCTGTTCATCGAGGGCGGCTGGGTCACCGTGGACGGTGAAGTCATCGACGAGCCGCAGTTCAAGGTCGACACCCAGAAAGTCGAGCTCGACCCGGAGGCCAAGGCCACCGCGCCGGAGCCGGTGACCATCCTGTTCAATGTGGCGGCGGGCATGGACGCGGAAACGGCCATGGCGACCATCAGCGCGGAGACCCTGAGCGAAGAGCACCGCTTCAGCAAACGTCCGCTCAAGGGCCATTTCCTGCGCCTGACCGCCAGCACCGACCTGCAGGCCAACGCCAGCGGTCTGCTGGTGTTCACCCAAGACTGGAAGATCCTGCGCAAGCTCACCGCCGATTCCGCGAAAATCGAGCAAGAGTATGTGGTCGAAGTTGAAGGCGACATGGTGGCCCACGGCCTCAATCGCCTTAACCACGGCCTGACCTACAAAGGTAAAGAGCTGCCACCGGTGAAAGCCAGCTGGCAGAACGAAAACCGCCTGCGCTTTGCGATGAAGAACCCGCAACCGGGCGTGATCGCCCTGTTCTGCCAGGCCGTTGGCCTGAAGGTCGTTGCCATCCGTCGCATCCGCATTGGCGGCGTCTCCATCGGCAAAGTGCCGCTGGGCCAATGGCGCTATCTGTCCGGCAAAGAAAAGTTCTAAGACTTTTCACGCCGCCCTACATTTTGGTGCCGCTGTTTTCTGCGGCGCCCACTGCTGAATATCAGGACTGCACACCATGATTCACAACGACGTACTGCGCAGCGTTCGCTACATGCTCGACATCAGCGACAAGAAAGTCATCGAGATCATCAAGCTCGGCGGCATGGACGTGTCCCTGGAAGACTTGCTGACCTACCTCGACAAGAAAGAAGAAGACGAGGAAGGTTTTGTACGGTGCCCGGATGAAGTCATGGCGCATTTCCTCGACGGCCTGGTGATCTTCAAGCGCGGCAAGGACGAAAGCCGTCCGCCGCAACCGATCGAAGTGCCGGTCACCAACAACATCATCCTGAAGAAACTGCGTGTGGCCTTCGAACTGAAGGAAGACGACATGCACGCGATCCTCAAGGCCGCCGAGTTCCCGGTGTCCAAACCTGAGCTGAGCGCGCTGTTCCGCAAGTTCGGCCACACCAACTATCGTCCGTGCGGCGACCAGTTGCTGCGCAACTTCCTCAAGGGCCTGACCCTGCGCGTTCGCCCGCAATAAAAGGCCCTTACCTGTAGGAGCACAGCTTGCTGGCGAAGGCGTTTTTGAAGCCGCCATCGTCAGTTCAAGCCCGCTCCCACAAGGGTTACGCGTTCTCCTGTGGGAGCGGGCTTGCTCGCGAAGGGGCCGGTACCGGCACAACTGAATAGGGGTCGATCGGGTTATCATGCCAATCCATCCCATCTCGACCCCACACCATGACCTACAGCGTTTCCCCCATCGGCTTCGTGCGCTCCTGCTTCAAGGAGAAGTTCGCCATTCCGCGCCAGCCGCAACTGGCCCCGGCCGCTCGCGGCGTACTGGAACTGGTGGCGCCGTTCGATCAGGGCGATGCGGTGCAAGGTCTGGATCAGGTAAGCCACGTGTGGCTGCTGTTCCTGTTCCATCAGGCCCTGGAAGAAAAGCCACGCCTGAAAGTCCGCCCCCCTCGCCTCGGCGGCAACAAGTCCATGGGCGTGTTCGCCACCCGCGCGACGCACAGGCCCAATGGCATCGGTCAATCCGTGGTGAAGCTGGATAAAGTCGAAGCCAATCGCCTGTGGATATCCGGCATCGACTTGCTGGATGGCACACCGATTCTGGACATAAAACCTTACGTGCCTTACGCCGACATCATCGATACGGCATCCAACAGCATCGCCAGCGCTGCGCCGGAGTTGATTCCTGTGCAGTGGACGGATTCGGCGCTGCAGCAGGCGCATGGCCACGCTCAACGCCTTGAAGAGCCGTTGGTTGAGTTGATTGAGCAATGTCTGGCGCAGGATCCGCGCCCGGCGTATCAGATTCCTACACCGGAACGTGAATACGGTGCGCAATTCTGGGATTTGGACGTACGCTGGCATTACCCCGAGGCCGGTGTGATCCGCGTCCTGGAAGTCATTCCCGCGAAGGATTGAATGCCAGAAACACCTGTGGGAGCGGGGTTGCTCGCGAAAGCGGCGTGTCTATCAACATTGATGTCGAATGACACGACCCCTTCGCGAGCAAGCCCGCTCCCACAGGTGCGGCGGATATTATTTCTCGACGAACGCGCGCTCGATCAGGTAATCACCCGGCTCGCGCATCCGCGGCGAAACTTTCAGGCCGAAGCTGTTCAACACTTCGCTGGTCTCGTCGAGCATGCTCGGGCTGCCGCACAGCATGGCGCGGTCGTCCTGCGGGTTGATCGGTGGCAGGCCGATATCGCTGAACAGCTTGCCGCTGCGCATCAGGTCAGTCAGGCGACCTTCGTTCTCGAACGGCTCGCGGGTCACGGTCGGGTAGTAGATCAACTTGTCACGCAGGGCCTCGCCGAAAAACTCGTTCTGCGGCAGATGCTCGGTGATGAATTCGCGGTAGGCGACTTCGTTGACGTAACGTACGCCGTGGCACAGGATCACTTTTTCGAAACGCTCGTAGGTTTCCGGGTCCTGGATAACGCTCATGAACGGCGCCAGACCGGTACCGGTGCTGAGCAGGTACAAATGTTTGCCAGGCTTCAAGTCATCCAGTACCAGCGTGCCGGTAGGCTTCTTGCTGATGATGATCTCGTCGCCTTCCTTCAGATGCTGCAACTGGGAAGTCAGCGGGCCATCAGGCACTTTGATGCTGAAGAACTCGAGGTGCTCTTCCCAGTTCGGGCTGGCAATCGAGTAAGCGCGCATAAGCGGGCGGCCGTTGGGCTGTTGCAGGCCGATCATCACGAACTGGCCGTTCTCGAAGCGCAGGCCCGGGTCGCGGGTGCACTTGAAGCTGAACAGAGTGTCGTTCCAGTGATGAACACTGAGGACACGCTCGTGGTTCATGTTGCTCATGTACGTGGGACTCCTGGAGATTTTGCCTGCGTCGGTGATGTGCGCAATTGCATCGCATTCTAATGGCAGCGACAATATCTGTTAAATGGATTATTAAGATAAGGGTTATCGGTTATATAGATATGCGATTTACTCTCCGTCAACTTCAAGTCTTCGTCGCCGTCGCCCAGCAGGAAAGCGTATCCCGTGCTGCGGGTCTGCTCAACCTGTCGCAATCGGCGGCGAGTACCTCGATCACCGAACTGGAGCGCCAGTCCAGCTGCCAGCTGTTCGATCGCGCCGGAAAACGGCTGAGCCTTAACGCCCTCGGTAAACAGCTACTACCGCAAGCGGTGGCGCTGCTCGATCAGTCCAAGGAAATCGAAGACCTGCTCAACGGCAAGTCCGGATTCGGCTCTTTGGCCGTCGGCGCGACCCTGACTATCGGCAATTACCTCGCCACTCTGCTGATCGGCAGCTACATGCAGCGTCATCCGGAAAGCCAGGTGAAGCTGCACGTGCAGAACACTGCCAACATCGTGCAACAAGTCGCTCACTATGAAATTGACCTGGGTCTAATCGAAGGCGACTGCAGCCATCCGGACATTGAAGTGCAGAGTTGGGTCGAGGATGAGTTGGTGGTGTTCTGCGCACCGCAGCATCCATTGGCCATTCGCGGCACCGCGACCATGGATGAGCTGAGCCACGAAGCCTGGATTCTGCGGGAACAAGGCTCCGGCACGCGACTGACCTTTGATCAGGCCATGCGTCACCATCGCAGCGCGTTGAACATCCGCCTGGAGCTGGAGCATACCGAAGCGATCAAACGCGCGGTGGAGTCGGGATTGGGGATTGGCTGTATTTCGCGACTGGCCCTGCGCGATGCGTTCCGGCGCGGCAGCCTGGTGCCGGTGGAAACTCCGGATCTGGACCTGGCGCGGCAGTTCTATTTCATCTGGCACAAACAGAAATATCAGACGTCAGCGATGCGCGAATTCCTCGACCTGTGCCGCGCCTTCACCGCCGGGGTTCAGCGCAGCGACGAGATCGTGCTGCCCACCATCGCCTAAAGCAGAATCACCGCCCACACCAGCCCGATCATGGTCAACGCCACGAGCTGTGCGGCGCTGCCCATGTCCTTGGCATTCTTGGACAGCGGGTGCAGCTCAAGGGAGATGCGGTCGATGGCCGCTTCCACTGCCGAGTTAAGCAATTCGACGATCAATGCCAACAGACAGACGGCAATCAACAGCGCCTGCTCGACACGGCTGACGTTCAGAAAGAACGAAATCGGGATCAGGATGACATTAAGCAACACCAGTTGCCGAAAAGCCGCTTCGCCGGTGAAGGCTGCACGCAGGCCGTCCAGCGAATAACCGGAAGCGTTGAGGATGCGTTTCAGGCCGGTCTGGCCTTTGAAAGGGGACATAGAAGTCACAACTGACCAAAAAGGAGTGGGAAAGCTAGATTAAACCAAGTCAAAAAAGCGTGAAGACGCCAACCCTTTAGTGGCTTGAAATTGACTCAAGTTGTTGCAGGAGCAATGCCGCCTGGGTCCGGGTCCGCACATTCAGCTTACGGAAAATCGCCGTGACGTGGGCTTTGATTGTCGCTTCCGACACACTCAGTTCATAGGCAATCTGTTTGTTCAACAAACCTTCACAGACCATGGTCAGCACCCGGAACTGCTGAGGTGTCAGGCTGGCAAGGCCTTGACTGGCAGCCTTGGCTTCGTCGGAAACGCTGACGGCTTCAAACGCCTGAGGCGGCCAGAACACATCGCCATCCAGCACTGCACGTACGGCTTTCTGGATAACACTCAGGTCACTCGATTTAGGAATGAAACCGCTGGCACCGAACTCACGGGACTTCACCATGATCGAGGCCTCCTCCTGCGCCGACACCATCACCACCGGAATTTGCGGGTACTGGCCACGCAACAACACCAGCCCGGAAAAACCGTAGGCTCCCGGCATGTTCAGGTCGAGCAGCACCAGATCCCAGTCAGACTTTTCGTCGAGACGGGTTTCGAGCTCGGCAATGCTTGCCACTTCCACGAGTCGGACGTCCGGGCCAAGGCCCAGGGTCAACGCTTGATGCAAGGCGCTTCGAAAAAGAGGGTGGTCATCGGCAATCAGGATTTCGTGTGTGGCCATTTTTCTAATGATCCTGTTTTTCAAACAACTCGAGGTACAGCCACGGAGCTGCACCAACAGGGCACGTTCAACGCCAATCACGTGGCAATTCACGCAACTTTTCACGTAAAGATGCGGCGTATCAAACTCGGCCGCGCCCCAATCGGCGCCAAGCATGCCCAGCGAAGCAAGGGTGGTCAAGGTGCCTGGCGGGTACAGTTCTTTGCAGTATGGGCGACAATCAGGCCGGAACAGCGGCGCTTTTCTGCACGAAAGGCATCAACTCGGCATGTGCCGGTGTTGCCACATTCAGTTCAAGCTGGTGTTTGGCATCGAGGTAATGCTGGCTGAACACGTCGAAATAAGCGTCCAGTGCCGACGCAGCCTCCACATCGCCCGCCAGATCGAGGCACAGCGCCGCCACTTCGGCCGTACACAAATGCTCGCTACGAGTTGACCGACGCAGCCGATAGCGTGACAGCTTCTCGGGCAGCAGGCTCAGGATCGGCAGCGCATCAAAATAAGGACTTTTGCGGAAAATTTTCCGGGCCTCGGTCCAGGTCGCGTCCAGCAGAATGAACAGCGGCCGCTTGGCACCATCGGATTCGACCGTGTTCGTCACTCGCTCAGGCTCGACGTATTCGCCTGGAAAGACCAGATACGGTTGCCATTGCGGGTCGGCGAGCAATGCCAGCAACTGCGGATCAGTTTCCGTACGCGACCAGATGAACGCATGGTTGTCGCGCACCACGTCAGCGATCAGCCACCCCGTGTTGCTCGGCTTGAACACTTCCTTGTTGGTCATGATCAGACACACGCCAGAACGGGTGTCGACCTGCGGACGCCAGGCGCACAGGCAATGGCTCTCGATCACGCGGCAGGCACGGCAACGGGTTGCCCGCCAGCCACGGGCCTGAATCGGCTTGATGCCCTCCTCTTCGCGCTGATCACGCAGGCGGGCGACGGCGTTGGGGACGTGGTTCATCGTGGGCAACACCGGCAGACAGGAAAACTCGACACGAATAGCACTCGGCAAGGCGAAAAGGCCGGCAGTTTACCAGAGCGGCCGGTGCAAGCCTGTACCGTCCAGACACGCTCCCCTATAATTCGCCACCACTGAACGCACAGTCATGTGACGGGTCGAACCACCAGTCACTGAACCAGGAGAGTTTCATGTTGCGCCTTATCGTTCCCACCGCTGCCATTCTGCTGGCGTCGTCCTTCAACGCTCAGGCTGCGTCCTTGAGTGAGCAGAATCTCAACAGAGAGCTGCGAAACGTCGCCGCACAAAGCAGCGTCGGCACGCCACGGGCGATCAACGAAGACATTCTCGATCAGGGCTACACCGCCGAAGGCAATGTACTGGTCAACCACTTGAGCGTACAAAGCAGCCACGCCAACAAGATGCGGGAAGACCCGAAAGCAGTGTATTTCCAGCTTGGCGCTTCCGTGTGCAGAAACCCGGGGTTCCGCAAGCTGATGGCAAAGGGCGCTGTGATGCGTTACGACTTTACCGAGGTGAAGACAAATCGTCCCGTCGGCTCCGCAAGTTTCCAGGAGTCGGATTGCCCGAAAGCCACACCGGCCAAGAAAAAGTAATTCAATGGGAATGGGCGCGTCGCTGTTCATCCTCGGCGCGCAGTTCTGCCAACAGCGCCTCTAAATAGCGCGAGCGCCGATCGGCTCCCTCCAGACGCCGACAGCACTCCTCTTCAAGACTCAAGTGATGGGTCTCGGCCGATGACTTCAATAATCGATACAGTTGTGTATCGATCTCCAGAATGACTCTGGCCATCGCATCCCGCCTCCATGCACTTCGCCCTTGCTTGAGCGAGAAAATCCTTGAACCGCTTGTACCGTGCGCCCTGCCATTGACGCAAAGCTATGGTGTCACGCCTGTTATTCAGTAAATCAGAGTGCCGGGCACTCGGCGTGTGTTCAGACGAACGGTGAAATCACCTTGCAAACCGTCAATAAGCGGTTGCCAGGAAAGACTTTACAGCGCAATGATCAAGTCAGCGCGAATCACCGCGAGGGTCTAGATTCATAGTGTTCCGTTCACTTTTCAGGGCAGAAAAGGGGCTGCCTGGTTTTCTATTTGCCTATGCGAATGTTTCCTTCATCCAAGGGAAAAAACAGAGCCTGTATGGAAGGAGAAGTTGATGCCTTACCAACCGAATGACCTCCTGAGCCGCCATTTTGCAGAAAGCGGCCACGACCTCATGAGCAAGGTCGAAGAACAGCTCAATCTGGTTTCACCCAACAGCCCAAACATCCCGATCTACCGCGACATGATCCTGACCGTGCTGCGCATGGCCCAGGAAGATCACAATCGCTGGAATGCCAAAATCACCCTGCAAGCCTTGCGCGAACTTGAACAGGCGTTCCGTGTGCTCGAACAGTTCCGGGGACGGCGTAAAGTCACGGTGTTCGGCTCGGCCCGCACGCCAATAGAACACCCGCTGTATGGCCTCGCCCGAGAACTCGGCGCCGCACTGGCCCGCTCGGACCTGATGGTGATCACCGGCGCCGGCGGAGGCATCATGGCGGCCGCCCACGAAGGTGCCGGCCTTGAACACAGCCTGGGATTCAACATCACCCTGCCCTTCGAGCAACATGCCAATCCCACCGTCAACGGCACCACCAACTTGTTGCCGTTCCACTTCTTTTTTACCCGCAAGCTGTTCTTCGTCAAGGAAGCCGATGCGCTGGTCTTGTGCCCTGGCGGTTTCGGTACGCTGGACGAGGCGCTGGAAGTGCTGACGCTGATCCAGACCGGTAAAAGCCCGCTGGTGCCAGTGGTGCTGCTGGACGCTCCGGGCGGCAAGTTCTGGCAAGGTGCACTGGACTTCATCCGCAATCAACTGGAGGAGAATCGCTATATCCTGCCCACCGACCTGAAACTGGTGAGCCTGGTCTATAGCGCCGAAGAGGCGGTGGAGCAGATCACTCAGTTCTACAGCAACTTCCACTCCAGCCGCTGGCTCAAGCATCAGTTCGTGATCCGCATGAATCACAAGCTCAGTGACGAGGCGCTGGAGCACATGCAACACGCGTTCGCCGACCTTTGCCTGAGCGATCACTTCCATCAGCATGCCTACAGCGGCGAGGAGCACGACGAGCCGCAGTTCAGCCACCTTGCACGTCTGGCCTTCACCTTTAACGCCCGTGACCATGGACGCCTGCGGGAACTGGTGGACTACATCAACCTGCCGGAAAACTGGGCGCAGCCCAAACCTCAGGCGCAACAACGCACGCGGGAACCCTCGAAGGTTACGTAAGGCAAAAAAAACGGCCCGCTATCAAAATAGCGAGCCGTTTCAGTCAATCGTCCATCCCTCGGCCGCTGAACAAGCGGCTGATCATTTCCATGGGATAACCCCGATAACTCAGGAACCGTCCTTGCTTGGCGCGCTCCCGGACGTCTATCGGTAAATGGCCGGAGAACTTGCGCCGCCAGGTGTCTTCCAGTTGTTCCTGCCAGTTGATACCGCTCTCGCGTAACGCGAGCTCGATGTCGCTGCGTTGCAGGCCACGCTGGCTCAACTCTTCGCGGATACGCATAGGGCCATAGCCGGAACGGGCACGATAAGAAACGAAGCTTTCGAGGTAACGGGATTCGGACAACAGACCCTCTTCCGTCAAACGGTCGAGTGCTGTGTCGATCATTTCAGGGAGGGCGCCACGCTGACGCAGTTTACGCGTCAGCTCGACTCGACCGTGCTCGCGTCGCGCGAGCAGGTCCATTGCGGTTCGCCGCACCGCGACGAGTGTATCGAGTACGGCGGTCATCGGATCAATCAGATATCAGCGTCAGCCAGGTCATCAGCCGTCTCTTTGACTGGCGATGCTTTGACGTCCGGCGCCGGAGTCAGCAGTTTGTCGCGCAGCTGCTTCTCAAGTTTCGTGGCGATTTCCGGGTTGTCCGCCAGGAACTTGGCCGAGTTGGCCTTGCCCTGACCGATCTTGGTGCCTTCGTAGGCGTACCAGGCACCGGACTTCTCGACGAAACCGTGCAGAACACCCAGGTCGATCATCTCACCATTGAGGTAGATGCCCTTGCCGTACAGAATCTGAAACTCGGCCTGACGGAACGGCGAAGCGACCTTGTTCTTCACAACCTTGACGCGGGTTTCGCTACCGACGACTTCATCGCCTTCTTTCACCGCGCCAGTACGGCGGATGTCCAGACGAACCGAAGCATAGAACTTCAGCGCGTTACCACCAGTGGTGGTTTCCGGGCTGCCGAACATCACGCCGATTTTCATACGGATCTGGTTGATGAAGATCACCAGGCAGTTGGCGTTCTTGATGTTACCGGTGATTTTACGCAGCGCCTGGGACATCAGACGGGCTTGCAGGCCCACGTGCATGTCACCCATTTCACCTTCGATTTCAGCCTTCGGCACCAGCGCCGCCACGGAGTCGACGATGATCACGTCAACCGCGTTGGAACGCACCAGCATGTCGGTGATTTCCAGGGCCTGCTCGCCGGTGTCCGGCTGCGAAACCAGCAGGTCGTCGACGTTGACGCCGAGTTTGCCGGCGTATTCAGGATCGAGGGCGTGTTCGGCGTCGACGAATGCGCAGGTCGCGCCGGCTTTTTGAGCCTGGGCGATCACCGACAGTGTCAGCGTGGTTTTACCGGAGGATTCAGGACCGTAGATTTCAACGATACGACCTTTTGGCAGACCACCAATGCCGAGCGCGATGTCCAGACCCAGAGAGCCCGTAGAGATAGCCGGGATCGCCTGACGGTCCTGATCGCCCATACGCATTACGGCACCCTTGCCGAATTGACGTTCGATCTGACCCAGGGCCGCAGCCAAGGCTTTCTTCTTGTTGTCGTCCATTAAAGTCCTCACGTAATCAATAAGGCCTGACGGCCAACACCTGTATAAGTAGCCAGTATTATTCCACAGCGATTCAGGATCGCCTACCCCTGATTTGAGATTTCTCCGCTGGCATGGCGCAGCAGCCCCTCTAGCGCGGCCCTCACCGTTTGTCGGCGGACCTCGTCGCGGTTTCCGGGGAAGTGCTGCACCTCGCTGAAGACCCGCTCCCCCACACCCCAGGCCAGCCAGACCGTGCCCACCGGCTTGCTCGGCGAACCACCATCCGGCCCGGCCACGCCGCTGACCGCCACGGCAAAATGCGCCCGACTTTTTTCCTGCGCGCCTCGCACCATGGCCTCGACCACCTCGCGACTGACCGCCCCGACCGTTGCAAACAACTCGACCGGAACATTCAATTGCTCAGTTTTCTGACGGTTTGAGTACGTGACATAACCGGCCTCGAACCACGCCGAACTCCCTGGAATGCGCGTGATAGCCTCGGAAATCCCGCCGCCGGTACAGGACTCTGCTGCGGCGACGTGAGCATTGAGAACCTGCAAGCGCCGGCCAAGTTCGGCGGCCAGTTGGGTGATTTCTTTCACGGTCATCTCCTGAGCGGGCGGAATGGGAACTACCGTACACGAGCGGATCGGGCATGCAAGTTACAGGATCGATCAAAATGTTAGCGAGCGAGGCAGGTACCTTTCAGGTCGCGTGGCTTTCATGCCTGCGTCGGTTGGACCGCCCATGTTAACCTTGCGCCCATCGCGGAAAAGCCGGGCCGATGTCCCTCCTTTGCCCTACACCTTTCAACGAATTTGCCTGATTATCCGATGAATAAACCTGTCTCCGATTTGTCCTCTCACACGCCAATGATGCAGCAGTATTGGCGCCTGAAGAACCAGCACCCCGACCAGTTGATGTTCTACCGCATGGGCGACTTCTACGAGATCTTCTATGAAGACGCGAAGAAGGCCGCCAAGTTGCTGGACATCACCCTGACTGCCCGTGGGCAGTCGGCCGGTCAGGCGATTCCGATGTGCGGGATTCCTTACCACGCCGCGGAAGGTTACCTGGCGAAACTGGTCAAGCTCGGCGAGTCAGTGGTGATTTGTGAGCAGGTCGGCGACCCGGCGACCAGCAAAGGGCCGGTGGATCGGCAGGTGGTGCGGATCATCACGCCGGGCACAGTCAGTGATGAAGCCTTGCTCGATGAGCGTCGGGATAACCTGATCGCGGCCGTGCTGGGCGACGAACGTCTGTTCGGCCTTGCTGTGCTGGACATCACCAGCGGCAACTTCACGGTGCTGGAGATCAAGGGCTGGGAAAACCTCCTGGCGGAACTGGAGCGGGTCAACCCGGTGGAGCTGATGATCCCGGATGACTGGCCAAAGGATTTGCCGGCAGAGAAGCGCCGTGGGGTTCGTCGCCGTGCGCCGTGGGATTTCGAGCGCGACTCGGCGCTGAAAAGTCTCTGCCAACAATTCTCGACCCAGGACCTGAAAGGTTTTGGTTGCGAGAACCTGACCCTGGCCATCGGCGCTGCCGGTTGCCTGCTCAGCTACGCCAAGGAAACCCAGCGCACCGCCCTGCCGCACTTGCGCAGCCTGCGGCATGAACGTCTGGACGATACAGTGGTGCTGGATGGCGCAAGTCGTCGCAACCTGGAGCTGGACACCAACCTGGCCGGTGGTCGCGACAACACCCTGCAATCGGTGGTCGATCGTTGCCAGACCGCGATGGGCAGCCGCTTGCTGACCCGCTGGCTGAACCGCCCGCTGCGCGATCTGACTGTTTTGCTGGCGCGCCAGACCTCGATCACGTGCCTGCTCGACGGCTACCGTTTCGAAAAGCTGCAACCGCAGCTCAAGGAAATCGGTGACATCGAGCGGATTCTCGCGCGAATCGGCCTGCGCAATGCCCGTCCTCGGGACCTGGCGCGCTTGCGTGATGCCCTCGGAGCACTGCCTGAATTGCAAGTGGCGATGACGGAGTTGGAAGCGCCGCACATCATTCAACTGGCGAAGACCACCAGCACTTACCCGGAACTGGCGGCACTGCTGGAAAAAGCCATCATCGACAACCCGCCTGCGGTGATCCGCGATGGCGGCGTGTTGAAAACCGGTTACGACAGCGAACTCGACGATCTGCAATCGCTCAGCGAAAACGCCGGGCAGTTCCTGATCGATCTGGAAGCTCGCGAAAAAGCCCGCACCGGCTTGTCGCACCTGAAAGTCGGCTACAACCGCATTCACGGTTACTTCATCGAACTGCCGAGCAAGCAAGCCGAATCGGCGCCGGCCGATTACATCCGCCGTCAGACCCTGAAAGGCGCCGAGCGTTTTATCACGCCGGAGCTGAAGGCGTTCGAAGACAAGGCCCTGTCAGCGAAGAGCCGCGCCCTCGCCCGCGAGAAGATGTTGTACGAAGCGCTACTTGAAGATTTGATCGCCCAGTTGCCCCCGCTGCAAGACACCGCAGCAGCCCTGGCCGAACTGGACGTGCTGAGCAACCTCGCCGAACGCGCATTGAATCTCGATTTGAACTGCCCGCGCTTCGTTGACGAGCCATGCATGCGCATCAGCCAGGGTCGTCACCCGGTGGTCGAGCAAGTGCTGACCACGCCGTTCGTGGCCAACGACCTGAGCCTCGACGACAATACGCGCATGCTGGTGATCACCGGTCCGAACATGGGCGGTAAATCCACCTACATGCGTCAGACCGCGTTGATCGTGTTGCTGGCGCACATCGGCAGTTTCGTGCCGGCGGCCAGTTGCGAGTTGTCGCTGGTGGACCGGATTTTCACCCGCATCGGTTCAAGCGATGACTTGGCCGGTGGACGCTCGACCTTCATGGTCGAAATGAGCGAAACCGCGAACATTCTGCACAACGCCACCGAACGCAGCCTGGTGCTGATGGACGAAGTCGGTCGCGGCACCAGCACCTTTGACGGACTGTCCCTGGCCTGGGCTGCCGCCGAGCGCCTGGCGCATTTGCGGGCTTACACGCTGTTCGCCACCCACTACTTTGAACTGACAGTGTTGCCGGAAGCCCAGCCGCTGGTGGCCAACGTGCACCTCAATGCCACCGAGCACAACGAGCGCATCGTGTTCCTGCACCACGTGCTGCCCGGGCCTGCCAGCCAGAGCTATGGCCTGGCCGTTGCGCAGCTGGCCGGTGTGCCGAGCGAAGTGATCGTGCGCGCTCGCGAGCACCTGGGTCGACTGGAAGCCACCGCGCTGCCTCACGAAACCCCGAAACCAGCCAAGGGCAAACCGGCGACGCCACAGCAAAGCGACATGTTCGCCAGCCTGCCGCATCCAGTGCTCGATGAATTGGCCAAACTTGATCTGGATGACCTGACGCCGCGTCGCGCGCTGGAAATGCTCTATACACTAAAGACACGGATCTAACGCACTTGACCGCAAGCTGTTAGAATCTCGCGCGGTTTGGGATGCTGCAGGCTAATAGCCTGGCCTGCAGACTATCGCTCCCAAACCTGGCGACCCCAACGTGAAGGGGCTCCGCTGCCGCCGCCTGAGGAGAAAATTAGAAATGACCTTCGTCGTCACCGACAACTGCATCAAGTGCAAGTACACCGACTGCGTAGAAGTCTGTCCGGTGGACTGCTTTTACGAAGGCCCGAACTTCCTGGTGATTCACCCGGATGAGTGCATCGACTGCGCACTGTGCGAACCAGAATGCCCTGCCGTGGCCATCTTCTCCGAAGATGAAGTCCCGGAAGAGATGCAGGAATTCATTCAGCTGAACGTTGAGTTGGCCGAAATCTGGCCCAACATCACCGAGAAGAAAGAATCGCTGCCCGATGCCGAAGAGTGGGATGGCGTCAAAGGCAAGATCAAAGACCTCGAACGCTGATTTCCCCCGCGTTCCCGAAAAGGCCCCTTGCGGGCCTTTTCGCTTTTCTGCAGGCAAAAAAAGGGGCGGTTTGACCCGCCCACATTTTTCCCTATTCCCTATGTTCCTTTTCATCGTCCTGATGAATCGCATCCTGCAATGTCCTTTCCCCTCATCCGTGAAGGGCGTGTCTGTCCGTCGACACACCCCTGATACTAGAGAGTTCCGGGGCAAGCGCAATCGACCTCAAGGACAAAAACACACTGTCATACGCTGCTACTTTTATAAAATATCAATAATATTCAACAAGATAGAACTTGACCGAAGCGACAATGGACGTCTGCCAGCGTGTAAAAATAGCGAACACTTACGAGAGAGTAAGCAAAGACTTACAACGCAAGACTACAAACCTGAGGTGATGTAGGACGCCTTTTCTCAGAATACAAAAAGCCCCGAACCAGTCGGGGCTTTCTGCTTGCTGCTCACGCGATTTGCTTATTGAAACAGTGACTCGCTAGACAGACCATTCTTCTCCAGAATCTCCCGTAGACGCTTCAGGCCTTCAACTTGAATCTGTCTGACACGTTCGCGAGTCAGGCCTATTTCCAGGCCTACATCTTCCAGCGTGCTGCTCTCATGACCGCGTAGACCGAAGCGACGTATCACCACCTCACGCTGCTTGTCGGTCAATTCCGAGAGCCATTGATCGATGCTCTGAGACAGGTCGTCATCCTGCAGCAGTTCGCACGGATCGGTTGGACGGTCATCGGTAAGGGTGTCCAGCAGGGTTTTATCCGAATCCGGACCCAGTGAGACGTCGACCGAAGATACTCGCTCGTTCAGGCCGAGCATGCGCTTGACCTCTCCCACCGGTTTTTCCAGCAGGTTGGCGATTTCTTCGGGTGAGGGTTCGTGATCGAGTTTTTGCGTCAGCTCCCGTGCGGCCCGCAGGTACACGTTGAGCTCTTTGACCACATGGATCGGCAACCGGATGGTCCGGGTCTGATTCATGATCGCGCGCTCGATGGTCTGACGAATCCACCAGGTTGCGTAGGTCGAAAAACGGAAGCCACGTTCGGGGTCGAACTTCTCTACCGCCCGAATCAGCCCGAGGTTGCCCTCTTCGATCAGGTCCAGCAGCGACAAGCCACGATTGACGTATCGACGGGCGATTTTCACCACCAGCCGCAGGTTACTTTCAATCATGCGTTTGCGACCGGCCGGATCGCCACTTTGCGACAAGCGTGCAAAGTGAACTTCTTCTTCGGGCGACAGCAGAGGGGAAAAGCCGATCTCATTGAGGTACAGCTGCGTGGCATCGAGTGCACGCGTGTAGTCAATGTACTTGTGTTGCTTTAACGAAGCGGAGTGTTTGGATTTGGCACGAACGGAAGGTGGAGCATCCCCTTCATCATTCGACATCGAATCCGTACCGATGCCGGTCTCCATCAGGAGAACCTCATCGTCGATGTCAAACTCCGGCACTTCTTTACTGAGAGCCATTGTTATAGTCCTTTGGTGAGTTCGACCTCAAGCTCAAGCGGCGCCTCTATCCTTGGCAACGCTGGAGCCTGTTCCCTCTACGTGACGGAACAGGCTGGTAACAAATCAACGACGTGGCAGGAACTGCAGCGGATCTACAGGTTTACCTTGTCGGCGAATCTCAAAATGCAGTTTCACCCGGTCTGTACCCGTTGACCCCATTTCGGCAATTGTCTGTCCGACCTTGACCTGCTGCCCCTCCCGAACCAACAGCCTGCGGTTATGTCCGTAGGCACTGACGTAGGTATCGCTGTGTTTGATGATGACCAATTCGCCGTAGCCCCTTAAGCCACTCCCGGCGTATACCACCGTCCCATCAGACGCAGCTAAAACAGGCTGTCCCAAATCTCCGGCGATATCAATTCCTTTATTCAAACTACCGTTTGAAGAGAATTTTCCAATCAAGATGCCATTAGAAGGCCATCCCCAGCCGGTCGGGGCCGGGCCTGCCGGAGGCATCGGAGCAGGTGTTGGCTTGTTGGCGACGGACGGTGCAACCACCGTTGTTGTGGTAGTCGCGCCATTTGGCTGGCGCCGGATTACGGTGGTTTTACTGGACGACGAAGGCGCCGAATCGGACGGGCTGACCACCGCTGTCGGCGTTGAACCGGTGCGACCGTCAAAGCGAATCGTCTGACCCGGATGTATCGTGTAAGGCGTAGGAATATTGTTGCGTGCCGCGAGGGCTTTGTAGTCCCAGCCGTAGCGAAAGGCGATCGAGAACAGCGTGTCTTTCGGTCGAACCACATACTGGCCCGTGGTCACTGCCGGACGCTGGGCGACGGCATTGTTGCGATCGAGGACGCGTACGTCGCTCGATTTGGTGCTGGAACAACCGACCAGCAAGGTGCTCAAGACAAGGCCAGTCACCAGGCGCTGAAAGCTCGTTATACCCATTCGCTGCGCAATGACTGTGTGACTCACCCGCCGCTCCCTTTGTGGTGGCTGAAATGTTTAATTGCCGTGCTCCCGGCATGAAATGTCGCCAGTATAACGGGCTGTGCAGGCTTTACCTTTAATGAAGCGAAGCACACGTTTGCTACCTGACGATCCATTCCGTTTAACTGATCGACGCCGCTGTAAGACAGGGGCAATCGAAGAGAATTCACCGCGCCGGAACAAATGCTCAGGCCAGTGGCCCGTTGAGCAATGGAACGAATCGCACCGCCCCAAGAACACGCCTGGAAAACCCGTGCTCCTCGCGGATGATCAGCATCAATTGTTGAACTTCACCCGACCCGACCGGTATCACCAGTCGCCCTCCGGGCGCCAACTGGTCAAGCAATGCCTGGGGCACATCGGTCGCCACCGCTGTCACGATAATGCCGTTGTACGGTGCCAGCGCCGGCCAGCCTTCCCAACCATCGCCCCAGCGGAAGACCACGTTGCGCAAGTTGAGGTCGACCAGACGTTCCTTGGCCCGGTCCTGCAAAACCTTGATGCGCTCGACGGAAAAAACCCGCTCGACCAGTTGCGAAAGGATCGCGGTCTGATAACCCGAGCCCGTGCCGATTTCCATCACCTTGTCCAGCGGCCCCGCTTCCAGCAGCAACTCGCTCATGCGGGCCACCATGTAAGGCTGGGAGATCGTCTGGTTGTTGCCGATCGGCAACGCCGTGTCTTCATAGGCACGGTGCGCCAGCGCCTCATCGACGAACAGGTGACGCGGTGTACGGCGGATCACTTCCAGCACCTTGGCGTTGGAAATGCCCTCCTCATACAACCGCTGAATCAGACGCTCGCGAGTGCGTTGCGAGGTCATCCCGATACCGCGATGCATCGGGTCTTGTTCACGAGCCATCAGCGCAGTCCCTCCAGCCAGCCATCGAGGCTTCGGAAGGCATCATTGAAGGTGCGATCCAGTTGCAGTGGCGTAATGGACACATAGCCTTGCATCACCGCATGGAAATCAGTGCCCGGGCCGCCGTCTTCGGCATCACCCGCCGCAGCGATCCAGTAACCGGACTTGCCACGCGGGTCGACCACTTTCATCGGTGCCGCCGCGCGGGCGCGATGACCGAGGCGAGTCAGCTGGATTCCGCGGATGTGGTCCAGCGGCAAATTGGGAATGTTCACGTTCAGTACCGTGCGCGGTGGCAGGTCAAGATCTGCGTGGGCTTCCACCAGTTTGCGCGCAAAGTAAGCGGCTGTGGGAAGGTTCTCGACCTGTCGTGAGACCAACGAAAAGGCAAACGAAGGACACTCCAGGAAACGCCCTTCAAGGGCCGCGGCGACGGTGCCGGAATACAACACATCGTCCCCCAGATTGGCGCCCAGGTTGATGCCGGAAACCACCATGTCAGGTTCGCGCTCCAGCAAGCCGTTGAGGCCCAGATGCACGCAATCGGTCGGTGTGCCATTAAGGCTGATAAAGCCGTTGGCCAATGTCTGCGGGTGCAACGGACGGTCGAGCGTCAGCGAACTGCTGGCGCCGCTTTTGTCCTGGTCCGGGGCGATAACCACGCATTCGGTGTAATCCGCCAGCGCAGCATAAAGCGCGGCGAGACCGGGTGCGGTTACCCCATCGTCGTTAGAAATCAGAATACGCATGGGCTGTCCGTCTGCCCCACCGGCACCAGATCGACGAGTTCACGCACCAATACGGTGGCGAAGCATCCGGCCGGCAGGACGAATTCCAGTTGCAGAATGTCAGGCTCGGGATAATGCCACGTCAACCCGGCAATGGGCAGTCGCAGGATGCGACGTTCGTGGTTCATGCCCGCGTTAATCAACCAGTCGCGCAGATCTGCTTCGCGCGCGGCGATTGCCTGCTCCAGTTCATGGACTGCGCCCGTCGCCGGCGAGTCACCATCGCCCCACTGCGGGCCGGTCGGGTGCAGGTCGAGAATCGCCAGTCGCGGGTCGCTGCACTCGGCTTCACCGGCCGGGAAAAAACTGCGGCTGTCGGTAAAGGCTAACAGATCGCCCACCTGCGCCTGCTGCCAGGTGCCATCGGCCACTCGCGCCGCCAACACCTGGTTAAACAGAAAACTGCGAGCGGTGGAGAGCAGACGCGAACGAACGTTGCGTTGATCCGGTAAAGCCTTGCGCGCTGCCCAGGCTCGGGCGTCGACCACATTGCCGCCATCAAACCCGAAGCGCTGGGCGCCGAAATAATTGGGAATACCTTGCTTGGAGATAAGTTGCAGGCGTTCTTCGATGGCCACTTTGTCGCCAGCGAATTGAGTCAGGCGCAAGGTGAAGCCATTCGCCGAATGGGCACCGCGTTGCAGCTTGCGTTTATGCCGACCGGTCTTGAGGATCTTCAACGTGTCGTTTTCCGCCGACGACAAGTCAGGATCAGCCTTGCCCGGCAGTTGCACGCTGAACCACTGGCGCGTCAGCGCCTGACGATCCTTGAGACCGGCGTAACTGACGGTGCGCAATGGCACGCCCGCCGCCTTGGCAATTCGCCGGGCCGCTTCTTCGGTATTCAGGCCGCGTTTTTCCACCCAGATCCACAAATGTTCGCCATCGCCACTGAGTGGGATGTCGAGCACTTCGTCGACCTGAAAGTCTTCCGCTATGGCTTTCAACACCGCTGTGCCGAGGGCTTCACCGTAGGCACGCGGGCCAAGCAGTTGCAGTTCGTTCATGCGCGCAGCAACAAGGCTACGGAGTGCACGGCGATGCCTTCTTCGCGACCGACAAAGCCAAGCTTTTCGGTAGTGGTAGCTTTCACGTTCACTTGATCCAACTCAACTTGAAGATCCGCGGCAATCAGTGCGCGCATCGATTCGATATGCGGGGCCATTTTCGGCGCCTGGGCGACGATGGTGTTATCGACATTGCCGACTTTCCAGCCTTTGGCGTGGACCAGTGCGACGACGTGCCGCAACAGCACGCGGCTGTCGGCGCCCTTGAATGTCGGGTCGGTGTCAGGGAAGTGCTTGCCGATATCACCCAGCGCAGCGGCGCCAAGCAAGGCATCGCTCAAGGCGTGCAGCAGGACGTCACCGTCGGAGTGAGCGAGCAGCCCGAAGCCGTGTGCAATGCGCACGCCGCCCAGAGTAATGAAATCGCCTTCAGCGAAACGGTGCACATCATAGCCGTGGCCAATACGCATAAAAAAACGCCCCGATTTTTGTCAGGGCGTGATTCTACCTGCATTACACGCCCAGAGCGCGCCCGTGATGCTGCAAGTGGTCGTCGATGAAACTGGCGATGAAGAAATAGCTGTGGTCGTAGCCGGGTTGCAGGCGCAACGTCAGCGGATGACCGGCCAGTTTGGCCGCCTGTTGCAGGGCTTCAGGCTTGAGTTGGGTGGCGAGGAAGTCGTCGCGATCACCTTGGTCGACCAGCAGCTGCAGCTTCTCGTCAGCCTCGGCAATCAATGCGCAGGCATCCCATTCGCGCCACTTCGAACGGTCTTCTCCCAGGTAACGGGAAAAGGCTTTGTGACCCCACGGGCAATCCATCGGATTGTTGATGGGCGAAAACGCCGACACCGACTGATAACGCCCCGGATTGCGCAAGGCGCAGATCAGAGCACCATGTCCGCCCATGGAGTGACCGCTGATGCCGCGCTTGTCCGACGCCGGGAAATGGGCTTCGACCAATGCCGGTAATTCCTGCACGACATAGTCATGCATCCGATAGTGCCGGGACCACGGTTCCTGCGTGGCATTCAGATAAAACCCGGCGCCGAGACCGAAGTCCCAAGCGCCATCCGGATCGCCCGGCACCTCTGGACCGCGCGGGCTGGTGTCTGGAGCAACGATGATCATCCCCAGCTCGGCGGCCATGCGCAGGGCACCGGCCTTTTGCATAAAGTTCTCGTCGGTGCAGGTCAGGCCCGACAACCAGTACAGCACCGGCAGTTTGCCGCCCTGCTCCGCTTGCGGCGGCAGGTACACGGCGAACACCATGTCGCAGCCCAGTACATCGGAGCGGTGCCGGTAGCGTTTGTGCCAGCCACCGAAGCTTTTCTGGCAGGAGATATTTTCCAGGCTCATGGCGGACCTCAGAAATGGATGACGGAACGGATGCTTTTTCCTTCATGCATCAGGTCGAAAGCCTTGTTGATATCTTCCAGGCCCATGGTGTGGGTGATGAACGTGTCTAACGGGATTTCGCCGGTTTCGGCCATTTCCACATAGCTTGGCAATTCGGTGCGACCACGCACACCGCCGAACGCCGAACCGCGCCAGACGCGACCGGTGACCAGCTGGAATGGACGGGTAGCGATTTCCTGACCGGCACCTGCCACGCCGATGATCACCGACTCGCCCCAACCCTTGTGGCAGCATTCGAGTGCGGCGCGCATCAATTGGACATTGCCGATGCATTCGAAGGAAAAGTCGACGCCGCCATCGGTCATGTCAACGATGACTTCCTGAATCGGACGGTCGAAGTCTTTCGGGTTCACGCAGTCGGTTGCACCCAACTGCTTGGCAATCTCGAATTTGGCCGGGTTGATGTCGATGGCGATGATCCGTGCAGCCTTGGCTTTAACGGCACCGATGACCGCCGACAGACCGATGCCGCCGAGACCGAAAATAGCCACGGTGTCGCCGGGTTTTACCTTGGCCGTATTGAGCACCGCGCCGATGCCGGTGGTGACACCGCAGCCCAGCAGGCAGACTTTTTCCAGTGGGGCTTCTTTCGGAATCCTGGCCACGGAGATTTCCGGTAGCACGGTGTACTCGGAGAATGTCGAGGTACCCATGTAGTGGAAAATCGGTTGGCCCTTGTAGGAAAAACGGGTAGTGCCATCCGGCATCAGGCCTTTGCCCTGAGTCGCACGAATCGCCTGACACAGGTTGGTCTTACCCGACAGGCAGAATTTGCACTGACGGCATTCCGGGGTGTACAGCGGGATCACATGATCGCCAACCGAAACCGAGGTCACGCCCTCACCGATTGCTTCAACCACCGCGCCACCTTCATGACCCAGAATCGACGGGAAGATGCCCTCCGGGTCAGCGCCCGACAGGGTGTACGCATCGGTATGGCAGACACCGGAGGCAACCACACGCAGCAAAACTTCACCGGCCTTGGGCATGGCGACATCGACTTCAACAATCTCGAGAGGTTTCTTGGCCTCGAAGGCAACGGCGGCGCGTGACTTGATCATGTGGATTCTCCAGTGAATAAAAGCAAGACAGGGAGTGTAATACAGCGCCTGACGATGAATAATCCGGACGAAAGCAAAACATTATTGCCATACAGGGATAATCCTTGATGTCCGAGAACCGCTGGGAAGGTATTGATGAGTTCGTCGCGGTGGCTGAGTTCAGCCAATTTACGGCAGCGGCTGAACGTCTCGGAGTTTCCTCCTCCCACATCAGTCGCCAAATAGTACGCCTCGAAGAGCGCCTCCAGACGCGACTACTCTACCGCAGCACTCGTCGCGTCACGCTGACCGAAGCCGGGCAAACCTTTCTGCAACACTGCCAACGCCTGCAAGATGGCCGCGAAGAAGCATTGCGTGCGGTCGGAGACCTGACCAGCGAGCCCAAAGGCATGTTGCGCATGACCTGCGCGGTGGCGTACGGAGAACGCTTTATCGTGCCGCTGGTGACGCGTTTCATGGGGCTCTATCCGCAACTTCGAATCGATATCGAGCTGAGCAATCGTCAACTCGACCTGGTGCATGAAGGTCTGGATCTGGCGATCCGCCTCGGTCGCCTACAGGACTCGCGACTGGTGGCAACGCGGCTGGCACCCCGGCGCATGTATTTGTGCGCGTCACCGTCCTACCTGGAACGGTATGGCCGCCCACATAGCTTGTCGGAACTGAGCCGCCACAATTGCCTCATCGGCAGCTCGGACCTGTGGCAACTGGAACAGAACGGGCGGGAATTTTCCCAGCGGGTGCAGGGAAACTGGCGCTGCAACAGTGGGCAAGCGGTGCTGGATGCGGCGCTACAAGGCGTCGGGCTGTGTCAGTTGCCGGATTACTATGTGCTGGAACACTTGAAAAGCGGTGAACTTGTTTCGTTGCTGGAAGCCCATCAGCCGCCGAACACCGCCGTGTGGGCGCTTTATCCACAGCAGCGACATCTGTCGCCCAAGGTGCGCAAGTTGGTGGATTATTTGAAGGAAGGATTGGCAGAGCGGCCGGAGTATCGGAATTAAGTCATGGGTTGCCTGCACGGCCGCCATCGCGAGCAAGCACGCTCCCACAAGGGTCGCTGGCGAACACTGAAAAACGGGGCAAACGCAAAACACTGTGGGAGCGAGCTTGCTCGCGATAGCGGCAGAACAGTCAACGGGTCATTCAGCGACGGTTAGCCCAACGCTGGCGCAGCCATTCGAGGTCTTCGGGGCGAGTGACTTTCAGGTTGTCCGCGCGCCCCTCAATCAGCCGCGGCGCCAACCCTGCCCACTCCATCGCCGACGCTTCATCGGTGATAACCGCATCGGCCACCAGGCTGTCGGCCAATGCCCGATGCAACGCGCCAAGGCGAAACATCTGCGGTGTGTAAGCTTGCCAGATCACACTGCGATCCACGGTTTCAACCACACGACCGTGCTTGTCGACCTGTTTCAGGGTATCGCGAGCCGGAACCGCCAACAGCCCACCGACCGGATCGTCAGCCAGTTCAACCAGCAACTTGTCCAGATCATCACGGCTCAGATTGGGTCGCGCAGCATCGTGGACCAACACCCAATCCTCATCGCCAGCACCCAGCGCATGCAAATGCAGCAAGGCATTGAGCACCGACCCGGAACGCTCGGCGCCGCCGTCAACGCGTTGAATACGCGAATCGCCAGCGCACGCCAGATTCGGCCAATAAGGATCATCCACAGCCAGACTGACCACCAACCCCTTCAGGGAAGGATGATCAAGGAAACAGCCGAGGCTGTGTTCGAGAATAGTGCGCCCGCCCAGTTGCAAGTATTGCTTGGGACGGTCTGCGGCCATACGGGCACCGACGCCCGCGGCAGGAATCACGGCCCAGAAGGCCGGTAATGAGGAATTCATTGAGCCAACTGGAACAGCGTTTCACCGTCCTTGACCATGCCCAACTCATGGCGAGCTCGTTCTTCAACGGTCTCCATGCCCTTTTTCAACTCACTGACTTCGGCGTCCATGACCCGATTGCGTTCCAGTAACCCTTCGTTCTCAGCGTGTTGATCCGCGATCTGCTGAGTCAGCTCGGCCACTTGCGCCAGACTGCCATTACCCACCCACAGGCGGTATTGCAGGCCAGCCAGCAGCAGGAGCAAGACGAGGAACAACCAATTGGGACTGCGCATCGAATATCAGGTATCCAGTGAAAAAAGACAGCCATGCCAAACTATGAAGCTTCTGATAGCACGAAGCCTGGAAGATCCAGGCTTGTGCTCTTAAGGCATCAGATTAGTGGCAAAAACGTCGCTGTCGCGATTTTTTCGACACAATCCGCTGACTTTTCTACCAACTACAACTTAACCGCGGAACTCGCTGCGACCGTTGTACTTGGCTTTGCCATTCAACTGCTCTTCGATACGCAGCAGTTGGTTGTACTTGGAAACGCGATCGGAACGGCACAGAGAACCTGTCTTGATCTGGCCAGCCGCGGTGCCCACCGCCAGGTCGGCAATGGTCGAATCTTCGGTTTCGCCGGAGCGGTGCGAGATCACGGCGGTGTAACCAGCGGCCTTGGCCATCTGGATGGCTTCCAGGGTTTCGGTCAGGGTTCCGATCTGGTTGAACTTGATCAGGATTGAGTTGGCGATCTTTTTATCGATACCTTCTTTCAGGATCTTGGTGTTGGTCACGAACAGGTCGTCGCCTACCAGCTGGGTTTTCTCGCCGATCTTGTCGGTGAGGATTTTCCAGCCAGCCCAGTCGGACTCGTCCAGGCCATCTTCGATGGAGATGATCGGGTAACGCTCGGTCAGACCTTTCAGGTAATCGGCGAAACCTTCAGCGGTGAACACCTGGCCTTCGCCGGACAGGTTGTACTTGCCGTCTTCGTAGAATTCGCTGGCCGCGCAGTCCAGAGCCAGGGTCACGTCGGTGCCCAGCTTGTAACCGGCGTTGGCCACGGCTTCGGAGATCACTTTCAAAGCGTCTTCGTTGGACGCCAGGTTCGGCGCGAAACCACCTTCATCACCCACAGCGGTGCTCAAGCCACGGGCTTTCAGAACGGCTTTGAGGTGATGGAAAATCTCGGTGCCCATGCGTAGACCTTCCGAGAAAGACTTGGCGCCAACCGGCTGAACCATGAATTCCTGGATATCGACGTTGTTATCGGCGTGCTCGCCACCGTTGATGATGTTCATCATCGGAACCGGCATCGAGTAAACACCCGGGGTGCCGTTCAGGTTGGCGATGTGAGCGTACAGCGGCAGGTCCTGGTCCTGTGCTGCTGCCTTGGCCGCGGCCAGGGAAACGGCGAGGATCGCGTTGGCGCCCAGGGAGCCTTTGTTGTCAGTGCCGTCCAGCTTGATCATCGCGTGATCCAGCGCTTTCTGGTCGCTTGGGTCTGTACCTTTCAACAGGTCGCGGATCGGACCGTTGATGTTGGCGACGGCTTTCAGAACGCCCTTGCCCAGATAACGGCTCTTGTCGCCATCACGCAGCTCGAGCGCTTCACGCGAGCCAGTGGAAGCACCGGACGGCGCGCAAGCGCTGCCGATGATGCCGTTATCGAGAAGCACGTCCGCTTCCACGGTGGGGTTGCCACGGGAGTCGAGAACTTCACGACCTTTGATGTCGACGATTTTTGCCATTGTTGTAAACACTCCAAAGTTGACGAAAACGCTCTTTACCGCTCGATTTATAACTTGTGCGTCACATTACCGCATAGGACCGGCATGCGGATGGCGCTCTGTCGGGCGCCATCGCGAGCAAGCTCGGCTCCTACAGGGAGAAATGAGGATTACGCGGTTTCTACCGTCGGAAAACTCTTCACCAGTTCGTCCAAAGCTTTGAGCTGGACCAGGAATGGCTCCAGTTTGTCCAGACGCAAGGCGCAAGGGCCGTCGCATTTGGCGTTGTCCGGGTCTGGGTGGGCTTCGAGGAACAGGCCGGCCAACGACTGGCTCATGCCAGCTTTCGCCAGGTCGAGGACCTGGGCACGACGGCCACCAGCGGAATCGGCGCGACCGCCAGGCATTTGCAACGCGTGAGTCACGTCGAAGAACACCGGGTATTCGAACTGCTTCATGATGCCGAAGCCGAGCATGTCGACCACCAGGTTGTTGTAGCCGAAGCTCGAACCGCGTTCGCAGAGGATCAACTGATCGTTACCCGCTTCCACGCACTTGCTCAGGATGTGTTTCATTTCCTGAGGCGCGAGGAACTGGGCCTTCTTGATGTTGATCACCGCACCGGTCTTGGCCATCGCGACCACGAGGTCGGTCTGGCGCGACAGGAAGGCCGGCAGCTGGATGATGTCGCAGACTTCAGCGACGACCGCGGCCTGATCAGGCTCGTGGACGTCGGTGATGATCGGCACGCCGAAGGCTTGCTTGATGTCCTGGAAAATCCGCATACCCTCTTCCAGGCCGGGGCCACGGTAAGAGGTCACAGAGGAACGGTTGGCCTTGTCGAAGCTGGCCTTGAACACGTAAGGGATACCGAGTTTCTCGGTCACCTTCACGTATTCTTCGCAGACCTGCATCGCCATGTCGCGGCTTTCCAGCACGTTCATGCCACCGAACAGCACCATTGGCTTGTCGTTGGCAATCTCGATATCGCCTACACGGATGATCTTCTGCGCCATAAGGTTCACGCCTTCTTCTGGTGTTGAGCCAAAGCTGCTTTGACGAAACCGCTGAACAACGGGTGACCGTCGCGTGGTGTCGAGGTGAACTCAGGGTGGAACTGGCAGGCGACGAACCATGGATGATCCGGGGCTTCGACCACTTCAACCAGCGCGCCATCACCGGAACGACCGGAGATTTTCAGGCCGGCCTCGATGATCTTTGGCAGCAGGTTGTTGTTCACTTCGTAGCGGTGACGGTGACGCTCGACGATCACGTCCTTGCCATAGCAGTCGTGAACCAGCGAACCCGGCTCCAGCAGGCAATCCTGCGCGCCGAGGCGCATGGTGCCGCCCAGATCGGACGTTTCGGTACGGGTTTCGACGGCGCCGGTGGCATCTTCCCACTCGGTGATCAGACCCACGACCGGGTGACCGCTTGCACGATCGAACTCGGTGGAGTTGGCGTCTTTCCAGCCCATGACGTTACGAGCGAACTCGATCACGGCCACTTGCATGCCCAGGCAGATGCCGAGGTACGGAACCTTGTTTTCGCGAGCGTATTGAACGGCGGTGATCTTGCCTTCCACGCCACGCAGACCGAAGCCGCCAGGTACGAGAATCGCGTCGACACCTTCGAGCAGCGCAGTGCCCTGGTTTTCGATGTCTTCGGAATCGATGTAGCGCAGGTTGACCTTGGTGCGGTTGCTGATGCCGGCGTGACTCATCGCTTCGATCAGCGACTTGTAGGCGTCCAGCAGTTCCATGTACTTGCCGACCATGGCGATGGTGACTTCGTGCTCAGGATTGAGCTTGGCGTCGACCACGGCTTCCCATTCGGACAGATCGGCACCGCCGCATTGCAGGCCGAAACGCTCGACCACAAAATCATCCAGGCCTTGCGAATGCAGAATGCCCGGGATCTTGTAGATGGTGTCGGCGTCTTCCAGCGCGATCACCGCACGTTCTTCAACGTTGGTGAACTGCGCGATCTTGCGGCGCGAGGAAATGTCGATCGGGTGATCGGAGCGGCACACCAGCACGTCAGGCTGCAGGCCGATGGAACGCAGTTCCTTGACCGAGTGCTGGGTTGGCTTGGTTTTGGTTTCGCCGGCCGTGGCGATGTACGGCACCAGCGTCAGGTGCATCAGCATCGCGCGCTTGGCGCCGACTTCGAAACGCAATTGACGGATCGCTTCGAGGAACGGTTGCGACTCGATGTCACCCACTGTGCCACCGATCTCGACCATGGCCACGTCGGCATCGCCGGCGCCCTTGATGATCCGGCGCTTGATTTCGTCGGTGATGTGCGGAATGACCTGGATGGTCGCGCCCAGGTAATCACCACGGCGCTCTTTGCGCAGGACGTGTTCGTAGACACGGCCGGTGGTGAAGTTGTTGTTCTGGGTCATGGTCGTGCGGATGAACCGCTCGTAGTGGCCCAGGTCCAGGTCGGTCTCGGCGCCGTCGTGGGTGACGAACACTTCACCGTGCTGGAACGGGCTCATGGTGCCCGGATCGACGTTGATGTACGGATCCAGCTTCAGCATGGTGACCTTAAGTCCCCGCGCCTCCAGGATGGCCGCCAATGAAGCCGATGCAATGCCTTTCCCCAATGAAGAAACAACACCGCCCGTGACGAATATGTAGCGCGTCATGAAAAACCCTAGAAGTCTGCGTTAAAGCGGTCCGAGCCGCCGGGGAAAGCGAAGGAAGGCCGAAGCCCCCGATCACCTGCATTAATCACAGTGCACCTTTCAAAAAAACCGCCGCGTTGGGACAGACCGGGAGATGAGACACCGGTACGTTGCTCGCTACACATTTTTTGGAATCGCCCAGCAAAGACTGCTTGGTAATCGGCAACTCCTGCAATTCAGGCGAATCCACAGAAGTTGTATCAAGAAGGGAGCGTAGTCTACCGGAAAGCCCCTTTCAGCTCAAACCTTGATCTTCGTTCGATGGCTGCCAATGCAAATTCCAGCCGTCCTGCACGCTACCATTCAAGCCCCGCAGGTTGGCCACCGCCAGCAATTGCTCTTCTCGAAAGAGCAGCGGCAATCTGCCACGGACGAAGCCCGGCACCCTGCGCTCGTTAAGTAAACGCTTCAAATCCCGATGACCGCGATCGGCCAGGTTCATGGCCTCGCCGCCCTCACGATAGCGGATATACAGCGCGCCTTCGGGGATCTGACCGGTGAGTTTGAGCACGCCGTTATCAGGTAACGCCAACACTTGCGAGGGATCAGCCCACCTCCCGACGTCGAGTGCAGGTCGCAGCCAATGACCGGATAACCACCAGATGCGTCCGCCCGCCCGATGTAGCTCGCCATCCGCCAAACGCCAAATCGGACGGGCATCGGCGGTGGCATCCCGCAAATCCTCCCAACCCGACCAATGGTCACTGTCCGGAAGACGCGTCATCGCGGCGAGCCAGTGACTTACTGCATTTCGCTGCCGAGCGGCGGACAGGTTTGCAATCGGCAACAGCTCAAGAGACGGCACACCCAGCCAATCGAATTCACTGACGGTACTGGCGTGGGCGAGATCGATTTGCGCGAGCTCATCAAGCAACTCCCGGGCTTCGCTCAGATGCGCCGCGCTGCGGGCCATGTTCGCCACCGCTTGCGGCCAGCGTTCAGTCATGATCGGGAAAACCTGATGCCGCAAGTAATTGCGCGAGAACTGACGATCCTGATTCGAAGGGTCTTCGATCCAGCTCAATTGATGCTCCTTCGCGTAAGCCTCCAACTCTGCTCGCGTGACATCGAGCAAGGGTCGAAACAGATGCCCTCTACCCAGCACGCGCTGGCGCGGCATTCCCGACAACCCTCTCGCCCCCGCCCCACGCAGCAATCGAAACAGCAACGTTTCCGCCTGATCATCACGGTGCTGGGCGGTCAACAGCAACTCATTCGCGTGAGTGGCCGAGATGAAGGCGCCATAGCGCGCATCGCGTGCGGCACGCTCAGGGCTCGCGCCGGGTTGAACCTGAACGTGAACGATCTGTAGCGGCACACCAAGCACATCACAGACTGACTGGCAGTGTTCCGGCCACGCATCAGCCGCGGCCTGAAGACCGTGATGGACGTGGATTGCTTTGAGCTCGGGGAGGTGTTCGGTTTTTGCGAGATGGGCGAGAAGGTGCAGCAGGACGGTGGAGTCGAGACCACCGGAGAAGGCGATGCGCCAGGTTGTGGCGTTGCGCCACGGAGCAAGATTCAGCAGAAGCCTGGCTGGCAGATCAATCCTCGATGAGCTCATAGTGTTCAATTCGCCCAAATCAACTGTGGGAACGAGCTTGCTCGCGATAGCGGTGTAACAGCCAACCGATTAGTTGAATGTTAAGCCGCTATCGCGAGCAAGCTCGCTCCCACACTGGTTTTGCATCATTTGCCGAAGCAGCTTCAGATCAGAGACCGTAGCTCATCAGTCGCTCGTAACGACGGGCGAGCAGCGCTTCGTTGTCGAATTTCTTCAGCATGGCCAACTGCGAAGTCAGCTCGGCACGGATCGATGCAGCGGCCGCAGCCGGGTCACGATGCGCGCCGCCCAAGGGCTCGCCAATCACTTTGTCGACGATGCCCAAGCCTTTCAAACGCTCGGCGGTGATGCCCATGGCTTCAGCGGCATCCGGTGCTTTTTCCGCGGTTTTCCACAGAATCGAAGCGCAACCTTCCGGCGAGATCACTGCGTAGGTCGAGTACTGCAGCATGTTCAACTGGTCGCACACGCCGATTGCCAGTGCACCACCGGAACCACCTTCACCGATCACGGTGGCGATGATCGGGGTTTTCAGGCGAGCCATCACGCGCAGGTTCCAGGCAATCGCTTCGCTCTGGTTGCGCTCTTCAGCGTCGATGCCAGGGTAAGCACCCGGCGTATCGATGAAGGTCAGGATCGGCATTTTGAAACGTTCGGCCATTTCCATCAGACGGCACGCCTTGCGGTAGCCTTCCGGACGTGGCATGCCGAAGTTGCGGCGAACCTTCTCGCGCACTTCGCGGCCTTTCTGGTGACCGATGATCATCACCGGCTGGTCATCCAGACGGGCCACGCCGCCAACGATGGCGGCATCGTCGGAGAAGTGACGATCGCCATGCAGCTCGTCGAACTCGGTGAAGATGTGTTCGATGTAGTCCAGGGTGTACGGACGTTTCGGGTGACGCGCCAGACGCGCGATCTGCCAACTGGTCAGCTTGCCGAAGATGTCTTCGGTCAGCGTGCTGCTTTTGTCCTGCAGGCGGGAGATCTCATCGCCGATATTCAGCGAATTGTCGTTACCGACCAAGCGCAACTCTTCGATCTTGGCTTGCAGGTCGGCGATCGGCTGTTCGAAATCTAGAAAATTCGGGTTCATAGGCGTCCGTCTTGGGTCGACGTCCAAGAGAGCTTGGGCCGGCCGGTTGTCTATTCGCGCCCTACCTTAAGGGAGAGGCGCGTTCAGGTCGAGATTAAACTGCGTCGAGATCAGAGGGCACTCTTTATGACAAAAAATGACACCTGACCGTCAACGGTATTGGAGGAAGACGTTGTCTCGCCCGAACTGGTCACGCAGGGCTTGAATCAACGCATCCGCCGGGTCGATTCGCCAAGTCTCGCCGAACTGCAGCAAGGCCTTCGCATCGGGGCTCGTGTACTCCATGGTGATCGGGCACGCGCCGCGGTGACGCTTGAACAGCTCACCCAGCCAGCGTAGCTGATCGCCCTTCAAATCCTTGGTCTGCAGCTTCAATCGCAGGCTTTCGGCCAGGTTGGTGCGCGCATCTTCCATGCTCATCACCCGCTTGACCCGCAAGCGCAAACCGCCAGAGAAGTCGTCGTTGCTGACTTCGCCTTCAACCACCACCATCGCGTCAGTCTGCAACAGCGACTGCGCCGAATGGAACGCCTCGGCGAACAACGAAGCTTCGATCCGGCCAGAGCGGTCGTCAAGGGTGATGAACCCCATCTTGTCGCCCTTTTTGTTCTTCATCACCCGCAGGGCGATGATCATGCCTGCGACGGTCTGGGTATCGCGCGCCGGCTTCAGGTCGATGATGCGCTGACGGGCAAAACGGCGGATTTCGCCTTCGTATTCGTCGATCGGGTGACCGGTCAGGTACAGGCCCAGGGTGTCTTTTTCCCCTTTCAGGCGTTCCTTCAGGGTCAGCTCTTTCGCCTTGCGGTGATTGGCGTAGACGTCGGCATCTTCTTCTACAAACAACCCGCCAAAGAGGTCGGCATGACCACTGTCGTGGGTGCGGGCGGTTTGTTCGGCGGCCTTGATCGCCCCTTCCATCGCGTTCAGCAAGACCGCGCGGTTCTGGTCGATGCTCGCTTGATAGGCTTTCGGTTCGTCATGGAAATACGGACCCAGACGATCCAGCGCACCGCTGCGGATCAAACCGTCAAGGGTGCGCTTGTTGATGCGCTTGAGGTCGACACGGGCGCAGAAATCGAACAGGTCCTTGAACGGCCCGTCCTGACGCGCCTCGGTGATCGCTTCAACCGGCCCTTCGCCCACACCCTTGATCGCGCCGAGGCCGTAAATGATCCGGCCTTCGTCATTCACCGTGAACTTGAACTCGGAGGTATTCACATCCGGCGCGTCGAGTCGCAGCTTCATCGTGCGAATTTCTTCGATCAATGTCACGACCTTGTCGGTGTTGTGCATATCCGCCGACAGAACCGCCGCCATGAACGGCGCCGGGTAGTGCGTTTTCAGCCACGCGGTCTGGTACGACACCAGACCATACGCAGCGGAGTGGGATTTGTTGAAACCGTAACCGGCGAATTTTTCTACCAGGTCGAAAATGTTACCGGCAAGGTCGGCATCGATATTGTTGGTCTTGCAACCCTCAATGAAACCGCCGCGCTGCTTGGCCATTTCCTCGGGCTTTTTCTTACCCATGGCCCGACGCAGCATGTCGGCACCACCGAGGGTGTAACCGGCCATGACCTGGGCAATCTGCATCACCTGTTCTTGATACAGGATGATGCCGTAAGTCGGTGCCAGAACCGGCTTCAGGCCCTCGTACTGGTAGTCCGAGTGCGGGTAAGCGAGTTCGGCGCGGCCGTGCTTACGGTTGATAAAGTCGTCAACCATGCCCGATTGCAAGGGGCCCGGACGGAACAGGGCCACCAGTGCGATCAAGTCTTCCAGGCAGTCGGGCTTGAGCTTTTTGATCAGCTCCTTCATACCCCGCGACTCGAGCTGGAACACCGCGGTGGTCTCGGCTTTTTGCAGCAACTGGTAAGTCGGTTTGTCGTCCAGCGGGATGAACGCGATGTCCAGCGGCGGTTCATCGACCTTGGCGCGGTCGCGGTTGATGGTTTTCAGCGCCCAGTCGATCACCGTCAGGGTCCGCAGACCGAGGAAGTCGAACTTCACCAGGCCAGCGGCTTCAACGTCATCCTTGTCAAACTGGGTTACAAGGCCATCACCGGCCTCGTCGCAATAAATCGGCGAAAAGTCAGTCAGCTTGGTCGGCGCGATCACCACACCACCGGCGTGTTTGCCGACGTTACGCACAACGCCTTCAAGCTTGCGCGCCATGTCCCAGATTTCCGCGGCTTCTTCATCGACCTTGATGAAGTCACGGAGGATTTCTTCCTGCTCGTAGGCTTTTTCCAGGGTCATGCCGACTTCGAACGGAATCATCTTCGACAGACGATCCGCCAATCCGTAGGACTTGCCCTGCACCCGCGCCACGTCCCGGACTACAGCCTTGGCCGCCATGGAACCGAAAGTGATGATCTGACTAACCGCGTTACGGCCGTATTTCTCGGCCACGTAGTCGATGACCCGGTCACGACCGTCCATGCAGAAGTCGACGTCGAAGTCGGGCATGGAAACCCGTTCCGGGTTGAGGAAACGTTCGAACAGCAGGTCATATTCCAGCGGGTCGAGGTCGGTGATCTTCTGCACATAGGCCACCAACGACCCGGCACCCGAACCACGGCCAGGACCTACCGGCACGCCGTTGCTCTTGGCCCACTGGATAAAGTCCATAACGATGAGGAAGTAACCGGGGAAGCCCATCTGGATGATGATATCCAGCTCGAAATTCAGCCGGTCTACGTAGACCTGACGCTTGGCTTCATAGTCTTCGGTGGTGTCCTTGGGCAGCAGAACGGTCAGACGCTCTTCCAGACCGTCGAACGAGACCTTGCGGAAATACTCGTCGATGGTCATGCCATCCGGAATCGGGAAGTTGGGCAGGAAGTGCGTGCCCAGCTTCACTTCGATGTTGCAGCGTTTGGCAATCTCGACGGTGTTTTCCAGCGCCTCGGGAATATCGCTGAAGAGCTCGGCCATTTCCTCGGCGCTTTTCAGATATTGCTGATCGCTGTAATTCTTCGAGCGCCGCGGATCGTCGAGGGCACGGCCTTCACCAATGCAGACGCGGGTCTCGTGAGCGGCGAAGTCTTCCTGCTTGATGAAGCGCACGTCGTTGGTCGCCACCAGTGGCGCACCGATTTTCTCGGCCAGAGCCACGGCGCCGTGCAATTGTTCTTCATCGTTGGGACGATTGGTGCGCTGGATTTCCAGGTAGAAGCGATCAGGGAACACCGCCATCCATTCCCGCGCGAGCTTTTCCGCTTCAGCCGGATTTCCACTGAGCATGGCCAGACCGATCTCGCCTTCTTTCGCCGCGGACAACATGATCAAGCCTTCGCTGGCTTCGGCCACCCACTCGCGCTCGATAATGACCGAGCCATTGCGCTGGCCATCGATGAAACCGCGGGAGATCAGCTCGGTCAGGTTGCGATAACCGACAGCGTTCATTGCCAAAAGACTGATCCGGCTCAGGCCGTTGTCCGGATCCTTGTTCGACAGCCACAGGTCGGCGCCGCAGATCGGCTTGATGCCAGCGCCCATGGCGGCTTTATAGAATTTGACCAGGGAACACATGTTGTTCTGATCGGTGACCGCTACGGCAGGCATGTTCATGCCGACCAGGGTCTTGACCAGCGGTTTGATCCGCACCAGACCGTCGACCAGGGAATATTCAGTGTGCAGGCGTAGATGAACGAATGAAGCCGGCATAGTGATCCTGTCTGTGAACGTGAAGACAACAAGGCCCGGATTGTACCGGGCCTTGGCAAAAACATCAGCCTTGCGACTAACTCACGATGAGACTTTCACGCGCTTCATACGCCAGCCGCACAGGCGCAAACGAGCGGCGGTGAATCGGCGTCGGCCCCAGGCGTGCCAGCGCTTCGAGATGAACGGGCGTCGGGTAGCCCTTGTGGCCGCCGATGCCGTAACCCGGGTAAATCAATTCGAAAGCAGCCATCTCGCGGTCGCGGCTGACCTTGGCCAGAATCGAGGCGGCGGCGATGGCTGGGACCTTGCTGTCACCTTTGACCACGGCTTCGGCGCGCATGGACAGCTTTGGGCAACGGTTACCGTCGATCATCGCCAGTTTTGGCTGAATATGCAGGCCTTCGATCGCGCGCCGCATGGCCAGCATCGTGGCGTGCAGGATATTCAGGTCATCGATTTCTTCGACTTCCGCGCGAGCGATGCACCAGCTCAGGGCCTTTTCGCAGATTTCGTCGTAGAGCTTTTCGCGGCGGGCCTCAGTGAGTTTCTTCGAATCGTTGAGACCGAGGATCGGACGGTTCGGATCAAGGATCACAGCCGCGGTCACCACGGCACCGCAAAGCGGGCCGCGACCGACTTCGTCAACACCGGCAACCAGATCTTCGACTTCAGCGACCAAGGTGAAATCCAGCCCCATTTGCATGTTTGTTTTACTCATTGTACTCGGCCAATCAGCTTCAGCACTGCATCCGCAGCCTGGTTGGAGGCGTCCAGACGCAGGGTCCGGTGGATTTCGTCGAAGCCACGGGTCTGTTCTTCGCCACCTTCGATCAGAGGCGACAGCGTCTGAGCCAGCGCTTCAACTGTCGCATCGTCCTGTAGCAACTCGGGCACCAACAGGCGCTGGGCCAGCAGGTTCGGCAACGAAACGTAGGGGCTCTTCACCATGCGCTTGAGGATCCAGAACGTCAGAGGCGCCAAACGATAGGCAACGACCATCGGCCGCTTGTACAACAATGCTTCAAGGGTCGCCGTTCCGGAGGCAATCAACACGGCGTCGCAGGCCGCCAGTGCCAGATGGGATTTACCGTCGAGCAGGGTCAGCGGCAGATCACGACCCACGAGCAATTCTTCAAGCTGCGCGCGGCGCTGGGGACTGGCGCATGGCATGACGAACCGCACGCCAGGACGCAGGGCGCGCAGGCGCTGGGCGGTATCGAGGAACAGCGCACCGAGACGCCCCACTTCGCCACCTCGACTACCGGGCATCAGCGCGACCAAAGGTCCGTCCGGCAAACCAAGCTCGGCCCGTGCCGCGGCGCGATCCGCTTCAAGCGGGATCGCATCGGCCAGGGAGTGCCCGACAAACCGCACCGGCACACCCTTCTCTTCATAGAATTTCGCTTCGAACGGGAACAGCGTCAGCATCAGGTCGCAACCTTCGCGAATCTTCAGCACCCGCTTCTGCCGCCACGCCCACACCGACGGACTGACGTAATGCACGGTCTTGATCCCGGCCTGACGCAGTTTGAGTTCGATATTGAGGTTGAAATCCGGCGCATCGATACCGATGAACACGGCCGGTTTCTCGGCGATCAGGTCCGCGATCAGGTTCTTGCGGCGTTTCAACAACTCGCGCAGCCGACCCAGTACTTCCACCAGGCCCATGACCGAGAGACGTTCCATCGGGAAATACGAGGTCAGGCCTTCGGCCTGCATCAGCGGACCACCGACTCCGATGAACTCGACAGCCGGATGCTGAGCCTTGAGCGCACGCATGAGACCGGCGCCCAGAATGTCACCGGAAGCCTCTCCCGCCACCAGCGCTATACGCAGATTAGCCATGATTAACGCGTGATGCCGCGGGTCGAAGACTGGATGGAATCACGGAACACCGCAACTTCCGGAAACTGCGCCGAGGGTTCGGTCAGTTCGGCGAGCGCTTGCTCGACGGTCAGGCCCTGACGGTAAACCACCTTGTAGGCACGACGCAGGGCGTGGATCGCGTCTTCGCTGAAACCACGACGGCGCATGCCTTCGAAGTTCATGCTGCGGGCTTCGGCCGGGTTACCGAATACCGTAACGTATGCAGGCACGTCCTTGCCGATGGCGGTACCCATGCCGGAAAAGCTGTGGGCGCCGATGTGGCAATACTGATGAACCAGAGTAAAACCGGACAGGATCGCCCAGTCATCTACGTGCACATGGCCGGCCAACGCGGTGTTGTTGACCAGGATGCAGTGGTTGCCGATGACACTGTCGTGGCCGATGTGAGCATAGGCCATGATCAGGTTGTGATCGCCGAGGGTCGTTTCCGCACGGTCCTGAATGGTACCGCGGTGAATCGTCACGCCTTCGCGGATGACGTTATGGTCACCAATGACCAGACGGGTTTCTTCACCTTTGTATTTCAGATCGGGCGTGTCCTCGCCTACCGACGAAAATTGGTAGATGCGATTGTGCTTACCGATTCGGGTCGGGCCCTTGAGAATCACATGCGGCCCGATCACTGTCCCCTCGCCGATTTCCACACCTGCGCCGATGATCGACCAGGGGCCGACCTCAACGTCGTCAGCCAGAATGGCCGACGGATCGATGATTGCGCGAGGGTCAATCAAACTCATAGTTTGCGTTCCGCACAGATGATTTCAGCGGAGCAGACTGGCTTGCCGTCGACCGAAGCCTGGCATTCGAATTTCCAGATCTGGCGCTTGCAGCTCAGGAACTTGGCTTCGAGGATCAACTGATCGCCCGGCAGCACCGGCTGACGGAAGCGCAGCTTGTCGGAGCCGACAAAGTAGTAAAGGGTGCCGTCGGCCGGTTTCACGTCGAGCATTTTGAAACCAAGGATCCCGGCAGCCTGAGCCATCGCTTCGATGATCAGCACGCCCGGCATGATTGGATGCGCGGGGAAGTGACCATTGAAGAACGGTTCGTTGATGCTGACATTCTTGTAGGCGCGAATGCGCTTGCCTTCCACGTCCAGATCCACGACCCGGTCCACCAGCAGGAACGGGTAACGGTGAGGCAGGTATTCGCGAATCTCGTTGATGTCCATCATTTCGGGGGGAAGCCTATGTAAAGATTGGAAACGCGCGACTGACGCGCGTTCCTCTAGCAAATCAAGGAGGCAGTCTAGCGGCTGTGCACACTTGATATGGAAATGGTATCAGCCATCTGATGAAGCATTGCCGTCAGGGGTCACTTCCCCTGTCCGCTTTTCCAGCTGTCGCAGCCGCCGCGCGATGTCATCGAGCTGACGGATACGTGCCGCGCTTTTGCGCCATTCGGCAGCCGGTTGCATGGCCGTACCGGAAGAGTAGGAACCCGGCTCGGTAATCGAGTGGGTCACCATGGTCATCCCGGTGATGAAAACCTTGTCGCAAATTTCGATATGCCCCACCAGCCCCACGCCACCGGCGAGCATGCAATGCTTGCCGATCTTGGTGCTGCCGGAAATGCCCACGCAGGCGGCCATGGCGGTGTGATCACCCACCTGGACGTTGTGGGCGATCTGAATCTGATTGTCGAGCTTGACGCCATTACCGATGACGGTATCGGCCAGCGCACCGCGGTCGATCGCGGTATTCACGCCGATCTCCACATCGTCACCGACCAGGACACCACCGATCTGGGCGATTTTCTGCCAGATGCCTTTCTCGTTGGCGAAGCCGAAGCCTTCGCCACCCAGAACGGCCCCGGATTGAATCACCACCCGTTTGCCGATGCGCACGTCGTGATACAGCGTGACTTTCGGGGCCAGCCAACCGCCCTCGCCAATCTCGCTGCGGGCACCGATAAAGCAGTGCGCACCGACAGTCACACCCGCGGCAATGCGCGCTGCACTTTCGATCACGGCAAAGGCACCGATACTCGCCGCCGGATCGACATCCGCGTCTTCCGCCACTACCGCTGTCGGATGAATACCGGCAGCCGCCTTGGGCTTGGGATCGAACAGGTGGGAAACGCGTGCATAAGCAAGATACGGGTCGGGCACCACCAGCGCATCACCGGTAAAACCTTCGGCGTCAGCGACTTTCAGCAACAGGGCTGCAGCCCGGCTGTCGACCAGGTATTTACGGTACTGAGGATTTGCCAGAAAGCTCAACTGAGCTGGGCCAGCCTCTTGCAAAGTGGCTAGCCCAGTAATTTCCTTCTCCGGGTCGCCACGCAGGGTGGCGCCGAGGAACTCGGCCAACTGGCCGAGTTTTATGGTCACTGTCATGGATTACTTCAGCTGATTCATGCGCTCGATAACCTGGCGAGTGATGTCGTACTGAGGTTTGACATCAATCACTGCGCCACGCTCGAAGACCAGGTCAAAAGCACCTTTCTTGATGACTTCTTCCACAGCGCTGTCCAGTTTCGGCTTGAGCTGCTTCAGCATTTCACGGTCAGCAACGGCTTTGGCTTCGTTCAGTTCCTTGGATTGGAACTGGAAGTCACGGGCCTTTTGCTTGAATTCAAGCTCCAGACGCTCACGCTCGCCTTGCTGCATCTTGTCGCCGCCCGCCATCAGACGGTCCTGAATGCCCTTGGCACTGCTTTCCAGCGTCTTGAGCTTGGTCAACTGCGGGCCGAACTTCTTCTCGGCATCCACGGCGTATTTCTTGGCCGCGTCGGACTCGAGCAGAGCCATCTGATAGTTCAGAACGGCGATTTTCATGTCGGCAAAAGCCGGGCCTGCTACCAGTACGGTCGCCAGGAGAACCAATTGAGTCAACTTACGCACGATGCACTCCTACAAAATCCATTGTCGTTATCTTGGGTCAGGCGCTTAGAACGTCTGGCCGAGGGAGAATTGGAACACTTGAGTTTCAGCCTCATCCGGTTTCTTGATCGGCATAGCCAACGCAAAACTCAGAGGACCCAATGCGGTGACCCAGGTCACGCCGACACCGACGGAGCTGGCCATGTTGCTCAGGCTGATGTCGTTGCACTGGGTATTGGACGACGAACCGTTTGCGTTGGTGCTGTCCTTACACGTTGAGTCGAACACATTACCCACATCCCAGAATACCGAGGTACGCAGGGAGCGCTGATCCTTGACGAACGGCAGAGGGAACAGAAGCTCGACACCGCCCTGGATCAGGACGTTACCGCCAAACGGTAGTGGATCCTGGTCAGGGTCAGCCAATGTGCCCGGGTTTGTGCCACGGCTCGGCGTACTGCGAGGACCCAGAGTACTGTCCTTGAAGCCACGAACCGAGTTGAATCCACCAGCATAGTAGTTTTCATAAAACGGCAAACCATCGGTCGAACCATAACCATCGCCATAACCCAGCTCGGTATGCAGGCGCACGGTGTAGTTATCACTCAACGGCTGGAACAACTGGCCCCGGTAGTCGAGCTTGAAGAACGACAAGTCACTGCCAGGCGTGGTGGTTTCCAGCACCAGGCTTTGGGAACGACCACGGGTTGCGAGCACGCCCTTGTTCAGAGTCGACTCAGACCAACCGGCCGATGCCTTGAAGTTCAGGTACTTGTCGCCTTCCTTGTTTACGAAGTCGAAAATCTCGTCAACCGTGTATTGACCGGTTTTGATCGTGTCTTGTTGCGCAGTCAGGCCGAAGGTCAGACGCGACGTTTCGCTGATCGGGTAACCGACGCTCACGCCCGCACCCAGGCTGTCTACGGCATAGCTGGCAACGTCGACGTCGAGGTCATCATAGTCAGTGGTGCGATAGAACGCGTTGTAACCCAGGCTCACACCGTCAGCCGTCCAGTACGGGTCGACATAACCGAAGTTATAGCGGCTCTGGTATTCACTGCGTGTCAAGCCAACGCTGACCTTGTTACCGGTACCCAGGAAGTTGTTCTGGGTGATCGAACCACCGAGGATCAGACCGGCACTCTGTGCGAAGCCAACACTGGCGGTAATCGAACCGGAAGCTTGTTCTTCTACGCTGTAGTTCACGTCAACCTGGTCATCGACACCCGGAACAGCCGGGGTTTCGACGTTGACTTCCTTGAAGAAGCCCAGACGCTCAAGACGGGTCTTGGACTGGTCGATCAGGTAAGTCGAAGCCCAGCCACCTTCCATCTGACGCATTTCACGGCGTAGCACTTCGTCTTCGGACTTGGTGTTGCCACGGAAGTTGATGCGGTTGACGTAAGCACGCTTGCCCGGATCGACGGCGAAAGTGATATCGACGGTGTGATCATCATCGTGCGGCTGGGGCACGCCGTTGACGTTGGCGAAGGTGTAACCCTCGTTACCCAGACGGCGAGTGATCAGTTCGGACGTGGTGGTCATCAGCTTGCGCGAGAACACCTGGCCTTTCTGTACCAGCAGCAACGACTTGACCTGGTCTTCAGGGACTTTCAGGTCACCGCTGAGCTTGACGTCACGAACGGTGTACTTCTCGCCTTCGTTGACGTTGACAGTGATGTAGACGTGCTTCTTGTCAGGGGTGATGGACACCTGGGTCGAAGCGATATCCATGTTGATATAGCCACGGTCCAGGTAGTAGGAGCGCAGACGCTCCAGGTCACCGGAAAGCTTTTCACGTGCGTACTTGTCGTCGTTCTTGAAGAACGACAACCAGTTGGTGGTCTTGAGTTCGAACAGATCGATCAGGTCTTCATCAGGAAAGACCGTGTTACCCACCACGTTGATGTGCTGGATAGCAGCGACGGTGCCTTCGTTGATATTGACCTTTAGGCCGACGCGGTTGCGCGGCTGCGGCACCACTTCGGTATCGACGGTAGCCGAGTAGCGACCTTGCGCGACGTATTGGCGCTGCAGCTCGTTACGCACACCTTCGAGGGTGGCACGCTGGAAGATCTCGCCTTCAGCCAGACCGGATTGTTTGAGGCCTTTCATCAGGTCTTCAGTGGAGATCGCCTTGTTACCCTCGATCTCGATACTGGCGACTGACGGGCGTTCGACTACCGTGATGACCAGTACGTTGCCATCGCGGCCCAGCTGGATATCTTGAAAGAACCCGGTTTTGAACAGCGCACGAGTGGATTCCACCAGGCGACGATCATCCGCCTGCTCACCGACGTTCAACGGCAAGGCCCCAAAGACGCTACCCGCGGAGACCCGCTGGAGGCCATTGACGCGAATATCAGAGATAGTGAAGGACTCGGCGTGAACTTCGGCGATCATCAATACGGTGAGAACCGCAGTTAGCAGCAGACGTTTCATGAAGTCCTTTCTTATTCCAACTGGCAATAAACAAACTGCCGCACAATGCGGCAGATTCGCAATTCAGCGTAGTGTTACAGACGGCCCAAATCATTGACCAGAGCAAGCAACATCACCCCGACCACCAAACTGATGCCGATCTGTATCCCCCAACCCTGCACCCGATCCGACAAGGGGCGACCACGCGCCCACTCGATCAGATAAAACAACAAATGCCCCCCATCCAGTACAGGAATGGGCAACAAATTCAGAACCCCCAGGCTAATACTCAGATAAGCAAGGAAATTCAGGAAATCAGCAACGCCCGACTGGGCAGAAGCGCCCGCCACTTTAGCAATGGTTATCGGTCCACTCAAGTTTTTTACCGAGAGCTCACCGAACAACATTTTCTTGAGCGAATCGAGGGTCAGTACGCTCATGGTCCAGGTGCGTCGAGCCCCCTCGCCAATCGCTGCCAAAGGACCGTAACTGACCTCGCGAATCATCTCCGGCGGCCAATCGATTGCCTTCACCCCGGCGCCAAGATAACCACTGGGTGATTTTTTCTCACCGCGAGCAGCGAGCGTCACAGGGACGTCGATTTGAGCACCATCGCGCTCGACGCGCAGCATGATTTTGGTGTCCGGTTGCTTACGGACGATGTCAACCACCTGCTGCCAGTCATCGAGCGCCTTGCCATCCAGCGCCAACAACCGGTCGCCGGTTTTCAGCCCCGCTGCCTGCGCCGGGCCTTTCGGATCAAGTTCGGCCAAAACCGGCGGTAATGCCGGACGCCAAGGGCGAATACCCAGAGAATGAATCGGATCCGGTTCGTCAGCGCCCTTGAGCCATTTATCCAGGACCAGCTCGCGAGGTGAATCCGCTGTGGAACCCTGCTCGCGAACCAGCACCTGAAGGGAACCACTCTCGCCGAGGCGACGGACCAGCTGCAGATTGACTGCGCCCCAGCCGAAAGTCGGCTCTCCATCAATGGAAATAATTTCCTGACCCGGGCTCAAACCGGCCTTGGCGGCAATGCTGCCGGACTCAACGGCACCGATGACAGGCCGCACCTGCTCGCTGCCGAGCATCGCGAGCACCCAGAAAAAAAACATCGCCAGTAAAAAGTTGGCAATCGGCCCCGCCGACACAATGGCAATGCGCTGACGCACGGACTTGCGATTGAAGGACTGATCGAGCTGATCGGCCGGCACTTCGCCTTCGCGCTCATCGAGCATCTTCACGTAGCCGCCCAGCGGGATCGCGGCGACGACGAACTCAGTGCCTTTCTTGTCGTGCCAGCGCAGCAACGGCAAGCCGAAGCCCACGGAGAAGCGCAGCACTTTGACCCCACAGCGACGCGCGACCCAGAAATGGCCGAATTCGTGGAAGGTGACCAGCACGCCCAGGGCTACCAGGGTGCCGACAATCATATAGAGCGCGCTCATCTACTTTCTCCGCAATCCTATCCAGTGCTGCATGGGCCAACGTGTTGCAGCACTTACCGCCCGTGACGACTCAACCATTGCTCCACCAGGACTCGCGCTTTCGCGTCAGCCGTGAACACCGCCTCGAGATCATCCACCGCAACCACAGGCTCGAGATTCAAGACTTCTTCGATGATACTCGCGATTTCCAGATAGCGAACCCGCCCGTCGAGAAACGCCGCGACAGCCACTTCATTTGCCGCATTGAGCATCGCTGGCGCGCTATTGCCAGCCTCTGCGGCCTGACGAGCCAGTCGCAGACAAGGGAAACGCCCTTCATCGGGCGCCTGGAAGTCCAGACGTGCGATGGCGAACAGGTCCAGCGGTGCAACCCCCGAATCGATACGCTCCGGCCAGGCCAGGGCGTTGGCGATCGGCGTACGCATGTCAGGATTGCCCAACTGAGCCAATACCGAACCGTCGATGTAGTCGACCAGCGAATGAATCACACTCTGCGGGTGAATCACCACTTCCACCTGGGACGGCTTGGCGTCGAACAGCCAGCAGGCCTCGATCAGCTCGAGCCCCTTGTTCATCATGCTCGCCGAATCCACGGAAATCTTGCGCCCCATGGACCAGGTCGGATGGGCACAGGCCTGCTCAGGGGAAACATCGGCCAGCTCGGCCAAGGGTGTCTGCCGGAACGGACCGCCAGAGGCTGTCAGCAGAATCCGACGCACCCCAACCGCCCCGAGTCCACGGGAAAAATCCTGTGGCATGCACTGGAAAATCGCGTTGTGCTCGCTGTCGATCGGCAGCAGCACCGAACCGCTTTTGCGTACAGCCTGCATGAACAGCGCACCAGACATCACCAGTGCTTCTTTGTTGGCCAAGAGAATTTTCTTCCCGGCTTCAACTGCCGCCAGGGTCGGACGCAAGCCCGCCGCACCGACGATGGCCGCCATGACCGTATCGACTTCTGGATGGGAGGCAACCTGACACAGGCCCTCCTCCCCCACCAGCACGCGAGTCGACAGACCGGCTGCACGCAAATCGTCCTGCAAGCCCCGAGCGGCGCTCTGCTTTGGCACTACGGCGAACCGCGGCGCATGACGCACGCAAAGCGCATGCAACTCGCTCAGACGCGTGAAGCCGCTCAAGGCAAAAACCTGATAACGCTCGGGATGTCGGGCAATGACGTCGAGCGTGCTCAGACCGATCGAACCGGTCGCCCCCAGCACGGTAATCTGCTGTAGGCGGCTCACGGTGCCGCCACCCACAACAGCACAGCGAATACAGGGATCGCAGCCGTCAGACTGTCGATGCGATCCAGCACACCGCCGTGACCGGGCAGCAGATTACTGCTGTCCTTGATCCCGGACTGGCGCTTAAACATGCTTTCGGTGAGATCCCCCACCACCGATATGAACACGACGATGGCGGCGCCTATCAGCCCAATCAACAACTGGGCGAAACTCCAGTCACGCACAAAACCGACAATGGCGGTGATGACCAGGCTCAGCGCGAGGCCGCCATACACACCTTCCCAGCTCTTGCCAGGACTGACCAGTGGCGCGAGTTTGCGCTTGCCAAACGCGCGACCGGAGAAGTAAGCCCCAATATCTGCTCCCCAGACCAACACCATAACCGCCATGATCAACCAGTTGCCCATCGGGTACTGCTTGATATGGACCAGACCTTGCCAGGCCGGCAACAGGACCAGCAGGCCGATCACCAGTTTGCAGGCGGCACTGGACCAGAGTTCGCTCGAGCGCGGATACGTCAGCACCAGATAGGTCGCAACGCCCCACCACAGCACCGAAGCGCCCAGCACCCAGGGCGCAAGCCCCGGCAGGATGTGCATGACAAACAACATCAGCGCGACGACGGCCGCGTATCCCACGCGAATCGGTTGAGCGGCAAAACCTGCCAGGCGCGCCCATTCCCAGGCGCCGAGGGTCACGACCAGCCCGATGAACAGCGCGAAGCCAGAGCCTTCAAGCAGGAAAAAACCGCACAAGGCGATCGGCAGCAGGATCAGCGCGGTGATGATTCGTTGTTTAAGCATTAAACCCGGGCTCCAGCCTCGACCTGCTCGCTCGTTTTACCGAAGCGGCGCTGGCGAGAAGCGAAATCGGCCAGCGCGGTGCGCATGGCGTCGTGTTTGAAGTCCGGCCAGAACAGGTCGGAGAAGTACAATTCGGCGTAGGCCAATTGCCACAGCAGGAAGTTACTGATGCGGTGTTCGCCGCCAGTACGAATGCACAAGTCCGGCAACGGCAGGTCGCCGGTCGCCAGACAGGTTTGCAACAGTTCCGGGGTGATGTCTTCCGGACGCAGATGGCCGGCCTGGACTTCCCGTGCCAGACGCTGCGCGGCTTGCGCGATGTCCCACTGACCGCCGTAGTTGGCGGCGATCTGCAGAACGAAGCGGTTGGCGCCTGCGGTCATCGCTTCGGCTTCACGCATCGCAGCCTGAAGCTCTGGATGAAACCGCGAACGATCGCCGATGATGCGCAAACTGATGTTGTTTTCGTTGAGGCGTTTGGCCTCGCGACGCAATGCCTTGAAGAACAGGTCCATCAAGGCACTGACTTCATCGGCCGGCCGTTGCCAGTTCTCGCTGGAGAAAGCGAACAGCGTCAATACCTCGACCTTGGCCTCGGCACACACTTCGATCACTGCACGAACCGCGTCCACTCCCGCTTTATGCCCGGCGACACCCGGCATAAAGCGTTTTTTCGCCCAGCGATTGTTGCCATCCATGATGATCGCGACATGGCGCGGCACCGCGGACGGCGCAACCTGCTTGGTCTTTTCCATGAAACGCGACCCTTATACGGCCATCAGGTCTTTTTCTTTCTGCGCCAGATTCGCGTCGATTTCAGCCACGAACTTTTTGGTCAAATCATCGATCTCGCCAGTCGCGCGGCGCTCTTCGTCTTCGCTGATTTCTTTTTCCTTGACCAGATCCTTGAGTTGGCTGTTAGCGTCACGACGGATGTTGCGCACCGCAACACGGGCGTCTTCAGCAACATCGCGAGCCTGCTTGGTGAAGCCCTTGCGGGTTTCTTCGGTCAGGGCCGGCATGGAGATCAGCAACAACTCACCCAGGTTGGTCGGGTTGAGGTTCAAACCAGCGCTACCGATGGCCTTGTCGACGGCGCCCAGCATGTTGCGCTCAAAGGCAACGACTTGCAGGGTACGAGCATCTTTAACGGTGATGTTAGCCACCTGCTTGATCGGGGTGTCAGAACCGTAATACGGCACCATCACACCTTCCAGAATGCTCGGGTGCGCCTGGCCGGTACGAATACGGCCGAAGTTGTGCGCCAGCGATTCGACGGATTTTTTCATGCGCTCTTGAGCGTCTTTCTTGATTTCGTTGATCATTGTTGGCCTTCCTCGATCAGGGTCCCTTCAGCGCCGCCATGCACGATGTTCAGCAGGGCGCCGGGCTTGTTCATGTTAAAAACGCGCAATGGCATCTTGTGGTCGCGGCACAGGCAAATGGCAGTCAGGTCCATCACACCCAGCTTGCGATCCAGCACTTCATCGTAAGTCAGATGATCGAACTTCTCGGCATGCGGGTCTTTGAATGGATCGGCGGTGTAGACACCATCGACCTTGGTCGCTTTCAGCACGACGTCGGCGTCGATTTCGATCGCACGCAAGCAGGCCGCCGAATCCGTGGTGAAGAACGGATTGCCGGTACCGGCCGCGAAGATTACGACTTCTTTGGCGTTCAGGTGGCGCATGGCTTTGCGGCGATCATAGTGATCGGTCACGCCAACCATGGAAATGGCCGACATCACGATGGCCGAAATATTGGCACGTTCCAGCGCATCGCGCATGGCCAGGGCGTTCATCACAGTGGCCAGCATGCCCATGTGGTCGCCCGTGACACGATCCATGCCGGCTGCGCTCAGCGCTGCACCGCGGAACAGGTTGCCGCCGCCGATCACCAGACCGACCTGGACACCGATGCCGACCAGTTGGCCGACTTCCAGCGCCATGCGATCCAGAACTTTCGGATCGATCCCGAACTCTTCCGAGCCCATCAGGGCCTCGCCGCTAAGCTTGAGTAGAATGCGTTTATAGCGAGCCTGATAACCACTGCCCTGCTGAGCCATTGCGAATCTCTCCTGCGGCGTATTTTAAAAATTCTTTGCGAGCTGTTTACAGCTGGCGTTCACTCTAGCTTGGCACTGCTTCAGCGCCATCGGAACATGGCTTTGTAAGCCAGTTCCAAAGGGAAACCAATTAATAATTGGTGCCCCATCTGAAAAGAGGCTGCGCGCGTAAGCGGGCAGCCTCTTCAGGGCGACAGTTAAAAAACCGTCTTATTGCTTGGCGGCAGCCAGCTGGGCAGCAACTTCTTCAGCGAAGTTGTCGACCGGCTTCTCGATGCCTTCGCCTACTTTGAAGTAGGTGAAAGAAACGATTTCAGCACCGGCTTTCTTGGCCAGTTCGCCGACCTTGATTTCAGGGTTCTTGACGAACGCCTGTTCAACCAGGCTCGCTTCAGCCAGGAACTTGCTGATACGGCCTTTGACCATGTTTTCAACGATGTTTTCCGGCTTGCCGGCGATCTTGTCAGCGTTGAGAGTCAGGAACACGCCCTTCTCACGCTCGACCGCTTCAGCGGAAACTTCCGATGGCAGCAGGAATTCAGGGTTGGTGGCCGCTACGTGCATAGCGATGTCTTTGGCCAGCTCAACGTCACCGCCCTTCAGAACAACCGCAACGCCGATCTTGTTGCCGTGCAGGTAGCCACCAACAACATCACCTTCAACGCGAGCCAGGCGACGGATGTTGACGTTCTCGCCAACCTTGCCGACCAGAACCAGGCGATCGGCTTCTTGAGCTTCGATCAGCGGCGCAACGTCAGTCAGTTTGTCAGCGAACGCTTTTTCAACGCTGGAAGCAACAAATGCCTTGAAGTCGTCCTGCAGAGCCAGGAAGTCGGTCTGCGAGTTCACTTCCAGCAGAACGGCGGATTTACCGTCTTCCTTAAGAGCGATGGCGCCTTCAGCAGCCACGTTGCCTGCTTTCTTGGCAGCCTTGATCGCGCCGGAAGCACGCATGTCATCAATGGCTTTTTCGATGTCGCCGCCGGCCTTGGTCAAGGCCTTTTTGCAATCCATCATGCCTTCGCCAGTACGCTCACGCAGTTCTTTAACCAACGCTGCAGTAATCTCTGCCATTTCAAAATCCTCTTGGATAGGTTTTCAACCATTCCACCCGATCAAACGGGCGTTCAATTCGTCCCGAAGCCTTCTTTGATAGCGGCTGCACGTTACAGGGCTGCAACTGCGCTGCACACAAATGGTTTTCGAGGTGGCAAAAAGGGGGCCAAGCCCCCTTTTTGCTTACTGAGTCAACGCCAGGGCGTCAATTACTCAGCTGCAGCTGCCGGAGCTTCTTCAACGAACTGCTCGGTACCGCCAGCAACGTGGTTGCGACCGCGGATTACAGCGTCAGCCATCGAACCCATGTACAGCTGGATAGCGCGGATTGCGTCATCGTTGCCTGGGATGATGTAGTCAACGCCTTCCGGGCTGCTGTTGGTATCGACTACGCCGATAACCGGGATGCCCAGCTTGTTGGCTTCGGTGATCGCGATGCGCTCGTGATCAACGTCGATAACGAACAGAGCGTCTGGCAGACCGCCCATGTCCTTGATACCACCCAGGGAACGATCGAGCTTCTCAAGATCGCGAGTGCGCATCAGCGCTTCTTTCTTGGTCAGCTTGGCGAAAGTACCGTCTTCGGCTTGCACTTCAAGGTCACGCAGACGCTTGATGGAAGCACGGATGGTTTTGAAGTTGGTCAGCATGCCGCCCAACCAGCGGTGATCGACGTACGGCGAACCGCAACGTGCTGCTTCTTCAGCAACGATCTTGCCAGCCGAACGCTTGGTGCCGACGAACAGAATCTTGTTTTTGCCCTGGGCCAGACGCTCTACGAAAGTCAGAGCTTCGTTGAACATAGGCAGGGTTTTTTCAAGGTTGATGATGTGGATCTTGTTACGCGCGCCGAAAATGTATTTACCCATTTTCGGGTTCCAGTAACGGGTCTGGTGACCGAAGTGCACACCGGCCTTCAGCATATCGCGCATGTTGACTTGGGACATGATAGTTCCTTAATTAAGTCGGGTTTGGCCTCCACGTATCCCAATGACCAACCAGCAGCATCAGCTGAAGGCACCCAGGTCATCGTGTCGACACGTGTGTGGATTTAAGCCCTTCGGGGTATCCCCGGAAAGCGGCGCATTTTATATCACAAGGCTTGCAAAAACGGAACCCGGATTCTCGATTCCTGACGCGCATCTTCTTCCACGCCCTTGGAATCGCTCAAGAATGCGCCTATCTATAAAGAGAAGCGATGCACAGAGGCTCAGATTTGCGCTGATCGTCTGTTAGAATCGCGTTTTTCAGGGCGGCGAAGATCAATCGCACATTGCCCATTCCGAGTTAGCAAGCGCCATTGAGCGCAGAGAGAGCCCGTATGACCGTCACCCTCAAAACCCCGGAGGACATTGCAAAAATGCGCGTCGCCGGCAAACTGGCCGCCGATGTACTGGAAATGATTGCTGAACATGTCAAGCCAGGCATCACCACCGATGAGCTGGACCGCATCTGCCACGACTACATCGTCAACGTGCAACAGGCCATCCCTGCCCCGCTCAACTACAAAGGCTACCCGAAGTCGATCTGCACCTCGATCAACCACGTGGTCTGCCACGGCATCCCGAATGAGAAGCCATTGAAGGACGGTGACACGCTGAACATTGACGTCACCGTGATCAAGGATGGCTACCACGGCGACACCAGCCGCATGTTCCACGTCGGCACTGTGCCGGTCTGGGCCGAGCGCCTGTCGCAAGTGACCCAGGAATGCATGTACAAGGCGATTGAAATCGTCAAACCCGGCTGCCGCCTGGGCGACATCGGTGAAGTGATTCAGAAGCACGCCGAAAAGAACGGCTTCTCTGTGGTTCGCGAGTTCTGCGGCCATGGCATCGGCAAGGTGTTCCACGAAGAGCCGCAGATCCTGCATTACGGACGTGCCGGCACCGGCATGGAACTGAAGGCCGGCATGACGTTCACCATCGAGCCGATGATCAACCAGGGCAAGGCCGACACCAAGGTGTTGGGCGATGGCTGGACCGCGATCACCAAGGACCGCAAGTTGTCGGCCCAGTGGGAGCACACGCTGGTCGTGACCGACACCGGTTACGAGATCTTCACCCTGCGTAGCGACGACACCATCCCGCGCGTTTCGGCCTGATCCGACCCGCGCCGCACCCCGCCTTACAGAAAGGAAAGCCAATCGATGCCGCAGGTGGATCCCGAACTCTTCGACCGTGGCCAGTTCCAGGCTGAACTGGCCCTGAAGGCCAGCCCGATCGCGGCTTTCAAGAAGGCGATCCGCCAGGCCCGCGAGGTCCTTGACGAGCGCTTTCGCAGCGGACGTGATATTCGCCGGCTGATCGAGGATCGCGCCTGGTTCGTCGACAACATCCTGCAAAAGGCCTGGGAGCAGTTCAACTGGAGTGAAGATGCCGACATTGCGCTGGTCGCGGTCGGCGGCTACGGTCGCGGTGAACTGCACCCTTATTCCGATATCGATTTGCTGATCCTGCTGGACAGCGCCGACCACGAAGTTTTCCGCGATTCCATCGAGCGTTTTCTCACGCTGTTGTGGGACATCGGCCTGGAAGTCGGCCAGAGTGTGCGCTCGGTGGACGAATGCGCCGTTGAAGCCCGCGCTGACCTGACGGTTGTCACCAACCTGATGGAAAGCCGCACCATCTGCGGCCCCGAGCGTTTGCGCCAGCGCATGCTCGACGTCACCAGCACCGCGCACATGTGGCCGAGCAAGGACTTCTTTCTGGCCAAACGCGCCGAACAGAAAGCTCGTCACCACAAGTACAACGACACCGAATATAACCTCGAACCCAACGTCAAAGGCTCGCCCGGCGGACTACGCGACATTCAGACGATTCTGTGGGTGGCCCGTCGCGAATACGGCACCCTGAACCTGCGGGCCCTGGCGGGCGAAGGTTTCCTGGTAGAAAGCGAAAACGCCCTGCTGGCCTCCTCCCAGGAATTCCTGTGGAAGGTTCGTTACGCGCTGCACATGCTCGCCGGTCGCTCCGAAGACCGCTTGCTGTTCGATCACCAGCGTTCGATTGCCGGCCTGCTGGGTTTCGAGGGCGATGACGCCAAGCAAGCCATTGAAAACTTCATGCAGCAGTATTACCGGGTGGTCATGAGCATCGCCCAGCTCAGCGACCTGATCATCCAGCACTTCGAGGAAGTCATCCTCGCGCCGGAAGATGAAGCGCCGCCGCAACCGATCAATTCGCGGTTCCAGTTGCACGACGGTTACATCGAGGCACGCAACGACAACGTATTCCGCCGTACGCCGTTCGCCATGCTCGAGATCTTCGTGCTGATGGCCCAGCAGCCGGAAATCAAAGGCGTGCGTGCCGATACCATTCGTCTGCTGCGGGAAAACCGCCATCTGATCGACGACGATTTCCGTAACGACATTCGCAATACCAGCCTGTTCATCGAACTGTTCAAGTGCAAGATCGGCATCCACCGCAATCTGCGGCGAATGAACCGTTACGGCATTCTCGGGCGTTACCTGCCGGAGTTCGGCTTCATTGTCGGGCAGATGCAGCACGACCTGTTTCACATCTACACGGTCGACGCGCACACGCTGAACCTGATCAAGCACCTGCGTAAGCTGCAGTACACGCAAGTGTCGGAAAAATTCCCGCTGGCCAGCAAGCTCATGGGCAAGCTGCCCAAGCCTGAACTGATCTACCTCGCCGGTCTGTACCACGACATCGGCAAGGGCCGGCACGGCGATCACTCGGAAATCGGCGCAGTGGATGCCGAGGCGTTTTGCCAGCGCCACCAATTGCCGGTGTGGGACAGCCGCCTGATCGTCTGGCTGGTGCAGAACCACCTGGTGATGTCGACCACCGCCCAGCGCAAGGACTTGTCCGACCCGCACGTGATCCACGACTTCGCGCAGATCATCGGCGACGAAACCCACCTCGATTACCTGTACGTGCTGACCGTCGCCGACATCAACGCCACCAACCCGACGCTTTGGAATTCCTGGCGCGCCAGCCTGTTGCGCCAGCTCTATACCGAGACCAAACGTGCGTTGCGTCGCGGCCTGGAAAACCGGGTGGATCGCGAAATGCAGATCCGTCAGACCCAAAGCGCCGCCCTCGATATCCTGGTACGCGGCGGCACCGATCCTGACGACGTCGAGCAGTTATGGTCGCAATTGGGCGATGATTATTTCCTGCGCCACACCGCCGGCGACGTGGCCTGGCACACCGATGCGATCCTGCAGCAGCCGGCTGATGGCGGGCCCTTGGTGCTGATCAAGGAAACTACCCAGCGCGAGTTCGAGGGCGGTACGCAGATCTTCATCTATGCGCCCGACCAGCACGACTTCTTCGCTGTGACCGTAGCGGCGATGGATCAGTTGAACCTGAACATTCACGACGCCCGGGTCATCACGTCCAGCAGTCAGTTCACCCTCGACACCTACATCGTGCTCGACACTGACGGCGACTCGATCGGCGATAACCCGGCACGGGTCAAACAGATCCGCGACGGTCTGACCGAAGCCCTGCGCAACCCGGACGATTACCCGACGATCATTCAGCGTCGAGTGCCGCGCCAACTCAAGCATTTCGCCTTTGCGCCCCAGGTGACGATCCACAACGATGCCCAGCGTCCGGTCACCGTGCTTGAACTCAGTGCCCCGGATCGGCCGGGTTTGCTGGCGCGGATCGGCACGATTTTCCTCGAGTTCGACCTGTCGCTGCAGAACGCCAAGATCGCCACCCTGGGCGAGCGCGTGGAAGACGTGTTTTTCATTACCGACGCCAACAATCAACCATTGTCCGACCCGTTGCTGTGCAGCCGCTTGCAGGATGCGATCGTTGAACAGCTGAGCGTCGGCCACGAACCCGATATCCATTTGTCGCGAATCAGTATCTGACTCAACAAATTTCCCCTGTGGGAGCGGGCTTGCTCGCGAAGGCGGTGGTTCAGTCGACATCATCGTATCTGACACACCGCTTTCACGAGCAAGTCGGATTGCCGCATCACCCCTCCCACATTGAACGAGGCCCTTATGAACATCGCTCTGACCCAGTTGCAGCCTTACCCGTTCGAAAAGCTCCGCGCCCTGCTCGGCAGCGTCACGCCAAACCCGGACAAGCGCCCTATCGCACTGTCCATCGGCGAGCCGAAGCACCGTTCGCCAAGCTTTGTCGCCGAAGCCCTGGCAAGCAATCTGGATCAGATGGCCGTTTATCCGACCACCTTGGGTATTGCGGCCCTGCGCGAAGCGATCGCCGCCTGGTGCGAACGCCGCTTCAAAGTCCCGAGCGGCTGGCTCGACCCGGCGCGCAACGTGCTGCCGGTCAACGGCACGCGTGAGGCACTGTTCGCATTCACCCAGACCGTGGTCAACCGAGGGGACGATGCGCTGGTGGTCAGTCCGAACCCGTTCTATCAGATCTATGAAGGTGCAGCGTTCCTCGCCGGCGCCAAGCCGCATTACCTGCCTTGCCTGGATGAAAACGGCTTCAACCCGGACTTCGACGCGGTTTCCCCGGACATCTGGAAACGCTGCCAGATCCTGTTCCTGTGCTCGCCGGGCAATCCGACTGGCGCCCTGATCCCGGTTGAAACCCTGAAAAAACTGATCACCCTCGCCGACGAATATGACTTCGTGATCGCGGCGGACGAGTGCTACAGCGAACTGTACTTCGACGAACAAACCCCACCGGCCGGCCTGCTCAGCGCCTGCGCGGAACTGGGTCGCAAGGACTTCAAGCGTTGCGTGGTATTCCACAGCCTGTCCAAGCGTTCCAACCTGCCCGGGCTGCGTTCGGGTTTTGTGGCCGGTGATGCCGACATTCTCAAAGGCTTCCTGCTGTACCGCACTTATCACGGCTGCGCGATGCCGGTTCAAACCCAACTGGCGAGCGTGGCCGCCTGGAATGACGAAGTGCATGTGCGGGCGAATCGTGCGCTGTATCGCGAGAAGTATGACGCGGTGCTGGAAATTCTTGGTCCGGTGATGGATGTGCAACGTCCGGATGGCGGATTTTACTTGTGGCCGAATGTTGGAAGCGATGACGCCGTTTTCTGCCGCGATCTGTTCGAACAGGAGCATGTGACGGTGGTGCCGGGTTCGTACCTGTCGCGCGATGTCGACGGCGTCAATCCGGGTGCCGGTCGGGTGCGCATGGCACTAGTAGCGCCGCTGGCTGAATGTGTCGAAGCGGCCGAACGTATTCGCGACTTCATTCAACGCCGTCGCTGACCTACCGCGATCGCTGGCAAGCCAGCGCCTACAGGGTTTCGTGTGCACCGGACCAACGCCACCGCGAAACCGTCCGGTCATGGCATAATCCCGGACCTTTGTTCCAGCACCTGTAAAGGGGGCAATTCCTTGACCGTTTCAAGCAAAACGTTGCACCTTTTCGGCATCAAAGCTTGCGACACCATGAAAAAGGCGCGCACCTGGCTCGATGAACACGCTGCCAGCTATGATTTTCATGATTACAAAACGGCCGGAATCGACCGTGAACACCTGACCCAATGGTGCGACGAGCACGGCTGGCAAGTGGTGTTGAACCGTGCAGGCACGACCTTTCGCAAGCTCGACGACGAACGCAAAGCCGATCTCGACCAGCCGAAAGCCATCGAACTGATGCTCGCACAACCCTCGATGATCAAGCGCCCGGTGCTCGATCTCGGTGACCGAACCCTGATTGGCTTCAAGCCAGAGATCTACGCGGCAGCGCTCGAGTAAGCCTGCCCGTTCAATTTTGTTAGAGGTATTCACATGTCTACTACCCCGTTCAGCCTGGCCTTTGGTGTCGGCACTCAAAATCGTCAGGGCGCCTGGCTGGAAGTGTTTTACGCACAACCCCTGCTTAATCCGTCGGCCGAATTGATTGCGGCCATCGCGCCGGTTCTGGGTTACACCGAGGGCAATCAGGCCATCGCATTCACTAACGCTCAGGCCTCGCAACTGGCTGAAGCCGTCAAAGGCGTCGATGCCGCCCAGGCTGCCTTGCTGACCCGTCTCGCCGAAAGTCACAAACCGCTGGTCGCAACCATTCTGGCCGAAGACGCGCAACTGACGTCCACGCCTGAGGCTTACCTCAAGCTGCACCTGCTGTCCCACCGACTGGTCAAGCCGCACGGCCTGAACCTGGCGGGCGTGTTCCCCCTTCTGCCGAACGTGGCCTGGACCAGCCAGGGCGCAGTCGACCTCGCCGAACTGGCCGAGCGTCAACTGGAAGCCCGCCTGCGCGGCGAGCTGCTGGAAGTGTTCTCGGTGGACAAGTTCCCAAAAATGACGGACTACGTGGTTCCGGCCGGTGTGCGTATCGCTGATGCGGCGCGTCTGCGTCTGGGCGCCTACGTCGGCGAAGGCACCACCGTGATGCATGAAGGTTTCATCAACTTCAACGCGGGCACCGAAGGCCCGGGCATGATCGAAGGCCGCGTGTCCGCGGGTGTCTTCGTCGGCAAGGGTTCTGACCTGGGCGGCGGTTGCTCGACCATGGGCACCCTGTCGGGCGGCGGCAACATCGTGATCAAGGTCGGCGAAGGCTGCCTGATCGGCGCCAACGCCGGTATCGGTATCCCATTGGGCGACCGCAACACCGTTGAATCGGGCCTGTACGTGACCGCTGGTACCAAAGTGGCGCTGCTGGACGAAAACAACAAGCTGGTCAAGGTCGTGAAGGCCCGTGAACTGGCCGGTCAGCCTGACCTGCTGTTCCGCCGCAATTCGGAAACCGGTGCCGTGGAATGCAAAACCCACAAATCGGCGATCGAACTGAACGAAGCGCTGCACGCTCACAACTAAGCAACGCGTCCCACGATCACCTGTGTAGGAGCGAGCTTGCTCGCGAAGAACGTATAGACAACGCGTGCTGTCCGATACCGCGCGTTATCGTTGACGTCCATCGCGAGCAAGCTCGCTCCTACAGGGGGCCGTCGTACACCCGCCATGTTTAGCAGGGCCCGATAGCATGATGATTCCGTCTCCCTGGCGCGCCGATTTTCCGGCCATCGCCGCATTGCAACGGCAAGACCAGACCTATCTGGACAACGCTGCCACTACTCAAAAACCTCAAGCCCTGCTGGATGCCCTGGCGCACTACTACGCCAATGGCGCGGCCAACGTGCATCGGGCGCAACACCTGCCCGGCGCGCATGCCACCCAGGCATTCGAGGACAGCCGCAGTAAAGTCGCCCATTGGCTCAATGCCGGCGAATGTGGGCAAATCATCTTTACCCACGGCGCAACCTCCGCGCTGAACCTACTGGCGTATGGACTGGAGCATTTATTCGAGCAGGGCGACGAGATTGTCATCAGCGCTCTGGAGCATCACGCCAACCTGCTGCCATGGCAGCAACTGGCCCGCCGTCGCGAGTTGAAGCTGGTGATCCTGCCGCTGGATACCGACGGTTTGATTGACCTCGATGCCGCCGCGTCGTTGATGGGTTCGCAGACTCGCTTGCTGGCGGTCAGCCAGTTGTCCAACGTGCTCGGCGCCTGGCAGCCGTTGCCTGCGCTGTTGGCGATGGCCAAGGCCCACGGCGCGTTGACCGTGGTCGATGGCGCGCAAGGCGTGGTTCATGGCCGGCACGACGTGCAGGCGTTGGGTTGCGATTTCTATGTGTTTTCCAGCCACAAGCTGTACGGCCCCGATGGCTTGGGCGTGTTGTTCGGGCGCCATGAAGCGCTCAAGCATCTGCGTCATTGGCAATTCGGCGGTGAGATGGTGCTGGATGCGGATTACCAGCACGCACGCTTTCGTCCGGCACCCCTGGGGTTTGAGGCCGGAACGCCGCCCATTTCCAGCGTGATTGGTTTGGGGGCGACGCTGGATTACCTCGCGGGCCTCGATCAGGACGCGGTTTGCGCTCATGAGGCCGCGCTGCACGACTATTTGTTGAAAGGTCTTGAGGCACGCAACGGCATCCGGCTGCTGGGCAAACCACAACTGGCGCTGGCGAGTTTTGTTGTCGAGGGTGTGCATAACTCGGATCTGGCGCATTTGCTGACAGAACAGGGAATCGCTGTGCGCGCCGGTCATCACTGTGCCATGCCGCTGCTGAAAAGCTTTGAACTGGCCGGGGCGATCCGGGTGTCGTTGGCGCTGTACAACGATTCCGAAGATCTGGAGCGGTTCTTTGAAGCGCTGGATCAGGCACTGGAGCTGTTGCGATGAACCTCCCGGCTGATGCCGTCACGGCGCTAGAAACCTTTCAGGCTGCCGCTGGCTGGGAGCAACGGGCGCGGCTGCTGATGCAATGGGGCGACCGTCTGCCAGCGTTGAGCGATGTGGACAAGGTCGACGCCAACCGCGTGCATGGCTGTGAAAGCCAGGTGTGGTTGGTGGGCTCGCTGCAGGACGGTCACTGGCAGTTTGCCGCGAGCAGTGATGCGCGATTGATTCGCGGGTTGGTGGCGTTGTTGTTGGCGCGGGTTAACGGGTTGTCGGCTGTCGAATTGCAGCAGGTGGACCTACCGGACTGGTTCACCCAGCTAGGTCTGAACCGGCATCTGTCGTCGTCGCGCAGCAATGGTTTGAACGCCGTGCTACAGCGGATGAATGAGTTGGCTGGTTAACCGCCATCGCGAGCAAGCTCGCTCCCACAGGGAATCGCATTCCAATGTGGGAGCGAGCTTGCTCGCGATGAGGCCGTCAGCAGCAACCTCTAAACCTCAGGTTTAACCCGATCCGCCGGGCGCCGCACACCCGCCACGATCTTATCCACAGCCTTGGTCGCTGCGACCATGCCAAACGTCGCCGTCACCATCATCACCGCACCAAACCCGCCGGCGCAGTCCAGTTTCACGCCATCCCCGACAAAACTCTTCTGCAGGCAAATGCTGCCATCCGGCTTCGGATAACGCAGCTGCTCGGTGGAAAACACGCACGGCACGCTGTAATGACGGGTCACGGTACGGGAGAAGTTGTAATCACGGCGCAGGGTCGAACGCACTTTCGAGGCTAACGGGTCGTTAAACGTGCGGTTCAAGTCGCACACCTGAATCAGCGTCGGATCAATTTGCCCGCCCGCCCCGCCGGTGGTGATGATCTGGATCTTGCGACGTTTGCACCAGGCGATCAGCGCCGCTTTGGCATTCACGCTGTCAATGCAGTCGATCACGCAGTCGATTTTCGGCGTGATGTACTCGGCCATGGTCTCGCGGGTGACGAAATCCGCCACTGCGTGGACCTTGCAGTCCGGGTTGATCCCGCGCAGGCGCTCGGCCATCACCTCGACCTTGGGTTTGCCGACGGTGCTGTCCAGCGCATGCAGTTGACGGTTGGCGTTGCTGACGCAGACGTCGTCCAGGTCGAACAACGAAATCTCGCCGACGCCACAGCGGGCGATGGCTTCTGCCGCCCATGAACCGACGCCACCGACGCCGACGATCGCCACATGGGCCGCGCGCAAGCGCTCAAGCCCTTCAATGCCATACAAACGGGCGATGCCTGCAAACCGCGGATCTTCTGTACTCATGACCATTACCCCAAAAACCGGCGGGCATTATAGGGCCGTCGGCGGCCATGAACATCTTTGCGCTATGAACGGACGACTTTCCAGCCTTGATGAAACGGCATCGAACGAAGATTTGCCCGGCAAGCTCTAACGAAAGAACTTAAACCGAGTTGGATTGCCCAATATCGAGCAATTCCCTGTCCGCTGTACGGTCGGGGAAAGCACGGTGTAGGATGCGCGCCCCTTGGCTCACTGCCGACCGTTCCTCCGTTCCACAGCCTTTGGAACCCGAAATAGCTATGTCATCGCGTAAATTTGGACTCAACCTGGTCGTGGTGCTCGCCATCGCTGCCTTGTTTACCGGCTTCTGGGCGCTGATCAATCGCCCGGTCACCACCCCCAACTGGCCTGAACAAATCTCCGGGTTTTCCTACTCGCCCTTCCAGCAAGGCCAGTACCCGCAAAAAGAGCAGTACCCGACCGACGATGAGATGCGTCGCGACCTGGAGATCATGAGCAAGCTGACGGACAACATCCGCACTTACTCGGTCGATGGCACTCTGCAGGACATTCCTAAGCTCGCTGAAGAGTTCGGCCTGCGGGTCACCCTCGGTATCTGGATCAGCCCGGACCTGGAGCGCAACGAGCGCGAAATCACGCGTGCCATCGAAATCGCCAACTCCTCCCGCAGCGTGGTTCGTGTGGTTGTAGGCAACGAGGCGATTTTCCGTAAGGAAATTACCGCCGCGGAACTGAGCGTGATCCTTGATCGCGTCCGTGCCGCCGTGAAGGTGCCGGTGACGACGTCCGAGCAGTGGCACATCTGGGAAGAGAACCCGAGTCTGGCCAAGCACGTCGACCTGATCGCCGCACACGTCCTGCCTTACTGGGAACATGTTCCGATGGAGCAATCGGGACAATTCGTACTTGAGCGCGCGCGCGATCTGAAGAAGATGTTTCCGAAAAAGCCGCTCCTGCTGTCCGAAGTCGGCTGGCCGAGCAACGGTCGTATGCGCGGCGGCGCCGATGCGTCGCCTGCCGATCAGGCGATCTACCTGCGCACACTGGTCAACAAGCTCAATCGCCAAGGCTTCAACTACTTCGTGATCGAGGCTTTCGACCAGCCGTGGAAAGCCAGTGACGAAGGCTCGGTGGGCGCGTATTGGGGCGTGTTCAACGCCGCGCGCCAGCAGAAATTCAATTTCGAAGGCCCGGTAGTAGCGATCCCGCAGTGGCGGGTGCTGGCTATCGGCTCGGTCGTGTTGGCATTGCTTTCCCTGACCTTGCTGATGATCGACGGCTCGGCCCTGCGTCAACGCGGCCGCACTTTCCTGACCTTTATCGCGTTCCTTTGCGGTTCGGTGCTGGTGTGGATCGGCTATGACTACAGCCAGCAATACAGCACCTGGTTCAGTCTGACGGTAGGATTTCTCCTCGCCCTCGGCGCACTCGGGGTGTTTATCGTACTGCTGACCGAGGCACATGAGCTGGCCGAAGCGGTCTGGACCCACAAACGCCGGCGCGAATTCCTGCCGGTGGTGGGGGACTCGCATTACCGACCGAAAGTCTCGATTCACGTCCCTTGCTACAACGAGCCGCCAGAGATGGTCAAACAGACCCTCAACGCCCTGGCCAACCTCGACTATCCGGACTTCGAAGTCCTGATCATCGACAACAACACCAAGGACCCGGCGGTCTGGGAACCGGTGCGCGATTACTGCGCAACCCTCGGCCCACGCTTCAAGTTCTTCCACGTCGCACCGCTGGCCGGTTTCAAGGGCGGCGCGCTGAACTACCTGATTCCGCACACCGCCAAGGATGCTGAAGTGATTGCGGTGATCGACTCGGATTACTGCGTCGACCCGAACTGGCTCAAGCACATGGTGCCGCACTTCGCCGATCCGAAAATCGCCGTGGTGCAGTCGCCGCAGGATTACCGCGACCAGAACGAAAGCACCTTCAAGAAGCTCTGCTACGCGGAATACAAAGGCTTCTTCCACATTGGCATGGTCACCCGTAACGACCGTGACGCGATCATCCAGCACGGCACCATGACCATGACCCGGCGCTCGGTGCTCGAAGAACTCGGTTGGGCCGACTGGTGCATCTGTGAAGACGCCGAACTGGGTCTGCGCGTGTTCGAGAAAGGTCTGTCGGCGGCGTATTACCACACCAGCTACGGCAAAGGCCTGATGCCCGATACCTTCATCGACTTCAAGAAACAGCGTTTCCGCTGGGCTTACGGTGCGATTCAGATCATCAAGCGTCACACCGCCAGTTTGCTGCGCGGCAAGGACACCGAACTGACCCGTGGCCAGCGTTACCACTTCCTCGCGGGCTGGTTGCCGTGGGTGGCGGATGGCATGAACATTTTCTTCACGGTGGGTGCGCTGTTGTGGTCGGCGGCAATGATCATCGTGCCGCAGCGGGTCGATCCGCCGCTGCTGATTTTCGCGATTCCGCCATTGGCGCTGTTCGTGTTCAAGGTCGGCAAGATCATCTTCCTCTACCGTCGCGCCGTTGGCGTGAACCTGAAGGATGCGTTCTGTGCGGCATTGGCGGGCCTGGCGTTGTCGCACACCATCGCCAAAGCGGTGTTGTACGGTTTCTTCACCAGCAGTATTCCGTTCTTCCGCACGCCGAAAAACGCTGATAACCACGGCTTCTGGGTGGCGATTTCGGAGGCGCGCGAAGAGATGTTCATCATGCTGCTGTTGTGGGGCGCGGCGCTGGGGATCTTCCTGGTGAACGGTCTGCCGAGCAACGACATGCGCTTCTGGGTGATCATGTTGCTGGTGCAGTCGCTGCCGTACCTGGCAGCACTGATCATGGCGTTCCTGTCTTCACTGCCGAAACCGGCAGTCGAGGCGCAAACGGCACCGGCAGTCTAAATCTTTGCAGATGCACTAAACGGCGGCCAATGGCCGCCGTTTTGCTTTAAGATAACCGCCATTTTGCAGGCCTTGGGCCTCAATCGCCTGACCATATTTCTGTGGGAGCGAGCTTGCTCGCGATGAGTCCGTCACATTCAACATCTATGTTGACGGTGATTGCGCAATCGCGAGCAAGCTCGCTCCCACATTAGGATCTTCCGGAGTTTTCCATGACGGCCCACGCCGACCTTTCGCCGACGCTTCAACTCGCCATCGACCTGATCCGCCGTCCGTCCGTGACACCGGTCGACGCCGATTGCCAGAAGCAGATGATGCAGCGCCTGGGCGATGCCGGTTTCACCCTTGAACCGATGCGCATCGAAGATGTGGATAACTTTTGGGCGACCCACGGCAAACACGACGGCCCGGTGCTGTGTTTCGCCGGTCACACCGACGTGGTCCCGACCGGTCCGGTGACGGCCTGGCAGATCGAGCCCTTTAACGCGCTGATTGACGAACACGGCATGCTTTGCGGCCGTGGCGCCGCAGACATGAAAGGCAGCCTCGCCGCCATGACCGTGGCCGCCGAGCGTTTCGTCGCCGACTACCCGGATCACATGGGCAAGGTCGCGTTCCTGATCACCAGCGACGAAGAAGGTCCGGCGCACCACGGCACCAAAGCCGTCGTTGAACGCCTCGCCGTGCGCAAGGAACGTCTAGACTGGTGCATCGTCGGCGAACCGTCGAGCACCACACTGGTGGGCGACGTGGTCAAGAACGGCCGTCGCGGTTCCCTTGGCGCCAAACTGACCGTGCGTGGCGTGCAGGGTCACGTGGCCTATCCGCACCTGGCCAAGAACCCGATTCACCTCGCCGCCCCGGCACTGGCTGAACTGGCCGCCGAGCATTGGGACCACGGCAACGATTTCTTCCCGCCAACCAGTTTCCAGATTTCCAATGTGAACTCCGGCACTGGCGCGACCAACGTGATCCCAGGTGATCTGGTGGCGGTGTTCAACTTCCGCTTCTCCACCGAATCCACCGTCGAAGGCCTGCAAAAGCGCGTCGCCGACATTCTCGACAAGCATGGCCTGGACTGGCACATCGACTGGGCCCTGTCCGGTCTGCCGTTCCTGACCGAACCGGGCGCATTGCTGGACGCCGTGGCCTCGAGCATCAAGGACATCACCGGTCGCGAAACCAAAGCCTCCACCAGCGGCGGCACCTCCGACGGGCGCTTCATCGCGACCATGGGCACGCAAGTGGTCGAGCTGGGCCCGGTCAACGCGACGATTCACCAGGTCAACGAGCGCGTACTGGCCGCCGACCTCGATGTGCTGACCGAAATCTACTACCAGACCCTGATCAAGTTGCTCGCCTGATGCTCGCCTGCCCGATCTGCAGCGAACCGCTGAACGCGGTGGACAACGGCGTGGCCTGCCCCGCCGGGCATCGCTTCGACCGTGCGCGCCAGGGTTATTTGAACCTGTTGCCGGTGCAGCACAAAAACAGCCGCGACCCTGGGGATAACCTGGCGATGGTCGAAGCCCGTCGCGACTTCTTGAATGCCGGCCATTACGCGCCGGTGGCCAGGCGCCTGGCGGAACTGGCAGCCGGGTACGCGCCGCAGCGCTGGCTCGACATCGGTTGTGGCGAGGGTTACTACACCGCGCAAATCGCCGAGGCCCTGCCCAACGCTGACGGTTACGCGCTGGATATCTCTCGAGAAGCGGTCAAACGCGCCTGCAAACGCAACCCGCAGCTGACCTGGTTGATCGCCAGCATGGCGCGGGTGCCCTTGGCGTCGGGCAGTTGCCAGTTTCTTGCCAGCGTCTTCAGCCCGCTGGATTGGGAGGAAGCCAAGCGCTTGCTCAGCCCCGGCGGCGGCTTGATGAAAGTCGGACCGACCAGCGGCCATCTGATGGAATTGCGCGAGCGGCTGTACGACGAGGTGCGTGAATACACCGACGACAAGCATCTCGCGCTGGTGCCGGAAGGCATGGCGCTGCAACACAGCGAAACACTGGAGTTCAAACTGACGCTTTCAAAGGGTCAGGATCGCGCCAACCTGTTGGCCATGACACCGCACGGCTGGCGCGCCAGTGCCGAACGCCGGGCGGCGGTCATCGAACAGGCCGAGCCGTTCGAGGTCACCGTGTCGATGCGTTACGATTACTTTGTTCTTCAATCTTAATTATTGGTCTTGAGCAACGGCTCGAGGCCGGCTAAATCCGCGAATGGATTTTTCAGACCCGCAGTGAGGACATCCATGCGCCAACCCGATATCGAGATTTACCTGAAAGACGCCGACGTCGACTACAAGACCGTTGCCGCCTGGCTCGGCACCGCGTTAGGTCCGTGCACCGACTGGGTTCAGAAAGGCCAGACCTACAAGTGCAAGGCTGGCAACGTGCCGGTGACCTGGCTGCCGAAAGCCGTCGGCAAATGGAACAGCCTGTACCTGGAAAGTGATCAAACCCCGTGGGAAGACGACATCGCCTGCGCCCGCGCCGCGTTTGCCGCGCTGAACGTCGAAGTACGTTGCGCACCGGGGAGCTGGGTCGAGGAAGAAGGTGAGGAAACAGCGGATCGCTGGATGCGCATCAGCGCAGATGGCGAAGAAGAAATCACCTGGAAAACTGTTTAAAGTCTGTACACAAAACCTGTGGGAGCGAGCTTGCTCGCGATGGGGTCTTGTCAGTCGACATCAACTTGGCTGACACACCGCAATCGCGAGCAAGCTCGCTCCCACAGTTGTTTTGTGTGAGGCATGAAACGGGTTTACAACCCCACCACATCCTCAGCCTGCAAGCCCTTCTCCCCGGTCACCACCGCATATTCAACCTGCTGGCCTTCGGTCAGTGAACGGTGGCCTTCACCGCGAATCGCGCGGTAATGCACGAACACATCCACCCCGTCCGCGCGCTGAATAAAACCGTAGCCCTTGGCGTCGTTGAACCACTTCACATTGCCGGTTTCACGCGTAGCCATGAATCGTTACCCCTTCTTTTTATTGTTGAGCGGGCGAGTATATGACAGGCGTGAAAACTCTCAACTCAACTTTACTTAGCCGCTTTTTTGCCGATTTTCGGCGAATACGGCACACTATCGGCCGCCTGAGCATTTGCTCGGTTTTATCCACTTGCGCAGAAGCCGTATGACCCGTTCCCCGTTCCGCCGTCTTGTGTTTGGCACCCTGCGCCGACTGCTCTATCTCTGGGTTCGCTCGGAGACAATCAATCAGTCGTCGTTCACCCTCAACCTCGACCGCAGTCGTCCGGTGTTCTATGTCCTGCAAAACCCTTCGCTGACCGACCTCGCCGTGGTCGACACCGAGTGCAGCAAAGCCGGCCTGCCCCGCCCGGTGCTGCCGGTGTCGGTGGGTAACCTGCTGGAACCCGCCGCGTTCTTCTACCTGACACCTGAGCCCGACTGGCTCGGCCGTCAGGACAAACGCGGCGCGCCGCCGACCCTGACCCGCCTGGTCAGCGCCCTGAGCCAGAATGCCGCCGAAGACGCGCAGATCATTCCGGTCAGCGTGTTCTGGGGCCAGTCGCCGGACAGCGAATCGAGCCCGTGGAAACTGCTCTTCGCCGACAGCTGGGCGGTCACCGGGCGTCTGCGCCGCTTGCTGAGCATCATTGTGCTGGGGCGCAAGACCCGCGTGCAATTCTCCGCGCCGATCCACCTACGTGAACTGATCGAGCACGACAAGGGTCACGAGCGCACCGTGCGCATGGCCCAACGGATTCTGCGGGTGCACTTCCGCAACCTCAAAGCCGCCGTCATCGGCCCGGACATTTCCCACCGCCGCAACCTGGTCAAAGGCCTGCTCAATCAGCCGCTGGTCAAGCAAGCGATCCTCGACGAGGCCGAACGAGAGAACATTTCCCCGGAGAAAGCCAAGGCCCAGGCCCTGCGCTACGGTAACGAGATCGCCTCGGACTACACCTACACCGCGATCCGTTTTCTGGAAGTGGTGCTGAGCTGGTTCTGGAACAAGATCTACGACGGGATCAAGGTCAACCATATCGAAGGCGTGCAGAAAGTCGCTCAGGGTCACGAAGTGATCTATGTGCCGTGCCATCGCAGCCACATCGACTACTTGCTGCTTTCTTACCTGCTGTTCCGCAATGGCCTGACGCCACCGCACATCGCCGCCGGGATCAATCTCAACATGCCGGTGATTGGCAGCCTGCTACGCCGTGGCGGTGCGTTTTTCATGCGTCGCACCTTCAAGGGCAACCCGCTTTACACCTCGGTGTTCAACGAATACCTGCACACCCTGTTCACCAAAGGCTTCCCGGTCGAGTACTTCGTCGAGGGCGGCCGCTCACGCACCGGACGCATGCTGCAACCGAAAACCGGAATGCTCGCGATTACCTTGCGCAGCTTCCTGCGCTCGTCGCGCATGCCGATCGTTTTCGTACCGGTCTACATCGGCTACGAGCGCGTACTGGAAGGCCGGACCTACCTCGGCGAATTGCGTGGCGCGAGCAAGAAGAAAGAATCGATCTTCGACATCTTCAAAGTCATCGGCGCGCTGAAGCAGCGCTTTGGCCAAGTGGCGGTGAACTTCGGCGAGCCGATCAAACTGGCGGAATTCCTCGACAGCGAACAGCCGGACTGGCGCCAGCAGGAACTCGGCCCGCAGTTCAAACCGGCCTGGCTCAACGAAACCACCAACCGCCTCGGCGAAAAAGTCGCGCAGCACCTGAACGAAGCGGCGGCGATCAACCCGGTCAACCTTGTGGCGTTGGCATTGCTGTCCACCAGCCGACTGGCGCTGGACGATCGCGCGATGGCGCGGGTGCTGGATCTGTATCTGGCGCTGCTGCGCAAGGTCCCGTACTCGCCGCACACCACGCTGCCGGAAGGTGACGGGCGCGCGTTGATCGAGCATGTGAAGGACATGGATCTGCTGTCCGAACAAAATGATGCGCTCGGCAAGGTTCTGTACCTGGACGAGCAAAACGCCGTCCTGATGACCTACTACCGCAACAACGTGCTGCACATCTTCGCCCTGCCGGCGTTGCTCGCGAGTTTTTTCCAGAGCGCCTCGCGCATGAGCCGCGAGCAGATCCTGCGCTACACCCGCGCGCTGTATCCGTACCTGCAATCGGAGCTGTTCATTCGCTGGTCGCTGGACGAACTGGATGCGGTGATCGATCAATGGCTCGAAGCGTTCGTCGAGCAAGGTCTGCTGCGTTTCGAGAACGACGTCTACCTGCGTCCGGCGCCGAGTTCGCGGCATTTCGTATTGCTGACTTTGCTGTCGAAAAGCATCGCCCAGACCTTGCAGCGCTTCTACATGACCGTTTCCCTGCTGCTCAACAGCGGCCAGAACAGCATCAGCGCCGAAGAACTCGAAGACCTGTGCACGGTCATGGCCCAGCGCCTGTCGATCCTGCATGGCCTGAACGCCCCGGAGTTTTTCGACAAGAGCCTGTTCCGCCACTTCATCCAGACCCTGCTCGACCTCGACGTGCTCAAGCGCGATGAAGCCGGCAAGCTGAGCTATCACGAACTGCTTGGCGAACTGGCCGAAGGCGCGGCCAAACGCGTATTGCCGGCGGAGATTCGCCTGTCGATCCGGCAAGTGGCATTGCATCGCAGCGAAGATGCGGCGGATCTGGTCGCGACACCGACGCAGGCCGACTAGATGAAAAACTCGCGCCTCCGCTCACTGATTCTTTTTGAATGCTCTTCTCCAAAGAAGGAAACCGCCATGTTTCGCCCTACTCTTCGCTTCGCCGGCCTCTGCGCAGGTTTGATGATTTCCGCCAGCGCCATGGCGCTGTCGCTCAGTGACCTGTCGCAAAAAGACGCTACCGGCGGCCTCAAGGATGCCCTGACCCAAGGCGCGCAACTGGCCGTGAAACAACTCGGCACCCCGGGCGGGTTCAGCAACAACCCGGACGTGAAGATCGAACTGCCGGGCAAGCTGGGCAAGGTCGCCAGCAAAATGAAGCAGTTCGGCATGGGCGACCAGGTTGATCAGCTGGAAACCAGCATGAACAAAGCGGCGGAAACCGCCGTGACCCAGGCCCAGCCGATCCTTGTGGACGCAGTGAAGAAAATGTCCGTCGAAGACGCCAAGGGCATCCTCAGCGGCGGCAACGATGCGGCCACCCAATACCTGAATAAAACCAGCCGCGAACAGATCCGCGTCAAGTTCCTGCCCATCGTCAAGCAGGCCACCGACCAGGTCGGCCTGGCCAAGCAGTACAACTCGTTCGCCGGCCAAGCTGCGACCCTGGGCGTGATCGATACAAAAAATGCCAACATCGAAAGCTACGTCACTGAACAGGCACTGAACGGCTTGTTCGAAATGATCGGCAAACAGGAAGAAACTATTCGCCAGAATCCTGCGGCGGCAGCGACCAGTCTGGCGAAGAAGGTGTTTGGTACGCTCTAAACTTCAACACAAATCATGTGGGAGCGGGCTTGCTCGCGAAAGCGGTGGGTCAGTTGAATTTGATGTCGACTGACCCACCGCTTTCGCGAGCAAGCCCGCTCCCACAAGTCACGAGCTCGTCGATGCAGCTCGCAGAAAAAACACCCATTCGCGCCCCATCCTCCTCTTCTCGAACACGTTCAACGCGACCAAACCGTTCAAGGTTGCCGACGCGGTGTTGTAAGAGCAGTCCAGATTTTCCTTCACATTGACCGCCGTAAACTCCTTGGCCATTCCGCTCTTCGCCACTTGGAACACGGCCCGTTGCTTTTCGGTCAACCGATCAAAAAAACCGGACGCCAACAACCAGCGATCAAAGCTGTCGGTATACGCCAGACTTTTCCGATAAGCATCGGTAAAACCCCTGACAGCGCGCAGGACTACGGAACACTGGAAGTCGATGAAGTAAGTCAGGTCGAGGTCATCCGCCTCAGTGCTCAGATAAGACCGCCCGTATTTCACTGGAGCGTTGCGGAGCAAAATACTGATCGCAATGTAGCGAAAGGCCGAGAAGTCATTCTTGAACATGTACCAGTAAAAAAGCGCCCGCGCGACCCGGCCATTGCCATCGCGAAAAGGATGCTCATAGCCCAGCGCAAAATGCAGTGTGATGCCGTTGATCAGAGGATGAAGGTAATCCGGTTGTTCGGGATCGCTGTGGGGCTGATTGATCCACATCGACAACATGCGCAGTCGTGACATCAGCCCCGCAGCAGGAGGCGGTGTATGCACGGTGTTTCCCTCGCCGTCCTGCACCACCACGTCATCGTTTTCCCTGAACGCCCCCGGCGAATATTGCGCGTTATCGATGCCTTCAACGCCGACCCGATGCATGGCTAAAATCAATTCGACACTAAGGTCTTCATAGCGATTTTCCCAGGCGAAGTTCATCATTTTGTAGTTGCCTATCACCATTCGCTCATCCGGCGTGCGGGGCAGGCGCTTGCGCTTGAGCATGTCCTTGGCCACCCGCGTCGTGGTCGCCGCGCCTTCGAGCTGGCTGCTGCTGATGGCTTCGTCCTCGATCAGATCGTTGAGCAGGTAGCTGAAATGCGCGTGTTCACCGATCTGGCTGGTCATGAACTCCAACGCGGCCGTCGTCGCTTGTCGGTCGACGGCGGAGATCGCCTTCTGCGCCAGCGGTGTGAGCATGAAGTTGCCCCATTGAAGCGGCTCGCCCAGTGGCAACACACTTGAGTACTGCGCTGTCCGTGCTTTCTTCACCAGTGCCCAGCACAGGTGCGGATCCAGCCCTGGCGCCCAGCGGTGGCGCAACTCGTCGAAAGGTCGATAGCGTCCCTGATCATCCAGCGGTTTGAGCAGCGCGAGGTAATCCGAGAGGCGCTCTTTGTGGGGTGACGTCCCCAACAGGTCGAATACCGGATCGGCTCGCCCCTTCAGCATCGGTGGTTTTTTCATTATTGCTGTCTCAAAACCTCGTGAAACTGAGGCTGGAGTACAGCATTCAGGCTTCTCTGACTCAATATCAGAGGTTTCTGAAATAGATGTAGGAGCGAGTTTGCTCGCGAAAATGTCTGGGCAACGAGTTGATCCAGACGGCACGCGTTATCGTTAACGATCATCGCGAGCAAGCTCGCTCCTACAGGGGTCAGGCGGGTTCTTTTCTGATTCTGAACCACGCCGCATACAGCGCCGGCAAAAACAACAACGTCAGCGCCGTCGCCACAATCAAGCCCCCCATGATCGCCACCGCCATCGGCCCGAAGAACACGCTGCGTGACAATGGGATCATCGCCAGTACGGCGGCGAGTGCGGTCAGCACGATCGGCCGGAAGCGGCGCACCGTGGCTTCGATAATCGCCTGCCAGGGTTTGAGCCCGGCGGCGATGTCCTGTTCGATCTGGTCCACCAGAATCACCGAGTTACGCATGATCATCCCGGACAGCGCGATGGTCCCGAGCATGGCCACAAAACCAAACGGCTGGCGGAACACCATCAGGAACAGGGTTACGCCGATCAATCCCAAGGGAGCCGTGAGAAACACCATCACCGTGCGTGAGAAACTGCGCAGTTGCAGCATCAACAAGGTCAGCACAACCACGATGAACAGCGGCACACCGGCCTTCACCGAGTTCTGCCCACGGGCGGAATCCTCCACGGTGCCGCCGACATCCAGCAAGTAGCCGTCGGGCAGTTCGGCGCGGATTGGATCGAGCGTCGGCATGATCTGCTGCACCAGCGTCGCCGGTTGTTCCTTGCCATAGATGTCGGCGCGGACCGTCACGTTCGGCAAGCGGTTGCGGTGCCAGATGATGCCTTCTTCAAAGCCGTATTCCAGCGTTGCGATTTGCGACAGCGCGACGCTGCGACCGTTGTCGGTCGGCACCGCCAGGCTTGGCAGCAACGACAGTTCAGTGCGCTCATGCAAGGTGCCGCGCAGGAGGATCTCGATCAACTCGTTGTCTTCGCGGTACTGGCTGACGCTGGAACCGGTCAGCGAGCTTTGCAGAAACTTCGACAGGTTCGCCGTGCTCACGCCAAGCGCGCGGGCGCGGTCCTGATCGACGTTCAGATAAACGACTTTGCTCGGCTCTTCCCAGTCCAGGTGGACGTTGGCCACATGGGGATTTTCGCGAACCTTGGCTGCCACTTTGCGGGCCAGGGCGCGGACTTCCTCGATGTGCTCGCCGGTGACCCGGAACTGCACTGGATAACCAACCGGTGGGCCGTTTTCCAGGCGCGTCACCCTTGAACGCAGAGCGGGAAATTGTTCGTTGAGGGTTTCGATCAGCCACGTACGCAGGGGTTCGCGGTCTTCGATGGTCTTGGCTAGGACGACAAACTGGGCAAAGCTCGCCGCAGGCAGTTGCTGATCGAGCGGCAAGTAAAAGCGTGGCGAACCGGTGCCGACGTAGGCCACGTAGTTGTCGATGCCGGCATGATCCTTCAGTAAACCTTCTAGGCGCTTAACCTCGTCGGCGGTGTTGCTCAACGAAGCGCCTTCAGCCAACTTCAAATCGATCATCAACTCCAGCCGCCCGGAGGCCGGGAAGAATTGTTGCGGCACAAAACGGAACAACACGATGGAGGCGATAAACAGCACCACCGTCAGCGTGATCACCGTCTTGCGCCACCGCACGCACCACTCCACCAGGCGCCGGACACGCTCGTAAAATGGAGTGGCATACGGATCAGGCTGACCCGTGCCGTGTTTGGCGGCATGAATCTTCGCCAGATCCGGCAGGAGTTTTTCCCCCAGATAGGGCACGAAAACCACGGCGGCAATCCACGATGCCACCAGCGCGATAGTGACCACCTGGAAAATCGATCGGGTGTATTCACCCGTCCCCGATTGCGCAGTGGCAATCGGCAAGAAACCGGCGGCGGTGATCAGCGTGCCGGTGAGCATCGGGAATGCGGTGCTGGTCCAGGCATAACTGGCCGCCTTGATCCGGTCGAAGCCCTGCTCCATTTTGATCGCCATCATTTCCACGGCGATGATCGCGTCGTCCACCAGCAAACCCAACGCCAGCACCAGCGCCCCGAGGGAAATCTTGTGCAGGCCGATGCCGAAGTAATACATGCAGGCAAAGGTCATGGCCAACACCAGCGGAATGGCCAGTGCGACCACCATGCCGGTGCGCACGCCAAGAGAGAAGAAGCTCACCAGCAACACAATCGCCAGCGCTTCCACCAGCACCTGAACGAATTCCCCCACACCGGTTTTTACCGCGGCCGGCTGATCCGACACCTTGCGCAGCTGCATACCCGCCGGGAGGTTTTTCTGGATGCGGGCGAACTCGATTTCCAGCGCCTTGCCGAGCACCAGAATGTCGCCACCGTCCTTCATCGCCACGGCCAGACCGATGGCGTCTTGCGCCATGAAGCGCATGCGCGGCGCCGGTGGATCGTTGAAGCCGCGACGAACGTTCGATACATCGGAGATACGGAACGTACGATCACCGACACGGATCGGAAAGTTCCTGATCTCTTCGACCGTCTGAAAATTCCCCGTAACCCGTAGCTGCAATCGCTCGCTGGTGGTTTCGAAAAACCCGGCCGTGGACACCGCGTTCTGCTCTTCAAGCGCCTGCTGCACCGCCGCCAACGGCAAGCCGAGGGTGGCGAGTTTGACGTTGGAGAGTTCGATCCAGATCTTCTCGTCCTGCAACCCGAGCAGGTCGACCTTGCCCACATCCTTGACCCGTTGCAGCTGGATCTGGATGCGGTCGGCGTAGTCCTTGAGCACCGCGTAATCAAAACCGTCGCCAGTCAGCGCGTAGATGTTGCCGAAGGTGGTGCCGAATTCATCGTTGAAGAATGGGCCCTGTATGCCCGGTGGCAGGGTATGACGAATGTCGCTGATCTTCTTGCGGACCTGATACCAGAGGTCTGGAATCTCCACCGAGTGCATGGAGTCACGCGCAACGAACGTCACCTGGGATTCACCCGGTCGGGAGAACGAGACGATGCGCTCGTACTCACCGGTTTCCATCAGCTTCTTTTCAATGCGCTCACTGACCTGGCGAGACATTTCCTCGGCGGTGGCCCCCGGCCAGTTGGTGCGGATGACCATGGCCTTGAACGTGAACGGCGGGTCTTCGCTCTGGCCGAGCTTGGTGTAGGAAAGTGCGCCGACGATTGCCAGCAACAGCATCAGGAACAGTACGATCTGGCGATTACGCAGCGCCCATTCGGAAAGATTGAAACCCATCGGGATTACTCCTTGTCCGCCAGATTGACCACGCGGTTGGAGCGATCCACCGGGCGCACCTGCTGTCCGTCATGCAGCACATGGACACCGGCTGCCACCACCCAGTCACTGGCGCTCAGGCCTTCGAGCACCGGCACGGTTTTCTCGCCGAAGGCACCGACCCGGACCGGGACTTTTTTCAGGGTGTTGTTGGCGCCAAGGACCCAGACGTAGGTCGCCCCGTTTTCGGCGGTGAGGGCCGACAGCGGCACCGACAGCGCCACCACGTCGGCGGTCTGGATGAACACCCGGGCGCTCTGGCCAAGTTCGGCCGGAACTTTTCCGGCAGTGAACGCAATGCGGGCAGCGAAGGTTCGGGACTTTGGATCAGCGGCAGGCGACAACTCACGGATGCGCCCGGCGAACCGTTGATCGGGCTGGGTCCAGAGTTCCACTGCCACCGGTTGCCCGACCTTGAAACGACCGAAGTTCTGCTCCGGCAGGCTGATCAAGACTTCGCGCTCGCCATCGGTGGCGAGGGTAAACACGGTTTGACCGGCGGCGACGACTTGCCCGACTTCCACCGCGCGTTTGGCCACAACGCCGTCCTGAGGCGCGCGGAGCACTGCATAGCTGGCCTGATTGGTGGAGACGTTGAATTCGGCCTTGATCTGCTTCAGGCGAGCTTCACCGGATCTGTAGAGGTTTTCAGAATTGTCGAACTGGGAACGGCTGACCATCTGACGGTCCATCAGGATCTTGTAACGGTCCCGCTCGGCGCGTACGAGATTGAGATTGGCTTCGGCAGCCGCGACCTGGGCGCGGGTAGCTTCCAGTTGCAGGCGCACGTCCTGAGGATCGAGTTCCGCCAGAGGCTGGTCGGCCTTGACTCGCTGCCCTTCTTCGACCAGTCGTCGGCTGACTTTGCCACCGATGCGAAAGGCCAGCTCCGGTTCGTAGCGGGCCCGGACTTCGCCGGGATAACTTTCCATCGCCTGGGCCGAAGGCTCTGGTTGCACCACCATGGCTGGCCGAACGGTGACCTGCGGCGCCTCCTCGTGACCACACGCAGACAATAAAAACGCCAGACTGACTGGCAATGCGAGGGGCAAGGCATAGCGGAACATGGTGAGGGACCTTTCGCTAATGGTGCTTGGAATAATTATACTGGCCAGTATGTTATTAATAGCAAACTCACCAGTCCAGTATTAAAAGCGAATATGGCGAACAATCTTTCAGCACCCAATGGTCCGGGCCGCCCCAAGGATCTGGTCAAGCGCCAGGCCATCCTCGATGCGGCGAAAATACTGTTTCTGAGCAACGGCTATGCAAGCACCAGCATGGACGCCGTTGCGGCCGAGGCTGGCGTATCGAAGCTGACCGTCTACAGCCATTTCAACGACAAGGAGACGCTGTTCTCCGCCGCGGTGATGGCCAAGTGTGAAGAGCAATTGCCTACGCTGTTTTTCGAATTGCCTGACGGCGTTTCACTGGAAACGGTGCTGTTGAACATCGCGCGCGGGTTTCATCACCTGATCAATAGCGATGAATCGGTGAACCTGCACCGGTTGATGATGACGCTGGGCAGCCAGGACCCGAAGCTCTCGCAGATCTTCTTCGAGGCTGGGCCGGAGCGCATGCTGCATGGCATGGAGCGGTTGCTGAGCAAGGTTGATCAGACCGGTGCGTTGAGCATCGACAAACCCCGCAACGCGGCGGAGCATTTCTTCTGCATGCTCAAGGGGGCGGGGAATTTCCGCTTGTTGTATGGCTGTGGCGAGCCGTTGACCGGGGATGCGGCGGAGGCACATGTGCGGGAAGTGGTGGGGTTGTTTATGCGGGCTTATCGACCGGAGTAAGACTATTAGTCTTGATTGTCTGGTCTGGCCCCTTCGCGAGCAAGCCCGCTCCCACAGGGGAATGCATTCCAATGTGGGAGCGGGCTTGCTCGCGAAGGGGTCGACACGGTTTTAAGGCTTGAGCGCCTTCTTCGGATAAATGTCATACCGACTGGACTTCCCGTCCAGCGCATGACTCGGCTTCGGCCCCGCAATGCACGGCGCCTTGCGCGGACGCTTCACCACTACCCGGTGAGTGGCCAACGCCAGCGCGGCCTCCAGCAATGCCGGTGCATCCGGGTCATCCCCCACCAGCGGCCGGAACAGGCGCATTTCCTTCTTCACCAGCGCGGTTTTCTCACGGTGGGGGAACATCGGGTCCAGGTAGATCACCTGCGGTGGCTCGCCTTCCCAGTTGCGCATGACCTCGATCGAGTTGCCCTTAAGCAAACGCATGCGCGCCACAATCGACGCCACGTCGAAATCTTCCGCGCCCCGCGCCAGGCCATCCTCAAGCAACGCACCGATCAACGGCTGACGCTCGATCAGGCTCATCTCGCAGCCCAGGCTCGCGAGCACAAATGCATCCTTGCCCAACCCAGCCGTGGCGTCCAGCACCCGTGGACGCACGCCCTGCGCGATGCCGACAGCCTTGGCGATCATCTGACCGGTGCCACCGCCGAACAACCGACGATGAGCCGCGCCACCCTCGACGAAGTCCACCCGCACGGGCCCCGGTGCATCCGGCCCCAGCTGCTGCAACTGCAAACCCTGCTCGCCCACCTGCAAGGCAAACTCGCCATCAGGCACCTGCAAAGGCAGGCCCAGACGCTCTGCCCATTGCTCAGCCTGTGGCTGAAAAGCCGTGCCCAGGGCCTCGACATGGATGCGGCAAGCCGCCGGTTGCTCAATCATGGGAAAACACGCTCAAAAAATTAATGATCGGCAAAAACGGCCGATAACAAAACTAACGAGCATTTTGCCAGAGCTGAGCGTCGACCGAGAGAAATGTCAGACATTCAACGCACATCGATAGGTTACATCTCGCCCTACGGCGATTTTGGCCTGCGAAACTCCCAAGCACTGAGCGGCGTCAGTCACCTGTGGCAAGATTTCTTTGCCCAGGCCCTGGCCGATCAGTCGGGCGATGTCGTGCCGGCTTCTCTCGAGTTTCCTGCGGTCGATCTCGAGAGCCCGGTCGAACCTACAGTTGGCAGCGAACTGCTGGCCCACATCGTTTCCCAGCGCGAATGCGATGTGAAGGAAACCCAGATCAAACCGCCAGAGCCGCTGTTCCTGCCGATTGCCGAGTTCGAAATGGACTTGGCCGACAAACCGTTCCCACCGTTCCCGGCAGAAGAAATCGTCGCTCAGCAAAAACAGCAAGACTTCGAAAGCAGCTGGGTTCGCCCGATCGTGTTGACCAACGGCCAACCACTGCCGGTTCCTGGCGCTGCACCGCAATCGCGTCCGCTGCACTTGCCAATCGCCGAATTTGAACTTGATCTGCTGGACAAACCCTTCCCGCCGTTCCCGCCCGAAGAGCTTGCGGAGCAGCAGAAGAACTTTGATTTCGACATCGGCTGGGCACGCCCAATCGTTCTGCAGAACCTGCGCATCGCCGCCTGACCTTCAATAACAAGCCCTCAGCGACACACCCACCACGGCCCGACATCCACGTGAAAATGATTGCGATGGGCGGCGTTGTAGTCCGGGCTCAGTACCACACTGAACATATCGCAGGCGCCATCGCGAACCTGGCGTAGAAACCGTGCGTCCTGATTGTCCTTCGGCCAGTCCTTCAACACGCTGATCGCGCGCCCGTCCGCCAGACGAAATCCGGCGATGTCCAAAGCATCGGCGCTGGCATGCTGGCTTCGGCGACCATTCTCCCGACCGTAGACATTGCGGCAGGCGAAGCTGCCGAGATGGTCGACGCGGGTCACCGCCTGCCCGTAGACCGCTTGCGCCGCGGGTTGCAGCGCATGGTGTTCGAACAAGGCAAACGACACCGCCAGACGGCAACTGGCAAGGAAACTGCTGTTCAGGGAGACGTCCCCGCCCTGCACACGCAAGATGTCGTTCAATGGGCACTTCGCGTCAGGACTGTCGGCCTGGTGAGCCACGCGCAGTCCGGAACTGCTCAGGGCCTGTTCGCACAGTTGAGGGTTGTCACGCAGCCGCATCAGCTTGTAGCGGGTCAGCAGGTTCGGTTCGGCTTTCACGTCCAGCGGCGCCCAAGGGTTCCATTGTGGCGGCAGGGACACCCAGCCGCGCCAGACGCTCACGCCCGCTGCACCGACTATCAGCCCCAACACCAGCAGCACCCGCAAAAACCGCATCGTCAGCCTTTGAACAATTGATTGGCCTGCGCGAATGGCATGGACCGCGAGGTAAAGCTGAACGTGCCCGAGGTCTTGATCTCTTCGGCCGCCCGGAAGAATTCGCCATACGCCGCCAAGGCCAGCGCCGAACCGACACTGATACGTTTGACGCCCATTTCACTCAACTGCTCGACCGTCAGTTTCAACCCACCGGACATCAACACGTTGACCGGTTTCGGCGCCACGGCGCGCACCACTGCCAACACGTCTTCAGCACTGCGCAGACCCGGCGCGTACAACACGTCGGCGCCCGCTTCGGCGAAAGCCTGCAAACGGCGAATGGTATCGGCCAGATCAGGATTACCGTGCAGAAAATTCTCGGCACGCGCGGTCAGCATAAAAGGGAAAGGCAAACTGCGAGTCGCTGCGACGGCGGCTTCAATGCGCGCCACGGCATGGTCGAAGCAGTAAATCGGCGCGTCTGCGCGGCCGGTGGCATCTTCAATCGAACCCCCCACAGCGCCTGCCTCGGCGGCGCGCAAAATACTTTGGGCGCATTCGGCAGGATCGTCGGCAAAACCGTTTTCCAGATCGACCGCGACCGGCAGGTGGGTGGCCGCGACAATCGCCCGAACGTTCGCCAGGGTATCGTCCAGCGTCAGCCCGCCATCGGGACGGCCTTGGGAAAAGGCATAGCCGGCACTGGTGGTCGCCAGCGCCTCAAAGCCCAGGCTGGCGAGCATTTTCGCCGAACCGGCGTCCCACGGGTTGGGAATGACGAAAGTCCCGTCGCGTTCATGCAGTGCTTTGAACGCTTGGGCTCGAAGGGTTTGCGCATCCATTGGCAGGCTCCTGAAAAGGGCAGGGATCCGCTTCAGAGCAGGCCAAGTTGCTCGTCGGCGGGCTCTCTGTATAGCTCAGGCAGCGGCGGCAAGCCAGGCAAACGCAGCATCAGTCTGGCGTGAAAACGTTGTGCCAGTTTCGCGGCCAGCAGGTTGTCGGCGGTGTGCAGAAAGATGTAAGGCGTGCGGCCCTCTTCGATCCACAGGGCGACTTTCTCTACCCAGGGCCCCAGGAATGGGTCGTTGGCTTCCAGATGCGGATGGCCGATGAAGCGCACTTGCGGAAACTGAGTGAACGCCGCTGGACGGGGCGGGACCCTCGGTTTCTTCGATTGGGCGTGGAGCACGGAGGGATCAGTCGAGGTGCAACTGAACAGCGCGCGCGGATCGAGGCAGATGCGTTCGACACCGCGATCCAGCAACAAGCGATTGAGCGAGCGCTCGGCATCGCCCTTGGCGAAGAAATCGTCGTGCCGCACCTCGATGGCCAGAGGCCGGTCCACCGCGTCGATAAATCCCGCCAGCTCGTGCAAGCGTTGCGGCGTGAAGCTTTTCGACAACTGCAACCACAGCGGCGACACCCGCTCGCCTAACGGGCTGAGCAATTGCAGGAAGGTTTCGCTGGCGGTTAGTTGTTCGCGCAAGTCACCGCTGTGGCTGATGTCGCCGGGAAACTTGGCGGTGAAGCGAAAGTGTTCGGGCATGGTCTCGGCCCAGCGCTGCACCGTACTGGCAGCCGGGCTCGCGTAGAAGGTCGTGTTGCCTTCCACGGCGTTGAATACTTGAGAATAGAGATTAAGAAAATCGGCGGGCTTCGCGTCTTGCGGATAGAGGTAATCACGCCAGGCGTTTTCACTCCAGGACGGACAGCCAAGGTAGTAAGGCAGCACCATCAGATGTACAGGTCGAGGCCCAACACATCCGAATCCCAATCGACAAAACCGGCGGTGCTGAGATAGCTGGCCAGGGCCATCGCGACGCTTTTTTTCATGGCGCGGTGGTAAATCATGTCTTGTTGACGCGCCGGGAGGTTGCTCAGGCGTTGCGCGGAGGCTTTGGCGGCGCGGGCGGCGATTTGCTCCTCGGAAGGGAATTCCAGCTCGCCCTCGATATCGACGGATTCGTCCTCAACCACATGCCCTTTGCGAGGCTTGCGCTTGATGGGGTAGGACTGATAGGAAAGGCCGTCTATACGCATAAATTCATGCTCGGTATCGATGATGGCAGTCTAGTGGCACACAACCCACTTCGCAAACCGCTTGGTGATAACTAGAGCACAGAAACGCGAAAAGGTTTAAAGGCGGGGGTAAAAATCGACGATTGGCTGTGTTGCGCAGGCCGCCTTCGCGAGCAAGCCCGCTCCCACAGGGTTAGCGGTGATCCTTGTGTGAGCGGGCTTGCTCGCGAAGGAAGCGACACGGTTCGGGATTTAACGCGCTTTCGGCGTCGCCACTTTATCCCGCAAATACACCGGTTGCGCCTCATCCGCCACAATGGCCTCACCACGCTCCCAGGCAAACCGCGCCAGGGCCAGCAGGTCTTCGGCGTGGGGCAAAATACCCGCGTCTTGCCCGCTCAGGCTGACCGCAATGCGCTCGGCATATCCCCAACCCGTGCCCGCGCCAAACCATTCACCGCTGACACCGGCCGGCAACGCTGCCGCTTCCGGTGGCAACACCGCTTCATTGCCGACCAGTCGCATCTCTCCCGCCGTTTCACGGTAGCAACCCCAATACACTTCATCCATCCGTGCATCGATGGCTGCCGCAACCTGGCTCGCACCGTGTTCGCGATACGCCCGCTGTGCCAACACCGCCAGGTTCGATACCGGCAGCACCGGACGATCCAGCGCAAACGCGAGGCCCTGCACCACGCCGATGGCGATCCGCACGCCCGTGAACGCGCCCGGCCCACGGCCAAAAGCGATCGCATCGACCGCTTGCAGGGTGGTGCCGGCATCGGCGAGCAATTGCTGGATCATCGGTAACAGTTTCTGTGCATGCAGGCGCGGGATCACCTCGTAATGACTCGTGACTTTGCCGTCATGCAGCAAGGCAACGGAGCAAGCTTCAGTCGCGGTGTCCAGGGCCAGCAAGGTGCTCATCGATGTTTCCGTAAGAGAGGTCAGAAAAAAGTGCGCCAGTATAAACAACTACGGCCCGCAAGCGGGCCGTAGTCGATGAAGCGATTTTCAGCTCAGCGCTTCAAGCACCTTGCCGGTGATCGCTTCGACCGAGCCGACGCCAGCGATGTGGCTGTACTTCGGTTTGCCATCAGTGGCGGCGGACAGCTTCTGGTAGAACTCCACCAGCGGCTTGGTCTGCGAGTGGTAGACCGACAGGCGATGACGCACGGTTTCTTCAGTGTCGTCCTTGCGCTGCACCAGTGCTTCACCGGTGATGTCGTCCTGACCAGCCGTTTTCGGCGGATTGTAGACGGTGTGGTACACACGGCCGCTGGCCTCGTGAACGCGGCGACCGGCGATACGCTGAACGATTTCTTCGTCATCGACAGCGATTTCAATCACGTGATCCAGTTCGACGCCGGCCTTCACCAGGGCTTCAGCCTGAGGAATGGTACGGGGGAAACCGTCGAACAGGAAACCGTTGGCACAATCCGCCTGGCTGATGCGTTCCTTGACCAGATTGATGATCAGGTCATCGGAAACCAGACCGCCACTGTCCATGACGCTCTTGGCGACCAGGCCCAGCTCGGTGCCGGCCTTGACCGCAGCACGCAGCATGTCGCCGGTGGAGATTTGCGGGATGCCGAACTTTTCGGTGATGAACTTCGCCTGAGTACCTTTACCGGCCCCGGGAGCTCCCAGCAGAATGACGCGCATCGATGTGCTCCTCAATTTTTTATATAGATAACAACGGATTCGCCTCGTGGGGCCAATCTCAAAAACAGGGTCGTGGCCGCCCAAACGGCCAAAGGCTGATCAAGATACACAGCAGGCCCTACGCACACAAGCCGCCGAAAGTCGGAGAAACCCGCGTCTCGCGTGACCTTTCAACGGAGTACCCCAAGTCGCAACCCCATCATTAACTGTCGCCTGGCAGCACTTTCCGGCCCTGCGCGGACAGGCACTCGACGCCCGTGTCGAGTGCCTGAACCCACGACGAAAACCTTAGCCGGTATTTCGCAAACCGGCGGCAATCCCCGCCACAGACACCAGCAACGCCTGTTCTACCGGGCTGCCCTGTGCCACTTCCTGCTGCCTCGAACGCGCCAGTAATTCGGCTTGCAATAGATGAAGCGGGTCGAGGTAGGTGTTGCGCAACCGGATGAATTCCAAGGTGTCTGGGCTATGTGCCAGTAGCTGCGACTGACCGGTCAGCCCAAGGACCACGGAACAGGCCTGCGACAATAGGTCGCGTAAATGCGCACCCAAAGGCAACAGATCCGGCTCGACCAGCCGCTCATCGTAGGAGCGGGCGATGTCGGCGTCGGCTTTGGCCAGGACCATTTCCAGCATATCGATGCGCGTGCGGAAAAAAGGCCACTGCTCGCGCATTTGCCCCAGCAGCGCACCTTCGCCGCGCTCCAACGCCTTGCTCAGCGCCGCTTCCCAGCCGAGCCAGGCCGGCAGCATCAGACGCGTCTGAGTCCAACCGAAGATCCATGGAATCGCCCGCAGGCTTTCTATCCCGCCGGCGCGGCGTTTGGCCGGGCGGCTGCCGAGCGGCAGGCGACCCAGTTCCTGTTCCGGGGTGGACTGGCGAAAATATTCGACGAATTGCGGATTTTCCCGCACCACGGCGCGGTAAGCGCTGACACCGTCTGCCGCCAATTCGTCCATCAAGTGGCGCCACGCAGGCTCGGGTGGTGGCGGTGGCAGCAAAGTCGCCTCCAGCACCGCCGCCAGGTACAGATTGAGGTTTTGTTCGGCGATGTCCGGCAGGCCGAATTTGAATCGAATCATTTCCCCTTGTTCGGTGGTGCGGAAACGCCCCGCCACCGACCCCGGCGGCTGCGACAGAATCGCCGCGTGCGCCGGGCCGCCGCCACGGCCGACGGTGCCACCGCGACCGTGGAACAACAGCAATTCCACTTGCTGCTCGCGGCAAATATCGACCAGACGTTCCTGCGCCCGATACTGTGCCCAGGCCGCCGCTGTGGTGCCGGCGTCCTTGGCCGAGTCAGAGTAACCGATCATCACTTCCTGCGGCCCTTGCAAGCGCGCGCGATAACCCGGCAGCAGCAACAGTTTTTCGATCACCGGGCCGGCGTTGTCCAGATCAGCAAGAGTTTCGAACAGCGGCACCACGCGCATCGGCCGCAACACGCCAGACTCTTTGAGCAGCAGTTGCACCGCGAGCACATCGGAAGCGGCGCCGGCCATGGAGATTACATATGAACCCAGCGAAGCACCCGGCGCGGCGGCGATTTCCCGGCACGTCGCGAGCACTTCAGCGGTGTCGGCGGACGGTTTGAAGTAGGCGGGCAGCAAGGGACGACGGTTGTTCAGCTCGCGCATCAGGAAAGCGATGCGCTCTTCTTCGCTCCAGTCTTCGTAGCGACCGAGGCCAAGATAGTCGGTGATCTCAGTCATTGCCGCCGAGTGTCGCGACGAGTCTTGCCGCACATCGAGACGCACCAGGAACAGGCCGAAAGTCACGGCCCGACGCAGGCAATCAAGCAACGGGCCATCGGCGATCACGCCCATGCCGCACTCATGCAGCGACTGGTAGCAAAGCTCCAGCGGATCGAGCAGGTCACGATTGTTTTGCAACACATCAGCGGGCGCCGGCGTTGCGTTCGTCAAGGCGGCATGCGCCCAGTTACGGGTGGCGCGCAGGCGTTCACGCAACTGTTTAAGAACGGCGCGATAAGGTTCGGCGCTGTCGCCGGCCTTGGCTTTCAGCGCCTCGCTGGCCTGTTGCATCGACAGTTCGGCGGCGAGGTGATCGACATCGCGGACGTACAAATCAGCGGCCATCCAGCGCGCCAGCAGCAACACTTCGCGGGTCACGGCAGCCGTCACGTTGGGGTTGCCGTCCCGGTCACCGCCCATCCAGGAAGCAAAGCGAATCGGCGCGGCCTCCAGTGGCAAATGCAGGCCGGTGGCGTCATGCAACGCTTTATCGGCCTTGCGCAAATAGTTCGGGATCGCTTGCCACAGCGAATGCTCGATCACCGCAAAGCCCCATTTGGCCTCGTCCACGGGCGTCGGGCGGGTGCGGCGGATTTCTTCGGTGTGCCAGGCTTCGGCGATCAGGCGCTGCAGTTTTGCGTGGATCTGCTCGCGCTCGGCGCCGGTCAGGTCGCGATGGTCCTGAGCGGCAAGTTGCGCGGCGATGGCGTCGTATTTCTGGATCAACGTACGGCGCGCGACTTCGGTCGGGTGAGCCGTCAACACCAACTCGATTTCCAGGCGCCCCAGCTGCCGCGCCAGGGACTCGGCACCGTGGCCTTCGGCAAGAAGGCGCGCGAGCAATTCGGGTAATACACGCGCCTCGAACGGCGCGGGCTGCGATTCTTCGCGGCGGTGAATCAACTGATATTGCTCGGCGATATTGGCAAGGTTGAGAAACTGATTGAATGCCCGCGCCACCGGGAGCAACTCGTCCTCGCTTAATTGGTTGAGGCTGGCGCTCAGTTCAGCGTCCATCGAACCGCGACGGTCGGCTTTGGCGCCTTTGCGGATCTGCTCGATCTTGTCGAGAAAACCGTCCCCGTACTGTTCACGAATGGTGTTGCCCAACAGTTCACCCAACAGGTGAACGTCCTCGCGCAAGCGTGCATCAATATCGGTCATCAGCCGTTCTCCAGCGAAAAATCCAGGGGTCTTGGGATGAGCTGCTTTGTGAGTTAGAGAGTGCCGCCCTAAAGCGCTTCTTACAAGCACACGACGAAGGGACTTTAAACCCAAGCCGTTCGAGCTAGTCTGAAGAGTAAGCCGTACAACGGCTTACGCCGGCCATGGCCGGACACTCACCTGCCTGCCACGAGCAGGCGCGCCATGAGGTTTTTATGAAAATCCGCGAGCTTGCCCATCATTGGGAAGAAAACGCCAAGGGTCGCCTGACCGACACCGGCTACGCGATTCACCTGGATGTGGAGGCCGCCGCACGACTGGCGGCGATCATCGAGATGTACCCCAAACGGCACCCAGAAGAACTGCTCGGCGAACTGATCGGTGCTGCGCTGGAAGAGCTGGAAAAAAGCTTCCCGTATGTGAAGGGTTCGACTGTTGTAGCCACCGACGAAGAAGGCGATCCGCTGTACGAAGACGTTGGTCCGACCCCGCGTTTCCTCGCGTTGTCCCGTCGTCATTTGCACGACTTATCGTCCGTAGATGACAAGCAGAAACACTGAATTCGCCATAGAACCTGTGGGAGCGGGCTTGCTCGCGAAGGCGGTATATCAGTTGAAAGACAGGTTGACTGATACACCGCTTTCGCGAGCAAGCCCGCTCCCACATTAGGCCGCATATCCCTTCAGTAATTGCGTGTTTCCGTGCCTTGAGAAACCCGGAAATACCGCTGCACGTCACCAAAGCTCCCGATTTAGAGCCTTGTCCGTTCGGTCAAAGTTTTTTCGGGCGATGGGCCATCTTCTCTGAACTTTTGAAAAACGCCGCGGGTCACAGCCAGTAACCACGCCTGGGACGGCCGTTTCAAAAACGCCTCGAAAATTGATGGTTGCGGCTCCTCACCCAGGATGGATTTTTAGTTTTTCAGGAGTTTTTCCAATGGAGTTGAAGACCATGAAGATCAGCACTGCCACGTCCCCGTTCAACCACCTGCGCGGTCTGAAAATGGCCGCCTTGGCCATCGGCACCAGCTTCGTTCTCGCCGGTTGCGCCGGTAAACCGCCGACCGAGCAATACGCCGTGACCGAATCGGCCGTCAACAGCGCCGTCAGCGCGGGCGGCACCGAATTCGCAGCGGTTGAGATGAAGTCCGCCCAGGACAAGCTCAAACAAGCCGAAATCGCCATGCACGACAAAAAGTATGACGAGGCCAGAACGCTTGCCGAACAGGCCGAATGGGACGCTCGTGTCGCCGAACGCAAAGCCCAGGCGGTTAAAGCCGAACTGGCGGTGAAGGACTCTCAGAAAGGGGTTCAGGAACTGCGTCAGGAAAGCCAGCGCACCGTGCAATAAGCGCCGCTGCGACGTATTTCTTACTCGACTTAAAAGGACGAAACCAACATGCGCAATCAATTGATGATCCCTGCCCTGCTGGCCGCAAGCGTTGCACTGGCTGCTTGCTCCACGCCGCCTAATGCAAACCTTGAACAGGCCCGCACCAACTACAGCGGCCTGCAAGCCAACCCGCAGGCGAGCAAAGTTGCGGCCCTGGAAACCAAGGACGCCAGCGATTACCTGGACAAGGCTGACAAGGCTTACCTGGACAAGGAAGACCAACACAAGGTCGACCAACTGGCTTACCTGACCAACCAGCGCGTTGAAGTGGCGAAGCAAACCATTGCCCTGCGCACCGCTGAAGCCAATCTGAAAAACGCGGCCGCACAACGCGCCCAGGCGCGTCTGGATGCTCGTGATGCGCAGATCAAGCAGCTGCAGGACAGCCTGAACGCCAAGCAGACCGATCGCGGTACGTTGGTAACCTTTGGTGATGTGTTGTTCGCCACTGACCGTGCCGATCTAAAATCCAGCGGTCTGGTGAACATCAACAAACTGGCGCAGTTCCTTCAGGAAAACCCGGACCGCAAGGTGATTGTCGAAGGCTACACCGACAGCACCGGTACGGCTTCGCACAACCAATCGCTGTCCGAGCGCCGCGCCGGTTCCGTGCGCTCCGCGTTGGTGAAAATGGGCGTAGATCCAGCGCGCGTCGTTGCCCAGGGTTATGGCAAGGAATACCCGGTTGCTGAAAATGGCAGCGTTTCGGGCCGGGCGATGAACCGTCGGGTGGAAGTGACCATTTCCAATGACAGCCAGCCGGTGATACCGCGTTCGGCGGTTAGCTCGAACTAAGCGCCAGCCGAAACATAAAAGCCCCGCCTGATCTGATCAGGCGGGGCTTTTTATGTCTGGAGTTCACTCACCTGTTGTGAAGAGAGACGAGTGTTACTGCTCCAGCTTCTGAGGCGTTTCCTGGCCCATGCAACGCACGGCTCTTTTCTTGTTGTTGACCAATATGCCGCTCAGGCCTTTTTGCTCAGTGTCGAACATCACCAACACCCCATCGATGCACTGCGCCACTTGCGCTGCCGGTTCCAACGACACTTTGTATTCCTCGCCCGGCACGGTCTTGAGCATGGTGAACTCGCTCAGCAGCAACGCATCTTCAGGCTTGGCAAAGTGCAGGTATCCATACCACCACAAGGCCCCGACGGTGCCGAGGATGCTGCAGATACCGGTGATGATCAGCGGGATGGCGTTACGTTCTTCACTCATTGCGGGCTCTCTGGTGGTTCATCTTCTGAATTCGGGGGTGCCGGGTAATTGGGGATTTCACCCAATCGGCGCAGGCCGTTGAAATGCTGCGGGTCATCGAGAAAACGCAACATCACTTTGCGCCAGACCGGGTCGGCGAACGTCTGCACATGTCCGCCGCGGGTCAGTTGTAGCACACGTGGCGGCGGCGCAGCTTGATACAGACGGATGCCGTTGGAAAGGGGCACGATCGGGTCGTCGATGCTGTGGTAGATCAGTTTCGGCACGCCGTTGAGCTGCTCCATGGAGTGGATCGCGCTGTCACCGTCCGGCACCAGCCACGACAGCGGCACCTGGAACGCCCAAGTCAGCCAGGAATGGCTCAGCGCGAACTGGCCGATGCTGCGATAACTGGCGGGCACGCCATCGAGGACCAAAGCCTTGAGCTGTTTCTGGCGTTCGGGATGCTGGACCAGATAATGCACGGCCATTGAGCCGCCGAGGCTTTGGCCGAGCAGGATCAGCGGTTTGCCTTTGACCTCTGGCGCCTGGTCGAGCCACTTGAAGGCGGCGTCGATGTCCTGATAGATCGCCGGCAAACTCGGTTCGCCTTCGGACAATCCGTAGCCGCGATAATCGATCAGCAGTACTTGATAACCTTCCTTCGGCAACCACCAACTTCCGCCCAAGTGCATGGGCAGATTGCCGCCGTTACCGTGCAAATGCAGTACCGTGCCTTTGACCTCGATGCCTTTTTTCGCTGGCAACCACCAACCGTTCAACTTGAGACCGTCGGCGGTGGTCAGGGTGACCTCGCGGTATTCGAGTTTGGCTTTTTCCGGGGTGAACAGCTGGCCGGGTTCAGGGTAGAACAACAGCGAACTGCAACCGCTCAAGGTCAGGAGAAGGCAGAGGATGCCGAGGATTCTCATCCGTTGAAACCTCGCAGTCAGAGGGGATTGGAACACAAAACCTTGTGGGAGCGAGCTTGCTCGCGATGACGGTGGGTCAGACAACAGAAATGTTGAATGGTAGTCCGCTATCGCGAGCAAGCTCGCTCCCACAGGGGGCTCATGGCTCACAGGATGTTGGAATAATCCGCCTCGATCCGGTCCAGGCTCAGGTGATTCAGGAAGTTCGAGAAGCACATCCACGCCGACAGTGCGTTCATGTCGCGGAACTGCTCCGGCAAGTACTTTGGCGGCACCACCAACCCCTCATCCACCAACTGCCGCAAGGTCCGCATGTCTTCCAGCGTAGTCTTGCCGCAAAACAGCAGCGGCACTTGCTCAAGCTTGCCCTTACGCACGGCCAACTGAATGTAGTTGTAGACCATGATAAAGCCCTTGAGGTAGGACAAGTCTTTGGTAAATGGCAGACCATTCGGCACCGAACCACGGAAAACCCGACTGGCATTGCCGTAGCTTTCCGCCATCTCGAAGCCTTGCTCGCGGAAGAATTCGAAAATTTGCAGGAAGTCCGCACCCTCCTCCACCATGTGAATGGCGCGGGTGCGGTTGGTGAGTTTGCGCAGACGGCTCGGGTAGGAGGCGAAGGTGATGATTTCCATCAGAATCGCCAGCCCTTCCTGGGTCACCGTCGACGAGGGTGGACCTTTGGAGAGGAAGGTGCAGATCGGCTGATTCAGACCGTTGAGCGTCGTGCCGACATGCACCAGCCCTTCATGGACTTCGAGGGCGCGCACGTCACGCTCGTTGAACATCGCGTCGGTGCGGATCTTGATGTAGTCGGCGCCGGCCGCCGCATCGGCGACGATGCCGTCGGACTCGAACACCCGAATGGTTTCCTCCGCCTCGCCAAACACTTTGCTCAGCCGGCTTTGCAACAACTGCACAGCGTCCTTGGCGGTGAGGGTTTTCGGCTCATCCTTCAGGTCACCACGGCCATCGATGTTGTTGAGATAGTCGGAGAGCATCAGGCCCAAGTCGGACAGAGTCGGGTCACCCGCGTGAAATGCATCGGAGGCTGCGCCGTACAACTCCTGGGAAATCAGCCCGAAATCCTCGGTGCCGCGCGCTTCAAGCATGCGCACCACCATGCGGTATTCCTTGCACATGCGCCGCATGATCTGGCCGACCGGATTGAACTGGCCGAGCTGACGGGTGATGTCACGCTCGATGTTCTGGAATTCCAGTTTCACTTTGCTGGAATCAAACGACAGCGGCCGGTTCAGGTAGTAATCGCGGTCCACCGCCGGCATCTCTTTGCCCTTGGCCTTGAGGAAACCCTTGCGAATGCCCTCGTCCCACTTCACCGCATCCAGGACGCGAATCGGCGTCTGAGCCAGCACAATGCGATCGGACAAAATGCGTATCGACTGCTGGTAATCGTCCACCCGAAACTCCTGTAGAAAAACCGTTATGTGCTGGGATTACTTGGCTTTGGCCTGGCGCTGATAGCGCACGGCCTCGACAAAGACATCGGAATTGGCCGGATCATCGAGGTAGGCGAAGACCTGGTCCATGCGGGTGTCGATCAGCACGCCGTCGCCGTCGTCGGTCTGGAAGCCTTCGCCGCTGAGGACTTTCTGCCCCAGGGCCTGGTGGATCTGCTCGAGGTCGAGGTAATAGACCACCAGTTCTTGCTTGTCGGTGAGTTCGAACCCGGCAATGGTGAAATGCCCGCCAAACTGCGCCGGCACTTTCGCTGACAGATACCAGCGGCTGCCGTGGCGCGACACGGTGAAGGGATAGGCTTCGCGTTCCTTGGGCTTGGCCTTGAAGTAGCTGACCGCCTGATAACGATTGTCGCCGAGGCGCGTCAGCTCCAGGTTCATCGGCTCGCCCCAAGCGTTGGTGCTGGTCCACTTGCCGAGCAATCCCTTGGGCGCGGGGTCGCTGGTGGGCAGTGGCTCCTTGAAAGTCACCAGGCAGCCACTGAGCAACAGGAACGACAAGGCCATCACAACGACGCGCCAGGCTTTCATTCAATACTCCCTATGAACAAACACCCCCTCAAGTAAACACCGGCCCCTGTGGGAGCGAGCTTGCTCGCGATTACGGTCTGACATTCAACATCTCTGTTGCCTGACACTGCGCCATCGCGAGCAAGCTCGCTCCCACAGGATTGAGTTTCCCCAAGGGATTACGCCGACGCCAATACCAAGTGCATGTAGCGAGTCAGGATACCGAGCATTTCGGCTTCGGCGGCAGGCTCGGCGTCGTTGAGCAGGCCCTGATATTCCATCCGTCCGATAATCGCCGTCAACACCTTGGCATCCTGTTGTGGCTCGCGGGAACCCAAAACCTGGAAAAGCTGACACGTTCCCTGAAGAAGAATTTGCTGATGCGAGCGCACCAACTCCGCCAGGCGGGGGTTGAGCAACGCTTCCTGACGGAACGCTTGCTCGGCCATCAAATGTTCGCGGCGGTTGATCAGTTGCCGATGAACATAGTCCGCCATCAACCGCGCAATATCGTCCGCCAGCTGTGAACGCGACTCGGGACTGCCGTTGCCACTGACGACCATCTCGCGCAGCAGGCCTTCATTGTTCACCCACAGTTTGGCCATGAACGCCGCGCTGCGCTCCACGTATTGGGCGAAGGTATCGGTGAGCAGGTCATCGATGTCCTTGAAATAGTAAGTCGTGGCCGACAGCGGCACACCGGCTTCAGCGGCGACCGCACGGTGTCGCACGGCCCGCACACCATCGCGCACGACAATGCGCATGGCGGCATCGAGAATGTCCTGTCTACGCTGCTCGCTGCCCTGGCGGCTGGCCTTGCGGCCCTGGTACTGAACACTTTCAGCGACCGCAGTGGCGATACCCGCTGCACCTTCTTGAGCCATTGCACGGTTCACGACAGGAATTCCTCTTTCACTTCAAAATTAACCAATTGATACGTTTGTACCAGACAGGCAATAAAAAGCCGCCCATTTCAGGCGGCTTTTTGATTGAAACACTTACGCTTGCGGCCGCATGTGCGGGAACAGGATAACGTCGCGGATCGACGGGGAGTTGGTCAGCAACATGACCAGACGGTCGATGCCGATCCCTTCACCCGCCGTTGGCGGCATGCCGTACTCCAGCGCACGCACGAAGTCGGCGTCGTAGTGCATGGCTTCGTCGTCGCCGGCGTCCTTGTCGGCCACCTGCGCCATGAAGCGCTCGGCCTGGTCTTCCGCGTCGTTCAACTCGGAGTAGGCGTTGGCGATTTCACGGCCGCCGATGAACAGCTCGAAACGGTCGGTGACGTTCGGGTTGTCGTCATTACGACGGGCCAGCGGCGACACTTCGAACGGGTATTGGGTAATGAAGTGTGGCTGTTCCAGCTTGTGCTCGACCAGTTCTTCGAAAATCATCACCTGCAGTTTGCCCAGACCTTCGAAGCCCAGCACCTTGGCGCCGGCCTTCTTGGCGATGGCGCGGGCCTTGTCGATGTCGCTCAGATCGTCAGCGGTCAGCTCGGGGTTGTACTTGAGGATCGAGTCGAACACCGACAGACGCACGAACGGTTCGCCGAAGTGGAACACCTTGTCGCCGTACGGCACGTCGGTGCTGCCCAGCACCAGCTGCGCCAGTTCACGGAACAGTTCTTCGGTCAGGTCCATGTTGTCTTCGTAGTCGGCGTAAGCCTGGTAGAACTCCAACATGGTGAATTCAGGGTTGTGACGCGTCGAAACACCTTCGTTACGGAAGTTGCGGTTGATCTCGAACACTTTTTCGAAACCGCCGACAACCAGGCGCTTGAGGTACAACTCCGGCGCGATACGCAGGAACATTTCCATGTCCAGCGCGTTGTGGTGAGTTTCGAACGGCTTGGCCGCCGCGCCGCCCGGAATGGTTTGCAGCATCGGCGTTTCGACTTCGAGGAAGTCGCGCTTCATCAGGAAGCTGCGGATGTGCGCAATCACTTGCGAACGTACGCGGAACGTCTGGCGCACGTCTTCGTTGACGATCAGGTCAACGTAACGCTGGCGATAGCGCTGCTCGGTATCGGACAGGCCATGGTGCTTGTCCGGCAACGGGCGCAAGGATTTGGTCAGCAGGCGCACGCGGGTCATTTCAACGTACAGGTCGCCCTTGCCGGAACGGGCCAGGGTGCCTTCAGCGGCAATGATGTCGCCCAGGTCCCAGGTTTTCACCGCGGCCAGGGTTTCTTCGGACAGGGTTTTACGGTTGACGTAAACCTGAATGCGACCGGACATGTCCTGGATCACCATGAACGAGCCACGGTTGAGCATGATGCGACCGGCAACCTTGACCGGGATTGCAGCCTCTGCGAGCTCTTCCTTGGTCTTGTCCGCGTACTGTTTCTGCAAGTCTTCGCAGTAGTTGTCGCGGCGGAAGTCGTTCGGGAAGGCATTGCCCTTGGCGCGCTCGGCAGCCAGCTTTTCCTTGCGCAGGGCGATCAGGGAGTTTTCTTCCTGTTGCAGGGCTTGCGGGTCGAGTTCTAGGTCGCTCATGTCTTTAGATATTCCATCACGGGTTCATTGCCCCCGGCCTGTGGCCGGGGATCGCCAGCAAGCCGGCTCCTACAGGGGATCGTCGTATTTCTTACAGGCCTTGTTTCAGGCTGGCCACCAGGTATTCGTCGATGTCGCCGTCGAGCACCTTGTCGCAGTCGCTGCGCTCGATGTTAGTGCGCAAATCCTTGATTCGCGACGCATCGAGCACGTAAGAGCGGATCTGGTGACCCCAGCCGATGTCCGACTTGGTGTCTTCCAGTGCTTGCGAGGCGGCGTTGCGTTTCTGCACTTCCTGCTCGTACAAGCGCGCCCGCAACATTTTCATCGCGGTGTCTTTGTTGGCGTGCTGGGAGCGTTCGTTCTGGCAGCTGACCACGGTGTTGGACGGTACGTGGGTAATCCGTACGGCCGAGTCGGTGGTGTTTACGTGTTGACCACCGGCACCGGAGGAACGGTAGGTGTCGATACGCAGGTCCGACGGGTTGATGTCGATTTCGATGTTGTCATCGATTTCCGGCGACACGAACACAGCCGAGAACGAGGTGTGGCGACGGTTGCCGGAGTCGAACGGGCTCTTGCGCACCAGACGGTGCACGCCGATCTCGGTACGCAGCCAGCCAAAGGCGTATTCGCCCTTGATGTGCACGGTGGCGCCTTTGATCCCGGCGACTTCACCGGCTGACAGCTCCATGATGGTCGCGTCGAAACCGCGTTTGTCAGCCCAGCGCAGGTACATGCGCAGCAGGATGTTGGCCCAGTCCTGAGCCTCGGTGCCGCCGGAGCCGGCCTGGATGTCCAGGTAGGCGTTATTGGCGTCCATCTCACCGCTGAACATGCGACGGAATTCGAGTTTTTCCAGGGACTCGCGCAGACGCTCGACTTCGGCAGCGACGTCATCGACGGCGGCCTGGTCTTCTTCCTCTGCGGACATCAGCAGCAGGTCTTTGGCGTCGGCCAGGCCGGAGTGCATTTCGTCGAGGGTTTCGACGATCTGCGCCAGCAGGGACCGCTCGCGGCCCAGTTCCTGAGCGTACGACGGGTTATTCCAGACATTCGGATCTTCAAGCTCGCGATTGACTTCAGTCAGACGCTCATGCTTTTGATCGTAGTCAAAGATACCCCCGAATAGTTTCGGAGCGCTCGGACAGGTCCTTGATACTGTTAAGGATCGGGTTGATTTCCATGGCGGGCAGCACTCGTTGGCGAACTTTTGAAAGCCGGCGAGTATACCGTAATCAAGCTGTCACGGCAGCCCGCCTGGCGGCTTTCGAGGCGAATGAACCCGCTGGTTCACTCAATCCCCACCTGATTACGCCCGTTGTCCTTCGCCAGGTACAGCCCCTTGTCTGCAGCCAGGATCAATTGTCGGCAATCGGAGCCCGGTTGCGGGGTCATGGTCGACAAGCCGATGCTGATAGTCAGGCTTGAACCTTCGGTCGGCGAAATGTGCGGGATCTTCAGCGCGGCCACGGTCTGGCGCAGTTTCTCCGCTACCAGTCGCGCGCCGCCGGGCGAGGTATTCGGCAGGACCAGCACGAACTCTTCGCCGCCATAACGGGCCGGCAAGTCTGAAGGGCGGGCGCTGGCGTCACGGATGGCTGTGGCGACTTTACGCAGGGCTTCGTCGCCTTCGAGGTGGCCAAAGTTGTCGTTGTAGGATTTGAAGTAATCCACATCGATCATCAACAACGACAGTTGGCTCTGATCACGCAAGGAACGGCGCCATTCCAGCTCCAGGTATTCGTCGAAGTGACGACGGTTTGACAGCCCGGTCAGGCCATCCGAGTTCATCAGGCGTTGCAGCACCAGGTTGGTGTCGAGCAATTGCTGCTGGCTGACCCGCAACGCGCGGTACGCCGCGTCGCGTTGCAGCAGGGTCATGTAGGAGCGCGAGTGATAGCGGATGCGCGCCACCAGTTCGATGTTATCCGGCAGTTTGACCAGGTAATCATTAGCCCCGGCCGCGAACGCCGCGCTTTTGATCAGCGGGTCTTCCTTGGTCGACAGCACAATGATCGGAATGTCCTTGGTGGCCGGGTGATTGCGGTATTCGCGCACCAGGCTCAGGCCATCGAGGCCAGGCATGACCAGATCCTGAAGGATTACGGTCGGCTTGATCCGGACCGCATGGGCAATCGCCTGATGCGGATCGGAGCAGAAGTGGAAGTCGATGTTTTCTTCATTCGACAACCCGCGGCGCACCGCTTCGCCGATCATGGCCTGGTCGTCCACCAACAACACCATGGCGGCGTTTTCGTCGGTCTTGAAACCGTCGAGCTGTAATTCATTCATGTGCGGTCACCTGAGTACTGCCTGGGCCAGGATTGCTGCTAAGCGTAGTCATTTGGCGAAAATCTCCAGCAATCGAGGCGCTATCTTGTCCAGCGGGCGAACCTCTACAGCCGCGTCGATGGCCGCAGCCGCTTTCGGCATGCCATACACCGCGCTGCTTTGTTGGTCCTGAGCGATGGTCAGGTAACCCTGTTGACGCATGAGTTTAAGCCCCTGTGCGCCATCGCGCCCCATACCGGTCAACAAAACACCCACGGCATCGCCGTTCCAGTAACTGGCCACGCTCTCGAAAAACACATCGATCGAGGGCCGATAGATCTCGTTGACCGGCTCGGCTGTGTACACCAGCGTGCCGTTTTTCAACAAGCGAATATGGTGGTTGGTGCCGGCCAGCAGCACGGTGCCCGCCTGCGGCGGCTCGCCTTCCCTGGCCAGGCGCACGTTCAGGCCGCTGGCGCTGCTGAGCCACTCCGCCATGCCGGCGGCGAACACCTGGTCGACGTGCTGCACCAGCACAATAGCGGCCGGGAAATCCCGCGGCAGCCCCTTGAGCAGTACTTCCAGTGCTGCCGGTCCGCCGGCAGACGAACCGATGGCGATCAGTTTTTGTCGGGAGCCCGCGTTGCGCATTGAACCCGGCGCGGGTCGCACCCGGTTGCCGTTGTCGCCGATCAACCAGCTGATGTTCAGAATTTTGCGCAGCAGCGGTGCCGCCGCTTCCTGGGCATTGCCGGTACCGATTGCCGGCGTATCGACCACATCCAGCGCCCCATGCCCCATGGCCTCGAACACCCGGTGCACGTTCTGCTGGCGGTCGACCGTGACAATCACAATGGCGCACGGCGTCTCGGCCATGATCCGCCGAGTCGCCTCGACGCCGTCCATCACCGGCATGATCAGGTCCATCAGGATCAAGTCCGGGGTGTATTCCACGCACCGTTGCACCGCCTCGGCCCCATTGCTGGCAACCCAGATCACCTGATGCGCCGGATCAAATGCTAAGGCGCGACGCAGAGCCTCTACCGCCATGGGCATGTCGTTGACGATTGCGATTTTCATGCTCGCGCTCCTCCGATGAGCTCAACCACTGCATCAAGCAGGGCGTCGTCATGAAAACTGGCCTTGGCTAGATAATAGTCGGCGCCGGCGTCCAGTCCACGACGACGGTCCTCTTCTCGATCCTTGTAAGACACCACCATAACCGGTAGCGATTGCAATCTATTGTCCCGGCGCAATAAAGACACCAGTTCGATGCCGTCCATGCGCGGCATGTCGATATCGGTAATCAGCAGATCGAAATCCTCCGAACGCAAGGCGTTCCAGCCATCCATGCCATCCACCGCCACGGCCACGTCGTAGCCGCGACTGAGCAACAGCTTGCGCTGCAACTCGCGGACGGTCAGCGAATCGTCGACCACCAGGACCCGTTTGCGCGCCGCTTCGGCCGCCTGATTATTGTGGCGGGCAATACGTTCCAGGCGACCGGTATCGAGCAGTTTATCCACTGACCGCAGCATGTCTTCGACGTCGACAATCAGCACCACCGAACCGTCGTCGAGCAAGGCGCCAGCGGAGATGTCCTGTACTTTGCCCAGGCGCTCATCCAGCGGCAGGACCACCAGCGTGCGCTCGCCGATAAACCGCTCGACCGCGACACCGTAGATTGCATCGCGCTCGCGGATCACCACGACCTTGAGGGTTTGCTGACTGTTCTGACTCGCCGGGCGCTGGAGCAATTGGCTCGCGGCGACCAATCCGACGTGCCGGCCTTCGTACCAGAAGTGCTGACGGCCTTCGACCTGCACGATGTCCGCCGGCTCCAGGTCGCACATGCGCTCGATGTGAGCCAGCGGAAACGCATACGCCTCGTCGCCAACCTCCACCACCAGGCTGCGCACCACCGACAGCGTCAACGGCACTTCGAGGTGAAAACGACTGCCCTCTCCCGCCGTCTGCTCCAGCACCACCGCGCCGCGCAATTGGCGGACCATGTGCTGAACCGCGTCGAGGCCGACGCCACGTCCGGACACCTCGGTGACCTTGTCCCGCAGACTGAAGCCTGGCAGGAACAGAAACGTCAGCAGCTCCTCTTCACTCAACTGCGCGGCGGTGTCGGGCGGGGACAACTGTCGTTCGATGATGCTGCGGCGGACCTTTTCCAGATCGACGCCGTTGCCGTCATCGCTCAGTTCCAGCACCAGCAGACCGGCCTGATGGGACGCGCGCAAGCGGATCAAACCTTCTTCCGGTTTACCGGCCAGCAGTCGCAGCTCCGGGGATTCGATGCCGTGGTCGACGGCATTGCGCAGCAGATGCGTCAGCGGCGCTTCGAGTTTTTCCAGGACGTCGCGGTCGACCTGGATTTTCTCGCCCTCGATCTCCAGCCGCACCTGTTTGCCAAGGCTGCGGCCCAGGTCGCGAACCATGCGTACTTGCCCGCTCAGCACATCGGCAAACGGCCGCATGCGACAGGCCAGCGCCGTGTCGTACAAGACTTGCGCACGCTGACTGGCCTGCCAGGCGAATTCATCCAGTTCGGCGTTCTTTTCCACCAGCAATTGCTGGGATCCGGCTAGCAACCGGCGAGCATCGTCGAGGGCTTCCCGAGCCTCCAGGCTCAAGGTCTGTTCCTTGAGATGGACGTTGAGATTTTCCAGCGCCCGCAGGCCGTTGTTCTGCATGCGCTTCAAACGCTGCATGGTGGCCAGGTGCGGTTTGAGCCGCAGGGTTTCCACCAGGGACTTGCTCGACAGGTCGAGCAGGCTGTTCAAACGTTCGGCCGTGACCCGCAAGACTCGCTCACCGTTTTCGGTGGTGCGTTTGGTCTTGGGCGCTGGCTCGGCGGGCGCTGCCGGGGGGGCTTCGGTGGCGGCCGGCATGGGCGGCTCAACCTTGGGCGTCGGCGGTTCGAGCTGAAGTTCTGCCATCGGCGGCGCGATGGGGGCAACCGTCGCCATGTGAACAAGCAGCCGTCCCATCAAGACGACGTAAGCTTCGATATCCGCAGGCGCTGGTGCGTTGTTCGGCGTGGCGATGCGCATCAGCAAATCGGTGCCTTGCAGCAAGGCATCAATGTGCTCGGGCCGCAGATACAACCGGCCTTCCTGGGCGCTGACCAGGTAATCTTCCATCACATGGGCAACGCTGACGCCGGCATCGACGCCGACAATTCGCGCCGCGCCTTTGAGCGAGTGGGCCGCACGCATGCACGATTCGAGGTAATCGGCCTGGGTGGGATCGCGTTCAAGCGCCAGCAGCCCCGTGCTCAACACCAGGGTCTGGGCCTCGGCTTCCAGGCTGAACAGTTCCAGCAAAGAGGCATCGCGCATTTGCTCGGGGGTCATGTGAGGCTCCGGGTCACGGCAGTGAGTAGCTGTTCTTCATCCAGCCAACGCAGGCTGCGACCTTTGAACTGCAACACGCCACGGGTGTATTTGGCGCTCGCCTGGCTGCCGGACCGGGACGCCGCGTCGAGGGTGCGCTCGTCGATGGCATGGATGCCGTCGACTTCGTCCACTGGCACCACCACCGGCCCACCGTGGGCAGCAATGATCAACATCCGCGGCATCACGCGCGCGCCGGACGCCACGCTGCTGGCGCCGTCCAGCCCAAGCAGTTCCACCAGCGAAAGGCACGCCACCAGCGCGCCGCGCACGTTCGCCACACCGAGCAAAGCCCGGGAGCGCTGGTGCGGCAGCGAATGAATGGCTTGCAGCGGCGCCACTTCCACCAGGCTGCGGGTGGCCAGGCCCAGCCATTCTTCGCCGAGGCGAAACATCAACAATGAACGGGTCTTCACATCGCTTTCTACCGCGACGGAGACCTGCCCACGGTCTTCCTGCTGCAACGCGTAGCGGTCCAGCAAACGCGTAGCGGCGGCTGAATACACCGCGCAATTGCGGCAATGAATGTGCTCGATCAGCAGCGGGCAGGACTTGTCGCCGTGGATACCGATGCGGTTCCAGCAATCGTCGATGGCCTGGGCATCTGCATGGGTGAGGCTGAAGGTGTCGACGGCATTCATCGTTTGCGCTCACTGTCAGCGCGCTCGTTACGAGCGGCGCGGTCCTGCAATCGTCGGGCGCCCGCGGTGTCGCCCTGGGATTGCAGCAAAGCCGCCAGGTGCATCAACGCGTCGGGATGTTGCGGTTCGAGGTATAACGCCTTGCGATAAAACCCCTGTGCTTCAAGGGCGCTGCCGGCGACATCGCTGAGCAGTCCCAGCCAGTAAAACACCTGGCCCACCGGTTCATGGCTGCGCAAATAGCTTTCGCACGCCGCACGGGCATCAGCGCTTTTGCCTTCATTGGCCAGTGCGGCGATGTTCGCCAGCAGCGAGGCGGCGCCCAGGTTGGCGGCCTGGGTCGCCACTGGCAGCGGCGTCACGGTTGCGAAAGGCCGGTGGTGCACGGGCGGCGGCGCGCTGCGAATCGGCTGACGCGCCGGCGGCGGTGTCGGCACAAAGGCTGAAACAGGCTCAGACGCAGGTGCGCTCTGACGACTGAACGCGAAAGATTGCGGGATTCCAATCGAGCGCATGCCAAAGCGCCCCACCAAACTACCCTCGGCCGGGCCGATAAACAGCACACCGTCGACATGGGTCAAGCGCTTGAGTACTTCAAACACTTGTTGCTGGGTGGGCTGATCGAAATAGATCAGCAGGTTGCGGCAAAACACAAAGTCATACGGTGGTTCGCTGGCCAGCAACGCCGGATCCAGCAGATTGCCGACCTGCAAACGCACCTGTTCCAGTACTCGCTCGCTGAGGTGGTAGCCATCGTCTTCAACGATGAAATGCCGTTCGCGAAACGCGATGTCCTGGCCACGAAACGAGTTCTTGCCGTACAGCGCGCGTTTGGCTTTTTCCACCGACAACGGGCTGACGTCCATGCCTTCGACTTTGAACTGGTGCGGCTTGAATCCGGCATCCAGTAGCGCCATGGCAATGGAATAGGGTTCTTCGCCGGTGGAACACGGCAAGCTGAGGATTCGCAGCGCGCGCATGTTGTTGATGTCAGCCAGTCGTTTGGCCGCCAGTTTCGCCAGGGTGGCAAAGGATTCCGGGTAACGGAAAAACCAGGTTTCGGGAACGATCACCGCTTCGATCAGCGCTTGCTGCTCATCCCGCGAGCCCTGCAAGGTGTGCCAATAGTCGTCGGCCGTCTGCGACCGGGACACAGTGCTGCGCTGGCGCACGGCACGCTCGATGATCGCCGGCCCCACTGAGGTCACGTCAAGGCCGATGCGTTCCTTGAGAAAATCGAAAAACCGCTGATCGCTGCTCATGGCCGCTCCTCGAACGACGCCAGATCCAGCGGCGGTGATGGAAACAACAGCGCGCGAACCTGCTCATCCAGCAGATCGGCGACGCGCACCCACTGCAGCAAACCTTGCGCATCTTCCCGTACAGGCCCGAGGTAAGGTGCCTGGCGATTGTCGAGGCCATAAGGCTGAAAATCCGCCGGGTCGCAGCGCAGCGTATCGGTTGCCTGCTCCAGGATCAGCCCGAGCAACTGCGCTTCAACGGTTTCATCTGGACGGTAATTGACCAGCACCAATCGCGTGCTGGTGCGGGCCTGAGCCGGTGAACCGAACGTCAGCGCACTGAGGTCGACTACCGGCACCACTGCGCCGCGATAGGCGAACACGCCGGCAACCCAATCGGGCGCCCGGGGAATCGGCTTCAACGGCAGGCGCGGCAGCACTTCCGCCACCTCGATCGCTTGCAGGGCATAGCGTTCGCTGCCGATGCGAAACACCAGGAACAACGCATGCATCGCCGGCTTCACGGCGATGCGTTTGGCCGTGAGTTCGCTCATCAGACTTTGAATCGCGAAACGCCGCTACGCAGCCCGACGGCCACCTGGCTCAACTCGTCGATGGCGAAACTGGCCTGACGCAGGGACTCGACGGTCTGGCTACTCGCATCGCCCAACTGCACCAGCGCGTGGTTGATCTGTTCGGCACCGGTGGCCTGCGCCTGCATGCCTTCGTTGACCATCAACACCCGCGGCGCCAGCGCCTGAACCTGATGGATGATCTGCGACAGCTGCTCGCCGACCTGCTGCACCTCGGACATGCCGCGGCGCACTTCTTCGGAGAATTTGTCCATGCCCATGACCCCGGCCGACACCGCCGACTGGATCTCGCGCACCATCTGCTCGATGTCATAAGTGGCCACGGCCGTCTGGTCCGCCAGGCGCCGTACTTCGGTGGCGACCACGGCAAACCCGCGGCCGTATTCACCAGCTTTTTCGGCTTCGATGGCCGCATTCAAAGACAGCAGGTTAGTCTGGTCCGCCACCTTGACGATGGTCACGACCACCTGATTGATGTTGCCGGCTTTCTCGTTGAGGATCGCCAGCTTGGCGTTGACCAGATCTGCGGCGCCCATCACCGAGTGCATGGTCTCTTCCATCCGCGCCAGGCCCTGCTGTCCGGAACCGGCGGCCACCGAGGCTTGATCGGCAGCGGTCGACACTTCGGTCATGGTGCGCACCAGATCGCGCGAGGTGGCTGCGATTTCACGGGATGTCGCGCCGATCTCGGTGGTGGTGGCGGCGGTTTCAGTGGCGGTGGCTTGCTGCTGTTTGGAGGTGGCGGCGATTTCGGTGACCGAAGTCGTGACCTGCACCGACGAGCGCTGAGCCTGGGACACCAGCGAAGTGAGCTCGGTCATCATGTCGTTGAAGCCGGTTTCCACGGCGCCGAATTCGTCCTTTCGCTCCAGGTTCAAGCGGCCGCTGAGGTCGCCGGTACGCATGATTTCGAGGATCTGCACGATGCGGTTCATCGGCGCCATGATCGCGCGCATCAGCAACAGGCCGCAGAGGCCGGCGGCCAATACCGCCACCAGCAGGGAAATGCCCATGATGACTTCAGCGGTGAGCACGGCGTCATGGATGTCCGCCATGGCCTGATCTGCCACGGCTTTGTTGTACACAAGAATGTCATTGAGTTTCAGACGCCCCGCGGTCCACGCCGGGGTCAGCTGTTCGTTGAACAACTTGATGGCGTCGGCTCGCTGGTTGCGCTGATGCAAGTCGAACACCGCGGCCAGCATCTTGCTGTAATCCTGATGGATTTTTTGGAAAGCCGCGAACTCAACTCTGTCTTCTTCCGTAGTCACAGTGCCGCGATAGTTGTTCATCGCTTCCTGCACTTGCGCTTCATAGTTCTTGAGGTCGGCGACATCTTCGGCACTGATACCCTGCCCTTCCTTCAGACCCAGCATCTCCTCGATGTGGAGGAAGCTGTCGACCCAGGCGCCACGAATCATCGAACTGTAATAGACCCCGGGAAGCGCGTCGTCACGTACGCTGTCTTCGCTGACCTCGATCTTCAACAGCCGCGAATACGAGACGACGACCATCAGCAACATGATGGCGATAATCACCGCAAAGCTCGCCAAAATGCGTTGGCGCAACGTCCAGTTCTTCACAGTCAGTCCTCGGAGCCGTTTCAAATTCCGGGGAGTATAGCCGAGGGCGGTGTTTCATTAATAAAACAGGTGGTTGCCAGTGGTGATCAGGATGGGATGGGCCGTGAATTGGCTATTAAGCGATGCAGTGCCGCTGAATACGCCATCGCGAGCAAGCTCGGCTCCTACAGGTCTCGTGTCGAACACACCATTTGGGGTCGACACGAGACCTGAGGAGCCGAGCTTGCTCGCGATGGCGGTCTGAAGGCCTACAAAGAAGCCTCGCGCACCTGTTTTTCCAGCTCGGCCTTCAAGCCCGGTTCCAGCTTCAACTGTCGCGCCAGTTCATCCAGGTAAGACTTCTCCATGAAGTTTTCCTCATCCACCAGCATCACGCTGGCGATGTACATCTCGGCGGCCATTTCCGGGGTGCTGGCGGCGCGCGCTACATCGGTTGGATCGAGGGGTTTGTTGAGTTCGGCGTGCAGCCAGTGCTGCAGTTCCTGATCGTTGTCGAGTTTGGTGAACTCGCCTTCGATCAACGCACGCTCGCGCTCATCGACATGACCGTCAGCCTTGGCCGCGGCCACCAGCGCCTTGAGGATCGCCTGACTGTGTAGCTCGACCTGCGCCGCCGGCACGCGGTCAACGGTTTGCGGTTCGCTCCTCGACGCAGTGCCCTGCTGGGCCTGCCAGTTGCCGTAGGCCTTGTAGGCAATAACGCCCAATGCCGCGAGGCCGCCATAGATCGCGACTTTACCGCCGACCTTGCGGACCTTCTTGTTGCCGATCAACAGGCCCATGGCGCCCGCCGCCAGTGCGCCACCACCCGCGCCCGAGAGCAAGCCGCCAAGACCGCCTGACCCACCGCCGCCGCCGAGCAACCCGCCCAAACCGCCGCTGGACGCCTTGTTCTGCGAGTTGTTCTGCGAGTTGTGCGTGCCGCCGGCCTTGTTCTGCAACAGGTCCTGGCCAGATTTGAGTAGTTGATCGAGCAATCCACGGGTAATCATTTGCCGCCTCCACGAAAGGGCTTCAACCAGACACTTAAGGCCACCAGCCTAGATCGAAAGTGCCCAGCCTCTCCGCGCGAGAGTGATTCCAGATGTTGCTCATCTCCTGTAACACCCAAAAGCCCATCGATAAAAAAGATATACACTCGCGCGAATCTATAAAAACCGCCCACCGGGTAATTCCTCATGATGACTTTGCGTCAGATCCGCCATTTCATCGCCGTGGCCGAGACCGGCTCGATCTCGGCCGCCGCGCAGACCGCGTTCATTTCCCAATCGACACTGACCCTGGCGATCCAGCAACTGGAGCAGGAAATCGGCGTAGGGCTGTTCAACCGTCACGCCAAGGGCATGACGCTGACCCACCAAGGCCATCAATTTCTGCGCCAGGCGCACTTGATTCTGGCGACGGTGGATAACGCCAAACGCAGCCTGCAGCAGAGCACCGACCAGGTCGCCGGGCAATTGATCATCGGCGTGACCAGCCTCGTCGCCGGTTACTACCTCGCGGATTTGCTCACCCGTTTTCAACGCGCCTACCCCAACGTCGAGATCCGCGTGATGGAGGATGAACGGCCGTATATCGAGCATTTGCTGGTCAGCGGCGAGATCGATGTCGGCGTTTTGATCCTCTCCAACCTCGAAGACCGCCACGCCCTGCAAACGGAAGTACTGACCCATTCGCCCCATCGGTTGTGGTTGCCGGCCCAGCATCCCCTGCTGGAACACGACAGCATCAACCTCGCCGACGTCGCCCGCGAGCCGCTGATTCAACTGAACGTCGATGAAATGGACCGTAACGCCCAGCGCATGTGGTCGGCGGCGTCGCTTCAGCCGCGCATCACCCTTAAAACCGCCTCCACCGAAGCGGTGCGAAGCCTGGTGGCCGCCGGACTGGGCGTGTCGATCCAGCCCGACATGACATACCGACCATGGTCGCTGGAAGGCGACATCATCGAAGCCCGCCCGATTGCCGACCTGAGCCAGACCCTCGACGTGGGCCTGGCATGGCGCCGAGGCACGGCGCGCCCGGCGCTGGTGGACCCTTTCCTGACCGTCGCCCGCGAGCAACCCCACGGCGGACGCAAGCCATCTATTTAATCGAATGCCACCTTCAGTATTTAGTATTTGTCGACCTCGGGACCGGGCACTAGTCTTGATTCATCTATAAGACGGCCGGTCCCAGTCACAGGGAGCAGTATGGCCACACAAGAAAAGAGAACCCGAAAAATGGCTGGCGCGCAGACCCCGTTGTTTACCGCGTTGTTGATCGATGGCGAACTGGTCGCGGGTGAAGGGTTTGTCGAGCCGATTCTCAACCCGGCCACCGGTGAGGTGCTGGCGCACATCGCCGAAGCCAGCACCGAGCAAGTCGAAGCCGCGATCCTCGCCGCCCACCGAGCGTTTAACGGTTGGTCACGGACAACGCCGCAGCAGCGCTCGAACCTGCTGCTCGACATTGCCAATGCCATCGAAAAACAGGCCGATCTGCTCGCCCGACTCGAATCCCTGAACTGCGGCAAGCCGTTGCACCTGGCGCGTCAGGACGACTTGAGCGCAACGGTTGACGTGTTCCGCTTCTTCGCGGGTGCTGTGCGCTGCCAGACCGGCCAGCTCAGCGGTGAATACCTGCCGGGTTACACCAGCATGGTGCGCCGCGATCCGATTGGCGTGGTCGCCTCGATTGCGCCGTGGAACTACCCGATCATGATGGCCGCGTGGAAAATCGCCCCGGCCCTCGCCGCCGGCAACACGCTGGTGTTCAAGCCGTCCGAGCACACACCGCTGTCTATTCTGGCCCTGGCGCCAGCGCTGGCCGAGATCCTGCCGCGCGGCGTGATCAACATCATTTGCGGCGGTGGCGAAGGCGTGGGCAGCCACTTGGTCAGTCACCCGAAAATCCGCATGGTCTCGCTGACCGGCGATATCGTCACCGGGCAAAAAATCCTCCAGGCCGCGGCGAAAACCCTGAAGCGCACTCACCTTGAACTCGGCGGCAAGGCCCCGGTGATCGTCTGCAACGATGCCGACATTCAGGCCGTGGTCGAAGGCGTGCGCACTTACGGTTACTACAACGCCGGCCAGGATTGCACCGCCGCCTGCCGGATTTATGCACAGGCCGGGATTCATGACCGACTGGTGGCCGAACTCGGCGCGGCAGTCAGCAGCTTGCGCTTCGCCGGCAAACGCGACGCCGACAATGAAATCGGCCCGTTGATCAGCACCCGCCAGCGCGACCGTGTGGCCAGTTTCGTCGAACGCGCCCTCGGTCAGCCGCACATTGAGCGGGTAACCGGCGCGGCGGTGCATTCCGGTGCAGGTTTCTACTACCAGCCTACCCTGCTGGCCGGCTGCAAACAGAGCGATGAAATCGTCCAGCGCGAAGTGTTCGGGCCGGTGGTCACGGTGACCCGTTTCGATCAACTGGAACAAGCAGTGGACTGGGCCAATGATTCGGAATACGGCCTGGCGTCCTCGGTCTGGACCCAGAACCTGGACAAAGCCATGCAGGTCGCCGCGCGCTTGCAGTACGGCTGCACCTGGATCAACAGCCATTTCATGCTGGTGAGCGAAATGCCCCATGGCGGCCTGAAACGTTCGGGTTACGGCAAAGACTTGTCCAGCGATTCGCTCCAGGACTACAGCGTGGTGCGGCACATCATGGCGCGCCACGGACAGCATCTCTGACTACGCTAATAACAAGCCGCTAACGGCATGCTTCACCACGTTCACAACTGCCCCGACCATAATTAAAGTAGAGGGAATTCCCATGTTCGTGCACAAGACCGCACTGCTCAGTGCAATCACCACGGCGCTGCTGGCCAGCGCCAGCATCCAGGCCGCCGAACCACTGAAAGCCGTCGGTGCCGGCGAAGGTCAGCTGGATATCGTTGCCTGGCCCGGTTACATCGAACGTGGCGAAAGCGACAAGGCCTACGACTGGGTGACCGGTTTCGAGAAGGAAACCGGCTGCAAGGTGAACGTCAAAACGGCCGCGACCTCCGATGAGATGGTCAGCCTGATGTCCAAGGGTGGTTATGACCTGGTGACCGCGTCGGGAGACGCTTCTTTGCGATTGATCGTCGGCAAGCGCGTGCAGCCGATCAACACCGCGTTGATTCCGAACTGGAAAAGCCTCGACCCGCGTCTGACAGATGCGCCGTGGTACGTGGTCAACAAACAGACTTACGGCACCCCCTATCAGTGGGGTCCAAACGTGTTGATGTACAACACCAACGTGTTCAAGACCGCCCCGGACAGCTGGAGTGTGGTGTTCGAGGAACAGACCCTGTCGGATGGCAAATCCAACAAGGGCCGGGTTCAGGCCTACGACGGCCCAATCTACATTGCCGATGCGGCGCTCTATCTCAAGGCGAAACGACCGGAACTGGGGATCAAGGACCCCTACCAGCTCAACGAAGAGCAATACAAAGCGGTGCTGGAACTGCTTCGTAAACAGCAGCCTTTGATCCACCGCTACTGGCATGACGCGACCGTGCAGATGAGTGACGTCAAGAACGAAGGCGTTGTGGCATCCAGCAGCTGGGGCTACATGGTCAACGGCCTGGTAGCGGACAAGCAGGCGGTGGCCTCGGTCATTCCAAAAGAAGGTGCGACAGGTTGGGCTGACACCACCATGCTGCACACCGACGCCAAGCACCCGAACTGTGCTTACAAGTGGATGGACTGGTCGCTGCAACCGAAAGTCCAGGGTGATCTGGCCGCCTGGTTCGGCTCTTTGCCAGCGGTTCCCGCGGGGTGCAAGGAAAGCGAATTGCTTGGCGCCGAAGGCTGCAAGACCAACGGTTTCGACCAGTTCGACAAGATCGCCTTCTGGAAAACCCCGCAGGCTGAAGGCGGCAAATTCGTGCCGTACAGCCGCTGGACCCAGGACTACATCGCGATCATGGGCGGCAGGTAGGCCCTCATCGCGAGCAAGCTCGCTCCCACAAGATCACCACAAAACCTGTGGGAGCGAGCTTGCTCGCGATGCTTCTAAAGATTCAGATTTTCGGAGTTCTCGCACCATGACGCTTGCAGTCCAGTTCACCAACGTTTCCCGTCTTTTCGGCGAAGTGAAAGCCGTAGACCGGGTTTCCATCGACATCCAGGACGGCGAGTTCTTTTCCATGCTGGGCCCTTCCGGCTCGGGCAAAACCACCTGTTTGCGCCTGATCGCCGGTTTCGAACAACCGAGCGCAGGTTCCATCCGGATTCATGGCAACGAAGCCGCCGGGCTGCCGCCGTATGAACGTGATGTAAACACCGTGTTTCAGGATTACGCGTTGTTCCCGCACATGAACGTGCTCGACAACGTGGCCTATGGTTTGAAAGTCAAAGGCGTCGGCAAAACAGAACGCCGCAAACGCGCCGAAGAAGCCCTCGACATGGTCGCCCTCGGCGGCTACGGCGAGCGTAAACCGGTGCAACTCTCCGGCGGTCAGCGTCAGCGTGTGGCCCTGGCCCGCGCCTTGGTCAATCGCCCTCGGGTGCTGCTGCTTGACGAACCCCTCGGCGCCCTCGATTTGAAGCTGCGCGAGCAAATGCAGAGTGAGCTGAAGAAGCTGCAACGCCAGCTCGGCATCACTTTCATCTTCGTCACCCACGATCAGACCGAGGCGCTGTCGATGTCCGACCGCGTGGCCGTTTTCAACAAGGGGCGCATCGAGCAGGTCGACACGCCGCGCAACCTCTACATGAAACCCGCGACCACCTTTGTCGCGGAATTCGTCGGCACCTCCAACGTGATCCGCGGAGATCTGGCGCAGCAGCTCAGCGGTAACCCGCAGCCGTTTTCGATCCGCCCGGAACACGTGCGATTCTCCGAGGGACCGCTGGCCAGTCACGAAATCGAAGTCAGTGGTTTGCTCCACGACATTCAGTATCAGGGCAGCGCCACTCGCTATGAACTGAAACTGGAAAACGGCCAGACACTGAACATAAGCCAGGCCAACAACCAGTGGCTGGACGTCAGCGCCCAACACCAGACCGGGCAACGCATCAGCGCACGCTGGGCGCGGGAAGCAATGATCCCGCTGCACGACACCGTTGCCGGTGGGGTGTGAGATGACTAGCGTGGCACTCCCTCAAACCCCGGCCGACGGCTCGCCGTTGCGCAGGTTTTCCAACCTGCTGTATCGCCGGCCGAACTTTTACCTGTCACTGCTGCTGGTGCCGCCGCTGTTATGGTTCGGCGCGATCTACCTCGGTTCGCTGCTGGTGTTGCTGTGGCAAGGCTTCTACACCTTCGACGACTTCACCATGGCGGTCACGCCCGACCTGACCCTGGCGAACTTCGCCGCGCTGTTCCAGCCCTCGAACTTCGACATCATTCTGCGCACCTTGAGCATGGCCGTCGTGGTGTCGATCGCCAGCGCCGTCGTTGCGTTCCCGATTGCCTACTACATGGCGCGTTACACGACGGGTAAAACCAAGGCGTTTTTCTACATCGCGGTGATGATGCCGATGTGGGCCAGTTACATCGTCAAGGCCTACGCCTGGACGTTGCTACTGGCCAAGGGCGGCGTGGCGCAGTGGTTCGTTCAACACCTTGGGCTGGAGCCGGTCTTGCAGTTCGTGCTGGGCATTCCGGGGGTGGGTGGCAGCACGTTGTCGACCTCGCACCTGGGCCGCTTCATGGTGTTCGTCTACATCTGGCTGCCGTTCATGATTTTGCCGATTCAGGCGTCGCTAGAGCGTTTGCCGCCGTCACTGCTGCAAGCCTCCGCCGACCTCGGGGCCAAGCCGCGCCAGACCTTTATGCAGGTGATTCTGCCGCTGTCGATTCCGGGCATCGCCGCCGGTTCGATCTTCACGTTTTCGCTGACCCTGGGCGACTTCATCGTGCCGCAACTGGTGGGCCCGCCGGGCTACTTCATCGGCAGCATGGTGTACGCCCAGCAAGGCGCGATCGGCAACATGCCGATGGCGGCCGCCTTCACGCTGGTGCCGATCGTGTTGATCGCCATTTACCTGACTATCGTAAAACGAATGGGGGCCTTCGATGCACTCTGAGAAAGCTTCTATAGGATTAAAAATCGCAGCCTGGGGCGGGTTGGTGTTTCTGCACTTCCCGATCCTGATCATCTTCCTTTACGCCTTCAACACCGAAGACACGGCATTCAGTTTTCCGCCCAAGGGCTTCACCCTTAAGTGGATCGGCGTGGCCTTCTCGCGCCCGGACGTGCTGGAAGCGATCAAGCTGTCGCTGCAGATCGCCTCTGTTGCGACGCTGATTGCGCTGGTCCTCGGCACGCTGGCTTCGGCGGCGTTGTACCGGCGGGATTTCTTCGGCAAGCAAGGTATTTCGCTGATGCTGATTCTGCCGATTGCATTGCCGGGAATCATTACCGGGATCGCGTTGCTGGCGACGTTCAAAACCCTGGGGATCGAACCGGGCATGTTCACCATCATCGTCGGCCACGCGACCTTCTGTGTGGTGATCGTCTACAACAACGTCATTGCCCGTTTGCGCCGTACTTCGCACAGTTTGATCGAAGCGTCGATGGACCTCGGCGCCGATGGCTGGCAGACCTTCCGCTACATCGTCCTGCCGAATCTGGGCTCGGCATTGCTCGCCGGCGGCATGCTCGCGTTTGCGCTGTCATTCGACGAAATCATCGTTACTACCTTCACCGCCGGCCATGAACGCACCTTGCCGCTGTGGCTGCTCAACCAGCTCAGCCGCCCACGGGACGTGCCGGTGACCAACGTCGTCGCGATGCTGGTGATGATGGTGACCATGCTGCCGATTCTCGGCGCTTATTACCTGACACGGGGTGGTGAGAGTGTGGCGGGGAGTGGTGGGAAATAAACAATTCCTACTGCAGAAACCGCATCTTTGTAGGAGCGAGCTTGCTCGCGAAGAACGTAAGAGCGCCACGTTCATTCAGGCTGCCCGCGTCATCGTTGACGTTTTTCGCGAGCGAGCTCGCTCCTACAGGGGCGGTTCCGGCAAAAAATAATTGATTCGAAGAGGACAATGCCATGCAAACCCAACTCCTGATCAACGGCCAACTGCTCGACGGCGAAGGCCCCGCCCAACCGGTGTTCAACCCGGCCCTCGGCCGTGTGCTGGTGGAAATCAACGAAGCCAGTGAAGCTCAGGTCGATGCTGCCGTGCGTGCTGCCGACGCTGCCTTTGCAGGCTGGTCGCAAACCCCGCCGAAAGAACGCTCGCTGCTGCTGCTCAAACTCGCCGACGCCATCGAAGCCCACGGCGAAGAACTGGCGAAACTCGAATCGGACAACTGTGGCAAACCCTACAGCGCCGCGCTGAACGACGAGATCCCGGCGATTGCCGACGTGTTCCGCTTCTTCGCCGGCGCCAGTCGCTGCATGAGCGGGTCGGCCGGCGGTGAATACCTGCCGGGCCACACCTCGATGATCCGCCGCGACCCGGTGGGCGTGATCGCCTCGATCGCGCCGTGGAACTACCCGCTGATGATGGTCGCCTGGAAAATCGCCCCGGCCCTCGCTGCCGGTAATACCGTGGTGCTCAAGCCGTCGGAACAAACGCCGCTGACCGCGCTGCGTCTGGCCGAACTGGCGTCGGAAATCTTCCCGGCTGGCGTGCTCAATCTGGTGTTCGGCCGTGGTCCTACCGTCGGTAGCCCGCTGGTCACCCACCCGAAAGTGCGCATGGTGTCGCTGACCGGTTCCATCGCCACCGGCTCGAACATCATTTCCAGCACCGCCGACAGCGTCAAGCGCATGCACATGGAACTGGGCGGCAAGGCCCCGGTGATCATCTTCGACGACGCCGACATCGACGCCGCTGTTGAAGGCATTCGCACTTTCGGTTTCTACAACGCCGGCCAGGATTGCACCGCTGCCTGCCGCATCTACGCGCAGGCCGGCATCTACGAACAATTCGTCGAGAAGCTCGGCGCGGCGGTCAGCAGCATCAAGTACGGGCTGCAGGACGATCCGTCGACCGAGCTGGGGCCGCTGATCACCGCGCAACATCGCGACCGCGTGGCCGGGTTCGTCGAGCGCGCCGTGGCGCAATCGCACATCCGCCTGATCACCGGCGGCAAGGCGGTCGAGGGCAATGGCTTCTTCTTCGAGCCGACGGTGCTGGCCGATGCGCAGCAGGACGATGAGATCGTGCGCCGCGAAGTGTTCGGGCCGGTGGTGTCGGTGACCCAATTCACCGACGAAGCACAGGTGCTGGGCTGGGCCAACGATTCGGACTACGGCCTGGCGTCATCGGTGTGGACCGCCGACGTCGGCCGCGCGCATCGCCTGTCGGCCAGGTTGCAGTACGGCTGCACCTGGGTGAACACGCACTTCATGCTGGTCAGCGAAATGCCCCATGGCGGTCAGAAATTGTCCGGTTATGGGAAGGACATGTCGATGTATGGGCTGGAGGATTACACCGTGGTTCGGCATGTGATGTTCAAGCACTAAAAGCAAAGGCTTCGCGAGCAAGTCGAATCGTCGCACCGCCGCTCCCACAGTTAATCGCATTCCTCCTGTGGGAGCGGGCTTGCTCGCGAAGGCGTCACCTCGGTTTCAAGGCAGAAACCGTCAATACGCACCACCAGGTTTAAAGCCACACAAATAACAATAACCACCGATCCGGGCAGCGCCATCACGGCCCCGCCACGGTTTCGGACATCCGAAATCTGCCGATTTTCCGGAGCTAACACACCATGAGCGCACTACCCGACCTCTCTGCAGTCGCTGTCGACAGCGATGCCGAGCAACTCCGCAAGCTGGGTTACACCTCTAACTTCAATCGCAGCATGAGCCTGTGGGAAAACTTCGCCCTGGGCTTCACTTACCTCTCTCCGGTCGTAGGGGTTTACACCCTCTTCGGCCTTTGCCTGGCGGCCGGTGGGCCACCGATGTTCTGGGCCTATTTGCTGGTCGGTTGTGGCCAATTGCTGGTGTGCCTGATCTTCGGTGAAGTGGTTTCGCAGTTCCCGATTTCCGGCGGCGTCTACCCGTGGGCTCGTCGTCTGGTGGGCAAACGTTGGGCGTGGATGGTCGGCTGGATCTACTCCATCGCCCTGTGCGTGACCATCGCCGCCGTTGCAGTCGGTGCTGGTCCATACCTGGCCGCGATGATGGGCTTCGAACCGAGCAACAACACCAACATCGTCATCGCCCTGGTGCTGACGCTGTTCGCCACGCTGGTCAACCTCAGCGGCACCAAAGTGCTGGCGCGCATCGCGATGTTCGGCTTCCTCTGCGAACTGGTCGGCGCGGTGGTCGTCGGCGTTTACCTGTTGATTTTCGAACGTCACCAATCGATCAGCGTGTTGTTCAACACCTTCGATATCAGCATCAACGGCTCCTACCTGCCGGCCTTCCTCACCGCCTCGCTGGCGGGGATGTTCCTCTACTACGGCTTCGAGGCCTGCGGCGACGTGGCCGAAGAAACCCCTAACCCAAGCAAGCAAATTCCGGTGGCCATGCGCATGACCATCTACATCGGCGGCGTCGCGGCAATGTTCGCCTGCCTGGCGCTGATCCTCGCCGTACCGGACATGCAAGCCGTCATCAACGGCACCGACAAAGACCCGGTCGGCACCATCCTCAGCAACGCCTTCGGTCCGGTCGGTTCGAAAGTGGTGATGGGGGTGGTGATGATTTCCTTCATCTCCTGCGTCATCAGCCTGCAAGCCGCGGCGAGTCGTCTGCTGTATTCCTACGCTCGCGACGAAATGGTCATCGGCAGCTCACTGCTGAAGAAGATCTCTCCTACAACCCAGGTTCCGGTTGCTGCGTTGTTCGTCTCCGGCGTCCTGCCGGCGCTGATCATCATCCTGGGCTTCTTCCTGCAAGACGCCGTGGCCACCATTGTCAGCTTCGCAGCGATCGGCATCTACCTGGCGTTCCAGATGATCGTCCTTGCGGCGCTTTATGCACGGATTAAAGGCTGGGAACCGAGCGGCAAATTCACCCTCGGTGCCTGGGGCTGGGTCGTGAACATTGGCGCGCTGGTCTACGGCGTCGCCGCCATCATCAACATGGCCTGGCCGCGCACGCCGGATGCGGCGTGGTACGTCAACTATGCGATGGTGTTAAGTACAGCGATCGTGATTGGGTTGGGGTTGGTTTATATGTTGATGGCTAAACCGTATGACCGTGGGACGGCGCCGGCGGGGGATGCCTGGAAGGTTAGTCGGTAAGGCTGATTGCCCCGGGGTCCGGTGAGTTCCCGGGGCAAGCTCTACCTACCGAACAGCATTTATCGTCACCTCGCAGCACAGCCATCAAATCATCCAAACGCCACTTGATATCCGCTTTGCCTCGCACGGCTTCGAAGCGATCTTGGGTATAAGCATTACGTTTCTCGTCGCCATCTTTGGTCATCGATTCTTTCTCCCTGTTCAGATAGACGTGGCACAGCGACCATAACCAGATCCAATCCTCGTCAAACCGCGGGATGCTGTTCACTTAAAGAGCGGGCACCCACATTTGTGGCGAGGGGATTTATCCCCGTTGGGTCGCGAAACGGCCCCAGCGTCCGTTCAAATAGTCTGAGTTGCCCGGATTTACGACTGCTTCGCAGCCGAACGGGGCGGTGCGACGTTTCGCTAAATCCCCTCGCCACAGATTTCTTGCTCGCCTGAAAATAGTTTTAAGTGAACGGCATTCCGTCGAACCGTGAAGCTTTTGCCGTTGACTCCATGGATTTGAATAAATAAAGGAAAAACTGCGTCTCAGGTGCCGGCTTTTTGCATGCGGTGAAAAAAAGGAAAATCCTACAGACCAAGCCTTCTACCAAAGACTCTCATTCCTACGACAAGCGTCGCCAGAGTAGACTTGGCACCGCGAGCGCCTGACCGATAGGCTTTACCCGTCGCTGCAAAATCAGCGATCCGGAGTCGAAGCCGGGAAATGTCAGAACGGTGCTTACGTGCCCCCATAGGACTGTGGCTGCTTTTCTACCTCTAGTTCTGCTTTATGGCGGGCCGTGTGGCGCGGGCCTTTCGGCTTCCGTTTTGACCTGGAAGTGTCCCGACTTCGAACGCCACTCGGTTCGCGACCCAACCTGTCGAAGGGTTGGTGGTGACTTTCCAGTTCAAAACGGAATTCAAGTCATGTCAGAGCACACAAAAAACGCCCCCTTCTCCTGCTTCACCCCAAGCATCTTCCCCCGCCACAACCGCTTCCTCCACGCCATCACCCAAGCAAACCAAGCCTGGTTCTGCGTTCAGGACCTCGGACGCTTGATGGGCCGCCCCCTGGACCAACGACTCACTCAAAAACTCGATCCCGATCAACGCCGATACGTGTGGCTGCTGAAGAGCGGCAAAACGGTCGAATCGCTCATGGTCAGCGAGTCTGGGATGTACGCATTGCTGGTCCACCATTTCGTCCCGGAAAACCGCAACCTGCGCCAATGGCTGAGTAACGAAGTCGTACCTGCGCTGCGTGAGTCGAACGCTGTGTCGGCAGATAACGTTCCAAGCCTGAGTTCGTTGCAATGGGGCGGGATCTCGGTGCCGCTATTACATTGGCAACATTCAGCCTGGATCAAATGGCGGGACATGCCTGATCTGGTGCAGGCGCAGCGACCGTTCCCGGTTATGGGCACTTGCAGTTGAAGATTGGGTAAACCAATGAAAAAGGGGCAGACCTCACAGTCCGCCCCCTTGGTTTAGATGCACCTATTCAATCACCTCCCACAATGGGTAGTCGATAGTCATGAACAAACCACATATCTGCAGCCTGCATGTCGTCGAAGTGATTTCAAGTGACAGCGCCTTTGCAGAAAATTATCTGCAACTGACTATCAAGCAAGAAAACGCAGCGGCTCACTACCAAGCGATTCAAGCCGGTATCGCCGACGCCGAAGCCGGCAAACTGATCAACTTGGCCACCGTGAAAGCCAAATGGCTTTCAAGATAACCACCTCGACTCAAAACCGCGAAACACTCCGCATCGCATCCACCAGATACCGCATTGCAATCCTGTCGTTCTCCGACAACTCCCGATACCGCTCCACCAGCTTCAACTCTTCGGAATTAAGCCGACGCCTTCGCCGCCCGAGACCCAGGCAGGGGAAGATTCCCAACATTTCAGTGATGCCTTGTACTTTCGACATGGACGATGTCCTTCTCTACGTCAAAGAAAACTTCAGAAACCGCATCGCCCTACCCTTTTTTCAGCGGTCATTTCGTGCCAACTGAATCCCACCGGCCTGAGGGCAGAAACCGGTCATGTCCATAGGATAGGAAGTAAATTGGCGCTGAAAAGCGATTTTTAGAGTAATTAGTCGAAAAAAGCAGAAATGCCCTCTAAATCAGAAATGTCTGTGGGAAACGTTTCTCGGAAATGTCTTGTTTCATAGCGATACTGTCGTCACGCCATCAATCATTTTTGCTCGGCGAGCGAACGGTTTAAGCTATTTGGCATCTGTTTAAAGTCCGTTGCGTTTGGCCGAAGGCATGTCCGAACCTCCATTTCTGATCCAGCACGTGCCAGGAACGGCACGGGATTGTTCACGACAGGTTTTACTTATGCACCGCAGGAATTTGCTCAAAGCATCCATGGCCATCGCTGCCTACACCGGTTTGTCCGCTTCTGGCCTGCTGGCCGCCCGGGCCTGGGCCGCTGGTGGTACGGCTGATGGCGAGGCTCAAGCGTTCGATTTCGAAGCCTTGAAAATCCAGGCCAGGCAGCTTGCCGGCAACCGCTATCAGGACACCAAGCAGGTGCTGCCGCCGACGCTGGCGACGATGACGCCGCAAAATTTCAACGCGATCCGCTACGACGGCAATCATTCCCTGTGGAAGGATTTGAAAGGTCAGCTGGATGTGCAGTTTTTTCATGTAGGCATGGGTTTCAAGCAACCGGTGCGCATGTACAGCGTCGACCCCAAGACGCGTTTGGCGCGAGAGGTGCATTTCCGCCCTTCGCTGTTCAACTATGAAAAAACCACGGTCGACACTAAGCAGCTCACGGGCGATCTGGGTTTTTCCGGGTTCAAGCTGTTCAAGGCGCCTGAACTGGACCGGCACGACGTGTTGTCTTTCCTCGGCGCCAGTTACTTTCGCGCGGTAGACGCCACCGGCCAGTACGGTCTGTCGGCCCGCGGTCTGGCAGTGGATACCTATGCGAAGAAGCGTGAGGAGTTTCCGGACTTCACCAAGTTCTGGTTCGAGACACCGGACAAGGACAGCACCCGTTTCGTGGTCTACGCCCTGCTGGACTCGCCAAGCGCTACCGGCGCCTACCGCTTCGACATTGATTGCCAGGCCAGTCAGGTCGTTATGGCCATCGACGCGCACATCAACGCGCGGACTGCCATAGAACAATTGGGCATCGCGCCGATGACCAGCATGTTCAGCTGCGGCACCCATGAGCGACGCATGTGCGACACCATCCACCCGCAGATCCATGACTCGGATCGCCTGGCGATGTGGCGCGGCAACGGCGAGTGGATCTGCCGTCCGCTGAACAACCCGGCGACTCTGCAGTTCAACGCTTTCGCCGACACCGACCCGAAGGGTTTTGGCCTGGTGCAGACCGATCACGAATTCGCCAGTTATCAGGACACGGTCGACTGGTACAGCAAGCGTCCGAGCCTGTGGGTGGAACCTACAACTGCGTGGGGCGAAGGCTCTATCGATTTACTCGAAATTCCTACGACCGGCGAAACCATGGATAACATCGTCGCGTTCTGGACCCCGAAGAAACCGGTGGTGGCCGGTGATTCACTGAACTATGGCTACAAGCTCTACTGGAGCGCGCTTCCACCGGTCAGTACGCCGCTGGCGCGGGTCAACGCAACCCGTTCCGGGATGGGCGGCTTCGTCGAAGGCTGGGCGCCGGGTGAGCATTATCCGCCGGTGTGGGCACGCCGGTTTGCCGTGGATTTCAATGGCGGCGGCCTGGATCGTTTGCCTGAAGGCACGGGCATCGAGCCAGTGGTCACTTGCTCCAACGGTGAGGTCAAGGATTTCAGCGTGCTGGTGCTTGATGATATCAAGGGGTACCGGATTCTTTTCGATTGGTATCCAACCAACGACAGCGTGGAGCCGGTGGAGCTGCGGTTGTTTATCCGCACCAATGACCGGACGTTGAGCGAGACGTGGTTGTATCAGTATTTCCCGCCGGCGCCGGAGAAGCGTAAGTACACCTGAAGTTAAAGGGTCGGCTGAACAGGCCCCTTCGCGGGCAAGCCCGCTCCCACAGGTTTCGCGTCGAACTCAGATATTACGTTCGACGCAGCTTCCTGTGGGAGCGGGCTTGCCCGCGAAAACGGCCGAACAGACACCCAATCCTTCCACTCAGAAACACAAAAGCCCCAGTCACGACGACCGGGGCTTTTTCATTTCAAGCCAGACAACTTACGAAGCCGAACGCACCGCCCCCTGCGAAACATTCGTCGGTTGCAGCTTGAATACGTAGAACAACACCGTCAGCAACACCAGGAACGCCGGCCCTACATACAGCGCTACGCGAGTGTCGGGGAAGTACGCCATCAAGCCCACCACCAGCAGCAGAAACGCCAGCGCCAGGTACGAACTGACCGGGTACAGCCACATCTTGTATTTCAGGCCGGCCCGTTCGCTAGCGCTCAGGCCTTTGCGGAACTTGAGTTGGGCGAGCAGGATCATCACCCAGGTCCAGATTGCGCCGAAGGTCGCAATTGCCGTCACCCAGACGAAGACTTTCTCAGGCACCAGGTAGTTGAGCAGCACGCCATGAAGCAAGGCGAAAATCGACAACAGCAGTGCGCGACGCGGCACACCGTTGTTCGACGTCTTGGCGAAACCGGCCGGGGCCTGGCCATTCTGCGCCAGGCTGTAGAGCATGCGCCCGGTGCTGAAAATGCCGCCGTTGCAGGACGACAGCGCAGCGGTGATCACCACGAAGTTGATGATGCCGGCGGCGGTTTTGATGCCCAGACGCTCGAAGGTCATCACGAACGGGCTGCCCTGGGTGCCGATTTCCAGCGCCAGGCAGTACCTACCCGTCGAGATGTCTATTTCCACCGTTTCAGACCCACTCGTTCCTCTGTGGTGAAAAAGTTCCTGTGGTGAGGGGATTTATCCCCGTTGGGTGGCGCAGCCGCCCCCAAACCAATCACAGAAGGATTTACGACTGCTGCGCAGCCGAACGGGGATAAATCCCCTCGCCACAGAGCACTTACCCCACACCCTTCACAGGAAACAGAATTTTCGCTCAACAGTTGTAGCCCCGGTTTTGCCTATGGGCACTAGCCTGAAAGCGTGACCCGACGACCACACAAGGAAGCAATGGATTGCCTACTCAACCAAACTCTCATCGTCTGCGCTTCGGCCGACATTCCGAAATCGGTCGTGCCTATCTCATCACCGCAGTTACCCACGACCGCCAACCCATTTTTTCTGATTGGCGATTAGGTCGCTTGCTCGTTACAGAACTGCGTCGAGCTCACGATTTAGCGTTCGTAGACTCAATCGCTTGGGTTGTCATGCCCGATCACTTTCATTGGCTGATGCAGTTGCAAAACAGCAATCTAGGAAATGTCATCGGCGCTACCAAGGCACGCTGCACCCAGGCGGTGAACAAAATGACCTGTCAACTTGGTCCACTTTGGCAAACCGGCTACCACGACCGGGCAATCCGTGATGGAGAAGATCTCCTGCCATTTGCTCGCTACATTGTTGCCAACCCATTGCGCGCAGGATTGGTAGAAAAAATCGGCGACTACCCACTCTGGGATGCCTGCTGGTTGTAACGCCGATCACCACTTCTGTGGCAACGAACTTCCTGTGGGGAGGAGATTTATTGTGGCGAGGGGATTTATCCCCGTTCGGCTGCGCAGCAGTCGTAGACCCTTCAAATGCAGTCTTTTTGAAAGGATGGGGGCTGGTTTGGGGCGGCTGCGCCGCCCAACGGGGATAAATCCCCTCGCCACAAAAGCCCGCCTCGCCGCAGGTGTAAATGGATCCACGACATTTGGCTGTCCACAATACTCTCACCATCGCCAACCACCGACTAAGCTTCAGACAAGTCCGATCAATCTGCGTGAATGGATCAGTCGACTATGGGTGCTTTGTGGCAAACCGATTCGAGTAAAACTGTGGTTCCGACTGAACGTGTGGATGAAGCGCCTTTACCTGAAAAACCTCGCCGTAGTCGCACCAAACACGGCTGGGGTGCTTTCTGGTTGTTGCTGTTGATTATCGCCATTGTCGTGGGTCTGGCTGCCGCCAAGGAAATGCGCACCGCGAAGTTTCAATCCCGGGAAATCAGCAAGTTTGCCGAGACCCTGAAATATGATTTACAACCCGGCCCCAGCGACGCCATTCGCTACCCTGGCGCCGGGCCGTTCGATCTGCGTCTGGGCTACAGCTCGCTGGGTGAGTTCCTGCCACGCCTGCTCAAGCGTGATTACGTCATCTCGGCCCAGACCCGATTTTCCAAGGCGCTGATGGACTACAGCGACAAAGGCCTTTTCGTGCCCTATCCGGAGAAAATCCAGGCGGGGTTGCTGATTACCGATTGCCGGGCGGCACCGTTGTATCAGTACAAGTACCCGCAACAACTCTATTCAAGCTTTGATGCAATTCCGCCCGTGGTGGTCAACAGTTTGCTGTTCATCGAAAACCGCTTTCTACTCGACCCTCGTCAACCCCGGGCCAACCCCGCCGTGGATTGGCCACGGTTCGGCATGGCCGCGTGGTCGCAGGTTGCCAAATCGCTGCACATCCCTGGCCAGTCGGCGGGCGGCAGTACCCTGGCAACGCAGCTCGAAAAATACCGCCACTCACCTGATGGCTTGACGATGTCGGGTGGGGAAAAAATCCGCCAGATGATTTCAGCCACCGTGCGCGCCTATCAGGCCGGACCGCAAACCCTTGAGGCACGCAAAAACGTGGTACGCGATTACCTCAACAGCGTGCCGCTGTCGGCCGTGCCGGGTCATGGTGAAGTGCATGGCATGGCCGAAGGCTTGCGTGTCTGGTACGGCGCCGATTTCAGCAAGGCCAACGAACGCTTGGCCAGCACCGAAACGGACCCCGGGAGCATGGCGGAAAAAGGCCTGGCCTTGCGTGAGATGCTGTCGTTGATGATCGCCCAGCGCCGCCCTTCCCACTACCTGACCAAGGGCCGTGACGAACTGGCCGATCTCACCGACAGCCACATCCGCCTGCTGGCACAGAACCATGTGATCGATGCACCGTTTGCGGCGGCCGCGCTGGCCAGCAAAGTGACCTACCGCGACTGGCAGACCCAGCCGACCATTCAACCGATCGAAACCAACAAAGGCATCAGTGTGGCGCGCAGTCGATTGGGTGGGTTGCTCAACCGGCCGCTGTACGACCTCGATCGCCTTGATCTGTCGGCCACCACCACCTTGCAAGGCGACCTGCAAACCCAGGCCACCGAATACCTCAAGCATTTGGCCGACCCGGCCTTTGCAGCGCAAATCGGCCTGATGGGCGAACGTCTGCTCACGCCCACCAGTACCACGCAAGTGCGCTACAGCTTCACGCTGTTCGAATTGACCCCGGACGGTTCGCGGGTACGGGTGCAGACTGACAGCACCGATCAGCCATTCGACATCAACGAGGGTAGCAAGCTGGAGCTGGGGTCCACCGCGAAAATGCGCGTGCTGACGACGTATCTGCAAATCATCGCCGAGCTGCACGATAAGTACGCAGAAATGACCGTCCCGGAACTGAAGAAAGTCGATGTCCCGGATCAGGATCGCCTGAGCCGCTGGGCCGTCGATTACCTCATTCAGAACAAGGACCGCAACCTGCCGGCCATGCTGAGCGCCGCGCTGGACCGCAAATATTCCGCCAGCCCCGGCGAAGCCTTTTTTACCGGCGGCGGGCTGCACACCTTCGTCAACTTTCGCAAGGAAGACAACGGCCGTCTGCCGACCTTGCGCGATGCCCTGCGCGAATCGATCAACCTGCCGTTCATCCGGCTGATGCGTGATCTGGTGCGCTACACCACCTATTCCAGCCCCAACAGCAGCGCCGAACTGCTCAAGGACGACCGCGATCCCCGGCGTCAGGAATACCTGGCTTCGTTCGCCGACCGGGAAGGCACGTCGTTCCTGCTGAAGTTCTGGAAGAAGTACAAAAACAAGGACACCCAGGCACGGCTCGAGACCTTTCTCGACAGCATGCGTCCGACGCCGATTCGCATGGCGGCGGTGCATCGGTATCTGCTGCCACAAGCCAGCCAGGAAAGCTTCAACAGCTTCGTGCGCTCACACCTCTCGGGAACGAAGCTCACTGAGAAGCTGACGGACGAACGCCTCCAACGGCTCTACGAAAATTACAGCCCCGGCATTTACGACCTGCCGGACCAAGGCTTTATCGCCAAGGTGCACCCGCTGGATCTGTGGCTGATGGGCTACCTGCTGAACAACCCGGATGCCAAGTGGAGCCAGATCGTCAAAGCCAGCCAGTTCGAACGCCAGGAGGTCTACAGCTGGCTGTTCAAGAGCCGTCACAAGGGTGCTCGTGACAACCGCATCCGAACCATTCTGGAGATCGAAGCGTTTCTCGACATTCACCAGCGCTGGCAGAAAGTCGGTTATCCGTTCGATCACTTGGTGCCCTCGCTGGCCACCGCCATCGGCAGTTCCGGCGACCGTCCGGCAGCGCTGGCCGAACTGATCGGCACCATTCTCAACGACGGGGTGCGCATGCCGACGTTGCGCATCGACACGCTGCACTTCGCGGCGAATACGCCCTATGAAACCAAGCTGATCAACGACCCGGATGTCGGCAAGCGAGTGATGCCTTCGGAAGTCGCCACGGCCATGCGCGAGGCCTTGTCACAAGTGGTGGACGCCGGTACGGCGAAGCGCGTTTCCGGCAGTTTCATCACGCCGGATGGAAATCCGCTGGGCATGGGTGGCAAAACCGGAACCGGGGACAACCGCATCGAAGCCATTGGTTCTGGCGGTCGAATCCTCAGCTCGAAGTCGATCAACCGCACCGCTACTTTCGTGTTCTTCATCGGTAACAACCACTTCGGCACCATGACCGCGTTCGTGCCCGGGCGCTCGGCCGAAACCTTCAAATTCACTTCGGCACTGCCGGTGCAAGTGCTCAAAGGGATGGCGCCGATTCTGACACCGTATCTGCAGCCCGGCAGTCATACGCAGTGTCTGCCTGTTGAAGTGGCCCGGCGCTGACGGTGCTGCCTGAACAGGCAGCGCCATAGCCTTTTCAAACTGTTAGCGGGTCATAATTATTTATGACTTGTATTCAAATTCAAAAGCATCGCGACTCATGAATGGGTCAGGACCCACAAACAATTTGGACTTTTTATTTAAGTCTGGCGAGATACGCTATTTGCATTTAAACAGACCAGATAAATTCCGATGTCAAACTTGAATACAACTACGCCACCCCCTCAAATCGTTACTCATCAAAACAAGGGCCGTCATTATGAATTCATCACAAGCGGCATCAGCGCTCCCTTTAAAAACACCTCGCTACATCGTGCTCTAGCGCTGAAATCAACATCTTTAACCATCGAAAACTGGTATCACGCCGACGATCACGACGCGCTCGACACTGCCAACCTCAAGGCTTGGGCGGCACTGAACCAGGCGGATCAGGCATTCGGAAAGTTACAGAACATTTATGCATTCGCCGAACCCTTACTGAAAGCAAAATTGAAAGAAACTTATGGAATTGACGAGGATGTAAGGTCCATCTTCCTGCGTCTCTATTTCCCCAAAAAAAACCCGTGGTACGTAATTGATACACAATTGGGTTATGCCAGCCGAACCGTCTCCTTGCTCGATGCGGCGCTGCACAATTTTGCGCTGTCTGAAACATTCACCACCGATTCAGACTTCATCAGCAAGCCCGATATTAATGGGCATTTCGACATCAATCCCATAAAAACAACGATGTCGATCGATCAATTCAAAAAACTGTGCAGGGAATTGGACGTCGGGGCCCGATACAACCAATACCTTAGAACCTTTTTAGTGCCTCGAGAGCCGGTCTCACAAGCGGTGCTGGAACACAAAGCGAACCACAGCCAGAAAGCCGTACTCGGCGCCGCCGCGCACATGGCACTGTTGAAAAAGGACATCAGCGCCAACGCCTTCGACGTCGTGCTCGGAATAATCGACGGGCAAACGGGCCTCACGCTGAACGGCAAAGTCATGCAGTGCTCTGATCTTTCGATGATGGACGCGTCCTTGACCGGCATCGTGCTGTTCACGGCCGTCGCCGGACAAAGCCGTGGCACCGACAGGCTGATTGCCTATGTTCCCCACGACCCCGAGCATCCGCTGAAAGAATATGCCTCGGCGCTTGAGTTCGTGCAGGAGCTGACGCGGCAACTGCGGGAAAACAGAACCATCCCGTCGTTCGGGGGAAACTATCGGCAGTTCTTCAGTCAGTTCATCGATCAGCAACAACGCGGGCATTTTTTCGCCGATCTGGACCAGCGCCTGAGCGTGGTGCAATGGCACGAAAAAGATCGCCTCGACCCCGGCCCCACATGGCGGGCAACGCCCGTGGACAAGCCGAACCTGGAATTCCGGGTTTCGCCCATCGACAAAAACCTCTGGCAGCATCTGTACCAGCAGAAGGTCAGCAAAATCATCAACGACGCCCGTGAAATCGCCGTGTCGACTGCCAAGGCTGACGACGACGCACGCTGGGTCTGGTGGGACAACTTCAAGAAAATGATCTCGGACATTTTCAATGCGGCCCTGCTGGTGCTCACGCCGTTCGTCCCGGGATTGGGTGAACTCATGCTCGCCTATACCGCGTATCAACTGTCCACCGAAGTCGTCGAAGGCGTGCTGGACCTGATTGACGGGCAATGGACCGAACTGGCCGAACATGTGGTGGGCGTTGTGGCCGATGTCGTTCAACTGGCTGCGTTTGGTGCCGGTGCCGCCATCGGTAATGACTTTCGTCTCAAGCTTTCCCCCCTCGTCGAAGGCATGAAACCGGTGCAGGTGCGTGACGGTACAACCCGTTTATGGCACCCGGACCTCGCACCTTATGAACAAAAAAACCTGCAACTGCCTGACCTTTCCAAACCCGACGCGTTGGGGCTGCATCAGCATGCGGGCAAAAAAATACTGCCGCTCGACGGCAGGTATTTCGAGGTCCGCCACGATCCGGACAGCGGCCTGCATCGGGTCCAGCACCCCAGCCGAACTGACGCCTATGCGCCGAAACTGAGGCATAACAGTCGCGGAGCCTGGGTCCATGAAGGTGAAAATCCGCAAGAATGGGACAGCGCGACGCTGCTGCGCCGAATCGGATATTCCACCGACGGTTTCAGTGCTGATCAGCTCGAAGACATCCGCCAAATCAGCGGCACGGACGAAAGCTCGCTGCGCTACATGCATGCCAAGAACACCGCACCGCCGCTGCTGCTGGAGGACACCCTCAAACGCCAGCGGGCATTCAATGACATCCAGACCGCCAGCGCCGACATCCGCGCCGGTAGACCGCTGGACCCGTCGTCCTATTGGTTTGAACAGCAGGTTACCGATTTGCCCGGTTGGCCGTCCGACAGTGCCTTGAGGGTGTATCAACAGCGCGATCTGCAGGGCCCCGCCCGAACCTATGGCAATCCTGATGCAAGCCCGGATCGCACGCTGAACGTGAGTCTTGGGGAGGTGATGGCCGGCAAGCTGCCGGATCGGCTGACCGCGTTTCTGAATGAGGCACAGCTTGAACAACTGCTTGGTGCAAACGTGCCGAAGGAAGAACAGGTGCAAGCCTTGCGCGATCGACTGGCCGAGCAGGTTGAAAGGCACAGCGCCGGGATCTCGGATTCCACCTATCGACTTCGCGAAGCCAGCCAGGACCCACGCGTTCAACAATTGCAAAGCCAATACCCGGAGCTGCCCACTGCGATCGCCGAGCGTCTGGTGGCTCATACCGCCAAACGCGAACTCGAGGCACTCGACAATCAGCAACGCCTCCCGCTGAGCCTCAAGACCCGTGCCCGTGAATACACTTTTGAAACCCAGGCCGTCCGGGCCTGCGAGGGCTTCTACCAGAAAGAACGCCTGTCGCCTGACACCGAAAGGCTGGCCTTGAATGCACTGTTCGCGCAAAGCGACGGCTACCACGACCTTCGCGTCGACATTCGCGAAAGCACGTTTGAAGGTCCGTTACGTTGTAGCGTCGGCCCTGCCGAGGCAGCGAACGTGCGGATTCTGTTGCGTGACGTGCAGGGTCGTTACGAAATCCACGACGGCCACCATCGACAGCTCTTCAAGGCCCTTGATCTGTATGAGTCGCTACTACGTGTCATACCCGAGCAAACCGGCCGCGAACCGGGTTATGTGCCCGGCCAGGGGCAGGCGTTGCGCAAATGGCTGATCGTGCGGACCGAAGCGGCACAAGAGCGCCGTGATTGGCTGTTGAAGCCGTCGATTCGGCCAGTGCCCACGCAAGAAACAGTGTTCATGTTGCACAGCTTCAAATGGTTCAGATCTCCCGAAACCCTTGATCAACGCGTGCAGGCGCTGTACCCGACACTCAGCGAACGGGAGCGCATCAACTTCATCAACTCCCTGCCACTTTCCAATACCGAACGCTTGCAGGTTGTGAGCAGATTGAATAACGATCTGCAAGCACTTCGCACCCAGCTCAACGTCTGGGAGCATGGCTTCGGCAATCCCTCCGAGGGAATCGCTCCCCCTCGAGAGATCCTTGATGTCTCCGAGCGCCTGATGGAATGTTTCCAGCGAAAACCCCGATCCTTCGGCAAAACCGCCATTCGTTACGACGGCGGTTATACGCTGGATCTGTCCAGCGAAAACCGACCGATAAACCTTCGTAGCGGGTGGAGTGATCTGCCGAAGGAAATGGAACGCTATCTAAAGCAGATCACCACGCTGAACCTGGACAATTCGATCCTGCCATCAACCCCCCGCGTGCTTTTGAAGGATTTTGCGCAGCTTCGCCAGCTCAGTGCGCGAAACTGTTCCCTGAATCAGGTGCCTGATTCAATCGATCAAATGAGGATGCTCGAAACGCTGCGCCTGAGCGGCAACGACATTACGCTGAACGACGTCTCGGTCATGCAAATCAGCGACCTGACCCGGCTGCAAACCCTGCAACTCGATCACAACCCACGGCTGGGTCAGGCGCCGAACGTCGAACGCATGCCCCGTCTGAAAATCCTCGACCTTGCTCACACCGGCATCAAGGAGTGGCCCGAAGGGCTGCTGAACAAGCACCGGTCTCGCGGTTTTTTCCTTGACCTGCGCGGCACCGGAATCGATACCGTCCCCGACGCCGTTGCGAAATCGAAAGAGGCGTGGCTGATCGCCCGAGCGCGAATCAATCCCGACCAGCTTCGCGTTGCCGACCGTGAGGCCTTGTTCAAATATCGTGAAGCGGCAGGTCTGCCGCACAAGAATAGCTATGCGCCCCTTGCCGCCAATGCTCGCGCCAAATGGCTGATGTCGAACGAATCCAGGCTTTGGGGCAAGAAGGTCGAGGGGTTGGGCGCGTATCGGGAAGAAGCCTGGGACAACCTGATCAACGAGCCGAACTCCGAAGGTTTTTTCAGGATCATCGACAGCTTGACCGAGTCTGCCGACTATCGGACGGGAGGTCCGACGCGCCTGCAACTGGCTCGGCGCGTCTGGGATCTGATCGATGCCATGGAACTGAATAGCCAACTGCGCGAGAGGTTGTTCAACCTCGCAGCAGAACCGACCACGTGTGCCGATGCCAGCACTGAAGTGTTCAATATCATGGGTATGCAAGCATTGGTTGCCCAGGCATACGATTACTCGATTTCTGCCGCCGAAGTCGAACGCAAACTGGTGATCCTGGCCAAGGGCGCCACCCGGCTGGAGCGGGTCAACGAAATCGCCCGCAAGGACTCACTCTCGCGCGCAAGCAGAGCGGAGGAAGTCGAGATTTACCAGGCGTATCAGACCGCACTGGCACCTCGGCTCGAACTTCCCTGGCAGTCCGATCACATGCTGCACCGCGGCATAGCTGATGTAAGCGATGAAGCCATCGATGAGGCTTACAGCACCATTATCACCCAGGAAAAGGGCAACGGACTGATCGATGGCATGCTAGAACAGCCGTTCTGGGAAACGTACCTGCGAGAGAACTTTGCCTCGGCACTTGAGTACAACGATCAACTCTTCGACCGGGAACTGAACGGACTGGAAGATCGGCGCGCCCTCATGTCCATGAGCGAAGATGACTATTCACGCGAGATCGTGGACCTGGCTGAACGAAGGCTGGATCTGAGCCGAAATCTGACCCGCGCGGTGTTGCAAAAATACGACGTGTAAACCACTTCGGGTCCGAAGACGCCTGAAAACCGCCCGGTCGCCGCCGGGCAGTTTCGACATGAGCTCACGGGCTTACTCGCCCGGCGCCTTGGCGTTGAACAGCAGCATCACGTTGCCGGCATAATCCCCCGGTTTGTAGCCACCGACCGGTTTTACCGGCTGTATTTCCAGCAAAACCCGTTTGCCCACTGCAGCCTCTTCCCGGGACACCACTTGTCGCGGGGGAATATCCGGGCTCAGTTCCACGCCGTTAAAGCTGACCTGCAACGCGATGTCCTCGCTCGGTCTGCCGTTCGACAGGTAGGGCGCGCGTTCCAGGCGCGCTTCGATTGCACTGGTGTCATGCCGGACATCGAAATGCTTGCGTAAGCCGCCCATGGTCGAGCTGGGGTAATCCCAGTTGAGGCGCTGAGGCTGGTGGATCCAGCCCGGTTCGGCAGGAATGATGTAAAACGGTCGGCTGGGAATGGTCAGGGACACATCGAAGGTATGTTCTTCCCGAGCCGTCCATGCCACGTCACTCATCAGCCCGGTGATTGCCATCAGCGCGACGATGGCGCATTGCTTTATCATGTTTGATTCCTACCGCGTCAATGGAAGCAGCCGTTAGCGGCTAGCCACCTTCAGGTCTTTCTTGTTGTCGCCTTCGATCAGCTTGAATCGGTATTCACGACCCTTTTCCTTGTCGAACTCGAAGGTCTTGCCGGCCATGACGTGGTGCTTGGTGGTGGCACCACAGTCAGCTTCGTCAGCCAGCGAGCAACTTTTGAATTCATCGATCACCAGCACCGTGTTGCCGTTGTTGCGCAACTCGTAGCGGCCCGGGGTGTCATTGATGACCGTGTCGTAGCGTGCATCCTTGGGCCGCACGAAAAACACCGTGCCAAAACCGGTCATCACGTTGACCCCCGCCGACAGGGTCTTTTTGTAGTCTTCACGTTCCTCATGGCTGATCAGGAACTCATCTTCCTTTGCCGGCACTACCGGCACGAAACGCACGCGGAAGTAACGCTCGCGGTCACGTTCGCCCAGGTACAGCAAGCGGGTCCCCTGCATGCCCTGGGCCGGGACGATCAGCCGTGCAGGACTGGCCATGACGCCATTACGCGAGGCACCGTCCGCTGCGGTTTCGACCGGGACTTCCTGCGGCTTGCCGTCAGCGTCATAAACGATTTCCAAGACGTTGACCTTGACGAAAGCGGTGCTGTCGCCGCTGTTGAATACACGCTTGAGGTACGTACTTTTGTCGCCATCAAGATAGTCGTACACGGTGCCGACATTGATCTGCGGCCCGGCGTTTGCCACCCCACAAAACCCACCGAGCATCCACAACAAAAACAGACGTGTCATCGTCTTCAACCTCATGAAAGAAATGAAAATGGGTAGCGCGGCGGGTCAGACTTCGGAATCCCAGATGATCGTGATGTTTCCACGCGCCGTTCCGGCAGCCCCGGGCTGCAGCAGAAAGTCGATCGCCGCACGCGGCATTTCGAATCGCAACGAGCCGGGTTTTCGATCCACGTAATGTCCAGGTTGATAAGGACCGATCCAGAGGTTATGTCTGAGCTTTTGGCCGCTACCGCCGCCAGGGCCGGCGATTCCGGCGGGTAAATTGAGTGTTACTTCCACAGTGGTGCCGCCTCCTGGTATCGAACCGCGCAGCCTGCATTCGCTGCCGCCCAGCGAGTCACACAACATCTTGACTTTGAAGCGCGACGACGCGGAGATGTGAAACAGCTGATCGCGGTAGATCTTCGTGGGCTTGCGCCCACTGTCGATCCAGCGTTGCCAGCCGCCTTCGGGCTCCAGCACAACCTTGTCTCCACCGGGCGGCAGGTCGACTTTCAGGGTGTGTTGCACGTCCAGCACGAAGTCGAGGGTCAGGGAGCCGTCATCCGGCATCATCATCGCCCCCATCTGGAAGTCGCCTCCGGGGCCGAGTGAGTAAGTCAGCGACCCGGTATACAGGCCGGACGACATGCCCAAAGGGTTAGGGGTGCGCAGTTCATAGGCGAAATCGAGGGTATCGAAATACATCGACGGTATCCGGAAAGCCGCCACCTTGGAGCACGATGCTTCGACCGGTGCCTTCCAGAAAAACCTGTAAGTCGTGGGTGTATAGGCCCCGACGCCGCTGTATTGACAGGGCGCCGGCGCGTAAACCCAACTGCTGCTGGTCCAGAGTTTTTTATGGCCCTCCAGGGCGTCCGTCACCCCTACCAGATTGGCGGCGGTATCGCTCAGGGTAAAGTTGGAACCAATTCCAATGATGCGCACTTCAACGGTTTCGGTCTCCTGGGTAGCCTGATTGATGACCGTCAATGGGCGCCAGTTGGACGGCACCTTCAACGCCATGTCGTCGCCGGGAAAGATGGCGCGCGCGGAATCAAACCGAACCGGGATCTGAATGCTGAACATGCTGTTGTCGGCACACTGCTCCGGATAGTTCGCGCAATAACCGCTGTTCGGCGTCTTGTTGACGAACACGTTTCTACTCGGCTGCGACGGATCCGGCTGAAACAACGCCCGAATTTCTCTATTCGCCCCTTGCGCCGTGGGCGTGCCGAGCACGGCGAGCAAGCCTAACCAACATGCTGTTCTTTTCATGTTCAACCCGCCTTCTGATCGGTGATGTTGACGTCGGCCAGGGTGTCCGGCGTACAGCGCAGGTCCCCGATCATCAACACGTTGTTTTCGTTGCGATGACGATTGGCGTCGAGGCGGAACTGGCACAGCAGGCGGTTATCCTGCCGCACCTCCAATGTCGGCGAAGCGGCGTTCATTTCCATCGAGAAGAACCCGTCGACCTCGGTCACACCACGACTGGCGTGGTTGATCACGTGGTGGCCCCTGAGCGGCTGCCCTTGCGCGTTGACCAGCCGACCAAGCACGGTCAGGGTTTTCATGACACGGATCTTGCGGTAGTCGACCCCACCCTTGTTCAGGTGGTAGCGCGTACGCGCAGGCTCGATGGTGGCCGCCGGCACGTGGTTGCCCTCGAAATCGAAACTCACCGAGCTGTTCTGGTACGCGGTGATCGGAATGAAGTTGCGCCCGGGCTTCAATGCCGCACTGCCGCCGCTGTAATCGTCGGCGCGCAGGACAATGTCATCGATGTCCGATTCGACATCGACGATCATGCCGGCGCCGCGCATTTCGTACTGGCTGGTCATGAGTATTTGCTGACCACCGAGTACCAGGGTGCTGTCTACGTTCAGGCCACCGGTGAAGTTGTTGTTGTAAGACGAACGCTGGATGAAGCCGTCGCCATTGATCGCATCGGTGCGGAAATTGGCCAGGCTCGACATGCCGACGCCGTAGGTATCGGTGAGTGCGGTGACCGAGACGTTTTGCAGCACGTGATCCTTCAGGTCCTTGCGCCAACCGATGGACGCGTTATTGTCGCGGCCACCCTCCCGCGCGGTGCGCGAGCCAATGCTGCCGGTGATCTGCTCACCGGGCGCGCCCAGTGCCACGTTGATGCTCAAATCGACGCCGCGATTGCGCTCATCGCCGCTGCTGAAACTGCCTGGCCGGTCGAACAAGGACAACCTCCAGTTGGCGTCGCTGCCAAACAGCACGGTGCGCTGGCTCCAGCCCAGATCGAGGCCGACACCTTCGACGTTGCCCTCGCTGTGGGACACCCGCGCATTGATCGAATTCTTGCTGCTGAGCCGGTGGTTAAGCGCCAGCGAAGAGTTGCTGGTTTCGCCTTTGAATACATTGCGTTGCCGCACCCGTGTACCGTCCGGCAGGGTTTCGTAAATATTGGTGGTGTCCAGCCAACTGCGGTTGTGGCTGATCACCAGGCTGCCGGAGCCGTAGTTGTAAAGGCTCTGCAGATCGAGACCGGTGCCGTGGTCCTGGGTTTTATAGACGTTGGCGTACAGGCTGACGTGGTTGGCCAGGGTCCAGTCGATGGACGTGCCGTATTGCAGTTTTTCGCGAATCTGCCGCGCCGACAGCCCGAGAATCACTCGTGGGTGCATCAGGTAGTTGATCGCGGCCCCGGCCGTGATGCTGCCGCTGGCCTGTTGGTCCCAGTTGCTGAGCAACTTGCTCTCTTCCCCGGCAAACAGGTTGTAGCGCCAGCGTTCGTCGAGGTTGCGCCAGTTGCTCGGTTTGTACACCAACTCTTGGGTGGTGGAGGTGATTTGGCCGTCTTCGATCAGGCGCACTTCCACTTCATAAATGCCGCCCGGCAATGGGCGGGTGTCGAGGGTCTGTAAACCGGCCGGCACCGACTGGGTGTTGATCAGCAGGCCGTCGCGAAAGATCTCGACCGAACCCTGGCGATTAGCCGTGACGTAGATCGGATAAACGCTGGGCATCGGCGTATTGATGGCCAGGCTGTCGGAACTGCCATACATCACGCCGACGGCGGTGTCGGGGCTGGTGCCGAACGTGCGCGGCTGGCGGGTCAGCCCTTCGGAATTGGGGGTGAAATAGCCCAGGCGCACGAAGTTGCCTTGCAGTTCGCGCTGGGTGTAAAGCTCGTGTACGGCGTGATAAAGCTTGTCATCCGGACCGCCGAGGCGGGCCATTTGCATGTTGAACGTCTGGCTCCAGTTGCCCAGGCTGCCGCTGGCTTCAAGACCGAAGCGTCCGCCCAAATCCTGTTCCTGGCCGCCATTGAGGTTGAGCTGGTTACGCACCATCAGGCCGCTGCTGCCGCCGTCGGGCTGCTCGTAATAACGCTTGGCTTCAACGTCGCGCTCAGCGTTTTCGGTAAGGATCGAGACCAGCGAGTTTTCCAGGTTGTAGTGCACCGCCAGTACCTGATCCGGGCAGGAACCGGTGCAAGCACCCAGCGCCACGCCGGGCTTGAGATAACTGGCCCACTTCTCCCGCTCGGCGGGGCCGAAACGGTTTTCGCTGGTGTCGGTGAATTCGAGCAGGGTGATGCGATCGTCACGGGACAAAACCACCATGGCCTCCCCCAGCGGCTGTTGATCGAGCTCCACCCGCACGGCCAGAGGCACATCGAAAAAATGCTCCTCGAAATCCGCTGGCAAACCTTTGGCCTGGGCCAACAGACTTCGCGGTGTCGTGCCGACGGAATCGGTAGCCGCAACTGCACTGGCACAAAACAACAGCGCAAGCGCTGCCGCGATGGGTGTCATCGGGAACATGAACTCGTACTCTGATTACGGACAAGTTGAAGTCCGGCGGACAAACCGAGTGGGTTGTCCGCCGGAAAACGCCACTTTAGAAGTCAGCGTTTATTGCTGATCGCTTGATCAAGGAGTGATGATCGGAGGCACGGCGTCGAAGGTCATTGCTACGACGCCGGTGTAGTCACCGGGTAGGAAAGTTTTGCCTTTTGCACTGATTTTCAGCGGGGCACGGTAGTTCACGTCGGAATCGGCTTCACCCACGACCAGTTGCGGAGTCAGGGTCAGTTCCTTGTTGTTGAACTCGACTTTCAAGTCAATGGCTTCGGAACCGGAGATCAGCTTCGGAGCACTTTCCAGGCTGGCGTGAACCGAACCATTGTTGTTGCGCACGTCGAAGAAACCGTTGACTTCACGCATCTTGCCGGTGCTCGGCTGATAGCTCATGTCCTGGTCCTTGTTGACCAGGTCCGAGTCAGTCGGTACCACGTAGAAACCATTGGTCGGCACGTGAGCAATGAGGCTGATGGAGTGAGCCGCTTCACCCGCAGCGAAAGCCATGGAGGAATTGAGAGCCAGTACAGCCAGTGGAACTGCGATTGCGAATTTCTTGAACATCATTCAGTACCTGTTTTCTTTAAAGGATTGGTCCATTGAAAGTTCAAACAACGCATACCCGAAAGGTCGTGTTGGTTTGGACTTTCAACGCCGAGGCATGATCGGCTGTTCGTTCTGGAAAGTAAGCAGGCAACTTCCGACGACTTCGTAGTTAAACGACCCCATGAATGGAAAGAAAAAAGTTCAAATAAACGAAAGACGAAACAGCGACTGTAAGTTATGCCTTACATACAGTTTATTCAACAAAACCATACAGCGGTTTCAACTTGTTAATACGGGCCTTTGCAGCCTCTGGAATATAAGATCAACTATATTAGAGCGATAGCTTTAACTTTCCGGCTAATAACTGGCATCCCGATAAAAGCGTCCACCCATGCGCTGAATGACAGCTCTGAAGCTCGCCACCACTCGTCGGCCGAGGAAAGGATCCCTCAAAAAACGCCTTGCCCACGCTTAAAGATATATCTTAAGTTATGTCTAAACATGACGAGAGAAGCAGAAAATGAGAGACCATCATTCCCCCCACCGCGAGCATATCGACGGCCGAGACGGCTTCGAAAAACGCCCCGGACGCGAACGCGGCGGCCGCGGTCCGCGAGTATTCGCACCCGGTGATCTGAAATTGCTGCTGCTGGCGCTGATCGCTGAGCAGCCCTGCCACGGCTACGACCTGATCCGCCAGATCGAAGGCATGTTCGACGGCGCCTACAGCCCCAGCCCCGGTGTGATTTATCCAACCCTGACGTTTCTCGAAGAGAGCGAAATGATCCAGGGCGATGCCGAAGGCGGAAAAAAACGCTACAGCGTGACCGACGCCGGACGTCTGTCTTTAAGCGAGCAAGCGATTGCCCTGGACGGCGTGCGCATGCGCATCGACGTGAGCAAGCGTTCATTGCGTGGCCACGATAGGCCGGCCGAGATCCACGAAGCTGTGCATAACTTGCGTCATGCGCTGCAAATGCACCATGGGCGCTGGAGCGCGGAAGAAATCCTGCGGGTGCGCGACCTGCTCAACGACACCGCCAAAGCCATCGTCGACGGCCCCGCCGTTCCAACCGCATCGGAGAAAACCGAATGACTGAAGTGATCGAGCCCACCATTCACCGCGTCATGCATGAAATCAAACGCCGTCGCCTGGAAGTCTTGCGAGTGGTTGACCTGACCCCGCGCATGCGCCGAATTACCTTGGGCGGTCCTGAGTTGGCAGGTTTCATCAGCCTCGGTACGGATGACCACGTTAAATTGCTGTTCCCGCAGAACGCGGCGGAACAGGCTGCGCTGGAAACGATGGTGCTGGGTGCCGGCAAAGACAACGGCCCGATGCCCGCGATGCGCGACTACACGCCACGGCGCTATGACTTGGACACACTCGAGCTGGACATCGACTTCGTGCTGCACGGCGACGGCCCCGCCTCGACCTGGGCCGAACAGGCCAGACCCGGGCATTTTCTGCACATCGGCGGGCCGCGGGGTTCGATGATCGTGCCGGATATGTTTGACAGCTATCTGTTGATCGGCGACGAGACCGCCCTGCCCGCCATCGCTCGACGCCTCGAAGGCCTCGCGGCCAATCGCCGGGCGCTGGTGGTCATCGAAGTGGAAAACGGCGCTGAGCAGCAGAAGCTTCAAAGCCCGGCGCAGGTCAATGTGATCTGGGTGTTGCGCGAGGGCGGCAAGAACAACTTGCTGACCACCGTGAAACAACTGCAAGTGCCCAGCGGCAATCTGTACGCGTGGGTGGCGACCGAGACCAAGGTGTCGCGACAGATTCGCCGGGTGCTGCTGGATGAGCACGGATTGAATGATCAGTTCGTGAAAGCCGTCGGCTACTGGCGGCTGGATGACAGCGAGGAAGATTGACAGCCTTTAGGGTCTCTTCGCGAGCAAGCCCGCTCCCACAGAGGATTTGCGTCGTGCATGAATCTTGTGAGCGACGCAAATCCCCTGTGGGAGCGGGCTTGCTCGCGAAGACGATGCCTAAAACGCTACAAATCTAACTTCGTACCGCGCCACCGATCGAGCCCGATCACCAACAGCGCAATCACCACAAACCCCACCAACAATCCACCCGCATTCACAAACACCTGTGGATAACCCAGCTTGCCCACATCAATGAACGGATACGGATAAACCGCCAGCAGATGCCCGCGCAGCAACGCATAAGCGAAGTACACCAGCGGGTAGATCACCCACAGCGCAATGTGCCGTAACCGCAAGGTTCCCTTGGGCACACACAACCACCACCAGACCAGAAACAGCAGCGGCATGACGTCATGCATCAGCTCATCGGCCAGCCATTGCCAGCCTTGCGGATGCCATAAATGGCGTAACAACACGTTGTACGCCAGGCCGACCACGGCGATGCTCACGGCAATCCCGCTGCTCACCCACGGCTGCAAAAACCAGCGCCGCGCCGCCGATTCGCGGGACGTCAGTTCGCAGGTCAGTACGGTCGCCACCAACGTATTGGTCAGCACGGTGAAATAGCTGAAGAAGCTCATCAACCCGCCCAGCAGGCTGGCCCCCAGCGTCCAGCGCGAGTAGAAAATCAGATACAGCTGAATGCTCAATCCCGCCCAGCCGAGAACTGCGGCCACGGCCACAAAGTGACGTCGCGTGGCAGGCGGGATGTTCATGTTCAGAGTGGGCGCTTGGTGCGGATCAACTTGACGTACAACCGCTCGACCTTCTCCCGCGCCCACGGGGTTTTGCGCAGGAACGTCAGGCTCGACTTGATGCTCGGGTCACTCTTGAAGCAGCGGATATCGATGCGCTCGGCCAGCCCCGACCATTCGTAATGTTCAACCAGCGCGTTGAGGATTTGCTCCAGCGTCACGCCGTGCAGCGGGTTGTTGTTCTGTTCGGTCATGCCGGGCCTTCGAGCGATGAGTGAATTGGAAGCCGCGCACCTTAGCCGAGGGTCGCCTTGGGGGAAAGGTATCTGTGCGCAGTCTGTGAACGGTACACCATCCAATTGTAGGAGCGAGCTTGCTCGCGATGGACGTGAGGACACCGTGGTGTGTCAGACTCCCCGCGTCATCGTTGTCGTCCATCGCGAGCAAGCTCGCTCCTACAGATCCCTGTGACTGTTACCAAATCCGAAAGAATTCATGTCAGGAAAAGACCTTTTTCTACTTGTAACAAAACATTATCCTTGCGCCCGCCCATGCTGAAACGTTTCCGCTAGCCGCTTCGATGGCACGCGCACCAAACTCAATACATCCGTCACCCCGGTGGCATGGACAAGGTCGATGACGCACTGATTGGCGGGATCAAAATCACCTCATCGTTCTAACCCAGCCCCCAAAACCTTGTGGGAGCGGGTTTGCTCGCGAAGAGGGGCTGACATTCGCCTTGATGTCGTCTGACACACCGCATTCGCGAGCAAACCCGCTCCCACATTGGGCCGCGTCAACTGTTTCACTTTTTTAACTGAACCATGCCCACGCCGGATCGTCATCTACAGTGAACCTGCGCGGAACTACTTGAAACGTCACGGAGAACCACACTATGAGCACTGACGGTGCTTTGAGTCGAAGACGGCTATTGCCGACCCTGCTCGGCATTCTGCTTCTGCTAATGGGCCTGGCCATGCTGGTCGGCGGGATCAAGCTGAGCATGCTCGGTGGCTCGCTGTACTACTTGCTGACCGGTATCGGCCTGGCACTGACCGGCGTGTTGCTGATTGTCGCTCGCCGCGCTGCGCTGGGCCTGTATGCATTGGTGCTGTTCGCCAGCACCGTTTGGGCCTTGTGGGAAGTCGGTCTCGACTGGTGGCAACTGGTGCCGCGCCTGGCGATGTTGTTCGCGCTGGGTATCGTCATGCTGCTGCCGTGGTTCCGCCGTCCGCTGCTGCGCGAAGGCGCTGCACCGATGGGCACCGGCGCGCTGAGTGCGGCCGTGGTACTGGCGGGCGTTGCTGCACTGGCCAGCCAGTTCACCAACCCCGGTGAAATCAAGGGCCAACTGGACCGCGACAGCGTGCCGGGCATGACCAACACCGCGCCAGCCATGCCGGACGGTGACTGGAATTCCTACGGCCGCAGTGCGCACGGCGATCGTTACTCGCCACTGGCGCAGATCACCCCGCAGAACGTGAACAAGCTCGTTCCGGCCTGGACCTACCGCACCGGCGACCTGCCGGGGCCGAACGATCCGGGTGAAACCACCGCCGAAAACACCCCGCTGAAAGTCAACGGCATGCTCTACGTGTGCACGCCGCACAGCCAGGTGATTGCACTGGACCCGGACACCGGCAAGGAAATCTGGCGTTTCGATCCGAAGCTCTCCACGCAGAACGCGGCGAACTTCAAGGGCTGGGCGCACATGACCTGCCGTGGCGTGTCGTACCACGATGACGCCGCTTATGCTTCCGAGCAAAGCCCGACAGGCATTGCCAGCCCGGCACCGGCCGGCAACGTCTGCCCGCGTCGGATCTTTCTGCCGACCGCCGACACCCGTCTGATCGCCCTGAACGCTGACACCGGCAAGATGTGCGAAGACTTCGGTAACGGTGGCCAGATCGACCTCAGCGCCAACATCGGCAGCTTCAATGCCGGCGGTTACTATTCCACTTCGCCACCCGCCGTGACCAAAGACCTGGTGGTGATTGGCGGCCACGTCACCGACAACGTTTCCATCGACGAGCCAAGCGGCGTGATCCGTGCGTTCGACGTGCACACCGGCACACTGGTGTGGAACTGGGACAGCGGCAAGCCTGACGACACCACGCCGATTGCTGAAGGCAAGGTCTACACCCGCAACTCGCCGAACATGTGGTCCATGTTCGCCGTCGACGAAAAACTCGGCATGCTCTACCTGCCGATGGGCAACCAGACCCCGGACCAGTTCGGTGGCACTCGCACGCAGGAGTCGGAACTGCACGCCGCCGGCCTGACCGCACTCGACATCGCCACCGGGCAAGTGCGCTGGCACATGCAGTTCACCCACCATGACCTGTGGGACATGGACGTCGGTGGCCAGCCAACCCTGATGGACCTGAAAACCGCTGATGGCGTGAAGCCGGCGGTACTGGCGTCCACCAAGCAAGGCAGCATCTACGTGCTGGACCGCAGCACTGGCAAACCGATCGTGCCGATCAACGAAGTGCCGGTGCCACAAGGCGCTGTCGAAGGTGATCGCACTTCACCGACCCAACCGAAATCGGACCTCAACCTGATGCCGCCGCCGCTGCAGGAGCGCGACATGTGGGGCGTGACCCCGTTCGACCAACTGATCTGCCGGATCGACTTCAAATCCATGCGCTACGACGGCCCTTTCACCCCGCCGTCGCTGCAGGGTTCGATTGTTTATCCAGGCAACTTCGGCGTGTTCGACTGGGGCGGTATCTCGGTTGACCCGGTGCGCCAGATCGCTTTCGTGAACCCGAGCTACATGGCGTTCAAATCGAAAATGATCCCGGCCGCCGAAATCGCAGCCCAAGGCCCGCGCAAAAGTGAAACCGAAGGCGTGCAGCCGAACAAGGGCGCGCCATACGGCGTGGTTCTTGAGGCACTGTTGTCGCCGATGGGCCTGCCGTGCCAGGCGCCAGCGTGGGGCTATGTGGCTGCCATCGACCTGACCACGTCGAAAGTTTTGTGGAAGCACAAAAACGGCACGGTACGCGACAGCTCGCCGGTCCCGATCCCGCTGAGCATGGGCGTGCCTAGCCTGGGCGGCCCCATCACCACCGCCGGTGGCGTTGGCTTCCTGAGCGGCACCCTCGACCAGTACCTGCGTGCCTACGACGTGAAAAACGGCAAGCAACTGTGGGAAGGCCGCCTGCCAGCCGGTGCGCAAACCACGCCGATGACCTACACCGGCAAGGACGGCAAGCAATACGTGCTCGTCGTTGCGGGCGGTCACGGTTCGCTGGGCACCAGGCAGGGTGACTATGTGATTGCGTATAAACTGTCCGATTAATGTTTAGCGGCAGTTAAAACAAAGGCGACTCCCGCGAGGGGGTCGCCTTTTTTGTGGGCATGGGAACGCAATGTTCAATTCATTACGGACCACTGTGGGAGCGAGCTTGCTCGCGATGACGGTTTAGAATTCAACATCCCTTCCGACTGAAACACCGCTATCGCGAGCAAGCTCGCTCCCACAACGGTTCGGCAGGCACCTTGGAAACTTACCAAGTCCGGAATTCACCACCTGTCCAAACCCTGAACACACACCCGGAAATATCCCCTGCCATTGAAACCACCCCCCACCTGCCCCATCTAAGACCCATAGTCCATAGCGCAGGTGCCCCATGAGCGACCAGCAAGAATTCCCCGAAGACCCGAGCGAATACGCCGACCCCGAGAACGCAGAACACCACTCCACCGGCAAAGGCCTCGCGCTGCCCGGCCAGAACCTGCCGGACAAGGTCTACATCATCCCGATCCACAACCGCCCGTTCTTCCCGGCCCAAGTGTTGCCGGTCATCGTCAACGAAGAACCGTGGGCTGAAACCCTGGATCTGGTGAGCAAATCCGATCACCACTCCCTGAGCCTGTTCTACATGGACACGCCTCAGGAAGACCCGCGTCATTTCGACACCTCGGCCCTGCCGCTCTACGGCACGCTGGTCAAAGTGCATCACGCCAGCCGCGAAAACGGCAAGCTGCAATTCGTCGCTCAGGGCCTGACCCGCGTGCGCATTAAAACCTGGCTGAAACACCATCGCCCACCGTACCTGGTGGAAGTCGAATACCCGCACCAGCCGACCGAGCCGACCGACGAGGTCAAGGCCTACGGCATGGCGCTGATCAACGCGATCAAGGAACTGCTGCCGCTCAACCCGCTGTACAGCGAGGAGTTGAAGAACTACCTCAACCGCTTCAGCCCCAACGATCCGTCACCATTGACCGACTTCGCCGCCGCCCTCACGTCGGCGACAGGCAGCGAGCTGCAGGAAGTGCTCGACTGCGTGCCGATGCTCAAGCGCATGGAAAAAGTCCTGCCGATGCTGCGCAAGGAAGTCGAAGTCGCGCGCCTGCAGAAAGAAATTTCCGCCGAAGTGAACCGCAAGATCGGCGAACACCAACGCGAGTTTTTCCTCAAGGAACAACTCAAGGTCATCCAGCAAGAGCTGGGGTTGACCAAAGACGACCGCAGCGCCGACATCGAGCAGTTTGAGCAGCGTCTGCAAGGCAAGGTGTTGTCGGCGCAAGCGCAAAAACGCATTGAGGAGGAAATGAACAAGCTGTCGATCCTCGAAACCGGGTCGCCGGAATACGCGGTCACCCGCAATTACCTCGACTGGGCAACCTCGGTGCCGTGGGGCGTGTACGGTGAGGACAAACTCGACCTCAAGCACGCACGCAAGGTGCTGGACAAGCACCACGCCGGCCTCGATGACATCAAGGACCGCATCCTCGAATTCCTCGCCGTCGGTGCCTACAAAGGCGAGATCAGCGGTTCCATCGTGTTGCTGGTCGGCCCGCCGGGCGTGGGCAAAACCAGTGTCGGCAAGTCCATCGCCGAATCCCTCGGCCGGCCGTTCTATCGCTTCAGCCTTGGCGGCATGCGCGACGAAGCCGAGATCAAGGGCCACCGCCGCACCTACATTGGCGCGCAGCCGGGCAAACTCGTCCACGCGTTGAAAGACGTCGAAGTGATGAACCCGGTGATCATGCTCGACGAAATCGACAAGATGGGTCAGAGCTACCAGGGCGATCCGGCCTCGGCGCTGCTGGAAACACTGGACCCGGAGCAGAACGTCGAATTCCTCGACCACTATCTGGATCTGCGGATGGATCTGTCGAAAGTGCTGTTCATCTGCACCGCCAACACCCTGGATTCGATTCCGGGTCCGTTGCTCGATCGGATGGAAGTGATTCGCCTGTCGGGTTACATCACCGAAGAAAAAGTTGCCATCGCCAAGCGCCACCTGTGGCCGAAGCAGCTTGAGAAGGCCGGCGTGTCCAAAGGCAGCCTGAGCATCAGCGACAGCGCGTTGAAAGCGTTGATCGACGGTTACGCCCGTGAAGCCGGGGTGCGGCAATTGGAAAAACAACTGGGCAAACTGGTGCGCAAAGCCGTGGTGAAATTGATCGACGAGCCGAAAGCAGTGATCAAAATTGCGCCGAAGGACCTGGAAGCCTCACTGGGCCATCCGGTGTTCCGCAACGAACAAGTGCTGTCCGGCACCGGCGTGATCACCGGGCTGGCCTGGACCAGCATGGGCGGCGCGACCTTGCCGATCGAAGCCACGCGCATTCACACGCTCAACCGCGGGTTCAAACTCACCGGGCAATTGGGTGATGTGATGAAAGAGTCGGCGGAAATTGCCTACAGCTACGTCAGCTCGAATCTGAAGTCGTTCGGCGGTGATCCGAAGTTCTTCGACGAGGCTTTCGTTCACCTGCACGTTCCGGAAGGCGCCACCCCGAAAGACGGGCCGAGCGCGGGCGTAACCATGGCCAGTGCCCTGCTGTCGCTGGCGCGCAATCAAGCGCCGAAAAAAGGCGTGGCCATGACCGGCGAACTGACGCTGACCGGGCATGTGTTGCCGATTGGCGGAGTGCGCGAGAAGGTGATCGCGGCGCGGCGGCAGAAGATTTTTGAGTTAATTTTGCCGGAACCGAATCGGGGGAGCTTTGATGAGTTGCCGGATTATCTGAAAGAAGGAATTACCGTGCATTTCGCCAAGCGCTTTGCGGATGTGGCGAAGGTGTTGTTCTGAGGGTGATGTAGCGCCTGCACAATCGCCTTCGCGAGCAAGCCCGCTCCCACACTGGATCTGCGTACGCAGGACAAGTGTGGGAGCGGGCTTGCTCGCGAAGGCGTCGGCACTTAAACCACCATCTCCGCCGCTGTCACACTTTGTCTCATCTTCAGTTATGCTCGCCGTTCGTCGTGAATGCCGGAGCCGCTGACCTCATGTCCCCCACCCGCCTGTTTGTCCCCCTCGCCCTCTCTTTGCTGGCCGCCTGCGCCACGCAACCGAAACAGAACGTGACCGTGGAAAAACAAAGCGAATGCCCCGTGCAATTGCATAACGGGCAAAACCTGATCCTGACCCTGCCCAGCAACCCGACCACGGGCTACCGCTGGGCGATCCAGGATTCAGCCGGTGGCGTGCTGCGCGCATTGGGGCCTGAAGTCTATCGGAACCCGGAGGATGCCGGTGTCGTGGGTGCGGCGGGTGTGTCGACCTGGCGCTTTCAAGCGTTTACAGCCGGTGAAGGGCGCTTGCGCCTGACATCGCAGCAACCCTGGGCACCGGAAGTGCCGGCAGTGGAATCCTTCGACTGCGCGATCTCGGTCAACTGATCGTGGGTTGGCTGATTCTGGCGCTGATGGGCGCGGTGACCTTTCTTTACGGCCTGAGCGTTCACGCCGCGCTGCTATGCCTGCTGGTCAAACCTTTGCCCGTGCTGGCCTTGCTCGGTTGGCTGCACGACGCGCCGCCCAGCGAGTATCGGCGCTGGATCAGCCTTGGATTGATTTTTTCCCTGCTCGGCGATGTGCTGCTGGCGTGGCCCGGGGATTTGTTCGTGTTTGGCCTCGGGGCATTTCTGGTTGCTCACCTGGCGTATCTGAAAGCTTATTTGAGTGATTGCCGGCGGTTGGCGGTGTTGCCGTTGATGCTCGCGCTAGGTGTCGGCGCAGTGCTGTTGGGGATTTTGATTACCAATGGTTTAGGCCCGCTGCTGATCCCGGTGATCGTTTACGGTCTGGCCATCAGCGCCATGCTTTGGCGTGCACTCGCCCGGCTCGGCACCGATGTACCCAAGCGCTCGGCGCTGCTGGCCGCAGGCGGTGCGCTGGCGTTTGTGTTTTCCGACAGTGTGATTGGCGTCAACCGGTTTGTTGCGCCGTTTCATGCAGCGCCTTACGTGATCATCCTCAGTTATTGGCTCGGGCAATGGGGGATTGCGGCGTCGGCGTTTACTCAGAGACCGCGCTGACCGCCGGTTTATCAGACAACCGCGCATCCCCGCGCCAAGTTGGCTAAAATGCCGGCCTTTTCCACCTATGCCGCTGGAACCGCCGTGAGCAAAGAACCCGATCGCCTTTTCGCCCAGCCTTTGGCCCAGGTGCCCGACTTCGCCTTTAACGAGGACGTGGTGCGGGTATTCCCGGACATGATCAAGCGCTCGGTGCCAGGCTATCCGACCATCGTTGAAAACCTCGGCGTGCTCGCCGCGCAGTTCGCCCAGCCCAACAGCGTGCTCTACGACCTTGGTTCGTCCCTTGGCGCGGTGACCCAGGCGTTACGCCGTCATGTGCGCACCGACGGCTGCCGCGTGATCGCTGTGGATAACTCGGCCGCCATGGTCGAACGCTGCCGCGAGTACCTCAACGGTCAGGACTCGATGTTCCAGGAGCTGCTGCCGGTCGAAGTGATCGAAGGCGACATCCTCGCCCTCGAGTTCCAGCCAGCGTCGGTGGTGGCGCTGAACTTCACGCTGCAATTCATCGCCCCGGACCAGCGCACCGCCCTGCTCTCGCGCATCCGTCAGTCGCTATTGCCCGGTGGTGCGTTGATCCTCTCGGAAAAGCTGCGCTTCAACGACCCCGAAGAACACGCGCTGCTCACTGACCTGCACGTCGCGTTCAAACGCGCCAACGGCTACAGCGAACTGGAAATCGCCCAGAAGCGTAGCGCCATCGAAAACGTCATGAAGCCCGACAGCCTCGAAGAACACCGTGAGCGCCTGCTGGCCGCCGGTTTCTCGAAAGTCGTGCCGTGGTTCCAGTGTCTTAACTTTGCCTCGTTGATTGCCTTGCCATGATCGATCTGTCCCCCCTCGCCCGCCGTCTGGCCGGTACACCCTTGGCCGATTGGGCCGACACCCTGCAGGCGCAACTCGACAGGAAAATGGAAAAAGGTCACGGCGATCTGGAGCGCTGGCAAAGTGCGCTGGATGCCTTGCCGAAGATCCAGCCGAGCGACGTTGATCTGCTCAACGGCCTGACGCTGGACACCGATTGCGACGACGCCACCCGCGCGCAGATGCGTACGGCGCTGATGGGGTTGTCACCGTGGCGCAAAGGTCCGTTCGATCTGTTCGGCGTGCACGTTGATACTGAATGGCGCTCGGACTGGAAATGGTCGCGCGTCGCACCGCATCTGGATCTGAAGGGCAAACGCGTCCTCGATGTCGGCTGCGGTAACGGCTACTACATGTGGCGCATGCTCGGCGCCGGTGCCGACAGCGTGATCGGTGTCGATCCGAACTGGCTGTTCTTCTGTCAGTTCCAGGCGGTTCAGCGTTATTTGTCCGAGCCGAATGCCTGGCACCTGCCGTTTCCCTTCGAAGATCTGCCACCGGAACTCGAAGGCTTCGACACGGTGTTTTCCATGGGCGTGTTCTACCACCGTCGTTCGCCGATCGAGCATTTGCTGGCGCTGAAGGATTGCCTGGTCAAGGGCGGTGAGTTGGTGCTGGAGACGCTGGTCATTGAAGGCGATCAGCAGCAGGTGCTGGTGCCGGAAGACCGTTATGCGCAAATGCGAAACGTGTGGTTCCTGCCGTCGGTCCCGGCGCTTATGCTCTGGCTGCGGCGTGCCGGCTTCACAGACGTGAAGTGCGTGGACGTAAGCGTGACCACGGTCGAGGAACAGCGTGGGACGGAGTGGATGAAATATCAGTCGCTCAGCGATTTCCTCGACCCTGAAGATCACAGCAAGACGATTGAAGGATTGCCGGCGCCGATGCGGGCCGTCATCGTCGCTCGCAAATAAACACAAAAACTTCCAGACACCAGAAAAACCTGTGGGAGCGAGCTTGCTCGCGATGAGGCCTTTTCAGTCAACGAAGATGTTGAATGTCAGTCCACCATCGCGAGTAAGCTCGCTCCCACACTGGGTCGGTGTTCAGTCTGAAGGTTTCGCGCGTCGGGCCTTGAAGAATTCGCTGAGCACCGTCCCACACTCCTCCGCTAACACCCCGCCCTCATACAACACCCGATGATTCAAAAAGCCCTGGGTAAAAAACTGCCCCTGACTCTGCACAATCCCCGCCTTGGGCTCCAGCGCGCCATACACCACCCGCGCAATCCGCGAATGCACGATCAGCCCGGCGCACATGCTGCACGGTTCCAGCGTCACGTAGAGCGTACTGCCCGGTAACCGGTAGTTGCTGGCAGCCTGAGCAGCGGCGCGGATCGCGACCATCTCGGCATGGGCACTGGGGTCATTGCCGCTGATCGGGCAATTGAAGCCGCGACCGATGATTTCACCGTCTTGCACCAGCACCGCGCCCACGGGCACTTCGCCCAGCGTCGCGCCTTGTGCGGCCAGCACCAGGGCCTCGCGCATGAAGTCACGATCACGGCTGCGATCGATGATCGCGGCAGGTCGAATCTGACGCATCACGCCACCTCGATTGCGGCCATCAAGCCGGTTTCCATGTGGTCGATTACATGGCAATGGAACATCCACACCCCAGGGTTATCCGCCACCAGCGCCACTTGCGCACGTTCGTTCTTGCCCAACAAGTACGTGTCGGTGAAATACGGAATCACCTTGTGCCGGTTCGAGGCGATCACTTTGAAGCTCATGCCGTGCAGGTGAATCGGGTGCTGATATTGAGTCATGTTTTTCAATTCGAAAATGTAGCTCTTGCCATTCTCGAGCCTGGCAATCGGGCGGTCGGCGCAGGTCTTGTCGGTGATGTCCCAGGCCTTGCCATTGATCTGCCACAGGCTTGGCGGCCGGCCGTTGTCGACGTTAACCGACACCGAGCCCACCCATTCGAAATTGAAGTTGAGTTTCTCGGCATTGGCCAGGTCCGGCTCGGCCACCGGATTGGCGGGCAGCGCGGGCGGCCAGGTGGTCGGCGCGTCGGTATTGGCCACAGAGCGCAGCGTACCCAAGCGAACCGGGCCATTGCGCAGGGCCAACTCTTCGCCGGCCGGCGGCGCCTTGATTGCCAGACAAATGCGCATGCCCGGACCGAGCCAGTATTCCTTGCCCAACGGGCGCGGTTCAATGGGATTGCCGTCCAGCGCGTAGATCTGCGCTTCGACACCCGGAATGTTGAGGCGATAGGTCAATGTATTGTCGAGGTTGAGCAGGCGAACGCGAGTGATCTGCCCGGCAGGCAAGTCGATCACCGCTTGCGAGACACCGTTGATGGTCGACAGACGCCCCGCCGTGCCGCCACGAGCCGCTTCGCGAGGAATGCTGAACGCAACGAAGGCGCCCTCTTCATCGACGTGCCAGCTCTTGAGGCTCAAGGTTTTCTCGTACTTGAAACCAGTCGGTTCTCGCTCTTCGACAATCAGCGGCCCCACCAACCCGCGGCCGAGCTCTTCGCTGCTGTTCACGTGCGGGTGATACCAGTAGCTGCCGGCATCTGGCACACGGAATTTGTAATCGAAGTATTCGCCCGGCAACACCGGAAGCTGCGAGACGTAAGGCACACCGTCCATCTCCAGCGGCAGGCGGATGCCGTGCCAATGAATGGTGGTGGCGACCGGCAGGTGGTTGATGAAACGTACCCGCAGCCATTCACCCTGACGCACGCGCAACTCGGTGCCCGGCGCCGACGGACCGAACGCCCAGGCTTGAGTCTTGTGCCCGGCCACAAGCTCGACATCCAGCGGTGCAGCAATCAGCTCGTAGTCGTGGCCCGCATCGGCATCCGCCATCTTCCCCAGCCAGTAACGCGATGCGCCTCCCGCGCCGACGCCAACGACAACAAGACCGGCGAGGCCACCGAGGATTTGGCGACGGGTAAAGGACATGAACTCAACTACCTCACGTATCAGCAACGGGCACGGGCCCGCAAAAGGCGAATACGATACACCTGCGATTGCGAAACAGTAAGGGCGGCGCGGCGGATGGACGCAGGCTAAACGTCGCGGTGCGGTACATATGTAGTGCACTGGCCTTGCGCGCAGGCGCCATCCTTGAAGCCCCTCTCTCAAGGAACAGAGCGAATGAACCCGATAGAAATTCGTCCACTGCCCAACGCCTCCGACAAGGCAGCCCTCAAGGTTATCGCCGCCCATGTCGTCAAAGCTTGCCCGAGCCTGCACGACGCGGCGCATGAAGTAGCAGCGAATCTGCTCGTCAAACATGGCATCGTCGATCTCGACCCCGACCAGATTTACTTCCACCGTTTCAAGACCGCCCAAAGCCTTTCAAAGTCATTCACCGGCTGGCAACACTACGGCGAAAAACCCTACGAATCGCTGACCCTGACGCAATTGGTGATTCAGCGTTTCCGCGCCACCGATCAAGACAACGCCGATCTGTTGGGTCTCTACGCAGGCTTCTACACAGCAGGGCCCGATGCCGAAAACTTCGACGCAACCAACGAGGTGCGCCTGCCTGCCAACGAGGTGCTGAAGGACTTTTGGGACATCAACTTCAGCGATCTTTACCGCAACAAATTGCGAACATTCTGGAACGACTTTGCCGATGAATTCCGCATTCTGGCCAAATGCAATTTTCTGAGCAAAGCCGTTGAAGCGCGGGACGGCGGGCAGTTGACTGACGATGATTTTCAAACCGTGATCAGCGCTGTCATCGGCCCGCTGACCTGGCCGGTCAGCCTCAAGATGCTCCAATCGACATCATTGGTTGGCCAGGGGCTACGGGTCTGCGCGCTGGATGTCGCCGATCATGTCGCGATGAACATCCTGCGCATCGTTGACCTCGAGGGCCGTCAGATCCTTTACATACCGGGTGACGCCGAAGCGTTTCAGGTACTCGAAACGCCTCTGGATATGCACCTATGGGTCTTGAATCAAATGAACACAGAGGCTCCCCGTCGAGCCTTCATGAATCATTTTCCGTTGGCTGAACGCCATGCCATCACCGAGCACATCACCGACCTGATGAATCGGCTGGTGAGCACCTGGGGTCAGGCCGACCATCATCTGATCAATCAGAAAGATCTGGCCATAACGGGGGATGCATTCAGTTGGTTGCGCGATTCGACCCGCACGGCAATGTCCGCTGAAGCCGACTTATCCCTGACTTCCAATGGCGATCTCCGGAAAAAACTGTGGATCGGTTACCTGAGCGCCGGTTTGAAGGTGTTCGGTCCGATGGCCGCTGTAGGCTGGCCAGTGGCGCTGCCGGTCATCGGTGCCAGTCTCGCGAACATGGGGCTGAACATTGATCAGGCCGTCAATGCCAAGACTGCGGCCGAGCGCAAGGAAGGTGTGATCGGGGCGATTTTCAGCGCCATTGATGCGCTGTTTAACCTTCCGTTCCTCAAAGGCGTGGGATCGGTGGCTGAAGTCGGTGCAGAAGTAGAAGCCGCTGAGTCTTCAGAAGCCATAGCGCCATCGGATGAATCTGTTACACCGGATGAGCAGGTTCCTGTCACCGAAGAAACCGAGAGCGCGCTGCCACCCGCCGGGGAAGTAATTCCCATGCCTACCGAAGCCGTTCAGCCCTCCGAGATACCGCAAACGTATTTGAGTAATGAGTTGCTTGAGGGAGAAACACCCATCACAGAACCTGGAAAATTCCAAGGCATCTACAGGCTCGACGCCGATCCTCCCTACGCCATTCTGCTGAACGACAACGCCTATTACGCTCGCTACTTTCCAGACACTCAGGGCGGAGGTTACTGGGCCATCGTCGATCCGGCCAGACCTAACCAGTTCATCCATTCACTGCCGGTTCGCTTGAATGCCGAAGGCCAATGGGAACGCATGCCCAAACTCGGGTTGCAGGCGGGTGGGCAATGTGTGGGTAAAGAGTGTGCGGTCGATCTGGAAATGGCGGTGCGTGAACCGGAACAAACCAACACCGGCCAACCTGGGGCAGAAGGTGGCGCTGGTCCATCCGGTACACAGCCGCAATCCTCGACATCAAGGACGCCACGCCTGGTGACAACGCCGTTTGACGTAGAGCCGCGTGTCAGGGGCGGTCTCAGAAAATGGGCCTTGGAGATTCCGGAAACACACGTGCGGTTTCACTTCGGCCCCGACGGCGCAATCATCATCCCGGATCGATATGCGCTGCATTTCACTGAGAAATTCAGAACGCTCGTTTCGTCCGCCAGGCGTTTCTATCAAAACCTCGTTTGGGACACTCTACCCTCTCGCCCGCAAATCCCGGCGGTGGACAGCTCAACCACGCTAAGTACGCTGATCGAACGTATTTTCAATGCGGCGCCCGGATTAGTTGTCGGTGAAACCCTGGACCGAATCACCAGCATGCGCCTGATGATCGAAAACATGCCGTCCTTTGCCTCACAAGGCGTTAAAACCATTTATATGCGTCGCCTGCTCAGCGACTTTGCCCAGACGGAACTGAACGACTATTTCAACACCGGCGTTATGTCCGAGGACCTGGAGGAGTATCTGACCCAACTCGGCACCGACCCCGCTGGCCGGTTCAATGAGCTAGAGCTGGTAAAGACCGCCAGACAAAATGGCATTCGTGTCCAGGCGACCGATTGTGCAGCCAACTATAAAAAACCTACAGCCTCGGTAAGGGTGGATGAGCAGATGCTCACCAACCACATGACAAGCGAAATCATGTTCTCGGATCAAACGCTAAATGGCCCAAACAAGTGGGTGTTGTTGACCGGTGCAGAAAACACCAACACGTTCCGGGGGCTCGCAGGCATCAGCGAACTGGAAGGTGGTATTGGCTTGCGCGTGGAGGAAGTCAGTCCGGGAGAAGGGCAAGGCGTCTCAGTCGACCCTGGTATTGAAATAGACCGAGGTCCCTTCATTGCAAACGATGTAACACGCGGGACTTTCGATACCTTTCACGCCGACTTGCGAGTGCAAATGGAAGCGCCTCCGGTCAGCAGAACTCCGTTGCAAACATCCAATCTGCTTTACCGAAAGGGGATGTATCTGTTCGAAAAGGCGGACGATACCTACACATTGGTTCACCGTAACCAGCAAGGGCTGATTGTGGAGACCGTTGTAGAGCCATTGGCGGGGGGCAACTTCTGTGTCATTCGCCCCTCATGGCCGCAGGTCAGCGGTGTTCCCTTCCCCAGCATCGAACAGCTGTCACGGGCGCTGAACAGTATAGGGTTGAGCCTGCAAAGCCGTATTCCTTGACCTTTGTAGGAGCGAGCTTGATCGCGATGGTCGCCAACGACTACGCGTGTTTACTGGCTAAACGCGGCGCTTTGAATCCATCGCGAGCTCGCTCCCAAACGAGAAAACCCTGGCCTAAGCCAGGGTTTTCTCTCCATCAGACGCTCAAAAAAGCGGGATCATTCCCACTCGATCGTCGCTGGCGGCTTGCTCGACACGTCGTAGGTGACGCGGGAGATGCCTTCGATTTCATTGATGATGCGGCCGCTGACGGTTTCCAGCAGCTCGTAAGGCAGGTGTGCCCAACGCGCGGTCATGAAGTCGATGGTTTCCACGGCACGCAGGGCCACGACCCAAGCGTAACGACGGCCATCGCCGACGACGCCAACCGATTTCACCGGCTGGAACACCACGAAGGCCTGACTGACTTTGTGGTACCAGTCGGCCTTGCGCAGTTCTTCGATGAAGATGTGGTCGGCGCGACGCAGCAGGTCGGCGTATTCCTTCTTCACTTCACCGAGGATCCGCACGCCCAGGCCCGGGCCCGGGAACGGGTGACGGTAGACCATGTCGTACGGCAGGCCCAGTTCCAGGCCCAGACGACGGACTTCGTCCTTGAACAGTTCGCGCAACGGTTCAACCAGCTTGAGGTTCATCTCTTCCGGCAGGCCGCCCACGTTGTGGTGCGACTTGATCACGTGAGCCTTGCCGCTTTTCGCGCCAGCCGACTCGATCACGTCCGGATAGATGGTGCCTTGTGCGAGGTACTTGATGTTGTCCAGTTTGTTGGACTGGGCATCGAAGACGTCGATGAAGGTACGGCCGATGATCTTGCGTTTCTTCTCTGGATCGCTTTCGCCAGCCAGGTTGTTGAGGAACTGATCCTCAGCGTTGGCGCGGATCACTTTGACGCCCATGTTCTCGGCGAACATGGCCATCACTTGCTCGCCTTCGTGCAGACGCAGCAGGCCGTTGTCGACGAAGACGCAGGTCAGCTGGTCGCCAATGGCTTTGTGCAGCAGCGCGGCAACCACCGACGAGTCAACGCCGCCGGACAGGCCGAGCAATACGTTGTCGGTGCCAACCTGGGCGCGAACCTGGGCGATGGCGTCTTCGGCAATTTTCGACGGCGTCCACAGCGCTTCGCAGCCGCAGATGTCGAGGATGAAGCGCGAGAGGATACGGCCGCCCTGTTTGGTGTGGGTCACTTCCGGGTGGAACTGCACGCCGTAGTAGCCGCGAGCGTCGTCGAACATGCCGGCGATCGGGCAGCTCGGGGTGCTGGCCAGGATGTGGAATTCCTGCGGCATTTTGGTGACCTTGTCACCGTGGCTCATCCACACGTCGAGGCCGAACAGGCCGTCGGCGTCGATGTGATCTTCGATGCCGTCGAGCAGGCGGCTCTTGCCGACCACGTCTACGCGGGCATAACCGAACTCACGCAGTTCGGAACCTTCAACCTTGCCGCCCAGTTGCTCGGCCATGGTCTGCATGCCGTAGCAGATGCCGAAGACCGGTACGCCCAGGTCGAACACCGCTTGCGGGCAGCGAGGGCTGTTGGCTTCGTGCACGGATTCGGGACCGCCGGCGAGAATGACGCCTTTTGGAGCGAACTCGCGAATCGCGTCTTCATCCATGTCGAACGGGTGCAATTCGCAATACACGCCGATTTCACGCACGCGGCGGGCGATCAGCTGGGTGTACTGGGAACCGAAATCGAGGATCAGGATGCGGTGAGCGTGAATATCGAGGGCCATGATTCAGTCTCGTCTAAGTCATTCAGAAACAGTCGTGATTCAGAAACAACTCGGGGCTGAATAAAACAGCCCCGGGTTACTTAACGTTTTGCTTGAAGCCTCAACCTACGCGGTAGTTTGGCGCTTCTTTGGTGATCTGTACGTCGTGGACGTGGGATTCGGCCATGCCAGCGCCGGTGATCCGCACGAACTCAGGCTTGGTGCGCATTTCTTCGATGTCGGCACTGCCGGTGTAGCCCATCGAGGAACGCAGGCCGCCCATCAGTTGATGGATGATGGCGCTCAGGCTGCCCTTGTACGGGACACGCCCTTCGATGCCTTCCGGAACCAGCTTCTCGGCACCCGCGGAGGAGTCCTGGAAGTATCGGTCGGAGGAACCTTGAGCCTGGGACATGGCGCCCAGCGAACCCATGCCGCGGTAAGCCTTGTACGAACGACCCTGGAACAGTTCGATCTCGCCCGGCGCTTCTTCAGTACCGGCGAACATCGAGCCCATCATCACGCAGGACGCACCGGCCACGATGGCCTTGGACAGGTCACCGGAGAACCGGATGCCGCCGTCCGCGATCAACGGAACGCCAGTGCCCTCAAGGGCAGCGGCGACGTTGGCGATGGCACTGATTTGCGGGACGCCGACACCGGCGACGATACGAGTGGTGCAGATCGAGCCAGGGCCGATACCGACCTTGACCGCATCGGCGCCTGCTTCGGCCAACGCCTTGGCGGCAGCGCCGGTGGCGATGTTGCCACCGATGACCTGCACTTCAGGGAAATTCTGTTTAACCCAGCGAACGCGGTCGATCACGCCTTTGGAGTGACCGTGAGCGGTGTCGACCACCACCACGTCAACGCCGGCATTGACCAGCGCAGCGACGCGGTCACCGGTGTCTTTGCCGGTGCCGACTGCGGCACCAACACGCAGACGACCTTGATCGTCCTTGCTGGCCAGCGGATAAGCCTTGGCTTTTTCGATGTCGTTGACGGTCATCATGCCTTTGAGGGCAAAGTTGTTGTCGACGATCAGCACGCGTTCAATGCGGTGTTTGTGCAACAGCTCGCGGACGTCGTTCTTGTCGGCACCTTCCTTGACCGTGACCAGACGCTCTTTAGGCGTCATCACTTCGCGGACAGTGGCTTCGAGACGGTTTTCAAAACGCACGTCACGGGAAGTGACGATGCCGACCAGGTCGCCATTGTGCAAAACCGGAACGCCGGAGATGTTGTGCTGGCGGGTCAGTTCGAACAGCTCACGAACCGTGGCGTCAGCCTCGATGGTGATCGGGTCCTTGACCACGCCGGCCTCATAACGCTTGACCTTGCGCACTTCGGCAGCTTGCTGCTCGATGGTCATGTTCTTGTGGATGATGCCGATGCCACCTTCCTGAGCCATGGCGATTGCCAGACGGGCTTCAGTAACGGTGTCCATGGCGGCAGAAACCAGAGGAATATTCAGCTCGATGCCACGGGTAAGGCGGGTCTTGAGACTGACTTCGTTAGGAAGCACCTCGGAATAACCAGGCACTAGGAGAATGTCGTCGAATGTCAGAGCTTCTTGGCTGATACGCAGCATCGCGGGGGCTCCCGAGCGGGAAAATGGAAGCGCGCCATTATAGTCAGACACCCACTCGGGTTCAATGTAAAACTCTGTCTATTATTGGCATTACTGATATACGGGGATTACGGCTATGGGATTGCTGTGCTTTTTGTAGGAGCGAGCTTGCTCGCGAAGAATCTGAAGGCGGCGTCTATTTCCCGACAACACGCGTAATCGTTCACGTCCTTCGCGAGCAAGCTCGCTCCTACAGTTCGACTTTGACCCAACTGACAGGCTGATCCAGCCAATCGGCGAACTCATCGATAAAGCTCTGCTTGAACCCGGCCTCGGCCCAGTTGTTGAAAATGAATCCCAGATTGGAAAAGCCGCATTCCTGCAGAAAAAGAAAGCCGTTGATGTCGTCTTCATGCCCGCACTCGGGGCAGGTGAAGTTATCGGTGCGTCCCGGCATCCACTCTTCCAGGCTCTCGAACAGCGCTTCGCCGATTTCCTTGCGGCACTCGGCGCAACCTGCTTCCCCAAGGAACCCCTTGGCCGGCGTATAGATACAGCGCTTGGTAACGATCTCCAGGCCATTGACCGGCTCGCCGAACGGCAGCGCTTGCGGGTGCAGCACCACGGCGCGGGCGCCGTCGGCGATGGCATGGCCCATGCGGTTGCCGGTTCGGCCGCAGGTGGTCACCTCTTCCTTGATGATGTTCTTGCGCACCAGCCAACGCACAACTGCCCGGGCCCGAGGTTCGTGCACGGGAAGTGTGGAAATTTTCGGGACGATGATGCTTTGGGAATTCATGGTGCAAGCCTGCTGCGTTAAATGGAGGTTCTGCGGCGCGCCGATTGACGCCTTCGCGAGCAAGCCCGCTCCCACATTTGATCGCGGCCTAATGTGGGAGCGGGCTTGCTCGCGAAGGCTCTGGGGCGGGCGGCAGCTTAATCCCTGACGAAATCCGGTCAAGTGCTCAAATACCGTCCGATCAAGGCAATCCCGCTGGCCAGCACCAACCAGGTCACCAGCCGGACAAACGCTTCGCGGGACAATCTCATGGTCAACCGCCGCCCGACCCACAGCCCCAACGCCATGGCCGGCAATAAACACAGGGCCAACATCAACAAGGGTAGCTCGGCATACACACCCGCGACAGCGAACAGGCTCAAGCGCACCACGGTGCTGCAACTGATCAGTGCACTCTGGGTCGCCCGCGCCGCTTCTTTCGTCAACCGACTGTTCAGATAAATCGCATATAAAAAGCCGCCGCTGCCAAACAACGCACCAAACATCCCGCCGACGGTACCCATCGGCACCGCCCAGGCGGCAGCCAACTGCGTCGGACGGGTTTTGACCCACAGGCTGTAAATCGCATAGACGCTGATAAAGAGCCCCATCAACAGCAGCAACAGGTCGGATTTCAGGTTCAGCAGAAAGATCACGCCCAGCGTGCAACCCACGGCCATGCACGGCAGCAGCCGCAGCAATTCTGGTCTGGCCACATCCCGCCGCGAGGGCAGCAGATTGCCGAACGCCGCGACGAAATCCAGCAGCACCAGCAGCGGCACGATCTTCGACAGCGGCATGAACAGAATCAGAATCGGCCCGGCCACCAGCGCGGTGCCGAACCCGGCAATGCCAAAAACGATGTAGGCCAGCGCAATGGCCGCCCCGATTACCACCCAATCCACCACGCCAAATGGCCATTGATTCAGCAGCTCAAACACATTCATCCCCAGTCTTCCTTGAATTTCAGAGCTGACTCTACCTCTGTAGGAGCGAGCTTGCTCGCGAAGGTGTGTCAGCCACATCTGTGTCGACTGACACACCATCGCGAGCAAGCTCGCTCCTACAAGGGGATCGTGCATTCCGCTTGAGATTGCCTTTAAACTGCGCCCCATGATTAAAGATCCCTTTGCAAGACTCGGCCTGGACCGTGAAGTCCTGACTGTCAGCCAGCTCAACGGCCGCGCGCGGGTGTTGCTCGAAGACGTGTTCAGCAATATCTGGGTCGAAGGCGAAATCTCCAACCTCGCGCGCCCGGCGTCCGGCCACGTGTATTTCACCCTCAAGGACAGCGGCGCCCAAGTGCGTTGCGCGTTATTCCGGCAGAACGCGGCACGGGTTCGTCAGGCGCTGAAGGATGGCCTGGCGGTCAAGGTACGCGGCAAGGTTTCGCTGTTTGAAGGTCGTGGTGATTATCAACTGATCCTCGATACCGTCGAGCCGGCCGGTGACGGTGCGCTGCGCCTGGCCTTCGATGCCCTGAAAGAAAAACTCAGCGCCGAAGGCCTGTTCAGCGCCGAGCGCAAAGTGCCGCTGCCAGCGCATCCGCAGCGCATCGGCATCATCAGTTCGCCGACCGGCGCGGTGATCCGCGACATCATCAGCGTGTTCCGCCGCCGTGCGCCGCAGGTGCAGCTGACGCTTATCCCCACCGCCGTGCAGGGCCGCGAAGCCACGGCGCAGATTGTCCGCGCACTGAAACTGGCGGATGCCCGTGGCTTCGATGCATTGATTCTGGCCCGTGGCGGCGGTTCGCTGGAAGACCTCTGGTGTTTCAACGAAGAAGCCGTGGCCCGCGCCGTGGATGCCTGCGTGACACCGATTGTCAGCGCCGTCGGCCATGAAACCGATGTCTCTATCAGCGACTTCGTGGCCGACGTGCGGGCGCCGACACCTTCCGCCGCCGCTGAATTGCTCGCGCCGGATTCCAGCGATCTGGTGCGTCGGGTCGAAAGCTTGCATCGACGGCTGGTGATGCGCATGCGTGACCGCCTGATGCGTGATCGACTGCGCCTTGAAGGCATCTCTCGTCGCTTACGCCATCCCGGCGAACGTCTGCGCCAGCAGGCGCAACGCCTGGATGATCTGGACATGCGCATGCGTCGCGCCTTCGAACGCAGCCTCAATACCCGTCGCGAACGGCTGATCCGCCTGGAAACCCGCCTCGCCGGGCAACATCCGGGGCGGCAACTGGCGATGCTGCGCCAGCGCCTCGACAGCCTCGCCGAACGTCTGCCCCGGGCTATGCGTGAAGGCCTCAAGGGCCGACGCCTGCAACTGCAAAGTCAGGTGCAGACGCTGCAAGTGGTCAGTCCGTTGGCGACGCTTGCCCGTGGTTACAGCATTCTGCTGGACGAACGCGGCAACGCGATCCGCAACGCCGCGCAAACCCATAACGGCCAGCGCCTGAAAGCCAAACTGGGTGAAGGCGAACTGCAAGTGCGGGTCGAAGACAATCACCTGACGCCTGTCACCCTCTCTTTACTGGATTGATCCATGCCGCGTTTTTTAGCTTCGCTGCTGTTGCTGTGCCTGACCTTTAACGCCCACGCCGACAGCTACATCACCCGCCTGTTGAACAAACCGGTGCCGGGCGGCGTGGCAGTCGTGGATCTGGGCACTGCTGCGCAAGCACCGAAAGCCACTTATCAAGGCAAACCGGTGCTGGTGGTCAAGGAGCAGAATAACTGGCTGGCGATTGTCGGCGTTCCATTGACCATCAAACCGGGGACACAGCAAATCAGCAGCGGCGGTCGGTCGCTGAGTTTTATTGTTGGCAGCAAGAAATACCCGGAACAACGCATCACCCTGAAAAACACGCAACAGGTCAATCCAGACCCGGAAAACCTCAAACGCATCGAGCGTGAACTGGCCGAGCAGATGGCCGCGTATCGCACATTCAGCCCTGCCACCCCAAGTAATTTGCTGCTGGACAAATCGGTGAATGGCCCGCTATCGAGCAAATTCGGTGTGCGCCGCTTCTTTAACGGTGAAGAGCGTAATCCTCACTCAGGTCTGGATTTCGCCGTGGGTGCCGGCACACCAATCAAGACACCGGCGGCGGGCAAGGTGATCCTGATCGGCAACTACTTCTTCAACGGCAACACGGTGTTTGTCGACCATGGGCAGGGCTTTATCAGCATGTTCTGTCACATGTCGAAAATCGATGTGAGGGTCGGGCAGCAATTGGCTCGTGGTGGTGTGGTCGGAAAGGTTGGCGCTACCGGTCGTGCGACCGGGCCACATATGCACTGGAACGTCAGCCTGAATGATGCGCGTGTGGATCCGGCGATTTTTATTGGCGCGTTTCAACCCTAGTTTTTCGGTGAGGCTGCTGGCCGCTTCGCGGGCAAGCCCGCTCCCACAATGATTGGCGGTGTACGCAAAATCCCCGTTCACCCCGGTCACTGCGGGAGCGGGCTTGCTCGCGAAAGCGATAGCCGCATCGCCACCGACCTTCAATTGCCGACGTTCAACTATCGCCGCAATCATTAATGTATTACGCGTTGAGTAGCGCGATTAAATCTCGCAAAGACTACTAAAAGCAGAACTTCTCTCAATTTTTTCCGACTGCTTGCCATCCTCCCCCCTCGCGGTTAGGGTTGAGGGCATGAAAACCTTTCACACCCTCATTCAGCTTCGCCAGCACCGCAGTTTGTGCCTCGTCAGCGCACGACTGCCGGGCTGAGTTGCGACGCCTCGTCTTACGCTTTTCCCAAGAACATTTGATCCACCGGCAGGCCGCCTTTTTTCGGCCCACACAATAAGGATTTCCCGATGAGCATGCTCAAAGACCCGTCTTCGAAATACCGCGCGTTCCCGACCATCGACATCCCGGACCGCACCTGGCCATCGAAGACCATCACCGCCGCGCCGATCTGGTGCAGCTCCGACCTGCGCGATGGCAACCAGTCGCTGATCGAGCCGATGGACGCGGTCAAGAAGCTGCGTTTCTGGAAAACCCTGGTGCAGGTCGGCGTGAAGGAAATCGAAGCGTCGTTCCCGGCCGCTTCGCAAACCGATTTCGACTTCGTTCGCACCCTGATCGAAGGCAACCACATCCCGGACGACACCACCATTCAGGTGCTGACCCAGGGCCGTGAAGACCTGATCGAGCGCACCTTCGAATCCCTTCGCGGGGCGAAAAAAGCCATCGTTCACCTGTACAACGCAACCTCCCCTTCCTTCCGCCGCATTGTCTTCAACCAGGACAAGGACGGAATCAAGGCCATCGCCGTGAACGCTGCCAAGCTGTTCGTCAAATACGCCGCCCAGCAGCCGGACACTCAGTGGACTTTCGAATATTCACCGGAAACGTTCAGCGCGACCGAGCTGGAGTTCGCCAAGGAAGTCTGCGATGCGGTGATCGAAGTCTGGAACCCGACGCCCGAGCACAAGGTGATCCTCAACCTGCCGGCCACCGTCGAATGCGCGACCCCGAACATCTATGCCGACCAGATCGAATGGTTCGGCCGTCACATCAACCGTCGTGACAGCGTGATCATCAGTCTGCACACCCACAACGACCGTGGCACCGGTGTCGCGGCAACCGAACTGGGGCTGATGGCCGGTGCTGACCGTGTCGAAGGCTGCCTGTTCGGTAACGGTGAACGTACCGGCAACGTCGACCTGGTGACTGTGGCACTGAACCTGTACACCCAGGGCGTTCACCCTGAGCTGGACTTCTCCGACATCGACGGCGTGCGCAAAGTCGTCGAAGAGTGCAACCAGATCCAGGTGCACCCGCGTCACCCGTACGTCGGCGACCTGGTTCACACCGCGTTCTCCGGCTCCCACCAGGATGCGATCCGCAAGGGCTTCGCCCAGCAGAAACCGGACGAACTGTGGGAAGTGCCGTACTTGCCGATCGACCCGGCCGACATCGGCCGTAGCTACGAGGCGGTGATCCGCGTCAACAGCCAGTCGGGCAAGGGCGGTATTGCTTACCTGCTGGAACAGGAATACGGCATCAGCTTGCCGCGCCGGATGCAGATCGAGTTCAGCCAGGTCGTGCAGCGTGAAACCGATCGTCTGGGCCTGGAGATGACCGCTCAACAGATCCACGCTTTGCTGCACAGCGAGTACTTGCAGGCTAACACTCCGTATGCGCTGGTCAGCCATCGCCTGCAGGAAGAAAACGGTCACAGCGCCGTCGAAGTGGAAGTCTCCGGCAAAGGCCAGGGCGAAACCAACCTGCACTGGCGCGGCAAGGGCAACGGCGCGCTGGAAGCACTGGTGGCCGGCCTGCCAATCCCGGTGGAGATCATGGACTACAACGAACACGCCATCGGCGCGGGCACCAATGCCAAGGCAGCGGCCTACATTGAACTGCGCGTCGACGGTCAGCGCTCAGTGCATGGTGTCGGCATCGATGAAAATATTACCACCGCCAGCTTCAAGGCCCTGTTCAGCGCGCTGAACCGCTCGTTGAGCCAGCCGGAAGCGAAAGCGGCGTAAGCGTTCGCTGCAATGTAAAAGGCCCCTTGGTGTGAACCTTGGGGCCTTTTTGTTTTCCTTAGCTATCGCATTGCCTGTTCCGGCCTCTTCGCGAGCAAGCCCGCTCCTACAATTGACCGAGTTATCCAGACCGATGCGGTCCCCTGTGGGAGCGGGCTTGCCCGCGAAGAGGCCCTGTCAGACAGCGCAAATCTCAGGTGAACTCGAAAGTATCCGCGTCCAGATTCGCCGGAAACCGCGTGCGATAAGCCTGAAGATCGGCCGCATTCAGAACAACCTGAAACACCCCATCCGCCTCCCCGGCACTGAGCAACGTCTCACCCTGAAAATCCAGCACCTGACTGTCACCGGTATACGCAAAACCCTTTCCGTCAGTCCCGATACGATTCACCGCCGCCACATAACACAGGTTTTCAATCGCCCGCGCCGGCAGCAAACGGTTCCAGTGCTGACGCCTTGCACCCGGCCAATTCGCGGTGTACAGCAACAGGTCAGTGTCCTGGGCGTCGCGGCTCCACACCGGAAAACGCAAGTCATAGCAAATCAGCGGCCGCACACGCCAGCCTTTGAGTTCGAACTGCACCTGGCGCTCGCCCGGTGTGTAGTGATTGTGCTCGCCCGCCATGCGGAACAGGTGACGCTTGTCGTAGTGCCAGACTTCACCGTCCGGTCGCGCCCACAACAGGCGATTGCGATGACTGCCGTCGGCGGCCTGAATGATGACGCTACCGGTGATCACGGCATCGAGTTGCGCAGCCTGGGCGCGCAGCCATTTGCTGGTGGGACCGTTTTCCGCCTCGGCGAGCGTCTCGGACTCCATGGAGAAACCGGTGGTGAACATCTCCGGCAGGATGATCAGGTCAGCGCCGCGAGCCTGATCAAGCAGCTGCTCGAAATGCTCCAGATTGGCCTGGCGGTCGTGCCAGGCCAGGGTCGTCTGGATCAGCGCAATGTTCAGATTCGGCAGTGCACTCAGATCACGCATAGTTTTGCCGCTGCTTCACGCAGGGTCTCCTCACGCTTGGCAAAGCACAGACGCACTAGGCGCTGGCCTTCGGGCGGCGTCTGGTAGAACACCGAGATCGGGATGCTCGCCACGCCGTGTTCGCGGGTCATCCACAGCGCCATCTCAACGTCGTTGAGGTCCGGGCGTATCTGCGAGTAATCGACCAACTGAAAATAGGTGCCGGTCACGCGGGTGAAACTGAAGCGCGACGGCGTCAGCAGATCGCAGAACAGGTCGCGCTTGGCCTGATAAAAACCCTGCAGTTCTTCCACGTGTTCCGGATGCTCGGCCATGAAGTCGGCCAAGGCGAATTGCAGCGGTGTCACGCCGCAGAAACTCACGTATTGGTGGACCTTGCGCAGTTCCGCTGTCAGGGCCGACGGTGCGACCACATACCCGGTTTTCCAGCCGGTCACGTGATAGGTCTTGCCGAACGAGCTCACCACAAAGGCGCGCTGATACAGCTCTTCGTGATTCAGCACGCTGACGTGAGGCACACCGTCGAACACCAGGTGTTCGTAAACTTCGTCGCTGACGATGTAGATGTCGCGATCACGAATCAAATCCGCCAACTGATCCAGCTCGGCCCGGCTGATCAGTGCGCCAGTCGGGTTGTGCGGCGTGTTCAGCACAATCATCCGCGTACGCGGCGTAATGGCTTCCGCCAGTTTCTGGAAGTCGATGGAGAAATCATTAAGCCCGAGTTGCACATGCACGCAACGACCACCGGCCAGTTCAACCGACGGCTCGTAACTGTCGTAGCATGGATCGAAAACGATCACCTCGTCGCCGCTGTGGATAACCGCCTGAATCGCGCAGAAGATCGCCTGGGTAGCGCCGGGGGTGATAGTCACTTCGTTGTCAGCATCGACATTCACGCCGTAACTGCGTGCGATCTTCGCCGCCACTTGCTGACGCAGCGCCGGCAGGCCGGTCATCGGCGAATACTGGTTATGGCCATTGGCAATGTGCCGGCCAACCGAATCGCACAAAGCCTGCGGGGCATCGAAATCGGGAAAACCCTGGGACAGGTTGATCGCCCCGGTTTGTGCCGCGAGCTGAGACATCTGCGTGAAGATAGTGATGCCGACATTCGGCAGCTTACTGGTGATCATCGGTGATTCCCTGCTCTGCACCCGGCTCTAACGGCGGCGCGGGAGAGCCCGAGGATAGCCCAAACGACGCCCATAAAAAAAGGGCGCCAACTGACGCCCTTCTTCTCGACTTATCCCTTGTGGGAGCGGGCTTGCTCGCGAAGGCGGCCTGGCAGTCGGCAAATATGCTGGCTGACAGATAGCATTCGCGAGCAAGCCCGCTCCCACAGGGGTCGCGTGAACCTGCAATCAGCGCTTGTCGCGGCGCTTCTTGTCGGCCTTTTTATGGTGCGACATCATGCGACGCTTCTTGTTGACCTGACGATCCGTGAGCGAGTTCTTGTTACCTTCGTACGGGTTCTCGCCGCCCTTGAACTCGATGCGGATCGGCGTACCGACCAGCTTCAGCACACGACGGTAAGTGTTCTCCAGGTAACGGACGTAAGACTTCGGTACCTTCTCGATCTGGTTACCGTGAATCACGATGATCGGCGGGTTCGCGCCACCCAAGTGAGCATAGCGCAGCTTGATCCGGCGGTTGTTGACCATCGGTGGCGCATGTTCACCGACCGCATCTTCCAGAATCTGGGTCAGACGGTTGGTCGGCCAGCGGGTGACCGCGGACTTGAACGAGTTCTGTACGGAAGCGTAGAGATTGCCCACGCCAGTGCCGTGCAGCGCCGAGATGAAGTGGATGTCGGCGTAGTCGACGAAGAACAGTCGACGTTGCAGCTCGACCTTTACGAAGTCGCGCTCGCTCGGGGTCATGCCATCCCATTTGTTGATCGCGATAACCAGCGCGCGACCCGACTCAATGGCAAAGCCCAGCAGGTTGAGGTCGTGGTCGACCACACCTTCGCGGGCGTCCATCACGAAGATCACCACGTTGGCGTCTTTGATCGCTTGCAGGGTTTTGACCACGGAGAATTTTTCGACTTCTTCGTGAATCTTGCCGCGCTTGCGCACACCGGCGGTGTCGATCAGCGTGTACTTCTCGTCGTTACGCTCGAACGGGATGTAGATACTGTCGCGCGTGGTGCCGGGTTGGTCATAAACGATTACGCGATCTTCACCGAGCATGCGGTTGACCAGAGTCGACTTGCCGACGTTCGGGCGGCCGATGATCGCGATCTTGATCCCGTCTTTTTCGCTTGGGCCAGGAATGCGCTTGGCTTCCTCACCTTCGGCAACTTCCTCTTCCTCGCCTTCTTCCAGCTCTTCGTCGTCTTTCGGGAAGTCGCTCAGGGCGATTTCCAGCATCTGGGTGATGCCACGACCATGAGCACCGGCGATCGGGATCGCGTGGCCCATGCCCAACGGGGCGAATTCGGCGCGGGCCATTTCAGGGTCGATGTTGTCGACCTTGTTGGCAACCACGTAAGAACGCTTGTTACGTTTGCGCAAATGCTCGGCGATCATCTGGTCGGCGGCGGTGAAACCGGCCTTGGCATCTACCAGGAACAGAACGACGTCAGCTTCTTCGATGGCCAGAAGCGACTGCTCGGCCATTTTTTCGTCCATACCGTGCTCGTCACCGGAGATACCACCGGTGTCGACCAGAATGTAGGAACGCCCTTGCCACTTGGCCTCACCGTATTGGCGATCACGGGTCAGACCGGACAAGTCGCCGACGATGGCGTCGCGAGTCCTGGTCAGGCGGTTGAACAAGGTGGACTTGCCGACGTTCGGTCGGCCCACCAGGGCGATTACGGGAACCATGCGGCTCTCCACTTCGTTATTTCAGAAAATACAAAAGCCGCTGCGAGGCAGCGGCTGGTGCTCGGGGCAATCATGTTTTGATTCTGTAGGAGCGAGCTTGCTCGCGAAAAACGCAAATACACCGCATTTCTTCAGGACACCAGCGTAATCGTTGACGACCATCGCGAGCGAGCTCGCTCCTACATTTCCAAACATGAAGCCGCTTGGGGGGTTAACCCCAAGCATAGTCAAACATTACTTAATGGTCAGGGCTTCCAGTTTGCCACTGTTGCCATACAGATAAATCGTATCACCCACCACCAGCGGACGGGCACGCAGGCCGTCGCTGTCGATGCGCTCGCGGCCGACGAAGCGTCCGTCCACCTGGCTCAGCAGGTGCACGTAGCCTTCCATGTCACCGACTGCAACATAGCTGGAGAACACTTCCGGCGCCGACAGTTGACGGCGAGCCAGCGAATCGTTGCTCCACAAAGCTGTGGTGGTACGCTCGTCGACGCCTTCAACCGTGCCCGAAGACAGGCTCACATAAACCGTGCCGAAACCCTGGGCCACGCCGGCATAGCTGGAAGCATCACGCTGCCAGAGTTGTCGACCGCTTTCCAGGTCCAGTGCCGCAACGCGACCCTGATAGCTGGCGACGTACAACGTACCGCCGGACAGCAGCAAGCCACCGTCGATGTCGACAACACGTTCCAGTTCCGAACGACCTTGCGGGATCGCTACTCGCTGTTCCCACACCGGCACGCCGTTGGAAATATCGAGAGCGACCACTTTACCGGTCGACAGGCCAGCCACCGCAAGGCGGTTGGTGACGATCGGTGCACTGGTGCCACGCAGGGTCAAGACGGCAGGCGTGCTGTCATACAACCAGCGCTGGTTGCCGGTGGCGGCATCCAGACCGATCAGACGATCGTCCTGAGTCTGAACCACGACCACGTCACCGTTGTTGGCCGGCGGCGCGAGGACTTCGCTGGACACGCGAGCGCGCCATTTCTCTTCACCGCTGCTGGCGTCCATCGCAACGATTTCGCCTTTGGTCGTACCGATCACGAGCAGGCCGTAACCTACGCCAACGGCGCCGGATACAGGCAGTTCGAGGTCTTGCTTCCATTTGACGTCGCCATTGCTGCGATCCATCGCCATCACCACGCCAGTGACGTCGGCGGCATAAATGGTATCGCCATCGATCGCCGGAACCAGCATGTTGTAGGTTTCGCCCTGACCGTCACCGATCGAACGACTCCATTGCTTTTGCAGGACTACTTCTTCTTTGAAGTCGACCAGTTCGGCAGGCGGCAATTCTTTTTTGCTGTTGCTGCTGCAACCCGCGGCCAATACGGCCAGAGCCAGCAATGCTGCATGTTTCCAACGGATCACGTCACGCATCCCCTTTGGCCAGGTCGTCCAGCTTGATTTGTAGGCCACCGACTGCCGCTTCATCCGACAGTGCCGCCTTGGCTTTTTGATACGCCGTGTTCGCTTCGTCGGTACGACCCAACTGCACCAGCAGGTCGCCCTTGAGTTCTTCGCGAGTCGCCAGGAAGGCTTTGTCGGCATCGCCTTCGAGCAATTTCAGGGCTTCATCGACCTTGTTCTGCGCGGCCAGTACTTGCGCCAGGCGCTGGCGGGCGATTTCGCCCAGGGCCGGGTTGGCCGGTTTGGCAACAATGGCTTTCAGCTCGGCGGCAGCGTCATCCAGCTTGCCGCTGTCGACCGCGACTTTCGCCACGAACAGGCTGCCGTACTGCGCGTAGGCGGTGCCGCCGAACTCGCTGTTGAGCTTGCCAGCCAGGTCCGAAACACGGGCCGCATCAGGCTTGCCGTCTGGCGTCAGCGTGGTTTCGAGCAATTGCTGATAGAGAATCGACGCGCTTTGCGACTGATTGCTCTGATACTTCTGCCAGGCCTGCCAGCCGAACACGATGACCAGCGCCAACAGGCCGCCAGTGACCAGGGGCTTGCCGTTGCGTGTCCACCAGTCCTTCAAATCCGCCAGGTTTTCGTCTTCGGTACTCGACACCCCAATACTCCTTAATCGCTAATTCGGCTGTTTATGACAGCTTCAACCCTGCACGACGCAGGTGGCCAGGTGTGCAGCAAGCGCATCCCAGGCAATGCTTTGTTGTTCGCCCTGGCCACGCAGGGGTTTGAAACCTACCACTTGCTGGGCCATTTCGTCGTCACCGAGGATCAGCGCGTACAACGCACCACTCTTGTCGGCTTTCTTGAACTGGCTTTTGAAGCTGCCGGCGCCGGCATTCACTTGCAGGCGCAGGTTGGGCAATTGATCGCGAACCTTCTCGCTCAACGTCAGGGCCGCCAGCTCGGCAGCCTCGCCGAATGCGCAAAGATAAACGTCGACCTGACGGGAGATCTCTTGCGGGATCTGCTCCAGGGTTTCCAGCAGCAACACCAGGCGCTCGATGCCCATGGCGAAACCAACGCCCGTGGTCGGCTTGCCGCCCATCTGCTCCACCAGACCGTCATAACGACCGCCGGCACACACGGTGCCTTGAGCGCCCAACTTGTCGGTGACCCATTCAAAAACGGTCTTGCTGTAGTAATCCAGCCCGCGGACCAGCTTCGGGTTGATCACATAAGGAATGCCGGCGGCGTCCAGGCGAGCCTTGAGGCCCTCGAAGTGCACGCGGGATTCGTCGTCGAGGTAGTCGGCCATTTTCGGCGCGTCGACCAGGATCGCTTGAGTGTCGGCGTTCTTGGTGTCCAGAACACGCAACGGGTTGGTCTTCAGACGGCGTTGGCTGTCTTCGTCGAGCTTGTCCAGGTGAGCGGACAGGAATTCGACCAGCGCGTCGCGATAACGGCCACGGGATTCGCTGGTGCCCAGGCTGTTGAGCTCGAGTTTGACCGCATCGCGGATGCCCAGCTCGCCCCACAGGCGCCAGGTCAGCACGATCAGCTCGGCGTCGATGTCCGGACCGTCGATGTTGAACACCTCGACACCGATCTGGTGGAACTGGCGATAACGGCCTTTCTGCGGACGTTCGTGGCGGAACATCGGGCCGATGTACCAGAGTTTCTGCACCTGGCCGCCGCCGGTGATGCCGTGCTCGAGCACTGCACGCACGCACGCCGCTGTGCCTTCCGGGCGCAGGGTCAGCGAATCGCCGTTGCGGTCTTCGAAGGTGTACATCTCTTTTTCGACGATGTCGGTCACTTCGCCGATCGAGCGCTTGAACAGCTCGGTGAACTCGACGATCGGCATGCGGATCTGCTTGTAACCGTAGTTATCCAGCAGACGCGAAACAGTGCCCTCGAAATGACGCCACAGGGGAGTCTGTTCGGGCAGGATGTCGTTCATGCCACGTATGGCTTGCAGAGACTTGCTCACTTTAAATCCTTAAATTCGTTCGATCAGCCGCGAGCGATTACTGCTGCGTCGGCTTCGACCTTTTCGGCCGCTTTCTGGCGGATCAAGCGTTCAAGCTCATCCACCAGATTGTCATTCGTCAGTTTCTGTGACGGCTTGCCGTCGATGTAAATCAGGTTTGGCGTGCCGCCGGTCAAGCCGATATGGGCTTCCTTGGCTTCGCCCGGTCCGTTGACCACGCAACCGATGACTGCGACATCCAGCGGCACCAGCAGATCTTCGAGGCGCTCTTCCAGCTCGTTCATGGTTTTGACCACATCGAAGTTCTGCCGCGAGCAGCTCGGGCAGGCAATGAAGTTGATGCCACGGGAACGCAGGTGCAGGGATTTGAGAATGTCGTAGCCGACTTTCACTTCCTCGACCGGATCAGCCGCCAACGAGATGCGGATAGTATCGCCAATCCCTTCGGCGAGCAGCATACCGAGGCCCACGGCGGATTTCACTGTGCCTGAACGCAAACCACCGGCTTCGGTGATGCCCAGGTGCAGCGGCTGGACGATTTCCTTGGCCAGCAAGCGGTAAGCGGCGACGGCCATGAACACGTCGGAGGCTTTCACGCTGACCTTGAAGTCCTGGAAGTTCAGGCGTTCAAGGTGTTCGACGTGACGCAGGGCGGATTCGACCAACGCTTCCGGGGTCGGCTCGCCGTATTTCTTTTGCAGGTCTTTTTCCAGCGAACCCGCGTTGACGCCGATGCGAATCGGAATCCCGCGATCACGGGCGGCATCGACGACTGCACGCACGCGGTCTTCGCGACCGATGTTGCCCGGATTGATGCGCAGGCAATCAACGCCCAGTTCGGCGACGCGCAACGCGATCCTGTAGTCGAAGTGGATGTCGGCAACCAACGGCACTTTGACCAGTTGCTTGATCTTGCCGAAGGCTTCGGCGGCATCCATGTCCGGCACGGAAATCCGCACGATATCGACGCCAGCGGCTTCCAGACGATTGATCTGGGCCACGGTGGCGGCGACGTCATTGGTGTCGCTGTTGGTCATGCTCTGCACAGCGATGGGCGCATCGCCGCCAACAGGCACGTTACCGACCCAGATTTTCCGGGATTCGCGACGCTTGATTGGAGATTCGCCGTGCATGACTTATTGACCCAACTTCAGGCGAGCAGTCTCGCCACTGGTGAACGGAGCGACATCAACCACCTGCCCGTTGTAGCTGACCTGCGCGCCACGGGCGAAGCCCAGACGCACGGCAAACGGCGGCTTGCCGCTGACGGTAACGCTTTCGCCTTTACGCTTGAGACCACTCAGCAGCACTTTGCCAGTGCCGTCGGTGACTTGCGTCCAGCAATCGGCGGTGAATTGCAGTTGAACCTGGCCTTGGCCGGCAACCGGGACGGCCGCTGCCGGAGCAGGAATGGTCGGCGTCACCGAAGCGCTCGCAGGCGGTGTCGACACAACAGGTGCCGTCGGGGCTGGCGCTGCCGGCGTTGCGATAACAGGTGCTGCGCTGTGCGTCGGTGCAGCAGGCGCTGGGGCAGTCGGTGCAGTTGGAGCAGTTGGAGCGGCGGCAGGCGCCGTGGCTTCAGGTTCGGCTGGAGCCTCCGTGGAGTTTTCGGCTTGCGGCAACGCCAGCGCCGTCGAGCCTTCAGCCTGAGCTTCCGCGACAGCCTGGTCTTCCGGCTCGTCCAGCGGATGGATCTGGGTGGTGCCATCGGCGCCTTCGACTTCAACGTGCTCCGGGCTCAGGCTCGTCAGTTCTTTGGTGCGCAATGAAGTCTGATCCTGCCACCAGATAAAACCACCGCCGATCACCGCAATCAGCAGTAACAGGCTAACGATTCGCAAAATGGTGTGGGAAACCCGAACCGGTTCTTCGATACGCCCCAGGCTGTGGACATTGCTGCCTTGGGAGTCGGTGCCGGTGGACTGGTCGAACTGCTGAACCAGAACGGTCTGGTCCATACCGAGCAATTTGGCGTACGCGCGAATATAACCGCGGGCAAAGGTGTGCCCAGGCAGCTTGTCGAAAGCGCCGGTTTCAAGATTGCTCAAGGAATTGACGGTGAGGTTGAGCTTGAGGGCCACTTCGGCCAGCGACCAGCCATTGCTTTCGCGGGCCTGGCGCAAGGTTTCACCGGGGTTAACGCGATTCGCTGCTACAACTTCGGGATGCGCCGCTTTCATCATTGCTCCGACAGGTATTGCTGATATTCCGGCGTACCGGGATAGAGTCGTTTTAGTTGCAGGCCAAAACTGGCGGCCTTGTCGCGATCTTCGAACACTTTTGCCAGCCGGACGCCGAGCAATAGACTACGTGCATTTTGCTCCGTGAGCAGGCTAAAACGGTCGTAATAGTCACGCGCGGGCACATAATGCCTGTCTTCGTAAGACAACTCAGCCATTTCCAGCAGTGCACGAGGTTGCTGACGATTCAAACGCAGGGCTTTTTCCAGCTGCTGCTGGGCCAGATCACGCTGGCCAAGCCTGGAAGCGGTCATGCCCAGATTCTCGAACACCCTTGAACGCTCAGGATACAGGGTATCGGCGGCGGCCTGTTCGAAGCGCTCGTAAGCCTCCTTGTAACGTTTCTGCTCGAAAAGAAAACTGCCGTAATTGTTCAGGATTCGCGCATTGTCAGGACGAGAAGACAAAGCTTTGCGAAAGTGTTCGTCCGCCAGCTCCGGCTCCATCTCGGCCTGGAACACCAGCCCCAACGCCGCGTTGGCATCGGGGTCCGAACTGTCCAGCTCCAACGCCTTTTTCAGCGGCACCTTGGCGCGCTCGGTCATGCCCTGTTGCAAGTAGCCCAAGCCCAGTTGCACATAGGCAACACGCGCTTCATCGCGGCCCTCGCTGGTCTTCATCGGGTTGTAATCGCCCGACAGGACGCAACCAGCACAAAGGCTGGCCAACAGCACAAGCAGCGCAAAGCGCAGGGACATAGAGATCCTCTCTTGATTTATTTCGCGGCGCTCGAAGCGATATCGCTGTCTGCGCTCAACTCGCGCACGGCGATATAACGTTCGCTGCGACGGGTGCGATCCAGCACCTGCCCTACTAATTGGCCACACGCGGCATCGATGTCTTCACCGCGGGTGGTGCGTACGGTGACATTGAAGCCGGCATGGTGAAGCTGATCCTGGAAACGGCGAATCGCGTTGTTGCTCGGGCGCTCGTAACCGGAATGCGGGAACGGGTTGAACGGAATCAGGTTGATTTTGCACGGAACGTTCTTCAACAACTCGATCATTTCAACCGCGTGCTCGACCTTGTCGTTGATGTCCTTGAGCAAGGTGTACTCGATGGTCAGCACACGTTTTTCGCCCAGGGACGACATGTAGCGCTGGCACGACTCGAGCAGCATCTTAAGCGGATATTTCTTGTTGATCGGCACCAATTGGTTACGCAATGCGTCGTTCGGTGCGTGCAGGGACAACGCCAGGGAGACGTCGATGTGCTTGGACAGCTCATCGATCATCGGCACCACGCCGGAGGTCGACAGGGTCACACGACGCTTGGAAATGCCGTAACCCAGGTCGTCCATCATCAGATGCATGGCCGCGACGACGTTGTCGAAGTTCAGCAGCGGCTCGCCCATGCCCATCATCACCACGTTGGTGATGGCACGGTCGGCGGTCGCCGGGATGCTGCCGAACGATTTGTTGGCAATCCACACCTGGCCGATGACTTCGGCGGCGGTGAGGTTGCTGTTGAAACCTTGCTTGCCGGTGGAGCAGAAACTGCAGTCCAGGGCACAGCCTGCCTGGGACGAAACGCACAGAGTGCCGCGTTTGCCCTGGGGAATGTAAACGGTCTCGACGCAGCTGCCGGACGCCACGCGCACCACCCACTTACGGGTGCCGTCGGTGGAAATGTCCTCGCTGACCACTTCAGGACCGCGAACCTCGGCAATGGCCTTGAGCTTGTCGCGCAAAGCCTTGCTGACGTTCGTCATGGCGTCGAAATCATCGACGCCAAGGTGGTGAATCCATTTCATTACCTGACCGGCACGGAAACGCTTCTCCCCGATTGAGTCGAAGAATTTCTCCATTTCCTGTTGAGTCAGACCCAGCAGGTTGGTTTTTACAGTCGATGTAGTCATGGATTCACCTTCACTCATAAGCCAATGCTTAGCGAGTGGTTACTTCAGTAGCAGCGAAGAAGTACGAGATTTCGCGAGCAGCAGCGGCTTCGGAGTCCGAACCGTGTACAGCGTTGGCGTCGATGGAATCAGCGAAGTCAGCACGGATGGTGCCGGCAGCAGCTTCTTTAGGGTTGGTAGCGCCCATCAGCTCACGGTTCAGAGCGATAGCGTTTTCGCCTTCCAGAACCTGAACGACAACCGGGCCGGAGATCATGAATGCAACCAGGTCGCCGAAGAAACCACGAGCGCTGTGCTCAGCGTAGAAGCCTTCAGCTTCAGCTTTGGACAGTTGCTTCAGTTTCGAAGCTACAACGCGCAGGCCTGCTTTTTCGAAACGAGTGGTGATTTCGCCGATGACGTTTTTAGCAACGGCGTCAGGCTTGATGATGGAGAAAGTACGTTGAACAGCCATGATGTAACTCCAGAAACGGTAATTTGCGAAAAATTAAACCCGCGAATTATACGCGGGTTCTTGGGTATTGCCTAACCTGCAGCGTGGCTCAGTCGCGCTCTTCGATCCAGTGGGCCTGAATGGCCTCCAGGATCTTTTCGCCACAATGTTCAGGCTTGTCGTCGAACTCGGGCAATTCCATCACCCATCTGCGCAGATCGACGAAGTTGACCGACATCGGGTCAATATCGGGCTTGCTTTCAGCCAGCTGGATCGAAATTTCCAGCACATCAGTCCACTTGAGACTCATGACAGTTCCTTGAATCAATGCGGCGCTTCGGCGGCATGGTTGAGCGAGTACTTCGGAATCTCGACCGTCAGGTCTTCAGTCCCGACGATCGCCTGACAGCCTAGACGCGATTGAGCCTCCAGACCCCAGGCCCGATCAAGAAAGTCCTCTTCCAGCTCATCCGCTTCTTCCAGCGAGTCAAAACCTTCGCGGATGATGCAGTGGCAGGTGGTGCAGGCACAGACGCCACCGCAGGCACTTTCCATCTCGATATGGTGCTCATGAGCCAACTCAAGAATCGACGTACCGGGCGCAGCCTCGACAACCATGCCTTCCGGGCAAAACTTCTCGTGTGGCAGAAAAATGACCTGCGGCATCAATTATCCTCGATTTCATTCAGATTGCGCCCCGCCAGCGCGGCTTTTACCGTCGAATCCAGGCGGCGGGCTGCAAATGCATCGGTCACTTGCGACAGACGCTTGGTCTGCTGCTCGATGGCGTAGCCATCGGTACCTTTCATCAGTTCGGTCAGTTCCTGCATCTGCAAATCGATGACCATGCGCTCCTCGGCGTCGAGCAGGCGCTCACCGTCGGCGTCGAGGGCGGCTTGCACCGCTTCGATCAATCGCTGGGCATCGACCTGCTGCTCACGCAATACGCGGGCGACCTTGTCGTCGTTGGCGTGCTGGAACGAATCCTTGAGCATCCTGGCGATTTCGCCGTCGGTCAGGCCATAGGAAGGCTTGACCTGGATGCTGGCTTCAACGCCCGAACCCAATTCCCGGGCCGACACGCTGAGCAGACCGTCGGCGTCGACCTGGAAGGTCACGCGAATCTTCGCCGCGCCCGCCACCATCGCTGGAATACCGCGCAATTCGAAACGGGCCAGGGAACGGCAATCGCTGATCAGTTCGCGCTCGCCCTGCAACACATGAATCGCCATGGCCGACTGGCCGTCTTTGTAAGTAGTGAAGTCCTGGGCGCGAGCGACGGGGATGGTGGTATTGCGCGGAATCACCTTCTCCATCAGGCCGCCCATGGTTTCCAGCCCCAGAGACAATGGAATCACGTCGAGCAACAGCAGTTCGCCACCATCGCGCTTGTTGCCTGCCAGCGTATCGGCCTGGATCGCGGCCCCGATGGCGACCACTTGATCCGGGTCGATCTCCGTCAATGGCTGACGACCGAAGGCTTGGGCGACGGCTTCGCGAACGCGAGGTACGCGCGTCGAGCCACCCACCATAACCACAGCGTGCACTTCTTCAAGCTCGATGCCGGAATCACGCACCGCGCGACGGCAGGCTTTCAGACTCCGAGCAACCATCGGCTCGATCAGCGCATTGAAAGCTTCGCGAGTCATTTCCGCTTTCCAGTCGCCGTAAGCGACCTCTACAGACACAGCATCGGTCAGTGCTTCTTTGGCCGCGCAGGCGGTTTGCAGCAGATTGCGTTGCGCTCCCGGATCGAGGTCGGCGGACAAACCGGCGCTCTCGATGATCCAGCCGGCGATCGCATGGTCGAAGTCGTCGCCGCCCAGGGCGCTGTCGCCGCCGGTGGCCAGCACTTCGAACACACCGCCGGTCAGGCGCAGAATCGAAATATCGAAGGTGCCGCCGCCCAGGTCATAAATCGCGACCAAGCCTTCGGCGTGCTGATCCAGACCGTAAGCCACGGCAGCGGCGGTCGGCTCATTGAGCAAACGCAGCACGTTCAAGCCAGCCAGTTTCGCTGCGTCCTTGGTGGCTTGACGCTGAGCATCGTCAAAATAGGCCGGAACGGTGATCACTGCACCGACCAACTCGCCACCCAACGTCGCCTCTGCACGCTGACGCAACACTTTGAGGATATCGGCAGAGACTTCGACCGGGCTTTTCGGTCCCTGGATCGTCTCAATGAACGGCATGTGCGATTCGCCGCCGACAAAGCGGTACGGCAACTGATCGCCCAATTGCTTGACGTCGGACAGACCACGACCCATCAAGCGCTTGACCGACAGCACAGTGTTTAAAGGATCGGAAGCGGCAGCCAGTTTGGCCGACTCGCCAACCTCGACACGATCAGCGTGGTAGCGCACGGCAGACGGCAGAATGACCTGCCCGTCAGCGTCGGCCAGAGGCTCGGAAAGACCGCTGCGCAAAGCAGCGACCAGCGAGTTGGTAGTACCCAAGTCGATCCCCACAGCCAGACGACGCTGGTGCGGTTGAGGACTTTGGCCGGGTTCGGCGATCTGCAGTAGGGCCATCGTGATCAGGACTTATCTGTATATCAGGCGTGCGACCGGAGCGGCACTGGGTTAATCGTCGAGGCGCTCTTCCAGCTGGCGCACTTCGTAGGTGAGCTTGTCGAGGAACTGCATGCGCCGCATCAGGCGTTCGGCCTGCTCGCGTTGCGCTGCATCATCCCAACAGGCTGCGAAGCTTTGGTTCAGTTCATCCTGCGCGGTTTTCAGGCGACGCTTGAACACCGCAACACCGGCCAGGTCGGCACTGTCCTGCAAGTCTTCGAGCTCTTCACGCAGCGCCATCTGCTGCAGAAGAAACGCCGGATCATGCACCGTGACCTCCAGCGGCAGCTCGCGACCTCCCATAGCGAGCAGATAACGCGCGCGCTTCGGGGGACTTTTGAGCGTCTGGTAGGCCTCGTTGAGGCTCGCGGATTGCTCTAGCGCCAACCGTTGCTCGCGCTCGGAAGCGTCCGCAAAACGGTCCGGATGAACACTGCGCGCCAACTCGCGGTAGCGCGTAGCCAGCTGGTCGAGGTCCAGATTGAAACTCGGTTGCAGCTCGAATAAAGCAAAATGACAAGGAGTACCCACAAGAAGCCTCAGATGTTGAAGCTTTCGCCGCAGCCACATTCACCGCGCACATTGGGGTTGTTGAACTTGAAGCCTTCGTTCAACCCTTCCTTGACGAAATCGAGCTCGGTGCCGTCCAGGTAGGCGAGACTTTTCGGGTCGATGATCACTTTCTCGCCGTGACTTTCGAACACCTGATCCTCTGCAACCACCTCGTCGACAAACTCCAGCACGTAGGCAAGGCCGGAACAGCCCGTGGTGCGAACACCCAGACGAATCCCTTCACCTTTGCCGCGCCCGTCAAGGGAGCGTCGCACGTGTCGAGCAGCCGCTTCTGTCATGCTGATAGCCATCGGTGACTCCTTACTCGTCGCAAAATCCTGAAAATCAGATCAAGCCTTTCTTCTGCTTGTAGTCGCGAACGGCCGCTTTGATAGCGTCTTCAGCGAGTACGGAGCAGTGAATTTTCACTGGCGGCAGGGCCAGTTCTTCGGCCAGCTGAGTGTTTTTGATGGTCTCTGCTTCATCCAGAGTCTTGCCTTTCATCCACTCGGTCGCCAGGGAGCTGGAGGCGATAGCCGAACCGCAACCGTAGGTCTTGAACTTGGCGTCTTCGATGATGCCTTGTTCGTTGACCTTGATTTGCAGACGCATCACGTCGCCGCACGCCGGGGCGCCCACCATGCCGGTGCCGACATCCGGGTCTTCGGCGTCCATCTTGCCGACGTTACGCGGGTTTTCGTAGTGGTCGATGACCTTTTCGCTGTAAGCCATGATGCTTATTCCTCACTCATCAGAGAGTCGCTCTTTGAGCCCTGCAAATCGTGATTCACAGGGCCGGTTCGCGGCGACTTGAAATCAGTGTGCCGCCCACTCGATTTTCGAAATGTCGACACCGTCTTTGTACATGTCCCACAGCGGCGACAGAGTGCGCAGCTTGGTAACGGCCTCGCAGACTTTCTGCGCGGCGTAGTCGATTTCTTCTTCGGTGGTGAAACGGCCGAAGGTGAAGCGGATCGAGCTGTGTGCCAGTTCGTCGTTGCGGCCCAAGGCGCGCAGCACGTACGAAGGCTCCAGCGAAGCCGAGGTGCAAGCCGAACCGGACGAAACCGCCAGATCCTTGAGCGCCATGATCAGCGACTCGCCTTCAACATAGTTGAAGCTCAGGTTCAGGTTGTGCGGAACGCGGGCGGTCATGCTGCCGTTGACGTACAGCTCTTCCAGGTCTTCGACCTGCTTGAAGAAACGGTCGCTCAGGGCTTTGATCCGGACGTTCTCGGCAGCCATGTCTTCCTTGGCTACGCGGAAGGCTTCGCCCATGCCGACGATCTGGTGGGTCGCCAGGGTGCCGGAACGCATGCCACGCTCGTGACCGCCGCCGTGCATGGTCGCTTCGATGCGCACACGCGGCTTGCGGCTGACGTACAGCGCGCCGATGCCTTTAGGGCCGTAGGTTTTGTGGGCGGAGAACGACATCATGTCGACTTTCAGCTTTTGCAGGTCGATCTCGACCTTGCCGGTGGACTGAGCAGCGTCGACGTGGAACAGAATGCCCCTGGCGCGGGTCAGTTCGCCGATGGCAGCGATGTCGTTGATGGTGCCGATTTCGTTGTTCACGTGCATGACCGAAACCAGGATGGTGTCGTCACGCAGCGCGGCTTCGATCATTTCAGGCGTAACCAGACCATCGGTGCGAGGCTCGAGGTAAGTCACTTCAAAGCCTTCACGCTCCAGTTGGCGCATGGTGTCGAGGACAGCCTTGTGCTCAATCTTGGTGGTGATCAGGTGTTTGCCTTTAGTCGCATAGAAATGCGCCGCACCCTTGATTGCCAGGTTGTCGGATTCGGTGGCACCGGAGGTCCAGACGATTTCACGCGGGTCGGCGTTGACCAGGTCAGCGACCTGACGACGAGCGTTTTCGACGGACTCTTCAGCTTTCCAGCCAAACACGTGGGAACGGGACGCCGGGTTACCGAAGTTTCCGTCGACCAGCAGGCATTCACTCATTTTTTGCGCAACACGCGGATCAACCGGGGTGGTCGCAGAGTAATCAAGGTAAATCGGCAATTTCATGGACTCTCTCCTAAATCAGGCTGGCTGGCGTGCCGCTAGCTCTATGGCTGTCATTCGACGGCGGACGCTTCAATCTTGTCCAGGCGTGGCGTCTTGCTGTTGCAACGACGCTGGTCCTGACGCTGGGCTACTTCTTGCACCTCACGGCGAGTGACAAGATCAGCCAAGCTGATACCGCTCAGAAATTCGTGAATCTGCAGGCTCAGATCGCACCACAAGTGGTGGGTCAGGCAGGTGTCGCCCTGATGGCAATCACCTTGGCCCTGGCACTTGGTGGCATCGACCGATTCGTTGACCGCATCGATCACCTGGGCGACCTGGATGCCCTGCATGTCGCGGGACAGTTGGTAGCCGCCGCCCGGACCACGAACACTGGACACCAGATTGCTGCGGCGCAATTTGGCGAAAAGCTGTTCGAGGTAGGACAGGGAGATGCCTTGGCGCTCGGAGATATCGGCCAGGGACACCGGCCCGTGTTGCGCGTGCAACGCCAGATCGAGCATGGCGGTCACGGCGTATCGGCCTTTTGTAGTCAGTCTCATGGACAATTACCACGGAGTTCGGAATGGGGCGAGTATGCAATTCCCGAGTATTTAAGTCAACTATAAGACCTAGTACTTTAGTCAGGTTTACCCGCAAAAGAGCGGCCGCATCATAGCAAAGGCTGGGCGGGTACAGCCAGCAATTGCGCGTTATCGTTCTTCGCGAGCAAGCCCGCTCCCACATTAGATCTCCAGTGTTCACAGATTCTGTGTGCAACAGAGATCAAATGTGGGAGCGGGCCTGCTCGCGAAGGGGCCAGCGCGGTTTAGCTGGCCTGGCTTTGATCCTTGTCCTTCACGCACGCGAAGTCTTCTTCACGCAGTTCAGGCAGCTCTTTCGCACAGTAATTACTGCCCAAATCCTTCAACGCCCCGCACATCCCTTCCAGACGACCATCAACCGCCTGCAGGTGATCGAGCAACTGATTGATGGCCCGCGCCACCGGGTCAGGCATGTCTTCGCCGACACCGTACGCATCAAAGCCGATCTTCTCGGCCATGGCCTTGCGCTTGGCGTCCTGCTCTTCATCGGATTTGACGATAATCCGCCCCGGAATCCCGACAACGGTTGCACCCGCCGGCACAGCCTTGGTCACCACGGCATTGGAGCCGACTTTGGCCCCCGCACCCACGGTGAATGGGCCCAGTACCTTGGCGCCCGCCCCCACCACAACACCGTCTTCCAGGGTCGGGTGACGCTTGCCTTTGTTCCAGCTGGTACCGCCGAGCGTTACACCTTGATAAAGGGTGACGTCATTGCCGATTTCAGCGGTTTCACCGATGACAATGCCCATGCCATGGTCGATAAAGAAGCGACGACCGACCTTGGCGCCCGGATGAATCTCGATCCCGGTCAACCAGCGCCCGAAGTTCGATACCACCCGCGCCAGCCATTTCAACTCGGCGCGCCACAAGGCCGCCGACAGACGATGAATCCAGATGGCATGCATGCCCGGGTAGCACGTCAGGACTTCAAAAGCGTTGCGCGCCGCCGGGTCCCGATGGAAAACACTCTGGATATCTTCACGCAATCGCTCGAACATCATTAATCCTTCCGCTTTAGAAGCTCGCCACGGGCCGCTTTCTGGGTTTCCGTGAGGATGCCACGCAATATATTCATTTCCGCCCGGCTGACCGAGCTTCGTCCGTACAACCGACGCAGGCGCGCCATCAAGTGCCGCGGTTTTTCCGGATCGAGGAATTCGATGGCCACCAGGGTTTGCTCCAGGTGTTCATAGAATCGCTCCAGCTCATCCATGGTCGCCAGCTCACCACTTTTGGTGGACGCCACCTCATCCTTTTCGACCTTGCTCGGCTGGCCTTGGGCCGCGAGCCAGGACATGCGCACTTCATAGCTCAACACCTGCACTGCCGCCCCTAGGTTCAGCGAACTGAACTCGGGGTCTGATGGGATGTGCACGTGATAATGACATCGCTGCAGCTCTTCATTGGTCAGGCCGGAGTCTTCACGACCAAAGACCAAGGCAATCTCCGCGCCCTGCCCCGCTTCCTCGACCACTTTCGTCCCGCATTCGCGAGGATCGAGCAACGGCCACGGAATGCGGCGATCACGGGCACTGGTGCCAAGCACCAGATTGCAGCCGACCAAGGCATCTTCCAGGGTGGCGACGACTTGCGCGTTTTCAAGGATGTCTCCGGCACCGGAGGCGCGGGCATCAGCCTCGTGGTGCGGGAACAACCGTGGTTCAACCAGCACCAGCCGCGACAGGCCCATGTTCTTCATGGCACGCGCAGCCCCGCCGATATTGCCGGGATGGCTGGTATTAACCAGGACGACACGAATGTTATGCAGCAAGGGAGGCGCTCTCGAACACAGAAATGGGGAGCCGAATCTTACAGCGCATCCTACCGTTAAGCCACGAAAGCGAACGTCGACCTTCTCCTGTAGAAACTTTCTGATAGAATGCCCGGCTTTCTTTAACAACCTTAGGTGACACATCCATGCAGCCCATGCTGAATATCGCGCTGCGCGCCGCCCGCAGCGCCAGTGAATTGATCTTCCGCTCCATCGAGCGCCTGGATACCATCAAGGTCGACGAAAAAGACGCCAAGGATTACGTATCCGAGGTGGATCGCGCCGCTGAACAGAAAATCATCGACGCGCTGCGCAAGGCTTACCCGAACCACTCCATCATGGGTGAAGAAACCGGCATGCACGCCGGCACCGGGATCGAAGGCGAAGAATACCTGTGGATCATCGATCCGCTGGACGGCACCACCAACTTCCTGCGCGGCATTCCCCACTTCGCGGTCAGCATCGCCTGCAAATACCGCGGTCGCCTGGAACACGCTGTTGTTCTGGACCCGGTTCGCCAGGAAGAATTCACCGCCAGCCGTGGTCGCGGCGCTCAACTGAACGGTCGTCGTCTGCGCGTCAGCGGTCGCACCAGCCTGGACGGCGCCCTGCTGGGTACCGGCTTCCCGTTCCGTGACGACCAGATGGACAACCTCGACAACTACCTGGGTATGTTCCGCGCCCTGGTTGGCCAGACTGCCGGCATCCGCCGCGCCGGTTCGGCGAGCCTGGACCTGGCTTACGTGGCTGCCGGGCGCTTCGATGCATTCTGGGAGTCGGGCCTTTCCGAGTGGGACATGGCTGCAGGCGCCCTGCTGATTCAGGAAGCAGGCGGTTTGGTGAGCGACTTCACCGGCGGTCACGATTTCCTTGAAAAAGGCCACATCGTTGCCGGTAACACCAAATGCTTCAAGGCAGTGCTGACGGCCATCCAGCCGCACCTGCCGCCCTCGCTGAAACGCTAAGCGACCGGCCACAAAAAAGCACCCTTCGGGGTGCTTTTTTATGCCTGGAATTCCACTCTTCGGACCACCACCAATCCCTGTGGGAGCGGGCTTGCCCGCGATAGCGGAGTGTCAGTCGTCATTAATGGCGCAGGTGATGACGCCATCGCGGGCAAGCCCGCTCCCACAGGGTCTGCAGTGGCTTCAAACCAGTATTCCGGGCACAAAAAAAGCACTCTAATCGAGTGCTTTTTTTTAATCTGAACCTGAGCTACTTACTGACTGGGCTCATTCTGCGACAGGATCAACTTGCCTTCCTTATCAACCGGAATCTGATTACCCGGATCACGATCCATCCGCACTTTGCCTTCCTTGCCATCCAGTGAATAACGAACGTCGTAACCTACGACCTTGTCACTGATGTCATTCACAGTATTACAACGGGTTTGAGTCGTGGTGTAGGTGTCACGCTCTTGCATGCCTTCCTGAACCTTGTTACCGGCATAACCACCGCCGACCGCGCCTGCGACCGTGGCGATTTTTTTGCCGGTGCCGCCGCCGATCTGGTTACCCAGCAAACCACCTGCCAGCGCACCCACCACCGTACCGGCGATCTGGTGTTGATCTTTGACCGGCGCCTGCCGGGTCACGGCTACATCCTTGCACACTTCACGTGGCGTCTTGATTTGTGTCTTGACCGGTTCAACGGCTAGAACTTGCGCATACTCAGGGCCGCTTTTAACCAGGCTGTAGGTGGCAACAGCACCCCCGGCTGTTACACCGACAGCACCCAATACCGCACCAACCAGCAACGACTTGTTCACATGAACCTCCTGACCATCACATGCGGGACACGCCCGCGCTTCTCCCAGCCTTGGAGCATAAAAAAAGGCGCGAGTTCAACTCGCGCCTTTTTTGGCTGACAGCTGGAAAGCGATGGCCGTTATGGACGGTCGTCGACTTCCTTATCGGTCGCCACGGGAGGAATCAAATCCTCGCTGCTCAGGTTCAGCCAGATCAACACCACGTTCGCGATGTAGATCGACGAGTAAGTACCCGCCAGAACACCGATAAACAGGGCGATGGAGAAGCCGAACAGGTTGTCGCCACCGAAGAACAGCAGTGCCGCGATCGCCAACAAGGTGGAGATCGACGTCGCCATGGTCCGCAACAGGGTTTGCGTGGTCGAGATGTTGATGTTCTCGACCAGGCTGGCCTTGCGCAGGACCCGAAAGTTCTCACGAACCCGGTCGAATACCACAATAGTGTCGTTGAGCGAGTAACCGATGATCGCCAACACCGCCGCCAGCACCGTCAGGTCGAAGGTGATCTGGAAGAACGACAGAATACCGATGGTCACGATCACGTCGTGGATCAGCGAGACGATGGCACCGACCGCAAACTTCCACTGAAAGCGGAAAGCCAGGTAGATCAGGACACCGCCCAGCGCCATCAGCATGCCAAGGCCGCCCTGGTCGCGCAGCTCTTCACCGACTTGCGGGCCGACGAATTCAACGCGCTTGACCACCGCAGGGTTGTCGCCACCGACCTTCTGCAGCGCCTCCGCCACTTGATGGCCCAACTGCGGATCTTCACCCGGCATGCGCACGAGCAGATCGGTCGTTGCACCGAAGCTCTGCACGATTGCCTCGTGATAACCCGAAGTCGCCAGCTGCTCGCGCACCTTGGTCACATCGGCCGGACGCTCGTAGGTCAGCTCGATGAGCGTACCGCCGGTGAAGTCCAGGCCCCAGTTCATGCCCTTGGTGGCGACACTGAACAAGGCCAGCACCGTAAGGAACAATGTGACGCCGAACGCAACGTTGCGAACGCCCATGAAGTTGATTGTACGTAACATGGCAGCCCCTTAAATCCACAACTTCTTGAAGTCACGACCGCCGAAGATCAGGTTGACCATCGCGCGGGTCACCAGAATGGCCGTGAACATCGAGGTAAAGATCCCGAGGGACATGGTCACCGCAAAACCTTTAACCGGGCCGGTGCCCATGGCAAAGAGAATCCCGCCGACCAGCAGCGTGGTCAGGTTGGAGTCGATAATCGCGGTGAATGCCCGGCCGAAGCCTTCATTGATTGCCCGCTGTACGGTCATGCCCGCCGCAATCTCTTCACGAATCCGCGAGAAGATCAGTACGTTGGCGTCGACCGCCATACCCATTGTCAACACGATACCGGCGATACCCGGCAGGGTCAGCGTTGCACCCAGCAGCGACATCAGGGCCAGCAGCAGCACCATGTTCACCGCCAGGGCGACGGTGGCGATGATGCCGAAGAAGCGGTAGATGGCAATGATGAACAGCGAGACAAACAGCATGCCCCACAGCGATGCATCGACACCCTTGACGATGTTGTCAGCACCCAGGCTCGGGCCGATGGTGCGCTCTTCAGCGAAGTACATCGGTGCAGCCAGACCACCGGCACGCAGCAGCAGGGCCAGTTCGGACGACTCGCCCTGGCCGTTCAGGCCAGTGATGCGGAATTGAGCACCCAGCGGCGACTGGATGGTCGCCAGGCTGATGATCTTCTTCTCTTCCTTGAAGGTCTGAACCGGCACGTCTTTCTCGACGCCGTTAACCATTTGCTTGACGTAAGTGGTGACCGGACGTTGCTCGATGAAGATCACCGCCATGCTGCGACCGACGTTGCTGCGAGTTGCACGACTCATCAGCTCGCCACCGTGACCATCCAGACGGATGTTCACTTCCGGCGTGCCTTGCTCGCCGAAGCCGGCTTTGGCATCGGTCACCTGGTCACCGGTGATGATCAGACCGCGCTCGATCTGTGCCGGCGGACGATTGCCTTCACGGAATTCGAAGCTTTCAGAAGTGGCTTTCGACGCACCCGGCTCAGCCGCCAGACGGAATTCGAGGTTGGCCGTCTTGCCGAGGATACGCTTGGCTTCTGCGGTGTCCTGCACGCCCGGCAGCTCAACCACAATGCGGTTGGCGCCCTGACGCTGAACGATCGGTTCGGCAACACCCAGCTCGTTGACGCGGTTACGTACCGTGGTCAAGTTTTGCTTGATGGAGTATTCACGGATTTCCGCCAGCTTGGCCGGGGTCATCGCCAGACGCAGCACCGGTTGACCATTGAGGTCGGCCGGAACAATGTCGAAATCGTTGAAGTTCTTGCGGATCAGCGTGCGAGCTTGCTCGCGAGCGGCTTCATCGGTAAAGCCCAACTGAATGGCGCCGCCGATTTGCGGCAGGCTGCGATAGCGCAGTTTCTCTTTACGCAACAGGCTCTTGACGTCGCCTTCGTACACTTTCAAGCGTGCGTCGAGGGCCTTATCCATGTCCACTTCGAGCAGGAAGTGCACACCACCGGACAAGTCCAGACCCAGCTTCATCGGGTGCGCGCCCAGGTTGCGCAGCCATTGCGGGGTGGTTTGCGCCAGGTTCAGTGCAACGACGTAGTCATCACCCAATGCCTTGCGCACGACATCCTTGGCGGGCAACTGATCGCTAGCCTTGGTCAGACGGATAAGACCGCCCTTGCCGCCTTCTGCCAAAGTGGCAGCCTTGACTTCGATCCCGGATGCCTTGAGCGCTGCGCTCACACGATCCAGATCAGCCTGATTGACCTGCAGCGCAGTGCTTGCGCCGCTGACCTGAATGGCCGGGTCATCAGGATATAAATTGGGAGCGGAATAAATCAGACCGACCGCCAGCACCGCCAGGATCAGAATGTATTTCCACAGAGGGTATTTGTTCAGCATCACGCCGCCCGCTTATGACGCGGGGCGCCTTGCGCGCCCCGTCGATTGAGTAGAAGTTGAAACTTAGATCGCTTTCAGCGTGCCTTTTGGCAGCGTGGCGGCAATGGCGCCTTTCTGGAACTTCATTTCGACGGTGTCGGACACTTCCAGCACCACGAAATCGTCAGCTACTTTAGTGATCTTGCCGGCGATGCCGCCGGTGGTCACAACTTCGTCGCCTTTTTGCAGGCTGCTCAGCAGGTTCTTCTGCTCTTTGGCGCGCTTGGCCTGTGGACGCCAGATCATCAGGTAGAAGATGACCAGGAAACCGACCAGGAAAATCCACTCAAAACCGCCACCCATTGGGCCTGCAGCAGGTGCAGCAGCGTCAGCCATGGCATTCGAGATAAAAAAGCTCATTTAGCACTCCAGTTGCAAATGTTGAATCTTGGGGTCAGGAAACTCAGTCCAAAGGCGGAACGGGAAGCCCGCGTTTGGCGTAGAAGGCATCGACAAAGGCGGCCAATGTACCCTGTTGAATAGCCTCGCGCAAACCAGCCATAAGCACTTGATAATGACGCAAGTTATGGATGGTATTGAGCATGCTTCCCAGCATTTCGCCGCACTTGTCCAGGTGATGCAGATAAGCGCGGGAGAAGTTCTGGCAGGTATAGCAATCGCAGGTCGGATCGAGCGGCGAATCATCATGGCGATGAAACGCGTTACGGATCTTCAGCACACCAGTATCAATGAACAGATGCCCATTGCGGGCATTACGGGTTGGCATCACGCAATCGAACATGTCCACACCGCGGCGCACACCCTCAACCAGATCTTCCGGTTTGCCAACGCCCATAAGGTAACGAGGTTTGTCAGCCGGCATCTGGCCCGGCAGGTAATCCAGCACCTTGATCATCTCGTGCTTGGGTTCGCCCACCGACAGACCGCCAATGGCCAGGCCATCGAAACCGATCTTGTCGAGGCCTTCCAGCGAACGCATGCGCAAATCCTGGTGCATGCCGCCCTGAACGATACCAAACAGCGCCGCCGTGTTGTCGCCATGGGCTTCTTTCGAACGCTTGGCCCAACGCAACGACAACTCCATGGAAATGCGCGCGACGTCTTCATCAGCCGGATACGGCGTGCATTCGTCGAAAATCATCACGATGTCCGAGCCCAGATCACGCTGGACCTGCATCGACTCTTCCGGGCCCATGAACACTTTGGCGCCGTCGACCGGAGAGGCGAAGGTCACGCCCTCCTCCTTGATCTTGCGCATGGCGCCCAGGCTGAACACCTGAAAACCGCCGGAGTCTGTAAGAATCGGGCCTTTCCACTGCATGAAATCGTGCAGGTCGCCGTGCTTCTTGATCACTTCGGTGCCAGGACGCAGCCACAAGTGGAAGGTGTTGCCCAAAATGATTTCCGCGCCGGTCGCGGTGATGTCCCGCGGCAGCATGCCCTTCACGGTGCCGTACGTACCAACCGGCATGAACGCCGGGGTCTCGACAGTACCGCGCGGGAAGGTCAAACGACCGCGACGAGCCTTGCCGTCAGTAGCAAGCAACTCAAACGACATACGACTTTGGCGACTCATTCTTTGTCCTCAGGGCCACGTGGTGCGGGGTTACGGGTGATAAACATCGCATCACCGTAGCTGAAAAAGCGGTATTCATGCTCCACGGCGGCTTTATAAGCGGCCATGGCTTCGGGATAACCGGCAAATGCCGAAACCAACATCAACAGCGTGGATTCGGGCAAATGGAAGTTGGTGACCAGGGCATCGACCACGTGAAACGGCCGGCCCGGATAGATAAAGATGTCGGTGTCGCCACTGAACGGCTTCAAAACGCCATCGCGCGCGGCACTTTCCAGCGAACGCACGCTGGTGGTCCCCACCGCCACCACGCGCCCACCGCGAGCGCGGCAAGCGGCGACGGCATCGACCACATCCTGACCGACTTCCAGCCATTCGCTGTGCATGTGATGGTCTTCGATCTTCTCAACCCGCACCGGCTGAAACGTGCCCGCGCCAACGTGCAAGGTCACGAACGCCGTCTCGACGCCCTTGGCCGCAATCGCCTCCATCAGCGGCTGATCGAAATGCAGCCCCGCCGTCGGCGCCGCCACCGCGCCCAGGCGCTCGGCGTACACCGTCTGATAACGCTCACGGTCCGCGCCTTCATCCGGGCGGTCTATATAAGGAGGCAACGGCATGTGCCCGACGCGGTCGAGCAGCGGCAACACCTCTTCGGCAAACCCCAGCTCGAACAACGCATCGTGACGCGCGAGCATCTCGGCCTCGCCACCGCCATCGATGAGGATCTTCGAACCCGGCTTCGGCGACTTACTGGACCGCACATGGGCCAGCACGCGATGACTGTCGAGCACCCGCTCGACCAGAATTTCCAGCTTGCCGCCGGAAGCCTTCTGGCCAAACAGCCGCGCCGGAATCACCCGGGTATTGTTGAACACCATCAAATCGCCCGGGCGCAAATGCTCGAGCAAATCAGTGAATTGACGGTGTGCCAGGGCGCCGCTGACCCCATCAAGGGTCAACAGGCGACTGTTGCGACGCTCGGCCAAAGGGTGGCGAGCGATCAGCGAATCAGGGAGTTCGAAAGTAAAGTCAGCAACGCGCATGATGGGGTTCGTCTAGCAGGGCCCGGAAGTCTAGCGGAAATAGTGAAAATTCTCCATGTACCTGATTGACCAACGGTTATCTCATCTCTATACTTCGCCGCCATTGAGCCCTGATGGCGGAATTGGTAGACGCGGCGGATTCAAAATCCGTTTTCGAAAGGAGTGGGAGTTCGAGTCTCCCTCGGGGCACCAAAATTAAGAAAGGTCTTGCTTTGCAAGGCCTTTTTTTTCGCCTGTAGAAAAGCACCTGGCACCCCGCTGACGTGTGGGAACCGGCTTGCTGGCGATCTTTTGATCTTCGCGCTCTCGGCTGGTACAACAATTCTCAAGGATTCATCTCATGGAACTGCTGCTGGAAACTGTTGCTCTGTTCTGTCTCAAGCTTGCTTATGAGACGGAGGGTTCGAGCCCGATTCTGCGGGATGATTTGATGATGAGTGATTATGAGCGAGAGGTGTTTGGGTTGCTGGTGCGTAGAGGGGATGTGGAGGCGATTCAGGGGAAAGTGGATGAGTGTGTGGGTTTGGCGCTGAATGCCATCGGAGGCGCTGAAACAGTCTTAGGCCGCGAACTGCATCGCTTGGCCGTAGTATTCAGCACTGCGCGGACGATGGAGCAGCTGGACGCCCCACTTATAGCGCTCAAAAATTATCTGAAGGATATTCAGTGAGTGCTTTCGTAGGGCGCGACGCCGCTATCCACTGTGCAGCAGTTGCTTCGAAAACAGAAACTAAAGCCTGCTGTTGATTTCCTTCCAGATATACCCGTAGTTATAACTCAACCAGCGAACGAGCAGCTTATCGAACTGCCTGCGAAACCAATTGTTTTTCCTGGCTGCAAGTCTTTCTTCAATCATTGTGTTGAGCGAGTCAGGATCGAAACCTGTCCAAACCGATGGGACGGCCGATTCAATATTGGTAAAGCACACAGGCGCAACTTCTGAATAGAGGATTTCGTATAGCGCCTGACGATCAATACCTTTCACTTGCTCTGCTATATAGTCGTAATCTACCGGCGAGTCGTTGAACGGATCTGAAAGTGCGGTTCTGATTTTTGTCAGTTCAGGCTGACTCAAAAGATATCCCAATGCGAAAACTCCTCTAGCTCCTCATCGAGAGAATCGGCTACCGCTTCGCCAGCCACACCCCCTGCGACGCTTCCCACCAAGACAACGGCAATTGCACAAATGGGAGCACCGGGACCACACAGAGCGCTTACTCCAAGCCCCGCGAGCAAACCTCCCACTGCACCACTGCCCACTATGATGCCTTGCGTGCGGTCTCCTTCGTCTTGTTTTCAGCATTCAGAATTTGATAGGTCGCAAGGGCGGCGGTGACTAGAATCCCGAGCTTCCCCATCATGCGCATTTTTTGGGTGCCTTTCGTGAACGAGGCATCGTCCCGACCGGCCGCTTCCAGAATTGTGTAGTGGATTTTGGTTTGTTCTGCTGGAGAAAGGCTGATGTATTTCTTTTTAAAGAGACGCTCGGAGTAACGGTCAAATAGCGAGTTAAGCGTCCTGCCATCGGGCTTCTTCTTTTGGACGATGGCTAGACCTTGGGCGGATGTGAATTTGCGATGCTCCATCATGATCTTGTTTCTCATTTCATGACTGAACTGCACGCCCTCATGCGCGGTAATTTTCCCTGCTTTGACGTCCGCCAATGTTTGCTGAGACATGCGCTTGATATTTTTCATGTAGCTGGCCCGGACCTTTTCGTCAGAGATAGCATCCAGAGAAAATCTGAGTGCAGTTCCCTCCATCAATTCCAGGGCTCTGTCGAGCGGAGAGTCCATCAACGCGTGCTCACGTTGAATGACATAACTGCCGGTAACAAGATACGGCTCGGTCATAGGATGTTCCTTATCCTAAAATTTTATTCAAAAGGCTTTCTGTAAGAGACGAAGTAGCGGTAGCCGAATCTTCGTCGAACTTAAGCATCAAACAAACCTTCCCTGAGGGGTTAGCAAATTTAACAGCGTTGTCCCCGTTAAATACGCCTGGAAGTGTTGATCCATCCTCAAAATGGGCCGTACACGATAAACCTTCATAGCTTTCGGTGGCAGGGATTCTGAAGCCGATCCAGCTAGCGCCAAGGGCGAGAGGCGCTGGAGGAATAAATGAGCAGGGTGTGTGAGAGTCACCAATTATCACCGTCCCCGAACCACCGATGACAACACTGCCGTGGGTCCCGCCGGTATCAATGGTCGCGGCATTCTTGCCGTTGATGCAAACTGTTGAGGACAGACCAGTGGACAACGCACTGCCACAAGTACAGGTATCGCCTTGGCGTGCGGCTGAGAGCCCATCGAAGAAAACGTCTGGCGACCCTGTCGCGATAGTATTGGTACCGTGCCCCGGTAGCGGGCAACTTGAAGGGTCGGTTTTACGCGCTGCTGGCTTAGCCAAGATGACCTCCTGTCATTGGATCCTGATTTGGCAAATAACCTAACAGATTGCTGGGGCTGTTGCGTACCTCCTAGCGAGGAAAAGGGACAGACCGGATTTTCTTGATTCAGGTGATTGCAAACGAATCTTCAAGGTTGCGGGGAGGAATTTTGCGCGATACCCTTCCGCCGTCGCTGCCAATTCAGCGACCGGGTGTGAGAGCCCGAAACAATCAAGGCGTAAAGCGCCAAAAAACCTGTCGTGGCGTTTTTTTTTCGTCTGCGATATGGCTTTATGGCGGCTGTGCGTGGGAGACCTTCGGGTCTACCGGTTGCCTTGATTGCCGGTTTCTCACCCCGCGCACGGCTGTCACCCAAGCCCGTGAGAAGGCTCGTGGCAGCTCCTCAAATCAAGGATGTTGACCCATGACTAAAACAAATCCGTACAAAATTTGGCTTTCCCCTCAACGCAACTCCCAATCGCGTAACGCCCCACCATCCACCCTCTCCCACCGCCTCTCCCTCATCGGAGGTGGCAAATGACCGAACAACCCGAACTCACAACCATCGGCCTGACCCCCGCCATCTACTGCGGTGATCAAGCGCTGTTCCACGTCACGCGCAACGTCCCTCTCAGCGAGGCGTTGACCATGGCTTCTGATTTCCTCTTCCTCGCCAAGGCGCTGACCAAGGATGCGGCTTACGCCAAAGACACGGACTACCACGCCTGGGCTGCGCATTATTTGACGTCGATGAGTAAGGCGGTGGTGGATGATGTGGTGAAGGTGCTGACTCAGGATCGGGATAATGAGCTGGCGAATAAGCGGGCGGAGGGGATGGCTGAGGGGTAGCTCGCGATTGGGCCAGACTTGGTCTGGTGTTTGGAGATATGTAGGGCAGTTGTAGGAGCTAGCTTGCTCGCGAAGATTGCGGCCATTTAGCGGGATTGGTGGTTGGCTTGGGTTTTTCGCGAGCAGGCTCGCTCCTACAGGGATTGTGATTCAGTGCAGGGTATTGTGGTGGTTGGGCTGGAGCCTTCGCGGGCAAGCCCGCTCCCACAGGGATTTCGGGTAGCTGAAGCCCGTTGTTGGCCCCGGGGTTTCCGGGCTTTAGAGCGCGCGTGTCAGAGCACGTGTTTGACTGAAATGCGGACTGGTTGATTTACAGATGCCAAAGCCAATTAGATCCCGAACAGTTTCCGAGGAAATCCGCTTTCATCCGGGAACCCCATCGCCTTGAAGCTGCATCCGGGCATCGTAGGCTTACTGTCGATCAGGCCTGCAACGTCATTAATCCAGGTCGAGGATGGCGCGATCTTTCGCAGCAGAAACTCTATGACAGCGACTAACCCGTACAGCCGCTTGAGCGCATGTTGATCCAGCTGCAGCACCTGAAAATACGGCTCAGCGGGGACCGATAACGGGTTCGGCCAAGCCTGATTCCAGATACGCGTATGGTGTGCACAGCGGTTGCGCAAATGGCTGGTTTGCTGCATCCATCGACTAAACATCTTGGCGTTGTTCAGGCCGAGTCGCGCGAGTATGAGATTTTGATACTTGCTGCTGAGCAGCTCGAAGAATTCCGAAAGGTCCCCGAAATCCCATGCCTCCACAGCGACCCAAACAGGAATGGACTTACCGGTTCGCACGTGCCACTGAATGCAGTCCTCTTTGCTCCGTGAAATATGCGATTGCTGCTTCTGGCTCCACTCTGTCCACTTGTTCCGCGTACTACCGCGGCGATCGGTGTACGGCTGAGTCCATTTGTGCAGGATGAATTTCGCATTGGTATAGGCCATCGGGTCGTGATACCCGACCTCGTGAGCCATTACGGTCTTGAGGTGAACCTCCAGGCGCTCGACCGCATCCAGCATGAGCATTCGCAATCGTTTATCGAACTGGTAAAGGTCTACAGCCGAGTCGAAAGAGGTGGCTAGCTGGAAAGTGTCGAGACGCAAAGGCTTGTCCGTGACCGGGCAGACGTCATGCTGCAGGCCGTTCATTTTAAAGTCTCGCGCCGGGTACCAATAACCGCTAAGGCGGTAATACCCTAACTGCGCGAGTTTGCGCTCTGCACGGGATGGGTCATGGATCTGCATACCCCTGCTGGCCAGCAGTGCAACCAAGTCACGGTATGTACGGAACGGCTTTGGAGGGGCTGGGTTAGCCAACTTCCACCTTCCAGAAACAAGAAGGCCCGAACGTAATGCCGGACTTAGCCAGCACCAGAGGATCGGGCGCGATTGAGGTGAATGCTGCCGTAGCCTGATGACCGTGTCAAATGTGTACGGCCTATAAACGCGGCAAACACCACGGTTTGTGCGGTTTTTTGACGATCTGTTGCAGGCGACAGCACGCGCTTGTTAGCAGGCTAAAGCAGAGCGCTGCGGATTGTTGTCAGGCCATTCCGAGATAGAGGTAGGGATGTTCCTTGGATGCCTGATGCTGGTGATTATTAGCGCGCGCAAGACCAAAGGCTTTCCCGAACAGGCTCGCTCCCAAAAAAGGACGGTGATGGCGTCCATGATTTCGATTTACAACTTGGTACGTATGAAAGCACCTAGCGGATCTTGCGTACTTCACAGAGTCTGAAACTTCAAGTTACCGAGCCGAATTGACCGGGAAGCGAGCTCACCGACAATCTCATATCTCGATACAAAGTCACACAGGGATTGTCATGACCAAGGACAAGCAGAAAAAGGATCCTTTCGACGACTTTTGGAGCCGGAAACGTCCGAACGGTGGCGCCTCGTGGGCCGACTGGAATCCGCCTCCTGAGCCAGAGCGCAAATATATCCCCAAAGATGAATGGCCCATTCCCAAGGAGCGTACAGACAGAGTCTTTGCCAAGTGCTGCACACCTGAAAACCGGGGGAGCACTCACGCCGGCAGCGACTCCATGCCCGCCTCGGACTTTGGCAAGGTCATAGAGCAGGTGAGAGAACATCTTTTGAATTGCACCATGTTGTTCATATCACAATGGCGGCGCGCTTTATGACGTGGACAACCTACGCGTGAACACGCCTAAAAACCATATTGATAATCACCGGACAAAACAGCGATGAAAAAAACCATTTCTGACTTCACTGAGGTTGAGTTCATTACATTTGTAAGTACTGTGCTCGCAGCAAACACTAGCCCAGATGAAATTCTTGATCCGTTGCTATTTGAATTTGAACGCCTTTGTGAGCACCCTGCCGGGTCTGATCTCATTTATTGGCCGGAGGACATGAGCAAAAATCCAACAGCCGAAAGTATCACTGAAACAGTGAAAAACTGGCGCGAATCCAAAGGGCTTCCGGGTTTCAAGCGGTAAGCTCGAATAACAACGAAAGACTTTTTCGACATCACAAGGACGTATCAATGCGGCAAATCGCCCTCAGCAACAAGCCACTCAGAGGCATTCCCCGCCGCCTTCGTGCTCTGGAACGCTGGGCCTCCGGATTTCGCGACGAGTTTTACCCGCGATCCGAGCGCATGGAACGCTACACACATTGGAAGATTCCAGTGCACGCGGCCTTGGTCCAAGGCCCACAAGCCGGTATCGAAGTTCAGGCCTTCTGCATTCAGCAACTGCTCGAAGCCGCTAGCCACCTGTCCAACGCTGCTGACCACTCACAGGGCTACTACCGCGTCGCTTGTTTGCTGGTGTGGCCATGGGTTCATCAGAGCGAGGTCACCCTCTTCTATGACCGGGACTATTATCTGAGTTTTCTCGGTGAAACTAACGCTCTCATGCCAGAGCGGATCAGTCATGGTCTTGCGTTGCACACACCAGCGGATTTCATCGAGCACGGGCATGACGTGACTCAACCTGACGATGAGGTCGCAGTACAGTGGTGGTGTATTGGGGAACCCGCCTGAGGCCTGACGGCTTTCGCTAGCAGGCTCGCTCCTACAGGTTTTTTGGTTCGGCTAAGGTCTTGGTGTGGCTGGGCTGGCGCTTTCGCGGGCAAGCCCGCTCCCACAGGGATTGATGGGGTGGTTGAGAATGGGGGATGGGGCTTGGGGATTGAGGCTTTTGATTCTCTGCTTGGCGCGAATGCTGAGTTCGACCATGAAACTGGCATTCGGAACAACCAGCAGCCCCAACAAGGAAAGTAGAGCCATGAAACACGTGATTATGGGAGTTCCCGAAAGCGAGGATTTCGCTACCTATGAAATGGAAATCGCGGTTTCCGTCGAGGACCTAAATCCAATCAGGGGCTGGGCGAAGGACGATGAATGCGTATATGACTACCAGCTCACCGCAGACCAAATCAGCGCAATCGAACAGCTCTGCTCCCTAAAATTGCACACCGATCTGATGCTGTTTCTTACCTGCAGCGCCTGATATACATCACCCATCAACAAGCCCACAGTGTATTGAACCGGGGAATAAACACCCCGTGCCCCACTCATCTAGACTTAATGGATAGTCGTAGGCAGAACCGAATACGTCGCTTTGGTGCAGTTCAATCAAAAGCGCCATGGCAAGCTGCCTCAATGCCCTTAATGAGGTGCGGCGAAGACCGCATCGGGCACAACAAGATGCCCGCTCAGGGTGCCCTGGCCAACGGCCTGAAATTGCCACGATGCCGTGACGTGGTGTGAGTGCCGCAGCCGACACTTTCGGACGACCGACAACCTTCTGGTTTGTCCGTGACCGTGAGGATTGCTGTATGCCTGATGAGATGTTGCACCTGCCTATGGTCAACAGTCTGCTGGAGCGCCACAAACGCTCCCCCGGTGCGCTGTTGCCCATTCTTCATGAAATTCAGGCAGGCATCGGTTATATCCCCGATGCTGCCATTCCCGAGATTGCCCACGCCCTCAATCAGAGTCAGGCGGAGATTCGCGGGGTGATCAGCTTTTACCATGACTTCCGTACCGCGCCGCCGGCTCGGCACATTCTGCGTTTGTGCCGGGCTGAGTCGTGCAAGAGTCGTGGCGCCGAGCAGTTGGCCGCGCAGTTGCGCGAGCGTCTGCAACTGGATGATCACGGCAGCAGCGCCGACGGCAGCATCAGTTTGCGTCCGGTTTATTGCTTGGGTGCCTGCGCCTGTTCGCCAGCGCTGGAATTGGACGGTCAGGTACATGCGCGGCTGAGCGCCGAGCGGCTGGATGCGTTACTCGACGCTTGTCGGGAGGACGCATGATGTCGTGCTTCTATTTGTCTGCTGATTCGCTGGCTCGTGCCGTGGGTGCTGATGAAGTGGCCTTGGCCCTCTCAGATGTGGACCTGCAACGCACCAGTTCGCGCGGCCTGTACTGGCTGGAACCGTTGTTGGAAGTGGACACGCCGCAAGGCCGGATCGGCTTCGGCCCGTTGACCGCTGCCGATGTGCCGTCCGTGCTCGAGTCGCTGGAAGGCGAGCCGTCTGCTCATCCGCTGGCCTTGGGCCTGGTGGAAGAGCTGCCTTTTCTGAAGACGCAACAACGCCTGCTGTTTGCCCGCGCCGGAATTACCCGGCCGCTGTCTCTCGACGACTACCGGGATCATGGAGGTTTCGAGGGTTTGAAAAGAGCCGTCACCATCGGTGGCGAACAGACGGCGACTGAGGTGTTCGACTCGGGCCTGCGTGGCCGTGGCGGCGCGGCCTTCCCCGCCGGGATCAAATGGCGCACGGTGCGCGCCACCCCGGCGGCGCAGAAATACATCGTGTGCAACGCCGACGAAGGCGACTCCGGCACCTTCGCCGACCGCATGCTGATGGAAGGCGACCCGTTTCTGCTGATCGAAGGAATGGCGATTGCCGGCATCACCGTCGGCGCCACTTATGGCTACATCTACGTGCGCTCGGAATATCCACAGGCCGTCGCCACGTTAGACAGCGCTCTGGCGATTGCTCGGGCTAATGGTTATCTCGGAGCAAATGTCGGCGGCAGCGGTCTGGCCTTCGACATGGAAGTGCGCGTCGGTGCCGGCGCCTACATCTGCGGTGAGGAAACCGCGCTGCTGGACTCCTTGGAAGGCAAACGCGGGATCGTCCGCGCCAAGCCGCCGATCCCCGCGTTGCAGGGCCTGTTCGGCCTGCCGACGCTGGTACACAACGTGCTGACCCTGGCCTCGGTGCCGCTGATTCTGGCCCAGGGTGCGCAGTTCTATCGCGATTACGGCATGGGCCGTTCTCTGGGCACGATGCCCTTTCAGTTGGCGGGCAATGTTCGTCACGGCGGCCTGGTGGAACGGGCCTTTGGCCTGACCCTGCGGGAACTGGTGGAAGATTACGGCGGTGGCACCGCCAGTGGCCGGCCATTGAAGGCTGCTCAGGTCGGCGGCCCTCTTGGCGCCTGGGTGCCGCCCGCGCAATTCGACACGCCGCTGGATTACGAGGCCTTCGCCGCCATCGGCGCCATGCTCGGTCACGGTGGTGTGGTGGTGGCTGACGACAGCCTGGACATGGCCCGCATGGCGCGCTTCGCGATGCAGTTCTGTGCCGAGGAATCCTGTGGCAAATGCACGCCGTGCCGCATCGGCTCGACCCGGGGCGTGGAGGTGATCGACCGCCTGCTGGCCGCGCCTGACCAGAGCGGTCGCGATGAGCAGGTGATCATCCTCAAGGACCTGTGCGACACCCTGCAATACGGTTCGCTGTGCGCGTTGGGCGGCATGGTCTCCTTTCCGGTCGCCAGCGCCCTCAAGCACTTCCCCGCCGACTTCGGTCTGCAAGCCTCGGAGGCCGACCAATGATCTCTCTCTTCGACCCGAACACCGATATCGATCTTGGAACACCGGCGCGCAACAGCCAGGTACAAGTCACCTTGAACATCGACGGCCGCAGCATCAGCGTGCCCGAGGGGACCTCGGTGATGCGCGCCGCCGCGCTGCTGGGCACCACGATTCCCAAACTCTGTGCCACCGACAGCCTGGAAGCCTTCGGCTCCTGCCGAATGTGCCTGGTGGAGATCGACGGCATGCGCGGTTATCCAGCGTCCTGCACCACGCCGGTCAGCGAGGGCATGAGCGTGCACACCCAGACGCCGAAGCTCGCGACCCTGCGCCGTAACGTCATGGAGCTGTACATCTCCGATCACCCGCTGGACTGCCTGACCTGCTCGGCCAATGGCAACTGCGAGCTGCAAACCGTCGCCGGCCAAGTCGGCTTGCGCGAGGTGCGTTATGGCTATGAAGGCGACAACCATCTGGCCGACGTGAAGGATACTTCCAACCCGTATTTCGATTACGACCCGAGCAAGTGCATCGTCTGCAACCGTTGCGTGCGCGCCTGCGAAGAGACCCAAGGGACTTTTGCCCTGACGATTACCGGACGCGGTTTCGAATCCCGGGTCACGGCCGCCGGTGGCGAGAACTTCCTCGACTCGGAATGCGTGTCCTGCGGCGCCTGTGTGCAAGCCTGTCCTACCGCGACGCTGATGGAAAAAAGCGTGGTCGAAATGGGCCAGCCGGAACGCAGCGTGATCACCACCTGCGCCTATTGTGGCGTGGGCTGCTCGTTCCGCGCCGAGATGAAAGGCGATCAGCTGGTGCGCATGGTTCCAGACAAGAACGGTCAGGCCAACCACGGCCACTCTTGCGTCAAGGGACGCTTTGCCTGGGGCTACGCCACCCACCCGGATCGCATCACCAAACCGATGATCCGCCAGCACATCAACGACCCTTGGCAGGAAGTCAGCTGGGATGAAGCGGTCACCTACGCCGCCAGCGAATTCCGTCGATTGCAGCAGAAATACGGCCGCGACTCCATCGGTGGCATTACCTCCAGCCGCTGCACCAACGAAGAAACCTATCTCGTACAGAAACTGGTGCGCGCCGCGTTCGGCAACAACAACGTCGACACCTGTGCGCGGGTCTGCCACTCGCCGACCGGGTATGGCTTGAAGCAAACCTTGGGCGAGTCCGCCGGCACCCAGAGTTTCGATTCGGTGATGCAGGCCGACGTGATCCTGGTGATGGGCGCCAACCCCAGTGACGCCCATCCGGTGTTCGCCTCGCAGCTCAAACGCCGCCTGCGTGAAGGCGCGCGGCTGATCGTTATCGATCCGCGACGCATCGATCTGGTGGACTCGGTGCATGCCCGCGCCGCACTGCACCTGGCCCTGCGCCCGGGCACCAACGTCGCCATGCTCAACGCCCTGGCCCATGTGATCGTCACCGAAGGTCTGCTCAACCGGACCTTTATCGACGCCCGTTGTGAGGGCATCGATTTCGCCCACTGGAGCGAGTTCGTCAGCCGTGCGGAAAACTCGCCGGAAGTCCTTGGCGCCATCTGCGGCGTTGACCCTGCCGACATCCGTGCCGCCGCTCGTCTATATGCCACCGGCGGCAACGCGGCGATTTATTACGGCCTGGGCGTCACCGAGCACAGCCAGGGCAGCACCGCGGTGATGGGCATCGCCAACCTGGCCATGGCCACCGGCAACATCGGCCGCGAAGGCGTGGGCGTGAACCCGCTACGGGGGCAGAACAACGTTCAAGGCTCCTGCGACATGGGCTCCTTCCCCCACGAGCTGCCCGGCTACCGGCACATTTCCAACGAAGTGGTACGGGCGCAGTTCGAACAGGCGTGGAATGTCACCTTGCAACCCGACCCGGGCCTGCGCATTCCCAACATGTTCGAGGCAGCGCTGGGCGGCACTTTCAAAGGTTTGTATTGCCAGGGAGAAGACATCGCCCAGAGCGACCCGAACACCCAGCACGTCACCGCAGCCCTGTCGGCCATGGAATGTGTGGTGGTGCAGGACATTTTCCTCAACGAAACCGCCAAGTTCGCCCACGTGTTCCTGCCGGGCAGCTCGTTCCTGGAAAAGGACGGCACCTTCACCAACGCCGAGCGGCGCATCTCCCGGGTGCGCAAGGTCATGGATCCCCTGGGCGGCAAGGCCGACTGGGAAGGCACCATGGCCCTCGCCAACGCCCTGGGTTACCCGATGAACTACACGCACCCGTCCGAAATCATGGATGAAATCGCCAGCCTGACGCCGACCTTCACCAACGTCAGCTACGCTGCACTGGATAGCCACGGCAGCTTGCAATGGCCGTGCAATGCCGCCGCACCGGACGGCACGCCGACCATGCACATCGAGCAATTCGTGCGCGGCAAAGGGCGTTTCATGCTCACCGGTTACGTGCCCACTGAGGAGAAGGTCAACAACCGCTATCCGCTGCTGCTGACCACCGGGCGCATCCTCAGCCAGTACAACGTCGGCGCCCAGACCCGGCGTACCGACAACGTCGTCTGGCACGATGAAGATCGCCTGGAAATCCACCCGACCGACGCCGAGAGCCGTGGCATCAATGAAGGTGACTGGGTCGGCATCGGCAGCCGCGCCGGGCAGACAGTCCTGCGTGCGCGGGTCACCGAACGGGTTGCCCCGGGCGTGGTGTACACCACGTTCCACTTCCCTGAATCGGGGGCCAACGTCATCACCACCGACAACTCCGACTGGGCCACCAATTGTCCGGAGTACAAGGTCACCGCCGTGGAAGTCAGCCGCGTCTACCACCCTTCGGAGTGGCAAAAACGCTACCAGGCCTTCAGCGACGAACAGGACCGTTTGCTCAAGGATCGCCGGCAGGCGCGCGGCGCTAAAGCGGAGGTGCGTCGATGAGCACCGACAACCTGATCAAGATGGCTAACCAGATCGCCCAGTACTTCGCCAGCGAGCCGGACCAGCAACAGGCCGTGCTCGGTGTGCGAAATCATCTGCAGATGTTTTGGGCGCCCAGCATGCGCAAGGAGTTGCAGGCCTGGCAGACGGAACATCAGGGGGCAGACTTGCACCCACTGGTGCAGGCTGCGGTCAGTGGCGCGGGGTGGGAAGCTTAGGTTCACACAAACCCTTGAGATTGCCCCTGGACCTGGTGGCTGAAAGACAGCGGGAAACTGTGGGAGCGAGCTTGCTCGCGATTGCGTCAGTTCAGTCAACATTTATGCTGAATGTGCTGCCCTCATCGCGAGCAAGCTCGCTCCCACAGTTGTTGTGTGTTCAAAGCAAATGCTGAGAAATAAGCTTTGAGATCTCTACCATCGACGTCCTGCCTGTAAATTCGAACTTCACCCGTCCCAACGACGAAAAATAAATCTCCAATTCAGAATCCAGGTCAAATGTCCCGGACGTTTCCACCGAGTACGCCACGATGTTTTTATACGGCAACGAAGTGAAGTCTTTCTTGCTGCCGGTGAGCCCCTGCACGTTGACCGCGATGATGCGTTTGTTGGTGAACACCACGCCGTCGCGCATGGATTTGTAGGCGTCGATGACGCGCTCCCCTTCCAGCAGCAGCGCGGTGACGCGTTCGGCGTATTCTTCGTTTTGCTTGAGTTTGAAGAAGCCTTTGTTGTTGAAATCAATCATCTGCTTTTCCCTGTTGTTCAAATGAATATCTAAACCGAATGCACCGGCAACACGACCAACGCTTCCAGGCCACCGCTGGACCGGTTACGAAGTTTCAATTCCCCGCCATGCTCCAACACTATGGCGCGCGCAGCCGATAATCCCAAACCCACGCCACCGGTGCTTTTGTTACGAGAGCCTTCCATGCGAAAGAACGGTGTGAATACTTGTTCAAGGCTGGTGTCGGGAATACCCGATCCATGATCGAGTATTTTGATTCGTACCTCCCCAGCATCAGCCATCAGCTCAATCGCCGGCTCACTGCCGTACTTGATAGCGTTATCCAGCAAGTTGGTGACCACACGCTTAAGCCCCAACGGTCGACCGAAATACACCAACCGCAACGGACCGGTAAAGGCGATCTCAAAACCCTGATCCCGATAATCATCCCGCAAGGTTTGCAGCAATTCCGCCAGATCAAACTGGGTCGCCGGTTCAAGCCGGGCATCATCACGGAAGAATTCCAGCGCCGAGTTGATCATTGCCTGCATTTCATCCACGTCGCGAAACAGTCGTTGCTGTTGCTCGGCATCTTCAATGAACTCCCCCCGCAAGCGCATCCGCGTCAGCGGCGCGCGCAGGTCGTGGGAGATGGCGGCGAGCATTTGGGTGCGGTCGCGGATGAAGTGTTGCAGCTGGGCCTGCATGGCGTTGAACGCGAGGATGGCCTGGCGGATTTCCTGGGGACCGAGGGGTTCGATGGGCGGGGCACGGAAGTCGACGCCGAAGCGCCGGGCGCCTTCGGCGAAGTGTTGCAAGGGTGTGGCGAGACGGCGGGTGGCGATGAGCGCGACGAGAGCGGTGGAGATCAGCACCAGCAGGATGACGATCAGGTAGCGCGGTGTTTCGTCGAGGCCCCAGCTGCGTGTGGGTGGAGAGAACAACAGCCATGAGGCGTCCGACAGTTCGATCAGCAGCACGTAACGCGCGTCCGCCGAGGGCTCGGTCCAGTCGCTGGGTTCATAGGCCTCGATACGTCGGCTGGCGGAGTTGAGCAACGGCTGCAAGATCTCCGAGCCTTCCTCGGAAATCGGGTCGTCCACGGGCGGCAGTTTCAGATCGTGTCGATCAAGGTGCCAACTGACGTTGAAGCCATCTTCGCTGGCGGCTTGCGCCAATTGTCCACGCAAGGGTGCCGGGGCGGTATCGATGAGCCGGGTGACGATCGCGGCCTTTTCCAGCAAACCGATTTCGGTCAGCGGCGGACGCGCCCACACGCCGGCAATTTGTATAAAAAGGCCATTCAGCGCCAGTGAAATGAGCATCGCCAGGATGATCGTCAACGCGATCCAGCTCGCGACTGTGTCTCGGCGAATCCGCTTCAGCCAGATCATCGCCGCGTCACGCTGGGGGTGAACAGGTAGCCGCCGTTGCGCACGGTGCGAATCATCGCCGGGCGCTTGGTGTCGGATTCGAGCTTTCGCCGCAAGCGGCTGACCTGGACGTCGATGCTGCGATCGAACGCGTCATGGCAATGCCCGCGCGCCAGGTCCAGCAGTTGTTCGCGGGTGAGGATGCGCTGCGGGTGTTCGACGAAGACCAGTAGCAAATCAAACTCGCCGGCCGAGAGCGGGATCATCACGTTGTCCGGCGAACGCAGTTCACGGCGGGTGACGTCGAGGTGCCAGTCGGCGAAGTCGATCAGCGGGCGTGGGCGTTCCTGGGCCAGCGGACGACGATCGTCGACGCGGCGCAGCACAGCGCGTACCCGGGCCAGCAATTCTCGGGCGTCGAAGGGTTTGGTCAGGTAATCGTCGGCGCCGAGTTCGAGGCCGACCACGCGATCACTCAACTCGCCCATGGCGGTCAGCATGATCACTGGCAGGGCGTGGCGGATCCGCAGTTGCTGACACAGGATCAGCCCGCTGTCGCCCGGCAACATCACGTCAAGAATGATCAGGTCCGGCGCCTGGCGCTCGATGCTCGCCCACAGTGACGGACCGTCGGTGGCGACCGCGACGCTGTAGCCGTGCTGCACGAAGAATTTTCTCAGCAGATCGAGGACTTCGAGGTCGTCATCGACAATTAAAAGGCTGTTCACCGAAGGTCACTTTAGGGCCGAATGGAACCGCCATCTAAAACCATTCATGGCGGCGCGTCATATATTTCACTCCTGCAATAAAACATCAGCGGCGCAATAAACCGGACATCTTTGCGCAAGGCTCGGGGCCCAGCATCACGGCGAATTCCTCCCGAGACTCGCGTCCATGTTGCCTTTCAAATGTGCTCCCTGGCTGGCCCGTAACACTTCGATTGCCGTGCTGGCCGCCGGGTTGGCGGGTTGCAGTAGCCAACCGTCGCCTACCACCGAAGTGAGTTGCGCCGACATCGCCTATTCGGTGTACGACCCGGCGGAACCGATCAATCGCGGGATCTTTGCGTTTAACCGGGTGGTGGATGATTACGCTATGGCGCCGGTCGCTCGCGGTTATCGCTACTTGCCGGACTTTTTCCAGACGGGTGTACATAACTTCGTCGAGAACTTCGGCGAGCCCAAGGTATTTATCAATGACTTGCTGCAGGGCAACCCTCGACGCTCGGTTAATACGCTGGGGCGTTTCGTGCTGAACACGACCGTTGGCGTGGTGGGCTTGATCGACGTCTCCGGCAAGGTCGGCATCCCGCGTCACGACGCGGACTTCGGGCAGACGTTTGGTGTGTGGGGCATCGGCAACGGCCCGATTGTCGAGTTGCCGCTGTTCGGCACGTCCAACAGCCGCGATGCCGCCGGGCGAGCGCTGAGTTTTGTAGTCGATCCGTTCGGCAGCAATAGCGATACCGTGGACACGCTGTCGACGATCAACACAGTGGGCGGCATCGTCGATGGTCGCGCCGAAACCTTGCCGCTGACCGACAGCCTGAAAAAACTGCCGGACTATTACAGCGCGTTGCGCAATGTGGTGGCCGAGCATCGAGCGGCGTACGTGATCGATGGCAAGCAGGGCTCACCGGACAAAACCAAACCTCAATGCACAGGAGCACCGGCCGATGGGTTCTGAAAGCAGCAGCTTGATTTTGCAGCAGCGAGTGACGTGGCGTGACCCGGCTAATTTGCACTGTCGGGAAATCACTTTGCGTTTGTCGCCGGATTGTCGGCAACTGGTGCTAAGCCGCTACACCGAGCATTACGGTCCGGCGGTGGTGCGCTGGATCGAGCGCAGTCATACGGTGTCGGTGAGTGATGTGTTTCGCTGGTTGGTGGCGAATGGGGAGGTGGGCGTCGTCAAGGCGGACAGTTAGCGCGGCGACAGTCGACTTCGAACCTGTTGCAGTTCATCCACAGAAGCTGCGTTATCATCCCGTGCTTCAGTGTACGAACAAACCGGATATCCATGTCTTTGCCATTGCCTGACGATCATCAAACACTGCCCCCAGTCCTTGTCGGCCCGCTGTTGCGGCGGCTGGAGCCTACACGGCTGGTGCTGTGGCTTGTAGGATCCCGGGCGTTGTCGCTGACGTTGCGTCTGCAAAACCGTGATGACATTCGACTGGATGCTGGGAAATGCACCGTCATACCGGTCGGCACTCACGCATTTATCCATCTGATTGATGTGCCGCTTGAGGCCGCCCTGCCCTGCGACACGCTGATCGAGTACGACTTGCTTATTGATGACGCGGCAACCGGCATCGCCGATTGGGCGCCGCATCTTCTGTATGGCGAAGCACGCTGCCCGAATTTTGTATTGCGATCCCGGATCGACCAACTGCTGCATGGCTCCTGCCGCAAACCTCATCACCCCGCCACCGACGGTTTGCTTTGCGTTGATCGCTTGCTGGCGTCAGAGCATGAAGCCACGGAACGCCCGGCGCTGTTGATGATGAGTGGCGATCAGGTGTACGCCGACGATGTCGCAGGACCGATGCTGCGGGCCATCCACTCGTTGATCGAGCGGTTGGGGCTGTTCGGCGAACACCTCGAAGGTGCCGTGGTCAGCGACAGCGCCAAGCTCTATGAGCATGCTGCCAGCTACTACCACCGCGCGGATTTGTTACCGGCGTTGCAAAGCAATGAAACCCTGCGCGAGCGATTTTTCGGCGGCGCGCGTAAGCCGATTTTCACCAGCAGCAGCGCCGACAATCATCTGGTGACGTTCGCTGAAGTCATGGCCATGTACCTGCTAGTGTGGTCGCCGACACCCTGGACACTGATCGCACCCAAACCGCCGAAACTGATTCCCGAACGACGCGAGCGTTATGCGCTGGAGCAGACGCGCATCGATGGTTTCAAGGCCAGCCTGAGCGGTGTCTCACGGGCCTTCGCGCATTTGCCTTGCCTGATGATCTTCGACGACCACGATATTACCGACGACTGGAATCTTTCCGCGCAATGGGAGGAAACGGCCTACGGCCATCCGTTCTCCAAGCGCATCATCGGCAACGCGCTGATTGCTTATATGTTGTGTCAGGGCTGGGGGAATAATCCGGATGCGTTCGGCGCTTTGCTGGAGAAAACCGCTGGATTGATTTCGACCGGAGACGACCAGTACCTCGATAGCCCGGTGCAGGACAGCCTGATTGACGAACTGTTGAGATTTCAGCGCTGGCACTACGTGCTACCGACCACTCCGGCGATGGTGGTGCTCGACACCCGCACCCGGCGCTGGCGCAATGAGATGACGCTCAAGCAGCCTTCCGGTTTGCTGGACTGGGAAGCCCTGAGCGAATTGCAACAGGAACTGCTCGACCACCCCTCGGCAATCATCGTTTCGCCCGCACCGGTCTTTGGCGTAAAGCTGATCGAAACCGTGCAACGGGTATTCAGCTGGTTCGGTTATCCGCTGTTGGTGGACGCCGAAAACTGGATGGCCCATCGCGGCGCGGCGCAGGTGATCCTGAACATTTTCCGACACTCGCGTACACCGGGTAACTACGTGGTGCTGTCGGGCGATGTGCATTATTCCTTCGTCTACGAAGTCTTGATCCGACACCGCAAGGCCGGGCCGCGGATCTGGCAGATCACCAGCAGCGGGATCAAGAACGAGTTTCCGCCTGCGCTGCTAGAGTGGTTCGATAGGCTCAATCGCTGGCTCTATTCGCCGCGCTCGCCGCTGAACTGGCTGACCAAACGTCGGCGTATGCGCATCGTGCCGCATGTTCCGGAGCATGCTGAAGCGGGTGAACGATTGTGGAATTCGGCGGGGATCGGGCAGGTGTTCTTTAATGAGAAAGGGCAGCCGCAGGCGATTTTTCAACACAACTCGGATGGTTCGCCGAAGACGCGGATGGTGGCGCCTGAGGATAATGACTGAAGGCGAGCCCGATTTCGCGCGTCACCCCCAAAAATCTGTGGGAGCGGCGGTGCGGCGATCCGTGCGTTAACGCAGGCCACTTGCGATGAATCTCACTCGGACACTGATCATCGGCAACTCCGGTTCCGGCAAAAGTTGGCTGGCCGAGCGATTGTCCAGACAACTGCAAGTGCCTTGGGTTGATCTGGACACACTTCACTGGCAATCCGACGAACATTCTATCGCCCGTCCACGCGCCGAAGCATTGGGCATGGCGCGGATCGCGGCAGATGAAGAGCGCTGGATAATCGAAGGTGTTTACGGCTGGATCATCAGCGAAGTTATCCACCGCGCAACGGCGTTGATCTGGTTGCGGGTTGATGATGAAAATTGTGTCGCCAATATACGCCGACGAGAACAAAAACCTCGCGATGCCGAGCTGTTGATGGCGCTGCTGGACTGGGCTGGCAGTTATCGTGCTCGCGAAGGCTCAAGTGGTTTCTCCGCACACCAGCAACTGTTCGATGGGTTCGGCGGCTCAAAAATCCGACTGATGAATCAAAGCGAGATCACGGTATTTGCGAACACACTGTGACCGGCCAAAGGATGGCGTGTTGTTCGGATGGGGCCTACATCAATCCCGGAAACGTCTCGAAGGACCATGAGCGATACTCAGTACCCACGCAGACACGTCGTCTACGCAAATCAATTCAACACGAGCCATTTGATGGAATCGGGAAGCCCGAGCCGCTCAAACACAATTTGAGCGGCTTGTGGTCACGCAGGATTACTGCCGAACACCGATTGATCTACGCGATTGAGGAAGGCGAGATACGAGTCGCGATGTGTAGATACCATTACTAAAAACCTCAGGTCGCACTGACCGCCCGACAAACCCCTCTGACAATCATCTCCACTTCTCGCTCATCAATCGTCAGCGGCGGCAGCAGGCGAATGGTCTTGCCCCGTGTCACATTGATCAACAAGCCGTGATCCCGGGCGGCGATCAATGTCAGGTCGCGAATCGGTTGCTTGAGTTCGATACCGATCATCAAACCCTGGCCGCGAATCGCCAGCACGTTCAGGTCATCTGCCAGTTCGATGCGCAATCTGCCGAGCAAGCGTTCGCCCTGCACTTTGGCGTTTTCCAGCAGCCCTTGTTCTTCAATGATATCCAGCACGGTGCAGCCGACCCGGCATGCCAATGGATTTCCGCCGAAGGTGCTGCCGTGGCTGCCCGGGGTAAACAGGTCGGCAGCTTTGCCCCTGGCCAGGCAGGCACCGATGGGGATGCCGTTGCCGAGACCTTTGGCCAATGTCATGACGTCTGGAACGATGCCTTCGTGCTGGAACGCAAACCACTGGCCGGTGCGACCGATGCCGGTCTGGATTTCGTCCAGCATCAGCAGCCATCCGCGCCGGTTGCACCGTTCACGCACGGCCTTGAGGTAACCCGGCGGAGCCAGTTGCACACCGCTTTCACCCTGAATCGGTTCCATCAGAATCGCCACGATGCGCGGGCCATGGGCCTGTTGCACTTTGTCCAGCGCCTTGAAGTCGCCGAACGGCACCTTGACGAAATCCCCCGGCAGTTCATTGAAACCCAGGCGTACAGCCGGGCCATCGCTGGCGGACAACGTGCCGAGCGTGCGGCCATGGAAGGCATTTTCCATGACGACCACCAAGGGCTGCTCGATGCCTTTGCGCCAGCCATACAGCCTCGCCAGCTTCAGCGCAGTCTCGTTGGCTTCGGCACCGGAGTTGTTGAAGAACGCCCGCTCCATGCCCGCCAACCGGGTCAGCTTCTGGGCCAGCCGCTGTTGCCAATCAATGCTGTAAAGGTTCGAAGTGTGCAGTAACAAGCCGGCCTGTTCGCTGATCGCGGAGACGATTTTGGGGTGGGAGTGGCCGACGTTGGTCACCGCCACGCCCGCCACCGCATCCAGGTATTCACGACCGGCCTGATCCCACAGGCGCGTGCCCAAGCCTTTAGTGAAACTCAAGGCCAGTGGTTGGTAAGTGCTCATCAGGCAGGCGGCAGTCATGACATCAGGCTCCATCAATAGTCGGTGTTTTTGCAGTATGGTTAGCCACCTGAGCTGGATAAACGCTGCAACACTTCAATCATTTTAAAGCCGAGCTTGATAATGGATCTGTTCCAGGCAATGACCGTTTACGTAAGAGTGGTGGAATCCGGCAGCATGACCGCCGCCGCTTTTCAGTGCGAAATGTCCACCACCATGGTGGGCAATCATTTGCGGGCACTGGAGCAACGTCTGGGCGTGCGCTTGCTTAACCGTACGACGCGGCGCCAGCGGCTCACGGAATTTGGCACGGCGTACTATCAGCGCTGCCTTGAAGTACTGGGGCTGGTGGCCGATTCCGAACGCCTGGCCGAGCAAGCCCTCGACGAGCCGAGCGGCACTCTGCGCATCACCGCTCCGCTGACGTTCGGCACCGAAAAACTCGCGCCCGCGCTGAGCGAATTCGCCCTGCTTTGTCCTCGAGTCAAGCTGGACGTGGTCCTCACCAACCGGCGCCCGGACCTGCTCGAAAATGGTTTCGACGTGGCGTTTCGGCTGGGCAACATGGAACAGACCAACCTGATCGCCCGTCCACTCGTTGCGTACACCCTGACGATGTGCGCATCACCGGAATACCTGATACGCCGAGGCAACCCGGAAAAACCTGATGACCTGCGACACCACGACTGCTTGTCCTTTGCCTACCCGGCCGGCGATGACTGGCACTCGGTGGAAAAGGAATGGCGCCTGACCGGGGTTGAGGGCGAGGTGGCTGTGGCAGTCAGTGGACCCATGCTGATCAACAGCTCCGCAGCATTGCATCAAGCGGCACGCACCGGCATGGGCATCGTGTTGTTGCCCGACGCGTTGGTGGAACAAGACCTCAAGGACAGAAAACTGGTGGCCGTGATGCAGGATTACCAGCCGCCGAGCCGGCCAATGAGCCTGATGTACGCTCAGGATCGCTACCGTTTGCCGAAACTGCGCAGTTTCGTCGACTTCGCCATGCGGATGTGGGGCAAGCACTAGCGGGGTGAACACACCATCGACTAATCTCCTCGACTGGCGAGTCACTTTGATCAGGGAGAGCGGTGATGGATGGGGCCTCGGATATCGAAGCGTTGAAGTTCAATCTGTCAGATTTGAACGAAAACATGCTGCACACCATTATGGAACTGGTCAGTGACGGCATCTGGGACTGGAACGCCAATACCGGTTTCGTTTACCGCAACCCCGGCTGGTACGAAATGCTTGGCTACGCACCTCACTCCCTGGACAACACGGTGTTGACCTGGGAAAACGTGATGCATCCCGACGATTATCCGCGGGTCATGGCCCTGTTTGACGACTACCTGAGCCAACGGGCACCCGTTTATAAAGCCGAGTATCGATGTCGCACACAGGACGGGCGCTACATCTGGATCGAAGACCGTGGCCACGTGCTTGCACGTAATGCCGACGGCACGGTCGCGCGAATGGTCGGTGCGCACCGCAGCATTGAAGAAAAGAAACTGCTGCTCGAAGCGCTTGAACGAAGGAATCAATCCCTGGAAGCCATCGTCGAAGAACGCACTCGAGAATTATCCCGGGTCAACCAGCAGTTGCAGATCCAACTCGAAGAAAACCGCAAACTGGCGGAAACCGACGCGCTGACCGCAATCGCCAATCGACATCGTCTGAGTAAAACCCTTCCTCAGGCATGTGATCGCGCCCAACGCTTTCGACAACCCCTGTCGCTGATCGCCATGGACATCGACGACTTCAAGAACATCAACGATCACTACGGTCATGCCTTGGGTGATGCCGCATTAGTGCAGGTGGTCGAAAGCGTCAAGCACTGTGTCCGCGAGGGTGATTTGCTGGCTCGTTGGGGCGGTGATGAGTTCATCATTATCCTGCCCAACACTCCGTTGACCGACGCCAGAACCCTCGCCGAGACCATCCGCCAAAGCCTCGCAGACTTGCCGCCGGTAGGAGACTTTCAACTGACCCTCAGCATGGGTGTGGTTCAGCGCTTTGACGAAGAACAGCAGACCGGGCTGCTGGCCAGGGCTGATCAGGCGTTGTATCGGTCGAAGGTGGCGGGCAAGAATGTGATTTCGGGGTGAGCGTCGTCCTCTCACATCCCCGTTTTCACCAATACCGGTTTCTCCTGATACCGCTCCGGATATAAGCGCTTCAACTGCGCCACCTTCGGTAGATCATTGATCACGATGTACGGATGGGTCGGGTGCTCAGTCAAAAAGTCCTGATGCTCCTCTTCCGCCGGGTAGAAACCGTTATAGGTTTCCAGTTTGGTGACAATCGGTTTGTTGAAAGATTTTGCAGCGTCCAGTTGCGCAATGTAGGCCTGGGCGACACGTTGCTGCTCACTGTTTCCCGGAAAAATCGCCGACCGATACTGAGTGCCGCGGTCAGGTCCCTGACGATTGAGTTCTGTCGGATTGTGAGCCACTGAGAAGTAGATTTGCAGCAAGTTACCGTAGCTGACCTGGGTTGGGTCGTAGGTGACTTCGACGGCTTCTGCGTGGCCGGTATCACCGCCGCTGACCCGCTCATATTGCGCGGTGTTGGCGGCCCCGCCGGCGTACCCGGAGACGGCGTTCTTGACGCCTTTGACATGCTGAAACACACCTTGCACGCCCCAGAAACAACCGCCGGCGAAGACTGCGGTTTCGCTCCGGGCCTCGGTGGTTTCGTCGAGGGCCGGAGGAGGAATGACGACCGCTTCTTCAGCGGACCCGAAAGAAAACGCCGAGCATTGGCCGATGATGCCTGCGGCGACCAACCCCAACAGGGTACGACGCCAGGTAAACCGAATTGTCATGAGGCTGACTCCTGAATAAAAAATGCGGTGATCGATCGAGTGCCACTCCGGCTCGATCCAACGAGTCAAACCGCCTGTGGCTTGAAGGTCATGGCAAGCCCGTTCATGCAGTAACGCAGGCCGGTGGGCTTGGGTCCGTCATCGAAGACATGCCCCAGATGACCACCGCAACGACGACAATGAACCTCTTCGCGCAGTACGCCGAAGGATCGGTCATGACGGGTCGCCACGGCCTTGTCCAGTGGGGCCCAGAAGCTCGGCCAACCCGTGCGGCTGTCAAACTTCGTAGCGGATGAAAACAGCGGCAGGTCGCAACCGGCACAGGCAAAGATGCCGTCACGGTGCTCGTTGTTCAGCGCACTGCTGTAGGCCCGTTCGGTGCCCTCCTCGCGCAGGATTTCGTACTGCTCTGCGCTGAGTCGGGCGCGCCACTCGCTGTCGCTGTGCATCACTTCGAAAACTTCCTCGGCACTGGCGTCACCGACCAGTGCGGAACTGGCGGAAAATTTTGGCAATACACCGATCACCAAGGCTGCAGCACCCAGCCCGCCGCTCGCCAGTAGAAAATGTCGCCGTGAAAACATGGCCGTCTCCAAAAATCCAAAGTGCCTTTCATGGAACACAGCCTAGGCTTGGGTTGATCGCCAAATCCTCACGAGAAGTTAAATTATTCGTGATAACTCTGGCTCTGGAAAACCCGCACAATGCGCTCATCGCGCCGAAGGATTGAGCTTGATGGAACCGAACAAACGCGTTCTCGTGGTCGAGGACGATCTGCATATCGCCGACCTTATCTGCCTGCATCTTCGCGATGAGCAGTTCGAGGTGGTGCACTGCGCCGATGGCGATGAAGGGATGCGATTGCTGCTGCAAGGAAGTTGGGACGCGCTGATCCTCGACCTGATGCTGCCAGGTGTCGATGGCCTGGAAATCTGCCGCCGCGCCCGCGCCATGGCCCGCTACACACCGATCATCATCACCAGTGCGCGCTCCAGCGAAGTGCATCGGATACTGGGGCTGGAACTCGGCGCCGACGACTACCTGGCCAAACCCTTTTCCATGCTCGAACTGGTCGCCCGGGTCAAGGCGCTGCTGCGACGGGTCGACGCCATGGCCCGCAATCTGAAAATGGACGCCGGCAGCCTGATCATTGACGGCCTCTCCATCGATCCCATCACTCGCGAGGTATCCCTCGACGGTCGTCGCCTCGACCTCACGCCACGGGAATTCGACCTGCTGTATTTCTTCGCCCGCCAACCTGGCAAAGTGTTCTCGCGCATGGACTTGCTCAATGCCGTGTGGGGGTACAGCCATGAAGGCTACGAACATACGGTCAATACCCATATCAACCGCCTGCGGGCAAAGATCGAGGCCGATCCCGCACAGCCGGTGCGCATCCTCACGGTGTGGGGCCGTGGCTACAAATTCGCGGCCAGGGAGGAACAGCCATGAGGCTGACCCTGACGCAACGGCTGTCTCTGGTTTTCGCCGTGCTGTTGCTGGTGTGCTGCGGCACCTCGGCCTGGATGCAGGTGCGCTCCAACCAGATGCATGCGCAGGAAGTGGTGCAAGGCCTGTCCCGGGATCTGGCCCAGCATATCGCCCGCGACACGGTGCTGATGGACACCCAAGGCCTGATGCCCGATGCCGTGCGTGACCTTTTCAGCAAGCTGATGCTGGTCAATCCCAGTGTCGAGGTTTATCTGCTTGACACCGAGGGCAAGATTGTCGGCAGCGCGGCGCCCGAAGGCCGGATTCACCGGCAACGGGTCGACCTTGCACCAATCGAGCGCCTGCTCAAGGGTGATGCCCTGCCGATTCTCGGTGACGACCCGCGCAACGTCGATGCGCGCAAGGTATTCAGCGCCGCGCCGCTGAAGGTCGACGGTAAGCCTGCGGGTTATCTTTACGTGGTGTTGCTCGGTGAAGACCACGATCGCCTGGCGGAACGGGGCGCCACCAGCGCAGCCCTCAACACGGCCCTGCTGTCTATCGGACTGGTCGCATTGCTCTGCCTGATTGCCGGTCTCAGCGCATTTGCCTTGATCACTCGGCCGTTGCGTCGTCTAACCGAAACCGTGAGCCAGTTCGACATTGATGGTGTTCCGGTGGCGCCACCGACAGATGCATCGGTGGTAAAAACCGCCAGCCATGACGAAATCGCCATACTCGACGCAACCTTCCGGCAGATGCAGGCACGTCTCAGTGAACAGTGGCGCTCGCTGACCCGTCAGGATCAGGAGCGCCGCGAACTGGTGGCGAACATTTCCCACGACCTGCGTACGCCTCTGGCGTCGCTGCATGGTTATCTGGAAACCCTGTCGCTCAAGGACGCCACGCTGTCCCCCGCCGATCGTCGCCGCTACCTCGGTATCGCCCTGGATCAAAGCCGCAAGGTCGGAGGACTGGCGCAATCGTTGCTGGAACTGGTGCGCCTGGAACACGGTTTTGTGCAGCCTGTGCTGGAGCGCTTCTCCCTGACCGATCTGGTGCAGGACATCTTCCAGAAATTCGAACTCACCGCCGAGGCGCGCCAGATCGAACTGAAGGCCAGCTTCGCGCCCAACGTGGCGGCGGCCTGCGCCGACCTGGGACTGATCGAACGGGTCCTCACCAACCTGTTCGACAACGCCCTGCGTCATACCCCTCGAGGTGGAAACATCGAACTGAGCTTGCGTCCACAAGGACCGTTTATCGAAGTCACCGTCAGCGACACCGGCCCCGGCATCGCATCTGAGCTGCGCGAGGGATTGTTCCTGCGTCCGTTCAACATTGGCGGTGCGCGGCGCGATGGCGGACTGGGGCTGCGAATCGTCCATCGGATCCTGCAATTGCACGGACGCGATATCCAGCTGATCGATGTTCCTGGGCGCGGTGCGACCTTTCGCTTCACGTTACCGGTCGATCAGCAAACGGCAGAGCAATGGGCTGTGCGGTCGATGAATCTAAATTCGCCGGGGAATCCGTGACAACGCCGCCTCGGTCCAATAGATTAGGCGGCCTGAAAAGGCCCAGTGCTTTCTCGCCCCAACCCAAGTTTAAAGAAGTAGTGAAATTTCAATGTCCGATTCCAATACCGCTGAATCCGTAGTCACCTTGTCGTCCAAAGCGGAATACGAAAACTCCATCAATCTTTCACAGCATGTGCCCCAGGCCAAGACCATCAGCGAGATGGTCCTGGACGCTTTTCAGTCCACTCGGGAAAGCGACCAGATCCGTGAGCTGCGCGCCGCGATTCGCCAGGCTCATGACCGCTTCGACGACGATAAAGCCTACGAACTGATGGGCGAACTCAAGCAACTCAAGGACGCTGAAGCCGCCGACATCGCGGCGCTCGAAGACCTGAGCAGCAAATTCTCGATCAGTCGCATTCTTTCCAGCTTCAAGGACGATCCGGCGTTTCAGGAAATCGTTTACGGCCTGGCGCTGAAAGTGCTGAACCAGACGCATCTGGCCATCAGCAGCCCGGCAAGTGGCAAGAGCAAAACGGCCCGCGCCAAGAAAGAAGTCGAAGTGTTCACCATCAGCAAGGATGGCGTGAGCGTCACCCTGCCACTGCGGACACCGCGTTCGCGACTGAACGTTGACCGTGAAGCGCTGGAGTTCCTGGGTTTCACTTTCGTCGGCGAAGGCGATGAAGCCGAGCTGGAAAGCGAGACGTTCCTGGACAGCACCGGGACAGAACAAGCGGCTAGCCGCAAAAACATCATTACCGCGCTTCAGCAGCAAACCGCATTCGATGGCTACAGCATCGCTGCGCAGTAACAGGACACACGTTTAATTGTAGCGAGGGGATTTATCGGAATGCCGACAACCCCGTTCGGCTGCGAAGCAGTCGTAATCCGGACAACTCATTCTGTTTGGCCGGACGCTGGGGGCCGCTTCGCGACCCAACGGGGATAAATCCCCTCTCCACAGGTCCACCCTCGCCACAGGTTCTTGCTCGCTTCGAAATTCTCCTGACTGCACAGCATTGAGCCCCGCCCTAGAGCGGGGCTTTTTATTGCCCGCGATTCAGGTAAAAGCGCGATTACTCTCTCAGTATCGACGCCAGAAAAACTCTTCCCTTAACCCTTGAGCACCACGGGTCCGCATGCGGGAGCGTCAACTCACTTTCCAGCTCAAGACTTCAGTGGTGCGATTGCTGAGGTCCTCATGCACACGCCCCCTTTGTACCGTCAGTTAGCCAATCACTACCTCGACGCGATCCGCAGTGGCACCTTGAAAACCGGTGAACGTTTTCCCTCCATTCGACTGATGATGGAAAAGCATGCCGTCAGTCTGTCGACCGCCGTGCAGGTTTGCCGTGAGCTTGAGGACTGCGGCGTCCTGGAAGCCCGCCCGCGCTCGGGCAACTACATTCGCCAGCCAGACACCTTGCTCAAACCGGTCGATCCTCCTCCACCTCTGGACACTGACGTCTATGTCGGCATTCACGAACAGGTGTCGTCGGTACTCAAGGCCAGCCAACGCTCGACGATCAAGGTGAATTTCGCCAGCGCCTACTGTGCGCCGCAGCTCTATCCGTTGAAGGTTTTGCAGGACCATATGATTAAAGCGCTGCGGCAGGATCAGCACTTGCTGGGTGCTCAAGGCTCGACCTGCGGCAACATCGCATTGCGCAATATCCTTGCCCGACGAGCGCTGACAACAAAGGCCAATCTGACAGCAGAGAAAATTGTAGTCACCAACGGCGCGACCGAAGCGCTCAACCTCGCCCTGCGTGCGGTCACCCAGCCCGGCGACGCGGTGGCCGTGGAATCGCCAACCTTCTACGGCCTGCTGCAAATTCTCGAAAGCCTGAACCTGCGGGCTCTGGAAGTCCCGGCAACGGCTCACGCGGGCATCAATCTGTTCGCACTGGAACAATTGTTGCGAGGCTCCGAACGGATTCAGGCGCTGATTGCCATTCCCAACCTGCAAAACCCACTGGGCAGCATCATGCCCGACGCCCACAAGGCGCGACTGGTGCAACTGTGTGCCGAGCACGGCACCGTGCTGATTGAAGATGACACCTATGGTGACTTGGTGGATACCGATGATCCGTTGTCCACGCTCAAACACTGGGACCGCACCGACAACGTGATCTATTGCGCCTCGCTGAACAAAACCCTGGCACCGGGCCTGCGCCTGGGCTGGATCAGCGCGGGAAGATGGCACGAGCGCGTGGAAATGCTCAAACACACTCAGACCCGCGGCTGCGAGGCGTTGTCGCAACTGGCGGTGGGTGCGTTCATGAAAACACCGTCGTACGAACGTTACCTGCGTCGTTTGAGGAAAACTCTGACGCAACAACGCCAACAGATGAGTGCCGCGATCACTCGCTATTTCCCACAGGGCACCTGCGTGACGGACCCTCGCGGCGGCACATTGCTATGGGTGGAACTGCCGCCTCAATATTCGTCCATGGTGTTTTTTCATGAGGCACTGAAGGCGGGCATTCAGATTTCACCTGGGGATATCTTTTCCAATACCAGGCGCTTTGACCACTTTGTGCGGATTGGGTGTGGGGCGCCGTTTTCGCCGAAGATTGATGAGGCACTGGCGACCCTAGGCCACCTCCTGAAAAACCAGGGTTGAGCAATTCCTGTAGGAGCGAGCTTGCTCGCGATGAATGTGGAGGCAACGCGTTTTTCCATGCACACGCGTTATCGTTCACGCCCATCGCGAGCAAGCTCGCTCCTACAAGTTGTAGGTATTCTTCAGACTGGGCTTTGATGCAGGCAAATGATGTGTGGATCATCGTTCCAATGCGGGAATCGCTTGGCGATCAACGGGTCGTGGCCCGGAATAACGTGGTCTTCGCTGTCAGCCAAGCGGTCGATTTCGATAAACGCTTCAAGCGTCTGCGCCAGATCATCCAGAATCGGAAACGGACTGCGCTGTCGAATGTTCACCCACAAATGCGCGGCATCCGACGCCAGAACAATCCAGCCACGACCTGTATTGACCCGCACCACCTGGCTACCCGGCGTATGGCCACCCACCGGATGCAACGTCACGCCAGGAATCACCTCGATCGTGCCCGTGTGCAAACGCAACCGGCCTTCGAACAGCGGTGGCAGCGCCGACATCACGTCTTCGACCTCGTAGGTTTTGTTTACCGTGCGATGGGCCATTTTCGGACCGGTGCAGAAGCGCAACTCCGCTTCCTGCAAATGCACCGTGGCTTTGGGAAACAACCCCAGATTACCGGCATGATCCCAGTGCAAATGGGTGAGAATCAGGTTCTCGACCTGCGCCGGATCGATGTCCAGTTGACGCAGAGATTCTTCCGGCAGGCGATACATCTGACGGTTGCGCCGATCTGCTGTAGCCGGTTGGAAACAGGTGTCGACCACAATGACGTGCTGCTCGTTGCGAATGACCCAGAAGTAGTAATCCAACGGCATCGACGCATCGGGATCACCGCAGCAGGCGTCGTAGAGAAAATTTTCCCGCGCGGTGCGCTGGGCATTGGCGCCGACACGGATGGCGAACACTTCGTACACTGGAACGGACATTTTCACCTCCCGAATCAGGCCACAGCCGCCGCTTTGAGCGTCGGACGGAAGTCGAAATCGATCTCGTCGGTAATCCCCAGATCCTGCGCCAGACGATGCAGGCCGCTGTAGTCACGCATGATCGTGGCGTTCTTGTTGCTCTCCCGGGTGTCGGCAATGATCAGCGCAGCATCCTCAACGCCGAGCTGCGTCAGAATCGCCTCCCACATTGAGTAGTCCTGAGCGACAAAGGCACTCAGCGCCACCGACAACGTCTGTGCGAAAAATGCCCGCTGCGGCGGCTGCATGGTCGCGAACATGACCTTTGCCACTTCCGCGAGAATCTTGCTGTGGGCGTATTCGTCGCGGTTATGCAGTTCGGCGACGCGGCGGTTTTGCGGTTGAATGGTTTGATCATCGGCCAGCAGATCCAGGTAAGCGTTGACGCTGATCTCCGCCACCACCGCAAAAGTGATCGCCGCCAGGTCGCGCTGCCACTGCTCGGGCAAAGCTTCGCGCAGCGCGACAAGCCGCAGATAAGTCACCGAGGGCGGTAACTCCAGATCCTGATCGAGTGCGCGTTCCTCTTTGGTTCGCTCAATGGCGCGAAGGTGCATGAGTGTGTGGTAGTGCTCGTCAATCAACGTCTGCTGCATTGCCTCACGAAAATGCCAGTCGTTTTTGCCCAGGTACTGATTGGCGATGACGCTCAGCGCCGGGTTCACCACGTGCTCTTCGGCCGTGACGGTGCGCAAGTTGTAGCCAATCCAGCCCCAGGTGACCACTGTACTTTTGAGCTCGTCGCTCAGGGCCTGGAATTTCGGGTGATGGAAGAAAGGCACCATGCACTCCGGATAGTCCGGGCGAGCCGGATCGAACGCTTCGCTGACCAACGCCTTGTCCGGCGCACACACCGTGGCCCTTTTGGTCCAGGCCTGATTGAGCCGTACGACCAGTTGATGATCGACCTTGGCGATCTCGATTGCTGTTTGCATGACGCGATACCTGTAGGACGCATACCCGCCGAGGGGTACGCCGATGGAATAGTGGGCGACAGATAAATCAGGCCAGCCAGTAGCGGGTCAGGTTTCGCGCCGGGTCAGTGTATCGACTGCGGGCATGGATCATCCGCCAGTTGTCCCATATCAGCATGCAGTCGTCGGGAATCAGCACCGGCGTGTTGTGCTGCAGGAAATACTCCTCGCCGAGCATCGCGAACCTGGCCAGTGGCGATGAACTGTTCGCCATCTTCGATTGCTGCAGATCCTCCTCGGAAGGATTTACGTCGCCGTAGTGAAACTGGTTGTAGCTGAAGCGGAAAATGTCCCCGTCCTCTGTAGGCGTCAGGATGTATTCCTTGACTCGGCTTTGCGCTTTTTCACCGGGTTTGGCGGTGGCCACGAACTCTACGGGTGTGTCGGTGATCCATTCGCGCAACTCGGGTTCAGTGCGCTCAAGGAACGCCAGGAACTCATAACCGTCCACCAGCCCGGTATGCCCTCCCCCGCACGTGGCCTGATGATGACAATGCAGCGCCAGATATCGCGGCGGCGGTCCATAGACCGGCGCTTCGGTGTGCGGGCCGATGCCGTTCATGCTCTGAGAGTACGGCAACGCTTCATACCCCGGCTTGCGGGTAATGGCGAACGCCGTCTGTCCGTTGAATTGCGGAATGATCTGACCGAACGCTTGCAGCGTGCCGACGACATCGTAGGCAAATTCGGCCGTTGTCAGCACCGTCCAGCCACGGAACGACAATTCTTCATGGCGGTGCCCCAGTGAAACATAAGGTTTAGACGCAACAATCCCTTGATCTGACATGGTGGTGTTCCCGGCGGTTTATCAGGCGTTAACGGTTGAGGTGTAAGCGACAATGAATTCGCGACAGGCGGTGCCCGGTCGATAGCGCTGTTCGTCGATGCTCTGCACAGGGGTGATTTCGGCGGCGGTGCCCGTCAGAAAACACTCATCGAAGTCGCCAAGCTCCGTAGGAAGAATCGTGCGCTCGACCACCTGGTAATCCAGCGCGCTGGCCAATTCGATAACGGTCTGGCGGGTAATGCCATTGAGGAAGCAGTCGGGCAGCGGCGTGTGCAGCGTCCGGTCTTTGACGAAGAACACGTTGGCACTGGTGGCTTCGGCGACGTGGCCGCGCCAGTCGAGCATCAGCGCATCGTGATAACCACTGTTCTCCGCATCGTGCTTGCTGAGCGTGGCGATCTGATAATGCCCGGACGCCTTGGCTTCGAACGGGCTGCTGCTTGGCGGCGGACGACGCCACTGCGCGGTCTTCAAGCGAATCCCCCCCATGTGCCCCGCCGGGTCGAAATAACTCGGCCATTGCCAGCAGGCAATCGCTACGTGCACGCGGTTGAAGCGGGCAGAGGTGGAAATCATTTCACTGCCGCGCCAGGCCACGGGCCGCAGGTAACCATCGACCACGTTGTTGCGTTGCAGGAGTTCATGGCTGGCCGCTTCCAGTTCGGCCAGCTCATAGGGAATCGTGAAATCCATCAACTGTGCCGAGCGATACAGCCGCTCGCTGTGTTCGCGCAGTTTGAAGATCTTGCCGTTGTAGACGCGCTCCCCTTCATACACCGTGCTTGCGTAATGCAGACCATGGCTCAGCACGTGCAATCGCGCCTGGAACCACTCGACGAACTCGCCGTCGAGCCAGATAAAACCTTCACGCTGATCAAACGGAATGCCGCTCATATCCCTATCTCCTGATGAATCGTCCTACGCCGTTTCGAGCAGGACCGGTATCAATTCGGGCGCTGCAACAGGCTCCGGCTGAAAGAAAAACGAGCGCTCACCAAACGCTGGTCGCAACTCATCGAACCAGGTCGCTTGCGGATCGAATCGCGCATAGAACGTGCGCAACACCCACTGCGGATCGCGCGCCTGAAGGAACTGCAACACGAAGACTTTTTCCCCGGCGACCGTCTCGATGCCGTTGATCAACACCTTCCCGTAAAAGGTGCTCATGGACGGTCCGCGCACCGTGCGCGCCAGCCCGGACACCGTTCGGTAAGCCGCCTGAAAAATCTCGAATGCCCGCGCCAAAGGCATCGCGAAGTAGTGGCTCGGCCCGGTATCGCGCTCGACAAACATGTAATAAGGCACCGCTCCCAGCCGCACGCCTTCGGTCCAGAGCGCCGCCCAATCAGCGGGGTTTTCGTTGATGTGGCGGATCACCGGCGCCTGCATGCGCAAGGTCGCTCCGGTGGAACGGATACGCTCGATGGCCTGACGGGCGATGTCCTGGTGAATCTCTACCGGGTGGTTGTAGTGGCCCATGACCGACAGGTGTTTGCCCGCCGCGACGATCCGTTTAAACAGGTCCAGCAGTTCCGGCGCGTCCTTGTCGCTGACAAATCGTTGCGGCCAATACGCCACGGACTTGGTGCCGATGCGAATGCTCTTGAGGTGAGGCAGTTCCAGCAGCGGCTCGATGTACCCCGCCAGCGAACGCGTGTTCATGATCATCGGATCACCACCGGTAATCAGCACATCTGTAACCTCGGTGTGCACCCGCAGGTAGTTCACCAGCTCCAGGGACTCACGCGCGTTGAACTTGAGTTCTTCCTCGCCGATGAACTGCGCCCAACGGAAACAGAACGTGCAGTACGCGTGACATGTCTGACCGGCACCGGGGAAAAACAGCACGGTCTCGCGGTACTTGTGCTGTATGCCCGGCAGGACTTTTCCGTCGAGGGTTGCGCCGTTGTGTGTCAGCTGCCCCGCCGGATGAGGGTTCATCCGCAGCCAGATCGCCTCGATCCGACGCTTGATGGCGACGGTGTCATCGCGCTCGATCAAGTGTTTTAGCGACGCGTACTCGTCCGGCAGCAGCATGTCCTTGTGGGGAAAGGTCATGCGGAAAATCGGGTCATCCGGAATGTTGTTCCAGTCGATCAGCGTGCCCAGGACGTATTCATTGGTGCGAAACGGCATGACCCGTGCCACCACAGTCATGGCCTCCTGCAACGCTGGCGTCAATTTTTGCCAGTACGACGTGTCGCGAATGGTGCGTGAGTTATAGGGTTTGTATCTTTCCTGCTCCGACGGTCCCTGCATGGCAGCGCTCCTGGTGATTGCCTGGCGTTGGCCTTATACATTCAAAGGCGCGATGGCTGGCGCTGCGCGCTCTATGTCCATCCAGGCCCGTACGCTGTCGCGATCCCACTGTCGGCGGACATACGCCGCCAGTCGCGCAGGAACCTGATCACCATTGGCCACGAGTCGATTGAGAATGATTGCCAGGTCAGTGTCGGCAATGCTCCAGTCACCGAACAGGTGATCGGCGCCCCCCTCCAGCAACCGGTCAGCCACGAAAAACAACCGGTCGGCGGCGGCCAAAGCCTCGTCGGACAGGGGGCTGTCTTTTTTGCCGAAGTAAAGGAGGTCCGCCGGGCGCTCTTTGCGAATGACCAGCAGATCGCTGCGTAACCAGGCCTGGAGTTGACGGGCGCGGGCGCGCTGCTTGATGTCCAGCGGGAACAGTTTTGGATGCCCCGGCGCTATCTCTTCCAGATATTCGGCAATGGCCGAAGATTCCGACAGTGCAAAACCTTCGTGAACCAGCGTGGGGATTTTGCAGGTCAACGAGATATCCTTATAACTCGCCTTATAGTTCTCGCGCGACTTCAAATTCAGCGCGACAAGTTCAAATGACAGTTGCTTTTCCTTCAGCGCAACAAATACCGACATTGCAAACGCACTGACAAAATCCGCGCCAACATACAGTTTCAGCTTCGTACCTTCCATAGAACGCTCCCTTGCACTAACCACAATAATCCGTTGCATTGGAAACGATCGTAGTTAGTTGATCAGGCGCTGAACAGATACAGAAATTATCTGTTTCTACGGATACAGAAGTTCAAATCACACAGGGCCAGGAGGGGTAGCCGAAATGAAAAAAGGGAGTCTGCGAATGCAGACTCCCTGGGTGAGCAAAGAGGGGAAGGTGAGCGTGTCAGACCGTGGCATCTGCCGCGTTGGAGAGCTGCGCCATCTGCGGCATGTTACTCATGTTCAGCATGGCCAGCGGTTCAGTGGCGCTGGTGTTGACGAAGCCATGCCGGGTCCAGGCAGGCACCAACAACACGTCGCCGGGGTTGATGTAGACTGCATCGGCATCGCCGAGGGTCAATGTGCCGCTGCCGGACTGGATGATGAACAGATGCCACCACGCATGAGCATGACCATTGAGCGCCGTGCCCGGTTTCAACCATTGCATGGACACCGCCATCCCTGGCGTCAACTTGCAGCCTTCGGTGCTGTTGTCATGAGCCAGCGCGACAATATCGACCTCGCTGGCCTCAAGGCGCTGACGCATGTCTGTAAGTTCATCCCCCTTCCACACCCGGGCATTCGCAAGCGGCTGGCTTAAACTCTGGCGAAAAACCTTATATGAAAAAAAACCGCCTTGAATATTATTCATCCGCAAACACCGACTTATTATCGACTTAAGTGACCAGACACTAGGTTAACAATCGATCACTGTAAAGCCGACCAACTAACACTCACAGCACTGAGGGTCGCAGCGCCGCAATCATGTCAACTTCCACGGCGGCATTTTTCGGTAACTGATAGACGCCGACAGTGGTTCGGGTATGTTTCCCCGCATCGCCCAGCACATGACTGAAGACATCTGATGCGCCGTTGGCGACGTCACTGAGGTCAACGAAATCCTCCGTACACTTCACGTAAACCGTGATACGAATCAGCGACTTTATTTTGTCCAGCGAGCCGATGGCATCAACGATCAAGGCCAGTCCGCGCATGGCGCTGATACTAGCGGCGGCTTGAGCATCCGTCAGATTGAGCTCGCGCCCCACTCTCCCGGGGTAATGGATTTTGCCGCTCATGCGCGGCACCAGACCGCTGACATAGATTTCATCGTGATGCCGCACCAGCGGCGTGTAATGCCCGCCCACGGTATTCTCGCCGTAGATGTCATAGCCCAGTTCCCTCGCCAGGGCGATAAAGCGTTCATCACAGGACGTTTTTAGCTCAATCATTACCCAACCTCTTAAACCAATAATGCTTGAAACATTGATCCCGAAGGCTCAGCCCATGGCTCTCGCCGGCGCTGCCAGACAGGTCACTTCAACGCGCGACTCGATGGCTTCTGCCAGACGCAGCAGGTTGTCACTGAGTTCTGCGTAATCCTCGCTGAACAGCACGATGTGGCCGATGAACGACGTGTTGTCTCTCACCAGTGCGGTGACCGAATCGCTGAGGCGTTTGGTGTACACCGCCTCGACCAGCTCGATGCTGAGCTCCCGGGCCAGGGATTCGATGTCCGGCACGTGGCGCAAAAGACCACCAGCCGGCGCCCGGAGCAGGCGAATGCCGCAATAGCCACGGGCGACGGGATCCTGATGGTCCACCTTGCCTTCCACGGCCCACCTGACCCAACGCTCCCATGGATCGAAATCGACGAACGCCAGACGCGCCAGGTCCCAGATGTGCATGCCGCCGGGGCGCATATTGGTTTCCACCGCCGAGGTCAGGCCGTCGCCGCGCAGGAAGACCTCGTTGTGATAGGCGCCATTTACCAGCGAGACCAACCCGGACATGTGCCGACCGGCAGCCGCCAGGCGAGCCTGTACGTCAGCCGCCAAGGGCGCCGGCACCACTTGCTGGATTTCCGCGCGATAGGCACCTTCAGTGGTGGTTTTCTCTGTGACCCAAGTGCTCCCCGCGACGTAATCCCAACTGTATTCCCGGGCGTTCTGAATCAACTCTTCGAGGACGATGCCGCCTTCGCGATAAGGCTTGAGCGCCTGCCAGGCCTCGTCGCATTCGGACGTATGATGGATGACACGACACCCTCTGCTCGCACCTTCGCAGGCCGGTTTGATGAAGGCTTTGCCGCCCAGTTCGACCACCCGCTGACGCAGTTCGCCGAGGCTTTCGATGCGTGCGGAAAACACCGGGCGGTAACCCTCGGGCGCTGTGCCAGCGATCGCTTCCAGCTTGCGGAAAATCTGTTTATCCAGCCCCGCCCGCGCCTCGCCTGGGGTGATGCCGGGCAGGTCGAAATGCGAGGCCAACGCGGCCCCCAGCAACACACCACGGTCGGAAAAAGGCAGGACGCCGATCAGCTTCCAGCGATCGGCACTCAGGCAACCGACCAGCAGATCGACGGAATCGGCGATGTCCGGCTGCGCCATCGAGGCGGTGCACACGTGATCCGCCACCTGATCGTCATCGGCTTGAATCTGCTCGACCACCAGGATCAGCCTGGCGTTATAGAGCGTCTTGCAGAGGTCACGCAGCTTATGGATATCGTTAACCCGGTTGCCGTTGTACCCGACCACTACTACGCATGACGTCGTATTCATGAAGCCTCCGACCTGTGGAGTAAAAAACGCAAACGCGGTGACTCAGTCGTGCAGTGACGCGTTGGATTTCCGGTTGAGCCAGTACCACGCCAGAATCCCGCCCGCGCCGATGGCGGCCAGCACCAAGGCGTTGTACGGCGGCGGCATCACCCGCATGATCAAAACGGTCAACCCGGCGCCGACGCCAAGGGACACTTCCTTGACGAACATGTTGTTTTGTTTGACGGAGAAGTAATCGAGGTAGCTGAACGCGCATTCGGCAATGGACAGCAACGCCACCCAGATCAGCGCACCGACGAGGGTGTCGACATGGAACGCCGCAGGTGACGAGAGTACTGCGAAGCCGCCGATAATGATCCCGATGACCGCGACCACTTTAAAACGCCCGGTGCGTTCGATCAGCTTCATCACCGGCACCTGAGCGAACACCACCACGGCGCTGTTGAGGATCAACATCAAGCCATACCAGGCCGGCAATTCACCGGTCTTGAGCAGAATCGCCTGGGGCAGAATCGAAAACACGCCAAACAGCTTGATGCCCATGATGATTCCCGCGATAGCCCACGGCAGTTTGTTGCGCCAGCCGCTGCCGTCATGGGTGACCGGGCTTGCAACCGCCGGTTGGGTGGTAAAGGTCGCGCCCATGGCGATGGGCAGGCACAGCAGGACGAAACTCGCGGCGCCGAGGAAAAACATCGTGGGGGTCAGCAGCGGAGATAGCAGGATCAGCCCCGCCACCAGACTGCCCATGTTCATGGCAACGCGATTGTAGGCCGCCCCCTCTTTGGTCTGGGCGGCTTCGCTCTTGATCAGGTAACCGGCAATGGCAATGCCGTAGGCGAACAATGCAGCGGCGAACATCACCACTCCCTGGTTGCTGGTGACGGCCAGCAGCACCAGCCCGAGGGCAGCGCACAATAGCGTGACGCTCAGGGAACGGCGGCCGAGTACCAGTAACGTCAGCGGCAGTAACAGCAATAGTGCGCGATAGCCAAGGGCGAGGATGCTGTTGGTGGCGGTGTCGAGCCAGACGTTGGCCTTGCCCAGCACCGCAAACAGCGACACGGCGGTGATGATCCGGATCATGAAAAGACGGATATTGATCACCGGTTTGGCGACGGCGACCGTTGTTTGAACACTCATGCAACACCTCTGGAACCAGCGATTGTTCTGGCGTCCAGCGCGAACAATCAGGAAAGTCTGTAAGGTGATGGTAGAGAGAGTCGTTTGTTTTCATCAGAGCAAGTTCGTATAGAATCAAACGAACTTTACTGCCGGAGAGACCAGTAAAATGCAGGTTCAGCGTGCAGTGATCGCCGCCATCGAGTTCCAGCCGGGAGTGCCGCTGGTGCAGCAGATCGTCGATCAGTTGTCGGTGGCGATCAGCCAGGGCGGGCTGCCTCACGGCTCGCGCCTGCCGCCCATTCGCGAACTCTCCGAGCTGATGAACGTGGGCAAGTCCACGGTGGTGGATGCGCTGGACCGCTTGCGGGCCAAGGGCCTGGTGGTTTCACGCCAGGGTTCGGGGCATTACGTGCACCGGTCCAGCGTCACTCTCAAGACCGATGCCGGCCCGGACCTGCAGCCTCAAGACACCCTCAGCGTGGTCCGCCGTGCGGTACTGCAGGACAACGGCTCGCTGCGACCTGGCGCCGGATTTCTGCCTTCCTCGTGGCTGCCGGCGGATGAACTGCTAAAAGCCGTGCGCGGCACCCTGCGCGCAACTTCCCTGCGCATGGGCGAATACGGCGTCGCCGCCGGTTACCTGCCGCTACGCGAAGCGTTGCGGGTCAAGCTGTCGGCCTTGGGCATCGAAGTGCCGGTGGAACAGATCGTCACTACAGCCAACACCGTGCAGGCCATCGACATGCTGATGCGCCTGCTGGTCAAACCCGGCGACACGGTGCTGCTCGACGATCCGTGCTACTTCACCATGCACACCAATCTGGCCTTGCATGGCGCACGGGTCATCACCATCCCTCGCGGTGCTGACGGCATGGACCTGGAGGCCTTCGAGCAATTGCTGATTGCCCATCGGCCCGTGCTCTACATGACCAATAACACCCTGCACAACCCGACCGGGCACTCGTTCTCCCCGGCGCAGGTTTATCGCTTGCTGGAGTTGAGCCACCGATATGGTGTTCACATCGTCGAAGACGATTTGTATTGCGACATGCAACAACGAACGACGCCGCGCCTGGCAGCGGGCGGGCTGGAGAATGTCAGTTACGTGTCCGGTTTCTCCAAGACCCTGACAGCGAACAGTCGGGTCAGCTATGCGGTGCTTTCGCCGCAACTGGCGGCACGGATGGTCACCCTGAAAATGGCCTGCGGCGGCATGACGTCGGAACTGGCGGAGCAGATTATCTGCACCATGCTCAGCGATGGCAGCTACGCCAAACACACCCGGCGCACGGTAGACCGGCTTTACGAGTCGAGCAGTCGGGTGGCAAGTTGGCTGGTGGAGGCAGGTTGCTCGGTTTCTTCGCTGCCGCATGAAGGGTTGTTCATCTGGACGCGATTGCCCGAAGGATTTCATGCCGAAACGCTGGCGAGGAAAGGTCTGGATATCGACCTTGTACTCGCTCCCGGAACACTGCTCAGCAAGGCGCCGGATGCCAGCCACTTTCTGCGTTTCAACGTGGCGCACAGCGATAACGTTCAGGTGCGGGAGCGGTTCTTCCGTCTGCTCGACGATTACAAAAAGTAACTGCGTCACTACCTGTGGCGAGGGAGCTTGCTCCCGCTGGAGTGCGAAGCGCTCCCCCTTCACTTTCCTCTGAAACACCGCATTTACAGGCTTTTGCGTCTGCTGCGCCCGATTGAAGTGTCCAAAATCATTAGGCCAGTTCAGCTTGCTCGCGATCGGGGCACCACGGTCGACCAGAACGTCACCCACAAAAAACCCCGCTCCTTCTCTCAAAGGGCGGGGCTTTTCTTTACAGCATCCAACGCTTAAGGCGCGTACGTCAGCAACAACTCACTCGGCACTTTGAAGTCCAGGGACATCATCACGCTCAATGCGGTAATGGTGAAGATCGAGAACACGAACAGCTTGCGTGCCCAGACCGTGTCATCCACTGCCTTGTAGCCGGTCCAGGCCATGTACAACCAGTACATGCCCATGGCCGCGGCGACGGCGAGGTAGCTCATGCCGGCGTAGCCGCTGAAGGTCAGCATCAAGGTCGCCACGAGGAAGGCCAGGATGTAGATCAGGATGTGCTTCTTGGCCACTTGAATCCCGCGCTTCACGGGCAGCACCGGAATCGATGCGGCCAGGTAATCGTTGAAGCGGAAGATCGCGATGGCGTAGGAATGCGGCATCTGCCACAGGCTGAACATCACTAGCAGCGTCAGCGCGGCCATGTCGAAGTTGTTGCTGACGGCGACGTAACCGATCACCGGTGGCATCGCCCCCGACAGACTGCCCACCAGCGTGCCATGAACCGACTTGCGCTTGAGGTACAGGCTGTAGAAGCCGACGTAGATGACGAAACCGATCACCGCGAACAACGCGGCCAACGGGTTGGCCACCTTGTACAGCAATGCAACGCCGGCAACACCCAGGGCGGTCGCGAAGATCAGCGCCAGTTTCAGGGAGATCAAGCCCTGGACCAGCGCCCGGTTCTTGGTGCGTTCCATCTTGATGTCGATGTCGCGGTCGATGCAGTTGTTGAACACGCAACCGGAAGCTACTACCAAGGACGTGCCAATCATTGCGGCCAGGAATATGGCCAGATCGACATGCCCCTTCGAGGCCAGGAAAAATCCGCCTGCCACTGAAAGCACGTTACCGAAAATGATCCCCGGTTTGGTGATTTGGATAAAGTGCTTCAAGGACATCCGGATTTACCTCAGTGCGCCATCATGTTGGTGTGGATGCTGAACATGATCCACAGCGACAGGCCAACCAGCAGGACAATCACGATCGCGGCGAACACAAACGCAATCACGTTGTTGCGCTGCGCGGCCGAACGGTCCAGGTGGAGGAAGTAGACCAGGTGCACCAGCACCTGGATGACTGCGAAGGCCAATACGATCCACAGAGTCAGGGCTTTCGGCAGGGTCGGATACATCACCAGGCCGAAAGGAATGACGGTCAGGATCACCGACAGGATGAAGCCGATGGCGTAAGACTTGACGCTGCCGTGGCCGGCGTCGTGGCCATCATGGGAATGAGCGTTAGCCATTTACATAGTCCCCATCAGATAAACAACGGTGAATACGCAGATCCAGACGACGTCCAGGAAGTGCCAGAACAGGCTCAGACAGCTCAGACGGGTTTTGTTGGTCGCCGTCAGGCCGTTTTTCTGCACCTGATACATCATGATCGCCATCCAGATCAGACCGCTGGTCACGTGCAGACCGTGCGTGCCGACCAGGGTGAAGAACCCGGACAGGAAGCCGCTGCGGCTAGGACCGTAGCCTTCGGCGATCAAGATGTGAAACTCGTTGATCTCCATCGCGATGAAGCCGGCGCCCAGCAGGAAGGTCATGCCCAGCCAGCCCAGCACCTGGGTCTTCTTGCCCTTGAACAACGCCAGCATGGCGAAGCCGTAGGTGATCGAGCTGAACAGCAGCAGAGCGGTTTCGCCCAGTACATACGGCAGCTCGAAGATCTCGTGGCCCGACGGGCCACCCGCTACGTTGTTAACCAGTACCGCGTACACCGCGAAGATCGACGCAAACAGAATGCAGTCGGTCATCAGGTAGAGCCAGAAACCGAATACGGTCATCTCGCCCGAGTCGTGGTGATGGTCATCGTGCCCATGTCCATCGACATGGGTGTGTCCAGCATTGGTCACTAAGTTCGACATGGTTTAAGCCTGTTCCAACGAGGTTTCAACACGGGTGGCGGAGGCTGGGATTTTCCCTGCCGCGACCAGACGTTTGTGCTGCTCGGCTTCGATGCGCTCGATGACATCCACCGGCACCATGTAGCCCTGATCGTCACGGGCAGCATGAATAGTGAAGTACACCACCGTGCCAACCAGACTAACGATGGCCAGCCACCAGATGTGCCAGATCATCGCGAAACCGAACACCGTCAACAGAGCACCCATGACCACACCGGTCGCGGTGTTGTTTGGCATGTGGATCGGCTCGTACTTGGCCGGAGCCTGGTACGCGGTGCCGTTTTCCTTGGCTTCGGTGAACGGGTCGATGGTCTCTGCTTTTGGCAGCACGGCAAAGTTGTAGAACGGTGGTGGCGACGAGGTCGACCATTCCAGCGTGTGGGCATTCCACGGGTCGCCGTGCTCGCACATGTTTTCTGGTTTGTTGCGATCACGCACGCTGACGTACAGCTGAATCAGCTGGCAAGCGATACCCACGGCAATCATCACCGCGCCGAACATGGCCACGTACAGGTACGGTACCCACTCAGGGTTGGTGGTGGCGTTCAGACGACGGGTCATGCCCATGAAGCCCAGTGCATAGAGCGGCATGAACGCGACGAAGAAGCCCGAGATCCAGAACCAGAACGCTGCCTTGCCCCAACCTTCGTGCAGCTTGAAGCCGAACGCTTTAGGGAAGTAGAAGCTGAAGCCTGCGATGTAACCGAATACTGCGCCGCCGATGATCACGTTGTGGAAGTGAGCGATCACGAACAGGCTGTTGTGCAGGACGAAGTCCGCACCCGGAATGGCCAGCAGTACGCCGGTCATGCCGCCGATGGCGAAGGTCACCATGAAGCCCAGAGTCCACAGAACCTGGCTGGTGAAACGCAGACGGCCCTGGTAAATGGTGAACAGCCAGTTGAATAGCTTCACCCCCGTCGGGATCGAAATCAGCATCGTCGCCAGACCGAAGAAGGCGTTGACGCTCGCACCCGAACCCATGGTGAAGAAGTGGTGCAGCCAGACCATGAAGCCCAGGATCGAGATCGCGCCACTGGCGTAGACCATCGAGTGGTGGCCGAACAGACGCTTGCCAGTGAAGGTCGAGATGACTTCGGAGAAGATCCCGAACGCCGGCAGAATCAGGATGTAAACCTCGGGGTGACCCCAGGCCCAGAACAGGTTGACGTACATCATCGGATTGCCACCAAGTTCATTGGTGAAAATGTGGAAATCCATGTAACGGTCAAGCGTCAGCAGTGCCAGGGTAGCGGTCAGGATCGGGAACGAAGCCACGATCAGGACGTTGGCCCAGGTGCAGGTCCAGGTGAAGATCGGCATGTCCATCAGCTTCATGCCAGGGGTACGCATTTTCAGCACGGTGGCGAGGAAGTTGACCCCCGTCAGCGTCGTACCCAACCCGGATAGCTGTAGCGCCCAGATGTAGTAATCCATCCCCACGCCCGGACTGTATTGCAGGCCCGACAGCGGCGGATAGGCAACCCAACCGGTCTTGGCGAATTCGCCGACGCCCAGGGACAGGTTGATCAGCACCACGCCGGACACCAGCAGCCAGAAGCTCAGGGAGTTGAGGAACGGATAGGCTACGTCACGCGCGCCGATCTGCAGCGGCACTGCAAGGTTCATCAGGCCGGTGAAGAATGGCATCGCCATGAAGATGATCATGATCACACCGTGAGCGGTGAAGATCTGGTCATAGTGTTCAGGCGGCAGGTAGCCAGGCGAACCCTCGGTGGCCATGGCCAACTGGGTACGCATCATGATGGCGTCGGCAAAACCGCGCAGCAGCATGACCATGGCAACGATGATGTACATCACGCCGATTTTTTTGTGGTCGACCGAAGTCAGCCACTCGGTCCACAGGTAGGTCCACTTCTTGAAGTATGTGATACCCGCGAACAGCGCCAGACCACCGAGGGCGATCATGGCGATGGTCACCATCACGATCGGCTCGTGGAACGGGACCGCTTCCCAACTTAATTTACCAAACATCGTTTACTCCTCTGCCCCGGCAGCTGAATGCGAACTCATGTCCATCCCTTCCATGTGCGCCACTTCTTTCTCTTTCTTCTCGTGGTGCATCGGCTTGCCCGGTTTCATGCCTTCGTACTTGTCGACGATGATCTGGAACAGGTTTGGCGTGACCGAGGAATAGAGCTCGACTGGGTTGTTCTGGCTTGGCTTGGAAAGGGCTTCGTATTCAGCTTTTTCAAGCTGTTTAGGTGCCTTTTTGACTTCGCTGACCCAGGCGTCGAAATCTTCCTGGGAGGTGGCGATAGCTTTGAACTTCATGCCGGTGAAACCCGCGCCGCTGTAGTTGGCGGAGATACCGTCCATTTCAGCGTTCTCGTTGGCGATCAGGTGCAGTTTGGTCTGCATGCCGGCCATCGCGTAGATCTGGCCGCCCAGGGCCGGGATGAAGAACGAGTTCATCACCGAGTCCGAAGTCACCTTGAAGTTGATCGGCGTGTGCGCCGGGAACACGATCTTGTTGACGGTGGCGATGCCTTGCTCCGGATAGATGAACATCCACTTCCAGTCCAGCGCGACCACTTCAATGGTGATCGGCTTGACGTCGGACTCCAGTGGTTTGTAAGGATCCAGCGCGTGGGTCGATTTGTAGGTGACATAACCCAGGGCAATGATGATCAGCACTGGAACAGCCCACACCGCGATTTCGATCTTGGTGGAGTGCGACCACTTCGGCGTGTAGACGGCGTCGGTGTTGGAGGCGCGGTATTTCCAGGCGAACAGGAACGTCATGACGATGACTGGAACCACGACCAACAGCATCAGCAGCGTTGCGGTGATGATCAGGTTTCGCTCGTCCATGCCAACCTGGCCCTTGGGATTGAGCAAGGTCATGTTGCAGCCTGACAGCAGCAACGTGCCGATCAGCGGCAATAAGCCTAGTAGCCTGGGGTACCTGTTTTTACTCATCTCACGACCTCTAAAGCAGCTTGCGCAATGCAGTTGGGTTTTGATCGCCAACACTTCACCCTGCCAAGGGTTGGCATTTTCTTGGATTGAATAAGGGCTGCCCGTCGCGCGTCAGACGCTGCTCGACAAATCCTGGGCCAGCGGTGAGTTCTTATTCGAATTCGTGGTCAAAGGCCTTGTTACAGACCAATTCCATTTGGTGCGGATAGGTTGGAAGGCACCGACACCAGGGGAGTCGCATGAAGCCATCCGGCCTCTCGACATCCTATTGCTGCTCCTGCACCTGAGTCAGGGTGAGCAGTGTCGGGAATTCAGTGCGGGCGATTGTAGATATGTAGCGATTCATAAACCATGTCTCATCCCGAAATAATTTTTATCCATTCCAGCAACAATCCTTGACGGTTTTTGCAAAAGTGCGCCATGGTATCGAAATTGATTCTCAACAAAAACACCAAAAATAGTAGGCCTACCACGCGCAATTCAGACAGTATCGCAGGCACTGCCCTTTCGTTTGACCCTGCCCAAGCCCCTATGCGACAAGGGTTTTGGCAATTCACCAGGTCCTGTTAAAACTGCCTGTTCCGGCTTGAGCGGGGTGAAGACGGCAGCGCCTCCGGAAGACCGGTTTCTTTGCGCGGTGATGCACGAATCCAACACGCTGAAATGTCTCGCGACATTCGCGCTGTGACAACATGTCGCACATGTGCCGCCCCCCTCGTTGCCTTACATCACAGTCTTTTTACCCAACCTCTGAAATGCAAAACGCCCCGGCCCTCTCAACGAGGACCGAGGCGTTTTCATGTTTTGCGCAGCGATGCCGCGAATGACCTCAGCGCAGCGCTTTACGGTTGCGCAAAGTGAGCAACGGCACCAGCACCACTACCAGTACAAACGCGATCAACGCCCACTGTGCCAACGACAACCCGAGGATCGGCGGATACGGCGTGGAGCAGAAACCGTCGACCTGGAAACCCAGCGGGAAGATCTTCGCCAATGGCAAACCATCAACAATCGGTTGCAGCACATCGATGCCGCAGCTGACTGCCGGATAGAACTGGATATAGACGTGATGCCCGGCCACCCCGACGCCTGCCAGGGCGCAGATCACCACCAGGGTTTCAAATACCGTGATGCTGCGGCGAGAGCGCGTCGCCGCACCGATAAACGCGAAGATCGCGATCAGCAGCAAGGCATAGCGTTGCAGGATGCACAGCGGGCACGGTGCCTCGCCCAGCACGATTTGCATGTACATCGCGCCACCGATCAGCGCCAGACAGATGATACCCAGCAACACCAGGTAGCGCCGCTCACGGCCCAACCGCATCGTTTCCTCGCTCATTGCGTTTCCCTTCTAGATATCGACTGACCGGAAGTCTACACGCTGGCCCGGACGTTGGAGAGCCCGGGGAGTGCTGATCTGGTTTTGGGGAATTAACGATATAGCGGTTAAGCAGGGATTAAATTCGAGCAATTTCCAGAGTTTTGAATTAGCCCTCGGGCCTCTTCGAGCAGGCCCGCTCCCACAGTTGAAATGCATTCCAATGTGGGAGCGGGCTTGCTCACGAAAGCACGTGATCAGTCGCCGTAGATATCAGACTTGAAATACTTATCCGAAATCTTCTGGTACTCACCACTGGCGCGAATGCCGTCGATCGCCGTGTTCAACTGGCTGACCAGTTCGGTGTTGCCCTTGCGTACCGCGATCCCGGCGCCCTCGCCCACGTATTTCGGATCCTTGAGTTCCGGACCGGCGAAGGCGTAACCCTTGCCTCGCGGCATCGACAGGAAGTCGTTCAACGGAATGGTGTCGGCAAATATGGCGTCGAGGCGACCGGCCGCCAGGTCCATGTAGATCTCTTCGTTGTTGCTGTAACGCTTGACGTTGACGCCCTTGGGTTCAAACACCTCGGTGGCGAAACGATCGGTGGTGGTGGCGCGTTGCACGCCGACGTTCTTGCCCTTGAGACTGGCGTACTGGTCATCCACTGTTGCGCCTTCCTTCATCACCAGTCGCGATGAGGTGAAGTAATACTTGTGAGTGAAGTCCACCGACTTCTTGCGGTCTTCGTTGATGGTCATGGACGACAGCGCCATGTCGATTTTTTTCACTTTCAGGGACGGAATCAGGCCGTCGAACTCACCTTCGACCCAGACACACTTGACCTGCATCTGCGCGCACAGGGCATTGCCGATGTCGTAGTCGAAACCGACGATCTCGCCCTTATCGGTTTTCGACGCGAACGGCGGGTACGCCGCTTCAATGCCGATGCGCAGGGTCTTCTCGGCGGCGAACAGAGTGCTGCACGCCAACAGGCTCAGGGCCAGACCGGTGATGAGGGGAAATTTCTTCATGTTCGTTCTCTCGCGGGTTGTTGTTGGTTTGGCAAGATGGAAGAAGCGCAGAAACTCGGGGGAAACCTTTTTTGTACTTATAAATCCATACTGGACTTTTATGTATAGCCCGTCAATCTGGCGAGCAGGGTTAAATGGCCTCTGGTCGGGAGGTGAATCAGCTGGTTTTTTAGTGAAGCGAATGACCCTTTCGCGAGCAAGCCCGCTCCCACCTTGGTTCTGTGCCGGACACAAAATTTGTGTTCAATGAAGATCTAATGTGGGAGCGGGCTTGCTCGCGAAAGCGGACTGACAGCAAAAAAAGAAACAACAGACCGCCTACTTCTTCCAGCGATCCGCCGCCGCATGATCACTGTCACGCCCCTCCACCCATCGCGCACCATCGCTGGTGTTTTCTTTCTTCCAAAACGGTGCACGGGTTTTCAGGTAGTCCATGACAAAGGCACAAGCGTCGAAAGCTGCCTGCCGGTGGGCGCTGGCAGCGCCGACGAAGACGATCGGCTCACCCGGTTCCAGGGCGCCAATGCGATGCAGCACTTCCAGCTTGAGTAACGGCCAGCGCTGCTCGGCCTCGGTGGCAATCTTGCCGAGGGCCTTTTCGGTCATGCCCGGATAGTGCTCAAGAAACATCCCGTCGACCTCTCGCCCCTCATTGAAATCGCGCACGTAGCCGACAAAACTCACCACCGCCCCGACACCGACATTGGCGGCATGCATGGCGTTGACTTCAGCGCCCGGATCGAACGCCGTGGACTGCACGCGAATCGCCATGGCTCAGCCCCCGGTCACGGTCGGAAAAAACGCCACTTCATCGCCGTCACTTACCGGCTCGTCGAGCTGGCAAAGGTCTTCGTTGCGAGCGCACATCAGGTTCTGCTCGCTCAACACCTCGGCACCATCACGCTTGGCCAGCAGCGCGCGAACGTCATCGACCGTGGCGAAGTCGCCTTCAACCTTCACCGAGTCGACGCCCAATGCTTCTCTGTAACGAGCGAAAAACTTCACGGTGACGTTCATGGCTGATCCGCCTGGAAATGGCCGCTCTTGCCGCCGAGTTTCTCCAGCAGGCGCACGCTTTCAATGGTCATGCCGCGATCCACGGCCTTGCACATGTCATAAATAGTCAGCGCCGCAACGCTCGCGGCGGTCAGGGCTTCCATCTCGACACCCGTCTGCCCGGACAATTTGCAGCGCGCGACGATGCGCACGGTGTCGTCGCCTTCGGCGCTCAGTTCGACTTTCACTCCGGTCAGCATCAGCGGATGGCAGAGGGGAATCAGATCGCTGGTTTTCTTCGCCGCCTGAATACCGGCGATACGTGCCACGGCGAACACATCACCCTTGGGGTGACCGCCGCTGACGATCATCTGCAGGGTTTCGGGCAGCATGCGCACCAGCGCCTGGGCCGTCGCCTCACGGAACGTCACCGCTTTTTCGGTGACGTCGACCATGTTGGCGCGACCTTGGGAATCGAGATGAGTCAGCACAGGTTTACTCCTGATCAAGAGCCTCGATTGTAAACCTGCGGGTCAAATTTCCGCACGTTTGATTATCGTAGTGTCCTTGTAGGAGCGAGCTTGCTCGCGATGGTCTGTCAGGCGCCGCTGCGTCGACTGACACACCATCGCGAGCAAGCTCGCTCCTACAAGGGGTTTTGTGTCGGGCATAAAAAACCGGGCGGCTTTTAGGCCGCCCGGTTTTGGTGAGGCAGTTACAAATGCGATTCGGCGTATTCGGCCAGAATCGAACGCGGCACCCCTTGCAGGGTGATGTGGACACCGTTCGGGAAATCCTTGAAGCGTTCAGTCAGGTAGGTCAGTCCGGAGCTGGTCGCGGACAGGTAAGGGGTGTCGATCTGCGCCAGGTTGCCAAGGCACACTACTTTGGAACCGGCGCCGGCACGGGTGATGATGGTTTTCATCTGGTGCGGCGTGAGGTTCTGGCATTCATCGATCAGGATCAGGCTCTGCTGGAAGCTGCGGCCCCGGATGTAGTTGAGGGATTTGAACTGCAACGGCACTTTGCTGAGAATGTAATCGACGCTGCCATGGGTGTTTTCGTCATCCATGTGCAAGGCTTCGAGGTTATCGGTGATGGCTCCCAGCCAGGGCTCCATTTTTTCCGCTTCGGTGCCGGGCAGGAAACCGATCTCCTGATCCAGGCCCTGCACGCTACGAGTTGCGATGATCCGACGGTAGCGCTTGCTGACCATGGTCTGCTCGATCGCCGCCGCCAATGCGAGGATGGTTTTACCCGAACCGGCCGCGCCTGTCAGGTTGACCAGGTGAATATCCGGGTCGAGCAACGCATACAGCGCCAGGCTTTGATAGATGTCACGCGGTTTCAGGCCCCAGGCTTCCTGATGCAACAGGGGTTCCTGATGCAGGTCGAGAATCAGCAGCTTGTCTTCCTCGATCTCCTTGATCCAGCCGACAAAACCCTGTTCGTCGATGATGAACTCGTTGATGTGCACCGCTGGCAGGTTGTCGATCAACTGCACCTGGTGCCAGGTGCGGCCGTGATCCTGACGGGTATCGACATTCCTCACGCGGTCCCAGAACGAGCCGTCCATGTTGTGATAACCGTTGGGCAGCAACGAAACGTCGTCGACCAGTTGGTCGGTGCTGTAGTCCTCGGCCGCAATCCCGCAGGCACGGGCCTTGAGGCGCATGTTGATGTCTTTGGTGACCAGCACCACGGGCAGCTTGGGCTCGCGCGCGTGCAGGTCGATCAACTGGTTGATGATGATGTTGTCGTTCAGGTGTTCGGGAAGAATGATGTTCGGTTCGGCACGTTTGCTCATCAGAATTGACAGCAAACCTTTTGGCCCACTTTTGCCACGCTGGATCGGTACACCCAGTTCAACGTCTTCAGGGCTGGCATCGCCCAGGGTCTTGTCGATCAGGCGAATCGCCTGACGGCATTCCGCAGCCACGCTGTGATGCCCGCTCTTGAGCTTGTCCAGCTCTTCAAGCACGGTCATCGGGATCGCGACGTGGTGTTCTTCGAAGTTCAGCAGGGCGTTTGGATCGTGAATCAATACGTTGGTATCGAGTACATAAAGGATTGGCTGGTTGGAGGAAGAACTACGTCCGTGATCATCCATACTCGGTCACCTGTGTGGGGGCCATTCGACGCAATACCGTGACGGTGCTGCGCCTCGAAGTGACTGCCGAATTCACCCCGCACTACCTACAAAAAGCGGAGAGCAAGTGAACTGCACACAAGGGGTCTTGGGAGACGCCACCTGTGTTGCAGGTTTCGGCGGTCTGCCTTCGTAATACTCCAAAACGTGTGACAGAAAAAAGCACTTTGACGTTTTTTTGAAGTTTATTTTTCAGAGTGACGAATAGCCCTTGGCGTGCAGGCAATGTGCCGTTAAAGTCGGAAGTCCGCCTGCACTGATTTCTCTTCCATAATCGCCTTTCCCCCAATGTTTACGGGGTTTCCCGCTTTCAGCGAAACGCGTCCTGACAGTCATCCCAACCGATCCCGCTTCGCGCCGTTTGCGTGACAAGCCAGGGCAGCGCCGTTTTCACCCCATCCTGTTTAATGTTGAAGTTGATCACCCCGTGCCGCCACAACAGCATCAGGGTCAACACACGCTGCGCACTCTGCTGGGCCTTGAGCTTGCCAGCGCCGTCCTGGGCATCGATGTCCCACAGCGCCACCTGCAAGCCCTGGGATCTGAAGAAGCCTTCCGCGTCCGAACGGCGCTGGCCATCGGGCGGACGGAACAGCGGCACATAATTCTCCGGCAATTTGCTTTTGACCAGTTCGGCGCTGCGCCGCACAGAATCCTGCCAGGCTTGCCAGTGGCTGTGGGAACGGAACTCCCAGCCTTGCACGCCGATGCACTGCATTGAGTAGGTCGCCTGCAGACTAGCCACTGAACGCTCGCTCAGGCGCGCCTGAATATCTTTGCCAAGGACGAAGAACGTACCCGTCATGTTCGCCTTGCGCAGGTACTCGGTGACCCACGACGTGTTGTCCGGCGCGGCATTGGCGGCGCTGTCGAAGGTCAGCAGGAACAGCCGGTCATGCATCTGTTCGCCGTTTCGCTCGTAGTCGCCAAAGCGATCGACTTCGCTGCCGGTTTGCGGAAACAGCGCGGCCTTGCGCAACAACTCGTCAAGGTACTGAGCATGGAACAGCCGGCTCGGTTCGGCCCATTTGATGTAGTAGCTGTCATCGCTGACCTGAAACTTGGCGGCTTGCTCGCGCAAGGTGATCAGGTCTTCGACCAGAAAACAGAAGGAGGCATCCTGATCACAGCTTTGCTGCGCGAAGTTGTAGTTGGTCAGCAAGCGCTGCCACAGACGCTGGCGCAGGTTGTTGACCGAGTCCAGATTGATCGTGCGCAGGCCCAGGCGCTGGGCCAGGCTCGCCTCGTCCAGCGATTCGCTCGCCAGCAGGACACGGGAAAACATCAGAATTTCTGCCCGCGAAGCGACGTCGAACAGCGTCGGGTTGCTGAGCTGTTCAGGCCAGGTGCTGCGATCGAGCGTGGCGACATCGCCTGGCGCCGCCATGGCGCCGAAGCTCAACAGCCAGACCGAAAAAAGAAAAACGATACGCAATGGGATGTCTCCATAACAAAACCCGCGCGGCACTATAGCTGATCCGGCACTGGCGCCACGATCTCCTGTGGCAGCAAGCCCGCTCCCACAGGTATTGTGGATTACCACCGATCATCACCTATGAAGGTGATAGCTGGAGTCAACCAGGACAACCCCCTAGAATCGCCCCCACGATTAAAGGAGACGACTTCATGCTGATGGTGATTTCCCCCGCCAAGACCCTCGATTATGAAACACCGCCGGCGACCCAGCGCTTCACCCAGCCGCAATACCTCGACCATTCCCAGGAGCTGATCCTGCAGTTGCGCGAACTGACGCCAGCGCAGATCAGCGAGCTGATGCACGTCTCAGACAAGATCGGCGGGCTCAACGCCGCACGTTTCGGCAGCTGGACGCCGGCGTTCACACCGGAAAACGCGAAACAGGCTCTGCTGGCGTTCAAGGGCGACGTTTATACGGGGTTGAACGCTCAAACCTTCAGCGAAGCCGATTTCGAATACGCCCAGCAGCATCTGCGCATGTTGTCCGGCCTGTATGGCCTGCTGCGTCCATTGGACCTGATGCAGCCGTATCGCCTGGAAATGGGCACCAAATTACCCAACGCTCGCGGCAAGGATCTGTATGCCTTCTGGGGTACGCGGATCAGCGAATGGTTGAACGAAGCACTGGCCGATCAAGGCGATGACGTGCTGCTGAACCTGGCGTCAAACGAGTATTTCTCGGCGGTCAAGCGCACGGCCTTGAATGCCCGCATCATCAATACCGATTTCAAGGACCTGAAAAACGGTCAGTACAAAATCATCAGCTTCTACGCGAAAAAAGCCCGGGGCATGATGAGCCGTTTCGTCATTGAAGAACGCATCAACGATCCGGCAGCGCTCAAACAGTTCGACGTTTTGGGCTATCGTTACAGCGCCGAGCAATCTAAACCGGACAATCTGGTGTTTCTTCGCGATCACGCTCCCGAGTAACTCACCCATCGGCGCACGACAGCAAACATCTCGTCGTGCGCTGACGTCTGATCGTCAAACAATTCCCGCCCCGATCGCCAACCTCTTGGCGCCAGAATTCCAACAGCCCTTTACCTAACTTTAGTTTCACCGGACTTCACTGTTTTTTTTAGTAGTGGCACTGAAAATTTTTATCAGTAGTGGCAAAAAACTATCCCTCCCGATTATGACCCCGTGTATCAAGGGTGAAACAGCAAGTGCCATCAGTTTGAAATTAGTGCCATCTTTTTCAATATTTCAAGAAATTTCAGAATTCGCGATGGACGGGCAGGAACTATGTCCAAATGCGTAGCTCCTACAACCGGTACTGATTATCTCTGAACATGTACGAGATAACTTACGCAGAGAAGAGATCAGCGTAGCGAAGTTGTCACAATAACTTCGGCTAAATGACCCCTGATTTGGACAACACCTGAAGGACAGGAGATAACGCATCTTTACTATCCCCTAAATGGCCAAGGCTGCGCCCCTATGAACGTGCTCTTCCGAGCACCCAACCGCTTGATTTACGGGCTTTTGGCCTGGCATTGAGCGCGCAAGACCTTTGCACGAAGGACCTCTGACCAGAGGACTCGGCTGCATAACATGGCACTTCATAATAATAAGGCCTAGTTGCGCACACTGAGTGCACTTATTTAGACACTCGGAAATTAGTATGCCTGCACACGGCACTGTCGCGCCTGCCGGCGACACTTACGAGTGCACTATGACGCTGAACACCCTTAATTCCGGCCATGTAATGGCTTGTTGAAACAGTTTTGATTAACGAGAGGTAAATGCGATGCGCATCAGCATATTTGGTTTGGGTTACGTCGGTGCAGTATGTGCCGGTTGCCTGTCTGCACGGGGCCATGACGTCGTTGGCGTTGATGTTGCCAAAGACAAGATCGACATGATCAACGCCGGCAAATCGCCGATTGTTGAACCGGGTCTGGGCGAACTGCTGGCCAAAGGAATCGAGACCGGCAAACTGCGCGGCACCACCAACTTTGCCGAAGCGATTCGCGACACCGACCTGTCGATGATCTGCGTCGGCACGCCGAGCAAAAAGAACGGCGATCTGGAACTGAACTACATCGAAGCCGTGTGCCGCGAGATCGGTTTTGTCCTGCGTGACAAGACCACCCGCCACACCATTGTGGTTCGCAGCACCGTTCTGCCGGGCACGGTCGCAAACGTTGTCATCCCGATTCTAGAAGACTGCTCCGGCAAGAAAGCCGGTGTTGATTTCGGCGTCGCCGTAAACCCTGAGTTCCTGCGTGAAAGCACCGCGATCGCGGATTACGACTTGCCACCGATGACCGTCATCGGCGAGTTCGACAAGGCGTCCGGCGACGTTCTGCAATCGCTGTACGAAGAGCTCGACGCGCCGATCATCCGCAAGGACATCGCCGTTGCCGAGATGATCAAGTACACCTGCAACGTGTGGCACGCTACCAAAGTGACCTTCGCCAACGAAATCGGCAACATCGCCAAGGCGTGCGGCGTCGACGGTCGTGAAGTGATGGAAGTGGTCTGCCAGGACAAGACACTGAACCTGTCCCAGTACTACATGCGCCCAGGCTTCGCATTCGGCGGTTCCTGCCTGCCGAAAGACGTGCGCGCCCTCACCTACCGCGCCGGCTCTCTGGACGTGGAATCACCGCTGCTGAGCTCGCTGATGCGCAGCAATGAATCCCAGGTGCAGAACGCCTTTGACATCGTGACCAGCCACGACAAACGCAAAGTCGCGCTGCTGGGCCTGAGCTTCAAGGCCGGCACCGATGACCTGCGCGAAAGCCCGCTGGTTGATCTGGCAGAAATGCTGATTGGCAAAGGCTACGACCTGAGCATCTACGACGCCAACGTTGAATATGCCCGTGTTCACGGCGCGAACAAGGACTACATCGAGTCGAAGATTCCTCACGTCTCGTCCTTGCTCAATTCCGACTTCGACGAAGTGATCAACAACTCCGACGTGATCATCCTCGGTAACCGTGACGAGAAATTCCGCGCCCTGGCGCAGAACGCTCCACACGGCAAGCAAGTGATCGACCTGGTCGGTTTCATGTCCAAAGCCACCAGCGTGAGTGGCCGGACAGAAGGGATCTGCTGGTAACCGGCGGGTTGTAAGCGCTTCGCGCTGATCGCCAGCAAGCCGGCTCCTACAAGTCACCACGAACCTGTAGGAGCCGGCTTGCTGGCGATAGCGTCCCCCGGGACGCCACAACCTTCGGCATTTACGCCTGCCTTAACCCCATCGGGCCACCCCAAAGGCTCGCCCGAGATCGAGACGGATGCAGATTATGCACAGGCTAAAGCACGGCCTACTTCAGGCCGCCGGTTGGCTGTTTTACTTAAGTATTTTGATGGGCATCGCCATGGCGTTGCCTGCGACTACGTTCGATTCCGAGTCGAAGGACTTCATCTTCCTGATCGGCTTTATCGGTATCTGGCGCTATTCGATGGGTGCCACGCACTTTCTGCGCGGCATGCTGTTTCTGTACGTGGTCTACCCGCACCTGCGGCGCAAAGTGCGCAAGCTGGGTAAAGCGGCAGACCCGTCCCACGTGTTCCTGATGGTCACCAGTTTCCGTATCGACGCGCTGACCACCGCGCAGGTCTACAGCTCGGTGATCCGCGAAGCGATCGACTGCGGCCTGCCGACCACCGTAGTCTGCTCGATCGTGGAAATGTCCGATGAGCTGCTGGTGAAAAGCCTCTGGTCGCGGATGAACCCGCCGGCGCACGTCAAGCTCGACTTCGTGCGCATTCCCGGCACCGGCAAGCGCGATGGCCTGGCCTACGGTTTCCGCGCGATCTCCCGGCACATGCCGGACGACCGCGCCGTGGTTGCAGTGGTCGATGGCGACACCGTGCTCGCCGAAGGCGTCGTGCTCAAGACCGTGCCGTGGTTCCAACTGTTCAGCAATGTCGGCGGCCTGACCACCAACGAGTTCTGCGAAGTGCGCGGCGGCTACATCATGAGCGAGTGGCACAAACTGCGCTTCGCCCAGCGCCACATCAACATGTGCTCGATGGCCCTGTCCAAGCGCGTACTGACCATGACCGGCCGGATGTCGGTGTTCCGTGCAACGGTAGTGACGGACCCGGACTTCATCGCCGACGTGGAAAGCGATTCGCTGCAACACTGGCGCCTGGGCCGCTTCAAGTTCCTGACCGGTGATGACAAGTCGAGCTGGTTCAGCCTGATGCGTCTGGGCTACGACACGTTCTACGTGCCGGACGCCGCGATCCACACCGTGGAACACCCGCCGGAAAAGAGCTTCATCAAGGCCAGCCGCAAACTGATGTTCCGCTGGTACGGCAACAACCTGCGTCAGAACGCCCGCGCCCTGGGCCTGGGTGTTAAACGCCTCGGCCTGTTCACCTCGGTGGTGCTGTTCGATCAGCGCGTGTCGATGTGGACTTCGCTGCTGGGCCTGACGGTCGCGATCATCGCGTCCTTCAAGTACGGCACCGCGTTCATCCTGGTGTACCTGCTGTGGATCGGCATTACCCGCTTGATCCTGACGCTGCTGCTGTCCTGCTCCGGTCACAAGATCGGCCCGGCTTACCCGGCGATTCTCTATTACAACCAGATCGTCGGCGCGCTGGTGAAAATCTACGTGTTCTTCCGCCTAGACCAACAGTCCTGGACTCGCCAGGACACCAAACTGACCCGTGATCTCGCCAGCTTTCAACGTTGGTTCAACACTTGGTCGTCTCGGACCATGACCTTCTCCGCCGGCAGCATTTTTGTTGCCGTGCTGCTGATGATGGTCTGACCGCCCCCTTATTGAATTAACCAGGAAATCGCCCCTATGAATACCGCCGTCAACGCCAACGTAGTGCATGAATCCGAAGCCCAGCGCCAACACGCCCGAGTGAAAATTCCGGCCAAGCTGCGCTTCTTCGGTCCGGACCGGACTCCGGTTGAAGCCCGGGTACTCGACCTCTCCGCCGGCGGCCTGTCGTTTAACGCCGGGCAGTTGCCGCTCAAGGCTGGCGATGTGCACAAGGCTCGCCTGCAGTTCGTCATCGATAACCTTGGCCTGGCCATGGATGTCGAGTTGCAGGTTCGCTCCGTGGATCGTGCGACCGGACGTGTCGGTTGCCAGTTCCAGAACCTGGAACCGCGAGACATCTCGACCCTGCGCCACCTGATCACCTCTCACTTGGCCGGCGACATCGTCAGCATGGGTGAAGTGCTGGCAACGCTGCAGCGCGACAACTTCACCAAGGCGCGCAAGGTCAAGGATGGCGGCCACGGCATGACCGCGTTCGGTCGTCTGCGTGCAGTGACCTTCAGCCTGGCGATTTTCCTCGTCGGTCTGGCAGCGTTCGGTTTCATTTTCAAATCGGTGTACGGCATGTACTTCGTCAGCCACGCGCAGGCCGGTCTGGTCAGCGTGCCGGGCATGAACATCACCATGCCACGCGACGGCACCGTGCAGAGCCTGATCAAGGCTGACGGCGTGGCTGCCAAAGGCGCACCGCTGGCAACGTTCAGCACCAGCATGCTCGACGTACTCAAGGGCCATCTGGACGAAGGCCAGTTGCAACCGGCCAAGGTTGAAGAACTGTTCGGCAAACAAATGACCGGCACCCTGACGTCGCCTTGCGATTGCACTGTCGCTCAGCAACTGGTCGCCAACGGTCAGTACGCCAGCAAGGGCGACGTGATCTTCCAACTGGTGCCGCGCAACAGCGAAGCCAACGTCGAAGCGCGTTTCTCCTATCGCCAGTTCGGCGACGTGCGTCCAGGCAGCAACGTCAGCTTCCAGATTGCCGGCGAAGACAAGACCCGCACCGGCAAGATCGTCAGCAGCACCAGCCTGAAAAGCGCCGACCTGTCGTCCGACATCCGTGTGCTGATCCAGCCTGATGAGCCGCTGGACAGCAAGTTCGCCGGGCGCCCGGTTGAAGTGAACAGCGACCGTGGACCAAACCTGAACTGGCTGATCGATAAAGCCATGGCTTCCGGTCTTTAAGCAGAGGACATGCCCGTGACGACTCCAAATATCCTCAGCACACCGCATACCCTGTGGGAGCGAGCTTGCTCGCGATGGGATCGGCGCGGTCTGTCTGATGAACCGAGCAACCTGCATCGCGAGCAAGTCGGATCGCCGCACCGTCGCTCCCACAAAGGCGCATTCTGTGCTTTGGCACTCGCGGTCAGCCTCGCCGGTTGCGCCGGCCTGCCCGACCAGCGTCTGGCCAATGAAGCCCTCAAGCGCGGCGACACCACGCTGGCGCAGCAGAATTACAAGCAACTGGCCGACCTGGGTTACAGCGAGGCTCAAGTAGGTCTCGCCGATATCCAGGTCGACAGCCGCGACCCGGCGCAGGTCAAGCAGGCCGAGGCGACTTATCGCGCTGCGGCCGACGTCTCGCCACGGGCGCAGGCTCGCCTGGGTCGACTGCTGGTGGCCAAACCCGGCGCCACCGAAGCGGAACACCGCGAAGCCGAAGGCCTGTTGAAGAAAGCCTCGGCCAATGGCGAAGGCAATACGCTGATCCCGCTGGCGATGCTGTACCTGCAATACCCGCACAGTTTCCCGAACGTCAACGCACAACAGCAGATCAGCCAATGGCGCGCCGAAGGCAAACCGGAAGCCGGTCTGGCCCAGGTGCTGCTGTATCGCACCCAGGGCACTTACGATCAGCACCTGGCCGAAGTCGAAACCATCTGCAAGGCCGCGTTGAACACTACCGACATTTGCTACGTCGAGCTGGCCACGGTCTACCAGAAACAAGGTAAGCCGGAACAGCAAGCCGAGCTGATCAAACAAATGCAAGCGGCGCAAACCCGCGGCACCGTTTCCGCTCAGCGCGTGGACAGCGTTGCGCGCGTACTGGGCGACGCAAGCCTGGGCAAGACTGACGAGAAAACCGCTCAGTCACTGCTCGAAGGCATCGCCCCCGGCTACCCCGCTTCCTGGGTCAGTCTGGCGCAACTGCTTTACGACTTCCCGGAACTCGGCGACGTCGACACGATGATGAAATACCTGGACAACGGTCGTGCCGCCGACCAACCGCGTGCCGAACTGTTGCTCGGCAAGCTGTACTACGAAGGCAAAATGGTGCCGGCGGATGCCAAACTTGCCGAAGACCATTTCAAGAAAGCCGTCGGCAGAGAAGTGGCTGCCGATTACTACCTCGGCCAGATTTACCGCCGTGGTTACCTGGGCGAGGTCTATTCGCAGAAAGCACTGGATCACTTGCTGACCGCTGCGCGCAATGGCCAGAACAGCGCCGACTTCGCCCTCGCCCAACTGTTTTCCCAAGGCAAGGGCACCAAGCCCGATCCGCTGAATGCTTACGTCTTCAGCCAATTGGCCAAGGCTCAGAACACCCCGCAAGCCACCGAGCTCGCGCAAACACTCGAAGCCCAACTGCCGCCTGCCCAGCTCGCCGAGGCCCGACGCCTGTTGAAACAAGAACAGGCCGTTCGTGGCGCCTCGAACCAGAACACGCTGGAACTGCATGCCCTGCAAGAAGAAGACGGCGAGGAATCCCAATGAAGTTGAATCCATTCGTCAAGGCCGGTATTGGCCTGACTTGCGCCCTGCTGTGGTCCTGCCCGACCTTGGCGGCATTGACCGAAACCAAGAACTTCGGTCTGGACGTGAAAGTCACCGGCCAGTCTGAAGACGACCGTGACCTCGGCACCGCCAGTGGCGGCGACGTCAGCGGCGTCGGCCTCGACCTGCGTCCATGGGTCTATGGCGAAAGCGGCGCGTGGAGCGCCTACGCCATGGGTCAGGCCGTGACGTCGACCGACATCATCGAAACCGACACCTTGCAGCAGTCCGATAGCGACGGCACCCAGACCACCGACAACGGTGATCGCAAAACCAAGAAAAACTACCTGGCCATGCGCGAATTCTGGGTCGGTTACAGCGGCCTCACGCCGTACCCGGGCGAGCAGTTGAAGCTTGGTCGCCAGCGCCTGCGCAACGACGACGGCCAATGGCGCGACACCAACATCGAAGCCCTGAACTGGACCTTCGATACCACCCTGTTGCGCGCCAACGTCGGTGTCGCCGAACGCTTCAGCGAATACCGCACCGACCTGAAAGAACTGGCACCCAAAGACGAAGACCGTCTGCATGTCTACGGCGATGCCGCGTATCAATGGATGCCGGGCAACTGGGTCGGCATTCGCGGTCATCATACCCATGATGACGGCAAACTCGATTACCCGGAACCAGGTGTGGCCGGCGATTCGCTGGACAAGAAACAGAACGGCGACATCAGCTGGCTTGGCCTCACCGCTGACAGCGATGCCTACAACTACCGCAACACCAACACAGTCAATTACTGGGGCAGCATTACCGGCATGAGCGGCGACACCGACACGGTAAATGCGCTCAACGCCGATGGCACGCGTCCAACCGAAGCCAAGCGCAGTGAAGACCTCAACGGCTGGGCCACCGATATCGGTGTTCGTCTGCGCCTCGATCCGCAATGGCAAGTCGGTGCTGCGTATGCCCGCGCCAGCGCCGAATACGAACAGAACGGCCTGGAAAGCAACCGCTCGAACTACACCGGTACGCGTTCACGGGTTCATCGTTTCGGCGAAGCCTTCCGCGGCGAAATGAACAACATGCAGACCGCTACGTTGTTCGGTTCGTGGATGCTCAACGACGAATACGACGCCAGTGTGATCTACCACAAGTTCTGGCGTGTCGACGGCAACAAGCCGGTCGGCAGCAATGGCATCAATGCCGTCGAGAACGACACCGACCCAACCGGTGCGATTCTCTCCAGCACGTCTCTGCCGCTGGAAGATGGCAACAAAGACCTCGGCCAGGAAATGGACCTTGTGGTCACCAAGTACTTCAAGCAAGGCCTGTTGCCTGCCGCGTTGAGCCAGTCGATCGACGAACCGTCGGCCCTCGTGCGCTTGCGTGGCGGTGTGTTCAAGCCGGGCGATGCCTATGGCAAAGAAGTCGACTCGTACATGCACCGCGCGTTTGTCGACGTGATCTGGCGCTTCTGATGCGAACCGCTAAGGGAGTTCCTGACATGAACAGTCCGAAGAGAGGCTCATTGACCTTGCTGGCCGGCGCGCTACTGCTGGCGAGCTCGGCGGCCTTCGCTAATGTGGAGCCGGCGGCAAAGCCGGCGACCCTGGCCAAGGAACTGCAACAGGCCAAGACCTACACCGTCAGCAGTGCACCGACCGCACCGCTGGAGCTTGCGAAACCGACGCTGCCGGACACCTCCGGCTACACCGCCGAAGCCATTGCCGCGAAGATCGTGCGCACCAAGGCCGGCAAAATCAGCGTGCGCCGGATGATGCAGGAGAACGCGCTGAAAGACTTTATCGGCGGTGACAACAAGATGGCCGAGTGGGTGGTGCGTCAGCACGGTATCCCGCAGGCGATTTTCATCGACGACGGCTACATGAACCTCAAGGATCTGGCCAAGAAGGTGCCCAAGCAGTACTTCAGCGAAACCTCGCCGGGTGTGTTCCTGGCGAAGTTACCGATCGTGGTCGGCCAGAAAGGCATCCTCGAAATCGACAAGCAGACCCAGGAATTGCGCCTGTCCCAGGAAGCCGGTTCGTTCCTGGTCAACGACGGTCAGCTGTTTGTGCGCGATACCAAAATCACCGGCTGGCGCGAGAAGGACAACGGCCCGGCGACGTTCAAGTCGCCGAAGGAATTCCGTCCGTTCCTGCTGGCCTGGGGCGGCACCCAGACTTACGTCGCCAACAGCAAAATGGCCAGTTTCGGTTACGCCAACAGTAAGTCCTACGGTGTGAGTATTTCCCAATACACGCCGAACATGGCCAAGGTGCTCAAGCGTCCTGAGCCGAGCGGCTGGATCATCGACTCCGAGTTTTCGGACATGTGGTACGGCTTCTACTGCTACGAAACCCGCGACTTCGTGGTCAAGGGCAACACCTACAAAGACAACATCGTTTACGGGATTGACCCGCATGACCGCTCCCACGGTCTGATCATCGCCGACAACACCGTCTACGGGACGAAGAAAAAGCACGGGATCATTATTTCCCGTGAGGTCAATGACAGTTTCATCTTCAACAACCGCAGCTACGACAACAAGTTGTCGGGCCTGGTGATTGACCGTAACAGCGTGAACAACCTGATCGCCTACAACGAGATCTACAAGAACCACACCGACGGCATCACCCTCTACGAGAGTGGCGATAACCTGCTGTGGGGCAACAAGGTGATCAGCAACAAACGCCACGGCATCCGCATACGTAACAGCGTGAACATCCGCCTTTACGAAAACCTGTCCATGGCCAACGGCCTGACCGGCGTTTACGGCCACATCAAAGACCTGAGCGACACCGACCGCGACATCAAGCTCGACCCGTTCGACGCCCAGGTGTCGCTGATCATCGTCGGCGGCGAACTGGCCGGCAACGGCAGCGGCCCGCTGTCCATCGACTCGCCGCTGAGCGTCGAGCTGTATCGCGTGTCCATGCTTGCCCCGACCAAATCCAGCGGCATCAGCTTCAACGGGATTCTCGGCGAGCGTCAGGATGAAATTCTCGACCTGCTGGTGCGCCAGCAGAAAGCCGTGCTGATCGACCCTGTCGAACGCCAGACCGAAATGCGGGACTGAGGATAATTTTATGCACCCACACCTGATCAAATTACTCAGCCTGTCGGCCTTGACCGCCGGCATTCTCGCGGCCAGCAATGGCGCGCGCGCGGATGAAGTCCAGGCGCCCAAATTCAACGCCGAACCGTGCTGCAACCTGTGCCCCGCAGCCCACGACGCGAAGAACTACACCACGCGTTATCAGCAGAACTTCACCACGCTGGTGCAGGCTCAGGGCGATTGGCTGTTCCGTACGCAAGAAGACTTGCGCACCGAATTCGACACCACCCCCGCCGGCTACAAACGCATGAAAGAACTGCACGATGCGTTCAAGAGCAAAGGTGTGGAGCTCGTTGTTGTTTATCAACCCACTCGTGGTCTGGTGAACCGCAACAAGCTCAACCCGGAAGACAAAGCCAGGTTCGATTTCGACAAGGCACTAAGAAACTACAAGACCATGCTCGGCCGTTTCGCGCAGATGGGCTACGTGGTGCCGGACCTGTCGCCGCTAACCAACGAATCGCTGCCCGACACCCCGACCGCCCACGACTTCTACTTCCGCGGCGACCAGCACTGGACACCGTATGGCGCCCAGCGCACAGCGAAAATCGTCGGCGAGAAAATCAAGCAACTGCCTGAGTTTGCCGGCATTCCGAAGCGCGAATTCGAGAGCCATAAGTCGGGTCGCATGGGCAAGACCGGAACGTTACACAACATGGCCGGTCAACTCTGTGGCACCAGCTACGCGATCCAGTACATGGATCAGTTCACCACCGAGCCGAAAGGCGAAGCGGCGGATGGCGATCTGTTCAGTGATTCCGGCAATCCGGAGATCACCCTGGTCGGCACCAGCCACAGTGGCAAGAACTACAACTTTGCCGGTTTCCTCGAAGAGGCCATCGGCGCCGACATTCTCAACGTGGCGTTCCCCGGTGGTGGCCTGGAGGGTTCGATGCTGCAGTACCTGGGCAGCGAAGAATTCCAGACCAAGCCGCCGAAGATTCTGATCTGGGAATTCTCGCCGCTCTACCGCCTCGACCAGGAAACCATCTACCGCCAGATGATGGCGCTGCTGGACAACGGTTGTGAAGGCAAGGATGCACAGTTGACCGGCAGCAAAACATTGAAACCGGGCAAGAACGAATTGATGGTCAACAGCAACAACCTGAATCTGCAGAACAGCAGCCATCAGGTCGACATCCGCTTCGCCGATCCGTCGGTGAAAACCTTGCAAGCCACCCTCTGGTACATGAACGGTCGCCACGAGGACATCAAGATCGAAAAACCGGAAACCTCCGACACCGACGGGCGTTTCGCCTTTGAGTTGCGCACGGACGAAGACTGGGCCTCGCAGAATCTGCTGGCCCTCGAAATCCAGGGCCCTGAAGCCGGTGCCGCGCCACAGAAGGTCGAAGCGAAAATCTGCAAACGCAACGTGTTCCCGGGCGCTGGGCTGAAAACTGCTCAAGCCGGGCAATGAGGCAATTATGCAAACCCGAACTTTGAAAAGTTTGATCGCACCGTCCCTGCTGAGCCTGGCGATGTTTGCCGGCGCCACTCAGGCCGCCGCGCCCCTGCGCCCGCCACAGGGTTACTTCGCGCCAATCGAAAAAGTGAAGACCGGCGACTTCAAGGCCGGCTGCGACGCGACGCCGACGCCTTACACCGGCTCGCTGCAATTTCGCAGCAAGTACGAAGGCTCGGACAAGGCCCGTTCAACGTTGAACGAGCAGTCGGAAAAAGCCTTCCGCGACAGCACCGCCGACATCACCAAAATCGAGCGTGGCACCAGCAAGCGCGTGATGCAGTTCATGCGTGACGGTCGCCCGGAACAGCTTGAATGCACACTGAACTGGTTGACGGCGTGGGCCAAGGCCGACGCGTTGATGTCCAAGGACTTCAACCACACCGGCAAGTCCATGCGCAAATGGGCGCTGGGCAGCATGGCGTCCGCGTACATCCGCCTGAAGTTCTCTGACTCGCATCCGTTGGCGAACCATCAGCAAGAGGCGCAGTTGATTGAAGCCTGGTTCAGCAAAATGGGCGATCAGGTGGTCAGCGACTGGGACAACCTGCCGCTGGAACAAACCAACAACCATTCGTATTGGGCTGCCTGGTCGGTGATGGCAACGTCCATCGCGACCAATCGCCGCGACCTGTTCGACTGGGCCGTGAAGGAATACAAGGTCGGCGTGAATCAGGTCGACGCGCAAGGTTTTCTGCCGAACGAACTCAAGCGCCAGCAACGCGCCCTCGCCTACCACAACTACGCCCTGCCGCCCTTGGCGATGATCGCCAGTTTCGCTCAGGTCAACGGTGTGGACTTGCGTCAGGAAAACAATGGCGCCCTGAAACGCCTGGGTGATCGGGTGTTGGCCGGCGTAGAAGACCAGGACGAATTCGAGAAAAAGAACGGCAAGGAACAAGACATGACCGACCTCAAGGTCGACTCGAAATTCTCCTGGCTCGAACCGTTCTGCACGCTCTACACCTGCTCGCCGGATGTGCTTGAGAAAAAACACGAGATGCAGCCGTTCAAGACCTTCCGCCTCGGGGGTGACCTGACCAAGGTCTACGACCCGGCCAGCGAGAAAGGCAAAGGTTCCTAGGAACACTACAGAACCCTGTGGGAGCGAGCTTGCTCGCGATTGCAGTCTGACATTCAACATCAATGTCGACTGATACACCCTCATCGCGAGCAAGCTCGCTCCCACAGGGTCAGTGCAAGATTTGAGTTGAGTGATATTCCCCCGGTTTTTCGTGGGGGGTTTGGGGGGGCTGCGGCCCTTGACTGTTGGTTAAACATGGAGAGACCGGGATGGTATTTTCATCCAACGTGTTCCTGTTTCTGTTCCTGCCGATCTTTCTCGGCATGTACTACTTGAGCGGAATACGCTATCGCAACCTGCTGCTGCTGCTCGCCAGCTATGTGTTCTATGCCTGGTGGCGCGTGGACTTCCTCGCGCTGTTCGCAGCCGTCACGCTGTGGAACTACTGGATCGGCCTCAAAGTCGGCGCTGCCGGCGTGCGGACCAAACCGGCACAGCGTTGGCTGCTGCTCGGCGTGGGCGTTGACCTGTGCATTCTTGGCTACTTCAAGTACGCCAACTTCGGCGTCGACAGCATCAACGCGATGATGACGTCGGTGGGTCTGTCGCCGTTTATCCTGACCCACGTGCTGTTGCCGATCGGGATCTCGTTCTACATCTTCGAGTCCATCAGCTACATCATCGACGTCTATCGTGGTGACACGCCGGCGACCCGCAACCTGATCGACTTTGCTGCATTCGTCGCGATCTTCCCGCACCTGATCGCCGGTCCGGTGTTGCGTTTCCGCGACCTCGCCGACCAGTTCAACAACCGCACCCACACCCTCGACAAGTTCTCCGAAGGTGCCACGCGGTTCATGCAGGGTTTCATCAAGAAGGTCTTCATCGCCGACACCCTTGCGGTGGTGGCGGACCATTGCTTCGCCTTGCAGAACCCGACCACGGGCGACGCCTGGCTCGGCGCGCTGGCGTACACCGCGCAGTTGTATTTCGACTTCTCCGGTTACAGCGACATGGCCATCGGCCTGGGCCTGATGATGGGTTTCCGCTTCATGGAAAACTTCAAACAGCCGTACATCAGCCAATCGATCACCGAGTTCTGGCGTCGCTGGCACATCAGCCTGTCCACCTGGCTGCGTGACTACCTGTACATCACGCTGGGCGGTAACCGCAAAGGCACGCTGATGACCTATCGCAACCTGTTCCTGACCATGCTCCTCGGTGGTCTGTGGCACGGCGCGAACATCACGTACGTCATCTGGGGCGCTTGGCATGGCATGTGGCTGGCGATCGAAAAAGCCATCGGCCTGAACACTTCGCCGCGCAGCATCAACCCGATCCGCTGGGCCTTTACGTTCCTGCTGGTGGTCATGGGCTGGGTGATTTTCCGCGCGGAAAACCTGCACGTCGCCGGCCGCATGTACGGCGCGATGTTCAGCTTCGGCGAATGGTCGCTGTCGGAACTCAACCAGGCCAGCCTCACCGGCCTGCAAGTGGCGACGCTGGTGGTGGCTTACATGACCCTCGCGTTCTTCGGCATTCGCGATTTCTACAGCAACCTGCCGCCGGAAAAGACCAAGCCTGCCGTCAACGTCGCGGCCGATGGCCCTGCCTCTGCGACACCAGGAATGATCAAAGCCGTACCGGGCGACAACCCGGCGAGCATTCACGAACCGGGCTACACCGTCGGCGTTGAAGCCACCGTGCAACCGGCCTACTGGACCGCTGACTGGTCCCGCTACGTGATGCGCGCCCTGGTATTGGTGCTGTTCATTGCTTCGATTTTCAAACTCTCGGCGCAAAGCTTCTCGCCGTTCCTTTACTTCCAGTTCTGAGGGATCTGACCATGACCCGCTCATTACGCATCTTCTACATCGCCCTGTTCCTGGTGACCCTGTTGGTCCTGGGCCTGTGGTCGACGCGCAGCTTCTTCGGCTTCAGCACCCACGCCGATGCGACAGTGCTCAATGGCCGCTGGGCCAAGGCCGTCGAAACGCACTACGACGAAGAGTTCCCGATCAAACGCCTGGGCACCAACCTCTGGGCTGCGCTGGATTTCAAACTGTTCAACGAAGGTCGTCCGGGCGTCGTGCTCGGTCGCGACCAATGGTTGTACAGCGATGAAGAATTCAACCCGATCGTCAACGAAGAGCTGAACCTGCAAGGCAACTATGCGCTGGTCGAAGGCGTGCGCCAGGAACTGCAAGAGAAAGGCGTGAAACTGGTGATGGCGATCGTGCCGGCCAAGACGCGTCTGTATCCGGAACACTTGGGTGAAGCGAAGCCTTCGAGCATTCACGCCAACCTGTATGAAGACTTCCATGCTCGCGTGGCGGCCAACAAGATCATCGCGCCCGACCTGCTCGTCCCACTGCAAAAGGGCAAGCTGGACGGTCAGCAAGTGTTCCTGCGCACCGACACCCACTGGACCCCGGAAGGCGCGCAAATCGCCGCCGAGACCCTGGCCAAAACCATTGCCGAAAAAACCCCGCTCAGCGGCGAGCCTCAGCGTTTCGTCACCGAGCCGGCGGAGAAAGTGACCCACAAGGGTGACCTGCGCTTGTTCCTGCCGCTCGATCCGCTGTTCGAAAACCTGATGCCAGCGACCGAGCCATTGCAGAAGCGCAACACCGTCGCAGCCGGTGATCAGGCCAGCGGTGATGACGCGCTGTTCGCCAACACCGAGGTACCGGTGGCCCTGATCGGCACCAGCTACAGCGCCAACCCCAACTGGAACTTCGTCGGTGCGCTGAAAGAAGCGCTGCACAGCGACGTGGTCAATTACGCCGAAGACGGTCACGGCCCGATTCTGCCAATGCTCACCTATCTGAAAAGCGATGCTTTCAAGAACAGCCCGCCGCAGGTGCTGATCTGGGAGTTTCCTGAACGTTATCTGCCGGTGAACAACGATATCGGCGACGCCGACCCGCAGTGGGTCGCAGCGCTCAAAGAAGCTGGCGCCCGCCAACAAAACGTAGCCGCAAACACTAAATCCGAGACGCCCGACCGGGCGCAAAACTGAAAGAGAGAGGTACTACCATGACTTTCACTACAACTCCTCGCCGTCTCGCCAAGACCTTTGCACTCGTTGCAGGTATGAGCGTGTTGTCCCTGCAAGCCTTCGCCGGTGATGCCGCGCTCTACGGCCCTACCGCACCGAAAGGCTCGAGCTTCGTCCGCGTTTATAACGCCGGCAACGCTGAAGTCAGCGCCACCGTTGGCAGCACCAACCTGGCCGAAGTCGCGCCGCTGTCCAGCACTGACTTCAGCTTCATGCCGGGCGGTGACTACAGCGCCAAAGTGGGCAGCCAGACCCTGCCGGTGAAACTGGCCGGCGATCACTATTACACCCTGGTCAACAACGCCAGCGGCGCGCCTCAACTGATCGAAGAGCCGCCGTTCAAGAACAAGCAGAAATCCCTGGTTCGCGTCCAGAACCTGAGCGACAAGGCCCTGACCCTGAAGACCGCTGACGGCAAGACCGAAGTGGTGCCGTCCGTGGCTGCCAAGGGCCGTGGCGAGCGTGAAATCAACCCGGTCAAGGTCAGCCTGGCGCTATACGATGGCGCCACGAAAGTCGGCGACGTGAAACCGGTTGCCCTGGAACGCGGTGAAGCCGCCGTGCTGTACGTCACCGGCAAAGGCAACAGCCTGTCGCCTGTCTGGGTAAAACGCCCGGTATCGACGCGCTAACACATTTACCGGATTGACCCTGGTTTCTCTGTAGGAGCGAGCTTGCTCGCGAAAAACGAAATGGCAACGCGTTTATTCAGATAGCACGCGTTTTCGTTAACGCCTCTCGCGAGCAAGCTCGCTCCTACAGGGGCCGGGTGTCATTCGGGACACGGAACAAGAACAAGAGTGAAACGACAGAACGCAGTAGCTCTGACCCATACGATTTTCAAGGAGTAACAAACATGATTCCGGTGATCTTGTCAGGTGGTAGTGGCTCACGTCTTTGGCCGCTTTCCCGTAAGCAGTTCCCCAAGCAATTCCTCGCCCTGACCGGCGAACACACGCTGTTCCAGCAAACCCTGGAACGCCTGGTGTTCGATGGCATGGACACCCCGATCGTGGTCTGCAACAAGGACCACCGTTTCATCGTCAACGAGCAACTGGCCAACCGTAAACTGGAAACCCAGCGCATCCTGATGGAACCGTTCGGTCGCAACACGGCGCCAGCCGTGGCCCTGACCGCGATGATGCTGATCAACGAAGGCCGCGACGAGCTGATGCTGGTGCTGCCGGCCGACCATGTGCTGGAAGACCAGAAAGCCCTGCAACGCGCTCTGGCTCTGGCCACCGTCGCTGCCGAAAATGGCGAAATGGTGCTGTTCGGCGTTCCGGCCACCAAACCGGAAACCGGCTACGGTTACATCAAATCGACCAACGACTCGCTGCTGCCGGAAGGCGTCAGCCGCGTCTCGCACTTCGTCGAAAAACCGGACGTGAAACGCGCTACCGAGTTCGTCCAGTCCGGCGGTTACTTCTGGAACAGCGGCATGTTCCTGTTCCGCGCCAGCCGCTTCCTCGAAGAGCTGAAAAAGCACGATCCGGACATCTACGACACCTGCCTGCTGACCCTTGAGCGCAGCGCACAGGACGCCGACACCATCAGCATCGACGAAGCCACCTTCGCCTGCTGCCCGGACAACTCCATCGACTACTCTGTGATGGAAAAAACCCAGCGCGCCTGCGTCGTACCGCTGACTGCGGGCTGGAGCGATGTCGGTTGCTGGTCGTCGCTGTGGGAAGTGAACGAGAAAGACGCCAACGGCAACGTCACCAAAGGCGACGTGATCATTCAGGACAGCAAAAACTGCATGATTCACGGCAACGGCAAACTGGTGTCGGTCATCGGCCTGGAAAACATCGTGGTCGTCGAAACCAAGGACGCCATGATGATCGCCCACAAGGACAAGGTCCAAGGCGTGAAACAGATGGTCAACACCCTCAACGACTTGGGTCGCACCGAAACCCAGAACCATTGCGAGGTCTATCGTCCGTGGGGCTCCTATGACTCGGTGGACATGGGCGGCCGCTTCCAGGTCAAGCACATCTCGGTCAAACCGGGTGCGTGCCTGTCGCTGCAAATGCACCACCACCGGGCCGAACACTGGATCGTTGTCAGCGGCACCGCCGAAGTGACCTGCGACGAAAACGTGTTCCTGCTGTGTGAGAACCAGTCGACCTATATTCCGATCGCTTCGGTTCACCGTTTGCGCAACCCGGGCAAGATTCCGCTCGAGATTATTGAAGTGCAATCGGGCAGTTATCTGGGTGAGGACGATATCGAGCGGTTTGAAGATATCTATGGTCGGTCAACGCCGATTGAGCGTGGAATTTCGGTGAAGACGATCGCGCAGTAAGCGTTCAGCAAAACGAAAAGCCCCCGTCCAGCCCGCTGCGTTTCCCTATCCGCAGCGGGTTGGGTGGGGCTTTTTTTTATTCGAGTTCTGTGTTGCCTCGGCCGGCCTCTTCGCGAGCAAGCCCGCTCCCACAGGTGGAATGCGGTCAACTGTGGGAGCGGGCTTGCTCGCGAAGAGGCCATCACATCCACCGCAGAAATCAAGCCCATCGCCAATCGCACCTACGCTTAGGTAGGATGACCGTCTCCATTCCCGAGGTTGTGCGACATGTTCATCGGCGTCCTGCTGGTCATCACTTGGCTGATCCTGTTGCTGCGTTACCCGTCCAAGGCACTGCTCGTTTCAGTCGCGGCCGCCATTGGATTGGGCGTGGTGGCCACCTGGGTGATCTGGATGGACAGCCGCGAGGTCAAGCAACTGGCGCGTCTTGAGTTGCGCATCACCTATGCGCCGGAGCACTGCCCGGCTGATCGCCCCTTGCAGCTGAAAATGAACAACGGCAACGATGTGCCACTGACCGAATTGCGTTGGCGCGTCGCCGCGTACGCACCGGGCGATACGGTCAATCTGGCCGACAATCAATACACCGCGCCGCGATATCGCGGCCCCGGCGAATTGCAGGCCGGGGCGAATTGGGAAGATTGCTTGCCCATGCCACCGCTGCGTTCCGGTTATCGCCCGCAAACCCTGGAGTTTCGCGCCGAGCGTTTACAGGGTAGTTTCTCCGACTGACTCCCTACTTATTTTGCACAAGGAACGCGCCATGCCCGTTGCATTGATTACCGGTTGTTCCAGCGGCATTGGCCGCGCCCTCGCCGACACTTTCAAAACGGCCGGTTACACCGTCTGGGCCAGCGCGCGCAAGGCTGACGACGTGGCGGTTCTGGCGGCGGCCGGTTTCAACGCCGTGCAACTGGACGTCAACGATGGCGCGGCGCTCGAACAGTTGAGTGAACAGATCAATCAACAGCATGGCGGCCTCGATGTGCTGATCAACAACGCCGGTTATGGCGCAATGGGGCCGCTGCTCGACGGTGGTGTGCCGGCCATGCAGCGACAGTTCGAGACCAATGTGTTTGCCATCGTTGGCGTGACACGCGCGTTGTTTCCGGTGCTGCGCCGGGCCAAAGGGTTAGTGGTGAATATCGGCAGCGTCTCCGGAGTGTTGGTCACGCCGTTTGCCGGCGCGTATTGCGCATCGAAAGCGGCCGTGCACGCTTTGAGCGATGCGTTGCGCATGGAACTGGCGCCGTTTGGTGTGAGGGTCATGGAGGTTCAACCGGGCGCAATCGCCTCCAGTTTTGCCAAGAATGCAGAAGCTGAGGCGGAGCAGTTGATCAGCGAACATTCACCGTGGTTTCCGCTGCGTGAAGGCATTCTGGCGCGGGCCAAGGCGTCCCAGGACAACCCGACCCCGGCCAGTGAGTTTGCCGCTGGTTTGCTCAAGGCCGTGCAACAAAGCAAACCACCGCGACTTATTCGTTTGGGCAATGGCAGCCGGGCGTTGCCGTTGATGGCGGGGTTGTTGCCAAAAGGCTTGCTGGAGTCGGGGCTGATGAAGCGGTTCGGGTTGAGCGGGCAGCTCTGAGGCCGAGTCGTCCCCTTTCGCGAGCAAGCCCGCTCCCACGGGGGATATGTGTCGTTCGCCTGATTCGCGCCCAACTCGGTCAATGTGGGAGCGGGCTTGCTCGCGGATGCAGACGCCTCGGCCTACGGGTTACTAACCACCACCGTGCACGTAATCCCCGCCGCCAACAGCACCCCCTCGGGCACGTCATCGATGTGAATCCGCACCGGCACTCGCTGGGCCAACCGCACCCAGTTGAACGTCGGGTTCACATCGGCGATCAACTCGCGACTTTCCGGGTTGTCGCGGTCGTAGATGCCGTGAGAAATGCTCTCCACGTGCCCCTTCAATACTTCCCCACTCATCAACTGCATGTCGGCTTTATCGCCAACCCGCACGTGCGGCAACTTGGTTTCCTCGAAGAAGCCATACACCCAGAACGAGTTCATATCGACTACGGCCATTTTCGCCTCGCCGATGCGCGCGTAGTCACCGCGATGCACGTTGAGGTTGGTCACGTAACCGTCCACCGCGGCGCGCACCTCGGTGCGTTTGAGGTTCAGCTCGGCGGCTTCGAGTTGTGCCTGGGCGTGCTGGTAATCCGCCAGGGCCGAGTCAGCGATGTTGCTGGCGTCGTCACGGTTTTCCCTGGAGACCACCAGCGCATCCATATCGGCGCGGCGGTGGGCGTTGACCTTGCGCATCTCCCACGTCGACTTGCGCGAGGCCACCAGCGACTGCGCCTGCTTGACCGCGATGCGGTAATGCTCAGGGTCGATGCGCATCAGCAGATCGCCCTTCTTCACCTGTTGATTATCGCGCACCGGCACGTCCACCACCTCCCCGGTGACGTCGGCGGCGACGTTGATGATGTCGGCGCGCACCCGGCCGTCGCGGGTCCACGGCGTGTCCATGTAATGCACCCACAGGGTCCGGCCGATCCATATCGCAAGAGCCAGCACCAGCAGGGTCGCGAGCAGGCTGAAAAACTTTTTCATCAGATCGTTCTCAACGGTAGACAGTCAGCGCCAGGGCGCCGAACAGACAGGTAAAAAGACTCAGGCGCAGCAACGCCGGGTGCCAGAAAAAACGGTACAGATCAAACCCGGACAGGAACCGGTCCAGCGCCCAGGCCAAGGCCGCGGCGATGAAAAACATCAGCGTCATGGTCGGCATGTACACGCCGTGGAAGGCGATTTCACGAGGCATGTTCGAGTCCTTTCGACGTGGTCATTGCGTAGGCTGAAAGCGGTGATTGCGGGTCGAGCAAGGAGGTGCGGATGAAGTGCAGGTAGCTCTTCACCCGACGCAATGCCGAGGTGTCGAAGTGCGGCGCAAAGGGTTCGTCAGTGGCTTGCACACGGCTGATCGCGTGGTCCACCGCGACCAGTCCACGCTCCAGATTGCTCTGGCTCGGTTGCAGAAACAAACGCACCAGCGAGCGCCCCATCACACGGATTGCCTGGCGCCACGGCTGGGATTCGGCGTAGGCCGGATGCACCGGCAAAATCGCCTGTTCCTTGCGCAGCTCGATGACGGCGTGGCCGACTTCCAGCACCACAAACATCCAGCGCAACAAGTCCCGTTGCACCTGCGGCTGGCCGTCGGCGAGACCGTAGGCCTGGTGCAGCAGATCCCGCGTGCGGCTTTCAAAACTTGAGGCCAAGCCTTTGAGTTTGCCGCTGATCGCGTACACCACCTGCCCGCGCAAATCCTCCTCAAGCCGACGCCACAGCCAGCGACTGTTGGGCGGCAGGATGATTGCCCCCGCCGCCGCGCACACCAGCATGCCGAGCACCATGGCGATGTAGTCATTGATGAAGGTGTAAGGGTTGTAGACGGTGAGGTTGTCCGGCACCGAACCGGTGCTGAAGAAAATCAGCAAGCCGAGGCCGACACCGGCGTATTGCGGGCGCGAGGTCAGGAACGAACCGAGCACGATCACCGGCGCGAGCATCACGCACAACAATGGAAAACCGTCGATCCACGGGAAGATGAAAAACATTTCGACGAAGCCGATCAGCGCGCCGAGGAGGGTCCCGCAGGCCATCTGAAATGCCATGCGTTTCGGGTTCGGCGTCGCCGCTGAAAGGCCCACCGTTGCCGCCGCAATCAACGTCATCGTCGCCCCGCTCGGCCACGCCGTTGCCACCCAATAACTGCCCAACACCACCAAGTTGTTGCTGCTCGGGATCGGCTTCACGCAGGGTCAGGTCGTCCGGCGGCAGGAACTGCGCATGCATGGGTGCCGACGCGGCGGCCAGAGGCAGGCTGAAGGTCAACAACAGGGCGGCGCAGCTGCGGATCAAAAGGCTCATGACGGGGCTCCGGAGGGCGAGTCCGAGCACTCTAGCATGGGTATATGAAAATACTTCTGCGCACGCGAACCACTGTGGGAGCGAGCTTGCTCGCGATAGCGGCGGCACATTGAGCATCAATGTGTCAGTCAGACCGCAATCGCGAGCAAGCTCGCTCCCACAGACCGCAAATCAATCGAACTGCGCGTGCATCCATGCCTGATAGTCGGCCACACCTGGCTCACCTTCGCGCGGCGCCCACTGAGCAAGCTCACCTTCGCCGACAGGACGATAAGGACCCGCCTTGCACTCGAACATCAGGCTGTCGGCTTCCAGCACCACCAGGCCATGAAACACGCCGGTTGGCAGGTGAACACCGACACAGTCGCCACCGGCCTGCAGGATTTGTTTTTTCACCACCACGCCGGACTCATCGAAGATCAGAACGCCAAGCCGCCCTTTGAGGACCAACAAGGTTTCAGCCTTGTTGTCCCCCAGATGCCGATGAGGCGGGATGTACGTGGACGGCTGCAAACCCACCGCCATGCGATGACAAGCCTCTTCCATCTGATGGAAGTTGTGATGCTGCCGTCCACGTGGATTTGCCGCAGCCTTCCCGGTCAATTCATTGAACAAAGTCTGATCAAGAAAGCCCGGCGCGCTCATTGCTTACATCCCTTTAACCGCAAAAATTCCGTTGGCGTTACGCCAGTAGCCTTTGTAGTCCATGCCGTAACCGAAGATGTAACGGTCGATGCATGGCAGGCCGACGAAATCGGCTTTCAGGTCCGGGCGAGCCTTGCGGTCGTGGTCCTTGTCGATCAGCACGGCGGTGTGCACTTTGCGCGCGCCAGCGTGTTTGCAGAAGTCGATGATCGCGCCCAGGGTGTGACCTTCGTCGAGGATGTCGTCGATGATCAGCACGTCGCGGTCGATAAACGACACTTCAGGCTTGGCTTTCCAGAACAGGTCGCCGCCGCTGGTTTCGTTGCGATAGCGGGTGGCGTGCAGGTAGGACGCTTCCAGCGGGAAGTGCAGATGGGTGAGCAGCTTGCCGGCGAAAATCAGGCCGCCGTTCATCACGCAGAACACCACTGGATTGGTGTCCGCCAGTTGCTCGTTGATGTGTGCACCGACGCGGGCGATGGCCGCCTCGACTTCAGCTTCGGTGTACAGGCAGTCAGCCTCTCGCATGACTTGACGGATATGCTCGAGATCAGCGGACATGGCGCTCTCCAAGGGTGACGGATTCGGGAAAAGCGGGCAAAGGTACGCATCCCGCACGGTCAGATCAAGCGTTTGTGGACTAACGTACTCTATGTCTATAGGACAACACCCTCGGATAGATTAATCTAGGCCGGTTTTTTTGCCCGCCGCCGGAGCCTTTCCCATGCCCATCCTCGAGATCCGCCATCCGCTGATCCGTCATAAACTCGGCCTGATGCGCCGTGCAGACATCAGCACCAAGAATTTCCGTGAACTCGCCCAGGAAGTCGGTGCCCTGCTGACCTATGAAGCCACCAAAGACCTGCCGCTGGAATCCTACGATATCGAAGGCTGGGCCGGCACCGTGTCGGTCGAGAAAATCGCCGGCAAGAAAATTACCGTGGTGCCGATCCTGCGCGCCGGCATCGGCATGCTTGAAGGCGTGCTGAGCCTGATCCCGGGCGCCAAAGTCAGCGCCGTTGGCGTGGCCCGCAACGAAGAAACGCTACAGGCCCACACCTACCTGGAAAAACTGGTTCCGGAGATCGACGAACGCCTGGCAATGATCATCGACCCGATGCTCGCCACCGGCAGCTCTATGGTCGCCACCATCGACCTGCTGAAAAAAGCCGGTTGCCGCGACATCCGCGCCATGGTGCTGGTCGCCGCGCCGGAAGGCATCGCCGCTGTCGGCAAGGCTCACCCCGATGTGACCATCTACACCGCGTCCATCGATGAAAGACTGAACGAACACGGTTACATCATCCCGGGCCTCGGCGATGCCGGTGACAAGATCTTCGGCACCAAGCAGAAGGACGCGTGACCATGCAGCAAGAGTTTAACGATCCGCTCTGGCGCACGGTGCTGTCCGGCGCGCAGATGCTGTTCGTGGCGTTCGGCGCACTGGTGTTGATGCCTTTGATTACCGGCCTCGACCCGAACGTGGCGCTGTTCACCGCAGGTCTGGGGACGATTCTGTTTCAGGTCGTCACCGGGCGTCAGGTGCCGGTGTTCCTGGCGTCGAGCTTTGCCTTCATCACCCCGATCATTCTTGCCAAGGGCCAGTTCGGCCTAGCGGCGACCATGGGCGGCGTGATGGCGGCCGGTTTCGTCTACACCTTCCTCGGCCTCGCCGTGAAGATCAAAGGCACCGGTTTCATCGACCGCTTGCTGCCACCGGTGGTGATTGGTCCGGTGATCATTTCCATTGGCCTGGCCATGGCGCCGATCGCCGCCAACATGGCGATGGGCAAGGCCGGCGACGGCACTGAACTGATCCCCTACCAGACAGCGATGCTGATCTCGATGCCGGCGCTGCTGACCACCCTGATCGTCGCGGTGTTCGGCAAAGGCATCTTCCGTCTGGTGCCAATCATCTCCGGCGTGCTGGTGGGTTTTGCGATGGCGTTCTATTTCGGCGTCGTCGATACCGCGAAAATCGCCGCAGCACCGTGGTTCGCAATCCCGGCCTTCACGGCGCCGGAATTCAACTGGCAGGCGATTCTGTTCATCGTTCCGGTAGCGCTGGCTCCAGCCATCGAACACATCGGCGGCGTAATCGCCGTCGGCAGCGTGACCGGTCGCGATTACCTGAAAAAGCCTGGCCTGCACCGCACCCTGCTCGGTGATGGCATTGCCACCACCGCAGCCGGTTTGTTCGGCGGTCCGCCCAATACCACTTACGCCGAAGTGACGGGCGCGGTGATGCTGACCAAGAACTACAACCCGAAAATCATGACCTGGGCGGCGATCTTCGCCATCAGTCTGGCATTCATCGGCAAGTTCGGCGCGCTGCTGCAAAGCATCCCGGTGCCAGTGATGGGCGGGATTCTGTGCCTGTTGTTCGGTTCGATTGCGGCAGTGGGGATGAACACGCTGATTCGTCACAAGATCGACCTGGGTGAAGCGCGCAATCTGGTGATTGTGTCGGTGACGCTGGTGTTCGGGATTGGCGGTGTGCTGGTCGGCACCGGCACAGGCCCGGACGACTTCGGCCTAAAAGGCATCGCGCTGTGCGCGGTGGTGGCGATTGGGCTGAACCTGGTACTGCCGGGGAATGACAGCTGGAAGCATAAGAAGGCGGATGAGCCTTTGTTGTAACGGCACACAATCCCCTGTGGCGAGGGAGCTTGTCGGATCGCCGCACCGTCCCGCTTGAGTGCGCAGCACTCACAAAATCTTCATCGACTGCGAGGATTTTGGGGCCGCTTCGCGACCCAGCGGGAGCAAGCTCCCTCGCCACAGTTGTACTGATTACAGCGCCAAAGGCGCTCTTTCGCACAACGTATTCAGCGCCCGCGCCCACTGCGGATCATCGTTGAGACACGGCACCAGCACCAACTCCTCTCCCCCCGCTTCGATGAACAGCTCCTTCCCTCGATCACCGATTTCCTCAAGCGTCTCAATGCAATCGGCAACGAACGCCGGACACATCACCAGCACCTTCTTCACGCCCATTCCCGCCAGCTCATCGAGGCGGGCTTCGGTGTAGGGTTCGATCCATTTCGCCCGGCCCAATCGCGACTGAAACGACACCGACCACTTGCCATCCTGCAAGCCCATGCGCTTGGCAAACTCGGACGCCGTGCGCAGGCACTGGGCGCGGTAGCACGTCGCCAATACTTCCGGTGAAGCGATCTGGCAGCAATTTTCGCTTTTGAAACAATGATGCCCCGTCGGATCGATTTTGGTCAGGTGCCGCTCCGGCAAACCGTGGAAGCTCAGCAGCAGGTGATCATGATCCTGCTCCAGATAGGGCTTGGCACTGGCCACCAAAGCGTCGAGGTACTCCGGTTGATCGTAGAACGGCTGGAGAATTGACAACTGCACATCGAGCCTCTTGTCCCGCACTACCCGTTTGGCTTCCTCGATCACCGTGGTCACGGTGCTGTCGGCAAACTGTGGATAAAGCGGAGCGAGGGTAATTCGCTTGAACCCCTGGGCGGTGAGCTGCACCAGTTTCGATTCAATCGACGGCTCGCCATAACGCATCGCCAGCTCCACCGGGCCGTGATTCCACTGTGTGGTCATCGCCTGTTGCAATCGACGGCTGAGCACCACCAGCGGCGAGCCTTCCTCCCACCAGATCGAGGCGTAGGCGTGGGCCGACTGCTCCGGGCGCTTGATCAGAATCAGCGAGACCAGTAACCGCCGCACCGGCCATGGCAGGTCGATCACATACGGGTCCATCAGAAATTGATTGAGGTAGCTGCGCACATCCGCCACCGAAGTGGAGGCAGGTGAGCCCAGGTTGACCAGAAGCAATGCGTGATCGGTCATGCAACGTCCTATTTCAAAGGCGGCTGGACAGGTCGTCCAGGGCCGCGCGCAGATCAGTGAACTGGAATGTGAAACCCGCTTCCAGCAAGCGCGCCGGTACGGCCTTCTGGCCGCCCAGCAACAGCAATGACAACTCGCCCAGACACACCTTCAACGCCAAGGCCGGCATGGGCATGAATGCCGGGCGATGCAGCACGCTGCCTAGCGTGCTGGCAAACTCACGATTGCGCACCGGTTTGGGCGCACAGGCATTATAAGGACCGCTGGCGTTTTTCTGATGCAGAAGAAAATCAATCACGGCGATTTGATCCTTGATATGGATCCACGGCATCCACTGTCGACCATCGCCAAGAGGCCCGCCCAGCGCCAGTTTGAACGGCAGTAATAGCCGCGACAAAAAGCCGCCGTCGGCGGACAACACCAACCCCGTGCGAATCAGGATCACGCGAATGCCCAAGGCCTCGGCACGCTGCGCGGTTTCCTCCCAGGCAATGCACAACTGACTGGCGAAATCGTCGATGACGGGTGGAGATTCTTCAGTCAGTTCCCGCTCGCCACCATCGCCGTACCAGCCAATGGCCGAGCCAGAGATGAACACCTGCGGTTTGTGTGCACGAGTTTCGAGCCAGGCCAGCAGGGTTTCGGTCAGGGTGATGCGACTGCTCCAGAGCAAGGCTTTGCGCCGGGACGTCCAGGGCCGGTCGGCAATCGGAGCACCCGCCAGGTTGATAATCGCGTCCACCGGTGCTTGCCCGAGATCTTCCAGCAGTACGATGCCGCGAACCTCTGCACCGCAGATTTTTGCGACTTTTTCAGGCGTTCGACTCAAAACAGTCAGACGATGTCCCTGGCTCACCCAGTGTCGGCAGAGTTGACGTCCTATCAAACCAGTACCGCCGGTCAGCAATATGTGCATGACTTCTTCCTCGCGTGGCGTTTTACCCTGATCACTAGTCTATTTTTATAAGCAGGGATCTTTTATATCGGGCAGGCTCTGTTGTTAACAATAGGCCAAGCTGTCAGAACGAGAACGCTAAAAGTTATACCAGAAAACAATATTGTACAGGTTTCATCCACAGCGTAGTCTGTACAGAAAGGTAAACGAGGCCCCTATGACTGTACCTATCGCAATCATCGGCACCGGCATCGCCGGACTCTCCGCCGCCCAGGCGCTTACCGAGACCGGGCATGTCGTTCAACTTTTCGATAAAAGCCGCGGCAGTGGCGGACGCATGTCGAGCAAACGCAGCGATGCGGGGGCTCTGGACATGGGCGCGCAATATTTCACTGCCCGCGATCGCCGCTTTGTCACGGAAGTCCAGCGCTGGCAAGCCAATGGCTGGGTCGCCGAGTGGACGCCGCAGCTCTACACCTTCCATGGCGGCCAGCTCAATCTGTCGCCGGACGAACAGACGCGCTGGGTCGGCACGCCGCGCATGAGTGCCATAACACGCGGCCTGCTCGGCGATTCTGAAGTGCATTTCGCCTGCCGCATCACCGAGGTCTATCGGGGTGAAGAGCACTGGCATCTGCAGGACGCCGAAGGTTTCACCCATGGCCCGTTCAGTCATGTCATCGTCGCCACGCCCGCGCCCCAGGCTACCGCCTTGCTCGCCTCTGCGCCGAAACTCGCCGGCGCCGCTGCCGGGGTCAAAATGGACCCGACCTGGGCGGTCGCACTGGCCTTCGAGACACCGCTGGATACCCCCATGGAAGGCTGCTTCGTGCAGGACAGCCCGCTCGACTGGCTGGCCCGCAACCGCAGCAAACCGGGGCGTGACAACACGATGGACACCTGGGTGCTGCACGCAACAAGTGCCTGGAGCCGGCAACATATCGACCTGCCCAAAGAAGCCGTGATCGAGCAATTGCATGGCGCGTTCGCCGAACTGCTCCACAGCGCGATGCCGGCTCCCACGTTCAGCCTCGCACATCGCTGGCTTTACGCCCGCCCGGCGAGCAGCCATGAATGGGGTACCCTGGCCGATGCCGATCTGGGCCTTTACGCGTGTGGCGACTGGTGCCTGTCCGGTCGCGTCGAAGGTGCATGGCTCAGCGGTCAGGAAGCCGCCCGCCGCCTGCACGAACACCTGCAGTGAACCGCATCAACCCAAGCAAACTGCTGCTGTCGAAATGGACAGCAGCCCACCCGCAAAACCACGAAAAACATTTTCTGGTGACTGAGTTGTTCCGCGATGAGGAAGGCACGGTGCTGGAGATTGAGTTGCAGGCGGTGTTGACCAGGCGTTGTGAACGGTTTGACTGGCAAACGCTGAAAAACAGCGATGCCTGGCGACTGGGCTGGAAATAATCCCCTTGCCACAAAGCTCGCCCTAGAAAACTTATACAAATAATTTGACTTGTACACCTTTGAATCTATGATGAAGTCATGTTGTACAGAATTAACAATCTGTACAGGTTTAGATTCGAGGTGCTCCGATGCCCCATGCCAGCGTGAAACCGAAAATTGCCATCAGCGCCTGCCTGATGGGCGCCGAAGTGCGCTTCAACGGCGGACACAAGGAATCGCGGCTGTGCAGCCAGACCCTCACCGGCTATTTCGATTTCATCCCGATATGCCCGGAGGTTGCGATCGGTCTCGGCATCCCCCGGCAACCGATCCGTCTGGTCGGCGACGCTGAACGTCCCGAAGCCGTCGGCACGGTTCACCGCGAACTGAATGTCACCCAACCGCTCGCCGAGTACGGCGAAAAAATGGCCAGCGAACTGGGCGATATCTGCGGCTACATCTTCATGCAGAAATCGCCGTCGTGCGGTCTGGATCGGGTCAAGGTTTACCACGCCAACGGTGCTCCCGTGGACGGCGGTGGCCGCGGCATCTTTGCCCAGGCTTTCTGTGCGCGGCATCCGGATCTGCCAGTGGAAGAAGACGGCAGGCTCAACGACCCGGTGCTACGGGAAAACTTCCTCACCCGCGTGTTCGCCTACAGCGCCTGGCAGCAATTGCTGGAGAAAGGCCTGACCCGTCGCGGACTCATCGACTTTCACTCGCGCTACAAATACTTGCTGATGGCCCACCACCCGGTGCAATACAAAGCCTTGGGCAATCTGTTGGGCAACATGGGCCAGAGCGATCCCGCTGAACTGGGCCCACGTTATTTCAGCGAGCTGATGGCGGCGTTGAAAAAATGCGCCACGCGCCGTACCCACGCCAACGTTCTGCAACACCTCAGTGGTTACCTTAAACAGGTCATCAGCGCTGAAGACAAACAGGAAGTGCAGCACGTCATCGGCCAATACCGCCACGGCATCGTGCCGCTGGTGGTGCCGCTGACGCTGCTCAAACATTACTTTCGCCAACACCCGGATCCGTACATTGCGCAACAGGTTTACCTGCAACCGCACCCGGAAAACCTCAGCCTGCGAAACGCGATCTAATGAAAACCCCACTCGACACCAGTGCCAGTGAAGACCTCGGCGCCGACTTCAAGAAAGCCCTCGACGAGGGCTGGCTGCCGATTCGCGAAGTGGCCCGGCAGACCGGCGTCAACGCGGTCACCTTGCGCGCCTGGGAACGGCGTTACGGCCTGATCGTGCCGCAACGCACTCCGAAAGGGCATCGGCTGTTCAGCGCCGAACACGTGCAACGCATCCTGACGATCCTCACCTGGCTTAATCGCGGCGTGGCCGTCAGCCAGGTCAAGCAACTGCTCGACACCCCGCAAGCCTTTACCGAATCGGTCGAAAACGACTGGCAGATTCTGCTTAAAACGTTGGTCCAGGCGGTCACTCATCTGAACGAGCGCACGCTTGATGACACGGTCAATCAGGCCATCGCGCTGTACCCGCCGCGCACGCTGTGCGAACAACTGTTGATGCCCTTGCTCACCGACCTGGAACAACGCTGGCAAGGCCAGTTTGGCGCGCAAATGGAACGGGTATTTTTTTACTCCTGGCTGCGCAGCAAATTCGGCGCGCGCATCTACCATAACAACCGTCAGTTACACACCGCGCCCTTGCTGTTGATCAATCAATCGGACCTGCCACTGGAACCTCACCTGTGGCTGACGGCGTGGCTGATCAGCAGCGCCGATTGCCCGGTGGAAGTATTCGATTGGCCACTGCCGGTGGGCGAACTTGCGCTGGCGGTCGATCACCTGCAAGCCCGTGGCGTACTGCTGTATTCCAGCAAAGCCATGAATCTGTCGCAGCTGTCGAAACTATTGAGCGGCGTCAGTTGCCCAAAAATGATTGCCGGACCAACGGTGTGCATCCATCACGCCGAGTTATGTGTAAGAACTTCAGAGATCGCTGATTTGTTCCTGGCCGAAGATCCGTTGTCGGCGCATCAGGACCTGGTTCAGCGTGGGCTTATTTAAAATGAATCCTACGGACACCACCATGCAATTGATCTGGCTGCGCAGCGACTTGCGCCTGCATGACAACACGGCCCTCTCGGCCGCCGCCGCCCGGGGCCCGAGCGTGGCGGTGTATCTGTTGAGCCCGGAACAATGGCGGGAGCACGACGACGCACCGTGCAAAGTGGATTTCTGGCTGCGCAACCTGAGTGTATTGACCCGCGCGCTGGGCGAATTGAACATTCCTCTGCTGATCCGCAAGGCCTCTCGTTGGGATGACGCGCCAAAGGTCTTGCTCGATCTTTGTCAGCAACTGAATATCGACGCGGTGCATGTCAATGAGGAATACGGCATTCACGAAAGCCGTCGCGACGAGGCGGTGGCCGACCTGCTGAACCGTCACGACATCACGTTCCACAGTTACCTCGATCAGTTGCTGTTCAAACCTGGAGCCGTGCTGACCAAAACCGGCACTTTTTTCCAGGTCTTCAGCCAGTTCCGCAAGGTCTGCTACGACCGCCTGCATCGTTCACTGCCCAGTCTCGTGAACGCGCCAATGACCCAATCGCGCCTGAACATCGACAGCGATCAAATTCCTTCAAGCGTTGAAGACTTCGAAACACCCAGCGAAACCTTGCGCGCTCTCTGGCCCGCCGGCGAAGCCGAAGCCCGACGCCGTCTCGACACCTTCGCCGACGCCCAGATCGACTACTACAAAAGCGAGCGTGACTTCCCGGCCAAACCTGGCACCAGCCAGCTATCGGCCTACCTCGCCGCCGGCATCATTTCCCCGCGCCAGTGCTTGCACGCTGCTCTGCAAAGCAATCAGGGCGAGTTCGAAAGCGGCAAGGTCGGTGCGGTGACTTGGATCAACGAATTGCTGTGGCGCGAGTTCTACAAGCACATTCTGGTGGGCTACCCGCGCGTCTCGCGTCACCGCGCCTTCCGCCCTGAAACCGAAGCGCTGGCCTGGCGCGATGCTCCGGAAGAACTCTTGGCCTGGCAACAAGCGCGTACGGGTATACCGATCATCGATGCGGCGATGCGCCAACTGCTCGAAACCGGTTGGATGCACAACCGCCTGCGCATGGTGGTGGCGATGTTCCTGACCAAGAACCTGCTCATCGACTGGCGCCAAGGCGAACGGTTTTTCATGCGGCACCTGATCGACGGCGATCTCGCGGCGAACAACGGCGGCTGGCAGTGGAGTTCGTCCACCGGCACTGATTCCCAGCCCTACTTCCGGATATTCAATCCGCTCAGCCAATCGGAAAAATTCGACAGCGAAGGCCTGTTCATCAAGCACTGGCTGCCGGAGCTGGCCGGGCTGAATAAAAAGGACGTGCACAACCCGGCGAACCTTGGCGGCTTGTTCGGGGTGGCGGGTTATCCGTCGCCAATCGTCAATCTGAGTACGAGTCGCGCACGCGCGCTGGCCGCGTTCAAGAGTCTGCCATCACGACACAATGCCGGAGGCGGATATGAGTGATTTCCTGCGGTACTTTGCCCGGCAGTTTGCCGATCTGAACAAAGACAATCTTCAGCGCCTGAATGAGCTGTATACCGACGACGTGCACTTTACCGATCCGCTGCACGACCTGCAGGGCATTGGCCATTTACGCAGCTACTTCGGCGAGCTCTACGCCAACGTCAGCGAACTGCGTTTCGATTTTCACGGCTTCGACCAGGTTGCTGAAGGGGAAGGTTACCTGCGCTGGGTCATGAGTTACCGCCATCCGCGCCTGGCCAGCGGCCGGTTGATTCGGGTGGATGGGTGCTCGCACCTGCGCTGGCGCGACAAGGTTTATCGCCACCGGGATTACTTCGATGCCGGGGCCCTGCTTTACGAACATTTACCCGTATTGGGTCGGGCGATTGCCTGGTTGAAAAGGAGAATGGGATGAGCCTTACACCTCCACGACGATATTGGTTGACCGGCGCCAGCAGCGGCATCGGCGCCGCGTTGGCCGAAGAAATACTGAAAACCGGCGCTCACCTTGCCGTCAGTGCGCGCTCACTGGCGCCGCTGAAAATTTTGTCGCAACGTTATCCCGGGCAAGTGCTGGTGGTGGCCGGCGATCTGACCAACAGCCAGACCGTGCGCGAAATCGGTGAGCAGATTGCTGAAGACTGGGGCTCGCTGGACACGGTGATTCTCAATGCCGGCACCTGCGAGTACGTCGACGCGCAGCAGTTCGACTCTTCAATCGTCGAACACGTCGTGCGCACTAATCTGCTGGCCAGCAGTTACTGCATCGAAGCCGCTCTGCCGCTATTACGCAAAGGCACCGCGCCGCATCTGGTGGGTGTCGCCAGTTCGGTGACTTACCTACCGCTGCCGCGGGCTGAAGCCTATGGTGCGTCGAAGGCCGGGCTGCGTTATCTGTTCGAATCGCTACGCATTGACCTGGCACCGGAAGGTATTGAAGTCACCGTGGTCAGCCCGGGATTTGTCGACACGCCACTCACGGCTAAAAACGATTTCCCGATGCCGCTCAGTTGGCCAGTGGGTAAAGCTGCAAGACATATTTTCGCCAAATTGAAGAATCGGCCGTTGGAGATTGCGTTCCCGGCACTGTTCATGGCCGCGCTCTGGCCGCTGTCGAAAATGCCCAACCGCGTGAAACTCGCCATCGGCAAACGCATGGTGCGCAGCAATCCGCCGATCAAGGACGTGCCGTGAACATCGCCATCATCGGTAGCGGGATCTCGGGGCTGACCAGCGCTTACCTGCTGAATCGCAACCACGAGATCACCCTGTTTGAGGCCGGTGACAGGATCGGCGGTCATACCCACACCGTGGACGTGAGTGTCGAGGGTCGGCGCTACGCCGTGGACACTGGTTTTATCGTGTTCAACGACTGGACCTACCCGAACTTCATTCGCCTGCTGGGTCAGATAGGCGTGGGTTTCAAACCGACTGAGATGAGTTTCTCCGTCACCGACCCGGACAGCGGCCTCGAGTACAACGGCAACAACCTCAACAGCCTGTTTGCCCAGCGCCGGAACCTGCTGTCGCCCGGCTTCTGGGGCATGCTGCGAGACATTTTGCGCTTTAACAAACACGCGCAGCTGGACCTGGCCGAGGGCCGAATCGCGGTCGAAACCACGCTGGATGAATACCTGCAGGCCGGTGGTTACGGCGAGCGGTTCATCCTGCATTACATCGTGCCGATGGGCTCGGCGATCTGGTCGATGTCCATGGCGCAGATGCTGAACTTTCCGCTGCAGTTTTTCGTCCGTTTTTTCAAGAACCACGGTTTGCTATCGGTCAACAATCGCCCGCAATGGTGCGTGGTCGAGGGTGGCTCGAGTGCTTACATTACGCCGTTGACCGCGACCTTCAGACAGAAAATCCGCCTTGAGTGCCCGGTGACACGGGTCGAGCGCGATGAGGATGGCGTTGTTATCCACAGCGCCGCGGGCAGCGAGCGCTTCGATAAAGTGGTGTTCGCCTGCCACAGCGATCAGGCCCTGAAGCTGCTGGCCAAGCCAAGCGCCGCCGAGCAATCGATCCTCGGCGCCCTGCCCTACGCTGACAACGAAGTGGTGCTGCACACCGACACGAGCCTGCTGCCTTCACGACCACTCGCCTGGGCGAGCTGGAATTACCGCCTCGGCGGTGCCGGTCATTCGCCGGCTGCGGTCACCTATGACATGAACATTCTGCAAGGCATCCAGAGCGATACGACATTTTGCGTCACCCTCAATCAAAGCGCCGGCATCACCCCGTCCAAGGTGCTCGGTCGGTTCACTTACGCCCATCCGCAATACAGCCTGGCGGCTGTGGCTGCGCAGGAACGCTGGGAAGAATTGAACGGTGCGCAACACACCTTTTATTGCGGCGCCTACTGGGCCAACGGTTTCCATGAAGACGGCGTGGTGAGCGCGCTGCGTGTTGCCCGCTCGTTCGGGGAAGTGCTGTGAACAGCGCCCTTTACAGTGGCTGGATCGCCCATCGGCGGTTTGCCCCACGACGTCATGAATTCCGTTATCGGATCGGTCTGCTGTACCTCGATCTCGACGAACAGGACGCCGTACTCGGGTTATCACCACTGTCGGGATCCCACCGTTTTTCGCCGTTTTCGTTTCGCGAAAGCGATTATCTGAAAACCTTCACCGGCAACGGCATGCGTCTGAGTGATGCTGTGCGCGAGCAGGTTCGCCAGGCGATCGGTCATGCGCCGTCAGGTTCGATCTGCCTGCTGACCCAGCCTCGCAGCTGGGGTCTGGCGTTCAATCCGGTCAGTTTCTTCTACTGCTACGAAGCTGATGGGCAACTGGCGGCGATTCTTGCCGAAGTAACCAACACCCCGTGGCGCGAGCGTTATCACTACGTGCTGCCTGCCAGGACGCCGGAGGATTTGCGCGATTTCCATCAACATTTTGCCGTGGCCAAGGCCTTTCACGTGTCGCCGTTTCTACCGCGTGAACTCGAACACCGAATGAGTTTCAGTCCCGTGGCGAAAAAGCTCGGCGTGCACATGGCTGACTGGCAGGGCGAACTGAAACTGTTCGACGCCACGCTCAACCTCAAACGCGAGGCCCTGAATCGAGCGAGCCTGCACCGTTATCTGCGGCGCTTTCCGTGGATGACCGCGAAAACCTGCCTGGCGATTTATTGGCAAGCCCTGCGCCTGCTGCTCAAACGTGTACCGATCTTCGCTCATCAAGCTGCCGATGGCAGCTTTCAAACCGCCACCGTTCCGCCCAAGGATCGCCGCCATGAAATCCTCTAGTGTCCAGGCTAAAGCCAACCTGCTCAGCACCAACGGCCTGACCGGATCGCTACTGCGCCGCGGTGTGCTGCGGCAACTGGCGCACCTCAAGCACGGGCAACTGGTGATCATCGAAGACGGTGAGCGGCATGTCTTCGGCACTGCTGGCGGCCACCTGCTGGGAGAAATTCACATTCTCGACGTCGCGGCCTGGGGCCTGGTGGCCAGTAACGGTTCGATCGGCGCGGGTGAAGCATTCATCCACGGTTACTGGAGTTCGCCGGATTTGACCGCGGTGGTCCGGGTGTTCGTCAGCAATCTCGAGGTGCTGGATGCGCTGGAGGGTGGCATGGCGAAACTAGGTCGGCCGTTCGTGAAAGGGCTGCATTGGCTAAACCGCAACACGCGCAAGGGCTCGCAGAAAAACATCGCCGCCCACTACGACTTGGGCAATGACCTGTTCGAACAGTTTCTCGACCCGACCATGATGTATTCCGCGGCACAATTTTTAAGTCCTGAAGACAATCTGGAGCAGGCGCAGTTGAACAAACTGGCGCGAATCTGCCAGAAGCTCGACCTGAAACCAAGCGACCACTTGCTGGAAATCGGCACCGGCTGGGGCAGCATGGCACTGTACGCCGCGCAGAATTATGGCTGCAAAGTCACCACCACGACGCTCTCCAAGGAGCAGTACGCCTTTACCGCGCGCCGAATAGAAGCCCTCGGGCTGCAACATCAGGTCACGCTGTTGCTTAAGGATTACCGCGACCTCACCGGTGAGTACGACAAACTGGTGTCGATCGAGATGATCGAAGCCGTTGGCCACCGCTTTCTGCCGACTTACTTCAAGCAGTGTGCGCACCTGCTCAAGGGCAACGGCTTGATGCTGTTGCAGGCCATCACTATCCGTGAACAGCGTTATGAACAGGCCAAGACCAATGTCGATTTCATCCAGCGCTACATCTTCCCCGGTGGCGCCCTGCCCTGTGTGCAGAAAATGCTGGAAATTGTCAGCCGCGACACCGACATGAACCTGCTGCACATGGAGGATTTCGGCCTGCACTACGCGCGAACCCTACGCCACTGGCATGAGAATTTTCGCCGCGCCCACGGTCGTTTGAGCGAATTGGGCTACGACGATTATTTCTTGCGGCTGTGGGAATTTTACCTGTGCTACTGCGAAGGCGGCTTCCTGGAGCGCACCATCGGCACTGCGCAGTTACTGCTGGCCAAACCGGCAGCGATCACCGCACCGCTGCTCGGCCGTTTCGATGCTTGAACGCCTGGTCAATGCCGCGCTGTTCCAACTTGGCTGGCTTGCCTGCGTGATCGGCGGCAACAGTCTGTGGTTGTTGGTGGCGCTGAGCGCCTTGGCGATTCATCTGCTGTGGATAAGTCGTTGGGCGGACGAAGGCCGACTGATCCTCAGCGTTGTACTGCTGGGCACGACCGTCGACAGTTCACTGCGCTGGCTGGGGGTGTTCGAGTTCAACGATGTCGCGCCGCTGATTCCCCTGTGGTTGATGCTGTTGTGGGCGCTGCTGGCAACGACGTTGCGACATTGCCTGCAGTGGACCGCAAATCCCTGGTGGCTCGGTAGCTTGCTGGGCGCCGTGGGTGGCCCCTTGTCGTATTACGCTGGAGGGCAACTGGCCGGAGTGCAATTTCCCTACGGTCAATTGCCGACGCTGATTGGCCTCGGATTACTTTGGGCACTGCTGTTTCCCACACTACATTTCATGGCCCAGCGGCTCGCGGCGTCAGACGCTCACCACTGAGCGTCCGTCAGGCCTTTCACACAGCGCCGACCGACTGACTTACACTGCGCGCCATGAAGACCATTCCCCTCACACAAATCGCCGAGCCGGCGGTCACCTGCTCGACCTGCGCAGCCTGCTGCTGCCAGCTCGAAGTCATGCTGATCACCGACACGGGCGTGCCCGAACGGTTTATCGATACCGACGATTGGGGTGGGGAAGTCATGCTGCGTCTGGACGACGGCTGGTGCGCCGCGCTGGATCGCAACAGCATGATGTGCACGATCTACGAGAAACGCCCGCTGATCTGCCGGGAGTTCGAGATGGGTGCACCGGAGTGCATCGATGAACGCCAGGGGATTACCACGGCTTATCGATGATCTAGAAGTCATCCAAATACAAATGTGGGAGCGGGCTTGCTCGCGAAAGCGGACTGTCATTCAACATCAGAGTTGAACGGTAAACCGCTTTCGCGAGCAAGCCCGCTCCCACATTACTGACCGCGTACCGTATTACAACGGCATCGTGTAGTGCAGCGCGTAGCTCTCTACACCATTGTTCGGGCTGGCGAGCCCGGCATTGGAATAGTGCGTCGCCCGAATCCCGACTTCATGCCCCCCCGTAAAGCGCAGGCCAAATCCGAAACGGTCTTCGAACTGAAAGGCACTGCCCAGTTTGTTGTCTTCAAGTTCGGTATTGGAAAACAACGCCACACCAACGCCCAGTTCTACGTAGGGTTTGACGTTCTGACCGGCAAACTCATAAACAAACACCGGCGAGAACGAAAGGCTGTTGTTGCTGGAAGTCTTGTCGCCTTCCCAATAGGTGTAGGCGCCACTCCAGTAACCGGTCAGGCGACCGACGTCACTTTGCAACCAGCTCTTGTCCCAATCGAATTGCATGCCCAGTCGATAGGTCATGGTTGAGTCGCTGGTCTGGCCGACCCCGAACTCCACGCCTGCTGCCTGTGCAGTCAAATTGTGCCCCAGCAGTGCGGCCGCAATCGCGGCCAAGCAGAATAGTCGCTTCACTAGAAAAACATCCTTTTCCGAACAATTTTCGTTAGTTTTTTTGTTGCTCAGCAGAACTGGAATTATAGAAGTCGACGCTTAATCAGAAGTTCACCGCCAATTACCGTTTTCCCCAAAAAATTTTATTTACCTAGTGAAGCTTCGCACAACACCCGAGGTATTCCACAGTATTGGCAAGATATTTGTGAAATGCTCCGGATCGGCACTTGTCCAGAATTGCGCTGCGCGAGCAGGCCCGTCAGCCAGCAATTCACGCTCGGCCAAAAGACGTTGCAGCTGCCGCGCCACCGCGGCCCCGGTATCGATCAGGCTGATGTCCTCAGGGATCATCTGCTTAAGCAACGGCTTTAGGAAGGGATAATGCGTGCAGCCGAGAATTATCGTGTCGCAGCCGGCGGCGAGCAGCGGCCCGACATACCTGGCAAGCAACTCACGCAGGGCGTGACTGTGCAGATCGCCGTTTTCAATCAGCTCGACGAGGCCCGGACACGGCTGAGTGATCACCTTCACATCGATGGCGAAGCGGTCGAGTAGCGCGGCGAATTTGGCACTCTGCAAGGTGCCGGTAGTGGCGAGCACACCGACCACACCGCTGCGGGTCGCGGCGGCAGCCGGCTTGACCGCTGGCTCCATGCCAACGATGGGCCACTCGGGATAATCGCGTCGCAAATCCGCAACGCCGGCGACCGTTGCGGTGTTGCAGGCGAGCACCAGGGCTTTGGCGCCCTGCTGCTGAAAAAACTCGGCCATCACGCTGCAACGATGGCGGATGAATTCAGGAGTTTTTTCGCCGTAGGGAATATTTCCGCAATCGGCGACGTACAGCAGCGTTTCATTGGGCAGCAAACGCTGGATCTCGGCCAGCACCGACAGCCCACCGACACCGGAGTCGAACACGCCGATCGGCGCTTCACGCATGTTTTGGCCCACAGACGCTGCAGCCCGGATCACGCTTGACCCGCAACTCTCGGAAACGCGAGCCCAAGGCATCGATCAACAACAGGCGCCCCACCAGCGGTTGGCCGAAACCCACCAGCAGTTTCATCGCCTCCAGCGCCTGAAGGCTGCCAACCAGTCCCACCAGTGGCCCGACAACACCCGCTTCACTGCACGTCAATTCGGCTTCGCTGCCGTGCCCATATAAACAGTGGTAGCACGGACTTTCCGGACGTCGCGGGTCGAACACCGACAATTGCCCTTCGAGGCGAATCGCCGCGCCGCTGACCAACGGCTTGCCCGCCGCCACGCACGCGGCGTTGACCGCTTCGCGGGTAGAGAAATTGTCGGAGCAGTCCAGCACCAGATCCACGGCAGCGACTGCTGCCGCCAAAGAGTCTTCGTCCAGCGCCATGCGATGGGCGACTAAGCTGATCTCAGGGTTGATCGCACTCAGGCGACGGATCGCCGAATCGACCTTGCTCACGCCAACGCTGTCGGTGTCGTGAACGATCTGGCGTTGCAGGTTGGTCAGGTCGACGGTGTCGAAGTCCGCCAGATGCAGTTCACCCACGCCCGCCGCGGCGAGGTAAAGCGCAACCGGCGAACCGAGCCCGCCGAGACCGACGATCAACACGCGGCTTTCTTTCAGTCGCAACTGCCCGTCGATGTCGACGTGCTGCAACAGAATCTGCCGACTGTAGCGCAACAATTCCTGATCATTCAGCACGGCGGCGTCCCAGGCTGATCCGTTGATGGCCGCCCAGATCGGTGCGGCTGTGCACATCTTCAAAGCCATGGCTCAGCAACAAATCGCGCACCGCCTCGGCCTGATCGTAACCGTGTTCGAGCATCAACCAGCCGCCCGCTTCCAGATAATCCGGGGCCTGGGCGACGATCAGACGCAAGTCGTCGAGCCCGTCGATACCGGCCACCAGCGCACTGGCCGGCTCGAAACGCACATCGCCTTCCACAAGATGCGGATCGGTTGAAGCGATGTAAGGCGGATTGCTGATGATCAACTGAAAACGCTGACCTTGCAGCGCGCTGAACCAGTGGCTGCTCAGCACGGTGGCATTGTTGAGGTGCAGGCGCTGACGATTGCGCTCGGCCAGGGCCACGGCTTCGAGCACGCGATCCACGGCAGTGACTGTCCACGCCGGACGTTCACTGGCCAGGGCCAGGGCGATGGCGCCGCTGCCGGTGCCGAGATCGAGGACCTTGGCGGGTGTGGCTGGCAGGAGTTCAAGCGCTGCTTCCACCAACAGCTCGGTGTCCGGGCGTGGGATCAGCGTGTGCGGCGCGACTTCCAGATCGAGTTTCCAGAAACCTTGCTGGCCGAGAATGTACGCCACCGGCTCACCGCCACGACGGCGTTGCAGGTATTCGGCAAATTTCAGCGCGGCGTCGCTCGGTACGATGCGCTCCGGCCAGGTGTGCAGAAAACTGCGGGACTTGCCCAACGCGGCGGCCAGCAGCAATTCGGCGTCCAGACGCGCCGTCGGCGAGTCGGGCAAATCGGCGGCGCGCAACAGACTGGCAATGATCGTCATTCGATGGCCGCCAATTGGTCAGCTTGATATTCGGCCAGCAACGGTTCGATCACTGCATCGACACCGCCCGCGAGGATTTCATCGAGCGAATAGAGCGTCAGGTTGACCCGGTGATCGGTGACCCGGCCCTGGGCGAAGTTATAGGTGCGGATCCGCTCCGAGCGATCCCCCGAACCCACCAGCAATTTACGCTCGCTGGCGATGGCATTCGCGGCGGCGCTGGTCTGCTGGTCGTTGAGCTTGGCCGACAGCCAGGACATCGCCCGGGCACGGTTCTTGTGCTGGGAACGTTCTTCCTGACATTCAACAACGATTCCGGACGGCAAGTGCGTAATGCGGATCGCCGAATCCGTTTTGTTGACGTGCTGACCACCGGCACCGGAAGAACGATACGTATCGACCCGCAAATCCGCCGGGTTGATCTCGATCGCCTCCTGCTCGTCCGGTTCTGGCAACACTGCCACGGTGCAAGCCGAGGTGTGGATGCGGCCCTGGGATTCAGTGGCCGGAACCCGTTGCACGCGGTGCGCGCCGGATTCGAATTTCAGCTTGCCATAGACGTTGTCGCCTTCAACCCGCGCGATGACTTCTTTATAGCCACCGTGTTCGCCGATGTTCTCCGAGAGGATCTCCACCCGCCAGCCACGCCGCTCGGCGTAACGCGAATACATGCGGAACAGGTCGCCGGAAAAAATCGCCGCCTCGTCACCGCCGGTGCCTGCACGGATCTCGAGAAACACGTTGCGCCCGTCGTTCGGGTCCTTGGGCAGCAAAAGCCGTTGCAGACTGGCTTCGATCTCGATCAGTTGCTCCTTGGCTTCACGAACCTCTTCCACGGCCATTTCGCGCATGTCCGGGTCGCTGTCCTTGAGCAGGGCCTGAGCGCCTTCGAGGTCGCTTTGCACCTTGAGCAATTGCTTATAGGTGTCGACAATCGGCTCGACTTCCGCGTACTCCTTGGAATAGGCGCGGAATTTGGTCTGATCGGAAATGACTTCGCCATCGCCAAGCAAGGCGGTCAATTCCTCGAAACGGTCCTGGAGGATGTCCAGCTTATTGAGCAGTGACGCTTTCATTGCGGTTTTTTATCCGAAAAGCTATCCGATGAGCCCTCACCGAGGGCAAAGAGTTCCTGGGCCATGGCCAGTGCGTCGAGGCGACCTTCGGCAGAGAGCTTTTTCAACTGCACGCTCGGGGCGTGCAAGAGTTTGTTGGTCAAGCCACGTGCCAATTGCACCAGCACTTCTTCGGCGCTGCTGCCGTTGGCGAGCATTCGCTGGGCCTTCTGCAATTCCTCGTCACGCAGGCGCTCGCTTTGCTGACGATAGGCCTTGAGCACATCCACCGCCGCCAGTTCGCGAAGGCGGATCATGAAATCTTCGGCGCCCACCGCAACCATCTCTTCCGCCGCTTGGGCAGCGCCCTGACGGCTCTTGAGGTTTTCGGCGACCACTTCGTGAAGATCGTCGACGCTATAGAGGTAAACGTCGTCCAACTCGCCGACTTCCGGCTCGATATCGCGCGGTACGGCGATGTCCACCATGAAGATCGGTTTGTGCTTGCGCAGTTTCAAGGCACTTTCAACCGCGCCTTTACCGAGGATCGGCAACTGGCTGGCGGTGGAACTGATGACGATGTCGCTGCGCACCAGTTCGGCCGGGATGTCCGATAGCAACACCGCATGGGCGCCAAACTGCTCGGCCAGAATGCTCGCGCGTTCCAGGGTGCGGTTGGCGACGACGATGCGTTTGACGCCGAGTTCGTGCAGATGACGGGCGACCAGGGTGATGGTCTCGCCGGCCCCGATCAGCAAGGCCTGGCTGCGTTGCAGGTCGCTGAAAATCTGCTTCGCCAGGCTGACCGCGGCAAACGCCACGGACACCGGGTTCTCGCCAATGGCGGTGTCGGTGCGCACTTGCTTGGCGGCGTTGAACGTCGCCTGAAACAGGCGCCCGAGCAGCGGACCGATGGTGCCTGCCTCGCGAGCAACCGCGTAAGCCGATTTCATCTGGCCGAGAATCTGCGGTTCGCCCAACACCAGCGAATCGAGCCCGGAGGCAACCCGCATCATGTGACGAACTGCCGCATCATCTTCGTGCACATAAGCGCTCGCGCGCAGCTCGTCGAGGCTCAAATGGTGATAATCGGCCAGCCAGCGCAACACGATGTCAGCCGAAAGGTGATCCTGTTCTATATAGAGTTCACTGCGATTGCAGGTGGAGAGGATCGCAGCTTCGCGGCTGTCGGTGAGTCGGCAGAGCTGCTGCAAGGCCTCCACCAGCTGCTCAGGGGTAAAGGCCACGCGCTCGCGAACGTCTACTGAAGCAGTCTTGTGGTTAATACCGAGTGCAAGGAAGGCCATTCAAGGTCGCTGATGGTGACGTGAAGCCGGCAATTGTCCTACTTCGACAGAGCCAGAACAACTACCGCTGACTATTGTCCTGGTAGCTTGCGTTTCTAAAGGCTTTTTGTAGGAGCGAGCTTGCTCGCGAAAAAAGTGAGGTTAATGCGTTTATTCAGGCAGCTCTCGTTATCGTTAACGACCATCGCGAGCAAGCTCGCTCCTACATTATGTTTGGCCGAAGGCTTGTGTCATGATGATCCGACCGCAGGTTAGTCGTCCTCTTCCTATATGAATAGATCTTCAGCGTTGCTCCTCGCTTTTGTCTTCCTCGGCGGCTGCCAGGCCTTGGCACCCGTTTCGTCGGACGGTACGCCGCCGGTCGAAGACAGCACTCCGGCCCCTGAAAAGCCCAAGGTCTACAGCTCATTCAGCGAAGAAACGGTCTTCAGCCTGTTGAGCGCCGAACTGGCTGGCCAGCGCAATCGTTTCGACATTGCGCTGGACAACTACGTGACCCAGGCCATCAATACCCAGGATCCGGGCATTTCCGAGCGGGCGTTTCGCATCGCCGAGTACCTGGGCGCCGACCAGGCTGCCCTGGATACCGCACTGATCTGGGCGAAAAACGCCCCAGACGACCTCGAGGCGCAACGGGCCGCCGCCGTGCAGCTGGCTCGCGCCGGGCGCTATGACGACTCCATGGTTTATATGGAGAAAGTCCTGCAAGGCAAGGGCGACACACATTTCGACTTCCTTGCCCTGTCCGCGGCCGATACCGATCAGGAAACCCGCAACGGCCTGATGAAAAGTTTCGACCGTTTGTTGCAGCGCCATCCGAACAACAGCCAGCTGATTTTCGGCAAGGCCTTGTTGACGCAACAAGACGGCGACAGCAAGGGCGCACTGGCCTTGCTGGAAGACAACCCGCCGGATGACGGCGAAATCGCGCCGATTCTGCTGCGTGCACGCCTGCTACAAACCCTAAGTCGCGGCGATGAAGCCTTGCCGCTGCTGCAAAAAAGCATCAAGAAGTACCCGGAAGACAAACGCCTGCGCCTGACTTACGCACGCATGCTGGTGGAACAGGACCGCATGGACGACGCCAAAGCCGAGTTCTCGGGCCTGGTACAGCAATACCCGGAAGACGACGAACTGCGATATTCCCTGGCACTGGTGTGCCTGGAAGCCAAGGCCTGGGACGAGGCCAAGGGTTACCTCGAAGACCTGATCGCCCGGGAAAGCCATGTCGATTCAGCCCATCTGAACCTCGGTCGCATCGCTGAAGAGCGCAACGATCCCCAGGGCGCATTGATCGAATACGCCCAGGTCGGCCCGGGTAACGACTTCCTGCCAGCACAATTGCGTCAGGCCGATATCCTGATGAACAACGGCAAGACCGCCGAAGCGCAAAGCCGTCTGGCAGCCGAGCGCGATGAGCAGCCCGATTACGCGATTCAGCTATATCTGATCGAAGCTGAAACGCTGTCCGCCAATAAACAGGGGGACAAGGCCTGGAATGTTTTGCACAAGGCCTTGCAGCAATACCCGGACGATCTGAATCTGTTGTACACCCGGGCCATGCAGGCGGAAAAACGCAATGACCTGGCGCAGATGGAAAAAGACCTGCGCCTGATCATAAAGCGCGATCCGGACAACGCGATGGCGCTGAACGCCCTTGGTTACACCCTGTCCGACCGCACGACGCGTTACGCTGAAGCCAAGACCCTGATCGAACAGGCGCACCAGATCACCCCGGAAGATCCGGCGGTACTCGACAGCCTCGGCTGGGTGAATTTTCGCCTGGGCAATCTCGATGAAGCCGAGCGATATCTGCGCCAGGCACTGGATCGCTTTCCCGATCAGGAAGTCGCGGCTCACCTGGGTGAAGTCCTGTGGGCCAATGGCAAGCAACGGGAAGCCAAGCAAATCTGGGGCAAGTTCCTCAAGGAACAACCCGACAGCCCAATCCTGCGCGGCACCATCAAGCGCCTGACCGGATCAGAGACTCTTTAAGATTATGTTTTTGCGCCACTTCATCGTTTTCAGTTTTATTGCCCTGCTCGCCGGTTGCGCGGGCTTCGGTGCCCGCGAATCGGTTCAGGGTCAAGGCGATCCCGCCCAGTGGCGTGAGCACAAACAGCAACTGACCGTTCTTGACGGTTGGCAGATCAACGGCAAGATCGGCATTCGCGCTCCGAAAGATTCTGGCAGCGGCACGTTATTCTGGCTGCAGCGACAGGATTATTACGACATTCGCCTCTCCGGCCCACTGGGTCGCGGCGCAGCACGCTTGACCGGTCGCCCGGGCAAGGTCTCGCTGGAGGTCGCGAACCAGGGGCGCTACGAAGCGCCGACGCCGGAAGTGCTGCTTGAAGAGCAACTCGGCTGGAAACTGCCTGTGTCGCACCTGGCCTGGTGGGTCCGCGGGCTCCCCGCGCCGGACAGCAAAAGTCGCCTGACACTCGATGCCGACAGCCGCCTGGCCAATCTGGATCAGGATGGCTGGCAAGTCGAATACCTGAGTTATGCCGAGCAAAACGGCTTTTGGCTGCCCGAGCGGATCAAACTGCATGGCGCCGACCTTGATGTCACCCTGGTGATCAAGGAATGGCAACCTCGCAAACTGGGGCAATGAACATGACGGCCCCACGCTTGACGCTGCCCTCCCCGGCCAAACTCAACTTGATGCTGCACATCCTCGGTCGCCGTGAAGACGGTTATCACGAACTGCAGACGATTTTTCAGTTTCTCGACTACGGCGATGAAATCACCTTCGCCGTGCGCGACGACGGTGTGATTCAACTGCACACCGAATTCGACGGCGTTCCCCACGACAGCAATCTGATTGTTCGAGCTGCGAAAAAACTTCAGGAGCAATCCGGTTGTACGCTCGGGATCGATATCTGGATCGAAAAAATCCTGCCCATGGGCGGTGGAATCGGTGGCGGCAGTTCAAATGCCGCAACGACTTTGCTCGGCCTCAATCATCTCTGGCAACTGGGCTGGAATGAGGATCGACTGGCCGCACTGGGCCTGACGCTGGGCGCCGACGTACCGGTTTTCGTGCGTGGCCACGCGGCTTTCGCCGAGGGCGTGGGGGAGAAACTCACCCCTGTAGACCCCGAAGAACCGTGGTATCTCGTGCTTGTTCCGCAAGTATCTGTAAGTACAGCAGAAATTTTTTCAGATCCGCTGTTGACACGTAACTCTCCTCCCATTAAAGTGCGCCCCGTTCCCAAGGGAAACAGTCGAAATGACTGCTTGCCGGTGGTAGCAAGGCGTTATCCAGATGTACGTAACGCATTGAATTTGTTAGGTAAATTTACCGAAGCAAAACTCACCGGAACTGGAAGTTGTGTGTTTGGGGGCTTCCCAAGCAAAGCTGAAGCTGATAAAGTCTCGGCCCTTCTTACAGAGACCCTTACAGGGTTTGTAGCAAAAGGAAGCAACATTTCGATGTTGCATCGCAAGCTGCAAAGTCTGCTCTAAAGGAACCGAGTACTGGGTACTCGATGCAACAGATACAGGGGCGTCGCCAAGCGGTAAGGCAGCAGGTTTTGATCCTGCCATGCGTTGGTTCGAATCCAGCCGCCCCTGCCATTTTCCTATACTCATCCAGGTTACCCTCAGCCTTCAGGTACTGCGCGTGTCCAAGATGATGGTCTTTACGGGGAACGCCAACCCCGATCTGGCTCGGCGTGTCGTACGTCAGCTGCATATCCCTCTCGGTGACATCTCTGTCGGCAAGTTCTCCGACGGCGAAATTACTGCCGAGATCAATGAAAACGTCCGCGGTAAAGATGTCTTCATTATTCAGCCGACTTGCGCTCCGACCAACGATAATCTGATGGAACTGGTAGTGATGGCTGATGCCTTCCGCCGCTCCTCGGCTACTCGTATCACTGCTGTTATTCCTTACTTTGGTTATGCCCGTCAGGATCGCCGTCCGCGTTCCGCACGTGTAGCTATCAGCGCGAAAGTCGTGGCTGACATGCTTACCGTAGTCGGCATCGACCGTGTTCTCACGGTTGATCTGCATGCTGACCAGATCCAGGGTTTCTTCGATATTCCGGTAGATAACATCTACGGCTCCCCGGTTCTGGTGGATGACATTGAAGATCAGCGGTTCGAAAACCTGATGATCGTGTCCCCGGACATTGGCGGCGTCGTGCGTGCACGTGCTGTTGCCAAATCCCTGGGTGTGGATCTCGGGATCATCGACAAACGCCGTGAAAAAGCCAATCACTCTGAAGTGATGCATATCATCGGTGATGTCGAAGGGCGCACCTGTATTCTGGTCGATGACATGGTTGATACCGCCGGCACTCTGTGCCACGCGGCCAAGGCCCTGAAAGAGCATGGCGCTGCCAAGGTTTTCGCCTACTGCACACACCCTGTGCTGTCCGGTCGGGCGATCGAAAACATTGAAAATTCCATGCTGGACGAACTGGTGGTGACTAACACCATCCCGTTGTCCGCTGCTGCTCAAGCCTGCTCGCGTATCCGTCAACTGGATATCGCGCCGGTTGTTGCCGAAGCGGTCCGCCGCATCAGCAATGAAGAATCGATCAGCGCGATGTTCCGTTAAGGGCCCTGCCCTTCTCGAACATCTCGTTGACGAAAAGCGCCCCGCCCCGGCATTCCTGTCGGGGCGGGGCTTTTTTGCCCATATCGCCTTTAGCGCTGGTCGCAAACGCTGGGGCGAATGTGGTTATTTTGGAGATACAACATGAACGATTTTACTCTGAATGCTGAAGTGCGTTCCGACCTGGGGAAAGGTGCGAGCCGCCGCCTGCGTCGTCTCGCGAGCCTGGTTCCAGCTGTAGTTTACGGTGGCGAAAAAGCCCCTGAATCCATCAGCATGCTGGCTAAAGAAGTTGCCAAACTGCTCGAAAACGAAGCGGCTTACAGCCACATCATCGAGCTGAACGTTGGCGGCACCAAGCAAAACGTAATCATCAAGGCTCTGCAGCGTCACCCGGCCAAAGGCCACGTGATGCACGCTGACTTCGTACGCGTTGTAGCTGGCCAGAAACTGACCGCTATCGTGCCTGTACACTTTGTTGGTGAAGAAGCTCCGACCAAGAAAGGCGGCGAAATCTCGCACGTTGTTTCGGAAATCGAAGTGACCTGCCTGCCGAAAGACCTGCCTGAATTCATCGAAGTCGACCTGGCTAACGCCGAAATCGGCTCGATCATTCACCTGTCCGACCTCAAAGCCCCTAAAGGCGTTGAGTTTGTTGCTCTGGCACACGGCGATGACAAGGCTGTTGCCAACGTCCACGCTCCACGTGTTGCTCCAGAAGCTACTGAAGAAGGCGCAGCAGAGTAATTCACTCTGTGATGCCGGAGTGACCAGGTAACATCGCGGACTGGAACGTAGCGAGAAAGCGGGCGAGAACGCGGAGTTTACATAATGGTAAATGAGCACTTGTCGTCCACTTTCGCCGCACACCCTGATTGCGGCGATGTTATCCACCACTCCAAGGAAGGGCCCCTATCGTGACTGCCATCAAACTGATCGTTGGCCTGGGAAATCCAGGCGCTGAATACGAACAGACCCGGCATAACGCAGGGGCCCTTTTTGTTGAGCGCATCGCGAACGCACAAGGCGTGAACCTTGTGGCGGATCGTAAATATTTTGGCCTGACCGGGCGCTATTCGCATCAGGGTCAGGATGTTCGCCTGCTGATTCCCACCACCTACATGAACCGCAGCGGCCAGGCCGTAGCAGCTCTGGCAGGTTTCTTCCGCATAAAGCCTGAAGAAATTCTGGTGGCGCATGACGAACTCGACCTGCCTCCGGGTGTTGCCAAACTCAAACAGGGCGGCGGCCATGGCGGTCACAACGGGTTGCGCGACATCATCGCGCAACTGGGCAATCAGAATACCTTCTACCGCTTGCGGCTTGGCATTGGCCACCCGGGCGTAGCCAGTATGGTTTCAAATTTCGTCCTGGGTCGTGCGCCACGCGCCGAACAGGAAAAACTCGATGCCAGCATCGACTTTGCCCTCGGCGTGCTGCCGGATATCCTCGCCGGGGAATGGAACCGCGCGATGAAAAACCTGCACAGCCAGAAGGCCTGACTCTTATCCGAGGGGAAACACCATGGGATTCAATTGCGGCATCGTCGGCCTGCCTAACGTCGGCAAGTCCACCTTGTTCAACGCCCTGACCAAATCCGGGATCGCGGCCGAGAACTTCCCCTTCTGCACCATCGAACCGAACACCGGTATCGTGCCGATGCCGGATCCACGACTGGAGGCCCTGGCGGCCATCGTCAATCCAAAGCGCATCCTGCCGACCACCATGGAATTCGTCGACATCGCCGGCCTCGTTGCCGGCGCCTCGAAAGGTGAAGGCCTGGGCAACAAATTCCTCGCCAACATCCGTGAAACCGATGCCATCGCTCACGTGGTCCGCTGCTTCGAAGACGAGAACGTGATTCACGTCTCCAACAGCGTCGACCCGAAACGTGACATCGAAATCATCGACCTGGAACTGATCTTCGCCGACCTCGACAGCTGCGAGAAGCAACTGCAGAAAGTCGCCCGTAACGCCAAGGGTGGTGACAAGGATGCCGTGGTTCAAAAGGCATTGCTTGAGCAACTGATCGCTCACTTCACCCTCGGCAAGCCTGCTCGCACCCTGATGAAGAACATGGGCGCCGACGACAAAGCCGTGATTCGTGGCTTCCACCTGCTGACCACCAAGCCGGTCATGTACATTGCCAACGTGGCTGAAGACGGTTTCGAGAACAACCCGCTGCTGGACATCGTCAAAGCCATCGCCGAAGAAGAAGGCGCCATGGTGGTTCCGGTCTGCAACAAGATCGAAGCCGAAATCGCCGAACTCGAAGACGGTGAAGAGAAAGACATGTTCCTCGAAGCCCTGGGCCTCGAAGAACCCGGCCTGAACCGCGTGATCCGCGCTGGCTACGAAATGCTGCACCTGCAGACCTACTTCACCGCTGGTGTCGAAGAAGTCCGCGCCTGGACCGTCCGCGTCGGTGCCACCGCACCACAAGCTGCCGGCGTGATCCACACCGACTTCGAAAAAGGCTTCATCCGCGCTGAAGTCATCGCCTACGACGACTTCATCCAGTACAAGGGCGAAGCCGGTACCAAGGAAGCCGGTAAATGGCGTCTGGAAGGCAAGGATTACATCGTGAAAGACGGCGACGTGATGCACTTCCGTTTCAACGTGTAAAACACTGCCCTAGAAAAAGCCGCGTTCGATACGCGGCTTTTTTGTGCCTGAAACATTCTTCCACCACGCCACCGCCCCCTTGTAGGAGCGAGCTTGCTCGCGATGGAGTGTCAGTTAGCACTTACCTGTCTGACACACCATCGCGAGCAAGCTCGCTCCTACAGAGAATACGTGGGTTCAGGCATTTTTGGTTCTTGGCAGGAAGATCGCCAGCACACCCAACAACGGCAGGAACGAACACAAGTAGTACACATATTCAATGCCGTGGATGTCCGCCAGATGCCCCAGCAACGCCGCGCCAATCCCGCCGAAGCCAAACATCAGCCCGAAGAACACCCCGGCAATCATCCCGACATTGCCTGGCACCAGCTCCTGCGCATACACCACGATGGCCGAAAACGCCGACGCCAGGATGAAGCCGATCACCACGCTGAGAACGCTGGTCCAGAACAAATCAACGTGCGGCAAGATCAAGGTGAACGGCGCCACCCCAAGGATCGAAAACCAGATCACCGCCTTACGCCCGATCTTGTCGCCAATCGGTCCGCCGAAGAATGTCCCCGCCGCCACCGCTCCCAGAAACAGGAACAAATGCAGCTGCGAACTGGCCACCGACAGGTCGAATTTCTCGATCAGGTAGAAGGTGAAGTAGCTGGTGAAACTGGCCATGTAGAAGTACTTGGAGAACACCAGCAAGCCGAGCACAACCAGCGCACTGGTGACGCGGCCCTTCGACAAACCATGCGTTGCCGCCTGACCTTGCTTGAGCTTGAACAGGCTCAGGTGTTTGGCGTACCAGCGGCTGATCCGGTAGAGCACGAACAGCGCGAAAACCGCGAACAACCCGAACCATGCAACATGGCTCTGACCGAATGGAATGATGATTGCCGCCGCCAGCAATGGACCGAAGGCCGAGCCCGCGTTGCCGCCGACCTGGAAAGTCGATTGCGCCAGGCCAAATCGCCCGCCCGAGGCCAGTCGCGCCACGCGAGACGCTTCCGGGTGAAAGGTCGACGAGCCGATGCCGATTAACCCCGCCGCCAGCAGAATCATTGGGAAGCTGCCGACTACCGACATCATCAAAATCCCGATCAACGTGCACACCGTCCCCGCAGGAAGCAACCAGGGTTTGGGATGGCGATCGGTGTGGTAACCGACCCACGGCTGCAACAGCGAGGCGGTCAACTGGAAGGTCAGGGTGATCAGGCCGACCTGGGTGAAGGTCAGGCCATAGTTGGCCTTTAGCATCGGGTAGATCGACGGCAGCAGTGACTGGATCAGGTCGTTGATCAAATGCGCCAGCGCCACGGCGCCGATGATGCGCATGACTAGAGGGCTGCTTTGTGGAGTCGCGGATGCCGGCGTCGCGCCGGTCTGGACATTGCTGATAGCCATGGGAATTTCCAAACAACAGATGGGTGCACACGGGCAGGTGCGTCAATGTGCCATTTTTCAGTGCAGCAGCACCATCCCCTTAGCCAGCTAACGAACTAAATTCAGAGTTGATAGCTCAACGCCATGGTCTGAATCTTGCCTTGTTTATCTACTTCAACGCGGCGTCCTTACAAAGGGCACCGAGAATGGGAAGTTTCGCTACAGAGTCGGCCTACAGAGCGGACGAGGGTGAACTTTCGAGGCCTTTAAAAGGGGCACAAGTCGCGGTCGCAACGACCTCGACGCACGTGATTGGTGCGTGGTGTCCAGAGGAGTCATGGGGAATGCAGGCTTTTTTATCTCCGGGGATCGGGTTGCTGGGGCGTTTCGGCTTCGCTCGCAAGTTTCAGCTGCTGTTTCTGCTTTTTATCCTGCCACTCGCGGGCAGCCTGCTGATGATCGGCCAGGACTATCGCGCCAAACTGAACCTGATCTCCGGCGAGCGTGCCGGGGTCCGGCAACTGCTCGCGCTGGATGCGCTGGATAACCTGCTCGCCGCCCAGCGTGATCGCGCCGCGCGGTGGCGTGCCACCGAGACCAACCGCCAGCCGACACCGGCGACGCTCGCGGCGATGGCGGCGTTCGATGCGGTTCAGCCGGCTGTCGCGCAAGCCACCACGGACCTCGGCAACACCTTGCAAACCGAAGGTGCCGAGGGCGAAACCCTGGCCCGCTATCAAGCGTTGCAAACCGCGCTCAACGGTCTCGATTCGAAAAGCCTGAGCAGCGTCGGCTGGTGGCCGGACGGTTACGACCGTTTCACCAATGCCTTGAGCGCTCTGCAAGCCTTGCGTGAACAGATCGCCATGGACAATCGCCTGACGCTCGCACCGTGGCTGGAAACCTACCTGCTGACGCAGATCTCGACGCAACACGCGCCCGACCTGATCGAACGGGTCGGCCGTCTGGCCAGTGTCGGACAGGCTTCAGTGGTATCGGGTCAGTTCACCCTGCAAAGCCGTCTGCAACTGCGCGACCTGCGCAGCCGCATCGGCGATGCGCGCGAGCAGTTGGCTAAAACGGCGGGTCTGCTGGAAGCGCGTCTGCCCAGCGCCCTGCAGACTTGGGCCGGGCAATACCACGACAGCCTCAAGCACCTCGACGCCGAACTGAAAGTGCTCGATGACGGCGTGTTTGGCGGCAGCATCAAACTCAATCCCGAGGAATTCGAACGCAGTCTGGACGCCCTGCTCACCGACCTCGCCTCGTTGCGTCAGCAGTCATTGGTATCACTGGATCAGCGCCTGGATTACTACCATGCTTCGGCAATTCGCCAGTTCATAGTCGTGGCAGCGATCTTTGGCTGCCTGTTGCTGGCCGCGCTGTACTTGTTCATCTGCTTGCAGGCCTCGATCCGTCGCAGCGCCAGCGGGATCACGCTGCTGGCCGAAGCGTTGCGCGACGGCAATCTGAGCCTGCAAGTGCCGGTTGAAGGCCGCGACGAACTGGCGGCGATCAGCACCGCGCTAAACGTTGCGGTGGTACAACTGCGCAACAGCCTGTTGGGGGTCGATCACGAAACCTTGCAACTGAGTAACGCAGTGCGCACGCTCAACCATCATTCAAGCGGTGCGTTAGGCGAAGTCGAAGCGCAGCAATTGCAGATCAGTCAGATCGCTGCAGCGGCGACGCAATTGGCCGCCACGTCCCAAGGAGTTGCGCAGAGTTGCGAACAGGCGTCCGGCAGCGCTCAGCACACTCAGCGCATTGCCGCCGACAGCAGCCGCGACAGCCAACGCACGACGGCGAGCATTCAGCAGCTCAATCAGCGCTTGAACGACACGGCCGCGGCACTTGGGCGAGTCAGTGAGCAAGGGCAGCAGATTCAATTGGTGGTCGACACCATTCGCGGCGTCGCCGAGCAGACCAACCTGTTGGCGCTCAACGCAGCCATCGAAGCCGCTCGTGCGGGTGAACAGGGTCGTGGCTTTGCGGTTGTGGCCGATGAAGTGCGCAGCCTGTCGCAGCGTACCCAATCGTCCACCGCGCAGATCGCCGGCACCGTCGACAGTTTGCGTAACACGGTGAATGAAGCCGTGAGCCTGATGGAAGCCGCCTGCGGCCAGGCGCAATCCGATGCGCAAGCGGTCACCGGCCTCGGCGAGCGACTGGGGGAAATCGCCAGCGCCGTGCAAAGCGTCACCGACACATTGGCGCAGATCGCCACGGCGGTCGATGAGCAAGCGACGACTGCGGACGAAGTCAGCGGCAACATCCAGCAAGTCGATCAGGCGGCGGTACGCTTGCTCGAAGGCGCACGGGCGGTGAACCAGGCAGCGGACACCTTGAGCCAAGGCAGCAAGGCCCTGAGTGCCAATACCGGGAGATTCCAGCTCGGTTGACGCCCTCCTCCGGTCCGGTTTCCCGGCTCAGGTGGATAAGCGGTTGAAAGCGTAGAGAAATATTTTAGATTTACGCTTGACGCATCCGCATTACCGGTGAATAATGCGCGCCACTTGGCTACATAGCTCAGTTGGTTAGAGCATAGCATTCATAATGCTGGGGTCCGGGGTTCAAGTCCCTGTGTAGCCACCAAGTACTAAAAACGGCTTACCGAAAGGTAGGCCGTTTTTTTATGCCTCGAGAAAAGTGCCCCGCGGTTTGCGTCGATTCCTGTCCGCCGATAAAGTCCCAAGACTTTTCCCACGGACGGAGTGCCCCGCGTGTTCTCAGCCTTCCGCTTGAATCGCTATCGCCTGTCAGCCTTTTCGCTGATCGCCAGCGCGTTAACCCTTGCAGCGTGCCACGCTCCGCCCGCTTCGACGTTGCCGATTGCACCGGAAACCGCCTCGGGCTATCGCACCGACCTGCAGACCCGGTACGCCTCGAAACACATGGCGGCAGCGGCGAATCCGCTCGCCGCCGAAGCCGGAAGAGCGATGCTGCGTCAGGGTGGATCGGCAATCGATGCCGCCATCGCGATGCAAGCGGTGCTGACGCTGGTCGAACCGCAATCATCGGGCATCGGTGGTGGCGCGTTTATCGTGCTGTGGGACGGCAAGACCGTGCGCACTTACGACGGTCGTGAAACCGCGCCGGCCGGCGTCACCGAGAAACTGTTCCTGCAGGCCGACGGCAAACCGATGCCGTTCACTCAGGCGCAGATTGGCGGTCGTTCGGTGGGCACTCCGGGCGTGTTGCGAGCGCTGGAACTGGCCCATCAGAAAAACGGGCGGCTGCCCTGGGCGCAGCTGTTCGAGCCGGCGATCAGACTCGCAGAGCAAGGCTTCCCCCTCTCGCCACGCCTGCATCTGTTGATTGCTTCGGATTCGTCCATGCAGCGCTCGCCAGACATGATGGCGTACTTCCGGAACGCCGATGGCAGCCCGAAAGCCGTCGGCACCCGACTGAAAAACCCAGCGCTGGCCGCCGTGTTCAAGCGCATTGCCAAGGAAGGTCCTGATGCGTTGTACAAGGGCTCTATTGCGCAGGAAATCGTCGCCAAAGTTCAGGGCCACGCCAACCCCGGCAGCCTGTCGCTGAACGACCTCAACGGATACTCCGCCAAGGAACGCGCGCCGCTATGCACCGATTACAAACGCTGGCAGGTCTGCGGCATGCCGCCACCGTCATCGGGCGGAATCGCTGTGGCGCAGATTCTCGGCACCTTGCAGGCACTGGAAACCCGCGACCCGCGTTTCTCCCTGGCGCCCTTGAAACCGGTCGAGAGCACCCGACCCGCAGGTATCGAACCGCCCCCTGAAGCCGTGCACCTGATCTCCGAAGCCGAACGTCTCGCTTACGCCGACCGCGCGCTATACGTCGCCGACAACGATTTCGTCCCCGTCCCCGTCAAAGGCTTGGTGGACCCGACCTACCTGGCCCGCCGCGCCGCCCTGATCGGCGATCGCAGCATGGGCATGGCCAAACCCGGCACGCCGCCGGGGATTCAGGTCGCTTACGCGCCAGACCGTTCGCCGCTGCGCATTTCAACTTCGCAAGTGGTGGCGGTCGATGACCTGGGCGGTGCTGTGTCGATGACCACCACGGTCGAATCCGCCTTCGGCTCGCACCTGATGGTTCAGGGCTTTCTGCTCAATAACCAGATGACCGACTTCTCGTTCATCCCCGAAGAAAACGGGCTAAAAGTCGCCAACCGCGTCGAACCCGGCAAACGCCCACGCTCCTCCATGGCGCCCACCCTGATCTTTGATCGCCAGAATGGCGAATTCCTCGCCACCCTCGGCTCCCCCGGCGGCTCGCAAATCATTGAATACGTCGCCAAATCCACCGTCGGCCTGCTCGACTGGAACCTCGACCCGCAAACCGCCATCAATCTGCCCAACTTTGGCAGCCGCAACGGTCCGACCGAACTGGAACAGGGGCAGTTCAGTGCTGAGTTGATTCAGGCCTTGAGGGACAAAGGGCACAACGTAAGCGAGATAGATATGACCAGCGGGATTCAGGCGATTGTCCGGGTCAAGGATGCGCAGGGGAAAGCTTCGCTGGCCGGTGGGGCGGATCCGCGGCGCGAGGGGGAAGCGTTGGGGGATTGATCTATTCTGCATACCTGCCGAGAGTTTGATCAAGCCTGTGAAGCAGGCTTGATCTTCATCACACACTGCGTAACTACACGCTCACATACACCCAAGCTTCAATCCCGGACTCCAGCACCACGCTCACGCGTTTGTAATCGGAGACTTCATAACTGTCAGCAGCAACCAGCTCCTCGGCCGTGATCTGAAACACCATCCCGGGAATCGGCGCGCTGTTGTCGCCGCCCGGGCGAACGATCGGATGATGCGTCTTGCCGCTGGTGGCCAATACCTCGGGGTCGGTAATTTCCAACCACGCCTGTTCGTAACCCAACATCACGTCAGCACTGCCGCTCAGTTCACGTCCGAAGTTGGCTAGTTGCACAGCTTTGTCCTGCAAGGTGCCGTAGGAAAACAGATACACCGTTGAATTACTCATCCATGAATCCTTGATTGAATAGTCGCGCGCAGCCTAGCGAGAATCTTCAACGCCTGTCGCGCCTTGTGCTTCTCCAGCGCCAGTTTGCTCATTCAGAATTCCTCAACGATTGGCTACCAGGTGCGCGCCGAACAGCAGGTAGCAACTGCCGGCAAAGCGATCCAGCCATTTGCGTGAACGGTCGTAGACGCGCGCCATCCGACGGCTGGAAAACAGCAGCGCCACGCTGCAATACCAACTAAAGGACAAGGCCGCCATGGTCAGCACGGCCAGCGTCAGCAACGTCGGTGGCACGGACGCAGGCATGGCCGTCGCGAAGATGGTCGCGACGAACAGTGCGGATTTGGGGTTGGTCATGTTGCCCAGAAAACCCTGGCCATACACCGACAACAACGTGCGCCCTGTTCCGTCAATCGAGCCCGGATTGCCCGCAGCAACGGGCGGTTTACGCCTGAACTGTTTCAAGCCCAGATAGATCAGGTAACAGCCACCGGCAATCTTGAAGCTCAGGTAAAGCGTCGGCGCCGCACTGAACAACGACTTGATGCCCAGCCCGCCTGCAAGCCCCCACAGCACAGTGCCAGTGGCCACGCCCAATGCGGCCACCACGCCATGGCGCTTGGATTGACTGGCGGCCAGTTGCGCGATGTTGAAAAAATTTGGCCCCGGCGTCACCACCGCAACCATCCACAACAGCGCCAGCGACAACAACGGAGCGGCATAGCTCAGGTGGGAGTGTTCCATGGGGCGGGTCGCCTTCTTGGCCAGAGGATGTGCCACACAGTGCAACATTTGCCTTCGATTTTCTACTCGCGCGGGGCCTTCCATCGTTCAGAAGACAGACGACCGGTCACTGGGTTAACGTGTTCTGCATCGAGTTCCAGGCAACGATCACCATGACCAGGCACCCACCGCACAACGACTGGTTCCACCGCGCGCCGGATGTTACCGGGCTGCAGCGTTTCGAGGCGTTTTTTGCCGGCCATGGCTATGACCTGCATCGCCACGATACCTACGCCATCGGTCATACCCTCGCCGGCGTGCAGAGTTTTCAGTACCGCGGCGCCTGGCGCCACAGCCTGCCCGGCGCGACGATGGTGCTGCATCCGGACGAAATCCACGATGGGGAAGCCGGGACCGAGACCGGATTTCAATACCGGATGATGTACATCGAACCCGCATTGATTCAGCAGATGCTCGGCGGTCAGCCACTACCGTTCATCAAGAACGGGTTGTCAACCGATCCACGCTTGTTTGCCGCCACCAAAGTGCTGCTGCGCAGTCTCGACTGCCCCCTCGAACCACTCGAAGAGCAGGACGCGCTGTTCGATCTGGCGCAGGCCTTGAACAGCGCGGGTGGAGTCACCGCCAAGCGAGCAAACTTCGATTACATCGCAGCGGAGCGCGCGCGGGAATACATGCACAGCTCACTGGATAGCACCGTGACGCTGGAAGAACTGGCGCACCACAGCGGCAGGGATCGCTGGAGCCTGTCGCGGGATTTTCGCCTGTTGTTCGGCACCAGCCCTTACCGTTACTTGACCATGCGCCGCCTCGACCTGGTTCGTTCGCTGCTGATTCAGGGCCAGCCGCTGGTCAGCGCCGCGTTGATCGCCGGTTTCACCGATCAGAGCCACATGACCCGCCAGTTCAGCAAAACCTACGGTTTGTCGCCAGCGCGCTGGATGAAAATGCACCGCCGCTGAGCCACGCACAATCGTACAAGAAGCACGCCAATACGCTGGTTATCGTGGTTTCACGATCAACCACGAGAGCTGCTCCATGAAAGCCTACGAAAGCCTGAACTTCGCCGAAAAAATCTCCCGGATCGGCGCGCACTGGACACCTCGCGTCATTGCCGAAATGAACGACTATCAGTTCAAGGTGGTGAAGCTGCTGGGGGATTTCATCTGGCACGACCACCTTGATACCGACGAAGCCTTCATCGTTCTCGAAGGCCAGTTGCGCATCGATTTTCGCGATGGCCACGTGCTGGTGAACGCCGGTGAAATGTATGTGGTATCCAAGGGGGTCGAGCACAAACCGTTTGCCGAGCAGGAGGTGAAACTCCTGCTAATCGAGCCTCGGGGCGTGTTGAACACCGGTGACAAGGGTGGCGAGCGCACGGCCGAGAATAACGTCTGGGTGTGAAGTCTTACGGCTGCAAGGCTTTACCAACCACCGGATCGCCTATCTTCAGGAAATGCCCGCCCGCCACGTGGTGCAAGGTGCGCAACGCATCATGCCCCTCGAAGTGCCAGCGACCGTCACTGAACACGCGCTCGTCCGCCTGAGCGGCGATCACCTCGGCCAGGAACAGATCGTACTGTTGGTGGTTGCCGGGCTCCGGCAACAGTCGGCATTCCAGCCAGGCCACGCAGCCTTCGAGCATCGGCGCATCGATCTGCTCGCCGCTGAATGTCTGCAAGTCATAGGTCTGGAATTTGTCCCTGCCCTGACTTTGAGTCAGCTCTAGGCCGGACGTCGAGCCAACTGTTTGCACGATATCGGCCTGGGCGGCGCAAGGCACGTTCAGCACGAACGTGCCCGACGCTTCCAGCAGTTGTCGGGTCCAGGTGGACTTGTCCAGCACCACGGCAATTTTCGGCGGTTCAAAATCCAGGGGCATGGCCCAGGCCGCCGCCATGATGTTGCGCTGCCCGTCATGGGCCGCGCTGACCAGCACGGTCGGCCCATGATTGAGCAGACGATAAGCCTTGGACAAGGGAACCGGACGGCGGTGGGAAGCGCTCATGGACATCTGCTCCTGGGAAAAAAACCGATTGTATCGATTTCCACCCGGTTGGCAGGCATCAACTCGACAGCTGATTGGCGAACTGCCCGACCGCATTCACCACTTTCTGCGCGCCGTCCTGAATCTCGACAATCACCGTGCCCGCCTCTGCCGCCAGGGCCAGCCCCTGTTCGGCCTGGAGCTTGCCGTCAGTCATCAGGGATACCGCGTTGCGCGCCATGTCCTGGTTCTGACGCACCACCAAGACAATTTCATCGGTGGCCTGACTGGTGCGCGAAGCCAGTTGCCGGACCTCGTCCGCCACCACGGCAAAACCGCGCCCCTGCTCACCGGCCCGGGCCGCTTCGATGGCCGCGTTGAGCGCCAGCAGGTTGGTCTGTTCGGCAATGCCACTGATGGTTTTGACGATGGTGCCGATCACCAGCGATTGCTCGTTCAGCGCTTCGATGCCGTCGCCGGCGGTTTGCATGTGTTTGGCCAGATCGCGCATCACGTTCACCGCCTGAGTCACCACGGCCGTGCCGCGCTGGGCGCTTTGATCGGTTTTCTGCGAGGTGCCGTAGGCAATGTTGGCCGCTTCGGCGGCCGCCTGTTCCTGATTGACCTGATCGGTGATAACCGTGGCGAACTTCACCACTTTGTAGAGCTTGTTGTTGGCATCGACCACAGGGTTGTAGGACGCCTCCAGCCAGACCGTACGCCCGTGGTTGTCGACGCGCTTGAAGCGGCCAGCCACGAATTCGCCGGCATTCAGGCGACGCCAGAAGTTCTGATACTCGGCGCTGTTGTACTCCTGCGCTTCGCAGAAGGTGCGGTGATGTTTGCCCTTGATCTGCGCCAGGCTGCAACCCATGCCGTTGAGGAACCGCTCATTGGCTGTGAGCACGTTGCCATTGAGGTCGAACTCGATCACCGCCGTCGAGCGCACCAGCGCACCGATCAGGTTCTCGTGCTCACGGGATGCCTCGATGGTGCGAGTCAGGTCGCTGGAAAAAATCGAGAAATGCTTGATCCGCCCGTCCGAGGAACGCACCGGCTGCACGATCGAGCGTAACCAGGCTTCCTGGCCATCACCACGCAGCAGGCGCACCGCACCGGCATAATGCTCGCCACGGGTCAGCGCAGCCTTGAAACGGTGGTGGAATTCATCGGACTTCACGTGGGACGGCACTATGTCTTCGATCGGGCGATCGATCAGGTCGTGGCCCTTATAAAGCATCTCGCGGATGAAATTCTGGTTGGCCGACTGAATTCGCCCATCGGGATCAAGGTTCAGGACCAGCATCTCGCTTTCCAGACTTTCCTTCACTTGCTGAAGGCTGGAGAGTTCTTCGCGAAGAGCCGACAACTCTTGCTTCAAGCGTTTGTTGAACATGGGAAAGCACCGATGGGCAGGGATAGAAAGCGGTATGCAGCCTAACCATCGGCCTAGGGGATGTTTTCTGAAGAGTGTTTCAGGGTTGTCCTACAAAAATAGTTGGGCATACGGGTGCGCCCCCTGCTGCCAGCCGGCTACTGAACTCGCTGCAGAATTCGTGACAACCTAAATTCTCGAGATAGCTCCGTGGGGAAAATGCTCATACGCTACGTTTTCCCGTCCGATTCACCCGCTGTACCTCGGCAAAAATCTCGGTGATCGGCCGTCGTGGGTGACGTTTTTGCAGGGCTCGGACCTGTTCGCTCAGGTGCAGCAACTCTTCGCTCGGTTTCGCCCATTGTTCCTTCGGCAGCGGCTCGGACCATTCACGCATCACGTCGGGCATGGCCTGCGGGCCTATTTTCTGAAGGCGGCGGACCTCCCATTCGACCAGGTGGTTGGGAATCGTCCACAACGTCATGATGTGGTACAGGTACCAGAAAAATCCCGAGATCCGGTTGCGCTGGCCGTCGCGTATTTGCTGGTGCATTCGCGCTCGGGCGTTGTGGAAGGTGTGCAAGCCTTCGCGGGATGGGTCGTCGGGGCCTTGCAGGTCTTGCAGGTCCTGGATCGATTTGAGGTCGTGGATTTCGTATTCCATGTAGCCGCGGATGGCTTCCCAGTGGCTGATGGCGATGGAGAGGCCGAAACAGGGGAACTCGACGCTGGTCAGGGTCTCGCCGTGCTGGAAACCGATGCCCATGCCGTACTGGCGGTGGATGCCGTATTGGGTGGCGCCCTGGGCTTCGATGATCCATGCCGAGAGGGATTCCCAAGGGACGAAGACGGGTTCGGTGGCGTCTTCGGGCATGAAGCAGACTTCGCGGCGTTGGCGGTTGAAGCGGGTGGGGATGATGGTGAGGCGTTTTTTGTGGTTGTGGTACCAGACGGCTAGGCCGATGAGTAGCGTCCAAAAGCCGGTTTGCAAGGCGAGCGGGTAGGACACATGGAAGATCCCTTCGATGGCGTGAGAGATATCGTCCCAACCCATTCCAAACAAAAAAAACAGGAAGCCGCCAATGAGTGGAAATAGGAATGCAATCATAAAGGCGCCAGTCAATGGTCCGCCTAACGTTATTTGCCACATAAATACTTGGGGTGATCCCAGCCCAAAATCCATGTACACATCATTTAATTCCCCGATATGAGGACCATGTGGCGGCATGGTCGTCGGCAGTGGCAGCGGCGCGAGATGGGTGAGTCTGCCGCTGGGAAACGGCTCGACATCACCGGCATTACGAGGATGCTCAGGAACCGGACCAGGCATTGGGATATCACTCTCTGTGGGCATGATCGGCCGACTCCAGCAGATGGGGTTCAACCAGTAACAACGGTGGGTACTCGCTGACGGATTGAAGCGGCAGTACCGGGAAACGCCCTGTACTGTGAGGGTTGATTCGAATGACTTGGGTGCGTGGCATCCAGACCCCGTTGGCGCTCAGGGTCTCGACACAGACCGCCAGTTCCAGCGTTTCAGACGCGGGGGTAAACTCGGTGTCAGGATTCACGGGATAGCGCAGGCACAGCACCAGCCAATCTGGCTCTGCTTGCACGAGCCGCAAACTGGCCATCACCTCATCGCTGATGACGTCCTTGCGCTCCTGTGGCACACCTCGACTGTGGAAGGGCACGGCAAGGCGCCGGGCACCAATCCCCAATCGATGAGCCGGTTTACCGCTGAGAGGCGGCTGGAAGTCACTGAGATTGAACCTTGGCAGGACCAGATGAATGTCACTGGGTTTGGCTTTCAGCAGCAAGTTTTTCAGCCACGAGTCATGTTCATTCGGACCCAGTTGCGCATACGGCGCGTTGAGTAAATAGTCCAGATAGCGCTGATATTCATCCAGGGTGTGGTTACCGCGATGATCGGCACCTAGACTCCATGGCGTGGTTTTCAGCCATTTGTCGTGGGCGCTGAGGTTGTAGCGGTTGTATAACCAAGTTCCCCCCAGCTCCAATACGGTGAACAGGGCGCCGGCCAGGTTGAACCGGAAGAACACCGTGGACAAACGTGTGCCCGCGGCAGCCCAAGCCGCCGTTCTTGCCGCAGCGTTTCCGGCAACCACTACGGTATATCCGGCGTGTAAGGTGTGACCAAATCCATAAGCATTAACAGCCGTCATGCCACCCGCACCCAGTGTGGCCAACGCGGCGCTACGCTGTTCGCCGCGATCTCCGGTACGTGTCGCCTGCTGCCATTTCTGTTGTTGGGAGTTGAGGCTGACGGCTGAAGATGCAAAACCAAAAAGGTAGGTGAAAAAACCCAACCCCACATGCATCTTCCCCATCTGCACATGCACATTCTGCAAAGCATGGTGTTGAAGTCCCGCAATAAGTTCTGGGGTACGTGCCTTCAAAGCTGTATCCGCCAGACTCTGCGCCGCCGTGAATCCCGCAGCACCGGTAGCCGCCAGCGCGTTGGCCAAAGGCATCCATACCCGCTTGTTCCTCGATTGATGAGTCAGCTCCCTCACGACGGAAACCAAATTCACCCCCTGCACCAAAAACACCAACAACCCCATCCCCTCGCTTCTTATCAACTTCCCATTCGGCACCGAACTCACCCCGATCCGAATATCCTTCAACAAACTCCGCACCTCCAGCTGCTGCGCCGGCGGAAACAGCGCCGTCACCCCCGCCCGGGCCTGGGTCGCGCCGTACAGCCGCACCGACTGATCCGGCAGTTCCACAATCGGACTCAACGCCCCGGCCAGTCGCCCTTCAAGCTGCGTCAACTGCCCGCGCACCCGCACGATCTCGCCCTGCAACTCCACCGCCCGTGGCGTCTTGTGCCCTTGGCGATTTTTGTTGTGGGTGAGCTGGTTGCGTTCGCGGATCAGGGTTTTCAGGTAGTCGCGCTCCCTGAGCAGTTCCTTGAGGGTGGTTTGCAACGCCGCGTGTTCCGCCGGGCTGGCGACGGTGAAGGTCACGCCGGTGGTTTTTGCGGCGTCGAGGATCCGTACCGACAAGGCCTTGGGCAGTTGCCGAAACAGCTCGTCAAGGTCGGAGATTTTCTCGCCCGTCAGGTCGAACCTTTGCAGCGCCCGGCTCAGGCCCAGGTTCAGCGCGGGGCTGAGGCTGTGCTGGGCGGCGTCGGCGACGACACGGGTGTGATCGGGCAAGTTGTCGAGCGCCGGCAATCCCGGCTGTTCGATTTTTTCCAACTCGGCCAACCAGTGCGGCAGGTTGTTGAACATACCCATGCCGGCGTTGAACAGCGTGGCGTATTGCGCGGCTTTCTCAGGCTGCAGGCGCAAGGGCAAAGTGTAGAACAGCGGTCGGGTCAGTTCCGGGTGTTTCTCCAGATACCCAAGCAGGACTTCGCTGGCGTGGTCACTGCGGCAGATGTCCTTGAGGCAGGCGTATTCGGCGGTCAAGGCCTGGTGCAGTTGTTGTTGATCTTGCGCGTCGTAGTACCAGGCCGAGCGGTGGAAGCGACCGGCAACCACCAGCATCGTGCGGTCGGCGGTGAGGCGATCGAGCATCCGGTTCCAGCGACTCAGGTTGTCGCGATGCTGCGACAGCGCCGCGTCCATGGCCGGGCGGTCGATGAAATCATTGATCCCGCGTTTGCCACTGAAACTGGAACCTTCGAGCACATCGATGATGCGTTTGTCCTGCTCTTGGCCGAGCTTTATCAGGGTATCAAGGTGACGTTCGACGAAGTCGTCAGGTGCCACGTTGAAGTGCTGGCGGGTGTAGTAACGGCGGTCGGCCTCGTCACTGGCGCGGCTGTGCGCGGTGAAGTCGGGGGTGGCGCCCTGGTATTTGGCGAATTTAAACGCTTCGGCATGGGCTTCTTTGCGCAACTGCTCCAGTTCCGCGGGCACCGGGGCGTCCCGCGACTCGGTCTTGCCACCCTTGTTCAAATAATCCAACAAGGCTTGACGGGTGTGTTCCCGATCCGGTTCCGGCAACTGTTCCAGATCGGCGAACAACCCCTTGTTCGCCGGGTGATCACTAGCGTCGGCCAGGTTGCCGAAGTCCGCCACGCTGAGCTGGCTGAGGGACTCGATGTAACAGGCCAGCAAGTAATCACGTTCGTGGGTGCCGGCATTGCTCCACTCATCGACCCAGCCGACCACAGTGTCTTGATACTCGGCCAGATCTCGCAACACGCCGAGGTCATCCTGCACCACGAGAAACAGCGTGTCGTCCTGATAAGGCCCGCGCACCTGACCCAGCAACTCGCCCATGTGCGCCTCGCGAAAACGTCTTGGTTGTTCCCACAAGTAAGGTTCACGTTCGTGCGCGGGGGTGTCGCTGACGTGCACCGTCGGCAGCCGCACCGCGTCTGGCGGCGACGCGGCTTCCTGCTCGGCACGGTCTTGCGCGGCTTGCGCCTGTTGCGCCGGAACGGTCGCGATCTCCGCCAGCCACTGTTTGCCTTGCCCGACCGTGAGCAAATGCGTACCCCCGGTTTCACAATCCACCGGGCCGAGATCGATAACCTGCATGAAGTGCTCGCGTTCCTCGCGACTGTCGAGCACTTGCGCGCATTTCGCCGCCGTCCATTGCACTTCCGCGAAGGTCACATACAACGTGCTGCGCCTCGAAAATATCAGCGCCGGCCGCTCCTCGATGGGCGTGCGCTGATCATCATCGACCTTGGCGCCCTTGTGCAGCAGAGCGCTGATCAGCCCGTTGAGGACCTGATATTCGTGAAGGTGACCGGTAACGCTCTCGATGACATACAACCAGCCATCGCGCAGTAAACGAATGCCCAACGGACGCGTGGTGAGGGCGTAGGGCAGCTTCAGATTGGCACTGGGGTCGAGGGGCTTTTCCACCAGTCCATAACGCATGGGCAACAGCTGCACATGGGTTTTCTGTAGCGGGCAGGCACCAAGTGAGCCGATGGCGGTTTTCGACGCGGCCGCCGCCGCAAGGTTGGCGGGGTGGGTCATGGGCGCCCCCCGCAATCGACTGGATTGATAGCGCTGAACATCCACATTTCCTTGTGTCTATTTCAAGACAAGGAACTTTGCGGAAATCTACTCAGCGGTAATGTCAGACAAATCGATAATTAGCGTAGGACGGCTCCGTTAAGTCGTTACCTCGGGCCTGGAGCAGTTACTGAGTGCAGGCATGCGCGCACCGAAATACGCCGCACTGCTCACACCCACCGCCCCCATCACGGCGCTGAAAATCACGCAGATCCACGGACTCCACGGCATCAGACCGATCAGCAACAGCGGTGTGATACTCGCCCATGCGGCGTAGGCAATGTTGTACGTAAAGGAAATCCCCGAGACGCGAATTCGCGCCGGGAACAGGCTGACCATGACCGAAGGCACCGCGCCGACCACGCCACAACAAAGGCCGGCAATCGCGTACGCCAGACCGATCCAGTCACGGCCAATAATCAGACTCGTATAGAGCACGCCAATGCCTAGCGGGAGCAGCACGCTGTACAGCATCACCGTGCGCCAGGCACCGATGCGGTCGACGAGCAACCCCGCCAGCACACAGCCGATATTCAGGAACACGATGCCCAACGCACTCAAGGCGAAGGTGTAGCTGGCGGTCATGCCGAAGGTTTTCTGCATCATGGTCGGGGTAATGACCACGAACACCACCACCGCCGATGTCAGCACGCAGGTCAGTATCATCGCAGGCAAAATGGCCAGGCGATGTTCGCGCAAGACCGTGCGCAATGGCAGTTCGGCTGCGGCATCACGCTTCGCCTGCATTGCCATGAACACCGGGGTTTCGCTTAGCCAGCGACGTAGCCAGACGCCTATCACGCCAAAGACGCCTCCCAGCAGGAACGGGTAACGCCACGCGTAATCGAGGATTTGCGCCGGGGTGAACGCCTGCGCCAGAAAGGTCGCCGTCAGCGCCCCGATCAAATAACCAAAAGTCAGTCCCGCTTGCAGGAAACCGAGCGCGTAACCGCGGTGCCCGGCCGGTGCGTGCTCAGCGACGAACACCCAGGCGCTCGGCACTTCACCGCCGACCGCCGCGCCTTGCAAAATCCGCAGAGCCAACAGCAACAGTGGCGCGAAATAGCCGATCTGAGCGTAGGTCGGCATGATGCCGATCAGCAGGCACGGTAGCGCCATCATCAGAATGCTCAGGCTGAAGACTTTCTTGCGCCCCAACTGGTCGGCGAAATGCGCCATCAGGATCCCGCCCAACGGCCTCGCCAGATAGCCGGTGACAAAAATCCCGAAGCTTTGCAGCAGGCGCAACCATTCGGGCATTTCCGGCGGGAAGAATAGCTGGCTGAGGGTCAGGGCGAAAAAAACAAAAATGATGAAATCGTAGATTTCCAGCGCACCGCCGAGAGCCGCAAGGCCGAGGGTCTTGTAGTCCGAGCGGCTGAAGGGTGCCGGGCGCGAATCGTTATGGGCAGTCATCAAAGAACTCTGGCACAGGCAAAAAACCAAGGCGCCCATGGTCTACGCAAACGCGCCAGCGGACAACCCGTTAGACCATAGTCTCGACCTGGTAAAACTTCGTCACGAAACGTGACCGATTGATTTACTGTTGGCACCTGTCCAAACGGGCGCTGCAGCCAATACCGATCAAAAACTGTAGGAGCGAGCTTGCTCGCGAAGGACTTGAGAGCGCCGCGTTTAGCCAGTAAACCCGCGTTATCGTTAACGACCATCGCGAGCAAGCTCGCTCCTACAACGGCATTACGCTTCTGCGGCCTTGAAGACCACAACAAACATAAAAATCGAGGTACTCCCGTGGCTGCTGATATCGAAGATACCCGCTCTGCCCGCTTTGCCCTGCGCTGTTCGAGTTTTGCCGAACGCTGGTTTCCCGATTCCTGGGTGTTCGCTGCGCTGGCGGTGATTATCGTCACCGTGGCGACCCTGTTCATGGGCGCCAAACCCACCGCCGCTGCCATGGCGTTCGGTGACGGATTCTGGAGCCTGATCCCATTCACCATGCAAATGGCGTTTGTGGTGATCGGCGGTTATGTGGTCGCCAGCTCGCCCCCCGCTGTGAAGCTGATCGACCGTCTGGCGCGGATACCGAAGAACGGTCGTTCCGCCGTGGCGTGGGTGGCGCTGATTTCCATGGTCGCGTCGCTGTTGAACTGGGGCCTGTCGCTGGTGTTCGGCGGCTTGCTGGTGCGTGCCCTCGCCCGCCGCGTCGATCTGAAAATGGATTACCGCGCGGCCGGCGCCGCCGCCTACCTGGGCCTTGGCGCCGTGTGGGCCTTGGGCCTGTCGTCGTCCGCTGCGCAATTGCAGGCCAATCCGGCCAGCCTGCCGCCGTCGATTCTGTCGATCACCGGGGTGATTCCATTCACACAGACGATCTTTCTCTGGCAGTCCGGCGTGATGTTGCTGGCGCTGATCGTGATCTCGCTGATCATTGCCTACGCCACCGCGCCCGGCCCGAACTCGGCCCGTGACGCGAAAGCCTGCGGCATCGATCCGAGTTTCAATCTGCCGCCGTTGCAACCGCGCACTCGCCCCGGCGAATGGCTGGAACACAGCCCGCTGCTGACGATTCTGCTGGTGCTGCTGGCGGCCGGGTGGCTGTTCCACGAGTTCTCGACCAAACCGGCGATCAGTGCGATTTCCGGGCTGAACACCTACAACTTCCTGTTCATCATGCTCGGCGCCCTGCTGCACTGGCGTCCGCGCAGTTTCCTTGATGCGGTGTCCCGCGCGGTGCCGACCACCACCGGCGTGCTGATCCAGTTCCCGCTGTACGGGTCGATCGCCGCGCTGATGACCACGGTCAAAGGCACTGACGCGCAGACTCTGGCCCACCACATCTCGACCTTTTTCGTACAAATCGCGTCTCACGACACCTACGCGCTGCTGATGGGCGTGTACTCGGCGATCCTCGGGTTCTTCATTCCGTCGGGTGGCGGCAAATGGATCATCGAAGCGCCGTATGTGATGCAAGTGGCTAACGACCTGAACTACCACTTGGGCTGGGCCGTGCAGATTTACAACGCCGCCGAAGCCCTGCCGAACCTGATCAACCCGTTCTACATGTTGCCTCTGCTGGGCGTACTCGGGTTGAAGGCGCGGGACTTGATCGGATTTTCGTTTGTGCAGCTGCTGGTGCACACGCCGCTGGTGCTGTTTCTGCTGTGGGCGTTGGGAACGACGCTGACGTATACGGCGCCGGTGATGCCGTAATGCAAAAAGGGGCCGATATTTCTATCAGCCCCACTTCTCGTTAAGCCCCTTCTGTTTCAGTATGTCCTCGTCCGATTCCAGGGCTCACACGCTGAAAAGGATCTGAGCATGTTCAAACTCGCAGGACTCACACTTGCCGCCCTCACCCTGAGCGCCGCCGCCCATGCGGATGCCGATCTGAAGCTGGGCAGCACCGAGCGCGTCACCCGGCTGTTCGCCTACCCCAACAACTGCAACGTGATCTGCTTTCGCAACTGGACGCTGGAGCAAACCGTCGAGCATTACCTGACACAGAGCGTGCAGCGCGATGGTTACAGCGATGCGAAGGTGCAGGTCAAAACCGATAACGATCAGCTCTATGCTGCAATCACCGGTGTGCCCAGGGGCTATGAAAAACCGCTGGCGGCGCTGCTCGATGCCGGTGATCTGGCCTATACCGGCGCCAGCAAGCTGAATGCCGATGGCAAGTGGGCTTACAGCTGGTACCTGTTCCTGCCACTGGGCATGGCCCTGGAAAACCGCAAAAGCGTCGAACTGTTGCACTTCCCGCCGGATTACTCCCTGACTCAGGCCCAGGACTACCTGGAGTCCAAGACCACCGATCGTTGGGCCACGCTGCTGACTGTCAACGGCATCCCTGCCGATCAGACGCCGGCTTATCAGACCATTATCGACATCGCGCCGATCGCCGCGCCATCCAACGCGGGCAAGGATCTGGAAGGGGTCTACGACTACTTCAAGGACTACCAGACCACCATGGTCAAGGAAGTCAGCCAAAACGCCAGCGGTGCCGCGCTGCCGATAGTCGCCTTCGGCGCACCGGTGCGTAACTGGATCAAGCAGCAATACGGGCCGACCGTGAACGTACTGGGCCTGGCCACCATCAGCCCGAGTGTAGGGGTGAAGGTGCCGGTGCTGGGTTCCAACCACCCGAGCTACATCTGGTACGCCGCCGACCCGGACAGCTATACCGGTAAAGATGCCCAGGCCCAGGCCGACGCGGCGGGCCTGAAAGTCATGGGCCAGGACTTGGCTGCCGCATGTTGGCAGGCCGCCATGGGCCGCAACCCGGACAGCCATCCAGACATTGAACTGAGAAGTTGCACCCAAACCTGGCAGGTGGCTCAGGCAGAAAAAACCTGCGAGCTGTTCTACACCTCGATCCGCAACCTGACGCCCGGGCAAGCCACAGCCAAGTGCGCGACGACACCGATCAAGTCTCAACTCAAACAGCTCAAAGCCCCGGCACCTGCGCCCGCGATGCCTGTTCCGCATTTGTAAAAGGCTGAAGCGTTCCTGCGTGAGCCTGGGCTGACGTGGGAGCGCGCGTTTTTCCTCTGTCAGTTATGACAGTAGACCGGTTAATTCTTTTGCGAGAGTCTTGAGGCGTACCCATGTGCTGCAGGACTGACAGGATGTCAGCCGACGGAGGTCGCAGCATTCTGCCGACAAGGATTGTTATGAGAACTCACGCCGATCCAGGAATACCACCGCCATCCAATGGCATCTATCCATTCAAAGAACTGCCCGTTCACCGTGGATTCCCCTCCAAAGACGACTTTCAGATCATCTACGACGCCCGACAATCGGCCATCGCTGTCGCAGCCCTGCGCGAATTCCACCGCCTGAGCCGGATCTGCCGGGTTTCCGGCCATTTGCTGCCCTATCGCTGCAGACATACCCGACAAATGGCGCCGGACATCCATTTCTATGATCCGCTCTTCTGCGGCCTGCTAGATCACAGCTGCGACCCCAATGTCTTTATCGACATGAGCGAACTGCGGTTATGGGCACTGAAAGACATCAAAAAAGGCGACCGACTGACGATGGACTTAGCCGCAACGGAAGACAAGCTGCAGCGACAGTTCGCCTGCCACTGCGGGTGTCCCTGTTGCCGTGGCTGGATCTGCGGCTACGCCGAGTCGCCGAATGCCAATGGAGAACAATTTTTCAAACATTGGCATCGGCGAAGCATCAGTTGAATGGCGTTACGACGCGTCGACCGGACGCAAACGATACTGCGCCGGCAACTGCTCGAAACCGCTGATGGTGGCGTTCAGGCTTTTCCAGCGACCGTCCTTGATGCCGTAGATGCAGCCGTGGATCGAGAGTTTCTGCCCACGGTGCCAGGCGTTTTGCACAATGCTGGTGTGCCCGACGTTGGCCACTTGCTGGATCACGTTGAGCTCGCAAAGGCGGTCGACCCGTTCTTCTTCGGTCGGCAATTTGGCTAGCTCTTCGCGCTTTTCATAATAGAGATCGCGAATCGAGCGCAGCCAACCGTCGATCAGGCCCAACTGACGGTCTTGCATCGACGCGCGCACACCGCCGCAGCCGTAGTGGCCGGTGACGAGGATGTGTTTGACCTTGAGCACGTCAACCGCGTACTGAATCACCGACAGGCAGTTGAGGTCGGTGTGCAGCACCACGTTGGCCACGTTGCGGTGGACGAATAGGTCACCAGGCAGCATGCCAACAATCTCGTTCGCCGGCACGCGGGCGTCGGAGCAGCCGATCCACAGGAATTCCGGCGTTTGCTGACGGGCCAGTTTGGCGAAGAAGTCAGGATCTTCTTTGGTGATCGCGTCAGCCCAGCGCTCGTTGTTATCAATCAGATCTTGTAATTCGTTCATGCTATGAAGCCTCGAGAATGATGCGCTGCTTTGACAGACAACCGTCCGTCGGGGTCACGCGCGCAATGCAGATTGTCGCTGATGCATATTACCTGCACTCCATGCTGGTGGAATTCTGAAGAGCCCAGTGGGTCCACCGTAGTAAGGCCCACAGTATGAGGAATTGCCATGACTGATTCACGACGTCCGTACGATGCGGTGCAACCCGAGCCCATCGACGACAACGAAGACCGCATGGGTTCGATGCATGAGCTGGATTTTGATGAGGAAGATCCCAGCACCAGAATCGGCGATGAGTTAATAGAAAACGAGCGCAAACAACTAATGCCCGAAAAACGCGTGCGTGAAGCCGGCATGACCGGCGCCTCCACCGATGACCATGAATCGACCGACGATGACATGAGCCCGGAAAACCTGATCCGTGAGGACGGCGCGCGGGATGCCAAAGAGGCGGGTGAAGATGGCCGGGCCGATTGGGATCTGAGCATTGTCGATGAAGATGACATCGGCGGTGGCAATGGGCTGGATGAAGAGGAACTGGCGCGGCGGGATCCGATGGATGGGAGTCGTTGATCGTTTCAATCAGTGATAATCCCTTCGAAAGCAAGCCTCGCTCCTGCAGGATTTCGGTGATCCCTGAGCGAGGATTGCCCGCGAAGCTTTAAAGCTCAGTCAACCAAAGTGCAGGCCATGACCACTGCATCTTCGCGTCCGCCCACCGCCGGATAATAATCCCGACGCCGGCCAATCTCGTTAAACCCATATCGCTCATACAACCGAAACGCCGAGCGATTGCTGTCGCGCACTTCCAGAAAACATTCCCGCGCCTCAGCCTTGTAGGCAATCGACATCAAATGCTCCAGCAGCGTCAAACCCAGGCCACGGCCCTGATTTTCCGGTTTGACAGTGATGTTCAGCAGGTGCGCTTCATCAAGAATGATCTGCACCACGCCGTGTCCGACCTGCTGCGAACCTTCGAACATCAGCCAGATCTGGTACTTGCCCAGCCCATCTAGAAATATCCCGCGGGTCCACGGATGGCTATACGCCGCGAATTCAATTTTCAGGACAGTGTCCAGGTCCGACTCGGTCATCGGGCGAAACGATACAGCGTCACTCATTCGATTCTTTCCATCGCGCCATCAGCCGACGCATGGCTTGCCAGACATCAGCCTTACGCTGTGGCTCTTCCATTAACAATTCCAGACCCGGCAGGGCCCATACCGAGCCCAGGCCTTCGACCTGGAGTTCGCGGTTGAACGACTCGGCATTCGTCTCACCGGCAAAACGCACCGCCGGCAGGCCGATCAGCCAGATGCAGACGCACGGGGCGTCTTCCAGGCGCGCCGAGAGAAAACCTTGCACAAAGTCGCGAGCGGCTTCCGGGCCTTGATCCATCGTGCCCCGGGACAACAGCGGCCAGCGCACCGGCTCACCGATGATCTGCGGGCTGTCCGGCAGACCGGCGGCGCGCAGCATGTCTTTAAGCAGCAAGTACGCAGGATCGCGGGTCTGGAAGGTTTCGCCTGTGGGTAACTCCACCAGCAGCAGACAGCGACCGGCGCGGAGCAATTGCAGGGCGAATCGCGGTGGCGGCACGATCGGCGCCTTGACTGCGACGGGCACGTCCTCATCTTCCACCTTGGCGTTCGTGCGTGTGCTGGCCAACGACGGCCGAGGCACGTCGATCTTCACCCGTTCGGCCGGTTTTTGCAGCGGTTCCGCAGGCGCATCAACCACAGCGGACGTCGCAACCGGCGCGACGACCAATGGCTCTGGCATCTCCAGCAGCTCGGGCCGCGAAGGCGCGGCAAAGGGCAATTCGGTGCGCGGCAGCCAGTTGACCACCTGCATGGCAGTCAAATAAGCGCGACGACGGGACTCGATAAGCAAAGGTCGGCCACTTGTGGATAACGAAAGTGCGCTGATTCTACCGCCCTTCGCTCAAGATCGCCCGCGCTGTTGATCGATAGACTTCACCGATAGTCTTTCCACCTATGAAAAATGGCGACAGCCCGTCCCGAGAGTGAATCGCATCGTCCCCGATGCAGTACAATCGCGGCTTTTAATCGCCAACCAGCCGGCCATTCCGATGATCGAACCCAAGCGCGTCTTGCGCGCCCTCGCTGAACACTGGGCACTTCTGGAGCCACTGTGCGAGCACTTCGACCAGGGCACACTGAGCCTCAACGAACTGCGCACGCAACTGGCCGCCCAGCAACTCGACAGTACGCCGCAGGACATCACCAGCCTGCTGGACGTGTGGATCCGCCTCGACATTCTGGTTCCCGTGGCGAAAAGCCCGAACCGTTTCGAGCTCAACGCGCAGATCCACGACTTTCTCGCTTACCTGCGCCGTGAGCACCGTCTGGGCCTGTGCCTGGAAATCGAAGCCTACCTGCGCCACCTCGAACGCCTGGCCGGTTACATCCAGGACGCCTTCGACATTCGCGACGGCCACGACCTGGCGCGCCAGTTGCGTCTGCTCGACATGCGTGTGCGCGATGTTTTGAAGAAACTCGCCAACGACGAACAGGCGCTGGTGGCCGTGGCGGAACGCGCCAAGACCAGCGACCGGCAGATTCCGCTGCGCCAGCGTTACGCCGAAGTGCTAGCGACCTGGGACGAATACGTCGAACCGATGATCCAGTTGGTAAACGCCGACGGCGCCTTCGAACAAGGCGTGCGCAAGGTCGAAAACGTCCTGCTGAAAATGCTCACCGAGCAGCAACGCCTCGGCCACTTGGTCGACGACGACATGCTGCTGCGCACGCACGCGCGCATCCTCGAAATGCAGACCAGCGCCCAGCTGACCCTGCGTCATGCCCGTGAACTGCTGCTTCCGCTGCGTGAAGAAGCGCGCCGGCATAACGCCGTGACCCGAGGCGCCGCGCTGGCCCTCGCGGCCATCCGCCGTAAAGGTATCGACGCGGTGCCGCAAGCGGCGATGCCGATGTTCACCCGGCCGCAAAGCACCTTTCTCGGCAGCGCCAGTCAGGTCGAAGCCTACGTTTACGCACTGGCGCGTTTCGAGCCAAAACCGGCGCGCTTCCCCAAGGCCCACAAGACCCAGAAAGGCGAAGCCCCGCGCGCACCACGCACCGTTCGCGAAATGCTCGAACGCTGCGAAGACGCGCTGCCGATGCCGGACCTGATGACCTGGCTGCTGGAGCAGGAGCCGGACGGCGCCACCGACGAATTGCTCTACTGGTTCTCGCGTCTGTCACGGGAGAAACGTTTCAAACGCGAGCGTCTGGAACGCCGCGATTACCACACTCATGAGCATCAGGTCAGCCTGCGCTCCTTCGCCCTGCTCTCGGCCCGCGACACCGCCGCCGAGGATTCTGCGAGCACTCCATATGCAACTTGATCTATCCGAATTGTCCCAACTGGCGCCGATCTTTCGCGAGCTGTTCAAGGGCTATCACGTCAGCCGCCGCGACCCGGAGCTGTACGCGCAACTGTCGAACTTCCAGGACCAGTACCGCACGCTGTTCAAGGCACTGGGCTTTGAGCTGGTCTGCGACACCCGGGGTTTCTACTACTTCGTGCCGGATCTCGCCGCCACGGCGGTGAACAAGACCGCGCAACGCCTGGCGCTGTTCACCTTCATCCTCGTCGAACATCTGGCGGATCAGGGCCGTGACCCGATTGCCGTGCTCGACGGTGGCAGCCTCGGTCGCGACGAATTGCCGTCGTTGCTGGAAAAGTACCGCGACCTGTTCATCCAGGCCGAAGTGCAGACCGTCGAAGAACTCGAAGAAAAAATCATGCGTCGCATGACTCAACTCGGTTTTGCCGGTGAAGAAAACGGTGTCTACCGTTTCCTGCCGCCGATGCACCGTTTCCTCGATGTCTGCCTGTCGGTCCAGCAGGATCGCGATCTGGCGGCCAGTCTGCACAGCGTGCTGCCACTGCCGGTGCCGGTGCTGATCGATGACGACAGCGACGAAAAGCTATTGGAAACCGATGACCCGCTGGACTTGAGCGACTTCAACGATGAAAGCGAAGAAGACGCCCTTGCCCGCGCCATTGCCGAAGAACAGGAGACCGACGCATGAGCAAGGAACGCTACGGCATTCGCCGCTTTGCCCTTTTGAACACCGCCGGTTACAGCCTCGGCCTGTTTCCGCTGGAAGAACCGCTGTCGGTCTACGGCGCGAACAACCTCGGTAAATCCGCTTCGATCAACGCCCTGCAGTTCCCGATTCTGGCACGCATGTCGGACATGAGTTTCGGCAAGTACAGCCTGGAACAATCCCGGCGCTTTTACTTTGCCTCGGACACCAGTTACATCCTGGTCGAAGTCTCACTGCCCCACGGTCCGCACGTAATCGGTGTAGTCGGTCGTGGCCCGGGCGGTGGTTTCGGTCACCAGTTCTTTGCCTACGCCGGCAAACTGGATCTGGCTCATTACCAGAAAAACGACACCTGCCTGCGGCAGAAAGAGCTGTTCACCAACCTGGAGCGCGAGGGCCTGAAAGCCTACGAACTCAAGCCGGATGAACTGCGGCGTTTGCTGGTCGGCGGTCACACCTCGATTCCGCTGGACCTGACCCTGATCCCGCTGCGTTCCACCAGCGAGCAGAGCCTGAAGACCTTCCGCGCCTTGTTCATCAACCTGCTACACATGCGCGAAATCACTGCGGCCAAGCTCAAGCAGTTGTTTCTTGATGCCTTTGAACACAGCCTGCGTTCCGGCAGCGTCGATTACATCGCTGCCTGCGAAGAAGCGTTTCGCGATGTAAGACGCATGGAGCAGGACTACAACTCGCTGGTCACCGCCGGCCCGTTGGTTGAAGCCCTCGCGGCAGGCGTGACCCAGCGCAATATCCTGCGCGGCAAGCTGCACCGTATTTCGCCGCTGCTCGACTCACTGCTTGGCACGTGGTCGGATTACGCCAGTGCGCGCAAGGAAGAGCTGACCATTCAGGCCGAGCATTACCGCAACGAGCAGGACGCGCTGCAAAACGATCAGCGCGGCGGCACTCAGGAATTGATGCGCCTGGAGCGGGAAATCAGCGGCATCCAGCGCTGGCTCGGCGAACTTTCGGCGCTGAAGAACCGCTTCGCGCTGGTCGATGACGTCAAGGTGCTCGAACAGCAACTGCTCGCGGCCAAGGACGCTCACGATGAACTGGCCGGCGCATTGGCGCAGTCGCGGCAGTTCTCTGCCGAAGACCTGGAAGAGCGTCTGCGGGATCTGGAAAAACGCCTGAAGTCGGTCAAGCAGCAACTCGATCACGCCGACAACAACAGCTACGCCCGCTTGCGTGAAGAGTTCTCGCAACAGGACGTCGAACGCCTGATGCGTCTGTTCAACAGCGCGCTGTTCAGCCTGCCGCTGGGCGAACATGGCATCACGCTGGACGAGGACGGTCAGTGGGTCAAATCCATGGAACTGATCCTCGATGGCTTCAACGGCGAGCGTTTCGAAGTACCGGGCCTGTCCATCGACATCTCGCATATCGAGCCTCCAGCGCTGCAAGCCCTGGCTGACCGCGCCGCATTGCGCGATCAGAAAGAACGACTGGAAAAAGAACTCAAGCAGCTTAAAACCCAACAAGCCGTGGCCGCCGACCGCGCCGCGAGTAAGACCCAGACCGAAGCGCTGTACCAGCAAGTGCTGGATGCGCAGAAAGCCCTGGAAGATTTCCGTCGCTCGCAAACCTTGAGTGCCGAGGAAAGCGACAAGCTCGAACAGCTGGCGCAGATGGAAGCCGCACAGGACGAATTGAAACGTTCCAGCGACGCCTTCACTGAACGGGTCCAGCAACTGTCGGCGAAGCTGCAACTGGTCGGCCGTCAGATCGGCGACATGGAAGCCAAGCAACGCACCCTCGACGACGCCCTGCGCCGCCGTCAGCTATTGCCGGCAGATCTGCCGTTCGGCACGCCGTTCATGGACCCGGTCGACGATTCCATGGACAACCTGCTGCCGCTGCTCAATGACTATCAGGACAGTTGGCAAGGTTTGCTGCGCAGTGACGGTCAGATCGAGGCGCTGTACGCTCAAGTCCGCCTCAAGGGCGTGGCCAAGTTCGACAGCGAAGACGACATGGAGCGCCGTCTGCAACTGTTGATCAACGCCTATGCGCACCGCACCGACGAAGCGCTGACCCTCGGCAAGGCCCGCCGCGCCGCAGTGACCGACATCGCCCGGACCCTGCGCAACATTCGCAGCGACTACGACAGCCTTGAGCATCAACTGGCGCTGTTCAACCGCGAGATCAACAAACGTCAGGTCTCCAACCTGCAGAGCTTCCGTATCGTCCTCGCGCCGAACAAGGAAGCGTTGAAGCACATCGACCAGATCATCCACAGCGCCGGTCAGTACGAAGAAGGCGAGACCCTCTCTGTATTCGACCTGAGCCAAAGTGCCGATCAGGACAACAAGAACGAAGAAGCCAAGGAGTACCTGGCGCGGCTGGTGGCGGCGAATCACAACCAGCTCGGACTCAAGGACTTGTTCGAACTGGCGTTCGAGATCACCAAGGTCAACGGTCAGCCGGTGATTCATACCGACATCGATGGTGCCGCGTCCAACGGCACGACTATGACCATCAAGGCGCTGACCAACATGTACTTGTTGCTGCACTTGATGGACCGCGACCAGGCCGGGCGCGTGCGACTGCCGTACTACCTCGACGAGGCGGCGGACATCGACGAGAAGAACCAGGCAGCGCTGCTGGAAACCAGCCTGCAACTGGGCTTCGTGCCGATCCTGGCCAGTGTGAAGCCGCAGGTTTGCGCCAGTGTTGCGATTGACCTGGAAGGTGGCAGCGGGCCGAACGGGATCTATATCGATGAAGCAGACTGGAAGTACATCCGTCGTCACGACGAGGTGAAGGCTGCCGTTAACGTTGAAGCGGATGAACCGGAGCTGGATGCGGTCTGATTTGTCTTAATATAAATGAAAAAGGCCGCGATCCAAATGGATCGCGGCCTTTTTTGTGGGCATTCATTTTATTTTTAAAGCGCGTTTTAGGGCCTCTTCGCGGGCAAGCCCGCTCCCACAGGGTTCTCGGTTGATCACAGATTCTGTGTACACCGCCATTTCCTGTGGGAGCGGGCTTGCTCGCGAAAGCGTCATCCCTGACGCCAATAGACTATTTACCTAGCGATATCTTCGGCGCCCAGGTCAGCCATTCATCTTCAAACTTGTCGAACAATGGAAAGGTTTGCTCCGGTCGCGCCGGATTACCCATTCGATCACCATCCGGGGTGGCGAAAGCGATGCCACCCTGAATCAGCGTCTCCAGCGATTCGGTGCGCACCGTCGCACCTTTGAACAAACCGTAGTCGAAACCAAAACCGCTGGTGTTCCAGAAACGTGTGCCACTGCGCACCAATGGCGCGTACTTGGGTTCGATCAGAATGTGCACCAATACACGGTCAGCCGTCTGGCCCAGTTCATAACCCGTCACCTTACCCACGGTAACCTCGCGATACGTCACCGGCACACCGGTTTTCAACGATCCACGGCGAGCGGCGCTCAGAACCAGGCTTAAACCGGCTTCCTGTTTGACGGCTTCCGGCGGATTGGCCAGTGCCACGAAGTTTTTCTGCGGGCCAAGGTTCTTCGCTGCTGGCTGCACTTCGATGTACTGGCCAGTCACCAGGGTTTCGAGGTTCGAGGTTTTGATCAGACCCAACTCGGGTTTGACCACCCAGAACTGACTGCCTACCCGGGCAATGCGCTCCGGCACTTCGGTGATCCGCGCGGTGAGCAGCACCGATTGCAGGTCATCGCTGAGGTCGACGTCTTCAATCTTGCCGACATCCAGGCCTTTGAATCTCACGGGAGTGCCGCTACGCAAGCCATCAGCGCGATCGACCTTGATCGTGACCACGGCGCCTTTCTGGTTGGCCTCTTCATGACTGGCGAACAGACGGAAACGTGGAATGCGTTTTTGCAATGGCGCATTGGTTTGTGGAGTTTCGAAAGCGATACCGCCGGCCATCAAGCTTTGCAGCGATTCACTTTTGACCTGGATTCCACCGGTCAGTCCACCCGTGAGCGTAATACCACTGGCGTTCCAGAAACGGGTCGAGGCGTTAACCAGCCCTTCGTATTCCTTCTCGATATGCACGCCGATCACCAACTGCTTTCTTTTGCGTGAGAACTGATAGCTTTGGACCGAACCGACCTTGACCTGCTTGTAGAGAATGGGACTGCCCACTTCCAGCGAACCGAGGTTTTCGGTGAACAAAACCAGGTGCAAGCCCGGTGATCGCAGGTCCAGCGGCGGCGCCTTGGCCCGCGCCACAAACTCGCGCTGCGGGGCGGCACCTTTATCGCCAGGACGCACGGCGATGTAGTTACCTTTGACCAGCGCCTCGAGCCCCGTGATACCCGCGAGGGAGATCGACGGTTTGACCACCCAGAACTGAGTGCCCTCGACCAGATAATCTTCGGCCAGTGGATCAAGGGTCAATTCGGCAGTAGCAGCGGACAGATCAGGATCGACCTTGAGCGCTTTCAGATTGCCAACCTGAATGCCTTTGTACATCACCGGCGTGCGACCGGCCTGCAGACCTTCGAAATCGCTGAGTTTGACCTTGACTCGAATGCCGGCCGCCGCCGCATCAAAATCTTCGTAGAGGCGGAACGGCAGGCTCGGATCGGTGGGCGGGCTGTCCTTGCGGTTTTCCGGCGTGGCAAACGCGATACCGCCGGCAACGATGCTGGCCAGGGATTCGCTGCGCACTTTCACGCCGGACAGGTTAGCGTCGATGCTGATGCCGCTGGCATTCCAGAAACGCGTGTGTTTGCGCACCAGTTTGGCGTAGGTGGGCTCGATGAACACCTTGAGCTCAACGGTGCTTTGGTCCTCGGACAACAGATAGCTTTTGATCTGACCGACCCTGATCTGCTTGTAGAACACCGGACTGCCGCGGTTCAGCGAGCCGAGGCGGTCAGCCTTGATGGTCAGGTGCAGGCCGGGCTGGGCGTCAGACAGCGGCGGCTCTTCGGCCAACGCCTTGAACTTGCGCGTAGGCTCACCTTCTCCCGGACTGATCGCAACATAGTTCCCGGAGACGAGGGTTTCCAGGCCCGTGATACCGGCCAGGGTCACACTCGGTTTGACGAGCCAGAAGCGCGTGCTGGTACGCAGATATTGCTCCACGTCCTTATTCATCTCGACGGTGGCAATCACTCCTTTGGAGGTGCCTTCGTCGTCGAGCTTGAGGGTTTTCACCTTGCCGACCGACATGCCTTTGTAAACGACTTCAGTCTTGTTGGCCTGGATGCCCTCACCACTTTCGAAACGCACCTGAATCTCAATGCCGGTTTCGGTGTAGGCACGCCAGCCGAGCCAGCCGCCAATGATCAGCGCGATCAGGGGCAACACCCAAATGGCGGACCAGTTCGAGGCCGGTCGGGTTTTCGCTGTAGGCAAATCAGTCATGGTCGTCGTCCGACTCCGTGTTATCCCAAATCAGTCGGGGATCGAAAGTTACTGCGGCAAGCATCGTCAGAATCACCACACTGGCAAAAGCGATAGCGCCAAGATTGGCTTCGACGCTGGCAAGCCGTCCAAAATTCACGACCGCTACGAGAATGGCAATCACAAAAATATCGAGCATCGACCAACGGCCGATGAACTCGATAAAGCGGTACATCCAAATGCGTTGGCGTGCCGAAAGCGGCTGGCGGCGCTGCACTGAAAACAGTAGCAATGCGATGCCCACGAGCTTGAACGTAGGCACCACAATACTGGCGATAAAAACCACGGCGGCGATTGGAATCATGCCGTGTTGAACCAGTTGGATCACACCGGACATGATGGTGCTGGGATCGCCCTGGCCGAGAGAGCTGACCGTCATAATGGGTAGCACGTTGGCCGGAATGTAGAGAATCGCCGCCGTGACCAGCAACGCCCAGGTACGAACGAGACTATTCGGTCGGCGGGCATGAACCAGCGCACCACAGCGGGTGCAGACCTGCTCGTCGCTGTCAGCGTCCTGCTTGTTCAACTCGTGGCATTCGGTACAAATCAGAATGCCTGCATCAATCGCCCGCATGGGCATCCTCTCCTGATAAAGCCTGCCAGATCTGATGAGGTGACATCACCACCTCCAGCCAGACCTGAACCAACAACAAACCGATAAAACACGCCAGTCCGAGACCGACAGTCATTGCTGCCATATCTGCCAGTTTGACGATCGCCACCAGAACGCCCATGAGGTAGACCTCTAGCATCCCCCAATCTCGTAGATGGTGATAAATCCGATAGAGCAGCAGACCGTAGCTACGGCCGATATCAAAACGAATACTCAGCAGCACGGCCAGCTGGCAGAGCAGCTTGAGTAGTGGGATTCCCATGCTGCACAAAAACACGATGACCGAAACACCTTGCATCCCGGTATCGAACAGGCCGACAACGCCGGTCCAGACAGTGTCTTGTGACGACTGCCCGAGTAGATTGAGCTGCATGATGGGTAAAAAGTTCGCCGGGATGTATAACAACAGCGCTGCAATGACCAAAGCAAGACTGCGTTGCACAACATTGTGCCGATGCGCGTAGAGCTCGTAGCCGCAGCGCGGACACAGGGCTTTCTCGCCATGGGCGAGCTTGGGCTTACGCATCAGCAAGTCGCACTCATGACAGGCAACCAAGTCATCCAGCGGTAATTCTGACAGCCTTGAGGCGTCAACCGGATCCGGCATAGCAGGCTCTTACTCCGAAAAGATGGACCTATTCTAGTGTTATGACTCGAAAATAACTGTGCAAATTTGTGTTGGACCGAATATGGCTTTTATTCCGGGCAAAACAAAACCCCAACTGCTTTCGCAATTGGGGTTTCGGAATTTAATCTTGACGATGACCTACTCTCACATGGGGAAACCCCACACTACCATCGGCGATGCATCGTTTCACTGCTGAGTTCGGGATGGGATCAGGTGGTTCCAATGCTCTATGGTCGTCAAGAAATTCGGTAGCCAGGTCGTGGGCCTTTGCAGGTTCACGCTCCAGCGAATGGGTATGCGATAGTTTGGTGTTTTGCGAGTCTCTCGAACTTTCGGTTCGTGTCGTCTTCACACACCGCAATCTGGCCTCTTTCGAGTTCACAAATTGCTTGGGTGTTATATGGTCAAGCCTCACGGGCAATTAGTATTGGTTAGCTCAACGCCTCACAGCGCTTACACACCCAACCTATCAACGTCGTAGTCTTCGACGGCCCTTCAGGGGACTCAAGGTCCCAGTGAGATCTCATCTTGAGGCTAGTTTCCCGCTTAGATGCTTTCAGCGGTTATCTATTCCGAACATAGCTACCCGGCAATGCCACTGGCGTGACAACCGGAACACCAGAGGTTCGTCCACTCCGGTCCTCTCGTACTAGGAGCAGCCCCTCTCAAATCTCAAACGTCCACGGCAGATAGGGACCGAACTGTCTCACGACGTTCTAAACCCAGCTCGCGTACCACTTTAAATGGCGAACAGCCATACCCTTGGGACCGGCTTCAGCCCCAGGATGTGATGAGCCGACATCGAGGTGCCAAACACCGCCGTCGATATGAACTCTTGGGCGGTATCAGCCTGTTATCCCCGGAGTACCTTTTATCCGTTGAGCGATGGCCCTTCCATACAGAACCACCGGATCACTAAGACCTACTTTCGTACCTGCTCGACGTGTCTGTCTCGCAGTCAAGCGCGCTTTTGCCTTTATACTCTACGACCGATTTCCGACCGGTCTGAGCGCACCTTCGTACTCCTCCGTTACTCTTTAGGAGGAGACCGCCCCAGTCAAACTACCCACCATACACTGTCCTCGATCCGGATAACGGACCTGAGTTAGAACCTCAAAGTTGCCAGGGTGGTATTTCAAGGTTGGCTCCACGCGAACTGGCGTCCACGCTTCAAAGCCTCCCACCTATCCTACACAAGCAAATTCAAAGTCCAGTGCAAAGCTATAGTAAAGGTTCACGGGGTCTTTCCGTCTAGCCGCGGATACACTGCATCTTCACAGCGATTTCAATTTCACTGAGTCTCGGGTGGAGACAGCGCCGCCATCGTTACGCCATTCGTGCAGGTCGGAACTTACCCGACAAGGAATTTCGCTACCTTAGGACCGTTATAGTTACGGCCGCCGTTTACCGGGGCTTCGATCAAGAGCTTCGCGTTAGCTAACCCCATCAATTAACCTTCCGGCACCGGGCAGGCGTCACACCCTATACGTCCACTTTCGTGTTTGCAGAGTGCTGTGTTTTTAATAAACAGTCGCAGCGGCCTGGTATCTTCGACCGGCATGGGCTTACGCAGTAAATGCTTCACCCTCACCGGCGCACCTTCTCCCGAAGTTACGGTGCCATTTTGCCTAGTTCCTTCACCCGAGTTCTCTCAAGCGCCTTGGTATTCTCTACCCAACCACCTGTGTCGGTTTGGGGTACGGTTCCTGGTTACCTGAAGCTTAGAAGCTTTTCTTGGAAGCATGGCATCAACCACTTCGTCACCCAAAGGGTAACTCGTCATCAGCTCTCGGCCTTAGACCCCCGGATTTACCTAAGAGTCCAGCCTACCACCTTAAACTTGGACAACCAACGCCAAGCTGGCCTAGCCTTCTCCGTCCCTCCATCGCAATAACCAGAAGTACAGGAATATTAACCTGTTTTCCATCGACTACGCTTTTCAGCCTCGCCTTAGGGACCGACTAACCCTGCGTCGATTAACGTTGCGCAGGAAACCTTGGTCTTTCGGCGTGGGTGTTTTTCACACCCATTGTCGTTACTCATGTCAGCATTCGCACTTCTGATACCTCCAGCAAGCTTCTCAACTCACCTTCACAGGCTTACAGAACGCTCCTCTACCGCATCACCTAAGTGATACCCGTAGCTTCGGTGTATGGTTTGAGCCCCGTTACATCTTCCGCGCAGGCCGACTCGACTAGTGAGCTATTACGCTTTCTTTAAAGGGTGGCTGCTTCTAAGCCAACCTCCTAGCTGTCTAAGCCTTCCCACATCGTTTCCCACTTAACCATAACTTTGGGACCTTAGCTGACGGTCTGGGTTGTTTCCCTTTTCACGACGGACGTTAGCACCCGCCGTGTGTCTCCCATGCTCGGCACTTGTAGGTATTCGGAGTTTGCATCGGTTTGGTAAGTCGGGATGACCCCCTAGCCGAAACAGTGCTCTACCCCCTACAGTGATACATGAGGCGCTACCTAAATAGCTTTCGAGGAGAACCAGCTATCTCCGAGCTTGATTAGCCTTTCACTCCGATCCACAGGTCATCCGCTAACTTTTCAACGGTAGTCGGTTCGGTCCTCCAGTTAGTGTTACCCAACCTTCAACCTGCCCATGGATAGATCGCCCGGTTTCGGGTCTATTCCCAGCGACTAGACGCCCTATTAAGACTCGCTTTCGCTACGCCTCCCCTATTCGGTTAAGCTCGCCACTGAAAATAAGTCGCTGACCCATTATACAAAAGGTACGCAGTCACCCAACAAAGTGGGCTCCCACTGCTTGTACGCATACGGTTTCAGGATCTATTTCACTCCCCTCTCCGGGGTTCTTTTCGCCTTTCCCTCACGGTACTAGTTCACTATCGGTCAGTCAGTAGTATTTAGCCTTGGAGGATGGTCCCCCCATATTCAGACAAAGTTTCTCGTGCTCCGTCCTACTCGATTTCATGACCAAGAGATTTTCGCGTACAGGGCTATCACCCACTATGGCCGCACTTTCCAGAGCGTTCCGCTAATCTCAAAGCCACTTAAGGGCTAGTCCCCGTTCGCTCGCCACTACTAAGGGAATCTCGGTTGATTTCTTTTCCTCAGGGTACTTAGATGTTTCAGTTCCCCTGGTTCGCTTCTTAAGCCTATGTATTCAGCTTAAGATACCTAACTTGTGTTAGGTGGGTTCCCCCATTCAGACATCTCCGGATCAAAGTCTGTTTGCCGACTCCCCGAAGCTTTTCGCAGGCTACCACGTCTTTCATCGCCTCTGACTGCCAAGGCATCCACCGTATGCGCTTCTTCACTTGACCATATAACCCCAAGCAATCTGGTTATACTGTGAAGACGACATTCGCCGAAAATTCGCGATTAAACTCACAAATTTTACCTTAGCCTGATCCGTTACCAGTGAAAGTAACGTCCAGTCTATCTTTCTATCACATACCCAAATTTTTAAAGAACGATCTAGCCAAAGACTAGAAATCAACATTCACCATCATCACAATGGAATGCTCATTTCTAAGCTTTCAACAAACAGAAGCAGTAGTGGTGGAGCCAAACGGGATCGAACCGTTGACCTCCTGCGTGCAAGGCAGGCGCTCTCCCAGCTGAGCTATGGCCCCGTATTGCTACAGGTTCCCACACAAAAATTGGTGGGTCTGGGCAGATTCGAACTGCCGACCTCACCCTTATCAGGGGTGCGCTCTAACCAACTGAGCTACAGACCCAATTTCGGGCTGCTTCTTATCGTCTTCTTCAATGAATCAAGCAATTCGTGTGGGAACTTATGGAGCAGCTGATGTCGTCGATTAAGGAGGTGATCCAGCCGCAGGTTCCCCTACGGCTACCTTGTTACGACTTCACCCCAGTCATGAATCACACCGTGGTAACCGTCCTCCCGAAGGTTAGACTAGCTACTTCTGGTGCAACCCACTCCCATGGTGTGACGGGCGGTGTGTACAAGGCCCGGGAACGTATTCACCGCGACATTCTGATTCGCGATTACTAGCGATTCCGACTTCACGCAGTCGAGTTGCAGACTGCGATCCGGACTACGATCGGTTTTCTGGGATTAGCTCCACCTCGCGGCTTGGCAACCCTCTGTACCGACCATTGTAGCACGTGTGTAGCCCAGGCCGTAAGGGCCATGATGACTTGACGTCATCCCCACCTTCCTCCGGTTTGTCACCGGCAGTCTCCTTAGAGTGCCCACCATCACGTGCTGGTAACTAAGGACAAGGGTTGCGCTCGTTACGGGACTTAACCCAACATCTCACGACACGAGCTGACGACAGCCATGCAGCACCTGTCTCAATGTTCCCGAAGGCACCCATCCATCTCTGGAAAGTTCATTGGATGTCAAGGCCTGGTAAGGTTCTTCGCGTTGCTTCGAATTAAACCACATGCTCCACCGCTTGTGCGGGCCCCCGTCAATTCATTTGAGTTTTAACCTTGCGGCCGTACTCCCCAGGCGGTCAACTTAATGCGTTAGCTGCGCCACTAAGAGCTCAAGGCTCCCAACGGCTAGTTGACATCGTTTACGGCGTGGACTACCAGGGTATCTAATCCTGTTTGCTCCCCACGCTTTCGCACCTCAGTGTCAGTATTAGTCCAGGTGGTCGCCTTCGCCACTGGTGTTCCTTCCTATATCTACGCATTTCACCGCTACACAGGAAATTCCACCACCCTCTACCATACTCTAGCTCGTCAGTTTTGAATGCAGTTCCCAGGTTGAGCCCGGGGATTTCACATCCAACTTAACGAACCACCTACGCGCGCTTTACGCCCAGTAATTCCGATTAACGCTTGCACCCTCTGTATTACCGCGGCTGCTGGCACAGAGTTAGCCGGTGCTTATTCTGTCGGTAACGTCAAAACAGCAAAGTATTAATTTACTGCCCTTCCTCCCAACTTAAAGTGCTTTACAATCCGAAGACCTTCTTCACACACGCGGCATGGCTGGATCAGGCTTTCGCCCATTGTCCAATATTCCCCACTGCTGCCTCCCGTAGGAGTCTGGACCGTGTCTCAGTTCCAGTGTGACTGATCATCCTCTCAGACCAGTTACGGATCGTCGCCTTGGTGAGCCATTACCTCACCAACTAGCTAATCCGACCTAGGCTCATCTGATAGCGCAAGGCCCGAAGGTCCCCTGCTTTCTCCCGTAGGACGTATGCGGTATTAGCGTCCGTTTCCGAGCGTTATCCCCCACTACCAGGCAGATTCCTAGGCATTACTCACCCGTCCGCCGCTCTCAAGAGAAGCAAGCTTCTCTCTACCGCTCGACTTGCATGTGTTAGGCCTGCCGCCAGCGTTCAATCTGAGCCATGATCAAACTCTTCAGTTCAAACATCTTTGGGTTTTTAAGAAACCCTAAACTTGGCTCAGCAATCGTTGGTTACATCTTTGATTTCTCGCGGAGTAACTTGTGATGCTGATAATCTTGTTGACTATCAGTCTGACTCCACAAGCACCCACACGAATTGCTTGATTCAGTTGTTAAAGAGCGGTTGGTTAAGATCTTTCGTCTCAACCGAGGCGCGCATTCTACAGCGTCCTCTGTATCTGTCAAGCGGTTATTTTCAGAAGTTTTCAAAGTTTCCTTTGCAACTTCAACCACTTGCGCTTCCGATCTCTCGTTAGCGGGAGGCGAATTCTACAGCGTTGTTCGCTGCTGTCAACACCTCTTTTTCTCCGCTTTCGACCGAGGGGATCGAAACGTCAATAAGGCGAAAACACACTGCCTTACCAACTCCTTCTGGGCTTCGATGAGCTGAAGCAACTCGCTGCCGAAAACTGCGTAACTCTTTGTTTACCAAGGAGTTTTCCGTTTCGACTGCGCCGGAAGTGGGGCGAATTATAGACTTCCAGAATCTGCCGTCAACCCCTGATTTGGCTTTTCTTCAAGAAGATGACTTTTTAGCTCTTAAACGTGGGATTCGACGGGTAACAGAAGGTAGCCGGAGCAATAACAGCAGCCCCCCTATAAAGGCATAGACCGCCCACTCCTTGAGATCGGCACGTACGACCCACAGCATATGTAGCAATCCAAGACCCAGCACAACGTAAGCCAGTCGATGCAGCTTCTTCCAGCGAGCCCCCAAACGTCGCTGACTGTAACGATTGGAGGTCAACGCCAACACCAATAAACACAGGAATCCCAACGCACCGACAATAATGTACGGACGCTTGCGCAACTCGACACCCAGCTGGGACCAATCGAAACCCAGAATGAACGCCATGTAACCGCTCGAATGCAAAACCACGTAGGCGAAACACCACAAACCCAGCTGCCGTCGGACGGCAATCCAACCCGACCAACCGGTGAGTTTCTGCAAAGGCGTCATGCTTAACGTAATAAGCAGCAGCACAAGTGTCCCCAGCCCCAACCGATCAACCAGCACTTTGCCCGGGTCTGGCCCCAGCACATCCGCCCAAGCCTGATAGAGCCAAAGGAACGGCCATACCGCCGCCGCGATAAAGACACAGACGCGCCACAACGGATATCGCATCAGTAGTTCTTCCGCAGATCCAGCCCTGCATACAAAGAAGCGACTTCATCCGAATAGCCGTTGAACATCTGAGTGTCGCGAACATTGGGTTTGAACAGACCACTCGGCAAACGCCGCTCCCGAGCCTGTGTCCAGCGCGGATGATCGACTGTCGGGTTCACGTTGGCATAGAAGCCGTACTCGTCCGCAGCAATGCTCTGCCAGGTGGTTTTCGGCTGTTCGCTGACCAGACTGATTCGAACGATGGACTTGATGCTCTTGAAGCCGTACTTCCACGGCACCACCAAACGCAGAGGCGCGCCGTTCTGATTGGGCAACTCCCGCCCATACATGCCCACAGCAAGAATCGCCAACGGATTCATTGCCTCATCCAGACGCAGCCCTTCTACATAAGGCCAATCGATCAGGGCAAAACCAGAGCGCTGCCCCGGCATAGTCTTCGGATCCTGCAGTGTTTCGAAGCGAATAAACTTTGCTTTAGTGGTTGGTTCAACGGCATTGAGCAACGCAGAGACGGGAAATCCGATCCATGGAATGACCATGGACCAGGCCTCCACACAACGAAGACGATAGATGCGCTCCTCCAACTGATAAGGCTTCATGAAGTCCTCTAGCGCGTATCGCCCTGGCTTACTCACCTCCCCGTCCACCACCACGCTCCAGGGTTCGGTTTTCAGCGCGCCTGCATTGGCCGCCGGATCACCTTTATCGGTGCCGAACTCATAGAAGTTGTTGTAGTGGGTCGCGTCCTTGAATGGCGTGATCGCTTCATCCTTGACGTTGACCGCCCCCCACTTGATAGAAGGAAGTTTCTCGGCAAACCAGGAAGGCGCCTTGCCAGGCTCGACAGCCGGATAACGCACGGCATCGTCCGCACTGACCCAGGCCGGCAAGCTGCTCACAGCCAAACCGGCAACGGCAGCACCCAGCACATTTCGACGAGATAGATAGAGGGATTCAGGCGTAACGTCCGACTCATGGCAGTCGGACGTCTTAGGGACTTTGATCAGCATGGCAACTCCGCAGCATTGGAGGACTGATGCACCAATAGACTGCGGAGTATGAGGGAAATTACGTGTTTTTGTGCCGACGAAGACGTAACAGATATTGAATCGGACCGGATGCTGCGTAGGCGAGGAAAACCAGCAGCAGGATGCGCGGCGGATCACTGAATACGACGGCGAACACCAGCACGACAGCAAGGATCGCCACGAAAGGCACCCGCCCTTTCAGGTCCAGCTCCTTGAAGCTGTTGTACTTGATGTTGCTGACCATCAGCATGCCGGCAGCCGCGACCATTAGCGCTACCAGGAAAGACATCTTGGAACCCTGGATGCCGTAATCACTGAATGCCCAGACAATGCCTGCAACCACACCCGCTGCAGCAGGACTGGCCAGGCCGATGAAGTAGCGCTTGTCGGCGGTGCCCACTTGGGTGTTGAAACGCGCCAGACGCAACGCAGCGCCAGCGACATAAATGAAGGCGACCATCCAGCCAACCTTGCCCATATCACCCAAGGCCCAGCCAAATGCCAGCAATGCCGGCGCGACACCGAAGGCGACCATATCCGAGAGCGAGTCGTACTCGGCACCGAAGGCGCTTTGGGTGTTGGTCATCCGCGCAACGCGACCATCGAGGCCGTCGAGCACCATGGCAACGAAAATGGCAATCGCGGCAAATGCAAAATATTTGCTCGCGCCAATGGCATCACCGGCACTCAAGGCGCTCTGGGCACTCATCGAATTGATGATGGAGTAGAACCCTGCGAACAGGTTTGCGGTGGTGAAAAGATTCGGCAGAAGATAGATACCACGATGCCGGACTTTACGACCTTCAGCGTCATGCCCTTCTTCGATGTGCTCATCGATGGGCAGAAGGCTTTCGGCGTCAGAAGCCTGGTTTGGCTCTTCGGGACGTTCGCTCATGGACATTACCTTGCAACGGGGTGGAAAGTTTCGACAGGTGTCTGGGACGACGGTTCGGCCGCAAACGATGCAGCTTTATACCAGAACCGGCTCCCCAAACGAAAAAACGCGGCCCAGGCCGCGTTTTCCGTACAAGTGTGCGACTTAGTTTTTTTCTTTGTCGACGATCTTGTTGGCACCGATCCACGGCATCATGGAGCGCAGTTGCTCGCCGATGATTTCAATACCGTGAGCGGCGTTGTTACGACGCTTTGCAGTCATAGAAGGATAGCCGGTTGCGCCTTCGCTGATGAACATCTTGGCGTATTCGCCGTCCTGAATACGTTTCAGGGCGTTGCGCATGGCTTGACGGGATTCGGCGTTGATCACTTCCGGGCCGGTCACGTACTCGCCATATTCAGCGTTGTTGGAGATCGAGTAGTTCATGTTGGCGATACCGCCTTCGTACATGAGGTCAACGATCAGTTTCAGTTCGTGCAGGCATTCGAAGTAGGCCATTTCCGGCGCGTAGCCAGCTTCAACCAGGGTTTCGAAACCGGCTTTCACCAGTTCAACGGTACCGCCGCACAGAACGGCTTGCTCGCCGAACAAGTCGGTTTCGGTTTCGTCCTTGAAGGTGGTTTCGATGATGCCGGTACGACCACCGCCAACGCCTGCAGCGTAGGACAGCGCAACGTTTTTGGCGTTGCCGGAAGCATCCTGATAGATAGCGATCAGGTCAGGGATACCGCCGCCCTTGACGAACTCGGAACGCACGGTGTGACCCGGTGCTTTCGGCGCGATCATGATCACGTCGAGGTCAGCGCGCGGTACAACCTGGTTGTAGTGGATTGCGAAGCCGTGGGAGAACGCCAGGGTGGCGCCTTTCTTGATGTTCGGCTCGATTTCGTTTTTGTACAGGGCAGACTGGAACTCGTCCGGAGTCAGGATCATGACCAGGTCGGCAGCCGCAACAGCGGAAGCAACGTCGGTCACTTTAAGGCCATGGGCTTCGGCTTTGGCAACAGTCGCCGAACCTTTGCGCAGACCAACGGTAACGTCAACGCCGGAGTCTTTCAGGTTGCACGCTTGAGCATGGCCCTGGGAACCGTAACCGATGATGGCAACTTTCTTGCCCTGGATGATCGACAGGTCGCAGTCTTTTTCGTAATAAACTTTCATGAAATTCCCCTATATATCCAGGCCGTTCAGGCCGTTCGCTAATTTGGTTTAGATGCTGAGTACTTTGTCGCCGCGAGCGATACCGGTTACGCCGCTGCGGACGGTTTCCAGAATCGACGCGGTGCCTATGGACTGAAGGAAGCTGTCGAGCTTGTCGCTGGTACCGGTCAATTGAACGGTATACACGCTGGCGCTGACATCGACGATCTGCCCACGGTAAATATCGGTGGTGCGCTTGATCTCGGCACGCTGGGCACCGGTGGCCTTGACCTTGACCAGCATCAGTTCGCGCTCGATGTGAGCACTTTCCGACAGGTCGACCAGTTTGACCACTTCGATAAGCTTGTTCAGGTTCTTGGTGATCTGCTCGATGATCTCATCGTGGCCCACCGTGGTCAGCGTCAGACGCGACAGAGTCGGGTCCTCTGTAGGCGCCACCGTCAGACTTTCGATGTTGTAGTTGCGCTGTGAGAACAGGCCGACTACACGAGACAGAGCGCCAGGTTCGTTTTCCAGAAGCAAGGAAATAATGTGTCGCATGATTAAGTACGCTCCGTCTTGCTCAACCACATATCGCGCATGGAGCCGTCTTTGATCTGCATCGGGTAGACGTGCTCGCTGGTATCAACCGAAACATCGATGATCACCAGACGATCTTTCATGGCGAACGCTTCTTCCATCTTCGACTTCAAATCTTTCGAATCGGTGATGCGCACGCCGACGTGACCGTAAGCTTCTGCGAGTTTGACGAAGTCAGGCAGCGACTCCATGTAGGAATGCGAATGACGGCTGCCGTAACTCATGTCCTGCCATTGACGAACCATACCCAGAACACCGTTGTTCAGGATGACGATTTTTACCGGCAAACCGTACTGCAGGCAGGTCGACAGTTCCTGAATGTTCATCTGGATACTGCCCTCGCCCGTTACGCAGGCGACATCAGCGTCCGGAAAGCTCAACTTGATGCCCATGGCCGCCGGGAAACCGAAGCCCATGGTGCCCAGCCCACCGGAGTTGATCCAGCGGTTCGGCTTGTTGAACTTGTAGTACTGCGCCGCGAACATTTGGTGCTGGCCCACGTCGGAGGCGACAAAGGCATCGCCCTTGGTCACTTCGCACAGGGTTTCGATCACGGTCTGCGGCTTGATGACGCTGCCGTCGCCCTTGTCATAAGGGAAAAGTCCGCGATCACCGCGCCATTCATCAACCTGCTTCCACCAACTGGCAACGGACTCCTTGTTCGGGGTCTCACCGATTTCCTTGAGGATCGCCACCATTTCGGTCAGGACACTCTCCACCGGACCAACGATAGGCACGTCAGCCTTGATGGTCTTGGAGATCGAAGCCGGGTCGATATCGATGTGAATGATCTTGGCATTCGGACAGAACTTCGCCGGGCCGTTGATCACACGGTCATCGAAACGTGCGCCGACTGCGAGGATCACGTCAGCATGGTGCATCGCCAGGTTAGCGGTGTAGCTGCCGTGCATCCCGAGCATGCCGATGAACTGACGATCGGTGCCAGGGTAGGCACCCAGACCCATCAGGGTATTGGTCACTGGCAGATTGAGCATCTTCGCCAACTCGGTCAGCGGCGCGGAGCCACCCCCGAGAATCACGCCACCGCCTGCGTACATCACAGGACGCTTGGCCGCCAGGAGCATTTCTGCTGCCTTGCGGATTTGCCCGGAGTGGCCGCGAACGGCCGGGCTGTAGGAACGCAGCTTGGCTTTTTTCGGGAAAATGTATTCGAACTTTTCGGCCGGATTGGTCATGTCTTTCGGGATATCGACAACGACCGGACCAGGACGACCGGATTGCGCCAGGTAGAACGCTTTCTTCATGACTTCCGGGATTTCCGAGGCGTGCTTGATCATGAAGCTGTGCTTCACGATCGGCCGGGAGATACCGATCATGTCGGTTTCCTGGAAAGCATCGGTGCCTACCATGGTGCTCGGCACCTGGCCGGAAATGACCACCATCGGAATGGAGTCCATATAAGCCGTGGCAATACCGGTGATGGCGTTGGTTGCGCCCGGGCCGGAAGTCACCAGTACCACGCCGGCTTTACCGGTGGCACGGGCATAGCCGTCAGCCATATGGGTCGCAGCCTGCTCGTGACGAACCAGGATGTGGGTCACTTCCGGTTCTTTGAACAGGGCATCGTAGACATGAAGAAGAGCACCACCCGGGTACCCGTAGATATATTTGACGCCTTCGTCACGCAAAAAGCGGACGAGCATCTCACCGCCAGATAAAAGCTCCACGTTGTTCACCTCTAAAACGCCAGAATACCGCCCACATGAAAGAGGACGGGTCTTAATAGGTTTACTTCTCGGCAGAGCATGAGCGACGGTGGTCGCCGACTACGTCAGCACTGACTGAGCAAGTATTGGGATCGTCCCAAGTGTTGCGGGCCTTTCCCACCCAGCGCGAGGTAACGCGTTGCGGGTGTAACAGGTCGGCGCGGATGTGCGCCTCATGATCTGCCGAGTGGGTCTGCTTCTGGCAGTCCCTCTACAGCGGACTTTGGATTCTTCTGTTTCGTCCCCTGCAAGTCAAGTCGTCAATGTGCTTTATTGAAGTAAGCACATGAGAAAGCAAGAAAAAACCGCGAATCAGCAACTGTGTTAGCTTCAATTGCGCAACCCAATACAAGGAAATGGCATGCGAACGTTTTTCCTGGCCGCCAGCCTGCTGATTGGCATCAGCCCTGTGTCCATGGCCGCGCAGATTTACACATGGGTCGATGAACAGGGTGTCACCCACTTCGATGCGCAACCGCCCCAAGGGCGGAAAACCACGACCGTCGTCACCCCCTCCTCGGTGAGCAAGCCGACGCCGCTGCCCCGCAACAGTGCCATTGGCGATCAACAGGCCATCGACAAGTCAGTGAAAAAGCAGGTCGCCGAGCAGGAAGCTCAGTTGAAGAAGTTCTGCGAGCAGGCCCGGACGAACCTGGCTCAACTGCAGAACAACCCACGATTGCGTGAGGAAGTTGACGGAGAGATGCGCCGCCTGAATGACGAACAACGTCAGGATCGCATCACCGAATCACAGCGACAGATCGCCGAGAACTGCCAGTAGATACCTGAGTAGGGGCAGAGCTTGCTCGCGAAAGCGGTGTATCAGTCAACATACCTGTTGAATGTTAGGCCGCTTTCGCGAGCAACCTCTGCTCCTACAGAATATCGTGGTCAGCGAGAGGCGGTGATCAGCAGGTCGAACTCTTTGAGCAGTACCTGCAACTGCCGATCCTTGCCCTGAACATTGCGGGCAGCGAAGACCATTTCGGCCATCTCCTGAATGCCCGAGGCATTGGGCAGTGGCAAATCCTGCTCCAGAATTGTTTTCATGCGCGGCAGGAAAATCCATTGCAGCCATTGCTCGAAATCCAGCGTATCGACCGAAAAGGGCTCGACACTGGACAACGCCTCGGCGGAGGGCGAAACATCATCCCACCATCCCTGAACGCGCAGCTCACGCTCGATCAACAGCAACTGCTCGGCAATTTTCGGAAAACGTGCGTCCATCACGACGAAACCTTGGCCTTCTGACGGGCCAGTGCAGCACCAGCGGAATCACTCTGTTTCTCACGAGCTTGCGCGATCAATTCCCACAGACTGGCCTGAAGCGCAGGTCGACCATTGGCGAACGTCAGCCCACGACGGGCGAACTGCTCGGCTTGTGCGGCATCGCCTTGAGCCATGCGCACCTGAGCCAGACGATAAAGCACTTGCGGCTCACGCGGCGCGACACGTTGAGCGCGCTCGAGACTGGAAGAGGCACCGTTAAGGTCACCACCGGCCTGTTGCTGCTGAGCGGTGGTCAGCAAAGCCAACACCGGGCCGTCCAGTTGTTCGTCGGCGGACAGACCACCGGCGCTCGACGAAGGAATCCCGCTCGGCGTCGACGGCATGCTGTAGCTGCCCTGATTGATTGGCGCCGACTGAACCGGCGAAGTGTCGATCGGACCCGGAGTAATCGGCCCTGGGGTTATCGGCGACGTGCTGATCGGTGCCGATGCAACTGCACCGCCACCCGGCACCATCACGACGACGCCGGTATCACCTTGCGGAATCGCCTGGGTCTGGGATTGCACAGGACGCTTTACTGTCGTCTGACGATAACCGCCATTTGCCGAAACCCGTTCACTGTTGGAAACGGCGCTGCCGGAATCCACAACCGGGATCGAACCGCGCTGTACGCTTGAACACCCGCTGAGCAGAGCCACGGCGGTCACCGCTGGAATCAACCACTTGTTCACTTGAAGCCCTCTTTGCTTAATTCATCCAGCCCTTGACCCAATCCATCACCTTTTCGCCGGAAACAGGGCTTTCGCCACCGCAAGCGGCGCCGGGAGGCGGTTCGCTGCCTCGAATATACGGCATCTGCACGGCGCCTGGGCAGTTGGCATCGGAGCCTTGACCCGTATGGGAATCGACCCAGGCCTGAACCACATTGTCCGGCTGCGGCATGTCCAGCGGCAACGGATCGGCCTTGCGCATGAAGCTGGTCCAAACCTGCAACGCGCCGGTGGCACCGGTAAACGGTGTCTTGCCGTTGTCGTCGCGACCCAGCCACACCACCGCCAGCAAGTCCTGGCTAAAACCGGCGAACCAGCTGTCACGCGAATCGTTACTGGTACCGGTCTTGCCGGCCAGTGTCAGGGTTTTCGGCAACACGTTGTAAACCGAACTGGCGGTGCCTTCACGCATGACCCGCTGCATGGCGCTCTGGATCAGGTAAATAGAAGCCGGATCGAAACGCTGCTGAATCTGGAACGGGTACCGTTTGAGCGGCTCGCCTTCGGCCGTCAGTACGCTACGAATCCCGCGCATCGGCGTATTGAACCCACCGTTGGCGAGGGTCTGGTACATCGTCGCCACTTCGATCGGGGTCATGCCGCCAGCACCCAGCAGCATCGAAGGGAATGCCGGAAACTCGCGACTCACACCCAGGCGAGCCAGGGTCTTCAAGACATTGGGCACGCCCACCGCCAACCCGAGACGCGCGGTCGACAGGTTGTAGGAATGCGCCAGGCCTTGGTAAAGGAAAACCGTGCCATGGGAACGGCGATCATAATTCTGCGGTTTCCAGACCTGACCGTCCGCTCCTTTGACCGAGAAGGATTCGTCCGACAGCCAACTGGTCAACGTGTACTGACTCGGTTTCTCAAGGGCTGTCAGATAAACCGCCGGTTTGATCAACGAGCCGATCGGTCGGACAGCATCCAGCGCCCGGTTGAAACCGGCGAAGCTCGCCTGACGACTGCCGATCATGGCCTGGACCTCACCGGTTTCCGGGTTGGTCACGACCATCGCAGCCTCGACATCATCGGAGCCTTTGCGTCCGGACAAACGCTTGAACGTATCGTTGACCGACGCTTCCGCTTTCATCTGCAAGATAGGATCGAAACTGGTGAAGATCCGCAGGCCTTCTTCGGTCAAGTCTTCATCGCGGTAGTCTTCGCGCAGCTGACGTTTAACCAGGTCGATAAAACCAGGGAACGAGCTGTCGGCCAACTTGCCACGCGTCGTCACACCCAGCGGCATTTTCTTTGCAGCAGCGACCTGCTCGGCGGTGGCGACGCCTTGTTGCTCAAGCACATCGAGCACCAGATTGCGTCGCTCGAGCGCCCGCTCCGGGTTGCGACGCGGGTTGTAATAGGACGGCCCCTTGACCATGCCCACCAACATGGCAACTTGATGCAGTTTCAACTCGGACAACGGCTGCCCGAAGAAGAATTGGCTGGCCAGACCGAAACCGTGCACCGCTCGCTGGCCATCCTGACCGACAAACACTTCATTGAGGTAAGCCTCAAGAATTTCCCGTTTGTCGTAATGCAGCTCCAGCAACATCGCCATCATGGCTTCGGTGAGTTTGCGCGTCAGGCTGCGCTCGCTGGTCAGGTAGAAATTCTTGACCAGCTGTTGTGTCAGCGTACTACCGCCCTGGGTCATCTTGCCGCCAGAGGTGTTAACCCAGACGGCGCGAACAATCGACTTCGGCGACACGCCCCAGTGGCTATAGAAGTCCCGGTCTTCCACAGCGACCAGGGTTTCCAGCAGATACGGCGGGACCTGATCAAGCTTGATCAGAATCCGGTCTTCGAGGTTTTTCGGGTAGATCCCGCCGATCAGCAGTGGCTCCAACCGCACCACAGACAGCTTCGAACCGTTGGTCGCCGAAAGCTCGGCCACATAGTCACCAGAAAAACGTACACGAACGGGCTGGGCTTTCTCCAGGCCCTCATAAAACTGGAAGCCACGGGTATTCAAGTCGACGGTATTGCCGTTGACCGCCGCCGCGCCGGGTCCGTTGCTGACGCTTTCGCGACGATAGCCCAAGGCATCGAGCTCGGTGAGGAAGTCATCCTTGCTCAGCTTCTGACCGGTGAACAGCTCGAGCGGGCGCGCATACACCTTGGCCGGAATGGTCCAGCGCTTGCCGGAGAACTTCTCCTGGACGATAGCGTCGAGGTAAACCGCGAATCCGGCGAGCACGACAAGGCCGACCAAGCTGAGTTTAATGGCCCAGCCCAGCCAGGGGCTCAGGCCTCTGGAAGGTGGTTTTTTGGGGGTGCGGGGGGATCGAGTACGAGTCATGGCGCGGGATTATACGCACTTTGTTCATCCTCAACAGAAGCCCGCCGAGGTTTGCGTCAGGCGGACTTGCGGCCATAATGGCGGCCGTGAATTTTCCCAGACTCTGAAGGAATGCCTGTGAGCCAGTCCCTGATCGCCGCCCTGCAAAACCCGGCCCTTTACCCGCATCCGGTAGACGGGTTCCAGGTCATCGAAACCCACATCTCCTGGGTCATTCTCACAGGCCCCTTCGCTTATAAGGTGAAGAAACCGGTCAATTTCGGCTTCCTCGACTTCACCAGCGTCGATGCACGTGAGCACTTCTGCGGTGAAGAGCTGCGCTTGAACCAGCGCCTGACCCATAATTTGTATCTCGAAGTGTTGCCGATCACCGGCAGCGCCGAAGCGCCACAACTGGGTGGCGACGGCCCGATCGTCGATTACGCCCTGAAAATGCGTCAGTTCCCACAAAGCCAGTTGCTCAGCACGCTGCAGGCCAACGGCGAATTGACCACTGCGCACATCGACGAGATGGCCGCGCAGATTGCTCAATTCCACCTCACCGCGCCAAAAGTACCTGCCGAACACGACGCCGGCAGCCCGGACAGCGTCATGGCGCCGGTGCGGCAGAATTTTGAACAGATCCGCCCGTTCCTGAGTGACAAGGCTGACCTGCTGCAACTCGACGCCCTGCAAGCCTGGGCCGAAAGCAGCTTCGAGCGCCTCAAGCCACTGTTTGCCCAGCGTAAGGCCGAGGGGTTCATCCGCGAGTGCCACGGCGACATCCACCTGGGCAACGCCACCGTGATCGATGGCAAGGTCGTGATCTTCGACTGCATCGAGTTCAACGAGCCGTTCCGCTTCACCGACGTCTATGCCGACACCGGTTTCCTGGCAATGGACCTTGAAGACCGCGGCTTGAAAAGCCTGGCCCGTCGCTTCATCAGCCAATACCTGGAGTTGACCGGCGATTACCAAGGCCTGGAACTGCTGAATTTCTATAAAGCCTACCGTGCGCTGGTTCGCGCCAAAGTCAGTCTGTTCAGCATGCCGGCCGAAGCCGACCCGGTGCAGCGCGCCACTACCCTGCGCCAGTACCGCAACTACGCCAACCTGGCGGAAAGCTACAGCACCATTCCTTCGCGCTTCATGGCCATCACTCACGGCGTTTCCGCTGTCGGTAAAAGTCATGTGGCCATGCGTCTGGTGGAAGCGCTGGGCGCCATTCGCTTGCGCTCCGATGTAGAACGCAAACGCCTGTTCGGCGAGCAAACCGTCGCGAACGATCCTCAAGCCGGCATTTATAGCGCCGACGCCAGCACCGCGACCTACACCCGCCTGCATGAAATCGCCGCCGTGATCCTGCGTGCCGGCTTCCCGGTGGTGGTAGATGCCACCTACCTCAAACGCGAACAGCGCGACGGCGCGGCAAAAATCGCTGAAGCCACGGGCGCGCCGTTCCTGATCCTTGATTGCAACGCACCACAAGCGGTGATCGAAAGCTGGCTGGCACTGCGCCAGGTAGACAAAAAGGATCCGTCCGACGCAAACCTGGCCGTTATCGCCGCTCAGCAAGCCAATCGGGAAGACCTGACGCCCGAGGAAATTCTGTGCAGCAAACGCGTTCAGACCAATGAAAGCGGAACCCTCGACACCGTCGTTGCGCAAATTCGCCAACGCTTGCCAGGGCTGTAAAAAGTATTTCAGCCGTGAAGCCCTTGCCGGCTTCACGGCTGTCAAATAGTGGCACTATACTGGCGTCATAAAACCAACAGGTGATGTGACATGAGCCAGCCCAAACTTCTCGATACCCCGCTTTATGCCTTGCTGCACAAAGACGACATCACAGGTTTCAACAACGAGCGTCCAAAAGACGGACCTATCGACATGGTCGGTGGTGATTTCCGGGGTCTGGACCTGCGTGAGCTGAATGCTGACGGCGTCGACTTTACCAATGCCTATTTCCGTTCCGCCGACTTGCGCGGTATCGACTTCACTCGTTCCAGACTTGAAGGGGCCAGCCTGGCCCACGCGCAGATCTCCGGCGCCTACTTTCCGCCCGAGCTGAGTGCCGACGAAATCCTGATGTCGATGAATTTCGGCACGCGCCTGCGTTATCGCACCCGTTAAAAACGACCGATAACTGACACTGTCCGGCGCCCCGCCTTGCGCTGGACTGTGGGCATTTTCAGCACAAAAACCCAACTCCCTCCCGCCAGTTCCTAACGCGTTCGCGCACTTTTACACCGCTCATCGGGTTTGTCTCTTAGAAGCATTTGCTCCGAAACCGACCAAACAAACACGCTTTTCCTACTGATGGCTACACTCCTCAGAAGCTCGCCCACGCACCGTTCGGCCGTCGCAAGGAGGCTTGATGAATGATGAACTGCAGCACCTGAAGAATCTTGGCAAGACGTCGGCGCAATGGCTGCATGCAGTGGGCATCCACAGCGCCTCGGACTTGCGTCGCCTGGGGGCGGTGGATGCTTATCGGGCCGTGCGCACACGCGGGTTTCGGGCATCCAAGGTATTGTTGTATGCGATCGAGGGTGCCTTGATGGACGTGCACTGGAACGACATTCCTGCCGAGCGCAAGGAAGCCCTGAATAAACAACTGGAAGCTATCTCGTCCCGTCACAAGAATTGAACGGGCACCGCTGTCATGTACTTACTTGGGGAACGATCGGCATACGCCGACGCATTGATCAACCGATTGCAGAACATTCCCGCCCGACTGTTGGAGCGGTTGTCGCCTTGCGGCCCGGTGCTGGAATTTGCAGCGGTCAACGACCTGACAGATGAGTTTCAAACACATGAGGAATCAGCGGTTGACTTGGTAATGAGAATCGCTATTATTATCACAACTGGTCGCGAGACTGGTCGATATTTGAAAAGCCCTTGGTTCGGACTCTCAGATATCTCCTCATCAGGCTAATCACGGTTATTTGACCCGGCTCTTGCCGGGTCTTTTTTTGCCTGTCTGTAGGAGCCGGCTTGCTGGCGAAGGCGTTCGTTCAGTCAATCATTTATTGACTGACCCACCGCTTCGCCAGCAAACCGGGTCCTACACGAGATTGGTTTAAAGCCCTCCACCTGTTCACAATTGCCTTTCCTTAGGGTTTTCGCCGCATCTCTGCGCAGTAATCCGGCGCCGGCGTGGCAGGTGTGTACCAGACATAGTCGGCCATCGCCGCCGTGACCTCACTGCCCTGCTGCGCCAGCATCAATACCGTTGGCGCCCCGGGTTCCCCCAGATCAAAAACGTGAATCGGCACACCCACATCCTTGCGCGCGTGATAAGCGCCTGCAAACAGCAAGGCAGGCGTGGGTGCCGCCAGCAATCGCTCAGCCATACGTCGGTCACGTTGCTGCTGGACCACGAGCATCGCCGGCATTTTCGAGGCGGGTAGCAGACCGCAATGGGAATCGCTGATCTCGGCCAATAATGCAGCCTTCACCGGTACGGTATTGGAGCGAGCACCGTTCAACATCGGCGGTTGGGCGTAGAAAGCACGCACCTCGACGGTATCCAGATTGGCGGCCAGCAGCGGATACGGTTGGGTCAGGGCGAAACGGACGATCGGGCCGTAGAGATTCCAGTCCCAGCCAGGCGCCCAAGCCAATGCACCGGGCAGATCGGCGGGCAGTGTCGAGGAGTGGCGAACATTATCGACGCGCAGTTGTTGATCCGGCGTGAGCATTTCCAGCAGCAGACTGCCTTGCGGGCGCCGCTCTCCCAGCACCTGCAACAACCAGCGTTGCAGTTCATGGTGATCGCGATTGTCATGCTGCTCGCCCACGATCACACGCGAAGGCTTGGCCAGTCGCAGCACCAGCTCCTGCGCCGTCAGCGCCTGACCGCTACGCAAGTCGCGAATCTCGCCGACGACCGGGGGTGGCGCCGAAACATGCTGGCACGCACTGAGCATCAGCACAGCCAGAATCATCATGACGCGCATGCACTTACTCCCCTTAAAACTCAGCGGGCGATGATCAGCGGATGCCCGCGCTCCGGATGCTGTTGCACCAGAACGTCCAGCCCGAATACCGCCTTGAGCGGCTCAGGACGCAGTACCTGCTCGGGCGTGTCGAGCGCCACAGGGCGCCCGCCCTCAAGCAGTAACAGGCGATCACAATAGCGCGCCGCCAGGTTCAGATCATGCAGGATCACCAGCACCGCAGCGCCGCGATCAGCGAATTCGCGCACCGCTTGCAGGGTGGTGTGCTGGTGCAGCGGGTCGAGCATCGATGTCGGCTCATCGAGCAACAGTGTTTGCCCCGCTTCGCCCGGCCAGAGTTGCGCCAACACCCGCGCCAGATGCACCCGCTGGCGCTCGCCCCCGGACAACGCGAGATAGCTGCGACCCCTCAGATGCCCGGCATCGGCAGCCTGCAGCGCGACTGCGACAATTTCGTCATCGCGGATCCGGCCGGTCTGGTGCGGCAAGCGTCCCATGCCGACGACTTCTTCGACGCGAAAGGCGAAATCCAGGGTCGAGACCTGCGGCAAGACCGCCAGACGCCGGGCTCGCTGGGCGCCCGTCCATTCTCGCAACTCGCGGTCATCGAGCCATACGCTAGCGTGATCAGCCTTCAACTCGCCGCACAAGGCGCCCAGCAACGTACTTTTGCCGGCACCGTTAGGCCCCAATACACCGAGGACTTCCCCCGGATTGAGTTCAAGCGTGATGTCCGTCAGGACGATCTTGCGGCCCCGGCGGATTTGCAGATTTTGCGTTCGCAACATCAGGCACGCCCTCGCAGCAGTAAATAAAGAAAGACCGGCGCACCGATCATCGCTGTAACGATTCCGATCGGCAGCTCGGCCGGCGCTAGGGCCAGTCGTGCCACCAGATCGGCAAACAAGAGAAGACTTGCACCCGCCAACACCGAGGCCGGCAACAGCACCCGATGGTCGGGACCGGCCAGCAGACGCACCAGATGCGGCACCACCAGTCCGACAAAACCGATCATTCCTGCCGCAGCCACTGCCGCGCCGACACCCAGTGCCGTGCAAAACACCAGTTCGCGCTTGAGCTTTTCGACATCGATACCGAGGTGACCGGCCTCCGACTCGCCCAGCAACAACGCATTCAGGGCCTTGGCCCGACGCGGTAACCACAGCGCCACGCCGACACTGATCAGCAGCAACGGCCAGAGTCGCGAATAACTGGCACCGTTCAGACTGCCCAGGTTCCAGAAGGTCAGCGTTCGCAGGGTCGTGTCGTCTGCCAGGTAGGTAAACAACCCCACGACCGAGCCGGCCAGCGCCGTCAAAGCGAGACCCGCTAACAACATGGTCGCGACATCGGTTTGTCCGTTGCGCCGACCCAGTCGATAGACCAGCGCCGTCACGCCGAGGCCGCCAATAAACGCGCATAGCGATAACAGATACGGACCGAGAGATTCAGGAAGTCCACCGAGCGCCGAGCCGCCGACAATCGCAATGGCCGCGCCTAATGCCGCGCCTCCGGAAACGCCCACTAGGCCCGGATCGGCCAGCGGGTTACGAAACAATCCCTGCATCGCCACGCCCGACAGCGCCAGCACGCCGCCCACCGCCAACCCCAGCAAGGTACGCGGCAGGCGAATGTGTCCGAGGATCAGTTCGGCCTGCTCCAGCCCGTCAGGCGCAATAGGCAAGCCAATCATACGCAACGCCGCACACAAGGTATCGAGCAACGGCAGACTCACCGGCCCAAGCGCCAACGACAGCCAGATCGCCAACAAACACAGGAGGCTCAGACCCGTGAACAATGCACGGGGTTTAATCAGGACGGTCATTGCGCAGCCGTGCCGGGGTAGAAACCGTCACTGATTTTTTTCAACGCGTCGGGCAACCGTGGCCCGAGCCCACCCACTAGCAGCGTCGGATCAAGCTCCATGACGCGCCCGTCCATGGCGGCGCGGGTGGAGGACAAAATCGGGTTCTCCTTGAACAACGCCGCACGCGCCGCCTCGCCGGTCAGCGCGCGATCGGCAAACACCAGCACTTCAGGGTCCAGGCTGATCAAGGATTCGTTGGAAAAAGGTTTGTAACCGGTATGCGTCGCCAGATTGTGCCCGCCGGCGTTCTGGATCAGCCAATCGGCGGCGGTGTCCTTGCCGGCGATCAGCGCCTTGCCGCCCGCGTGACCGAGCAGCACCAGCACACCGGGTGACTGTTGTGTCAGCTGCGCCTTGGTGACGCGGATCTTTTGCTGATCGAGTTGCTGTTGATAGGCCTGGAACAATTGCACAGCCCTCTCCTCCGCGCCGAGCAACTTGCCCAAAAGTTGCAAGTTACTCTGCAGTGTCGGCAGATCCGGCTGGGCCGAGAACAGTTCGACTTGCACGCCCGCCGTGCGAATCTGCGACAGCACCGGCGGCGGGCCCGTTTCTTCGGTGCCGACCAGAATTTGCGGGCGCAAGCTCAGGATGCCTTCTGCCGGCAACTGCCGTTGATAGCCGATACTGGGCAACGCCTTGAGGGATTCCGGATGCTGGCTGGTGGTATCGACACCCACCAGTTTCGATTCGCCGCCCAGCGCACAGACCCACTCCGACAAGGCGCCACCGGCGCTGACCCAGCGTTGTGGCAACTCGGTCGCCGCGGCGTAGTGGCTGACGAGAAGTCCGACACAAAGCGCGGCGACGCGGGTACTCAGGCGCATAAACAGCTTCCTTTAAAGTTTTTCCAGGCATTGAAGTGCCAGGCCAAGTATCCTCGGCGTCCGGCACCTTAACCGACGGGCGAAGCGGCCATTTGATAATTGTTTGCATTTGAACGTCAAGCTCGGACATATCCGGTCACGAGCCGGCGGAGTTGAGGATAGACATGAAGTTCCTTTGCACGGGCCTTGAGCTGGCCGAATCCAGCAGTCGCGGTTTCGACCTCGACGGCCAGAAGCTCTTCGCCGTGCGCCGGGCGGGTCAGGTCTACGTTTACATCAATCGCTGCCCGCACCGTGGCGTCGGGCTGGAATGGACACCCGACCAGTTTCTCGACCCCAGCAATAGCCTGATCCAGTGCGCCACTCACGGCGCATTGTTCTTGATCGAAGACGGCGAGTGCGTCTCCGGTCCGTGTGCCGGGCAATCCCTGACCACCGTAGAAAGTCGCGAAGACGATCAAGGAATCTGGGTCAGCCTTTAACTGCCGAGCACCACTTCAAGACGCCGGTCGACCACCATTTCCTCATGGGACAACCGCACGCCGTAAGCCAACACCTCGACCCCGCACGCCACCGCCTCTCGCAAGGCCGAGGCGTAGGCCGAATCGATTTCGTCTGCAGGTCGTACGGCATCGATGTCGGTGAGGTTCACGCAATACAACTGCACCGCGCGAATCCCGTCCCGAGCCAAATGAGCCAATTCCCGTAAATGCTTGGCGCCACGCTGGGTGACCGCATCGGGAAACGCTGCGACTGATGAGCCATCGAAACCCAGCGTGACGCTTTTGACTTCCACATACGCCGGCCCGCTCGGGTAATCGAGACGAAAGTCGATGCGGCTGCTTTCCTGACCGTAGACCACTTCACGCTTCAGCTCGGTGAAACCGTTGAGTTCGGTGATGACGCCAGCCCAGAGCGCCTCTTCGATCAGACCGTTGGCTCGGCCGGTGTTCACGCAAAACAGCCGCCCCTGAGGGGTTTCGCCGACTTCCCAAGTACCGGGCAACTTGCGTTTCGGATCATTGGAGCGACTGAACCAGACCTGCCCGCCATCGACCTGGCAGTTGAGCATCGAGCCGGTGTTCGGGCAGTGAATAGTCAGCAACTCGCCGCTAACGGTTTCGATATCGGCGAGAAAACGCTTGTATCGTCGAATAAGACGACCCTCTTCGAGGGGAGGATGAAAACGCATCAGCCTTGCCAGCTCTTCAAGCCGCGAGCGATGCGATCGACCGCTTCCTGCAGGCGCGGGAGGCTTTGGGTATAGGCAAACCGAACGTGATGTCCGGCCTGATAACGCCCGAAATCGAGCCCCGGCGTGATCGCCACGTGCTCGGTTTCGAGGAAGTGCCGGCAAAATGCGAAGGCATCGCCACCGAATTTGCTGATATCGGCGTATAGATAGAACGCCCCTTCTGGCTCGACGGCGATACCGAAACCCAACTCCCGCAAGGCAGGCAAGAGGAAATCACGGCGACGGCCGAATTCGGCGCGACGCTCTTCCAGAATGGCGATGGTTGCGGGTTCGAAGCAGGCCAGCGCCGCGTGCTGGGCCATGCTGGGGGCACTGATGTAAAGATTCTGCGCAAGCTTTTCCAGCTCACCGACCGCCGCTACGGGCGCCACCAGCCAGCCAAGCCGCCAGCCGGTCATGCCGAAATATTTTGAAAAACTGTTAAGCACGAAGGCGCTGTCATCGACTTCCAGCACACTGGCCGCGTCGGTACCGTAAGTCAGGCCGTGATAAATTTCGTCCACCACCAGATGGCCGTGGCGTGCCTTGATCGCGGTTGACAACCCCGCCAGTTCGTCGCGGGTCAGAATCGTCCCGGTCGGGTTGGCCGGTGATGCCACTAGCGCGCCGACGCTGTCCTGATCCCAATGACGGTCGATCAAGTGCGGTGTCAGCTGATAACGCACGTCCGGCCCCACAGGAACAAGCTGCGACGCACCTTCCACCAACCGCAGGAAATGCCGGTTGCACGGGTAACCCGGGTCCGCCAGCAGCCAGTGTTTGCCGGGATCCACCAGCAAAGCGCTCGCCAGCAGCAGCGCGCCGGAACCGCCGGGCGTGATGAGTATTCGCTGTGGGTCGATGTTCAAACCGTAGCGCTGATGATAGAAGCCTGAAATCGCCTCACGCAGCTCGGGGATGCCGCGAGCGGCTGTATATCGGGTCTTCCCCGCGGTCAGTGCAGCCTGGCCGGCCTGGATGATCGGCTCGGCGGTAGTAAAGTCCGGTTCGCCGATTTCCAGGTGAATCACGTCATGGCCGGCGGCTTGCAGTTCATTGGCCCGCGCCAGCAGCGCCATGACATGGAACGGTTCGATCGCGCGACTGCGGGCACTGTAGGGCTGGGCCATTAGCCTTCCTTCAACGGGGAAAAAAACCGATTCTACCCATGCGCAGGAACGAGCGAGAACCTAAAGCGGTCAGACGCCTCGACACCCCTGGCCACAAACGATTCATGCGAGTGCGCAAGGTTTGACTAAAATCATTAATTGATCAGGTCTACAGCACCACCAGACAGGGCTTTGCAATCATTTGCAAGCCCCTTGGGCCATGACCTCGACATCCGGGAGTAGCGCGGCCCGATTTGATCTGGTAAGTTCGCCCGCTTGCAGCCGCAGGGCCGGCGGGTGTCGGTGATGGAGCAATCCTGCGCTATGGATTACAAGAGTAGAGGCGGTCTATTTCATGTCCACCCAGGCAAAGCAGCACAATCAGTCGATCAGCGGCTTCGAACCCTACAAAGAAGTAAAGGGCGAGGAGTACATGGGCAAACCCATGCGCGCTCACTTCACCAAGATCCTGAACAAGTGGAAACAGGATTTGATGCAAGAGGTCGACCGTACGGTTGATCACATGAAAGACGAAGCGGCCAACTTCCCTGACCCGGCAGACCGTGCCAGCCAGGAAGAAGAATTCAGCCTCGAATTGCGCGCCCGCGACCGCGAGCGCAAATTGATCAAGAAGATCGACAAGACCCTGCAACTGATCGAAGACGAAGAATATGGCTGGTGCGAGTCCTGCGGCGTCGAAATCGGCGTCAAACGGCTGGAAGCCCGCCCTACCGCCGACATGTGCGTTGACTGCAAGACCCTGGCGGAAATCAAGGAAAAGCAAGTCGGCAAGTAATCTCGACTTGAACGAAAAACGGAGCGTGCGAACGCTCCGTTTTTGTTTCTGAAATTCGCTGATAACTGTTGTGTCTTTAAAATCGCCATCGCGAGCAAGCTCGCTCCCACCTGGGATCTGCGGCGCTCACAAATCCAGTGTGGTAGCGAGCTTGCTCGGGATGGCGGTATCAAGCCGTGCGCTTAACAGGCGCCACAAAGTAATATTCCAGCCATGACTGCCACCACCTCTCCCTACATCGGACGCTTCGCCCCCACCCCCAGCGGCCACCTGCACTTCGGTTCGCTGGTCGCGGCGCTGGCTTCGTACCTCGACGCGCGCGCGGTGGGCGGTCGCTGGCTGATGCGCATGGAAGACCTCGATCCGCCACGGGAAGAACCCGGCGCGCAGGCGGCCATCCTCAAGGCACTGGAAAGCTACGGTTTCGAGTGGGACGGCGAAATGGTCCGACAGAGCGAACGGCACGACGCCTACGCCGAAGTGCTCAATCGCCTGTTCAATCACGGCCTGGCCTACGCCTGCACCTGTTCGCGAAAACAGCTTGAGCCCTATCACGGCATTTATCCGGGCCTGTGCCGCAATGCCGGCCATGGCACTGAAGATGCGGCCATTCGCCTGCGCGTGCCCGAACTGGAATATCACTTTACCGACCGGGTGCAGGGTGAATACCGCCAGCACCTGGGCCGTGACGTCGGAGACTTCGTCATCCGCCGCCGCGACGGGCTTTACGCCTATCAACTGGCGGTGGTGCTCGATGACGCCTGGCAAGGCATCACCGATATCGTCCGTGGCGCTGACCTGCTCGACTCGACACCGCGTCAGCTCTATCTGCAGGAACTGCTCGGGCTGCCGCAGCCGCGTTACCTGCACATCCCGCTGATCACCCAACCTGACGGCAACAAGCTTGGCAAAACCTACCGTTCGCCGCCGCTGACCGAAGATCAGGCAACGCCCCTGTTACTGCGTGCATTGCGCGCGCTCGGGCAACATCCGGGCACAGAACTGGTGTACGCCACGCCACGGGAAGTGCTGGACTGGGGCATTGCCCACTGGGACGCGCTGAAGATCCCGCGCACACTCAACCTCCCCGAAGCGCAACTACAGTGATCACACTTGCAGTGGCGCGCCCATCCGTTACCATCGCCGCACGTTTTCGGGCACGCGCATAAAAAAGAGAGGCCGGGATGTACATCTATCGCTTGGTCCTGCTCCTGGTAGTGGGGATTTATCTGTTCTCCCCGGCCATCATGGATTGGTGGATCGACGCCACTGGCGCCTGGTATCGCCCTTATCTGCTCTGGCTGATTCTGATCGTCGTGACATTCATCCTGCAGAGCCAAAAAGATGCCGATGAGCTTTAGCCTGACCCAGATGATCCTGATCAGCGCCGCGTACCTGGCGGTGCTGTTCGGCGTGGCCTGGATCAGCGAACGGGGCATGATCCCCCGGGCGATCATTCGCCACCCGCTGACGTACACCCTGTCGCTGGGCGTTTACGCCAGTGCCTGGGCGTTTTACGGCACGGTGGGCCTGGCCTATCAGTACGGCTACGGTTTTCTGTCCAGCTACCTGGGTGTCTCCGGCGCGTTTCTGCTGGCGCCGGTGTTGCTGTATCCGATCCTGAAGATCACCCGCACGTACCAACTGTCGTCGCTGGCTGATCTGTTCGCGTTCCGCTTCCGCAGCACCTGGGCCGGCGCACTGACCACGATTTTCATGCTGATTGGTGTACTGCCGCTGCTGGCATTGCAGATTCAGGCGGTGGCCGACTCCATCAGTATTCTCACCCGCGAGCCGGTGCAACACCGTGTGGCCCTAAGCTTCTGTGGACTGATTACGCTGTTCACCATTTTCTTTGGCTCGCGCCATATCGCCACCCGCGAGAAACACGAAGGGCTGGTGTTCGCGATTGCGTTTGAGTCAGTGATCAAACTGATCGCGATAGGCGGCGTTGGCCTGTATGCCCTTTACGGCGTGTTCGACGGTCCGCAACAGCTGGAACTGTGGCTGCTGCAAAACCAGACCGCCCTCGCCGCCTTGCACACACCATTGCAGGAAGGTCCGTGGCGCACGCTGCTGCTGGTGTTCTTCGCGTCGGCGATCGTGATGCCGCACATGTATCACATGACCTTTACCGAGAACCTCAACCCGCGAGCGCTGGTCAGTGCGAGCTGGGGTTTGCCGCTGTTCCTGCTGCTGATGAGTCTGGCCGTGCCGCTGATTCTCTGGGCCGGGCTGAAACTCGGCGCGACCACGAATCCGGAATACTTCACGCTAGGCATCGGCATCGCTGCCAACAGCAAAGCGCTGGCGCTATTGGCCTATGTCGGCGGATTGTCGGCCGCCAGCGGCCTGATCATCGTCACCACCCTGGCACTGTCCGGGATGGCACTGAACCACCTCGTGCTGCCGCTTTATCAACCGCCAGCCGAAGGCAACATCTATCGCTGGCTGAAGTGGACCCGTCGAGCGCTGATTGTCGCGATCATCATGGCCGGTTACGGCTTCTACTTGCTGCTGGGCGCCGAACAGGACCTGGCCAACCTCGGCATCGTCGCGTTTGTGGCGACACTGCAGTTCCTGCCGGGCGTGCTGTCGGTTTTGTATTGGCCGACAGCGAACCGTCGCGGCTTCATCGCCGGTTTGCTGGCGGGAATTCTGGTGTGGCTGGTGACCATGCTGCTGCCGCTGGTCGGCAACCTGCAGGGTTTCTACATTCCGCTGCTGAACATGATCTACGTGCTGGACGACACCAGTTGGCACATGGCCGCGATCGCCTCGCTGGCCGCTAACGTACTGATGTTTACGTTGATTTCGCTGTTCACCAACGCCAGTCCCGAAGAGGCCAGCGCCGCCGAAGCGTGTGCCGTGGACAACGTGCGTCGCCCGCAACGCCGGGAACTGCACGCCGCCTCGCCTCAGGAGTTCGCCACACAACTGGCCAAACCACTGGGCGCCAAGGCCGCGCAGAAAGAAGTCGAACAAGCGCTACGCGATCTCTATCTGCCGTTCGACGAGCGCCGGCCTTACGCCTTGCGCCGTTTGCGTGACCGGATCGAAGCCAACCTCTCCGGCCTGATGGGGCCGAGCGTCGCGCAGGACATGGTCGAGACGTTCCTGCCTTATAAGGCAGGCGGCGAAAACTACGTCACCGAAGACATTCACTTCATCGAAAGCCGCCTCGAGGATTACCACTCGCGCCTGACCGGGCTGGCCGCTGAACTCGATGCGCTGCGCCGCTATCACCGCCAGACCCTGCAGGAATTGCCGATGGGCGTCTGTTCCCTGGCCAAGGATCAGGAAATCCTCATGTGGAACAAAGCCATGGAGGAGCTGACCGGAATTGCCGCGCAGCGCGTGGTCGGTTCGCGCCTGAGCACCATCGCCGATCCGTGGAAAGGACTGTTGCAAGGTTTCATCAATCTGCCCGACGAGCATCTGCACAAGCAGCACCTGGCCCTTGATGGCCAGACCCGTTGGCTGAACCTGCACAAAGCGGCGATCGATGAACCGCTCGCACCGGGTAACAGCGGTCTGGTATTGCTGGTCGAGGACCTGACCGAAACCCAGATGCTCGAAGACAAACTGGTGCACTCCGAGCGCCTGGCCAGCATTGGCCGACTGGCTGCCGGCGTTGCCCATGAAATCGGCAACCCGATCACCGGCATCGCGTGTCTGGCGCAGAACCTGCGCGAAGAACGTGAAGACGATGGCGAGCTGAAGGAAATCAGCGGGCAGATCCTTGAACAGACCAAACGCGTGTCGCGCATCGTTCAGTCGCTGATGAGTTTCGCCCATGCCGGCAGTCATCAGCACAGCGACGAGCCCGTCTGTCTGGCCGAAGTGGCGCAGGATGCCATCGGTTTACTGGCCCTGAACCGGCGCAATTTCGAAGTGCAGTTCTACAACCTGTGCGACCCCGATCACTGGGTCGAAGGCGATCCGCAGCGCCTCGCCCAGGTCCTGATCAATCTGCTCTCAAACGCCCGTGACGCCTCGCCTCCCGGCAGCGCGGTGCGGGTAAAAAGCGAAGCCGGCGAACACACGGTCGACCTGATCGTGGAAGACGAAGGCAGCGGTATTCCGAAGAACATCATGGATAGATTGTTCGAACCTTTCTTCACCACCAAGGATCCTGGCGAAGGCACCGGTCTGGGCCTTGCACTGGTCTATTCCATCGTTGAAGAGCATTATGGACAAATCACCATCGACAGCCCGGCTGATGTTCAAAGCCAACGCGGCACCCGTATCCGGGTGACCTTGCCGCGTCATGTCGAAGCGACGTCCGCTGTGAACTGAGACCGTCGAGAGTATCGAATCAATGCCGCACATTTTGATCGTCGAAGACGAAACAATTATCCGCTCCGCCTTGCGCCGCCTGCTGGAACGTAACCAGTACCAGGTCAGCGAAGCCGGTTCAGTGCAGGAAGCACAAGAACGCTTCACCATTCCCACGTTCGACCTGATCGTCAGTGACCTGCGCCTGCCTGGCGCACCGGGCACCGAGTTGATCAAACTCGGCCAGGGCACACCTGTGCTGATCATGACCAGCTACGCCAGCCTGCGTTCGGCGGTCGACTCGATGAAGATGGGCGCGGTGGATTACATCGCCAAGCCTTTCGACCACGACGAAATGCTCCAGGCCGTCGCACGCATCCTGCGAGACCGGCAATCGGTGCAGGCCAGTGGTGAACCTGCCGTCGGCAAAGCCGCCAATGGCGCGGCGAAACCGGGTATCGACAACAGCAACGGCGAAATCGGCATCATCGGCTCGTGCCCACCGATGCAGGACCTCTACAGCAAGATCCGCAAAGTGGCGCCCACCGATTCCAATGTCTTGATCCAGGGCGAATCCGGCACCGGTAAAGAACTGGTGGCGCGCGCCCTGCACAATCTGTCCAGACGCGCCAAGGCACCGATGATTTCGGTGAACTGCGCGGCCATTCCGGAAAGCCTGATCGAGTCCGAACTGTTCGGCCACGAAAAAGGCGCGTTCACCGGCGCCAGCGCCGGGCGTGCCGGTCTGGTGGAAGCGGCGGACGGCGGCACCTTGTTCCTTGACGAAATCGGCGAACTGCCGCTGGAAGCCCAGGCTCGCCTGCTTCGCGTGTTGCAGGAAGGCGAAATACGCCGGGTGGGTTCGGTTCAGTCGCAAAAAGTCGATGTGCGCCTGATTGCCGCGACTCACCGCGACCTCAAGAGCCTGGCCAAGATCGGCCAGTTCCGTGAAGACTTGTACTACCGCCTCCACGTGATCGCCCTGAAACTGCCGGCCCTGCGCGAACGCGGCGCCGACGTCAACGAAATCGCCAATGCCTTCCTGGCGCGTCAGAGCGCGCGGGTCAACCGCATCGACCTGAAGTTCGCGCCGGATGCCGAGCAAGCGATTCGCCATTATTCCTGGCCGGGCAACGTACGTGAGCTGGAAAACGCGGTCGAACGCGCGGTCATCCTGTGCGAGAGCCCGGAAATTTCCGCCGAGCTGCTGGGCATCGACATCGAGTTGAGCGATCTGGAAGACGATGAGTTCATCGGCCTGGCGCCGCAACAGGGCAACAGCGCTGGTAACAACAGCCACGAGCCGACCGAGGACCTGTCACTGGAGGACTATTTCCAGCACTTCGTTCTCGAGCATCAGGACCACATGACCGAAACCGAGCTGGCACGCAAACTCGGGGTGAGTCGCAAATGCTTGTGGGAACGCCGCCAGCGCCTGGGTATTCCGCGGCGAAAGACCGGGGTGGCCAGCGAGAGCTGAATGGGTAACGCATGACTTTGTGAAAAAACTGTTACCTCAGCTTTTTCACGTAACAGAAGCCGGGGCTTACGGTAACGGAGCCCCGGTTTTTTTGGCTCTCAAAAAAACCCATCAAACGGCGTAACCCCTTGTTTTGCTGAGCATCGCAATAGTTGGCATGCACCCTGCTATGTGTTTGGTACAAGAACAATAACAAGCAATGCACAAGACAATAAAAATAAGACGAATCGACTCACGCACAATAAAAACAAGACGGCGAGAGGCGCAGCTAACTGATTCTTTTGGAGAGGCGTTGTATTTGGGGCTTGCCCCACGACCAGGCCGAGAACAACAAAAACTGTCTTGAGACAGAGCCTGAACTGGTTGGATCGAAAGATCACTGCAGCACAGCGACCAAAGCAATCCGTTTGCTCTTGGCTCCCGATTGGGAGGGTCATGAAGGAAAACTTCATGACGCGGGCACTCAACAAAAACAAGAAGCCCGAAACCAATAACAAAAATAGAAAATGTAACTACTTCTTGGGGAGCTTCGGCTCCCCTTGTAGTTTCCGCGAGCCGGAAAACCTTCCAAGCCCCTGTAGGAGCGAGCTTGCTCGCGAAAAACCCGAGGGCAAGCGCTGGGTATCTGGTTTTACGCGTTATCGTTCACGACCATCGCGAGCAAGCTCGCTCCTACAGCGTGCGGCTTACACCTCATATCTCCAGTGTCCTACACCATCCCTCGACTAAATGCTAGAATCCCCGCCCATCATGCGGTCATTCTTCGTTATGGCCGAACATTCCTTCAAACAGTGCATCCCATGCTGAAGAAGCTGTTCCAGTCATTCCGTACTCCAAAGCGTCATACGCAACACATCCGCAGCACGCCGGAAGTGCTTAACAGCGGCCAACATTCACTGCAAAAGGCGCAATTCAGCCGTTACGCGGTGAATATCGTCGAACGCTTGCAGAGCGCCGGTTACCAGGCTTATCTGGTCGGCGGTTGTGTGCGTGACATGATGCTCGGCATCACGCCAAAAGATTTTGACGTTGCCACCAGCGCCACCCCTGAACAGGTTCGCGCCGAATTCCGCAATGCGCGGATCATCGGGCGTCGCTTCAAACTGGTGCATATCCATTTTGGTCGCGAAATCATCGAGGTCGCGACCTTCCGCGCCAATCACCCGCAAAACGACGAAGAGGAAGACAGCAACCAGTCTTCCCGCAACGAGAGCGGGCGCATTCTGCGCGATAACGTCTATGGCACGCTGGAAGAAGACGCGCAACGTCGCGACTTCACCATCAACGCCCTGTATTACGATCCGGTCAGTGAACGCATTCTCGATTACGCCAACGGCGTACACGACATTCGCAATCACCTGATCCGTTTGATCGGCGACCCGAAGCAGCGCTACCAGGAAGACCCGGTGCGGATGCTGCGAGCCGTGCGTTTCGCCGCCAAACTGAATTTCGGCATCGAAAAACACAGCGCCCTGCCGATCCGCGATCTGGCGCCGATGCTGCGCGAGATCCCGTCAGCCCGGCTGTTCGAAGAAGTGCTCAAGCTGTTCCTCTCCGGCCATGCCGCGGACACTTTCGAGATGCTGGTTGACTTGCAGTTGTTCGATCCGCTGTTCCCGGCCAGTGCCGAGGCGCTGGAATACAACCCGACGTACACCCACACCCTGATCAGCGAAGCGTTGATCAACACCGACCTGCGGATCAAGCAGAACAAACCGGTGACCCCGGCGTTCCTGTTTGCAGCCCTGCTGTGGCCTGCCCTGCCGGCTCGCGTATTGCGCTTGCAGGAACGTGGCATGCCGCCGATCCCGGCGATGCAGGAAGCGGCGCACGAGTTGATTGCCGAACAGTGCCAGCGGATCGCCATTCCAAAACGTTTCACCATGCCGATCCGCGAAATCTGGGACATGCAGGAACGTCTGCCGCGCCGCAGCGGTAAACGCGCCGACTTGCTGCTGGACAACCCACGGTTCCGCGCCGGCTACGACTTCCTGCTGCTGCGCGAAAGCGCTGGCGAGCAGACCGATGGCCTCGGCGAGTGGTGGACGGACTATCAAGACGCCAACGACAGCGAACGTCGTGACATGATCCGCGACCTCAGCGGCAAGGACGACGGTGCCAGCGGTGCGCCGCGCAAACGTCGTCGCAGCGGCGGCGCCAAGCGCAAACGCACGGCCGGCGCACCGGGCGCTACGGGCGAGTAAGCATGAATCGCATTTACATTGGCATGGGCAGCAATCTGGCTGACCCCGCCGAACAATTGCGCAGCGCCGTCGAGGCACTGGCGCAGTTGCCGCAGAGCAAACTGGTCGGGGTTTCCGCGTTTTATCAGAGCGATTCGCTGCTGCCCGACCAACCGCGTTACACCAACGCGGTCGCGGCACTCGACAGCACGCTTGCACCATTGGAGCTGCTCGATGCGCTGCAAGCCATCGAGAACGGACAGGGCCGCGAACGCCTGGAACGCTGGGGCCCACGCACGCTGGATCTCGATATTCTGCTGTTTGGTGATCGATTGATCGATGAACCTCGCCTCAAAGTCCCTCACTACCATATGCAGGAACGCGCGTTCGTTCTGTATCCGCTGGCCGAACTGGCGCCTGCGGATTTGCGTCTGGCAGACGGCCGCAGCCTCAGAGAACTGCTCGAGACATGCCCGTTCGTCGGGTTGGAACGCCTCTCTACAAATTGATACAACCCCCCTGTGGGAGCGAGCTTGCTCGCGATAGCGTCGGCACATCCAATATTCGTGAGACTGACACACAGCTATCGCGAGCAAGCTCGCTCCCACATTGTTTTTGTGTCGAGCAAAGATCTGCGGCTGCTGAATCGCATCAGTTACTCCGGTAACACCCCATCCGTAACAACGCGGTAACACACGCAATTGACTTCCCGAGTTCTCCTCACGACTATAGGCGTCCCGCTGCCGTCAACACGGTGTACAAGGGCGCAATTCAGGCCTTAAAAGCACGACAACAAGACCGTGCGCCTGTATTTAACGAAGAATCACGCGCGTTACTCGCAGTAGTTTCCACAGCGCCTGAATGAGGAACTTTTCATGCCAGCCATCACCCTGACCACTCTGCAAGGTCTCAAGCAAAAAGGTGAAAAAATCACCATGCTGACCTGCTATGACGCAACCTTCGCCCACGCCTGCAATGAGGCTGGCGTCGAAGTGCTGCTGGTGGGCGACTCCCTCGGCATGGTTCTGCAAGGTCACGACAGCACCCTGCCGGTAACCACGGCTGAGATGGCTTACCACGTCGCTGCCGTTAAACGCGGTAACACCGACGCGTTGATCCTTGCCGACCTGCCCTTCATGGCCTACGCAACCACCGAACAAGCCATGACCAACAGCGCCCTGTTGATGCAGGCCGGTGCGCACATGGTCAAGGTCGAAGGCGCTCTGTGGCTGGCGGACTCGATCCGTTTGCTGGCCGAACGTGGCATCCCGGTGTGCGCACACATGGGTCTGACACCGCAGTCGGTGAATATCCTCGGCGGTTACAAAGTCCAGGGTCGCAATGAAAACCAGGCGCGGCAGATGCGTGCCGACGCAATCTCCCTCGAACAGGCGGGCGCGGCGATGCTGCTGCTCGAGTGCGTGCCGAGCGAATTGGCCGAAGAAATCACCCAGGCCGTTAAGATCCCGGTGATCGGCATTGGCGCCGGCAGCGGCACCGACGGCCAGGTGCTGGTGCTGCACGACATGCTCGGTCTGTCGATCACTGGCCGGGTGCCGAAGTTCGTGAAGAACTTCATGACCGGGCAACAAAACATTCAAGCGGCCCTGAGCGCTTACGTCTCCGAAGTCAAAGCGGTGACTTTCCCTGGGATCGAACACGGATTCTCTGCATGAACACCGTAAAAACCGTACGCGAACTGCGGGCCGCCGTGGCCCGCGCCCGCAGCGAAGGCAAGCGCATTGCCTTCGTGCCGACCATGGGCAACCTGCACAGCGGTCACATTGCACTGATCGCCAAAGCCAGCCAAAGGGCGGATTTCGTGGTCGCGAGCATTTTCGTCAACCCGCTGCAATTCGGCGCTGGCGAAGACCTCGACAAGTATCCCCGCACCCTTGCGGCAGATCAGGAGAAACTGCTTGAGGCCGGTTGTCACTTGCTATTCGCGCCGACCGTTGAAGAAATGTACCCCGACGGCATGGCCGGCCAGACCCGCGTCAGCGTTCCGCAACTGTCCGAAGGCCTGTGCGGCGCCAGCCGTCCGGGGCATTTCGAAGGTGTGGCGACGGTGGTCAACAAGCTGTTCAACATGGTTCAGCCGGACCTGGCGATCTTTGGCCAGAAAGACTTCCAGCAACTGGCGGTGATTCGCGCACTGGTGCATGACCTGAACATGCCGGTCCAGATCATTGGCGAGCCGACGGTCCGTGCGGAGGATGGCTTGGCGCTGTCGTCGCGCAACGGGTTTCTCAGCGAAGAGCAGCGGGCGGTTGCGCCAGTGGTGTATCGAACGCTGGCCTCGATTGCAGAATCCATTAAGCAGGGTGATCGCGACTATTCGGCGCTGGTCGCGGCGCAACAGCAGCAACTCGCAGTGGCAGGCTTACGTACCGATTACCTGGAAATCCGCCATGCGCTGACCTTGCGCCCGGCGACTTCTGAAGATCGCGACCTCGTGATTCTGGTAGCAGCGTTCCTCGGCAGAACGCGGCTGATCGACAACCTGCACCTGAACCTCGACGCCCCCGCCTGAACACCGCTAGTCCCTGCAGGAGCCGAGCTTGCTCGCGAAAGCGGTGTGTCATTCAGCATTGATGTCGATTGATCCACCGCTTTCGCGAGCAAGCTCGGCTCCTACAGGATCCTGCGTTGCCTTGCCCCTTATTGCCGCCCTTTAAGCCTTCGGGCAAACTGCCCGCCGTTCGATTCCGACCTGGGAAACACTCATGCACGCCATCATGCTCAAGGCCAAGCTGCATCGCGCCGAAGTCACCCACGCAGTTCTCGATTACGAAGGTTCCTGCGCCATCGACGGCGAATGGCTGGACCTGTCCGGCATCCGTGAATACGAACAGATCCAGATCTACAACGTCGACAACGGCGAACGCTTCACCACCTACGCGATTCGTGGCGAAGCAGGCTCGCGCATGATCTCGGTCAACGGCGCCGCGGCGCACAAGGCCAAGGTCGGCGACCGTGTGATCATCTGCGCTTACGCTCACTACAGTGAAGCCGAGCTGCTCAACTTCAAGCCGCGCATGCTCTACATGGCGCCGGGTAACGAGTTGAGCCACACCAGCAATGCCATTCCGGTTCAGGTCGCCTGACCGAACCGTCTCTTCCGTTTGTCGGACCGTTCCCTGACTCATGTATAAAAAAGTACCGGGAACGGGTCAGACAAAGTCAAGACAGATCGCAGCGCGAGGTTTACTGTATTCGCCCTGTGCCATGAAATCGTGTCGACGCAGTTGACCGGACGCCCACCCACAGCGCTCCGGGATTTTTTTGTGTTCAAAAGGCCGTTCAAGTAAAAAGGAAACCCGCAGCGATGGCGTACTACCGCACTCCTCACGACGTGACCGCTCTGCCCGCCTGGCAAGCGCTGAATGATCACCGCCAAGCCATGCAGGATTTCAGCATGCGCGAAGCCTTTAATGCCGATCCGCAGCGCTTTACCCAATTCACCCTCAGCAGTTGCGGCCTGTTTCTCGATTACTCGAAGAACCTGATCAACGCCGAGACCCGCGATCTGCTGGTGGGCCTCGCGAACGAAGTCGACCTTAAAGGCGCGATCAAAGCGCTGTTCGACGGCGAAATCGTCAACTCCTCCGAAGGTCGTCCGGCCCTGCACACCGCGTTGCGTCGTCCAGTGGGCGACAAGCTGTCGGTGAATGGCGTCAACGTGATGCCAGACGTACACAAGGTACTGAACCAGATGACCGACCTCGTGGGCCGCATCCACGACGGTCTGTGGCGCGGTTACACCGAAAAGCCGATCACCGACGTGGTGAACATAGGTATCGGCGGCTCGTTCCTTGGCCCCGAGTTGGTGTCTGAAGCACTGTTGGCCTACACCCACAAAGGCGTGCGCTGCCATTACCTGGCAAATATCGACGGCAGTGAGTTCCACGAGCTGACGATGCAATTGCGCGCCGAAACCACATTGTTCATCGTCTCGTCGAAATCCTTCAACACCCTCGAAACCTTGAAAAATGCCGAGGCCGCTCGCGCCTGGTACCTGGCTCAGGGCGGTTCGGAAGCCGAGCTGTACCGTCACTTCATCGCCGTTTCCAGCAACAATGCAGCAGCCGTCGCGTTCGGTATCCGTGAAGAAAACATCTTCCCGATGTGGGACTGGGTCGGCGGTCGTTACTCGCTGTGGTCGGCCATCGGTCTGCCGATTGCCCTGGCCATCGGCATGTCGAACTTCAAGGAACTGCTGTCCGGCGCCTATACAATGGACCAGCATTTCCAGAGCGCCCCCTTCGAACAAAACATGCCGGTGCTGCTGGCGTTGCTCGGTGTCTGGTACGGCAACTTCTGGGGCGCGCAGAGCCACGCGATTCTGCCGTACGACCACTACCTGCGGAACATCACCAAGCACTTGCAACAGTTGGACATGGAATCCAACGGCAAGAGCGTGCGTCAGGACGGCACGCCGGTATCCACCGACACCGGTCCAGTGATCTGGGGTGGCGTGGGTTGCAACGGTCAGCACGCCTATCACCAGTTGCTGCACCAGGGCACTCAACTGATTCCGGCCGATTTCATCGTGCCGATCGTCAGCTTCAACCCGGTGTCCGACCATCACCAATGGCTGTACGCCAACTGCCTGTCACAAAGCCAGGCGCTGATGCTCGGCAAGACCCGCGCCGAAGCGGAAGCCGAACTGCGCGACAAGGGCATGGCCGAAGCCGAGGTGCAGAAACTCGCGCAGCACAAGGTGATCCCGGGCAACCGTCCGAGCAACACGTTGGTGGTCGAACGCATCAGCCCGCGTCGTCTCGGCGCGCTGGTGGCGATGTACGAACACAAAGTCTTCGTGCAAAGCGTGGTCTGGGGCATCAATGCCTTCGACCAGTGGGGTGTGGAACTGGGCAAAGAACTGGGCAAAGGCGTTTACAACCGCCTGGTCGGCAGCGAAGAAACCCCGGCGGACGATGCGTCCACGCAAGGGCTGATCAACTACTTCCGCGGTCGTCACCGCGGGTAACTTGACGCCACATTGCTATCCCCCTGTGGGAGCGAGCTTGCTCGCGATAGCGTTGGTTCAGTCAACATCATTGTTGCCTGACAAACCGCAATCGCGAGCAAGCTAGCTCCCACAGTTGTTTTGCGTATGACTTGAACCACTTGATCACTCGGCGCATCTTTATTACTTGTCGTGAAAACAAGAATAAGGAACCGTCATGTTCGATATCAGCACGTTCCCCAAAGCCGATGCCGTCCGCCGGGCTGCGCAACTCAGTCAAGACGACTACAAGCGCCTGTACCGACAATCCATCGAACACCCCACCGAATTCTGGGCTGAACAGGCCACACGCTTCCTCGACTGGAGCACCCCGTGGGATTCCGTTCAGCGCTATAACCTGAAAACCGGCGAAGCCAGCTGGTTTGCTGGCGGAAAATTAAACGTCAGTTACAACTGCATCGACCGTCACCTGGAAAAACGTGGCGATCAGATCGCAATCATCTGGGAAGGCGACGACCCCGCCGAATCCGACCAGATCACTTACAAAAAACTGCATCACAACGTCTGCCGCCTGGCCAACGTGCTCAAAAGCCGTGGCGTGAAGAAAGGCGATCGCGTGTGCATCTACATGCCGATGATTCCCGAAGCGGCCTACGCCATGCTCGCCTGCACGCGCATCGGCGCGGTGCATTCCGTAGTGTTTGGCGGTTTCTCCCCCGACTCTGTGCGCGATCGTATTCTCGACGCCGACTGCCGCACCGTGATCACCGCCGATGAAGGTGTGCGCGGTGGTAAATTCGTACCGCTCAAAGAGAAGGTCGACCAGGCGCTGCAAGGTTGCCCGAATGTCAGCACGGTGATCGTAGTCGAGCGCACTCAGGGTGAAGTGAACTGGGTCGAAGGCCGCGACCTCTGGTATCACCAGGCCTTGCGCGACGTCAGCGACGATTGCCCGCCCGAACCGATGGACGCCGAAGACCCGCTGTTCATCCTTTACACCTCCGGCAGCACCGGCAAGCCCAAAGGCGTACTGCACACCACCGGCGGCTATCTGCTGCAAGCGACGATGACCTTCAAATACGTGCTCGACTACCGCGACGATGAAGTCTTCTGGTGCACCGCCGATGTCGGCTGGGTTACCGGCCACAGTTACATCGTCTACGGGCCGCTGGCCAACGGCGCGACCACACTGATCTTCGAAGGCGTGCCGAGTTACCCGAGCAGCGCGCGCTTCTGGCAAGTCATCGATAAACACCACGTGAACATCTTCTACACCGCCCCCACCGCCCTGCGCTCGCTGATGCGCGAAGGCCCCGAACCGTTGAAGGAAACGTCCCGGGCGAGCCTCAGATTACTCGGCAGCGTCGGTGAGCCGATCAACCCCGAAGCGTGGGACTGGTACTTCAATGCCGTGGGCGAACAGCGTTGCCCGATCGTCGATACCTGGTGGCAGACCGAAACCGGCGGCATCATGCTCAGCCCGCTGGTCAGCGCACAGCGGATCAAACCCGGATGCGCCACGCAACCGATGTTCGGTGTGCAACCGGTGCTGCTTGACGAAGTCGGCAAGGAAATCAAAGGCGCCGGCAGCGGCGTGCTGGCGATCAAATCCAGCTGGCCGGCGCAGATCCGCAGCGTCTACGGCGACCCGCAACGGATGGTCGACACCTACTTCAAACCCTATCCCGGTTACTATTTCACCGGCGACGGCGCCCGCCGTGACGAGGACGGCGACTACTGGATAACCGGGCGTATCGATGACGTGATCAACGTTTCCGGCCACCGCATTGGCACCGCCGAAGTCGAGAGCGCCCTGGTGCTCCACGACAGCATCGCCGAGGCCGCCGTAGTCGGTTACCCTCATGACGTCAAAGGCCAGGGCATCTATGCCTTTGTCACGCCCATGAACGGCACCGAGCCCAACGACGAGCTGAAGAAGGAACTGCTGGCGCACGTCAGCAAGGACATCGGCAGCTTCGCCAAACCGGACCTGATCCAGTGGGCACCGGCCTTGCCGAAAACCCGTTCGGGCAAGATCATGCGAAGGATTCTGCGCAAGATCGCCTGCAACGAACTCGACAGTCTGGGCGACACTTCGACCCTGGCCGATCCAAGCGTGGTTCAGGACCTGGTCGATAAACGCCTGAATCAATAATGTGTGCCCAATGCACCCTGTAGGAGCGAGCTTGCTCCGGGCGGCGTTCCGACGATGAACTCAAGCGCGCCGCGTTTATTCAGGAAATACGCGTTATCGTTAACGTCCATCGTCGGAACGCCGCGCAGAGCAAGCTCGCTCCTACAGAATTACAGAGTCGCCATGGAATTCATCCGCAGCCGCATCGAAACCCAGGTCATGAGCCTCTCCGGTCTGTCCCTTGGCAAACTCGACCTGGAAAACCCCAAGGGTGACCCCGGCCTGTTCGGCCCCGACTCGGTGAGTTGGCAAATCCACGGCGACTTCAGCAGCATGCTCATTGGTGGTATCAGCGCGCTGATGCTGCAAGCCCTCCACCCCTTGGCGCTGGCCGGGGTCTGGGACCATTCGAATTTCCGCGAGGACATGCTGGGGCGCCTGCGCCGCACCGGGCAGTTCATTTCTGGGACCACCTTCGGCTCGCGTAAAGATGCCGACTGGCTGATCGAGAAAGTCCGCACCATCCACCTGCAAGTGACCGGCACCGCGCCGGATGGCCGGCCCTACGCCGCCAGTGATCCCGATTTGCTCACTTGGGTGCACGTGGCCGAGGTCAGCAACTTCCTCGCGGCGCATTTGCGCTATCGCAACCCGCACCTGTCGCCAGCCGATCAGGATCGGTACTACGACGAAATCGCCCTGATCGCTGAACGCCTGGGCGCCCGTGACGTTCCACGTTCGCGGCAGCAGATCGCCGATTACCTCGAACGCCTTCGTCCGCAATTGCTGTGCGACGAGCGCAGTCGCGAGGTGTTGCGACTGTTGTTGAACGCCCCTGCCCCCAGCCGTTTGGCTAAGCCGTTCGGTGGCTTGATGATGCAGGCCGGCATTGACCTGCTGCCGGATTGGGCGAGCGATATGCTGGGTGTCAGCCAGAATTCGCTGCAACGCAAACTGATCCGCGCCAGCGTCAACCGCAGCGCGCCGATGCTGCGCTGGGCGGTGCGCAATGGCTCGGTGCATCGGGCCAAGCGGCGGATGGGGCTGAGCTGACGCTCAGAGCTGCAAGCTTGAAGCTTGAAGCTTGAAGCTTGAAGCTCAGTAACTGTTAAACTCCCGCGCCAAATTCCCTCCCCCTGCAAGGCGCCCAGCATGTCTTCCTTGAATCAGGCGCTGCGCGCCGCCCTCGAACATCGCCAGGACCTGCTTGCCGAACTGCATCAGCAAGGCACCGATTGCTATCGCCTGTTCCATGGCAGCCAGGAAGGCGCTGGCGGTCTGACCATCGACCGCTACGGTCCGCAGTTATTGGTGCAGAGCTTTCACCAGGCGTTGGAACGCGATGCTCTGCTGCAACTGCACGAGGCGATCAATCAACACCTGGGCTTCGAGACCCTGCTGGTCTACAACGACCGCTCCCGGGGCAACTCGCGCATCGACCGCGAGGACACCGTCTACCGCGCCGACGAAGCCGCCCTGCAAGATTTGGTCGGCCACGAATGGGGGCTTAACTACCGGGTCCGTGGCCGCCATGCCGGTCAGGATCCGCTGCTGTTCCTCGACCTGCGCAACACCCGCGGCTGGGTCAAGGAGCACAGCAAGAACAAAAGCGTACTGAACCTGTTTGCCTATACCTGTGGCGTCGGCCTGAGTGCTGCAGCCGGTGGCGCGAGCGAGGTCTGCAATCTGGACTTCGCCGAGGGCAATCTGGCGGTCGGTCGCGAAAACGGTCTGCTCAATCCGCAGTTGCCGACCATGCAGTTCATCCAGTCCGATTATTTCCCGGCCATTCGCCAACTCGCCGGTCTGCCCATCAGCCAGCGCCGCGGGCAAAAATTGCCGAGCTATCAACGCCTGGAACAACGTCAATACGACCTGGTTTTGCTGGATCCACCGGCGTGGGCCAAGAGCGCTTTCGGCACCGTCGACCTGCTGCGCGACTACCAGAGCCTGCTCAAACCCGCGCTGCTGACCACCGCCGACAATGGCGTGCTGATCTGCTGCAACAACCTGGCAAAAGTCAGCATGGACGATTGGCGTGAGCAGGTGTTGCGCTGTGCGGAAAAAGCCGGGCGACCAGTGCGTGAGTGGACGGTGATGAAACCGGGTGGCGATTTCCCGTCCATGGATCAACAACCTCCGCTGAAAACCCTGATCTTGCAGCTCTGAAACTCAAGGTCACTTTCAGATAAATCCTATACCACAGGGTAACTTCGGAACCGGATTCGCGTGCCATACTCCAACGCACTCCGATTCAGACAGATGAAGCCGCACATGCCCAAAGGATTGATCCGCGCTATCGGCGCCTTGTTGACTGCTCTGGCTCTCTACAGCCTGTTGGGGTTTCTGATTTTGCCGGGCATCGCATTGCGGGTTGCCAACCAGCAACTGGCCAACTACGCCACGACGCCCGCCACTCTTCAGCGGATCGAACTCAACCCCTTCAGCCTTGAAGTCACCCTCTGGGGTCTGATTATCGGGGAGCCGGGCGAGGAACAGGTCGGCTTCGAACGCCTTTATGCCAACCTGCAGATCGACAGCCTGTGGACCAAAGCGCTGCATCTGTCTGATATCGAGCTGGACAAACCCAAGACCGAAATCCTGTTCGGCAAGGATGGCAAACTCAATTTGCTCGGCCTGTTCAAACTGCCGGCGAGCGAGCCGACGCCGACCGACCCAAACGCCAAACCGTTTCCGCTGCGCGTTGAGCGGATCAAACTAGCCGACGGCTATGTACATTTTAAGGATGCGCGGCCCAGCGAGCCCATCGAATTTCTCTACGACAAACTCGATTTCGAGCTGAACAACCTCAGCACGCTGCCGGAAGACAACGCCGATATGACCTTGGTCGCTGTCGGCCCTGGCGGTGGGCAAATCGACTGGACCGGCAATTTCAGCCTGATCCCGTTCGCTTCCGAAGGTAAGCTGAAAATCACCGACGGCAAGATGAAATCCTTTTGGCCATATGTACGCGACGCCGTACCACTGGACCTCGAAAGCGGCGTCCTTAACCTCAGCACCGACTACAAACTCAACCTGTCCAAGGAAACCGAGCTGCTGCTGAGCAACCTCGCGGTCAGCGTCGCACCCTTCGCTATCAAAGCTCCGGACGGTCGGCCTCTGGCGAAACTCGCGCGATTGGACATCACCGACACCACCGTGGACTTGGCCAAACAGCAAGTGGTGGTGGGCAAGATTCGCAGCAATAAATTGGAAACCTGGGCAGCGCTTGAAGCCGACGGGAAACTCGACTGGCAGAAACTGTTCGCCAGCCAACCGTCAAAGGCAGCGGCCAAGGCAAAAGCCGAACCGGTCAGCACGCCCGCGGCAGCCGACTCGCCAAAGCCTGAACCGGCGCCGCCGAGCAAACCTTGGCAAGTGCTGTTGAAAGATGTGCAGTTGCGCGATTACCAGGTGCATCTGGCAGACCGCAAAGCACAACCCGCCGTGACGTTGGACCTGAGCCCGCTGAATCTGGACCTGCAGAATTTCGACAGCCTCAATGGCTCGCCTTTTACCCTCAAGCTCGACACCGGTGTCGGCAAGCAGGGCAAGATCACCGCCGAAGGCGAGGTCAACCTGGCACCGGTCAGCGCCAGACTCAACGTGCAGACCAAGGACATCGACCTGCGGGTTGCCCAGTCCTACATCAACCCGTTCATTCGCCTCGAACTGCGCAGCGGCATGCTCGGCAGTGACCTGGCCGTGAACCTGAAAAGCACCGAGCCGTTGGCGCTCAGCGTGACAGGGCGCGCACAGATCGATCAACTGCATACCCTCGACACCCTGAAAACCCGCGACTTCCTCAAGTGGCAACAGGTGGTGCTCGAAGGCCTGAATTACCAGCACGGCGACAGCCTGTCGATCGACAGGATCAACCTGTTCCAGCCCTATGTGCGCTTCATGATCAACGATGACCGCACCACCAACGTCGATGACCTGCTGATCCCGCAACCGCCCGATTCAGGCGCCAAGACAGCGGCGGCCAAACCGGCCAGCAAGGACAAGCCGCTGGGCATCCGCATCGGCGGCATAGCTATCAACGACGGCTCGGCCAACTTTGCCGACTTCAGCCTGACCCCGAACTTCGCCACCGCCGTGCAACAGCTCAACGGCCAGATAGGCATCATCGATAGCCGTCAGGCGAAACCGGCGACCGTGGACATCAAGGGCAAGGTCGATCGTTACGCGCCGGTGACCATCAAAGGCTCGGTCAATCCGTTCGACCCGATGGCGAGCCTCGACATCGCCACCAGCTTCAAACGGGTTGAACTGACCACGCTGACGCCCTACTCCGGCAAGTTCGCCGGCTACCGTATCCGCAAGGGCCGGCTCAACCTCGACCTGCATTACCTGATCACCAAAGGCCAGCTCAAGGCTGAGAACAAAGTGGTGGTCGAGCAGTTGCAGCTCGGCGAAAAAGTCGACAGCCCGGACGCCACCAGCCTGCCGTTGAAATTGGCCATCGCCCTGCTCAAAGATGTCGATGGCAAGATTTCCATCGAGCTGCCGGTGACCGGCGACCTGAACAATCCACAGTTCAGCGTCATGCCCATTGTCTGGCAGACCCTGCGCAACCTGATCGTCAAGGCCGCCGCCGCGCCGTTCAAAATGATCGGGGGGTTGGTCACCGGTGGTGGTTCGGAAGATTTGGGCACGGTTTCGTTTGCAGCGGGCTCCAGCGACCTGAGCAAGGAGGCCGAAGCTTCACTGGTCAAATTGTCCCAGGCCCTGAAGGAACGCCCGGCCCTGCGCCTGGAAATCGAAGGTACCGCCGCCGCGAGCAGCGACGGCCCGCTGATCGCCGAGCAACGCCTGGAACGGGAATACCAGTACAACTACTACAAAATGCTCCAGCGCCGCGGCGACAAGGTGCCGGCGCAGGCCTCGTTGCTGCAAGTGCCAGACGGTGAGAAAGGTCCGCTGCTGGAAGGGATCTATCGCACCCGACTGAAGAATCAGCCACCCGCCGAATGGAAGGACCTGGGCAAGGAAGAACGCACCGCGAAAATGCGTGCGGACGTGATCAAGTTCTGGAGTTCCAGCGACGTGCTGCTGCGTCAACTGGGCCAGGACCGTGCGAGCAGTATCAAGGACTATCTGGTCGACAAGGCTCAGTTGGCCGATGATCGCGTGTACTTCATCGACGCCAGCCTTGGCGAGGCGCAAAGTGATGGCCGGGTGGTGACGCCTTTGCATCTGGACGCCGAGTGATGATCAGACCATTGCTGCTCGGCCTGGCGCTGGCACTGGCGTCCAGCCAGGCTTCGGCCGCCGATACCCTGCGCTGCGGCAGTCAGTTGGTCAGCGTCGGGGACCGGTCCAGCGAGGTGCTGCAGAAATGTGGTGAACCGGTCACCCGCGATCTGTTGGGCTACAAGCGTAGCGCCAACCGGCGGGAAGAGTTCCAGGTCGAGGAATGGACCTACGGGCCCAACGGCGGGATGTACCAGTACCTGCGGTTTGAAGGGAATCGTCTGAGGCAGATCACCAGCAAGCGCGGTAACTGAATCCAACACAATTTTGTATGGGCACACTTCAATGTGGGAGCGAGCTTGCTCGCGATGGCGGTGTAACAGTCAACATAAATGTTGAATGTAATGGCCTCATCGTCGGAACGCCGCCCGGAGCAAGCCCGCTCCCACATTAAGTTTTGTGTTACTCAGAATAGAACAGGCCCCGACACGAATGTCGGGGCCTGTAATGACCACATCCTTGTGGCCGTCGCATGAACTCTCAAGTGGCGGCAGACGTATGACTCGGCTCGTCTACCGCGTCTTCTCCCGGTTCAGGCGAGAAGTCTTGCCTTACTCGGCTTTCAGGCCGGCAGCGGAAACGTCTTTAACGCCTTTGATTTTCTTGGCGATAGCCACTGCAACGTCTTTCTGCGATTCAGTCACGGCAGTGGAGGACGACAGGGAAACAACACCCTTGTTGGTTTCAACTTTGATGTCGGTGCCAGGAATGCCTTTCTCCGTCACCAGGTCTGCTTTGACTTTGGTGGTGATCCAGGTATCGGAAACATCTGCTTTAGCTTCGGTGACTTCACCAGCGGCCAGCACCATTGGAGCCTGGGTCGCCTGAGTTTGAGCGAATGCAGCGTTGGCCATGGTCAGGGTCAGCGCGGTAGCAGTAGCGGCAGCGAAAGCGAACTTCTTCATACGAGTAACTCCTGTTTTTTCATAAAATCTGCTGCGTGTCTTGTCAGCAGGGTTACAGGAGATATTGCGAACGCTGTGCCAACTTCGGAGCAAACAATAACTTGTTATAAAACAATAACTTATGAGATGTCTTGATTTTCGGAATCATGCAAAATGCATGACCTGGGAAATTGGATACATGCAAGTTGCGGGTTTTGCGACAGGCCTAAGGCCATGAATTGTCGGGATATTTTTGATTATTTACCTCGTGCCTCAAATAACGAATAAAAAAAAATGCCCCGCGTCGTGAAGGCGGGGCATTGGGCAGACCTCGAAATGAATCAGACGCCAGTGCAACCTTTAGGCGCGTACTCTTGCAGAACCGTCGTGGCGCAAGTCCAGCCACCGGCGAGCGTGCGCGAAAGCGTGATGGTCTTTGCGAGCACTTGACCTGGTGCATTGAGGATCGTGCAACCAATACTGCCAACTCCGGTAGAAGCGGTGCCCGATGCCGTGATCGTGCAATTACCTGTGGTCACCTTACCGCCGATCAGGGGGAGGGTGGGGTTGGTGCCTTGATTGATAATGTCCTCGAAGGGCACCTTCAGCGACGATATTTCAGCAAGACCGGCGGTTACCTTCGCCCGCGCTTGGTATTTCGAATACTGCGGCAATGCAAACGTCGCCAGAATCCCGATGATCGCCACCACGATCAGCAGTTCGATAAGGGTAAAACCTTTTTGAGTATTCATAGACAAGCTCCATGTATGAGTCGAAATCTCATGATCTGAACTAGCTGCAGCACAGCCCGTGCCAAGCCCTCGCCCCCGCGTTATCAGGGGATAAAGGCAACGCACAGTCCTTTTCTTCCCCAAGGATCCGCACTATCTGACACTTTTTGTCACCAGAGCACCGCTGGTTTGGTTCTACCCGTTGACTAGGCTATAAGTCATGAACTGTCTGCGTCCGGTACCCCAATGAATGACATCGCCCTTAGCGGTCTGGCCAAGCAATTGGTCCAGGCCGAACTGCTCACTGACAAAAGCGCGCAACAGGCGTATCAGCAAGCCCAACGCCAGAAACTCTCCCTGGTCAGTTATCTGGTGCAGAACAGACTGGTAAAGAGCCGCCAGATTGCCGAGATTGCCTCGGAGCATTTCGGCATGGCGCTGCTGGACCTCCACCGCCTGGACAAAGAGTCTCAACCCAAAGGACTGGTCAGTGAAAAACTGGTTCGCCAGCACCACGCCCTGCCCCTCTGGCGGCGCGGCAACAAGTTGTTCGTCGGGGTTTCCGACCCGACCAATCAGCAGGTCACCAGCGATATCCAGTTCAGTACCGGACTGAACACAGAAGCCATTTTGGTGGAGGACGACAAGCTCAGCGACGCCATCGAGAGATTCTTCGACAGCCACAATACCGGCCTGGAAGACATGGCCGATGTCGACCTCGATGGCGTCGACATCGAGTCGATCGATGACAACCACCAGGACGCCATCGCCGGGCAGGATGCCGACGACGCGCCGGTGGTGCGCTTTGTCCACAAGATGTTGCTCGACGCGATCAAGAGCGGCTCATCCGACCTGCATTTCGAACCCTATGAGAATACATACCGCGTGCGAATGCGCACCGACGGTATGCTGCGTGAAGTCGCCAAGCCACCGGTTCAACTGGCCAGCCGCATCGCCGCTCGCCTGAAAGTGATGGCCAGCCTCGACATCTCCGAGCGGCGCAAACCGCAGGACGGGCGGATCAAGATGCGCCTGTCCAAGAGCAAGTCCATCGACTTCCGGGTCAACACGCTGCCGACCCTGTGGGGCGAGAAAGTGGTGATCCGCATCCTCGACCCGTCCAGTGCGCAAATGGGCATCGACGCCCTCGGCTACGAGCCGGACCAGAAAGCGCTATACATGGCCGCGCTGAAGCAGCCGCAAGGGATGATTCTGGTGACCGGCCCCACCGGTTCGGGCAAGACTGTGTCGCTTTACACCGGTCTGAATATTCTCAACACGGTGGACATCAATATCTCCACCGCCGAAGACCCGGTGGAGATCAACATGGAAGGCATCAATCAGGTCAACGTCAACCCCAAGCAGGGACTGGGTTTTGCCCAGGCGCTGCGCTCGTTCCTGCGCCAGGATCCGGACGTGATCATGGTTGGTGAGATCCGCGACCTCGAAACCGCCGAAATAGCCATCAAGGCCGCCCAGACCGGGCACCTGGTGCTGTCGACCCTGCACACCAACAGCGCGGCGGAAACCCTGACACGCTTGCACAACATGGGCATCCAGGGGTTCAACATCGCCACTTCAGTCAGCCTGATCATCGCCCAGCGCCTGGCGCGCAAACTGTGCAGCCATTGCAAGAAACCCATCGATATTCCCCGCGAGGCGCTGATCAAGGAAGGCTTCCCCGAGGAACGCATTGGCTCGTTCACGATCTATGAGCCGGTCGGTTGCGATCAGTGCAACGGTGGTTACAAGGGGCGCGTGGGGATTTATGAAGTGGTGAAGAACACAGCAGACCTGCAACGGCTGATCATGGCCGAAGGCAATTCGTTGGAAATCGATATCCAGATGCGCAAGGACGGCTTCAATGACCTGCGTACTTCCGGGCTGATCAAGGCCATGCAAGGCATCACCAGCCTTGAAGAAATCAACCGGGTTACCAAGGACTGAACATGGCGGTCAAAGCAGCAAAAATCAGCGTGTACGCCTGGGAAGGCACCGATAAAAAAGGTACGAAAATGACCGGCGAACTCAGCGGTCAGAACCCGGCGTTGATCAAGGCGCAACTGCGCAAGCAAGGCATCAACCCCGGCAAGGTGCGCAAGAAATCCGCCTCGATTTTCAGCCTTGGCAAACGCATCAAGGCTCATGACATTGCCCTGTTCACTCGGCAGATGGCGACCATGATGAAAGCCGGTGTACCGCTGTTGCAGTCGTTCGACATCATTGGTGAAGGCTTCGATAACCCGGCCATGCGCAAACTGGTGGACGAGGTGAAACAGGAAGTCGCGGCGGGTAACAGCTTCGCCGCCGCCCTGCGCAAAAAACCGCAGTACTTTGATGACCTCTACTGCAACCTGGTGGATGCTGGCGAGCAGGCTGGTGCGCTGGATACCCTGTTGGAGCGTGTCGCGACCTATAAGGAAAAGAGCGAAAGCCTCAAGGCCAAAATCAAGAAAGCCATGACTTATCCGCTCGCCGTGGTGTTCGTCGCGATCATCGTCACCGGGATTCTGCTGATCAAGGTGGTGCCGCAGTTCGAGTCGGTGTTTAAAGGTTTTGGTGCCCAACTACCAGCGTTCACGGTAATGGTCGTCGGCCTGTCACAGTTCATGCAGGATTGGTGGTGGGTGATGCTGGGCGTGCTGATCGCTGCGATCTTCGGTGTGCGCCACGCCTTCAAAAAATCCCAGGATTTTCGGGACTGGACAGACACCTGGCTACTGAAACTGCCCTTGGTCGGCACTTTGATGTACAAGTCCGCCGTGGCCCGTTACGCCCGTACACTGTCGACCACCTTCGCGGCTGGCGTCCCGCTGGTCGAGGCGCTGGGTTCAGTGGCGGGCGCGACCGGCAACATCGTGTTCAAGCAAGCGGTGCTGCGCATCAAGCAGGAGGTGTCGACGGGGATGCAGTTGAACTTCTCCATGCGCACCTCCGGCATTTTTCCGAACATGGCGATTCAGATGACCGCCATCGGCGAAGAGTCCGGCGCACTGGATGATATGCTCGACAAGGTCGCCAGTTTCTATGAGGCAGAGGTCGATGACATGGTCGATAACCTCACCAGCCTGATGGAGCCGTTCATCATGGTGGTGTTGGGTGTTATTGTCGGCGGCCTGGTGGTTGCGATGTACCTGCCCATTTTCCAACTCGGCTCAGCGATCTGACATGCCCTTGAACGAAATCCTGACCGTGTACCCGCTGGCGTTCGTCGTCATTGCACTGGTGGTCGGCTTACTGGTCGGCAGCTTCCTCAATGTGGTGATCTGGCGCCTGCCGAAAATGCTCGCGCGTGAATGGCGATTGCAGGCCCATGATGTTCTGGATCTGCCCGGCGAAACGTCTCTCCCCACCTATAACCTGATGCTACCCCACTCGCAGTGCCCGAATTGCGGGCACAGAATCCGTGCCTGGGAAAACATCCCACTGCTCAGTTATGTATTTTTACGGGGACGATGCTCAAGCTGCACAACGCCCATCAGCAAACGCTATCCATTGACCGAACTGACCTGCGGCCTGCTGTCAGCGTTCATCGCCTGGCATTTCGGTTTCGGTTGGCAAGCCGTGATGGTGCTGGTCCTGAGCTGGGGCTTGTTGGCCATGAGCCTGATCGACGCCGAGCATCAACTGTTGCCGGATGTACTGGTGCTGCCGCTGTTGTGGCTGGGGCTGATCGTCAACAGCTTCGAGTTGTTAGTGCCGTTGACTGAGGCACTGTGGGGCGCAATTGCTGGCTACATGGCGCTATGGTCGGTGTTCTGGCTGTTCAAGCTGATCACCGGCAAGGACGGCATCGGCCATGGCGATTTCAAGCTGTTGGCCATGCTGGGTGCCTGGGGCGGCTGGCAGATGTTGCCGCTGACTATTCTGTTGTCATCCCTGATGGGCGCGGTTATCGGCGTGATTTTGCTGCGCCTGCGCAATGCGAAAACCTCGACACCCATCCCCTTCGGCCCCTACTTGGCGATTGCCGGCTGGATTGCCTTGCTCTGGGGTGGTCAAATAACTGACTTCTATTGGCAGTTTGTCGGTTTGAAATGAATACCCCTGTGGAAAAACCCTGGATTCTCGGCCTGACCGGCGGCATCGGCAGCGGAAAAAGCGCGGCCGCTCAGCACTTCATCGACCTGGGCGTGCACGTGGTGGATGCCGATCATGCCGCGCGCTGGGTCGTGGAACCCGGTCGCCCGGCACTGACCCGAATCGCCGAATATTTCGGCCCCGGCGTGTTGCAAGCCGACGGTCAACTGGATCGTGCGGCGTTGCGCAAACTGATCTTCGAAGTGCCTGAGCAACGCCTCTGGCTCGAGGCGCTTTTGCATCCGCTGATCGCCAGGGAAATCGCCGATCACTTGGGCAGGGCACAATCGCCTTACGCGATTCTGGTTTCGCCGTTGCTGATCGAGTCAGGGCAAGACGCATTGACGCAGCGAGTGCTGGTGATCGATGCGCCCGAACAGCTACAGATCGAACGCACCCTGCAGCGTGACCAGACCAGCGAACAACAGGTCCAGGCGATCCTCAAGGCGCAATCCAGCCGCCAGGATCGCGTGAGCCATGCCGACGATGTGGTGGTCAACGACCGCGACCTCGCCTGGCTGCACAGCGAGGTCGAACGCCTGCATCACTTTTACCTAACATTGCGTGGAGGCCAGTCATGAGCCAAACCCCAACCGTCGATTGCCCAACCTGCGGCGCCCCTGTCGAATGGAGCCCCGAAAGCACATTCCGGCCGTTCTGCTCGGATCGCTGCAAACTGATCGACCTGGGCGCCTGGGCGTCGGAAGAACACAAAATACCGGTGAGCCCGGATGCCGAGGACGATCTGTTCAGCGAAGATTTCGAGCCGCGTCACTGAATCCGCGGTTCAGGGCCGCATGAAGCCGTAATCCTGACCGTCATCGAGGTTCTCGGCGAGAAACTGCAACTCATCCGCCAGATCCTCGACACTGCGTACCGCCTTGCTCTGCTGGACCACTGCACTGAGCAAGGCGCGCAGGCTCAATCCCGGATCAAACCCTACTTCCTGCGCTGCATCCAGACTGTGGCGCAACTCCTGCCTTGCCCATTCGTAGACACTCATTTCGATGCTCCTGAAGGTTTTGCGGAGCATGAATTCGTCGACGTTTTGACGATTTGATGTGGATCAAGCTTTCGGATCGTCGTCTTTCCAGGGCGCCGAAAGGTAGCGTGTGCGGTTGAAGGTCTCCAGCCATTCCGGGCAGAACACCACCAGCGCGCTGACCACCATGCCGTTGATGAACGCTTCCGGAAAAATGATCAGCCACAGATAACCGACAAAATCCTCCAGCCAATAAGGCATGACGAACAACTCGTTGAACCACAGCAACCACAGCGCCAGCAGCAGGCAGAGTAAGGCCGACAGCGCCGCTGCAAAGAAACCGGAAACGAAGATATATACGAAGGGATTACGCGGTTGGGCTCGCTCCACCAGGATTGCGCAGCATTCGGTGACCAGCACGGGTAGCAGAATCAACAGCGCGCCGTTCACTCCGACAGCAGCGAGGTCCTGGCGTCCGAGTAATACCAGGCCTGCTTGTGCAACCAATCCGCCGACGATCGCCAACGGCCAGTCCAGCAGCAGGGTGACCGCTGTCATGCCGAGGAAGTGATAGGACACGCCTGTATCGAAATCCCGTCGCACCAGCCAGAGCATGAATAACGCGAACACTGTGCCGAACAGCAAATGCTGGCGACGGCTGTCGGTAAACAACTCGACCCAGGGCACACGGCACATCGCCCATAGAATCACTGGCACATAAATCAACCCGCCGACTATCAACGTCTGCGGTGACAGCAACTCTGCGCCGATCACGGACGCGCCTTCTCCAGCGCCTGAGCGCAGAGCGGCAGAAGACTCAACAACGCGGGCGAATATTTCACGATCCACTCCTGATTTGTGCGCCTGCACCTGATGGTCATCAGTCTACACCGCCCGTTCGGGGTGCCCAGATACCTTGTTTACTGCTCAGTACTTTCTGCTTGTCGCATTTGGACGCTAAGCTTGGGCCTATGGATGACTCAGATTATTTACGCCTGCTGACCATTGCGGCCGAGCAAGCCAACGCGTTTCTATCCAATGCCCGCAAATGGGAGCGTGAGCGTTGGGTGTGCCAGCGCCTGCTGCAAGGCCTGAATATTCCCTACCGCGTCGACGAATTCGCCCCCGCTGGGGAGCCGCCGGACGTGTTGTTTCGCGACGCGAATTTCGAAGTGTTTTTCGTGCTCGACGAGGGCCGGCGTCTCAATGATGAGTGGCGCGATGAATTGCAACGGCGACGCAGTGCGTTTTCTCTGAGCTCGCTGGTGCGTCGTGAGGCAAAACCCAAACGCATTCCGGCCAATGAATTCCTGCTGCGACTGGCGCCGACCTTGCGCAAGAAAGCCCACAACTACAAAGAACGCGGAATGGATCTGGGTGAGCTGGACATCATCGCCTTCGCCAGCCTCAAGCGCGAAGTGCTGGACCTCAACAGTCATTTCCCGCCGCCCACCGAATACTTGCGACAGGGCTGGCGTTCGTTGTCGCTGGTCGGTCCGACATTCGCCCGTGTGCTGTTCGCCCATCCGGATGCACCGGACTTTCTGCGCAGCAACCTGGGGCGCAGCATCGTGTTCGATGTCGGGATCAGCCTGTGAGCCCGTTGCAGGAATTGATTGCCGAAGTGCCGCAACACGGTCGCGTCCGCTGGATCGGTGTGCGGCCGCAGCCTCATGTGCCAATGATCGAGCTGGAAGCGGTGGAAGCACGGCTTGAGGCCGGATTGACCGGTGACCGAGCCCGCCCAGGCGTGCGCAATGCGCGACAAGTGACGTTGATTCAATGGGAGCATCTGGCGGTGATCAGTTCGCTGATGGGGCGCGCAGAAGACCAGCCGATTTTGCCAAATGATTTGCGACGCAACCTTGTTATCAGCGGTATCAACCTGTTCAGCCTCAAGGGCCGACGCTTCAGGATCGGCCAGGCCATTTTCGAAACCACGGGTTGGTGCCAGCCTTGCGCGCGCCTGCAACACACCCTCGGCCCGGGGACCTTTCAGGCCGTGCGCGGACATGGCGGAATCACCGCCCGAGTGTTACAAAGTGGCATCATTCGCCTGGACGATACAGTCAGCGTCGAGCCGATTCCGGCCAGCGGCTATGCTCCGTTCATACGGGATCAAACCCGTGTGTAGCGTCCAGACATTCAGCAACGTCTACCCCTGACGAGGCCCGATATGACCAGCCGTCTGAACCCCGACGACCAGAAGCATGTCGAAGAGTACCTGCACCTGTCCCAGCACCGTGTCGAGCGCCGGCCTTTCCGGCCGTGGATGCTCCTGGTGGTGGTGCTGGCAGTGACCATTGGTCTGGGCCTGTTGAGCCGATTTATCAGTTACCTGACGCTATGAGCTGCATCGCGCTCGCTCGGTTGACTGCACCGATTTCTTTTAGCCTTGCGAGATATCCCCATGACTCATCGTATTGTCATCGTTGGCGGCGGCGCCGGCGGTCTGGAGTTGGCTACCCGTCTGGGTAAGACTCTGGGCAAGCGCGGCACGGCCCGTGTGATGCTGGTCGACGCGAACCTGACCCACATTTGGAAACCGCTGCTGCATGAAGTGGCGGCCGGATCTTTGAACTCTTCCGAAGACGAACTCAACTATGTTGCCCAGGCGAAATGGAACCACTTCGAGTTCCAGCTCGGGCGCATGAGCGGGCTTGATCGCGCGCAAAAGAAAATCCAGCTGGCGGCCACTTACGATGAGGCCGGCCTGGAATTGGTGCCGGCGCGTGAAGTGCCTTACGACTCGCTGGTGATCGCCGTCGGCAGCACCACCAACGATTTCGGCACCCAGGGCGCGGCGCAGCATTGCCTGTTTCTCGACACCCGCAAACAGGCCGAGCGTTTCCACCAGCAACTGCTCAACCATTATTTGCGCGCTCACGCCGGGCAAACGGATGGGGTGCAACAGATCAGCGTGGCAATCGTCGGCGCTGGTGCCACGGGCGTCGAACTGGCCGCCGAACTGCACAATGCCGCTCACGAACTGGCGGCTTATGGTCTGGACCGGATCAAACCAGAGAACATGCACATTACCCTGATCGAAGCCGGTCCACGGGTGCTGCCAGCATTGCCGGAACGCATCGGCGGCCCGGTGCATAAAACCCTGGAAAAACTTGGGGTCAACGTCATGACCAATGCGGCCGTCAGCGAAGTGACCGCCGATAGCCTGATCACCGCCGACGGAAACGTGATCAATGCCAGCCTCAAGGTCTGGGCTGCCGGGATTCGTGCGCCGGGCTTCCTCAAGGACATCGACGGCCTGGAAACCAATCGGATCAACCAGTTGCAAGTGCTGCCAACCCTGCAAACCACCCGCGACGAAAACATCTTCGCCTTCGGTGACTGCGCGGCTTGCCCGCAACCGGGCACTGATCGCAATGTGCCGCCGCGCGCGCAGGCTGCGCATCAGCAGGCGTCGCTGCTGGCCAAATCGCTGAAGCTTCGGATCGAAGGCAAGCCGTTGCCTGTGTACAAGTACACCGACTACGGCTCGCTGATTTCGCTGTCACGTTTTTCGGCTGTGGGTAACTTGATGGGCAACCTGACCGGCAGCGTGATGCTCGAGGGTTGGCTGGCGCGGATGTTTTATGTGTCGCTGTACCGCATGCACCAGATGGCGCTGTACGGCGCGTTCCGCACGGCGATGTTGATGCTGGGCAGCAAGATCGGGCGCGGGACTGAGCCGCGTCTGAAGCTGCATTAACGCAGTCTATGGGAGCTGGCTTGCTCGCGAAGAGGCCATCACATTCAACATTGATGCTGGATGTGATGGCCTCTTCGCGAGCAAGCCCGCTCCCACATTTGATCTCCACTGATTCGCAGATCTGTGTCCCACTGTATCTCCCCCCCGTGATTTCGCCCTTCGCTTACAAACTCCCCCCTTGCGCGACACAGTAGCGATACACCCCGCCCGTTAAATGGCCACATCCGAGCAAGGCACCCCGCCCGCTACGGTTATCGCCGCACTTACGTGGCGTCCTTTATCGAACGGTTGTGTCGTGCAACCCAGGAGATTTGAAATGTCCCGTACCACTAAAAACACTATCGGTTTGCTCGGCGCTGTTCTCGCTGGCGGCATGATGTTGAGCGGCTCCGTTTTCGCATCGCAACCTCTGACCCAAGGATACCTGCTGGCCTCCGCCGAACAGGTGGTGAAATCCCCTGAAGGCAAATGTGGCGAAGGCAAGTGCGGCGATGCGACGATGGCAAAAACCGACACCGATGGTGACGGCAAGGTGTCCCGCGCTGAATTCCAGAAAGTCGCGCCGAAGTCCAATTTCGACAAGATCGACACCAACCACGATGGTTTCATCGACGAGCAAGAGGCTTTCGATAACGTGAAAGCCAACTTCGAAGCCAACGGCAAGAAAATGCCAAAAGGCCTGTTTGAACACCTGAAGGACCAAGACGGCGCCTAAGTATCCGCCAGGCAGGCCGCGCTTCTCTCACAGAGATGCGCGGCTTTTTTTTCCAAGATATTTAAGGGTGCTGTCGCCAGCGCCTCGAGCAAACCAGAAAGCAAAAAAAATCCCCGTATCTTTCGATACGAGGATTTTCAATATGGTCGGGGTAAGGGGATTCGAACTCCTGACATCCTGCTCCCAAAGCAGGCGCGCTACCGGACTGCGCTATACCCCGGTAAAAAAGGCGACCTTCACAAGTCGCCTTCTTCGATCAGTGCTTTTGGCCTCTGATCTTAAGATCTGATCCCAGCCTTAACTGGTTTCAAAAATGGTGGGTCGTGTGGGATTCGAACCTACGACCAATTGGTTAAAAGCCAACTGCTCTACCAACTGAGCTAACGACCCAAAAATGGTCGGGGTAAGGGGATTCGAACTCCTGACATCCTGCTCCCAAAGCAGGCGCGCTACCGGACTGCGCTATACCCCGGTTTGAAATTGGCTCCGTGACCAGGACTCGAACCTGGGACCCAATGATTAACAGTCATTTGCTCTACCGACTGAGCTATCACGGAACTGCATATTTCAATTTACAGCAGTGAAGCTTGCTTCACCTCTTCGACCCGTTCGCATCACTGCGTTCGTGTGTCTGAGGCGCGCTATTCTACAATTTTAAGCACCTCTGTCAACCCCTTAAATTGCATTCAAGTTAATGATTTGCAACTTATTTCAGATTCCTGCTTGGGGAGCAGAAACCCTTCCGGGTGACTTACTGCGGGGCGCACTTTACAAGCCTTTTCCTTTCAGTTCAACAACCTGACGAAAAAAAGGCCCCGGAATGCGAGGCCTGCTGTTCAGCTATGGATTGTGTAGGAGCGAGCTCGCTCGCGAAGCGCTCAATGACACCGCGTTTTTCCAGAAACTACGCGTTATCGTTAACGACCATCGCGAGCAAGCTCGCTCCTACAACAGCGGATCAGACGAAGACGATTTCGTCGTTTTCGACGACACCCTTGGCGATATCGCCAGGCATGAAACGACCCGACAGAATCAGCTGCGCCAGCGGATTTTCGATCCAGCGCTGGATCGCTCGTTTGAGCGGCCGTGCGCCGTACACCGGGTCGTAACCGACCGCGATCAGCTTGTCCATGGCCTCAGGGCTGAGTTCCAGCTTCAGTTCCCGTTCGGTCAGGCGACTGCGCAGACGGCCCAGCTGGATCTCGGTAATGCCCGCGATCTGATCCCGAGCCAATGGCTCGAAGATCACCACTTCGTCGACCCGGTTGATGAACTCCGGCCGGAAGTGTGTGGAAATCGCATCCATCACCGCCGCGCGCTGAGCCTCTCGATCACCGACCAGTTCCTGGATCTGCACCGAGCCCAGGTTGGACGTCATGACGATTACGGTGTTCTTGAAATCCACCGTGCGACCATGGCTGTCCGTCAGGCGACCATCTTCCAGCACTTGCAGCAGGATGTTGAAGACGTCCGGGTGGGCCTTCTCGACCTCATCCAGCAGGATCACCGAGTAAGGCTTGCGACGCACCGCCTCGGTCAGGTAACCGCCCTCTTCATAACCCACGTAGCCTGGCGGCGCACCGATCAGTCGAGCCACGGAATGTTTCTCCATGAACTCGGACATGTCGATCCGCACCATCGCCTCCTCAGTATCAAAGAGGAACTCGGCCAGCGCCTTGCACAGCTCGGTTTTACCAACACCGGTCGGGCCGAGGAACATGAACGAACCGCTCGGGCGATTCGGGTCGGACAACCCGGCCCGGGAACGCCGCACCGCGTTGGAAACGGCGATCACCGCTTCGTCCTGGCCGATCACACGTTGGTGCAACAGGCTTTCCATCTTCATCAGTTTGTCGCGCTCGCCTTCAAGCATTTTCGACACGGGAATGCCGGTCCACTTCGACACGACTTCAGCGATTTCTTCTTCAGTCACTTTGCTGCGCAGTAACTGGTTTTCGCTTTTGCCGTGCTGGTCGACCATTTGCAGGCTGCGCTCCAGGTCCGGGATCACCCCGTATTGCAGCTCGGCCATGCGGTTCAGGTCGCCTTTACGGCGCGCGGCTTCCAGTTCCTGACGGGATTGTTCGATTTTCTGCTGGATCTGCGCAGAACCCTGAACTTCGGCTTTTTCCGAGTTCCAGATTTCTTCGAGGTCCGAATACTCGCGCTCGAGACGAACGATTTCTTCCTGGAGTTTTTCCAGACGCTTGATCGCCGCTTCGTCGCTTTCTTTCTTCAGCGCCTGGGATTCCACTTTCAGCTGAATCAGACGACGCTCCAGACGGTCCAGCACTTCCGGCTTGGAATCGATTTCCATGCGGATGCGGCTGGCGGCTTCGTCGATCAGGTCGATGGCCTTGTCCGGCAACTGGCGATCGGTAATGTAGCGATGACTGAGTTTGGCCGCGGCGATGATCGCGCCGTCGGTGATCGCCACTTTGTGGTGAACTTCATAGCGTTCTTTCAGGCCACGCAGGATCGCGATGGTGTCTTCTTCGCTTGGCTCGTCCACCAGTACTTTCTGGAAACGCCGCTCGAGCGCAGCGTCCTTCTCTATATATTGGCGGTACTCGTTGAGCGTGGTCGCGCCGACGCAGTGCAATTCACCACGGGCCAATGCCGGTTTGAGCATGTTGCCCGCGTCCATCGAACCTTCGCCTTTACCGGCACCGACCATGGTGTGCAGTTCGTCGATGAACAGAATGATCTGCCCTTCCTGCTTCGACAGCTCGTTGAGCAGGGATTTCAGGCGCTCTTCGAACTCGCCACGGTACTTGGCACCGGCAATCAGCGCGCCCATGTCCAGGGACAACAGGCGTTTGCCTTTCAGGCCATCTGGCACTTCGCCGTTGATGATCCGCTGGGCGAGGCCTTCGGCAATGGCGGTTTTACCCACGCCAGGTTCACCGATCAGCACTGGGTTGTTCTTGGTGCGGCGTTGCAACACCTGAATGGTCCGGCGGATTTCGTCGTCACGGCCGATCACCGGATCGAGCTTGCCGTCTTCGGCGCGCTTGGTCAGGTCGACAGTGTATTTATCCAGCGCCTGACGCGACTCTTCGTGGTTGGCGTCGTTGACGGCCTCACCACCGCGCAGGTTGTTGATCGCGTTTTCCAGGGCTTTCTTGCTCACGCCTTGGCCGAGCAACAATTTGCCGAGTTTGCTGTTCTCGTCCATGGCGGCGAGCAACACCAACTCACTGGAAATGAACTGGTCGCCCTTCTGCTGAGCAAGACGATCAGCCTGGTTGAGCAGGCGCGCCAGATCCTGCGACATGTTGACGTCGCCGGTCGGGTTCTGGATTTTTGGTAGTTGGTCGAGCTCTTTGGTCAGCTCTTTACGCAGGCTGTTGACGTCAAAACCGACCTGCATCAACAGGGGCTTGATCGAACCACCCTGCTGCTCAAGCATGGCTTGCATCAAGTGCGCCGGCTCAATGCCGGGATGGTCAAGGCCGACGGCCAGCGATTGGGCGTCGGATAGAGCTAACTGCAATTTGCTGGTTAAACGATCTATACGCATGGGTCACCTTCCTTTTGAGCAGGCCGGACCTAAAAAACATCCTGAATGAAGAAACCTGCCAGATACCGCTATAGATGTGGTCGATTCTGGGAGTTTCAAGCGTCGTGACGTTGATACAGATCAGCTGAGTCTAGCGTTCGAGCCAGACCAAGGAGGCAAACCGACCGGTGCGTGGGCTGCGGCGATAAGAAAAGAAGCGCGGGTCGGTCACGGTGCAGAAACCGCCACCATACACAGCGGTAACGCCGCGAACAGCCAGACGCAAGCGCGCCAGCTCGTAGATGTCAGCCATGAACTTGCCGGTGTTTTGACTCGGTGTGAAGGCCTTCGCGGCTTCAGGCAGTTGCTCGATGAAGGTTTCGCGCACTTCCGGGCCGACTTCAAAGGCTTTCGGGCCAATGGCCGGGCCGAGCCAGACCAGCACGTCTTGCGGTGGCACGGCCAGCGCGTCAAGCGTCGCCTCGAGCACACCCGCCGCCAGCCCGCGCCAACCGGCATGGGCGGCTGCGACGCGAGTGCCGGCACGGTCGCAAAACAATGCGGGCAGGCAATCGGCGGTCATCGCCGCGCAAGCAATCCCGGGTGTTTCCGTCCAGCTGGCATCGGCAGTGGCGATCTGGCCTGGATCTGCATGAGCCACGACAATGCCGTGAACCTGCTTTAACCAGGCCGGTTGAATAGAGAAATGATCGGTGAGGCGACGGCGGTTCTCGGCAACAGCGTCAGGGCTGTCGTCGACGTGATCGCCGAGGTTGAGGCTGTCGAACGGCGCCAGACTGACGCCGCCCGCACGGGTGGTCACACAGGCTTTCACCCCGGCAGGCGCAGGCCAGTCGGGAATCAGCCAGTCACTCATCCGATGAACGCCTCGCGGTCTTGCTTGAGCAACGTCAGCAACCAGACGAAATCGTCGGGCAGTGGCGATTCCCAGCTCATGCGTTTACCGGTGGTCGGGTGATCCAGCTCCAGGAACCGCGCATGCAAGGCCTGACGCGGGAACGTCTTCAAGGAATCGACCATGGTTTGGCTGGCAGCCGGCGGAATACGGAAACGACCGCCGTAGGCAGGATCTCCGACCAACGGGTAGTTGATGTGCGCCATGTGCACGCGAATCTGGTGGGTACGACCGGTTTCCAGCTTTACCCGCACGTGAGTGTGGGAGCGGAAACGCTCGAGCACACGATAATGGCTGACGGCTTGCTTGCCACCTTCCATCACGGCCATACGCTGGCGTTGCTGGCCATGACGACCGATCGGCGCGTTGATTTTACCGCCGGCCGTCACCACGCCGATCACGATGCACTCGTAGATGCGGCTGACGCTGCGGCTCTGCAACTGCGTGACAAGCTGTGTCTGTGCCTGAATGGTCTTGGCCACCACCATCAGACCGGTGGTGTCCTTGTCCAGACGGTGCACGATACCGGCGCGGGGCACATTGATAATGTCCGGCACATGGTGCAGCAAGGCGTTTAGCAAGGTGCCATCCGCGTGACCGGCGGCAGGATGCACCACCAGGCCCGCAGGCTTGTTGATCACCAGAATGTCGTCGTCTTCATAGACGATGTCCAGCTCGATGTCCTGAGCGATCCATTCGCCCTGAGCTTCCTGCTCGGCAGTCAGCTCAAGAATGGCACCACCGTGAACGATGTCTCGCGGGCGGATTACCGCCCCATCCACAGTCAGGCGACCGTCTTTGATCCAGGCGGAAAGGCGCGAGCGCGAGTGCTCAGCGAATAATTGTGCGGCGACTTGATCGAGGCGTTGGCCGCCCAATTCGGACGGCACCTCTGCGCGAAGTTCAATTTTATCGGACATGCTCGGACTAGGCGACGGCACAGCCTTTGGTTTCGGCTGCGCGCTTGTGGTTAAATACGGCGTCTTTTGCCCCGAGGCTATTCAACGGGGCGCTCATCATAACAGGACGGCCCCGCCCAAGACAGCGGCCGTCATAGGGACGCAAGCCGCCATGCAAGTGAAACACCTGCTGCTGATCGCCATCCTCGCATTGACCGCTGCTTGCTCATCGAAGGAAGTCGTAGACGAAAACCTTAGCGAAGTCGAGCTGTACCAGCAGGCTCAGCAAGATCTGGACAACAACAGCTACACCGCCGCCACAGCCAAGCTGAAGGCGCTGGAGTCGCGTTATCCGTTCGGTCGCTACGCCGATCAGGCTCAACTCGAGCTCATCTACGCCAACTACAAGAACACCGAGCCTGAGGCTGCAAAGTCTGCCGCCGAGCGTTTCATTCGTTTGCACCCACAGCATCCGAACGTGGATTACGCCTACTACCTCAAGGGTCTGACGTCTTTCGACCAGGACGTCGGCCTGCTGTCGCGTTTCCTGCCGCTGGACATGACCAAGCGTGACCCGGGTGCTGCCCGCGACTCCTACAACGAGTTCGCCCAGCTGACCAGCCGCTTCCCGAACAGCCGCTACTCGCCGGACGCCAAGCAGCGCATGATTTACCTGCGCAACCTGCTGGCGGCCTACGAGATTCACGTTGCCGACTACTACCTGACCCGTCAGGCCTACGTCGCTGCCGCGAACCGTGGTCGTTACGTGGTGGAAAACTTCCAGGAAACCCCATCGGTGGGTGACGGCCTCGCGGTGATGACCGAAGCCTACCAGCGCCTGCATCTGGACGACCTGGCCAATACCAGCCTGGAAACCCTGAAGCTCAACTACCCGAACCACCCAACCCTGGTGGACGGTCAGTTCGTGCCGTCGGTGGATGAAGCCGACAACCGTTCCTGGTTGAGCAAGGCCACCTTGGGCCTGATCGAATCCCGTCCACCGCTGCCGCCGGGCGAAACCCGCGCCAACCAGGACGTGCAGAGACAATTCCGCGACGCCAAAGACGCGATTCCGAACGATCTCAAGCCTAAGGATGAAAATGGCGACGTGATCGAAGAAGAGGAACACGAGTCCGAAGCCAACAACAGCGATCGCTCGTGGTTCAGCTACATGACCTTCGGCGTGTTCGACTGACGGATGGAGCCCCTGTAGGAGCGAGCTCGCTCGCGAAAAACGTCCAGACAACGCGTTCATTCAGACAGCACGCGTTATCGTTGACGTCCTTCGCGAGCAAGCTCGCTCCTACAGAGAGTTGACTGCGATTACGCTGTGCGCTGACGATGTCCTTGGCTAAACTGCAGAATCACTCGTCATAAAGCAGCTCATCATGCTTCGTTTATTGTTCTGGATTGCCCTGATTGCCGCAGCGGTATGGTTCTGGCGCAAGTTCAAGGGCCAGGCTTCCGTGCCCAAGTCCTCTGCCGAACTGGAAGCGGCGCCCATGGTTCGTTGCGCCCATTGTGGCGTACACCTGCCCCGCGAACGCGCGCTGAGCCTTCAACAACAGTGGTATTGCAGCCAGGCTCACCTCGAGCAAGGCCCGGACACCAGTGATCACTGAGACGTCAAGTCCCGGCAGCAAACAGGCCCAGCGACTGCTGCGCCTTTATCATCTCTACCGATTAAGTGTCGGCATCACCCTGGTGCTGTTGATCTCCAGCGACCTGGACAACCAGCTGCTGACATTTTCCAATGACGACCTGCTGCGCAGCTGCAGCTGGTTGTACCTGGTGCTGAACATTCTGCTAGTGGTCTTCCTCGAGAACACCCGCCGTCCTGCGCAGATGTTCAGCCTGGCCCTGATCGATGTCCTGCTGCTTTGCGGCCTGTTCTACGCTGCCGGCGGTGTCGCCAGCGCCATCGGCAACCTGCTGATCGTCTCGGTCGCCATTAGCAATGCCTTGTTGCGAAGGCGTATCGGCCTGTTGATTGCCGCCGTCGGCGCACTCGGCATCGTCTGTCTGAGCTTTCTCCTGAGCTTCAGCCATCCCGCCAGCCCTAACGATTACCTGCAAGTCGGCACGCTAGGCGCGCTGTGTTTTGCCGCAGCCTTGCTGGTGCAAGGGCTGATCCAGCGTGTAGAAGTCAGCGAAACCCTCGCCGAGCAACGGGCCAGTGAAGTCGTGGGCCTTGAAGCCCTCAATGCGTTGATCCTGCAGCGCATGCGCACCGGCATCCTGGTGCTCGACGACCAGCGGCGAGTGCAACTGGCCAATCACAGCGCCCAGGCTCTGCTGGGCCGGGAAAACCTCGAAGGTCAACGGATCGACGACTGCTCACCGACTCTCGTCGAACGCTTGCAACTGTGGCTGAACAATCCGACGCTGCGTCCCCAAAGCCTGAAAGTCACCAACAGCGGCCTGGAACTGCAACCCAGTTTCATTGCCCTGGACCAAAGGCCACACCCACAAACCCTGGTGTTTCTCGAAGATATCGCCCAAATCGCCCAGCAGGCGCAACAACTGAAACTCGCCGCTCTTGGCCGCCTGACCGCTGGCATCGCCCACGAAATACGCAATCCGCTGGGTGCCATTAGTCACGCCGCTCAGCTATTGCAGGAATCCGAGGAACTGAATAGCGCGGATCGACGTCTGACCCAGATTATTCAAGACCACTCTCAGCGCATGAATCGGGTTATCGAAAACGTCCTGCAACTGTCCCGCCGCCAGCAAACCGTGCCGCAACGACTTGATCTGAAGCCGTGGCTGGAACGCTACGTTGCTGAAAATCGCGAAGGTGCGCTCGACCACCAACAGATTCACCTGCGTATCGGTCCAGGCGACTTCAAAACCCTGATGGACCCGAACCAGTTGACCCAGATTCTCGACAATCTGATGCGCAACGCCTGGCGCCACAGCGCTCAAACCCACGACCAGGCGCAGGTCTGGCTCGATTTGTTCATCGACTCCGACACCCAGCTGCCGATCATCGAGGTGCTGGACGACGGCCCCGGCGTGGCGGCGGATCAGCAGGTGCATCTGTTCGAACCGTTCTTTACCACCAGCGCCCAAGGCACAGGCCTGGGGCTCTATCTGTCCCGTGAACTGTGCGAAAGCAACCAGGCCCGCCTAGACTTCAAGCCACGCCACGATGGCGGCTGCTTTCGCATCACCTTTGCTCACGGACGGAAACAAAGTTGAACATGAGCCCACGGCAAAAAGTCCTGATCGTCGACGACGAACCGGATATCCGCGAACTCCTGGAAATCACCCTGGGACGGATGAAACTCGACACCTTCAGCGCCCGCAATCTTGGTGAAGCCCAGACGCTGTTGAAGCGCGAAACGTTCGAGCTGTGCCTGACCGACATGCGCCTGCCGGACGGCACCGGCCTTGAGCTGGTTCAACACATTCAGCAACGCTATCCCCACCTGCCGGTGGCCATGATCACCGCTTATGGCAGTCTCGACACGGCGATCAACGCGCTTAAGGCTGGTGCTTTCGACTTCCTGACCAAACCGGTGGACCTCGCCCGCCTGCGCGAACTGGTCACCTGCGCACTGCGCATGCCGGCGCCGGGCGCCACCGTCGATCGTCGTTTGCTGGGTGACTCGTTACCCATGCGCAATTTGCGTAAACAGATCGACAAGCTGGCCCGCAGTCAGGCGCCGGTGTATATCAGCGGCGAATCTGGCAGCGGCAAGGAATTGGTCGCTCGACTGATTCATGAGCAAGGGTCGCGCGCCAACCAGCCGTTTATCCCGGTGAACTGCGGAGCGATTCCGTCGGAATTGATGGAGAGTGAATTTTTCGGGCATCGCAAAGGCAGTTTCAGCGGCGCCATCGAAGACAAACCCGGGCTGTTCCAGGCAGCTCATGGCGGTACGCTGTTCCTCGACGAAGTGGCTGATTTGCCGCTGGCGATGCAAGTCAAACTGTTACGGGCAATTCAGGAAAAAGCCGTTCGCTGTGTGGGCGGCCAACAGGAAACCGTGGTCGATGTGCGCATCCTCTGCGCCACCCACAAAGACCTCGCCGCGGAAGTCGTCGCCGAACGCTTTCGCCAGGATTTGTACTACCGACTCAACGTCATCGAACTACGGGTTCCGCCCTTGCGCGAACGCCGTGACGACATCGAATCGTTGGCCAGCCATGTTCTCAAGCGTCTGGCAGCCGGCACTGGTCACCCTGCCGCGAAACTCCACCCGCAAGCCCTTGAATTGTTGAAAAGCTATCGCTTTCCGGGCAACGTTCGAGAACTGGAGAACATGCTCGAACGGGCTCACACTTTGTGCGAAAACAAGCAGATCGAAGCCAGCGACCTGCGACTGACCGAAGGCAACTGCACCGCAGACAATGGGGTGGCGGACCTGACGCAAATCGACAACCTGGAAGACTATCTGGACAACGTCGAACGCAAACTCATCCTCCAGGCGTTGGAAGAAACCCGCTGGAACCGCACGGCGGCGGCTCAGCGGCTGAATTTGTCGTTTCGGTCGATGCGTTACAGGCTGAAGAAATTCGGGTTGGATTGAGGGCCTTTTCGCGGGCAAGCCTCGCTCCTACAGGGACTATGTCGATCACAAAATTGTGAATCTGCTCAGATCCTGTAGGAGCGAGGCCTGCCCGCAAAGGCGATCTGGCAGACGCCGCGATTAAATCCGTCCGGTCGGCGCATACGGAGCCGGATCAATGATCGGCGCCCTGCCCAGCATCACATCCGCAAGCAACTGACACGACGCTGGCGCCAGCACCAACCCGTTACGGTAATGCCCACAGTTGAGCCAAAGTCCATCAAAGCCTGGAACCCGGCCAATGTAGGGAATCCCCTCCGGCGAACCCGGTCGCAGCCCGGCCCAGTGCCCGACCACCTCGGCCTTCGCCAGCGCTGGAACCAATTCCACCGCAGAAGCTTTCAGACTCTCCAGCGCCACGCCGGTCGGCGTCTTGTCGAAGCCTTCATGCTCCAGCGTGCTGCCAATCAGAATGTGTCCATCCCGACGAGGAATCGCATAACGCCCCTTGGCCAGGACCATGCTCGGCAGGAAGTCGGCCGCGCACTTGTACAGGATCATCTGCCCTTTCACTGGCTCGACCGGCAGCTCCAACCCCAGGCTCTTAAGCAAATCACCACTCCAGGCGCCGGCGGTCAGGACGACCTGATCACCGTGGATAGCGCCCGTCGAAGTCTGTACGCCGACGACGTTATCGCCTTCACGAATAAACCCGCTGACCTCGCACTGCTCGTGAATCGTCACGTTCGGCAGCGCCAACAGCGCAGTCTTGAGGGATTTCACCAGCCGTGGATTGCGCACATTGGCCACGTCGGACATGTAGATCGCCCGGGAAAAACCGGTGCCCAATACCGGCACGGCATCGTGTGCCGCCGAGATATCCACAGCCCGTAACGGACGGTTTTCCCGCTTGGCCCAGGCCAGCGCCTCTGCCTCGTCATCCAGATCCAGCCAGTACAGGCCGGTAGTGTGCACCTCGGGATCAACCCCGGTCGCGGCAAACAGCCGCTCGCCCAGCTGTGGATAAAAATCCTGAGACCAATGGGCCAGCGCGGTGACTGCCGGGCTGTAACGCCATGGGTAGAGCGGGGAAACGATGCCGCCACCAGCCCAGGACGATTCCTGACCGACATTCGAACGGTCCAACAGCACAACGCTCTGTACTTCTGATGCGAGATTGAATGCCGTCAGCAGGCCAATCACACCGCCGCCGACAATCACCACTTGCTGTTGCAGGGTCATGTTCCGATCCAACCGTGAAATAGAGAGAGGGCGCAAAAGGCGCCCGAAAAAGAAACTCAGCGCCCCCAGCAATCCTTGGTAGTCAGGCCGGACGTTGCACCGACCATGCTTCTGACGCCGGTGTTGGTGATGGTGAAATCGCCACACTTGTCGCTTGCCATGCTGCCGGCCTTGCGTGCAGCGGTCAGAACGAAGGTCTGGTCTGTCAGGGTCGGGGTGATGGTGTAGTAGTCATTGCCGGTGCTCAGCCCGGTGGCACCGGTGTAGACGTTAGTCTTCGAGTAAAACCGTTCGAGAATTTGCGCTTGCTCGGAGAGCAAGCCGGCCACTTCGGCCCGACGGCCCTTTTTCACGTACTCGGTGAGACTGGGGTAGCCGATGGTGATGACGATCCCGATGATCGCAATCACGATCATGATTTCGATCAGGGTAAAACCGCGGTTGGATCTGCGCATGCCTCATCTCTCACTTACTGAATTTGTCGCCACATGATGCGACGGCTGCCGCCGCCACCTTTTTCAACCACCCTGACCACTGCTCCACTGGTGTCGCCCACGAGCTTACCCTTTCCACCATCGACGATGGCGTTCAACATCGGAATCCCGCCTGTAAAGACCACCCCGCTGGATATCGTGTCCGCACTGTCGACCACCCCGTCACCGTTGGTATCGAGCACCGCGTAGTTGAGCATCTTACCGCTGAACGCATCCAGTTCGACCAGTTTGCCGGTGCCGAAACTGGCGCAAGGGTCCGTAGTGTCGACATTGGCTGTGGTAAATACGATTCGCCCCAGCACCAGGGCCGCCTGGTTGATCACCCGCTCACCGGTCAATACGCTGTTGTAGACCAGTGGCAGGTACCAGCCCTTCTCCGCCGGATAGGTCACTTCGTTCTGGCTGGTGGTGATGAATTGCCCCGAGCTTCCCGAGAACACGCCCGTCACCGACTGAATCTGCAAACTGGACGTGGTGATCTGTCCGGAGCCGCCGTCCGCGTCCCACACCGCATAAAATGCCTGCAGATCCTTGTTGGTCTTGTCGACGGTCTCGTTGAACTTGCCGGTGCCGAAAAACACCACTTTACCGCCCAGCGAATTGTCTGCCAGTAACGGCTGCGCAGTGATTGGCTGGGTTGCGCCGCCAGCCGTTGTGAACAACGGCTTGCCGGAAAACGCCACGCCCCAGGTGTCGGTGGTGGCGCCGCTCAGATCAAACTTCCATAACCGCCCTTTCAGATCTCCGCCATAGGCGGCCTGCACCACATTCTGTGAGTTGACTTCGAGCTTCACCGAAGACAGGCCGTTGGTGTTCTCCGTGCTGTCGATGACGATTTTCTTGATCAGTGACCCGTCGCGAAGATCAACCACATACAACGCCGCCACACCGGAATTGCTGCCATAGCCGTTGGAGATGAACGCCGCCCAACGACCATCGGCCAAGCGCGCCACTTCCGGACGGGCATAGGCATAACCCAGATCATTGAAAACGTTTGCCGTATTGGCCGTGGCGGGTGCACTGAACTCCCACAACGCCTTGGTCACGTTACCGGCCGAAGCGTCAAACAGCTGTAGCGCGTAAAACGTCTTGCCACCCGCCCCTGTCCCGCCGATCGCCAGGGTTTTCCAGGCACTGTTGAGTTGTGCATCGAATACGCCGACCTGTCCGTCGACCAGAAACCTGTGGCTGACGCCGTTGATGTAGGCGGTATCGGCGATGAAGCGCAGCGATGGCAGTACGCTGGAAGGCATATAGGCATAGCGCCTTGCACCGTTACCCGAGTTGATGACGCTGACAAAACCGTCGTTGGCGTTGACCACCAGGCTGGCGCTCATGTTGGTGGCTTTAGTGGCCAGATAGGTGCTGTAACTGGTGTCACTCACCAGATCGGACGCGGTTTTATCCGTGGGCGAGGCCAGCACCAAAGGCGAGTTGATGATGTCGCCAAGCAACACGCTGCGCACTTTCAGCCCGACCTTGTTGGTGCCCTTGCTCCACTCCACCAGATCGCTGCCGGAGATGCCGGTGGGCAGGCCCTGGCTCACCACGGTTTGCTGCGCCGGGGCAAAATTGGTGTAAGCCAGTGTGACGGGCGCGTTGCTCACGTTGTTCCAAGACTGGTAAATCGGCGCCGTCGCGCCCGGGACGATGGCCTTGTCGGTGGTCCAGAGCACCGAGGCGGTATTGACCGCACCAGTGGCGGTGAACCCATAGGATTTGATGGTGCCGCGCCAGTCCTTGGGATCGAAGCTGGTCTGGTAGTAAGCGGAACCGGCCCCTATGATTGAGCTGCTGGTGGTGCCGCTCCCCCCTGAACCGGCTTTCGATGTGATGTCGCTCAGAGCCGATGCCAACGCAGAGTTGAGGCCGGAGCTGTCCGTTGCCTGGTAGTACTTGCCCAGCCCGTAGTTCGCAGCGTCCGATAACATCTGGTTAGCGACGGCGAAACCCACGGTGTAGGTATTCATGTTCTGCTTGGGGAAATCCACCGCGTTCCAGCTTTTACCTGAGGCATCTGTCCCTGTGGAGCGCATGTCGATGTCGAAGGCGAACTTGGCAATGTCGTCCAGGTACAAGGTGTCACCCTCGCGATCACCGGAGAGATTGTCGCCGTCGTTTGCGCTGTTGCCGTCCCAGTTCGGCAAGCGGCTGCTACCGAGTGGATCGTTGGTCGGGAAGGTACGGTCGAACGTAGGCAGGCCATCGGTAATCACCACGCCATAGTTTTTCTGGCAGCGATACTGGATCGGGCTGGTGTAAGTGGTGGGTGTCGAGTTGTAGTACGGCGCCATGCCGCGCATATACCGCGTGATCTCGTAATAAGTCTCCGCCAACGGAGTATTGGCGATTGCACTCAAACCATCGATCGATGAAATCAGGTTGTCGAAGTTGGTTTGTGCCTGACCCGGGGTGATGCTCCCGCCAGCCGATAGATCACTGACAGCGCGGACGATAAACCCACCGGGGCCGGAGTTACCGCCCGTGGGCGGGTTGAATGTCGCGAGCCCGATACGCAGTGCGCGATTGCCGGTAACCAGATTCGTAGAAACATCCTTCGCTACGTTCATTCGGTAATCGTTAGGGATGGCACCCGTGCCAGTGGTGAAGTCCCTGCTCGCCCCATTCGCCAGACTCACCAGATAAGACAGATAGTCAGCCGTATAACGCGTTTTTTCATTGCCCACCGGATCGGGCAACTTCAGGCATATCGACGACACCCCCGATCCCCGATAAAAACCGTACCAGTTGCCGTTGGTGGAGCAACCGCCGCGATTAAGGCTCGACAAGGTGATATTGGTATCGTTCATGTTCAGATTCTGACCGTCGGAACATGACGGGTTGGAATCGCAATTCGCAATTTGCGCGCGGCTGACCGTCGGATCGAAATCCGGCGCCCAAATGATGTTGTTCATGCTCCCCGAATCATCGATCAGCAGCATCACGTTTGGCGGAACCGCCGCAGCGCTCAGCAGAGGCGAGTCCGAGGGCGTGAACGCGTACGCAGGGGCTGACAGGTACAGGCCCAATACAACGCCAGAAAGCAACCGCTGGAGCCCGGTGCACCTATCAGTACTTGGCATAGATGCTCTCCACCACACTGCGAACCTTATTGCCCACGATGGCCACTGCCGTGACCCGATAAAGCGTCGCAGAAGTGTTGCTCGGCACATTCACGGCGTTCAACGTAGTACCGATGTTCTGCACCCCGTAGAAACCGTTGGCGGCGGCGATCCAGGTGACGCCCGATGTGGAATTGAACCCCGCGGCGGTGATCGACGAAGACTCGGCCGGCGGCGCGCATTGACTGGTACCGGTGCAGACTGGCAATGAATAGGTGTCCCGTTGCACCGCGCTTTCACCGACGCGCAACGCCGCTTCCGCGCCTTGAAACGACTGATTGCGCAGGGTCACGCTGCTGGCCATTTTTTCCTGCAGCGTGGCGTTCTGCATCGATGAAATGCCGATCAGTGTCAGCAACAGCAGAAACACCAGGCTGATCAGCAATGCCATGCCGCGCTGGGTGTGAGCGTTCACGGAAGAAAAATTCATCGGCGCTCCCCTCATGGCAAGCGGTTGCGCAAAGCGGCAACCACGTTGAAGGTTTGATCGCGCACTCGGTTGTCCGGGTCGAAGAGAGTCAGCGTAAGGCGCACGCTGCGGATTCGCGCCGGGTCGGACGGATTAGGGTTGTAGCTGGAAGCAGAGAAATCAGAGGCCGAATTGGCGAGGCCGAAACTTACGTCGAATTTGCTGACATTGTCGACCAATACCGCCTGAGCCGGCGTCGGCGTCGCGGGGCCAACCCCCATCGTCAACTGATTATTCTTGAGGCTGTAGACCAGACGCCGAATCGGAAACGCCACTTGTCCCGATGCCGGAGCCACCCGATTGGAATGTGCCGTCGCCGTATGTCTGCAATCGGAAACCACTGTCCAGGTCGGCGTACCTCCACCCGCTCCCACATCGGCGGTCACCAAGGTGAGCTTGAGATCGGCATTGTCCCAACTGATCGGCATTACCTGACTGAGATTGAAGCTGCCTCCCGCGCTTGCATCGGTAATCGTACCCAGACAACCGAACATCCCCACCATGCGGATTTCCTGAATCATCTTGCTCAGCACGAAACGCGCATCTTCCTGCATGTTCGCCGACGCGTTCTGACTGACGTAGGTGTTCTTCGCCGAAATGAAAATCTGCGCCACGCCGAGTACCACGACCAGGCTCAACGCCAGGGCGATCAGCATTTCGATCAGGCCGAAACCTCGATTGAGCCGGTTCATGGCGTCACCACCGGGTCGACGGCGGCGCGACTGGTCAGCACAAAGCTGCGGCGGGAATTGGCGATGTTGGCGGCCCGAGAGTCGTCCCAGGTGATGGTGATGGTGTAGACCCGCTGATTGAGTGTGACGGTCCCCGTGGCGGTACTGCCAAGGAAATTGACGACGTTGGAGGTGAAGTCGTACAAGTCCTGATCTCGCGCGACATTCAGGTTGCCCGACGTCGGTGGCGTGACGGTGTAGTCGGCGCCGGAGTTGGCGCGGATGCGGTCCATCATGTCGTAGGCTATAAAACTGGCCTGGCTGGTCATTCGCGCGCTGTCGGTGTACTTCAGCGCATTGAGCTGAAACGCCGCCGCCCCCAACAGGCCCACGCTTAGAATCAACAACGCCACCAAAACCTCAATCAGCGTCATGCCTTCCTGAGCACGCTTGCTCCATCCCCTCATCCGCAACTTCCACCCAGTAGAATTCGTCCGTTCAAACACACCGTCAGCGTCCTGCTTTGCGCCCCCAGTACGTAGCTGATCACCACCGCCGTGGACGGTGCCGACAGACCGCCGAGATTGTTGAAATCGATGGCGGTCACTCCTGAGGTTAGCGTCAGAGTCGCGCCGCTGCTCATCGCTGGAACAACCCGTAATACATTGGCCGCAGTGCCAGTACTGTCATAGACCGCCAATTCCCCGCTCCAGACGCTGTCACCCGCCGTCGGTCGCACCCGGGTGGTGATGCCCCGATCGATCGCTTCGAGTCGGGCGAAGTTCAGACCTCGTTGCAGGTCGCTGATCTCGGTGTCGGCCTTGGTGCCTTGCACCGAACGGGTAAACGCCGGGACCGCGAGGGTGATCAGAATCAGAAAGACCGCAAGCGCGACCAGCAACTCGATCAGCGTGAAACCTTTTGTACGATGATCCATCGGTGCCCTCCGTTGCCGTCGGCTATACCTGCAGTTACACGCTAGAACATTCGACCGACAGATGTTCGGTTGTTTTGCCATTACTCGCACAAGGATTGCGCAACCACCGTATTCCAGGGAGGGAGATATCATGCGTCAGCAAGGTTTCAGTCTGATCGAACTGCTCATGGGACTGATGATTGTCGGGATTGTTCTGCACTTGGTCAGTCCGGCATTTGCTGCGCTTACGGAATCGAATCATCGCGAGGAAGCGGCGCAGTCGTTAATCAGCGGTATACGCAATGCCAGAACCCTCTCGCTCTCGCGCAATCAGAGTGTGGTGATCTATGGCATCAATGGTGATTGGGGCCAGGGCTGGCGAATCATTCTGGACGTCAGTGGTAAAGGCTCGGAGGACCACAGCAATCCGGTTATGGCCGAGCACGCGAGCGACACTGGGGTGCCGATTGTCGGCAATTGGTGGGTCAAGCGTTACATCCGCTTCAGCAGTCTCGGTGAGCCGCTGATGCCCAAAAAAGCCTTTCAAGCCGGAACATTGCACCTTTGCGATGCCCGCGAGCCCGTCAGCCAGCTTCAAGTGGTGCTGGCCGCAACCGGTCGTGTCAGCCTACGCAACCACAAGGCTGAGCAGGCGTTATGCCAGAGAGAGAAAAAATCAAAGCAACGAACGGACGCGTAACTCTTTAGGCATGGAGAACGTGATGTTCTCCTCGCGACCGGCCAGCTCATCGGCACCGGTAGCACCCCAAGCCTGCAGTTGCTGGATCACACCACGCACCAGCACTTCCGGAGCGGAGGCACCCGCGGTAATACCAATGCGCTCGACGCCATCAAACCAGCTCTTTTGCAGGTCTTCGGCGCCGTCGATCAAATAGGCCGGAGTGGCCATGCGCTCGGCCAGCTCGCGTAAGCGATTGGAGTTGGAGCTGTTCGGGCTGCCGACCACCAATACCACATCGCATTCGTTGGCGAGTTGCTTGACTGCGTCCTGACGGTTTTGCGTCGCGTAGCAGATGTCGTCCTTGCGCGGGCCACCAATCGCCGGAAAACGCGTACGCAGAGCGTCGATGACGCGGCTGGTATCGTCCATGGACAGAGTAGTCTGGGTGACGAAGGCCAGTTTTTCGGGATTGTGTACTTGCAACGCGGCAACGTCTTTCTCGTCCTCGACCAGATAGATCGCGCCACCATTGCTGCCATCGTATTGGCCCATGGTGCCTTCGACTTCCGGGTGACCGGCATGGCCGATCAGGATGCATTCACGACCGTCGCGGCTGTAACGCGCGACTTCGATGTGCACCTTGGTCACCAGCGGGCAGGTCGCGTCGAACACTTTGAGGCCACGGCCAGCGGCTTCAGTACGCACAGCCTGGGAGACGCCGTGGGCACTGAAGATCACGATGACGTCGTCCGGGACCTGATCCAGTTCTTCAACAAAGATCGCACCGCGAGCGCGCAGGTCTTCGACCACGAATTTGTTGTGGACTACTTCGTGGCGCACATAGATCGGCGGCCCGAAGACTTCCAGGGCGCGATTGACGATTTCGATCGCCCGGTCGACACCGGCGCAGAAGCCACGGGGGTTGGCGAGTTTGATTTGCATGCGGTGCCTCGTGTCTTGCGCGCGGAAAAAATGAATAACCACTGTGGGAGCGGGCTTTGTGGCGAGGGGATTTATCCCCGTCCGATTGCGAAGCAATCGTAAACCAGGCAGCGCGTTCTCATTCAAGACCGCGGTGGTCGGGTTCAGGGGCGCTTCGCACCCCTACGGGGATAAATCCCCTCGCCACAGCAAGCCCGCTCCCACAATTTTGACCGCATCCGGTCAGTTACAGCGATTTGACGCTGATGATTTCGACGTCAAAGGTCAATGTCTTTCCGGCCAGCGGATGATTGAAATCGATGGTCACTTGCTCGTCATCAAACTCTTTCACAACGCCAGGCAGCTCAGTATTGGCCGCATCGTTGAAGATCACCAGCAAACCCGGTGACAGTTCCATGTCCTTGAACTGGTTACGCGGGATGATTTGTACGTTTTGCGGGTTAGGCTGACCAAAAGCGTTTTCCGGCTGAATCGTCAGCGTACGCTTGTCGCCAGCCTTGAAGCCGAACAGTGCCGCCTCGAAACCCGGCAACAGGTTGCCGTCGCCGACCTTGAAGGTCGCCGGGGCTTTGTCGAAGGTGCTGTCGACGGTGTCGCCGTTCTCCAGGCGCAGTGCAAAGTGCAAGGTGACTTCCGTGTTCTGGCGGATGCGTTGCTCAGCCAATACCTGTTCAGTCATGAACGGCTTCTCCGGTTTTCTTGCTTTTGAACATGTCCAGCGCAAGCATCACGGCACCAACAGTAATCGCACTGTCGGCGAAGTTGAACGCCGGGAAATACCAGCGGTTCTGCCAATGCACCAGAATGAAATCGATCACATGGCCGTAGGCAATGCGGTCATACAGATTGCCCAGCGCGCCGCCGAGCACCAGGGCCAGCGCAATCGCCAGCCAGGTTTCGTTGCGCCCAAGGCGCTTGAGCCACACCACCAGCACCGCACTGACCACGACCGCAATCAGGGCAAACAACCAGCGCTGCCAACCCGAACTGTCAGCCAGGAAACTGAACGCGGCGCCGGTGTTGTAGGCCAGGGTCCAGCTGAAGTAATCGGGGATCACCACGATTTGCTGGTACATCTTGAGCGAGCCTTCGAAGTAGAACTTGCTGGCCTGGTCGATGACCAGGACCAGCAAACTCAACCAGAGCCAGCCCAGCCGTCCGAAACGGCCAATGGCATTAGGCATAGTGACGGACCTCGCCAGTGCCGCTGATGTTGTCGACACAGCGACCGCAGATTTCCGGATGCTCCGGGTTCACGCCGACGTCTTCGCGGCAGTGCCAGCAACGGGCGCACTTGGCGAAGGCCGACTTGACGATTTTCAGCTTCAGACCGCTGACTTCGGTGACTAACGCGTCCTCTGGCGCCTGAACAAAGGGGGCAACGCTGGCGGTTGAGGTGATCAGCACGAAACGCAGTTCATTGCTCAGTTTAGCCAGGTCGGCGCTCAGCGCATCTTCGGCGAACAGCGTCACTTCGGCTTGCAGGTTGCCACCGACCGCCTTGGCTGCGCGCTGAATTTCCATTTCCTTGTTCACAGCGACCTTCACCGCCATGATCCGCTCCCAGTAGGCGCGGCCCAGTTCGACGTTTTCCGGCAGTTCGGTCAGGCCTTCGTACCAGGTGTTGAGCATCACCGATTCGTTACGCTCGCCCGGCAGGTATTCCCACAGTTCGTCGGCGGTGAACGCGAGGATCGGCGCGATCCAGCGCACCAGCGCTTCGGAGATGTGGAACAGCGCGGTTTGCGCCGAACGGCGAGCCTTGCTGTTGGCGCCCGTGGTGTACTGACGGTCCTTGATGATGTCGAGGTAGAAACCGCCCAGCTCCTGCACGCAGAAGTTGTGGATTTTGGAGTAGACGTTCCAGAAGCGGTATTCGCCATAGTGCTCTTGCAACTCGCGTTGCAGCAGCAGCGTGCGATCCACGGCCCAACGGTCCAGCGCGAGCATTTCTTCGGCCGGCAGAATGTCGGTGGCCGGGTTGAAACCGGTCAGGTTGGAGAGCAGGAAGCGCGCGGTGTTACGGATGCGCCGGTAGGCGTCCGCACTGCGTTGCAGGATCTGCTCGGACACCGCCATTTCACCCGAGTAGTCGGTGGAAGCCACCCACAAACGCATGATATCGGCGCCCAGGGTGTCGTTGACCTTTTGCGGTGCGATCACGTTGCCCAAGGATTTGGACATCTTGCGACCGGACTCGTCGACGGTGAAACCGTGGGTCAGCAGCTCGCGATACGGCGCGTGGTTATCGATGGCGCAACCGGTCAGTAGCGACGAGTGGAACCAGCCGCGGTGTTGGTCGGAACCTTCCAGGTACAAGTCGGCACGCGGGCCGCTCTCGTGGCCCATCGGGTGTGAACCGCGCAGGACGTGCCAGTGCGTGGTGCCCGAATCGAACCAGACGTCCAGGGTGTCGCTGATCTTGTCGTATTGCGGCGCTTCGTCACCGAGCAACTCGGCAGCGTCCATCTTGAACCAGGCTTCGATACCTTCGACTTCAACGCGCTTGGCCACTTCTTCCATCAGCTCGGCGGTGCGTGGGTGCAGTTCGCCGCTTTCCTTGTTGAGGAAGAACGGGATCGGCACGCCCCAGTTGCGCTGACGGGAGATACACCAGTCAGGACGGTTGGCGATCATCGAGTGCAGGCGCGCCTGGCCCCAGGCCGGGACGAATTTGGTCTCTTCGATGGCTTTGATCGCCCGCTTGCGCAGGGTTTCGCCAGTCGCTGGCTCTTTGTCCATGCCGATGAACCACTGCGCGGTGGCGCGGTAGATCAGCGGGGTCTTGTGACGCCAGCAATGCATGTAGCTGTGTTCAATGATGGTGGTGTGCAGCAGCGCACCGACTTCGGTCAGTTTGTCGACGATGGCCGGATTGGCTTTCCAGATGAACTGGCCGCCGAAGAACTCCAGCGAGGTCGCGTAAACGCCGTTGCTTTGTACCGGGTTGAGAATGTCGTCGTTAACCATGCCGTATTTTTTGCAGGTCACGAAGTCGTCCACGCCGTACGCCGGAGCGGAGTGAACCACGCCGGTGCCAGCGCCCAGTTCAACGTAGTCGGCCAGGTAAACCGGCGACAGGCGATCGTAGAACGGGTGACGGAAGTTGATCAGTTCCAGTTCTTTACCGGTGGTGGTGGCGATGACCGAACCTTCCAGGCTGTAACGGGCCAGGCACGATTCGACCAGCTCTTCAGCCAGTACCAGCAGTTTGTCGCCGACGTCGACCAGGGCGTAGTTGAATTCCGGGTGAACGTTCAGCGCCTGGTTGGCCGGGATGGTCCACGGGGTGGTGGTCCAGATCACGATCGAAGCCGGTTTGTCCAGCGACGGCAGACCGAAAGCGGCAGCCAGTTTGGCTTCGTCGGCAATCGGGAAGGCCACGTCGATGGTCGAGGACTTTTTGTTCTCGTACTCGACTTCCGCTTCAGCCAAGGCCGAACCGCAGTCGAAGCACCAGTTCACAGGCTTCAGGCCCTTGAACACGAAACCGCCCTTGACGATTTCGGCCAACGCACGGATTTCACCGGCCTCGTTCTTGAAGTCCATGGTCTTGTACGGGTTGGCGAAGTCGCCCAACACGCCCAGACGGATGAATTCGGATTTCTGGCCTTCGATCTGCTCGGTGGCGTAGGCACGGCACAGTTCGCGGGTCTTGTCCGCGCCCAGGTTTTTGCCGTGGGTCACTTCGACCTTGTGCTCGATCGGCAGACCGTGGCAGTCCCAGCCCGGAACATAAGGCGCGTCGAAACCCGACAGGGTTTTCGAGCGGATGATCATGTCCTTGAGGATCTTGTTCAGCGCATGACCGATGTGAATCGTGCCGTTGGCGTACGGAGGACCGTCGTGAAGTACGAACTTCGGACGATCCTTGCCAATTTCGCGCAACTTACCGTACAGGCCAATGCTGTCCCAGCGCTGCAGAATCTGCGGTTCGCGCTGAGGCAGGCCGGCCTTCATTGGGAAGGCGGTGTCCGGAAGGTTTAGCGTGGCTTTATAGTCGGTCATTTATGGCTCTTCATTAGCGATTGGCGCTAGGTGCGACAGGGCACGGGCGGCGGCGACATCCGCATTGATCGCCGTCTTAAGCGCCTCCAGAGAGGCGAAACGCTGCTCTTCACGCAGCTTGTGGTGGAAAACCACCGTCAAACGCCGGTCATACAGATCGCCGGCAAAATCTAAAAGATGGACTTCGAGGTGGGCTTTGCCATCCCCTTGGACCGTTGGCCGCACGCCGATGTTGGCGACGCCTGGCGAGGTCTTGCCGTCGATGTCGACGTCGACCAGGTAAACCCCGGTCAGCGGCACGCGACGACGCTTGAGTTGAATGTTGGCGGTTGGCGTACCCAACTGGCGCGCCAGTTTCTGGCCATGCAGGACTCGCCCGGTTATCTGGAACGGACGACCGAGCAGGCGTTCGGCCAAGGTAAAATCTGCCGCGGCCAGGGCATTTCGCACCTGGGTGCTGCTGACGCGAATGCCGTCCAGCTCGACGGTTTGCGCCGCTTCGACGGTAAAGCCTTGCATGGCGCCGGCCTGTTGCAGGAAATCGAAATCCCCTACCCGGTCACAGCCGAAGCGGAAGTCGTCACCGACCTCCAGGTGCTGTACGCCCAGGCCGTCTACCAGAATGGTATCGACGAATTCGCTGGCGCTGAGCTTGCTCAGGCGCTGATTGAAGGCCAGGCACAGGACCCGGTCGACACCTTCGTCAGCCAGCAGCTGCAGTTTGTCTCGCAGACGGGCCAGACGGGCGGGTGCCGTGTCCGGAGCGAAGAATTCCCGCGGCTGCGGCTCGAAAATCACCACGCAGCTGGGTACGCCCAACTCGAGCGCTCGCTCACGCAGCCTCGCCAGGATAGCCTGGTGGCCACGGTGAACACCGTCAAAGTTGCCAATAGTGGCGACACAGCCCCGATGCCGGGGGCGCAGGTTGTGGAGGCCTCGAACCAGCTGCATAACGCGCTTCTTGCTCATAAAGTGGTCGATTATAACCACACCCGGCGGCCGACGACAGGCAACACCGTAACCCAAAGTGATCGAGCCGACAAAACCGTCGGCCCGCCCGTGTTTATCGAGGCAAAAGCCTCAGCTCAGCGCCTTGCGATTGAAGTCGCGCAAACGAAAGCCCATCAACAGCAACATGCCGAAATACGAGACGACGCCCGCGCCCACCAGAGCGCCCAGGCGCAGGAATCGCTCCAGCATGTGCCCCTGATCCCAGACCGGCATAAAGTGCATTCCGCCCAGCAAAACCGCCGACATTACTGCAACCGCGACCACCAGTTTGGCACCGAACTTCGCCCAGCCCGGTTGTGGCTGGTACATCTGCTGCTTGCGCAACTGATAGAACAGCAGCCCCGCGTTCAGGCAGGCACCGACGCTGATGGCGAGCGCCAGCCCGGCGTGGGCCAGCGGACCAATCAGCACCAGGTTAAACAACTGCGTAACGATCAACGTGAAAATCGCGATCTTTACCGGTGTGCGGATGTTTTGTTGCGCATAAAAGCCTGGTGCCAGCACTTTGATCACGATAATCCCGAGCAACCCGACCGAATATGCGATCAGCGCCCGCTGAGTCATGGCCGCATCGAAGGCGCTGAACTGTCCGTACTGGAACAGCGACACCGTCAGCGGCTCGGCCAGAATTCCCAGCGCAAGCGAGCACGGCAACACCAGCATGAAGCACAGACGCAGGCCCCAATCGAGAATCCGTGAGTATTCGGCGCGGTCCTTGCTGGCATAGGTCTTGGCCAGGGTCGGCAGCAGAATTGTGCCCAACGCCACACCGAGCACCCCCGATGGCAACTCCATCAAACGGTCGGCGTAATACATCCACGACACGGAACCGGCGACCAGGAACGACGCAAAAATGGTGTTGATGATGAGAGAAATCTGGCTCACCGAAACACCGAGAATCGCCGGCAGCATCTGTTTCATCACCCGCCAGACGCCGCTGTCGCGCAGGTTCAGGCGCGGCAGGACCAGCATGCCGATTTTTTTCAAGTGCGGCAGTTGATAGAGCAATTGCGCCAGACCACCCGCCAGCACCGCCCAGCCCAGGGCCATGACCGGCGGATCGAAATACGGCGTCAGGAACAGCACGAAAATGATCATGCTGACGTTAAGCAGGGTCGGCACGAAGGCCGGCACCGAGAAACGGTTATACGTATTGAGGATCGCCCCTGCCAAGGAAGACAGAGAGATCAGCAATATATATGGAAATGTCACCCGCAACAGGTCGGAAGTGAGCTGGAATTTTTCCGGAGTGTCGGTGAAACCCGGCGCCGTTGCCCAGATAACCCACGGCGCAGCGATCATGCCCAGCGCGGTGACCAGCGCCAGCACCAGCGTCAGCAGACCAGAGACGTAGGCAACAAAGGTTCGCGTCGCCTCCTCGCCCTTCTGGCTTTTATATTCGGCAAGAATCGGCACGAACGCTTGGGAAAAGGCCCCTTCGGCGAAGATCCGCCGCAGCAGATTGGGCAGTTTGAAGGCGATGAAGAAGGCGTCGGTCGCCATCCCGGCGCCAAATGCGCGCGCGATAAGGGTGTCACGGACGAACCCCAGAACCCGGGAAAGCATCGTAATAGAGCTGACGGCGGCCAACGATTTGAGCAGATTCATTGAAAGAGTGTGTGCCTGTCGATAAACAGCAGGCGAACAACGCGCCCACTTATGCGATACTCCGCGCCGCAGCAGCACAGAGCCAAAGCTCGCGAGTTTACAGGTCAAGCGCCGGAAATAAATATCCCGCCTCTTTATACCTACCACTTAGCGGAACGTCTCAACCGCCCTTGACAAGACATCAACTCATCGGCATGATTCGCGGCCTATTTTGTTTGCTATTTCCTAAAAAGTCTTTCGAGGAGCTCGACGGTGGCCAACACACCTTCCGCCAAAAAACGTGCAAAACAGGCTGAGAAGCGTCGCAGCCACAACGCCAGCCTGCGTTCCATGGTTCGTACCTACATCAAGAATGTAGTTAAGGCCATCGACGCAAAAGACGCTGAAAAAGCTCAAGCTGCTTACGTTCTGGCCGTGCCAGTTATCGACCGTATGGCCGATAAAGGCATCATCCACAAGAACAAGGCTGCTCGCCACAAGAGCCGCCTGAACGGTCACGTCAAGGCTCTGAACCTTGCTGTTGCCGCATAAGCGATAAGCTTGTTAAAAAACCGACCCCAGGGTCGGTTTTTTATTGCCTGCGATTTGGGCAAACGCACCGCAAAAAAATGTGGGAGCGAGCTTGCTCGCGATGACAGCATAACAGTCGACATAGATGTTGAATGTTAAGCAGCTATCGCGAGCAAGCTCGCTCCCACATTCGGATCTTTACTAGGTTATTGGGCGTGTGTCCATGGCAGGATAGGGATTGCCGTCACCGCATTCTGCGGGCTGCCTTCGATCAAGCGATCGCTGTATACCAGATAAACCAGCGTATTGCGCTTCTTGTCGAGGAAGCGCACCACCTGCATGGTCTTGAACACCAGTGAAGTGCGCTCCTTGAACACCTCTTCGCCATCCTTCAACTCGCCCTTGAAGTTGATCGGCCCCACCTGACGACAGGCAATGGACGCTTCAGCGCGATCCTCAGCCAAACCCAAGCCGCCTTTCACACCGCCAGTCTTGGCCCGGGACAGGTAGCAAGTCACGCCTTCGACCTTCGGATCATCGAATGCCTCAACGACGATACGGTCGTTCGGGCCGACAAACTTGAACACCGTCGACACCTGACCAATTTCCTCGGCCGAGGCCAGCAGCGGCATCACCAACAGCAGCCCCAACAATCCTTTTGCTACGCGCATTCAAATATTCCTTCAGACCAGGATAAGGTTATCGCGGTGAACCAGTTCCGGCTCGGCCATGTAACCCAGCAGACCGACAATCGCCTCAGACGACTGACCGATGATTTTCTGCGCTTCCAGCGCGCTGTAGTTGGCCAGGCCACGGGCGATCTCACGACCGTCCGGCGCCACGCACACCACCATTTCGCCGCGACGGAAACTGCCCTGGACCAGCTTGACGCCGACCGGCAACAGGCTTTTGTTGCCTTGGGACAACGCCGTCACCGCCCCCGCATCCAGCACCAGCGTGCCGCGGGTTTGCAGATGGCCGGCCAGCCATTGTTTGCGCGCTGCCAGCATGCCGCGCTCCGGCGACAGCAAGGTGCCGATGCGCTCGCCCGCCTTCAGGCGATCCAGCACACGATCGAGGCGTCCGCCAACGATGATGGTGTGCGCACCGGAACGCGCCGCCAGGCGCGCCGCGCGCAACTTGGTTTGCATGCCGCCGCGCCCCAGCGCACCACCCGTACCACCTGCCACGGCGTCCAGCGCCGGATCATCGGCGCGCGCCTCGTAAATCAGCTTGGCATCGGGGTTGTTGCGCGGATCGGCGTCGAACATGCCGTCGCGATCGGTAAGGATCACCAGCAAATCAGCTTCAACCAGGTTGGCCACCAGCGCCGCCAGCGTGTCGTTGTCGCCAAAACGGATTTCGTCAGTCACCACGGTGTCGTTTTCGTTGATCACCGGAATCACTTTCAACTCGACCAACGCACGCAAGGTGCTGCGGGCGTTCAGGTAGCGCTTGCGGTCGGACAAGTCGTCGTGCGTCAGAAGAATCTGCGCGGTGTGCCGACCAAATTCGGCAAAGCTCGATTCCCAAGCCTGAACCAGGCCCATCTGACCGATGGCGGCAGCCGCCTGCAGCTCGTGCATCGCACTGGGTCGCACGGTCCAACCCAGACGGCTCATGCCCGCTGCCACTGCCCCGGAGGACACCAACACCAGCTCGACGCCCGCCTCATGCAGGGCAACCATCTGTTCGACCCAGACACCCATTGCCGCGCGATCCAGGCCCTTGCCGTCCGCCGTCAGCAACGCGCTGCCGATTTTCACGACCCAACGCTGCGCACCTGTCACCTTGCTCCGCATCATCTTCAACCTTAGCTTGAGGACAGCGCGACCCAGCGCTGCCCGTAACGTTATTCGTGACTACCGATTTCCAGATACCAAAACGCCGCTCGATTGAGCGGCGTTCAAGTTTATCGCAACGGATCAGTCGCGCACGTAAATGATTTCCGGACCGTCTTCATCATCCACGTCTTCTTCGTCCCAATCATCGTCGCCGATGTCATGGACCGACTTCACGCCACTGCGGCGCAGGGCACGCTGGTCATCCAGAGCCTGCAACTGGGCACGAGCTTCGTCTTCGATACGCTGATCAAGTTCGGCCAGCTCTTCCTTGTAAGCAGGGTCGTTCGCCAGGCGATCGGCACGATCTTCCATGTAACGCATGATGTCGTGGCACAGACGCTCAGTGCCGAGCTTGGAGATGGCCGAGATCACGTAGACCGGGCCAGTCCATTCCAGGCGATCAACGATTTCCTTGACGCGAGCATCGTGCTCTTCTTCAAGGATCTGGTCGCACTTGTTCAGCACCAGCCAACGATCACGCTCAGCCAGGGACGGGCTGAACTTGGTCAATTCGCTGACGATCACTTCAGCAGCATCCGGGGCGCTGGTGTCATCGAGCGGCGCCATGTCCACGAGGTGCAGCAGCAAACGGGTACGCGACAAGTGCTTGAGGAAGCGAATCCCCAAGCCTGCGCCATCGGAAGCGCCTTCGATCAGACCCGGGATGTCCGCGACCACGAAGCTCTTCCAGCGATCGACGCTGACCACACCCAGGTTCGGCACCAGCGTGGTGAACGGGTAGTCGGCGACTTTCGGCTTGGCGGCCGATACCGAGCGAATGAAGGTACTTTTACCAGCGTTCGGCAAGCCCAGCAGACCGACGTCTGCCAACACTTTCATTTCCAGCTTCAGATCACGCGCCTCACCCGGCTTGCCCGGCGTGGTCTGACGCGGAGCGCGGTTGGTACTGGATTTGAAACGGGTGTTGCCCAGCCCGTGCCAGCCACCGTGAGCCACCAGCAGTTTCTGACCAGCCTTGGTCAGGTCGCCGATCACTTCCTGGGTGGCAGCGTCGATGACGGTCGTGCCGACCGGAACACGCAACACCAGCTCTTCACCTTTCTTGCCGGTGCAGTCGGTGCTGCCGCCGTTGGAACCACGCTCGGCATCGAAGTGCCGGGTGTAACGGTAGTCCACCAGGGTGTTGAGGTTTTCGTCGGCGATCATGTAGACCGAGCCGCCATCACCACCGTCGCCGCCGTTAGGGCCGCCATTTTCAATGAATTTTTCACGACGGAAGCTCATGCAACCGTTGCCGCCGTCACCGGCCTTTACTCGAATCGATACTTCATCAACAAACTTCATAACACAACGCCTCTCGCCATACGGACGAGCCGAAAAAATCCAGACATAAGACTCTTGCAAAAATGAGCGCAGCGACCTCAATCAACGACCGCAAATCCAGCGCTGGAGCTCATTACAAACAGCTTTGCAAGAGACTCATCCCACAAACGAAAAAGCCCCGTCGCAAGACAGGGCTTTTCCAGCAACTACGTAATTATGCCGCGACGACGTCAGTCTTCGGGACAATGCTCACGTAACGGCGGTTGAAAGCGCCTTTTACTTCGAACTTGATCACGCCGTCGATTTTAGCGAACAGAGTGTGATCTTTACCCATGCCAACACCGTAACCGGCGTGGAATTGGGTGCCGCGCTGACGCACGATGATGTTGCCCGGAATGATAACCTGGCCGCCATACATCTTCACGCCAAGGCGTTTGGCTTCTGAGTCGCGACCGTTACGGGTACTACCACCAGCTTTTTTGTGTGCCATGAGTCAATTCTCCTAGTGAGGAATTAGGCTGAAATTAAGCCTGAATACCGGTGATTTTGATCTCGGTGTACCACTGGCGGTGGCCCATACGCTTCATGTGGTGCTTACGACGACGGAACTTGATGATGCGGACTTTATCGTGACGACCTTGGGAGATCACTTCAGCCACAACGGTAGCGCCGGCAACAACTGGAGCGCCGATGTTCACGTCATCGCCATTGGCGACCAACAGAACGCGATCAAAAGTAACGGATTCGCCAGTAGCGATTTCCAGTTTTTCGATCTTCAGGTATTCACCTGGGGCGACCTTGTATTGCTTGCCACCAGTAACAATTACTGCGTACGACATGGTATTTCTCCGATAATCCTGCTCACCCAGCTCTTTATAAGAAGAGGTATTGGCTGGCATGGCTGCATAAGGCTGGAAGGCCTGTTTGCAATTGCGTAAGGCAGGTGCTGCCCAGGAAGTTCAGGGTGCGCGATTGTACGCAAGCTGCCGGGGCGATGCAAGAGGCCGTCCATCGCGCCTTGACACCCGCCGACGTGGGTCCTAGCATGCCGCGCAACCCTTCTGGAGCAACTGTCGCTGATGCAACCCCAAGCTTTCTACCGCGCGGTGGCGGACGATTTTAGCGCCGTCGACGGCATCATCAAGAAGCAGCTGACTTCCCGAGTGCCGCTGGTATCGAAAATCGGCGACTACATTACCTCGGCTGGCGGTAAACGCCTGCGTCCTTTATTAGTGCTGCTGTGTGGCAAGGCCCTTGGCCGCGAAGGCGACGACCTGCGCCTGCTGGCCGCGACCATCGAGTTCCTGCACACCGCCACCCTGCTGCACGACGACGTCGTCGACATGTCCGGCATGCGCCGTGGCCGCTCGACCGCCAACGCCATGTGGGGCAATGCGCCAAGCGTACTGGTGGGCGACTTCCTGTATTCGCGCTCCTTCGAAATGATGGTCGAACTGGGCTCCATGCCGGTGATGAAGATCCTTTCGCAAGCCACGCGCATCATCGCCGAAGGCGAAGTGTTGCAGCTGTCCAAGGTCCGCGACGCAAGCACCACCGAAGAAACCTACATGGAAGTCATCCGCGGCAAGACCGCGATGCTCTTCGAGGCCTCGACCCACAGCGCCGCAGCCCTGTGCGAAGCGACGCCGGAACAAGCCGAAGCCCTGCGCACGTTTGGCGATCACCTGGGCGTGGCCTTCCAACTGGTCGACGACCTGTTGGACTACAAGGGTGACGCAGAAACCCTGGGCAAGAACGTCGGCGATGATCTGGCCGAAGGCAAGCCGACCCTGCCACTGATCTACACCATGCGCGAAGGTACCCCGGAACAGGCGGCACTGGTGCGCAAGGCGATCCAGAAAGGCGGCATCGAGGACCTGGAAAGCATTCGAGAGGCCGTTGAAGCTTCCGGCTCCCTTGAGTACACCGCGCAACTGGCCCGTGATTACGTGGCCCGAGCGATCAAATGCCTCGACGCGCTGCCTGCCAGCGAGTATCGCGATGCGTTGGTCGAGTTGAGTGAGTTTGCGGTGGCCCGCACGCACTGACAACGACCATCACCTGTGGGAGCGGGCTTGCTCCCACAGGTTATGTACTGCGCGCGCCTCCTCTGGCAAAAACCCTATACAATGTGCGCTTTTTAGCGATCCTGAATCCAAGGAGCCTTAGTGAGCACGTTGCCACCCTGTCCGAAATGCAAATCCGAATACACCTATGAAGACGGTGCCCAGCTGATCTGCCCCGAGTGCGCCCACGAGTGGTCCGCCAGCGGGGAAGCTGAAGCAGCGTCCGATGACACCGTGAAAAAGGATTCGGTAGGCAACGTCCTGCAGGACGGCGACACCATCACCGTGATCAAGGACCTCAAGGTCAAAGGCACGTCGCTGGTGGTCAAGGTCGGCACCAAGGTCAAGAACATCCGTCTGTGCGATGGCGACCACGACATTGACTGCAAGATTGACGGCATCGGCCCGATGAAGCTCAAATCCGAGTTCGTCAGAAAAGTCTGAACCTGCTGTACTCCATCCCGCGCCCGGCGTGGGATGGTGCTTCTCCCTCCCCTGCCTCGCGCAGTATTTCCTCGCAACAGCCAAACGCCAGCCGTTTTGACCTTAAGCAATCTTTACCCGGAAAAAACCGGAAACCGCCAATAGGCCCTTGCTATTTAATGAATAGGAATTATTCTCATTGAAACCATTCAATGGAGATGAGACTCATGACTTATTTGATCGATGCCTGGCTGGACCGCCCACATCCCTACCTCAGGATTCTGCATCGGGAAACCGGGGAAGTCTGTGCGGTGCTTGAAGAAGAAGCCTTGAACGAGTTGCAGGATCAGGGTGATCTGGACGTCAACGGCTTGAGTTCCAGTGAGCCTGTGGTGCTCAAGGAACTGGTGCGCAATCTGTTTCTGTTCTGCTATGCCCGGGCGTTGCGCCCGACCAGTGAATTGCAGCACAAGATCGAAATATGAGAATCGCTGCAAATCTCTGTAGGAGCAGAGCTTGCTCGCGAAGCAGGCGACGCGGTTTCGACTTGAAACCGAGGTGACGCATTCGCGAGCAAGCTTCGCTCCTACAGGATCACTGGTTTACAGAACGTCGAGCAGTTCGACGTCGAAGACCAGTACGCTGTGCGGCGGAATGCTGCCAACGCCTTGAGCGCCGTAAGCCAGTTCGCTCGGCACGTACAAGCGCCATTTGCTGCCGGCGTTCATCAGTTGCAGGGCTTCGGTCCAGCCAGCGATCACGCCGCCGACCGGAAATTCTGCTGGCTGACCACGATCATAGGAGCTGTCGAACACAGTGCCATCGATCAGGGTGCCGTGATAGTGAGTGCGCACTTGGTCTTCACGGGTCGGCTTGGCGCCTTCGCCGGCAGTCAGCACTTCGAATTGCAGACCGGAAGCCAAGGTAGTGATGCCATCGCGCTTGGCATTTTCAGCCAGGAAGGCCAGGCCTTCGCCAGCAGCGGCTTCAGCTTTGGCAGCGGCTTCGGCTTGCATGATTTCACGGATAACCTTGAAGCTGGCGGACATTTCTTCCTGACCTACACGGCTTTCCTTGCCGGCGAAAGCGTCGGTCAGACCTGCCAGGATCGCATCCAGGCTAACGCCCGGTGGCGGGTTGTCACGCAGTTGGTCGCCCAACTGACGGCCGATACCGTAGCTGACGCGGGTTTCGTCGGTGGACAGATTTACTTCGGACATGACACTGCTCCGCTGTGCGGACGGCCCTGGAACTTGCCGTGCGTGCACAGCGCGTCCCGGAGCGCCCGGAACCAAAAGGGCCAGCAGACTAGCACAGATGTCATTGCACTGATGCGGGGTGTCAGTGCTGCCAGGCAGAACCGAAAGCGATTGGCACCTTCAGGCTTTCCTCAGAACTCGCACCCAGCCCACACATTTCATCATGAACCGAGGTGTGCACAAGATTGAATGGCAAGGTGGGAAAGTTATGAAGCACTTCACGCGCATGCTCTACCGAGCGCAGGTGAACCATCTGGCCGCGAGCATCGCTCAAGGGATACGCAGCACCATGCATGCGTGCCTCAAGCAAGTAGATCCCGCCTTCCAGAGAGATCAGATTCAGCTCATCGACTTTCCCGGCGATGGCATAAGCACGTAACTCTACAAAGTTCATGAACGCACCTCACACTGTGGCGAGACAACATCCTTACAGGCATAGGCCCCAGCGCATCAAAGTACAAGCCATAAACGACACCGCCCGTCTGTTTCACAATCCCCTTGTAGGAGCGAGGCTTGCCCGCGAAGGCGGCTTAACAGGCGACACATATGTCGACTGACATGACCCCTTGGCGGGCAAGCCTCGCTCCTACAAGGGAATGTGCCAATCAATGCTTGGTGAGTTTATCCAGATACCCCATGGCAAACGCCGACACCACGAAGGTCATGTGAATGATCACGTACCACTTCAAATGCTCGGGATCGATGTTCTTGGCGTCCATGAAAACCCGCAACAGGTGGATCGACGAAATCGCCACGATGGACGCTGCGACCTTCATCTTCAACGAAGATGAATCCATGGTGCCCAGCCAGTTGAGCTTTTCCTTGCTGTCGTCGATGTCCAGTTGGGAGACGAAGTTCTCATAGCCGGAAATCATCACCATCACCAGCAAACCGCCCACCAGTGCCATGTCGATCAGCGACAGCAGCACCAGGATCAGGTCCGATTCAGCCATCGAGAACACGTTGGGAATGACGTGGAAGACTTCCTGGAAGAATTTCAACGCCAGGGCCAGCAAGCCAAGGGACAAGCCGAAGTAGATCGGCGCCAACAGCCAGCGGGAGGCGTACATTGCATTTTCGATAAAGCGTTCCATTGAATCTCACACATTGGGCTGGAATTGGCCGCGAGTATACCAGCCGCTTGTCTATACCCAGAAGCAGTCAGAAACCATCGGAAAATCCGCAACCTGCGCGTGTGTGACAAGGTTTTTCTGCTAGTGTCCAAACCATTGACAGCCCAGCGACATCGGACAGGAAGACGGGAAATGGATGTGCGATTGCCTTTAAAAAGCGCCGGGGTTTGCCTGGCGCTTCTGATGAGCGGCTGCTCACCCTGCGATGACAACCGCCAGGTCAGCCTCGAAGAAAAGACCGCGCAGTTCGAGATGTCTCTGGAGGCGATTCAGGATCCCAAGCTCAAGGATGCCGTGGCCGAACTCGGCGGCTCCCTGCTGCTGCTCGAGCGTACGCAACTCAAACTCGACAGCAAACCCGTGGAGACCGAGTACAGCGCAGATGTCCTCGCGGTGCTCAAGCACTATCCCACGCCCCAAGCCCTGGTCGACACGTATCTCAACAGCCTGATTGTGCTGCATAAGGATTCAAGCTCCGATTATCTGACCGACCTGCAGCCGGTGTTCCCTTTCAACTTCAACATTCCCGACACGTTTCTCTTTCCTCATGGCCTGGAATGGCAATCGGTGACCCTGAGCGACAAACGCGTCATAGCGTTTCAGCCAGAATGGTCGGAAACCGATCCGGGCATTCAGCTGAGCCCGTCGAGTTCCAACCTGACCCACCCCGACGATCTCACGGTGACCTACCCGTACGTCGATGGTCTGGATGTGGAAAACAAGAACCAGCCGCAGCCGGTCAGCCTTCAAGGCAAGGCGCAAGTCATCGCGCCGCGACGGCTTTACAGCTTTGAACTGACGAAGAAGGACGTTGGCCAGACTCGCACCAACGACAATCTCAGCGTCACTTTGCTGAAGCTGGCGAACAATTACGCCGAAATCGAGTTCAACAACAACGCACCGCTGGCGCCTGAGATCGGCGAAATACCCCTCAACCCGCTGATCGTCCAGGCGAAGGACGCCACCGGGCAATTTCTTTCGCGCTCGGGCTCGATCAACGAAACCGCCGCGCAAATTGCCTTCTATCAAAAACAGCTGGCAAAAATGCAGCAGCAAAAGGCCTGGAGCGAGACGTTCGAAAAACAGCTCGACGAAGAGCAGCGCGCCTTTGAGAAGCAACAAAAAAACCATTACTCCAAGGTGTATTTCAACGGGCTGATCGAGACCCTTGAAGTCAGCCTGCTCGACTTTTCGGCGGCCACGGTCACACGCAAGGATCTGGACCTGCCAGTCCGTCGTTTCGACCAGCACACCACCGCAAAAACCATCCAGCCACTGACTTTGCCGGTGGTGGTTTACGACGATCAGGCTCCAACCTGGCTCAAAGGCGCGACGCTAAGCGAGGAGCAACTGAAAAAAAGCGTCAACATCCGGCAATCGGTCGATGACCCGAGCGCCGCGCGCATCGAATTCGATCACACCCGAAGTTTCAACGACGAACTGCTGGGCACTTCCTTCAACCCCGGGAATAGCCCGGTCAGCTTCTTTACCGAGGACAGCAGCGGTAAACGCGACGAGCCGATCGAGCTACCGCCGCAGGCGTATCAGATCGATCCCCTGCGCGGCCTCATCACTTACGATCTGAACCTGTTTGCGCAAACGCCTGCCTACGCGGTGGGTTCCATGCCGCTGTTCCTGGCGACAATCGACAAGCAGACACTCGATGTCCACCAACTGCCCAAAGGCCTGGAATTGAAAGGCAATGCGCTGGTGGTTGATCTCAAGCGGTTTCCCGCCCAGGACTGGCGCTTTTTCGCCAAGGACGACAGCGGTCATTACCTCAAGGAGATTCTTTCGGTCATTCACGATGCCAGCGCAGAAGGCCCCGCAGTATTCGGCGTGCATTACTTCTATGGCCAGCCCACACGTCTGGAAACCTATCAGCGAACCGACCTCACCACCGTGCAATATGGCTTCGAGGTCAAGCTCGACAAGGCTGATACGTCCAGCCTTGACCAATAGCCCTCTCAATGGTCGGGGCGAAACTCGAAGCCGCCGAGGTTGCGACAACGGCCGCCATTGATTTCCCGCAGCTGGGCTTGCAGGTGCAGGCACCAGATTTGCGGATCGTCGGCCAGCTCGTAGCCGTGCAGTGTCAGGCTTTCGACAATGGTGTCGAGGATGGATTCAGCCACGAAGGGCCCATGAAAAGGGCCTTGGGCTTTGATGGCTGAAGGTTGTTCGCCGGCCATTCCAGCGGCGAAGAGTAAGGTCCACATGCCCGTATCCCCCGCCAAAGGGCGGATGGCACACTCGATACGGGTCACAAGGCCCAGGCATTGACGGGTGAGGCAGAGGTTGCGCGACATGGCGGCGACCCTCGGTAGATCCGGTATTCAGCCCCCACGGGAGAGCTGTCTCGATCCAGTGATTACTGTCGATATCCTTGAGCTCAGAATAGAAGAAAAGTCTGACCAGCACGTCAACTGAGACCAGAAGGCGCCGAATGGTCATTGTGTGAATGTTGACGTCAGAGTGATGGCACGTTCTTCAAACGGCACCCAGTACAAATGTGGGAGCGAGCTTGCTCGCGATGAGCCACTGACATTCAACATCTCTGTTGGCTGAAAGTCCGCTATCGCGAGCAAGCTCGCTCCCACAGGATCGGTGCGATTTTTGATCAGGTGTATGTCAGGCAGGCTTGGTTTCGACCAGCGCTTCCTGTGCGGCTTCTTTCTCGGCTTCTTTCAGGTCTTCTTCGCTGATCATTTCCGCGATCACCCGCAAACGTTCCACAACCCGCGCATTGACGCTGCCTTCAGGGAACTCGCCATTCTCATCCGGCGCCCCGGCAGGCTCACCGACCAACAGGCTCAACGCCTCATCGGCCTGACGCACCGCGTAGACATGGAATTGCCCCGCGCGCACTGCCGACAACACCTTCTCATCCAGCATCAGTGTGGCCACGTTGGCCTGGGGAATGATCGCCCCCTGCTCACCGGTCAGCCCGCGGGCTTCGCAGAGGCGGAAGAAGCCTTCGATCTTCTCGTTGACCCCGCCCACCGCTTGCACTTCACCGAACTGGTTGATCGAACCGGTGATTGCAAAGCATTGCTTGAGCGGCGTTTTCGACAAGGCCGAAATCAACGTGCAGGCTTCGCCCAGCGACGCACTGTCTCCATCGACGTAACCATAGGACTGTTCCAGCGCGATGCTCGCGGAAATCGCCAACGGGAATTCCTGGGCGTAACGGCTGCCCAGATACCCGGTGAGGATCATCACGCCTTTGGAGTGAATCGGCTGGCCAAGGTTGACTTCGCGCTCGATGTCGACAATGCCGCTGCCGCCAGGGTAGACCGTGGCGGAAATCCGTGCCGGCACACCGAACGCCGAGTCGCCGACCTCCAGCACCGTCAGCCCGTTGCATTTTCCGACGGCCGCGCCATCGGTGTCGATCAGGATGATCCCGGCCAGCATGTCATCGAGAATCCGCGCCGAAACGCGCCCGGTGCGGGTAGCCTTGGCCTTGAGCGCACGCTCGATGTGCCCGGCGTCGGTCATTTCATCGCCGGCCAGGTCGCGAATGAAATCCGCCTCGCTGACCAGCTGGAACAAGTCACCGATCCGCGCCGATAAACGTCCCTGATGCTCAGCCAGACGCGCACTGTACGTCGCCACACGCGCCACGGCATCGGCGGTCAGCGGCGCCATGCCTTCTTCGGAGGTGCGGGTTTTCAGTAATTGGGCGAACTGCTCCAGGCTCTCGTCGACCATCGGGATGTCTTCGTCGAAATCCACCAGAACGCGGAACATCTCCTGGAAGTCCGGATCGAGGTCTTGCAGCGTGTAATACAGCTGACGTGCGCCGATGATGACGACTTTGACCTGCAACGGGATGTGCTGCGGTGTCAGGGTAACGGTGGCGAAACGGCCCATCTCGCCGAGTGGCGACTCCATTTTCAGCTTGCGCGATTGCAGAGCGCGCTTGAGCGCATCCCACACGAACGGCTCGCTGAGCATTTTTTCCGCTTCGAGGATCAGGAAACCGCCGTTGGCACGGTGCAGCGCGCCTGGGCGCAACTGCCGATAAGTCGTGTAAAGCGCACCCTGATCAGTGCTGTATTCGATGCGGCCAAACAGGTTTTCGTAAGTCGGGTGCGGCTCGAACACCACCGGCGCACCGCCGCTGGCCGAATGACCGACCACCAGGCTCGGCGCGTATTGCTCTTCCAGCATCTTGCGGGCAACGGCATCGACCTTGCTGTCGTCCACCAGTTGCTCGACCACGGTTTTCAGCAGATAAACCTGCATCGCCTGCAGGTAACCGCACACCGCCGCGTTCTCGGCGTACTTCTCCGACAACGGCGACAGCAGCGGCTGCAAGGCCAGGGTGATGGTTTCTTCGTTGAGGTGGCGCAGTTGATTGCTCGACTCACGCTTCCATTGCGGCAGGCTGGCGAGCTCTTCGTTCAGGCGCTCCTCCAGACCGGAAATGTCGTCGTGAAAACGCTCGCGATCAGCTTCTGGCAACTGGGCAAATTCCGCTTCATCCAGCGCCTTGCCTTCACTCATCGGGGTAAACGCGATGTTGCTGGCGTCACGGTAAAGCGCGACTTCTTTCTCCAGCGCCAGGCGCTCGATGATGTCCAGTGCCTTGTCGTAGCGCTGGTTGAAAGCGCGGTCGATGGCGCTTTTCTTCTGCTGATAGGACGGGTGTTCGAATACTGCGGGGAACGTCGCCACCAGGTTGTCGATCAACGTGTTGATATCACCGATAAACGCGCTGGCCGTTCCCGAGGGCAATTCCAGGGCCCGGGGCTCGCGTGGCTCATCGAAATTGTTGACGTAGACCCAGTCCGCCGGGGTTTGCAGGCGCTTGCCTTCGGCTTTCAGGTAGCGTTTGACGAACGAAAACCGGCCGGTGCCGGGCTCGCCCATGACGAATACGTTGTAACCGGGGCGTGGCATGGCCACACCGAACTGCAAGGCTTCGACCGCGCGTTCCTGGCCAAGCACACCGCGGAAGGGCTCCAGTTCATTGGTGGTAGAGAAGCTGAACTGTTCAGCGGAAAACGGACGGGTCAGCGCTTCGGGCGCTAGACGCAAGCTGGCAGCAACAGGATCAGGCATCGGGCTTCCTTACATCAGGCGGGGCAGATAGCGGCATTCTGGCGCTGCCCATACCCCACTGGCAAGGCGCGCCTTTAGCCAAAGCATAGCTAAACGGGCATCCCCAGGCGGGCCGGGGCTAAATCGGCGTTTTCAACGAATATTTCGCAAAAAGTAACGGAACCCTTGGAACGTGCCTAAACTCCAAACTGCGCGGCTGGAACATAACCGGCCCACTGGCGCCAGATCGGGCCAGACCCTGTCCATTGGTATGCACATAAAGAGAACAAAGCTATGAAACGGATTCTTCTCGGTACTCTCTTCACCGCTGTATCCATCAACGCCATGGCTCAGGCGCCAGGCGGCCCGGATTGCGGTTGGGGCAACATGCTGTTCGAAGGTCAGCGTGGCACCCCGGCTCACTTCCTGGCATCCACCACTAACGGCACTTCCGGCAACGCAACCTTCGGTATGACGTCCGGTACCAACGGTTGCTCGACCAATGCGTCGCTGACCTATGGCGGCAAATCCTGGCTGGCCATGAATGGCATGATGAACGAGCTCTCCGAAGACATGGCGAAAGGTCAGGGCGAAGCGCTGACCACTTACGCCGTGGTACTGGGCGTGGCGCCGGAAGACCGTGCGCACTTCGCTGCTGTGACTCACGAGCACTTCCAGCAGATCTTCAGCAAGGCTGACGTGACGGCTGAAGACGTGCATACCAACACTCTGGCAATCCTGAAAAACGACCCTCGTCTGGTCAAGTACGCGACTCAAGCTTAAGCTCGCCCCGCCCGCTCCTTTCGGGGAGCGGGTTTTATTTTTTGGACCTGGCTCTTTTGGGCCTGCCCCTTTGGTCTTTGTTTCTTTCGACTTAAGTTGCCCACTATGCTCAAACGCCTTGCCTGGCTGGCGCTCTGTGTCTGCGCCCCGCTGTCCGCCGCGCCATACATCGACAATCAACGTTTGCAGCAACTGGCCAACGATCCCTTCTGGATTTCCCTGGGCCATTACGAAACCGCCAAGTTTGGTGGCTGGCGCAGCTATGTCAGTGACAAGAAGTTCTTTCTGGCACCCGACGGCAACGAACATCCCGACCGCGAACTGGTCGCCACCGTGCAGGCGCTATACACCCCGGCCAATGCCGGTGAACAACATGCCCAATGCGTCTACCCCGCGCGTACTCGCTGGCTGAAGGCGCAACTCAACCTGATTGATTTGCCGACGTTGGACTGTGCTGAATTCAAGCAATGGTTCAAGGATGTCTCGCCCCACAGCGCGGTGATGATTTTCCCCGCGGCCTATTTGAACAGCCCTTCGTCGATGTTCGGCCACACGTTGCTGCGTATCGACCAGGCGGACGTGCAGAGCGACAAGACCGCGCTACTCAGCTACGCAATCAACTTCGGCGCCTACATCGAAGGTTCGGACAACAGCATTTTGTACGCCTGGAAAGGCTTGATGGGCGGTTATCCGGGCCTGTTTGCGCTGGTGCCGTATCAGGAAAAGCTCTCGGAATACCGCAGTCTCGAGAACCGTGACCTTTGGGAATACCGGCTGAACCTGACACAACAAGAAACCGAGCGCATGGTCGAGCACGTCTGGGAACTCAAGCAGATCCAGTTCGACTATTTCTTCTTCGACGAAAACTGCTCCTATCGCCTGCTGGAACTGCTGCAAGTGGCGCGTCCGAGCTTGCGCCTGACCGAACAGTTTGCGCTGACGGCGATTCCGACCGACACCGTCAAAGCGGTTAAAGAGGCCGGTCTGGTGGAGTCGATCCAGTATCGCCCGTCCCGCGAACGTGAACTGCTGAGCCGTGCCGAGCCTTTGAATCCTGAAGAACAGCAGTGGGTGCTGAAGGTCAGCGCCGACCAGAAACAATTGCAGGAGCCTGCCTTCAAGGCGCAACCACGCGAGCGTCAGGCGCTGATCATCGACGCGGCTTACCGACTCGAACGCTACCGCGCCAACGGCCAGGAACGCGACTCGCAACGGGCTCAGCGCAGTTTCGAATTGCTGCGGGCGATCAACCAGAACCCGCCACCGGAGCTGGATATCCCGCAACCCGGCCTGCCCGAAGATGGCCATGAATCACGCACCTGGCAGGCCGGCATCGGCACCCGCGGCGACAAGGCGTTTGGTGAATATGGTCTGCGCATGGCCTATCACGATCTCAACGACAACGCCGAAAGCTTTCCCCTTGGCGCGCAGATTGAAATCCTGCAGATGAAACTGCGCCAGTACGAAAGCAATGAGTGGCAGTTGCAGCAACTGGATCTGGCGACCATTCGGTCCCTGACGCCGCGTAATGAGCTATTGCAACCGCTCTCGTGGCAAGTCACCGGTGGCCTGGAGCGCGTGCCAGGCAAACATGACGATGAAACCCTGGTCAGTCACGTTAATGGCGGTGGCGGCGGCACGTGGCAATTGAGCGAGGACATGCTCGGTTTCGCCCTGGGCACTGTGCGCGTTGAGCACAACAACGACTTCGCCGGATTTATTGCTCCTGCGGCAGGTTTCAACAGTGGCGTGTTGTGGAAGAACCCGCTGGGCAACTTCAGCCTGGAGGCCAAGGGTGATTTCTTCACCAATGGCGAAGTGCGTCGTAGCGTGAGCCTGAACCAGCAGTGGGAATTGTCGCGCAATCTTGGTTTGCGCCTGAGCGCCCAGCGCGAATTCAGCCACCTGGCTTCGCCGGAAAACGAAGTGATGCTTGAAGTGAAGTGGTATCACTATTGACCTGACACGCCACCATTCCCGTGGGAGCGGGCTTGCTCGCGAAGGCGGCGGCTCATCCAACATTGATGGTGACTGACGCACCGCCTTCGCGAGCAAGCTCGCTCCCACCGTTGATCGGTGGCGTTAATGGATTTTTCACAGGCCTTCTACAAACGCCTCACCAATGCACTCCTAGACTTCACCCATAGGCCGGTAAACGGCCGGGAGTCCGATATGTGGCGTTGCGTGGGTGTGGCGGGTTTATTGATGTTGATCATGGGTTGCCAGACGACCCACGAGGATTTGATTGCCAAGGGTTATCCACCGGCGTTCGCCGATGGCTTCGATGATGGTTGCAGCAGTGGCCGACAAGCTGCCGGGGCGATCACCGGTGTGTTTCGCAAAAACGTGCCGCGTTATCTCAAAGACAGGCAATACGCCGAGGGCTGGAGCGATGGCTTCCGCCAGTGTCAGGCCATGCGCGAAAGCGAGGACCGCGAGGACTATCGCAGCCGCCATTGGGACGATCGCGAAGAAGCCTGGCAGCAGCGGAAAGACCGGGACGCCGCCCGTGCGTTTCGCTCGCAATGAGTCGTTTCCAGACATCCGTCGAAACTAATAGACCATGACCATGGCCCAAACCCTATAACGGGAGAAAACCATGAGCCGCGCCTTCGTCAATGAAGATAACGCTGCCGCGCATGCCGATCAGCCAGTCGAACGGCAGGTCAGCGCGCAGCCCAATTACGTCACGCCCGCCGGACTTGCCCAGTTGCAGTCAAAAGTCGCCGAGGTGCAAAACTTGCTCAATGAGCAAAGCGCAAAAGGTGATCTGGCCGACAAGCAACGCCAGGCCGATCTTGAGCGTGACTGGCGGTATTTCAATCAACGCCTACAAAGCGCTCAGTTAGTCGTGCCGGCCTCCTCGACCAACAAAGTGCAGATCGGCGCCTGGGTGACCTTTGCCGATGAACAGGGCAATAAACAACGCGTGCAGTTGGTGGGCGAGGATCAAGCCGACGCCGCGAGCCGGCTGATCAACTGGAGCTCACCGCTGGGGCGGGCGTTGCTGGGTGCGCAGGTGGGGGATGAGGTGGTGTGGAAGCGGCCGGTGGGGGATTTGCTGATTGAGGTTTTGGCGATAGAGATTGGGTGACCCTAAGGACGCCTTCGCGAGCAAGCCCGCTCCCACATTTGGAATGCACCCTCCTGTGGGAGCGGGCTTGCTCCAGGCGGCGATCCGACGAAGGCCGCGGCGCGGTGTCACTGAAAACCCAAAAAAAAGCGGAGCCTGCGAAGGCTCCGCTTTTTCATGCGACCAACCTGAAATCAGGCCAGTTTCTTGTGCCGTACCCGATGCGGCTGTGCAGCCGCTTCGCCAAGGCGTTTGCGACGATCGGCTTCGTACTCGGTGTAGTTGCCTTCGAAGAACACCGCTTGCGAGTCGTCTTCGTACGCCAGGATGTGAGTCGCGACGCGGTCAAGGAACCACCGATCGTGAGAGATCACAATGGCGGCGCCCGGGAAGTCCAGCAGGGCTTCCTCCAGGGAACGCAGTGTTTCAACGTCGAGGTCGTTGGACGGTTCGTCGAGCAGCAGGACGTTGCCGCCCTCTTTCAGAGTCAGGGCCAGGTGCAAGCGACCGCGCTCACCACCGGACAGGTCCTTGACGAACTTCTGTTGATCGCCGCCCTTGAAGTTGAAGCGACCGACGTAAGTGCGCGACGGAATCTCGTAGTTGCCGATGCGGATCTGATCCGAACCGTCAGAGATTTGCTGGAACACAGTTTTGCTGCCGTCCAGGTCTTCGCGGCTCTGATCGACGCAGGCCAGTTGCACGGTTTCGCCGACTTCGATGGAGCCCGAATCCGGGGCTTCCTTACCCATCAGCATGCGGAACAGGGTCGATTTACCGGCACCGTTACCGCCGATCACACCAACGATGGCGCCTTTAGGCATGGAGAACGACAGGTTGTCGATCAACACGCGATCGCCGTAGCCCTTGGAAACATTCTTGAACTCGATGACCTTGTCGCCCAGGCGCGGACCGGCCGGAATGTAGATCTCGTTGGTTTCGCTGCGCTTCTGGAATTCCTGCGACTGCATTTCTTCGAAGCGTTGCAGACGTGCCTTGGATTTCGACTGGCGGGCCTTGGCGCCTTGGCGCACCCACTCCAGTTCTTCCTTCATGGCTTTTTCGTGGGCCGATTGCTGCTTGGATTCGGCGGCCAGACGATCGGACTTGGCTTCGAGCCAACCCGAATAGTTACCCTCGTAAGGGATACCGGCACCGCGGTCGAGTTCGAGGATCCAGCCAGCGACGTTGTCCAGGAAGTAACGGTCGTGCGTGATCGCGACGACAGTGCCCGGGAAGTCGTGGAGGAAATGTTCAAGCCAGGCGACGGAATCGGCGTCCAGGTGGTTGGTCGGTTCGTCGAGCAGCAGCATGTCCGGCGCGGACAGCAGCAGGCGGCACAGGGCCACGCGACGCTTTTCACCACCGGAAAGAAATTCGACCTTGGCGTCCCAGGCCGGCAGGCGCAGCGCATCGGCGGCGACTTCTAGTTGACGCTCTAGGTTGTGACCATCGCTGGCCTGCAGGATGGCTTCGAGCTTGGCCTGTTCAGCGGCCAGCTTGTCGAAGTCGGCATCCTCATCAGCGTAAGCCGCGTAGACCTCGTCCAGGCGTGCCTGAGCGTTCTTGATCACGCTGACCGCTTCCTCGACCACTTCACGCACGGTCTTGGTCGGGTCCAGGATCGGCTCTTGCGGCAGGTAGCCGATGTTCAGCTCCGGCATCGGACGGGCTTCGCCCTCGAACTCGGTGTCGACGCCGGCCATGATTTTCAGCAGCGTGGATTTACCCGAACCGTTGAGGCCGAGCACGCCGATCTTGGCGCCCGGGAAGAAGGACAGTGAAATGTTTTTCAGGATTTCCCGCTTCGGCGGAACAACTTTGCCCAGCCGATGCATGGTGAAGACGTATTGAGCCATGGAGAACCTTGGGTCAGTGACAGATGAATGATTGGAGCGCGGGCGATGCCCGGCCAGGCCGTGCGCGTCGACGATTGACGGTTATCAATGTTGCGCGCTGAAAAAACCTGATTCTAGGAGCTGGAACGCTCCCGCGTAACCGGCAAAGCTACCTCAATGACGAGAGGCAGTCCAGCCGGGCAGGACTGGCACTTTGCCACAACTCAAGGCATGCTAGCCGCCCTCAGGGCGTCCGGCTTATAGTGCACGTCGCGCCAGTCCAGCCAAACCGCAGGATTACAGTTTGTCCAATGTCACTCCGCCCCTGATCCCCCGTGCGCCAACTGTTGCGCCTGGCTCCCCCCTGCGCGGAACCCTGAAAGGCGCGCTGGCGACACTTGTGCTGTTGCTGCTCGCCCTAATGTTCTGGCAACTGCTGGACCAACTGCGCGAAACCCAGAAAAACCAGCGTCAGTACACGATCGACTACACCGCCGATCTGGCCGCGCAAGTCAGCCTGAACATGTCGCTCAACGCCCAGATCGCCCTCAACCTGCTACCGATCGTCGAACAACCGCAGAACGCCGACGAACAGCAGGAGCTGCTTCGCAAGCTGCAAAAAACCTTGCCCGATTTGCGCAGCCTCGTGCTGTTGAGTCCCTCTGGCAAAGTCCTCAGCGACAGCGCCGCCGACAGCGACGACGCCGACTACCTCATCGAGCTGGTTCGTCGCAGCCGTACCCAGGCCCACTATTTCAGCAACTCCGATAACGGTTCGATGGTGCACTTGCTGCTGCATCAAGCCAGTGGCAGCGCTCGTGGCTACTGGGCACTGCGTCTCAAGCCGACCTTTTTCTCGTCATTGACCCAACAGAACGAGACCGGTATCCGCCCGCAGTGGCTGGTGGAAAACCGCTTCAATCACCAGGTCATCAGCCGTGATGAATCGCTGCCATTGACCCAGCCAAGCGAACTGACCGAAGGCGATGTGGCCAACAGTGTGCTGACGGTTCCCCTGAGCAGCAGCGACTGGCAATTGCGCGGCTTGTTCGACCGCAAACGCGTGATTGAAGAATTGCTGCCCGCGTTCATCGGCAAATGCCTGCTTGGGCTGGCGTTTTCCCTGCTGCCGCTGATTGCCCTGCTGAACATGCGCCGCCGTGAGCGCCAAGTGACTGAAGGTCGTCGACGCTATCAGGATATTTTCGAAGGCACCGGCGTCGCGCTGTGTGTACTCGATGTGTCGGGACTCAAGGGCGTCCTCGACAAGGCGCGGTTACACACCACCGATCAACTGCAAGCCTGGCTGGAAATCCCGGAAAAACGTCAGCCGTTGTTGCAGGAGCTGCGCATCACCGAGGTCAACCAGGTTGCCCTGCAACTGCTCAACGTCAACTCCTGCGAACAAGCCTGGAAGTTGCTGATCGACGGCAATCCGCTGGATGGCACCGCCATCGGCAATCAAATGCTCGAAGCGTTGCTCAACCAGCAGAAACAACTTGAACTGGAAATAAAACTGCAAGACGCCAATGGCCGCGATCAGCACCTGTGGCTGGTGCTGCGCTTGCCGGAAAACCAGGATGACTACAAAGCGGTGATCCTGAGCATCAGCAACATCACCAGCCGCAAACTCATCGAACTGTCACTGCTCGAGCGTGAAGGATTCTGGTCCGATGTGGTGCGCACGGTACCGGATCATCTGTACGTGCAGGACGTGATCAGCCAACGCATGATCTTCAGCAACCACCACCTGGGCCAGACACTCGGTTATAACAGCACCGAGCTGCACCAGATGGGCGAGTACTTCTGGGAAATCCTCCTGCACCCCGAAGATGCCGACTACTACCACCGTTCGCGCCAGACCCAGCGTCACGCGGGCTACACCCAATTGCTGCAGTGCCAGCTGCGTTTCCGTCATCGGGATGGCAGATGGCGGCGTTTCGACATTCGTGAACAGGCGCTGGCACGGGACAAACATGACCTGGTCACACGGATCATCGGCGTGGCCAAGGACATCACCGAGCAGATCGAAGCCAGCGAGTCCCTGCGCGACAGCGAGCAGCGTTACCGGATGCTCGCCGAGAGCATCAGCGACGTGATCTTCTCCACCGACAGCAAGCTCTCGCTCAACTACGTCAGCCCGTCGGTGCACGCCGTGCTGGGCTACGACGCCGACTGGATCTTCCAGAACGGCTGGCAGACGACCATTGCCAACCCCCAGCAATTGTCCGGCATTTACAGCTTGATGGACCGCGTTAACAAAGCGCTGGATAAACCCGACCAACTGGCGTTGCTGCGCAGTCAGGTACAAACCCAGCTGTTCTTGTTCGACTGCCTGCGCGCCGATGGACGCAAGATTCCCATCGAGTTGCGTCTGGTGCTGGTCTGGGATGAACACGGCGCCTTCGAAGGCGTACTCGGTGTCGGTCGCGACATCAGCCAGCAGCGCCGCGCCGAGAAAGACCTGCGCATGGCGGCCACGGTTTTCGAACACTCGACCTCGGCGATCCTCATCACCGACCCGGCGGGTTACATCGTCCAGGCCAACGAAGCGTTCAGTCGCGTGAGCGGCTATGCGGTAGAGCAAGTGCTCGACCAGCTGCCAAACATGCTGACCGTCGATGATCAGCAGGAAGCGCATCTGCGGTATGTGCTCAAGCAATTGAATCAGCACAGCACCTGGGAAGGCGAAGTCTGGCTCAAGCGTCGCAATGGCGAGCACTACCCGGCGTGGGTCGGCATTACGGCGGTCCTCGACGACGAAGGCGATCTGGCCAGTTACGTGTGTTTCTTCAGCGATATCAGCGAGCGCAAGGCCAGCGAACAACGAATTCACCGCCTCGCCTATTACGACGCCCTGACCCACCTGCCTAATCGCACGCTGTTCCAGGATCGCCTTCATACCGCATTGCAATCGGCTGAACGGCAGAAGTCCTGGGTCGTGCTGATGTTCCTCGACCTGGACCGTTTCAAGCCGATCAACGACTCCCTGGGCCACGCCGCCGGCGATCGCATGCTCAAGGAAATGGCCACGCGTCTGCTCGGTTGCGTCGATGACGACGACACCGTGGCACGCATGGGCGGCGACGAATTCACCTTGCTCCTGCAACCGCGCATTAACCGGGAAATCGCTCTGAACCGGGCGATTCATGTGGCGGAGCAGATCCTTGCCAGCCTGGTGAAACCGTTCGTGCTCGAAAATCGCGAGTTCTTCGTCACCGCCAGTATCGGCATCGCCCTGAGTCCGCAGGATGGTAATGAACTCAGTCAGTTGATGAAGAACGCCGACACCGCGATGTACCACGCCAAGGAGCGGGGCAAGAACAACTTCCAGTTTTATCAGGCCGACATGAACGCCAGCGCACTCGAGCGACTGGAGCTGGAAAGCGACCTGCGCCATGCCCTGGAGCAAAACGAATTCGTGCTGTACTACCAACCACAGTTCAGTGGCGACGGCAAACGCCTGACCGGCGCCGAAGCCTTGCTGCGCTGGCGTCATCCGCGACGCGGCCTGGTGCCGCCGGGGGATTTCATTCCGGTGCTCGAAGAACTCGGGCTGGTGGTGGATGTGGGCGACTGGGTGATCAGCGAGGCGTGCCGTCAGCTCAAGACATGGCATCAGGCCAAGGTGCGGGTGCCGAAGGTATCGGTGAACATCTCCGCGCGGCAGTTCTCCGATGGTCAGCTCGGCACGCGGATCGCCACTATCCTCAAGGAAACCGGCTTGCCGCCCGCGTGCCTGGAGCTGGAACTGACCGAAAGTATTCTGATGCGCGAAGTCAGCGAGGCCATGCAGATTCTTGCCGGGCTGAAAAACCTTGGCCTGAGCATCGCCGTCGATGACTTCGGCACGGGTTATTCATCGCTCAATTACCTCAAGCAATTCCCGATCGACGTGCTGAAAATCGACCGCACTTTTGTCGACGGATTGCCGTCAGGTGAACAGGACGCGCAGATCGCCCGGGCAATCATTGCCATGGCGCACAGCCTCAATCTGGCGGTGATCGCCGAAGGCGTGGAAACCCATGAGCAGCTGGATTTCCTGCGTGAGCATGGTTGCGACGAGGTTCAGGGGTATCTGTTCGGGCGCCCGATGCCGGCGGAGCGGTTTGAAGCGCAATTCAGTAGTGATGCGTTGTTCGTGTTCGATTGAGGCCTTGTGGTGTTGCGGGCGGCCCCTTCGCGAGCAACCCGCTCCCACATAGTTTTAGGGTGTACACACAGTTTTTGAACACTGAAGATCCAATGTGGGAGCGGGCTTGCTCGCGAAGAGGCCTGCAAGATCACCACTGATCCCGTCATGAAGCCCACTTGTCTGCGACATGATGTCCTTTCATATGCCATCTAAAACCCATTGGGTTAGAATGCCTCCCTTTTCTGCCCCGATCCTTGAGGACCGCCATGTTCAGCCGTGATTTGACTATTGCCAAGTACGACGCCGATCTCTTTGCCGCCATGGAGCAAGAAGCTCAGCGCCAGGAAGAGCACATTGAGCTGATCGCTTCGGAAAACTACACCAGCCCTGCGGTGATGGAAGCTCAAGGCTCGGTACTGACCAACAAGTACGCCGAAGGCTACCCGGGCAAGCGCTACTATGGTGGTTGCGAGTTCGTCGACGTGGTCGAGCAGCTTGCAATTGATCGAGCCAAGGAACTGTTCGGCGCGGATTACGCCAACGTTCAGCCGCACGCCGGTTCGCAAGCCAACAACGCCGTTTACCTGGCTCTGCTGCAAGCAGGCGACACCCTCCTGGGCATGAGCCTGGCCCACGGCGGTCACCTGACCCACGGTGCCAGCGTTTCCTCCTCCGGCAAACTGTACAACGCCGTTCAGTACGGCATCGACGCCAATGGCCTGATCGACTACGACGAAGTCGAGCGTCTGGCCGTTGAGCACAAGCCGAAAATGATCGTGGCCGGTTTCTCTGCCTACTCGCAGATCCTCGACTTCCCGCGCTTCCGCGCAATCGCTGACAAGGTCGGTGCCTACCTGTTCGTCGACATGGCCCACGTGGCCGGTCTGGTCGCCGCTGGCGTCTACCCGAACCCGGTTCCATTCGCTGACGTCGTGACCACCACCACGCACAAGACCCTGCGCGGTCCACGTGGCGGCCTGATCCTGGCACGCGCCAACGCCGACATCGAGAAGAAGCTGAACTCCGCCGTGTTCCCGGGCGCCCAGGGTGGCCCGCTGGAGCACGTGATCGCCGCCAAAGCGATCTGCTTCAAGGAAGCGCTGCAGCCTGAGTTCAAGACCTACCAGCAACAAGTGGTGAAAAACGCCCAGGCCATGGCCAGCGTGTTCATCGAACGCGGTTTCGACGTGGTCTCCGGCGGTACTGAAAACCACTTGTTCCTGCTGTCGCTGATCAAGCAGGAAATCTCCGGTAAAGACGCCGACGCCGCTCTGGGCAAAGCGTTCATCACCGTGAACAAGAACTCCGTGCCAAACGATCCACGCTCCCCGTTCGTCACCTCCGGCCTGCGCTTCGGTACACCGGCTGTGACCACTCGCGGCTTCAAGGAAGCAGAGTGCAAGGAACTGGCCGGCTGGATCTGCGACATTCTGGCTGACCTGAACAACGAAGCGGTGATCGACGCCGTTCGCGAGAAGGTCAAGGCCATCTGCAAGAAGCTGCCGGTATACGGCGCCTGATTGCACGGCTGAATCGCAGTAATAAAGAAACCGGCCAGTGATGGCCGGTTTTTTTTCGTCCGGGTTTTGGGCAATTCAGAAAGTTGCCAATTTGCGATTCGTTATGGTCGATACACCAGGTCAAACGGGTGAAAAGAAGGTCTGCCTGACGGCAGGCCGTTACCGGCCCGCACACAAAATATCTGACAGTCCCGGTATCGAATTCGCTGAAGATGTCAGGCCCTAATCCGCCGCCACCCGCGCAAAGCCCTCGCGAATCTTCTCTTCCGGCAAATCATCGGCAATGAACACGATTACGCTCTCTCGTGTTTCATCGTTTGCCCATTCGGTGTCCCAATCGAAGCCGTACAACTTCAGCACGCCCTGAAACACCATGCGGCGCGGCTCACCCAGAATGTTCAGCACCCCTTTGTAACGCAGCAGTTGCTTGCCATGGTCTTCCAGCAGTTCGTTCATGAACTCGCTGAGCTTGTCGATATCCAGCGGCTTGTCGGTGCGCAGCACCAGGCTGGAGATACGATCGATGGACGGCGCGTTGCTCACCGGGCGCAAACTCACGCCGCCACCGAGGTCGGCATTCAGGTTGAAACCACGCACGTCGAGCAACTCCGCCAGATCGATCTGGCCATGGTCGACGATACGGATAGGCGCACGACGGTTGATGCGGGTCAGGCGCTCGCTTAACGCGGTGAAGGTCGGCTCGTCCACCAGGTCGCGCTTGCTCACCAGCAAGCGGTCGGCGAAACCGATCTGTGCCTGGGCGATGGTTTGGGTCAGATGAATGTCGGCGTGCGTCGCGTCGACCAGGGTGATGATGCCATCAAGGATGTAACGCTCGCGCAGCTCTTCGTCGATGAAGAAGGTTTGCGCCACGGGTGCAGGATCGGCCAGGCCGGTGCACTCGATCACCAGACGGTCGAAGGCGATTTCGCCGCTGTCCAGGCGTTCGAGCAACAGGTAAAGCGCCTTGGTCAGGTCGGTGTGGATCGTGCAGCAGACGCAGCCGTTGGACAGCGTCATTACTTGCACCGGCTCATCACCCAGCAGTTGGGTGTCGATGCCGGCGTCGCTGAATTCATTTTCGATCACGGCGATTTTCAGGCCGTGCTCGGCTTTGAGCAGGTGGCGCAGCAGCGTGGTCTTGCCGGCGCCGAGGAAGCCGCTGAGGATCGTGACCGGGATTGGTGTGAGCAAAACAAAAATCTCCCATACGCTTAAAAAACTGTAGGAGCGAGCTTGCTCGCGATGAACGTCAACGATAACGCGTGCTTTCTGAATGCACGCGTTATCCATGCGTTCTTCGCGAGCAAGCTCGCTCCTACAACATCAACAACACTTCGGCCCGCCCTTGCCACCGTAACGAGCTTCCTGACGCTCCCGGAAGAACATCTCATAACTCATCACCGGTTTGTCCGGGTGTTTGGTTTGCATATGCTCGACGTAGTTGTCGTAGTCGGGCATGCCGACCATCAGGCGCGCGGCCTGACCGAGGTATTTACCGAGGCGACTCAGGTCATTGAACATGCTGCACTCCTCTATCAAGCGTCCGGCAGGGCCTGGAATGGCGATTCTTTATCCGTACGCTCTTTTTGACCCCAGGCGGCAATACCGACCTTGAGCGCATAGAACAGGATGCTGAAGACCACGAACAGGAACAGCGCCGTCAGCGTTGCGTTGGTGTAGGCATTGAAGATTACGTGTTGCATCTGAGTGATGTCCTTGGCCGGGGCGAGGATCTGACCGTTGGCCAGCGCATCGCTGTATTTCTTCGCCAGCGACAGGAAGCCAATCGCCGGGTTGGCGTCGAACAGCTTGATGAAACCGGCGGTGGTGGTGCAGATCAGCAGCCAGACTGCCGGCAGCATCGTGACCCAGACGTAGCGTTGGCGCTTCATTTTGATCAGCACGACGGTGCCGAGCATCAGCGCGATACCGGCCAGCATCTGGTTGGAGATGCCGAACAGCGGCCACAAGGTGTTGATGCCGCCCAGCGGATCGATTACGCCCTGGTACAGCAACCAGCCCCACATCGCCACACAACCGGCGGTGGCGATCAGGTTGGCGGTCCAGGATTCAGTGCGTTTCAGCGCCGGCACGAAGGAACCGAGCAAGTCCTGGAGCATGAAGCGTCCGGCACGGGTGCCGGCGTCCACAGCGGTCAGGATGAACAGCGCTTCGAACAGAATCGCAAAGTGATACCAGAACGCCATGGTGTTTTCACCCGGCAGGACACTGTGCAGGATCTGCGCAATGCCGACCGCCAGGGTCGGCGCACCGCCGGCACGGGCCAGGATGGTGGTTTCACCGATGTCTTTAGCCACCGCTTGCAGGGCTTCCGGGGTGATGGCAAAGCCCCAACTGCTGACGGTTTGTGCCACAGCCATTACATCACTGCCGACGACGGCAGCCGGGCTGTTCATGGCGAAATACACGCCCGGTTCGATCACCGAAGCGGCAACCATCGCCATGATGGCCACGAACGATTCCATCAGCATGCCGCCATAACCGATGTAACGAGCGTTGACCTCGTTATCCAACAGCTTCGGCGTGGTGCCAGAGGAGATCAGCGCATGGAAACCCGAGACCGCGCCACAGGCAATGGTGATGAACAGGAACGGGAACAGACCGCCCTTCCACACCGGGCCAGTGCCATCGATGAACTGGGTCAGCGCCGGCATTTTCAGCTCGGGCATGGTGATCAGGATGCCGATCGCCAACGCCACAATGGTGCCGATTTTCAGGAACGTCGACAGGTAGTCACGGGGCGCCAGAATCAGCCAGACCGGTAACGAGGCGGCCACGAAACCGTAACCGACCAGCATCCACGTAATCTGCACGCCAGTGAAGGTGAACGCCTTGGCCCACACCGGATCGGCGGCAATCTGCCCGCCCAGCCAGATCGAACCCAGCAGCAGCAACACGCCGACCAAGGAGATTTCGCCAATGCGACCCGGACGGATGTAGCGCATGTAGATGCCCATGAACATCGCAATCGGGATGGTCGCCATGACCGTGAAAATACCCCAAGGGCTTTCAGCCAAGGCCTTGACCACGATCAGCGCCAGCACGGCGAGGATGATGATCATGATCAGGAAGCAGCCGAACAGCGCGATGGTGCCGGGGATGCGGCCCATTTCTTCGCGGACCATGTCGCCCAGGGAGCGGCCGTTGCGGCGGGTGGACATGAACAGGACCATGAAGTCCTGAACCGCACCGGCCAGCACCACGCCGGCAATCAGCCACAGCGTGCCGGGCAGATAGCCCATCTGCGCCGCTAATACCGGGCCGACCAAAGGCCCGGCGCCAGCGATGGCCGCGAAGTGGTGGCCAAACAGAATGTGCTTGTTGGTCGGGACGTAGTCCAGACCATCGTTGTTGAGCACGGCGGGGGTGGCCCGTCGCGAGTCGAGCTGCATCACATTGTTTGCGATGAACAGACTGTAATAGCGATATGCAACCAGATAGATGGCCACAGCGGCGACCACAATCCACAAAGCGTTGATCGCCTCGCCTCGGCGCAACGCCACTACACCAAGGGCGCACGCTCCTACGATTGCCAGCAGCAGCCAAGGTATGTGGCGTGCCAGGCTATTATTATTTTTCATTTTTTTATTCCAGCCAGGGTGGACAAGAAAGAAAGCCACCCCGAGTTTAGCTCGCCTGACGGCAAAGGCCATACTCGACATTGGTCTGGACGATTCTCCCGGCTGGCAGGCTTTAGCAATGCGGGTCTATAGTCAGCGGACATTCAGAGGATTGCGCCATGAGCGAACACCCTGCCGATCGCCGCCGCTTCAAACGTATTGCGTTCGATGCCCGAACCGAGCTGAGCCAAGGAGAGTTCATCTGGCCAGTGAAGCTGATCGACCTGTCGCTCAAAGGATTGCTGATCGAGCGCCCCGAGCCGTGGCGGGGAAATCCAGAGCAGGATTTTTCAGTCGATATTCATTTGAGCGAAGACGTCGAGATCAAGATGGATGTGCAGCTGACACACGAAGATGACGGCCAGCTCGGTTTCGTATGCCGGCACATCAGCCTGGAATCCATCGAGCGTCTGCGGCGGTTGATCGAGTTCAATCTGGGCGATCCGCAGGAGCTGGAGCGCGAGTTGGGCGCGCTCATCGAAACTTGAAGGCCCGCTCCCACAGGAACGGCGTTCAACCAAGACTTATTCGAACAATGCGTCAAGGGCCTGTTCAAGACGCGTAACCGCAATAATCTGCAACCCCGGCGGCGCCTCCTTCGGCGCATTGCCTTTGGGCACGATGGCCCGTTTGAAACCGTGCTTGGCGGCTTCTTTCAAACGCTCCTGACCGCTGGGCACCGGCCGCACTTCGCCAGACAAACCGACTTCGCCGAACACCAGCAGATCGTGAGGCAATGGCCGGTTGCGCAAACTGGACATGACCGCGGCCATCAGCGCCAGGTCGGAAGCGGTTTCCAATACCTTCACGCCACCCACCACGTTGAGGAACACATCCTGATCATGGGTCGGAATGCCGCCGTGTCGGTGCAGTACCGCGAGCAACATCGCCAGCCGGTTCTGATCCAGCCCCAGCGTAACCCGACGGGGGTTGGCCAGATGGCTGTCATCCACCAGCGCCTGAACTTCCACCAGCATCGGCCGGGTCCCTTCCCACGTCGCCATGACCACACTGCCCGGTACTTCTTCCTGAGCACGCGTCAGGAAAATCGCCGACGGGTTGGAGACTTCCTTCAGACCCTTGTCGGTCATGCCGAACACACCCAGCTCATTGACTGCGCCGAAACGGTTTTTCACCGCCCGCAGCAAACGCAAGCGCCCGTCGGATTCACCCTCGAAATACAGCACGGTGTCGACCATGTGCTCAAGCACTCGCGGCCCGGCCAATGCGCCCTCTTTCGTCACGTGGCCGACCAAAAAAATCGCCGTGCCGCTCTGCTTGGCGTAGCGCACCAGCAATGCGGCGCTCTCACGAACCTGGGACACTCCGCCCGGTGCCGACTGCAGTTGTTCGGTGAAGATCGTCTGAATCGAGTCGATCACCATGACCTTGGGTTTTTCGACCCGCGCGGTGGCGATGATGGTTTCGATACAGGTCTCGGTCATGACCCGCAGTTGATCCTGCGGCAACCCCAGACGCCGGGCGCGCATGGCCACCTGTTGCTGGGACTCTTCGCCGGTGACATACAGCGCCGGCATGCTTTTGGCGAGGTTGCACAAGGTTTGCAACAAAATGGTTGATTTGCCGATGCCGGGATCACCGCCGATCAGCACCACCGAGCCGTCCACCAGACCGCCGCCCAAAACGCGATCCAGCTCACTGGAGGCGGTGGAAAAGCGCGGTATTTCTTCAACGCTGACTTCGGCCAGGGTCTTGATCTGCGACTGTTGGCCGGTCCAGCCGGTGCGACCGCTGGGGGCAGCAGCACCGCCGCTCTCGACCATGGTTTCGGTCAGGGTATTCCAGGCCCCGCACTCACCGCACTGGCCGGCCCACTTGGGGAAGGTTGAGCCGCACTCGGTGCAACCGTACATGCGTTTAGCCTTGGCCATCTGAACTCCCGGCAAAAGACGCGATGATAACTCAGCTGGACTGGATCGGCGCGAAGCAGTTGCCTGATGAATCTTCAGTTGTAACTTTTGGACTGTCTAACGTAACCATCGAGTAACAGCCTACAAAATTTGTACAACTTTGCGTATCGAAAACCAATTCAGTTGTGGATCAGACCAATTAACAAAAAACCAAAAGCTGTACAAACCTTTTGTATATCGACAAGTGAACGTACAACCTAATACCTACAAGTAATCTCGACAACTTAATGGCAATTTGGTGGCGCGTACAATTTCCCGACGCCTGGACTTATACATTCAAACTAAGGATGTAAAACTTCTGAGCAATAGTGCTCCTTACAACAAACCACTTTGCATTCGACTGAGCCCCATTCCAAACTTCCAGCCCCCCCCTTACTTGCACAAACCCGAGGCGAATGAGTGACGGACAATTGCTTGCACCTGCGCTCGGCTTATGAAGCAGCATGGACACATCGCGCTGGGATGATGGCGTTTTGTAAACTTTTTTCCGATGACCCGGTCGATAGCAGGCAAGCTCTGTAAGCAGTTGTTTCGGGCGAGAAGCCTTTAGCTGATTTACACTGCGCTACCAACCTCATCTGTAACAAGGAAATAACCTATGGGCGTGATAAATGAGTTCAAGGCCTTCGCGGTCAAAGGCAATGTGGTCGACATGGCCGTCGGTATCATCATCGGCGCCGCCTTCGGCAAGATCGTTTCGTCGTTTGTCGGTGACGTGGTCATGCCGCCAATCGGTCTGCTGATCGGTGGGGTGGATTTCAGTGACCTGGCCATTTCGCTCAAGGCCGCCAGCGGTGACGCCCCCGCAGTTGTGCTGGCGTACGGCAAATTCATCCAGAGCATGATCGACTTCATCATCGTCGCGTTTGCGATCTTCATGGGCGTCAAAGCCATCAATCGCTTGAAGCGTGAAGAGGCCGTTGCGCCAACGCTGCCGCCTGTTCCCACCAAGGAAGAAGAGCTGCTGAGCGAGATTCGCGATCTGCTGAAGGCCCAGAACAATCAGCCTGAGTGACGTGATGCAGTCAGGAACGGCGCCTTCCGGGCGCCGTTTTCTTACCAGTAGTTTTCCACCGCTACCTGCCCGGGACGTCGACTGAGGCTCAAGTGCATGTCGCGCTGTTTAAGCAGTTTGCGCGTGTCATCGATCATCTGCGGATTGCCGCAGAGCATGACCCGCGAATGCTCGGCCGTCAGTGCCACACCCGCCGCCCGCTCAAGTTCGCCACTGTCTATCAGCGTCGTGATCCGTCCATTCAAGGCGCCCGGATGCGCCTCGCGCGTGACGGTGGCGATGAACTGCAGCTTGTGTGCGTACTCGGCCAGATAGTCACGTTGCGCCAGACCGTGGATCAGCTCCTGATAAGCCAATTCCCGGGCTTCACGCACGCTGTAGACCAGGATGATCCTTTCGAATGTCTCCCAGACTTCGAAGTCCTGCAGGATCGACAAAAAAGGCGCCACGCCGGTGCCTGTGGATAACAACCAGAGATCACGTCCGTCAACAAAGCGGTCAAGCGTCAGGTAACCAAAGGCCTGGCGGTCAACGAGAAGAGTATCGCCCACGCCCAGCCGACTCAATTCACTGGTGAACTCGCCCCCCGGCACCACAATGGAAAAGAACTCGATGAACTCGTCATAAGGTGAAGAGACCATGGAATAGGCACGCCACACAGTGCTGCCATCGGCCTTGGTGACGCCGAGCCGGGCAAACTGCCCCGCACGAAAACGGAAGCCCGGATCCCGAGTTGTGCGCAGAGTGAACAGATTCGGGGTCAATGGCTGGACGTCGAGCAGGGTCTGGCGTGTGAATTTTTCTGCGCTGGCGGTCATGGGGCGCTCCATTGAACAGGTGGCTCCAGTGTCCCGCAAAAAATGTGATTTAAACACGGACGGTTTGTAGTGCCTTTGAGGAATATCAAACAGCAAACATCCCTTTTCACATTTTTACACCATCCAGTTAAAACACTGAAAAGCGGTCAATTACATTAAGTTCGACATCCCTACCAGTCTCGACCTTTATTAGAACTGGATATTTAGTTTTAATACACTAACAAAGCTAAAAAATCTCACTTGCATGTAGGATTCATCCTACACTCGGTTTGTGCTGGATCCTGGATCCAAGTAGCACCCCCGAGAAGATAGAGTGGAGATACATTATGAAGCGGTGGAAGGAATCGCAGCTTACCCAACTGGCGTGCACCACGGATTTAGAAACGGCGTACCGTATTGCACTTAGATTCGCGAAAAATATTGGCTTTAAATTTTTCGCCTTTTCAACTACTTATCAAACCAAAAGCAATCAATGCAATACCGTCCGACGCAACAATTACCCTCCCGACTGGAACCGGACATATGAGCTAAAGAATTTAAGCTCGATAGACCCGGTAGTAGCCCACTGCCACCAGTCCATGCTGCCGATTCTGTGGAGCCAGGAGCTTTTTCACAAAGCGCCATCGCTCTGGGAGGCGCTTGAAACACAAGGTTTGCAGCACGGCCTGTCTCAATCGTTGCATGACGAAGAGAACGGCCTGTGCAGCATTCTGAGCCTGGCGAGGAGCCATTGTCCGATCACAGCGTTGGAGCTGTATGAAAATCTCGGTTTTTCCGTGTTTATGTGCCGTCATCTGCATGAATTGGTTGCTCAATCGCTGCCCAAGCACCTGACGAAACCTTCACCCCCCCATCTGTCTCCTCGCGAAATCAAAGTACTGGAACTGGCGGCAGTCGGCAAGACGGCGGATGAGAGCGCCAGAATTCTCAATCTCAGTGCACGAACCATACACTTCCACATTCAAAGCGCCATCGAGAAGCTCGGCGTCAACAACAAGATTTCGGCAATCATCACTGCCATCAAGGCCGGCCTTCTGGACAGCACTTCGATCCGTTGATCATTAAAACCTGCGAGTAATCCAAAAGAAAAAAACGTACCATCTGCGACGCCTCCAAGTGTTGACGTGGGAACCTTCACGGCGCAGTACACTCGGACGGTCTCGCCCGCTACAACGCCCCTGAGCCGCGGGATACCCGTTGATTACCCAGAGCCCCACCCCATGCCTTTGCTCGAAACACCCTTCGCCCGACTCGACCTGATCCGCCAGCCCGAACAGCAGGGCGAGCCGCTGCAAGCGTTTGATGCCGCCGACGAATACCTGCTCAATCATCTGGCCGAACAGCAACCGACCGTGAACACCCGAGTGCTGGTGCTCAACGATAGCTTCGGCGCGTTGGCCGCCAGCCTGGCAGGCAAGGTTCAGGTGACCACCAGCGGCGATTCGTTCCTGGCCTTTCAGGGGCTGGAAAAGAACCTGATCCGCAACGGCCAGGCATTTGATGCCGTGCCGAGCGTTCCTGCCAGCGAAGCAGTCACCGGCCCGTTTGACCGGGTATTGATCCGGGTACCCAAAACCCTGGCCTTGCTGGAGGAACAACTGATCGGCCTGCAAAACCAGTTGGCGCCTGGCGCCCAAGTGGTTGCTGCGGCCATGATCAAGCATCTGCCACGGGCCGCCGGGGATTTGCTGGAACGCTACGTCGGTCCTGTGCACGCATCATTGGCAGTAAAAAAGGCTCGATTGTTGATAGCTGCCGTTGAGGCCAAAGCCCCCGCGACGTCTCCTTACCCCACCCGCTATCGACTCGACACGCCGCCCATCGAACTGCTCAACCACGCCAACGTGTTTTGCCGGGAAGGTCTGGACATCGGCACGCGGGCGTTTCTGCCGTACTTGCCGACCAACCTCGGCGCGGCGCGGGTCGCCGACCTCGGTTGCGGTAACGGTGTTTTGGCCATCGCCAGTGCTTTGCAAAACCCCGAGGCGCACTACACGTTGGTGGACGAGTCCTTTATGGCCGTGCAATCGGCCGCGGAAAACTGGCGCGCAGCGCTGGGTGATCGGGAGGTGATTGTGCGTCCCGGTGACGGTCTGGCCGGGCAGGAACCACAATCATTGGACGTGGTGCTGTGCAACCCGCCGTTTCATCAGCAGCAAGTGGTGGGTGATTTTCTGGCCTGGCGGATGTTCCAGCAAGCTCGGGAAGCGCTGGTGGTGGGCGGCGCGCTGTATATCGTCGGCAATCGTCATCTGGGTTATCACAGCAAGCTGGCGCGGTTGTTCCGCGGCGTTGAACAAGTGGCGGCCACACCGAAGTTCGTGATCCTTAAAGCCCGAAAATAATTCCCGGGCAAAAAAAACCCTCCTGCGCAGGAGGGTTGTAAATCCGTGCCGCAAGGCATCGGGATGGGATCAGGTGCGAAGCCTCAGGGCGTCGACAGGCCCGCTGCATTCATGAACATGCGCATCAGACTCGCGACGATGAACAGCGCCACCACGCTGCCGGTCCAGATCATTGCCAGCCAGCCGAGTCGCTGCCAGAGCGGTTTCTTCTCTGCTGCTTCGATTTCCTGCAAGGAATGTTTGCCAGCCATCATCGTGATCTCCTCTTGAATGGCGCAGGTCTCAGCCCTGCGCCATCGCCGTGTGCGCTAGTGATAGCCATCTTCGTGGGTGACCTTGCCGCGGAACACGTAGTAGCTCCAGAAGGTGTAACCCAAAATAAACGGGATGATGAACAGCGTCCCCACCAGCATGAAACCCTGACTCTGCGGCGGTGCGGCGGCGTCCCAGATCGAGATCGACGGTGGCACGATGTTCGGCCACAGGCTGATGCCCAGGCCGCTGTAGCCGAGGAAGATCAGCACCAGGGTCAGCAGGAACGGCGTGTAGTTCGCATTGCGGGCCACGGCACGGATCAGACCGTACATGGTCACCAGCACCAGTATCGGTACGGGCAGGAACCAGAACAGATTCGGCAGCGTGAACCAGCGCGCAGCGATTTCAGCGTGGGTCAGCGGCGTCCAGATGCTGACGATGCCGATCACCGCCAACACCACAAAGGCCAGCGGCCGCGCCAGGTTATGCATCTGTTCCTGCAACTTGCCTTCGGTTTTCATGATCAGCCAGGTACAGCCGAGCAGCGCATAAGCCACCACCAACGCCACGCCGCAGAACATTGTGAATGGCGTCAGCCAGTCCAGTGAGCCGCCGGCAAACTGACGGTTGACCACCGGCAGCCCATCGATAAACGCACCCAACGCAACACCCTGAAAGAAGGTCGCGGCGACCGAGCCGCCGATGAACGCCTTGTCCCAGAGGTGACGCTTGTCATCCTTGGCCTTGAAGCGGAACTCGAACGCCACACCGCGAAAGATCAGCCCGATCAGCATGAAAATCAGCGGCAGGTACAGCGCCGAAAGCACCACCGAGTAGGCCAGTGGAAAAGCACCGAACAACGCCGCACCACCCAGTACCAGCCAGGTTTCATTGCCGTCCCAGACTGGCGCGACGGTGTTCATCATCACGTCACGGTCGGTCTTGCCCGGGATGAACGGAAAGAGAATCCCGATCCCGAGGTCGAAACCGTCCATGACCACGTACATCATGATGCCGAAGATGATGATCACGGCCCAGATCAGCGGAAGATCAATACCCATGATTCAAATCTCCTTTTGCAGGCTGGGGTCGTGGTCGGCGTCAGCGGAATCGTCGGCTGCGGACAGCGGACGGGCCGGCGTGCGTTTCTTGCCTGGACCACCCTCGGGCGTTTCCTCGCCTTCGTCGATCTTCGGCCCTTTGCGCACCAGGCGCATCATGTAGCCCAAACCAGCCCCGAACAGCGCAAAATAGACCACGACGAACAGGATCAACGTGATGCTCATCTGCATGAAACTGTGATTGGACGAGGCGTCTGCCGTGCGCATCAAACCGTAAACGACCCAAGGCTGACGGCCGATTTCGGTGGTAAACCAGCCGGCGAGAATCGCGATCAGGCCGGAAGGGCCCATCCACAATGCCAGGTACAGGAAGGGTCGCGAGGTGTACAACCTGTCGCGTTTACGTAGCCACAGGCTCCACAGCCCGGTGAAGATCATCAGCAAACCCAGGCCGACCATGATCCGGAACGACCAGAACACGATGGTCGCGTTCGGCCGGTCTTCTGGCGGGAAGTCCTTGAGCGCCGGCACCTGTTTGTCCAGCGAGTGCGTGAGGATCAGGCTGCCCAGGTACGGAATTTCAACGGCAAATCGGGTCTTCTCGGCTTTCATGTCCGGCCAGCCGAAGAGGATCAGCGGAGTCGGTTCATCGCCGTGATTTTCCCAGTGGCCTTCGATCGCGGCAATCTTCGCCGGCTGATGCTCAAGTGTATTCAGCCCATGGAAGTCACCGATGACAGCCTGAATCGGCGCCACGATCAGGGCCATCCACATCGCCATCGAGAGCATGGTGCGGATCGCCGGGTTGTCCTTTCCGCGCAGCAAATGCCAGGCCGCCGAGGAACCGACAAAGAACGCCGTCGCCACGAATGCGGCCGTTGCCATGTGCATCAGGCGGTAGGGGAATGAAGGGTTGAAGATCACGGCAAACCAGTCGGTTGGAATGACTTGGCCGTTAATGATTTCGAAGCCCTGCGGGGTTTGCATCCAACTGTTGGAAGCGAGAATCCAGAAGGTCGAGATCAGCGTCCCGATGGCGACCATGACCGTGGCGAAAAAGTGCAGGTTGCGCCCGACCTTGTTCCAGCCGAACAGCATGACCCCGAGGAACCCGGCCTCGAGAAAGAAGGCCGTCAGTACTTCGTACGTCAGCAACGGCCCGGTCACCGAACCGGCGAAGTCCGAGAATCGGCTCCAGTTGGTGCCGAACTGATAGGCCATGACCAGCCCGGAGACCACACCCATGCCGAAGTTGACGGCAAAGATCTTCGACCAGAAGTGGTACAGGTCGCGGTAGGTATCGTTGTGGGTTTTCAGCCACAGCCCTTCGAGTACCGCCAGGTAACTCGCCAGACCGATGGTGATGGCCGGGAACAGGATGTGGAACGAGATGGTGAACGCAAACTGAATTCGGGCGAGATCAAGCGCCTCCAAACCGAACATAAGTCTTCCTCTGTCAGGTAATACCGGCTGAAGGCTTGCGGCCTGCACCCACTTCCCCCACGGATATGGAGTGTGGCGAATTCGAATTCGTTCTTCTTTTTACAACATCACACGTAGGGAGTCTGGCCGTCAGGCCGCCGGATCAATTCCAGAAAGGTTTTGATCTGGATCAAGCATGGCTAAAAGAGTAGTCCGGTTTTCGGCGATGGATGGTGTGGTCTTTTGCCGCGTGACAGGTTGCCTCAGCCACGGCAATCAGTCGCAACACCTTTCCCTGTGGGAGCGGGCTTGCTCGCGAAAGCGGTGTGTCAGCAACCAAAGTGCTGACTGATCCACCGCTTTCGCGAGCAAGCCCGCTCCCACAGGAAATTTCCGCGCTTCCGGGATCAGTGTCTAGCTAACTAAATTCCCCGCCCCCTGCAACTTCTGGTTACAGGTTGGTGATAATCTCGGGTCTCCCCCTCGCACTAGATTTGCCTCCGATGCCCAGCCAAGCGCCCTTGCTGTTACGTCATCACCGCCCTTTCATTGCGTTCTGGCTGGCTCGGGTGTTTACCGCCAGCGGCTTTCAGATGCTCACGGTCGCCATTGGCTGGAATCTGTATCAGTTGACTGGCAACGTGCTGGATCTGGGCCTGGTCGGTCTGGTGGAATTTACCCCACGGGTGCTGTTCATGTTGCACACCGGGCATGTCGCCGATCGCTATGACCGCCGCAAAGTCGCGGCCATCTGTCAGTCACTGCAGGCATTGATTGCGCTGACGCTGGCGATTGGCGGCGCGACCGGCCACGTCACCCGGGAAATGATCTTTATCCTCGCGTTTCTGCTCGGTGCCGCGCGCTCCTTCGAGATGCCCACCACCCAAGCGCTACTGCCGAGCATCGTTCCCCCTGCGCTGTTCCCCCGCGCTGTCGCCGCTGCACAGTCGGCGCAACAATCGGCAACCATTATTGCCCCGGCTCTCGGTGGTTTGTTGTATGCCTTCGGCAGCGTCTGGGTCTACGGACCGACCGTGATCTTTTATGTGATCGCCTGTCTGTTGATGCTCAACCTGCCCGCCCGGCAAACACCGCTGAACAAAGGCAAGGCGACCCTGGATTCGCTGCTGGCCGGTATCCGTTTCATTCGCAGCCGCCCGGACATTCTCGGCGCGATTTCCCTCGACCTGCTTGCCGTCCTGTTGGGTGGCGCGACGGCACTGCTGCCGGTGTTCGCCAAAGACATTCTGTTGACCGGGCCGTGGGGGTTGGGCCTGCTGCGTTCGGCGCCGGCCGTCGGTGCGTTGCTTATGTCGCTCTGGCTGGCGCGTTTCTCAGTGGATCGCAAGGTCGGTCGAGTGATGTTTACCGCTGTCGGTGTGTTTGGCGTCGCGACCATCGCGTTTGGACTGTCGACTTCGTTCTGGTTTTCCTTGGCCGTGTTGGTGGTGTTGGGCGCGGCAGACATGATCAGCATGGTGATCCGCGCATCCTTCGTGCAATTGGAAACCCCGGATGAAATGCGCGGCCGAGTCAGCGCTGTCAACGGCCTGTTCATCGGCGCTTCGAATCAATTGGGCGAGTTCGAATCCGGCCTCACCGCCCACTGGTTTGGCACCGTGCCGGCGGTGGTCATGGGCGGCATCGGCACGCTGGTGGTGACGGGGGTGTGGATCAAGCTATTCCCGACTTTGGCCAACCGTGATCGCATGCATGTGCCAGCGGAAGAAGCGAGGGTTTGAAGCAGGGGTAGAGCACAAATTTGCCGACCGGGTGCAATACATAAATAGTGCATTGAGTGTAATGTAACGCCTTACACTCGACCCCTGATCAAATCCTTTCAGCACAAAGGCCTTCGCGGCTTCTACGAAACAGGTTCGACGCGTGGAATCCGGGCGGACCATGCAAAACGTCTGTCGCGAATGTTGCAATTCATGGACCGCGCAGCAGTACCTGGTGACCTCGACCTGCCGGGATGGCGGTTGCACCCGCTCAAGGGCGAATTGACCGAATACTGGTCATTGAGCGTTTCGGGAAACTGGCGGGTTTTTTTCGTTTTACCGGTTCGGATATCGAACTGGTCGACTATCTGGACTACCACTGACAGGAGGCAGGACATGCCCTTGCACAACCCGCCACATCCTGGCGAAACACTTTTACTGGATGTATTGCCCGAGCTGGGCATCAGTGTGACGGAATTGGCCCGGCACTTGGGATTCGCGCGCCCGCATCTTTCGCGGGTGCTGCATGGCCACGCGCCGATAAGTCCGGACCTGGCGGTTCGTCTGGAGCGAGCCGGGATTGGTAAGGCGCGGATGTGGCTAGGGGTTCAGACCGACTACGATCTCTGGCAAGCAGAGCACCGGGAGCAACCGGTCATCAAACCCCTTGCTGTTCACGCCTGACACCTTCTAAACCACCAACTCCCTCACCACTGTCGCCCGAGTGGCCTTGCCGCAGAGCTGTTCCACCAGCGTCAGAGCGAACTCCAGTGCGTCCCCCGAACCTTGCGCAGTCACGCAATTGCCGTCGACCACCACGGGTTGGTCGACGAAGTTGCAGCCCAACAGCTGATGACTGGCCGAAGGCAGGCAAGTCATCCGCCGCTGACGCAAGACACCAAAGGACTGCAACGCCAACGCCGGGGCTTCGGCGATGCCGGCGAACAGACGACCGGCCGCCGCCTGATCCTTGATCAATTGTTGCAAGGGTTGGTGGGCGGTCAGATGTTGCGCGCCGACCGCACCGCCGGGCAGCGCGATCAAGTCGAACGGTTGAGCCAGCAAGTCCACCAGCATCGCATCGGCCGTCACTCGGGTGCCACGGGCACAGGTGAGCATGCGCCGTCCCTCGATGCTCGCCACCACCACTTCCACCTTGGCGCGGCGCAGTACATCGATCAGCGTCACTGTTTGCAGGTCATCGATGCCCTCGGCGAGGGTAATCAGAGCTCTAAAGGTCATGGGTACAGTCCGCAGAATGATCTTTAAAGCGTAGTCAGCTTTCCTGACCCTTGTTCGCGCCGGGCGTTACTTGATGTAAAGCTGCGTCGACATCGTGTTGCCCGGCGCGTTGATGGACGTGTTGCTGAAGGTGAAGGTGCCTTCCTGCTTGCCGACCAGGTCGAAGACATACAAATAGCCGACTGTTTTTCTGCCGACGGTGCACTCGGTCAGGTTGCCATTATCAAACGCACAGACCGGGGTCCGGGTGCCGTTCACCTCAAAACCATCCAGCCCGACATGGGCTGCGCGGCCGTAGCCAACTTCCAGCACGTAGATCTTGATATTCGGTCCGCTATGATCGCAGCGAGTTTTCTCCTGTCCCTCGCCAATGTCTTCAAACCCACAGACCGGCGACTCGACCTTGAGTACCTTGACCTGGCTCAACGGCGCCGCCGAAGCAGCCGAGGCGCTTTGCGCCCCCGGCAACAAGGCAATCAACATTGCGAATACGTTAACCAGACGCTTTTTCATGCAATCCCCACCTCCCCCAAAAACCAGCGCGCAGTATGGCGCACTTGGCTAAAACGCAAAACATCGACGACGATCACAGCCATAAGCAGCCACAGCCCCACGCTGCTGGTATGATGCGCGGCTTTTTCCGACCCACAGAAAATGACCAGGCGCCTGCAGCGGTCTGTGCTTTGCTGTTGAGGTCGATACATTCACGGCGCCGGGCGCGCCACGGGGAGCAGACATGCTGGAAAGGCTGTTTCAACTCAAGGCACACAACACCAACGTGCGGACCGAGATTCTTGCGGGCGTCACAACCTTCCTGGCCATGGCCTACATTCTGTTCGTCAACCCGAGCATTCTCGGCGAGACCGGCATGGACAAGGGCGCAGTGTTCGTCGCGACCTGCCTGGCCGCCGCCATCGGTTCCACGGTCATGGGCCTGATCGCCAACTACCCGATTGCCCTCGCACCGGGCATGGGCTTGAACGCCTTCTTCACCTACACCGTGGTCCTGCATATGGGCCATACCTGGCAAGTGGCGCTCGGGGCGGTGTTTATCTCGGCGGTGCTGTTCTTCCTGCTGTCGATCTTCCGCATTCGCGAATGGATCATCAACAGCATCCCGCTGCCGCTGCGTTCGGCGATTGCTGCCGGTATCGGTTTGTTCCTGGCGCTGATCGCCCTGAACAATGCCGGCATCGTGGTGAAGAACCCGGCGACCATGGTTGGCCTTGGTGACCTCAAGCAGCCTGCACCGATTCTCGCGACCCTTGGTTTCGCCCTGATCGTTGCCCTCGAAGCCCTCGCCGTGCGCGGTGCGGTGCTGATCGGGATTCTGGTCGTGACCATTGCGTCGATTGCCCTCGGCTTCACCCCGTTCGGCGGCGTGATGTCGATGCCGCCATCGCTGGCGCCGACCTTCCTTCAGCTCGACATCAAGGGCGCGCTGGACATCGGTTTGGTCAGCGTGATCTTCGCCTTCCTGTTCGTCGACCTGTTCGACAATTCCGGCACCCTGATTGGCGTCGCCAAGCGCGCCGGCCTGATGGGCAAGGACGGCCACATGCCGAAAATGGGCCGCGCCCTGATCGCCGACAGCACCGCGGCGATGGCCGGTTCGTTGCTGGGTACGTCGACCACCACCAGCTACATCGAATCCGCCGCCGGCGTGAGTGCCGGTGGCCGCACCGGTCTGACGGCCATTGTGGTGGCGATTCTGTTCCTGTTGGCGCTGTTCTTCTCGCCACTGGCCGCCAGCGTTCCGGCGTTTGCCACGGCACCTGCGCTGCTGTTCGTCGCCGTGCTGATGACTTCCGGCCTGGCCGAAATAGACTGGGACGACATTACTGTTGCTGCACCGGTCGTGGTCACCGCCCTGGCCATGCCGTTCACTTATTCCATCGCCAACGGCATCGCCTTCGGTTTCATTTCCTGGACCGCGATCAAGTTGCTGTCCGGTCGCGGCCGTGAGCTGAACTCGGCACTGGTGATTCTGTCGATTCTGTTCGTGATCAAGTTGGGTTGGTTCAACGCATGACTTTTGATTCCCAGGCTTACACCGTTCAGCTCGAAGAAAAGGTTTCGCGCCTGCGCGACCTGCTGGCCCCGTTCGATGCACCTGAACCAGCGGTATTCGATTCGCCATTGAAGAACTTCCGCATGCGGGCCGAATTTCGCCTGTGGCGTGAAGCCGGCGAGCGCCACTACGCAATGTTTTCCCAGGAAGACAAACGCACGCCGATCCTGATCGAAGAGTTCCCGATTGCCAGCCTGCGCATCAATGAGTTGATGCCACAGCTGAAAGCAGCGTGGCAAGCGAGTGCGGCCCTGAGCCACAAGCTGTTTCAGGTGGAGTTCCTGACCACCCTGGCCGGCGATGCGATGATTACCCTGTGCTATCACCGCCCGCTGGATGAACACTGGCACGCGGCGGCGTCAAAACTGGCGACAGACCTGAACGTCAGCGTCATCGGCCGCTCAAAAGGCAAACGCGAAGTGATTGGCCATGATTATGTGGTCGAGAAACTGGACGTCGGCGGCCGTACCTTCAGCTACCGACAGCCGGAAGGCGCGTTTACCCAGCCCAACGGCACCGTGAACCAGAAGATGCTCAACTGGGCGTACGACGCCCTCGGCGATCGTCCGGACGACTTGCTGGAGCTGTATTGCGGAAACGGCAACTTCACGCTGCCGCTGGCGACCCGCGTACGCAAAGTGTTGGCCACCGAGATCAGCAAGACCTCGGTCAGCGCGGCACTGAGCAACCTCAGCGAAAACGCGGTGGATAACGTCACTCTGGTGCGCCTGTCCGCCGAAGAGCTGACCGAAGCCCTGAACGAAGTGCGCCCCTTCCGTCGCCTGCACGGCATCGATCTCAAGAGCTACGAGTTCGGCAGCGTCTTCGTCGACCCGCCTCGCGCCGGCATGGACCCGGACACCTGCGAACTGACCCGGCGCTTCGACAATATCCTGTACATCTCCTGCAACCCGGAAACCCTGGCGGCCAACATCGCACAGTTGCACGACACCCACCGCATCACCCAATGCGCGATGTTTGATCAGTTTCCGTGGACCCACCACATGGAATCCGGGGTGTTGTTGATCCGGCGCTGATCGCAACCGCCGGATACAAAACAGCCGTCAGTACGACGGCTTTTTTGTGCGCGTTCAAACGGTGGCATCCGGGTTGCGCGGGCGCCCACCCTTGCGACCATTGGCCCGCGCTGCCTCGGCCTTGGCAGCACTGCTTTGGCGACCATTGCGCGAAGCGATGACCGAGGCAGCCATGTCCATCAACGGCTTGCTCGCCGAAATCATTCCGGCGATGGACACATGCAAATCCTTTCCTTCATGGCAGAGGGCGGTCCCGGAAAAGCCGACTTTCAGGTCTGCGAAATCCTCGACGTCAAAATCATCGAATTCCGGATAGTGCTGCACCGGCAGCAGCACGCCACTGCCATCAACGAAACTGACTGCTAGGCACGGCTCCATAAAGGATACGGCCGTCACCTGAAAACCGTTTTTGTGACGCACTTGCCCACGCCGGATGGCCACATCCAGCAAGGCTTCAGTCACTGGCCGATCGGCGAGCATACTTGCCTCTATCGTTTTCATAATTTGATCTCCACGCCCTCCGAAACGCCAAATAGCGCCAGCGAGGTCTTGTTCGTCTCGGGCTCATAGCAAGCCGAATAAATCATGTTGGTCGCACTGGCAATCCTTTTCACCACTGCGACTTCGCTGGTCCGCCAGTCCCATATCTGATGATCGAGGCAGACGGTGTGCAGCTTTTCCCACCAGATTGTACGAGCGCGACGCAAGTGGGCGGGTTGTCTGAGTGCGTGACGCAAGCCTTCCAGCACGGCTGCAGGTGGCCGGTTGGAATGAGGCACCACGTCCCACAGCTCGACGCCGTTGTGCCAAAAGCAGAATCTGAAGCGTGCGCTCCAGGCTCCGGCGTCCACATGTGCGTGCGGCGGACAGTGCTCGTCGCGCAGCATGATCACCACTGAAAGCCCTTTGTAGCTGAACAATTTCATACTAACCCATCCGTTAGGTTATTGAGCCAATGACTCGTCACCCCTTTGAAAATCCGATGACTGGTACAGGCCTGCACGTTGTCATCCAGACTTGAGGCTAGCGTTCCAACTCGCATCGGGCACGGCGATTAGGGGCAAAAATGGTAAGCAATCCTTTCCGCAATTTGATAAACACTGCATCAAGCCCACCATTTGATCCCCGGTGTAATCAATCATGCAGCGAACTTTCGACGATCTTCAGCTCGGCAGCATCGAACTGTTCTGCCTCGCCGCCGAAGCAGGCAGTTTTACCGCCGCCGCGCTGGTGGCTGGCGTGACGCCGGCAGCCGTGAGCCGTTCGGTGTCGCGCATGGAGGAACGTCTGGGCGTGCGGTTGTTCGCCCGCACCACTCGCAGCGTCAAATTGACCGATAGCGGGCGTCGGTATTACGAAGAATGTCGTCAGGCGCTGGCGCAATTGGTCGAGGCCCAGCGCGAAGTGATGGGTCAGCAGCAGGAGCCATCCGGAACCTTGCGCATCAGTATTCCCACAACGTATGCCCATCACCGGATTCTGCCGTTGCTACCGGCGTTTCGGGAGCGATTTGCGCAGGTGAAAGTCGAATCGCACATCAGCAACCGCAACATCGATTTCGTCGGCGAGGGCTATGACCTGGCCATCCGCGTGCGGGCAATTCCGGATTCCGGCCTGATCGCCCGGCAGCTTGAGGACGCGGAACTGGTGATGATTGCCAGTCCCGATTACCTCAAGCGCGCAGGCACTCTGCAAACTCTGGACGACCTCAAGCAGCACGAGTGCATCCAGTACGAACTGCCCAGCAGCGGCCGGCGGATCGCCTGGCTGTTCAACGACAACGGCGAGCAGCGCGAGATTCTCGCCGAGGGTAATTTCAGTTGCTCCGACGACGTTTTGGGCGGCGTGACCCTGGCCAGACACGGTGCGGGCCTGTTCCAGACGTATCGGTTTATCGTCGAGCGCGAATTGGCCGATGGCTCGCTGGTGGAAGTCCTCAAACCTTTTGGCGGACGCTCGCGGCCGTTCACCTTGCTCTACCCGCAAAGTCGCCATGTGCCACTTCGGCTACGTGCGTTTATCGATTTTCTGGTTGAGCATTTGCCACGCTAAAAGATCGCAGCCTTCGGCAGCTCATTGGATTGCGCTTTCCTGAGCTGCCGAAGGCTGCGATCTTTTCAGGCCTGCAGATACCGCAAAACCGACTCGCAAATCATCTCCCGATGACGCTGCTTGATGCTTTCATCCGGCAGGTCGATCTGAAATATCTCACCGACGGTATGGCGGTTCGACACGCGATAGAAGCAAAACGAACTGATCAGCAGATGCACATCCAACGGCTCAAGCCCCGAGCGGAACACGCCCTCTTCAGCCCCGCGCCGCAAAATCACGCCCAGTGAATCGAGAATGGTGTTGTTCATCGCCTTGATCGCATCGGAACGTTTCACATACTCCGCATTGTGAATGTTCTCGATACTGACGATGCGCACGAAATCGACATTGCGATCATGGTGATCGAAGGTGAATTCCACCAACCGCCGAATCGCCTCGACCGGCATCAGTTCGGCCAGGTGCAAGCGATTTTCAGTGCTGCGAATGTCGCCGTAGAGCTTCTCCAGCACCTCCATGTAGAGCTGTTCCTTACTGCCGAAGTAGTAATAGATCATGCGTTTGGAGGTGTGAATGCGCTCGGCGATCGCGTCGACCCGAGCACCGGAAAGCCCCTGCTGGACGAACTCGACAATGGCTTCTTGCAGAATGTTCTCGCGGGTCTTTTCCGGGTTGTTCTTGCGACTCTTGCGAGGCTCGGCCATGGGTTCGTCTGGCGCTACGGAGAGTTCTGAAGTTATTGTCATTGCGAGCTCACAGCCATCACTGCACAGGCTGGCGATTATGGGCCGCGCCGCACAGTGAAGGAAGTCGCGCGGCAGCGGTTTAACCTCGCGTTTACCAAATCCCTACAACTTGGCGTGGCGAATGGCACCGCTGCGGGATTTGGCCATGGCCGCCAAAATCCAGCGTAACGCTCCCTGAGAGAGCAAGCCCGCTCACAGTGTTTTTACCGTGACCTTCTACCTACGGCTTTGCTGCCACGCCGCCGCCAACCCACTGCAGCAAATCACCGCGATCCCGACCACCGTGGTGAGCGTCGGTGTGTGAGAAAACAGCAACCAGCCCAGCAAACCGGCAAACACAATCTGGCAATAGCCGAACGGTGCCAGCAACGCAGGGGCTGCGTGGCGAAACGCCTGGGTCAGAAACAGGTGGGCCGTCATCCCGCAGGCCCCCAGCGCCACCATCATCAATCCATGCCCAAGGCTCGGCACTTGCCAGAAGAACGGCACCAACGCGCTCATCACCAGGGTGTTGCACAACCCGGCGAAAAAGTTGCTGGTGGTCGGGCTATCGATCTCACTGAGCTTGCGGGTAAGCAACTGATAAAAGCAGAAAAACAGCGCCGAGCAGAGCGGCAGCAAAACCGCTGGCGTGAACAGATCGCCGCCGGGGTGGACGATGATTAATACGCCGATAAATCCGCAAATCACCGCGACCCATTGGCCACGGGTGACGCGTTCACCCAGCAGCGGCACCGACAGCGCCGTCACCAGAACCGGTGCAAGAAAGTTGACCGCCGTGGCTTCGGCCAACGGGATGTACTGTAATCCGGTGGTGAAAAACAGACTGGTGCCCAGCAGACATAACGCTCTCAGCAGCTGCAGCAACGGTCGTTTAGTGCGTAGGACACGCAGCCCGGATTGCGGCAGAAAAATCCCGGCCATCAACAAGGTGTGAACCACATAGCGCGCCCACACCACCATAACGATCGGATAGAACCCGGAGAGGTACTTGGAAAAGGCGTCGTGACTGGAGAACAGAAACGTCGCCACAACGATCAGCAAAATCCCTTTGAAGGGTTTGTTTACACCAGAGAGCGGGGTGCTGACTGTCATGGGTTTCCCTTGTGTCACACGAATTCCACCAATCTAAAACCTGGTCCGGATTCTTTCACAGTTGCACCCTGAAAGTGGGCAGACACCGCACACGATGTGCAGGCGCTCTGCTTGAGTTCAGAGCGCTCTCAATGGATATATCGCCGAGTCGGAACTGAATACCGTCCACTACAAAAACTCGTCACATGACGGAATTCGAAGGGGTATTCACGTTCAATACAGGCAGCAATGGTCAGCGACTGCCCCAAACACTGTCATATCCGAAAAAACCCGGACGACCGGACTGGCGCCGCTCCCACTCACCAGCAACACTCATCCCCACGGACAATCAGAGGATTCCCACATGCTATGGAAAAAAGGCCGACGCAGCGACAACGTGGTCGATGCCCGTGGTGATGATGTCGGCGGTGGCGGCGGGATGCGCTTTGGCGGTGGCAAGGGCCTGAGCCTGACGGCGATCATTCTGATTGTCGGGATCGGCTGGATCACCGGCCAGGACCCGATGCAGATCCTCGGCCAACTGACCGGACAGATGACCGAGCAATCGGCACCAGCCCCGACGCAAACCCGAAAGGCACCGCCGGCCAATGATGAAGGGGCGGAATTCGTACGCTCGATCCTTGGTGACACCGAAGACACCTGGGGCCAGATTTTTCAGCAGGCAGGTCGGCAGTACAAGAACCCGACCCTGGTGCTGTTCAACAACCGGGTAAACTCGGCCTGCGGTCTAGCCACCTCGGCGACCGGGCCTTTTTACTGCCCCGCGGACCAAAAAGTCTATCTGGACACAAGTTTCTTCCAGGAAATGTCGCAACGCTTTTCCGCCGCGGGCGACTTCGCTCAGGCCTACGTGATCGCTCATGAAGTCGGACACCATGTTCAGACGTTGCTCGGTGTCTCGGCGAAAATTCAGACCGCCCGCCAGCAAGGCCGGCAAATGGAAGGCGACGGTGGTTTGCTGGTGCGGCAGGAACTGCAAGCCGATTGCCTGGCTGGCGTCTGGGCCAACCACGCGCAGCAGCGCCTGAACTGGCTGGAACCGGGCGACATTGAAGAAGCCTTGAATGCCGCCAACGCCATTGGCGACGACCGCTTGCAGCAGCAAGGTCAGGGGCGTGTTGTCCCGGACTCGTTTACCCATGGCACGTCAGCGCAAAGGGTGCGCTGGTTCAAAACCGGATTTGCGCAAGGCCAGGTGGGCCAGTGCGATACCTTCGCGGCGAAAAATCTGTAAATGAACAAGTGGCTGCTGGTTCTGTTGTTTACCTGCGCAAGTGCCCAGGCTGCCGAGCAAGGGGTCGAGGAGATCAGCCCCGGACGACTGTTGCTCAAAGAAGGTGAGATGGCGGTGGGCCTCGGCCCGACGCCAGCGAAAATCGAACGCGTGCTGATCATCATCCATGGAAGGTTGCGCAATGCTGAAACCTACCGTCAGAGCGCCGAGCGCGCGGCAGAGCAGGCCGGGCAAGGGGCGAACACCCTGGTGATTGCTCCGCAGTTTCTCAATGAAACCGACGTCGCACTCCATCCAGTGGCCGAGACCGTGTTGCGCTGGCAGGGCAATGACTGGATGGCCGGCGGTTTATCCACCGCTCCCTTTGCGCTGAGTTCCTACGCTGCTCTCGACCAAATCATCGCCCGGCTCATTGATCGTCGACAGTTTCCGGATGTGAAAGACGTCATCATCGCGGGGCACTCTGGCGGTGCTCAGGTGGTGCAGCGATATGCGTTATTGAATCACGAGCAACCGGAGCTCGAGGCCGCGGGAGTGCACGTGCGATATGTCATCGCCAACCCGTCTTCTTACGCGTATTTCGATGAGCGGCGGCCAGTGGCTTTCAGTCACGCCCGGTGTCCGGGTTTCGATCGCTGGAAGTATGGTCTGACAGATCTGCCTGCTTATGCCGAAGGACAAACATCCGCGCAGTTGAAGGAAAACTACGTCCAGCGTGACGTCGTATATCTACTGGGGCAGCAGGACATCGACCCGAATCACCCTGCGCTGGATAAAGGCTGTGAGGCCAAGGCCCAAGGTCCGCATCGATTGGCTCGTGGGCGCTTTTACTTCAGCACTCTGAAACGGATGCACCCGCAAGGGTTAAACCAGCAACTGATCGAAGTGCCCGGAGTCGGGCATAACGAGGATGGGATGTTTACGTCGCCGGAAGGGCAGAAAGCGTTGTTTGGTCAGTGATGTTTGAATTGCCTGGCAGTGTCCCTTCGCGAGCAAGCCCGCTCCCACATTCGACCGTATTCCCATGAATAGAACTCGGTCAATGTGGGAGCGGGCTTGCTCGCGAAGGGGCACTGTCAGACAACCAACCGTTCAAGACAAAAGCATTTCCCGCAACACCACACAATCAGCCGCATGCCAATCGGTCAATTCCGGCCAAGGGTTGTCCGGCAGATTCACCAACACCGTCCGCGCCCCCGCGGCCCGACCGCAATCCAGATCGAAGCGGTAATCACCGACCATCACCATCTCGCTCGCTGGCACCTTCCAGGCCTCGGCCAGTTTCAACAAACCGCCGGGGTGCGGCTTGGGCGGCGCTTCATCACGCCCCAGCACATCCTCCACCGCGAAGCAGTCCGCCAGGCCAATCGCCTCAAGTGTCACATGCGCCAGTTCCCGCGCATTGCGGGTGAGAATGCCCAGCCGATAACCGCGCGCGGCCAACTCACGCACCAGCTCCACCGCGCCCGGCGCCGGTGTCGAACCCAACGCCAGATCCCGTTCATGCTCCAGCAGCCACGCATGTTTGGCCGCGGCTTCATCGGCCGGCAGGGCCGCGAGGTGAGTCAGGATGTCGTCTTCGGCCGGAATCGCCAATGCCACGCGAATCGCCGCAAAGTCATGCACGGCCACCGTCAGGGTGCCGTCCATGTCGAACACCCAGTGCCGCACCTCGGCCAGGCTCATGCCCAATCCTTGCGGTGGCGAATCAGCCCTTCCTGAGTGACCGACGCCACCAGTTGCCCGGCGCGATTGAACACGCTGCCACGGGAAAAGCCACGGGAATTGCCGGCCCACGGGCTGTCCATCGCGTACAGCAACCAGTCATCGGCGCGCAGGTCCGCGTGGAACCACAGCGCGTGATCGAGGCTGGCGACCTGCATGTCTTTCTGCCAGACCGACTTGCCATGAGGCTGCATCGACGTGGTCAGCAGACCGAAATCCGATGCGTAGGCCAGCAGGTACTTATGCAGCGCCGGAGAATCAGCCAAGGCACCGTCGGCGCGAAACCAGACGTACTTGATCGGATCGGAGGGCTGCGGGTTGTAGGGATCTTTCTCGGTGATCGGTCGGAATTCGATCGGTTTCGGGCACAGCAGTTTTTCTCGCATGTGCTCGGGAATCAGGTGCGCGCGCTGCTGAGTCAGCTCCAGCTCCGATGGCAGGTTTTCCGGACCGACCACGACCGGCATTTCGGTCTGGTGCTGGAAACCGTCTTCGTCGTACTGGAACGAGGCGCTGCAGGTGAAAATCGGGTGACCCTTCTGGATCGCTGTCACCCGGCGCGTGCTGAAACTGCCGCCGTCGCGTACCCGGTCAACCTGATAAACCACCGGCAACCCGGCATCGCCCGGACGCAGGAAATAACCGTGCATCGAATGCACATGGCGCGCCTCTTCGACCGTCTGACTGGCTGCCGACAGCGACTGCCCCAGCACCTGGCCGCCGAACAACTGACGAAAACCCAGGTCCTGACTGCGGCCACGGAACAGGTTTTCTTCGATCGGTTCCAGGGTCAGCAAGTCGACCAGATCTTCCAACACTTGGCTCATTCAGACTCTCCTCACACAACGCAATGCCGCGCAGTCTTGGCTGCGGCGGTCGATTCAGTTTCCGGCCAGGGCCATCATTGGGGCCATTGTAAACGTCCGGGCCTGCTTATCCATGCAAGGTTTGCAGCCATTGTTCACGGGTGATGCGGTACAACACATGGTGACGCAGGGGATGATCGCCCGCGAGCTTCGGGTGCTCGAAGTCATCGGCTGAATCATGGTGCATGCCGATTGCCTGCATGACTTTTTGTGAAGGCATGTTGGTTTCAGTGGTAAAGGACACGACTTCTTTCAGCGCCAGCCGATCAAATCCGCAGCGCAGAGCGGTCCACGCTGCCTCACTGGCGTACCCCAGCCCCCAGTGTTCCCGGGCCAGACGCCAACCGATTTCAATGGCCGGCGTAAACGGCGCGTCGAAACCGACCACACCCAACCCGGTAAAACCGATGAAGGCGCCGGTGTCCTTGCGCTCCAGCGCCCACAGACCGAAACCATGCTCGGCAAAATGCCCGCGAACACGCCCGATCAGCGAAGCACTGTCCAGTCGACTCAAAGGCGCGGGAAAATAGCGCATCACGTGCGGATCGGCGCACATCGCGGCAAACGCCGGCAGATCCTCGTCACGCCACTGCCGCAACAGCAGTCGCGCGCTCTCAAGTTCCAGAATCGGCTCCATCGTGTCCTCCCCTTTCCATGCCGCCAGTCTACATCGCTGGTAGGATCGTTCACTCATTCCTACTTGCCGTACTTAATGAAAGCCCGCCATGCCGCTGCCGCTGATCTACCACGAAGACTACAGCCCCGAATTCCCGGCGGATCACCGCTTCCCCATGGACAAGTTTCGCCTGCTGCGCGATCACCTGGTGGACAGCGGACTGACCCGGGACGCCGACCTGCTGCGCCCGGAACTCTGCCCAGCGGAGATTCTCGCCCTCGCTCATGACGCTGCCTATATCGAACGCTACATGAGCGGCGAGTTGTCCCGCGAAGACCAGCGACGCCTCGGTTTGCCTTGGAGCGAAGCGCTGGCCCGGCGCACGGTGCGGGCGGTCGGCGGTTCACTACTGGCGGCGGAACAGGCGCTGGAACACGGTTTAGCCTGTCACCTCGCCGGCGGCACACACCATGCGCATTACGACTACCCGGCGGGGTTCTGCATCTTCAATGACCTGGCGGTGATCAGCCATTACCTGCTGGAAAGCGGTCGTGTGAATCGGGTGCTGATCTTCGATTGCGACGTGCATCAGGGCGACGGGACTGCACGCATCCTGCACAACACCCCGGACGCGGTGACCGTTTCCCTGCACTGCGAGAAGAACTTTCCTGCACGCAAGGCCGAAAGTGACTGGGACATCCCGCTGCCCAAGGGCATGGGCGATGCCGATTACCTGAAGGTGGTGGACGACGCGCTGAATTATTTGCTGCCGCTCTATCAACCGGATCTGGTGCTGTATGACGCCGGGGTCGATGTGCATAAGGATGACGCCCTCGGTTACCTGAAGCTGACAGACGAAGGCGTGGCCGCTCGGGATGAAAGCGTAATGCGCCATTGCCTCGGGCGGGATATTCCGGTGGTCGGGGTGATTGGCGGCGGCTACAGCAAGGATCGCAAGGCGTTGGCGCGACGTCATGGCATCCTCCATCACACCGCGCAGCTGGTCTGGACGTCATCAGGTTGCCATTGAGCTGTGAGTCTTTACCCACAATGCCTGTGGAGCTGCCTGTGGATAACCTGAGTGAAAGGGTCTTCAGGCCATGCTGCGTAAGGCCTGCAAAGGTGTGGTTGTTTTTTGATCAGCCATTTGAACTTACATAGATCTAATGCGGGAGCGAGCTTGCTCGCGATAGCGGCCTTACAGTCACATCATTGTTGGAGTGTTGCCGCCATCGCGAGCAAGCTCGCTCCCACAATGTTTGGTGCTGGTAGAATGCCCCGCTTCACTCCGCCAAACCGTAGCGCATTCCATGACTCAGCCCTCGACTCCCCTCCCCCCTCACGTCGCCATCATCGGCGGCGGCCCAGCCGGTTTGATGGCGGCCGAAGTGTTGAGCCAGGCCGGGATCAAGGTCGACCTGTACGACGGCATGCCTTCGGTAGGCAGGAAATTTCTCCTCGCCGGCGTCGGCGGCATGAACATCACCCATTCCGAAGCCTACCCGGCGTTTCTCTCACGTTACGCCGAGCGCGCACCGCAGATTGCACCGCTGCTGCGTGCCTTTGGCGCTGATGCGCTGTGCCAGTGGATTCATGATCTCGGCATCGAAACCTTTATCGGCAGCTCTGGTCGTGTGTTTCCGACCGACATGAAAGCCGCGCCGCTGTTGCGCGCCTGGCTCAAGCGCCTGCGAGATGCCGGCGTACTTATCCACACCCGTCACCGTTGGCTGGGCTGGAATGCTGATGGCAGTCTGAAAGTATCGAGCCCTGAGGGTGAGAAAACGCTGACGCCCCACGCAACCTTGTTGGCCCTTGGCGGCGGTAGTTGGTCGCGTCTCGGTTCGGACGGCGCGTGGATGTTGCCACTGGAGCAGCGCGGCGTAGGACTGGCGCCGTTGCAGCCGAGTAATTGCGGCTTCGAGGTGCAGGCCTGGAGCGAATTGATGGTCAGCAAATTCGCTGGTGCGCCGCTGAAAAATATCGCCATCGGGCTCAATGACGACGTCCCGCGTCTCGGCGAATGTGTGATCACGGCCACCGGCGCTGAAGGCAGCCTGATCTACGCACTGTCGGCGCCGATCCGCGAAGCGATCAATCAACGTGGCTCGGCGACCATTCACCTCGATCTGTTGCCCGGTCGGCCTGTGGATAAAGTTCAGGCGGCACTGAGCAAACCGCGCGGCTCACGTTCCATGTCCAAGCATCTGCACAGCCAGCTCGGGATTGATGGCGTGAAAGCGGCGTTGCTGCGCGAACTGACGCCGGCAGAATGCTTCGCCGACCCGACTTTATTGGCCAAAGCGATCAAGGCGTTGCCCCTGACGCTGGTAAAAACCCGCCCCCTGGACGAAGCCATCAGCAGTGCCGGTGGCGTGATGTTCGAGTCGATGGACGAACGTTTGATGCTCACGCAACTGCCTGGCGTGTTCTGCGCGGGGGAAATGCTGGATTGGGAAGCGCCGACGGGGGGCTATTTGCTGACCGCGTGTTTCGCCAGTGGGCGAGCGGCGGGGTTGGGGATGGTGGAGTGGTTGAAGCGCAAGTCTTGAGACCGAGGCGCGCCCATCGCGAGCAAGCTCGCTCCCACATTGGATCTTCATGTAGCGCAGATCAAATGTGGGAGCGAGCTTGCTCGCGATAACGGCTTAACTACGCAGCAACTTTTAAGGCTTCCGCTTACGCGGCCCAGTATTGAACACCGGCACTTTACGCACAGGCTTGATCGAAGGTTCCGGCGCCGAAGCATCCCCACTCTCGACCCATTTACCCAAATTGCGCTTACCACCACTGGACGTCTTCGGCTTCTTCGGTTTTTTCGGTTTCTTCACCACCTGACCGCTGGCATCGGTATCCGGCACGCGATGCTCAGGTTCAAAGTCGTGTTCCATCTGCCGAGGCAACGTCTGACGCGTCAACGTCTCAATGGCCGACAGTAAATTCACTTCATCGGCGCAAACCAGCGAAATAGCCTGCCCGGTGGCACCCGCTCGGCCGGTACGGCCGATCCGGTGGATGTAGTCCTCTGCCACGATCGGCAGGTCGAAATTGACCACCAACGGCAAATCTTCGATATCCAGACCACGGGCGGCGACGTCGGTGGCCACCAGGATCTGCACTTCACTGGCCTTGAAACGGTCCAGCGCACGCTGACGGGTCGCTTGAGGTTTGTCGCCATGAATGCCGTCGGCATTGATGCCCAGACCCTGGAGTTTTTCCACCAGCGCGTCCACGCCGTTGCGGGTCTTGGCGAAGACCAGCACCTGCTTCCACTTGCCCTTGCGCAGCAGATGGATGAACAGCTCTGGCTTGCGCTTCTTGTCCACCGTTACCACCCACTGTTTAACGGTGTTGGCAGCAACGTTGCGCGGGCTGACTTCGATACTCAGCGGATCATTGAGCATTTGCCCGGCCAACAGGCGAATCGCATCGGAGAAGGTTGCGGAGAACAGCAGCGTCTGACGCTTCTTCGGCAGCACCCGGTAAATGTTCCCCAACTCCTCGGAAAAGCCCAGATCGAGCATGCGATCGGCTTCGTCCAGCACGAGGGTTTGCAACTGGTTGAACTTCAGCGCGTTCTGGCGGAACAGGTCGAGCAAGCGGCCCGGTGTCGCCACCAACAGGTCGACGCCTTTGCGCAGTTTCATCATTTGCGGGTTGATGCTGACGCCGCCGTACACCGCGTAAGTGCTCAGCGGCAGATTCTCGGCGTACTGGCGCACGGCTTCGTGAACCTGTTCCGCCAGTTCGCGGGTTGGCACCAGAATCAGCGCGCGTACGGAATTGGCGGTGACTTTCGGCCCTTCCATGGCCAGCAATTGCAGCAGAGGCAACGCGAAACCGGCGGTCTTGCCGGTGCCCGTCTGGGCGGCTGCCATCAGGTCGCGACCGGCCAGCACCGCCGGAATGGCTTGCGCCTGAACCGGCGTCGGGGTCTGGTAGCCGAGCGTCTCGAGAGAGCGCAGCAAGGGTTCGATCAGGCCAAGGGTGGCGAAAGTCATGGGATTACCGTAGGAAAATTCAGCGCGGGTTATTCAATACAAGTGTGCAAAACAAGATGCAATGGCGCGCAGTTTACCCTAATTCACGCTCGATTCTGTCTGCGCCACGGCAGTCGATCGAACCGGTGCCCGTCGCCACTGCGGCAAACCGATCAGCACTACGGCACTGATAATCACCAACATGGCCAACGCTTCTTCGATCCCGATGGTCTCGCCCGCAAACGCGATCCCCAGTAGCACCGCCACCGCCGGGTTGACGTAGGCATAACTGGTGGCCGCCGCCGGACGCACATTTTTCAACAGGTACATGTAGGCGTTGAAGGCGATGATCGAACCGAAGAAGGTCAGATAGGCCAGCGCCGCCCAACCTTCAATCGGCGGCATGGCTTCCAGATGCTCGCCGCTCAAAGCACTGCCGATCAGCAACGCCACGCCGCCCACCAGCATTTCCACGGCGCTGGCCATTGCTCCTTGGGGCAACGGCAATTGTTTGCTCCACACCGAACCGAAGGCCCAGGCCGCGGCCGCAAATATCAGCAACATGGCACCCAGCGGACTCGATTGCAGGTTGGAACCGAGGTTGAGCATGGCGATGCCAATCAACCCGAGCACAATCCCGGCCCATTCGAGACGGGTATTACGCGCCCCCCAGAAATATCCGCAGAGCAAGGTAAACAGTGGCACCGTCGCCACGGCCAGCGCCGCAACGCCGGACGCGACACCGGTGTGCTCCGCCACGCTCACCCCGCCGTTACCGCACGCCAACAGCAAAATCCCGATGATCCCCGCCGCTTTCCACTGCGCCCACGTCGGTGCCGGCGCCCCGCGCCAGCGCAGGAAGGCGTACATCAACGAACCGGCGATCACGAAGCGGATACCGGCCAGCAGCAACGGCGGCCAATACTCCACGCCGATGCGAATCACCAGGTAAGTCGAGCCCCAAATCACATACAAGGCGAAAAAGGCGGCGATCAACGGCAAGGGAAAGCGACGGAGGCCAGGCATGGGGCAGCTCGCAGGCAGGACAATTGAACGTCTATTCTAGAAAGGCCAACGACGTAAAATAAGTTACAAAACCTGTTTATAGCGCCGGTATACTTTTCAAATCACAGAGATCAGCGCTATAAACCGTGTTTTCGAAAGTCAGTCATTTTTCAGGAATCCGACCATGGACAAATACGACCGCATGCTCCTCGGCGCCCTGCTGGAAAACGGTCGCGCGTCCTACGCCGACCTCGCGCGCAAGGTCAACCTGTCCGCCCCGGCCGTGGCCGAGCGCGTGGCCAAACTCGAGGCCAGCGGGGTGATTACCGGTTATCAGGCGAAAGTCGACATGGCCAAGCTAGGGCTGCCGATTCAGTGCGTCATCGAACTGCGCCTGAATCAGCACGGCAATCAGAAAGCCTACGACGACTTGATCAAAATCCCGCAACTGACGGAGTGCCATCGAGTGACGGGTGATCCGTGCGTAATCATGCAGGCGGCGGTGGGTTCGATGCCGGAGCTGGAAGAGCTGATCAACCGAATTGCCAAGTTCGGGTTCAGCAAGACGTCGATCGTGTTGTCGAGCGCCATCGAGAAGCGCGTGCCGGTGGGGCACATCGAAGGGAACGGCAAAGTTTGATCGAAAGCAGACCCTGTGGGAGCGGGCTTGCGGTGTGTCTGTCAGAACCCGCGATGGCGCTTCAGATGCTCGTTAATCTTCGCCGCCGGCACTTTCTGCAAGCTGACCAGTAGATCATGGGACAACTCCCGCAACCCATGCTTCTGCCGCAGTTCCTGCGCCAGATGCGCGGTCAGGTTGGCCGCCATCTCGGCGTCAGCCATGGCCCGGTGAGCCTGGCCGGTGTGAGGCAGTTGGGCGAAGGTGGTCAGCGTACCGAGCTTGTGATTCGGCGCGGCAGGCATCAACCGCCTCGCAAGCAACAGCGAGCAGGCGAAGTTCTGCAACCGCGTGCGTTTGATCCGCCCCAGTTCAAAATCCCAGAATTTCTGGTCGAACGCGGCGTTGTGCGCCAGCAGCGGCGTGATGCCGACGAATTCGTTGACCTCGTTCATCACCCGCTCCGCCGGTGGCGCGGTGCGCAGCATGGCGTTGCTGATGCCGGTAAGTTGTTCGATGAAGGCCGGGACGCGCACGCCGGCGTTCATCAGGCTTTGGTAACGCTCGACGATGCGCCCCTGTTCAAGGATCACCACGGCAATTTCCGTGGCCCGGCAGCTGCTGCTCGGGGAGATCCCGGTGGTTTCAAAGTCGATGACTGCTATGCGTTCCAAACCTGTTTCAACTCCGTAAAAATCAATTCTTGAGCAGCAATGCGCCTTCGATCGGCACGTAGCGGCTGGCGGCGCGGATCAGCGAGTTCGCCGTCAGGCCCGGCACGCCGTAAGCCACCGCTTGCACGCCATGCTTGGCGATGATGCGTTCCAGCAGCATGTCGAAATCACCGTCGCCGGAGGCCAGCACCACTTCATCAACGTGGTCGGCGGCGTCCATGATGTCGAGGGTGATGCCCACATCCCAGTCACCCTTGGCCGAGCCGTCGCTGCGCTGGATGTAGGGCTTGAGCTTCACGGTGAAACCGAGGTTGCGCAGGATCTGCTGGAACTGCTGCTGCTTGCTGTCGCCGCGATCGATCGCGTAGGCATAGGCTTCGACGATCTCGCCCTGTTTGCTGATATCAGCCCACAACGCGGCGTAGTTGAAGTGGCAGCCATAGGCTTGGCGCACGGTGTAATAGAGGTTCTGGACATCGGCGAACACTGCAATTTTTTTCACCGTGCATCCTCTTTCGCGCAGGCGGGATCAGGCACCGGGCCCGAAAAGTTGCCCAGTATGCCAGCCTGAAGGATTGTTCCGCGAATAATCGGCCCTGTGGTGAGGAGCTTACTCCCTCACCACAGAGGGGTCACACGTAGGAATCGTCGTCGCCACCGAAGGACGATGAGCTGTCATCGCTGTAGTCGGCATCGGTAAAGCCGCCCTGATCAACTGAGTTGTCAGCCACACGCTGATCACCACCCCAGCCGCTGTCACCGCTCTGGTCGCTAACCTGCGCCGGCTCTTCCTTGATGACTTCGACGATTTCCTGAGGTTGCTGATTGTGGTGAAACAGGCTGCTGATGCCCTGTGCCAGCATCACGCCACCCGCCACACCGGCTGCGGTTTTCAGCGCGCCACCGAGGAACCCGCCACCAACCGGCTGTTGCGGTGCGTAATTCTGCTGCGGTGGCGGTGCACCGAAATTCTGCTGTGGCGGTGGCGAGTTGAACGACTGCCGCCCCGGTTCACGCCAGCCCCCATTGGATGGCGACGCACTTTGCGCAGGCGCGTCACGGGAACTACCACCGAAAATGCTCGACAAGAAGCCACCGCCGCCCGACGCCGGAGCAGGCGTCTGCGCCTTGGCCGATTGCAGTTCGGCCTGCAATTGCCGGACTAGATCGGAGAGTTGCCTGTTCTGTTGGTCGAGGCTTTTGATCGCGGTCTCTTGCACCAGAATCGCCTGGGTCATGAAGTAACCCGCCGCGGGTTGGCGAGTCAGGTGTTCCTTGATCCGCGCCTCGGCCTGAGCGTCACGCGGGGCTGCGTCCGTTTCGGCCTGTTGCAGCCGGGAAAACAGTCCATCGATCAGGGTTTGCTCTTCGCTGTTCATGGCGACCTCGTAGATTGCCGGGAAAATCGTTGTCCTTCTCCACTGAGGATAAGGTGCTCGACCTTAATGGAGGCTGAAACAAGTTGTTTCAATGACCTTTACCAAACGCTTACGTTTGCTTCAGGCGGTACATCATCGGTTACAGTGGCTTACTAAATATGACATGCGATACCGACTGATGAATCCGTTCGACGTGCTGCGTGACTCTCTGTATTTCTTCAAGCGCAATCTTCGCCAGATCGTGCGGCTGTGCCTGCCGCTGGTGATCTTCGAAGCGTTGCTGCAACAAGTAGTCGACCATTCCACCCCGCCGGACAGTTTTCCCGGTATCAGCGTCATCGTTGGGCTGCTGGTGTATCCGCTGTATACCGGCGCGCTGATCTTGTTTCTCGATGCGCGCAGCCGTGGCGAGTCGCCGAGCAATCGTGACCTGCTGACAAGGTCCGCCTGGCTGTGGCCGCGTTTCGCCCTGCTCACTGCACTCAATACCTTGCTGATCCTGATCGGCCTGTCACTGTATTTCCTGCCGGGCATCTGGCTGATGGTGACCTTGGCGTTCGGCGAATACCTGCTGGTGCTGCGCGGCCTGGCGCCATTGGCGGCAATGAAGGAAAGCCTGCGTCTGACCCGCGGCCATTTCCTGCGCATTCTGGTGTGCATTCTGTGCGTGATGGGGCCGTTGTGGGTGCTCAAGGGCTTGACCCTGCAGGTTTACCCGGAGCCGCAGAACCCGGTCATTTCGTTGCTGATCGACAGCGCTCACAGCTTTTTGCAGTTGTTCACCAGCGTAGTGGTGTTCCGTTTGTTCATGCTGATCAGCGACGTTCCCGAGAAAATCGACCGGGCTGAGCCATGACCCGTCTACTGCGCTACACCCTGCTGGGCCTGTTGATTGCAATCGGCCTGATTGGCTTGCTGACTTACAACCTGACCTGGCGTCCCGAGGCCAGGGAAACGCTGCCGGTCAGTTGCAACGCTCAGGCACCGACACTGGTGCCCGGCCAGGCGTTGAAAGTGATGACCTGGAACGTCCAGTACCTGGCGGGTAAACGCTACGTGTTCTGGAATGACCTGGCGGCCGGCAACGACGAAAAACCTACCGCCGAAGACATGGCCTTCAGCCTCGATGAAGTCGCGCGGGTGATTCGTGACGAGCAGCCGGATGTCGTGCTGCTACAGGAGCTTGATGAGGGCGCCAAGGCCAGCGATTACCAGAACCAGTTCAAACTGCTTCAGGAACGGGTTGCCGACCGGTATCCGTGCAGCGCTCACGCCTTCGACTGGAAAGCTGATTTCGTACCGCAGCCGCCCATCTTCGGCAGCGTCGGCCGGCAACTGGCGACCCTCAGCCGCTACCGGATCGAACACGCCGAACGCCTGCAATTGCCGACCCTGCCGGCCAACTTCATCAGCCGCCAGTTCAAACCGAAAAACGCTTTACTGGTGACGTATTTGCCGTTGAGCGACGGCGGCCAGATCGCGGTGCTCAATACTCATCTGGACCGCGTCCTTCAACCCGACGACACGCTGCAAGCCCAGGTAATTGCCGTCGCCAAAGTCCTCGACAAGTACGAAAGCCGTGGCACGCCGTGGCTGATCGGTGGGGACTTCAACCTGTTGCCGCTGGGGCAATATCGACGCCTGCCCACTGAACACCGCACGCCCTACTCCGCCGACAGCGCATTGCATGTGTTGTGGGACAAGTACCCGATGATCCCCACCAACAATGAGGCCAGTGGAATCGATCGGGCGCGGTGGCTGACGCATTACCCGAACGACCCGGGATTGAACGGCCCGGACCGGACCGTCGATTACCTGTTTTACAGTCCGCGGATCAAGCGGGTCGAGGCGATGGTGAGGCAGGACGATACGTTGCGGATCTCCGATCATTTGCCGGTGATTGCGCGGTTTCTGTTGCCGGCGGCACCGTAACGGCGGATCACTGCAAAACCTGTGGGAGCGGGCTCGCGAAAAGCGTCCGGACAACGCGGTCATTCCAGACAGCACGCGTTATCGTTGACGTCCATCGCGAGCAAGCTCGCCCCCACAGGGGATCGGCGTAGACCCTGGCTTTTCACCACTCAACAGGCTGAGCGTTAGCTCGCCTGCAGCTTTTGATCTTGCGGTACTCGCCCCCTCGAGAGGCCGAGTTGAGGTTCTGCGCAGTGGACAACCCGGCATGGATGCCGAGTTAGCCGCCCCCGGCCATGGATGGCCGATGGCGGCGGGCCCACGGAGCAGGACCGGAGCGAGGGCATGCCGAGCATTAGCGAGGCACCGAACGAAAGGGGCAAGAGCCCTTGGTTACTTGGGGCTCTTCCAAGTGACCCGCCGTAAGGGCGGAACCCTAAGCCGCCATTACCGCAGCAACGGATATACACACCAACATAGAAGCTACTTGCGAGGCTTGATCCGAGCCGTAGCCTCAGCCACCAACGGATCATCCGGCCAATAATGCTTCGGATACCGTCCCTTCAAATCCTTTTTCACCTCGGCATACGTACTGCGCCAAAAGTTCGCCAGATCCTGCGTCACCTGCACCGGCCGCCGCGCCGGCGATAGCAGATGCAACTTCACCACCTGCCGGCCACCCGCGATGCGCGGCGTATCGGCCAGCCCGAACAACTCCTGCAACCGCACCGCCAACACCGGCGGCTGTTCACTGTAATCCAGCCGAATCGACGACCCCGACGGCACACTTAAATGATGCGGCGCCAGCTCCTCCAGCCGTTGCGGTAACGGCCACGGCAGCAAGTTGTGAACGATGTTCGACAGGTCCAGATTGGCAAAGTGACTGAGCCGCGAAACCTTTCCCAGATACGGCATCAACCAGTGTTCAAGGCTTTTGAGCAGCGCAGCATCAGTGACATCCGGCCACTCGCTTTCGCCCTTGCCGCTGAGGTCCAACTGCCGCAGCAAAGCGACCCGCGCCTGCCACTGACGCAACTCCGGCGTCCACGGCAGCAGCTCCAGCCCTTTGCGGCGCACCAGATTTACCAACGCCTGATTGCGGGCAGTTTCATCGAGCCCGGTCAACGGTTCACGACTGAGGATCAACTCCCCGACCTTGCGCTGGCGCTCGGCCCGCAGCACGCCTTCACGCTCGTCCCAATCCAACTGATCGACCACGCGCACTTGCTCGGCCAGCACCGAATCGAACAGCACCGGATCAAAATCCGTCGCCAGATAAATCCGCTCTTCCCGCTGCCCCTGGCGACTACCGAGATCGGCGATCACCAGCCACGGTTGTTTCATTAAACTGTCGGCCTCGGCGAACAACGCCGCACGACCGTTGGCCAGGCGATACTCCGCGCCACCGGAACGCCGTTGTTGCGCCACACGGTCAGGATAGGCCAGCGCCAACAGTGCGCCGAGCCAGCGCGGGTGATCCGGATCGCCGACCGGCTCCGACGGTTTACCACGCAGGTAACCGCGATACTGCCGCGCCAGTTGCCGAGCCCGTTGCACGCCGCTCTGCGCACCTCGCCCGGCCCGTTCTTCGCCGGACAGCAGCACCAATCGACTGTGCAAATCGGCGCCCGCACCACGCAAGATGTCCCGCTCACCCAGCAGCGCCGCGACGTCACACGCCATTTCCGCCAAGCCAAGCGCCTGTCCGCGCAGCAGCAAATGGGCGATGCGCGGATGCGCCGGCAGTTCAGCCATGGCCTGACCATGACGGGTCAACGCTTCACCGTCCAATGCGCCCAATCGGTCAAGCAAGTCCTGAGCCTGGGCATACGCTGCTGCCGGCGGCACGTCGAGCCACACCAATTGCCCCGGCGTCACGCCCCAGCGACCGAGTTGCAACGCCAGACCGGCAAGATCTGCCGAGAGAATTTCCGCACTGGCATACGCCGCCAGTTGTTCGTGCTGATCCTGCGACCACAAGCGATAACACACGCCCGGCTCCAACCGCCCAGCCCGACCGGCGCGCTGCGTGGCACTGGCGCGGGAGATACGTTGAGTATCGAGACGAGTCATGCCGCTGCCGGGATCGAAACGCGGCACCCGCGCCAGCCCGGCATCGATCACCACGCGTACACCGTCGATGGTCAGGCTGGTTTCAGCAATGTTGGTGGCCAGCACCACTTTACGTTTGCCGGCCGGAGCCGGATCAATCGCGGCGCGTTGCGCGGCGAGGTCCAGCTCACCGTGCAACGGACACAGCAACACCGCCGTGTTTTCGCCCAGCGCATCGGCCAGTTGTTGATGCACGCGACGGATTTCCGCTTGCCCCGGGAGGAACACCAGAAGGCTGCCGGTTTGGTCATTCAATGCTTCAAGAATGGTTTGCACCAGGCGTGGCTCGATGAACTCACCGGGCTGGAACGGCCGGCCCCAGCGCATCGCTACCGGGTACATGCGGCCTTCACTGCGCAGAATCGGCGCGTCGTCGAGCAGCCCGGCCAGACGTTCGCCTTCCAGCGTTGCCGACATCAGCAGGATTTTCAGCGGCTGATCGTCGCGAAACAGCTCCCGTCCATTGAGGCTCAGAGCCAATGCCAGATCAGCGTCGAGACTGCGTTCATGGAACTCGTCAAAAATGAGCAAACCCACGCCTTCCAGCGCCGGGTCATCCTGCAAGCGTCGGGTGAGAATGCCTTCGGTGACCACTTCAATGCGGGTCTTGGGGCCGACCTTGCTGTCCAGCCGAATACGATAGCCGACGGTTTCGCCGACCTTCTCACCCAGCTCACTGGCCAACCGCTCCGCCGCCGCCCGCGCCGCCAACCGCCGCGGTTCGAGCATCAGAATGGTCTGTCCGGCCAACCACGCCTCATTCAGCAAGGCCAGCGGCACACGGGTGGTTTTACCGGCGCCGGGCGGTGCTTCGAGCACCGCTTCGTGGCGTGTCGCCAAGGCTTCACGCAGGGCGGGTAAAACTTCATCAATCGGCAAAGAAATCATGCTGGCTCCAAAACAGAGCGGCGAGTATAACGGCGAACTGCTCGGCGTTTATCAAGGTCCTAACTCATAGAGACGCCCTTTCGTTTTGAATTCAGGAGATTTCATATGCGTGTTCCCTTTCGCTTGATTGGCGGCGTGCTGGTCGCGACCCTGCTCACCCAAGTTACCGCCTGCGGATCGATTTTCTACCCCGACCGCCGAGGGCAGATTGACGGCAAGATCGACCCGGCCATCGCTGCACTGGATGCCGTGGGCCTGCTGTTCTACATCATCCCCGGCCTGATCGCGTTTGCCGTGGACTTCGCCACCGGCGCGATCTACTACGCGCCCGGCGAAACCGCGCAGGTGGCGCCGGAAAAACTCAAGGAAGCCATCGGCGCCGACGGCAAGGTCGATACCCACAAGTTGCAGACTATTCTGGAAACCGAACTGGGCCGCAGCTTCCCGCTGGACGACCCACGCCTGATTCAACACAAGGGCAGCACTCAGCAACTGGCGATGCTCGGCCTGCAACCAGCCGCGTAATCCGTGCACATTAAGGAATCACCGCACTTATGATTTCCAGCTCCGAACACGCCCGACTGCTGCGGCTGGCGACCCGTGCCTCGGTGGCGGTGGCGTGCACATTGATCGTGGCCAAAGCCATCGCCTGGTGGTTGAGCGGTTCGGTGAGTATGCTCGCCGGGCTGACCGATTCCACCCTCGACGGCGTCACGTCGCTGCTCAACTTGCTGGCGGTGCATTACGCCTTGCGCCCTGCCGACGAAGATCACCGTTACGGTCATGGCAAGGCCGAGTCGCTGGCGGGCATGGCTCAGGCGTTGTTCATTGGCGCCAGTGCCGTGCTGATTGCCTTGCAGGCGTTTGATCGGCTCAAACATCCGGAGCCGGTGGGTGCGCCGTGGCTCAGCATCGGGGTCATCGTTTTTTCTCTGGTGCTCACGTTGGCCCTGCTGATGTTGCAACATCGAGTGGTCAAGGCCACCGGTTCCAGCGCGGTGCGCGCCGATTCCCTGCATTACCGTTCGGACATGCTGCTCAATGGCAGCATTCTGGTTGCGCTGGTGCTGGCCAGCTTTGGTTGGCATCAGGTGGATCCGTGGTTCGGACTGGGGATCGCCGCGTACATTCTCTGGAGCGCCATTCAAATCGCCCGGGAAAGTTTTACGGTGTTGATGGATGAAGAGCTGCCGCCGGATGTCAGTCAGCACATGCTCGAACTGGCTTGCAGCGTACCGGGCGTGCTGGGCGCGCATGACCTGCGCACGCGGGTTTCCGGCAACCAGTGGTTCGTGCAACTGCATTTGGAACTGCCGGGCGAACTGACCCTGTCAGTCGCCCACGGCATCAGTGATCAGGCGGCGGATGCCATTCACGCCGCTTACCCACGAGCCGAAGTGCTGGTGCACGCTGACCCGCGGGAAGTGGTGAAAGCCGCCCGGGCGAATCAGAAGCTCACCTGATAACCGCGACTGCTCAGGCAGTTGCCTTGGGCCTGGCGGTAGGCTTGTACCACCGACGGGGCCGGTTGATAGGTGGCCGTGCGCGGATCGAAACCACTTTGCTGCACCGCGTGTTGATAGCACTCGTACCCGTCCTGATTGACCTGCTGAGGCGACTGGCCGTTGGCCGGATACGCCACCACGTCATAACCGTTGCTGACCGGTTGCGGCTGCGGTTGCACAGGCGGCTCGACCACCACGTAATCCTGAGTACTTTCCTGGTAGGCGTAGTACGAACCGGCCGCGAGGAACAACAGCGCGCCCCCGACCCACACTTCTCGGGCGTAATCCGGCAGGTAGCCGACGCGAATCCCGCGCGGCGGCTGCACCACCACATAACGCGGGCCTAGCGGCCGGTACCAGTAGCCGCCGGAGTAGAAATAATCCTGGCCCCGATACGGCACGCGGTCGTCACGATCCGGGAAGCGATCGATTACATGACCCGGACGATACTGCGGGCCGGGGCCCCAGCCGTTGCCGCGGCCGTCGGGACGACCGGCCCAGTGATGGTCGTCAGGACGCGGGCCGTTGTTCTGCCAGTGCTGATTGTTGTCATTGCGCCGGGGCACATCCTGGTAGTAACCACGCTGTGGCTGTTGGGTCTGGCGCACGGTATCGGGCCGCCCCTGGATCGGCAGGTCGTTGGCCGGCAATTGTGGTGGCGGCGGTGGCGGCCGAACGGGATTGTTGAAGTCGCGAGGCTGATTGTATTGCGACTGACCGCCATCGCGCGGCTGGGCGTTGGGCTCGAACTGGCGACTGTTGTCGCCACGAATGATGTCGTTATTCTGGGGGCGCGGTTGATTGTTGCCGCCATGGCCCTGATTGTTGCCCTGACGGCCGTCCCCGCGTTGCCCGTCGTCCGGGCCACGGTTCTGCGGCTCATCGGCCAGCGATTGCGCAGTGACACTGATACACAGCAAACCAACACCGGCCAAACGCCAGATGCGCGACTTCATGCTTTTCCTCACTGCGGGTTAGGGCTTGTGCGTAAGACTGGGAAAGCACAGGCCGGTTCTGCAACAGGTTATCAGTCGCGCAACTTATTTATTGAGGGCTGGTTTACAAATGGCGGGCAAAAGAAAAGGGAGACCCGTCGGCCTCCCTTTGAGAACTTCGTCCGTGCTCGACGCTTTTGACGCCGGCTCACCTCACGCCGTCTTCTGGACAGTGTGCAGCTCGGGGGCCGGCACATCCCCTGTGGGGGTGGCGACCGCGGCTGGCCTGATTGGGCGAGCCGCTGGGGACTGTTTGTCCGAGCAGTGATTCTGGTGATAAGAATAGGCCGCAGGCGTCGGCAGAAGATTGCGAAGATTGCTCAAACAAACATGGCTTGCGCAATTTTTAACCCTGGATAGATAATCTGCCGCAATTGAGATGACAAAGGCCTGACTGATGAGCAAACTGGACCGATACGACCTGAGCATTTTGGCGGAATTGCAGCGTGACGCGCGCATCTCCAACCAGGAGCTGGCCGAACGCATCGGCCTGTCGCCTTCACCGTGCTCGCGCCGGGTCAAGCAACTGGAGGACGACGGCTACATCACCCGCCAGGTGGCGCTGCTGGATCGCAAAATGCTCGGTTTGAGCCTGACCGCCTATGTGTTGATCGGCATGGACCGGCATACGCCGGAGCGGTTCGAGAACTTCGAAGCGGCGATTCGCACGTTGCCGCAAGTGCTGGAATGCAGTCTGGTGACGGGGATGGATGCGGACTACCAGCTCAAGGTGGTGGTGCCGGACATGGATCACTATCAGAAATTGCTGCTGGGGCATCTGACGCGAATTGATGGGGTGACGAGTGTGCGGTCGAGCTTTGTGTTGAATCAGGTGCTTAACAGCACCGAACTGCCGCTGACTCATCTGCGCAGCTGACATGCTTACCTGTAGGAGCGAGCTTGCTCGCGATGGACGTTAACAATAACGCGTGCGTCCTGATTAAACGCGCCGCCTTAATTCCATCGCGAGCAAGCTCGCTCCTACAGTTTAGGGCGGGGCGACGAATAGCTGCGACACACCGCCGCAGGCCCATGCCCCGCCGATTCCCCATGCCGTATACTCCAGCGCCTTTTAGCCCCGCCCGCGCTGGAGATGTCCGATGGATCCTGCAGTATTCGAAGAGTGGATGATGACCGGACTGGTCAGCATTCTGATCATTTTCATGGGTTTCATCGTCTGGGACCTGGCGAAAAAATCCAAGGCCGGGCGCTTCGGCTCGTTCATTCTGTTCTTCGTGCTGGGGCTAGGTGTAGCAGCATTCGTGGTCAAAAGCGTGGTTATCGGCATGATCGAGACCGGCACTTTATAACCGCGCCGGCACTTCCTTCCACTGACCCTGATCGAGCCCTTCGATCGACCAGTCACCGATCCTGACCCGCACCAACCGCAACGTCGGCAAGCCGACCGCCGCGGTCATGCGCCGGACCTGACGGTTACGCCCCTCGCGAATCACCAGCTCCAGCCAACGGGTCGGCACGCTTTTGCGAAAACGTACCGGCGGATTGCGTGGCCATAATTGAGGCTCTTCAAGCTGCCGCGCTTCAGCGGGCAAGGTCATGCCGTCGTTCAGTTCGACACCGTCGCGCAAACGCTGCAACTGTTCAGCGCTCGGTTCGCCCTCCACTTGCACCCAATAGGTCTTGGCCAGTTTGTGTTTGGGATCGGCAATCCGTGCCTGAAGCTGGCCGTCGTTGGTCAGCAACAGCAAGCCTTCGCTATCGCGGTCCAGACGCCCCGCTGGGTAAATACCGGGAATCTCGATGTAGTCCTTGAGCGTCGACCGCCCTTCGCCATCGCTGAATTGCGTCAGCACATCGAAGGGTTTGTTGAACAGGATCAGTTTCGGCTCGGCCGGTGGCGCTTTGGCAACACGGCGCGGGGCTGAAGAGATTGGCGCAGGTTTCGCACCAGGACGGCGGGAAACGGGACGAGGTGGACGGGGCATGGCGAAATGAACATCTAACAGTCAGGGCTGCTAATCCTAGTGCCCTGACCGTCAAATGACCATGACCACAATCAGCGGAACGGCGGCTCGTCGAAGCTGCGCAGTTTGCGCGAGTGCAGCGAGTTGAGTTCGGTGCGCAACAAATCCACCGCCTCGATACCGATCTTCAAGTGCTGGCTGACCGCGCGCTCATAGAAGGCGTTTGCCGAACCCGGCAGCTTGATTTCACTGTGCAGTGGTTTGTCCGAGACACAGAGCAACGTGCCGTATGGCACCCGCAAGCGATAACCTTGCGCTGCGATGGTGCCGCTTTCCATGTCCACCGCCACGGCGCGGGACAGGTTGATCAGCGGCCGTTCCTGGGCCCAACGCAATTCCCAGTTACGGTCGTCGTAGGTCAGCACGGTGCCGGTGCGCAGGCGTTTTTTCAGCTCGTCGCCCTTCTCGCCGGTGATGTTGGCCGCCGCTTGCTGCAACGCCATTTGCACTTCGGCCAGGGCCGGAATCGGAATGTTCGGCGGCACGACCCGGTCGAGAATCCCGTCGCGACGCATGTAGGCGTGAGCCAGCACGTAATCGCCGATGGTCTGCGACTGACGCAGGCCGCCGCAGTGACCGATCATCAGCCAGCAATGCGGACGCAACACCGCCAAATGGTCAGTGATGTTCTTGGCGTTGGACGGCCCGACGCCGATGTTCACCAGGGTCACGCCATGACCGTCGCTGGCGATCAGGTGATAGGCCGGCATTTGATAGCGGTGCCAGACCACACCGGCCGCAATCGCCGAGGCTTCGCCGTGATCCATGCTCTTTTCGATGATCACGTTGCCCGGCAGAACCATGCGCACGAAACGCGGATCGTTGCGCAACTGCTCAAGGCCATGGACGATGAACTGGTCGACGTAGCGGTGGTAGTTGGTCAGCAGGATCCACGGCTGCACATGGCGCCAGTCGCTGCCGGTGTAATGAACCAGACGGCGCAGGGAAAAATCCACCCGAGCGGCATCGAACAGGGCCAGGGGCAGCGGATCTGTGTTTTCCCAATCATACAAACCATCAGCGATGCCATCGGTGGCGGCGGACAGGTCGGTACTCGGGAACACCCGCGCCAGCACCGCAGCGGTCACGCCGGAGCCGGCCAGCTCATCGCCCTGCTCGACCACGTACGGATACGGAATGTTCTGCTGGCTGATGCCGACTTCCACGGTCACGGTGAAGTCGTGCATCAACGGCACGAGTTGTTCCAGCAAGTATTTACGGAACGCCGCCGGATGGGTGACGGTGACACTGTAGGTCCCCGGCAACTGCACCTTGGCGTAGGCGCGCGTGGTTTGTGGGACTTCACCCTGGCAGTGGTAGGTCAGACGCAATTCAGGATAACGAAACATCGCACGCTGTTCAGCGTCCGGTTCAATACGATCCTTGAGGTAACGCTTGAGCGCCTGATTCAGCGCGGTGGTTGCACGATTGTGCAAGAGCGCAAGCCGGTCCACGGCTTGCTCGGCGGTTTGAACGACAATAAAAGCTTCGGTCACGATCAGCATCCTGTGTTCTGACTTGCAGGTCTTCATCTTGCCTGCATCGTCGTCGGACGGGAACAGTGGCGTGTTGATACATAAGCGTCTTGATCACCACTGAGCCCCTGGGGGAGCGAGCTTGCTCGCGATGACTGACTAACATTCGCCAAATATGCTGACTGTCATGCCGCTATCGCGAGCAAGCCCGCTCCCACAGGGGGATCGGTGGTGTTTACAGAAGCGGGGTCGAGCGGGCGACAATCGCTTCCACATCCAATCCCCGTGGCAACGCGCCATACACGCGACCGCCGCAGCCCAGGCGACTGGCGATAAACGCGTCGCTAACCGCCGAATTGCCGGCCTCCAGCAATAGCTTGGCCTGCAGCCCCAGCGCGATGTCTTCGGTGAGCTGGCGGGCACGATACTGAATGTCGCTGGTGTCCTTGAACGCTGTGTGCAATTGACTGATGTGCGCGGCCAGTCGTTTATCGCCATGACCGTCACCCAGCTCACTGAACAGCACATCCAGCACACCCGGCTCTTTCGACAACGCCCGCAACACGTCCAGGCATTGCACGTTGCCGGAACCTTCCCATGTCGAATTGACCGGCGCCTCACGATACAAACGGGGCAGGATGCTGTCTTCGACATAACCCGCGCCGCCCATGCACTCTGCGGCTTCATTAATCATTGCCGGCGCACGTTTGCAGATCCAGTATTTGCCCACTGCGGTCACGAGGCGCGCGAATTTCGCTTCGTGTTCATCATTTAGATGATCCAGCGCCTTGCCCATGCGCAGGCTCAACGCCAGGGCGGCTTCACTTTCCAGCGCCAGATCGGCGAGGACGTTCTGCATCAACGGTTGTTCGCTGAGCAGCTTGCCGCCGACGCTGCGATGGGCGCAGTGATGGCTGGCCTGAGTCAATGCCTGGCGCATCAACGCACTGGAACCGACCATGCAGTCGAAACGGGTCATGGCGACCATTTCAATGATGGTCGGTACACCACGCCCTTCTTCGCCGACCATCCACGCCAGCGCACCACGGAACTCGACTTCGCTGGAAGCGTTGGAGCAATTGCCGAGCTTGTTTTTCAGGCGCTGGATGTAGAACTGATTGCGCGTGTCGTCCGGGCGATGGCGCGGCAGCAGGAAACAGGTCAAACCCTTGTCGGTATGCGCCAGGGTGAGAAAGGCATCGCACATCGGCGCCGAACAGAACCATTTGTGGCCCACCAGTTCGTAGGCCTGGCCCGGACCGCTGGCACCCACCGGATAGGCTTTTGTGGTGTTGGCCCGCACGTCGGTGCCGCCCTGTTTCTCGGTCATGGCCATGCCGATGGTGACGCCGGCCTTGTGCGCCATGCCGAAATTGCGCGGGTCGTATTCAGTGGCAAGAATCTTCGGCAGCCACTGCTCGGCCAGGTCCGGTTGCAGGCGCATCGCCGGGACGCTGGCGAAGGTCATGGTCAGTGGGCAACCGCTGCCGGCTTCGGCCTGACTGTGCAGATACGTCATGGAGGCGCGGGCGACATGAGCGCCGTCCTGTGGATGCGCCCAAGGCAACGAGGTCAGACCGTGCTCAACCGCCGTGCGCATCAGTTCGTGATAGGCCGGGTGAAATTCCACCAGATCGATGCGGTGACCATAACGGTCGTGACTGCTGAACACCGGCTTGTTCTGATTGGCCAGAAACCCCGCTTCCATCAATGGCCCGCCGGCCAGTGCGCCGTAAGCGTCGATCCGCGATTCGGCCCAACCGGCCCCGAAACGCCGCGACCACTCCTGTAAAGGCAAGTCAATGCGATACAGGTTGGTGCCGTCCAGCGACGGTGGCTGGTTGGTGACTTCGTGGGTTTCGGCGAACTGATGCAGGTTCATGACGGGGCTCCTTTGGTCAGCCAAGGAATTCAGTTAATCACTGCCCCGAGGCTGAACAAAGTGGCATATCCGCCTAACTGTCGGCGCTTTCGCCTTGTTCTGGACAGAGCACCCGACGATACAGCGCAGCCTGCAAGTCTTCGAACCTCACCGGTTTGCTCAGGTAGTCGATCAACGCCCCGGTCAGGCAACGCTCCCGATCAGCGCTCAGGGCAACCTTGAACACCGGCAATTGCGCGCAGCCCGGCAAGGCACGAATCTGGCAACACAGTGAGACGCCATCCAACGACGGCAACTGACCATCGAGCAGCACGGCGTCGAAGGTTTCACGCTGCAAGAGATCCAGCGCGGTCACACCATTGTCGGCCGTTCGCACCCGGAACCCGAGCTTGAGCAACATGCCGCGCATCACCAACTGATTGATGCTGTTTTCATCCACCAGCAGCACGGTGCAGTCCTGCGGCAGGCGCAGACGCGGGAATTCCCGAGTCTCTCGCTCTACCACGGCCAACTCAAACTCGACGTCAAGCTGGAAACGACTCCCACGACCGGGCTCGGAGCGGTGAGTCAGCTTCCCACCGAGCAAGTCGACCAGTTGCCGACAGATCGCCAGGCCGACGCCCAGACCGCCATATTCACGGGTCATCGAGCCGTCGAGCTGGAAGAAGCGTTGGTACAGCGTCGCTTCGCCCAAATCGGTGAAGCCGATGCCGGTGTCGATCACCGCAAAGGACAGTGCCAGCCGCCCCGGTTCCGCGGGTTTACCCGTGACTCTCAGCGCCACTCCACCCACTCGAGTGAACTTGATCGCGTTGTCCAGCAGGCATTCCAGGCATTGCGCCAACTTGATGTTGTCGCCGTGCAAACGGTCCGGCAGGCCTGGCGTGACGTCAACCTTGAAGTCCAGTAACTTGCCTGCTGCATTGCCTTCGAACTGCACACGCAAGGCATCGACCACGCTGCGCAAACTGAAGGTGGACGCATTAGCCTTGAGTTTGCCGGCCTGCAATTCGGTCAGGGTGAGGATGCCGTTGACCATGCGCATCATGTCTCGCGCCGAACCGGCAGCCGTTTGCTGGTATTGCTCCAGCTCAGGGTCCATCTCGATGGTTTGCATCAACTCCAGCGAACCGATCACGCCGTTCATGGGGGTGCGCAATTCGTGGGTCAGCGTGGCGAGGAACTCGTCCTTGAGCTTGTTACTGTGCGCCAGTTGCTGGTTGAGTATTTCGAGCTTTTGGCCGGCATCGAACAAAGTCTGCGCCTGTTGCTCACGCATGGCGTTGATGCGGTCCGCCAGGGCCAGGGACAACAGCGCCACTTCGATGGCCGAGCCGATCTGGCTGGAATACATGGTCAGGAACACGTTCGGCAGGTAACCCAACACCATCAGCGTGTTGACGACGCCGCCAAGCAGAAACGCCGACCAGGCGATGATGAAATAACGCGCCACCCGCAGGCCGCGCCACCAGACGAAAATCCCCGCAGCGAAAATCACTACCGTGAATATCAGCGCCAGAGCCGTCGCCAGACGCAGGGCCAGGGCGTAACTGGTCATCAACGACAGGCCGACCACCACCGCCCCGAACGCAACCAGCACCAGCAGCAAGCGATCGAGCCAGCGACTGTGGGTAGCCGTCTGCAGGAAGCTGCGGGCGAACTGACTGCCGAACAGCCCTGCACACCCAATGAAGAACGGCGTCGCGGCGTTGGCCCACCAAGGATCATTCGGCCAGAAATACTGCACGGCCGCGCCGTTCACCGACAGTTGATACAGACCGAACGAGGCAATGTAGAAGATGTAATAGAGGTAACTGGTGTCGCGCACGCTGAGGTAGATGAACAGGTTGTAGACCAGCATCCCCAGCAACACACCGTAAATCACGCCCAGCACGTAGAGCCGGACCGGTTGTTCTTCGAGAAAAGCAGTGCTCGACCACAACGTGACCGGTGCCTGGACAGACCCTTCGCTTTGCAGGCGCAGGTACAGGGTTTGCGTTTGATCCGGCGTGAAATTCAGATTGAACAGGTAGTTGTTCTGGCGAATCTCGCGACTGTCGAACGGCAAGGCATCACCGGTCTGGCGGACCAATTGATAGGTCCCGGCAGTATCGGGCAAATACAGATCAAGATGATCGAGGGGCGGATAGGCCAGCTCGAGCAGCCAGGTCCGTCGCACAGCGGGATTGGTCGGGCGGTAATGCAGGTCGATTTTCAGCCAGAACACCGAACGCGAATAACCGGCGTTGAGGGTGGCCTTATCGTGGGGTTTGAAGTTTCCGGCAGCAGCTTGCGCACGGATATCATCAATGGTCGCCTGACCATCGACATCTTCGAACACTTGCAGGCTTCGACCCAGGGGCAGGCTTTGAGTGAATTCATTGAATTCGACTGCGCTTGCCATGAGGGGCAAGCAAAACAGCAACATCAGCAAATAGCGCATTTAAGCCCCAGCGTGGCCTGTCCGGTTATCTCAGGAAGCCCCTCATTTCCCTTTGAGTAGACGTAAAACCGGTATTACCTGTTGTTTGGATCCACTCTAGCATAGCCGTTGATGGCCATTGAACACCATTGAAATATTTCCTGCAAAGGCTCTAGTACGGGCGCTTCAGCGAAGCACGTGCGTTAGAGCTGTTCGCCCGGTCAGATTGTGACAACCCCGGGGGGGGGTTGCAATCTCGCCCTTCACTCTCTATCGGCAGACCTGGCGGGCACTGCACCCGAAAATCGATGTTTGGTGGTAAGCTCGCGCACCATGAATATCTACAGCTCTCGCCCTGTTGTCCTCTGTCTCTCCGGCCACGACCCAAGTGGCGGCGCCGGCTTGCAGGCAGATATCGAAGCCTTGCTTGCCCAGGGTTGTCATGCGGCCCCGGCCGTGACTGCCCTGACCGTGCAAGACACGGTCAATGTCACTGACTTCCGCGTCCTCGACCGTGAGTGGGTGTTGGCCCAGGCCAATGCCGTGCTCAACGATTCGCAAGTCGCTGCCGTCAAACTGGGCATGCTCGGTTCCCTGGAAATGGTCGACACCGTCGTCGAACTGCTTCAGGCGCACCCGCATTTGCCGATGGTCTGCGACCCGGTGCTGCGCGCCGGCGGTGGCGGACGACTGGGCAAGGATGAAGTCGGCTACGCCATGCGCGAACGCCTGCTGCCCTTGGCCATCATCGCCACCCCTAACCTTCCCGAAGCCCGCATCCTCGCCGAACTGCCCGAAGGCACCGCGGACGAGTGCGCCGCAAAACTCCTGCCATTCGTCAAACACCTGCTGATCACGGGCGGTCACGGCGATGAACACGAAATCCACAATCGCCTGTACAGCCGCGACGGTCTGCGCGAAACCTATACCTGCCAGCGCTTGCCCGGCAGTTACCACGGTTCCGGTTGCACGCTGGCCAGTGCCCTCGCCGGTCGTCTGGCGCTGGGTGAAAACCTCGTCAGCGCCGTGCAGACCGCGCTTAACTACACGTGGCGCACACTGCGCGATGCGGAGCAGTTGGGCAAAGGTCAGTTTGTGCCGCGCCGACTGCCGCTGGATTTCTGTTCGTAACGCCATGAGGCTTGTCCGATGAAACTACGTGGCCTTTACGCCATTACCGACAGCCAGTTACTGGCCGGTAAATTTCTATCGTACGTGGAGGCGGCGCTGGAAGGCGGCGTCACCCTGCTGCAATACCGCGACAAAAGCAGCGACGAGGCCCGCCGCCTGCGCGAGGCCGAAGCCCTGCGCGATCTGTGCGATCGCTACAAGACCCACCTGATCATCAATGACGATGCCGAACTGGCCGCGCGCCTGAACGTCGGCGTGCATCTGGGCCAGACCGATGGCCCGCTGACCCCGGCCCGTGCGCTGCTCGGTAGCCAGACGCTCATCGGTTCGACCTGTCACGCGCAACTTGAACTCGCTGAACAAGCGGCCAAAGAAGGCGCCAGTTATGTTGCCTTCGGCCGCTTCTTCAACTCCAACACCAAACCCGGCGCACCAACCTGCAGTCTCGGACTGCTCGACCAGGCCCGTAGCAAACTGCACCTGCCGATCTGCGCGATCGGCGGCATCACCCTGGACAACGCCGCGCCGCTGGTGGCACACGGGGTCGATCTGCTGGCGGTGGTCCACGGCCTGTTTGGCGCCGACAGCACGGCTGAAGTCACCCGCCGCGCCCGCGCATTCAACGCATTACTGAAAATCTGATTTGAGAGCCCGATCATGTCTCGTTCCGAAACGCTGTTTGCCAATGCCCAGAAACACATCCCCGGTGGGGTGAACTCGCCTGTTCGCGCGTTCAAAAGCGTAGGTGGCACGCCGTTGTTCTTCAAGCACGCGGAAGGTGCCTACGTCACCGACGAAGACGACAAGCGTTATGTGGATTACGTCGGTTCCTGGGGCCCAATGATCCTCGGCCACAGCCATCCGGACGTGCTGGACGCGGTGCGTAAACAGCTGGTACACGGTTTGTCGTATGGCGCTCCGACCGCGATGGAAACCGAGATGGCCGACCTGGTCTGCTCGATCGTGCCGTCGATGGAAATGGTGCGCATGGTCAGCTCCGGCACCGAGGCGACCATGAGCGCGATTCGCCTGGCCCGTGGTTTCACCGGCCGCGACAGCATCATCAAGTTCGAAGGCTGCTACCACGGTCACTCCGACAGCTTGCTGGTCAAAGCCGGCTCCGGCGCATTGACCCAAGGCGTGCCGAGCTCGGCCGGTGTGCCGGCGTCCTTCGCCAAGCACACCCTGACCCTGCCGTTCAACGACATCGAGGCCGTGGAAACCATGCTCGCTGAAGTCGGCCAGGACGTGGCCTGCATCATCGTCGAGCCGGTGGCCGGCAACATGAACTGCGTACCGCCGGCGCCGGGTTTCCTCGAAGGCCTGCGGACCTTGTGCGACAAGCACGGCGTGGTACTGATTTTCGACGAAGTGATGACCGGTTTCCGCGTCGCCCTCGGCGGTGCTCAAGCGCATTACGGCGTCACGCCAGACCTGACCACGTTCGGCAAGATCATCGGTGGCGGCATGCCGGTTGGCTGCTTCGGCGGCAAACGCGAAATCATGTCGCACATCGCGCCACTGGGCCCGGTTTATCAGGCGGGGACCTTGTCGGGTAACCCGCTGGCGATGGCGGCCGGCCTCACGACCTTGCGCCTGATCAGCCGCCCGGGCTTCCACGACGAACTGAGCGACTACACCAGCCGCCTGCTCGATGGCCTGCAACAGCGCGCCGATGCCGCCGGCATTCCGTTCGTGACCACGCAGGCCGGCGGCATGTTCGGCCTGTACTTCAGCGGCGCCGACGACATCGTCACGTTTGATGATGTGATGGCCAGCGACGCGAAGCTGTTCGGCCGCTTCTTCCACCTGATGCTCGAAGGCGGCGTGTACCTGGCGCCGAGCGCATTCGAAGCCGGCTTCACCTCGATCGCCCACGGCGAAGCCGAGTTGAAACTGACACTGGATGCCGCCGAACGCGCATTTGCCGCACTGAAGTAATGCTGCGCCGCTGACGTTGGCGATTGCCAGCGTCAGCTTTCACCTACAGCCCCGGATCTTTTCCTACTCATCTGCCGATAATCTCGCGCAAACCGGGCGATATATTCCCCGCGCAGCAGAAAAACGAGTAAAGACTTTGTAAGGTTGGCCCTGCTTATTTCATAATGCGCGCTTATTGGATCCCTCGATGGGTCCGCGCGCCCTCCAGAGGTAAGTCGATTCCCATGAACCGCACCGGCCGCGCCCTTGCACTGGGCTGCCTGTTGCTCCTTCAGCCCCTGCTCGCGCTCGCACAAGCAGGCGGCAACTCGTTGTTAATCCCAGCGATGGGTCGTTGCACCCTCAATACCCAGCCGCAAGACCTGGCACAGGCGCTCGCCGCCTGCGAGAAAGCGTCGGATGACGGGGATGCGCAAGCGCAATATGAGTTGGGTGAGTTTTACTACGACGGCAAAAACAACCCGCGCGACCTCAAATTGGCCCTGGCCTACTTCGAAAAGGCCTCGCTGCAAGGCCACGCCCAGGCGCAATTCAAACTCGGCACCATGTTCTTCCACGGCGAAGGCGTACCGGCCAATAACGTTCAGGCGTATATCGTGCTGAAAATGGCGGCGGTCAATGGCGCTGAAGAGGCGCTGGACACGGCGGATGAAGTCGCCGAGAAAATGCCGCGCGAAGAACTCGAGGTGGCGACCCAGGTGCTTGGGCAAATCTTCCGCAAGTACCTGATGGAATTGCAGAGCGCCGATGGGCGCACGCCGTTTTCGCCGCTGCCCTGAATTCTGAGTTGTTTTGACTGCCCCGGTCTTGAAGACTACTTCTCAGGCATCGGCATCGGAAACGGCATGACATTGCCGACCGCGCCGCGGGCTTCGCTGATTTTCGGCGTGCCAAGACGCTCGACTTCGTCGATGCGCACGATCGAATGCATCGGCACAAAACTGCGCACGACACCTTCGAACTGAGCCTTGAGCTTCTCTTCGCTCGGGTCGACGACCACTTGCGTGCGCTCGCCAAAGACGAATTCTTCCACTTCCAGGAAGCCCCACAGATCACTTTGATAGATCTGCTTGGCGTACATTTCATACACCTGGCCCTGGTTGAGGAAAATCACCTTGTAGATTGGAGCTTCACGTTTGGTCATGGTGGGCGAGCAACACATCGGGGGATAAAAATGAGGGCGCGAACTATAGCATAGCCACCGGACGCGCAGCGGTAGGAACCTGGGTACATGTTCCCTATAATGCGCGGTTCTTTGAATCACGTGATGACTGTATCCATGGCCAAGAAGCTTTACATCGAAACCCACGGTTGCCAGATGAACGAGTACGACAGCTCGCGCATGGTCGATCTTTTGGGTGAACATCAGGCCCTGGAAGTCACCGCTCGTGCTGAAGACGCCGACGTGATCCTGCTCAACACCTGTTCGATCCGCGAACGCGCCCAGGACCGGGTGTATTCGCAGCTCGGCCGCTGGCGCGAACTGAAACTGGCGAACCCGGAGATGGTGATCGCCGTCGGCGGTTGCGTAGCCAGTCAGGAAGGTGCCGCCATCCGCGATCGCGCCCCGTACGTCGACGTGGTGTTCGGCCCGCAGACCCTGCACCGCCTACCGGAAATGATCGACGCCGCACGCGCTACCAAATTGCCGCAAGTCGACGTCTCGTTCCCGGAAATCGAAAAGTTCGACCATCTGCCAGAGCCGCGCATCGATGGCCCGAGCGCATACGTGTCGGTGATGGAAGGGTGCAGCAAGTACTGCACGTTCTGCGTGGTGCCCTACACCCGTGGCGAAGAAGTCAGCCGACCGTTCGATGACGTGATTGCCGAAATCATCCACCTCGCTGAAAACGGCGTGCGTGAAGTGACCTTGCTGGGCCAGAACGTTAATGGCTATCGCGGGACCACCCATGACGGTCGCCTGGCGGATCTGGCCGAACTGATTCGTGTAGTCGCCGCAGTCGATGGCATTGACCGGATTCGTTACACCACGTCCCATCCGCTCGAATTCTCCGACAGCCTGATCCAGGCCCACGCCGAAGTGCCGGAACTGGTGAAACACCTTCACTTGCCGGTGCAATCCGGTTCGGACCGCATTCTTTCAGCAATGAAGCGCAACCACACCGCGTTGGAATACAAATCCAAACTGCGCAAGCTGCGCGCCGCCGTGCCGGGGATCTGCATCAGTTCGGACTTCATCGTCGGTTTCCCCGGCGAGACCGAAAAAGACTTCGAACAGACGATGAAGCTGATTGAAGACGTCGGTTTCGACTTCTCCTATTCGTTTGTCTACAGCCAGCGCCCTGGCACGCCGGCGGCCGATCTGGCCGACGAAACACCGGAAGAACTGAAAAAAGAACGGCTGAACGCCCTACAACATCGCCTGAATCAGCAAGGATTCGAGATCAGCCGACAAATGGTGGGCTCCGTTCAGCGGATTCTGGTAACCGATTATTCGAAAAAAGACCCCGGCGAGCTGCAAGGCCGGACCGAGAATAACCGGATCGTCAACTTCCGCTGCGACAATCCGACCCTGATCGGCCAATTCGCTGACGTACACATCGATGCCGCGCAACCGCACTCCCTGCGGGGTTCGCTGATCCCGTAACACCGTACTCCCCTGTGGGAGCAGGCTTGCTCGCGAAGGCGGTGTGTCAGATACATCAATGTCGACTGACACACCGCCTTCGCGAGCATGCCCGCTCCCACAGGGATGGTGTTTGGCGCTGGATTATTTAAGAGCTTTCGCACCCGCGCCACTGGCGTTATCCTTGATTTCATCTTAATTGCCCCAGGGCGGCTAAATACGACCTTGAACGCACCCATAGAACCACATCGTTTTATTCTCGAGCCTGTTGAGGCTCGCCGCTTCGCCAATCTGTGCGGGCAATTCGACGAGCATCTGCGCTTGATCGAGCAACGCCTGACCATCGAGATCCGCAACCGCGGAAACCAGTTCGAGCTGATCGGCGACCCCAAACACACCACCTCCGCGGAAAACCTCCTGCGCCGTCTGTACCGGGAAACCAAGGGTACCGAGCTGTCGCCGGACATGGTTCACCTGTTCCTGCAGGAATCGGCCGTCGAAGAGCTGGACAACGTTTCCCCGTCCGAACCCTCCGTGGCCCTTCGCACCAAGAAAGGCATGATTCGCCCGCGCGGCTTGAATCAGTTGCGCTACGTGAAGGAAATTCTCGGTAACGACATCAACTTCGGCATCGGCCCGGCCGGCACCGGCAAGACCTATCTGGCCGTTGCCTGCGCGGTAGACGCGCTGGAGCGCGAGCAGATTCGGCGCATCCTGCTGGTTCGTCCGGCGGTTGAAGCGGGCGAAAAACTCGGCTTTCTGCCGGGCGACCTGTCGCAGAAGATCGACCCGTACCTGCGTCCGCTGTACGACGCGCTCTACGAAATGCTCGGCTTCGAATACGTCGCCAAGCTGATCGAGCGTCAGGTGATCGAGGTGGCGCCACTGGCCTATATGCGCGGTCGAACACTGAACAACAGCTTCATCATTCTCGACGAAAGCCAGAACACCACCGTTGAGCAGATGAAAATGTTTCTGACCCGGATCGGCTTCGGTTCCACGGCGGTCATTACCGGTGATATCACCCAGGTCGACCTGCCGAAAGGCACCAAGTCCGGGTTGCACCATGTGATCGAAGTGCTGAAGGACGTACCGGGCATCAGCTTCACCCATTTCATGCCTAAAGACGTTGTGCGCCACCCACTGGTGCAGCGAATCGTCGAAGCCTATGAGCGCTTCGAGAATCGCGCAGCAGACGAAACGCACAAGGACAGTCGCCGCGATGCTTGAGCTTGATCTGCAACTGGCCACCGAAGCATCCGCTCCCAGCGAAGCCGAGTTCCGCCAATGGTGCGAACTGGCCCTGCGCCAGCGCACCGCCGACTCCGAGATGACCATCCGCCTGGTCGACGAAGCCGAAGGGCGCGAGCTGAACCACACCTGGCGGCAGAAGGATTACGCCACCAACGTGCTGTCGTTTCCCGCCGATGTGCCGGACGAGTTTCTTGATATCCCGCTGCTGGGCGATCTGGTGATCTGCGTGGCGGTGGTCGAGCGCGAAGCCGCAGAACAAGGCAAGGAACTGAAGGCCCACTGGGCACATCTGGTCATTCACGGCTGCTTGCATCTGCTGGGTTACGACCATATAGATGACGATGAAGCCGAAGAAATGGAAGCACTGGAACGAACGTTGCTTGCAGAGTTGGGCTATCCCGATCCGTACGCGGACGACGAAATTGAAATATCCCCTATCGTGACAACAAAGGATTCAGAGTAATCGCTATGAGCGAAGATCGATCGAGCAACGGGCAGAAGTCATGGCTGGGTAAACTCACCCAGGCTTTTGCCCACGAGCCGAAGAACCGTAAGGAGCTGCTGGAGCTTCTGCGCGACGCACATCAAAACAAGTTGCTGGACAGCGAAGCGCTGGCCATCGTCGAAGGCGCCATTCAGGTTGCGGACCTGCAAGTACGGGACATCATGGTCCCACGCTCGCAGATGATCAGCATCAAGGCGACCCAGACACCCCGCGAGTTTTTGCCTGCCGTGGTCGACTCGGCTCACTCCCGTTACCCGGTCATCGGCGAAAGCCACGATGACGTGATGGGCGTGTTGCTGGCCAAGGACTTGCTGCCGTTGATCCTCAGGGAGAACGGCGACAGCTTCAACATCAAGGACCTGCTGCGCCCGGCCACCTTCGTGCCCGAGTCCAAGCGCCTGAATGTGCTGCTGCGCGAGTTTCGCGCCAACCACAACCACATGGCCATCGTCATCGATGAGTACGGCGGTGTGGCGGGTCTGGTGACCATCGAAGACGTGCTGGAACAGATCGTCGGCGATATCGAAGACGAGCACGATGTTGAGGAAGACAGCTACATCAAGCCGCTGCCCAGCGGTGACTTCCTGGTCAAGGCCCTGACGCCGATCGAGAACTTCAACGAGTTCTTCGACAGCGAATTTTCCAACGATGAGTTCGACACCGTCGGCGGCCTGGTGATGAGTGCGTTCGGGCACTTGCCTAAACGCAATGAAATCACTGAAATCGGCCATTATCGCTTCCGTATCCTCAATGCGGACAGCCGTCGGATTCACTTGCTGCGCCTGACGCCGATCGCTCGATAAAAACTAAGGATAGAAATGCGCTGGATAACCCGCCCCGGCTGGCCCGGTAATCTGCTGGCCGTGGCGGCCGGTGCAATCACCACCCTGGCCTTGGCGCCGTTCGATATCTGGCCGCTGGCGTTGCTGGCGGTCGGCTTCTTTTACGCCGGCTTGCGTGAACTGAACCCCCGACAGGCCTTGGGCCGTGGCTGGTGCTTCGGCTTCGGCCTGTTTGGCGCCGGCACCAGCTGGATCTATTACAGCATCCACAACTTCGGAGGCGCGTCAGTGCTGCTGGCCGGGTTCCTGATGCTGCTCTTCACCGCGGCGATTGCCTGGTTCTTCGCCCTGCCCGCCTGGATCTGGACGCGCTGGTTGCGTCGCAACGAAGCACCGCTGGCCGATGCCATGGCGTTCGCAGCGCTGTGGGTAGGCCAGGAAGCATTTCGTGGTTGGTTCCTCACCGGTTTCCCGTGGCTTTACTCCGGTTACAGCCAGCTCGACGGCCCGCTGGCCGGGCTCGCACCCGTCGGCGGGATGTGGCTGGTGTCCTTCACCCTGGCCTTGACGGCCGCGCTGATCTACAACGCTTCGCGCCTGATCAAGACGGGTCGCAAAGGCTTCATTGCGGCGGGTGTGCTGCTGTTGGTCGGCCCTTGGGTCGCCGGCATCGCGCTCAAAGGGTATGCCTGGACCAGCCCGGCCGGCGCACCACTGAGCGTCGCGGCGATTCAGGGCAATATCGAGCAAAGCATGAAGTGGGACCCGGCGCAGCTCAATGCGCAACTGGCGCTGTACCGCGACATGAGTTTGAGCTCCAAGCGTGTCGATCTGCTGATCTGGCCGGAAACCGCGATCCCTGTGCTCAAGGATTCCGCCCAAGGCTACCTGGACATGATGGGCAAGTTCGCTGCCGAGCGGGATTCGGCAATGATTACCGGCGTACCCATCCGCGAAGTCGTCCGCCACGAAAAGCGTTTCTTCAACGGCATCACTGTCGTCGGCGAAGGTGACGGCACTTATCTGAAGCAGAAGCTGGTGCCGTTCGGCGAGTACGTGCCATTGCAGGATGTGCTGCGCGGCCTGATTGCCTTCTTCGACCTGCCGATGTCGGACTTTGCCCGCGGCCCTGCCGATCAGGCGATGCTGCAAGCCAAGGGCTACCAGATCGCTCCGTTCATCTGCTACGAAGTGGTTTACCCGGAATTTGCCGCCAGCCTCGCGGCGCGCAGCGATCTGTTGCTGACCATCAGCAACGACACCTGGTTCGGCACCTCCATCGGGCCGTTGCAACACTTGCAGATGGCGCAGATGCGGGCACTTGAGGCCGGTCGATGGATGATCCGCGCCACCAACAATGGTGTGACCGGCCTGATCAACCCCTTCGGTCAGATCACCACGCAGATCCCGCAGTTCGAACGCGGCATCCTGTACGGCGAAGTGGTGCCGATGCGCAACCTTACGCCATACCTGCAATGGCGCTCGTGGCCGCTGATCGCCGTTTGCGTGTTGTTATTTGGCTGGGCATTGATCGCCAACCGGATGGCGAAAACCGTTTAAAAGCTTCGCGAGCAAGCCCGCTCCCACATTTGACCGCATTTCTCTGAGAGAACGCGATTATCTGTGGGAGCGGGCTTGCTCGCGAAGGCGGCATCATCGGCGCCGAATCAATCAGTCGCGACATCCCCTCGATAGAACAACCAATACCCGATCTGCCCCACTGCCTCATTCAACAGTTGCCCGCTCAGCCAGATCGACTTGAATTCCGGCATCCAGCCGCCCAATGGCCGGGCATTGTCCACGCCTAAAAACCCTACAGGTGCCGCTACCACCTCAAAGCCTGCCTTCTGGAAACTCCAGACTGCCCGCGGCATGTGCCAGGCCTGCGTCACGACCACAACGCGCTTGATCCCTTGTGGCAGCAACACCTCGGCGCTGAACTGCGCGTTTTCCCAAGTCGTACGGCTACGCCCTTCCTGCCAACGCACGGTGACGCCGAAATCATCGAGCAACGAGTCCGCCATCACTTTGGCTTCTGTCGGGAGTGTGCCGTAATGCAGGCCGCCACTGGTCAGCACTGGCAAGCCGGATGACTTGGCCAGTCGCGCGGCATATCGCTCGCGCTCCAGCGCAACACCGGTCGGCTGGTCTGTCCCCCACGCCGGATCACCACGTTCCCGTCCGGCACCGAGGACGATGATTGCATCGGCGCGCTGAGCCAGCGTTGCCCATTCGCCGCGAGCCAGCGGCGGCTCGCGCTCAAGGATGTTGGCGCTCCACTGCACCACCACCGGCAAACTCATCAACCAGAAACCGCCCACGCCCAATACAAAGCACACTCCCGCAAGCCGGGGCCTTGATCGGCGAAACCACCAGGCGAGCACCAGCAACAGCAATAAAATGCCGGGCGGCAGCAGAAGTTGTTTTACGAAATAACGAAAAGGCATCGAGCATCTCCTGAAGATGCCCGAAGCCTAAGTGGGTTGACGCAATGCGACAACAAATGCGGAAGGACCATGCTTCAAAAAACCATATGTCATGGCTTCAAGTGCCCTTACTTGAATTGCAGAGAGCGGACCTTTGCCGCGTCCCTGCCCGGTGCCTTGTCCCTGAGCCAGATGATCTTGGCCGAACGTGGTGCGTCGAGTTGCTTCACTGCTTCTGACAAGCATCCGTGTGTTTCACGTTCACTACGGTCCAGATACGCCTTGACCAGTGCAAATTCTGCGGGGCTCAGGCCACGCAACTCCAGCTCCAGGGGACGTTCATCGCGCAACCGGTCAGCAGTTTTCGCCGCGTCCAGGGCCAATCCCAGACGATCGATCAGTCTTTCGTACAGCTCCGGTTTCGTAACTTTTTGCCGTGACTCAACCATCCCTCACCTCATTGAAGATAAGACTCACTCCCCATTTAGAGCTTAGCTTCCATGAACAAACCGGCTGAGCGCCGCGACCAACGGCCCTCGCAGCCATTTTTGCAAGACTTGCGGCAGCAATCAGGGTTTCCCTCGGTAGAGTGCGGTCATGTATGCTACGGCGCTTCCTGTAACTCCACTTCCAGCTCGCCTGGACACCGAAAAACGCCGATTTGGCGTGATCACCGTCCAGCGTTGCATTGAAGAGGATTAGGCCACCCCTATTCAGTTCAAAAGTAGCCATGCACGAACAATATCAGCCCCGTGAAATCGAAGCCGCCGCCCAGTCGTTCTGGGACGAGCAAAAGTCCTTTGAAGTCAGTGAACAGCCAGGCAAGGAGACTTTCTATTGCCTGTCGATGTTCCCTTACCCCAGCGGCAAGCTACACATGGGGCACGTGCGCAACTACACCATCGGCGACGTGATCTCCCGCTATCAGCGCATGCAAGGCAAGAACGTCCTGCAACCCATGGGTTGGGACGCCTTCGGCATGCCGGCGGAAAACGCCGCAATGAAGAACAACGTAGCGCCCGCCAAGTGGACCTACGAAAACATCGCCTACATGAAAACCCAGCTGCGCAGCCTGGGCCTGGCAGTGGACTGGTCCCGCGAAGTGACCACCTGCAAGCCGGACTACTACCGCTGGGAACAATGGCTGTTCACTCGCCTGTTCGAAAAAGGCGTGATCTACAAGAAAAGCGGTACCGTGAACTGGGACCCGGTCGACCAGACCGTTCTGGCCAACGAGCAGGTGATCGACGGTCGCGGCTGGCGTTCCGGCGCGCTGATCGAAAAGCGCGAAATCCCGATGTACTACTTCAAGATCACCGCTTACGCGGATGAACTGCTGGAGAGCCTCGACGAGCTGACCGGCTGGCCTGAACAGGTCAAGACCATGCAGCGCAACTGGATCGGCAAATCCCGCGGCATGGAAGTGCAGTTCCCATTCGATGTCGCTTCCATTGGCGAAGCCGGCGCATTGAAAGTGTTCACCACCCGTCCAGACACCCTGATGGGCGCGACCTACGTTGCCGTGGCCGCCGAACACCACCTGGCCACCCTGGCGGCGCAGAACAACCCTGAGTTGCAGGCGTTCATCGCTGAATGCAAGGGTGGCAGCGTCGCTGAAGCCGACGTTGCCACTCAAGAGAAAAAAGGCCTGCCGACCTCGCTGTTCGTCGAGCACCCGCTGACCGGTGAGAAACTCCCGGTGTGGGTCGCCAACTACGTGCTGATGCACTACGGCGATGGCGCGGTCATGGCGGTTCCGGCGCACGACGAACGTGACTTCGAATTCGCCACCAAATACAACCTGCCGATCAAGTCGGTAGTGCGCACCCGTTCAGGTGACACCAACCCGGCACCGTGGCAGGACGCCTACGGTGAACACGGCACGCTGATCAACTCCGGCGAGTTCGATGGCCTCGACTTCGAAGGCGCATTCGACGCCATTGAAGTCGCGCTGCTCAAGAAAAACCTCGGCGCTTCACGCACCCAGTTCCGCCTGCGCGACTGGGGCATCAGCCGTCAACGTTATTGGGGCTGTCCGATCCCGATCATCCATTGCGACAGCTGCGGTGACGTGCCGGTGCCGGAAGATCAATTGCCTGTGGTGCTGCCGGAAGACGTCGTACCCGACGGCGCCGGTTCGCCATTGGCGCGCATGCCGGAATTCTACGAGTGCACCTGCCCGAAATGCGGCGCACCGGCCAAGCGTGAAACCGACACCATGGACACCTTCGTCGAGTCCTCGTGGTACTACGCCCGTTACGCCTCGCCGCACTATGAAGGTGGTCTGGTGGAGAAAGCGGCGGCCGACCATTGGTTGCCGGTGGATCAATACATCGGCGGTATCGAACACGCGATTCTTCACCTGCTCTACGCGCGCTTCTTCCACAAGCTGATGCGCGACGAAGGCCTGGTGAGCTCCAACGAGCCGTTCAAGAACCTGCTGACCCAGGGCATGGTGATCGCCGAGACTTACTATCGCCGCGAAGCCAACGGTGCTTACACCTGGTTCAACCCGGCTGACGTCGAACTCGAACGTGACAGCAAAGCCAAGGTCATCAGCGCCAAGCTGATCGCCGACGGTCTGCCGGTGGAAATCGGCGGCACCGAGAAGATGGCCAAGTCAAAGAACAACGGCGTCGACCCACAGTCGATGATCGACCAGTTCGGCGCAGACACCTGCCGCCTGTTCATGATGTTCGCCTCGCCGCCTGACATGAGCGCGGAATGGTCCGACTCTGGCGTCGAAGGCTCACACCGCTTCCTCAAACGCGTCTGGCGTCTGGCTCAAGCGCACGTGACTCAAGGCCTGCCGGGCAAACTGGACGTCGCAAGCCTGAACGACGAGCAAAAAACCATTCGCCGTTCGATCCACCTGGCCATCAAGCAGGCCAGCCACGACGTCGGCCAGAACCACAAATTCAACACCGCCATCGCCCAGGTGATGACGCTGATGAATGTGCTGGAAAAAGCCGCGCAAGGCACCGAACAGGATCGCGCGCTGGTTCACGAAGGTCTGGAAGCCGTGACACTGCTGTTGGCTCCGATCACCCCGCACATCAGCCATGAGCTGTGGAATCAACTGGGTCACGCTGATCCGGTGATCGACGCTGGCTGGCCGGCGGTGGACGACACCGCACTGGTGCAGGACAGCTTGCAACTGGTCATTCAAGTCAACGGCAAGCTGCGCGGGCACATCGAAATGCCGGCCAGCGCCAGCCGCGAAGAAGTCGAAGCCGCCGCGCGTGCCAATGAAAACGTGCTGCGTTTTGTCGACGGCCTGACTATTCGTAAAGTGATCGTAGTGCCCGGGAAACTGGTCAATATCGTCGCCAGCTAATTGGATCAGGCGCCAGGTGAGCCTGGTGCCGAGTAAAACCTTTCGGGCCGCACGGTCGGCCCACATGGTTTCAAGGGGAGCAACAAGATGATCAAACGCAATTTGCTGGTGATGGGCCTCGCGGTCCTGTTGAGCGCCTGTGGTTTCCAGCTGCGCGGCACCGGCACCACTGAACTGGCGATCAAGGAACTCGACGTGAGCGCCCGCAACGCTTATGGCGAAACCGTGACCCAGTTGCGTCAGGTGTTGCAAAGCAGCGGCGTCAAAGTCTACAGCGGCGCGCCTTACAAACTGGTGCTGACCGATGAGCAGGACACCCAGCGCATCCTCAGCTACGCCGGCGCCGGTCGTACCGGTGAGTATCAGGTGAGCACCGTGCTCAGCTATGACATTCGTGGCCAGGGCAATCTGCCGCTGCTGAGCAACAAGCTCGAAGTGCAGAAAGTCTTTATCCACGACGGCAACAACCTGGTGGGTTCCGATCAGGAAGCCAACGATGCCCGTCGCGAAATGCGTCGTGAGCTGGTTCAACGCATGATGCTGCGTCTGCAACAGTTCACCCCGGCCCAGCTGGATCAGTTGCAACAGACCGCCGACGCCAAGGCCAAGGCTGACGCTGCAGCACTGGAAGCCGCGCAGAAGGCTGAAGCGGAAACGCCGCGTCAGTCGCCCATCGAAATCCCGCAGCAGTAAGACTTACGGGGCGCTCAGGCGCCCCGTTCGGCCTCTCCTATGAAACTCGCCCCCACCCAACTCGCCAAGCACCTGCAAGGCACACTCGCGCCTGTCTATGTCATCAGTGGCGACGACCCGCTGCTTTGCCAGGAAGCCGCGGACGCGATTCGCGCAGCCGCTCGTAAACAGGGTTTCGACGAACGGCAGGTGTTCGCCGCCGACGCCAGTTTCGACTGGGGAACGTTGCTGCAAGCCGGCGCAAGCATGTCGTTGTTCGCTGAAAAACGCCTGTTGGAGCTGCGTCTGCCGTCCGGTAAACCCGGTGACAAAGGGGCGGCCGCGTTCATCGAGTATTGCTCGCGACCGGCTGAAGACACCGTGTTGCTGATCAGCCTGCCGAAACTCGACGGCAGCGCGCAGAAAACCAAGTGGGGCAAGGCACTGGTCGAAGGTCAGTACACCCAGTTCGTGCAAATCTGGCCGGTGGATGCTAACCAGTTGCCGAGCTGGATCCGCCAGCGCCTGTCCCAGGCCGGGCTCTCCGCCAGCCAGGACGCCGTCGAACTGATCGCCGCGCGCGTCGAAGGCAACCTGCTGGCCGCCGCCCAGGAAATTGAAAAGCTCAAACTGATGGCCGAAGACGGCCAGATCACCGTCGAGACCGTGCAAGCGGCGGTGGCCGACAGTGCGCGCTTCGATGTCTTTGGTTTGACCGATGCGATTCTCAACGGTGAAGCAGCGCACGCGCTGCGCATGCTCGAAGGCTTGCGCGGCGAAGGGGTTGAACCGCCGGTGATTCTCTGGGCACTGGCCCGTGAACTGCGCCTCTTGGCCAACTTGTCGCTGCAATACAGTCAAGGCGTACCGCTGGACAAAGCCTTCAGCTCGGCCCGACCGCCGATCTGGGACAAACGCAAACCGCTGATGAGCAAAGCCCTGCAACGCTACTCGGCGCAACGCTGGGCGCAGCTGTTACTGGAAGCGCAGCGCATCGACGCACAGATCAAAGGCCAGGCGGCCGGTTCGCCATGGATGAGTTTGAGTCGGTTGTCGTTGTTGATGGCTGGCCAGAGATTGTCGTTGCCCGCAGAGTAAGGCTTTCGACCACATTGCGACGGTTCACTGTAGGAGCGAGCTTGCTCGCGAAGGACGTCAACGATGATGCGGGCATCCTGACAGCCCACAGTGCCCTCGGCTTCTTCGCGAGCAAGCTCGCTCCTACAGCGAAGGCGTCCGAAAGGTCCTACACAATGCGGGGACTAGACAGAACCCCAACTTCGGCCGATGATTTGCCTCGCAAAACCCACTCACTTGCGAGAATCATCATGAGCAAAAAGCCATCCAGGAATGGCCACAACAAGGCCAAATCCATCATCGCCCAGCCACTGTTCCGCAGCCGTCAGGAACGAGCCGGCAAGGGCAAAGGCAGCTACCGCCGCGAAGCCTTCCAGTCTGACAACTGGGAGGCTTCTTACTTTCTGGCGGCCTGAAAGGCAAGCCAGCGCTCAACATGTTAAGGTCTGCACCTGATTCGTTTTCCCTGGACCCGTGCATGCCCTTTTGTATTTCCCGTCGTTGGCCCTTGCGCCAATTGATAGCTGCTTCCAGCCTCGTTCTGCTAGTCGCCTGCGCGGAAAAACCGACCGCCGCCGACGCCCAACCGCTTCAGACCCTTCCCGTCGCGACAGCCCCAGCGGTGATTCCGCCCGTGGTGCCGACCGGTGAAAACCTCGACCTCCAGCCCACCCAGACCTTCGCCGAATGGCAGGCGGGTTTCCGCAAGGATGCGCTGGCCGCCGGCATTCGCGCCGACCTGTTTGATCGCGCCTTCGCCAATGTCAGCGTGGACACCAGCGTGATCCGCGCCGACCGCAGCCAGCCGGAATTTTCTCGCCCGGTGTGGGAATACCTCGACGGCGCCCTGTCGCCGCTGCGTGTGCGCAAAGGTCAGGCGCTGGTCAGCCAGTACGCCGACGTCCTGCAAAGCATCGAACAGCGCTATGGCGTCGATCGTCAGGTACTGGTCTCGGTGTGGGGCATGGAGAGTAACTTCGGTCAGTTCCAGGGCAGCAAATCGGTGATCAACTCCCTGGCGACCCTGGCCTACGAAGGCCGGCGCCCTGGCTTCGCCCATGCGCAATTGATCGCGGCCCTGCAGATCCTGCAACAGGGCGACATTGCACCAGAGAAAATGCTCGGCTCCTGGGCCGGCGCCATGGGCCAGACCCAGTTCATCCCGACCACCTACAACACCCATGCCGTGGACTTCGATGGCGACGGTCGCCGCGACATCTGGGGCAGTTCCGCCGACGCCCTGGCCTCGACCGCACACTACCTGCAAAGCTCTGGCTGGCAAAAAGGTCAGCCGTGGGGCTTCGAAGTTCAGCTCCCGGGCAACTTCAACTACGTGTTGGCCGATGGCACGATCCGCAAGAGTGTCGCGCAATGGCGGCAACTGGGCGTGACGCTGCCTAACGGCGGACAGGTTCCAGCGGGCTCCGAACATCTGTCTGCGGCGCTGTTGCTGCCGGCGGGTTATCGCGGCCCGGCTTTCCTGGTACTCGACAACTTCCGTGCGATCCTCAAGTACAACAACTCCTCGTCCTACGCACTGGCCGTCAGTTTGTTGTCCGAGCGTTTCAACGGCGCGGGCCTGATCAACGGCGCCTGGCCGAAGGATGATCTGCCGCTGAGCCGTTCCGAGCGGATCGAGTTGCAAAATCTGCTGAGTGCGCAGAAATACGATGCGGGCACAGCCGATGGCATCATTGGCGCCAACACTCGCAAGGCCATCCGCAGTGCGCAGCAGTCGTTTGGCTGGCCGGCGGACGGGTATCCGACGCACAAGTTGCTCGAAGGCCTGCGTAACCGATAGTCAGTTGAATGGCTGATACCGCCTTCGTCGGATCGCCGGGCGGCGATCCGACGAAGGCGGACTGTCAGGCGATGAACATCTAAGCCTTGATCACAACATCCTGCTCCAACACCAACTCCTTATTCCCCGCATCCAGCCTCACCAACGCCCCCATCGGCAACGTCAGGTTCGGATCGCAATGCCCGCTGCGCCACCCGGCCAGCACCGGAATGCGCAACGGCTCAAAGGTCTGTTTGAGCAATCGCGCCAGCGCAACCGAATCAACCCCGGCCACATCCCCCACCAGAACCCCACGCAATTTGCCCAGCGTCCCCGCGAGCCGAAGCTGAGTCAGCAGCCGATCAACGCGATACAACGGCTCGTTGATGTCCTCGATGAACAGGATGACGCCCTCGGCATCCATTTCGTAAGGCGTGCCCATGGTTGCGGCAATCATCGCCAGATTGCCGCCCAGCAAGCGGCCGTGAGCGATTCCAGGCTCGATGGTGGTCAATGGGTAGGCCACCGGGTGCGTCAACACATTGCCCGCCTTCACCTGCCCTCTGAGCATGTTGAAAAACGAGGCCTCGGTAGGCTTTTGCTTGTCACCCAACAGGTCAGCATTGAGCAACGGACCATGAAAGGTCACGAAACCCGCGTAACGGCTGATCGCCAGGTGCAGTGCAGTAACGTCGCTGTAGCCGATAAACGGCTTGGCGTTGTTTTGGAGCAACTCGAAATCGATGCGATCGAGCAAACGCGGTGTGCCGTAACCGCCGCGCAGACAAATGATTGCATCGACTTCACAGTCGGCAAACGCCGCGTGCAGGTCATTGAGGCGTACGTCGTCACTGCCGGCCAGGTAGCCGTCCTGCTCGTAGACACCGGGAAAAATTCGCAGCGCGTAACCGCGAGCCCGCATCCAGGCGACGGCTTTGTCCGTGTCCAGCGGCGCGGGGCCGGCGGGTGCGATCACGCCGATCAGCCCTTCCCGAGGCAAGGCCGGAACCGGCGTATGTGGAAACAATGTGTGGGTCGGTCGAACGGTCATCCATGAATCTCCCAGCGCGAAATCTTCAACACACAGTAGTCAGGAACGGGGACAAACAGAAGAGGGTCAGTCGCACCGCAGGTTGCAGGAAAAAACGGTGATCGGCGTAGGCAAGGCGAAAAAATGCCCGCAAAGCCGGAAAGCCGTGCAGGCATTTTGTTTGTCTCACCGCGTGGTCAGGACGACATCAGCTCGGCTTTGACCAGTTTCGCCTGCTCGTCAGCGTGGTACGAGGAACGAACCAACGGGCCGGAAGCGACATTCTTGAAGCCCATTTTATAACCCTCCTCGGCGAACCAGGCGAAGGTGTCCGGGTGCACGAAACGCTGCACCGGCAAGTGACTGCGGGACGGTTGCAGGTACTGGCCCAAAGTCAGCATGTCGATGTCGTGTTCGCGCATGCGCTTCATGACTTCGATGACTTCTTCGTCGGTCTCGCCCAGACCCAACATCAGACCGGACTTGGTCGGAATGTGCGGCATCATCTGCTTGAAGCGTTGCAACAGGGTCAGTGACCACTGGTAATCCGAACCCGGACGCGCAGCCTTGTACAGGCGCGGCACGGTTTCCAGATTGTGGTTGAACACATCCGGCGGCTCGGCAGCGGTGATTTCCAGCGCGACGTCCATACGGCCACGGTAATCCGGGACCAGGGTTTCCAGTTGCACGTTCGGCGACAGTTTGCGGATCTCGCGGATGCAGTCGGCAAAGTGCTGGGCACCACCGTCACGCAGGTCGTCGCGGTCCACCGAGGTGATCACAACGTATTTCAATTTCAGGTCGGCGATGGCGATGGCCAGGCTTTCCGGCTCATTGACGTCCAATGGTTTCGGACGTCCGTGGCCAACGTCACAGAACGGGCAGCGACGGGTGCAGATGTCGCCCATGATCATGAACGTCGCGGTACCGCCGGAGAAGCACTCGCCCAGGTTCGGGCAGGACGCTTCTTCGCACACGCTGTGCAGCTTGTGTTTGCGCAGCAGGGCCTTGATGCGGTCGACCTCCGGGGAAACCGGGATGCGCACGCGGATCCAGTCGGGTTTCTTTGGCAGTTCGGTAGTCGGGATGATCTTCACCGGGATGCGTGCAACCTTCTCGGCGCCGCGCAGCTTGACGCCGGCTTCAACCTTGGCACGCGGGGCCGGACGCTCGGTGACATCCAGCGTCGGGATCATGGTTTGCACTGCATCAGTAGTCATATCAGTCGATTCCGCCCGTTAGGGTCGTCTGCTCAGCATAGTCGAGGTGTTTGACGAGCTGCGCGCGCAGCCGGGCACTTACCTCGGCAAATTCAATCGATCCTGCGTGATCACTTAGCTGGGTCATCGCCAGCCCGGCGTAGCCGCAGGGATTTATCCGTCGAAACGGTTCCAGGTCCATGTCCACGTTCAGGGCCAGGCCATGAAAGGAGCAACCGTGGCGGATCCGCAAACCCAACGATGCGATTTTCGCCCCGTCGACGTAAACACCCGGCGCATCCGGCTTGGCCGCGGCAGTGACGCCGTAACTGGCCAGCAACTCGATCAGGCAATGTTCCATGCGGGTGACCAGGTCACGCACGCCGAAACCGAGCTTGCGGACGTCGAGCAACAGGTAAGCCACCAACTGGCCGGGGCCGTGATAAGTCACCTGACCACCGCGGTCGACCTGAACCACTGGAATATCTCCCGGCAGCAGCAGGTGCTCGGCCTTGCCGGCCTGGCCTTGAGTGAACACCGGCGGGTGCTCCACGAGCCAGATCTCGTCGGCGGCATCGTTGCCGCGTTCGTTGGTGAAGCGCTGCATGGCATGCCAGACCGGCTCGTACGCCATCTGGCCGAGTTCGCGAAAGCCCAGCGTGCCAGACATCACAGCACCATGTGCACGAAACCGGTAGCCCGCAACTCGCTATTGATGTCGTACAGCTGGTCTTGGCCGGTGGCGATGATATGCAGCTGGATGGTGGTGTACTTGCCGTTGCTGCTCTGGCGTTCGTCCACCTTCTCATCGTTGATCGTCGCGTGCTTCCTGACGATATCGATGATCTTTTGCTTGATGTCCACAATGGTGTCGCCGATCACTTTGATCGGGTAATCATTGGCGGGGAATTCGATCTTTGGCGCCTTTACTTCGGTGTCTGTCATGGCGTAACGGCCTCGTAAGCCGTGGCAACGGACATGGCCCCGCTCCGGATTGGAGCGGGGCCATGAGAGTCCACACTAATTCAGTTGAACAAGCCGTAGAAGAATAGACGGATGCTATCCCACATGCGACGGAAGATACCACCCTCGTCGACCGCGTCCAGAGCGATCAGGTCAGCGCTGTGCACCACCTTGTCGTCCAGTTTCACTTCGACTTTACCGATCACGTCGCCCTTGGCGATTGGCGCAACCAGTTGCGGGCTCATGGTCATGCTGGCGGCGAGCTTTTTCAGCTGGCCTTTTGGCAGGGTCATGGTCAGGTCTTGAGCCAGGCCGGCCTTGACTTGATTGGTGCTGCCCTTCCAGACAGGGGCCTGAGCCAGCTCGGCACCCTTCTGATAGAAGGTCTGGGTTTCGAAGAAACGGAAACCGTAGGTCAGCAGCTTCTGGGTTTCCGATGCACGAGCCACTTCGCTGTTAGTGCCGAACACCACAGCGATCAGGCGCATGCCATCACGTACAGCTGAAGACACCATGCAGTAGCCGGCTTCGTCGGTGTGGCCGGTTTTCAGACCGTCGACGGTCTTGTCGCGCCACAGCAGCAGGTTGCGGTTAGGTTGCTTGATGCCGTTCCAGAAGAACTCTTTCTGCGAGTAGATCGCGTAGTGAGCCGGGTCTTCGTGGATGATCGCGCGAGCCAGCACGGCCATGTCGTGAGCCGACGAGTAGTGCTCAGGGTTCGGCAGACCGGTCGGGTTCATGAAGTGGCTGTTGGTCATGCCCAGGTCGGCCACGGTTTTGTTCATCATATCGGCGAAGGCATCCTCGCTGCCGGCGATGTGCTCGGCGAGCGCAACACTGGCGTCGTTGCCCGACTGAATGATGATGCCGTGCAGCAGATCGCTGACAGTCACTTGCGTACCGACCTTGATGAACATCCGCGAACCGCCGGTGCGCCAGGCGTTTTCGCTGACGGTCACCGGATCGTTTTCGCCGATCTGGCCACGACGGATTTCCAGGGTCGCGATGTACGCGGTCATCAGCTTGGTCAGGCTGGCAGGCGGCAGACGCTGGTCACCGTTGTTCTCGACCAGCACGTTGCCGCTGCTGGCATCCATGAGCACATAGGCTTTGGCGGCCAGTTGTGGCGGCGACGGCATCATCTCGACCGCGAAGGCGGCAGGCGAAAGGAGCAGCGGGACTAGAAGGCACAGGCGTTTGGCAAAGGTGGTGATGTTCATCCGTCTCTCGAAATCGCTAATGGAAACTGCCCGAAGGCAAAACTAATCAGACAGCTTTCTAACGAGCTGTCGCGTGTTCAGTCGTTCACTCAGAACCCTTGCCGGGCTTTTGTTCTTCAACGAGCCAACAACCAGGTTCACCCCCAAAAACCGCAAGTGAACCGTCAATCAAGTACTACGTATTACTCGGCGGTGACCACGCTCGGCGAACCGAGATTGGCCAGGCGCACGCTGTTCTGCACTTGCTGGATTTCACCCGGCGAGCCGATCGGCCCCAGGCGCACCCGATGCAGTGTCTGTTGATTGCGCACGATCGAGCTGATGAACACCGGAGCGCTCACCATCCCGCTGAGCTTCGATCTCAGGAGTTCTGCAGCGTCCGGGTTGGCGAACGCGCCCACCTGCAGATACTGGCCAGAGGCTGGTGCAGAAGCGTTTTTTTTTGCATCGATTTGCATGGGCACGACGGCCGCTGCGTGTTGCTGCGGCGGTGGCGTCCATTGTTCGACAGTGCCGGCCGAAGCGGTAATCGTCGGCGCCGTATTTTGCGCGACTTGCGGCTCGTTGAGCATCAAAGGCGCCGGACGGCCTTTGGCCGCCCACCATTGTTGAGGATCGATGCCTTCCACCTTGACCCGCGCAGTACCGGTTTCGGCATAGCCGAGTTTCTTGGCTGCGGCGTAGGACAAATCGATAATGCGATCCGAATAAAACGGCCCGCGATCATTGACCCGCAAAATCACTGACTTGTTATTGTCCAGGTTGGTCACCCGAACGTAACTTGGCAGTGGCAAGGTCTTGTGAGCGGCACTCATGCCATACAGGTCATACACCTCGCCATTGGCGGTGTTCTGACCGTGGAACTTGGTGCCGTACCAGGACGCCGTGCCCGAGGCGACGTAGCTCTTGGATTCCTGCTGCGGGAAGTAAGTCTTGCCCAGTACCGTGTACGGGTTGGCTTTATAAGGACCGGTGTGCAAGGTCGGCGTGGCATCCGGGATGCGCGATACGTCGACGTCCCACCACGGTGCGCCATCTTTGTGGGCGCGGTTGATATCCAGCCCTGGCGCCGAGCGCACGGCGGTGGAAGAAGGTTTCTGTGTCGGCGAGCGGCTGGTCGAACAACTGGCGACCAGCACCGCCAACGCGGCGAATGCCATCAGCTTCAGGGGTTTATTCATAGGCAATGCCCGCATTACTTGACGCCCCGTGCTTGAACCAGCTGTTCAGACAGTTGATGTACGGCCATGGCGTACATCACGCTGCGGTTATATCGCGTGATCGCGTAAAAATTCGTCAGGCCCATCCAGTATTCAGGGCCATTGTCACCTTCCAGGCGGAATGCCGTGACCGGCATATCATCGCGTAGCGCATCATGACTTGACCACCCCAGCGCCCGCAACTCCCCGACGGTTTTAGTCGGCTCGATACCGGTGGTCAAACCTTCGTCCACCTGCCCGCCACGTACATCGGCGCGGCTGACCACCGGCTCGCCGGCCATCCAGCCGTGACGCTTGAAATAACTGGCAACGCTGCCGATGGCATCGTTCGGGTTGGTCCAGATATTAATGTGGCCGTCACCGTCGAAATCCACCGCATAGGCGCGGAAACTGCTCGGCATGAACTGCGGCAAGCCCATCGCCCCGGCGTAGGAGCCTTTGAGGGTCAGCGGATCGACCTGCTCTTCCCGGGCCAGCAGCAGGAATTCACGCAATTCCTTGCGGAAGAATTCGGCACGGGGAGGATAGTCGAAACCCAGGGTCGACAAAGCGTCGATCACCCGGAAATTACCGGTATTACGGCCGAAAAAGGTCTCAACGCCGATGATCGAGACAATCACCTGGGCCGGCACACCGTATTCCTGCTCGGCACGGGCCAGTACCGCCTCGTGCTGACGCCAGAAATCCACGCCGCGGGCGATGCGCGCGTCAGTGATGAACATCGGGCGATACTCGTTCCACTGCTTGACCCGCTCTGCGGGTTTCGAGATCGCGTCGAGAATCGTCTGTTTGCGCTCGGCTTCGCGGAACACGCCCATCAGCTGTTCACCGGCAAAGCCGTAGTCGCGGGTCATTTCACCGACGAATTCGGCCACCTTGGGCGTGCCTTCGTAATCGCCGGCCAATGCGTCTTGCGCTGTGCCAAGGATGCTCACCAGGCCGACCCATGGCGCATATCGAGTCGCCCAGCCACGCATTACTAGCATTGAACTCTTCACCTTATTCAAACCTGTGCGATCCACTTACGATGGGTATGGATCGACATCAAAACCCCAAACGCTGACAGCAGCGTGACCAGCGAAGTTCCTCCGTAGCTAATGAACGGCAACGGCACCCCCACAACCGGCAACAGGCCACTGACCATACCGATGTTGACGAAAACGTAAACAAAAAACGTCATGGTGAGGGCGCCCGCGAGCAATTTGCCGAACAATGTCTGGGCCTGGGCGGTAATCACCAGCCCGCGGCCGATCAATAGCAGGTAAATCAGCAGCAGTGCGCAGATGCCCACCAGACCGAATTCCTCGCCCATCACCGCAATAATGAAGTCAGTGTGGCTTTCCGGCAGGAAGTCCAGGTGCGACTGGGTGCCCAGCAGCCAGCCCTTGCCGAACACGCCGCCGGAACCGATGGCGGCTTTAGACTGAATGATGTTCCAGCCAGTACCCAGCGGATCGCTTTCCGGATCGAGGAACGTCAGGATTCGCTGCTTCTGGTAGTCGTGCATGATGAAGTACCACATCGCCACGGCCACCGGCACGGCGGCGGCGAGCACGCTGAGAATCCAGCGCCAGCGCAGGCCACCCATAAACAGCACGAACGCACCGCCCGCGAGAATCAGCAACGAAGTACCGAGGTCGGGCTGGCGCACGATCAGGATGAACGGCAAACCGATCAGAAACAGACTGACGCCCACGTGCTTCAGCTGCGGCGGCAAGGTGCGTTTGGACAAATACCAGGCGATGGTGGCCGGCATCAGGATCTTCATGAACTCGGAAGGCTGGAAGCGAATCACCCCTGGAATGTTGATCCAGCGTGTGGCGCCCATGGCGTTGTGGCCCATGACGTCCACCACCACCAGCAACAGCACGCCGAGCACATAACCGACCGGTACCCAGCGCGCCATGAAGCGCGGCTCGAACTGGGCGATGACGATCATCGACACCAGGCCGATGCCGAACGACGTGGCTTGTTTGGCCAACAGATCCCAGCTCTTGCCGCTGGCCGAATAGAGCACGAACAGGCTGCCGGCGGCGAGGGTCAGCAGCAGGATCAGCAACGGGCCATCGATGTGCATGCGTTGCAGCAGCGTCGCCCGGCGACGCATCACATCCTCGCTGGAGAGAATGCGATCGAAATTATTCTTCACGGGCCGTAGCCTCCGCACTGATAGGGCTGGCGTATTCGGCTTTGAGATGGCCGTCCTGATCGAGGAGCCAGGCGTCCATGACCTGGCGCACCACCGGCGCGGCAACGCCGGAACCGGATTCGCCGTTCTCGACCATCACCGACACCACGATTTTCGGGTTGTCGGCTGGCGCGAAGCCGACGAACAAGGCGTGGTCGCGATGGCGTTCCTGAACCTTGGAGCGGTCGTACTTCTCACCCTGCTTGATCGCGACCACCTGGGCCGTACCACTTTTGCCGGCGATGCGGTATTGCGCGCCGATCGCCGCTTTGCGTGCCGTGCCCCGCGCCCCGTGCATGACCTGTTGCATGCCGTGGTTGACCTTGGTCCAGTCCGACGGATCGCGCAGAACGATGTTCGGCATCGGATTGTCATCTTTGGGCCTTTCGCCCTCGACGGTCTTGGCTAGGTGCGGACGGTTCCACACGCCTTTGCTGGCCACTAGCGCCGTGGCTTGGGCCAGTTGCAGCGGCGTGGATTGCATGTAGCCCTGACCGATCCCGAGGATCAGCGTTTCGCCCGGGAACCAGGCCTGGCGACGTGTCGCGCGCTTCCATTCCCGTGTCGGCATCAACCCCGGCGACTCTTCGAACATGTCCAGCGACACCTTCTGGCCGATGCCGAATTTGCTCATGTAGGCCGACAGCCGATCAATCCCCAGTTTGTGCGCGAGATCGTAGAAGTAGGTGTCGTTTGACCGCATGATCGCCGTGTCCAGATCGACATAGCCATCACCGGTGCGGTTCCAGTTCCGGTATTTGTGATCGTAATTGGGCAACTGGTAATAGCCGGGGTCGTACACCCGGCTCGACGCCGTCACCACACCCGCGTCCAGACCGGCAACCGCCACCGCCGGTTTGATGGTCGAACCCGGCGGATACAGTCCGCGCAGCACGCGGTTGAACAGCGGCCGGTCGATGGAGTCGCGCAACTCGGAGTAAGCCTTGAAGCTGATACCAGTGACGAACAGGTTCGGGTCGAAACTCGGCTGACTGACCATTGCCAGCACTTCGCCGGTCGCCGGGTCCAGCGCCACCACCGCGCCACGGCGACCGCCGAGTGCCGCTTCCGCGGCTTCCTGCAATTTGATGTCCAGGCTCAGGACAATGTCCTTGCCGGGAATCGGATCGGTGCGTTTGAGCACCCGCAACACGCGGCCTCGCGCATTGGTTTCGACTTCTTCGTAACCCACCTGACCGTGCAGCTCGGGCTCGTAGAACCGCTCGATGCCGGTCTTGCCGATGTGGTGGGTGCCGCTGTAATTGACCGGATCGAGGGACTTCAGCTCTTTCTCGTTGATTCGCCCCATGTAACCCACCGAGTGCGCAAAGTGCGCGCCCTGCGGGTAATGCCGCACCAGTTGCGCAACCACTTCAACACCCGGGAGGCGGAACTGGTTCACGGCGATGCGGGCGATCTGTTCTTCGGTCAGCTCGAACAGGATCGGCACCGGTTCGAATGGCCGACGCCCCTGGCGCATGCGTTTCTCGAAGATCACCCGATCCTCGGGCGTCATCTCCAGCACTTCGACGATCACGTCGAGCACTTGCTGCCAGTCGCCGGAACGCTCGCGGGTCATGCTCAGGCTGAAGCTTGGCCGGTTGTCGGCCACCACCACCCCATTACGGTCGAAGATCAGTCCACGGGTCGGCGGAATAGGCTGCACATGGACGCGGTTGTTTTCCGACAGGGTCGAGTGGTACTCGTACTGAATCACCTGCAGGAAATACAGGCGAGCGATCAGCACGCCGATAAGCAGCACCACCGCAATGGCCCCGAACACGACGCGGCCACGCACCAGACGGGCGTCTTTTTCGTGGTCCTTGATGCGGATCGGTTGGGACATGAGGCAGAACTACTTGTGGTAAGGGTGGCCGGACAAAACTGTCCAGGCACGGTACAGCTGTTCGCCGATCAGAATCCGCACCAGCGGGTGCGGCAACGTCAACGGCGACAACGACCAGCGCTGATCGGCCCGCGCACAGACTTCCGGCGCCAGCCCTTCGGGGCCGCCGACCATGAAATTCACCGTGCGCGAGTCGAGCCGCCAACGATCGAGTTCGACCGCCAACTGCTCGGTGCTCCAGGGCTTGCCGTGGACTTCGAGGGTGACAACGCGCTCGTTCGGCCCGACCTTGGCCAGCATGGCTTCGCCTTCCTGACGGATGAAGCGCGCCACGTCGGCGTTCTTGCCACGGGTATTGAGCGGTATTTCCACCAGTTCCAGCGCCAGCTCGGATGGAAGACGCTTGGCATATTCATGCCAGCCTTCTTCCACCCATTTGGGCATGCGTGAACCGACGGCGATCAGTCGCAGTCGCACAGCGTTCCCTTATTGCTGGTCTTTGTTGAGCTTGGTGAAATGCTCATGGGTGTTTTCCGGGCTGTGATGCGCGGCGCTGGCCGAACGGCTTTGCTCGGCACCGGCCCACAGGCGCTCCAGGTCATAGAACTGGCGAGCCGAGGCGGTCATCATGTGCACGATGACGTCATCCATATCCAGCAACACCCAGTCGCTGTCGCCCTTGCCTTCTTCACCCAGCGGCTTGACGCCTTGGGCTTTGACGGCCTCGCGGACCTTGTCCAGCATCGCGCCGATCTGGCGGTTGGATGTACCGGTGGCGATGATCATGAAGTCAGTGATGCTCTGCTTTTCACGAACGTCGATCACCTGAATGTCCTGGGCCTTGACGTCTTCCAGGGCCGCTACGGCAACCTTGACCAGTTCTTCGCCGACCAGCTCAGGGCCGGTTGCAGCTGCTACTGGCAGCGGGGCGCTCTTGAATGTGCCTTTGCGCTTTACTTTAGCTACGTCTTTATCAGTCATATAAAACTCGTTTTGCTCGTATGTTCGGCCGCTTCGATACACGCATTCACGTGCCTTGAAGCGCACCCTTTTTCAGTTCGACGCACGGTAGAGTCCGTGCGCATCGATGTAGGCCAGGACCGCGTCGGGCACCAGGAAACGTACCGACTTACCGCTGGCCAGCAGTTGACGGATCTGGGTGGCGGATACCGCGAGCGGCGTCTGCCAGACGAATGCAATCTGTCCGCTCGGCCCTTTGAGGGCCAGCGGGTCGCTCACCGAGCGCGCTGCCAGCAGGTTGCGCAAGGCATCCGGCGGTTCGCTGTCGGCATCCGGGCGTTGCAGCACCAGGATGTGGCAATGCTGGAGCAACTCTTCCCAGCGGTGCCAAGTAGGCAGGCCGCAAAACGCGTCCCAGCCCAAAAGTAGAAAAACCTGGTCTTGAGCAGCCAGTTCGGCGCGCATCAGTTCCAGGGTGTCGATGGTGTAGGACGGCTTGTCCCGCTGCAATTCGCGAGCATCCACCACCAACGGGGCCACACCGGCCACCGCGCACTCGACCATCGCCAGACGGTCCTTCGCCGACACCTGCGGCGTGCCACGATGAGGCGGCCTGGCACTGGGTGTCAGTCGTAACTCATCGAGCGCCAGCGATTCGGCGACTTCCAGCGCACCGCGCAAATGGCCGATGTGCACCGGGTCGAACGTCCCGCCCAGCATGCCGATACGTCGAGGCGCAGGTTCGCTGGCGGTTACCGGGGCCGACGGATTAAGGTCGCCCAAGTCAGACCAACGCCTGGCCGCGCAACTGGCCATCACCGACCACGATGTACTTCTCGCAGGTCAGGCCTTCGAGACCCACCGGGCCGCGGGCGTGCAGCTTATCAGTAGAAATGCCAATCTCGGCACCCAATCCGTATTCGAAGCCATCGGCAAAGCAGGTCGGGGTGTTGATCATCACCGACGACGAGTCGACTTCAGCCACGAAACGCCGGGTGTCGCCCTGGTGTTCGCTGACAATCGAATCGGTGTGATGAGAGCCGTACTTATTAATGTGCTCGATGGCCTGATCCAGACCGTCGACCACACGGATCGAGAGGATCGGCGCCAGGTATTCGGTGTTCCAGTCTTCTTCGGTGGCCACCGCGGCATCGATGATCGCCCGCGTACGTTCGCAACCACGCAGCTCCACGCCTTTTTCGCGGAACTGTGCAGTCATCGACGGCAGGAAATCTTTGGCAACGGTTTTATCCACCAACAGCGTCTCCATCGCACCGCAGATGCCATAACGGTACGTCTTGGCATTGAAAGCGATGCGCTGGGCTTTCGGCAAATCGGCGTGGGCACTGACATAAACGTGGCAGATGCCGTCCAGATGCTTGATGACCGGAACGCGTGCATCACGACTGACGCGCTCGATCAGGCCACGGCCGCCACGGGGCACGATGACGTCGACGTACTCCGGCATGGTGATCAGCGCGCCCACGGCGGCACGGTCAGTGGTTTCGACCACTTGAACCACCGCGGCCGGCAGACCGGCCTCGGCCAGACCGCGCTGGATGCAGGCGGCAATGGCACGGTTGGAATGAATCGCTTCGGAACCGCCACGCAAGATGGTCGCATTACCGGACTTCAGGCACAGACTGGCGGCATCGATCGTCACGTTGGGCCGGGATTCGTAAATGATCCCGATCACGCCCAGCGGCACGCGCATCTTGCCGACCTGAATCCCCGACGGACGGAAGCTCATGTCGCGAATGGCGCCGACCGGGTCCGGCAACGCTGCAACCTGACGCAGACCGACGATCATGCCGTCAATGCGCTCAGAGGTCAGTGCGAGGCGTTCGAGCAGTGCAGGCTCAAGACCATTGGCGCGGCCAGCGGCCAAATCCAGTTCATTGGCAGCTGCCAGCTCGGCGCGAGCGGCGTCCAGCGCATTGGCTGCAGCCTGCAAGGCGCGGTTTTTCTGCGCGGTGCTGGCACGGCCGATGAAGCGAGAAGCTTCGCGGGCTGCGCGACCCAAACGGGTCATGTAATCAAGAACGGACTCAGTCATCGTCTGCTGTGGTCTTGGTAAAGAGGAAAGCGGCAGATTATAGCTGTCACGTCCCTCGACTAACAGCGGTGACGGGCGGATGGTCGAAATGGAGGGCAATTTGCCGACGTTCAGCCGTGATTAAGCTGCAAATTGTTATCATCACGACTCAATCAGCTTTGATAAATGCCGTTCATCATGTCCAACCTGACTGTTCGTGCGACCGCTGCGGGCCCGCCCACCGGGCTACCGGACGCGTTTTTCGACCGGGATGCGCAAACGCTGGCCCGGGATTTACTCACTAAAGTCATCCGTCATCGAGTTGGTGAGCTGTGGCTCAGCGCCCGAATCATTGAGACCGAAGCCTATTACTTTGAAGAAAAAGGCAGCCATGCCTCTCTTGGCTACACAGAAAAGCGCAAGGCTTTGTTTCTTGATGGTGGCCATATCTATATGTATTACGCCCGTGGCGGCGATTCCCTGAACTTCAGCGCTCAAGGTCCGGGCAATGCGGTACTGATCAAATCCGGCTATCCATGGGTTGATGAACTCAGCGGGCCAGCGAGCCTGGCACAGATGCTGTTGAATAACCCGGATGCCCGGGGCCGGCCTCGCCCGCCTCAAAAACTTTGCGCCGGGCAAACACTACTGTGCAAGGCGCTGGGCCTGAAGGTGCCGGTCTGGGACGCCAAGCGCTTCGATCACGAGGTATTGCTCGTGGAAGATGTGGGCCCGGCGCCTGGCCATATCATTCAAACCACGCGGCTAGGTATCCCCCATGGGCGCGATGAGCATTTGATGTACCGCTTTGTCGATGCGGCTTACGCGCCGTTTTGCACACGGAACCCGCTGCGGAGGGGGCAGGTCGAAGGGCGGGATTATTTTTTGCTGACATAAGGTTGATTCAACGCGAATCAACTGTGGGAGCGGGCTTGCTCGCGAAAGCGGAGTGTCAGGCGACATCCACTTCGACTGTCAGTCCGCTTTCGCGAGCAAGCCCGCTCCCACAAGGGGACTGCGGTGTTTTATAGAATGTGTTCGTCCCTGGCGGCGATTATAAAAATTCAATGGAGTTGTTTTTATGGGCCCATGGCTCGATAGCGTGACCGGATGGCTGGCGGCGAATCCGCAGTGGCTGGCCGCGGCAGTATTCGTTGTGGCCTTCGTGGAATGCCTGGCGATTGCCGGACTGATCGTACCCGGCACGGTGTTGCTGTTTGCGGTTGCGGTGCTGGCCGGTAGCGGTGCGCTGTCGTTGAGCGAAACATTGCTGCTGGGATTCGTCGCCGGCGTGCTGGGCGATATCGTTTCCTACTTTGTGGGGCGACATTTCCATCAGAACATCCGGCGTCTGCCCGGCCTGCGCCATCACCCGGAATGGATCGCCAGCGCCGAGGCTTACTTCCAGCGCTATGGCATTGCCAGCCTGCTGGTCGGACGGTTCATCGGGCCATTGCGGCCGATGCTGCCGATGGTCGCCGGGATGTTCGACATGCCCTTCCCGCGTTTCGTCGCTGTCAGCCTCCTGGCCACAGCCGGTTGGAGCGTCGCGTATCTGCTGCCCGGCTGGGCCACCGGAGCGGCGATTCGCTTGCCGTTGCCGGAAGGTTTCTGGCCTGAGGCCGGGATCGTCGCCGGCAGTATCGCACTGATGGTGGGCTTGAGCGTGACCAGCAGCCTGCGCCGCCATCGCAAAGCGACAATACTGATCGCCAGCATGAGTTTTCTGATCCTGGGGGGCCTGTTTATCGGTTACCCCCACCTGACCGCGCTCGATCAGGGCGTGATGACGCTGGTGCAGGAACACCGCAGCTTGACGCTCGATGAAATCGCCGTCACCTTCACGCTGATCGGCGAATTTCGCAACATGCTGCTGTTCAGCGCCCTGCTGACCGGCTTGCTGCTGCTTACCCGGCAATGGCGACAGGCGATTTTCGCGGGTAGCACCCTACTCTTCACCGCACTCGGCAACACGTTCACAAAACAGTTTTTCGCCCGCGTGCGCCCGGAAGTGTTAAGTGATCCACTGGTGACTTACAGCATGCCAAGCGGCCACGCGTCCGGCTCCTTCGCGCTGTTTCTGACCCTCGCCGTTCTTGCCGGCCGTGGACAACCGCCGCGGATGCGACTGACCTGGCTGCTGCTGGGTTGCCTGCCGGCGCTGGCGATTGCGTTGTCACGCGTGTACCTGGGCGCGCATTGGCCAACGGATGTGCTGGCCGGCGCCATGCTGGCGGCGTGTGTCTGTGCGGCGAGCCTGGGGTTGATTCAACGTCAGACACCGCTCAACGCCATGCCACCCAAGATCTGGTGGCTGGTGTTGCCAGCGCTGGTGGCACTGTTCAGCTTCTTTGCGTTGCGGCATTTGCCGCTCGCGATGGTGAGATACGCCTATTAGTCAGTGGAAGATCGCAGCCTGCGATCTTTTAGCGCGCATCAGGCAAACAACTCACCCTGCAACTCATCCAACAATGCCTGGATCGCATCCAGTCGCTGCTGCGGATCATCGAGTTGCAGCAGGTCGATCTTGTCCAATTCGGCGAACGGCAACAGGTACGCCAGCTGATTGGCCAGTGATTGTTGACCGGTGGCCTCGGTGCCCATGTTCAACGCTTCGACCATCGGGTGCTCGGCCAGGGCCTTGAGCAGTGCGACGAGGTCGGCGTCTTCGTCCTGCAACGGTTGCTCGGGCTCGTCTTCCAGCCACTCGATTTCGGCGACGGTCAACTGATCGCGCTGGACTTCGGTGCGCAGCACGTGAAAACGCCGTCCGCCCTGAACCCGAATGCCCAGCAGGCCGTTGTCCTGCTGCTTGAAATCAGTGATCAGCGCTTCACAGCCGACCAGCGCATAGCCCGCCGGCGCGATGCCGACTTCTTCGCCCTCGAGGATGCACACCACGCCGAAGCCGCCACCTTGTTTCATGCAGCGGCTGATCATGTCCAGGTAACGCGCCTCGAAAATCTGCAAGTCGAGGATGCAGCCAGGAAACAGCACCGTGTTCAGCGGGAAAAGCGGCAAGCTCATAGACATTTCCTTACACCACCATCGACACTGCCAACGGCAGGAATACCGCCGTGGCCACACCCATCAGACTCATTGCCAGCGCCGCGAAGGCGCCGCATTCTTCACTTTCCTGCATGGCCACCGCCGTGCCGACCGCATGGGCGGTCATGCCCAGCGCCATGCCGCGCGCCTCGGGGCTGTGGACGCCGAGCCGATTCAGCAGGCTCGGCCCAAAGATCGCCCCGATCACGCCGGTGATCAACACAAACACCGCCGCCAGCGCCGCGACGCCACCGATCTGTTCGGCCACCAGCATGGCAATCGGCGACGTCACCGACTTCGGCGCCATAGTCATCAGGATCATGTGTTCGGCACCGAACGACCAGCCCAGCAGCACGCCCATGCCGGTGGCGACCACTCCGCCTATCACCAGCGTAGTAAAAATCGGCCAGAACAACTGCCGGATCCGCCGCAGATTGAGGTAAAGCGGCACGGCCAGCGCGACCGTTGCAGGGCCGAGCAAAATACTGAGGATCTCGGTGCTTTTGCGGTACTCGGCGTACGTCAGGCCGCAGCCCACCAATACGCCAATCACCAACAACATGGAGACCAGCACTGGCTGCAGAAAGATCCAGCGGGTTTTCTCGAACGCCGCCAATACAAGCTGATAAGCGCCGAGGGTGATGCCGATGCCGAACAACGGATGATGAATCACCGACGCCCAGGCGCCTTGCCAGTCGAAGATCATTGCGAGTCCTCGCGGTACGCATGGCGCTTGATCATGCGCTGCATCAGCACCCCGGCGAAGGCCATGGATAACAACAGCGACAACACCAGCGCGCCAACGATGGCCCAGAAATCCGCGGCAATGTCCTTGGCGTAAACCATCACGCCCACCGCCGGCGGCACCAGCAGCAACGGCAGGTAACGCAGCAGGCTGCTGGCCGCCAGGTTCAGCGGTTCGCCCACCTGGCCACGGCCGATCAGGTACACCAGCAGAAGCAACAGGCCAATGATCGGCCCCGGCAGCACCGGCAAAAACAAATGGTTGATGGCTGTGCCCAGCAATTGGAACAACACCAGCCAGGTCAGGCCACGTAACAACATCCGTCCTCTCCCCTGAAAATTCGCGCCCGGCATTATAAGCACGCCAACGCTATGGGCCGGCATTCGCCGAAAGCATGGTCGGTTGACCGGAGCAATTTGCCATGTTGATCTAAAGTGGTAATTCGGGAGGTCAAATCCCCCCACCTCAAAACTATAAAACCGATGAACCGAAGGAGAGTCTCAATGCCCTATGTTTCCACTGCAGAGCTCAAAGATTATGTCGGCAAGGAACTGGGACGTTCCGAATGGCTTACCATCGATCAGGACCGCATCAACCTGTTCGCCGAAGCCACGGGGGACTATCAGTTCATCCACGTCGATCCGGTCAAAGCCGCGCAAACGCCATTTGGCAGCACCATTGCCCACGGTTTCCTGTCGCTGTCGCTGATCCCCAAACTGATGGAAGGCATTCTCGTTCTTCCTGAAGGCTTGAAGATGGTGGTCAACTACGGCCTCGACAGCGTGCGGTTCATTCAGCCGGTCAAGGTCGATTCGAAAGTGCGACTCAAGGTCGATCTGACCGAAGTCACCGAGAAGAAACCCGGCCAATGGCTGCTCAAAGTCACCGCCACGCTCGAGATTGAAGGTTCGGACAAACCGGCCTACATCGCCGAGCCGTTGTCACTCTGCTTCGTGTAAGCCCTCCCGGATGCGAAGCAGCTCATGCTGTTTCGCGACCTCTCTGTGTTTCTCTCTCTATATAAGGTCTTAGAGCTGCGGCATACTCGATCGCCTAATTGCCCGGATCCCGCTATGCGCCCACTTGCACTTCTCGCCTTGACCCTATTGCTCACCGCGTGCGGTGACGGCGAATCGCTGTTGCCCCCCGACGCCCGCCTGCCGGACGGTGGACGCTATCGTGGTGATCTGGTCAACGGATTGCTGCAAGGCCAGGGCCGCGTCGATTACCCGAACGGTAGCTGGTACGCCGGCAGTTTCGACAGGGGCCAATGGCATGGCCAGGGCGAATGGCACGGCAGCAACGGCGAAGTGTATCGCGGCAATTTCAATCTGGGGCTGTTCGACGGCCAAGGCACGCTGACCACCAGCGGTAGCCGCTACACCGGCGGCTTCAAGGCGGGCCGACGCGAAGGCGAAGGCACCCTCAAAGAAAACGGCATGTCCTACCGTGGCGAATTCAAGGCCGATCAGTATTCAGGGCTCGGTCGCCTGGAGCTCGATGACGGCAGTTCGTATCAAGGTCAGTTCGCCCATGGCAAGCCCAACGGCGAAGGCCAGCGCGGCGACGCCAGCGGCAATCAGTTCACCGGGCACTTCAAGGACGGTCAGCTGGAAGGCAACGGGACGTTCAACAGCGCTGATGGCGATATTTACGTCGGCGGTTTCAAGAACAACCAACTGCACGGCAAGGGCCGCTACGAGAATGCCGACGGCGATGTCTGGCTCGGTCAGTTCAAGGAAGGCTCACTGAACGGCAAGGGCGAGTTGATCGGCACCGACGGCAGCCACTACATCGGTCAGTTCAGCGACTGGCGCTTCACCGGCCAGGGCCGGTTGAACCTGCCCGACGGCAGCTTCTACATCGGCCAGTTCGACGGCGATAGTTATCAAGGCCACGGCACGCTGGTACTGACCGATGGCACCGTGCAGAGCGGCACATGGGTCAATGGCCAGCGAGTACGCGATGCCGATGGCAAGCTGCTGCCCGACAGCCTCGAACTCGGCTTGCTGGCCCAGGGGCGCTTGCTCGAAAACGCACTGGCCAATGTGCCGGCCTCGACCCCTGCGATCGAGCTGTACAGCCTGACCGTCGGCGGTGACGGCAAGCAAAGCGTGTTCCTGCGCGAATCCGACTACGTCAGCAACATGCTCACCAGCCGCTTCGGTGCGTTTGGCCAGATCCGCCTGGTAAACCATCGCGACCACCTCGTCGATCGGCCGATGGCCACCCGGGAAAGCCTGCGCCGTGCCGCGCTGACACTGGCCGAACGCAGCGGCCCGGAGGATTTGATCTTTATCTACCTGACCAGCCACGGCACCAGCGAACACGAACTCGTGCTCGACCAGCCGCGCATGGAACTGTCCGACCTGCCGGCCGACGAACTCTCTGCCGTGCTCGCGCCGCTGAAAAACCGCGACAAGATCGTCGTGATTTCGTCTTGCTACTCGGGTGGTTTCATCCCTGGCCTCAAGGACGAACGCACGTTGATCATGACGGCCTCGCGCGCCGATCGCGTGTCTTTCGGGTGCTCGGAAGAAGCCAATTTCACGTATTTCGGCGACGCGCTGTTCGCTCAGGCCCTGAACCAGACCGACGACCTGGAACAAGCCTTCAAGCTGGCCAAGGCCACCGTGGCCGAGCGGGAACTGGCAGACAGCTTCGAAGCCTCTGAACCGCAGATCTGGGCACCGAAAACCGTTCTCTCCCACTGGCAGCTTCTACGCAAACAGCAGGCACGAAAAGCGCTACAAAGTGTCTCCGTCAGCAGCAAGGATGCAAAGAACAACTAAGCTGAACAGTATCAAGGGGGAAACACTATGTACCTGACGCCTCAGCATGTATTGCTTGCCGGAGCTACCGGGTTAACCGGTGAACATTTGCTTGATCGCCTGCTCAACGAGCCTACGATTACGCGCGTATTGGCCCCCTCACGCCGGCCGCTGGCCGAGCATCCGCACCTGGAAAACCCGGTCGGTGACCCGGCGGTGTTTCTGCCGCAACTGAACGGTCGCGTCGACATCGCCTACTGCTGTCTCGGCACCACGATCAAACAGGCCGGCTCGGAAGCGGCATTCCGCGCGGTTGACCTGGACATGGTGGTGGCCTTCGCCAAACGCGCACGGGAAATGGGCGCGCGGCACTTGATCGTGATCAGCGCCCTGGGGGCCGATCGCAGATCCTCGATTTTCTACAACCGGGTCAAAGGCGAGATGGAATACGCATTGCGCGCGCAGGATTGGCCGCAGTTGACCATTTGTCGACCTTCGATTTTGCTGGGCGATCGTCTTGAACCGCGCTCAGCCGAGCAATTCGTCGGGCCGTTGTCCCGCTTGATCCCCGGCAAATACCGCGGCATAGAAGCCTGCCAACTGGCCCGGGCGATGTGGCGACTGGCGCTGGAGGAGCAGGATGGGTTGCGGATTGTTGAGTCGGATGAGTTGCGCAAACTCGGCAAATAACTCTGCGGCGTCTGGCAGGACGCCATCGCGAGCAAGCTCGCTCCCACATTGGATCTGTGTCGTTCACAGATCCAATGTGGGAGCGAGCTTGCTCGCGATAGAGTGCGAAGCGCTCTCTTACAACCCGCCGGTCGCTTGAAAACTCACGCCTATCACTGTAAGCACCGACAACGGCAACAATAGCGTGTCGAGCAACGCACTGGCCGGCAGATCAACACCAGGATAGCTCGGCGCCTGCGCACCAAAACGATCCATCGCGCAGCAACCACCGTTCAAGGCATACAAATCCAGCCGTGTCCCCGCGTACACCACCGGCGCGCCCGGCTTGGCGGCATCGAGCGTGCGCACCGTGGCGCAACCCGCCAGTTGCAACCCCAGCACGATCATCAACAGCTTATTCATCGCTGGTCAGATGGTGTTCGCCCCAACGCGGCAGCATGTCTTGTGGAATGTTCAGCAGGTTGAGAATCCGCGCCACGACGAAGTCGATCAGGTCATCGATGGTTTGCGGCTGATGATAGAAGCCCGGCGACGCTGGCAGGATTGTCACGCCCATGTTCGACAACTTGAGCATGTGCTCCAGATGAATGCTCGAATACGGCGCTTCGCGCGGCACCAGGATCAGCTGGCGACGCTCCTTCAGCGTGACATCGGCGGCCCGTTCGATCAGGTTGTTACAGGCACCGGTCGCGATAGCCGACAGCGTCCCGGTAGAACACGGCACCACCACCATCGCTGCCGGCGCGCCTGAGCCCGAGGCCACCGGCGACATCCAGTCTTCCTTGCCGTACACCCGAATCTGCCCGGCGGCAGCGCCGGTGTATTCGGTGAGGAAAGCCTGCATCATCTGGGTTTTCGGCGGCAACGTAACGTCAGTCTCGGTGGCCATCACCAGCTGCGCAGCCTTGGAAATCAGGAAGTGCACCTCGCGGTCTTCGCGGATCAGGCAGTCCAGCAGGCGCAAACCGTACTGGGCGCCCGAAGCGCCGGTCATCGCCAGCGTGATGCGTTCCGGACCGTTATTCATTGCAGCGCCTCGGCGAGTTTACCGTGCAGGCCGCCGAAGCCGCCGTTGCTCATGATCACCACGTGAGTACCGGGCTGCGCCTGACTCTTCACGCGTTCGATAATGCCTTCCAGGGAATCGCTGACAATCGACGGTACGGTGCACAACGCGGCAGTCGCGCCCAAGTCCCAGCCGAGGTTGGCCGGTGCGTACCAGATCACCTGATCGGCATCGACCACGCTTTCCGGCAAACCATCGCGGTGAGCGCCGAGTTTCATGGAGTTCGAACGTGGCTCGATGATGGCGATCAACGGCGCGTCGCCGATGCGTTTGCGCAAACCGTCGAGCGTCGTGGCGATGGCCGTCGGGTGATGGGCGAAATCGTCATAGATGGTGATGCCCCGCACTTCCGCGACTTTCTCCATCCGGCGTTTCACGCTTTTGAACGCTCTCAATGCAGCGATGCCCATGGACGGCACAACACCGACATGACGCGCGGCAGCCAAGGTGGCCAGGGCGTTGGCGACGTTGTGCAGACCGGTCATGTCCCACTCGACCACACCTTGCGTGACGCCTTCGAACATCACTTCGAATGTCGAACCGTCTTCGCTCAGCAGTTTGACCTGCCACTGGCCACCCGCGCCGGTGGTTTGCACTGGGGTCCAGCAGCCCATGTCGATCACGCGCTGCAGCGCCGGTTCGGTGGTCGGATGGATCACCAGGCCTTCACTTGGAATAGTCCGTACCAAATGGTGGAACTGCCGCTCGATGGCGGGCAGATCGGGGAAGATGTCAGCGTGATCGAATTCCAGGTTGTTCAGGATCGCCGTGCGCGGGCGGTAATGAACGAACTTGGAGCGCTTGTCGAAGAATGCACTGTCGTATTCGTCGGCTTCGATCACGAAGAACGGCGTGCCGCCCAGTCGCGCCGACACCGAGAAATTCTGTGGCACCCCGCCGATCAGGAAACCGGGGCTCATGCCCGCATGCTCCAGCACCCAGGCGAGCATGCTGCTGGTGGTGGTTTTGCCGTGCGTACCAGCGACGGCCAGCACCCAGCGACCTTGCAGCACGTGGTCCGCCAGCCATTGCGGGCCGGAAACGTACGGCAGGCCTTTGTTCAGCACATATTCAACGGCCGGGTTACCACGCGACATGGCGTTGCCGATCACCACCAGATCCGGGGCCGGATCGAGTTGCGCCGGGTCGTAGCCTTGGGTCAGCTGAATGCCCTGAGCCTCAAGCTGAGTGCTCATCGGCGGATAGACGTTGGCATCGGAGCCGGTCACGTGATGGCCCAGCTCTTTGGCCAGAACCGCCATCGAACCCATGAAAGTGCCGCAGATACCAAGAATATGAATGTGCATAGTCGACCTCGTAAAACATGGCCGCAGGTTAGCGTAGGGAAGGGAAAATCGCACCTTGTGTTTCGGACTTGAGGACCCCTTCGCGAGCAAGCCCGCTCCCACATTGGGCTCTCCAGTGATCACAAATCCGTGAACACCGGCGATCCAATGTGGGAGCGGGCTTGCTCGCGAAGGGCTGCGACACGGTTTATCGGGCGATCCCGTGTTTACGCAATTTTCGATAAAGAGTGTTACGGCTGACGCCCAGTTGCTCCGCCGTGTGGGTCATGTGCCAACGGGTTTGCTCCAGCGCATTCAGCAAAGCCAGTCGCTCGGCATCATCCAGGGGATGCTCGCAAGGCTGTTCAACGGCAACAACCACCGGCATCGGTCGCGTCTGACGAATCATCGCCGGTAAATCCTCCAGCCCTACCCGCCCGCCGTCGCACAAAGCCGCCAGCGTACGCAGCACATTACGCAACTGCCGCACATTCCCGGGCCAGGCAAAACCCAACAACGCCTGGCGTGCCGGCTCATCAATCAGCACCGTCTCCCCGCCCGCCTCTTGCTCCAGCAAAAAGTCGAGCAAGCGGGATTTGTCACTGCGCTCGCGTAACGCTGGCAGTGCGATCTCAAGACCGTTGAGCCGATAGTACAAATCCTCGCGAAAACTGCCGTCCTGCACCCGCTCCAGCAAGTTACGGTGCGTCGCGCTGATGATCCGAACGTTGACCGACTCCGGCTCGCCCCCGATCGGCACCACTTGCCGATCCTCAAGCACTCTTAACAGCCGGGTCTGCAACGCCAGCGGCATGTCGCCGATTTCATCAAGGAACAAGGTCCCGCCATCCGCCTGCTGCAACTTGCCGCGCATGCCGTCCTTGCGCGCACCGGTGAAGCTGCCGCCGCGATAACCAAACAGTTCACTCTCGATCAGGCTTTCGGGGATGGCCGCGCAATTGAGCGCGACGAAGGCTTTTTCTGCCCGCTGGCTGGCCTGATGCACCGCTTTGGCGAAAGCCTCTTTGCCGGACCCGGTTTCACCGTTGATCAACAGCGGCACGTCCCGTTCGAAGACGCGCAGGGCCTTGCGGAAATCTTCCTGCAGCCCTGCGTCGCCAAGACAAATGCCCGACAAGCGCGTCGGCTCGGCAATCACTGGAGCTGTCGCCACAGGCATCGGAATACTACGCGGCCGGCCACGCAACACAGCAAACAGGCTTCGCCCGTCACGGGTGCGCAGCGGCCAACTGGCGCTGGCATTTACACTCGCGCGGCCCAGCAACTCATCCAGCGAGCAGTCGAAAAACGCTTCGACCGGTTGGCCCAGCAGTCCGCCGCGAACATGCCCCAGCAGGTTGAGCGCACTCTGGTTGACGGCACAGATCCGCCCTTCCCCGTCGAACGCTAGCATCCCTTCGCTGAACAGCCCGACGGATTCGGCCTGCAGGTGAAAACGCAGCAACCACTGATTGTCGAAATAACGCAGGAAATAGCAGCTCTCGATCATCTTCGCCGACAGATTGACCAGGGCCATGGTGTGGAACTGGCTTTGCCGCGAGACTTCGTGACGCGCCGAGGACACGTCGAGCACCGCCAGCAGTTCGCCATGTGGGTCGAACACCGGACTCGCTGAGCAGGTCAGCCCGGTGTGGCGGCCGCGAAAGTGTTCGTCTTGGTGAATGGTCAGCGACTGACGTTCGACCAGGCAAGTGCCGATACCGTTGGTGCCTTCGCAGGCTTCGCTCCAGTCGGCACCGAGCCAGAGGCCGGCGCGCTCGAAAATCTTGCGCTCGGCGGGCGCGGTCACGCAGTTGAGGATCACCCCGCGCGCATCGGTCAGCAGCACCGCATGGCCGGCGCCGGAAAGCTGCTGATGCAGGCTGCTCATTTCAGTGCCGGCGATGCGCAGCACTTGCTGCAGGCGCTCGCGGCTTTCGAGGACCCGGCCATGTTCCAACACCGTCGGCGCCATGGTCAGGGCCGGGTCGAGGTGATAGTCCTCAAGACAACGCAGCCAGGAACGGGCAATGGACGGATCGCTACCGGGACCGTGCAGGTGGGATTTGCCCTGGGTCACGGTCAGCACTTGCTGGGCATGGCGACTTAAATGGTTGTCGTGCATTTCTTATTATTCTCCCCGGGGCTCGGCGACCCTTGCTTCAGGTGACGCCCAGCATCCTCCAGCCATCGGCGCATTGCAACGCTTGCAAGACTGCCCAGTCACAGGCCGTACCACTAACGGTACAAAGTGTCACGACAGCTGTACCGAAACCGTCACAGGCGCCGTCCGCCCGTCCGACAAAAATCGCGCAAGGCCTTGATTTACCTGACCTGCAAGGCAGTGGCCCGACCTTTGCTCTACGCTTATATCAAGCGCACATGCGCTCTCCCTTATAAGCACAAAAGCCAAGGAGAAATCACCATGCGTTACGCTCACCCCGGTACTGAAGGCGCTATCGTTTCGTTCAAGAGCAAATACGGTAACTACATCGGCGGCGAATTCGTCGCGCCTGTCAAAGGTCAGTACTTCACCAATACCTCGCCAGTGAATGGCCAACCGATTGCCGAATTCCCACGCTCCACGGCCGAAGACATCGACAAGGCCCTGGACGCTGCCCACGCCGCTGCCGATGCCTGGGGCGCCACGTCCGCTCAGGCTCGCTCGCTGGTGCTGCTGAAAATCGCCGACCGCATCGAGCAGAACCTGGAACTGCTGGCAATCACCGAATCCTGGGACAACGGCAAAGCTGTTCGCGAAACCCTCAACGCCGACATTCCGTTGGCTGCTGACCACTTCCGCTACTTTGCCGGTTGCATCCGCGCGCAGGAAGGCAGCGCTGCCGAGATCGATGGCAACACCGTGGCCTATCACATCCATGAACCCCTGGGCGTGGTCGGGCAGATCATTCCGTGGAACTTCCCGATCCTGATGGCCGCGTGGAAACTCGCCCCGGCCCTGGCCGCCGGTAACTGCGTGGTGCTCAAACCTGCCGAGCAAACCCCGCTGGGCGTTACCGTGCTGATGGAGCTGATCGGCGACCTGCTGCCACCGGGCGTGCTGAACGTGGTGCAAGGCTTCGGCAAAGAAGCCGGTGAAGCCCTGGCCACCAGCAAACGCATCGCCAAAATCGCCTTCACCGGCTCGACCCCGGTCGGCTCGCACATCATGAAATGCGCCGCCGAAAACATCATTCCGTCCACCGTGGAGCTGGGTGGCAAGTCACCGAACATCTTCTTCGCCGACATCATGCAAGCCGAAGAAACCTTCATCGAAAAAGCCGCCGAAGGCCTGGTGCTGGCGTTCTTCAACCAGGGCGAAGTCTGCACCTGCCCTTCCCGCGCATTGGTGCAAGAGTCGATCTACGACGATTTCATGAAAGTGGTGATGAAAAAAGTCCTGCAAATCAAACGTGGCGACCCACTGGACACCGACACCATGGTCGGCGCCCAGGCGTCCGAGCAGCAATTCGACAAAATCCTTTCGTATCTGGAAATCGCCAAGGGCGAAGGTGCCGAACTGCTGACCGGCGGCAAGATAGAAAAACTCGAGGGCAGCCTCGCGACTGGTTATTACATCCAGCCGACCCTGCTCAAGGGCACCAACAAAATGCGCGTGTTCCAGGAAGAAATCTTTGGCCCGGTGGTGAGCATCACTACCTTCAAGGATGAAGCCGAAGCCCTCGCCATCGCCAACGACACCGAGTTTGGCCTGGGTGCCGGCCTCTGGACCCGCGACATCAACCGCGCCTACCGCATGGGCCGCGCCATCAAGGCCGGTCGCGTGTGGACCAACTGCTACCACCTGTACCCGGCGCATGCCGCGTTCGGCGGGTACAAAAAGTCTGGCGTCGGTCGTGAAACCCACAAAATGATGCTCGATCATTATCAGCAGACCAAAAACCTGCTGGTGAGCTACGACATCAATCCGTTGGGGTTCTTCTAACCCGGCGCGATTCCGCGTAACGGTTATCGCGAGCAAGCTCGGCTCCTACAAGATTGCGTCGTACCTGTAGGAGCATGGCTTGCCAGCGAAGGCGTCCTCAAACACACCGCAGATCATCGCCCTGCCGCTCTGGCACGGGCTTTGCGTGTTCGCTTCAAAGAAAACGCCGTTCCCGAAAGTCCAACAGATCAAACAATAAAAAAGACAGCGAGGACTTATGACTTCTTCCACACAGCTCAAACCCACACTCGGTACCCTGCATTTATGGGGCATTGCCGTCGGCCTGGTGATTTCCGGCGAATACTTTGGCTGGAGTTACGGCTGGGGCACCGCAGGAACCCTGGGCTTTCTCGTCACCGCGCTGATGGTGGCGACGATGTACACCTGCTTCATCTTCAGCTTCACTGAATTGACCACCGCCATTCCCCACGCTGGCGGGCCGTTTGCCTACAGCCGTCGGGCCTTCGGCGAGAAAGGCGGACTGATCGCCGGCATCGCCACCCTGATCGAATTCGTCTTCGCGCCACCGGCGATTGCCATGGCCATCGGCGCTTACCTGAACGTTCAGTACCCGGAGCTTGATCCCAAGATCGCAGCCGTTGGCGCCTATTTCGTGTTCATGACCCTGAATATCCTGGGCGTCAGCATTGCTGCGACTTTCGAACTGGTGGTCACCGTGCTGGCCGTCGCCGAGCTGCTGGTGTTCATGGGCGTGGTCGCGCCGGGGTTCAGTTTCAGTAACTTCGCACTTAATGGCTGGTCGGGTTCCAACGAATTCACCCTCGCATCGATCCCCGGCATCTTTGCGGCGATCCCTTTTGCGATCTGGTTTTTCCTCGCCATTGAAGGCGCGGCGATGGCGGCTGAAGAAGCCAAGGACCCGAAACGCACGATTCCCAGGGCGTACGTCAGCGGCATTCTGACGTTGGTGTTCCTCGCAATCGGCGTGATGGTGATGGCGGGCGGCGTGGGCGACTGGCGCCAGCTGTCGAACATCAACGACCCGCTGCCTCAGGCGATGAAAGCCGTGGTCGGCAGCAATTCGACCTGGATGCACATGCTGGTCTGGATCGGCCTGTTCGGGCTGGTAGCGAGTTTCCACGGGATCATTCTCGGCTACTCGCGTCAGTTCTTCGCCCTGGCCCGGGCTGGTTACCTGCCGCGGTCGCTGGCCAAACTGTCGCGCTTCCAGACCCCGCACCGCGCCATTCTGGCCGGCGGCGTGATCGGCATCGCGGCGATCTACAGCGACGGCCTGGTCAACCTGCAAGGCATGACGCTGACGGCAGCGATGATCACCATGTCGGTATTCGGTGCCATCGTGATGTACATCATCAGTATGCTGAGCCTGTTCAAACTGCGTAAAACCGAGCCGAACCTGGAACGCACCTTCCGCGCGCCGGGTTACCCCATCGTGCCGGGAATCGCACTGTTTCTGGCGGTGGTGTGCCTGGTGGCGATGGCGTGGTTCAACCCGCTGATCGGCTGTGTATTCCTTGGCTTCATGGCGGCCGGTTATTTGTATTTCCAACTGACCGCCAAACAGCGCTTCGAAGCGCCAGCGGATGCGCTGCTGGAAGGCGTGTGAGTTATAACAGTGCACGCGGCCCCCTGTAGGAGCCGAGCTTGCTCGCGAAGGTGGCGGCACATTCAAAACTTTTATTGCATGACGCACCGCTTTCGCGAGCAAGCTCGGCTTTTACAGGGTTAGGCGGTGCTGTTGAGTGATTGACTGAATCAGGAGGACACCGTGGCCACATTTGCCCATTCCATCGGCGCCCAGACCTACCGCTTCGCCAGCCTCAAAGAGGTCATGGCCAAGGCCAGTCCAGCGCGTTCCGGGGACTTTCTGGCGGGCGTCGCCGCCCTCAACGATGGCGAGCGCGTGGCCGCGCAAATGACCCTGGCTGATATCCCGCTGACTCATTTCCTGCAGGAAGTGCTGATTCCCTATGAGGCCGATGAAGTTACCCGACTGATCATCGACACTCACGACAACCAAGCCTTCGCCGTGGTCAGCCATCTCACGGTCGGCGGCTTCCGCGACTGGCTGCTCAGCGATGCCGCCGACGAACAGAGCCTGCGCGCCCTCGCCCCCGGACTGACGCCGGAAATGGCCGCGGCCGTGTCGAAAATCATGCGCGTGCAGGACCTGGTGCTGGTCGCGCAGAAAATCCGCGTGGTCACGCACTTTCGCGGCACCATGGGCCTGCGTGGACGCTTATCCACACGCCTTCAGCCCAACCATCCCACCGACGAACCGGCGGGCATTGCCGCGAGCATTCTCGACGGTCTGTTGTACGGCAACGGCGACGCGATGATCGGCATCAACCCGGCCACCGACAGCATTGCCTCGATTTGCGCGATGCTGGAAATGCTCGATGCGATCATCCAGCGCTACGAAATTCCTACACAAGCCTGCGTGTTAACCCACGTCACCACGTCCATCGAAGCGATCAATCGCGGCGTTCCGCTGGACCTCGTGTTCCAGTCGATCGCCGGCACCGAAGCGGCCAATGCCAGCTTCGGCATCAATCTCAACGTTTTGCGGGAAGGTTACGACGCCGGTTTGAGCCTGAATCGCGGCACGCTGGGGCAAAATCTGATGTATTTCGAAACCGGTCAGGGCAGCGCCCTGTCGGCCAACGCCCACCATGGCCTCGATCAACAGACCTGCGAAACCCGCGCCTACGCGGTTGCGCGACATTTCAAACCGTTCCTGGTGAACACAGTCGTAGGATTCATCGGCCCGGAGTACCTCTACAACGGGAAACAGATCATCCGTGCCGGTCTGGAAGACCATTTCTGCGGCAAATTACTGGGCGTGCCGATGGGCTGCGACATCTGTTACACCAACCACGCCGAAGCCGATCAGGACGACATGGACACCCTGCTAACCCTGCTGGGCGTGGCCGGAATCAACTTCATCATGGGCATCCCCGGTTCCGACGACATCATGCTCAATTATCAGACCACCTCGTTCCACGACGCGCTCTATGCCCGACAAACATTGGGCCTAAAGCCGGCGCCGGAGTTCGAGCAGTGGCTGGCAAAAACGGGCATCTTCACCCAGGCAGACGGCAAGATTCATTTCGGCGACAGCCTGCCGCCAGCCTTCCGCCAAGCGATGGGGCAACTGGGATGACTGTCGAGATGGATAGACCGTCTGTTGATTCAGACAATCCATTGCTGGAACTGCGACGCCTGACCCCGGCGCGAATTGCTCTGGGCCGCACCGGCACCAGCATGCCCACCCGAGCGCAGCTGGACTTCCAGTACGCCCACGCCCAGGCACGCGACGCGGTGCACCTGCCCTTCGACCCTGCCGGGCTCAGCGCGCAATTGGCCGAACGCGGGCGCCAAAGTTTGCTGCTGCACAGCGCCGCTACGAACCGGGACAGCTATTTGCAGCGCCCCGATCTGGGGCGCAAGTTGAGCGACGCGTCGGCGCAAACCCTGCGCGACTACGCCTCGACCCATCCGGGTGGCGTCGATCTGGCGATTGTCGTCGCCGATGGCTTGTCAGCACTGGCTGTGCATCGCCACACCGCGCCCTTCCTTGCGCGCATGGAAGAGCGGATCGAGGCCGAAGGCTGGTCCGTTTCACCGGTGATTCTGGTCAAACAAGGCCGGGTCGCGGTGGCCGATGAAATCGGTGAGCGGCTGGGCGCAAAAATGGTGGTCATCCTCATCGGCGAACGCCCTGGCCTCAGCTCACCAGACAGCCTGGGATTGTATTTCACCTACAATCCAAAGGTCGGCCTGACGGATGCTTACCGCAACTGCATCTCCAATGTGCGACTGGAAGGCTTGAGTTATGGCATGGCGGTACACCGCCTGCTGTATCTGATGCGTGAAGCCTGTCGGCGGCAGTTGTCGGGGGTTAACCTGAAGGACGAAGCGCAGCTTCAGACGCTGGAGTCGGACGCAGGTGCGGAAATGAACGGTAATTTCCTACTGAATTCGTCGCATGCCTGAACCGTTTCCGCATTGCGTTTATGCCCGGATTTCAGGCAGGATCGAAACACGGCTGCCCGAGTGAGAACCGTTCGCCGTCAGAGCACGTGAAGACAGCCACTTGAAGACGAGACCTATCGATGCGGATTATTCAAGCGACCCTCGAACATCTGGACCTGCTGACCCCGTTGTTCGTCAAATATCGCGAGTTTTATGGTTCCCTGCCGTATCCGGACTCGTCCCGGGCGTTCCTCGAGAAGCGCCTGCGTCGCAAGGAGTCGGTGATCTACCTGGCCCTGGCCGATGACGACAACAACAAACTGATGGGTTTCTGTCAGTTGTACCCAAGCTTTTCGTCGCTTTCACTTAAACGCGTGTGGATCCTCAACGACATCTACGTCGCCGAAGACGCCCGTCGCCAGTTGGTGGCCGACAACCTGATCCGCACCGCGAAAAAAATGGCTAAGGAAACCAATGCCGTGCGCATGCGCGTTTCCACCAGCAGCAATAACGAAGTCGCGCAGAAAACCTACGAATCCATCGGGTTCAAGGAAGACACCGAGTTCAAAAACTACGTGCTGCCGATCAGCGACGGACTCTGACGCCGCTACGCTGTGGCGAGCTCCTGTGGCGAGGGAGCTTGTCGGATCGCCGCACCGTCCCGCTCGGCTGCGCAGCAGTCGTAGAATCGGCCAATCTAATTCGCCTGACCTACCGCGAACTCAGGCGTTGGGAGTGCTTCGCCCTCCAGCGGGAGCAAGCTCCCTCGCCACAACGAATCGCGTAGTGGGCCAACTCTCGCGACATCCCCCGCTACAAACTCGACGCGCTTTTCACTATTCAGCCCGTATAATGCCGACCTTTCCGCTTGTAAGAAAAACTACACTCATCTGTAGCCTTAAGCGAATTCATCCGCGCAGGCCTGCTGAGTCCGGCCGTCACCACAGGTGCCCCCATGGATTTCAACCCGCTCGACCTTATCCTGCATCTCGATGTTTACCTCGACTTGCTGGTGAACAACTACGGGCCATGGATCTACGCCATTCTGTTTCTGGTGATCTTCTGCGAAACCGGCCTGGTGGTGATGCCTTTCCTGCCGGGTGATTCCTTGCTGTTTATCGCGGGTGCCGTGGCGGCGGGTGGCGGCATGGACCCCGTGTTGCTGGGTGGCCTGCTGATGCTGGCGGCGATTCTCGGTGACAGCACCAACTACATCATCGGACGAACAGCGGGTGAGCGTCTGTTCAGCAACCCGAACTCGAAAATCTTCCGTCGCGATTACCTGCAACAAACCCACGATTTCTACGACAAACACGGTGGCAAGACCGTGACTCTGGCGCGTTTTCTGCCGATCATCCGCACCTTTGCACCGTTCGTCGCCGGCGTGGCGAAAATGCCTTATCCGCGTTTCTTTGCCTTCAGCGTCCTCGGCACCATCCTCTGGGTGGGCGGCCTGGTGACCCTCGGTTACTTCTTCGGCAACGTACCGTTCATCAAGAAAAACCTGTCGCTGCTGGTGGTGGGCATCATCCTGCTGTCGCTGGTGCCGATGATCATTGGTGTGGTGCGCAGCCGCTTCGGTAGCTCTGCGTCCAAAGCCGAACCACGCTGAGCGATGTGGTCGCTCAGCGCCTGGCGGCGCCGGCGCATCCTGGCCAGACATCCGATTGCCAACGATATGTGGCAGCGGGTCCGTCATCACCTTAGTTTTCTCGACGGCATCAGCGCGGCTGAAGACCAGTGGCTGCGCGAAGCCAGTGTGCTGTTTCTCGAAGACAAACACCTGACCGCCCTGCCCGGCGTCGAACTCCATCAGGAACAACGCTTGCTGCTCGCCGCCCAGGCGCAATTACCCTTGCTGAACCTGGGCGATCTGAACTGGTATCAGGGTTTTCACGAAATCGTCCTCTATCCCGACGACTTCCTCAGCCCGCAGCGACATCGTGACGCCAGTGGCGTCGAGCACGAGTGGGACGGCGAACACAGCGGTGAGGCCTGGCAGCAAGGTCCGATCATCCTCGCCTGGCCCGGCGTGATGGCCAGCGGCGGCTGGGAAGGCTACAACCTGGTCATCCATGAACTCGCACACAAGCTGGACATGCTCAATGGCGACGCCAACGGCCTGCCGCCGCTGCACGCCGACATGCGCGTCAGCGACTGGGCCAGGGTCATGCAAGAGGCCTACGACGACCTCGACCGGCAACTGGAACGCAACCCGGAGGCCGAAACCGCTCTCGACCCCTACGCCGCGGAAAACCCCGCGGAGTTTTTTGCGGTCACCAGCGAATACTTCTTCAGCGCACCGGATTTGCTGCATGAGGCGTATCCTCAGGTCTATGAGCAACTGAAGCTGTTTTACCGTCAGGACCCACTTGAAAGGCTGAAGCAACTTCAAACTCATAACCCGGTCTATCAAGCACACGACTAAGGTCTCTACGACCCTTGGTACGTGGCATCATCGGCGGAATATGCCTATAATCGCCGCCACTTTTTGGTCAATCCGGCCAAGTGTTTTTGGTCAACTAACGGGGGCACCGCCCAATGAGCTACAGCAAGATTCCGGCTGGCAAAGACCTGCCGAACGACATCTACGTCGCGATCGAGATTCCGGCCAACCACGCGCCGATCAAATACGAAATCGACAAAGACAGCGATTGCCTGTTCGTTGACCGTTTCATGGCCACCCCGATGTTCTACCCGGCCAACTACGGTTTCATCCCGAACACCCTGGCTGACGACGGTGATCCCCTCGACGTGCTGGTCGTGACCCCTTACCCGGTTGCCCCAGGCTCCGTGATCCGCGCACGCCCGGTCGGCATCCTGAACATGACCGACGACGGCGGCGGCGATGCCAAAGTCATCGCAGTCCCACACGACAAGCTTTCCCAGCTGTACGTCGATGTGAAGGAATACACCGATCTGCCACCGCTGCTGCTGGAACAGATCAAGCACTTCTTCGAAAACTACAAAGACCTCGAAAAAGGCAAATGGGTGAAGATCGAAGGTTGGGGCGACGCAGAAGCTGCCCGCGCCGAGATCATGAAGTCGGTTGCTGCTTATAAAGGCTGATCGTCGCTCCTCACGCACGGCTTTAACAGAGAACCCCGGTTGATCCGGGGTTTTTTGTGCGCGTTCGACTGTCGGTGCAAACAGCACGTTTAACTGGCGGACGCAGCGGTTTTTTCTTGTTTAATTCTTACCAAAGACGTCTTACATCAGGACTTAAATTTCACGCCATATTTGAACGTTTTGTTGAATCAAAGCCTTATGCCGCGCGGCTAGACTCGTGTTTATGAAAAAGAACGAAACCTGCGGTCCACGATTCAGAATGCTCCTGAAAGAGGTCCAAATCACGACAACGAGATTTGCCGAATTCCTGGGCATTTCCGACCCTCAAACTGTCCATAACTGGTATAGCCGCGGCGTGCCCGACTACCGCATGGAAGATGTCGCCAGAAGACTGTCCGTGAACAGCGAATGGCTGAAAACCGGCGAAGGACCGAAAGACGCCAGGGACTTACGTCTGATCGACGAATCCGGCAACGCTTTCGACGCCCAGTCGATCCGCGGCACCTATCGGGTCATCGAGCCAGTCGATATCGAGCTGCCCTTTTACAAGGAAACGGCAATTACCCCCGGTTCCGACAAAACCCATGTCATCAAAGACCCCAGCGAATCGATCCGACTGCCGCGCAGCGATCTCGACTCCCTGGAAATCAACCACGCCGATGCCATCTGTGCCCGCATGGTCGGCAACAGCATGGCCGAAAAAATTGAAGACGGCTCCATCGTCGCCATCGACCGTGGGCTCACGCAAATTGTCGACGGAGAGATTTACGCTATCGAACATGACGGCATGTTGCGCATCAAATACCTGAGCCGGGTACCGGGTAACGCGATTCGCATGCGCAGCCATAACAGCGCCGAATACCCGGATGAGGTCTTCAGGCCTCCGCAGATTGAAGAGGAAAACATAAGAGTACTGGGGTGGGTGTTCTGGTGGTCGACCCTGAAAAAACGCAGGCCGCCGGTGCCGTTCTTGTAACACTTTGACGGGTATGTCCACTCCACCAGGCGTACACATTCCCTGTGGGTGCGGGCTTACCCGCGAAGGCGGCAAAACATTCACCCTCAATACCAAGGTCGGTCACCTTGCCCCAAACTTACCGACAGCTCTATCTCAAACACCAAACTGGGAATTCCCAAAAAAAATCAGTATGCTGCGCCCCACATTTGCGCATCACCCCGCCCCGCGGCTCTGATCGCACCGACAAGGCAGATGATTTTCTGACCAAGTCCCACAGCCGGACGCAAGATCCGGGTGTACGTTTTGAAGGCTGGCGCGGTTTACCAAAAATGAACCAAGCCAGTCCCCGAGAAGCCGGCCACAAGCCGGCTTTTTAATGTCTGCGTTTTGACTCAAGGCGCCCTTCATGCAATTGGGCAGCGACCTGCTGCCCAATTTAATAATCTCAATACTGCTGAGACTATTTCCCTCACGGATAACTAAACCCCTTAACCAACGTCAACTCCCCCACCGCCCGCATCGGCACCAGAAAAGTCTCCATCTTCTCGTTCGGCGTCCCTTCCTCGGTTATTACCGTCACCTGCGCTGTGGTCAGTGGCTGAACCGCATCCTCCTGTCCCTCCTCATCACTCCGGTACCCGCCCCCGAAGTAGTTCACATACACCAGATACTGCCCTTTGATCGGCGCCGGCATGGCGAAGATTTCCGGGCCATATCCAGTGGTCACGTCAACATCCAGCGCAGCGCCATTGGGCACCACACGGTCGCCGTACCAGATGTGTGCGCCATCAGGGGTAATCAGGTGTAAATCCAGATCCGTACCATCGCTGTCCCAGGCCAACAACACCCGTAATTTCGCTGGGGTGGCGCCGCCGCTGGCATTGAGGAACTGTGTGCGATGGCGCTGTTGGCCATCGGGGCTGCGCACTTCAACGCTGTTGCTGCCGTTGGGAAACGAGAACGGTCGATCAAAGCGGCCCGCGGGATCGACCTTCAGCGGCATGCTGACGCCGTTGACGATCAGCAGCCCCGGTTCAGCGGGCTTGGGCGTGGCGTTGATCTGGCCGGTGATGCGTGCGGTGTTGGCTTGGCCGACCGGTGTGTTCACCGACGAAGCCGGGTAGTTGACGGTCTGGCGGAAGTTTTCACCTTCGCCCTCGACCGCACCCGTGCGCCAGCCACCGACGGGGGTGTCGAGTTTGACGGTGCTTTCAGCAGCAGAAGCCGTCGGCAACACGCTAATTAAACAAAGGAACAGGAAGACCTGTGGATAACGGAGTTTCATGGCCTATTCCAGCAAGAGATGGCGGGCGAGCCCTTCGATGTAGGTTTCATCCTGGCCGTTGGGGTGTGCTTCGAAGGCCAGGTGCAGGTATTCGTGGGTCAGGTCGAGGCGATCTTGCAGCGACTGCACACCGCGCACGTAGATGCGCTGGCGTTCGCGGTCGACAAAAGGACGGCCGAAAGCCAGGCGGCAGACGGCGAAGGTGCTGACTTCGTTGTAGCCGGTTTCGCTTTCGAGGCGTTGGCGCCAGCCGCGACGTTGGGTTTGCAGCCAGTCTTGGGCGGCGGGAAGCGCTTCGCAGGAAGCGACGGGGTTGTCCCAGCGGCTGAGGCTAGCGCGCGGGTAGGCGTGCAGCAGGATGGCGTCGTAGCGTTGGCCGGCATTGGCTTGTTCGACGGCTTGCTGCCAGGAGAGTTTGTCCGGGCCGGGCTGGTCGGAGTGGTAGGTGACGGCGCTACCGGCCAACACCAGATCGCTGGTCCACGCGGCGATGTTGCGCGACCCGGCAGTGGCCGGGCGTGGAGCGACGCGTTGGCGGCTGCTGCTGTCGTCGATGCTCAGGCAATCGCCGTTGCGGGTGGCGTTTTGCAGCAGGTAAGTACGGATGGCGACGGCCAGGGCTTTGGCGGCTTCAGCAGGTTCGGATTTGGCTTCGCGCTGGAGGACGCGGGCGACGTATTCTTCGCGGTCCAGGCGGGCGACAAGCTTGTCGTTGATCAAAAACAGTTCGCCGTCGCTGTGAATATCCAGTTGGTTGCCGGAAACGAATTCAACGCGAAAGTCGCCCTGCAAGGGCCCGGAAGTAACAACACGATCCCCCGCCAATACGCGACCAATCGGATACCGTGAAAACAGCCCCACTTCGACACAGCGTCCCGCATCCAAGGGCCAATCAACCGGCAACACCGAAGATAACGCCTGACCGTAATTGCGCAAAACCATCTGACTGGTCCCGCGCCCACCCGCCCAGATCGGCGCTCCATCCGCCATCCAACCGGCAAACCCACCCTGACGCGACGATGGATCCTGATCCCCCAACCAGCTCCAGGTTTTCACCCGCAACCGGCCACCGAACTCGCCCACGACATTACCGTCAGCCGCATTCAACACGACATCCAATAACACCCGCCGAGCCTGTTCCTGCGCCGGCATCACGGCCAACATCCCCAGCAACTCAGCCACTGGAACTCGCGTGGATGGCTGCAATGAAGGCAAGTCAAGCAACCACTGCGGCGCCTTCCGCGCTTGCCAATATGTTCGCCAATCTGCGTCCGCAATGCCCAACCGCGCAGGTTCAAAATACAACCCGCAGGACTTCACCAACGCCTGATCACGCTCAATCCTGCCGCCCGCCGTGCAGCAATACACTTCTTCTTTCGATTGTCCGCGACATTCGTAAACCGGTTCCTGAGCACCGGTATCCACCAGCCAGCCATAAACAAATAATTTCCAAAGACTGCCCAACGGCGCCTGCAAATCAGCCGGCATTGGCTCGCGCGAAATCACCTGAGTGCGGCTCAACGAAAGCAGTTCACCTTTAAAGCCCAGACGCAGCGGCTCGTCCTGCGCTGTCGCCAGCGCGGGAATCAACCACAGCAGCCACCAGAGCAAACGCCGGGTCATGTCAGTTGACCGTGACCTGACCAAGTGCCGGTTTCTGTTCCTGCGCCTGATGCTGTGGCGCGTAGACCTGAGTGAAACGCACCGGCGGCAGGTTGAACTGGCCCTTCTGCGAAAAGCGCACCAGATGACGCAAGCGCAATTCGCCGCTCAAGGCATCCACCGGTATTGCGTAAGCCATCTGACCCGGTTCGAAGCGCGCCTTCTCCAGCGCCGTCGGTTCAGTGCCGGCCTTGCCCATCAACTTGATGCCCCAGGTGGTGCGCTCGACATCCGCTCCCGGCGGCAGCGGCACTTCGATCATCCCGTAACGCAGCGGCTTCGCGGCTTTGCTGGTGATGATCACTTCGTCCAGATACAGACTGTCGCTGGACAACGGCTTGGTGCCGACCGCTTCGACTTTGAACGTGAAGGCTTCGTCGCCCGGCACCAATCGCGACAGGCGACGGGTAATGGTCACCGTCATCGGCTCAACGGGCGGTTGCCGAGTCTGAAAGCTCAACGCTGCCCGCAACGGACGCTCTTGTGTCCCGGTCAGCGACAAGACCGCGGGCACTGGCGCAGCACCCTGCCACGTCCAATACACCTCACCGGTAACACCCTGTTGTTTCTTCCAGCCTTCGCCCGGTGCCAGCGCGATGGTCGGCGAGCCCAGCTCAATGCTGCGTTGCAACCAGGTCAGTGCCAATGCGCGTTCCAGCGTCGATTGTTGTGGCAGCAACCGTTGCAACAACGCTTGCGCGTGAGCCTGATCGAAGGCTTGCAGCGACAGGTTCAACGCTTCGGCAAATGGCTGCGAGCTGACGGCCAGACGTTGCTGCGCATCCGGCAATTGACGATTGAAGGCGTCCGGCAAAACCACTTTGGACTGACGCGCCAGCGATGCCGTCAACGCACGCGCCGCCGCCAACCCCAGCGCCGAATCCGGATTGCTCATGACAATACTGTCCTCGCCATCCTCCATCAGGTTCGCGGCATTGCCTTCGCCCGCTTGCGCCAGGTCATCCATCAAACCGCTGAGCAGCGTGTTCACCGGCAATTGCATCTGTTTGGCAAACGACAGGATCAACGCCCGCTGCAACAACGGCGTGTTTTTAGCCTGCTTCAAATAAACGTCCAGGACTCGCTGCCAATGCTCCGGCGGCAGGTTCAGATCCAGCGCTTTGCTGGCGTGCCAGTCGGCGTAGTAAGCGTACGCGGTGAGGAACGCGTCCGGCTCACCGTCCATGCCCCACCAGGTGAAGCTCGCCGACGGCCCGGCCATTTGCACCAGTCGCAGACGGCTGTTCTGCATGATCAGCCGCAAGCGATCGCGGATCTGCGGATTCGACGACAAGGTTGGATACGCAATGCTCAACGGCAGCAAACGACTGGCCGTTTGCTCGACGCCGCCGTACGGATAGCTCAGCAAATCATCGAGCGCCGAACGGAACAGCGCTTGCGGACTGTCATCCAGACGCAGGCGAATATCGGTTGCGTCAACCGGCAGGGTCAGCGGTGTATCGCCGCTGGCCACGTCCAGACTCTGGCTTTGCGTGACCTGCCAGCCTTCGCCGGTCGCCTTCAGGCTGACAGCCAAGGCATCTGCGGTTTTGCCGTCCTGTACCAGCTCGGCGGTCCACTCGCCCGTGGCCAAAGCAAACCCCGGCAATGCGATGTAGTTGATGCCGTTGTTCAGCGTCACCGGCACGCGTTGCTCGGCGCCACCGTAATGGATCACCAGCTCAGCCTTGACCGGCATTTCGGCCTGACTGAAGGCGAACACACCGAGATCCGGTTTGTCGCCCGTGCGGAATTTCGTCGGGCCGCTCCACTTCAGGTACAGCGGTTTTTCCGAGCGCACGAACTGCTTCTTCTGCCCGACCTGACCGTCATCGGCAATGGCTCGCGCGGTGATGCGCCAGCGGGTCAGCGAGTCCGGCATTTTGAACGTGAAGCGGGTTTTGCCATGGGCGTCGGTGATCAATTCCGGCTGCCACGCGGCAGTGTCGACGTCTTCGCGACGCGGCCGCTCAAGTACTTTCACGCCGCGTTCGCTGCGGTTGGCTTTGCCCGGCGCGCCAGGGCTGCCCGGCAATGCGACGTCGTAGCTGATGAACGACAAACTGGCGCTGGTGCGCACGTTGTTGCGGCGCGGGTGATAGAAGAACTGGTCGATGGTCGGCGCGACTTCCGGTTGCAGCGCGTAGACCATTTCGTCGACCACGCTGACCGTCAAGTGTGCCGGAATCGGCTTGCCGGCAAACTGGGTGGTGAGGTCGACGGATACGGTATCGCCCGGCTGATACGCCTCTTTGTCCGTGGCGATGACCACGTCGATCTGCGGCGCAATCACCTTGATCCCGGCGTTCTGGAAGCTGTATTGACCGCCCTTGGTGTACAGCACGGAGAAGGTCAGGTTCGGCGCGAAATTGTCCTTCACCGGGATGCGTGCGCGGTATTGAGTGTCGCTGAGTTTTTCTATCTTCAGCCAGTCGCCGCCCTTGGACAGCAGCGCCGTGGTTTCAACCTTGTCGCGCTCCAATGACAACAAGGCATCGCTGACAGGCTCCGGGAAAGTGATCAGCGCGAGGGCTTCATCACCGGCCTTGTACTCGGGTTTATCAAGGACGATTTCCACGGTGCCGGGCACGGCTTTGATGCCATCGCCGGTGACCGAATGCCCGGTAGCGCCAATGACTCGGCCATGCTCATCCTTCAACGTCAGGTTGTAGGTGCCTGGACGGTCGAAGGCCAATGTAAAACCTTTATCGCTCGCAGCCAGTTTGCCTTCGCCAGCGGACTGATCTTCCAGACGCACCCAGTGGTAGCCGCTCGGCGTGACCGCTTTGCTCTGCTCGCTGCCACCCTCGTTCAGATAGCTGAATGCAACCTTGTCACCCACCGCACTGAACCGTTGCGGCGCGCTCAGGCGGAAACTGGCCGCGCCCCGGTCGATGAGGATTTCCTTGGTGGTCTTGACCCGATACGCCGCGCCATCGCTGGCAAAAACGGTGAGCATGTAACGGCTCGGTTTCTCGGCGGCGGGCAGATCCAGGGTCGCGTTGCCCTTGGAATCGGTGGTCAGTTCGGTGCTGGTCAGTTCCACCGGGAATTGCCCGAGGTATTGCAGTTCGTTGTCGACCATCGACAGTTGCTGGGCGCGCAGGCTCAGGGTCAACTTGGCATCGGCCACCGGTTTACCGTCCGGGTACAGCAGCACCAGGCTGCCTCTTACCGGTTCGCCGGTGCGGTAATCCTGCTTGGCCAGATTCAGCGAGATTTCGAAGTGCGGCTTGATGTATTCGGCAACGCGGAAGGCGCTGCTGTAGACCTGATCCCTGTAGCTGAAGCGCAATTCATAACCGCCCGCCACCGCGTTGTCGGGCAACTGGAAACGGCCTTGAGTACCGGCCTTGGAATCGAGTTTCAACGCCAGCGATTGCAGCGCCGTGCCGGTGGCATCGAGCACCGTCACGTTGACGTCAGCGGCCGTGGGCAATACCGAATCACGCGCATTCTTGAACTCACGACCAACAATTTTCAGCGACACCCAATCCCCCGGTCGATACAGCGGCCGGTCGGTGAAGGCATAGAGTTTGGTGTCGTAGATTTCGCTGTCGTAATAGAAGTTTTCGGAGACAAATACCCCGCCCTCTTCGTCCTCGCCGATCACGAACGAACGCTCGGGGCTGACGTGTTTCAGGCGCAGCAAACCATCGGCATCGGTGGCGCCGCTGCTCATCACGCCTAGGCCATCGGTCCACAGCACATTGACCTTCGGCACTGAACTGCCTTCGTGTTTGCGTGCGGCCCAGACCACCAGTTCATCACCGGCAATCTTGCTCACGGCCACGGTGTTGGAGACAAAAACCATAGTGGTCGCGCGATACTTGCCGACCAATGCTTCCACCAGGTACAGACCGGGTTTCAGGTTGCCCAGCGGGATGTACACATTGCCCGGCGCGACAGTGACGAACTCGCTGGAAGAACCGGCGAGGTTTACACCTGTAGGCGGCTGGATCGGTTTGGCTTGCCACAGCGGGTAGCGGAATTGACTGACCACCGGCAGGCCAGGAATCAGTGCGAATTGCGGCTGTGCGTCGTAAGGCGTTGGCGCAGCAATCGCAGCGCCCATTTTCAGTTCCGGCACTTCCTCGGTGACTTGTTTACGCGACTCGTAGGAAAACGCTCGCTGCATCACGCGACGGGATTTTCGGTACCAGTTGTCCCACAGGTACGCGAGGGTGTTCGACAAACCTTCGCCCTTGAACTGGCCGTTGCTGACCACGCGGTGCAGGTTCTTCTGGCGCTTGAGGAAATCCAGCGGTTTTTCGATGCGGTACACGCGAATGTCCGCGCCGCCGTAAGGCTCCATGCGGAACCGCCGATAGTCGCGGCCCGGTGCTTCAAGACGGACCATCGCCTGTTCGTCGCTGGCAAAACTGCTGTCGGCCAGCAGGAAAAAACTTTCACCGGCCACCGGCGTGTAGCCGCTCGGTTCGACGGTGTCTTCGGCATTCACCGCCGCACAAGGCAGTACCAATACCAACAGTAGAGACAAAAAGCGCAGCATGCGGGCACCGGTCATTGGGAGAGAAAGTTCAGTCGATAGACGCCGATGAAGTTGGGGTTGGCTGCGTCGGGTATCCATCGGGTGTCCTTCCATGTCATGAGTTGTTGCAGGCTCGCGGAGCGCATGCCGTTATCAGTGGGGGTCGTGGTGCCGGTGTGATAGGCGATGTAGCGGCCCATCCAGATCATCAGGTGCTGGTCGTCGCCCTGATCGAAAAACATCAAGTCGCCAGGCCGGGCTTGCGTCAGGTCGCGGCCAACCAGATGGCTGTTGAACTGAATCAGTTTGATCGCGTTGACGTACGGCCCGACCTTGCCGCCGCCCTGTTGCCATTGCTGGGCGAGGCCGCGCTGGGCCTCGCTCAGTTGCAGTTCCGGCGGCAGGTAGCGGTTGGACAGGCCATTGCTGCGCAGCCATTTGTCATCATGGACTTTCAGCGCTTCGTTGGCGGCGAAACGCACGAGCCCGGCGCAGTCCTGCTGATACCAGCGCGGGCTCGGGCCTTGGGTCAGTTGCTCCTGGGCGATGCGCACGAACCAGGCGCGGAACACCTGGGATTGCTGCGGATCGAGCGGCGCGGCGTCGCTGGCAAAGGCGCGACTGCCCAGCAACATCACCAGCAAAACGAGGCCTCGGATAAGTGCGGTCACAGCGCTTTCCATTCCAGCGGCAGCCACTGCCAATGACCGTCGGGCTCGCTGCCTTCGGGCAGGGTCAGCGCGTATTTGCCGTAGTTGCCGAGCTTGCGCAGTTTCGGAATCAGGTAGGTCTGCGCGGCGTTGTAGAACACTGGCTCCATGTCCTGCGGCAGGCTGTCGAGGGTTTCCTGTTGCATCAGTTGCGCCATGGAGTCCGGGCCGAAGTAAACCGGCATCAGCAGGTCTTTCGGCACCACGTCGGCCATCGGCGGGAAACGTTTGTCGAGGGTGCCGAGGGCTTTGTCCACGAGCTTGTCGTCGAGGGAAAACAGCAGCGTCGAACCGTGGCGGGCCAGGCTGACTTTCATGAACGCCTTGCCGGTGATCGCGTCCGGGTTCTCGGCGTCCTTGGCTTTGTAAGGGCCGAAGTTGGAGCTGACCTGACGCTGCCACTGGTGATTATCACCTTCCTGTTTCTCGATCACCGGGAAGGCATGCTCTTCAACGTTACCTTCATGAGCGCCGACCATCGAGCCGAACAGATTACCCAGATCACCATCGAGTCTGGCGCTGTCATTGTCGTTCAGACTGGCCACCAGCAGCGGCGTGTACAGCCGCGAATCGGCGTACCAGCATAGGCCGGCGGCACCGGCCATGTGTTCGGTCAGCGACTGGGCCACGGTTTCTTCGGCACCGAGTTTCACCAGCAACGGCTTCTGTTGTTCGGCGGCGAGCGGCAGTGCTACGCAAGCACTCGCGCCCATCGGCATGGCTTGCCAGATCGGTTTGAAATCGAAGTCCGGCTGGTTCTCCAGTTCGTCCATGGCGAGGAAGCTGTGCCAGCCCTTGTCGTCCATATCGAAGCGCAGGCCGGCGAAGTTCGGGATAAAACGCTGGTAACCCATGGCCAGGACGCTGGAATTGACCGACAGGCGTTGTTTCACTTCCGGCGCGCGGGCTGGCAGGCCGAAGGCTTCGGGAAAAAGTTTCTGGCCGCTGAGCAACGCTTCCAACGCTTGGGTCGAGACCATTCCGCGCTCGTCGGTCGGACCGTGGCCGATGTCGTACAGTTTCGAAGGATTCGACAGCACCACCAGCTTGTCGCCATGGGACGCGAACACCAGCGATTTGCTGTTGTTGTAGGTGATCTGATACAGCGGCACCGCATCACCGGCGACCTTGATTTCACCCAGCTGGGTCAGCTGCGAATCATCCAGCGCCACTTTGGCCAGCGGCTCCAGCACCTTGACCAGACCACCGCGATCCATCACCAGCAGGAAATCCTTGAGCCGCCCATCCGCCCCGCGCCAAAGCGCCACGTCTGCCGGTTGATCGAAAAGCTGCTCGATCAGGCTGTCCTGCAATTTCAGATCATGTTCGTAAATGATCCGCCGCAGACTGCCAATCAATCCGAGGCGATCGGCATGGGTTTCGTAATAGAAGACGAAATCTTCGGTCAGGGTGTCCTTGAGGAACGGCACCGCGAGCAAGTCCTTGGGCAATTGGCGCAGGGAATGGGTTTCGAGCAGGCCGTCCGGCCGGCTCATGCCGAGCTTGTCGCTGGCCAACTCCGCCGGTGGCGCCTTGGGTTTGTGCATGAACCAGCCCAACCCGCCCGCCACGCCAGCCACCAAGACCAGCCCGACCAGCAGCAACGGCCAACGCTGGGAAGGTTTGGCAGCAGGTGCGTCGGCGGCCGGGGATACAGTGTTATCGCTCATGTTCACAAAGCCCAATTCATCCGTGGTGCGGGATGCTTAATAGTTGAAAGTCTTGACCAGCAGCAGGTCACCGATCGCGCGCAAGGGCACGATGAAGGTCTCGCGTTTTTCGTCGACGGTGTTTTCGTTGAGCACCAGGTTGATCTGCGAGGTGATCACCTCGTTCTGGTTGCTGGTCTCCTCGAAGTTATAGCCGCCGCTGCCGAAGTTGCCCCAATAGTTCACGTAAACCAGATAGGTGCCATGCAGCGGCGCGGTCATGGTGAACATTTCCGGACCGGGACCGTCGACGCCGTCCGGGTCCAGGCCGCCGCCGTTGCTCATCGCCGGGCGAGCCCAGAACGCGTGTTGACCGTCGGGCGTAATGATGTGCAAGTCGAGTTCGGCTTTCGGGTCGTCCCAACCCAGCACCACGCGAATGCGCGCCGGGGTGCGCAGGTTGTTGGCTTCATAGAACTGAACGCGCTTGAGCGACTGACCTTCGGCACTGCGCACTTCGACGCTGTTGGAACCGGCGCCGAAGGCATACGGCCGGGCGAAACGTCCCTGGTCGTCGGCGTACAGGTTCAGGGGATTGCCGTTGACCGCCAGCGTGTGCGGCCCGCGTTGAGTACCGATGTCCTTGAGCTGGCCTTCGATCATCGTGCGATTGCGTTGCACGCCCCGGTCGATGGGCGGAGTGGGATAGGCGACTCGAGGGTGTTCACTGCGATCCAGCAGGCCGTTGTAGCGCCAGCCGCCCACCGGTTCCGACAGCTCGGCCGTTGGATCGGCCCAGGCAGCGGTCGCGCAGACCCACCCCAACAGCACTGGAAGAAATGAACGCATGTGACGCCTCCTGCCATGCATAACGAAACCTTGCGCCCGATCCTCGGCGCGTTACAGATCCAAAAACTGCGTTTCGTCAGAAAGACCCGTGACTGATGGGTCGTAGAAGGTGCGAAGGTTAGCCATTTGGTGGGTTTTTAACAATCGGATACATCTTAAGTTGCGGGGGAAATCGCGCTGATTGTTGGCCGTGAGCCGAATAGCGGCCTTATTCGGCTCACCAAATGAGCCGAATAATCCTCGTCACTGCAGTAATGCTGTCACCTGAGAAAGCAGTTCGCGGAATGGTCCTGCGAATGTACCCGGCACCCTTGTGGGAGCGGGCTTGCTCGCGAAGGCCGCGTGTCAGGTACATATCCATTTCCGGGGTAACGGCAGATATTGGTTCCGCCCTTACGGCGGGTTACTTGGAAAAACGGAATGCCGCCCAGCGCCAAGTAACCAAGCGCCCGCGCCCCTGACGTACGGTGCCTCGCTAAGGCTCGGCATTCCGACGGGGCAGATCAAGATCAACAGCAGTATCAAAAGCCAAAGCAAGATCAACGGCCAAAGCCAGAGCGGCGTTGAACCTGTGGGAGCCTGCTCGCGAAAAGCCTCCAGACACCGCGTACATTCAGACAGCAATCGTTATCGTTGAAGTCCTTCGCGAGCAAGCTCGCTCCTACAGTGGGAATGCGCACGATCAAAGAGACAGGCCGGCCGGTAGGCCGCCTCGCGGTGCTGTTGCGGTACCCGCCCCCTCGAGAGGCCGAGTGGAGGTTCTGCGCAGTGGGCTAACCCGGCATGGATGCCGGGTTAGCCGCGCACGGCCAGGGATGGCCGATCGCGGCGGGCCCACGGAGCAGGACCGGAGCGAGGGCATGCCGAGCACTAGCGAGGCACCGAACGAAAGGGGCAAAAGCGCTTGGTTACTTGGCGCTCTTCCAAGTGACCCGCCGTAAGGGCGGAACCAATAGCCGCCGTTACCGACGAAACGGATATGACACCAATCAAATGAACACCCACCCCAAGCGAACAGCGCAGGCTGCGTTTCCCCCTCATGATCAGGGCTACCCAATGGCCCCTGATTTGCCCATACCCCCCATGTCTGCTAGTGTCGCGCCGGTTTAACGTCAACCGGAAACTGCCGCCATGGCCCGCAAAAAAGCTGCACTGGATTTCGAACAATCCCTCGCTGACCTGCAAACGCTGGTGGAGCGACTGGAGAACGGCGAATTGTCGCTGGAAGACTCGCTGACGGCTTTCGAGCAAGGCATCGGTCTGACCCGCGATTGCCAGGCAGCGCTGGCCCACGCCGAGCAGAAGGTTCAAGTGCTGCTCGAGCGTGATGGCGAGTTGGCCGAGGAACCCTTCGACGCGGATCAGCCAGAATGATTGCAGCGTATTCGGCGACCAGCCAGGCCCGTGTCAATGCGGCACTGGATACCTTGTTCAACGCCCCAAGCCCTGAACTGGCGCGTCTGTACGAAGCCATGCGCTACAGCGTGATGAATGGTGGCAAACGCGTGCGCCCTCTCCTGGCCTACGCGGCGTGCGAAGCGCTGGGCGGCAAGGCTGAGCAAGCCAACGGCGCGGCCTGCGCAGTGGAGCTGATCCACGCTTATTCGCTGGTTCACGACGATCTGCCGGCCATGGACGACGACGACCTGCGTCGCGGCCAGCCGACCACCCACAAGAAATTCGATGAAGCCTGCGCGATCCTGGCCGGCGACGGCTTGCAAAGCCTGGCCTTCAGCGCCCTGCTCGACCCGCGCCTGAGTTCGTCCGAAGCTGAAATCCGTCTGCAGATGGTCAGCGCGTTGGCGCTGGCGGCAGGCCCGGCCGGCATGGTCGGCGGTCAAGCCATCGACCTCGGCTCAGTAGGTTTGAAGCTTGATCAGAAAGCCCTCGAATACATGCATCGGCACAAGACCGGCGCGCTGATCGAGGTCAGTGTCAAACTCGGCGCCCTCGCCAGCGGCCGCGCCGAAAAGGACGAGTTGAAGTCCTTGCAGACTTACGCACAGGCCATCGGCCTGGCATTCCAGGTCCAGGACGACATTCTCGACGTCGAAAGTGATACCGAAACCCTCGGCAAGCGCCAGGGCGCCGACATCGCTCGCGACAAGCCGACCTACCCGGCCCTGCTTGGCCTCGATACCGCCAAGGCCTACGCCCTGGAGCTGCGCGACCAGGCGCTGCACGCGTTGCGACCGTTTGACGCGGCCGCCGAGCCGTTGCGCGATCTGGCCCGCTATATCGTCGATCGCCGCAGCTGACGGCGTATCTGCCAAAAAGGACCAACGCGTGGGCAGGGGGCGATGCATCAGGTAAACTGCCGCATCTTTTATACCTATAACGATTCGCCTGATGCCCACGACGTTTCATGAGATTCCCCGCAAGCGCCCGACCACGCCCCTGCTCGACCGTGCCAACACGCCGGACGGCCTGCGCCGGTTAGGCGAAGCCGAGCTCGAAACCCTGGCCGATGAGTTGCGCCTGGAATTGCTCTACACGGTCGGCCAGACCGGCGGGCATTTCGGTGCCGGCCTGGGCGTCATCGAGCTGACCATCGCGTTGCATTACGTCTTCGACACCCCGGACGACCGGCTGGTGTGGGACGTGGGTCATCAGGCCTATCCGCACAAGATCCTCACCGGCCGTCGCGAGCGCATGGGCACGCTGCGTCAGAAGGACGGTGTCGCGGCCTTCCCGCGTCGTTCCGAGAGCGAGTACGACACTTTCGGCGTCGGCCACTCCAGCACCTCGATCAGCGCAGCGCTGGGCATGGCCATTGCCGCCCGCCTGCAGAACAGCGATCGCAAGGCGATTGCCGTGATCGGCGACGGCGCACTGACCGCCGGCATGGCTTTCGAGGCGCTGAACCATGCGCCTGAAGTAAACGCCAACATGCTGGTGATCTTGAACGACAACGACATGTCGATCTCGCGCAACGTCGGTGGCTTGTCGAATTATCTGGCGAAAATCCTTTCCAGCCGCACCTACGCAAGCATGCGTGAGGGCAGCAAAAAGGTCCTGTCGCGCCTGCCCGGCGCTTGGGAAATCGCCCGCCGCACCGAAGAATACGCCAAAGGCATGCTGGTCCCCGGCACGCTGTTTGAAGAGCTGGGCTGGAACTACATCGGTCCGATCGATGGCCACGACCTGCCTACCCTGATTGCCACCTTGCGCAACATGCGCGATCTGAACGGTCCGCAATTCCTGCACGTCGTTACCAAGAAAGGCAAAGGCTTCGCGCCGGCGGAAGTTGACCCGATTGGTTACCACGCAATCACCAAACTCGAACCCGTCGATGCACCGGCCGCTGCGCCGAAAAAGGCCGGCGGGCCGAAGTATTCCGGCGTGTTCGGCGAATGGCTGTGCGACATGGCTGCTGCTGACCCGCGCCTGGTCGGGATCACTCCGGCGATGAAAGAAGGCTCAGACCTGGTGGCGTTCAGCGAGCGTTTCCCGCTGCGTTATTTCGACGTGGCAATTGCCGAGCAACACGCCGTCACCTTTGCGGCTGGTATGGCCTGCGAAGGCGCGAAACCGGTGGTGGCGATCTATTCGACGTTCCTGCAACGCGGCTACGATCAGCTTGTTCACGATGTGGCGGTGCAAAACCTCGACGTCTTGTTCGCCATCGACCGTGCCGGTCTGGTAGGCGAAGACGGCCCGACGCACGCGGGCAGCTTCGACCTGTCGTTCCTGCGCTGCATCCCCGGCATGCTGGTGATGACCCCGAGCGACGAGAACGAACTGCGCAAAATGCTCACCACCGGCCACCTGTACAACGGCCCGGCGGCGGTGCGTTACCCACGCGGCAATGGCCCGAACGCGACCATCGAGAAAGACCTGCAACCGATTGAAATCGGCAAAGGCGTGATTCGCCGTCAGGGCAGCAAAGTCGCCCTGCTGGTGTTCGGTGTGCAATTGGCCGAGGCGCTGAAAGTCGCCGAGACGCTGGATGCCACCGTGGTCGACATGCGTTTCGTCAAACCGCTTGATGAGGAACTGGTTCGCGAAATTGCCGGTAGCCATGAGTTGCTGGTGACCATCGAAGAGAACGCGATCATGGGCGGTGCCGGTGGCGCCGTCAGCGAATTCCTCGCCCGGGAAAACATCCTCAAGTCGATGCTGCATCTCGGCTTGCCGGACAGCTATGTCGAGCACGCCAAGCCTGCGCAGATGCTGGCCGAGTGTGGGTTGGACGAGGTCGGGATCGAAGCTTCAATTCGTGAACGCCTGCAACTTCTGAATATCTCAATGTAGCCTGTGGGAGCGAGCTTGCTCGCGATGGCGTGTGTCAGTCGAATTCAATGTCGACTGACACACCGCCATCGCGAGCAAGCTCGCTCCCACAGTGATTTGTGTACCTCTCAAAATATCGTTCGCTTCAAAGCGCCAATGGACTGCCCGTGAATTTCTCGCGCTTCGCCCTGCCCCTCTTCCTTCTGCCCACCGCCAACACCTTCGCCGACACCTTCGAACGCGACCAGGCCCTGAAGCTGCCCGACATGCTGATCAGCGCCAACCGCCAGGTTGAAGCGCGAAACGACAGCAGCGCCGCCAACACCGTGTTCACCCGCGAAGACATTGACCGCCTGCAACCAAGCAGCGTCACCGACTTGCTGCGTCGTGTGCCGGGCGTACAAGTCGGGCAAACCGGCGGGCGCGGTAGCCTGCCGGGGATTTACATTCGAGGCACCAAGTCGGCGCAGAGCCTGGTACTGGTGGACGGCCAACGCATCGGCAACTCGACTTCCGGCGACAGCAATCTGCAACACATCAACATCGAACAGGTCGAGCGCGTGGAAGTCCTGCGCGGCTCCCGTTCGGTGATTTACGGCAGCGATGCGATTGGCGGGGTGATCCAGATTTTCACCCGTCGTGGCGCAGAACAAGGCCTGCAAGCGCGTCTACACGCGGGTTTCGGCAGCAAGCAGACCTGGGAGCGCAGCCTGGGCGTGTCCGGGGGCGATGAGCAAACCCGCTTCAACCTCGGCGCCAGCCTCGATGAAACCGCCGGGATCAATCGCACCCACGCGTCGTACCCAAGCGATGGCGATCGCGACGAGTATCGCAACAAGTCGTTGAGTCTGAGCCTGAGTCACGCCCTCACCGATGACATCGAAATCGGCGCCAACCTGCTGGATAACCGTGGCAAAAGCGCGTTCGACAACCCGTTCGGCCGCTTCGATACCACCACCTTCGAATCGGTCCAGCAACAGCCTTACAACGCGTTCACGGTGAGCAGTCTTAGCAGTTACGTCGATGCGCGCATCAACGACCTGTGGAAAACCCGCGTCGAATTCGGCCACAGTGAAAACCGCGAGAAGTCCTTCGATAAGCTCAGCGACGAACGCAGCGTGTTCAACACCTACCGCGACTCGGTGAACTGGCAGAACGACCTGGCGCTCGACGCACGCAACAGCCTGATCCTCGGCGGTGACTGGTACGAAGACCGCATCAACAGCAGCACCGCGTTCGACGAGGACAGCCGCTGGAACCGCGCGGCGTTTATCCAGCATCGCTATCAGGCGGACAGTTTCTCCACGGAACTGGGCCTGCGCCGCGACCAGAATCAGCAGTTCGGCAGTCAGAACAGCTGGAGCGGTACGTTCACCCTGCCGTTGGACCCGGACAACGATGTACTGCTGACCTATAGCGAAGGCTTTCGTGCTCCGACGTTCAATGACTTGTATTACCCGGATTTCAGCAACCCGGACCTCAAGCCTGAAACGTCGAAAAGCTATGAGCTGCAATGGCGCAGTCAACTGACCGATACCAGCCGTCTCGAAGCCTCGCTGTATCGCACAGATCTCAAAGACGCGATTATCTTCGGCAGCAACGACCGCCCGCGGAACGTCGCCTCGGCACGGATCAATGGGTTTGAAGCGGCATTGAAGCAGGAACTGTTCGGCTGGCAGGGCAATTTTGGCGTGGCGATCATCGACCCGCGCGATCGCGACAGCGGCCACACCTTGGCGCGTCGAGCACGGCGGACCTTGAGCCTGGATCTGGATCGGCAGTTCGATCGACTGGGTCTCGGCGCCAGTTGGCAAGCGGTGAGCAGCAGTTATGACGATGAGAACAATCAGCAGCCGTTAGGCGGGTATGCGCTGCTGGGATTGCGCAGCAGTTGGGCGCTGAATCGTGAGATCAAGCTTGAGCTGAAGGTCGATAACCTCCTGGACAAAGGTTACAGCAGGGCGTTGTACAGTCATGACGGCAGTCAGTTCGGGTATCGCGAAGAAGGTCGGGCGTGGATGTTTGGGGTGACCTGGACGCCGGAGATTTGATCCGAGGTTTGCGGTGTTTGAGCTGGCCCCATCGCGAGCAAGCTCGCTCCCACATTGGATCTTTGGGCGACACAAATACCCTGTGGGAGCGAGCTTGCTCGCGATGGCCGCACCTCGGTCTCAACGGTCGGGCGCAATCAATTGGCAAAGCTTGGCCGTCGCCTCGATCATCTGCCCACTCGCCCGCTCCAGCCCCTTGTCCGTCACCAACCGCAATTGCCCCCGCGCCACGGCCGTTACTTGCGGCCAGGCCTTCCACGCATCGAGTTGCGCCTGATCACCGGCCAGAATCACCTCGGGATTGCGCTGTAAAACCGCCTCGACGCTGACCTGCGGCGCGGGCAGCGTCAGATCTGCAAACACATTGCGCGCACCGCACACCTCAAGCGCATCGCTGATGATTTGCCCGCCGCCGACGGTGTACAGCGGTCGATCCCAGACCTGATAAAACACCCGCAACGGTTCGTCCCGTCGATAACGTTGGCGCAGTGAAACCAGGCGCTCACGCAAGTCGGCGGCCAGGGAAATGCCACGGTCGGGCCGGCCAAGCCGCGTGGCGATCGCCTCGATCTGCACGGTCAGTTGTTCAAGGTTGTGGGGGTCGGCGACGTAGGTGGGAATGTTCAATCGCTTGAGCTGTTCGCGCTGGGCCGGACCGACACTGCCGGGCCAGAGCAGCAGCAAATCAGGTTTAAGACTGAGCAGACGCTCCATGTCCAATTGACCGTAACGGCCAACGGAAGGCAGGCCTTCGAGTTCGGCAGGACGATCGCCAGCATCGAGCACACCGACCAGAAGATCAGCCGAACCCAGTTCAACCATGATTTCAGAAAGCGACGGCGCGAGACTGACGACGCGCTCGACAGCAGAGGCCACGCCGCTGACGGCCAGCAGCAAAACCGCCAGGCCGATGCGGCGCATCAACCGAGTTGACGCGGGATACGGTAGAGGTAGAACAGCACCGTTGTCGACAGCGCCAACAGCACCAACGGCACCGCTTCGAGTCCGACGAACACCGCCAGAGCGCCGATCCAGGCGGGCAGGCCGGCCACGAGAAACGCTGCACGGCGCTTTGCGGCGAGGGTGATCCAGGCGGCAGGCTCTTCAGGGGTATCGAGCGCTTTCTGGGTGGCGATCAGCGCGTGTTTGTAGCCACCGAAAAACTTCAGGCTGACAAACATCGAAGCCACACCGGCGATGAACATCGGCATCGCCAACACCGGCAGAAGCACCTCGTTCTGGCCGAATACGCCATTGATCACGAACAGCGGCAACAAGGCCAACGCCAGGTATTGCCACCAGTTGACGGACAGTCGCCGCCGCACTTGACCGCGCGTCACGCCCGGTCTACCTCGCCCTGGTGCTCGTTGCCCATCATGTGGTCGAGCTTGCTGGCCTTGGTGGCCAGATAGAGTTTGTTGTGCGGATTGTGGCCGGTGTGCAGTGGCACGCGCTCGGCAACCACGATGCCCATGTCGGTCAGGGCTTTTACCTTGCGCGGATTGTTGGTCATCAGACGCAGGGATTTCACGCCCAGGTGCTCCAGCATCGGCAGGCACATGGCGTAGTCGCGCTGATCGGCAGCGAAGCCCAGACGCTCGTTGGCTTCGACGGTGTCGGCGCCGCCGTCCTGCAATTCATAGGCGCGGATCTTGTTCAGCAGGCCAATGCCACGGCCTTCCTGACGCAAGTACAGCAACACGCCACGGCCTTCGCGGGCGATGGCCTGCAACGCGGCTTCGAGCTGCGAACCGCAGTCGCAGCGCTGGCTGAACAAGGCATCGCCGGTTAGGCATTCGGAGTGCAAGCGGCCGAGTACCGGGGCACCGTCGTCGAACTCACCCAAGCTCAGCACGACGTGCTCGCGCCCGTTTTCTTCATCGAGAAAGCCGTGCATGGTGAATTGCGCAAAAGGCGTTGGCAGCTTGGAAGCGGCGACAAAAACGACAGGCACCGGTGTGCTCCTGATCAATAAGTACTGGAGATTCGCAGACGCGGCATTGTAACAGCACGTTCCTGGAGACGCTTAGGCTGAATTATCGGGCATAACGATCTAAAAGATTGATCTCGGCCGTGCGTTCAACCCTGTGGGAGCCAACCGCAAGAGTTGGATCAGTTCCGCCACTCAGGCGAAGATCCATACCAGCCCCTGCATCGCTAACCACGCGAACACGCCGGCCAATACGTCGTCGAGCATGATCCCGACACCCCCGTGCACATGCCGGTCAATCCAGTGAATCGGCCAGGGCTTGAGAATGTCGAAGAATCGGAACACCACGAAACCCGCGAGCAACCAGTACCAGCCTTCCGGAACCAGCCACAGGGTGATCCACATCCCGACCATTTCGTCCCAGACGATGCCTTCGTGATCGTGCACCCGCAAATCGTCGGCCACTTTACCGCAGAGCCAGAAGCCGAACAGCATGGTGATGCCCAGCATCAGCCAGTAACCCCAGTCGGGTAGCATCTGCCACAGCGGAATAAAGGGCAGCGCAACCAGCGAACCCCAAGTGCCTGGTGCCTTTGGCAAGGTGCCCGAACCGAAGCCGAACGCCAGAAAATGCCATGGATTGCGCCAGACTGATGGCGGTACGAATTCCGCGGGGACCTGTTTGGGATGATCTGTCACGGTGTCTCCCGAAAATGTTGATAGCCCCGTGTTTGTGGGGTGATGTCTTGTCCGGCGGCATCCAGTAGCACGACACCCCGCCCCGTCACCACACGCCCGACCACATGAATCGGCCAGCCATCTGCAACCATCCTCGGCCACTCGACGGGCGGCAAGGTGAAGGCCAGCACATAATCGTCACCGCCGCTCAGGGCTGCGTTTTCGGCGTCGCGTTGACCGAGCAAGGCCACTAAAGCCTTCGACAGCGGCAGTCGGTCCCGTTCAACTTGAATGCCGACCTTCGACGCGAGCGCAAGGTGCCCACAGTCGGCGAGTAGGCCGTCAGAGATGTCCAGCGCCGATGTGGCTTTGCCACGCAATGCCTGACCCAACGCGAGTTGCGGCTGTGGCGACCAGTAGTGCGCCAGCAGCGGATCGGCGACGGCCGCTTCAGCCGTGCGCTGACCGAGCACCAACGGCAACGCACCGGCGGCGTTACCCAGCTCACCTCCGACACACAGCAGGTCGCCTGGCTGCGCGCCGCTACGGGTCAACGCCAAACCACTTGGCACACGCCCGAACACAGTCATGGTCAGGCTCAACGGCCCACGGGTGGTATCGCCGCCCACCAGCGCCACGCCACAGCCCTGCGCCATGAGATTCAAACCACGGGAGAAACTGTCCAGCCAATCGGCGGTCGCCGTCGGCAAGGTCAGGGCAAGGGTAAAGGCAACGGGGGTGGCGCCCATGGCAGCCAGGTCACTGACCGCCACGGCCAGCGAGCGCTGACCGAGCAGAAACGGGTCGCAAGGGTCTGCGAAATGCACACCGGCAACCAGTGTGTCGGTGGAAATCGCTAACTGCTCCCCGGCGGGAACAGCCAGCAAGGCGCAGTCATCGCCGATCCCCAGGGCAACGCCTTCGCCGCCCTGCGCGCAAGACGCGGCGGCGAAGAAATTGCGGATCAGCTCAAACTCACCCATCGGGCAACTGTTCAAGCGCCGATCAGCGCTTGAACGCCTTCACTTCAGCTTCACGCAGACGCGGGGCCAGCTTGTCGAGTACACCGTTGACGAACTTGTGGCCGTCGGTGGAACCGAAGACTTTTGCCAGCTCGATACCTTCGTTGATCACAACGCGGTACGGCACGTCGACGCGCTCCAGCAGTTCCCAGGTGGACAGGCGCAATACCGCCAGTTCAACCGGGTCCAACTCTTCGATGGTCAGGTCCAGGCAAGGCTTGAGCGCCGCGTCGATCTTGTCCTTCTGCGCGGGAACCCCATGCAGGATTTCACGGAAGTAGGCGCCGTCGACATCGCTGAAATCGTTATCGACCCGGAACTGCGCTTCGATCTCGTTCAGCGATTGCTTGGCCATGTGCCACTGGTACAGCGCTTGAGTTGCGAGCTGACGAGCTTCGCGACGCTTGACGCTTTTCGATGGCTTGCCGGCATCCGCAGGCTTTGGATCGCGCGGGTTGAAACGATCGCTATCGTCGCTAATCACTTGGCCTCCAACTGCGCCAGCAGGCTGACCATTTCCAGAGCGGACAGGGCAGCTTCGGCACCTTTGTTACCGGCCTTGGTGCCGGAACGTTCGATGGCTTGCTCGATGGAATCAACGGTCAGCACACCGAAGGCAACCGGTACGCCGAATTCCATGGACACCTGAGCCAGGCCCTTGGTGCATTCGCCCGCCACGTATTCGAAGTGCGGAGTACCGCCACGAATGACCGCGCCCAGAGCGATGATTGCAGCGAACTCGCCCTTCTGAGCGACTTTCTGCGCAACCAGCGGGATTTCGAAGGCGCCAGGCGCACGGATGATGGTGATGTCGCTTTCGCTCACGCCATGGCGAACCAGGGCATCAACTGCACCGCTGACCAGGCTTTCAACGACGAAGCTGTTGAAACGGCCCACTACCAGAGCGTAGCGGCCTTTAGGGGCGATGAAGGTACCTTCGATGGTCTTCAGGGTCATTCGTTAGTTCTCTTAAAGAGCCGGGACGCGTCTTCTACGGGTCCCTCGGTGATATTTGAACCGCGAATACAGGGCCGGAAACAACCAGCCATTATTCGGAGGGCACGTATTCTACAACTTCCAGATCGAAACCGGATATCGCATTAAATTTCATCGGCGCACTCATGAGGCGCATTTTGCGCACGCCCAGGTCCCGAAGGATCTGCGAACCGGCACCGACGATGCTGTAGGTGGTCGGTTTTTTCGCGGGTGTGTGGTCGGCGGTTTCGCGGATATGCGCAAGCAACACGTCGCCATCGAGCGGGTGACCGAGCAACAGCACCACGCCACTGCCGGCCTCGGCAACCGCGGCCATGGCGGCACGCAGGCTCCAGCGGCCAGGCTGCTTGACCATCAACAGGTCGCGCAGCGGGTCCATGTTATGTACGCGAACCAGGGTCGGTTCTTCGGCGCACACGGTGCCCAAGGTCAGGGCCATGTGCACGTCGCCTTCCACGGAATCACGATAGGTCACCAGGTTGAATTGGCCCAGTTCGCTGTCCAGCGGCTGCTCGGCAATCCGCTGAACGGTACGTTCGTGGATCATCCGGTAGTGAATCAGGTCGGCGATGGTGCCGATCTTGATGTTGTGCTCGGCAGCAAAGGCTTCCAGTTCAGCGCGACGAGACATGGTGCCGTCGTCGTTCATCACTTCGCAGATCACGCCGCTCGGCTCGAAACCGGCCATGCGCGCGAGGTCGCAGGCGGCTTCCGTGTGGCCAGCGCGGGCCAGGGTGCCGCCGGCCTGGGCCATCAGCGGGAAGATGTGGCCGGGGCTGACGATGTCTTCAGCCTTGGCGTCTTTCGCGGCGGCGGCCTGCACGGTGCGCGCACGGTCGGCGGCGGAAATGCCAGTGGTCACGCCGGTCGCGGCTTCGATGGACACGGTGAACTTGGTGCCGAAACCGGAACCGTTGCGGGGCGCCATCAACGGCAGCTTCAGCAGTTCGCAGCGCTCGCGGCTCATCGGCATGCAGATCAGGCCGCGAGCGTGCTTGGCCATGAAGTTGATGTGTTCGGCCTGGCAGCACTCGGCGGCCATGATCAGGTCGCCTTCGTTCTCGCGGTCTTCGTCATCCATGAGGATGACCATCTTGCCTTGGCGGATGTCTTCAACCAGTTCTTCGATGCTATTGAGCGCCACAAGGCACCCCCTTGGGTCAGGATTTGAGGTAGCCATTGGCGGCCAGAAAGCTTTCGGTGATGGTGCTGCCGGTTGTTGACTCAGCGGCCTTGTCGCCCAGCAACAGGCGCTCCAGATAACGCGCCAGCAGGTCGACTTCCAGATTCACCCGGCGACCCGGCTGATACGACGCCATGATGGTTTCGCTCAGGGTATGCGGAATGATCGTCAGCAGGAACTCAGCACCGTCCACCGCGTTCACCGTCAGGCTGGTGCCGTCGACGGTGATCGAGCCTTTATGGGCGATGTACTTGGCCAGTTCTTTCGGTGCACGGATGCGAAATTCCACGGCACGCGCATTCTCGGTGCGGGCGACCACTTCGCCCACGCCATCGACGTGGCCGCTGACCAGATGCCCGCCGAGGCGAGTGGTCGGAGTCAGGGCTTTTTCCAGGTTGACCGGGCTGCCGCTTTTCAAGTCGTTCATCGCGGTGCAGTCGAGGGTTTCGCGACTGACGTCCGCGGCAAAGCCGTTGCCTGGCAGCTCAACGGCAGTCAGGCACACGCCGTTGACCGCAATGCTGTCGCCCAGTTTGACGTCGCTCAAATCGAGCTTGCCGGTTTCTACGTGTACCCGCACATCGCCGCCTTTTGGGGTCAATGCACGAATGCTGCCGATGGATTCGATGATGCCGGTAAACATGGAGTCCTCCTCGAGAACAGGGCCGTCGCGTGGCGCAGGCCGGGAATTATACGCTCGCGGTTGGCGCAGGAATGGCGATGACTCGCCAGTCATCGCCAACCGCGCGGATTTCGGTGATTTTGAGCTCGGGAGCGTCTTTCATCTGCGCCAGCGGCCAGTCCAGTAAAGGTCGGGCCGAGGAACCGAGGAACTTGCCGGCGATGAAGATCTGGAACTCGTCCACCAGCCCTTGCTGGGCAAAGGCACCCGCCAGACGCGGACCCGCTTCAACCAGCACTTCGTTGACCCCGCGATTGGCCAGTTCGACCAGCAACTTGCGCAGGTCGACCAAGCCATCATCGCCGGCCACGATCAGGCATTCCGGGCCATTGGCGTATTGCTCTTCGATCGCCATACAGGTGGCAACCAGCGCCGGGCCGGCCTTGAAGAACGGCGCATCCAACGGCACGCGCAGACGACCGTCGATTAAAACGCGCAACGGCGGACGGCTCATCGCCAAAGCGGTTTGCTCGGCATCCAGCCCCAACTCATCGGCACGTACGGTCAAACGGGCGTTGTCCGCCAGCACCGTGTCGGCGCCGGTCAGTACCACGCTGGCCTGGGCGCGCAGGCGTTGTACCGCCGAACGAGCCGCCGGGCCGGTGATCCATTGGCTTTCGCCGCTTTCCATTGCCGTGCGACCGTCGAGGCTCATGGCCAACTTGACCCGCACGAACGGCAAGCCGTGTTCCATGCGTTTGAGGAAGCCTTGGTTGAGCTTGCGCGCCTCGCCTTCCAGCACGCCGCTTTCGATAGCGATGCCGGCCTGAGCCAGACGTTGCATGCCTCGACCGGCAACCGACGGATTCGGGTCCTGCATCGCCGCGACCACGCGGGCGACACCGGCGGTCACCAGCGCATCGGCGCAGGGCGGCGTGCGGCCGTGGTGGCTGCACGGTTCGAGGGTCACGTAAGCGGTGGCGCCGCGGGCCTTGTCACCAGCGGCGCGCAGGGCGTGGACTTCGGCGTGGGGTTCGCCGGTGCGCACATGCCAGCCTTCGCCGACGATCTGCCCGTCACGCACGATCACGCAGCCAACCCGTGGGTTGGGGTGTGTTGAGTAATGACCTTTGCGCGCCAGTTCCAGCGCGCGGGCCATGTAATGGGCGTCGAGGATGGCCTGTTCCGGGGAAGTCGTCATTCTTTCACCGGCTCACGGGCCAGGCGATCGATCTCTTCGCGGAACTCGTTGAGGTCCTGGAAGCGCCGATACACCGAGGCGAAGCGAATGTAGGCGACTTCGTCGAGCTTTTGCAGCTCGGCCATCACCAGTTCACCGACCACGAGGGACTTGACCTCACGCTCGCCGGTGGCGCGCAGCTTGTGTTTGATGTGCACTAACGACGATTCGAGGCGCTCGACACTCACCGGGCGCTTCTCCAGCGCACGCTGCATGCCGGCGCGGAGTTTTTCTTCGTCGAACGGCTGGCGGCTGCCGTCGGTTTTGATCAGGCGCGGCAACACCAGTTCAGCGGTTTCGAACGTCGTGAAACGCTCGCCGCAGGCCAGGCATTCGCGCCGGCGGCGCACCTGTTCGCCCTCGGCGACCAGACGCGAGTCGATGACCTTGGTGTCGTTGGCACCGCAGAAGGGACAGTGCATGGTGGCAGGCAACAAAAAAAGGGAGGGCCATGGTAGCGCATCCCCGTGGCAAGACAAGCCATAGGGTTTGCGGTATACAGACTGGCTATATAGACCGATCCATGGATTTCACCTTGCTGGAGCCGCCAATGTCCCTAAGACCGCTCGTATTGCTCAGCCTTTTCAGCCTACTGGTGGCGTGCAGCAGCGATGCGCCCAAGCCCCAGCCGCCGACGCCAGGGCCCGCTCCGCAGGCGGCGCAGAAGAAAGCCAAAGAGTCCGCCAACCTCGGCCCGCTGCCCGCTTATCAGCGTGAATTGAGTGGCACCCTGCAAGGCGTGCCGGCCGGCGCCGAAGTCGAACTGGCCCTGCTGGTGATCGATGACAAGGATCGCCCGCAACAATTGCTCGCCAGTTCCAGCCTGATCGGCACCAATCAGATTCTGCCGTTTCACCTGCGCTTCAACCCGGAATCCTTCCCGGCCGGCGCCCGCGTGGAACTGCGGGGCCGCGCCAGTCAGTCCGGCCAGCTGATTTTGCATCTGCCGTCGCAAGTCATTACGCAACCGACGACTCAGGCAATGGGTCAGCTGCAATTCGTCAAAGCGCCATGATGGCACCGCTCGACCTGCAACAGGCGCTGGGTGAATTGCTCGGTGATGCGCAGCTTGTCCCTGTCGAATTGCCCGATACCGAGCTGAAACTCTGGCTGATCGACGGCGACAACATGGATCGCGCGTTCAGCCCGGAAGAAACGCGACGGATTCTGCATGAGCCGCCGTACTGGAGCTTTTGCTGGGCCAGTGGACTCGCGGTGGCACGCTATCTTGCCGAGTTCCCTGAGTGGGTCAAAGGCAAACGGGTGCTGGATTTCGGTGCCGGTTCCGGGGTGGCGGGGATTGCCGCCGTGAAGGCCGGGGCGCAGGAAGTTGTGGCCTGTGACCTCGACCCGCTGGCGATCGCCGCGTGTCGGGCAAATGCCGCACTCAATGAAGTGGAAATGAACTACTCGACGGACTTTTTTGCCGAGGCGGATCGCTTTGATCTGATTCTGGTGGCCGACGTGTTGTATGACCAGGCGAATCTGCCGTTGCTCGATGGATTCCTCAGTCGCGGGCGCGAAGCGCTGGTGGCGGATTCGCGGGTGAGGGATTTTCGTCATCCGCTTTATCAGCGCATCGAGATGCTGGAAGCGATGACCCTGCCGGATCTGGCCGAGCCCGAAGAGTTTCGGCATGTGAGCCTCTACCACGCGCGCCGAACCTAAAAGCTTCGCGAGCAAGCCCGCTCCCACAGGGTTTACTGTTGTTCGCAAAGATTGCATTCACAGAAGTTCCTTGTGGGAGCGGGCTTGCTCGCGAAGGCGTCCTGTCAGGCAACGCACCTCTCAACGGCCACTCCGCTTCCGGCCACCCCCCACCAAGCCGTATAGTTGCCCCATCCACGCTTTCACGAGATCCCCCATGAGTCAGGAAACGCCGTACATCTTCGACGCCACGACCGCCGATTTCGACCAGTCGGTGATCGAGAATTCTTTCCACAAACCGGTGCTGGTGGATTTCTGGGCCGAATGGTGTGCGCCCTGCAAAGTGCTGATGCCGATGCTGCAGACCATCGCCGAGAGCTATCAGGGTGAATTGCTGCTGGCCAAGGTCAACTGCGATCTCGAACAGGACATCGTCGCCCGCTTCGGCATTCGCAGCCTGCCGACCGTGGTGTTGTTCAAGGATGGCCAGCCGGTGGACGGTTTTGCCGGTGCACAACCGGAGTCCGCCGTGCGCGCGATGCTGGAGCCTCACGTGCAAATGCCACCACCGGCAGCGGCCGATCCGTTCGAACAGGCTCAGGCGCTGTTCGACGAAAGCCGTTTCGCAGACGCCGAAGCCGTGCTCACCGTGTTGCTGGGCGAAGACAACACCAACGCCAAAGCGCTGATTCTCTACGCCCGTTGCCTGACTGAACGCGGCGAACTGGGTGAAGCGCAAACCGTGCTCGACGCGGTGAAAAGCGATGAATACAAAGCCGCGCTGGCCGGCGCGAAAGCGCAGATCCAGTTTCTCGGCCAGGCCAAGGACTTGCCGGATGCCGCCGACCTGAAGGCGCGTCTGGCGAAGAATCCGCAGGACGATGAAGCGGTGTATCAACTGGCGATCCAGCAGTTGGCGCGCCAGCAGTACGAGGCGGCGCTGGATGCGTTGCTCAAGTTGTTCATCCGCAACCGCAGCTACAGCGAAGGCCTGCCACATAAGACCTTGCTGCAAGTGTTCGAACTGCTGGGCAATGATCACCCGCTGGTGACCACCTATCGTCGCAAGTTGTTTGCTGCGCTGTATTGACCGCGACCTTGTAGGAGCACGGCTTGCCGGCGAAGGCGTCCTTGAGATCGACTTCGCCGGCAAGCCGTGCTCCTACAGTTTAAGGTCGACCCAGCTGTAGAGCGGCGTATCCCCGCCGCTCGACACTTTGACCTCTGCGCTATGTCGCAAGCGCACCAACAAACGTTTGCCCGACGCCGCGCTGCCGGTCAGTCCTTCCAGTTGCTCAAGCAAATCCGGCCCGCTCAATTGCCTGGCCTTGCGCAGCAAATCCTTTGCGATCTGCCACTGCGCATCGTCCTGATTCACCGATTTGGTCACCGCCGCGCCGGCTTCGGGCTTGACCACCTGCAACTGCGCGCCGAGCCGTGCCCAGTCACCGTCGTCCATCTCCAGGGTCAAATCCACCGGCCAGTCGCCGATGCTTCCGCGTATTCGCAACATAAGTCTGCTCCTGCACATTTCTGACTCACATGCTCCCATGGGACTTGTGCAACGCCAAGCAGGCGGTCAAACTCTCGGCACTTACGTTATAAGATTACATAACAATCCTTTCACTTTACTTCCGGAGATCCGCCATGCGTCGTCTGCTGCTCGCTTTGCCGTTTGCCCTGTTGCCGCTGGTTGTCGCCCACGCCGCTGAAGAACATGACCATGGGCACGGCAGCCTAGGCGCTCACGAACATGGCGTCGCTCGCCTGAATGCAGCGCTGGACGGTCAGACCCTAGAGCTGGAGCTGGAAAGCCCGGCGATGAACCTGGTGGGTTTCGAACACGGCGCCACTACCGACGCCGACAAAGCCAAAGTCGCTGCCGTCCGTGCACAGCTGGAAAAACCGCTGACCCTGTTCAACCTGCCGAAAGCCGCTGGTTGTGTGGTGGCGGCCCAAGAACTGGAAAGCCCGCTGTTTGGTGACAAACCGGATGACGATGATGTTCACGATGCCAAGGACGAGCATCACCATGATCACAGCGAAATCCACGCTCATTACCAGTTCACCTGCACAGCCCCGGGTGCGCTGAAAACCCTGGATCTGGCGAATCTGTTCAACACCTTCCCGGCGACCCAGAAAATTCAGGTACAACTGATCAGCCCGAGCGGGCAACAAGGGGTTGAAGTGACGGCCAAGGCGGCTGCCCTTAAATTCTGATCGACCGAAGATCCAATGTGGGAACGGGCTTGCTCGCTCCCACAGGGTTCACCACCTTTCTAACCGGTTTCACATGACCCAAGCACTCATCGAACTGTCCGACCTGGGCTTCAGCTGGCCCGGTCACCCGCCGCTGCTGGACATCCCGGCGTTTCGTCTGGAACCGGGTGAAACCCTGTTCCTCAAAGGCCCGAGCGGAAGCGGCAAGACCACCCTGCTCGGCCTGCTCGGTGGTGTGCAAAAGCCCGATCGCGGCAGCATTCGCCTGCTCGGCCAGGAACTGACCGAACTCGGCGCCGGCGCGCGTGATCGTTTCCGGGTCGATCACACTGGCTACATCTTCCAGCAGTTCAACCTGCTGCCGTTTCTCTCGGTGCGCGAGAACGTCGAATTGCCCTGCCACTTCTCCAGACTGCGCGCCGAACGGGCAATCCAGCGCCACGGCAGCGTCGATCAAGCCGCTGCCACCTTGCTCGCTCACTTGGGCCTGAAGGATGACAGTATCCTCAGCCGCCGCGCCGATTCGCTGTCCATCGGTCAGCAACAACGGGTGGCCGCCGCGCGCGCCTTGATCGGTCAGCCGGAACTGGTGATCGCCGACGAACCGACCTCGGCCCTGGATTACGACGCTCGCGAAAACTTCATTCGCCTGCTGTTCGCCGAATGCCGCGAAGCCGGGTCGAGCCTGTTGTTTGTCAGCCATGACCAGAGCCTCGCGCCGCTGTTCGATCGTCACCTGTCGCTGGCCGATCTCAATCGCGCCGCCACGTCTGCAGAGGTCTGAGATGTATTTGTTTCGTCTAGCCATGGCCAGCCTGGCTAACCGCCGCTTCACCGCGATCCTCACTGCATTCGCCATCGCCCTGTCGGTCTGCCTGCTACTGGCCGTGGAGCGAGTGCGCACCGAAGCCAAGGCCAGTTTCGCCAGCACCATCAGCGGCACTGACCTGATCGTCGGCGCGCGTTCGGGATCGGTGAACCTGTTGCTGTACTCGGTGTTTCGCATCGGCAACGCCACCAACAACATTCGTTGGGACAGTTTCGAGCATTTCGCCAACAACCCGAAAGTGAAGTGGGCGATCCCGATGTCGCTCGGCGATTCTCATCGCGGTTATCGGGTGATGGGCACCACCGAGGCATACTTCGAGCATTACCAGTATGGGCGGCAACAACACCTGGAGTTGTCCGATGGTCGCGCCTTCGCCACCGATCCATTTGAAGTGGTGCTGGGCGCCGAAGTCGCCGATGCACTGCACTACAAACTCGGCGACAAGCTGGTGCTGGCCCACGGCGTGGCGGTGATCAGCCTGGTCAAACACGACGACAAACCGTTCACCGTCGTCGGCATTCTCAAACGCACCGGCACCCCGGTGGACCGCACGCTGCACATCAGCCTTGGCGGTATGGAAGCGATCCACGTCGATTGGCACAACGGCGTGCCGGCACGCGGCAACGGTCGCATCAGCGCCGATCAAGCGCGCAACATGGACCTGACGCCACAAGCGATCACCGCGTTCATGCTCGGTCTCAACAGCAAGATTTCAACCTTTGCCTTGCAACGTGAGATCAACGAATTCCGCGGCGAACCGATGCTGGCGATCCTGCCGGGCGTCGCGCTGCAAGAGCTGTGGAGTTTGATGAGTACGGCGGAAAAAGCGCTGTTTGTGGTTTCGCTGTTCGTGGTGCTGACCGGGTTGATCGGCATGCTCACGGCGATTCTCACCAGCCTGAATGAACGCCGGCGCGAGATGGCGATTCTGCGCTCGGTGGGCGCTCGTCCGTGGCACATCGCAACGTTGCTGGTGCTGGAGGCGTTCGCGCTGGCGTTGTCGGGGGTGATTGCCGGCGTGGTGCTGCTTTACGTGTGCATCGCTGCCGCTCAGGGTTATGTGCAGGCCAATTACGGTTTATATCTGCCGCTGGCCTGGCCCAGTGAATATGAATGGACGCTGCTCGGTGGCATTCTGATCGCCGCGCTGCTGATGGGCAGCGTGCCGGCCTGGCGCGCGTATCGCCAATCTCTGGCCGACGGTTTGTCGATCCGACTATGAGGACGTTAATGATGCCCCGCGCTCTGCTTGCGCTGTTGATGCTGGTTGCCCTGCCGCTGTGGGCGGCCGAGCCGAAAGAGCTGACCTGGTCGGAAATGATCCCGCCGGACGCCATGCCGGAAGTGCCGAACATGACACCACTGCACGACATGTCGCAAATGAGCAGCACGTTGTCTGCGGAGTCGGCACCCGCGGCCAAACAGGACATGCCGAACGCGCCAGTGGTGAAAAACCTCGACGGTCAGAACATTCGCCTGCCGGGCTACATCGTACCCCTGGAAGTGAGCGAAGAAGGTCGCACTACGGAGTTTCTGCTGGTGCCGTATTTCGGCGCCTGCATCCATGTGCCGCCACCGCCGTCGAACCAGATCGTGCATGTAAAAAGCGAAGTCGGCGTGAAGCTGGATGAGTTGTATCAGCCGTACTGGATCGAGGGTGCATTGCAGGTCAAGGCGTCGACCAGCGAATTGGCGGATGCGGGGTATCAGATGGAGGCGGACAAGATTTATGTGTATGAACTGCCGGAGTGAATCCGATAGTTGTGTGTTGTTTGGCCGACAGCTATCGCGAGCAAGCTCGCTCCCACATTGGATCTGCACATCGACACAAATCCCCTGTGGGAGCGAGCTTGCTCGCGATGGGGTCCTCAAAGGTTCCGCAAAAAACCGCCCCATCACTGTTTCATTGAGCTGAGTCAAAAGACCGGACCAGACGGCTCCGTACCATTGGACATCAAACATTTTTAACGTCCTTTGGAGCCCCCATGCACAAGTCATTGCTCAGCGCTTCGCTGTTTGCCCTCGCGCTCGCAGCCCCTCTCGCCAATGCGCACGAAGCCGGCGACATCCTCGTTCGTGCCGGTGCAATCACCGTCAACCCGAAAGCCGACAGCTCCAGCGTCAAGGTCGATCAAGGCCCGCTGAAAGGCGCCGATCTGGGTGGCAAAGCCACCATGAGCAGTGACACGCAACTGGGTCTGAACTTCGCTTACATGATCGACAGCCACTGGGGGATCGAGTTGCTCGCCGCCTCGCCATTCGAGCACGACGTGAAGCTCAAAGGCACCGCCCTGGGCGCGGCCAACGGCAAGCTCGGCACCCTGAAACATCTGCCGCCAACCCTGAGCGTGGTGTACTACCCACTGGATGCGAAATCCGTGTTCCAGCCCTATGTCGGCGCCGGTATCAACTACACCTGGATTTACGACGAACACGTCGGCAGCGAAGCCCAGGCCAACGGCTTCAGCAACTTCAAGGCAGATAGCTCGTGGGGCATGGCGTTTCAGGTCGGTGCCGACTACATGATCACCGACAACATCCTGCTCAACGCCCAAGTGCGCTACATCGACATCGATACCACCGCGACCGTTGAAAACAACGCCGTTGCACCGGGCACTCGGGCCAAGGTCGACGTGGATGTTGATCCGTTCATCTACATGGTGGGTCTGGGTTACAAGTTCTAAATATCGTTCACGTGGTGGGAACGAGCTGCAAAAAAAGGCGCCTTCAAAAAAGGCGCCTTTTCTATTACCGCGAAAAACTCAGCGGCCCAACAACCGTGCCAGGCCGACACTCATCGGCGTCTGCTTCGGGCGCGCAAAACGCTCCAGCAACCGCTGGTTGTTCGCTCGTGAATGGCGGATATCACCGGAGCGCGCCGGACCATAAGTCACGAGCGGCAATTCACCGACCACCACTTTCAGCGCTTCAAGCATTTGCCTGAGGCTGGTGGCCTGGTTCCAGCCAACATTGACTGCGCCGTCTTCAACCTGCGGTTTCTCGATGGCTTGCACCAGCACCTCGACCAGATCCTCGACGTACACAAAATCCCGCGTCTGCTCGCCGTCGCCGAACACGGTGATCGGCAGGCCGTTCTGCGCCCGCTCGCTGAAAATGCTGATCACCCCGGAGTACGGCGAGGATGGATCCTGGCGTGGGCCAAAGATGTTGAAGAAACGGAAAATCACCGGTTCCAGCCCATGCTGGCGACGGTAGAAATCGAAGTAATATTCGCTGGCCAACTTGTCTGAAGCGTACGGTGTCAACGGTGCCTTGGGCGTGTCTTCATTGATCGACTCGCCTTCACCATTGTTGCCGTAGACCGCCGCGCTGGACGCAAACAGCACGCGCTTGACGCCGGTCTCGCGCATGGCTTCGCAAACATTCAGCGAGCCGATGAAATTGCTCTGGTGCGTCCTCACCGGATCGTCCACCGAGGCCTGCACCGAAGCCACCGCTGCCAGATGCGCAACCGCACTGCAACCTGCCATCGCCTTGGCGACCAGCGCCGCATCGGCGACGTCGCCGACCATCAGCTCGACGCCAGGGTTATCCAGCGGCAGGTTGCTGCGCTTGCCAGTGGAAAGGTCATCGAGTATCCGCACCGAGTAGCCCTTGGCGAGCAAGGCGTCGGTCAGGTGCGAGCCGATGAAACCGGCACCGCCGGTGATTAATACAGGGCCGTCAGCCATGGCGATAGAACCTGTCCAGCAAGGCCGGGAGTGCCGCACGCCAGGCGCGGGGCTTGATCCCGAAGGTGTGAAGGATTTTTTTGCAGGCCAGCACCGCGTGTTGTGGCTCTTCGGCAGCGTCCGGTCGCGCGGCGTGCGCCTGGGCGGTCGGCGCTTCGATGGCCAGTTCGTGAAGGCTGCGTGCTTCGGTGAGGATCGCCTGCCCCAGCGCCAGCGGCGTGGTCGCCTCGTGGCCGGCGTAGTGGTAGGTGCCCCACAGCGGCGCCGCGCAATCGAGTTGCTTGAGCACGGAAATGATCACCCGAGCCGCGTCGTCCACCGGTGTCGGATTGCCCCGACGGTCGTCGGCCATCAACAGTTCTTCCGGTTTCTCGGCACGGGACAGGAAACGCCCAAGGGTGCCGTCGGGGCTGTCATCGAGCAGCCAGCCGAACCGCAGCAACACATGTTGCGGGCAGGTCGCGCGCACGCTTTGCTCGATCCGCCACAAGGCCTGACCGCGCAGGCCCAAAGGCACCGGCTCGTCTTTTTCGCTGTAGGCCGTCGCCCGGGAGCCGTCGAATACGCGATAGCTCGAGGGTTGCAGCAGAACGATGTTGTGGTGCTGGCACAGTTCGGCCAGGCGCTCTACGGCGCGCTCCTGCCCGGCCAGACGTTGCTCGCTGACCGTCTCCGCCTGGAACCAGTCGAAGTAGTAGGCGAGGTTGATCAGCGCGTCCGGGCGCGTGTCGTCGAGCAGTTGCGTCAGGCTCGCGGCATCCCAGCCGTCTTGCGGTGGGCGGGGGGCGAGGAAGCCGATGTCTTCCTCCGCACCGAGGCGAATCAGCGCCTGCCCAAGGGCATTTCCCCCGCCCAATAACATAAGGCGCATTCGCATAGAGTCAGCAGGCCCAGTCTGATTGGAACAATGGCTTAATCGACATCGCTCGCGGCGATGCCGTCGATAGATGCCGGAATCGTTGCATTTTGCGGGTTTAGTGTGCAACCGTCATCCGTAAAGTGTAGATCCCGGGTATTTGTGGTGCTGCAAATGGCCCCATCGCGAACAAGCTCGCTCCCACATTGGATTTGTGTGCGCCGCAAATCCCCTGTGGGAGCGAGCTTACTCGCGATGGAGCCCTCAGCATCGGCGAAGGTTTTGAGCGGTACTTGCATCTTCCCCACCCCGCCCGCATAAATTGCTTCATGAACCTGCCCATCCCCGCAGACAGTGCCCTGAACGGCTTTCACCCCGCCGTCAGCGCCTGGTTCAGCAACACCTTTGCGACGGTTACCGCCGCCCAGGCCCGGGCGTGGCCGCTGATCCGTCAGCACCGTTCGACGTTGGTCGCCGCGCCCACCGGCTCCGGCAAGACCCTCACCGCGTTTCTCGCCGTCATCGACGATCTGGTTCATCGTGGGTTGGAAACCGCAGGCGGTTTACCTGACGAAACGCTGGTGGTCTACGTCTCGCCGCTCAAAGCCTTGTCCAACGACATCCAGATCAACCTGCAAAACCCGCTGGCCGGCATCACGGAACAGTTACGTGCGATGGGTTTGCCCGAGCTGCAGATCAATACCGCTGTACGCACCGGCGACACGCCACAAAAAGACCGCTCGGCAATGCGCAAAACCGCACCGCACATTCTGGTCACCACCCCGGAATCCCTTTACGTGCTGCTCGGCTCCGACTCCGGCCGGCAAATGCTCAACACCACGCGCACGGTAATCGTCGACGAAATCCACGCCATCGCCGCCAGCAAACGCGGCAGTCATTTGGCCCTGAGCCTGGAACGTTTGCAGGCGTTGTGCACAGCACCGTTGATGCGCATCGGCCTGTCCGCCACACAAAAACCGATTGAAGCGGTTTCACGCTTTTTGGTGGGACGTGACCGCGAATGCGAAATCATCGACATCGGTCACGCCCGTCCCCGGGATCTGGGCATCGAAGTACCACTGGTGCCGCTGTCGGCGGTGATGGCCAACGACGTTTGGGAACTGGTCTACGATCGCCTCGCCGTCCTTGCTCGGGAACACCGCACCACACTGATTTTCGTCAACACCCGGCGTTTGGCCGAACGCCTGAGCCGGCATTTGAGCGAGCGCCTCGGCAAGGAAGCGGTCGCCGCCCACCACGGCAGCCTGGCCAAGGAGTTCCGACTCGACGCCGAACAGCGGCTCAAGCGCGGCGACCTGCAAGTGCTGATCGCCACGGCGTCGCTGGAACTGGGGATCGACATTGGCGATGTCGACCTGGTCTGCCAGATCGCTTCGCCGCGCTCGATTGCCGGTTTTCTGCAACGGGTCGGCCGCTCGGGCCACCAGGTCGGCGGCATGCCGAAGGGCCGCTTGTTCGCCACCACCCGCGACGATCTGATCGAATGCACCGCCCTGCTCGACTGCGTGCGCCGCGGTGAACTCGACACGCTGCAGATCCCTGAAGCCCCGCTGGACGTGCTGGCCCAACAGATCATCGCCGAGGTCAGTTGCCAGGAATGGCAAGAGCAAGCGCTGCTGGGGATGTTCCGCAAAGCCTCGCCCTACGCCAACCTCGACGAAAAACATTATCAGGCACTGCTGCAGATGCTCGCCGAAGGCTACCACGGGCGTCAGGGCATCCGCGGCGCGTACCTTCACCGCGACGCCGTGACTCGCACGTTGCGCGGTCGCCGGGGCAGTAAACTGACCGCCGTGACCAGCGGCGGCACCATCCCCGACAACGCTGACTACAGCGTGCTGCTGGAACCGCAAGGGCTGAACATCGGCAGCGTCAACGAAGACTTCGCCGTGGAAAGCATCGCTGGCGATATCTTTCAGTTGGGCAATACCTCGTACCGAATCCTGCGGGTGGACACCGGCAAGGTCCGGGTCGAGGACGCTCACGGCCAGCCGCCGACCATCCCGTTCTGGCTCGGTGAAGCACCGGGGCGCAGTGCAGAACTGTCCTTCGCCGTAGCGCGTCTGCAAGCCCGACTCGACGACCTGCTTGGCGCCACGCCCGGCAACTTGCAGCCCGCCCTCGACTGGCTGACCGACACCCTCGATCTGAACCTCGCCAGCGCCGAACAACTGGTGGATTACCTCGCCCGGGCACGCCTGACATTAGGCGCTCTACCCTCGCAGGACACGCTGCTGATGGAGCGTTTTTTCGACGAGTCAGGCGGCACACAACTGATCATCCACACGCCGTTCGGCAGCCGTATCAATCGCGCGTGGGGCCTGGCCTTGCGCAAGCGATTCTGCCGCACCTTCAATTTCGAATTACAGGCCGCCGCCAGCGAGGACGCCATCGTCCTGTCGCTGTCCACCAGCCACAGCTTCGATCTCGATGACGTCTGGCGCTACCTGCACAGCAACAGCGCCGAGCACCTGCTGATTCAAGCGGTGCTCGATGCACCGCTGTTTGGCGTGCGCTGGCGCTGGAATGCCGGGGTCGCGCTGGCGCTGCCGCGTTACACCGGCGGTCGCAAAGTCGCGCCGCAGATTCAACGGATGAAAAGCGAAGACCTGATCGCCAGCGTGTTTCCCGACCAGATCGCCTGCGTGGAAAACCTCGCTGGCGAACGCGAGATTCCCGAGCACCCACTGGTGGAACAGACCCTCGACGACTGTCTCCACGAAGCCATGGATTGCGAAGGTTGGCTGGCGTTGCTGCGGCGCATGGAAAGCGGCGACGTTCGCCTGATCAGCCGCGACCTGCCGGCGCCCTCGCCGTTGGCCGCCGAAATTCTCAGCGCCCGGCCTTACACCTTTCTCGACGACGCGCCACTCGAAGAGCGCCGCACCCAAGCCGTGCTCAACCGTCGCTGGACCGATCCGCAATCCACCGACGACCTCGGTGCGCTGGATACTGAAGCGATTCAAGCGGTGCGCGATGAGGCCTGGCCGACGCCGACCGGCATTGATGAAATGCATGAGGCACTGATGAGTCTCTCGTGCATCAGCGATGCCGAGGCGCAGGCCAGTCCGCAGTGGCTCGACTGGCTGAAAGCACTTGCCGAAGGCGGTCGCGCCAGTCGCTTGCAGGTCGATGCAGAGCGATCACTGTGGCTGGCGCTTGAACGACTGACTTGCCTGCGGGCTATTTATCCACAGGGGAAATTGTTGCCACCGCTGGTGGCGCTGCCGGGATTCGACGAAGTGTGGGAGCCTGACGAGGCGGTGCTGGAAGTCATCCGCGCGCGGCTCAGCGCTTTTGGTCCGTTGCCGCTGAGCGCGATTGCCGAACCTCTGGGATTACCTCTGACACAAATCACCCAGGCGCTGGCGCAACTCGAAGGCGAAGGTTATGTGTTGCGCGGACAATTCACTCCCGACGCCGATCAGCAGGAATGGTGCGAACGGCATCTGCTGGCGCGGATTCATCGCTACACGGTCAAGCGCCTGCGGCGGGAAATCGAGCCGGTGGCGTTGCAGGATTTCATGCGTTTTCTGTTCGACTGGCAGCATCTTTCTGCGGCGACTCAGGGCCAGGGCAGCGCCGTGTTGCCGGCGATTGTCGGTCAACTCGAAGGCTACCCCGCCGCGGCCTCCGCCTGGGACAGCGACATTCTGCCGATGCGAATCAAAGGTTATTCGGCCAGTTGGCTGGATGACCTGTGCCGCAGCGGCAAACTGGTCTGGACGCGCCTGACTGCGCGCAACAAAAGCGCCAGCACCGCGTTGCGCAGCACGCCCATTGTGTTGCTGCCGCGCAGTCAGGTCGGGTTGTGGAGCGCACTGACCGAGCAGACACCGGTCAGCGAACTGACGCCGAAAACGCAAAAGGCTTACGAAGCCCTCAGCCAGCACGGTGCGTTGTTTTTCGATGAGTTGATTCATGAGGCTCATCTGCTGCGCGCGGAGCTGGAAATTGCCTTGCAGGAACTGGTCGGCGCCGGACTGGTGAACGCTGACAGCTTTGCCGGTTTGCGGGCGTTGATCACGCCGGCGAGTAAACGCCAGGCCCGCAGCAGTCGACGCGGACGAGGAGCGTTTATCGGCGGCATGGACGATGCCGGGCGCTGGGCCTTGCTCCGACGCGGGCCACCCGCGCCGGGGGTGGATAACAAACGTCCGGCACCGACGCCGAACGGGACTCTGGAACACATCGCGATGACACTGCTTCGGCGCTACGGCGTGGTGTTCTGGCGCCTGCTGGAGCGCGAAGCGGATTGGTTGCCGAGCTGGCGCGAATTGCTGCGCACGTTCCATCGGCTGGAGGCGCGAGGCGAGATTCGCGGTGGGCGGTTTGTCAGTGGTCTCGCCGGTGAGCAATTTGCCTTGCCTGAGGCGATTCCGTTGCTGCGGGAAGTGCGGCGACGGGCACATGACGGGAGTCTGATCGCCGTGTGCGGGGTTGATCCGTTGAACCTGGCGGGCACGCTATTACCCGGCGCGAAAGTACCGGCGCTGGCGAGTAATCGATTGGTGTATCGCGATGGCTTGCCGGTCGCTGCCGAGATCGCCGGCAAGCCGGTGTTCTGGGTGGAATCGACGATCGAAATACAACATAAACTGACCCGGCATTGATGGTGTCTGGGCCGGCTTCTTCGCGAGCAAGCCCGCTCCCACAGTAGATCCCAGTCGTGCACAAATGCTGTGTTCGCTGAAGATTTACTGTGGGTGCTGGCTTGCTCGCGAAGAGGCCATCACTGCCGATAAAAATCATTGAGCACTCGACTGATCCGGCAGCAACACCGACGAATGCTCCTGCTGCGCCCCGTCATCCACCCGCTCATCCACCCCCCGCTTCGGTAGCAAAACCTGCTGTGGATAAGTCTGCGCGAAATGCACACACGGGCTGTTATCCACAAGCTTTTTCAAGCGCTGGTTGAATGCCCGACTCACCGCATACTGCCCACCCGATACGGTGCGGAACTGCGCCGTCAACACCACCCCATTGAGGTCCATTTTGTCGACGCCGAATACGTCCAGTGGCCCTTGCAGGTTGTACTTGAGAAACGCGTCGTCACGGATAGAATCTCCCGCCTCACGAATCAACTCGATGGCCTTGTCCACGTCGGTGTCATAGGTGAACTGCACCGAGAAGAACGCATACGCGAATTGGCGCGACTGGTTGGTAACGGCCTTGATCTGGCCGAACGGCACCGAGTGCACAAACCCCTTGCCGTCGCGCAGGCGCAACGTACGGATGGTCAGGCCTTCGACGGTGCCGGCATGCCCGGAGTCGAGCACCACCCAGTCGCCGATCGACAGCGTGTCCTCAATGATAATGAACAGGCCGGTGATCACGTCCTGCACCAGTTGCTGCGAGCCAAAACCGATGGCCAGACCGACCACACCTGCACCGGCCAGCAATGGCGCGACGTTGATCCCGAGGTTGGCCATAGTGGTGATCGCGCATATCACCACGAGGATGATTTTGATCGCGTTGCGCAACAGCGGCAGGATGGTTTTGACCCGCGTACTGGGCTGCGTCGTGCGTTTATTGATCGGCGGTTTCAAAGCTTCCTGAATCGCCGTGTCGAGCACCACCCACAGCAACCAGGTCACCAGAAAGATCAAGCCCATGCTACTCAGCGACTCACTGATCGCCCGGCCCACTGAGTTGCGCTCGGCGAACTCGAACAGCGACACGCCCCAGATCCGCCCTAGAATTTCGATAAACGCCACAGCCGTGACGATTCGCAACAGCGCGTGCAGCAAACTGAGAAACCGTTCCTTGTAAGCACTGCTTCGCCGGTTCGCGTTGGCTTTCAGGGATCTGAACAGGTGCTGGAAAATCGTGCTGAGGAACACCGTGGCGATCAGCAGAATGGTCGTAAACAAAGCGCAGCGCAGGGCTTTCTGATTGTCCTCGCCGACGCCGATCAGGTTGATCGCCGAGACCATCACCATCAGCAGAATCGGCCAGTACCAGAGCCCGGAAAAGATCCGCAGGGATTCCTGCAACGAAGGCTGTTTCAAGCGCTGCGCCAGCGGCCGGTTGCGGATCAGGTGCGCCACCGGACGCCTCAGGCGAATCACCAGTAGTCCAAAAATGATCGAAGCAAACAGACCGGTAAATACCGCGATGCTGCTGGTAATGTTGCCGCCCAGTTGCCGGGCGATCTGCGGGCTGGTCAGTGCGTCGCTGAGCGCCGCGAGGAAACCGATCAGAAACAGCGGCTTGGGGCAGTAATCACGGATGATCTGCACCGCGCGGCGCTTGTGGCCGGTGTTGAACATGACGATCACGCACAAGAATATCGAGGTGGAGAAAATACCGCTGCTGGTGGCGTAGGCGAAACACAGGGCCAATGCACGGCCCACCGAGTTCGGCAGAAAATGGCTAACGTATAAAGTCAGTGGCAGGCAGATCAACGCTGGAATCGTGTACGGCAGCAGGTAGCCAAGCAGGTCTTGATTGCGTTGTCGCTTTCGAAAAAAACGCCCTTCACTCAACCGTTTATCCAGCAGTCCGCCGAGCACCGTGAGCAAGGCAAAAACACCGAGCCAGACGGCGGACAACAACAGAAAATCGCCGACCACACTCATGGGTGAACGAGACGAGGGCTGATTCACCAGTTTGTCGACTTCATCCGCTGCCCGATCCGCCCGCAGGCGCCAGGCGTCGACCAGGTTTTCGTCGAGGTCGAGTTTGTCCTGCACGTCGTCGATGCTTGAGCTGATCGCCCCGAGCAGGCCGCCCTGGACCAGTGGTTCAGGTTTTGCCTGTTCCGCGGCTGCGGCAGGAACACCCGGCAGCGTGGCAGCTTCCAGCTCGTTGCTGCCTGAAATCAGCAACACCCCCAGCAGTATCGCGGTCTTGAACTTGAGCAAAACGGGAAGCTCCTTGAAAAGGGTCTGTAAGGAACTGATTGGCAAACGCCCGGCAAGTTCGGTTTTCACCGCGAGATAACAGGTGACACAGTTCGCATTCGGGTGCGGGCTTGCTCGCGAAGGCGGTATTTCAGACAAATCGATGTTGAATGTGCCGTCGCTTTCGCGAGCAAGCCCGCTCCCACATTAGTCAGCGGTGTTCTTTTGAGCGTGTGCCGTCCGTAGTCCCGTGGAAACTTTCTCGCTTGCCCCGCAGTCATCAAAAGACGGGTGCAACCGAGGACCAGCAGACAGGAGGCGACATGGCGGCGATTCACATTGGTATTTCAGGCTGGCGCTACACACCCTGGCGGGGGGATTTCTACCCGAAGGGGCTGACCCAGAGACGCGAATTGCAATTCGCGTCCCGGGCGGTCAACAGCATCGAAATCAATGGATCGTTTTACGCCCTGCAACGGCCCGAACGTTACACCGAGTGGTACGCCGAAACCCCGGCGGACTTCATCTTCAGCCTCAAAGCCCCACGGTTCATCACCCACATCAAACGACTGCGAGATATCCACACTCCCCTGGCAAATTTCTTTGCCTCCGGGGTCCTGGAGCTCAAAGAAAAACTCGGCCCGATCCTCTGGCAATTTCCGCCGAACTTCAAATTCGACGTCGAGCTGTTCGAAAACTTCCTCGAACAATTGCCCCGGAACACCCAGCAGGCCGCCGCCCTCGCCCGCCAGCATGACTCGCACCTACACGGGCACGCCAGCGTGAAGGCGTACAAGAAAAAGCCCTTGCGTCATGCCGTCGAGATCAGGAACGAAACCTTTATCGACCCGGCGTTTGTCCGCCTGCTAAAACGCTACAACGTCGCTCTGGTCATCGCCGACACCGCCGGCAAATGGCCGTACCGCGAAGACCTCACCAGCGACTTCGTCTACTTGCGCCTGCACGGTGCCGAAGAACTCTATGCCAGCGGTTACACCCCCGAAGCGCTGGACCGCTGGGGCGACCGGATCGAAGCCTGGAACCATGGCCGGCAACCGCCAGACCCGCAACTGATCGCACCGCGGCAAAAGCCCAAGGCGCTTAAATCCCGCGAAGTGTTCTGCTATTTCGACAACGACATCAAGGTTCGCGCGCCCTACGATGCGCGCCGCTTGCTTGAGCATTTCCATCTCGACAAAGACCTCACCACGGCACCCGGCGAGCCTGCTGCCGAAGGAGTGCTCGCATGAATGGGCCCGAGCCGCTGCGCGCCACCGATGATCAGCCACATACCATGATCGCCGTGCGCCGCTTCACCGTGCTGACGGTCAATACGCACAAAGGGTTTACCGCGCTCAATCGGCGTTTCATCCTGCCTGAACTGCGTGAAGCGGTGCGCAGCGTGTCCGCCGATGTGGTGTTTTTGCAGGAAGTCCACGGCACGCACGAGCATCATCCCAGCCGCTACAGCAACTGGCCGGCGATTCCACAGTACGAATTCCTCGCCGACACGCTGTGGCCGCAATTCGCCTACGGGCGCAACGCGGTCTACCCGGCGGGCGACCACGGCAATGCGCTGCTGTCGAAATTCCAGATCATTCGTCACGACAACCTCGACGTGTCCATCAGTGGCCACGAGAACCGCGGCATCCTGCATTGCGTGTTGCGCCTGCCCGGCGACGGCCCGGAAGTGCACGCGATCTGCGTCCATCTGGGGTTGCGCGAAACCCATCGCAATGAACAGCTGAAGCTGCTCGCCCAGCGTCTCGAAGAATTGCCGAGCGATGCGCCGGTGATTGTCGCTGGCGACTTCAACGACTGGCGCCAGCGCGCCGATGCGCTGCTCAAGCCCTGTGGTTTGCGCGAGGTCTTCGCCGAACACCACGGCAAACCGGCGCGCAGTTTTCCGGCACGAATGCCAGCCTTGCGCCTGGACCGCATCTACGTGCGCAACCTCAAGGCCAGCCGACCGAAAGTTCTGGCGGCACGACCCTGGTCACACCTTTCCGACCACGCACCGCTATCGGTGGAGATCGAACTATGAGCAGCGCACCGATGGAAAAAACCACCGTGGAACATGTACCCACCAACCCACCGATTCGTGAGCCCGGCGTGGCCGACGCTGAATACGGTTGGCAGGGCAACAACCTGGTGGAATTGCTGGAAAATGGCGAAGAGTATTTCCCGCGGGTATTCGACGCCATGCGCCAGGCCAAGACTGAAATCCTTCTGGAAACGTTCATTGTGTTCGAGGACAAGGTCGGCAATGAGCTGCAGCAAGTGCTGATCGATGCGGCGCGACGGGGCGTGCGTGTTACCGCCAGCTTCGACGGGTTTGGCTGTGGCGAGTTGGGCACCGAGTATCTCTCAGCGTTGAGCGAGGCCGGCGTGCGCCTGCAAATTTTTGACCCGGCACCGAAGCGGCTGGGCATCCGCACCAACTGGTTCCGACGCCTGCACCGCAAGATCGTGGTGGTCGACGGCACGATTGCGTTCGTCGGAGGGATCAACTTTTCCGCCGACCATCTGGCTGACTTCGGCCCTGAGGCCAAGCAGGATTACTCGGTTGAAGTGCAAGGCCCGGCGGTGGCCGACATTCATCATTTCGCGCTGCTGCAAAGCGGTCGCCCGGCCCGCGCGAAATACTGGTGGCAACGCCGCCGGCAGCGGCGCTCGGAACTGGCCTTCAGCGACCACGATGGCCAGGTTCGTCTGGTGTACCGCGACAACGGTGATCACAAGACCGACATCGAAGAGGTTTATCGACAAGTACTGCGCAGTGCCCAGCGCCGCGTGGTCATCGCCAATGCCTACTTCTTCCCGGGCTATCGCCTGCTGCGCGAGATTCGCAACGCCGCTCGCCGTGGTGTCGATGTACGGCTGATTCTGCAAGGGCAGCCGGACATGATGGTGGCCAAACTGGCGGCGCGCATGACCTATGACTACCTGCTCAAGGCCGGCGTGCAGATTCACGAATATTGCGAGCGCCCGCTGCACGGCAAAGTCGCGCTGGTGGACGAAGACTGGAGCACCGTCGGTTCGAGCAACCTCGACCCGCTAAGCCTGTCGATGAACCTGGAAGCCAACGTGCTGATCCGAGATCGCGCCTTCAACCGCGATTTGTTCGAACGCCTCGAAATGCTGAGCAACAACCATTGCAAAGCCATGTCTGCGGACAAATCCCCCCGCGGACGGGTTTGGCACATGACTGTCGGTTTTCTGGTGTTTCACTTCCTGCGACATTTCCCGGCCTGGGCCGGCTGGCTACCGGCGCACAAGCCGCGCCTGAAACCCTTCACCCATCCTGCGGGGAGCGATCATGATGAGCCGCGCTGAAATCCATTCGGCGCCTCACGCCGACAACCCGACACCCGCCTCGATAAAAAGAACACGCTGGAGTCGCTGGAAAAAACCGCTGACGATGCTGTTTTTCTTCGCGCTAATCGTCCTGTTCACGATGCTCGCCCAGCGCATCGAATGGAACGAGGTGTTCGACACCCTCGCCAATTTCAAAGTGCGCACGCTGATCATTGCATCCGGGCTGACGATGGTGAGTTTTCTGGTGTACGCCTGCTTCGATCTGATCGGCCGCACCTACATTCGTCAGGACCTGACCTGGAAGCAGATCCTGCCGGTGGGCATCATCAGCTACGCATTCAACCTCAACCTCAGCGCTTGGGTAGGCGGCGTCGCCATGCGCTATCGCCTTTATTCACGACTAGGGGTGAGCAAAAGCAACATCGCGAAAATCCTCGGCCTGAGCCTGGCGACGAACTGGTTCGGGTACATGGTGATTGCCGGTGCTGTGTTCAGCAGCGGTCTGGTGCGCATGCCGCCGGGATGGAAACTCAGCAGTGGCGCGTTGCAGGGTGTGGGGATTTTGTTGTTGCTGGTCAGCGCAGGATACCTGGCGGCGTGCCGGTTTTCCGCACGACGAGAGTGGTCGATTCGTGGCGTGGAAATCAACCTGCCTTCCTTGCGCATGGCGATGTTGCAATTGGCACTGGGGGCGCTGAACTGGTCGTTGATGGCCGCGGTGATTTTTACCTTGTTGCCGAGCAAACTGGATTATCCACTGGTGCTGGGGGTGCTGCTGATCAGTGCGATCGCCGGGGTCATCACGCACATTCCGGCGGGACTTGGTGTGCTGGAAGCGGTGTTTGTGGCGTTGTTGCAGCATGAGGCATCGCGAGGCAGTCTGGTGGCCGGGTTGCTGGCGTATCGGGCGATTTACTTCATCTTGCCGTTGTTGATTACCTTGGTGATGTATTTGATCGTCGAAGCGAAAGCCAAGTCGCTGCGGATCTCGAAAAAACCCAAGTGATAGCTGCACTTGTGGCGAGGGAGCAAGCTCCCTCGCCACAGATCATTTGGATTGAATGATGCTCAACCGCTCACCCACCACCATTTCGGTAATCCAGTCCACCAGAATCGAGGTGTACGCCTGTTGCGAAACCGGCTCGCTCAACGCGTGATCGGCGCCGTCGATAATCCGGTGGGTCAGCGAATGTGTCTGCTGGCATGCGGCGCGGTAGCTCATGATCGTCGCGTGTGGCACGTATTCGTCGGACTCAGACTCGACCAACAGCACATCGCCGGTAAATTGCGAACAGGCATGCAGCGCACGATTGGTGTCGGCGCGAACCAGCGTACGGCGGTAATCACGCAAATCCATCTTGTCCAGATCGCGTTTGGGCGTATGCCATTGCTCGTCGCGATACAGCGCCGGCACTCGCAGCGCCAGCCAGCGTACGGGTCGCAATGACGTCAGGATCGACGCCAGGTAACCGCCATAACTGGTACCGACCACGGCAATCGCCGAAGTATCCAGGGCCGGATGCGCGAGTAATCGGTCGTACGCTGCCAGCAGGTCGCGCAGGTTGTCTTCGCGGGTGACCCGCGTGAGAGAAATGCCGGTGCCGCCAGTGTGCCCGCGCAAATCGAACGTCAGGCAAACGCAGCCCAGACCCGCGATGCCTTTGGCACGCTCAAGGTCGCGCTCCTGACTGCCACCCCAGCCGTGCACGAAGAGCACACCGGGGACCTTCGACTTGGGGCTGAGAAACGTCCCGCTCATCTGTTCATCGTCGATGTCGATCTGAATGGTTTCGCTTCTAGCCGTCATAGGGTTGGACCGTTACGTACTTGAGAAGAAATTCACTGTTTTGCGCCGGCCCGCGGTACACCTCGATGGCGTCCGTCGGCAGTGCCTGATCGATGTAGGTTTCCACCGAAGACACGCGGATTGCGCGTATACCCGGGTCGTTGACGAAACTCTGCAACGCCGCCACTTCCGCGCTGCTGGCGCCACCCATGCGCCAGGATTGCTCAAGCACGCCACTGCGCGGCTGGCCTTCACTGTCCAGGCCTTGCGCAATGTCGTAGTTGCGCCGCGACGCGTAGAAACCGGGATAGGCCTCGTCCGCCGCGTTGTCGAACACCTGTGCTTGCCGGATCGCCAATCGCACATCATCCGGCAGGTCCAGTCCGAGCAGATCGTCGTAGCCACCCTGCACCACGAGCAGGTTCGACCCTCCATAAACTTGCTCGCCCTGACCGTCATTGGTCAAGTATTGATCACCGCAGTAGCTCAGCACTTTATCGCCGATGAAGCTTTGGCCGACGCTGTGGGTCACCACGTCGGTCAGGTCCTGTTCCAGCACCACGCCTTCGGTGAACAGCACGTCGGCGTCGTCTCTGGCGAGAACGGCATCGAACTGGTCGAGGCTTTGGATGACTTCCTGACCGCGCCCGGCGCACGCATGAATCGGTTTTAATCGAATCGGGCCGCTGTAGAGCAAATGCTCCGCCGCAGGACGCGCATCAGTAAGGGAAAACACGCTGAGGCCATCAAGCACCACGCTGCGCACCCGTTCGGAGAACAACGGCGACCACCCCTGGGGTGCATGGGCATTTTTGTTGCGCAGGCCGTGGCTGATGGCTTTGGTGCAGATGAAGTCATAGTCGACGTAGCCGCCCCATAAATCGTCCGGCCCTCTAACACCCAACTGTTGTGCGGCAGCGGCGCCGACCAGGGTTTGGGTCGGTAAAAGATAAAGGTCACGACCGCTGTGATGGTCGGGGTCGTAACTGCCGCCGTATTTGAGACCGAGGATATGCGCCAGCCAACGGGCCAGCGCGCGATTGGTTTCGACTTCGTGCTGTGGTGCATCGGGCCGCACCGAATGGGCGACCACCAGTTTCTTGCGGTTTGTCGGGGTCATGCGTCCCCCTTCAATCGGCTGAATGTAGTGGAACGGGTGCAGAGATCAGGCCAAGCGGGACTGGAGTGAAACGTTTCCAAAATCAGCCAGTTGCGGCGGGCGCGATGGCACTAAGCCTGTTTTATTCTGCACGACGATTCTTTCAACTCCGGCATTTTGCAAGATCACAGCCTTGCGCACGTCCTCTGTGGGAGCGAGCTTGCTCGCGATAGCGGCGTGTCAGTCATATCAATCTTAACTGTCCTACCGCCATCGCGAGCAAGCTCGCTCCCACAGGGATTTCGGGTGTTGCGCCTACCGGGTTCCGGCAGTCGGCGTCACTCCAAACCGCGCCCGATAATCACTCGGCGCCAACCCGGTTATCTTCTTGAACGTCGCGCGAAAGGCGCTCGGGTCCTGATAGCCCACGGTCCAGGCAATGTGATCGATAGTGCCGTTGGTGAACTCAAGCATTTCACGGGCTTTGCCGACCCGCAGGTGCTGGCAGTACTCGGTGGGTTTCAACCCGGTCGCCGCTCGGAATCGCCGCAGAAAGGTGCGCTCTTCCAGCCCTGCCCGTTCAGCCATCGCCGTCAAAGACACATCAGTCGCCCCGGTGCCTTGCAGCCAATGCTGAACCTTGAGAATCGAGGCGTCGCCATGGCTGAGAATCGGTGAAAAATTACTGCCGCATTCGCTCGCGCTGTCGCTGTGTTCGACTACCAGAAAACGCGCCGTGCCGGTGGCGATGCTCGGCCCCAGCAGCCGGTCCACCAGACGCAACCCCAGCTCGGACCAGGCCATCAACCCGGCGGTGGTAATCAGGTCGCCGTCGTCGACAATCGGTGTATCGGCCTTGAGTTTGATCGCCGGGTAACGCTCGACGAAGGCCTTGGCCGAGGTCCAGTGGGTAGTGGCGCTACGGCCGTCGAGCAGGCCGCTTTCGGCCAATAGAATCGAGCCCACGCAAACGCCGCCGAGAGTCGCTCCTTGTGCGTGTTGTTGACGAATCCAGCTCAGCAAGCCTTGCGGCGCCTGGCCTTCGGAAAAACCGCCAATCGACGGCGGGATCAACACCGCCACCAGCGCAACGTCTGTGGCGGGATGGCTGTCGTAGACGCGCCTGGGCGGCTGATCGCCATCGACTTGCCAATGGCTGACCCGCAGCAGCGGCAACTGCGCAGCCTGATACTCGGCGGCAATCCGGTTCGCCACCTCGAACAAGTCCGTCAGCCCGTGCACCGCCGCCATCTGCGCGCCCGGATAAATCAGCACGCCCAGCTCGGCGATTGCCCTTTGTGCGTCCATTGTCAGTTTTCCCCCTTCTATTGTCGGTGCGGCCAATCCTCGGACGGCCTGCCAGACCCGATACTTCATTCCACACCAACACACACTTCGAGGAAACAGCCATGGCCAAGCAAGCACTCATCGTAGTCGATATCCAAAACGACTACTTCCCTCAAGGAAAATGGCCGCTGGTCGGGGCCGACGCGGCTGCGGACAACGCCGTACGCCTGATCAAGACTTTTCGTGATGCTGGTGATTCAGTGGTGCACATCCGCCACGAATTCACTTCCGACGAAGCGCCTTTTTTCACCCCGGGCTCCGAAGGCGCGAAGCTGCACCCCAAAGTCCTCAACCGCGCCGATGAACCGGTGGTGCTCAAGCACTTCGTCAACTCGTTCCGCGAAACCGAACTGAAGTCGATCCTCGACGAGCAAGGCATCCAGGAACTGGTCGTGGTCGGTAGCATGAGCCACATGTGCGTTGATGGCATCACCCGCGCCGCCAATGACCTCGGTTACACCGTCACCGTGATCCACGACGCCTGTGCCTCCCGTGATCTGGAGTTCAACGGCCTCACCGTTCCGGCCGCCCACGTTCACGCGGCCTTCATGTCGGCCCTGGGTTTTGCGTACGCCAGTGTAGTATCGACCGACGAGTTCCTCGCCAACTAAAAGAGTACCTGTGGGAGCGGGCTTGCTCGCGAACGCGGTAGGTCAGTCAGCATTGATGCCGACTGATTAACCGATTTCGCGAGCAAGCCCGCTCCCACAATTTCGTCCTGCAAAAAATCTCACGCGTGAGCTATTGAGGGTCGCAGGAATTGCCTGTAGTGTTTCTCACGCGTGAGTTTTTTCACAACGAGGCCAGCATCATGAACAGCAGCTCTCCATCAGATCCGCCTTCCGGGTCTGTGACCGATTCAGCGAGCCGCAAGGGAGAGCGCTCGAAACCGACCGCGAAAAAACCGTCGAGCTTCTACATGAAGCAAATGCGCGCGGGGCTGGGTGCCGCTGGTTATGTGAAACACGAGACTTGGGTGCTTCCCGAAAATCGAAGCCTGCTCAAGCAGATGGAGAAACAGCTACGCCAACCGATTCTGGCTGGCTCATTCATGTCGGAGAATTACATGAGCGCAGGTAATAACTGGAACATCGATCGCCTCTACAGCGCCCTTCAAGCCCTGGACGAAGTGGCCTCGAACGACATCAACCTCTCCCTGATTCAAGGCTCCGAGTCCAGCATCAAGCTGGAAATGAACGACTTCGGTGGCTTGCCGATTTACATCGCGGTGGTGGGCGATCAGATCATCGTCGATACCGTACTGGTCGACGTCGAGTCGATCAAAGACGTGCCGGGGTTCAATGACGCTGTGCTGCGCAGCCGGGAGCTGTTCCCGCTGTCGTCGATCGGCATTGAGTCCATGCCTAACGGGCAGATTGTTTACAACATGTTCGGCGCACTGAGCTCCGACTCCAGCCTGACGAACATCGTGACAGAGGTTAAAACCCTCGTCGACAACGTCCAGCGCGCCAGCGAAGCCTTCGAACGTTTCTTCAACTAATTCTTCGGGAATATCCAATGACTCAGTCCGTCTGGAGCAAACTGTTCACCGCGCTGCGTGGCGGTGCCAACGAAGTCGGCGAATCAATCGCCGACCAACAGGCCCTGCGCATCCTCGACCAGGAAATCCGCGATGCCGACAGCGCACTGGCCAACGCCAAGCGTGAGCTGGTCACCATCATGGCCAAGCACAAACTATCGGCCGATCGCGTCAGCGAATACAACGCCAAGATCAAGGACCTGGAATCAAAGGCCATGGCCGCAATCCAGGCCAACCGTGAAGACCTGGCGCTGGAAGTGGCCGAAGCCATTTCGACCCTGACCAACGAACTGGATGTCGAGCAAAAGCAGGCCGCCGAATTCGGCGGTTACGCGGAGAACATGCGCAAAGACATCAGCAAGGCCGAAAGCCGCATCAAAAGCCTGCGCCAGCAAGTGGACATGGCCAAGGCACGTGACAGCGTACAGAAAGCCCAGGTCAGCGCGTCCATCGCCAGTGGCGGTGCCAATGGCAAACTGGAAACGGCGGTCGGTACGTTGAACCGTTTGCAGGCCAAGCAGCAGCAACGCGCCGCTGAACTGGAAGCTCACGATCAACTGGCCGATGCGTCGACCGGCACCGACCTGGAGCGCAAGCTTCGCGAAGCGGGCATCACGCCGGATACCGGCAGCGCCAACGCGATTCTTGAGCGTCTGAAGAAAAAAGCCGAGTAATTGAGCCACCCTACGCAACCTGTGGGAGCGGGCTTGCTCGCGATAGCGGAGTGTCAGGCGATTGTTACGCCTGACACTCCGCTATCGCGAGCAAGCCCGCTCCCACTAATGGATATGCGCTGCGGTTTTCATCGATAAGAGGTCACGGATGGATGCCCTGAAGGGTTTCAAGACAATCGCCGGCCTGGCCATTTTCATGGTGGCGCTGCAACTGCTCAATGTCGCGACCGGCTACAGCCTTATGGGTTTTGGCCTGATGCCAAGAACGCTCTACGGGCTGGGCGGCATCGTCACTTCGCCCTTTTTGCACGCGTCCTTTGCGCACCTGAGCGCCAACCTGATTCCGTTTTTGATTCTGGGTACGCTGGTCCTGATCGACGGGGTCAAACGGTTCATCGCCGTCAGCGCGATCATTGTTCTGCTGGGCGGCTCGCTGGTCTGGCTTTTCGGGTTTTCAGGCGTACACATCGGCGCCAGCGGCTGGATTTTCGGACTGTGGGCGTACCTGCTGTCCCGCGCCTGGCTCCACAGGAGCTGGGGCAACCTGATCATCGCCAGCATCGTGGCGCTGCTGTATGGCGGCCTGGTCTTTGGCTTTCTTCCACGTCAGGGTGTTTCCTTCGAAGGGCATCTGTTTGGCGCGTTCGCCGGATTTATTGCAGCCAAGGTACTTTTATCTACGCCGCGCAGCAGGTTTAATGCCGCCCGGTAGCCACATTTCGAAGATGCAGACGCCGGGGCGATTACGCCGCCAGGAATGAGCCAACACGGAGTCAGGGACGAAATGTCGATTTTCCTTTTACTGCGCATGTACGCCTCGTCCCTCTTCCACCGGTTCGGCTGGGCAGGACTGGTCATTGCGTTGACCGTCCACCTGACCACGGCCTGGATCGGCCTGGTTCTCCTGGGCGAACAACACCTCACCGCCGCCGCCACGTTTATCTATTTCTATCTCACCACCACGCTCACCGTCGGCTATGGCGATCTGTTGCCCCAGTCATCAGCGGGGCGAATTTTCGTGGCCACCTGGATCATGCTCGGGGGCATTGCACTGCTGACGGCAGCCATCGGAAAAACCACCAGCAGTGTCATCGACACATGGAGAAAAGGCATGAAGGGCAAAGGCGACTACACCGGCAAGGTCGGCCACACGGTGCTCATTGGCTGGGAAGGCGCGTCCAGCGAGCGGGTCATCGAACTGTTGCTTCAGGATGAAACCTCCAACGACAACCTGATCGTGATTTGCGATTGCACCCTGGAAGAAAACCCAATGCCGGGCAAAGCTTCCTTTATCAAGGGAGAAAGTCTTTCCTCTGTGGCATTACTACTGCGCGCTGGCATCCCCGGTGCCGAGCGCGTGCTGGTGCGAACCCATTCGGACGATCTGACCCTGGCCACCGTGCTGGCGGTCAATCAACTGAAGCCGGTCGGGCATGTGGTCGCTCACTTCAATGACAGTGAAATCGCCACGCTCGCCAGCGCCTACGCGCCCAGCCTGGAATGCACATCGAGTATGGCCATCGAAATGCTAGTGCGCGCGTCCCAGGACCCGGGGTCGTCCGTGGTCATCAATGAATTGCTGTGCGTGGGCCAGGGCTCGACGCAATACTTGATGAAACTGCCCGAGACTTTTCAGGCGACTTTCGGCGATCTGTATGCGCAGATGAAAGAACGTCACAACGCCACGCTCATCGGTTACCGCGCCAAGGGCGCCCGGCAACCTTCGATCAACCCGCTCAGCGCCACGCGCATTGAGGGCGGCGAGCTCTTCTACATCGCCTCCACTCGCCTCAAGGAAATCTCCAATGGGATGGTTTAAGCAGTTGATGGGGCTTGAGGCCCCGAAAGCGAATTCAGAATCGAAATGGACCGCCGACGAAACCCTGCCCGCCACCGGCCCGCTGGGCCTGGCATCGGGCAAGGGCGTAATCTTCGACACCACCCTGAAATTACTGCTCGACGAAAAAACCGCGGTGATCATTCCCGGTTCCCAGCAAATCTGGAGCAACGGCACCGTTGACCTCGGGCAATCGACCTGGCTGTCGCGTTATTACATGAATGACGAAGATTACTGGCTGCAAGTGCACACCACCGGCAACATCGCCGGGCAGGTCGAGTCGGTGATCCTGTTCAACTACCTCAGTTACGTCACCATCAGCAGTGAAGCGGAGCTACGTCGACTCGCCGGCCCGCAAAGTCTCATCGGTCTGCCGACCTATTCCCACAACGGCGTCGAATACACCCGCGAATGGGGCACCGAGGATGGTCAGACCGAACTGGTAGCGTTGAGCGAACAGCTGAAAAATCCGGATGCATCCTACATTATCGAACACCGTTCGATGCTATACGCCCGCGAAACCGGCCTGACCGATCGCCGTGAGTTCCTGCTGTTCTCCGTCGAAGAAGATGCCGAAGGCACCATCAGCCTGAGCACGTCGCTGGGCATTTCGCTGTACACCACCGACCTCAACACTTTTTAAACAAGGCAGAAGTCCATGCTCGAAGCGCTTTCCATCTCCCTGAACAAAGCCGCCGTGTTCGGCTTCGTTGCGTACATCCTCGGCGCCGCCGTGCTGTTCGCGCTGTTCCAGTTCATCTACACCCGAATCACCCCGCACAAAGAGTTCGAACTGATCCGGTCAGGCAACGTAGCCGCCGCGATCGCCCTCGGCGGTGCCTTGATTGGTTTCGCGATTCCGGCGAGCAATGTGATTGCCTACTCGATCAGCCTGCTCGACTTTGTCGTCTGGTCGCTGATCGCAGCCGTCGTGCAACTGCTGGCATTTTTGGTGACCAGCCTGGTCTTGAAAGGCACTTCGGAACGGATCAAGAAAGGTGAAATCGCAGCGGGTGTCTATGTCGCGGCCGTGGCCATCAGCGTCGGCATGTTGAACGCCGCCTGCATGACCCCTTCCCCGAACTGATCGCGCACGGAGCTCCCGATGAAACGAAGCAAGTACGTTCAGCTGTCACTGGCAGCATCGGTCGCGATGGCGATATCAGGCTGCGGACCGACAGAAAAAACCTACCCGATACAGAAGAAATTCAACTTCCAGTCGGTTCAGCAATGTGCCGATGAAAAACTCCCGGTGGACATCTGCTCTGACGCCTACATGAGCGCCATGACCGAGCATCGTCGCATTGCGCCGGTGTACGACAACCAGGCCGATTGTGACGCCGATTTCGTCGCTGACTGGTGCCAGCAGGATTCCGCCGGAAAATTCATCCCGAAGCTGGGTGGCTTCGAACTGAGCGCCGACGGCGAGGTGACGCAATCTCAGGTGGACGCGGCCAAGGCTCAATTGCCCCCGTCGGAAGCGAACAGTGGTGGCTCCGGGTTTTCTGGCACCAGCCTGCTGGCCGGGTTACTGATCGGCAACATGCTGAGCAACAACCGCAGCAGCTATTACTCGCAACCGGTGTATCGCTACCGTGATGACCGCGGCGGTTATTCTTCCTCGACGCTCAGCCAGCGGATTGCCAAGGGCTCGACCTTCACCAAGTCCAATCAGGCGCGATATGGCAGCAGCAACTACGCCGACTCGATTCGTTCCGCCAGCAAGCCAGTGTCGGTGGCCTCGTCCACTTCCCGTGGCGGTTTTGGCAGCAAGGCCAGCGCCCGCAGTGGCTGGGGCGGCGGCGGATCGAGCAGTTAAGGAAACCGGGCCATGAAAAAGATTCTCTGCGCAGAACGTCATGACTGGAAACAGACCGCCGACAGCCTCGGCTTTCTGTTTCACACCATCGACGACGAGCCCTATTGGGACGAGAGCGCGTACTACCAGTTCACGCTCAAGCAGATCGAAAACGATCTCGAAGACCCGACCACCGAGATTCATGAGATGTGCATGGACCTTGTGGCCCGGGTGGTTCAGAGCGAAGAGCTGCTGGAACGCCTGAGCATTCCCGCGCCGTTCTACGACATGATCCGGACGTCATGGCTCGAAGGCCACCCGCACTTGTACGGGCGCATGGACTTTTCCTACAACGGCAGCGGCCCGGCCAAACTGCTGGAGCTCAACTACGACACGCCGACCAGCTTGTATGAAGCGGCAGCGTTTCAGTGGGGCTGGCTGGAGCAATGCATCGAACGCGGTTTGTTGCCCAAACAGGCCGACCAGTTCAACAGCATCGACACCAAACTGCATCAGGCCTTCGCCCAGTTACAGCTCAAACAACCCTTCTATTTCGCCTCGATGAAAAATTCTGTCGAGGACAAGGGCACCACCGATTACCTGCGTCTGATCGCAGAGAAGGTCGGCATTGAATCCCGCCACATCGATCTCGAAGACATTGGCCTCACCAGTGACGGACGCTTCGTCGATCTTGAAGATCGCTGGATTCCTCACCTGTTCAAGCTGCATGCCTGGGAGTTCATTTTCCACGAGCCCTTCGGCGCAGCGATTGCCCAGAGTGACACGCAGTTTTTCGAACCGGCCTGGAAGTCCATCATTTCCAACAAAGGCATCCTGCCGCTCCTGTGGGAGTTCAACAAAGGTCACCCAAATCTGCTCGCCGCTCACCTGGATACCGATCCGAGTAAAACGGTGCCCAAAGGCTGGGTCCGCAAGCCATTTTTCTCGCGGGAAGGCGCCAACATCGAACTGCAAACCGCCGAGGGTCTGATCGTGAAAGAGGACGGTCCCTACACGGATGCGCCGTTTATCCTTCAGGAATTCGCACCGCTGCCGCAGTTTGGTGACAGCTACACGTTGATCGGCTCCTGGGTGATCGGCGATCAAGCGGCGGGGATTGGTGTGCGGGAAGACAACAGCCTGATCACCAAGGACTCGAGCCGGTTCTTGCCACATCTGATACTCGACTGAACCATTCATCGTTCATAAAAAAGCTCGGTGCCGTGCATCGGGCTTTAGGGGTGAAACAGGTGTAAACCTGTTCCAGGACCAGACGACCACAAGACTTACGGCCGAAAAGCCGGATAATGGCGGCCAAATCGTCTAGCCCGTTATTCTGGTAATCCCCCATGGAAATCAAGGTCAACTTTCTCGACAACCTTCGGCTTGAAGCCAAGTTCGATGACTTCACGGTGGTTGCCGATCAACCTATCCGCTATAAGGGCGATGGCTCGGCACCGGGTCCGTTCGACTATTTCCTCGCTTCGTCGGCGTTGTGTGCGGCTTACTTCGTAAAGTTGTACTGCAACACGCGCAACATCCCCACGGACAACATCCGCCTCTCGCAAAACAATATTGTTGACCCGGAAAACCGTTACAACCAGATTTTCAAGATCCAGGTCGAGTTGCCAGCGGACATCTCCGACAAGGACCGCCAGGGCATCCTGCGCTCCATCGACCGTTGCACCGTGAAAAAAGTGGTGCAGGCCGGGCCCGAGTTTGTGATCGAAGAGGTGGAAAACCTCGACGCCGATGCCCAAGCGTTATTGATGCCTGGTTCTAATTCAGAGGCAGGCACTTACATCGCCGGCAAGGATCTGCCGCTGGAGCAAACCATCGCCAATATGTCGGGCATTTTGGCGGACCTGGGCATGAAGATTGAAATCGCTTCGTGGCGCAATATCGTGCCCAATGTGTGGTCGCTGCATATCCGCGATGCGCACTCGCCGATGTGTTTCACCAACGGCAAGGGCGCGACCAAAGAAGGCGCGCTGGCGTCGGCGTTGGGCGAGTTTATCGAGCGACTCAACTGCAACTTCTTCTACAACGACCAGTTCTGGGGCGAAGACATCGCCAACGCCGCATTTGTGCACTACCCGGACGAGCGCTGGTTCAAACCTGGCCGTAAAGATGCACTGCCAGCTGAAATTCTCGACGAGTACTGCCTGAAGATTTACAACCGCGACGGCGAGCTGCGTGGCTCCCATCTGATCGATACCAACTCGGGCAATGAAGAGCGCGGCATCTGTTCGCTGCCGTACGTGCGACAGTCGGATGGCGAGGTGGTGTATTTCCCGTCGAACCTGATTGAAAACCTGTTTCTGAGCAACGGCATGAGTGCCGGTAACACGCTGGCCGAGGCCCAAGTGCAGTGCCTGTCGGAAATCTTCGAGCGCGCGGTCAAACGCGAAATCATCGAAGGTGAATTTGCACTGCCGGATGTGCCGGCCAATGTGCTGGCGAAGTACCCCGGGATACTGGCCGGCATTCAGGCGCTGGAAGAGCAAGGCTTCCCCGTGTTGGTGAAGGATGCGTCCCTGGGGGGTGAATTCCCGGTGATGTGCGTGACGCTGATGAACCCGCGTACCGGCGGTGTGTTCGCCTCGTTCGGCGCGCACCCGAGCCTGGAAGTGGCGCTGGAACGCAGCCTGACCGAACTGCTCCAGGGCCGCAGCTTCGAAGGCCTCAACGACTTGCCGCAGCCGACGTTTGAAGGTCATGCGGTGACCGAGCCGAACAACTTCGTCGAGCACTTTATCGACTCCAGCGGCGTGGTTTCGTGGCGTTTCTTCAGCGCCCAGTCGGATTACGATTTCGTGGAATGGGACTTTTCCGGCCAAGGTGAAAACTCGAACACCGAGGAAGCCGAGACCTTGTTCGGCATTCTCAAAGGCATGGGCAAGGAAGTCTACATGGCGGTCTACGAGCATATCGGCGCGACGGCCTGCCGCATCCTGGTGCCGGACTATTCGGAAATTTATCCGGTAGACGATCTGATCTGGGATAACACCAACAAAGCGCTGTTCTTCCGCGAAGACATCCTGAACCTGCATCGCCTGGACAAAGACGAACTGCAAGCGCTGGTTGAGCGTCTGGTGGAAAGTGAGCTGGACGACTACACCGACATCACCACCTTGATCGGCATCGAATTTGACGACAATACCGCCTGGGGTCAGTTAACGATTTTGGAGTTGAAGCTGCTGATTTATCTCGCCTTGCAGCAATTTGAAGAGGCGAAAGAGGCGGTGGAAATGTTCCTGCAGTACAACGACAACACGGTTGAGCGTGGCTTGTTCTACCAGGCCGTCAATGTGGTGTTGGAGATGAAACTGGACGAAGACCTTGAACTGGAAGACTACGAGGCCAACTTCCGCCGGATGTTTGGCAACGAACGGATGGACGCAGCGATCGGATCGGTAGACGCCAGCGTGCGGTTCCATGGCTTGACACCGACAAGCATGAAACTGGAGGGGCTCGATAGGCACCTGCGCCTGATCGACAGCTACAAGAAATTGCACACGGCGCGGGGCGGCGTAACCACTTCCCCCCGTTAACCGCAAGCCGGCGCCTACAAAATGGTGCGCAAAAGAAAACCCCCGACCAGTCAAGAGGACTGATCGGGGGTTTCGAGGCTGCACCCTAAATAGGTTCAAGCCGTATCTCTAGAACGGGATATCGTCATCAAAACTGTCGAAATCCGGAGCCGGCTGCGGAGCCGCCTGCTGTGGAGCCGGGCGCGACTGTTGCGGAGCCGATTGTTGCGGCGCCGGGCGCGGAGCCTGCTGGCGTGGAGCCGGAGCGGACTGCTGGTAGTTGTTGCCCCCGCCTTGTTGGTCGCCCTGTTGTGGACGGCCGCCTAACAGCTGCATGGTGCCTTGCATGTCGACCACGATTTCGGTGGTGTAACGCTTGATACCGTCTTTTTCCCACTCGCGGGTCTGCAGCTTGCCTTCGATGTAGACCTGCGAACCTTTACGCAGGTACTCGCCGGCGATTTCGGCCACTTTGCCGAACATCGACACACGGTGCCATTCAGTCTTTTCGACTTTCTGACCGGTTTGTTTGTCGGTCCACTGTTCGCTGGTCGCCAGACTCAGGTTGGTCACGGCGTTACCGTTAGGCAAGTAGCGAACTTCGGGATCCTGGCCGCAAGTGCCGACCAATATGACTTTGTTAACCCCACGGGCCATAACGTTCTCCTAGGCTACGCACGCCGCCCCGGCCGGGTTGTTCACCAGGCGCTCAAGGGTGGTGCGATCCAATAGTTCGGTGTCCAATTTTATGTAAATCGCCGCTTCATCCGCGACGATCACTGCATCTGTTACCCCTACGACGGCCTTCAGGCGCTCGACCAGACCCGCTTCACGGATCGCCTCGGGCGACAACGGCAAGCGCAGGCTCGTCACGTAAGGTGGTTCGCGCATGGTAACAGCAAAGGCCAGCCAGAGGGCAGCCAGGCCGGCGCATCCAAGGAACACAACCGACAAACCGCCGTGCTGGAACAGCCAGCCGCCAAGAATCCCGCCCAGTGCCGATCCGAGGAACTGGCTGGTGGAATAAACCCCCATCGCCGTGCCCTTGCCGCCGGCCGGTGAAACCTTGCTGATCAGCGATGGCAAGGAAGCTTCCAGCAAGTTGAACGCGGTAAAGAACACCACTGTCCCGATCACCAGAGCCCGCAAGCTATCGCCGAACTGCCAGAAGAATAGCTCAGTGAGCATCAGCGTCAGCACCGCGCCCAATAAAACTCGTTTCATTTTGCGTTTCTTCTCGCCGTAGATAATGAACGGGATCATGGCGAAGAAGGAGATCAGCAGCGCGGTCAGGTAGACCCACCAGTGCTGCTCTTTGGGCAACTCGGCTTTTTCAACCAGGACCAGCGGCAATGCAACGAAGCTCGACATCAACATCGCGTGCAACACAAAAATGCCCAAGTCAAGGCGCAGCAGATCCGGGTGCTTGAGCGTCGGCATCAGCGCCTGACGCGCAACGCCGGACTCGCGGTGCTGCAACGGCCCGGAGGAGCGCGGCACCATGAACATCACAATCACAATGCCGAACAGCGCCATGCCGCCCGTGGCGAGAAACAATCCGGACAGGCCAAAAGCGCGGGTCAGCAACGGCCCTACAACCATGGCGACAGCAAACGACAGACCAATCGTCATGCCGATCATGGCCATGGCTTTGGTCCGATGCTGTTCGCGGGTAAGGTCTGACAACAATGCCATGACCGCTGCGGAAATAGCCCCCGCGCCTTGGAGGATTCGTCCGGCGATAACGCCCCAGATCGAATCGGCATTGGCCGCCAGAACGCTGCCGAGGGCGAACACGATCAGCCCCAGATAAATCACCGGACGGCGCCCGATGCGGTCGGAAATGAAACCGAAAGGAATCTGAAAAATCGCCTGGGTCAGGCCATAAGCGCCAATCGCCAGCCCGATGAGGGCCGGGGTTGCTCCTGCCAGATCCATCCCATAGGTCGCCAATACCGGCAACACCATGAACATGCCAAGCATACGGAAGGCGAACACCAGGGCCAGACCGCTTGCTGCGCGGGTCTCACTGCCACTCATGCGTTCGCTGTGGGGATCGTGCATGGAAAAACCTCATGTGAACCGGCGGCGATTCTACCAGTCCCATCGATTGACAGGGTATATCGCGACGCTTTGACGCGCTCCGCTGACAGACTCTTCATGTACGACAGTCACCCGCTCGTTTGATAGTGTGCATCCATCCAGTATTTGGCCGTATACTCCTACGTTTTCGACGCCCGCCAAGCGAGGCCACTTTGGACAAGATCCTGATTCGTGGGGCCCGAACCCACAACCTGAAGAACATCGACCTGACCCTGCCACGGGACAAACTGATCGTCATCACCGGCCTGTCCGGATCCGGCAAATCGTCCCTGGCATTTGACACGTTGTACGCCGAAGGCCAGCGCCGCTATGTCGAATCGCTGTCGGCCTATGCCCGGCAGTTTTTGTCGATGATGGAAAAACCTGACGTCGACACCATCGAAGGTTTGTCGCCGGCCATTTCCATCGAGCAGAAGTCGACTTCGCACAATCCGCGTTCGACCGTCGGCACCATCACCGAAATCTACGACTACCTGCGTCTGCTGTATGCACGCGTGGGTATTCCGCGTTGCCCGGATCACGACATTCCGCTGGAAGCGCAGACAGTCAGCCAGATGGTTGATCTGGTCCTCGCGCAACCGGAGGGCAGCAAACTGATGTTGCTGGCGCCCGTGATTCGCGAGCGTAAAGGTGAACACCTTTCGGTCTTCGAGGAATTGCGTGCCCAGGGCTTTGTGCGGGCCCGGGTCAACGGCAGGATCTGCGAACTGGATGAGCTGCCGAAGCTGGATAAGCAAAAGAAGCACTCGATTGATGTAATCGTCGACCGCTTCAAGGTTCGCGCCGATTTGCAGCAGCGTCTGGCCGAGTCGTTCGAGACCGCGCTGAAACTGGCCGACGGCATTGCGCTGGTGGCGCCGATGGACGACGAGCCAGGCGAAGAAATCATCTTCTCTGCGCGTTTCGCCTGCCCGATTTGCGGCCACGCTATCAGCGAGCTGGAACCCAAGCTGTTCTCCTTCAACAACCCGGCCGGCGCCTGCCCGACGTGCGACGGTCTGGGCGTGAAGCAGTTCTTCGACATCAAGCGACTGGTCAATGGCGAACTGACCCTGGCCGAGGGCGCGATTCGTGGCTGGGACAGGCGCAACGTCTATTACTTCCAGATGCTCGGTTCGCTGGCGTCGCACTACAAGTTCAGCCTCGAAGTGCCGTTCAACGAACTGCCGACCGATCAGCAGAAATTCATCCTGCACGGCAGCGGTTCGCAGAACGTCGACTTCAAATACCTGAACGACCGTGGCGACATCGTCAAACGTTCGCACCCGTTCGAAGGCATCGTGCCGAACCTGGAACGTCGCTACCGCGAAACCGAGTCGGCTTCTGTCCGTGAAGAACTGGCCAAGTTCCTCAGCACCCAGCCCTGCCCGGATTGCCGTGGCACACGCCTGCGTCGCGAGGCGCGGCATGTCTGGGTGGGCGAAAAAACGCTGCCCGCGGTTACCAATCTGCCAATTGGCGATGCGTGCGAATACTTCGGCGTTCTGAAGTTGACTGGACGCCGCGGCGAAATTGCCGACAAGATTCTCAAGGAAATTCGTTTACGCCTGCAGTTCCTGGTCAACGTCGGCCTCGACTATCTGTCGCTGGATCGCAGTGCCGACACGTTGTCCGGTGGCGAGGCTCAGCGGATTCGTCTGGCCAGTCAGATCGGTGCCGGACTGGTTGGCGTTCTGTACATCCTCGATGAACCGTCAATTGGTCTGCACCAGCGCGACAACGATCGGTTGCTTGGCACGCTCAAACATCTACGAGATATCGGCAACACGGTGATCGTGGTCGAGCACGATGAAGATGCGATTCGTCTGGCTGACTATGTGGTGGATATCGGCCCGGGGGCTGGCGTGCATGGCGGCCATATCGTCGCCGAAGGCACACCGGCCGAGGTCATGGCTCACCCTGACTCGTTGACCGGCAAATATTTGTCGGGTCGGGTGAAGATCGCCGTACCGGCCAAACGCACACCGCGTAACAAGAAGTTGTCGCTGTCCCTGAAGGGTGCTCGCGGCAACAACTTGCGCAATGTCGATCTGGACATTCCGATTGGTCTGCTGACATGTGTCACGGGCGTGTCCGGTTCGGGCAAGTCGACGCTGATCAACAACACACTGTTTCCTTTAAGCGCTACGGCACTCAACGGTGCAACGACGCTGGAAGCGGCAGCCCACGACAGCATCAAAGGGCTGGAGCATCTAGACAAAGTCGTCGACATTGACCAGAGCCCGATCGGCCGTACGCCTCGCTCCAACCCGGCGACGTACACCGGGCTGTTCACGCCAATTCGCGAGCTGTTCGCCGGCGTGCCGGAATCTCGTTCGCGCGGTTACGGACCGGGGCGTTTCTCCTTCAATGTGAAGGGCGGACGCTGCGAGGCCTGTCAGGGAGACGGCTTGATCAAGGTTGAAATGCACTTTCTGCCGGACATCTATGTTCCGTGCGATGTCTGCAAGAGCAAACGCTACAATCGCGAAACGCTGGAGATCAAGTACAAGGGCAAGAGCATCCATGAAACCCTTGAGATGACCATCGAGGAGGCTCGGGTGTTCTTCGATGCGGTCCCTGCTTTGGCGCGAAAGCTTCAGACGTTGATGGATGTCGGCCTGTCGTACATCAAGCTGGGGCAATCGGCGACCACGCTGTCCGGTGGCGAAGCGCAACGGGTGAAGCTGTCCCGCGAGCTGTCCAAGCGTGATACCGGCAAGACGTTGTACATCCTCGATGAGCCGACGACTGGTTTGCACTTCGCGGATATCCAGCAACTGCTCGACGTGCTGCACCGACTGCGCGACCACGGCAACACCGTGGTGGTGATCGAGCACAACCTGGACGTGATCAAGACGGCCGATTGGTTGGTGGATCTCGGGCCCGAAGGTGGTTCCAAAGGCGGACAGATTATTGCGGTCGGTACGCCTGAAGAAGTCTGCGAGATGAAGCAGTCTCACACCGGTTTCTACCTCAAGCCATTGCTGGCTCGCGACAAGGCCTGAATCAGGCCCATGAAAAAGCCCCTGTCACTTTGTTGGTGACAGGGGCTTTTTTGTACATGGAAAATCAGAACTGCGATTGCAGGTAATTCTCCAGACCGATCAACTTGATCAGACCCAACTGCTTCTCCAGCCAGTAGGTGTGATCTTCTTCGGTGTCGTTCAGTTGAATGCGCAGGATCTCGCGGCTGACGTAGTCCTTGTGCTGCTCACAGAGTTCGATGCCCTTGCAGAGTGCAGCGCGGACTTTGTATTCCAGGCGCAGGTCGGCAGCGAGCATATCCGGTACCGTGGTGCCGACATCCAGATCATCCGGACGCATGCGCGGCGTGCCTTCGAGCATCAGGATACGGCGCATCAGGGCGTCAGCGTGCTGCGCCTCTTCTTCCATTTCGTGGTTGATACGTTCGTAGAGCTCGGTGAAACCCCAGTCCTCATACATCCGCGAATGGATGAAATATTGATCACGCGCCGCCAGTTCGCCGGTCAGCAACGTGTTGAGGTAATCGATTACGTCTGGGTGGCCTTGCATCGCCCTACATCTCCCTGCTTCAAAGTCAGTAGTTTGAACCACAGCGACTGTTTGGTCACTTTGTTTGCGCGACAAAAGCGAAGATATTCTGAGAAAAGAGGTTTAAATAGCGCAAAAACCGCCCAAATGAGGGCGGTTCTGCTTCTCGTTTAGACTTCGTTAAGCTGTACGTTGAGCGCCTTGGCGATCGCTTCTCCATACGCCGGATCGGCCTTGAAGAAATGCTGCAATTGCCGATCAACCACATCGCTTGAAACGCCAGTCATCGCCCCGGCAATGTTGTTGACCAACAGCACCTTCTGCTCATCACTCATGAGTCGAAACAGCGCACCGGCATGACTGTAGTAGTCGGTGTCTTCGCGATGATCGTAACGATCAGCCGCGCCGCTCAACGCAAGAGCAGGCTCAGCATAACGAGGCGCTTGTTTCGGCGACTCGACATAGCTGTTGGGCTCGTAGTTTGGTGCTGCACCGCCATTGCTGCCAAACGCCATGGAGCCGTCACGCTGGTAGCTGTTGACCGGGCTACGAGGCGCGTTTACCGGCAGTTGCTGGTGATTGGTGCCTACACGGTAGCGGTGCGCATCTGCGTAAGCGAACACGCGACCTTGCAGCATGCGGTCCGGTGACAGACCGACACCCGGCACCATGTTGCTCGGACCAAACGCCGCCTGCTCGACTTCAGCGAAGTAGTTCAGCGGATTGCGGTTGAGCTCCAGCTCGCCTACTTCAATCAATGGAAACTCTTTCTGCGACCAGGTTTTGGTCACGTCGAAAGGGTTCTCGTAGTGCGCCGCAGCCTGGGCCTCGGTCATGATCTGAATGCACACTCGCCATTTCGGGAAATCACCGCGCTCAATTGCGCCGAACAAGTCGCGTTGTGCGTAATCCGGATCGGTACCGGCCAGCCGTGCAGCGTCTGCCGGCGAGAGATTCTTGATCCCTTGCTGGGTCTTGTAGTGCCACTTCACCCAGTGACGCTCACCGCTGGCGTTGATCAGGCTGTAGGTGTGGCTGCCGAAGCCGTGCATGTGACGGTAGCCGTCAGGGATGCCACGGTCCGAAAACAGGATGGTGACCTGGTGCAGCGCCTCAGGCGAGTGCGACCAGAGGTCCCACATCATTTGCGCGCTTTTCAAGTTGCTTTGCGGCAGGCGTTTTTGGGTGTGAATAAAGTCCGGGAATTTGAGCGGATCGCGAATAAAGAACACCGGGGTGTTGTTGCCGACGATATCCCAGTTGCCTTCCTCGGTGTAGAACTTCAGGGCGAAGCCACGTGGATCGCGCTCGGTGTCGGCCGAACCGCGCTCACCGCCCACAGTGGAAAAGCGCAGGAAAGTTGGAGTTTGCTTGCCGACGGATTCAAACAGTTTGGCGCTGGTGTACTCGGTGATGTCACTCGTTACGGTGAACGTACCATAAGCACCCGAACCTTTGGCGTGCACACGGCGCTCCGGGATGTTTTCACGGTTGAAATGGGCAAGCTTCTCGATCAGGTGAAAGTCGTCGAGGAGCAATGGGCCACGAGGGCCGGCGGAGCGGGAATTCTGGTTGTCGGCGACAGGAGCGCCACTGGCGGTGGTGAGTGTTTTATTTTGGCTCATGCAATCTCTTCCTCTGTCGGTCTGCCGGCTAATCGGCTGAGAGTGAGTATTGATCACACAGGTTACACCTACTAATTCATTAACCTGCAAGCGCCGATAGAAAAATACTAACGAGGAGTCATGCGAGCAAAACTTTTCAATCGCCCACAAAAAACCGGGCACCAGGCCCGGTTTTCCGTTTCAGACTGACGTCTTACTCAGCGGATACAGCTTCACCGCCGACAGGACGATCAACCAACTCGACGTACGCCATAGGCGCGTTGTCGCCAGTGCGGAAACCGCACTTGAGGATGCGCAGGTAGCCACCCTCACGGGTAGCGTAGCGCTTGCCCAGGTCGTTGAAGAGCTTACCAACGATAGCTTTCGAACGAGTACGGTCGAAAGCCAGACGGCGGTTAGCCAGGCTGTCTGTCTTGGCCAAAGTGATCAGCGGCTCAGCAACGCGACGCAGTTCTTTAGCTTTTGGCAGTGTAGTTTTGATCAGCTCGTGCTCGAACAGCGACACCGCCATGTTTTGAAACATGGCCTTGCGGTGTGAGCTGGTGCGGCTCAGGTGACGACCACTTTTACGATGACGCATGGTTCATTCCTTACCAAACACAACGTTCGGTGATTACGACGATCAGGCAGTCGCCTTGTCGTCCTTCTTAAGACTTGCAGGCGGCCAGTTGTCGAGGCGCATGCCGAGGGACAGACCGCGGGAGGCCAGAACGTCCTTGATTTCAGTCAAGGATTTCTTGCCAAGGTTCGGAGTCTTCAACAGCTCTACTTCGGTACGCTGAATCAGGTCACCGATGTAGTAGATGTTTTCCGCCTTAAGGCAGTTAGCCGAACGTACAGTCAGTTCCAGATCGTCAACCGGGCGAAGCAGGATCGGATCGATCTCGTCTTCCTGCTCGACAACCACTGGCTCACTGTCACCTTTGAGGTCGACGAACGCAGCCAACTGCTGTTGCAGAATGGTTGCAGCGCGGCGGATAGCCTCTTCAGGATCCAGGGTACCGTTGGTTTCCAGATCAATAACCAGCTTGTCCAGGTTAGTACGCTGCTCGACACGGGCGTTTTCCACCACGTATGCGATACGGCGAACCGGGCTGAACGAAGAGTCAAGCTGCAAGCGACCGATGCTGCGGCTTTCGTCTTCATCGCTCTGACGCGAGTCTGCCGGTTCATAACCACGACCACGAGCTACGGTGAGCTTCATGTTCAGGGCGCCGTTAGACGCCAGGTTAGCGATTACGTGATCGGGGTTAACGATCTCGACATCATGATCCAGCTGAATATCGGCAGCGGTAACCACCCCCGAACCCTTCTTCGACAAGGTCAGCGTAACTTCGTCACGACCGTGCAGCTTGATAGCCAGACCTTTAAGGTTCAACAGGATTTCAATTACGTCTTCCTGTACGCCTTCGATGGCGCTGTACTCATGGAGTACACCGTCAATCTCGGCCTCGACTACTGCACAGCCGGGCATTGAGGACAACAGGATGCGGCGCAGCGCGTTGCCCAGGGTGTGGCCGAAACCACGCTCGAGAGGCTCGAGAGTGATCTTGGCGCGGGTTGGACTGACAACCTGCACATCAATATGGCGCGGTGTCAGGAACTCATTTACCGAAATCTGCATGGATGCACCTATTTTCTAGCCCTTACTTGGAGTAGAGCTCGACAATCAGGCTTTCGTTGATGTCGGCGGACAGATCACTGCGAGCTGGAACGTTCTTGAAAACGCCCGACTTCTTCTCAGTGTCTACTTCTACCCATTCTACGCGGCCACGTTGGGCACACAGATCGAGAGCTTGGACAATGCGAAGTTGGTTCTTTGCTTTCTCGCGAATCGCGACTACGTCACCAGCACGAACCTGGTAAGACGGCACGTTTACGGTCTGACCGTTAACGCTGACGGATTTGTGCGATACCAGCTGACGGGATTCGGCACGAGTAGAGCCAAAACCCATACGGTATACAACGTTGTCCAGACGGCATTCGAGCAGTTGCAGCAGGTTTTCACCCGTTGCACCTTTCTTGCCGGCAGCTTCTTTGTAGTAGCCGCTGAACTGACGCTCGAGAACGCCGTAGATACGACGGACCTTCTGCTTTTCACGCAGTTGGGTGCCGTAATCGGACTGGCGACCGCGGCGTTGGCCGTGGATACCAGGTGCTGCTTCAATGTTGCACTTCGATTCGATCGCGCGCACGCCGCTCTTCAGAAAGAGATCGGTGCCTTCGCGACGAGCGAGTTTGCATTTTGGACCAATGTAACGAGCCATTCTTTACAATCTCCTGGATTACACGCGGCGCTTCTTCGGCGGACGGCACCCGTTGTGCGGGATTGGCGTCACGTCGGTGATGCTGGCGATCTTGTAGCCACAGCCGTTCAAAGCGCGGACTGCAGATTCACGACCTGGGCCTGGACCTTTGACGTTAACGTCGAGGTTTTTCAGACCGTATTCCAGCGCAGCTTGACCAGCACGTTCAGCAGCTACTTGAGCAGCAAACGGGGTGGACTTGCGGGAACCGCGGAAACCCGAACCACCGGAGGTAGCCCAGGAAAGAGCGTTGCCTTGACGGTCGGTGATGGTCACGATTGTGTTGTTAAAAGAAGCGTGGATGTGGGCGATGCCATCAACCACTGTCTTTTTAACTTTTTTACGAGGACGAGCAGCAGGTTTAGCCATGATTAATTTCCTGTCGATTCGCTGGGGCGATTACTTGCGGATCGGCTTACGCGGACCTTTACGGGTACGCGCGTTAGTCTTGGTACGCTGACCGCGCACTGGAAGACCACGACGATGACGCAGACCGCGATAGCAACCGAGGTCCATCAAACGCTTGATTTTCATGTTGATTTCGCGACGCAGGTCACCTTCAGTGGTGAACTTCGCCACTTCGCCACGCAGCTGTTCAATCTGCTCGTCGCTCAGATCCTTGATCTTTGCGGCTGGGTTTACCCCAGTCACTGCACAGATCTTCTGTGCAGTAGTGCGACCAACACCATAGATGTAGGTCAGCGAGATAACAGTATGCTTGTTATCTGGAATGTTAACGCCTGCAATACGGGCCATTCAGTGGGACTCCAATTGACAGCTACCTACGCCCCGGAAGCCAAGAAATAGGGCGCGAGATAATATCGCTGTAATAACAAATAATCAACCCGGTAGCGCACTAGCTACCGGGCTTGAAGCACAATCACACTCAGCCTTGGCGCTGTTTGTGACGCGGTTCCGCGCTGCAAATTACTCGAACAACACCTTCGCGGCGAATAATCTTGCAGTTACGGCACAGCTTTTTCACCGATGCACGAACTTTCATCACCAACTCCTCGAACCTTATGGGTACTCAGCGCAACATGCCGCTGCCGTAACCCTTCAGGTTGGCTTTCTTCATCAGGGATTCGTACTGGTGCGAAACGAGGTGCGATTGTACTTGGGACATGAAGTCCATCACAACCACGACGACGATCAGCAACGAGGTCCCGCCAAGGTAGAACGGAACGTTTGCTGCAACCACCAGAAACTGGGGCAACAGGCACACGGCCGTCATATATAGAGCACCGAACAGGGTCAAACGAGTCAGAACGCCATCAATGTAGCGCGCAGACTGCTCACCTGGACGGATGCCCGGAATAAAGGCACCGGACTTCTTCAGGTTTTCCGCTACGTCTTTCGGATTGAACATCAACGCCGTATAGAAGAAGCAGAAGAAAATAATCCCTGCACTAAACAGCAGAATATTCAACGGCTGACCAGGAGCGATCGACTGCGAGATGTCCTGCAACCAGCCCATACCCTCGGACTGACCAAACCAGGTACCCAACGAAGCCGGAAACAGCAAGATGCTGCTCGCGAAAATGGCCGGAATAACACCCGCCATGTTCACTTTCAACGGCAAGTGGCTGGTCTGCGCAGCAAAGACCTTGCGGCCCTGCTGACGCTTGGCGTAATGCACAGCAATACGACGCTGGCCACGCTCAATGAACACCACAAAACCGATAATCGCTACTGCCAACAAACCGATGGCAACCAAGGCGAATATGTTGATATCACCCTGACGCGCAGACTCGAAAGACTGCCCGATCGCCCTCGGAAGACCGGCGACGATACCTGCGAAAATCAACATCGAGATACCGTTGCCAACACCACGCTCAGTAATCTGCTCACCCAACCACATCATGAACATCGCACCAGCCACAAAAGTGGATACCGCGACGAAATGGAAGCCAAAGTCACCAGTGAACGAAACGCCCTGCCCCGCCAGACCAATGGACATGCCAATTGCCTGAACGAGAGCGAGGACGACAGTGCCGTAGCGGGTGTACTGGGCAATCTTGCGACGCCCAGCTTCACCTTCCTTCTTCAACTGCTCCAGCTGCGGGCTGACGGCGGTCATCAGCTGCATGATGATCGATGCCGAGATGTACGGCATGATCCCCAGTGCAAAGATGCTCATCCGTTCCAGCGCGCCGCCGGAAAACATGTTGAACAAGCTAAGAATGGTCCCCTCATTCTGTCGAAACAGGTCCGCGAGTCGGTCCGGGTTGATACCTGGAACCGGGATGTGTGCGCCTATTCGGTAGACGATAATCGCCAGGAACAGAAAACGCAGACGAGCCCAAAGTTCAGACATACCGCCTTTGCCGAGCGCAGAGAGAGCACCTTGCTTAGCCATTTATTCCTCGAACTTGCCGCCAGCTGCTTCGATAGCCGCACGCGCACCTTTGGTGGCGCCGATTCCCTTTCCGATGGTAACAGCGCGAGTCACTTCGCCGGACAGCATGATTTTCACACGCTGTACGTTGACGTTGATCACGTTGGCATCTTTCAGGGACTGCACGGTGACGATGTCGCCTTCCACTTTAGCCAGTTCGGACAAACGCACTTCTGCGCGATCCATGGCTTTCAGGGAAACGAAACCGAACTTCGGCAGGCGACGATGCAGCGGCTGTTGGCCGCCTTCAAAGCCTGGAGCAATGGTGCCACCGGAGCGGGAGGACTGACCTTTGTGGCCACGGCCACCGGTCTTGCCCAAACCACTACCGATACCACGGCCCGGACGATGCTTTTCGCGACGGGAACCCGGCGCTGGACTCAGATCATTGAGTTTCATCGATTAACCCTCGACACGCAGCATGTAGTAAGCCTTGTTGATCATCCCGCGATTCTCGGGAGTATCAAGTACTTCTACAGTGTGACCGATGCGACGCAGACCCAGACCCTTAACGCACAGTTTGTGGTTAGGGATGCGGCCGGTCATGCTTTTGATCAGCGTAACTTTAACGGTAGCCATGATCAGAAGATCTCCTTGACGCTTTTGCCACGCTTGGCGGCAATGGATTCAGGAGACTGCATAGCTTTCAAACCTTTGAAAGTGGCGTGAACCACGTTTACCGGGTTAGTCGAGCCGTAGCACTTGGCCAGAACGTTCTGAACACCAGCAACTTCGAGGACAGCACGCATAGCGCCGCCAGCGATGATACCGGTACCTTCAGAAGCAGGCTGCATGTACACCTTCGAAGCGCCGTGAGCGGACTTCATTGCGTACTGCAGAGTGGTGCCGTTCAGATCAACTTGGATCATGTTGCGGCGAGCAGCTTCCATTGCCTTCTGGATCGCAGCAGGCACTTCACGCGACTTGCCACGGCCGAAGCCAACACGCCCTTTACCATCACCCACCACGGTCAACGCGGTGAAAGTGAAGATACGGCCGCCTTTAACGGTTTTGGCTACGCGGTTAACTTGAACCAGCTTCTCGATGTAGCCTTCGTCGCGCTTTTGGTCGTTATTTGACATAACTTAGAACTCCAGCCCAGCTTCACGAGCAGCATCAGCCAGCGCTTTAACGCGGCCGTGGTACTTGAAGCCAGAGCGGTCGAAAGCCACTTGCGAGACGCCAGCGGCCTTAGCACGCGTAGCGACCAGCTGGCCAACCTTAGTGGCCGCGTCGATGTTGCCAGTGGCGCCATCACGCAGTTCTTTATCCAAAGTCGAGGCAGATGCCAGAACTTTGTTGCCGTCGGCCGAAATGACCTGGGCGTAGATGTGCTGCGACGAGCGGAACACGCAGAGACGCACGACTTCGAGTTCGTGCATTTTCAGGCGTGCTTTGCGAGCGCGACGCAGTCGAGTAACTTTTTTGTCGGTCATTTGCTATGCCCTACTTCTTCTTGGCTTCTTTACGACGGACGACTTCGTCCGCGTAGCGCACACCTTTGCCTTTGTACGGCTCTGGTGGACGGAAGTCGCGGATCTCGGCGGCCACTTGACCTACCAGCTGCTTGTCGATGCCCTTGATCAGGATATCGGTCTGGCTAGGAGTCTCAGCGGTGATGCCTTCCGGCAGTTCATAATCCACTGGGTGCGAGAAGCCAAGAGCCAGGTTCAGCACTGTGCCTTTTGCTTGCGCTTTGTAACCAACACCGACCAGCTGGAGCTTGCGCTCGAAGCCTTGGCTTACGCCTTGGACCATGTTGTTTACCAACGCACGAGTGGTACCAGCCATTGCGCGAGTTTGTTGATCGCCATTGCGAGCAGCGAAACGCAGCTCACCAGCTTCTTCAACAATCTCAACGGACGAATGGATGTTCAGTTCAAGAGTGCCCTTGGCACCCTTCACCGAAAGCTGTTGGCCTGCGAATTTGACTTCGACACCGGCTGGCAGCTTAACGGGGTTCTTAGCGACGCGTGACATGCTTATCCCCCCTTAGAACACAGTGCAAAGAACTTCGCCGCCGACACCGGCAGCGCGCGCAGCACGATCCGTCATCACACCTTTGTTGGTGGAGACGATAGACACACCGAGACCGCCACGAACTTTTGGCAGATCATCGACGGACTTGTACTGACGCAGGCCTGGACGGCTAACGCGCTTCACTTCCTCGATGACCGGACGGCCTTCGAAGTACTTCAGCTCGATGGACAGCAGTGGTTTGATTTCGCTGCTGATCTGATAACCCGCAATGTAACCTTCGTCCTTCAGGACTTTGGCAACAGCTACCTTCAAAGTAGAAGATGGCATGCTTACGACGGACTTTTCAGCCATCTGGGCATTACGGATACGAGTTAGCATGTCCGCTAACGGGTCCTGCATACTCATGGGCTAGACGCTCCTAATACAAAAAAATTAGCCTTGCGGCTATTACGTGTCGCCGAGCACATCCATGCGAAAAAAGCACGGGCTCAGGCGAGCCGGGTATTCTAGACACACCCCACAAATGAATCAAGCCCCAAAAGGGGCTTGATTCATGTTCAAGGTCACCGGTGGTCAGGATCTTGCGATCCCGCACACCGAGACTTTGACAGTGCTTACCAGCTGGCTTTAACCAGACCAGGTACGTCACCACGCATTGCAGCTTCACGCAGTTTGTTACGGCCGAGGCCGAACTTGCGGTAAACGCCGTGTGGACGACCGGTCAGGCGGCAGCGGTTACGCATGCGCGAAGCGCTTGCGTCACGTGGCTGCTTCTGCAGAGCTACTGTAGCTTCCCAACGCGCTTCTGGACTTGCGTTCAGATCAACGATGATAGCTTTCAGTGCTGCACGCTTTTTGGCGTACTTGGCAACCGTGAGCTGACGCTTCAGCTCGCGGTTTTTCATGCTCATCTTGGCCATTTTCCTACTCCAATCAGTTGCGGAACGGGAATTTGAAAGCACGCAACAGGGCGCGACCTTCATCATCGTTCTTGGCAGTGGTGGTCAGGGTAATGTCCAGACCGCGGAGAGCATCGATCTTGTCGTAGTCGATTTCCGGGAAGATGATCTGCTCTTTAACGCCCATGCTGTAGTTACCACGACCATCGAAGGACTTGGCATTCAGGCCGCGGAAGTCGCGGACCCGAGGCAGGGAGATCGACAGCAGACGATCCAGGAATTCGTACATACGCTCACGGCGCAGGGTCACTTTGACGCCGATCGGCCAACCTTCACGGACTTTAAAGCCAGCGATGGATTTCCGAGCGTAGGTCACAACGACTTTCTGGCCGGTGATCTTTTCCAGGTCAGCAACAGCGTGCTCGATGACTTTTTTGTCGCCGATCGCTTCGCCCAGACCCATGTTCAGGGTGATTTTGGTAACGCGCGGAACTTCCATCACGTTCGAAAGCTTAAGTTCTTCCTTAAGTTTCGGAGCGATTTCCTTCCGGTAAATCTCTTTTAGTCGTGCCATGGTCTCATCTACCTAGCAGTGTTCAAGCATCAACCGCTTTTTGGGTCGACTTGAAGACACGAATTTTCTTGCCGTCTTCTACTTTGAAACCAACGCGGTCAGCCTTGTTGGTTTCGCCGTTGAAAATGGCGACGTTAGAAGCATCCAGTGGAGCTTCTTTTTCGACGATACCGCCCTGCACGCCCGACATCGGGTTAGGCTTGGTATGACGCTTAACCAGGTTCAGACCACCAATAACCAAACGGTTATTAGCGAGAACCTTAAGCACCTTACCGCGCTTACCTTTGTCTTTGCCGGCGATCACGATGATCTCGTCGTCACGACGAATCTTTTGCATGTCGGATCTCCTTACAGCACTTCTGGGGCGAGCGAGACGATCTTCATGAACTTCTCAGTACGAAGTTCACGGGTCACTGGCCCAAAGATACGGGTGCCGATCGGCTCTTGCTTGTTGTTCAGAAGAACAGCAGCGTTGCCATCAAAGCGGATAATGGAGCCATCAGCACGACGTACGCCGTGACGAGTGCGGACTACAACAGCAGTCATCACTTGGCCTTTTTTCACTTTACCGCGAGGAATCGCTTCCTTGACGGTAACTTTGATGATGTCACCGATACCAGCGTAACGACGATGGGAGCCACCCAGCACCTTGATGCACATAACGCGGCGAGCGCCGCTGTTATCGGCCACATCGAGCATGGATTGAGTCTGAATCATATAATTTCTCCGACCCCTAGTCCTTAGACTTCCACAGCGCGTTCGAGAACATCAACCAGCGCCCAAGACTTGGTCTTGGCCAAAGGACGAGTTTCACGAATAGTGACTTTGTCGCCGATGTGGCACTGATTGGTTTCGTCGTGCGCGTGCAGCTTAGTCGAACGCTTAACGTATTTACCGTAGATCGGGTGCTTTACGCGACGCTCGATCAGAACGGTGATGGTCTTGTCCATTTTGTCGCTGACAACACGGCCAGTCAGCGTACGGACGGTTTTTTCGGCTTCAGCCATGATTACTTACCTGCCTGCTGTTTGAGCACAGTCTTCACGCGAGCGATGTCACGCTTAACTTGCCGGAGCAGGTGAGACTGCCCCAACTGGCCAGTTGCTTTCTGCATACGCAGATTGAACTGGTCGCGCAGCAGGCCGAGCAGTTGCTCGTTAAGCTGCGGCGCGTCTTTTTCACGAAGTTCATTCGCTTTCATCACATCACCGTCCGTTTAACAAAAGCGGTGGCGAGCGGCAGCTTTGCAGCAGCCAAGGCAAAAGCCTCACGCGCCAGCTCTTCAGTTACACCCTCGATTTCATACAGGACTTTGCCTGGCTGAATCTGGGCAACCCAATACTCCACGTTACCCTTACCTTTACCCATACGAACTTCGAGGGGCTTTTTGGAGATAGGCTTGTCCGGGAATACACGGATCCAGATCTTGCCGCCACGTTTAACGTGACGGGTCAGTGCACGACGCGCTGACTCGATCTGACGAGCGGTGAGACGACCACGAGCTACAGACTTCAGCGCGTATTCGCCGAAGCTGACTTTGCTACCGCGCAATGCCAGGCCACGGTTGTGACCAGTCATTTGCTTGCGGAACTTCGTACGCTTTGGTTGCAACATTTGGCGTACCCCTTACTTAGCAGCTTTTTTACGAGGCGCTGGTGCTTGTGGTTTCAGCTCTTCTTGGCGACCACCGATTACTTCGCCTTTGAAGATCCAAACCTTTACACCGATCACACCATAAGTGGTGTGAGCTTCGTAGTTGGCATAGTCGATGTCGGCACGCAGGGTGTGCAGTGGCACACGACCTTCGCGATACCATTCAGTACGTGCGATTTCAGCACCGCCGAGACGACCGCTCACTTGGATTTTGATGCCCTTGGCACCAATGCGCATGGCGTTCTGTACAGCGCGCTTCATAGCGCGACGGAACATTACGCGACGCTCCAGCTGCTGAGCTACGCTCTGCGCAACCAACATACCGTCGAGTTCCGGCTTGCGGATTTCTTCGATATTGATGTGCACAGGCACACCCATTTGCTTGGTCAGGTCCTGACGCAGTTTCTCAACATCTTCACCTTTCTTCCCGATAACGATACCTGGACGAGCGGTGTGGATGGTGATACGTGCTGTTTGAGCCGGACGATGGATATCGATACGGCTTACGGACGCGCTTTTTAGTTTGTCTTGGAGATACTCACGCACCTTCAGATCAGCGAACAAATAGTCCGCATAAGTCCGACCGTCTGCGTACCAGACGGAGGTGTGCTCCTTGACGATTCCCAGGCGAATGCCAATGGGATGTACTTTCTGACCCATCTCTTCGACTCCGTTACTTGTCAGCAACCTTGACAGTGATATGGCAAGACCGCTTGACGATGCGATCAGCACGGCCTTTGGCACGTGGCATGATTCGCTTCAGCGAACGCCCTTCGTTGACGAAAACGGTGCTGACTTTAAGGTCATCAACGTCTGCGCCTTCGTTATGCTCGGCGTTGGCTACGGCCGACTCCAGCACTTTCTTCATGATCTCGGCGGCTTTCTTACTGCTGAAAGCCAACAGGTTGAGCGCTTCGCCCACCTTCTTCCCGCGGATCTGGTCGGCGACCAAGCGGGCTTTCTGGGCGGAGATTCGAGCGCCCGACAACTTAGCGGCTACTTCCATCGTTCCTTACCCCTTAACGCTTGGCTTTCTTGTCTGCCACGTGCCCACGATATGTGCGGGTACCGGCAAACTCGCCTAGTTTGTGGCCGACCATGTCTTCGTTCACGAGAACTGGAACATGTTGACGACCGTTATGGACTGCAATGGTCAGACCGACCATTTGTGGCAGGATCATCGAACGACGCGACCAGGTTTTAACTGGTTTGCGATCGTTCTTTTCCGCCGCCACTTCGATCTTCTTCAGTAGGTGAAGATCAATAAAAGGACCTTTTTTCAGAGAACGTGGCACTGTCGTATCCCTCTATTTACTTGCGACGACGGACGATCATTTTGTCGGTACGCTTATTACCACGAGTCTTCGCGCCCTTAGTCGGGAAGCCCCATGGCGATACCGGATGACGACCACCAGAGGTACGACCTTCACCACCACCATGTGGGTGGTCAACCGGGTTCATGGCAACACCACGAACGGTTGGGCGAACGCCACGCCAGCGTTTGGCACCAGCTTTACCCAGCGAACGCAGGCTATGCTCGGAGTTCGAGACTTCACCCAGGGTCGCGCGGCATTCAGCCAGCACTTTACGCATCTCACCAGAACGCAGACGCAGGGTCACGTAGACACCTTCACGAGCGATCAACTGAGCCGAAGCACCAGCGGAACGAGCGATTTGCGCGCCTTTACCTGGCTTCAATTCGATGCCGTGTACGGTGCTACCAACTGGAATGTTACGCAGTTGTAGAGCGTTGCCCGGCTTGATCGGCGCCAAAGCACCTGCGATCAGCTGGTCGCCAGCACTCACGCCTTTAGGCGCGATGATGTAGCGACGCTCGCCATCTGCGTACAGCAGCAGAGCGATGTGAGCAGTACGGTTTGGATCGTATTCGATACGCTCGACAGTGGCAGAGATGCCATCTTTGTCGTTGCGACGGAAATCGACCAGACGATAATGCTGCTTATGGCCACCACCGATGTGACGAGTGGTAATGCGACCATTGTTGTTACGACCACCAGTCTTCGATTTTTTCTCGAGCAGCGGTGCGTGAGGAGCGCCTTTATGCAGCTCCTGGTTGACCACCTTGACCACAAAACGGCGGCCAGGGGAAGTCGGTTTGCATTTAACGATTGCCATGATGCACCCCTTCCTTACTCAGCACTGCTGCTGAAATCGAGATCTTGGCCTGGCTGAAGGGAGATAACTGCCTTCTTCCAGTCATTACGCTTGCCCAGACCGCGAGCAGTGCGCTTGCTCTTACCCAGAACATTCAGGGTAGTAACACGCTCTACTTTCACGCTGAACAGGCTTTCGACGGCCTTCTTGATTTCCAGCTTGGTTGCATCAGTTGCAACCTTGAAAACGAACTGGCCTTTCTTGTCAGCCAGAACCGTAGCCTTCTCGGAAACGTGCGGGCCAAGCAGAACTTTAAATACGCGTTCCTGGTTCATCCCAGCAGCTCCTCGAATTTCTTCACGGCCGACACGGTGATCAACACCTTGTCGTATGCGATCAGACTGACTGGATCAGAACCTTGCACGTCACGTACATCAACGTGTGGCAGGTTGCGAGCAGCCAGGTACAGGTTCTGATCAACGACTTCAGACACGATCAAGACGTCAGTCAGGCCCATGCCGGTCAGTTTGTTCAGCAGATCTTTGGTCTTCGGTGCATCAACAGCGAAGTCCTGAACCACAACCAGACGATCAGTACGCACCAGCTCAGCAAGGATGGAACGCATTGCTGCGCGATACATCTTCTTGTTCAGCTTCTGGGTGTGATCCTGAGGACGAGCTGCGAAAGTGGTACCGCCGCCACGCCAGATTGGGCTACGGATAGTACCGGCACGAGCACGGCCAGTACCTTTCTGACGCCATGGGCGCTTACCGCCACCACGAACGTCGGAACGGGTCTTTTGCTGCTTGCTACCTTGACGGCCGCCGGCCATGTAGGCCACGACTGCTTGGTGAACCAGCGTCTCGTTGAATTCGCCGCCAAATGTCAGTTCGGAAACTTCGATCGCTTGAGCGTCATTTACATTTAATTGCATGTCAGCTTCCCCTTAACCGCGAGCCTTGGCTGCTGGACGTACAACCAAGTTGCCGCCAGTAGCGCCAGGAACAGCGCCCTTGACCAACAACAGATTGCGTTCAGCGTCCACGCGCACTACTTCGAGGGACTGCACGGTCACGCGCTCAGCGCCCATATGACCGGACATTTTTTTGCCCTTGAATACACGACCAGGAGTCTGGCACTGGCCGATAGAGCCTGGAACGCGGTGGGACACGGAGTTACCGTGGGTATTATCTTGCCCGCGGAAGTTCCAACGCTTGATCGTACCCTGGAAGCCTTTACCCTTGGACTGACCGGTTACATCAACCAGTTGACCAGCAGCGAAGATTTCAGCGTTGATCAGATCGCCGGCCTGGTACTCGCCTTCTTCAAGGCGGAATTCCATTACGGTACGACCAGCGGCAACGTTCGCTTTAGCGAAGTGGCCAGCCTGAGCAGCTGTAACACGCGAAGCACGACGCTCGCCTACAGTGACTTGCACTGCACGATAGCCATCGGTCTCTTCAGTTTTGAACTGGGTGACGCGATTCGGCTCGATCTCAATGACCGTGACCGGAATGGAGACACCTTCTTCGGTGAAAATACGGGTCATACCGCATTTACGACCGACTACACCAATAGTCATGTTGTAAACCTCATGAGTGTACGGGGCTTTCACCCGCTATGGCCGCCCATTTCAGAGCGTTACACGACTAAGACCGAGTCTTAGCCGAGGCTGATCTGCACTTCCACACCGGCCGCAAGATCAAGCTTCATAAGAGCATCAACGGTTTTATCCGTTGGCTGGACGATGTCCAGAACGCGCTTATGAGTACGGATCTCGTACTGGTCACGCGCGTCTTTGTTGACGTGCGGGGAGACCAGAACGGTGAACCGCTCTTTACGGGTAGGCAGTGGAATTGGACCACGCACTTGAGCACCAGTACGTTTCGCGGTTTCCACGATTTCCTGGGTGGATTGGTCGATCAGGCGATGGTCAAAAGCCTTCAACCTGATACGGATTTGCTGATTTTGCATTGGATTTCAGACTCCGGCTGCTATTCCCACCGAGCGCAATACGCCCGTTAAAAGGAGGCGCAATTCTATAGACGCCCCAGATAGGTGTCAACCCAATAAAAAAGCCCCCGCTAGGCGGGGGCTTTTTCAAGTCATCGCTAATTAAGCGATGATTTTGGCTACGACGCCAGCGCCGACGGTACGACCGCCTTCACGAATAGCGAAACGCAGACCATCTTCCATTGCGATGGTTTTGATCAGGGTGACAACCATTTTGATGTTGTCGCCTGGCATTACCATTTCAACGCCTTCCGGCAGTTCGCAGTTACCGGTCACGTCAGTGGTCCGGAAGTAGAACTGTGGACGGTAGCCTTTGAAGAACGGAGTGTGACGACCGCCTTCTTCTTTGCTCAACACGTACACTTCAGCTTCGAAGGTAGTGTGCGGCTTAACCGAACCTGGCTTGACCAGAACCTGGCCACGCTCAACGTCGTCACGCTTGGTGCCACGCAGCAGCACGCCGCAGTTCTCGCCAGCACGACCTTCGTCGAGCAGCTTACGGAACATTTCAACACCGGTGCAGGTGGTGACAGTAGTGTCACGCAGACCAACGATTTCCAGTGGATCCTGAACCTTGACGATACCGCGCTCGATACGGCCAGTTACAACAGTACCGCGACCGGAGATCGAGAATACGTCTTCGATTGGCATCAGGAACGGCTTGTCGATAACACGGACCGGATCCGGGATGTAGCTGTCCAGAGTCTCAACCAGTTTACGAACGGCAGTGGTGCCCATTTCGTTGTCGTCTTGGCCGTTCAGAGCCATCAGAGCCGAACCGATGATGATCGGAGTGTCGTCACCCGGGAAGTCGTAAGTGCTCAGCAGATCGCGCACTTCCATCTCAACCAGTTCCAGCAACTCAGCGTCGTCAACCATGTCAGCCTTGTTCAGGAAGACAACGATGTACGGAACGCCAACCTGACGGGACAGCAGGATGTGCTCACGGGTTTGTGGCATCGGACCATCAGCGGCCGAGCAAACCAGGATAGCGCCATCCATCTGAGCAGCACCGGTGATCATGTTCTTCACATAGTCAGCGTGACCTGGGCAGTCAACGTGAGCGTAGTGACGGATCAGCGAGTTGTATTCAACGTGCGCGGTGTTGATGGTGATACCACGAGCTTTCTCTTCCGGAGCGCTGTCGATCTTGTCGAAAGCAACAACGGCCGAACCGAAAACTTCGGAGCAGACGCGAGTCAGAGCAGCGGTCAGCGTGGTTTTACCGTGGTCGACGTGACCGATGGTGCCAACGTTGACGTGCGGGAGGGTACGGTCAAATTTTTCTTTAGCCACGACAATTAACTCCTAGCCTAAAGGGGCTGAATCAGCCTTGTTTTTTGGTAACGGTTTCGACGATGTGCGACGGAGCCGTATTGTATTTTTTGAATTCCATAGAGTAGCTTGCGCGACCTTGGGACATGGAGCGAACGTCGGTTGCGTAACCGAACATCTCACCCAACGGAACCTCGGCGCGAATCACTTTGCCGGAAACCGTATCTTCCATACCCAGGATCATGCCGCGACGACGGTTAAGGTCGCCCATCACGTCACCCATATAGTCTTCAGGTGTAACAACTTCTACCGCCATGATCGGCTCAAGCAACTCACCACCGCCCTTCTGGGCCAGTTGCTTGGTCGCCATGGAGGCAGCCACCTTAAACGCCATCTCGTTGGAGTCGACGTCGTGGTAGGAACCATCAAACACGGTAGCCTTCAGGCCGATCAGCGGATAGCCGGCAACGACGCCGTTCTTCATCTGCTCTTCGATACCCTTCTGGATAGCCGGGATGTATTCCTTAGGAACCACACCACCCACTACTTCGTTCACGAATTGCAGACCTTCCTGACCTTCGTCAGCAGGAGCAAAACGGATCCAGCAATGGCCGAACTGACCACGACCGCCGGATTGACGAACGAACTTACCTTCGATTTCACAGTTCTTCGTGATGCGCTCACGATAGGAAACCTGAGGCTTACCGATGTTGGCTTCGACGTTGAACTCACGGCGCATCCGGTCAACCAGGATGTCCAGGTGCAACTCGCCCATGCCGGAGATGATCGTTTGACCAGTCTCTTCATCAGTCTTGACGCGGAAAGACGGGTCTTCCTGAGCAAGCTTGCCCAGAGCGATACCCATTTTTTCCTGGTCGTCCTTGGTCTTAGGCTCTACGGCAACCGAAATAACCGGCTCCGGGAAGTCCATGCGAACCAGGATGATTGGCTTGTCAGCGTTGCACAAAGTCTCACCAGTGGTGACGTCCTTCATGCCGATCAAGGCCGCGATGTCACCAGCGCGTACTTCCTTGATTTCTTCACGGGCGTTTGCGTGCATTTGCACCATACGACCCACGCGCTCTTTCTTGCCTTTAACCGAGTTGATCACGCCGTCGCCGGAGGCCAACACGCCCGAGTAAACCCGAACAAAGGTCAAGGTACCCACGAATGGGTCCGTAGCGATCTTGAACGCCAGAGCCGAGAACGGCTCGCTGTCGTCCGCGTGACGCTCCATTTCCTTGGTCTCGTCATCCGGGTCAGTACCCTTGATGGCAGGAATGTCGGTAGGAGCAGGCAGGTAGTCGATAACGGCGTCGAGAACCAGGGGAACACCCTTGTTCTTGAAGGAAGAACCGCAAACAGCCAGGACGATCTCACCAGCGATAGTACGCTGACGCAGAGCAGCCTTGATTTCCGCGTTGGTGAGCTCTTCACCTTCGAGGTACTTGTTCATCAGCTCTTCGCTGGCTTCGGCCGCAGCTTCAATCATATTGCTGCGCCACTCGTCAGCCAGTTCCTGCAACTCAGCAGGGATAGGCTCGCGACGTGGAGTCATGCCTTTGTCAGCATCGTTCCAGTAAACAGCTTCCATTGCCATCAGATCGATCTGACCCTGGAAGTTGTCTTCGGAACCGATAGCCAACTGGATTGGCACCGGGGTGTGACCCAGACGCTGTTTGATCTGACCGATCACGCGCAGGAAGTTCGCACCAGCACGGTCCATCTTGTTTACGTAAACAAGACGTGGAACGCCGTATTTGTTGGCTTGACGCCATACGGTTTCCGACTGAGGCTCAACACCCGAAGTGCCGCAGAACACAACAACCGCGCCGTCGAGAACACGCAGGGAACGCTCAACTTCAATAGTGAAGTCAACGTGGCCCGGGGTGTCGATGACGTTGAAGCGGTATTGGTCCTTGTGCTGCTTCTCGGAACCCTGCCAGAAGGCGGTAATGGCAGCAGAAGTAATGGTAATACCACGCTCCTGCTCCTGAACCATCCAGTCTGTGGTCGCGGCGCCGTCATGCACCTCGCCCATTTTGTGACTTTTGCCAGTGTAAAAAAGGACGCGCTCGGTGGTGGTGGTTTTACCAGCATCCACGTGAGCAACGATACCAATGTTACGGTAGCGATTAATCGGTGTTGTACGAGCCATAAAGCCCTCGCAAAATTAGTGACGCTAAAATTAGAAGCGGTAGTGCGAGAAAGCCTTGTTGGCCTCAGCCATACGGTGCACGTCTTCACGCTTCTTAACTGCAGCACCTTTACCTTCAGCGGCGTCCAACAGTTCGCCAGCCAAACGCAGGGCCATAGACTTCTCGCCGCGCTTGCGGGCGAAGTCTACCAACCAGCGCATTGCCAGAGCGTTACGACGGGACGGACGAACTTCGACCGGAACCTGGTAAGTAGCACCGCCTACACGGCGCGACTTTACTTCGACCAGCGGAGCGATGGCGTCGAGAGCTTTCTCGAAGATTTCCAGGGGGTCGCTGTTCTTGCGTTCTTTAACCTTTTCCAGCGCGCCATAAACGATACGCTCGGCAACGGCTTTCTTGCCGCTTTCCATCACGTGGTTCATGAACTTGGCCAGGATCTGGCTGCCGTATTTTGGATCGTCAAGCACTTCGCGCTTGGCTGCTACGCGTCTTCTTGGCATGGATAAGCCCTCAAACGGTCTTCAGGTTCGCTCGGAATCGGTGCCCTTTCGGGACGCCTCCGACCTTACTCTTATCGACTCAGAAAAATAGATGATTCAGTTTTTACAAAAAGCCGCTACTACTTAGGCTTCTTGGTACCGTACTTCGAACGACCCTGGTTACGACCTTTAACGCCGGAAGTATCCAAAGAACCGCGAACGGTGTGGTAACGAACACCTGGCAAGTCTTTTACACGGCCGCCACGGATCAGTACGACGCTGTGCTCTTGCAGGTTGTGGCCTTCACCGCCGATGTACGAGGAAACCTCGAAACCGTTGGTCAGACGCACACGGCATACTTTACGCAGTGCCGAGTTAGGTTTTTTCGGCGTGGTGGTATACACACGGGTGCATACGCCACGACGTTGCGGGCAGTTCTGCAGCGCAGGCACGTCGGATTTCTCGACGATACGCTTACGCGGCTGACGTACCAGCTGGTTGATAGTTGCCATCTACTAGCTCCACTGTTGTCTTGCGACGCTATTGTCTTGCAAGAAAAGCAAAATGGCAGGAACGAATTCCCGCCAAATTTAGGGGTACAAGAGTCTAAAGAGGATCTTGTCCCCAGTCAAGGAAAGGCCCCGACCTTCCCGCTCATCCAACCTCGACAAATTGTCTCGATTCGATGAACGGAACGATCGGGGCCTTACGCTCATTTATCGCAGAACTCAGTTACCGCTAGAGTTCAGCGCTTCGGTCAGTGCAGCTTCCACTTCACTGGCGCTTACGCGCAACGGTTTGTCAGCATCACGGCGGCGTTTACGCTCGCTGTGATATGCCAGACCGGTACCGGCCGGGATCAGACGACCCACGACTACGTTTTCTTTCAGGCCGCGCAGATAATCGCGCTTGCCGGTTACCGCCGCTTCGGTCAGCACGCGAGTGGTTTCCTGGAAGGAAGCCGCCGAGATGAACGATTCGGTGGACAACGACGCCTTGGTGATACCCAGCAATACGCGAGTGAACTTGGAAACGAATTTCTCGTCGCCAGCCAGACGCTCGTTCTCTACCAGAACGTGAGTCAATTCCATCTGGTCGCCCTTGATGAAACTGGAATCGCCGGATTCAGCGATTTCAACTTTACGCAGCATCTGACGCAGGATGGTCTCGATGTGCTTGTCGTTGATCTTCACGCCTTGCAGACGGTAAACGTCCTGGATCTCGTTCACGATGTACTTGGCCAGCGCACTCACACCCAACAGACGCAGGATGTCGTGTGGATCGCTCGGGCCGTCGGAGATAACTTCGCCGCGGTTTACCTGTTCGCCTTCGAAGACGTTCAGGTGACGCCACTTCGGAATCAGCTCTTCGTACGGATCGCTACCGTCGTTCGGGGTAATAACCAGACGGCGCTTGCCTTTGGTCTCTTTACCGAACGCGATGGTGCCGCTGACTTCAGCCAAAATCGAGGCTTCTTTCGGACGACGGGCTTCGAACAAGTCGGCAACACGCGGCAGACCACCGGTGATGTCACGGGTTTTCGAAGTCTCTTGCGGAATACGAGCGATAACATCACCGATCGCGATTTTCGCACCGTCCGCTACACCGACCAAGGCGTTGGCTGGCAGGAAGTACTGAGCAATTACGTCGGTACCCGGCAGCAATAGATCCTTGCCGTTGTCATCAACCATCTTCACAGCAGGACGGATATCTTTACCGGCAGCTGGACGGTCTTTGGCGTCGAGTACTTCAATGTTGGTCATACCGGTCAATTCGTCAGTCTGACGCTTGATCGTGATGCCTTCTTCCATGCCCACGTAGGTCACGGTACCTTTCATTTCGGTAACGATTGGGTGAGTGTGCGGATCCCACTTGGCCACGATTGCGCCAGCGTCGACCTTGTCACCTTCTTTAACCGAAATCACAGCACCGTACGGCAGCTTGTAACGCTCGCGCTCACGACCGAAGTCATCAGCGATCGCCAGCTCACCGGAACGGGACACGGCAACCAGGCAGCCATCCACTCGCTCAACGTGCTTCAGGTTGTGCAGACGGACGGTACCGCCATTCTTCACCTGAACGCTGTCGGCTGCGGAGGTCCGGCTAGCCGCACCACCGATGTGGAACGTACGCATGGTCAGCTGGGTACCCGGCTCACCGATGGACTGGGCAGCAATAACGCCGACCGCTTCACCGATGTTCACCTGGTGACCACGAGCCAGGTCACGGCCGTAGCACTTGGCGCAGATGCCGTAGCGGGTTTCGCAGCTGATCGGCGAACGCACGATCACTTCGTCGATGCTGTTCAGCTCGATGAACTCGACCCACTTCTCGTCTACCAAGGTGCCGGCAGGAACGATAACTTCCTCGGTACCTGGCTTGAATACGTCACGAGCAATGACACGACCCAATACGCGCTCACCCAACGGCTCAACAACGTCACCGCCTTCAATGTGCGGAGTCATTACCAGGCCATGTTCGGTGCCGCAATCGATCTCGGTCACGACCAGATCCTGCGCCACGTCTACCAGACGACGAGTCAGGTAACCGGAGTTCGCGGTTTTCAACGCGGTATCCGCCAGACCTTTACGAGCACCGTGAGTGGAGATGAAGTACTGAAGTACGCTCAAACCTTCACGGAAGTTCGCAGTAATCGGCGTTTCGATGATGGAACCGTCCGGCTTGGCCATCAGGCCACGCATACCGGCGAGCTGACGGATCTGCGCAGCAGAACCCCGTGCGCCCGAGTCGGCCATCATGTACATCGAGTTGAAGGACTCTTGGTCGACTTCGACGCCATGACGATCGATGACTTTCTCTTTCGAGAGGTTGGCCATCATCGCCTTGGAAACTTCGTCGTTCGCCTTGGACCAAAGGTCGATCACTTTGTTGTACTTCTCGCCCTGGGTTACCAGGCCGGAGGCGTACTGACTTTCGATCTCTTTCACTTCGTCGGTAGCAGCACCGATGATGCGGGCTTTTTCATCCGGGATAACGAAGTCGTTAACACCGATGGAAACGCCGGAAATGGTCGAATAGGCAAAACCGGTGTACATCAACTGGTCAGCGAAGATCACGGTCTCTTTCAAACCAACCACGCGGTAGCACTGGTTGATCAGCTTGGAGATCGCCTTTTTCTTCATCGGCTGGTTGACGACGTCGTACGACAGGCCAGGTGGAACAACCTGGAACAACAGCGCACGGCCGACAGTGGTGTCGACGATACGGGTGTTCTTGACGCTGCCACCATCACGATCGTTGACAGTTTCGTTGATCCGCACTTTGACTTTAGCGTGCAGTGCGGCTTCGCCGGCACGGAACACACGGTCAACTTCCTGCAGATCCGCAAACACACGACCTTCGCCCTTGGCGTTGATCGCTTCACGAGTCATGTAGTACAGACCCAATACAACGTCCTGCGAAGGAACGATGATTGGCTCACCGTTGGCTGGCGACAGAATGTTGTTGGTCGACATCATCAACGCACGCGCTTCCAACTGGGCTTCCAGTGTCAGCGGTACGTGCACGGCCATTTGGTCGCCGTCGAAGTCGGCGTTGTACGCAGCACAGACCAGAGGGTGCAGCTGGATAGCCTTACCCTCGATCAGTACCGGTTCAAACGCCTGGATACCCAGACGGTGAAGGGTCGGTGCACGGTTGAGGAGAACCGGGTGTTCGCGAATCACTTCAGCGAGAACGTCCCAGACTTCCGGCAGCTCGCGCTCGACCATTTTCTTGGCAGCTTTGATGGTGGTCGCGAGACCACGCATTTCCAGCTTGCCGAAAATGAACGGTTTGAACAGCTCGAGAGCCATCTTCTTCGGCAGACCGCACTGGTGCAGACGCAGGGTCGGACCTACGGTAATTACCGAACGACCCGAGTAGTCAACACGCTTACCGAGCAAGTTCTGACGGAAACGACCCTGCTTACCCTTGATCATGTCAGCCAGGGATTTCAGAGGACGCTTGTTGGAACCAGTGATAGCGCGGCCACGACGACCGTTGTCGAGCAATGCATCGACAGCTTCCTGCAACATACGCTTTTCGTTGCGCACGATGATGTCCGGAGCGGACAGATCGAGCAGACGCTTCAAGCGGTTGTTACGGTTGATCACTCGACGATACAGATCGTTGAGGTCGGAAGTCGCGAAGCGACCGCCATCCAGCGGGACCAGTGGACGCAGATCTGGCGGAAGAACCGGCAGAACGGTCAGTACCATCCATTCTGGAAGGTTGCCGGAACCCTGGAAGGCTTCCATCAACTTCAGACGCTTGGACAGCTTCTTGATTTTAGTTTCGGAGTTGGTTTGCGGAATTTCTTCACGCAGACGGCCAATCTCGTGTTCCAGGTCGATAGCGTGCAGCAGTTCACGGACAGCTTCGGCACCCATGCGGGCATCGAAATCGTCGCCGAACTCTTCCAGCGCTTCGAAGTACTGCTCGTCGTTCAGCAGCTGACCTTTTTCAAGGGTGGTCATGCCCGGGTCGATAACGACATAGCTCTCGAAGTAGAGAACGCGTTCGATATCACGCAGGGTCATGTCCATCAGCAAGCCGATACGGGACGGCAGCGATTTCAGGAACCAGATGTGGGCAACTGGCGAGGCCAGTTCGATGTGCGCCATGCGCTCACGACGAACTTTAGCCAGCGCGACTTCAACGCCGCACTTCTCGCAGATGACGCCACGGTGCTTCAAGCGCTTGTACTTACCGCACAGGCACTCGTAATCCTTTACCGGGCCAAAGATCTTGGCGCAGAACAGGCCGTCACGCTCAGGTTTGAACGTACGGTAGTTGATGGTTTCCGGCTTTTTAACTTCACCGAACGACCACGAACGGATCATCTCAGGCGATGCCAATCCGATACGGATGGCGTCGAACTCTTCGACTTGACCCTGGTTTTTCAGCAAATTCAGTAGGTCTTTCAAGGCCTTTCCTCCTGGCGGAGCAGAGAGCGGGCAATCCTGCCCCGCTCTCGATTCGCGTCACGTGTTATTCGGTTTCCAGATCGATATCGATGCCGAGGGAACGAATTTCCTTGATCAACACGTTGAAGGACTCGGGCATGCCCGGCTCCATACGGTGATCGCCATCCACGATGTTTTTGTACATCTTGGTACGGCCGTTCACATCGTCCGACTTCACTGTGAGCATTTCTTGCAGAGTGTAAGCAGCACCGTATGCTTCCAGTGCCCAGACCTCCATCTCCCCGAAACGCTGACCACCGAACTGCGCCTTACCACCCAGCGGCTGCTGGGTAACCAGGCTGTACGAACCGGTAGAACGAGCGTGCATCTTGTCGTCTACCAAGTGGTTCAGCTTCAGCATGTACATGTAGCCAACAGTAACCGGGCGCTCGAACTTGTTGCCGGTACGGCCGTCGGTCAGCTGCATCTGGCCGCTTTCTGGCAGGTCCGCCAGTTTCAGCATGGCCTTGATTTCGCTTTCCTTGGCACCGTCGAACACTGGAGTGGCCATTGGAACGCCGCCACGCAGGTTCTTCGCCAGATCCAGGATTTCCTGGTCGGAGAAGCTATCCAGATCTTCGTTACGACCGCCGATCTCGTTGTAGATCTCGTGCAGGAACTTGCGAAGCTCGGCGACTTTGCGCTGCTCTTCGATCATCCGGTTGATCTTCTCGCCCAGACCTTTGGCCGCGAGGCCGAGGTGGGTTTCAAGGATCTGACCAACGTTCATACGCGAAGGTACGCCCAACGGGTTGAGGACGACGTCGACCGGGGTGCCATTGGCATCGTGCGGCATGTCTTCAACCGGCATGATCACGGAGACCACACCTTTGTTACCGTGACGACCGGCCATCTTGTCGCCCGGCTGGATGCGACGACGGATTGCCAGGTAAACCTTGACGATTTTCAGCACGCCTGGAGCCAGGTCATCGCCCTGCTGCAGTTTGCGCTTCTTGTCTTCGAACTTGTCGTCCAGCAGACGGCGGCGATCAACGATGTAGGCCTGAGCCTTCTCGAGCTGCTCGTTCAGAGCATCTTCAGCCATGCGCAGTTTGAACCACTGACCATGCTCAAGACCGTCGAGAACTTCGTCGGTGATTTCCTGACCTTTCTTCAGACCCGCGCCGCCTTCGGCTTTATGGCCGACCAGAGCGGAACGCAGACGTTCGAAAGTGGCGCCTTCAACGATACGGAACTCTTCGTTCAAATCCTTGCGGATCTCGTCGAGCTGGGTCTTCTCGATCGACAGCGCACGAGCATCACGCTCAACGCCGTCGCGGGTGAAGACCTGTACGTCGATGACAGTACCTTTGGTGCCGGTAGGCACGCGCAGGGAGGTGTCTTTAACGTCGCTGGCTTTTTCACCGAAGATCGCACGCAACAGTTTTTCTTCCGGAGTCAGCTGGGTCTCGCCTTTCGGAGTGACCTTGCCCACCAGAATGTCGCCTGCGCCAACTTCAGCACCTACGTAAACGATACCGGCTTCGTCCAGCTTGTTCAGTGCAGCTTCACCCACGTTCGGGATGTCTGCAGTGATTTCCTCTGGCCCAAGCTTGGTGTCACGCGCCACACAGGTCAGTTCCTGAATGTGGATCGTGGTGAAGCGATCTTCCTGAACCACACGCTCGGACAGGCAGATGGAGTCTTCGAAGTTGAAGCCGTTCCATGCCATGAACGCGATGCGCATGTTCTGACCCAGAGCCAGTTCACCCATGTCGGTGGACGGGCCGTCGGCCATGATGTCGCTACGCTGAACCCGATCACCTTTACGCACCAGCGGACGCTGGTTGATGCAGGTGTTCTGGTTGGAGCGGGTGTACTTGGTCAGGTTGTAGATGTCGACACCAGCTTCGCCGGTTTCAACTTCGTCATCAGCAACACGAACCACGATACGGCTGGCGTCGACGGAATCGATAACGCCACCACGACGAGCCACGACGCAAACGCCGGAGTCACGAGCTACGTTACGCTCCATGCCGGTACCTACCAGCGGCTTGTCAGCGCGCAGGGTGGGTACAGCTTGACGCTGCATGTTAGAACCCATCAACGCACGGTTGGCGTCATCGTGCTCGAGGAACGGGATCAACGACGCTGCAACCGAAACTACCTGCTTCGGCGATACGTCCATCAAGGTGACGTCTTCCGGCGCCTTGACGGTGAACTCGTTCAAGTGACGAACAGCTACCAGTTCGTCGATCAGAACTTTCTTGTCGTTCATCGTGGCCGAAGCCTGAGCGATCACATGATCAGCTTCTTCGATGGCGGACAGGAACACGATCTCGTCAGTAACCAGAGCGTCCTTCACCACACGGTACGGGCTCTCGAGGAAGCCGTACTGATTGGTGCGCGCATAAGCGGCCAGGGAGTTGATCAGACCAATGTTCGGACCTTCCGGCGTTTCGATCGGGCAAACACGACCGTAGTGCGTCGGGTGTACGTCACGAACTTCAAAGCCAGCACGCTCACGAGTCAAACCGCCAGGGCCGAGTGCAGACACACGACGTTTGTGGGTGATCTCGGACAGCGGGTTGTTCTGGTCCATGAACTGGGAAAGCTGGCTGGAACCGAAGAATTCTTTCACCGCCGCAGCCACTGGCTTGGCGTTGATCAGATCTTGCGGCATCAGGCCTTCGCTTTCGGCCATCGACAGACGCTCTTTGACCGCACGTTCAACACGCACCAGGCCAACGCGGAACTGGTTTTCAGCCATTTCGCCTACGCAGCGAACACGACGGTTACCCAGGTGGTCGATATCATCGACGATGCCTTTACCGTTACGGATGTCGACCAGAGTCTTCAGTACCGCGACGATGTCTTCCTTGCACAACACGCCCGAACCTTCGATCTCGGTACGACCGATACGACGGTTGAACTTCATCCGGCCGACCGCAGACAGGTCATAGCGCTCAGGGCTGAAGAACAGGTTGTTGAACAAAGTTTCGGCGGCGTCTTTGGTTGGCGGCTCGCCTGGACGCATCATGCGATAGATCTCGACCAGCGCTTCCAATTGGTTGCTGGTGGAGTCGATCTTCAACGTGTCAGAAACGAACGGACCGCAGTCGATGTCGTTGGTGTACAGAGTCTCGATGCGAACAACCTGGGACTTGGCGATTTTTGCCAGGATTTCGGTGTTCAGCTCGGTATTGCACTCTGCCAGGATTTCGCCGGTTGCCGGATGCACGATGACCTTGGCGGTAGTGCGACCCAGGACGTAGTCCAGAGGCACTTGCAGCTCTTTGATTCCGGCTTTTTCCAGCTGGTTGATATGGCGAGCAGTGATACGACGACCTTGCTCGACAATAACCTTGCCTTTGTCATCCAGGATATCCAGGACAGCAATTTCACCACGCAGGCGCTGAGGCACCAGTTCCAGGCTGAGGTTTTCACCCTGCACATGGAAGACGTTGGTGGTGTAGAACGCGTCGAGCACTTCTTCAGTGGTATAGCCGAGCGCACGCAGCAATACCGATGCAGGCAGCTTGCGACGACGGTCGATACGGACGAACACGCAGTCTTTCGGGTCGAACTCGAAGTCCAGCCACGAACCGCGGTAAGGAATGATGCGCGCGGAGTACAGCAGTTTGCCGGAGCTGTGCGTCTTGCCACGGTCGTGGTCGAAGAACACGCCCGGGGAACGGTGCAGCTGGGAAACGATTACACGCTCGGTACCGTTGATTACGAAGGTACCGTTCTCAGTCATCAGGGGGATTTCACCCATGTAGACTTCTTGCTCTTTGATGTCCTTGATCGCTTTGTTCGACGATTCTTTGTCGAAAATGATCAGGCGCACTTTTACCCGCAAAGGTACGGCGTAAGTTACACCGCGCAATACGCATTCTTTGACATCAAATGCCGGTTCGCCCAGGCGATAACCGACGTACTCCAGCGCAGCATTGCCGGAGTAGCTGATGATCGGGAAAACGGATTTGAAGGCCGCATGCAGGCCCACGTCGCGGAACTGATCTTTAGTCGCTCCCGCTTGCAAGAATTCACGATACGAATCCAGCTGGATGGCCAGGAGGTACGGCACATCCATGACGTCCGGCAACTTGCTAAAGTCCTTGCGGATACGTTTTTTCTCAGTATATGAGTAAGCCATCAGCGTTCCCCAGCTTGGTCACCTGCTTGTTTGGCCCCTCCCGACGGGAGCAGCCAGAAAATCGTGCAAACCCCATGGTTTGCGCCACCGCATCGGGTGGTTACAGCTCGTTACCAGCACCGACCCAGTCGGTTGCCAATAACGGAAAAAGGCCGGTGGCAAGAGCCACCAGCCATCAGCCTTTCGCTTTACGCTTGGGCTGGAGGTGCAAAGTCGATGCTTACTTCAGCTCGACTTTAGCGCCTGCTTCTTCCAGAGTGGCTTTTGCTTTGTCAGCTGCGTCTTTCGAAACAGCTTCCAGAACGATGCCAGGAGCGCCGTCAACTACTGCCTTGGCTTCTTTCAGGCCCAGACCGGTCAGTTCACGTACTGCCTTGATCACGTTAACTTTCTTCTCGCCAGCTTCGGTCAGCATGACGTTGAATTCAGTTTGTTCTTCAACAACGGCAGCAACAGCAGCTGGACCAGCGGAAGCAGCGGCAGCGGAAACGCCGAACTTCTCTTCCATGGCCTTGATCAGCTCAACGATTTCCAGAACGGATTTTTCGCCGATTGCTTCGATGATTTGGTCGTTAGTCAGAGACATGACTATAAATTCCTGTATTGGGGTGACAGCCTACGCGGCCATCGAAATAAACAATAAACGCTGAAAGGAGTCGCTCAGCCTTAGGCTGCGGCAGCTTCTTTCTGGTCGCGAAGGGCCGCCAGAGTACGAGCCAATTTGCTGGTTGCGCCTTGAATCACGCTCATCAGCTGAGAAATTGCTTCGTCACGGGTCGGCAGACTTGCCAGTACGTCGATCTGATTAGCTGCGAGGAACTTGCCCTCGAACGCAGCTGCCTTGATCTCGAACTTATCCTGACCTTTTGCGAATTCCTTGAAGATACGAGCAGCGGCGCCCGGATGTTCTTTGGAAAATGCAATCAAGGTCGGGCCAGTGAACACGTCGTTGAGCACGTCATATTGAGTGCCAGCAACGGCGCGCTTGAGCAGGGTGTTACGTACAACACGTACGTAAACGCCAGCTTCACGAGCCTCTTTACGGAGTCCGGTCATAGCGCCAACTGTCACGCCGCGGGCATCAGCCACAACAGCAGACAGGGCAACATTGGCAGCCTCGTTGACTTCAGCGACGATGGCCTTCTTGTCTTCGAGTTTAATTGCCACGGGTTTAACTCCTGCTTGTTACCGTTTCATCCAACCGAAGCCGGATGTCGTTTTGGTGTCTGATTCGGTAAGGAACCGGGAGCACCATCTGCGTAGGCTTGAGGTTTAAGACTTGCGTCGCCTACGGTCTTGGATAGCCCCCGCCAGGCAGGGACCCCAATCTTTCAATTGGCGCAATCGCTTGCGCCAACCTGTGTCTTACGCGTCGAGCGAGCTTTGGTCGATGACCAGACCTGGGCCCATGGTGGTGCTCAGGGTAACGCGCTTGACGTAAATGCCTTTCGAGGAAGCTGGTTTGATACGCTTCAGATCAGCGATCAGGGCTTCAACGTTTTCCTTCAGCTTGACGGCGTCGAAGCCGATCTTGCCAACGGAAGTGTGGATGATGCCGTTTTTGTCGGTGCGATAACGAACCTGACCAGCCTTGGCGTTTTTAACCGCGGTAGCTACGTCTGGAGTCACGGTGCCGACTTTAGGGTTAGGCATCAGACCACGTGGACCGAGGATCTGACCCAATTGACCTACAACGCGCATGGCATCCGGGGATGCGATAACTACGTCATAGTTCAAGTCACCGCCTTTCATTTCGGCAGCCAGGTCGTCCATGCCTACACGGTCAGCGCCGGCAGCCAGAGCGGCCTCAGCAGCTGGACCCTGGGTAAACACAGCTACGCGAACAGTCTTGCCAGTGCCGTGTGGCAGCACAGTAGCGCTACGAACGACCTGGTCGGATTTACGCGGGTCAACACCCAGGTTCACAGCAACGTCGAACGACTCGCTGAACTTTACAGTCGACAGCTCAGCCAGCAGAGCAGCAGCGTCTACAAAGTTGTAGGACTTGCCTGCTTCGATTTTGCCGGCGATAGCCTTTTGACGCTTGGTCAACTTAGCCATTACACACCCTCCACGTTAAGGCCCATGCTACGAGCAGAACCGGCGATGGTACGCACGGCTGCTTCCATATCAGCTGCAGTCAGATCCGCGTTTTTTACTTTCGCGATTTCTTCCAGCTGAGCACGAGTCACGGTGCCAACCTTAACGGTGTTCGGACGAGCGGAACCGCTAGTCAGACCGGCCGCCTTCTTCAGCAGAACCGAAGCAGGGGTGGATTTGGTTTCGAAAGTGAAGCTACGGTCGCTGTAGACAGTGATGATCACTGGAGTCGGCAGACCTGGCTCAATACCCTGAGTACGGGCGTTGAAAGCCTTGCAGAATTCCATGATGTTCACGCCGTGCTGACCCAGAGCAGGACCAACAGGTGGGCTTGGGTTAGCCTGAGCGGCCTTCACTTGCAGCTTGATGTAAGCGGTAATCTTCTTGGCCATGAGGCACTCCAATTACGGGTTCGAACGCCTCGAAAGGCTCCCCGGTTACTTGCGCGTTTATCCCAGTGACGACAAAACCCCACAGCCTAGGGCTGCGGGGTTGGGATGCTTGCTCAGCTAGACTTTTTCGACCTGGCTGAACTCTAGCTCTACCGGAGTAGAGCGACCGAAAATGAGCACTGCCACTTGGATCCGGCTCTTTTCGTAGTTAACTTCTTCAACCGTGCCGGTAAAATCGGCAAACGGTCCGTCGTTGACACGTACCGACTCGCCCGGCTCGAACAACGTCTTCGGCTTCGGCTTGTCGCTACCATCAGCAACACGACGCAGAATCGCTTCTGCCTCTTTATCTGTGATTGGCGCAGGTTTATCAGCGGTACCGCCGATGAAGCCCATCACCCGAGGAGTATCCTTGACCAAGTGCCAAGTACCCTCGTTCATATCCATCTGTACCAGCACATAACCTGGGAAGAACTTGCGCTCGCTTTTGCGTTTCTGGCCATTACGCATTTCAACCACTTCTTCAGTGGGAACCAGAATTTCGCCGAAGCCATCTTCCATGCCAGCCAGCTTTACGCGCTCTACCAACGAGCGCATGACATGCTTCTCGTAACCGGAGTAAGCATGCACAACGTACCAACGCTTAGCCACGGGACACCCTTAGCCGACAATCAAGGAAACAAGCCAGCCGAGCAGGGAATCAAGCCCCCACAACAGCAACGCCATAACCAGAACAACAGCCACAACAATCAACGTGGTCTGCGTGGTTTCTTGGCGAGTTGGCCATACGACTTTACGAATCTCGGTGCGAGCTTCCTTGACCAGTACAAAGAAAGACTTGCCCTTGACCGTCTGCAGGCCTACAAAGGCAGCTACAGCAGCAATAACAAGCAATGCTAGTACGCGGTACAGGATCGGCGAAGCAGAGTAATACTGATTGCCAACAACGCCAACGACCACCAAAGCGACTACTACTAGCCACTTGAGCAGATCGAAGCGAGAGCCTTGAGCTTCAGCTTTAGGAGTCATCTATGAAGATCCTGTGAAAAGAAAGCCAGACACACCAAGTGAATCTGGCAGGTCAGGAGGGAATCGAACCCCCAACCTACGGTTTTGGAGACCGTCGCTCTGCCAATTGAGCTACTGACCTAAAACAAAATCAGGCCGACCATTATGCCGGCCCGAAAAAGACATTACAACAATTTACTCGATGACTTTGGCTACGACACCAGCGCCGACGGTACGACCGCCTTCACGGATTGCAAAACGCAGACCATCTTCCATTGCGATGGTTTTGATCAGGGTAACGGTCATTTGAACGTTATCCCCAGGCATTACCATTTCAACACCTTCTGGCAGCTCGCAGTTACCAGTCACATCAGTTGTACGGAAGTAGAACTGTGGACGGTACCCCTTAAAGAATGGCGTATGACGACCACCCTCTTCCTTGCTCAGAACGTAAACCTCAGCAGTGAACTTGGTATGCGGCTTGACGGTGCCAGGCTTGACCAGAACCTGGCCACGCTCAACATCATCACGCTTGGTACCACGCAGCAGAACGCCGCAGTTCTCGCCCGCACGACCTTCGTCGAGCAGCTTGCGGAACATCTCAACACCAGTGCAAGTAGTTTTGACTGTGTCGCGAAGACCAACAATCTCAACCTCTTCCTGAATGCGGACGATGCCACGCTCAACACGACCAGTCACAACAGTACCGCGACCGGAGATCGAGAACACGTCCTCGATCGGCATCAGGAACGGCTTGTCGATAGCGCGCTCAGGCTGCGGAATGTAACTATCCAGAGTCTCAACCAACTTCTTGACGGCCGTAGTGCCCATCTCGTTGTCGTCTTGACCGTTCAACGCCATCAGCGCGGAACCTATGATGATCGGAGTGTCATCACCTGGGAAATCGTAAGTGCTCAGCAGATCGCGCACTTCCATCTCAACCAACTCCAGCAGCTCAGCGTCGTCAACCATGTCAGCCTTGTTCAGGAAGACCACGATGTACGGAACGCCAACCTGACGGGACAGCAGGATGTGCTCACGGGTTTGCGGCATCGGACCATCAGCGGCCGAGCAAACCAGAATCGCACCATCCATCTGAGCCGCACCGGTGATCATGTTTTTTACGTAGTCGGCGTGACCAGGGCAGTCAACGTGTGCGTAGTGACGCACGGCCGAATCGTATTCAACGTGAGCGGTGTTGATGGTGATACCACGTGCTTTTTCTTCAGGGGCGCTATCGATCTTGTCGAAGTCAACCTTTGCCGAACCGAAGACTTCGGAGCAGACACGGGTCAAAGCGGCAGTCAAAGTAGTTTTACCGTGGTCGACGTGACCAATGGTGCCAACGTTGACATGCGGCTTATTACGTTCGAACTTTTCCTTAGCCATCAAAATCACCCCTAGGAGAAGAATTGAGCAAGTCAAACTAGCCATTAAAACAAAGGCAGATATTTTCATATCTGCCTTGTTATATGGAGCTCTTGAGCGGATTTGAACCGCTGACCTCACCCTTACCAAGGGTGTGCTCTACCAACTGAGCTACAAGAGCGTAACACCGCGCATGACCTGCAAACTTGGAGCGGGTAGCGGGAATCGAACCCGCATCATCAGCTTGGAAGGCTGAGGTTCTACCACTAAACTATACCCGCGAGCTTGCAGCTCTCGCTAAAAATGGTGGAGGGGGAAGGATTCGAACCTTCGAAGTCGTAGACGTCAGATTTACAGTCTGATCCCTTTGGCCGCTCGGGAACCCCTCCTAAGCGAGCCGGCATTCTATATCATGCCAGCCTTCTGTCAAGCATTTTCTCATTAAAAACCTGAGGTTAGCTGCGTTGACCTCGCTTTGCACCGTTGACCCTTAAAGGCCTTCACTGCGAAGCGGGCGCCATTCTATGCAAACTATTCAGCGGGTGCAACCCCCTCGCACGGCATTATTTTATGTTTTAACTCATTGAATTCTCTGGAAAGGTTTTGCAGCTGCACATCATCCAGCCAGCGCCGGCTTTCTGGGGCCACGCGCACCCAGTAACCCGCAAACTCGGGAAGATCCTTTGGCAGGGACTGATATTTGATTTCCATGCCATTCAAGCGCCGCTCAACAGCCTGAGCAGCTTCTGGACGAACAAAACCACCCAAATACAAACAGCTATTGTCCGACTGAGCAGCTTTTCCTTTATCCCGGGATGCGTCAGTCCTCTCGCTTAGCAAGCGAATATCCTGCTGAGCCCCCCGATATAAACTCAAAGGAGTGACATCCTTCGCGCGCAGAGGAGCCTCTTGTTGGTGCCAGATGTAATAGAACACGTTGAGAACAAGCAGCAGCAGGAACAACCAACGCATATGAACCTCAGGACAAAGGGCATGCCATAGCCAAACCTACAAATACCAGATCTGGAACCACTCTGGCCTCAGGCACGATCTCGGAAACCAGCCCCGCATCCCCACCAGTGAGGAATACGGAAAAATCTGCCCCCCAGTAGCTACGCGCGAGCTCTAACTGGGTCAGAACAAACCCCCTGAGCATCAGCGAGCAACCCCGCTCAACCGCTTCGACGGTTGTCCGACCCGGGACGAGACTTTCCAGAGCGCGCTCGGCAGCGAGATCTCCATAACGAATTTTACGGGTATGGGTACGCAACTGATTCCGCATCAACGGCATACCCGGACAAATAAATCCTCCGAGATGCTCACCATCACCAGAGACGTAATCCGCAGTGACAGCAGTGCCGAAATCCAGCACCAGGCAAGCACGCGATGCCAAGTGGAATCCTCCTAGCATCGCCAGCCAGCGATCTAGCCCCAGGCGCTCGAACTCCTCGTAACCATTGCGAACCCCAGACATTTCGCGAGCAGGGGCCGCGCAAGCTACCGACACTTCAAAAGTCTCTGTCAACAGAGAAACCAACGCACCGGTTTCCTCGACCGTTCTGACACTGACCAACCGACAAAACTTGAGAGCAAGCCCCTTGAGCGCATTCAAACTCTCCAGCAAAGCGAGATTCGAATCGACGACCCCTTCACTGACCGTCTGGCGCGTATCCGTGCCAAGTACTCGCCACTTGATGAAACTGTTTCCGCAGTCGAGCTCAAGAATCATCACGCAACCTCAAGGTGAGCTCACCACCACTAAAGACTTTTTCCACACCACTCACCTTCAAGCGCAGAGCACCCTGAATATCAATACCCAGCACTTCGCCATCTATTTGGTTAACACCAGCGATCAACGACACCGCCCGTCCCTGCCATAGATGATTTTGCTCCCACTCAGCCTGGATAGCAGGAAATCCGTCAACCTGATGCCGACCCAAATATACCTGGAGCATCTGACCCAACCGCGCGACCAATTGATTGCGATCGAATGCCCGCCCCGACTCAAGCCGCATGGATGTCCACTGCTGGTCAACCTCATCGGTCATCTGCATATTCACATTAATTCCAACACCCAGCACCACGTGACACACGTCAGCAGGATCTCCGACCAACTCGAGCAATATTCCCGCGATTTTTTTCTGACCAACCAGAACATCGTTCGGCCACTTCAAGCCCGCTTCTGAAACACCCAGCCCTCTCAGGGTTTGCATGACGGCAAGCCCGACAACAAGGCTCAGGCCTTCCAGCTGGCGCATGCCACCATCAATACGCAGCACCAGACTGTAATAGATATTTTCCGCAAAAGGGCTCGCCCACTTACGCCCACGGCGCCCACGACCAGACGTCTGCCGCTCGGCGAGCACAAGAAATGGCGATTCTTGGCCACGATCAATTGCACGCAGCGCTTCAGCATTCGTGGAGTCAATTGAATCGAAAATCAGAATGGGCCAATCACAAGAAGGCGCCTGCTCTGCTATCGAGACAGAATCAAGCAGAGTCAACGGCGAAGCCAGTTGATAACCGCGCCCTCGCACTTTGTGGATGGACAAACCAAGTTCAGCTTCTAAAAGCTGAAGCTGTTTCCATACAGCGCTACGACTGACACCCAAAGCGGCGCCCAAGGCCTGACCTGAATGGAATCGGCCATCCGTAAGAAGCTTTAACAATGTCAGCATGCAAGTCTCGCCTCACAATGAGGCCCGCATGATAGCCACGCCTTGACCTGTTGCATAGAAACCGTACTGGGCAGGTTTTCCTGCGAGCAAAACAAAACCCCAACTGCTTTCGCAATTAGGGTTTCGGAATTTAATCTTGACGATGACCTACTCTCACATGGGGAAACCCCACACTACCATCGGCGATGCATCGTTTCACTGCTGAGTTCGGGATGGGATCAGGTGGTTCCAATGCTCTATGGTCGTCAAGAAATTCGGTAGCCAGGTCGTGGGCCTTTGCAGGTTCACGCTCCAGCGAATGGGTATGCGATAGTTTGGTGTTTTGCGAGTCTCTCGAACTTTCGGTTCGTGTCGTCTTCACACACCGCAATCTGGCCTCTTTCGAGTTCACAAATTGCTTGGGTGTTATATGGTCAAGCCTCACGGGCAATTAGTATTGGTTAGCTCAACGCCTCACAGCGCTTACACACCCAACCTATCAACGTCGTAGTCTTCGACGGCCCTTCAGGGGACTCAAGGTCCCAGTGAGATCTCATCTTGAGGCTAGTTTCCCGCTTAGATGCTTTCAGCGGTTATCTATTCCGAACATAGCTACCCGGCAATGCCACTGGCGTGACAACCGGAACACCAGAGGTTCGTCCACTCCGGTCCTCTCGTACTAGGAGCAGCCCCTCTCAAATCTCAAACGTCCACGGCAGATAGGGACCGAACTGTCTCACGACGTTCTAAACCCAGCTCGCGTACCACTTTAAATGGCGAACAGCCATACCCTTGGGACCGGCTTCAGCCCCAGGATGTGATGAGCCGACATCGAGGTGCCAAACACCGCCGTCGATATGAACTCTTGGGCGGTATCAGCCTGTTATCCCCGGAGTACCTTTTATCCGTTGAGCGATGGCCCTTCCATACAGAACCACCGGATCACTAAGACCTACTTTCGTACCTGCTCGACGTGTCTGTCTCGCAGTCAAGCGCGCTTTTGCCTTTATACTCTACGACCGATTTCCGACCGGTCTGAGCGCACCTTCGTACTCCTCCGTTACTCTTTAGGAGGAGACCGCCCCAGTCAAACTACCCACCATACACTGTCCTCGATCCGGATAACGGACCTGAGTTAGAACCTCAAAGTTGCCAGGGTGGTATTTCAAGGTTGGCTCCACGCGAACTGGCGTCCACGCTTCAAAGCCTCCCACCTATCCTACACAAGCAAATTCAAAGTCCAGTGCAAAGCTATAGTAAAGGTTCACGGGGTCTTTCCGTCTAGCCGCGGATACACTGCATCTTCACAGCGATTTCAATTTCACTGAGTCTCGGGTGGAGACAGCGCCGCCATCGTTACGCCATTCGTGCAGGTCGGAACTTACCCGACAAGGAATTTCGCTACCTTAGGACCGTTATAGTTACGGCCGCCGTTTACCGGGGCTTCGATCAAGAGCTTCGCGTTAGCTAACCCCATCAATTAACCTTCCGGCACCGGGCAGGCGTCACACCCTATACGTCCACTTTCGTGTTTGCAGAGTGCTGTGTTTTTAATAAACAGTCGCAGCGGCCTGGTATCTTCGACCGGCATGGGCTTACGCAGTAAATGCTTCACCCTCACCGGCGCACCTTCTCCCGAAGTTACGGTGCCATTTTGCCTAGTTCCTTCACCCGAGTTCTCTCAAGCGCCTTGGTATTCTCTACCCAACCACCTGTGTCGGTTTGGGGTACGGTTCCTGGTTACCTGAAGCTTAGAAGCTTTTCTTGGAAGCATGGCATCAACCACTTCGTCACCCAAAGGGTAACTCGTCATCAGCTCTCGGCCTTAGACCCCCGGATTTACCTAAGAGTCCAGCCTACCACCTTAAACTTGGACAACCAACGCCAAGCTGGCCTAGCCTTCTCCGTCCCTCCATCGCAATAACCAGAAGTACAGGAATATTAACCTGTTTTCCATCGACTACGCTTTTCAGCCTCGCCTTAGGGACCGACTAACCCTGCGTCGATTAACGTTGCGCAGGAAACCTTGGTCTTTCGGCGTGGGTGTTTTTCACACCCATTGTCGTTACTCATGTCAGCATTCGCACTTCTGATACCTCCAGCAAGCTTCTCAACTCACCTTCACAGGCTTACAGAACGCTCCTCTACCGCATCACCTAAGTGATACCCGTAGCTTCGGTGTATGGTTTGAGCCCCGTTACATCTTCCGCGCAGGCCGACTCGACTAGTGAGCTATTACGCTTTCTTTAAAGGGTGGCTGCTTCTAAGCCAACCTCCTAGCTGTCTAAGCCTTCCCACATCGTTTCCCACTTAACCATAACTTTGGGACCTTAGCTGACGGTCTGGGTTGTTTCCCTTTTCACGACGGACGTTAGCACCCGCCGTGTGTCTCCCATGCTCGGCACTTGTAGGTATTCGGAGTTTGCATCGGTTTGGTAAGTCGGGATGACCCCCTAGCCGAAACAGTGCTCTACCCCCTACAGTGATACATGAGGCGCTACCTAAATAGCTTTCGAGGAGAACCAGCTATCTCCGAGCTTGATTAGCCTTTCACTCCGATCCACAGGTCATCCGCTAACTTTTCAACGGTAGTCGGTTCGGTCCTCCAGTTAGTGTTACCCAACCTTCAACCTGCCCATGGATAGATCGCCCGGTTTCGGGTCTATTCCCAGCGACTAGACGCCCTATTAAGACTCGCTTTCGCTACGCCTCCCCTATTCGGTTAAGCTCGCCACTGAAAATAAGTCGCTGACCCATTATACAAAAGGTACGCAGTCACCCAACAAAGTGGGCTCCCACTGCTTGTACGCATACGGTTTCAGGATCTATTTCACTCCCCTCTCCGGGGTTCTTTTCGCCTTTCCCTCACGGTACTAGTTCACTATCGGTCAGTCAGTAGTATTTAGCCTTGGAGGATGGTCCCCCCATATTCAGACAAAGTTTCTCGTGCTCCGTCCTACTCGATTTCATGACCAAGAGATTTTCGCGTACAGGGCTATCACCCACTATGGCCGCACTTTCCAGAGCGTTCCGCTAATCTCAAAGCCACTTAAGGGCTAGTCCCCGTTCGCTCGCCACTACTAAGGGAATCTCGGTTGATTTCTTTTCCTCAGGGTACTTAGATGTTTCAGTTCCCCTGGTTCGCTTCTTAAGCCTATGTATTCAGCTTAAGATACCTAACTTGTGTTAGGTGGGTTCCCCCATTCAGACATCTCCGGATCAAAGTCTGTTTGCCGACTCCCCGAAGCTTTTCGCAGGCTACCACGTCTTTCATCGCCTCTGACTGCCAAGGCATCCACCGTATGCGCTTCTTCACTTGACCATATAACCCCAAGCAATCTGGTTATACTGTGAAGACGACATTCGCCGAAAATTCGCGATTAAACTCACAAATTTTACCTTAGCCTGATCCGTTACCAGTGAAAGTAACGTCCAGTCTATCTTTCTATCACATACCCAAATTTTTAAAGAACGATCTAGCCAAAGACTAGAAATCAACATTCACCATCATCACAATGGAATGCTCATTTCTAAGCTTTCAACAAACAGAAGCAGTAGTGGTGGAGCCAAACGGGATCGAACCGTTGACCTCCTGCGTGCAAGGCAGGCGCTCTCCCAGCTGAGCTATGGCCCCGTATTGCTACAGGTTCCCACACAAAAATTGGTGGGTCTGGGCAGATTCGAACTGCCGACCTCACCCTTATCAGGGGTGCGCTCTAACCAACTGAGCTACAGACCCAATTTCGGGCTGCTTCTTATCGTCTTCTTCAATGAATCAAGCAATTCGTGTGGGAACTTATGGAGCAGCTGATGTCGTCGATTAAGGAGGTGATCCAGCCGCAGGTTCCCCTACGGCTACCTTGTTACGACTTCACCCCAGTCATGAATCACACCGTGGTAACCGTCCTCCCGAAGGTTAGACTAGCTACTTCTGGTGCAACCCACTCCCATGGTGTGACGGGCGGTGTGTACAAGGCCCGGGAACGTATTCACCGCGACATTCTGATTCGCGATTACTAGCGATTCCGACTTCACGCAGTCGAGTTGCAGACTGCGATCCGGACTACGATCGGTTTTCTGGGATTAGCTCCACCTCGCGGCTTGGCAACCCTCTGTACCGACCATTGTAGCACGTGTGTAGCCCAGGCCGTAAGGGCCATGATGACTTGACGTCATCCCCACCTTCCTCCGGTTTGTCACCGGCAGTCTCCTTAGAGTGCCCACCATCACGTGCTGGTAACTAAGGACAAGGGTTGCGCTCGTTACGGGACTTAACCCAACATCTCACGACACGAGCTGACGACAGCCATGCAGCACCTGTCTCAATGTTCCCGAAGGCACCCATCCATCTCTGGAAAGTTCATTGGATGTCAAGGCCTGGTAAGGTTCTTCGCGTTGCTTCGAATTAAACCACATGCTCCACCGCTTGTGCGGGCCCCCGTCAATTCATTTGAGTTTTAACCTTGCGGCCGTACTCCCCAGGCGGTCAACTTAATGCGTTAGCTGCGCCACTAAGAGCTCAAGGCTCCCAACGGCTAGTTGACATCGTTTACGGCGTGGACTACCAGGGTATCTAATCCTGTTTGCTCCCCACGCTTTCGCACCTCAGTGTCAGTATTAGTCCAGGTGGTCGCCTTCGCCACTGGTGTTCCTTCCTATATCTACGCATTTCACCGCTACACAGGAAATTCCACCACCCTCTACCATACTCTAGCTCGTCAGTTTTGAATGCAGTTCCCAGGTTGAGCCCGGGGATTTCACATCCAACTTAACGAACCACCTACGCGCGCTTTACGCCCAGTAATTCCGATTAACGCTTGCACCCTCTGTATTACCGCGGCTGCTGGCACAGAGTTAGCCGGTGCTTATTCTGTCGGTAACGTCAAAACAGCAAAGTATTAATTTACTGCCCTTCCTCCCAACTTAAAGTGCTTTACAATCCGAAGACCTTCTTCACACACGCGGCATGGCTGGATCAGGCTTTCGCCCATTGTCCAATATTCCCCACTGCTGCCTCCCGTAGGAGTCTGGACCGTGTCTCAGTTCCAGTGTGACTGATCATCCTCTCAGACCAGTTACGGATCGTCGCCTTGGTGAGCCATTACCTCACCAACTAGCTAATCCGACCTAGGCTCATCTGATAGCGCAAGGCCCGAAGGTCCCCTGCTTTCTCCCGTAGGACGTATGCGGTATTAGCGTCCGTTTCCGAGCGTTATCCCCCACTACCAGGCAGATTCCTAGGCATTACTCACCCGTCCGCCGCTCTCAAGAGAAGCAAGCTTCTCTCTACCGCTCGACTTGCATGTGTTAGGCCTGCCGCCAGCGTTCAATCTGAGCCATGATCAAACTCTTCAGTTCAAACATCTTTGGGTTTTTAAGAAACCCTAAACTTGGCTCAGCAATCGTTGGTTACATCTTTGATTTCTCGCGGAGTAACTTGTGATGCTGATAATCTTGTTGACTATCAGTCTGACTCCACAAGCACCCACACGAATTGCTTGATTCAGTTGTTAAAGAGCGGTTGGTTAAGATCTTTCGTCTCAACCGAGGCGCGCATTCTACAGCGTCCTCTGTATCTGTCAAGCGGTTATTTTCAGAAGTTTTCAAAGTTTCCTTTGCAACTTCAACCACTTGCGCTTCCGATCTCTCGTTAGCGGGAGGCGAATTCTACAGCGTTGTTCGCTGCTGTCAACACCTCTTTTTCTCCGCTTTCGACCGAGGGGATCGAAACGTCAATAAGGCGAAAACACACTGCCTTACCAACTCCTTCTGGGCTTCGATGAGCTGAAGCAACTCGCTGCCGAAAACTGCGTAACTCTTTGTTTACCAAGGAGTTTTCCGTTTCGACTGCGCCGGAAGTGGGGCGAATTATAGACTTCCAGAATCTGCCGTCAACCCCTGATTTCAGCTTTATTCGGATTTAAGCGAAATACGCGCAAATGCCTTCTTTCCAGCCTGGCAAACATGGATCGCTCCCAGTACATATATAAAGGTGCGATCGACAACCTCACCATCTATACGAACACCGCCAGAATTCAGGAGATCACGCGCTACCGCCGAGTTCTTCACGAGACCAGCCTTATTAAGGACGGCAGCGATCGGCATATCTTCGGTAGCGGTCAGTTCGATTTCCGGCAAATCGTCAGGCAGCTCGCCTTCCTTCATGCGGTTACCTGCGGCACGATGAGCATTTGCCGCCGCCTCTTCACCATGGAAGCGCGCAACAATCTCTTCAGCCAGCTTGATCTTGATGTCACGCGGATTGGCCCCCGCCTCTACATCAGCACGGAACGCATTGATCTCGCCCATCGAACGGAAGCTGAGCAATTCGAAGTAGCGCCACATCAGCGCATCCGGAATGGAAACCAGCTTGCTGTACATCACACCCGGCGCTTCCTGAATGCCGACGTAGTTGCCCAATGACTTGGACATCTTCTTCACGCCATCCAGACCTTCGAGCAACGGCATGGTCAGAATGCACTGAGGATCCTGACCATAACCGCGCTGCAGCTCGCGCCCCATCAGCAAATTGAACTTCTGATCAGTACCGCCCAACTCGATATCCGCGCGCAAGGCTACCGAGTCGTAACCCTGAACCAGCGGATAGAGGAACTCGTGAATGGCAATTGGCTGATTGGTTGTGTAGCGCTTGTCGAAATCGTCACGCTCGAGCATGCGAGCAACGGTGTACTGCGATGTCAGGCGAATGAAGTCGGCCGGACCCATCTGATCCATCCAGGTGGAGTTGAACGCCACTTCGGTTTTCGCCGGATCAAGAATCTTGAACACTTGAGTTTTGTAGGTCTCGGCATTCTCGAGAACCTGCTCGCGGGTAAGCGGTGGACGCGTTGCGCTCTTGCCGCTCGGGTCGCCGATCATCCCGGTGAAGTCACCTATAAGGAAGATGACCTGATGCCCCAGCTCCTGAAACTGGCGCAGCTTATTAATAAGCACGGTGTGGCCCAGGTGCAAATCCGGCGCGGTCGGATCGAAGCCTGCCTTAATACGTAGCGGCTGGCCACGCTTGAGCTTTTCGATCAGCTCGGACTCGACCAACAGTTCTTCCGCACCACGTTTGATCAGCGCTAGCTGCTCTTCAACCGACTTCATAACAGACCCGCAAGGCTCGAATTTAAAGGAACCAACCATACAAGATCACGCGCCAAATACAAAATTTGGCCGGCGCAATGACGCCAATCCGCTGGCAGAGTAACCACGGACTTGCTTCAGAGATGATTTGGTTATATTTTATACAGTTATTTCATCTTCATCATGTCATTCATCTTTTCCAATTCATCTTTTTTCAAAGTCAAAATTACCTATGACCAAAGAATCGTCTAAAGCGCCACCGCTTTACCCGAAGACCCACCTGCTCGCAGCAAGCGGCATCGCCGCCCTTCTGAGCCTGGCGCTTCTGGTATTCCCTTCCAGTGATGTTGAAGCCAAAAAGACGACTCTGAGTCTTGAACTGGAAAGCCCTGCTGAACAACTGACACAAGATCAAGACGCCGCCGACACGGTTCAAGCCACAAATGAGCCGGCAACTTCCCCTTTCGCGCAGATCGAAAACAGCGCCGAAGAGCCGCAGGAAACTGCCCAGGCCGCACCAGCGCCGGTTGTCGAAGAAAAGAAGGGGCCTAATCACAGGGAAGTGACAGTCGCCAAAGGCGATACGCTCTCCACGCTGTTCGAGAAAGTCGGTCTTCCCGCCACTTCGGTGCATGAAGTACTGGCCAGCGACAAGCAGGCCAAGCAATTCAGCCAGCTCAAGCATGGCCAGAAACTCGAATTCGAATTGACCCCTGAAGGCCAATTGACCAATTTGCATAGCAAGGTCAGCGACCTCGAAAGCATCACCCTGACCAAGAATGACAAAGGCTATGTATTCAACAAAATCACTGCCAAGCCCACTGTGCGCTCTGCCTACGTTCATGGCGTGATCAACAGCTCACTGTCGCAGTCCGCCGCTCGCGCCGGACTGTCTCATAGTCTGACCATGGACATGGCCAGCGTGTTTGGCTACGACATCGACTTCGCCCAGGATATTCGCCAAGGTGACGAGTTCGACGTGATCTATGAACAGAAGGTCGTTAACGGCAAGGCCGTCGGCAACGGGCCGATCCTGTCAGCGCGCTTCACCAACCGCGGCAAGACCTACACTGCCGTGCGTTACATCAACAAACAAGGCAACAGCAGCTACTACACCGCTGACGGCAACAGCATGCGCAAGGCGTTTATCCGCACGCCGGTAGACTTCGCCCGCATCAGCTCGAAATTTTCCATGGGTCGCAAACACCCGATCCTGAACAAGATCCGCGCTCACAAAGGTGTCGACTACGCCGCTCCGCGCGGCACGCCAATCAAGGCGGCCGGTGACGGCAAAGTGCTGCTGGCCGGCCGTCGCGGCGGTTATGGCAACACCGTGATCATTCAGCACGGAAACACTTACCGTACGTTGTATGGCCACATGCAGGGATTTGCCAAGGGCGTCCAGACCGGTAGCTCTGTCAAGCAGGGTCAAGTGATTGGTTACATCGGCACAACCGGCCTGTCCACTGGCCCGCACCTGCACTACGAATTCCAGGTCAATGGCGTGCACGTCGATCCGTTGGGGCAAAAAGTCGCGATGGCTGATCCGATCTCCAAAGCAGAACGCGCTCGCTTCCTCGCGCAGAGTCAGCCGCTCATGGCGCGCATGGACCAAGAGAAAGCCACCCAACTGGCTTCAAGCAAGCGCTAAGCCATGACGCTCTATATAGGTGTGATGTCCGGGACCAGCCTCGATGGCCTGGACATCGCACTGGTCGAGTTGACTCCGGCGATCAAGCTGATCGCCACGCATTACATTCCCATGCCCGATTCCCTGCGCGCAGAGCTGCTTGGCTTGTGCGCCAGCGGGCCGGACGAGATTGCACGCTCAGCCATTGCCCAGCAGAACTGGGTGAAGCTGGCGGCCCAGGGCATTAACACTCTTCTTGCTCAACAAAACCTGAAACCCGAAGACATACGCGCGATTGGCAGCCACGGTCAGACCATTCGCCACGAACCGGCACGCGGCTTCACCGTGCAAATTGGCAACCCTGCCCTGCTGACCGAATTGACCGGCATCACCGTGGTCAGTGACTTTCGCAGCCGCGATGTAGCCGCCGGAGGCCAAGGCGCCCCACTGGTTCCCGCCTTCCATGAAGCCTTGTTTGAAGAGCAGGCTGGCAATCGTGCGGTGCTGAATGTTGGCGGATTCAGCAACCTCAGCCTGATCGAGCCCGGCAAACCCGTTGCGGGCTTCGACTGCGGCCCGGGGAACGTATTGCTGGACGCCTGGATTCATCAGCAACGGGGTGACAACTTTGATCGCGACGGCCAATGGGCTGCCAGCGGCAAGGTCGAACCCGTACTGCTGCAAGCGCTACTCGGCGATCCATTCTTCGTGACCAAAGGCCCGAAAAGTACCGGTCGCGAAGTGTTCAATCTGCATTGGCTAACACAGCATCTTTCAAAACTGCCGAGCTTCGCCGCCGCAAACGTGCAGGCAACGCTGCTGGAACTCACCGCGCTGACCATTACCGAATCACTGCAAAGCGCTCAATCGGAAACGCGGGAGTTGCTGGTCTGCGGTGGCGGCGCGCACAACGCCGCACTGATGAACCGCCTGGCCAGCCTGGTGCCTAACGCGAAAGTCAGCAGCACGGCCACCCACGGTGTTGACCCGGACTGGGTTGAAGCCATGGCTTTCGCGTGGCTGGCCCACTGCTGCCTCGAAGGCATCGCCGCCAACCGCCCAAGCGTCACAGGTGCCCGCGGCTTACGCGTACTTGGCGCCATCTACCCCGCCTGACTATCCCAACCGCACCCCAGACAGCAAAACGCCGCAGAGCCCTGAGGCCACGCGGCGTTTGATAATGCGGTAAAGCGATCAGATCGAGAACGAAGAGCCGCAGCCACACGTAGTGCTGGCGTTCGGATTCTTGATGACGAAGCGCGAACCTTCCAGACCTTCCTGATAATCCACCTCGGCGCCTGCCAGGTACTGGAAGCTCATCGGATCGACGACCAGACTCACGCCCTCGCGCTCGACGATGGTGTCGTCATCGGCCACTTCTTCATCGAAGGTAAAGCCGTACTGAAAACCTGAACAACCGCCGCCCGTAACAAATACGCGCAGCTTCAAGCGATCATTCCCCTCTTCATCGACCAGGCTCTTCACCTTGTGCGCGGCACCGTGGGTGAATTGCAAAGCCGTGGGGGTGAAGGATTCGACGCTCATGCTAACTATCTCCCGGCGTTACGCCGCCATAATGCGTGATGACGCGCATTATCCGCTTCTCCTAGAAAAGCGGTCAACTATTGTTACGGTATATCAATAAACCCGATTGCCGGCAGGAAATGCAAAAAAGGCCCGTTTGACGGGCCTTTTTGCTGAGCGGGATAAAACCTTACGGCAGCATGCCGGCGTGGGACAGACCCAGACGCTCATCCAGCCCAAACAGGATGTTCAGGTTCTGCACTGCCTGACCCGACGCACCTTTGACCAGGTTATCGATCACCGACAACACCACCACCAGATCACCGTCCTGCGGACGATGCACGGCGATACGGCAGACGTTGGCGCCGCGCACGCTGCGGGTTTCCGGGTGACTACCTGCCGGCATCACATCAACGAACGGTTCGTTGGCATAGCGTTTTTCAAACAGCGCCTGCAGATCCACCGAGCGATCCACGACCGTCGCGTAGAGCGTCGAGTGAATGCCGCGAATCATCGGGGTCAGGTGCGGAACGAAGGTCAGCCCGACGTCCTTGCCCGCTGCGCGACGCAGCCCCTGGCGAATTTCCGGCAAGTGACGGTGACCTTTGACGGCGTAGGCCTTCATGCTTTCCGACGTCTCGGAGTACAGCGAACCGACGGAAGCGCCACGACCGGCACCGCTGACGCCGGATTTGCAGTCAGCGATCAAGCGCGTGGTATCGGCCAGACCGGCTTCGAGCAATGGCAGGAAACCCAACTGTGTGGCGGTCGGGTAGCAACCTGGTACGGCGATCAGACGCGCTTGCTTGATCTGCTCGCGATTGACTTCCGGCAAGCCATAGACCGCTTCTTCCAGCAGCTGCGGCGCACCGTGTGGCTGACCGTACCACTTGGCCCACTCATCAGCGTCTTGCAGACGGAAGTCCGCCGACAGGTCGATGACCTTGGTCCCGGCCGCCAGCAGTTCACCGGCCAGCGCGTGGGCAACACCGTGAGGCGTGGCGAAGAACACCACGTCGCAGGCGCCCAGGGTTTTGATGTCCGGAACGCTGAACGCCAGGCCATCGTAATGACCGCGCAGGTTCGGGTACATATCAGCCACGGCCAGACCGGCCTCGGATCGGGAAGTGATCACGACCACTTCTGCCTGCGGATGCTGTGCCAACAGACGCAGCAGTTCGACACCGGTGTAACCCGTGCCGCCGACGATACCGACCTTGACCATAAACCTGCCCTCAACGAACCCACTGGAAAGCCGTCGATAATAGGGCCCGCATCGTCCTGCGACAACCGTCAAGGTGACGTGCGGACGCTCTAGCCTCTACTATCTGCGCTACCGTGAACCTGGGAATAACTAAAAATGCTTTATCTGTGGCTTAAAGCGCTTCACATCATCAGCATGGTCTGCTGGTTTGCCGGCCTGTTCTATCTGCCTCGCCTGTTCGTCTATCACGCCCAAAGCGAAGATACCGTCAGCAAGGAACGCTTCAGCCTCATGGAGCGCAAGCTGTATCGCGGCATCATGGGTCCGGCGATGATCGCCACGTTGATTTTCGGCATCGCCCTGATCGCGTTGAACCCCAGCATATTCAGTCAAGGTGCCTGGATTCATGCGAAGTTGACGCTGGTAGCGATTCTGATCGGCTACCACCACATGTGCGGGGCGCAGGTGAAACGTTTTGCCCGTGGCGAGAACACCCGCAGCCATGTCTTTTTTCGCTGGTTCAATGAAGTGCCGGTTCTGATATTGCTGGCTATCGTAATTCTGGTCGTTGTCCGGCCGTTCTAACTCCAGTAAACACAACTCACCGGGGTACTCCCAATGTCGCTGCCCGCTTTGCTCGAACAACGTTTGCGTTTGCCTGTCGTGGCGGCGCCGATGTTTCTGATTTCCAATCCACAATTGGTGCTCGCCTGCTGCCGTAATGGCGTGGTGGGCAGCTTCCCCGCGCTGAACCAGCGCGAGAGCAGCGGCTTCAAGGCCTGGCTGGAAGAAATCGAATCTGGCCTGGCGACACTGGACAACCCCGCGCCTTATGCCGTGAACCTGATCGTCCACAAGAGTAACCCGCGGCTGCAGGCGGACCTGGACATCTGCATCGAGCACAAGGTGCCGATCGTAATTACCAGCCTCGGTGCCGTGAAGGAACTGGTCGATGCCGTTCACAGTTATGGCGGCCTGGTGTTCCATGATGTAACCACTCGCCGCCACGCAGAGAAAGCAGCGGAGGCTGGCGTGGATGGCCTGATCGCCGTGGCCGCCGGCGCCGGTGGACACGCGGGGACCTGGAGCCCGTTCTCGTTGATTGCCGAGATCCGGCAGTTCTTCGACAAGACCTTGCTGCTGGCCGGTTGCCTGAACCACGGTCACGAGATTCTCGCGGCACAATTACTCGGTGCGGATCTGGCCTACTTCGGTACGCGATTTATCGGCACCACTGAAAGTCATGCACCTGACGCCTATAAAGAGATGCTACTGACTTCCAGAGCGGCGGACATCATCCATACTCCAGCGGTGTCGGGCGTGCCAGCGAGCTTTATGCGCCAAAGCCTGGAAGCTGCCGGTTTCGACATGGCGGCGTTGCAAGGCAAGGGCGAAGTCAATTTCGGGTCCAAGCTCAAGCCCTTGAGCGATGAAGCCAAGGCCTGGAAAACGGTGTGGTCCGCAGGCCAGGGTGTCGGGGAGATCGATGATTTACCGAGCGTGGATCAACTGGTCGCCCGGCTGGATGCTGAATACCGCAAGGCGCTGGAACTGGCTGCAGAGCTACCGAAACGCTGGCCGCGCTGACAGGAAAATTGGACCAGCCACCCTCGGCGGGCCTTACACTCCGGCTCGCAACACTCTATCTATTCAAACACTCGCGACAAGGATGCCTCGCAATGAGCGACAACCGTTTCAAGATCGTATTCGACGGCGCTCTGCTGCCGGGCGTTGACGTCACCACGGCGAAACTCAATCTCGCCGAATTGTTCAAAAGCGACGTGGCGGCCATTGAACGTTTGTTCAGTGGCCGGCCAGTTTCGCTTAAACGTGACCTGTCTCACACCGACGCCCGGATGTATCTCCAGGCGCTGAGCAAAACGGGTATCGATGCCCGGATCGAAAGCGAACCGTCCATTGAACTGAATATGTCCGACGTTCACGAGCCCTCCTCTGCACCTAACCAATGGGCGTCGTCAGACGCGCAATCACCTTATGCACCACCGCGCGCGCCAGTCGGCGAGGCGCTCCCGGAGTTCGGCACACTAAAGGCGTTCACCTTCGCAGGACGCATCGGCCGTTTGCGCTATCTGGCGTGGACGATGGCCTTGATGTTGGTGCTGATGGGCGCCTGCGGCGTGTTCATTTCCATCGGCTTGTCGCTCATTGCACTGACCTCGACGGTCGGCCTGGTGATCGGTGGGTTGGTTGGCACCGCCCTGTTCATCGCGTTCTTTGTCGTCAGCATTCAGATCTGCGTTCAACGCCTGCATGACCTGGGCTGGTCTGGCTGGTTGTATCTGTTGACTCTGGTGCCATTCGTGGGCGGGCTTTTCCCGATTTTACTGGCGGTACTGCCGGGTAATACCGCAGCCAACCAATACGGCGCACCACCACCGGCCAACACCACCGCCGTAAAAGTGCTTTGCGCGCTTTGGCTGGTATTTGTCACAGTTGTCTTCATAGGCGCACTCACCGGCGGAATCGGTGCGCTTCAAGATCAATACGAAAGCACCACCGAAAGCAGCTACGAAAGTGGTTCAGTCACGACCGATGAAGTCGAAGTCGAGCCCGCTGCAGAGCCTCAACAACTGCCGGATTCGACAGACGATGAAGCCGAAGAAGCCCCGGCCCCTGTAGACTCTGCGAAAGAATGAACAGCGCTCCCCGCCCGTGACAACTGCGTCGCCGGCGCGGAGCTGTTGCGATGGAGAACTGCATGACCCGTTACGCTCTGATCACCGGCGCTTCCAGCGGCATCGGCCTGGCGATGGCCGAAGCGCTGGCCCGCCGGGGCCGCAGCCTGATTCTGGTGGCCCGACAACGTGATCAGCTGGAAAGTATTGCGATTGAACTCACCCAACGGTTTGGCGTGGAAGTGTTGTTCCGCGCCTGCGACCTGGGCGAACCGCTGCGGCTGTCCGGGTTTCTGCTGGAATTGGAGGAAGGGGACCGGCAGATCGACTTGCTGGTGAACTGCGCCGGCATCGGCACCTGCGGCCCCTTCCTGGCGCAGGACTGGATGACCGAACAAGACCTGATTGAAGTGAATATCCTCGCACTCACTCGCCTGTGCCACGCTATCGGTAACAGCATGGCGTTGCAGGGTGGCGGGCAGATCTTGAATGTCGCGTCGGTCGCGGCGTTCCATCCCGGCCCCTGGATGAGCACGTACTACGCCAGCAAGGCTTATGTGCTGCACTTTTCCGAAGGGTTGCGCGTTGAGTTGAAGAAATGCGCGGTCAAGGTATCGGTGCTTTGCCCCGGTCCGACCCGGACAGCGTTTTTCCGCACCGCACAATTGGACACAGACAAGCTGGTCGACAGCAAATTGCTGATGAACCCCGAAGAAGTTGCGCTCTATACCGTGCGGGCGCTGGAGAAAAACCAGGCGATCATTATTCCCGGGCGGCGCAACCGCTGGTTCGCCTTCATGCCGCGGCTCGGCTCACGCTGGCTGAACCGGACAATCGCGGGCATGGTCAACAAGGCTTACTGCCCGCGCTGAACTGTCCTACAGTAAAACACTGGGCTGGTGCATCCTCCATGGGTACACTCTGGCCAGCCCAAACAACGGAGAAAACGCTGTGGATACTCTGTTCACCAAGATCATCAACCGGGAAATCCCGGCGAAGATCATTTACGAAGACGACCAGGTACTGGCCTTCCACGACATCATTCCACAGGCACCGGTGCACTTTCTGGTTATTCCGAAAAAGCCGATTCGAACCCTGAATGACCTCACCGAAGACGACAAAGCCTTGGCAGGACATATCCTGTTCACCGCCCAGCGCCTTGCACTGGAACAGGGCTGCGAGGAAGGTTTCCGTGTGGTCATGAACTGCAATCCACTGGGTGGGCAGACCGTCTATCACATTCATATGCATGTACTGGGTCAGCGCCAGATGCACTGGCCGCCGGGCTGATTCATACCCAGTCCTGTAGGAGCTGGCTTGCTGGCGATTGCTTGCCGAAGATCACCTCAACATCGCTAACCGCCAACGCCAGCAAGCCGGCTCCTACAGATCAAGCCTGCGTCGCAATGACCCAGCGCAAACCTTCCCCGGCCGATTGGGTTAAACTGGCCGCCGAGATTATTCCCGGAGGTCAGCATGACTACCCAACGTCACTACTCGCCGATTGACCGTCTTCTGCTGCAAGCCGATGCCGCGATGCGTACCCTGCTGCCTTTCAGTGGCCAGCCGTACCGTCCGTCCCCCGCGATCGTGCAGCCAGAAGCGCAAATGAGCGACGAAGACACCCGGCACGTTGCCGGTCTGATGCGCATCAACCACACCGGCGAAGTCTGCGCCCAGGCGCTGTATCAGGGCCAGGCCCTGACCGCCAAGCTGCCGCAAGTACGCGCCGCCATGGAACATGCCGCTGAAGAAGAAATCGACCATCTGGTCTGGTGCGAACAACGCATCAAACAGTTGGGCAGCCATACCAGTATTCTCAATCCGCTGTTTTACGGCATGTCGTTCGGCATTGGCGCGGTGGCCGGATTGATCAGCGACAAAGTCAGCCTGGGGTTCGTTGCGGCTACGGAGCACCAGGTGTGCAAACACCTGAATGAACACCTTGAGCAGTTGCCGGCGGAGGACGAAAAGTCCCGGGCGATTCTTGAGCAAATGCGTATTGATGAAGAGCACCATGCCGAAAGTGCGCTGGAGGCTGGGGGCTTTCGTTTTCCGGCGCCGGTGAAGTTTGGAATGAGTTTGATGGCCAAAGTGATGACCAAGAGTACTTATCGGATCTGACCTGTGGGAGCGGGCTCTGCGCTCCAAGCATGAAAAAGGCGACTGCCGTGAGGGAGTCGCCTTTTTTGTGCCCGAAAAATCTTAGCTCGGCATGTTGCGCGCGTAGAAGATTTCGAGCATTTCGTGTTTCACACGGTCCGTCACCTGGGCACGCTGCTCAGTGGACAGGTTGTTGGTCGCGTCGCCGAACAGGTAGTTATCCAGCTCGAAGTTCTTCAACAGCATTTTAGTGTGGAACAGGTTTTCCTGGTACACGTTCACGTCGGTCATCTGATACGCGTCGCGGGTGTCGTCGGAAAGGTAGTTCTGAATCGAGTTGATCTCGTGATCGATGAAGTGCTTGTTGCCTTCGACGTCACGGGTAAAGCCGCGCACACGATAATCCACGGTCACGATGTCCGAATCGAACTGGTGAATCAGGAAGTTGAGCGCTTTAAGCGGTGAAATGACGCCACAGGTCGACACGTCAATGTCTACACGGAAAGTCGCAATGCCGTCGTCCGGATGGATTTCCGGATAGGTGTGCACCGTGATGTGGCTCTTGTCGAGGTGGGCCAGGATGATCTCGGGCAATGGGCCCGGGGACTCTTCGATCTGGCTGTCGGTCGGGGTTACCGGCTCTTCCGAGATCAGAATCGTGACGCTGGCGCCTTGTGGGTCGTAGTCCTGACTGGCGATGTTCAGGATGTTGGCACCAATGATATCGACAACTTCTGTGAGGATCTGCGTCAGGCGCTTCGCGTTGTACTCTTCATTGATGTACTCGACGTAAGCCTGCTGGTCTTGCGGGGTTTCCGCATAGCAGATGTCATAGATGTTGAAGCTCAAGGTCTTTGTCAGGTTATTGAACCCGTGGAGCTTGAGTTTGCTTTTCACCGTTAAAAACTCTCTATGTATGGCGGCCCGGGCCGCGTGATCAAGCATGCCCGTCAGATGCGAACGACGCACCTGCGTAGGACGGTTAACACCTCTTCGCGATGGCGATTTTGGTTGTCTGTCCGGATGAGCGACCTGTCGGTTGACGGGACACTACCCTGAAAAAAGTGGCGCATTATGCAGACGTCAGCTTGGGATCGCCAGAGTCTGCACTGCTTTTATGATAGTTGAATGTCGATTCAACCGAGTTCGATGATTTCGTAGTCATGGGTAATCGCGACACCGGCGGCGCCGAGCATGATCGACGCCGAGCAATACTTCTCGGCAGACAGCTCGATGGCGCGTTTGACCTGCGCTTCTTTGAGCCCGCGGCCTTTGACCACGAAGTGCATGTGGATCTTGGTGAAGACCTTCGGGTCCTCGGTCGCTCGCTCGGCTTCGAGGAAGGCTTCGCAGCTTTCAACGGCCTGACGGGACTTCTTGAGGATGCTGACCACATCGAAATTGCTGCAACCGCCGACACCCAACAGGAGCATTTCCATCGGCCGGACACCCAGGTTACGACCACCGGCATCGGGTGGACCGTCCATGACCACGACATGACCGCTGCCGGATTCGCCGAGGAACATGGCTTCGCCAGCCCATTGGATGCGTGCCTTCATCGCCAAGACTCCACTGTCTAAAAAAGGGTCGCCAGCTTAGCACAGGGCCCTGGATTGGCAGCGCTCGCCTTCCTAGGACATAACCACCTGCTTCGTAGGTAAATGCTCGAATAATGTAGGAAGTGTCTGTTAAGCTGGCGTCAATTCGCTGGCGCATGGCCAGCTTTGCAAGCAACTTCAGCGCCTCATAAAAAAACCAAACATACCGTGCAGTCTTTTCGGGATACAACCATGGTTGCTATTGCCCCCACACTCAAAATCAAAAACGTCGACAAGCTGCTGATGCATTGCCAGCGCCGTCGTTATGCAGCCAAAAGCAACATCATTTGCGCCGGCGACCGCTCGGAGACGCTGTTCTTCATCATCAAAGGCTCGGTCACCATTCTCATCGAGGATGACGACGGCCGTGAAATGATCATTGCCTACCTGAACGCCGGGGACTTTTTCGGTGAATTGGGCCTGTTTGAACAAGCCGGCCTGGAGCAGGAACGCAGCGCCTGGGTGCGCGCCAAGATCGAGTGCGAAGTCGCGGAAATCAGTTACGCGAAATTCCGCGAGTTGTCCCAGCAAGACCCAGACATTCTTTACGTACTCAGCGGACAAATCGCACAGCGCCTGCGAAACACCACTCGCAAGGTCGGCGACCTCGCATTCTTCGACGTGACTGGCCGCGTTGCGCGCTGCCTGTTGGAACTGTGCAAACAGCCAGACGCCATGACTCACCCCGATGGCATGCAGATCAAGGTGACGCGTCAGGAAATCGGGCGGATTGTCGGTTGTTCCCGGGAGATGGTTGGCCGCGTCCTCAAGGACTTGGAGGAACGCAACCTGGTCGACGTTAAAGGCAAGACCATGGTGGTCTTCGGTACGCGCTAATTCTTGAACAAGTCTGCCAGCAACTGGCGATAGAGCGCATCAAGCCGCTCCAGCGCATCGGGCGCCGCAAACTTTTCATGCAAGGCGATGTGGCTCTCGGCGCGAACCCGCTGGTCCAGACCGCACGCCTCGTTGAAGCGATTGACCGCCGCGACCATCGATTCACGCTCGTTGTCGAGCAACAAAGCACCGTGCACCAACCCGACCGGACGTGAACCACCCTGGCTCTGGCGCCAGCGCTGAGCGGTGCCGACCATTTTGCGACCGTCGAGGTTGACGTTGAAACGGCCATCGCAGAATGCGCCGTCGACTTCGCCCAAGGACGAAACGCCGCCCAATTCATCCAGCAACTGACAGATCGGGTCACAGAGTCGGCGATAAGCGGTTTCAATACGGTTGTGGTCGCCCTCGCTGCGAGGCGGTGCATAGACCAGCGCAATGTTGATGGTTGATGCCGATTGCGGCACTGGCTCGCCGCCGGTTTCACGCAAGAGGACTGGCCAACCTCCTGAAGCCGATACTTCGCAGGCGGATTCGAAGTTGGGCAGGCGATTCAAGCGGCGTGGCATGACCAACGCGCGATCACTGGGTTGCCAGAACAGCAGGCCGAACTCAGCGTCGCCGGTGCAAACCGAAGCCAGCAGATCCTGTTCGGCTTGCAGGCCTGATTCGATGGCCAGAGAGACTGGCTGGGGCATAGACGACTCCGTAAGACCTGAAGTCTTTGGGGTGTTTGACGGCCTCTTCGCGGGCAAGCCCGCTCCCACAGGGAATCGGGTTGCCTGCGAAAATGTGTTCAGTCGAGTGTAGAGCCACTCACCGCCGTACCGCGCTCAGGGAAAAACAGACGCTGCAGCTCGGTGCCCGGGCTTTCCGCGCGCATGAACGCTTCCCCAACCAGGAACGCATACACGTCGCTGATTTCCATCAGCTCGACATCGGCCCGATTGAGAATGCCGCTCTCAGTGATTACCAATCGATCGCGCGGAATACGTGGCAACAGGTCAAGGGTAGTTTCCAGGCTGACGTCGAAGGTGTGCAGATTGCGGTTGTTCACGCCGACCAGCGGCGTGTCGAGGGTTTTCAAAGCCCGCTCCAACTCGTCGCCATCGTGGACTTCCACCAACACATCAAGGCCAACGCTTTTGGCCACCGCCGCCAGCTCGGCCATTTTCACGTCATCCATTGCGGAGACGATCAAAAGCACGCAGTCAGCCCCCAATGCACGGGCTTCGACTATCTGGTACGGATCGATCATGAAATCCTTGCGGATCACCGGCAGGTTGCACGCTGTCCGGGCCTGTTGCAGATACGCATCGGCGCCCTGGAAGTAATCGATATCGGTGAGCACCGACAGGCAGGTCGCCCCGCCCTTTTCGTAACTCCTGGCAATGTCCGCGGGAACGAAGTTCTCACGAATCACGCCCTTGCTTGGCGAAGCTTTCTTTATTTCAGCAATGACCGCTGGGTGCTTGAGCTTGGCCTGAGCGATCAGGGCCTTGGCAAAACCACGGGGTGCATCGGCCGCCTTGGCCAGACTTTCCAGCTCCGCCAGACTCACACGAGCGCTACGCTCGGCGACTTCCTGGACTTTGCGCGCCAGAATGTTTTCCAGAACCGTCGGTACACTCATCCCTCATTCTCCACTTTGAATACCGCGGTAAATGCACCCAACTCCTCAAGTTTTTCCCGAGCGAGGCCTGTGTGCAGTGCATCGTGCGCCAGGGCAACGCCTTCTTTCAAACTGGTCGCATGGTCGGCGGCGTACAGCGCGGCGCCGGCATTGAGGACGATCATCTCGGCGGCTTTCTGACCGCTTTCGGTCTTGCGCTTGCCGAGAGCATCGCGAATCAGCTCGAGCGAAGCGGCCGGGCTTTCCACCGCCAGGCCGTGCAGGCTCTGACTCTTCATGCCCAAATCTTCCGGTTCGACCCAATACTCGGTGATCTGATCATTCCTAAGTTCGGCCACAAAAGTCGGCGCCGCCAGACTGAACTCGTCCAGGCCGTCCTTCGAATGCACTACTAGCACATGCTTGCTGCCCAAGCGCTGCAAGACTTCAGCCAACGGCCGGCAGAGCGCCTGGCTGAACACGCCCACCACCTGATGCTTCACTCCGGCCGGATTCGTAAGCGGGCCAAGCATGTTGAACAAGGTGCGCAGCCCCAAATCGCGGCGCGGGCCGGCGGCGTGCTTCATGGCGCTGTGATGAGTCTGGGCAAACATGAAACCGATGCCGACGTTATCGATGCAGCGCGCCACCTGAACCGGCGTCAGGTTCAGGTAGATGCCCGCCGCTTCCAGCAGATCGGCGCTGCCGCTTTTACCCGACACCGCACGGTTACCGTGCTTGGCCACGGTGCAACCGGCCGCAGCCACCACGAAGGAAGACGCCGTTGATACGTTGAAAATGTTTGCACCGTCGCCGCCAGTGCCGACGACATCGACCACGCCATCGAGGGTTTTGAGTTCGACCTTGTCCGCCAGCTCGCGCATAACTGACACGGCGCCGACAATCTCGTCGATGCTTTCGCTCTTCATGCGCATGGCCATCATGAACGCACCGATCTGCGCGTCCGTGCATTGCCCGGTCATGATCTCGCGCATCACATCGCGCATTTCTTCGGTGCTGAGGTCGAGTTGATCGACGATACGGCTCAGGGCTGTCTTGATATTCATGGAAAGTCCTTAGCGCGTGCCGCCGGTTTGTTTGAGGAAGTTGGCGAACAACTCGTGGCCCTGTTCAGTCAGGATAGACTCAGGGTGGAACTGCACACCTTCGATATTCAAAGTCTTGTGGCGCAGGCCCATGATCTCGTCGACCGAGCCGTCTTCAAGCTGCGTCCAGGCGGTCAGCTCCAGACAATCCGGCAGCGTCTCGCGCTTGACGATCAACGAGTGATAGCGCGTAACCGTCAGCGGATGATTCAGGCCTTCAAATACGCCTTTGTCTTCGTGGAACACCGGGCTGGTCTTGCCGTGCATCACCTGGCGAGCGCGCACCACGTCGCCGCCAAATGCCTGGCCGATGGACTGGTGCCCCAGGCAAACGCCCATAATCGGCAATTTACCGCCAAAATGCTTGATGACATCAATCGAGACGCCTGCTTCGGTCGGGGTGCAAGGACCGGGAGACACAACGATGCGCTCAGGGTGGAGCGCTTCGATTTCGGCGATGGTGAGTTCATCGTTGCGCACGACTTTGACCTGGGCACCTAGCTCGCCCAGATATTGCACAACGTTGTAGGTAAAAGAGTCGTAGTTATCGATCATCAGCAACATGGCTTGAGAACCTCTTGAATTCACTGACTTTAAAGACTGCCTTCGAATGAATGACCCGCAGCGTCCAGCGCTTTGTCAGGCAAAGCGACATGGCATACGGGTCACGTTCTTCGGTCAGCTTTCCGGGGTTTGTTCAGCCAGGGCGACTGCACGGAACATTGCGCGACGCTTGTTCAGGGTTTCTTCCCATTCCAGCGCCGGCACCGAGTCGGCAACGATGCCGCCACCTGCCTGCACGTGCAGTTCGCCGTTCTTGATCACCGCGGTGCGAATGGCAATCGCGGTGTCCATGTTGCCGTTCCAGGCAAAGTAACCGACCGCGCCACCGTAGACGCCACGCTTGACCGGCTCCAGTTCGTCGATGATTTCCATCGCGCGAATCTTCGGTGCCCCGGATAAGGTGCCCGCCGGCAGAATCGCCCGCAGTGCGTCCATCGCCGTCAGCCCCGCCTTCAATTGCCCAGTGACGTTGGACACGATGTGCATCACGTTGGAATAACGCTCGATGACCATCTTCTCGGTGAGTTTCACCGAGCCGATTTCCGAGACGCGACCGGTATCGTTACGACCCAGGTCGATCAGCATCAGGTGCTCGGCAATTTCCTTGTCATCGGACAGCAGGTCTTTTTCCAGCGCCAGATCAGCTTCTTCGTTGGCCCCGCGAGGACGGGTGCCGGCGATCGGGCGCACGGTGATCAGGTTGTCTTCGACCCGCACCAGCACTTCCGGCGAACTGCCGACGACATGGAAGTCGCCGAAGTTGAAGAAGTACATGTAAGGCGTCGGGTTGAAGCAGCGCAGCGCGCGATACAAATCAATCGGTGCAGCCTTGAAGTCGATCGACATGCGCTGGGAAGGCACGACCTGCATGCAGTCACCGGCCAGGATGTATTCCTTGATGGTGTCGACGGCTTTTTCGTAATCGTCCTGGGTGAAACTGGAGCGGAACACGGGATCAGCGGATTGCTGCTTGCTGAAATCCAGGCCACGGCGCGGCGTGATGGGCTGACGGAGTTTTTCCAGCAGCTCTTCCAGGCGCGCCTGACCTTGCTCGAAAGCGTCTTCCTGCGCCGGGTCGGCCAGGACAATCGCGTGCATCTTGCCGGCGAGGTTGTCGAACACCACCACCGCGTCGGACACCATCAGCAAGATGTCCGGCACGCCCACCGGATCCGGGTTCGGGCATTTGCCCAGGCGCTTTTCCACATAGCGTACGCAGTCGTAACCGAAGTAACCCACCAGACCGCCGTTGAAACGCGGCAGGCCCGGGATGGTCGGTACGTTGTAGCGAGCTTTGAAAGCTTCGACGAACGCCAGCGGATCTTCCGCTTCATGGCTTTCGATCTCGACGCCGTCATGGGTCACGCTGACGTGATGGTCATGAACCCGCAGCACGGTGCGGCACGGCAGGCCGATGATCGAGTAACGGCCCCACTTCTCCCCGCCCTGCACCGACTCGAGCAGGTAGGAATTGGGCTCGTCAGCCAGTTTCAGGTAGATCGACAGCGGCGTGTCGAAGTCGGCCAGGGTTTCGCAGGCAAGCGGGATGCGGTTGTAGCCGGCAGCGGCCAAACGCAGGAATTCTTCGCGGATCATGGAGTAGCCTCGTGGCTTGAGGTGCTAACAGTCAGGTATGCAAACGCGCCGGCGTACCGGCCAGGAACAAGTCAGGCGCGCCAACGCCAGCGGGCCAGGGCCTTGATGACTTTCATCCAGAGTTTGCGAGTGACCACCACGATGGCGTTTCCAGAAGGGGGTTGAATAGCGTCGGCCAACGTTATCTCAGCGGCCGGATCCAGGCAACCGGGAATTAGCTTGCGCAGGTCGTCGATGACCAGCGCCGGCGACTCTTCGGCAATCGGCCGACCATGGTTGTAGCCATAACTGAGGGCCACACATTTTACCCCCGCCGCTTTCGCCGCCAGCACATCGCTGCGTGAATCGCCAACGAACAACGACTGCGACGCTGGAATGTTGGCCATTTTCATCACGAAAAACAGCGCGGCCGGGTCGGGTTTCTTTTGCGGCAGGGTGTCGCCGCCGATGATCCATTTGAAGTAACGGCCGATCTTCATCTGATCCAGCAGCGGCGCGACAAAGCGTTCCGGCTTGTTAGTGATCAGCGCCATTTCCACGCCTTGTCTGTTCAGCCACTTAAGGGTGTCACGCACACCGGGATAAACCACCGTCAGGTCGTGACCGTCCTCATAAAAGCCGTTGAACAATTCCAGGGCGCGTTCGGCTTCGACCTCGTCGACACCCTCGGCGTCGAAGTGGTTGGCCAGGGCCCGACGTACCAGCATGTGCACGCCGTTGCCGACCCAGTCCCGCACCGATTCGATGCCGACAGGTTGGCGCCCGAGTTTGAGCAGCGTGTTATCCACCGCCGAAGCGAGGTCAGGGACCGAATCGACCAGCGTGCCGTCCAGATCGAACATCACCAGCCGAGGCAGACTCCCCGGGAACAGCTGCTCAAAGCCGCTCATGGGCGGGCCAGGGCCAGTTCGGAACGCATCTTCTCGATCACTTCCTGATAGTTCGGCGCATTGAAGATCGCCGAACCCGCCACGAAAGTATCGGCGCCAGCGGCAGCGATTTCACGGATGTTGTTCACGTTCACGCCGCCGTCGATCTCCAGGCGGATGTCACGCCCGGACGCATCGATCAACGCACGCGCTTCACGCAGCTTGTCGAGGGTGCCGGGGATGAACTTCTGCCCGCCGAAACCCGGGTTGACGCTCATCAGCAGGATCATGTCGACCTTGTCCAGCACGTACTTGAGCACGTCCAGCGGGGTCGCCGGATTGAACACCAGGCCCGACTTGCAGCCGCCTTCGCGGATCAGTTGCAGGGAACGGTCGACGTGCTGTGTGGCTTCCGGGTGGAAGGTGATGTAGGTCGCACCGGCCTCGATGAAGTCACCGACGATGCGGTCCACCGGGCTGACCATCAGGTGCGCGTCGATCGGCGCGGTCACGCCGTACTTGCGCAGCGCGGCGCAGACCATCGGGCCGATGGTCAGGTTCGGCACGTAGTGATTGTCCATGACATCGAAGTGCACGAAGTCGGCGCCGGCGGCCAGAACGTTGTCCACTTCTTCACCCAGGCGGGCGAAGTCGGCGGAGAGAATCGACGGAGCAATTACGAAGGGCTGCATGACGCACCTTTTCTGAGCAGAATCACGATGGCGCGCATTGTATACCTCATGCTTTGACGCGCGCACCGTGACTGCGATGATCAGTAAGCCGCGCGATAGATTTTCTCGATATCAATCGCGCTCAATTTGCGCGGATTGTTGCGCATCAGACGCTCGATACCCGCCGCTTCCACAGCCATGGCCGGGATCGCGTCTTCGGGAACGCCGAAGCTGCGCAGTCCCGGGGGAATTTCCACCGCTGCGCACAACGCCGTCATCGCTTCGACGGCTTTGTCCGCGGCGTCACTGGCACTCAAATGAGCGGTCTTCACGCCCATGGCTTCGGCAATATCCTGCATGCGCTCGACGCAGGCCATCTTGTTCCAGGTCATGACATACGGCAGCAACAAGGCATTACTGACGCCGTGGGCAATGTTGAACCGTCCGCCCAGCGGGTACGCCAGCGCATGCACCGCGCCGACGCCGGCATTGCCGAATGCCATGCCGGCCATCAGGCTGGCGGTGGCCATGTCTTCGCGTGCCTGCAGATTGGAGGGATTAGCGTAGGCCTTGGGTAACGCTTTGGTGATCAGCTTGATGGCACCGATGGCCAGCGCATCGGTAATCGCTGAAGCATTGAGGGACAAATAAGACTCGATGGCGTGCACCAGCGCATCGACCCCACTCGCGGCGGTGACGCTGCGCGGGCACGTCAGGGTCATTTGCGGGCTGACCAGTGCCACGTCCGGCAGTAGATAGTCGCTGACAATGCCCTTTTTGAGCTGCGCGACCTTGTCGGAGAGGATCGCGACGTTGGTCACTTCCGAGCCCGTGCCGGCGGTGGTCGGGATGGCGATCAGTGGCGGACCTTTGCGTGGCACCTGGTCGGTGCCGAACAGATCTTCCAGCGCACCGTGGTAACCGGCGTAGGCCGCGACGCTTTTGGCAATGTCGATCGCGCTGCCACCGCCCAGACCGATCAGCCCGTCGTGCCCGCCTTCGCGGTAGACGCGCATGCAGTCTTCGACGATGGCGATTTCCGGATCTGGCAGCACACGGTCAAAAATCTCGTAGCTGCGATCCCCCAGCTGCGCGAGCGCCAGCTCTACCGTACCGGATTTGACCAGCGCGGCGTCGGTGACGATCAGCGGGTTGTCTATGTCCAGGCGCGTGAGTTCGGCGGCCAGCTGCTCGATGGCACCTGCGCCGGTGATCAGTTTGTGAGCGATTTTGAAAGAGGAAAGACTCATCGTGCACGGCCTCTTATAGATAGGGGAGCTGGGCACAATAGTAGCTGGGGATTGGGGTTTGTCTGCTATTCAGCGTGTGAATGACCGACGATCCCGAAAGCCACACAAAACACCTGTAGGAGCGAGCTTGCTCGCGAAAACCTGAGAGCACTGCGGGGTGTCAGGCTTCTCGCGTTATCGTTGGCGACCATCGCGAGCAAGCTCGCTCCTACAGTTGATTGGTGTGTGGCTTCAGACCTGGGCGGTACGCAGTTTTTCGCTGCGGCCGCGCAGCCATTCCAGGGTTAGCAGCAGGATCACCGAGAAGGCAATCAGCAGCGTTGCCGCGGCGGCAATCGTCGGGCTGAGGTTTTCACGAATGCCGCTGAACATCTGCCGTGGCAACGTCGCTTGCTCGGGACCTGCAAGGAACAGCGTCACCACCACTTCATCAAATGATGTCGCGAAGGCAAACAGCGCACCGGAAATCACGCCAGGAGCAATGAGCGGCAAGGTCACCCGACGGAACGCGGTCAGCGGCGAAGCACCTAGACTGGCAGCCGCACGCACCAGATTTTGGTTAAACCCCTGCAACGTCGCCGATACCGTAATGATGACGAACGGCACGCCCAGCACCGCATGCACCACGATCAGCGAAAAGAAGCTGTTGCCCAGACCCAGCGGGGCGAAGAACAGATAACTCGCGACACCAATGATCACCACCGGCACCACCATCGGCGAAATCACCAGGGCCATCACCAGCGCCTTGCCAGGGAAGTCGCCACGGGTCAGGCCAATCGCCGCCAGCGTGCCGAAGATCATCGCCAGCACGGTCGCCGCCGGGGCGACGATGATGCTGTTCTTCAAGGCGCGCATCCATTCCGCCGAGGCGAAAAAGTCGTGGTACCACTGCAATGAGAAGCCCTGCAGCGGATACACCAGGAAACTGCCCGAGTTGAACGACAGCGGAATGATCACCAGCACCGGCAGAATCAGGAACAACAGAATCAAGCCGCAGAGAATCCGCAAACTGTAAAACCACACCCGCTCGACGGGCGACATATAAGGACTCAGCATTTCATTCTCCCCTTAGCTCAGGCGCAGGCGACTGGCGCCCACCAGCCAGCTGTAAATCAGATAAAGCACCACGGTCGCCAATAGCAGCAGTCCGCCAAGTGCAGTCGCCATGCCCCAGTTGATACTGGTGTTGGTGTAGAAGGCGACGAAATAACTGACCATCTGATCGTTCGGGCTGCCCAGCAACGCCGGGGTGATGTAGTAACCAATGGCGAGGATGAACACCAACAGGCAACCGGCGCCGACGCCCGCGTAGGTTTGCGGGAAGTACACCCGCCAGAAGCTGGCGAACGGATGGCAGCCGAGGGAAATCGCGGCGCGCATGTAGGTCGGCGAGATGCCTTTCATCACGCTGTAGATCGGCAGAATCATGAACGGCAGCAGGATGTGCACCATCGAGATGTAAACCCCGGTGCGGTTGAACACCAGTTCCAGCGGCTTATCGATGATGCCCATGGCCATCAGGCCGCTGTTGATCAAACCACCTGATTGCAGCAACACGATCCACGCGGCGACTCGGACCAGGATCGACGTCCAGAACGGCAACAGCACCAGAATCATCAGCAGGTTGCTTTGGCGCGATGGCAAGTTTGCGAGCAAGTAGGCCAACGGATACGCCAGCACCAGGCAGATCGCGGTGATGATCAGACCCATCCAGAACGTGCGGGCGAAGATGTCGAGGTAGATCGCCTGGTCGGGCGTGGCCGGGGCCAGTTCACCGAGGTCATCAATGCGGTGATCGACGGCGGCCAGCAAGTAGTACGGGGTAATGCTGCTGGTGTTGCGGCGTACGGCTTGCCAATAGGCCGGGTCGCCCCAGCGCTCGTCGAGACCTTCGAGCGCTTCTTTATATGAGGCTGGCTCGGTGGCGAACGGCAGGGCGCGAGCGGTTTTGGTCAGCAGGCTGCGGTAGCCGGCCAACTCCATGTTCAAGCGCTTGGACAGGTCGCCCAGGGTCTGATTCTTGCGGGCCTCGGCGAGGTCTTCGCTGGCCGCTTTGTAAACCGGTTCAGCGGGCAGGCCGCGGCCGTCCCAACTGGCGATGGCTGCCACGGTGCGCGGCATGCCGCCGACCACTTCCGGATTACCCACGCTTTTGTAGAGCAGCGCCACGATCGGCACCAGGAACACCAGCAACAGGAACAGCACCAGCGGCGCGATCAAGGCCTGTGCCTTCCAGCGATTGATCCGCTCGGCGTGCTTGAGCCGCTGCTTCAAGGTGGGATCAGTGCCCGCGTTCAGGGGAATGGCGGTGGCCATGGCGTACTCCGGAAATCTTTGATCAATCGTTGAAGTGGGAGCGAACCTGTGGCGAGCGAGCTTGCTCGCGCTGGGCTGCGGAGCAGCCCCAAAATTCTGTTAACAACATCCAATTTTGAGAGTGCTGCGCACTCAAGCGGGAGCAAGCTCCCTCGCCACAAAAGCTCGCCCTCACAGGAGGGCGAGCCCTCTGCTTACTTCGCAGCCCAGGAATTGAAGCGCTGTTCCAGTTGCTCGCCGTTGTCAGCCCAGAAGCTGACGTCGATCTGCACCTGGTTGGCGATGTTTTCCGGGGTGGTCGGCATGTCTTTCAGGACATCCTTGGACAACAACGGAACGGCTTGGGTATTGGCCGGGCCGTAGGCGATGTTTTCCGAGTAGGTCTTTTGTTGCTGCGGCATCACCGAGAACGCGATGAACTTCTTCGCCGCTTCAGCACGTGCCTTGTCCAGACCTTTTGGAATCGCCCAGGCGTCGAAGTCGTAGATGCCGCCGTTCCACACGACTTTCAGGTTGCTTTCTTTCTGCACGGCAGCGATCCGGCCGTTGTAGGCCGAGCTCATGACCACGTCACCCGAAGCGAGGTATTGCGGCGGTTGTGCTCCGGCTTCCCACCACTGAATGCTTGGTTTCAGCTCATCAAGCTTCTTGAACGCGCGGTCCTGACCGTCTTTGCCGGCCAGCACTTTGTAGACGTCTTTCGGCGCAACGCCGTCGGCCATCAGTGCGAATTCCAGGGTGTACTTGGCGCCTTTGCGCAGGCCGCGCTTGCCCGGGAATTTCTTGGTGTCCCAGAAATCCACCCAACTGGTCGGCGCGGAGGCCAGTTTGTCGGCGTTGTAGGCCAACACGGTCGACCACACGAAGAAACCTACGCCGCAAGGCTGGATGGCCCCTTTGACGTAGTCTTCGGTCTTGCCGAACAGCGCAGGGTCGAGTTGCTCGAACATGTCTTCATCGCAGCCGCGGGACAGTTCCGGCGATTCGACTTCCACCAGGTCCCAGGACACGCTCTTGGTGTCGACCATGGCTTTGACCTTGGCCATCTCGCCGTTGTACTCGCCAGCGACAATCTTGCCGTTACCCGCCGCTTCCCACGGCGCGTAGAAGGCCTTGACCTGCGCAGCCTTGTTCGCCCCGCCAAAGGACACAACGGTCAGGTCCGGGCCCGCCGCCATCGCGTGCGCCGCACCCATCATGCCCATGACCAGGGCGGTGAATTTCAGGGATCTCAACATTTATTGTTCTCTCCACGTGCAGGGTTGGTTGAAGCAGGGGGCGATCAGTTCGCCTCTAGAAGTGGGTCGAGCGCGCGAACGTGTTCGACCTGCCAGCCAAGCGGTACCACGTCGCCGACGGCGAGCGCAGGATCGAGCTCGGCAATCGGCTGTTTCACGAAGAAGTCGGTCTTGCCGCAGACTTCCAGACGAACCCGGACGTGGTCGCCCAGATAGATGAATTCCGCCACCCTCCCTGAGAAGCGGTTGACGCAGGACTCGCTCGAACCATTGAGGCTCACGCGTTCCGGGCGAATCGACAGCGTGACGGGCTCGCCGGTCTTGCCGACGTTGACCGCCAGGGCTTCAACCTTTTCACCACGACCGAGCTCGACCACGCAGCGATCGCCAGTGTGGCTGTGCAAACGGCCATTGAGACGGTTGTTCTCGCCGATGAAGTTGGCGACGAAGGTGTTTTTTGGCTCCTCATACAGGCTGCGCGGCGGAGCGATCTGCTGGATTTCACCCTGATGGAACACCGCCACGCGGTCGGACATGGTCAGGGCTTCGCCCTGATCGTGAGTCACGTAGACCACGGTCACGCCGAGGCGCTGGTGCAGGTGTTTGATTTCCATCTGCATGTGTTCGCGCAGTTGTTTGTCGAGTGCGCCAAGAGGCTCGTCCATCAACACCAGTTGCGGTTCGAACACCAACGCGCGGGCCAGCGCCACACGCTGCTGCTGGCCGCCGGACAACTGCGCCGGATAGCGCTGGGCGAAGGTGTCGAGCTGAACCATGCTCAGGACACGTTTGACCCGGTCACTGACATCGCTTTTGTTCAAGCCACGTACGGTCAGCGGGAACGCGAGGTTCTCGGCCACCGTCATGTGCGGGAACAACGCGTAGTTCTGGAACACCATGCCGATGTCGCGCTTGTGCGGCGGCACGTTATTGATGGCACGCCCGGCCAGGAGGATTTCGCCGGCGGTCGGGGTTTCGAAACCGGCGAGCATCATCAGGCTGGTGGTCTTGCCCGAGCCGGACGGCCCCAGCAAGGTGAGGAATTCGCCTTTGCGAATGTCCAGGTTGAGGTCTTTGACGATCAGGTTCTCGCCGTCGTAGCTCTTCTGCACTCCACGAAAGCTGACCAGAATGTCACTGGCCCCTGCGTTTGATTCGACCTGGCTCATACCCACACCTTTGTTATTGATGACTGCTGTGAACTAAGCCTAGTGGACGCTGGGGAGCACGCAAATCGGGGCGCAGGAGAGAATCACCTCAGCCGGATGGAAGGTTGGGTGTAGGGATTGCCCTACAAGGATGGCGGGATTGGATAGGGTCAGCGGGAAGTTTCTGACTGCAAGCCGCAAGACCGGGCAAAAGCGATGATTGGGCCTGTCGCAAATGGACATGTCGCCGTAATCCTGTGGGAGCGAGCTTGCTCGAGATGACGGTGGACCATTCAAAAACCATGTCGACTGAAAGACCGCCTATCGCGAGCAAGCTCGCTCCCACAGGGGATTGCAGTGAGTCAGCGGAGGTGCGTACATCAGAGGAGTTTGTGCTCCATCGCGTATTTCACCAGTTCGGCCAGGGAGGTGATGTTGAGTTTCTGCATCAGCCGCGCCTTGTGGGTGCTGATGGTCTTGCTGCTCAAGGCCAGTTGCTGGGCGATGTCGTTGACGTTGGCGCCCTGAGCCAGGCGTTCGAACACTGAGAACTCACGCTCTGACAGCAATGAATGCAGCGGCCGCGAATCAGTCAGGCCTACTTCGAAGACCATGCGGTCGGCCAGATCCGGGTCAATGTAACGCCCGCCCGCCGCGACTTTGCGGATTGCCGTCAACAGCAGCGCCGGGTCGCTGTCCTTGGTCGCATAGCCTGCAGCGCCGACCTTCAATGCCCGTGCGGCCATTTGCGCTTCGTCGTGCATCGACAACACCAGAATGGCAGGCGGATTGTTCAACGCACGGATCCGCGGAATCGCTTCCAGGCCATTCACGCCCGGCATCGAGATGTCCAGAAGCACGACTTCGCAGGGAACATGGCGCAACGTCTCGAGCAACTGCTCGCCATTGCTCGCTTCCCCCACCACCAGTAAATCCTTGGCCAGGCCAATCAATTGCTTGATGCCTTCGCGAACGATGGTGTGGTCTTCGGCTACCAGTACACGGATCACTTACTTCTCCTCATCCAAAGGCACTCGCACCGTCAGGGTCGTACCCTCGCCCGGTTCACTTTCAAGCGACAACTGCCCGCCCATGATCAACACCCGCTCGCGCATGCCAACAATCCCAAAGGATGTCGGCCTGCCTGTGGCGGCGACAAATCCTACGCCATCATCGCTGACTGTCAGACACAATTCGTCACCCTCAAGGGTCAGTGTCAGTTCAACAGTATGCGCCTGAGCATGCCGCATGACATTGGTCAGCGCCTCCTGAAGGATTCGGAACAAGCCTATCGCCTTGGCATCACTGAGCACCGGCAAGTTGTCCGGCACTTGCACGAGGCATGGAATCTGCGTACGCGCCTCGAAGCGCCGGGCCTGCCATTCGATGGCCGAGGCGATCCCGGCATCGAGAATCGGCGGGCGCAACGCCGTGGCGACATCCCGTACTAACTGGAAAAGCTGAGCGATCAGGCGTTTCATGCTGTTCAATCGTTCGTTCAGGCCAGGGTCGAGCTGGGCGTAGGCCAATTCGCACATGGACGTTTCCAGCTTCAACACGGTCAACATCTGACCCAACTCGTCATGAACTTCCCGGGCGATACGGGCCTTTTCCTCTTCCCGCACGCTCTCCAGATGCGCCGACAACTCACGCAATTGCTCACGGGAGCTGGCCAGTTCCAGCTCGATGCGCTTGCTCTCGCTGATGTCCCAGACAATGCCGTCCCAGACATAGGCGCCATCTTCAAGACGTCGAGTGATGGCTTTGATTTCGGCCCAGCGCTGTTCGCCCTGACGCGTGAGAATCCGTCCCTGCCACGACCAGTCGCTGTCGGTATCAAGCGCATGATCCTGCGTCTGGTGGTAACTGACCTTGTCGTCCGGATGGACCAGGCTGCGCAGGCCTCTGTCACGATGGGCGAGGGTCGCCGGGGAGTAACCCACCAGGCTCTCGCTACCCTCGCTGATGTAGGCAAAGTCGATCTGCCCCGTCACCGGTGCCCGTTCCAGGCGAAAGACCAATCCCGGCACGTTGGCGGCAATCCCTTGCAGACGCGCCTCGCTTTCCTGCAACGCGGCCAGCGCGCGACGGCGTTCGGTGACGTCATTGAGATAAACCACCAGGTATTCACCCTCACGGAACCGCAAGAAGCTCAACGAAACATCCGCTGGCAGAACGCTGCCATCGGCCCGCAGGCAATTGGTTTCAAAGCTGAGCGGCCCTTCTTCGCTGGCACGTGCGCGTTTCCACAGGTTCAGCCAGCGGTCCATGTGCAGACCGGGCTCGAAGTCGATCAGCGGCCGTTCGATGATGCCGCCCGCTGGATAGCCGAGCATGGTTTCGGCGGCGCGGTTGGCGTAGCGCACGTGGCTGTCCCAGTTGACCCAGAGGATGCCGACGGTGCTCTGGTCAATGGAAAACTGGGTGAGGCGCAACGCTTCTTCGCTGGCGGCTCGCAAGGCAATGTCTTCGCGAGCCGCTGTGAGACGTTGTTCCAGGCTGTGTTGCTGCCGACGCTGCCAGAACACGATCGCCATGCAGCTCAGCATCAACACCGCCAACAGCAGGCTGAGGTTCTGCCAGAAACCCGGGGACTCCGTCAGACGCGGGTATTTGGGTTGCAGCCATTGATTGTGCAATTGCTCCAGATCCTTGGCCGGGATCGCCCGCAGCGCGCTTTCGACGATGCCGGCGAGTTCCGGCCGGTCCCGACGCGTGGCCACACGCAGCAGTTGCGGCAGACCGATATCGCCTACCACCACCAACCCGGCAAACTCCGGCTCGACAGACAAACGCCCCAACTGCGCTTCGTCGACCACGGCGTAACTGGCCTGCTGACTCAACAACAGTTGCAATGCCTGGCGCTCGATCGGTACGCCCTGGAGGTTCAGGTGCGGATAATTACTGCGCAGGTAATCGGCGGTGGCGCTGGGCATGCGCACGGCAACGCGGGTCTGGCTGTCGAGTTTCTCCAGCTCTACCACGCCGGCGGCTTTCTGATCGCTGACCACCAGTTGCGGCACCCGCATGTACGGATCGGAAAATTGCCACAGGCGCAGGCCACCAGGGGTTTGCGCCAGACCCGGCGCGAGGTCGATTTCACCTTCGCGCGCGGCAGCCTCAAGTTGCGCGAGGTCGGGAAAGTTGCGCCAGCTCAGCTCGACCTTGAGCGACTTCGCCAGCCATTTCATCAACTCGACGTTGACCCCGGACAGCCGCTGCAAGCGGCGATCGTACTGCGCATAGGGCACTTGCAACACCAGTCCGACGCGCAATTCTCCCTGCTGCGCCAGCCATTCCTGCTGACTTGCGGACAATTGTGCGACGTGCGTCGGTGGCGCAGGCGCCGCCCAGCCCATCAAGGGAAACCACAAACAGCCGATAACCCACAGGCAGCGAAAACGCATCATCGAAATCTCACACACTGACAAATACTGACCAACCCATTAGGCTGCCGGAATAATTTCTGGCCTGGAATATCCGATGCCCACTGTCTACCGCCTGGCACTGCCAGCATTGTGCCTGTCGCTGATCCTGCCCTGCGCTTTTTCCGTCGAGGCCGCTGACCCGGCACCCGCTGCCGCGGAAAAATCCGCAGACGAAAAACCGGTCGAACGTCAGCCGCTGCTTGAGCGTAGTCAGGAAGAAGCGACAGCACTTGAACGAAAAATCCCTGCGCAGGAACAGCAACAACTGCAAGCGGGCAGCGATACGTTTCTGGCCTTGTGGAAACCTGCCAACACCGCAGATCCCAAAGGTGCGGTGATTATCATCCCGGGGGCCGGTGAAACCGTTGACTGGCCGCAAGCAATCGGCCCCCTGCGCCGCAAACTGCCGGACGCCGAGTGGAGCAGCCTGAGTATCACCTTGCCCGACCTGCAAAGCGATGCCATTGCGCCACGTGTCGTCGAAGTGGTCCCAACGCCCACGGCGCCTGACGCTGGCAGCAAGGACTCAACCACCGCCGCCCCCATTGAACAGGCGGCGGGCGGTGAAGCGGAAGTCGCCGACAAGGCCATCACGGAAAGCAGCGACGAGCAGGCCAAAGCCGATGCCGAGCGAATCTTCGCACGCATCGATGCAGCCATTGCCTACGCCGAACAGCAAAGCACTCGCCGCATTGTGGTGCTGGGTCATGGCACCGGCGCTTACTGGGCCGCGCGTTACCTCAGTGAGAGGCAGCCCTCGCAAGTCGAGAAATTCGTGATGGTCGCTGCCCGGACGCCCGTTGCGGCGAAGCCTGAACTGGCCGAACTGACACCGTCATTGAAACTGCCGACGGCCGACATCTTCTATATGGACAAGCCGCTGGACCGTAATGCGGCGCTGGAACGGTTGCAGGCCAGCAAGCGCTTGAAGGCTTCGGCGTTCAGTCAGGTATCGCTCAAGGCACTGCCGGGCAATAGCGAGGCCGAGCAAGAGCAGTTGGTACGCCGGGTGCGGGGCTGGTTGAACCCTCAGCCGGCGAAGAACCTATAGACCGAGTTGTTCCCTTCGCGGGCAAGCCTCGCTGCTACAGGGTTTATGTCGATCACAAAAATTGCGTACGGCATAAAACCTGTGGGAGCGGGCTTGCTCGCGAAGGCGTCATCACGGGCGACACATCATTACCGGCTACCTGAAATCCCGCCGCTGACGAATCAACGTATAGGCGCTATGCAATTCGCGCGTCTTGTCCGTCGCCTCGCGAACCTGCAACGCCGTCGCACCGCTGCCGGCAATCTTGTCCGGATGATGACGGCTCAACAGGCGCCGATAGGCACGCTTGATCTGCGCCGGATCGGTGGTGGCATTCACGCCCAAAAGCAGCAATGCGTCCTGATAAGTGATGACACTGCTGACGGTCGTTGGTTTGTGCGGCTCATAGTCAGCGGCCAATGCCTGCACTCGATACGACCTCCAGCCCAACCACTTGCCCCATTGAGCAATGAGCTCGCGCTCGGCGTGACCGGCGCGACCATCGGCCCAGATCATCCGCCAGCAGGCGCGCAACACGCCTTCCGCCGCATGGGGTTGAGCGCTCAAGCGTCGCAGATAACCGCGCAACCGGTCATGCCCCGACTTGCCACGGTTGAACGCCGCGATCGCCCGACGTTTTGCCGCATCGGTCATTTCCAGCGCCTGCATTTCCTGACGCGCCTGCTGGATATGGCCATCCACCACTTGCCCGTCGCACTTGGCCAGCCGCCCCAGCAACACGAACAGCAGTTCATCGTTGCGCAGCAGCGGACGACCACCAAGCGCTTCACGCAAATGCCCCCAGCTTTGCAGGTGCAGGTGCCGATCCAGCGCCTGCCCTAGCAAAGCGCCAAGCATGGCCCCCGGAATGCTGGCGATGGCAAAGCCCGCTCCGGCTCCAATCAGAGTCCCTGGCCACAACATGTCAGCGACTCGCTTCAATCAGCGTTTCGACTTCAGCCAGACGCTCGTGAGTGCCGACATCCACCCAACGACCGTTCAACCGCTCCCCCGTCACCTGTCCGTCAGCCATGGCTTTACGCAGCAGAGGTGCAAGCTTGAAAGCCCCGGCCGAGCAACCGCCGAACAACTGTGGATGCAACACCGCGATGCCGCTGTAAGTCAGGGTCGGCGTATCAGGCTGGCCATCGTGCACTTGCCCGTCGACCAGCGTGAAATCGCCCGCCGGATGGTGGTTCGGGTTATCCGCCAGCACCAGATGAGCCAGACCGTTGATAGGCTGATGCAAGACACTGAAGTCGTAGTCGGTCCAGATATCACCGTTGACCACCACAAACGCCTCATCACCCAACAACGGCAACGCGCGGAAAATTCCGCCTCCGGTTTCCAACGGCTCACCTTCCGGCGAATACCGAATGCTCACGCCATACAGCGAGCCATCACCCAGCCAGTCTTCGATCTGCTGACCCAGCCACGCATGGTTGATCACGATGTCGGTAAACCCGGCGGCGGCCAGCGCCCGCAGGTGATACTCGATCAACGGCACGCCGCCGGCACGAACCAGCGGTTTTGGCGTAGTCAGGGTCAGCGGACGCATGCGCTCGCCCTTGCCCGCCGCCAGAATCATTGCCTTCATGCAGTCGCTCCAACACGCAGACTCAGCAGTAATACATCCAGCTCGGCCAGTTCTGGGCGGCGAGCAATCACGGCTTCCATATAAGCGAAGAAACGCGGCACGTCGGCGAGGTAACGCGGTTTGCCGTCGCGGTGACAGATGCGCGCGAAGATGCCGATGACTTTCAGGTGACGCTGCACCCCCATCAGGTCGCTGGCGCGCAGGAAGTCTTCGAAGTCGGGCTGAACCGGAATGTCCAGGGCGCCCGCTTGCTGCCAGTAATCTTCCAGCCAACCGCGCACACGTTCCTCGGGCCAGCTCAGGAAAGCGTCCTTGAACAAGCAAGTCACATCGTAGGTCACCGGGCCGTAGACCGCGTCCTGGAAATCCAGCACGCCGGGATTCGGCTCGCTGAGCATCAGGTTGCGCGGCATGTAGTCGCGATGTACCAACACTTTCGGCTGCGCCAACGCGCTGTCAATCAACAGCTCCGTCACGTTCTGCCAGAGCATTTGCTGCGCAGCGTCGAACTCGACGCCCAACTCACGCTTCACGTACCACTCAGGGAACAATTCCAGCTCGCGACGCAGCAACGCCACGTCGTAACTCGGCAGCGGTGCAACCATTGGCAATTGCTGAAAAGCGAGCAGTGCCTGCAAAGCATCCTTGAACAAATCGTCGGCATTTGCGCTGTCGATAACGTCCAGATACGTCTTGTTGCCCAAGTCATTAAGCAAAAGAAAACCGCGCTCAAGGTCTTCGGCATAAATTTTCGGCACATTTATTCCGGATTTCGCCAGCAAAAAAGCGATGTCCACGAAGGGTTTGCAGTTTTCCTGGGGCGGTGGCGCGTCCATGACGACGAAACTTCGGCCGGCGCCTTCCCAGCGGAAATAGCGCCGAAAACTCGCATCACTGCTGGCCGCGGTCAACGTGGCTGGGGGTACGACGCCCCAACCATGCTCCGCAAAGAGGGTCGCCAACTGCTCATCGAGCCAAACTTTCAGGTGTTGCAAACGTACATCTTGGTCAGGCATTGCAAGGGTCTCCGACGGCGCTAGCCGTCAAGCGGGTCATGCTTTATTATCCAGCATCTTTTTCAGACCATCGAGAGGCGTGCGGCCCACACCGCGGGCAGATGGCACGCAGGAAGCCCGGACTAATAAGATGGCATTGAAATCCCCCGCGTTTCGTAAAAAATTTCCGTTGTTGGTTACCGGCAGTCTGCTGGCCCTGCAACCTCTAGCCACTTCGTTCGTGGTCGCCGCGGAACAGTATGACTGCTCAGTCTCTGCTTCGGGTGCCTGGGATTGTGCGCCGAAATCTCCAGCCGCTGCGCTGCCACCTCGCCCCGTCCATGACGGCAGCGCTGTGAGCGCGAGCGGCGAGACTCCGGCCGACAGCAGTTCCAGTCAGGACACCGGCGCCAAAACTGTACTGGTAACCGAGTCCAAAGGCCGCGGTCTCAAGTCACGTAGCGAAGACTACAGCCATCTCGACTGGGTTCCACGCGAGAAGCTCACTGCAGCACAATTGGCCGAAACCGGTCCTTATTGCTCTGGTTCCTATATCGAACCGATTCGTCCTGGCATGAATGACAAGACGAATAAAAGTGACGCTCCGACCTTCGTCGGCGCCAAGGCCTCCCGCTACAAGCAGGATGAGCAGATCGCAACCCTGGCGGGTGACGTGGTCCTGCGTCAGGGCAGCATGCAGGCTGAAGCCGACGAAGCGAACCTCTATCAGGCCGAGAGCCGTGGTGAGCTGGACGGCAACGTGCGCATTCGCGACAACGGCGCGCTGATCGTCGGCGACCACGCCGAAGTGCAGCTCGACACTGGTGAAGCCAAGGTCGACAACGCCGAATACGTGATGCACAAATCCCGTATTCGCGGTAACGCGCTGTACGCCAAACGTGCCGAGAACGCGATCATCCGCCTCAAGGATGGTACGTACACCACGTGCGAACCGAACAGCAACGCCTGGCAACTCAAGGGCAACAACATCACGTTGAATCCGGCCACAGGTTTCGGTACCGCGACCAACGTGACGCTGCGGGTCAAGGACATTCCGGTTCTGTACACGCCGTACATCTACTTCCCGATCGATGACCGGCGCCAGTCCGGCTTCCTGCCGCCGACCATCGGCACCGGCAGCGATACCGGCTTCCTGCTGGTCACTCCGTACTACTTCAACCTGGCACCGAATTACGATGCCACGTTATACCCGCGCTACATGAGCAAGCGCGGCATGTTGGTGGAAGGCGAATTCCGTTACCTGACCAAGGCCAGCGAAGGTCAGTTCGGCGCCGCGTACCTCAACGATGACAACACCGATCGCAGCCAGCAGTCTGACTACGAAAAAACCCGCTACATGTACAACTGGCAGCACAAGGGTGGTCTCGATTCTCGCGTCTTGACGCAAGTCGATTACACCAAGATCAGCGATCCGTATTACTTCCAGGATCTGCAGACCGATCAGATTGGTATAAAGAGCGACGATTACGTCAATCAGCAAGGTTCCGTCACTTACCGGGGCGACAGCTATACCGCTCGCTTGAACGCCCACGCGTATCAGCTCGCAACCGTTTCGAACATCACTCCGTATGATCGTTTGCCGCAGATCACATTTAATGGTCAGTTGCCGACGCGCCCGTATGGTCTGAACTTCGGCTACGAGACAGAAGCCGTGCGATTTGATCGCGACCTGAAAACGGGTCAGTTCTCTGATGAAAATGGTGCTCTCTCGCCTCGCCTGGACACCAACGTGTTCGGCCTCGCCCGTGCCAACGGTGACCGTCTGAACGTCAAGCCAGGTGTCAGCCTGCCGCTTAACTGGACGTACGGTTTCCTGAAGCCATCGCTCAAGTATCAGTACACCCAATATCAGCTGGATCTCGACGGTCAGGGCAAATCCGACATTGCGAGTCAAGGCGCTGAAGGCGACCGCCTCAACGGTACGTTCAGCAGCAATCAGAACCGTGGTGTGCCGATCGCAAGCATCGACAGCGGCTTGTATTTCGATCGCAACACCACCTGGTTCGGCAAAAATTATCGCCAAACCCTGGAACCTCGCCTGTTCTACCTTTATGTACCTGAGGAAGACCAGTCCGACATTCCAGTGTTTGACACCGGCGAATACACCTTCAACTACGGTTCACTGTTCCGCGAAAACCGCTTCTCCGGTTCCGACCGTGTCGGCGACGAGAACAAACTGTCGCTGGGCGTGACCAACCGCTGGATCGAAGAAGACGGCTTTGAGCGTCAACGCATCAGCGTCGGCCAGGCCTTGTATTTCAAGGACCGCAAAGTCCAGTTGCCGGGTATCGATGCGAATACCCGCAAGGATGCGCAGTCTGACGTTTCGCCTTACGCGCTGGAATACGAATACCGCTGGAACCGCGATTGGCGCACGACCGCCGATTACAACTGGGACCCGGACAGCCGCAGCCCTCGCTCGGGCAGCGCGATGTTCCACTACCAGCCTGAAGACAACCCGAACAAGGTCATCAACGCCGGCTATCGCTATCGTAATGACCAGGTCCGTTATGACCAGAACACCGGTCAATGGTCGGTAGGCGGTGGTGACTACGGCACGCCGGGCACCCCGGGCTACGTGAAGGACTATTACAAGATCCAGCAGCACGACTTCTCGGTGATCTGGCCGATCGTGCCGCAATGGAACGCCATCAGCCGCTGGCAGTATGACTACAACCGTAACCGTACCCTGGAAGCCTTCGGTGGTTTCGAGTACGACAACTGCTGCTGGAAACTGCGCCTGATCAACCGTTACTGGGTCGACTACGACGAAACCAGTCAAGACGCTCCGGAAAACGAAAAAGGCGACCATGGCATCTTCCTACAGATCGTTCTGAAAGGTCTCGGCGGCCTCACCGGCGCCAAAGTAGAGAGCTTCCTCGACAAAGGCATCCAAGGTTATCGTGAACGTGAAGACCAAGCTTTCTGATTGTCTGCGCCCGCTAGTGCTGGGCGCGCTGTTCCTGGGTACTGCGGCGAATGCCGCAGTGCAGTCCATCGATAAAGTGGTGGCCATTGTCGATAACGATGTGGTCATGCAGAGCCAACTGGACCAGCGTGTTCATGAAGTTCAGCAAACCATCGCCAAACGCGGGTCTGCTGCGCCGCCGGCGGGTGTGCTGGACCAGCAGGTGCTCGAGCGTCTGATCGTCGAAAACCTGCAACTGCAGATCGGTGAACGCTCCGGCATCCGCATCACCGATGAAGAGCTGAACCAGGCTGTCGGCACCATTGCCCAACGCAATAACATGTCGATTGAACAATTCCGCAGCGCCCTGACTCGCGACGGTCTGTCTTACGACGACGCCCGTGAACAGATTCGCCGTGAAATGATCATCAGCCGTGTTCGTCAGCGCCGTGTGGCCGAGCGCATCCAGGTGTCCGAACAGGAAGTGAAGAACTTTCTCGCCTCCGACCTTGGCAAAATGCAGCTGTCCGAAGAATTCCGTCTGGCCAACATTCTGATTCCTACGCCGGAAAGCGCTAACTCCGACGCGATTCAGAATGCAGCCAAACAGGCAGACGCGGTTTACCAGCAACTCAAGCAAGGCGCTGACTTCGGTCAGTTGGCAATTGCCAAATCCGCCAGCGAAACCGCACTGGAAGGCGGCGACATGGGCTGGCGTAAAGCCGCTCAATTGCCACCTCCGTTCGATCGCATGCTGAGCACCATGACGGTTGGCGATGTAACCCAGCCAATGCGCACGCCGGGCGGCTTCATCATCCTGAAGATCCTCGACAAGCGTGGCGGCGAAACCCAGACGCGTGACGAAGTGCACGTGCGTCACATCCTGGTCAAACCGAGCCCGATCCGCGACGAAGCAAAAACCAAGGCTCTGGCTCAATCGCTCTACACGCGAATCGAAGCGGGTGAAGATTTCGGCGAACTGGCAAAAAGCTTCTCGGAAGATCCGGGTTCTGCCCTCAATGGTGGCGACCTGAACTGGATCGACCCGAATGCGCTGGTACCTGAATTCCGCGAAGTGATGGCCAAGACCCCGCAAGGTCAGCTGTCCAAGCCGTTCCAGACTCAGTATGGCTGGCACGTTCTGGAAGTCCTCGGCCGTCGCGCCACTGACAGCACCACCCAGGCCCGTGAGCAGCAAGCGATGACCGTACTGCGCAACCGCAAATACGACGAAGAGCTGCAAACCTGGCTGCGTCAGATCCGCGACGAAGCGTACGTAGAGATCAAACTCCCTGGTGCAGACCAGGCAGCGCAGTGAAACCCAAGCGTTTCGCGCTGACACCCGGCGAACCGGCCGGCATAGGTCCCGACCTGTGCCTGCTGCTCGCCTCGCAAGCCCAGCCACATCCCCTGATCGCCATTACCAGCCGCGACTTGCTCATTGAGCGGGCTGCGCAGCTGGGTGTGGCGGTCAACTTGCTGCCAGTCACCCCTGATGCCTGGCCGGACGTACCCGCTCCCGCCAACAGCCTGTATGTCTGGGATACGCCGCTCTGTGCGCCGGTGACTGCTGGTCAACTCGACAAAGCCAATGCTGCTTTTGTTCTGGAAACTTTGACCCGTGCGGGTCAGGGCTGCCTTGACGGGCATTTCGCCGGCATGATCACCGCCCCTGTGCACAAGGGTGTGATCAATGAATCGGGCATCGTCTTTTCCGGGCACACGGAATTTCTGGCGGACCTGACGCATACCGCGCAAGTGGTGATGATGCTCGCCACCCGCGGATTGCGCGTCGCGCTGGTCACCACTCACCTGCCTCTTCGCGAGATTGCCGATGCCATCACGCCGGAGCGTCTGGAACGAGTCACGCGGATTCTGCACGCGGACCTGCAACTAAAATTCGGCATCGCCCAGCCACGCATCCTGGTTTGCGGGCTCAACCCCCATGCCGGTGAAGGCGGACACCTGGGCCATGAAGAAATCGACATCATTGAACCTACATTAGAGCGCCTGCGCGGCGAGGGCATGGACCTTCGCGGCCCCCTGCCCGCCGACACTCTGTTTACCCCCAAATATCTGGAGCACTGCGACGCGGTGCTGGCGATGTACCACGACCAGGGCCTGCCCGTGCTGAAGTACAAAGGCTTCGGCGCAGCAGTCAACGTGACCCTCGGCTTGCCGATCATCCGCACCTCGGTCGACCACGGCACTGCCCTGGACCTGGCCGGCAGCGGCAACATCGACACCGGCAGCCTGCAAGTCGCCCTGGAAACCGCCTACCAGATGGCCGAGACCCGTTTATGACCGAACATTACCAACACCGGGCGCGCAAGCGTTTCGGCCAGAACTTCCTGCACGACGCCGGTGTAATCGACCGCATCCTGCGCTCCATCCATGCCAAACCTGAAGACCGCCTGCTGGAAATCGGCCCGGGCCAGGGTGCGCTCACCCAAGGACTGCTGAACAGCGGTGCCCAGTTGGACGTGGTGGAGCTGGACAAGGACCTGATCCCGATCCTCAACCAACAGTTCGCCGGCAAGAGCAATTTCAACCTGCACCAGGGGGATGCGCTGAAGTTCGACTTCAACAGCCTGAACGCTGCACCGAACAGCCTGCGAGTGGTTGGCAACCTGCCGTATAACATCTCTACGCCGTTGATTTTTCACCTGCTGAACAACGCTGGCATCATTCGCGACATGCACTTCATGCTGCAGAAAGAAGTGGTCGAACGCCTGGCGGCAGGTCCTGGTGGTGGAGACTGGGGTCGCTTGTCGATCATGGTTCAGTACCACTGTCGTGTAGAGCACCTGTTCAACGTCGGACCGGGCGCGTTCAATCCGCCACCGAAAGTCGACTCGGCCATCGTGCGTCTGGTGCCACACGCTGTACTGCCTCACCCGGCCAAGGATCACCGGTTGCTGGAGCGCGTCGTCCGCGAAGCCTTCAACCAGCGGCGCAAGACCCTGCGCAACACCCTCAAACTGCTGTTGAGCAACGATGAAATCACCGCCGCCGGCGTCGACGGCAGCTTGCGTCCAGAGCAGCTCGACCTGGCCGCCTTTGTGCGCCTGGCCGACAAGCTCAGCGAACAAGTCCTACAGAACCCCGCCACCGACTGACAGGCAACAAGCGATATCGGGTAGGACACCAGCGCCCATGTCTGGTTTACTACCCGATACTTGGCCTAGACTGAGTTCCACCAGCTACGCCCCGCGTCCCGCTTCGTTTTTAAGGCCTCTTGCATGTCCGATCCTCGTTATCAGGTCGACGTCAGCGTCGTCACCCGCTATCTGGCAGAACAATCGCAACCCGAGCAAAACCGCTTTGCCTTCGCTTACACGATCACAGTGCACAACAATGGCGAATTGCCGGCCAAATTGTTGTCGCGGCACTGGGTGATCACCGATGGTGACGGGCATGTCGAGGAGGTGCGCGGTGCCGGCGTCGTGGGTTTGCAGCCGTTGATCCAGGCCGGCGACATCCACACCTACAGCAGTGGCACGGTGATGACGACCAAAGTTGGCACCATGCAGGGCACGTATCAAATGATTGCTGACGACGGCAAACACTTCGACGCCATCATCGCCCCATTCCGCCTGGCGGTGCCCGGAGCCCTGCACTGATGGCGACTTACGCCGTCGGTGACCTGCAAGGTTGCCTCGAACCCCTGAAATGCCTGCTCGAGCAAGTCGCCTTCGACCCCGCCCGGGACAAACTGTGGCTAGTCGGCGATCTGGTCAACCGTGGACCACAGTCGCTGGAAACCTTGCGCTTCCTCTATAGCCTGCGCGAATCACTGGTGTGCGTACTCGGCAACCACGACCTGCACTTGCTGGCCGCTGGGCGTAACATCGAACGCCTGAAGAAAGCCGACACCTTGCGCGAGATTCTCGAAGCACCGGATCGCGCGGAACTGCTGGAGTGGGTGCGTCAGCAAAAGCTCATGCATTACGACGAACAGCGCAATATTGCCCTGGTCCACGCCGGTATTCCGCCTCAATGGTCGCTGCGCAAAGCCTTGAAGTGCGCCGCCGAGGTCGAAGAGGCCCTGCGCGACGACAACCGTTTCGCGCCCTACCTCGACGGGATGTACGGCAACGAACCGCTGAAATGGGACAATGACCTCACAGGCGTGACCCGCCTGCGTGTTATCACTAACTATTTCACCCGCATGCGGTTCTGCACCATTGAAGGCAAACTAGACCTCAAGGGCAAGGAAGGCGCCGACACAGCACCGCCGGGTTACGCGCCGTGGTTCACCTACAAGGAGCGCAAGTCCAAGGGCATGAAGATCATCTTCGGCCACTGGGCAGCGCTTGAAGGCCAGTGTGACGAGCCGGGGATTTTCGCCCTCGACACGGGTTGTGTCTGGGGCGGGTCGATGACCTTGATGAATGTCGATACCCTTGAACGCCTTGAGTGCAAATGCGACGACCATGGCCGCACCCTACCGCCAGTCACCCCCTCTTTATCCGAACAAACGCCAGCCGGTGCCCAGCGCTAAACTGCGTTTTCAGCCGAGCCACAGGAGCCCGCCATGAGCGAATTCAAACGCATCCCCCCAGAACAGGCCCAGAACTTGCGCGAACAAGGCGCAGTGGTGGTCGATGTTCGAGACCCCGCAACGTTTGCCGCGCTGCACATCAGTGGCTCGAAGCATCTGGACAACCATTCCCTGCATGCCTTTATTCAAAGCGCGGACCTGGACGCACCGACGGTAGTCGTCTGCTATCACGGCAATTCCAGCCAGGGCGCGGCGGCCTATCTGATAAGTCAGGGCTTCTCCGACGTGTACAGCATGGATGGCGGTTTTGAGCTGTGGCGTACGACTTATCCTTCGGAAACAGCGCAGGGCACTTCCGAATAATTTTTTTGTAACGCGCAAGCCCCGGCTCCCGCGGGCTAACGCGGTGGCAGACGAACGGTCTGCCACACATAATTACGTATCTCGCCTTTACCTCCCGAATAAGCAACTATCCTTAAGCGCAGGCCATCCAAAACAGGGGAGAGCCGGTACACCGGCGCGCGGATCATCGGGAGTAGCTTTCGGAGCAGTAGCTCCGAAAGAGTTCTGGGGGGTAAACAGCAACTGCCTGTTCGGTTGCTGCCAGCATCGACTGAGTGATCCGGCGTCGGCTCCACGTATCGAGCGAGGTGACGTCATGAGTATCTTTAGCCACTTCCAACAACGCTTCGAGTCCACACGGCAGGAAGAACTCTCACTGCAAGAGTATCTTGAACTGTGCAAAAAGGACCGCAGCGCCTACGTTTCCGCCGCCGAGCGTCTCTTGCTGGCCATCGGAGAACCGGAGCTGCTCGACACCTCGACCAACTCGAGGCTTTCGCGAATCTTTTCCAACAAGGTGATCCGCCGCTATCCGGCCTTTGAAGACTTCCACGGGATGGAAGAATGCATCGACCAGATCGTGTCGTACTTCCGCCACGCCGCTCAGGGCCTGGAGGAGAAGAAACAGATCCTCTACCTGCTTGGCCCTGTCGGCGGCGGTAAATCGTCCCTCGCCGAAAAGCTGAAACAACTTATCGAGAAGGTGCCTTTCTACGCGATCAAAGGTTCGCCGGTTTTCGAATCGCCCCTGGGTCTGTTCAACGCCACTGAAGATGGCGCGATCCTCGAAGAAGACTTCGGCATTCCGCGGCGCTATCTCAACACCATCATGTCGCCATGGGCCACCAAACGACTGGCCGAGTTCGGCGGCGACATCAGCCAGTTCCGCGTGGTGAAGCTTTATCCGTCGATCCTCAACCAGATCGCCGTGGCCAAAACCGAGCCGGGAGATGAAAACAACCAGGACATCTCGGCACTGGTGGGCAAGGTCGATATCCGCAAACTGGAGGAGTTCCCGCAAAACGATGCCGACGCCTACAGCTATTCGGGCGCACTGTGCCGGTCCAACCAGGGCCTGATGGAATTCGTCGAAATGTTCAAGGCGCCGATCAAGGTGCTGCACCCATTACTGACCGCCACTCAGGAAGGCAACTACAACAGTACCGAAGGTCTGGGGGCGATTCCGTTTACCGGGATCCTGCTGGCTCACTCCAACGAATCGGAATGGCACACCTTCCGCAACAACAAGAACAACGAAGCCTTCATCGACCGGATCTACATCGTCAAAGTCCCGTACTGCCTGCGGGTCAGCGACGAAGTGAAGATCTACGACAAGCTCCTGTTCAACAGCTCGCTGGCCAAGGCCCATTGCGCGCCCGACACCCTGAAGATGCTCGCCCAGTTCACCGTGCTTTCACGCCTCAAGGAGCCGGAAAACTCCAACATCTACTCCAAGATGCGGGTGTATGACGGCGAAAACCTCAAGGACACCGATCCAAAGGCCAAGTCGATCCAGGAATACCGCGACAACGCTGGTGTTGACGAAGGCATGAACGGCCTGTCCACCCGTTTCGCGTTCAAGATTCTGTCGAAAGTCTTCAACTTCGACCCGCACGAAATCGCCGCGAACCCGGTGCACTTGCTGTACGTGCTGGAACAACAGATCGAACAGGAGCAATTCCAGGCCGAGACCCGTGAACGCTATCTGCGCTTTCTCAAGGAGTATCTGGCACCGCGCTATATCGAATTCATCGGCAAGGAGATCCAGACGGCCTACCTCGAGTCTTACAGCGAGTACGGCCAGAACATCTTCGATCGCTACGTGCTGTACGCCGACTTCTGGATCCAGGACCAGGAATATCGCGACCCGGAAACCGGGGAGATTCTCAACCGCGTAGCGTTGAACGAAGAGCTGGAAAAAATCGAAAAACCAGCCGGCATCAGCAATCCGAAGGATTTCCGCAACGAAATCGTCAACTTCGTGCTGCGCGCCCGAGCCAACAACAACGGCAAGAACCCGACCTGGCTCAGCTACGAGAAACTGCGGGTGGTCATCGAGAAGAAAATGTTCTCCAACACCGAGGACCTTCTGCCGGTCATCAGCTTCAACGCCAAGGCCAGCAAAGAGGACCAGCAGAAGCACAACGACTTTGTCACACGGATGGTCGAACGGGGTTACACCGACAAACAGGTGCGGCTGCTGTCCGAGTGGTATTTACGCGTTAGAAAGTCCCAGTAAGGGAGCTGCAAGCGGCAAACGACAACTTCTCGCCACTAGCGCGCGGTTTGCGTAGTAATTGTGGCCATATGTCGCGCGCCGCTTGTTTCTGAAGCTTCTGTCTTGCAGCTTGAAGCTTATGACTCGAAGCTCCCCGGAGGGCCTATGAGCTATGTGATCGACCGACGTCTCAATGGCAAGAACAAGAGCACGGTGAACCGTCAGCGATTTCTGCGGCGTTACCGTGATCACATCAAAAAGGCTGTCGAAGAGGCGGTCAGCCGGCGCTCCATTACCGATATGGAGCACGGCGAACAGATCAGCATTCCCGGCCGCGACATCGACGAGCCGGTGCTTCACCACGGTCGCGGGGGCAAACAGACGGTGGTGCACCCGGGCAACAAGGAATTCACCAGTGGCGAGCACATTGCTCGTCCGCCCGGAGGCGGCGGCGGCAGAGGCCCGGGCAAGGCCGGCAATTCCGGCGAAGGCATGGACGAATTCGTCTTCCAGATCACCCAGGAAGAATTCCTCGAGTTCATGTTCGAAGACCTTGAGCTGCCAAATCTGGTCAAGCGCAACCTGACCGGCACCGACACCTTCAAGACCGTACGCGCAGGGATCAGTAACGAAGGCAACCCGTCGCGGATCAACATCATCCGCACCTTGCGTTCGGCCCATGCGCGGCGGATCGCCCTGTCCGGCAGCAGCCGGGCGAAATTGCGCGAAGCCAAAGAAGAATTGCTGCGACTCAAGCTGGAAGAACCGGACAACTTCGGCGATATTCAGGAACTCGAGGCCGAAATCGAAAAGCTCAGCGCGCGCATACACCGCGTTCCGTTTCTCGACACATTCGACCTCAAGTACAACCTGCTGATCAAACAACCGAACCCCAGTTCCAAGGCCGTGATGTTCTGCCTGATGGACGTATCCGGTTCAATGACCCAGGCAACCAAGGACATCGCCAAGCGCTTCTTTATCCTGCTGTACCTTTTCCTCAAGCGTAACTACGAAAAGATCGATGTCGTCTTTATCCGCCACCACACCAGCGCCCGGGAGGTGGATGAAGAAGAGTTTTTCTACTCCCGCGAAACCGGCGGCACCATCGTTTCCAGCGCGTTGAAACTGATGCAGGAGATCATGGCCGAACGCTATTCGAGCAACGAGTGGAACATCTATGCCGCTCAGGCTTCCGACGGTGACAACTGGAATGATGACTCGCCAATCTGCCGCGATATTCTGATCAACCAGATCATGCCGTTCGTGCAGTACTACACTTACGTTGAGATCACCCCGCGCGAACACCAGGCCTTGTGGTTCGAATACGAACGCATCGCCGAAGCCTTTTCTGACACTTTTGCCCAGCAACAACTGGTCTCGGCCGGGGATATCTATCCGGTCTTCCGTGAACTCTTCCAGCGCAGGTTAGTGACATGACCGCCAAAGAGCAGAAGCGCCAACCCATTTCCACCGGCTCTGAATGGACGTTCGAGCTGATACAGGCCTACGACCGCGAAATCAGCCGTATCGCGGCTCGTTACGCGCTCGATACCTACCCCAACCAGATCGAAGTGATCACCGCCGAGCAGATGATGGACGCCTATGCCTCCGTCGGCATGCCGCTGGGGTATCACCATTGGTCCTACGGCAAACATTTCCTCAGCACCGAGAAATCCTACTCTCGCGGCCAAATGGGGCTGGCCTACGAGATCGTGATCAATTCGGACCCTTGCATTGCCTATCTGATGGAAGAAAACACCATCTGCATGCAGGCCCTGGTAGTGGCGCACGCCTGCTACGGGCACAACAGCTTCTTCAAAGGCAATTACCTGTTCCGCACCTGGACCGACGCGAGTTCGATCATCGATTATCTGGTGTTCGCCAAGCAGTACATCATGCAGTGCGAAGAGCGCCACGGGATCGACGCGGTCGAGGACCTTCTGGACTCCTGCCATGCGCTGATGAACTACGGCGTAGACCGCTACAAACGCCCTTACCCGATTTCCGCCGAGGAAGAACGTCGTCGGCAAAAGGACCGGGAGGAGCATCTGCAGAAGCAGATCAACGATCTGTGGCGCACCATTCCAAAGGGCGCGGACAAATATAGCGACAAGGACAACGCGCGCTTCCCCGCCGAACCTCAGGAAAACATCCTGTATTTCATCGAAAAACATGCGCCGCTGCTGGAGCCCTGGCAGCGGGAAATCGTGCGCATCGTGCGCAAGATCGCGCAGTATTTCTATCCACAACGCCAGACTCAGGTGATGAATGAAGGCTGGGCAACGTTTTGGCATTACACGTTGATGAACGACCTGTACGACGAAGGCCTGGTCACCGACGGTTTCATGATGGAGTTCCTGACGTCCCACACCAGCGTGGTCTTTCAGCCGGGCTTCGACAGCCCGTATTACAACGGCATCAACCCCTACACCCTGGGGTTTGCCATGTACCGGGATATCCGGCGCATGTGTGAAAACCCGACCGAAGAGGACTACCGCTGGTTCCCGGAAATCGCAGGGACCGACTGGCTGTCGACCATCAAGTTCGCCATGAGCAGCTTCAAGGATGAAAGTTTCATCCTGCAGTACCTCTCGCCGAAGGTCATCCGCGACCTGAAGTTGTTCAGCATTCTCGATGACGACCAGAAGGACGACCTGCTGGTGCCGGCCATTCACGATGAAGAGGGCTATCGCACCATCCGTGAAACCCTGGCAGCGCAGTACAACCTGGGCAATCGCGAACCCAACATCCAGATCTATAGCATCGATCGACGCGGCGACCGCTCACTGACCTTGCGACACCAGCAACACGACCGCAAGCCGCTGGGTGAGTCCACCGAGGAAGTGCTCAAGCACCTGCACCGCCTCTGGGGCTTCGACATTCACCTGGAAACTCTGCAAGGGGATCAAGTGATGAAAACCCACCATGTTCCGCCCAGAAGCGAGCACAGCGAAGGTGATTATGGCCGGCTGGACCTGGCCGTCATCCATCTTTGATCCTGTTTCTGCCTCCGGAAGTTTGACGCAACGGTTATTCTGTCGAGCTAACGGAGATTTTTTATGCAGATTTATAAAGTCGGCGGCGCGGTTCGTGATCGACTGCTGGGCAAGCCTGTTACCGATATCGACTGGGTGGTGGTCGGGGCCACCACCGAAGAAATGCTCGCCAAGGGCTTTCGCCCGGTGGGCACGGATTTCCCCGTGTTTCTTCATCCCAAAAGCGGTGAGGAATACGCCCTTGCCCGGACCGAACGCAAAAGCGGACGTGGCTATGGCGGCTTCACCTTTCACGCCAGTCCCGAAGTGACGCTCGAAGAAGACCTGATCCGTCGTGACCTGACGATCAACGCCATGGCCGAAGACGATCAGCAGAACCTGACCGACCCCTACCATGGCCAACGTGATCTCCAGGCTCGCTTGCTTCGTCACGTTTCCCCTGCGTTCGCCGAAGATCCACTCCGTGTTCTGCGTGTAGCGCGCTTTGCCGCACGATATGCCGAACTCGGCTTTACCGTTGCACCTGAAACGCTGGAACTGATGCGTGAGCTCAGCGAGTCAGGAGAACTCGAAGCGCTAACGGCGGAACGTAGCTGGAAAGAAATTTCCCGTGCACTGATGGAAGATCAGCCACAGGTTTTCATTCAGGTGCTGCGCGACAGCGACGCGCTGAAGGTGTTGATGCCGGAAGTCGATGCATTATTCGGCGTCCCGCAACCTGAAGCTCACCACCCGGAAGTCGACACGGGCGCGCATACCTTGAGCGTGCTCGAACAAGCCGCACTGCACAAGCAACCGCTGACTGTGCGCTGGGCCTGCCTGCTGCACGACTTGGGCAAAGGACTGACCCCGGAAGCAGAATGGCCCCGGCACATTGCCCACGAACACAAGGGCCTGAAGCTGATCAAAGCGGTCAATGAACGCTTCAAGGCGCCGAAGGACTGCCAGGAATTGGCGCTGTTGGTGGGCCGGTATCACACCCATGGTCATCGCGCTCTGGAGCTCAAGCCTTCGACTTTGCTGGAGTTGCTGCAGAGTTTCGATGTTTACCGTCGACCGCAGCGATTCGAGGAGTTTATTGCGGCGTGTGAAATGGATGCGCGGGGGCGCAAAGGGTTGGAGCAGAGAAGTTATCCACAGGCGGATTATTTGCGCGGGGCGGCGATTGCGGCGCGCAGCGTGCCGGTTCAGCCGTTGCTGGAGAAGGGATTCAAGGGGCCGGAGTTGGGTGAGGCGATCACGCGTGTACGGCTGAAAGCGTTAAAGGCCTACAAAGAGGCGGCGTCTGCCTAAAAGCTTCGTCGGATCGCCGCCCGGAACAAGCCCGCTCCCCCGTTTGATTGGTGTAAGACGCGGATCAAAATGTGGGAGCGGGCTTGCTCGCGAAGACGTCATCCGCCTCACAGCAAATTCGAGGGAGTCAGCGGTTCGCCGCGCCACTCAAACGCCACTGGCGCCAACACCTGATCAATCTGCGATTCGGCCCACAACGTCGCAAAGCTCTTGCCCACACCCGGATGCACACGATCAGGCGCAATCAGCGACAGTGGCCACAAAACGAAGGCATTTTTCAGAATCTCGGCACGCGGCAGAATCAAACCATCAAAGTTACCCACCAGATCACCGAACAGCAGCACGTCGATATCCAGCGGCAAACCCTTGCGATCCGGGGCATAGCGACCATTGTCCGCTTCGATAAATTTCAGCCGGCGGTCCAGTTCCATCAGTGATAAATCGGTGCACCCCGAGACCACGAAATTGAAGAACGGCCCGCTTTTGATCCCCACAGGCTGGCTTTCGAACACCGCCGAGCAGCGTATATCCACCAGAAAACCCGCCAGGGCTTCCAGGCCAGCCTGCAAATGGGTTTCGCGCTCGATATTGCTCCCGAGCCCGAGGTAAACCTGAGTCAGCGACATCCGCGCTCGATCTCCACGCCCACACCACCGGTGGCCGCCGGGACGGCGCCTGGCTTGGTCAGTTTGAGGCGCATCCAGGAGATGTTGAATTCGCTCATCAGCACTTCAACCAGACGTTCGGCAAAAGTCTCGACCAGTTGAAACTGCGCCTGTTCGGCAAAGGCCTGGATGCGTGACGAAACGCTCGCGTAATCGAGCGCCAGGGTCAGGTCGTCACCGGCGGCGGCCGGGCGATTATCCCAGGCGAAGCTCAGATCAAGACGCAGACACTGTCGGATGCCTCGCTCCCAGTCGTAGGCACCGATGACAGTGTCGACTTCCAGGCCCTCGATAAACACTCTGTCCAAGCACTTTTCTCCGCTGCACGACAAGGGCGCAATGCGCCGTTAGAATCAGGGCGTCCTCGCCCGGAATAGTTAGCATGTTTTGGTTACTGGCGACCTTCGCCTACCTGCTCGGCTCTCTGTCCTTCGCCATTTTGCTCAGCCGCCTGACCGGTAACCCCGATCCGCGAATGAGTGGCTCGGGCAATGCCGGCGCCACCAACATGTTGCGCCTGGCCGGCAAGAAACTCGCCATCCTGACCTTGGTCGGCGACCTCTGCAAAGGCCTGCTGCCGGTGCTGATCGCCGGCGTTGCGGGCCTTTCGCTGCAAGAACAGGCCTGGATTGGCGTTTGCGCCGTCATCGGTCACCTGTTCCCTCTGTACTTTCGCTTTCGCGGCGGCAAGGGTGTTGCCACCGCCGCTGGAATGTTGCTGGGCCTTTACCCGCCGGCGGCCCTGCTGGCGGTCTGCGCGTGGCTGTTGACGTTCTTCCTGACCCGCACCAGCTCACTCGCCGCCCTGATCGCCACACCGCTGACCCTGCCGCTCCTGGCCTGGCAAGAACCGGCGGCGTTGCTGCCCATGAGCGCGCTCACGGGGCTGATCGTCTGGCGTCATCGCGGCAATCTACGCGACCTGTTTGCCGGGCGCGAACGGCATTTTTAAATACCGGACGTGAGCGCCGCTCATCACAGCCCCGACAATTGCTCCATCGGCCAGCGCGCCTGCACGCTGATCGCCAGGCTTTCACGCTGTCCGGCCTGCAGTCGCTGGCAGCCGGCGAACGCGATCATCGCGCCATTATCGGTGCAGAACTCCGGTCGGGCATAAAACACATCGCCTTTCAGGTCGCCGAGCATTTTCTCCAACGAAGACCGCAACGCCTTGTTCGCGCTGACGCCGCCAGCGATCACCAGACGCTTCATGCCCGCCTGTTTCAGGGCACGCTTGCACTTGATAGTCAAAGTCTCCACCACGGCCTGTTGGAACGCCAGCGCGATGTCGCAACGGGCTTGCTCGCTGTCGTCCCCTGCGCTGACGCTCTGCTGCCAGGTGTTCAGGGCAAATGTCTTTAGACCGCTGAAGCTGAAAGCCAGGCCCGGTCGATCACACATCGGACGCGGGAAAGTGAAACGTCCTGCAACGCCCTGCTCCGCCAGACGAGCGATTTCCGGACCGCCCGGATAATTCAGTCCCATCATCTTCGCCGTCTTGTCGAACGCTTCACCGGCAGCATCGTCCAGTGTCTCACCCAGGAGCGTGTATTGGCCGATCCCGTCGACCTGAACCAGCTGCGTATGACCGCCGGACACCAACAAAGCGACGAACGGGAATTCTGGTGGTTTCGACTCCAGCATCGGCGCCAGCAAGTGGCCTTCCATGTGATGCACGCCAAGGGCCGGAATGCCCCAGGCAAAGGCCAGCGCCTGAGCGCAGGAAGCGCCGACCAGCAGCGCCCCCACCAGCCCGGGGCCCGCGGTGTAAGCGATCGCATCTATCTCGGTCGGCACACAACCGGCCTCGGCCAACACCTGACGAATCAAGGGCAGCATGCGTTTGACGTGATCACGCGAGGCCAGCTCCGGCACCACACCGCCATAGGCGCGGTGCAGGTCGATCTGGCTGAACAGCGCGTCGGCCAGCAGGCCACGTTCACTGTCGTATAAGGCGACACCGGTTTCGTCGCAGGAGGTTTCTAATCCCAGTACTAGCATGGGTTTGCGCCTTGTTTAGGCTGAATTCGAAGGCGCGCATAATAGTCGCCATGCGATGCCCCGACTAGCGGTTTTCGATCAGAGGCTTTGCATTCCGAGCGATGAGGGGTTAACATCCGCAACCCTTAAAAACCGACGTCTTCAAGTGCTCTTTTGCCGCGAGGATGTTGACCCCGGTAATGAATGAAGGTAGCTCTGGATGCCAGCCGTCAAAGTAAAAGAGAACGAACCCTTCGACGTAGCTCTGCGTCGTTTCAAGCGCTCCTGCGAAAAAGCCGGTGTACTGGCTGAAGTTCGTAGCCGCGAATTTTACGAGAAGCCAACTTCTGAGCGTAAGCGCAAAGCAGCAGCCGCTGTTAAGCGTCACGCCAAGAAAGTTCAGCGCGAACAGCGCCGCGCCGTTCGTCTGTACTAATACACAGACGATCGTAGCAAGCTTCTGCCAAGCCCGGCCCTCAGCCGGGCTAATGGCATTTGCGGAAAACGCTTGATGCTTCACCGTCAAAGCCGCACACGCGACCTAGACAAACCTGCTTCACAGCGTCAGACCTGGCTCTTTTGCCAGCGGTGCACGTCTTTTCTGACGAGCCTTCCAAGGCTACTGACGAGCACACCCACTGATTCCTCTCACGACGATCAGCCCAAGGCACCTTCTTGCGTGCCCGCTTATGAGCTATCCGGGGCCTTCGACTGGCCACAGCGGATTCAGCGAAACACTTTCAAATAGTCGAATACTGATTGGTATTAACGTCAGTGGATTTTCGGCAGATACACTTCCCGACAGCGATTACGCAGACGACACTGGTCGAGCCGCACATTTTGCGCGCCTCAAACAACGACCCGCGTTTGGCCGCCCTTCGTTTTGGGTCAATTTCAGCGCAGATGACGAGAACGCCATGGCCGGGCTAATTCCCCAGAGCTTCATTGACGACCTTCTGAACCGCACCGACATCGTCGATGTGGTCAGCTCGCGCCTGCAACTGAAAAAGGCCGGCAAGAACTACACGGCCTGCTGCCCGTTTCACAAAGAGAAAACCCCCTCCTTCAGCGTCAGCCCCGACAAGCAGTTCTATTACTGCTTTGGCTGCGGCGCTGGCGGAAACGCTCTCGGCTTCATGATGGACCACGACAATCTGGACTTCATCCAGGCTGTCGAAGAACTGGCCAAAGCCGCCGGTATGGAAATCCCCCGCGAAGAAAGTGGCCGGCCGCACAAACCGCGACAACCAACCGATTCGCCGCTATACCCGCTGCTCACTGCCGCTGCCGACTTTTACCGCCAGGCATTGAAAAGCCATCCGTCGCGCAAAGCCGCAGTGGACTACTTGAAGGGGCGCGGGCTGACCGGCGAGATTGCCCGGGATTTCGGCCTCGGTTTCGCCCCACCCGGCTGGGACAATCTGTTCAAACACTTGAGCAGCGACGCCCTGCAGCAGAAAGCCATGGTCGATGCCGGCTTGCTGATCGAAAACGCCGAAACAGGCAAACGCTATGACCGATTCCGCGATCGTGTGATGTTTCCAATCCGCGACAGCCGCGGACGCATCATCGCTTTTGGTGGCCGGGTATTGGGCGACGACAAACCGAAATACCTCAACTCACCGGAAACCCCGGTATTCCATAAGGGCCAGGAACTCTACGGCCTTTATGAAGCACGCAAGAACAACCGCAACCTCGACGAAATCATCGTCGTCGAAGGCTACATGGACGTCATCGCCCTCGCCCAGCAAGGCCTGCGCAATGCCGTCGCCACGCTGGGCACCGCCACCAGCGAAGAACACTTGAAACGACTGTTTCGCGTCGTGCCCAACGTGCTGTTCTGCTTTGACGGCGACCAGGCCGGCCGTAACGCCGCGTGGCGAGCGCTGGAAGCCACTCTGCCTTGCCTGCAAGACGGGCGTCGGGCCCGCTTCCTGTTCCTCCCAGAGGGCGAGGACCCGGATACGCTGGTCCGCTCTGAAGGCACAGACGCTTTCCGCGCGCGAATCAACCAGCATGCGCAACCGCTGGCGGATTATTTCTTCCAGCAACTGACCGAGGAATCCGATCCGCGCTCGCTTGAAGGCAAGGCCCACATGGCCACCCTCGCCGCACCGCTGATCGACAAAGTCCCGGGGGCGAACCTGCGCATCCTGATGCGCCAGCGCCTGACCGAAATCACCGGACTCAGCGGTGAAGCCGTGAGCCAACTGGTGCAAAGTGCGCCGCAGGAAGCGCCACCGGCCTACGATCCGGGCGTCGATTACGACGCCATGCCGGATTACAGCGACTACCATCAGCCGCAGGCACAAGAGATGTACGTGCCGCAGCAGGAATGGACGCCGAAGAAACCCGGCGCCGGCGGCAAGAAATGGGACAAGAAACCCTGGGACAAGAATGGCAAACGAGGCGGTGGTCGTGATCCACAGAGCGCTCCCCGCACACCGATTGCCGTGGAAGCCCCAACTCTAATCGCGCTTCGCACGCTCATTCATCACCCGGAACTGGCTGGCAAGGTGGAAACCGCCGATCACTTCGCGAATGAGAGCAACACCTACGCGCAACTGCTGGTAGCCCTGATCGAGGCTGTGCAAAAAAATCCTAGGCTAAACTCAATTCAGTTGATGGCCCGCTGGCACGGGACAGAGCAGGGGCGTCTTCTCAAAGCTTTGGCGGAAAAGGAGTGGCTGATTGAAGGCGGCAACCTTGAACAACAGTTTTTAGACACCATTACTAGGCTATCAACCGGTCAACAGACCGATAGCCTGGAAGCACTTATCAGGAAAGCAAGGCAGCCTGGATTGACCCCAGAGGAAGCAAATCAGATCGCAAATCAGATGCGCGACCTATTAAATCGCAATAAGGCTGTACCAAACCCGACCTCAACTGGCGCGTGAGGTCATAGCTCAGGTATAATCCTCGGCTTGTTTTTTGCCCGCCAAGACCTTCAGTGGATAGGGTGTTATGTCCGGAAAAGCGCAACAGCAGTCTCGTATCAAAGAGTTGATCACACTTGGTCGTGAGCAGGGCTACCTGACTTACGCGGAGGTCAACGACCACCTGCCGGAGGATATTTCAGATCCGGAACAGGTGGAAGACATCATCCGCATGATCAATGACATGGGGATCAACGTATTCGAGGTTGCGCCAGATAAGGATTCCCTTATGCTGGCCGACGCCGATACCGACGAAGCCGCGGCCGAAGAGGCAGCAGCAGCGTTGGCAGCGGTCGAGACCGACATTGGTCGCACCACCGACCCAGTGCGCATGTACATGCGTGAAATGGGTACGGTAGAGCTCCTCACACGTGAAGGCGAAATCGAAATCGCCAAACGTATTGAAGAGGGCATCCGCGAAGTGATGGGCGCAATTGCGCACTTCCCTGGCACGGTTGACCATATTCTCTCCGAGTACACTCGCGTCACCACCGAAGGTGGCCGCCTGTCCGACGTCCTGAGCGGTTATATCGACCCGGACGACGGCATTGCGCCGCCTGCTGCAGAAGTGCCGCCGCCCGTCGATCCGAAAGCCGTGAAAGCGGACGACGACACCGACGACGATGACGCCGAAGCAACGGATGACGAAGAAGAAGCCGAAAGCGGTCCGGATCCGGTCATCGCAGCACAGCGTTTTGGCGCTGTCTCCGATCAGATGGAAATCACCCGCAAGGCGCTGAAAAAGCACGGTCGTGGCAACAAGCTGGCAATCGCCGAACTGTTGGTCCTGGCTGAGCTGTTCATGCCGATCAAACTGGTGCCGAAGCAATTCGAAGGCCTGGTCGAGCGTGTTCGCAGTGCCCTGGATCGTCTGCGTCAGCAAGAGCGCGCGATCATGCAGCTGTGCGTTCGTGATGCCCGGATGCCGCGTGCCGATTTCCTGCGCCAGTTCCCGGGCAATGAAGTCGACGAAAGCTGGACCGACGCGCTGGCCAAAGGCAAAAGCAAATACGCTGAAGCCATTGGTCGCCTGCAGCCGGACATTGTTCGTTGCCAGCAGAAGCTCACCGCGCTGGAAACCGAAACCGGTTTGACGATCGCCGAGATCAAGGACATCAACCGTCGCATGTCGATCGGTGAGGCAAAGGCCCGCCGCGCGAAGAAAGAGATGGTTGAAGCGAACTTGCGTCTGGTGATCTCCATCGCCAAGAAGTACACCAACCGTGGCCTGCAGTTCCTCGATCTGATCCAGGAAGGCAACATCGGTCTGATGAAAGCGGTAGACAAGTTTGAATACCGTCGCGGCTACAAATTCTCGACTTATGCCACCTGGTGGATCCGTCAGGCGATCACTCGCTCGATCGCCGACCAGGCCCGCACCATCCGTATTCCGGTGCACATGATCGAGACGATCAACAAGCTCAACCGTATTTCCCGGCAGATGTTGCAGGAAATGGGCCGTGAACCGACCCCGGAAGAGCTGGGCGAACGCATGGAAATGCCTGAGGACAAGATCCGCAAGGTATTGAAGATCGCTAAAGAGCCGATCTCCATGGAAACTCCGATCGGTGATGACGAAGACTCCCATCTGGGTGACTTCATCGAAGACTCGACCATGCAGTCGCCAATCGATGTTGCTACCGTTGAGAGCCTTAAAGAAGCGACTCGCGAAGTCCTGTCCGGCCTCACTGCCCGTGAAGCCAAGGTTCTGCGCATGCGCTTCGGTATCGACATGAATACCGACCACACCCTCGAGGAGGTTGGTAAGCAGTTCGACGTGACCCGTGAACGGATTCGTCAGATCGAAGCCAAGGCGCTGCGCAAGCTGCGCCACCCGACGAGAAGCGAGCATTTGCGCTCTTTCCTCGACGAGTGATCACAAAACCCCCGGCCCAGGCCGGGGGGTTTTGCTTTATGCGGATTAAATCCCCCGCACTTCCCTCCCGCGCCGATTAGCCCGTCTACACTCGAAACATTCCCCCGAGCCATAACGAGACCGTTATGCCCAGACTGCCGACCGTGCTTTTTTTGCTGTCGCTGATGACCTGGACCGCAACGGCTGGCGCGCTGACTCTGACCGACGAAGAACGTAGCTGGCTGGCGGCACACCCGGACTTGCGCCTGGGAGTCGATGCGTCATGGCCACCCTTCGAGTTTCGCGATGACCAGGGCCGCTACCAGGGCCTTGCGGCAGACTACATCGACCTGATCCGTCAACGCCTGGCCATCAAGCTCACGCCCATCGAACCCGTAAGCTGGACGGTTGTGCTCGAACAGGCCAAACAAGCCAAACTGGACTTGTTACCGGGCATCATGTCGACCCCGGAACGCCAGAATTACCTGTCGTTTACGCGCCCTTATCTGGACTTTCCAATTGTCATTCTTGCCCACGTCGGCGGCGCTCAACCGCGCAATATCGAAGACTTGTACGGCCTCAAAATCGCTGTGGTGGAAAATTATGCGCCCCATGAATTGCTGCGTACCCAACATCCCGACCTGAATCTGGTGGGGTTGCCCAACGTCAGCTCAGCCTTGCAGGCACTGGCGACCGATGAAGTGGACGCGGTGGTCGGCGACCTCGCCTCTAGCGTCTGGAGCCTGCGTCAGCTCAAACTCGACGGACTGTATGTCAGCGGTGAGACGCCCTATCGCTATCAATTGGCCATGGGCGTGCCTCGGGACAAGAAGATCCTGGTCGGCATTTTGGACAAAGTCCTGGCGGACATGACTCCGGCGGAAATCAGCGCCATCCAGGAACATTGGGTCGGTAACGTTCTCGATCATCGAACGTTCTGGTCCGATCTGCTCATATACGGCCTGCCGGGATTGCTGCTACTGATCACGGTGCTGGCGGTCGTCATTCGAATCAACCGCCGTCTGAGCTCGGAAATTGCCCGCCGCATCGACCTGGAACAGGAACTGCGCAGCAGCGAATACCATTACCGCGGGCTGGTGGAGAGTCTGTCGGCGATTGCCTGGGAAGCGCGGATCACCGATTTCACCTACAGCTACGTGTCGCCCCACGCCGAAGAATTGCTTGGCTACCCCCTGGCCCATTGGCTGATTCCCGGCTTCTGGCGCAACATCATCCATCCCGCCGACCTGACCCGTGCCCAGACATTCTGCGATCACGAAGTCCTCGCCGGGCGCGATCACAGCCTCGATTACCGGGTAATCACCGCCGATGGACGCTGCATATGGGTGCGCGATATCGTCAGTCTGATCGAGCACGGTCATGAACCGGTGATGCGTGGCCTGATGATCGATATCAGCGAGGCCAAGCGCACCGAAGAGGCGTTGCGCCTGTCGGAACAGAAGTTCGCCTCGGTATTCCAGCAATGCCCGGACATCCTGGTCATCGCGCGACTCTCTGACGGCTGTCTGCTGGAGGTCAACGAAGCATTCGAAGAACAGATCGGGCTCAAGGCAGAAGACGTCATCGGCCAGACAGCCACTGACCTGAACATCTGGGGCATCCCCGGCGTCGGGCCGGGCTTGCTGCAGCGTTTGCAGGCCGGCAGCATCCGTAACCTGGAGATGCCCTTTCGCCGCAACAATGGCCAGGTATTTACCGGCCTGATCTCCGCCGAACCCTTCGACCTCGACACTACCCCGGCGTTGGTGGTGGTCGTGCGGGATATCAGTCAACTCAAGGAAACCCAGCAACAGCTGCAAACCTCCGAAGAAAAATTCGCAAAGGCCTTCCATGCTTCGCCCGACGGTTTGTTGCTGTCCCGGCAGAGCGACGGTTTGCTGCTGGAAGTCAACGAGGGTTTCAGCCGCATTACCGGTTTCAACAGTGCAATGTCCGTAGACCGCTCGGCATTGGAGTTGGGGATCTGGGTCAATCTCAATGAACGCAAACAGATGCTCGATCTGCTGCAACGCGACGGTTTCGTCCGCGACTTCAGTTGCCATATCCGCCGCAGCGACGGGCAGATCCGCCTCTGCGAGGTGTCGAGCCGTCCGCTGCCGATCGGCGATGAAGACTGCATGCTGACCATCGCCAGAGACATCACAGAACGCCACTTGATGCAGGAAAAACTGCAACAGGCGGCGACCGTGTTCGAGAGTACTGCCGAGGGCGTGTTGATCACCGACACCCAGCAGCACATCAGCGCAGTCAATCGCGCCTTTACTGAAATTACCGGCTATAGCGAAAGCGAAGCACTGGGCCACACCCCTCGCCTGCTCGCCTCGGGCCTCCACGACAGCGCTTTCTACGCGGCCATGTGGCATCAACTGACGGCAGAAGGGCATTGGCAGGGCGAGATTTCCAACCGGCGCAAAAACGGAGAACTCTATCCGAGCTGGCTGACCATCAGCGCCGTGCGCAACCGCGACAAGTTCATCACCCACTTTGTCGCCGTATTCGCGGATATTTCCAGCCTTAAGCACGCGCAGGCCAAACTCGACTACCAGGCGCACCACGACCCGCTGACTGGCTTGCCAAACCGCACGCTGTTCGAGAGCCGACTGCTGTCCGCACTCAACAGCCAGCAGGAAAACGGTGGCCAGGGCGCGGTGTTGTTCCTCGATCTCGACCGCTTCAAACACATCAACGACAGCCTTGGCCACCCCGTCGGCGACCTGCTGCTCAAGGGCATCGCCGTGCGCCTCAAGGAGCAGTTGCGCGACATCGACACCGTTGCACGCCTGGGCGGTGACGAATTCATCATCCTGTTGCCGGGCCTGCAACAGTCCAGCGATGCCGACAACATTGCCACCAAGCTGCTCAACTGCTTCTCCGCACCGTTCCAGGCCGGCGAGCACGAGTTCTTCATCAGCGCCAGCATTGGCACCAGCCTGTACCCCAAGGACGGCTGTGACGTCGCCACACTGGTCAAGAACGCCGACGCGGCGATGTACCGCTCCAAGGCCAAGGGGCGCAACCGGGTCGAAAGCTATACCCGCGACTTGACCGCGCAGGCCAGCGAGAGGGTCGCACTGGAACATGAACTGCGCCGCGCCATCGAGCGTAATGAACTGTTGCTGCACTACCAGCCGAAAATCAGCCTGGAGGACAACCGCCTGGTGGGAGCTGAAGCCCTCATCCGCTGGCATCACCCGACCTTTGGTACCGTGCCGCCCGAGCATTTCATTCCCTTGGCCGAAGAGAACGGGATGATTTTGCAAATCGGCGACTGGGTGCTCGAGACCGCGTGCCGGCAGATGTACGAATGGAGCCTGACTTATGAATGCCTCGGCCCATTGTCGGTCAACCTCGCCGGCGCGCAACTGCGCCAGCCCAACCTGCTCGGCCGGATCGAACAACTGCTCAAGGACAACGGTCTTCAGCCCGGATTATTGCAACTGGAAATTACCGAAAACTTCATCATGAGTCAGGCCGAAGAAGCGCTGGCAGTGCTGCATCAACTCAAACACCTGGGCGTACAACTGGCCATCGATGACTTCGGCACTGGCTACTCTTCCCTGAGTTACCTCAAACGTCTGCCGCTGGATATTCTCAAGATTGACCAGTCTTTCGTCCGCGGCCTGCCTGATGATCCCCATGACGCGGCCATTGTTCGCGCGATCATCGCGCTGGGCCGCAGCATGCAATTCACGGTGATTGCCGAAGGCGTTGAAACCTTGGCGCAGCAACAATTTCTCGCCGAAGAAGGCTGCGAACAGATTCAGGGCTACATCGTCAGCCTGCCCTTGCCGGCAGATGAATTCGCCGCGACGTTTCTTCGTATGGCCGTATCGGATTTTTCGGATAGCACAGCAGAGAAACCGTCGCTATAATCCGCGACCTACTGAGGGCCTATAGCTCAGTTGGTTAGAGCAGAGGACTCATAATCCTTTGGTCCACGGTTCAAGTCCGTGTGGGCCCACCAAACAAGAAAGCCGCGCTGAATGCGCGGCTTTTTCGTGTCTGAGTGGCTGGTTTTTTGTAGCACTGATTTTTGAGTCGCTCAGTTCGCAAAGTTTTCGATCTTTACCTGTCCCTCAGGAAAGGTCGCGATGATTTCCAGCTCACCACCCATTGCGCGTATGTAGGTTCGCAATGTGCTGATGTACATATCGGAGCGTCGCTCCATCCGAGAAATCGCCGCCTGATTGACATGCAGCGTCTTGGCCAGCGTTTCCTGGCTCAATGCCTGAGCCTGGCGCATCTCGTGCAACGGCATTTCCGCTCGCAGTTTTCGAACCAGCGCGTCGACACTCTCTTGAAACTCAGGAGAGCGCCGTGCGATCAAATCAGCGAATTTTTTAGCCATTCTCATAGCCCTTTCTTCATTGTTTCCAAATGCTCGTCGTACAACCGTTCGGCCAGCGGCATATGCTCCAGATACCAACGACCACGGCCGGTTTTATCATCGTTCGAGATTTGCTGACCACCACGAATGCCAATGAGTTGTTAACAATGATTTCTGCAGCCCGTTGAGCTTCTCTTCAATCGCTGAAGAGAAGTACAGCGAGGTAGGCCCCATACGCCTCATTGACTGTAAAATCGCTCGCCGAGCCTGCTTTGTTTACTACTGGTGTTGGAATATCGGATGACGCCCGCAGACCTTGTAGGCAAACTCCGAATCGTGCGTCTTGCGCACTTTGATGCCTTGCTGCGCTTTTCTTCGACGAGATAGTCTCGTGACGTCGCTGACCATTCAGCGATCGGGCTTGGAAACCCGTCGAAATTAATCGCAACAGCCCGCTTCAGGATTGACGCTTTATAGCCTGCACTCCTGGTTTATGGCGGCTGTGCGCGGGACGTCTTCGGACGTGCCGGTTTCCTCGCCTGGACCGCGCATTACCTGACGGCGATGAGCAAAGCTGTGATCGACGATGTGGCGAAAGTGCTGAACAGGGAGCGTCATCAGACCGCTTCGAACGAGTAGCGGCGGAAAAGCCGTGGAATGAGACCGGAGAACTCGGGGCTTTCAAAATATGGCGGCCGTGAGCTATTTATGCCCGAGGACTCAACACTGGAATACCCCGCAGCAGCGGCAACCGCTCAAGCATCTCACGTGTACAAACGACCTCATACGTATCCGCCGCTCTCCCCCACTGTTCCACGATGAACATACGGCCGACCAGCGCCAAAGCCAGTTCGGAGATCGTATCGGCCAGATCCTCAACGAGTTTTTGAGTCCGATCCCACACGCGATCAGTAATCGCTTTCAGCTCAGCAGTAACAAGCTCGGCCGACGCGGGATCCGTATCGGGACAAGTGATATTGCGCAGCAAGTTCTGTAACTCTTTGACTTTCGCGTAATCCTGCTCGGCCCCTAACGCTCCTTTCAGGACGGCAATGGCTTTCGTCTTATCGACGCGTTTGCCGGACGAACGTGTTGGCGGTAATGTCTGCGCCATAGCGCCAGCCAAGAGGACAATCATCCGATTCTCCAAGTGTGTCTTCAACGCTTCCAGCGAATGAATGGGCCGCGCCAATGTGATGGAAGCCCCCCCTTGATGCCGCAAGTCCATGGTCACGGACAAGGTGACGCCACCGGTTTCGAACCCCAACGCGCGAGCCACTACGTAGTGACCCATTTCGTGATGGGCAATCTGCACCGCACGGTCGCGCACAACGGTCGGCATGTTCGTCGTCATTTCATCGCCCCCCGATTCCTAGACTTTGCCTGCCAGTTCTCAGCCCCACATTAACGGTACTGAGCCTAGATCAAGCATCCACTGTGCAGGATGTGCCTGTAACATATTGAACCATTGATCTGTCCCGCTGGAGCCAACCTTGCCTGAAATCCGCCCGCCCGTTCTTGACGAAATCGACCGCCAGTTAATCGCAGCCCTGCAGATCAATGCTCGCGAAAGCGTGGCCATGCTCGCCCGGCAACTGGGCATTGCTCGCACCACTGTGACTTCGCGGTTAGCACGGCTGGAAAAGGCCAGAGTCATCACCGGTTACGGCGTGCGTTTGGGTCAACGGGTCGTGGACGGCGGATTGCAGGCTTACGTCGGGATCACGGTGCAGCCACGTTCCGGCAAGGAAGTGTTGCGGCGGTTGGGGGCGATGGCACAGGTGCAGCAGTTGTGTGCGGTCAGTGGCGAATTTGATTATGTGGCGTGGCTGAGAACTGATTCGCCGGAGCAGTTGGACCAGTTGCTGGATCAGATTGGCAGTGTGGATGGGGTGGAGAAGACGACCACTTCGATCATCTTGAGTAGCAAGATCGATCGCGGCCAGCCGGTTTAAACACGATCGTAATGTGTGAGCGGGCTTGCTCGCGAAAGCGGTGTGCCATTGAAAAATGAGGTGACTGACACACCGCTTTCGCGAGCAAGTCGAATCGTCGCACCGCCGCTCCCACAGTTAACAGTGTGTATCTATAGATCGTCATTCTGATCAATTAATTAGCAAAACGACGACACATTGCGTCTTATTAACGTGTTCTACGCTCTCTAGAATGGCTGCCATCTTTTCCTATACTCAGACGCGCATCCCGCGTCCGGTCGCCAGCAAGGTCAACCATGAACAAGAACAATCGCCATCCTGCAGACGGTAAAAAACCAGTCACCATTTTCGGCCCGGACTTTCCATTCGGCTTCGATGACTGGATCGAACACCCGGCAGGTCTGGGCAGTATTCCGGCGCACAACCACGGGGCCGAAGTGGCGATCGTTGGCGCGGGCATCGCCGGCTTGGTGGCCGCGTATGAATTGATGAAGCTGGGCCTCAAGCCCGTCGTTTACGAAGCCTCCAAACTGGGCGGCCGTCTGCGCTCGCAGGCGTTCAACGGGACCGATGGCATCGTCGCCGAACTGGGTGGCATGCGCTTCCCGGTATCGTCCACGGCGTTCTACCACTATGTCGACAAGCTCGGTCTCGAGACCAAACCCTTCCCCAACCCGCTGACACCTGCCTCTGGCAGCACCGTGATCGACCTGGAAGGCAAAACCCATTACGCACAGAAACTGGCGGATCTTCCTGCACTGTTCCAGGAAGTGGCTGACGCCTGGGCGGACGCACTGGAGGCCGGCTCGCAGTTCTCCGATATCCAGCAAGCGATCCGCGACCGTGACGTGCCGCGCCTCAAAGAGCTCTGGAACACGTTGGTTCCGCTGTGGGACGACCGCACCTTCTACGACTTCGTCGCCACTTCCGAGGCATTCGCCAAGCTCTCGTTCCATCACCGCGAAGTGTTCGGTCAGGTCGGCTTCGGCACCGGCGGCTGGGACTCGGACTTCCCGAACTCAATGCTCGAAATCTTCCGCGTGGTGATGACCAACTGCGACGATCACCAACACCTGGTCGTTGGCGGCGTCGAACAAGTGCCGCAAGGCATCTGGCGCCATGTGCCGGAACGTTGCGTGCACTGGCCCGAAGGCACCAGCCTCAAGTCGCTGCACAGAGGCGCTCCGCGCTCCGGGGTCAAGAAAATCGCTCACGCTCCGGACGGCCGTTTTGCGGTCACCGATAACAACGGCGACACTCGCGAATACGCCGCCGTATTGACCACCTGCCAGAGCTGGCTGCTGACTACCCAGATCGAATGCGATGAAACCCTGTTCTCGCAAAAAATGTGGATGGCCCTCGACCGCACCCGCTATATGCAATCGTCGAAAACCTTCGTGATGGTCGACCGCCCGTTCTGGAAGGACAAGGATCCGGAAACCGGGCGCGATCTGATGAGCATGACCCTCACCGATCGCCTGACCCGCGGCACCTACCTGTTCGACAACGGCGACGACAAGCCGGGCGTGATTTGCCTGTCGTATTCGTGGATGAGCGACGCGCTGAAGATGCTCCCGCACCCGGTGGAAAAACGCGTGGAACTGGCGTTGAACGCGCTGAAAAAGATCTACCCGAAAGTGGACATCGCCGCGCGGATCATTGGTGATCCGATCACCGTGTCGTGGGAAGCCGACCCGCATTTCCTCGGGGCTTTCAAAGGCGCCCTTCCAGGTCACTATCGCTACAACCAGCGCATGTACGCGCACTTCATGCAAGCCGACATGCCAGCCGAGCAGCGCGGGATTTTCATCGCCGGCGACGACGTTTCATGGACGCCGGCGTGGGTTGAAGGTGCGGTACAGACGTCGCTCAATGCGGTGTGGGGCATCATGAAACACTTCGGCGGTGAAACTCACGCCGAGAACCCGGGTCCAGGAGATGTGTTCAACGAGATCGGTCCGATCGCCCTGCCCGAGTAAGAGGAATTCCGAATGCGCGTAGCCCTTTATCAATGTCCGCCGCTGCCCCTGGACGTCGCCGGCAATCTGCAACGCCTGCATCAACTGGCGTTGGAGGCGAAAGGCGCCGATTTGCTGGTGCTACCGGAGATGTTTCTGACCGGCTACAACATTGGGGTCGATGCCGTGAGCGTGCTGGCGGAGGTCTACAACGGTGAATCGGCGCAGCAGATCGCACGCATTGCCAAGACGGCGGGGATTGCCATTTTGTATGGCTACCCCGAGCGCACTGAGGACGGGCAGATATACAACGCCGTGCAATTGATCGACGCCAGTGGCGAGCGCCTGTGCAACTACCGAAAGACTCATCTGTACGGCGACCTTGATCATTCGATGTTCAGCGCCGGGCATGATGATTTTCCGCTGGTGGAGCTCAATGGCTGGAAACTCGGTTTTCTGATCTGCTATGACGTTGAGTTTCCGGAAAACGCGCGACGTCTGGCCTTGGCCGGCGCCGAGCTGATTCTGGTGCCGACAGCGAACATGATTCCCTACGACTTCGTCGCCGATGTCACCGTCCGCGCCCGGGCTTTCGAAAACCAGTGTTACGTGGCGTACGCCAATTACTGCGGCAGCGAGGGTGAAATCCACTACTGCGGCCAGAGCAGCATCGCCGCACCGGATGGCAGCCGCATCGCCCAGGCCGGCCTGGATGAAGCGTTGATTGTCGGTGAACTGGATCGTCAGTTGATGGTCGATTCCCGCGCTGCCAATCGCTACTTTATCGATCGCCGCCCCGAGCTTTACGGCGAGCTGAACAAGCGCTGATCTATCGTTATCCGCTAGCATGAGCGCTTCTCTGTTCTGGAAGTGCTCATGCCTGCGTTGAATCCTTCTCGCCCCCACACTGAAACCCTGGCCAACGGCCTGCGGGTAACGCTGCGTCATGCACCGAATTTGAAGCGTTGTGCTGCGGCGTTACGGGTTGCTGCGGGCAGTCACGACGTGCCGCTGGCATGGCCGGGACTGGCGCATTTCTTCGAACACCTACTGTTTTTGGGCACTGAACGTTTTCCCACAGAACAAGGGTTGATGGCCTACGTTCAAGGTCATGGCGGGCAGGTGAATGCACGCACCAGCGAACGCACCACGGACTTCTTTTTTGAGTTGCCAACTCAGGCATTCAGCGGTGGGCTGGAGCGTCTGTCAGACATGCTCGCTCATCCGCGTATGAATACGGACGATCAGCAGCGGGAACGGGAAGTGTTGCAGGCAGAGTTTGTCGCCTGGTCGCAGGACGCGACGGCGCAACAGCGGCTGGCGCTGTTCGATGGACTTTCGCCGACTCATCCGCTGCGCGGGTTTCATGCCGGCAACCGCGACAGCCTGCCGGTGGCGCAAGCGGATTTTCAGCAAGCGCTGAAGGATTTCCATCAGCGGTTTTATCGGACCGGGCAGATGACGTTGAGCCTGGCCGGCCCGCAAAGTATCGAAGAACTGAAGAAAATGGCGCTGAGTTTCGACGCGGCGATCCCCATCGGAGAAAACGTCCCGCAACAGGCTCCTGTGCCGCTGACGGAATCTTTGGACGCCAGTTATCAACAGGTGAGCGAGCGTCGACTCGACCTGCTGTTTACCTTCGAATCACTGCCTCCTTCGTCGACCGAAGCATTGGCGTTTCTGTGCCATTGGTTGAACGCCGCGAAACCCGGCGGGCTACTGGCTGAGTTGCGCGCGTGCGGTTTGACTGAGCATTTGAAAGCCGAAACGTTGTATCAGTTTGCCGGGCAAGCGTTACTGCACATCGCATTCACAACGACCGCACCGGCGAGCGACCTGCGCGAGAAGCTGCTGGATTGGTTGAGCTTTTTTGCCGCGCAGCAAGATTGGGCCCGTCTGCGTGACGAGTTCGCCACCCTGCTCCAGCGCCAGCAACAAGTCAGCGGTGCACTGCAACTGGCCCGACTCGACAGCGAACAGCTTGAAACCGGCTTGTCCGGGCAAGGCGTTGTAGCGCTCAAGGACATCCTTAAAAAAATCGGCGCTGTGGATAACTTCAGCGGTGAATGGCAACTGCCGGCGCCGAATCCGTTCTTGCGCGACGAAGCGCCGCTCCAAAATGCCGGACTGATTCGTGGGCAAACCAGCAAGCACCGTGGCCTGCGAACGTTTGCCCAGGATCGTTCGCGCAGCCGTCGCGAGCATTCTCCAATGCAATTCAGCCAGGCCTTACCGGATAACACCGCTGAAGGCGCGATTTATTTGCGCTGGCGACTCGAGGCCGAACCTCACCCGCGCCTTCAGCAGCGCCTGGAAAAAAGCCTGCAGCCACTGCGCGAGGATGCGCGTCAGGCGGGCGTCGACTTTTCCTTCAGCGCATCGGGAAATGAATGGCTGCTGATGGTTACGGGACTGCAGGAGCCGATGCCAACCATTCTCGAACATGCGCTGAAAGAGCTGACAAAACCTGCCAACGGTTTCTCACAGGAGGAACTGAAACGCCCCGCGCTGATCCCGATTAAACAACTGCTCAAAGCGTTGCCCGATCATTGCCTTGAGCACACCGGTGTCTGTTATGACTTGCAGCAGCTATGGTCGAGTGCGCGCTGGGAAGGCCTGGCCATCGGCCTGTCGGCGCAGACTCAAGCGGCGATGGGTTTGGCCCTCAGCCGCGTGCCTGGCGTGGCGGACACCCAACCGTCTTCGCCGTCCTCGATCAACTCACAGCGCCTGTGGACAACGCTCGACACCGAATCCAGCGAACATGCGTTGTTGCTGTTCTGTCCGACAGCCACCCGGGAGATCTGCGACGAAGCCGCCTGGCGCTTGCTGGCGCACGTCGGTCAGACGCCGTTCTACCAGCGCCTGCGGGTTGAGTTGCAACTGGGCTATGCGGTGTTCAGTGCACTGCGCCAGATCCATGGGCAGACCGGGATGTTATTCGGCGTGCAATCTCCGAGTACCGCACCCTTGAGTTTGCTGGAACACATCGAACACTTCCTGAGCGAATTGCCTGGAATGATCGAATGCATCGACGAGGCTGCTTTTATTGACCAGCGCCAAGCACTGGCCGGTCAATTCGATCTGGCCTCGCTGCCCACCACACAGGCTGCCGAATTGCTCTGGCAGGGCAAGCTGGCTGGCCGCTCGTCGGATTATCTGACGCAACTGACCTTGTCGATTCTGGCCATAGACCGCTCCGCCCTGATTGCCGCCGCCCATCGACTGAACAACGCCGAAGGTGGCTGGCGCTGCCTGGCCAGCAGTTCGGTACCGATAGCGCCTTGGCAAGTGACAAAATGATCATTACCGCTGGTGCAATTAGCTTTTTCCGAGAATGCAGGCCTTTCGCGCTGTAATTTTAAGTAACATAGCCACCTAACTATCTGAACATCTCCGGCTGGGGGTGGACTATATGTATAGAACTCAACTGTCCCATCACCTGAAGGAGCGCTCCCATGTCTTGGTCCAAACCTGCTTACACCGACCTGCGTATCGGCTTTGAAGTCACTATGTACTTCGCGAGCCGCTAAGTTTGTCCCGCCGTCCAGCGCCTCGGTTTGCCGAGGCGTTTTTATTTTCAGCGTTGAAATGATGGAGCACTCATGTTTGTCCAGATTCTAGGTTCCGCCGCCGGCGGCGGTTTCCCCCAGTGGAACTGCAACTGCGTGAACTGCGCAGGTTTTCGCGACGGTAGCCTGAATGCCAAGGCGCGGACCCAGTCATCCATCGCGATTTCCGATGACGGCGTGAACTGGGTGCTGTGCAACGCCTCGCCGGACATCCGTGCCCAACTCCAGAGTTTCACTCCAATGCAACCGGGTCGCGCCCTTCGCGATACCGGCATCAGCGCGATCATCCTGATGGACAGCCAGATCGACCATACCACCGGGCTACTCAGCCTGCGCGAGGGTTGCCCGCACGATGTCTGGTGCACCGACATGGTCCATGAAGATTTGAGTACGGGTTTCCCGCTGTTCACCATGTTGACTCACTGGAACGGCGGGTTGAACTGGAACCGCATCGACCTCGACCACAGTTTCACCATCCCGACCTGCCCAAACCTGCGCTTCACCCCGCTGCCGCTGCGCAGCGCTGCGCCGCCGTACTCGCCGCACCGCTTCGACCCGCATCCGGGTGACAATATCGGGCTGATCGTCGAAGACCTGAACACCGGCGGCAAGCTGTTCTACGCGCCGGGCCTCGGCAAGGTCGACGCACCGCTGTTGAAAATCATGGCCGGCTGCGACTGCCTGCTGGTGGACGGCACTATGTGGGACGACGACGAAATGCAGCGCCGTGGTGTCGGCACCCGCACCGGTCGGGAAATGGGCCACCTGGCGCAAAACGGCCACGGCGGCATGCTGGACGTGCTGGAGCAACTGCCCAAACAACGCAAGGTGCTCATCCATATCAACAACACCAACCCGATTCTCAATGAGGATTCGCCGGAGCGTGCCGAGCTGGTTCGGCGTGATGTTGAAGTGGCGTATGACGGCATGAGTATTGTGTTGTAAGAAAGCCGAGACCGCTGCGCGGTCTATCGCGAGCAAGCTCGCTCCCACAGGGTTCCGCGTGGTAACCCGATCCAATGTGGGAGCGAGCTTGCTCGCGATGAGGCCAGATCAGGCACCAAAGAACCCACCGGTTGTTCCCGGAGAACCGAAATGACTGACACCGCCATGTCCCCCGCTGAATTCGAGGCCGCCCTGCGCGCCAAAGGCGCCTACTACCACATCCATCACCCGTACCACGTGGCGATGTATGAAGGCCGGGCGACCCGCGAGCAGATCCAGGGCTGGGTTGCCAACCGCTTCTACTACCAGGTGAACATTCCCCTGAAAGACGCCGCTATTCTGGCCAACTGCCCGGACCGCGAGATCCGTCGCGAGTGGATCCAACGCCTGCTGGACCATGACGGTGCCCCTGGCGAAGACGGCGGCATCGAAGCCTGGCTGCGTCTCGGGCAAGCGGTCGGCCTCGACCCGGACCAACTGCGCTCTCAGGAACTAGTGTTGCCCGGCGTGCGTTTCGCCGTGGACGCCTACGTCAACTTCGCCCGCCGGGCCAGTTGGCAGGAAGCCGCCAGCAGCTCGCTGACCGAACTGTTCGCGCCGCAGATCCATCAATCGCGCCTGGACAGCTGGCCGCAGCATTACCCGTGGATTGACCCGACCGGCTACGCGTATTTCCGCACCCGTCTGAGCCAGGCGCGACGCGATGTGGAACACGGTCTGGCGATCACGCTGCAGCACTACACGACGCGGGAAGGCCAGGAGCGCATGCTGGAAATTCTCCAGTTCAAACTGGACATACTTTGGAGCATGCTCGATGCCATGAGCATGGCCTACGAACTGAAACGCCCGCCGTATCACAGCGTGACCGAGCAACGGGTCTGGCATAAAGGAATCACCTTATGAGTTTCGATCGCAGCAAGACCCCGACCTGGCGTCCCGGCTACCGTTTCCAGTACGAACCGGCGCAGAAAGGCCATGTGCTGCTCTACCCGGAAGGCATGATCAAACTTAACGAAAGCGCCGCGCTGATCGGCGGTCTGATCGACGGCGAGCGTGATGTTGGGGCGATCATCACCGAACTGAACGCGCAGTTCCCCGGCGTGCCGGAGCTCGGTGATGACATCGAGCAATTCATGGAGGTCGCCCGTGCTCAGCACTGGATCGAACTTGCCTGATTGCGTGTCAGGCAAGTTACCGCTCAAGCCTGAAATCGGTCTGCCTCTGTGGTTGCTGGCCGAACTGACTTACCGCTGCCCGCTGCAATGCCCCTACTGCTCCAATCCACTGGATTTTGCCGAGCAAGGCAAAGAGCTGAGCACCGAGCAGTGGATCAAGGTGTTTCGCGAGGCGCGGGAAATGGGCGCGGCGCAGCTGGGCTTTTCCGGCGGTGAGCCGCTGGTTCGCCAGGACCTCGCCGAGCTGATTGCCGAGGCGCGCAAGCTGGGTTTCTACACCAACCTGATTACTTCCGGCATTGGCCTCACCGAGCAGAAAATCAGCGATTTCAAGAAAGCGGGCCTGGACCACATCCAGATCAGCTTTCAGGCCAGCGACGAGCAGGTGAACAACTTGCTGGCCGGCTCGAAAAAAGCCTTCGCGCAGAAGCTGGAAATGGCTCGCGCGGTAAAGGCTCATGGCTATCCGATGGTGCTGAATTTCGTCACCCATCGGCACAATATCGACAATATCGACCGGATCATCGAGTTGTGCATCGCCCTTGAAGCGGACTTCGTCGAGCTCGCCACTTGCCAGTTCTACGGTTGGGCGCTGCTCAATCGGGTCGGTCTGTTGCCGACCAAAGAGCAGTTGGTCCGCGCCGAACGCGTTACCAATGAATACCGCGCCAAACTGGAAGCCGAAGGGCATCCGTGCAAGCTGATTTTCGTCACCCCGGACTACTACGAAGAACGCCCGAAAGCCTGCATGAATGGCTGGGGCAGTATTTTTCTTACAGTGACTCCGGACGGAACCGCCCTGCCCTGTCACGGCGCCCGACAGATGCCAGTGCAGTTTCCCAATGTGCGCGACCACAGCATGCAGTACATCTGGTATGACTCGTTCGGCTTCAACCGCTTCCGCGGTTACGACTGGATGCCCGAGCCGTGCCGTTCCTGCGACGAGAAAGAAAAGGACTTCGGTGGCTGCCGTTGCCAGGCGTTCATGCTCACGGGTGACGCGAGCAATGCCGACCCGGTGTGCAGCAAGTCGCCACATCACGGCGTAATCCTCAAGGCCCGCGAAGAAGCCGGGCACGCGACCCAAACCATCGAACAATTGGCCTTTCGCAATGAACGAAACTCACGACTCATCGCCAAGAGCTGAACCTTTCAGCGCCGCCAAGGCCGTCGCTGCCGGTGTCGACTTTGCCGAATTGCAGGTTGGCCTGCATGGCCTGTTCTGGAACGAGTATCGTCCCGAGGACGCTGCCTGTCGGATCTGGCATTGGCGTGACGGCCAGGCACATTGCCTGACGCCAGCGGGTTTCAGTGTGCGTAGTCGAGTGTACGAATATGGAGGTGGGGCGTTTTGTCTGACCGATGATGGTTTAGTTTTCGTCAACGAGGCGGATCAGCAGCTGTATCACCAATCGCTGAAAGACGAAACGCCCGAGCCGCTGACATCCGGCGAATGCCGCTATGGCGACCTGCAGTTTGCAAATGGGCAGGTGCTGGCGGTTGAAGAGCATCGGGAACGGCATCGGCTGGTGGCCATCCATCTGGCGGACGGGGGACGTCAGCTACTGGCCGAGGGTGCGGACTTTTATGCCGCGCCGACGTTGAGCCCTAACGCTCAACGGTTAGCCTGGATCGAGTGGAGCCGCCCGGATCAGCCATGGACCGCGACTCGCCTGATGGTTGCAGACCGCCAGGGGGGAAGCCGTTTCACTCAGGCTCGCTGTGTGGCGGGCGATGGTGTCGAGGAGTCGCTGCAGCAGCCGCGATTCGATGACAATGGTCGTCTGTATTGTCTGACGGATCGTGACGGCTACTGGCAGCCGTGGATGGAATGTTCAGAAGGCCTGAGTCCTTTACCAAGCGCCGCGGCGGACCATGGGCCAGCGCCCTGGCAGTTGGGTGGTTGCACTTGGCTGCCCCTCGGCGAGAACACTTACCTGGCGAGCTGGACGGAAGGCGGATTCGGCCGACTGGGACTTTGCAGTGACACCCCTGAAGATTTCACCGGGGACTACAGCCGTTTCCGACATCTCGCACTGGATAAACAATTCATCTACAGCATCGCCGCCTCGCCAGTCAGTTCGCCCGCCGTGATCTCCATCGACCGCAAAACCCGACAGGTCAAGGTGTTGGCCGGGGGAGTAGCGCCGTTGCCCGCCGAGCAAATCAGCGTCCCGCAAACCCTGCGCTACCCGAGCGGTGCGGGCGAGGCTCACGGTTTCTTCTATCCGCCGATGACTGGCGACGCGAAACCGCCACTGGTGGTGTTCATCCACGGCGGCCCGACATCGGCGTGTTACCCGATGCTCGATCCGCGCATCCAGTACTGGGCGCAACGCGGCTTTGCCGTGGCCGACCTCAACTACCGGGGCAGCAGCGGCTATGGCCGGGCCTACCGCCAGGCGCTGCATTTGAGTTGGGGGGAAGTGGATGTGGAAGATGCCTGCGCGGTGGTCACCCACCTCGCCGAACGCGGTTTAATCGATGGCGACAAGGCGTTTATTCGCGGCGGCAGTGCCGGCGGCTACACCACGCTGTGCGCGTTGGCGTTCAAGAAGGTCTTCCGCGCCGGCGCCAGCCTTTACGGCGTCAGCGATCCCGTTGCCCTGGGCCGCGCGACACACAAGTTCGAAGGCGATTATCTGGAATGGCTGATTGGCGATCCTGTCAAAGACGCCCGGCGCTACGCCGCACGCACGCCCCTGCTGCATGCGAGCAACATCAGCGTGCCGGTGATTTTCTTTCAGGGTGAACTGGACGCCGTGGTCGTACCGCAGCAGACCCGCGACATGGTCGAGGCGCTGCAGGAAAACGGCATTCTGGTTGAAGCGCATTACTACGCGGACGAACGTCACGGCTTTCGCAAGGCCGGCAATCAGGCCCATGCGCTGGAGCAGGAATGGTTGTTTTATCGGCGGGTGATGGCGCCGGCGGAATGAAGTCGGCGCTCAGATCAAAATGGTGGCGCCTCTTTCGCCCGCTCCCACATTTAAACTTTAGTATTCACAGCTTGTGTGTGAACTGAAGATCCAATGTGTATGCGGGCTTGCTCCGGGAGCGATCTACCTGACGCTGCAACTTTCAGCGCTTGGCGATGATGTACACCGCATGCACGATCCCCGGGATGTAACCGCACAGCGTCAGCAGAATGTTCAGCCAGAAAGCGCCGGCAAAACCGACTTGCAGAAACACACCCAATGGTGGCAACAGAATAGCGATGATGATGCGAATGATATCCATGGGGCAGCTCCTGATTGGAAGTGGACTCGTGCGAGCCTTACTGCTAATCGACCAGCGCCGTTCGTCAGGGTTCAGTGCGGTCGTTCGGATATTTGCGTTGGGCAATTTTGAGGGCGCAGCTCGAAAACCTGGATGGGGTGAGCTGATTACTTTTCTGCGGACAAAAGAAAACCCCGCCGAAGCGGGGCTTTGCAGACTGTTTCCCTGACATCCATTTCACTCCGCCGTCCTGGCAGAATCCTACGTGTCCGTGTTGTTGCTTTGCGCTTCCTGCGCGACGTCCATGAGAAGTAGATTAGCTGTGGATCCAATCTTCATCTATGGTAGAAGAGCAGCACGTCATGTAAGACAATGCTTACAGGACGTTGCATTGTCAGAACTGCGCTGCGTCCAGCAGAAACAGCGATTCGCTACCGGCCTTCACCGACGCGCTCAACGAATGAATGCGCGGCAGCAGGCGTGCGAAATAGAACCGCGCGGTGCCCAGTTTGCTCGCGTAGAAATCGTCCTGCGCTTCTTTGCCCAAGGCCGCCTTGGCCATCAGCGCCCACATGTAGGCGTAAGCCACATATCCGAAGGTTTGCAGGTACTCGACCGAGGCCGCACCGATTTCGTTCGGGTTGTTTTTCGCCCGGTCCAGCAACCATGCGGTCAATTCATCAAGGGTCGTCACGGCATCGTTCAGCGGCTTGGTGAACTCGGCCAGATCAGCGCTGGCGGTCGCGGTGAAATGACGGATCTCGTCGGCGAACAGGTTGTAGAACGCCCCGCCGCTGCCGACGATCTTGCGCCCTACAAGGTCCAGCGCCTGAATGCCGTTGGTGCCTTCGTAGATCTGGGTGATACGCACGTCGCGCACCAGCTGCTCCTGGCCCCACTCACGGATGTAACCGTGACCGCCGAACACCTGCTGACCGTGAACCGTGGTTTCCAGGCCGAGGTCTGTCAGAAACGCCTTCGCCACCGGAGTCAGCAAGGCCACCAGGTCTTCCGCGCGTTTGCGGGTCGTGGCGTCTTCACTGAATTTAGCGGTGTCCAGTTGCATGGCCACATAAGTAGAGAACGCACGGCCGCCTTCGTTCGAGGCTTTCATGGTCAGCAGCATGCGACGCACGTCCGGGTGAACGATGATTGGGTCAGCCACTTTGTCTTTGTTCTGCGCGCCGGTCGGCGAGCGGCTTTGCAGGCGGTCGCGAGCGTATTCAACGGCGTTCTGGTACGAGCGCTCGCCGGTGGCCAGGCCCTGGATACCCACGCCCAGACGTTCGTAGTTCATCATAGTGAACATTGCCGCCAGGCCTTTGTTCGGCTCGCCAACCAAATAACCCACCGCCTCGTCGAAGTTCATCACGCAGGTCGCGGACGCCTGAATGCCCATCTTGTGTTCGATCGAACCGCAAGTCGCCGGGTTACGCGCGCCCAAGCTGCCATCGGCATTGACCATGAACTTCGGCACCAGGAACAACGAGATGCCTTTCGGGCCTGCGGGGGCATCGGGCAGTTTGGCCAGCACCAGGTGGATGATGTTTTCGGTCAGGTCATGTTCACCACCGGTGATGAAGATCTTGGTGCCGCTGACCTTGTAGGAACCGTCGGCCTGAGGTTCGGCCTTGGTGCGGATGATCCCCAGGTCCGTGCCGGCGTGCGGCTCGGTCAGGCACATCGAACCGGCCCACACGCCGGCGTACATGTTCGGCAGGTAAGCGGCTTTCAGTTCTTCGCTAGCGTGGGCATTGATCGACAGGCAAGCACCGGCGGTCAGCATCGGGTAAAGCCCAAACGACAGGCTCGCGGAGTTGACCATTTCTTCGACCTGAGCCGACACCGCCTTGGGCATGCCCATGCCGCCGTAGGTTGGATCGCCACCGACGCCGACCCAACCGCCTTCGGCGTATGTCTGATAAGCCTGTGGGAACCCTGTCGGCGTGCTGACAGCACCGTCCGCCCAATGGCAACCTTCTTCGTCAGCTGAACGACTTAGGGGCGCGATGCTTTTGCTGGTGACCTTGCCGGCTTCTTCAAGAATGGCTTCTACGGTTTCCGCATCAACGGTATCGGCCAGTGCAGGCAACTCGGCCCAGAGTTTAGCGACTTCGAACACTTCATTGAGGACGAAGCGCATATCGCGCAGGGGCGCTTTGTAGTCAGCCATGGCAAACCTCGCAGGATCTTTACAGGTGATTCGTAGGAAGAAAGTTTCGTTGGGCCGAGTGTAACCCAAGAACTTTTGAGACACATAGGGTCAGGCTGTGACCGTTTTGTAAATTTTGGTCATTTGATTTTTATGTCTGCCAGAACGCCTTCGCGGGCAAGCCACGCTCCCACAGGTCATGCGCCAAATTTAAAATGACGCAAATCCTGTAGGAGCGAGCGATGCGGCGACCCGACTTGCCCGCGAAGCTTTTCACACGCAACCGTTACAGCGCGAACAACTCTGCCGGCAGCTGCATCAAGCAATCGCTACCCGCTTCGATGGCCGCGCGATGAGCGGCGGTGCGCGGCAGCAATCGCTTGAAGTAAAACTCGCTGGTCGCCAGTTTGCCCCGGCAATAATCGGCATCACCGGTGCCCGTATCCACTTGCGCCTGAGCCACCAAAGCCATGCGCAGCCACAGATAGCCAAGGATGATGTAACCGCTGTACATCAGGTAATCCACTGACGCCGCGCCAACTTCGTCCGGATTCTTCATCGCGGCCATGCCGACCTTGGTAGTCAATTCGCCCCACTGCCGATTCAACTCGTTGAGTTGCGCCACATAACTGGCGAGTTGCGGATGCCCGGCGTTCGCCGCGCAGAACGTGTGAACGATTTTGGTAAAGCTCCGCAGCAGTTTGCCCTGGCTGCCGAGCACTTTGCGCCCCAGTAAATCCAGCGCCTGAATGCCGTTGGTGCCTTCGTAGATCGGTGCGATCCGGCAATCGCGAACCAATTGCTCCATGCCCCACTCACGAATGAAACCGTGACCACCAAATACCTGCATGCCGTGGTTGGTCACTTCCAGCCCGGTGTCGGTCATGAAGGCTTTGCAGATCGGCGTCAGGAACGCCAACAGGTCTTCGGCGCCCTGACGCGCCGTTTCATCCGGGCTCAGATGTGCGACATCGAGTAACTGCGCCGTGAAGTAGGTGAGCGCACGATTACCTTCGTTGAAGGCTTTCATGGTCAGCAACATCCGGCGCACATCAGGATGAACGATGATCGGGTCGGCGGCTTTTTCCGGCGCTTTCGGGCCGGTCAACGAGCGCATCTGCAGTCGCTCGTTGGCGTATTTAATCGCGCCCTGGAAGCTCGCCTCACCCAGACACAAACCCTGCATCCCGGTGCCGAGACGCGCATGGTTCATCATGGTGAACATGCAGTTCAGGCCCTTGTTCGGCTCTCCGATCAGGAAGCCCTTGGCCCCGTCGAAGTTCAACACGCAGGTGGCCGAGGCCTTGATGCCCATTTTGTGTTCGATCGAGCCGCAGGAAACGCCGTTGCGTTCTCCCGCTTCACCGTCGGCATCGGGTAGGAATTTTGGAACGATGAACAGCGAAATACCCTTGGTGCCTGCAGGCGCATCCGGCAGTTTCGCCAGCACGAGGTGAATGATGTTGTCGCTCATGTCGTGCTCGCCGGCGGAGATGAAAATTTTGCTGCCGGAAATCGCGTAACTGCCGTCCGCTGCAGGCACGGCGCGGGTCTTGATGATGCCCAGATCGGTGCCGCAATGGGCTTCGGTCAGGCACATGGTGCCGGTCCATTGGCCCGCGGTGAGTTTGCTCAGGTAGGTCTGCTTCTGCTCCTCGGTACCGTGGGCATGGATAGCTGACATAGCCCCATGCGTCAGGCCGGGGTACATGCCCCAGGAGGTGTTGCTGGAACCGATCATCTCGCTGAGGACCAGCCCCAGCGAACTTGGCAAACCCTGACCGCCATAGGTCGGATCGGCCGCCAGACCATGCCAGCCGCCTTCAACGTATTGTGCGAAAGCCTGCTTGAAGCCTGCAGGCGTTGTCACCACGCCATTGTCGAAATGGCAGCCTTCTTCGTCGCCGCTGCGATTGAGCGGTGCGAGCACGTTCTCGCAGAATTTTGCACCTTCTTCGAGTATCGCATTGACCATGTCCGGGCTGGCCTCGGTGGCGCCCAGCGCTGCGTAGTGGCTGTGAAAATCGAAGACGTGGTCGATCAGAAAGCGCATGTCGCGCAGGGGAGCTTTGTACTCGGGCATGGTCATTTCTCCGGCAGCAGATACCTTAAACCTACTGCCGTCGACCACGCCTCACAATCACAGTCCAGACGCTGAATGCGCGATCATCACTCAACCCGCAGCGGCGCCCATGCGCACCGCGCCACGGCGATTCTGACCGTAAGCCACCACGCAGTTTCGTCCGGCCCCCTTGGCGGCGTAGAGCGCTTCGTCGGCGGACTTGAGCACTTTTTCGGGATTCCTCTGCTCCACTCGCTCCGCGACGCCAATGCTGACGGTGACCGACACACTCGAGGCGCCTGATCCGGAACGACGCTGACGACCTTGCTGGTCGTCCTGAGGACGGCTGTCCTGGTTACGCAGTTGAATGTTGTAGGTCGCAATGGATTCGCGGATGACTTCCAGGTGCGGCATGCACTCTTCGAGCGTCTTGCCCGCGAACACCAAGGCAAATTCCTCACCGCCGTAGCGATAGGCCCTACCGCCGCCGCCGATTTTCGACAGCTTGCTGGCAACCAGGCGCAGCACCTGATCACCGACATCGTGGCCGTGAGTGTCGTTAAATTTCTTGAAGTGGTCGACGTCGCTCATGGCCAATACGTAATTGCGCCCCAGGCGTTGCATGCGCTCGTTCAAGGCGCGGCGCCCCGGCAGCCCGGTGAGCTCATCGCGAAAAGCCATCTGATAGGCTTCATGGGCAACCGCGGCGGCGATCATCAACATCACCTGACTGCACATGATGTTAAGGGTGAACGGCAGGATGAAGGTTTTCGGCAACGCCCAGAACAGTCCGAGCAAACCCACCAGTTGTGCGGCGTGCAAGGGCCTCGGGTTACGCCAGTATTGCCAGCTCAGCAGCAGGAACGAAGCGATGAACACCGGATAGGACAGCTGGATCAGGCTCATCCAGGCGCCATGCAGGGCGGGCCAACGGATTTCCGACAACCACATCAGCAACGCCTGTGGGTAACTTTGCTCCAGACCCAACGCCACACTGCCGACAGCCAGCAACACCGCGAAGCGCGCGACCATGTCCTGGAATAAATGGGTGCGCTCCTGCCATGCCGCAAATACACCAAACAGCAGCGGCAGCAGCAAACAGCACAGGTGAAAGACCACGGCAGCGTCTTCGCGCACCTTGCCGTTGTCGCGGTAATAGTCGGTCTGCGTGTCGAGCAGGTAGTAAGCGATGTACACCGTGACCATCAGAAACAGCTCACGCTGACGTCGGTAAACCGCACAATAAGCACCACCGAGCAACAACACGAGGGTTGGCAACACGTTGAACAGCGACGTGAAGAAGACGTTCAGATCCTTGACGTAGGCAGCCGCCAGCCCCGCAATCAAAAGCAGAAGTGACGGTAGAAAATGACTGAGACGTACAGCGGAAGAACGCGGCAAGGGTAAAGCTCCGACCCGGGAAACTGAGATGGCATTGTGCCTCCTCATCGAACGACATGTCACATCGCCATCCTCTTTAACGGCAGCAAAGTCGTTCTTCTTAGCGTTTTAGTCAGGAATATTTACGCGCGGAAATCGTGTACAAAAAAGCCGCTGTTTCGGAAGGAAACAGCGGCTTCATGAAGTGACAGCTCGGGACTTAGTAGCCCAGTGCGAAGTCTTCTTCTTTCATGTCCATCAGGTTGTTGGCGCCCGATAGCATGGTTGCAACGTGAGTGCGGGTACGCGGCAGGATGCGCTGGAAGTAGAAACGCGCGGTCTGCAGCTTGGCGGTGTAGAACGCCGTTTCGGTGGTGCCGGCCGCCAGTTTCTCGGCTGCCAGGCGCGCCATGTCAGCCCAGAAGTAGGCCAGGCAGGCGTAACCGGAGTACATCAGGTAGTCCACCGAGGCCGCGCCAACTTCTTCACGGTCTTTCATGGCCGCCATACCGACCTTCATGGTCAGCTCGCCCCATTCTTTGTTCAGTGCAGCCAGCGGTGCGACGAATTCTTGAACGGCCTCGTTGCCTTCGTTGGTCTGGCAGAACTTGTGGACGATCTTGGTGAAGCCTTTCAGGGCCTCGCCTTGAGTCATCAGCACTTTACGGCCCAGCAGGTCGAGTGCCTGAATGCCGGTGGTGCCTTCGTACAGCATCGAAATGCGGCTGTCGCGAACGTTCTGCTCCATGCCCCACTCGGCGATGAAGCCGTGGCCGCCGTAGATTTGCACGCCGTGGTTGGCGGATTCAAAACCGACTTCGGTCATGAAGGCTTTGGCGATTGGCGTCATGAACGCCAACAGTGCGTCGGCTTTCTTCTTCTCTTCTTCGTCCACGCCGTACTTGACGATGTCGACTTGCTTGGCGGTGAAGTAAACCATCGCGCGGTTGCCTTCGGCGAACGCTTTCATGGTCAACAGCATGCGGCGTACGTCAGGGTGCACGATGATCGGGTCAGCGGCTTTTTCCGGCGCTTTCGGGCCAGTCAGGGAGCGCATTTGCAGACGATCGCGAGCGTATTTCAGGCCGCCCTGGAAGCCGATCTCGGCGTGGGCCAGACCTTGCAGCGCGGTGCCCAGACGTGCGGTGTTCATGAAGGTGAACATGCAGTTCAAGCCCTTGTTCGCCGGGCCGATCAAGAAGCCGGTGGCCGCGTCGAAGTTCATCACGCAGGTGGCGTTACCGTGGATGCCCATCTTGTGTTCCAGGGAACCACAGGACACGGCGTTGCGCGCACCGACCGAACCGTCTTCGTTCGGCATGAACTTTGGAACGATGAACAGCGAGATGCCTTTGGTGCCAGCCGGCGCATCCGGCAGGCGGGCCAGCACGATGTGGACGATGTTGTCGGCCATGTCGTGTTCACCGGCCGAGATGAAGATCTTGGTGCCGGTGACTTTGTAGGAACCGTCGGCCTGAGGTTCGGCCTTGGTGCGCAGCATGCCCAGGTCGGTGCCGCAGTGCGGTTCGGTCAGGCACATGGTACCGGTCCACTCGCCGGAGACCAGTTTGGTCAGGTAGGCGTGTTGTTGCTCAGGCGTGCCGTGCTCGGAGATGGTGTTCATCGCGCCGTGGGAAAGGCCCGGGTACATGCCCCACGACCAGTTGGCCTCGCCAACCATCTCGCTGACTGCCAGACCCAGCGACTCCGGCAGGCCCTGGCCGCCATGTTCTGCGTTGTGGGCCAGGCTTGGCCAGCCGCCTTCGACGAATTGCTTGTATGCCTCTTTGAAGCCGGTCGGGGTTTTAACGCCAGACTCGCTCCAGGTGCAGCCTTCGGTGTCACCCACGCGGTTCAGCGGAGCCAACACCTGCTCACAAAACTTGGCGCCTTCTTCGAGAATGGCGTCAACCATGTCAGGAGTTGCGTCTGCACAAGCCGGAAGGCTTTGATAGTGCGCTTCGTAGCCGAGCAGTTCGTCACGAACGAAGCGAATATCACGCAAGGGGGCCTTGTAGTCAGGCATAGCGATAAACCTCTGCTGATGTAACCGGGAATGAACGACCGCGTTGATTTGTTGTGACGGTCAAACAGTTGTTTGAAACATACGTTTACGCCCAAATCTTGTCAAGCGTCGATCTTTTGCCGTTCGTCATCGCACCGCGCAAATGCCAGACGTACGGCAACACTGCGCCGTTGTCCTGGCAACACGCGGTATAAGAAAGTTTAGTTAGGTGAGAAGGACTTACGAACAAAAACGCCGCGAAAGAACGCGGCGTTGGAAGTTCTGATTCAGCGGATGATCAGGCGAAGGTGTCGATCAGAGTGCCGAGCATTTCATCGGAAGCCTTGGCAACTTTGACGCCCGCCTCGACCTGAAACTTGCCCTGCGCCATCTCGACCATGTTACTGCTCAGGTCCGACTGCTGACTGCGATCGACCGAACGCAGACGATCGACCTGAACCTCGGAGGACTGGCTGGTCACCGAGCGTTCGATTGTATTGTTGGCGATCTGGCCAGAAGCCTGATCGACACGGTTCTGTCCTGTCTGAATAGTGCTCAGACCGGCGTAAAAAGCGGTACTTCCTGAGATTTCCATGGGAGAACTCGTCCGACGAAGGATCAACAGCGGCCATTGAAGCAGACGCACGCACAAAACACCCGACAAAAACACTAATGGCACAGTGCCTTGTCATAGGTAAAACCATTGCCTGAAACTTCAGTCCAGCAAATCCAGCTGAAGATGCTCTGCGACCGCCTCCGCCGTCACCAGCTTGAGTTTCGGCACCCGCCCCAGACACGGTGCCGGGATCCGTTCGGCAAGCGTGGCTAGGTTTTCCTCAAGACGTGCAGTCTTTGCATCGATGATGTTGGCCACCCAACCCGCCAGCTGCAGACCGTCCTGGGCAATTGCCTCGGCGGTCAGCAACGCATGGTTGATGCAACCCAACCGCACGCCGACCACCAGAATCACCGGCAGATCCAGCGCCATGGCCAGATCCGACAGGTTGTCCTGATCCGCCAACGGCACGCGCCAGCCGCCAGCACCTTCGATCAAGGTGAAATCTGCCCGCATATCCAGAATCTGCCGCATCGGCGCCAACAGGGATTGCACCGTCAACGCCACGCCAGCTTCGCGCGCCGCCAGATGCGGTGCGATGGCCGGCTCGAACGCCACCGGATTGACCTGTGCATACGTCAGCGAAACCGAGCATTCCGCGAGCAGCGCCAATGCGTCAGCGTTACGCAAGCCCTTGGGCGTCAAATCGCACCCCGAAGCAACCGGTTTTCCCGCCGCCGTACTCAGTCCCGCCGACCGGGCGGCATGCAGCAAACCCGCAGCCACGGTGGTTTTACCGACATCGGTGTCAGTGCCGGTGATGAAATACGCTGCGCTCATAAGGGTTTCTCCAAAACGGCGTACAGCACTTGATAAGTCGCCGGCAGGCCTTCAGCCTGACGAAACTGCTCATAAGCCTCGACCAGGCCGAGAATCCGCGCCCGACCAGTCAACCCGCCCGGACGACCGGGGTTAAGGTTATGCGCGCCCAATGCCTTGAGTTCGTGGGTCAGGCTGCGCACATCCGGGTAATGCAGCACATGAGGGCGGGTTTGCAGACTCGCGACCTTCAAACCGCTGGCCGCGCACAGCTGTTGATAAACCTCGAACTCGCGGAAGCGGTTGACGTGCACCATGCCATCCACCTGCCGCCAGCTTTTGCGCAGCTCAAACAGCGTGCCCACGCACAGACTAGCAAATGCGAACATTCCGCCAGGTTTCAGCACACGATTGGCTTCGCTGAGCACCGAAGCGAAGTCCGCACACCACTGCACCGCCAGGCTGGAGAAGATCAGATCACAGGTCGAATCCTGCAATGGCAGTCGTTCCGCATCTCCGGCGATAAAATGCGTGGCGCCACCCAACGGGCGCGCGTGATTGAGCATCCCTTCGGCGATGTCCAGCGCCACGCCGTGACCAACAGGAAAACGCTCACTCAGCACACGACTGAAATATCCGGTGCCACAGCCTAGATCCAGCCATCGACCCGGCGAGAAATCGCCCGGCAAACAGCGCAACAACTGGCTGCCGACATCACGCTGCAATTCAGCCACGCTGTCATAACTGGCCGCTGCGCGGGAGAAGGATGCTGCCACCTGGCGCTTGTCGGGCAAGTCGCCGGGTAGTTTGGGGAAGGATAAATCAGTCATCACCGAACTCATGCAAAAAAGCCTGGATCGCCCCCGCCACACCGTGAGGGTCCTCCAGAAGAAACGCGTGGCTGGACTGTTCGATCAGGCCGATTTCGACATCTGGCAGCAATGTCACCAGCTCCCCGGCAGCCTCGGCCGGAACCAACCCGTCAAGACCGGCAAACAGATGCAATTGCGGCCCCTGAAAATCCAGCAAAGCCTGACGTGTACTCATTCCACGCAGCAACTCCAGGCCACCTAACAGCGTCTCGACCGAGGTTTTGGGGGCTGCGGCCAACAACAGCCGGGCAAGCGACCGCGGGTCGGCAGATCCCTGCGCGCAAAGCAGGCTGAAGCGCTTCAACGTTGCGCCGGGATCAAGACGACAGCCGTTCAGGAAGGCATTGAAATCGTCCTCATGCATCGCATGGGTCCAACCAGCCCAAGCCACGAAACAGGGATTGCTAGCGAGGGTGATCAAGCCGCAGCAGCGATCACCGCGTCGCGCCGCCAACTCGGACGCAAGCATGCCGCCGAGAGACCAGCCGCCAAGCCAGACATCCTGAGGCACTATCGAATCCAGCTCGTCTAGCCATTCTTCAAAGTCGCCGGACTCCAGTTCCGGTAACGGCTCGATTTCCACGCGCAAGTGTTCGTCCAGCCCTTGCAAAGCGGCGGCCAATGGCTCCAGCGGTGAAATCCCGAGGCCCCAGCCAGGTAGCAGAATCAGACGATCACGCATGGCTTGGCTCCGGTCCCAGTTGTGCAAAACAATCGGCCAATCCATTTAACAATAGCTGTACCTGCGCTCCGCTGTGCGCAGCGGTCAGGGTCACCCGCAGGCGTGCGCTGCCGGCGGGCACTGTGGGCGGACGGATCGCCGTCACCATCAAACCGCGTTCGCGTAGCATCCGCGACAGTCGCATCGCGCGTCCGGCATCGCCGATCATGATCGGCTGGATCGGCGTGAAACTGTCCATCAGCTCCAGGCCGATCTGCTCGGCGCCTTGGCGGAACTGCCGGATCAGGGTCTGCAGATGTTCACGACGCCAATGCTCGGTGCGCAGCAGTTCCAGGCTTTTCAGCGTTGCACAGGCCAGGGCCGGCGGTTGGCTGGTGGTGTAAATGTAGGGGCGCGCGAACTGGATCAGGCTCTCGATCAACTCTTCGCTGCCGGCAACAAAGGCGCCAGCAGTGCCGAAAGCCTTACCGAGCGTGCCGACCAGCACCGGCACGTCTTCCTGGCTCAGGCCGAAATGCTCGACGATCCCGCCACCGCGGGCGCCCAGCGGACCAAAACCGTGCGCGTCATCGACCATCAGCCACGCGCCTTTGGCCTTGGCTTCCCGAGCGAGTGCCGGCAGGTCGGCGATATCGCCGTCCATGCTGAACACGCCGTCGGTGACCACCAGCGTATTGCCGGTGGCCTTCTCGAGCCGATTGGCCAGACTCTTCGCGTCGTTGTGCAGGTAACGATTGAAGCGCGCGCCGGACAACAGACCGGCATCCAGCAATGAGGCGTGATTAAGGCGGTCTTCGAGCACCGTATCGCCCTGCCCCACCAGCGCAGTCACCGCGCCGAGGTTGGCCATGTAGCCGGTGGTGAACAGCAACGCACGCGGGCGGCCGGTCAGATCGGCCAACGCCTCTTCCAGCTCGTGATGTGGCGTGCTGTGGCCAATGACCAGATGCGAAGCCCCGCCACCGACGCCCCATCGAGACGCCCCGGCACGCCAGGCTTCGATCACTTGCGGGTGGTTGGCAAGCCCCAGGTAGTCGTTGTTGCAGAACGCCAGCAATGGCTGACCGTCGACCACCACTTCCGGGCCTTGGGGGCTTTCGAGCAGTGGGCGTTGGCGGTAGAGGTTTTCGGCACGACGGGCGGCAAGGCGTGCGGCGAGATCGAAAGACATGCAGGCCTCGTGGGTCAATTCACAAATATGGGCAACGCGACTATCCCAACGTGGGAGCGGGCTTGCTCGCGAATGCGGGGGGACATTCAACAATGATGTCGACTGAACTGACGCATTCGCGAGCAAGCCCGCTCCCACCTTCGATTGTTTGTCGGATCAAACAGCCGCGTTGTAGAACATCTCGCTGCTCTTCTGCTCAACCAGCGCCTGCTCGATAGCCGCCTGATGCACTTCGTCGGCGTGCTCTTCGCGCGCTTCCGGCAGGATGCCCAAGCGCCCGAACAGTTGCATGTCCTTGTCAGCCTGCGGGTTGGCGGTGGTCAGCAGTTTGTCGCCGTAGAAAATCGAGTTCGCACCGGCGAAGAACGCCAGAGCTTGCATCTGCTCGTTCATGGCTTCGCGGCCGGCGGACAGGCGCACGTGGGATTGCGGCATCAGGATGCGCGCGACAGCGAGCATGCGGATGAAGTCGAACGGGTCGATTTCTTCGGCGTTTTCCAGTGGCGTACCGGCGACTTTCACCAGCATGTTGATCGGCACCGATTCCGGATGCTCCGGCAGGTTGGCCAGCTGGATCAGCAGGTTGGCGCGGTCATCGAGTGACTCGCCCATGCCGAGGATGCCGCCGGAGCAGATCTTCATCCCCGAATCACGCACGTAGGCCAGGGTTTGCAGGCGCTCGCTGTACGTGCGGGTGGTGATGATGCTGCCGTAGAACTCAGGCGAAGTGTCAAGGTTGTGGTTGTAGTAATCGAGGCCTGCCTTGGCCAGCGCTTCAGTCTGGTCCTGATCCAGACGGCCCAGGGTCATGCAGGTTTCCAGACCCATGGCTTTCACGCCCTTGACCATCTCCAGCACGTACGGCATGTCTTTGGCCGACGGGTGTTTCCACGCCGCGCCCATGCAGAAACGGGTCGAACCAATGGCCTTGGCACGAGCGGCCTCTTCGAGGACCTTCTGCACTTCCATCAGTTTTTCTTTTTCCAGGCCGGTGTTGTAGTGACCGGACTGCGGACAATATTTGCAATCTTCCGGGCATGCGCCGGTCTTGATCGAGAGCAGCGTGGAAACCTGGACGCGGTTGGCGTCGAAATGCGCGCGGTGCACCGTTTGCGCCTGGAACAGCAGGTCGTTGAATGGCTGAACGAAGAGTGCTTTGACTTCGGCCAAAGACCAGTCATGACGCAGGGTTGCAGAGGTGCTGGCGCTCATGGGTGTTTCCTTGATTATGCTTGGCAGGCGACTGGGGTATGGAATACCCACAGACGCAACACGGATGTTCGGCATATTTAAGGAAGAGCGATGCGCTGTCAACCACGATACAAAGGACCGGTTTACATCTGGTTAAAAAACAATCAAACCTGTTTGCTCTGCGGCGAGACCGCCGATGTAGCTCCGCCGCTCTGCATGGCGTGTGAAACCGATCTGCCCTGGCTCGGTGATCACTGCCAGACCTGCGCCCTGCCCTTGCCCGCGGCAGACATGACGTGCGGCCAATGTTTGAAGGCGCCGCCATCTTTCGAACAGGTGATCGCCCCCTGGACCTACAACTTTCCGATCGACAGCCTGATCACTCGTTTCAAGCACAGTGCGAAGTGGCCGTTTGGCCGCCTGCTTGCCGAACTTCTCGCGCAGTCCCTGCAACATCGCTTCGATGAAGAACTGGAGCGCCCGGACGCGTTGGTCCCGGTTCCGCTCGCTACCAGACGTCTGCGTCAACGGGGTTTCAACCAGGCCGCCATGCTGGCCCGCTGGTTGGGCGCCAGCCTGGATATCCCCTGCGACGAACTGCTGCTCAAGAGAATTCAGGACACCAGCGCGCAACAGGACCTGAAGGCCGAGGCCCGCAAAAAGAACCTGCGCAACGCCTTCGCCCTGATGCCCGATGCGCTGATCAAGGGCCGTCACCTGGCGCTGGTGGACGACGTACTGACCACCGGCGCAACCGCCCAGGCTCTTGCGCGCCTGTTGATGGACGCCGGCGCCGTGCGGGTCGACGTCTATTGCCTGGCCAGAACCCCCAAACCCGGCGACATCACCTGACTTAAGCCAAACACAAAACCTGTGGGAGCGGGCTTGCTCGCGAATACGGTAAGTCATTCAGCATTTGTGTGACTGACACACCGCAATCGCGAGCAAGCCCGCTCCCACACGGATTGCGTTGAACTGGACGGTATTACGACTGACTTGACTCCCGCAGCCCGAGCCGCCAACGTCCTAACCATCATCACCCGCCAAAGCGTCCCGCCATGTCACTGCCAACATTGTTGTCCCAGCACATCGCTCGTCGCCCGCAGCGCATCGCGTTGCTGCAACACATCGCCGAACAGGGCTCGATCACTCGCGCCGCGAAAAGTGCGGGGTTGAGTTACAAAGCGGCGTGGGACGCCATCGACGAGTTGAATAACCTCGCGCAGAAACCGCTGGTGGAGCGCAGTGTCGGCGGCAAGGGCGGTGGTGGCGCGAAACTGTCCAGCGAAGGCGAACGCGTATTGCGCCTGTATCAAAAGCTGCAAACGTTGCAGGCTCAGGTGTTGGAAGCCGCCGAAGACGCCAGCGACCTGGATCTGCTCGGCCGCCTGATGCTCAGAACCAGCGCGCGCAATCAATTGCACGGCAAGGTCATGGCGATTGTCGCTCAGGGGCGCAACGACCTGATTCGTCTTCAACTCGCCGAAGGCCTGGCCCTCGATGCGCAGATCACCCACGACAGCACGGTGCGCCTGGAGCTGGAGCCCGGCATAGAAGTCGTCGCCCTGATCAAGGCCGGTTGGCTCGACCTGCTGGCCATCGAAGACACTGCAACACCCGGACACAATGACCTGACCGGCATCATCGAGGAAATCCTCTACGCCGCAGACAGCCCCTGTGAAGTGCGCATCGGCCTGCCCAATGGCCAGACGTTGTGCGCGCTGGCCGAGCCGCTGCACCTGGAAACCCTCGGCCTCATCACCGATAAACCGGTGCGGGTGCAATTTGCGCCATCCAACGTTTTGCTCGGTACACAGCTCTGACACATAAGCTTCACTAACGCTCTTTAAGGTGACTCAAAAACCTGCAGGGAGCCTGATGTGAGCCTATTAGAAGACAACCAATCCACCGACCTCGAAAAGATGGTCGGCCTCAGCCGTCGCGGCTTCATCAGCGCGGGCGCCCTGTGCGGCGCAGCGATGTTCCTCGGCGGCAACCTGCTGAGCCGCAGCGTGCTCGCGGCCAGTGTCAGCGCAGGCACCAGCAAACTGTTGGGTTTTGATAGCATTCCTGCTGCCACCAGCGACGCCATTACCCTGCCGCCCGGCTACAAGTCTTCGGTGCTGATCAGTTGGGGCCAGCCCCTGCAAAAGGACGGTCCGGCGTTCGACCCGAGCGGTAACGGCAGCGCCGAGCAGCAGGAAGTCCAGTTCGGCGACAACAACGACGGCATGAGCCTGTTCGAGTTTCCCGGCGAGAAAGACCGGGCGCTGATGGCGATCAACAACGAATACACCAACTACCGCTACCTCTATCCCCACGGCGGCATGCCGCAATCGAATGAAGACGTGCGCAAGGCACTGGCCTGCGAAGGCGTGTCGGTGATCGAAGTACAGCGCACGAACGGCCAGTGGCAGTTCGTCCAGGGCTCGCGCTACAACCGTCGTATTCACGGCAATTCCCCGATCAGCCTGAGCGGTCCCGCTGCCGGCCATGACCTGCTGAAAACCAGCGCTGACCCGCACGGCAAGAACGTCCTCGGCACCTTCCAGAACTGCGCCAATGGCAAGACGCCGTGGGGCACGTACCTGACGTGTGAAGAGAACTTCACTGACTGCTTCGGCAGCAGCAATGCCGAGCAGAAATTTGACGCGGCGCAAAAACGCTACGGTGTAGTGGTCGCCAGTAAGGAGAACAACTGGCACCCGCACGACGAACGTTTCGACGTGGCAAAGAACCCCAACGAGCTCAACCGTCACGGCTGGATTGTGGAAATCGACCCGTTTGATCCGGAATCGACACCGGTCAAACGCACGGCCCTGGGCCGTTTCAAACACGAAAACGCGGCCCTGGCCGAAACCCATGACGGCCACGCCGTGGTGTACATGGGCGACGATGAGCGCGGTGAATTCATCTACAAGTTCGTCAGCCGCGACAAGATCAACCACCAAAACCCGAAAGCCAATCGCGACCTGCTGGACCACGGCACCTTGTACGTGGCGCGCTTCGACGCGGGTGATGGCAACGCCGATCACCCGAAAGGCCAGGGCGAGTGGATCGAACTGACCCACGGCAAAAACGGCATCGACGCCAGCAGCGGCTTTGCCAATCAGGCCGAAGTGCTGATTCACGCACGACTCGCGGCCACGGTGGTGAAAGCCACGCGCATGGACCGTCCGGAGTGGATCGTCGTCAGTCCCAAGGACGGACAGGTTTATTGCACGCTGACCAACAACGCCAAGCGCGGTGAAGACGGTCAACCGGTGGGCGGGCCGAACCCGCGCGAGAAGAATGTCTACGGGCAGATTCTGCGCTGGCGCACCGACCGTGATGATCACGGATCGAACAGCTTTGCCTGGGATCTGTTTGTGGTCGCCGGCAACCCGGGCATCCACGCTGGCACGCCGAAGGGTGGTTCGTCGAACATCACGCCACAGAACATGTTCAACAGCCCGGACGGCCTGGCATTCGATGACGCCGGTCGGTTGTGGATTCAGACCGATGGCGACTCGAGTAACGCCGGTGATTTTGCCGGCATGGGCAATAACCAGATGCTGTGCGCCGATCCGGGAACCGGGGAGATCCGCCGCTTCATGGTCGGGCCGATTGGCTGCGAAGTGACGGGGATCAGCTTTTCGCCGGATCAGAAGACGTTGTTTGTCGGGATTCAGCATCCGGGCGACAGCGGTACTTCGACGTTCCCCGAGCATTTGCCGAACGGCAAGCCGCGGTCTTCGGTGATAGCGATTTCCCGTGAGGATGGCGGGATCGTCGGCGCCTGATCGGCCCTCATCGCGAGCAAGCTCGTTCCCACATTGGATTTGTGAACACATAACCCTGTGGGAGCGAGCTTGCTCGCGATGGCGTACGCATGAACAACACTCATCTCAACCCCAGCCACTAAAGACAGCCCGTCTGCGCTACCATGCTTGGCCGGACGCGGCAGCCTGCTGCGCGCAGGAGTCAGCATGGCCCACCCGTTTGCAACCCTCACCCCAGACCTCGTGCTCGATGCCGTCGAAAGCATCGGCTTTCTCAGCGACGCGCGCATTCTGGCGCTCAACAGCTACGAGAACCGTGTCTATCAGGTCGGCATCGAAGACTCCGAGCCGCTGATCGCCAAGTTCTACCGCCCGCAGCGCTGGACCAACGAAGCGATTCTCGAAGAGCACCAGTTCACCTTCGAACTCGCCGAATGCGACGTGCCGGTGGTGGCGCCGATGATTCACAACGGTGCCAGCCTGCACGAACACAACGGCTTCCGTTTCACCCTGTTCCCCCGCCGCGGTGGACGCGCGCCGGAGCCGGGCAATCTCGATCAGCTGTATCGCCTCGGCCAACTGCTCGGACGCTTGCACGCCGTTGGCGCAACAAAACCGTTCGAGCATCGTGAAGCGCTGGGCGTGAAGAACTTCGGTCACGATTCGCTGACGACCTTGCTCGAAGGCAATTTCATCCCGAAAAGCTTGCTGCCGGCCTACGAGTCCGTCGCTCGCGACCTGCTCAAGCGGGTAGAAGAGGTTTACAAAGCCACACCGCACCAGAACATCCGCATGCACGGCGATTGCCACCCCGGCAACATGATGTGCCGCGACGAGATGTTCCACATCGTCGACCTCGACGACTGCCGCATGGGCCCGGCGGTGCAGGACATCTGGATGATGCTCGCCGGTGACCGTCAGGAATGCCTGGGTCAGCTGTCGGAATTGATGGACGGCTACAACGAGTTTCACGACTTCGACCCGCGGGAACTGGCGTTGATCGAGCCGCTGCGCGCATTGCGCCTGATGCACTACAGCGCCTGGCTGGCACGCCGCTGGGATGACCCGGCGTTCCCGCACAGTTTTCCCTGGTTCGGCACGGAGCGCTATTGGGGCGATCAGGTGTTGGCGTTGCGCGAGCAGTTGGCTGCGCTCAATGAAGAACCTCTAAAACTCTTCTGATTCACATGGCCACTGTGGGAGCGAGCTTGCTCGCGATAGCGGCAGATCAGTCAAAAATGCAGCAACTGACAGATTGCTATCGCGAGCAAGCTCGCTCCCACAGTTGTTCGTGTTCACAATTGGCCAACCTATTCAGGTACGACATTCGCCGGCAAATCTCCTTACAATCCCCTCTTTGTTAGCTGCCTAAGCAAGGATTCTGCATGCAAGCCGCCAACCCGCGTCGCGGATACATCCTGGGCCTGAGTGCCTACATCATCTGGGGCCTGTTCCCGCTCTACTTCAAAGCCATCGCCAGCGTGCCCGCCGTGGAGATCATCATCCACCGAGTGCTCTGGTCCGCGCTGTTCGGTGCCTTGCTGCTGATGGTGTGGAAGCATCCCGGCTGGTGGCGCGAGCTGCGTGACAACCCTAATCGACTGGCGATCCTCGCGCTGAGCGGCACGCTGATCGCCGCCAACTGGCTGACCTATGTCTGGTCGGTGAATAACGGGCGCATGCTCGAAGCCAGCCTGGGTTACTACATCAATCCGCTGGTGAACGTGCTGTTGGGCATGTTGATTCTGGGGGAGCGGCTGCGGCGCATGCAGTGGATCGCAGTGGGTCTGGCCGCGATTGGCGTGGCGCAACAAGTATGGCAAGTCGGGAGTCTGCCGTGGGTGTCACTGGTGCTGGCGCTGACGTTCGGGTTCTACGGTTTGATCCGCAAGCAGGCGCCGGTCAAAGCCCTGCCCGGCCTGGTGGTGGAAACCTGGATGCTGGTGCCGATTGCCATTGCCTGGCTGCTATTCAATCAGACGGCCACAAGCGCTCAGCCCGAGTTCTGGACGACCTCCGAAGCCTGGTGGCTGGTCGCTGCAGGGCCGGTGACGCTGGTGCCACTGGTGTGTTTCAACGCCGCCGCACGGCATTTGCCCTACACCACGCTGGGATTCCTCCAGTATCTGGCGCCGACGCTGGTTTTGCTGCAAGCCGTTTTGCTGTTTGGCGAACACTTGTCGTCCATCACCTTGGTGGCGTTCATCTTTATCTGGGCAGGACTGGCGGTTTACAGCGTCGATGCGTGGATAAGTTTGCGCCGTCGCAACTGATCAAAAATCGCGCAAACCTCCACAGGCCGCGTATTTCGTGGCCTGCAGCGATCCTTCCCAAGGTTATCCACAGCGTGATCCCCGGCGTTTGTGCGCAACTTGTTGAATCTGATGGTTTTTTGACCAGCTCATGGAGAAGCCCGGCCGGCGTGGGCTGGCGGGCTGTCTCTACAGGTTATCCACAGGCAGGTGCACGTGTAACTTGGATAACCCTGTCAGGGTTCGCTGCGCAGGACCAATTCAACCATCAAATCGTCCGCCAGGGTTTCAAGGCGCGATTGCAGCACGTCCAGCGACAACGTCAGCGGAACGGCAAGGATCGCTTCGGCGTGGAACAACGGCTCGCTGCTCATCGGCGCCGGGCGCACTTCGGTGACCAGTCGTTCCAGATTCACCCCTTGCTCACTCAACAGGCGCGTGATGTCGCGCACGATCCCAGGGCGATCATTGCCCACCAGTTCCATGGCAATCGGTTTCCAGGTGCAGGATTGCTCGATGCCGCTTTCGGCAATCAATACGCGAATGCCGTGCGCCGACAAAGCCTGTAGGGCATCGACCAATTCGTCGTAGGCTTCGGCCGGCACGCCCACCCGAAGAATCCCGGCAAACTGCCCGGCCATGCGTGACATGCGGCTTTCCAGCCAGTTGCCACCGTGCTCGGCAATGCACTGGGCGATGCGCTCGACCTGCCCAGGCTTGTCCGGCGCGAAAACAGTGAGTACGAGGTGGTCCATGGCGCAGCCCTCTGATCATGACTTTTGTTATGGAAAAGCAAGTATAGGCAAGGGTTGACGGGTGCTTTGGGCGGATCCGGAATCGCTGGTGTTTTGACTGGCCTCTTCGCGGGCAAGCCCGCTCCAACAGGAGCATGCGCAATCCCTGTGGGAGCGGGCTTGCTCGCGAATGAAGGCGCCGCCAATCCCACTGAAAAAACAAATCGTGTACAACTTCTTATATTTAGCTGGAACAATCCAATACTTTTTTGAGAACATCCACATCCCCGACGTGACCGCAATGCGTCATCGGGTCGCAGAACGACGTATTTAGTCTGATTTTCACAACCGCAATTCATCATGTAGTATGCCGCAGCGCGCACTACATCGCGCACTACATAACGTGGATCGATGTCTGCCACAGGCGCGGTCGCAGCCCTGAAAGCCCTATCAGCAAGGCTTCAAAGCCGTTGATCGGTTCCATCCCAGCCGCCCGAAATGGCATGTACTGGTGGAAGGGGTTTGTGGTTTAAATAGCCAGAGGCTTCATTGTCAATTTGAAGAGCTGAAAAGCGAAATAGCTGAGCAGAGTGAGGCAAGCAATGACTGAACACGTTCAAGTCGGTGGCCTGCAGGTCGCCAAAGTCCTGTTCGACTTCGTGAACAACGAAGCCATTCCCGGAACCGGCCTCACCGCCGACAAATTCTGGGCCGGTGCCGACAAGGTCATTCACGACCTGGCGCCGAAGAACAAAGCCCTACTCGCCAAACGCGATGATTTCCAGGCTCGTATCGACGGCTGGCACCAAGCGCGTGCCGGTCAGGCGCACGACGCCGTGGCTTATAAAGCCTTCCTGCAAGACATCGGTTATCTGCTGCCAGAAGCGGCTGATTTCCAGGCAACGACGCAAAACGTCGATGACGAAATCGCCCGCATGGCCGGCCCACAGCTCGTAGTACCGGTGATGAATGCCCGCTTCGCGCTCAACGCCTCGAACGCCCGTTGGGGTTCGTTGTACGACGCGCTCTACGGCACCGACGCCATCAGCGAAGCTGACGGCGCGGAAAAAGGCAAAGGCTACAACAAGGTTCGCGGCGACAAGGTCATCGCCTTCGCCCGCGCCTTCCTCGACGAAGCGGCACCATTGGCCGCCGGCTCTCACGTCGATTCCACCGGCTACAAGATCGTTGACGGCAAACTCGTCGTCGCCCTTAAAGGTGGCAGCAACAGCGGCCTGCGCAACGACGCGCAACTGATCGGCTTCCACGGCGATGCCGCTGCACCGACCGCGATCCTGCTGAAAAATAATGGCCTGCATTTCGAAATCCAGGTCGACGCCACCACCCCGGTCGGCCAGACCGACGCGGCCGGCGTCAAAGACATCCTGATGGAAGCCGCGCTGACTACCATCATGGACTGCGAAGACTCGGTCGCCGCCGTCGATGCAGATGACAAAGTGGTGATTTACCGCAACTGGCTCGGCCTGATGAAGGGCGATCTGTCGGAAGAAGTCGCCAAGGGCGGCAAGACCTTTACCCGCACCATGAATGCCGACCGCACCTACACCGGCGTCGATGGCAAGGAACTGAGCCTGCACGGTCGTTCGCTGTTGTTTGTGCGCAACGTTGGTCACCTGATGACCATCGATGCGATCCTCGACAATGATGGCAATGAAGTACCGGAAGGCATTCTCGACGGCCTGGTGACCAGCCTCGCAGCGATCCACAGCCTCAACGGCAACAGCTCGCGCAAGAACAGCCGCACGGGCTCGGTCTACATCGTCAAGCCGAAGATGCACGGCCCGGAAGAAGCCGCGTTCACCAACGAGTTGTTCGGCCGTATCGAAGATGCCCTCGACCTGCCGCGCAACACGCTGAAAGTCGGGATCATGGACGAGGAGCGCCGCACCACGGTCAACCTCAAGGCGTGCATCAAGGCGGCCAGCGAGCGTGTGGTGTTCATCAACACCGGTTTCCTCGACCGCACGGGCGATGAAATCCACACCTCCATGGAAGCCGGCCCGATGGTGCGCAAGGCGGACATGAAGGCTGAAAAGTGGATCGGCGCTTACGAGAACTGGAACGTCGATATCGGTTTGAGCACCGGCCTGCAAGGCCGCGCGCAGATCGGTAAAGGCATGTGGGCCATGCCCGACCTGATGGCGGCGATGCTCGAACAGAAAATCGCTCACCCTCTGGCCGGCGCGAACACCGCCTGGGTTCCATCGCCTACGGCGGCTGCGCTGCACGCTTTGCACTACCACAAGGTCGATGTGTTCGCCCGTCAGGCCGAACTGGCCAAACGTGCGCGCGCGTCGGTGGACGATATCCTGACCCTCCCGCTGGCCGTGAATCCGAGCTGGACCGCGGAACAGATCAAGAACGAACTGGACAACAACGCCCAGGGCATTCTCGGTTACGTGGTGCGTTGGATCGACCAAGGTGTTGGCTGCTCGAAAGTGCCGGACATCAACGACGTCGGCCTGATGGAAGACCGTGCCACGCTGCGGATTTCCAGCCAGCACATCGCCAACTGGCTGCGCCACGGCATCGTCACCGAAGAGCAAGTGATGGAAAGCCTCAAGCGCATGGCGCCGGTGGTTGACCGTCAGAACGCCAATGACGCGCTGTACCGCCCACTGGCACCGAACTTCGACAGCAACATCGCCTTCCAGGCGGCGGTCGAACTGGTGCTTGAAGGCACCAAACAGCCGAACGGCTACACCGAACCAGTTCTGCACCGTCGTCGTCGCGAGTTCAAGGCTGCGAATGGCCTGTAACTGAGCGTTGATGCTGGACAAAAAAAGGCCCTGATCTTCGGATCAGGGCCTTTTTTGTTTACGAATGCGATCACTTGTGGCGAGGGGATTTATCCCCGTTGGGTCGCGAAGTGACCCCTTGAATTTCTCCAGACCAATCGCATTCGCCGATTTTACGACTGCTTCGCAGCCGAACGGGGATAAATCCCCTCGCCACAAACAGCAATCAGCAATCAGCAATCAGCCAGCGCTACGGCGCCATCCCCAACTCATGCTTGACCAGTTCCAGCAGTCTGCCGGTATCAATGGGCTTGAGCAGAAAGTCCACCACGCTCAAATGCATGGCGGCGATCGCGTCCTTCACGTCGGCATCGCCGGTAACGATGATGATCGGCATGGCGGCCCGTACGGATTCACGCACTTTGCGGATCAACTCCAGGCCGTCAATGTGCCCCATCCGCAGATCTGTGATCACCAGACCGATCGAGGGTTTTTCGTTCAGCATCTTGAGGGCGGTTTCACCGCTGGCCGCAGTCATGCAACGAATACCATCCAGACCAAGAATTTCCGACAGCAGCTCACGCGCATCTTTATCGTCATCGACGATCAGCACCCGTTGCGGCGGCAGATCGGGTTCCAGCATGACGGCACTGAGCGCCTCGCGCTCGGCGTCACTTAAAATATCGTGGTCGGACATGGCTTTCTCTAAGTGTTCAATTCATTCCCTAGCACAGTGGTGAGACATCGCCAAGAAGACCTTCAATGTGCACTTTGTCGGATTTATTTACTGTAGGGGAAAAGATAGGTTCTTCCCAAGATTGCGTAAGGTATTTCCGAAATTTCATCTCTGAGAGGGCCGACCTAGACTTACGTCCAATGGGCACCCCGCGCGCGGGGGTCGACCATGGCTGAGTCATCCGACGACAACAATTCGAAAAAAAGACTGCGGTAATGGTTATGAGTAAAGCGGACGCTTTCACACAGGCAGGGAAAACCGCGGTGTTGCAGAACATCCAGGGCACTTTGCAATTCCTTCAACGTTTCCCGCCCTTCAATCAAATGGAACACGCACACCTGGCGTACCTGGTCGAACAATGCCAGCTCCGTTTTTATGCGCCTGGCGAAAACATCATCAAGCCCGCCGATGGCCCGGTTGAGCATTTTTACATCGTCAAACAAGGCCGCGTCGTGGGTGAACGTCCCCACACGGCCAAGGGCGGCACCGAAACCACCTTCGAAATCACCACCGGCGAATGCTTCCCCCTCGCCGCGCTGCTGGGTGAACGTGCAACGCGCACCGAACATCTGGCGGCCGAAGACACCTTTTGCCTACAGCTGAACAAGCTGGCGTTCATCAAATTGTTCGCGCTTTCCACTGCGTTTCGCGACTTTGCCCTACGTGGTGTCAGCAGCCTGCTGGATCAGGTCAACCAGCAAGTCCAGCAAAAAGCCGTGGAAACCCTTGGCACTCAGTATTCCCTCAACACCCGACTGGGTGAGTTGGCGATGCGTCATCCGGTGACGTGCAGCCCGATCACGCCGCTGCGAGAAGCGGTGACGCTGATGCATGAGCAACAGGTCGGCAGCATCGTGGTGGTCGATGAACACAAGGCGCCGCTGGGCATTTTCACCCTGCGCGACCTGCGCCATGTGGTGGCCGAAGGCACCAACGATTTCAATGAAGCCATCGAACGGCACATGACCCGGTCGCCGTTTTTCCTGACGCCGGATCACAGCGCCTTCGATGCAGCGATTGCCATGACCGAGCGGCATATCGCCCACGTTTGCCTGGTCAAGGATCAGCGTCTGTGCGGCGTGGTCTCGGAGCGTGACCTGTTTTCCCTGCAACGGGTTGATCTGGTGCATCTGGCGCGCACCATCCGCAGCGCCCAGCGCGTGGAAAACCTGGTGGCACTGCGCGGCGAAATCGGTCAATTGGTGGAGCGCATGCTGGCCCACGGCGCGTCTTCTACCCAGATCACCCACATCATCACCCTGCTCAACGATCACACCGTATGTCGGGTGATCGAACTGACCCTCGCTGAAAAAGGCGACCCCGGCGTGCCTTTCAGCTGGCTGTGTTTCGGCAGCGAAGGCCGCCGCGAGCAAACGCTGCACACCGATCAGGACAACGGCATTCTGTTCGAAGCCCGGGACGCGGCGCACGCCGCCGAGATTCGCGGCAAGCTGCTGCCCATCGCTCAACAGATCAACCAGAGCCTGGCGCTCTGCGGTTTTACCCTGTGCAAGGGCAACATCATGGCCGGCAACCCCGAGCTGTGTTTGTCCCGGGCCGAATGGGCGCGGCGTTTTTCGGCGTTTATCCGTGAAGCGACGCCGGAAAACCTGCTGGGTTCAAGCATTTATTTCGACCTGCGCGTGGTCTGGGGCGACGAACAAAGCTGCGATCAGGTGCGTCGGGGGATACTCGATCAAGTCGCCGACAACCGACTGTTCCAGCGAATGATGGCCGAAAACGCCTTGCGCAACCGTCCGCCCGTAGGGCGTTTCCGCGAGTTCGTGCTAGCACGCAAGAATGGCGAGAAGGCGACGCTGGATCTGAAAGTCCAAGGCCTGACGCCCTTTGTCGACGGCGCCCGATTGCTGGCGCTGGCCCACGGCATCGAGGCCAACAATACGCTGGAGCGCTTTCGCCAACTGGTCGAAAAAGCGGTCATCGAGCGGCTGGACGGCGCGGCCTATGAAGAGGCGTATCACTTCATTCAGCAAACGCGCATGCAGCAACATCAGCTACAGACTCGAGAGAATTTGCCCTACTCCAACCGGGTCGATCCCGACAGCCTTAATCATCTGGACCGACGGATCCTGCGTGAATCCCTGCGCCAGGCGCAACGCCTGCAAAGCAGCCTGAGCCTGCGGTATCAGCTATGAGCCTGTTTTCATGGCTGCGCCCGGTGGGTCCGATGTTATCCGGCGATTTGCAGCAACGTCTGATAGCCTTGCCGGCGGGCGCCGAGCTGAGTGACTGCAGCCTGCGCGAACAGCGTTGGGTGGTGCTGGACCTGGAAACCACCGGCTTGAATCTGAACAAGGATCGGGTGTTGTCCATCGGCGCGGTGGTCATTGAAGACGGCGCGATCGACTTCAGTCAGCAGTTCGAACGTACCCTGCAATGTACCGATATGAAAGTGGCGCCCAGCGTGTTGATTCACGGATTGGGCCCTAGCGCGATTGCTGCCGGCAGTGATCCGGTGCAGGCCCTGGTCGAGTTCATGGAGTTTGTCGGCGATAGCCCGGTGCTGGCGTTTCATGCGCCGTTCGATCAGCACATGCTCGGGCGCGCATTGAAAGATCATCTGGGCTACAAGCTGCAACATCCGTTTCTGGATGTGGCGGATCTCGCCCCGCTGCTGTGTCCTCAGGCGCACATTCGCGAGGCGGGGCTGGATGAGTGGATCAACTGGTTCAAGCTCGAAGTGTTCGAGCGTCATAACGCCAGCGCCGATGCGCTGGCGACCGCGGAACTGGCGTTGATCCTGTTCAGTCGGGCGCGGCAGCAGCAGATTCATAGTCCGTTGAATTTGCAGCAGCGGTTGAGTCAGTGGAAGCGTAGACAGCGCGCGCCGTCCTTCTAACAATCCTGGCCCACTGTAGGAGCGAGCTTGCTCGCGAAAAACGCCAACGATAACGCGTTCATTCTGGATGAACGTGCCGCCCTTCAAGTTCTTCGCGAGCAAGCTCGCTCCCACAGGGTCCTTCGCGGTTTCCCACCTGACCAGTGGCCAATTGCTTACCTCCCCCGCCTCTGCCACAATCGCGAACAATTCTCGTTAGTTAACACTTCCCAATCGGTGATACTGCGTGTCGTCAGTCCAAAGCCCCCACAGTGAGCTCGTCGGTGCGTTATATCGCGACCACCGCAGTTGGCTATTGGCCTGGCTTCGACGCAATGTAGCCTGTCCGCAACGGGCCGAAGACCTGAGTCATGACACCTTCGTGCGGTTGCTGGGTCGTGATCAATTGAACGAACCGCGCGAACCCCGGGCGTTTCTGGTGGCGATTGCCAAGGGCCTGCTGTACGACTATTTCCGCCGCGCCGCGCTGGAGCAGGCCTACCTCACTGAACTGATGCTGATTCCCGAAGGCGAGCAACCGTCGGTCGAAGACCAGCAAATGATCCTCGAAGACCTGAAAAACATCGATCGCCTGCTCGGCAAGCTTTCGAGCAAAGCCCGGGCGGCCTTTCTCTACAACCGGCTCGACGGCCTCGGTCACGCGGCCATCGCCGAGCGCCTGGGCGTGTCCGTGCCGCGAGTACGCCAGTACCTGGCTCAGGGCATTCGTCAGTGCTACATCGCTTTGTACGGTGAGCCCGTATGAACCCGATCAGTTCCAAACCGGTCTCGGCGCAGGTGCTGGACGCGGCGATTGCCTGGCAATTGTCGCTGGATTCCGGGAACCCGGTGGAGCGCGAAGAGTTCGCCAAATGGCACGCTGCCCACGAAGAGCACGCCCGCGCCTGGCGCCAGTTAAGCATGCTCGACCAGCGTTTCAGTGTAGCCAGCGGCCCGGCTCGCACCGCGTTGCTGCAATCGCGTGAAAGCATTCGCCGACGGGTGCGCAAACTAGGCAGTGGCGTGGCGAGCATCGTAGCGGTGATTGGCCTGGCGCTGTTCGCCGGCGAGCGTTATCTGCCGGTCGACTATTGGCTGGCCGATCAGCGCACCGCCACCGGCGAGCAACGCACCTTGCGCCTGAGCGACGGCACCGTAATCAACCTCAACACCCACAGTGCCGTGGACGTGCGTTTTGATGAGAAGCAGCGTCGGGTGATTCTTCAGGACGGAGAAATCCTCGTCGAAACCGGTCACGGCGATGCCCGCCCGTTTATCGTCGAAACCCGCGAAGGCAGCCTGCGCGCACTGGGCACGCGATTCCTGGTCAAGCGCGAGGAAAACGGCACGCGCCTGAGTGTGTTGAAGTCCGCGGTGGCCGCCCATCCCGAGTCGGGCACTGAAGAACAGATTCTGCGCGAGGGCCAGCAGGTGCTGATGCGCAACAATGGCCTCGGACCCATCCTTGGGCTCAACCACGGCGCCGATGCCTGGATCCGCGGCATGCTGGTGGTGGACAACACGCGGCTGGAGGACCTGGTTCACGAGCTTGGACGCTATCGCCGCGGACATCTGGGCGTTGCGCCAGAGATCGCCGACTTGCGGATTACCGGCAGCTTTCCGTTGCACGATATCGATCTGGCATTGAGTGCGCTGTTGCCGACACTGCCGGTGCAGATCGAGCGGCACACGGCATGGTGGGTAAGGGTGGCAAAGGCTGATACCAAGCCCTGATGTTTTCGGTGTCTGACACAACGCCTGCCTCACCGCAAATCGTGAATCTAAATTATTTTCATCCAGCCCTATCACTTTTGGTTTTTCGTTCGGCACCTAGGCAATTGAGAAGTATTCCCTTTCAGGAGCCGCTGTATGTCCCGTTCGCTAGACACCTTGTTGCGCCCCAGTTTGCTGGCGGTCGCCATTGCCCTTTGCTCCCCTCTGGCCAGCAGCCAACTGATCGCCGCTGAACAGGCATCTAGCGTGCTCGCTTACAACTTGCCGGCTGCGCCCTTGGCCAGCACCTTGAACCAGATCGCCAGCCAGTCAGGCCTCGCGCTGTCGCTGAATCCGTCGCTGGCGGCGGGCAAGACGTCGGCACCGGTCAACGGCCAGTACGATGCGGCCGGCGCCTTGCGGGCCGCGTTGCGCGGCACCGGCCTGCAACTGGAACAGAGCAACACCGGCACCTACAGCCTGGTGGCCGTGCCTGAAGGCGTGATGGCTTTGCCGGAAACCGCTGTTATCGGCGTGGAAAACACTGAAAGTGCCTGGGGTCCGGTCGAAGGTTACGTGGCCACGCGTACCGCCGCCGGCACCAAGACTGATACCGCGCTGGTCGAAGCGCCGCGTTCGATCTCAGTCGCTACGCGCCAGCAAATGGAAGATCGCGGTGTACAAAACCTCGATGACGCCGTGCGTTACATGCCCGGCATCGTCGCCAGCAGCTACGGCAGCGACACCCGCGCCGACTGGCTCCGCGTGCGCGGTTTCGAACCGACTCAGTTTCTCGATGGCTTGCCGCTGCCAAAAGGCTCCTACGCCAACCCGAAACAGGAAACCTGGAACCTCGATCGCCTCGCTCTACTGCGCGGCCCGGCCTCGTCGGTGTATGGCCAGACCCCGCCGGGCGGCTTGCTGGACATGGTCAGCCGCCGTCCCAGTGCTGAATCGAGCAGCGAAATCCAGCTGCAATACGGCAGCGACAATTACCGCCAGATCAACTTCGCCAGCACCGGCAAGATCGATGACGAAGGCCGGTTTCTCTACGGTCTGAGCGGTGTCGTGCGCGACGCCGGCACCCAGATCGATCACGTCGACAACAAGCGCTACAACATCGCACCCAGCCTGACGTGGAACATCGACGAAGACACCAAATTCACCCTGCTCACGCAATTCACCCGCGACGATACCGGCATCACAAGTCAGTTCCTGCCGGTGCAGGGCACCAAAATCGACATGCCTTTTGGTGATGTTTCCCACCATAAAAACCTCGGCGATCCGAACTGGGAATATTACGACCGCACTTACTACGCGTTGGGCTATGCGTTCGAGCATCGCTTGAACGATGTCTGGCAGTTCAAACAGAACTTGCGTTATACAAAATCAGACCTGTCCTTCCAGGCACTCACTGTCGGTTCGTACCCGTTTACCCAGGTTGACGATCAGGGCAACGTTGGCCGTTCCAGCACCAGCGTCGACGAAGACATCAGCCAGTTCGCCGTGGACAACAACTTCCAGGCCGATTTCGCCACTGGCGACATCCGCCACACCCTGCTGCTCGGCCTCGACCACCAGCGCATCAACACCAATTACACCTCGATCTTCGGCAACGGCCTGACCACCAACGTCAACAACCCGATCTATGGCCAGCCAATCGTTCGCCCGCCACGCTCCGCCGCCTTCTACGATTACAACCAGAAGACCTACCAGACCGGCCTGTACCTGCAGGATCAAATGTCCCTCGACAACTGGCGCCTGACGCTCGGTGGGCGTGAGGACTGGGTACACACCGGCACCCAATTCTTCAACAGGAACGACGCCACCAACACCGAACGCAGCAAGAATTTCAGTGGCAATGCGGCGCTCAGCTATGTCTTCGACTCGGGCTTCGTGCCGTACCTGTCCTACGCCGAATCCTTCCAGCCCACCACTGGCGCAACAGCCTCTACGACCGAAACGTTCAAACCCACCGAGGGCAAACAGTGGGAACTGGGCATCAAGTACCAGCCACCGGGCAGCAACACGCTGCTCAGCGCGGCGGTGTATGACTTGACCCAGAAAAACGTGTCGGCCACGACCACCGTGGGTGCCGTGTCGGTCACCAGCCAGACCGGCGAAGTGAAAGTCAAAGGCCTCGAATTGGAAGCCGTTTCCGACGTCACCGACAACCTGAAGATCATCGCCGCCTACACCCTGGCAAAATCCGAGGTGCAGAAAGGCGATTTCAAAGGCAATCGTCTGCAACTGATGCCGAACCAACAGGCTTCGCTGTGGGCCGATTACACCTGGCACAACGGCGTCCTGGATGGCTTCGGCATCGGCGCCGGCGCGCGTTATACCGGCAACACCTACGGCGATCAGGGCAACACCTGGCTGGGCAAGGCTGACGCCTACACCCTATTCGACGCGGCGGTTCACTACGACCTGGGCCGTCTGGACAACAGCTTGAAAGGCGCCTCGGTGGCGCTGAACGCGACCAACCTGCTGAACAAGGATTACATCTCCACCTGTGACGGCTTTTACTGCTACTACGGCGACCTGCGCAGTGTCGTCGCCAGTGCAACGTACAAGTGGTAATCGCTTGATTGATACGCGCTGTGATCAGGCCGTCCTTCGTGGACGGCTTTGGTATTTGTGAAGGCTATGAAATGAAAAGCAAAACGATTCGCCGCTGGTCCTTCGTCCACACCTGGACCAGCCTGATCTGCACCGTGTTCCTGCTGATGCTGGCACTCACCGGCCTGCCGTTGATCTTCCACCACGAGATCGACCATCTGCTGGGCGATGCCGCCGAGCTCAAGCAAATGCCCGCCGACACGCCGCAGCTGAATTTGCAGCAATTGGTGCAGGCGGCTGAAAAACATCGTCCGGGCGAGGTCGTGCAATATTTTGGCTACGAGGATGATGAGCCCAACGGCGTGGTCGCGATCATGGCGCCCACCGCTGGCACCGAACCCAACTCGTCCCACACCTTCATGCTTGACGCCCGCACCGGCGAAGCGCTGGAAATGCCGTCGGCCAACGGCGGCTTCATGATGGTCATGCTGCGCCTGCACGTGGACATGTTTGCCGGCCTGCCGGGCAAGCTGCTGTTGGCGTTCATGGGCATATTGTTCGTGGTGGCCATCGTGTCCGGGACGGTGTTGTACCTGCCGTTCATGCGTCGCCTGAAATTCGCCACCGTGCGCCAGGACAAGTCCGCCCGTCTGCGCTGGCTCGACCTGCACAACCTGATCGGCGTGGTCACCTTGACCTGGGCGCTGGTGGTCGGCCTCACCGGCGTCATCAGTGCTTGCGCCGACCTGCTGATCGCCGCGTGGCGCAACGACAGCCTGAGCGCGATGGTCGCGCCGTACAGCGATGCACCGCCGCTGACGCACCTGGCGCCGGCGACCCGCTTGCTCGACATCGCCAAAGAAGTCGCGCTCGACATGCAGCCGGACTTCATAGCGTTCCCTGGCACGCGGTTTTCCAGCGAACACCATTACGCCGTGTTCATGAAGGGCAGCTCGCATCTGACGTCGCACTTGCTGACGCCGGTGCTGATCGACGCCAGCACCCTGCAAGTCACCGCCGTGGCTGAAAGACCGTGGTACATGGATGCCATGGGTATGTCGCAGCCTTTGCACTTCGGCGATTACGGCGGCATGCCGATGAAAATCCTTTGGGCGGCGCTGGATGTGCTGACCATCATCGTGCTCGGCAGCGGGGTCTATCTGTGGGTGGTGCGGCGCAAGGCAGCCAATCCGGTGCTGGAACCTGCCGGGGCGATAACATGAGGCCGAGGCAGTCGAACTTCTGGAAGGTCTTCGCCACGCCTACGGTCATCGCGCTGCTCAGTGCGGCCGGGCTATTTGCCGCATTGCTCGGAAACGGTGTGTGGGATGCCCTGAGCTGGCTGGGTCTGGGCGTTCCGGCCGTCCTGGCCTTGCGCGGAATGCTCCAGCGCCGCAAATCCCTGTAGGCGGCGGATCAACGCGCTATGCTCCGGACACTGTCCACCGACCGAGATGCTGCCATGTCCGCCCCCAGCATGACCCTCTACCACAACCCGTTGTCGCCCTTCGTTCGTAAAGTCATGGTGTTGCTGCACGAAACCGGTCAGCAAGACCGCGTCGCTCTGCAAAACTGTGTGCTGACCCCGATCGCTCCGGACCTGACCCTTATCGACGACAATCCACTGAGCAAGATACCGGCCCTGCGCCTTGCCGACGGCACCGTCATTCACGACAGCCGTGTAATCCTCGAATACCTCGACCACCAACACGTCGGTAATCCGCTGATCCCCCGAGAAGGCTCGGCCCGCTGGCGCCGTCTGACGCTGGCCTCAATGGCCGACGGGATCATGGACGCGGCGGTGCTGATTCGCTACGAAGTCGCCCTGCGCGCTCCGGAAAAACACTGGGACGAGTGGCTCGACGGCCAACGCGACAAGATTCGCCGCGCTTTGGCGTTGCTGGAAAAAGAGGCGATTGCCGAGCTGACCAGTCATTTCGATGTGGCGGCGATCAGTGTTGCGTGTGCGCTGGGTTACCTGGATTTGCGCCATCCGGATCTGGCATGGCGCGAGGTGAATCCACAGCTGGCTGGCTGGTATTTTGAAGTCAGTCAGCGGCCTTCGATGCTGGCGACGATGCCGAAGATCTAGATTTTCGCTGAATGTGCCGGCCTCATCGCGAGCAAGCTCGCTCCCACACTTGATCGATGGTTTTCACATATTTTGTGTTCAAAATAGATCCTTTGTGGGAGCGAGCTTGCTCGCGATGGCGCCACACCGGATCAACCGGAAACAACCCAAAAATCAGCGTCGCCAACACCTCCCCTTCCCGCTGATCCTCGCGCAACCCCAACAACCGGCTCATTTCACCACCCCGATATCAAACTCCAGCGGTTTGGCTGCTTTCTGCCCGATGCCGTACCAGTCCAATCTGCGGGTCAGCACCATGAACACGCCGAGCAAGCCGAACAGCAGCAGCGACCCCATCAGCAGCGCGTAATCCTCTGCACTCAACAAGCCATAAAGCAGGCCATACAGCGCCGCCAATCCCGCTGAAAAACTCAAGCCGTGACGTACGCTGCGCAGCACGTGGCAGACATAGAAACCGATCAGCAACACGCAACCGCTGGCTGACAACAGGTACGCCAGGGCAAAGCCGATGTGCTCGGACAGCGACAGCAACAGCAGGTAGAAGAACGCCAACGCCACGCCCACCAGTGCGTACTGCATGGGGTGCACCGCCAAGCTTTTCAGGACTTCGAAGAGAAAGAAACCGGCGAAGGTCAGGACGATGAACAGCAGTGCATATTTGATTGCCCGGTCGCTTTTCAGGTACTGGTCCACCGGATCGATGAAGCTCACGCCAAAGCTGCGGCCGTTGAAGGCTTCACAGTCGTTGCCGGATACACAGCGACTCAGCGCTTCTTGCAGGTTCGTGGAGAAAAACGTTGTCTGCCAGTTGGCCGTGAAGCCCTGATCGGAGACTTCACGCTGGGCCGGCAGGTAGTTGCCGATGAAGCTTGGATGCGGCCAGTTGGCGGCCAGCGAGACTTGGCTGACCTTGCCCACCGGAAGCACCTGTAACTGACCCGTGCCTTGCAGCCGCAGATCGAAACCGAAGGTCAGCTCCGTCGCTTGTTTGACATCCAGCGCTGGCAACGTCACATGCACGCCCTCGCCCAGCCAGCCCACCTGGCTGCCAGGAATGAAGTCCAGCCGCTGGTCGTTGAGCTCCAGTTTCAACGCATTCTCGATGCCACGAATGTCGCTGATTCCGACCGATAGGAACGGCTGGTCGAACTGGTAGTCGGCGAAGTCTTCCTTGATGCCCAACTGCGCCGGGATCGAGAAGTGCCCGCTGATGCGGTTATCGGCATGGAACAGCCGCGCCTCGTAAATGCCCCGGGCGCGCAGTTCGGTCTGAACCTGGCCGTCGAGTTCGAAACGTTCCGGCAGGAAATACAACCGGCCGCGTTCTTCCCCGACTTCCTGATAACGTTCGTTGGTTTTTTCGTTGAGTTTCCAGGTGCGCACCACTTTGCGATACGGCACCACCATCAACGGCCCGCTCAGTCGCTGGCTGTAGCTGGAACTGCGCGCGATGTCTTCGAGCACACCGTCGCGCAGTTGCTGACGGTCCTGGATCACGCCGTTGATCATCAACAGCGGGATCAGCAGCAACAGAATCAAAAGGGCAATGGCCCCGAGTTTTAGGATCAGATTTCGGTTCATGAGACTCTCCCTGTTTGGATGGGGAGAGTCTGGGATCGGTGTGTGGGGGTTTTGTGAGAGGAATGTGGAGTTTATGTGGTGTCTGGGCTGACCCCATCGCGAGCAAGCCCGCTCCCACATGGGTTCTGCGGTAAATACAAAACCTGAGCACCCCACAGATAAACTGTGGGAGCGAGTTTGCTCGCGATTGGCCGCGACTCGGTTCTAAGCCAGGCGCAATGTCACCTCGACACCACCCTCGACATTGCCAATGCTCAATGTCCCGCCATGCAACTTCACCACTTCCTCAACAAAGTTAAGCCCCAATCCCGTGCTCTTGCGTCCACTGTCCGGACGCGGCAAAGAATAGAAGCGCTCACTCAATCGCGGCAGCGCGTAGTCGGGAATGGCTTCTGCCTGGTTGAACAGTTTGAGTTCGGCCTGCTCCCCGATCCTCTTCGCGCTGAATCTCAGCGCGCCGTTTGCAGGTGTGAAATCCAACGCATTTTCCAGCAGATTGCCCAGCGCCTGACGCAACAGAAACGGCTCGCCAGTGATCGCCAGATCCGCTGGAATCGCCTGATGCACGCGCAACTGCTTGCCTTCGATGCGCCCGGCCTGAGCATTCAGCAGTTCATCCACCAGATCCGCTAACGGCACCGCTACCCGCTCTTCCAGCCCTTGGCGCTGTTCAACCTGAGCCAGATTCAGCAGTCGCTCGATCAACTGCTGCATCCGCACACTTTCGCTGTCGATGTTGCTGACGAAACGCTGCCGCTGGTCCGCCGGCATCTCCCCCTGCAGCAACTCCGCCGCGCCGCGAATCGCCGCCAGCGGGCTTTTCAATTCATGAGTCAGGGTATGCACGTAACGCTCGACATAGGCCTTGCCTTCGAGCTGCGTGCGCATCTGCTCAACCGCAGTCGCCAGTTGCTCCATCTCGCCGCCGCGATAGTGCGGAACCTCGACCCGCCGGCCTTCGCTCACGGCTTTGGCATAAGCGGTCAAGCGCCGCAGCGCCGCGCTCAGCCACCACGACAGCAGCGCGCCGAACAGCAGACCAAGGCCGATCAGCCCGGCGCCATACGCGAACAATCGACGCTCGGTGCGATCGACGTAAGGCTGCAACGAGCTGTTGGGTTTGGCTACGGTGACCACGCCAATGATCCGGCCGTTATCGCGAATCGGCGCGCCAACGTGCATCACCGAAGAGTTGGCATCGTTTGGATCGCTGCGACTGGAGCGGGCGCCGTACTCGCCACGCAGGGTCAGCAAAACGTCGTTCCAGCGCGAGTAATCCTGGCCCACCGCCGCACCGCTGGAATCCAGCACCACGATACCCTTCGCGTCGGTGACGTAGATACGGTGGTTGACCTGATTCTTCGCCAGCCCCCAGATGTTCGCCTTCGGTTGCCGCTCGCCATAGGCCCTGAGCAGTTCCGGCCAGCGGTTCTGGTTGAGAGTGCCGGCCTTGAAGTCGTCGCGCAGGATTTCGGCCATCAGGTTGGCAGTGTCGACCAGTGTTTCCTCGGTGGACTGACGGACGCCGGGGCGGATTTCTTCCATCACGGTGCTGAGCACGAAGTAACCGGTCAGGCCGATGAACAGCACATAGACCAGGAAAATCCGAATCCCCAATGGCATCAGCTGTGTCCCGGGCTGTAGCTGTAACCGATCCCGCGATGGGTCTGGATCGGTTCGGCGTCACCCTTCACCAGACGCAACTTGGCGCGCACGCTCTTGATGTGGCTGTCGATACTGCGCTCGTAACCGGCATCGGCGGCAACGCCTAGCGCATCGAGCAATTGCTCGCGACTGAAGACGCGTTCGGGTTGTTCGAGCAGGCACTGCAGCAGACGGAACTCGTGACGCGTCAAGGTCAGCAACTGGCCGCGGTAGCTGATCTGCACTCGCTCGCTGTCAATGCGAAACAGTACCGAACCAGCCTCGACCGCTGCGCGCGGCACCATGCGTTTGAGGATGGCCCGGACGCGCGCCGCCACTTCCCGTGGGCTGAACGGCTTGACCACGTAATCGTCGGCGCCGATTTCCAGGCCCACGACCCGATCGATTTCCGCATCCCGGGCGCTGAGGAAAATGACCGGCACTTCGCTGAAACGCCGTAGTTGTTTACAGGTTTCGAAGCCGCTGATGTCCGGCAGGCCGATGTCGAGAATGATCAGATCGGCCGGCGTCTGCCGCTGAAACTCCAGCGCGGCGGCCCCAAGACTCAGCCACGTCGTGGTGAATCCTTCGCCCTGCAAGGCGAAAATCAGGGTGTCGGCAATGGCCGCTTCGTCTTCGACAATCAGGATATGAGGCATGGCGTCCGAGCCCGGCAGTTGGGTGGGCGAACGGTGCCCCAAGCCTCACCTCACGTCAATGAGACCACTTGAAATCAGCAGTCGGGCTTGTCGGCCGTGAAACGACGCGCCGGGTTCACCGCCGCGCCGAACTCACGCAGAGCTTTCGCGCCGATCAGCAGCGGGTAGTTGAAACTGCTACGGTCGGTGAGGTTGACCTCGACCGTGCGCTTGACGTTGCCCAAGCACAGTTCCAGATCGACCACCGGGCGTTTGGTGGGCTCGATCGACTCCTTGTCATCCTCGTCCTCTTCGGAGCGCGTCTTGATCTTGCTGATCCGCGCGACCTTATGCTCGTAGACTTTGTTACTGGCGTCTTTGGTGGCGAGGCGGAAACGTACCCACTCATCGCCGTCGCGGGTGAAGGTTTCGATGTCTTTGGCCGACAGCGATGCCGTCAGGGCGCCGGTGTCCATTTTGGCCTTGAGGACTTCACCGCCGATTTCCGGCAGGGCGATGTATTCGTAGCGCCCGTAGAGAGTCGGCTCAGCGGCCAGCACCGGCAGGGCCATGAGGGAAAGCAGTGCGAGGAGGGATTTCACGTAATGGGCTTCCTGGAAAAGTGGGCAGTGAATTTTTAGACCGTCAGTGAGCCATTCGTTCGTTCTTTAGATCGCTTCGCGGGCAAGCCCGCTCCCACAGGGTATTGTGTCGTTCACCTATCTTGTGTGCACCTCCATCCACTGTGGGAGCGGGCTTGACCGCGAAGAGGCCAGATCAGCAACCCTAAAAGCGTGAGTCTTCGAGTTGGCTCAAGCATATCGCCGCAAAGGTAAAATATTCGTCAGCACCGATTTGGCCTCTCGCTTGAAGCTGCTTATCATGGCGCGCCCAAACGCTTTCAAGAGTCACTTATGCGCCGCCTGCTCACCGGCTGTTTCGTTACCCTGCTGCTGTTGCTCAACACCCTGATCCTGTTCGGGCCGCTGATGGTGTTTGCCCTGCTCAAACTGATCCTGTCCGGCCGCTTGCGTGATGATGCCTCGGGGGCGGTGATGTGGGTCGCCGAGACCTGGGCCGAGATCGACAAGCTGATCTTCCGCCTGTGCATCCCCACGCAATGGGACATTCGCGGCGGCGCTGATCTGCGTAGCGATACGTCTTATCTGGTGATCAGCAACCATCAATCCTGGGTCGACATTCCGGCGCTGATCCAGACACTCAACCGGCGTACGCCGTTTTTCAAATTCTTCCTCAAGAAAGAACTGATCTGGGTACCGTTCCTGGGTCTGGCGTGGTGGGCGCTGGATTACCCGTTCATGAAGCGATACACCAAGGCGTTTCTGGCGAAGAACCCGACGCTTGCCGGCAAGGATCTGGACATCACCAAAGCCGCGTGCGAGCTGTACAAGCGCCAGCCGGTGACGGTGGTCAATTATCTGGAAGGCACCCGCTACACCCTGGCGAAAAGTACCCAGCAGCAATCACCTTTCACGCATCTGCTCAAGCCCAAGGCGGGCGGCGTGGCGTTTGTATTGGCGGCGATGGGTGAGCAACTGGATGCCATTCTCGATGTGACAGTGGTGTATCCGCAGCGGAAGATTCCGGGGTTCTGGGATTTGATCAGCGGTAACGTGCCGAGGGTCATCATCGACATCAACACTCGCGAACTCGACCCCGCACTGTGGCAGGGCGACTACGAGAACGATCCGTTGTTTCGGCAACTGTCCAGAACTGGGTCAACCAGCTCTGGATCGAAAAGGACCGGCGCATCGACGCCTTGCGCGCCGAGCGCCATTGAATCAGCTGCCCATGCCCCAGATTCCGCCCAAGTTCTGCAGCAGCGAACCACCGACGCCCTGCTGACCGAGGTATTGCAGAATTACCGGGGCAAACTGGCCGATCATGCCGCTGTCCATGCCCAAAGCGCTGAACGCGTTGTTCAGGTCGTTGCTGTCCTTGACGTTCCCCAGCGCGTTATCCAGACCCGCGGCCTTACCGGACGAACCGAGCAAACCGGCCAGTGCACCCAGCTCACCACCGCCCGGGAGTGTGTCGATGCCGGGTACGCTTTTCGCCAGTTCCGAATAGTCGGTCGAACTCAACTGGTTCTTCGCCAACCCCAACATGGCCCCGGCACCACCGACGGCTTGCTGCGGCGTCACGTTCAATTGGCTGAGCGCACCCAGCAGATCGGCTGTTTCAGACGTCGGAGCTGCCGCTGTGGCGGCGTTATCGCCCTTCATGCCAGAGATGGCATTGGCCGCATCGTTCAGACTGAACTGGGCAAAGACCGGGCTGGCCGCCAGGGTCATGAGCGATGCCAGTGCAATACCGCGTGAAATCTTCATCCAGACATCCTCTTGCGCCATAAAAACCGCCCGGTAACGGGTGGAAAAGCTGCCGTTTTGACCGGGCTTCTGTCGGCATGTTCCTCAGCACTACGCCCATTTTTAACCCGCTCGCACACAGGGGTTGTACTAATCCCAACAAAAACGGCGACCCGAAGGTCGCCGTTTTTTATTGCGTGAAGCCTTATGCCGCACTAAACAACTTATGCGGATCGATCACAAACTTCTTCGGTACGCCCGCATCGAACTCGCCATAACCACGTGGCGCGTCATCCAGACTGATGACTTCCACGCCAACGATGTCGGCAATGTGAATGCGGTCCCACATGATCGCCTGCATCAGCTGGCGGTTGTATTTCATCACTGGTGTCTGACCAGTGTGGAAGCTGTGGGATTTGGCCCAGCCCAGACCGAAGCGAATGCTCAGGCTGCCCATTTTCGCGGCCGCGTCCACGGCACCCGGATCTTCGGTCACGTACAGGCCGGGGATACCGATTTTGCCGGCCACCCGAACCACGCCCATCAGCGAATTGAGCACCGTGGCCGGCGCCTCGTGTTTCACGCCGTCATGGCCGTGACCGCGCGCTTCGAAGCCCACGGCGTCGACGGCGCAATCCACTTCTGGTTCACCCAGCAGCGCGGCGATCTGTTCGTGCAGCGGGGTATCGAGGGACAGGTCGGCGATTTCGAAACCCTGGGCCTTGGCGTGTGCCAGGCGGACGGTGTTGACGTCACCGATGATCACCACCGCTGCACCCAACAGGCGAGCGGAAGCGGCAGCCGCCAGACCGACCGGACCGGCACCGGCGATGTACACCGTGCTGCCCGGGCCAACGCCGGCGGTCACTGCGCCGTGGTAACCGGTTGGCAGGATGTCGGAGAGACAGGTCAGGTCGCGAATCTTTTCCATCGCGCGATCGCGATCAGGCAGTTTCAGCAGGTTGAAGTCAGCGTACGGCACCATCGCGTATTCCGCCTGGCCGCCGGTCCAGTCACCCATGTCGACATAACCATAAGCACCGCCCGGACGCGCCGGGTTCACGCTGAGGCAGACACCGGTGTGCATTTCCTTGCAGGAACGGCAGCGCCCGCAAGCCACGTTGAACGGTACGGACACCAGGTCGCCGATCTGCAGGTTCTCGACGTCGCTGCCCTTCTCGATCACTTCACCGGTGATTTCGTGGCCCAGTACCAGGCCGGTTTGAGCGGTGGTACGGCCGCGCACCATGTGCTGGTCGGAACCACAGATGTTGGTGGAAACCACACGCAGGATGACAGCATGGTTAATCTTCCTGCCGCGCGGGTCCTGCATTTTCGGATAGTCGATTTTCTGTATTTCGACCTTGCCATTGCCGAGATACACCACACCACGATTGCCAGACATGCTTTCACCTCGCTTTTGTTTTTATGTAGCGGTCGCGTCGCCATGGATCAGCGGCGCGTTGATTGCTCGGGTTATTGCCTGTGTGTCATGTGTTGTCTGTTATGCCGCTATCGCGAGCAAGCGCGCTCCCACAGTGATCGGGGTGTACACAAGATCTGCAAACAACACAAAACCCTGTGGGAGCGAGCTTGCTCGCGATGGCGATCTAAAGAACGACGGTTCTGTTAGCGTTCAAAAACACTCTTCTTTCAATGTGATACCCGACGGCCCGCGCCAACGTCAGCCCTTCGATATCCCGCCCCTTGGCGATCAGATCTTCCGGGTAATGACTGTGGTCAACCGCCTCCACACCCTGGGCAATGATCGGCCCTTCGTCCAGGTCGTTGTTGATGTAGTGCGCCGTGGCGCCCACCAGTTTCACGCCCTTGTTGTAGGCCTGGTGATACGGCTTGGCGCCCTTGAAACCGGGCAGCAGGGAGTGGTGAATATTGATCGCCTTGCCGTCGAGTTTGCGGCACAGCTCGGGCGACAGAACCTGCATGTAACGCGCAAGGATCACCAGTTCGGCGCCGGACTCTTCGATCACCTGCCACACCTGACGCTCCTGCGACGGTTTGTCGTTTGGGTCGAGCGGGAAGTGGTAGTACGGAATCTGATGCCAGTCGGCCAACGGCTTGAGATCCGGGTGGTTGGAGACCACGGCGGCGACGTCCATCGATAACTGGCCGATGCGCTGGCGGTAGAGCAAATCGTTGAGGCAGTGATCGGCTTTGGAGACCATGATCACCACTTTCGGCCGGTAGTTCGGCGCGGTCAGTTCGAAGATCATGCCAAACGCTTGACCGCGCTCTTCCAGGCCTGACCGGAAGGCTTGTTCGTTAAAGCCGTCGGGTTGACGGAATTCCACGCGAATGAAGAAACGGCCCGAGAGCCGGTCATCGAACGAATGGTGCTCAGTGACGTAGCAGCCCTGCTCGAACAGAAAGCGGGTCACCGCGTCCACGGTGCCGAGGACGCTGGGGCAGTCGGCGGTCAGAATCCATGTGTCTGGGGCGCGGCTCATAGTGCGGTGACTCCTGTTCGAAAATACCTGCACAACTTCAAGGCTATGCAGGATCTTGTGGCGAGGGGATTTATCCCCGTTGGATCGCGAAGCGGTCCCAAAACCGGCAACCGCTGCGTATCAGGCAGACCGCAGGCAATGGTTTTACGACTGCTTCGCAGCCGAACGGGGATAAATCCCCTCGCCACAGGTGTGAGCGATTATTACGCCTGAACGCTCAGGCCGTACTCGGCCGCCGCATCTTGCAACCACAACCACCAGTAATTCGAGAAGCTTCGGCGGATCAGCAGTTCCCAGGTGTCTTCGGCGGTGTGGCGGATCACCAGTTGCGACTTGGCGAACACGGTGCCAACGGCCTTACCCACTGGAAAGCTGTTGGGGTGCACGTCATAGCTGGTGGATTTCATCAGCACCTGGCGCACGTTCGGGCCGCTCAGTTCGAGGATCTGCTGGCCGCCGCTGACGTTGACGATCTGGATGTGCAGGTCACCCAGCGCCTCGCGGAGTTTTTGCTCGGCGGCGAATTCTTCGCCCGTCGGCACGATCAGCAGCCATTCATCCGGGCCCATCCATTGCAGGCTGGTTTCGCCTTTGACGATGACGCTCAGGGCACCCGGCAATTCGATGCCGAGGGCTTTGTGTACGCCGGCGGAAAACGCCGCATCATGACCATCGCCTCGAAGGGTCAGGTGGCCGAGGAGTTTTTTCTCACGCACGATCACGCCGGCGTTTTTACGGCCCTTGCCCACGAGGCTGGCGAGGTCGGCATGATGCAGCGACGACTCGGCCTTGGCCCCGGTGGTTGGGCGTTGTTGGTAAACATTGGCTGCGGTCATAAAGCACCTGTTCCTGAATTCTGTTGGTTCTGGCTCTTGTGGTGGCAGTCCTGCCGCCATCGCGAGCAAGCTCGCTCCCACCGTGGATTGATGCCTGACACAAACTTTCCTGGCGACTTCAAATCCTGTGGGAGCGAGCTTGCTCCGGGCGGCGATCCGACGATGCAGACAACGCGGTTTAGCGGCGCGCCCACAGGCCCCGAGGCCACTTAAACGTTCTGGCGATCACCTTTCGGATCGAAGAACACCGAAGAAACGATTTCCGCCTCGATCACGCTGCCATCGGCCAACGGTGCGAACACCCGCTCACCGATCCGCTTCAAGCCACCCTTGACCACGCCCATGGCAAACGAATAGCCGAGGGAGTTGTGCAAGTAGCTGGAAGTAACGTGGCCGACCATGGTCATCGGAATCGTCTGCTTGGTGTTGAACACCAACTGCGCACCTTCCGGCAGCCATTTGGTCGGGTCGATCGGTTTCAGGCCCACCAGCTGTTTGCGCTGATCACGCACACAGTCTTCGCGGTTCATGCCGCGCTGGCCGATCCACGAAAACGGTTTGGTGCGACCGACACACCAGCCCATGTTCAGGTCGTCCGGGGTCATCGAGCCGTCAGTGTCCTGACCGACGATGATGAAGCCCTTCTCGGCCCGCAGGATGTGCATGGTCTCGGTGCCGTACGGCGTCAGGTTGTACGGCTTGCCGGACTCGACGATTTTCTCGAGCACGCCCATGGCGTAGTCGGCTTGCACGTTGACTTCGTACGACAGCTCACCGGTAAACGAAATCCGGAACACCCGCGCCGGCACACCGCCGACCAGGCCTTCTTTCCAGGTCATGAACGGGAAGGCTTCGTTGCTCAGGTCGATGTCGGTGACTGCGCTGAGCAGCTTGCGGCTGTTCGGCCCGGACAGGGTCATGGTTGCCCAGTGATCCGTCACGGAAGTGAAGTACACCTTGAGGTCTGGCCATTCGGTCTGCTGGTAGATTTCCAGCCATTGCAACACACGTGCAGCGCCGCCAGTGGTGGTGGTCATTACGAAGTGGTTGTCGGCGAGACAGGCGGTGACGCCGTCGTCGAAGACCATGCCATCTTCTTTGCACATCAGGCCGTAACGGGCCTTGCCCACGTCGAGCTTAGTCCAGGCGTTGGTGTAGATGCGGTTGAGGAACTCACGCGCATCCGGGCCTTGAATGTCGATCTTGCCGAGGGTCGAAGCGTCGAGCAGGCCGACGCTGTCACGCACGGCTTTGCATTCGCGTGTCACGGCGGCGTGAATGTCTTCACCGTTTTTCGGGAAGTACCATGGACGCTTCCACTGACCGACGTCTTCAAACTCGGCGCCGTTCTTCACGTGCCAGTGATGCAGCGCGGTGAAGCGTACAGGTTCGAAAATGTGCCCACAGTGACGACCGGCCACAGCGCCAAAAGTCACGGGCGTGTAGTTCGGACGGAACATGGTGGTGCCCATCTGCGGGATGGTCACGTTCAGCGAACGGGCGGCGATGGCCAGACCGTTGACGTTGCCGAGCTTGCCCTGATCGGTGCCGAAGCCCAGCGCGGTGTAGCGCTTGACGTGCTCGACCGACTCGAAGCCTTCGCGGGTCGCCAGTTCGATACCACCGGCGGTGACGTCGTTCTGGAAGTCGACGAACTGCTTTGGCGCACGGGCGGAGTTTTTCTCGTGCGGCACCTGGAACAGCGCCAGGGTCGGTTCTTCGAGACGGCTCAGGGCTTTCGGCAAGGTGCCTTCGACCACACTGAAACCGGCTTCGCTGGCGGCACGGGCACCGCCTTCAAAACCATCGGCCAACGAATCGCCGAGGCCGTAGACGCCGTTGATACCACCAACGCACACGCGTTTCTGCGGTGCTTCACCCGGTACGAAACCGAGGATGTCTTCACGCCAGATCGGCTTGCCACCGAGGTGCGAAGCCAGGTGAACCACTGGGCTGTAACCGCCGGAACTGGCGATCAGATCGCATTCGAGCCACTCGCCAGGACTGGTCACGGCGTGGGCCTTCACATCGATTGCGGCAACGCGGGCGGCGGTCACACGCTTGGTGCCACGAGCCTCGATCACGGAGCTGCCGGTCAGGATGCGAATGCCTTTGGCGCGGGCTTCTTCCACCAGCGCCCCGCGCGGATTGCTGCGAGCGTCGGCAATCGCCACCACTTGCAGGCTGGCATCGAGCCAATCCAGCGCTACGCGATAAGCGTGATCGTTGTTGGTCGACAGCACCAGTTTCTTGCCCGGTGCCACACCGTAGCGACGAACGTATGTCGAGACAGCGCCGGCGAGCATGTTGCCCGGTACGTCGTTGTTGCCGTAAACCAGCGGACGCTCATGAGCGCCGGTCGCCAGCACCACACGCTTGGCGCGAACCCGGTGAATGCGCTGACGAACCTGGCCAATCGGTGCACGGTCGCCGAGGTGATCGGTGAGGCGCTCGTGAATGGTCAGGAAGTTATGGTCGTGGTAACCGTTGACCGTGGCGCGCGGCAACAGCAACACGTCCGGGGTGTCTTTGAGCTCGGCGATGACGCTGGCGACCCACTCGCTGGCAGGTTTGCCGTCGAGGCTTTCGCGGGAGTCGAGCAGGCTACCGCCGAATTCTTCCTGCTCATCGGCCAGGATCACCCGGGCACCGCTGCGCGCGGCGGCCAATGCAGCGGCCAGGCCAGCCGGGCCGCCGCCGACGATCAGCACGTCACAATGCTGGTTCATGTAGTCGTAGGTGTCCGGATCGTTCTCAGTCGGCGAGCGGCCAAGACCGGCAGCCTTACGAATGTACTTCTCGTAGGTCATCCAGAACGATTGCGGGTACATGAAGGTTTTGTAGTAAAAACCCGGCGGCATCAGCTTGCCGCCGACCTTGCCGAGAATCCCCATCATGTCGTTGTTGACGCTCGGCCAGCCGTTGGTGCTGGTCGCGACAAGGCCTTGGTACAGCGCTTGTTGCGTGGCGCGAACGTTCGGGATTTGCGTGGCTTCAGTCGCGCCGATCTGCAGCACCGCGTTCGGCTCTTCGGAGCCGGCGGCGAAAATGCCGCGCGGACGGGAATACTTGAAGCTGCGACCGATGATGTCGACGCCGTTGGCAATCAGGGCTGCTGCCAGGGAGTCGCCTTCAAAGCCTTTGTAGGTCTGGCCGTTGAAGGTGAAGCTCAGCACTTTGTTGCGGTCGATCCGTCCGCCGTTGGACAGGCGATTGATCTGGCTCATACCTTCTCTCCCAGAGCCGTGGCGGCCGCTTTCGGGCTGTCGGTCTTGTCGGTGAATTGTGGCTTGGTGCCGATCTTGTAGGTTTCGAGAATCTCGTAGGTCACGGTGTCACGGGTCGCGTTGAAGTACTGGCGGCAACCGGCGGCGTGAATCCACAACTCGTGGTGCAGACCGCGAGGGTTATCGCGGAAGAACATGTAGTCGCCCCACTCCTCGTCGGTGCAGGTGTTCGGGTCCAGTGGGCGCGGGATGTGCGCCTGGCCGGATGCGTGGAATTCCTCTTCGGAGCGCAACTCGCCGCAGTGAGGACAGAAGATATGCAACATGGGGATTTCTCCTGTTAGTGGGCAACCGCAGCAGCGCCGTGTTCGTCGATCAACGCACCGTTGTGGAAACGGTCGATGGAGAAAGGTGCGGCCAATGGGTGCATTTCACCCTTGGCCAGGCTCGCGGCAAATACGTTGCCCGAGCCAGGAGTTGCCTTGAAGCCACCGGTGCCCCAACCGCAGTTGAAGAACATGTTCGGGACCGGGGTTTTCGAGATGATCGGGCAGGCATCCGGCGTGGTGTCGACGATGCCGCCCCACTGGCGGTTCATGCGTACACGCGACAGGATCGGGAACATCTCGACGATGGCCTGGATGGTGTGTTCGATCACCGGGTACGAACCACGCTGGCCGTAGCCGTTGTAGCCATCGATGCCGGCGCCGATCACCAGGTCGCCCTTGTCGGACTGGCTGATGTAACCGTGCACGGCGTTGGACATGATCACGCTGTCGATAATCGGCTTGATCGGCTCGGACACCAGCGCTTGCAGCGGGTGGGATTCGATCGGCAGACGGAAACCGGCGAGTTTGGCCATGTGCCCGGAGTTACCGGCAGTGACCACACCGACGCGCTTGGCGCCGATGAAGCCCTTGTTGGTTTCAACACCGATGCACACGCCGTTTTCCTTGCGGAAGCCGATCACTTCGGTCTGCTGGATCAGGTCTACACCAAGTGCATCGGCGGCACGGGCAAAACCCCAGGCCACGGCATCGTGACGGGCCACACCGCCGCGACGCTGGACGGTTGCACCCATCACCGGGTAGCGGGTGTTCTTCGAGCAGTCGAGATATGGAATCTCGTCGGCCACTTGCTTGGCATCGAGCAGCTCGCCGTCCACACCGTTGAGACGGTTGGCGCTGACCCGACGCTCGGAATCACGAATGTCCTGCAGGGTGTGGCACAGGTTGTAGACGCCGCGCTGGGAGAACATCACGTTGTAGTTCAGGTCCTGGGACAGACCCTCCCACAGTTTCATCGCGTGTTCGTACAGATGCGCCGATTCGTCCCACAGGTAGTTGGAGCGAACGATGGTGGTATTGCGCGCGGTGTTACCGCCACCCAGCCAGCCTTTTTCGACCACGGCCACGTTGGTGATGCCGTGTTCCTTGGCCAGGTAGTAGGCGGTCGCCAGACCGTGCCCGCCACCGCCGACGATGACCACGTCATAGACCTTTTTAGGGGTCGGCGTGCGCCACATTTTCTGCCAGTTTTCGTGATGGCTGAGGGAGTGTTTGAAGAGGCCGAAGCCCGAGTAGCGTTGCATAGTCATTTACTCCAAAACCGCGCTCAGCGATAAACCGGGAAGTCCGCGCACAGGGCTGTCACTTGCTGGGCGACATTGGCCTCGACATCGGCATCGCCGAGGTTGTCGAGGATGTCGCAGATCCAGCCGGCCAGCGTGACGCATTGGGTGACCTTGAAGCCGCGCGTGGTCACCGCCGGGGTGCCGATACGCAGACCAGAGGTCACGAACGGCGACTGTGGATCATTCGGGACAGCGTTCTTGTTCACGGTGATGTGCGCGCGACCGAGTGCTGCATCCGCCTCTTTGCCGGTGAGGCCCTGACGGATCAGGCTAACCAGGAACAGATGGTTGTCAGTGCCGCCGGACACTACATCGTAGCCGCGTTTGATAAATACGCCGGCCATGGCCTGGGCGTTGTCGATCACTTGCCGCTGGTAGGTCTTGAAGCCAGGCTCGAGCGCTTCCTTGAAGCACACTGCCTTACCGGCGATCACGTGCATCAGCGGGCCGCCTTGGGCACCCGGGAAGACTGCCGCGTTGAGCTTTTTCTCGATTTCTTCGTTGGCCTTGGCCAGGATCAGGCCGCCACGCGGACCGCGCAGGGTCTTGTGAGTGGTGGTGGTCACAACATCAGCGTAAGGCAGCGGATTCGGGTACAGGCCGGCAGCGACCAGACCGGCGACGTGAGCCATGTCGACGAACAGCAGCGCACCGACCTTGTCGGCGATCTGACGGAAGCGTGGAAAGTCGAGGGTCTTGGAGTAGGCCGAGAAGCCGGCGACGATCATCTTCGGCTTGCATTCCACGGCAATGCGCTCGACTTCGTCGTAGTCGATCAGCCCGGTCTTGGTGTCGATGCCGTACTGCACGGCGTTGTACAGTTTGCCCGAGGACGATACCTTGGCGCCGTGGGTCAGGTGACCACCATGGGCCAGGCTCATGCCCAGAATGGTGTCGCCGGCTTGCAGCAGGGCCAGGTACACGGCGCTGTTGGCCGAGGAGCCGGAGTGCGGCTGGACGTTGGCGTAATCGGCGCCGAACAGTTGTTTGGCGCGTTCGATGGCCAGCGCTTCAACCTTGTCGACGTGCTCGCAGCCACCGTAGTAGCGCTTGCCCGGATAGCCTTCGGCGTATTTGTTGGTCAGGCCGCTGCCCTGCGCTTCCATGACGCGTTTGCTGGTGTAGTTCTCTGACGCGATCAGCTCGATGTGATCTTCCTGGCGTTGCTCTTCGGCATTCATCGCCGCCAGCAGTGCATCGTCGTAACCCTGGATCTGGTCTTGCTTGCTGAACATCGCGTCTCTCCCAGCGGCGGCGGTGCGCCATTCGTCTCGGTAAGGCACGTACCTGTCGGCAGTGCCCTTTGACGTGATGGTATGACCGGCGCAGACAGGTCAAATGCCTACGGACGCCACGCAAAGGTGCGTTTACGACATGGGCTGAAATGGCCGGAAGAAGGAAGCCCTTTTGTGGCGAGGGGATTTATCCCCGTTGGGCCGCGAAGCGGCCCCCTGCATTCTTTCAGGGATACCCCGCGAGCAGTTATTGCGACAGCTTCGCCGCCGAACGGGGATAAATCCCCTCGCCACAGGGGCGGGTCAGGCCAGGAGTTGGCGCAGGGCCAGAAGCACGAGGAAATGCGCGGGATAAAGGGCATACGCCCAGCGTCGCATCGGCGGCGGTTTGAATTGGCTGGCATGTCGCAACAAGACCAGCCCCAGCAATGGCGCGATCAGACAAACGGCAATGCCTAGGACGGCCGCACTGTTACCAAACCAGGCGGAGTAATACAGCACTTCCCATTGATTGGCGGCCACGCAGACCAATCCCGGCAACAGGCTGAAATACCAGGGACGCCTGATCACCAGCAGCATCGCCAGCGGCAGCAAAACACCAAAGAAGCCGAACATCAGACGTTCCGGGAACAGCGCCGCCAGGAGGAGTGCGCCAACCGCGAGCAGGCGCGATGGCAGCGTCTTTTGCTGCCAGCCCCGCGCGACCAGCAGCCCAAGCGCCAGCGTAGGCAATACGTTCAAGGTGTCGGGATCAGGAATGAATATCCGGTAAGGGATTTCGCTTAACGCACTGAACAGCAACAGCCAGCCCAAATACCGCCACTGATGTGTGACTTCCCGTGCCCGCGAAACATTCACCGCCATCGCCAGACAGAACCACGGAAAGGCCAACCGGCCTGGGACATACAGAATATCGACGGAATAACCGACATATCGCAGGTGATCGAGCACCATGCTCAGCAGCGCCAGCCACTTGAGCAGATCCAGTGCCCCATCCCTTTGTGTCATGTGCATAATTGCCCGTCGTCTTCGTAATTTTTTGTCAGACGCATCTTGTGCGCTCGCCGGATGATCTTCGGTACAGTGCGCACCATCATTGACCACGAGGCGCTTCACCATAAGCGGCTCGATCACGGAAAGCAGGGCCATGACCGATAAGAGCCAACAATTCGCCAGCGACAACTATTCCGGTATCTGCCCTGAAGCCTGGGCGGCGATGGAACAGGCCAACCACGGCCACCAGCGCGCCTACGGCGACGATGAATGGACCGCCCGCGCGTCCGATCAATTCCGCAAATTGTTCGACACCGACTGCGAAGTGTTCTTCGCGTTCAACGGCACTGCGGCCAACTCATTGGCCCTGTCGTCTCTGTGCCAGAGTTACCACAGCGTAATCTGCTCGGAAACCGCCCACGTCGAAACCGACGAATGCGGCGCTCCGGAATTCTTTTCCAACGGTTCCAAACTGCTGGTCGCTCGCACCGAGAACGGCAAGTTGACCCCGGAATCGATCCGCGAAGTGGCCCTCAAGCGCCAGGACATCCACTACCCGAAACCGCGCGTCGTGACCCTGACCCAGGCCACCGAAGTCGGCAGTGTCTACACCCCGGAAGAAATCCGCGCCATCAGCGCCACCTGCAAAGAGCTGGGTCTGAACCTGCACATGGACGGCGCACGTTTTTCCAACGCCTGCGCGTACCTCGGCTGCACGCCGGCCGACCTGACCTGGAAGGCCGGCGTCGACGTGCTGTGCTTCGGCGGCACCAAAAACGGCATGGCGGTAGGCGAGGCGATTCTGTTCTTCAACCACAAACTGGCCGAAGACTTCGATTACCGCTGCAAACAGGCCGGCCAACTGGCCTCGAAGATGCGCTTCCTCTCGGCGCCATGGGTCGGCATTCTGGAAAACGACGCCTGGCTCAAATACGCCCGCCACGCCAACCATTGCGCGCAGTTGCTGGCGGAACTGGTCAGTGACATTCCAGGCGTGGAACTGATGTTCCCGGTGCAAGCCAATGGCGTGTTCCTGCAACTCTCGGAACCGGCCATCGCCGCGCTGACCGCCAAGGGCTGGCGCTTCTACACCTTCATCGGCAACGGCGGCGCACGTTTCATGTGCTCGTGGGACACCGAAGAAGAACGCGTGCGGGAATTGGCGGCGGATATTCGCGAAGTCATGTCCCGCTGATCCCCGACATGAAATGAAACCCTGTGGGAGCGGGCTTGCTCGCGAATGCGGTTTGTCATCCGCCATTGATGCTGACTGATATGACGCATTCGCGAGCAAGCCCGCTCCCACAGGATCGCGGTTTACAAGTCCTGACTGACTGGCCTTAAGGCATGCCCTCCTTGCCACAAATACTTGGTCTACATTGACTGGCGAGCCGTTCCACTCGCTCAGACAATAATAATCAGGAGCCTACACATGTCATTACAAGGCAAAACCCTGTTCATTACCGGCGCCAGCCGCGGGATTGGTCGTGAGATCGCGCTGCGGGCCGCGCGCGATGGGGCCAACATTGTGATTGCGGCCAAAAGCGCCGAACCGCATCCGAAGTTACCGGGCACGATTTTCAGTGTTGCGAAGGAAGTTGAAGCCGCAGGCGCAAAGGCGCTGGCCTTGCAGGTTGATGTACGCGATGAGGTCGCGGTGCGAGACGCACTTGCCCAGGCCAACGAGCATTTCGGCGGTATTGATGCGCTGATCAACAACGCCGGCGCAATCAAGCTGACCGGCGTTCAACACATCGAGCTCAAGCGCTTTGACCTGATGCACCAGATCAACACCCGCGCCGTGTTGCTGTGCAGTCAGGCTGCCTTGCCCTACCTGAAGAAGAGCAGCGGCCACATCCTCAACCTGTCTCCGCCGCTCAACCTGGCGACCCAGTGGTTCGCCCAATACAGCCCGTACACCGTGACCAAATATGGCATGAGCATGCTCACATTGGGCATGAGCGAGGAATTCAAAAACTACGGCATCAGCGTCAACTCGCTGTGGCCGCAGACCATGATCGCCACCGCCGCCATCGAGTTTCAGCTGGGTTCTCGCGAGTCCTTCAAGCATGCGCGCACACCCGCGATCATGGCGGACGCCGCCCACGTGATTCTGGACAGCAGCGGTCGCAGCATCAGCGGGCGGTTGCTGATTGATGAGGAAATACTTCGGGAGAACGGCATAACCGAGTTCGACCACTATCGGTTCGACCCCGACAGCAACGACAAGCTGATGCCGGACCTGTTTGTCGATTGAAACACGAACCATTGTGGGAGCGGGCTTGCTCGCGAAAGCGTCGGATCAGTCAATATTGATTTGAATGACACACCACATTCGCGAGCAAGCCCGCTCCCACCCGGTTCCATGGTGTGTATCAAAACTCGATGCGCACGTCGCCCTTCGGCACGCTGCAGCACGACAGGATGAACCCTTCGGCTTCGTCTTCTTCAGTGATCCCGCCGTTGTGCTCCATTTCGACCTCGCCACCCAGCTTCATCACCTTGCATGTCCCGCAAATCCCCATGCCGCAGGCTTTTGGAATCAACAGACCCAGCTTGGCAGCAGCGGCGTGGACGGTTTCACCCGGTGCCACACGAATACTCTTGCCGGAGGCGGTGAACTCCACCTGATGCAGATCCGCCACGTCGACTTCCGGTGCATCCGCCGCTTGTTCGGCTTGTTCTACCGCATCGGCACGGGCTTCCGGTGGAGTCGCGCCGAAGGATTCCTCGTGATACCGCTTCATGTCAAAACCAGCGGCTTCGAGCATGCGCTTGACCGCATTCATGTACGGCGTCGGGCCGCAGCAGAAGACTTCGCGCTCGAGAAAGTCCGGTGCCATCAGTTCGAGCATCTTGTGGTTTAGGTAGCCGCGATAACCGGCCCATGGCTCGCCCAAGCCGTGTTTCTCACAGATCAGGTGCAGGCTGAAGTTGTCGATCCGCGACGCCATGTGTTCCAGCTCGCGGTGATAAATAATGTCTTTGGGTGAGCGGGCGCTGTGGATAAACACCATGTCGACGTTGCCGTTGGTGTCATAGAACCAGCGCGTCATGGACATGACCGGCGTGATACCGACACCGCCACTGAGGTAGAGCACTTTCGGCGCAGTGAAGTCCATGGCGTTGAACAGCCCGACCGGCCCGTGGACCGCCAGCTCCTGGCCTTCGTGCAGGGTGTCGTGCAGCCAGTTGGAAACCTTGCCACCCGGCACGCGCTTGATCGTTACCGAAAAGCTGTAAGGCACCGATGGCGAGCTGGAAATGGTATAGGAACGCATGACCGGCACGCCCTCGATTTCCAGTTCCAGGGTGACGAACTGACCCGGCTTGAAGAAGAACAGAATCGGCTGGTCGGCCATGAAGCAGAAGGTGCGCACATCCCAGGTTTCCTGGATGACTTTGACGCAACGGACGATGTGTCGACCATTGGCCCAGGTCTGGGTGGTTACCGGATTCAGGAAGCTGTTGGACATGCTGTTCTCCACCGCCGATAGTCGGCCTTATGTTGGCGATTCTGCGTATAGCGCAGGCCACCCATTTACCTATCTGCGACATTCACATACTTATCGCGACCAGCCCCCAACTACCGGGGGTTGCGCGTCGGGAACAGATTGGGCCATGTCGCCCATGGATAAGGTTCCGGGCAACGCCGGCCCCACACTCGCCCCATACCAATACACAACCTTTACACCTTGCGTTGCAAACCTGATCAGCCACTTTCGCGGCCACGCAGATGGCCTTGAGGAAACACACGATGGACGTCACCGCAAAAATCAGCCTGGGCGATCCGCTGGAACCCGCACGCAAGGCCACCGCGCAGATGCTGCAAGAGCGTGAACGCACGTTCTCGCTGCCGCAGCCGTTCTACTCTGACGAGCGGCTGTTTGATATCGACATGCAGGAAATCTTCCAGAAAGAGTGGTTGATCGCTGGCATGACCTGCGAGATCCCGACCAAGGGCAACTACCTGACCCTGCAAATCGGCAAAAACCCGATCATCGTGATTCGCGGTGCCGAGGGCGTGGTGCATGCGTTCCACAACGTCTGCCGTCACCGTGGCTCGCGGCTGTGCACCAGCGACAAGGGCAAGGTGGCCAAGCTGGTCTGCCACTATCACCAATGGACCTACGAACTGGACGGTCGCCTGCTGTTCGCCGGCACCGAAATGGGCGCCGACTTCGATATGAAGCAGTACGGCTTGAAACCGGTGAATGTGAAGACGGCCGGCGGCTACATCTTCATCAGCCTCGCGGACAACCCGCCGGCCATTGATGACTTCCTGTCGACGCTCAGCCATTACATGGAACCGTACGACATGGAGAACACCAAGGTGGCGGTGCAAACCACCTTGATGGAAAAGGCCAACTGGAAACTGGTGCTGGAGAACAACCGCGAGTGCTACCACTGCAACGCGTCGCACCCGGAACTGTTGAAGACCCTGCTGGAATGGGACGACGTCACCGATCCGCGCGCCGACCAGGCGTTCAAGGACCACGTCGCCGCCTCCGCCGCCTCCTGGGAAGCCGAGAAGATTCCTTACGCCCACGCCAGCTTCGGCCTGCGTAACCGCATCGTGCGCATGCCGCTGCTCAAGGGCACCGTGTCAATGACCCTGGACGGCAAACAGGGCTGCGCCAAACTCATGGGCCGCATCAAGAACCCGGACCTGGGCTCGATGCGCATCCTGCACCTGCCGCACTCGTGGAACCACTGCATGGGCGATCACATCATCGTGTTCACCGTGTGGCCGATCAGCGCTCAGGAAACCATGGTCACCACCAAGTGGATCGTGCACAAGGACGCGGTCGAGGGCGTGGACTACGACGTGGAGCGCATGCGCCAGGTCTGGGATGCGACGAACGATCAGGACCGTCGTCTGGCCGAAGAGAACCAGCGCGGGATCAACTCCAGCGCTTACCAGCCTGGGCCTTACTCCAAGACCTATGAGTTTGGTGTGGTGAACTTTGTGGACTGGTACAGCGAGCGTCTGTTGAACAACCTGGGGGCTGAGCCTGCGCCTTATCTTAAAGGGGTACCGGTCCAAGGCTAACCGCCCACAGTAGGAGCGAGCTCGCTCGCGAAAAACCCGAGTGCGCCGTTGGCCACATGGTTCTACGCGTTATCGTTCACGCCCATCGCGAGCAAGCTCGCTCCTACAAGGGCCCCTCTTTTAAGACTGTACGAAATATGATCTATTACGTTCAGCGCTATACCCTCCGTGGCTTCCAGCCTTCAGCAAACAAGTTATCCACACCTCCACCCACAGCTAATGGGGACAAGTGCGAGATGACGAATAAATTTCTCCATAGAAACCGAAGAAAATCCGTGACTTATCCAGAACCAGGGTGTTCAACAACGATTGGTTGTTTTTTGATCTAACGCTTCTAAGCCGCACAATACATGACCTGTAGCGGATGACGAACACGTTATCCACAGAAGCGCCAACAGACTTTGGGGGCAACTTCAGCGCATCTGTGGAAAACCGCCAGAAGCCGCGATAAATCTGGGCTATCAACTACTTTATCCCTCCAAAGCGGCAAATTGATCATTTTTTAATCATGCACTTGGAAGGCCCGGTTCGTATGGCCTGTAGCGGACAGCGAACACCTTATCCACAGATGCGCCAACAGAGATTGTGGGCAAGTATGACTGCGCCAGCAAAGTTATTCTGGAGAAAAACCTCGAAAAAACCGTGAGTTAGGCTGGTTGTTTCTTGTACGAAGGCTTGCAGGGCTTGATTTGTATGGCGTTCAGCGATGGGCGAACACGTTATCCACAGAAGCGCTCACAGGGATTGTGAGTAACATCGGTAAAATCTGAAACAAGCGAGCAATTTCCCGCGCATCACTGCGCTGGGCCGAACGAAATTCAACGGTCTTTACTTTTTCCTTGTGGGAGCGGGCTTGCTCGCGAAGGCGGTGTGTCAGGCGATATTAATGTCGACTGTCACACCGCCTTCGCGAGCAAGCCCGCTCCCACATTTTTAGATCTGCGCTGGTGATCCGCTAGCGGACCACGCCTTCTTCGATCAACAACTTGAGAATCGCCTCGGCGCCAGCCTCGGCACTCAGCCCTTTAAGCACCTGGCCGCCACCACCACTGGCCTTGGCCGTCGCGGCTTTCATCCGGTCCGCACCGCTTTTGGCTTTGATCACCTTCAAGCGTTTAGGCCTTGGCTTGGCCGGTTGCAGCGTCGCGACGGACAGCAGTTCATCCTCGATCACTTCGACTTCATCCGCCTGCAACACACCGCGCCGAGCCGGACCGTAAGCGCTCTGACGAGGTTTCGGTGCCGCGTTATCCACCGTCGCGAGAAACGGCAGCCGCACCTTCAAACGACGACGCTGGCCACGGGGCAAGGCTTGCAGCACCAGCGCCGAACTGCCGTCGATGGATTCCACTTGAGCCAGCCCTACCACCAGCGGCCAGCCAAGGCTTTCCGCCAGCAGAAACGGCAACATGCCCGAGCCTTCCCCGGTTTCGGCCTGGCTGCCGGTCAGCACGACTTGCACGCCGGCATCGCGCAAATACGCGGTCAACGCCGGCAAGGCATCGGCACCTGAAGGCTGTTCCAGCACATGCAACTGCTCCAGACCCATGCCCAGATACGCGCGCAATGCAGGCTCCGCGACATTGCCGGCATGCAGCACTTGCAGGTTATCCCCAGCCAGCTGCAGACCCAGTTCCACCGCTCGCGCATCCTGCTCCGCGCGACGTGGCCGGCCGGAGGTCGGGTGGGCGCCGATGGACACCAGGCTGATGATTTTTGTACTCATAACCCTTTCCTTCCCTTAAGCCGCATCGCGCTTGGCGTCGTTGCGGTAAGCCTCTACCGCCGCGATCAAGGCTTGAAGAATCTCGGCGCTCTCGCCGATTACCGACAGGTCGGCCCGTTTGATCATGTCGCAGCCAGGGTCAAGATTGACCGCCACCACCCTGTCGCAAGCACCGATGCCTTGCAGGTGCTGGATCGCCCCGGAAATCCCCACCGCCACGTAGACCCGTGCGGTGACCCAGGTGCCGGACGCGCCGACCTGACGGTCACGGGCCATGAAACCATCGTCCACTGCCACTCGGGATGCGCCTTCGGTGGCGCCGAGCGCTTCGGCGGTCCTGTGGAAAAGTCCCCAGTCTTTGACCCCGTTGCCGCCGGAGAAGATGAACTCGGCTTCGGCCATTGGAATTGCCGCCGGATCCACCGCCACCGCACCCAAATCTTCAATGCGCGACAAGCTGCGCGCGACCGCTGTGGATAACTCCACCGGCAAGGCTTCGTGACGGGTTTCGCTGACCGGTTCGGCACATTCGGCAGTGGCCAGAATCAGGCGTGCGACCGGACGTGCAAGGTCTTGCAACCCGGCGCCAGCGCGACCGATGCATTCCTGATCCTTGACCTGCCAGACCCGCGTAGCCGGGCGTTCACCCAGCGCTGCGGCAAAGCGCCGACCGAGTTCGCCGCCTCCGCTGCGACTGTCCGGTAGCAGCCAGTGCCGCGGGCTGAACTGGTTATCCACAGCCCGCAGGCCCTGGACCCGTTGTTCTGGTGCATAACCGCTGAATTCATCGCCTTCCAGTACCAGCAGGCGATCGACGCCTGCGGTGGCGAAGGCATTCTCTTTATGTTCGCCGAAGACCACGGCCAACACCGCGCCGTCCTTGCCCGCCAACTGATGCGCCAGGCCGAGCAAATCGCGGTCGTGGCTGCTCAAGCGCCCGCCGACCATGTCCGGCACCACGCTGATGTAAAACGCAGGTGCAGGCACTTGATGCAGCGGCAATTGCACTTCAATAGCAGCCGAACGTTTGGTCGCCCCTCCCTGCTGCGCGCCACTGCGGTCAATCCGTTTGATGCCGTTGGGGCCGATAAATCCGACGCCATGGGGGTTCTTGCGGATGACGCCATTCGGGCCCATCCAGCTGTGTTGCGCCGGCTGCATGGCCGCATGCAGCGGGTGCAGGCGGTTACGGGCAATCCATTCGGCGCGGGGATCGCGGCGGATAATGTCGCTCATCAGTGGGCCTCCGCAGGTTCACGTTGGACCGGTGTGGCCGGTTTGCTTGGGGCTGTGTCTTCAAGCAACGCGTCGGCCACCAGTTCGGCGATGTCCTTGATCAGCGGACGCGGTTCGACCACGCCTTCAAGCATCGCGGTGCATTGTGGGCAACCCACGGCCACCAGTTCGGCGCCGGTTTCGCGGATGTCTTCCATGCGCATGTCGGGAATCCGCTGCTTGCCCGGAATGTCGGTGATCGGTGCGCCGCCACCGCCGCCGCAGCAGCGTGAGCGGAAGCCGGATCGTTGCATCTCTTTCACTTCGATACCGAGAGCGCGCAATACCTCGCGCGGTGCTTCGTATTCACCGTTGTAGCGACCGAGGTAGCACGGGTCGTGATAGGTCACGCTGCTGCCTTTGTGCTGGCCGAGATTCAGCGCGCCAGCGCCGATGATTTCGGCCATGTAGGTGCTGTGGTGTTGCACGAGGTAGTTGCCGTCGAAGGCGCCGTATTCGTTTTTCAGCACATGAAAGCTGTGCGGGTCGCAGGTGACGATGCGGTTGAAGCTGTATTTGGCTAAGGTCTGGATATTGCGTTTGGCCAACAGCTGGAAGGTCGCTTCGTCGCCCAGACGTCGGGCCACGTCACCGCTGTCGCGCTCTTCAAGACCCAGCACGGCGAAGTCGATTTTCGCCGCCTTCAGCACTTTGACGAAGGCGCGCAAGGTGCGCTGGTTGCGCATGTCGAAGGCGCCGTCGCCGACCCAGAACAATACGTCGGTGGATTTCTTCTCGCTGAGCAGAGTCAGGTTCAAGTCCGCCGCCCAGTTCATCCGCCCGCCCGGTGCGAAACCGCCCGGGTTGTCGGTGGCGATCAGGTTTTCGAGGACTTCGGCGCCCTTGTTCGGGGTCGCGCCTTTTTCCAAAGTCAGATGGCGGCGCATGTCGACGATGGCGTCGACGTGCTCGATCATCATCGGGCATTCCTCGACGCAGGCACGGCAGGTGGTGCAGGACCACAAGGTTTCGGCATCCACCAGACCGTTGACGATCGGTTGATGCGGATTGCCGGCGTGTAAACCGACTTCTTTACCAGGATACGGACTGCCAGCGAATTTGGCATCGGTGCCGCCAGCCAGGCCGACGACCATGTCCTGAATCAGTTTTTTCGGATTCAGTGGTTGGCCGGCGGCGAATGCCGGGCAGGCTGCTTCACATTTACCGCACTGCACGCAGGCGTCGAAACCGAGCAGCTGGTTCCAGGTGAAATCCTTGGGCTTTTCTACGCCCAGCGGTGCGGTTGGATCGTTGAGGTCCAGCGGTTTCAAACCGGTGGAACGACCACCGCCAAAACGTTCGGCGCGACGGTGCCAGGCGAGGTGCAGCGCACCGGCGAAGGCGTGCTTCATCGGCCCGCCCCAAGTCATGCCGAAGAACAATTCCGAGACGCCCCACAGCACGCCGATCCCGAGGATCACCGCCAACACCCAGCCTCCGAAGTCTTGCGGAAGGATCCCCGCTACCGGCAGGGTCACCAGGAAGAACGACACCGAGAACGCCAACAGGCTTTTCGGCAGACGCATCCAAGGGCCTTTGGACAACCGTGCCGGTGGATTGCGTCGACGCAGGTACACAAAGATCGCACCGACGAACATCACCGCCGTCATCAGCAACAGCGCATAACCGAGGAAACGGTTATGCAAGCCGAACCCGTGAACCAGAATCGCCAGCACCGCAGACGCCACCGCCCCACCCGCCGTGGCGACGTGGGTGTTGGCGATGTATTTGTCCCGCGCGACGACGTGGTGCAAATCGACCATGTAACGCTTGGGCATGGCGAACAGGCCGCCGATCAGGTCGACCTTGGAGACTCGACCTCGGCGCCACATAGCCACCCGCCGCAACGCGCCGAGGACCGCAAGGCCCAGGGCTGCGAACAACAGGATTGGAAGTAGGGTGTTCAACATGGTGGAGCTCCCAGAGACCTCGGGGTCATGTGCGCGCCGATGAGAGCGACGCACCTACTTGTGGCGAGGGAGCTTGCTCCCGCTGGAGCGCGAAGCGCTCCCAAAACAGCCTAGGTGCACACCTGAGGCACCTCGACTGCAGGTTTTGGGGCTGCTTCGCAGCCCATCGGGAGCAAGCTCCCTCGCCACAGGTGATGGTGGTAATCCTTTAGAAATCCTTGCACAACCGCAGCGCGTCATAGATCGCCGCGTGGGTGTTGCGTTGCGCCACGCAGTCGCCGATGCGGAACAGCAAGTAACCGTCGCCCGGCTGGCTCAACGAAGGTTGTGGCTTGATCGCGAACAAAGCTTCGATGTCCATCTGGCCTTTGTTGCGCGAGCCTTCCTTCATGGCGTAGTAGATTTCTTCGTCCGGGCGCACGCCGTTTTCGACGACCACTTGATCCACCACCCGCTCCTCTTTGGCGCCGGTGTATTCGTTTTCCAGCACCGCCACCAGCTTGTCGCCTTCGCGGTAGACCTTCTCCAGCATCATGTCGCCGGTCATGATCACTTCTTTCGGGTACATGCTGCGGTAATACGTCGGGAACGATGTACCGCCAATCGCCACGCCCGGTTTGATGTCGTCGGTGACGATCTCGACCTGGCTGCCCTTGTCGGCGAGGAAGTCGGCGGTCGACATCCCGGTGAACTCGCAAATGGTGTCGTAGACCAGCACGTTCTTGCCCGGTGCGACCTTGCCATCGAGGATGTCCCAGCTGCTGACCACCAGGCCTTCCGCCGCGCCCCAGTGTTCGTTCTGCTCCAGGAATGGATGGCCGCCGACGGCGAGCACCACCACGTCCGGACGCAGGTCGAGAATGGTCGCTGCATCGGCTGCCACGCCCAGGCGCAGGTCGACTTTCAGACGCGCCAGCTCCAGTTGGAACCAGCGCGTGATACCGGCGATCTGGTCCCGTTGCGGGGCTTTCGAAGCCGTCGTGATCTGCCCGCCGATGAATTCTTTCTTCTCGAACAAGGTCACGTCGTGGCCACGTTCGGCCGACACGCGAGCCGCTTCCATCCCGGCAGGACCGGCACCGACCACCACAACCTTGCGCTTCACACCGGTCGACTTCTCGATGATGTGCGGCACGCCCATGTATTCACGGGACGTCGCGGCGTTCTGGATGCACAGCACGTCCAAACCCTGGTACTGACGGTCGATGCAGTAGTTGGCGCCGACGCACTGTTTGATCTGGTCGACCTGGCCCATTTTGATCTTGGCGATAAGGTGCGGGTCGGCGATGTGGGCGCGGGTCATGCCGACCATGTCCACGTAACCGCCTTCAAGAATACGGGTCGCCTGGTTCGGGTCCTTAATGTTCTGCGCGTGCAAAACAGGGGCCTTCACCACTTCCTTGATACCGGCCGCCAGATGCAGGAACGGCTCCGGTGGATAACTCATGTTCGGGATAACGTTGGCCAGGGTGTTGTGGGTGTCGCAACCCGAGCCGACGACGCCGATGAAATCGATCATGCCGGTGTCGTCGTAATACTTGGCGATCTGCTTCATGTCCTCGTGGGACAAGCCGTCCGGGTGGAACTCGTCACCGCACAGACGGATGCCGACGCAGAAATCCGGGCCGACTTCGGCCCGCACAGCCTTGATCACTTCGAGGCCGAAACGCATGCGGTTCTCGAAGCTGCCGCCCCACTCGTCAGTGCGTTTGTTGACGCGCGGGCTCCAGAACTGGTCGATCATGTGCTGGTGCACGGCGGACAGTTCGACGCCGTCCAGGCCACCGGCCTTGGCGCGTGCGGCGGCGCTGGCGTAGTTGCCGATCACCCGCCAGATTTCTTCCGGCTCGATGGTTTTGCAGGTCGCACGGTGCACCGGTTCCCGGATGCCCGACGGTGACAGCAGGGTTGGCCAATGCTCGCCGTCCCAACGGGAGCGACGGCCCATGTGGGTAATCTGGATCATGATCTTGGCGCCATGCTTGTGCATGGCATCGGCCAGGTTCTGGAAGTGCGGAATGATCCGGTCGTCGGCCAGGTTGACCGACTTCCACCAGCCTTGCGGGCTGTCGATGGCCACGCTGGAGGAACCGCCGCAAATCGCCAGGCCGATCCCGCCCTTGGCTTTCTCTTCGTAATACTTGACGTACCGGTCGGTGGTCATGCCGCCGTCGGTCGCGTAGACCTCGGCGTGCGCGGTGCTGAGCACGCGGTTACGGATGGTCAGTTTGCCGATCTGGATCGGCTGGAACATTGCTTCGAAAGCCATGGCGGGTTCCTCGACTTACAACGGCTTGACGGTGAACAAACCGTCGTCGTGGCCTTCTTCGGAGCCACCGTAGACTTGCTCGGCAACGGTGCGAATCTGGCTGCCGCGGGCTTGCAGAATCTGGTCCATGGCACCGGCAAACCAGCCGGTGAACATGTAGTCGACCTTGCGCCCGACCTTGCCGTACACGTAGACGAACGCCGAGTGTTCGAGCTTGACGCTGGCGGTGCCTTTGTCGAGGTCGATGTCCTGGATCTTGAACAGGCCCCAGCCGCGTTGCGACAGGCGCTTCATGTAGTGCTCGAACACCGCGACGCCTTCCAGGCCATGGCATTCGGCTTCTTTTTCACACCAGTGCCAGGCGGATTTGTAGCCGGCCTTGTAGAGAATGTCGGCGTAGGCTTCGGCGCCCAGCACTTCCTCGATGCCCATGTGGTTGTTGACGAAGAAATGACGCGGCACATACAGCATCGGCAGGGCGTCGGAGGTCCAGACACCGGTTTCGCTGTCGACTTCGATTGGCAATTGCGGGGCGATCTTGGCCATGGAAACTTAACTCCAGAAAATTCGTGGTGTTGCCCCCGGCGCGGACGGCCGGAGGAAAGGATTCAGAAATGCGGTGGCTTATTCGCCCCAGACGTCTTTCAAGACGTTGACCCAGTTCTCGCCCATGATTTTGCGGACCACACGCTCGGAATGGCCGCGCTTGAGCAGGGTTTCGGTCAGGTTCGGGAACTCGCCGACAGTGCGAATGCCCAGCGGGTTGATGATCTTGCCGAAGCTGGTCAGGCGGCGGGCGTAGCCCTTGTCATGGGTCAGGTATTCGAAGAAGTCCTGGCCATGGCCCTGGGTGAAGTCGGTGCCGATGCCGATGGCGTCTTCGCCGACGATGTTCATGGTGTATTCGATGGCTTCGGCGTAATCGTCGATGGTCGAATCGATGCCCTTGGCCAGGAACGGCGCGAACATGGTCACGCCGACGAACCCGCCGTGATCGGCGATGAACTTCAGCTCTTCATCGGATTTGTTGCGCGGGTGAATTTTCAGACCCGACGGCAGGCAGTGGGAGTAGCAGACCGGCTTCTTCGACTCGAGGATGACTTCTTCGGAAGTTTTCGAGCCAACGTGGGACAGGTCGCACATGACGCCGACGCGGTTCATCTCGGCGACGATTTCGCGACCGAAGCCCGACAGGCCGCCATCGCGCTCGTAGCAGCCGGTGCCCACGAGGTTCTGGGTGTTGTAGCACATCTGAACGATACCGACGCCGAGCTGTTTGAACACCTCGACATAGCCGATCTGGTCTTCAAAGGCGTGAGCATTCTGGAAACCGAACAGGATGCCAGTCTTGCCCTGCTCCTTGGCTTTACGGATGTCCGCGGTGGTGCGCACCGGAATCACCAGGTCGCTGTTCTCGCGGATCAGCTTCTGGCTCGCGGCGATGTTGTTGACGGTGGCCTGAAAGCCCTCCCACACCGACACGGTGCAGTTGGCCGCGGTCAGACCGCCCTTGCGCATGTCTTCGAACAGCTCACGGTTCCACTTGGCAATAATCAGCCCGTCGATAACGATGCTGTCGGCGTGCAATTCGGCTGGGCTCATCAGGCTGTCCCCTATTAGCGATTCATACGCCGAATCGTGTGTCGGCGCTTTGGGGCCAGCATATGCCTGAGGACCGGTGCAGCCGGGTGCAAAAACGACAGAGGGTTTGCCGAAAGCGTCAATCCGCGACAAAGGGTCGTCGCCGCACGTCATGGGCCACCTGTTCAAGGGCCTCCGCTTGGGCCAGAATTCGCCGCATTACGGAATATGCACTTAAAAAAGGGGCCGAGGAGCAATGAAATCGATCTTACTGGCAATGGCACTGATAGCGACCGGCGTACAGGCGGCTGAAGAGTCCGACAACAACCCCTGCGATGCGGTCGAAAACGACGTCCAGACCCTTGAATGCTCGGTCTACAGCCGAACCGCCGCCGAAGACCTGCTCAAAGAAAACTACCAAAGCCTGACCGAACGCATGCAAACGCTCTACGGCAAGAGCCCGACGCAACTGGCCGACATCACCGCCAAAATCAAGGCTGCCCACCAGCAATGGCTGAAAACCCGCGACGCGGATTGCGCGGTTGAAGCGTTTCCGGCGACCAGCGGCAGCAAGGCGTTCACCATTGCGCAGAATGATTGCGTAGCGCGGATGAGTGATGAGCGGTCGGAGTTTTTGGAGTCGATTGGGCAGGAGTGAGCCTGGGCACGGCAACATGCCGACTTTATTCGTTGATTGGACGTTGTAGAAATATAAGTAAGAATTCTAGATTCTTATAAAAGACTTATATTTTTAAAGTACTAAACACAATGAACAAACCTGCTGACATTCAATTTATCAACGATGCAGACGGAAACCCCGCGTTCGTGGTCATTCCCTACGCGCAATATGTGGCGCAGAAGATTGAACTCGACCTGATTCCCCATGAAGTGGTGAGTCGCATCGTTGATGGCGCAACACCGATTCGCGCCTGGCGCGAACACCTGAACCTTACCCAGGATGAAGTGGCCAAACGCATGGGTATTTCCCAGCCGGCCTTCGCCCAGCAAGAGACGGTTGCGAAGCCGCGCAAAGCCACCCGCGAGAAAATCGCCACGGCGTTTGGCATCACAGCCAATCAACTTGAGCTATAGGCTGCACACAACCATTTGTGAAAGGGATTGAAATGAAAATCTGCGGCATTGAAATCAAAGGCAGCGAAGCGATCATCGCCGTGGCCTCTCTCGACGATCAGGTGCTGAGCCACGTCGCCCTGGCCACCAAGAAAATCGCCCTCGACGATGACGACGAGGCGGCGAACGTCAAGGTCTTTGCCGCTCAGGTCGCATCGTTTGTTCGTGAGAATTCCATCGACCGGATCGCGATCAAGAAGCGCAGCAAGAAAGGCGAATTCGCCGGTGGACCGACGACGTTCAAGATCGAGGGCGTTTTTCAGTTGCTGGAGAGTTGCGAGGTGACGCTACTATCACCGCAGACGATCAATGCGCAGAACAAGAAGTTTGATTTTGCGCTGCCGGCGACGCTGAACAAGTATCAGCACGAGGCTTACAAAGCGGCGTGCTCGGCACTGATGAAGAAGTAACCCGGTCTTCCAGACGAAAAGGATCACCTGTGGGAGCGAGCTTGCTCGCGAAGAGGCCGGCACATTCAAGAGAGATGTTGGCTGACACACCGCCATCGCGAGCAAGCTCGCTCCCACATTTGTTTTGCGTTTGGCTCAGACCAGTTCTCGCCCATCCCCCAACCGCCGTCGATCCTCCCGCGGACACCGCTCAAACTTCGCCCGATAACTCCGGGTGAAGTACGACGGTGATTCAAACCCGCACGCGATACTCACTTCCAGCACACTCATATCGGTTTGCCTCAACAGCTTCCGCGCTTTCTCCAGCCGCAAGCGCAGGTAGAAATTACTCGGCGTGTCGTTCAGATGCAGCCGAAACAAGCGCTCCAGCTGCCGCCGCGTGACCTTGATCGACTCCGCCAGCTCCAGCGTCGTCAGCGGCGGTTCGCTGTGCTGTTCCATCTCACCGATAACGTGAACGAGCTTCTTGTTGCTGATGCCATAGCGCGTGGCGACTTCCATGCGCTGGTGGTCTTTGCGCGGGCGGATGCGGCCGAGTACGAATTGTTCGCTGACCTGGATCGCCAGTTCCGGGCCGTGGGCCTGGGCGATGAGGTCGAGCATCAGGTCGATGGAAGCGGTGCCGCCCGCGGAGGTGATGCGGCGACGGTCGATCTCGAACAGCTCCTGGGTGACGCTAAGCTGTGGATAAGATTCCTTGAACGCGTCGATGGCTTCCCAGTGCAGGGTCAGGCGATGGCCGTCGAGCAAACCGGCTTCGGCGAGGACGAAGCTGCCGGTGTCGATGGCGCCGAGGATCACGCCTTCGTTGTCCAGTCGGCGCAGCCAGTGTTCCAGCGCCGGGGTGGCGAATTTCAGCGGTTCGAATCCGGCGACCACCAACAACGTCGCACCTTTTTTCAGCGGTTCCAGTGCGGCGTCAGCGTTGACCGACATGCCGTTGCTGGCCAAAACCGCGCCACCATCGGCACTCAGCACATGCCAGCGATACAGCTCGCCGCGAAAACGATTGGCGACCCGCAAAGGCTCGATGGCCGAAATAAAACCGATGGCCGAGAAACCCGGCATCAACAAGAAATAGAAATCCTGGGACATGGAGCGCACTCGGTTGGCGGGTAGCGTGTGGACGTTGATACGCCACTTGTCGGCGGCATTCAAGAGGACAGGTCGCTGCAGTGCAAGAGCTGGTCGCCGCTGTGCGCTTTCCCCAGGCCTTAGCTGCGTAACTTGGCATCACCGGCGCACAGACACCGGAATTCACAATAACGAACTGCCGAGGAAACCTGAGATGAAACGACTGATCAGCAGCTGTGTTCTTGCACTCAGCGGTACCGCTTTCCTGAGCACCAGCGTCATGGCGGCCGAACCCGCGTCGTGCCAGAACGTGCGCATGGGCGTCGTGAACTGGACCGACGTGATCGCCACTAGCGCGATGACCCAGGTCCTGCTCGACGGCCTCGGCTACAACACCAAACAAACCAGCGCCTCCCAGCAAATCATCTTCGCCGGGATTCGCGACCAGCGCCTGGACTTGTTCCTGGGCTACTGGAACCCGCTGATGACCCAGACCATCACGCCGTTTGTGGACGCCAATCAGGTCAAGGTCCTTGAAGCGCCCAGCCTGAAAGACGCCCGCGCCACCCTCGCGGTTCCGACGTACCTTGCCGACAAGGGCCTGAAAACCTTTGCCGACATTGCCAAATTCGAGAAAGAGCTGGGCGGCAAGATTTATGGCATCGAGCCGGGCTCGGGCGCCAACACCCAGATCAAGGCAATGATCACCAAGAACCAGTTTGGCCTCGGCAAGTTTCAGTTGGTCGAATCCAGCGAGGCCGGGATGCTCTCGGCGGTGGATCGCGCCGTGCGCCGCAAAGAAGCCGTGGTGTTCTTCGGTTGGGCGCCGCACCCGATGAACGTCAACGTGCAGATGACCTACCTCACCGGCAGCGAAGACGCGCTGGGCCCGAACGAAGGCATGGCCACGGTCTGGACCGTCACCGCGCCGAACTACACGCAACAATGCCCGAACATCGGCCGCCTGCTGAGCAACCTGACGTACACCGCCGAAGACGAGAGCCGGATGATGCAGCCGCTGCTCGATCACAAGGACGCGTTCGAATCGGCCAAACAATGGCTGAAAGATCATCCGCAAGATAAACAACGCTGGCTCGAAGGCGTGACCACCTTCGATGGCAAACCGGCGGCTGACAATCTGAATCTCACCAGCAAATAGCTCTTCAGCAAACAGACCCGAACCACCGTTTCGCAGCCCGACCGGGCTGCGAACGGCACCACCACGCCTGCAAGGAACTCCCTCATGAACCACGACGTCATCATCACCTGCGCACTCACCGGTGCTGGCGACACGACCGCCAAAAGCCCACACGTGCCGGTCACCCCGAAACAAATCGCCGCCGCCGCCGTGGAAGCCGCCAAGGCTGGCGCCACCGTGGTCCACTGCCACGTGCGCAACCCCGAAACCGGTAAATTCAGCCGTGACGTGGCGCTGTACCGCGAAGTGATGGAGCGCATTCGCGAAGCGGACGTCGACATCATCGTTAACCTCACCGCCGGCATGGGCGGGGACCTGGAAATCGGCGCTGGCGAGAACCCGATGGCGTTCGGCCCGAACACCGATCTGGTCGGCCCGCTGACCCGACTGGCCCACGTCGAAGAACTGCTGCCGGAAATCTGCACCCTCGATTGCGGCACCCTGAACTTCGGCGACGGCGACACCATTTACGTGTCCACCCCGGCGCAACTCCGTGCCGGCGCCAAACGCATTCAAGAGCTGGGCGTGAAGGCCGAGCTGGAAATTTTCGACACCGGTCACCTGTGGTTCGCCAAACAGATGATCAAGGAAGGCCTGCTCGACGACCCGCTGTTCCAGCTCTGTCTCGGCATCCCATGGGGCGCGCCGGCTGACACCACCACCATGAAAGCCATGGTGGACAACCTACCGGCCAACGCCGTGTGGGCCGGTTTCGGCATCGGTCGCATGCAGATGCCGATGGCGGCGCAAGCGGTGCTGCTCGGCGGCAACGTGCGAGTCGGTCTGGAAGACAACATCTGGCTGGACAAGGGTGTACTGGCGAACAACGGCCAACTGGTCGAACGCGCTTCGGAAATCCTCAGCCGCCTTGGCGCGCGGGTTCTGACGCCGGCGCAAGGTCGGGCAAAAATGGGCCTGACCAAGCGCGGTTAATCACCAACAACTCTTCACCCTGTGGGAGCGAGCTTGCTCGCGATGACGTCAGTACATCCAAAGCATTTTCTGCGGCAGGACTACCGCCATCGCGAGCAAGCTCGCTCCCACAGGGAATCGTCGAATTCTTTAGGACGTCGCCATGACTTTTATCACCGAAATCAAAACCTTCGCCGCTCTAGGCAGCGGTGTCATCGGCAGCGGCTGGGTGTCCCGCGCCCTCGCCCATGGCCTCGATGTGGTGGCCTGGGACCCGGCGCCCGGCGCCGAAGCGGCGCTGCGCAAACGCGTCGCCAACGCCTGGGGCGCACTGGAAAAACAAGGGCTGGCGCCTGGCGCATCGCAGGGTCGGCTGCGCTTTGTCGCGACGATTGAAGAGTGTGTTCGCGATGCCGATTTCATTCAGGAAAGCGCCCCGGAACGCCTCGATCTGAAACTGGAACTGCACAGCAAAATCAGCGCGGCGGCCAAGCCCGATGCACTGATCGGCTCCAGCACTTCGGGCCTGTTGCCGAGCGAGTTCTACGAGAGCTCGACCCACCCGGAACGGTGCGTGGTCGGTCACCCGTTCAACCCGGTTTACCTGCTGCCCCTGGTGGAAGTGGTCGGCGGCAAGAATACAGCGCCAGAAGCGGTTCAAGCGGCCATGAAAGTCTACGAATCCTTGGGGATGCGTCCGCTGCACGTGCGTAAGGAAGTGCCGGGCTTTATCGCCGACCGTTTGCTCGAAGCGCTGTGGCGTGAGGCGCTGCACCTGGTGAACGACGGTGTGGCGACGACCGGTGAAATCGATGACGCGATCCGTTTTGGCGCGGGCCTGCGCTGGTCGTTCATGGGCACCTTTTTGACCTACACCCTGGCCGGAGGCGATGCTGGCATGCGCCACTTCATGGCCCAGTTCGGCCCGGCGTTGCAGTTGCCATGGACCTACCTGCCCGCACCGGAACTGACCGATAAATTAATCGATGATGTGGTGGACGGGACCAGTGACCAGCTGGGAAAACACAGCATTTCGGCGCTGGAGCGCTATCGTGATGATTGCCTGCTGGCGGTGCTGGATGCGGTAAAAACCACCAAAGAGAAGCATGGGATGGCGTTCAGCGAGTAAGCAGTCCGCAGGTCCGGCCCCATCGCGAGCAAGCTCGCTCCCACAGGTTTTGCACTTTCCTTGTGGGAGCGAGCTTGCTCGCGATGGCGGCAGTCCAGTCACCACTCATGTTGGAACCTATACCATGCCCACCCTCACCACCTACCAAACCAGAATCATCCCCGACTGGGTCGACTACAACGGCCACCTGCGCGACGCGTTTTATCTGCTGATTTTCAGCTACGCCACCGACGCACTGATGGACCGACTGGGCATGGACAGCAACAACCGCGAAGCCAGCGGCAACTCGCTGTTCACCCTCGAACTGCACCTCAATTACCTGCACGAAGTGAAGCTCGACGCTGACGTTGAAGTGCACACCCAGATCATCGCCCACGACAGCAAACGCCTGCACCTCTATCACAGCCTGCACCTGGCCGGTGACGACAAAGCGCTGGCGGGCAACGAGCAAATGCTGCTTCACGTCGACCTCGCCGGGCCGCGTTCCGCGCCATTCAGCGAAGTCACGCTGGGCAAGTTGCAAGCCATCGTCGCCGAACAAACCGACCTGCCTGCCCCTGACTACATTGGCCGAGTGATCGCTCTCCCCGCAAAAAAATAACAAGGAGATCCCCATGAATACCGCCGCTGCGTTCGCCGACTTTCGTACTTATCCGTTGATCAGCGCGCTGAGTGGCGTGCAGGCATTGGCAGACTGCGTTTTGGTGACGTGGGCCGATGACCGCATCAGCCCCTTCCATCATCAATGGCTGCGGGACAATTGCCCGTGCTCGCAATGCGTCTACACGGTGACCCGTGAGCAGGTGCTGGAAATCGTCGACGTTGCAGAGGACCTGGCGCTGGCAAATGCCGGTGTCGATGCTGAAGGTTGCCTGTGCGTCGATTGGCAGGACGGCCATCAGAGTCGCTTCGATCCCGGCTGGTTGCGGGCCCACGCCTATGACGACGCGTCCCGCGCCGAACGCCGGGCCGGCAAGCCACAATCCAGGCTGTGGAAAAGCGACTTGCAGTTGCCGGTGTTCGATTATCAGGCGCTAATGAACAATAACGATGCCCTGTTGCAGTGGCTGTTGGCGGTGCGTGACATCGGCCTCACCCAGGTCCGCGGTGTGCCTACCGAACCCGGTTCATTGAAGTTGATCGCCCAGCGGATTTCCTTCATCCGCGAGAGCAACTTTGGCGTGCTGTTCAACGTGCAATCCAAGTCCGATGCCGACAGCAATGCCTACACCGCTTTCAACCTGCCATTACACAGCGACCTGCCGACCCGAGAGTTGCAACCGGGCCTGCAATTTCTGCATTGCCTGGTCAATGACGCCGACGGTGGCGAGAGCATTTTCGTCGACGGTTTCGCCATCGCCCAAGCGTTGCGCGAGGAAGATCCCGAGTCGTTCAAAGCACTGTGTGAAATCCCCGTGGAATTCCGCAACAAGGACCGCCACAGCGACTACCGCTGCCTCGCACCGATCATCGCGCTGGATGCGCTGGGGCAGGTGTCGGAAATCCGTATGGCGAACTTTCTGCGGGGGCCGTTCGATGCATCGGTGGATGAAATGCCCAGGCTGTATCGGGCTTATCACCGTTTTATCGCCATGACCCGCGAGGCGCGGTTCAGGCTGATGCAAAGGCTCAACCCCGGTGAACTCTGGTGCTTCGACAATCGCCGTACCCTCCACGCCCGCAATGCTTTCGACCCCGCCACGGGAGCACGGCATTTCCAGGGCTGCTACGTCGACCGGGATGAGTTGTTGTCACGGATCCTCGTGTTGCAACGCTAGACCGCGTCAGTCGAGTGCGACCCCGGCGTCTTCGCGAGCAAGCTCGCTCCCACATTGGTTTTGCGTCGTGCATAAATCAACTGTGGGAGCGAGCTTGCTCGCGATGGCGTCAGCCCATACACCTCATATCCGCCTGACGCACAGGCAAAAAAAACCCCGATCAAGCCGTGACAGGATCGGGGCAGAGGTGGGTACTGTTGAGGAGCCGTTGCGCGAGGGTGACCAAACCTTCGTGAAGCCAGCTGAATCCAGTGTGCCCATTCCTCTCCTTCGCAAGTTAGCCGAAAACGACCTGTTCATAGGTATTGCGGCCATTGCGACAATTCGTCCTTGCCGCCACCCCGTACCGCTATGAGAATCGAACCACGACACCGTTCCCTGAAGAAGGATTGCGTCATGATGCACGCCGATTTGATAGACCAGGAAGACCTGTTGGGCCAACTGAAGTCGTTGGGTTTTCAAGTGCCGAGCGGCGCCACGGCCGAGCAAGCTTGCGAGTGTGCGGTGCGAGGTTTGAACGATGAGCGAGCGATGACGCTGCGGACCATGGTCAAGCAGATGTACACCAGCAGCGCGACCATTTTGCCGGCTGTGCGTCAGGCGATTGATAAGCAGTTGTTACCGGCTTTGGCGGCGTATCAGCAGAACCGTAGCGCCTGACAAATCGCCTTCGCGAGCAAGCCCGCTCGCACATTTAATCTGTTTACGACGCAGATCCAGTGTGGGAGCGGGCTTGCTCGCGAAGGCAGGCGCCTCGGTCTAAAGCCTCACGCTAGCGAAAGTCGACTCATTGCGCGCCTGACTCAACGCCGACAGCGGCCCGGACAACGGCGACAGCACCAGCGCTTGCGGCAGCGGCATCATCGCCACCTGTTGCGTGGTGTTGGAACCCACGCGCTCGTCACGCGGCGGAATGCCAAAGTATTCGCGGTAGCACTTGGAGAAGTGCGGCGTGGATACGAACCCACACACCGACGCCACTTCGATGATCGACATCGGCGTTTGCTTGAGCAATTGGCGGGCACGGATCAGGCGCAGCTTGAGGTAGTAACGCGACGGCGAGCAGTGCAGGTATTTCTGGAACAGCCGCTCGAGCTGACGACGGGATACGGCGACGTATACCGCCAGTTCGTCAAGGTCGATCGGCTCTTCGAGATTGGCTTCCATCAGCGCGACGATTTCCTGCAACTTCGGCTGGTTGGTGCCCAGCATGTGCTTGAGTGGCACGCGCTGGTGATCCTGTTCGTTGCGAATGCGCTCGTAGACAAACATTTCCGAGATCGCAGCGGACAGTTCACGGCCGTGATCGCGACTGATCAGGTGCAGCATCATGTCCAGTGGCGCGGTGCCGCCGGAGCTGGTGAAACGGTTACGGTCGAGGGTGAACAGGCGAGTGCTCATCGCCACGCGTGGAAACGCTTCCTGCATCGCGGCCAGGCATTCCCAGTGCACGCTGCAATCAAAACCGTCCAGCAGGCCGGCGCAGGCCAGGGCCCAGCTGCCGGTGCAGACGGCACCGAGACGCTTGGATTGACGCGCCTGGCTTTGCAGCCATGAGACGTGCTCGCGGGTCACCGTGCGTTGAATGCCGATACCGCCGCAGACAATGATGGTGTCCATGGAAGGTGCTTTGTGCATGGAGGCGTCGGGAGTGATCTGCAGACCGTCACTGGCCCAGACCTGACCGCCATCGACGGTGAGCGTGGTCCAGCGATACAGCTCGCGACCAGACAATTGGTTGGCCATGCGCAGGGGTTCGACTGCGGAGGCCAGAGAAATAAGCGTGAAATTGTCCAGCAGCAGAAAGCCGATGGATTGAGGCGCACGGTTCTGGGGTTGGGCCCCGGAGTTGAACGTCGTCATCGCGGTATCTCCTCACACAAAGCGGGTGATGGCCTCAGGCGGAGGCTCTTGTTATTGCCATCGTTCTCGCGTGGGAGACGGGCTTTGTAATGACAGAGCAATTGCCATGCCTAAAGTTGAATGCGCGTTCAATAACTCCTGAAAACGACGTCGCGATGTGTCTAAATATGACGCGAATGGAGTGTTGGATTTAAGTGCCGACCATGGCTGTAAGCGCTCTGCTCCGTTGCATGTGAGCAAATCGGTAGCACTTGTGGGAACAGGGCTGCGGCGGCTCCGGAAGAGTGTCACCGCTGGCACGGGGGACGGGTGGTCAGGGCCGGGTTGGATCCCTGATTCACTGTAATGGCTTATCTGTAAGCGACGCGCCAAAACGTGGCGCGCTTTGGATCGGGTGTTCATTAAGCGCGCAGTTTTGACTGGATGGGGGATCTGTTGGGATCTGGTGTGGCGAGGGGATTTATCCCCGTTCGGCTGCGCAGCAGTCGTAAAGATTTTGGGGCCGCTTCGCGACCCAACGGGGATAAATCCCCTCGCCACAGGTCAACTCGGCTCAACACTCTACCGCGCTCACCGCTAACCCACCCCGCGATGTCTCTTTGTATTTGTCGTGCATATCGGCACCGGTATCACGCATGGTGCGGATCACCCGGTCCAGCGAGATAAAGTGCTGACCATCACCCCGCAACGCCATCTGCGCCGCGTTGATCGCTTTCACCGCCGCAATCGCGTTGCGTTCGATGCACGGCACCTGCACCAGCCCGCCGACCGGGTCGCAGGTCAGACCGAGGTTGTGCTCCAGGCCGATCTCCGCCGCATTACATAATTGCTCAGGCGTGGCGCCAAGGATCTCCGCCAAACCCGCCGCCGCCATGGCGCAAGCCGAACCGACTTCGCCCTGGCAACCCACTTCCGCACCGGAGATCGACGCGTTCTTCTTGCATAGAATCCCCACCGCTGCGGCACTGAGGAAATAGTCGACCACGTTGGCGTCGGTCACCGCTTCGCTGAACTTCATAAAGTAGTGCAACACCGCCGGGATGATCCCCGCCGCGCCATTGGTCGGCGCCGTGACCATGCGCCCGCCGGCGGCGTTTTCTTCGTTGACCGCCAGGGCGAACAGGTTGACCCATTCCATCGCGCTCAGTGTCGAACCGATCACGTTAGGCTTGTTCAACTCCTGCAGGCTACGGTGCAATTTGGCCGCGCGACGACGTACGTTCAGGCCACCGGGCAGGATGCCTTCGTGCTTGAGGCCTTGCTCGACGCAATCCTGCATGGCCCGCCAGAGTTTCATCAGGCCGGCACGGATTTCGTCTTCGCTGCGCCAGACCTTCTCGTTGGCCATCATCAATTCGGCGACGCGCAGCTTGTGCTGCTTGCAGAGGCTGAGCAGCTCGACGGCGCTGGAGAAATCGTACGGCAATTCGGTGCGATCCAGGTCCACCACGCCGCTGGAAGCTTGGGCCTCATCAACGACAAAGCCGCCGCCGATGGAATAGTAGGTGTCGCGATGCAACTCACCGTCATCGCCCTCGGCGATCAGGGTCATGGCGTTGGGGTGGAACGGCAGGTTTTCGTCGATCAGACGCATGTCCCGGGCCCACATGAACGGCACCGATAAACGGCCATCGAGCAGCAGCGTCTGGGTTTCACGCAGAGTTTCAATGCGAATGCCGATTTGCGACGGGTCGATCGCGTCCGGCCACTCACCCATCAGGCCCATGATCACGGCGTTATCGCTGCCGTGACCGATGCCGGTGGCGGACAACGAACCATAGAGCTGAACTTCGACGCGTCGCACTTGCTCCAAAAGTCCCTTCTCACGCAACACTTGCACGAATAGCGCTGCGGCGCGCATTGGCCCCACGGTGTGCGAACTCGAAGGGCCGATGCCGATTTTGAACAGGTCGAAAACGCTGATAGCCATTACTGCCGAACTCCTGGATGTGCCAACTCCAGGCGCAGAAGCGCCCGGTGACGGAGCTGCTACGCTCAAGCTGCAATCCGCCGGGATGGCCGCATCATCAGGCTTTTGCGGTATCGCTCGACGTCTCACACCGACCCACTCATGCCCACCAACGCCGCGAGCCATCCGCGCTACGCTTTCACGGTTTTTTTACGGTTCAAAGGAGCAGAAAGGGCTGAAAATAGCTGTAAACGACCTCACCGACACTGGATGCGACCATCCCTGTACTGGATACGACGCACCCTGTAGGCGTCAGATTTTCACTGGTACATGATCGTATCGACTCGATTGCACGGCGCCGTGGTAGAGCTGTCTCCAAAACGCCATCCAACCGCAACCTATAAGTGCGGTGGTCCAGTCGGAACACTGCCAAAAAAAACACCAAGGAGTCCATCCATGAAAGGTTCCCCGTCGTTGTTGTTGGCCGCCATGCTGAGTCTGCCGTTACTGGCTCAAGCCGCAGAACCCGCTCAGTGCAGTACCGTAAACTTCTCCGATGTCGGCTGGACCGACATTACAGTTACCACCGCCACCACCAGCGTCGTCCTCGATGCCTTGGGCTACAAAACCAAAACCACCATGATTTCCGTGCCGGTGACCTACAAGTCGCTGGCCGACGGCAAGAACATGGACGTCTTCCTGGGCAACTGGATGCCGACCATGGAAAACGACATCAAGGCCTACCGCGAGGCCGGTACCGTGGAGACGGTGCGCGCTAACCTGGAAAACGCAAAATACACACTCGCCGTCCCGGAAGAGTTGTATAACAAGGGTCTGAAAGATTTCGCCGACATCGCCAAGTTCAAGAAAGAACTCGACGGCAAGATCTACGGCATCGAACCGGGTAACGACGGCAACCGCCTGATCCAGAGCATGATCGACAAGGACGCCTTCGGCTTGAAAGCCGCCGGCTTCAAGGTGGTCGAGTCCAGCGAAGCCGGCATGCTCTCGCAAGTCGATCGCGCCCAGCGCCGCAACACCGCCGTGGTGTTCCTGGGCTGGGAACCACACCCGATGAACACGCGTTTCAAGATGAAGTACCTGACCGGCGGCGACGAGTATTTCGGCCCGAACTTCGGCCAGGCGACCATCTACACCAACACCCGCAAGGGCTACGCCCAGGAATGCAGCAATGTGGGTCAGTTGCTGAAAAACCTGGCGTTCACCCTCGACATGGAAAGCACGCTGATGGGCAACGTCCTGGACGACAAAATGAAGCCTGACGCGGCCGCCAAGGCCTGGCTGAAAAAGAATCCACAGGTGCTCGATACCTGGCTCGCTGGCGTAACCACCATTGACGGTAAACCAGGCCTGGAGGCCGTGAAAGCCAAGCTCGCACAGCCTTAAATCAAGGGGCATCGCTTACGCCGGGCGGGTTCGCCTGCCCGGGCTGTTTACTTCCTTGCATGCGGACGTTCACTACCATGCTGATTGATCAGAAAATACCTCTAGGCCAGTACATCGCGGGCTTCGTTGAATGGTTGACGCAACACGGCGCCAACACCTTCGACGCCATCGCCGTGTCGCTCGAAACGATGATCCACGGCGTGACTTTCGCGCTGACCTGGTTCAACCCGCTGGCATTGATCGGCCTCATCGCGCTACTGGCACACTTCATTCAACGAAAGTGGGGGCTGACCGTTTTCGTCATTGCCTCTTTTCTGCTGATCCTCAACCTGGGGTATTGGCAGGAAACCATGGAAACCCTCGCCCAGGTGTTGTTCGCCACCCTGGTGTGCGTGGTCATCGGCGTGCCGCTGGGCATCGTCGCCGCGCACAAGCCGATGTTCTACACCCTGATGCGTCCGGTGCTCGATCTGATGCAGACCGTACCGACCTTCGTTTACCTCATTCCTACCCTGACCCTCTTCGGGCTGGGTGTGGTCCCGGGCCTGATTTCCACGGTAGTGTTCGCGATTGCCGCGCCTATCCGCCTGACCTACCTGGGTATCCGTGATGTTCCCGCAGAATTGATGGACGCCGGCAAAGCCTTCGGCTGTTCGCGCCGTCAACTGCTCGCACGCATCGAACTGCCCTACGCCATGCCAAGCATCGCGGCCGGTATCACCCAGTGCATCATGCTGTCGTTGTCGATGGTGGTGATCGCGGCACTGGTGGGCGCCGATGGCCTGGGCAAACCCGTGGTCAACGCACTGAACACTGCTGATATCGCCCTGGGCTTCGAAGCCGGCCTGGCGATCGTATTGCTGGCGATCATGCTCGACCGTATCTGCAAACAACCCGACGCTAAAGTAGGGGGTGACGCATGAGCATTATTCGCTTCGAAGACGTCGACGTAATCTTTTCCAAAGACCCGCGCGAGGCGCTGAAACTCCTCGACCAGGGCATGACCCGCGACCAGATCCTGAAAAAAACCGGGCAGATTGTCGGCGTTGAAAAGGCCAGCCTGGACGTCGAAAAGGGTGAAATCTGCGTATTGATGGGCTTGTCCGGCTCCGGTAAATCCAGCCTGTTGCGCTGCATCAACGGCCTCAACACCGTCAGCCGCGGCAAGCTGTTCGTCGAGCACGAAGGCAAGCAGATCGACATCGCCTCCTGTACCCCGGCAGAACTGAAAATGATGCGCACCAAGCGCATCGCGATGGTGTTCCAGAAATTCGCCCTGATGCCCTGGCTGACGGTGCGCGAGAACATCAGCTTCGGTCTGGAGATGCAGGGCCGTCCCGAAAAAGAACGCCGCAAACTGGTGGACGAAAAGCTTGAGCTGGTGGGCCTGACCCAGTGGCGCAACAAGAAGCCCGACGAGCTCTCCGGCGGCATGCAGCAGCGTGTCGGGCTGGCCCGCGCCCTGGCGATGGACGCCGACATTCTGCTGATGGACGAACCCTTCTCGGCCCTCGACCCGTTGATCCGCCAGGGTTTGCAGGACGAACTGCTGGAGCTGCAAAGCAAACTGAACAAAACAATCGTTTTCGTAAGCCATGATCTGGATGAAGCGCTGAAACTGGGCAGTCGTATCGCGATCATGAAAGACGGCCGGATCGTCCAGTACAGCAAGCCTGAAGAAATCGTGCTGAACCCGGCGGACGACTACGTGCGCACCTTCGTCGCGCACACCAACCCGTTGAACGTGTTGTGCGGTCGCAGCCTGATGCGCACGCTGGACAACTGCAAACGCATCAACGGTTCGGTCTGCCTCGATCCGGGCGGCGATTCGTGGCTGGACCTGGCCGAAGGCAACACCATCAAAGGTGCACGCCAGAATGGTTCAGCCCTGGATCTGCAGAACTGGGTACCGGGTCAAGCCGTAGAAGGCCTGGGTCGTCGACCTACCCTGGTGGATTCGAACATCGGCATGCGCGATGCGCTGCAGATTCGATATCAGACCGGCAACAAACTTGTGCTGCACGACAACAACCATGTCGTCGGGATTCTCGGCGACAGCGAGCTGTATCACGCGTTGCTCGGCAAGAACCTGGGTTAAGGCCGCCGACACAAAAACGCCGCGAGAGGATCGCGGCGTTTTTGTTAGTGCACAAATTTGAATGTGAATACGAAACACTGTGGCGAGGGGATTTATCCCCGTTGGGCAGCGAAGCGGCCCCAAAACCAGACACCGCGGAACATCAGATGAATCGTGCTGGCCGGTTTTACGCCTGCTGCGCAGCCGAACGGGGATAAATCCCCTCGCCACAATGGATCTGCGGTGCAGCTATTTGCACCGCATCACCTCAAGTTTTAGCTATAGACCCGGCCAAGGAGCTGCCGATGGCTTTCAAACTGATCGAGCACATCACGGGTGATCTGATCGTGAGTGAAGCCCATCAGGTCGTAGTCCTGGCTGCCGTTGTGCAGGTACACCTCGGCGCGGTAGTAACGTGCGCGCGGCTCGTCAGCGCTTTCAGCCGACACCGTGTCGCTTGCCGCAGCCAGATAACCATCCAGGCTCACCTCATAGACAAAAGGGTTGCCCTCTTCCATCTCGATCCGCACCCCCATGCATCGCTTCGATTTGCCCAGCAACGTTTGCACTTCCAGGCCTTGACCCCGCAGCAACACGGCCGCCTCTTCCAGCGCCGGAGTGACTTGCTTGTCCATGAAACGCTGAACGATCGACTGGTTCGGTTGCAGGTCCAACTGCGTCAACCGCTCGCTGAAACCACGACGGCCGCGCGCAGCCAGTTCCGCTTGCTCCTGTTCGATCTGCACGTCCTGACGCATGGCCTTGTGCAATCCGAACATGAAGAACACCAATACCAACGAGAACGGCAACCCGGCCAGCACCACCATGGTCTGCATCGCTTCGAAGTTACCGGCGAACAACAGGCCGATGGTCACCAGCGTGATCACCGCCGACCAGAAAATCCGCAGCCAGTGCGGGGCATCTTCATCGACGTTGCCGCCCTTGCACGAAAGGTTGGCCATCATTACCGCGCCGGAATCCGCCGGGGTCAGGAACAGTACGAAACCGACGAAAATCGACACACCGATCACCACTTTCGACGCCGGGTAATGCTCCAGCAACTGGTAAATCGCCATCGACGGCTGTTCCAGCGCCGTCTTTCCGAGCTCCACCGCCCCGTGGTTCATCACCAGGTCCAGGGCCGAGTTACCAAAGATCGACAGCCACGCCAGGGTGAAACCCAGCGGGATCAGCAGCACGCCGGCCACCAGTTCACGCACCGTGCGACCACGGGAAATACGCGCGATGAACATACCTACGAATGGCGCCCAGGAAATCCACCAGGCCCAGTAGAACAGGGTCCACAGGCCCAACCAGCGATCGGATTTCTCACTGTCGCCTTCGTACACATAGAGGTCGAAAGTCTTCAGCACCACGCTATTGAGGTAGTCCCCCACGTTCTGAACGAAACCGTTGAGCAGGTGCAACGTCGGCCCAAACAGCAGCACGAAAATCAACAGACCGCTGAACAGCACGATGTTCAGGTTGGACAGACGACGAATGCCGTTTTCCACACCGGACACGGCGGCGATGGTCGCTACGGTGCTCATTACGATGATCACGATCAGCAGGTTGGTGTTGCTGTGCTCCATGCCGAACAGGTTTTCAAGTCCCGACGACACTTGCAGCGAACCAATCCCCAGGTTCGTCACCAGCCCCAGCAGGGTCACGAACATGCCGAAGCCGTCCACCGCATGACCGGCCGCGCCTTTGACCCAACGCTCGCCGACCAGCGGATACAACGCCGAACGCAACGCCAGCGGCTGGTTATGACGGTAGGCAAAGTACGCAACGGCCAGACCGACCAGTGCGTAGATCGCCCAGCCATGCAGGCCCCAGTGCAGAAAGGTCAGCTGAACCGCCTGACGTGCCGCGAGGTTGCTGCCCGCCACGCCTTCCGGCGGATTGAAGTAGTGGTCCAGCGGCTCGGATGCACCGAAGTACAACAGCGAGATGCCGATACCCGACGAGAACAGCATCCCCGCCCAGGCGCCGTAGCTGAAGTCCGGGGTGTCGTCCTTGCTGCCCAGCTTGAGCTTGCCGTAGGACGAAAACGCCAGGCCGACCACGAAAACCAGGTAAGCGGCGATCACCACCATGTAGTACCAGCCGAAGCTGCGGGACAACCAAGCCTGAGCCACTCCGAGCATTCTGCCGGCCTCTTGCGGGGCGATGATCAGAATGGCGGTCAACAGCAGGATCAGCGCGGTAGAGGTGTAGAACACCCAACCGTTGACCGTCACCTTCTCGGGCGGGGTCTTTATTAGAGAGGCAGAACTCATGGCACAGATGCTCCGGCAGTGCGAGAGAAGAACACAAGGCAACGCGATACCCGACCAATCGGTTAGTGGGCAGCCGACCGGCGGGTGATATAAAGACACCCCGAAAAAAGCCCGAAACCCGAGAGCGCCAGTGCGCAGGGGTTTCGAGCATTTTCAGAGGTCGTTTTTCCGCCAACTACGTGTAGGAAAAACCTGTAGGCAGCGACGAATTGTCGCAGATCTTATTCTTTGTTGATTGAACGTTCAATCAAAACAAAATAGACTGGCCCTCAATCCGATCGACGTTTTGCGTCTGCCGGAAGGCCTAAGGAGATGTGCAAGATGCCCAAGGTCGGTATGCAACCCATCCGCCGCCAGCAATTGATCGAAGCCACATTGCAGGCCGTCGATCAGGTCGGGATGGGGGACGCCAGCATTGCGCTGATCGCCCGTTTGGCCGGTGTCTCGAATGGCATCATCAGTCACTATTTTCAGGACAAGAACGGCCTGATCGCTGCCACCGCGCAGTATCTGATGAGTGTCCTCAGCGAGAACGTCACCGCGCGCCGTCAGGCGCTGACAGATGACAGCCCGCGGGCGCATCTGCAGGTGATCATCGAAGGCAACTTCGACGCCAGCCAGGTCAATGGCCCGGCAATGAAAACTTGGCTGGCCTTCTGGGCCACCAGCATGCACCACCCGTCTTTGCACAGGTTGCAGCGGATCAACGATCACCGTCTGTATTCCAACCTGTGTTGCCAGTTCCGCCGTGTATTGCCGCTCGATGACGCGCGCAGTGCAGCCCGAGGCCTGGCGGCGTTGATTGACGGTTTGTGGTTGCGCGGCGCGCTGTCGGGAGATGCTTTCGACACGGAACAGGCGCACCGGATTGCTTACGAATACATGGATTTCCAATTGGCCAAGCAGGTGAGTTAGAGCACACATAAAACGCTCAACCCCTGAACGCTACCGAAGGCGATGCCAACTGCGTAACGGCACGCCCGGTAGTCAACGCCAACCACTTATGCACTTGCGAGGACACTATGGCCCGTTTCGAACTGCAAAAACTCTACATCGATGGCGGTTACTCCGACGCCAGCAGCGACGCCACTTTCGAAGCCATCAACCCGGCTAACGGTGAAGTCCTCGCAAACGTACAGCGTGCAACCAAGGAAGACGTCGAGCGCGCTGTAGTCAGCGCCGAAAAGGGCCAGAAAATCTGGGCCGCGATGACCGCCATGGAGCGTTCGCGCATCCTGCGTCGTGCCGTGGACATCCTGCGCGAGCGCAACGATGAACTGGCCGCCCTGGAAACCCTGGACACCGGCAAGTCTTACTCCGAGACCCGCTACGTCGATATCGTCACCGGTGCTGACGTACTGGAATACTACGCAGGCCTGGTCCCGGCCATCGAAGGCGAGCAGATTCCGCTGCGCACCACTTCGTTCGTCTACACCCGTCGCGAGCCGCTGGGCGTCGTGGCCGGTATCGGCGCGTGGAACTACCCGATCCAGATCGCCCTGTGGAAATCCGCTCCTGCCCTGGCGGCCGGTAACGCGATGATCTTCAAGCCAAGCGAAGTCACTTCCCTGACCACGCTGAAACTGGCCGAAATCTACACTGAAGCCGGCGTACCGGCGGGCGTGTTCAACGTCCTTACCGGCAGCGGCCGTGAAGTCGGCACCTGGCTGACCGAGCACCCACGCATCGAAAAAATCTCCTTCACCGGCGGCACCGATACCGGCAAGAAGGTCATGGCCAGCGCTTCCGGCTCGTCCTTGAAAGACGTGACTATGGAACTGGGCGGCAAGTCCCCGCTGATCATTTTCGACGACGCCGACCTCGATCGCGCCGCCGACACGGCGATGATGGCCAACTTCTACAGTTCCGGTCAGGTCTGCACCAACGGCACTCGCGTGTTCGTACCGAGCCACCTGAAAGCCGCGTTCGAAGCCAAAATCGCCGAGCGCGTCGCGCGCATCCGCGTCGGCAACCCGGAAGACGAGAACACCAACTTCGGCCCGCTGGTCAGCTTCGCCCACATGGAAAGCGTGCTGGGTTACATCGCCAAGGGCAAGGAAGAAGGCGCTCGCGTACTGTGCGGCGGCAGCCGTCTGACCGAAGGCGAATTCGCCAAAGGCGCTTTCGTGGCCCCGACGGTGTTCACCGACTGCACCGACGAGATGACTATTGTGCGTGAAGAAATCTTCGGCCCGGTGATGGCGATCCTCACCTACGAAACCGAAGAAGAAGTGATCCGTCGTGCCAACGACACCGACTTCGGCCTGGCTGCCGGCATCGTTACCAAGGACCTGAACCGCGCTCACCGCGTGATTCATCAACTGGAAGCCGGTATCTGCTGGATCAACGCCTGGGGCGAGTCCGACGCCAAGATGCCGGTCGGCGGCTACAAGCAGTCGGGCGTGGGCCGTGAGAACGGCATCAGCTCGCTGAACAACTTCACCCGCATCAAATCGGTACAGGTTGAGCTGGGCGATTACGCCTCGGTGTTCTGATCTGACGCGGTTCTGGCGTTGTGGCCCTTTGTGGCGAGGGAGCTTGTCGGATCGCCGCACCGTCCCGCTGGGCTGCGAAGCGGCCCCAACTCCAGGCACCGCATTCATTCAGAAAGAACACAGTCGCTGATTTTGCGACTGCTGCGCAGCCGAGCGGGAGCAAGCTCCCTCGCCACAAGTAAGTGGTAGCTCGGCGACCGCGACCTGAACCAACTTCAAAGAGGGTGCATTCAATGTCCCAAGAATTCGATTACATCATCATCGGTGCCGGCTCCGCCGGTAACACCCTGGCGACCCGTCTGACTGAAGACGAAGGCGTCACCGTTCTGCTGCTCGAAGCCGGTGGCCCGGACTATCGCCTGGACTTCCGCACGCAAATGCCGGCTGCCCTGGCGTTCCCGCTGCAAGGCCGTCGCTACAACTGGGCCTACGAAACCGATCCAGAACCACACATGGACGGCCGACGGATGGAATGCGGTCGCGGCAAGGGCCTGGGCGGTTCTTCGCTGATCAACGGCATGTGCTACATACGTGGCAATGCGATGGACTACGACAACTGGGCCAAGCTGCCAGGTCTTGAAGACTGGGATTACCTGAACTGCCTGCCGTATTTCCGCAAGGCGGAAACCCGTGATATCGGCCCGAACGACTACCACGGTGGCGACGGTCCGGTCAGCGTGACCACGCCGAAGGCAGGCAACAACCCGTTGTTCCACGCCATGGTTGAAGCTGGCGTGCAAGCCGGCTACCCGCGCACCGAAGACTTGAACGGTTACCAGCAAGAAGGCTTCGGCCCGATGGACCGTACGGTGACGCCGAACGGCCGTCGCGCCAGCACCGCGCGCGGTTACCTGGACGTCGCCAAGAAGCGTTCGACCCTGACCATCGTCACCCACGCCCTGACCGACAAGATCCTTTTCGAAGGCAAGCGTGCAGTCGGTGTGCGTTACCTGATCGGCGCCGCTGAAGAACGCGTTGACGCCCGCGCCCGCAAGGAAGTGCTGTTGTGCTCCGGCGCCATCGCTTCGCCGCAGATCCTGCAACGTTCGGGTGTAGGCCCGGCCGAACTGCTGAACAAGCTCGACATCCCGGTGGTCCACGACCTGCCAGGCGTCGGCGAAAACCTGCAGGACCACCTTGAGTTGTACCTGCAATACGCTTGCACCCAACCGGTCTCGCTTTACCCGTCGCTGCTCTGGTACAACCAGCCGGCCATCGGTGCCGAATGGCTGTTCAACGGCACCGGCATCGGCGCCAGCAACCAGTTCGAAGCTGGTGGTTTTATCCGCACCCGTGAAGAATTCGACTGGCCGAACATTCAATATCACTTTCTGCCGGTCGCGATTAACTACAACGGCAGCAACGGCGTGAAAGAGCACGGCTTCCAGGCGCACATGGGTTCCATGCGTTCGCCGAGCCGTGGTCGCATCCAGGCGAAGTCCAAGGATCCACGCGAGTACCCGAGCATCCTGTTCAACTACATGGCCACCGAGCAGGACTGGCAGGAATTCCGTGACGGCATCCGCCTGACCCGTGAAATCATGCAACAGCCGGCACTGGACGCTTTCCGCGGCCGCGAAATCAGTCCGGGCATCGACGTGCAAACCGATGAGCAGCTCGACAAGTTCATTCGCGAACACGCCGAAACCGCGTTCCACCCGTCCTGCTCGTGCAAGATGGGCACCGACGAGATGGCCGTGGTCGATGGCGAAGGTCGTGTGCACGGCATGCAAGCCCTGCGCGTGGTCGATGCCTCGATCATGCCGATCATCACCACTGGCAACCTGAACGCGCCAACGATCATGATCGCCGAGAAAATCGCCGACAAGATCCGTGGTCGCCAGCCGCTGCCGCGTAGCAAGGCGGATTACTACGTGGCCGGCGATGCACCGGTACGCGGCAAGCCGTTGCGGGATGTGAGCCCTACAGCGCAGTAAGACAGCTGCACCGCGTCACGGCCAATCGCGAGCAAGCTCGCTCCCACAGGTTTCCGGTTGGATTACAGATTTGTGATCAACCCCGGCCCCCTGTGGGAGCGAGCTTGCTCGCGAAAGGGCCCGACCAAACAATACATCTCCCCCTGACCCACCTCGGGTAAACCTTTCCTACACCGATCCAAGCTTGATCCAACCCCCCACGCAGGCCTAATCTAGCGCCACGCAAACGTTTCACCTCTCCCTTCGCAGTACCGCTACATCGCCACTCCATACCAAGGAGGTTCCCGAATGTTCGATTTCCACCCTCAGCTCAAGCAGCGCTTCGCTGCCTTGCGCACGGGCGCTGAATTCTTTTCGCTGCGTTATGTGCGCGAGTCCGGCCAGTACCTGTCGGTGCGCAAGAACGTCGCCGAACCTCCGAGCCTGAGCCGTGACGAAGGCGCGATGTTGACCGTGCGCGTCAACGGCGTCGAAGCCTATGCCGCGACCAACGACCTGTCCCAATCCGGCCTGCAAGCCGCGCTGGAAAGAGCCGAGCAACAAGCCCGCCGACTCAAGCCCCACGCGCTGCTCGACCTGCGCGAGCAAGCCGTTTCCAGCGATTGCGCCGACTACCTTTCGCCGAACCTCGACCAGTCCTTCCCGTCCCTGTGCGATTGCTATCAACTGCTCGGCGCTGAATCCGCTTCTGTGCCCAAGGACGAGCGCCTGGTGAACTGGCAGGTGAGCATCGGCATCACCCATGTCGAACAGATTTACCTCAACAGCGCCGGCGCTGAACTGCGCCAGGCCCAGCGTTTTATCTACCCGAGCCTGGAAGTCACCGCCTACGACGGCAGCGACAGCCAGACCCGAACACTCGGCCGCGAAAATTTTGGCCAACAAGGCGGCTTTGATGTGATCACACGCTGCGGCCTGGTGGGTGCAGGCCCGAAAATCGCCGATCAGGCGCTGCGACTGCTGCTGGCACCGAACACCCCGCAAGGCCCGCGCGACCTGCTGTTGATGCCCGACCAGATGATGCTTCAGATTCACGAATCCATCGGTCACCCGTTGGAACTGGACCGCATCCTCGGTGACGAGCGCAATTACGCCGGCACCAGCTTCGTCAAGGCAGAAGACTTCGGCCATCTGCAATACGGTTCGAAACTGCTCAACGTGACCTTCGACCCGGACATCCCTGAGCAACTCGCCAGCTACGGCCATGACGACGACGGCAGCGCCGCGAGCAGGCAGTTTCTGATCAAGGAAGGCTTGCTGCTGCGTCCATTGGGCGGTGCACTGTCGCAATTCCGTGCCGGCATGGACGGCGTCGCTAACAGCCGCGCCTGCGGCTGGAACCGGCCGCCAATCGACCGCATGGCCAATCTGAACATCGAGCCTGGCGATCAACCGCTGGAGCAACTGATCGGCGACATCGAGCACGGCATTCTGATGAGCACCAACCGTTCCTGGTCGATCGACGATGCGCGCAACAAGTTCCAGTTCGGTTGCGAATGGGCTCAGTTGATCGAAAACGGAGAGCTCAAAGGCGTGGTGAAAAACCCGAACTACCGGGCGATTTCCGCGCAGTTCTGGAAGAGCCTCAGCGCCGTCGGCGACGCCAGCACCTTCAAGGTCCTTGGCACACCAAACTGCGGCAAGGGCGAACCGAATCAGGTGATCCGTGTCGGCCATGCGTCGCCGGCCTGTGTATTCAGCAACGTGGATGTGTTTGGGGGAGACGCCTGATGAGTACGCCAAACAATCAGTCCGATGCATTCAAGGCCTTGGTCCATTGGCTGCGCGATGCGATTCGCGAACCGGAGCAATTCACCCTCAGCTACGCCGCCGAGTCGTCGGCCTTCGTGCGTTTCAACCATGCGAAGGTGCGTCAGGCCGGTCAGGTGCAACAGGCGAGCGTCGGTTTCAAACTGATCAACGAGGGCCGGCATGCCGACCTCGACATTACGCTGTCGGGCGATGTGGAAGTCGACACCCAGCGCCTGGCCGAAGGGCTGCAACAACTGCGCGACACCTTGCCGCTGCTGCCGCAGGATCCGTACCTGCTGCTCAACCACAACGGCTGGCAGAGCAAAAACGTGCAAGAGCATCCCCTGCCGGACACCGAGCGAGTGGTCGCGGAAATTGCCCAGGCTGCCGAGGGGCTGGACTTGGTGGGCTTCTATGCGGCTGGCCCGATCAGTCGCGGTTTCGCCAGTTCCTCGGGCGCGTTCGGCTGGCATCAGGCCAACAGCTTCAACTTCGACTTCAGCCTGTTTCATGCCAACGGGCAGGCGGTGAAGGCCAGTTACGCCGGGCATGACTGGAACAGCGAAGGGTTTGCCAAACGCTTTGCACAGGCACGCGAGCAGTTGGCGTTTCTCGGCAGGCCGCAACGCACTTTGGCACCCGGGCAATATCGCGCCTATCTCGCCCCTGCAGCCCTGGGAGAAATCATGGACATGCTGGGCTGGGGCGGTTTCTCGGCGCAGTCGATCGCCAGTAAAAACAGTCCGCTGCAAAAGCTTTACGCAGGTGACAGTTCGTTCAGCCCATTGGTCTCTGTCGATGAAAAAGTCAGCGGTTCGTTGAGTCCGGCGTTTTCCGGCGAAGGTTATCCGCGCAGCGATCTCAAGTTGATTGTCGAGGGCAACGCCGGTGCACAAATGGTCAGTTCCCGAAGTGCGGCCGAGTATGGCTTGACCGCCAATGGCGCCAGCGCTGGTGAAATGCCGAGCGCGGTGAACATGATGGCCGGGGCGTTGCCCGATGCAGAGATTCTCAAACAACTCGGCACGGGTTTGTACATCAGCAATCTTTGGTACCTGAACTACTCGGACCAGCCGGCGGCACGCCTGACCGGCATGACGCGCTTTGCGACCTTCTGGGTCGAGAACGGCAAGATTCAGGCGCCGGTCAGCACCATGCGTTTTGATGACAGCGTCTACAGTTTGCTTGGATCGCAGCTGGAAGCGTTGACCGAAGAGCGGGAGTTGTTGTTGTCGGCGAGCACCTACAGTCAACGGGCGACGGCTTCGGCGTTGTTGCCGGGGGCGTTGATCAGCCGACTGACGCTAACCCTGTAAATACAAAACCCCTGTGGCGAGGGGATTTATCCCCGTTCGACTGCGAAGCAGTCGCAAACCCGGTGAATGCGGTGTGCCTGAAACTCCGCGATTAGAGGTTCTGGGGTCGCTTCGCGACCCAACGGGGATAAATCCCCTCGCCACATTGGTTCGTTGCCAACCTAAAAGAGGTCCCATGCCTAACCGCCCGCCTCTCGACGCTGTCACCGCCCGCTGGGTGCCGTGGGTCGTCGCCATTGCCTTCTTCATGCAGTCCCTCGACGGCACCATCCTCAACACCGCCCTGCCGGCCATGGCCCGCGACCTCGCGGAAGATCCGCTGCGTATGCAGGGTGTGATCATCGCCTACATGCTTACCGTCGCCTTGCTGATCCCCGCCTCGGGCTGGATCGCCGACCGCTTCGGCACCAAGAAAATCTTCTTCGGCGCGATCCTGTTGTTCAGCATCGGCTCGTTGCTCTGCGCTCTGTCGAGCAGCCTGAGCATGCTGATCGGCGCCCGGGTGATTCAGGGCCTGGGCGGTGCGCTGATGCTGCCGGTCGGGCGGCTCGTGGTGCTGCGCGCTTACCCGCGCTCGGAACTGGTGCGGATCATGGGCTTCATTACCATTCCCGGCCTGCTCGGCCCGTTGATCGGCCCGACCATGGGCGGCTGGATGGTCGAATACCTGACCTGGCACTGGATCTTTCTGATCAATCTGCCGGTCGGCGCCGTCGGTTGCTACGCGGTGTGGAAATTCATCCCCGACCTGCGCGGTTCTGAGCGCACGCGTTTCGACAGCCTCGGCTTCTTGCTGTTTGGCGCAGCGATGATACTGATCACCATCGCCATGGAAGGCCTCGGCGAACTGCACCTGCCGCACTTGCGCGTGATGTTGTTGCTGTTCGGCGGCATGGCGTGCCTGGCGGCGTACTGGTTGCGGGCCGGGCACATCGAAAATCCGCTGTTCGCGCCGTCCCTGTTCAAGACCCGGACGTTTGCCGTGGGCATTCTCGGCAACCTGTTCGCGCGTCTGGGCAGTGGCGCCCTGCCGTTTCTCGTGCCGTTGCTGCTGCAAGTGGCGCTGGGTTACTCGCCGTCCCAGGCCGGAATGAGCATGTTGCCGCTCGCCGCTGCGGCGATGGTCGCCAAGTCGGTGGCGCGACCGCTGATCGAACGCCTGGGCTATCGCATCGTGCTGACCGGCAACACGTTGGCGCTGGGACTGATGCTGGCAAGCATGGGGCTAGTCAGCGAACAGACGCCGTACTGGTTGTTGCTGGGCATGCTGGCGATCCTTGGCGCGATCAACTCCTTGCAGTTCACCGCGATGAACACCGTGACCCTGATCGACCTCGACGACGCCAGCGCCAGTAGCGGCAACAGCTTGTTGTCGGTGGTGGCGCAATTGTCCCTGAGTCTCGGTGTGGCGTGCGCCGGCGCCTTGCTCGGCGGGTTCACGGCGCAAGTCGGTAATGACGGCGCAGACACCGTTCTGGGCGCATTCCAGCTGACTTTCGTAACGGTCGGAATCATGGCGATGCTGGCCGCAACGATCTTCTCGCAGCTGTCAAAGGATGACGGACGGCGTGTCAAACGTCCGGAAGAACACATCGAGCCTTAGGGCGAATGGCCACTGGGCTGGTACACTGCGCGACATTTTGTTTTGCAGGCCAGTCCCGTGACCACCATCGCCACCGCTTTTAATACTTTGCCGCTGTCCGCCGCCATGCTGGCTAACCTCGACTCCCTCGGTTATGCCCAGATGACGCCGATCCAGGCGCAAAGCTTGCCGGTGATCCTCAAGGGGATGGACCTGATCGCCCAGGCCAAGACCGGCAGCGGCAAGACCGCCGCCTTCGGTATCGGCCTGCTGAACCCGATCAATCCGCGCTTCTTCGGTTGCCAGGCGCTGGTCATTTGCCCGACGCGCGAGCTGGCTGACCAGGTCGCCAAGGAAATCCGTCGTCTGGCCCGCTCTGAAGACAACATCAAGGTTCTGACCCTGTGCGGCGGCGTGTCGTTCGGCCCGCAGATCGGCTCGCTGGAGCATGGCGCGCACATCATTGTTGGCACCCCGGGTCGTATTCAGCAGCATCTGCGCAAAGGCTCGCTGGTCCTTCATGGCTTGAACACCCTGATCCTCGACGAAGCCGACCGCATGCTCGACATGGGTTTCTACGATTCCATCGAAGAAATCATCGCCCAGTGTCCGGAACGTCGTCAGACCCTGCTGTTCTCCGCCACCTACCCGGTGGGCATCAAGCAGCTCGCATCAAAGTTCATGCGCAACCCGCAGCAAGTGAAGGCCGAGGCGTTCCACGACGACACGCAGATCGAGCAGCGCTTCTACGAGATTTCCCCGGAAGACCGCATGGACGCGGTGGTCAAAGTCCTTGCGCATCACCGTCCGGCCTCTTGCGTGGCCTTCTGCTTCACCAAGCAGCAGGTTCAGGAAACCGTTGATCACCTGACCGCCAAAGGCATTTCCGCTGTCGGCCTGCACGGCGACCTGGAACAGCGTGACCGTGATCAGGTCCTGGCGATGTTCGCCAACCGCAGCACTTCGGTGCTGGTGGCCACCGACGTCGCCGCACGCGGTCTGGACATCGATGCGCTGGACATGGTGATCAACGTCGAACTGGCCCGTGATTCGGAAATCCACATTCACCGCGTTGGCCGTACCGGTCGTGCTGGCGAGAAAGGCATTGCGATCAGCCTGGTCGCCCCGTCCGAAGCGCACCGTGCCCAGGCTATCGAGCAACTGCAGAAGTCGCCGTTGAGCTGGGATCAACTGGACAACCTCAAGTCTCAGGGCGGAGGCCCGTTGCTGCCGGCCATGAGCACGCTGGTCATCGGCGCGGGCCGTAAGGACAAGGTCCGTCCGGGTGACATTCTCGGCGCACTGACCGGCGATGCCGGCATTCCCGGCGCTCAGGTCGGCAAGATCGCGATCTTCGATTTCCAGGCGTATGTGGCCGTGGAACGCGCAGTGGCCAAGCAGGCCGTGCAGCGCCTGAACGAAGGCAAAATCAAAGGCCGTTCGTTGCGCGTGCGTATCCTGTAAGGATCTTTGCCCCAGAGCAGATCCCCTGTGGGAGCGAGCTTGCTCGCGATGAGGCCGATACATTCAACATTGATGTTGTTTGACAGTCTGCCATCGCGAGCAAGCTCGCTCCCACATTGGTTTCCTGGTGGATTTAATATTTGTGTGAGGACACCGTTTTGCGCTCTACCGAAGTCGTGATCATTGGCGCTGGCGCCGCAGGGTTGATGTGTGCACTGACCGCCGCCGGGCGCGGGCGCAAGGTGATGCTGCTCGACCACGCGAACAAGGCCGGCAAGAAAATCCTGATGTCGGGCGGTGGCCGCTGTAATTTCACCAACATGTATGCCGAACCGGGCAATTTTCTCTCGCAGAACGAACACTTCTGCAAATCCGCACTGGCGCGCTACACCCAGTGGGATTTCATCGGCATGGTCGCCAAACATGGCGTGCCGTACCACGAGAAAAAACTCGGCCAGCTGTTCTGCGATAACAAATCCAGCGACATCCTCGAGATGCTGCTCAACGAGTGCGATCAGGTCGGCGTCAGCCTGCACCTGGACACCTCGATCCAGACCATCGAGAAACTCGAAAGCGGCTACCTGCTGGACACAACGCTGGACCAGATCACCTGTGAGTCCTTGGTGATCGCTACCGGCGGACTGTCGATTCCGACCCTGGGCGCCACTGGTTTCGGTTATCAGGTCGCCAGACAATTTGGTCACGAATTGCTGCCCACCCGCGCCGGACTGGTGCCGTTCACCATCACCGATCAGCTCAAAGAGCTTTGCACTGAGCTGTCCGGTACTTCGGTGGATTGCCAGGTCAGCTGCAACGATCAGAGTTTTCGCGAGAACATCCTGTTTACGCATCGCGGTCTCAGTGGCCCGGCGATTTTGCAGATTTCTTCGTTCTGGGAATCCGGCGACACGGTAGAAATCAACCTGATGCCGGACCACGACGTGCCGACCTGGCTGCAACAGCAACAGGCCGAACGCCCGAACAGCGAGTTGAAAACCCTGCTTGGCGAGATCTTCACCAAGAAAATGGCCAACCTGCTGGCGGACAACTGGTTCGTCTCCAAACCAATGAAGCAGTACACCCACGCGGAAGTTGCCGACATCGCCGAGAAGCTTGCGTGCTGGAAAGTTGTGCCGGCCGGCACCGAAGGTTATCGCACGGCTGAAGTGACGCTGGGTGGCGTCGATACCAATGAGGTGTCGTCAAAGACCATGGAGTCGCTGAAAAGCCCTGGCTTGTATTTCATCGGTGAAGTGCTCGACGTGACCGGTCACCTGGGTGGTTTCAATTTTCAATGGGCGTGGGCCTCCGGATACGCCGCAGCGCAGTACGTCTGATCCGCAGATATGGATGGGGCTTTTGTGGCGAGGGGATTTATCCCCGTTCGGCTGCGAAGCAGTCGTAAATCCGCGACAGAGGTCTACCTGACGTAATGCGTGTGCCAATCTGGGGCCGCTTCGCTGCCCGACGGGGATAAATCCCCTCGCCACAAGTCAATACAGACCTGACATGTTAATCAGCAAGGAACAGAATTTGCTGTCAGATGTGATCGGCGCCATTGCGTCGGCGTCATTACTGGCTCAATTTAGCGGCATCGCCTCGGAAGGCCCTCGCACTTCATGTCATCGACCTCGTTCAATCAGTCACTGCGGCGCCTCTGGGCGCTGGATAAATTCAGTTATAGCGTGCGGGTGTTCATCGCCCTGACCGGCACCATGGCGCTGTGTTGGTATCAGGATGAAATGGGGCTGCTGATCCCGTTGTTCCTCGGGATCATCGCCAGCGCCCTGGCCGAAACCGACGACAGTTGGCAGGGCCGCCTCAATTCGCTGGCCGTGACGCTGGTCTGCTTCCTGGTCGCCGCACTGTCGGTCGAACTGTTGTTCCCCTACCCCATCTTTTTCATCATCGCCTTCGCCCTCGCTGCCTTCTGCCTGACCATGCTCGGCGCCCTAGGCGAACGTTATGGCGCGATTGCCTCGGCGACGTTGATTCTGTCGGTCTACACCATGATCGGCGTGGACCAGCGCGGCGGCGCGGTGACCGATTTCTGGCACGAGCCGGTGCTGCTGGTGGCCGGCGCGGCGTGGTACGGCTTGCTCTCGGTGTTGTGGCAGGCGATGTTTTCCAATCAGCCGGTGCAGCAGAGCCTCGCACGGCTGTTCCGCGAACTGGGCTTTTACCTGAAGCTGAAATCGTCGCTGTTCGAGCCGATCCGGCAGATGGACGTGGAAGCGCGCCGACTGGAACTGGCCCAGCAGAACGGTCGGGTCGTAGCGGCACTGAACGCCGCCAAGGAAATCATTCTGCACCGGGTCGGCAATGGTCGACCAGGCTCGAAAGTCAGCCGCTACCTGAAACTCTACTTTCTCGCCCAGGACATTCACGAACGCGCCAGTTCCTCGCACTATCCGTATAACGCGCTGGCAGACACCTTCTTCCACAGCGACGTGCTGTTCCGCTGTCAGCGCCTGCTGCGCCAGCAAGGCAAAGCCTGCCGGGCGCTGGCGGAATCAATCCAGATGCGTCAGCCGTTCATTTACGACGCCAGCTTCACCGAAACCCTGAGCGACCTGCACGCTTCCCTCGAACACCTGCGCATCCAAAGCAACCCGGCCTGGCGCGGATTGCTGCGATCCTTGCGCGCGCTGGCAGCTAACCTCGGCACCCTCGACCGCTTGCTCAGTGATGCGAGCAACCCTGATGCCCTCGCAGACGCCACCGACAGCAGCCTGCTCGACCGCTCGCCGCGCAGCCTCAAGGATGTGTGGATTCGCTTGCGCACGCAGCTGACGCCGACCTCGCTGCTGTTCCGCCACGCCCTGCGTTTGCCCCTCGCGTTGAGCATCGGCTACGGCATGGTGCATCTGATTCACCCGTCGCAGGGTTACTGGATCATTCTTACCACGCTCTTCGTCTGCCAACCGAACTACGGCGCCACACGCCGCAAGCTTGGTCAGCGGATCATCGGCACCGCCATCGGCCTGACCGTGGCCTGGGCGTTGTTCGATCTGTTCCCGAATCCGCTGGTGCAGTCGTGCTTCGCGATCGCCGCTGGCGTGGTGTTCTTTATCAACCGCACCACCCGCTACACCCTGGCCACGGCCGCGATCACCCTGATGGTGCTGTTCTGCTTCAACCAGGTCGGCGACGGCTACGGCCTGTTCCTGCCGCGACTGTTCGATACCTTGCTCGGCAGCCTGATCGCCGGGCTCGCGGTGTTCCTGTTCCTGCCCGACTGGCAGGGCCGACGCCTGAACAAAGTGCTGGCCAACACCCTGACCTGCAACAGCATTTACCTGCGCCAGATCATGCAGCAATATGCCGCCGGCAAGAGCGATGACCTGGCTTACCGCCTGGCCCGGCGCAACGCGCACAACGCCGATGCGGCGCTGTCGACAACGCTGGCCAATATGCTGATGGAGCCGGGGCATTTCCGGAAGGAAGCGGATGTCGGGTTCCGCTTCCTGGTGCTGTCGCACACCCTGCTCAGCTATTTGTCAGGACTGGGCGCACACCGCGACGCCCAGCTACCGGCCGATGTACGCGAACAATTGATCGAAGGGGCCGGTGTGAAACTGGCGGCCAGCATTGATGAAATCGCCCAAGGGCTGGCAAGCAAACTGCCGATTGCGATTCAGAGTGATGAGGAAGAGGCGCTGGCCAATGAGCTGGAACAGATGCCGGATGAGATTGATGAAGGACAGCGATTGGTGCAGACGCAGTTGGCGTTGATCTGTCGGCAGTTGGGGCCGTTGCGGACGTTGGCGGCGCATTTGATCAAGGATTCAGGCGAGGATTGAGAGGTGGGGAGCTTTTGCCGGCCTCATCGCGAGCAAGCTCGCTCCCACAGTGGATCTTCGTCGCATCACATATCCTTGTGGGAGCGAGCTTGCTCGCGATGAGGCCATCAGCCACACCACAAAAAACTACATCCCGTGCAGCTTCATCAAACGCTCATAACTCCCATCCGCCTTCATCTCGGCAATCTCCCGATCAAAACCCGCCACGATCTGTTCATGCTGCGGATTTTTCAGGCTGACCAGAATGTGCAGGCTGTTCTCGCTCAATGGCTTGGGCAGGAACTCCACGGCATTGCGCACCTTGGCTGATTCCCGGGCCAGGTAGTAACGCGCAACGTATTCGTCCTCCAGCGTCAGTTTGACCCGGTCGGCCGCGACCATGCGGACGGCCATGGAAAAGCTGTGCACCGGGATTTTCTGCAGCGAGGCGTCTTCGTCGAACTCCGGTGAATAGGCGTAACCGCGCACCACGGCAATCGGGTACGTGTGCAATTGCTGCAAGTTGTTGAATTCGATCGGCGCGTCCTTGCGCTTGAGAAAGCGCACGCGGTTGAGCAGGTACTCGCCGGAAAACCGGCCGAGCTTGGTGCGCTCTTCGGTGTACCAAGCATTCACCAGGACGTCGTAACGTCCTTCCCCAACACCCAGAAGTGCGCGCGCCCAGGGCACCTGTTCAAAATCGCTGGCGTAGCCGGCGCGGGCCAGCGCGGTGCTGACGATGTCGGTGGCCAACCCGCCGTTGACCAGCGAGGAGTCGGTAAAGGGTGGCCATAAATCGGCGACAAGTCGCAGCTTTTCCGCTGGCGCGCTCTGAGTCAGCAACAGCAATCCGATCAAGGCCAAAGATCGATGCAATCGCGGCATGCTCGAAAATCCTTAGCGGGCGGGTTGCCCGACGTGTTTTCAGCCAAAACTCCAAGGCCCCGTACCGGCGAAACCCAGGTACTAACATTAGCTCATCGAAGCCACTGCACAGCGCTTGATCTCAGATTACACAAAGAAGACAACGCCGCGCGAAATGAATGATGGCATTTTGGCCTTTGTCACAGATTTCTCTGCCATACAGACAACTTTCGTCCGGGCGCCTAGTATCGGAGCGACTGGGTCGAGGAATGTGAAGATGACAATCGATTGGATCTGCAAACACCACAGCGATCTGGGCAAGGAGCAGCTGTACGCTGTTCTGCAGCTGCGCGCAGAGGTGTTCGTTGTAGAGCAGAAATGCGTTTATCAGGACGTGGATGGCCAGGATCTGGAGGGTGACACCTGCCATTTGATGGCCTGGGACGGGGATCGACTGGTCGCGTACTTGCGCTTGCTCGATCCTGAACTACAGGGCGGTGATGTGGTGATCGGGCGGGTGATTACCGCGCCAGAGGCCCGCGGCAAGGGCCTGGGTCATGAGCTGATCGCCCAGGCGTTGAAGCAGGCTGAAAAGCGCTGGCCTGATGTGCCGGTTTATCTGTCGGCGCAGGCGCATTTGCGGGGGTATTACGGGCGGTACGGGTTTGTCGTGGCGGGTGAGGAGTATGTTGAGGATGGTATTCCACACATTGGGATGCGTCGTTCCTGAGGGCCCCTTCGCGGGCAAGCCCGCTCCCACACTGGATCTTCTGTGAACTCACTATTTGTGAACAGCAGAGATCAACTGTGGGAGCTGGCTTGCTCGCGAAGACGTCAGCCGCAACACCCCCAATCACGGATATTCCAACACCGCTTTAATCTGCCGCAGATTACGCTCTATCCACCCCCGATCAATCGCCCCCCACTCGCGAATCCGATAACGCCCGGCGTGATTGCGCGCGCCCTCTTCCTGCTCGAACTCGCAAACGATGTCCAGATCCGCCAACGCCGCAATGGTGTCCTGGGCCGTGCGCCGGGGCATGCCGGTCACATCGGTCAGTGCCGGGACGCTGCTGGCCAGCCCGCTGTCGATCAGGTACGCCACGTACAAGCGGCGATAGAAGCTGCTCTTGGTCTTGCTTACGTCCATCCAGGCATTCCGTATTAATTAGAAGATCAAAAGATCGCAGCCTTCGGCAGCTCCTACGCGCCTGTGGGCGCTCGCATTTCCCGCCACGTCAGGTACACCCGCACGTCGAATTCGACCTGGTGATACCCCGGCAACATGTGTTCGCACAGCTTGTAGAACGCCTTGTTGTGATCCGACTCCTTGAAGTGCGCCAGCTCATGCACCACGATCATTTTCAGAAATTCGGCAGGGGCTTCCTTGAACAACGAAGCCACCCGGATTTCCTTCTTGGCCTTGAGTTTTCCGCCCTGCACCCGGGAGATTGTGGTGTGCAGGCCGAGGGCGCGGTGAGTGAGGTCCAGACGGTTGTCGAACAGCACCTTGTCGATGGCAGGGGCATTACGCAGGTATTCCTGTTTCAGGTCCAGCGCATAGGTGTACAACGCCTTGTCGCTCTGCACCTCATGCTTTTGCGGGTATCGCTGGCTCAGGTAATCGCCCAGCCGACCTTCGGAGATCAGTCGGCGCACCTGGTCCTGCAACGCGGCGGGATAGGCCTGGAGGAATTTCAAGGCAATCATCGGGGCGGCAACATCAATGATGAAAAGGTCGCCAGTGTAGCGAATTCAGCCGGTCAGCGCGCTCCAGTCGAAGGGCTGCACAAAGGCCAGGACTTCTTCGGCCTCCACCGGGTGCGCAACCAGGAAACCTTGCACATATTCGCAGCCATTGGCTTGCAGCCACTCATATTGCGCGACGGTTTCCACCCCTTCGGCGATCACCAGCGTTCCGTATTGCTTGCACAGATCGATGACGCTGCGCACCAGGGCCGCGTCCCGAGAGGAAGCTGGCAGCCGGGCGATCAAATGGCGGTCGAGCTTGAGCGTGTCCAGCTCCAGGTCGCGCAGATGGGACAGCGAGCACGGCCCCGAACCGAAGTCATCCAGCGCCACCCGCACGCCCAGGTTGCGCAGCAGGCGCAGCTGTTTGCGGGTCTCCTCAGGGTTGTGCATCAAGGCCTCTTCAGTGACCTCGACCTCCAGATGACGCGCCTGCAAGCCATGACGCTCCAGCGCCTGGCGCAACTCGGTGACCAGGTTGGTCATACCGAACTGCGTGCTGCTCAAACTGACGCCCAGCACCAGTTCCTCGGCAAACAAGGTTTCCCAGGCTTTGCGTTGCCCGGCACCGCGGTGGTAGATCCAGCTGCCCAGACGACTGATCAACCGCGCTTCTTCCAGCAACGGTAAAAACAGCCCGGGCGGCACGTCGCCGACACTCGGGTGTTGCCAGCGCAACAGCGCTTCGAACCCGCGAATCTGTCCACCATTGGTGGCCACCTGCGGCTGGTAGACCAGATTGAAGTCACGGTTTTCAATAGCGGTGCGCACACTTTCTTCGAGCATCAACCGTGAGCGCGCCCGGCCATTCATGTCATGGTCGTAGAAGCGGTACTGCTGACGACCCGCGCGCTTGGCCTCGTACATGGCGATGTCGGACGCTCGCAGCAAACCATCGAGATTGGCACCGCAGTCCGGGTAAGTGGCGATGCCGATGCTGGCGCCCAGCGCGATATCCAGACCATCGATCTGCTGACATATCGCCACGCGCTCGATAAGTTTCTCGGCAATCTTCGCCGCTTGCTCGGGGAACTCCAGGTCCAGCAGCGCCGTGAACTCATCGCCGCCCATGCGCGCCAGAATGTCGAACGGCCGCAAGCAAGCCTTCAACTGCTCGGAGACCCAGCGCAACACCCGGTCGCCGGCATCGTGGCCAAGGGAGTCGTTGACCCGCTTGAAACCGTCGAGGTCGAGGTACAGCAATACCCACGCGCTGTCGGAGCGTTCGCCGCGCAGCAGCAGGTTTTCCACCGTCTGATAAAACCCCCGGCGGTTGAGCAGCCCGGTCAACGGGTCGGTCACCGCCTGGAATTCCAGTTGCTGATGCAGGTGGCGCACCACCGACATGTCCAGCACCGTCACCACCATTGCATGTTGTTCGGTGGGCAGCGGCGCACAAGACAATGCCACTGGAACCTGCTGGCCCGGGGCCGTACGCAGCAACGCATCATGCAGGCGCAAAGTTTCACCGCGTTTGTAGCCGCAAAGCAGTTCGGAATCGGCCCAGATCGGGATATGCGGTTTTTGCAGGTAATCCAGAAATTCCTTGCCCTGCAAGTCTTGCACCGTGGCATTGAGCAGCCGCGACATCGCCGGGTTGGCAAAGCGAATCACACCGTCCTCGCCGACCACCAGGATGCCTTCGGCGGCGTTGTCCAGCACCGAGGCATTAAAGGCGCGCGCGACCTCCAGATCGTGGCTCAGGCGCTGCAACGCCCGGCGATTGCGCTGATGCTCGAGCAACGCCTGGACTTTAGGCTTGAGAATTTGCGGGTCGAACGGCTTGAACAAATAATCCACCGCACCGCTGGCATAGCCCTTGATCACGGCGTCCTGGGACTGTTCATTGGCGGTGAGGAAAATGATTGGCGTCAGGCGAGTTCGCTGGCTGCCCCGCATCAGACGCGCCACTTCAAAACCATCCATACCCGGCATCTGCACATCCAGCAGCACCAGGTCGATATCATGTTCGAGTAAAAGACCGAGGGCTTCGAAACCCGACGCGGCGGTCATGACCTGCCAATCCTGGCGCTGCAGTAATGCACGCATGCTGATCAGGTTTTCAGGGTAATCATCGACGATTAAAAGGGTTGAGCTGCCTTCGCTTGGCGGGGGTGGCGCGCATTCCATGCTGCTTCTCTTTTCGGGGCGTCAGGCCGGTTTCTCGTGAAAACCGGACACATACTAAGCCCTCACTCTAGACCGGGATCCGCTAAAGCAGTAGGTGTCAGTAAGCCATCATTTAACCAATGAGTTCATTTACCGACTAACGGTCGCCTCTACAGCCCTCTAAAACCGGGAAAGATGGCCTTTTAACAGGATTTTGACGTCATCCGTTTGTCAATTGCGCATTAACAAATTGAACTTCTACGACTATAAAGAACGCCCCCGATGCGCGTGCCAGAGCTTCTGGTACGTCCGTGCTGTAAAATCTGTGGACGTTTTTTATCTATGATTGATCTCGCAACCTGGAACCTCAGCGTTCCTGTCGGCAACCCGCCGTACACCGTTGAAACAAGCAAACTGGTGAAAGGCTTTAAGGATCAATACTTCCACTCCAACTCCGGGACGCTGTTTTTCTGGTCGCCGGTAACCGGCACCCGCACAGAAAACGCCAAGTATCCACGCACCGAACTGCGCGAAACCTACAGCAACGGCACACTCAAAAACTGGTACTACCCGGACGCCGACAATTCCCTGCATGCCACCCTGGCCGTGAACAAGGTGCCGAGCTCGGGCAAGATCGTCATCGGCCAGATCCACGCTTTTCAAAGCCAGAAGCCCATGGTGAAGGTCGAGTATCAGTACTCGACCACGAGCAAAACAGGCAACATCGTCGCGAAAGTGCGCATGCACCCCGATGACGGTGAAGGCCGGGTGATCACCATTGCCACTGGCGTGAAGCTGCAAAAGGAATTCTCCTACCTAATCCACCTAAGCCCTGGTGGTGCGCTGGGTATCAGTGCGGCGGGTTACCAGTGGGACACCAACATCAGCGCCAAGTGGCGCGTCAAACCGCTGTATTTCAAGGCTGGGGTTTATGTGCAGGACAACAGCGGGTACACGAGCGAAGGTGGGCAGGTGACGTTCAGCAAGCTGGATATTGATCACGATAAGTGACGGTAGAGCGTGATCTCCCTGTGGGAGCGGGCTTGCTCGCGAATGCGGTGTGTCATTCAACATTGATGTCGTGACACTACACGTTCGCGAGCAAGCCCGCTCCCACAGGGGAATGCGTCGACCAGGAATCATCGCCCATAAAAAACCCGCATCTCTGCGGGTTTTTTATGCGAATCAAACGCTGAGGCTTAGTTAACCTTGGCGTTCAACTCACCTTTCAGATAACGCTGGTACATCGCTTCCAGCGAGATCGGCTTGATCTTCGAAGCGTTGCCCGCAGTACCAAACGCTTCATAACGAGCAATGCACACATCACGCATCGCAGTAACGGTCGCACCAAAGAATTTACGCGGATCAAACTCGCTAGGATTAGTAGCCATCAAGCGACGCATCGCACCGGTAGACGCCAAACGCAGGTCGGTGTCGATGTTGACCTTGCGCACGCCGTGCTTGATGCCTTCGACGATTTCTTCAACCGGTACGCCGTAGGTTTCTTTGATGTCGCCGCCGTACTGGTTGATGATCGCCAGCCACTCTTGCGGAACCGAAGATGAGCCGTGCATCACCAGGTGGGTGTTCGGGATGCGTTTGTGGATTTCTTTGATGCGGTCGATGGCCAGTACGTCGCCGGTAGGCGGCTTGGTGAACTTGTACGCGCCGTGGCTGGTGCCGATGGCGATGGCCAGGGCGTCGACCTGAGTGCGCTTGACGAAGTCAGCGGCTTCTTCCGGGTCGGTCAGCATCTGGCTGTGATCCAGAACGCCTTCGGCGCCGATGCCGTCTTCTTCACCGGCCATGCCGGTTTCCAGCGACCCCAGGCAGCCGAGCTCGCCTTCTACCGAAACGCCGCAGGCGTGAGCCAGGGCCACGGTTTGTTGGGTGACGCGCACGTTGTAGTCGTAGTCGGTCGGGGTCTTGCCGTCTTCGCCCAGGGAACCGTCCATCATCACCGAGCTGAAGCCCAACTGGATGGAACGCTGGCAGACGTCAGGGCTGGTGCCGTGGTCCTGGTGCATGCACACCGGGATGTGCGGGAATTCTTCGATTGCCGCCAGGATCAGGTGACGCAGGAACGGTGCGCCGGCGTATTTGCGAGCACCGGCCGAAGCCTGGACGATCACCGGGGAGTCAGTCTTGTCAGCGGCTTCCATGATGGCGCGCATCTGCTCAAGGTTGTTGACGTTGAAGGCTGGAACGCCGTAGCCGAACTCGGCTGCGTGGTCCAGCATCTGGCGCATGCTGATAAGTGCCATTGTGTGTGTCTCTCCCGGTTTGGGTCGTTAATCGTGCCAGCCTGCCGGAGCGGCGGCGGCTATTCAAGTTTTTGCAGATCGGGGGTTGGCCCGGGCTGCGGATTCGGTGGTGCCAAAATCTCAAGTACTACACAGAACCACTGTGGGAGCGAGCTTGCTCGCGATGACGATCGTTCAGCCAAAATCGATGTTGAAAGTGATGGCCTCATCGCGAGCAAGCTCGCTCCCACATTTGAATCTCTGTGAATCAAATCCATCGTCTTATCCGGCTTTACAACCGCGACCGATCAAATCGTTGGTGGCGACCCAGTACACCAGGCCTTCCTCACCTTTTACGTGAAACGCCAACATGTCGTTGCTGTACAGCGAACCTTCCCCGCCCGGCTCAAGCTTCAGGCGGTAGACCTGATCGGCCCCGCCGAGGCGCACGTCGACGGCCTTGCGGCTGTCGTCAGTGTAGCGCCAGAGCACTTTGGCCTGGCTGTCGCACGTCCAGGTGGTCCAGCTGTCCGTCGATTCGGCAGGCTTGAACAGGTTGAAATTCGAGCAACCTGCCAGCAGTGCCAGCGCCGTAACGGCGATAAAACCTTTCATCCGTGTTCCTCGACTGACAGCGCACGCCGCCAGCCCTGAGTAAGGAGTCAGACCCATCAAGGGCAACCATGTTCCTTGGCGGGTGTCTGCGTTTCGTATTTGTCCAGGCCGTCCGGCCCGGAACGCTTGTTGATGACCGGGTTGGTTTCCGCTTGCCAGTCAGCCTGGTAGCAGCCTTTGTCCGCCGATTGCGGTGCAGGTTCCGGCTTGGCTTTCGGGTTACTCCCGCACGCCGCCAACGAACCCGCAACGATCAACAGCGCGAGCATCTTGACCATTTGAACACTCCCTTGCCTGGTCAAATCAACGACCTCAGGCCTTGGCCCGACTTTCCAGGACTTCCACCGCTGGCAGCACCTTGCCTTCGACGAATTCGAGGAACGCGCCGCCGCCGGTAGAAATGTAGGAGATCTGCTCGGCAACGCCATACTTGTCGATGGCCGCCAGCGTGTCGCCGCCGCCCGCGATGGAGAACGCCGAGCTGTCCGCGATGGCCTGGGCCAGTACTTTGGTGCCGTTACCGAACTGGTCGAATTCGAATACGCCGACCGGACCGTTCCACAGGATGGTCTTGGACGACTTCAGCAACCCGGCGAAATTCGCCGCGGTCTGTGGGCCGATGTCCAGAATCATGTCGTCGGCAGCCACATCGGCAATCAGCTTGACGGTGGCGGTAGCGCTTTCAGCGAATTCCTTGGCGACAACAACGTCGACCGGCAGCGGCACGCTGACTTTCGCGGCGATTTCCCGAGCAGTGTCAAGCAGGTCCGGTTCGTACAGCGATTTGCCGACCGGGTGACCGGCCGCAGCCAGGAAGGTGTTGGCAATACCGCCACCAACGATCAACTGGTTGCAGATCTGGCTCAGGCTGTTCAGCACGTCGAGTTTGGTCGAGACCTTGGAGCCGGCAACGATGGCCGCCATTGGCTGAGCCGGAGCACCCAGAGCTTTGCCCAGTGCGTCCAGTTCAGCGGCCAGCAACGGGCCAGCAGCGGCGACTTTGGCGAACTTGGCCACGCCATGGGTCGAACCCTCGGCGCGGTGAGCGGTGCCGAAGGCGTCCATCACGAAGACGTCGCACAGGGCGGCGTACTGTTGAGCCAGTTCGTCAGCGTTCTTTTTCTCGCCCTTGTTGAAGCGCACGTTTTCGAACAGGACGATGTCACCTGCCTTGACATCAACGCCGCCCAGGTAATCGGCGACCAGTGGCACTTCACGGCCCAGGGCCTTGCTCAGGTAGTCAGCGACTGGCTTGAGGCTGTTCTCGGCCGAGAACTCGCCTTCTGTCGGACGGCCAAGGTGCGAGCAGACCATCACGGCCGCGCCTTTTTCCAGGGCCAGCTTGATGGTCGGCAGCGAAGCCAGGATTCGCGCATCGCTGGTGACAACACCGTCCTTGACTGGGACGTTAAGGTCTTCGCGGATCAGTACGCGCTTACCTTGCAGATCGAGGTCGGTCATCTTCAACACGGTCATGGGTCGCATTTCCTACTGTTTTGGAGAGGCAGCTGTTTGCAGATAGTGTTCCGCAACATCCAGCATTCGGTTGGCAAAACCCCATTCGTTGTCGAACCAGGCCAGGATGTTTACCAGCCGAGGGCCGGAAACTCGAGTCTGACTGGCATCGACGATCGCCGAATGTGGGTCATGGTTGAAATCACAGCTTGCGTGAGGCAACTCGGTATAGGCCAGAAGGCCTTTGAGCGGGCCGCTGGTGGCAGCCTCGCGCAGAATCCGGTTGACCTCGGTGGCGTTGGTGTCGCTCACGGTCTGCATCGTAATGTCGAGGCAAGACACGTTCACCGTCGGCACCCGCACGGCTTTGGCCTGAATTCGCCCGGCAAGTTCCGGCAACAGGCGTTCGATGCCGCGCGCCAGACCAGTGGACACCGGAATCACCGACTGAAATGCCGAGCGGGTACGGCGCAGGTCTTCGTGATGATAGGCATCAATGACGGGCTGATCGTTCATCGCCGAGTGGATGGTGGTGATCGACACGTATTCCAGACCAATGGCCTGATCGAGCAGGCGCAACAGCGGCACGCCGCAGTTGGTGGTGCAGGACGCGTTGGACACCAGCAGTTCTTCGCCGGTCAGGCAATCCTGATTCACACCATAGACAATGGTGGCGTCGATATCCGCCTCGCTGGCCATCGGCTGGGAAAACAGCACGCGCGGAGCGCCGGCGTCGAGGAAACGCTGGCCATCTTCACGGGTGTGGTAAGCGCCGGAGCACTCCAGCACCAGATCGACGCCGAGCGACGCCCAATCGATGCCTTCGGGGGTAGCACTGCGCAGGACCTTCACGCAGTCGCCATTAATATGCAGACAGTCGCCGTCGACCTTCACCTCGCCGGGAAAACGCCCGTGCGTGGAGTCGAAGCGTGTCAGGTATTCGATGCTGGCCATGTCCGCCAGATCGTTGATCGCGACAATTTCAAACCCGGCAGTCGAACCTCGCTCGAACAACGCACGCAAGACGCAACGACCAATCCGGCCGTAGCCGTTGAGTGCAACTTTGTAGGGACGCGGTTGAGGCATGGGGTTCTCGATTACCGTGGTGAATCCGTCAATCCAGCATTGCCTGAGCCACCGCTATCGCGAGCAAGCTCGCTCCCACATGGACGGTGTACATCCTGTGGGAGCGAGCTTGCTCGCGATGGCGTCAGCCCGGACAACACAACTGTCGGACTTAGTCTTCCAGCAGCTCTTCAGCCTGACCCAGGATGTTTTCCAGGGTGAAGCCGAACTCTTCGAACAAGGCAGGCGCAGGCGCGGACTCGCCGAAGGTGGTCATGCCGATGACGCGGCCTTCCAGGCCGACGTATTTGTACCAGTAGTCCGCGTGAGCGGCTTCGATGGCGATACGGGCGCTGACCTGCAACGGCAGAACCGATTGCTTGTAGCCGGCGTCCTGGGCATCGAACACGCTGGTGCAAGGCATCGAAACAACGCGCACTTTGCGACCCTGCTCGGTCAGCTTGTCGTAAGCCTGAACCGCCAGGCCCACTTCGGAACCGGTGGCGATCAGGATCAGCTCAGGCTCGCCTGCGCAGTCCTTCAGTACGTAACCACCACGCGCGATCTCTTCGATCTGAATCGCGTTGCGGGTTTGGTGCTGCAGGTTCTGACGCGAGAAGATCAAGGCCGAAGGACCGTCGTTACGCTCCAGGGCGAACTTCCAGGCCACTGCCGACTCAACGGCGTCGGCTGGACGCCAGGTGTCGAGGTTCGGCGTGCCGCGCAGGCTGGCCAGTTGCTCGATCGGCTGGTGAGTCGGGCCGTCTTCGCCCAGACCGATGGAGTCGTGGGTGTAGACGAACAGCACGCGCTGCTTCATCAGCGAAGCCATGCGCACAGCGTTGCGGGCGTATTCCATGAACATCAGGAAGGTCGCGCCGTAAGGCACCAGGCCACCGTGCAGCGCTACGCCGTTCATGATCGCGCTCATGCCGAATTCGCGAACGCCGTAATACATGTAGTTGCCGCTGGCGTCTTCGGCGGTGACGCCTTTGCAGCCTTTCCACAGGGTCAGGTTGGAACCGGCCAGGTCGGCGGAACCGCCCAGCAATTCCGGCAGCATCGGCCCATAGGCGTTCAGGGCGTTCTGGCTGGCTTTACGGCTGGCGATGGTTTCGCCCTTGGCCGCGACATCAGCAATATAAGCCGAGGCTTTTTCAGCGAAGTCAGCCGGCAGCTCGCCGCTCAGACGACGGATCAGTTCATTGGCCAACTCAGGGAAAGCGGCGGAGTAGGCCGCGAAACGCTGATCCCACTCGGCTTCGACCGCGAGACCGGTTTCCTTGGCGTCCCACTCGGCATAGATATCAGCCGGAATTTCGAACGGGCCGTGGTTCCATTTCAGCGCTGCACGGGTCAGAGCAATTTCCGCGTCACCCAATGGGGCACCGTGGCAGTCTTCTTTACCTTGCTTGTTCGGCGAACCGAAGCCGATGGTGGTCTTGCAGCAGATCAGGGTCGGCTGCGCGCTTTTGCGTGCAGTCTCGATCGCAATCTTGATTTCTTCCGGGTCATGGCCATCGACGTTGCGGATCACTTGCCAGTTGTAGGCTTCGAAACGCTTCGGGGTGTCGTCGGTGAACCAGCCTTCGACTTCGCCGTCGATGGAGATGCCGTTGTCATCGTAGAAGGCGATCAGTTTGCCCAGGCCCAGCGTACCGGCCAGGGAGCCAACTTCGTGGGAAATGCCTTCCATCATGCAGCCATCACCCAGGAACACGTAGGTGTGGTGGTCGACGACGTTGTGGCCCGGACGGTTGAACTGCGCCGCCAGGACTTTTTCTGCCAGGGCGAAACCCACGGCATTGGCCAGGCCTTGGCCCAGTGGACCGGTGGTGGTTTCAACGCCCGGGGTATAGCCGAATTCCGGGTGACCCGGGGTGCGGCTGTGCAGCTGGCGGAAGTTTTTCAGGTCATCGATCGACAGGTCGTAGCCGGTCAGGTGCAGCAGCGAGTAGATCAGCATCGAACCGTGACCGTTGGACAGCACGAAGCGGTCACGGTCGGCGAACGATGGATTGCTCGGGTTGTGCTTCAGGTAGTCACGCCAAAGTACTTCGGCGATATCCGCCATACCCATCGGGGCACCGGGATGGCCGCTGTTGGCTTTTTGCACGGCATCCATGCTGAGGGCACGAATGGCGTTGGCACGCTCACGACGGCTGGGCATCGCTGTTCTCCTGAGGGTTCTGAATAAAGAATGAATAAAACGAATCGGAAAAAAGGCGAGCATTTTCCCTCACCCCCCGCCTCGGGGCAATGACAGATAGTCATCTGGAGGCGTTTTTCCAGTGGATAGATTCGCATTCGCCTGATGAAACCTTTCCGCTGACGATTTGTAGAGTGGCCCTTTCCCCGAGAAGTGCCATCTATCGAGCAATATCAAAACTTTTTGATATTGCTATTGCGGAGCTTTCTGAGCGTCACTAGACTGCTGGCCCTATGAATTTACGTGTGCCTTCCATTCAACATGACGAATGCGATGAGCTGGCGGCCCTGTGCAAGGCCGGCGGCGATCCTCTGCGACTGAATGTATTGCGCGCGCTGGCCAACGATTCGTTTGGCGTACTGGAACTGGCGCAGATCTTCGGCATAGGCCAGTCAGGCATGAGTCATCACCTCAAGGTGCTGGCCCAGGCCGATTTGGTGGCGACGCGTCGTGAGGGCAATGCGATTTTTTATCGTCGCGCCCTGCCTCACACCGATCTGTTGGGCGGCAAGCTGCACGCCTCACTGCTCGAAGAAGTGGACAACCTGACCCTGCCGGCGGATGTGCAGTCGCGGATCGGTCAGGTCCACGGGCAACGGGCGGCGGCCAGCCAGGACTTTTTCTCACGGGTCGCGGAGAAGTTTCGCGCCCAGCAGGACTTGATCGCCGGCCTGCCGCAGTACCGCGATAGCGTGGTGGCCTTGCTCGACAAGCTGAGCTTCGGCGAAGGCGCCACGGCCATTGAAGTCGGCCCTGGCGACGGCGCTTTTCTGCCGGAACTGGCGCGCCGCTTCACTCACGTAACAGCGCTGGACAACAGCCCGGCGATGCTCGAACTGGCGCGTCAAGTCTGCGAACGTGAAACGCTGGCTAACGTCAGCCTGCAACTGGCCGATGCATTGAATGGCGTGAGCCTCAAGGCCGATTGCGTTGTACTGAACATGGTGCTGCACCACTTTGCCGCGCCGGCCGAAGCGCTCAAGCACATGGCCGATTTGCTGCAACCGGGCGGTAGCCTGCTCGTGACAGAGTTATGTAGCCACAACCAGAGTTGGGCCAGGGAGGCCTGCGGTGATCTGTGGTTGGGGTTTGAACAGGACGATTTGGCCCGTTGGGCCACCGCTGCGGGACTCGTTCCCGGGGAAAGCCTCTATGTAGGCTTACGTAATGGTTTCCAGATTCAGGTCCGCCACTTTCAGCGGCCAACTGGCGACACTCACCATCGGTAAATTCAGGAAAAAATCGAGATGAGCGAATACTCCCTCTTCACCTCCGAGTCCGTGTCCGAAGGACATCCGGACAAAATCGCCGACCAGATTTCCGATGCGGTGCTGGACGCCATCATTGCTGAAGACAAGTTCGCCCGCGTAGCGTGCGAGACCTTGGTGAAAACCGGCGTGGCAATCATTGCGGGTGAAGTCACCACCTCGGCTTGGGTCGATCTGGAACAGATCGTTCGTGACGTCATCCTGGGCATTGGCTACAACAGCTCGGACGTCGGCTTCGACGGCGCTACTTGCGGCGTGATGAACATCATCGGCAAGCAGTCCCCTGACATCAACCAGGGTGTCGACCGTGCCAAGCCTGAAGATCAGGGCGCCGGCGACCAAGGCCTGATGTTCGGCTACGCCAGCAACGAAACCGACGTGCTGATGCCAGCGCCGATCACCTTCTCGCACCAACTGGTGCAGCGCCAGGCCGAAGCCCGTAAATCCGGTCTGCTGCCTTGGCTGCGCCCGGACGCCAAGTCGCAAGTGACTTGCCGTTACGAAGGCGGCAAGGTTGTCGGTATCGACGCCGTTGTACTGTCGACCCAACACAACCCTGACGTGTCGTACAAAGACCTGCGCGAAGGCGTGATGGAGCTGATCGTCAAGCACGTGCTGCCTGCCGAACTGCTGACCAAGGACACTCAGTTCCACATCAACCCGACCGGCCAGTTCATCATCGGCGGCCCGGTGGGTGACTGCGGTCTGACCGGTCGCAAGATCATCGTCGACAGTTACGGCGGCATGGCCCGTCACGGCGGCGGCGCGTTCTCCGGTAAAGATCCATCGAAGGTTGACCGTTCGGCTGCTTACGCTGGTCGTTACGTGGCCAAGAACATCGTGGCGGCCGGCCTGGCCGAACGTTGCGAGATTCAGGTTTCCTACGCGATTGGTGTTGCCCAGCCGACTTCGATCTCGTTGAACACCTTCGGCACCGGCAAAATCAGCGACGACAAAATCGTCAAACTGGTTCGCGAAGTGTTCGACCTGCGTCCATACGCAATCACCACCATGCTCGACCTGCTGCACCCGATGTACCAGGAAACTGCGGCGTACGGCCACTTCGGTCGCACCCCGGCCACCAAGACCGTGGGCGAAGACACCTTCACCACGTTCACCTGGGAAAAAACCGACCGCGCCGACGACCTCCGTTCGGCTGCCGGCCTGTAAGACCTCCCCGGCGGTACCAAAAGCCCCGCACGGTTCGCCGTGCGGGGCTTTTTGTTGCCTTGCGCTTGGGACCGAGCGGCCCCCTTCGCGAGCAAGCCTGCTCCCACAGTGGATCGCTGCCCACACAAAATTTGTGCTCACTGAAGTTCCAGTTTGGAAGCGGGCTTGCTCGCGAAGACGCCAGTACAGTCACTACCAGAAACACCAGGCAAAACACCCACCCTCCCCGCCAGAAAATACTGACTAGCCTTCAAGCATCCCCCCGAGCAAGGACGCTCCCGATGCGCCTGTTTTTTGTTTTTTTCCTGACCTTGGTCTGCTCGATCTCAAACGCTGCCGATTGTCCCGACTGGCCACCCGCCAGGGCTCTGGACGAAATCACAGCCCTGCAAAAACAAATCGACATTTGGGACGACAGTTATCACCGCCGTGGCCGTTCGTTGGTCGCCGACGAACTCTACGATCAGTCCCGTGCACGGCTGACCGAATGGCGTGAGTGTTTCGACTTGGGTCTGGCGCCTGAACCATTGCGCACGGCTGGCGGCAAGATTGCCCACCCCATCGCCCACACGGGCCTGGAAAAACTGCGTGATGGTCGCGCGGTCGAAACCTGGTTGCGCGATCGCGAAGACGTCTGGATACAACCGAAAGTCGACGGCGTGGCCGTGACGCTGATCTATCGCAACGGCGTGCTGCACCAGGCAATCAGTCGCGGTGACGGCATGAACGGACAGGACTGGACCGCCTCGGCGCGACTGATCCCCGTCATCCCCCGACAACTGGCGCAACCTGTGGATTTACTCGTGCAAGGCGAACTCTACTGGCGCCTGATCGACCATGTACAAGCCGAGGCCGGCAGCCTCAATGCCCGTTCTACGGTAGCTGGGCTGATGGCCCGCAAGGAACTCGCCCCTGAGCAGGCCGCCGGTATTGGACTGTTTATCTGGGACTGGCCGCAAGGCCCGTCCAGCCTGCCCGCCCGTGTCGCGGCGCTGGATAAACTGGGTTTTCCGGGAACGGCGCCTTACAGTCAGCCGATCCAGACGTTTGCCGATGCCGAACGCTGGCGCGATCACTGGTATCGCTCGCCATCGCCTTTTGCCAGTGACGGCGTCGTCCTGCGGCAGAGCCAGCGCCCCTCGGCCGAGCGCTGGCAGGCGAAAACACCTTACTGGACCGTCGCCTGGAAGTACCCTTTCGCCCAAGCGCTGGCCGAGGTGCGAAAAGTCGAGTTCAAGGTCGGTCGGACCGGACGGATCACACCGGTGCTGGAGCTGAAACCGGTGACGCTCGATGACCGGCAGATAAAACGCGTGAGCGTCAGCTCCCTGCGACGCTGGGAGGCACTGGATATCCGCCCCGGTGATCAGGTATCTATCAGCCTGGCGGGGCTGACCATTCCCAGACTTGACGGCGTCGTTCTTCGAGCCGCTGAACGCTCCGAATTAAACGTACCGTTGGCAGCCGACTTTCATCCTTTGAGTTGCTGGCAGCCGACTCCGGGTTGCGAAAGCCAATTCGTCGCGCGACTGACCTGGCTCAGTGGCAAGCAAGGGCTGGCCTTGCCTCATGTTGGTCCCGGCACCTGGGAGAAACTTCTCGAAACAGGCCGTCTGACCGGCCTGCTGGATTGGTTGACCCTCGATGCTCAAGAGCTTGCTAACATTGAAGGCTTCGGCGAGCGCAGTAGCACGCGTCTTTTAAACAGTTTCAACAGCGCGCGCCAACGCCCTTTTGTTCGCTGGCTCAAAGCACTGGGATTGCCGCCGACCGGCCAGGCGCAACTTGGCCACTCATGGCAGGAATTGGCACAACGAAACACCGAACAATGGCAGGCCGAAGCCGGCATCGGCCCGGGGCGCGCGGTGCAATTGAGCGCATTCTTCCGCGACCCGCAGGTCCTGGCCTTGAGTGACACATTACGTGCGGCGGGGATCGACGGTTTTTAGCAACCGCGATTGCTCGCCCACCTGGAAACCCAAAAGTGCCGACGGGCTCAAACGCCCATCGCCACAATTGCATTTGCACATGGAGCTTTTATGAAATTACTTTCACCACTCGCCCTGCTGGCCCTTTGCGGTGTGATGGCCGCTCCGCTGATGGCCGCCGAAGAAGCCCCGGGGCTGACCGGTTGCGCCGCCAAGAAGCAGGGCATCATCAACCAGATCGAACTGGCCAAGTCACGCGGCAACGCCGATCAGCAGGCGGGCCTGGAAACGGCCCTAAGTGAAGTTACCGCTCATTGCACCGATGCTTCGTTGAAGAAGGAGCGGGAAAACAAGGTCCTCGACGCCAAGCATGAAGTCAGCGAGCGTCAGGCCGACCTCGACAAAGCCATGAAGAAAGGCGATCCCGAGAGGATCAACAAGCGCAAAGACAAACTCGCCGACTCCCGCAAGGAATTGCAGGACGCGCTTGACGAGTTGGATAAGTAAGAAGAGGAAGAGTCAGAGATCTGTGGCGATCTTCAGGCAGCCTTCGTCGGCAAGCGCACCGCCAATCAATGATCCCGAAACTCTTTATGGCACGCACTGCAGGCATCTTCGACTTTCTGCACCGCCGGCCCAAGGTTACTGACCTTCAAAGGCTGAACCTTGCTGGCGACCACCAGTTCACCGGTGGCGGCCTCAAGGGTGCGGGCCATTTCCTGAAAGCGTGCCTGCTTCTGCCAGACATCGTCCTTGGCGCTGGTGTGATCTTCTTCGCGCACCTGCGGGAAATGTTTCCACGGTTCATGGGACAGCGCATCGAGCTTCACCGCGCCGTCAGCGAACTTCGCACCGTCGAACGGTATGCGCCCGCGCAACATGCCGCCCAGGTCTTCGCCGGTCTTGAGCATTTGCTTGAAAATCGCCTTGCGCTGACCCAGCGGCGAATTCGGATCGACACCGCCGCACGCGGACAACGTCAGGCAGGCCAGCAATACAACGGAAAGTCTTTTAAATGTCATGGTGGCTTCAGGTCACGGGAAACGGCGGCCAGTATCCTCGCGTCACCGACAAAGACCAATAGCCCTATTATCAATACGGGTTGTTCGAGTGCAGGGAGCACTCGGGCAACCGGCAAAGGAATTACTCCATGAACAGCCGTTTCAAGGCATGGCGTCATCGCCTCGCCTGGACCCTTCCGATAGTGGCCGTGCTCGCAGGCTGCACCGGTGGTGACAACAACAAACCGAAAACCCACGCGCTAGCGACTTATTCCAGCGCCACCTGGGAAGCACTGCCGGCAGTGTCCGATAACGATCTGGTCGCCGGGTTCGGTTCGTGGCGCAGCGCGTGCACCCGCCTCAAGGCTGATCCGGTCTGGGGCTCGACCTGCGCCGCTGCCGCCAATGTGCCGCAAACCGCCAACGACATTCGCGGCTTCCTCAAGCAGAACCTCGATGTCTACGGCCTGCGCGCCGCCAACGACAACCCCAACGGGTTGATCACCGGTTACTACGAACCGGTCTACCCCGGCAGCCTGACCCAAACCGCCGTGGCAAGTGTCCCGGTGTATGGCGTGCCCGAGGACATGATCATTGTCTCCCTGGACAGTATTTATCCTGAACTCAAAGGCAAGCGCCTTCGCGGACGGCTCGAAGGTCGCGTGCTCAAGCCTTACGACGATGCGGCAACCATAGAAACCAAAGGGGTCAAGGCGCCGGTCGTGGCATGGCTGACCGACCCGATGAACCTGCAATTCCTGCAAATTCAGGGCTCCGGTCGCATCCAGCTCAATGACGGCCGCCAGCTGCGCATCGCCTATGCCGACCAGAATGGTCATCCCTATCGGCCGATCGGCCGCTGGCTGGTGGAACAAGGCGAGCTGAAGAAAGAAGATGTGACGATGGGCGCGATCAGCAACTGGGCCAAGGCCAATCCGGCGCGCATTCCGGAGCTGCTCGGCAGCAACCCCAGCTATGTGTTCTTCACCCGCAACCCGGACAGCAACGAAGGCCCTCGTGGCTCGCTAAATGTTCCGTTGACCGCAGGTTATAGCGCCGCAGTGGACCGCAAAGTGATTCCGCTGGGCAGTCTGTTGTGGTTATCCACCACGCGGCCCGACGGCACGGCACTGGTTCGCCCGGTGGCAGCCCAGGACACCGGCGGCGCGATTGCCGGCGAAGTGCGGGCGGATCTGTTCTGGGGCACCGGCGAGGCCGCCGGGCAATTGGCCGGAGATATGAAACAGCAGGGTCAGATCTGGATGTTATGGCCCAAAGGCGCGGCGTTGCCGCAAGTGCCCCAGGTGGCCGACAAGCTCTAAAGTCAAAAAATCGCAGGCTGCGCCAGCTCCTACAACGATCGGTGTTCATCCGCAATATTGCGGCGAACGTAGGAGCTGGCGCAGCCTGCGATCTTTTTGATCTTGCTCTTAAACAGAAACCACAAAAAAACTGACAATCAACCCCAGCCCCACAAACCACACCAACGACCGCAAAATATGCCAGTCCGCCAGGTAGCAAATGATGTACAGCAACCGGCTGGTGATGAACAACACCGACAGCACATTGATGGTCACCAGCTCGGAATTGCCAGCCAGATGCGCCACGATCACCGCCGCAGCGAACGCCGGGGTTATTTCAAAACTGTTAAGTTGCGCCGCATGCGCGCGCCTGCCCAAACCTTCCAGCGAATCGAGAAAGTCGCGGGGATCATGGTTGTCTTTCAGCCCGTACCCGCCACTGATCTTGGCCACGACCGTGCCCAGATAAGGCAGGAAAATCGCAATCAAAATGCACCACAGAGCAACCGTCATAAAGCAATCCCTTCTTCAATTTTCAAGAGTCAAGTTACAGTCAAAACGTCATCACCAACATACCAATCAACACCAGACCACAGGCCAGGAGCCGTGGCCGGCCGAAAGGTTCTTTCAGGTAGCGCATGCCAAACAGCACCACCAGAATCACGCTGATCTCGCGCAAGGCCGCCGCTTCGGCAATCGAGCCCAACTGCATCGCCCACAGCACCAGAGCGTAGCTGAACAACACGTAAAACCCGACCGCTTACCCCAGCCGCTGATGGGTCAGCACTTCTCTGGCAAAGATCAGCGTCAGCGCCAGCACCACCAATGGCGACAAGCTCCGCATAAGCGGATAAACCAAGCCAAGATCGCCAACCCGATAGGCTTGAATCAGCAGATAGCGATAGAGCAACTCGAACACCGCCGACGCCAGGATCCACGGCCAGATTTCAATCGGCGGCAACGCCACGAAAGGCAGCATCAGTGCGACAAACAACATCGCCACACTGTCCAAGCAGGCCACGACCAACAACCGTTCAGCACTGAATTTAACAAGCGTATTCCACGCCGCGTGCAACAGCGCCGCCACCAACACCAATGCCGTCGGAAGCACGGCACGCTCCTTTTGTTCATCATCCTCACCCTGCAGGAGCATGGGTTGCCGGCGAAAGCGTTCTTGAAATCGCATCGCCGGCAAGCCGTGCTCTTACAGGGACGGGGCGGAGAATTGGGTTCCGCTGCGGCTTGGCCGGCTAATGCCTGCCGCTCCCCTGTCAGAAAACCATCCATAAGCGCAGGTCATTGGGGACGGACTTCGTGTGAAAAGACCCCAGAACGATTGATCAGTCACCCATCAGCAGCCGTAGAGGCTTATGCCAGAGCCCTTCGAGCCAAAAAAAGGCAGCGGCGTGCGGGTTCTTCGCTGTGTTCCAAATTGCGACACATCGGTTCTGCGCGCTCTCGATTCTTCTTATAGTGCGATTCCGACAATCCTCAAAGGAAGAGGTAAATATGATCACTTCAGCCGGAAGTCAAACACTCACCCTGCGCCCGTCCATCCCTGACAACGCCGTGCAACTCCCCCACACAACTCCAGACCAGTGTGAAAGGTTGGTGGAATCACGCACTGGGCGGGAACTGACGATTCGTCGCTATGACACCGGCGCCGTTGAAGTGGTTCTCAAACGCCCTGATATCGACCGATTGGTACTCAGCGGTGGAGGCGCCAAAGGTGTTGCCTATTCAGGGATGCTGAAAGCTTTGGAAGACCATCAAGTGCTGGCAGGCATCCGCAGTCTCTACGGCTCTTCGGCGGGCGCTATCACCGCGGCACTTCTGGCAAGCGGCATGGGCTACGCCGACTTTGATGAAATGTCGGACACGCTCAACCTCCTCACCCTGCTGGACAGTGAAAAAAAGACAGTAAGGGAGCTACAGCACCTCAGCAGTACCTTGGGCGAAAAAATAGCGAAGATACCGGGCAAGGCTGGCAACGTCGGCAAATTGCTGGCTGACCTGTTACCTCGCCTCGGTACCAAAGCCACGGGCTTGGAAACCCTGATCCGTGAAAAAACCGTCGCGTCCATCAGGGCGAAATACAACAAGGCCCTCGAGAAAGGGCCACTATGTGATGCAACCAAAAACAGAGTCACAGAAATAGAAACACGGGGGCACGTCACTTTTGCCGACCTGGCTACGTTGAGTAAAGTCATTCCTGAAATCAAGCAACTGCACATTACTGGCACAGCCATGTTCAAAGGACGCGCGCAACTGGTGGTGTTCAATGACAGCCTCACCCCAGACATGGATGTTGCCCGCGCGGCCCATATTTCAGGCTCGTTGCCCGTCGTGTTCCAAAGCCCGACGGAAAAGGGATTGCCCTTTCAAGACGAGCGCACTTCGTTTAAGGACGGAGGGATTATGCACAACACACCTGAGCCGGGTGTCTTCGAACCCGTATCCGGGGGAAGCACAATTCCCCAAAGCGAACCCCTGATTCTCAAGTTCCAGACCGCAAAAAGCGGTAATAAAAACGATCGGGGTACACTGCTTTCAGGGTTGACCGACAAACTTATTGGCGCGCCCCATGGCGCCCGGGACGCTCAGGAAACGGATCGCATCAAGGCATTTGAAAAGTACACCGTTATCGTGCCGCTCAAGACCGACCATGGCGATTTCACCGGCATGATCGATGGCACCGTCAATTTCAGCATGCCCATCCATCTCAAGAACCATCTGCAGAAAGAATTGGAAATTGAAATGGATATGTACTTGGCCAGTCGCAATCAGAGTACCGAAACCTATGATTTCAAATCTGTCGACGAAGCACTGCTAGCGCTTGACGATGAATCGTTCGATGAGGCGATTATTGCGCTGCAAAACGATCGAGCCTCCCAAGCCGTCATCCACTTTCGTAAGTTCGCTCAACTGGCGCTGGACGAGTTGAAGCAGGCGCTGCAGACCAAAGACACATTCCAGGGCAAGCTGGAACTCACCCCGGACATGCGCAATGTATTGGCGACTTTGGATGAGCTCGCTGACACGCCGCAGCGCAGCGAGTGGCTGGCGAAGAAGCTCAACCATGGGAACGTCCCGGATTACATGGAGCTACTTCAAGCCGTTAAACGCATGGATGCCGGAACAACAGCGCCAAAATCTGCCGTTATGACCAAAGCAATTGAAGAGATGGGTGTCCGCGACATCATCACCAAGAGCGAAAACTTCATTCGCGAAGTGATCTATCCCTCTCTGTATCGGGTTGGCCAGCCTGACTTGAACGTCACGCTGTTGACAGAGGTCACCATCGATCTGCGAGAAGCCAGGACTGCCGAGGCCTACAACAAAGCACTCACGCAAATTGTCGATAAGTACGTCTCACGCAACTCCCCATTTTCAAGCTTCGTCAACTCGACCACAGTCGAAGAAGCCAAGGACTGGCTGATCCCCAAGAGTTAACGGCACGGAACAGGGCAGGCCGAGCGAGCGTAACGCTCGCCCGGTCGCATCACCTAGCGTTCGTCAGCGGAGGGCCTGGCTTCATTACCCTGGTTTTTTGGCGGGCCAGACTCGCTGCGAATCTGCGCATGGCTGATCAACGCAAAGATAAAGCTGCCACCGATGATGTTGCCCACCAACGTGGGGCCGGCGAACACCAGCCAGAAATCCTTCCACGGCAGTTCCCCGGCAAACACCAGATACGAAACCTCGGCCGAGCCGACCACGATGTGAGTGAAATCCCCCAGCGCCATGAAGTAGGTGATGAGGATTATGATCCACATCTTGGCGCTCTCCATGGACGGGATCATCCAGACCATGGTGGCGATCATCCAGCCCGAGACGATGCCCTTGGCGAACATCTGGCCGGCATCGTTTTCCATGACCTTGCGGCCGATGTCGAGGAAGGCCAGGTCGGTCTTGCTGTCGAAAATCGGCAGATGCAGCATCACGTACGCCACCAGCAAGGTGCCGCAGAGGTTGCCCGCCAACACCACCGACCACAATCGCAGTAACCGGCCGAAGTTACCCAGTGTGGGCTTGCTCATGATGGGCAGCACGGCCGTCAGGGTGTTTTCTGTGAACAGTTGCTGGCGGGCGAGGATCACCGCAAGAAAACCCGCACAGTAGCCGAAACTGGCAATGACCTTGAAGCCTTCGGCGTCCGGCAGACGGGAATTGAGCAACCCCATGGCCATCAGCGAGAGCCCCATGGTCAGGCCGGCGGCCAACGCCGACCACCACAGCGCGGCGATGTTGCGTTCAAGTTCCTGATCACCCTGGGTGCGGATGATTTCGTGCAGCACCGCGGCGCGCGGAGGCTGGTTTTTGTCGACCTCGTGCTGCTCTTTCGCCGAGAGGTCCGGGGTCTTGCCTTCTTTGTGCGTGTCCATATAGCTCCTGAACCGGTGGCGTGTCATGTAGGTACGACACGTGGGGTTCGGAGCTGTTCACTGCACACTCAAACGAAACAGCCTCCTGTAAGAGCCGGCTTGCTGGCGATGGCCACCACTCGGTTTTCTGCGGTGACGCTGATGACGCCTTCGCCAGCAAGCCGGTCCTGCAGGGCTCGCACTAATCGTGAATACCATCATCCTGAAACTGGTCTTTGACGTACTTGATCTCAGTCCGGCCATGGGGCGCGGGCAAGCCGTCCTCACCCAGATTGACGAAGACCATTTTCTCCACCGTCAGGATGCTTTTGCGGGTGATTTTGTTACGCACTTCGCAGGTCAGCGTGATAGAGGTGCGACCGAACTCGGTGGCGGTGATACCCAGTTCGATGATGTCGCCCTGGCGCGAGGCGCTGACGAAGTTGATTTCGGAAATGTACTTGGTGACCACGCGCTGATTGCCCAACTGGACGATGGCGTAGATCGCCGCTTCTTCGTCGATCCAGCGCAACAGGCTGCCGCCGAACAGCGTGCCGTTAGGGTTGAGGTCTTCGGGTTTTACCCATTTGCGGGTATGGAAATTCATATTCACTCCTGACCGTCTTGCCGATGGATGCCGGCCATCATGGCAGAGCCCGGACTAGAGCTCTATTGAACATCGACTATGGTCTCGATTACCGTTCGGACATTAGCCAACAGAAACGCTTTGGAAGTATCGCTCACACGGCTATAATCGCCACCGTTTCAAAACGGTAACTTCAACTTGATACCGTTTTCCCGCCACCTGTCCGAGGGGCGCTGCAGCAGGTTCGACCTGTCAGGCTCGGATGGGGCGTTGTCAGGCCATGGCCGGACACTAAACGCACAACGGCGCCCATTCGCATACATTACGAATGGAGGCTCTTCATGAGCGCTGTTATCACGCCTGCAGATTTTAACGATTACAAAGTCGCCGACATGTCCCTGGCTGCCTGGGGCCGTCGCGAAACCATCATTGCCGAATCCGAAATGCCGGCCCTGATGGGTCTGCGCCGCAAGTATTCCGCCGAGCAACCGCTCAAAGGCGCGAAAATTCTCGGCTGCATCCACATGACCATTCAGACTGCCGTACTGATCGAAACCCTGGTTGCCCTGGGTGCCGAAGTACGCTGGTCGTCCTGCAACATTTTCTCGACTCAGGACCAGGCCGCTGCCGCCATCGCTGCTGCCGGTATCCCGGTTTTCGCCTGGAAAGGCGAGACTGAAGAAGAGTACGAGTGGTGCCTGGAGCAAACCATCCTGAAAGATGGCGCGCCTTGGGATGCCAACATGATCCTCGACGACGGCGGCGACCTGACTGAGCTGCTGCACAAGAAGTACCCGGCGATCCTGGACCGCGTCCACGGCGTCACCGAAGAAACCACCACCGGCGTTCACCGCCTGCTGGACATGCTGGCCAAGGGCGAGCTGAAAATCCCGGCCATCAACGTCAACGACTCGGTGACCAAGAGCAAGAACGACAACAAGTACGGCTGCCGTCACAGCCTGAACGATGCGATCAAGCGCGGCACCGATCACCTGTTGTCCGGCAAGCAAGCGCTGGTCATCGGTTACGGTGACGTGGGCAAGGGCTCGGCCCAGTCCCTGCGTCAGGAAGGCATGATCGTTAAAGTCTCCGAAGTCGACCCGATCTGCGCCATGCAAGCCTGCATGGACGGTTTCGAACTGGTTTCGCCGTTCATCGACGGTATCAACACCGGCACCGAAGAAAGCATCGACAAGGCACTGCTGGGCAAGATCGACCTGATCGTGACCACCACCGGCAACGTCAATGTTTGCGACGCCAACATGCTCAAAGCCCTGAAAAAGCGCGCGGTTGTCTGCAACATCGGTCACTTCGACAACGAAATCGACACCGCTTTCATGCGCAAGAACTGGGCATGGGAAGAAGTGAAGCCGCAGGTTCACAAGATCCACCGTACCGGTCCTGGCGCATTCGATGCCCAGAACGACGACTACCTGATCCTGCTGGCCGAAGGCCGTCTGGTTAACCTGGGTAACGCCACTGGCCACCCAAGCCGCATCATGGACGGTTCGTTCGCCAACCAGGTTCTGGCACAGATCTTCCTGTTCGGCCAGAAGTACGCCGACCTGTCGCCAGCCCAGAAAGCCGAGCGCCTGACCGTTGAAGTACTGCCGAAGAAACTCGACGAAGAAGTGGCCCTGGAAATGGTCCGCGGTTTCGGCGGCGTCGTGACTCAACTGACCAAGACCCAGGCCGACTACATCGGCGTGACCGTCGAAGGTCCGTTCAAGCCGCACGCTTACCGTTACTGATAGACCGGTTCTTTCCGTGTAGGAGCGAGCTTGCTCGCGATGGACGTTAACGATGACGCGTGCTGTCTGAATAAACGCGTTGTTCCCACGTTTTTCGCGAGCAAGCTTGCTCCTACAGGGGGCCGCCGCTCGCCCTACGCGTTTCCAAGGATATGACCATGTCCCAAGACCGTCGCTACAGCTTCGAGTTCTTCCCTACGAAGACCGACGCTGGGCATGAAAAGCTGATCGCCACTGCTCGTCAGCTGGCCACGTACAACCCCGATTTCTTCTCCTGCACCTATGGCGCTGGCGGTTCGACCCGTGATCGAACCCTTAACACCGTGTTGCAGCTCGAAAGCGAAGTCAAAGTCCCTGCCGCGCCGCATCTGTCTTGCGTGGGCGACAGCAAGGACGACCTGCGCGGCCTGTTGGCGCAATACAAGGCCGCCGGCATCAAGCGTATCGTTGCCCTGCGCGGTGACCTGCCTTCGGGCATGGGCATGGCCAGCGGTGAAATGCGCCACGCCAATGACCTGGTTGAATTCATTCGTGAAGAGACCGGCGATCATTTCCACATCGAAGTCGCCGCTTACCCGGAAATGCATCCGCAAGCGCGTAATTTCGAGGACGATCTGAACAACTTCGTGCGCAAGGCCAACGCTGGCGCCGACAGTGCGATCACTCAGTACTTCTTCAACGCCGACAGCTACTTCTACTTCGTCGAGCGTGTGCGGGCGATGGGCGTGGACATCCCGATCGTGCCGGGAATCATGCCAATCACCAACTACAGCAAGCTGGCGCGTTTCTCCGATGCCTGCGGTGCGGAAATCCCGCGCTGGATCCGCAAACAACTGGAAGCCTATGGCGACGACACCCAGAGCATTCAAGGCTTTGGTGAGCAAGTCATCACCCAGATGTGCGAACGCCTGCTGCAAGGTGGCGCTCCGGGTCTGCACTTCTACACACTGAACCAGGCTGAAGCGAGTCTGGCGGTGTGGAATAACCTGAAGCTGCCGCGCTAATCATCGTTACGAGCAATATCAAAAGATCGTCCGAAGGCTCGGGCCGCGTTCGGACGATCTTTTGCTTTCAACGCACAATATTTGTGAAGCAACACACGGAGATAGAGCTTCTGGATCGGGTTTCTGGCTCTTTCTCGTTTCTCGTCGTAATCTCAAGCCCATGCCTTTGATCCCGCAGTTAATCGCCGTGCTGGTTTTCACTTGCCTGAGCTTCGCCGCTCGGGGCGAGAAACTGCGCATTGTCACTGAACCATGGGCGCCCTACGTCTATGAGGAAAACGGAAAATCCCTAGGGCTGGATTACGAAACCACCGCCATCGTCTTCAAACGCCTGGGGATCGAAGTCGAGTGGCAGTTCCTGCCGTGGAAACGCTGCCTGTCAATGCTCGAAACCGGCCAGGCCGATGGCGCGCTGGACATTTTTCACAGCGAGGAGCGTGACGCCACCCTGCTCTACCCAAGCGAACCGCTCTCGGAAGTCCAGTTCGTGATGTTTTACGCCAACGAACGCCCGCATCCGTTTCGCACCCTCGACGATCTGAAAGGCCTGACGATCGGCACCTCGCCGGGTTACCTGTACAGCCCGGATTTCAGCGAATCGACCCGATTCACTCGCGAGCCGGCGCCCACCCATGAAGCCAACTTCGGCAAACTGGTGCGCGGGCGAATCGATCTGTTGATCACCGACCGCCGGGTGGGTCAGCATTTGCTCGACGAGCTGAACATCCGCGACAAGATCAGCGAAAACCCGAACATCATCAGCCAGCAGAGCCAATTCCTGGCGGTGCGCCGCAATGCGGGCATGGACTTGCTGGTGCAACGCTTCGGCGCCGAACTCAAACGTTTCAAGCGCGAGCCCGCCTACGCCGAACTGAGTGCCCGTTATGGCGCCGACCCGGCGGCCAACACGAAAGACGCGAGGGCCAACGCTGCCCAAGGAAAAACCGTTGAGCAGCAGGAAAGCGGCGCGCAGTGATTGCTCTGTTATACTCCGGCCTTCCCGCCAGGCTCACGCCCGGACGCTCGGACTTGTTCAAGGCATCTCGACCCGCTACAGCGCAGCTTTCCCGGCCCGCGCGAGCGCACCAGACGAGCTTTCAAGGCCCAGCAGGACCGGACGGGATTGCGTTCCTCTTAAACGCCATTCGCGCCAGGCAAGACTCCCATTGGGCCAAGCCCTAACTAAAACAGGATTACTCATGTCCTTTGCTTCCCTCGGTCTCTCCGAGGCTTTAGTCCGCGCCATCGAGGCAGCGGGCTATACCGAGCCTACTCCGGTGCAACAGCGGGCCATTCCCGCCGTGTTGCAAGGTCGCGACCTGATGGTTGCGGCTCAGACAGGTACTGGTAAAACCGGCGGCTTTGCCCTTCCGATTCTGGAGCGGTTGTTCCCCAACGGTCACCCGGACAAATCCCAGCGTCACGGCCCACGCCAACCGCGCGTGCTGGTCCTGACCCCAACCCGCGAACTCGCGGCTCAAGTCCACGAGAGCTTCAAGGTCTATGCCCGTGACCTGAAGTTCGTCAGCGCCTGCATCTTCGGCGGCGTCGGCATGAACCCGCAGGTTCAGGCCATGTCCCGCGGTGTTGACGTGCTGGTGGCCTGCCCTGGCCGCCTGCTCGACCTCGCCGGTCAAGGCAGCGTCGATTTGTCCCACGTGGAAATCCTCGTGCTGGACGAAGCCGACCGCATGCTCGACATGGGCTTTGTCCATGACGTGAAGAAGGTCCTGGCCCGCCTCCCGGCCAAGCGCCAGAACCTGCTGTTCTCGGCGACGTTCTCCAAGGACATCACCGACCTCGCCGGCAAGCTGCTGCACAACCCGGAACGCATCGAAGTCACGCCGCCGAACACCACGGTCGAGCGCATCGAACAGCGCGTATTCCGCCTGGCCGCGAGCCACAAGCGTTCGTTGCTGGCTCACCTGATCACTGCGGGCGCCTGGGAACAGGTGCTGGTGTTCACCCGCACCAAGCACGGCGCCAACCGCCTGGCCGAGTACCTGGACAAACACGGTCTGAGCGCCGTCGCGATCCACGGTAACAAGAGTCAGAACGCGCGCACCAAAGCGCTGGCCGATTTCAAGGCCGGTGAAGTGCGCATTCTGGTGGCTACCGACATCGCCGCGCGCGGTCTCGATATCGACCAGTTGCCACACGTGGTCAATTTCGAACTGCCGAACGTCGACGAAGATTACGTCCACCGCATCGGCCGTACTGGCCGTGCCGGGCGTTCGGGCGAAGCGATCTCTCTGGTCGCTCCGGACGAAGAAAAGCTGCTGAAAAGCATCGAACGCATGACCAGGCAGAAAATCGCCGACGGCGACCTGATGGGCTTCGATTCCAGCGCTGTGGAAGCCGAGAAGCCGGAAGTGCGCGAGCGTCCGGATGTGCGTAACCCGCGCAATCCGCGTGGCCCGCGCGGCGATGGTCCGAACGGCAGCGGCGGCGGTGGCGGTCGTAAAGACAAGGGCAAGGACAAAGGCGGCAAGGACAAACCGGCGGCCAGCGGCCGTGGCGAGCGCCCGGCACGTGAGCAGAAGCCACGCGAAGGCACACCGGCCCGCGAGCAACAGCGTCCGGCGCCACGCGCTGCCGCTGCTGACCGTGCACCGGACGAGTTCCTGGACGACGATGTCGATAACTTCGGTAACCGCGTCGATTACGTACCTCAAGCCAAACCGGCTCAGGGCCGTAGTCGGCGTCCGGGCGCTCCGGCACAAGGCTCGGCTACTGGCGCTGGCGCAGGTGCTCCGCGCACTGGCGGCAAGCCTCAGGGTCGTCAAAGCGGTCCGCGCAGCAGCGACGGCGCCACCACCGGCACGCCGCCGGCGAAGCGCAGCGGTCCACGCAACGGCGCTCCACGTGACGGCCAGGCCCGTCGCGAAGAAGGCCGCAACCGTCGCCCGGCGCGTGACGACCAGCCGCGTTCCGAACCCGCCGTGCAAAACCCGCGCGGTCCGGCACCGAAGATCATTCACAAGGAATCGAAAACCGATCGTTTCCCGACTCCCGAGCAACTTGATCAACTGCCAGGCCGTCCGCGTGGCGAGAAACCAGCGCTGCTGACTCGCAATCGCTGAGTTTTCCCCAGCCATAAAAAAATGCCCCGGATTTCACGATCCGGGGCATTTTTTTCGACCGCCGCAAAATCCTACTGTAGGAGCGAGCTTGCTCGCGAAAAACGTCAACGATAACGCGTGCTTTCTGGATTAACGCGTTGCCCTCACGTCTTTCGCGAGCAAGCTCGCTCCTACAGTGGGATTGCTGCGGTCATGCAGGTTTTGCCAGGCAATAAAAAACGCCCCCGATCGCGAGATCGGGGGCGTTTTTGTTCAAGCGGCGAAAGTTACTTCGCTTTAACACCTTCAAAGGTCACGTACAGTTCGACCGCATCGGACGCTGCGCCCAAGTCTTTCTGCTTGCCGAAATCGGAACGCTTGATGCTGGTGGTGCCTTCGAAGCCGGCACGGTAGCCGCCCCATGGATCCTTGCCTTCACCCAGGAAAGTGGCCTTGACCACGACTGGCTTGGTCACGCCTAGCAAAGTCAGGTCGCCGGTCACGTCAGCAGTGTCTTTACCCGCGGCGTTTTTGCCGGTGGATTTGACGCTGGTGGACACGAACGTCGCTTTGCCAAACTTGCTTACATTGAGGAAGTCACCGCTGGCGATGTGCTTGTCGCGCTCGGCATGGTTGGTGAACACGCTGGCGGTATTCACGTTGAACTCGATCTTGCTGGCTTCGGGCTTGGCAGCGTCGAAGCTGAATTTGCCGTCGATGTCCTTGAAGGTACCGGTGATGTAGCTGTAGCCCAGGTGGCTGATCTTGAAGTCGACGAAGGCATGCTGACCTTCCTTGTCGACGACATAGTCAGCGGCCATTACGTTACCGGCGGACAGCAGCGCGGAACCGATTGCCAGAGCGGCGAGGGTCTTTTTCAACATGCTTTCTATTCCTTTGGAGTCGAGGTTGAACATCAGGCTTTGCGCCCCAGCATTCGAGTCAGGGTCGCATCACGATCGATAAAGTGGTGCTTCAATGCTGCCAACGCATGGAGACCGGAAAAAATTACCAGCGCCCACGCCAGGTACAAATGAATCACACCGGCGGTGTCTGCCTGGTCCGGTAGTCCGGACACCAATGCAGGAACTTCAAACAGGCCAAACACCGGAATCCCGACACCGTCTGCGGTGGAAATCAGGTAACCGGCAATCATCACGGCAAACAAACCGAGGTACAGAAACGAATGGCCAAACTTCGCGCCCATGCGGGTCAGCCGGCCATAGCTTTCCAACGTTGGCGGTGGTGGGCTGATAAAGCGCCACAACACCCGAAGAACCATCACGGCCAACAACACCAGACCAATGCTCTTGTGCAGGTCCGGCGCGTCTTTGCGCCAAGAGCTGTAGTAGTCGAGACCGACCATCCACAAGCCCAATGCAAATAAACCGAAAACTGCCAGCGCTACACCCCAGTGCATGACGATGCTGACCCAACCGTAGCGGGAAGAAGAGTTACGTAGCTGCATGCCCAAATCCTGTGAGAACTGCGACCAAGACTATCGAGTTATCTATCGAATTAAAGCGGAAAATTTCGCTTTGAAATATCGAGAAATACGATCAAGAGTCTGAAATAGGTGAGTTAAGGAAAGATTAAAGAAGGATTTGTGGCGGGATGTTAGTGACAGGGAGGGAAATTTGTAGTGACTATCACGGCCTCTTCGCGAGCCCGCTCCCACCGTTGACCGAGTTGCATGAACGGGCGCGGCTTAATGTGGCAGCGGGCTTACTCCGGGCGGTGTTCCGACGAAGACAATCTGACAGGCAAAAAAAAGCGCGACCCTTAAGCCGCGCTTTTATTCACCGAAAAACCTTACTGCGCTTTAGGCTCGGTCTCAACAGCCTTGGCCGCTGGCTTCTTCACCGGCTCGGCTTTCTTCGCCACTGGCTTGGCCGGCGCCTTTTTGGTTTCAGTTTTCGCAGCAGGCTTCTTCACCGCAGGTTTGGCCGCAGCCTTCTTGGCAGGCTCGGCTTTCACCGGTGCCACAGTCTTCGGCGCTTCCACTGGCGCAGGGGCCGGGGCTGGCGCAGGAGCAGGCGCCGGTGCTGGCGGTGTTACCGACTCTGGTGCCTTGACCGGCTCCGGCTTCTTGTCCTCATCCGAGCCGCCAAACAGATTGCTGAAGAAATTGCCTTTCTTCGCCGCGACCGCGCCAGCCGCAACAGCAGTCGCTGCCGGAACAACCTTCACCGGCTCGAACGACTTGCCTGCCGCCAGGTCTTCAACCTGACTGGCCGCCCGCTGGCCAGTGCGCAAGGCGCCTTCCAACGTGCCTGGATACAAAGTGTCGGTGTGTTCGCCAGCGAACGCTACGCGCTGCAGCGGACGTTCCCACAGGCGCCAGTACTTGCTGATCTGGCCTGGACCGAAAGCCAGGTAAGCGCCGCCCATCGACGGATCGGTGCTGTAACGACGGATTTCGTAACCGGCAAACGAACCGCGTGCCTGTGGATAAAACGCATGCAGACGAATCAGCACCTGATCGGCCATCTGCTTGTCGCCGAAGGCCTGCATCACCCGCGCATTGTCGCCGGACAGGTTGATCACCACGTTGGCACCGCCCTTCAGGGCTGGCTCGACCCACAACATGCCCAGCCCGGTGTTGCTGTAGATCTCGCCGGACATGCGCGCTTTGCTTTCCCATACCGGCGTCTTGAACTTCAGCATGATCTGGTCGCGCCAACCGTAGTTGGTGCCTTTGATGGCGCCCATGTGCTGGGCATCCAGCGCCGGGGTCATCTGGATCTTGTTCAGGGCGCGCAATGGCACGGCGACCACGACGTAGTCAGCCTGATAGGCAACACTGCCGACTTTGACGGTCACGCCGTCCTTGTCCTGAGTAATGGCCGAGACGGGGGAACTGGTCTTGATGGTTTTCAGCTGTTTGACGAAGGCTTGTGCCAGCACCGGGCTACCGCCGAGCAGGCGCGCAGCGCGCAGGTCACGATCGGACACACCGCGGTAAACCCGGCTTTGTTGTGCGTAGTACAGCAGCGACAGGCGCGAAGGTTCGTCATAACGGGTACGAATTTGCTGATTGATCAATTGACGGGCCGTGGCTGGCAGCGACAGTCGATCCAGCCAGTTGGAGACGTTGATCTGATCCAGGGCATGCAGCGTGCTGTTCGCTGCAGGGTTCTGCGGGTCTTCGATCGAGCGCGCCAAATCGTCCAGGGTCTTCTCATAGCGTTTGAGCGCGTCAGCGGTGGCCGGCTCCTTAGTGGCCAGATCTGCGGTGGTGTAATACACGCCATCGATAAGGTAGCTCGGTGTGCGCACGAATTCAGGCGCCGGCGACGTGCTCAGCTTGAACGTCGAGATGTACTTGTTCAGCACCGGCTGGGTCTTGTCGTTGCCGATCCACTCGCTGGTGGCCATGCCGGAACGGCCGCCCAGGCCCGGCTTGGCTTCCAGCAGGGTAACCTGCCAGCCTTTGTTCTGCAGTTCGTACGCCGCCGTCAGGCCCGAGAGCCCGCCACCGATCACGATCGCCGTTTTATCCTTGGCCAGCGCAGACACGCTGAACAGCCCTAACATCACCAGCGCAAAGGCGCGCAGCCAACCAGCAGACATTCAGCGAACTCCGGAAATACACATAGGAAAAAACGGTTTTGCGAGTCAGACGACTCAAAGAACCGCGAAGAATACGTTAGCCATCAATAGGCCGCCAGCCACGTCTATCGCCCCTTACAAAGTAGCTCAATCGACAGAATGGGTTGTTACCGAGCGATGCATTGCATAGGCTTGCGCGATTGTGTGTCAGCGTTTGTCACGGAACGCATCGAGGAGACTGGACATGGGCCTGAATAATCAGTGGATGCAGCGCGATCTCGCGGTGTTGTGGCATCCCTGCACCCAGATGAAAGACCACGAACAGCTGCCGCTGATCCCGATCAAGCGCGGTGAAGGCGTGTGGCTGGAAGACTTCGAAGGCAAACGCTACCTCGATGCTGTCAGCTCCTGGTGGGTCAACGTGTTTGGCCACGCCAACCCGCGCATCAACCAGCGCATCAAGGACCAGGTCGATCAGCTGGAGCATGTGATTCTCGCCGGTTTCAGCCATCAGCCGGTCATCGAGTTGTCCGAGCGCCTGGTGAAGATGACGCCGGAAGGCCTGACCCGGTGCTTCTACGCCGATAACGGTTCGTCCTGCATCGAAGTCGCGCTGAAAATGAGCTTTCACTACTGGCTCAACCGCGGCCAGCCGAACAAGAAGCGCTTCGTCACGCTGACCAACAGCTACCACGGCGAAACCATGGCGGCGATGTCGGTGGGCGACGTGCCGCTTTTCACCGAGACCTACAAGGCGCTGCTGCTGGACACCATCAAGGTGCCGAGCCCCGATTGTTACCTGCGCCCTGAAGGCATGAGCTGGGAAGAGCATTCGCGGACTATGTTCGCCGCGATGGAGCAGACGCTGGCGCAGAACCACGACACCGTCGCGGCGGTTATCGTCGAGCCGCTGATTCAGGGCGCCGGCGGCATGCGCATGTATCACCCGGTGTACCTGAAATTGCTGCGTGAAGCCTGCGATCGCTACGGCGTGCACCTGATCCATGACGAAATCGCTGTCGGCTTCGGGCGCACCGGGACCATGTTTGCCTGCGAACAGGCCGGCATCCGTCCGGACTTCCTCTGTCTGTCCAAGGCCCTGACCGGCGGTTACCTGCCGCTGGCGGCGTGCATCACCACCGAAGACGTCTACAGCGCGTTCTACGATGACTACCCGACCCTGCGCGCGTTCCTGCATTCGCACAGCTACACCGGCAATCCGCTGGCGTGTGCCGCGGCACTAGCAACGCTGGATATCTTCGAAGAAGACAACGTGATCGAGAACAACAAGGCTTTGGCCCAGCGCATGGCCTCTTCCACGGCGCATCTTGTCGATCATCCAAACGTGTCGGAGGTTCGCCAGACCGGTATGGTGCTGGCCATCGAGATGGTCAAGGACAAGGCGACCAAGGAAGCCTGGCCGTGGCAGGAACGCCGTGGTTTGAAGGTGTTCCAGCATGCGTTGGAGCGCGGCGCCTTGCTTCGACCGTTGGGCAGCGTGGTGTATTTCCTGCCGCCCTATGTGATTACACCGGAGCAGATCGACTTTCTGGCGGAAGTGGCCAGTGAAGGGATCGACATTGCGACGCGCAATAGCGTGAGCGTGTCGGTGCCGAAAGACTTCCACCCCGGTTTCCGCGATCCGGGCTGACAGACACTGAGGAACCCTGTGGCGAGGGGATTTATCCCCGTTGGACTGCGCAGCAGTCCTATCTTTGGGGCCGCTTCGCAGCCCAACGGGGATAAATCCCCTCGCCACAAAGAGTCAGCAGCCACAAAAGCAACTCCGATCCAATTTTAAGAGACCCCGCATGAGACTGTCCCGCTTCTTTATCGATGCCCCTCTGAGCACTGGCGAACACGAGTTGCCCGAGGCCCAGGCCCATTACATCAGTCGCGTGCTGCGCATGGCCGAGGGTGATGCATTGCAATTGTTCGACGGCTCGGGCCTTGAGTTTCGCGCAACGCTGGCGGAGGTCGGCAAGAAGCGCGTCGTGGTGCAGATCGATGAAAGCTTCGCCGGTCAGGTCGAATCACCGCTGCAGATCCATCTCGGCCAGGGTTTGTCCCGTGGCGAGCGGATGGATTGGGCAATTCAGAAAGCCACTGAACTGGGCGTGACTGAAATAACCCCGATCTTCAGCGACCGGTGCGAAGTCCGGCTCAAGGACGAGCGCGCCGACAAACGCCTGATGCACTGGCGCCAAGTGGCAATCAGCGCCTGCGAGCAGTGCGGGCGTTCACGGGTGCCGGTGATTCACCCGCCGATGTTGTTGGCGGATTGGTTGAAGCAGACCGAGGCGGAGTTGAAGCTGGTGCTGCATCCGGTGGCGGAGCCGTTGGTGAGTCATGCGAAACCCGGGACGCTGGCATTCCTGATCGGACCTGAAGGCGGGTTGTCGGAGGCTGAGGTTGATCAGGCCAAAACTGCTGGTTTCCATGCTGCCCGCCTCGGTCCTCGGGTGCTGCGGACAGAGACCGCGCCGGTTGTGGCGTTGGCGGTCGCCCAACAGTTATGGGGTGACTTTTAGGGCCCTTTCGCGAGCAAGCCCGCTCCCACAGGGTACGCATTTCAATGTGGAAGCGGGCTTGCTCGCGAATGGTCGCGACGCGGTCTAGAGGACATAAAACATAATCGCCACAAAGTGCAGCAAACTCCCCGCAATCACGAACAAATGCCAAATCCCGTGCGCATGCCGCAACCGATGATCCAGGGCAAAGAAGATAATCCCCACGGTGTACAAAATCCCGCCCGACGCCAGCCAGGCGAACCCGGACGTGCCCAGCGCCGCCAGCAACGGCTTGACCGCCACCAGCACGATCCAGCCCATTACCGCATAAATCACGATCGACAGAATCCGCGCTTCCGAACGCGGTTTGATCTCCTGCAGGATGCCGATCAACGCCAGCCCCCAGACAATCCCGAACAACGTCCAGCCCCACGGCCCGCGCAGGGTCACCAGACAAAACGGCGTATAACTGCCGGCGATCAACAGATAGATCGAAAAGTGATCGACCTTCTGCATGATTGCTTTTTTGCGCCCGCGCACGCTGTGGTAAACGGTCGATGCGCTGTAGAGCACCATCAAGGTGAAACCGTAAATCGCCACGCTGACAATCTTCCACGGGCTGCCGTCCATGCCCGCGATCACCAGCATCCACACCGCCCCGACCGCCGCCGCCACCGCCCCGACCAAATGCGTCCAGGCGTTCAATCTTTCCCCGTGATACATGTATTGCTCACCTCGAATTCCAATACAACAGTGCGCAAAGCCCGCTCCCACATTGGATTTAGGCCGGACTCAAAACCGGAGTACGCCAATGAACCCATGTGGGAGCGGGCTTGTTCGCGAAGAGGCACGTCAGTTCAACCCGGCGCTCACCAACAACTCCTCCAGCGCCAGCAAATCCGGCACCTTCGCCACTTGTTCCCCGACCTGCACCGCCGCCTGTTCTAGCGCACACAACGGCACATCCACATAGCTCAGCTGGCTGTCGAGCTTGTACGACCGAGGAATCCCCTGCACCAGCAGCGCGATGAATTTCAGTTCAGGCCGCCCACCGAGCGCATTGAGAATGACAATCCGCGCCCGTTCGCCAATCACGATTTTGTTGCCACACGCCGACTCGAAACTCAGCAGTGGAATCTGCCGGTTCCGCCATGTAACCCGCCCGAGATACCACGGCGGGGTGTCGAGGTCGAAGGCACTGGATTGGTAATCAATGAGCTCCGCAACCGCCACGTTGGGCAAAATCAGGTTGCGGTCAGCCAGGGGCAGCAGCAGCCCGGTGAGGTTGCTGGTGCGATGTTCAAGCATGGGTTTTGCTCCACAGGGCGATGCTTTCGAGCAGCACGGATTCCTGGTACGGCTTGCCGAGGTAGTCATTGACGCCGATGGCCATGGCGCGGTCGCGGTGTTTCTGCCCGGTGCGTGAGGTGATCATGATGATCGGCAGATGCTGCAAACGCTCATCCGCGCGCACTTGGGTCGCCACTTCGAAACCGTCCATGCGCGGCATTTCGATGTCCAGCAGCATCAAGTCGGGCGTGTGCTCTTCGAGCAGCAACATGGCATCGACACCGTCCTTGGCGGTCAGCACGTTCATGCCGTGGCGTTCGAGTAAACGGCTGGTGACCTTGCGCACGGTGACCGAGTCGTCGACCACCAATACCAGCAACGGCTTGTGCGGCTCGGATTCTGCGTCCTGCACCAGCGGCCGTTGCGGCACCTGCGCCTGCATCGCGCGGATCGGCGCCAGCAAATCGACAATCAGCACCACCCGGCCATCGCCCAGAATCGTCGCCCCGGACAACCCCTGCACCGCTGCAAACTGCGGGCCGAGGCTTTTCACCACGATCTCTCGGGTCCCGGCCATGGCATCGACCTGCACCGCGATGTGCCGCTCGTTGCATTGCACCAGCAACACCGGCAGCGGCAGGCTCTGCCCCAGGAGTCTCGGGCGGGTGCTGGTTTTCAGCAGTTCGCCGAGGTAGCACAGTTCATAGGCCTGCCCGGCGTATTTGTAGGTCGGCGGATCGAGCCGGTAATGCCCTTCGAGTTCGTTGGGCAGCACACGCACAATACCGTCGATGGTGTTCAGCGGAATTGCATATTGATCATCAAAACACTGCACCATCAGCGCCCGGTTGACGGACACGGTGAACGGCAGGCGAATGCGGAAATGCACGCCCTGCCCCGGCACCGAGTCGATGCTCATCGTGCCGCCGAGTTGCCGGACTTCCTCATGAACCACGTCCATGCCCACACCGCGCCCGGAAATCTGGGTGATTTTTTCGGCAGTGGAGAACCCCGGCTGCAGGATGAATTGCAGCACGTCGCGATCGCTGATGTCGCTGTCCGGGGCCAGCAAGCCGCGCTTGATCGCCTTGCGCCGTACCGCGTCCAGCGGCACTCCGGCGCCGTCGTCGCGGATGTCGAAAATGATGTCGCCGCCCTCGCGAGACAAGTCGAGGGTGATCCGTCCTTGCGTCGGTTTACCGGCCGCGATGCGCACATCTGCGGATTCCAGACCGTGATCAACGGCGTTACGCAGCATGTGTTCCAGCGGCGCCGCCATGCGTTCGAGGACGTTGCGGTCCATCTCGCCTTCAGCGTTGCCGACCACAAATTCCACGTCCTTGCCCAGCTCACTGGAGACCTGACGAACGATGCGCTTCAAACGCGGCAGCATCCGCTCGAACGGCACCATGCGCGTACGCATCAGGCCCTCCTGCAATTCGGTGTTGATGCGGCCTTGCTGCTGCAACAGGTTTTCCGCGTCCTGGTTGCGCCGGTCGAGGGTTTCCTTGAGGTCGAGCAGGTCAGAGGCGGATTCGAACAACGCCCGTGACAGTTGCTGCAACTGCGAGTGGCGATCCATTTCCAGCGGGTCGAAGTCTTCGTAACCGGAGCGCTCGGCATCGATTTGCTGACGGCTGAGAATCCGCCCCTGAGTTTCGGTATCGAGGCGACGCAATTGATCACGCATGCGCTCGATGGTGGTTTCCATCTCGTTCAATGCCACGCGCGCATCGCTGACCTGTTGTTCGATGCGGCCACGGAAAATCGAGGTTTCTCCGGCCAGGTTGACCAGATCGTCGAGCAGTTCCGCCGAGACCTTGACCATGTCGGCACCGGCATCGACTTGTGGCGCGGGCGGCTCGACCTTGGGTGCAACCGGCGCGGCAGCCGGTGCTTCCAGCACTGGCGGATGGCTGAAATTCCTGATCGCGTCAATCATCCGATCGGCCGGCGGCAACGGTTGACCGGCGCGGGTGGCGTCGAGCATCTGTGCCAGTCGGTCATGGCTGCTCTGCAATAGCCCGAACAGCTCGGCCGTCGGTTTCAGCACGCCGGCGGACAAGCCTTCGTAAAGAAATTCCAGTTCATGGGCGAGGTCGCCGATCGGGCCGATTTCCACCATTCGCGCACCGCCCTTTAGGGTGTGCAGATCGCGCAGCAGGGTTTCCATTTCCTGACGACTGGAAGGTTCGGCCTGCCAGCGCATCAGCGCCGCGCCGGAACTTTCGATGATATCGAAACCTTCTTCGAGGAAGATTTCCAGCAGCTCCGGATCATGTTCCGGCGAATCCTCGGCCCGCGCAGACTCGACTGTTTCAGACGTGTTGGCGCTGCCTTGGCGGAACTCGCGAATAGCCTCGATCAGTTCACCCGGATCACCCAGCGGTTTCTGGTGCTGCAACTGCTCAAGCAGTTGAGCCAGTCGCTCATGACTCTGTTGCAGCAGGTGCACCAACACTTCGCTGTGGCTGTAACGGCGATCGACAAGACCTTCATAAAGACTTTCCAGCTCATGGGCGAGGTCACCGACCGGCTCGACCTCGGCCATCCGCGCACCACCCTTGAGCGTGTGCAAATCCCGCTGCAACGACAGCAGCGGCGCGGCGTTTTCCGGATCATTCAGCCAGCGCTGCAAGGCTTGGCCGGCGCTCTCAAGAATATCCACCGCCTCTTCGAGGAAGATCGATACGATTTCGTCGTCCAGCTCAACCACGCGGCCCCCTGTAGGAGACGAGCTCGCTCCTACAGGAGGCAGTGTGCGCTCAAGTTCGGCCGTGGCTTCGCTGAGGTCGCGAATGCTCAAGGTGCGGCTGCCGTCACTGCGAATCAGGCCCATGGCCGCCGGGTCTAGACTCTCGTCGAGCAAGCTGCGCAAGGCCCCGATGCGCTCCGGCTGCGGGCTGACTTCCTGACCGGCAGCCAGTTCGTCGAGCATGTTGATCAGCGCTTCGTGAGCACTTTGCGCCTCATGAAAAAAACGGTCGCTGACGGCGAGGCTGCTTTCTTCCACCGCGCCATAAAGATCCAGCAAGGCTTCGCAGAGTTCATCCACCGGATGCAGGTCCGCCAGGTGCGCACCTTCGCCGAGGGTGGTCAATTCGTCCAGCAGCGCACTGAGTTCCTGACGTTCGCCGGGATGCTGCTGCCAGCGCTGCAGCAGGCTTTCGGCATCCAGCAGGATGTCCATGCCCTGGGCCAGGAAGTTGTTGATCAATTGCGGATCGCGCTTGGTTCGAAGCGCTGTGCTCGGCGTATTCAACAGCGCTTCCAGACGCTCGGCCAGCAGCGCCCGCGTTCTCTCGATCAACGAACGGGCGCCGGGAATCTCGGCCAACGGATCGACCTTGAGCTGACGCAGCCCGAGACGGAACACGCCTTCGGCTTCCAGCAGCAGTTCGACTTCGTCCAGATCCAGGGCGATCAGGTGCGCCTTGTACTCACGAGCCAGGTGGTCCAGCGGTGTCGCCAGCTCAGCAATCGGCAAGACGCCGGCCATCGAGGCGCTGCCCTTGAGGGTATGCAAGGCTCGCTGCAACTCGTCGCTGGCCTGTAAGGGAACATGCTCGGCGGCCTGTTCGAGGAAGCGATTGAGGCTGGCCAGATGGGTTTCGGCTTCGTTGCGGAAAATCTCCAGCAACAACGGATCGAGGGCGGCAACGTCCTGCACGTCCTCATCGGACAACGGCTGGTCACCCTTGGCGAGGGTATGGGCGCGGGCGGCCAATTGGTCGACATCGTTGCGCTGACGCTGGGCATTGTCGGCAAATTCAGCCACTAGCTCCGGCAACAGGTTCAGCACGTCAGTGAGCAGTTGTTGCACGGCCGGGCCCGGCTCAATGCTGTGCTCCAGCACGCGGTTGAGCAGGTTTTCCACGGCCCACGCCAGTTCACCCAGTACCAGCGCGCGAACCATCCGGCCACTGCCTTTTAGCGTGTGGAAGGCCCGGCGCAACTCGGTCAAGGTAGCCTCGTTGTCGGGATAGGCCGTCCAGCGCGGCAGGTATTCCCGAAGGATGTCCAGGACCTCATCGGTTTCTTCGAGAAAGACTTCGCGCAGTTCGTCATCCACCGGCGCCTCGCCCACGGGCGGCGGCAACAGGCTGCCCGGGGTGTTCAGCGCTGGCGGATTAATGGCAGACACCGGATTGGCCAATACATCGGCCAGGGTCTGAACGACCTCCGGATCATCCAGTTCCTGCAGGTCCTGCATGTCCTGGGCTTCGCTCGGGCTGAGCACGTCCTCCAGCACCGGCACATTGTGCTCGCTGGGGAAAAAGCCGAGGGACGCCAGGCTGTTTTCCGCGACATCGAGCAACTGTTCGCCGGCCGCTTCAGGATCGTCGCTCAGGCGCTCAAGGTAATACTCGATGCTGGTGATGACGTCGGCCAGACTGTCCAGTTCTTCCCAGCCCGGCTGGTCCGGATCCAGTAGCAGTTGCTCGTGTATAAAGTGGTTGCAGGCGTCGATCAGGCTCGCTGCACGGTTCAGTGGAATCATCGCCAGCGCACCGCGCACCTGGGTCAGCAAGGCCGGCAGGGGTTGCAAGTGCTGACGGTCCCAATCAGCGTCGATGTAGTCGACGATCATGTCCTTGGCCTGTTGCAGGCAGATACGCGCTTCCTTGATCACGATCTGGTGGATCTGCGTCAGGTCGGTGGTCGGCAGACGGCTGTCCTCCGGCCTTTCCGGCTCCACGGTGCCGACCATGCCAGCAAGCGTCGCCTCGACGTAGAGCAAGGCTCCGGCGACGTCCATGAGGATTGCGTCGTTGGGTTCGCGCTGGCCCTGAGCGAGACTTAGCACCACCGCCAGTTGATCGATGATGACCTTGCGCGGCTGGCCGAAACCGAGCACTGCCAAGGTGTCGGCGATCTGTCGCAGCGGCGCGAGCAGGCTCTCGAGGTCCGAGGTGTGCTGACGGTCGCTGCGCACGAACAGGTCCAGGCGTTCTTTGACCCGCACCAGTTCTTCGCACAGCGCCGCCAGCACCGAGCGCATGGCATCGCGATCAGGACCGGCCAGCCGCGCCCGTTCTTCGTCGACCATCGCGCTGTCAGGCAGCGCGTCGTCCAATCCGTAGCGATCTTTCATGGTCAGCATCTGCCCGGTGGGGTGTTCGGCCTTGGCAATGTAGAACAGCAAACTCTTGAGCAACTCCGGCGGTGCCGGCTGATTGATCGCGGACATGCCCTGTTCGAGCAGGCGTTTGAGCTCTTTGTCGGCGTCCTTGAACAGGCTGCGCAGGGCCGGGTTGTTGGCGATCGAACCGTCGCGCATGCCTTCGACCAGCGCCGAAGCGACTTGCCACAACGGGCTCAGAGGCGCGTTGCCGCACAGCCCTTCGAGGCGTGAAAACACCTTGGTGAGATAACCGAGGTGGGTATCGTCATCCTGCTCGCGCAGCAACCCGACCAGGGCCATCTGCAACATCTGGCGCAATTTGCGCAGCACGTTTGGTAGATCAACCGGTTCCAGCAGCGCCAGTGATTCTTCATTCAGCGGTGGCAGGTCAGGCAATTGCGGGGAGAACAGGCTGGTTTCCGACAACAGGCTTTCGCCACGGGCGCTGCGCAGATCGTTGATCAGCGGCAACACCACCAGCGGCAGGTCGCGGCGTGCGCCTTGTACGCGGTCGAGGTAGTTCGGCAACTGGCCGATCGCTTGCAGCAACAGATGAATGGCCTCGTCGCGATGACTGACGCGGTTCTGCTGCAACGCAGCGGCCAGTTGCTCCATTTCTTCGGCGAGCAGGGCCGCGCCGTAGAACTCGACCATCTGCAAACTGCCGTGAACCTGATGGATGCACGCCAGGCATTCACTGAGGGCGTGCGTCGCCTGGGGGTCATCAAGCAAGGTTTCGATCGCCTGGTGAGCCACTTTCAGCGTTTCGGCAATCTCGCCTTTGACCCACTCGAGGGCCACATAGTCGTGCCGATCACCCATAACTGCTCCGTTCACTGCTCTACTCAAAAAAAACATACATCGACGGGCGTTTCACACTTTGTCCACAGTCTGCGCCTTGGCGGCCGGCAAGGTGAACCCGGACACCGAGCGCCGCAGCTGGCTGGCCATTTTCGCCAGGTTGCCAATGCTCTCGGCAGTGGCGGTGGAGCCGGACGAAGTCTGCGTGGTGATCTGCTGGATCACGTTCATCGTCAGGGAAATCTGACCAGCCGAAGACGTCTGTTGCTGCGCGGCGTTGGAAATGCTCTGGATCAATGCCGCGAGGGTCTTCGACACGCCTTCGATTTCTTCCAGGGCCACACCGGCATCCTGCGCCAGACGCGCGCCGCGCACCACTTCGGAGGTAGTCTGCTCCATGGAAATCACCGCTTCATTGGTGTCGGCCTGAATCGCCCGCACCAGGGTTTCGATCTGCCGGGTCGCAGCGGACGAACGTTCGGCCAGCCGCTGGACTTCGTCGGCCACCACCGCAAACCCGCGCCCGGCGTCACCGGCCATGGAGGCCTGGATCGCGGCGTTGAGCGCGAGGATGTTGGTCTGATCGGCAATGTCATCAATCAAACTGACAATGTCGCCGATTTCCTGTGAAGACTCGCCCAAGCGTTTGATGCGTTTGGCGGTGTCCTGAATCTGCTCGCGAATATTGTCCATGCCGTGGATGGTGTTGTGCACCACTTCGTTGCCCTTGTTGGCAATTTCCACGGAGCGCTCGGCGACTGCCGAAGATTCGGCGGCGTTGGCCGAGACCTGATCGATGGATTGCGCCATGTCGTTGATCGCGGTGGAGGCTTCACTGATCTGCTGGGCCTGATGCTCGGAGGCCTGCGCCAGGTGCATCGCGGTGGCCTGGGTTTCCTGCACGGCGGCGGCGACCTGGCCGGCGGTGAGGTTGATCGTTGCCACCAGATCGCGCAGCTGATCCACGGAATAGTTGATCGAATCGGCGATGGTCCCGGTGAAGTCTTCGGTCACCGACGCGGTAACGGTCAGGTCGCCATCGGCCAGGTCTTCGATTTCGTCGAGCAGGCGCATGATCGCGTTCTGGTTGCGCTCGTTCTTTTCGGCGGTCTCGCGCAACTGACGATTGGTTTCGCGCACCATCACCAGACCTATGAGGATGATCGACATCAGCGCCAGCAGGCCCAGCACGTAGCCGCCAATGGTGTCGGTGTTGCGGCCGTCGGCGAGATTTTCGAACCCGGTGGCCAAGTGTGAGGCTTCGTCGAGCAGGGTTTGTGACAGGCTGAAAATGTTGGTCGCCGATTCGCGGACCTTGAACAGCTCCGGCGAGGTTTCGAGGATTTCATCCACCGAACCCGAGACGAATTCAAACAGTTCGGAAATCTCGATCAACCGGGCGCGGGCATCGTGGTCTTCGACCTGGCTGACTTTCAGTGCCGGATTGCCCTGCAGCATGCCGGTCAGCACCTGACCGAAACGGGCGGCGTCGCGACCGAAAGCGTCGGCGGCCTGTTGCGAATTTTCGTCGCCGGACAGCACGGTATTCACCGCGCCGAGGATACGTTCGGCCAACAGCGACTGACGCTGGGCCATCGCAACCTGAGCGGCCGGCGCGCCACGTTGCAGGAGGATTTCGACGACTTTTTCGTATTCGACCTGCAATTGCGGCACGGTTTCGGCCAAGGTGGCGGCGACTTGATGCAGCGACAAAACCGTCTGTTCGCTGGAGAGGATGGCGTCGGTGTTTTTCAGCAGGCGTTCCCAGTCCATCTGCACGGCGCGCATTTCCGGGCGCACGGTGGCCGGGGCCGGTGGCAGGCCGGTGGAAGGATCGCCCTTCTTCAGATAACCCCAGCGCTGGGCGAAATCGTTGCGCGCATCGCTGAGCAACTTGAACGCGGCAGCCTTGCCGGCGGCAGCTTCGGTGGCATTTTTGGCGATGCGCTGAGAGAGCACGCGTAGCTCGCCGGCGTGGCCGATGTACTGTTTATCGTACGTAGCTTGAGTGTTGAGGTAAGCGAAGTTGGCGAACAGCAGCATGATGAAAACAATCAGCGCGATGAACAGCGCGATGATTTGCGACCGACTGCGCGACCCTTCTGGCTTGCCTGTTTTTGCTTTTATCATCGGTCCTCGCCTGTACTACCCAATTCCACGACGCCCTTGTAGGAGCGAGCTTGCTCGCGATGGACGTTAACGATGACGCGTGTTTTCTGAATAAGCACGCCGCCCTTGCGTCCATCGCGAGCAAGCTCGCTCCTACAGGGGGCCGCGTTTACACAGCGACGTGCATGAAGCTTTGTGACCGCGCCAATGCAAACGGGCTGAACACCTGCCAATTCTGCTCGCGCGGAAACCGGCCTTTTATGAACGGTGCAATCGGGCCATTCAACGCATCTACCGGCTCCAGACTGTCCTGGGCAAAGTGCTGAAGGCCGAAAACTTCATCGACCATCAACCCGGCAAACACGTCGTTATGCTCCACCACCAGCACCCGCCGCTGTTTGCGCACCGCCGACAATTCGTGCCCAAGCTCTTTATCTGAAAAGAAGGCACACAAATCCATCAGCGGCAGCAAGCGCCCGCGAAGGTTGGCCACGCCCTTGACCCAGGGTTTGACCCCCGGCAGTTGCGTGAACCGTGGTTCGTGCAGGACTTCGCTGACTTCGCCCATGGGCGCGACGTACCAGTGCTCGCCCAAGCGAAAACCGATACCGCTCCAGCTGTCCTGCCGGGTCGGCTGCGACGGCAGATACGCCGCCAGCAGACGACAGCGCTGGTCGATTTGCAGCAGCAGTTCGAAAGCCGTCAGCGACTCGTTCATGGCCGGACGATCAACCGGCCAGCACGTTGTTCAGGGTCTTGATCAGGGTCTCTTCGTCGACCGGTTTGGTCAGGTAATCCTTGGCACCCTGGCGCGTGCCCCAGACCTTGTCGGTTTCCTGGTCCTTGGTGGTGATGATGATCACCGGAATGTGCCCGGTGTCCGGGTCTTTGGTCAACTGACGGGTCGCCTGGAAACCGTTGAGGCCGGGCATGACGATGTCCATCAGCACGGCGTCGGGTTTTTCCTGACGGGCGAGCGCCACGCCGTCGGCGCCGTTTTCAGCTTTCAATACTTCATGACCGTGCTTTTCCAGCATGCCGGTCAGTTTGTACATTTCAGTCGGCGAATCATCGACGATCAGAATACGTGCCATGGTTTTCCCCATTCTTCTTGTCGACGCCGGGCCCGCTGGCCGAGCGTCACTGTGCGTGTCCTACTGCGGCAAAACGGCGGCGAAGCCCGGTACATGGGCCTGGATCGCGTTCAGCAGTTCTTCCTTGCTGAAAGGCTTGGTCAAAAACTGATCGGAACCGACGATGCGCCCCTTGGCCTTGTCGAACAGCCCGTCCTTGGACGACAGCATGATCACTGGCGTGGACTTGAACGCACTGTTGTTCTTGATCAAGGCGCAGGTCTGATAGCCATCCAGACGCGGCATCATGATGTCGACAAAGATGATGCCGGGGTGATTGTCGGCAATCTTGGCCAGGGCATCGAAACCGTCGATGGCCGTGATGACCTCACACCCCACATTTTTCAGCAGCGTTTCGGCGGTGCGGCGAATCGTCTTCGAATCGTCGATCACCATGACCTTCAAGGCGCTGGAATGCTGGTCCATAAATGCCCTACCGTCGCCTTTGCGAATCAATTTGTCCGTTTACGAATCTTCGGTGGCCTGGAAACCTTGATGCTCAAGGGCCAGCACGACATGGCAGCCTTTTTAGCACAGTCTCCAAATCCAATCTATCGGGCGACCTGTGCAGTCGTTTTTCCTTGACCGGGAACACACTGGGCGCCACTCTGACGCCACTTTTTCAAAGCCGTTCCGGCACCCAGATTCGAGGAAAAACCCATGAGCGTTCGCGTCGGGATTGTCATGGATCCTATTGCCAGCATCTCCTATAAAAAGGATAGCTCGCTGGCCATGCTGCTGGCCGCACAGAAGCGCGGCTGGGAACTGTTCTATATGGAACAGCGGGATTTGTACCAGGGCGAAGGTGAAGCCAGGGCACGGATGCGGCCACTGAAAGTCTTCGCCAACCCGGAAAAATGGTTCGAACTCGACACCGAGACCGACGCGCTGCTGAGCGATCTGGACGTGATCCTGATGCGCAAGGATCCGCCGTTCGACATGGAATTCGTCTACTCCACTTACCTGCTGGAGCAAGCCGAGCGCGCGGGTGTGCTGGTGGTCAACAAGCCGCAGAGCCTGCGTGACTGCAATGAAAAACTGTTAGCCACGCTGTTCCCGCAATGCACGCCGCCCACGGTGGTCAGCCGCCGCGCCGACGTGCTGCGTGAGTTCGCCGCCAAACATGGCGATGTGATCCTCAAGCCGCTGGACGGCATGGGCGGCACCTCGATTTTCCGTCACCGCGCGGGCGATCCGAACCTGTCGGTGATCCTTGAAACCCTGACTGCGCTGGGCACCCAGCAGATCATGGGCCAGGCGTACTTGCCGGCGATCAAGGACGGCGACAAGCGCATCCTGATGATCGACGGCGAGCCGGTGGATTATTGCCTGGCGCGGATTCCGGCGGCTGGCGAAACCCGTGGCAACCTCGCGGCTGGTGGTCGTGGCGAAGCCCGTCCGTTGAGCGACAAGGATCGCTGGATCGCCGCCCAGGTCGGCCCGACCCTGCGCGAGAAAGGCCTGCTGTTCGTGGGTCTGGACGTGATTGGCGAGCACCTGACCGAAATCAACGTGACCAGCCCGACCTGCATTCGCGAGATTGATAATGCATTCGGCACCGACATCGGCGGCCTGCTGATGGATGCCATCGATCAGAAGCTCAAGGCTCGTTGATATAGAACACCCAAGATGAAACCGACATTGCGTTATCATGCGCGGCCTGTGAAAAACGCGATGTTGGTTTTCTTGTCATGACACTTCCGTCCGATCTGCCCCCTGAACTCGCCCATCGTGGCGTGCGCCCGGCCGATCGCCTCGGATTTACCCTGTTTCTTGCGGCGTTGATTCATCTGGCCTTGCTGTTAGGCGTCGGGTTCACGATGGTTGAACCCAAGCAGATCAGCAAAACCCTGGAAATCACCCTCGCCACCTTCAAAAGCGAAAAGAAACCGACGAAAGCTGATTTCCTCGCCCAAGAAAATCAGGAAGGCAGCGGCACCCTGGATAAAAAGGCGATTCCCAAGACCACCGAGGTCGCGCCGTTCCAGGACAACAAGGTGCAGAAAGTCACGCCTCCGCCGGCCGCCAAGCCTGAAGTGCAGGAAGCGCCGCCCAAGGCTGCCGTGACCACCGTCGCACCGAAGCCGAAAAAAGCCGCGGCCAAGACCGAAGAACCCAAACCCGCCACCAAACCAGCCATTGCCGCGCCGACGTTCGACGTTGAACAGCTGTCCAGCGACATCGCCAGCCTGGAAGCGGAACTGGCCAACGAACAACAGTTGTACGCCAAGCGCCCGCGCATCCACCGCCTGAGCGCTGCCTCGACCATGCGTGACAAAGGTGCCTGGTATAAGGACGAATGGCGCAAGAAGGTCGAGCGCATCGGCAACCTCAATTACCCCGACGAAGCCCGACGCAAACAGATTTACGGCAACTTGCGCCTGATGGTCTCGATCAACCGCGACGGTTCGCTGTATGAAGTGCTCGTGCTTGAATCGTCCGGGCAACCGCTGCTGGATCAGGCGGCGCAGCGCATCGTCAGGCTCGCGGCGCCGTTTTCGCCGTTTACCGGGGATTTGGCGGATATCGACCGACTGGAAATCATTCGGACGTGGAAGTTTGCGCGCGGGGACAGACTTTCCAGCAATTGACCACCACTAATCTCCTGTAGGAGCGAGCTTGCTCGCGATGGTCGTCAACGATAACGCTGCATGCCTGACACCCCGTGGTGTCCTCAGGTTCATCGCGAGCAAGCTCGCTCCTACAGATTTGCGGCATTTCCAACACATCCCCGGCTTGTCAGTTCGCCCCTCCAACGCCACACTAGCGCACATGAAGAACGTCAGCCCCAGCTACCTCAAGCATCACTTCCTGATCGCCATGCCTCACATGGCCGACCCGAACTTTGCGCACACCTTGACCTACATCGTCGAGCACACGGCCAATGGTGCCATGGGGCTGGTGGTCAACCGTCCGCAAGACCTGAACCTGGCCGATATCCTCGAGCAACTGCGCCCCGATATCGAGCCGCCGATCCTCTGCCAACATGTACCGGTTTTCATCGGCGGCCCGGTGCAGACCGATCGCGGCTTTGTCTTGCACCCCTCGGGCAAGAAGTTTCAGGCGACCGTTGATCTGGAAGGCGATCTGTCACTGTCCACCTCCCAGGATGTGCTGTTCGCCATCGCCGATGGCGTCGGCCCGGCCAAGAGTGTGATCACCCTGGGTTATGCCGGCTGGGAAGCCGGGCAGCTTGAGGCAGAGCTGGCCCAGAACGCCTGGCTCACTTGCCCGTTCGACGCCGACATCCTGTTCAACACCAGCAGCGAACTGCGTCTCGAAGCGGCGGCCAAACACCTCGGCGTCAATCTCAGCCTGCTGACCAGCCAGGCGGGGCACGCCTAATGGCCCTGCGCCTGATCCTGGGGTTCGACTACGGCACTAAACAGATCGGCGTGGCGGTCGGCCAGGTGATTACCGGCCAGGCCCGCGAGCTGTGCACGCTGAAGGCACAGAACGGAGTGCCCGACTGGAATCAGGTCGAAGCACTGATTAAAGAGTGGAAACCCGACGCCGTGGTGGTCGGCCTGCCGTTGAACATGGACGGCACGCCGAGCGACATGTGCCTGCGGGCCGAAAAATTCGCCCGCCGCCTCAACGGCCGCTACAACCTGCCCTTCTATACCCACGATGAACGTCTGACCACCTTCGAAGCCAAAGGCGAACGGCGTGATCGTGGCGGGCAAAAAGGCAGTTACCGCGACAACCCGGTAGACGCCATCGCCGCCGCCCTGCTGCTGCAAGGCTGGCTCGACGAAAACACCGCACTGTTCGAATCCTGAAGAGCCGTGACAAGCGACTCTCTATAGCGACAACCCGAGCCACCCCACAAGCACCGCCCGGCCCGGGCCCAAGAAGGAGCAACCATGAGCCTGCCCAATCCCGCCGAACTGATCAGCCAGATGGCGATCCGTCTCAAGGCACATCTGGAACACCGCGGCATCAGCGAACCGCGTTACATCGGTATTCGTACCGGTGGCGTGTGGGTCGCCCAGGCGTTGCTCGAGGAACTGGGCAACGATTCGCCGCTCGGCACGCTGGACGTGTCCTTCTATCGCGACGATTTCAGCCAGAACGGCCTGCACCCGCAAGTGCGCCCCTCGGCACTGCCGTTCGAGATCGAAGGTCAGGACCTGGTGCTGATCGACGACGTGCTGATGAGCGGCCGCACCATCCGCGCCGCCCTGAACGAACTCTTCGACTACGGCCGCCCGGCCAGCGTGACGCTCGTGTGCCTGCTGGACCTGGACGCGGGTGAACTGCCGATCCGCCCGAATGTGGTGGGCGCGACCCTGTCGCTGGCGGCCCACGAGCGCGTGAAGCTGTCCGGCCCGGAGCTCAAGCTCGAACTGCAAGACCTCGCCCTTTAATTCGCCCTATTGAGAGTCCCCCTCGCGATGACGCCTCTAGAAACCAAGCGCCCGCTGCAGCTCAATGATCAGGGCCAGCTGCGCCACTTCCTCTCGCTCGACGGTTTGCGCCGCGAGCTGCTGACGGAAATCCTCGACACCGCCGACTCGTTCCTCGAAGTCGGCGCCCGGGCGGTCAAGAAAGTCCCGTTGCTGCGCGGCAAGACCGTGTGCAACGTGTTTTTCGAGAACTCCACCCGCACCCGCACCACCTTCGAACTGGCAGCCCAGCGGTTGTCGGCGGACGTGATCACTTTGAACGTGTCCACGTCGTCGGCAAGCAAGGGTGAAACCCTGCTCGACACCCTGCGCAACCTGGAAGCCATGGCCGCCGACATGTTTGTCGTGCGTCACGGTGATTCCGGCGCGGCACACTTCATCGCCGAACACGTGTGCCCGCAAGTGGCGATCATCAACGGCGGCGACGGCCGTCACGCCCACCCGACCCAAGGCATGCTCGACATGCTGACGATCCGTCGGCACAAGGGCGGTTTCGAGAACCTCTCGGTCGCCATTGTCGGCGACATCCTGCACTCTCGGGTTGCGCGCTCGAACATGCTGGCGCTGAAAACCCTCGGTTGCCCGGACATCCGCGTGATCGCACCGAAAACCCTGCTGCCGATCGGCATCGAGCAATACGGCGTGAAGGTCTACACCGACATGACCGAAGGCCTGAAAGACGTCGATGTGGTGATCATGCTGCGCCTGCAACGTGAACGCATGACCGGTGGCCTGCTACCAAGCGAAGGCGAGTTCTACCGCCTGTTCGGCCTGACCACCGCGCGCCTGGCCGGCGCCAAACCGGATTGCATCGTCATGCACCCGGGACCGATCAACCGTGGCGTGGAAATTGAGTCGGCGGTGGCCGACGGCCCGCATTCGGTGATTCTTAACCAAGTGACCTACGGCATCGCAATTCGTATGGCTGTGTTGTCCATGGCCATGAGCGGGCAGACTGCCCAGCGCCAATTCGAGCAGGAGAACGCCCAGTGAAGCTCAGCATTCTCGGCGCCCGTGTAATCGATCCAGCCAGCGGCCTGGATCAATTGACTGATATTCACATTGAAGCCTGCAAGATTGTCGCTATCGGCGCCGCGCCGGCCGGTTTCGTGGCCGTCGATACCCTCGACGCCCAAGGCCTTGTGGCTGCGCCGGGGCTGGTTGACCTGAACGTCGCCTTGCGCGAACCGGGTTACAGCCGCAAAGGCTCGATCATCAGCGAAACCCGCGCCGCCGCTGCCGGCGGCGTGACCAGCCTGTGCTGCCCGCCGAAAACCAAACCGGTGCTGGACACTTCGGCCGTAGCCGAACTGATCCTCGACCGCGCCCGCGAGGCCGGCAACACCAAGGTTTTCCCAATTGGCGCGCTGAGCAAAGGCCTGGAAGGAGAGCAACTTGCAGAGCTCGTTGCTTTGCGCGATGCCGGTTGCGTGGCCTTCGGCAACGGTCTTGAAAGCTTCCGCAACACCCGCACGCTGTGCCGTGCGCTGGAATACGCGGCGACCTTCGACCTGACGGTGATTTTCAACTCGCAGGACCATGATCTGGCCGAAGGTGGTTTGGCGCATGAAGGCCCGACCGCCAGTTTCCTCGGTTTGCCGGGCATTCCTGAATCCGCTGAAACCGTGGCTCTGGCGCGGGATCTGCTGCTGGTCGAGCAAAGCGGCGTGCGCGCACACTTCAGTCAACTGACCAGCGCTCGCGGCGTGGCCCTGATTGCTCAGGCTCAGGCCCGCGGTTTGCCGGTGACGGCCGATGTCGCGTTGTATCAGTTGATCCTGACCGATGAAGCGCTGATCGATTTCAGCAGCCTCTATCACGTCCAGCCGCCGCTGCGCACCCGTGTCGACCGCGACGGCCTGCGCGAGGCGGTGAAGTCGGGGGTGGTTTCGGCCATCTCCAGCCATCACCAGCCACACGAACGGGATGCCAAACTGGCGCCGTTCGGTGCGACTGAGCCGGGGATCAGCAGTGTCGAACTGTTGCTGCCGTTGGCGATGACGTTGGTGGAAGATGGTTTGCTGGACCTGCCGACGCTGCTGGCGCGCCTGAGCGCCGGGCCAGCCGAAGCGTTGCGCTTGCCGGCGGGCAAGTTAGCCGTCGGCGGGCCGGCGGATATTGTGTTGTTTGATCCGGCGGCATCGACCGTGGCCGGAGAAACCTGGCTGTCCAAGGGTGAGAACTGCCCATTCATTGGGCATAGCTTGCCGGGTGTAGTGCGTTACACCCTGGTGGATGGGCGCATCAGTCACCAGGCGTAATACTGTGGCGAGGGGATTTATCCCCGTTGGGCTGCGAAGCGGCCCCAAGCAAAGCAGCCATGTTCTTTCAGAAAGAACTCGATTGCTGATTTGCGACTGCTACGCAGTCGAACGGGGATAAATCTCCTCGCCACAATTGATCAACGGCGCTGCGCGTTGCGCACGGACACCTGATCATTCAGCGTCCAGAAGTCATACAAAACCCCCAGAAAGAACAACCCACCCGTCACCAGGTACAGCAAGCCGCTGATCCACTTTCCCTGATACATCCGGTGAACGCCGAACACCCCGAGAAACGTCAGCAAAATCCACGCGACGTTGTATTCCACCGGTCCGGCGGTAAAACGCAGGTCCGCTTCACGGTCCATGGACGGGATCAGGAAGAGGTCGATCAGCCAGCCAATGCCCAGCAAACCGAAAGTGAAAAACCAGATCGTCCCGGTCACCGGCTTGCCGTAATAGAAGCGGTGCGCGCCGGTAAAACCGAAAATCCACAGCAGGTAACCGATCATCTTGCTGTGGGTGTCTTGATGCGGAACGGGGTGTTGATAGGTGTTCATGAAGGACCTCGAATCACACGATAGATAAATATTCTTGAATTCTTTGTGACTTTTTTACAGGTGGCCGACGTATGGCAAATGTTACCTTGTCTCCCGTCAAAGCCTTATAGCACCTGACTTCTGTCCGACAATTGCGTCCATTTGCCGCGCATTTGGTTCCGTTGGCCGCCATGTTGAATCGACCAACGGCCTCGGAATGACAAAAAAAGCTGTTATAAAGTTTCGCGCTAACCTACATGAGCCCTGCCTAATGCGTCCATTTTTCAAGACATGGCTAACCATTTGCCTTTTGATGCCACTGGCCGCCCACGCCACCAATCGTGAGCAACGTCTTCCTAACGTTAATGGTTACACCCCCAAATCCCATGTTTCTGCTCCGTCGAGCAAAAACAAGCAAATCGCCAAGCAATCGACTTCGCTGAGCAAAGCCAACAGCAAGCTTGTCCCGCCAATGGCGAACAAGGAAAGCAGCAACGTGTTGAGCCGCGCCGTAAACGTCCTTGGTACGCCCTACCGTTGGGGCGGCAGCAGCCCAAGTAAAGGGTTTGATTGCAGCGGCCTGGTGAAATACGCGTTCAACGACGACACGTTCGACCTGCCTCGCACCTCCAATGCCATGGCCAGCGGTCATGGCGAGAAAGTCGATCGTAAGGATCTGAAACCCGGCGACCTGATTTTCTTTAACATCAAGAGCCGCCGCGTCAATCACGTTGCCATCTACCTGGGCAACGACCGCTTTATCCACGCACCGCGCCGTGGCAAGTCGGTGACCATCGATACGCTGAAGAAACCGTACTGGGAAAGCCACTACGTGGTTGCCAAGCGGGTTATGCCGAAAGAGAAGAACACCTTGCAGGTCGTTCAGCGCTGATTTAAAGCAAGATCAAAAGATCGCAGCCTTCGGCAGCTCCTACAGGGAACCGCGAACCCCTGCGTAGGAGCTGCCAAAGGCTGCGATCTTTTGCTTTAAAGTGCTCAAAAACTATCCGGCGACCGCGCCTTCTCCCGCGCATGCTCGCGACTGATCAGGCCTTTGGTCACCAATTCCTTCAAGCACATATCCAGCGTCTGCATCCCCAGATTCCCGCCGGTCTGAATCGACGAGTACATCTGCGCGACTTTGTCTTCACGGATCAGGTTACGGATCGCCGACGTCCCCAGCATGATCTCGTGCGCCGCGATGCGCCCGCCGCCGATCTTCTTCACCAGCGTTTGCGACACCACGGCCAGCAATGATTCGGACAGCATCGAACGCACCATCGACTTTTCATCCCCCGGAAATACATCCACAACCCGGTCTATGGTTTTCGCCGCCGACGTGGTGTGCAGCGTGCCGAACACCAGGTGACCCGTCTCGGCAGCGGTCAGCGCCAAACGAATGGTCTCCAGATCCCGCATCTCCCCCACCAGGATCACATCCGGGTCTTCCCGCAGCGCCGAGCGCAGGGCGGTGGCGAAGCTGCGGGTATCGCGATGGACTTCACGCTGGTTGATCAGGCATTTGCGCGATTCATGGACGAATTCGATCGGGTCTTCGATGGTCAGGATATGGTGATGGCGATTGCTATTCAGGTAATCGATCATCGCCGCCAGGGTGGTGGACTTTCCGGAACCGGTTGGGCCGGTCACCAGCACCAGGCCGCGAGGCGCTTCGGTAATCTTGCGAAACACTTCCCCCATGCCCAGGTCGTCCATGGTCAGGACCTTGGACGGAATGGTCCGGAATACGGCGCCGGCCCCCCGATTCTGGTTGAAGGCGTTCACCCGAAAACGCGCCACGCCCGGTACTTCGAAGGAAAAGTCGGTTTCGAGATGCTTCTCGAAGTCCACCCGCTGGACGTCGTTCATGATGTCGTAGATCAACTCATGCACTTCCTTGTGATCCAGGGCCGGCAGGTTGATGCGCCGCACATCGCCGTCGACGCGAATCATCGGTGGCAGGCCCGCCGACAGGTGCAAGTCGGACGCGCCTTGTTTGGCGCTGAACGCCAGCAGTTCAGTGATATCCATAGCACTCCTCAATTCCAGTAGAATGCCGCCAACCTCAGACCCGCTGGCGCCTCTTGAATGTCCACGATAGCAGACAACATTGCACTGGTTAGTTCACGCATCCGAGCTGCCGCCCTTGCCGCCCACCGTGACGAACACAGCGTCCAGCTATTGGCCGTGAGCAAGACCAAGCCCGCTGACGCCGTGCGTGCAGCCCACGCCGCCGGCCTGCGCGACTTTGGCGAGAATTACCTGCAGGAAGCCTTGGGCAAACAGCTCGAATTGGCCGACCTGCCCTTGATCTGGCACTTCATCGGCCCCATTCAATCGAACAAGACTCGCGCCATCGCCGAGCACTTCGCCTGGGTGCATTCCGTGGATCGTCTGAAAATCGCACAACGCCTGTCCGAACAACGTCCTGCCGATCTGCCGCCACTGAACATCTGCATCCAGGTCAACGTCAGCGGTGAAGCCAGCAAGTCCGGCTGCACCCCGGCCGACGTGCCCGCCCTGGCCCACGCCATCAACGAACTGCCGCGCCTCAAGCTGCGCGGGTTGATGGCGATCCCCGAGCCGACGGAAGATCGCGCCGCTCAGGATGCCGCTTTTGCTGCCGTACAAAGCCTGCAAGCCAGCCTGAACCTGCCGCTCGACACACTTTCCATGGGCATGAGCCACGATCTTGAATCGGCCATCGCCATGGGCGCCACCTGGGTCCGTATCGGAACGGCCCTGTTTGGCGCCCGCGACTACGGTCAACCATGAACAATGGCTGACTCTTCTCTTTATAAGGACCTGACATGAGCAAGACTCGTATTGCCTTTATCGGTGCCGGCAACATGGCCGCCAGCCTGATCGGCGGCCTGCGCGCCAAAGGTCTGGACGCCGCGCAGATCCGCGCCAGCGACCCGGGCGTTGAAACCCGCGCCAAAGTGAACGCTGAACACGGCATCGAAGTATTCGCCGACAACGCCGAGGCCATTCAAGGCGCGGACGTGGTCGTGCTGGCGGTCAAACCCCAGGCGATGAAAGCCGTGTGCGAAGCGATTCGCCCGAGCCTCAAGCCCAATCAGCTGGTGGTCTCGATTGCTGCCGGCATCACCTGCGCCAGCATGAACAACTGGCTCGGCGCGCAACCGATCGTGCGCTGCATGCCCAACACCCCGGCGCTGCTGCGCCAGGGCGTGAGCGGTTTGTTCGCCACCGCCGAGGTGAGCGCTGAGCAACGCCAACAGGCTGAAGAATTGCTGTCGGCCGTGGGCATCGCCTTGTGGTTGAACGAAGAACAGCAACTGGACGCCGTCACCGCCGTTTCCGGTTCGGGCCCCGCGTACTTCTTCCTGCTGATCGAAGCCATGACCGCCGCGGGCGTGAAGCTTGGTCTGCCGGCAGACATTGCCGCCCAACTGACCCTGCAAACCGCGCTGGGCGCCGCGCACATGGCGGTTTCCAGCGATGTCGACGCCGCTGAACTGCGTCGCCGCGTGACCTCGCCGGCGGGCACTACAGAAGCTGCAATCAAATCGTTCCAGGCTGGCGGCTTCGAAGCGCTGGTAGAAAAAGCACTTGGCGCCGCTGCGCACCGCTCGGCCGAGATGGCCGAACAATTGGGTCAATAAGGAGCCTTACATGATTGGATTGAACACTGCAGCGGTTTACGTGCTGCAAACCCTCGGCAGCCTCTACCTGCTGATCGTGCTGCTGCGCTTTGTGTTGCAACTGGTGCGCGCGAACTTCTACAACCCGCTGTGCCAGTTCGCCGTCAAGGCTACTCAGCCGCTGCTCAAGCCGCTGCGCCGGATCATCCCGAGCATGTTTGGTCTGGACATGTCCTCACTGGTGCTGGCGATCCTCGTGCAACTGGCGTTGATGGCCCTGACGCTGCTGCTGACCTATGGCACCACCGGCAACCCGCTGCAATTGCTGATCTGGTCGCTGATCGGCGTGACCGCACTGTTCCTGAAGATTTTCTTCTTTGCCCTGATCATCAGCGTGATTCTGTCCTGGGTCGCCCCGGGCAGCCACAACCCGGGCGCCGAGCTGGTGAACCAGATCTGCGAGCCGGCACTGGCGCCGTTTCGCAAGATAGTGCCCAACCTCGGTGGTCTGGATATCTCGCCAATCCTCGCGTTCCTGGTGCTCAAGCTGATCGACATGCTGGTGATCAACAACCTCGCCGCGATGACGATGATGCCGGAAATCCTGCGCCTGCTGATTTGACCCGATCTTCAGCGCACGGGAGGCTGACCGTGTCATCGTTCATCGCGAGCAAGCTCGCTCCCACAAGGGAATGCATTCCAATGTGGGAGCGAGCTTGCTCGCAATGAATGCACCTAGGTCCAACTGAAGAAAATCAGCTCGGGCCTTTGCTTGCCGCTGACCCCACCGGTCTTTAGACTTACGCCTCATTTCAACGAGAGCAGGGTCGATGCCAACTGCCTTTCCCCCCGATTCTGTTGGTCTGGTGACGCCGCAAATGGCGCACTTCAGCGAACCCCTGGCCCTGGCCTGCGGCCGTTCGCTCCCGGCGTACGACCTGATTTACGAAACCTACGGCACGCTGAACGCCACGGCGAGTAACGCCGTGCTGATCTGCCACGCCTTGTCCGGTCACCACCACGCTGCCGGCTTCCACAGCCCCGACGACCGCAAACCCGGTTGGTGGGACAGCTGCATCGGCCCCGGCAAGCCGATCGACACCACTAAATTCTTCGTCGTCAGCCTGAACAACCTCGGCGGTTGCAACGGTTCCACCGGCCCGAGCAGCGTCAACCCGGAAACCGGCAAGCCCTTCGGCGCCGACTTCCCGGTGCTGACCGTGGAAGACTGGGTGCACAGTCAGGCGCGCTTGTCCGACCTGCTCGGCATCAGCCAATGGGCGGCCGTGATTGGCGGCAGCCTCGGCGGCATGCAGGCGTTGCAGTGGACCATCACCTACCCGGATCGCGTGCGGCACTGCCTGGCCATCGCCTCGGCACCCAAGCTTTCGGCACAGAACATCGCCTTCAACGAAGTCGCACGCCAGGCAATCCTCACCGACCCTGAGTTCCACGGCGGTTCGTTCCAGGAAGCGGGCGTGATCCCCAAGCGCGGCTTGATGCTGGCACGGATGGTCGGGCACATCACTTACCTGTCCGACGATTCCATGGGTGAGAAATTCGGCCGTGGCCTCAAGAGCGAAAAGCTCAACTACGACTTCCACAGTGTCGAGTTCCAGGTTGAAAGCTACCTGCGTTATCAGGGCGAGGAATTCTCCGGACGCTTCGACGCCAACACCTACCTGCTGATGACCAAGGCGCTGGACTACTTCGACCCGGCGGCAAACTTCGACGATGACCTGGCGAAAACCTTCGCCAGCGCCTCGGCCAAGTTCTGCGTGATGTCTTTCACCACCGACTGGCGCTTCTCCCCTGCCCGCTCGCGGGAACTGGTGGACGCGCTGATGGCGGCCAGGAAAGACGTCTGCTACCTCGAGATCGACGCTCCGCAAGGCCACGACGCCTTCCTGATTCCGATCCCGCGTTACTTGCAGGCGTTCAGCAATTACATGAACCGAATTACGTTGTGAGAACGCCATGAGAGCTGATCTGGAAATCATCCAGGAATGGATCCCCGCCGGCAGCCGCGTGCTTGACCTCGGCTGCGGTGACGGCGAGCTGCTGACGTGGCTGCGCGACAACAAGCAAGTTACCGGTTACGGCCTGGAAAACGACCCGGACAACATCGCCGAGTGCGTGGCCAAAGGCATCAACGTCATCGAGCAGGACCTGGACAAGGGCTTGGGCAACTTTGCCAGCAACAGCTTCGACATCGTGGTCATGACCCAGGCGTTGCAAGCCGTACACTACCCGGACAAAATCCTCGACGAAATGCTGCGGGTCGGTCGCCAGTGCATCATCACCTTTCCCAACTTCGGTCACTGGCGCTGCCGCTGGTACCTGGCGAGCAAGGGCCGGATGCCGGTATCGGAGTTTCTGCCGTACACCTGGTACAACACGCCGAACATCCACTTCTGCACCTTCGAAGACTTTGAAGCCCTTTGCCGCGGACGTGAAGCCAAGGTCATTGATCGGCTTGCCGTGGATCAACAGCATCGGCACGGGTGGGCCAGTAAGCTATGGCCTAATCTGTTAGGTGAGATCGGTATCTACCGCGTCAGCAGCCCGGGGCTGCAAGACCACAAGGTCGCGGTCTGAACCACGACATTCCAAGGAGAACGATCATGGGTCGTCTAGCATTGTTTTTACTCTCTGCCTGCCTAAGCGTCACCGCCATGGCCGCCGAAGTCATCAAGGGCGAGCGCCAGGAAACCTTTGGCGACGTGACGGTGCACTACAACACGTTCAATTCCACTTTCCTGACGCCGGACATCGCCAAATCGGCCGAGCTGAATCGCAGCAAGAACCAGGGCGTGATCAACGTCTCGGTGATCAAGGATGGCAAACCGCTGGTCTCCAACGTCAGCGGCTCGGTCAAAGACCTGACCAGCCAGACCGTGCCACTGAAATTCAAACAGATCACCGAACAAGGCGCGATCTACTACATCGCCCAGTTCCCGGTCGACCAGCAGGAAATCCGCACCTTCGAGATCAAGGTGCAGAACGGTGACAAAATCAACACCATCAATTTCAACCAAGAGCTTTTCCCCGGCGAATGATGAACTTCACGCAACTCGTACTGGCCAGCCACAACGCCGGCAAACTCAAGGAACTCCAGGCCATGCTCGGCGACTCGGTGCAACTGCGCTCGATCGGCGAGTTCAGCAGCGTCGAGCCTGAAGAAACCGGTTTGTCGTTCGTCGAGAACGCCATCCTCAAGGCCCGTAACGCTGCGCGCATTTCCGGGCTGCCGGCGCTGGCCGACGATTCGGGGCTGGCGGTGGATTTCCTCGGCGGCGCGCCGGGGATCTACTCGGCTCGTTATGCCGATGGCCAAGGCGATGCGGCGAACAACGCCAAACTGCTCGATGCCTTGAAAAACGTGCCGCAAGCCGAGCGCGGCGCGCAGTTTGTCTGCGTTCTGGCGCTGGTGCGTCATGCCGACGATCCATTGCCGATCCTCTGCGAAGGTCTGTGGCACGGCCGCATCCTGACTCAAGCCAGCGGTGAACACGGTTTTGGTTACGATCCGCTGTTCTGGGTGCCCGAGCGCGATTGCTCCAGCGCCGAACTGAGCCCGAGCGACAAGAACCTCATCAGTCACCGCGCCCGTGCAATGGATCTGCTGCGCCAGCGTCTGGGCCTGAAATGACCCGCGACTCATCCGCGTCACCGCTGATTTTCGGCGGTGCCGCACAATCGCCTCGGGCCGCATTGCCAACGCTGCCGCCCCTGGCGCTGTACATCCACATCCCGTGGTGTGTGCGCAAATGCCCTTATTGCGACTTCAACTCCCACACCGCCAGCCCGGTGCTGCCGGAGCAGGAATACGTCGACGCGTTGCTGGCCGATCTCGATCAGGACCTGCACGCGGTTTACGGCCGTGAACTGAGCTCGATCTTCTTTGGTGGCGGTACGCCGAGTCTGTTCAGCGCCGAAGCCTTGGGCCGCTTGCTCAAAGGCGTCGAGCAACGGATACCGTTTGCCAGCGACATTGAAATCACCCTGGAGGCCAATCCGGGCACGTTCGAACAAGAGAAGTTCGTCGCTTACCGCGCATTGGGCATCAATCGGCTGTCGATCGGCATCCAGAGCTTTCAGGAAGAGAAACTCAAGGCGCTGGGCCGGATTCACAATGGCGATGAAGCGGCGCGAGCCGCTGGCATGGCGCGTCAGGCCGGGTTCGATAACTTCAACCTGGACCTGATGCACGGTTTGCCCGGTCAGTCGTTGGACGATGCCCTGAGCGATTTACGCCAGGCCATCGCCTTGAAGCCGACGCACTTGTCCTGGTATCAGCTGACGCTGGAGCCGAACACGGTGTTCTGGAACCAGCCGCCGACGCTGCCGGAAGACGACACGTTGTGGGACATTCAGGAAGCGGGTCAGGCGCTGTTGGCTGAGCACGGTTACGCGCAATACGAAGTCTCTGCCTATGCCCAGCCCGGTCGCCCGGCGCGGCATAACCTCAATTACTGGAGTTTTGGCGACTTCATCGGCATCGGTGCCGGCGCCCACGGCAAGCTTAGCCATCCGGACGGACGCATCGTGCGCACCTGGAAGACGCGCCTGCCGAAGGACTACCTGAACCCGGCGAAAAGCTTCACGGCCGGCGAAAAAGCCCTGACCAACGATGAACTACCGTTCGAGTTCCTGATGAATGCCTTGCGCCTGACCGAGGGCGTCGAATCGCGGCTGTACCCGGAGCGCACCGGGCTGAGCCTGGAAAGCCTGGCCGAAGGCCGCCTCGACGCCGAACAAAGCGGCCTGTTGCAGGTCGAACCGTCACGTCTGGCGGCCACCGGGCGCGGTCAACTGTTCCTCAATGACTTGCTGCAAAAATTTCTGAGCTGATTTCAGCCTTAAGGGAAAACGAATGGATTTGATACTCGACCTGCTCGCCACCGTCTCCCGTTGGAGCCGCAGCAACCTGTCGGAAATCTCGCTGGCGTTGGTGGGCTGTTTGCTGGTGTTGTTCGGCGCGGACATCAAAGGCTGGGTCGACCAACGCCTGGGCAGCATCGCCGGCGCCTTGCGCGTACCGCTGATGGCCCTGTTGTGCATGGTCGGCAGCGGGCTCGCGCTGATCTACGCCACGCCGTGGATCATCCGCGGCTTGAGCCAGTTCAACAACTACAGCCTGGCGCCGGTGTTGTTGGTGGTGCTGGTGCTCATCGGCGTTGTGGCCGACCGCCGCTGACTTCAGCTACAACCGGAAACAACTGTGGGAGCGAGCTTGCTCGCGATGAGGCCATAACATTCAACATCTCAGTTGACTGTCAGGCCGCCATCGCGAGCAAGCTCGCTCCCACAGTTTTTACTGCGTTACGACTTAGGACTGCTTTTCGAACTTCAGATCCCACACGCCATGCCCAAGACGTTCGCCACGGCGCTCGAACTTGGTGATCGGGCGTTCAGCCGGGCGCGGCACGCACTTGCCGTCCTCGGCCAGGTTGCGATAACCCGGCGCAACGTTCATCACTTCCAGCATGTACTCGGCGTACGGTTCCCAGTCAGTGGCCATGTGCAGCACACCGCCGACCTTCAACTTGCTGCGCACCAGTTCAGCGAACGACGCCTGAACGATACGACGCTTGTGGTGGCGGCTCTTGTGCCACGGATCCGGGAAAAACAGCATCAGGCGGTCGAGGCTGTTGTCGGCGATGCAACGGTTGAGCACTTCGATCGCGTCGCAATCGTAGACACGCAGGTTGGTCAGGCCTTGAGTCAGCACGCCATTGAGCAGCGCGCCAACACCCGGACGGTGCACTTCCACGCCAATGAAATCCTGTTCCGGCGAGGCGGCAGCCATTTCCAGCAGCGAATGGCCCATGCCGAAACCGATTTCCAGCGAGCGCGGTGCCGAGCGACCGAATACCTGGTCGAAGTCCACCGGTGCATCCGCCAATGGCAGCACAAACAGCGGTGTGCCTTGGTCCAGGCCGCGTTGCTGGCCTTCGGTCATGCGCCCGGCGCGCATCACGAAACTCTTGATGCGGCGGTGTTGGCGCTCGTCGCCTTCTTCCGTCTGGATAGGCGTGTCGTTTGATTCAGTCATCAATGGCTCTTACTTGATCAGACCATCCAGCGGCGAGGAGGCGCTGGCATAGAGTTTTTTCGGCATGCGGCCGGCGAGGTAGGCCAGGCGGCCTGCGACGATGGCGTGTTTCATGGCTTCAGCCATCATGATGGGCTGCTGGGCGTTGGCGATGGCCGAGTTCATCAGCACCGCTTCGCAGCCCAGCTCCATGGCGATGGTGGCATCAGAGGCAGTACCAACCCCGGCGTCCACCAGCACAGGTATTTTCGCCTCTTCCAGGATGATCTGCAGGTTGTACGGGTTGCAAATCCCCAGGCCCGTGCCAATCAGACCGGCCAGCGGCATGACCGCGATACAGCCGATTTCCGCCAGTTGACGGGCAATGATCGGATCATCGCTGGTGTACACCATTACATCGAAGCCTTCCTTGACCAGCACTTCGGCGGCCTTGAGGGTTTCGATGACGTTGGGAAACAGGGTTTTCTGGTCCGCCAGCACCTCCAGCTTCACCAGGTTGTGGCCGTCGAGCAGCTCACGGGCCAGGCGGCAGGTGCGCACGGCTTCGATGGCGTCGTAGCAACCGGCGGTGTTCGGCAGGATGGTGTATCGATCCGGCGGCAGGATATCGAGCAGGTTCGGTTCGCCCGGGTTTTGGCCGATGTTGGTCCGGCGCACGGCGACGGTGACGATCTCGGCGCCCGAGGCCTCGATGGCCAGGCGGGTTTCTTCCATGTCGCGGTACTTGCCGGTGCCTACCAGCAAGCGCGACTGGTAAGTACGACCGGCCAGGACGAAAGGCTTGTCGCTACGAACGATGCTCATGGGAAATCCTCTGTAGGGGTGAGGTTCTTGCAGAATTCTGGTGCCCTTGCGGGCCAGGCGACTAGCCGCCACCGATAGCGTGAACCACTTCGACGCAATCGCCGTCGTTCAATGTGGTTTCCCCATGCTGGCTGCGCGGGACGATATCCAGATTGAGTTCGACCGCCACCCGTCGTCCGGTCAGTTCCAGACGGGCCAGCAGGGCCGCAACGGTTTCACCGTCGGGCAGTTCAAGGGATTCGCCGTTCAACTGAATGCGCATGCCGAATGCCGCCATCATTTTTAGGGGCTGGCATTCTAGCCCGTTCATGACCTAAAGGTCAGCAACAAGCGTCAAGCGGTCAGCGGCAAGCGCCAAGCGGCGAGGCCCAGGCAGAACCAGCCAGTCAGGAAGGCCAGGCCACCGAACGGTGTGATGATCCCGAGCTTGCTGACGCCCGTCAGGGTCAACAGGTACAGGCTGCCGGAAAACAGCAGGATGCCGATGGCAAACGAGGCGCCGGCCCAGGTGATCAGCCGACCCGGAATCTGTGTGGCCAGTAGCGCTACACCCAATAAGGCAAGTGTGTGCACCAATTGGTAGGTGACGCCGGTGTGGAAGATCGCCAGGTATTCAGGGGTCAGCCGGTTTTTCAAGCCGTGGGCGGCAAATGCGCCAAGGGCGACGCCGGTGAAGCCGAAGAAAGCGGACAGGATCAGAAAGCCACGCAGCATGAAGAACTCCAGTCAGACTCGATCAACAGGGTCTGTATAATGGCCCGCTCAACGGGTTCGGCCAAGCCATCTCTATGCTGCGTTTATTTTTGCGACGATTCACGAAGGCCCTGCTCTGGTTCGCGGGTGGCAGCGTATTGCTGGTGCTGATTTTTCGCGTGGTACCACCACCGGGCACGGCGCTGATGGTCGAGCGCAAGATCGAATCCTGGATCGACGGCGAGCCCATCGACCTGCAACGTACCTGGAAGCCTTGGGATGAGATTTCCGACGATCTGAAAGTCGCAGTGATTGCCGGTGAAGATCAGAAATTCCCGGAGCATTGGGGCTTTGACCTGGGTGCCATCCGCGCCGCACTGGCTCACAACGAGCTGGGCGGTTCGGTTCGCGGCGCCAGTACATTGAGCCAGCAAGTCTCGAAGAACCTGTTCTTGTGGTCTGGGCGCAGCTGGTTGCGCAAAGGGCTGGAAGCCTGGTTTACCGGGTGGATCGAGGTCCTCTGGCCCAAGCAGCGGATTCTTGAGGTTTACTTGAACAGTGTCGAGTGGGATGACGGCGTGTTTGGCGCGGAAGCAGCGGCTCGGCATCACTTTGGTGTCGGTGCGCGTTCGCTGTCGCGCCAGCAAGCGAGTTTGCTGGCGGCCGTTCTGCCCAATCCACGGGTTTGGAGTGCGAGTCACCCGACCAACTATGTCGCACGGCGGGCCGGGTGGATTCGGCAGCAGATGAGTCAGTTGGGCGGTGACAGCTATCTGTTGAGCCTCAACGATTCGCGTCGCGCGCCTTGGGCCCAGTAGCCCAACCCATAGACACCGAAAATCCCCTGTGGGAGCGAGCTTGCTCGCGATTGCATCAGGTCAGTCGACATTCATGTTGAATGTACCGGCCCAATCGCGAGCAAGCTCGCTCCCACAGGGGCTATGTTAAGCAGTGGGCACACACAAAAACGCCCCGATCAATGATCGGGGCGTTTTTTATTGCCGGGTGCGCAGGTTAGGCGGCGATCGACAACTTGAGCTTGTTCATCGCGCTCTTTTCGAGCTGACGAATTCGCTCGGCCGACACGTTGTACTTCTGCGCCAGGTCGTGCAGCGTGGCTTTCTCTTCAGCCAACCAGCGCTGATAAAGGATGTCACGGCTGCGGTCGTCCAGCACTTCCAGCGCTTCGTGCAGGTTGTGGTTGGAATTGTCGCTCCAGTCCGCATCTTCCAGTTGACGGGCCGGGTCGTACCGGTGGTCTTCCAGATAGTTGGCCGGCGATTGGAAAGCACTGTCGTCGTCCGCTTCCGCGGCCGGATCGAAGGCCATGTCATGACCAGTCAGGCGGCTTTCCATCTCGCGCACTTCCCGCGGCTCTACACCGAGGCTCTCCGCCACGCGGTGGACTTCCTCGTTGTTCAGCCACGCCAGACGTTTCTTCTGGCTGCGCAGGTTGAAGAACAGCTTGCGCTGAGCCTTGGTGGTCGCGACTTTCACGATCCGCCAGTTGCGCAGGATGAACTCGTGGATTTCCGCCTTGATCCAGTGCACAGCGAACGAAACCAGACGCACACCCATTTCCGGGTTGAAGCGCTTAACTGCCTTCATCAGGCCAACGTTGCCTTCCTGGATCAGGTCAGCCTGAGCCAGACCGTAGCCGGAATAGCTACGGGCGATATGTACGACAAAACGCAGGTGGGCGAGCACCATCTGCCGAGCCGCCCCCAAATCCTGCTCATAATAGAGACTCTCGGCCAGTTCACGCTCCTGCTCCGGCGTCAGCAAAGGAATGCTGTTGACGGTGTGCACATAGGCCTCCAGGTTAGCACCCGGGACCAGAGCATATGCAGGTTGCAAAGAATTGGTCATACGAAAAAACCTCCGACTTACATAACTCGTGCAGTTCAGCACTGCGAAAATTGACCGGAAACCAAAAGACAAGTTCCCATAAACGCTGAAAGGTCAATACGAGCAAAATGATATTACTTAGGCGCAAGCTCCCTCAGGTGGCGTGCGACTGCTATCCATGCACCGATATACCCCAACAGCACCGCGCCAAGCAAGAGAGACAGACCGTCGGCTGCCGGTACACCGGCCAATGCGAAATCACTGCCGTACAAACCGGCCAGCCCAACCACCGCGTCGTTCAGCCAGTCCAGGCCGAACGCCAAAACGCCCCAGGAAAGTATCCCCGCACCGAAGCCATACAGCGCGCCCATGTACAGAAAGGGCCTGCGCACATAACTGTCAGTGCCGCCGACGAGTTTAATCACTTCTATCTCTGTGCGGCGGTTTTCAATATGAAGACGAATGGTATTGCCTATCACCAAAAGTAATGCAGAAACCAGAAGCACGGTCAGACCGAAGACAAAACGGTCACCCAGCTTGAGAATCGCTGCTAGACGCTCGACCCAGACTAGATCAAGTTGTGCCTGTTGTACCTTCGGAAGCTCGGAAAGTTTTTGTCGTAATGCTTCAAGCGCAGGCTTGTCGACTTCGTTCGGGGTCACCAGCACCACGCCTGGCAGCGGATTTTCCGGCAGTTCCTTCAACGCCTCGCCCAGACCGGACTGCTGCTGAAACTCTTCCAGCGCCTGATCACGGCCGACATATTCAGCATCGGCTACGCCAGGAATGCTTTTGATCTGGTCGCGCAACGACTCGCCTTCAGTCGGGCTGGCCTCGAGTTGCAAGTACAGGGAAATCTGCGCCGCACGCTGCCAGGAGCCGCCGAGACGCTCGACGTTACTTAGCAAAAGTGACAGGCCCATCGGCAAACTCAGCGCAACGGCCATCACCATGCAGGTGAAGAAGCTGCCGATGGGCTGCTTGCCCAGGCGACGCAAACTGTCCAGCAGACTGGCGCGATGGCTTTCAACCCAGGCACGGAACAGCGTGGCGAAGTCCGGGCCGTCATCATCGTCGTGTTTTTTCTTCTGCGGTTGCGGATCGGCGGCTTTTGGCGCCACGCGTTCGGAAACCTTGGGGCTGCGTGTCGCACTCATACGCCCGCCTCCCCGTCGCCGATCAGTCGGCCGCGTTGCAGGGTCAGCATGCGATGACGCATTCGGGCGATCAGGGCCAGGTCGTGACTGGCGATCAGCACACTGGTGCCCAAACGGTTGATGTCTTCGAACACGCCCATGATCTCGGCCGCTAGACGCGGGTCGAGGTTACCGGTCGGCTCGTCCGCCAGCAGCAACGCCGGACGGTGAACGATGGCGCGGGCAATGCCGACGCGCTGTTGCTGACCGGTGGACAGGTCGCCGGGGTACAGATCGGTCTTGTCCGATAACGCGACGCGCTCAAGGGCCGAATCCACGCGTTTGGCGATCTCGGCCTTGGAAAGACCGAGGATCTGCAGTGGCAGCGCGACGTTATTGAACACCGTACGATCGAACAGCAACTGGTGGTTCTGGAACACCACGCCGATTTGTCGACGCAGGAATGGAATTTGCGCATTGCTGATGGTGCCGAGGTCCTGGCCGGCCAGCAGCAATTTGCCGGTGGTCGGACGCTCCATCGCCAGCAGCAGCCGCAACAAAGTGCTTTTACCGGCGCCAGAGTGGCCGGTCACAAACAAGAATTCGCCCCGACGGACTCGAAAGCTCAGCTCATGCAAGCCGACGTGACCGTTCGGGTAGCGTTTACCGACCTGTTCGAAACGAATCATGAACGCTCCCGCTCGGCAAACAGTGCCTGGACAAAGGGTTCTGCTTCAAAAGTACGCAAGTCATCGATGCCTTCCCCGACGCCAATGTAGCGAATCGGCAAGCCAAACTGCTTGGCCAGGGCGAAAATCACCCCGCCTTTGGCGGTGCCGTCGAGCTTGGTCAGCGCCAGGCCCGTCAGTTCGACAGTCTGGTTGAATTGCTTGGCCTGGTTGATAGCGTTCTGGCCCGTGCCGGCATCAAGCACCAGCAACACTTCATGCGGTGCGTCGGCGTCGAGCTTGCTGATCACCCGGCGAACCTTCTTCAACTCTTCCATCAAGTTGTCTTTGGTGTGCAGGCGACCTGCTGTGTCGGCGATCAGCACATCGATGCCACGGGCCTTGGCGGCCTGCACGGCGTCGAAGATCACCGACGCCGAGTCGGCGCCGGTGTGCTGGGCGATGACCGGAATCTTGTTGCGCTCGCCCCAGACCTGCAATTGCTCGACCGCCGCGGCACGGAAGGTATCGCCCGCCGCGAGCATGACTTTCTTGCCTTCAAGTTGCAGTTTCTTCGCCAGTTTGCCGATGGTGGTGGTCTTGCCGGCACCGTTGACGCCGACGACCAGAATCACGAACGGCTTGTTTTGCGAGTTGATTTTCAGTGGCTGCTCAACCGGTTTGAGCATGGCAGCCAGTTCAGCCTGCAGGGATTTGTAGAGCGCGTCGGCATCAGCCAGCTCTTTGCGGGCGACCTTTTGGGTCAGGTGCTGGATGATCACCGAAGTCGCTTCGACGCCAACGTCGGCCGTCAGCAAACGGGTTTCGATGTCTTCGAGCAGCTCGTCGTCGATGATCTTCTTGCCGAGGAACAGGCTGGCCATGCCTTCGCCGATGCTGGCGCTGGTCTTGGACAAGCCTTGCTTGAGGCGGGCGAAGAAACCGGCCTTGGTTTCTTCGGTGCGCGCAGGCTCGGCGTGGGTTTCGACCGGCACGACGGGCGCGGCGGCAACGGATGCGACGACCCGTTCAGGTTCTGGCGCTTGAACAACCGGAGCGGCCGGAGCAACGGATGCAGGAATCACTGGTTCTGGAACAGCCGGCGCAGGCTCGGCCACCACGACTGGCTCAATCAGTGGCACCTGAACAGGTTCAGGAGAAAACGCCGTCGGTGCCGGAATCGGCGGCGTCACATGCGGCACCAATTCATCTTCAACCAATGCCACCGGCTCTTCCGCCACTGGCAACGTCAGCCACGGCGTGGCGGCTGTGGTCAGCGGCTGCTCAACCACGACTTCAGGCTCCGCCTCGACCACCGATTGCAGCACTGGCTCGGCGATCGGCAATACGACCGGCGCCGGCTCCTCACCTGTTACCGGTGCGGGTATTGGTTCAGGAATGGCTTGTGGCTGTTCGACGACGGTTTCCTGCGGCTTTTTGCGCAGCCATCCGAACAGGCTTTTCTTCTCGCCAGCCTCAGCTGGGGCTTTCTTGTCGTCGTTGGAACCAAACATGGAGGACGGCTATCTCACGGTAGCGACGCGCCAAAGGGCGCCCCGGCAAATAAATATTCGATGCAGAACAGACTGCGATTGACCCAGCTTGTTCACGCGCAACATTTTGTGGAGGTGCAAACGGCACCTGACAAAAACGATTTCACGAAGGACTGAAGCGGCAAAATCGGCGAAAAAGCAGAGTTTAGTCGATAAACCACAACCTTCAGCCGCAAACCCATTCAACCTGATCAAACGCAAAGGCCTGATAGGCGTGGCCGCCAGTAAAACGGATCAGTATCCTAGCACCCTCTCGCCCGCCGACGCTAAGACCAAGCGGGCAGCCCCAAAGGTTTAAAAAACGAATGAATGCTCTAGCCCGCCGCGCTGCAGGCCTGCTGCTCAGCACAGTTTGTCTGCCACTTTCAGCCTTCGCTGCCGATCCGCAACCCACCCACGAATTCACCCTCGACAACGGCCTGAAGGTCGTCGTGCGCGAAGACCATCGTGCGCCAGTGGTGGTTTCGCAGGTCTGGTACAAGGTCGGTTCAAGCTATGAGACGCCAGGACAGACCGGTTTGTCCCACGCGCTGGAACACATGATGTTCAAAGGCAGCGAGAAAGTCGGCCCCGGCGAAGCCTCGCTGATCCTGCGCGACCTCGGCGCCGAAGAGAACGCTTTCACCAGCGATGACTTCACCGCTTATTACCAAGTGCTGGCCCGCGATCGTCTGGGCGTGGCCTTCGAACTGGAAGCGGACCGCATGGCCAGCCTGCGCCTGCCGGCCGATGAGTTCGCCCGCGAGATCGAAGTCATTAAAGAAGAGCGTCGTTTGCGCACTGACGACAAACCGATGTCCAAGGCCTACGAGCGCTACAAGGCCATGGCCTACCCCGCCAGCGGTTACCACACGCCGACCATCGGCTGGATGGCTGACCTGGACCGCATGAAAGTTGAAGAACTGCGCCACTGGTACCAATCCTGGTACGCGCCGAACAACGCCACGCTGGTGGTGGTCGGCGACGTAACGCCGGACGAGGTCAAAACCCTGGCCCAGCGCTACTTCGGCCCGATCGCCAAACGCGACGTGCCACCGGCAAAAAAACCGATCGAACTGGCCGAGCCCGGAGAGCGCCAGATCACGCTGCACGTGCAGACCCAACTGCCGAGCCTGATGCTGGGCTTCAACGTGCCGAGCATCGCCACTGCTGAAGACAAGCGTTCGGTCAACGCCTTGCGCCTGATCTCGGCCCTGCTCGACGGCGGCTACAGCGGGCGCATCCCGACACAACTGGAACGCGGTGAAGAACTGGTGTCCGGCGGTTCGTCGAGCTACGACGCCTACACCCGCGGCGACAGCCTGTTCACCCTGTCGGCAACGCCGAACACCCAGAAAAACAAAACCATCGCCCAGGCCGAAGCCGGCTTGTGGAAGCTGCTCGAACAGCTGAAAACCACTGCGCCATCCGCTGAAGAGCTGGAGCGCGTTCGGGCTCAAGTGATTGCCGGCCTGGTTTACGAGCGTGACTCGATCACCAGCCAGGCCACCGCTATCGGCCAATTGGAAACCGTCGGCCTGTCCTGGAAACTGATGGACACCGAGCTGGCCGAGCTGGAAAGCGTCACGCCAGAAGACATCCAGAAAGCCGCCAAGCTGTATTTCACCCGCGAACGTCTCAGCGTCGCCCATGTCCTGCCACTGGAGACGACTCATGAGTGAGCGTAAAAAACCACGCCTGGCCTTGATTGGCCTGATCGCTGTCGCATTGATCGGCTCCGCTGCGTTCTATTTCTTGAAGACCGATGAGTCCAACGCCAGCGAAGCCTTCGACAAGGCCAAATCCAGCCAGAAGCTGCAATCGCTGGCCGAACTCGACGGCAAGGCACCGAGTCGCCGCAGCCTGGACGTGCAGACCTGGAACACGGCCGAGGGCGCTAAGGTGCTGTTCGTCGAAGCCCGTGAGCTGCCGATGTTCGACATGCGCCTGATCTTCGCCGCAGGCAGCAGCCAGGACGGCGAGGCGCCGGGCCTGGCTGTGCTGACCAACGCGATGCTCAACGAAGGCGTGGCCGGCAAAGATGTTGGCGCCATCGCCCAAGGCTTCGAAGGCCTGGGCGCTGACTTTGGCAATGGCGCGTTCAAGGACATGGCACTGGCTTCTCTGCGTAGCCTCAGTGCCTTGGACAAACGCGAGCCCGCGCTGAAGCTGTTCTCCGAAGTCGTCGGCAAACCGACCTTCCCCGCCGATTCGTTTGCGCGCATCAAGAACCAGATGCTGGCTGGCTTCGAATATCAGAAACAGAACCCCGGCAAACTCGCCAGCATCGAACTGATGAACCGCCTGTACGGCGATCACCCGTATGCGCATTCCAGCGATGGCACGGCGACAACCATTCCGGCTATCACCCTGGCGCAATTGAAGGCATTCCATGAGAGAGCCTACGCCGCCGGCAACGTCGTGATTGCGCTGGTAGGCGACCTTTCTCGCGCCGACGCCGAAGCCATTGCCTCACAAGTGTCCAGCGCGCTGCCAAAAGGCCCCGCATTGGCGAAACTGCCGCAACCGGCCGAGCCGAAAGCCAGCATTGGCCACATCGAGTTCCCATCCAAGCAGACCAACCTGATGCTCGCGCAACTGGGCATCGACCGGGACGATCCGGATTACGCGGCCTTGTCGATGGGCAATCAGATCCTCGGCGGCGGTGGCTTTGGCACCCGCCTGATGAGCGAAGTGCGCGAGAAACGTGGCCTGACGTATGGCGTGTATTCGGGCTTCACCCCGATGCAGGCGCGCGGCCCGTTCATGATCAACCTGCAAACCCGCGCCGAAATGAGCGAAGGCACGCTGAAACTGGTGCAGGACGTGCTCGCCGACTACCTTAAAACCGGCCCGACCGAGAAAGAACTCGAGGACGCCAAGCGTGAACTGGCCGGCAGCTTCCCGCTGTCCACCGCCAGCAACGCGGATATCGTCGGCCAGCTCGGCGCGATGGGTTTCTACAACCTGCCGTTGAGCTACCTGGAGGACTTCATGCAGCAGTCCCAGAGCCTGACCGTCGAGCAAGTCAAAGCCGCACTGAACAAACACCTGAGCACGGACAAAATGGTCATCGTCAGCGCTGGCCCGACCGTGCCGCAAAAGCCGTTACCGGCCCCTACTGATAAACCTGCCGAGCAGCCGCTCGGGGTTCCGGAGCATTAATGGCCACTTCCCGTCCAAAAAAACCTGTTCACAACGTGCATAACGGCGTGAACCAACTGCGCATCATCGGCGGCGAATGGCGCAGCCGTAAACTGAGTTTCCCTGATGCGCCGGGCCTGCGCCCAACCCCGGACCGGGTGCGCGAAACCCTGTTCAACTGGCTCGCGCCGTATGTGGCCGGGGCCAAGGTGCTCGATCCGTTCGCCGGTAGCGGCGCGCTGTTTCTCGAAGCCTTGTCCCGTGGCGCGGCCATGGGTCAGGCGCTGGACGCGAGCAACATCGCGGTGTCCAGCCTGAAGGAACATCTGGGCACGCTGCGCTGCACCACCGGCCAGGTTCAAACGGCCGACGCACTGCGTTATCTGGAAACCCAGCCAGCGGTCGCCTACGACCTGGTTTTCCTCGATCCGCCGTTCAACCAGAACCTGTTGCCGACCGTGTGCACCCTGCTTGAAGAGCGCCAATGGCTGGCGGACGACGCCTGGGTGTACACCGAAAGTGAAACCGCACCGTCAACGCTCGGCTTACCGGCGAACTGGCGTCTGCACCGCGAGCAGAAATCCGGGCGCGTCTACTACTCGTTGTGGCAACGTATGGCAGAGATCGCCAGTTAATCGACTGGCCTGACAAGGTGCGCACAGGTTGCGCACCGCTGCATCGAGAGAAATCGTGCCCCTTGCGTCAGAACGTTTCACCCCCGCCTTCGGCCTTGGCAACCCGCACTTGCAGACCTTGTGGGGACCGCTGTGGCGCAAAACCACCCCCATCGAGCGCGAGCGCGAACGCTTGTGGCTCGAAGATGGCGACTTTCTTGACCTGGACTGGCACGGTCCGCACTGCGCCGATACGCCGCTGGTGCTGGTGTTGCACGGCCTGACCGGTTCTTCCAGTTCGCCTTATGTGGCCGGCGTGCAAAAGGCGCTGGGTGCCCAGGGCTGGGCCAGCGTCGCGCTGAACTGGCGCGGCTGTTCCGGCGAACCGAATCTCTTGCCGCGCAGCTACCACTCCGGCGCCAGTGAAGACCTGGCGGAAGCCATCAAACATCTGCGGGCCAAACGACCGCTCGCACCGCTGTACGCGGTCGGTTATTCCCTCGGCGGCAACGTTTTGCTCAAACACTTGGGCGAGAGCGGCAGCGACAGTGGCGTGCTCGGCGCGGTGGCGGTATCGGTGCCGTTTCGACTTGATCAGTGCGCCGACCGTATCGGCCAGGGTTTCTCGAAGGTGTATCAGGCGCACTTCATGCGCGAAATGGTCGCCTACATCAAGAACAAGCAACGGCAATTCCAACATGACGGGCGTGAGGATAGCCTGGCAAAACTGGCCGCCCTCGGCTCGCTGGAAAACATGCGCACCTTCTGGGATTTCGATGGCAGGGTCACCGCGCCGCTGCATGGCTTCAGCGACGCACAGGATTACTATCGCCGCGCCTCGAGCCGCTATTTCCTTGGCGAAATTCGCACACCGACGCTGATCATTCAGGCGGCCGACGACCCGTTTGTGTTTCCTCACAGCCTGCCGGCAGCCGAGGAATTGTCCGCCTGCACTCAATTCGAGCTGCAAGCCAAGGGTGGGCATGTCGGCTTCGTCGATGGCACGTTCCGGCAACCGGGTTACTACCTGGAACGGCGCATCCCGCAGTGGCTGGCCACCATTCCTTGTAGGAGCAGCCGGTCGACGCTCGATTGATCGCGAAGCACGTCAACGATAACGCGCGCTGCCTGAATGAACGCGTCTGCTGAACGTTTTTCGCGAGCAAGCTCGCTCCTACAGGGGGGGGTTGGGGTTTATTCGCCGGTAGCGACGCCCCGCGCAGGATCGTTGATCCACTCGCTCCACGACCCGGCGTACAGCGAACCCAACGGATAACCGGCCAGGCACAAAGCAAACAGGTTATGGCACGCCGTCACACCGGAGCCGCAGTACGCCACCAGATCAGTCGGCGAGCGATTACCCAGTTTCTCCGCAAACCGCTGCTTGAGCTGATCGGCCGACAAGAAACGCCCGTCACTGCCCAGATTGTCGGTGAACGCCGCGCATTGAGCACCGGGAATGTGTCCGGCAATCGGGTCGATCGGTTCCACTTCACCCTTGAAGCGCGGCAAGGCACGAGCATCGAGCAACGTCAGCGCGGGTTGGCCGAGACGTTGCTGAAGCTGTTCGGCGCTCAGGATCAGCACATTGTCCGGCGTCCCGGTAAAGGTGCCACGTTCAACACCGGGAGCATCGAGACTCAAGGGCAAACCCGCTCCGTGCCAGGCCTTGAGCCCACCATTGAGGATGAACACGCCATCGCGCTTGCCCAGCCAGGCCAGCAACCACCAGGCCCGCGCTGCGTAGGCACCGGGACCGTCGTCATACAAAACCACTTCGCTGTCGGCATTGATGCCCCAGGTCTGCAAACGCTCGATCAAGCCTTCAGGTTCGGGCAACGGATGACGCCCGGTCACGCCCTTGACCACTGCCCCGCTCAAATCACGCTCAAGATCGGCAAAACTCGATCCGGCGATATGCCCGTCGGCATAGCTGCGCTGGCCGTAATCCGGGTCTTCGAGGGCAAAACGACAATCCAGAATCACCAGCCCCGGCTGCTCCTTTTTCAGGTCCAGTGCTTGCGGGTTGATCAGTTGCGCAATGGGCATGACAGACTCCTGTAATGACGTGGTAGATCCTACTGCACTTCTTCCAACGCTTGAGCCAGCGGCACGTAAAACTCCTCGAACAACGCGTTGACCGCGTCGCGGGACTGATCCGTGACAAACCCCGCCTCCAGCACCAGCACCTGGTAAACCCCACGTTTGATCGCCTGTTCGCTCAGGTGTTTGGAGTTTTCCCGCGTGGTGCAGAGGAAACGCACCCAGGACGTCAGGATGATCCAGGCGTTGAGCGTCAGGGATTCGATCTGCACCCGGTCCATCTTCAAGATGCCGGCCTCGACGAACCCTCTGTAGATCGCTGTGCCCTGGATCACGCAGCGTTGGGAAAAACGCCGGTAGCGGGCAGCCAGTTCCGGATCGCTGTCGAGCAAGTGTTCGAGGTCACGGTGCAAAAACCGGTAGCGCCACATGGCCGCCAGCAACTCCTGGAGGTAGTAACGCTTGTCCTCAACCGTCGCGGCGCGCCCTTGGGGGGGGCGCAGGAAGCTGTCCACCAGGCTTTCGTACTCACTGAACAATACGGCGATGATCGCCTGCTTGTTGGGGAAGTGGTAGTACAGGTTGCCCGGGGAAATTTCCATGTGGGCAGCAATGTGGTTGGTGCTGATGCTGCGCTCACCCTGCTGATTGAACAGCTCCAGGCTGTTCTGCACGATGCGCTCGCTGGTTTTGATCCGTGGGGCCATGGCTTGAGCTTTAATTCAGAGTGCGTTGACGGGCATCTTACGACCTATCCGCCGACGGAGAAAACAATGCTGCGCCAGGATGTCATTTGACTTTCTAGAGCATAGACTCTAAAAAGCTCTTCATTACAATAAGTCCGGAGATGACCATGACTGCTGAAATTGCCTACCTTCAGAACCTGCAGCAGCCACTGGAAGAACTCCAAACCCTGTTCAACGCCCAGCGCGCAGCCTATGCCGCCAACCCGATGCCGCCCGCGGCGCAGCGCCAGCAATGGCTCAAAGCCCTGCGTGATCTTTTGAGCACTGAGCGCCAGGCGCTGATCGACGCCATCAGTCAGGACTTCAGCCACCGCAGCGCCGATGAAACCCTGCTCGCCGAACTGATGCCTAGCCTGCACGGCATTCACTACGCCAGTCAGCACCTCAAAGGCTGGATGAAGCCTTCACGGCGCAAAGTCGGCGTTGCCTTTCAGCCCGCTTCGGCCAAAGTCGTTTATCAGCCGCTGGGCGTGGTCGGGGTGATCGTGCCCTGGAACTATCCACTGTATCTGGCCATCGGCCCATTGGTGGGCGCCTTGTCGGCGGGCAACCGGGTGATGCTCAAACTCAGTGAGTCGACGCCCGCCACCGGCTTGCTGCTCAAGGAACTGCTGGGCCGGATCTTTCCCGAAGACCTGGTGTGCGTGGTGCTCGGCGAGGCCGATATCGGCGTGGCGTTTTCCCGCCTGCGTTTCGATCACCTGCTGTTCACCGGCGCCACCAGCATCGGCAAACATGTGATGCGCGCGGCAGCCGAGAACCTGACTCCGGTGACGCTGGAACTGGGCGGCAAATCCCCGGCCATCGTTTCCCGCGATGTGCCGTTGAAGGACGCCGCCGAACGCATCGCGTTCGGAAAGACGCTCAACGCCGGACAAACCTGCGTGGCCCCGGACTACGTGCTGGTGCCGGAAGACCGCGTAGGCTCGTTCATCGAAGCCTACCGTCTGGCGGTTCGCGGATTTTATCCGACCCTGGCTGACAACCCGGACTACACCGCGATCATCAATGACCGACAACTCGCCCGGCTCAACGGCTACATCAGCGATGCCACCAGCAAAGGCGCGCTGCTGATCCCGTTGTTCGACCAAGGTCAGGGGCGCCGCATGAGCCACAGCCTGCTGCTCAACGTCACTGACGACATGATGGTGATGCAGGACGAAATCTTCGGCCCTCTGCTGCCGATCGTTCCGTACACGGATCTGGATGAAGCGTTTGCCTACATCAGCCAGCGACCTAGGCCGCTGGCGCTGTATTACTTCGGCTACGACAAGCGCGAACAAAACCGCGTCCTGCACGAGACACATTCCGGCGGCGTGTGCCTGAACGACACGCTGCTGCACGTCGCTCAGGACGACATGCCGTTCGGCGGCATCGGCGCCTCGGGCATGGGCCATTATCACGGCCATGAAGGCTTCCTGACCTTCAGCAAGGCCAAAGGCGTGCTGATCAAACAGCGTTTCAACGCGGCGAAGCTGATCTACCCGCCATACGGCAAATCCATTCAGAAACTGATCCAGAAGCTGTTTATCCGCTAACGATCTTCCTTTTCGGGTAATAACAATAATGAGCCCAGGCCTGTCCGATACACCCGCGCTGTCACGGCGCGGCTTGCTTAAATTCAGCCTCGGTGCGAGTGCTTTCCTGGCCACAGCCGGACTGGGTGCGAGCCTCAGCGGCTGCTCCTCGAACATCCCGGCCAACGGTTTCGCGATATTGCGCAGCGGCGATCTGCTGTTTTTGCGAGCGCTGATCCCGGTGATGCTCGACGGTGCCGTGGCGGTCGAGAACCTGCCAACGGCCGTGGATGGCACCCTGAAAACACTGGATAACGGGCTTGATCATCTGTCGCCGGAAATGCTCAAGCTGACCCGGCAACTGTTCGATGTGTTGGGGATGGCCGTGACTCGCGGGCCATTGACCGGGATCTGGGGCAGTTGGGAAAACGCCAGCGCCGATGAGATCCGACACTTTCTTGATCGCTGGGAAAACAGCTCGTTGAGCCTGCTGCGCATGGGGCACAGCTCGTTGCAGCAACTGGTGATGATGGCGTGGTACAGCCGCCGGGAATCGTGGGCGCATTGCGGGTATCCCGGGCCGCCGACCGTCTGAGATCGAATCGCCCCTTCGCGGGCAAGCCCGCTCCCACAGGGTTCTATGAACGCTGAAGATCCAATGTGGGAGCGGGCTTGCTCCGGGCGGCGTTCCGACGAAGACGTCAGCCGCATCACCCCGAATAAACAATAATAAGAGAACTTAAAGATGCCCGTACCCGACCCGTTCCGCGAAGGCATGGCCCGCGGCTGGAAAACCTACAACGGCTCGCAACTGACCGAGGACCTGACCCTCGAAGCGGATGTGGCGATCATTGGCAGCGGCGCGGGCGGCGGCACCACCGCCGAAATCCTCAGCGCCGCTGGCTACAAGGTGTTGCTGATCGAAGAAGGCCCACTTAAGACCAGCAGTGACTTCAAGCTGCTCGAAGACGAGGCCTACACCAGCCTCTATCAGGAAGGCATCGGCCGCATGAGCAAGGACGGCGCGATCACTATCCTTCAAGGTCGAGCGGTGGGCGGCACCACGCTGATCAACTGGACATCGAGCTTTCGTACCCCGGACCCGACACTCGAACACTGGGCCAGGGAGCACAACGTCAAAGGCCACAGCCCCGCCGAGATGGCGCCGTGGTTCGAGTCAATGGAGCAACGTCTGGGCGTTGCGCCCTGGATGATCCCGCCGAACGCCAACAACGACGTGATCCGCAAGGGCTGCGAAAAGCTCGGCTACAGCTGGCACGTGATCCCGCGCAACGTGCGCGGCTGCTGGAACATCGGTTATTGCGGCATGGGTTGTCCGACCAACGCCAAGCAATCGATGTTGGTGACGACGATTCCGGCGACCCTGGAAAAGGGCGGCGAACTGATTTACCTGGCCCGCGCTGAAAAATTAGTGATCAAGGACGGCAAGGTCACAGGCCTGCAGTGCGTGGCGATGGACGATCGCTGCGTCACCCCCACCGGCAAGACGATCACGGTCAAGGCGCGGCATTACGTGCTGGCCGGCGGTGGAATCAACAGCCCCGCGCTGCTGTTGCGATCAGAGGCGCCAGACCCGCACAAGCGGCTGGGCAAACGGACCTTTCTGCATCTGGTAAACATGTCCGCCGGGCTGTTTGACGAGGTGATCAACCCGTTCTACGGCGCTCCGCAGTCGATCTACTCTGATCACTTCCAATGGCAGGACGGCGCGACCGGCAAGATGGCCTACAAACTCGAAGTGCCACCGCTGCACCCGGCGCTGGCGGCCACCCTGCTCGGCGGCTTCGGCAAGGAAAACGCGCAGCACATGGAAAACCTGCCCCACACCCACGCCATGCTCGCGCTGCTGCGCGATGGTTTTCACCCGGACAGCCCCGGCGGCAGCGTTGAGCTGCGCAGTGACAACACGCCGGTGCTCGACTATCAGGTTTCAGCCTACGCCTGGGACGGTTTACGCCGCGCCTTCCACAGCATGGCCGAGATCCAGTTCGCCGGGGGCGCCAAAGCGGTCATGCCAATGCACGCCGACGCGCGTTACGTGAAAACCCTGGCCGAAGCGCGCACGCTGATCGACGGGTTGAGTCTTGAGCTGTATCGCACACGCTTGGGCAGTGCCCATGTGATGGGCGGTTGCGCCATGGGTGAGGACCCGAAAAACGCAGTGACCGATAGCCTTGGCCGGCATCATCAACTCAGCAACCTGTCGATCCACGACGGCTCCCTGTTCCCCACCAGCATTGGCGCGAACCCGCAGTTGTCGGTCTACGGGCTGACCGCGCAATTGGCGACTTCGCTCGCCGAACGTTTGAAAAATCCATGAAAAGAGCGAATATTCCCATCGTCTATAGTGCTTTCTTACCCAACAGGCGACTTGGCCGACCGGGACGGCTGCGATACCATCCGACTCCCCAACGGACTCCCGCCAGGACGACGCGATGAACCGAGTGTTGTACCCAGGAACCTTCGACCCTATTACCAAGGGCCATGGCGACTTGGTCGAACGCGCCTCGCGCCTGTTCGATCACGTGATCATCGCTGTCGCTGCCAGCCCGAAGAAAAACCCGTTGTTTCCCCTGGAACAGCGTGTGGAACTGGCCCGCGAGGTCACTAAACATCTACCGAACGTTGAAGTCGTCGGTTTCTCGACGCTGTTGGCGCACTTCGCCAAAGAGAAGAATGCCAACGTGTTCCTGCGTGGTTTGCGCGCGGTGTCGGACTTCGAATACGAATTTCAACTGGCCAACATGAACCGTCAGCTGGCGCCGGACGTGGAAAGCCTGTTTCTGACGCCGTCCGAGCGTTACTCGTTCATTTCCTCGACACTGGTCCGGGAAATCGCGGCTTTGGGCGGCGATATCACCAAATTCGTTCACCCTGTGGTGGCGGACGCCCTCACCGAACGCTTCAAGAAATAACGCCAACCGTTGTAGGAGTCGGCAAGCCGACTCCTACAGTACGTCGCACCCGCGTGCACTGCGGGCTCCAATGCGGCACAATTGCGCATTGGTTTTTAGCGCCCGGGCCTCGCGCCCCGGCTGGAGTTAGCATGTCCCTGATCATCACCGACGATTGCATCAATTGCGACGTCTGCGAACCCGAGTGCCCGAACGCCGCCATTTCCCAGGGCGAGGAGATCTACGTGATCGACCCGAACCTGTGCACACAATGTGTCGGCCACTACGACGAACCTCAGTGCCAGCAGGTGTGCCCGGTGGATTGCATTCCGCTGGATGAGGCGCATCCGGAGACTGAAGAGCAATTGATGGCGAAGTATCGGATTATTACCGGTAAGGCTTGAATTTGCGGTGCCTGTCCTGACGCCATCGCGAGCAAGCTCGCTCCCACAGGGGATTTACGTTGTGACATACACCGAAGATCTACTGTGGGAGCGAGCTTGCTCGCGATAAGGCCATCAGCCACACCGAAGACTTGACTGACTTCACTCCCGCTGCTCAAACCCCTCCCCGATGCACCCCAGACACCGCACGAACGCCGCTTTCGCCGGATCAACCACTAGCGCCTGCCCTGCATCGCCGACATTGCCGCCCAGCGCGGTAAACGGCAACGACACCACAAATGCGCCCGCGCCGATGACTGTTGCCGCGACCAGCAAGGGTCGGGCAATCAGCAAATCGCCAAGCATGGCGTAGGCCGGCGGATTCTGAATGGTGTAGCGCGGATCACCGCTGCCGGTGTTTGCCGCCAGCACTGGCGTACCGACGCTCAGCAGCACAACGACGGCAGCGGTTCGAAGCAGATTCATGGCACGGTCCTGTAACAGTGAGAACACTGACTATAGACCGTAGGAGATATCAGCTCTGACAGCGAGGGCAAAAGACGCTGGCGCGCTGCCCGAGTCTGACTTCCCGCAGCTGCGTTCCACAGACCTTGCACGGCTCGGCACCGCGGCCATACACGAACAATTCCTGCTGGAAATAACCCGGCTGACCGTCGCCGCCGATAAAGTCGCGCAAGGTGGTGCCACCGCGCTCGATAGCGGCGGCCAGAATGCGTTTGATCTCAATGGCCAGCTTCAAATAGCGCGCCCGGGAAACGCTTTTGGCCTCACGACGCGGGTCGATACCGGCCGCAAACAGCGCTTCAGTCGCGTAGATATTGCCGACGCCGACCACCACCGCGTTGTCCATGATGAACGGCTTGACCGCCATCGAACGCCCGCGGGACTGCTGGAACAGGCGCTCACCGTCGAACAGGTCGGTCAACGGCTCCGGCCCCAGGCGAATCAGCAATTCGTGGTTGAGCGGGTCGAGGCTCCAGAGCATCGCGCCGAAGCGTCGTGGGTCGGTGTAGCGCAGGGCCAGGCCCGATTCCAGTTCGATATCCACATGCTCATGCTTGGCGGCCGGCATGCCGACTTCCACCAGACGCAGATTGCCTGACATCCCCAAATGGCTAATCAATGTGCCGACTTCGGCATTGATCAGCAGGTACTTGGCGCGCCGTTCCACCAGCACGATGCGCTGGCCGGAGAGCCGCACATCCAGGTCTTCAGGGATCGGCCAGCGCAGGCGGCGATCACGCACAATCACCCGGCTGACGCGCTGGCCTTCCAGGTGAGGCGCAATGCCGCGGCGGGTGGTTTCGACTTCTGGCAGTTCAGGCATGGCGCTCTCGAATCAGGCTCTCACCACACTCAGCGGTGAGTGCCGAGGTCTCGAATCGTTTGTTTGAGGGTTTCGAAGTCGTAGTCCGAGAGCCCTACGTAATCGAGCACCAACGGCGCGATGCTGATCCATTCGTGGTCCTCGGTCTGGTTGCCCAGGACTCGGTAGGACGCGCAAATGTGCTCGGCCATTTTCAGGATCGCCAGCAGGTTTTTCAGCTGACTGTTGCGCGAAGACTCATCGCTGAAAATCGCCAGCGCATTGTGGTGATTGGCGATCGCGGTGCTCACGTGCTCCGGCAGGCGCCAGGATTTTGCCGTGTAGTAACCGACTACCGCGTGGTTGGTATTGAACACCCGGTTTTCGGTGTCCACGATGCGGCATTCTGCACTCGCGCTGGCGTAGGCCTCTTCCAGGACAGTCATGTAGTTGGGGAAGCGCTGCAGCATCAGCGGCACACCGCAGTCGTGGAACAGACCCAACGCATACGCTTCATCACCCGCCTGGACGCCAATGCGCTTGGCCAGGGTCAGACAGGTCATGGCCACGTCCTGAGCGGTGTCCCAGAAACGGTTCAGGGTGACGATGGTGTCATCGTTCATTTCACCCTTGATCGACTGCGCATTGATCAGGTTGATGATCGAACGGCTGCCCAACAGATTTACCGCACGCTGGATCGAAGCGATCTTGTTGCTCAAGCCGTAATACGGCGAGTTGACGATCTTCAGCAATGCGCCAGAGAGGCCCGGGTCCTGGGAGATCAACTTGGCGATGACCTCCAGATCCGGATCGGGCATGTACTGCTCCATCTGCAGGTCAACCATGATCTGCGGTTGGGCCGGCACGCTGATGCCTTGCAAGGACTGCTGAATCTGTTCGGTGGTCAGTTCCTGGGACATAAGTACACACTCTGGGACAGGTGGCGATTCTAACCTTTATAAAGTTGGATCCGACATACCGGTGGGCAAATAGCAGGAACTTTCATTCAAGCCCAGGCTTCGGATTTTGTAATGCCCATGGGTAAATCCTCATTCAAAGTCAGGAGCTGCATTCATGTCCAATTCCCTGAACGGCAAGCGCGTCGCGATTCTGGTGACCGATGGTTTCGAGCAGGTTGAGCTGACCGGGCCGAAACAGGCGCTGGAACAGGCCGGCGCCGAAGTCGACATCCTTTCGGACGAAGAAGGTCAGGTCAAAGGCTGGAATCACGACCAACCGGCGGATGATTTCAACGTCGACAAAACCTTTAAATCCGCCAGCATCGAACAATACGACGCCATCGTCCTGCCAGGCGGCGTGCAGAACTCGGACACCATTCGAATCGACCTTGATGCCCAGCACCTGGTCAAGACTGGCGTCTCGGCCGGCAAACCGATCGCCGTGATCTGCCATGGCGGATGGCTGCTGGTGTCGGCCGGACTCGTCAGGGGAAAAACCATGACCAGCTACAAAACCCTCAAGGATGACCTGGTGAATGCCGGCGTCAATTGGGTGGACAAGGAAGTGGTCACGGATGGGAATTTGATCAGCAGCCGTCAGCCGGATGATATTGCGGCGTTTAATCGGGAGTTGATTGGCGCTCTTTCTGCGTAGCATTGGAAACTGCTTTCGTCGGAACGCCGCCCGGGGCAAGCCACGCTGCAACAGGACCGAGTTGAAACACAAACGTGTGAACGACACAGATCCTGTGGGAGCGTGGCTTGCCAGCGAAGGCGTCATCAGCGTTTCATCGCCCACTCAGCCCGCCCCGAACCTCAACACGCTATACTCCCGCTCTTTTTTCCGGAGCGACGTCATGTCCCTGCCTAGCCTGCGCCTCAAAGCCAACGCCGACCGTCGCCTGCGAAACGGCCACTTGTGGGTCTACAGCAACGAAATCGATGTAGCCGCCACCCCGTTGCACGGCTTCAAGGCCGGCGACCAGGCGATCCTCGAAGCGGCCGGTGGCAAGCCGCTAGGCATCGTCGCCATGAGCCCGAACAACCTGATCTGCGCACGCCTGCTGTCGCGCGACATCAAGTTGCCGCTGGACAAATCGCTGCTGGTGCATCGCCTGAACGTCGCCCTGTCCCTGCGCGATCGCCTGTTCGACAAGCCGTTCTATCGCCTGGTCTACGGCGACTCCGACCTGCTGCCAGGTCTGGTGGTCGACCGTTTCGGCGACATTCTGGTGGTGCAGATCGCTTCGGCGACCATGGAAGCCCATAAAGACGACGTGATCGCGGCCCTGACCCAAGTGCTCAAGCCAAGCGGCATTCTGTTCAAGAACGACTCCGCGGCGCGTGATGCCGAAGGCCTCAACCGCTACGTCGAAACCGTGTTCGGCCTGGTGCCGGAGTGGGTGGCGCTGGAAGAGAACGGCGTAAAGTTCGAAGCGCCGGTCATTCAAGGCCAAAAAACCGGCTGGTTCTACGACCACCGCATGAACCGCGCACGCCTGGCCCCTTACGCCAAAGGCAAGCGCGTACTCGATCTCTACAGCTACATCGGTGGCTGGGGCGTGCAAGCGGCCGCGTTCGGTGCCACTGAAGTATTCTGCGTCGACGCATCGGCCTTCGCCCTCGACGGCGTCGAGCGCAACGCCGCGCTGAACGGTGTCGCCGAAAAAATGACTTGCATCGAAGGCGACGTCTTCGAAGCTCTCAAAGAGCTGAAAGCCAGCGAAGAACGTTTCGACGTGATCGTGGCCGACCCGCCGGCGTTCATCAAACGCAAAAAAGACATGAAGAACGGTGAAGGCGCCTACCGTCGCCTGAACGAGCAAGCCATGCGCCTGCTGAGCAAGGACGGCATCCTCGTCAGCGCTTCGTGCTCGATGCACCTGCCGGAAGATGACCTGCAGAACATCCTGCTCAACAGCGCCCGCCACCTGGATCGCAATATCCAGATGCTGGAACGCGGCGGTCAGGGACCGGATCATCCGGTACACCCGGCCATCGCTGAAACTCGCTACATCAAGAGCATTACTTGTCGGTTGCTGCCAAACAGTTAACCGCTCCCCCTGTAGGAGCGAGCTCGCTCGCGAAGAACGTCAACGATAACGCGGGGTGCCTGACACCCCGCAGCGATCTCAGGTTTCTGGCGAGCGAGCTCGCTCCTACAAGATTTCAGGAACAGTCCCACACCCGCGTCATTGACTTATCCCCTCATCAAATCAACCCTCGAATCACCCTCACGGACCGAGAGCGTTGTTTGATGCCTCACGTCACACACTCCAAAGAACAGTCGTCGATCATCCTGCTGCTGATGACCGTGACGCTGTTGAGCGTCTTCCCTCTCGACGTTGTCCTGCCCTCCTTCCCTGCCCTGTCCGGGCACTTCCATATCCCCCCGCCAGACGTTGCCCTGTCCGTCAGCCTGTTCGCCGTCAGCCTGGCGTTTTCCATCTTGCTGGTCGGGCCGTTGTCGGACAGGTGGGGCAGGAAGAAGCTGCTGTTGGGGGGTATTGCCGTCGCGACAATAGGTGCAGCAGGTTGCGCGATCGCCAGCGACTACGGTTGGTTTCTGGTTTTTCGAATGGTCCAGGCGGTGGGTTGCGGCTCGTTTTCGCTTTCACAGGCACTTGTACAGGATGTCTTCATCGGCAGTGAGCGGGAGCGAGTCAGGATCTGGCTGGTGACGGGGAGCGGCGTGTTCATTTCGATCTCGCCGTTGTTGGGGACCTGGCTGCAATCGAATCTTGGCTGGCAGGGCAGCTTTTACGTCTTTATCACACTGGCAACTGTTGTCTGGTTCAACGCTTACAGGCTGCTCAAGGAAATCCCGCCTGATCGAGCGTCAACGAAAAGGGGGTTTTTCAACACCTATTGGGGGCTATGTTCAGATTTACGATTCATGGGGTATTGGCTGATTTCGGCTTTGGCCTTCGCGTGTCACTTCTCGTTCATAGTGACTTCTCCCATTCTTTTCATGGAGCGTCTCGCGCTCTCGCCGTACCAATATGCCTGGGCGTTATTGCTGTACGGTGTGGCGTATGTATTCGGTGGAATGTTGGCCAGCGTGCTGTATCGACTACTTCCAGCCAACACCCAGATCATCCTCGGTTTGAGCTTGATCGCTGTTTCTGGAGTGGTCATGCTGTGGCTGACTTACCAGTTCGGTCTTGCCGTGGAGACGGTACTGGTCTCGATGCTGATTTGTACCGTCGGAACAACGATAGTCAGGCCCGTCGTCAATTCCAAAGCCATGAATCTCTTTCCGAATAATGCCGGCGCGTCGACGTCGGTGGGTGCGATGTTGATCTTCATGTTTGGCGGTGTGGTCAGCGCGGTGGTCAATCTGGTGCCGGAGGACATAACCACTACTCTGGCGCTTGGCTTCCTGGTGATGAGCGTTGCAGGTCTTGGTTTGAATGCACTGATTTCCCGTCAAACAATCCGTAGGAGCGAGCATGCTCGCGAAGAACGTCAACGATAACGCTGGGGGCCTGACACCCCGCGGCGGTCTCAGGTTTTTCACGAGCAAGCTCGCTCCTACAGTTTTCCGACATATCCAGAACTACTGTCACAACGACGACTGTCTGTCCCGCATCTACCGTTTCTCTTCACATCCCAGGAGAGGACAACGGAATGTCCGGCACACAAAAAGCACATCGTTTACGTACGGGCCGTCATTCGGAATCCGGCCGTGTTTATCTACTCACCGCAGTCACCCATGAACGGCAACCGATCTTCAAAGATTGGCGCGTGGGCCGTTTGGTCGTGCATGAGTTCAGAAGAACTCAGGAAGCTGGTGATACCACCTCAGTTGCCTGGGTGGTCATGCCGGATCACATTCACTGGTTGGTTGAATTGCAAAACGGTGATTTGCCAAAACTGATGCGGGTAACCAAATCCCGCAGTGCCCGACTTATCAATCAGGCCAGAGGCTTCTCAGCTCCTGTATGGCAAAAGGGCTACTTCGACCGAGCCCTTCGTCGAGAGGACGATTTGAAAGCGATGGCGCGCTACATCATCGCCAATCCAATGCGCGCAGGACTGGTGAATCGCATCGGTGATTACCCGCTGTGGGACGCCATCTGGCTCTAAACGCTCCCTCACTGTAGGAGCGAGCTTGCTCGCGAAGAACGTCAACGATAACGCTGGGCGCCTGACATCCCGCGGCGCGCTCAGGTTTTTTCGCGAGCAAGCTCGCTCCTACGGTGCGGCATCCACCTGTCTGTTGAGTGCAGCGACCATTCCCTCCCGCCACCAGCCGTGTAGAATCGCGACATTCATCGCCAGTCATCCCCCGGCGGGTTTATGAGCTCAAGCTGAAGCGCGCGGCGATCCCGCAAAGTTATCGGCAACTTCCGGACACACGGCCATTTCTGAGTGTTCCAGACGTCAACAGAAGCTCACTTCCCTTTTGATACCTGATTAGCCGCCCGGAGTGCTTCATGCCTGATTACCGCTCGAAAACATCCACCCACGGCCGCAACATGGCCGGCGCCCGCGCACTGTGGCGCGCCACAGGGATGAAGGATGACGACTTCAAAAAGCCGATCATCGCCATAGCCAACTCCTTCACCCAGTTCGTACCGGGCCATGTCCACCTCAAGGACCTGGGGCAACTGGTCGCCCGCGAAATCGAACGCGCTGGCGGTGTAGCCAAAGAATTCAACACCATTGCCGTGGACGACGGCATCGCCATGGGCCACGACGGCATGCTGTATTCGCTGCCGAGCCGCGAGATCATCGCCGACTCCGTCGAGTACATGGTCAACGCCCACTGCGCCGATGCGATCGTCTGCATCTCCAACTGCGACAAGATCACCCCCGGCATGCTGATGGCGTCCCTGCGCCTGAATATCCCGGTGATCTTCGTCTCCGGCGGTCCGATGGAAGCCGGCAAGACCAAACTCGCCTCCCACGGCCTCGACCTGGTCGACGCCATGGTGATCGCCGCCGACGCCAGCGCTTCTGACGAGAAAGTCGCCGAGTACGAGCGCAGCGCCTGCCCGACGTGCGGTTCGTGCTCCGGCATGTTCACCGCCAACTCGATGAACTGCCTGGTTGAAGCACTGGGTCTGGCCTTGCCGGGCAACGGTTCGACGTTGGCTACCCACAGCGACCGCGAACAGCTGTTCCTGCAGGCCGGCCGCACCATCGTCGAGCTGTGCAAGCGTTACTACGGCGAGAACGACGAGTCGGTGTTGCCGCGCAACATCGCCAACTTCAAGGCGTTCGAAAACGCCATGACCCTGGACATCGCCATGGGCGGTTCCACCAACACCATCCTGCACTTGCTGGCCGCCGCCCAGGAAGCCGAGATCGATTTCGACCTGCGTGACATCGACCGTCTCTCCCGTCATGTGCCGCAACTGTGCAAAGTCGCGCCGAACATCCAGAAGTACCACATGGAAGATGTGCACCGTGCCGGCGGGATCTTCAGCATCCTCGGCTCGCTGGCCCGCGGTGGCCTGCTGCACACCGAACTGCCGACCGTGCACAGCAAGACCCTGGCCGAAGGCATCGCCAAGTGGGACATCACCCAGACCGACGACGAAGCGGTGCATCACTTTTTCAAGGCCGGTCCTGCTGGCATTCCGACGCAAACAGCGTTCAGCCAGTCGACACGCTGGGAAACCCTGGATGACGATCGTGAAAACGGCTGCATCCGCAGTGTCGAACATGCCTACTCGAAAGAAGGCGGCCTAGCCGTTCTCTACGGCAACATCGCGCTGGACGGTTGCGTGGTTAAAACCGCTGGTGTCGACGAGTCGATCCACGTGTTTGAAGGCAACGCGAAGATCTTCGAAAGCCAGGACAGCGCCGTACGCGGCATCCTCGCGGACGAAGTGAAGGCCGGCGACATCGTGATCATCCGTTACGAAGGCCCGAAAGGCGGCCCGGGCATGCAGGAAATGCTGTACCCGACGTCGTACCTGAAATCCAAAGGTCTGGGCAAAGCCTGCGCCCTGCTGACCGACGGCCGTTTCTCCGGCGGCACCTCGGGCCTGTCCATCGGTCACGCATCGCCAGAAGCGGCAGCGGGTGGCGCGATTGGTCTGGTGCAGGACGGCGACAAAGTGCTGATCGACATTCCGAACCGCTCGATCAACCTGTTGATCAGCGATGAAGAAATGGCCGGGCGACGTGCCGAGCAGGACCAGAAAGGCTGGAAGCCTGTGGAAAAACGTCCACGCAAAGTGACCACCGCACTGAAGGCCTACGCCCTGCTGGCGACCAGCGCCGACAAGGGTGCTGTGCGTAACAAGGCGATGCTGGACGGGTTGTAAGGCTTAACCGTCGAACAAAAAAAATACCCCGCCAAGCGCGGGGTATTTTTTTGCACACAACTCGATCAACTGTAGGAGCGAGCTTGCTCGCGATGGGCGCAAGGACACCGCGTTAAATCAGAAAGTACGCGTCATCGTTAACGACCATCGCGAGCAAGCTCGCTCCTACAGTGAATCTAAAGCCCGTCTTACTGGATTTCTGCCGGCGTCACGACTACCCAATTCTTGTCCGCCGTCACCGGCAACCCTTCTTTGGCCTGAGCCGCGGCGTGCTTGGCCATCATGCCGTTAATCTGGGTCATGTATTTGTCTTTGCGGTTGACCCAAAGGTGGATGCCGCCCTTGGCCACGTCGACGCTGTGGAACAACATGAACCCATCGCTGGTGGGTGTATCGCCACCGACCAGGACCGGTTTTTTCCACTCGTCGATATACGTCAGAATTGCTGCCTGCTTACCGGCCATCCAGGTCGCCGGGGTCCAAAGGTATGGGGTCAGCTCGAGGCCGAGGTTGGCCTTCTCGTCATACTTGCCCGCGGTGATCTGCTTGCGCGCCGTGGTCAGCTCACCGGACTTTTGATCCTTGAGAAGCAGGCTCACGCCGATCACGTTCTGCGGTTTGACGTTGTAGCCGTACTTGGGATCGGCGGCGACCATACGCACCAGTTCTTCGGAAGCGGCGGTCATCACGTAGACCTCGATGCCGTTCTCCATCAGCTTGTTGTAGAGCTCTTGCTGGCCGGTGAAGATTTTCGGCGGATTGACCTCGAGGTTCTTGACCACGTCGCCTTCGTAGTAAGTGGCCGGCACCGGTTTTCCGGAGGCCATCAACTCGTCGACATAGCCCTTGAGTTCCTGGAGCGTGAAACCGGAGAACACCTGGGCGACCCATGGATAGCAAACCATGTCGTCAAGTTCGCAGAGGCGGTAGTAGTAGCTGAACAGGCTTTCCTTGTGGTCGGCGGTGTCCTTGAACGGCATCAGTTTCAGGGAGGGATCGAGTTTCTCGCGGGTGATCAGACCCTTGTTCTCCATGAACGGCAGCAACGACTCTTCGAGGTCGTAACGGTAACTGGTGTTGTCCATGTCGAACACCGCATAGTTACCTTTGTTGGCGTTGGCCGCGATCATCGCGTCCAGCGCCTTGGCCTGATCGGCTGGCCAGTGCTTCAAATCCGTGGCGACGGCCTGACCGGCAAGGCCTATGCAGAGTGCAGCGAGCAAAAATTTCGGTGCGAACTTCATCGGCAATTCTCCCTGAATGAAAGACACCGACGCTAACAAATACCTGTGACAGTCCTCGTCCGTCAGCGACAGCCAACAAACCCATCGCGCCAGCTGCATCCCTGTGAGCGACACGTGCTTATTCCAGAAACGACAGTTATCAGACTTTTTTGGTATTAATTCATTTGAAATCAAGCTGTTAGGCTTGCCGGTTCGCAGCTGCCCCGGAAGGCAGCTGGCACATGTCTAATGGGAGTTCCAATGAATCTGCCGCTGATTCTCAATCTGCTGGTGTTCCTCGCCCTGCTGTTCGGCCTGGCGCAAACCCGTCACACCACGTGGAGCCTGGCGAAAAAAGTCCTGCTCGCACTGGTGTTGGGCGTGGTGTTCGGTGTCGCTTTGCACTCGATTTACGGTGCCGGCAACCCGGTGCTGAAAGCCTCGATCGGCTGGTTCGATCTGGTGGGTAACGGTTATGTGCAGCTGCTGCAAATGATCGTGATCCCGCTGGTGTTCGCCTCGATCCTCAGCGCCGTGGCGCGCCTGCACAACGCTTCGTCGCTGGGCAAGATCAGTTTCCTGACCATCGGTACGCTGCTGTTCACCACGGCCATCGCGGCGCTGATCGGTATCTGTCTGACCAACCTGTTCGGCCTGACCGCTGAAGGCCTGGTTGCCGGCACGCAGGAAATGGCCCGCTTACACACCATCCAGACCGACTACGCGGGCAAGGTCGCGGACCTGAATGTGCCGCAGTTGCTGCTGTCGTTCATCCCCCAGAACCCGTTCGCCGATCTGGCTCGCGCCAAGCCGACGTCGATCATCAGCGTGGTGATTTTCGCGGCATTCCTCGGGATCGCCGCGCTCCAGTTGCTGAAGGATGACGTCGAGAAAGGTCAGAAAGTGATCAACGCCATCGACACCCTGCAAGCCTGGGTCATGCGTCTGGTGCGTCTGGTGATGAAGCTGACCCCGTATGGCGTACTGGCGCTGATGACCAAAGTGGTCGCCGGTTCCAACTTGCAAGACATCATCAAGCTCGGCAGTTTTGTGGTGGTGTCCTACCTCGGCCTGGGCCTGATGTTTGTAGTCCACGGCGTGTTGGTGTCGGCGGCCGGAATCAACCCGCTGCGCTTCTTCCGCAAGATCTGGCCGGTGCTGACGTTTGCCTTCACCAGCCGCTCGAGCGCGGCGACGATCCCGCTGAGCATCGAAGCGCAGACCAGCCGCTTGGGCATTCCGCAGTCAATCGCCAGCTTCGCCGCTTCGTTCGGCGCGACCATTGGCCAGAACGGCTGTGCCGGCCTGTACCCGGCGATGTTGGCGGTGATGGTGGCACCGACCGTGGGCATCAATCCGCTGGACCCGTTGTGGATCGCAACGCTGGTGGCGATTGTGACCTTGAGTTCGGCCGGTGTGGCGGGCGTGGGCGGTGGCGCGACGTTCGCGGCGCTGATCGTGTTGCCGGCGATGGGCTTGCCAGTGTCACTGGTGGCGTTGCTGATTTCGGTTGAGCCGCTGATTGACATGGGTCGCACGGCGTTGAACGTGAGTGGTTCGATCACGGCCGGGGCGATTACCAGCCAGATGATGCAGCAGACGGATAACGAGCTGCTGGATGCGGATGAGCATTCGGAGTTGGCTCACGCTTAAGTCTTTATCGACAGGACAGGCCTCATCGCGAGCAAGCTCGCTCCCACAGGGATCGCAGGTGTTCACACGATTTGTGTTTCACCTCGGCCACTGTGGGAGCGAGCTTGCTCGCGATGCTTTTAAGCTCTTTCCCAGACTTCGAAGTTGTAGGCAGGCTTATCCGCTTCGGCCGGATTCGGGGTGTTGGACACCAACTTCCACTGGTTCAAATCAAACTCCGGAAACCACGCATCCCCTTCCGGGCTCAACGCCACGCGCGTCAGATACATCCGGTCCGCCTGCGCCAACCCTTGCGCATACAACTGCGCCCCACCAATCAGCATCAACTCAGCGACGCCTTGCTCCTTCGCCCACGCTTCAGCGCGAACCACCGCAGCCTCCAGCGACGGATAAACCTCCGCGCCTTCCAGCACCAGATCCGCCTGACGGCTGACTACGATGTTCAACCGGCCCGGCAGTGGACGACCCAGGGAATCCCAGGTCTTGCGCCCCATGATGATCGGCTTGCCCAGAGTGTTGGCCTTGAAGTATTTGAAGTCCCCCGGCAAGTGCCAGGGCATGCTGTTGTCGACGCCGATCACGCGGTTTTCACCGAGGGCTGCGATCAGGCTGAGGGGGAGTGATTTAGTCATGCCGGCGAGGATACCAGAGCCTCCCTTCCCCCGATAAGCGCCACAGCGGTTATGCTCACAGCTCAATTGAGCGACGGGATGCCGCGTGACTGAACTGAATAACCTCTGGCTGACGGAAACCATCCGCCTGCGTGAAGAACACGCCGGCCCTCTGGATGACCTGGAAGCCAACCGAATGGCCCGCACCGCGGGTGGCGACCTGCCGACACGGATTCAACGTCGAGCCTTGTGGCTCGCTGAACGCGACGGTTTGACCGAAGCCCTCAGACATTGGCTGCAAGGCGCGCGACTGGCGCTGATCGTGATGGCGGTGCTCGCGGTGGTCAGCGGCGCCGGGCTGGCGTTTGCCGCGCTTGGCGATGGGCAAAACCCAGTGAATGTGTTCTGGGCACTGGGCAGTCTACTCGGGCTGAACCTGATTCTCTTGCTGAGCTGGGCGCTGGGCCTGATGTTCGCTGGCGAACACGGCGCAACGCTGGGACGTTTGTGGCTGTGGCTCAGCGAAAAACTCGCCCGCGACGCCAAAGCCGTGCAACTGGCACCAGCGCTGCTGTTGTTGTTGCAACGCCGGAAACTCAATCGCTGGGCGCTCGGCATGCTGATCAATGGCATGTGGTTGCTGGCGATGCTCAGCGCGTTGGTCATCCTGCTGATGCTGATGGCGACCCGGCGCTACGGTTTCGTCTGGGAAACCACCCTGCTCAGTGCCGATACGTTTGTGGCCATGACTCAAGGGCTTGGCGCCCTTCCCGCCCTGCTTGGGTTCAGTGTGCCCACGGTGGACATGATCCGCGCCAGCGGCGATGCCGCGCTGAACATCGAAAGCGCCCGTCAGGCCTGGGCTGCATGGCTGGTCGGCGTGCTGGTGATTTACGGCATTGTGCCGCGCCTGCTTCTGGCGCTGTTCTGCCTGTGGCGCTGGAAAAGTGGCCGGGGCACTTTGCATCTGGACCTGAGCCTGCCCGGTTACGCCCAACTGCGCGAACGCTTGATGCCCACCAGCGAACGCCTGGGCATCAGCGATGCCGCGCCCGAGCATCTACATCGCGTCGAAAGCGGTGTCAGTGAATTGCAAAGCGACGGCGCGCTGCTGGTCGCCATCGAGCTCGACAACCAACGTCCATGGCCGCCGCCCTTGCCGAAAACCGTGAGCGATGCGGGCGTCCTCGACAGCCGCGAATCGCGCAACAAACTCCTCGAACAGCTCAGCCGTTTCCCTCCCGCCCGCCTGGCCATCGCCTGCGACCCACGGCGTTCGCCGGATCGCGGCAGCCTCGCGCTGATCGCCGAACTGGCCCGCAGCGCCAGCGCCACCCGCGTCTGGCTGCTGCAAGCGCCGCCCGGCGAAGCGCTGGACGCCGAACGCCTCGGCGACTGGCACGTGGCGCTGCAACAGCTTGAACTGCCGTTCGCCGACAGCGCGCCGTTGAACTGGCTGGAGACCGGTCATGACTAATCCGTGGAAAGCGCCGTTGAAGCTCGCCGTGGTTGGCCACACTAATGTCGGCAAAACCTCGCTGCTACGCACGCTGACACGGGATGTCGGTTTCGGCGAAGTCTCCCATCGCCCAAGCACCACGCGTCACGTCGAAGGCGCGCGGTTGTCGGTGGACGGCGAGCCGTTGCTCGACCTGTTTGACACTCCGGGGCTCGAAGACGCCATCGCCCTGCTCGACTATCTCGAACGCCTGGAGCGTCCCGGCGAACGCCTCGACGGTCCGGCGCGACTGGCGCGATTCCTTGAAGGCAGCGAAGCCCGGCAGCGGTTCGAACAGGAAGCCAAGGTGCTGCGGCAACTGCTCACCTGCGACGCCGGCCTCTATGTGATCGACGCTCGCGAACCGGTGCTCTCCAAGTATCGCGACGAACTTGAAGTGCTGGCCAGCTGCGGCAAACCGCTGCTGCCGGTGCTGAATTTCGTCAGCAGCGCCAACCACCGCGAGCCGGATTGGCGCGAAGCGCTGGCACGCTTGGGCTTGCACGCTCTGGTGCGTTTCGACAGCGTTGCGCCGCCAGAAGATGGCGAACGGCGACTCTACGAAAGCCTCGCGCTGCTGCTGGAAAACTCTCGTCCGCAACTTGAGCGTCTGATCGCTGATCAACAGGCCCAGCGTCTGGCCCGGCAACAAAGTGCGGCGCGGCTGATTGCCGAATTGTTGATCGATTGCGCGGCGTGCCGGCGTAGCGTGGTCAGCGACGCCGAGCAAGAACAGCAAGCCATCAGCGAACTGCGCAAAGCGGTTCGACAACGTGAACAACGCTGCGTCGAAGCCCTGCTCAAGCTCTACGCCTTCCGCCCACAGGACGCGGCGGCCAGTGATCTGCCGCTGCTCGATGGCCGTTGGCGCGATGATCTGTTCAACCCGGAAACCCTCAAGCAATTGGGCGTGCGCGTCGGCGGCGGCATCGCGGCCGGCGCGGTGGCCGGGGCGGGAGTGGATCTGCTGGTCGGCGGTCTGACCCTCGGCGCGGCGGCACTGGCCGGCGCGATTGCCGGCGGCGCCCTGCAAACCGCGCGCAGTTATGGCAGCCGGTTGCTGGGCAAGATCAAGGGGCAGCGAGAATTGACGGTCGATGACAGCGTGTTGCGATTGTTGGCGTTGCGCCAGCGACAGTTGCTGCGGGCGCTGAATGCGCGCGGTCATGCGGCAATGGACAGCATCCAGGTCGCCACGCCCCAGGACAAGACCTGGCGCGAAGGCAAACTGCCCGAAGCCCTGAACAAGGCTCGGGCGCATCCGCAGTGGTCGTCGCTGAATCCGCATTCGAAGTTGAGTCAGGCAGAGCGGCAGGAGCAGGTTGAGGTGTTGGCGCAGCAGCTTTGAATTTGCGGTGTCGGCTCTGGCCCTATCGCGAGCAAGCTCGCTCCCACAGGGTCCAGGGCGCTCACAAAACCTGTGGGAGCGAGCTTGCTCGCGATGGCCGTAACGCTGTTTCGCGGTCAAACGCTGATCTTCAAGAACTCCCGCACCAGCGACCTGACACGACTTCGATCCGTACGATCCGCTCGCCCATCATTATCCACATCCGAGCTCAATATCAGCTCGAACTCGCCATCGTTATCCAGATCACGGGCCGCTGCTTTATAGGCAATCACCGGCCCTTCATGAAAATGCAGCCGCACCGTTTCCGGCGAACCGTCAGCCGAGGGATTCTGCGAGAAGATGCGCAGGTGCCGCTCCTCGCCCTCACCGCGATTGAACCAGGCGCATTTCAAATAATTAGTGCTGAAAGATTTGAGCCGCTTGAGATCCGCATTCGTTGCCTTGCGCTGCAACTGGTCATCTTCATAAAACTCAAAATGAAGAGCATCTGCCACACCCTTCCCGCTTCGATCCTGTGCAATCACTTTCAAATAACGCATCCGTGCGCTTCCTTGGGAAAAGCCCAGACTGACCCGTCGCCGCAAGGCCAACTATCCACCGTTTCGCTATTGCCTGTGAGACAACTCAACGCGCCTCGCCAGACAAGACGCTCGCGGCTTTACGCTTCAACACGTCGAGATCCATCACCGGCACCCACATCTCCTTGGCCAGCTCATCCCACTGCCGCATGCGCAGACTGACGGCGCACAAAGGGTCTTGCTCGAAGGCCAGCGCTTCAGCCTCGGTCATCACGCCGCCCTGATATTCAAGGGTTCGGCGGCTGGCCTCGCTCAAACGCTCGTAGTACCCGGGCTCTTTGAGCGTCAGATAACGCTTGGCTTGGACGTGGTATTCCACCAGCCGCGCCACGCGCTCGCTGAAACCTGCCCGGCGCAAATAATCAGCGCCCAGCCGCTCGTGGCTGACCACGCCGAAACCGCCCATGGTCTCGGCGCTCTCGGCGCAGATGTGCCCGATGTCGTGGAAGAACGCGGCGAGCACCACCTCGTCATCGAAACCTTCCGCCATGGCCAGTTGTGCGGCCTGGGACATGTGCTCGATTTGCGACACCGGCTCGCCGATGTAATCACTGTCGCCAAAACGTTCGTACAGCGCGAATACCTCGTCGATCACTTGCGCAGTGCGGTCCATCAAAGCTCTCCCAATACCGTCGCGACATTACGTTCTGCCATGGCCGGCCCGACACTCATGCCGACGCCGGTGTGCATCAGTGCCACGCTCACGCCCGGCATCGGCCGCAGGAACGAAAACGGTCCTGGCCCCCGGGAACCATAGACACCCTGCCAGCGCTCGACCACTTGCACCTTGCAGCCCAACGTCTGCTCGGACAGTTCGATCATCCAGTCGTCCACTTGCTCGGCATTGAATGGCGAGGGGTCGCTGCCATAGTGATGGGAGTCGCCGATGATCAGTTCACCGTACGGCGTCGGGCTGATCAGCAGGTGAATGCCGTTTTCGTGCAGGTGCGGTTCTTCACGCAGGATTTGCGCCTGCACCGCCGCCGCTTCTGGCAGGTCCGCGAATGCACCGTAATGCACGCAACTCAAACCGGTGAGCAGCGCGTGTTGCAGGTTGAGGTTGATCTGCGGGCGGGCGCGGAGCATTTGCAGGCGGCAGATTTGCGGGTCAAGCGCGGCGATCGGCTCGGCGAGCAAGGTCTGATAATCGTGTCCCGAACAGACGATGATCTGCTCGGCGCTGAAGGTGCCGGCGGTGCTGTGCAAGCGGCCGGGCTCGATGTCGCGAACGAGAGTGGAGAAGTAAAACTCGACGTTCATTTCGCGGCGCAGGTAATCGATCAATGCCGGAATTGCTTCACGGGAATACAGTTGTTGATCGTCCATGCCGTGCAGCGCGGCGCGGTGATGGCTGAATTGGCCGCCGTATAAATCGCGCAATGCGGCGCCGCGCAGCAGTTCGACACGATAACCGTGTTCCACGGCTCGTCCCGCGCAAAAAGCTTCCAGCAGGTATTCTTCGGCTTCGGTGCGGGCGAACAGGTATGAGCCGTTGCGCTTGAGTTGCAGGCCGGCCAGTTGTGCCCATTGACCCCAAATCTCGCGGCTGGCTTTGGCCAGCTCCAGCATCGGGCCTGGCGGCTGACCGGTGACGAGGGCCTGGCCGAAGTTGCGCACCGAGGCACCGAGCGGCGTTTCGCTGCGTTCGAAAACCGTAACCTTCAGACCGCGTCTGGCGGCGGAGTAGGCGTGAGACAGGCCGAGGATGCCGGCGCCTACGATCAGCATGTCGTTGTGGTGTGTCATGGGTTTTTGTCCTGAATGACAGACCGCAATCGCGAGCAAGCTCGCTCCCACAGGTTCCGTGGCGACCACACAACCTGTGTCCACCCTAAATCCCTGTGGGAGCGAGCTTGCTCGCGATGGGGCCTGTCAGCCTACGAAGATTTACTTGGCAACCACTTTCTCGGATTTGCCGTCATAGCGCTTGCGCCACTCGGTCAGGATTTCATCGCGATTCTTCGACGCCCAGGCAAAGTCGTTCTTGATCAGGCGCTGCTCGTAATCCGCCGGCAATTCAGTCTGCGGCTTGGCAATCCCCGGCTGAGCAAGCACCGCGAAGTTCTCTTTATACAGCTCCATCGCCGCCGGACTTGCCGAGAAGTCAGCCAGTTTCTTGGCGGCCTCTTCATGTGGCGTGCCTTTGATCACGGCAGTCGCTTCGATCTCCCAACCCAGGCCTTCTTTCGGCAGGATGATGTCCAGCGGTGCACCTTTACGCTTCAACTGAACGGCCGGGTATTCGAAGGAAATGCCAATCGGGAATTCACCCGCAGCCGCCAGTTTGCAAGGCTTCGAACCGGAGTGAACGTACTGCCCGATGTTCTGGTGCAGGTCGTCCATGTACTGCCAGCCCTGCTTCTCGCCGAATGTTTGCAGCCAGGCGCTGACATCGAGGAAACCGGTGCCGGACGAGGCCGGGTTCGGCATTACAATTTTGCCTTTGTACTCAGGCTTGGTCAGGTCCTGCCAGCTCACGGGTTTGGTCAAACCCTGCTTCTCGGCTTCGACGGTGTTGAAGCAAATGGTCGCAGCCCACACGTCCATGCCGACCCAGGCGGGCGGGTTGGCGGCGTCGCGGTAGTTGCCGCCGATTTTGCCCAGGTCTTTCGGCGCGTAGCTTTGCAGCATGCCTTGCTGATCGAGAATCGCCAGGCTGGAAGCGGCCAGGCCCCAGACAGCATCAGCCTGCGGGCGGGCTTTTTCGGCCAGCAGCTTGGCGGTGATGATGCCGGTGGAGTCGCGTACCCACTTGATCTCGACATCCGGGTTGGCTTTTTCGAAGGCTTCTTTGTAGGTCTTCAGCTGTTCGGCTTCGAGGGCGGTGTACACCGTCAACTCAGTGGTCGCCGCGAAGGCGTTCAGGCTGAAAGCGGTGAGGACAGCAGCGGCCAGGGCCAGGGGCTTGAACATGATCTTTTCCTGTTTTGAGTTGAGGTGACGGGATCGCAAATCAGTGACCGGGCGCGGTCTGCCGCCAGGCCTGGGAGCGGCGCAGCAAACCGCGCGAAGCCCAGGCCAGCAGCAGCGAAACGCCCGCCGAGGTGAATAGAATCAACGTGGACATCGCCGCCGCGCCGCCGACGTTGCCGGCGTCGTCCATGTTCAGCACCGCCACCGCCGCGAGGATGGTGTCGGGGCTGTAGAGGAAGATCGCCGCCGAGACGGTGGTCATGGCCGAGACGAACAGATAGCGCACGATGTCCAGTAGCGCCGGCAGGCAGATCGGCACGGTGACCCGCAGGTAATGCCGATACAGCGGCGCCTTGAGCGACAGCGCGGCGGCTTCGAACTCGGCGTCGAGTTGGCGCAGTGCGGTGGTGGCGGTCATTTGCGCGGTGGTTAAATAGTGCGCAATGGTGCAGACCACCAGCAGGGTCATGGTCCCGTAGAGCACATGCAACGGGTTGTCGGTGAGGTTGAAGAAGAAGACGTAACCCAAACCGAGCACCAGACCCGGCACCGCCATCGGTACGAAACTGAGCATGCGCAGCGTCAGATTCAGTCCCGGCTGGCTCTTGGTTTTTTCCATCAGGTACGCGCCGGTGAAGATCAGCACGCTGCCGATCAACGCTGTGCATACAGCCATCTTCACGCTGTTGCCGTAGGCCAGCCAGCCACCGCCGGCGGTGTCATTGAACTGGTAATGGTTGAGCGACAGCGACAGGTTGTAGGGCCAGAACTTCACCAGCGACGAGAACACCGCCATGCCGAACACCAGCAATAACACCGCGCAGATCAGCAGCACGATGGCCAGGTAGCAGCCGTCGCGAAGTTTCGACGGCGCCGGTTGAAAGACCTGCGCGCGGCCGCTCATGGAGTCGCCGTGACGCCGACGCAACCAGGCATCCACCGCGAAGCTGAACAGCGCCGGCAGCAGCAGAACCATGCCGATCAACGCACCGCGTCCGAACTGTTGCTGGCCGACCACGGCTTTGTAGGCTTCCAGCGCCAGCACCTGATAGTCGCCGCCGACCACCACGGGCACGCCGAAGTCAGTGATGGTCAACGTGAAGACCAAACAGAACGCGGCGAACACCGCCTGACGGGTTGCTGGCCAGGTGATGCTGCGAAAGGCTTTGGCCGGACTGGCGCCCATGCTGGAGGCGGCATCGAAGAGTCGCGCATCCGCCAGAGACAGGGCTGACAGCAAAATCATCAGCGCATGTGGGAAGGTGTAGATGACCTCACCCAGAACGATGCCCCAGAAACCGTAAATATTGTCCGAGAGCAAACCGCGCAACATGCCCTGATTGCCGAACAGGTAAACCAGCGCGATACCGGGCAACATCGACGGCGCCATCAGCGGCAGCAGCGACATCCCGCGCCAGAGGCCTTTGCCCGGAATCAAGGTGCGTTGCAGCGCGTAGGCAAACAGATAAGCCAGTGGTACGACGATGGCCGCGACGCTGAGGGAGACTTTCAGACTATTGCCGAGCAGCCAGTGGAAATTCGCACTGCTGACCAGCTCACGGGCAGCCACCAGACCACCGCCCTGCCCGGCTTCCGAACTGAAGCCGCGCCAGAAGATCGCCAGCAACGGCATCAACACGGCGACGCCCAGCAACACCAGCAGCAGGACTTTGCCACCGACCACAAACACCCGGTCGCCGATCTCGGCACGGGAGGTCTGCCGAACCTGCTTGCGCGGTATCGGCAGCGCGATGTTCGCGCTCATCAGGCAAACACCTGCAGGCTGCGCGGCGGCAAGGCGACCATGATTTGCTGAGCACCGAGGCGCGGCATGGCTTCCGGTGCCAGTTCTGCCAGCAACGCATGGCCCGGCAGTTGATCGAGTTCGAAGCTCATGCGGCAACGGTTGCCGAGGAAGGTGATTTCGCGAACCTTGGCCGGGAACAGGTTTTCCTCATGCACCAGCGGGTTGACGTTGATCGCCTCGGGACGGCAGAACAACCGGCCTGACGCAGTTTTTACGCTGCCATCGGCCAGACGCATGTTCATCCCGCCGACCCGGGCGTGGCTGTCGCTGCTGCGGTGGAAGGGCAGCCAATTGCCCTGACCGACAAACTCCGCCACGAACGGCGTGGCCGGGCGGTCATAGATTTCCTGCGGCGTGGCGTACTGCTCGACCTTGCCATTGTTCATCACGGCGATGCGGTCGGCCATCAGCATGGCTTCGTCCTGATTGTGGGTGACCATCAGGGTGGTGATGCCGAGGCTGCGTTGAAGTTGACGCAGTTCGGTGCACAGGTGCTCACGGACCCGTGCGTCGAGCGCCGACATCGGTTCGTCCAGCAGCAACAAGGATGGCGCCGGTGCCAAGGCGCGGGCCAGTGCGACACGTTGCTGTTGGCCACCGGACAATTGGCCGGGGTACTTTTTCTCACTACCGGTCAGGCCGACCAGTTCCAGCATCTGACCGACACGTGTGCGCACTTCATCACGACCGCTACCGGCGAGGCCGTAGGCAATGTTCGCCTCGACGGTGAGATTGGGGAACAGCGCGTAGGACTGAAACAGAATACCGTAGTCGCGGGCCTGAGGTGCCAGGTGAGAAACGTTGCGATCGCCGAGGTACAACTCGCCGCTGTCCTGCTTCTCCAGACCGGCGATGCAGCGCAGCAAGGTGGTTTTGCCACAGCCCGACGGGCCCAGCAGACACACCAGTTCACCGGCCGCCACGTCCAGGGAAACGTTATCCAGCGCAGTGAAGGCGCCGAAGCGTTTCTGCACGCCGCGCACCCTCATCGGGGCGCCGGGGTTGGTCAGGGCAGTTGCAATCGAGTGGTTCATGGACGGGCCTCATCAAGCAGATGAAGCTCATCCTAGGGATGTAATGCGTCCGTCATGTGGCAGTGAGGCCAAAACGGCTGATAGTGGTATTCGGGGATTTGGGTTGAGGTTTTGTGGTGCCTGATCTGCCGCCATCGCGAGCAAGCTCGCTCCCACAGGGGGAACGCAGTCAACTAATGTGGGAGCGAGCTTGGTCGCGAAGAGGCCCGAACAGGCAATGGAGATCTCAGGCGGGGGCCATTTCCTGCGCCAACCCGAGAAACGCCGCCGGTAGCCGTGCACCTTTTCGCTCCTTGAGGCAATACAAATACTCGGGAATCTGCGGTGCATTCTCGATGGTCAGCACGCGCAGTTGCGGATCATGCGGCACTTCCTGCCGGGCAATGATGCTGATCCCGATGTTGCGCAGCACCGCCTCGCGAATCGACTCTCGACTGCCAATCTCCAGCAACGGCCCGAAACTTACCCCGGCGCTGGCCAGCAATTCCTCGGTCAACCGCCGAGTGGTCGAGCCCGATTCCCGCATCAACAACGTATGCCCGGCCAACGCGCTGAGCGGCACATGTTCGTGCACCGCCAGCGGATGACTGCGATGCACCGCCAACACCAGCGGATCGCTGCCGAGCACCCGGCGAATCAGTCGCGCGTCGTCGAGCAGTTGCGAGGAAGCGGCGACGTCGACCCGGTAATCCTCCAGCGCCTCCAGCACCTGCTGCGAGTTGCCGATTTCCACCGACACTTCCACCTGAGGCAAGCGCTCGCGAAAGGTTTTCACCAGATCGAGGATGTAATACGGCGCCGTGGCGGCGATGCGCAACGTACCCTCGACCTGGCCGCTGTTGCGCAGAAAGAACTCGATGTCGGCTTCCTGCTGCAACAACGCCTTGACCATCGGCAACAAACGCGCACCGTCATCGCTGACGCTGAGGCGGCGCCCGCCCCGGTAGAACAGTTCAACCGAGTACTGGCTTTCCAGGTTGCGGATTTGCGTCGTCACCGTGGGCTGGCTCAGGCCGAGCTTTTTCGCTGCCAGTGTAATACTGCCCAGGCGGGCCACCATGTAAAACGCCTTCAGCTCGGCACTCAGCACACCCGCTCCTCATCGATTATTTGCGTAACAGGCGTAACCCGTTGAACACCACCAGCAGGCTCACACCCATGTCGGCGAACACCGCCATCCACATGGTGGCGATCCCGGCGAAGGTTACCCCAAGAAAGATAGCCTTGATGACCAATGCGAGCGCGATGTTCTGTTTAAGGATGCTCGACGTCTGCCGCGACAAACGGATGAATGCGGGTATTTTGCGCAGGTCGTCGTCCATCAGGGCGACATCCGCAGTCTCGATGGCAGTATCGGTACCCGCGGCGGCCATCGCAAAACCAATCTCGGCACGTGCCAGCGCCGGAGCATCGTTGATCCCGTCGCCGACCATACCGACGTGGTGGCCCTGTGCATAAAGTGCTTCGATGGCTTGCAGTTTGTCGGTCGGCAGCAGATCGCCCTTGGCTTCGTCGATGCCGACGTGCGCGGCAATCGCCTGAGCGGTGTGGACGTTGTCGCCGGTCAGCATCAGGGTTTTGATGCCCAGATCGTGCAGTTGCTGGATCGCTTCGCGGCTGGATTCCTTCACCGTATCGGCCACGGCGAACAACGCCAAGGGTCCGGATTGGTCGAGCAACAGCACTACGGACTTGCCCTGTTTCTCCAGCGCAAACAGCTTTTCTTCCAGCGTCGGCGAACACAGGTTCAGCTCTTCGACCAGGCGATGGTTGCCCAAGTGGTAAGTATGACCGTTGATCTCACCACGAACACCTCGACCGGCCAGGGCTTCGAAGTTATCCACAACGAGCGGCGCGAAGGGTTTATCTACAGCGGCGTTGGCGATGGCCAGCGACACCGGGTGGTCCGAACGCCCCGCCAACGCTGCGGCAATCGCCGGCGCCGAGGCATCGGCCGTGGGATCAAGCGACAGATAATCGGTCTGCACCGGCTTGCCGTGGGTGATCGTGCCGGTCTTGTCCAACGCCAGGTAGTCGAGTTTGTAACCACCTTCCAGATAAACGCCGCCCTTGACCAGAATCCCTTTGCGCGCCGCCGCCGCGAGGCCGCTGACGATGGTCACCGGGGTGGAAATCACCAATGCGCAGGGGCACGCGACCACCAGCAACACCAGCGCGCGATAGATCCAGTCGAACCATAGCGCGCCCATGAACAGCGGCGGAATCACCGCCACCGCAAGTGCGAAGATAAACACGGCGGGGGTATAGATTTTCGAAAACCGGTCAACGAAGCGCTGAGTCGGTGCCCGCGCGCCTTGAGCCTGTTCGACGGCGTGAATGATCCGCGCCAAGGTCGAATTGTTGGCCTCGGCGGTCACGGAATACTCCAGAGAACCCGCCTGGTTGATGGTGCCGGCAAACACCTTGTCGCCGACGGTTTTCTCTACGGGCAGGCTTTCGCCGGTGATCGGCGCCTGATCGATGGTTGAACTGCCCAATACGACTTCACCGTCCAGGCCAATCCGCTCACCGGGCCGAACGCGTACCCGTGCACCCAGCTCGATGATTTTGACGTCCTGCACAACCCAGCTGCCGTCGGCCTGAAGTACCGTGGCTTGCTCCGGCGTCATCTGCATCAGACCACCGATGGCGTTGCGCGCCCGGTCCAGGGATTTGGCTTCGATTAACTCGGCCACAGCGAACAGGAACATCACCATCGCCGCTTCCGGCCACTGCCCGATCAGGATCGCGCCGGTCACGGCGATGCTCATCAGCGCATTGATGTTCAGGTTGAGGTTTTTCAGGGCGATCCAGCCCTTTTTATACGTGCTGAGTCCGCCGCTGAGGATCGAGATCAGCGCGATGATGGCCACGACCCAGTTGGGCGCAGCATTGGTGAAGTGGATCACTTCGGCGGCCAGCGCGGTCACGCCGGACAGCGCCAATGGCCACCACGACTTTTTCTCGGGCGCCGTAGCTGGCGCTTCGACACCCTGCTCCAGCGGCTCGGCCTGCATGCCGAGGGACTTGATCGCGTCGATGATTGGCGCGGTGCTCGGCAGGTCGTGAGTGACGCCCAACACGCGGTTGATCAGGTTGAATTCCAGCTGCTGCACGCCCTCGAGTTTGCCCAGTTTGTTCTGGATCAGCGTCTGCTCGGTCGGGCAGTCCATTGCATCAATGCGGAAGCTGCTCAACCGCGCGTTGGCGGTTGGTGCTTCGCTGAGTTTGATCAGCGATGGCGCAGCCGCTTTGGAAGAACAGCAGGAATCCCCGTGGCCGCCATGGTCATGTTTTTGCACAGGCTGCAGCTTATGGCTGTGATCGTGAACAGCCTCGGGTGTGTGGGTGTGTTGGGAATCGCTCATTGGGTCGCGTCCATGAAGGTGCCTGTTGCCAAGTAAAGACCCTGTAGCCACTATAGGGTCAAGCCCCTTTTGGAGATTGCCGCCATGAAGATCGGAGAACTGGCCAGACTCACCGACTGCGCCGTGGAAACCATCCGCTATTACGAGCGCGAAAATCTGCTTCCCGAACCGGCCCGCAGCGACGGCAACTACCGCGTCTACACCCAGGCCCACGCCGAACGCCTGACCTTCATCCGCAATTGCCGGACCCTCGACATGACGCTCGAGGAAATCCGCAGCCTGCTGGCCTTGCGTGATAGTCCGCAGGATCAATGCGAAAGCGTGAATACGCTGATCGATGAACACATCCATCACGTGAAAGCACGGATCGACGGGTTGCTGGCGTTACAGGCGCAACTGCTCGACCTGCGCCAACGCTGCGGCGAAGGGCAGGATATTGATCAGTGCGGGATTTTGCAGCGGTTGGAGGTGAGCGGCGGGGTGGTGGCGACGGAGGTTGAGCATTCTCATGTGGGCCGCAGCCACGGCCACTAAGACCAGCGCATAACCCAATGTGGGAGCAAGCCCGCTCCCACATTGGTCCGGTGTTGAGTTTTAGACCGCCATCGGCGCCGTCATCGGTGCATGGTGCTCGTAGCCTTCCAGCGAGAAATCACTCGGCTCGATCAACTCCAGCCACTCCGGCTGATAAACACCCGTCTTGGCAAACTCCGGCACACGATCACTGATTACCAGTTTCGGCATCGGGAACGGCTCGCGCTTGAGCTGTTCATTCAGCATGTCCAAATGGTTTTCGTAGACGTGGGCATCACCGATGAAATAGGTGAACCAGCGCGGCGTATAACCGGTCAGGCGACCGATCAGGCTCAGCAGCGCGGCGCCTTCGGTGAGGTTGAACGGCGTGCCCAGGCCAAGATCGTTCGAGCGGATGTAGAGGGTCAAAGAGATCTCTTTGGTCTCGACATTCGGGTGGAACTGGTACAGCAAGTGGCACGGCGGCAGGGCCATTTCATCGAGCTGTGCGACGTTCCAGCCGTGGAACAGAATGCGGCGGCTGCCCGGGTCCTTGATGATGGTGTCGACGCACTGGCGAATCTGGTCGATCGCCTTGTACAGCACCACGTAAGCCTGACCGTCTTCTTCGCCTTCAGCGATCTGACGGTAGCCTTGGTTCAACGTCTGTTCGATGGCCGCTTTGTTGCTGACCGGGATCTGCTTGTACGCCGGCCATTTGCGCCATTGCACGCCGTAGATCTCTCCGAGGTCGTCTTCACCCTGACGGAACGGGTTGGCCAGCCATTGCGCATTTTCGTTGGCATTCTGGTCCCAGACCTTGCAGCCCAGGGCGCGGAACTCAGCGGCGTTGTTCACACCACGCAGAAAACCGCACATCTCGCCGATGGCCGACTTGAAGGCCATCTTGCGCGTGGTGATTGCCGGGAAACCTTCTTGCAGGTCATAACGCAGCATCGCGCCCGGGAAGCTGATGGTGTTCACGCCGGTGCGGTTGGCCTGTTTAGTGCCGTTCTTGATGACGTGGGCGACCAGTTCGAGATATTGCTTCATGAGTTACCTGTGTCCTTGAACCCGGGACCGTCGCCCCGGGGTTCGAATTTATACAGCCGCCGCTGGCGTCGCCGGTGCGCGGTGATACGCCAGCCAGATCAGGAACAGCCCACCGGCGATCATCGGTACGCACAGTACCTGACCCATGGTCAGCCAGTTCCAGGCCAGATAGCCCAGTTGCGCGTCCGGGACGCGGACGAATTCGACGATGAATCGGAAGATGCCATAGAACAGCGCGAACATCCCGGACACCGCCATGGTCGGCCGCGGCTTGCGCGAGAACAACCAGAGGATCAGGAACAGCGCGACGCCTTCCAGGGCGAACTGATACAGCTGCGAGGGGTGACGAGCCAGTTGCGCCGGATCGGTCGGGAAGACCATCGCCCACGGCACGTCGGTCGCCTTGCCCCACAATTCGGCGTTGATGAAGTTGCCGATACGCCCGGCGCCCAGACCGATCGGCACCATCGGCGCGACGAAGTCCATGAGCTGGAAGAACGACTTGTTGTTTTTTTTCCCAAACCACAATGCCGCCAGCATCACGCCGATGAAGCCGCCGTGGAACGACATACCACCCTTCCACACTTCGAAAATCAGTGTCGGATTGGCCAGATAAGCACTCAGATCGTAGAACAGCACATAGCCCAGGCGACCGCCGACGATAACGCCCATCGACATCCAGAAAACCATGTCGGAGAGCTTCTCCTTGCTCCAGGTCGGGTCAAAGCGGTTGAGCCGGCGCGACGCAAGCAGCCAGGCACCGCCGATGCCGATCAGGTACATCAGACCGTACCAGTGGATTTTCAGCGGACCGATGGCCAGGGCCACCGGGTCGATCTGCGGGTAAGGCAGCATTGCGACTCCTCGTTAGAGTTGAAACCAGAATTCCCGGGCGACGCTGCCACCTCAGGATTAAGCCAGGATTGTGCTGTGCATCAGATCAGAAAACTCAAACCCACGCAGAACAGCAAAACGGCGAACAGTCTTTTCAGCAACTTCGGCGACAGCTTGTGGGCCAGTCGCGCACCGAAACGGGCGAAAACCATGCTGGTCAGGGCGATCCCCAGCAGCGCCGGCAAATAGATAAAACCGAGACTATGGGCCGGCAGCAACGGATCGTGCCAGCCCAGAATCATGAAACTTGATGCACTGGCCAAGGCGATCGGCAAACCGCAGGCCGACGAGGTCGCCACGGCTTGCTGCATCGGCACGCTGCGCCAGGTCAGGAACGGCACGGTCAGCGAACCGCCGCCAATCCCGAAAATCGCCGAGGCCCAGCCAATCACACTGCCGGCCAGGGTCAGACCGACTTTCCCCGGCACCGTTCGGCTGGCCTTGGGTTTTACATCCAGCATAAGCTGCACGGCAATGACCAAGGCGAACACACCGATGATCTTCTGCAGGTTGGGCCCGGAGATCGCTTCGGCGGTCAGCGCACCGAAACCGGCACCGAGCAGAATGCCGACGGTCATCCAGGCAAAAATCGGCCAACGCACGGCGCCGCGTCGATGGTGCTCGCGCACCGCATTGACCGAGGTGAAGATAATCGTCGCCAGAGAAGTGCCGACCGCCAGGTGAGTCAGGATCGACGCATCGAAGCCCTGCAGGGTGAAACTGAACACCAGCACCGGGACGATGATGATCCCTCCGCCCACCCCAAACAGCCCTGCCAGCCCGCCTGCGCAGGCGCCGAGCGCCAGATAGAGCAGAAATTCCATGTTCATCCCTATTGATCGCCGAAATCGGAGCGGCATGGTAACGGATGCATGGCCTTCGGCTCCACTGGATGGCGATGGATACCTGCACAATGACTGCGTAGAGTGGGCAAAAAAACATACAGGACCACCTTATGTGCCTGATTGTCTTTGCCTGGCGCCCGGGTCACGCCCAACCGCTGATCGTGGCGGCTAACCGCGACGAATTTTATGCCCGCCCCAGCCTGCCGCTGGCACAGTGGCCCGAAGCGCCGCACGTCTATGCCGGTCGCGACCTGGAGGCCGGCGGCACTTGGCTCGGTGTCGGCGCCAACGGGCGCTTCGCCGCCCTGACCAATATCCGCGACCCCCACCAACCGCCCGCCCGAAAATCCCGCGGTGAACTGGTTGCGCGATTTCTCAATGGCGAAATACCGATCGATGATTACTTGGGCGACGTTGTCGGACGTTCGCTGGAATATGCCGGGTTTAATCTGCTGATCGGCAATGCCAATGAGTTGTGGCATTACAACGCGCGGGCGACTGAGGCGGTCATGCTGCCGTCAGGGGTTTACGGATTATCGAATGCGGGGCTGGATACGCCGTGGCCGAAGCTGCTCAAGGCGCGGGCGGCGCTGGAGACCGTTCTGGAAGATCCGCAGCCTGAAGCGTTACTGGCGTTGCTCAGTGATGCGCAGACAGCGCCGTTTGCAGAGTTACCGGATACAGGCGTGGGTTTGGCGACCGAGACGTTGCTATCGAGTGTGTTTATTGCCAGCCAGAGTTACGGAACCCGAGCGAGTACGGCGCTGATCGTTCATGCCGACGGGACGCGGCATGTGGTTGAACGGAGCTTCGGGCCGTATGGCGGGCATCTTGGGGAGGTGGAGATCAGGGCTTAGTTAGATGTTGTCAGGACTGACCCCATCGCGAGCAAGCTCGCTCCCACAGGGTTTTGTGTCGACCACAAACGAGTGAACAAACACAAATCCACTGTGGGAGCGAGCTTGCTCGCGATGGGGCCATCCGCGTTTCAGTGAGGCTTGATCGCCGCCGGATTGATCATCCGCGCCAACCCAAGGTTCTTCAGCGCCAGTTGCAGCGAGCTGTGGATAACTTGCGGGTTGTCGATGGTCATCAGCTCCGCCAGCAATTCCTTGGCTTTGCTCAGGTTGATCTGACGCAGCATCCACTTCACCTTCGGCAGGTTGGTGGCGTTCATCGACAAGCTGTCGAAACCCATCGCCATCAGCAGCACCGCCGCCGCCGGGTCACCGGCCATTTCGCCGCAGATGCTCACGGGCTTGCCTTCGGCATGGGCATCGCGCACCACGTTCTGCAAAGCCTGGAGCACCGCCGGGTGCAGATAATCGTAGAGATCGGCCACCCGCGGATTATTGCGATCCACGGCCAGCAGGTACTGGGTCAGGTCGTTGGAGCCGACCGACAGAAAGTCCACCTGACGCGCCAGTTCCTTGGTCTGATACACCGCTGCAGGAATCTCGATCATCACGCCAATCGGCGGCATCGGCACGTCGGTACCTTCGTCGCGGACTTCACCCCAGGCCCGGTGAATCAGGTGCAGGGCTTCTTCCAGTTCGTGGGTGCCGGAGATCATCGGCAACAGAATCCGCAAGTTGTTCAGGCCTTCGCTGGCCTTGAGCATCGCGCGGGTCTGAACCAGGAAAATCTCCGGGTGGTCGAGGGTGACGCGAATGCCGCGCCAGCCGAGGAACGGGTTGTCTTCCTTGATCGGGAAGTACGACAGCGACTTGTCACCGCCGATGTCCAGGCTGCGCATGGTGACCGGTTGCGGGTGGAACGCGGCGAGTTGTTCGCGGTAGATCGCCAACTGCTCCTTTTCGCTGGGGAACCTCTGGTTGATCATGAACGGCACTTCGGTGCGGTACAGACCGACGCCCTCGGCGCCACGCTTCTGTGCCCGCGCCACGTCCGCCAGCAGGCCGGTGTTGACCCACAGCGGCATGCGGTGGCCATCAAGCGTCACGCACGGCAAGTCGCGCAAAGCATCCAGCCCGAGGGCCAGTTGTTTCTCTTCCTCGACCACTTCGGCGAACTGCTTGCGCAGCACGTCACTCGGGTTGGTATAGACCTCCCCGTGGTAGCCGTCGACGATCATCTGGATGCCGTCGACCTTGGAATACGGCAGATCGACCAGGCCCATCACTGTCGGGATGCCCATGGCGCGCGCTAGGATCGCCACGTGAGAGTTGCCGGACCCGAGGACCGAGACCAGACCGGCCAGCTTGCCTTCCGGCACCTCCCCGAGCATGGCCGGCGTCAGTTCTTCGCTGATCAGAATGGTGTTGTCGGGGTAGACCAGGGTCTGTTGCCGCTCTTCCTGCAAATAAGCCAGCAAGCGCCGACCGAGGTCTTTGACGTCCGAGGCGCGCTCACGCAGGTAGGCGTCGTCCATCAGTTCGAAACGGTTGACGTGTTCGGTGACCACTTGGCGCAATGCGCCCTGGGCCCACTGACCCGTCTTGATCACCGTGGTGATTTCGCTGCCGAGAGAAGCATCGTCGAGCATCATCAGGTAGACATCGAACAGTGCGCGCTCTTCCGGGCGCAACTGGTTCGCCAGTTTGGCGGACAAGGCACGCATGTCGGAGCGCACGCCTTCGATGGCAGTCTTGAACAAGCCGAGCTCGGCTTCGATGTCGGTTATGGTCTTGTCCGGCACCACGTCCAGATCGGCCGGTGGCAACATGACCACCGCCGTACCGACCGCCGCACCCGGCGAACCCGGCACGCCGACGAACTTGGCTTCCTGAATGCCTTTGCCCTGGCGGCCCAGACCCCGGATCGAACCGGTGGCCTCGGCGTGGGCGATAACGCCGGCGAGCTGCGCGCTCATGGTCACGAGGAAGGCTTCTTCGCCTTCGTCGAACTGACGGCGTTCCTTTTGCTGGATGACCAACACGCCGACGACGCGGCGATGGTGAATGATCGGCGCCCCGAGGAATGAGGCGTAGCGTTCTTCACCGGTCTCGGCGAAGTAGCGATAACGCGGGTGATCCGCGGCATTTTCGAGGTTCAGGGGTTCTTCACGCGTGCCGACCAGGCCGACCAGACCTTCGTTGGGCGCCATGCTGACTTTGCCGATCGAGCGCTTGTTCAAGCCCTCGGTCGCCATCAGCACAAAGCGGTTGGTCTCGGGGTCAAGCAGGTAGACCGAGCAGACCTGGCTGCCCATGGCCTCTTTGACGCGCAACACAATAATCCCCAACGCCGCCTTGAGATCCTTGGCGGAGTTAACTTCCTGGACGATCTTGCGCAGCGTATTGAGCATGGCTCGGGGTCGAACTCCGTCGTCAGTCGCGCGATAAAAGGCGCGGGGCAAGCTCTTTGAGAGCGCGTCGATACACCTCGCGCTTGAATGTCACCACCTGGCCCAACGGATACCAATAACTGACCCAGCGCCAGCCATCGAATTCCGGTTTGCCGGTCAAATCCATCCGCACCCGCTGCTCGTTGGAGATCAGGCGCAGGAGAAACCATTTCTGTTTCTGGCCGATGCACAGCGGTTGGCTGTGGGTACGGACCAGACGTTGCGGCAAACGATAGCGCAACCAGCCCCGGGTGCAGGCGAGAATTTCAACATCTTCGCGCTCCAGACCCACTTCTTCGTTCAACTCGCGGTACAAGGCGTCTTCCGGCGTCTCCTGGGGGTTGATACCACCCTGCGGAAACTGCCAGGCATCTTGATTGATACGGCGAGCCCATAGCACCTGTCCGGCATCATTCGTGAGAATGATCCCGACATTGGGGCGGAAACCATCGGGGTCGATCACGGCAACAACCTCGCAAACGCATGTCGCCGCATTGTTCCACAAAGGTTGTGAAGGCAGCAACGCGCCGGCCTACCTTATGTGCACTCTTGTGAAAAGTCCGTATTCTGGATGCCTTTCTACAGACTTTTCAGCGAGTAACTGCAATGCGGCTGGCTTTATTCGACTTGGACAACACACTTCTGGGCGGCGACAGTGACCACGCCTGGGGCGACTATCTGTGCGAACGCGGCTTCCTTGACGCCGTCGCCTACAAGGCGCGCAACGATGAGTTCTATCAGGATTACCTGGCCGGCAAGCTCGATAATGCGGCCTATCTGAATTTTTGCCTGGAAGTGCTCGGCCGTACCGAAATGGCCACGCTGGCTCAATGGCACAGTGATTACATGCGCGATTGCATCGAACCGATCGTGCTGCCCAAGGGGATCGAACTGCTGGCCAAACACCGCGCAGCCGGTGACAAATTGGTGATCATCACCGCGACCAACCGCTTTGTGACCGGGCCAATTGCCGAGCGCCTGGGGGTTGAAACCTTGATCGCCACAGAGTGTGAGATGGTCGATGGCCGTTACACCGGGCGCAGCACCGACATCCCGTGCTTCCGCGAGGGCAAGGTAACGCGGCTGAATCGCTGGCTGGAAGAGACCGGGTTTTCGCTGGAAGACAGTTATTTCTACAGCGACTCGATGAATGATCTGCCGTTGCTGGAGCAGGTGGCGAATCCGGTGGCGGTTGATCCGGATCCGAATTTGCGTGCTGAAGCCGAGAAGCGTGGCTGGCCGGTGATTTCGTTGCGCGGCTAATACCGCCTTCGCGAGCAAGCTCGCTCCCACAGGGGATTTGAGTCGTTCACACATCCAATGTGGCAGCGAGCTTGCTCGCGATGGGGGCAACTCGGTCTCAAGACTTATACAGGCTTCGCGCCCATCAACCCCGCAATGGCGACAAAACAGACGAAGCTGAACAACGCGAGGGCAAACGTGAACTTACCGTTACCCCCCGGCGCGGTGCGTAGCTTGTTCAACCGCACCAACACCCAGAACCAACCCAACGCTGCCACGGTGTAAAGCACGCTGGACGCCAGCAACCACGTCTGCCCCAACGGCCAGCCCACCAGATGCACCATCCACCACCCAGTGAACGGCATGCCCAGCAATGCCAGACCCATCAGCAGCCAAACAAACACCCGTGGCCGCTGTAGCGTACGTGCCGCAGCAGTCGCATCGCCACTGCGCCGCGTTTGCCAAACCCATATCCCCAGGCCCAGCGCACAGCCCAACAATATCGCCGTCGCCGCAGTGTGCGCCATTTTCAGAGCGGTTAACGTTTCCATTGTTCGATTTCCTTATGATCTGCCCATCAGCGTAGCCGCTCAGCCGAGAAACAGCTGATAGGCGGGGTTGTCGCTTTCGTCCCAGTACGGGTAGCCGATTTCTTCCAGCGCTGCGGGCACCAAGTGACGTTCATCGTGAGGCACTTGCAGGCCGGCGACCACTCGGCCGTCCGCCGCACCATGGTTACGGTAGTGGAACATCGAGATGTTCCAGCGCCCGCCGAGTTTGTTGAGGAAGTTGAACAGCGCGCCCGGACGCTCCGGGAACTCAAAACGCAGAATCACTTCATCGACCACATGGGCCGCGCGACCACCGACCATATGGCGGATGTGCAGCTTGGCCAGTTCGTTGTCGGTCAGGTCCAGCACCGGAAAACCCTGCTCGGTCAGGCTGGCGATCAGTGCGCTGCGCGGATCGTTTTCCGGGTGTGTCTGCACGCCGACAAAGATGTGAGCTTCGCTGCCGGTGTTGTAGCGGTAGTTGAACTCGGTGATCTGGCGCTTGCCAATGGCTTCGCAGAACGCCTTGAAACTGCCCGGTTTCTCGGGGATGGTCACGGCGATGATGGCTTCGCGGCCCTCGCCCAGCTCGGCGCGCTCGGCGACGTGGCGCAGGCGGTCGAAGTTGACGTTCGCGCCGGAATCGATGGCGACGAAGGTGTGGCCCGTGACGGCGTGCTGCTCAACGTACTTCTTGATCCCGGCCACGCCCAAGGCGCCGGCAGGCTCAGTAATCGAGCGGGTATCGTCGTAGATATCCTTGATGGCCGCGCAGATCTCGTCGGTGCTGACAGTGATCACTTCATCGACATAGTCTTTACAGATGTCGAAGGTGTGCTGCCCGATCTGAGCGACCGCGACGCCGTCCGCGAACAGACCCACGGTCGGCAGCACCACGCGCTCGCCGGCGGCCATGGCGGCTTGCAGGCAATTGGAATCGTCCGGCTCGACGCCGATGATCTTGATATCCGGGCGCAGGTATTTCACGTACGCCGCGATACCGGCGATCAGCCCGCCGCCGCCCACCGGAACGAAGATCGCATCCAGACGCCCAGGGTGCTGGCGCAGAATCTCCATGGCCACCGTGCCCTGCCCGGCAATGGTGTGGGGATCGTCGTACGGGTGAATGTAGACGTAGCCTTTTTCGTCGACCAGTTTCAGCGAATAGGCCAGGGCCTCCGGGAACGAATCCCCGTGCAGCACCACTTTGCCACCGCGCGAACGCACGCCTTCGACTTTGATCTCGGGAGTGGTCTTGGGCATGACGATGGTGGCTTTCACGCCCAGCACTTTCGCGGCCAGGGCCAGGCCCTGCGCATGGTTGCCTGCCGAAGCGGTCACTACGCCGCGAGCGCGTTCTTCATCGCTCAGTTGGGTCAGCTTGTTGTAGGCACCGCGAATCTTGAACGAGAACACCGGCTGCAAGTCTTCACGCTTGAGCAAAATACTGTTGCCCAGCCGCTCGGAGAGCTGGCGGGCAGCCTGCAATGGGGTTTCTACGGCAACGTCATAAACGCGCGAGGTGAGGATCTTTTTGACGTACTGTTCGAGCATCGGAAAGCATCACTGAGCGGGTTGGGCAGGGCCATGGAGTCTAACCCGGCTTTCGAGCGGGCGACCACACTAAACAGGTGGTTTCAAGGCGCCGGAAAAGATCGCAGCCTTCGGCAGCTCCTACAATATGTTCGCATGCGCCTGTAGGAGCTGCCGAAGGCTGCGATCTTTTGAGCCGCCAATCGGGCAATGACCTTCCCTGCCCCGAAGCCTATAATGCCGGCCTTTCCGTTCTCCCCTTGCCCGCTTTCGGAGCCCGCATGACCCAGGATCAACTCAAACAGGCAGTGGCCCAGGCCGCCGTCGACTTCATCCTCCCGAAACTCGACGACAAGAGCATCGTCGGGGTCGGCACCGGCTCCACCGCCAACTGCTTCATCGACGCCCTGGCCCAGCACAAAGGCGCCTTCGACGGCGCCGTCGCCAGCTCCGAAGCCACCGCCGCGCGTCTCAAGGGCCACGGCATTCCGGTGTATGAGCTGAACACCGTCAGCGACCTGGAGTTCTATGTCGACGGTGCCGACGAAAGCGACGAACACCTGAACCTGATCAAGGGCGGCGGCGCCGCCCTGACCCGTGAGAAGATCGTCGCGGCCGTGGCCAAGACCTTCATCTGCATCGCCGACGCCAGCAAACTGGTGCCGGTGCTCGGCGCGTTCCCGCTGCCTGTGGAAGTGATCCCGATGGCCCGCAGCCACGTGGCCCGTGAGCTGGTGAAGCTCGGCGGCGACCCGGTTTACCGTGAAGGCGTACTGACCGATAACGGCAACATCATTCTGGATGTGTTCAACATGCAGATCACCAACCCGGTGGAGCTGGAAAGTCAGATCAACGCCATCGTTGGCGTCGTGACCAATGGCTTGTTCGCCGCTCGTCCGGCAGATTTGCTGTTGCTGGGCACCAGCGAAGGTGTCAAAACCCTGCGCGCTCAGTAAGCCAAACGCAAAACCTGTGGGAGCGAGCTTGCTCGCGATAGCGGTTTGTCAGTCGACATCTTTATCGACTGACACGGCCCCATCGCGAGCAAGCTCGCTCCCACATTGGTTTTAGGGTGTTGGTCAGGGTTGGGTTGGTTTTTTGAAGACGTAGAACAGGTTCGGCTCGCTCACCAGGTACATCGTGCCATCGTCATCCATGGCGATCCCTTCCGCTTGCGGCACTGTCTTCTGCAACCCCTGACGCCCCTTGCTCAGTGACATGGTGCTCAATGGTCGCCCGTCCACATCCAGCTCCAGAATCAGTCGCGACTCGTCGGACAGCGCCAGTAAATGGCCGCTACGCTCGTCGTATTGCAGGCTCGACAGGTCTCGTACAAACATCCCGGCATCGCGCCTGGGGTTGTTGACCACGTGCACCGCGTAGGATTTCTCCGGGTTGTAATGGGGGAAACCCTGCACTTCGTAGATCAGCATCGGGTCGCGTTCCTTGGCGACAAACAGGCGCTTGCCCACCGAATCGTAGGCCAGTCCTTCAAAGCCCTTGTTGCCGCTCATGTGCACGCCCAGCGTCATTTGCTCGGCATCCGCCGCGTCGAGGAACGTGGTGTCCTTTTCCAGATGAATCTTGATCAGCCGTTGCTGGCTCTCGTCAGTGATCACGTAGGTGTCGGCGCTGATGAACTCCACCGCCTCTGGATCACCGAAGCCGACCAGTGCGACACGCCGAATGATCTGGCCTTCCAGCGACAGCTCGATCAGTTCGGAGTTCTTGTTGGTGACGGTGAACAGGCTTTTGCGCACAGGATCGAAAGTCAGCGCCGATACATCGTCATCCAGGCCTTCAATGACCCGGCCCTCGACCACGACCTGGTAGTGGCTCAAGCCGATGGACTCGGCACTCTCCGGCTGCCAAAGCGTGTGCACATTGAACCAGACGCGCTCGAACAGCCGCAGGTATTGGCCGACCGCAACCAGCACGACCAGCACAATCACCAAAAGAATCAGCATCAGGGGTTTGGGGCGGGCAAGTCGGCGCATTCGGGCAAGCTCGGAATCAGGACGGGCGGATGGAATACCACGGCAGTCTGAATTGAAGCTTAAAGGCCGTTGAGCGGGTCCTACAACTGAGCATCGCGCTTCTTACAAAATCGCGAACCAAGGTCGCGAACCAAGGTCGAGAATCAGTGCTGCTTCTCGAAACGATAGAACAGGTTCGGCTCGCTCACCATATAGAGCGTGCCAGTGTCATCCATGGTCACGCCTTCGGCACGGGGAATGGTTTTTTTCAAACCATTGAAGCCGCCCAGCAAGGTCATGAAACTCACCTGCTCGCCCTTCTCGTCCAGCTCCAGCAACAGATGCGAGTCGGCAGACAATGCCAACGTGTGCCGGGTGCGTGGATCGATGGCCAGGGCCGACAGGTTGCGGATATCCAGCTCATCGCTGGCAAGCTTCTGCTTGTCGCCGGTGAGCGTCAGACCGTCGGTGCTTTTCCAGGTGAACAGCGCCGGTGGACGCTCTTCACCCAGCAGCATCAGCTGGTTGCGCGCATCCCAGACGATCGCTTCGAACGCTTTGTTCTGGTCCTTCGACGTGCCGAGGTCGTACTTCGGGAAGTGGGCGATGTTCAGCTCGCGGGTGTCGGCGTCGACCTTGACGATGCTGAGCAGGTGCTCGCGCTCATCGACGATAGCCAACTGACCGTTACCCATGACCGTCACGGCTTCCGGGTTGCTCCAGCCCACCAGCGGCATTTTGCGCAAGACATCGCCCTGCAAGGTCAGTTCGACAAGGAACGGGTTCTTGCCCATGACCGAGAACAGGGTTTTGGTTTGAGGGTTGTAGGCCAGGTCGGACGCTTCGTCCTCTTCCATGCCCGGCAATGGCTTGGCATCTATCACGGCCCGGTAATCCGGGAGCCAGATGCTTTCCTGGCGTCCGGCCGGACTTTCGAAGCGCTCCAGCACCCAGAGCACGCCACGGTCATCCCAATGCATTGCGAACGCGAGACCATACGCGGCGGCCACGGCCAGCAAAAGCCAGTAATACCAACGCACGAAAAAGCGCGGGCGACGGGCAGTTTTGAACGTGGGCAGCGGTTGGGTGGCCATCAAGGGATGCGTTCCAGAAATTCAGGCTAAGGGTAATAGCACAATTGGGACCGGCTCAGACGCCAGAAGCCCGGGAATTATCCAGACAAGATGTGAAAAAAACGGGAAATGGCGGGATTGCCCTTGTGCAACCAATCACAAAAACCAATGTAGGAGCGAGCTTGCTCGCGATGGACGTTAACGATAACGCTGCAAGCCTGACACCCCGCAGGGCTCTCAGGTTCATCGCGAGCAAGCTCGCTCCTACAAGGGTTTTGCAGTGTCTGGACTATCGGACGCTGCTGGTGAAGCTGCTCGCGCCTGGCAATTCAATGACCAGTTCATCACCGACATTCAGCGGGCCGACACCGACCGGCGTACCAGTGAGGATCACATCCCCGGCCTGCAGCGAGAAGCAACCGGCCATGTGCTGAATCATCGGCACGATCGGGTTGAGCATCGCGCTGCTGCTGCCATCCTGGCGCACTTCGCCGTTGATGGTCAGGCGGATGCCAATGTCGGTCAGGTCAGCAAAGGTGCTGCCGGCCACGAAGGGCGCAATCACTGCCGCGCCATCGAACGACTTGGCGATTTCCCAAGGCAGGCCTTTGGATTTCAACTCGGCCTGCTTGTCACGCAAGGTCAGATCCAGCGCCGGGGCGAAACCGGAGATGGCATCGAGCACTTCTTCGCGGCTCGGTTTGGTCGACAAAGGCTTGCCAATCAACACCGCGATTTCCGCTTCGTAATGCACTGAACCGCGCTCGGTCGGAATGCTGAAGCTGCCTTCCAGTGGCACCACGCAACTGCCCGGCTTGATGAACAGCAGCGGTTCGGTTGGGACCGGGTTATCCAGTTCCTTGGCGTGTTCGGCGTAGTTGCGGCCGATGCACACCACCTTGCCCAGCGGGAAGTGGATACGCGTACCGTCGACATACTGGTGCTGATAGCTCATTGACCGCTCCTGGTTCGTTGATTCAAACAGCGAAAATCTTGCCCGGGTTCATGATGCCGTTCGGGTCGAACACCGCTTTGACCGCTTTCATGTACTCGATCTCAACCGGTGAGCGGCTGTAGGTCAAGTAATCGCGTTTGGTCATGCCCACGCCGTGTTCGGCGGAAATCGAACCGTTGTACTTCTCGACGGTTTCGAACACCCACTTGTTCACGGTCGCGCACTTGGCGAAGAACTCGTCTTTGCTCAGGTTGTCCGGCTTGAGGATGTTCAAGTGCAGGTTGCCGTCGCCGATGTGGCCGAACCAGACGATTTCGAAATCCGGGTAGTGTTCGCCGACGATCGCATCGATTTCCTTCAGGAATGCCGGGACTTTCGACACGGTGACCGAAATGTCGTTCTTGTACGGCGTCCAGTGGGAGATGGTTTCGGAGATGTACTCGCGCAGCTTCCACAAGTTCTGCAGCTGGGTTTCGCTCTGGCTCATCACGCCATCCAGCACCCAGCCCTGCTCGACGCAGTGTTCGAAGGTTTCCAAAGCGTGGTTGGCCACTTCTTCGGTGGTCGCTTCGAATTCCAGCAGTGCGTAGAACGGGCAATCGGATTCGAACGGTGCCGGGACATCGCCGCGCGCCATGACTTTGGCCAGGGCCTTGTCGGAAAAGAATTCGAACGCGGTCAGATCGAGCTTGCTCTGGAACGCGTGCAACACCGGCATGATCGAGTCGAAATCAGTGGTACCGAGCACCATCGCAGTGAGGTTTTTCGGCGCGCGATCCAGACGCATGGTCGCTTCAACCACAAAACCGAGGGTGCCTTCAGCGCCGATGAACAACTGACGCATGTCGTAACCGGTGGCGTTCTTGATCAGATCGCGGTTCAGCTCCAGCACGTCGCCCTTGCCGGTGACCACTTTCATGCCGGCGACCCAGTTACGGGTCATGCCGTAGCGAATCACCTTGATCCCGCCGGCATTGGTGCCGATGTTGCCGCCAATCTGGCTCGAACCTGCGGATGCGAAGTCCACCGGGTAATACAGGCCATTTTCTTCCGCGACATTCTGCAGATGCTCGGTGACCACGCCCGGCTGGCACACCGCGGTGCGGTCGGTCAGGTTCACGTCGAGGATCTGGTTCATGTAATCGAAGGACACAACGACTTCGCCATTGGCGGCCACCGCAGCGGCGGACAGCCCGGTACGCCCGCCGGACGGCACCAGCGCCACCTTGTGTTTGTTGGCCCAAAGGACAATGGCCTGGACCTGTTCGGTGGTCTTGGGGAACACGATGGCCGTCGGGGCCGGAGCGAAATGCTTGGTCCAATCCTTGCCGTAAGCAATCAGGGAGTCGGCATCGGTCAGCACCTTGCCAGGCTCAACCAGGGTCTTCAGCTCATCAATCAGGGCAGGATTGGTCATCGACAGAACTCTCGAACAATTCATGGTCATCCTGAGAACGCTTCACGTCGCAGGAATGAGTGTTTAGCGGGGTGCGTATGCTAGCATATCGACCCCGCAGCATAGTGCCCAACGGCTATTCTGCGGCGACGGCTTTCCTGCCGTCCGGGTCAGCGTCTGCTGGCTATTTCCTGCCATTTTTCTCCGGGATACAGGTTTACGCAGATGAGCAAGACTTCTCTCGATAAGAGCAAGATCAAGTTCCTTCTTCTCGAAGGCGTCCACCAATCGGCTGTCGACGTCCTCAAGTCGGCGGGCTACACCAGCATCGAGTACCTCACCGGTTCTCTGCCGGAAGCCCAGCTGAAGGAAAAGATCGCTGATGCTCACTTCATCGGCATTCGCTCGCGCACTCAACTGACCGAAGAGATCTTCGATCACGCGAAGAAGCTGGTCGCGGTCGGCTGTTTCTGCATCGGCACCAACCAGGTTGACCTGAACGCTGCCCGCGAACGCGGCATCGCAGTGTTCAACGCGCCGTACTCCAACACTCGCTCCGTTGCCGAGCTGGTGCTGGCCGAAGCGATCCTGTTGCTGCGCGGCATCCCTGAGAAGAACGCTTCCTGCCACCGTGGCGGCTGGATCAAGAGCGCGGCCAACTCCTTCGAAATCCGTGGCAAGAAGCTGGGCATCGTCGGTTACGGCTCGATCGGTACGCAACTGTCGGTCCTGGCTGAAGGCCTGGGCATGCAGGTGTACTTCTACGACACCGTGACCAAGCTGCCACTGGGCAACGCAACCCAGGTCGGCAATCTGCACGAGCTGCTGGGCATGTCCGACATCGTCACCCTGCACGTTCCGGAAACCGCTGCCACCCAGTGGATGATCGGCGAGAAGGAAATCCGCGCCATCAAGAAGGGCGGCATCCTGATCAACGCCGCGCGCGGCACCGTGGTCGAACTGCAAGCCCTGGCGGACGCGATCAAGGACAAGCACCTGATCGGCGCGGCCATCGACGTGTTCCCGGTGGAGCCACGCTCCAACGACGAAGAGTTCGAAAGCCCGCTGCGCGGCCTGGACAACGTGATCCTGACCCCGCACATCGGTGGCTCCACCGCCGAGGCGCAAGCCAACATCGGTCTGGAAGTAGCGGAAAAACTGGTCAAGTACAGCGACAACGGTACTTCGGTATCGTCCGTGAACTTCCCGGAAGTGGCCCTGCCGGCTCACCCTGGCAAGCACCGCCTGCTGCACATCCACGAGAACATTCCGGGCGTGATGAGCGAGATCAACAAGGTCTTCGCCGAAAACGGCATCAACATCTCCGGTCAGTTCCTCCAGACCAACGAGAAAGTCGGCTACGTGGTGATCGACGTCGACGCCGAGTACTCGGACCTTGCGCAAGAGAAGCTGCAGCACATCAACGGCACCATTCGTTGCCGCGTGTTGTTCTGATAGCGACTTGAGCAACAAAAAAGGAGACCTTCGGGTCTCCTTTTTCATGGACGCGACTAACGTTACTTAACATTGACAGTAATTTTTTTCGACACGATGGGTGGATCGAACGGCTTGTGACTGCTGTCACCCAGTTCGAGCTGCAAGGTGTGCTTGCCCGGTGCCAGTTTGATGGTGGCCTCGGTTTGCGCCTTGCCGAAGTGCATGTGGTTGGCATCCGCGGGAATCGGTTGCCCGGCAGAAGGAAGCTCTTTAACGTCAATCAGCAAGTGATGGTGGCCGGTGTTCTTGGTGACATCACCCGCCGGAGCCAACGAGATGTCCTTTACGCCGAACTTGACCTTGAACTCTTGTGGGACCGTGGCACCGTCTTCCGGGGAAACAATGAACGCTTCTGCACCTTTGGGAGCCGGCGTTGCCGCCGTCGCCAACATCGAAGCACTCAGCAACAGGCCCGCCAATGTTGCTCGTGACATAAACGTTTTCATTCTCTTCTCCAGTTTTTTCATAAAATCCGCATGGCCATGACAACTTCACGGCCATTCGTTGTCGAAGGCTCAAGACAACCATAGCAAAGCGAGCCTGAACCAGCGCATCGCGATAAATGTATTCAAAGGAGTGACCATGCGCTTTTTGCCTGGCCTGATTTGCCTGCTACCCCTTTTGAGCCCTATGGCTCATGCCGAATTGATTGACGATGTGAACGACCGTGGCGAATTGCGCATTGCCCTTGAGGCTAATACACCGCCCTTCAATTTCAAGGACGACGGCCAACTGCGTGGCTTCGAAGTCGAGTTGGGTCAGCTGCTGGCCAATGAACTGGATGTGCGGGCCGACTTTGTCGTCACCGATTCGAGCGATCTGTTGACCGGCGTCGAAAGCGGCAAGTACGACGTCGCCATCAACCACATAGCAGTGACCCCGGAACTCCAGGATCGTTTCGACTTCAGCGAACCTTACATTCACACCGATGCGCAATTGATCGCGCAGAAAGAAGAGCAGCCGCGTTCGATCCTGTTGATGCAGTCGCTGACGGAAGAAAAGCCGAAAGACGCCCCGGCTGTGAGCCTGGCGATTCCGTTTCAGAAGGGTAACCCGGCGTTCCACGCCAGCCTGGAAAACGCGTTGCAGCGGATCAAGGCGGATGGGCGGCTGGAAGCGCTGGAGCAGAAATGGTTCGGGGCGGATGCGAGCGAGGCGCCCAAACCCTGATTTCGGGTTGATGAATAACCCTGTGGGAGCGAGCTTGCTCGCGATGGGGCCATAGCAGGCAAAATCGATGTTGAATGTCAGTACGCCATCGCGAGCAAGCTCGCTCCCACAGTGGTTTTGGGTTGTTCGTTAGTCGAGTGTGGCCAGAGATTGCGCCGCTTCAGCCAATTCCAGTTCGCTGAAGACTTTCACACCATGGCGTTTGAGCAACGCGGCAGTGACGCCTTCGCCGCTGACTTTCACACCGCTGAACGTCCCGTCATAGGTCAGCAAATTCCCGCAAGAGGGGCTGTTGGCCTTGAGTACGGCAATGCGGATGTTGTGTTTGTGCACCAGCTCCAGCGCCTGCCAGGCGCCGCTCAGAAACTGCGCACTGACGTCCTCGCCTTCGCTGGTGATCACTGCCGCCCGGCCCACCAGCACGTCACCACCCTGCCCGCCCGGAATCTCCGCCGCCGCACGTGGCGTCGGCAACCCGCCGGCGACCTCCGGGCAGAGCGGCACCACCCGACCTTCATCGATCCACTGCTGAAGCTGATCGAACGGCCCACTGGCCCCGCCGTCGTAACGCACGCGATGGCCGAGCAGACAGCGACTTACCAGAATTTTCTGCATGATCAGAACGGCTCGCTGCCACGGCGCCGGAACCAGCCGGTCAATGACAGGCGATCGCGGGTCGCGGGCAGGACTTCGTGGGGCACCTCGCCCGACAGGAACACCACCAGGCATCCGCCGGTAGGCACCACGTCGTGCTCGACGCCGTTTTTCAGGTACATGCGCAACTGACCGCCGTGTTCGGGCAACCAGCCGTCGTTGAGATAGACCACCGCCGACACCATGCGCCGGTCGTCATCGCGAAAACGGTCGAGATGCTTGAGATAGAAAGCGCCGGGCGGGTACAGCGCGAAATGGCTTTCGAAATCTTCGAGGCCCAGATACAGCCCGCGATTCATGGCTTCGCGCAGGCAGTCCATCAATTGCAGATAGTTGTCGCAAGCCAACGCCTGGCCGGGCTCGATCCACTGGATGTGGTCGCCACGAATCCCCTCGCGAACCTCCGACGACGGCCCGCGGCCCACGGCGGCCGGGGCCAATTCGCCCTCGGTCGCACGTTTATGGCACTCAGCAGCCAGTTCTTGGGTCAGACCCAAAGGCAGGAAAATATTCTGCTGCGACCAGCCGTGTTCAGCCAGGTCGTCGACGATACGTAACAGCAGCGGGTGATCAGAGGATATCGGCATGGCGAGCATAGTATTCCTGTGCCTGAAAATCCGACAGAGCCGCGCAGCGGCTTGATACGAATTCTCGACAAGTCCGTATGCCGCACGGAGAATAGTCGCCTGCTGACAGGAGTCCCTATGCGTCGTTTGCTTTTCTCACTGCTGATGTTCTGCGTTTTGCCCGCTTGGGCAGACGGCCACGACCAGTTGTACAAGGTCGCCGGCTGGCCAGAACAACGCGCGCATTTCAGCGATGCTCTTTCAGCCGCGCAGCAGCGTTACCAGAACAGTCTGCCGCCCGCCGTATTCCAGGCGCTGGTGAACAACAGCAATCAGCGCTTCGCCCCGCAGGCCATGGACCAGCGCGCTGAAGCGCAATTGCGCAAAACCCTCGCTGATCCGAAACCTGCACTGGACTTCTTCCAGTCGCCGCTGGGCAAAAAGATCGTCGCCGCCGAGTTGCTGGCGACCCGCCGTGATCAGTTGGCGAAGAACGCCAAAGGCCTGCCGAAGATTCAGGCCAGCGATAGCCGCATGCTGATCATCGGTCACCTCGCCCAAGCCCTGCCCGCACGCGAAGCCGGCGCGGAAGTCAGCCTGGCGATTGCCGGCGTCGCGGCCGACAGCTTGAGTTCGATGATCCCCGGTCTGCTGGGTGGCGGTCAGCCGCAAGGTCTGTTGAACGGTCAGCGTCAGCGCTTGATGGACCAGATTGGCAGCGACCTGAACAACACGCTGTTGTATGTCTATCGCGACCTGACAGATAACGAGCTTGAGGAGTTTGCTACGTTTGCCGAGTCGGCCGAAGGCAAGGCTTACTACCAGGCGGCGTTGGCGGCGATTCGGGCGGGGTTGGCGGTGGGGCAGAATCCTTCGAACCTGAACCAATAATTCTGGTGCCTGAAAGGGCCCCCTCGCGAGCAAGCCCGCTCCCACATGGGACCGCGATGCATTGTGGGAGCGGGCTTGCTCGCGAAGAGGCCAGTAAGACCACTAAAGATTCCGTCCCTTGATCCGCTTCGTCAAAAACCCGAAATACTCCCCTCGCAACGCCTCTGTCTCATTCGCCAAATGATGCCGCGCCTGCGGCAACATCAACACCTGCGGCCGATCGAACTTGGCCTTCAACACCTCAAGGTTGTGCTGCCAATCTACCGTCATATCCGCCTGTCCCTGCACAATCAACGGCTGTCGTGTGCTGCTGGGAGCGGCTTCGACCCGCTTGATCCAGCGCGCCAGCGCACCGACCCAGGCTGTCGGCAAACGCAGCGGCTGCAACGGATCGGCTTGCAGGAACGGCAGGAAATCCGGGTCGTTGGAATTCTCACTGAAGCGCCGGGCAATACCTTTGACAAACGGCTTGAGCAGGTAATAACTGAGTTGCGACCAACCCCAGGCTCGCGGCCGCACCAGTGGCGACAGCAAAATCACCTGCCCCTGAGCCGGACTGTTCGCGCCGTGGTTGAGCACATGATCGATCACAATCGCGCCGCCCGTACTCTGCCCGCACAGGTGCCACGGCTGCGGCAGATCGAGTGATTGCGCCTCGGCGAACAGCCCTTGCAGCGTGTCCTGATACTCGGCGAAATCCTTGATGCTCGCCCGTTCGCCGCTGGACAGACCGTGCCCCGGCAAGTCGCACGCGATCACCGCAAAACCCTGATCCAGTGCCCACTCGATCACATGCCGATAGAGCCCGGTGTGATCGTAGAAACCGTGAAACACAAACAGCGTCGCCTTCGCCCGCTCCGGCCACCACACCTGACTGACCACGTCATAGGCACCCACCTCAAAACGCCCCAGGCCACTGCGCAATTGACGCACCGGAAAATCCAGTCCGTAGAACCGCTGATACGCCTGCGCCTCCACGGACAGCGGCTGCCACGCGGCCAAGGGCCTCAGGCCGGTACGCAAATGATCAGGGTCGAAAGTGGCGGACATGGGCGATTCCAGAGCATGCAGCGGACTTTATGAGCTTGCGATATTCATCTGTCGCGGCAAGCATGGCAAGCTGGGCGACCTTCGAGGATCGACCCCCATGCGTTCGCCTTACCGCACACCACTGCTTGCCAGCCTGCTCGCCCTCGTGTGCGCCGGTGTTTTGTGGGCGGCTTACGACTGGTTTCAGGGACGCTATCTGCGCGCGTTCAGCGAGCACACCGCGGTATTTTCCGGCGATCCGTTGCGCCTCCCCGACAATCTCGCCGGCCCCGGCGCCATCCGTCTCGTGCACTTCTGGGACCCGGCCTGCCCGTGCAACGTTGGCAATCAGCAACACCTGAGCGAACTGGTCGAGCACTACGTACCGCAAGGCGTCGAGTTTTACGCAGTACAAAAACCCGGCAGCCACGGCCAGTTGCCGAGCACGCTGAGCAGCCTGAAAACCATCACGGTCCTCCCAGGTTCCGAACAGATCCCGGCCAGCCCGGCAGTGGCGATCTGGGACCGCAGCGGCAAACTGGCGTACTTCGGCCCGTACAGCGAGGGCCTGACCTGCAACTCAAGCAACAGCTTTATCGAGCCGATCCTGCAAGCGTTAAACGCGGGTCGCACAGTGAATGCCACGCACACACTGGCGGTCGGGTGTTACTGCCCGTGGCCGGTCGATACAACGAAGTAGGGACAAACAAGGCAACAAGAATCCCTCCTACGGGTGATGGGTCAATTCGGCACGGCATGTTAAACAGTGGCGCCAGGGAACTGCTGCCACTCATAACAAGAATAAGGAATCACCATGAAACGTCTCCTGACTGCGCTCGTCCTGCTGATTGTCGTGCTCGCCGCAGGCGCCGGCTGGTACGTCTACAGCAAGCTGCCGACACGCCAGGGCATGGTTGAGCTGCAACACCTGCAAGGCTCCGTCACCGTCCGTTACGACGAGCGTGGCATCCCGCACATCCGCGCCGAAAACGAAACCGACCTGTATCGCGCGCTCGGCTATGTGCACGCCCAGGATCGGCTGTTTCAGATGGAAGTCCTGCGCCGCCTCGCCCGCGGTGAACTGGCCGAAGTGCTGGGCCCCAAACTGCTCGATACCGACAAACTGATGCGCAGCCTGCGCATTCGCGAACGCGCCGAAACCTACTTGTCGAACATGGACCAGCAGTCGCCAGCGTTCATCGCCATGCAGGCCTATCTTGACGGCATCAACCAGTATCAGGACAGCCACCCCAAACCTGTGGAATTCGATGCTCTGGGTATTTCGAAACGCCCGTTCACCGCGCAGGACACCATCAGCATCGCCGGTTACATGGCTTACAGTTTTGCCGCGGCGTTTCGCACCGAACCGTTGCTGACCTACGTGCGCGATCAGTTGGGCGCCGACTACCTGAACGTCTTTGATCTCGACTGGCAGTCCAAGGGCGTTCTGGCGAAAAACCGCAGCGGCGCCGTGCCGCCCCTCGCCAGCGCCGACTGGAAAGACCTCAATGCCCTCGCTCGCCTGAGCGAGCAGGCGCTGGCCGACAACGGCTTGCCCCAGTTCGAGGGCAGCAACGCCTGGGTGGTCTCCGGCAACCGCACCAAAAGCGGCAAGCCGCTGCTGGCGGGTGACCCGCATATCCGCTTCTCCGCGCCGTCGGTGTGGTACGAAGCGCAGCTCTCGGCGCCGGGCTTCGAGCTGTATGGGCACTATCAGGCGTTGATGCCATTCGCCTCGCTCGGGATGAACCGCGACTTCGGCTGGAGCATCACCATGTTCCAGAACGACGACCTCGATCTGATCGCCGAGAAGGTCAACCCGGACAACCCCAATCAGGTCTGGTATCGCGGCCAGTGGGTGGACATGGTCACCAACGAACAGCAGATCGCGGTCAAGGGCCAGGCGCCAGTGACATTGGTACTGCGCCAGTCACCGCACGGGCCGATCGTCAACGATGCGCTGGGCACCAGCGCCGGCAAAACGCCGATCGCCATGTGGTGGGGTTTTCTCGAAAGCCAGAACCCGATCCTCGATGGCTTCTACCAGCTCAACCGCGCCGACACCCTGGCCAAGGCGCGCAGTGCCGCCGCCAAGGTCCAGGCCCCGGGCCTGAACATCGTCTGGGCCAATGCCAAGGGCGACATCGGCTGGTGGGCGGCGGCGCAATTGCCGAAACGTCCGGCGGGTGTGCGGCCGTGGTTCATTCTCGACGGCGGCAGCGCCGAAGCGGACAAGGACGGTTTCTACCCGTTCAGCGCCAACCCGCAGGAAGAAAACCCGGCGCGAGGCTATATCGTCTCGGCCAACTTCCAGCCCGTTTCGCCGACCGGCATGGAAATTCCCGGTTACTACAACCTCGCTGATCGGGGCCAGCAGCTCGATCGCCAGCTCGGCGACAAAACCGTCAAGTGGGATCTGGAGGCCAGTCAGCAGTTGCAACTGGGCACCACCACCGCCTACGGCCCACGTTTGCTGGCGCCATTACTGCCGGTGCTGCGTGAAGGGGTAAGCGATCCCGCCGAACTCAGACTGGTGGAGCAACTGGCCCGGTGGGCAGGCGACTACCCGCTGGAATCCACCAGCGCCACGTTGTTCAACCAGTTCCTGTTCAACCTGGCTGACGCGACGATGCGCGATGAGCTGGGCAATGACTTCTTCGAAACGCTACTCTCGACCCGGGTGATCGACGCCGCGCTGCCGCGCCTGGCTGCGAACGCTGATTCGCCGTGGTGGGACAACCGCAACACCCCCGGCAAGGAAACCCGCACCGACACGGTCAAGGTGGCGTGGCAAGCGAGCCTCGCTCACCTCAAGAGCACGCTGGGTGCGGAGGTCGCGCAATGGCAGTGGGGCAAGGCGCACACGCTGACCCATGGTCATCCGCTGGGGCAGCAAAAGCCGCTGGACCGGATCTTCAATGTCGGGCCGTTCGCGGCGCCTGGCACGCACGAGGTGCCGAACAACCTCTCGGCCAAAATCGGCCCGGCGCCGTGGCCGGTGACTTACGGCCCGTCGACCCGGCGCCTGATTGATTTCGCCGACCCGACGCACAGCCTGACCGTCAACCCGGTGGGCCAGAGTGGTGTGCCGTTTGACCGTCATTTTGAGGATCAGGCTGAGGCGTTTGTCGAAGGGGTGTACTTCCAGGCGTACTTCAATGATGAGGAAGTGGCGGCCAATACGCGGAGTACGTTGAAGCTGTTGCCAGCGCGGGCTGCGCCATAGGTTTGTATTGGCTGGGCTGCCCTCTTGGCGCCCTGAGCCTTTCCGTCAACACGGTTTTGCTGTGTCCGGCTCGCCGGTCAAAGGCGAGCCGTGCCGGAGCAAGGCCTGTAAATAAACCTTTTCGTCGTACACGGTGCTGCTCTTCCAGCGCCGATGAACTTCGTCGAGGTCATCCGCAAGTCGCCTTGGGTGGCATGAACCAATGTGGGAGCGAGCTTGCTCGCGATGAGGCCATCACAGTCAACATCAATGTTGAATGTCGGTCCGCTATCGCGAGCAAGCTCGCTCCCACAGGGATTTGGGTTGGCCACTGATAGGTGGCCACCCCCCTGCCTTAGCTCAAGCCGCTTCCGGTGCCTGCTGTGCGCGACGCACGTCCGGTTGTTTCCAGGAGTCGGCTGCGCTTTCTTCGATGGCCTGCTGGATCGCTTTTTTGCGCGCTTCTTCGGCACGGCGGCTGAAGAACCAGACCAGGAACGTCATCAGTGATACCGCCAGCAGAATCAGACTGGCCACGGCGTTGATCTCGGGTTTGACCCCCAGACGCACCGCCGAGAACACCTCCATCGGCAAGGTCGTCGACCCCGGCCCCGACACGAAGCTCGCCAGCACCAGGTCATCCAGCGACAGGGCGAAGGACATCATGCCGCCCGCGCCGAGCGATGGCGCGATCATCGGGATGGTGATCAGGAAAAACACCTTCCACGGCCGCGCGCCCAGGTCCATGGCCGCCTCTTCGATGGACAGGTCCAGCTCACGCAAGCGCGCCGACACCACCACCGCCACATACGCCGCACAGAACGTCGTGTGGGCGATCCAGATGGTGACGATGCCGCGTTCCTGCGGCCAACCGATCATCTGCGCCATCGCCACGAACAGCAGCAACAGCGACAGACCGGTGATCACTTCCGGCATCACCAGCGGCGCGGTGACCAGGCCACCGAACAGCGTGCGACCCTTGAAGTGGGTGATGCGGGTCAGGACGAACGCGGCCAACGTACCCAGCGCCACCGCCGCCACCGCCGTGTAGCAGGCGATTTCCAGCGAGCGCACCACCGAGCCCATCAGTTGGGTGTTGTCCATCAACCCGACATACCACTTGATCGACCAGCCGCCCCACACCGTTACCAGTTTCGAGGCGTTGAACGAGTAGATCACCAGAATCAGCATCGGCGCGTAGATGAACAGCAAACCGGCTACCAGCATGAAACTCGAGAAACGGAAGCGCTTCATTCCTTGCCCTCCATTTCTTTGGCCTGACTACGGTTGAACAGAATGATTGGGACAATCAAGATCAGCAACATCACCACTGCCAGAGCAGACGCCACCGGCCAGTCACGGTTGTTGAAGAACTCTTGCCAGAGCACTTTACCGATCATCAGAGTTTCCGGACCGCCGAGCAGTTCCGGAATCACGAACTCACCCACCACCGGGATGAACACCAGCATGCAGCCCGCGACGATGCCGTTCTTGGACAGCGGAATGGTGATTTTCCAGAAGCTGTTGAAGGTGCTCGAACCGAGGTCGGACGCGGCTTCCAGCAAACTGTTGTCGTGCTTCACCAGGTTGGCGTAGAGCGGCAGGATCATGAACGGCAGGTACGAATAAACCACGCCGATATAAACCGCCAGGTTGGTGTTGAGGATCTGCAGCGGTTCGTCGATCCAGCCCATGGTCATCAGGAAACCGTTGAGCAGACCGTTGTTGCTGAGAATGCCCATCCACGCGTAAACGCGGATCAGGATCGCGGTCCAGGTCGGCATCATGATCAGCAGCACCAGCACCGTTTGCATCTCTTTACGGGCACTGGCGATGGCGTAGGCCATCGGGTAACCGATCAACAAGCAAAGGACGGTGCTGATCAGCGCCATCTTCAACGAGCCGAGGTAAGCGGCGATGTACAGTTCGTCACCGGCCAGCATCGCGTAGTTGCCGAGGTTAAGCAGCAACTGCAATTTCTGTTCGGCGAAGGTATAGATCTCGGTGTACGGCGGAATGGCCACGTCGGCTTCGGCGAAGCTGATCTTCAGGACGATGAAGAACGGCAACATGAAGAACAGGAACAGCCAGATGAACGGAACCCCGATGACCAGCTGGCGGCCACCGGGAATTATTCGATTGAGGCGGCGTTTGAATTTGCGCATGTTCATGAACGAAGTACCACGCCGCTGTCGTCTTCCCACCACACGTAAACCTGGTCACCCCAGGTCGGGCGCTGGCCACGGCGCTCGGCGTTGGCGACGAACGACTGGACGATCTTGCCGCTCGGCAATTCGACGTAGAACACCGAGTGACCGCCGAGGTAGGCGATGTCGTGCACCTTGCCGCTGGACCAGTTGTATTCACAGGTCGGCATGGTCGGCGTCACCAACAGTTTTTCCGGACGAATCGCGTAAGTCACGGACTTGTCCTGCACCGAGGTGCTAATGCCGTGGCCCACATAGATCTGCCGGTCCAGGTCCTTGCAGGTGATCGTTGCGTGGCCTTCGGCGTCGTCGATGACTTCGCCGTCGAAGATGTTGACGTTGCCGATGAACTCGCAGACCAGACGGCTGGTCGGGGTTTCGTAGATGTCGATCGGGCTGCCGATCTGGGCGATCCAGCCCAGGTGCATGATCGCGATGCGCTCGGCCATGGTCATGGCTTCTTCCTGATCGTGGGTCACCATGACGCAGGTCACGCCGACGCGCTCGATGATCTCGACCAGCTCCAGTTGCATTTGCGAGCGCAGCTTCTTGTCCAAAGCTCCCATTGGTTCGTCGAGCAGCAGCAACTTCGGTCGCTTGGCCAGCGAACGCGCAAGGGCTACACGCTGACGCTGACCACCGGACAACTGATGCGGCTTGCGCTTGGCGTACTGGGTCATCTGCACCAGTTTGAGCATGTCGGCCACGCGCGCATCGACTTCCGCCGCCGGCAGCTTGTCCTGCTTGAGGCCGAAGGCAATGTTCTGCGCCACGGTCATGTGCGGGAACAAGGCGTAGGACTGGAACATCATGTTGATCGGCCGCTCGTACGGCGGCATGTCGGTGATGTCTACGCCGTCGAGGAAAATGCGCCCCTCCGTGGGCCGTTCGAAGCCGGCAAGCATGCGCAGCAACGTAGATTTGCCCGATCCCGAACCGCCGAGCAGGGCGAAGATCTCGCCTTTCTTGATCTCCAGGGACACATCGTCCACGGCAATCGTCTCGTCGAACTTCTTCGTGACCCGGTCGATTTTGACCAGCACCTGTTTCGGTGATTGGTCGCCCTCGAGGGCTTTCTTATAGGCGCCGGAGGCAACTGCCATTTACGAAACTCCCAACAAAAAAGAGTGCAGTTCGCTCAAGGTGAGCCAACCTTGGATAGTTTGAGCCTTGAATCTATTTGCCCGACTTGACCTTGGTCCAGCTGCGGGTCATCAAACGTTGAATGTTTGGTGGTAACTCGATCGACACGTAGGTCTTGTCGAGGACTGCTTGCGGTGGATAAACAGATTCATCGGTGCGAATGGACTGTTCCATCAATTTGTCCGAACCAGGGTTGGGGTTCGCATAGCCCACCGAATCACTGACCTGGGCGATCACCTCGGGTTTCAACAGATAGTTGATGAACGCGTGGGCCTCTTTGACGTTGGCCGAATCCTTCGGAATCGCCAGCATGTCGAACCACAGCGCACCACCTTCCTTGGGAATCGAGTAGGCAATGTTCACGCCTTTTTTCGCTTCATCCGCGCGGTTTTTGGCCTGGAACATGTCGCCGGAGAAACCGATCGCGATGCAGATGTCGCCGTTGGCCAGATCCGCGATGTATTTCGAGGAGTGGAAGTAGGTCACGTAAGGCCGCACCGCCAGCAACTTGGCTTCGGCCTTTTTGTAATCTTCGGGGTTGGTGCTGTTGGCGTTCAGGCCCATGTAGTTAAGAACGGTGGGCATCATTTCATCGGCGGAATCGAGGAACGCCACGCCGCAGCTGTGCAGTTTCTTGATGTTCTCCGGTTCGAACACCATAGCCCATGAGTCGATCTTGTCGACGCCGAGTACAGCCTTGATCTTGTCGACGTTGTAACCGATGCCGTTAGTACCCCACAGGTACGGCACGGCGTACAGGTTACCCGGATCGTTTTGCTCCAGACGCTTGAGCAATACGGGGTCGAGGTTCGAGTAGTTCGGCAACTTCGACTTGTCGAGTTTCTGGAAAGCACCGGCCTTGATCTGCTTGCCGAGGAAGTGGTTGGACGGCACGACCACGTCGTAACCGGTCCGTCCGGCGAGCAACTTGCCTTCCAGGGTTTCGTTGGAGTCGAACACGTCATAGACCGGCTTGATACCGGTCTCTTTCTGGAAGTCCGCCAGGGTGGTCTCGCCGATATAGTCCGACCAGTTATAAATATGCACAGTGCCGGCGGCCTGAGCACTGACAGCAAATGTCAGCCCGGCGCCGACCAACAGGGCATTGCGCAGCAAAGAAGAAATAGGCAAGTGGAGGTCCTCTAAAATTAGTTGGGCCCAAGTTGCCCCGCGTTACATGACAGTCGTAGCTGCCCAGCAACCAAACCGGCGCGCAACTTACCCTCGAAAAACCGTTCCAGCAAAACTTTATGAAAATCCTTGTAGGAGCGAGCTTGCTCGCGATGATCGTCAACGATAACGCGTTGTGCCTGACACCCCGCGGCGCTCCGTTGTTTTTCGCGAGCGAGCTCGCTCCTACAGGGGTTATTTACCCGATTTGATCTTGGTCCAGCTGCGCGTCAGGATCCGCTGGGTCGCGGCCGGCAAGTCGGCGATCGCGTACAGCTTGGCCAGCACGTCCGCTGGCGGGTAGATGCCTGGATCGTCGGTGATTTCTTTTTCGACCAATGCGGTGGCGGCCGCGTTACCGTTCGGGAAACGAACGGCGTTGGTGATTTCAGCCATGATTTCCGGCTTCTGCAGGAACGTCATGAACTTGTAGGCGCCTTCGACGTTTTCGGCATCTTTAGGGATGGCGACCATGTCGTAGAAGGTGCCGGCACCTTCTTTCGGAATGTTGTAGCTGACTTTCACCTTGTCACCGGCTTCAGCCGCGCGGGACTTGGCCTGGTAGATGTCGCCGGAGTAACCGACGGCTACGCAGATGTTGCCGTTGGCCAGGTCGGAGATGTACTTGGACGAGTGGAAGTAGCCCACCGAAGGACGAATCTTCAGGAACAGCGCTTCGGCTTCGGCCAGTTGTTTCTTGTCTTGGCTGTCGGTTGGATAGCCCAGGTAGTGCAACGCCACCGGAATCATCTCGGTTGGCGAATCGAGGAAACTGATACCGCACGATTTCAACTTCGCGGCGTTCTCGGGTTTGAACAACAGGTCCCAGGAATTGGTTGGTGCATCGGCACCCAGTGCAGCCTTGACCTTTTCGGCGTTGAAGCCGATACCGATCGAGCCCCACATGTAGGGGAAGGCATGTTCGTTACCCGGGTCGCTCACCGATACCGCTTTGAGCAGGTCAGTGTTCAGGTTCTTCCAGTTTGGCAGCTTGGACTTGTCCAGCTTCTGGTAAACGCCGGCCTTGATCTGCTTGGCCAGGAAGTTGTTCGACGGCACGACGATGTCGTAGCCGGACTTGCCTGCCAGCAACTTGGCTTCCAGGGTTTCGTTACTGTCGAAAACGTCGTAGACGACTTTGATGCCGGACTCGGTTTCGAACTTCTTGATGGTGTCCGCAGCGATGTAATCGGACCAGTTATAGACGTGCAACACCTTGTCGTCCGCCTGAACCGCACTCGCCATTATGCCCATCAGGGACATGGCGAGGAGTGTCTTGCCAGCAAGCTTTTTTCCTAATGCCTTCATGCGTAATGCTCCAAATTTTTCTTTTTTGAACCACTTTGTTCAGCGGCCGAACCCGGACAACTGGAACCGCGGCTAGTCTGGCAAGATCCAAGGCGGTCTTTCAAGAAAAGACCAACCTTTATGACTGCTCCGAGCGAAAGTTTCATGACTCCCGCTCAGAGCCTAGCACTTAGCCCTGCAACGCACTCAGGGTCAGGTCCAGACACTTGCGTGCCTTGGTCACCAGCTCATCGATTTCAGCCTTGGTAATCACCAGCGGCGGAGCAATGATCATGGTGTCGCCGACGGCGCGCATGATCAGGCCGTTGTCGAAGCAGAACGTGCGGCAGATCATGCCGACGCCTTTGCCTTCGTAACGCTTGCGCGTGGCCTTGTCCTGAACCAGTTCGATGGCCCCCAACAGACCAACGCCGCGCACTTCCCCCACCAATGGGTGATCGTTCAGTTCCCGCAGACGCTTTTGCAAATAGGGTGCCGTTTCCGCATGCACGTGCTCGATAATTTTTTCTTCGCGCAGGATGCGGATGTTTTCCAGCGCCACCGCAGCCGCAACCGGGTGCCCGGAATAGGTGAAGCCGTGGTTGAAGTCGCCGCCTTCATTGAGCACCGCCACCACTTCATCGCGCACGATCAAGCCACCCATCGGGATGTAACCGGAGGTCAGGCCTTTGGCGATGGTCATCATGTCGGGTTTGAGGTCGTAGAAATCGGTACCGAACCACTCACCGGTGCGGCCGAACCCACAGATCACTTCGTCCGCCACGAACAGGATGTCGTACTTGGCGAGGATTTCCTTGATGCGCGGCCAGTAGGTCTCTGGCGGAATGATCACGCCGCCAGCGCCCTGGATCGGCTCGGCAATAAACGCACCGACGTTGTCCACGCCGATTTCCACGATCTTCTCTTCCAGCTGATTGGCCGCCCAGACACCGAACTCTTCCGGTGTCATGTCGCCGCCTTCGCTGAACCAATAAGGCTGGGCGATGTGCACGATGCCCGGGATCGGCAAGTCGCCTTGTTCGTGCATGTAGGTCATGCCACCCAGGCTCGCGCCGGCCACGGTGGACCCGTGATAACCGTTCTTGCGGCTGATGATGACTTTCTTGTTCGGCTGGCCCTTGATCGCCCAGTAGTGACGGACCATGCGCAGCATGGTGTCGTTGCCTTCCGAACCCGAACCGGTGAAGAACACGTGGTTCATGCCTTCTGGCGCGATGTCGGCAATGGCCTTGGCCAGTTCCAGCACCGGCGGGTGAGCGGTCTGGAAGAACAAGTTGTAGTAAGGCAGTTCGCGCATCTGTTTACTGGCGGCATCGGCCAGTTCATCGCGACCGTAGCCAATCGCTACGCACCAAAGGCCGGCCATGCCGTCGAGGATCTTGTTGCCTTCGCTGTCCCAAAGGTAAACGCCCTTGGCGTTGGTGATGATCCGCGGGCCCTTCTCTTTCAGCTGTTTGAAGTCGCTGAACGGGGCCAGGTGGTGATCGCTGCTCAGGGTTTGCCATTCACGGGTTTGCGGGTTGTTGCTGGTCATGCGAATTCTCCTTGGAAGGTTAAAGGCGCGGCCATTAGCAGCCGCGCCCGGCGCATCAGACGGCGAAGAGCAGGAATTCCCGCTCCCACGAACTGATCACGCGCTTGAAGTTTTCATGCTCGGCCCGCTTGACCGCGACGTAGCCAGTGATGAATTTCTTGCCCAGGTATTTCTCGACGGTCGCGCTGTTTTCCATCCGCTCCAGCGCGTCTTCGATGGTCAGTGGCAGGCGCAGGTTGCGGCGTTCATAGCCACGCCCTACCACCGGCGCACTCGGGTTCAGGCCTTCGACCATGCCGATGTAACCGCAGAGCAGGCTCGCGGCAATCGCCAGGTACGGGTTGGCGTCGGCGCCCGGCAGGCGGTTTTCCACCCGACGGTTTTGTGGTCCGGCGTCCGGAACCCGCAGGCCCACGGTGCGGTTCTCTTCGCCCCACTCCACGTTTACCGGCGCCGAGGTGTCCGGCAGGAAGCGGCGGAACGAGTTGACGTTGGGTGCGAACAGCGGCAGCAACTCGGGGATCAGTTTCTGCAAACCACCGATGTGGTTCAGGAACAACTGGCTCATGGTCCCGTCTTCATTGGAGAAGACGTTCTTGCCGGTTTCCATGCAGATGATGCTCTGGTGCAAGTGCATCGCGCTGCCGGGCTCACCGGTCATGGGCTTGGCCATGAAGGTCGCCGCCACGTTGTGCTTGAGCGCGGCTTCGCGCATGGTGCGCTTGAAGATCAGGATCTGGTCGGCCAGGGACAAGGCATCGCCGTGACGGAAGTTGATTTCCATCTGCGCCGTGCCGTCCTCGTGGATCAGCGTGTCGAGGTCCAGTTCCTGCAGTTCGCACCAGTCATAAACGTCTTCGAACAGCGGATCGAATTCGTTCGCCGCTTCAATCGAGAACGACTGACGACCGGTTTCCGGGCGACCGGAACGGCCTATCGGCGGTTGCAGCGGGTAATCCGGATCGTCGCTGCGCTTGGTCAGGTAGAACTCCATTTCTGGCGCCACGATCGGCTGCCAGCCCCTGTCGGCGTAGAGTTTCAGCACTTTCTTCAGCACGTTGCGCGGCGACAGCTCGATCGGGTTGCCTTGTTTGTCATAAGCGTCGTGGATCACCTGAGCGGTCGGCTCGATGGACCACGGCACCACATAAACCGCGTTCTGATCGGGGCGGCAGATCATGTCGATGTCCGCCGGGTCGAGCAGTTCGTAATAGATGTCGTCTTCGACATAGTCGCCGGTGACGGTCTGCAACAGAACGCTCTCGGGCAGGCGCATGCCTTTTTCCGCAATGAACTTGTTGGTCGGCGAAATCTTGCCCCGGGTGATCCCGGTCAAGTCGGCGATCATGCATTCGACTTCTGTGATCTTGTGGTCTTTCAACCAATCGGTGAGCTGGTCGAGGTTGTGACTCATAAATGCCTCTTAGGCTGAGTTTCCTGACTCTCGTAAGTCAGGCGTTGTTTGACGCATGGGCGTCGCTTGGTACAGATTGCCACTGCAATTGCCGGGCACAACAACGCCCGCCTTGACAGTGGCGCGAATCAACGGAAGAAGGGTGGCATCAGGTGCAGAATCATAAGCGGGGCCCGACGCATTGACCGGGCCGCCGAGGTAAAAGGGTTCTATATTGGTTGGAGGACCGGTAAACAGAATGTCGTCCGGACCGTCCAGAATATCGGACGGGGCCAGCCCATGAGCCGGGGAAGAAAGAGTCGGCGGCACACCTTTGGCAACCGGGACCATGGCGCGGACGTAATTGTCGCCACTGATGTGATAAGCATGCAGACCGATCTGCGCGGAGCAGACGGTGACGCCGATTAACGGCAGGCGAGACATGAAGCACCCCGGTATTATTGCTGTTATGGGTTTGAATCGGAGCTTAGCCTTGTTCATTTTTTTACACAACACCCCCGTAAAAAATACAACACGGCCCGCTCAAGCCTGCGGCGGGTAAAGCGCTGGAAGGCATAAAAACGCCCCAAAGTGCCTCAAAAAAGCCTCATGGGCGCTTTTTTAGGGCAAAAACGGCCTCGCTTGACTTCGGCATGCCGTTCGGGTTGACTGAAACCCGAAGAGATCAATGATTGATATTTTTAACAACAAAGGTGTTGCATCATGTCGGTACCCCCGCGTGCCGTTCAGCTTAACGAAGCGAACGCGTTCCTTAAGGAACATCCTGAGGTTCTGTACGTTGACCTTCTGATTGCGGATATGAATGGTGTGGTGCGCGGCAAGCGCATTGAACGCACCAGTCTCCACAAGGTTTACGAGAAAGGCATCAACCTGCCGGCCTCTCTATTTGCTCTGGATATCAATGGCTCGACGGTCGAAAGCACCGGCCTGGGCCTGGACATCGGCGATGCTGACCGAATCTGCTATCCAATCCCTGACACCCTGTGCAATGAGCCCTGGCAGAAGCGCCCTACCGCGCAACTGTTGATGACCATGCACGAACTCGAAGGCCAGCCGTTCTTTGCCGACCCGCGAGAAGTGCTGGCCAATGTGGTGCGCAAGTTCGACGACATGGGCCTGACCATCTGCGCCGCGTTCGAACTGGAGTTCTACCTGATCGACCAGGAGAACGTGAACGGCCGTCCGCAACCGCCTCGCTCGCCAGTGTCGGGCAAACGCCCGCATTCGACACAGGTCTACCTGATCGATGACCTCGACGAATACGTCGATTGCCTCCAGGACATTCTGGAAGGTGCGAAAGAGCAAGGCATCCCTGCCGACGCGATCGTCAAGGAAAGTGCCCCGGCGCAGTTCGAAGTGAACCTGCACCACGTGGCCGACCCGATCAAGGCGTGCGACTACGCAGTCCTGCTCAAGCGTCTGATCAAAAACATCGCCTACGACCATGAGATGGACACCACCTTCATGGCCAAGCCTTATCCAGGCCAGGCGGGTAACGGTCTGCACGTACACATTTCGATTCTTGATAAAGATGGCAAAAACATTTTTGCCAGCGAGGATCCCGAGCAGAACGCCGCGCTGCGTCACGCGATCGGCGGTGTGCTCGAGACCCTGCCGGCGCAGATGGCTTTCCTCTGCCCGAACGTCAACTCCTACCGTCGTTTCGGCGCACAGTTCTACGTGCCGAACTCGCCGTGCTGGGGCCTGGATAACCGTACCGTGGCGATCCGCGTACCGACCGGTTCCTCCGATGCCGTGCGCATCGAACACCGTGTGGCCGGCGCCGATGCCAACCCGTACCTGTTGATGGCTTCGGTTCTGGCGGGCGTGCACCACGGTCTGACCAACAAGATCGAGCCGGGCGCACCCGTGGAAGGCAACTCCTACGAGCAGAACGAACAAAGCCTGCCGAACAACCTGCGCGACGCCTTGCGCGAGCTGGACGACAGTGAAGTCATGGCCAAGTACATCGATCCGAAATACATCGATATCTTCGTGGCCTGCAAGGAAAGTGAGCTGGAGGAGTTTGAACACTCCATCTCCGACCTTGAGTACAACTGGTATCTGCATACCGTGTAAGTGGTTGCAGTAAAAAGAACGCCGCAGGCTGATAAGGCTTGCGGCGTTTTTTTATGGGTTTTATTCAGTTGAACCGAGGTGCCTGCTTCGCGAGCAAGCCCGCTCCCACACTAGACCGCGTTCGTCTGGACAACTCGGTCAAATGTGGGAGCGGGCTTGCCCGCGAAGGCGGCCGGGCAGACAACATGGATGCCTGCTCGTACAATGCCCCCTGCCCCGCAGGAGACCTCAATGACCCGACTCGCCACCCCACGCAAACCCCGCGCCCGCAGCCAGGCCCGGATCGATACGATACTCGATGCCGCTCGCACACTGCTGGCCGCCGAGGGCGTGGCCAGTCTGTCGATCTACAGCGTGGCCGAGCGCGCGGAGATTCCACCGTCCTCGGTCTACCATTTTTTCGCCAGCGTCCCGGCCCTGCTCGAAGCGCTGACCGCCGACGTCCATGCGGCCTTCCGCGCCTGCCTGCAAGCGCCCATCGACCACGGCGCCCTCAACGGCTGGCGTGACCTGTCGCGGCTGGTGGAACAACGCATGCTCGACATCTACGACGAAGACGCCGCCGCCCGCCAATTGATCCTCGCCCAGCACGGCCTGACCGAAGTCACCCAGGCCGACCGCCAGCACGACATCGAACTCGGCGACCTGATGCACAAGCTGTTTGATCGTCACTTCGAACTGCCGAAGCTGCCGAACGATGTCGATGTGTTTGCACTGGCCATGGAGCTGGGTGATCGTGTTTATGCACGCTCGGTGCAGCAACATGGGCAAATAACGCCGCGCATGGCGGAGGAAGGGATGCGGGTGTTTGATGCGTATCTGGGGCTTTATTTGCCGCCGTATCTGCCCAAGCGCGCCATACCAACCTGATTTTTTCATTGGCCTTACCGGCCTCATCGCGAGCAAGCTCGCTCCCACAGTTGACCGAGTTGTTCAGACTGACACGGTCTAATGTGGGAGCGAGCTTGCTCGCGATGGCTGCACCGCCGAGCTACTGACAAAAACACATAAAAACCCCGAAGGGCTCACACCCTTGGGGGTTGTCGTTTACGCACAGTCTTACAACTTGGCGATTGACACCTCGGTGGATTTCACAAATGCGATCACTTCACTGCCGACCACCAGTTCCAGCTCTTTCACCGAGCGGGTGGTGATCACCGACGTGACGATGCCGGATGCGGTTTGTACGTCGATTTCCGACAGCACGTCACCCAGTACGATTTCCTTGATCGAGCCTTTGAACTGGTTACGAACGTTGATGGCTTTGATAGTCATGATGTTGATTCCTGTCGTTGGATGAGGCTTGAGTTATTGAGCCCAACGCAGTTGCGTGGGCAAGGGTGAAACAGGTTCAGGTTCCGGTGGTTCGCCGGGCAGTGCGAGGACGCGATTGAGGACTTCGGTTTCCAGTGCAGCCAGCCGATGGGAGCCACGAACCCGAGGGCGCGGCAGCTCGACATGCAGGTCGAGCCCGACTTCGCCCTCTTCGATCAGGATTACCCGATCGGCAATCGCCACCGCCTCGCTGACGTCATGGGTCACCAGCAACACGGTGAAGCCGTGCTTTTGCCAGAGCCCTTCGATCAGTTGCTGCATTTCAATTCGGGTCAGGGCATCCAGTGCGCCCAGCGGCTCATCCAGCAACAGCAAGCGTGGTTGGTGGATCAGCGCGCGAGCCAGGGCCACACGTTGCTTCTGTCCACCGGACAGCGCCGCTGGCCATTCATTGGCGCGGTCCGCCAGGCCGACTGACTCCAATGCTTCCAATGCTTGCGCACGCCAGTTGCCCTTGAGCCCGAGACCAACGTTGTCGATCACCTTTTTCCACGGCAACAGACGTGCTTCCTGGAACATCAATCGAGTGTCTTCCCGCGCATCGCTCAGCGGCGCGGAACCTGCGAGCAATTCACCATCCGTGGGTTTATCGAGGCCGGCGAGCAACCGCAGCAAGGTACTTTTGCCGCAACCGCTACGTCCCACCACGGCGACGAACTGACCGGCCGGAATGTGCAGATCGATCTCACGCAGCACCTGCCGCGAACCGAAGGTTTTTTGAAGCTTGCGCACCACCAGCGGAATTCCGCGCAGCAGGCGTGGAGGTTGTTGAGCCGTCATGCGGCACCTCCTTTGGCGACCTGATAGGCCGGATGCCAGCGCAGCCACACTCGCTCAAGTCCACGGGCCGCGAGGTCGGCGAGTTTGCCGAGCACCGCGTACATCAGGATCGCCAGCACCACCACGTCGGTCTGCAAAAACTCCCGGGCATTCATTGCCAGATAGCCGATGCCGGAGCTCGCGGAAATGGTTTCAGCGACGATCAACGTCAGCCACATGAAGCCCAGTGCGAAGCGCACGCCGACCAGAATCGAAGGCAATGCACCCGGCAGGATCACCTGCCGGAACAGGCTGAAACCGGACAACCCGTAACTGCGCGCCATCTCCACCAGCGCCGGGTCGACGTTACGAATGCCGTGATAGGTGTTGAGGTAAATCGGGAACAATGTGCCCAGCGCCACCAGAAAAATCTTCGCCGACTCATCGATGCCGAACCACAGGATCACCAGCGGAATCAGTGCCAGGTGTGGCACGTTGCGGATCATTTGCACCGAACTGTCGAGCAGACGCTCGCCCCATTTCGACAGGCCGGTGATGAAACCCAGCGCCAGGCCTATACCGCCGCCAATGGTGAAGCCCAATGCCGCACGCCAGCCACTGATTGCCAGGTGCGTCCAGATTTCACCGCTGCGCACCAGGCTCACGCCGGCTTCGATCACCGCGATGGGCGCCGGCAGAATCCGTGTCGACAACCAGCCTGCCGATACCGACAACTGCCACACTGCCAGCAGCAAAACAGGCAACGCCCAAGGCGCCAGGTTGTGGATGATTTTCTTCATGGCGCCCCTCAGCTCTGTGACGCGGCTTTGGGAAGAATGTCGTTGGCGACCATCTCGCCAAACGGGCTGACGTAGTTGGCGCCCTGTGGCAATTCAGGACGCTCGATGTCCAGGTGCGGGAACAGCAACTCGGCGACGCGGTACGACTCTTCAAGGTGTGGATAACCGGAGAAGATGAAGGTGTCGATGCCCAGGTCCGCGTATTCCTTCACGCGGGCGGCCACGGTCGGACCATCGCCGACCAGCGCCGTACCGGCACCGCCGCGTACCAGACCGACGCCGGCCCACAGGTTCGGGCTGACTTCCAGATTGTCACGGCTACCGCCGTGCAGCGCCGCCATGCGTTGCTGGCCGACGGAATCGAAACGTGCCAGAGAAGCCTGGGCACGGGCGATGGTGTCGTCGTCCAGGTGCGAGATCAGTCGGTCCGCCGCTTGCCAGGCTTCGGCATTGGTTTCACGGACGATCACGTGCAAGCGAATACCGAAGCGCACCGTGCGGCCGAGCTTCGCGGCTTTGGCGCGGACCTGTTCGATTTTTTCAGCGACAGCGGCCGGTGGCTCGCCCCAGGTCAGGACCATTTCCACTTGCTCTGCCGCGAGGTCTTGCGCCGCTTCCGAAGAGCCGCCGAAGTACAGCGGCGGACGCGGTTGCTGGATCGGTGGATAGAGCAGTTTGGCGCCCTTCACGCTGATGTGCTGACCGTCGTAATCAACGGTTTCGCCTTCCAGCACGCGACGCCAGATTCGGGTGAATTCCACCGAGGCTTGATAGCGTTCTTCATGGTTGAGGAACAGACCGTCACCGGCCAATTCTTCCGGATCACCGCCGGTCACCAGGTTGAACAGCGCACGACCGCCGGACAGACGATCCAGCGTCGCCGCCTGACGCGCCGCCACCGTCGGGGAAATGATCCCGGGGCGCAGGGCGACGAGGAATTTCAAACGCTGGGTCACCGGTATCAGCGACGCCGCCACCAACCACGAGTCTTCGCATGAGCGGCCGGTGGGAATCAGCACCCCGCCGAAGCCCAGACGATCCGCTGCTTGCGCGATTTGTTGCAGGTAACCGTGGTCGACGGCGCGAGCGCCTTCGGCGGTGCCAAGGTAATGGCCGTCGCCGTGGGTAGGCAGGAACCAGAAGATATTGAGGCTCATGGAGTGGTCTCCTTGGGGAATCGAATTACTGCGCTTTGGCAACGGCTGCCGGTGGCGTCCAGATCACGTCTTTAATGCTCAACTGCTTCGGAATCAGCTTGAGCTGGTAGAAGCTGTCGGCAATTTTCTGCTGGGCGGCGACCACTTCAGGCGTCAGGAACAGTGCGCCGTAGCCTTGGCGTTTCACCGAGGTCAGGGTGATGTCCGCCGGCAGGCCGAGCAGTGGCGAGACCTGTTGGGTCACGTCTTCCGGATTAGCCTTGGACCACTCACCGACGGCGCGCACTTCTTCCACGAGGGTCTTGATCACCTCAGGATTTTTCTGTGCGTAAGGTTTGGTCGCCAGGTAGAACTGATGGTTGTCGACGATGCCCTGACCATCGCGCAGAGTGTGCGCTTGCAACTGCTTTTCGGCGGCGGCCTGGTACGGGTCCCAGATCACCCAGGCGTCGACGCTGCCCCGTTCGAACGCGGCGCGGGCATCGGCCGGCGGCAGGAAGACGGTCTGGATGTCGGTGTACTTGAGGCCGGCGTCTTCCAGCGCGCGGACCAGCAGATAGTGAACGTTGGAGCCTTTGTTCAGGACGACTTTCTTGCCCTTGAGGTCCTTCACCGATTTGATCGGCGAGTCTTTCGGTACCAGGATCGCTTCGCTGTGAGGCGCTGGCGGTTCGTAGGCGACGTAGAGCAGATCGGCACCCGCCGCTTGAGCGAATACCGGCGGAGTTTCGCCGGTGACACCAAAGTCGATCGAGCCGACGTTCAAGCCTTCAAGCAGCTGCGGGCCGCCGGGGAATTCAGTCCATTGCACGTCAACGCCCTGGGCGGCGAGGCCTTTTTCCAGCGTGCCCTTGGCTTTGAGCAGCACCAAAGTGCCGTACTTCTGATAACCGATCCGCAAGGTCTCGGCTTGAGCTTGAGTAATGGCGCCGAAGGAAACAGCCGCAGCAAACAGAGCGACCAGACCACGACGCAAAATGACAGTGCGCATAGCGCTCTCCTTTTTGCAGTTGGGTTTTGGCTGCACCTGCTTGGCCGTTGACGGCTGAGTAAGGTGAGTACTTCAAATTCAGGTGTGACTTGAGTGCTGGCTTAAATGCTCCAGCGAGCGCTTAACAGACGTTCGTTCAACAGGTTTGGATCGAGCGGCTTGGGCCGTCGGGCCATGGCGCTGAAAAACAGCTCCAGGGATTCGTTCAGACGTTGTTCCAGCTCTGGCGCCAACTGCGCCTGAGCGCTGCCCTCGCTGTAAGCGATCTGGCTGTCGACGGCGAAAATCCCGTGCAGCATTTCCTGGGCTTTCAACGCCGACAGCACCGGCTTGAGCGCGTAATCCACCGCCAGCATGTGCGCGATGCTGCCGCCTGTGGCCATCGGCAAAACCACTTTGTGCGCCAGAGCGCGTTCGGGCAGCAGGTCCAGCACGGTTTTCAATGCGCCGGAAAACGACGCCTTGTAGACCGGGGTGGCGATCAACAGGCCGTCGGCGTTTTCAATCTGTTGCAGCAGGTCGATCACCTTCGGGCTGTCGAAACGTGCGTGCAGCAAGTCTTCGGCCGGAAAGTCCCGCACCTGGTAACTCACCACTTCCACACCTTGCTCCTGCAACCAGCGCTGGGAGCGCTCCAGCAGCACCCCGGAACGGGAGCGTTGGCTGGGACTGCCACCGAGTGAGACGACCAGCATTCAGACGATTCCTTGAACGGTGTTGGCGATTCGCGGTTTGCGATCTCGCTTTGGTGGAAGTGACCTTAACAGGTGATTTATATATCCATAAATCATATTTATTCATTTGGTTATTCGATATGGAGATATGCAAAACCTTTCCTCCGGGCAAAAAAACAGGCCGTCGAAGCGGCCTGAAATTCCCCTGTTTTGTGCATGCGGTTTAATCTGAATCTTGTGGCGCCTGATATGCAGTCATCGCGAGCAAGCTCGCTCCCACAGGTACAGCGTGATCAATGTGGGAGCGAACTTGCTCGCGATGGCGATTTCAGCCGCACCGCCAATGGTGAAGGTTTACTTGTTCGGTTGAGGCGTCAAACGCAGGTACGGCTTTACCGCGCGATAGCCCTTGGGAAAACGTTTCTTGATTTCGTCTGGATCCTGGAGCGACGGCACGATCACCACATCTTCACCGTCCTTCCAGTTGGCCGGGGTGGCCACCTTGTAGTTGTCGGTCAGTTGCAACGAGTCGATCACCCGCAGGATTTCATGAAAGTTACGGCCCGTGCTCGCCGGGTAAGTAATGGTCAGCCGAACTTTTTTGTTCGGGTCGATCACGAACAGTGAACGCACCGTCAGGGTGTCGTTGGCGTTGGGATGGATCAGGTCATACAGGTCCGAGACCTTGCGGTCGGCATCCGCCAGGATCGGGAAGTTGACGACGGTATTCTGTGTTTCGTTGATGTCTTCGATCCACTTGTGGTGCGAGTCCACCGGGTCCACGGACAGCGCGATGGCCTTGACCCCGCGCTGGGTGAATTCATCCTTGAGCTTGGCGGTGAAGCCCAGCTCGGTGGTGCACACCGGGGTGAAGTCTGCCGGGTGGGAGAACAGCACGCCCCAACTATCGCCCAGCCATTCATGGAAACGGATGGTGCCGGCGCTGGAATCCTGCTCGAAATCGGGGGCGATGTCGCCGAGTCTGATGCTCATGATGGGCTCCTGATGAGTTTGGTGTAGAACTCAACTTTAGCTCGTGTTTAGGATTTATTAAAAAGAATAAATATCGTCATTATTAGATCGTAAATGAATATTAAAAATCTGTTCACTGGACCTGTGAAGCCATCGCGGCGACTATCGTTTTCAAGGTTCGAGAAGGCCTTGAGTTGCTGCAAAAGAGGGAATTTCAGGGCGGGATTACGGGGGTGACCCCGTCCAGAAAACGCAAAAGCCCCGCCCGGCGTGATGCCGGGCGGGGCTTTTTTTCAGCGGTTACGCGAGCGCTGTTACAACAGCGGGATCGAGTAGCTGACGATCAGGCGGTTTTCGTCCTGCGAACGAGTGTTCGGCAGGTCGGTACGCCAAGTAGCGTTTTTCCACATGAAACCAAGGTTTTTCAGCGGGCCTTCTTGTACGACGTAAGCCAGAGTAAGGTCGCGTTCCCACTCGGAAGCACCGTTAGCCAACTCGCCACCGCGAGAGTTGACGGTATCAATTTCATCACCTTTCAGGTAGACCAGACCGGCCGTCAGACCTGGTACACCGACCTTGGCAAAGTCATACGAGTAGCGTGCTTGCCAAGTGCGCTCGCCGGCACGGGCGAATTTCTGGATCTGCATGTCGGTAATGATGTACGCCGACGAGCCGTCACCCTGGTTCAGCCAAGGGAAGTCGCTGCTGCCGTTGCTGACCTGGTAACCGCCACCGAAGGTGTGACCGGCAACGGTGTACAGGAACAGGCCGCTGTACAGATTGTTGTCGACCTTGCCCTTACCGTTTGGCGCATTGTAGTTGCCAGAAGTGAAGTAGTTGGCGTCGTGACCGTTGGCACCGTCATCCCGGCTGTTGAAGTAGCGCAGGTCGGATTTCAGAACGCCCGGGCCGATTGCCCAGTTGTGAACCAGACCCAGGAAGTGCTGCTTGTAGAAATCTTCCAGGTTGCCGTAGTAGTACTGCGCAGTCAGGTCTTTGGTGATTTTGTAGTCACCGCCACCGTAATAGAATTTGTTGCTGTCGCGGCCAGCCGCAGTGCGGCCGTTGGCACCAGCGATCGACAACTCTTCGTTGTTGCTGGAGTTACGACCTTTGGCGTGCTCGATCTGACCACCGACCAGTGTAAGGTCCTTGATCTCGCCCGAAGTGATCTGGCCACCCTGGAAGGTTTGTGGCAGCAGACGACCGTCGTTGGTCACGATCACCGGCAGTTTTGGCTGCAAGGTACCCAGTTTCAGTTCAGTCTGGGAGATCTTGGCTTTGGCAGTCAGGCCCAGGCTGGAGAAGTTATCAACCGCTTCGCCGTTGGACTTGCTCGGGAACACAGTGCCGCCATAAGCGTTACCAGGGGTGCCATTGGCGTTAACGTTGCCATTAGTGCCGCCGCCCGAATCCAGACGTACGCCCAGCAGGCCGATGGCGTCGATACCGAAGCCGACAGTGCCTTGGGTATAACCGGAAGTGAAGCGCAGATCGAAGCCTTGGCCCCACTCTTCGTTTCGACTTGGGCTGGCAGTGCCGTCACGGTTATCAGTGTTGATATAGAAGTTACGCAGCCCCAATGTTGCCTTGCTGTCTTCGATGAAACCGGCGGCGCCTGCCTGCTGCGCCATAACCCCTACGGCCACAGCCAGGGCCAAAGTGGACTTGTTCATTGTTTCGCTCCTCGTTTCTAATTTTTTCGGTCCTGAGTCGAATGCTCTGGATCCTGAAATGTGCGGGTACCGCTAACCGCAATCCGCGCGCCACTCAACTGATGCGTCTAAGTCAAGGGTCTGATCGCTGCGAATGGGCCGGCATGGTAAACGTAAAAATTTCTATTTCATTCTTTTTCATGGCCTGCGGGCATAAAAACCGGCATTTTAATCGCTGTGGGACACTGGGTATCGGCCCCGGCGGGATGCACTTTAGTGGTTTATTTTAAAAGCTAAAAAGAATAATAAATTACTATTAGATTCCTAATTGGAATATGAAAAAATCGCAAAAAAAAGCCCCACCAACCGGCGAGGCTCTCTTGCGAAGCTTGTTACAGGAAGCTGTAGGTGTAGTTGAAGATCAGACGGGTCTGGTCTTGGTCAGCGTTGGTGTTGCCACGATAAGCACCGTGACGCAGCGTCGTGCCAAACCCTTTAAGTGGACCGGTTTGAATCACATAGTCTACGCGCAGGTCAGTTTCCCGCTCGTTCAGGTCTTCACCCACGCCGCTGACGGTCTTGATATCCCGGCCATACAAGTAACCAGCCGAAGCTTTCAAGCCTGGTACACCCAATGACGCGAAGTCATAGGAGTATTGACCGTACGTGGTGTTTTCACCGGCACGGATAAAGCTGCCCACAGTGGCATCGGTGAACGAGTAGAAGCTGGCGCCGCCAGCACCTTCGTTGCGACCGTTACCATCGACAACGTTACCCTGGTTCAAGAAGACGAAGCCGCCGTCATCGTTGACACGTTGATGCCCGAGCAGGAACGCACTGCCGCCCAGGGTGTAGGTGAACGTCGCGCTCCAGGTCTTGTTATCGACCTCGCCCTTGTTCTTGGCGAAACCACCGTTGTTGCTGAATTGGTAGCCGGCGTCACCGTTCTTGCCGTCGGAGCTGCTGTCGAAATAACGAAGATCGGTCTTGAACGACTGGTTGGGTGCGATCGGGTAAACGTGCACCAGGCCGAGGAAGTTCTGCTTGTAGTAGTCTTCCAGGTTCGCGTAGTAGTACTGCAGCATGAGGTCCTTGGTGACCTTCCAATCAGCACCAGCGTAACGGAACTGGTTGCTGTCCTGAGTACCGCCAGCCACTGCCAGGCCAGTGCTGTTGCTGGACGCGCGACCCGTCGCGTGCTCCAACTGACCTACGTTGAAGGTCACGTTGTCGATTTCCTTCGAGGTGATGGTGCCACCTTCAAAGGTTTGTGGCAGTACGCGACTGTCGTTCGCGATCAGGATCGGCATGTTTGGCTGCAGGGCACCACCGTAGTGGGCCTCAGTCTTCGAGAAGCGTGCCTTGACGTTGCCCGCTACACGGCTCCACTCGTCCACTGCCGATTTATCGGAATCGCTAGGGTTGAAGGAGTTGATGTCCGGGTGATGGCCCTTGCCACCGTCCAGATGGATACCGACCAATGCCTGGGCATCGATACCGAAACCTACGAGACCTTGGGTGAAGCCCGACTGGTAATCGAACTTGAGGCCTTCAGCGGTTTCTCGCTGACGGTTAGCTGGCGTCTTGGCGCCTTCACGGACATCGGCATCGAAATAATAAGTGCGAGAACTAACCGAAGCCTTGCTGTCTTCGATGAAACCGGCGGCGCCTGCCTGCTGCGCCAAAACCCCTACGGCCACGGCCAAGGCCAAGGTGGACTTGTTCATTGTCTAGCTCCTATCGATTCTAATTCTTGTATTCCTGGCCCTGAGTCAAATGCCCCGGATCCTAGGATTCGCGATTAGCGCCGTACCGTGACCCACAAGTCAATCGTAACCTTGTGTGTCTACGACCATGGTCTAACCCCCACCCAATTCGGTCCATGCAGGTGTATGACACGCGTCAAAAACCTAAAAAGAAGTCTGTGATTCTTTTTCATACCCTTTGGGAATTGACTCGCTGAAACAACGTTTCATAAGTTAATTCCAAAAAGGTATTTATTCGTATTTTTTTAGATCGATTAGATTTAAAGCACCCGCATTCAATCTCATCGAAGGCAACGCCATGACGACCAAGCGCGCACTATCCAGACCAATTGTTACAGTTTGTGTGTCGATATTTTTTTCTTTTAGCGCTCAGGCGGCCGGCCTTACCGTCGGCTATCAAACCGGTATCGACCCCAGCAAAGTTCCGCAAGCCGACGGCCTCTACGAGCAGACAATCGGCCAGAAAATCGACTGGCGTCGATTCAACAGCGGCCCTGAAGTGGTGACCGCCATCGCCTCGGGCGACGTGCAGATCGGCAACCTCGGTTCAAGCCCGTTGGCCGCAGCTGCCTCGCGCAATTTGCCAATTGTCGCGTTCATCGTTTCAGCCCAGATCAACGCTGCTGAAGCGTTGGTGGTGCGCAACGGCAGCGGTATTAATAAGCCGGAAGATCTGATCGGCAAGACCATCGCCACGCCGTTCGTTTCAACCTCTCACTACAGCTTGCTCGGTGCCTTGAAGCACTGGGGCCTGGACGCCTCGAAAGTCAAAGTGGTGAACCTGCAACCGGCTGAAATCGCTGCCGCCTGGAAGCGCGGCGACATTGACGGCGCGTTCGTCTGGTCACCGGCCCTGGGGGAAATTCGCAAGACCGGCAAGACCTTGACCGATGCCGCACAGGTGGGGCAGTGGGGTGCGCCAACCTTCGAAGTCTGGGTCGCACGCAAGGATTACGCGGAGAAGCATCCGGACGTCGTGGCCAAATTCGCCAAGGTCACACTGGACTCGTTCGCTAACTATGCCGCGCATAAAGACAGCTGGACCGCTGATTCGGTACCGGTGCAGAAAATCGCCAAATTGACCGGTGCCAATGCCGCCGATGTGCCGGAACTGCTCGCCGGCTCCACCTTCCCGGATGCCAAGGCACAACAGACCACCGCGCTGCTGGACGGCGGCACGGCGAAGGCAATTGGTGAGACGGCGAAGTTCTTGAAGGAGCAAGGGAAAGTCGAGACGGTGTTGCCGGACTATTCGCCGTATGTCAGCGCGAAATTCGTACAGGAATAAACGCAAACACTGTGGCGAGGGGATTTAGCGGACCGCCGCACCGCCCCGTTGGGCTGCGAAGCGGCCCCAAAAGATGGGACTGCTGCGCAGTCCAACGGGGATAAATCCCCTCGCCACAACAGCCCTCACTTACAGGGTTTTTTCGAAGATCTTCGAGTTGCGCTGGTAGTTGTACAGCGACGCCCGCGCCGACGGCAGGCGCTCGACGCTGCTCGGCACGAAACCACGCTCGCGGAACCAGTGGGCGGTCCGGGTGGTGAGCACGAACAAGGTTTTCAACCCCTGAGCCCGAGCGCGGGTTTCGATCCGTTCCAGCAGCTCATCCCCACGACCGCCATGCCGGTACTCCGGGTTCACCGCCAGGCACGCCAGCTCCCCCGCATCCGAATCGGCAATCTGATACAACGCCGCGCACGCGATGATCATGCCTTCGCGCTCGACCACGCTGAACTGCTCGATCTCGCGCTCCAGCACTTCGCGCGAACGTCGCACCAGAATTCCCTGCTCTTCCAGCGGGCTGATCAGATCCAGCAGACCGCCAACGTCTTCAATGGCGGCTTCACGCACGACCTCGAATTGCTCCTGCGCCACCAGCGTACCGCCACCGTCACGGGTGAACAGTTCGGTCAGCAATGCGCCGTCTTCGGCGTAACTGACGATATGACTGCGCGCCACGCCACCGCGACAAGCTTCAGCCGCCGCATCCAATAGTTCGCCCTGATAGTTGCTGCCCAGACGCAGCAAATGTGCCGGCACTTGCTGCGGACGCAACTCACGAACCAGCCGACCGTTTTCGTCGATCAAACCCAGGTCGGCACCGAACAGCAGCAGTTTGTCTGCACCCAGATCGATGGCCGCACGGGTGGCGACGTCTTCGCACGCGAGGTTGAAAATCTCACCGGTCGGCGAGTAGCCCAACGGCGACAGCAGCACGATCGAGCGCTCGTCGAGCAGGCGATTGATGCCCTTGCGGTCAACCCGACGCACTTCGCCGGTGTGGTGATAGTCGACGCCTTCGAGCACGCCGATCGGCCGTGCGGTCACCAGGTTGCCGCTGGCCACCCGCAGGCGCGAGCCCTGCATTGGCGACGAGGCCATGTCCATCGACAGCCGTGCTTCGATTGCAATGCGCAACTGGCCGACTGCATCGATCACACACTCCAGGGTGGCGGCATCGGTGATGCGCATCCCATGGTGGTAATGCGGGGTCAGCCCGCGTGCGGCGAGGCGGGTTTCGATCTGCGGACGGGAACCGTGGACCAGCACCAGACGCACACCCAGACTGTGCAGCAGCACCAGGTCGTGGACGATATTGCCGAAGTTCGGATGCTCCACGCCGTCGCCGGGCAGCATGACGACGAAGGTGCAATCACGGTGGGCGTTGATGTAAGGCGAAGCGTGACGAAGCCAATTAACGTATTCGGGCATGAACCTGGGCCTGTAATAAATAGCAGCCAAAAAATGGGCGAAACAGAAAACGCACAGCGGGCTGATGGTTATCGTCGGAACAGGCTTGGCGACACGCGCGCTCTCCTTATGAATACGGGTTGGGACACTGGCAATTTAAACGCGGGGCCCTGTAGGAGCGAGCTTGCTCGCGAAGAACGTGAGGACATCGCGCCCATTCAGGCAGCCCTCGTCATCGTTTAACGTCCATCGCGAGCAAGCTCGCTCCTACAGGGTTTTGGCCGGTGTCAGGCAGTAATGTTCAATCAACTGACGTAACAGATGCACCGTAGGCTGCAAACGTGACATTTCGAGGTATTCCCCCGGTTGGTGGGCGCAGGCGATGTCGCCCGGGCCAAGCACCAGTGTTTCGCAGCCAAGACGCTGAAGATAAGGCGCTTCGGTGCCGAACGCCACTGCTTCGGCACGATGACCGGTGAGCTTTTCCGCGATGCGTACCAATTCGGCATCTTCGGCCTCTTCGAAGGGCGGCACTTCGGGGAACAGCGGCGCGTAATCGATCTTCACTTGATGCCGTTCGGCAACGGGCTTCAACCGCTGCAATATCTCCGCGCGCAGGGTTTTGGGGTCCATCCCCGGCAACGGACGCACATCGAATTCCAGCGAGCACTGTCCGCAAATCCGGTTGGGGTTATCGCCGCCATGGATGCAGCCGAAGTTCATGGTCGGCGTCGGCACGCCAAATTGCGGATTACGAAATTCGCGCTGCCACAGCAGGCGCAAACCACGTAATTCGCCGATGGCATCGTGCATGGCTTCGAGGGCACTGTGGCCAAGGCGCGGATCCGAGGAATGGCCGCTCTGACCGAGGATGTCGATGCGCTCCATCATGATGCCTTTGTGCATGCGGATCGGTTTGAGCCCGGTCGGCTCGCCGATCACCGCCGCTCGGCCTAGTGGTCTTCCCGCTTCCGCCAAGGCGCGGGCACCGGACATCGAGCTTTCCTCATCGCACGTGGCGAGAATCAACAGCGGCTGCTTGAACGGCTGGTCGAGCAGAGGAATCACGGCTTCGATGGCGAGGGCAAAAAAACCCTTCATGTCGCAACTGCCCAAACCCACCCAGCGGCCATCGACTTCGGTCAGTTTCAGCGGATCGGTCTGCCACAACGCGCCATCGAACGGCACGGTATCGCTATGCCCGGCCAGTACCAGGCCGCCAGGACCAGAACCAAAGCTGGCCAGCAAGTTGAATTTACCCGGGCTGACCTGCTGGATATCGCAGGCAAAACCCAGGTCGCCGAGCCACGTCGCCAGCAAATCAATCACCGGGCGGTTGGATTGATCGAGGCTGGCCTGGGTACAACTGACCGACGGCGCGGCAATCAGCGCAGCGAACTGATCTCTCATGGACGGCAAAGGCATCGCTGACTCCAACTCGCGAATTGAAGTCCATCATAGAACCATCCAGTGACAGGAATAAACCGTCGCGGCACGAAGGTTTGAGCAGTGCTGTACACTGCACGACCTTGGCAGCCACACATTCCCCCGGCTGCGCTCCCGATCCTGGATTTTCCGGCCATGCAGAAAGAAACCGAAATCAAACTCCGCGTCAGCCGCGAAACCCTCGCTGCCCTGCGCGAGCACCCGCTACTGAAAAAACGCAACAAACTTGGCTGGGAACGCCGTGAACTGATGAACCAGTACTTCGACACGCCTGAGCGCGACCTGGCCCGTGCCAAGGTGGCCCTGCGCCTGCGCCGTGATGGCGAAGAAGTGATTCAGACCCTCAAGACACGTGGCCACAGCATTGCCGGTTTGTCTGAGCGTAACGAATACGACTGGAACCTGCCCAAAGCCAAGCTCGACGTGAAGAAACTCGACGGCGACTGCTGGCCTGAAGAACTGGCCGAGCTGGACAAGAAAACCCTGAAGCCGATCTTCACCACCGATTTCGTCCGCGAACGCGCTGAAATCGCTTGGGGCCGTGGCAAGACCAAAGTGGTCATCGAAGCCGCGCTGGATCTGGGCCACGTGGTGGTCGGCAAGCAGAAAGAAGAAATCTGCGAGCTGGAACTGGAATTGCGCGAAGGCGAACCGGCCGCGTTGCTGGAACTGGCCGCCGAACTGGCCGCGACCCTGGCGTTGATGCCGTGTGACATCAGCAAGGCCGAGCGCGGGTATCGCTTGTACGACGCCAACAGTTACTCGCTGAGCCTGCCGGCACCGCAAATCACTGCCGAAACACCGCTGGATGACGCGTTCGCCGCACTGAGCTGGCACTTGCTGAGCAGCAGCCAGCGATTGGCCGAGCAGTACCGTTTCAATGGCCACTGGCGCCTGCTGCAGGACTGGGTCGAGAACCTCGCCGAATTACGCGCGTTGCTGAGCAGCCTGGGCCAAGCCGCCCCGCGTCAGTCGACACACGATCTGCGCGTCGCTCTGGATGCGTTGCTCGAAGACTGGCGCCCACTGGTGCAAGCCGGTCTGGACGACGAAGACGTGCGCAAAGCTGCGCCGGAGCAGTTCCTCGAAGAACTCGAAGACCCGCGCTGGGGCCTGTTCTCGCTGAGCACTTCACGCTGGTTGCTGGCCCGCACCTGGGCGGCCGATCGCAATGTTCGCGGTAATCGCCAAGGCGCTGCGCAATTGGGTAGCTGGTTGCCGCGCTTGCTAGGTGAAGAAGCCACATCGTTGCAATTGCAGCGCTACCAGCAGCAGCCGGAAGACCTGGCGGAACAACTGCCGCGCATCGAACGTATCCAGGCCTGGCTGCACCATGCCCGTCACGTGCTGGAGATTCCGGAAATGGATCGCCTGTACGGCGAGCTGAAGCAGCTTGCTCTGCTTGCTAACGAGCCGATCACCGATGAATCCCTGGACGCGCGCAAGCAACAGGCGATTGCGGTTTATCAGAATCGTGCCTGGAAGATGTTGCTGCGTATGTAAGACCGTGTGGCGAGGGAGCTTGCTCCCGCTGAGCAGCGAAGCGGCCCCAAAAAATGGGCCTGCTGCGCAGTCCAGCGGGAGCAAGCTCCCTCGCCACAGGTGTTCTCTGCCGAATCAACGCAACACCGGCAAACTCGTCGCCGACTTGGCGTCTGTTCGGTTGATCTGCAAGCGGCTGATTCTGCGTGGGGTTGACGCCGCTCAGGCGACGGCCTGAAAAAGCCCGATACGGCTTCGTCCGGTAGTGGCCCAACGGTCAGCGTGTCCACGACTATCCTTTGCGAACTGTTGTTCACGAGGAGCCCGCATGTCCGTTCAACTTGCCCTTCAGGACCGCTGGCTGGATCTCAATGATTTGCTGCGCGAACTGGTCGCCCAGGGCTTTATCAGCCAGGACTCGGCCGAGCACGCGCTCAACGCCCGCCGCCGTCACGCCGCCAATGGCCAGATGCACCCGCTGGAGTTCATCGCCAGCCAACAGCTGGACGACCTCAGTCGTTCCGGCAAACAGCTTGACCTGGAAAGCCTGACCCTGTGGTTGTCGCAGCAGGCCGGTCAGCCCTACTTGCGCATCGATCCGCTGAAAATCAACGTCGCGGCCATTACGCCGCTGATGTCCTACGCCTTCGCCCAGCGCCACAAGATTCTCGCGGTGTCCATCGACCGTGACGCGGTGACCGTGGCCAGCGCCCAACCTTATGTCAGAGGCTGGGAAGCCGACCTGACCCACGTTCTGAAACTGCCGATCAAGCGCGTAGTGGCCAACCCGGTGGACATCCAGCGCTTCAGCGTGGAATTTTTCCGCCTGGCCAAATCGGTCAGCGGCGCGACCACCAACGATCAACAAACCAGCAACCTGGGTAACTTCGAACAACTGCTCAACCTCGGCGCCAGCGACCAGGAGCCGGACGCCAACGACGCGCACATCGTCAACATCGTCGACTGGTTGTTCCAATACGCGTTCCAGCAACGCGCCAGCGATATCCACATCGAGCCCCGGCGCGAGCAAGGCACGGTGCGCTTTCGCATCGACGGCGTGTTGCACAACGTCTATCAATTCCCGCCGCAGGTGACCATGGCGATCGTCAGCCGCCTGAAAAGCCTGGGGCGGATGAACGTCGCGGAAAAACGCAAACCCCAGGATGGTCGGGTGAAAACCAAAACCCCTGACGGGGGCGAAGTTGAGCTGCGGCTGTCGACGTTGCCAACAGCGTTCGGCGAAAAAATGGTCATGCGGATCTTCGATCCGGAAGTGCTGCTGAAGAACTTCGATCAGTTGGGCTTTTCCGCCGACGATCTACGCCGCTGGCAAGACATGACGAGCCAACCCAACGGCATCATCCTCGTGACCGGCCCCACCGGTTCAGGCAAGACCACCACGCTCTACACCACGCTCAAGAAACTGGCGACGCCGGAGGTTAACCTCTGCACCATCGAAGACCCGATCGAAATGGTCGAGCCGGCGTTCAACCAGATGCAGGTCCAGCACAACATCGACCTGACCTTTGCCGCCGGCGTGCGCGCGTTGATGCGGCAGGACCCGGACATCATCATGATCGGCGAGATCCGTGATCTGGAGACCGCGGAAATGGCGATCCAGGCCGCCCTCACCGGTCACTTGGTGCTCTCGACGTTGCACACCAACGACGCGCCCAGCGCCATCAGCCGCCTGCTGGAACTTGGCGTGCCGCATTACCTGATCAAAGCCACGGTGCTTGGCGTCATGGCGCAGCGACTGGTCCGTACTTTGTGTCCGCACTGCAAGGCACCACTGGCACTGAGTGAAGAAGACTGGCAAACCCTGACCAAACCCTGGCAAGCACCGCTGCCGGGCAATGCCCAGCGCGCCATCGGCTGCCTGGAATGCCGGGACACAGGCTATCGCGGTCGCGCTGGGGTTTACGAAATCATGCAACTGACTGACGGCGTCAAAGCACTGATCAACCCTGACTCCGATCTGCTGGCGATCCGGCGCCAGGCGTTCAAGGAAGGCATGCGCAGCCTGCGATTGTCGGGCGCGCAAAAAGTCGCCGCGGGATTGACGACGATTGAGGAGGTGCTGCGGGTGACGCCGCAGAGTGAGCAGAAATAGCGGCACTGGCCGTCATGGGGTCATGGAACCCATTGGGTACTTGGCAATCCAACCCCGTAGATAACCCTGTGGAGTCACCTTATGCGTCTCAAACTTGCTGTCGCTACCATCGCCCTGTTGTCCCTTCCAGTCGGTTCGGCGATGGCCGACAGCTTTTGGCGTAACGTTCTCTCGTCCGGTGCGACTACCGGTTCGACCTACCTGACGTTCAAGGATCACAAGCTGATCATTGCCGCGCAGGACGATGCCGGCAGTTTTGTTGCCAGTGACGGCGGCATTCGCGGCCCGTATCTGGAAGCCGCGATGCAGAAAGTCCGCGCCGATAATCCTGGCTTGCAAGCCACGGACATGGAACTGGCGAATGCGATCCTGGCGAAGAATGCCATCGCATCCGAGTAAGCTTTTCAGCTGAATAAAAATGCCGCTCGACATGAGCGGCATTTTTTTGCCCGACACAAACCACTTGTAGGAGCGAGCTTGCTCGCGATGGAGTGTCAGTGACGTCAATGTAGCTGACACACCCTCGCGAGCAAGCTCGCTCCTACAAAGGGCATGTGTTTTCAGCGGTAGTCATCTACAGGCACGCAGGCGCAGAACAGATTCCGGTCGCCATAGACGTTATCGACGCGGTTCACCACCGGCCAATATTTATGGGCCTTGGTGTGCGCATCCGGCGTCACCGCCTGTTCGATGCTGTACGGCCGCTCCCAAACCCCGGTGATGTCGGCCATTGTGTGCGGTGCCCGTTTCAGCGGGTTGTCCTCGGCTGGCCAGTTGCCGTTCTGCACCTCGGTGATTTCTGCGCGAATGCTCAGCATCGCCTTGATGAACCGGTCCAGTTCAGCCTTCGATTCACTTTCCGTCGGCTCGACCATCAACGTCCCTGGCACCGGAAATGACATGGTCGGCGCATGGAAGCCATAGTCCATCAGGCGCTTGGCCACGTCCTCTTCGCTGATCCCGGTCAGCGCCTTGAGTGGCCGCAGGTCGAGAATGCACTCGTGTGCCACCCGTTCGTTGCGCCCGGTGTAGAGCACCGGAAATGCACCGGACAAATGCTGCGCCAGGTAATTCGCAGCGAGGATCGCCACCTCGCTAGCGTCCGCCAGTTGCGGGCCCATCATGGCGATGTACATCCAGCTGATCGGCAGAATGCTCGCGCTGCCCCAGGGCGCCGCACTGACTGCACCGTTCTGCGGCAGCGGGCCTTCAATCGCCACCACCGGGTGATTCGCCACAAACGGCGCCAGGTGCGCACGCACCCCAATCGGCCCCATGCCAGGGCCGCCACCACCGTGGGGAATGCAAAAAGTCTTGTGCAGATTCATGTGCGAGACGTCGGCACCAATATCCGCTGGCCGCGCCAACCCGACCTGCGCATTGAGGTTGGCGCCATCCATATACACCTGGCCGCCATGGCTGTGGATAATTTCACAAATCTCACTGATGCCTTCCTCGTACACGCCGTGAGTCGAAGGGTACGTCGCCATCAGGCAGGCCAGTTTGTCGCCGGCCTCGGCAGCCTTGCCTTTCAGGTCCTCCAGGTCGACGTTGCCCGCTTCGTCGCACTCGACAATCACTACACGCATTCCGGCCATCTGTGCTGAAGCGGGGTTGGTACCGTGGGCCGAGGACGGGATCAGGCAGATATCCCGTGCGCCTTGATGACGACTTTCGTGGTATTTGCGGATCGCGAGCAACCCGGCGTACTCACCTTGGGCGCCGGAGTTGGGCTGCATGCAGATCGCATCGAAACCGGTGATCGCGCAGAGCCAGCGCTCCAGCTCTTCAATCATCAGCGCATAACCGGTCGCCTGCTCTTTCGGTACAAACGGGTGCAGGTTGGCGAACTGCGGCCAGGTAATGGGGATCATCTCGCTGGTTGCATTGAGTTTCATGGTGCAGGAGCCCAGCGGAATCATGGACTGGTTGAGAGCAAGGTCCTTGTTCTCGAGCTGCTTGAGATAACGCAACATCTCGGTTTCGCTGTGATGGGCGTTGAATACCGGGTGACGCAAGTACGGCGAGGTACGCAGCAACCCGCCGGGAATGCCGGAAGCCAGGGTTTCAGCGTCCAGGTCGTCGACATTGAGCCCATGATCGGCGCCAAGGAATACATCGAACAGCTTCGCTACGGTGGATTCATCGCACGCTTCGTCAAGGCTCAGACCCAACTGACCGCGACCGAGAATGCGCAAATTGATTTGCGCGGCCTGGGCGCTTTCGATGATTGCCGTCTGCGTGCCGCCGACCTCCAGCGTCAGGGTGTCGAAAAAGTGTGCATTGAGACGAGTGATGCCGTGGCGTTCCAGGCCCGCAGCGAGGATGCAGGTCAGTCGATGAACCCGCTGGGCAATTCGTTTCAGCCCTTCCGGACCGTGGTAGACCGCATAGAAACTGGCAATGTTGGCCAACAGGACTTGGGCGGTGCAAATGTTCGAGTTGGCCTTCTCCCGGCGAATGTGTTGCTCACGGGTTTGCAGGGCCATGCGCAAAGCGGTGTTGCCGCGAGCATCTTTGGATACGCCAATAATCCGCCCGGGAATCGCCCGTTTGTACTCCTCACGACTGGCAAAAAACGCCGCATGCGGGCCGCCATAACCCATGGGCACGCCGAATCGCTGGGATGAGCCGAACACCACATCGGCGCCCAACTCCCCCGGAGGGGTCAACAACAACAGGCTCAACAGATCGGTGGCGACACAGGCCAGGGCTTGCTGGGCGTGCAGGTGATCGATCAATGGACGCAGATCACGAATCTCGCCATGGGTGTCGGGGTATTGCAGCAGCGCGCCGAATACCTGGTGCTGCTTCAAGTTATCCACTGTGTCGACGATCAGCTCAAAACCGAAGCCCTCTGCCCGGGTCTGCACCACGGAAATCGTTTGTGGATGACAATTTTCATCCACAAAAAACAGATTGCTTTTGGACTTGGCGACTCGCTTCGCCAGGGCCATGGCTTCCGCCGCCGCCGTGGCTTCATCCAGCAGCGAGGCGTTGGCCAGTTCCAGTCCGGTCAGGTCGATGGTCAATTGCTGGAAATTCAGCAAGGCCTCGAGCCGGCCTTGGGCAATTTCTGGCTGATACGGCGTGTAAGCGGTGTACCAACCGGGATTTTCCAGCACGTTGCGCAGGATTACGGCCGGAGTGATCGTGCCGTGATAGCCCATGCCGATCAGGCTGGTCCAGACCTGATTCTGCTCGGCGTAACCACGCAGTTTGGCCAATGCGGCTTCTTCGTCAAGGGCGGGCGGCAGGTCGAGCGCCCGGTTCAGACGAATCCCCGGCGGCACCGTCTGCTCGATCAGCTCGACGCGGCTGCCGACGCCGAGGCTGTCGAGCATCGCCTGCTGCTCGGAGGCATCGGGCCCGAGGTGGCGGCGAAGGAAGGCATTGGGGTCGCGTAACTGGCTCAAGGACGGCAACTGGGACATGACGGGCTCTCTCTTGACTGGCGCTCAGCGTCGATGCAACACGGTCAATCCAGCATAGCAGTCACTGCCGGACGCAGACCCTGTAGGAGCGAGCTTGCTCGCGAAGAACCTGAGAGCGCCGCGTAATACCAGGCTTGAAGCGTTATCGTTGACGACCATCGCGAGCAAGCTCGCTCCTACAGGGGAAACTCTGCAGGTAATAAAAAACCCCGACGAGTCGGGGCTTTGGGTGACGCTGCAGGCTTACTCGCCGATGGCGTCCTTGTAGCCAGCCGCATCGAGCAGCTTGTCCAGATCGCCAGCGTTGCTTGGCTTGAGCTTGAAGATCCAGGCACCGTACGGGTCGGAGTTGAGCAGTTCCGGGGTAGCGCTCAGTTCTTCGTTGATCGCAATCACTTCACCGGCAACCGGGGAGTAGATGTCGGAGGCGGCTTTGACCGACTCAACCACGCCGGATTGATCACCGGCAGCGAAGACGGTTCCGACTTCGGTCAGCTCGACGAACACCACATCGCCCAAGGCTTCCTGAGCGTGATCGCTAATGCCCACGGTGACGGTGCCATCGGCTTCCAGACGGGCCCATTCGTGACTTTCGGCAAAACGCAGGTCGGCAGGGATATCGCTCATGTTCTGTGTCCTCAAGAAAATTGTCAGCGGTCGTTGCCCGCCAGAAAAAGGTTAGATCAAGGTTTTGCCATGGCGTACGAAGGTCGGTTTGACCACTCGGACCGGGTACCATTTGCCACGGATTTCCACTTCCGCGCGGTCGGCAGTCGCCATCGGCACGCGCGCCAGTGCAATCGACTTGCTAAGCGTAGGAGAGAAACTACCACTGGTGATCTCCCCTTCGCCAACATTGGCGATGCGGACCACTTGATGAGCGCGCAACACCCCGCGTTCCTCAAGGACCAGACCGACCAGTTTGTGCTGTATGCCACCGGCCCGCTCGGCTTCCAGGGCCGCACGACCGATGAACTGACGAGTGGCCGGTTCCCAGGCAATGCTCCAGGCCATGTTTGAGGCCAGCGGCGAAACGTCTTGATGAATGTCCTGACCGTAGAGGTTCATACCGGCTTCGACACGCAAGGTATCGCGCGCGCCAAGCCCGATCGGCGAAATGCCCGCGCCCACCAGGTCATTGAAGAAGCCCGGTGCCTGATTGGCCGGCAGAATGATTTCCAGACCATCCTCACCGGTGTAACCGGTGCGCGCGATGAACCAGTCACCGTCAGGCTGGCCTTCGAACGGCTTGAGTAGCTGAATCAGGTTGCCGCGAGACTGGGTAACCAGTTCGCAAATTTTGTGTCGGGCTTGAGGGCCCTGAATGGCCAGCATCGCCATGTCCGAGCGTTCGTTGATTCGTACGTCGAAACCATCGAGGTGCGCCTGCATCCACGCCAGGTCCTGGTCGCGGGTGGAGGCGTTGACCACCAGACGATAACCTTCGTCGAGGCGGTAGACGATCATGTCGTCGACGATACCACCGTGCTCGTTGAGCATGGTGCTGTACAAGGCACGGCCGGAGCTGTGCAGGCGCTCGACGTCATTGGCCAGCAAATGCTGAAGCCAGGCCTTGGCCTGCCCGCCGCTGACATCGATCACGGTCATGTGGGACACATCGAAAACGCCGCAATCACGGCGCACCTGATGGTGCTCCTCGACCTGCGAGCCGTAATGCAGAGGCATATCCCAACCGCCAAAATCGACCATCTTCGCGCCGAGGGCGAGATGAAGGTCATACAGAGGCGTACGCTGTCCCATGGGTTTCTCCTTCCGGGCGTGGCGAAGGTGCGGGCAGGTGCTGCACGGGTTGAAAGCCTTGAAATAAAAGGCTTTCAGCCAATTTCAGCTACCGGGTCTGTAGGACGGACCGCACCGAATGCCGCGCATTGTAGCCGCAAGGTGTAGGACTGACACCTAGGTGTTTCGATGCGCTGAACGTCGAATCAATCCGATAACCGGTAACAACCCGACCAGAACGAGTGTCAACGCCGGCAACGATGCCCTCGCCCACTCGCCTTCGCTGGTCATTTCAAAGATGCGCACGGCCAGCGTGTCCCAGCCAAACGGGCGCATCAGCAGGGTTGCGGGCATTTCCTTGAGCACATCGACAAACACCAGCAGCGCGGCACTCAATGTGCCGGGCAGCAATAACGGCAGATACACTTTGAAAAACAGTCGTGGCCCACTGACCCCAAGGCTACGTGCCGCTTCGGGCAAAGATGGCCGTATTCGCGCCAGACTGCTTTCCATCGGCCCGTATGCCACCGCGATGAAACGCACCAGGTAGGCCAGCAATAACGCCGATAGTCCGCCCAAGAGCAACGGCTTGCCGGCGCCGCCGAGCCAACCCGATACAGGGATGACCACCTCGCGATCCAGGTAACTGAACGCCAGCATGATCGAAACCGCCAGCACCGAACCTGGCAGCGCGTAGCCTAGATTGGCCAGGCTGACACCGGAACGAATCGCCCGTGTTGGCGCCAGGCGACGGGCAAACGCCAGCACCAGCGCAACGCTGACGGTGATCAACGCCGCCATGCCGCCCAGATACAGCGTATGAACAATGAGCCCGGTGTACCGCTCATCCAGATCGAAGCGCCCACGCTGCCAGAACCACACCACCAGTTGCAGCACCGGAATGACGAAGGCGCAGGCAAACACCAGACCACACCAACTCATCGCCGCCAACGCTTTGAAGCCGCGAAGGTGATATAGCGCCTTCACCCGCGGTCGTTCGTTGCTCGCCCGGTTGGCCCCGCGCGCACGACGTTCGCCGTACAACACGACCATCACCACCAACAGCAGCAAGCTGGCCAGTTGCGCGGCGGTGGAGAGGCTGAAGAATCCGTACCAGGTCTTGTAGATAGCGGTGGTGAACGTGTCGAAATTGAACACCGACACGGCTCCGAAATCCGCCAGGGTTTCCATCAGCGCCAACGCCACGCCCGCACCGATGGCGGGCCGCGCCATCGGCATTGCGACTCGCCAGAATGCCTGCCACGGCGATTGGCCCAGGACTCGCGCCGCTTCCATCAGGCCTTTGCCCTGCGCCTGGAACGCCGTGCGTGCCAACAGGTAAACGTAGGGATAAAAGACCAGCACCAGAACCAGGATGACACCGCCCGTCGAGCGCACTGGCGGTAACCGCAGGCCGGTGCCGAACCACTCGCGCATCAAGGTTTGCACGGGGCCGGCGAAATCCAGCAACCCGACAAAAACGAAGGCCAGCACGTAGGCGGGAATCGCGAAAGGCAGCATCAACGCCCAGTCCAGCCAGCGCCGACCGGGAAATTCACAGAGGCTGGTAAGCCAGGCGAGGCTGACGCCCAGCAGCGTTACACCGACACCAACGCCAAGTAGCAGGGTGAGCGTGTTGCCCAGCAGGCGCGGCATCTGGGTGTCCCAGAGGTGGGACCAGATTTGATGATCGATGGTTTGCCAGGACAACAGCAAAACGCTGAGGGGCAGCAGGACCAGCGCAGCGATGGCGAAGACCAGGGGATACCAGCGGCGTTGGACGGGGTGGGCCAAGGACAAGCTCTCTGCGAAAAATCAACGAATGTACGTTAAACGCAAAAAGATCGCAGCCTGTGGCAGCTCCTACATCGGGATGGTGTACACCCTGTAGGAGCTGCCGCAGGCTGCGATCTTTTGCTCTTTAAAAAAGCAGACTCAGTTCCAGCCAGCCCGGTCCATCATGCGAATCGCTTCAGCCTGACGTTTGCCGGCGACTTCCACAGGCAACTTATCGGCGACGAACTCGCCCCAGGCGGCAACTTCCGCGGACGGCGACACCGCAGGGTTGGCCGGGAACTCCTGATTCACGTCGGCAAAAATCTTCTGCGCCTCTGGCGTCGTCATCCACTCAACCAATGCCTTGGCCGCTTCCGGGTGCGGCGCATGCTTGGTCAGGCCGATCCCCGACAGGTTGACGTGGACACCACGGTCAGCCTGGTTCGGCCAGAACAATTTCACTGCCAGATCGGGCTTCTGCTTGTGCAGACGGCCGTAGTAGTACGTGTTGACGATGCCAACATCGCATTGGCCGGCGTTGATGGCTTCCAACACCGCGACATCATCAGAGAACACATCCGTGGACAGGTTGTTGACCCAGCCCTTGAGAATCTTTTCGGTTTTGTCGGCGCCATGCACTTCGATCATGGTGGCGGTCAGGGACTGGTTGTAGACCTTCTTCGCCGTACGCAGGCACAGGCGGCCTTCCCAGTTCTTGTCAGCCAGACCTTCGTAAGTGGTCAATTCGCCCGGCTTTACCCGGTCCGTGGAGTAAGCGATGGTTCGCGCACGCAGGCTCAGGCCGGTCCAGGCATGAGAAGAAGCGCGATATTGCAGCGGGATGTTGGCGTCGATGGTTTTTGAGGTGAACGGTTGCAGAATGCCCATCTGCTCGGCCTGCCAGAGGTTGCCGGCATCGACGGTCAGCAGCAGGTCGGCGGTGGCGTTCTCGCCCTCGGCCTTGATGCGCTGCATCAGCGGCGCTTCCTTGTCGGTGATGAATTTCACTTGTACACCGGTTTTCGCCGTGTAGGCATCGAACACCGGTTTGATCAGCTCGTCGATACGCGAGGAATAAACCACCACCTCGTCAGCGGCCTGGGCTGCAGTGCTGCCGATCAGGGTCAGGGCGAGTGCGGTCAGTAGACGCTTCGGTGCCAACATGGGAGCGAGCCCTCTATTTGAAAAGTGAGTCCAAATGATAAGGACTCACATTTACGTTCTCAATGGAACAGTTTGCGGAGGAGTTACCAGATGTTGCATGGCCAAAATGGCTGACCCTGTGGTGAGGGAATTTATCCCCGTTCGGCTGCGCAGCAGTCGTTTACCACCGCAGAGGTGTGCCTGAGATTCCTCGACTTCAATTCTAGGGTCGCTTCGCAACCCAACGGGGATAAATCCCCTCGCCACATGTCAGGCTTTGGCCAGCGCCGGCAAATCCCCGATCAACCCCAGCGCCTCACGCACAAACAACGCCTTCGCCTCCGGCATCTGATCAACCATCTTCAATCCGGCATTACGCAACCAGCGCACCGGCAACGGATCCGCCTGGAACAAACGCTCGAAGCCTTCCATCGCCGCCATCAACGCCAGATTGTGCGGCATGCGCCGACGCTCGTAACGGCTCAGCACCTTCACGTCCGCCAAGCGTTCGCCACGTTCAGCCGCTTGCAATAGCACTTCGGCGAGCACGGCGGCATCGAGAAAACCGAGGTTCACGCCCTGCCCGGCCAACGGGTGAATGGTGTGCGCCGCGTCGCCGATCAGCGCGAGGCCTTCGGCGACATAACGCTTCGCATGGCGCTGACGCAACGGCACGCAAAGACGCGGGTCCGCGCTGAGTACTGTCCCCAAACGCCCCTCAAAGGCCCGTTCCAGTTCGCGGCAGAAACCTTCGTCATCCAGCGCCATCAAGCGTTCGGCTTCGCTCGGCGTGGTCGACCAGACAATCGAGCACCAATCCTGTTGACCGTCCCGCTCCAGCGGCAGGAACGCCAGCGGACCATGATCGGTAAACCGCTGCCAGGCCGTCATTTGGTGAGGTTGTGAGCTGCGTACGCTGGTGACGATGGCGTGGTGCAGATAATCCCACTCGCGCGTGGCCACACCGGTCAGACGCCGCACCGACGAGTTGGCACCGTCCGCCGCAATCACCAACGGCGCCCGCAACGTGCGGCCATCGGCCAGGGTCAGCAGCCAGTCGTCGCCGGAGCGGCGCATCTGCTCCAGACGCGCATTGGCCAGCATCCCCAGGTCGCAGTCGTGCAAGCGGTCGAGCAAGGCGTCTTGAACCACACGGTTCTCGACGATATGACCCAGGACATCGGCGTGCACACTGGGCGCGCGGAAGTGGATCTGCCCGGTGCCGCTGCCGTCCCAGACGTGCATGTCCGTGTAGGGGCTGCTTCGCCGGCTGGCGATGCCATCCCAGGCCCCCAGTCGCTCGAGAATCCGCTGGCTGGCGGCCGACAAGGCGCTCACGCGCGGTTCGAACGGCGCCTGCGCGTCAAAGGGTTTGACGCTCATCGGGCTGCCGTCCAGCAGCAGGACTTCCAGCCCGCTGTCCTGCAACGCCAGCGCCAAGGCGCTGCCGACCATTCCGGCCCCGACAATCAGCAGATCTGCGCGCATGTCCATGCTTTAAGCCTGTCTCGCTTGCGGCTTGAGCCGCACGTAAAGGGTTTTCTGGACCCGCGCCACCAAGGTGCCCGCGCCGTCGTGGATATCGACCTGCAGTTGCGGCAGGTATTTTTCGCCGTTCGCCGTTTGCTGGCGGATCTCTTCCAGCAAGGTTTCGTCGACCCTGAAGTTAGCGAACACCGGGCCTTTGCCCGGCGAGATGAAATCGATGTCCGCCGCTTTGTCCCAAACGATGTAGTGGCGCCCGAGATTTTCCATCAGCATCAGCATGTAGAACGGGTCGACCATCGAATACAGACTGCCACCGAACTGAGTGCCGACGTAATTGCGGTTGTACCAGCTCAATCCCATGGACACCTTGATGTCCCGAAAATCATCGCTGATGTGCTGCACACGAACCCCCGCGCCAAGATACGGCGGGTAGAAGGTCATGAACCAACGCATCAATCGTGCTTTGCCGAACGTGCTCGACAGCCATTTAAACATCGGGGCGTGTACCCAGACCCATGGCCTGTCGGGCGAACCAGCGCTTGGCCGGCGGCAGCAGATCGAGGCCGAGCAGACCTATGTTCCGGCCCAGCGAAACCAGCGGTTGGGTGCTGCCGAACAATCGCGTGACCTGATCGGAAAAACCCACGGTCAGGTTTTGATCCATCCGCTGGTGCTCGCGGTAAGCCTGCAAGGTCGCAAAGTCGCCGGGCGCTTTCTCGCTCGCCAGCAGCGCATCCGCCAACGCCTGCGCATCACGCAGGGACAGGTTGAAACCCTGGCCGGCAATCGGGTGCAAGCTGTGGGCGGCGTTGCCGAGAATTGCCAGATGCGGTCGCACCTGCTCTTCGGCTTCAATCAGCGTGAGGGGATAAAGATGCCGCGCGCCGACCTGTTTCAAGGTGCCGAGGCGATAACCGAACACGCCCTGCAATTCACTGAGGAAACTGCGTTCATCGAGGGCCGCAAGCCGTTGCGCGTCCATACCCAAACGGGTCCAGACCAGAGCGCAGCGGTTTTCCGGTAGCGGCAACAACGCCATTGGGCCGTCGTCGGTAAAACGTTCGAAAGCCATGCCGTTATGCGCTTCGCTCGGGGTGATGTTGGCGATCAGCGCACTCTGGTTGTACGGGCGTTTTTTGATGCCGATCCCCAACTGCTCGCGCAGGCCGGAGCGGCCGCCATCAGCCAGCACTGCGAGATCGCATTCCAGGACGGTTTCATCATTGAGCGTCAGGCGATAGCCGTCGGTCAGCGGTTCCAGGCGCGTGACTTCCGCCGGGCAGCGCCAGGTGACCACATCCTTGTCCAGACCCTGCCAGAGGCATTGGCCAAGCCATGCGTTTTCCACCACATAGCCCAGCGCCGGCACGCCCTCCTCCATCGCCGACAGCCGCGCGGTGGAAAAACGACCACGGTCGGAGACGTGGATCTGCTTGATCGGCTCGGCGCGACGGGAGATTTCCTGCCAGACACCCAACCGTTGATAAATCTGTTTGGCGCCGTAGGACAGCGCGGAAGAACGGGCGTCGTAGCTCGGCTGATAGGCGTCGCCGGGGGCAAACGGCTCGATCAGCACGATCTTCCAGCCGCGCGCCTTGGCCCCGGCCTGTAGCGCCAATGCCAGGCTCGCACCGACAAGACCGCCACCGATAATTGCCAGATTGACTCGACTCATGCCGCTTGTGTCCGTGCTTGAGCCATCAAGGCCTCGATCTCGGCGACCGTTTTCGGTACGCCGCTGGTCAGGATTTCACAGCCGGTTTTGGTCACCACTACGTCGTCCTCGATGCGCACGCCGATGCCGCGCCATTTCTTCGCTACGTTCTGGTTGTCCGGGGCAATGTAGATGCCCGGTTCCACGGTCAGCGCCATGCCGACTTCCAGCACGCGCCATTCGCCGCCGACCTTGTACTCGCCGACGTCATGCACATCCATGCCGAGCCAGTGGCCGGCGCGGTGCATGTAAAACGCCTTGTAGGCTTCGCTGGCGATCAGTTCGTCGACATCGCCCTGCAGAATGCCCAACTTTATCAGACCGGTGGTAATCACCCGGACCGTGGCTTCGTGCGCCTGATTCCAATGCTTGTTCGGGGCGATTTCGGCGAATGCCGCTTCTTGCGAAGCCAGCACCAGTTCGTAGATCGCCTTCTGTTCCGCGGAATACTTGCCGTTGACCGGCCAGGTGCGCGTGATGTCGCTGGCGTAGCAGTCTATCTCGCAACCGGCGTCGATCAGCACCAGATCGCCATCCTTGAGTACCGCGTCATTCTGCTGGTAATGCAGAATGCAGCTGTTGCGCCCCGCCGCGACGATCGAACCATAAGCCGGCATCTTCGCCCCACCCTTGCGAAACTCGTAATCGAGCTCGGCTTCAAGGCTGAACTCATGCAACCCGGCCCGACTGGCTTGCATCGCACGGATATGCGCCTGAGCAGAAATCCGCGCGGCTTCGCGCATCACCTTCACTTCTGCCGCCGATTTATACAGGCGCATGTCGTGCAGCAGATGATCCAGCGCAACGAATTCGTTCGGCGGCTGGGCACCGAGGTGCGCCTTGGAACGAATCACGTTGATCCAGTCCATCAGGTGGCGGTCGAATTCCGCGTTGCTGCCCATGGCCGAATACACCCGGTCGCGGCCTTCAATCAGACCCGGCAGGATGTCGTCGATGTCAGTGATCGGGAAAGCGTCGTCGGCGCCGAAGTCGCGGATCGCGCCTTCCTGGCCGGCGCGAAGACCGTCCCAGAGCTCTCGCTCGGCGTTGCGTTCACGGCAGAACAGCAGGTATTCGCCATGTAAACGCCCCGGCATCAGTACAAGGACGGCTTGAGGCTCGGGAAAACCGCTGAGGTACTGGAAGTCGCTGTCTTGGCGGTAAATGTGCTCGACGTCGCGATTGCGGATGGCTACCGCGGCGGCGGGCAAAATGGCGATGCTGTTGGGTTCCATCTGCGCCATCAAGGCCTTGCGGCGACGGCTGTATTCCGATTTCGGGATATGAATCATGGGCAGATGGCTTTTCCTGGCTCGCTATTAATGCAACGACGGTTTGGCGGCAGCCGGCACGTCCGGCTTTTTGGTTTCGGAAAACAGCAGCAACGGCGCGACACGCAGGTACTCCATGACTTCCATGTAGTCGCTTTCGCCGTCGTCGGATTCTTCCAGCGCGTCTTGCACCTGAGCGATGGCCGCCAGATCCTGCAAAACTTCGGTGGCCTCGGTGCTCAGCATGCTGCTGTCACGGCAGTTCAGGCCGAACCCGCTGAGGAAGCCCTGGCACCATTGGCCCAGTGCGGCGGCACGGTCAGCCAGCGGTTCGTCGTCCGTCGGCAGCAGCAGAACGACGGTCACGTCGTCGCCAGTGAGCTCGCCCTTGACCATCTGTTGCAGGCCGATCAAGGCATTGCGAACGTTGTCTTGCGGCTCGCCTTCGAGCAGCTCGGCGGCATCAACCAGCCAGCCTTCGGCATCGAAGCCGGCACCGGCGCAACTGCGACCGAGCAGCAGGCCATGCAGTTCGGCAGGCGAGACGTTGTGACCGCTGGAAGTCAGCAGGGCGGCGAAGGCTTGGTACGGGGAATTCTGAATGGGCATGGGCAGCTAGGCGCCAGACGGCGCTATGTCTAGAATGAAGGCCTGTATCCTACATCGACTACCCCTGTAGGAGCGAGCTTGCTCGCGATGGTCGCCAACGATAACGCTGGGCCGCTGATACCCCGCGGCGTTCTCGGGTGCATCGCGAGCAAGCTCGCTCCTACAGTCCAACACCATCAGACATTTCAGTGGACATAATGGAAGACACCGACCTGCAAGCGCTGATGGCCAGACTCGAACTGCTAATTAATCGGGTCGAGCAACTTAAGAGTCAAAACGGACTCCTATTAGCTCAGGAAAAGACCTGGCGCGAGGAACGCGCTCACCTCATTGAAAAAAACGAAATCGCCCGGCGTAAGGTCGAGTCGATGATTTCGCGCCTCAAGGCCCTGGAGCAAGACTCATGAGTTCAAGCAATAGCGTTACCGTGCAGATCCTCGACAAAGAATATTCGATCATCTGCCCCCAGGAAGAGCGTAGCAATCTGGTGAGCGCTGCCCGTTACCTGGACGGCAAGATGCGCGAAATCCGCAGCAGCGGCAAAGTCATTGGTGCCGACCGCATCGCCGTGATGGCCGCGCTGAACATCACGCACGACCTTCTGCACAAGGAAGAACGCCCGGATGTGCAGGCCAGCGGCTCGACCCGCGAGCAGGTACGCGACCTGCTGGACCGCGTCGATCTGGTGCTTGCCACCGACCCGGACGTCACCAAGGGCTGATTCGCCGGACCGCTTGAGTTATACTCGCAGCACTCCCTGGGGTGCTTGCCAGTTGACCACGTCCCTGAGCCGATTCGCACTACCCTGGAGGCTGCACGTTGGGCTGGTGTGCATGTCCGCTAGACGGAAAGCCTTAAAGCCTACTGCATCTTCCACCTTGAACTTTCGGGTTCAAGGGCTAAGTCAGCAGCGGTTCATCCGGGGAGCCTGATTCCAGTCCGATGCCGGTTCAAATACCGACATCGGCTTTTTTACGGGTACGCTTTGTGTACCTGCCCTTCTGAAGCCCGAGTCCATGACCGAACCTGCGCTGCTGCCCCGCCCGCAACTTCGACGCATGCTGCGCAAGGCCCGCCGCGCACTGACACCCAGTCAGCAGCGCCAGGCCGCTCGCGGGCTGTACAAACAATTGGCCCAGCAGCCGTTGTTTCGACGCGCAAAACATATCTCTCTTTACCTGCCCACCGACGGTGAAATCGACCCGCGCCTGTTGCTGCGCGCCGCGCAACGTCGCGGCAAGGCGACGTACTTGCCGGTGCTCAGCGCCTGGCCACGGACCAAAATGGTGTTTCAGCGCATTCGCCCCGGCGAAAAACTCAAACCCAATCGTTTTCGTATTCTCGAACCCAGGCACAACCTCGCCCGACAACGCAAAGTCTGGGCGCTCGATCTGGTGCTGTTGCCCTTGGTGGGATTCGACGATGTCGGCGGCCGACTCGGCATGGGCGGTGGTTTCTATGACCGGAGCCTGGCGTACCTGGCGCGACGGAAAAACTGGCGCAAGCCGACCCTGTTGGGGCTGGCCCATGAATGTCAGAAGGTCGAACGATTGGCTCAAGCGAGCTGGGATGTGCCGTTGCAAGGAACGGTGACGGACAAGGCCTGGTATTACGCAGGCTAGACGCCACTGGAATCAGCGGCGTCGAAAAGACAGATTCAGCGCTTGAAGGCCGGCGGCTGTTGTTGCTGCGCGATTTCAATCGGCGCATCGGTCTTGTTGTTCCACAGGCTTTGGGCATAGCCAGTGGTCACGACGCCAAGGCCGAACAAAATAACCAATATCCATAGTAAATCCGGTTTGCGTTTCATCGATTGCCCCCCAAAGGCACATCATCACGATGACAGCAGCGGTTTCCGTTGTAGGTGTAGGCCGTGCAGCAGCGTCAAGCTGAGAAGGCCGGCATTTTGCGGCAACGTGAACAGACACGCAAACGCTGGCGTCAACCGACTGTCGGTTTGTCATAAAATTACCCGACCACTTGCCCACCTGATTCGCAAGGAGCAAAAACCATGGCCTATTGGCTGATGAAATCCGAGCCCGACGAGCTCTCGATCAAAGGTTTGGAGAAGCTTGGCAAAGCGCGCTGGGACGGGGTTCGCAACTACCAGGCGCGGAATTTTCTAAGGGCGATGGCGGTCGGTGACGAGTTCTTCTTCTATCACTCAAGCTGCCCGGAGCCCGGGATTGCCGGCATTGGGAAGATCGTCGAAGCGGCCTATCCGGACCCGACCGCACTGGAGACGGAGAGTCATTACTACGATCCAAAAGCCAGCGCCGAGAAAAACGCCTGGAGCGCGATTGATGTCGCGCATGTCGAGACGTTTTCAAAGGTGTTGAAGCTGGATTATCTGAAGCAGCAGACGGCGCTGGCGGAGATGCCGCTGGTGCAGAAAGGCTCCCGGCTGTCGGTGATGCCGGTTACCGCGGAGCAATGGGCAGCGGTGATTGCGTTACGGCACTGAGCCATGCGGTGACTGCAAGAATGCTTTCGCGAGAAAGCCCGCTCCCACATTAGACCGCGATCAAATGTGGGAGCGGGCTTGCTCGCGAAGAGGCCCGCCCGGACAACGAGGAACTTACTGAATGATCAGGTTGTTGAACAACAGATCCTCAACCACCGGCTTGCCGGTTTCATCGTTCATGATTTGCTGAGTCTGTTTCAAGGCTTCCTGACGTAGCTTTTCCTTTCCCTCGATGCTGTTCATCGCCTCGGTGGTTTGCTGGGTGAACAACGCCACCAGTTGATTGCGAATCAACGGCTCATTCGCCTTCACCAGTTTGGCCGCCTCATCACCGGTGACCCGCAGCGCCACGTCAGCCTTGAAGACCTTCAACTTCTGCGTGCCATCCAACCCGTAGTTACCCACGAATGGAGGGCTTAGGGTGAGGTAGCTGACTTTCGGGGCCTCACCTTCTTTGGCTTCTTCAGCCACTGCTGCCACAGGCAGAGACAGGGCCAGCAACAACATGATCCACGCTTTCACAATTCGCTCCTTATCCGGTTTGCGGCCTAGCATAACGACCCGCCGCGCAAGCACAAGCTTATGGCTGACTATCAGGGCGGGGCATGCTCGTTGACCCGTCGACTCACACACCTACACTTATCGGCCATCACTCCCAAAGGAATAGCCCTGATGAAAGCCGTGCTGTGCAAAGCCTTCGGCCCTGCCGAATCGCTGGTGCTGGAAGACGTCGCCAGTCCTGTCGCGAAGAAGAATGAAATCCTGCTGGACGTGCACGCCGCCGGGGTGAACTTCCCGGACACGCTGATCATTGAGGGCAAATACCAGTTCAAGCCGCCCTTCCCGTTTTCCCCGGGTGGTGAAGCGGCCGGCGTCGTCAGCGCTGTGGGTGAAAAGGTCAGCCACCTGAAGGTCGGTGATCGGGTCATGGCCCTGACCGGCTGGGGCAGTTTTGCCGAACAGGTCGCCGTTCCGGGTTACAACGTGCTGCCGATCCCGCCCTCCATGGACTTCAACACCGCCGCCGCTTTCAGCATGACTTATGGCACGTCCATGCACGCGCTCAAGCAACGGGGCAACCTGCAACCGGGTGAAACCCTGTTGGTGCTTGGCGCCTCCGGCGGTGTCGGCCTGGCCGCCGTGGAAATCGGCAAAGCCATGGGCGCCCGCGTGATCGCCGCCGCCAGCAGCGCCGAAAAACTCGCCGTGGCCAAAGCTGCCGGCGCCGATGAACTGATCAACTACAGCGAAACCAGTCTCAAGGACGAAATCAAACGCCTGACCGACGGCCAAGGCGCGGACGTGATCTACGACCCGGTCGGCGGCGACCTGTTTGACCAGGCCATCCGCGCCATCGCCTGGAATGGCCGGTTGCTGGTGGTTGGTTTTGCCAGCGGACGCATTCCCGAACTTCCAGCGAATCTCGCATTGCTTAAAGGTGCAGCTGTGGTCGGCGTGTTCTGGGGTTCGTTTGCCCAGCGCCAGCCTCAGGAAAATGCGGCAAACTTCCAGCAGCTGTTTGGCTGGTTCGCCGAAGGCAAATTAAAACCGTTAGTGTCGCAGGTGTATTCGCTGAGCAACGCGGCACAGGCGATCAATGATCTTGGCCAGCGCAAGGCGGTTGGAAAAGTAGTGGTGCAGGTTCGCTGAATCTCCGCAGGACGCAAAAAGGCCAGAACAACTGATGAAGTTGTTCTGGCTTTTTCGAATGCGTGACAGGAAGACAGACAGCCCTCCATACTTTTCGTTAAAGCAACTCGCGAATTTCCTCAGGAAGAAAATGCACATACCGCGTCGCCTGATGCGTATTACAACGTCGAACAATTGAAGGCACGCTCTTGTTCAGTTTGGCGATGAGTGCCAGACGCTTCTCATTCGGCAGTTGCGTTGGCGAAAGTGAGTGGGTCAGATAGCTGCGGGTCCAATTGAAAACGGGCAAATCCACCCACGAATAATGCGCAATCTGCAACGCTGACTTGGCGACGTCACCACACTTCAACTCTTTCAATTGTTCATTGGCATGGATGGGCAGTTTGTCGTCCAACCTGAAAACCATCGGCGCGACCACCTGGATGTCCGCAGGCCGCTCGCGGGAAATCTCCCATGGTTTGTATCGCCATTGGCTCACTGCGGTTCGGGAGGCTTCGACAAGTTCGGGGTGAGCGTCCTTTGAAGCTTCTACTTTGCTGACCGATCCGTCGGCGTGGGCGGTAAAGCTGACGCGCAGCATGCCCGTTACACCCTCTCGGTAAAGTGCCACTGGATAGATCGGCTTGGGATTGTTTTCCGGAATCAGAAACACCTCTCCGGCCCTGACTTCGATAGACAAAACCAAAAAAAGCACACAAACAATCCACCGCATAACCCCACCCCTCCGCGACTGAAAAGCCAGACCTGGCAACAGCGCAAAGGTTAAAGCTCGATCACTTTTTACATAACGCCACGACTTCCCCTTTAGATGCAGGACGTTTCCCAAAGCCGCGCCCTACTCAGGACAGAACCGCGTCATAAAGGATCGTCAGGCAACAATTCCCACACCGCCCTTCGTTTGTACCTGAGCGACATGTTCATAAAGGAACTTCCGTGGCAACCGTGGCCTGACCGGCATGGTGTTCATGGCCTTGGTGACCGTGGCGACGCTGGTGTATTGGCTCAACCCGGCGGGCAACCCGACTGTCGACATGGCGTTCCTCGCACCAACCTTGTGGCACAAGCAGATCGCCAGTCAGACCCGCGAAGCAATCGCCTGATCGGCCTTTGATTTGCATCGTTTGAGTCGCGCCTCCAGATTCCGGTCTGGCATGGCGTGGCTACGCAGGGCGTTGGCGGTCTGCTCGACATAATCGCGAGTGGTGCCGTAACGCCCGCAAGCGTTTTCGAACACGTGGCTCAGCACGTGATCCGGCAAGTTGCCAGCATAGCTGGGCAAGTGTCGCTCCAATACGAATCCCAACGCCTGAACCTGGCTGCCATCTTCGAGACGGCAGTTGAGCCAGTGTGGGCGATAAGACGGGAATGGCATTTCGCGTTGCCACAGTGCGTAGAGAGACGCTTCGAGTTGTTCTTCCGACAAACGATAAGCGAAGCCGCTGCAGGAACCTCCGCGATCCAGACCAAACACCAGCCCCGGCACTTCCGGCGTGCCGCGATGTTCGTGGGACCACAAATACAATCCGCGATGGTAGCCATGCACTCGGCCGCGAACCCGTTCCACCGCCGGGCATTCAGGACGCCAGATCAGTGAGCCATACGCGAACAGCCAGACTGGCCCACCCTTGTGGCGCGCCATGGTCGATTGCATCGAGCTGAGCAATTGTTCGTGCGTAAGCTGCGGCCCCAGATCGAGCCGCGGAGGGTAAGCCAGATTCAAAAAAGCAGATTCAATGGCGCTCATGGCGAATAGCGTCAGCTCCCCGCAGGTAGTGAATTACTTAATAGAACGCACCGCTGTAACAATAAGGCACATATGTTTTAAGGCAATTTGAGTGCTATGGCACAGTTTTAGATAATTGCCCGGATACATATAACCTAGCGGAATTTATAAAATTCTATAAATACCGATCAGCTATATAGAGAGTTATATATAAGGAACTGTAGGAGCGAGCTTGCTCGCGATGGGCGTCAACGATAACGCGGGCTGCCTGAGTGCCCGAGGTTTCTGGGCCTCCATCGCGAGCAAGCTCGCTCCTACAGGGGGCAGCGTCATCATCTAGGCGCGTACGCAAACACATCCGCGCGCATCTGATGAGCATCCATACCGGCTTCGACCAACGCATCCAACGTGCCGTAGACCATCGCCGGAGAACCGCTGGCATACACATGCAAGGCTTTCAGATCCGTGAAATCCTCACTCACCGCCTCGTGCAACATGCCGCGTCGCCCCTGCCAGCCACACTGATCGCTGACGACTTTATGCAGAAACAGATTGGGCAGTTTCAGCCATTCATCCCAATGCTCGATTTCATAAAAGTCTTCAGGACGACGCACGCCCCAGTACAGATGCACCGGATGCTTGAAGCCCGAAGCCCGGCAATGTTCGATCAGGCTGTGGATCTGGCCCATGCCCGTACCCGCAGCGATCAACACCAACGGCCCGTCCGGCAATTCCGCCAGGTGGGTATCGCCAAACGGCAGTTCGACCCGCACCATCGGATTGCGCTTAAGTTGATCGATCAGGCTTAGCGCACTGCTTTCGCGCGCCAGTACATGAATTTGCAGATCACGCCCCGCATGCGGTGCCGAGGCCAGGGAGAAGGCAGATTTCTCGCCGTTTTCACGCTCGATCATCAGGTACTGACCGGCGTGATAGCGCGGTGGCTTGCCCGCCGGCGCTCGCAGGCTCACGCGCCAGGTATCGCCGCCGACGTCCCTGCACTCAATGACCTGACACGACACACTGCGCACCGGCAATTCTCCCAGCGCAAGCACGCCATCCCACAGCACGATGCAGTCTTCCAGCGGCTCTGCTATGCAAGTGTAGAACTCGCCATGGTCACGCACATGGCCGGCCTGCTCGACCCGTCCTTCCACCAGCAGCGCGGCGCACACGTGGCAATTGCCATTGCGGCAGCTTTGCGGGCATTCATAGCCCAGGCGCCGTGCGCCATCGAGAATCCGCTCGCCGGGCAGAATCTCAAGCACTGCTCCGGACGGCTGCAAGGTTACACGCATCAATCTATTCCTAACTGATTCCAGATGGCATCGATCCGTTGGGTCACGGCATCATCCTTGACGATCACCCGGCCCCACTCGCGCGTGGTTTCGCCGGGCCATTTATGCGTGGCGTCGAGCCCCATTTTCGAACCCAGGCCCGAGACCGGCGAGGCGAAATCGAGGTAATCGATCGGCGTGTTGTCGATCATCACCGTGTCGCGCTTGGGGTCCATGCGCGTGGTGATGGCCCAGACCACGTCGTTCCAGTCCCGGGCGTTGATATCGTCGTCAGTGACAATAACGAACTTGGTGTACATGAACTGTCGCAAAAACGACCAGACACCGAGCATTACCCGCTTGGCGTGGCCCGGATACGACTTCTTCATGGTCACGATGGCCATGCGGTACGAGCAACCTTCGGGTGGCAGGTAGAAGTCGGTGATCTCCGGAAACTGCTTCTGCAGGATCGGCACAAACACTTCGTTCAGCGCGACGCCGAGAATCGCCGGCTCATCCGGTGGGCGGCCGGTGTAGGTGCTGTGGTAGATCGGTTTGATCCGATGGGTAATTCGCTCGACGGTAAATACCGGGAAGCTGTCGACTTCGTTGTAGTAACCAGTGTGGTCGCCGTACGGACCTTCGTCGGCCATTTCGCCCGGATGGATCACTCCTTCGAGGATGATTTCGGCGGTGGCCGGCACTTGCAGGTCGTTGCCTCGGCACTTCACCAGTTCGGTGCGGTTACCGCGCAGCAGGCCGGCGAACGCATATTCGGAGAGGCTGTCCGGCACCGGCGTCACGGCACCAAGAATGGTCGCCGGGTCAGCGCCGAGCGCCACGGACACCGGGAACGGCTGGCCGGGATGCTTTTCGCACCATTCGCGGAAATCCAGCGCACCGCCGCGATGACTCAGCCAGCGCATGATGACCTTGTTGCGGCCGATTACTTGCTGACGGTAGATGCCGAGGTTCTGGCGGTCCTTGTTCGGACCTTTGGTCACGGTCAGCCCCCAAGTGATCAGCGGGCCGACATCGCCGGGCCAGCAGGTCTGCACCGGCAGCATCGCAAGGTCGACGTCGTCGCCTTCGATGACCACTTCCTGGCAGACCGCGTCTTTGACGACCTTGGGCGCCATGGCGATGATCTTGCGGAAGATCGGCAGCTTGGACCAGGCGTCCTTCAATCCTTTCGGTGGCTCGGGCTCCTTGAGGAACGCCAGCAGCTTGCCGATCTCACGCAGTTCGCTGACCGCTTCTGCGCCCATGCCCATGGCGACCCGCTCTGGAGTGCCGAAGAGGTTGCCGAGCACCGGGATGTCGTAGCCGGTCGGCTTTTCGAACAACAACGCCGGGCCTTTGGCCCGTAGCGTGCGGTCGCAGACTTCCGTCATCTCCAGCACTGGAGAGACGGGAATCTGGATACGTTTCAACTCTCCGCGCTGCTCAAGCTGCTGCACGAAATCCCGAAGGTCCTTGAATTTCATTGAAGATGCCACCCCGAAAATAGGCGTACATCCTACCTGCTCTGACGCGCGAACAGCAGCCCGTCCGCGCGCCCAGCGATCAATTGTGGGTTGTACTCAGCAGTAGCGGAGTAAACAAAGGGCTCAGCCGGGCGCTGCCGGCATCCGATAGATGCCCCTCGTCCCTGTACTGCGAACGCCCATTGACCTCGATGTGGCAGACCTGCTCCCCACACATCAGCGGCGTCGGATCTATCACATGCACGCCAAGGTCGGCGGCACTCATCGAGTCAAACAGATCGTCGAGAAAACGCTCACGTTCCAGGTGCTCCTGGAGCGGACGACCCTGCCCCTCAGTCGACCGCCCGATCCGGGCGAGGCTCGTCAACCGGGCGACGGAGCCCTTGCGCTGCTGCGGCACTTCCTTGAACAACCAGACTTGCGCACCCGCCTCCCTGATCGCCGCCACCCGCGCCTTCAGCGCAGCAGCCATGCGCGCTTCGGCCTGGGGCGTATCGTCATGCTGTTTGAGCAACACGGTTTTATCGCCGTCCTCGCGACCGTAGACGTAAAGGGTCCAGTTGCCTGCCAGCACCACATCTTTGATCTGCAAGCGGCGAACCTGCTCCATAGTCTGCTGGTTGAAGTCTTTGCATCGCTGGCGCGGGTCTTCGCTAAGAATCGGCGGGCAGGCACTCATGCTGTAAAGCCACACCGGGCGCCCCTCGCGGTTGGCGCTGTTTTCCACCGCCGGCATCAGCGCCGCGGCGTGGCTGTCTCCCCAGACCATTCGGGTCGGTGGAACCTCCCGGTTTCGACCCAGCAGACAGGCCTTGTCGATTTTTTTGTCTGAAGTCACCAACATGCATTTCATCTGCCCGGCGCGCCATTCCCGAGCCTGGGCATATTCGTGCGCTTTGCCGGTGAGGCGTTGAGGGAAGCCATCCGAAGAACGCACGATCGAACCCGTCACCGCCAGGACGCCCATCGCCAGCAAGCCAGCCGCCAACACGGGTTTGCGCCCAGCCAGCAGACGTTTTTCACGAAACGGAAGCTCGACTAAGCGCCAGCTCAACCATGCCAGGCCCAGCGCCAGCAGCATCCAGCCAGCCGCTTCCCAGGGCTGGATGCCGTCGATGGAAATGGCGTTGGCATAGACGTAGACCGGCCAGTGCCACAAATACAACGAATAGGAGAGCAAGCCGATCCAAACCAGCGCTCGCACACTCAGCAAATGCCCGACCCAGGTCGAGCCCTGCGCCCCGGACCAGATCAGCGCGGTGGCACCCAGCACCGGCAGCGCAGCCGCCCAGCCCGGGAACACCGTAGCCCTGTCAAAGGTGAACACCGCCACCAGAACAGCCGCTAACCCCGCCATCGCTACCATCTGATAAAGCCACGGCTTCACGGCGTGTTTCGGTGCCGGCACGACGGCGAGCATCGCACCGCACAACAACTCCCAGGCGCGTGTCGGCAGCGAGAAGAAAGCGAAGTCCGGTTTGCGCTCGACATAGGCAATATTCAGCCCGAACGATATCAACAGCACGGCAAACAGCACCCAGCGCCAATGCCGGACATACCGCATCAACACCACCATCAACAGCGGAAAGAAGATGTAGTACTGCTCTTCTACGGCCAGGGACCAGGTATGAAGCAACGGTTTCAGCTCCGAAGCAGGCTGAAAGTAACCGTCTTCGCGCATGAACAGAATGTTCGATATGAATAGCGACTGATAACGGACCGTCCTACCCAGCTCGGAGAAATCCTTGTCCGTCAGCAGCAACCAGCCCAGCGCCAGCGTCGCCAAGATCACCACGCTCAAGGCCGGAATGATCCGACGTGCACGCCGAGCCCAGAAATCGACGAAGCTGAAACGCTGCGCGCTGATCTCGCGGAACAGAATGCTGGTGATCAGGAATCCGGAAATGACGAAGAAAACATCGACACCGACGAAACCACCGCTGAACGTGCTGAAGCCAAAGTGAAACAGCACGACTGGAATTACGGCGAGAGCCCGCAATCCGTCGATGTCACGGCGATTGCCAAATGTGTGCATAGGGTACCTTGTCGCTTCGGATACAAACCGGCGCCAGTCTACAACAACGTATTCATCCCGATACAAAATGTCAGGGCGCAAAAAAAGAGCGCCCGTTCCGGGGCGCCCATTTTTTGCAGCGGACTGCGTGTTACTTGCGTTTCATCGACAGGAAGAACTCGTCGTTGGTCTTGGTCGTTTTCAGCTTGTCGACCAGGAACTCGATGGCGGCGATTTCATCCATTGGGTGCAGCAGCTTGCGCAGGATCCACATGCGCTGCAACTCGTCGTCGGCGGTCAGCAACTCTTCGCGGCGGGTGCCGGAACGGTTGATGTTGATGGCCGGGAACACGCGTTTTTCAGCGATACGACGATCCAGAGGCAGTTCCATGTTGCCCGTGCCTTTGAATTCTTCGTAGATCACTTCGTCCATCTTCGAGCCGGTTTCAACCAGCGCGGTGGCGATGATGGTCAGCGAACCGCCTTCTTCGATGTTCCGTGCGGCGCCGAAGAAACGTTTCGGTTTCTCCAGGGCGTGGGCATCGACACCACCGGTGAGCACTTTGCCAGAGCTCGGGATCACGGTGTTGTAGGCGCGAGCCAGACGAGTGATGGAGTCGAGCAGGATCACCACGTCTTTCTTGTGTTCGACCAGGCGTTTGGCCTTCTCGATTACCATTTCGGCAACCTGCACGTGGCGGGTCGGCGGCTCGTCGAACGTCGAGGCAACCACTTCGCCGCGAACGGTTCGCTGCATTTCGGTCACTTCTTCCGGACGCTCGTCGATCAGCAATACGATCAGATGAACTTCAGGGTTGTTACGCGCGATGTTGGCAGCAATGTTCTGCAACATGATCGTCTTACCGGCTTTCGGCGGTGCAACGATCAGACCGCGCTGGCCTTTACCGATCGGGGCGCACAGGTCGATGACTCGACCGGTCAGGTCTTCGGTGGAACCGTTGCCGGCTTCCATCTTCATGCGCACAGTCGGGAACAGCGGGGTCAGGTTCTCGAAGAGAATCTTGTTTTTCGCGTTCTCGGGACGATCGTAGTTGATCGTGTCAACCTTGAGCAGCGCGAAATAACGCTCGCCTTCCTTGGGAGGGCGGATCTTGCCAACGATGGTGTCACCGGTGCGCAAGTTGAAGCGGCGGATCTGGCTCGGCGAGACGTAGATATCGTCCGGACCGGCGAGATAGGAAGCATCAGCGGAGCGCAGGAAGCCGAAGCCGTCCTGGAGAATCTCCAGCACGCCATCACCGGAGATTTCCTCGCCGCTTTTAGCGTGCTTTTTGAGCAGGGAGAAAATCACGTCCTGCTTGCGCGAACGGGCCATATTTTCTATGCCCATCTGTTCGGCCAATTCGAGCAGTTCGGTAATCGGCTTTTGCTTGAGTTCAGTCAGATTCATATAGGAATGACGTAATCATTTATGGAGGGGGGAAATTAAGCTTTTGGCTTAATGAGGCCGCGCCGCAGAGAAGGCGACAGGATCGCGTACTTATTCGAAAAGGAGTGCGTCGGCGACGGCTAGCAGGGGGCAGTGGAGAAACCACTGCGGGGCCGAATGTACCACCTGAGTTTCGGAGCGTCTAGCCCTCAATAACGAAAAAGCCCCGCAATCTGCGGGGCCTTTTTTGGACACTTTACAGCGACGCTTAGATGTTGGCGTCGAGGAAAGCCGCCAGTTGCGACTTCGACAGTGCGCCGACCTTGGTCGCTTCAACGTTGCCGTTCTTGAACAGCATCAGGGTCGGGATACCACGCACGCCATGCTTGGCCGGGGTTTCCTGGTTTTCGTCGATGTTCAGTTTGGCAACGGTCAGCTTGCCTTTGTAGGTTTCAGCAATCTCGTCCAGAACAGGAGCGATCATTTTGCAAGGGCCGCACCATTCAGCCCAGTAGTCGACCAGTACAGCGCCTTCGGCCTTGAGTACGTCGGCCTCGAAGCTAGCGTCGCTAACGTGTTTGATAAGATCGCTGCTCATGGAAGTCTCCAGGTTGTAAGCAAAAAAACGTGGCCCATCATAGCCGCCCTTCCTTCGTTCAGGAAGGTGCAGATGATTGAGTCTCGCTATGGTGGTGCATGAGTTTGGGTATAGCTCAATTCAAGTCTCGCAGGGCTACCGTTCGTAAAATGCACCATGCGGGTGCGCGCCGTCGTCGGCGGTTTCGGGCTCAAACAGTGCACACGCCCCACAAATCCAGTGCCCTACCCGGCAAATAGCTTCTTGGCATGGCCCGTGCTCTGTCGATCCGCAGAAATCATTCCTCGTCGATCCGGAGATTTGCCATGCCCGCTCCCACAGTGGTCCGGTGTTCACAGATCAACTGTGGGAGCGGGCTTGCTCGCGAAGGGGCCATATGCCGCGCCGCAAAATGTCCCCGCGCCAAAAGATCGCAGCCCTCTGAAGCTCCTGCGCGTTGGCGTCAGCCTTTGATCGTGGCACGATGTCGAGGTTATCGACCGAGACCCCCTGACCATGCCGCAATCCCAAGCCAAGAATCTGTCCCTGATCGCCGCAATCGACCTGGGCTCCAACAGCTTTCATATGGTCGTGGCCAAGGCCCAGAACGGCGAAATCCGTATTCTCGAGCGTCTCGGGGAGAAGGTTCAGCTGGCCGCTGGCATCGACGACGAGCGCCACCTCAACGAAGAATCCATGCAGCGCGGGCTCGATTGTCTGAAGCGCTTTGCCCAACTGATCAACGGTATGCCGCCCGGCGCCGTGCGAATCGTGGGCACCAACGCCCTGCGCGAAGCCCGCAACCGCGCCGAATTCATCCACCGCGCCGAAGAAATTCTCGGCCACCCGGTGGAAGTGATCTCCGGTCGTGAAGAAGCGCGCCTGATCTACCTCGGCGTGTCTCACACCCTCGCCGACACCCCGGGCAAGCGCCTGGTGGCCGACATCGGCGGCGGCAGTACCGAATTCATCATCGGCCAGCGCTTTGAACCGCTGCTGCGCGAAAGCCTGCAAATGGGCTGCGTCAGTTTCACCCAGCGCTATTTCAAGGACGGCAAGATCACCCCGGCCCGCTACGCCCAGGCGTACACGGCAGCACGGCTGGAGATCATGAGCATCGAACACGCCCTGCACCGCCTGACCTGGGATGAAGCCATCGGCTCCTCGGGCACCATCCGCGCCATCGGCCTGGCGCTGAAGGCCGGCGGTCACGGCACTGGCGAGGTCAACGCCCTGGGCCTTGCCTGGCTCAAGCGCAAGCTGATCAAACTCGGCGACGTCGAGAAAATCGACTTCGAGGGCATCAAGCCTGATCGCCGGGCGATTTTCCCGGCCGGCCTGGCGATTCTCGAAGCGATCTTCGATGCCCTCGAACTGCAACGCATGGACCACTGTGAAGGCGCCCTGCGCGAAGGTGTGCTCTATGACCTGCTGGGCCGCCATCATCACGAAGACGTCCGCGAGCGCACCCTGAGTTCGCTGATGGAGCGTTATCACGTCGATCTGGAACAAGCGGCACGGGTCGAGCGCAAAGCACTGCATGCCTTCGATCAGGTGGCCGAGGATTGGGACCTGGATGACGGCGTCTGGCGCGAACTGCTGGGCTGGGCCGCCAAGGTTCATGAAGTAGGCCTGGACATCGCCCACTATCAGTATCACAAACACGGCTCCTACCTGATCGAGCATTCGGACCTGGCCGGGTTCTCCCGCGAAGACCAACTGATGCTCGCGCTACTGGTGCGTGGTCACCGTCGCAATATTCCCCGCGACCGGTTTGCCGATTTCGGCGACGACGGCATCAAGCTGATTCGCCTGTGCGTGCTGCTGCGCTTTGCGATCCTGTTCCATCACATCCGCGGCACCCAGGAAATGCCTCAGGTGGTACTGCACGCCAACGGTGACAGCCTGGATGTAATGTTCCCGGAACACTGGCTGGACGAAAACCAGCTGACCCAGGCCGACTTCGCCCTGGAAGCGGAATGGCTGACTCGGGTTGGATTTACCCTGAACGTCCGCTAAACCCTGTGGCTAGGGAGCTTGCTCCCGCTAGGCCGCGAAGTGGCCCCAGAAGAAGGCCTGCTGCGCAGTCCAGCGGGAGCAAGCTCCCTCGCCACAGGTTACTCAGGCGGGATAAAAAAATGGCGATCCGCAGGGATCGCCATTTTTTTTATGCCACGCGAGTGTTAACGCACAGCCAGAATCGGACTGCCCAACCGCTCCAGCAACGTTGCCTGCGCACTGCGCGGGTTTTGGTTGCCAGTCGGCGTGTTGCGGATGTAACGACCGTCCGCCTGCAGACTCCAGCTGTGAGTATTGTCGGTCAGGTACAGCTCCAGCTCCTTCTTGACCCGCATGATCAGCTTCTTGCCTTCCACCGGGAAGCAAGTCTCGACGCGCTTGTCGAGGTTTCGCTCCATCCAGTCGGCACTGGACAGGAACATCTGCTCATCACCGCCGTTGAGGAAGTAGAAGACCCGGGTGTGTTCCAGGAAGCGACCGATGATCGAGCGCACGTGGATGTTGTGCGAAACACCGGCGATACCCGGACGCAGGCAGCACATGCCACGCACCACCAGATCGATGCGCACGCCGGACTGGCTGGCCTTGTACAGCGCACGGATGACCTTCGGATCGGTCAACGAGTTGAACTTGGCAATGATGTGCGCCGGCTTGCCGTCGAGGGCGAATTGCGTCTCCCGGGCAATCATGTCGAGCATGCCCTTCTTCAACGTGAACGGCGCGTGCAGCAGCTTCTTCATGCGCAGGGTTTTACCCATGCCGATCAACTGGCTGAACAGTTTGCCGACGTCTTCGCACAAGGCGTCGTCCGAGGTCAGCAGGCTGTAGTCGGTGTACAGACGGGCGTTGGCCGCGTGGTAGTTACCCGTACCCAAGTGGGCGTAACGGACAATCTCGCCAGCCTCGCGACGCAGGATCAGCATCATCTTGGCGTGGGTCTTGAAGCCGACCACACCGTAAATCACCACCGCACCGGCCGCTTGCAGACGGCTGGCCAGTTGCAGGTTGGACTCTTCATCAAACCGCGCGCGCAATTCGATCACCGCGGTGACTTCCTTGCCGTTGCGCGCGGCATCGACCAGCGCATCAACGATTTCCGAGTTGGCGCCGGAACGGTACAGCGTCTGACGAACCGCCAATACATGCGGATCCTTTGCAGCCTGGCGCAGCAGGTCGACCACCGGAGTGAACGACTCGAACGGGTGCAGCAGCAGGATGTCCTGCTTGCTGATCACGCTGAAAATGTTCTCGCTGTTCTGCAGCAGTTTCGGGATCTGCGGCGTGAACGGCAGGTATTGCAGCTCGCGCTGACTGTCGAGGCCGGTGATGCTGAACAGGCGGGTCAGGTTGACCGGACCGTTGACCTGGTACAGCTCGGTTTCGTGCAGGTTGAACTGCTTGAGCAAGTAGTCGGACAGCTGTTTCGGGCAGGTATCGGCGACTTCCAGACGCACCGCGTCACCGTAGCGACGGGAGAACAACTCGCCGCGCAGGGCGCGAGCCAGGTCTTCTACATCTTCGGTGTCGACGGACAGGTCGGCGTTTCGGGTCAGTCGGAACTGGTAGCAGCCCTTGACCTTCATGCCCTGGAACAGGTCATCGGCGTGCGCGTGGATCATCGAGGACAGGAATACATAGTTGTCGCCAGGGCCGCCGACTTCTTCCGGCACCTTGATGACTCGCGGCAACAGACGCGGAGCCGGGATGATCGCCAGACCGGAATCGCGACCAAAGGCGTCGATGCCTTCGAGCTCGACGATGAAGTTCAGACTCTTGTTCACCAGCAACGGGAACGGGTGCGTCGGGTCGAGGCCGATCGGGGTGATGATCGGCGCGATCTCGTCGCGGAAATAACGGCGGACCCAAGTCTTGAGCTTGGTGGTCCAGTAACGGCGACGGATGAAGCGAACCTGATGTTTCTCCAGCTCCGGCAACAGAATGTCATTAAGGATCGCGTACTGGCGATCAACGTGACCGTGCACCAGTTCGCTGATCCGGGCCAGGGCCTGATGCGGTTGCAGACCATCGGCACCCGCCTGTTCACGGGCAAAGGTGATCTGCTTCTTGAGGCCGGCCACGCGAATCTCGAAGAACTCGTCCAGGTTGCTGGAGAAAATCAGCAGAAACTTCAGCCGTTCCAGCAACGGGTAGGACTCGTCCAGTGCCTGTTCCAGCACACGGATGTTGAACTGCAGTTGCGAGAGCTCGCGATGGATGTACAGACTGCTGTCATCCAGGCCGGGAATGGTAATCGCTGGCGCCGCGGACGCGGTTTCGGCCACCACCGCGGGCGGAGCAGGCTCCAGCTCCACCGGGGTTTCGGCGATTTGCTCGACCACAGGTTGAGCCTCTTTGACGGCAACTTCAGTGAGTCCTTCGGTATTCATGGAATGTTCCTGGGAGGGCTATTGTTGCTCTCGTAACAGTTGAGCAGCACGAACGGCAAAGTAAGTCAGGATGCCATCAGCGCCTGCACGTTTAAAAGCGGTCAGGGATTCGAGGATAACCCCTTCGCTCAACCAGCCATTCTGGATCGCCGCCATGTGCATGGCGTATTCCCCGCTGACCTGATAAACAAAGGTCGGTACTTTGAATTCTTCTTTGACCCGGTAAAGGATGTCCAGATACGGCATGCCTGGCTTGACCATGACCATGTCCGCGCCTTCTGACAAGTCCGCCGCCACTTCGTGCAGGGCTTCATTGCTGTTGGCCGGGTCCATCTGATAGGAGGCCTTGTTGGCTTTGCCCAGGTTCAGCGCCGAACCCACCGCATCGCGGAACGGCCCGTAATAGGCGCTGGCGTACTTCGCCGAGTAGGCCATGATCCGAACGTTGACGTGATCGGCCAGTTCAAGGGCTTCGCGGATTGCCTGGATGCGACCGTCCATCATGTCCGACGGGGCCACCACCTGAGCGCCGGCTTCGGCGTGGGACAGGGCTTGCTTGACCAGCGCATCGACGGTGATGTCGTTCTGCACATAGCCTTTTTCGTCGAGAATACCGTCCTGACCGTGGGTGGTGAACGGGTCCAGCGCGACGTCGGTGATCACGCCCAGTTCAGGGAACTGCGCACGCAGGGCGCGGGTGGCGCGCTGGGCAATGCCGTCGGGATTCCAGGCTTCGGCGGCGTCCAGCGATTTGAGTTCGGGCGGTGTGACCGGGAACAGCGCTACGGCCGGAATCCCCAGCTCGACCCACTTGGCCGCTTCTTCCAGCAACAGATCGATGGTCAGGCGTTCAACGCCGGGCATCGAGGCCACCGCTTCACGGCGGTTTTCACCGTCCAGCACGAACACCGGCAGGATCAGGTCATCGACGGTCAGGACGTTTTCACGAACCAGTCGACGCGAGAAATCATCACGTCGATTACGACGCAGGCGGGTTCCAGGAAACAAACGGTTGGCGGGGGTAAAGCTCACGGCAGACTCCTGAGCCCGCGCTGGCGGGCGAGCGTGACAGTTATAAGCGGCCATTATGACCGTGGTATTACAATTATGTGCACCCCGCGACACGTAGTCGCATTCCATTGTCCTTGTAGGAAATGTTCACGTCGAGACACATTTGGACACTTTCATGAATGTGCCCGAAGGGTTAGGCTGCGCGTTCATTTCGCCAGCACCCAGACAATGCTCCAACAATTTCTGCATGACTTCGGCTACTTTGCCCTGTTTCTCGGCACGTTCTTCGAAGGCGAAACCATTCTGGTGCTCGCGGGCTTCCTCGCGTTCCGTGGATACATGGACATCAACATGGTGGTGGTCGTGGCGTTTTGCGGCAGTTATGCCGGCGACCAGCTGTGGTACTTCCTGGGACGCAAGCACGGCCGCAAGTTGCTGGCGCGCAAGCCTCGCTGGCAGATGATGGGCGACCGGGCACTGGAACACATTCGCCGACACCCGGACATCTGGGTGCTGAGCTTCCGTTTTGTCTACGGTTTGCGCACGGTGATGCCGGTGGCGATCGGCCTTTCAGGTTATCCGCCAGGACGTTATTTGTTGCTCAACGGGATTGGTGCCGCGATCTGGGCGACCGCACTGGCCGCCGCCGCCTATCACTTCGGCGCGGTGCTCGAAGGCATGATGGGTAGCATCAAGAAGTACGAGCTATGGGTGCTTGGCGCCCTTCTGGTGCTGGGGGTGGTGCTGTGGCTGCGCCGGCGTTTCAAGAATGCGCGCCTGGCGAAGCAGGTCTACGCCGACGAGCAGGCCTTGAAAGCCGAACAGGCCAAGGCCGCCGAGGTCAAGACGCCCACCGAGTGAAACGGTTTCTGCAACAGTAGAGACCGATCCCGCTGAGCAGGCTGTAACTCAGCAGGCCGACCCAGCCCGCCGCGCTGGCCGGCCACAGCCCGAGCATCGGCGCCAGCCACACCAATGGCACATTCGATGCCAGCCGCAGCAGCTCCAGCTTCAGCGCCCACGGGCGATTCTCCAGGGCCACGCCCAACGTAAACAAACCCAATGCCACAGCACTCCAACCGAGCACCAACGCGGCGGTCGGCAGATGCGGCTCGAAGTTCATCAAGTAGCTGCCCAGCGCGATGTAGACGCAGAACTGCAACACGACGTAAATCTGCTGACGCCCGTCCAGCGGTACTTCGAATTTGCGGAACTGGCTCAGGTCCGGCTTGTTCATCGGGTACTTCGCCGCCACGTCGGCCGGCCGCCAACCGGTGCGCATGAACCAGATCCGCAGCTTGTCCCACGTGCTTTCAGCCCGTCGCGCGTCATCCCAGAGCTGCGCGTAAAACTGCACGTTTGCCCACAACGGATTCCAGCTCGCCAGCGGCGTGGTCACACCAAAAATCACCGGTTCGTTGTCGTCCTCTTCCTGGAACGAGCCAAATAGACGGTCCCAAATAATGAACACCCCGCCGTAGTTGCGATCCATGTAGAGAGCGTTCTGTGCATGGTGGGCCCGATGATTGGATGGCGTGACGAAGAACCACTCGAACCAGCCAAGCTTGGGAATGTGCCGCGTATGCACCCAGAATTGATACAGCAGGTTAAGCGCCGCGACGCTGATGAACACCAGCAGCGGCACGCCGAGCACCGCCATCGGCAGGTAGAAAATCCAGCTCAGCAGAAACCCGGTACTGGTTTGGCGCAACGCCGTGGAGAGGTTGTAATCCTCGCTCTGGTGATGCACCGAATGTGCGGCCCAGAGGATGTTGCGTTCGTGGCCCATGCGATGCAGCCAGTAGTAACAAAAGTCGTAGAGGACAAAGGCGAACACCCAGACCCAAACGCTGTCAGCCGAGAGCTCCAACAGCGCCAGATGCTTGAGGGCAAACGCATAGGTCACCAGCCCCACGCCCTTGGTCAGCAGGCCGGTAGTGGTCGACAACACGCCGGTACTGATGCTGTTGATCGCGTCGGCCACCCGATAGTTGCTCACCCCGCGCCAACGGTCGGCCAGCAGTTCGACGGCAATCAGCACAAAGAAGAACGGCACCGCATACAGAATGAAGTCCATGACGCGCCCTAATCGGAATCTTGAGGACAGATGCTAGGTGTAGCCGCGAATTAACCCTATGGCAACGAGTGACAAATTAGTGGACATTTAACGCCATGAATCTGGAGAAAAACCCATGAGCAAAAAAATTGCAGTGATCCTTTCCGGCTGTGGCGTCTACGACGGCGCCGAGATCCACGAAAGTGTGATCACCCTGCTGCGCCTCGACCAGCGTGGCGCTCAGGTGCAGTGCTTTGCCCCCAACATCGCGCAGTTGCATGTGATCAACCACCTGACCGGTGAAGAGATGTCCGAGTCACGCAATGTGCTGGTGGAATCGGCGCGGATCGCTCGGGGCAACATCAAGGACATTCGCGAGGCCGACGTCGAAGACTTCGACGCACTGATCGTGCCGGGTGGTTTTGGGGCGGCGAAGAACCTGTCGAACTTCGCCATCGAAGGCGCCGGCTGCACGGTCCAGCCGGAAGTCCTGGCGTTGGCTGAGGCGTTTGCCGAAGCGGGTAAACCGGTCGGGCTGATCTGCATCTCGCCGGCGCTGGCCGCGAAGATCTATGGGCCGGGTGTCAAGTGCACCATCGGCAACGATGCCGAAACCGCAGCGGCCATGAACAAAATGGGCGCGACCCATGCGGACTGCGAGGTAACTGACATCGTTGAGGACAAGGCGCGCAAGTTGGTGAGCACCCCGGCGTACATGCTGGCGCAATCGATCAGCGAAGCCGCGTCAGGCATCAACAAACTGGTCGACCGCGTGCTCGAACTCACCCATGAAAACGACGCCTGACACGGATCACTGTAGGAGCGAGCTTGTTCGCGAAGGTCGTAAACGATGACGCGTCAAGTCTGACTCCCCGCGTCATTCTCGGGTTTCTCGCGAGCAAGCTCGCTCCTACAGTTTGCGCGTCAGCCGCGTAAGAATCCGGTCCAGCGCATTGGCAAACGCCTGCTTCTCACGCTCGCCAAACGGCGCCGGCCCGCCGCTCATTTGCCCCTGATCACGCAAGTCGGTGAACAGGTTACGCACCGCCAGCCGGTCACCCATGTTCTGCGCGTCGAACTCCTTTCCTCGGGGGTCCAGTGCTGCCACGCCCTTCTTCACCAAACGGTCAGCCAGCGGCACGTCGCTGCAAATCACCAGTTCACCCGGCACTGCGTGTTCCACCAGATAATCGTCAGCCGCATCCGGGCCACTCGGCACCACGATCAGCTTTACCAGCGCCAGCCCGGGCTTGATCTGCGGCTGCCCCGCCACCAGCACCACTTCGAACTGGCGTTTGAGGGCGAACTTCACCACCAGGTCCTTGGCCGCCCGCGGGCAGGCGTCGGCATCGATCCAGACACGCATAATTTTTTCTCCGTTAAAAGCTTCGCGGGCAAGCCCGCTCCCACAGGTTCAGCGATAACCTTGTGGGAGCGGGCTTGCCGGCGAATATGAGCGCAGCGAATGCTTTAAGAAACTTGCACCCGCCGCTTCTCCGCCATCCAGCTGCGCCCATACAACACAGTAATCGCAATGATCGCCACCGCCTGAGCACTCAGCGAATACGCATCAGCGTGGATACCCAGCCAATCGAACTCAAAGAACGGCACCGGCCGCGTGCCGAAGATACCGGCTTCCTGCAATGCCTTCACGCCATGACCGGCAAACACCACCGACAGCGCGCACAACAAGCCGGCGTTGATACTGAAGAACAACGACAGCGGCAGCTTCGCCGAGCCACGCAGGATCACCCACGCCAGACCCACCAACAGCACCAGCGCCGTGGCACCACCGGCGAGCACAGCGTTGTGACCCGCAGGCCCGGCCTGTAGCCACAGGGTCTCGTAGAACAGAATCACTTCAAACAGCTCGCGATACACCGAGAAAAACGCCAGCGTCGCAAAGCCAAAACGCCCACCGCCGCCCACCAGGCTGCTCTTGATGTAATCCTGCCAGGCCGCTGCGTGGCGACGGTCGTGCATCCACACGCCGAGCCACAAGACCATGACGGCGGCGAACAATGCTGTTGCGCCTTCGAGCAATTCACGCTGCGAACCGCTGACATCGATCACGTAGGCCGCCAGCGCCCATGTTGCCAGACCGGCCACCAGCGCCAGCCCCCAACCGACGTTGACGCTGCGCACCGCCGATTGCTGGCCGGTATTGCGCAGGAACGCGAGGATCGCCGCCAGCACCAGGATCGCTTCCAGACCTTCGCGCAGCAGAATCAGCAGACCGGAGATGTAGCTCAGTGACCAGCTCAGACCGTCACTGCCAAGCAGGCCGGCAGACTCCTTCAGCTTGGCTTTGGCGACATCCAGCCGTTTCTGAACCTCGGCCACCGGCAAACCGTCCTGCAACGACTGACGGTAAGCCATCAGGGATTTTTCAGTGTCTTTGCGCACGTTGGCGTCGACGTTATCCAGAGAGCTTTCGACCAGTTCGAAGCCTTCAAGGTAGGCCGCTACCGACAGGTCATACGCCTGATCGTGATCGCCGGCGCGATAGGCCGCGACGCTCTTGTCCAGGGTTGCAGCGGTGTAGTCGAGGAGTTGCGCGGGACCACGCTTGACCTGCGGCGGTTGCGCGCGCCGGGCGCGGAAGGTTGCTGCCGCCTGCGGGCCTTCGGCGGCCAGCACTTCGGCCGGGGTCTGACGAGCGAGGTCGGCGATGTTGTAGGTTTTCTCGGATTTTGCCGCGGCCGGATCGGCGCTGAAGCTGGCGATGTAAGTGGCCAGATCCCAACGCTGACGGTCGTCCAACTGATCGGCGAAGGCCGGCATGTCGGTGCCTTCGACCCCCAGCCCCAGCGTGCTGTAGATCGCGAAAAGGCTCAAGTGATCGAGGCGCGCGGCGTCTCGCAGATTGGCCGGCGGCGGCGTCAGACCGACACCGGCCGGGCCATCACCGGCACCAGCATCGCCATGGCAGACCGAACAATGCTGGGCGTACAACGGCGCACCGCGAGTCGGATCCGGCGTGATGATCGGCGCCTGGCTGACTTCATAGGCCACGGCCAGCTTCGCGCCGAGTTGGCGTGCCTGACGGGCGACATCCGAACCGTCCTGACGCGCAGCGATAGCGTCACGCAACGTGCTGACGCCTTGCTCCAACCCGGCTTTTTCCGGTTTCTCCGGCATCGCCGCGATCAAGCCCTGCAGCACCTTGATGAATTCCAGCTGTTCACGGTATTCAGACGCGTCGACGACCTTGCCCCCTTGCACTGTCTGCGGGTAGTCCGCGCCAACGTAATCAAGCAAATGCAGCGCTTGCGGCGCGCCTTCCACAGTGTCGGCCAGCAAATTGGAACTGCACAAGGCAAACAGTGTCAACACCAGCCAGGCCAGTAAACGGGACGGGGCAGTCATGAATGAATCTCAATTGGAAATAAGAAGTAACACATTGTTCACTTCGAATGAGTTTCACTCAAGCTTTGTTGTATGAAACGCGCTTCGCTCGCCGATTTTGCGCTTTCGCCGGATGATGGCACCCTCAAGAAAAACGCAATTAAAAAGCCATTACACTGCCACTATCCCTGTTTATAATGCCGCGCCTGCCATTGAGCGACATGGCATTGAAGCTCCTCCGTTCAGGAGGAATTGGCAGGACGACAGTCTGCGCCGATAGGTCTTAACAGCCCGACCAGCAAGCGCGGCTGCTTACACTCAGGGAAGAAGTATCTATGGCCTCCCGCGCCTTAACCTTGATCGCGCTCAGCGCTGTCACTTTGCTCTCCGGCTGTTCGGCATTCCGCAACTACGACTCGGAACTCGCACAAACCAATCAGCAGCTGGCTTCCGGCAATGTCGACGCCGCGCTGACCCTGCTGGAAAAGAACAACACCGGAGAAGACAAAGACCTGCTCTATTACTTCGAGAAGGGTGAACTGCTGCGCGCCAAGGGCGACCTGTCCGGCAGTCAGAACGCCTGGAGCAGCGCCGATGCGGTGGTCGGCAAGTGGGAAGACGCGGTCAAACTGGATACCGGCAAGTACCTCGCTCAGTTCGGCAGTTTCCTGGTGAACGACAAGGTCCGTCGCTACGAAGGCTACGACTACGAAAAAGTCATGCTGACCACGCAGATGGCTCTGAACCTGCTGGCCGTCAACGATTTCGACGGCGCACGCACCGCGATCAAGAAAACCCACGAACGTGAAGCGGTGATCGCTGACCTGCGCGATAAGGAATACCTCAAGAGCGAAGAGGAAGCCGAGAAAGAAGGCATCAAGACCGAATACAAAGACCTGCAGGGTTACCCGGTCGCCAGCCTCGATGCGCCAGAAGTCGTCGGCCTGAAAAACAGCTACCAGAGTGCGTTCAGCCATTACCTGGCCGGCTTCGCCTACGAAGCCCTGGGTGAAAAAGACCTGGCCGCGCCAGGTTATCGCAAAGCGGCCGAACTGCGCCCGAACACCCCGCTGCTGGAACAGGCGCTGAAGGACCTCGACAAGAAAAGTGCCAAGGACGAGGACAGCGATATCCTGATCGTCGTGCAAAGCGGCCTGGCACCTGCCCGGGATTCGATCCGCGTGCCCCTGCCTCTGCCTATCAGCGGCAATGTGGTGATCACCCCGCTGTCGTTCCCGATCATCAAGCCGGATACCTCCACCGCCACGCTCGCCCAGATCGGCGTGGACGGTCAGCAGCTCAACCTGACGCAACTCAACAGCATTACCGCCATGTCCCGCCGCGCGCTGCGTGACGACATGCCGGGGATCATTGTGCGCACCACCGTTCGCGCAGTGACCCGTGGCGTGGCGCAGAAGAAGATCAATGAAACCAATCCGCTCGCGGGCCTGGCGGTCGGTATCACTTCAGCCGTGCTCGAAGGTGCCGATACCCGTACGTGGCGCACCCTGCCGGACAACACCCAGGTGGTGCGCCTGCGCCTGAAGAAAGGCGAGCACCAGGTCACGCTGCCAAGTGCGGTCGGTGGTTCGGTGGTCAAGATCACCGTGGATCAACGCTATCAGGTCATCAGCCTGCGTACCGTGGGCAACCAGGTATTTGCCAGCGGCCTGGCGGCTCACGTCATCCCGAGCGCCAGCCCGACGGCCGTGGCCAGCCTCAAACAACCTTAAGAACGGAGTCTTTGCATGCGCTTCAAACTCATTGCTGTCGTCGTCCTGGCCTTGCTGGCCGGTTGCGCCACACCGCCCCCACCGGAGCCAGGCAGCGCCGCCAGCAAAGTCGTGGCCATGGGCAAGCTGAAGAACATCGTGGTAGGCGCCATGCGCGTCGCCCGGGAAAACGGTTTCATGACGGTCAATGTGCAGCTGAGCAACACCAGCTTCAACAACAAGACTTTCTACTACCGCTTTGCCTGGCTCGGCCCTGAAGGCTTCCCGATTGCCGAGGAAGAAACCTGGAAAAGCCAGATGATGTACGGCGAGCAGACCCGTTTCATTCAGGCCATCGCGCCAACCGCCAAGGCCGTGGATTTCCGCCTCGAAATCAAAACGCCTTAACACCCTATTCGTTCAGTTTTAGAGAGCATTCCCATGTTTGCACGCTTTACCTTCATCGCCGTTATCGCCCTTCTGGCCAGCGGTTGCGCCAATACTTCGCCAACCCTGGGCAGTAAAAACATCAGCTACGGCGACACCAAGGCCGTGGAAACCGTCACCAACGAGTTCGGCTCCACCGACTTGCAGATGATTGCCGAGTCCATGACCCGCTCCCTCGCCCAATCCGGCATTCTGCAAGGCCGTCCGGTGGTCCAGGTCTACGACGTGAAGAACAAGACCAGCGAGTACATCGATACCCGCGAAATCACCACCAGCATCAAGACCCAATTGATGAAGTCCGGCACCGCCCGCTTCGCCAGCGACAACACCGCGATGCAGAGCCAGGTCGATCAGCTCAAGCTGCAAAACCAGAGCGGCCTTTACAAGAAAGCCACCGTGGCCAAGACCGGCAACATGATCGCCGCCAAATACCGCCTTGAAGGTTCGATCAGCTCGATCGTCAAGCGCAGCAGCGACTACAAGGACGTCTTCTACAAATTCAGCCTGCAATTGATCGACGTTGAAAGCGGTCTGGCCGAGTGGATGGACGAGAAAGAGATCCGCAAGACCACGGAGCGTTAATCAATGCGCGCATGGATTGGCATGATGGCCCTGGCTTGCGCGTTCAGCGTGCAAGCGGCCCCGAAAGTCGCGGTGACAGACTTGGCGTATCAGGAGCGAGTGGAGCAATACATCCACATCGTTTCCGCCAAGAACAATTATCGCGAGGGTTACTACAGCGCCAGTGGTTCCTCGAGCTACAACGAAATCGAGGCCACTTACAGCTACATCGAGCAAGGTGAGTTGCGTAAATTCACCGGCGACATCAAGGGCGAGATACTGCGCACCGGAATGTTTCAGTTGGTGCAAGGCACGCCGTACACCGCCTCGTCCAAAGGTGACGTCTATGACGTGATCAAGCGGATCAAAGCGGGCAACTTCAAGGGTGCCGACTACGTACTGTTCGGTACCGTGTCGGACATTGATTTCACGCGCGACGTGACCGAGCTGGCCAACACCGACAGCCATTCGGCAGTGCTGGGCCTGACCCTGGTGGCGGACTTCAGCCTGATCAACACCCGGACTTACGAAATCACCTCGGCGTTCACGGCGATGGGCGAAGGTCAGGACACCAAACTGGTGAATGGCCGGGACATCAAGGTTTCGTTGAACCGGCCACGGGTGGTTCGTGACGTGTCCAAGGCGCTGGGCGAAGACGTGGCCGCGCAGTTGAGCCAGCAGCTGAGTGGCGCTGGTTATGAGCAGCCGGGGCAAGCTCCGCTGCGCAACAACCTGCCACGGGATACGGCGCCGGTGATTCTGCACTGACCCAAGAGTTTGCTCTAACCCTATGGTGAACTGCTGTTGTGGTGAGGGGATTTATCCCCGTTGGACTGCGTAGCAGTCCCATCTTCTGGGGCCGTTTCGCGACCCAACGGGGATAAATCCCCTCGCCACAAAGGCCCTCTCCACGAGGGCATCCGCATCACAAATGAAAAATGGCGACCTCGTGAGGTCGCCTTTTTTGTGCCTGACCGGTTTACACCGCAGCTTTACGCAACGTCGCCATGAACGCCGCGGCGCCAATGAACAATCCGGCAAAGGTTCGGTTCATGCGTTTTTGCTGCTTGGGCGTGCGCAACAAACGCAGCACCTTGGACGCCAACCCGGTGTAACCGGCCATGACAATCAGATCAACGCAGACCATGGTCACGCCGATGATCAGGTACTGAGCCAGCAGCGGCGCATGGGGGTCGATGAATTGCGGCAATACCGCGAGCATGAACACCAGCGCCTTGGGGTTGCTGATATTGACCAGGAAACCGCGGAACACCAGGGCCATCGGCTTGCCGATCTGACGTACGGCCGCGTCGTCGCTCATGTCGCTTGGCAACGCACGCCATTGCCTGATCGCGAGGTAAACCAGATACGCCACGCCGAACCATTTGATCGCATAAAAAGCGGTGGCCGACGCCGTGAGGATCGCGCCAACACCGGCACCGACAATCGCGATCTGCACTGCCAGGCCCAGTTGCAGGCCCAGGGCATTCCAGTAACCGCGCCAGAAACCGTATTGCAGACCGCTGGACATCGACGCAATGGCGCCGGCACCGGGAGACAGGCTGATCACCCAGCAGGCGGCAAAAAACGCCAGCCATGTTTGAAGCTCCATCGCACACCTCGATTCAGACTCGTGTCAGACGTCTAAGCTAATGCGGCTTGGGGGCGATGACCATCGATTTTTTTGCAGGATGTTGGGGCTGCCGACAAGTGTTTACGGCTTGAGGGCTCATCGTCTGAAAGTCCGCTATCGCGAGCAAGCTCGCTCCCACAGGGATCTGGGCTGATCACAAATCTGCAATCCAACCCAAAAACCTGTGGGAGCGAGCTTGCTCGCGATAGCGGACTTTCAGGCAATAGAAGGTTTACTTTTCAAACCCGCCGGACGGGAACATATCCGTGCCGCGCCAGCGTCGAACCGACCGCTGGAAGAACAGGCTGTTAGGCACCTGCACCATGGCGCTGCCCGTACCCAACTCTTCAGCTTCAACCAACGTGGTGTAAAGCAGATTGATCGCCACCACCCGGCCTTTGACGCCAGGCTTGTCAGTGGTATCCACCAACTCGACGACGTCGCCAATGCGGAACGGGCCGACGGTAAAGATCAGAATTGCGCAGAGCAGATTGGAGAGCACGCTCCACATGGCGAAAAACGCCACCGCGGCCACCGCAACGAAACCGGACAACGCCGTCCAGAGCACCGTGGCCGAAACGCCCAGGCGTTCCAGCACGAAAATCAGCGCACTGCCCATGATCAGCCAGCGCAGACCGCCACGCAGCGGCATCAGCAGTTGTGGTGGAAACGGGTAGCGCTCGCCCAGGCGAGTCAGGCATCTGGCAACGAAGCGTTGTGTGAAATAACCCGCCAGCAAGATCAGCAGGATTTGCACGACGAGCCAGATGGGTTCCACCCACACAGGTGACAGCGACAACTTGAACGCCTCCATCAGGACAGCGCCTCCAGCTCCGCCTGCATGCTTTCAAGCAATTCCAGTGCTTCCATCCAGGCTTCTTCCAGCTCGGCTTCACGCACCTTCAGCCTGGCCTGTTCGGCCAGCAGATCACGCAGATCGTTCTTGCGCGCCGGTTCGTAAATGTCGCTGTCACCAAGGCTGGTATCGATTTTCGCCAGTTTCTCATGCAGCTTGCCCAGCTCGGCTTCGAGCTTGTCGGCCTCGCGCTTGTGCGGCGCCAGTTGCTGACGCAACGCGGCGGCGGCCTGCCGCTGGGCCTTTTTGTCGGTCTTGTCCGGATTGACCGGCGTATTGCTGACCGGGGCATTGCGCTGACGATAGTCGACCAGCCAACGGGCGTAGTCTTCCAGGTCACCGTCAAACTCCTCGACCTTGCCGTCCGCCACCAGATAGAAATTGTCAGTGGTGCTTTTGAGCAAATGGCGATCGTGAGAGACCACCAGCACCGCACCACTGAACTCCTGCAGGGCCATGGTCAGCGCCAGGCGCATTTCCAGGTCGAGGTGGTTGGTCGGTTCGTCGAGCAGCAGCAGGTTCGGCCGCTCCCAGGCGATCAACGCCAGGGCCAGGCGAGCCTTCTCACCGCCAGAGAAATTCAGCACTGGCTCATCGATGCGAGCGCCGCGGAAGTCGAAGCCGCCGAGGAAGTCGCGCAGGGTCTGTTCGCGCTCGGTCGGCGCCAGGCGCTGCAAGTGCAGCAACGGGCTGGCCTTCGAGTCCAGGGAATCCAGCTGATGCTGGGCGAAGTAACCGACGACGGTGTTTTCACCACGGGTCAGTCGACCGGCCAGCGGTGAAAGTTCACCGGCGAGGTTTTTGATCAGGGTCGATTTGCCGGCACCGTTGGGGCCGAGCAAACCGATGCGCGCGCCGGGCGTCAGTTGCAGCTTGACCTTCTCCAGCACGGTTTTGTCGCCGTAGCCCAAACGGGCATCCGACAGGTCGATTAACGGGCTGGAAATCTTCGTCGATTCGCGGAAGACGAAGTCGAACGGCGAATCGACGTGTGCTGCGGACAACTCTTCCATCCGCTCCAGCGCCTTGATCCGGCTCTGGGCCTGACGGGCCTTGGTGGCCTGGGCCTTGAAGCGGGCGATGTAGCTCTCCATGTGCGCACGTTGCACCTGCTGCTTCTCGTAGGCTTGCTGTTGCTGGGCCAGACGTTCGGCACGGGCGCGTTCGAAAGCGCTGTAACCACCGCGATACAGGGTGATCTTGCGTTGATCGACGTGGGCCACGTGATCGACTACGGCATCGAGGAAATCCCGGTCGTGGGAAATCAGCAGCAAGGTGCCGGGGTAACTTTTGAGCCACTCTTCGAGCCAGATGATGGCGTCGAGGTCCAAGTGGTTGGTCGGTTCGTCGAGCAGCAACAGGTCCGATGGACACATCAACGCCTGGGCCAGGTTCAGACGCATCCGCCAGCCGCCGGAGAAATCGCCTACCTGGCGATCCATCTGCTCGTTGGTGAACCCGAGGCCGGCCAACAACTTGCGGGCGCGGGCATCGGCGGTGTAACCGTCGGCGCTGTCGAGCTCCGAGTGCAGGCGGGCCTGAGCGGCGCCGTCATGGGCCGCTTCGGCGGCGGCGAGGTCGCGTTGCACCTCACGCAGGCGCAGGTCGCCATCGAGCACGTAGTCGACCGCCAAGCGTTCGAGCGTCTCGATTTCCTGACGCATGTGAGCGATGCGCCAGTCGGCCGGCAGGAAGCAGTCACCCGAGTCCGGGTGCAGCTCGCCCCGGATCAAGGCGAACAGGCTCGATTTGCCGGCGCCGTTGGCACCGATGAGGCCGGCTTTGTGGCCGGCGTGCAGGGTCAGCTCGGCGTCTTCTAGCAGACGTTGCGGGCCACGCTGTAAAGTCAGGTTCTGAAGTCGAATCATAATGGCGGCGGAGTCTACCAGCTTCGCTCGCAACTGGCGCGAGTAGCACTATGTCCTCTGACCTGTGGAGCTTTTCCGTAATCACTTACTCCCGTCGCGGCGTTGAACGCGCGTGCCTGCACTTGCAGTCGACGGGTGTAAACGTGTGCCTGCTGCTGTGCGGGCTGTGGCTGGCAGAACGTGGCGTTACCTGCAACGAACAACGTTTGCAGCAGCTTCGCGATGTAGCCGGACCTTGGGACGCGGATGTCGTGCAACCGTTGCGCGCCTTGCGCCTGCAATGGAAAGCCGCCGCTAGCGAGGATGCCGATCTGAATAGTTTGCGCGAACACGTGAAGACACTGGAAATGGAAGCCGAACGGCATCTGTTAATGCGACTGGAGCGATCGGCACAGAGCTGGCCGCAAGATGAAACAACCGATTTAACGGCCTGGCTGGAGGGCGTGGCGGCCGGTGCCGCCCACCTGGACCGCGACGCGCTGCATCAGCTGCGCGTCGCGGCAACCGGCACTTAGGAAGCGCTGGTTGGGGTGGAGCTGGAGCTCGACGGTGCAATCGGCGTTGGCGCCGTGGTGGCTGTCGAGGTGGAGGCTGCTGGTGCAGGAGCGGCCGAAGCGGATGGCGCTGGCGTCGCTGGCTTGGCAACAGCGGCCGGTTTTTTCACGGCTGGTTTTGCGGCTGGCCTGGCGGCTGGTTTTGCAGCCGGTTTGGCAGCAGCAGGTTTGGTTGCAGCGGTTTTGGCGGCGGCTGGCCTGGCAGCGGTTTTTGCCGCAACCGGTTTTGCCGCAGGCTTGGCAGCAGTTTTCGCAGCGGCGGTTTTAGCTGCTGGTTTTGCGGCCGGTTTGGCAGTTGCAGTTTTCGCCGCAGCCGGTTTGGCAGCAGCAGTTCTTGCAGCCGGTTTAGCGGCCGCAGTTTTGGCAGCGGCTGGCTTGGCGGCAGGTTTGGCAGCTGCAGTTTTCGCAGCCGGTTTTGCAGCGCTGGCAGCGACTGGTTTTTTCACCGCCGGTTTTGCTGCTGGCTTGGCTGCAGCTTTCACCGGAGCCTTGGCGGCAGGTTTGGCAGCGGCTTTCCTGGCAGGGGCCGCAGCAGGCTTGGCCGAACGCAGGGACAACGCCTTGCCGACAGCCTCTTGTACACGACCGACGCCCTGGGCCAGTTTCAGGCTTTCTTGAGCATCGCGCTTGAGTTGCAGAATGTAGGAGCGGGTCTCGGACTGACGATCCTTGAGGGCATCGAGCACGTCTTCGAGTTGCTTCACTCCATCCTTCGCCTTGGCTTGTGCCTTGGCTTTGCCGGCCGCCGCAGCGTCCTGCAATTTGGTGCGGGATTTATGCAATTTCTCCTGCGCTTTTCCGCGCTGCTTTTCCAGTTTGGCGAGCAGTTTTTCAGCATCAGCCAAGGCTTGGGAACAAGCGGTTTCCAAATGCTCGAGCAGGCTGCCCGAGAGTTGTTGGAGTAAGTGCAACGGGGTATTTACAGGCTTCTTGGTGGCCGACATGGTTTACCTCCTGGCTGACGTGGGTGCGGCTCATAGTAGCCCTCTGCTGATACCGCCGCTAGGGCATGTTGACAGTATCGAAAGCGCTGCGTTGCAACGGATCGAAAATCTTCCGGGCTTGCGCAAAACAAGTTCACTGTCGTACGCGTTCACACTGGCATAATCTGCGGCATCTCAGGTCGGAGAGTGCCGATGTCGCGCTACCTTTTTTTATTGCTGTGCGTGTTTTTTTCCGTGGCCCAGGCCGCCGAAAAAACCAACGAAAATGAAGCTCACGATCTCGCGTACAGCTTGGGCGCAAGCCTCGGTGAACGTTTGCGTCAGGAGGTTCCCGGCCTGCAACTTCAGGCACTGGTCGAAGGTTTGCAGCAAGCCTATCGAGGCAAACCCCTCGCTCTGAAAGATGAACAGATCGAACAGATTCTCACCGAGCATGAAGCACAGGTTGCCTTGCAACAGAGCACGCCGCAGAGCGAAATCGCCCTCGAAAAAGAGCAACGTTTTCTCGCGCAAGAAAAAGCCAAACCCGGTGTTCGTGAATTGGCCGATGGTGTATTGCTGACGGAGCTGGCGCCGGGTACCGGTGCGAAAGCCGGCCCGAATGGCAAAGTCCAGGTCCTGTACATCGGTCGCCTCCCTGACGGCACCGTGTTCGATCAGAACAGCCAGCCGCAGTGGTTCAGTCTCGACAGTGTGATCAGCGGGTGGCGCAGCGCCCTGCAAAACATGCCGGTCGGTGCGAAATGGCGACTGGTTATTCCATCGGCCCAAGCCTACGGCGCCGACGGTGCCGGCGACTTGATCGAGCCGTTCACGCCGCTGGTATTCGAAGTCGAATTGCGCGGCGTCACCGGCTGAACAGCACAAACGAAAAACGGCGCGCATAGCGCACCGTTTTTTTGAGGGTGTTGCCGGAAGAGCTTCAGGCTTGAACCGAATCCTCTTCCTTGTGAGCGGTGTGCAGCACTTCGATCAGGCAGTCTTCCAGTTCGAAGCGTTCGTGCAACAGGCCGCCCAGTTCCTTGAATTTCTCTGCCACGCACTTGCCGGCATCGCACAGGTCATTGAACGCGAGCAGCTTCTCGGTGATGACGTCGATCCGCGGGTAGATCGTCTCGGCCAACTCAAGGCCGCGGGTGTCGCCAAACGCTTTGGCTTCGCCCGTCAGCTGTTCGTAGATCTCGAAGTGCCCGGCAGACACGTAATCGACCAGCACGCCGCAGAACTCCTGCAATGGCTTGCGATTCTCGCCCAGAGCCTCAGGCTTGGCGCCGAGAGCATCATAGGCCCGAACCAGTTCGTGACGCTCCTGCAACCAGCGATCGATCAGCAGATGCACTCCACCCCAGCGTTCCTGAGCATTCTGACAACTTTCGAGCATGGTGATCTCTCTTCCCTTGTGGGTCATGCTGCCCTACACCTGTCGCACACTTGAAGATCAAGGATCGGCCAGGCAGAGCGTCATTCGAGCAACATAATTCCAATGACACGTGCGGGCCAGATTATGCCCGCGCGACTGTGGCTTCAAGGTACGCAGGAGATAAAGTTCATACAAGTGTTTAATCGCCCACCAGCGCGGGGTGCGACGACTCACCGCTGAGCGGTCGATGGCAGGCGATGCGGACAAGGCGCAGCAACTGGTAAATACTCAGAATCGTCATGGCGACAAAGAACAGCAAACTCCACTCCGGGAGGCTCAGGTCGAACAGCGTCCAGGAAATCTGTGCACAGTCGGCCGTGCCGTTGAACATTTGCTGCACAACGTAAACCCAGGGGTTGCTTGCGAACAGACCGGCCAGATCGGGTGAACACGTGGACAGCTGTTGCAGCGGATCGCCTTGCAATAGTACCTGGCGCCATGCGGTCACTGTTCCTGCCAGACTGCACAGCAAAGCCAGCAGCCAATACAGGAAAGATCCAAAACGGGCGGGCCCATGCACCGAAGCCATCAGGCAGACGCCCGTGAGCATCGCCAGACAAATCCGCTGCAACAGGCACATGCCGCACGGCTGGAGGCCGACCGCATATTCCAGGTAGTAGGAAACGCCCAAGGCCAGGGCGCCGGCAACGAAAACCATGAAAAACAAGGAGCGTGAGCAGGCCAGCGACATGGCTTTTCCGTACCAATAGAGACAAGTGGTTACGGTAGAGGAAAGCGCGCCAGCCTTACAAGACAGGGCAGCAGAGAGACTTCAACAGAAGTGTAGGGAATTCCCGACAGCATCTGGAGGATCAGACGTAGTCCTCTGTAGGAATCTGCCTTCGAAGCATTACGAAGGTAAGAAAACGTCGTTGGAACACGTATCTTGTGGCAAGGGAGCAAGCCCCCTCGCCACACGATCAGGCGTGAACCGGAACTGGCAACGGCGCAGCCAGCAGGCGTTCATCCAAGAGGCCAAGGCCTTCCTGAAACAGCTGATTGCTGCGCTCGGTGTCACCCAATTGCGCCAGTAATCGCGCCAGCTCCGCACAGGCCTCCGGGTTGCGCTGCACGCGCAGGCTACTTTCCAGATAGTCACGAGCCTTGCCCCACAGACTGTTTTGCAAACACAGGCGACCCAGGGTCAGCAACAGGCTCGGGTCCGCCGGATGATTCTTCAGCCAGCCCTCGGCAGCCTGCAGCTGACGTGCCGGATCACTGCCGCGAACCAGTCCGTAAAGGCGCGCCAGATGGCTGTCGTAGTTGCGCTTCAGCGCCGTTCGCAGCACCTCTTCGGCCTCGACCTGGGCCCCGATCTGCCGAAGTTGCTCGGCATACGCCAACACCAGTTGCGGCTCCTGGCGCTGTGCCGAGGTGAGTTGCTGCCAGGCGCGGTTGAGCGATTGCAAGCCGACGGTTCCGTCTTCTTCCTGCCGCGCTGCCAGGGACAGGTTTTCCCCCCAGGCCCGGCGCTCCAGTTCGGCCAGCTCGGCGGGTGGCAGGACCTTGTCCTTGCGCAGCTCCGGCAGCAGGCGAATCACGGCCGACCAGTCACCGCGCTGTTGATGCAAGCGCTGCAACTGGCGCAAGGTCTGGACGTGATGAGGGTGACGCTCATGCATGGCCTGCAAGGTCACCAGGGCGCCCTCGGTGTCACCGCGGTCAGTCTGCAATTGAGCGTGGCTCAAGGCTATCGCCAACTCGGCCTGGGGCTGGCGTTCCAGCGCACGCTCGAGCAGGCTGTCACTTTCCTCGTAGTGACCTTGTTCGTTCGCGGCGCGGGCAGCGCCGAGGTAATAAAGCAGTGGCTGGCGCTCGGCTTCCGCGGCGCGATGCAAATGACGCTGCGCGCTGGCCCAACGGCCTTCGGCCAGGTCCATCTGACCGTGTTCGATCGCCACTTGCACCCGACGACTGCGATTGCGCCGCGACCAGGGATTGACCACGCCACTCGAGGTCGTGACCAATTCGACCAATGCCTTGATGCCCCAGAAAACCAGCCACAACACCAACACCAACGCCAAGGTCGCCCACAGGCTCGATTCGAAACGGAAGCTCTTGTAAGCGATCAGCACGTAGCCGGAATGCTCGGCAATCGCCAATCCCAAAGCGGCGGCAGCGGCAATGACCAGAAACACGATCACATAGAGACGCTTCATGGCGTGGCCTCCTGCAGGGTGTTTGCGGCAGGCTTGGCCATGGGTTTCATCGAGTCCTCGGCATTGACATTACGTCGCTCGAGATAGCCCTGAACCGCGCTGAGCGTGCCGGTCAGATCCGGCGTGACAACTGTGACCGGCTGCTTGCTCAGCTCGCCCACCTGCTCAAGCATCACTTTGCTCTGCGGGTTGTCCGGGTTGAAGTTGCCTTTGAGCACGTCCCGCGCCTCGTCCAGCGCCTGGGTGTAAACCGCGGCCTGACCGTTGAGTGCCGCCCACTGCGCCTGTTCCAGCGCCAGGCTCAGGGCCAGACGCACCTGACTCAGGCTCTGCCCTGCCAGCAGCGGACGCACATTTTTATCGGCATTGAAATCGATGCGGATGTAACGCGAGATCTGATCCCACCACTGCGCCCAACGACTGGCGCCGTCACCATCGGCGGTCAAACCCAGCAGGGATTCGCCGCGATCTTTGTACTCGGGTGCCAGCTCGGTGAGGTTGATCACCTGATCTCGCAACGCCCCCAGTCGCAGGAAAAGACCGGTGCGATCCGGCTGTTCAGTGCTACGCAAGGCGACGAGGGTTTTCGCCACTTGCTCGCGAGCGGCGAAGGAACCCGGATCGTTCTGTTCACGAAGAATTTCGTCGGCGCCCTGCACCAGGGCCTGAGCGCTGCTGATGTCCTGCAACGCCGAAAGCCGCAGGCTGGCCAGGCGCAGCAAGTGCTCGGCCTCAGCCAGACGCCAGTCCTTGCGGCTCGCGCCGAGGACAGTTTCCAGACGTTGATTCAATCGCTGCTGATCGCCTTGCAGTTGAATCACCAGGCGGCTGCGAGCGTCTAGCTCCTCGGCGGCAGGCATTTGCTCAAGGCGCGCACTCAGCCGTTGTTCGTTCAGCTTCAGACTTTGTGCCTGATCGTTCAACGCCTGCACCTGACTCAGCTGCTGCTGCGTATTGGCTTGCAGGTGACGCACCTGCCAGACGCCCCAACCGCCCACCGCCACACCGGCGGCGCCCAACAGCAACGCGACTATTGCCAGCCCGTTGCCTCGGCGCTGCTCTGCAGCAGGTGGCGCAGTTTCAACCGGAGCTTCAACCGGCGCATCGAGCACTGGCTGGACGTCATCTTTAGGCAAGGCTGTTTCGTTCACGTATCCATCCTTTGCATCAGAGAACGGGTTCGGGATGCTCCCGTAACGCCGTCAGCAAAGCCGCGGCACTGGCGCCACGACAATCCACAACTGTTTGGGCTCCGGCGGCACGTGCCAGCTCGGCGACCCTGGGGCTTGGAACAAACAACGGCAACTGCGCCAATTGTGCCCAGGTATCGCCGGCCAATTGATGCAGGTGCTCAAAACCCTGTCCACTGCTGACCACCAGCCCGTTCAAGCGTTCCGCCTTGATCCGCTCAGGCAGTGCTGCTGGCGGGTACTGCGGTAGGTCGCGGCGGTATAACTCCAGATACTCGACACTAGCACCAAGCTCGCGCAAACGCTCAGCGAGCAACTCGCGCCCGCCCTCTCCCCGCATGATCAACACCCGTGGATCGGGCCGCGCGACAGCCTCGCGCAACGGCGCCAGTTCCAGCAAGGCTTCGCTGTCATCACCCTCGCCGGGGAAACTCACGTCCAACCCGTGATCATCGAGAATCTGCGCAGTCGCGGCGCCCACGCTGAACCACTTCAGGCGCGGTGGCTGCGGCCAATACTGACTGATCAGATCCACAGCCATTCTGGCGGCCGGCTTGCTGACCACGATCACCGCGCAGTAACGATCCAGCTGCCGGATCACCTCGCGCATTGTGTCAGAGGCAGGAATCGGTTCAATTTCCAAAAGCGGCAAACTGCTGCTGAAAACCCCCGCCTGGGCCAAAACCTCGCTCAGCGCCGCCGCCTCATCCGCGGGACGTGTCAGCAGCAAGCGCCAGCCTGTCACTCGTGACCCGCCTCGCCATAGACCGCCTTCAGAATGTCATTGGCGCCCTGATTCAGAAGGTCTTCGGCCACTCGCACACCAAGGGCTTCGGCATCGCTACGCGGCGCACGGGCTTCGGCGCTGAGCAGCAACCCGCCGCTCGGGTCGCCTACCAGACCGCGCAACCAGATCTGCTCGCCTTCCAGCACGGCGTAGCAGGCGATCGGCACCTGGCAGCCGCCATTCAGATGCTTGTTAAGCGCACGTTCGGCGGTCACGCGGGTGGCGGTGTCCTGATGGTGCAGAGGCGCGAGCAAGGCGTGGATTTCGATGTCGGCCGTTCGGCATTCGATACCGACGGCACCCTGGCCACCGGCCGGCAGACTGTCGTCGACGCTGATGGCCGAGGTGATGCGATCTTCGAAGCCCAGGCGAATCAGGCCGGCAGCCGCGAGGATAATGGCGTCGTATTCGCCGGCATCAAGCTTGGCCAGGCGCGTGTTGACGTTGCCACGCAAGAAGCGGATTTCCAGGTCCGGGCGGCGGGTCAACAACTGGGCCTGACGGCGCAGGCTGGAGGTGCCGACGATACTGCCTTGCGGCAGTTCATCCAGGCTAGCGTAAGTATTGGAGACGAAGGCATCACGCGGGTCTTCTCGCTCGCAGATGCAGAACAGACCGAGGCCTTCGGGGAAGTCCATCGGTACGTCTTTCATGGAATGCACGGCGATGTCGGCTTCGTTCTCCAACAACGCGGTTTCCAGTTCCTTGACGAACAGGCCCTTGCCGCCGATTTTCGACAGCGGTGAGTCCAGCAGCTTGTCGCCGCGACTGACCATGGGTACCAGTGTCACAAGCAAACCCGGATGGGCCGCTTCAAGACGGGCTTTGACGTATTCGGCCTGCCACAGGGCGAGAGCACTTTTGCGGGTGGCGATGCGGATTTCGCGAGAGGACATGGATCAATCCGTACTGAATAGATACGGCGGATAATAACAGCTCAGTCAAACTGACTTTGACTTGTATCAGGTATTGCCTGGCCTCCCTGGCCCCGGATGTCCGGCAATCGGGTGAGCAATTCGCCTGCGGATAGCGAATTAAAGCTGTTGCATCATTTTGCGCACACCCGCCACATGACGCCGACTGACGATCAGGGCGTCGCCGTTCAGGCCTTTGAGGAAGAGCTGAAAATGTCCCAGAGGCGTGCGTTGCAGGCGCTCGATGCGTTCGCGGGCAACCAGGGCGTTGCGGTGGATGCGCACGAATCGGTCGCCGAACTCATCTTCAAGGGCCTTGAGCGGCTCATCCAGCAGCACCTCGCCGCCTTCGTGGCGCAAGGTCACGTATTTGTGGTCGGCAATAAAGTAAACCACCTGACCCAAAGGGATCAGTTCAATACCTTTACGGGTTCGCGCGCTGATATGGCTGCGCGGGCCGCTGCCGGTTTCGGCGGCGGGACGGGTCAAAGCCGCAAGCTGGACCCGATTGGGCCGCTCGGCTTTCTTCAACGATTCATGCAATTGTTCTGTACGCACAGGTTTCACCAGATAGCCTACGGCGCTGGCCTGTAAGGCTTCCACGGCAAATTCATCGGGCCCTGTGCAAAACACCACGGCAGGCGGGGTTTCACGTTCGCATAACCGTGCAGCCACTTGCAGGCCATCGAGGCCCGGCATGTGGATATCGAGCAACACGATATCCGGCTTGTGGCTGTCGATCAGTGCCAACGCTTCTTCGCCGTTCGTGGCGCTCGGCTCCAGGACACTGTATCCCTCGAGTTCGCCGACCATTCGGCTCAGGCGCTCGCGGGCAAGGGGTTCGTCATCAACGATCAGGACATTCATATTGCGCTGGATTCCTGCGTGAGTCTCGCACAAGGATAGCGTAGACAGGTGAAGTGACGTCCGTCACCGCGATCCACGCTAAGACTAGCGCGAGGGCCAAAAAGTGCCGCCAGGCCGACGGCTAAATTTTCATCTGCCGGGCAATTGGCGGCCCAGGCCCGCGTTGGCGAGGCATCGCCGTAGGATTTGCTGATACACAATACGAACACCCCCTCTTCTTATAGTCCGCTGCGACAAGAAGTGCGCTGATCCCTACTGTCCAACTGTAGACGGTTGCCGGGACGTTATTGCTCAATTGAAAAATATCGTTGTGCAATTCATGTCCCGCTGGCTTCGAGCATAGGCCGGGATTTGAGAAAAAAACGTGTCAACCAGTGTCAGCGACAGCATTGGCAACCCTGTTATTATCCGCGACAGCTTTCAACGTCATATTTCTTCAGCCGATACGAGCGAATTCATGAGCACTGACAAGACCAATCAGTCCTGGGGCGGCCGCTTCAGTGAACCCGTCGACGCCTTCGTCGCCCGCTTCACCGCCTCCGTCACCTTCGACCAGCGCCTGTATCGCCACGACATCATGGGCTCGATCGCCCACGCCACCATGCTGGCCAAGGTCGGCGTACTGACCGATGCCGAGCGCGACAGCATCACCGATGGCCTGAAGACCATCCAGGGTGAAATCGAAGCCGGTCAGTTCGACTGGCGCATCGACCTCGAAGACGTGCACATGAACATCGAAGCGCGCCTGACCGACCGCATCGGCGTGACCGGTAAAAAGCTGCACACCGGCCGCAGCCGTAACGACCAGGTCGCCACCGACATCCGTCTGTGGCTGCGTGACGAAATCGACCTGATCCTGGCGGAAATCACACGCCTGCAGAAAGGCTTGCTGGAACAGGCCGAACGTGAAGCCGGCAGCATCATGCCGGGCTTCACCCACCTGCAAACCGCACAGCCGGTGACGTTCGGTCACCACATGCTGGCCTGGTTCGAAATGCTCAGCCGCGACTACGAGCGTCTGGTCGACTGCCGCAAGCGCACCAACCGCATGCCTTTGGGCAGCGCTGCGCTGGCGGGCACCACTTACCCGATAGACCGCGAATACACCGCGCAACTGCTGGGCTTCGACGCCGTGGGCGGCAACTCGCTGGACAACGTGTCCGATCGTGACTTCGCTATCGAGTTCTGCTCGGCCGCGAGCATCGCGATGATGCATTTGTCGCGCTTTTCCGAAGAGCTGGTGCTGTGGACCAGCGCGCAGTTCCAGTTCATCGATCTGCCGGACCGCTTCTGCACAGGCAGCTCGATCATGCCGCAAAAGAAAAACCCTGACGTGCCGGAACTGGTGCGTGGCAAGTCCGGCCGCGTCTTTGGCGCGCTGATGGGCCTGCTGACCCTGATGAAAGGCCAGCCACTGGCCTACAACAAGGACAACCAGGAAGACAAGGAACCGCTGTTCGACGCCGCCGACACACTGCGCGATTCGCTGCGGGCCTTTGCCGACATGATCCCGGCAATCAAACCCAAGCACGCGATGATGCGCGAAGCGGCACTGCGCGGTTTCTCCACCGCCACCGACCTGGCCGACTACCTGGTGCGTCGTGGCCTGCCGTTTCGTGATTGCCATGAAATCGTTGGCCACGCGGTGAAGTACGGTGTGGAAAGCGGCAAGGACCTGGCGGAAATGAGTCTGGAAGAACTGCGCAAGTTCAGCGACCAGATCGATCAGGACGTGTTCGCGGTGCTGACCCTCGAAGGTTCGGTGAACGCCCGCGACCATATCGGCGGGACTGCGCCGGCGCAGGTCAAGCAGGCGGTGGCTCGCGGTCAGGCATTGCTCGCCAACCGTTAAGACTGCAGTAATGATGGAGCTCGATGGCTTGACGGTCATCGAGCTTTTTTATGTCAGCCTGTTGCACGCGCCACTGCCCGCACTCGCTCCAGAAACGCAGGCGCTTCGGCCAGTCTGTCAGCGGCGACTTTTTGCACATTCGGATTATCCTCCAAGCGCCGCAGCAACGCCGAGGCGCCAGGCATGTCGGACAGGAAGTCGATGTTGAACAACCGCTTCCCGACGTCCACCGCCAGATCGACGCTGTAGAGAAAGTACAAATCGGCCAGGGAGAATTGCTCGCCCGCCACGTACGGAGCAAACCGTGCCCGGTGTTTCAAGGCAGTGAATCCTTTGATCAGGTCTCGCTTGGACTTGACCTTCAGCGCTTCGGGTGTCGGCCTGCCACCAAAGAACACTTCGACGTAACAGACTCGCGCTGGCAGTTCGATGTACAGCTCGATTTCCTTGGCCAAGGCTCGAACGCCTGCCCGGGCAAACGGGTCTTTGGGGAGCAGCGAAATGCCTGGCTGGGTGTCTTCGATGAAATCAAGGATCGCGTCCGTCTCGCTCAGGAAACCTTGTTCCGTCTCCAGCACTGGCACTTTTCCGCGCGGGCTCACGGCAAGGATGTCCGGGTTCTGGCATCCATGAAAGGGGACTGTTTCAAACGGCACGCCTTTTTCCAGGAGTGCCAGTTTGACCATGTTGAAATAATTACTGGCCGCAAAGCCAAACAGCTTGAGCATCACCGGTTCTCCTTGACCGTGCAGATTCGGCGCTCAAGGTAAACATTGCTCGATATCCTGTAAGTGTTCGCTTATTACCGTATGCGACTAAAACGACTGAAAGTGCCGCCCGACAAGGATGACGGCCATTTGGGACAAAAGATTACGAAGCTTCTGACACGCAAAATGGCCGTTCCCTTCTTTATCGCTTGGACGCGATCATCGCCATGAACGCTGGCATCGCCGCATCCTTGTCTGCCGCAATCCGCTGCACGTTCGGATTCTGCTCCAGACTCTCCAGCAACACCCTGGCCGCCGGCATGTCCGCCAACAGGTCAATACCAAAAAGCTTCTGCCCCACCGCACAGGCCAGCGGCACGCTGTATAGGAAATACAAATCCGCAATGCTCAGGCTGTCGCCCGCTACATAAGGGGCAAACTTGCCGTGCCGTCCTAGCGAGGCAAAACCCAGCAGCAACTCGGCTTTGGCCTTGTCCTTGATCGCGTCCGGCACCGACATACCGAAAAATGCTTCGCCGTAGCAGGCACGACCCGGCAGCTCGATGTACAGCTCGATTTCCTTGGCCAGCGCGAGGACCTGCGCCCGTTCGAGGGGATCGCCCGGCAGCAGCGGCGTGCCTTTCTGGCTCTGCTCGATGTATTCGAGAATCACACTGGTTTCGTTGATGAAACCCTGCTCCACACCCAGCACCGGCACCTTTCCGCGCGGGCTGATAGCCAGCGCTTCGGGGCTCTGGCCAGCGTAAAACGGCACTTCTTCGAAGGGCAGTCCTTTCTCCAGCAGCGCCAGCTTCACCATGTTGTAGTAGTTGCTGACGGAAAATCCATAAAGCTTGAGCATCACTAAGCCTCCAGGCCGTGCGGGGTTGGCAGTGGTGTTTATAGATCGCCCGGGCATTTCTCGCCAGCAGCATCACAGCGCTGAATGCAGGTAAACTGGCCGCCTTTCCTTGAGGAGCCTGCCATGAGTGAGCCAACCCCCGACAACAACCAAGACGATATCGACGAAGAAGAGTTCGCCGAAAACACCCTGATCGAAGCCATCGAAAACCAGATCGAAAGCGACAATCCGCCTGCCGCCAAGGCGACCTTCAACAAGCTGACCCTGGTCGGTTACGAACGTGAAGAAATCCTCAATCTGATGGCGCACGTTTTGGCGGTGGAAATCGACGCGATCCTCGAAGAAGACCGCGCGTTCAATACCGAGTGGTATGAAACGGCGCTACGTGCGCTGCCAGAGCTGCCACCGGAGAAGAAATAAGTCGTCATTGCCGGATGGGGCTTTTGTGGCGAGGGAGCCCCCTTCATCAGCCAGTCGCACTCCCGCACACAAATTGTCACCCATCATTCCCGCCTTCTCCCAGACCCTGACTACACTGGAACGCACCCCGCTGCCGAGCCACCCGCCGGGGGAATGCACCTCAAGGAAAAAACCCTGTCGCGGGCACTGGACATGCCGCGCGAGTGGGATCACCTTAGGGGCGCTGTCGTCCAATTCCTAGAAAGTCTGGAGTCCTTATGTCGCTTACCCCTGAGTTGGTTGCCGAACTGGAAATCCTCGCACTCTTCAACCTGGACAGCTCCCAGGAAGGTTTGAAAATTCATCAGACCGCTGCCCCGAAAGCCATTGCTGCCGCTCGACGCCTGTACGAAAAAGAACTGATCGACCAGCCCGATGGCGGTTATCTGACAAGTCTGGGGCGTGACGCCGCGCAAAGTGTACAAACTGTCCTTACCATTCTCAGCGTTGAAGAAACCGCATAAGTATCACCGCATCGCCCACGGAAACCCCTGCTACGGGATTTCCGCGGGCACACTTGGCCGCCCCTCGATAGAAATCTGACGCCAAAAACAAAATCCGCTTAAAAGTCCCGCGACCGAGGCGCTAAACTCCTCTTCATTCCGAGACCTCCGACGTCCGAGCCCTGCGAGCCGGTTTGAGCTGACATGACCCGCACCCATGAAATCCGCCCTGATCTGGACGAGGGGATCGACCGCAAGGTTCTCAGCCAGCTGCGCGCACGCTTTTTAAAACTCAACGAGGGCCGCATGGCCCGCGCCATGGATGGGCTGTCGACCCGCCAGCAAGGGGTGTTGACCCTGCTGCCGCTGTTTTTCCACGTCAATCACCCGCTGTTGCCAGGTTACGTTTCGGGTAGCACGCCCGCCGGTTTGTCGAACTTCGAACCCGACGCCAACGCCCTCGCCGAAGCCCAACGCCTGACCCGATCGTTTTCCTATAAGCCGCGCCACGGCAGCAATCCGCCGCGCCCGATTCACGGCCTGTTCCTGATGGGCAGCCTCGGGACCCTCGCTCAGGCAGATCAGAGCGACATGGACGTCTGGGTCTGTCACGCACCGGACTTGAGCGAAAGCGAACTCAACGAGCTGAGTAGAAAGTGCCAGTTGCTTGAAGCCTGGGCCGCGAGCCAGGGCGCCGAGGCGCATTTCTTCCTGATCGACTCGGCCCGTTTCGTACTCGGCGAGCGGGACAATCAGCTGAGCTCCGAAGACTGTGGCACCACCCAGCATTATCTGCTGCTGGACGAGTTCTACCGCACCGCCATCTGGCTAGCCGGACGCACACCGATCTGGTGGCTGGTGCCGGTATACGAAGAGGCCGCATACGACCGCTACACCCACGCGCTACTATCCAAACGCTTCATCCGTGCTGACGAAAGCCTTGACCTGGGGCATCTGGCGTACATCCCTCCCGGCGAATTCATCGGTGCCGGACTTTGGCAGCTGTTCAAGGGCATCGAGTCTCCCTACAAGTCGGTGCTCAAGCTGTTGCTGACCGAGGTCTACGCCAGCGAACACCCCAGGGTTCAGTGCCTGAGCCTACGGTTCAAGCAAGCCGTGTTTGCCAATCGGCTCGACCTCGATGAGCTGGACCCCTACATCATGGTCTACCGGCGCATCGAGGAATACCTCACCGCCCGGGGCGAACCGGAGCGTCTGGAGCTGGTGCGCCGCGCGCTGTACCTGAAGGTCAACCGCAAACTCACCGGCAGCAGCGGTCGCACCCAGAGCTGGCAACGCTCTTTGCTTGAACGCCTGGCCGGCGAATGGCAGTGGGATCATCGTCAACTGGCCTTACTCGACAGCCGCAGTCAGTGGAAAGTCCGTCAGGTCAGCTCTGAGCGCCGGGCGTTGGTCAACGAGCTCAATTACAGCTACCGCTTTCTGACCGAGTTCGCCCGCAGCGAACAGACCGTCAGCCTGATCAACAAACGTGACCTCAATGTGCTGGGACGACGCCTGTACGCGGCGTTCGAGCGCAAGGCGGACAAGGTTGAGTTCATCAACCCCGGCATCGCCCCGGATCTGGCCGAAGACACCCTGACCCTGGTGCACGCGCCGAACAAGAAAGAATCGGGGCAAACCCAGTGGGGCTTGTACAACGGCAGCTTGACCGCCCTTGAGTGGGAGCATTTCGCGCCGATCAAGCGCAGCCGCCAACTGCTGGAACTGCTGACCTGGTGCCATCGCAACGGCGTGATCGACAGCAGCACCCGTCTGGCGCTGCATCCCGGCGAGAGTGACCTGAGCGAGTTCGAACTGTTCAACCTGCTCGGCAGTTTGCAACAGAGCATCGCCCTGCCCCTGCCCACCGTCGCCGAAGAACCGTTGCTGCGCGCCAGCGTGCCGGGCGAAGTGCTGATTCTGGTGAACGTCGGGGTCGATCCACTCAAGCATCACCGCGACCTGAATATCCTGATGACCACCGAACGCACTGATTCACTGAGTTACGCCGGGGTCCGGGAAAACCTGGTGCTGACCCTGGATCAGGTCACGCTCAACAGCTGGAACGAGGTGCTGGTCAATCGCTTCGACGGTCCTCATGCACTGCTCGACTGCCTGCGCGATTACCTCAACAACCTGCCCAACGGCCCGCGGCAACCCAAATTGCGCGTGCGTTGCTTCTGCCATAACCGCGCGCAGTTCATCGCCCAGCGGGTTGAAGAAGTGATCGACACCGCACAGAACCTGCTGCTGAGCAAACTCAACCATCGCTACGTGATTCAGGTCCAGCAGCATTACCACGTGCTGGAACTGGTGCCGGGCCAGGTCAATCACGTCGCCCTCGCCACCCTGCCGGCGCTGTTCGATTATCTGGGCGAAGAGCTGGCGAGCTACAGCCCGCTGCACCTGGACCCTATGGCGCTGGAAGACCACGACCTGGCGCTGATTCTGCCCATGGGCCAGCCAGACTGCATTCAGGTGTTCTACCGGATTCACGACGACAAGGCCGATCTGTACGTGCTGGATGAATTCAATGCCTTGTGGCAGCAGCGTTTGCCCTATCACGACGAACAAAGCCTGCTGGTGCCATTGCAACGTTTCCTGCAATCGATCCAGTACCGGCGCGAAGCCTTGCAGCCGATGGACGCCGCCCAGCCATTGAGCCTGGACACTTTGTATTATCAGTTGCTGCCCTCCGGCCCCGGGCGAGCGCGTCGGGTCGAAGCCCGGACCGCGCCGCAAACCCCGGTCAACAAACCGTTCTACGACGTGCAGGCGATCGTCGGCAAAGCCGCACCAGGTCAGGTGCAGGTCACGTTGTATTGCAATCAGCGGGAATTTTCAGAACTGGAACATGGCGACCAACTGTTCAGTGTGGTCGCCCGGGAAATTGTCGAACAGCGCCGCGAGACCGAACGCTATCGCTGCTACATCACCGACCTGGACCTCTCGGGCCTGCTCGGTGATGGTCAGAGTTCAAGCAATTTGTATCTGCGCTATAAGGTCGATCTGGAGCGCGCATTGAACGACGCGCTCGAGCTGGTCTGAGGGGAGGTTATTCCGGAAAGTCGCCGCCATGGGCGGGCTGCGATTCGACTTCCAGCAGGGTCAGCTGGAGGGTTTTGCCACCCGGTGCGGGCCAATCGATGTGCTGCCCGACTTTAAGGCCGAGCAACGCACTGCCCACTGGCGCCAGAATCGAAATCCTGCCTTCATCGGCGTTGGCGTCCTTGGGGTAAACCAGTGTCAGGTGATAATCCTTGCCACTGCTCTCTTCACGGCAATGCACACGGGAGTTCATGGTCACGACATCGGCGGGCACTTCATCGTGACCGACCAGCGTATCGGCGCGATCCAGTTCGGTTTGCAGCGCGATAACGCCCGGCAGCGTGTCGTCCAGGCTGTCGATCAGGCGTTCCAGACGTTGCACGTCCAGTCGGGTAAGGGTGATGGAAGGTGCGGTCATGATCAGGGCAGACTCCTTTCTTCTGCACGAAAAAAGCAAAACCCCGCCAGAAAAAGGCGGGGTTTTCACGAGCCTCGATGGGTTGAGGCGTTTCTGGACACTATCACAGCTCAAAAAATATACAAGTCAGGGGCGAACACGGCACAGGCAGGTGGAAATTTCAATCTGGCACAGAGATGACTGTGTGGGAGCGGGCTTGCTCGCGAAGGCGGTGCGACAGTCAACATTGATATCAACTGATCCACCGCCTTCGCGAGCAAGCCCGCTCCCACAGGGTTGCGCGTCAGGCCAAGGATTTTCGCTGGATGGCCTGGGCGCAGATGACCCGTCGGCGATCGTCGTCGGCCGAACGCCATTCGCGGATGTCTTCGACGTGGCGAAAACACCCCAGACAGACCTTCTGTTCATCCAGCCGACACACGCCGCTGCACGGCGAAGGTACCGCTGGGCTGACGTTGCTGTAGAGCGGTTTGGGCGGACGAACGGGGGCAGGCCGGGTCACGATCTCACAGGCCTTCGAAATCGAATTTGACGCCGGCCTGTTGATCGACGATGCGCTCAAGCATCTCGCCGAGCTGCTCTTCGCTCTTGTCGCACATCCAGCGCTCGCTCTCTTCGTCGTAGTCGAAGTGGAAGCCACCCGACACCGCCGCCAGCCACAACTGACGCAGGGGTTCCTGACGACTGAAGATCAACTGGCTGCCGTTTTCGAACTTGACGGTGAGCACACCGGCCGAGCTCTCCAGGTCGATATCCAGGTCGCTCTCGTCGAAAATATCCTCCAGCGATTGCTGGGTGGCATCGACCAGATCGTGGAAACGGGCTTCGGTCAAACTCATTACGGCAACCTCAAAAAGTGTCTGTTCACGCTCAAGCGCCGCAAGATACGGGCGAGCCCCGGTGATTGCAAAGGATAACGACCAAGGGCCGAATTAGGTACATCAAACGCGGTCCTTGTGTCTGGCTAGCAAGCATCAGGCAAAGCCCCGCCGGACGGGAGCCCCGTCGCATAGGCAATCCGCCGGGTGGCCGGTATACTCCGGCGCAATTAACGCATTTTCAAGGATTTCGCCATGAAGCGCCTGATCTCTTCCCTTGCTGCGCTCGCTACGCTTGTCGCTTTTGCCAGCCTGATGTCGGCCTGCGGTCAAAAAGGCCCGCTGTACCTGCCCGACGAAAACCAGGACCCTGCCGAACAGGCGCAGTCCTCGCAGAAGCAGCCGTCGAAAGCACACAAGCACGACGTCTACCAATAAGGGAACGCCATGGACGCTTTTAACTACCGTGACGGTGAGCTGTTCGCGGAAGGTGTTGCCCTGTCCGCCATCGCCGAACGCTTTGGCACACCGACCTACGTCTACTCCCGCGCCCACATCGAAACGCAGTACCTGGCGTTCGCCGATGCGCTGGCCGGCATGCCGCACCTGGTCTGCTTCGCGGTCAAGGCCAACTCCAACCTGGGCGTACTGAATGTCCTGGCGCGTCTCGGCGCCGGTTTTGACATCGTCTCCCGTGGCGAGCTGGAACGCGTTCTGGCCGCCGGCGGCAGCCCCGACAAAATCGTGTTCTCTGGCGTCGGCAAGACCCGTGACGACATGCGTCGCGCCCTGGAAGTCGGCGTTCACTGCTTCAATGTCGAATCCACCGACGAGCTGGAGCGTCTGCAAGCGGTCGCCGCCGAGCTGGGCGTTCGCGCGCCAATCTCGCTGCGCGTGAACCCGGACGTCGATGCCGGCACGCACCCGTACATTTCCACCGGTCTCAAAGAAAACAAGTTCGGCATCGCCATCGCCGACGCCGAGGACGTGTACATCCGCGCCGCGCAGTTGCCGAACCTGGAAGTGGTCGGCGTCGATTGCCACATCGGTTCGCAACTGACCACCCTGCCGCCGTTCATTGATGCCCTCGACCGGCTGCTGGGCCTGGTCGACCGTCTCGGCGATTGCGGGATTTACCTTCGCCACATCGATCTCGGTGGTGGCCTGGGCGTGCGTTATCGCGATGAAGAGCCGCCACTGGCTTCCGACTACATCAAAGCCGTGCGCGAGCGTCTCGACGGTCGTGACCTGGCGCTGGTGTTCGAGCCGGGCCGCTTCATCGTCGCCAACGCCGGCGTACTGCTGACCCAGGTCGAGTACCTCAAGCACACCGAACACAAAGACTTCGCCATCGTCGATGCGGCCATGAACGACCTGATCCGCCCGGCGCTGTATCAAGCCTGGATGGACGTCACCGCCGTGCGCCCTCGCGCTACCGCCGCTCGTGCCTACGACATCGTCGGGCCGATCTGCGAGACGGGCGATTTCCTGGCCAAGGATCGTGAGCTGGCGCTGGAAGAAGGCGACCTGCTGGCCGTGCATTCGGCCGGCGCCTACGGGTTTGTCATGAGTTCCAACTACAACACCCGCGGCCGTGCCGCTGAAGTGTTGGTGGACGGTGATCAGGCAGTTGAAGTGCGTCGCCGTGAGACGGTAGCCGAGTTGTTCGCTGGCGAAAGCCTGCTGCCGGAGTAAAACCATGCTGCTGCGTTTTACCAAGATGCACGGCCTGGGCAATGACTTCATGGTCCTCGACCTGGTCAGCCAGCACGCGCACATCCTGCCCAAACACGCCAAGCAATGGGGCGATCGGCACACGGGCATCGGCTTCGACCAGTTGCTGATCGTCGAAGCACCGAGCAACCCGGACGTGGATTTCCGCTATCGGATCTTCAACTCTGACGGCTCCGAAGTGGAACAGTGCGGCAACGGTGCGCGCTGTTTCGCCCGTTTTGTGCTCGACAAGCGCCTGACCGCAAAACGGCAGATTCGCGTTGAAACCAAAAGTGGCATTATCGAGCTGGATATCCGCAGTGATGGCCAGATCAGCGTCAACATGGGCGCACCGCGCCTGGTGCCGGCCGATATTCCGTTCGTCGCCGACGATCAGGCGCTGAGTTACTCGCTCGACGTCGACGGTACTGCCGTGGAATTGGCCGCTGTGTCGATGGGCAACCCGCATGCGGTGTTGCGCGTCACGGATATCAACAACGCACCGGTGCATGAACTGGGGCCGAAAATCGAACATCACCCGCGCTTCCCGGCGCGGGTCAATGTTGGTTTTCTCCAGGTCATCGACCGCAACCGCGCGCAGTTGCGCGTATGGGAACGTGGCGCCGGGGAAACCCAGGCCTGCGGCACCGGCGCCTGTGCTGCCGCAGTGGCCGCGATCAGCCAGGGGTGGATGGATTCGCCGCTATTGATCGACCTGCCCGGCGGGCGCCTGTCCATTGAATGGGCAGGACCTGGCCAACCGGTCGTGATGACCGGCCCGGCAGTCCGTGTTTATGAAGGACAAGTACGTCTTTGAGTGAGTCAAACCTATGACCGACAAGCCCCAGGTTCCCGCCCTACAGCCCGACGAATCCCCTTCCGAAAGCCTTGAGGCGGCGGCAATCGCCGCGTACCTGGAGGCCCATCCGGATTTCTTCGTCGAGCACGAAGAACTGCTCCCGGCCCTGCGCATTCCGCACCAGCGTGGCGACACCATTTCGTTGGTCGAACGCCAGATGACCATCCTGCGCGACCGCAACATCGAATTGCGTCATCGCCTCTCGCACTTGATGGACGTGGCCCGCGACAACGACCGGCTGTTCGACAAGACCCGCCGCCTGATTCTCGCGCTGATGGACGCCACCAGCCTGGAAGACGTGGTGATCAGCGTTGAAGACAGCCTGCGTCAGGATTTCCAGGTGCCTTTTGTCAGCCTGATCCTGCTGGGCGACAACCCGATGCCGGTGGGCCGCTGGGTGACCTACGCCGACGCGCAAACGGCCATTGGCGGTCTGCTCTCGGAAGACAAAAGTGTCAGCGGCAGCCTCCGTGAGCATGAGCTGGACTTCCTGTTCGGCGAAGAGCAGCGCAAGCAAATCGGCTCCTCCGCCGTGGTCGCCATCAGCCACCAAGGCATTCACGGCATCCTGGCCATCGCCAGCCGCGATCCGCAGCACTACAAAAGCTCGGTGGGCACGCTGTTCCTGAGCTACATCGCCGAAGTCATGGGCCGCGTGCTGCCACGGGTCAACATCTCGCTGCGCTCGGTACGCTGATCGTGGAACGGCAACTGGACGCTTACTGCGAACACCTGCGCAGTGAGCGGCAGGTGTCGCCCCATACGCTATACGCCTATCGCCGCGACCTCGACAAAGTGCTGGGCTGGTGCGTCAAACAGAACATTGGCAGCTGGGCCGCGCTGGACATCCAGCGCCTGCGCAGCCTGATCGCTCGCCTGCATTCTCAGGGGCAATCGTCCCGCAGCCTGGCCCGGCTGCTCTCGGCGGTGCGCGGGCTTTATCACTATTTGAACCGCGAAGGCCTTTGCGACCACGACCCGGCTAACGGTCTGGCTCCGCCCAAAGGCGAACGAAGGCTGCCGAAAACCCTCGACACTGACCGTGCGCTGCAACTGCTTGAAGGTGCGGTGGAGGATGATTTCCTCGCGCGCCGGGATCAGGCGATTCTGGAACTGTTCTATTCCTCCGGGTTGCGCCTTTCGGAACTGACCGGGCTCAATCTCGATCAGCTGGATCTGGCCGACGGCATGGTTCAGGTGCTCGGCAAGGGCAGCAAGACCCGACTATTACCGGTTGGTAAAAAGGCTCGCGAAGCGCTGGAGCTGTGGCTGCCACTGCGAGCCATGACCCATCCGGCGGATGACGCGGTGTTTGTCAGCCAGCAAGGCCGACGCCTCGGACCTCGGGCGATTCAAGTGCGCGTCAAGGCCGCTGGCGAGCGTGAGCTGGGACAGAACCTGCACCCGCACATGCTGCGGCATTCATTCGCCAGTCACCTGCTGGAATCTTCTCAAGACCTGCGAGCGGTGCAGGAATTACTCGGCCACTCGGACATCAAGACCACCCAGATTTACACCCACTTGGACTTCCAGCACCTGGCGACGGTCTATGACAGCGCCCATCCACGGGCCAAACGCATTAAGGGCGATGATTCATGACCATCCAATTGATCACTTTCGACCTCGACGACACCCTGTGGGACACCGCCCCGGTGATCGTCAGCGCCGAAGCCGTACTGCGTGAATGGCTGACGGAACATGCACCGAATCTGGGCGCGGTGCCGGTGGAGCATTTGTGGACGATTCGTGAACGAATTCTGAGCAGTGAACCTGGTCTCAAACATCGTATTAGCGCGCTGCGTCGCCGGGTGCTTTTTCATGCACTGGAAGAGGCCGGTTACGATCATGGCCAGGCGTCTGACCTGGCCGATCAGAGTTTTGAAGTGTTTCTGCATGCGCGGCATCAGCTGGAAATCTTCCCGGAGGTGCAGCCGACGCTAGAGATTCTCGCCAATCATTACGCCTTGGGCGTGGTCACAAACGGTAATGCTGATGTGCGTCGACTGGGGCTGGCGGATTACTTCAAGTTTGCCTTGTGCGCCGAAGACATCGGCATCGCCAAACCGGATGCGCGCCTGTTTCATGAGGCGTTGCAGCGTGGTGGTGCGACGGCAGAGACGGCGGTGCACATTGGCGATCATCCGGGTGATGACATTGCCGGGGCGCAGCAGGCAGGGTTGCGGGCGGTCTGGTTTAACCCGCAAGGCAAATTGTGGGAAGCACAGAAGGCGCCGGATGCCGAGATCCGCAGCCTGACCGAATTGCCGGCGTTGTTGGCGCGGTGGAGCGCCCATCAACCATCTTGATGACACACGACCCCTGTAGGAGCCGAGCTTGCTCGCGAAGAGGCCGTCACATTCAACAGTTATATTGGCTGACACACCGCCATCGCGAGCAAGCTCGGCTCCTACAAGGGTTGCGCCAAGCCAGAGCCTTTTGTTTCACCCATGAAAAAGCCCGCAGCGACGGCGGGCTTTTTCAGCAATCAAGGGCAGACGCTTAGATAGGCCGGCTGCCGTACTTGTTGTCAGGCTTCTTGGGCGGATCGGCGACCACATTGGCCTCCACTTCCTGCACCTTCCCGCCCTTGGCCAAAAACTCTTCCATGGCCCGCGCGAGAGCATCGCGTTCCTTGTTCTTGGCTTCGACACTCGGCAGCTCATCGACCGATACCGCAGCCTTGGCCTTGCCTTTGGCGGCCGGAACGGGCGCGTCACCACCGTCGTCTTCAACGACGTCGTCCGCCGCGGCTTCCAGACCTTCTTCGGTTTCGTCGTCGCCTACTTCGAGGTCGTCGTTTTCCAGATCATCGTCGCTCATGTTCTACCTCATGACTTGCGAAAAGCAGATTAGTTATAGCCCAGCTTCGCCATCTGTCGAAGGTTGCCGGAAAAATTCGTTAACCGCTTGTGACCAGCGGTTTATGCCCCGTCACCGTGCACGGTGGCGAGGACTTTACGGGCACCGCCATGATCACGGTGCTCGCCCAGATAAACGCCTTGCCAGGTCCCCAACGCCAGTCGGCCCGCCGAAATCGGCAAACTGAGCTGACAGCCAAGTACGCTGGCCTTGAAGTGCGCCGGGAGGTCGTCCAGGCCTTCGTCGTTATGCTCATAGCCGTCTGTTCCTTGTGGGATCAGACGATTGAAAAATCGTTCGAAGTCGCGACGTACCGCCGGATCGGCGTTCTCGTTGATGGTCAACGACGCCGAGGTATGCTGTAACCACAGATGCAAAAGACCAACCCGGCACGCCTTCAGTTCAGGCAGGCCGGCGAGTAACTCGTCCGTTACCAGATGAAAGCCCCGAGGCTTGGCCCGCAGGGTAATCAGAGTCTGTTGCCACATACAGTTCTCCGCACGTTCGGGGCGCATTCTAGCGCGCTCTGGGAAAAAACAAAGGCCCTAATATTCCTTCAATCATGTAAGCGATTAGCCGCAGAAAAACGCCCGCCGCAAACGCCACTAAACGTGTACGAAAAAACCTTTCAGCAGTGCCTGTACTGACAAACTCCAGACAAAAAAATGCCCGGCAAGCCGGGCAAGTTTCTTGTGCGCGTCTTACAAGTTGTAGCCGCGTTCGTTGTGAAGTGCCAGATCGATACCGACAGCCTCTTCTTCTTCGGTGATACGCAGACCCATGACGACGTCCAGTACCTTGAGAATGATGTAAGTGACGATCGCTGTGTAGATCACCGTGAAGCCCACGCCTTTGCACTGAATCCAGACTTGCGCGGCGATGTCGGTGACGGTGCCGAAGCCACCCAGCGACGGTGCAGCGAACACGCCGGTCAGGATCGCGCCGAGGATACCGCCGATACCGTGCACACCGAAGGCGTCCAGGGAGTCGTCATAACCGAGTTTGCGTTTCAGGGTGGTTGCGCAGAAGAAGCACACCACGCCCGCTGCCAGACCGATCACCAGGGCGCCCATCGGACCCACGGTGCCAGCGGCTGGAGTGATGGCAACCAGACCGGCGACCACGCCCGAAGCAATACCCAGTGCACTTGGTTTGCCGTGGGTGACCCACTCGGCGAACATCCAGCCCAATGCGGCAGCAGCGGTTGCGATCTGAGTCACGAGCATCGCCATACCGGCAGTGCCGTTGGCCGCTGCAGCGGAACCGGCGTTGAAACCGAACCAGCCGACCCACAGCATCGCAGCCCCCATCAGGGTGTAACCGAGGTTGTGCGGTGCCATCGGGGTGGTCGGGAAGCCTTTACGCTTGCCCAGTACCAGGCAGGCAATCAGGCCGGCCACACCGGCGTTGATGTGCACCACGGTGCCGCCGGCGAAGTCCAGCACGCCCCAGTCCCACATCAGGCCGCCGTTGCCGGACCAGACCATGTGTGCAATCGGTGCGTAAACCAGGGTGAACCAGATGCCCATGAAGATCAGCATCGCGGAGAATTTCATCCGCTCGGCGAAAGCACCGACGATCAGGGCTGGGGTAATGATGGCGAAAGTCATCTGGAAGGTGATAAACACCGCCTCAGGGAACAGCGCCGCCGGACCGGTCAGGCTCGATGGCGTGACACCGGCGAGGAAGGCCTTGCCCATACCGCCAAAGAACGAGTTGAAGTTGACGACGCCCTGTTCCATGCCGGTGGTGTCGAACGCGATGCTGTAGCCATAAATGACCCACAGAATGCTGATCAGACCGGTAATGGCAAAGCACTGCATCATCACGGAAAGAATGTTTTTCGACCGAACCATGCCGCCGTAGAACAGCGCGAGGCCGGGAATGGTCATGAACAGCACGAGGGCTGTCGAGGTCATCATCCAGGCGGTGTCGCCGGAATTCAGGACTGGGGCCGCCACTTCGTCTGCTGCCATGGCCAGGCTGGGCATTACGAGGGACAACAGGGCTCCTAGCCCTGCGAATTTACGCAGAGTCATATTGTTTTCTCCTGGGGCGTTGGGGTTTGTGGCGGCTTAGATTGCGTCGGTATCGGTTTCGCCGGTACGGATGCGAATCGCCTGTTCCAGATTGACCACGAAGATCTTGCCGTCACCGATCTTGCCGGTGTTGGCAGCCTTGGTTATCGCCTCGATAACCCGGTCCAGATCCTTGTCGTCAATGGCGACATCGATCTTCACCTTGGGCAGGAAATCGACCACGTATTCCGCGCCGCGATACAGCTCGGTGTGACCCTTCTGCCGACCGAAGCCTTTGACTTCAGTTACGGTAATGCCCTGCACGCCGATTTCGGACAGCGATTCGCGCACGTCGTCCAACTTGAACGGCTTGATGATGGCAGTGACTAGCTTCATGAAAACTCTCTCCCGAATTGGTGGACTTGCCCCAGGAAAACAAACCCGACTCAAGTCTAAGCGCAGTGCCTGGCTTTGTAACGCATCGTCGGCCTTGATTGCCCGTACGACGCCAGCTAACCACTCCGCACGAAACACTTCCCCCGTTCCGCTTGGCGCACTGCATTCGTCACAGCGACTGCATCAGTGCATGGGTCACTACCGTCTAAGCAGAAAGCTTGCCATCTCGCCTAAAGTCATTGAATTCAACACGTTGACCCCGCAAACGCCGGTTGACGCGGGTTTGGCCTAGCGGTTACGCACAACAACGGTGCGACGCCGTCCGTCCGCATGCGCGAAAAGCGTGCATGGCCAGTGGTCGGAATTGACTATAGACGCTGCGTGATACACTGCCCGACAATGTTCCCAGGACCTTTCCCATGCTCGCGCCCAAAGACTTCCTTGACGCCCTGACCGGCACCGCCTCCCGCCTCTTCAGCGGCGACACCCCACTGCCGAAAAGCGAAATCGAAAGCCAGTTCAAGGCCTTGCTACAGAGCGGATTCAGCAAGCTGGATCTGGTGAGCCGGGAAGAGTTTGATAGTCAGATGGTTGTGCTGGCACGCACCCGGGCGCGGCTGGAAAGTCTCGAGGCGAAGGTGGCGGAGCTGGAAGCTAAGCTGAATCCTCCAACCGAGTAACACACCGATTCCTCTGTGAAATGCGATCCCCTGTGGGAGCGGGCTTGCCCGCGAATGGGGTCGCCTCGGTCTACCAGCCATCCCGCACGGGATAAACCACCCCCGTAGGAGCTGCCGCAGGCTGCGATCGTTTGATCTACAAGCCCTCAAATATCCCGGCACCTTCCTACAACAAAACCACCGCCGTCCGATTGCACCGCAATGCCTCCGGTTTCTATGCTCATCTACAGCTGAATAATCAGCTCTGGGTTTGGCGACCCGGAAGACCCCGACGCACCGCGACCACATTCGACCGAGGAATTTATTCCCATCTCGAATTATGGCGGCTATGCGTGGGAGACCTTAGGGTCTGCCGGTTCTCGGGCGTCACCGGTTCGCCAACCCGCGCATGGCTGCCACCCTTCTCGTTTGGCGACGATCAGAGGCAGTTTTCTTCATTTGATCCCGAGAACTGTTCGATGGACGAAAACTATCTGATTCCTCACGTCTTCACCCGCCACAAACTCCACCTCCACACCCACCTCCTGGAAAACCAACCCTGGTTCAGCGCCCGCGACCTCGGTCGCCTCCTGCGCCTCTACCTCGACGAACGCGCCGGCCGAAAACTCGACCCAGACCAGCGCCAGTCCGCTCGAATGCTCATCCACGGCAGCATCGAAAACACGCTGTTGATCAGCGAATCCGGCGTCTACGCATTACTGGTCTACCACTATTGCCCCGAATACCGAGCCCTGCGCGAAAGGCTGACCCACGAAGTAGTCCCAGCTTTAAGAGACACTGAACAACCCACCTCGACAGAACGCCCATCCTGAGCCTTCTGAATTGGCCGAAAATGTCGTTGAGTTTGGAATAACCAGCCGTGGATTCGGTTGCAGGATGTGCCGCAACTATTGCCGAGTGGGGAGCAGACCCAGCGACCGGCCAACGTGCCGTGGTGGAAAAAAGCTACGCGAGCGTTGCATTCGTTTTAAGCGCTCATCCACGCTCGATTTCGGCTCTGCGTAAATCGTATGTCGATTGCAGATTCAGCCAGAAGTCGGGCGTGGTGTTGAGGTAGATGGTTAGCTTTTTGGCAATGTCAGGATTCACCGCGCGGGTCTGCGCCACCAGCTCACTCACCTCATCCTCGGCCAAGCAAAGTCGGAACGAGAGATCGGACACCGAGATGCCCAACGGCTCGAGAAGCTCTTTCTCTAGAATTTCTCCGGGATGAATCGGCCGCATTCCATTAGTTTTCATTTCACTGTCCGACGCTATGATCTGCTGCGATCATAGGTGGGTACCAATCGTACACAACCACGTCCGCGCACTTTCGCCGAGGTCCGTCATACATCTCGGCACAATCCTACAAAATCGGCCCCTACGACACAGTTTCATCGGTCAAGAAACAATCATGTAGGAGCGAGCTTGCTCGCGATGAACGCCAGAGCGCCGCACTTATTCAGCAAACACGCACCTCCGTTAACGACCATCGCGAGCAAGCTCGCTCCTACATTAAGCTCGCAACATCCTGCGAAGGTTTCTCTGCTCTCTTGCCAGGCTCAAATCAGCCTTCCCGACTACCCTTCAAAAAACCCGCAGGAAGCGGTGCTCTTCAGCTCAAGGAACGACCATGTCCCTCTCCATCGTCCACAGCCGCGCCCAGGTTGGCGTGGATGCTCCCGCAGTCACCGTCGAAGTCCATCTGGCCAACGGTTTGCCGTCGCTGACCATGGTCGGGTTACCCGAAGCGGCGGTGAAGGAAAGCAAGGATCGGGTCCGTAGCGCGATCATCAATTCGGGCCTGCAGTTTCCGGCGCGGCGCATCACGTTGAATCTTGCTCCGGCGGATTTGCCGAAGGATGGCGGGCGATTTGATCTGGCAATTGCCTTGGGGATTCTGTCAGCCAGCGTGCAGGTGCCGACGTTGACGCTGGATGATATTGAATGTTTGGGAGAGTTGGCGCTTTCAGGCGCGGTGCGTGCCGTGAGAGGCGTGTTGCCAGCGGCACTGGCCGCGCGCAAGGCCGGGCGTTCGCTGATGGTGCCGCGAGCGAATGCCGAAGAGGCATGCTTGGCGTCTGGGTTGAAGGTGTTTGCGGTGGATCATTTGCTGGAGGCGGTCGCGCATTTCAATGGCCATACGCCGGTCGAGCCTTACGTTTCAAATGGTTTGCTCTACGCCAGCAAACCCTATCCCGACCTGAATGAAGTGCAGGGCCAACGCTCGGCCAAGCGCGCGTTGCTGATTGCGGCGGCTGGGGCTCATAACCTGTTGTTCAGCGGGCCACCGGGGACAGGCAAAACGCTGTTGGCGAGTCGTTTGCCGGGATTGCTGCCACCGTTGCCTGAGCATGAAGCACTGGAGGTCGCGGCCATTCAGTCCGTCGCCAGTTGCGTGCCGTTAAGCCACTGGCCACAACGACCGTTCCGCCAACCCCATCACTCCGCTTCCGGTCCAGCGCTGGTGGGTGGTGGTTCGAAGCCGCAACCGGGCGAAATCACCCTCGCCCACCATGGCGTCCTGTTCCTTGATGAGCTGCCGGAGTTTGACCGCAAGGTGCTGGAGGTTTTGAGAGAACCGCTGGAGTCCGGGCATATCGTGATTTCCCGCGCCAAGGATCGCGTGAGGTTTCCAGCGCGTTTTCAATTGGTGGCCGCGATGAATCCATGCCCCTGTGGATACCTTGGCGAACCCAGCGGTAAATGCAGCTGTACACCGGACATGGTCCAGCGTTATCGCAACAAACTGTCGGGGCCACTGCTGGATCGTATCGACCTGCACCTGACCGTCGCTCGGGAAGCCACGGCGTTGAATCCTGCGATCAAACCCGGTGATGACACGGCCACCGCTGCTGTGCTGGTAGCCGACGCCCGAGAACGACAACACAAACGCCAAGGCTGCGCCAATGCCTTCCTTGATCTGCCGGGCCTTCGCAAGCATTGCAAGTTATCCACAACCGATGAAGCCTGGCTGGAAACCGCCTGTGAACGGCTGACCTTGTCGCTCCGATCAGCCCATCGACTGCTCAAAGTCGCGCGAACCTTGGCAGACCTCGAGCAGGTCGATGGCATCACCCGCGAACATCTGGCGGAGGCGTTGCAGTATCGGCCTAGTTCAAACTAGTCCTTGGAAAGATCCACCAAAGGAACCTGCCTGACTTCAGTCTCCCGACCACCCTGAATCTCGCTCACCCGCTTCAAAGCGTTATCTACAGCACTCTTATCCGCCAGCAAGCTGTAACTGATCTGGAATTGCTTGCGTTCTTTTGGCGCAATCGTCGGTACTAAACCGAGCGGGCGCTGGTACCGACGGTTATAGGAGAAACTCGTTCCCGGCTCGAGACCGGTCACATAGCCCTGGCCTTGAGTATCGGTGTTTTTCCACAGGGAAAAGACCGGCAACGTTTGAGTGTTGAAACCCACCGATACACCCAGACTACCCGCCTTGTTATGCAGCACGGTCAGCGTATCGCCCTTGGCGTCGGCATAGGGCACGACGTTGTAAACCGTCTCATCGTAATCCCTGGTCGGCGCGCGGAACGCCTGCCAGTCCGGCAAGTCACCTTTGGCCTTGTCGTTGAACGGCGATACCTGCTTGACCGGTGCGGCGAAGCGGGCGCCCTGCTCCAGGAAAGGGGTGCTGAAATTGCTGTGATACAGCGCCTGGTATTCCTTTGGATAGTCGCCGTTGTTGGTCAAGGTGTCGTTGAGCGCAAAAACCACGCTGCCGGGTTCGGTGACCAGCTCGGTCGCGACGGAGAAATCGACCTTCTTGAACGCCTGCTCTTTCAGCTCGCCGCGCAGGCTAATGGCGTAAGGCGGCTCTTCGTCGATGTGCAGAGTGACTTTGCTGGCCGGAATGTTGGCGGCACGACCATGCAGCGTCAGCAGTTCGCCGTTGTCCATGCCGGGGTGGCCGACCCACTCATAGCCGCAGCGGGTGACCAGTTCGTTGAAGCCTTCCAGCCAGCCCAATCCGCCGCGACCGTTAAGTTCGATGAAGGACGGATTGACCACTTCCTTGACCGGCGAATCCCAACCCATGCGCACATTTCCTACAGAAGCATGTAGGACGTTCATCCCGCGAGTCGGCACCACCGAGAGTTTCATCGTGCCGTTATCGATGTCGACGATGCTGACGCCCTCCTGCCGGCCACCATGCAGTGTGCGCAGGGTTACGGAGAAGGGTTTGTCGGTTTTTACCCCGAGTTGCTGGCTGGTGATCTTCCAGCTTTCGGCGGCTTTGTCAGTGTCGAGCAGGACGTAATCCCATGCCATGGCGTGGGAGGCGGCAGAGACTGCGCCGAGGGCGACGATGAGTTTGAGCGGAGTCATGGCAGGAGCCTTTATTGGAGTTATGCCATTTTTATAGACTTGCTGAAACGATTCATCAAGTTCAAAAATGCAAATCACCCGGAAAGAATCGATCTGCGGTTTTGGTACACACTTACGAATGAGTTGGTCCCTTCGCGAGCAAGCCCGCTCCCACAGGTTCGGCGTCGTTCACACGATTGCGGATCGACGCTAACTCTGTGGGAGCGGGCTTGCTCGCGAAAGCTATTTCAAAGACGCCTCAACGAAACCGGTCTACCTCTTGGCGCAAGTCCGCCGCGAGCTTCTCCAGCTCTTTGGCGGTCACGGCCAGGTTCGACACCACTTCCCGTTGCTCACTGTTGGCCAATGCAATGCTTTGCAGATTGCTGCTAAGCAAGGTCGCCGTGCTGCTCTGCTCCTGCGTTGCCGTCGTAATCGCCGCAAATTGCTGACCCGCCGAACGACTCTGCTCATCGATTCGAGCCAGCGCCGATGCGACGTTTGCGTTGCGCGAAAGGCCTTCCTGCATCAGCACATTGCCCTGCTCCATGGTGCTGATGGCGTTGCCAGTTTCCTGCTGAATGCTCTGGATCATCCCCGAGATTTCGTCCGTGGCCTGACGAGTACGCGAAGCTAGGTTTCGAACCTCATCGGCCACCACTGCAAAACCGCGACCTTGCTCACCGGCGCGCGCCGCTTCGATCGCCGCGTTCAGCGCCAGCAGGTTGGTTTGTTCGGCAATCGAAGTGATCACGCCGACAATGCCGCCGATTTCCTGAGAGCGCTGGCCCAAGGTGTTAATCACCGTGGCAGTGCTGTTCAGGGCTCCGGCAATTTGCTCCAGGGACGAAGACGCTTCGCCCATTGATGTACGACCGATCTGGGTTTGCTGTGCGTTTTCCTGCGCCAGACGCTGGGTGCTGCCCATGTTGTCGGCAATGTTCAGCGATGTGGCGCTGAATTCTTCCACAGCGCCGGCCATGCTGGTGATTTCGCCGGACTGCTGCTCCATGCCTTCATAGGCACCGCCCGACAGACCGGACAAGGCCTGGGCACGGCTGTTGACCTCCTGAGAGGCTTTTCGGATGTGCTCGACCATGGTCGACAGTGCTTGGCTCATCTGGTTGAAGGCACGGGCCAGTTGACCGATTTCGTCGTTGCTCGACACGTTCAGGCGCACGCTCAGATCACCGGCGCCGAGGGCTTCGGCCTGACGGACCAGATCGCCCAGCGGCGCGAGTTTGCTGCGCAGCAGCCAGACGGCGGAACCGACAGCGATCAACATCGATAGAAGACTGCCAATCGCCAATTGAATGCCGACGCTCCAGGTGACCGCGCTGATTTCCGCTTTGGGCATGCTTGCCACGACTGACCATGGCCCGCCGTCGAATGGCACCGCAACGCTGTAGAAGTCTTCGGACGTGTCGCTCCAGAAATCACCCTTACCCGGCGTTTTCGCCAGCGCGCCAATGGCCGGGACGGCTTTATCCAACGCTTGTACGCCGGCGATCGGCACCAGCCACTTGTTCTGCTCATCCAGCAACGCCAGGGAACCGGTCTGGCCGATGCGGAAGCGCTTGAGGTTGGCGAACTGGGCGTTCTGAGCGTCGGTGTAATCAAATCCTACGAACAGCACCGCAATCACCTTACCGCTGCCGTCGCGAACAGGGGTGTATTGCGTCATGTAGGAACGTTCGAAGAGCAAGGCGCGGCCGACGTAGCTCTGCCCCGCCATCAGGCGTGCATAGGCCGGATTGGCATGATCCAGCAACGTGCCGATGGCGCGGCTGCCATCTTGTTTGCTCAGGGATGTGCTGACCCGAATGAAGTCCTCGCCGCTGCGCACGAACACCGTCGCAACACCCGCCGTCATTTGCTTGAACTCGTCCACTTCCTTGAAGTTGTTGTTCAACACTTCATTGCCCAGGTGCAGGCCCGGGGTCTGCGTGCCGGCAACCGTCACTGGATCGTCCGCATGCACGCTGAGGCCTGCGCTGAAGCGCTTCTCGAACAGACCAGCCAGGCGCTGGGTGCTTTCACGCAACGTGCCGTGAAACGTACTCAACTGGTCGGCCAGCAAGCGGGCTTCACTGGCCAGGTGCTCTTCGCGGGTGGCGAGGTTGGCAGTGTCCAGCGAACGCAGGGCGAACACGGTGCTGCCGCTGATGACAATCGCCAGAATAACGCCGAGCGCAAGTCCAAGCTGAGAGGCAATCCGGGCACGAGGTTGAGACATGACAGCTCCTGGCCAAGTGGCCCGATCTTGTTTGATCGGCTGCTCAGCAAAATTTCTAACAATGGGAATAACGTCGAACCTGCACGAAGGTTCCATCTGCAGATTTCGGCGGTAAACCTGAATACTTGAGTAATTAACCGGGATATGGCTCAAGGCCTCTATTACGAGAGCTCTATCGATTCAGCTCAAGTGCTCGACGTCCGGCAATGTCATGGCCCGTGCTTCGCCTTGCAGGAAATCGCTGAGACGACGCAAACGTTCACCTCCGGGGCGTGTTTTCGGCCAGACGAGGTAATAATTCTCACCACTTGCGACGGCGGTCGGCCACGGCAAACTTAGACGGCCCTGGGCCACATCTTCGGCCACCATCAGCAGATCGCCCATGGACACCCCATAGCCTCGGGCGGCGGCAATCATTCCCAATTCGAGCGTATCGAACACTTGCCCACCTTTGAGCGACACCTGATCCGTCAGGCCCATGCGCTCCAGCCAATTGCGCCAGTCACGCCGGTCCGGCGTCGGGTGTAGCAGCTCGGCATTGGCCAGACGCGCGACATCCCACGGTTGATCCTTCAGAAGATTCGGCGCGCCCACCGGAATAAGTTCTTCCGGGAACAGGAAACTCGCCTCCCAGTCCGGCGGAAAATGCCCACTGCTGAGGATGACGGCGCAGTCGAACGGCTCATGGTTGAAGTCCACCGAGTCGACATCCATCCAGGCGCTGGTCAGTTGCACTTCGTTGCCCGGTTGCAGATGACGGAAACGGCTGAGTCGCGCCAACAACCAGCGCATGGTCAGGGTGGACGGGGCTTTCATGCGCAGGATGTCATCTTCGGCGCGCAAGGTATTGCAGGCGCGCTCAAGCGCCGTAAAGCCTTCGCGGATGCCGGGCAGGATCAGCCGTGCGGACTCGGTCAGTTGCAAATTGCGCCCGCTGCGGTGAAACAGCCGACAGGCGAAATGCTCTTCGAGCGTACGAATGTGCCGACTGACCGCGCTCTGGGTAATCGATAACTCTTCGGCTGCTCGGGTAAACGAGCTATGCCGCGCCGCCGCTTCAAATGCGCGAAGGGCATACAACGGAGGGAGACGACGAGACATTCGGAATACTCCTATGGGCGCTATTCCATCAAGTTATCAGAAACTTCCCAGCATGAGTTTTAATCATGCTACCCATCCTATTTATCCCTTTGTGCAAACCCCGCAGAGCGCCGAGAATCGACGCTTTCCTGTTATCTCGGACAATCGAGCGTGATGACCATGCAGCATCCAGCGCGTACTGAACTCTGGGCCATCCTTCGGCTGGCTGGGCCGTTGATTGCCTCGCAGTTGGCGCACATGCTGATGGTCCTCACCGACACCTTGATGATGGCGCGCCTGAGCCCCGAAGCCCTGGCCGGCGGAGGGCTGGGTGCGGCGACGTATTCGTTTGTGTCTATCTTCTGCATTGGCGTCATGGCGGCGGTCGGTACCCTGGTTGCAATCCGTCAGGGCGCAGGCGATATCGTCGGGGCGGCGCGTCTGACTCAGGCCGGATTGTGGCTGGCGTGGTTGATGGCGTTGGTCGCCGGGTTGCTGCTGTGGAATCTCAAACCGGTTTTGCTTTTGTTCGGCCAGACCGAAACCAACGTCCAGGCCGCTGGGCAGTTCCTGTTGATTCTGCCGTTCGCCCTGCCCGGCTACCTGAGCTTCATGGCGTTGCGCGGCTTCACCAGCGCCATCGGCCGGGCGACGCCGGTGATGGTTATCAGCCTCGGCGGCACCGTGGCCAATTTTCTGCTCAACTATGCGTTGATTACCGGGATGTTCGGCCTGCCGAAAATGGGCCTGGTGGGCATCGGCCTGGTGACGGCGATTGTCGCCAACCTGATGGCCGTGGCGTTGGCGTTGCACATCCGTCGGCATCGGGCCTACGACGCTTATCCGCTGCGTCAGGGTCTATTGCGGCCAAACCGTCAGTATTTAAAGGAGTTGTGGCGCCTGGGCCTGCCGATTGGCGGTACCTACGCTGTGGAAGTCGGGCTGTTCGCGTTCGCAGCGCTGTGCATGGGCACCATGGGCAGTACACAAATGGGCGCGCACCAGATTGCGCTGCAGATCGTCTCGGTGGCGTTCATGATTCCGGCGGGGCTTTCCTACGCGATCACCATGCGCATCGGCCAGCATTACGGTGCCGGACAGTTGTTGGACGCGCGGTTGGCTGGACGGGTCGGGATCGTCTTCGGCGCAGCGTCGATGCTCGGCTTCGCGATGGTCTTCTGGTTATTGCCACATCAGTTGATCGGCTTGTTCCTGGACCACAACGACCCGGCCTTCCGCCCCGTCATCGATCTGGCGGTGAGCCTGCTGGCGGTGGCGGCGTGGTTCGAGCTGTTCGACGGTACGCAAACCATCGCCATGGGCTGCATTCGCGGGCTCAAGGACGCCAAGACCACGTTCCTGGTCGGGCTGGCTTGCTATTGGCTGATTGGCGCGCCTGCCGCTTGGTGGATGGCCTTCCATTTGAACTGGGGACCGACGGGCGTCTGGTGGGGGTTGGCACTGGGATTGGCGTGCGCGGCGGTGAGCCTCACGCTGGCGTTTGAATGGAAAATGAAGCGGATGATTCGGCGGGAGCCGTCATCGCAGCGCTTCGAGGCCGTTCAGACCGACTGATGCCCCTGTGGGAGCGAGCTTGCTCGCGATGACGGTGGTCCATCCAACATCGATGTGACTGAAAGACCGCTATCGCGAGCAAGCTCGCTCCCACAGTAGTTCGTGACTAGCTCACGACTTCCAATGCTGGCTGCTGACTGCTGCCAAAGCTCAAATACTCAACCAGCTCCGTCAACGGCAATGGCTTGCTGATCAAATACCCTTGCACCTGATCGCAACCAAAGCCGCGCAACAGATCCAGCTGCTCCGGTGTTTCCACGCCTTCGGCGACTACTTCAAGATTGAGGTTGTGCGCCAGGTTGATCATCGCGTGGACCAGTTTGCGATTCTCTTCGCGCTCTTCCATCCCGCCGACAAAACTCTTGTCGACCTTCAGCAAGGCAATCGGCAGGCTGTTGAGGTGCACGAAGGACGAAAAACCGGTGCCGAAGTCGTCGAGCGAGAAACGCACGCCCAGCCGCCCGAGAGCATCCATGGTCTGCTTGACCAGATCGCTGCGACGCATGACCGCCGTTTCGGTCAGTTCGAATTCCAGCCATTGCGCCTCGACGCCGCGCTCGGCAATCAGCCGGCTCAGGGTCGACAACAATTGGCTGTCCTGAAACTGCCGAAACGACAGGTTGATTGCCATGTGTAACGCCGGCAACCCCCGTTCGCGCAGCGCTTGCATGTCGCGCAATGCACGGGAAATCACCCAGTAACCGAGCGGCACGATCAATCCGCTTTGCTCGGCCAGCGGCACGAATTCACTCGGCGGCAGTAACCCACGCTCGGCATGGCGCCAGCGCACCAGGGCTTCGAGCCCGACAATCTGGCCGTCCTCAAGATTCAGGCGTGGCTGGTAATGCAGCTCCAGCTCATCGCGACGCAACGCCCGGCGCAGCTCGCTTTCGAGGTCTGCCATGCTGCGGGCATTGCGGTTGATGCGTTCGTTGAAGATGTGAAAGGTGCAACCTTGAGTGCTCTTGGCTTGTTGCATGGCGATGTGCGCGTGCCACATCAGCGGGTCGGCGCCCGCTTGGGCGCGGGCATGGGCGATGCCCAGACTGGAACCGATCAACAGGCTTTCGCCGTCGACCCAATAGGGCTCGGCCAGCGCTTCAGTGATACGTTCGGCCATCCACTCGGCGCGTTGCGGCGCGCGGCGGGTGTCGATCAGCAGGGCGAACTCATCGCTGCCCAGCCGTGCCAGTTGATCGCCAGCCTCGAGCTGGCTCTTCAGGCGCGCGACCACTTGCAGAATCAACCGGTCGCCGGCCTGGTGGCCAAGGGCGTCGTTGGCGTGGCGGAAGTTGTCGAGATCGAGGTGACCGAGGGCCAGGCCGCGACCGTCGTTTTCCGCCAGTCGCGCGGCTAGCAGGGTCTGGAAACCCTGGCGGTTGGCGATGCCGGTCAGCGGGTCTTGCTCGGCCAGGCGTTGCAGGGTGTTTTCCAGCACGCCGCGCTCGCGCACATGGCGCAGGCAACGGCGCAACATGCCCGGGTCGAGATGATCGCGCACCAGCCAGTCGCTCACGCCATCGGGCGGCAAGAGCGGCTCGTGCTCGAGCAGCAACACCGTCGGCAAATTGCAACGGCCGGGCGCCGGCTGAAGAGCCGGAATCGTCAACAACACCGCACTGCGGTTGTCATCGAACAGAGCGCTGACCGATTCCCAGCTCGGGGCGCTGATGAGCACGGCCGAGCTCCCCATTGGAGCCAGACACTCGCGCAACAACGCTGCCCACGCTGGCTCTTCGGCCAGTAGCAGCAAACGCAAGGGTTCGACAGGCGTAGACAAGCTAGCTCCCTAGACTCTGCAATGATGTAGCCGGCGGGCATTATGCCGTGCCGATAACCAATGACCAAATGACATCAGTTATCAAACGAGATTCTTTGTATCCGAAATTACGAACATTAGCCGCAAATTCACCGCGCATCCTGCGTGAAAGTAACAAAACCGGCAAATATAGATAGCGTGTTGCGTCACAAGTCGGAGAGAGCAGCACAAATCGCTGAGCCTGTTAAAATGCCGGCCCATTTCGTGACTGACTCCTGAACTTACGT